>CAWHLU010000001.1:0-371215 GCA_963830285.1 uncultured Acidobacteriaceae bacterium
CGCGCGATTTCGGTCGATGCGATACACCCCTGCGTCGTCTCCTGTGGCGGCGCCAACCAGGAGATTGCGGCTATTCAAAATCGGTAGCTGACGCAGAACCTGCGTCAGAGCCTGCTGGCTGAGTTTGGAAGCTCAACCGGCGCAGGACGACAATGCGGTTAACTTAAAGATCTGCTCGCGTGACATGGGCGATCACCTCCTTTCGACGATGATTTTACGCTAAAAGGTGGCGGAGAGGGTAGGAACGAACCTACCCCCCGGCACAAAGTGTCGGGGCAGCGGTTTTGAAGACCGCGACGACCACCAGGCACGCATCACTCTCCGGGCAGATGGTGGCACGGAAAAAAAGGCTGGCAAAGACAGAATTAGGATGGCGCAGGGATCAAGCCATCGACTTGACGGCTTAGACGATGGCGTCGAAGTCGGGGAATTCACCGGTTTGCAGCTTGGAATAAAGTAGGTTCCCATTCACGACGACTTCAAATGCTCCGCGGCTTGACGGCAACAAGCCGAGCGATTTGATCTTTTCTTTGAGAGCCAGAAGTTTCGCCGCCAGACTGACGGCTTGCGGCTTGTAGTTTCAAACCGCGCCATATTTGATAACAATTTCGACGTTCATTGGAGTTTACCTTTGTAAGTGAGAACCAAGACCAACACTACTTTGAGCCGGTCAGCAATTGCAGCGAATGGCGAATTCGCGCTCGCGCCCACCAGGGATTCGCCACGCTCATGATGCGCGTCACGATGCGCCATGACAATCTTCAAGCCGCCGTTCCGATATAAGTCGCTGACTTCTTCTTCCCACGCGCGGCTTCCATCCGACGACCACTGAAATGGCAGAGACTTGATGTGCCACGGTTGGCCGTCAAAGTCGGGAGCCAACTTCAGCGCGCTGCGAAGGATTTCGCGCTGTTGTTCGGCTTCGTGCGGTTTTCCCGCCGGGCATCCGAGCGGAAAATCCAGAAAACACGTTCGCGGGGGCTTGGCTTCTTCCGCGGCTTCGAGCAGGACGCTCATGCTCAGCGTGGGGAGTCCGCGCGCCTCGAGTGCCCTCGCAATCACCGTCGTGGCGCGATGGCAAGCCGGGCAAAACGGAAAGAGGAAGACGAGATCAACGCCTTGCGAATCGTAAATTTGCTTGATCGCCGGAATGGTTTGTTCCACTAGCTCGGTGTAGCGCTGGATCGAGCCAACCATCGAGACGGCGTATTGCGCCAGGCGCTTGAACGCGCCTTCTGCTTCTAACTCCTTCATCCGTTCCAACGGAAACGCGACGTTGAGATCTTCCACAGCCCACTTGCGCACTTTCGTTTTGTGCGCGACTACAAGCCGCGACATCGGCGTGTCACGGGGAATCAGGCGAAACGAAATGTCCTCGGTTTCTCCGAGCAGTGGATCCTCTGGCAACTGGGCGCCGCAACTGGCGAACAGACCAATCGTGGACTCGGCGATGGGCTTTCGCAGCGGAGTCAATCTGGGAGGATCGAACACAGGACGATTCTCGAATCTGCGGCCGGTGATTTCTTCAAAGAATCGTGAATAACTGTACGGCATAGTCTTCCTCAGAAAATCCAAGTTCTAATTGAATCCGAAAACTGGCCTTGCAATGCCCCTAAGTCAAAGTTGACTGTCAAGGGTTTTAGAAAGGTCGTCGTGGTCGATCAAGCCGACGATCGTCTTGATTTTCTTTCCGTCGCGTGAATAGAGCATGCTTGTCGGCATACCCAGAATGCCGCCAAATTTGTCGGCGATTTTGGTGTTGCCGAGCAGGATCTGGTAACTCATCGCCTCGGGATGGCCATTCACGTCGAAACGCTGGCTCTGCACATACGGCTGAACGACTTTATTCCCTTCGTCATCCATCGCGACGCCGAGGATCACAAGGCCCTTCGGGCCATATTTCTGATTGAATTCGATCAGCCAGGGTATTTCCGTGCGGCATGGCGCACACCAAGTGGCCCAGAAGTTTACTAGGACAACTTTCCCCCTGTACTGATCGACTGTGACGGTCGAGCCCTCCAGTGTAGGGATCTGCAGGCTGCTTTCGGGCGCCACGGCACGGGCGACTCCATCGGGTTGCTTCGTACCTTGGGGCTCGGTTCCATGCCCGCATCCAAGCAATGCGAGGAGCAACGCAATGCCGATTGCCCATCTCACGTTCAGAAGCTTGCAGCCCATTTGCTGATGCTCCTCACTTGACAAAGCCGTTCAGAAAAGTCAGTTTGCCCGATAGCAAAGTCAGCCGGTTGACGAAAATCAGACAGCCTACGGCGAGCAATAGGACGCCGCTGCCAACCTCGACGGCGTGCAAGTGACGACGGAACCGCTGATAGAACCCTAGGAATTGATTGATGCCCAGGGCCGTTAGTAGAAACGGGATAGCCAAGCCAACCGAGTATACGGCGAGCATGAAAACGCCGCGAGATATTGTCTCGCTCGTCGCGGCCATGGCCAGGACGCCAGCTAAAATCGGGCCTATAACGGCGTCCAGCCGAACGCGAACGCAAACCCCAGCAGGAAACCGCTTACGACACCTGCGAACGGCCCAGCGTTGGGGTCCTGCCGGCTTGGCCTCCGAGATCGCGGAAATGCACGTCGCGGTTGAGCCAGCGAGTCAGCATCGGCCCAGCTAGAAAAATGAGCGAAACAGAAATCAGTTGCGCCGGTCCGAACAATGCGGGTGCATTTTCACCAGAGCGCATCCAGACCGCCACACCGGCCAATGCAAGCAGCGCGCCTACGATCAGACCCGCCCGCACTGGAATTCGTCCAAGCAGGCCGATTAAGTGGAGACCGAACAGCACGATAATGGCTCCAGCGAAAGGTGCTAGAAGGTTCTTGTTTTGCAGGAGAAATTGGCCTACCGCGCTAGCCGACGCCCCGAAGGCTATGAACACCACCGAGAAACCCATGACAAAAGCAAATGAAGATACGAGCAGGCTTCCCCTGGATTTTTCCCCTCGCCGCAACTGTTCGACCCCGATTCCCGAGAGCATCGAGACATAACCCGGCACTAACGGCAGCACGCACAGGGGAGAGAAATGAAATCAGACCAGCCACAAACGCAGCAAGAATCGAAACCTGCATAATTGACTCCTAATCCGAATTGGATTGAATCAGGCTCAGTTGTAACTACAAACGACATCAGTTCCAGCGCTCAGAGCGGCGGCAGTTCAGCTTTGGCGGGTTCGAGAATCCCTGTTTGCCGAACGCTCTTTCGTCCAGCAAATTTCTCGAAGACAGCTCCCAAGTTAAGCCTCCGGTTTTTCCAGCGTGAAAGACGATGTGAGCTGAATGGCGTTGTGCAATGTTCGATAGAGCGGGCAGCGCATGGCGTACAGGCCGTGCACGCGCTCCACAGTTTCGGCGGCCTCTTCCGGCGCAACCAGCCGCATGGCCAAATGGATGCGGCGTATGACGAGCACACCTTCCTCCGCTTCTACTTCGCCGGTCACTTCGCCCACGAGCTTCCCGTTACTGGCATCGATGTGGCGCGCTTCCAGCGCGCCTCCAAATGTGCCGAGCATTCAACCGGCGGTCGCGGCGATGACGTAGTCGATCGTGGAAGCATGAGACTCGGTGAGCTTGGCAGGATCGACTTTGTAGTGCTCCGCGATGGCCCCGTGAACGCTGAAGACGACCGGTTGCGATTCACCGGGCAAGTAGGCGATCCGAATGGGACCAACCTTTCGCTCGATACGAACTTTGGAAACGTATGCGACTTCCGCCACGGCTGCCTCCTGTGGTCGCTCTAGGTCAAGGACGAATGGGCCGACGCTTCTACTTGTGCCGAATGGCCTCCGGAGCTCTCTGCTGATCGAGAGGCAGAACTTGAGCTGCCAGTACCGGAACCGACGTCGGCAAAAAAGCAAATCTTTGCCGTCGCAAGCCTGATAGTCGATTTTCCCGTCGATCGTGAAGGTTTTTCCGTCCGTCCCCAGCGAACTGCTGAACTCCGCAGCGGAGCTTACTTCCAGATCCTGCGTGATGCGGAACTTCCCTCGAAAACAGGCACACTTTCTTTAATCGCCGGAAGATAAAGAATCTTAGCGCGCGGATAACTCGCCGGCTTGAACTCCATTCCCGGCAGGGCTCCATCACAAGGCGATTGGCTTATAGCCCTGAACCCCGGCGCGTAAACATGTACGTCAGGCGGAAGCTGCACTTCGGCGGTCAAGCGTAATGCGGCCGCCGGGAAAGCGCTGTTCGGTCGGACTGCTCGACGGCGAGAGTAAGGTGCGGGGCTTCGACATTGTCGGTGACTTCGTCGCCCAACTCCGGGAAGAGCTTGCCAATCACATTGTTTCCGGAAAATCGTTGCCGGTACTTCGCTTCGAAGAATTTCTCCCGAATCACGCCTTTGGTATCGATGAAGAAATACCCCGGCCGCGCCATGCCCTTGAATTGTCCGGTCGCCTCGGCGTTCAAAACCTCGTAGGCCCGGATCGTTTTCGAATCCGGGTCAGCGAGCAAAGGAAATTCGATCTTGCGGCGGTCGGCGAAGGACTTCAGTATTTCCTCGCTGTCATAGCTGATGGCCGCCAGTTTGATCCCCTGTTTCTCGAATCGTGCTTTTGCGTTTTGCAGCTCGACCAGCTGCGCTTTGCAGTAGGGTCACCAATCGGCGGAACGGAAAAATAAAAGAACCGTTCCCTTCGGCCCTTTCAAAGTGTCCAGCGTTTGCTCCTGGCCGAATTGGTCGCGAGCCGAGAAATGCGGGCGCCTTCTGACCGACTGCCAGGCCAATCGAAGTGTGCATCTTCAAAGACGCCACGTGGACGGTATTGCCCTCAAGTGTCCCGGTGAGGGTCATGCTGTCCCCCAGATGCCCAATGGCCTGATCCTGAGGGTCGAGCAAGTACATCTGCCGGGTGGTATCGTCATACAAAACAAGTTTTGCGCCGGGCACATCTTTCTCGGTGCACTTGGGAGCCTCGGCAAAGGCTTCGTCCGCAGTGCAATTACTGTTCATGATGACGCCGGACCACGATCCGGAGTTCGGACTATCCGCTTGACTTGCCATGGTCACTCCACCAGCGAAAAAAAACGCCACCATACAAATTACGGGGAAGTTCATTCTCATCATGTCCCCTCCTGAATGTCCCACTTCAACTACGTTCGTTGTATCGAGAACTGCCGAGCGCGTCAACATAAAGCTGGCTTGCTGGACCAATCCAGCAAGTCAAAAAAATCAAAGCCTTCACACTTCTTCTGACGTAATTTCATATTTGAAGTTGTCGGGATCCAGGCAGTCCAGCCGGCCGTCAGCGGTTTCCGCTTGCGGATACATCAGAAAACCGATGGGCGCACCGCTTGAACCCGGAAGCGCGACATCCTGCGCGATGTTGTAGGCGATCCAGTTCATTTCCCACGACCCGAAGAGCCGAGCGCGAGCCCTCTTCACCGTGTCGTCACTCAGCGCACGATTTCCGGGCGGCTCCTCGAGCACGACCTTTCGCACGTCCGCGGGATCGACCGGAACCCAGCCGTAGGCGGTGAGGTAGACTTCCGCGCGGCAGTGTTGGGCTTTCGTCACGTTTTCTGACGATGTGCCAAGGCTCTTGTATCCGAGCTCCGATTTTCCGACGCGTATGCCGTAAACATCGCGCGCTGGAAGGCTTGCGGCCGCGCCAGCCCGACGAAGAGCGCGTTGAGATCGGCGCATTTGCCACCCAGATCCCTCGACTCCAGCATGAAGCGAATGTCGCCGACGCCGCAGCCACGTGTCTTCGGGTCCCGGAAGGTATTGTCGACGATCCAATCGTAGATCGCGCGGGCTTTCTCGATGTCGGTATCGGCGCCGCGGTAATTTCGTCCGCGGTTGTCTTCACAATGCCATTCGTTGGCAGCAGCGTTGTCGGTCGCAGACAATAGCGCAATTCCGTCGGGTCCACTCTCGGAGCCTTAGTGGGCGTGTTAAGATCAACGGAATAGTTCCTCGTGGCGATCCGGCTCGTGAGCGTGAGGACAGGCTTCACCCCGGCTGGAAATTCTGCGGCGACGATTCCCAAGGCGTCGGGCTTGCTTTCGACCATTTGCGCGCTACCGCCCTCGGCGTGGAAGCGATTTGTGAATGTCCGCTGGAAAGGCGTTTCCCCCATGAGGGCCGCCGGCAGCCACACGCGTGTAGCTCCGGAAGAATTGAGAACTTCAACGCGCGTGGTCACTTCAAATGTCCGCCAACCGCCGGGTATGGTACTCCCGGCAAACAAACGCGTCGTCCCTGGTATTGCAAGGCTTGCGGATGCGATGCCAGCGGAACGTAGGAAATCGCGGCGGTTCATTTGGGCATCCTCTCGATTTGTTGCTGCGTGATCTTCACGACTTTTCCCCTGAAACACCAGCTAAGTACGAATACCTTTCACGAATGCCACGAGCGCGGCCCCGATCTCCGCTGGAGAGTCTTCCTGCAAGTAATGGACTCCTTTTACAGTCACCACCTGTTGGTTTGGCCATGATCGGGCAAATTCACGACCCCGACCGGCCACTAAGATTCTGCCGGGTTCGCCGATAAAGAAAAGCTTTGGGAGCGTGGACTGGGACATCCATTTCCCGTATTTCTCAACAATCGCGACAACATCGGGCGGCTCGCCATCAATTGGAATCTCGCGCGGCCAGACCAGCGTTGGCAGCCGAGACTCGCGCTCGCGGTAAGGTGCCCTGTAGACTGCCATTTCTTCGTCGCTAAGTTTGCGCAAGATCCCACTCGGGAGCATGACCTCCACGAAGAAATTCTCGTCGAGCACCATGTGCTCTCCCTTGTCCGAGCGCAGCGCGTGGAACGGGGAGTTGGGACCTAACTCCTCCCACCGGCGAGATTGGAGAATCGCCTCCATATAGACGATCCCTTGAACTTGACTGGGGTAGCGAAATGTTCGATTGAAGCCCAGGGCCGAGCCCCAATCGTGTACGACAAAAATCACATTTTTTGTGAGTCCCAAAGCGTCGAACCACGCATCGAGATACCGCTGATGATCGACAAACCGATAAGATTTCGTGGGCGACTTTCGCGATTGACCCATTCCAACCATATCAGGCGCCAGACATCTCCCGAGTTTGCTGACGTATGGGATGATGTTACGCCAGAGGTAGGAAGAAGTAGGATTGCCATGGAGAAATACGATGGGATCGCCGCTCCCTGCGTCGATATAACTGATCTCTGTATCGAGAACCGCGATGCGCTTCCTCGGGTGAGGGTCCGCGGCGCTGATTTTGGATTCCTCGGTTGGCATCAGGGTATTGGATAGCTCTGATACCATTGCGTAGGCCGGCAACCCGATCAGGAACTTATTGGCGTCCCGCCGTGAAAGCTCTACCGCCATCGACCACTCCTCCCCAATGGGTTTCAATTCCTAGGTCCGCCGCCCTGCCGCTCGATGTAGCTGGTTACTTTGCTTGGGTTTCCAAGAGCAAGGGTTGATTTGACGATTCTCGCGCTTCCACTCTATGAATCGACATGGTTCTCGCCGGAATTGCGGAAACTTCGCCGTGCGGCTCAATGCTCCAGCTTTTAGCCATGCGGTTGCCACCCGCCGTCAGGCAAAAAAATGCGGATAGCTCGATGATTTCCGCGTTGCTGTAATATTTCTTCAACTCTTCATATACTTGCGCGTCTTTACCATCGTCGAGTGTGAGAGTCCGCGCGTAGTGCAGAGCTGCGCGCGTCTTGGGGTCTGGATGCTCCCAGTTCGGCAGCGCGCAGCTTGTTTTCTCTTCCTCGGTGATGGATGCAGCGAGCGGAGAGGTTTGCCGCGCGCAGAATTCGCAGCCGATCATCTGGGCGATCTGGATGCGCGCTAGTTCCTTGATTTCGTGAGGCACAGAGCCGCCGCGGTGGAGCATGTCCCAGTAGCTTGCGAAGGCCTTCGCCACTTCGGGATTGTGACCCATAGTTCGGTACCAAGCCTGCGGCGGGCTCTTCGTTACTGCAGCACCCGCAATGACCCGGCGCAACTCAGGGTCGTCGACGTCCTTGTCGGCAACTTGGGGAACATGCGGCACGTGCGTTAATGCGGTCATTTGTAACCTCTCTATACTCGTTCTTGCTCGTCAAAAGCGGCTAGGTCTTGACTTCCGTAAATGTTATGGCACGAGGTGGGCCAAAGCACCGGCCGCTTGGGCAAAAAGCTTTCGCCTGATTTTAAACGGCTTAGAGCGAGCAAGTCGAAACCACGCCGACAGCACTATCACGGCATTTCGTGGATCGGCACGAAGCCTCGTGGAGGCTAGTTGCATCACGATATATCGTGGCGCCTGCGGTCAATGCCTAGCTTAGTCATTTTGCTGCGGAGCGTGTTCGGGTGGAGATTCAGAATTCTTGCCGCGCCCTTTGGTCCGTCAATCACTCCCGCAGTTCGATTCAGAGCGGCCAGGATGTGATCGCGTTCCATGTGCTCCAGGCTAGGGAACAAAGTTTCCGTCGACCGGGCGCTGTTCTCCGCAATTGGGGGATCAGCTTTTGGAAGTTTGGCAGAGGATACGTGGCTAAGATCGCCCAACGCGGGGGTTCTGGGTAGAAACGCGGGGTCAACCGAGAGAACGAGCCCTGATGCGAGTACAACTGCACGCTCGATAATATTCTGAAGCTCGCGGATATTACCCGGCCAGGGATATTCTATCAACAGATCCATCGTTTCTTTCTGGACGGAGTCAATTTTCCGGCCAAATTTATTCGCGAACCGTTGTAGAAAGAAACCTACCAGTTGTGGAATGTCGGAGCGACGATTGCGAAGCGGTGGAAGCTCAAGCGGGAAGACGTTCAAACGGTAGAAGAGATCGGGTCGAAACCGGCCCGCCGCCACACATTCCTCGAGGTTACGGTTTGTCGCCGCGATGATTCGGACATTGACGTTAATTGTCTTGTTGCTCCCGACCGGCTCAAACTCCCCTTCTTGCAGCACGCGCAGCAGCTTAACCTGTGTTTCGAGCGGCAACTCGCTGACCTCGTCGAGGAAAAGGGTTCCGCCATCCGCCAGCTCGAACCGGCCGATATGCCTTTCCAAAGCACCGGTGAAGGCGCCTCTCATATGGCCGAACAGCTCACTCTCGACAAGACCAGCTGACATGGCACTGCAATTCAATTTCACGAGTGTCCGGCTCTTGCGGTTGCTGCAATCATGGATGGCGCGTGCAATGAGCTCTTTGCCCGTACCTGTCTCTCCATAGATCAGAACCGTCGTGTCCAAGGGGGCGACCCGCTCCACCTTTTCGAGCACTTCCCGCAATGCGGCGCTGCTGCCAACGATCTCCAGGAAGTTGTGCTCCGAGCGAATTTCTTCGCGCAGGTAAACGTTTTCTTTTTCCAGCTTGGCGTGGAGTGCGCGGATTTCTTCATATGCCTTCATGTTCTCCACAGCGAGAGCGACCTGGTTGGCTACTTCCTGCAACAGCTCTCCGTCTGCCTCCGAGTACTCATCGGCTTTGTTGCTGGCGAGGTTCAGCGTCCCAATGCTTTTGCCGGCCACGATCAGTGGAGTGACGCAAATCGAACGCACTCCCTGCTCCGCGAGCAAGCGTTCGGTAGACGATTCGCTCTCCTTGTCCAAATTTCGACGGATCAGCGGCCGTTGATGGTCAAACGCCCAACCGGCATGGCTATCGCGTCGGTCGAGCTCTCTCCCAACGGAGAAGAACTCCGAGGCATACTCATCATTCTGGGCAAAAATGAGGAGGGTATCGCGTTCCGGGACATAGAGAGTGATTGCGGAGCGATTGAAAGGTAGAACACCTTGCAAAGCGGCGCACACGGCAAGCAATAGTTCGCCCTGACTCAATTTCGTAATGATCGAGTTGTTGACTTCGAGAAGAATGCGGACGCGCTGCTCCGCCGACTCAGCAGAACTGGCTTCGCGAGAAACGGTAGGCGTTCTCCCGGATTTCTTCTCTCTTGCGTTACTGGGTCTCATCTCATAAACGCCTATTGCGGCGATAAATGGATTCTACATGTCTGGGTCAACCTGAATCCAGGGCCTTGAGCCAATTCGAGTCTATGTGATCCATCGTAGCCCTCAGGCTCCGTATCGAATGCGGCGGGAGACGTTTTTTCGGCACGGTCCTTTAAAACTGCTTGGGATCACCATCAAGGGTTCGCGCTTCCGGGTATTAAAGATACGACCGGTGTTAACAATCCACTTACAATGCCTCAACACAGTTACTACGAGTGGTGAGGTTTGGGGAGTTATTAGACTCATTGTTTGGTTTTATCGTGGCCACATTTGTGGAATGCGCAGCAATCCTTCAGGCAACGACGAGGTGCTCATGCACGAGTTAGCCGTTGTGATTTGCCAAAATTCCGTCGGCCTGTTAAATCCATAACATACGGAGATCGTCTCGCGGTACGAGCAGCTATAGGTCCAGCCCACATTTGACCTCTTTCGCTTCGGGTTCCGAGCGCACATATTGCTAACGATCGGCATAGACAACTGAACAATTTAATTGCGGTCTGTCTCCATGCAGCTCTTGGCGCAGCCGCATGCGAGCCTTGTGTAACTGCGACTTCGAATTGCCGACTGTGCAGCCCAAGATCTCTGCAATTTCATTGTGCTCATAGCCTTGGACGTCGTGGAGGATGAAGACCGACCTATAACCCAATGGTAGCTGCCCAACGGCACGGTCTATATTTAACCGATCCATTAGGCCAGAAAGTCGGAGGTCGGGTCCTCCGAAATTTTGGGTGGCTTACCAATTTCTTCATTCGGGCCGATGGCCTCCTCTAACGAGGTCTGCGCAGGTTTCTTCTTGCGCAGGCGCATCAAGACGATATTGACAGCCAGTCGGTGCAACCATGTTGAAAAGGCCGCTTCGCCGCGGAACGTGCGGATCTTACGGAACACTTGCAAGAAGATATCTTGGGTCAGGTCTTCGGCTTCGGTTGCGTTTCCAACCATTCTCAAGCACAAGTTATACGCGCGCCTGCTGTGCAACCGATATATGCATTCGAACGCCGAGGCGTCACCCTGTTGAGCCAATCGAATCGCCTCTGCCTCAGGCAAATCGATGGTTTCGGATTGTCTCAGGTCTGGCGACGCATCAGCTTGCACAATTTTATTCACGACATCGTCCGTTCCTTGCCCTCGATTGCTACTTTCCCAAAGATGCTGCCGATTTGTGTATCCCCTTTCTGATTCCGTGACCAAGAGAAAGTTACAAAATGCGCCCCTACCAGTCGAGTGACTTCTCACCCAGCAATTCAGAAATCTGCGCCGAAACCAAGGCGTGTTCAACGGTGTAACGTTTTCGGTGGCGGCGTATCTGACACTTTCGAGGCAAATCTCTATGGTTAGTCCTTGAATGAGCGCAGCTCGTCGCGAGCTTTCGTGATATTGGAAATCGAAAAAAGGGCGCAAGTCTGCCATAAGGCGTCCAATATTTCAAGGGGACGAGAGACTCTCCAACACTTTTAGCAAACCGGGGGACTTATTCCTGATTAGTTCGATGCAACAGGTGAGGCACTCTATTGAGACAATCTTATATGAAGAAGAAATACCTTTTATTAAGCCTGCGATCTTTGACACTGGCCGCTTGTGCTCTGTTCGGGTTTCCCGCCCTGGCACAGGTCGCCGGCCCTCTGACGCCCACCGGCCCTCCCGAGCAAGCAAAGTTCGCCGGCGAGGCCATTCGAACGGAGGTGGCGCTTGCGCTCGTCAATGTCACGGCGACAGATCCCTACGGTCGGCTGGTGACAGGCCTCAAGAGGGAAAACTTCCGTGTCTTTGAGGATGGGATCGAACAGGAGATCATCGCGTTCTCGAGCGAAGATGTGCCGATTTCCATAGGCCTTATCTTCGACATGAGCGGCAGCATGTCGGATAAATTGGAGAAAGCGCGGCAAGCGGCAGTTCAGTTCCTGCAAACCGCCAATCCGCGGGATGAATTCTTTCTGGCGGTTTTGGTGATCGAGCAGAGCTGACTCGCCCCTTTACTTCCAATATCGATGATCTGCAGAACGGGATGTCATACACCACCGCGCGAGGCCGCACGGCACTTTTCGACGCGATTTACCTCGGTCTGAGCCAAATGAGGGGCGCACAAAACAGCAAACGCGCGTTACTCATCATATCGGATGGTGGCGATAATCATAGCCGGTTTACAGAGTCAGACGTTCGAAATTTTGTGAAGGAGGCTGATTGCCAGTTGTACTCTATCGGCTTGTTCGATGCCAACGATCGGGGACGAACCCCGGAGGAACTCTATGGTCCTACGCTGCTCTCCGAAATCACTGGGCTTACCGGCGGACGCGTCTTTGCCGTGACGAGCCTAAATGAGCTGCCGGATATCGCCGCCAAAATGGATCGGAGCTACGCAATCAGTACGTCCTAGGATACAAACCGGGCAACGTCCGGCACAACGGCGCTTGGCGAAAAATCAAGGTTAAACTGGCGCCTCCCAAGGGTTTGCCGCCTCTCAGCATCTACGCCAAGACCGGATACTACGCCCCCAATCAGTAACCTTCAGATTGCCCAACGATCGCCGAGTTCGCTCCGCTCGTCATTTGCGTTCGCTCTCCCAATAGCCTGTGCGAGCCACTCTTTCAGTGAAACTTTCTCGCGTTTGCGGAATCAGAGGATTGACGCCCATCTTCGGACCTATGAATCGAAGTCGTTGGGCGGATACATCGGGGAATAAATATGCCTGATCTCGCGAACCGGCAAAAGCCCAGATCATTGAATCGCCGCGAGCTGCTGAAGCTATCGCCACTGCTGGTTGTGGGTGCTTTCGCGATTCCGAAGGTCGCGCCCCCGCTGGCGGCGGTGTCAATTTCACCGACTGGGCGTCCGCAAAATGGTTTCGGCGCGATCATCTGGCGCCCACGTTCGCCGATAGCGAACTGAGCCCCTCGGAAAAATTTTACGTCAACACGTACGAAGTGGATGACCCCGAAGTGGATCTCAAAAAGTGGACTCTCACGGTCAGCGGCGATGTCAGACGACCTGGAGAGTACACACTGGCGCAAATCCAGTCTCTGTCGAAACTGACGCAGAACACGCGGCACATTTGCGTGGAAGGCTGGGACGTAATTGGAAGATTTGGCGGAGCGCGTATCTCCGACTTCCTGCAGTTCGTCGGCGCAAAGCCAGACGCAAAATTCCTTTATGTCGAATGCGCTGACGATTACTACGAATCCCTGGACATGGCTTCTGCTCTCCATCCGCAATCACTTCTGTGCTACGAGATGTACGATCAGCCGCTGACACGAGAACACGGCGCGCCTCTCAGGCTGCGCGTGCCAACCAAGATTGGTTACAAGCAGGCTAAATATTTGACGAGCCTGCGCGTTACGGATGTCGTTCCGAAAACTGGCTACTGGGAGGACCAAGGCTACCCCGCTTACTACGGGCTCTAGGCTTGGCACATTTCAATGGCAATCATCAAACTGCACAGCCCATTCCGAGTCGGCCGCTGTCGGGAGGCCTGCGGAAAGGCCATTTATCCGAGACAGCCCACGAGCATCCTTGGGCTGTGCATTTGTGCCACTGGCTGAATACGCGGTGTCGCTCTTTGTGATGGCTGGAAGCGGCCTGCAAATCTTCCGGGCCTTTCCGAGCTTTGGCTCGAAGATCCCTCAGCGCGACTTACTGCATGTTCCAAAATCTCTGGCCCTGGGCGGCTGGCTCGGCGGCGCGCTGCAATGGCACATGACGTTCGCCTGGATCTACGTGGCTACAGGTGCTTTCTACGTAGCCTACCAGATCTTCTCTGGAAATTACCATTGGCAACCCTGATTGTGCATCAGAGATAGGGCTGGGGTGTGGCCGATGATCCGCCATTACTTCTTTTTCGGACGTAGGCCGGCGCAAACCGAGGTATATAACCCGCTTCTGGGAAAAGAGAAAAGTGCAGGTGATCGTGCGCGTTCACGAAGCCTGGCAGGATCAACCATCCGCTCAGGTCAAGATCTGCGGACTCTGTGACGGTCTCGGGTAGAGCAGTTGCGATCGTACAAACACGGGCCACGCGGTCACCGATGATTTGCATTGATGCGCGCACCGTCTCTCTCGATCCCACAGCGTATCGAGCTCCACAAATTGCGATCTGATCGTGCGCATTCAAAAGACAATTCTCCAGCATGGCGCGAAATCTTCTTCTGCCGGACAACCACAGCCCCGGCTCAGCAAACGCTGACAGTGATGCGGTCCACTCGGATAGCCGAATGCGCTCGGCGCGTGCACCGCAAGGCAGTCCCATTCACGGCTTTCGTGTGGCATAGATGCGGAACCGCGATGGCTCGCGCCGGTTATTGAGCCATGCAATTAACGGTCGGATTGCCCAATGGAATCCATATCGAGGGCGATAAATCATCCACCGAATGCCAAACTTCTCCTCGAGAGATTGGAGACGCTCGTCTGTCATGTATTCAAGACTCTCGATGGAATCCGAAGCAGTTCCATGGCACTTAAGGAATGAGGACCTGCGTTCCGCTACCATTTTCTTTCCGCTCTCATCGCAGGAATACCATGGAGTGTCACTGATAATCACCAGTGCAGTGCGTTTTACGCATCGAAGTGCTTCGCGCAGAGCGGCAACGTAGTCTTCGGCGTAGTGGAAAGATGCATTAAATATGACCGCATCAAATTGCTCATCCTGAAACGGCAGCTGCGCCAGTTCTGCTTGAAATCGTGGAAATAATGCGGGCAGGTAGTTGCGGAAATGTTCGCCCGCTCCGAGCCCGTCGCGATCATTTGTCAGCAAGTCCACGGCGCACGGCCGATATCCGGCCACCGCCAATCGATAGCTCATCCAACAGTTTCCCGCGCCAAGATCCAGGATTCGATTGCCATCAGGTTGAAGACTGCGATTCAAAACGTGCTTCACAAGATAGTCGTAGCTGCGCGCCCTGATCTCCCACTGTTGGCTATTTTTCTCCGAAGTATCCTCATAGGGAAGACCCAGATAAAAATCATCATCCTGGCTCCATCTGCCTTCCGCCGTCCTTATATGCGCGTAGTCTTTTATGAACTGCGCAAAGTGCGCCGCCCGGTCTGGTGGTAATGCGCCTACGATCCCACGTTTGACCGGCATGCGGAGTCCACAGAATTCGCAATCGAGTCGGTCGATATTTGCCTTGCACCGGGGACATTGCGGGAGTATGCCCTGAAAGGCAGAGTCATCGGAGAGGAGTGTCGTCGATTCCGTTTGCATAGGAGGGTCGGATGTACTCATTCCCTCTGTTGTGTGTACCCGCCCTGTCTGAGGTGCCATCGGCATTCAACCCTCGCTGACGGGCGCCAATTGCTCGACGGACACAAAGGCGCGCGATGCAAATGCAGATGCGTAGCTTTGAAATGAGAAGGCGTCCGGATCGCGGCTTACTGGCTCCAGTCCATCGACGATGGACCACAATGTCTCCAGCTGAGCGCTTGTCTCGTGCATAGCCTCGGACTCATGCCATGAATCGACCTCCGCATGCAGCGCGTCGCGGACCGCGCGATAGAAATCGGTCTTATATGCCGCCTTGAACATAATGCAGAGATCATCGCTGTCGGTCCAGTTCCTTTTCTGTCCAAGCTGTGCCTGCACGCGTTCATAAAACGATGTTCCTGGAAGAGGGTACGAGAAAGAAATTCCCACTTCATCTGGTCGCATCTCGCGGACCAATGTGATAGTCTCCTGCAGTTCGGTCCAGGTCTCGCCTGGATAGCCAAACTGCAGGAAGAAACAGGCGCGAATCCCTGCCTCCTTCAGTAAGCGACGGGCAGAGTGGACCGCATTCAGTTCCAAACCTTTGTCCATGGCATCGAGGACGGCTTGCGATCCCGATTCGACTCCCATCCAAACTTCGGCGCACCCGGCTGTTTTCAGGTGCTGGACAGTCGCTTCACTCATGAGGTCGGCGCGGGACTGAATCTTGAAGGGAAGGGCTGCATTTCTTCTAGTCACTTCCTCGGCAAGGCGCTTGACCCAATGCCGATCCAAAGCGAAGACATCATCGCCAAACCAGATATGCTGTACTCCGCCTGATACCTTCAGCAGTCTCATCTCCTCCGCAACAGCGGAAGCGGAGCGCAAATGAAACCTGTTGCCTGAAATTGGCTTCGCGCACCAGTTGCAGCTAAAAGGGCATCCCCGACTCGACACCATGCTGGTTGAAAAGTACCCGTGAGCCTTTGTCCATGCGGCCCGGTATGCCTCCATGTCTATCAGTTCACGCGCCGGCAGGGGAAGCTCTGACCAGGCCGGGTTCGTCGCCAATCGGCGCGGACTTCGCACGAGAGTGCCATCTTCGTCGAGCCTCACCATGCCATCCAATTGCTGCACCTCTTTCGCGTTGAGAATGGAACTGCAAAGCTGCGAAAGGGTTTGCTCAGCTTCCCCGCACAGCACATAGTCGAAACCATTCTCCAAAAAAAGCAATGGGTTGTCCGTGGAATCGGATCCGTGTACAACGGTGATCGCGCCGATTGCGTGTGCCGCCTGGGCGATCTCCCACGCAACATCTCTCATCCGCGTAAGACACATCTTCGAGAGAAAATTGAAATCGTCCTCGTAGACAACGACGATCTTCGGCCGATGCTGTTCGAGCGCCGAACTGAATTCCGCCGAGGGATCTCGAAACATGGAATCGAAAGCCGCAACCGAGATGCCGCTCGCCCGCAGAGCCGTGGCTGCATAGAGCGTGCCTATCGGCATGTATGGTTGCATTTTGCGCATCTGCTTGGGATCAAACTGAAGATGGTAGGAGTGAGTAAGTAAAACCTGTACCATGGTCCACCTCGGGATTTACGAGGAAGCTAATTCAATCTGTTCGGGGAGTTGTCGCGGAATTGTCAAGTCAATGTCATACCTTAACGATTTGAAAGCTGCGCGAATGTCAATGTAGCGATGTCCGGCTTACTGGCGATGTGATCCGCATTGCCGCGTGACCTGCTGGAATCCGAGTGCGCCTTAGCAACCAGCAATTCGGTTGACGTGCTCGACACATGGCCCATCTTTTCGCGCTTGGTAGCGAGATAGTTGGCAGAATGGGGATTGCCCGGCACCTCCGCGCTCAAGAGCCTTGCGATCTCTATTCCCGATGACTGAACGGCCGCGAGTTTGTCTGGGTTATTCGTCATCAACTGGAGTGTACGAATCTTGAGGAAATGAAGTACCTCTACGCAAAGCGCATAGTTCCGAAGATCGACTGGGTGTCCAAGGCGAAGATTAGCTTCGATCGTGTCCAAGCCCTGGTCTTGTAGTTGATAGGCGCGTAGCTTCTCCATCAAGCCGATACCTCTCCCCTCCTGATGTTCATAGACGATGACACCTGTGCCTTGCTTCGATATCACGCGCAATGCCAGATGGAGCTGGTCATGACAATCACACCGGAGGGAGTGAAAGATGTCCCCTGTGGCGCATTGGGAATGAATACGCACGATTGGAGGGGCTTCGTGGATGTCGCCCAGAATCAGCGCCAGCGCTGTTTCCGTTTCTCTTGAACTCCGGTCAGTGTAGGTGCCTTCAAAGGCCAGCAAGCGAAAATCTGCCCATTGAGTCGGAAGGAGCACGTCAGCAATTTGCTTTATGTATCAACTAGGCTCTCTCCTCTGGCCGATATCGCACGTCCGTTCGGCGAAATTGGTATAGAACGTGATCTCCGAACATCGCTAGAGGACGGGCAAGAACCCGATCGAGTGCCTCTAAGGCCCGAAGCAATCTAGGTTGCCCGGATATCCAGGGCTCGGCCGCCGACGGAGGGACCATTACGCCGATGCCGAGGCGCTTTTCCAACACAAACCAGGGAGCAAAGGTCCTGACCAGAGTCGCTCGGCGATGGTACACGATGAAGAATTCACGCTTGGAGAGTTGAGCTGGCACCTGGCCGCGCTTGCGACGACGAAGCGCGTGGTCTGGACGCTTGCGCAGCAATTCCGTAAGAATCTCTGCAGGGCAGGATGTGCCGAAGAATACAAGCATCGCTGCGGAGCCAGGCTTGAGCAACTGTGCCAGCCCGCGTGCCACTGGTCCGAGATCGACCACACAGTTTAAGGGCGCAAAGTTGGAGAATGCGCCATCGAAAAGTTCTCCTCCGCCGGCAATATGACGGGTGGCAAACTCCTCCAGTTCTTCGCCGCCCGCGATTTGAGCCTGTGAACCAAACGGCGATAACTTGGTCTTTGCCAGTTTAACCATGGTGGGTGATGGATCGGTCAGGAGCACATCGTAGCCGGACTCTGCAAGCAACGCTGCGTCTCCGCCGGTGCCGCCGCCGAGTTCCAGAAGATGGCCTCGAGCGGGAAACTCTTTGCGCAATGCCGCATGTACCGCGCGACGCTGTGCCGCTACGCTGAGCCATGCCCCGAAACGCTGGTCAAAGGCCAGAGCGATGGCATCGAATGCCAGAGCGGCCGGCCGCAATGAGTTCGTCACAGCGCAAGCTCCTTGATGCGTCGCCAACGGCGCGACTCCACTGCGAAACGAACTCCTTCAACAACATGAAAGGTCAGACGGGTAAGAACCAATTCAAGTTGCATGGCATAACGACGTGCCCTGACCGACCACCTTTCATGCGGAAAAGCTCGTATGACCGAGGGGGGCAAGCGAAGGGGTAAGATCGCCCGTCGAATTGATCTCTTGCCCCGCATGCCCGCGAGTTCAAGCTCATGCTGCAGCAGAAGATAAAGCTTGCTTCCGGGATAGCTGGCGAGGATAAGGCGCTTCGCATAAGTCTCGACCCAGAGCCGAATTGGGCGCGAAAGGCGATCAACGGTCCAGCTCGTCAGCTCTTCGGGTGCGAAATCGCCCATGACGCGGGTGACCAGAAGCGTGACTACCCCAAGCCCTGTGACGGCTCGTGGATATTTCTCTGCTGCACGCTGAAGCTCCTTCCAGAAGGCCTCGTCATCTCGTCGAGAAAGCACGTGACGCCGAAACTCCAGGAAGTGCGCCGCGCGCGCAAATTCGCTGCAGGTATGTTTGAACGCATGGAGTCCTTGACCTAACAGCAGATCAACGGGTGAAAGCACCGGCATCTTCATGCCGCACAATTCGCGCCACTCCCGCCGGTCAAGTGCGGACATCACCCCTTGGACGCCGGGCTCAATATGCAGCTCGACGGCGAAGGATGGAAGATTCTTGTAAAGGTGTTTCAAGGAGAGTCCCGGTCTTTCATTGCGCTTGAACTCCCAGCTCCTACCGCTGATGGCGTAGAGACGATAGCCTCTATGCTCAAGCAGCCTTCGCGCATTCGGTGCACTGCCTTCCGCAACGAGAAAATCGAGATCAAACTGGGATCGAAGCTCCAGTTTTGATACTGACGCCGGCCAGAGCGATGATCCTTTCAGGACGGCATACGACAGTTGGGCAGTTTGAAACTCCTCCTGAATTCCGATGGACTCGGTGAGCATACTTCGCGTTCGGTTACTGTTATCGATCAGGTTGAGATGGAGGCGCGTGCACACCGAGGGAGGGAGTAAATCGCAAAGACCCAGCTCGACAATCCGATCGATAAAGTACAGTGCCAGACCGCTGAAATCCAGCCACGCCAACAGCCTCTTCCACTCCATGGAGGACAGATCAAATAAGCGCGAGCACCCCTCAGGCACGGGGTCGCAGAATGTCAACAGTACAGCTTCTCGCGCCAAGTGCTCCCCACGCAGTTGTCTCGAGGCAATGTTGAGATTCAACACGTGACCTGCGGCATCTACCGGCGTCTCACTGAATTGATCGAGCGTACCTGATTGCATCTAAGTCACAGACCTCTGAGAGCAAGCCGTTCTAAATCAGCCTATTCGTCCCTTGCCTGAAGGCTTGTCATGAAGGTGTAATGCGATTGTCACTCGATTGTTATTCAGGTCTTGCTCGACGATCGACGCAGGAATTTGCTCTCAAATATTCAGTCCGCGATGTTGAACCTTGTCTGATCGGACGCGTGGCAAACAATCCGTGACAATCAATTGACAAAGATAAGACGAAGCAAAGACAAATTCCCCTCCGGTGGCCATTACGCTTACGGCAGTGTTGGATCCGATCCGGTGGCATCTTGCAGGCCGATTTCGCCGGGAGTCTATGCGAGTCGCACTCTGCGTACGAAACCGAGATCGTCGAATCCGCTTCCAAGGCAGCGGATCGCAGCAGAGGAAGGACTCAATTCAATTTCATCAAGGATGTAAGCATGAAGCCATTTCACGAAGTCCAAGCGCATGAGCTTACTTCGAATTCTCTTCAAGATGAGCTCGCATCAAATGGCTATGCGCTCATTCGCGACTTAATCCCTCCAGCGGATCTGACGAATCTGCTCGATGACGTGACGACGATTCTCTCTGCCGCCGGCTGGTTGCTGTCCGGTCATGATCCCCGGAAACGGGTCGCCAACCCCGCAGCGGCGTGCGGCGACCCGGATCCATCATTCAAACGTACCTATCGTGAGATCTTTAACCTGGAATCATTTCACGCGTTGCCGCACAACGCACGCCTGAAACAAATGATGATGATGATCGCAGGGGACCAGATTCTGATCCATCCCAAGCCAATTGGACGTCTGATTTTTCCGAATTGCGAACGTTTGACCGTTCACCCACATCAAGACTATCGATTCATGAATGGGGATCCTGAGTGCTATACGGTCTGGATTCCCCTCCATGACTGCCCAACCGATGAGGGGCCTTTGCAGATTCTGGAGGGTTCTCACCGATTCGGCTTCCAGACTCATGAGGACGAAAATCTTCACGTTCCGGAGATTCCCGCAGGAGCAGCCCTGGGAGACAACTGGGTTGGCGGCCCAATCAACGCGGGCGATGTGCTCCTTTTCCACAGCCTTACCGTGCATGCGGCATCGCCGAACCGTTCCGACAGACTCCGAATCTCACTCGATTGCAGATTTCAGGACTCGAGGCTTGCGCTCAATCCAGCGAACCTGGCATTTGCGGGCGATTCCGGAAAGTCGTGGGAGTCCATTTATGCTCGATGGCGCTCGGGCGATCTCAAATACTATTGGAAAAAACTTCCCTTAAACTTTACGCCCAGCAAATCAGAGATAGAGCAACTCGCGAAGACGGCGGAGGCTCCTTCCAAGCGGGAACGGTATGCCAGGATTCTGAGCCAGATCAATTGAACCTCAATTCGTCGGCAGGGAAGCGGAACCGCCTGACATCAGCGGTGTTCCTCACTCTCACCTCCAGCCAGTTGTACCCAGCCGGTTACGAGAGTCCGCGCTTTTTATTCATGGCTGATGTTGATCAGTTCACTCCGATTGAAATGACAATCACATGACAAAGCTCAGACGTTCCAGAGACACATAGAAGATTGAAGGTCGCTATTGTTGCACCTATGCAGCGATCCGCACTCACATTCACACATGCCAACATAACCCGAATGACAATGGTCATCCTGATTGCTTTAACCGCACTCGGCGGTGGTCGATATAGTGTTGCCCAAGACGTGCCAATCATCTCCGGTGGGATTGGCTTTTTTACGCGTACCAGCGGCGGAAACACCACCTATTTCCCGTACATTAAACCGGTGGCCGCCGTGCCACTTGGGGGCCACGTGCTCATCGAGAGCCGTGGAACCTTTGTAGAGTTTGCTTCTCCGCATCCTCAGATTGGATACAGGACCAGTTCATTTAAGACAGTGGACTACCTGCAGGCGGATGTTATTGCAGGCCCTCGTCTAACACTTGTGGGCGGCGAATTCCTGACACCATTCGGAACCTACAACGAGCGGCTGACGCAGATATGGAATCAGACCCTGGGGGACCTGCCACTGATTTTTGGCCTCGGAAACATGAACACCGCAGTCAGCGTCGGCGGAATGGTGCGCGGCTCCGCTGCATCTAACCAGCACATGTCTCTTAGCTACGCGGCGTACTATTCCGCCAATATTACCAATCAGTATTTTCAGGCAGAACGCTCCAGCGGGGGACGGGGTGCCATTTATTTGCCCGAGCATGGGCTGGAAGTGGGCGCATCCTACGGACGCTCTCTCGGGTCCTCTCATGAGAACTTTGAGGGTGTGCATGTCTGGTGGGAACCGATCCAAAGCCCTTTTAAGTTCCGCTCCGAATATGGTCGTGCACCACACGCCCAGGGATACTGGTTTGAGACAGACTACCGTCTCTCCCATTTCGGAGGAGCCGATAGTGTGCTAGGTAGGCTTGAGCCGATCTTTCGCATGCAGCAAACATTGCGCGACAAGCCAGATTCAAACGATAGCTTGCCATCCGTGAATACCAATGAGGCCGACTTCGGACTGGACTATCACTTGCCTCACGAGGTCCGCATCAATACCAGTTATGCTCGCCAATTCGCATCGACTGGCAATGTCAATATATGGGAAACTGCAGTTGTTTATAGATTTCTCTTTCCAACATGGAAGAGCAAGGGGCACTGAGAATAATTATTTGAGCCGCGATGTCGGTGGCGCAAGAGCGGAGCAAGAAATGCTGAGTGCCTCCCTTCCACTAACCGTCACCTTGTCGCTGGGCTCGCAGCCATTTCAAATAGCAGTCGCCGAAGCACTGCAGCGTAGAGGAGCATTGCGGCGGATCCTGGCCTTTTCAACTGAGTTGAAAATCTTTGATCCCGATGGCCTTAAAGCTCTCAAGCTTGTGCGCTGCTACCGCCGGTACAAGCTTGTGAATCGCCTTCTGTGGGCGGCATGGAGGCGGCTTCCGGGAAGCGGACGCGCATGGAATATGCCGCTGGTCGCCTCAACAGCCTACGCGGATCGCCTCGCCTCGCAATGGGTTCCAGCATCCACAATTTTTCATGGATGGACGGGCAACAGCCTTGACTGTATCAGGAAAGCTCGTCAACAGGGCTCCATTATTCTCATCGAGCAAGTCTCGATGCATCCCCGCGAATGGAAAGAGACTGTCCTGGAGGAGTGTGCGAGATTTGGCGTTCATCCCAGAGATTGCCGTGCGATTCTTCCTGATCCCCTGATGAGACGAATGGAACGGGAGTTCGAAATGGCGGATGCTATTCTGGTCCCGTCTCAATTGGCGCGAAGAAGCTTCGAAAGAGCAGGCTACGGCGAACGTAGCATCGCGGTTAACGCGGGCGTAGATCACCATTTCTTTGCGCCCCCATCCGCGGCCGCATCGCGCGATTTGTTTCGCGTGTGTTATGCAGGTCGTGTGGAACTTCCCAAGGGCCTCCCCTATCTGCTTAAGGCTTGGAATCAACTTCGATTGCCGCAGGCTGAGCTGGTTTTGATAGGAGAGGTTGCGCCGGAGATGCACCGCTTCATAAGGCAGTGGGCACTTCCGAATGTGCGGCTTTTGGGATTTCTGCCTCCATCTGAACTTGCAAAATGGTATCGCAAGTCTAAAGTGTTTGTATTTCCTTCCGTGAATGAAGGACTGGCTCGGGTATTACTCGAAGCCATGTCATGTGGTCTTCCTATTGTCGCTACGGAGCTGTCCGGCGTGGAGGATTGCATAACAACAGGAGTCGAGGGTCATGTAGTACCTGCAAGAAATACGGAGGCCCTTGCCGAGGCGATGATGTGGCATTTCAAGAACCGGGATGCATCTGCCACCATGGGCAAAGCTGCGCGGTCGAGGATCCAATACCAATTCACGTTGCCGCACTATGTAGAGCGAGTGATCAGCGTCTACCTCGCCGAGGTTGACAAATCGACGGCTGCCAAAGGCCAAACGTGCGATATGGCCGTTTAAGATGATCCAATCGAAAGGTCGCAACCTGATCGGCGGAACAGGAAAGCGGATACTAGGTTCAGACCAATATCCCTCTTGTACGCCTTCAAACCTATACCCTTCGCGTAGAACTTCAGAATCGATGGTCCGACGACACCCTCGCTCGAGCGCACCAGCGTCAGTCCCGACGCTGCAGCGAGTTGAACGTGGTTGATGTGAACATAGTGCTCGACCTCGTGCACGATTCCCTCCACGGCGTTGAATGTCCTCCGATGACCGGCTCTAGCTGCGTCGGGATGAAAGTCCGTGACGAAGACGTATCCGCCTTTCTTGCAGACACGCGCAAATTCAAGGTACGCGGGGAGAGCGTCAGGCAGATGGCCGAGGACCAATCGGCACCAGATCATGTCAAAGCGCTCCGATGCAAACGGCATTGCCCTCACATCTCCTACCACTACGTTTTGAGCTCCGTCGACGGCAAGCATATCAGGGCTCTGATCCAGTCCAATTGCACCGTTTATATTTTTGATTCGTCGACCGATCCCGCACCCGGCATCAAGCAAGTGTCTGTGCGGCAACCCATAAAGCATGGTCCGCGCCAGTTCGTCATCCAGAAAGCTGGTCGCAGTTTCCACTGCATAGGTTGGGGCCCAGAGACGGTAGCCCTCGCGCGCATCAACTTTCTTGACTTCCGGCCCCCGCCTCCGAAAAGACGGCAACAGGCCGATTACACCGAGTCTGCGTTTAATGGAATTAAACAGAAGCTTCATGAAATCATTCCTTCGCGTTTCATTGAAAGGCCAGTCCTCGTGAACTCCAGGCCGGCCACGCATGAAGAATCGCCTGTTACTCAGATGGCTGTGCGAAAGCACCGCGGACGCAGAGCATCTGCCGCTGACACCTCTGGAGGGACTCATGGAACGTGGCTCCTGTCTTCTTAAAACTACCAACGTATGTATGTTTCAGATGTCAGAAGTTAGTCGCAGAATTGTCAGTGAATTGTCGTGCTGGTAATCGAGTTGGCGATTCGATACTCAGCCGAGGGACGTTCATAGCCCGAGACAATCCAGTGACAAACTTCAGACTGTTTCGTGACACGCCTCAGCGGCAAAGCACGTAAGCTCACATTTCATGGAACGTCCCCGACGCCTCACGAGTGTCGCGTTGTGTTATGTGTCGGGTTCGCAAAACAACCTGTGGCATGGTGTTGTGCGCCGAAGGAGAAGTAATGATGCGCCTGGAAAAGTTCATGTTGGGACTTCTGCTGCTTGCAGGGTCGTTGACCGCTGGTGTGGCATTCGCCGTCGGGCAGACCCAGGAAACGCCACAGCAGACCGGGAACAAAGCAGTCTCACAGGCGGCCAAGACGGCGAGCCCGAATCGTGGAGCAAAGGTATTCGAACAGAACTGCTCGCGGTGTCATAACGAACCGGAAGGATTTTCGCCAAGTGTATCGGGCACAATTGCGATGCACATGCGCGTACGTGCCAGCCTCAGTGACGAGGACTATAAGGCGCTACGTCAATTTCTCAATCCCTAGCGAGGTCGTCGGCCCGGCACGAATTCCAGGAGAGGGTGATGCTTAGAAAGCACGGATTGCTAATGTTTTTGGCGGGGGGCCTCGCGGCCTCGTGCTTTGCCACCCAAGCGTTAGCCGAAGTCGCGCCTCGACGAATTGAAATCATTGCAAAGCGCTTCGCATTTCAACCAGGCGGCATTACGTTGAAAAAGGGGCAGCCGGTGGTCATCGTGCTGAAGAGCGTGGATGTGCCTCACGGGCTTCGCTTTCGTGATTTGAATGTTTCGCTAAAAGTTGGGGCTGGCGGTACATCCGAGGTGGAATTCACGCCGCAAAAGACGGGAGATTTTGTTGGTCATTGCTATGTTTTCTGCGGTAGCGGGCATGGCTCGATGGTATTAACAATACACGTCATAGAGTGAAATGAATCGACTATTCAAAGCGACCGCTGGTGGTCTTTCTGGCAGAAGTCGTCGGATGTAAGGCCAGCTCCCCTGGAAGACTTGAAACAGAAACCATGACAACGGTCAAGCATCGTCTTCTTATCGGCAATAAGAACGAGAGGAACCCATTGCCCGACACCCCCGACACCCGTGCCGACGGCAAGGAGGCATTCTCGCATTACTGCGTCGCTTGCCACGGCATGGACGGGCAGAATACGGGCGTTCCGTTTGCGGAGCACATCTCTCCTCCGATCCCGTCGCTCGCTTCGCCTGAAGTCCAGAGCTATTCCGATGGGCAGTTGAAATACATTCTCGACTATGGAATCCGAGCCTTCCGGAATGCCTGGTTCCAAAGGGATTCTGAGCGATGACGAACTCTGGTCCATTGTGGTGTTTCTCCGCCATCTTCCTCCTGCCGGGAGCCAGGGCATCCCGGAAATGTATACCCACTAGCACTGAGAAAGTCCCAGACCGGCGGGAAATACCGCGCGCAATATCACCCAGCGAACGGTGCGACACCGATGATGGAACAAGCCGGCATTTCGTCGAAGCTCAGCCCCATTGTCGATCGAAGGGATACTTGCGTGCGGCTGGAGCTCTGCCATGGGTGTCGGATTCTATTTTGCATTCCGGATTTTCATGGTGCTGTTATCGGTCCGCATTCTGGGGACGGAACCGCAAACGGGAACTGCACTCAATCTTGCTCTGAACATATCGTCTTCTCTTGTCGACTGGCTTTTGTTGTCTCGGACAATTTTGTGAATCGTTCAGCCAAATTACGCAGGCCGCGAGCGTAAGGTGGGCGTTGCTTTTCCTCGGATTCTCGTGTTTCAGTCTCTTATGGAGCAGCGCGGCGTCGTTGTATGTCGCAATCGCCTATTGGTCGGCAATGGCTGCTGATGTCGCAATCGTGGCACTGATGCTTCGAGCAAGCTCAGTGCAATCAGTTGCTGACTCGTTGATGAAGGGTTACATTTGGGGTGCCTGTGCGGGCGCAATCATTGTTTGGCTCTTGCCCGCGCAATCGGATCTTCGCCTGGGGGATGAAGAGCTTCTAGGCCCAAACAACATTGGAAATGTCTGCGCATTCGCTCTTCTCTTCGCGCAATTTCTCATGCGCAGGAAGACGGGAAATGGGGTGCGACCCGCGCTTCATGCTAGCTGTCACGGTACTTCGCTCGCCTCGGCAAGACAACAATTGTCGGCGGTTTTTCTGAGCTGAGGGTTTCTTGCTGCTGACAGATCGAGTCGATGAAGCGCAAAACGAAAGTCGCGATCACGATTGCCGTGATCCTGGTGATGGCGGCTTTCTCCTCTCTGTTCGCCTCTTACTTCAAGATATATGCCAATGCCGGAAATCAGTCGGAGACATTGACTGGCCGATTGGGCATCTGGGCATATTTTATGACCGAAGCGTTCAACAGCCGTGGCTCGGACATGGATTTGATTCGGTTTGGAAGGTTGTCCCCACATTCGGTCCAGATAAGTTCGAGGCGGCCCATGCGCACAATGAGATATTGCAGCAATTCTATGTCTACGGATTGGCTGGCGTCTGTATTTTCGTAGGGGTTTACGGGAGCTTGTACTGGCAGATCCGAAGCCTGGAAACTGGTTCCACAAAGACCTATTTGTTCGCATTTCTAATCTTTGTCGTTGTGCGCGGAATGGCGGACACGGATCGTCTGGATCTATCTCTTCCCCTGTGGGCAGTCGTCCTGCTGAGCGGCCTGGCGCGAAGATACTCGGTGAGGGCAGGACCACTTGTCGATCAACTGAGAAGGATGGCTGGCTCAGCGACGCCGTACTTACGGCCCATCGTTCAATGTCAGATGAAGGCAGACCGGTTGAGTCCACGTATGACTGGAAGGTGGAATTAGCGGATCCGAGCCCGTCGGGCCAGCAGCCGAGGATCGGCCGTGATTTGGTGGGTCTTGCACCTGTCGTCGTCATGAGTACCAGGGAATGGAGAAGACAGCCAATTGACGGAAGAAACACTAACAGCTGGCATCCGCTTCGGCGAGCCTCGGCACAATTCTAATCGTCGAAGATGATCCACGCATGCAGCGAGTCCTCCAAAGGATCTTTACCGAGGAGCGATACACGGCTGTTGTCGCCGGAGACGGACAATCCGGCCTGCAATTGTTTAGAAGCGAACGGCCAACAGCGGTGGTGTTGGATTTGATTCTTCCCAATATCTCCGGACGCGAGTTGTGCCAGAAATTCAAGAGCCTCCGCAACAATGTCGCGGTCGTCGTGCTCAGCGCGATCACCGATGTAGCCGACAAGGTGCTTCTACTCGAGTTGGGTGCTGACGATTATGTAACGAAGCCCTTTAGCCCGCGTGAACTCACGGCGCGCGTTCGGGCGGCGATTCGCCGGCAGCGGTTGCCATCCTTTGCCAGCGATTTACCGCTTTGCCGATTGTGAGATTGACTTCAGACGAATGTCGGTTCAACGCAATGGGGTTCCGGTCATTTGACTGCGCACGAGTTCAAACTGTTGAAATATCTCACAGAGAAGAGCGAGCAGGTGTTCACGCGCGAGGAGTTATTGAACGAGGTGTGGGGATATAGCTCCTATCCGACGACGCGGACTGTTGATAACCAGATCCTGAAGCTTCGTCAAAAGCTTGAACCGGACCCGGCCAATCCCAAACATTTGCTGACAATCTATGGGGCTGGATACAGATTCGTCCCTTGACGACAAAGTCTCAGTCAAACTACCCGCTGTATGGCGGTGCACCATGGTGGCGAGGTAACCACCCTCGGCAGCAGGTGAGGCGGAGCAGTCTTCCAAATGCGAGTGGATCGCCCGCACAACAGATGGAGGCCGAGGCGACTGTTGGGGACACGTCTCCGACAGTGGAGCAAAGATTAAGTCGGCAATGCAGCGTCGGCGCCGGTCACGGTTGGACTGGCGTATTGACAATCCGATGACGGCACCCTGACAACTTTAGATGAACGCAGTAATACATTGCTAGATGACGATATACAAATCCTGACCTATTCTCGATGGTCTGGGATGAAGCCCGTCGATCCGGCTTCGCGGCCTACTGAGCACTCATGCGGATACTGAGGCGATGCAAATGATCGTAGGACCCCCGTTCACTGACGTTCCAGGTGCAGTCGAAGAGATCCGGGCCGGCCGTATGGTTGTTGTTGTAGACGACGAGGACCGTGAGAATGAGGGCGATCTCACGCTGGCTGCGGAATCAATTACTCCTGAGGCTGTGAATTTCATGGCAAAATATGGCCGCGGTCTGATTTGTCTTGCCATGACGCCGGAGCGAGTTGGGTATCTTCAACTCGGCCCGATGTCTGTTCAGAACACCGCACGACTTCGGCACGGCGTTTACTCACTCGATCGATGCTCTGGGTCGCGGCGTGACGACTGGCATTTCCGCCTATGATCGCGCGCAAACAATCCTATGTGCAATCGATCCGGAAACACGGCCTTCAGAATTAGCACGTCCCGGGCACGTATTTCCCTTGCAGGCGCAGGCAGGTGGAGTCCTTGCAAGGGCTGGCCAGACTGAGGCATCCGTCGATTTGGCGCGTCTGGCGGGGCTAACCCCGGCAGGAGTAATCTGCGAAATCATGAATGATGATGGCAGTATGGCGCGCGTTCCAGACCTTATCCGATTCTGCAACGAGCACAGGCTCAAGATGATTACAGTAGCGGAACTGATCCGCTACCGGATGGCCCATGAGCGTTTCATTCACCGCCTTGGTTCAGGAGTGCTTCAAACGGAATTTGGTGAGTTCTCCTGGATCACCTACGGTTCTAATCTTGACAGCGAGTCACACGTCGCCCTTGTGTGCGGTGATGTGGGATCTTCAAGCAGACCGGCAATCGTTCGAATGCAGAGACGTTGCCTTGCCGGCGATGCATTTCACTCTTCATCATGTGAGTGTGCGTCGAATATGCGTGCCTCGATGCAGCGGATTGCCGAAGAGGGATCTGGAGCCGTGATCTACTTGCACCAGAGTTCACTTGGATTTGCGCTTAAAGGCTTAAATAGAATGAAGTGTCCCGAAATCCATTGTGACGATCAGGTTCTCCACACTATGGAGTATCAGCGCAGGATGGAACGCGAAGTTGGAGTTGGCGCTCAGATCCTGCTCGACCTCGACATTCGTCGGATACTCTTGATGACCAACCGTGTCCGCTGCGGAGCTTCGCTCGCAGAATATGGCATCGAGATTGTGGAGCAGATCCCATTTAGCTCTTCCCAGACGTATGGATTCGATTCGCGTGAGTCTGAGGAGTCGGTAAGCAAGAACCAGATTGTTAGTTACGTGTAGACGTCCGCTCAGCGGTCAATCAACGAAACCTCTTCGACGGCCGAAGTTCGACGGTCCTGGAATCGACCGTGGAGTTCGTACTGCGATCTACAGCGATGACAGACAATCAAGCGATGATTCAATGACAAATCACTGACAACTTACGACACCTGCCTGGACAACCATGGGATGTGGACATATTGCGGGATAAGCGCATCGTCTCTTGGATTGAACGTGTCGCTCTGTTGGTGGCGGTTGTCTATCTGGGGCTGCATACTTTGCCGCGCGCATGGACAAAGCTGAACACGGATTTTCCCAATTACTACCTGATGGCGCGATTGGCGCACGAAGGTTACGACACTTCTCGCGTTTACGAGTGGCTTTGGGTGCAGAGGGAGAAGGACCATCGCGCCCTCGATATTCCAGCTGTCGGGATGGTTCCGCTCACACCCTTCTCGACGTTGGTCATTTGGCCAGTTGCGACACTTCCAGCGCTCGCAGCCAAGCATGTGTGGATCGTCGCGAATCTTGCTTTGCTGGTTCCGCTCTGCTGGTTCATCCATTCGCTGACTGGCCTATCTTATCTGCGCATCGCCCTCGTCGTCGCGTTCAGCTTTCCACTTCAGCGCAATCTGCTTTATGGACAATATTACGTGCTTCTTCTCGTGCTGATTGTGGCAGCATGCTGGTGCCACGTGAAGGAACGCTTCATCCTCTCAGGCGCGCTCATCGCCGTTGCCGCTGCGTCCAAGATCTTTCCAGTGCTCTTGGTCGTGGTGTTCCTCCGACGAAGAAACTGGCGCGCAGTGGCATCCTTTGCGGTCACAGGGATCGGAACCGCCGCGCTATCGATCGCCGTTTTCGGCTGGAGCGTAAATCGCACCTATCTGCATCAGATTCTTCCCTGGGCGCTTCATGGCGAAGCAATGGAGCCGTACATTCCGTCGGGAGCGTCGATAACGGGCCTCCTGCATTATCTGCTACTCGCCGAGCCGCAGTGGAATCCGCATCCATGGCATAACTCGCCGCTTCTTTACGCGCTGTTGCAACCCGCACTGCAGATGATGCTGCTTGCGCCCGCTATCCTATTGATTCGGAGAAATGACCGTGCACCCGGGCGCATCATTCTCGAGTGGATTGGTTTGCTGACTGCGTCTCTGGCCATCTCCACGGCACCCGCCTCTTACCACTTCGTGCTCATGGTTTTTCCTGTATGCGCGCTCGTCGCGCTCGCGGTCGAGCGCGGAACGAATAAGTGGTTGATCGCGCTCATTGTTGCTTACCTGGGAATTGGATTTCCGATGCCCGCTCCCGGATGGCTGATGGGGCCGGCGATCCTGTTCTTTGCCCCACGTCTATTTCTCATGATTGCCGTGCTCTTTGGCATCTATCTTCTGCTTTGGCGGACCCCTCGGGTTCAGGGCACCGTAGCTGAGTGGAGTGACCATGCCTGGGCAAGCTTCATGGTCTTGGCCGCACTGCTCGGCGTGCATTCAACTTTGCTGCGAGAGCAGACGGTACGGCAGGAATTCGCTTACCGGGTTCCGCTCGGATACGAGGTTTCTGTTGAATGGAGATCCAGTGGAAGCCCGCTCCAAGACGAGCTACGTCGCGGGCTCTGCGAATGGGTATCACCTGGTAACTGCGGGAAGTACGACGTGGGTTGACCGGTCACCGGATGATGATCTCTCGTTTGGCGCCGGTCAAAACCGTGCTTTCGTTGAGAGGGCGCACGCGGGAGTCTCAGAGATCGCAGATCCACTAGAGCGGGGAAAGACAATTGTCAAAGATGGACAGAATCCGATGCTCTCGGTTGATGGACAAGACCTCGCGTTTGTTCGTGCCGATCTCGGACAAGGGCGGCTGATGGTGCTGCCCTCGTTCCAGTCTGGTCACTCAGCCGAGAGTAGGCTCACGCCCCTGTCTATCAACGTATACGACGCAACCTTCATCACTCAACGTGACTTTGCAGTTTCCGGCGTAGAAAACGGACGGCCTCCGCAGATTTATCTGACCGACCGGGGCCACCAGAACATGCCGATCGGTGTCGGGGAGTCTCGCTATCCGGCATTGTCGCCGGATGGGCGTTGGTTGGCGTTCAGTCATCTGGAACATGGATTGTGGAATATCTGGATTCGCGATGAACGGACCGGCGCTACTCGCCGTGTGGCAGAGGTGCCATGCAATCAGATTGAGTCGGCCTGGGAATCCGACTCAAAGACGTTGACCTACGCAGACGACTGCGGCCGCAGCGTTTGGTTTACCGCCATTGCCCGGCGTCGTGTTATCCCATGAGGCCGGTCAATTACATGGCTTTCAACCATGCATGGCTAATACCGTCTGGAACACGATCAGGAGGTTTCTGTGGTCACAGTTCCCATTGAGGCAAATATCTGCCAAGGATATGGTTGGAGGGAGCGCTTGGCCGCTCATGTTTCAATCGCCCGTCTCGACCACACGATCAAAAACATCTTTGTGATTCCCGGGATTGTCATTCCAATTAGCCTCTTGCATTCTTGGCCATCAAATTTCTGGCGCAACTTAGTTCTGGGGTTCCTGGCAACCACATTTGTCTCTTGCAGCAATTACGTAATCAATGAGGTTCTTGATGCTCCGTTTGATCGTTTGCATCCTATTAAGAAGAACCGCCCAGCAGCCCGCGGCTTAGTAAGTGTGCCGATAGCCTGTATCCAGTGGATCGCAATGATGTTGATCGGCGTCGTCATCGCGATTCAAATCTCGGCCGCGTTTGCAATCGTGGCGTTTGCACTTTGGATCATGGGGTGCGGGTACAACATTCGCCCGATCCGCACGAAGGATGTCGTCTATCTCGATGTTCTTTCCGAATCCGTGAACAACCCTCTGCGCATGTTGTTGGGTTGGTACATGGTGACTTCCCAACTTGTTCCGCCTATTTCATTACTCTGTTGCTATTGGATGTTGGCGTGTTATTTTATGGGTCTCAAGCGATTCAGCGAGCTTCGTGAAATAGGAAATCGTGACGTGGCGGGTTCCTATCGTGCATCCTTCAAGTACTACACAGAGCAATCCTTATTGCAGTCGGTGGTGTTTTACAGCTCGTTTTCCATGTTGTTGTTCGGCGCCTTCATTATCCGCTACAGAATGGAATTGATTGTGTCATTTCCCATCGTTGCCTTGGTGATGTGCACTTATTTCAACATGGCATTCGCGACGGAAAGTGCGGTGCAGCACCCAGAGAAGCTATACAGGGAACCGCTGCTGATGGTCGAGCTCGGAATTGCTGTGGTGGTGATCACGATCCTGCTTTTTGTCGATATTCCGTGGCTGGCTACTTTGTTCACGCCATCAATTCTGACCCACGCAATAAGATAGACTGCCAGAATTGCGTTGGCTTAAGTGATTGAGGACGGCAGAATGCGTCGGCACGCGTGAAAAGTTCGTTGACGCCAAAGCGGGAAGCTGGCAGCCATCACTCCGGTTGTCGGATCGGGGCAGGCGCGCTCCACCACGCGAAACGCCGCGTCAGAAGTCTTACCCTGGCGTCGCCCAACACGCTCGCTTCTGAAATTTGCTCAGTTAGCCAAATGGCTAGAGAGGCGGCTGCGAAGCCACCGAAAAAATCGACCACATAATGCCACTCGAGTAAAAGGATCGCGGGCAACATCAGAAATACGTATCCCGCCAGCAGCAGGTAAGCAATTCTCTTCCACGGGCGAATAAACCACAATGCGATGATTGGAAGAGCAACGTGCAAGCTGGGGAAACTGATGAAATAGTCTTGCGAGACGACGTCGATGACGCCGGGCGTCAAGTTGTGGACCCACAACATGTGCGCCCTCGTCGCCAGCCCATCCTGCGTCCAGTAGGTGATCAACGATCTCGGATAGCTCGATAGATGAAATGGGCAGGTAGAGTACGGGCCCTTGGCTGGAAGAATGGAGTAAACAACCAGTGCGATTGCGTAGCACACGAGTATCGTTCGCACGTACTTGATCGAATACTTCCTGTCCCGTAGCAGTGCCATGAGGACGATAAGCGCCGATAACTGGGCGAACAGACCGTAGTAAACAGATTCCAGAACCCTGAAGTACCCGAGGGGAAGATGGCTCAAGCTCCAGTGAGCGATCCGCGAGGCGTTTGCGTGAAAGAGCGTCGCATCCAGATGGTCAAGGAACGCGTCGTAGGTTTGCGGATTTCGAATTCCAGCAAGCGCGTGATTGTATGAAAACACGAGGGCCATACCAATGAAGAGATAGAAGGCAGGCACGACGACGTCAGCCAGTGCGGCCGCGAACGTGTCCCTCCTTCGTTCCAGGAGTTCCGTAACTCCGAAACTTATGATCGTGATGATCGAGCCTTCCCGAGGCCCCAGGAGGAGGATCAGCACGGCTGCGAGTATCACGGTTATGGCAATGCGCCCTTTCTGCGCATTGTGACGAGCTAACCAGGGTCTAACGGTGACCTTCGGCGAGCAACAGATAAGCGTGAGCAGAATTGCGCCGAAGGCGCCGGACGAAAGCGTTCCGGCCCAGTAAGCTCCCGCCATTCCAAATACGTCAATTCGGAACGGGAGTCGTGCAGCCTTGAATAAGGGAGTGAGAAAGAGTAAGGGGATGCCGATGAATGCGAAATCAAACAAAATCAAGCCGGAAAAGATCTGTGTTCCAAGGCCGGTTCGGCCATTCTTCGTGGATGTCCCGCTGTTCGTACACCCGGTTTCAATTGGGGCGAGCTTCGATTCCTGATGGATCACGGATTCACCCAAACGTTCGGCAACGCTCTTCGCAGTCGGATTGGTGTCTCACTATATCCGTGTCGTTTGTTTCTGGACCACGAGAATCGAGCGACAACGTGCACTAAGGTCATGAGCAAGCGCGATGACCGAATCGGCTTGCGATCCATCTCCTGCCGTCCCGTCTTCCGCAGTCAAATCCCTCGTTCCAATGAGCCGTTAAGTGCTTGTATCCACAACCCAGATGGCAGTCTTTCGCTCCGATATCAACGAAATGGGGACGAGTTGGCGGCTGCGCTGGAGCGCGTTAAGGACTGGAAGGCAAAAGAAGATACCTTTCATCTGCATCGAAGCAAATAAGGATTCCGCTTCGGATATGACGATTCTCCGGGTCGGCATGGAGGTCGCTGTTCTGAAGAACAAATCGGCGTCCAAACATACTCATGGCCTGGTCGATGATTTCCAGCCGCGATCAGCGACCTATTCTGCGCGAAGGGCGTCCACTGGATTGACCGAAGCGGCGCGATGCGCAGGAATGTAGCTGGCAAGCAATGCGCTCGTGCCGAGCACCCCAGCAACGCAGACGAACGTAGGCGCGTCCCAGGCTTGCGTGCCGAAAAGCAGTTTGCGCATTAGTGTGGTTGCCGCAACCGAACAGCCCAGTCCGGCAACTATGCCCAACGCAACGAGCCATGCAGCTTCTCTTAATACAAGCTGATAAACGGAACTGCGCTGCGCGCCGAGCGCCATGCGCACGCCAATCTCGCGCGTTCGCTGGCTGACAGAGTAGGCAATTACCCCATACAGACCCACCACGCTCAACACCAGCGCCAGCGCTGCAAACGCTCCCACCAGCCACGCCGACGACTCATGCAGATACACAGATGTCGAATCGTTAATCAGATCGGTCATGGCTGTTCCATCGGATGTTGCAATGGTTGGATCGATTTGATGGATGGCCGCAGCCAGGGTGGGAAGTATGCTCTCCTCGGTCTGCCGTGTTCTTACCACCATGTTGTAAGCAAGAATACCCCCACTGATTGAAGGGAACATAAATCACCGGTTGATTCGGCGAATCCAGCTGGCCTTCTTTGATGTCCTCGATCTCGCCAATAATCTCGATTGGTGTCTTGGTGCCTTCATACGCCACATGTTTGCCGATAGGGTCTTCTCCGGGGAAAAATTTCCTGGCGAATGTCCGGTTGACGACAAACAAGGAGGGCTTATTTCCATCGTCTTCCGCCTCTGTAAAGTAGCGTCCGCGCAAGAGCCTTGCACCAACGGTCGCCAGGTAACCTGCACTGACGTCTCGTTCCGGAACAACATTGCGCTTTCCATCGCTGGGACGGCCTGGAACTACGAGCGAAACACCACCATCCCATGCACGCACCGGCCGATGGCTGGAGATGCTGACTGACTGCACGCCAGGAAGGCTGCCAATCCTGCTAATAATCTGGCGCTCCAAGACCATTGGCTTGTCGCCGTCCGCATACGTTTTCGGCGCTTCCACCACCAGTGTGGCCAGATGGTCGGATTGCATTCCGAGGTCTACATGGAGCAGCCGATAGAAACTTTTGCCCAGCAGGCCCGCACCCACCAGCAATACAACCGCCGTGGCCAACTCCAGCACAATGAGTTTGGTGCCCAGCCTCCGCCACGTATTTCGCGCGGCGCCGCGGCCGCCTTCGGTAAGGTCTCCACGGAGGTTTCCACGAGCCATACTCAAGGCGGGCGTAACCGCAAACACGACGACAGCGAGCAGTGAGACTATCCCCGCAAATGCCAGTACCTGCGAGTTCAGTCCAACCGTCAGCAGGAAGGGCATTCCGTCCATTCTTCTCACGGGCACAAGTTTGACCAGGAGTTTCATCGCCGCATATCCTGACCCGAGACCAAGCGCACTCCCAATCACAACCAGCACCAGGGCTTCGATCACAAATTGACGGAACAATCGCGGCCGACGTGGCTCCCAGAGCAGCGCGTACCGCGGTCTCGCGCTTGCGGCTCTCGCTGCGGACCAGGAGAAGTCCCGAAACGTTGACGCAGGCAATTAGCAACAGCAGAAATACTCCGCTCAGCAGCACCAGGAGCACGGGCCGGATATCTCCCATGACCGCGTCTCTGAGGGTGGTCGCCGTGGCGCTGTAGCCATGATTGGAATCAGCGTACTGGCGCTCCAGTTGGCTCATTTCCGTTTTCAAACCGGCAATCGCGGTTTGCAGGGAAACGCCGTCTTTCAACCGCGCCAGACCAAACATCCCGTGGCAGCCGCGCCGTTTGTCGCAGGGGTTCGGATCGTTCAGAGCGGCCCAGAAATCTGCCTCGCCGACTGGGGCGAAGTGAAAGTCTTCAGGTAGCACGCCAATAATGGTGTACGAAATATTGCTCAGCGTGATGGTTTGCCCCACTACGCTGCGGTTCCCGCCAAAACGCTTCTGCCATGCGCCGTATCTAAGCAGCACTGTATGCGGCGCGCCCGGCTTATCTTCGCCCGAATAGAAATCGCGCCCCAGAATCGGGGTCACTCCCAGCGTGCGAAAGAACCCATCGCTCACTCGCGCGCCGCGCCCCGGCTCCGTGCCCTGGGGTGTGTCGATGAGGTAGCTCGTCCAGCCCCAGGCCTGCAGCGAACTGAAGGGCAGATTGCTGTTTCTCCAGTCTTGATAGTTCTGGTACGAAATATTGCAGAGAGGGCAAGAGGGAACGACCTCATAAATGCTGACCAGCCGCGCCGGATCCTTGTAGGGCAGCGGCTTGATTAGCGCTGCATCCACAAATGCGAAGATCGTCACGCTTGAGCCGATGCCCAGCGCCATCACCAGAATCGCAACTGCAGTGAAGGCAGGCGTGCGCTTCAGGGTTCTGATGGCATACTTCAAGTCCGGCCACAGGCTCTCAATCGCCGGGAACGTGTTTTGCTGCCATACGGTTTCGCGAACGCTCTGACGGCTCCCGAGTTTGATTCCTGCCAGCCGACGCGCTTCTTCAGGAGATTTGCCGCGCGCCAGGTTCTCGTCGATCTCTTCCGAGAGAAACGAATCGAGCTCTTCTTGCAGCTCGGCATCGGCCTTTCTACGGCGAAGGAGTCCGTACCAGCTCATCGAACCCCTCCATCCGGCAAGGTCTTTTCGCCCATCACCAGTGCGATGGCACGAGCCATTTGTCGCCAGCGAGTCGTCTCGTGGACGAGCTGCTTTCTGCCTGCGGCAGTGAGCCGATAAAACTTGGCCTTGCGATTGTTCTCGCTTACTCCCCAATACGATGAGACCCAACCGCGATCGTTCAGCCGATGGAGTGCCGGATAGAGCGAGCCTTGCTCCACTTCAAGAACATCTTCAGAGGTTCGCTCAATGACCTTGGCGATCGTGTGTCCATGTGCGTCCCCCGTAACCAGGGTACGCAGAATCATCATGTCCAGCGTTCCCTTCAGCATCTCTCCGTCTGACTGCCCGATCTTACCCATGCGCTCGCCTCCACTCGAACCTCTATGGGAGTTAGCATACACCACTCGGACTTCTATGGGAAAGGCGTTTGATCGAGGCGATCAATGCCGGTCGCGATCGCTACCAGGACGGGATGTCGCCAGGAACGATCCGCGGTGCTTTTTGAAGTGCCGGCGCGGGCATTTCATGCCAGCTTGTAGGGCGCGCGGTATTCGCGCGTCATGAGCGCGGTAGCTTCAGGGTCGTTGAGGATCTTCTCCTGCTTCACATCCCAGTGGAGCTTGCGGCCCACGAGCATGGAGATGAGGCCGAGGTGGCCGGGAATAGCGGAGTGATGCGCCACGTCGACCGGTGTGATGGTGGCTTTGCGCGACTTGACGCTGTCGAGGAAATTGCGGCGATGCTCAGAGGATTCGTAGAGCTGAATCTTGCGCTGATTGTCGGGCAGCGAATCCATCTTGATCCAGTCGGGGTTGGAAGCGTCGAAGCCGTTGCGATCGACCCAGACCCATCCATCGGTGCCGATCCATTTCGTTCCCATGCTGATGGCGGGAGATCCGCCGCCGATGGTGAGGGAGACGTCATTCGGGTAGCCGGTGACTTCTTTGCGATAGGTGCACTCGACGGTGTACTTGAGGGCCACATTCCAGACGGCGTTGGCGGGTGGAAATTCGCCATGACCGAATACTTCAGACGGGCCGCTGAGGTCGAACCCCAGTCCCCAGTGGGCGATGTCGCCGTGGTGGCCGATCCAGTCGAGAAGCTGGCCGCCGCCGGTGTTGTAGTTCCAGCGCCAGTTCTGATAGACGCGGGCATCGATGTAGGGCTCCAATTTGGAGGGGCCGATCCAGGTGTCGTAGTCGAGGTCGGGCGGGGGTTCCGTGACGGCGAGATCCCATGCCGGAGTGCCGGGAAGAACCTGCGAGGGGTCCTTGATTTTGTCGGAGAAGCGTGGAGAGTCTCTTGAGGAGACCAGGGACGGTATTGGGGAAGTCGTGCGGCGCGCCGGGCAGGCCGACTTCAACGTGGGTGACATTGCCGATGAGGCCGTTGCGAACGATTTCGGCAGCTTTGTGGAATGGCGGCAACGGAACGCTGCCACGATCCGGTCTGCCAGATGATGTTGTTCTGGTGGACCGCGCGAACGATGGCCTGCTGTTCGGCGATAGTGCGGGCGAGAGGCTTTTCGCCGTAGATGTCTTTCTTGCGCGCAGCGGCTTCGGTGGCGACGATGGCGTGCCAGTGATCAGGGATGGCGATCATGATGGCGTCGATGTCGTCACGCGCGATGATCTCGTGGTAGTCGTGGATAGCGGCGCAGTCCTTGTTGCCATAGTGGGTGTTGACGGTGTCGACGGCGGTCTGCAGGTGATTTTTCTCGATATCGCAGGCGGCAACAACCTGGCAATCGTCGAAGCCGAGAAATGCCTTGGTGTTGGCGGGTCCCATCATGCCCCAGCCGATGACGCCGATGGTGATGCGCTCGTGTGCCGGAACGCGGCGGGCACGGGCAAACGGCGCGGCGGAGAAGGCGGCAGCGGCTGCGGCGGACTGGAGAAAATGACGGCGAGTGATGGGCAATGGAGCTCCGGAAACTTGGCGCGATGACGTCGGTGAGAATGATAGCGCGTTGGTTCGTGCTTTCCCACCCATGACTGCGTCATGGATGGGGCGACCAGGTTTTTGTTTCACTCGTGGTCAAAGGCGCTTGATGAAGGCGAGGGCCTGGCGGAGTTCGGGGAAGAGGGCTTCGTCGGCTTTGAATTCGCGGGAGTGGACGCAGCGGCGAAGGCCGCGCATCTTGACCGGATGCTTGAGGTGAAGCATCTCGTGGTAGAGCAGGTATTCGATGGCGTAGCGCGGGCTTGAGGGGCGGTCGAAGACGCGGCTGACGACGATGGTGTTGTGCGCGGCGTCGTAGTGGCCGAGCGAGCGCTTGGCCATGCCTTCGCTCCAGGTGAGTTCGGGGCGGCCGAGCAGCCCGCCGAAGAAGCGCGCATTGAGCGAGTCGAAGACTTCTTCAAGATTGTAGAAGCGGCCCTCGGGCCGAAGTAGCGCTTGCTGCCGCGGGCGTGGCGAATGAGTTCGGTCTGGCGGGTGACGGCGGCGCTGGTGGTGAAGCGCTTGTAGCGCACGTTGTGCGCGGGTCGATGGGCTTTCTTGTAGAGCTTGGCCAGCAGGATGTGCGCGATGGCGCGGATGACGCTCTCCGGCGCGCCTTCGAGCAGGTCGGAGAGGCTGACGAAGATCTTGCCTTCGCGCAGCCGGATGGTGGTGTTCAGAGAGGTGAAGCGGCGGAAGCGAACCGCGAAGGGAGGCATCGGCGCCCGCGGGCGCAGGGCACGATACTCCTCCTGAAAGATAGGGATCAGATCAGAAGCCACCAAGATCGAAGTTAGCACACGAGGGCCTGAGGAAGCGGAGACCACGGGACCAGGAGACGTAGGGACCAAAAACTCAAATTCGAAATTGCTCATTGGGGGTCAGGTTTGGGTTCAGCGCGTTCCTGGCCCTTTTCGTCTTTGTGAAGGGCAAAGTAGTCTGTCTGTTCGCGCAGGAGGCGCTGTGCCTGGTCGGTGAGATCTTCGCCGGCTTCGATGGCTTCCTTGCGGGAGAGATCGAAGGGCTCTTCGCCAGCGAGTGCCTTGAGGGTCGTAAGCCAGTGTGGCGATTCATCCGACAGGGTCTTGAGCGCTCCACGGATATCAGCGTGCCGGTCGGAGTACTCGATCGAGGTTGGCGCCGAGCTCGTCCATCAGGTCTGCGACGTCCTGCAATTCGTGGTCGAGACGGTTTGCGCGGGCTTCCGACTTGGCTCGATTGGTGAGGCCTTTGACGGCATTGACGTGATCTTTCAGAAACTCGGTATAAAGCTTGATGCGTTCGTTCGGATCGATGCCGGCTTCACGGATTTTTTCGACCTGGGCTTCGGTCAGGACATCATGCTTCTGGTGTTGCGCGAGGGCGAATGGCGGAATGAGTATGGCTGCGGAAAGAAGGATTAACAGCGCGAAGGGCCTTAAGCAGGGACGCATGAGCGAATGCACCTTGCATGTCATTGAATCACAAGACAGCAACAGGCGAGAAGTTCAGCGACGAGGGAAGGCGCACGCATGGTTGTAAAAGGAATGAGGCGAGGCAGCTTTACTTGCGGAAGACTTCGAGCATTGTCTCGTCCTGGGCCTTGTTTACCTGGGCGAGAGTGGCCGCGACGAGGGGTCGATCTTCATAGCTGCTGTTGTGAAGCATCTCATTGAGGCGGAATGCAGTGTGCCGCAGAAGGATCTGGGCATTTTTGAGGCGCTTGTCGTTTTCTCCGACACTGAGGTGCATCTTGTGCGTCAGCGCCTGGATCTGCTTGAGGAGAGAATTGGCTTTGTCGACGTCGCCGGCGGCGTATTGCTTGAGGCTGAATTCCGTCATGTCGTGGATGAGTTCGGCATAGAGGAAGCACTGCTCGCGCGGTTGGGCCTGGGGAATCCGGGCCTCGAGAGCGGAAATGGTGTCCTGGTCAATCTGCTTATCGTCGGGGGTAGAGGCGTACGCAGGGATCGAGATCGCTGCGAAAGCGAGAAGGATGGCCGACCAACCCTGAGACCGCATAAGGAACCTCCGCTGAAGCGGAATTAGAGCAAAACCTAAAGGTCCCGTGCTGTGCTGAAGTGCACACTCGCCGGTATTTTCTTAGAGATATATAGCCCGAAAGTTTCCGTTGCTCCCGCTTCAAGAAATTGGTGCCGTCACATCCCAGTACAGTTAAGCGACTATAGGAGCATTTTGGGAGAACGTGCAAGTGAAAAGACCGGCTCGTCAGTAACTTTAATTCCAAGTGATCAAAAGAATGTCACAACATTGTCTTTCTGTTGAATGGACCCTATTTTCTTTCAAGCACCTGGAGCCGTTGGCGCGCCTGCCATTCCTGATTTGGGAATTTGCCGCCGGACGAGTCCAGGAAGTGGTGGTAGTAGGTAATCGCCCCGTTCCGGTCGTTCAATGAGTCGTAGGATGTGGCCCACAGAAAGTAGGTTGCAGGCACATCCGGAAGAAATCTTGCACGCATGGTGAGGGCGTGGACGGCGAGCGCGGGCTGATGAAGTTTGGACGCCGCGAAGGCAATTCCACTCCAGGCATCGGCATCGGCGGAGTCGAGTTTGGTGGCCTTGTCGAAGGAAGCCATAGCCTCAGCGAAGTGCTGTTGACGAATCAGATTCTGCCCGCGGGCGACGAGCAGTTCGACGTCATCGGGAGACTTGGCCAACAATCCGGCGTAGAGCTTGTTCGAAGCCTCGAATTCACCGGCCTGGGCGAGAACGTCAGCAAGCATGTGGGTGATCGCAGGGTCCAGGGGATGGGCGGCGTGGAGTTTCTGGAGCAGGGGCAGGGCATCCGCATCGTTTTGTGCGGCGAGCACCGTGGCGAGTCGCGCGTTCAGGGCAGGGTCGTCGGGGCTTTGCTCGAGCGCAGTCCTGATGAGCTTTTCCGCTTCGGGATAGTGTTTGCCCTCGATAAGAACATGGGCAAGACCCGAATTGGCGGCGACGGACTTGGGATCGCCGGCGAGAACGCGACGGTAGGCGGCCTCAGCTGCGTCATGCTGGCCTGAAGCCTCGGCGATATCGGCGGCAAGCAGGGTATCGCTCGTTGTTTCGGGAGTGAGTTTGAGCGCCTCGAGCAGTTCGCTGGAGGCCTGTTCGGGATTGCCTTCGCCGTCGGGGCCGGGACTGTCGAGACGAGCGAGGGCGCGCCACGCACGAGCTTTCAGGGCGGGACCGGCTTCGCCGGGATCGAGGGTCGTGGCGGCGAGCAGTTCGGTATGGGCGTCGCCTTTGTTGCCTTGCCGGGCAAGCAGCAGGCCGAGCGCGAGGTGCGCCTCGAAGGAATTGGGGTTGGCTTCGAGGGCGCGGCGGTAGAAGCCGGCAGCGGCGTCGAGATGATCCTGGTGGTCGGCGACGTACCCGGCGTCGAAGAGGGCGCGGGCGTCGGTTGCGTGGGAGGAGAGATAAGCATCGAGTTTGGGTGCGGCCGTCTTCCAGTCGGATTTGGCAATGGCAGCTTCAGCATCGGCCAGTTCGGGCGGCAAAGCCTGATCGGCAGCCTGAGGCGCATCGGGTGCCGGCTGCGGATGTTCCTGGGCGTGAGATGGGATGACAAAAAAGGGCGAGCACGAGAGAGCGCAAAGGAGAACAAATCGACGCACGAGAACCTCAAAGATGAGTTTACCGGGACGGCTGAGGTTTAGACGGATCGCGGCGTTCGTCAGCGCGAAGCGACGGATTCCGGATCATCTTCCTCGCATTCAAACGCATCTTCAGCCTGCTCGTCCTGGTCGTTTCGCAGGTGTCCTGGCGGGGGCAGTTGGGGCAGTCGAGTGGGGGCTCACAGACGGTCTTTTCGGGAGCAAGCATTTCGGCGCCGTCTTCGAATGCGGCTGAGGACGGGTCGATGGGCGTGCCCGCGAGGTCGAAGAGGTTACGCACGGATTCGGAGGGTTCGGCTGTATTGGTTCGGCTCGTGAGTTGAGCGGCAATCTGCAGCCCATAGAGGAGGAGACCCGCGCGACGGGAGTCGATATAGGGCGAATTGAGAGAACGGATGACCTGGCCAATGGCGACGAGGACGGAAGACGAATCTTCGATGGGCGGCATCTGGAATTTCTGGCTATCGGGTAGATTCGCGTTGTGCAAGCGATGGAGTTTGGCGTGGAAGTAGCACCAGGGCTTGCCGCGAAGGGCCGCTGCATGGCAGCGCAGTCCGTCGGTTTTAATGTGCCGGCATTCATGGAACATGGATTTCTCCTGTATCCCCCCACCCGGTTTTTGGAAGCCGGAGGGCGTGTTTTCAGTGGTTTATCTCATCGGTTCGGCCGCAAATATTTCCTGCGCGAGGAGTTGGCCGCAAATATCAGTCCGCAAGTGGGTTAGGGATCGGAGCGGAGAGCTGAGAAGCCGGGAGTAGGGAGCAGGTAGGGAGTAACAGACGTGACGGCCGGATTCATTCGCTGGCCTCCAAGCGCCGAGGATTTGATTGCAAGTCGATTGTGCGACTAAGGGGGAAAATTACCTGCAAAACGGGGCTGTTGGAAGTTGCTGAAAGGTATGGGAGTTGGAAAATATTTTGGAAGGTGGGGGTTGACAGGGGATTTGCGTGGGATCCAGGCGGCTGGTTCGGAGGGTTGCGCGCGGGCCGGTGAACGAAGGTTGGGCAAAGGGACGAGTTGGCCACCATCCACCCGCGTCAGGTGATTTCCATCAGTGAGTTACAGTTGAGAATGGTACCGGTGCAATGGAAAAGACTTTCGATTTCGACGAGAAGCCTCTCCTTCCAGCGGAAATTCAGGACATAAGGGACTTCGCGAACACTCTCCTCCGCAAGCAGAAGAAGCGCGCCTTGATTGCGACTGTTTCGTTCACCGGCAGCTGTCTTGTACTCGCGCCATTCTTAGCTGGAAACCCGCTGCACGAGTATTGGGATACCGTCGGAAAATACATTCTCCTGCTCTCTATGGGCCTACTTATCCCGTTCGTCGTGTGTGTGGGATGGGCTTGGAGCGCATGGATGTACGTTCGAGACGTACGGAAGCTCGGAGAATAGAGGCCCCAAATTGTATGTCGCGATTGAGTGACCGCCGACTCGTCACTAACCCCATCGGAGCCAGCCGGGACCAGAAGCGAAGAGATGGCATAGTGACGAGTGGGCCAAATACACCAAGAACTTCGCACAGGGCTTGCCGATTTGTGGCCATGTGACCGGTGAGCCGGTTTAACCTGAACAGAAACAATGGCTAAAGGGATAGAGATATACGACGTCTCGATCGGTGCTGGAGAAGAGGCACTGCAAGGGAAAACTGTTGTGCTAAATCTTCGTATGTTTCTTCGTCAGGGAGAGGAAGTCTTCGTCTATCCCGGTCCACGAGTGAAGATCGACCTTAAGGGTCGCCAATGTATTGCCGGTCTCCGAAAAGGAATTCTCGGAATGCGCGTTGGCGGAGTGAGGACGATTACTATCAGTCCGCATCTTGCCTTTGGGACAGAAGGGGTGCCCGGCAAAGTTCCTTCCAACGCTCTACTGCGCTGCGAAGTCGAGCTTTTGGATGTGCGAGAACGATGGGCCAGAAAACCTGAGGATTTTATGCCCGAAAAACACCTCCACGTTTTCCGACCAGGTGAAATGGCCCGAAGTCTACCTCGGTGGCAATTCGGGATGAGTGAGAGCGGGCATTGCGGCCTCAGCATTAGTGTTCCGATACCAGGCATGTCCTGGCGTCACGTCCGAAGAAGAGGTCTGGAGTGGCAGTTAGATCAGAATTCAGCGTCAGCGTTAATCGAGGAAGCAATGTTCCTCCCCGAACGGTTTCCGGACGAATGCTTGCGCCGTGATGCCCTATGGTCGGATCACGCTGAACCAGCGAACGGTATCACTCGTGACTTGGAAACAGACACGCTCTGCGTCACGATTTCAGTTTCCGAAAGTGGGGAGTGGCTCACCAACTACTCGCTCAAAGAGACGAGCCCAGCATTGCAGAGTCTTGAACTTTATCGAGCCATTCAATCGCAAGTAGCGTCTGAAATGGGCCGGGTTGCGGAGAGCAAAATAGCATCTCCGAGCGAGTAACCGTCAACTCGTCACTAACCCCATCGGTTCCAGCCGGGACCAGAAGCGAAGAGATGGCATAGTGACGAGTGGTCCGCAATCCGACCAGGGCAACGCGGAATCTCAAATTTGTCAATTAATCGATCGGATTCCCAATCAATCCGTGACCGGGCTTTTTGAGCTAAACGCCTGTGCTTATAATGCTGACAATGAACCGTCGAGGGTTGATCTCCGCACTAGGGGTCGTTTCTGTCGCCTCACTCACAAGGGGTACCACGCTCCTAGCTGAGGACGAGAGGCAACCTTCCACCACGGCAATCGTTCCACCCGGCGGGAATCGATACAAATACAGAGAGGCACTGACTGCCAAAGTAGCTCCCTGTAAAGTGACGAGCCTTGACAGCGGAGGGGTTGTCAGTGCCTTCGAGAATGTGACTCCACCGAAACAGGGACCGCCCTTACACCGTCACCATCGAGAGGACGAATGGTTTTACGTCGCGACAGGAACATTCGTTTTTGAAATCGATGGAAAGAGGACAGAATTTGGACAGGGTGGCAGTATTTTTGCACCGCGTGAACTGCCCCATCGATGGGCCAATACCGGAGATGAGCCAGCAATCTTGCTCGTGACGCTCTTTCCGGGAGGCTTCGAGACTTTCTTTGACGAAATGTCGGAAGCTTTGGTTAAAGGTCATGTGTCGCTCGAACAACAGAAAGCGATCTACATGAACCACCAGATGGACCTTCTGGGTCCAAAGATCTTCGCATGAGAATTTCTATCCTAAGTCAGATCCTTCGGAAACCCCAGTGATCCCGTGCAATTCGGAGTTGCGGGAGTGTCACCGTCTACTCGAAAGTGAGCATTTTTCGACGGGGGGCTGAAAAGCAACCGCAGAACCCTCCACTTCGGTCGGGATGACAAGCGCTTTTGCGACTGCTGGCGTATTACCGCCGACTCGGAAGTTGGCATTTTTGTGACTGAAAGGCTTGCCAGGAACAACCGCAGATGTTTCGACTCCGCTGCGCTGCGCTCAACATGACAGACACGTTTGTTGTTGGTGGTGACTAACCGCCTTCTCGGATGTCAGGGTTATTGTGGCTGGAAGGCTTGCCAAGAACAGCCGCTGATGTTTCGACTCCGCTGTGCTGCGCGCCCATAGCAAGCACTTTTGCTGTCGGTGATCGGCTGCCCAATCTAAAGGCGGCATTTTTTCGATGCGTAGGATTTGAAAGGCAATGCAGGTTCCTCGGCTTCGCTCGGAATGACAGGGTCCTTGGGAGGATTGAGGAATTCAGTCGCGTATCGTTAGTCAAACGTTTGACTAAGGCCGTCAGCAGATGGTACGGTGGGCGGCCTGGAGGGAATTTTCCTATGAATCGCCGTCAATTCCTGGGCAGTTCTTTGGCCGCTACGGGCGGGGTTGTGTTGGCGGGAAACGGGATTCCGTCTGCAGGTGCGGAGGCGATTGTTCCGACGAGCCAGGCAGGGGCGCAGGTTCCGGGTGCGGTGACGGAGGCGGAGATTGCGGGCGCGCGGTTCCCGGATGGGTTTTTGTGGGGCACAGCCACTGCCGCTTTCCAGGTTGAGGGCGCATGGAACGAGGATGGCAAGGGCGAGTCGATCTGGGATCGATTTACGCACACGCCGGGCAAGGTAAAGGGCGGAACAACGGCTGACGTCGCGTGCGATCAGTACCACCTTTATCGCGCAGGACATGGCGCTGGCGAAACGCCTCAACCAGAAGAGCTATCGCTTCTCCATCTCGTGGCCGCGCATTCAGCCGTCCGGTATCGGCGCGCCGAACATGAAAGGCATCGACCACTACAGCAAGTTTCTCGACACGATGCTCGAGCAGGGGCTGCGTCCGTTTTGCACGATCTATCACTGGGACCTGCCGCAGGCGTTGGAAGAGAAGGGTGGGTGGCCTAATCGAGATCTGGCGGGATATTACGCCGAGTACGCGGGCATTCTTGCCAAACATTTTGGAGATCGCGTTACCGTCTGGGCTCCGTTCAACATGCCATGGTCGGTCGCCTACATGGGGTATGGCGTGGGCGCGCTTGCACCCTGCCGCGCGAACTTCGACGACTTTTTGAAGGCGGCGCACACGCTTGCGCTTGCGCAGGCGCAGGCGCTTCGCTCGATCAAGGCGGCGTCTTCGAAAGCCACCGTGGGCAGCGCGTATGGCATGTGCCCGGCGTATCCCAAGACCGACTCCGAGGCAGACCGTGCGGCAGCGGCTCGCTATCACGCGATGAACAATGTGTTCTTCCTGGAAGCGGCGATGAAGGGCAGTTATCCCAAGGCGTTTGTGGGAGAGCCTCCGTTCGAGCGGATGGGGGTCAAGCCCGGCGACGAGAAGATTATGCACGCGCCGCTGGACTGGGTCGGATTCCACTACTACACGCGACGGATCGTTTCTGACGCGAGCCACGTGCAGGGATCTAGCGGCGGTGGTTTCAGCGGAACCGAGATTGAGGCCGATCCGGCAACCGGGCGCGATCCTTACACGCGGTTCCGCGCGGAGATGCCCACGGAAGGTCCGCTCACCGAGTCTGGACTCGAGGTTTGGCCTCGCGGCATGTATGACCTCGTCACGCAGATCTCGCGCGAGTACGACCACCCCATTCTTGAGATCACCGAGAGCGGCTGCGGCTATCTTGATGCGCCTTACGCGAAAGAGAACGGCCGTGTGCCGGACACGCGCCGCATTGAGTGGTTTCGCCAGGAACTGGCCGAGCTGGCGCGAGCGATTGCCGACGGAGCGCGCGTGCGTTCATTTCATGCCTGGAGCCTGATTGATAATTTTGAATGGGGGAACGGCCACACCGAGCGCTACGGTCTCATTTACGTGGACTATCGCGATCAGAAGCGCACGGTGAAGGATTCAGGGCTGTGGTACGGACAGGTGGCGGCGACGAATCGGCTTGTGTGAATGCGCTTGCTGTCGGCCGTGGCGTGCATCCGCGTGAAGCGAGCGGCGCATCAAAGTTGCCTGGAGTGTGAAGAAGCCATGGCAAATGAAGCTAATACGAACATCCCCGACCGTCCGCAGCCAACCCCGGCGGACCAACGAATCAACCCCGTGCCCACTGAAAAGGAAAGAGCGGACCGGGAAGCAGACAAACTGGCCCACAAGGGTGTCGAACGGGAGCATGAGTTCGATAACCAGCAAAAGCCGTTTACCAAGTAGTGTCCCTCCGGGAGCGATGCGGCGGGTAGACAGGTTACCCGCCGCATCGCCGGCCAGGGCGAGATCAAGAATCGCTTGACAATAAATTGATTTGTAAACGCACTCCATGGTTTGGCTTGCAACGACGGCTGACACCTCCAGGGCATCGCTTGACACAAAAGTCTCATGTCCCTAAGTAACTCTTGCGGGACGGGCGGTAACCCCCAAAATTCCACTTTCGTGATTCTGCAATCACCGACGGGCGACGCATCCGAGAGCGATTCTAGGGCATCCTTACAACAGTGCATGCCGGGTGCAGCAAGACCCCGCAAAATCTCAGAACACCAGGTGACAATATGCTTCCCTCCGCTTCAAAACGACCTAGCGATGTCGCATCCTACCTGATGCTGCAGCACTTTCCGTTGAGTAGCGCGTATCTTTGCCAGGACTGCAACTCGATTGGCAACAGTGCCAATCAATGTCCGGCGTGTGCTTCAGAGGTTCTAATGAGCCTCGCGGCCGTGCTGGACCGGGATGACAACATGATTGCATCGCGGTACTCCTCTTTGCCGGCACTCGCCGTGGCCTCGGCCCGCGCAGGCTCGGCTTTGGCTGCCTAGGACTTCTGTCTGCGCGAAGGCGCAATGTTTCTCTTGTATAGCGCGCCCGGTTGGGGGTTGATGAAACACCGGGATCCGCCTGGCACTTCATCATAGGGCGCGCCTACCTCTTTCTTTTCCGGCAGCTTTTAAAGGTGCACGAGAACCACCTGTTCCGCGCTGAGGCCTGGCGCGAAGAGCGGGGTTGTTTGCGCCTTTATAATAAAGAATGGCTGGTTGCGCCCTGAGCCTCACTGAGGGCCCTGTGACGTGGCCGGAATCATCCTTCATCCCGGTGTTTTCCCATTGACTTCATCGAACGACGCGATCGTCATCCGCGGCGCGCGGACCCACAATCTGAAGAACATCTCCTGCGAGATTCCTCACGGGAAGCTGACGGTGGTCAGCGGCGTGTCGGGATCGGGCAAGAGTTCGCTCGCCTTCGACACGATCTATGCCGAGGGGCAGCGGCGGTATGTCGAGTCGCTGTCGGCGTATGCGCGGCAGTTTCTGGAGCGGATCGAAAAGCCGGACGTGGATGAGATCGACGGGCTGGCGCCGGCGATTGCCATCAAGCAGAAGAACACGACGCGCAATCCGCGCTCGACGGTGGCGACGGCGACGGAGATCTACGACTACCTGCGGCTGCTGTATGCGCGCTGCGGCGCGGTGCATTGCATCTACTGCGACGGGCTGGTGAAGCGCGACTCGATGGACGAGGTTGCCGAGGCCGTCTTGGCGCTGGGCGAAGGAACGCGGCTGAATGTGCTGTTTCCGGTGCGCCACGAGATGCCGGCGGCGGAGGCGGCGAAGCCCGCGAAGCGCGGTTCGAAGGCGGCAACGAAGACTGGCGGAAAAGCGGCGGCGGTGCTGGATCCGATGAGCGAAGGGCTGAAGGCGCGGCTGATGGAGTTGCGCGAGTCGGGATTCAACCGGCTTTATCAGAAGGGAAAGATCTTCGAGTTCTCGACGCCGGAATCGCTGCTCGATCTCGACTTCACGCTCCGCTGTTTGTCCTTTTGGACAGGATAGTGGTGAGCGCAGACAATCGCGCGCGCATCGTGGACGCGGCAGAGATTGCGTATCGCGAAGCCGGCGAGGTGATCTTCGAAGAGGTTCCGCGTGAAGAAGGCCTGGAGCGCAGGCGGCATCGGTTTTCGGGCGAGTACGAGTGCACGAATTGCCATCGGCCGGGCAAAGAGCCGGAGCCGCGGCTGTTCAGCTTCAACAATCCATTTGGCGCGTGCCCGCGCTGCCAGGGGTTTGGCAACACGGTGGACTACGACCTGAACCTTGTGATTCCCGACAAGGGCCTGAGCCTGAACGATGGCGCGATCGATCCGTGGAACCGGCCGAAGTACCGGCCGTGGTTTACGGAGATGAGAAAGCAGGCGGCGGAGCTGGGGGTTCCGATGGATGTGCCGTGGCGCGAGATGACCGAGGCGGCGCGCGAGATGGTGCTGCGCGGCAACACCCAGAAGGTACGGGCTTTGAGGGCGTGCACGGGTTCTTTGCGCAGATGGAGCGGAAGAAGTACAAGCTGCACGTGCGTGTGATGCTGAGCAAGTATCGCGGCTATGCGGAGTGTCCGGATTGCCGCGGGCAGCGGCTGCGGGCCGAGGCGCGCGCGGTGCGGATCGAACGGCCAGAATATTTGCCAGGTGCGGCGTTGACGATTGCGAAGGCAAAGGAGTTTTTCGCAGCGCTGAAGCTGTCGCCGATGCAGGAAGAGATTGCCGGGCCGATTCTGGAAGAGGTGCGGCAGCGGCTGAGTTTTCTGGATGCTGTGGGGCTGGAGTATCTGACGCTGGACCGGCTGGCTTCGACGTTATCGGGCGGCGAGGCGCAGCGGATTCAACTGGCGACTTCGCTGGGATCGCGACTGGTTGGCACGCTGTACGTGCTGGATGAGCCTTCGATCGGACTGCACACGCGCGATACGGCGCGCCTGATTCGCATTCTGAAAAAGCTGCGCGACCTGGGCAACACGATTCTGGTGGTGGAGCACGATGCCGATGTTCTGCGCGCGGCCGATCATCTGCTCGATCTGGGGCCGGGCGCGGGCGAATTTGGCGGCAAGCTGCTGGCGGAGGGAGTGCTCGCGGAGATTGAGGCGAATCCGAATTCGCTGACGGGACGGTATCTTTCCGGAAAGATTTCGATTCCGGTGCCGACGCGGCGGCGCGCTCCGGGACGCGAGAAGCTGGTGCTGCGCGGGCGCGGAAGCGAACAATCTGCACGGGCTGGATGTGGAGATTCCGCTGGGCATGCTGGTGGCGATTACGGGCGTTTCGGGATCGGGCAAATCGACGCTGGTGCACCAGGTGCTGTATCGCGCGGTGGCGCGGGCGCTGGGGCAGACCGATGGCGGCGACCCCTCCGGGGTTTTTACGTTCGCTGACGGGCGTTGAGCGGCTGAACGATGTGGTGCTGGTGGACCAGACGCCGATTGGACGGACGCCGCGCTCGAATCCGATTACGTATATCAAGGGATTCGACCTGGTGCGCGAACTGTTTGCCTCGCAGCCGGAGGCCAAGCGGCTCTCGCTGACGCCGGGACATTTTTCGTTCAACGTGCCGGGCGGGCGCTGCAACACCTGCGAGGGCGACGGCACGGTGACGGTGGAGATGCAGTTCCTGGCCGATGTGGAGCTGCCCTGCGAGGACTGCAACGGCACGCGCTACCAGGCGAAGATTCTCGAGGTGCAGTACAAGGGCAAGAACATCCACGAAGTGCTGCAGATGACGGTGAAGGAGGCGCTGCGCTTCTTTGCCGGGCAGACGCGGCTGCTGGAAAAGCTGGCGGTGCTGGATGAGATCGGGCTGGGATATCTGCGGCTGGGGCAATCGGCGACGACGCTCTCAGGCGGCGAAGCGCAGCGCGTGAAGCTGGCGGCGCACCTGGCGCAGGTGCGCGCGGCGAATGCGAATGCCAAGCCGTCGCAGGCCAGCCGCGTGCTCTACATTCTCGACGAGCCGACGACGGGCTTGCACTTCGACGATGTGTCGAAGCTGCTGACGGCGTTTCGCAAGCTGATCGATGGCGGCGGGTCGCTGATTGTGATCGAGCACAATCTGGACGTGATCAAGAGCGCGGATTGGGTGATCGATCTGGGGCCGGAGGGCGGCGAAGGCGGCGGGCAGATTGTGGCCGAAGGAACGCCGGAGGAGATCGCCGGCAATCTGCATCTCGCACACGGGGAAGTGGCTGGCGAGGGTGCTGTGACGGCGCGGCCATGTCCACGTCAAGCCACTTTATTTCATTCTTTCGCTAAAGCACTGCATCCAAACGCAGAAATCTTCGCGCAACTTTGCAGGTAATTCTCAGCACATCGCGCACAATGAAATCGAGCCGCAATCTGTTCGTTCGGCCGGGTCGTATCTCAACAGGCGAGGCGGGGGGCCCCGACCCCCTCCCAGGATTTGCAGTTTTTCACAAAAGGCTTGCACGAAATTCGCTTCTGAAAGTGCGACCGATTTAGGCCGCCTGAGAGCATGTTGGCGAAGAAGTTTCCGAATGGACCACATTCCATTCTTCCGAGAGTGTGGTAAACGAATTCCCAGGCATCGGCGCGGTGGCATATGATCGTCCTGTTTTATCAAGTTTTTTTGCGGAACGGAGTCCTGCTGGGTGCGTGCGAAATACCTGCTCATGATCCTTTTGCTCGCCTTTTTTGCCCGTACCGCAAAAACCCAGGACGCCACGGGCCATCCTGTCCATCATGTCTTTTTCTTTAACGGCCCCGGCGACTTCAACCGCAATATCTTTTACAGAAACAAGCTGGAGTTCTCTCTGGAGTCGGGCTGGGAGCCCAGGAATATCCCCTTCGTCTACAACTTCGCTACGGGCAGCACGTACACCACCTGGCCGCTCCATTACACGCTGGAACCTAACATTGCATCCGTCCGCTGGACCATCGATAACATCGGCTGGCCCAGCATCCTGCGCGGCAGCACCGACTACACGTTCAGCGGAACCTACGTGGACATTCCTCGCGGGCCGGAGACGCGCTATTTTGCGTTTCTCTTCGGAATACGCCGGAACTTCATTCGCCCCAACTGGAGAATGGTCCCTTACTTCGATGCCCGCGGAGGAGTGGGCAACATCAATGCGAAGGGTCCCGATGGAGTGCTCTATGCCCAGGGTCAGGATCTGACCTTCACCTTGATGAATGGCGGAGGGATACGCTATGACTTCAACCCCCGCGTCAGTGTTGAGGCAGGCGCCAATTATCAGCACGTCTCCAACTTCTACCTGTCCCAGCCCAAATACTACGATTACGGCATCAACGTCTGGGGCTCCATCGTTGGACTGAATATCCGCATTGGCAAAGCCAAGCCCCTGGTGCACTAGAGAAGAAGGCTACGCAGAATGGATTCCGCGGCGCACAAGGATGTCGAAGCGGCGTTCCGGTCGAATCCCCGCCAAACAGGGTGTAACGGCCAAATGGGGTCACCTGCTGTTTGCTCACAAACCAACCGGAAACCCTTCCATGGTTCAGCGGTTTCCATTCCTCGAGCCGGGATGTGGCATGATTTCACTGGAGGTATTCCATGAGTAAGAGGCTGTGTTTTGTCTTTGCCGTAATGGCATTGACTCCGGTATGTACTCCAGCGCAGGAGAAGTCGCAAACGCCGGCAGCTCCGCCCGCAAACCCGATCACCGTAAGCGAAAAGGGACTCTATTCGTTTTTGAGCAGTGCGGTGGTCCGCGCCGCCGAGAAAATGCCGGAAGAGAACTACTCCTTCAAACCGACACCGGAGGTTCGCAGTTTCGGCCAGCTGGTTGGCCACGTTGCCGATGCCAACTACATGTTCTGCTCGCAGGCTGCAGGTGAAGCGGATCCGGTAAAGGACATCGAGAAAACCAAGACTTCCAAGGCTGATCTTGTTTCCGCTGTAAAGGACGCCGTTGCGTACTGCAACAAGGCATTCGACGGCATGACCGATGCCAAGGGCAGTGAAATGGTGAAGCTCTTCGGCTTTAACCTGGCGAAGCTTACCTTGTTCTCGTTAAACACGGCGCACACCGATGAGCACTACGGGAACATGGTGACCTATATGCGGCTCAAGGGGCTTGTGCCGCCGACGAGTGAACAACAAGCACCTCCACCAGCACCAAAGTAAATCGACAAGAGCATGGATTCGTTATATCGCGTTCGGGGCCTCGAGCTGTGCCGATGCCCCGAACTCAATTGCAAGGTCTTCCCGCTTGCAGATTTCGCAGCTCTTGCGATGTTCGGTCATTTTTTCATGGGCGCGCTCGACCTCGTGCGATTTCTGGTCAGTTGGAGCGGCAGGTCCATCGGCTATCGACTGCCATCTCCTGCGCAAACGTTCATACATCTTGCAAACGGCATTGTTCGTGTGGGCAGCTCTATAATGGCGCATTTGTCATTCCCTTTGGCAGTATTGGACACGCTACCGCACGCATCCTGATTGCCTTCGATGCCGTTTCACGGGCGCGCGATGGCTCCGTTGCCTGATGCAAGATCGGCCTGGCTATTTCGACTCTGGCCTGCCGTCGCGGAGGCGGGAGATGGCTAACGGATTTTCGTCCTGGAGTTCTGGCGGCAACATGGGCTGCGGGAAGTTCTGGAAGCAGACGGGGCGCGCGAAGCGGTAGATGGCGAGGCTGCCGACAGAGGTGAAGCGCGCGTCGGATGTCGACGGATAGGGACCGCCGTGGACCATGGCGTGACCGACTTCGACGCCGGTGGGGAATCCGTTGAAGATGAGGCGGCCGGCTTTCTGTTCGAGGACGTGGATGAGTTCGCGGTTGGCGGCGAGATCGTCTTCATCGCCGAAGATGGTGGCGGTGAGGTGGCCGGAAAGTGCGTGGGCGGCCTGGACGTAGTCCTGTGTGGAACCGCAGCGAACGAGGAGTGTGTCAGGTCCGAAGATCTCGTCGGCGAGGTCTGGTTGACGTAGCAGCTCGTCGAGTGTAGTGGTGAAAAGTTTTGCCTGCGCGTGGAATGGCGCGCCCCCGTTTGCTCCTTCAGATAACAAGCGCGCTTCGGCTGTGAGGGAGACCTGATTCGCGCGGGAGCCAGTTGCGCGAAGGTATTCGCGAGCGATTCCGCTGGTAAGAAGTGTGAACGGGTGCGCCTGCTCGACAAAGGATTTGAGTTCTTCTCGAAATGCAAGACTCTGGGGTGCTTCGGCAACGAAGACGATGCCGGGCTTGGTGCAGAACTGGCCGGCGCCTAGTGTGAATGAGCCGAAGAGGCTCTGGGCGAATGCGGCCGGACCTTTGCGCAGGGCTCCGGGAAGAATGAAGAGGGGGTTGCCGCTGGACATCTCGGTGAAGCAGGGGATGGGATCGGGACGGGCGGCAGCGAGATCCATCAGGGCGCGGCCGGCGCGCAGGGAGCCGGTGAAGGCGACGGCGCGGATGAGCGGATGCTTGACGAGAGCGGTGCCGATGGCAACGCCGGAGTCGAAGAGCATGGAGAAGACGCCAGGATGCAGGTCGTGCGCGATGACCGACTCGGCGATGATGGCTGCAGCGAGTTCCGATGTTCCCGGGTGCGCGGGGTGGGCCTTGACGATGACGGGGCAGCCGGCGGCGAGCGCGGAAGCGGTGTCTCCGCCGCCAACGGAGAAGGCGAGAGGGAAGTTGCTGGCGCCGAAAACGGCGACAGGGCCAAGCGCGCGCAGCATGGAGCGGATGTCGGGGCGCGGGAGTGGCTGGCGATCGGGCAGCGCGGGATCGATGCGCGCCTGCACCCATGAGCCCTCTTCTACGACTCCGGCAAACATGCGGAGCTGGTTGGCGGTCCGGGTGACTTCGCCGGTGAGGCGGGGAATGGGCAGCGCGGTCTCAAGGTGGGCGCGCTGGGCCAGTTCGTCGCGGTGGGACTCGAAGCCTTCGGCGATGCGGCGCAGGACTGCGGCACGGGTTTTGCCGCTGGTCAGCGCGTAGCTTGCGAAGGCTTCATGGGCGAGCCGCGCGGCGCGCTCCAGTTCCTGCGCTGTGGCGGAGCGGAAGACCGGCTGGATTGGTTCACCGCTTCGCGGATCAAACGCCTGGAAGCTGGAGCCTTCGCGCGAGCCGCGGTGCGAGCCGATGAAAGAGAGTCCGATGAGTTCCATGGCAATTCAAGTGTAAGCCGCACGGATCTGGCGGAGGTGTGCGGAAGGTTGTTGCTTTCCCACCCAAGCCCATGGAGCCGGGCTTGGATGGGGCACCCTTGTTCGTGCGGGGAGAGAAATCCGGAGACGAAATGGCGACGGTTTATTTTTCGGCAACCACAGGATTGGTGAGCGATCCGAGGCCCTGGATGGTGATGGTGACGGTTTCGCCGGGTTTGAGCCAGCGTTTGGGGTTGCGGCCAAGGCCGACGCCCGGAGGCGTGCCGGTGGATACGATGTCGCCGGGCAGCAGAGGGGTGATGGAGGAGAGATATTCGACGAGCTCCGGGATTTTGAAAACAAGCTCGCGGGTGTTGGAGTGCTGCAGGACTTCGCCGTCGATGGAAAGGCTGATATCGAGAGCGTGGGGATCGGCGATTTCGTCGGCGGTGACGATGGCGGGACCGAGAGGGCAGAAAGTGGGGAAGCACTTGCTCATCGACCATTGGGTGCTGGCGAACTGGACGTCGCGGGCACTGACATCGTTGACGATCGTGTAGCCGTAGACGTGATCACGCCATGCAGACGCTGGAATGCGATAACCGCCTTTACCGATGACGAAGGCGAATTCAGCTTCGTAGTCGGGCTGGGTCGAGTTTTTGGGGAGCACGATGGGTTCGCCGGGTCCGATGATCGCGGTTGGGAGCTTGAAGAAGACGACGGGGGTGGTGGGGATTTCCATGCCGGATTCTTTGGCGTGGTCGCGGTAGTTGAGGCCGATGGCGAAGATGCGCGGGGGATTCGCAAGGGGCGCGTGAAGGCGGACATCTTGAAGTGGGGTTTTTTCGGCGGCGACGGTTGCGGCGAACTCGCGCGAGATGACGTCGAGGGTGTCCTTGAATCCACTGGGGGTGAGATCGAGGATGGTTTTCGTGTCGTCGAAGAGAATGCCGGGGCGCGTTTCAGCCGGCTTTGGATCGAGAAGGAGACTGAGCTTCATGCAGCGAATTCCTCTTTGCCTCAGGGACAAAGCCCCGCTTTCCTTAGCTATTCGACACGATAAAGTCGTGCCCTGACGCTTCTTCTTGCCGATCGATGTTGGTTCTTCCGCAGGCTGTGACGCGTCCTGGCACAAACAGGCATGTCATGTCGTCAGCATGCTGGTCACGCGGCGGTCCAGCCGCCGTCGATGTTGAAGAGGGAGCCGGTGATGAAGGCGGCCTCGTCGGAGACGAGGTAGCGGACCATGGATGCGACTTCTTCAGGCCGGCCGAGACGGCCGATGGGCTGGCGGGCGCGCAGTTCGGCGCGAACCTCTTCCTTGTTGTGCTGATGAAATTTTTCGAGGTAGCCCTCGACGAAGGGCGTTTCGACGGTGCCGGGACAGATGGCGTTGACGCGGAGCGATTTGGGGTATTCGACGGCGAGCTGGCGCGTCATGGCCACGACGGCGCCCTTGGTGGTGCAGTAGGCGAAACGCTGCTTGATGCCGACGAGACCCGCGACAGAAGCGATGTTGACGATCGCGCCTGCGAGACCTTCGACATGGCTCGCCGTGAGGAGCAGGGGAAGAAATGCGCGGGTGACGAGGTACACGGCGCGGACGTTGACATTGAGAAGGCGGTCGAAGTCTTCGGGCTCGGTTTGCTGGATGGATCCGACGTGGCCGATGCCGGCGTTGTTGACAAGGATGTCGAGGGCCCCGATGTGCGCGACGGCCAAAGCAATCGACTCGGGGTTGGTGACATCGAGATGGAGCGCTTGCGAGGAGCCGATGGACCGGGCAAGCTCTTCGGCGGCGTAAAGATTGATGTCGGCAATCCAGACGAAGGCGCCGGCGCGAACGAGTTCCTTTACTGTGGCTTCGCCGATGCCACTGGCGCCGCCGGTCACTAACGCGTGGCGGCCCTGGAGGACGAATGCCTGCGCCGCCGGCGAACCATTTGGAGGGATCATGTGAACAGGATTCCTTTGCTTTCGATCTCGCGCTGTGCCGCTTCAAGAATAGCGGCCGAGGGTTCGCTGGTCGTAAGCCCTCGCGTGATGACGTTGTCAATAACGGCGGCGAAGGACGCCATCGCAGGGCCGGAGGGCAGCTGGCGCGCGCCCAGCGAGATGTCTTCGACCTCGCGGTAGACGGGAATGCGGGCCTGAAGTTCGGGATTGCGCCAGGTGGAGAGACGCACGCCGACTGCGCCGTGGCGGGTGATGCCGAGATCCCGCTCAGGCGATGCAACGAAGCGAAGGAATTGCCAGGCAAGTTCCTTGTGGCGGGAGCCATGGCCCATGGCGAGCGCCCAGAATACCGAGAGCGAGACGGGCGCGGCATTGTTTGCGGTGGGAATGGGCGCGATGGCGACTTTGCCGGCGAGAGGTGAGCCTTCGCGGCCGGCACGCGCGGCGAATCCGAACCAGTTGGCCATCATGGCGGCTTCGCCGGCGAGGAAGAGATCACCGGATTGGGTCGAGTCGAGTTGGCAAGAGCGGGGATGGCACAGTGCCGAATCGCGAACGATGCGGCGATAGAATTCGAGAGCGGAAAGCGCGACGGGAGTGGTGAGAAAGGGGCGGCCGGTGGAGTCCGTGAGTTCGCCACCGCGGCTCCAGATCTGAAGGGCGAAGTCGTACAGGGTGTTGTGGCCGTCAGGGAAAGCAGCGAAGACTGTGCCGTAGCGTCCGGCAGGGCGATCGGTAAAGAAGCGGGCCGTCTGCTCGAATTCCTCCCACGTGGTGGGGGGTGCGAGGTCGCGGAGAAACTGAGAACGGAAGGCATTGCATGCAGCAGAGTCCTGAAACAGATCAGTTCGGTAGACGAGGCATTCGGGCCCATCGTGCCAGGGAATGGAACTGAGATGCTCCCCGAAGAGGAGCGGCTGAACGAGAGAGCGCGGCCATCCGGCGGGCCAGTCGTGGATGGGGATAAGCTGCTGCCAGTGATGCAGATCTTCGAGCGCATGGGATGCATGGGCTTCTGCGAGCCAGTCCGTAACGAGAAGGGCGAGATCGAAGCGGCCGTCGCGGAGTCCGCCATCGGTGATGGCACTCTTGTAGAGTTCGTGAATGCCGACGGAGATGAGTTCGATCTTTGTTCCGGGATGTTTCGCTTCAAACAGTCGAGTTTCTTCCGCCAGGGCATTTTCGAAGTCGGCGTAGTTGCGAAGGGCGATGCGCAGGTGGCTCATGCAGTCTCCGGCAAGATAAGCAGACTTTTGTGGGTTCTCTTGCTTGAAAGGTCCATGACGAGACTCAACCGGATCGGGCGGCAGCCGCAGTATACCGCTTTGTAGCTGTGATGAACGATACTGGAGGGTCGCTGGACAAGGAGGATGCAGTGACGTTGCTGCACGAAGACCGGTTGTTTCCGGCTGATGAGCCCACGAAGGCAATCGCAAGACAGCTGTATGGGGGGATCAAAGACCTGCCGATCGTGAGTCCGCATGGTCACACGCAGGCTGGATGGTTTGCGCGTAACGAGCGGTTTCCCGATCCGGTCACGCTGCTGGTGCAGCCGGACCACTACGTCTTTCGCATGTTATACAGCCAAGGGGTCTCGCTCGAAGAATTGGAGATCGGGAATAAGCCGGTGAATGATCCGAGACGAGTGTGGCGGATTTTTGCGAGCAACTATCACCTGTTTCGTGGAACGCCGTCGCGGCTTTGGCTGGATTATGTATTTGAGAAGCTATTCGGAATGCAGGAGCGGCTGTCGGCGAAGACGGCGGATGTGTACTACGACACCATTGAGGCGAGGCTGCGCGAGAAGGAGTTCCTGCCGCGGGGATTGTTTGAGCGTTTCGGGATTGAGGTACTGGCAACGACGGATTCGCCGCTGGACTCGCTCGAGGATCACAAGGCGATTCGGGCATCGGGATGGAAGGGAAGGATTGTACCTACGTTCCGGCCTGATCCGGTCGTGGATCCCGCCTTTCCAGGATTTGCTGAAAATGTAGAAAAACTTGGCAAGTTGACCGGCGAAGATACAGCCTCGTGGCACGGATATCTGAAGGCGCTCGCAGCGCGGCGGCAGTACTTCAAATCGTACGGCGCCACGGCTACGGATCACGGGCATCCCACGGCGAGGACTGCCGACCTTGGGGAGTCAAAAGCAGAATGGGTTTTCGGCAAGGTGATGGAGGGTGAGGCCGATGCGGAGCACCAGGAACTGTTTCGCGCGCAAATGCTGACGGAGATGGCGCGCATGAGCCTTGAGGATGGGCTGGTGATGCAGATTCATCCGGGGTCAGTGCGCAACCATAACGCGCAGTTATATGCGCGATACGGTCGCGACATGGGTGCCGACATTCCGGGACCGACGGATTATGTGCGTGCACTGAAGCCGCTGCTGGATCGATTTGGAAATGAACCGGGGTTGTCGATCATTTTGTTCACATTGGATGAGACGACTTTCAGCAGAGAACTGGCGCCGCTGGCGGGGCATTATCCATGCCTGCGACTTGGGCCACCCTGGTGGTTCTTCGACAGCCCGGAAGGGATGATGAGGTTCCGCGAACTGGTGACGGAGACGGCGGGGTTCTACAACACCGTGGGGTTCAACGACGACACGCGGGCGTTTCTTTCGATTCCAGCACGGCATGATGTGGCGCGAAGGTCGGATGCGGCATTTCTTGCGCGGATGGTGGCGGAGCACGTGCTGGACGAAGATGAGGCGGTGGAGTTGGCGGAGGAACTGACGGTTGGGTTGGTCAGGAAGGCGTACAAACTTTGAAGGGACTAGGGACATAGGGACCAGGGACTAGGGACACAGGGACCAGGGACTAGGGACCAGGGATAGGGAGTAACGAACCGGTTCGCTGCTGAATCGATCTCTGCCGGAATCTTGAGATGCATGGCTAATGCTTGGTCTGCGGCTGTTCGCGGAGGTCGGCAAGGACCTTGAGATAGGCCCGTGCGGTGTCGGTGATCGTTTCGGGGTGTCCGGCGTCAATGGCGGCTAAATTAACCAGGTCGCTCCCCACACCCAATGCGCGCGCTCCGGCGTGAATGAAGTCCGCAGCGGTTTCAAGGGTGACGCCGCCAGTGGGGATGAGTTTGAGAAACGGGAATGGGGCGAGCAGGGACTTCAGATAGCTGGAACCGCCTACTGCTGAGCAGGGGAAGACCTTCACATAGTCTGCGCCCGCTCGCCATGCGGTGATGATCTCGGATGGCGTCAGTGCTCCGGGGATGGATAGCTTGCCGTTGTCTTTCGTGGCGTTGATCACGTCGGGATGAAGACTGGGACTGACGACGAACTCGGCGCCGGCGTCGATGGTAGCCTGGGCCTCAGAGGCAGTGGTGACGGTGCCGGAGCCGAGGAGGAGGCCCTTCGGGCCATACTCGTTCTTGAGCTCTCTCAGTAGTTCGATAGCATTGGGAACCGTCATGGTGACTTCGACGACGGTGACACCGCCGGCAATCATGGCCTCTACAACGGCGTGTGCCTGTTTCGGATTCTTGGCGCGCAGCACGGGGATGAGGCCTACGCGTTCGATGATCTGTTGTGTTGTTTCGGACATTTTGGTTCCTGAGCGGAGTTAGCAAGTTCGCCGCGCTCCGCGCGTGTTAGCGAGTTAGCAAGTCAGCGGGCGATGCGGGCGCTGCCGCCTTTCATGGCGCGTTCTACTTCGGCGAGTGTTGCCATGCTTGTGTCGCCGGCGGTGGTCATTGCCAAGGCGCCGTGGGCTACGCCGCAGCGAACAGCCCAATCGATCGGTTTGCCGGCAAGGACGCCGTAGATGAGACCAGAGGCGAAGCTGTCGCCGCCACCGACTCTGTCGAGAATGTCGATTTCCTGTTGCGGCACGTGAATGATCCTGTCCTCGTAGAGCGCGATGGCTCCCCACGCATTGCGGCTGGCGGTGCGTGCAGTGCGCAGGGTGCTGGCGATGAGCTTGAGGTTCGGATACGCTGCCGCTACATCGTGGAGCATTTCTTCGTACGCGGGGATGGGCAAGTCGGTGAAATCCTCGGTCACGCCCTTGACTTCGACGCCGAGCATGGCAGAGAAATCTTCTTCATTGCCCAAGAGCAAGTCGACGTTGCGGACCAGCGCGCGATTGACGTCCTGCGCCTTGGTTTTGCCGCCGATGGAGCGCCAGAGAGAGTCGCGGTAGTTCAAGTCGTAGGAGACCGGAGTTCCGTGACGGCGCGCAGCGTCCATGGCCTCTGCGGCAACGTCGGCGGTAGAGGCTGAGAGCGCAGCGAAAATCCCGCCGGTATGAAACCAGCGAGTGCCGTTGTTTGAGCCGAAGACGGATTCCCAGTCGAAGTCGCCGGGTTTGACCTGGCTGATGGCGGTGTGGCCGCGATCGTTGCAGCCGGCGGCGGCGCGCATGCCGAATCCGCGTTCCGTGAAGTTCAGGCCATTGCGAACAGTGCGGCCGACTCCGTCGAACGGGACCCAGCGAAGGAGCGAGGCATCGACGCCGCCTTGCAGGATGCAGTCTTCAGCGAGACGGCCAACCGGGTTGTCAGCCAGCGCGGTAGCGATCGCAGTTCGCAGGCCGAAGCAGCGGCGGAGACCACGGGCTACGTTGTACTCGCCGCCGCCCTCCCAAACCGCGAAGTGGCGCGTGGTGTGAATGCGGCCTTCGCCCGGATCGAGGCGCAGCATGACTTCGCCGAGACTGAGACAATCCCAGCGCCGGTTCGCATCCGGAAGCAGAATAGGTTCCATATTCGATCCAATGAAACTGTAACGCATTGCGGAGGACGGAGAATCGCAATGTACCGCTGGTGGAGACGCGGCGTTGCGGCAGCCCGGATGGTGAAGGAGGGCGCGTGATAGATTTTGGGGGTCAGGAAATGGCAGGATATTGCGCGGGCAAATCGGAACGCCAGCAAATTCTGGAGTTTTGCGAGGAAAATCGATGAGTCACGGTCTCTTTGATTTGACCGGAAGAGTTGCGGTGGTGACGGGTGGGACAACGGGTATTGGCCACGCGATTGCGTTGGGATTGGCAGGAGCGGGAGCGGACGTTGTGCCGAGCTCGCGCCGCGCGGAGCAGGTGGACAAGGTGGCGGCGGAGATTGAAGCGCTGGGCAGGCGTTCGCTGCGCGTTGCAAGCGACGTTCTGGACCGGAGTTCGCTGGAGAAGCTGCACGATGCGGTGATTAAGGAATTCGGCAAGGTGGACATCCTGGTCAACGCTGCGGGTGTCACGCACAAGGCTCCGACTCTCGAAGAGTCTGAGGATGATTGGTCGCGGGTGATCGAGACGAACCTGACGGGAACCTTGCGGGCCTGCCAGATCTTTGGCAAGACGATGGTGAAGGCGGGCTATGGTCGCATCGTCAACATTGCTTCGCTGACGACGTTTGTTGCGTTTTTTCAAGTGGGGGCTTACTCGGCGTCAAAGGCCGCGGTGGGTTCGCTGACGAAGGTGCTGGCGGTGGAACTGGCCAGGACGGGCGTGAATGTGAATGCGATTGCGCCGGGGATGTTTCCGACAGACTTAAACGCCAAGCTGATCACGGGGACTCCGCGTGGCGAGGAGTTACGCATGCGCGTGCCGATGGGGCGTTTTGGAAAAGCAAGCGAGCTCGCGGGTGCAGCGATTTTCCTGGCATCGGAGGCGGCTTCGTACGTCACCGGCGAGATCGTCGCGGTGGATGGGGGGTTCCTTGCAAGCGGAGTCAATCAATGAAACAGGGACCAGGGAATAGAGATCGGCACAAAAGGGGAACTATTCGCTGAGGGCTGATGGCTGAAAGCTTACGTTCATGAAGATTACCAATGCAACCGTCAACATCACCTCGCCGGGGCGGAATTTTGTCACGCTGAAGATTGAGACGGACGAGGGGATCTACGGGCTTGGAGACGGAACGCTGAATGGGCGTGAACTCGCTGTTGCCAGTTATCTGAGCGAGCACGTGATTCCTTGCATCCTTGGGCGCGATCCGTTTCAGACTGAGGACATCTGGCAGTATCTCTATCGCGGAGCCTACTGGCGGCGCGGGCCGGTTACGATGACCGCGATTGCCGCCGTTGATGTTGCGCTATGGGATATCAAGGGCAAGGCGTTGAACACCCCCGTCTATAACCTGCTGGGCGGCAAGAGCCGCGAGGGCGTTCTAGTGTACGCGCATGCAAACGGCAAGGATGTCGACGCTGCTCTTGAAGATGTGGCAAAGCACAAGGAACTTGGGTACAGGGCGATCCGCGTGCAGAGCGGGATTCCGGGATTGGCAAGCACTTACGGCGTGGCAAAGGCACCGGGGCGCTACGAGCCGGCAGAGCGCGGGTTGCCGCACGAATATGAGTGGTCAAGCGAACTGTATCTGCGGCATGTGCCGAGTTTGTTTGCGCGTGTGCGGGAGGAGTTTGGCGAGGAACTGCACCTGCTGCATGATTGCCACCACCGGCTGACGCCGATCGAAGCAGGGCGACTTGGACGCGAGCTTGAGCCATTCCATCTCTTTTGGATGGAAGACCCTACGCCGGCGGAGTTACAGGAGGGCTTTAAGGTTATCCGGGAGCATACGACGACGCCGATTGCAGTTGGCGAAGTGTTCAATTCGGTCTGGGACGCACACGATCTGATTCGCAACCAGTGGATCGACTACCTGCGCATGACGGTCGTGCATGGCGGCGGAATTACTCACCTTAAGAAAACCGCCGACTTTGCCGCGCTGTATCACGTGCGGACGGGATTTCATGGAGCGACGGATTTGTCTCCGGTGACGATGGCGGCGGCGCTTCACTTCGATTCGGCTATCCACAACTTCGGCATCCAGGAACACATGCCGCACACCGACGAAACCGATGCGGTGTTTCCGCACCACTATGCGTTCAAAGACGGCATGATGTATCCCGGCGATGGGCCGGGGCTGGGTGTGGATCTGGATGAGAAACTGGCGGCGAAGTATCCATACCAGCGCGCGTACCTTCCTGTGAACCGCAAGCTCGACGGCACGTTGACGGACTGGTAGGCGAATGGCCAATTCGACCGGGCCGGTGGAGAAGCGGATGGAAACGGAAAAGCGGACAGAGCCAAAGGAGCATGTCGAAGAACTGCCGGCGCTTGCGGGACGGTGGACTGTCTGCGCCATGCTGTTTGTGGCTACAACCATCAACTACATGGACCGGCAGGTCCTGTCGATCCTGAAACCTGTGCTCTCGGGCGCCACCCTCCATCTGCAGCCGTTCTTTCACGGATGGCCGACGGTAGAGCGCTCCATCGGCATGAACGAGATCCAGTACGGAAACATCGTGTGGTGTTTCCAGATCGCGTATGCGCTCGGGGTAATTTTTGCCGGGCGCCTGGTGGATCGGCTGGGTTGCAGGCGCGGTTATCCAATCGTGACTGCTGTGTGGAGTCTGTCAGCGATGGGACACGCTTTCGTGACGTCGGTTTTCGGGTTCGGAGTGGCACGATTTTTCCTGGGCCTGGGCGAGAGCGGGAATTTTCCGGCGGCGATCAAGGCAACGGCAGAGTGGTTTCCACCGAAAGAGCGCGCGCTGGCAACGGGGATCTTCAACTCGGGGGCGGGTGTGGGCGCAATTCTCGCGCCGTTTGTCGTGCCGTGGGTGGCTCTGCATTTTGGATGGCGTGCGGCATTCCTCGTTACCGGCGTATTCAGCGCCACCTGGATTGTCTGGTGGTCGATCCGATATCGCAGCCCGAAGGAATTTCTGAATTCGAATAGGGGCGAAGTGGTTGCCGCTCCCGTTGCCCTTGCGATTCCGTGGTGGCGGCTTTTGAAATATCGCCAGGCCTGGGCCTTCATTTTGGGCAAATTTCTCACCGATCCGGTTTGGTGGTTTTACCTCTTCTGGCTGCCGGGATACTTCAGCAAGGAATTCAAGCTTGATCTTTCCCATATAGGGTTGCCGTTGATCGTGGTGTACGTCTGCTCCACAATCGGAAGCGTGTTCGGAGGCTGGCTACCAAAGGGATATGTGCGGATGGGAATGTCGTTGAAAGCGGCGCGTCTTGGCGCGATGCTCACGTGCGCATGCCTGGTCGTTCCCATCGCATTTGCAGGTGGACTGCACTCGATTTGGACTGCCGTCGCGCTTTTGTGCATGGCAGCCAGCGCACACCAGGGATGGTCAGCGAATATCTTCACGACCGCGTCAGATATGTTTCCAGCCGAGTATGTCGGCACGGTGGTCAGCTTCGGTCAGGTGGGAGGCGCGCTGGGCGGAGCCATCTTTGCGCAAGTGGCGGGGCACGTCTTGCAGTTCACCGGGAGTTATGCACTGCTATTCGTGTATTCGGGTTCCGCTTACCTCATTGCACTGGTGCTGTTGAGAACGCTGGCGCCGGGACTGAAACCGGCTCTGCTGGCGGGCAACTGAACGGCCAAACGCGCTGGAGTCTCGCCACTTCATCGGGGTTATCCGTGACCATAGTCATGATTGAAGTGTGAATTCATCAGGATTCGCGTCCTGGCGGGCGGTTTGTCGGATATACAGAATAGGGAAGAGTCGCATCTTGACGGGTGCTCCCGGTGAGCACAGACTCTTGAAAACAATATGATCCAGAACAAGAGGAATTGAAATGGCCGGGCAGCAAAAACTGCGCATGGGCATGGTAGGCGGCGGTCCTGGCGCCTTTATCGGGCCGGTCCATCGGATGGCAGCCGAACTTGACGGCGAGATTGAACTGGTCGCAGGGGCATTTTCGCAATCGCCGGAACGGTCGCGCGTGGCCGGCGAGACGTACAAGATCGATCCCGATCGGGCTTATGCGGATTACAAATCGATGCTGGAGGCGGAGAGAAAGCGACCGGATGCAATCGATTTTGTCGCCATCGTTACGCCCAACCATCTGCATTTGCCGGTTGCGCTGGCATCGCTGGCCGCAGGGTTTCCGGTAATGAGCGATAAGCCGGCCACCGCGACTTATCAGGAAGCGGTAGAACTCGAGCAAGCGGTTGCGAAGAGCGGGCTGCCCTATGGGCTGACGCACACGTATGCAGGCTATGCGCTGGTTCGAGAGGCGCGGGCAATGTGCGCGAGTGGGCAACTGGGTAGGATTCGCAAGGTCATTGTTGAATACCTGCAAGGGTGGCTGACGAAGCCCATTGAGACGACGGGACAAAAGCAGGCAGCGTGGCGGTCTGATCCCGCGCAGAGTGGACTGGGCGGATGCATCGGCGATATCGGCGTGCATGCGTTTCACCTGACAGAGTATGTGACGGGATTGAAGGTTGTGGGATTGAACGCATCTCTGCTTTCCGTGGTGGAGGGGCGCAAACTTGATGACGATTGCACGTCGTTGCTGCGATTCGATAATGATGCGCAAGGTTTATTGGTGACGTCGCAGATTGCGGCAGGCGAGGGGAACGGGTTGCGCCTTCGCGTCTACGGCGAGAAGGGATCGCTCGACTGGCGACAGGAAGATCCAAACCGGCTGCGCGTAAAGTGGCTGGACGGACCGGAAGAGATTCGACATGCGGCGGGCAGCTATTTGAGCGCGGACGCCCGCGCGGTGACGAGGCTTCCGGGCGGACATCCGGAAGGTTACCTTGAGGCGTTTGCCGTGCTCTACCGCGAATTTGCCGATGTGCTGATTGCGTGGCAAAAGAGTCGAACGAATGAAACTCCGCCAACGCTGCCGGGGATCGAGGCCGGCGTGCGCGGGATGCGATTTATCGATCGAGCGATCGAGAGCAGCAAAAGCGGGAGCTGGATTGAGTTTTGAACGAAGTAGTTTGATTTTGGAGCATTGATTCCGGGAGCACGCGATGAAGACGATCAAAGGACCTGGTATTTTTCTGGCGCAATTTGCGGACAATCAGGCGCCGTTCAACACACTCGAAGGAATGGCCCACTGGGCGACGCAGCTGGGATTCGTGGGGGTACAGATTCCTTCGTGGGATCGGCGTCTCTTCGATCTGAAGATGGCGGCGGAAAGCCGCGACTATTGCGAGGAGATTCTCGGGATTCTCGACTCCGCCGGTTTGAAGCTAACAGAGCTTTCAACGCATTTGCAGGGACAGCTGATCGCCTCGAACTCCGCATACGATGTGCTGCTCGATGGTTTTGCACCGTCAGAACTGGCAGGCAGGCCGAAGGAGCAGCAGGAATGGGCCGTGCAGCAGCTGGAGTGGGCCGCGGTGGCGAGCAGCAGGCTGGGGCTGACTGCGCATGCAACGTTTTCAGGAGCGCTGGCATGGCCGTATTTCTATCCGTGGCCACAGCGTCCGGCGGGGTTGATCGAGGAGGCGTTTGAGGAGTTGGGGCGCCGGTGGACGCCGATCCTGAATCTTTTTGATGAAGCGGGCGTGGATGTCTGCTACGAGTTGCATCCGGGCGAGGATCTTCACGACGGCGTGACGTTCGAGCGGTTCCTGAAGGCTGTAAACGGGCATAAGCGCGCGAATATCCTCTACGACCCGAGCCACATGATTCTGCAGCAGCTGGATTACCTGGAGTTCCTGGATTTTTACCACGATCGGGTGCGCGCGTTTCATGTGAAGGATGCGGAGTTCAGACCAAACGGACGCTCGGGCGTTTACGGCGGCTACCAGGATTGGATCGATCGCGCGGGACGATTCCGCTCGCTGGGCGACGGACAAATCGACTTCAAAGCGATCTTCAGCAAGATGGCGCAGTACGACTATCCAGGTTGGGCGGTGCTGGAGTGGGAGTGCTGCATCAAGCATCCCAAGGCCGGTGCGGCAGAAGGCGCTACGTTGATCAAGCAGTGGATCATTCGGGTCACGGACAAGGCTTTCGACGATTTCGCCGGATCCGGGGCCGATGCGGAAAAGAATCGCAGGGTTCTGGGATTGGCCAAGCCCGCACCGCAATCGGGAGACCTCTAGAGCCCGGCGGAGATCGGCGCATCGGTCCCTTCCGCATAGGGCGCGACGGCCACGTTGGTTAGCGCCGCCTCGCGCGTTTCCTGCTTACTGTCGTCAGATGTCCGAGGACTGCGTATTTCCGGTGCTCGACGGGCGACGAGAGTACGAGGCTTGTGACGGGATTGCCGTACGGCAGCAGCGCTTCAATCAAGGCTTCTAGATCGGCCAGATTCGTGGTAGTAACTTTGAGCAGAAAGTCATCCCCGCCGGTGAGGTGGTGGCACTCGCGAACCTCTTCAAGGGTCTGGATGTATTCGAGCAGCCTATAGTAATTCTGCCCCCCACAACTCATGCGGATGAAGGCGAGCACCTCGAGGCCCAGGGATTCGCGATCGATTTCGAGGGTATAGCCGCGCAGGATGCCGGTCTCTTCCATCTGCTTGAGGCGCTCAGCGGTTGCAGTGGGGGAGAGGCCGATGCGCCTACCCAATTCAGCGAGGCTGAGGCGTGCGTTTTCCTGAAGTTCATGGAGGAGCTTTCGCCCATAGATATCGAGTAATACGGTGGAATCCATTGTCATAGTGAATCATCATAGGCGAAGTATGCGGTGTTTGGTGTAAATCGGAGTGAATTCGCCTTTATCTTGTCCGCACATCCGCCTAAGATCGCAGCCATGGACAAGTTGATTCTGAATGGGCAGGCGTTGACGCTCGCTGAGATCGAAGCAGTTGCCCTGGGTGGATGCCCTGTGGAAGTGGCCGCAGAGGCTCTCGGGCGGGTGGCGGAGAGTCGCAATCTGATTGAAAACATCGTTGCCGCCGGAGAGACGGTGTACGGCGTGAACACGGGGTTTGGGAAGCTTGCGGACGTACGCATCCCCGCCGGGAAACTTGCTGAACTGCAGATCAACCTGGTGCGCAGCCATGCAGGCGGGGTCGGCGAGCCGCTGGCAGAGGCAGAGGCGCGCGCCATGCTTGTGCTGCGCGCGAACGTGCTGGCAAAGGGCTTCAGCGGCGTTCGCGTGGAACTGCTGGAGTTGCTGGTTTGCTTGCTGAATGCCGGAGTTCATCCGGTGATCCCTGAAAAGGGCTCTGTGGGCGCAAGCGGCGACCTGGCTCCGCTGGCACATCTCGCACTTGTGGCTGTCGGTGAGGGTGAAGCGTTTTTTCGCGGCGAGCGAATCGCTGGGGGAGAGGCGCTGCACCGGGCGGGTTTGAATCCCCTGCAACTTTCGGCAAAAGAGGGTCTGGCGTTGTTGAACGGAACGCAGGCCATGACGGCGGTGGGTGCTCTGGCAACGTCGCGCGCGCTGCGGGTCGCGGAATTATGCGATCTTTCAGGGGCGATGTCACTCGAAGCGTTGAAGGGAACGCCAGCGGCCTTTGATGAGCGGATTCATCGGGCCAGGCCGCATGCGGGACAGATTGCATCGGCGGCACATCTGTTGCGCCTGATGGAAGGATCGGAGATTCGTGAGTCGCATCGCGAGCATGATTCGCGGGTGCAGGACGCTTATTGCCTGCGCTGCATGCCACAGGTGCACGGAGCGGTGCGGGGAGTTTTGCAGCATGTTGCGGGCGTGCTCGAAACGGAGGCGGGTTCGGCGACGGATAATCCGCTGGTATTTCCGGGCGAAACCGCGGGAACGGGCGCGGTGATCTCCGGTGGAAATTTTCACGGAGCGCCGCTGTCGTATGCGTTTGATTACGCTGCGCTGGCAATGACCGATCTGGCCGGCATCACCGAGCGGCGCGTTGACCGGCTTCTGAATCCCGATATCAATGAGGGACTGCCGGCGTTTCTCTCCACCGATCCAGGTCTTTCGTCGGGATTCATGATTGTGCAGATTGTTGCAGCGGCATTGATCAACGAGTGCCAGGTGCTGTCGCATCCTTCGTCCACAGGAAGCATTCCGACCGACGGCGGCAAAGAGGATCACGTATCGATGGGAATGACAGGAGCGATCAAACTGCGACAGATCGTGGAGCATGCTGAGCGCATCCTGGCCATTGAATTGATGTGCGCGGCGCAGGCGCTCGAGTTTCGCCGGCCGTTGAAGTCGAGTGTCCGAATCGAACAGGCGCACGCCGTGGTGCGGGAGGTTGTGCCGCGGCTGGAGCGGGATCGCGTGCTGGCGCCGGACATCGAGGCCTTGGCCGGCGCGATCCGAAGCGGGAAGCTGGATGGATGGCGGGAGTAGTTGTCGTTCAGGTTCGTGCGTCCCTCTTGACTGCGTCAAGGATGGGCACCCAGATTCGTTTTGGTCTGTGACTGCGCCGTGTAGGATGAAAGCGAATGAGAGGGAAACGTGAAGCTCTTTCGCACTACGGGCGGGGTCTTCGTCGAAGACGATGGGCGGCATTACCTGGTTGCGAACCACGTCTGGGATGCACTTCTGGCGCGAGAAGACCTGCCGGAATTCCTGAATGAGCATGTTTCGAGAGTGAAACCTTCGGAGGAATTTCACGATGCCGAACTGATGGCTCCCATCAGCCAGCAGGAGGTGTGGGCTGCAGGAGTGACCTACTACCGCAGCCGCGGAGCGCGGATGGAGGAGTCGAAGGATGCGGGTGGCGGAAACTTTTATGACCGCGTCTATTCAGCGGAACGCCCCGAGCTGTTCTTCAAATCGACTGCCAGCCGGACAGTGGGAAGCGGCGGCATGGTGCGAATTCGCGGCGATGCGCGCTGGTCGGTTCCGGAGCCAGAGCTGACGCTATTTGTAAGCCCTGCCGGGCGCATCAACGGCTATACGATTGGCAATGACATGAGTTCGCGCGATATCGAGGGCGAGAATCCGCTGTATCTGCCGCAGGCAAAGGTTTACAACGGGAGTTGTGCGCTGGGGCCGGGAATCCTGGTGACACCGAGTCCGCTGGCGCATTCGACCGAGATCGAGTTGGAGATTCTGCGCAACGATCGCGTGGAGTTCGCGGGATCCGTGGAACTGGCGGAGTTGAAGCGTGATCCGCAATCGCTGGTCGAGTATCTATTGCGCGACAACACCTTCCCGTCTGGTGTGTTCCTGATGACCGGGACGGGCATTGTGCCGCCGAGTACATTTACGCTGGCATGCGGAGACCGGATACGGATCACGATCGAGCCGATCGGGACGCTTGAGAATGTGGTGGCGTGATTTCGCAGGTCGCGGCGAGACGGGATCAGGCCAGATGCTTCTTGAGGAATTCAAGGGCACGGATGCGTGCAAGTGGAAAGGCTTCGGGGTTGTAACTGGCCCGCATGTCGCAATTGAAGCCGTGGCCTGCGTTTTCATACCAGTGAATCTCAACTTCGAGATGCCCTCGGCGGACCTTGCCCACTTGCTCGGCGGGGATGTGCGTGTCAAGTTCGCCAAAGTGAAGTTGAACGGGAACTCCAGGATTCCCATTTCACGCAGGGGCACACTCACCATGTGTTAAGGCGGGGTTTGAACGGCACAGACCCGCAGCCTAATTTCCGTCCAGATCCCTTAGGACTGCCATCGCCGCATTCCGTCCGTTGATCCCGATCACGCTCCCGCCCGGATGCGTGCACGCTCCGCACAGATACATTCCCTTCATCGGCGTTCGCGCGCTCAGCCGGTTCGCCCACATGTACTGCGGCAAACACTCGCCCTGGAAGATATGCCCGCCTGTCAGCCCCACCTTCTCTTCGATATCCGGCGGTCCCAGCACCTGCGCATCGATTACCGCTGAATCTACCCCGCCGCCGTCGATATTGCTGCAGAACCGCGCCAGCGACTTCATCGCCAGCTTGCGCACTTCGTTGCGCCGCTCATCCCAGCTCCCCTGCGCAAACTTGTAAGGCACATACTGCGCAAACACGCTCATGGTGTGTGTGTCGTGCGGAACAACCGACGCATCGTGCACGCTCTGGAAGTAGAGCTCGCACCACAAGTGCTCCGGCAACTCTCCGCGCTTTGCCGCCGCAAACCCAGCCTTCCATTCTTCCTTCGTCAGCGGCGCATTGATCTGCCCATAATGGTGCGCTTCGTTGGTACCCGGCCGCGCCTTGAAGTTCGGCAGCTCGTTGCAGGTGTACATTGAGCTTCACCGTGCACCCTTCGATCGGCACCTCCTCCACGCGTTTGCGCCAGGCTTCGTCTGCCGCCGTGCCCAGCATCCCGAGCGTCCGCCGCGGATCCGCATTCGACACCACCACCCGCGCCGCAATCCGCTCGCCGCCCTCCAGCACCACGCCTTCGCCGGGAACAATCTCTGCCACCGGCACGCCCGACATCACCGTCGCCCCCGCCTCTCGCGCGGCATCGCAGAAGTAGAACGACACCATGCCCATGCCGCCCTTCACATAGCCCCACATTCCCGGCATGCCGCCCAGCCGTCCCGAAGAATGGTGAAACCGGATCGACGCCGTCCCAGCGTCGAACGGGCTCGCGTTCGTCCCGATCACGCCCTGGCCCAGGTAGGCCACCTGCAGCCGCTCATCGCGAACGTAATGCTCCACGTACTCCGCCATCGACCACTCGAACAGCACCGCCCGTGCCTCAACGTCATCGCCGAGCAGCAGTTCAATCTGTTCTCGGGTCGGCGCCTCGCCAATCCATAAGTCGTCGTCGCCCGCAGGCCTCAACGCATCCCGCAGCCGCCGGATCACGTCGCACATGGCGTTGAAGCCGTTCACGTCGCCGGGCGAAAGCTTCCGCACCTCTGCCTCGACACCTGGCATCATCGTCCCAGAGCTGTATGCTCGATCCATCTAGAAAGGGAACAAACAGCCCGTTCACCGCCGGCGTCCACGCAAATCCCCGCCGGGGCAGCTCCAACTCCTCCACTACCAGCGGATGCAGCAATCCTGCCAGGTATGCGCACGGCGACATCCTCACTCCTGGGAACGGCTCCTCAATGGTGCAAGCCCCGCCCACACGCGCACGGCTCTCGATCACCAGCACGCGCTTGCCCGCTTTCGCCAGATACGCAGCGCAGGCCAGGCCGTTATGGCCAGCTCCGACCACAATCACATCCCAGGTCTTCGCCGACAATTCGCCAATCGGCGCCGGCAGCCCGATCTCGCCCAATACCGCCGCAGTAGGTGAGCTCATAGAAAATTACGGTAACATCCCGCGTTGACAATCGTGCCTCAAGGCGGCCGACCGTGCGTTCCGCATGAGCCCGAATGGAAGCAATTAATTGCCGAAGATTCCTGCAGTGACGCGGTTACTCTTTATTCATCTACAGGTCTGCAGCGACTGTGGTATACAGATGCGATAAACGGCCCATGCATCGTTCCCTATCGCGCAAGCGAAATGAGGCCGTGTGAACCAACGCGCTTCAGTCGCACTTCTCTGCTTAATCTGTTTCGGTTTTGCATGGGACACTTGTTTAGTGCCCCAATGACTATCTCCCCGGAGTCCAAGCCATGGTTCCTCTTCCGTCTGCATCGACGCGGTCTTTCCTTCTCCCTTTGCGGCTCGTTTTTCATCGAATTGCCTCTATCTCGTTGCTCGGCGCCTTGGCTTTTGCAAGCAGCCTTCTTGCGCAGGCCGCGTTCGCAAATGCGCAGGTTGCCCCGCGCCCCACCCATCATCCGAGAAACCGCTCCGCCGCACCGATGGTCAGCGGCGTCGATGGCGCCCAGACCGGCACAGCAGCCTTCTTTGGTAACTTCACCACGATTTCAGCTCCGTCGGGTGCGCTTTCGGTTTTCCGCCGTGCGAACTGCTCGCTCTCGCTCGCAACAGGTACCTACACCATCGAACCGACCTTCGCTTATACGCAAACCGAGCTTGTCGCCAATTATGAGCAACAGCTTCATTCCGAAGCGCGGTTGACGACGACCCCGGACGTCTTTGCGAAAGGGTGTGCGATTCAACCGGTTGCCGGGTTCGGTTCGCAGCCGGGGATCTTTATCGGCACCACAACCACCGGCGTCAATGTATTCGCGGGTCTTGGACTGGTTTATCCCGCTGTCGTGAATGGCGTTTACATCCTGAGCGGCACATCAACCTTTACGCTTGCCTCGTTTCAGGATGCTCCGGCCGGCAATCTAACCGCAGCCGACCTCAACAAGGATGGCAACGGCGATCTGGTGATCACCGACAGCGCGTCTGCGACCACTGCGCAGGTTACCGTCATGCTCGGCAATGCAAACGGTACTTTCAAGACTGGCGTTACCTATCCCATCGCAGGCGACTACTCCGTCGCAGCCGTGATTGACGACGTCAACGGCGATGGCAAGCTCGACATCGTCGCCGTTTCCGGCGATCAGCAAATCTCCGTGCTGCTGGGAAATGGAGATGGCACTTTTCAAGCTGCAAAGAGTTTTGCGGCGCCCGTGCTTCCCGGCTTTACCAGCGCGGCTTCCACGCCGATTGTCAATTTGATTACTGCGGATTTGCGCGGGATTGGTAAGAAGGACATCATCTGCTCAAACGGACTGGTGCTTTTAGGGAAGGGCGACGGAACTTTTACCGCGGTCAGCGCGCCCGCATTTCCCTACTTCCAGGACCCCATCAATGCCGGGGGGCCGAGTCTCGCCAGCGGCGATGTGAACAACGACGGAAAAATCGACATCGTCGTGAACAACAGCACTTCCATCTCCACCTGGCTCGGTAAAGGGGATGGCACCTTCACGCAAGGCGAGAGCTACGCGACGATTCCCACCGATGGCTATATTTCTGTCGACGATCTTGATGGGGATGGAAATGCAGACGTCTTTGTTGGCCTTGGCGACGGCGGAGCCTTTGGCGGCGATGAAGGCTCACCGAATCTTTCCTATGCGCTCATGGGCAACGGCAATGGCAGCTTCCAGGGCGCGCCGCAAATCAGCACCGGCGACTATACCGGCAACAACCTCGCCGATGTGACCGGGAGCGGCACGCTCGACCTGATTACGAATACGGTGACCTCTACGGTTATCCCTACATGTCCGGTCCTGTGTTTACCGTTCAACTCGGCACGGGGAAGGGCACGTTCAATCCCGTAGCCACCACCATCTCGGCGCCCGCCTCATTCGTTCTGAGCGGTACGACCGTTACCGGTGCCGACAAGGCTGCACCCGACAGCTTCGCCGTCGGCGATATCAATGGCGATGGCAAGGCTGACCTTGTGTTTCTGGATAACGGCCTGACGGCAGGGAACACCACCTACCCAACTCCCGTTTACTTTACGGCGCTCAGCAATGGCGACGGCACTTTCGCGGCGCCAACTCCGCACGCTTTACCGCAGATCGCTCCCGCTGCCGATTTCGACATTTCCAACACCGCCAGCGGAGTGCAGATCATCAACTTGAGCAAAGGCGGCAACGCGGGCCTCATCGTCGCCTTCAACGAAATCGAAGGCGGAACCGGCGTTACGAATCCCTATAACGAGGGCTTCGCCGTGCTTCCCGGTAACGGAGACGGCACTTTCAAATCCCCGATCATCACCAGCACCTATAGCAGTGCCACCGCTCCCTACCAGTGCCTTCCCACCGACGATCATGGCTATCGCCGACGTCAATGGCGACGGCAATGCCGATCTGCTCGTCAACATCCCCGGAACGACCGTCGTCAACTTCCAGCTTCAAAACCAGTTCGTCCTTTTCCTCGGCAATGGTGACGGCACGTTCAAAGCCTCCAAGCCGATCTATACCGCGGTACGGATGAATACGGAATTCCCGGTGGTGGCGGACTTGAATAAGGATGGCAAGCTCGATCTCGCCTTCCTCGGCGGAAACTCCACGGGGCAGGCTCGAACTGGTCATCGCTCTCGGAAATGGCGACGGCACGCTTTGGCACGCCCACTATCCTCGAACTTCCCGGCGGCGACTCCATCCGAAACGCGAGCCTGGCTGCGGGCGACTTTAAAGGCGATGGCGACCTTGACCTGGCCCTCTTCAGTCCAGAAGTTTTCAGCGGGATTTTCTACGGCAAAGGGGATGGCACATTCACCTCGGTCAACATCGGCACTGTCTCCGCTCCAAATCTCATCCCGCAGGATCTGCTGAATCTTGACCTGGCGGGCCCAGCGGTTGCCGCAAACCTGACCGGTGGCACGATGCCCGACATCCTTGTCGGCAACACTATTTTGCTCAATGAATACGGCACCGCGGTTACCGGTCCGGCCGCATCCTCGACCGCACTCTCCGCATCTGCCACATCGATTACCGCCGGGCAGAGTGTAACTTTCACCGCGACTGTCACCGGACCCTCCGGAAACACCACCACGCCTACAGGCACGGTCACATTTAAGGACGGCACTACAACACTCGGCACCGGTACGCTCTCGGCAGGCGTTGCCACGTATGCAACCACTTCGTTGCCCACCGGCTCTGACAGCATTACTGCGGTTTACTCGGGCGACACCAACTTCAACGGCAGCACATCGAGTGCCGTCACCGTCGCCGTCGCAACCGCGTCGCTTCCCAGTTTCGCTCTCACTAACAGCGGCAACATCAGCATCACCGCCGGCGCCACCACCGGCAACACGTCGACGATTACGGCGACGCCGTCGAACGGATTTACCGGAGCGGTCAACCTGACCTGCGTAGTGGCAAGCCCAACGGGCGCCACAAGCCCGGCGACATGCAACTTCATGTCAAACTCGGTCACCATCACCGGCGCCGCAGCGTTGACCGATACCCTCACAGTGGCGACTACATCCACAACTACGGCTGGAACCTACACCGTAACGGTGACCGGCGTCTCCGGCACAATCACGCAGACCACAACCGTGACTGTAACTGTGACCGCGGCGCCTGCCTCCTTCGCTCTCACCAACGGCGGCGCCATTACCATCAGCTCGCCCGGCGCCACCAGCGGGAACACTTCCACAATCACAGTGACGCCCAGCGGAGGATTCACCGGCAGCGTCACTTTGACCGCGGCTCTCACCACCAGTCCAGCCGGGGCCTCGGATCTCCCCACATTCAGTTTCGGCACAACGTCCCCGGTGAGCATTACCGGCGCGACTGGAGCGACAGGCACGCTCACCGTTCTGACTACTGCGGCAACCAGCGGGGCTTTGGTCCGGCCCAATCTTCGCAGAACCCCCTGGTACGCAGCAGGGGGCGCCGTGCTGGCCTGCCTGGTACTCTTCGGCATTCCGGCGCGCCGGCGGCGACTCCGGGCCTTGCTCGGCATGATCTTCTTGCTGGCATTCCTGTCCAGCGGTGTTGTGAGTTGCGGCGGAGGCGGCGGTAAGAGCGGCGGTGGCGGAGGCGGCAGGAGCACCTGGAACCACGGCGGGAAGTTACACCATCACCGTGACCGGCACTGCCGGATCGGTCACCAAGACAACGGTGGTCAATCTCACTGTGAATTAGTTTGAACCTGGTCGTAGCCGCATCCCCATCGAGAGGTGCGGCCGGGGAGCTTGCGCTTTGCACAAAAACGGGAACGCAGCGGCGCAAGTTCCACCTCACTTCACGCTGATATCCCCGTCCACATCCACCACCAGCGTGTCGCCATCGATCTGCATCGAGTGGACCTTCAGCTTCTCCAGCGTCACCTTATATCCCGACGCAGCCGTCGAGCCCTCGAGGGCCTTGCGCAATAAATCTGCGGCATCTACCTTCATGCTGGAGGGCACCTGCCGGCTCAAAAACGGTGACAACAGAAAATTCAGCTCTTTCTGGTCGCTCACCTTGATCAGTTGCGCGTCACGGAACCCGATGGACTCTCCTTCGCCGTAAGGCGCTACAGAAACCTCGGCCGTCGGTGTCAGTGAGATCCCGATACAGGTTCCCCCCATCGACTTGCCCATGTGCGCCCGAGTCTTCACCTTCACCACGATCCTGTCCTGGCTAAAGCTCACCTTCGCGTCATCCGCGTACACCGAGCATGCTGTCCGTTGCGAGCCTTTCAGGTAGAATCGGCCGTCCGGGCTGCTAAACAGCTGTTGTTTCAGCGTTCTTTCCAGGGCTTCCCGGCTCACCCGCAACTCCACCGCGCCGCAAGGCAGCGTTCCGGCCACCAGCAGCAGAAGCGCCCCGGCAAGCGCCCACTGACGTTTGTTCATACCATTATCGTGCCACCGAGGAACACTGCGCGTCCGTCAGGCATATCACAGGGAGATGGACTCCCGTGACAGACGCCCGAAACACAATCTGTAAGTCTTTATTTGTGAGTAATCTGTATTGATCGACTTTTGAAGAGTCTACGACGAGAAAACGTTCAAAATGACCAGCTTTGCTATTGATTTTTGAACAAAATATCCCTAAAATAGGACATATCGAGTCGCCTTAGGGTCGTAAGGATCCCCAGCCCGTCGCCCGAGGCATTTGGAACCGAAATTCCACTCCTTTCTAAGGAAAACAAAACCAAATGGCAAAACGTCGAGGAAATCCGAATTGGGGCAAGCCGGAGCCCATCGGCCCCGTTGTCCCCACCGTGACCTCCTTTGAACAGATCGTCAAGGAGTTCAAGCTCACCCCGGATCAGTACATCCGGTCTACCCGTCTGCGCGAGTGGGCCCGTCGGAACAAGAATTCCAAGTACATTCCTGAGGCGCTCCTTGAAGCCTGGGGCTTTGAGATCGAGTCTACTTTGTAGAATTCAGCCTTCTGGCTGTCAACAAAAACGCCGCCCTCGGGTGGCGTTTTTGTTGTCCTTTGGTAACGTTCTTTGCCGATAGCCTCCCAATCGGCGAGAATGAAAGCTGTTTCCGATGCCTGAAAGCGCACGCACCTTCGAAGCTCCATTTACCGACGTCCCCGGCGCCATTGCCGACATTCGCGCCGGTCGCATGGTCGTCGTGGTCGACGACGAGGACCGCGAAAACGAAGGCGACCTGACCCTCGCTGCCGAGCACGTTACGCCCGAGGCCATCAACTTCATGGCCCGCTACGGCCGCGGCCTCATCTGCCTCACCCTCACAGAAGAGCGCGCCGACTACCTCCGCCTCTTTCCCATGACGCAGCAGAATTCCTCGCGCTTCGGCACGGCCTTTACTGAGACCATCGAAGCCCGCGAGGGAGTCACCACCGGCATCTCCGCAGCCGACCGCGCCCACACCATCCGCACCGCCATCGATCCCCGATCCACCTCCAGCGATCTCGTCCGCCCCGGCCACATCTTTCCCCTCCGCGCACGCCAGGGCGGAGTCCTCGTCCGTGCCGGGCAGACCGAGGCCTCGGTCGACCTCGCCCGCCTTGCCGGCCTCCAGCCTGCCGGCGTGATCTGCGAAATCATGCGCGACGACGGCGAGATGGCCCGTATCCCCGACCTCATCCCGTTCTGCGCCGAGCACAGCCTCCGCATTCTCACCGTCGCCGAACTTATCCGCTACCGCCTGCGCCACGAGCGTTACATCGTCCGCGCGGGCGAGACCCGCATCCAGACCAAGTACGGCGAGTTCCGCATGATCGCCTACGAGAGCGAAGTCAACGGTGGCGAGAGCCACATCGCCCTCGTGCGCGGCGACCTGTGTCCGACTTGTCCCGCCTGCAACGCCGGATCGGCCAACGTCCCAGGCGACGCGCGCACCAGCCGCCCTCCTTGCTCCCACGCCGTTCTCGTCCGCGTGCACACACGCTGCACCGCCGGCGACGTCTTCGCCGCCGACTGCCACTGCCGCGAGGTTCTCGACAACTCCATGCGCATGATCGCCGAAGAAGGCTGCGGCGCAATCCTCTATCTGCATAACACTTCCCGTGGATTCGAGATCGACAAGATCCCCGCTGTCGCATCTCCCTTTAATGCGACTGGCACCGCGGATTCCGACGTTTCGACAACCGCCAACAAGCTCGTCTTGCATCAGCAGCTTCGCACCCGCGAGGGCTCGCAGGCCCGCACCGGCCGCATCTTCCGCGCCATCGGCCTCGGTGGCCAGATCCTCTCCGACCTCGGCATCCAGCGCATCCGTCTGCTCTCTAACACGCCGATGCACATTCCCGCGTTAGAAGGATTCGGCCTCGAAATCGTCGAACAGGTTCCCATCCCCGTCGAAGACTGCACCCGGGTTTAGCTGATCTCTGCCCTTTTTGAGGATGCTTAGCTTTTCATGACTTGGATTGAAGTTCTGGGCTTCGTCACCGGTGCCGTATCGGTAATTCTCGCGGTTCGCGAGAGCGCCTGGAACTGGCTCGTCGGCATCGCAAACAATGTTTTCTTTTTCCTGCTTTTCTGGAAGTCCAAACTCTATGCGGACGCCTTGCTGCAAATTGTCTATGCTGTCATATCGATCTATGGATGGTGGAACTGGGTTCGTGGCGGCTCCGGAAATTCCAAACTACCGATCTCCAGTACGCGTAAGCAAACCGCGCTATTGCTCTTCGTACTAACTGCCCTCGCAACCGGGGTCATGACGTACCTTCTGGCAGAATTCAGCGATAGCAAGGTCCCGTTCTGGGATGGCATCACAACCGCTCTCAGTCTCACTGCCCAATTCATGCTGAGTCGAAAATTGCTCGAGAACTGGTGGGTATGGATGACTGCGGACGTCATCTACATCCTGCTCTATTGCTATAAGGCCCTGTATTTAACGGGATTCCTCTACGCAATTTTTTTTGCCCTGTGCATCGCAGGCTACAGAGGTTGGCATAAGACCTTCAAGTCTGCTCCTCAGCAACTTGAGGCGATGCGATGAAGACCGGACTCGTCATCGGAAAGTTCTATCCGCCTCATCGAGGTCACAAACTTCTCATTGAAACCGCGCTGAATGCTGTCGATCATCTTGACGTCGTGATCTGTGTACGCGCTGACCAGACCATCTCCGGCGATTTGCGGCAAAAATGGCTGCAGGAGATCCATCCCACCGCTCATGTCCTACAGGTCGACGACTTCGGCGAAGACGACAATTCAAAGGCATGGGCAGAATACACGCGTTCCATTCTCGGCCGGGCGCCAGACATCGTATTCACGTCCGAGAGCTACGGCGAAGCCTACGCGCGATACCTTGGCTGCGAGCACGTCCTGGTCGATCAAGATCGTCGTGAGGTGCCGATTTCCGCGACAAGGATCCGTTCCAATCCATTGGCCTATTGGGATTTTCTTGAGCCGTGTGTGCGAGTGCATTTTGCTCGTCGCGTTTGCATCGTCGGTGCAGAGTCTACTGGAACAACTACGCTCGCCCAGGATTTGGCAGAACACTATCAGACAGTTTGGGTGCCCGAATACGGTCGCAAGTATTGCGAGGACCTCGCCGCTTCCGGCGTCGATCTCTGGAACTATCGATGGCAGAGCGCAGAGTTCCTGCACCTAGCCCAAACTCAATGTGAGCACGAAGAGAAGTTGGCCCGCGAAGCAAATCGCCTCCTGATTTGCGACACTGACCCTCTCGCTACGGGCATCTGGCATGAGCGTTACATGGAGTCGTATTCCCCGGAAGTCGAAGCGATCGCTGCCTCGCGCAACTACGATCTCTATGTCCTCACCGACTGCGACATTCCGTTCGTGCAGGACGGGCTTAGAGACGGCGAAACGATTCGCCAATGGATGACTGCTCGCTTCGAAGAGAGGCTCGCGGAACGCAAGACGCCCTGGGTCAAAGTCTCTGGCACACGAACAGAACGGCTCAAAGTCGCTGTTGCAAAAATAGACAGCCTGCTCCTCCCGAATCCTCAGGAAGCAGGTAGGCAGGACATCGCAACGGAGGGTCTGAATCTGCGTTGAGCAGGCCAGTCGGCAATGTTCGTCACTCGTATCGCAGCGCCACCATCGGATTGACCTTGGTAGCTCGCCGAGCGGGAATAAAGATCGCCAGCAGCGCCGCGACCATCAGCAGACCAGCCGCGCCGCTGAGGGCTACCGGATCCCATGGCCGCACAGAAAACAGCAATCCGCTCATCAATCGTGTTAGAAGGAGTGCCAGCGCCAGGCCAAGGCCCAATCCGATGGCGATGGTTGCCATGCCGCTCCGGATAAGCATGCCCAGCACATCGCCCCGGTCGGCACCAAGAGCCATGCGCAAGCCAATCTCCTTAAGTCTCTGCGCTACTCCGTACGAAGTAACGCCGTAAATCCCGACCGCTGCCAGCACCAGCGCCAGCCCCGCAAATCCCGCCAGCAGGATAAGCGCCAGCCGCCGCCGCTCCAGCGAATCGCCCATCACCTCGGTCATGGAACTCACACGGTAAACGGGCAGGTCGGGGTCGATCGCCGAGACCTCTCTCTGAATCGTCGGCACCAGGTTCATCGGATTTCCAGCCGCCAGCACCGCCAGCGTCATCGCGCTGGATGGCCGCTGGCTCTCAGGCCAATAGACCTCCACGCGCGAACGAGCCTCGAGCGTCCGGTTGCGCACGTGCCTTACCACCCCGATCACCGTTGCCCACGGAATCTTTGCCTGCAGACCGCCGGGATGCAGCCGTTTGCCCACGGGATCCTGATTGGGCCAATACGCCTGCGCGAGGCTTTCGTCCACGATGGCAACAGGAGCGGCGGTATCAGAGTCGCGGGCCTCGAATGTACGTCCACGGACCAGCGAAATTCCCATCGCCTTGAAGTAGTCCGGAGTCACAACGCGCTGATCGGCTTCGGGAGTTGAATTCTCCAGAGGAACGGATTGAGTATCGATCGTCATTGTGCCCGAGCCTCCCTCGCCGCTCAACGGCAAGGCCGAAACCGCTCCCGCTGCCTGCACGCCCGGCAATCTCTGCACGCGATCCAGCAAATCCGAGTAGAAACCGCGCACCTGTTCCGGCTTGCTATACACAGCATCGGGCAATGCGACCCGCGTCGTCAGCACTCCATCCGGCCGAAATCCCGGATCCACCTTCAAAATCTCGGCAAAGCTTCGTATCAGCAATCCCGCTGCCGCGATGAGGAGCAACGATAATGCCGTTTCGCAAATCACCAGCGCGCTCCGCAGACGCTTCGGCCGCCTGCCCTCCGTGCTTCTTCCGCCTTTCAGTCCTTCGAATTGACGCTTGCGGCCTGCCTGCAGTGCGGGCGCCAGACCAAACAGAATTCCGGTGGCCAGCGAGATGGCCGCGGTCAATAACAACGCCCTGCCGTCAATCGTCGTGTGGACGGCGCGCGGCAGCGACTTGGCTGCAATTGCGATCAGCCCGCGCAATATCCACGGCGTGATGGCCACGCCCACAACACCGCCGGCAAATGCCAGCACAACACTCTCCGTCAGCAGCTGCCGCATCAATCGCGCGCCACTCGCTCCCAGCGCCATGCGGGTTTCCATCTCCTGCTGGCGCTCCGTCGACCGCACCAGCAGCAGGTTGGCGATATTCGCGCACGCGATCAACAGCACCAGGCCCACTGCCGCCATCAGCACAAGCAACGAAGGCTTCACATCGCCGACTGTTTCTTCGAGCAGAGGATGCAGAATGATGCCGAATCCGTACTTTTTGTACGGATAAGCCCCGTGCTGTTCGATCATCGTCTTACCCACACGATCCATATCCGATTGCACCTGCGCCAGCGATAGACCCGGCTTGATGCGGCCCAGCACTTCGAACCCGTGGCTGCCGCGATTGTTCTCGCTCAAGTCGTCCGGCGAGAAGGCAAGCGGTCCCCAGATTTCTGTTTCGTCCGGATAAGCGAATCCCGCGGGCATGACTCCCACTACAGAATTCGGAACCCCGTCGATGTCGATTGTGCTTCCAACCACGTTCGGATTCCCGCCGAAGACCCGCCGCCACAATCCGTAACTCAGCACCACCTCGTGATCGCGTCCCGGTTGCGCTTCTTCGGGCAGGAATGTTCGGCCCAACAGCGTCTGTGCTCCCAGCATGGAAAAGAGACTGGGCGTAACCGCAGCGCCCACCACCCGCTGAGGGCTGCCCTTGACGCCGAGATTGATCGAGCCCGAGCCGATCGCCGCAAGGTCAGTGAAACTGCTATTCAACTGCTGAAAGTCGCGAAACTCCGGAGCCGAGATCCAGTTCTGGTCGTTGGGCAAACCGATACCGGTAAAGCGCGTCCAGACCTTGATCAAACCCTCAGGGTTGCTATATGGCAGCGGCCTCAACAGCACTGCATCGAGCACGCTGAAGATTGCTGCGTTCGCTCCGATTCCCAGCGCCATGGTCAGAACGACCACCGCCGCGAACCCCGGCTTCTTTGCCATCTGTCGAACGGCGAATCGCAAATCCTGCAAGAGAATGCCCATTGCCTTTGCCTCCGGGGAAGTTGATGAGGAGACTTGCCTCCTGAATCACTTGAGAGCCTGCGCCAAAATCCAGCGAATCCGCTAAAAGAGAAGGCACGTATCCAACCAAAGAACCGACGCCTAAGCTGCTGATGTTACGGCGACAACGCGTTTCCGGTTCCGTTTGATCCGTCCGCTTTCGAAAACCGCGACCGAAAATGAACACACGAAAACGCCGTGAAAGTCGCCTGGACGTCAGGCAGTTCCTGGCCCAATGAGGTTCGAAACTCGCCGGTTGTCAATCACACTCCGCGGTCATGCTGAGGGATTATCATGGCTTCGTTTCTCTCACGAGGCTTGTTGATGGCTACCGCGAAGTCGCTTTCCAGCTCACTTTCAGCCCTGGCTTGTATTTGCCTATTCCTTGCTGCCGCGGGCTGCGGCGGTGGTGGTGGTAGCCAATCCACCCCACCTCCGCCCCAGATGACCCTGTCCCTGCCGGTCTCGAGCGTCGACGTGCAGCAGGACGGGAATCTTATACCAGGATTTCAACTGACCGTCAGCAATGCACCTGGACCGGTAAACGTCACTGTGACCGGTCTTCCTGCAGGGATCACCGTGCAGGTCACCTCCAATGTCACGGGGCCGTTCATCAGCATCGGGGGCGGTCCCAATGTCCCAGCCGGAACCTATACAGCCACCATCACCGCCACCTCCGGCACGCAGAGCGCCTCGAAGACTCTCAGCGTCGTCAATGACGTCGTTGCTGTCGTGAATGCGACCGTCGACACCACGCTCGGCGTCAACGGCAAGCTCGCGCAATTCATGTCCACGTCCTTCCAGATCGGCAGCTGGACCACCGATTACTTCGGCTCGGGCACGCAAGCCTCGCAGCGCGAATCAACCCTCACGCAGCTTGGTCCGCAACACATCCGCGTTCAAGTGGTCGATGGCGGAGTTCCCATGGTCGCCGATACCGGCGCGTCCACCGACTGGAACTTCAACCTGATCGATACCACCCTTCAGCCGGTGCTTGCCTCAGCCGATCACAGCCCCGAGTTGCAAATCGGTACGGCGCCCGCGTGGATGTGCTTCAGCAACGGCCAGCTCGATGTTGCCGATCACGTGAACGACTTCGCCGCATTCATGGCCAACATGGTCCGCTATTACAACAAGGGCGGGTTTACGTACGGCGGCGTTCACTTTCAGTCGCCCTCAGGCACGCCCATCACCTGGTGGGGGATTTTCAATGAGTTCAACGGCAACGGTCTCAGCGCCGCCGACTACGTCAAGCTCTACAACACCGTTGTCCCGGCCATGCTCGCCGTCGACCCCACCATCAAGCTCTCCGCACTCGAGTTTTCCGATTATGGACTGGGAACCGGAGACGGCGGCGACCCGATGGTCTACTTTCCTCCCTTTGTTGCGGGGGCTACCGCGCAGGTCAATGTCGTCTCTACTCACTTTTACAGCACCTGCAATCAGAAAGACACCGATGCGACCCTGATGAACTCGGTGCCCGGATTCGCCGCGAACGTCCAGTACTTCTATCAGCAGCTCAAGTCGCAGCCGAGCATGGCCGGCGTTCCGGTCTGGGTCACCGAGAACAATGTCAATGCCGACTTCAACAATGGCAGCGGTATGAGCACTTGCAATCCCGGCCAGCCTTTCATCACCGACACGCGGGGAACCAGCGCATTCTTCGCCGCATGGCGTCCCTACGTCTTCGCGCAACTCGGCAAGGCCGGCAACCAGGCTCTCTACCAGTGGGACTACACCGCCGACCAGCAATACGGAGAAGTCGATGGCAGCGGCAATACCTTCCTGAGCTACTGGGTCGACAAGACGCTTGGGTCTGTGTATCCGCCCTTGTCCAGTTCCACCGCGCCCGACATTCTCTCGACCGATGTTACCGAGACCAGCACCATCGAAGTTCTCGCCACCAAAGCCGCCGACGGCAGTGTCACCATCATGGTCGCGAATCACGCCGTCAATGCGGCAGGCGACAACAATGGAACCGGCGCGCCGCGTACCATCGTCGTCGAAACCGATGGTCTGGGTACGGCCGCCAGTGCCTTCTCCTCGGCCACCTTGCTTACCATCGACGCGACGACGAGTGCGACGAACGGACCGGCCGCGATGTCGATCGCTCCCGACTGGCGACAACCCATCACGCTGAATGGCTACGGCGTGGCTTTTCTCACGCTCAAACCCTAGCCCCGGCCGACTTTTTCGGCTGAAAGCCACCGGTCGAACTAAAATGGACTCGGGCACACATGAGAAGACTTCGCGTTCCCCTGGCTTTCCTGGCGCTTGTTTTCTGTGCTCACGCTCGCTCGCAGAGCTTCGGTCCGCTGACCAATAATGTGCCCGTCATTTCTGTTGATGGACTTTGGCGCTTCCAGTTTGGCGACAACCCTGCATGGGCCGAAAGAAACTTCGACGATTCCAAGTGGTCCCTTCTACATTCGAATGCGCCCTGGACGGACCAGGGTTACAAGGGACGGGTCGGCATTGCATGGTATCGCTTTCACGCCGACGTTCCTGCTTCGATCAAACACGTCTCGCTCTATCTCCCACGCATCTTCACTTGCTATGAAGTTTTCGCCAACGGTAGCCTCGTCGGCACCTTCGGCAAAATGCCACCCAATCAAGATCTCTATGGCGGCGGAGGAGACTTCCGTCTTTACCGGCTCCCTGACGGCATCAACCGCGACGGCTCAATCGAAATCGCATTGCGTATCTGGCAGTCTCCGCGCTTAGCTTTCGAAGACGCGGGACCGCTTCACAGTGGATCTCTGATAGGAGATTCCACCGAGATTGCACACCGAGACAGGCTCTACTGGGGTGAATATCACTGGTATCTGATCTCTGAACAGACGCTGGCGTTTCTCGAGTTCCTTGCGGGCATCGGCTCGCTTTTATTGTTCGCTTTGCGGCGTCGCGAACCGGAATACCTTTGGTTTGGCCTGACCCTCCTCTTCCTTGCGGCGGGCTTTGCGGTCGATCTTTACTCCAATTTCGAAGTTGTCAACACGACCATCATGGACGCAGTTTCGTCTTTCATTGCGGCCGCTGCCACACTTGCCTCCATCGCTTTTTATCAGGCCCTGCTCAAACCGCGCCGCAGTTGGATGCTTGCCCTGGCGACCATTTGTATTTTGGCCTCCATTCTGGTCGCGCCCCTGGCTAGTGCGTTTCCGCGACTTCTCGCTGAGCCGGTTGCCACCATGGTTGCCACGCTATTGGCAATCCCGGTCTCGGTATGGGTGTTGGTCGTGTTCGTGCAGGCCGCCCGGGCCCGCTCGCAAGATGCGCGGCTTCTCATTTTCCCGGTGTTCCTTGAGATCGGAACCACCTTATGTGGGCAAATCATGTGGATCACGTACACGCTTGGCTGGCAAGGCCGCTTCAACAGCTCCAGCGTCGTACTTGCCCGCCGCCCCGTTCGCATCCAGCTGGACCAGATCACAGGCCTGCTGTTTCTGCTCGCTGTCATGGCCATTCTGATCCTGCGCTTCACGCGTACGCGTGGGCAGGAGGAACGTTACGCCTCGGAAATGGAGGGCGCTCGCAGCGTGCAGCAATTCCTCATTCCTGACGACCTGCCCTCGATCCCGGGCCTGAGGATCGAATGCGATTATCGCCCCGCCCGCGAGGTAGGCGGTGACTTCTTCCAGGTCATTCCGTTTTCAGAGGATGACAGCGCACTGATCGTGGTGGGTGACGTGGCCGGAAAAGGCCTGCAGGCAGGAATGCTGGCGACACTGTTGGTGGGGGCTGTACGCACTGCCGCGACTTTTACGCGAGACCCCGCCAGGATCCTGTCTACATTGAACGAACGACTGTGCGAAAAAGGGAATGCGACCTGCCTCGTCCTCTGCCTGGAATCGCGCGGAGCGGCGACCTTAGTCAACGCTGGTCATCTTCCGCCCTACCTCAATGGAGTAGAACTCGCAATGGAAGGCGCTCTTCCACTTGGTACGATCCCTGAGGTTATCTTTCCGATCCTCAACTTCCGTATCAGCCCGGGCGACACTCTGACACTGATCTCCGATGGCATTTTGGAAGCCCAAAAGCCGGATGGCGAGCTCTTCGGCTTCGAGCGAATTGCCAGGCATCTCGTCCACTCGAAGTCAGCTTCTTCGCTCGCGGCTGCAGCCCAGGAATTTGGGCAGGAGGACGATATCACTGTGCTTACCATCGAACGGGTCGCCGTGCTCGCCGGGACATGACCAGCCCTCCTGCGTTATGCTCCACTGAGTCTGGATCAACTCAACTTCCCGGAGACCCGACATGCAGACACCGGCCATCCCAGCCAACGAGTCCGGCAGAATCGAAGCCCTCCACGCCCTCAAGATTCTCGATACCGCGCCCGAAGAGCGCTACGACCGGCTCACGCGACTTGCCAAACGTGTGTTCAACGTTCCGTATTCTACGATCAGCATGATCGACGACCAGCGGCAGTGGTTCAAATCGATCCAGGGCCTCAGCCTCTGCCAGACTTCGCGCGACATCTCGTTTTGCGCCCACGCCATCCTCTTCGACGAAATTCTCTATGTCGAAAATGCGCTCAAGGACGAGCGATTCCACGACAATCCCGTGGTCGTCGGCGATCCGAAAATCCGCTTCTACGCGGGCTGCTCGTTGAACGTGAACGGATTCAAGATGGGCACGTTCTGCGTGTTCGATAAGAAGCCGAGGTCATTCACTGCCGAAGACCGCCAGCTCCTTAAGGATCTCGCGGCCCTTGCGGAGCAGGAACTGGCGATGCCGGAGCCGGCAAGGACTCACTGAGCGTCCCGAACGACAGTACCCCCTATTATCCCCCTCTTTGGGTAAATTATCTGAAATCATCGCGTTAGAGATAGGGGCGGCGCTAAATTCCTGCATGAATTGGGAATAGCCGTAGATTCCTCTGCGGAGGGGAGTTAGCGGGGTAGCGGGGTTAGCGTGCGCGAGGCGCACGTTCGCGGAGCTAGTGATTTCAATCACGATTTCATTGTGCGCCGAAACAGAATAATTACCTGCAAAATGCGGGAAAGTTTTTGGCGAATCGAATGAGTGGGTTAGCAGGAAGTTTGGCAATGAGGGGTTGACGATGCATGAGCCGAACCCCTCACGCCGGTCCTTACTATCCTTACCACCCGAGCACGTACGCAAAGATCAGCGGCGCGACGATCGAGGCATCGGTCTCGATGATGAACTTCGGCGTCTTCTCGCCGAGCTTGCCCCAGGTGATCTTCTCGTTCGGCACCGCGCCGGAATAGGATCCGTAGCTCGTGGTCGAGTCTGAAATCTGGCAGAAGTAGCGCCCACAGCGGCACATGCTCGCGCTGCAGATCCTGGTGCAGCATCGGCACCACGCAGATCGGGAAATCGCCCGCGATGCCGCCGCCGATCTGGAAGAATCCGAGCGGCGCCGTCTTGCGTCGTGTTCCGTGTACCACTCGGCCAGCTCCATCATGTACTCGATGCCGGTGCGCACCGTGTGCACTTCTTCACGTCGCCCGAGATGCAGTGGCCGGCGTACATGTTGCCGAGCGTCGCGTCCTCCCAGCCCGGCACGAACATCGGCAGGTTCTTTTCCGCCGCCGCCAGCAGCCAGCTGTTCTTCGGATCGATCTGGTAGGATGCTTTCAGATCAGCCCGACAGCAGAATCTTGTACATGAACTGGTGCGGGAAAGTAGCGCTCGCCCGCCTTGTCGGCGCGCACCCACTCCTCCAGCACCGCGTTCTCGATCCGCCGCATCGCCTCCATCTCGGGAATGCAGGTGTCGGTCACGCGGTTCATGTGGCGGCTGAGCAGCTCCGCCTCGTCGGCCGGCGTCAGGTCGCGGTAATGCGGCACGCGCTCGTAGAAATCGTGCGCGACGAGGTTGAAGACGTCCTCTTCGAGATTGGCGCCGGTGCAGCAGATGCCGTGCACCTTGTCCTGCCGGATCATCTCGGCCAGCGACAGCCCCAGTTCCGCCGTGCTCATGGCTCCGGCGATGGTCATGAACATCTTGCCGCCCGTCGCCAGATGTGCCTTGTAGGCCTCTGCCGCATCCACCAGCGCCGCGGCATTGAAATGACGATAGTGGTGCTTGATAAACGAAGAAATTGCTGACATTTTGTCTTCGTTACTCCCGCTCCCTACGCTAATACAGCAAAACCAGCGCTCGATGAACGCAAACCCGCACGCCGAACGCAGTGATTCCGGCAGGAGAAAGCCGCGTAACGCTGTCTTTTGAATAAGCGGAAATCGGAGGGGAATGGCGAGTTGAGAAAGGTCGACGACGAGCAGAAGAGCGGGCTGGGCAACGCCGACTTCTTTGCGCGAAGCTCGAGCACTGGTTTCGAACTTCGCGCTTGCGTCCCACCCATCCCCGTGCGAAAGCTGTATGCACAAACTACATCGAGTGCGAGAATGCAGGAAATTTCCGGGAGCCCGGATTACGTGATGTTGGAGGTGACGACGTTAGCGATCTCGGAGAAGGCGGTGTTCAGGCCGGATGCGAGAAATTGCATGCCTGCAATTGCACCGAAGGCGATCAAAGCCACGACCAGGGCATACTCGACAAGGTCCTGGCCTTCTTCGCGTTCAACCAGGTCGCGCAAATCCAGGTACAAATTCGTGCAGAGTGTATTCATAGCTCCTCCAGAGGGAATGAATGTGAGGGTATTCTGCCTACTCCGCTTTCAGGTTGCAATCAAAATGCGACAAAGGTGTGTCACTCGCCGGTAACGCCGATTAACACAAAGGTCCATTACGGATGAAGGTGTCTCGGAGGAAGGCAAAGGGGCTCTTGAGCCTGTCAACGCAGCTGAAAGTTTGGTTGCCATGGTTCGCTCACAGGCAGAACTCTCGGCTAAGTCGCAGATTATTCAGCCAATTCGCTAAAAGACTATTCCCAATAAACGCCTGCTTGAATTTCAAGTGCCGCTTTCTCGATGTGCTCGGGGCGGCCCAAATCGCGCCAGTAGTACTGGTCGGCGCGGAATGCGAGCACGGCTTCATTTTGCTCGGCGAGTCGCAGGTAGAGGGGGATGACGGGGAAGGCTCCTTCTTCCCGCATGAGCGAAAAAATGCGCGGAGAAAGGATATGAATCCCGCAGAAGGCAAGGGCCTGCGTTGCCTTCACCGGGCGGACCAATTCGGGTTCGCCGGCCAGGCCTGCGCGACGGCCGCAAAGCTGGCCGTTCTCGTCAAAGAGAAGATAACGCGACGTTGGGCGGTTCTGAACCGCAAGGGTTGCGAGAGCATTTTGCTCCTTGTGGAACTGGAGCATTTGATTGAAGTCGATTGTGCTGAGGACGTCGACGTTGTGCACGAGGAATGGTTCGTCCGAGTCGCGAAAAAAGGACGCGGCCTTTTTAAGTCCGCCGCCAGTATCGAGAAGGACGTCCTCGTGCGGATATCTCGATGTGCATCCCGAAATTCTCATGGCTATGGAGGTAAGCAGCGATCTTGTCCGCGAAGTGATGCGTATTGATGATGACGTCCTGAATGCCGAAGGCACGAAGTCTCGCCAGCGTAAGTTCGAGGAGCGTGCGGCCGGCGACTTCAACGAGGGCCTTGGGACGGTCATCGGTCAACGGGCGCAGACGCGTGCCCAGGCCTGCTGCGAGCACCATTGCCTTCACGGCGTTACCTTGTCTGGAAAATTCTTTTCAAGTTCGATGTGGCGTACAACCACTTCAACCCCGCTGGTTGAACGAAGGTGTCGTGCAAGCTGTTCGGCAAGAAAAACCGACCGGTGCTGTCCCCCGGTGCAGCCGAAGGAGACCATCAGATTTGCGAAAGCCACGGCGCTGATATGCGGATACGCTCGCGTCGACGAGCGTCTGCGCGTGCTCGAGGAATTGATGCACGGTTTCCTGTTGATTGAGGTAGTCGATGACCGGAGCATCTTTGCCGGTTAGTTGCTTGAAGCGGTCTTCGCGGCCGGGATTGGGGAGGCTGCGCGCATCAAAAACGAATCCACCGCCGTTCCCTGAGTCATCGGCAGGCATCTGGTGATGGAATGAAAAACTGAAGATACGGACCGTGAGGGTAGCTGAGCTGGGCGCAAGTTGTTGAAGCTTCTCGGACGAGAGCATGCCCTGGAACGCGTCCATCAGCGCGGGCAGCGCTACAGGAAGCTTCACATTGTGGGCGAGCCAGCGGAGGTTCTTGAGGGCGTAGGGAACACTTTGCAGAAAGTGCGGTTTGCGCTCGTAGAAGCCGCGAAAACCGTATGCTCCGAGGGCCTGCATGATGCGAACGTAAACGTAGGCGTAGTAGTGCTCCATGAATTCACCGCGATCGACCGGGATGAATCCTGACAAGCTGTCGAGGTAGTGATCCAGAAGTTCCTGGCGCAACGCGGGAGGCAGGTCTGCCTTTCCGTCGTAGAGAAGGGAAGCGATGTCATATTGCAACGCGCCTTTGCGGCCTCCCTGGTAATCAAGGAAATACGGCTGTCGGTCGCGGAGCATTACGTTGCGCGATTGGAAATCGCGATAGAGGAAATAGTCGTGCGGAGCGGCGAGCAGAAGTTTGGTGAGCCGGTTGAAGTCGTTTTCGAGCGCCTGCTCGTTGAAGGGGATGCCGGCGAGGCGAAGAAAGTAGTACTTGAAGTAGTTCAGGTCCCAGGCAATCGACTGCCGATCGAAGCTGGAGCGCGGATAGCAGACCTTGTAATTCAGATCGCGGCCGGCCTCAACCTGAAAGCGCGGCAAGGTAGCGACAACTTTTCGATACGCCTCGATCGCCGGAGGAGCAATGACGTCTCCGTCGCGATGTTGTGTTGAGGAATTCAAATAGCGTGATGTCGCCGAGGTCTTCCTCGATGTAGGCGTTTCGTGCGAGGTCCTCGGCGTAGATTTCCGGAACGGGCAGCCCATGGCTCTGGAAGTGGCGGGAGAACTCAAGAAAGGCGACGTTCTCTTCGCGAACCGGATAAACAATGCCGATGGCAGTGCCGGCGACTCCGACGAGCCGGACGATGGTGCGGCCTGAGCCTCCGAGTTGACCCTGGAGGGGCACAACGCGATCGGCGGGTGAGTGGAAATGCTGTTCGTAGAGTTGCTTGAGAACGTCCATACTTGTGTTCGCTCGATCGTCTGCTCGGATACGCAGGGTGCATCTCGTAAAGATAACGCAGCGAATCGCCGCATCCGGTAACCGCTGATTTCCATTCTTCGGACAACTGATTGGGCTGAAGAGGCTCCAACCTACTGAGTCTGACCGCGCGAAACTCCTTTGCGGGTTTTGAACGGGAATGCCGAACGGGCTGAAGATGCGCTGAACCGGGCGGAATCATCCGACGCCGACGATTCGTTGCCGGTGCGCTCAAGGCCCATGGATTCGGTGATCGCTTTCGGTCAACCCTGGCTTGTCATAGAGAAAGCATATTTATTTGGGACAAGCCGGGAATCCAAGGAGGATTTCCGATGCGTTTGTTTCGATGTGTGCGCTGGCTTTTGCCAGCGCTAATGCTGTTGCTCGTTCCCGCAGCATCGTTTGCGGGTGTATCTGATTTCCGTCAACATTGCTCCGCCGGTCTTGCCGGTATACCAGCAGCCGCTTTGTCCGCAAGAAGGCTGGATGTGGGTGCCGGGATACTGGGCCTACGGCGACGATGGCTACTACTGGGTTCCCGGGCGAGTGGGTGCCTGCGCCGTATCAGGGCGCACTTTGGACTCCGGCATGGTGGGGATGGGATGGCGGGCACTATGTATTCCACGATGGCTACTGGGGCGATCGCGTCGGGTATTACGGCGGAATTGACTATGGGTTCGGCTACATGGGTATCGGCTTTGTCGGCGGCGAGTGGCGCGGCGGCACATTCGCCTACAACACCGCGGTGATGCGCGTGAATACGAGACGTCATCCACAACACCTATGTGAATCAGACGATCGTTCGCAGCAATACCATCGCGAACACCAGACACGTGGCATTCAACGGAGGTCCCAACGGCATCCACCACGATCCGACTGCCGGTGGAGAGAACGGCGATGAGCGGACGGCATACGGCTGCCACGTCTGCCCAGTTACAGCATATGCAGGCGGCACGGGCTGACCGAACTTCGTACGCAAAGGTGAATGGCGGACATCCGCACACGCTGGCGCGTAGCGCAGTCCAAATGGAGAAGGCCGCACTGCCGGCGCGAGATCCGCTGCGGAGCGACCTGCCACGCGCGAAACGACAAGGCCGGGAGCGACAGCGCACGGACTGCTCCAGCGGAGCGAACTGCGCCGAAATCAGAATCGCAAAGAGCAGTGACACGCACTACCCCGGAGAGCCGGACCACGCACGCGACGCTGAAAGCCATACGGCGAAACGGCACGGCCAGAATCCGCGAACTGACCAGCGCAAAGACCGAGCTCGAACCGAAACGCACACGGCAAGTTCGCGAACCGAGACGCGTCCATCGCCGTCGAAGACGGAGCCTCGAACCGAGACCCACACCGCGTCTTCGCGGACGGAGTCGCATCCATCCACGGCAAGGGAGGAGACGCGCACTGAACCGCGCACTGCTCCTGCGGAGAAACCGAAGACCGAATCGCACGCAGCAACTGCACCTCATGCGGATTCTCGCCGCTCTCCGGAGACCCATGCGGAAGCCCGTCCTGTGCCCGCGCCACGGGCCGAGTCGCATGCGGCGCCGTCTAAGCCAGCGGAACCGCGGGCGGAGTCGCATCCTGCTCCGCAGCATGAATCTCACCCGGCGCCTGCGGCGCATCCGGCTCCTCAGCATGCATCGCATTCCGAGCCACAGCCTAAGCAGGAAAAGCCGAAGCCGGAAACCAGGTAACCCCGAATCCTCCGATTAACATCCCGGCCTTGCCCAGCTCAAGGGGCGAGGCCTGGGATGCCGCATCCTCTTCGATAGACTTGATGGTGTCGGTTCTGCAGCAAGCAATCGTCTTGCGGAATGCACGGAGACCAATGGGATTGAAGAAATGCAAGTGGCATTTGCGAACGATCGCCTGGTTCGCACTGTTGCTGTGTCTGGCATCCGGGAGCCGGGCGGATGACAAGGTTCACACGAACCCGATGAATCTTGATCCGCAGGTACGCGAAGCTTACCGATACTTTTATCTGCTGGATTACCCCGCCGCCGTAGATCGGTTTGAGCGCTTTCACGAGGAGCATCCCGGCGATCCTCAGGCGACGGCACTGCTGCTGAATGCGGTGGTGTTTCAGGAGCTTTATCGCGAGGACCTGCTGGATACGACCTTTTACGCCAATGATGGATTCCTGACCGGAAAGCATGCCACCGAAGAGGATCCGAAGACGCGGGACCGGATTTTTGCGCTTGCGGACGAAGCGGTTCACGAAGCGGATTTGCGGGTGAGCAAGAATCCCAACGACGTGGATGCGTTGTATGCGAGGGGCTGGGCGCGGAGCCTGCGATGCACGTACGTCGCGATGGTCGAGCGGGGATTTGGCGCTGGATTTCGGCTGGCTTCGAAGGCCAAGGACGATTGCGCGCGGGTTCTCGAACTCGATCCGGACTACGTGGACGCCAAACTGGTGGTGGGCGTGTATGCAATACGTTGTGGGCGCATTGCCACTGCCTTTCAAGTTCTTGATCGGCTTCGTGGGAATTACCGGGTCGAAGTCGAAGGGCATGGAAATGTTGTGGGATGATGCGCATCGCGGTCTCACGAATAACATAGAGGCGCGGACGGTGATCGCTCTGTTTCTCCGTCGTGAGGGGAAATACAAGGAAGCAATTGAGGTGGTGCGCAGCTTGAAGCAGGAGTATCCCCGGGACTATCTGTTCTGCCTGGAAGAGGCGAACCTGCGCAAGGATGCGGGCGAAGGGATGGGGGCGGTGCATGCTTATGAGGAGATCGTGGCGGACAGCGAAAAGCCAGGGTACTTTGCCGAGGCGAAGCTGGAGCTGACCTACTTTGGGCTGGGCGATGCACTGCGCGGCCAGCGGCATTATGCCGAGGCGGCACATGCCTACGAGCAGGCGGCAGCCTCAAAGGAGTGGGACCGGAGTTGAAGGTGCGGACGCTGCTGGCGGCAGGGGAATGCCACGACCTGCTCGGGGACAGGCAGGCAGCCCTGAAGGACTACCAGGCTGCGATTGCCGCGGGGCCGAATACTTCGCGGGCCGATACGGCGCGCAAGCGTCTCGAATTCGCCATATCACGGCAATTAGACGGGGTTAGCCGGGTTGGGTCCGAGGGCCGGCTGGGGCAGACCGGAACCGGCCATGGCGCGTTTACGTAGTGATATGGTGGAATCGAAAGTGCGATTCCCGGAGGTTGGTCATGCCCTTTTACTGTCAACGCTGTGGAGCCTCGTTACCGCCGAGCGCCAGGTTTTGCTCGAATTGCGGGAATGTGGTGACGGCTGTGCCCCCGCCGCCGGGCAGGCCACTGGTGCGGCCGATCGTAGGCCGGGCGATTGCCGGAGTATGCATCGGTGTGGCGCAGGCCAATGGGTGGGATGTGACGCTGGTCCGCATTCTGACTGTAGTCGGTTTCCTGTTTACCAGCGGGCTGGTTGGCGTTGCGTACCTCGCGGGCTGGATCGGGATTCCGGAGGAGCCGATTGCGATGCCGGGGACGTATCCGCCGGGCGCGCCGGGAACATATCCGCCAGGAGAGCTATCCGCCGAGCACGCCGGGCGGTTATCCTCCCAGCGTATGAGCAAGACGTACGATTCGCACGGGGCGAAGTTGAGCTATTGGGAAACGGGCGCGGGACTGCCCGTCATCTTTCTTCATCCCACACCGCTGGATCATGTTTACTGGCGTCCGATGATTGCGGACCTGGGGGAGGTGCGCGCGATTGTGCCCGATTTCCGCGGCCATGGCGCCTCGGAGCTGGGAGCAGATTTGCCTGTCGGCGGATTCGCGCTCGTGCCGGATGCTCCCGTGCTGAGCATGGGGCAACTGGCGGCGGATGTGCTGGCATTGATGGATCATCTCGCACTGTCTGAGGCGGTATTCGCAGGCTGCTCGATTGGCGGCTACGTGATGCTCGAACTGTGGCGAAGGGCTCCGCTGCGGATGCGGGGTCTGGCGATGGTGTGCTCGAAGCCGCAGCCGGATGCGGAGGCCAACCTGGCGAAACGGGTGGAGACGATTGCGAAGGTGCGCCGCGAAGGAACGTCAGGAGTGTTCGACGGGAATGCGCAGACGTTGATTGGAGCGAGCGCGCGAAAGCGGCGACCGGAGATCGTGGCGGAGTTGCGAGCGCGGATGACACTGACCGCCGAAGCGCTGGTCGCGACGCAGGCGGGGCTGGCGACGCGACCCGATTCGGTGCCGGACATCCGGGGGATCGACGCACCGATCCTGGCGATTTGCGGCGGCGAAGATCCAGGAATCACCGAGGCGGAGATGCGGGCGTTTGAGGCGGCGGAAGGCGGGTGCGAATTCCACTTGCTTGCGGATGCCGGACATTTTGCCGCATATGAGCAGCCTGACAAAGTGGCAGCGCTGCTGTCGCCGTGGCTGCAGCAGTTTGAGTTCTGAGCGACGCTGCGGCTGGAATGGGAAGCCTGGGCGCGTCGTGATGTCGCACGGGTTCGAATTGCGAGAGTGTTGCCGGTGCAAGATGCGATAGGCTCAAAGCATCTCGTTCGGTCTATCGGAAGCCTAGTCTTGAATCCTGATTTGAAGAATTCATTTCGTCCTTTTCATACGTGACGGCGCGTCGGCGCGCTGTCATTGCGATCGAGTTTCGCTGGAGGCGCTGGCGAAGAAGTATGGAACTCCGCTGTATGTGTATTCGGCGACTCAGATTGTGGAGCGGCTGGGAATTGTTTCAGCGGGCGTTTGCGGGGCGCGAGCACCTGGTTTGCTATGCGGTGAAGGCGAACTCTTCGCTGGCGATTTTGAAGCTGCTGGCGGAGCGGGGCGCGGGGTTCGACATTGTTTCGGGCGGGGAACTGGAGCGGCGTGATGGCGGCGGCGCCAGAGGCGGTCGGGGCGCGTGGTGTTTTCCGGCGTGGGCAAGACGGCGGCGGAGATCGATCGCGCGCTCGAAGCGGGCATTCTTGCAGTTCAATGTGGAGAGCGAAGCGGAGCTGGCGCTGCTGGCGAAGTGCGCGCGGAAGCTGAAGAGGAAGGCGCGGTTTGCGCTGCGCGTGAATCCGGATGTGTTTGCGGAGACGCATCCCTACATTTCGACAGGGCTGCGCGAGCACAAGTTCGGGATCGACATTCGCAAGGCGGCGGCAGATCTATCGCGCGGCCGCAAGGAACAAGTGGCTTGAGCCGCATGGGGTCAGCGTGCATATCGGGTCGCAGATTCGGTCGGCGGCGCCGTTTGGCGCGGCGATGGAGCGGGTTTGCAGGCTGGTGGTGCAGTTGAAGCGCGAAGGGATTGCGCTGAAGGTCGTGGATGCGGGCGGCGGGCTGGGCATCGATTATCACGGCGGAGCTGATGGAGCTGACGCGGCGGCGAAGGTGCAGGAGTATGCGGCGGCGATTGAGAAGGCGCTGGCGGGGTTTGACGGCAAGCTGCTGATTGAGCCGGGGCGGTTTATCGTGGCGCAGGCCGGGGCGCTGGTGACGCGCGTGTTGAACGTGAAGCGGAACGGGAAGAAGACATTTGTGATTACCGATGCGGCGATGAACGATCTGATTCGGCCGGCGCTTTACCAGGCGCATCACGAGATTGTGCCGGTGCGGCCGCGGCGGGGCGGGCGCGGGCGGTGGATGTGGTTGGGCCGGTGTGCGAGACGGGCGATTTTTTTGCGCGCGACCGGAAGCTGAAGCCGGTCGAGGCCGGCGATCTGGTGGCGCTGCTCGATGCGGGGGCTTACGGCATGGCGCAGAGTTCGAACTACAATTCGCGCTTCCGGCCGGCGGAGGTGCTGGTGGAAGGGAAGAAGCATCGGCTGATTCGCCGGCGCGAGGAGATGAAGGATCTGCTGGCGACGGAGATTGTGTAGTGCCTGTTTCATTGGGTATGCCATTACCCGATTTCGTGCTGAATTTGAAGGAAGAGCAAAAGCAGATCCTTCGCTGCGCTTACCCCAACTTCGTTGGGGCCCCGAGCTGCTCCGCTCAGGATGACACGGTCTCGGTTATTAAGAGAGATGGTGGCGAAGCCGAAGCTGGGGGCGTGGGGTTCGCGCTTTCCCACCCATGCCGCGATGAGACTGCGTCATGGATGGGGCACCCGATTTCGTGCTGAATTTGAAGGAAGAGCAAAAGCAGATCCTTCGCTACGCTTACCCCAACTTCGTTGGGGCTCCAAGCTGCTCCGCTCAGGATGACAAGCTCTGGGTACTGCGGAGTTGAGCCTGTCCTGATAAGGTATCTCGCGGAGGAATTTGCAATGTTTTTTCGTACGCAGGCGTTGTGTGCCTTGGCGGCAACGGGGCTGTTGATGGGATTGTCGGCCAATTTGAATGCAGATTCGTTGAAGGTGAAGACGGAACAGGGCAAGGTCGCCGGCAAGACGATCAACGACGGCAAGGTGCGCGCGTTTCTGGGGCTGCCGTATGCGGCGCCGCCGGTGGGCGATCTGCGCTGGAAGGCTCCGCAGCCGCCGGCCAAGTGGAAGGGCGAGCGCGATGCGACCAAGTATGGCGCGCACTGCGCGCAGGGGCGAGTGTTTGACGACATGGTGTTCCAGGATGCGGGGCCGAGCGAAGACTGCCTGTTCCTGAATGTCTATGCGCCTGCCGATGCGAAGAAGGAGCCAAGCTGCCGGTGATGTTCTGGATTCATGGCGGCGGCTACTCGGGCGGCGCGAGTTCCGAGCCGCGGCACAACGGCGACTTTCTGCCCTTCAAGGGCGTGGTGCTGGTCACGATCAACTACCGGCTGGGCGTGTTCGGGTTCCTGGTCACGGATGAGCTGGCGAAGGAGAACAACGGCGTCGCAGGGAACTACGGGCTGATGGACATGGTGGCCGCGCTGCAGTGGGTGAAGAGCAACATCGGCGAGTTTGGCGGCGATCCGAACAACGTGACGATCTTCGGCGAGAGCGCGGGATCGTTTGCGGTGAGCACGCTGATGGCTTCGCCGATGGCGCAGGGACTGTTTGCAAAAGCGATCGGCGAAAGCGGCGCGGCATTTCCGAGCGCGTTGAATCTCGGCGGGCAGAGCGTTACGGAGCGGGCAGCGACGACGGCAAGTGGGTGGCCAAGCTGGGTGTGAAAGACCTGGCGGAACTGCGTGCGATGCCGACCGACAAGATTCTGGATGCCGCGAAGACAAAGGGCCCCACGGGCTTTCCGCCGGTCGTCGATGGCAAGTTTTTGACCGAGCCGGTTCCCGACACATATGCGGCGGGCAAGCAGGCGCATGTGCCGCTGCTGGCGGGATGGAATGCGGACGAAGGCAGCTTTGCGGCCATGCGCGGCATGACGGCGGCGCAGTGGAAGGAGATGGGCACCAAGCTGTTCAAGGATCGCGCTGCGGAGTTCCTGAAGCTGTATCCGGGCGACACGGATGCGCAGGCGCTGCGGTCGGCGATCGATTTTGGCAGCGATCAGTTCATCGCTTTCGGGACCTGGAAGTGGCTGGAGGCGCAGCGCAAGACCGGCGAGGCGCCGGTTTACCGCTATCACTTCGAACTGGCCGCGCTGCCGAGCAAGTATCATCCGGGCACGTTCGCATTCCACTCCGACGACATCGAGTACGTGTTCGGCACGCTGGATACGCGGCCGGGTGAAACGGTGCGGCCGGAGGATGCACAGTTGAGCGAGGCGATGATGACCTACTGGACAAACTTCGCGAAGACCGGCGATCCCAACGGGACGGGAGTGCCGGCATGGCCGAAGTACGACACGACGGACAATTCGCTGATTCACCTGAACAGCCCGATCACTGCGGGTCCGGATGCGACGCGGGATCGGTATCTATTCCTGTTGCAGGGGATTCCTTCGATGCGTTTCTAAGGAGGGCCAGCTCTCCCTGTGGCTAGTAAATGCCGCAGGAGGGGTTGTACCCCTTACTCTGTGAAGCGGTTCGCCGCAGATCCTTCGGCTTCGCACAGGTTGACATTTGTTGTTTATTGGATCGTGCTATCCCACCCATGCCGCCGAAGAGCGGCGTCATGGAGCACCCAGTTTCGTGGTCAGGGATGGGAGAGAACTAGCGGTTGACGCCGGAGGCGGAGGCAAAGCCGGCAGCTTGCGCGGCGGGATGTCGCTGGGGGCCTTGGGATCGGCAAAGGAGGATCCGTTGGCGTTGATGGCGTTGGAGTAGTCGGGGCCAAGGCCGAGCTTTTTGAGGGCGCGGGAGTCGGGCATGAGCTTGGTTTGCCAGCCCTGGTCGGCCTGGTACTTCTGCATCGCGGCCATGGTTGTGGAGTCCCACTGGCCGTTGGCTCGCCGGTCATATAGTGCTCGCGGATAAGAGCCTGCTGGATCTCGGTGGCGCGGGCGGGGTCGATGCCTTGCTGGCCGTGGAGCTTTGCGTGGCGGGATTTGGCGCTGGCCTTTGCGGATTTGCCGGAACGATGGGCGGACCGGACGTGAGAGGTCGAAGACTTCTTATGGGTAGGGGTCGCGAAGGCGGGACGGCGCAAAGAGCGGCTGAAAGCAGAAACGCCAGGCTTGCTCGGAATAAAAGCATGCTGGTTACCTCAGAAGTTAAGTTCCTGGACGTTGGAAATCGAATTCTACTTGAACGTCCATCGAGTGTGCCAACAAAAAGAAGCCGGCACCAGAGGAATACGGGCAACGGCGAAAACGAAAGTTCAGCAAAAAGTCGAAAGTCCAATACGATCCGTTGTACTTTCGGGGACCGGTCTGGGTCTGTGATGCCTATCGCAGTCGGTTCCGGAATCCTCCGGTCGAAAAAAGTCGGGGGCTAAAGCCCGTGCCCTTGTTACAAAACTCGCGACATTGCGCTCCTCAGGGTTAGATGCCGGGGAGGAGCGACAGGCTGGGTGCCCCTCCCTGGCGCGAACTGCGGCTATAGCGTTCCGCCTACGTAGTTGATGCCGTTTTCGGGATGGCGCGGATCCATGACTTCGAAGACCACGTCATCGCCGGTTTTCAGGTTCTTGACTACGGCGTCGAACTGATCCTTGGTTCCGGTTGGGTGCTTGTTGATGCGGATAATGACCAGGCCCGGCTCGAGACCCTGCAGGTCGGCGAAGGAGCCGGTGCGCACCGACTGGATGATCACGCCGGAGGTGTGCAGTCGCGCGGCCGTCTGATCGGTGATCTGGCGAACCACGAGGCCGAGCTTTTCGCCGGCATCGCTGGTGCTATCGGGAGCGTTTTGCGGCGGCTGGCCGGCCGTTTCGGCGAAGACCTTGTCGCGGTCGCCGATGGTGACCGTGGCGTCGCTCTGCTTGCCGTCGCGCAGGAAGCCGAGGCGGATGCTCGAGCCGGGACGGCGGCTGGCGATCTCGTTGACCAGGTCGTCGCCGTCCTTGATGGAGCGGCCATCGATGGTGGTGATGATGTCGCCGGGCTTGATGCCGGCCTTGTCTGCCGGGCCGCCGGGCTGGACCTGCTGGACCAGCACGCCGTTCTTGAAGCCGTAGACGCGATTGACGGCGCCGGAGAGGCCGGAGTGGAACGAGATGCCGATGGAGCCGCGCGTGACCTTGTGGCTGGGGCTGATGAGGTCGTTGTAGACGGCGACGACGGTGTTGGACGGCATGGCGAAGCCGATGCCCTGGTAGCCGGCCGATTGCGTATAGATGGCGGTGTTGACGCCGATGACTTCGCCGTTCATGTTGAGCAGCGGGCCGCCGGAGTTGCCGGGATTGATGGCGGCGTCGGTCTGGATGAAGTGCTGGAACTGGCCGGCGACGCCGGGCTCGATGGTGCGGTTCTTGGCGGAGATGATGCCGGCGGTGACGGTCTGCGCAAGGGCAAAGGGGCTGCCGATGGCTTCAACCCAGTCGCCGACCTGGGCCTGATCGGAGTTGCCCAGCTTGACGGTGGGCAGGGGCGTGCTGGTGTCGATCTTGATGACGGCCAGGTCGGTGGCCTTGTCGATGCCGATGACGCGGGCGGGACGGCCGAGGTCCTGGGAGTCGGGATCGGTGGAGAGCTTGACGTAGATCTTGTCGGCCTTTTCGATGACGTGGTTGTTGGTGATGATGTAGCCCTTGGGATCGACGATGAAGCCGGAGCCGAGAGATTCGCGCACCTGCCCGTCGTCGCCACCGTCACCCTGGTCGGGGGCCTGGCCGCCGAAGAAGCGATTGAAGAAGTCCTGGAAGTTGTCCTGTCCCTGTCCCTGGCCTTGTCCCTGGTCCTGATCCTGATTGTCGTCATCGTCGCCGGGGTTCTGCGGATTGGGCTGGATGCGGCTATGGGGATTCGCGGCGGCCTTTGTGGTCGACAGCCTTGGGAAGGGTCTGGGTATTGATGTTCACCACGGCCGGGCCGACGGCCTTGGCGATCTTCACAAACTCGTTGGGCGCGACGGGGGAGTTGACGACCTTAAGGGGCGTGGCATCGGTGCTGTCGTTCGTTCTTTCCTGTCCGCGGACTCCGTGAGCTGCGAAGGAGCCGCCCACAATGGCGGCGGAGAGGGTGGCAAGCAAAACGAATGTTGAAGCGAGACGGTGCGAGCGCAGCCGTTCAAAGAGCGATTTCATGGGTTCGAAGACCTCTTAACGGGTTCAGCCAACGGGGCTGGGAAAATTCAAAGCACCAATCTCAAGTATAGCCAGTCGGAAGGTTTCTCTGACGCGACAGTGTGACGGACCGGAAGACCGGGGCCTGAAGCATCGGATGCGTGAATCGACAGGCGGGGCATCGCCCGGAGATGGGATCCGAAAACAATCACTGATATATAGACGGTTCGAGCGCAAAGAGTGTTGCATGGGCCGTGCTAACATCCGGCATGGATTCCCCATTAAAGTGGTGCAGATTCATGACGATTGCGGCTGCGGCATTGGCGGCCGGAGTGATGGTGTGCGCGGGGCAGACACCCGCGACACAGAGCGCCCAGGGACCGGATACGGCTGGATCGCAGCCCACCATGCTCGACCGGCTGAACCAGATGATGGCGGGCGGCAAGAGCGCGTGGACCGACGAGCAGATCGCTACCATGGAGCGGCTGCGCGATGCGGCGATGAAGAGCGATTACGCGTAGAACGAGCTGCGAGCACCTGACGGACAACATCGGTCCGCGGCTGAGCGGGTCTCCGCAGGCGCAGAAGGCCGTGGATTACGTTGCCGGCGAGATGCGGGCGCTGGGCGCGGAGGTGACGCTGGAAAAGGCGTCGGTGCCGCACTGGGTGCGCGGCGTGGAGACGGCCGAGCTGACGGCGTGGCCGGGGCAGGCGCCGGGAACGACGCAGAAAGATTGTGCTGACGGCGCTGGGCGGAAGCGTGGCGACTCCGCCGGAGGGGCTGACTGCCGAAGTGGTGGTGGTGGACGACTGGAACGAGTTGCACGCGCTGCCTGCGGGCGCGGTGAAGGGAAAGATCCTGCTGTTCAATCATCCGTTCGATAAGGAACTGGCGGCGACAGGGCACGGGCTGGAGGCGTATGGGAGGGCGTGGTGTATCGCGCGGCGGGGCCGATCGCGGGCGCTGCGCTGGGGGCGGTCGCAGTGCTGGTGCGGAGCGTGGGGGGAGCGGATTTTCGGCTGCCGCATACCGGGCAGACGGAGTATGCGCCGGGAGTTCCGAAGATTCCGGCAGCGGCGGTTACGGCCGAGGATGCGGAGCTGCTGAAGGAGCTGGCGGGCCAGGGGCCGGTGACGATGCATCTGACGCTGACGCCGCAGACGCTGCCGGATGCGGACAGCTACAACGTGATCGCGGATTGGAAGGGAACGGAGCATCCGGAGCAGGTGGTGGTGGTGTCAGGGCACCTGGACTCGTGGGATCTGGGGACGGGTGCGATCGACGATGGCGCGGGCGTGGTGGTGTCGATGCAGGCGATTCAGTTGATGAAGGAGCTGGGGATTCATCCGCGGCGGACGGTGCGGGTGATTGCGTGGATGAGCGAGGAAGAGGGATCAGAGGGCGCGGCGGCGTACATGATCGAGCACGCGGCGGAGATGGGAAATCATGTGGGCGCGATCGAGAGCGATCTGGGCGCGGATCATCCGACGGGAATTTTCTATGCGGGCAAGCCGGAACTGGGGCGGTGGCTGCGGCCGGTGGCGCAGGTGCTGGATGCGAACGGGGCGGGGTCGCTTGAGAGCGCGCCGGAGACGGGCGAGGATATTGCGGGCATGACGGAAAAGGGCGTGCCGAGCTTTGCGCCGGTGCAGGACAGCCGCTTCTATTTCAACTATCACCACACGGCGGCGGACACATTCGACAAGGTCGATAAGAAACACCTGAACGAGAATGCGGCGGTCATGGCGGTGCTGGCGTATGCGCTGGCGGATTCGCACGAGCCGGCGCCGCGATAGGGGCTGGGATTAGGGACTAGGGAACTAGGGAATAGGGACTAGGGACCAGGGAATCAGCTGCCTCGAATTTTGCGGGCGATGTTGATTATGGCGGCAGCGCTGCGCTTGACGTCATCGTCGGTCGTGGCCCAACTGGAGACGCTGATGCGCATGGCGGTGTGGCCTTGCCACTTTGTTCCCCCACACCAACAGGTGCCGTCGCTTTGGATTGCGGCGATGATTTCGCTCGTCTGGTCGGGAGTTCCGAAGGAAACAAGGACCTGGTTGAGGACGACGTCATTGAGGATGGAGAATCCGGCGTCAGCGAGTAGCTGCGCGAAGAGACGCGCCTGGCCGCAATTGCGCTCGATGAGTTCGCGCAGTCCGGTGCGACCGAGGGAGCGCATGGCGGCCCATAGTTCAATCGCGCGGCCGCGCCGGGATGATTCGGGGACGAAGTGCGAGGGCTCGCGATTGTGGCTGGATGCAAGATATGCGGCGGTGATCGACATGGCGGCTAAAAGGTGTGCGGGGTCGCGCACAACAGCGAGGCCGGAGTCATAGGGAACGTTGAGCCACTTGTGGCAGTCGATAGCCCAAGAGTTCGCAGCATTGAATCCGGCGAGCAGTGGTGCGTATTGGGGAGACAATCCAGCCCACAGACCGAATGCGCCATCGACGTGAACCCAGGAGCCGGCTTCGCGAGCACGGGCGCAGATCTCCTCGGCGGGATCGAAGGCACCGGTGTTGACGTTGCCGGCCTGAATGCACAGAAGCGTTCGTTCGTCGAGCGCAGGAAGCGCATCAGGGCGCATGCGACCCTGATTGTCGACTGGGACACGTGTGACGCGCGAGCGCCCGAGGCCGAGCAAGGAAAGAGCTTTGATCAGGGATACGTGGACTTCTTCGCCAACCACGACATGGATGGGCGGAGCGCCGAACAGGCCGTTCTCTTCGACATTCCATCCTGCGCGCGCGAGGATGTCTGTGCGCGCAGCGGCAAGCGAAGTGAAATTGGCCATGGTGGTTCCGGTGACAAAACCGGCACCGGAGCCTGCAGGAAGGTCGAGCAGATCGATGGTCCACTGAAGAACGATTTCTTCGAGGCGTGCAGCGACGGGGGACATGATCTGCATGGCGCCGTTCTGATCCCATGTGCCGGCGAGCCAGTTTGCAGCGAGCGCGGCAGGGAGGCGTGCCGCCGATGACAAATCCAAAGTAGCGCGGGCCGGCCGTAGCGACCGTGGCAGGCGAGCCAATGGTGTCGAGAAGAGCGAGAACCTGCGCAGGATCTGTCGGCGCTTCCGGTAAGGGGCCACCAAGCTGGTCGAGTGCCGCGATGGAGTCCCGAGACGGAGAACCGGACGCTCGGGGAGAGAGGCGAGGTATCGGCTGGCACGATCGGCTGTTTCGTTGAGAAGTTTGTTCATAGTCCGCCGGCGATGCATGGAGAGAACTACCACGAGTTTCGCATGGTTCCGGTATCGAGGGAGTTAGTCGGGGGCGCCGTCTTCTTCCGGGGTGCGGGTGCGTGCGGGGGCTACGTCTTCGAAGTAGGTGTAGTCGTCGCTGACCTCAGGGGTGTGGCGGGCGCGGTAGATCATGATCTTCTCGCTGATATAGAGATACGGATGATAGAAGATGAGGCCTACGATGGCGCATACGATGCCGATGAGCGAGAAGAACACCGCACAGACTTCGAGATAGCCGAGCAGGATAAACGGCCTGATGACGATGTTGCGGGCGGGCCCGAGGATGATCATGGTGCCGGCCTCGATCGCGAGAAGCCCGGAGGCGACGAGCAGGACCATGGAGCAGCGGGCAAGCAGCCATGCGGGTCCACGGAGATTTCTCCCCGGCGATTTCACTGCGTTTTCCTTTCCGGGATCGTTCCGGTGGGGGCCTCGCATTTTATTGTGCAACATGGCAGCGGCACGAGCCAATCAAATCCTCGCGTCGAATGCCTGGAGAAGTTGCGAGCGGAACTCTCGGTTCAGGCTTCGTGGGCGGTGGGGACGTGGGGCTGCGGGACGAGTTCAGTGAGAGCGATGCCGGCGAGGATGAGGAGGGCGCCGGAGGCGGGACGAAGGCCGAGGCGCTCGCCGGTGACGAGGAAGGATGTGATCCAGGCAAAGACGGGCTCGAGGGTCAGCAGCAGCGCGGTGTGGGTGGAGGGCAGGATGGACTGGGCCCAGCTTTGAATGGAGAAGGCGGCGGCGGTGGCGAGGGCGGCGGCGATGACCAGCGCGGTGATGAGGCGAGGAGTGAAGTGGACGTGGGGGATGTTCGATGAAGGGAAGGCTGACGGCCATGAAGAGGGCGCAGAATCCGACTTGAAGGATGGCGAGGGGCTGAAAGGGAATGCGCGGCGAGACGTGTCCGAGAGCGATGCAGTGGAAGGCGAATGCCGATGGCGCAGCCGAAGGTGAGGACGTCGCCGAGGTTGATGGACGAGAGATCGGGAAGCAGCGCGGACAGCGTCGAAGAAGAGGCGGAACTGCGCCGGCGAGGTGAGGAAGCAGGATGCCGAGGAAGGCGAGAGCGGCGCCGAGGAAGGCATTCCAGCGGGGTGCGCGTGCGCCGGGCAGGGCGCAGAGCGGGCGCGATGGAGAAGAGCGGCACGAGGACGACGACGAGTCCCGTGATGAAGGCGGATTTTGAGGGCGTGGTGCGGACGAGGCCGATGGTCTGGAACTGGTAGCCGGCGGCGAGGCAGAGGCCGACGAGTGCGCCGGCGGCGATGTGGGTGCGGCGGATGGTGCGCCAGTGGCGGTGATACGCGATGGCGAGCAGCGCGAAGGCCAGCGTCATGCGGATGAGATTGAAGGCCGCAGGCGTGGCGTCGGCCAGCGCGCCTTTGATGAGGACGAAGGTGGATCCCCAGACGGCGACCACGAAGGTCATCAGCAGGTAGGCGCGGAGTTTCATGTTTTTTGATTATGTCAGTTGGAGTTGGGGGTTGGGTTCGTGGAAAGGAAAAGCAGGTCCTTCACTTCGCCTTCCCCACGAACGATAAATCGCTCGCGGAGCCCCAAAGCGCTTCGTTCAGGATGACACGGTCTTGAGACAAGAAGAGAGATCCGAATCCGATGCTGTGCATGGGATTCGTGCTTTCCCACCCATGCGTGATGAAGCCTGCGCAGGATGGAGCACCTCATCGGCGATGGGGCACCCAGATTCGCGGGTGAGGTGATTTTAGTTATCTGGGGTGGCGAGGGCGTCCTGGCCGGCTACGAAGGTTTGGATGACCTGCGTGAAAAGGAGTGCGGGTGCGCCGACCTTGTAGAGGTCGCGATCGACGAGGATGAAGTCGGCGTCGTAGCCGGGGACGAGTTTGCCTTTGTGCTTCTCGGCGAATTCGGCGTAGGCCGAGCCTTGCGTATAGGCGTAGAGGGCCTGGCCGCGGGTGAGCTTGTTTTCCGGGTAGTAGGTTTTGGTGCCGGCCTCATTCATGCGCGTGACGGCCGCATAGAGTCCGCGAAAAGGCGTGATGGGTTCGACGGGATAGTCGGTGCCGAAGGCGAGAGGGACGCCGGCGTCGAGGAAAGCTTTCCACGCATAGGAATAGGCGGCGCGTTTGGGACCGAGACGATCGACGGCCCAGTTCATGTCGGTGAGCAGATGGTTGGGCTGCATGCTGGCGATGACGCCGAGCTGCTTGAAGCGCGGAATGTCGGCGGGATCGACGACCTGCGCGTGCTCGATGCGATTGCGCGCGGTGGTGGAAATGCCGGGCTGCGAGTAGGCGTCGAGGGCCATCGATGTGGCCTTGTCGCCGATGGCGTGGAAGCCGAGTTGGAATCCGGCGGCTGCGCGCTCGACGGCCATCTTGTTGAGTTGGTCCTGCGTGTATTGCGGAAGGCCGGTGTTGTCGGGGTCGTCGGCGTAGGGCGCTTTCATGGCGGCGGTGCGCGAGCCGAGCGAACCATCCATGAAGCCTTTGAGAAAGCCGGTGTGGAGCATGGGATCGTTGACGTCGTGGTGAGCGCGATGCTCATTCGATTCGTCGAGGGGATCTTTGAAGGGCAGCCACTCGCTGATGCGGAGGTGAAGCTTGCCTTCTTTCTCCATTTGCTCGAAGACGAGGAAGTCGTTCCAGTCGCTGAAGTCCTGCACGCTGGTGACGCCGTGCTTGAGTGCGTCGGTGATGGCGAGTTCGATCGCCTTTGCGGCGCTCTTCGGGCGTGGGCGGCGGGATGACTTTGTAGACGAGGCCTTGCGCGGATTCGCGAAGGATGCCGGTGGGCTCGCCGCTGGCGTCGAGGTCGATGGCACCGCCTTGCGGCGGGTGGGTTTTGCCGGTGATGCCGGCGGCGGCGAGTGCGGCGGAGTTGGCGATGGCGATGTGGCCGTCGATGCGATCGAGGAAGGTGGGGTGGTCGCCGGTGACTTTGTCGAGGTCCTGACGCGTGGGCAGGACTTTATCGGCCCACAGAGTGTGATCCCAGTTGCCGCCCGTGAGCCAGTGGCCGGCAGGCGCGGCGTCGGCGGCGGACTTGATTTTGGCGAGCATGTCGGCGAGGGATTTGACGCCGGTGAGGTCGACGTTGAGCTTGGTGCGGCCGGCGCCGCCGAGGTGGGTGTGGGCATCGTTGAAGCCGGGGAAGATGAAGGTGCTGGTGGTGGCGGAGTCGAGATCGTGGAGAACGGTTTTGGGTCCGGCGAGGCGCGTGATGTCTTCGGTGGTGCCGATGGCGAGAACTTTGCCGCTACCGATGGCGATGGCTTCGACGATCTGCGGCTTGTCTTCCGCGAATCCTTCGCCGGTGTAGATGATGCCGTCGAAGTAGATGACATCGGGAGTGCCGGCGACCGGTTTGGTCTTGGTGGACGCGGCGGGTTTGGGACGTTTCGACGCGGCGCGCGGGGTTGACGGGGTCTGGGCTGAGCACAACACTGAGGCGGCGAGAGCCGTGACAACGAGGGAAGAGACTGTGCGCATGGGCGCAGTTTAGCAGAGGCGAGGAAAGGGCATGGAGATTTCGTTTCGGCTATTCGCAGCGCAACGAAATGTTGGGATCAATGCGGGAAGCGCGGCGAGCCGGGAAATAGCTCGCGAGAAAAGCGACACAAGCCAGAAGAGTGGGAACGGTGACGAAGGTCGCGACGTCGGTGACTCCGACACCGAAGAGCAGAGAGCGCATCAGCCGGCTGACAACCAAAGCGCCACCGATGCCGATAGCGACTCCCCAAAAGGCGAGCGTCATTCCGCCGCGAACGATCAGTGCATGATGTTAGCCCGTGTAGCGCCAAGCGCCAGCCGAATGCCCACTTCGCGGCCGCCCTGGCCAACGAGATAGGCGATGAGTCCATATATTCCGATCACGGCGAGCCCAAGCGAAATTGCCGCAAATATTCCCAACACCAGCATGGTGAAACGACGGCGGGCTAGGGAATTCCCGAAGCGTTCCTGCATGGTGCTCACGTTATAGAGCGGAAGATCAGGATCGAGTTCGTGAATCTGCTGCTTTACCGCGCCGGCGCAAGAGCAACAGGATTGCTGCTGCATCGCATCAGCGACGTTCATCGCTCGCGTCACGTATTGCGTTTGAGGAAGGTAATACGCAATGCGGGAGTCCGAGTCCAGGGTATATTGCTTCACTTGGCCGACCACGCCGACAACCGTGATCCAGGGAGAGGTCGTATCGCCGATGCCTCCGATATGCAGGCGCTTTCCGATCGGGTCCTGACCCGGCCATAGTTGTTGGGCCATGTACTCATCGACGATTGCCACGCGAGGTTTGCTCGGCGACATCGTCATCGTTGAAAAAGCGCCCCTCCCGGAGGGGTATTTTCATCGCCTGAAGATAGTGTCCGTTGATCACGCGAACATCGGCGTTGATGAACTTCTCGCCCGGCTGGGGCACCCGTCCCTCAACGGTGATCGGTCCCCAGGCAAACATCTGGCTCAGTGGAAGCGAAGTGACGGCGCCCGCGGAGGTGACGCCGGGCAGGTTTTCCAGCCGCTGCCAAAGGTCGTGATAGGCAGCGAGAACCGCCTCCTTGTTGTTGTATCGTTCGCCCGTCAAGGTCAGTTCGAGGGCGAGAACATTGCGAGGATCGAAGCCGGGATTTACGTCGCGCACACGAACAAAGCTGCGAATCAGAAGGCCGGCACCGATCAGCATCATCGCGCAAAGTGCAATCTCGGCGATCACCAGCGAGCGGCGAAGATTGTTTCCTCGTCCCCAAATCGCGCTAACACCGGACGAAGTGCGACTGGTGTCCTGCAGAGCGGCTTGCACGTCGACCCGCGAAACCCGCAGGGCGGGCGCGAGTCCAAACAGCATCGAAGACAAAATACAAACCACGAATGTGAACGCGAGAGCGGCCAGACCAATGCCGACATCGTGCACTCTTGGTACGCTCTGTGGACCAAGCAGCCGCACTCCGCGCAAGGCAAGAAATGCCAAAGCGATGCCCGCTACGCCTCCGGCGAAGGCAATTAAAACGCTTTCGGTCAGCAACAGGCGAACGATCCGCATCCGGGTTGCGCCTAGCGCGCTGCGCACTGCGATTTCCTTTTGCCGCGCGATTCCGCGCGACAGCTGCAGGTTTGCAAGGTTCACACAGGCGATCACCAGCACAAAGCCAACCGCTCCCAGCAACAGGTACAGGATGCGCCGAACGTTGCCTACGACCTGCTCGAGTAGCGGCACGATGCCGAAGGTCAGGCCCCCGTTGGGCGGATACACTTCGGGGAATTCCTGCCGCAGGCGCGCCGTGAGGGTATCCATTTCGGCCTGTGCCTGCTCGACTGAAACCCCGGCTTTAAGCTTGCCCAGTATGTTGTAGTCCTCGTGGTCGCGATTCTGGGCTGCATTGGCTGGAAGAGGTAGGGGCAGCAAGATCTCGGCTTGTTCGGCGCCGTCCAGTGTCGGCATCACCTCGCGGGGTAAGGAAAACGATCGTGGCATTACGCCGACAATTTCATAGGGCACACCGTTCAGAATGATCTTCCTGCCAAGAACGCCGGGATCGGAACCGAAGCGCCGCGCCCATGTCCCGTAACTGAGAATGGCAGTGGCCGTTTGGCCGGGCTGGTCTTCGTCCGGAACAAACAGCCGCCCGAAAGCTGGCTTCTGTCCCAGCATCGGAAGCAGACTCGATGAGACCCGGATCGTCCCGATGCGCTCCGGGACGCCGGAGCCCGTGAGGTTGTAGTTGCCACCGATGGCGATCGCGAGCTGCTCAAAGCCGTGATGGACCGTTCTTGATGTCGAAATATTGCGCGGTGGAGAACCAGTCTTCCGTTATGTTGAGGCCGGGAGAGCGGTTCCAGAGTATGACGAGCCGCTCGGGGTCGGCGTAAGGGAGGGGACGAAGCAAGAGTCCGTCTACGATGCTGAAGATTGCGGTATTCGCGCCGATTCCGATGGCCAGCGAGAGTACGGCCGCTATGGTGAAGGCGGGTGCAGCGACCAGAGCGCGAAGAGCGCGCTGCACATCTTTCAGCAAAATGCTCAAGCTGGGCGTCGGCCTCTGACGACCAATGTAACGCAGAAGAGGATTAAGACGCTCGACAGAAAGCGGTATGCAGCATTTGAATGCTCAGATAACGTGCGTCTATTTGCCTGCAGTGGCCGCCGCCTTCTTTTTCTGCTGCTCCAATGTCCAGGGGGGCACAATGTCATTCTGTCGCGCGTAGGCGACGAGTTGGCCGAGGTGTTCGTGCGCGTCGGCAACGAGGAGATACACAACGTCGCCCTCATTTGCCTGCGGGCCGAGCTTTGGCAGCAGCTTGGCGAAATCCGCGTTGCTCATGCCATTGATCGTTTTGCTGGTGAAATCCCAGGACTGATTGAGAGCCGCGATGATGCGATCCCTTTCGACGGTGGACTTATCAAACTGCCCCGCTTTGAACTCTGGCGGAGGGGTCGCGCCCAACAGACTGAGGAATCCGTAGCGCTCGCCGGCGACATGCAGAAACACCTCCGCAAAGGACCGAGTGTCGGGCGAGGGGCGCCAGGTGATCTTGTCGGCGGGAAGTGCCTGAGCAAGATCGACGCACTTCTTGTTCACGGCCTGCAGGTCAAGAAGGGCCTGGGCTTTCATGTCGTAGCTGGGTGCGGTGGTGTCGGTGGCGCTGTCGGGAGTTTGCGCGTGCATTGCCACAGTAGCGGCCTTCAGGACGCACGCGATACAGATCAAAGAGAGAACAGGCGTTTTCATTGCGGTCTCCGCTGGAATTTGAAGCTCTTCTAATCGCAACGAGGCTAGAGCAGAGACGAGAGAGATACAAGCAATTCGTGACCGCCGGTACGTCTGGAGGGATGAATGGGCGGTGTGCGATAACCCTCAAAACGCTTCGCTCGGGATAACACGGTCATGATTACTGTTCGGCGGCCCACTCGGTCATGGCGACGGTAAGCAGAAGGATGCGGCGGAGGCCGATTTCGCGGTCTTTGTCGCTGTACCACTCGGCGAGGGTGTGGGCGCCGCCGCCTTCGCCGCCCGCGCCCATCGAGAGGGCAGGAATGCCGAGGGAGATGGGGATGTTGGCGTCGGTCGAACCGAGGCGAAGATCGGTTTGAATGCCGAGATGGCGATCGACGGCGCGAAGCGTTTCGAGGATGGGCGAGTCGCCGGCGAGTTGCGCGGCGGGGCGGTCGCCGATTTTGGTGATGTCAAAGGTGAGCGAGCCGCGACTGCGAAGGGCGAGATGTTTGGCGGCAGCGTTGGTCTGATCGACGGCATCTTCGACAGCGCGGTGCAGAGCAACTTCGAGACGGAGAAGTTCGTCGGGGCTGGTGGAGCGGAAGTCGATGGAGGCAGTGGCGCTTTCAGGGATCGAGTTGACGCTGGTGCCGCCATGGATGGTGCCGAGGTTGAGGGTGGTGCTGGGTTTCTCGGGCAGAGGAGTGCGCGCAACAGCCGCGAGGGCTGTGGCCATAGCAGCAATCGGGTTGGGTGTACCGGAGTCGGTAAAGCTGTGGCCGCCGGGACCGGTGATGGTGACCTGAAAGCGCAGGCTGCCGAGAGCCTGGGTAACGGCGGAGTCGGCGCCCGCACCATCGAGCACAATGTGAGCCGCGATGCGGCCGGCAAGGGTGCGGTGCTCGTAGAAGTGGCGGACGCCGCGCAGATCGCCTTCGCCCTCTTCGCCTACATTTCCGAGAATGACGAGGGGAGCGGCGAGCTTGACCTTGGCATGGATGAGGGCTTGCGCGAGAGCGAGCATGCCGATGACTCCGGCGGCGTTGTCGCAGGCTCCGGGAGCAGCGAGGCGATTGGCGCCGTTGTCGCGGGTGAGCCTGGGATTGAGCGGCGTGGCGGCGGGAAAGACAGTATCGAGATGCGCGGAGAGGACGACGACGGGTCCGGTGCTGTCGGCGGGAAGATGGGCGGCGGGGAATGAATCCGATGACGTTGCCGACGGCGTCGGTGTGGATATTGGCGAGGCCGATTTCTGCAAAGCGTGCGGCGAGCCATCTGGAGCGTGCTTCTTCTCCGAAGGGCGGCGCGGGAATGGCAACAAGTTCGGCCTGGCGATCCATGAGCGTTTTGGGATTGTTGTGCATCCACGTGAACGCCGCATGAACGGCGCGCTGGGCGGCGATTGCCGTAACGCGGGTGAAAGCCGTGCTGTGCGAAAAGATCGCCATGCGTTTTCAGAGTAGCAGGAGTGGTGGGTGCATTACGGTGCTGGGCTTTGCAGCTGATTGGTGTTGCCGGAAGCGTACGCGAAGAGGACAAAAGCGGATCCTTCGCTCCGCTTACCCCATTCCGCTCGCGCGAAATAGGGCCCCAAGCTGCTCCGCTCAGGATGGCACCAACAAAGACAACAACAGATGGGAATACTGAGACGACTAAAGGACGGAACCGTCTGCTTCGATGTCGTATTCGACGGAGTGGAGGAAAAGACCGCGCGCGGGAGCAGTGGGGCCGGCGAGAGCGCGATCGCGGGCGGCGAGGATTGCGGGGATGTCGTGGAGGTGCATGTAGCCGCGGGCGACGTCGAGCATGGTGCCAACAAGATTGCGCACCATGTGGTGAAGAAATCCATTGCCCCGCACGCGATAGACGAGGAGATCGAAGCCGTCGCTGGTTTGCCGGCGCCAGGCGGAAGAGTAGATGGTGCGGATGGCGGTGCGGGCTTCAACCCCATCGACTAAGACCTGTCGCTGGGGACCCTGGGGTCGGGTCTGAATCATGCTCTCTTCATGGATTCTTGCGAGCGGGTTGCGAGATCGGGATCGGTGGCGGCGAAGCTGCGGAAGTCGTGTTCGCCAAGGAAGGCTGCAGCGGCGGCATTGAGAGTGGTGAAATCAAGGGGCCAGGAGTACGGGTAGACGTAGCGCGCGAGAAACGGCGGGCAGATCTGATGGCAGGCGGGCTCGATGGGAAGAACGCGATACTCGTAGGTTTTGGCGACGGCCGAGTGCCGGGCGTGAAAGGTGCTCGGCACCGTTTCTGCCTCGAGAACTCGGATCGATGGGGGAAGGGTGCGATTGAGGGCGCGGACGAGGTTGGCGGGCGGGATGCGGGCCTGCAGTGGGAAGCTGGCGACCTGGGCGAGCGCGTGTACGCCGGCGTCGGTGCGGCCTGAGCCCTGGGGCAGGGGAGATTCGCCGACGATGCGGCCGAGGGCGGACTGCAATTCGCCCTGGATGGTGGGTTCGCCGGGCTGGATCTGCCAGCCGTGGAAGTCGGTGCCGTCGTAGGCGAGGGTGAGTTTCCATGTGCGGGTCTGTTGCGACACGGCCTGGGAAGCTTCCGTCACGGGTATCAGTGTAGATAACAGGGCAATCAACAGGATAATTGACCAAAAGGCGCGATCCGGTCAGTGGCATGCGCGTGGGATATACTCAGCTTTTCGTGTCAAAGTGCGCGTGGGCGGTCTGGAATCAAGGGAACGAACTGCCAGCGAAGCGCGTAATGCTTGATGACCATACGGTCAAGTGAAGCAAGGGAACGGAAAGCACCGCGCAAGAGCACAAATTTGCGTCCGGAGGGGTTCTCCGGACGTCATGTAGAACGGCACCCCACATGCCTCAGCGACTCGTGGAGAGGAATCATGCAATTGTTCGGTATTCGTGTGTTTGAGGATCAAGAAGCGTCTGGCAGGCCGGTGAAGCGCAATGGAACGCAGCGTTTGCGGGCGTTAGCGGCGGTGATGCTGACATTGACTGCGGGAGTGCCGCCGGGATTTGCGCAGCAGCAATCGGGTGGGGTAAGCGGAGCGGGAGCAAAGCAGCCGGAGAAGGAAGCGTCAGAGTTGCCCGCGGCTCCAGCGCCGGTTTTGACAGAGCCGCTGGATCTGCGGCCGACGGGTCGCGATTATTCGAAGCCATTTGGACCGCTGTTGGGCAATCCGATCAACACGTACCGGCCGACTACGATCGGGAAGGCGAGCTTTGCGAATTCGGTGCGGCTGACAGACCTGGTGAAGGACGGCAAGATTTATCTGAGCCTGTCGGACGCGATTGCGCTGGCGATCGAGAACAACTACGACATCGCGATTGCGCGCTACGACCTGGACATTGCGGATACCGATATTCTGCGCACGAAGGCAGGCGCTGCGCCGCTGGGTGCGCCCTCGGGCTGGTGACAGGCACACTGGGCGGATCGGCTTCGATGTCTGACGACAGGCGGCGGGCCGGGCGGAACGACGGTTGGCTCGGGCGGCGCCGGATCGGGCGTGAGCGGATTGACGCTGACGACGGCAGGCGCAGGACCGGCGCCGGAGATTCTCGATCCGAACGTCACGGGAACGGTTCAGTTTGAACGTGCACGCGCGCCCGCAGGCGAACACGCTTGTTTTCGGGCGGCAAGAATGCGCTGACCACCAATACCAACCTGTACGACTTCGCCTACAACCAGGGATTCGTCACCGGCACCGCGCTGCAGGCATCGATCGTAAACAACCGCATCACCAGCGACCAATCCATTTACCGCGTACAGCCCGGAATTGAGTTCGACATTCAAGGCGACGGTTACGCAGCACCTGCTGCAAGGCGCGGGCATCTGGGTCAACAAGCGCTTCATGTACCAGGCGCTCAACGACCGGCGCATCACGGATTCGTCGTTCCGGCAGCAGATTCTTTACACCGTGAACCAGGTGGAGAGCATCTACTGGGGGCTGGTGCGCGCGTACGAGGATGTGCAGGCGAAGGAGCGCGCGCTGGAGCAGAGCACGAAGCTCGCAGGCGACACGCACAAGCAACTGGAGATCGGCACCATGGCTCCGCTGGACGTGGTGAAGGCCGACTCGACGGTGGCCACGGACAAGCAGGCGCTGACCAGCGTCGCAGAACGCGCTGAACTATCAGCAGCAGATCATCAAGCAGGCGATTGCGCGCAATCTGAACGATCCGGCGCTGGCGGCGGCGCCGGTGATTCCGACAGATCGCGTCACACTCGACCAACTTCCGGAAGAGAACCAGCCGGTGGAGCGACTGGTGCAGGAGGCATTCCAGAAGCGGCCGGAGCTGGAGCAGGCGGTGCTGACGCTGCGCAACGACGAGATCACGCTGAAGGGCGCGCGGAACGAGTTGCTTCCGGCGCTGGATGTCTACGGCTTCTATGGGTCGAGCGCGCTGGGCGGCTCGCAGAGCCCGAACTGCGACGAACTTCTCAGACCGGGGCTGCCGTATCCGCCAGGGACAATTCCGTCAACTGGTTATGGAACCGTATTGACGAATCTGTTCAACAGCTCGGCTCCGGACAAGGGCGTCGGGTTCAACATGACGATTCCGATCCGCAACCGCTCGGCGCAAGCGCAGCAGGCGCGGTCGCTGATGGAGTATCGCCAGGCTGAGTTGCGGCTGGCGCAGCTCTACACGCAGATTCGCATGCAGGTGGTGAATGCGCAGTTTGCGCTGACAAATGATCGGGCGCAGGTGCAGGCGTCGCTGGCGGCGCGAGACTACGCCCAGCAGAGCCTGGATGCGGAACAGAAGAAGCTGCAGCTGGGCGCTTCAACCACGGCGAACGTGCTGCAGCAGCAGCGCAACCTGGCAATTGCGGAGGACAACCTGATCGCAGCGAACGCGGCGTATGCGAAGGATCGCGCGGGACTGTACCAGACCCTGGCGACGACGTTGCAGCACTACGGCATCAACCTGCAGGATGCGGCGAAGGGAACGGTGAATACGGCGCCGACGATTCCAGGGCGTGCAGCCGGCGAGTACAACGCCGCAGCCGACGACAACACCGATGCCGGCACAGCCTACGGCTCCCCCTTCGAGCAGGTAAGTGGACGCAGTTAGAAATGAACGGCCCGGCGAAATGCCGGGTCGTTTGTTTTGGGTTGAGATTTCTGCTTCCCACCCATGCCGCGATAAAGCTGCGTCATGGATGATGCAGCCAAGTTGCTTGCGCGACTTCGACTTGGTCAGCGCTCGGCGACGAGGTCGAGGAGATCGAAGAATTCGGGGAAGCTGATGGCGGCGGATTCGGCGCCCTGGATCAGGGTTTCGCCCTCGGCGCGAAGAGCGGCGACGCTGAAGGCCATGGCGATGCGATGGTCTCCGCCGGAGTCGATGGTTGCGCCGTGGAGTTGCTGGCCGCCGGGAACGTCGAGGCCATCTTCGAATTCTTCCACTTCCGCGCCCATGGCGCGCAGATTGCGCGCGACGAGAGCGATGCGATCGGACTCCTTGACGCGAAGTTCCCTGGCGTCGCGAATGCGAATGCCGCCGCTGGTGTAGGGGGCGATGGCAGCGAGGACGGGGAGTTCGTCAATGAGCTGAGCGGCGAGTGCGCCGCTGATTTCAGTCGAGCGGAGGCCATCGGGGTCGGTTGTGATCTGAACCGTGCCGACGAGTTCGGCGTGCTTTTCCTCGAGATTGAAGAACGGCGATGCGCGCGCCGAGAGTGGTAAGGACGTCGAGGAGCGATGGCGCGTGTGGGGTTGAGGCCGATGCAATCGAGAATAAGGCCGGAGTTGGGGAAGAGCGCTGCCGCGCAGAGGAAGAATGCGGCGGAAGAGATGTCGCCGGGGACAGCGGCTTCGATGGCATGAAGCGTCTGCGGGCCGGTGATGGTGATGGAGTCGATGGAGCGGGTGAGGTTGGCGCCGAAGGCGCGGAGGGCCAGTTCGCTATGGTCGCGGGTGCGCAGGGCTTCGCGCACGGTAGTTGCCCCGTTGGCTTGCAAGCCGGCCAGCAGGACGCAGGTTTTGACCTGGGCGCTGGGGACGGGCGTGGTGTAGTCGATGGGGTGGAGGGGCTTGCCTTCGATGGTGATGGGCGCGTGGCCGTCGGTGAGAGTGAGGCGCGCACCCATTTCCCAGAGTGGTTTGCGGATGCGCTCCATGGGGCGGCGCGAGAGCGACGCGTCGCCGATGAGGGTGAAGCTGCCCTGTTGCGGCGCGAGCAGGCCGGAGATCATGCGCATCGTGGAGCCGGAGTTTCCGCAGTCGAGCGGATGACCGGCGGGAACGACGCGGCCGGCGACGCCATCGATTTCGATGCTGCCGTCATCGAGGTTCCGGACTCTTGCGCCGAGGGCCTGCATGCAGGCGAGAGTCGATGCACAGTCGGCGCCGGTGGAGAAGTTGGTGAAGCGCGATGTGCCTTCGGCGAATGCGCCGAGCATCGCGTAGCGATGGCTGATGGACTTGTCGCCGGGCAGGCGCAGGGTGCCGAGGATGTTGCGCGCGGGGCGGATGATGCGTTCCTGGGTGGCGGTGGACAAAGGGGACTCCGGGAAGTAAGGTCTATTCCAGTTTAGTCGACCTGAGCAGAGGGGCACTTTCAATTGACAACCCGCGGGCCGGCTGCTAGCCTCCTCGCACTATGGCCTGCGAGCACGAAGAAAACGAAAGCATTGACCAGGAAAAGGGCAAACTAACGCTGCCCCAGACCGCACCTGCGGTGATTCAGCACGGGGCGACGACGATCAATGTTTATGTCGAAACCGGTCATGCGAACGCGAACGAGAAACTGAATTCAACCCTTGAAGCCTTGGACCTGGTGGCAAAAAACACTCTTCGCCAATTGAATGCGCTCGATCTGTACCTGGGAGCGAATTGCCGATGTATTGCTTACCTGGGCGAGACCGGTGGGAACCGCTCGTACACATTGTTCCTGGGTGATCAGATGATGCAGAAGACTGCCAAATCCGGTACGCAAGCGGATGCTGTGTTTACAGGCGGGTTTGGAATGGGGGGAGAGCGCGGCATTGCCGATCAGGTGTACGACGACAAACGCAAATCCACTTGGAACCCTGCCCGCTGGTTTATGTCCGATTATCAAAAATCAAAGGTTTCCGCAAAGATGTGTGCGGTTGTAGTGCATGAAATGGGGCATATTCTCCACGAGGGTACGGGGGGCGCGACATATTGGGGTTTGAAGATGATGCGCCGCGCAGATGACCTTGACGCTCAGACCGATGCTGCTGCAGACGACCGCCCGCCCGCCAACATTGCCGTCAAGGTGAGTCAGTACGCGACCAAAAGCAAGCTCGAGTTCACGGCCGAAGTCTTTACCGGGCTGGTCTATGGCAAACAGTATGACGATGACGTGCTCCAAACCTATGTGAGATACGGGGGCAGTTCCTTTCCTGGGAACCCGAAGACCGCGCCGGAACAATAAAACCGTGATTCTTGAAATCCGATCTTCCGTCCCCGCCTTTAACGGACCTTCAGCACGATGATGGTTTCGTCGTCGAAGCGGTCGTGGGCGCCTTGAAACTGCGTGACGCCGGAGAGGATGGCGGAGGCGATGTGCTGGGCGGGGAGGTCGCGGCTGCCACAGAGCAGAGTGGCCAGACGTTCTTCGCCGTACATTTCGCCGTTCTCGTTTTCAGCATCGAGGATGCCGTCGGAGACGAAAACGATAGCATCGCCGGGTTGCGTAGCAACGTTAAATTCCTCATAGGTCGCGCTGGGGAACATGCCAAGGGGAAAGCCTTCGGCTTTGACGGTGACTGACTCGCCACTGCGGCAGAAGACGGGTTGCACGGCGCCGGAGTTGGCGACTTGTAATGTCCGGTTCTCGTCGTTCCATACTGCGAAGAGCATGACAACGTATTGGGAATCGAGCCTTGCGTTCCTGAAGCGCATCGTTGAGCAGGGCAAGCATTGCAGCGGGCGGGAGTTTTTGCTGCGCCGCCGAGCGCATGATGCCGCTGACGAGAGCGGCGAAGAGCGCGGCGGGAGCAGCCTTGCCGCTGACGTCGCCGAGAACGATGGCGGTCTGGTCGGGCGAGTATTCGAGGAAGTCGTAGAGGTCGCCGCCGATGGTGCGGGCAGGAAGAAAGCTGACGGCGAATTCGGCGTGCCGATGCACGGGCGGCGTGGTGGGCAGCAGTCGCAGCTGCACTTCGCGGGCCATGGCGATGTCGCGCTCGAGTTGCTGCTCCTGTCGTTTGACGGCCTGGTAGAGGCGTGCGTTTTCGATGGCGATGGCGACCTGGGCGGCCATGGTGGTGAGGGTGCGCACGTGATCTTCGTTGAAGAAGGCGGTACGCGTGTGTTCGAGATCGAGGACGCCGATGACTCGCTCTTTGTAGAAGAGGGGAACGACGAGCTCGGAGCGCGTCTCGGGATTCATGGGGAGATAGCGCTGATCTTTGCGCACATCGGGAACGTTGATGGGACGCCACTCGCGCACGGCCGCGCCCACGAGACCGCTGGTGACGGAGATGCGGCGCATGGGAGCCTGCGCATAGCCAAAGCGCCACGCGTAGCGGGTGATGAGCGTGTCGCCTTTTTCGTCGAGCAGCATGATGGTGAACATCTGGTAATCGATGAGGCGGCGGAGGAGCTGGCCGACCTTGGCCAGAAGGGGATCGAGATCGAGGATCGATGTCAGCTCTGTAGAGATTTCATTCAGGACTGTGAGTGTCTCGGCCTGACGGGAAACGCGCGTGTAGAGGCGCGCGTTCTCAATGGCCTGCGCGATGCGCGATGCCGTGAGGGTGAGGAGGTGGAGATGTTCAGGCTTGAAGAAATCGGGCTGCTCGCTCTCTAGATCCATAACGCCGATAAGGCGGTTTTTGGTGATGAGGGGAATGGTGAGTTCAGAGCGGACCGAAGGGCTGGCGGGAATGTAGTGTTCGTTGCTTGTGACGTCATTGAGCATGATCGGCTCGCGGGTGAGGCCGACCTGGCCAACTACGCCTTTTCCCATCGGGAAACGCATGCGGGCTGCTTCCGAGGTGTGGCCGATCTGGAAGCGCATGCGTAAATCGTTGGTGCGGTCGTTGAGCAGGAAGATGGCGAAGATGCGATACGGGATGATGGAGCGGACGAGCTCGGAGGTCCGATTCAGCAGGGTTTGCAGGTCGAGCGTGGTATTGAGCGCATCGGCCATGTGGGAAAGAAAGGCAAGGTCGGTGGTCTCGACGCGCGGATTGTTGGGGTCGATGTGCGCATGGGGGTTTTCGGGGTCGGCGGGGCGGTAATCGCCCTCATACTCGGGTTCCGGGCGCTTGATGGGTGGGGTAGAGGGCATTGGGGACTGTGGTCGATGATATCGGAAGAGATGGGTATAGGGACCAGGGACCAGGAAAGCATAAGAGCAAAACCAGATCCTTTGCTGCGCTTACCCCATTTCGCCGAAGCGAAACGGGGCCCCTAGGCCGCTCCGTTCAGGATGACACGGGGAATTTCCGGGCAAAGGACGACACGGAGAAATTTCAGGGAAACGCAAAGAGAGAGTCAATGAACGCGAGTGAGGGCCGACATTTCAGTGGAATGGGCAGCATTGCGCGCAAGGAGAAGCGGGTGCTTCGCCTGGCTCAGGATGATGCGCGGAATTTATTCGGCGCCGAGTTCGCGGACGATGGTGACGGAGGCGGATGCGCCGATGCGGTTGGCGCCGGCTTCGAGCATGGTCTTGACGTCGGCGAGAGTGCGGATGCCACCAGAGGCCTTGACGCCGCAGCGTCCGCCGGCAACGCCGCGCATGAGGGCAACGTCGGCCGCGGTGGCGCCGCCGCCACCGAAGCCGGTGGAGGTCTTGATGAAGTCGGCGCCGGCCTGGATGGCGAGTTCTGCGCCGCGGAGCTTTTCTTCGACGGTGAGCATCGCCGTTTCGAGGATGACCTTGAGAAGCGCGCCGTTGTGATGCGCAACCGTGGCGGCGGCATGAACGGTGTGCTGCACGGCGTGGTGGTTGCCACTCTTGAGCTGGCCGATGGGAATCACCATGTCAAGTTCTTTGGCGCCCAGGCGCGCAAGGGCAGCGGCTTCCTGACGGAGCGTGGAGACGAGGGAAGCGCCGAAGGGGAATCCGATGACGACGCCTACGGGGATGCCGGTGCCGGAGAGGATCTCGACGGCGGCGGGGACCCACACGGGGTTCACCATGGCGCAGGCGAAGCGGTAGCGGATCGCTTCGTCGCAGAGGCTTTCAACCTGTTCGCGGGTGGCTTCGGGTTTCAGAAGCGTATGGTCAATGACTTGTGCAAGAGATTGCCAGGAAGAAAGGGCCTGTTTGGTGAATGCTGCCGAATCGAAAGTTCCATGATCGAATTCAAGATCTTCGTCACGAATGGGGGTGATTGCTGGCATTTTCTTGCTCCTTCTTTCCTGTGCCGCTCTATGAATGGGCGGCTTGCCTGATTGATTCCGGCTGTTGAGTATAGACCTTCGCGTTCTGTTGAGCCAATGGCGCCCGATACACCGGGATGACGAAAGGAACCGCGGACATTACTCATCGGTTTGGTGCCGCCGGTGCCTGTTGTTGACAGATGTCCATGCGGGCAATCAGCCGGTCGCGGAATCGGTACGTATGGTAGACGGTAGTGTCGAGCAGCAGGTTGCCTTGTGTATCGTGGACGACCTGGTGCACTTCGACCACCCAATTGCCGTGTTCATCCGGTTCGATGCGGAGCGGCTCGACGTGGGGACTGAGCGTAGTGAATTGACGCGTCCAGTAGGCGCGAACTTCATCTCTCCCATGGACGTGCCCACCCTCCATACCGTTCGCCCATTCGACTTCCGGGAGCATGCGTGAGAGTACCGCATCGATGTTACGGGCGTTGAAATCGCGGTAGGCGTTTTGGAGAATTTCGCGTTCATTGGTCATGAAGATTGGGTTCCTTTGCATCATGTTCATCAAGACGTCGCAGAGGCGGGGCTAAAGCCCACATCCTTTTTGGCGCCACTTGCGGCATGACTGAAGTCACGCCCTGATACAAGACCAGGGTTCGAATGAGTTTCTCATCTACGAAATCAAGGTTCGAATCGACGCCGGATGGGCTATTCGGGGTGGTCGGGCGCCATGAGGCAGATGTCGGGCAGATTGCGATAACGCTCGGCATAATCCATTCCATATCCGATGACGAATAAGTTTGGTATGGAGAAGCCGACATAATCGGCGTCAATTCTCTCGATGCGGCGCGAGGGCTTGTCGAGCAGCGCGACGATGCGCAGAGATTTGGGCTTGTGCTGCATAAATATTTTGCGCAGGTAGGCGAGGGTGAGGCCGGTATCGAGGATGTCTTCGACGATGAGGACGTTCTTGCCTTCGATGGGTTCATCAAGATCTTTGATGAGCTTGACGGCCCCGGAGGAGCGTTGGCCCTTGCCGTAACTGGAGACGGCGACGAAGTCAAAGGTGGTGTCGACCTGGACGGAGCGGGCCAGGTCGGCGAGAAAAATTGCAGCGCCTTTGAGTACGCCGACCATCACCAGCTTTTCTTCGTTGAGGTCGCGGGTGATCTGCGCGCCCATCTCTGCGACGCGGCTGGCAATCTGTTGACGCGTATAGAGAACCTCGAGTCCCTGGTAGGTGATGGTGGCCATGGAAACAGTATCGCGCGAGTTTACGGGCGCAGGGATCTCAACCTGTGAAAAATCGAGTGAGAGGTTCAATCGAAGGGTCGAGAACCGGTTCAATCCTGTAGCCGTCTATACTGGAAGAGAATGATTCCGTACCTTCATCTCAACCTCCATTTCTGGCACCCCGAGATTCCCACCTTCGGCCTAATGTTGTGGCTGGCAGCGGTGGTGGCAGCATTTGTGATGGACCGTGGATTCAAGCGAGCGAGCATCGATGCCGATGCGGTGGGGATGGTCGCTGTTGCTGTCCTGGCCGGGATTGCGGGCGCGAAATTGTGGCATGTAATTGATACGCCGAGCGAATTTCGCGACATGGGATGGCGGGTCTTGTGGGACACGGCGGGGTTCGCGTGGTTTGGCGGGCTGGTGTTCGGGATTTCGGCGCTGGTGTTCCAGGGCTGGTGGGCGAGGATCGGGAGTTTACGGACGCTGGACCTTGCGGCGCCTGCTGCGGCAATCGGGTATGGAATCGGACGGATCGGATGTTTCTTATCCGGCGATGGCTGCTATGGGATTGAGACGAAGCTTCCCTGGGGCATGAGCTTTCCCAACGGGATCGAGCCGACGGCTCCCGGGGTCCGGGTTCATCCCACTCCGCTGTATGAACTTGGCATGGGACTGCTGATTGGCTGGTACCTGTGGTGGCGAGGCGGCAGGAAGCACGGGACCGGGGCGATCGTAGGCGAATACCTGGTGTTGAGCGGCCTTGCACGGTTCCTGGTGGAGTTTATCCGCCGGAATCCCAAGGTGCTTTGGGGGCTTTCGAACGCTCAACTGGCGAGCCTGGGGTCCGCTGTTGTCGGGGCCGGACTCGTGTGGTGGGCGGCGCGCCAGCCGTTCAGCGATCCGGATGCGGCCCGCGCGCGGCTCTCGAAGGCAGCATAGCCGGCCGGGTAACTGTCCTTTGACTCGCAGACAATTCGGCCTTCAGGCAGCTGAGAACAATCTTGCACGCGATTGGATTAATGGATTTCGCGGAGGCGTTCGAGGAGCACGCGCGGATGTACTGGCTTTACGAGTAATTCGAAGCGATGGCCCTCGGCCTCGGCGTGTTCGAGCAGGTCGGCGGTCGCCGCCTGACCGGAAAACAGAATAATGTGGCACTGAGGAACGATCTTGGTGATGCGGATTGCCGCGTCGATGCCGGTCATGCCCTCCATAATGACATCGCTGATGAGGAAATCGGGCAGGAGTTCGCGTGCGGTCTTGATTGCGGCTTCAGCGGTATAGACGGCGCGGGCTTCATAGCCGCTGCGGTTCAGGATAAGGGCCAGGCTATTGGCAATTACCCGCTCGTCGTCGAGGACGAGTACCCGCCGTACGGTTGGACTGGTCATGGTCGTCTCCGTTCTTTCTCGTGCTCGGCACAGTGGAACTCCGAACGAAACAGGTCAACGAGGCATCGAATTTCAACGTCCAGCCCAATCGTGCCAGTGGCACGAGAGCGAACATGGCAGGGAACAGGAGTTGATTTTGGGCAGAGAGCACACGCGCAAGGTGCCTGGAATTGTAAAAAATTCTCTCATTCTCGCATTGAGTGTTACAGCGCCTCTTGGTGGAAAGAACCGGGACACTTACTTATTTCGAGCTCATTCGCGGGGACGCAACTGAGCTCCAGGGAAACGAGGGCTTCCTACTTTTCATAGACCCGGATTTTCGATAAGAGTCTCGTACAACTATACGCAGTCAGCAACAAATATTTGACCTCGGAATGATCTGAAAACCTCCAGATTTCACGCGAAATGAGGGAAGCTGTTGGATTCGGGAGCTTTCCGGGTTTGGGCTTGAGGTTGAGCTGTCTTTTTTGAGGTGCGGGTGAAGGGGAAGGTTGGGCAAGCATCCTTCGGATATGCCACAATTGCGTTTCCCCGAAATTGGAGGCCAGGGAGTCGTCAATGAGGCGAAACTTGATGTGTCAGTGCTATCTAGCTGGTTTTGCAGCCCTTACATTTTTACTGGCGACGGGTGCGTTGGCACAGTTCCAGGCTCCGACAGCGGATGAATTGAAGATGACGGCGGATCCGAAATATCCGGATGTTGGCGCGATCATTCTCAATTACGAACACAAAACCGATAACCAAATCAATTACATGAGCGAGTACGCGCGGATCAAGATTCTGAAGGAATCGGCGAAGGACCTGGCCACAATCGATCTGGGTTACTTGAAGGGCGCGTCGAGCATCGCGGCGATTCAAGGGCGAACGATCCACACAGATGGAACAATTGTCCCGCTTACGGTTAAGCCAGAGGACCTGTTGTTTGAGAAAACCGGAGGAGCGGAGCTTCACCGGAAGGTCTTAAGTATGCCGGGCGTTGAGGTGGGAAGCATTATCGAGTACTACTACCAGGTACGGCTGGAGGAGGGCTGGCTCTCGCGGCCGATTTGGGAGGTCCAGAAGAGATACCCGGTTCGCAAGGAACGGTTCTTCTTTCAACCGCGGCAAGGCTTCCTGGGCAATGCTCTGCTGTGGTACACGAATCTGCCGAATGGACAGAAGTTGCAACCGGATGCCGCGGGCCGCTTCGAAATCAACATGACAGACGTGCCGCCTGTCGATGAGGAGAAGTGGGCCCCGCCTATCGAATCCCGGAAATACAAGGTGGAGTTCTATTTTTCAACAGCAATGTCATCGCAACAGTTCTGGCAGGCAGCGTCGAAAGACTGGCTGAAGGATGTGGATGGCTTCGCCACGCCGACGGCGGCACTGAAGCAGGCCGCAGCAAGCCTGACATCACAGGGTGACAGCGATCTGGATCGCGCGAACAAGCTCTACATCGCGGTCCAGGCGCTGGATAACACCGACTTCTCGCGAAAGAAGACGGAAGCAGAACGAAAGCGCGAAGGATTGAAGTCGACGAAACGAGCCGAGGATGTGTGGAGTCAAAAGAGCGGCGACGGACAAGAGATGGCGCTGCTTTATCTTGCATTGCTAAAGGCTGCGGGCCTGAAAGCATATCCAATGGAACTCGTGGATCGCGACCGCGGAGTCTTCAATCCTGATTATCTGAGCACGAGCCAGCTTGATGATTTTGTTGTCGTGTTGAGTGCAGACGGCAAGGAAATCGTGCTCGATCCGGCGGAGAAGATGTGTCCATTCCAGATGGTGAGCTGGAAGCACTCGGGCGCGGCTGGGATTCGCGCAACGGCTGGCGGGTTGGGACCGTGGGTGACTCCTCTTTTGCCCTATTCTGCGAATGCCGTGGTGCGGCGCGCGGAGCTGACCGTGGGTGCTGACGGCTCAGTGAACGGCAAGGTCCAATTCACAATGAGCGGCCAGGAGGCTTTGCGGTGGCGGCAGGAGTCTCTGCGCGAAGATGAAGATGCACTGAAGAGGAATTTTGAGAGCTGGCTCAGGACGCAGCTTCCATCGGGTGTGGAGGCGCATCTTACGCATTTTGCCAAGCTCGATGATCCGAGTGCGGACCTTGGGGCGTTTGCCACGGTTTCCGGTGTGCCGGGCACGGCGACGTCGAAGCGACTGCTACTGCCGGCGTCGTTTTTTGCGCACTCCGAGGACCAGGGATTCATCGCGCAACCCGATCGCCAGTTGCCCGTCGATATGCACTACGCGGCGGTGTACAAGGATGGCGCCCTGCTACATCTGCCGGCCGGATTTGCGATCGAGTCGACACCGCAAACGACTGCGGTTCCATGGACCGGCTACGCGGTGTACCAGCTGAAGTCGACGCCGAATGGCAATGACCTGACGGTGACGCGGACGCTGGCGCGGGCATTCACGCTGCTCGAACCGGCCGATTACAGTCCGATGCGGGACTTCTACCAGAAGGTGAATGTAGCCGATCAGCAGCAGATTGTGCTGACGAATGCGGCAGTGGGGCAGAAGGGAAATTGATCGTTACTGCCCCACCCGGGCCTTGATTAGTTCGTCCAGATAGTCGGGCTTCCCATCTTCACGGACGAGGTGCGGATACCGCGGACCATCGTGGTAGTTGATGGTGCAGGTACGGTAGTAGTCGTCGACGACGACGAGAAGCGTGATCGGCTTTGAGGCATCTTTTGCGTCCTTGATTGCAGCGCCGAGTAGATCAGAGGTGTAGACGCGCCCATTGACGCCAACAATTTTCATTCCCGACGAGACGCCCGCATCAAACGCGGGGCTGCCGACCATGGAATCGCTGACGGTGCCGTCGGCGCCGACCTGCAGACCGATGGAATAGACGTATCCGAAATTGCCGCGCCTTCCTTCGAGGTGTGCGGGCTTGTCGGAGTAAGTGACTTTCCAGCCGCCGTTTTCGATTCCGCCGACGGGCGCTTCGGGAGAGGTCGAGCCAAGACGAGTGTGGAAGAAGGTAGCCCAGTCGTAGGGAGCGATGGCGTTGAGGTCGCTGACGAGCTGATCGAAGGTGTAGGTCTTGACTTCGGGACCGTTGTTTGCGCCGCCGTGAAAGGCGAGGCAGAAGTCGTCGATGGATTTGGCGCCGTGGGATTCGCGATGGAGGATGGTGGCGACTTCGAGCCAGAGGAGGTCGCCTTCATCGTAGTAGTCGGACGAGCGGCGCCAGTTGAGCCAGCCGCGCGCGCCGAATCCCATGCCGAATTCGGCGTCGGCTGTATCACGAAGGGGACGCCAGGTGCGGCCGGGGCGTCCGGGCCCGAGGGAAGCGGTGATGCTGGCGAGGTACTCGTGGTACTGATCCGGCGTCCACAGGCCGCTGCGCGCCGCGAGCATCGGGCCGAGGTAATCGGTCAGCCCTTCATAGCCCCAGAGCAGGTCAGTCTTCATGGGCTTTTCGAAGTCGGGTGTCGTCAGGTCTTCTGGCCGGCGATACTTGCCATTCCACGAGTGAACAAACTCGTGCGATAGCAGGCCGCCGAGCGCCATGCCGGACCCAGGGCCGAGAAGTGTGTCCTCGGGCAAGCGGCTGTCGTTGGACTCGTGATGCTCGAGGCCAAAGTGGGCTACATGATCGCTGAGGCCAAGCAGGAAGTGATAGTCGCGATAATGGCGCGCGCCGAAGAGCTTGCCGGATTCCGCGACCAGGTTGGTCATGGCCTTTTGGTCCTTCTCACTCATGGCCAGGGCGTCTTCGCTGTCGGCGACCAGGTCTATCTGGTGATGGATGGCTTCGCCGGGGGGCGTGATATCGATGCTGCGGTAGTACCGGCCGGTCGCGACGGGTGAGTCAACCAGCAGATCAAACGCGATCGGCTTGAAGGAGACTTCGTTTCCGCTCTCCCTTGCAACGGGAAGCGATGAGCCGAACTTCCAGCCTTCGGGCATGATCAGCTTCGCATCGTACATGAGCTTGTCGGCGGGCGTGCCTTCGGGATAGAGAGCGACCTCGTTCCATTCAAGGATGAGGAGCTTGTCCGTCGCGGAGCCGCCGTCGGGCTCGATGTAGTCATAGTTGGCTTCGAGACGGGTGACGCCTTCAGGCACATCGAGGTGAAAGGTGAAGACGTCGAGCAGGTCGCGCTGCCAGGGAATCACCTTGCCCTCGGCTGAGAATTTGAGCCCGGAGAGGCTGGCGATGGGACCGTCGGGTCCGTGTTCGCCGGGAATCCACTTGGGGTAATAGATGGTGAGAGGCCCGGATTTGACGGGCATCACAAGATGCGCATGCAGAATCTTGTTCTGTGTTTTGGTGGCATCGACGGTGAGGGAGATGTTCTGAGCGCTGAGTCCCAGGGTTCCGGCGATGGCCCCGATCGAGGCGAAGAGCGCAAGCGACTGCATGCGGCGAAGATTCACAGGTGTGCTCCTTAAAAGGAAGAGGGACTGCAACGGAATGATATCAACCGGATGGCAAGCGAAGAGGACGCGAGTGCTGGTGTTACTTTTTAGGGACGTCAATGGTGCCGGTGAGGCTGGCAATTCGTTCGACGTGATGGCTGCGGCACCAGGATATGAGGCCCTTGGCGAGGCGCTCGGTGGCGCGCGGGTCGGCATAGCTGGCGGTGCCGACCTGCACGGCAGTTGCGCCGGCGAGCATGAACTCGATGGCATCTTCGGGAGTGACGATGCCGCCGAGGCCGATGATGGGAATGCTGACGGCGCGGGCCGCCTCGTAGACCATGCGCAGAGCAATCGGCTTGATGGCGGGACCGGAGAGTCCGCCGGTGACATTGGTCAGGCGCGGCTTGCGGGTTTCGACGTCGATGGACAGCGCGAGGAAGGTATTCACAAGGCTGACGGCGTCTGCCCCTGAGGCCGCGCAGACCCGTGCCATGGCCGCAATCGAAGTGACATTGGGTGAAAGCTTGATGATCAGCGGACGCTTCGCGACGCTCCTCACCTCGTGCACAAGATACTCGAGCGATCCCGAATCCGAACCGAAGGCCATACCACCGGCGTGCACGTTGGGGCAGGAAACGTTGAGCTCGTAGGCGGCGATGCCTTCGGCATCGTTGAGTCGTTCGACGACCTGTTTGTATTCGCCGACGGTGTAGCCGAAGACGTTGACGATGACCTTGCAGGAGGGATAGCGGCGGAGGGGCGGCAGCTTCGTTTCGATGAACTCGGCGACACCGATGTTCTGGAGGCCGATGGCATTGAGCATGCCGGCTGCGGTCTGAATGATGCGCGGCGCAGGATGGCCGGGCATGGGCTGGAGCGAGATGCCCTTGGTGACGAATGCGCCGATCCGCTCGAGCGAGATGATCTCTTCAAATTCGATTCCGTAGCCGAAAGTGCCGCTCGCGGCGATGACCGGGTTGGTCAGTTCTATGCCGGCGAACTGCACTTTCATGTCGGGTTTCACGCGCGGTTATTCCCTCGATTGTGACCGTCTATTGCATGATACTAGGGCCGGTCACATTCACCGAGTTCATCCACTATTCGTAGCGAAGTGCGACGGTCGGCTGAACGTGTGCGGCTCGACGCGCGGGAATCAAGATGGCGATTGCGGCCGTGGCCAGCAGGACAACCGAGACGACCACAAACGTCAGCAAATCTGATCCGCTTGTGCCGTAAAGCACACTGGCCGCGAAACGCCCTACCACCAGGGCAATGGCAAGTCCAATTGCCAGACCAATCGCGGTCAGGGTCAGACCTTGCCGCAGAATCATCTTCAGGACTCTCCGCGGCTTTGCGCCGAGCGCCATGCGGATGCCGATTTCGCGCGTACGGCAGCGAACGGAGTAGCTCATAACACCGTAGAGTCCGATGGCTGCGAGGGTAAGGCCTACGGCGCCGAAGATCCCGAGCAATAGAGCGGAGATGCGGGGAAGGAGCAGCGATTTGTCGACATGTTGCTGCATCGTTTCGATGTTGAATACCGCCATGTCGGGGTCGAGTGCGGCAATCTGTTGGCGTACGGATTGAGCCATTGCTGCGGGGTTCACGAAGGTCTTGACGATGATTGTGGTTCCGAAGAAGCTGTTCGCTTTTTCTGGAGCGGCGTTGAGGAACATGAATATTGCATCGGTCGGTTTCTCGCCAATGGTGCGCAGCTTTGAGTTTCGCGTCACGGCGATCACGGTGTATTGGTCTTTGTCCTGGCGGATCACGCGACCAATCGGGTCCTGGCCGGGAAACAGGTGCGCGGCCATGGTCTCGTTGAGGATGACCGAGTGCTTGTCGTCCGTCGAGGCCACAAAATCCCGTCCGCGCAAAAGTGGAATTCCCATCGTCGTGAAGTATCCGCTGCCAACGTTGTTGGTGTCGGCATTAACGTTCTGCCTGGGATGATCCTTTACGGCATCCACATCGTAACTGTTGTTCGATGCGCCGATACTGAGTGGCACGACGCCCACAAAGCTCACGGAACGCACCCCCGGCAACGCTGAAACTCGCTCGCGAATCTGGGTCAGAAACTGCACTGTCTTGTCATGCGAATAACTCTGGAGCTTGGGATCCATCGTCATGATCAGGAGATTGTCGGATTTGAAACCGATGTCGATGGAAGAGGCGTTGCCGAGGCTGCGCAGAAACAGCCCGGCAGTCGCAAGCAGGACGAGCGAGAGCGCCACCTGCACAACTACGAGCGCATTGCTCAAGCGCGAGCGCCCCATGCCACCGAACACCGATGGGCCGTCTTTCAAACTGCCGACAAGGTCAGGTCGCGAAGCGCGCAGAGCCGGAACCAGTCCGAACACAAGAGCCGTGATGATGGAGAGGCCAAGCGTGAATAGCGCAACGCGCCAATCGACATTGAAGTCGAAGACGACTGGGAAGGGCAGCGGAAGTTGGAAGTTTGAGATTGCGCGAGCGGCCCCGGCGGCCAGTGCAAAGCCAACGCCCGCGCCTGTAAGCGCCAGAATGAAACTCTCGAACAGCAGTTGCCGTATGAGTTGATGTCGCCTGGCTCCCATGGCGAGGCGAATGGCAATTTCCTTCTGACGACCTACAGCACGGGCCAGCAGCAGGTTCGCGACGTTGGCGCATGCGACCAGCAAGACCAATCCGACTACCACCATCAGGACGGCCATGAGTGTGAATGCTGGAGTTGCAGATCCAGCGATAAGGCCGCCGGCCGTTTGCAGCGTCAGGCTATCGTGCCGGTTCTCGTCTTTTCGGTAGGTGTCGTCGAGCCGCTTCTTGATGACATTCAGCGCGACCTCCGCTTGCTTGCGGGAGGTGCCCGGCTTGAGCCGGCCGTTCATCATCAACCACTGATTGTCGCGCTTGGTCCTGAGGCTTCCCTCAGTGAACAGATCGGGCATCAGTTCTTCCAGTACGGCGAGAGGCACCCAGAAATTAGACGAGATTCCGCGGTCTACGCCGTAAAAGCCGGACGGCGCAACGCCCACGACCGTATAGTGTTGCCCGTTCAGGGCCACATCGTGATTGAGAATATTCGCGTCGGCGCCGAAGCGACGGCGCCAGAGACTGTTGCTGAGCACTACGACGTGGTTGTGGCCAGATGTCTGGTCATCTTCAGGAAGGATCGCGCGGCCAAGTGTCATCGGCACTTCGAGCGTGGGGAAGAAGTTGCCGCTGACGGACTGCCCCCAGACCCGCTCCGGGTCCCCTTTGCCGCCGATGCTTGCCGGTATGAGAGGAAAGTGTGCGGTGATTCCGCCGTCGAAGAGGTTGCCGGTCTGATCGCGATAATCGATGTAGTCGGGATAGGAGTAGGAGTTGCCTTCGGAAAACATCACCATCCGTCCGGGATCTTTGACGGGCAGCAGGCCCCAGAGCAGGCCGTTGGCAACGCTGAAGACCGTGGCGTTGGCAGCGAAACCAAGCGCGATGGAAATGATGACGATGGCAGAAAAGCCGGGTGCCCTGAGAAGGGTCCGGAGCGCGTAGCGAAGATCCTGAAGCAGGTTTTCCATGAAGGCCTCGGTCGACAGGGAACTATCAGGTCACAGGTACGCAAGTTCGAGCCACGAAGTTCTCGAAAAGTTGCAGTTGGAGCCAAGACTGCGGGTTTCTGCAGCGTGTTACTATCATGCACATCTGTCTTGAACCGAACTTCCCCGGAGAGACCAGTCCATGGCTAGTTTTTCTTCTGTGCTTCGACACGGGTGTGCTCCCCTGTTTTTGATAGGGATCTGGGCTACATCGATCAACCTCCCCGCACAAGCAACTCAAAGCGGCGCTCCCGTCGATGTCGTGATCAGGAATGCGACGGTGATGACGGTGACCCACGGCACGATTGAGCACGGCAGTGTGTGGATTCACAACGGAAAGATTGCCGGGGTGGGCGCAACCGTAGACGCGCCTGCGGGCGCAACGACGATCGATGCGGCGGGGAAGTTTGTCACGCCGGGAATCGTCGATCCGCACTCGCACTCGGCGTTGGCGGACGACATTAACGAGGCCACCAGCCCGGTGACGCCTTCGATGATGATGATCGATGCCTTCGACAACCGGGACAAGGCTTTGTACCAGGCCCTAGCTGGCGGGGTGACGACGGAACTGTTGCTGCATGGATCGGCCAATATGATCGGCGGCCAGGCCGTGGTGATCAAGAACAAGTTTGGCTTGTCGCGCGACGAGATGCTCTTTCCGAATGCGCCGCGCTCGATCAAGTTTGCGAGCGGTGAAAATCCGAAGCGCGTCTACGGCCGACGTAACGAAGTTCCATCGACGCGCATGGGCAACTTTGAAGTAATGCGCCAGGCTTTTGAAGATGCGAAAGCCTACATGGCGTCGTGGGACGCGTACAACGCGAAGTTGGCGAAGAACGACAAAGACGCGGTGGCGCCGAAGAAGGACTTGAAGCTGGAAGCACTGGCCGATGTGCTGCGCGGCAAGCTTTACGTGCAGATTCACTGCTACCGTGCCGATGAGTTCCTGACCGAAGAGGCGATTGCGAAGGAATACGGATACAAGATTCGTGCTTTCCACCACGCGCTGGAGATGTACAAGGTTGGCGACAAGATCGCGCCGACAGGCACCGGCATTGCGACGTTTGCGGACTGGTGGGGATTCAAAGACGAGGCGTGGGATGCGATTCCGTGGAACGCTGTGATGAGCATGCGGGAAGGTGTGCGCGTGGCTCTGAAGAGCGATTCGAATGATTATGTGCGGCGGCTGAACCAGGAAGCCGGCAAGATGGTGCACTACGGCGGCGCCACGGAAGAGGAAGCGCTGCGTATGATTACTCTGAATGCGGCGTGGATTATTGGAGTGGACGATCGGGTGGGATCGCTGGACGTGGGCAAGGACGGGGATGTGGTGATCTGGAATATGGACCCGCTGTCGACGTATGCGCGCGTAGACAAGGTGTACATCGATGGCGATCTGTTTTTTGACAGCGCACTGTCCGGCTTTGGTACGACGCACTTCACGGGCGCAATGCACGACGCCGCATCCGAAGGCAGTGACGATGAAGGAGACGGACAATGAAACCGGGAATCCTGATTGCAGGTTTGGCGTGCGCTGCCTTCGCACAGATGCATGGTCTGGCACAGACAGAAAAGGCCGGACCGAATGATACTGCCGCTGCACCGGCAAAGACGATTGCCATTGTGGGCGGGAAGCTTTTGACGGTTACGCATGGAACGATCGAAGATGGCACCGTGGTGTTGTCGGGCGGGAAGATTATCGCTGTCGGTCCGGCAAAATCGACCAAGGTTCCTGCAGGGGCCGAAGTCTTTGACGCGAAGGGGATGACAGTTTATCCGGGACTCTTCGATGCCGAAACGCAACTCGGGCTGACGGAGGTAGCGTCGGACCAGAATAACAACGACCTTGCGGAAACTGCGGATGAAATCGAGCCCCAGATGCGCGTGGGAGATGCATTTCATGCGGAGACGGTGCGCATTCCAGTGGAGCGGTTGAACGGAATTACGAATGCGATTGTTGCTCCGGCATCGGAGGATTCGATTCCGGGGCAGGACGCGGCGATTCAACTCTACGGCCGTGATCGCGACGAAATGCTGCTGCAACCGGATATCGCGCTGGCGATGAACTTCGAGGGCAGCGTTCGCAGAAAGGCCAACTTCAACGGGCCATCGAAGTTTCCGACGACACGGATGGGACTTGCTTCGCAGATCCGGCAGGCATTTCTCGATGCGCAGGCTTACGAAGTAGAAAAGGCAGCGGCTGCCAAGCCGGATCACAAGGGTCCCCCTCAGAAGCGCGACCTGAAGCTGGAGGCGCTGTTGCCTTATCTGCACGGTGAAAAGCCGGTAGTGCTGGCCGCGTACGAGGGGTACGAGGTGGAAGTTGCGATGGGCATCGCGAAGGAATTTCACCTGAAGGTGATCCTCAATCACGTCACGCATGCCCAGGATGTGCTTGATGAGATTGCTTCGTATCATGTGCCGGTGATCGTCGGACCGATTTACGACTTTCCCCATCCGGACGAGCGGTACGATGCGGTTTACTCTCTGCCCGCTGAGTTGCAAAAGAGGGGCGTGCAGATCGCAATCTCGTCTTCCGGCGGCGGCGAGGGCGGAAGTCGCAATCTGCCGTATGCCGCAGGTTATGCAGTGGCCTATGGGCTGCCTTACGATGAAGCCTTGAAGGCCATCACGCTCAATCCCGCAGAGATGTTCGGGCTGGGGGACAAGCTGGGATCGCTGGACGTGGGCAAGACGGCGAACGTGGTGGTGTCGAATGGTGATCCGCTGGACGTGAGAACTTCGGTGAAGCAGGTCTTCATTGACGGCAATGCGATTCCGATGGTGAGCCGGCAGACAAAGCTGCGTGACGAATATATGCCGATAGTCACGAAGAAGCCCTGAGCGGCGATTGCGGAAGTAAAAGCGAAGAGGCGGCCAAATGAAGGCCGCCTCCTCTTTTCGTGCATGAATACTGGAGTGCTATGCGGTTACGGGCTCGGAGGCGCTGACCTTGACCGGCGTGAGCCAGCCAAAGCGATCGGGCTTGAGGCCGTTGGCAATGGCGAAGAACTCGTCGGCAATCTTCCTGGTGATTTCGCCGATCTTTCCGTCGGCGATAAGGATGCGGTCGATGGAGCGGATGTGCGAGACCTCGGCGGCTGTTCCGCTGAAGAAGACCTCGTCGGCGATGTAGAGCATTTCGCGCGGAATGGGTTGCTCAGTGACGGCGAGTCCAAGGTGGCGGGCGATGGTGAGCACGCTGTCCCGCGTTATGCCGGAGAGCGCCGAGTTGGCAAGGGGCGGCGTATACAGAACGCCGTTTCGCACGAGGAAGATGTTTTCGCCGGAGCCTTCGCTGACGAGGCCGCCGGTGTCGAGACCGATTCCCTCAACGTAGCCATTGGCTTCGGCTTCCATGCGGATGAGCTGCGAGTTCATGTAATTTGCGCCGGCCTTGGCGAGAGCGGGCATGGTGTTGGGGGCGAGGCGGTTCCAGCTGGAGATGCAGACGTCTGCGCCGCCGGTGCCCGCCACGTATTTGCCCCAGGGGAAGTTGGCCATATAGACCTCGATGGGGGATCCCTTGGGACTGACGCCGATCTCGCCGTAGCCGCGAATCACAATGGGCCGGATATAGCAGGGCGCGACGCCGTTTGACTCAATCAGCTCAACCACGGCAGCGCATAGCTCGTCGAGCGAGTAGGGAATCTCCATGCGATAGATCTTGGCGGAGTCAAGCAGGCGCTGCATGTGCTCAGGAAGCCTGAAAACGGCGGAGCCCTGGGGCTGGGCATAGCAACGGATGCCCTCGAAAACGCTGGAGCCATAGTGGACGACGTGGCTCATCACGTGGATGGTGGCGTCTTCCCACGGAATCAGGTTGCCGTTGTGCCAGATGTTCGAGGTCTTTTGAATGGGCATGGGGATGCGCGTGCTCCTTGGTCACGTCAGTGCGCGATTGATTCAAGGGTATCGCGATTGGGCGGAAAGTGTCACGGCACGACGCAATGCTGCCGGGCCAGGTAACCGGATTCCCACCTTACCCATGGCCCGGCTGGGGTATTTCACGGTCCAGTGACTGGCATGTGCACCCAATTCCCCGGGGGAGCGTTGACGGAGTTCACAACGTCGCCGCGTCCGTTCTCCCAGTAATTTGAGCTTTGTCCTGTCCACACTTCCTTGGCCTCGCCTGTGAATGGATCGATGGTGGGTGTCACACCACGCAGGGCCTGCGTGAAGCTGGTTACCTGGTCCGCCTGTGCCTGCTGGTGCCGCTCAAACGAAGCCACCTGATTCCGCATCGCCTGCATCTGGCTCTCAAATTGTTGTACTTGCTGAGCCAGCTGCTGCATGCGCTGTTGCTGCCGCGCGCGCTGGTATTGCAAGGCATAGGCATCCATCTGCTTCTGCTTTTCGATCCAGGCCGGACTCAGCTTGAAGGTCTGCGCACAATGCAGCAGCACGGCACGCGCGACCTCAACTTTATCGGGAGGACTGAGAAAGCTGCCCATCGATGTGACCGACCAGATTCCTGCATTTTGGGCGGTTTTCGCATAGGCGAACGCAATCCGCTCATTCGCACCCGAACCGCAATGGTAGGCAATGGCTCCCGCCGAACCGGTGGGCGCCTGGCCATCTGTCAGGATGTAGTCGGGAACCGTGAAACCGAGGTCGCCGGCGTCGCCTGCTGCGTTATGGCAATCCTGGTAGAAGCGTACATGTGAGTACATGACCGCAAACTCGGGGCCGGTTCGATAGCGCGCCACAACAAGCTGCGCCTGCGCACCCAGGTCATAGGGCTCGCCCTCACGCGAGTGATTGGCGCTGGGCATAGTGTAGGTGGGGATAGAAACATCGCCGAGCCGTACGTTGATGCGCCCATCCGGTGACAAGACGTCCACCATAGGCCGCTCATCCGATAATCCCATCCGGAATAGCCCGCCGCGCACTTTCCAACCCTGGGGAACCTCCACGCTGAACGCCTGTTCGAATGGATCCTGGAAAGTCGTCCAGGCCATCACAGAGCCGGTTCCATTGCCGGGAGCACCGTCTGGAGGAGTTGCTGATCCCGTCGTCGGCATACAGCCGGTGCATGCAGCCACAAGAACTGCGGAGAAGGATGTCGCCATTCGCGATACCATCCTGAGGAGGCGAGATCGTTGACGAGACGCCATGCGCGGTTCCTCCTTTTGCTTGTGCAGCGTGCCCATCGAGCGATAGCAGCGAGCGCCCGCAACACACGGGGCGTGGGATAACGAAGAATCGCTTATCAACCCGGGGGAGTGAGACAGCAGGCGTTGAAAAACCGACTGTGGCACAGGCGAAAAACAGCTGTCAATAGGTTCCCGATCCCGTCCTGCTGCCCCCACGCTGCCACCTCACGTCATCGGTTGGGCGTGTGCTAACGTTCCCTCGTGACTGCACGGAAACATATACGCTCCTCACGCGCGAAGACAACCTTGCCCCGGATGACGAAAGCAGAGGGATTTACGCAGCATCCGTTCGATGTGGAGTGGGGCGTCCAGACCAGTGGGTTGATCCCCGGGCGCCTTTTAAAGACGGGCCACACGCATGACCGGCATTCGACGGCGTATTTTGGCGTCGCGCCGTCGGTGTTTCGGGCGCTCTTGAAGCGGTGGCAACGGACGAAGCCGGCAGCGCCGATCGAGCAGTTCACGTTCATCGATGTAGGCGCCGGGATGGGCCGCGCGATGCTGCTCGCGGCGGAATATCCGTTTCAGCATGTCGTTGGCATCGAGTTGAACCCGCTTCTGGCGAAGGTGGCGCAACGCAACCTGGAAATCTGGCAGGCGGCGGGACGGGCGCAGACGCAAATGCAGGTCATCTGCGGCGATGCAGTCGACGCGCCTTTTGCGAAAGGGCCTTGTGTGCTGTTTCTGTTTAATCCCTTTGGTGCTTCGGTGATGAGGCGTTTGTTGAAGCGTTTTGCGGTTGAATTTGCGGATCGCACGGGGCAGGTTGATCTGCTTTACGTGAATAACGAGCAGGAGGGGGTGATCGAGGGTCAACGGGGCTTTACGCGTCTCTTTCTTGGGAAGGAGCGCCGTTCGCGGGCCGACGCCATCGCGGATCACAGGATCATGGCCAACCAGCCCGATGGCGAATATGCCTCGGCCAATTACGAGGACTGCTCGGTATGGCGTTGGACCGGCGGAAGCTGAGGCGCGGAATGTGTTGACGAATCCACCCCGCATGGTGGAAGTTGTTCGGTGGGCTGCGCGGGCGGGAAACAGCGGAGCATTGAGACTTCGCAATCGGGCCCGGTGTAAAGGAGTTCGACCTTGAGAGAGCCGCACCTGATCCTGGGAATCGGGGAACTGTTGTGGGACATTTTGCCGGAGGGAGCACGCCTGGGGGGAGCGCCGGCAAATTTCAGCGTGATGGCCGGGCGTCTCGGAAACCATGCCGCGATCCTGAGCAGGGTGGGCCGCGATGATCTTGGCCGCGAGGCTGTGCATCTGCTCGATCCCCTGCCTGCCGACACCAGTTTTCTGCAAATTGATCGGATGCACGAAACCGGGCGAGTTACGGTCTCACTTAGAGACGGCCAGCCGGCATACACCATTCATCATCCAGCAGCGTGGGACTTTATGGAGCTGTCGGACGACTGGGTGAGACTCGCTGAGCGCGCGGACGCGATCTGTTTCGGCTCTCTGGCGCAGCGCAGCGTCGAATCGCGGCAGACGATCCAGACGCTTGCGGCGCAGGCATCCTCGCGGTGCGTCCGCATTTTTGATGTAAATCTGAGGCCGCCGTTTTTTTCGAGCGAAGTGATCCAGGAATCGCTTGAGCTGGCCACAGTCTTCAAGATGAACGATGCCGAGGTTTCGCAGGTGTTGTCGTTGCTGGGATTTCCGGGCGAGGAAGATGCAGGCCCGGACAGCCTGCGCCGGGGTGCCGGGCGACTGTTGATGGAGTTCCCGACATTGCAGCTGGTTGCGATTACCCGTGGGGGACACGGCAGCCTTCTGGTGACCCGGGATGAATGGCATCAGCACGCGGGATTTCCGGTGAAAGTGGCGGACACGATCGGGGCGGGAGATGCGTTTACGGCAGCCATGGCGCACTACCTGCTGCGCGGGGCAGAGTTGCCGGTGCTCAACGAGGCGGGAAATCGCTGGGGCAGCTGGGTTGCGTCGCAATCAGGGGCCATGCCGCCCCTGCCCAACGCAACGCGCACAGAGATCGATACGGCTATTGAGCAGTCTGCATAGGCCGATTTGTATTGGCGAATCCAGGCCCTTTCAGCATCCGAGGGCGGGCAGAATGTATCGACATTCCATCGACAAGCGTGGGCCAATCTCGTAGTGTCTTTAAGGGCCACCTTTTGGGGTCCGGGGTCAATGCGCATGAAGAGATCTCGTCGATTGGCAAGCAAACTTGAGCCGCCGCCTGAGAGCGACCCGGCGGCTCACCTGTCCAAGCATCGCCGGGTCTTCGATCATCTGCTGGCAAGCATTCAATCGGGCGAGCTGAAATCGGGGGACCGGCTGCCGAGCGAGGCGGAGCTCGGAAAGCTGTTCGACGCGTCGCGCATCACGGTGGCCAAGGCAGTACACGACCTGCAACGCATGGGTCTGGTGACCCGACGGCCCGGCGCAGGCACGCATGTATTAGCCGAGAACCGGCCAAGCGGTCGAACCTTCGGGCTGCTGATTCCCGAGCTAGGACTGACGGAGATCTTCGAGCCGATTTGCCATGGGATGATGCGTACGCATTTCGCACGCCCCGATGCGCTCTTGTGGGGTAATTCTTCGGTTTCTGCCCAAGACGGCGCTAAAGCCGCCGAAGAAATGGTGCAGTCATTCATCTCGCAAAAGGTTGCGGGGGTATTTTTCGCGCCGCTGGAGCTGACCAGCGACAAGGACGCGGCCAATCGGCGTCTTGCAAGGGCGCTTGATCGAGCACAGATTCCATTTGTGCTGCTCGATCGCTGCTACCTGCCCTACCCGGAGCGCTCGCAGCACGACCTGGTTGGCGTGGATAATCGGCGCGCGGGCTACCTGGCGGCATCGCATCTGATCCAGCTTGGAGCACGGCGCCTCGTTTTCTTTGGCGAAGAACTCGCGGCCAACACGGTGGATGCACGCATTACCGGATTCCATGAAGCATTGCGCGTAGGCCAAGCGAAGGCGGACGGCGAACCGGTTTGGCGCGGCAGCCCGCTGGATGAAGGCTTTGTTCGCAGGATGCTGGACTCGACAAGGCCGGAAGGAATTGTGTGCGCGAACGATTTGACGGCCGCGCGACTGATGCAGACGCTGCTTGGAATCGGCATCCGCATCCCGGAGGACATCCGGATCGTGGGCATGGATGACGTGCGATACGCGAGCCTGCTGCCGGTGGCGCTTACCACGATTCACCAGGACTGTGCCGGAATTGGCGCCGTGGCCATGGCTACCATGCTGGAGAGGCTGGAGCATCCCGAGTTGCCAATTCGCGATGTGCTGGTGCCGGTACGGCTGGTGGTTCGCCGATCTTGCGGAGCGCACCTCGCGTCCCGACCCACACGGTCGGAAACGAAGGCGGCCGAGCAGGCCTGAGTCGGGGCGCAGGTGGAATGGAAATTCAGGCGTTCGGTGGTTTTCGCGCCCATTCAATACAATTGGGTCCATCGTGATCATCAATCTGGCCAGGCGCGCGCATGACCATAACTGGGAACTCGATCCCATCACGCGGTCCCTGCTCGATACGGATTTCTACAAGCTGCTGATGCTGCAGTTCATCTGGAAGCATTTCCGGGACACGCGGGCCACGTTTCACGCTGATCAATCGATCGCACGAGGTGCCGCTGGGCGACATTGTGGATGTGCGCGAGTTGCGCGAGCAACTGGAAGCAACGCGCAAACTGCGCTTTCACAAGTCGGAGCTGATCTGGCTTGCCGGCAACACGTTCTATGGGCGGCGCGGGATCTTTGAGCCGGCATTTCTGGAATGGCTCGAGCGAGATTTTCGGCTTTCGGATTTTGACCTGTCGATTCACGAAGGCCAGATCTCGCTGCGCTTCGACGGGCTTTGGACGGAGACGACGATGTGGGAGATCTATGCGCTCTCAGCTATCGACGAGCTGAAGACGCGCGCCAGCCTGAAGAAGCTGACGCGAGCTCGAACTCGACATTCTTTATGCGCGAGCGAAGACACGGCTGTGGGAAAAGATGGCGCGCTTGCGCGGCGTTCCGGGGCTGACCGTAAGCGACTTTGGCACGCGGCGGCGGCACAGCTTTCTGTGGCAGGAGTACGTGGTGAAAGCGATGAGTGACGTGCTGGGCGAGAATTTCATCGGCAGCTCGAATACATACATGGCCTACACGCACGATCTTGAGGCGATCGGCACGAATGCGCATGAGCTGCCGATGGCCATGGCGGCGCTTGCAGACAGCGATGAAGAAATGAAGCAGGCGCAGTACCGGATGCTCGAATTGTGGCAGCAGACCTACCAGGGCGAACTGCTGATCCTGCTGCCCGATACATTCGGCACGACGCAGTTTCTCGAAGATGCACCGGACTGGGTGGCGAACTGGACGGGCCAGCGCATCGACAGCAAGGATCCGTTTCTTGCGGGCGACGAGTACATTGCCTGGTTGCGGGAGCGGGGCCGCGATCCGAGCGCCAAGCGCCTGATTGCCTCTGACGGACTGGATGTCGACGTGATTCTTGCCTTGCACGCTTACTTTGGAGGCACGATCCTCAACGGTGCGCGGCCTGAAGACTTTTACAGCGCGGCGGACTTTCATGATGAGAGCGAAATGGGTACCCGAGCATCGGATACGATTCAGCGCGGGCTGGGGGACATACCTGACGAACGATTTCAGGAATTGCAATCCGCAGGAACGACGACGGCTTCAACCCGGTGAGCCTGGTATGCAAGCTGAGCGAGGTAGACGGCCGGCCCGCGGTCAAGCTTTCAGACAACTACCAGAAGGCCATGGGCCCGCCGGCGGAGATCGAGCGCTATCGCCGGATTTTTGGGACCGCCGGCGTCGCAAATGTTCCGGTATCGGTTTGAAAATTTCACAGGCGATTTTCCTCTAAAAAATGCGGTAGGATAGGTCGATCTGAACCTTAGGAGATGGGGCTTTGAAGAAGATTCTGGTGATTGCAGCAGCGATGGTTTGTCTGGTGATGGGGCGTCCGGTTGTGCAGGCCCAGGATGCCGGCATCAATGGAAAGTGGCACTTTGTGCTTGAAACTCCGGGCGGCGACCGCGAAGTGGATGCCGATCTGACCGTGGATGCTACCGGCAATGTAACGGGGAAGTGGGGACCTGCCGATGTCGCGGGTACCTACAAGGACGGAAAGCTCGCGCTGGAGTTTCAATTCACTTCAGAAGAGGTGGGTGCGACAGCAGCAATGAAGATCGATGGCAAACTGGATGATAGCGCAGCGCTTACGGGTAACTGGGCGTTTACCGAGTACAACGGAACCTACAAGGCGACGCGTCCGGCTCCCGACGCGGCTCCGGCGGCTGCCCCGGCTCCTGCACCGGCCCCGGACGCCAAGCCGAGTTCGCCTGATCCGAAGCCCGATCCGCAATAAGTGCGCCCCGATCGCAAACAAAACATTCCGGTAAAGGCCCTGATTCGACGAGAACAGGGCTTTTGTTTTTGGGTTGCGATGCACCTTTTCCGAGCAGCGCGTAGCGTGCTGACGGTCTGGTTTGGCCAGTTTTTGCAGGGGGAGCCCGGATCATTTCTCTTGCTTTTCGAATTGGGTCCGCATAGATTAAATGAGTGAGCACGCGCTTATATAGGGAGACCAGATAACTTGGCGCGACCCAAGAGTGATCGAAAGCGAGAAGCGATTCTCGAGGCGGCGATGGCGGTATTTGCGGAGCGCGGAATTGGTCACGCGCCAACCTCAGCCATCTCTACGGCAGCGGGCGTAGCAGAGGGCACGCTTTTCACTTATTTCAAGACCAAGGATGAGCTCATCAACGAGCTCTATCGCGAACTGCGCAAAGAGATGGACCGGGAGATGGCGGACTATCCCTTTACGGCGGATGCGCGAACGCGGCTCCGCTATGTTTGGGATCGATATTTGAGCCTGGCCATGCGATTTCCGAAGCGGTTGAAGGTTTTGCAGCAACTACGTGCTTCGGGCAGGTTGCTCAAGGATGCAGAGGCCCCGAACATGACCATTATGGAGCTGCTGCACACCACCAGGGAGGCTGCCGAGGCGGGTGGTCTTCGCAATGCTTCAGCCGAGTTCCTGGTACTGATTTTCCGAGCACAGGCTGAAGCGACAGTGGAGTTTATCGGGGCACATAGAGACCTGGAGGCAGAGAGCCGCGAACTGGGGTTCAGGCTCGTCTGGAGGGGTCTAACGGGTACCTAAATTTTTCTCTATTTCGTGAGTGAGTGGTCATTCACTCTTCCCGTACGAGAGCCATAGGAGAGTCAAGAAGTCGTGCATGAATTGAACGTGCCGCAGCGAAAATTTGCGGCGATCTTCCCCCCTGAAGTTGGAAAGCTCGCAGTCGTTACAGCTTCCACAAGCGGAATCGGATTTGACGTAGCTCTAGCGCTGGCACAGGCGGGGGCTGATGTTATTGTGACCGGGCGAAATTCGGCGGATGGCCATGAAGCGTTGGCCAGAATCCGGCCGCTGGCGCCGAATGCCCTGGTGCGGTTTGAAAAGCTGGATCTGGAGAGTTTGACTTCGGTTGCAGGTTTTGCGAGCCGGCTGGGGACAGCGGGAAGGCCCGTGGATCTGCTGATCAACAATGCGTCCACACTGGCATTGCTGAAGCGCGAAGTGACGGTTGATGGATTCGAACTGCATCTGGCGACCAATTTTCTAAGCCACTTTGCACTGACAGCGCACTTGTTGCCGCTTTTGCGTGCAGGTAAACAGCCTCGGGTGGTGCAGCTGACGAGTACGGGCCGCCATCATGGGGAGATCTTTCTGGACGATCTGCAGCTTGAAAGTGGGTACACACCGCTCAAGGCATACAGCCAGTCGAAGCTGGCCATGCTGATTTTCGCCCTGGAACTACAGCGGAAGAGCGAAGAGCGCCGATGGGGGCTGGCGGGTAATTCGGCCCAGCCGATCGGGACGCGGGCAGCTCTGCTTGCAAATGCGACAGAGGTGACCGGCTCGATGGGCTGGTATCGGCGCGCGCTTGGGTTTATGCCGGAGCAGACGGAGGGCAGTGTGCTCGAGGCACTGCTGGAGACTTCAGAAGCAGCGGAGTTGCAGGAACAGCGAGCGGCGAAGAGCCTTGCGGAGTTGATCGGTCCGACGGTTCCGGAGGCTCTGGATATGCGGGTGCTCGATCCTTCGATGGGGCGAAAACTCTGGGATGCGGCGACGGAGTTGACGCGCGTGGACTGGCCGGCGTAGCGGCGCCGGACCGTTGAAATCTTACTGAGGCAATGAAGCCGGTGTCGATTCCTGCGTGTCCGCGGGAGGTGGAACCGGCTTGTTCTTTGCGCGCAGATACGCGATCAGCGCTGTGACCTCGTCGTCGGTCACGGAATCGCGGAAGGGCGGCATCTTCTGTCCGCCATTGAGAATCTGGTTGGAGAGTTTTTCAGGCGTCCAGGCTTTGTCCTTGGAAAGGCCGGTGAGGGCGGGAGCTTTTTTGGTGCCGACTGCGCCAATGCCGTGGCAGTAGGTGCAACCCTTGTCGCGGAACAGGACTGCGCCGGCTTTCTCAGCGTCACTTTTTGGAGAAGCGGAGAGCTGGGAGGGAATTGCGATTATTGCAATGATGCCAGGGAGCAGGAAACAACTGAAAGACTTCAGCCGACGAATCACCTGGTTATTTTCTCACGCCCTGTTGTTTCAGGGCATGCATGCGCTCTTCGAGCTTTTCGATCGCTGTGGGGATTTCACCGGGTGAAACGATGCCGTACTTCAGGTTGAGGAAGTCGCGGAGTCCGATAGGCAGGCAGGGCACGATTTCCTGCCAGGTGAGGGTCTTGCAACGGACGCGCATTTCGGCGTGCTTGATGGCGCGCATGACGCCGAACCATGCCTCGCGGAGATCGGGTCGGCGGTCATCGTGGATCACACAGAAGGCCGCACCTGCGGCATGTGCGGCCAGCACATTGCGGATGAGTTGATAGCCCGCGTAGCCGGTGAGCCAGGGCTGTTCGGCATCGGCGTGCGCTTCGATGGAGGCGCGGAACTCGCGTGCGATCTCGTCGGCTGCTTCGGTGGGCGCTTCCCACTCCTGGGTGAATTCTTCGGTGAGTTCGACGGCGTCGCGACGACGGCGCGTGCGAATCCGGACGCGGGGAAGCAGATCGAGGTCGAAGACTTCCTCGAGGTCACGGTAGGCTTCGACGAGCGGAGCTTCGCGGATTTGGAAGTCGCTCTCGGTGAGCTTGGCTTCGACGAGCAGATCTCCCCACCGCATGTCGACTTCGGTGCGGTCGACGCGCCCGTTTTTGAGCGGCACGCGCGCCTTCCAGCCGAAGACGGGTTCGGATTCGGCGTCGAGGCCGAGCATGAGGCGGATCGCCGGCGAAGCGACGACTTCGGGCGTGCAGAAGAGATTCATCAGCAGCGCGTCCGAACTCATGCAGGAGTCGAGTTCGCGCCATTTGCGAGCAGGATCGATTGACGGTCGAGGGAGCGAGCGGCCCTGGGCGTGTACTTTGTCGAAGCGGCGCACCCACTGAGGGTGAGTGAGGATGGCGGAGTAGGCGGGCGGATAGAAGTTGCCGTGGAGGCCATCTTCGGGGACGTAAACGACGACGGGATTGCTGCCGTAGCTTTCGACATGGGGATGGCTGCGCGCAAGGATACTGTTGCGCAGGGCGAGTTCGGTTCGAAGCTGGCTCCCGCGGGGGAACGTGGCAACGGAGATGGGTTCGAATGACATAGGAATCTCGGTTCCCAAGCAATGAAGGCCTTGGAGCGGACCACCCCTATCCCGTCTTTGGATCGAAGCTTCCTGTATTCATGAGATTACAGACGAGGTTGCCGCCAAGTTATTGATGCGGCTAGCTTTCGCTGTAGAGATCTTTCATTTAAGGACTTATGACATTCGGACGTGAATTGATTTTCGCTTCGATCGCGATTTGCGAGGAGGTCGAAGGGTTCGGATATCCATTTGAAAACCTTAGTGGTGACACAGATCTAGAATACGAAACTTGCTGGAAATTACCTGCAAAAAGCTGTGTGTGGGTATGCGGTTTTAATTCTTAGGTTTAGCGCATACAGTAAGTGGCGCCGGGGTTGACAAGTTGATCGATGGATATTTCGGAGTCGGGTCTGGGTGTTGGGACACTTGGTGGTGGCTCATGTGGAAAGTGCAACCGCAGATCCCTCGGCTGCGCTCGGGATGACAGAGTTGGGGTGACTGCTAATGCCATGGCACCGCTCGGGATGACGAAGTGGAGGTGACTGCTAATGCTATGGCACCGCTCGGGATGACGGAGTTGGGGGTGACTGCTAGTACCAAGGCTGCGCTCGGGATGACAGTTGAGGTGACTGCTAATACAAAGGCACCGCCCGGGAGGACAGAGTTGGAGTTGGCGGTGGTTTCACATACCCATGTCAGGTCGTCAAGAAATGGTCGGGGAGACCCTCCGCCGGGTGTGGAGAAGCCCAAGGCACGGTGACAAAAGGCATACTGCGAAACGGGGATGGCGATCGAGCAGGAAACGCCTACGCTAGATGTTATTGCAGGTGAGGCAAATGCAAACTATACTGACCGCACCCGTGGGGGCGATCGTCACGAAGTTGCCAATCTGCAATTGAATAGAAGATGGAGGATCACATCGTGAGAGCTTTGTGGTGCGGCATTGTTTTTGCTGGATGCCTCAGTTCGCTGGCTGTTTCGGCGCCCGCGCAGCAGGTCGTCCATGCCCTGACGGGGACGGTAAGTTCGATTGATGACCTTTCGAAGACGTTGATCGTATTCCAGGACAATGGCTCGGAAGGGCAGTTCAAGGACATGACGAGCGCGAAAACGCACATGGTGATCGACAAGAAGGTTACGCTCGAATCAGCGTCTCCCGACACCTTCAAGAAGAAGGGCGCATATGTCATCGTGTTTTATTGTGGCGACAATGAAGATCGCACGGCAGTGGCGCTGAAGAACCTGGGCGCCGGGCCGTTTACGTCGGTCGAGGGAACCGTGGTGAAGTACGAGGCCAAGCAGCACTCGATTTCGCTGCAGGACACGTCGGGGGCAATGCAGACATTCAAGATCGCGCCTGACACGGTTGCAGAAGGCTACATGGGAGTGGTGGACGGATTAAAATTCCAGGCGCAGAAGGGCGACCACATTCGGGTGGTGGGAACGTCGGACAGCAGCGGTTCGACTGCGTTGTTTGTGAGGGCGATGTGATAGAGCAGGGACCAGGGACCAGGGATTGAGAGCAAGGGGACAGGGGAATGGATGTCTGAGATTGATGGGTTGAGCAGGCGTAGTTTTGGCCGCACCGCTTTGATGGGTGCGGCTTCTGCATTTCTGGCGGCGGATGTTTCGGCGGGGCAGGAGGGCGAATCGCGCGAAGTGATCGACGCGCAAAAACTTGGAGCGGCCGGGGATGGCAAGACAGACGATACGGCAGCGCTGCAGAAGGCGATTGATGCGGCTGGCGCGAAGTCAGGAGCGGTGGTGGTGCCGCCGGGCGTTTATCTGACGCGGGAATTGCACGTGCGCGCGGGCGTGGCGCTGACGGGTGTTCCGGGGTGGAACTATTCGTTTGGAGGCGGGTCGGTGCTACGGCTGCTTGGAACGGATTCCGCTTGCCTGCTGGATTTGACGGAGGCGCGTGGAGCTACGCTACAGGGGTTGTCGCTGGATGGCGGGAATCTTGGGCAGGGGATCGATGGCATCGCGACGAAACGCACGGGCTATGGAAAGCACGAGGACGGATTTCGCATCGATACGTGCCAGGTGGCGCGGTTCAGCGGCAGCGGAATGAACCTGAACAAGGTGTGGTGTTTCAGCGTTCGGCACTGCGAGATGATGGCCAATCACGGCGACGGGATGACGCTGCACGGCTGGGATGGATTTCTGCTGGACAACTGGTTTTCGGGAAACGGGCGGGCAGGGTTTGCGGCGCGGGATGAGAACGCATCGGTGACCTTTACGGCGAACCGCGTGGAGTGGAATCACGAAGAGAATTTCGTCATCGCGGGCGGGGATGGATACCAGATCACGGGGAATTTCTTCGATCGCGCAGGGACGGTGGGCATTGCGTTGCGGAAGAATACAAGGTCGTGCGTGCAGGTGGCGATTACGGGAAACTTCATTAAGCGCAGCGGGAAGATGGCGAAAGGTGAGACGCACGAGTCCGCGCAGGTGGTCATGGAGGGCGGCGCGGGGATTACGTTTACGGGCAACGTGCTGCAGGCGGGGCGGGATGACGGGGATGAGGGAGTGTGGAGTCCGGCGAATGGGATTGTGTATGGGGGACTGAAGGATTGCGTGATTGCGAATAATACTTTGTTTGACGGAGCGCTGCGGGAGTTGATGGTGGACCTGGGGGGCCATGGAGAGGGCGTGGTGGTCAGAGATAATCCCGGGAGGGTGAAGGGTGGAGTATAGGCAACCGGAGGGTTGCGGGTTTATCCGGGGCTGAAGCGGCGCCCCGTTTCCCTTGATGGCCCTGGGTGTATGAAGGCTACTTGCCGCTCGGGGTTGGCCAGCCGAACCAGAGGCGCTGGAATGATCAATGCGGGGCGGGCACGAGCTTTGTTTTCAAGTCATCGATGTGGCCGAGGAACCAGATGTCCTGGCCACGATTGCATTCCTTGATGAAGGCTTGCATGGCGGTGCTCTGAAGAGCTTCGTCGGGGATGGTGCCGATGATCGCCAGCTTTACGCGGTAGTTCACGAACTTTTGAACGATTGCGCCGGCAAGACCTGTTCGCAGTTGGAAGAAGGCCGGGGAGAGCCGGACGGATGGGAGCACGACCAGTTTGGCATCCTGGCTTAGGGCTTCGCCGAGGATGTCTGCGGCTTCTCGTTCGGTTTGGATGACGGGACCGTCTGCCGGGACATCGAAAACTTGGACGCCGTGCAGTGTGTAGGTGGCTGCAGCCATACTCCAGTTTAGACGCGTTGTGCAGCTTGCTGGTTGGGAGAAGATGCGAGCATACGCAGATCCTTCGCTGCGTTTACGCCATTGCGTATCCGCGCGAGGGGCCATGCCGCTCAGGATGACACTTAGTTTGTTCACGGACTGTATCTGTCGGCCTTGCACTGAGAGAGTAGTGGTATCCCACCCTATCTGCATAAAACGCAGATAGGATGGGGCACCCGCTTTCGTGCTGCTATGAAGCGAAAGCAAACAGTCGATTACCCCATGGACTTCTTGTCCATGGGGTCCAAGCCGCTACGCTCGGGATGACAGAAGCAAAGGTGGAGTCAGCGCGGAATTGGCTAGAAGCCGGCGCCGGGGATGTATTTGTATTCGATTTTGACGGGCTGTTTGATGGGGTCGCCGGTCAGGTCGTGGGTGTGCCAGACGACGGATTCGCTGGCGACTTCAGGATGCTTGCGCAGGAATTCCAGGGCGTAGGTGCTGGCGGTGGGGTCGTCTTTCTGGTCGGCGAATTTGGCAGACTCGATGGCGGCCTTTTGTTTGTCGCCGAGACGGCGGTAGAGGATGGCGAGCTGATAGTGTGCGGCTAGGTCGTCGGGATCGATGGCCTGGAGGCGTTCATATGCTATCGCGCGCCTTGCGGGTAGTCGTGCTGCTGGTAGTAGCTGAAGCCGAGTTCGCGGAGGCCGTCTTTGGAGCGGGGATACTTGGCGAGCATGGCTTCGAAGGTCGGCGATGGCTTCTTTGATCTGGCCTGCGTTGCGTTCGACGAGGGCGCGATAGTAGAGGGCGCGCGGATCGCCGGGCAGCAGAGGCGAGAGCCTTGGCGAGATTGGGCTTGGCGTCGTTGTAGCGCTCCCACGAGATTTCAACAATGGCCATGTTGGTGTAGGCGTCGGCGTAGTCGGGGCGCAGGGCGGCGACGTGCTCGAAGGCGTGGACGGAGGCTTCATATTGCTGTAGCGTCGAGCAGGGCGATGCCGTAGTTGTTCCAGCGCATCCAGCTGGCTGCACGGTTGTTGACTTCGCGCGGAGGGCGAACGCTTTGTCGTGTCCTGGGAAACAGCGACGTCTGGTTGGTTATCGCCGATCTTCAGGGTGCGCGTCTCGGACGCCATGTCGATGATGGGCTGCGGATACGGCTTCGGCTCCTTCTGGCCCGTTTGCGTGATCGCGTAGTCGATGAAGTGCTGGTCGAAGCGGCGGTAGTTCACGGTGGCGGTGATGTGAGAGCTGGCCGGAGATGTCTTTGGGCAGGCGGAAGCGGTAGCGGACGAGTTGCGAGCGGCCAGACTGGATGGTGTTGTTGTAGGCCAGGACGCGGTTGTGCCAGATCTGGTGGAGGTCGTTCAGCTCGCCTTTGATGTTGACCAGGCGGTTGGTGAAGGAGTGGGCGGAGGGATCGAGGTTGCCGTCGGGCTGGATGAAGCCGGACTCGGTGAGAACTTTGCCGGAGCTGTCCTTGACGGTGAAGTCGACCCAGGACTCGTAGAAGTCGCGCTGCTCGGGGACGAAGGAGTGGCGCGATGCCCTTGTTCTGGATGACGACGTCGGCGATGAGGGTTTCGCCGGGGGCGAGGGAGAAGGTGGTCAGGCCGAGCGGGGCGACGAGGTGCTCGGGGCGTCTTGCGTTGGCTGCGGAGTTTCTTTTTCCAGGGCGAAGATGTCGACGTTGAGGACGCCTTTGCCGTCAAAGCCGTTCTTGAGGAAGTCGGCGAGCTTTTGCGCCTGCTCGTCGATACTTGTAGTAGGCGGCGAATGAGAGTGTTGCCGCCGAGCCAGCGATGCGAGACGAGCTTGCCGTCCTTGGCGCCGGGGTCGACTGCGCCTTGGCGGGCAGGGCTCGCGGACCATGTGGCAGGTCTGGCAGGTGGAGACGGAGTCTTTGCGGTAGAAGGGAAGCGGCGACTGCTTGGTGAAGCTGGCGCCCTGCCATTCGTCGTAGAGGGAGATGGCGCGGAGCCATTTGTAGTCGTCGAGGGAGCGGGGGATGGCGGCCTTGTGGCAGGCGGCGCAGAACTCGGCGGTCTTGTAGAGCGGGCGCATCACAGCCTTGGAGTGGCGGTCGAGGTGCGCCAGGATTTCGGCGTCGGAGACGGGGCGCGGTGATGGGCGCGCCGTTTTCATCGACCAGGACGGCGGGGGTTCCCATGACGTAGCTGCCGGTTCCGGTGGTGTCGGTGGGATGATGGAGTGGCAGGTGGAGCAGGTGACGCCTTCGTCCTCGAAGGGACGCTTTTTGGGCATGCCCTGCGACAGATCGCCGGAGAAGCAGCGCGACGGGGTTGTGGCAGCCCTCGCAGTGGCGCGAGTACTGCACGCCCTTCTCATCGATGAGCATGTTGACGTTCTTCAGATACCAGGGCGCGCGGAAGCTGTTGGAGTGAACGGACTGGCGCCACTGGTGATAGGCCTCCTGGTGGCAGTGGCCGCAGTACTCGGCCGTGTGGAAGCTCTTGGGGATTGATGAACTGGCCGTTGGCGGTCGTGGCGTTGGAGGGGAGGAAGGGGATGTCTTTGCCGAAGGCGTAGTTGTAGCGGGTGGCGACGGAGTCGTGGAACTGGGTGGTGGGGCCGGTGACGTGGATGTTGGCGGTGTAGGCGGCAGTGGGGCAGGTCGGGAGCGGCTGGCGGAGGAGTGGGTGCGGGATTGGAAGGGGCTGAGTTGGTAGACGAAGCCGGATCGGTGGCCGCACGGACAAGCCGACAGGTGACCGTGAGGGGCAAGAGGCGAGAACGACGGTACAAAGTGCCCAGCGACGCGGCGCGGTCTTGAACATCTTGAAACGGATCTCCGGGACAACGTTGAGATCAGCCCGCAACGGCGCATGAGAGGAAGCTGCGGGGGACAAAAGAACGGTAACAGGCGATGAGGGTTGAGCTGTCTACCATCGAAAGGTGGATGAGGCATGGCGAGCGAGTGGAATCGAGAGACAGCAGAGGACAAGGGAACGCAGGCTTTTGCAGCGAGCGGTTCACAGAGTGGGATGAATGGGAGAAAAATGGCGACTGTTGGACGGAGTGATGCGGGCTCACATCTTCTTAGCCAAAAGGGCCGAAACTGGTACGTTGATCAGAAGGATTCATTTCTAAGATGGCCTCAAGTCCTTATTTTTCTCTGGCAGTTCTGTTCTGTTGCGGCGCTCGGGCTTTGGGCTGGCTCCGCTGGGGCTGGCGTGGCTATGGGCGAAGGTGTTTTCGCCGGCCAAGCCGAACGCGGATCAAGAACGCGATCTACGAGTGCGGGCTGGAGTCGAAGGGCGATGCGTGGGTGCAGTTCCGCTCGGCCTACTACCTTTACGCCATCATTTTTCTGATTTTCGACGTGGAAGCGGTGTTTCTGCTGCCGTTTGCGGTGGCGTTTACCGGGTTGGGCGTGGCGGCCTGTGTGTCGATGCTGGTGTTTGTGCTGCTGCTGATCGAAGGGTTGGCCTGGGCGTGGGCCAAGGGTGTGCTGACGTGGGCGTGAACGAGGCAGATGATCACGTCAGTGGTCAGTGATCAGTGACAGTTGTCAGGGACCCAGGTCTAGGGAACTACCGCGAATTAGGTTCGGAGCTCGAGAGAAGCATGGAACTGATGACTGACACTGACACTGCACTGTATTTCGGAGCGAAGCGACAATGGCTGTGGATCAGAACTGAAGATCGAACTGGGCAAGCAGGGCATCTTCGTTACGACCATCGAGGAGCTCTACAACTGGGGCCGGCGCAGCTCGGTCTGGCCGATGCAGTTTGGGCTGGCGTGCTGCGCGATCGAGATGATTGCGACGACGATGGCGCGCTACGACCTGGCGCGGTTTGGCGCCGAGGTCTTCCGGCCGTCGCCGCGGCAGGCGGACTGATGATCATCTCCGGCACGGTGACCAAGAAGATGGCGCCGCAGGTGGTGCGGCTCTACAACCAGATGGCCGAGCCGAAGTATGTGATTGCGATGGGCGCGTGCGCCATCTCCGGCGGGCCGTTCAAGCAGGGCTACAACGTGCTGAAGGGGATTGACCGCTACATTCCCGGTGGACGTGCATATTCCCGGATGCCCGCCGCGGCCGGAGGCGCTGCTGCAGGCCTTCATGACGTTGCAGAAGAAGATCGATGGCCAGCCTTTGACCGGCGAAGGCCGTCCGCGGCATCTGGATGCGGAGGCGCAGGGCGAGTTTCCCGTGCCGGTGCAGGGCGAGCACGATCTGGAGCCGACGTCGAACAAGGACGTGTGGCCGGTGCCGATGATGATTCGATAGCAAGGGACCAGGGACTAGGGACATAGGGACTAGGGACATAGGGACGTGGGGACTAGGGATATGAAGACGGTGGAAGAGATCAAGGCGGCGATTGAAGCGGCGGTGCCGGGCGCGGGGGTGGAGATTGTGCCCAACCCAGCCCGAGCGCGCAGCACTCGCTGCGTGCTGGCGCCGAGCATGCGGTCGCAGTGGCGACGTTTCTGCGCGACGACGCCGAGCTGGCGCTCGATTTTCTTTCGAACGTGACCGGGGTGGACTGGCCGGACAAGGAGATCACCGAGAAAGTGAAAGTGACGCGTCACGGTTGACGAAGACCGTGGACGGCGTTGAGCAGACGGTGGAAGAGACCGTTGAAGAGACGCGCAAGCGCGTTGAGCCGGGCTACCTTGAGGCGGTGTATCACCTGTTTTCGGTGGCGAAGAAGCATGGGCCGGTGGTGATCCGGATGCGCACGGTGAACCGCACGGACCAGGTGGAGCTGCCTTCGTTGACGCCCGTCTGGCGGTCGGCGGAGTTTCAGGAGCGCGAGATCTTCGATCTCTACGGGATTGTGTTCACCGGGCATCCGGACCTGCGGCGGATTCTGATGTGGGATGGGTTCAAGGACCATCCGATGCGGCGGGATTACGTGGAGCCGGACGATTTCGAGTACGAGCCGACGGCGCACGACGAAGTGCTGAAGCGGGCGCAGGCGCATCAGGGCAGGGAACAAGGGCATGCAGGGAACAGGGGACAGGGACAGGGACCGCATGGAGCAGCGACTGAGTTCGGGTGTGCAGAGACCAAGACGCGGCAGGACAGAGGGCTGGAACCGGCCGCCGGTGATTGAGCCGGAGGGCGAAGGCGAGCTGCTGGAAGTGGCCATGGGGCCGCATCATCCTTCGACGCACGGCGTCTTCCGCATGGACGTGGCGCTGGACGGCGAGCGCGTGATCCGGCTGAAGCCGGTCTTCGGCTACCTGCACCGCAATCACGAAAAGATCGCCGAAGGGCACGAGCTACCTGGCATCGATGCCGTACACCGACCGGCTGGACTATATCTGTTCGCTGACCAACAACTGGGCGTATGCGCTGGCAGTGGAGAAGCTGGCCGGGCAGGAGGTTCCGGAGCGCGCGGAGTATCTGCGCGTGATTCTGGCCGAGCTGACGCGGGTGCAGAATCATGCCTCGGCGATCGGATTTCTGATTGCAGGAGATGGGCGCGAGCGGCACGCCGCTGATGTATGCGTTTCGCGAGCGCGAAAAGATTCTGGATCTGTTCGAAGCGCTGACCGGCTCGCGGATGATGTGCAACTACATGCGCTTTGGCGGCTGCCGCGTGGACGCGTCGGCGGCGTGGCTGGATGCGACGCGCAAGGTGGTGGCTGGGCTGCCGGCGTTTGTCGATGAGTTCGAAGCACTGTTCTGCAGACCAATGAAATTCTGATGGCGCGCACGCAGGGCATGGGAATTCTGCGGCCGGAGCTGGCGGTGAACGCGGGCGTCACGGGGCCGATGCTGCGCGCTTCGGGCGTGAACTACGACATTCGCAAGGTGGACCACTACGGCATCTACGACCGATTCAAGTTCCGCGTGCCGCTGGGCGATCACGGGGACATCTACGACCGCTACATGATGCGCATGCTGGAGATGCGCGAGTCGCTCGGGATTCTGGAGCAGGCGCTGAAGGAGATTCCCGGCGGGCCGGTGATGGATCCGAAGGCGAAGATTCGCGGCTTCCGGCCGAAGCCGGGCGAGGCATACGGGCGCATCGAAGCGCCGAAAGGCGAGCTGGGCTTTTATCTGATCAGCGATGGGGGTCCGAATCCGTATCGCTATCGGGTGCGGCCGCCGAGCCTGATCAACCTGACGGTGCTTGAAGATATGTGCCTGGGCGCGAACGTGGCGGACGTGGTGTTGATTTTTGGCAGCGTGGATATTGTGCTGGGAGAAGTGGATCGGTAGAAGTTGTCAGTTCTCAGTTGTCAGTCATCAGTTCCGGTTTGCTGAAAACTGAGGACTGAAGAACTAAGAACTGAAAACTCTCGAAGGAGTTTGGCATTGCTGGGCGAAGGAATACTGAAGGGGCTGGCGGAGACGGCGAAGAATTTTGCCGGCAGCTATGTCTCCAAAGAACGGCTGACGACGGTGCAGTATCCGGAGGAGCGGGTCGCCCGGATCGAGGCGCACGCGTGTTTCCGTTCCTTGTGTACGACGGGCCGGACTGGGAGGCAGGGCTGCGCTGCGTGGCCTGCCAGATCTGCGAGAAGGAGTGCCCGCCGAAGTGCATCTACATCGAGAAGAGCAAGGACAAGAAGCCGGATTACGTGGGCAAGCCGCAGATTTATCCGGCGCGGTTCGACATCGATATTTCGGTCTGCATGAGCTGCCAGATCTGCGTCGAGGTTTGCCCGTTTGAGGCCATCAAGATGGACACCGAGTTTGAGCTGAGCACGACGGACCGGTTTGGCGGGCTGCTGCTCGACCGGCAAGAACTGGCGAAGTCGAACGAGTACTATCACACGATTCATCCCACCGAAGCGGCCGAAGTGGATGCGCGGCTGGCCGAGGAGAAGGCCAAGGCTGAAGCGAAGGCAAAGGCTGCGGCCGATGCGGCTGCGGCCAAGGCGGCGGCAGCAAATGCTGCTGCGGCCGGTGCGACGCCGGCCAAGCCGGCTGCGGCACCTGCTGCCACGCCGAATGAAGGAGAGCCGAAAGCATGATCGACAAGCTCGACCAGATATTCGTTCTTCATGAGCACTGGCTCGTGGGATTTCTGCCTGGCGGATGGCAAGCTCGCGGTCGGCGTGATGTCTGAGCGTCGCATGTCATTGTCTGCCTGTTTCCCGCGTTGTTTGCGCTGACGGTGTTGCTGGAGCGCAAGGGGCTGGGGCGCATGCAGAATCGCTACGGCCCGAATCGCGTGGGTCCGTTTGGGATTCTTCAGCCGGTTGCCGACGGCATCAAGTCGCTGACCAAAGAAGATATTGTGCCGCTGAGCGCGGATGCGGTGGTGCATTTTCTCGCGCCGCTGGTGCTGGTGGTCGCGGTCTTCATGGGCTTTGCGGTGTTGCCGATGGGCCGCAACATGGTGCTGGTGAGATATGGACGCGGGCCTGCTGTTCTTTTTCGCCATGGGCGCGTCGACCGAGCTGTCGGTGTTCATGGCAGGCTGGTCGAGCCGCAACAAGTATTCGCTGCTGGGCGCGATGCGCGCCGTGGCGCAGATGATCAGCTACGAGGTGCCGCTGCTGCTGTCGAGCGTGGTGATCGTGATGATGACCGGGTCGCTTTCGCTGGTGCAAGATTGTGGAGGCGCAGAACCAGTACACGGGCGGCTTTCCGCACTGGTACGTCTTTACGCCCTGGGGATTGGCGGGCTTCGTGATGTTTGCGATTGCGGCGACGGCGGAGACGAACCGTTCGCCGTTCGATTTGCCGGAAGGCGAGTCGGAGCTGGTGGCCGGCTACTTTACCGAGTATTCGGGCTTCAAGTTTGCGCTGTTTTTTCTGGGTGAATACGTGGGGATGTTTGCCATCTCCGGGCTGGGCACGACGCTGTTTCTGGGCGGATGGTCGGCGCCGTTCTCGTTCCTGGGCTGGGTGCCGTCGTGGATCTGGTTCTTTGCCAAGGTGATGTCTGGATCTGCGTGTTTATCTGGGTGCGCGGGACGCTGCCGCGCCTCAGGCAGGACCAGTTGATGAACTTTGCGTGGAAGTTTGTGCTGCCGATGAGCCTGCTGAATCTGGTGGTGGCGGCGCTATGGCGGTTTATGGGCGAGGGTTGGCTGCGGTGGGTGGTTTGCTCGGCGATTCTGGTGCTGGCCTACGTGGTGATGGGGACGTGGGGATGCGAAGGAAGCATTTCGGCCCGAGGAGTTATCGGTATGCGGAGTAAGGATTGGGTGAGGTTTGCGCTCTCCCACTCGTGCGCAAAGTACGCGCATGAATGGGGCACCCAGATCCCAGGTCTCAGAATTGAGACCTGGGGCGCGCAGATTCTCCCCGGTCCCCAAGGGCGAGGGGCCGGGAGCACCCAGTTCGGTGAGTCGCCGAGTGATTTTGTTCGTCTGGGGGAAAGGAGCGGCTGGCTGTGGGAGTTGTCTTCTATCTGATATCGGCGCTGGCCGTGGGGGGGCGCTGGCGGCGGTGCTGCTGAAGAACGTGGTGCATTGCGCGCTGGCGCTGACTGTGGCGTTTCTGGGATTGCGTTCTTTTTCTTGCAGCTCGACGCGCAGTTTGCGGGGTTTGCGCAGATTCTGGTGTATATCGGCGCGGTTGCGATCCTGGTGGTGTTTGCGATTCTGCTGACGCGCGGGTCGGAAATGCCGAAGGATGGAGTGTTCTCGAAGACGTGGCTTGTTGGTCTGGCGATCGCGGCCGGCATCTTTGCAGTGCTGGCTGGGCGGTGATGCGTGCAGGGCCGTGGCTCCCAAATGAAACTGCTGCGCCGCGGTGACGGTGAACGAGATCGGGCAGGCGCTGATGGGGCGGTACGTGTTGCCGCTGGAGATTGTGGCGCTGCTGCTGACAGCCGCATTGATTGGCGCGGTGATTGTGGCCATGCACGAGAAAGAGAGGACCAAGTGATGGCGACGCCGTTGACCGGCTATTTGCTGGTGGCTGCGCTGTTCTTTGCGATCGGGCTGGCTGGCGCGCTGACGCGGCGCAACGCGATCCTGGTGCTGATCGGGATTGAGCTGATGCTGAATGCGGCCAATCTGAACCTGATTGCATTCTGGCGGTATGGGCCGCATCCCGAGGCGCTGACCGGAATGATGTTTGCGATTTTCTCGATCGCCGTGGCGGCGGCCGAGGCGGCGGTGGGACTGGGCCTGGTGATTTCGATTTATCGCCATGCGCAGACGACGGATCTGGACCAGATGAACAGGATGAAGGGGTGACGGAGTGATGCAAGAGGGATTTGCGTTCACTCCGCAAGTCGCGGCGAGTGGAGTTGCGCAGTGGCTGTGGCTGATTCCGGCGGTGCCGATGGTGGCCTCGGGCGTGATTGCGCTGCTGAAGCAGCCGATGAAGAAGGCCGCGTCGGCGCTGGCGATCGGTTCGCTGAGCTTTTCGCTGCTGCTGTCGCTGGTTGCGTTTGGGCATGTGCTGAGCGGGTGGTCGCATGGGTACGCCGTGCGCGAAACGGTGAACTTCACCTGGATCCAAGTGGGCGCCACGCAGGTGGAACTGGGCTGGGTGCTCGATCCGCTGGCGGCGGTGATGCTGGTGATGGTCACGTTTGTCGGCCTGCTGATCTTCATCTACTCGACCGGCTACATGGCGCACGACGAGAACTACACGCGCTTCTTCTGCTTCCTCAGTTTGTTTGCGGGAGCGATGCTGGGCGTGGTGATTGCGAACAGCATGCTGCTGCTCTTCATGTGCTGGGAGTTGGTCGGACTCACGTCGTATCTGCTGATCGGGTTCTGGTATCAGAAGCCTTCTGCGGCTGCGGCAGCGAAGAAAGCATTTCTGACACGCGCGTCGGCGATGTGTTCTTTCTGCTGGGCATTGTCTGGCTTTTTGCGCAGACCGGAACGCTGCTGTTCTATAACAACGGCGCGGGATCGATGGAGCCGCTGGCGCTGGGTGGATTGCTGGTGCATCACTCGGCGTTGGGACTGACGGCGGCGGGCGCGATTGGCCTGCTGATTTTTGCGGGAGCGGCGGGCAAGAGCGGACAGTTTCCGCTGCACGTTTGGCTGCCGGATGCGATGGAAGGCCCGACGCCGGTATCGGCGCTGATTCACGCGGCGACGATGGTGGCTGCAGGCGTTTACCTGGTCGCGCGAGTGTATCCGCTGATGCAGGCGGGGATGCCTGCGGGTGGGACGACGACGGCGCTGACGGTGGTGACGTGGGTTGGCGCGTCGACGGCGGTGTTTGCGGCGCTGATCGCCGTGGCGCAGAACGACATCAAGCGGATTCTGGCGTACTCGACTGTTTCGCAGCTGGGCTACATGATGGCGGGCCTTGGCATGGGCGGCGTGGCGGTGGGCATGTTCCACCTGATCACGCATGCGTTCTTCAAGGCGCTGCTGTTCATGGGCGCGGGCTCGGTGATTCATGGCGCCACGAGGAGCAGGACATCCGGCAGATGGGCGGGCTTTGGAAGCTCATGCCGATGACTTTCTGACGTACGCGATCGGCATGCTGGCGCTGTGCGGATTTCCACTGTTCTTCTCGGGGTTCTGGAGCAAGGACGGAATTCTGGAGGCGGCGCAGCATTGGAGCGTGGCGAAGGCGCCGTTTTACATGCTGGTGTTTGGCGCGCTGCTGACGGCGTTCTACATGACGCGGCAGGTGAGTTACGTATTCTTTGGCACGTGGCGCGGGCATGGGCATGCGCATGAGAGCCCGCGGGTGATGACGATGCCGCTGGCGATTCTGGCATTCTTCGCGATCGCGCTGGCGGCGATTGGAACGCCGGCGTGGCCGTGGTTCAGGGCGTTTTTGAATGGCCATGCGGCACAGTTTGATTTGGCCGGCTTCCAGTGAGCCCGGATTGATGGACGCTGATGGTGACTTCGTCGGTGGTGGTGCTTGCGGGGCTGGGACTGGGATTGTGGATCTATGGCGCGAAGTCACCTGCGGCTGAGGCGCCGGATGCGCTGGAGAAGGCGATGCCGCCGGTATGGGCTGTGCTGCGCGACAAGTTTTATATCGATGAGTTGTACGGCGCGACGGTGATTGCGTTTTATGCGTGGTGGGCGAAGGTGGCGGACTGGATCGATCGAGACATCTGGGGAGATATGGTTTCGTCCATTACTTTCCTGTTCACGAGTTGGGCGCGACTCAATCGGTTCCTCGATGCGAACATCGTTGACGGCGGCTTCGACAAGGGCTGCGAAGAGATTGCGACGGGCGGCGGATTGCTGGCGCGCGTTCAAACCGGGCGCGGGCAAACGTACCTGCGGCTGCTGGCGCTGGCGGTCGTGGTGCTGGCCGGAATCCTGATCTGGAGCGGCCGCGGATGAACGGAATTCCTTTGCTCACGATCATTACGGTGCTGCCGGTTGTCGGGGCGGCAATCGCGCTCTTGTCGGGCAAGCATGCGCGCGGCGTGGCACAGATAACAGGTGCTCTCGCATTCGCGCTGTCGCTGGTGATCTGGTTGCGCCTGCCCGGGGACGGATCGATTGGACTCCAGGAACTGCACACGAACTGGGTGCCTTCGCTGGGGATTGAGTATCACCTTGGAGTCGATGGGCTGGGAGCGCTGATGCTGGTGCTGTCGGCACTCGTGACGCTTATGAGCGTGGATGCGGCGCATCGCGTGCACCACGAGCCGGGGTTGTTCTTCGCGTTGGTGCTGCTGCTGGAGGCGGGACTGTTCGGTTCGTTTACAGCACTGAATTTCTTTCACTGGTTTTTGTTCTGGGAACTGAGCCTGATACCGGCGTTCTTCCTGATCAAGCTGTGGGGCGGCCCGAAGCGCGGGCCTGCAGCAACACAGTTCTTTGTGTACACGATGGCGGGAAGCGTTGCGTTGCTGTTGAGTTTTCTCGCGGTATTTCATTGCACCGGGTCGATGGAGTTTGGCCAGTTGGCGGCCATGGCGGCCGACGGAACCCTGGCGCAGCGGGTCACCGCGCAATTGGGATCTGTTGCGGGAAGCCACGTGATGATGTGGCTGGCCATTGGGGTGCTGGCGGGATTTGCGGTGAAGGTGCCGATGGCGCCGTTCCACACGTGGCTGCCGGCGGCGTATGCCGAAGCGCCATCGCCGGTGACGATGCTGCTGACCGGCGCCATGTCGAAGATGGGCGTGTATGGTTTGCTGCGGATCGCGCTGCCGCTGTTCGGAGCGCAGATCGCGCAGATCAGGACACCGCTGCTGGTGCTGGCCGTGATCACGGTAGTGATGGGCGCGTGGGCGGCGGCAGCGCAGAAGGATCTGAAGCGCGTGCTGGCGTATTCGTCGGTGAATCACCTGGGATATTGTCTGCTGGGGATCTTCGCAATCGCAGTTCCGGGCGGCGCGAATGTTTCTGTCGGAGCAAGCCAGGCAGCCGCGCTGAACGGCGTAATCCTGCAGATGTTCAATCACGGACTGACGGCAGCGGCGCTGTTCTGGTTCATTGCGATGATTCAGTTCCGCAGCGGCGGGCTTCGCGGGATCGATGACTTTGGCGGGTTGCGGAAGCCTGCGCCGGTGTTTGCAGGGTTGATGGGGATTGCGCTGTTTTCGTCTCTGGGCCTGCCGGGGCTGAATGGATTTGTCGGGGAGTTTCTGATTTTCCGCGGAGTGTTTCCGTTGTCGTGGGTGGCGGCGACGGTTTCGGTGCTCGGACTACTGGTGACGGCGGCGGTGATTTTGACGGTGATCCAGAAGGTATTCACCGGGCCTGTGCCGGAGCATTGGGCGCATTTTCCCGACCTGCATGGCGGTGAGCGGTTGGGGATGGCGCCGGTGATTGGGTTGATGTTTTTGCTGGGCGTGGTGCCGCAGTTGATCGTGGGACATGTGAATCCGACGGTGCAATATCTGCTGGCGCATTGGAGATTTTGATGATGGTCAGCAGGGAGTTTTTGGAGACAGGTAAATCCCTTCAGGGGCTAAAGCCCATTCTTCATTATCGCGAGCTTTTCGGCACGACTGAAGTCATGCCCTGTTACAAGACCCCACGATCAAGTGCGGTGAGTTTTTCGAAGGTTTCTTAATGTTGGCTTGGACGATTTACATCTCGTTTGCCGGTGCGCTGGTGCTGGCGCTGCTGCCCAAAGGGAATGCAGCGTTGGCGCGGTGGATTGCGCTTGCGGTGGCGGTGACGGGATTTGTGATTGCGATTGCCGGGTTTGCGGCGGGTGCGGGACAGGGACGCGTGGTGCTGATCGATGTGCCATGGGTGGCATCGATGGGCATCCGCTACACGCTGGCCGCGGATGGAATCAGCCGGGTGCTGGTGTTGCTGACGGGGTTGGCGGCGGTGGCGGGCGTGCTGTTCAGCTGGAATATCGAAGTGCGGACAAACGAGTTCTTCGCATTCTTCCTGGCGCTGATCGGCGGCGTGTATGGCGTGTTTTTGAGCTTCGATCTGTTCCTGCTGTTTGTGTTTTACGAGATCGCCATTGTGCCGAAGTACTTTTTGATCGCGATCTGGGGATCGACGCGGCGCGAGTATGCGGCGATGAAGCTGGCGCTGTATTCGTTTGTGGGATCGGCGATGGTGCTGATCGGATTGCTGGCGGCGTATGCGACTTCGGGTAGCCATTCCACCGGATTGGTCTGCGCTGGCTAATGCGAATCTGCCAGTGAGCGTGCAGATGTGGGCTGTTTCCGCTGGTGTTTGTCGGGTTCGGAATATTGGCGGGTCTATGGCCGTTCCACACGTGGGCTCCGACTGGCCACGTGGCGGCGCCGACGGCGGCTTCGATGCTGCTGGCCGGCGTGGTGATGAAGCTGGGCGCTTACGGATGCCTGCGCGTGGCGATCGGATTGTTCCCGCACGGAATGGATCCGTGGGGATTCTCGTTCGCGGGAATCGGATCGTGGCGCGATGTGTTTGCGTTGCTGGCGGTGATTGGGATCGTCTACGGGGCGCTGGTGGCGCTGGCGCAGACAGATTTCAAATTTGTCATCGGCTACTCCAGCGTGAGCCACATGGGGTTTGTGTTGCTGGGCCTGGTGACGCTGAAACAAATTGGTATGACCGGCGCGGTGCTGCAGATGTTCTCGCATGGCGTGATCGCGGGGTTGCTGTTCGCGATTGTGGGGCGCATTGTGTATGAGCGCACGCACACGCGGCAACTGGCGGAGTTGGAGAAAATGCACCTGGGCAAGCGGATGCCGTTTGCGGCCTGGGCGTTTGTGATTGCGGGCATGGCGTCGATGGGGCTGCCGGGGTTTTCGGGGTTTGTCGCTGAGTTGCAGGTGCTGATTGGGGCATGGATTGCGAAGCCGTGGTGGACGGCTGCGGCCGGAATCGGGATCGTGGTGGGCGTTGCGTATACATGGCGCGCAATGCAGAAGGCATTCTTCTCGGACAGGCTGCCGACGCCGGACGAGCATCCCAAGACGGGTTGGCCGAAGTTTGATGCGATTACGTGGCCGGAGATTGCGGGAACGGCGCTGCTGATGGCTGGCGACGCTGATCGTCGGCGTGTACCCGAGGGTACTTCTGGATTCGATTGAGCCGGCGGTGAAGTCACTACTTGCGGGAGGGATGCGATGAACTACGCAGAACTCTTTCGCGTGATGCTGCCGGAAACGGCTCTGGAGATTGCGGCTCTGCTGGTGCTGTTGGTGGACCTCGGCTTACTGCGCAAGGCGGCGTTGCAAACCCGCGTCATCTCGGCGGTGCTGTTGGGGGCACTTGGATGCGGCGCGGCATTGATTGTGCTGCCGCTCCAGGGGCTTGGTGGCTACGCTTACCCGGGCAGCGGAGACCTGATGCTTTCGTCGGGTGGATACACAGCGATTGCGCAGATCGGGATTCTGGGACTGACCGTGCTGACACTGTTTCTTCTGGTCGGCTCGGATTTCACACAACATGTGGGCGAGTATGTTGCCGTGGTGCTGATGTCGGCAACAGGCGGGATGTTGATTTCAGCGGCGCAAGATTTGCTGGTCATCTTCGCGGGGCTGGAGTTGCTCAGCCTGGGACTGTACGTTCTGACGGCGTTTGCGAAAAAGTCGGGCAAGAGCGCCGAGGGAGCCATCAAGTACTACCTTTTCGGAGGAATGTCAGCGGCGTTTCTGCTGTTTGGATTCAGTTATCTATATGGGCTGACGGGGTCGACGAATCTACATCGGATGCTGTTGGGCCTGTATCAGCCGCATGCGATTGAGCTGGCGCCGCTGCTGTATGTCGCGCTGGTGATGATTGCGGCCGGACTGGGATTCAAGGTGGCGGCGGTGCCGTTTCACTTGTGGGCGCCGGATACGTACGAAGGTGCGCCTGCTCCGGCGGCAGCGTTCATTGCGTCGGTGTCGAAGGTGGCGAGTTTTGCGCTGCTGATTGGGATCAGCACAGCGGCATGGCATGTGTTTGATGGGGTGCAGGGCCGTGTTTCGATATCGGCTGGTTTCAGTTCACAACCGGTTCCGGTTTATCACGACTTTCGGATAGCGTGGTCGCAGATCCTGATCGTGCTGGCGCTGGCGTCGATGGTGCTGGGAAATCTGGCGGCGCTGGCGCAGACGAGCGTGCGGCGGTTGCTGGCCTACTCGGCAATTGCGCATGCAGGGTACATTCTGCTGGGTCTGGCGTTCTTCTCGTATTCGTCGCGGAGCGCGCAGGCAGTTTTGTATTACATCCTCACCTATGGGCTTACGACGATCGGGGCGTTCGGCGCGGTGGCGGTGGTGGAGCGCGCCGGCGGGAGCGATCGGATGGAAGCGTTCCTGGGATTGGTGAAGCGCAATCGTTTGCTGGCAGCGGTGATGATGGTGTTGTTCCTGTCTCTGGCCGGAATTCCGCCGCTGGTGGGGTTCTGGGCGAAGTTCAATTTGTTCGCCGCGGTGTTGGGGGTTTATCCGACGGGTATCGGCCTGGGGCTGGTGGCGCTGGCGGTAGCGATGAGCGCGGTTTCACTCTACTATTACCTGCAGGTTCTGAAGCGAGTGTTTGTGATGCCGGCGGTGGATGAGACGCCGTTGAAGGCGAACCCGGTGACGATGGGAGTGCTGGTGGTGATTGCGCTGGCGGTAGTGATTCTGGGTTGCCTGCCGGGATTGTTGCAGACGTGGATAGCGGGATTCTACGCAGGGATGTAGCGGCTTAGTTTTCGCGGAGTCTCACTCTCATTACTCTTTCCCGGTCCTCACTCGTATTTTTTTCCGCGATGCAATCGCCCCCGTCCCTAAATAAAATCGCTGTCCATGCAACGTGGACGTCTCCTACCGCGTCTCAGTGAATCAAGGAGAGACTATGCCCTACGGTAAGGTCCTTGCGGTATCGCGTTTCGCGGCAATGAAAGCACTTGCTTTGTCGGTTTTGGCGACTGCTGTAGTCAGTTGGGCTCCGGTTGCGCCGGCCCAAATAGCCGTTAACATTGGCGTAGCGCCGGTGTGCCCATACGGGTACTTCGACTATGAACCTTATGACTGCGCTCCGTACGGGTACTACGGCCCGGATTGGTTTGTTGGCGGAGTGTTTATAGGAGCGGGTCCCTGGTTCCACGGTCATCACGGGTTTTACGGACACGTGGACAATCGCTATGACCCACGCCATGGTTATCATGGACCGCTTCCGGAGCGTGGAGCGGAACAGTTCAACCACTTCCATGGAAATGAAGCTCGGGATGGGCGAGGCCATGAAGGGCAAGCTCCCCACGGGCCGGAGAGGGAACACGCGCTGCCAGGCTATCGAGGCGGCGGCGGGCATCCGGGCGGACACCACTAGACCTCTGCCTTTGACAAATGAAAACCCAGGTCTCAAAAATCGAGACCTGGGCACCCAATTTCGTGCTGATACAAACCAAAGACGAAAGCAGATCCTTCGCGTCGCTTACCCCATTTCGCTTTGCGAAACAGGGCCACAAGCTGCTCCGCTCAGGATGACACGGGGTCATTCCCGAAGGAAGCAGTTGCTCCTTCGAGTTAGCCGCGGAGGAAGTCTTTGGCTTTCTGGATGAGGACGTCGCGGCTGATGTCGGAGATGGCGTTGGTGAGCGGGATCTGCTTCGGGCAGGCCTCGACGCAGTTTTGCGCGAAGCCGCACTCCTGGATTCCGCCGTCGCCGGATAATGCGCGGAGACGTTCTTCGGCGAACACCTTGCCGGTTGGGTGATTGTTGAAGAGCTTGACCTGCGCGATCGTGGCGGCGCCGACGAAGCCTGTCTCTTCATTGAACTGGGGGCAGACTTCCATGCAGCAGGTGCAGGAGATGCAGTTGGAGAGCGGGTAATTGGCTTCCTGCTGCTGCGGGAAGACACGCGGGCCGGAGCCGAGATCGTAGGTGCCGTCGACGGGGACCCAGGCTTTGACGCGCATGAGGTTTTCGAAGAGAACGGAACGGTCGACCTGGAGATCGCGGACGAGAGGGAACTTGGAGAGAGGCGCGACCTTGATAGGCTGTTCCAGATTCTCGACGAGTGCGGAGCAGGCCATGCGGGCTTTGCCATTGATGAGCATGGCGCAGGAGCCGCAGATTTCTTCGAGGCAATTGGAGTCGTAGGTGATGGGCGTGGTGGCGCGCCCTTCCGCCGTGACGGGATTTGTGGCGATCTCCATCATGGCGGAGATGACGTTCATGCCGGGACGCCACTCGATCTCGAAGTTTTCCCAGGTTGACGGCGCGCCGGGGTCAGCCTGACGCTTGATTTCGAATTTAACGGTCTTGGTTGCCATGTTCCCTCAGGGGTCCGGATCAACGGTTGGGTCGGTCCGGCTTGGTGCAATACAGAAGCAGATCCTTCGCTCCGCTTACCCCGCTTCGTGGGGCCCCAAGCTGCTCCGCTCAGGATGACACTTGGGAGTTCATTGAGGCTGGATTCCGGGGCTCGAAGGCCTCGCTCCAGCCAGTTCAAAACCTTTCGAGAAAGAGATCACTTTGCGGCGTCGTAGCGCCGCGGGCGCGGTTTGATGTACTGAACGTCGACGTCTTCAAACTCGAGACGGGGTCCTTCCGGTGAGCCGGTGAAGCTGGCTTTGGTTGTCTTCAAAAACTTTTCATCGTTGCGATCGGGGAAGTCGGGCTTGTAATGCGCGCCGCGCGACTCATCGCGGACCAGCGCACCTTGCACCACACAGCGGGAGAGCTCGAGCATGTTCTTCAGCTGGCGGGCGAAAGCGAAGGTGGTGTTGGCCCATTGGCTGCGGTCACTGAGGTTGACTTTCTTGTAGCGATCGAGGAGCTCGACGATTTTTTCGTCGGCTTGCTTGAGGCCCTTGTTGTAACGGATGACGGTGGCGTGCTCGGTCATGGTGACGCCGAGCTCGCGCCAGAGCCTGAAGGGATTTTCAGTGCCTTCATTCTTGAGGAGCTTGCCGTTGATTTCCGATTGGCGGGCGAGTTCGTTTGCAGCGCCGCCGTCGCCTTCCGCGGCGGCCAGGTTCCTGGCGTAGGCGAGGGCGTTGGGGCCGGAACGGAAGCCGCCGAAGATGCAACTGACGAGCGAGTTTGCGCCGAGACGATTGGCACCGTGGTACTGGTACTCGCACTCGCCGGCGGCGAAGATGCCCGGGATGTTGGTCATCTGGTTGAAGTCGACCCAGAGGCCGCCCATGGTGTAGTGCATGCCGGGGAAGATCTTCATGGGCACGTCGCGCGGGTCGTCGCCGACGAACTTCTCGTAGATTTCGAGGATGCCTTCGAGCTTGCGGTTGAGGGTGGCGCGGTCGATGTGGGTGAGGTCGAGGTAGACCATGGGCTGGCCTTCGAGGCCCAGGCCGTACTCGTAGACAACCTTGTGAATAGCGCGGGTGGCGACGTCGCGAGGGACGAGGTTGCCGTACTTGGGATACCACTCTTCGAGGAAGTACCAGCGGTCGGCGTCGGGGATTTGCTTGATGGGGCGCTTTTCGCCAACGTTGCGCGGGACCCAGACGCGGCCGCCTTCGCCGCGGGCCGACTCGGACATGAGGCGGAGCTTGTCTTCACCGGGGATGCAGGTGGGATGGACCTGAATGAATTCGCCGTTGGCGTAGTAGGCGCCCTGCTGGAAAATGGCGGACTGGGCGGAGCCGGTGCAGACAACGGAGTTGGTGCTCTTTCCGAATAAGGCCCCATTGCCGCCGGTGGCGAGGATGATGGCGTCGGCAGGGAAGCCGCGCAACTCCATGGTGCGCAAGTCGAGGGCGGTGATGCCGCGGGCCACGCCTTTGGAGTCGAGGATGGCGGAGAGAAACTCCCAGCCTTCGTACTTTTTGACCTTGCCTTCGGATTCGTAACGGCGGACCTGTTCATCGAGCGCGTAGAGAAGCTGCTGGCCAGTGGTTGCCCCTGCGAAGGCGGTGCGGTGATAGAGGGTGCCGCCGAAGCGGCGGAAGTCAAGGAGACCTTCGGGAGTGCGGTTGAAAGGGACGCCCATGCGATCGAGGAGATCGATGATGGCGGGTGCAGCCTCGCACATGGCCTTGACCGGAGTTTGATTGGCAAGAAAGTCGCCCCCATAGATGGTGTCGTCGAAATGCTTGTCGGTGGTGTCGCCTTCGCCCTTGAGATTCTTGGCAGCGTTGATGCCACCCTGAGCGCAAACGGAGTGAGAGCGCTTGACGGGAACGATGGAGAAGAGGTCGACGTTTCCGCCTGCTTCCGCGATTTTAATGACTGCTGCGAGTCCGGCCAAGCCTCCGCCAACCACGATGATTTTGGGTGCTGCCATTCGCTTTCGAGTCCTTTCAACTTGCCTGCAAAACCTGCAGGAGAAAACTTTTGCTAGACCTGCGCTGGTTCATGCGCGGGTTGAATGGTGTGACGCGGAATCGGCGGTGCGTATTGGAAAGGCGCAGCGATGCGATTCCATGTATTGATGACGGCGACAGCGGCACTGAGCCATGCCAACTCGTCGGGCGCGAAGTGTGCGGAGACGGCGGCATAATCTTCGTCGGAAACGTGGTGCTCGGAGAGGCGGGTAAGAAGTTCGGTCCAGGCGAGGGCGGCTTTTTCGCGATCGGAGAAGATGCCGGCTTCGCGCCAAACGGCGACCAAGTCGAGCTTGGGGGCCGCGATGCCCATGTGACGCGCTTCATTGAGATGGAGCTGAGTGCAGAAGGCGCAGCCGTTGATTTGCGAGGCACGAATTTTTACGAGCTGCTGCAATTCGGGATCGAGACTTGAGTTTGCGACGGCCTGGCTTAGCGTGACGATCGCGTTATGGGCTGCGCCTGCGTGGGTTTGAAATTCCTTACTCGTGATGCGCGGCTTGGGAGTGAACGTGTCCGGCATTTTGTTCCTCAGGGGCTAAAGCCCATTGCAAGTCAATCGAGCAGTTCGGCACGACTAAAGTCGTGGCCTGATACGAGCTAAAAGCAACTTCAGATCCTTCGCTTCGCTTACCCCACTTCGTGGGGCACCAAGCTGCTCCGCTCAGGATGACACGGCATGGGTGATTGACACGGTATTCGTAAATGACACGGTATGGGTGAGCACATGGAGCGCCGCTACCGGCGCGATTTCAGGCGCGTTTTGATATTTGGGGCTGATGAAGGCCCAGATGCTGGCCAGTCCCATGACGAGCAGGACGACACCGAAGGCTGCGCATACGTAGCCGAAGCGCTTGCGGGCGACTTCTCCCGGAGTGATGCCCCACTTGGCAGCGAAGAGCCAGATGCCATAGGCGAAGTGCCAGCAGATGGCGATCATGGCAATAACGTAGACCGCGAGCATGAACGGATTGGCGAGTTCGTGCTGGACTTTGGCAAAGGCTGCGCCGGGGTTTTCGGGAAGGCTGATGCCCATGAAGCGCTGACGGAGGACGTGCTGGCCGATGTAGAGGATCGCGATGAGGCCGGTCCAGCGCTGTGCGACGTACATCCAGTTGCCGGCCCAAGGGTAGTAAATGACATTGGATTTGCCACGGAACCAGATGTAGAGGCCGTAAAGTCCGTGATAGAGGATGGGCAAGAAGATGAAAACCCACTCCAGGACGCGGACCAGGGGAAGGGAATTAAGGAATTTGACCTGTGCACCGTAGGCGATGGGACCTTTGAGTGCTTCGAAGTTTGAGAGCAGGTGCTCGAGAAAGAAGGCTCCGATGGGGATGATACCGAGGAGCGAATGGAGCTTGCGCCAAATGAAGGACGTTCCCTGACCGGCACGAAGTGGCTGCACGCCGTCGCGGAGCTTGGACGCAGCAGGATTTTGGGCGGTTGCCATTGAGATTGTGGCTCCTAGGTGCTTCGGGTCTGATTCCGGAGCGGTGAGGTATCAGATTGAGGGACGATCTATTTGGCGCAGTTACAGATGCATTATTCGTAACGCGGATAACGATCGTCAAGCGCGACGGCGCTGACTGTATTCGAGATATGAAATAGCGTGCGAAGGATTGCTGCCAAGAGGGTCGCGTGAACAGGAACAACTAGAAAGTCGTGGTGAGCCGGAGAAAGGCACTGCGCGGAGGACCGACCGCGTTTCCGGAGAAAAGGCCGCCGAAATCGAGGACGTCGAGGGTGTCGCCGAGGTTTTCACCGTCGGCCTGGAGGGTAGTGGTGAATCGCTCGGAGTGGTGGAGGATTGCGCCTGCGGATGCGTTGAGGAGCAATGCGGGAAGGATGCGGCTCCGATCGAAGTTGAGGCGTGCGAGGACCTGCGGGCCATACTCGGCGAGCACCGTGGCGGGGTCGCCCTCGAACTCGAAGGGTAGACCGGAGTCGAATTCGGCTCCGCCGGCGATCCATAGGCGTGGATTGACCTGGTAGCGCATGCGTCCGCGAAACGTGTTGCGCTGATCTTGCGAATTGGGGACGTGACCGGAGAGAGCGACTGCGGCGGCGGAGGCGTCAGAGCCGAGGAAGAGTCCCCCGGTGACGGGGAACCAGACATTTCCAACTTCGTAGGAGTAACTGGCGAAGCCGTCGAAGCCGTGCCACGCGGGCAGTTCAAGCTTGCCCTCGAAACCATAAATGATGGCTTTGCGGAAGGCGATGGGGAACGCGATGGTGGTGTTTTGCAGCTGGTTGTCATCGGGAAAGTTCGAGAGGAAGCGGCGGAAGTAGTTGGCGTCGAAGCGGAGCTGATGATCCACTTCCTTGCTGACGCCGAGTTCGTAGTAGTCGCCAGTGGACGGATTGACGGGAAGGCGAAGGAAATTGGTGGGATCGATGGTAGCAACCTGAGACGAACTGGAGAGCAGGATGTTGTCAGTGGCGGGCGTTTGAAAGACACGGTCGTACGAAGCGTGGAGGACGAGTTGCACGGACGGGATGTAGTGGGAGAGCGCGACTCTAGGCGCGAGGGACTGGCGATTGACGAGGAGTTGATAGTGATCCCAGCGGAGGCCGGCGGCGATGGTGGAGTTTCGGAAGCGGATGGAGTCCTGTAGGAATGCAGATTGCTCGAGGTCGGGCCGGCTGTCTGCGAAAGCGAAGGATGAAGCGGTTCCGGGGTCGAATTGCGAGGGGTCGGTTACCAGGTAGCTCAGGGCTTCGCGAAGGAATGCATTGTCGGATTCGACCCCGGCTTTCCACTCGTGTTGCCCACGATCGAAGGTGGCACTGAAGTTGAAATAGGCTTCGCGGAAGTTATCACGCTGAAAGACTGCGATGGGAGTGGACTCGGCATTGGAGTTGAAACCGGCGGTCTTGTCGCGGAGCATTGCGTGCACGTCGGTGGACGAACGGTCGGAGAGATTGTGCTGCCATGAGGCGATGCCCATGGTTTCGGCGTTTTCGGCCGTCTGGCGCTGGCCAGCGGACTGCTGGATGAATTCGTTGGGGATGTCGTAGCGGGAGAACTCGCGACGAAGGCTGAGCGTGGCCGTATCGTTGGATGTTTGCGTGCGCACGTAGTGGAGGGCGAAGTCGCCAAGCGTGCCGGTGTTGGAATAATTCTGTGGAACGACCGGATTGAGATAGCGATCGGTGCGGCTGGCAGAAGAGGCGGTGCCGAAGGCGTTTTTGCCGCGGGAATATTGTGCCTGGGCTGACGCGCCTGCCGATGTGAAACTGCCACCGTCAAGTACCAGCTGACCGTGCAGGCCGGGCTGCGCATTCTGCGTGGTGTCGACTTCGACCACTCCTCCCATTTTGCGGCCGTACTCGGCGGGTATTCCGGCGGTGTAGATGTTGAGCGACTGGACCTCATCGGCGTCGATCGCGGGTCCCAAGCCGGGGGAGCGGTTGTCCGTGAGGGGGACTCCATCGATCACAAATTGAGTCTGGTATTCCGAGCCGCGGGGATGCAGGACAGCGCTGCCTTCATAGAGCCAGCCAGGCTGAGTATTGACGAGGTCTTGCAGGGAGCGACCGGGGACAGAGCCGAGACGGGTTTGAATCTGCTGTGTACCGAGCATATTGACGGAGCCGGGCTGGTCGATTGCGAGGAGGGTATCGGGGGTGTGGACCGTCACCGATTCGGTGAGGGGAACGATCTCGAGTTGAATGGAGAGCCTGGTGGGCGCGGCGGAACGGATTTCAATGGACCGGGAGATGGCTGCGAACGCAGGGTGCTGAATGTCGATGCGATATATGCCGAAGGGCAGATGCGTGAGAGTGAGCGTGCCATCTTTGTCGGTGGAGAGGGTCTTCGACAGCTGATTTCCATGGCTGATGAGTTGAAGTGCGGTTTCGATCGGATGGCCGGTTGCGTCGCTCACACGCAGACGCAGAGTTCCCTCGTTTGCCTGACCGGAGGCAAGCGTGAGGATGGAGAAGACAAAGAGGATGAGTGACCGAAGTTCTTTCATCGTCACTCCTAATTTGATGCGACGGTTCGGTTCGATGCCAGAGATGCGGGAGAGATTGTGGGCAAGTCGCTATGCATCGGAGTTCGGCCTCGACTTCGGGTCAGACTTGCAGTTTGGCAAGGAGAGCGGCCAGTGCTCGGCCGCGGTGGCTGTGGAGAAGCTTGGTCTGGAGGTCGATCTCGGCCATGGTTCGACCGAGCTTCGGCAGATAAAAGAGGGGATCGTAGCCGAATCCGCCGGTGCCGCGCGGGGCGTTGAGGATCATGCCTTCGACGGTTCCATCGGCCATGTGTGTTGGCTGACCGTCACGTGCCGCGACGAGAACGCAATGATAGCGAGCGGTGCGTTCCGGGGGCGGAACGGCATCGAGGCGCTGAAGAAGGATGATGTTGTTCCAGACATCTGTGTTGTCGTTAGCGTCGGGTGAGTCAACGAGGCCTGCGTCGGCGGCAAAACGAGCAGAGCGGACACCAGGAGCGCCGGCAAGAGCGTCAACCTCGAGGCCGGAATCATCCGCGACGACAAGCGCGCCCGGCGCGAACTGTGAGTAATAGACGGCCTTCAGGGTGGCGTTTTCGGTGAAGGTGTCGCCGTCTTCCTCGGGTGGCTCTATTTCGGCAAGTTCCGGGAGTGGGTCGATGGAGACCGCGTGTGTTTCGGCAGCAGTTCGGAAGTCGCGCAGCTTTCCTTGACTGGTGGTGGCCACGTAGAGGCGAAGGGGCATCCATCAAAGTGTAAGGCACGATGCACAGGGCGGACCAAGGCGGGTCCTTGCAATCCCACCCTTGCGAAAGAGTGCTGCACGGATGGGGCACCCGATTTCGTGGTGATTATGAAGGAAAGAAAAAGCAGATCCTTCGCTCCGCTTACCCCATGGACATTGCATGTCCACGGGGCCCCAAGCCGCTCCGCTCAGGATGACAGAGCGTTTTATCTGCGCTGAAGTTGGGTGTTCCAACGTAGGATGGCTGGTGACGTTCAGAGGGTGGTTCGATTCGGAGGACGAATGGCTGGAATCGTCGCGGGGATTGGATGGCACATGGTGGGAGCGGCTTCGGCGGCTTCGTTTTATGCGCCGATTGGGAAGGTGAAGCGCTGGTCGTGGGAGACGACGTGGGCAGTGGCGGGGATTTTCTCGTGGGTGCTGTTGCCGCTTTGCGTGAGCTATCTGCTGCTGCCGCATTTCGGCGCGTTTTACGGGTCGATTCCGGCGAGTGTTCTGGTAAGGATGGCGCTGTTCGGCGCGATGTGGGGCGTGGGCAACGTAAGTTATGGACTGACGATGCGATACCTGGGAATGTCGCTGGGGATCGGCGTGGCGATTGGGGTGACGCTGGTGGTCGGGACGCTGGTGCCTCCGCTGATCAACGGGCAGGCGGCGATGCTGTTTGAGACGCGCGGCGGCCTGATGAACATGGCGGGGGTGGTTGTCGCGCTAGTCGGCGTGGCGATTGTTTCGTACGCGGGCCACATGAAAGAGATGGAGCTGAAGAGCGGCAGCCCTACGGAATTCAACGTGATGCTTGGGCTGGCTCTGGCGGTGATGTGCGGCATCTTCTCTTCGGGGATGTCGTTTGCGATGGAGGCTGCGAAACCAATGCAGGCGGCAGCACTTGGCGGTGGGGTGAACCCTCTTTATTCGGCCCTGCCAAGTTATGTGTTCATCATGGGTGGCGGCGCGCTGGTGAATTTCGCGTATTGCTTTGGAAGGCTGGCGGTGGTGAAGCGGATTTCGTTGCGCCAGGATCTGCGGCAGCCGCAGGGGACTCTGCTGAAAAATGGAATACTGGCAGCAACGGGCGGAATCATGTGGTATCTGCAGTTCTTCTTCTATGCATGGGGGGCGGCGAACATTCCGCAGCGGCTGAGTTATGTCAACTGGATGCTGCACATGAGCGGGTATGTACTGTTTGGCGGGATTGTCGGGCTGGCTCTGGGCGAGTGGGCGGGCGTATCGAGCCGCTCGGTTCGTTTGCTGTGCGTGGGGATCCTGGTGATTATTGCGGCGGCGAACCTGGTGGGGTTGGGGTTGGCGTCGTGAAATGAGTTCGCAGTTCTGAGTTCGTAGTTCAGAGTGAAAAGCAAATGCCGGAGCATTGTTGCTCCGGCATTCGTGCGTTGGGATCGAGTTGCGCCGCTACTTGGAGGCTGGAGCTTTGGCGGTTTTTCCTCCGGGTGCCTTGGCTGCACGGGCTCCAGCGGCCTTGGCATCGGCTTCCGTCATGAATTTGCCGTTCTTTGTGGTGCCATAGGTCGAGTCGGTCGAGAAGTGATAGACCTTGGTGTTGAGGTTGACCCAAACGAGTCCCTTGGCCTTGGCGCTTGCGATGTCGGCAGCGGATGGCGCGGGAGCAGGTGCGGTTTTTGCGGCAGGAGCGGCCGGCTTCGAGGGTGCAGGGGCCTGCGCCAGAACGAGGCTGGCGCCAAGAATGGAGCTGAGAGCGAGGGCGTGAAGAATCTTCATGGGATTATCGGACCTTTCTGGATGTGCTTTCCCGCGAGGGACGAGTTACGTGAACGCGACCATGGGTAAGAGTGATTCCCTGACCCGCAGGAAAGTGTCGCACAGCAAGCGGTTATTGGCGAGGAAATCTTTCGACAGGGGGACTTGGGCAAACTCCTCTGAAGTTTGCCCAGAACTGCCGGGATTCCAAGGCGAAGCGAGTTGGGTTGGTCGATGGTTTGGTGGAGGCGAAGGTCGGGGGAAGATGCTCCAACGCAAATCGTGCGATGGACTGAGGCTGTGATCCATTTCCGTTTTTGGGTGGACCAGTATTGGAGTTGGTGCTGCTCAACGTGGAGGGTGAGGGATTTGGCTATCAATAGCCGATGGTGAAGCGGGAGCGCTCGTGAGCTGGCTTCTCAAGTTCGTCGACCAGGGCGATGGCGTAGTCCTCCATGGAGATGCGGCTGTTGCCTTGTGCGTCGGCGACCAACTTGTCGGTGTCGAGGCGGAATTTGCCGGTGCGCGAGCCGGGCTCGAAGAAGCCAGCTGGGCTGAAGTAGGTCCAGTTGATGTCGGACTTTTTGAGCAGTTCCAGAGCTTTTTCATGCGAGGTGGCGATGGGGACCCATTCGGCGGGAAGATGGCCGGACTGGATGATCGTGACGCCAGGGGCGACTTCGAGTGATCCTGCGCCGCCAACGACGATGAGGCGGGTATTCTTGTCCACCTTGCGGAGGGCTTCGATCTGGCGTTCGGTAACGCCGAGAAGCTGGTCGGTATCGTCTTGCGGAGGGGCGTAGGCACTGACCACAGCGTCGGCGCCGGAGATGATGGCGGCGATTGTATTTACGTCGCCGAGATCATCCTTCGCGGTTTTCACGTTCGCTGGAAGGCCAGTGGGATTGCGGGCAACAGCGGTGACGTTGTGACCGCGTGCGAGGAGTTCGGTGAGAATCCGGCTGCCGGATTTTCCGGTGGCGCCGTAGAGTACTACGTTCATTGGAGTCTCCTGTGGAAGGTGTCCTGTGGCTTTGGATGTAAGGGCGGGGAAATGGCTTCGCGAGAATCATGATCTGCGAGTGAAGAAAAGCAGATCCTTCGCATCGCTTACCCCATTGCGTGTAACCCCAAGCTTCTCCTCTCAGGATGACACGCGCAGACTGATGTTGCGTCGCGGGGCCCGCTGCGCTCAGGATGACGCCGGCGGCGCGGGAGGTTGTAGTTAGACGATGGTCCTCGATTCGGGGAGCGGGAGGTATTTATCGAGGCCGGAGGCGATGAGATCTTCGCGGAGTTTCTCGATAGTGGAGAACTGGATGGCTAGAAGGCCAAGGTCGCGGGCAGCGTCGATATTGGCTTCTTTGTCGTCGATGAAAAGTGTTTCCTCGGGGCGGGTGCCGAGTTTGTCGAGCGTCAGGCGGTAGATGGCTGCGTCGGGCTTGGCCATCTTGTGCTCAAAGCTCCAGATGAGCACGTCGAAGCGGGGAAGCCAGTCGAATTCGCGCTGGATGCTGGCCAGCACGGTGTCGCCCATGTTGGAGAGGATGGCGGTGCGGATGCCGTGTTGCTTGAGTTTCATTTGCCAGGCAAGCATGGCGGGGTTCTGCGTGGTCCACATGCGTGCATCCCAGACGTTGAGTTCGTCGATGGCGGCGGCATCGAGGTTCAGTTTCGCATCGCGGACAAGGTTCTGCCAGAACTGGAGGCCTGTAAGTTTTCCCTCGTCGTAGGCGTGGCGATCGGCCCAGTAGACGGTTTCAAATTGGTCACGCGGCAGGCCGGTGATACGGACCATGGCGTCATGTGCATTGGCGTTCGGTTGCCCGGTGAGAACCATTCCATAGTCGAAGATGACCGCGCGCAGAGACAAGAATCCTCCCGTGATGGCGCCGCGCATCGTGAATGGGACGCCTAAGGATATTGTAAAGAAGAGTGGTCAGTGGTCAGTGATAGGGAAACTCACGATGCAAGAGGCAGAGGCTGCGATGAGGTTTTCGAAACGGACGGAATGGAATATGGAGGAGAATGCGCTGGCACGGGCGCATCGCGAGCGTGTGCAGGCGGGGCTGGCGATCGCGGACCTGACTGCTTCGAATCCTACGCGTTGCAGGTTTGTCTTCGATGCACGATTGCTGGAGCCGCTGACGGATCTGAGAGCCCTGGAATATGATCCGCAGCCTTTGGGGTTGTTGCGGGCGCGCGAGGCGGTGTGTGGCTACTATGCGGATCATGGCGTGGCCGTTTCGCCGGACCGGATAGTGCTGACGACGAGTACGAGCGAGGCGTACAGCTTTCTGTTCAAGCTCCTGTGCGATCCGGGAGAAGCGATTGCGGTGCCTCAGCCCGGATATCCGCTGTTTGATTTTCTGGCAGAGCTCGATGATGTGCGGATCAAGGTTGCGCCGCTGGTGTACGACCACGGATGGCAGATCGAGCCGGAGGGATTCCGGCGCGCGATCACGCCGGAGACGCGGGCGATGGTGCTGGTTCATCCGAATAATCCAACGGGGCATTTTACGAAGGCTTGGGAGGCCGAAGAACTTGCGGCGATCTGCCGTGAGCGGGGAATCGCACTGATCGTGGATGAGGTTTTTCTGGACTACGGATTCGAAGATGGGAAGACGGCGAGTTTCGCGGCGGGGCTCGAAGGCGTGGATGTGTATGTGGTGAGCGGGTTGAGCAAGATTGCGGGACTGCCGCAGATGAAGGCGGCCTGGGTCGTAGCGACGGGTCCTCACGCCAAGGCGGCAATGGATCGCCTGGAGGTGATTGCGGATACGTTTCTGTCGATGAATGCGCCGGTGCAAGGGGCGATCCCGGCGTGGATTTCGCGGCGGCATGAGATCCAGGGACAGATCCGAGAGCGGGTCGCAACGAACCTGGCAGAGCTGGACAGAGAGCTTAGAGCGGAGGATGCAGTACGCCGGCTTGAGGTGGAGGGCGGCTGGTACGCCGTGCTTCGGATTCCGGCCCTGCAGCCTGACGAATGCACGGTGCTGGAGCTGCTGAACCGGGGAGTCTGGGTTCAACCGGGATATTTTTTCGGGATGGAGGACAGCGGATGGCTGGTGGTCAGTTTGCTAGGGCCTGTTGAGGAATTCGCAAAGGGGATGCAGGAAATTGTTAACTATTTCAGAACGCATCAAAGTGATAACAATTGTCTGGTTGGTGTTAAACCATAGATTTATGTTGTTTCCGTATATCTATAACTATTTAGATAGTTACGCGAACATATAGATGCCGGCTATTTCAGAAAAGGATTTGCTCGACGTTCGGTGCCGATGGTGGTGGCCGGGCCGTGGCCTGGTATGACCCTGGTTTCGTTTGGGAGGGTAAGCAGGCGGGCCTGGATGGAGTGAACGATTTGTTCACTGTCGCCTCCGGGCAAGTCGGTGCGGCCGATGCCGCCTGCGAAGAGCGTGTCGCCTGCGAGGACCATCTTGAGCGGAGCGAAGTGAAGACAAATGGAGCCTTGCGTATGGCCCGGGGTGTGAAGGACCTGGGCCGGATAGTTTGCGAGGCCGACGGAGCTGCCGTCGTTGAGGGATTCGTCGGGAGGGGCGGTTTCAGGCGTATCAACACCAATCCAGGCAGCCTGTTCAGCCATGATCTCGAGCTGGGGAAGGTCGTCTTCGTTGAGAAAAATGGGAGCGCCGGTGAGCTTTTTGAGCTTTTGCGCGCCACCGACATGATCGATATGAGCGTGGGTTACAAGGATCTGCTTGAGAGTGAGGCCGAGGGTGGTGAGGCGGCGATGGATGCGGGAGACCTCATCGCCAGGGTCGATAACGATGGCTTCGCGGGATTCCTCATCGGCCAAAATCGTGCAGTTGCATTGCAGCGGGCCAACGGGAAAGATCTCGAGGATCATGGACACATTGTAGAGCCAAGCGTGTGGGGTTTTATGCGGCCGACGAAAGAGGCAGACCCGGGTGGTCTGCCTCAGAGAGCAATAACGACACGCATGAGCGGCCTACTTGCCAGGTTTGGCCGGCGCTGACGATGCAGGCTTGACGTCATCGAGCACGGAGTGGGCGTGTCCGGAACGAACGTAGAGGGCCGTGAGCGAGAGCGACGTGATCATGAAAACGATCGCCGACCACGTGGTGAGTCGCGTGAGGACGTTGGCAGCGGCGCGGGGTCCGAAGGCGGTTTGCGAGCCCTGTCCGCCGAATGCGCCGGCAAGGTCGGCTGAGCGGCCCTGCTGCAGGAGGACGACGCCAATGAGAAAGAGGCTGACGATGATGTGGACAGTAACGACGAAGTAGAAAAGGATCTGCATTGCTGAAGCTGCTTTCCGAATCTTGACCGGGTGGCCCGGCTGAAGAGTCAATGGTGCGGAGGAGGGGACTTGAACCCCTATGCCTTGTGGGCGCTAGCACCTCAAGCTAGTGCGTCTGCCAATTTCGCCACCTCCGCGAGGTGAACCTATCAAGTATAACAAAATGCCGTCTGATCGACGATTCTGGCGGGACTTTCCAGAGGAGACGGTCGGGGCCATATGAGGTCTCAGGATTCAGGATTTGCGCAGACCCCAAAGAATCAGACCTGATGCGAGGACAATGACGATGCCGACTGACATGAAGCCGGCGGTGACAAGACTCTCCTGCCATGGCAGTCCATTGTGTCCGACTCCAGTGATGGGCGAGAGTGCAGCAGTGCCGAAGATCGCTGCGAGGAGCGTGATGAGCCAATTCGCATAGGTGCCGTACAGCACCAGCCAGAAGGCGATCGTGGATGCTGCCGGGGCAAGTCTGACGTTAGGCCAAACGGCACCCAGAGCGAGCAGGAAAATGCCATTCATCACTCCTTCGAGGTGTGCGGCGAGTCCCATGCGCACGTTGGCGAAATGCTGTTCAGCAAAGCCGGTGAGAAGGCCGAGGAGGAATAGACACATGCCATGAAACATTAAACGGCGGGCATTTCTTTCCATGCGAGCAAATCTCCTTGCGTTGCGAAATCGTTTGAAACTGGGTCTGACGGAGGAACCAAAACCGATCAATGCATGCGAGCGCGAAGGCGTTTTTCGGCGTCGGCGGACCAGTATTTACAGTCGAGGCGGATGAAGACAGAGGAGTAGGGGATGGTCATTGTGGTTTTGAGGATGAGGACGTGGAATTGCTTGCTGGTTTCGTCGATCTGGGAGATGACCCTTTCGTGCGGGATGGATTCAATCTTGTAGTCACTGAGAAGCTGGGCGATCTGTGTGCGATATGCGGAGGCGCCGGGGGCGTCATCGTCTGGGACGAAGGGGAGTTCGGAATCCATGTAGATAAGGGGGCGGACGTGGATCGAGTTATTGACGGCGCCGAGGACGTATCGAAGCACATCGAGATGGGAAGCATTGGTCTCGATGGTTTCGACACCGAGCGAGGACTGCAGGGGGTAGGCGGAGTCTACGATGAGGATCCAGTTGCGATGGCCCAGGAGGGGGATCGATTCGTTGACCTTCGCATGCCAGTTGGTTGGGATTGGGGCTTGGGCCGCGAGAAAGGCAGGATTGAAAAGCGTTGCGAGGGCGAAGAGGAGGAGACAAATTCTGCGCATTTGGATTACATCCTTTGCCAATCTGGAAGGTGGATCAACGGGAATGACCTTAACACCCGATGAGGCGCTTCATCCAGGCGGCGAGTTGCCGCTGATCGGGGGTGCCTGCGGAGTGGGCGGCATGGACGTTGCGGCGGTCGACTTCGGGGCGGTTCTGGCTGATCTTGAATTTGCCCTCGATGCGGGTGATGGAGATGCGGAAGCCGACGATGCCGGCGAGCATGGAGCGGCGGAATCCGTCAGGTAGATTGCGCCAGTGTTCGGCGTAGGCAGGCTCGTTGGCCTGGATGAGGCCGCCGAGGAGGGTCTCCTTACCAGCATCGTCCTCGACAAGCGTGAGCGTGCCGTATGCGTGGATGGCGATGTAGTTCCAAGTGGGTACGGACAACTCTTCGGCATAGAGTGAGGGGCTGACATAGCTGTGCGGACCGGGGAAGACGACGAGGGTCTCACGGTTGGCGAGGGACTGCCAATGAGCGTTGGCTTTCGCGAAGTGGCCTTCGAGAAGGCCGTGAGGGCCGTCATCTTTGACGACGAGGGGGAGATGGGTGGCGTGGTGTTGGGCTGCGGCGGCGGTCGAGTCGAACGGGCCGAAGAGAATGGCGAAGGAGTAGGCCTGCATGGCTTCGATGAGCGTGGCGCGGTCGGCGACCTGATTGAATTTGGGCGTGTACATGGGCCGTGATTTCGAAATGCAAGCTTATTGTTTCATCTCTCCGACGTGTCGTGCGGCTGGATGCGGTGCCGGGGCGGGGATCTAGTTTTCCCACCCATAACGCGATGCGGCTGCGTTATTCCACCCCGCGGACGAAGACCTGTCCGTGGGGACCTCGGGGATGGGGCACCCATGGCCGTGCGGATTTGCGCGATGCGGGTGAGAGCATCCAGTTTTTCACGCATGGACGTGCAAATTGCGATGCAACTTTGAGTGCACAAAACCCGTAGAGACTTGCGATGAGTAGCGGATACTGATCTCGAACGATCGCAATGCTGCATTGCGGAGGGCACAGATGGAATCGGAGAATCAGGCAGTCGATGCTGGTGCGAAGACGCCAGCAACGGGGCGAGGGATTTGGCCTGCACTGGGACTGGTGTTTGTAGCGCCGCTGGTGGCGGAGTTTCTGCTGGGGGATCTGCCGATCAAGCTGCTTCCTGCGCTCATTGTGCTGGCGCCTATGTACGGCGGTGGGGCGTTGCTGATTCGCGAGACGGCGCGGAGAACGGGACGCGGGTGGCCGAGCATTCTGCTGCTGGGGATGGCGTACGCGATCTTGGAGGAGGCATTCACAACCCAATCGCTGTTCAATCCGAATTATCTGAAGCTGAACCTCGGGTTGCTGGCTCCTGCATTTATTCCTTCGCTGGGGATCGGGGCGTGGTGGACGCTTTGGATGCTGATGGTGCACGGGATCTGGAGTATCTCGACGCCGATCGCGCTGGTGGAGGCATGCGTGCCGGATCGGGCGCGGACGCCGTGGCTTGGGCGCGTGGGGTTGGGAGTCGTGACGATCGTTTTCATGTTTGGGGTGGTGGCGGGGACGCTCATCGGTTACAAGCAGGATCACTACCTGGCTTCGATGGGGCAGTTTGCCGGGGCGGCGGTGGCAATTGTGCTGTTGGTGATCCTGGCTTTCAAGATTCCGGTTATTCGCCGGTATGCCACTCATCGTATCGCGCCTTCAGCATGGATTCTCGGTGCAGTGGCATTGGTGTTTGGGTCGGCTGCGCTGCTGGTTCCCATGCATTGGGGATGGGGAGCGGTGGCTGCGCTGCTTGGGCTGGATGGGGGAATGCTGGCGGTGGTGATGTTATGGGAGCGGATAGGGGCGATGACATTGATGCACCAGTCGGCACTGGGCGCGGGTGCGGCACTGGCGTATGGATGGCATGCATTTCTGCAGCATCCGGCGGTTGGGAACGTGGACGCGAGTGTGCGGGTAGGGAATGCGATTTTTCTGGCGGGGGCGATTGGGTTGATCTGGTTTGGGGTGAGACGGAATCGCGCAGAAAACGCTGCGCATGTTTGATCCTGGATTAAGAAACAAAAGCAGATCCTTCGCTCCGCTTACCCCAATGACTTTGTCATTGGGGCCTCCAAGCCGCTCCGCTCAGGATGACACCCAAGGAGAATCACGGATCGTTATTGAATGCGTTCGAAGCGGAAGCCTGCTTCGCGTAAAGCGTGGCTGATGGCGGTGATGTGGGTGGCGCCGCGGGTTTCGAGGGTGACGTCGATGACGGTTTCGCCGAGGCTGACGCCGTAGTAGGCGCGGTTGTGGATGGTTTCGACGATGTTGGCGCGTTCGCGGGCGAGGATCTGCGGTGAGGTGAAGCAGCGCGCCGGGGCGATCCTGCAGATAGACGCGGACACGCAGCAGGCGGCCGTCTTTGACGAGGCCGCGTTCGATGATCTTGGCGAGCAGCGAGACGTCGATGTTGCCGCCGCAGACGAGGACGACGGTGCGGCGATGGCGGAGGTTGGTCTTGGACTGGACAACCGCGGCGAGCGCGGCGGCTCCGGCGCCTTCGGCCAGGGTCTTTTCCTGCTCGAGGAGCATGAGGATGGCGCTGGCGATTTCCTCGTCGTCGACGGTGACGATTTCGTCGACGTAGCGGGAGACGAGGGGGAGCGTGATGTCGCCGGCGCGGCGGACGGCGATGCCGTCGGCGATGGTGGCCTCCGCGGCGATGGTGACGGGAGCGCCGGCTTCGCGCGCGCGCAGCATGGAGGGCAGGCTTTCGGGCTCGACGCCGACGACGCGGATTTCGGGATTGGTTTCTTTGAGCGCGCAGGCGATGCCGCCGATGAGGCCGCCGCCGCCGATGGGGACGACGACGGCTTCAATGTCGGGAACCTGTTCGAGGAGTTCGAGGCCGATGGTGCCCTGGCCGCAGATGACTTCGGCATCGTCGAAGGGATGAATGAAGGTGCGGCCCTCTTCGACGCGGCGGCGCAGGGCCTCTTCGCAGGCTTCGTCGTAGCTCGCGCCGTGGAGGATGACTTCGGCTCCATAAGCGCGAGTGGCGGCGACCTTGATCTGCGGGGTGGCGAGGGGCATGACGATCTGTGCGCGGATGCCGCGCTGCGCGGCGTGGAAGGCGACGCCCTGGGCATGATTGCCGGCGCTGGCGGCGATGACTCCGCGCTTGCGTTCGGTTTCGCTGAGCGTGAGCAGCTTGTTGAGGGCGCCGCGCTCTTTGAAGGAACCGGTGCGTTGCAGGTTTTCGAGCTTCAGATGGAGGGGCAGGCCGGTGAGTTCGGAGAGATGATGCGAGAACTGGCAGGGCGAGACGTGAATGGAGTCGCCGATGCGGGCGCGCGCGGATTGAATGCTGACGAGGGATACGGGTTCCAAGACAAGCTCCTCGTTGAAGAAAAAATGACTGGAAATGCGAAAACCACCAGCCGCGCTTGCGGGTGGTGGCCTGGGTATTGCTGAACTACTGGATCCGGTTCGTCAGGCTTTTCCCGCGCGCATGTTGTGGCTGCTAATTCGCATGGCGGGAATGGAGGCGACAGCGGACGGCGCAGAGAAAATGACTGCGCGACAGGCGATCGCATGGAAGGTGGCATTGTGCATGGCGTTGATTGCAGTAGAGCAGAGGCGTGGCGGGGGCGTCAAGCAGTTACCGAGTCCTCCGAGCTCGGGTGCGAAGGATTCGCGCAGCGCGTTCTTTTGCCGGGTGATTTTGTTGAGAGCGAACTGGAAGTAGACGAAGGAGCCCAGGAAAGTGAGGAACCAGTTCAGACGCAGGTTGACCGGTTCGCGACGGTTGTAATGTTCGAGGAGTTCTTCGCGGAGTTCGAAGATGACGACGATCCAGAGGAGCCAGGAGAAGAGAAAACCGACGCCCGTAACGAGGGAAGCGATCGCCCAGTAAAGGGAACTGGAACGGTGATCGATTTTTCGAACCCAGATGCAGAGGTAAAGGGGCCAGGCTACTGCGACGGCGTAGACGGCGAAGTTCCGATAAGGATCGGGAACGAACCAGAATGCGAGCGCCTCAGCAGAAACGAGCGCAAGAAGCAGAAGTGCCCAATGAACCCGCGGCGGAGAGGGATAAACCGAGCTGTGGTTTGCAGCAGGCACATCAGGGGATTGGCGCATACGCTATCTTACCCCGAAGTCGCAATCCCTAAAAGATGTCAGACAGTTTTGCGAATCCGTCGATCTCAATAAGGTACTGTCCCGCTGGCGGAGCAGACAGGGTCGCATGTTCAAGAATCCACGTGTCTTTGTGGAAAAGGAACACGGCATGGAGGCCCGCGGCGAGGGCGGGATTTATGTCGCTTTTGGGGCTATTTCCGATCATCCAGCGGAGTTCGGGGAGACCTGGTTGCGGGCGAGGACGGCTCGGTAGGCAGCTGGGTCTTTTTCCGCAACGATCTCGATGGCGGAGAAATACGAGGCAAGACCGGAGCGCCGGACCTTATCCGCCTGCTCTGCGTGATTGCCCTTGGTCATGAGGATGAGGCGATGGCGGGATGCCAGGTCGCGGAGTGTTTCTTCGACCATCGGCAGGAGTTCGATCTCCTGCTCAGCGATGGAGTTTGCGAATCCGACGACGCGCCGATGTTTCTCGTCATCCATTGGAGCAGGGCTGAGACGTTCGAAACATGTGACGAGTGAGCGAGTGAAGCTGGGGAGCCCATAGCCGTGCGCGAGGATGGTTTCGCGTTCGACAGCATTCAGAGTCTGTCGGACTTCAGCGGGCGAGTACTCGTGGTGATCGAGATAGCTGATGAAGGCGGCGATGGCGCGCTCGAAGTAGACGTTGTTTTCCCAGAGGGTGTCGTCGGCGTCGATGAGCAGCGTCTGACCGGCGGAAAACTGGGGCATGAAGATATCGTACAGAAGTTGCCTGAGGATTATTTCGCCGGCGCGGGAAGGGAATAATCCAACTGATAGGAGTGCTTTCCGCCCACGATCTTGATGGTCATGGTTCCGGAGATGCCGGTGAGGCTTTCGGTGCCGGAGCCGGGCACGACCTTGACGACGAGTTCAAACTTGTTGTCTTCCATGGTGCCGAAGTGCTGCAGGGCAAAGGAGCCGGTCCGGCCATTGAGGGTGCCTGTGACCTGCTCGATGGCTACGTAGCCGGCGGTACCGGTGGCGGGATTGCCGGCGCCGAGCATTTCGCCCTTGCTGGTGGCTTCGAGGTCGCCGTGGAATTGCTTGTCGAGTCCGTAGCGTCCGATGGCGGTCCCGGCGAGTGCGTCGTCAGCGGTCAGCGGCGCATTCTTCACATCGAATGTTCCTTCAGCGTGCATAGAAACCGGGCCATCCTTCGCGGTGGTTTGGGAGTGCGGAGCCTGGGCTGAAACGAGAGTCGGCATGATGAACCATCCTGAGAGAAATAGAAAGGTGAGGACACCGATGTTCGTTCGACGCACAAACTCTCCTTCGGTTAACCAGATTGTACGAGGAGAGGATCGCGCCAGCGATAAACAATCGACAAAGTGGCCTATTCGGCAAGTTTGAAGATGCGGATCTGCACGAGTTTCGCGATGGTGAGATTCTTGAAGCCGCGGTCCTGCATGCGGTGAATGAAGTCGGGAGTGATTTTGAAGATCCGTATCTGGATGAGTTCGTCGAGCGAAGGCTGATAGCCCATGGCGCGAATCTGCTTCACTTCGTCGGCGTTGACTCCCTGAACTTTGAGGCCGATGAGCTTGTCGGCGTCGGGTTGCTCATAGCCCATCGAGACGAATGCCTGCGCATAGGCGGGGTCGACCTTGAAGATGCGCAGGGCGATGAGGTTGTCGATGGTGATGCCCCGGATGTTGGCCTGCTGGAGGGAGCGCGCGAAGTCGCTTGTGACGTCGAGGAAGGTGTAGGCCTCGAGTTTCTGCGAATCGTAACCAGTGAAGCCGAGCTTCGCCATGCGGTCGACGAATGCGGAGTCGGGCGTGAAGAGGGCATCGCCGGAGAGTTCGTGATCGTGCACGGTGCCGGTGCAGGTGAAGGTGCCGGCTTCAGCAGCGAGGGTCGCGGTGAGGTGGGCGCCCTCACTGTTGAGATCGGCAAGAGTGAAGCCTGTAAAGCGGCTCATCGATTCATTGCTGAAGTTCATGCCGCAATGGTGGTCCTCTGGGCAGTCGCTGTCATTGACGCGAAGGCTGAATTCTCTGCCGTTTTCGCTGATTCCAATGGTGCACTTCGCACGGATGGGGGCAAGTGATTGTGCGGACAACGCGAGCGCAGAGGTAGCGAGGGCGGCCACAAAAGCGAGATGGGTTCGAAAAGGCATATGTAACTCCTTGGGACGTCCGCTTAGAGACGAGATTCCTGTACCGCGCGAACGCGGGAACTTCGAGATGCCTGGTGGCGGAGTCGATTGACTACTTCGCGGATTCGTCGTCAAGTATGCCGGAGATGCGCAACTGCACGAGTTTCTTGAACGGCAGATTGTTGAACCCGTGTCTGCTTGCCGAAGCAATGAAATCGTCATCGATGCGGAAGATGCGGGCCTGAATCAGTTCTTCAGCGGTGACGCTGGGGAATTTCTGCTTGAGCGTTCGGGCATACTCAGGCGTTACGCCCTGGACGCGCATGCTGAGCAATTGCTTGGAAGTGAGACCGTCGAAGCCAGCGGATTTCATGCCGGAGACGAATTCAGGTGTGATGTTGAAGATTCGGAACGAGACTGCATCCTGAACTTTGTTGATCTCAAAGCCCTGCTGTTTCAGTTGCGCGATGTATTCGGCGGTGACTCCCTGGATCTTGCAGGAGATCAATCGTCAGCGCTGAGCTTGCCAAACCCAGCGCCGGCCATGGCTCGGGCGTATTCAGGCGTGATGCCCTGAATCTTCATCGAGATGAGCTTGTCGAGATCGACGTCGTAGCCTGCGGCTTTCATCTGGTCGATGTAGTCGCCGTGGGCGTGTGCGGAAGGTGTGGCTTGGTCGTCGGACTGTGGCTCAGACGCGGGTGCGGCTTCAGGCGTCGAAGAGGCTTGCTGGGCCGGGAACGGAGACGGCTTTGCAATGTGGATGGCGACTTCAGTGGCGATCACGGGTGCTGCGATGGGCGCAAGAACCGGCGCGGATGCGACAGCAGGCACCGAAGGTGATTGCGGTTTGGGGCTGAAGCTGGCGAGCAGGTGGGGCCCGGGAAGAGCGAGGACGAGAAGTCCCGCGCAGGCTGCGGCAAGTGAGAAGGGGCGAAGACGACGATTGGGAATACGAGTCATGGGTTCACCAAGGATGCGTGCAATACGCGTCAGAAGAGTTGCGTGAGATTGATGGCCATCGAGCGCCATGGCAAAGCGCAGGTGGCGGGAGCGCTGCTCTTCAAGATGAACAAGAGCGTGCGCGTAGACGATCGGGTTGGGGCAGATTTTGAGGGCGAGGTCGTCGCAGCAGAGTTCGCGCTCGTGACGGATGCGTGCGCTGAGCCACCAGACGGCGGGATGGAAGAAGAAAAGCGTTTCGGCGATGGTCTGCAGAATGTTCCAGAAGAAGTCGGCACGGCGCACGTGAGCCAGCTCGTGGGCGAGCACGACTTCGAGTTCCTCGGGGCCGAGCAAGGTGACGGCGCTGAGCGGAAGTAGGACAATGGCACGCAGCGAGCCCATGGTCATGGGGCTGTCGATGGCATTAGAGAGGCGGAGCGTGATGGCGCGGCTGAGGCCCAGGATCTTGGAGATGCGCCGGAATGCGGCGCGAACAGAGTCTGGTGCTTCAATGGTGGACGCAAGGCGGAGACGGCGAAGATACCACCAGCCGCCGAGACTGCGAACGGAAAGGGTGAAGACGCCGACGAGCCAGAGGCCGTCAATCCAGGGTAGAAGAGCAGCGAGCGTCACGTGCGGGGACGCAGGGACTTGCTGCGTGGCTACTAAGCCTAAGCCTGGCGCGGCGGAGCGTGGAAAATCGGCAGCGATGGAGGCGCGAAGATTGGCAGCGGTGGCGGCGATGGAAGGCGCTGTCGAGTCGGTGCGCAGTTCCCATGCGAAGGTGGCGACGGCTGTGGCGAGCATGAGAAGGAGCGCCGATAGCGCCACCAGGTAGCGGGTCTGGCTGGAGCGACTGGCTATGGCTGCGCTGATCAAGCGCCACGCGGTGGCTATGGCGGCAGCCTGCCAGCAGAAGTGGATCAGGGTCCAGGCGATGGCTTGGGGAAGTTGGGTCATGGCCGGTCCTTTCTTGAGCCCTTGGTTGGCCGTTGGTCGGACGAATCTGCGTAACGTTTATGTTCGATGAGGGCGCGGATTTCGGCGAGCTCGTTTTCAGCTGGCGGGTTCCATGGAGAGCGCATGAAGAGCGAGCTGTGCCGCGGACCCGGCAAAGAGGCGCTTGCTGAGGTCCTTCAGAATCTTGCTCTGCATCAGGTCCTGGCTGAGAGCGGCGCGGTATACGTGGGCGCGGTTAGCTTCGTCGCGGACGACGAGGCCCTTGGTGGTCATAATTTGGAGCATCTTGAGGACGGTGGTATAGCCGGAGGGCCGGTCCTGATTGAGGGCGTCGTGAATTTCGCGCACCGTGGCCGGCTGCTTCTCCCAGAGGATCTGGAGGAGTTCGAGTTCAGCTTCGGTGGGGCGGGGGATGATGCCGTGTTCCATGATGAACAGACGTTATACGAAGAGCTTCGTAATTGTCAACGAAAATCTTCGTAGATGGTTTGCGTCCCGACTTTCGTGCGTCTTGACATCGCCGACCGGGCTGCCTAGGATGATCGGCGCTATAGATGGCCCTGGCAGAGAGGGCGCGGAACGATGCGCCCACACCAACCACCCCCAATCCCGATTCAACCTGTTTCATTGGAGCCCGCAATGCACATCGACTTTCGCAGCCGTCGTCTGTCTTGTGTTGTGTTGATCAACTTGTTTGCCTGGGGAGCGCTCTTGTGCAACCAGGCGCAGGCGCAGACCGATCCGGCGATTCCTGCAAATAATATCCGGATCCACTATTTCCGGCCCGATGGGAATTATTCGGGTTGGACGGTCTATGCCTTCGACAACACCACGGAGAACACCGGGAACTACGGCGGCGGTCCCGTTCAGGTGACGGGAACCGACAGCTACGGCGTGTATTTCGATGTAGGGATTACGTCAGGTGCGCAGGAGGTGGGCCTGATCATTCACAATCCAACAGCCCCGGGCGGCGACCAGAAGGATCCGGGTCCGAACGAATTTGTGGATCCAGCGACGCAAGGGATCGAGTACTGGGCATATTCGGGGATTGGCAAGCTGTATAACACGCCGATCAATCTGAGCAATCCGACGGCGATTCTGCCGGGATATGTACGGGTGCATTATCACCGCAACGACGGGAACTACTCAGGTTGGACGGTGTATGCGTTCTTCGACACGACGGAAAATACGGGAGACTACAACAACGGGCTGGTGGGCCCGACAAACTATGACTCGTATGGGGCCTATTTCGATGTCGGCGTGATTTCGGGTGCGCAAAACGTCGGGTTGATTATTCACAACCCCACAGCTGCCGGAGGCGACCAGAAAGATCCGGGTCCGAATGAGTTTGTCGACCCGACGACGGAAGGGTTTGAATATTGGGGATACACCGGAATCGGAAAACTCTACAAGAGCATGCCGAGTGTGACGAATCCCAATGCGCTGCTGCCGGGATACGCGCGCATCCACTATTACCGGCCTGACGGGAATTATTCGAATTGGACGGCGTATGCGTTCGACGATACGGCAGAGTATACGGGCGACTACAACGACGGGCTGACGAGCGTAACGAGCTACGACTCGTATGGCGCTTACTTCGACATAAGCCTGATTGCGAATGCGCAGAATCTCGGCTTCATCATCCACAACATTTCGACCGGGGTCAAGGATCCGGGGCCGAACATGTACCTGGATGTTGCGACCAATCTGCAGGCATGGGCGATATCGGGTAATGCGGAGGTGTTCACAAGCACTCCGACGCCGACGCAGATTCTCGACAGCCTGCTGAATGTGTCGCAGGCATACTGGCTGGACCGGCAGCGGGTTGCGGTTCAGGCGCAGTTCGCGCAATCGGGCGATACGTACGCTCTCTCGTTCAGCACGTCGGGAGGACTCTCCGTGACGACGACGGGCATCACGGGAGGAACCTCGATTCCGTTAACGGTGGGCGGCACGATGACGGCGGATGAGTTGATGCGCTATCCGCAATTGAGCGGCTACACGGTGTTGCAGATTCCGTCGACGGTACCGGTGGCGACACTCGAGAGCGCGCTGACAGGACAAATGGCGTTTTCCGCGGTGGATTCCACGGGAACGCTGAAGTACGCGACGGGCCTGCAGATCGGCGGAGTACTGGACGATCTTTATTACTACCCCGGCAAACTCGGCGTGGTGTTTCACTACCCGAACGATTCGGCCTGGTCAGATTTTCCCCAAGACGAGAACTGCGCCGTGAAGCTGAAGCTGTGGGCGCCGACTTCGCAGGGCGTGACGTTGCAACTATTCAACAAGTCGACAGACACAACGGCAGCTTCGACTCTGCCGATGGAGAATCACAACGGTGTGTGGGTTGCGTGCGGCACGCGGGACTGGGCGAACAAGTATTACCTTTACTCAGTCAAGGTCTGGGTTCCGGCAGACAGCGCTATCGACACCAATGTCACAAGCGATCCGTACTCTACGGATCTTGCCCTGAACGGAACCAAGAGCAGGATCACGGACCTGGAGTCGGAAGCGACAAAACCCGACGGATGGGACGAGAGTAGCGCTCCGCCGCTGGAGAGTTTGAGCGACATGAGTCTCTACGAGCTGCATGTTCGCGATTTCAGCGTGAATGATCCCACGGTTCCGGCGAATCATCGCGGCACGTATGAAGCATTTGCCGATCAGTACACGCTTGGCATGACGCACCTTCGCACACTGGCGCAGGATGGTTTGAAGGCAGTACACATTCTTCCATCGTTCCACTTTGCCAGCGTGAATGAGGATAAGAGCACATGGTTGTTCCCCGGAAATCTGTCGCAGTATCCGCCGGATGGTACGCAGCAGCAGGCGGCGGTACAGGCGACGCTGACGAGTCCTCCGTATAACTGGGGCTATGATCCGGTGCACTATCTTGCTCCGGAGGGTGCTTATGCGATCAACCCGGACCATCGCGTTCGGGAGTACAGGACGATGGTGCAGGGTCTGCATTCGGCGGGGCTGAGAGTCGTCCAGGATGTGGTGTTCAACCATACGAACGCGAGCGGCGAAGGGCCGAATTCGAACCTGGATGAGGTGGTTCCGGGCTACTATCACCGTCTGGATGCGAACGGCAGCCTGGAGAACGGCTCCTGCTGTCCGGACACTGCGCCGGAACACCGGATGATGGAAAAACTCGTCATCGATACGCTGGTGTTGAACGCGAAGGAATACAAGATCGACGGATTCCGGTTCGACATCATGAGCTTCATGTTCACTTACAACATGAGCAACATCCAGGCCGCGTTGCAGGCGCTGACCAGGGAGAACAGCGGTGTCGACGGATCGAAGATCTATCTCTATGGCGAGGGGTTCAACTTTGGAGATACCGTCAACAACCAGATTGGACCGAATGCCTCGCAGGTGAATCTGTACGGATTTGGAATTGGAACTTTCAACGACCGCATTCGCGACGGTATTCACGGAGGCAGTCCGTTTACGGATGAGCGCGTGCAGGGATTTGCGACCGGACTATTCACCGATCCGAGCGCCTACACGTCGTCGACGATGGCGACGAGCGCACAACAGAGCCAATTGCTGCAGTACTCGGATTGGATTCTGGTGGGCTTGACGGGCAATCTGCGGGACTACACATTTACAGACAGCGCCGGAGCAACCGTTACAGGAGCTGAGGTGAGCTACAACGGCCAGCCGACCGGATATACGAAGAGCCCGATCGAGGCCATCAACTATGCTTCGGTGCACGATAACCAGGATCTGTTTGACCAGGTTCAGTTGAAATCGAGTTACAGCGATACGATTGCGATGCGTGCGCGCCGGCAGATTCTGGGCATGAGCCTGGTGACGCTTGGAGAGGGCATTCCGTTTTACCAGGGCGGCGACGATCTGCTGCGGTCGAAGGATATGGACCAGAACAGCTATAACTCCGGCGACTGGTTCAACAAGATCGACTGGAGCGGAGAGACTGCCAACTGGGGAATCGGGCTGCCGATTGCGAGCCAGAACCAATCGCAGTGGGCGATCATGACTCCGCTGCTGAGCAATCCGGCATACACGCCACAACCGGCGAATATCGCATTTGCCACCGCGGCGTTCCAGGAGTTTCTGAAGATACGGTACAGTTCGGGACTCTTCAGGATGGCAACGCTGGGTGAGATCCAGCAGAATCTCACGTTCCTGAATACCGGTCCGAGCCAGGTTCCGGGGTTGATTGTGATGAAGCTGGATGCGAATGGCGGGAACTACGGACCGTACAAGCACATTCTGGTGGTCTTCAATGGGACCAATGGCCAGGTGAACTTCAGCGATCCAAGCCTGCAGGGACTGGCGTTGTCGCTTCACCCGTTCCAGCGAAGTGCGGCCGACCCGATTGTGCGGCAATCGTCGTTCAACTCGAAACAAGGGATGGCGACTGTGCCGGCGTTGACGACGGCGGTGTTTGTGAGTGAAAAGTAGCGGCGGTTTATTACGAGAAGCAGATTCTTCGCTCACCACCCCCGAACCTACCCCAGAGAGCCTTCGGCTCTCTGGGGCCCCTGGCGCGTTCGGGGACCCCGTTCGTTCAGAATGACACTCGCTTAGACTGTTTCGGACCGGTTTCAGGTTTGGGCAGGATTCAGGATCGCGTCCTGGTTCTCTTCTTCAGCGGTTCGTTTGTCTGCGAGTCATCGAGTTCTTCCTCATCTTGTGTTTCCTCTTCCTCTTCTGCATCCGCTTCGATCTCTTCTTGTGCTTCGGCCAGGCGTTGTTCGAGTTCTTCGACTTCGCATTCGAAGTCTTCGAATCTGTTGCAGGTCGCGCGGGTCTGGCAGGTGAGGCAGTCCTGGGGTGGCTCGCAGGCGGTGGCTTCTTCGGCGAGCTCCAAGCCGTCGTTGTCGCAGGTGATGGAGCGGACGGCAGAGGGATTTTCGTGGGTGTTGAGGCGAGTGGCGACCTGGGTGGCGATCTGGAGACCGTAAAGGTAGAGACCGGCCTGACGGCGATCGATGCGGCCGTGTCCGTAGGCGTTGAGGACATCCATGATGGCGATCTGGACGCCGCTGGGGTCTTCAAGCGAGGCCAGGAGGAGCGGCTCCTTGCGATCGGATGCGCCGTCGGCGGAGTGGCGGCGCAGGCCGGAGTGGAAGTAGCAAAAGGGCCGGTTGCGAAGGGCGGGTGATTTGCACTTGAGTCCGCTGGGCAGGATATGTCGGCATTCTATGAACATGGGTTGTCTCCGAGCGATTGAGGGAACGGTGGACGAAAGACAGAGTGGGTGAGCGAGTATGCGTGGCTGCCGGTCGAGGAACGACCTACCCCCTCCCCCTGGGTGATTTTTCAGAAATCCCTGGTAAATCGGGAGTTGCGAGAGGCGATGGCTGTAGATTCTTCTGATTGCAAGAGTTATCTGCAAATTCATGCATTGAAATAACTTAAGTGCTCAAGGTGAAGAGGGACCTGGTTCTTCGCCTTATTGATTCCATTGTGGGACGGGAACGGGAAATTAACTGCAAATTGGGGTGCGGCGTAAGCTGCAGTATCTATGGGAGATCGAAAAAATGTGCTCGGTGGGGGTATTGACAGGTGCATTCAGAGAAACGGGAGGAGCCGGTCTTGCGGCGTCTGCGTGCTTCGAGGGATGGGTCCCTGCTTGATGGGAGTCGCCGGTGTTGTTCAATGGTTATTTCCGGGTTGGCGGTGACTCAAGCGTGATGCCGTTGGATGGTCATCAAGCCGCGAGCAGAGGATCTCGAAGGGGTATGATCTACGCATGCTTCCCCGCTTGTCAGGGCTGCTGATCCTTTTCATAGCTCTTACAGGATCGTCCGGGTTCTTCTGTCATGCGCAGAAAGTCGAACCGGCAGTGCCGGTGCGCTACCACTTTGGCGGCGATCCGGACGGCAAGTTCGGCTGGGCCGACCCGAACTTCGATGACAGCTCTTGGCCTGTTGCGAAGGACGGGGCGTTTCCGGCACCGGCGTTCATCTCCGATGGCGTGGTCTGGCTGCGAGCTCGAGTCACGCCCACCAAAGACGCGGTCGGGCCACTGGGGATTGCCCTAGTCGATCTCGATCACGGGACCGGCGTGATTCAGGTGTTCGTGAATGGTGTGCCCGTTGGTCAGGACGGCCGATTCACGCCAAGCCTTGCACCGCGGGAAGCTCCACGAGAACTCGTTTATGGTGTGCCTGCGAGTGTGGCAGAGCCAGGGAAATCGGCAGTTGTGGCGCTGCGAAGCTGGTCTTCGCCGTCCAACCGCGGCCCGTCGGCGCGCTTTCGGGTTGCGTTGAGCATTGGCAGCCTCTCAACGCTGCAGACAGCCAAGCAGGCAGATTGGGCGACGGCAATGCTGCTGGTCATCCCGCAACTGCTTCCGAGCCTGCTGCTCATCCTGCTTGGCCTTGCGTTGCTCTGGCCCGCGATTGAGTCGCGGAGCCATGAGTTGATTCTGAACGCTCTCTGGCTGATCTTTCAGCCGCCTCTCCTGATCCTTCTTGCTCTCGATTCCAACCACCTCCTGGCGTTGCCGGTTCCGGAGACAGTTCTTCTCTGGACAATCATTCGCGTGCCCGGGTTCTTCGTCGCGGTTGAGCTCGTCTGGGCCTTGTTCCAATTACGGAGCCGGTCTCTGCGGTGGCTGTTCCACGGCTGCTGGATCATTTACAACCTTGGGATCATTTTTTCTGTTCTGCCTCATCGTCCCAGCGCTTTGGTGGCGGCTGCGCTGTTTGCGAAGACCTGGAGCCTGCTTCTCTTCCACGTTATCTCCCTTGGCACATACCTCTGGGCCCTTTTTGTGCTGCGCCGCAACCGGGCGATCGCGGTGGCACTGGCGGTGGTGCCTGTCAGCTTCTTTCTCCGACTCGCAGGAGTTCCTTCCACCATTCGCGCAGGTCCGGTCAACTTTTACTGGTACACCCTCGGATTTCTCTGCGTGGGACTGACGATTACCGCGAAGCTGTTGCGGGATGCAGTTGCCGCGTGGCGTGCGACCAACAACCTTCGCGTGGAACTGGAGGCAGCGCGCGAGGTGCAGCAGCAGTTGGTTCCACCGGCTGTCGGTGTCCCCGGCTTCGCGATCCAAAGCGCCTATCTCCCCGCAAAGCAGGTCGGCGGAGATTTCTTTCGCGTTCTGCCTGGGGAAGATGGCAGCGTGCTGGTTGTGGTGGGGGATGTAAGCGGAAAAGGCCTCAAGGCCGCGATGACGGTCAGCGCCATCATCGGCGCGTTGCGCACCATGCCAGTGCTCACGCCGGCGCGCATTCTTGCAGCGCTCAACCGCGGCCTCGTCGGACAGATCAGTGGATTCGTTACATGCTGCGTGGCGCTTGTCTCATCGGACGGCGCAATGACCCTCGCGAATGCCGGCAATCCGGCTCCCTATCGCAATGGCGAGGAGATGGCGGTCGAACCGGGCCTGCCCCTTGGATTGCTGGCTGAAGTCAGCTACACGGAAACGCGATGCCAGATTGCTCCCGGTGACCGGCTCACGTTTGTATCGGACGGCGTGTTGGAAGCGACCAATGCGCAAGGCGAGCTTTATGGATTTGAGCGCACCCAGACCATCTCCACCGAGTCCGCAGAAAAAGTGGCCCAAGCCGCGCGGGACTTCGGCCAGAACGACGACATTACCGTCTTGTCTGTAACCCGTGCAACAGGTCTGAATCCTGCTCTGGCATAAATCTCGGTGCCTTTTGACTCCCCATTTGCTGGTTTCGGGGATGGCGGGCAACTCGGAAGCAACGCGTTTTTCAGGAGCAGTTCTGGCGTTAGGGAAGAAATGCAACCGCAGATCCTTCCCTCCGCTTACCCCATGGACACGTGTGTCCCTGGTGCCCCAAGATGCTGCGTTCAGGATGACACGCCTTGATATAAGGAAGTGCTGTTTGGTCAGCGGCAGAGGGAGTTGGGATCGAGGCTGGGGCTCGAGTGGGGTGGGAGCGGTAGTCCGCGCGCATGCATTGCGCCTTCGAGGGTGTCGGGTTGGTCGGGCAGGGAAGGATCGATTGAACTCGCGTAGAACGGATCATTCTCCGCTTCTTTGAGAGTGATGAAGGTGAAGCCCTTGCTGCGATAGAGATCGAGCAGACGGGGAAGCATGCGGGCGTCGAATGCGCCGACGTGCATGAGCAGCACGTAGGGGATGTCGTGGTTATAGAGAGCTTTTGCCATGGCGCGGCGGAAGTCGGCGTCGGTAGAGGCCGCTTCGAGATAGCTGGATTCGAGCTGAGTGATGGCGGCGGTGTCATTTTTGGCGACGCAGCGGGCGTAAGGTTCGTTCCACATGTAGTCGCCAAAGCTCATGGTGACGGCGGCGATTTTGTATGCCATGGGCAGCGAGGAATTTGCGGGTGTCGGCGCGCTTTTCGGGCGTGTCGCCTTCGGCGAGGAATGGATAGCGGAGCCAGTGCCAGTCGGTGTTGCCGGCGTATTGCTCGAGGGTGGGTTCGTTCTTGAGCAGGTCGGCTTGCCAGTCGGCGAGGGAACTGGTGTTGAGATTCATGTGCGACCAGGTGTGATTGCCGAGGAAGAATCCGGCGTCGCGCCAGTCTTTGAGCATGGGAGCGGAGGCGGGTTCGCGATCGATAGCTGACGCCATTGACGAAGCCGTAGACGGGCGGCATGTGCGCGGCTTTCATGGCGGCGATGAGTTTGTGGCCGATTTCGACGCGGGTTTCGCCCTGCGGAAGGGAACTGTGGGCGGGAAGGTCGTCCCAGGTGAAGGCGATCTGCTGGGCGCGAAGATGAGAACGTGAGGATACGACGATTGCGATGAAGAGGTAGAGAGCACGCGATTTGTCACGGGTCCATTATGCACTGGGCGATTGGTCGGGATCGCATACTTAGATGGAGATTTGGGGCTTCCCAGGCTGCGAAGCCGCATGACAGCTGCGCTGCCTGGATGGTCTGGCAAACAAGGACATTCGGTCGAGGGACTATTTCACGTGGATGACGGGGTTGCGGTCGGGGTGGGCGGGGTCTTTGATGATGCGGCCGCCTTGCATAACGAAGGAGACGTGCTCCATCACGGTGATGTCGGAGAGCGGATCGCCCTGAACAGCGACGATGTCGGCGTAGCGGCCGGGCTCGAGGGTGCCAACGTCTTTGTCCTTCTCGAGCATGGTGGCGGCGTTGATGGTGGCGGCTTGCAGGGCTCCGAGCGGTGAAAGGCCGCCGCGGACAAGCGCACCGAATTCCTTCGAGACGGATTCGTCAACATCGGCATCATCGACGCCATAGGCAATGCGGATGTGGTGAGCGAGGGCGAGCTTGAATGCGGGGCCCTGCGCGGCCATGATTTCGACGCCCTTGGCGTAGGAGTCGGGATCACGGCCTTTGCTGAGGCCGGTTTCCATGTCGTGCTGGAAGCAGTAGAGCGTGGGAACGAGCCAGGTGTGGTGCTGCTCCATCAGTTCCGCGCCTTCTTCGTCGAGCATGGTGCCGTGTTCGATGGAGTCGACGCCGGCGCGAACCGCTGCTTTGATTCCGGCCGCGCCTTCGGCGTGGGCCATCACTTTTTTGCCGGCGCGGTGGGCGATTTCTACGGCGGCGGCCATCTGTTCTTCGCTGAGTTCCTGCACGTGGAAGTCGGAGATGGGATCCATGACGCCGCCGGTGGCCATGAGCTTGATCCAGTCGGCGCCGTATTTGATGTCGCGGCGAACGACGTGGGCGATGTCGTCAACAGTGTCGGCGACGTTTTCGCGGCGAGGAAGTTGCATGTCAGGGGAGAAGGGCGTTCCGTCGCCGTGGCCGCCGGTGATTGAAACGCAACTGCCGGCGGCGGTGATGCGCGGGCCGAGGATGATGCCGCGCTTGACGGAGTCGCGCAGTGCGAACTGTGGATAGTCGGGCGGACCTTCGCAGGCATCGCGAAGAGAGGTGAATCCGTGATCGAGCCAGAGGCGGAGGTTGTAGACGCCCCAAACGGTGGATTGCGGAATGGAGGTACGCAGATGCGCGGCGATGTTCTGCGTGGTCGGATTGGAGAGGGTGTGCGCGTGAGCGTCGATCAGGCCGGGCAGGACCGTGTAAGCGGAGAGATCGGTAACGGGGATGCCCGCGGGCGCGGACTCGGCGATGGATTGAATGCGGTCGCCGGCGATGAGGATGTAGGCGTGCGGCTGGACTGCGCCAGTGCGGACGTCGATGAGTTTGCCGGCAAGCACAGCCTGCGTCACCGCGGGTGCGGCGGGCTGTTGACCATGAATTGTGGCGACGGCAAACAAGAGGGTGACAAGGAAACAGCAGCATGAACGGGTCATCTTGCGATTGAAGGTAACATTCGAGCCAGCGAGAGGAAAAGGGAAACCGTTGATTGCATTCAGCCCAGACTTCGCGCAAAAACGATACCTTGCGAGACAAGTCAGCGTTTGATAGAACAGCACCAGGTTGGATCGTCGCTTGTTGACGGAATGGAGAGGCAAAAATGAGCGCATCAATTCCCCACGCACAACCTCTGGCCCAGTTGGATGAATGGGACGATTTCGTCGAAGGGCGTTACAAGGAAGGGAAGTCGAAAGAGGAATTTCGAGTTTATGATGCCGCGGCTTTGCCGGGAGTGGCAGAGTTTTACCGGCTGAATCATGAAGGGCAGACGGTGGAGTATGTTCTGAGCAAAGAGCGGGAATATTTCGGGCTGAAGAAGGGAATGAAGACGATCTGGGAGGCTGCGGAGTTTTTGAACACCCTGGTTGACGACAGCGACCCGGACACAGATCTCACCCAGACGGAACATCTTCTGCAGACGTCCGAGGCGATCCGGCGCGACGGTCATCCGCGGTGGATGGTGCTGACGGGGTTTCTGCACGATCTTGGGAAATGTCTTTGCCTGTATGGCGAACCGCAGTGGGCAGTTGTGGGCGATACATTTCCGGTCGGGTGCGCATGGTCCGAGGCGATTGTTTTTCACGAATATTTTGCGAACAATCCGGATCGCAACGTGCCGGAGTACCAGACGAAGCATGGAATCTATGAGCCGCATTGCGGGCTGGAAAATGTCCACATGTCTTTCGGACACGACGGATACATTGCCGAAGTGATGAAGCCCTATTTGCCGATTGAGTCGCTCTACATGCTGCGATTCCATTCGTTTTATCCGTGGCATCGTCACGGAGCATACGATCATCTCGCGAACGATCAGGATCGGGCCATGCTGGAGTGGGTGCTGAAATTCAATCAGTACGATCTGTACTCAAAGGGACACTCCAAACCGGATGTTGAGCAATTGAAGCCGTATTACGACGAGCTCTTTGCGGAGTTTCTGCCGGAGAAAGTCGCCTGGTAGTTAGCGGCGCGGACGCCGTGCGGGTAGATCCGGCAGAAAGCGGAAAGGCAACTGTCCGCTCCCGTTGGCCGGTCGGAATGACAGTCTGGAAGAAGCTCGGGGGAACTCCAAAAATTGATGGCCGCCGGTGATGCAGGCGGCCATTGATGTTTTGGGTTCAGGGCATGGAACTGCGGCCGAGACTATTGAACGTTCGCCCCGGATACGGCAGAGGAAGCGTGGTTATCAAGCGGAGTCTTTGCGATCCAGACCTTTAGCTGAGGCTCCTGAAGGTGGCGAAGTTCGATGCAGCCGTTAATGCGCTCGATGGCGTGCTTAAGCTCCTGATCGGCATCGGGGACCTTGTGCGCGGCAAAGAACTGCGAGACTTCATCGCGATCCGAAGCCGAGCAGAAGGCGCTGGTGGCGCCGACGAGGACGCTGCCCATTTCAGGCGTGAATTCTTTCTTCACCTGATCCCAGTGGCTCTGAATGAACTTCCATGCGAGATCGCGGTTCTTGTCGGTATCGAGAGAGATGGCGAGTTGGATGGCTGCGTCCTGATTCCGGACTTTGTCGGAGACCGCGTACTCCAGCGCGCGCTGGGCAAGCTCGGGGTTTTCAAACATGGCGAGAAGGCGGAGCGCGCCGATCTGGATCTCAGGATTGGTGGAAGTCTCAGCGATCTTCTGTAATTGGTCGAAGAGCGTTGCATCGCCATTGCGCGCCGTAATCTGCAGGGCTGTCTGTGCGATGTTGGGGTCGACCGAATCTGGATTGGCCAGATATTTTGCACTGATTTCACGCGCCATGGCGAGAATCTGCGGATCCTTGGCTTCGCCGAGAGCGGAGAAGAGAAGCGCGCGCAACTGCTTCTTATCGGGCGAGTCGTTATCGGCGGGCGGTCCAAGCTTGGCAAACTCCGGTGCAAAGGTCTGCCGGAACCACGCGTCGAGTGCATCTTTTTCCCCGGGCGTCGAGGCGATTCGAGCATCAATAGCGCCCAATCCACCGAATGCGGATGCGACGACGTTTGAATTGGGATCAGCTTTGAGAGAAGCAACAAGATTCAGATAGTCGCCGACGGTAGCCTTATTAGCGCGTACCTGGGCCCACTCGTCGCCGATGAGGCTGATGCGCTCGGTGGGGGAAAGTCCGGATTCAACCTGCGAAGCGAGCTTTGCGTAATCGGCCGGTGCGTACGCAGTGCGATAGTATCCCTTGCCGCCTGCATTGGCGAAAAAGAGCGCATCTTGCGGAACCTTCAATGAAGTGGTATCGGGCGCGAGAAGCTGGCAGTCTTGCTTTCCTTCGCCAGTCTTGAAGCAGACGGGGAGTGTCCACCGCTGCGCTGCGTCAGATTGAATACTGGGGCTGAGGTAGAAACGCTTTTGTGAGACTGCTACTTTGCCGTCCGAGGGCTGGCCGAAGGTGAGCAGCGGAACACCTGCCTGGGCGACAAGGCTCTCCATGATTTTGTCGACGGGCTTGTGGCTGGTAGCGGTCTGGGCATTCCAGAAATCCTCGGCCGTGGCATTTCCATACTGGTGCGCCATGAGGTAGTTGTGTACACCCTGGCGGAAGGTTTCGGGTCCGACGTAATTCTCGACGCTCAGCAGGACGTCACTAGCCTTCCCGTAGGAGATACCGTCGAACATCTGTTCGATCTCCGCCGGTGTTTCGGCGCGGGCGCGAATGGCGCGGGTCGTCGGCTGGGCATCGAGATTCAGTGTGCCGTCCATGCCAGAAGCGACAAGCTGATCGACATCCCACTCGGGGTGCATCGCTTCAACGGGCTTGTTTTCCATCCAGGTGGCGAAGCCTTCGTTGAGCCAGATGTTGTCCCACCATTGCATGGTGACGAGATCGCCGAACCACTGGTGGGCCATTTCGTGCGCGATCACCAAGGCGACTTCTGTTTTGGCATTGATGGATGCTGTTTTGGGATCAACCAGGAGCGCGGTTTCGCGGTAGGTGATGGCGCCGAAGTTTTCCATGGCACCGGCTTCAAAGTCAGGCAAGCCGATGAGGTCGAGCTTCTTGAGCGGATAAGGAATGCCGAAGTAGGTGTTGTAGTAGTGGAGGACGTATTTAGCAACATCGACGCCATAGGTGGTGAGGGCGACTTTATCGGGAGTGGCGCAAGTGCGGATGGCTACGCCGTCTTGTTCGCCGGAGCTGCACTGGAAATCGCCTACGAGGAAGGCCACGAGGTAGGTGGACATCTTCGGAGTGGTGAGGAACTTGAGGGTGTGTTTGTCTGCGCCGGGGCCCGGGGAGTCGCTGACGATGGGCCCATTGGAAATGGCGGTGTCGTCCTTATCGACGATGAGGGAGATATCGAAGGTGGCCTTGAAGGCGGGCTCATCGAAGGAGGGGAAAGCACGGCGCGCATCGGTGGACTCGAATTGGGTGACGGCGTAGTTCCGGCGGGGGGTTTTCGAGAGGTAGAAGCCACGCAGCTCGCCATTCAGGATTCCAGTGTATTGGACGGAGATTTGGGCTTTCCCGGCGGGAAGCTTGTCTGGAACGGTGAAAGTGGCTTGCTGTTTCTCTTTGTCGAGTGAAACGGAAGCGGTCTGATCCTTACCCGCGGCGCTGATTTTGACGGACTCGAACGTGAGGTCGTGGGCGTTGAGGGTGATGGAGTCGGCGGGCTCGGTAAGCGTGACGTCGATGACTGCAGAGCCGGAAAATGTGGCGGCCTTGAGATCGGGAGTGAGGGTGAGGGAGTAATGCTGCGGGCGAACGGTGGATGGGAGGCGTTGGGCGTGGGTTAGGGTAGCGGCGACGGTGATGGCGGCGATGAGACAACATGCGAGAGCAAAGCGCACACGGCGCAAAGGGGAAGAGGGATCGATTCTCATTTCATCCTCGGCACGACTAAAGTCGTGCCCTTTCAAAACGGATTTTCACCACGGGCCCTTATGACACATCCGCCATTTTAGGGTACTGGGGCGCACATTGGTAATACGCAAAGTTACCAGGCGGAGTTCCGGAGTGACGAGCGGGGGAAGTCTATTGGATTTCGACCGAATCGAGAGATTCTGAGGACTTCCGGGTGAAGAGGGAGTCGAGGAGCAGGAGGCAGGCGCCAATGACGATGGAGCTGTCGGCAACATTGAAATCCGGCCAATGGTAGCCGAAGATGTGGATTTCGATGAAGTCGACGACGGAGCCATATAAGACGCGGTCGTGCAGGTTGCCAAGCGCTCCTCCCAGTACCAGGGCAAGCGCGACCGTGACGAGGGTTATCCGGCCGCCGAGGCGGATAAGCGCGATCAGGACGGCGATGGCAGCAAGCGCTGAAAAGGCGATCAGACCCCAGCGGACGGCATTGGGTGACGCGGAGTCGGCGAAGAGGGAAAACGCTGCGCCTTCGTTGAGCCAGTGCGTGATGCGGAGGAAGCCGGGAATGACAGGTATGCCTTCGCCGAGCGGGACACGGGAAGACACGATTATTTTGGTGATCCGGTCGGCGGCGACGATGACAGCGGAGATGAGCAGGAGCCAAGGGAGTTTGCGCGGCGACGGGGGCTCAAAGCAGGGAACAGGGATCAGGGAACAGGGAACAAGGATTTTGTGGCACGCGCGAGCTCACTGGGCGGCCTCCCAAAGCAGGGAACAGGGATCAGGGAACAGGGAACAAGGATTTTGTGGTGCGCGCGAGCTCACTGGGCGGCCTCCGCGGTTGATTCAGGGACTCCCATTTCGTGAAGTGCTCCGCGACAGCGCTCGCAGACATTCTCCCAAACGCCGTAATTTGCAGTGTCACTTGTATAACGCCAGCAGCGGTTGCATTTTGTGCCGGTGGCCGCAAATGCCAATGCCGACGGAGGCGCGAGCGAATCGCCCTGTGCTTCGACTCCTTTGGCTGCACGGATTTCGATCGCCGAAATGTTGAAAAATTCCTGCAGCGATTCTTTTGAAAATGAGTTCAGAATTTGCGCGTCGGAGGAGTTGGCAAGGATCTCGACCCTCGCTCCCAGCCCTTTGCCGATGCGTCCCTGTTTACGTTCGAGCTCAATGGCGCCGAAGACCTCGTCGCGGATGGAAAACAGCCTCTTCCACTCTTCAAGCAGCTTGGTCGGATCCTGGGAAAAAATCTCCTCGGGTTTGGGGAACAGCGCGAGGTGGACGCTGGGTTCGCGGCCGGGGATGGAAGGCAGATACTCCCAGACCTCGTCGGCGGTGAAGCTCATGATTGGCGCGACGAGGCGCACGAGGGCTTCGGTGATCTGCCAGAGGACCGTTTGCGCGGAGCGGCGCGCATGGCTCGTGGGCGCGAAGGTGTACATGCGGTCTTTGAGGACGTCGAGGTAGAACGAGCTGAGATCGACGATGGCGAAGTCGTTGATGGCCTGGTAGACGCGATGAAATTCGAAGTCCTCATACCAGCCGAGGATCTTTTCGGTCAGCTCGCGGGTGCGGGCGAGCATGTACTGATCGAGTGGCAGAAGCTCCGCTTCTTTGACCCTCTGGAGTAGAGGGTCGAAGCCATGTAAATTGCCGAGAAGAAAGCGGAAGGTGTTGCGCACCTTGCGATAGAGCTCGGCACAGCGGGCCATGAGGTTTTCGCTGGCGGCCATGTCTTCGCGGAAGTCGATGGAGGCTACCCAGAGGCGAACGATCTCCCCGCCCATGCGGTCGGCGATGTCGACGGGGTCGACGCCGTTGCCAAGGGATTTGGACATGGCGCGACCTTGTTCGTCGAGGGTCCAACCGGCGGTGGCAACGTGGGAGTAGGGTGCGCGGCCGCGGAGGGCGACGGAAGTGAGCAGCGAGGAGTGGAACCAGCCGCGGTGCTGATCGCCGCCTTCGAGATAGAGGACTTCAGGGGCTAAAGCCCCCTCAATTCTTTCTGCGCCTTTCGGCACGACTGAAGTCGTGCCCTGACGCTTCGTGCCTTCTGGGGCATTCTGGTTTTGGAAGGCCTTATAGATGGTGCGCAGGTCGGGGTCGGATTCGCAGACGGCGAACCAGCTTGTGCCGGAGTCGAACCAGACGTCGAGGATGTCGGTCTCTTTGCGGAAGGTTGCGCCGCCACAGTGAGAACATTTCGTCCCGGCTGGAAGCAGCTCGGAGATCGGCGTGGTGTGCCAGGCATCCGCGCCTTCACGTTCGAAAAGACCGATGATCGTGCGATCGAGAGCGGCGTCGATGATGGGCTGATTGCAGCCTTCGCACATGAACACGGCAATGGGCACGCCCCAGATGCGCTGGCGGCTGATGCACCAGTCGGGACGCGTGGCGATCATGTTGGTGATGCGCTCCTTGCCCCAGGATGGGTCCCAGACAACTTTGTCGATTTCTTCGATCGCCAGCTGGCGGTAGGTTTTCTCCTCGTTTTGGAGGGACTTGATGGGCGTGTCCAAAGAAATGAACCACTGCTCGGTAGCGCGAAAGATGACGGGATGGTGGCAGCGCCAGCAATGGGGATACGAGTGCTCAAGGTCAGAGACGGCGAGCAGGGCGCGCTGCTCTTCAAGCATGGCGACGATGATCGGGTTGGCGGCCCAGACTTTTTTCCCCTCGAAGGGAGGGAGCGAGGCGTGGGGCCAGGCGTCTGGATCGACGTGAAGATGGCCGGAGGCATCGACGCGGCAGGTCTGGTCCAGATCGTACCGCTGACCGGTGTAGAAGTCGTCAGCACCGTGGGAGGGAGCGGTGTGGACTGCGCCTGTGCCCTGGTCGGCGGTGACGTAGGTGGCTAGAACGCCGAGGATGCTGCGCTCAAGGAAGGGATGTTTGAAGGTGGTGTGCTCGAGCGCGCTGCCTTTGAAGCGGGCGAGTTCGGCGGTTGCGCCTAGTTTGCAGGCGGCGATCACGGCGGGGGCGAGTTCGGCGGCGACGATGTAGACGGGTCCGTTGAAGTCGTGCTTTCCCACCCTTGCGCCTGTGGCTCGCCGGACTCGCAAGGATGGGGCACCCGGCCCTGTCGACTTCGCATCATCCCCTGTCCCCAAATGCGAGGGACCGGGGTCACCCAATTTTGTGGGTTGCGAACCGAGGTCCTCGGTCGCGAGGGCGACGTATTCGAAGTCGGGGTGAAAGGCGACGGCCATGGAGGCGGGGATGGTCCAGGGGGTCGTGGTCCAGATGATGGTGTAGACATCGCGGCCGGCGAGGGCGGGATCGAGCGCTGCCGCGTCGGAAGTCATCCGGTAGCGCACATATATGGATGGGCTGGTGTGCTGCTCGTATTCGACCTCGGCTTCGGCGAGGGCGGTGCGATCGTGAATGCACCAGTAAACCGGTTTGAGTCCGCGGTAGACGAAGCCTTTCTCGAGGAAGCCGTAGAAGGCCTCCAGAGTGCGGGCTTCGTAGTCGCGGGCCATGGTCATGTAGGGCTTTTCCCAGCGGCCGAAGCACCCGATGCGCTCAAACTGCGAGGTTTGCAGGTCAACGTACTTCTGTGCGTAGGCGCGACAGGCTGCGAGCACCTCGGGGACGGGCATTTCGAGTTTCTTGCGGCCGAGCTGTTCGTCGACTTTGATCTCGATGGGCAGGCCGTGGCAATCGTAGCCGGGGACGTAGGGGGAATCGAAGCCAGCCATGGTCTTCGACTTGACGACAAAATCTTTCAAACCCTTGTTCAAAGCATGACCCAGGTGGATGGGGCCGTTGGCGTAGGGAGGTCCGTCGTGGAGAAGGTAAGCGGGGCGGCCGGCGCCGGTTTCGCGCAGCTTGTCATAAAGGCGGATGGAGGCCCACTTTTTGAGCCGAAGAGGCTCATTCTGAGGCAGATTCGCCTTCATGGGGAATGCAGTTTGCGGCAAGGTCAAGGTCGCCTTCAACTCCGGCGCTGGAGACATTGGAACTCCCTGGTGCTCGAAAAAGATCTTGAATGTTTAGTGTAAAGGAGCGGGAAAGATTTTTAAGGTAACAACTGATCTCTGAGGCCGTCTATCGTTTATGGGAACTTTTACTTCGGAGAAATACGAGTCTCTGGAGGGCGCGACAAGCCAAAACGCCTCGTCCGTTCATCTAAAGACAAGGATGGGCAATGTCGAGCATAATGGAAGGACGGACCAGGAAGCCAGCGATAGCCACCCAGGGCAGTCGCTGCCGAGAGGGCCAGTATCGGCAACTATGGCAAACGACGTTTTAATCCAGCCGGCTTCTGAGACAAAGGACGACTTACCCTCGATGGAAGGTCATGAGCTTGACTCGTTCCTGGGAAGGGCTTTCGAAGAGAAGCCAATTTGGAAAGAGCTCTACGAAAACATCCACGACGTTTTTTTCCCTCCCAAACTTCCACCCCTGGTTCTGACGTCGAAGCCAATACCGGTCCCGGACCTGATGGCGGTCAAGGCGAACCCATGGGCCGTGGGTACGTCGAGTGTTGTGAATCTCGCGATCCTGGCATTGGCCATCTGGCTTGGTCTCACGATCATTCATCCGGTTGTTAAGCCGGCGGTGAATCTAACGAATGTGGATGTCAGCGACATTCTGAAGGCGCCGAAGCTGACTACTCCGGCGGGCGGCGGCGGTGGCGGTGGTTCACACGACATTGTGGATCCCATGAAGGGCAAGCTGCCTCCGCGCATGAAGGATCCGATTACGCCTCCGATGGTGCCGATCCTGGATAAGCCGAAATTGGCATTCCAGCCAGCTATCAATGTGCAGAAGGACATCACTCTGCCGGATAACCCGCAGATGGTGAATTTCGGGGTGAAGAACTCCGCCAATGTACAGCTTGCCTCAAATGGCTCGGGCGGCGGCGGTGGCATGGGCAGCGGCTATGGCGGGGGAATCGGTTCGGGCAATGGCAACGGATTTGGACCGGGCAGCGGTGGAAATACCGGCGGCGGCGTGTATCACATCGGTGGTGGAGTTTCAGCACCGATCCCGATCTTTACGCCGGAAGCTGAGTTCTCGGATGAAGCACGGCGCGCCAAGTACCAGGGAGTCTGCCTGATTTCATTGATCGTGGATGCGCAGGGCAATCCGCAGAATCCGCGGGTGGTTCGGCCGCTGGGAATGGGGCTGGATGAAAAGGCGCTCGAAGCAGTAAGAAAGTACAAGTTCAAGCCGGCGATGAAGGGCAATACGCCGGTGCCGGTAATGATGAGCATCGAGGTCAATTTCCGGCTGTATTGAGAAAAAGGGATCAGAGAGTCAGAGATCAGACAGGATCAGAGAGCAGAGAGCAGAGAGCAGGGATCAGAGGTCAGGGGTCATAGAGGGATCAGAGATCAGGGATCAGAAGAGCGAGGCGCAATGAGCGCTTCGCTCTTTTTGTTTTGCGGCGCGGAGGTCAAGTGATATTGCGCCTTGCGTATCAATCGATTTACTCAAGTGCGCTGCGGAATTCTGGCGTGGTAATCTTCGGTGTTCGATCTGAGGGGGATTCGGTATGCGCCTGGCTGCGAGCAAATGTGGGATTTGGGTAATGACTTTGGTTGTGATGGGTTGGGCGGCGACGATGGCGCGGGCCCAGAGCGATTATCCCTTCCGTAATACTTCACTTTCGGACGATGCGCGCATTCAGGATTTGCTGGGGCGGTTGACGCTCGACGAGAAGGTGTCGCTGATGTCGGATCATCCGAAGATCGAGCGACTGGGGATCGTCTTCTCTGGGCAGGTGGAAGGGCTTCATGGCGAGGCGCTGGGCGGACCGGCGAGTTGGGCTGCTCGCGGTAGGCAGCCTGCGCCGACGACGACCTTTCCGCAGGAGAAAGGACTGGGAGCAACCTGGGACCCGGACCTGCTGAAGAAGATTGGCGCGCTGGAGGGCTACGAGACGCGCTACTTCTATCAGAATCCGACGTGGGATCGCGGAGGCGTAGTGGTGCGTGCGCCCAATGCGGATTTGAGCCGTGATCCACGCTGGGGGCGAACGGAAGAATCGATGGGCGAGGATCCGTACCTTGTGGGAACGCTGACAGTCGCGTTCATTCACGGATTGCAGGGACCGGATCCGAAGCACTGGCAGGCCGCTTCACTGATGAAGCATTTCATGGCGAATGAGAACGAAAACGGACGCACGCATACGTCTTCTGATTTCGATGAACGACTCTTTAGGGAGTACTACTCGGTGCCGTTTCGCATGGGATTTGAAGAAGGCGGATCGCGCGCGGTGATGGCGTCGTATAACGCGTGGAACGGAACGCCAATGACGGTGAACCCAGTGCTGAAAAACGTGATGATCAAGGAGTGGGGCAATGACGGCTTGATCTGCACGGATGGCGGGGCGCTGGGACTGCTGATCACGGCGCACAAGGCGTTCCCGGACAAAGAGCACGGATCGGCGGCGGCGGTGAAAGCAGGGATCAATCACTTTCTGGACACGTACAAGCCGGACCTGACGAAGGCGCTGCAGGATGGGTTGCTGACGGAAGCCGATATGGACGCGTCGCTGAGGAATCTGCTGAGGCTGTATCTGCGGCTGGGCGAGATGGACGCTTCCGGCGTGGATCCTTATGGAGCAATTGGCCGGCAAGGGAAGGGCGAGGTTCCGCCGTGGGAGCGCGAATCAAGCAGGGAACTGGCGCGACAGGCGACCGATGAATCGATCGTGCTGCTGAAGAATGAAAACAACACACTGCCGCTCGACAAGGCGAAGTTGAAGACGATCGCGGTGATCGGGCCATGGGTCGATACGGTGCTGCAGGACTGGTACAGCGGGACGTGGCCGTACAACGTGACGATCCTGGATGGAATTCATGAAGCTGCCGGCAAGAGCGTGAAGGTGCTGTTTGCAGATGGCTCGGATGAGAACGAGGCGGCCGCGCTGGCGAAGCAGGCGGATGTCGCGATCGTGGTTGTCGGCAATCATCCCGTGTGCAATGCGGGTTGGGATCAGTGCCCGACACCTTCAAACGGCAAAGAGGACGTGGATCGCAAGACCATTGTGCTGGAACAGGAAGAGTTGGTGAAGAAGGTCTTCGCAGCCAATCCGAAAACGATCGAGGTGCTGCGGTCGAGCTTTCCTTATGCGATTGTATGGAGCCAGCAGAATGTGCCCGCGATTGTGCACATGACACATAACAGCCAGGAAGAAGGGCACGGACTTGCAGATGTTCTGTTTGGCGATTTCTCACCGGCAGGACGTCTCAACCAGACATGGCCTACGGGAGACGCGCAGTTGCTGCCCATTCTCGATTACAACCTGCTGAATGGACGCACATACATGTACAGCAAGGAGAAGCCGCTGTATGCGTTTGGCTACGGATTGAGCTACACGACTTTCGCATACAACGGAGTGAGCCCGAGCGCGACGCAAATGGATCCGGATGGGAGTGTTCAGGTGCACGTGAAGGTAAGGAACACTGGGAGACGCGCCAGCGACGAAGTGGTCGAGATGTATGTGCAACACCTGGGATCGGCGGTGACGCGTCCACAATTGGAACTGAAGGGATTCAAGCGGGTGCGCATTGATGCCGGCACAGAGAAGGATGTAACACTCGAGTTGAAAGCGCGTGATTTGGCGTACTGGGACACGCCGGATCACGTCTGGCGCGTAGAGAAGGAAAAAGTTCGCGTCCTCGCGGGTGGTTCGAGCGACAAGCTGCCGGTGCAGGCCGTGGTGGAAGTGACCGGGACGAAGGACTACAAGCCGTAAGCGAAATGAATCGTCGCACGGGGAGATTGCATTTCGGCGCTTGTACTGGTTTGGTCGGGGAGAAAAAAGGAAAGCATGCCAAACGATGCGAGAATCCTCGCTCTGAACAAAAGCCTTGGCATTCCCGGCGTCGCGCAGATTACGTCCGGAAATGGTGGATTGCCAAAGATTCAGATTGGAACTTCCGCAGCGACCGCGGAGGTCTACCTGCATGGGGCGCAATTGACCGCGTGGAAGCCGGCGGGCACGGGCGAGGCGCTCTTTGTGAGCGAGAAGTCTCGCTGGGAGGATGGGAAAGCAATCCGCGGCGGAATCCCCGTGTGTTTTCCCTGGTTTCGTGCGAAGGCAGGCGATCCGCAGGCACCGGCTCATGGGTTTGTGCGCACGAAGGACTGGCATCTCGAGTCAATCACAGAGATGCCGAGCGAATCGGTGTGCGTGTATCTCTCCACCGAAAGCGACGAAGCATCGCGAAGATGGTGGCCTTTCGATTTTCGACTGGAATACCGAATCACGGTTGGAGCGCGACTGAAACTGGAACTGAGGATGAAGAATACAGGCCAGTCAACGCTTCAATTCGAGGAGGCTTTGCACACCTACTTCGATGTTGGCGATGTGGAACAGGTGGGGATAAGGGGCCTGGATAGAGTTGCTTATTTGGATAACCGGGACGGAAACCGCCGAAAGACGCAAATGGGAGAGCTTCGCCTTTCGGCGCAGACCGACAGTGCCTTTGTTGGAACTTCAGGGCCAGTCGAGATTGTGGATGAGGTGCTTCGGCGAACGTTGAAGACCGAGAAGCGGAACTCGAATTCGACGATTGTCTGGAATCCCTGGCGCGATGGGGCGGCTTCGATGGCGGATTTCGGCGCAGATGAATGGCGCCGTATGCTCTGTGTTGAAGGCGGCAACATCCTGGACTCGGCGATCATGCTGCCGCCTCAGGAGATTCATACGCTCGCTGTGGAAATCAGTATTGTCACTGGACAGGTGCATCAGGCCAGCGCCTGATCGCATTGCAGACTGATTAAAAAGCGGACGGTAACTTACCCCATGTCAGAGAGGGGCAAGACGCTGAAAACAGGTGCTTTTTCAGCAACTTAACCGTTTGGTTATTACTAAAGTTTTATTGACTCATCCACGTGCCTATCCTACTGTTGAGACTCCAAACAGGTTCGCGTGGTTGGACCCGTTGGAAGAATCGGCCCATTAAGAACTCCGCATTGTGTGGTCCGTCGAAATTGTGTGTTTCGTTCCGATCGGCGGGCACTGAGGTTTTTTGAGGGTGCACGGCCTTCAGCCGCCTCCTTCTTGGTTCGGTGGTCTCCAGGATTTAGTGCAGACTGACCCGAGTGAACACATCGGCGGACCGATGCAGAGCGATGCTCGCGTCACTAGCCCAGGGTCCTCTGGGTAGATGACGCAAAGCCCGATTTGCGATTGGAAAAATCCCTCCCCCTCGGGTGCCTTGTGAGATCAAATCTACTTGTTCTCGGCATTCTTCGATCTGCCGAAACGCGTACCGTTCTCAATGAAGTCATGGCGAGGGCCGGCCACCTGCTGGTGCAAGCTCCTGGCTGCGAACAGGCGCGAATTCTTCTCGAGAATGGAGTCGAACCGGATCTCGTAATCCTGGAGTGGTCGCCAGCGACGAGCTCTTCTGGTCTCCACATCGCTCTTCGAGCTTCTTCGAAGCCCGCCGTATGCCTTGTTTACGGTGTAGGCGAGCGGCACGCCAGGAGCCAGGCCGCAGCTTTGGGAGTTGGACTTTTCCTGGAGAGGCCGCTTGTCGAGGGCGATGTCCTGTCGATGCTGGATCAGGTCTGTAATCCAATCCCCGTGGGGTTCGCGCAGGGACCGGGATGTTCGAGCATGGTCGAACCAGCTCGTGCGATCTCCCAGGCATCGGGAGTGATTCTCGAGGAATTGGGCGACGAAAGGTACTTCCTTGCGGCTGCGCCATCGATGTTGAAGATCTATCGACAGGTCCAACTGCTGGCGGATGTGGATGCTCCGGTTCTGATCCTTGGCGAGAGCGGTACCGGCAAGGAAGTGATCGCGCACCTGATTCATAAGCATTCGCGGCGCGCGCAGCATCATTTCGTGAACGTGAATTGCGCCGCATTACCGGCTGATTTGCTCGAAAGCGAATTGTTTGGGTACCACCAGGGTGCATTCACGGGCGCCATCAAGGACAAGCCGGGCAAATTTGAACAGGCCCATCGCGGCACTTTGCTGCTCGACGAGATTGGCGAGATGAGCGCGCAGATGCAGGCCAAGCTTCTGCATGTGCTTCAGGACGGCCAGTTCAATCGTCTGGGTGCGCGCGAAAGCAGCAAGGTGGACGTGCGTGTACTTGCGGCCACGAATGTGCAAATCGAGGATGCGCTGATCGGCAAGACGTTCCGTGAGGACCTGTTTTACCGGTTGAATGTTTTTACCATCCATGTGCCGCCACTTCGGGAACGCCGTGAAGAGATTCCCTACCTGATTGAGGAGACTGTCCGACGGCTGCATGGAACGGCGCGGAAAGGTCATGATGTCCCCTTCCCATCGCGATTGATGGACGCAGTTCTGCGTTACGACTGGCGCGGGAACGTGCGTGAACTCCGGAATTTTGTTACCCGTACCATGACGATGCGCGATGCGGACAATGCAATTCGCGAACTGGAAACAAAGATTGCATCCGAAGATCGGGCGTCAGTGGATGAGCCAATTCGAGCGCCACTGATCGAAAACACCGGTATGCGCTCGGTTGTTCGCGACATGAAGGATCGTGCCGAGGCCAAAATGATCAAGGATGCGCTGGAGGTCTCGGGCTGGAACCGGCGACACGCGGCAAAGTATCTCAACATCAGCTACCGAGGGCTGCTTTACAAGATCCAGCAGCATCGCCTTGCGCCCAAGGCTTCGTCATGGAGCCGACCTGCTTAATCAGCAAAGGCGTTCAATCCACCTTCGCTGTCGGTGAAGACCCCTTTTTTGCGTCTATCTGGATGGAATGCATGGTGTCAGCCGGCGTTCAAGTGGCAATCGTTTGCATACATCCGCGGTAAAAGTATGCAAAGTCTTGCATACTCCGCACGGAGCCGGTTGGGAGCGCAGGCAAAACTCAACTATTCCCGGTGAAATCCAGCCGAAAGCGGCTGAAATGTTTCTTCTGTTTTCAACACTATTGGTCATGCTCTTGCAAGGAGATGAGTTAGCTGGCAACCCCCATGCCTACAGAAACTATCCAAACCGTAGAGAACATCCGGATTCCCAGCTCGGAATTCATTTTTGGATCCACGGCCGGAATGCGCGGAATTCGCGAGCAGATCGAGCGAGCGTTTCACGACGATCTTCCGGTTCTGATCGAGGGAGAGAGCGGAACAGGCAAGGAATTGATCGGCCGGTTTTTGCATAGTTCTTCGCGTCGCAGAGAGGGACCTTTCTTGAAGCTGAATTGTGCTGCTCAGCCAGGAAGCCTGGAATGCGCGATCTACGGATATGAGAGCGGTGCAAGAGCCAAGGTACGAGATACATGCAGTTCGATTGGCCTGGCGTCGGGTGGGACGCTCTTCTTCGACGAGATCGGTGATATGGACCTGACCTTACAGCGGAAACTGGCGGAGACGCTTGCGTGTGGACATTACCGACTTTGTGATGGCTCAGAGGACCGGGCCGTGGATGCACGCATTGTGTGTTCCTCGTGTGTCGACTTGAATACCGGGCCGGCGCAGGGTTGTTTCCTCGAGAGGTTCCTGAAATCGTTTGCTCACTATCACTTGCAACTTCTTCCGCTGCGCGAACGCAAAGAAGACATCCCTCAGCTTTGCGAGTGTCTGCTGGGGAAGTTTGCACGTGAATTTGGTCGGTCGGTCCCACACCTCAGCGGAAATGCTCTGGAGGCCCTACAGCGGTGGACGTGGCCGGGGAACATTCGGGAGTTGGAGAACTGGATCGCAAGGATCGTGATTTTCGGTGCCGAGGAAGTGATCGGCCTGCAGTTTAGCCGCCAACTCCTACGCGTACACAATTGAGGGTTATAGGCCGAAAGGCATGGCACGACTGCCCCGAAGGTAACAATCCGGCGTGCCCGATCTGAGTTAGAAAGGCAATGTGGTACTGCATACGGATCGACTTTTGGAATCAGGATTTTGGATTGCAATGGGGGTAAGCAGATTGTCGTTACTTCGAGTACCCTCGGGTTGGTTACCGCAGAGCTACTTCGGCGACCCTAATAGGGCATTGTTTAACCCTCCCAAGTCACCGACTATTGGACAGGCTCTCTCCGCTTCCCGGTTTTGAGCTGTAAGGCACGGAGTTAAGAGAGATTCGGACGTCCAAAGGGATTTAAAAAAAACATTGGGCATGTAGCCCACAGGGCGAAGCTTTGTCCCTGATTCAACCGCAAGTGCAAGTGGCAACGGAGGGTAACGCGCAAGTGGTGACTCTACAGTGCAGGGAAACGCGATTGAATGCAGGGTCTCCCTGGTGCGCGGTGTACACGCGCCACCAGCATGAAAAGACCATAGGCGAGATGCTCAAGACGAAGGGCTTCGAGGTTTTTCTGCCGCTATACGAGACGACTCGACGGTGGAAGGACCGGCGCAAGGTTCTGTCGTTGCCGCTGTTTCCTTGCTACGTTTTTGTTCGCGGCGCCCATGAGCGCCGACTCCCGGTTCTAACGACCCCAGGCGTTTATATGATCATCAGCCGTGGGGAACGTATCGCCGCGGTCCCTGAGGAGGAGATCGAGGCAATCCGCAGGACCGTTGAAGGTCCGTTTAACGTCGAGCCACATCCGTTTCTTCGCTGCGGCGAGCGAGTTCGGGTGATACGTGGATCCCTGGAAGGTGTAGAGGGCATTCTCACGCGGAAAAAGAACTTGTTCAGATTGGTTCTCTCTGTGGATATGTTGGCGCAGGCCGTCTCGGTCGAAATCGACGCCCTGGATGTTGAGCCTGTAGCCGAGCGAAATGTCGTCTCTGTCTACCCCGAAGGACAAAGACCCTCAGATTCACCCCAGCGCAGTTGGGTGGCTGGCGATTGAAGAATCAATCAACAGTGGCGAAGAGAGTTGAACGAGGCTTCAGCACGCCAGAAGTTGATCGACAGGAGTTGCTATGAAATGCAGTACTTTGAAGGGCGTTGTTCTTGGATTGATCGTGATTTCTGTGGGTTCCATTTCAGGCCAAGCACCGTCCTCCACCACGGGTGAAAATGCGCCGGCGGCAAATCAGAGTACGCAGTCGGACGCAAGTGACAAGCCCCACGACGAAAACTTCATTATCGGCAATGACGATATGCTCGCGATCAGCGTCTGGAAGGAGCCGGATCTGACCAAGTCGGTTCCGGTGCGCTCCGATGGCAAGATCTCATTGCCGCTCGTGGGCGAGATACAAGCTGCCGGTCGCACACCTCTGCAATTGGAACGGGACATCACCGCGAAACTGACGAACTTCATCACCACACCCGAAGTCTCGGTCATCGTCCAGCAGGTGAATAGCAGAAAGTACAACATGCTTGGGGAATTCAACAGGCCGGGTTCCTATCCGCTGACAGCGGCCACGACGATTATGGATGCGATCGCAACGGCTGGGGGCTTCAAGGATTTCGCCAAGAAATCCGGTGTGTACATCCTGCGAAAGAGCCCTGACGGCCGGGAGAGCCGCATCAATTTCAACTACAAGGATTTCATCAAGGGGAAGAACCCCAGTCAGAACGTCAGGCTTGAGCCAAACGACACGATCATCGTTCCGTAAGGGTGGCAACATGTTCAGAATCGCGTGCTTTTGTTTCTCCATTGCGGTGGCGATGCCGCTCTTTTCCCAGGTCCAGCCCAGCGCTTCGGGTGGTCCGACGAATCTTGACGACACGCGGATGATGACTCCGCCGCCGGTGAGCGGGGGTGCCTATCCCGGCAATGTAGGTGCGGAGAATCGATCGAACTTCCTTCGGGCCGGGCTGGTTGTGACGGGCTCATACAACGACAACATCGAACCGGGCGTTGGCGCCCAGGAGGTCGGCGATTCGAGCTACTCGATTGTTCCCAACATCTCAATCGATCGTCGGGCGCCTCGTGAGTCGATGTCGTTGAGCTACAGCTCGGGATTCAGCCTGTATCAGAAGACCACGCAGCTGAATGGCGTGACGCAAAACGGCAGCGCATGAATTTCGATACAATCTGGGCCGCTATGCAGTGGTAGAGCTCAGGGACGGCTTTAACCAGAACAACAACCTGTTCAATCAGGCCAATCCGTTCGGCAACGGCGGCATTTCCCCTGGCTCACCCTCTTCAACTTCGGTTTATGTGTATCCCTTCGACAACATGCTGGAAAACAGCTCCAGCGGCGGATTGGAATATCAATACGGCAGGAATGCGATGATCGGCGCAGGCGGCAACTACTCCTTTCTGCACTATTCGGGCGCGGCCAGCGCACCGGGCCTGAGCGATTCGGAGTCTGCCGGAGGATCGGCATTCTGGAGCCGTCGGCTATCGCGGGGGCAATACCTGGGCCTCATCTACGAATACTCAAAGATCTCTACAAACCCCGTGCAGACAAACACGGATACGAATACGATCTCTGTGTTCTACACGCGGTATATCACCAGCACCATCTCCCTTTCGATCCTTGGCGGTCCACAGCGCTATAGCTCTGTCGATCCTACCGGGGTTACTTCAGCGGCATGGACACCAGCGGTGCGAGGAAGCGTCGGCTACCAGACAGCCCGCATGAGCTTCTCCGCTGATTACTCCCACGTGGTTTCGGGCGCGGGAGGCCTTGTCGGCGCGTACCACTCGAATGTTGCCGGCCTTAGCGCACGGCGAAAGCTAACGCCCGCATGGAGCATCGGCGTGAACGGCACCTACGCGCTCTTCAAAAACGTGACGCCAGCCGAGTCGGTCTATGACCCCGGCGGCCATACGGTCTCAGCTACGGCGCATGCGGAGCGGAGCTTCCACGAACTCTTCCATGTGGCGATTGGCTACGGCCACTTTCACCAGACGTATGGCAATTTTGGGACAACCTCGCTGCTGTATCCCAATTCGAATCGCGAGTATGCCTCAGTGAGCTATCAATTCTCCCGACCAATAGGACGTTAACGATGCCCGAGCAAATCGAAGAACAAGAATTAGGACAGCCGGATTTTGAGCGATACGCCGACATTGTGCGTCGCCGTCACATGTACTTCCTCGTGCCAGTGTTTTTCGGCTGGCTGATTGTCTGGGGAAGCAGCTGGTTCTTGCCGAGCTCCTACAAATCGAGCACGCAGATTCTGGTTGAACAGCCGACGATGCCGGAGAACTATGTGGCTCGCAACGTGAACGAGAACCTGCAGGATCGGATGCAAAGCATTACGCAGCAGATTCTCAGCCGAACCCGGTTGCTGATCATCATTAACAAGCTCGGCCTTTACGCTCATTCCGAGGCCCTTAAGACCGACGATGACAAGGTCGACAGGATGCGCAAGGACATCGGTCCCGTCGAGCTTGTTCGGGATGCACGGAACAACGAAATCACCGCCTTCCGGGTGAGTTTTTCTGCGCACGACCCGGTTCTGGCTCAGAAGGTCACGAGCGAATTGACCCAATTGTTCATCAACGAAAACAACAGGGTTCAGCAGGAGCAGTCTCAGGGCACCACGAATTTCATTGAACAACAGCTTGAAGATGCGCGTGCGGCGCTCGCAGTTCAGGAAGCAAAGGTCAAACAGTTCGAGGCCGCGCACGAGGGAGCGCTGCCGAGCCAGCAGGCCAGCAATCTTCAAATCCTTGCGGGTCTGCAGGGGCAGTTGCAGAACCAGCAGGATGCATTAAACACCGCCAAGCAACAGCGCGTCTATTTCCAGTCGCTGATCGAGCAGTACAAGAACCGTTATGCATCGGGTCGTTCCGTCGATGGGGCGCCAACGGAAGTGACCTCACTGGACCAGGAACTGACCAGGCTGAGAGGCGAGCTGACAGATCTGAGCTCGCGGTACACGGACTCCTATCCCGACGTACAGAAGGTAAAGGCGCAGATCGCCAAGACAGAGAAGCAGAGGGATGATCTTCTCGCGGCCCCGAGAACTCCGTCAAAGGCGGGAAACGAAACGGAGTCCACTCCGCTGCTCCAGCTGCAAAGCCAACTCCAGGCGAATCAGCTTGAGATCGCAAGCCGGGAACGGGGGATAGCCGGGATTGAGGAGCGCATCAACGAGTACCAGGGCAGGCTGAACTCGGAACCCGCTACGGAACAGCAGCTTGATGAAGTCAGCCGTGGATATGAGCAATCGAAGGCAAACTACAACGACCTTCTGAAGAAGAAGGATCAATCGGTGATGGCCACCAGCATGGAAGCGCTGCAACAGGGAGAGCGATTCACGATCCTCGACTCGCCAAGTCTTCCTGTGAAACCGGATTTTCCGAACCGAATGAAGTTCTGCACCATGGGGATTATGGCGGGCCTTGGATTGGGCTGCGTGATCGTTTTCCTCATTGAGTTTTTCGACGATCGCATGCACGGGGAGAAGGAACTGAAGGCGCTTCTCCCGGTCAAAGTGATGGCAGAAATCCCCGAGATCGAGAAACCTGGGGAGCAGGAAAGACAGAAGAAACGCATGGTCATGGGATGGGCTACGGCAGCGGTCGTTGCCGTAGCAATTGCGGCTGGATCCGCTGTCAGCTTCTTACGAGGATAGTAGACGACTTTCTATGTACAAGAGCTTTTACAATCTCAAGCGAAACCCATTCGACCTGTCGCCGGACCCCTCGTGCTTTGTTGCCACCGAGCGTCACAACGAGGCCCTGGCTGCTCTTTACTACGGCATCGTACGGCACAAAGGGGTAGTCGTGGTGACCGGAGAAGTGGGAACCGGCAAGACTCTGATGCTCCGTTGCCTGCTCCAACTGTTTAAGTCGAGCAGCGAGATTTCGTATGCATACTTGTTCAACTGCCGGTTGTCTTCGATGGAGTTTCTGCACTACGTGGCCTCGGACTTCGGCATCAAGGCGGACGCGCAGCAGAGCAAGAGTTCGCTCCTGATTGAATTGAGCAAATATGTCACCTCGCGGGGCCTGCAGGGACTCACCACGGTATTGATTGTGGACGAGGCACACAATCTCTCAATGGAGCTTCTGGAGGAGATTCGCTTGCTTTCGAACCTCGAGACAAACGACGACAAGCTTCTTCAGATCGTACTCGTGGGACAACCTGAACTTGATTTGAAACTCGACTCGTTTGAGCTGCGGCCGTTGAAGCAGAGGATCGCGCTGCGCGCACACCTCTCGCCACTCGAGGAGCAGGATACCGGAAAGTACATCCAGGAGCGCCTGATGATCGCCGGCGATACTTCCGGGACCGATCGGTTGTTCTCACCGGAAGCCGTGAAGACAATCCATCAGTATTCCAAGGGATTTCCAAGGCTGATCAACACGATTTGCGAGAACGCACTGATCACGGGATACGCTCAGCAAATGCCCCACATCACGCCCGACATCATTCTCGGAGTTGCCAGAGATTTCCACCTGACCTCGAACGGCACCTTGCGGGGAAAAGACGGGCAGGCTGCGGATCTCGATCTTGAACGGGCCAAGAATTTTTTCCTCGATCTTTACGCATCCATGCAAAGACCCAACGGATCCGAGTCGGAATTGAATACGCCTATCACGGTAGAAGCGGGGGAAAATGAGTCAGATATTTGATGCTCTGCAGCGTTCAGAGGCAGAACGGAACGGCAATGATTCTGCGACGGCTGCTCGTGCAACCGAGCTGCTGCAGCGCACAGAGAGTTTCGCGGCGGGCAGCTCGTCCGGTAGCCGACTCGCGCAATTCCTGGAATCAGCCGGTGGTTGCCGAAGGTGGTGTGGCGACCGCTGAGGCGATCCGGGAGCCTGAATCAGGCATCGCGGCCGATCTTCTTGGTGTGACTGCCGCAACCTTCAGCGATGCAAGGCGCGTCGAGGATGGCGCTGAAGGGCCAATGCAGTGCGAGGTCCTTAGCATCTCAGTAGGCCCGGAGAGCCATTTAGTGTCTCTTCCTGATAACGAGAGCCCGGCCAGCGAGGCTTTTCATCTTCTTGGTGTTCGTCTGCGGCATCTGCGCCGGCAGCGGCCGCTGAAGAAGGTTCTTGTTACGAGCACGATTCCGCAGGAAGGCAAGAGCATGGTGGCGGCGAACGTGGCATGCACCCTGGCGCTTCGCACCCAACAGAAGGTGCTGCTGCTGGAAGGGGATGTCCGCAGGCCTACGCAGTCGAAGATATTTGGCATTCCGGACAGGCCCGGCATTTGCGAGTGGCTCAAGGGCGAGAGATCGCTGGTCAAGAGCATGTATCGGCTCGACGGGCCAGGGATCTGGATCTTCCCTGCGGGAGCCGGAACGGGGAATTCGCTGGAACTGCTCCAATCGGGTGGAGCGACCCCGATGATGGAACAGCTCATGAACTGGTTCGATTGGGTTGTGATCGATTCGCCGCCGATTCTTCCCCTGGCCGACACTAGCGTGTGGACGAACATGGCCGACGGGATCCTGCTGGTAACGCGACAGGGAACCACCCATAAAAAGCAGTTGAAGCGCGGACTGGAAGCGCTCGCCCCCCAGAAGCTTATTGGGGTGGTTTTGAACAGCGCCAAAAACGCAGCGCACACGGATTATTACTATCGGCCAACAAATCGGTTACCAAACGACGATGCGGACGTTTGATTGTTCTCTGTAATCTGGAAGAGTTTCAGTATTCTCGCGGTGAAGAGCTGAGATTGAATTTGCGCAAGACTTTCAAATGACCTATGCCCTCGCGGTTCCAGCAAAACGAAATTAGAGAAGTGCTCGGTTTGCAAAACGTGGAAGCAGAAGATCATGTGCCTTGGAGGAAACAGTGAATACGGGACGGCAGGGTCGGCAAATAAACCTCATTGATCCCCTCAGTGAGCCGGCGTTAGATCGCAAGGTTCTTGATGAGGAAAGTTTCAGACGAGTGATCGCAATCGAACGCAAACGAACGGAGCGTTCAAAATCGCCGTTTGTTCTGATGCTGCTCGAGGTTGCAAATCAGAACGCAGAGAAAGCGGCCCCCGCGCTGGAATCCGTGATGGCAGTTTTGCTCGCGACGAGCCGCGATACGGATCTGGTCGGCTGGTACAAGTCGGGCACGACAATCGGCGCATTGTTCACAGGGCTGGCAGTTGGCGACAAGAGCTCGATTCTGATGACGATTCTGAGCCGAGCCACCAATACGTTGCGCGACGAACTGACCTTCGAGCAATTTAACCTCATCAATATTTCTCTCCACTACTATCCGGACGATTGGGATGAGAATGGACCGGGACGCCCGAGCAACCCTGCGCTCTATCCGGACCTTTCCACGCAGGCTAGCGGAAAGCAGCCTCTTCTGGTTCTGAAGCGCAGCATCGACATTGTCGGAGGCTTACTTCTTTCGCTGATCTGCCTTCCGTTCTGCGTGTTGATCGCCATCGCCATCAAGGCCACTTCAAAGGGGCCCATCCTGTTTCGCCAGATGCGCGTTGGGCAGCACGGGAAGCAGTTTGTATTCCTGAAATTCCGCTCGATGTATGCAGATAATGACCACAGTATTCACCGGGAGTACGTTACCAAACTCATCAACAAAGAATCCGGCGCAGGTGGGGCACGCAAGACGGACTCCGTTTACAAGCTGACGGGGGACAAGCGCATCACGCCCATCGGCCGTTTCCTTCGCAGAACCAGCCTGGACGAGCTCCCTCAATTTCTGAACGTGCTTTGTGGCGACATGTCGCTTGTGGGCCCGCGACCGCCGATTCCCTATGAACTGGCCGCTTACCAGACGTGGCATCGTCGCAGACTGCTGGAAGTGAAGCCCGGCGTTACGGGATTGTGGCAAGTTACAGGAAGGAGCACCGTCGACTTCGACGCGATGGTGCGTCTGGACCTGAAATATGCTACGGCCTGGAATCCATGGCTCGATATCAAAATCCTCCTGCGCACGCCTCTCGCCGTGATCCGAGGGTCCGGCGCCTACTGAGGACGTTTCCTTCAAAATTTATCTTCCTTTAACCGGCAGAGACAGTCGCTGATCCGGGACAGGATTCCTGCGTAGTTCTTCCCCCAACCAATCAGCTGTTCTGAAGAAAGACGGCGAATCATGAATTTCGGTGTCATTGGTTACGGCTACTGGGGACCTAATATTGTGAGAAACCTGATGAGCCTCGAGGGCTCGCAGGTTCTGGCCATTGCGGAGATTAGCCCGAAAGCACGGGCCCGCGCAGAGAAGGCTCATCACGGGGTCAAGGTGGTTGCAAGCGCATCTGAGGTCATCGGTTCCCCTGAGATCGATGCGATTGCCGTGGTGTCTCCAGTGTGGACGCACTACGAATTGTCGAAGGCTGCTCTCGAAAACGGGAAGCATGTTTTTGTCGAGAAGCCTTTCACCAGCACTTCGGCCCAGGGTGAGGAACTGATCAATCTGGCGGCTCAAAAGAACCTCAAGATCATGGTCGACCACACCTTCCTCTTCACGGGAGCGGTCAAGAGGATCAAGCAACTGGTCGACGAGGGAGCGCTTGGCAAACTTTTCTATTACGACTCCACGCGCGTCAATCTCGGGCTGTTTCAGCACGACTGTAACGTGTTGTGGGATCTTGCCCCCCATGATTTATCGATTATGGATTACCTGATCAAGGGAGATCCGGAGGCTGTTGTGGCCACGGGTCAAGGCCACCTCAACGGTCATGAAGACGTGGCGTATATGACGCTGTATTTTCCCGAGAAGGTTATCGCCCACATCAACGTGAATTGGCTCTCACCTGTAAAAGTCAGGACTACGCTCATCGGCGGCGAGAAGCGCATGCTGGTGTGGAACGACCTTGAAGCCGACGAGAAGCTGAAGATCTACGACAAGGGCGTTGACATCAGCAGCAGAGAAGGCGTGTACGAACTCCTGGTCAGCTATCGTTCCGGCGATATGTGGTCACCGCAACTGGAGCAAGGCGAGGCGCTAAGGCAGGAACTGGCATACTTCGTTGAATGCGTGTCGTCGGGGCAGGAACCTTTCAATGACGGCTGCGCAGGGCTGCGTGTGGTACGCATGTTGGAAAAGGCGAATGAGTCGCTTGGCAAGAAGGGGTCGCTGGTTTATTTATGAGCACCTTCAATTGCATCGCAGACGATGTCAAGCTGGGCGAGAACGTGCGTCTCTCGAAATTCATCAATCTCTATGGATGCGAAATCGGAGACGAGACGAAGATCGGCGCATTTGTCGAGGTTCAGAAGAATGCCAGAATCGGCCGCCGCTGCAAGGTCTCCAGTCACACATTTATCTGCGAAGGTGTCACGATCGAGGATGATGTCTTCATCGGTCACGGGGTGATGTTCACCAACGATACTTATCCGCGCGCCACGAGCTCCGATGGAAGGCTCCAAACGGAAGCCGATTGGAAGGTCGAGAAGACAGTGGTCAAGCGGGGTGCCTCGATCGGAACTGGCGCGACGATTCTTCCCAATACCTGCATCGGAGAAAACGCCATTGTCGGCGCAGGCAGCGTGGTTACGAGAGATGTCCCTGCGAATGCGATCATCGTCGGCAATCCGGCAAGAGTCCTGCGCTATTTGGATGCGTCGCAGAAGGACAAGGTTCGGAACGCAGGCATTTGAACCCAAAGCAACAGACACAATCGACCAGGCGCCAGCCGGTTTTTCTCCCCTCCCTTCCAAGCTTCGGCATAGTCCACTCAAAAACTGGGTTCGATCCAGGTCTCACGATCTCTGTAACAATTCAGGATTTCAGTCAGGAGAAACGATGAATACTGACGTAACAATTCCATTTCTCGATCTAGTCACTCCTCATGTCGAGCTTGAGGAGGAACTTACCGCGCTATTTCGCCGTGTTCTGCGATCAGCCGGATTCATCGGTGGTCCGATGGTGGAGAACTTCGAGACGGCATTTGCGGAGTTTTGCGAAACCCGTCATGCCATCGCCGTCAACAGCGGCACGGACGCACTGCGGTTTGCCATCATAGCCAGCGGTGTGCAGGCAGGCGATGTTGTACTCACCGTCCCGAACACGTTTATCGCTACGACGGAAGCGATCTCTCAGGCCCGCGCCATTCCGGAGTTCCTGGACGTCGATGAGCAGACCTACAACATGTCGGTGGTGATGCTCAAGCGATACCTTCAGAAGAAATGCGTACGAGACAAAACCGGCCGACTTATCAGTCTTCGCTGCGGACGCCCCGTCACGGCTGTGATCCCGGTGCATCTATACGGGCAGATGGCCGATATGGATGGGATTCTGGAACTGGCAGAACAATATGGCCTGATTGTGATCGAGGATGCGTGCCAGGCACATGGGGCGGAGTACTTCTCGAAGAGACATAATCGCTGGATGAAGGCTGGGTCGATGGGATGTGCGGCCGCATTCAGTTTCTATCCGGGAAAGAATCTTGGAGCTTGCGGCGAGGCCGGGGCGATTACAACGAACGATTCCGGCATGGCAGAAAAGATGCGAATGCTGCGCGATCACGGACAAAGCCGCAAATATCACCACGATATCGAGGGCTATAACGGCCGACTCGACGCGTTGCAGGCCGGAATTCTTCACGTCAAGCTAGGGCACTTGAAGGCATGGAACGAGCAGCGTCGCCAGAAGGCCGCCGAATACAATCGGCTTCTCTCGAATTGTGACTCGATTGGGTTGCCGCAGGAGCCGTCCTGGTCTCGCGGGGTGTATCACTTGTACGTAATCCGCATCAACGACCGCGAAGGCATGATGAAGCATCTGAAGGAGGCGGGAATCGGGTCGGCAATTCACTATCCTGTGCCCCTTCACCTGCAGCGGGCATACGTCTCCCTTAATTACAGCACGGGTGATTTTCCGGTAACGGAAAGTGTCGCCGCGGAGATCGTTTCTCTGCCGATGTATCCTCAGCTGACCTTACAGCAGCAGGAGAAGGTTGCGGCAGCGGTGACGGTCTTTTCTACGGAGCAACAGCGTGAGTCTGCCGACGTGGATCTCAGAGCGCTGATTCCGGCAGAGCCGATCGCCTGATAGCACGATCGGCGCGGTGCCGGAGATTGCGTTGTTTTTGATACACCATGCCAGAACTTCTTACCTACGTTCTCATCACACCGGCACGGAATGAGGCCCAGCTCATTGAGGCGACGATGAAGTGCGTCGTGGCGCAGACGGCTCGGCCTCTGAAGTGGGTGATTGTAAGTGACGGCTCCACGGACGGAACAGACGAGATCGTGAGGGGGTATCTTGAGACGTATCCCTGGATCGAGCTGCTGCGCATGCCGGAGCGCGCGGAGCGTCACTTTGCAGGGAAAGTGTTAGCCTTCAACGCAGGGTATGACAAAGTGAGAAGCCTCAAGCCGCAGGTCGTGGGCAATCTGGACGCTGATGTGACATTCGAGCCGGATCACTTCGAGACCCTGCTCAGTAAGGCGGCGGAGGATCCAGGCCTGGGAGTATTCGGCGCACCATTCAGGGAAGGGAATTTTCAGTACGACTACCGCTTCACGAACATTGAGAATGTGTGGGGCGGCTGCCAGCTTTTCCGAAGCGAGTGCTATGAAGACATCGGCGGCTACAAGCCGGTCAAGGGTGGATGTATCGATCACATCGCGGTGGTCAGCGCGCGCATGAACGGCTGGAAGACGAGGACCTTTTCTGAGCGCGTCTGCATTCACCACCGGGTAATGGGTACGGCGCAGCAAGGGCCGATCAAGTCCAAATTCAAGATGGGTGCAAAGGACTACTCGGTCGGCAATCATCCTCTCTGGCAGCTGTCACGTGCCGTCTACCAGATGAGAAACCGGCCATTCCTACTCGGCGGCCTGGCGCTGGGCGCCGGATACTTCTGGTCGGCAGTGCGCCGGTCCGAGGTCCGCGTGACACCTGGTATGGTTCGGTTCATACGGCGAGAGCAGTTGAATCGCCTGCGCAAGTTTGTCAGTGGAAAGCCGAAAAATGCCGCGTCTGCTTCTGCAGGCCCGGCGACGAGCACCTCGTCCGGTGTCGGCAACGGCGGTCTTTAGCTTTCTGCATCATTGAGAATTGCCCGCTCTGAGTCTTGAGTCTTCGTTTCTGCTTGAGCGAACTTTCAGTCGGAGTTGGAGACGGATCTGTGTCTGAAAAGTTGGAACACATTTCGGTATGTATCTGCACTTACCAGCGTCGCGTGTTTTTGACGCGTCTCATCCGTGAATTGAAGAAGCAGCAGACTGAAGGATTGTTCAGCTATTCGGTGGTTGTGGCTGACAATGACCCGGAGAGATCAGCGAGCGCGACCGTCACTGAGCTGCAAAGCGAAACCCCATTTCCGATCAAGTATTGCTCAGAACCGGCGCGAGGCATTGCACGGGCGCGCAATTGTGTGGTCGCCAATGCAGATGGTGATTATCTGGCCTTTATTGACGACGATGAATTCCCCTCTCCGGTATGGCTGAAGGAACTCTTCAAGACGTGCCGAAAATACGAGACGGACGGCGCCTTCGGGCCGGTAAAGCGCCATTTTGACGTTACCCCTCCGAACTGGATGCTGAAGAGCAAGTTCTATGACAGAAGGGTCAACCCGACTGGGACTCCTGTCGAATGGCAGGAAGCGAGAACCGGTAACGTGCTGTTGAAGAGATCAGTTGTCGGTGATGATCCAGCTCCATTTCGCACGGAATTCAGAGTGGGCGAGGACCAGGATTTTTTTCGCAGAAGGATGGAAGCGGGTTGCAAGTTTGTATGGTGCGCCGAAGGGGAGGCGTTCGAGACCGTTCCTCCTGCGCGCTGGAATCGGACTTACCTGATCAAAAAGGCGCTATTGCGCGGCGCATCCGCGGCGCTTCAACCGAGCTGCGGGTTGAAGAGCATTCTGCGCTCGTTGATCGCGGTCCCACTTTATTCAGTTGCGCTTCCGTTCAGCCTGTTCCTCGGGCAACATCGTTTCATGACAATTCTCGTAAAGATTTGTGATCACCTCGGGAAACTACTCGCGCTGGCCGGGATTCAACCCATCAATGAAGCTTACGTATCCGAAGGATCGGGCGCATGAACTCAATGGAGCAGATTGAAATGTCAGTCGCACCAAATGAGTTGATCCTGGTGACGGGAGCGTCGGGCTTTATCGGTAACCGCGTGGTGCAAAGGCTGCTCGAACGAGGCTTCCAGAACATTCGGTGCCTGGTTCGCCCTTCCAGCGAGTCAAAACTCAGCGCGATTCTGGAATTGGATAGAGCCGGTCATGTTAAGGTTTTCCACGGGAACCTGCTCTCGCGTGAAGATTGTTTTGCCGTTGCGAAAGATGCAGTAGCAATAATTCACCTGGCCGCAGGACGGGGCGAAAAGTCTTTCCCCGATGCGTTTATGAACACGGCCGTGACCACGAGGAATCTTCTTGACGCGTGTGTGAAGCACGGGACCTGCCGCCGCTTCGTCAATGTGAGTTCCTTTGCCGTATACGACAACGGCCATAAGGCGACCGGTCGGCTCCTGGACGAGACCTGTCCACTCGAAGCGCACCCCGAAGCGCGCGGGGAAGCTTACTGCTTTGCGAAGACAAAACAGGAGCAGGTACTTGCATCGTATCGCGATCGCTATGGATTGTCTGTTGTGACCCTGAGGCCGGGTGTGGTGTATGGGCCCGGCAACCTGGCGATTTCAGGGCGGGTTGGCATCGACACATTCGGTATGTTCCTCCATCTGGGCGGAACGAACCGCATTCCGCTAACTTACGTGGATAATTGCGCCGAAGCTATTGTGCTCGCCGCCGTCCGGCCGATGACGGGTTCGGATGCATTCAACGTCGTCGACGATGACCTCCCATCGAGCCGTCAGTTTCTCAAACAGTACAAGACCAACGTCAAGAACTTCCGATCGCTCTACTTACCCAAGGCAGCGAGTTACCTGTTCTGCTATCTCTGGGAGAAATACAGCAATTGGTCGCGTGGGCAGTTGCCACCGGCATTCAATCGCAACCGCTGGAACTCACTCTGGAAAAAGACCAGATACAGCAATGCGAAATTGAAACAGTGCCTTGGATGGGCCCCGCTGGTTTCGACGGAAGAGGGGCTTCGCCTCTATTTCGCTGCCTGCCGGGAGGAGAAGGCCCGTGCTTAAAGTGGCGATCATTGGGTGCGGCAAGATCGCAGATGCGCACGCCTCGCAAATCCAACGGATCGCGGGCTGCCGCATCGTGGCCGCATGCGATCGCGAACCGATGATGGCTGCTCAGTTCTGCGAGCGGTTCTCCGTCGCGGCTCAGTACTCCGATCCCGGGGTAATGTTGCGCGAATCCACCCCGGATGTTGTCCACGTTACAACTCCGCCCGCATCGCACTTTTCCTTGGCCGAGCAGTGCCTGCAAGCCGGGTGTCACGTCTATGTGGAGAAGCCGTTCACGCTCTATTCGCACGAAGCTGCGAGGCTGATTGAACTTGCAACTGAACGAGGTCTGAAAATCACCGTAGGCCATGACGATCAATTCAGCCACGTAGCGCGACGGATGCGGGACATTGTCCGCAGTGGGTACCTGGGCGAGGCGCCCGTCCACATGGAGAGCTACTACTGCTACGAACTCTCGAATACGGGGTATTCCGGCGCGCTGCTGGGTGACAAGAATCATTGGGTCCGCAAGCTTCCGGGCAAGCTAGTGCACAACATCATCAGTCACGGAATCGCCCGCATTTCAGAGCACTTCACAAGCGAGATGCCCAGGGTAATGACTTACGGCTTCATAAGCCCTCTGTTGAGGAACCTGGGAGAAACCGAGATAATTGACGAACTGCGTGTGATCCTCTCCGAGGAGAGTGGGACCACGGCGTATTTTACGTTTTCTTCCCAGATGCGTCCGGCGCTTCATGCGTTCACGATTTACGGCAAGAAGAACGGTCTAATGCTTGATCAGGATCAGGAAGTGTTGATCAGGCTGCGCGGGAAACGGCACAAGAGCTATGCAGAGAAATTCATTCCGCCTCTGAACGCTGCGAGGCAGAGTCTAGCCAACTTGCGCACAAACGTTGGACTTTTTTTGAAACGCGACTTTCAGATGAAATCCGGGATGCACTACCTAATCTCATCGTTTTATCACTCGATCGAAGCCAACGAGCCGGTTCCGATTCCGTATGCGGAAATTCTAAGGACCTCCAGGATAATGGATACAATCTTTGAGCAACTGAATGGACAGAAACTGCAGGACGGCGCGGCAGCACATGTTTCGGAGCCTGTCCATGCCTGACGCCATCCACTCGATGCGTGACGTGCCATTTGCAGTCTCCAAGGTGGAGGTCAGCAGCCGTGGCCGCTGGACGGAGATACCTGCACTAAGGCTTGGTGGCGACACCATTGTCGTCAATGGCACATGGATAAAGATCGCTTCGTTGTATGACGAGGACTGGATCGAGGAAGAACTGCATGACCCGGAGCTTTGCTCGAGCGTGCTGAGAGGGCAATCCAGTGTTAAGGCCGATATTCTCCGATTCTCGCAGATGGTTCCCGACACAACACCCCGCTTTGAGTATCCGATGGAGACGCGCAGTATCGCAGTGGCTGAAGTGGGAAACTTCAAGAACTGGTGGGAGAAGCTTCCGCAGGAGACTCGAAAGAACGTGCGGAGGTCTGCGAAGCGCGGCGTTACGATCCAGGTGAAAGAATTCGACTCGGACGTCATTGCCGGCATTACCGCCGTACAAAATGAGACTCCAATTCGACAGGGCCGAAAATACATCCATTACGGAAAGTCTCCTGACGAAGTCAGGCGGGATCACGGTGGATTTCTCGATCGCAGCAGCTTTATCTGCGCCTATTTCGAGAACGAGTTCATTGGTTTTTTGAAGCTGGTATACAGGGGAAAGATCGCTGCGTTGCTACAGCTGAACTCGAAGGCTGCACACTACGATAAACGACCTTCCAATGCGCTGATGGCTAAAGCCGTAGAGTTGTGCGAGGCGCGCGGGATAACTCATATGACTTATGGGCTCTTTAATTATGGAAGCAAGGGGCACAGTCCGCTGCGTGAATTCAAAGAACGCAACGGCTTCGGCGAGATGCTTGTTCCGTACTACTATGTCCCGCTCTCCACGTGGGGACAAGTGTGCGTGAACATGAAGCTCTATCGGGGAATTCGCGAAATGCTTCCAAAGAGAATCATAACTACAGCATTGAATCTGCGAACAAGGTGGTACACTTTTCGCACGAACAAGGCCGGTGTAGCTTAACGACAGAGCAGCCGAAATGTAATCGGCAGATGGGGCGTTCAATTCCCCCCGCCGGCTCCAATACCCTCCTTCATACCCACACTCATTTTTGCACTACCTGGTTGAGCGCGACTCCGAGCGGAGTCTATCTCTCGACACAGCAAAGGAAAGATGCCAGGAATCGTCGGACTCATTAGTAGACTGCCTCGAAAGCAGGCCGAGGCACAGTTGGCTCAGATGGTCGCTGCCATGATTCATGAACCGTTCTACAGGAGCGGCACATGGGTCAATGAAGGGCTTGGCATCTACGTTGGATGGGTAGCCAGATCGGGATCTTTCTCTGATGGGATGCCGCTTGAAAACGAACGGGGAAACCTGGTCTTAACGTTTTCGGGAGAGGAATACCCGGAACCCGAGCTCGCCAAGAATTTGAAGGAACGCGGACACGTACTTTCAGCACATAACAGTTCCTATCTGGTGCATGTCGCAGAAGAGGACTCAAGATTCCCAAAGAGTCTTAATGGGCGGTTTCAGGGATTGTTAGTCGATCGGACAACAGGCGCGGCGACCCTATTCAATGATCGATTCGGAATGCACCGCGTTTATTACCACCAGTCAGCAGATGCGTTCTATTTTGCCGGCGAGGCCAAAGCAATTCTGGCGGTGAAGCCGTCGCTGCGAGCGGTAGATCCCCGCGGGCTGGGGGAATTTGTAGCATGTGGTTGTGTTCTTGAGAATCGTACGCTCTTCAAGGATATCGCCGTCCTGCCACCTGGTTCGGCATGGACTTTCAGAGAAGGTGCGCTGGCGGAGAAGTGCACCTATTTCGATCCCGCCGAGTGGGAGAACCAGGGGGCGCTCGGCGCGGAGGATTACTACAACCAGCTGCGTGATGTCTTCTCTCGAGCCGTTCCGAGGTACTTCGCGGGACCGGAACAAATAGGCATTTCACTTACGGGCGGCCTCGACACCCGCATGATCATGGCGTGGCTGACGGCCAAGCCAAATTCGCTACCCTCGTATACATTTGTCGGCCCGGTTCGTGAATGCCAGGACGTAACTATTGCGCGCAAGGTGGCGAAACTCTGCCAGCAGCCCTACGAGACGATTCAGATTGGAGCAGACTTCCTTTCTCGTTTCGCGCACTATGCGGAGCGGACGTGTTTTCCTTAGCGACGGTTGTACCGGGGTTAATCGGGCCGCCGATCTGTATGGCAATGAGCTAGCGGCCAAAATTGCCCCTGTGCGCATGACAGGGAATTACGGGAGCGAAATTCTCCGCCGGCTCAGGGCTTTCAAGCCCGGGACCCATGCTGCCGGCCTGTTTCAGCCGGAGCTGATGTCGAGCATCGAAGAGGCAAAGGCCACCTACAACAGGCAGCTTGGTGGGCACGCTCTTTCCTTTATTGCATTTCGACAGGCACCCTGGTACCAGTATGGCCTTCTATCGCTGGAGCAGACACAATTGTCAGTCCGCTCTCCGTTCCTGGATAACGATGTTGTTCGAACCGCTTTTCGAGCTCCCAAATCAGAGATTGTCAAGACCGATATATTTGAAGACAGCAATGAGTGCAGCAGGCTCATTGCAGATGGCAATCCGGCGCTGAGCAAGATTCGAACGGATAGGGGCCTGGGCGGCAGGGGTGGGTGGATGGAACCACTTTCCCGCAGCTGGCTTGAGTTTACATTCAGGGCAGAATACGCTTATGACTACGGCATGCCCCAATGGCTAGCCCGGATCGATCACCGGCTTTCGCCGTTGCATCTTGAGCGCATGTTCCTGGGGCGACACAAATTCTGCCACTACCGCGTGTGGTATCGGGACCAGCTGGCGAATTATGTTCGGGAGGTGTTGTTGGACGCGAGGACATTGTCACGACCCTATTGCACGCCGGCGACGGTAAGGAAGATCGTTAGCGACCATCTGAATGGTTCGGCCAATTACACAACGGAGATACATCGGCTGCTAACAATTGAACTGCAGCATCGGCTTCTGATTGATTGTCATTGATAGTCAATATGTTGGATGAGCGGTCTAGCTAGAGATCAATAGAAAAGGTTGATATGTTCAAGTATCCGGCTCTGATAGCGGCTCTTCTACTGTGCTTTTGGCTACTCAAACGAGTAGTTCGTCGCAGTCCGTCTGTGAGTGCCGCCATTTGGATTCCAACAGTGTATGTAATGGTAATGGGCTCCAGGCCGCTGTCCAGCTGGCTCCAAGGCGGCCAGAAGGCGAAATCGGCGTCACTTCTGGATCAGCTGTTTTCTCTTGTCGCGATTGGTGCTCCACTTATTATTGCCTCGATGAGGGGGGTCAAGTGGGGAAGGTTTCTTGGGGCAAACCTTTCTTTATTGCTTCTATATGCATATTTCGCGGCCAGCATTTTCTGGTCGGATGATCCACCGGGATCGGCGATACGACTCGCCAGGGATTTTGGGTCACTCTTTGTGATCGGTCTCATATATTCCGAAGCGGACCCAATGCAGGCAATTCGCAATGTCTTCATTCGAAGTGCTTGTGTGCTCTTTCCTCTATCGATCGTGTTCAATCAGTATTTTCCGACTTTCGGGCGAGATTTCGGAATGGGTAGCGTGCTGATGCATACCGGTGTAACCCTGCAAAAAAACTCACTAGGTGAAATAGTCTTTGTCTTCTGTCTATTCATCTTATGGGATTACATAGAGACCCCCCAAATCGGTCCCCGGCGTAACTTTCTGCGGGCTATGAGTTGGGACTACATACTATTGTTTCTGATGGGTATAGTGCTTTTGGTACAGTGCCAAAGCAAAACGTCGCTGGTTTGTCTGGTGCTGGGTGGCGCGTTGAGCTTGAGAAAAGGGGCGTTGGCGTCGCGTACTGCCAGCACGGTAGCTTTTATCTGCATTCTCGCTACGCCATTTCTCTTGTTCTTTACAAACGAATTCGGCGACATCATCGAGCCGATCATCAACGCCCTGGGTCGAGACATGACATTTACCGGAAGAACGAATATATGGGATCACATTACGGCTACAAGTGTGAATCCCATGATAGGCTGCGGCTACTTCGTTTTCTGGCAAGGACCTCGCGGCCTCGCGATTTCGGAGGCGATCAATTGGCCTATCCCAACTGCTCATTGCGGGTATCTGGATTGTTACCTAGATGGCGGAATCATCGCTTTGGCACTGCTTCTGTTCATGCTTGTTTCGTGCGGATGGCGTCTGATCAGGCGAAATCCGGAAGGCCGGTTTCGGATTGTCGGCCTCGCGGTTCTCTGCGCCTCCATCATTTACAATCTTTCGGAATCATCCTTCGTTCGCGCCGAACCGTTGTGGTTTGCGACGGTGCTCATGATGGTGGATTTCCCGCAAAGAAGAAGGATTGCAAAGGGAGTTCAGCAAATGCGGTCGCGTGAAGATTCACTCAGTGAACTACAAGTTCCAGAAGGTGCCGAGTGTCTTCCTGCTCGTTGAAGCCCTCTTTGGCTGAGAAGCCAACAGGATCAGACTGGTGAAGCAATCCCTCAGTTCAAGAGTTGCAAATTGGTACCGAAGGAATGCTGCCGTGCCAGTATTCCGACGTCCGATTACGTTCAATTTATCTGTACCCCTGATTTCGTTTACGTTTGACGATTTCCCGAAGTCCGCACTGGACGTTGGAGGGGCCATTCTGAGAGGGTCCAGCTTGTTTGGCACCTACTACGTGTCACTGGGGATTTTGGATACGGACGCGCCGGCGGGGCGATTGTGTACATCAGAGGACGTCGCGGCGACAATAAGGGAGGGTCATGAACTGGGCTGCCACACATATTTCCACTGTCATTCCTGGAACACCAGCAGCGAAGAGTTCGAACAGGCACTGACGTTGAATCAAGCAGCTCTTGCGACGCTGGCACCCGGAGCGTCATTTCGCAGCTTCTCCTATCCAATCGCACTGCCCCGTCCATCCGTAAAGCGAGTTTGCGGGAAACATTTCACCAGTTGTCGGGGCGGCGGACAGGTTGCGAATCTGGATAACGCAGATCTGAACCAGTTGTCGGCCTTCTTTTTGGAAAAAGTAAACGGCGATTTTCAACCGGTAAAGGACATTATCGAACAGAACAATCGCGCAAAGGGATGGCTTATATTCGCGACGCATGATATCTCTTCGCGACCGAGCCCGTATGGTTGCACGCCGGAATTCTTCCGCGATGTGGTGCATTACGCTGTCGACTCAGGCGCCAGGATCCTACCGGTAGCGGATGCACTCGACGTGATTCGCGGCGGTGTTACGTAGGGACACTCGAATCGATGCCGCTAGTCAGGGAGAAGAGAGACACGGCCTGGGTTGAGAAGAGGGAATCAGCATAAATCGACGTCTGTCCGCCGAATGGTCTGATTGACCCGCCACTGATCGTGGCGATCTGGCCCTGCGCGTCTGAGACGCACAGGACCAGAACAAGTGAAACGTAGAGTGCTTACCGGTAATTTACTCTTCCGTGTTTTTCGGTGGAGATGGCTGCGATTCCTTAGCAGGCGATCTCGATTTGGGTGCCTTGGTTACTGCACCGCGGCGGTTAGGCCTGTCGGAGGAGCTGGAGCGCCTCCGCTTGAGGAGGCTCCGGTAGGGTAGCAGGCATTCGCATCGAAGGCCAGCGGTCCACTCGCGCCGGACGTCAAGCCTCCGAGAGATGCGTAGCACAGCTCTGCCGGATTATGTTGTGATCCATTCGGAAGCGGACCGCCGGATACGTCAGGCCCGACAGTAGGCCATGGATTCGAGCCAAAGAACGACGGTTTCGATGAATGGTAGAGCGATGGGTAGCTGCTCCACGATGCGGATGGGCTCGCAAGTCCCGGGTAAGTCGATGCGCTTGATGCAGTCTCACCAGAATTGGTCTTCACGGATCCGCTGACCGTATCGTAGTTGCCCCAGCGCATCAGGGTCGAGGAAACCAGCGGGTCGTTGTCGACAGTGAAACTTGCTCCTGCGCAGGAGGGCGAGAACGGGACGAGAGTTCCCGTGCTGTAGCCAATGTTATAGATCGAGGTCCAGATAGTTGCCAGGCAGGATGATGGGGAACCAGATACCCCCAGTTGCTGATAGGTGGTGAAGAAGCTGCCCGAGCCTGCAACCGACAATACGAGGTTGTAATAACGGTTGTACGCAGACAAGTTGTACGAGCCGGTATTCTGTGATTTTGGCCCGGTCCCGCACCCAGTGCCGCCTCCGGGGCAGAGCGTGGCAGGATCGTGGCCGTTGAAGTAACTGCGGAATATCGTGTTGGCGAAGGCAGTCCCATGGATATCGTCTGCGGCAGCGCAGATGCCTTCATGCCCTTCCCAGAGGTTGTAGAAGTCCCCCGCGTCGTGGTGGGTGGCATCGCACTGCTGCCAATTGGGAGCCGAGCCCGGAGGGTTGCCGATATAGAAATTGTCGACCGCATAGTTGTAGCCGAAGACGTTGCCTGTGCCGGTTTCAAGGATGGTACATGTGGCGATGTGCTGACAGATGTTGTTCTCCGCCAGGGAATCGGAAGAACCGAAGATCATGTCCACGCCGTAGGCTTCTGAAGTCGGGCTGGAGCCGTAGAGGTAGGAATCGCGCAGGGTAACGTGAGCCGAGGAGCCATTTTCAAAGTGCTTCCGCGATGCGGCATTGTTGGCCACAGAGTTGATGAGAGCAACGTTCTTTGCCCAGTCGTTGTACCCCCACTGGGTTTCGACCATTGCCTGAATGTCGCCGAGGGATTGCGTATTGACCTGAAGATTCTCAAGGCCGAATCCGCTAATCGGCAGAGAAGAAGAGAACGCCGCTTGTATGGTCCTTCCCGATCCCCAATCCGGCGCATAGATTCCCGGTGAAATGGTGACCGTGGAACCTGAAATGTTTGTCACCGTGACTATCTGGGTTGTCGTATTGCCGTGCCAGGCATTTGCTACGCCCTGCTGCGAACAGGCGCCGTTTGATCCAGTTGAACCGCACGCCCACCAGTTGCCGTTGTCGGAAGCTTCATCGTTAGCTACTAGCTGCAGCAGCGATCCCACCTGAAGGTTGGACAGGCTTCCCGTTGTCGCCGTGCCGATGGTCAGGGACGTAGACCCCTGCGACGTACCGGCTGTTACGGGAGCGATATTGGACGAATCATTCAGCGTGCCTGCATCGCCATTCGTGATGCACAGCGCGACGGCGCCGATACCGTTGCAGTTGGTCGAGGTTCCGGTGAACTGAAGAATGGTTGAAGTCGGCCCCGAGCCTCTGAGGGTGACGTTCAAGGCTCCGGCATGCGAGATCACGAGTGAAGACGAAAGAGAGAACGTGCCGGGTCCAAGCAGGACGTACTGGTCTGTCCCCGCGCAGGATGAGACAGCGGACTGGATCGTTGCCGCCGATGCTCCCGCCGAGATGGTCGAGCCGCATTGTGTCGAGCGAGTAGCCACGTTCGCGCCCACCGAGGACCAGTCAATCGCCCGGTTAGGTGCGAGAAGCCCTGACCATTGTTGTGCTCCGGCGGCGTTGCAAAGAGATAATAGGACGAAGAATCCGGTGAATGAAAATAAACGATTTCGCAGCAAGATGTTTCTCCTTCTAGGCGAACAACCATAAGTAGACCGAGCTCGGTGTAGAGAGCCACAGGATCGTGTCCCACCGAAGACTGGGTCGTTATCCCACAAAGGTTGTATCACAAGGTTGTATCAGTTTAAGGGTACCGACAGTGACAGATGTCACTATTGTCAGATTACTTTCGTGCGCTTGGTAACCGAAGGCGTAATGAATCAATAGGTAAATTACTGTCGAGTTTATCGCCCAGACCGATTGAAGCGCAAGTTGTCAGATTTCCACAGGTACACCAACGGTAAGCGTATTCATTTTAAACAGCTTATGACGATCTTTGGCGTTGGTGAGGAAAGGGCCGCAGCAGATATCGTCGACTGGCGCCAATGGGCACGGTGGGCACTCTCGTCCAAAAGTGCGGCATATGTCTTCGCAGCTCGGAAATGCGCCGAATCAGGTGCTACGCCACCTGCTCCGGCGTTCGGGGATCAGCCTGACACGCGCCTCGGTCAGCCCACAGCAGTTATCAACTCTTTTGGGCAGCAATGTGATGTCACACCCGTCGGCAACTCAACTGTGAGCGCGTCCTGAGACGTGGAAATGCGCCCCTTGCGCGCCATTGAAGTGATTCGGACGTGGCTGCTGGACCGTATCTTCGACTGGGCTTTCAGGAGGACTACGAATGAACCGATTTCTATGGATGCGGGACGATCCCCATCGATTCCGTCGCCAGATGATCATCGTGCTTGGCGTCGCTCTTGCTGTACGTCTCATTGTTGCGGCAGCGTTCTGGCCATCGTGGGGTTGGCATAACAAGGAGATCCCAGATGCATGGAATGAACTCGCCATCAATCTGGTTGATCATGGAACCTTCGGATTTGCTGCCGGTCAATCGACAATTACACGGGGGCCCATTTTTCCGGTGCTCGAGGTCCCGCTTTACCTCGCGTTCGGTGAAAGGTATGCCGCCTGGTGCATAAGTCTACTGCTGCTAGACACGTTTACTTGTTTTCTTGTTATTACTCTGTTTCGGAAGTTGTATGGCAATCTTCCCGCCCTCCTTGCAGGACTTTTTTACGCTGTCAACCTTCCCATCGTGTTCTACACGGCCAAGGTTTCGCAGGTTACAAGCATACTTCCGTTTGTGGCGCTCTATTTGTATCTCTTCACGTCCTGGGAAAAGGCCTATTCTTCTCGGTGGAGGCCGTGGGTGCTGGGGTTGGTTTCAGGTCTGATGATTCTGAATAAGACCGTCTATTTGCCAATTCCCATTGTTTGTTCGGCGCTCCTAATCTGGTCGAAGCGTCTCGAATTCAAGCGTGTTTCGCAACTGTTGCCGATCGCAACGTATCTGCTCGTCACCGCCGCGGTTGTTGCTCCCTGGACGATACGAAACTACGTCGTGACTGGAGGGAGACTGGTTCCTGTGCAGAGTCTGTTCTGGGAGCTCAACGTGCAGGATGTACTCTACTTTGACCTTAGCAAAGAGGCAGGTCTCAACCGCCCAGAAGGAATGACGCTCGAATACTTCATCGAACGGGAAGATCAGATGCTAGCGGCCAATGGGGTCAGTCCGGACTATCCGAAATCGATGAGCTACCCTAAATGGGAATATGCCCGTGAACAAGCCTTCCGCGCGGTTTACTTGAAATGGATCAAGCAGAGTCCTGGCAAGATCCTCCGTGTCAAGGTGGAGAATATTTGGAATTTCTGGGTGCGCGCCGAGAATTGGCACAAGACGCAGCTGCTCATTTTGATGCAGATTCCATTACTCGGAGCCGTGTCGGCGAGTCTGGGGATTCTGTTTCATAAGCGGCAACTTCACCAGGTGAAGTACGGTTTGATGATCATTCTGATGCTTTGGCTTGAGCATTGCGCGGTTTTTGCCTGGGGCCGCTTTTCCCTCGATTTGGTTCCCATCCTCGGTTTGATCTTCGGCCTAGGGATCTCAGCCTGGGCAGTTTCAGACCATAGGGCGGAGGCTGTTTTGCAGCATGCTGGACAAAGCTGAGATTTGCATCAGCTGGGCCAAGGGACCTCAACGACCAGTTTCTTCCAAATCAGAAACCTCCATGAATCGCCGCTAAGTTCTGCACGAGGGAACCGGACCAAAGCGCAGGTGCGGGCCGGAGTGGAACATCCCGTCTATGCGCCGGAGAGTGCATACGACGTGCGCGCAGGACGGAAGACATCCCTTTCCCTCGCCAGAGACTCAAGAACGAACCTTGCGGAGAGGTTCCTTAGAGGGGAAGAAGCGATTCTTGTAAGTCTAGATAAGAGTGAAAGAGCAAGCACAAAACATTCTCGTTGCCGGAGTCACAATGGAACCGTGTAAGTTGTCCGGATGGGCTCATGAGGGAGGTCAGTCATGAGACCGTTCGATGCGGATGGCAAAGTTGTCGCGCTGCCCTTTGTGGAGCAGAGTGGGGAACTGCGCAGGCTGACCGTCCGAGGGGCGGGCGCAACTCTGTTCGCTGGAATGTCCACTCTTGCAATTCAGGTGACGGCTACTGTCACCCTCGCTCGCATCCTGACCCCCAAAGATTTCGGTCTTATCGCGATGGTGACGACTTTCAGTCTTCTCCTGGTGAACTTTGGATTCAACGGATTCACGGAGGCCGTGGTTCAGCGTGATGAGATCAACGAGGCACTTGCGAGCACGATCTTTTGGATAAATCTGGGATTCGGCATCCTCCTTACAGCTGCCTTCGCAGCTTCCGGCTCACTTTTGGCGCGATTCTTTCATGATCCGGAGGTGCAGCACGTTGCCGAATTCGTTTCGCTCACGATTGTCGCGACAAGTGTTTCAACCGTCCACCTCGCCCTTCTCAAACGAGCGATGCGGTTTTCCGCCGTCTCAGGGAACGACATCGTGGCACGGTTCATATCCGTCCTGGTCTCGATCGGACTGGGCCTAAAAGGCTGGGGTTATTGGGCATTGGCCGTGGGTGCGATCGCTCAGCCAGTGAGTACGTGCATTGGAGCACTCTGGCTCTGCCGATGGATGCCAAAGCGGCCTCGACGGGTTCCAGGCGTCAAAGAATCGCTTAACTTCGCCGTGCACACTTACGGCAACTTTGGGGTGAACTACCTCTCGCGAAATACGGACAATCTTCTCGTGGGTTGGCGATTCAACGCCCAGTCGCTCGGCTACTACAAGAAGGCCTACGACCTGTTCGCACTTACGGCCAACCAGTTCGTGACTTCACTGGCAATCGTGATCGTCGCTGGTCTGAGCCGCGTTGTGAAGAGTCCCGCTTTGTACCGGCGGAACTTGCTTGCCGCTATCTCAGTGATGGCCCTGGTTGGAATGGGAATGGGCGCTGGGCTGACGCTCATGGGAAGGGATTTGATCTACGTCCTGCTTGGGCCAAAGTGGGATCCGGCGGGTCGCATTTTTCAGTTTTTTGGGCCGGGAATCGGCGTCATGGTTCTTTACAACACGCACTCCTGGATCCATCTCTCAATCGGGCGGCCGGATCGATGGTTCCGGTGGGCAATTCTGGAGTTCGTTGTCACGTTCTCTCTCTTCCTTGCAGGTCTGCATTGGGGCCCAGAGGGAATTGCAATGGCGTGGAGCGCTTCGTTCTGGTTGCTGGTCGTGCCGGCGATCCGTTATGCGGGAGTTCCAATCGATCTGAAAGTATCTTCTGTAATCTCGGAGACCTGGAGATTTGTCTGTAGTTCTATCATTGCGGTTGTCGCAGCTTACCTAGTCGAGAAGGCTATCCCTTCGCTGGCGAGGATGCCGGGCACGCCTGGTGCTCTTTTTCGGCTACTGATTGATGTTTTGCTGCTCGTACCGATCTATCTTGGCTCCGTCATCGTTCTGCACGGTAGCCTTGAACCCCTGTATAGATTCATAGCGTTATTCCGGGACATGATCCCCTCAGGCCATGCGGTCGATCAACGTCTAGAGGGAAAGGTTCCGGAGATGGAACCAACACGCGCTGAGGCAGTCGCGCGAGAATTGCCATTGGTCTCAATTTTGATTCCCGCGTACAACACGGAGAAATGGATCGAGGCGACAATCCGGTCGGCCCTGGCTCAGACCTGGCCGAATAAAGAGATTATCGTCGTCGATGACGGATCGAAGGACCGAACTCATGAAATTGCGCTGAGCTTTGAGGCCCAGGGAGTGAAGGTCGTTTTGCAACGGAACCAAGGCGCATCGGCAGCGCGAAACCATGCCTTCTCCCTTAGCAAAGGAGATTACATTCAGTGGCTGGATGCAGACGATCTTCTCGCACCAGACAAGATTGAGAAACAGATGCAACTGGTGATGCGAGGACTGAGCAAGAGAACCCTGCTTTCCTCGCCATGGGCTCATTTCATGTATCGGCCTAACGCCGCACATTTTCAGCCGTCTCCGCTTTGGTGCGATCTGTCCACGCAGGAGTGGTTGATGCGAAAGATGCGGTTCAATGTCTTTATGCAGACCTCAACCTGGCTTGTGAGCCGTGAAATTACACAGGTCGCGGGCCCGTGGGACATCCGACTGCTGGGCGACGACGACGGTGAGTATTTCTGCCGTGTGCTACTCGCGAGCGATCAAGTTCGGTTTGTGGAGGATGCTCGCGTTTATTACCGCGCATTCCGTTTCGACGGGCTTAGCTATGTGGGCAGATTCCCGGAGAAGATTGAGGCCCATTGGGTTTCGATGAAACTGCACATCAAGTACCTGCGATCGTTCGGAGACACTCCGGAGGTGCGCTCGAGCTGTCTCAAGTTCCTCCGCGATTCCCTCATCTACTTCTACCCGGAACACACTCACATCATTGAGGAAGCCAGAGAGCTTGCCGAAGAACTGGGAGAGCCCCTGGGATCCCCGGTTCTTTCCTGGAAATACATGTGGCTCGAGAGACTGGCGGGATGGTCAATGGTCAAGCCTGCACAGCGGCTTCTGCGTCTGATTCGCTGGAGGACCACGAGGAGGGTTGATTATGTACTCTATCGAATTGAAAGCCGGTTCGCCTCTTTGTCTGGGATATCGGAGTCTGATAGCGACACACTCGTCAGGTCTGGTGCAGCGGTCAGTCCAGGCGTGACCGGAACTCACGGCAGCTAGGGGAGGCAGATCGTCAAAAGGAAGACCACATCCTCAACTCCTGGTCTTCTGTCTCCGGGTGGGACCGTTACTTCGTGAACAAGCGGGAGCAAATCTGCATCTCCGCCGGCAGCTTTTTGAAGGAAAATGGTGCAGTCGGAACCGCATCCACCTTCGGTTTCGTCAAGTTCCCGGTGCACGAAAGACCATCCAAGGTCCGGAAGGACACAAGCTCAGGATCAAGAAATGCGCGGTCAAGGCGCAGATCAGGGAAGTAATTTGCAGCGAACAGCGGAGAGTGATTGATCGCTGTTTTTTGTCTGGATCGATGTGACATCGCGGTCATCGTCCATTTCTTTGCAAGGCAAAACGAATCTGGAGAAAGTCCGACGTGAAAATTAGTGTTTTCGGTTTGGGATATGTGGGCACGGTTTCTGCAGGATGCCTTGCCAATCAAGGTAACTCCGTAGTTGGAGTCGATCCGGTTCCCGCCAAAGTGGATCTCATCAATCGCGGTCAGACGCCCATCGTAGAGGTTGAGATTGGAGAAATCATTGCGTCAATGGTGAGCGCAGGACGGCTCAAGGCCACACACGACGCAATGGCCGCTGTGCACGGTACCGACCTGTCGTTTGTATGCGTGGGCACGCCAAGCCAGCCAAACGGGAATCTTGATCTGCACTACATTCGTCGGATTTGCGAGCAAATCGGCGAGGCTCTGAAGACTAAAGCGGAACGTCATACCGTGGTGATCCGGAGCACAATCCTTCCAGGCACGATGCGAAAGATCGTCATTCCGACACTGGAAGAATTCTCTGGGAAGATCGCCGGGAGAGATTTTGGCGTGAGTAGCAATCCCGAGTTCCTTCGCGAGGGATCAGCGGTCAAGGACTTTCGCTGCCCACCGAAAACGGTGATCGGGGAACTCGATAAAGCGACCGGCGATCTCCTGGCTGAACTTTATGCAGGCATAGATGCGCCGCTCATTCGCACTGACCTGCAGACGGCGGAGATGATCAAATACGTCGACAATTGCTGGCACGCACTCAAGATTGGCTTTGCGAACGAGATCGGCAATGTGTGCAAGGCATTCGATATCGATGCCCACGAAGTGATGCGGATATTCTGCGAAGACCGCAAGCTCAATATTTCAACGACGTACCTCAAGCCGGGGTTTGCATTCGGCGGATCTTGCCTGCCGAAGGATCTTCGTGCACTGTCATACCAGGCCAAAATACACGATCTTCAGCTTCCTATCCTGACCGCGATCCTGCCGAGCAACGAGCTTCAGATAGCCCGGGGACTTCGAATGATCATTGAAAAGGAAAGCACAAGAGTCGGGGTGCTTGGTTTTAGCTTTAAAGCTGGAACAGACGACCTGCGCGAGAGTCCCATGATTGAGGTGATCGAGCGGCTTATCGGCAAGGGGTACGATTTGCGGATCTACGACCAGAATGTGAATATTGCGAGACTTGTGGGGGCGAATCGGGATTTTATTCTAAATCGTATCCCGCACATTTCGAAGCTCATGGTCAACAACGCCGATGCCGTCCTTGAACATGCCGGAACTATCGTCATCGGCAACACTGACCCGGAATATCGGGAGATTGCGAAACAAGTGCGGGATGGGCAGCAAATCGTGGATTTCGTGAGAGTCATGGATGGGAGGAGTCAGCGTGGCAAGTATGACGGCATCTGTTGGTGACAAAGCCATAGCAGGGGCTGAGCGCGGCTCAGCGAAGGCAGAAATCGAGGCCTCGATCCGACGGCTTTCTCAGTGGCTGGAAAAGAACGATTATCGCGGGTATGACACTTTCGATGGATTGAGTGCTACCTACCTCCGTCCCTTAACCTTTGGAAGTCCTCTGCTGCGAACGGTCCTGCAGCAAGGGGTGCGCCGGTTCCCATTGAACCTTCGGCCACTTTTGGGAATCCGGAAGGAGCGATCAACGAAGGGCATGGGATTTCTGACGCGCGGCTATGTCCGGCTTGATAAGGCAACTGGAGATCCAATATGGGCCGACAGGGCGAGAGATTCCTTGAAATGGCTTATGGAGCATCGGTCGGCTGGCTACACAGGTTCAAGCTGGGGAAACCATTTCGACTATCAGTCCAGAGCCTTCTTTCTTGCCAAGGGAGTGCCCACAGTGGTGTGGACATCCCTCATCGGCCATGCGTTTCTCGACGCGTATGAGCATTTCAAGGATGAGTCCTATCTGAAGGTTGCAATCAGCGCCTGCGAGCACATCCTCACCGATCTCACAGCATTTCCCGATGGCGAAGGCGTGTGCATCGGCTACGTCCCCGGCAAAGACAGCCGAGTGCACAACGCAAACACGCTGGGAGCCAGCCTGCTTATAAGGACGTGGGCTCAAACGCGGAATGAACCATACCGCGATCTTGCCGAGAGGGCACTGCAATACACGGCGGGGCATCAACATGCGGACGGATCGTGGTACTACGGCGAGAAGGATAATCTTCACTGGGTTGACAACTTTCATACCGCATACGTTCTCGATTGCTTCCTTCATTACGAGCAGAGCACCGGAGACGACCGATTTCATGAGGCGCTGCTGCGTGGGTATCGCTACTGGAAAGAGACGTTCTTCCTGTCAGATGGAACACCGCGGTACTACAACAACAAGACTCTGCCGCTGGACATTCAATGCAGTTCGCAGGCCATCGACACGCTGGTGTTTTTTCGAGGAATCGATCCGGAAGCACCAGCCCTCGCCTTGAAGGTTGCCAGATGGACCATCGCTAATATGCAGGACAAGACCGGGTACTTTTATTACCGGCGCTATTCCCGATGGATAGTCAACAAAACTCCAACCCTACACTGGGGACAAGCCACGATGATGAGTGCACTCGCCGGGCTTTACCAGTGTCTTTGAGAAGGTGCCGTGAACAAGAAGGTCCTGATTATCGTCGAGAATCTGCCCGTTCCTTTTGATACGCGGGTCTGGAAAGAGGCCTGCACGCTTCGCAACGCGGGCTACCAGGTGACCGTCATCTCGCCGCGGAGCAAGAAGTATCCCAAACTTCACGAGGTTCTGGATGGAGTGCACATCTACCGCCATCCCATGCCGGAGGAGCGGAACTCGGCGTTGGGGTACATCCTGGAGTACAGTTCTGCGCTCTTCTGGGAATTCACTCTGGCGCTATGGGTGTTTATCAGGCGCGGCTTCCAGGTGATTCAGGGCTGCAATCCGCCAGACGCTATCTTCCTGATTGCATTTGTTTTCAAGATATTCGGTGTGCGCTTCATCTTCGATCATCACGATGCGAATCCTGAACTCTATCTTTCTAAATACGAAAGAAAGGATCTGCTTTACACAATTCAGGTCTGGCTTGAGAAGATGACCTTCCTCACCAGCGACGTGGTCATCTCTACAAATGAAAGTTACAAATCGCTGGCGCTGGGGCGCGGAAAACGCAAGAGAGAAGATGTTTTCGTTGTCCGCAACGGTCCCGACCTTGAGAAGTTCAAACTCACGCCCGCGCGAGCCGAAAAGAAACATGGCAAGCAGTGGCTGATTGGATATGTCGGAACAATCAGCGTTCAAGAGGGCCTGGAAATACTCGTCGATGTCGCGGAGCACATCCGCCGGAGCGGCCGGACGGACATCCATTTCACGTGCGTTGGCGGGGGACCGGGCTTGCCATCACTCCGCAAATTGATCGAAACCAGGAAGATGACGGAGTATTTCAATTTCACTGGCCGCGTTTCCGATCAAGAATTACTCGAAGTCCTTTCCACTGCGGACGTCTGCGTAAACCCGGACAAGCCGTGCGAGATGAACGACATCTCAACGATGATAAAGATTGCGGAATATATGGCTCTGGGCAAGCCGATTGTGCAGTTCGATCTCAAAGAGGGACGCTTCACGGCGGGCGAAGCGTCGGTGTATGCGGATAGTCGCGATCAAGTCAAGAGCTTCGCTGATAAGATACTTTGGCTGCTCGATTCCCCAGGGGAAATGCAGCGAATGGGCGAGTATGGCCGTAAGCGCGTAGAGGAGCAACTTGCCTGGAAATACTCAGAGGCCGGCCTGCTCGCTGCGTATGATCGTGCGTTCGAAAAGAGAACTCAAGCCAAGACGACTTCCAACAACCCGTACGGACCAAGACGTGACAACGGATAGAAAGAATGCCGCCACTGAGACGATTGCTGATTCCAAGTCGGGACACGACCTGTCGACCTACTTCAGGTGCCCTGATGAATGTGTAAATACGTGTTGCGAGGATCCGCTCCCCGCCGAAAGAGGGTTCTTCCGGTTTGGCAGGAATACGATTCTCTTCGGACGCCTCTCCGGGCATCCGGTCGCCCCGAACCCGGGCTCTGAGATGCCCGATGCCGCCAGCGACGTTCGCACGGAGAATGGAGTCATTCATCTGCCGTTCAAGTTATCCGAGGTTGTCGATAATCTCTATCGCGAATCATATGCAGAAGAGTGGAGGAACGGCGCGGTCTCTATCCTCGCGAAGCCCTACTATTTTGTTCGTCCTTTGCTGCCGGTCTGGGCTCGGCGACATCTGCAAAAGCTATATTTGCGAGATTGGGAGAAACTACCGTTTCCGCAATGGCCTGTAGATTGCTCGGTCGACACTCTCTTTGAACGTCTTCTGGTGATGACACTCAAGTCGACTGGCGCAGGCACCATTCCATTCATATGGTTCTGGCCCGAGGGATATAAGGGGTGCGCCCTTATGACCCACGACGTCGAGACGGAGATCGGGAGAGATTTCTGTTCGATGTTGATGGACATCGACGACTCCTATGGCATCAAGGCTTCATTTCAGGTCATTCCGGAGGAGCGCTACAGCGTAACGCAGGATTTTCTCGAGACGATAAGACAGCGTGGTCATGAAGTGGCCATCCATGATCTGAACCATGATGGGCACCTCTACAAGAACAAACAGCAATTCGTCGAAAGAGCCGCGAAAATCAATGCATATCGCAAGCAATTCAAGACAGGCGGATTTCGAGCAGGAGTTCTTTATAGAAGGCAAGTCTGGTACGACGAGCTGAAGTTTGCCTACGATATGTCGGTTCCAAACGTGGCACATCTCGATCCGCAGCGCGGCGGCTGCTGCACCGTAATGCCGTACTTCATCGGCGACATCCTCGAGATCCCGGTAACTACGATTCAGGACTACACGCTCTTCAATATCCTCGGCGACTTTTCCACTCGTATCTGGAGACAACAAACCGCGATGATCCGCGAAAAGTTCGGCTTGATGAGCTTCATCATTCATCCGGACTACGTGAAAGACGACCAGGAGCGTGCTGTATATCAGGAGTTGCTTCAGCACGTCGTCGAGATGAGAGAGAGTCACTCCGTATGGGTCACCACTCCCAGCCAGGTGAATGACTGGTGGAGGCAAAGGGCGCGCATGAGACTTGTTCGGGGACCAGAGGGTTGGGTAATTCAAAATGCAGGCGACAGTGGAGCACGAATCGCGTATGCGAGCCTGGATGGCGATCGTCTGGTTTATGAGATCGAGGAGCCTGCGAAACCAAAGGATCACTCAAGCGCGGCGCACTCGGCAGAAATGATCGAGTTGCGCTGAAATGCGGGAAAAGTTTGGATCCTGTCTCGTCACGGACTTCCTGCATCTTGACCGTGCAGTTGAACAGCAATTTTGACTTCAAAACAATGCCATCAGGAAAAAGGACTGCGTGCAATGACATCCTCGAAAGACTGTGATGTAGCCATTATCGGAGCGGGGCCGTATGGCCTTTCCTCCGCCGCACATTTGAAGGCCCTCGGAATGGAGGTTCGGGTCTTTGGTGAGCCGATGCAATTCTGGGCTGACGGTACGCCGCCGGGAATGCTGTTGCGCTCTCCGCGCGAGGCTTCTACGATCTCGGATCCATACTCTTCGCTGACCCTGGAGGAATACGAGAAGGCTTGCGGAATCAAGCCGGTAAAGCGGCTGCCGAAGGACACGTTTGTCAATTATGGCAAATGGTTCCAGACGCAGCTTGGCGGGGTTGTGGATCGCCGCAACGTCTCCCGCCTGTCCCGGGAAAACGGCGCATTCAAGCTTCATCTAAAGGACGGAGAGGCAGTCACGAGCAAGCGAGTGGTCGTGGCCGCGGGAATTGCAAAATTCAAGAGTGTTCCAAGCGAGTTTGCGGAGCTCCCCGCAGAGCGAGTCTCTCACTGTTACGATGGACGCCCCTTTTCCGGAATGGGCAAGCGAGTAGCAGTAATCGGCGCGGGGCAGAGCGCCATCGAATGCGCCGCATTACTCGGCGAGGGCGGCTTCTCGGTGGAACTGATTGCCAAGATCCCCGTGCTTCGCTGGATCGGCATGCACCCAAGATTGCACAATCTGGGCCCGGTCTCGAAGATGCTCTATTCGAAGCACGATATTGGACCAATCGGGATCTCACGCCTGGTGGCCTATCCCAATCTGCTGTATCACGTTCCGATGTGGGCCAGGGATAGAATCCGAAAACGGGCAGTCAGGGCGGCTGGTGCACCGTGGCTCATCCCCAGGCTTCCGGGCGTAACTATCACTACGTCCAGGTCGGTGGTTTCGGCCAGAGAAATCGACGGCGAACTCCAACTGAAGCTCGACGACGGTACAGAGAGACGAGTAGATCACGTGCTGCTGGGTACGGGCTATCGGGTCGATATATCCAAGTACGAATTTCTCTCTAGCGGTCTGCTGAAGGAGATCCAGCAGCTCGACGGCTATCCAGACGTATCTGCCGGACTGGCCTGTTCGGTTCCCGGTCTCCATTTCACGGGTGCACCCGCTGCTCGCAAATTCGGTCCCCTGGTTTATTTCGTTACGGGAACAGAATTTGCCTCGCGAGAATTGGCATCCTACGTTCGCCGACACCGCAGTTGAGAGCAGGAGAGCCGCAAATGGCAACCATTCCCCAAGAACGGCAAACATTGGAGGTCACAGTACCGACTCCCGGTGAAACCGTGGGTGCGCTGGTCGTAGGCGGCGACCACCCAGGACTCGGAATCGCTCGAAGCCTCGGGCGGCGTGGTATCCCTGTCTATATCGTCGATGATCAGTTCTGTGTCTCGTCATTCTCGCGATATGCGACAAAGGTGATTCGTGTAGACACTATCCTCGATGAGCGCAAGACTGTTGAGGCGGTGCTCAACGTAGGACAGCGTTACAACCTGCGCAATTGGATATTGTTTCCCACACGCGATGAAAACGTCGCGGCGTTTTCTCGATACCGGGCAGAACTCGCGAAATTCTTTCGCGTCACGACCGGAGACTGGGACAGTATTGAATGGGCTTGGGATAAGAAGAAAACATACGAACTTGCGGAGAAGCTGGACATCCCATGTCCGAAGACCTTCAATCCAAAATCGAGCGAAGAATTGCCGGCTATCTTTTCACGCTTGCCATTGGCGATCAAACCAGCTGTGAAAGAGAACTTTTTTTATGCCACCGGCGCCAAGGCCTGGCGTGCCGACACGCCGGAGCAACTCGTATCCCTGTATGAGAAAGCGACGCGACAGATCAAGCCCGAAGAGATTCTCATCCAGGAGATCGTACCCGGCGATGGCCAGGAGCAGTATTCGTATTGCGCATTCGTACAGAACGGAGTTCCAACCTGCGTCCTGACTGCCCGCCGTGCAAGGCAGCACCCGCGAGAGTTTGGCCGCGCGGCAACCTATGTGGAGACTGTGGAGGCGCCGGAGATCGAGCTTTATTCCGAGCGTTTTCTCAAGGCGATCAATTATCACGGCGTGGTAGAAATTGAATTCAAACGCGATCCGCGGAGTGGGCAGTACAAACTATTGGACGTGAATGCCCGCACCTGGGGCTTTCACAGTATTGGCTCTGCCTCTGGCGTTGATTTCCCATATCTTACCTACGCGGATCAGCTCGGGCTACCGATAGAGCCAACGAGAGCCAAGGCCGGCGTGGGATGGATCCGCATGCTGAGTGATATCCCAACCGCGGCTGCAGATATGGTTCACGGCAGTTTGAGCCTCAGGATGTACTTCGACTCGCTGCGGGCAACTCGGGTTGAGTCGGTCTTCTCCTGGCAGGATCCGCTTCCATCGCTTGCCGAAGTCGTCATGCTTCCATACCTTGCTGCAAAGAAATATCTGAGATTCTCCCACTAGGAAGAGACTTTCTTAAAATGAATGAACTCGTAATCGAAGCTGACCTAATCGAGCGGCAATACTGGCGGGATCTCTGGCGCTATCGCGAATTGCTCTTTTTCTTCGCGTGGCGCGATCTCCTCGTGCGATACAAGCAGACTGTTGTAGGAGTGAGTTGGTCACTCGTAAGGCCGCTTCTCACCATGATTGTGCTTACCGTTGTCTTTGGGAAGCTGGGCAAAATGCCTTCCGGCGGTCTGCCTTATCCATTACTGGTGTTTTGCGGCATGTTGCCTTGGCAATTCTTCTCAGCCGCGATGTCGGAAAGCGGTAACAGCCTTGTGATGAACTCCAACATGATTTCCAAGGTGTATTTCCCGCGGCTCGTCATCACCATTAGCAGCGTGATTACAAGCATGGTAGATTTTTTGATTTCCAGTCTGTTTCTTATCGGCCTAATGGTGTGGTACCGCTTTGCGCCTCCTTTGGCCGTACTGGTTCTACCGTTCTTTGTTTTACTTATGTTCGGCGCCGCTCTCGGGGTTGGGTTGTGGATCGCTGCCCTAATGGTCGAGTATCGGGATTTCCGGTTCATCGTACCCTTCCTGACACAATTTGGGCTCTATGTCTCGCCCGTAGGTTTTCAGAGCAGCGTCGTTCCAATTCGATTCCGCCTGCTTTACGCACTCAACCCGATGGTGGGAATCATCGATGGTTTTCGCTGGAGTTTATTAGGCAAGTCGTCCAGCATTTACTGGCCCGGACTCGTGATCGCGGTGGTTGAAGTGATTCTCCTGATGGTTACGGGCATCTGGTATTTCAGAAAAACCGAACGAACTTTTGCCGATGTCATTTGAGCGATATGATGCCACCATCCACAACTAACGCTAATTCCGATTCTGTAATCTCGATTGAGAATCTTGGCAAACGGTACACCATTGGTCGCAACGCGGCCAAGGGTGATGGCCTGCGCCATGCGATCGAGAAAGCTTTGAGAGCACCGTTCGCGTGGCTCCGTTCACGCTGGCAAAAGGAGCTCAAGGAAGTCGATTTCTGGGCACTCAAGGATCTGTCGATTCAGATCAAACGAGGCGAAGTCATCGGCATCATCGGACGAAACGGCGCAGGCAAGAGCACCCTACTGAAGTTGTTAAGTCGGATCACCGTCCCTACCGAGGGGAGGATCCGCATCGATGGTCGAATCGCAAGTTTGCTTGAGGTCGGGACAGGATTTCACCCGGAATTGACCGGACGCGAAAACATCTTCCTCAATGGCGCCATCCTGGGTATGACGCGTGCGGAAATCATTCGCAAGTTCGATGAGATCGTCGAGTTCTCGGAAATCGAAGAATTTTTAGATACGCCCGTTAAGCGATACTCTTCCGGCATGTATGTCCGGCTGGCATTTTCTGTGGCCGCGCACTTAGACCCGGAGATCCTAATTGTTGACGAGGTGCTTGCGGTCGGCGACACCTCCTTCCAAAAAAAATGCCTGGGAAAAATCAGAAGCTTTGCCGAAAGCGGACGAACGGTGCTGTATGTGAGCCACAATCTGGACACCATGCGGAACCTTTGCAAACGGCTGATCTGGATCAAGAACGGACGATTGCATCAAGATGGGCCGTTGGAGGAAGTGATCGAGAGCTATCTCAATAGCATCGCTACGGAGTCCACGCATTCCTTCGCCAATCAGGAATACGGATTGACCATTCAAAAGGTTGAGCTAAGAAATAGCGAGGAGGAAAAGAGCAATGTGTTTCTCCCTGGCGAGAACCTGATCGTCGATATATGGTATGACGCGCTGAAGCGTGTCGAGAGGCCTCTTATCGCGGTTGGAGTGGCGGGGATGAATGGCTCCTGCTTCACTTCCAACATGTTGTTGGACGGACAGGCCCCAGACTATATCGAAGGCGAGGGCAGGATAAGATGCACTTTCAAATCAATCCCTTTACTTCCTCAAAGTTATACGGTCAAAATGAGCATTCGTGCATCGACCGTGACGGACATGATTGTTCCCTACAGGGAGGTCGCCTTTTTCAAGGTTAAGGGAGATCTTGGAGAATATGGCTACCAGGGAGACTACGTCACGTGGGCGTCGCATTCGACGCCCGTTGTTGTGCCGTATGAATGGGAACTGCCTGATGGCAGGACTGTCGATGTATCGTTGAGCAGGTCAACCCTGCTGCGAGAGGCCGTTCCCCTGAAGTAACTCGTCTTCGAGCGTCCATCGCAGTGTGCCGTTCTCAGGCTGTAGGTAAAACCTGGGTCTTGAAAAACCGACGTGATTTACATGCGTGTTTTCCCGGGATGACTGTTTATGGGCGGAACAAGAAATGTGCCTGATGCTGAAGGGGGCAATCAGTAGGTGACAGGTAACCCCATCAAAGCCTTCTTTGCGGGTGACAATCGAACCAACCTCAACTGGGGCCGCGGCGCCAGCATTGCACTCCGCCAACTATTGTCCAATTCTTTTGAGATTGTCGGTTCGGCGTCAGGGGAGCTATTCAACTTATCCTCGGCAGAGGTTGGATATGTGGGAACAATGATGCCGCCGAGGTATTATCGAGTATTTCGTCACCTATTGCTCAAGCGCAGACGGCGGCTGTTTTCCTGGTACATCAAACTGGAAGAACTGCTTGGTGCGCACGATTTCATCGATGAAGACCCCTCAGTGAGCGTTGACAATCTGCTCGCTCACAAGCACCGGTATTATCCACTCGAACGGATATACGATCAGGTTTTGAATGCCGACATAGTGGTCGTCGACGGAGACGGAGATATAGTTTTTTCGACTCCTCCCCGACGGCAGACTCTCTTCCTGCTTGCCATGATTGAACTGGGGATCCGTTTGAGGAAGCCGGTCTTTCTGGTGAACTCGATGATTTCGGACTGCCCTCTCAGCGGGAGAAACCGGACTACCCTTGCTGCGGCGAAGAAGCTATTTGGTCAATGCGGCGCCGTGCTGATGCGTGATCCCGAGTCACTCGAATATGTTCAAAGGGAGATGCCTCAGACTAACTGCACGCTTGTTCCCGACTCCCTTTTTACGTGGCAGCCGATATATGCAAGCGAAAGCTCGTACCCACCGCTGAACGGCGATTTCTTGATCCCCTTTCCCGAGGAAGAGGAGTATCTCGGAAGACTTGATTTCTCGGTCCCCTACATCTGTATTGGCGGGGGAGCTTTGGCCTCCTCGTACCCCGACAAAGCGGTGCAGTGCTACTCGCGGCTAGTCGATGCAATCAAAGAGCTGGGTTACCGCGTGTACCTGACAGAAAACGACAGTCCGGATTCATTTTTACGTCGAGTTGCCAGGGAGAAGAACGTCGGCATCATTCCGGTAGATACACCAATCGTCTCGTGTGGCGCCGTATTGGCCCACGCTCGCTTGTTTATTTCCGGGCGATATCACCCGTCGATCTTTGCCTCTCTCGGAGGCACTCCTTGCATATTTATGGGTTCGCATGCTCACAAGATGGGTAGCCTGGCACGGGTACTGGAGTATGAAGTTCGACGCGAATTCGGAGCCTTTCCGAGTGACGAGGAGATCGCGGAGATCGTGTTGACGGCGCAAAATACCTCAAAGAGGGCGAGACTTTGCGGACCAGGATCAGGGCCGTGGCGAAAGCGCGATGCGAGGAAGCTTCGAGCGTGGCCGCAGTCCTTAAAGAACACATGATAGGCCCGGGCAATCGAGGCAGTGAAGAAGATGTCACGGCTCAGGGGATGGCATGGAAGAGATAGTCATCGTCGGTGGCGGCGGTCATGCCAAGGTTGTTATCAGCATCGCACAGAAGCTGGCGGGCTACCGCATTCTCGGATACACCGATCTGAAAGATAATGGCGCTGTGATCGGAGTTCCATTTCTGGGAAGAGACAGCGACCTTGGCTTGCTCGCGACCGGTGGGAAGAAGATCTCAGCCGTGATCGCTGTAGGGCAAGTCGGACTGGGGAAACTGCGGTGCGAACTCTTCGAGCGCCTGAGCAAACTTGATCTTCGTTTTCCTCCCATTGTTTCGCCTGACGCAATTTTCAGCAAAGAGGCATCCTGTGGCGAAGGCGCAGTGGTGATGGATGGGGCGGTCATTAACGCTGGAGCATCAGTCGGAAAAGGTTCAATCGTAAACACGAATTCTACCGTTGAGCACGATTCCGTTATTTCTGACTGGGTGCACGTTGCCCCGGGCGCTACGATTTGCGGTGGTGTCACGATCGGTCGATTCTCCATGATCGGAGCCGGAGCTACGGTGATCGAGGGGATTGAGATAGCGGCGGGTTGCATAATCGGAGCGGGGGCGACTGTCGTGAGTAGTCTTACATATCCAGGGGTATATGTCGGCTGCCCTGCGCGCCGCGTGAGATAGTCTGCCTGATACCACGTACGGAACGGAACCTATGTCGCACGTATTTATCATTGCCGAGGCTGGTGTAAATCACAACGGGTCACTTGACCTCGCGCTGCGACTCATCGATGCTGCAAAAGCCAGTGGCGCAGATGCGGTAAAGTTTCAGACCTTCCGGGCTGAATCGCTTGCCACTCGTTCCGCTCACAAGGCGGCTTATCAAGAGCGTACAACCGCAAGCGCGGAGTCGCAATTCGAGATGTTGCGGCGGCTCGAATTGAGCGTCGCGGATCATCGCAAGTTGATTGAACATTGCAAGCAGATTGGGATTCAGTTTCTTTCCAGCCCATTTGATGAGCAGAGCGCTGACTTGCTTGCGGAGATGGATCTGCCGCTCTACAAAGTGCCGTCCGGCGAGATAACAAACCTTCCGTTTCTCGAGCACATCGCGCGCAAGGGCAAGCCGATTATTCTATCCACCGGCATGTCGACTCTTGGCGAAGTGGAAGAGGCAATCGAAGTGTTGCGCGGGGGCGGAACGGATCAGTTGACTCTCCTGCATTGCGTAACCGAATATCCAGCGCCTTATGAAGAAGTTAACCTCCGCGCGATGCAAACGCTGAAAACAGCTTTCAGGCTTCCTGTCGGGTATTCCGATCACACTCCTGGAATCGTGGTTGCAATTGCGGCAGTCGCACTTGGCGCCGAGGTGATTGAGAAGCATTTCACTCTGGATCGGTCGTTGCCTGGGCCCGATCATGCGGCTTCACTGGAACCTGAGGAATTGCGCGAGATGGTTTCGGCAATTCGACATATCGAAGTGGCGCTCGGCGATGGTATCAAAGTGCCGACCAAGTCGGAGATACCCAATATCACGGTTGCACGCAAAAGCATTGTTTCAACCCGTGCGTTGACAGCGGGGCATTCCCTGGCGCTGAGTGATTTGACAATCAAGAGACCGGGGAATGGAATCGCACCGAAACTCCTGCCGGCATTGATCGGACGGACTCTCTCAAAAGACGTCGACAAGGACGAAACGATCCAGTGGGATAGCCTGGCATGAAGCGGCGCAAGATTTGCGTTGTGACGACAAGCCGGGCTGAATTTGGGCTGCTATCCGGGCTTATGAAGGCAATCAAGGCGGACCGGGTTCTGCAGCTTCAAGTCATCGCCTCCGGGATGCACCTTGAGTCTGGATTTGGCCAGACCTGGCGCGATATCCAGGGCGAGGGCATCCGGATTGACCGGAAAGTGCGGATGCGCCTGACTGGAAGTTCGGAGATGGCCAATGTGAACTCACTCAGTCTTGGGCTGAAGGGTTTCGGCAAAGCTTTGTCTGAGTTGAAGCCGGACATTCTGGTATTGCTTGGCGATCGCTTTGAGCTGCTTGCTCCCGCGGTTGCAGCACTGATGCTTCAGATTCCGATTGCGCATATCCATGGCGGAGAATTGACGGAGGGAGCGATCGACGACGCAGTGCGTCACGCACTAACGAAGATGGCGTCGCTACACTTCCCGGCAACTGAGATTTACCGGCGCCGGATTCTTCAGATGGGAGAAGATCCCTCTCGAGTGCTGAACTTCGGCGCACCGGGCCTTGATCAACTTCACAATGCGGCTCTTCTGACAAGATCGCAGCTTGAATTGGAGCTGGACTTTCCTCTAAACGGGCCGGTAGCGATTGTGACATATCATCCCGTGACCCGCGGTGCCGGCAATGTTGATGCGCAGATTCATCATCTCCTGAGCGGAATCAGGGCGAGCGGGATTCGAGCACTGTTTACAATGGCAAATGCCGATGCCCAGGGCGCAAAGATCAATGCCCGTCTGCAGGCCGAGTGTGAAGCGAGCGACGAACGGTTCAAGTGGGCGCCACACCTTGGACATCGCAGATACCTCAGCTGCTTGAAATACGTCTCGGTGATGGTTGGTAACTCGTCGAGTGGACTGACGGAGGCTCCATCGTTTCGACTGCCGGTAGTCAATGTTGGGGATCGCCAGGAGGGTCGTGTGCGCGCGCAGAATGTGATCGACGTGCCATGCACCCGGGACGCGATCAAGAAGGGGATTTCCCGGGCACTATCACCCCGATTCCGTACTACGCTGCGTAGAATGCGGAATCCATATGCCCGATATCGCGACGGGCAGGCGAGCGAGCGGATCAAGAATGTTCTGCGCGATGCGGAGATCTCTGCCGAGTTACTCAAGAAGCACTTTAACGACCTCGATGCAGTAAAGCATTGAAATCGAGTCCCACAGATCGCCTTATTCTGCCAAGATCATCTGAGACCTTTGACATGAGTGACAACGTACGCCCGCTGCTGGTAGCGCAGTCCAACACAATCCGTCAGGCGATGGAGCAGCTTGAACAGACAGAGGAAAAGATCCTCTTCGTCGTAGACGGGAATTCGCGATTGCTTGGCTCCCTTACGGATGGAGACATTCGTCGGTGGATTCTCTCAGATGGCGATCTGAAGGCAGAGGTGATACAGGTCTGTAACTGCAATCCTCATGTCGCGGAGGAAGGGTTTGAGGTCGACAAGCTCCGAGCCGAGATGATCACAGGTAATCTGAACTGCGTCCCGGTAGTCAATTCCTCCAGGGAAATTGTAGAGCTCCTGTTCTGGAAAGATTTTTTTCAGGACGACGCGACGTACAAGCCCAAACCCAGACTGAACCTGCCCGTTGTGATCATGGCGGGAGGGAAGGGAACCCGGCTCGCTCCTTTCACAAATGTTCTCCCTAAACCGCTGATTCCCATGGGAGAGCGTACGGTCATAGAAATCATCATCGATCAGTTTCTGCCTTACGGTCTCGATCGGTTTCACCTATCGGTCAACTACAAATCGAAGATCCTCAAATCCTTCTTCGAAGAGCTCGATCCCGGTTACTCGATCTCGTACATCGAGGAAAGGGAGCCGCTCGGAACCGCGGGAGCGCTGCGTACCCTTTACTCGCCGAGCCAGGAAAACCTGATTGTGACAAATTGCGATATCGTGATCCAGGCCGATCTCGCGGAACTGGTTGCGTTCCATACCCAAAGCAATTACGACCTGACGCTTGTGGCGTCCTTGAAGGACTATAAAATTCCTTACGGAGTCTGCGAACTGGAGAAGGGTGGGAGTCTTGCGCAGATCAGGGAAAAACCCCAGTACAGCTTTCTTGTGAACACAGGCATGTATGTCGTGAGACGTGATCGTCTCAACCTCATCCCCGAAAACGCGCATTGCGATATGACCGATTTCATCGAGACCTTGAAGAACGCCGGTGGACGCGTAGGCGTGTTTCCGATTGCGGAGAATGCCTGGATTGACACAGGTGAATGGGCCGAATACCGAAAGGCGCTCGACAGCCTGGGCCGCCTCTCAACGCGATCGACTCTTGAGTAGATCGAGATTGAGAATTGATCGATGCTAAACGGACAACGCGTCATCGCCGTCGTACCTGCCAGAGGCGGCAGCAAATCCATTCCGGGCAAAAACATAAAGCCTCTGCTGGGAAAGCCATTGCTTGCCTGGTCAATTGATGTTGCGCGCCAGGTGAGCGAAATAGACCGGATCATCGTCTCGACGGACGACCCTCAGATCGCATCGGTAGGGGAAGCCTTCGGCGCAGAGATCTATGCGAGGCCTGCGCATCTGGCCACCGATGAGGCACTCGTAATTGACGCACTCAAGGATCTTCTCCACCGTCTTGAGTCTGAAGGCGATACCCCTGAGTGGCTGATTCTCCTGGAGCCAACCTGCCCTTTGCGCAGCGCAGATGATGTACGCAAGTGCCTGGAACTTGTATCGGGCGGACAATTCGACTCCGTCGCTACTTTCAAGGATGCCGATTTGAATCCTCACCGCGCGTGGCGGCTGGTCGATGGCATTCCGGAAGTATTTATCCCCGGCGCAGTGCCCTGGCTGCCGCGCCAAAGGCTTCCCAAGGCGTGTCAGTTGAACGGTGCGGTCTACATTTTTCGAACTTCTCTGCTAGCTGAGGAAGCCAAATCGCTGTTGGTGGGAAGGCTTGGCGCGGTGATGATGCCACGCGAGCGTTCCCAGGATATTGATGATCATCTCGATTTCATGATTGTTGAAGCGCTAATGAGGGAAACAGGCAAATGAGCAAGTCATTGCAACAAATGCTTTCATTGAATGGAAAGACGGCTGTCGTAACCGGCGGCGCGGGCTATCTGGGTACTGCTATGTGCGAAACGCTTGCCGAACTAGGTGCCAACCTGGTCCTTGCGAGCCGAGACAAGGAGAAATGCGAACGGAAGGCGGCGGAACTCGAACAGCAATACGGGACGATTCGGGCGGTTGGTCTTGGTGTCGATTTGCTCAAGAAAGGCGCGGCTCCGGCCTTCATTGAGGAGGTACACAAGCACTTCAGCGCCATCGACATCCTCGTGAACAATGCCTGGTCGGGCAATAAGAACAGCTGGGAGTCGATATCGGAAGACGACTGGAACTATGACATCGACATGAGCCTCAATTCCGTTTTCCGTCTGACGAAGGCAGCCTTTGAAGACCTGAAGCAGAGCCGCGGTGTCATCTTGAATATCGCTTCGATGTACGGACATATTGGGCCCGACTACCGCATCTACGACGGCAAGGAGTTCGCCAATCCGCCCAGCTACGGTGCGGCCAAGGCGGGCGTACTTCAGTTCACCCGCTATCTCGCGAGCTTCCTTTCGCCTCACGGAATCCGAGTGAATGCCCTCAGCCCCGGTGCATTCCCACATCCACCAACCCAGAAGCATGAAGTTTTCATGCAAAAGCTAGGCTCGAAGAATCCGATGAATCGCATCGGGCAGCCAGATGAGCTCAAGGGTGCTGTCGCGTTGCTTTGCTCTGACGCAGGCAGCTACATCACCGGTCAGAATCTCTGTGTTGATGGCGGGTGGGCCATATGGTAGGTTCCATCGGCATCATGGGAATGAGCGAAGGGAACGGACATCCATTCTCCTACAGCTCCATTATCAACGGCTATTCCCCCGAAGGGCTCGCCAACTCTGGCTGGAGCGGCATCTACGACTACGTGCGCCGCAGGCACGCCTCAGAGTTTGGTTTTCCCGGTTGGAGAGTTACTCACGCCTGGACTCAATCTCCGGACACAACGCAGAAACTCTGTGCGGCTTGCCACATCGAAACAGCCGTCGACGACTACCAGCACTTTCTGGGTAAGGTTGACGCCGTCATTATTGCGCGCGACGATTTCGAGTCACACTTCGAGATGGCGCAGCCGTTCCTCAAGGCGGGCATGCCCGTGTTTGTGGACAAGCCGCTGAGTCTCGACATCGATCAACTTCGCGAACTCAGGCCGTATCTTGAGTCTGGCCAGCTGATGTCGTGCTCGGGGATGCGCTATGCGCGCGAACTCGATGAACCTCGCGCTGCCTTCGCTTCCTATGGCAAGGTCAAGCTGATCCGCGGAGCCATCGTGCTCTCCTGGGAAAAATACGGTGTGCACATTCTGGACGCGGTGCTGGGGCTGACCAGTGCGCGACCGATATCGGTTCGTATGCTTCAGGCTGATCATGCGTCGGCTTCTATTCGTCTTGACGACGGAATGGTTCTTCAGATCGATGCACTTGGTGAAGCGGCACGCACCTTCCACGTGGAGATCTTCGGGACCGAGCGTAATGGCTCGTTCGACATCACCGACAATTTTTCGATGTTCCGCCGCATGCTTTGGGAATTCACTGCTTCGATCCGCTCCGGAGTACCAGCAATTCCTGCGGAGAAGACGCTGGAAGTGATGCGCGTTCTCATCGCCGGCCGCCGGTCGTGCGCAGAGAAAAGGGAAGTGAGTCTCGATGAAGTCACACTATAGGGATTTTTTCAATCTCACCGGCAAGACCGCCATTGTTACCGGAGCCGTCGGCATCCTGGGTCAAGGCTTTTGCAAAGGACTCGCAGAATTCGGCGCGCAGGTCGTTGTTGTCGACCTCGACCAGGATCGCTGCAGCCAATTTGCCGACGAGTTACAGCAGGAATACGGCAATGCAGCGATGGGGGTATCCTGCAACATCGCAGACCCCGCCTCCGTTGCCGCAATGGTTGGGCAGGTTGTCGAGCGCTTCGGCGGTATCAACGTGCTGCACAACAACGCCGCATCGAAGTCCTCTGATCTCGATGCGTTCTTTGCGAGCACTGAGGAATACTCACTCGCGGAATGGCGCAAGATCATGTCGGTCAATGTCGACGGGATGTTTCTTGTCGCCCAGGCGGTGGGCAAACAAATGCAGAAACAGGGGACGGGCGGCAGCATCATCCAGACTGCATCGATTTATGGCATTGTCTCCTCCGACAAGCGCATCTATGAGGGCTCTTTTTATCTCGGACGCCAGATCAGCAACCCCGCGGTCTACTCGACCTCAAAGGCTGCGGTGGTCGGACTCACGCGCTATCTTGCCGCCAATTGGGGCGACGCAGGCATTCGGGTCAATGCACTGGTTCCGGCCGGCGTTGAAAGCGGTCAAAACGATACCTTTAAATCCCGCTACTCTGCCCGCGTACCGTTAGGCCGGATGGCGAAGGCGGACGAGATGGTGGGCGCGCTGGTCTATCTTGCCTCTGACGCATCGAGCTACGTGACCGGCCACTGCCTGGTCGTCGACGGCGGCTTAAGCGCCTGGTAACGTCATCGCGAAACAGCTCTTGTAGAAACGAGACAGCACATCCAATGATTGGCATCGCGCAAAATTCGACGGCGGCAGTTGAAACAACGCGTACCGGAAATTCTCCGGGGCGGAGGCCGGAGTACGTCTATATACCTCTCGTTTTTTTGTTGTCCCTGCTGCTCGCTCTCCCATTTCTGCTCTATGGTCCCCTGCCAAACGCGCACGATGGGGCCGAACACCAGAATTACATCCGCAATTTTTCCGAGCAGTTCTGGAGCGGGAATCTATATCCTCGATGGCTCCTCGACATGAATCATGGTCTGGGAAGCCCGAGTTACTTTGTCTATCCACCTCTTCCCGCATATGTGAGTGTGGCGCTCGACCCGATGTGTCGCGTGCTTCATCTGAACGCGTTCAATATCGCCGCCTGGCTCTCGCTTTTGTGTTCTGGCCTGGGAGCGTTTCTGTGGTTGCGGACCTTTGCGAGCGCCAGAGTTGCTTTCGTCTGCTCGGCTCTCTACATGCTCCTGCCGTATCATCTTGCGATCGACTTCTATCGCAGGGCCGCGCTGTCAGAATGCTGGGCGCTTGCGTGGATGCCGTTGCTGCTTTATTTCACCTTCCGGATTGTTTCGGGCAAGCGGCATGCAGTTCTGGGATTTGCCGCGACCTTTGCGCTTCTGATCTTCAGCCATCTCATCAGCGTGGCAATGTTCTTCTGGCTGCCGGTCTTGCTTGCGATATTTGAATCCGAGCCAGGGAAGAAGTTGTCATCGGCGGTGCGCGTTTGCGGCGCCATGCTGCTCGGATCGGCGATGTCGGCGGTTTATCTGCTGCCCGCAATCGTAAATGCAAAATACATGCCGGCCGCCAGGCTGATGCTGAATAACCCAGGCTACCTTCTCAGCAATCAACTGGCATTTCTGGGCAGGCGGCTTATCGCCCACTCCGCGAGCGAGAATTTCCTCCAGACTGTTTCGCAGGCTGTCGCGGGCACACTGCTCGTATCATTAGCCGCCGGGGCAATTGCATTTTTCCTCGGCAAAGGTGCATCAAGGAGACCGGTGCTGTTCTGGCTGGCCGTGACTTGCATGTCCGCGCTGATGATGTGCAAACCATCGGCTCCGATCTGGCAACACATTCCATCGCTGCACCAGGCGATTCAGTATCCCTGGCGTTTCAACGCGCTGCTTTGCATTGCGACGACGGCCCTGCTCGCTCTCTGCTTGAACGCACTTCGTGCCCAGGCTCGCATATGGAAGGTCTCCGTGGCGATCGGCGTTCTCATCGTGGCGGGCGTTTCGCTGCTTGCCTGCGGAAAGATCTTGCGGTTCTATACACAGCAGGGCCCGATCGCAGCCGCACAGCCGGTGAACGAGCACGATGGCTGGTTTCCGGCATGGGTCCCGGCCGGCACGGATGAACAGACGTCCAAGATTGCGAGTGTTGGTCCCCAGGAAGTTCTCGTAGAGGGAAACGGCTCTGTCGGATCCACCGTGTGGCAGCCTCGCCACATCGAGTTCGATAGCAATACGGCAGCCGGGGGATGGGTGAGAATCCGCCAGTTTTTCTATCCCACGTGGCAAGCGCGTGTGAACGGAGCAATGTTGCCGATCCGTCCTGTGCTTCCTGAGGGGTTGCTGGAAGTGCAGGTTCCTCAGGGTACGCAGCACGTAGAAGTTTCGATTCCCTTGAGTAGGACAGAGCTTGCAGGGAGATGGCTGAGCGCGGCTTCGCTGCTTATTTGCTTTGCACTGGCAACGATCCAACCGGGCCCGCAGCGAGAGCTTACTGAGGTTTCTTCTCGGCCCGCCGGGCGGGAAGTGCCGGCCAAATCCTTGCTGCTTATTTCTTTCCTTGTGTTTTTGCCGTGGATTCTGATTGTCGTTGCCACGGCTGGTTTTTGGGGCGCATTGGCGTTTGTGGTTTACGCTCTGGTTGCCCTGGCAGTAGGTTCAACCCTGATCGTTGCGGCGCTGCCGGCAGTTTCTCGCGTCGAAAGCGTATACCTCGCGCCTGCACTTGGCGTTCTGATATTGTCGGCCCTCGGCGCACTCTGGTTGCGTCTCGGCCTTTCCATTCTCTGGGTGCCGCTTCTCTGGTTGGTTCTTTGCATTCCAGGCGCGGTGGCCCTTTGGAAAGATCGCGGGAACATAAGAACGAGCTCGGTCAAGTTCGGGAGGACGCTGGCGATCCTGTCGACGCTTGTGGCACTGATTTATTTCCTTCCCCCGGCTCGCAACGATGCGGTGATGCATCGTGACGGAAGCTTTCAGTGGATGTACGTGGATACCCAGCACTTTTATGCAATCGCGGCGGACTTGAAGAATGCCGATGGCGTGCCGAAGGGGCCGGGAACGACAACTGAGTACCTGCGATACCATTTCGGTCCTTATGTACCGGCCGCAGTCATTTCGCGGGTCACCGGTTTGAGCGTCGGCGATTCACTCGTCCGCATTACTCGTGCAGCGTCGTTATGGAGCCTGGTGCTTGCAGTTTTTGGTCTGGGCACTATGCTCTCGCTGAAGGCGAACGGCAAAACCTTCGGCGGAGTCATGTGCGTTGCGGGGCTTTTCTTCTACGGCGCGCTATTGGCTTTGTTCACGAACGAAGTGAATAGCGCGAGCCACGTAAGCGGGGCAATCTTGTTTGTCATTCCCAACGTGAATGTGCTTGCAGATGGGGGCCCATTCAGCCACCTGGTGCTGGGGCACTCGATGCTGCACGGACTGATTGCGATCACGGCGATTCTTGGCCTTTGCCTTGCTGGCACCAGCAAACCTGATCCAGATCGTTTGCGGCTGTTCTGGTTGGCAATTCTTCCCGCTTTGGCCGTGCCCATGAACTCAGTGGCTGCTCTGTACTGCTTTGTTGCGGTCGCAACGTTGCTGATCTGGTCGCAGCCGAGACTGCGTCAGACGTGGTTTGCTGTAAGTTTCATGGTTCTGGCGTTCCTCGTCAGCTGGTTTTGGATGGGGTTCCACCACAGCGCGGATGCTGCCGGAATGGCGATGAAGCAGGACGTTTTCAATCACTGGTGGACCCTGCTGATAACCTTCGCTGTGGGTCTCGGTCTGCGGGCGATTGGCTTCCGGTGGGTTACGTGGCCAATACGCGATCCGATCTCGGCTCTCGTCGTGACCTCCACGCTGAGCATGCTGGCATTTGCGCTGCTTATCCACCTTGGCGATGACAACGAGCGGTATGGCATCTACTTCCTGCAGTGCCTGTTCAGTATCTTTGCGTTTAGCCGGATCGGGCCTTTGATTCACGCAGACGAGCGGAGGAAGCTGGCGGCGGCGTGGCTGTCGATCACCGCCAAAGGCCTTGTCGTCCTTTTCGTGGTTGGCGCGCTCATGGGCATTGTGGCGCGATTACTGCACACCCATACTGGCATTCATTCCTTCTGGTTCAACGTACTTGCGTCCCTCGCGGTTGCGGTTCTTCTTGCACTGTTTGCTCGATTGGTGCAGCGTAACAGCCAACTCGCCCGACCCATCTCGCTCGCGGTGCTGGGACTTCTTGCGCTGGGATTCCTAGCATGGATTCCTCCAGTGATGAACTTCGGCCTCGACCGTATGAAGATGGACATCGTACTCTCCAGCGGAGAAGTTCACGGTCTTATCCGCCTTCGCACGATTGCGCCACCCAATCAAGTCTTTGCCACCAATCACCACTCGGTCCCGAGCCTGGCTGCACGGCCGCAACGCTCCTACGGCTATACCGCACTCTCCGAACATCCGGTACTCCTGGAAGGCTATCTCGATCGCGGTATCTCGAAGCTGGCCGGGTTTTCTGATCTACTTCGGGACAACGACCTGATGTTCAGTACAACTGACCCGCAAACCGTGCGCACAATAACCGGCACCTACAACGTCAAGTGGCTGGTGGCGGAGCCGGGCACTGATATTTCGCTTCCCAGGCCGTTGCCTGCGTGGATTGTTCCACAGCAGGAAACGGGCGACCTGAAAATCTATCGCATCGACTAGAGCCCATGAACCGAGCCGTCACAATCGTCATGTACCACTACGTGCGAGATCTCGAACGATCGCGGTTTCCGGCGATCAAGGGTCTCACCATCGAGCGATTCAGGAAGCAACTCGATTACATTCAAGCCAACTACAACCCGATTACAGTTGAGGACTTGCTCAACGCGATGTCCTCTCCGCATAAGTACTTGCCACCGAATCCAATTCTATTGACCTTTGACGATGGCTATAGCGATCATTTCCTCAACGTTTTTCCACTTCTTGAGGAGCGCGGCATCAAGGGGTGCTTCTTTCCCCCGGCTGAGGCAGTGCTTGAGCATCATGTGCTGGATGTGAACAAGATCCAGTTTGTGCTTGCATCTGTTTCGAATGTTTGGAAGTTGCTCGACGAAGTATTCGATTCAATTGACGAGTTTCGAGAGCAGTATTCGCTAAAAACCCGCGAAGGCTACCTTATAGCAATCACGGAAAAGCATCGCTATGATCCGCGTGAGGTCACGATTTTCAAACGGCTTCTGCAGCGCGAATTGCCCGAAAAGGTCCGAGCCGAACTGGTGCGACGGTTGTTTGAGCAGCACGTCACTTCGGACGAGGAGGCTTTTGCTCGTGAACTGTATATGTCAGTTGAACAGATCAGGTGTCTCCGTCGTCAGGGAATGCACATCGGAAGCCATGGGTATACTCATGCATGGCTTGACCACCTTCCGCCGGAAAGCCAGGCAGTGGAGATTGATCGTTCGCTGGCGTTTCTGCAAGAAGTTGGAGCGGACATTGACGATTGGACCATCTGCTATCCTTACGGCGGTTTCAACGATTCGCTCCTTGAACTTCTGCAAGACCGGCGGTGCAGGCTCGGATTTACCGTGGAAGCTCGCACGGCGAACCTGAACGTCGACGGTCGGCTCACCTTGCCGAGAATCGATACGAACGACCTTCCAGTTGAATGAAACCTACAATATCCATGATGGAAATACTGCGCGATCTGACGCCGCTCAATCGAGCCGTGTGTTCCCGCGGTTACGACGAGGCGGTGAATTATCTCAGCAATGTTCTTCCGTTTCGGACGATGGCTGTGCCGCAATCAAGACAGCATAATGGATGGGTCATTCCCCCATCGTGGGATGTGGACGAGGCGAGAATTGAGAAGGATGGGCAAATGATTTACGACGGCACCGCCCATCCGCTGTCAGTGATCGCGCTTTCGGCCAATTTTGAAGGAATCGTGGGCCTCGAAGAGCTGAAGAAACACCTACATTACGATCATCGTGATCCCGACTCGATTCCTTTCCACTATCGGCAGCAGTTCAGGAGTTGGAACAGGGACTGGGGATTCTGCGTTCCCAAGCGACTTTTTGATCAACTCAGCCCAGGCGATTACAAGGTTGTAATTCGCACCACCGAGTCGCACGGCGAAATGAAAATTCTTGAGTACACGCATTCGGGTTCCCTCGACTCCACGATCGTTCTCGCGGGTAATCTGGACCATGCGGGTGTGGCCAACGATGGTCTATCGGGCTGCGTTGTCGGATTGGAAGTGCTGCGTCGACTTCAGGGGCGAAGCACGAAGTTCAGCTATTCCCTGGTACTGTCACCGGGAATCGTCGGCTCGGAACTGTATCTCGCTGGACTGAGCAAAGCAGAGCGCGGTCGAATCCTGGAAGGGATCTTCCTTGAGATGTTGGGATCGGAAACCGAGCTTGCTGTTCAGGACTCGCGGCGTAACATGGTCAGCGTTTCGCATGCTTTAAAGGAGAGCCTGGATGAACTTGGCGTTCCCTATCGAACCGGTCCCTTCGAGAGCATCCTTGTCAATGACGAATACATTTGGGAAAACTACGGAATTCCAATGCTGTCGTTGTCCCGGTTCCCGTACCCTGAGTACCATTCGAGCAGAGACAGCGTCGAGATTATGAATAACGATCGCCTGGATGAAGCGGTGAACGGATTAATGGGCGCGATCGAGCGCCTTGAATCATCGCCAATCATTGTGAAGAAATTCGAGGGAAATGTCTGTCTCTCCCATCCAATGTATGACCTTTACGTGGACTACGGTCAAGTTGCAATGGGAGATACCCTCAGCGACCATCGACGGCGCATGCGTCATCTCATGGATTTCATACCGGCTCTCGAGCGTCCGGTAAGCGTAAAGGCTGTGGCCCATCACGTCGGGTTGCCGGAGGAAGATGCCCTGTCGTACTTGCGCCAATGGGCGGCCAAAGGCTTGATCGATCTTATTTGAGAGTCGGATTCGGGCAGCCACAAATCGTATTTTTGGAATGCCACTTTCGGTGCTTGCAATATCGGGAAAGGTAAGCTAGTAATTACAAAATGAACATCTTAGTCACTGGAGGTGCGGGATATGTGGGGTCCACACTCGTGCCGATGTTGCTGGCGGAAGGCCACTCGGTGCATGTGTTGGATTCGTTGCTCCACGGTGGGGAGTCGCTGCTCGGAGTCTGGGCGCATCCTGCGTTCCAATTCACCCGGGGCGATATTCGAGATCGATCGGTAATTCAGCACGCCGTTTCCGGATGTGATGCGGTTGTTCATCTTGCGGCCATAGTGGGCGATCCTGCATGTGCCCGTGAGCCGGACGTCTCGCGGATCGTCAACCTAGCAAGTTCTCTGGAACTGATCGAGGAGAGTCGAAAGGCCGGTGTCAGCCGGTTCGTTTTTGCTTCGACATGCAGTAACTATGGAAAAATGAGCGACCCGACCCAATACGTTGATGAAGACTCCGAATTGAGTCCCGTATCACTGTATGCCGAGACAAAGGTGGCGGTGGAGAAGGCGCTCTTGCAGAGCAGCGATGAAAGCCTGAAGTGGTGTCCAACGCCTCTGCGATTCGCAACTGTATTCGGGGTTTCGACGCGTATGCGCTTTGACCTGACGGTCAACGAATTCACAATGGAGATGCTCACCAAAAAGCGACTCGTAGTGTTCGGTGAGCAGTTCTGGCGCCCGTATATTCACGTGCGGGACGCGGCGCGAGGCATCAAGTTGGTGCTTGAATCGGCGCCGTCGAAGGTTGCGGGGAAGGTATTCAATGTTGGTTCGACAGAGCAGAATTTTCAGAAACAGCAGCTAGTGGAGATGATCCGGCCTCATGCGCCGGATGCGGTGATCGAGTACGTGCACAAGACGGAGGATCCTCGGGATTATCGCGTCTCGTTTGCGCGGATTGCAGACCAGCTTGATTTCAGGATTACGCGCACTGTCGCTGAAGGGATACAGGAAGTTTCCGCACTTGTGCGCAACAACATCATTTCAGACTTCGCCGACAAGAGATTCCGCAATTGAACCTGACAGAAAAACTCGCACCGGGCGCACCGCCATCGGCGGACGTCATTCCCTTGATTGTTCCTGAGATCCGCGGGAACGAGTGGAAGTATGTCAAGGAATGCCTTGACACCAATTGGGTTTCTTCAGTTGGCAGCTACGTCGAGCAGTTTGAAAGGATGAATGCGGATCGGGCTGGAACGAAGTTTGCGATTGCAACAGTGAACGGCACCTCGGCGATCCATATTGCTTTGCTGCTGGCTGGCGTTCAGGCCGATGATGAAGTGCTCGTTTCCACGCTTACCTTTATAGCTCCCGCAAATGCAGTTCGTTATATTGGTGCGTGGCCGATTTTTATTGATGCGGAACCGAGATACCTGCAAATCGACCCTGCGGCAGTCGCCGATTTCCTTGAGAACGAATGCCACTGGCAGGGGCAGGATCTGCGCAACCGGCGCACTGGGCGCCGAGTGAAGGCAATTCTTCCAGTTCACATCCTGGGCCATCCAGTCGACATGGATCCCATCATGGCGCTTGCAGCGAAGTTCTCGCTTCCGGTGATAGAAGATGCAACGGAAGGGCTAGGCGCTCTCTATCGCGGGAAGAGCCTGGGAGGTTTCGGGCACGCGGGCTGTTTCAGCTTCAACGGAAATAAGATCATCACCACGGGCGGCGGCGGAATGCTTGTGACCAACGATCCAGAGTGGGCCGCCCGGGCCCGGTATTTGACCACGCAAGCCAAGGACGATCCGATCGAGTACGTGCACAACGCGATTGGCTATAACTACCGGCTCACCAACATACTTGCCGCGATGGGTTGCGCTCAAATGGAGCAACTCAATTCCTTCATCGAAGCCAAACGCAGAATCGCGGGACGGTATCGGGAGGCCCTTGGCGCCCTTCGGGGAGTGAAGTGTCCTGAAGAGGCAGAGTGGGCGTATAGCACCTACTGGATGTACACGGTTCTTATCGATCCGCTTGAAGCCGGCATCGATTCACGGGGGCTATTACGCGCACTCGCAAGTTCAAAGATTCAATGTCGGCCTCTCTGGCAGCCAATGCATCAATCCCCAGCTCACGATTCAATTGGAAGTCCTGCTTGTCCGAGAGCAGATTCCATCCATGGCCAGGCCCTGAGCTTGCCTTGTTCGGTCGGTCTGACTCCCGTGGATCAGGAACGTGTTATTGAGGCCATAACGAGTCTTGCAGGTAAACAGAACCTGTTGGCCAAGGCGCATTGATCCGAATGAACATCGAAGGCTTGTTCCGATCGCCTGGACCCCAGATTGCGGACTTTTTCAAGATTCAAACTCTTCTCTTCCAGCATGACCCGACCCTTCAGGACTATTTCATGGAGCTTCAATTAGCCAAGATTATCGGGACACCAGCTTCGTCTCGCGAGCTGGCATCCCCGAAACGGCTAATTTCCTCTGCAATTCATGGCGCAGACACAGTGAACCGGTTCCGTTCGCGGAGGACGCGCAAGTATGATGTGATCGTCTGTCCGAATCAGCATTTTGGCCGCGAGACGGAGACAAGGTTCTTTATTCGAACCGTTCTCGGTGTTGCTGAAACCGGCGCCAAGACCCTCTGTTTGCTTCCAAATAGTGCCCCTTGCCGAAGCGCGCTGCATGAACAGCTGCAATCCGCGGGCCGCGCCGGCCAAGTGGAATTCCTGGATCCAACCGATTCCTCGAATCAAGTGGAAGCCCGTTTGCGTAAAAAAGTTTCCATGACACGCGGGCGAAGCGCTTTTGCAGAGGTCGTGCGAATTCTTGAACCCTTCGGACTAAGTCCACGCCGTGACGTCATCGTCAATTTCGAGCGGCGTGCGCAAGCGATCGACGCGTGGGAGCGGCTTGCGGCTCAGATTGATTTCGACGCCGCAATCGTTCGGTGTCATTGGTTCGCAGTGAGTAGTTCCATCTGCCGAACCGCCCTGCAGCGAAAGAAGCCGGTCATGACATTTCAGCAGGGAGTAATTTGCGATACATTGGATGTTCCAATTACAGCGACCAAGTTCGTAACATTCGGACAACCTTCGGCGATATTTCTCGCGCGAGCAAACCGCACATTCTACGAGGCAGTCAAAAAACCGGAGATCCCCGTCGAATACTTGAATGGTGGCTGTCTTATCGATTCCATCATCGAGTTGCCTGACCAATATGACCGCCAATCATTGTTGATGGTTGATGTGCCAACACCGCAGCGCGACTTCTACGGCGTGGAACGGCAGAGTGCAGCGTTGCTGAAGCTTGCTGAACGATTATTAACAGCAGATCTGCCTTTGCGCCGCATTGTGATTCGGCCCCATCCCTTCTGGAGCGATTTGGATTTCGAGGACTGTCGGCGACTGATTCGGGAACATCCCTTGCGCTGCGAGCTGTCTCATCCGGCTTGGTCACTCGAAGACGATCTTGGCCGGTCATCCATCGTGGTCGGCATCTTCAGCGGTGTGCTCACCGTTGCTTCGGCCTCCGGCCTGCCATCGTACTTTCTTCAGAGCGAGCAGGGCTTTTCGACGGGAGATCTCGAATGCTTTTCTCCCGGGCAAACGTTGCTGCCCGATGATACCTTCAGCGAGATCGCAAGAATTCTCAAGGATCGGAAGGCATATGCCACGGCGCGAGCGCTGGCATTGCGCAATGGGAGGGAATACTACGCCAAAGGTGCAAATCTGAATCTCGATGCCGCGTTTTTTGAACGTCACCTTGGGGCCGATCAACCGAGCGGCAACAGGCAAGGGGGCGTGAGATGAAGATTGCCTTTGTCAGTACAATGCATTCCGGCTCGTGGGGTGGAAGTGAAGAGCTTTGGAGTCAAGCCGCGCTTAAGCTGAGAAGGGAAGGGCACCAGGTATTCGTTTCGATCGTATCCTGGATTCGAGATTGCGACCAGGTTGTCGAGCTTGCAAAGAACGGAATCCAGGTCGAAACGCACTCACCGAATCTCGGGCTTGCCCGTAGCGCATGGCAGAACTTCAAGTACGGTGGTCCGAAGTATTATCACCGGCTAAAGCAATTTGATCCCGATCTGATCATCATTTCTCAGGGACACAACTCAGGTGGATTTGAGTGGGCAAAGGTCGCAAGAGAAATATCGAAGCCCTATGTCCTGATCGTACAATGCAATGGCGATCAATGGTGGTTTGGAGAAGAACTGGGCGAGGCCGTTGATAGTTATACGACCGCTCAAAGGGTCTTCTGCGTTTCACAACGCAATCTCGATCTGCTTCGTCTGCAGGTGGGAGATCCTCTCGTGAATGCAGAAGTAATATGGAATCCATTCAGCACTTCGCCAGATCCCATTCCTGCATGGCCGGCATTATCCGGAATCTGGCGGATGGTGTGTCCCGCGCGCCTCTTTCCACCAGCCAAAGGTCAGGACTTACTGCTACAGACCCTGGCGTTGCCGGCATGGCGGGACCGTCCTGTTGAATTAAGCCTCTTCGGAACGGGACCGGACGAGATGGCGCTCCGACGCATGGTCACGATGCTGCAATTGAAAAATGTGCAATTCTGCGGTTTTGTTTCTGATATTCGGGATATATGGAAGCAGAACCATTTGCTGCTGCTTCCCTCGCGTTTCGAGGGCATACCTATTGTATTGGTGGATTCTATGTGGTGCGCTCGCCCTGCCGTGGTTACAGATGTCGGAGACAACGCAAAGATGTGTGTCGACGGCGAGACAGGTTTTGTAGCGTCAGCACCTACCGTTTCGTCTGTCTCCGATGCCATGGAACGGGCGTGGCAGCGTCGCCATGAATGGCAGGAGATGGGTCTTGCGGCGCGAGCAAGAGCCGAGGAACTGATACCGACGGATCCGATTTCAGCGTTTTGTGACCGCTTAAAGACCTGCGCCGCGGAATCTTTGCAGAATTGCCAACTGACCGGCTAGGTTTCCCTGAAGGACTTAGATGCGGTGCCGTACGGTGAAGGCCATAAACTGCATCAAAGATCGGTGAAATACGTACTTCTTTACTCTTTGTTGAGGATCGTGAATGAAGAAGATCTATATCGCAGGCTGCGGCGGAATGCTGGGAGAGGCCTTCCAAAAGCAATTTAACGAAGGTTTCGATCTGCAATGTACCGACAAAGATGTGAACGAATCGTGGCTCTCGTTCCTGGATTTCCGTGACTACAAGGCCTATCTTGCGGATGTATCAGCGTTCGATCCAGACTATTTGTTTCATCTCGGCGCATATACCGATCTTGAATATTGCGAGTGTAATCGCGACGATACTTACATCACGAACACCCTCTCAGTTGAGAATGCAGTACTCATTGCAAACCAACTCGACATCCCATTGCTCTACGTAAGCACGGCTGGAATATTTGATGGCGACAAGGAGCAATACGATGACTGGGACCTGCCGAACCCGCTTGGCGTGTACGCGCGATCCAAATACATGGGTGAACGATATGTCGTGGAAAATGCGAGACGATATCTGATATGTCGAGCCGGATGGATGATGGGCGCGGGGCCGTCGAAAGACAAGAAATTCATTCAAAAACTCATGCGGCAGCTGAAAGAGGGCCGCAAAGAGTTGAAGGTCGTCAATGACAAGGACGGTACGCCAACCTATACGCACGATTTTGCCAAGAATGTGAAGCTTCTGCTGGAGCACGAATGTTGGGGTCTCTATAACATGGTCTGCGGTGGACAGACGAGCCGATTCGAAGTGGCAAAGGAGCTTCTGTCTATCCTTGATTTGACTAATTCAGTTAGATTAGACGCCGTAGAGAGTTCCTATTTCAGTAAAGAGTATTTCGCTCCCCGCCCTGATTGTGAGCGACTGATCAATCGCAAGCTCGATCTCCGAGGGTTGAACATCATGCGCGACTGGCGAGCTGCGTTGAAAGAGTACGTATCGGCCTACTACAAGGACTATCTAGCTGAGGCAGAACGGATATGTCGCCGCCAGTAAGGCGGGCATGCCGGAATGACTGTAGTGACATCGAGTTTATGAAGATATCGGTAATATTGTGTACCTATAACCGGAGCGGTAGCCTCGCGAGGGCGCTGGAAAGCGTCGCGGCATCTATCGTTCCAGAATCTATTCAGTGGGAAGTCCTGGTTGTTGATAATAATTCGAAAGACTCAACGCGGGACGTCGTCGAAGCGTACTGCCGTCGCTTTGCGCAGCGGATTCGCTATATATTCGAAGGTCGTCAAGGGAAGTCATATGCCCTCAACACTGGGATTCTGGAGGCCGCAGGCGAGGTCATAGCATTCATGGATGACGATGTAACCGTGGAACCGGCATGGCTTCAGAATCTTACCGAGCCTCTTCAGACCGGGTTGTACATGGGATCAGGAGGGCGGATATGCGCCCCACAGGACGTTTTATTGCCGCCATGGATTGCTCTCGAAGGACCATGTTCGCTGGCCGGTGTGCTTGCCTTGTTTGATCGCGGCCCGATTCCTATTGAACTTTCTGATCCGCCCTACGGAACCAATATGGCATTTCGCAAGGAAGTATTCGAGAAGTTCGGCGTTTTCCGGACGGACTTGGGGCCTTCCGTTGGGAGTGAGATCCGCGGCGAGGATACTGAGTTGTGCTTGCGTCTGATGAGATCCGGTATTCCTCTTCTTTACGTGCCTACGGCCATCGTCTATCACGAAGTACCGCCGAAGCGACTCCAAAAAGAATACTTTTTGAAATGGTATTTTGACTACGGGCGCGCCTTCATTCGCACCAGGGAACGCAAAGCGGATGTCGGAGTTATCCCCCGTGCTCTTATCGGAATTATGAATCACTTACTCGTCATGCTCCCCGAAAAGACATTTCGATGGTTAGAGACCACCGCTGCAAGGGAGAGGTTCTTTGCAAAGACGCAAGTCTGGATGGTGGCAGGCGAAGCTGCAGAACTCTACAACCAATGGTCGGCTTTCAGGGCGTCGCGAAAAGTCGTGAAGTCTCATGCTCTCAGCTAACAATAGGCCTGATCCTATGCAGATTTCCGTTATTCTTTGTACCTATAACCGCTGCCATAGCCTGGCTCGAGCGTTAGAGAGCGTTGCGGCATCCCAAGTGCCGGATTCCATCGATTGGCAGCTGCTCGTCGTTGATAACAATTCCAAGGATGCGACCCATCAGGTGGCAGAATCATTTTGCAAACGAGATCCCAAGCATTTCCGCTACGTGTTCGAAGCTCAGCAGGGCAAATCTTTTGCATTGAATCGGGGGATCCGAGAGGCTTCCGGGGACGTTCTAGCCTTTATTGATGACGACATTACGACGGAGCCGGATTGGTTATTTGAGCTGACAAAACCTCTGTTGGATCCACGATGGGCGGGTACCGGGGGCCGAGTCTATCTGCCGAAAGACTTTTCGCCTCCGAGCTGGATGGCAACCGAAGGCAACCAGTCTTTGCTCAGCATACTCGCACTGTTCGATCTCGGTTCTGAGGTTTGTCCGTTATCCAAGCCGCCCATTGGCAATAATATGGCGTTCCGTAAGGAAGTGTTTGCGAAATATGGCGGATTCCGCACGGACCTGGGCCCAACTCCGGGCAGCGAGATCCGATGCGAGGACACCGAGTTCGGATCCAGAGTCATGAGCGGCGGGGAGAAGATCCTTTACGTGCCTTCCGCGGTCGTTCATCATGCGGTCGAAGAGCGTCGGCTCAAAAAGGAGTACTTCCTCGCCTATCATTTCGACTACGGCCGTGCCTTGATTCGCGAGAAAGGGAACCGCCGCCCCGTTGGTCTCGTGCCGCGCTCCCTCCTCAGCTTTTCTGATCGACTACTGAGGATGTTGCCCAAGAAAGTTTGGTGGTGGCTTCGCGAATCCGACCCGCAAAAGAGATTCTTCAACAAGTGTCGCGTCTGGACGACGGCGGGCGAAATTGCCGAGATCTGTCATCGCTCATTCGACCGTGCCGATAATCCACAAGTCAATTTGAATTCGTGAAGGAAATGCCGACTACCACGATCAGTGCAAATGCGGCTCCTGCCTCATCGTCGAAGAAGACAAAGGCTGTGATCATAGTCGGCCCACCCTGGCCGCGAAGCGGCACTGCTCGCGTCATCCAGAATCAGATCGAATACTACCGGGACCTGGGATACCTGACTGTTTTCGTCTGTGTTCCGATCCATTGCTCGTATACCGAAACCTATCCGGACTGGGATGACATCAAGACCGGGATGAAGGAATTGGGCGCGGATCGAATCTTCTTTGCACCAATCGACAATCGAAGGTTCATCGTCGGCAAGTACGCCGGTTGGTTCAAGCACCTATTCACCGGAACGGCGCTAGACTGGATCGTCATGACCGCAAAGTCGGCGCGGCTGCCTGAAGACGCAGTCCGATTCATCGGTCAGCAGTCGGTCACTTTACTCGACGTCAACCACGTCTTTACGCTTGGATTCGCGCAGCAATTACTTCAACGAGCGGTTCGTTCCGGACGTCGAGGTTCCTATTGTCCTGGAGACTCACGATGTTCAATCGCATCTTCTAGAAGAGCGCCGTGAGGTCAACCCTTGGACACATCGTGGCGACCGCTCGAATCGGCTTCTCGACTCCGAACTGGCCCTTCTCAAAAAGGCGAAAGTTCTTGTTCATTGCTCCGTTGATGACTTCAATTTCTTCAAAGCTCACTTGCCGGAGATGTCACATGTTTTGGCGCTGCCCACCATAGACGAGACATTTGTTTCGAAAGTAGAGGCGGCTACTCCTGACCCGGATCGGATCGACCTGCTTTTCGTTGGTCAAAGCACCAATCCCAATTGCGCCGCGATGAAATGGTTTTTCGAAGAAGTCTGGCCCATCATCGCGGATCGAGGATACCGTGTCAAGATTGTCGGTCAGGTCAGCATGCTGGTACGAAAGAATCTGCCGGAGATCTACGATGCATTCGGCTCACTTTTTGTCGGACCGATTGCCGATCTCGCGCCGGTCTATCGTGCTGCTCGCTGCGTGTTTGCCCCGATGCGTTCCGGAACGGGCATATCGATAAAGACGATTGAGGCTCTTGCGCTCGGCAAGCCCTTTATTGGGACGTCGATGGCATATCGGGGAATGCCAATGGATCGGATCGCGAAGTTTGGGCTCCAGCCACAGGACACTCCCCAGGCTTTCGCTGACGCAATCGAGAAGGCACTCTCGGATGAGAGAACAGCCGCAGAGGCCAGCCATCTGGCATACGAGAACATCTTCTCCCCCAAAGCGGCCTTCTCTTCTCGCGATGAGGCCTTCAGAATCGCTACTGCTCCGTGAGACACTCATTCGAGTGATTAGGAACGCCTCCTAATGCCCTGCGGCGCTCACCATGAATGTGACAGGATGAAGGTAACGGTTGTCTTATGCACATGTAATCGATGCTCGAGTCTTCCAACGGCGCTCGATAGTGTCGCTGCGCAGCTTCTTCCTGACTCGGTCATTTGGGAAGTGGTTGTGGTTGACAATAACTCAACCGATCAAACCCGCGAGGTCGCAGGCGGCTATTGTCGCAAGTATCCTGAGAGATTTCGTTATGTCTTTGAGCCGCAGCAAGGCCTCTCGCGAGCTCGTAATGCCGGCATTTGCGCAGCGCGCGGAGAGGTCATCGCTTTTCTTGATGACGATGTGATTGCGGAGGCGACCTGGCTGAAGAACCTGACTGCGTCGCTGCAGGATCGGAAGTGGGCCGGTGCCGGAGGGCGGATCGTGCCGCCCCAGGATTTCACTCCACCAGCGTGGCTTACCGTGGGCGGCGAGATGGACCTGGTCGGGGCTCTACTGCCGCTTTTCGACCTTGGTGATCAGGCATGTGAGATGAAACGGCCTCCGTATGGCACGAACATGGCTTTTCGCAAAGAGATGTTCGATAAGCATGGCATGTTTCGAACCGATCTGGGGCGTTGTGGCAGCAGCCTGCTGATGGGGGAAGATACAGAATTCGGCAATCGCCTGATGTCGGCCGGTGAGTGCCTGCGGTATGAGCCTCTGGCCGTGGTCGAACATCCCGTGCCGCAGGAACGGCTCAGCAAGAAATGGTTTCGCGCCTGGTGGTTTGGATTCGGACGCACTCGAATTCTCGAGCGTACCCCTCGTCTTCCGATTCTCGGAATTCCGCATCCATTCTTCAGTCTCGCAAACCTTGTGATGCGATTCCTGCCGGTTCGAACACTTCAATGGGTGTTTACCTTCAACACTCGAAGTCGTTTTTACAAATACTGCCAGGTATGGCTGACATTAGGGGAAATTGCACAGACCTACCGGACGCTGATTGAAGGAGCAAGCGCGGGTCGGCAACCGTCTTCACAGTCGATAGGAAAGCCGTAGACAGAGACAATGCACCTCAGCGTGATTTTGTGCACATATAACCGATGCGGAAGCCTGGCAAGAGCGCTTGAAAGCGTAGCCCAGTCAATCGTGCCATCCTCTGTTCGATGGGAAGTACTGGTCGTGGACAACAATTCCCGCGACGAAACGCGCGTGGTAGTCGAACGATTCTGTCGTGAATTCCCCGAGCGATTTCGATATATCTTCGAACCCCAACAGGGAAAATCGTATGCGCTCAATCGCGCGATAAGTCAGTCGAGTGGAGACGTTCTCGCATTCATGGATGATGACGTCGAGGTCGACGCGCATTGGCTTCACAAGTTGACGTCGCCGTTGAACGATCAAAGATGGTCAGGTTCCGGTGGACGCATTCTCCCCGAAGCCGGTTTCGTTCCCCCGAGATGGCTGGACACTGCACCCCGCTACGCACTTGCGCCATTCGCCATTTTTAATTTGGGAGAGACATCCGGGGAGTTGAAGGAGCCGCCCTTCGGCACCAACATGGCCTTCCGGAAGGAAATGTTCTCGAAATACGGGGGATTTCGCACTGATCTAGGTCGCTCGGGCGGAAACCTGATTGGCAACGAGGATATTGAGTTCGGATCCAGAATCCTGAATGGTGGAGAGCGCTTTTGGTACGAGGCCTCAGCGGTTGTTTATCATCCGGTGCAGCCAGAGAGAGTTCGAAAGCCGTATCTTCTGAAATGGTGGTTCGATAAAGGCCGCTCCGAGATTCGCGAGCACGGTTGTCCAGCGGAACTGAGATCACGCATTCTCGGGGTCCCAATCGTGTATTACCGCAGACTGTGCATTTGGGCTGTCCGTTGGGCTTGCGGTGTCACTCCCAAACAAAGGTTCTCCGGTCAGTTGAAGGTGTGGGGAATTGCCGGAATGATCAAGGAATGCCGAGCCCAATGTCAAAGATCCGAATCATCGTCTTAACATGACCGTCGAGTAGATTTAGCGTTCCTCCTTTGGACTGAAATCTTTGCACATCCTATGGATGTGCGCCTGAGCTACCTGCTCGCGCCAGAACGACCTCAAACAGGCTTTCGCAAATGTTTCGAGGGTTCCAGCGGCGCCAGCCCATTGTGCCGAAAAGTCTCCTTAAGGAATATGATTATCAAACCTAGATCAAAAGGCAGGAATTGAGAGATTTGGTAATCAGAGGCGTGTCTTTCTCAGGTTCACTCGATAGCGCGAGGTGCGACCCCTTGAGTCAAGCGGAGATGACGGACAGAAGTCTTCCTTTGAAGCTTGAGAAAAGGCGAGACACTGTGTGGTCAGTGGGCAAAGCGCAACTAAGCAAGCTTGAAGAGTGGGTCGTCAAGAACTCGAATTGGCTGGCGATAGGTGTTATTGCCGCGGCCTTTGCAGTGCGCGTTGCTTACTCTGCCTCCTGCTACCTCAACCCCGATGAAGCACAGCACTTCGACGCGGCAAGATCCAATACTTGGTCAGGCGTCTTCCTGGCATCCCACAGGCTGGCGCATCCACCCCTCTTCATCTTTGTTCTTCACGCGATTCTCCTTTTTGGGCGGACCGAAGTAATTCTCAGATTCCCGAGCATCGCTGGGGGAACCGCTGCGTTGTGGTTTACATTCGCGTGGATTCGGCAAACCCTTGGAGGGATTCCAGCATTGGCTGGGCTTCTGTTCATGGCAATATCCCCAGCCGCGATTTCCGCTTCTACCGAGGTTCGGCAGTACGGTTTACTGCTTTTCTTCGTTTGCGGTTCCGTTTATGCCACAGAGCGAGCACTTAGTGAGCGCTCGATGAACTGGGCAATCATCCAGGGGCTCTTCCTGCTCGGTGCCCTCCTCACTCATTACACTTCGTCGGTGGTCATCCTTTCCCTTGACATTTACGTCTTGCTCCGATACATGGCAGGAGGCATTCCAAGGAAAGTGCTTTTCACATTTATTTGTGCTCAACTTGTCCTCGCAGCTGTGCTCGGGTGGCTGTTTCTAAGCTATATTCGCCATGAGGAGGTCTTCAGTCCCTCAAGTCTTCTTTATCTCAAGAGCTTCTACTACGTGCCTTCCAGTGAAAGGTTGTTGGATTTTTCGCGAAGAGCATTCGTCGGGACTTTCTCATACTTAGTGAGTCAAAAGCGGGCGATCTTCTCCATGTTTATTTTTCTCGCCGGAGTTGCCGCCCTCATGGCAGGTCGCACCAAAGCGCCTCGTCTCATGTCACTGCTCATCCTGACACCATTTGCCGTGGGCTTTGCAACCGCGCTTTTCCAAGTTCTTCCTTTTGCGGGTTCTCGGCACCAGACTTATCTGCTGCCCTTCTTGGCGGCGGGCTTCTCCGCGGCGCTGGTTTGGATACCACGCAAGCTGGCAGTCCCGCTATTACTGGCGGGGGCAGTCTATGCACCGTTCTGGGTCCTTCGCACGCCGCCAGATAATAGCCAACGAACCGTGCCAATCGGCGATATGACAGCGGCGATCAACTATATCGACCAGGTTGTCCCGAGCAATGCCCCACTTTTCCTGGATGTTAAGACGTACTACATACTCAGATACTATCTTGGAGGACACGATCCGAGTCTGGATTCATGGCAACATAGGAAGGACGAGAAACTGGCGGGTCATCTCGTCATGAATCCGCGAGCAATTGGCTGGGTCTTCAGCCCGAAAGACGCCCTCACGAAAGTGAACGACTCTGCCAGAGATTTGGGTATGCCACGCGGCGAGCCTCTATGGATTATTTCGGTAGCGTGGCTAGACCAGGAGTCGCTCGCGTCAGGGCTTCCCGCTGGATCCTACCGAAGTGCAAAGGGGTTTGGAGCAATCAGCGTAGTTGAAACGGAACCAAATTGAGTGCGCGACTATGAAGCCGTCGGCCGTCTCAACTCATCCGCCAACTGCTGTGCCAATTGCCAGAGTGGCGAATCGCCTGGAAGTCATCACAGGGAGAATACCAAGGCCCCTAGATGTGTATTCTCTGGAAGAGCCATGAAAGTCGCCATCGTCGGTGGTGGAATCGTTGGGCTGGCCACTGCGTACCAGCTCTTATTGCGGTTCCCATCCACCCAGCTGCTGCTTCTTGAAAAGGAAGCCGGCCCGGCGCGGCATCAGACCGGGAACAACAGCGGTGTTCTGCACTGCGGCCTCTATTACAAGCCCGGCTCGCAAAAGGCGAAGCTGGCGGTCGAGGGAATTCGGCGGATGGTTGAATTCTGCGAACGCCACGAGGTCAAGCACGAGATTTGCGGCAAACTTGTGGTCGCCACCGAGCCCGAGGAAATCCCCCGGCTACACGCACTTCTCGAACGGGGTACGGCCAATGGACTTCGCGGCCTGCAACTGCTCGCTCCCGAGCAGATGCGAGAGTACGAACCTCATGCTGCCGGGCTTGCGGCGATTCGCGTGCCGGAAGAGGGAATCGTCGACTTCAAGGCTGCAACCCTGGCCATGGCCAGTGAAGTTCTGTCCCGTGGCGGCGAGGTCCAGTACTCATCAGAGGTTTTCAAGCTTCGAAATAGCGGTGCATGGCATATTTCCACAGCCAGCGGAGACTACGAGGCCGATTTTCTCATTAATTGCGGCGGACTACACTGCGATCGTCTCAGCCGCATGGCAGGGAATCGCGATGCGACGCGCATAGTCCCCTTTCGAGGTGAATATTACAAGCTAAAGCCTTCTTCGCAGTACCTTATTCGCAATCTCATCTACCCGGTGCCCGATCCCAAGTTCCCGTTCCTCGGAGTGCACTTCACCCGTCTGATCCATGGCGGTATTGAAGCCGGCCCGAACGCCGTCCTGGCTTTTGCGCGCGAGGGATACAAGCACACCGACTTCCGTGTGCGCGACACACTTGAAACCCTCACCTACCCGGGGTTCTGGCGCTTCCTGCTGCGCTACCCCTCCATGTGCTGGCACGAGTTTCATCGATCCTTCAGCAAGGCGCTGTTCTGCCGATCCCTGCAAAGGCTCGTACCAGAACTCCAGCCCAATGATTTGATGGAAGGGGGAGCCGGCGTGCGCGCGCAGGCGCTTTCTCCCTCAGGCGAGTTGATGCAGGATTTCTACTTCGTACGCCAGGCAACCGCTCTGCACGTGCTCAATGCGCCCAGCCCCGCCGCAACTGCCAGTCTGGCCATCGCCGACGCCGTCATCGAACAAATAAGTGAAGCACTCAGCGCGTGAGGCTGCGGCTGCCTCACTGCGCCAAGTGCCGGGTTGCTTATCAGCGAATCGCGACAATCCCGATTCCTTACGGAATCGTAACGGAAACCGGATTCGAAGGCCCGCTTTCCACTCCATTGGTGTCGACGCTCTTCACGATGTAATCGTATGTGGCGCCGCTCTGAACAGTGGTATCCGTGTAGGTCGTCTGCGTGTCCAATGTGGAAAGCATCGAATAGTTCGAACTGCTCCCCGTCGTCCGATACACGTGATAGCCCGCGATAGGATCGGATGACGAATTCGGAGCATCCCAGCTCAGCTGTACCTGAGAAGAGGCGGTAGACGGCTGAGACGAAGTTGTTCCCTGCAATTGAAGAACGTCTTTCTGCGAGACACCGTTCCACGTCGCAGTCAGGGTTACCAACTCTGTTGTTAAAACAGTCAATGCATTCGCGCTGAAGTTCACAGAGGTTGAACCCGCAGCCACTGTCACTGAGGCTGGCACTTGCAGGACGATGTTGCTGCTCGAAAGCGTGACGACCGCGGGGCTGGCAGCCTTTGCGCTCAAGTACACGGTGCACGTCTCCGTCGCAGGTACCGTCAGCGTCTGAGTTCCGCACGCAATCTTGCTCAGCGTGGGTGCAGCCGTGGCTGGGTAAAGCGTAATCACGTCCGTCTGCGACTTTCCCTCTGCCGTCGCAGTCAGCGTTGCCTTTTGCGAAGCGCTCACGGCTGATGTCTGTACGCTGAAGGTCGCCGAGGTCCCACCCGTTGCCACGGTTACTGAAGCAGGCGCCCGCAGCGCGCTGCTGCTGCTTGATAGTGTGACTACCATCTGGTTTGTCGCAGCCGCACTCAGAGACACGGAGCAGGTCTTGGTCTGCGCTCCCGTGAGCGATTGCGTTCCACACGAAAGCCCGTCCAACTGTGCGACAGGCGAAGAGATCGGGGCGGCAGCAGGATACAGGATGAGGGTGTCCGACTCCGTTACACTGTCTGACGTTGCAGTGAGATTCACCTTTTGAGTTGTGCTTACCGCTGAAGCCGTTGCGTCGAAGCCCGCCGACGTTTTACCGGAGGCCACGTTAACGGAGAGGGGTACCTTAAGTGCGTCACTGCTGCTTGAGAGCGTTACCACCGTCTCACTGGTCGCAGCTTCAGTCAAGGACACCGAACATGCCACGGACATCGGTCCGGTCAGCGATTGATTCCCACACGAAACGCTTTTCAGCGCCGCCACGGGTGTCGTCGGAGGAGTGTTGGGAGCCGGGTTCAGCGTGAGTACATCCGTCTGCGTCACGCCTTGTGCCTGTCCCGTAATCGTCACGCTCACTGACTTGGTCACTGCTTCAGTAATGGCGTTGAATGCTGCGGTTTTCTGACCCGCCTCAACGACGACTGAGGCCGGCAATTTAAGCGCCGCGTTGCTGCTCGTGAGCGACACCGGGGTTGACTCCGTTGCAGATGCGCTCAGATAGACCGAGCAGGTTTTCGTTTGCGCTCCAGTCAACGACTGAACACCACAAGAAATCATGGTCAGCGTAGCGGCAGTTGATGTGGAACTGGGTTTGAAGCTCACTCCCCCGCAACCTGACAAAACTGAGACGACACATGCGGTCAGCACAGCCAGGGCGCCGCAATGGGCGAGTCTGTTTGTAGAGAAACCTAAGAGTTGAAAGAAAACGTTAGAAGAACTGCGAATAATTGGACTGCCTGGTTGCTCTATTACATGTCCGGATCGTGGCCGAACTTCACACTGGTACATCTACTTCTCCTCGGCAGGTGCTAGTGCACCTCTTCTAAAGGCCCATTTCACTCGCGATGTGTTTGCCGGCAGATAAAGAAGATTTACAAAAGCTGCTCAGCAAAGAACGGTGACCTGGAACTTCGTAAATGGATCACCTGAAGCACAGTGAACTTCAGACACGCAGGTTAGTTTGGTCGTTCCTCCTCTTTGGCCGCAGCCAGGTCGCTTAACAGTTCTTCGAGACAAAATCCACCGAGCGCGTGGCGCCGCTTTCTCCGGCGACAATCGAAGGTTTTTGTTCGGTTGTTGGAGTCTTGTTATTTCAGACCGCGGGATGCTGTCAGCAGGCGATCAATAGACGAAATAATCCTTCCTTGCCCCGAGCAGGATGAAAAACGTTGCCATTGGTGTATGCAGCATTCAGCCGCTGTATGCACAGTCTTTGGCCCGTGAGTTCGAGTTCTCTGCTACGAGGAGAGCAAGGGGCTGACCAAAGTGGGCCCGGATGATTACCAAAGTGGTAGGTCAAATAAATCGTTAAACTTGCGGCATTTCAAAAGAGGTTTTTCAACAGGCGAAGGGGTCTGGAGAAGGCTGGGACCATGTAAATGTTTCCAGGGTTGGTATTATCTACAGAGTAAATCTTGGCAAGGTGGCCGAAGGAATTTACCGTCCCGTGCGGTCGAATAACAGCCGGATCGGGCGAATCAAAAAATACAAGGGATCGAGCATTTTCGGGAGCCTTACCACTGCCCGATCGCGCTCATTTGGCCGTAAGAATGCCGGCGAGAGAATCACGCTGGCTCTTTCCCGAAAGCGAAGTAGCTGGATGTCATAGGGCACCCGCCCCTGTGGAACCCTTCCCGGTTCGCTCGGGACATGTTTCTGAAAGAAGTTCGCCAGTTTTCGAACCGTTCGGTCGTTCTCAAAACTTCGAAGCACTTTGGCAGGCACTTGCGCGCCCACTACACCGCGCGCCAGCAGCACTCCAAGCGCCAGGCAACGCCAAAGACCCAGGCGTTTCGCCTCGCCGATTGCAAAGTCCCAGTCCAGCCCCGGCTCACATTCCAGCATTTTCGCCACATCGCAGATCCAGATCAGTCTCGACCATACGTGCTTGCTACCATGCATGCAGAGCATCAGGAGCCCCGAGACAGCGTCGAAATTCGGCACATCGGCTCCTGCCAGCTTGGTTGTCCTCCGCTGTGGCCACACCCAGTCCATTCCAAGGACCTGCTTGTAGCGGGGCTGGGTGAGTTCAAGCCTCCAGCGCAGTTCCAGAACCATCCCATCATCTGCGCGCTCAAAATGGTATTCGAAGTAGTTTTCCGCTTCGGGTGAGCCGTCTTCCAGGACCTTTGTCGTGAGCTCGTACCCACGCTCCTTCAGAATGCGCGTGGCTTGCAGCAGATCGCGATAGTAGATCAGTACGTCCAGATCACCCGCAGTTCGCGCCGTGATGTCGCCGTAAATCGAGGCTCCCAACACAACACCTTTGAAAGGCATGGCAGGGATTCGAGCCGCTTCAAACGCATTTAGAACCTCGAGCAATTCCGCTGCATTTGCGAAGCAGTGAAACGCATTGCGTTCGAATTCGTCTCGGGCAAGTTCCAGAGCATTTGGCGGAATGTTTGCTTCAATTGCTCTCAACTCGGAAAACAGCATAGGCAGAATGCCGTGCTGGCGGGCGCCCGCGATCGCTTCTTCCCAACAGCTGATCTTCGAAGCCAACTCCACAAGGGTCTTTCCACGGGCATCAGACTGCGTTTGCACAACGGCCCGCAGCAGGTTGCCTGTGTCGTGATCGAGGCCCCTCATTCCGCCCTTTCCCAAGCACAAACTGGAAGCACAGTTTGCCGGTCCAGTTGACCGCAATTGTACGATTCGATTCGGGCTCTTTCTTACTCTCCCTAAATCCAGAGTTTTTGTATGTCCCCGGAAAGTACTATGCAGGGGTGTTACCCAAAAGTCCTTTCTCATTACTTAAGACGAGTTCGCTGTGGGGGTTAGTGGTATTGCCGCTTAGCTAGTTTCGGATATTCTTCAGTGAAGTCGGAGATATTCCGGCCCTACAAGCAAACCAAGGAGAGTCCCCGTGCAAGTTGAGCGTGTGAATACGAAAGATCTAGTTGTCAACTCCATGCCTGACGGTTCTCGCGTCATACGCAATTCGAATAACGAAACAGTGTTCGCGCTCAATGCGACTGCCGCGGCCGCCTGGGACGCTTGCTCTTCGGCTACCACGATTGCTGGAGTCGCGGATGAGATGCGTCGTTCTTTTGATCCCAATGTTACAGACGAGCTTGCGGAAACTTGCCTTCTCCAATTTCAGAAAAAGAATCTCGTGAAACTCTCCGGGGTGGGTCCGAAGGCGACACGCCGTCAAGTTCTCGCTGGGTTGAGTGCGGTTGCGCTCCCGCTTGTGGTCTCCCTCACCATCGGAGAGCAGAAGGCACATGCACAGAATGCCGGCTCGGTCGACTACCGCAGTCCACGTGCCAATGTGCCCAAAGACCACAAACGCGATTTCTGATTCATAAGTTTGTTTGGCTTCATTTGCTGTTCATCGAACGAATTCGAACATAAGATTGCACCACTTTTCCTCAGTCTGTCAGACGTCGTTCCCTGCCTGGGTTGCGGAGCGCGATGTGTACGTAAAGCCAAAATGGCGGCCAAACAGGGCCGCCATTTTGGCGTCTGCGTCAGTTAATCTTTTAACCATGGCTTCTAGCGGTACCATCGTCTTCGGTATCCACGCTTTCGACTCCTCCATTTTGGTTGAATGCGCCGACTCCGAAATTCGCGATGCACTTGACCGCTATCTATTCCCGCCGTTGCCACGCAGCGAAACTGCCCCATCCTCTCCGGATATTCACATCTTTGTTGACAGGGTTGGGGATCGGTTTCGAGTCGAGATCGATCAAGAACTCGCCGCATCCGACGTCACACTGCACGATGCCGCGCTTGCCGCGGTGAAGGCACTCGACGGCGCGGTGGTTCCTCGGATGAAGATGTTTCGCGCGGTGCATGCCGGCGCATTGCTCATCGATGGCAGAGCGCTGCTGCTTCCAGGCACGTCACACGCGGGGAAGTCTTCTCTGGTTGCTGAACTCCTTCGTCGAGGCGCATCCCATTTTTCCGACGAGTATGCCCTCATCGACGATCAGGGATTCGCGCACTCTTATCCTCGTCCACTTCTGCTCCGCTACGGACGTCCGATGCAGTCGCTGGTTCTGCCTGAAGAACTCAATGCGCGATTCGCCAACCAACCGGCTCCAGTCGGCTGGATACTCGCCCTCGACTACGTTCCAGGCGGAAAATGGGATATCCATGAGCTGTCGCAGAGCGAAGCGGTTATGCTGCTCTTGCGCAACACTCCTCACGAAATGGCGAAGTCCCCCGAGATGATCGACTTCTTCCTTCGCGTTGCGGGCAAAGCTTTCTGCTTTGACGGGGAGCGCGGAGAAGTTGCGGAGGCGGCAACCCGGGTGTTCGACCTGGTTCGCGAAAAATAGACGCGCCGCCCGAATTCGAGCGGCGCAAGGTGAAAACCGGGTCGCCGTCTACGGAACTGCAACCGTGGTCGTGTTCGATGGCGCACTTTCGACGCCTGCTGAGTCCACGCTTGTTACGTAGTAGTTGTAGGTTTGTCCGCTCTGGACACTCGCATCGTTGTACGCCGTCTGGGAGTCCATGGAGCTCAGCAGCGCGAAGGAACTCGTGCCGCTTGCAGAACGATATACGTTGTACCCAGTGATGGTAACGCTCGATGCAGAGGGCGCCTGCCAGCTCAAACCCACCTCGTGTGGGTTACCGGTGCCGCTCAGGGGAACCGTCAGCGTTGGATTCGTTGACGATGTGCTGCTGATGGTCATCTGCCCGGTCGCGGAACCCACGGCGGTTGGATCGAACGTGAGGGTCACGGTGGCCGTTTGTCCGGGGTTAAGCGTTGTCGGGAGGCTCACCGGCGAAGCCGAGAAGCCACTTCCCGTCACTGCGAGAGAATTTACCGTCACGGCCGCCGTGCCGCTCGAGGTCAGGGTTACGGTCTGCGTTGTCGAATTATTCACGCCGACTCCGCCAAAGGCGATGCTGGCCGCATTCAAGGTCAGTGCCGGCGTGCCGACGTTCAGTTGAAGCGAGACCGACTTTGAAGCGCCTCCCGTTGAAGCAGTCAGAGTCGCGGATTGTGTGCTGGTCACGGAGGCCACATTTGCAGTGAAGGTCGCGCTCGTCGCGGTTGCAGGTATGGATACGCTGCCTGGCACCGTCACTGCTCCGCTGCTGCTGGACAGACCAACGCTTATCCCTCCGGTTGGAGCCGAACCCGATAAACTCACGGTGCACGAATCCGCCATCGATCCCGTGATGGTTGTGCTGTTGCAGCTTACGGCGCTGATGGTTGGAGCCACCGATGTTCCGCTGCCGCTCAAGCTTATCGTCGCGGTGGGCGCATTACTCGAAATCGTAAGCAGACCGGATGCGGAGATTGATGATGCAGGATCGAACTGGACGGTCAGCACCGACGCCTGCCCCGGGTTCAGAGTTACAGGGAAGCTTCCCCCGGCAACAGAGAAGCCCGTCCCCGATGCCGTGGCGGCTGTGATTGTGACCGCGGCGGTGCCATTTGATGTGACGGTCACTGATTTCGTGATCGCAGTGCCTACTGAAACATTGCCGAACGAGAGGGAGGTTGCACTGAAGCCGAGTGTCGCTGTGGCCGCGTCTAGTTGCAGGGCAATTGCCTTGGAATTGCTGCCCGTCGACGCAGTCAGGGTTGCTGATTGCGTTTTTGTCACGGAAGCCACAATTGCTGTGAATGACGTACTCGTAGCCCCTGCTGGAATAACAACTGAACTGGGCACCGAAACCGCGGCGCTACTGGTTGCGAGAACGACGCTCACTCCACCCGCAGGCGCAGAACCCGACAATGTCACCGTGCACTTATCCGCCAGCGATCCAGCAATCGTTGTGGTGTTGCAGGTGATTGCGCTTACTGTTGGAACCGTCGTCGCACCCGTTCCGCTGAGACTTATAACGGGCGTCGGCGCGCTACTCGCAATCGTGAGCTGCCCAATTACAGAACTTGCCGAGGTTGGATCAAACTGAATCGTCAATACGGCAGCCTGTCCTGGGTTCAGAGTTGCCGGGAGGTTTCCGCCCGAAACCGAGTATCCAGTTCCGGTAATCGAGTCTGACCTGATTGTCACCGCTGCCGTACCGGTTGAAGTAACGGTCACCGATTTCGTTACAGCTGTGCCTATCGAAACATTGCCAAACGCCAACGAAGTTGCGCTAAGGCTCAGGGCCGGTGCCGATGGAGATGCAGATCCGCTCAGGCTGATTGAGGCCGTCTTCGAGGATGTTCCATGGGTGGCGGTCAGCGTTACGGTCTGCGGCGACGTCACGGCCGATACGCTTGCCGCGAAGCTCGCGCTCGATGCGCCCGACGGGACTGAGACAGAAAGGGGTACCACCACAGCGCTGCTGCTGCTCGCCAGGTTAACCGCCATACCGCCGCTCGAAGCGGGTGCGCTCAATTTTACGGTGCATGCGTCCGAACCTGCACCGGTCATCGACGAGGTTGTGCAGCTCAGCCCGGACAGCGAAGCCGAGCCCTTGCCGTGTAGCTTGACCGTGCCCCCGGCACTACCTGCAGAACGGGTTACGGCGTCCACATTGAGCTGGCCAGTTGAGTCCGTGGCCGAACCCGGATCGTAGCGAACCTGCACTTGCATACTCGCGGCCGCCGCCAGGGTTGTGGGGAGCGTGCCCGCCGTTACGGTGAAGGCGCTGTTTGAGCTACTCAACTGTGCGATCTGCACTGGAGATGTGCTCGGGTTTGTGATCGATACGGTCCTGAGCTCCGGGGTCCCAATGGTCACGTCGCCAAAATCGATGGCCGCTGGACTAATCTGCAACGCGACAACTGTGGAACCCGTGGACGAGAACGGCTTGGAGTTCGAACCACAGCCGGAAAGGGCCAGACTAAGCGCGACAGCGGCAACGCTCAACGTAAGGGCACTCGCCGCCATCCTTCCGCGGGATTTGCTGCCTGTCTGGTTGGCTTGCGACCGATTTTCCGTAAGATTTCTTCTAATTACAAAAAGCAAAATATTGCGAAATTCGCACATTCGACATCACCTGTGCTCAAAAGAGTTAGTCAGCCGATGCGGTTAACGGGTCCCTGCCGAAGCGGGGGAATAAGCGTGTATGGTGCATCGGTTGACTAGTAGCAGGATCGACCCTGGAAGGGGACCGGTACAGGTAACGATAGTCACGAACGTGGTATGTACTGATTACCTTCGTACTACTTTCGCAAGACATTGGATTATTTGCGTTTGAATGGTGGTAATAACGCTAAGGTGGTACTAAGAAACGTCCTCATGATGTTCTCTGTGCCAGTCGCTGATGGTGACTAGTAATCAACAAGATAGATTACCTTTCAGGCGATCTAAAACGCGGCAGTTTTAACGTGGACTGCCGCGTATAAACCGTCACGGAATCGTCACGGTTGTCGTGTTTGAAGGAGCACTCTCCGCTCCCTCGGCATCCACACTCTTGACGACGTAGTCATAGACGAAACCACTTTGTACCGCACTGTCTGCGAACTCCGTTGGCGTTTGCACCGTCGCATTGAGGCGTTGAAAGGAAGTCGTCCCCGTCGGGGCGCGATAGATGTTGTAGCCTGCGACCGGATCTGAGGATGCGGGAGGGTTTGACCAATTCAGATCAACCTGGTGAGACTGGCCAACGCCGCTGAGCCCAACCATCGAGGAGGAAGCGTTTGTAGTGATCGCCAGTTGTCCTGTGAACGATCCAGTGGTCGCCGGGTCAAACTGCACTCCTAGAGTCAGCGATTGCCCCGGATTGAGTGTTGCCGGAAAGGTCGCTCCCGATATTGAGAATCCCACTCCGCTAACGGTTGCCGAATTCACCGTCACCGGGGCCGTGCCTGTCGAACTCAGCGTGAGGGCCTGCGAAACCGGCGCGTTGATGATTACGCTTCCAAAGCTGATCGAGGTTGCATTCACTGTGAGCGCTGAAGCCGCCGCATTCAGTTGCAGCGAGATAGTCTTGGAAGTGCTTCCTGCGGTCGCAGTGAGCGTTACAGACTGTGCGCTTGTCACTGATGCTGCATTTGCTGTGAACGTTGCACTCGTCGCCGCTGCAGGCACCGTTACCGAAGCCGGCACGATGACTGAACTGCTGCTGCTCGCAAGGCCGACACTCATGCCGCCGGTCGGCGCTGCACCCGACAAGGTGACTGTGCAGGTGTCCGCCAGCGATCCGGTGATGGAAATACTGCCGCAGGAGATCGCGCTCGGGGTGGGCGTGACTGCTACGCCCGCGCCGCTCATGTTTATCATGGCCGTTGTCGCATTGCTTGTGATCGTGACGATACCGGTGTAGTCATAGCCGGGACTCTGCAGAGGACTGAAGGTCACTGTAATGGTGGCTGTCTGTCCAGGATTCAAGGTGATTGGAGCCGTGATTCCTGCGGCTCCAAACAGCGAACCTGCTACCGTTATCGAGGAAATCGTAACCGGCACTGTACCCGAAGAGGTCAGGGTGACGGAGTGCGTTCCCGTGCTGCCCACGGCAACATTCCCAAACGATACCGATGTCGTGTTCAGGGTCAGGGCCGAAGTAGCTGCATTTAGTTGCAGTGAAACCGTCCTGGAAGTGCTTCCAGTGGTCGCAGTGAGCGAAACGGACTGCACGCTGGTCACCGAGGTTGCATTGGCTGTGAACGCAGCGCTGGTTGCTGCTGCGGGAACAGTAACCGAAGCTGGTACGGTGACCGAACTGCTGCTGCTCGCCAGGCCTATGCTCATGCCGCCGGTCGGTGCTGAAGCAGACAGGCTCACTGTGCACGCGTCCGCCAGCGATCCCGTGATGGAAGTGCTGCCGCAGGAGATCGCGCTCACGGTGGGAGTCACTGCTGCTATGCCCGCGCCGCTCAGGCTTATCGTTGCCGTGGGCGCGTTGCTTGTGATCGTGACAGTACCGGTGTAGTTATAGCTGGCGCTATGAAGAGGACTAAAGGTCACTGCAAGGGTGGCTGTCTGTCCAGGATTCAAGGTAACTGGAGTCGTAATTCCTGCTGCTCCGAACAGGGAACCCACTACCGTTATCGAGGAAATCGTAATAGGCGCTGTACCCGAAGAGGTCAGGGTTACGGACTGGGTCCCCGTGCTGCCCACGGCAACATTCCCAAACGATACCGATGCCGTATTCAGAGTCAGCGCCGCAACGCCTGTCGGCGAAAGCGTAATGTTGAATGTCTGCGTGATCCCGCCCGCGCTGGCCTTGATGGTTGCCGTTTGCGCAGTACTCACACCGAGCACAGTCGTGGTGAATGCAGCGCTCGTCGCTCCCTTCGCTACGGTGACGCTAGCTGGTACGACCACCGCCCCATCATTGGTTGACATGGCCACATTGAGATTGGCTGTGGCCGTCGCAGTCAGATATACCGTGCAGGCGTCCGTGCCGTTCCCGTTGTAGGCATTGTTTGCACAGGAAACACGACTGAGGGAAGGAGCAGCCGAAGCTGCTGCTGTCATCACCATCAAAGCAAAAAGTGTGAGAAGCGTCCCGAGGTTGGTGAGTGAAACAGGAATATAAATGCGATTTCGTACCGATGTAAACCTCTCCATCTAAAAATCCCTTCCAATGCGCACACGTATCCTGTGTGCGCGCCGAGTCCCGCTCGGGCACAGAATTCAACCGCAAGGTTGCCTTGTGTTGTGTGCCTACGTTCTCGTATTCAAGGGAGAAAGGCCGTGATTATCGTCACGAGTAATACAACAGCACATTACTTTCGTGTTAAGAAACGATGCGCGGCATTATGAGGAAGTTTTTTATGTTGAATAGGTTAGGCATTCAATGCGGCACAGCGAGGAAGTGTGTTGATCTTGAAGAAAATAAATTGGACCGTAAATTCGCGGATCTTGCCGCGCGACCTTGCCGCTATTCGAGTGCCGCCAAGGCGCGTGCCGAATGAATCATCCGACTTCGGACGGTTTGCAGACGCAAAGGAAGTCCGAAGCCGATCGTCTACGAAGACGCGAGAGAACATAATGAGCGGCCGCTTTGAAGCAAGCACCGAAGCAGCGACTCAGCTGATTTTTTCACTACCCCAATTTGGCGGCGTTACTGCTCAGATTGATGGGGACCTGCACTGTTGTTTGTTGGAATAGCCAGTCTGCATCGCAGCCGAGCACTTGGGCGATTTGTTCCTGCATCTGCTTTCCGGGTACTCGGACTCCATTGATAATCCGGCTGAGATAAGCCTCGTCGATGCCTACGAGCTTAGCCAGGCGATTTTGACGCATGCCGGTTGTGTACACCCGCAGCTTAAGATTCGGGTATATCGACCGTTCTCTCACTGCTACGTGATTTTCACTGATATTCACGTTCTGGGGAAGTGCAGTTTCCATCGTCACTTTTATGCTCCGCTGCCAAGGAAGAGACAGACCTTGACGTTAGGACACCGAACAAGTACTTGCCAGACCCAATTGGTAATCCGGACGAGCTTTTGTGGTAATGGGCTCTCAGTTACTCGATCTTTGTCAGCCCATAAGGCCCGAAATCGCAGCCGATTACAGCCGCTTCATAAACCCTCATTCTGACTTGTGGTCCGGCAGCTTGTATTGTGTATTGCTTGAAAGGCCACCACTTTCTCTCCCCAGGGGCAACAACCCATTTCCCCGCGGCATCCCACGCAACTGCACGTACACCAAGAACCAAAGGGAGAATTACGATGAGTGTTGACTCAATCGAGAAGCTTTTTATAGCGGAGTTGAAGGATCTCTACTCAGCCGAAAACCAGATCACCAAGGCGCTTCCGAAAATGGTGAATGCGGCGACCTCAAAAGATCTGAAGAAAGCCTTTGAGAGCCATTTACGTGAAACAGAGGGCCAGATTGAGAGGCTTGTCCAGATATGCAACATCCTGGGAACGAGTCCGAAGGGAAAGTCGTGCGAAGGCATGAAGGGGGTGCTCGAGGAGGGTTCGTCCATGTTGCATGAATCGGCGGAAGGCGATGTTCGCGACGCCGCGTTGATTTCCGCGGCGCAGCGTGTGGAGCACTACGAGATGGCTGCATACGGCACGGTGCGGAGCTACGCTGAAATCCTCGGACAAACCGAGGCGGCGAAACTGCTTGAACAGACCCTGGAGGAGGAGAAAGCTGCCGATCAAAAACTGACCTCGATTGCCCAGACGGTCAACGTGAAGGCACGGCAATACAACTGATGAACTGTGCGGGTTCGGATACCCTCCGAATCCGCAGAAATCCCTCACTAATTGGTATAATGGCGCTGTGACTATAACCACGCTTGAATCTGTCCCCAACAGCGTCCAAAGCAAAACTTCCTCCGGTCAGAAGCGGGTTCTTCTGCTTAAGCCGCGCGGTTTTTGCGCCGGTGTCGTTCGTGCAATCGACATCGTCAAAATCGCTTTGGAAACCTTTGGTGCGCCCATTTACGTCAGGCGCGAGATTGTACACAACCGCTATGTTGTGAACGAGTTGGCAGAGAAGGGGGCGATCTTTGTACACGAGATCGACGATGTGCCGGATGGTCAGCGCGTAATTTATTCGGCCCACGGTGTATCGCCGGCGGTGCGCGAGCGGAGCAAGGGCCGTGGCCTCAAGGTGATAGACGCAACTTGCCCGCTGGTCACGAAGGTTCACATTGAGGCGGTCAAATTTGCCAAGCAAGGGTATTCGCTAGTGCTTATCGGGCATCGCGACCACGATGAGATCGAGGGCACTCTTGGCGAAGCTCCGGACGTGACGCAAGTGGTTTCGAATGTGGCCGAGGTTGCAGCTCTTCAAGTCCCGGATCCGAACCGGGTCGCCTATCTGACGCAGACGACGCTTTCGCTGGATGAAGCAAGGGACATCATCCACGCTCTGAAGGAGAAATTCCCAAATATTGCGGGACCGCACTCGCAGGACATCTGCTATGCGACGGAAAATCGCCAAGTCGCCGTGCGGAACGTGGCTCACAACGCGGATCTGGTGCTGGTAGTGGGATCGACCAATAGTTCGAACTCCAACCGGCTGGTTGAGGTTTCGCGGAATCTTGGAACGATCGGGTACCTGATTGATAACTCCCAGGCAATCAACCCGAAATGGCTTGAGGGTGTGTCGACGGTCGCGGTGACTGCAGGGGCATCAGCCCCGGAAGTGCTGGTCGAGGACGTGGTCAATTATTTGCGTCAAAACGGCTACTCCAGCGTCGAAGAGGTTGAGGTGATGCCGGAGAATGTGCGTTTTGGCCTGCCTCCGGAGATTATTCAGGCCATTGGCGGACCGGGCGGTACCCAGCCGGTGCCGGTTCGTTAGATGGCAAAGCGGGGGCGTGGGAGAATCAAGTCCCGCTTACGTGTGTTTCGGGCGACATTCACGGGCTTGCGCATAGACCAACTGTTCGCAATCAATATCGCAGCTCGCTGCGGCGGTTCCGGGTATTTTGATTGACAAAGGACTAGTTATCGCGATGGCCATTCTGCAAAGACAGATAAAATCCGCGGCACCGAAATTCGGCCGCCTCGATGCGGCCCTTGCTGACGTCGAATCTGCGATTCATCGTTCGCGGGAGTATCTGCTTTCGCTGCAGCACCCCGACGGTTACTGGAGCGGGGAACTCGAAGCAGACGCGATGCTCGAAGCCGATTACATCTTCCTCCACACGCTGCTCGAATCGGGAGATCCCGAGCGCCTGAAGCGTGCCTGCGCTGAGATGATGCGCTATCAGAAGGAAGACGGCAGTTGGAGCCTCTATCCCGGCGGCCCCGGCAACGTTTCGCTTTCCGTGAAGTGCTATTTTTCGGCCAAGCTGATGGAGATTCCGGTGAGCGATCCGCGACTGGCAAAGTGCCGTGAGTGGATCCTGGCGCACGGCGGCGTGGTGGAATGCAACACCTTTACCAAGATGTATCTCTGCGCGCTCGGGCAGTACGACTACGATGCCGTGCCGGCGATTCCGCCGGAGATTGTCCTCTTTCCGAACTGGTTCTATTTCAATATCTATGAAATCTCGGCGTGGTCGCGCTCGATTCTGGTGCCGCTCGCGATCATCTATGCGAAGAAGCCATTCAAGAAGATTTCACCCGAGCACAGCATCGATGAGCTCTTTATCGGCGGTCGTGCAAACGCGAGCCTGCGTCTGCGCTGGGATTCGAAGAATCTGATTTCATGGCGGAATTTTTTCATTGTCATCGATCGCATTACGCATTGGTTTGAAGCCGTGCATATCCGCCCGTTGCGCAAGCTCGCGTTAAAGAAAGCGGAGAAGTGGATGCTGGAGCGGCTGGAGATGTCAGACGGTCTCGGCGCGATCTATCCAGCCATGATGAATGCGATTATTGCCCTGCGCTGCCTGGGGTACTCCGAAGACGATCCGCAGGTGATTCGAGCGCGCGACGAGTTCGAGAAGCTAGGGATTGAGGAACCGGCCAGCGAAGCGATGCCCGAGCCGACCTTCCGTATGCAGCCTTGCATGTCCCCGGTGTGGGATACCGCGCAGGCTCTCTATGCGCTAGGCGAGGCAGGCGTGCCACGCACGGATCCGCGGATGTTGAAGGCCGCAGACTGGCTGCTATCGAAGGAAGTGCGACAGAAGGGCGACTGGGCCGTAAAGGTACCGAAGACGGATCCGGGTGGATGGTATTTCGAGTTCAATAACGAGTTCTATCCCGATACGGACGACACGGCGCAAGTGCTGCTCGCGTTGAGCAAGGTCGACAATCCGCGCGAGCGCTATCAGCACCAGGTGGCGCAGCGCGCGATTGAATGGGAATTTGCGATGCAGTGCCGCAATGGCGGCTGGGGCAGCTTCGACAAAGACAACACGAAGATGATCTTCCAGTACATTCCGTTTGCAGATCACAATGCGATGCTGGATCCGCCGACCGTGGACATTACGGGGCGCATGCTGGAGATGCTGGCCTGCTATGGGTATACCCGCGCCGACAAGCGCGTCGAGAAGGCCATCAAGTTCATTCTCAGCGAGCAGGAGCCCGACGGGAGCTGGTTTGGGCGCTGGGGCGTCAATTACATCTACGGCACGTTCCTGGTGCTTCGCGGACTCGACGCAATCGGCTTTGAGCACAATGAGCCGCAGGTGCAGCAGGCAGCCGAGTGGATTCGCATGGTGCAGAACGCTGATGGCGGATGGGGCGAAACGTGTGGGAGTTATGACGATCCCAACACGCGCGGTGTTGGACCCAGCACACCGTCTCAGACAGCATGGGCGCTGCTCGCGCTGTTGGCGGCCGGCGATGACCGGTCGGACTCAATCGCCAAGGGTGTGCGCTGGTTGCTGGAGCGCCAACTCAAGGACGGCAGTTGGGATGAGTCGATGGGTGAAGGCGCACAGAAGGAAGGGATCATCACGGGAACGGGTTTCCCGAAGGTGTTCTATCTGGCATATACGATGTATCGGCAGTACTTTCCACTCATGGCGTTGACAAGCTACGTGAGAACAGTCGAGCGCGCTTCTTAGGTCAGGAGTCGGGACCAGGCAAATTCCAGTTGCAATGAGCAGTTGGCAGGAACGAAAAACGAATTAAAACGGGGCTACTGCCCCTAAGGAATAAACAAGAATGGCTATTCCGATCTCCCAGGTGTGGACGGTTGCCACTTATGTGTGGAAGAAGAAGCTCGCAGGTGTGAAGCGCTATCCGACTGTGCTGATGCTCGAGCCTCTCTTCCGCTGCAACCTGGCGTGTGCCGGCTGCGGCAAGGTGCAGTATCCGCCTCACATCCTGAAGAAGCAGCTAACGCCCGAGGAATGCTTCGCCGCAGTGGAGGAATGCGGCGTCCCGATGGTGGCGATTCCGGGCGGCGAGCCGCTGCTTCATCCGCAGATTGTCGACATCGTCAACGGCCTCGTGGCGCGCAAGAAATATGTTTACATGTGCACCAATGCCCTGGAACTCAAGAAGCGGCTGCACGAATTCACACCTTCCAAATACTTGACGTTTTCCGTCCATCTCGATGGTCAGCGCGAGCATCACGACTTCTCAGTGTGCCGTGAAGGCGGATATGACATTGCGGTTGAGGGCATCAAGGAGGCTGTAAAGCGAGGCTTCCGCGTCACTCCCAATTCGACGTTCTTCGACGGAACGGATCCGAACAGCGTACGCGACCATTTTGACGAGATGATGGCCATCGGAGTTGAGGGGATCGTGCTGTCTCCCGGTTATAGCTACGACAAGGCGCCTGATCAGACGCATTTCATGGGGCGCGCGCGGGTGCGCAAACTCTTCCGCGCCATTTTGTCGAACCGCAAGAAGTCGTGGAAGTTCAATATGTCGCCGCTGTTCCTGGAATTCCTGATGGGCGACCGCAACTATGACTGCACGCCATGGGGCTCGCCCGCTTACAACATCTTCGGATGGCAGAAGCCTTGCTACCTGTTGCAGGATGGATATGCCGACAGCTTCAAGGAACTGATGGAGACCACCAAGTGGGAGGAGTACGGCGTTGGCAGCGGCAATCCCAAGTGCGCGAACTGCATGGTGAGTTGCGGCTACGAGCCAACGGCGGTGCTCGACGGCTTCCTGACGCTGAGCGGATTCTGGGGCATGGTGAAGGGAACCTTCAGCAGCTACAAGAGCAAGCACGCTCTCAAGCAGCTCAACGAGTGGAATACACATTCGCATGCGCCTCTTGTGCAGATTGAGAAGACTGCGCCCGCTTTTGAGGAGACCAACGCATGAGCGCGGAAGTACTGAAATATACGCGGGCAGAGATTGAGGCGCTGGAGATCGCTCCGGGCACGGTTCACGAGAATCTCGAAGGATGGATTCCGGAGCTTGCCAGCGATGATGATCTGCGCAATGCGCTTGAGAAGGCCTTCGATTATCGCGGCGATGTGACGATCACGACGAAGAGCGGCGAACGCATCGAAGCTTACATCTTCAATCGCTCGACCGGGGCGACTCTGGCGGACTCGTACGTGCAGTACTTTTCGCCCAAGTCTACTGCAAAGCTGAAATTGAGCTATGGCGATATCGCGCGGGTCGAGTTCTCGGGCAAGGATCGCGCCGCCGGCAAACACTGGGAAGACTGGCTGAAGGCTTACAACGAGCGCAAGGCCGCAGGCGAGAAAAACATCGCGCTGCAACCGGACGCGCTGGAGTAAGAGGACAAGCCCAAGTAAGTCAGTCCTTCTTTCTCTTCGCGGAGGGCTTGGGCTTCAGCGAACTGACGTAGGCGTTGCTGCAGTCGAAGTATTTCTTGAGCTCGGCAGTGGACGCGAGCAGGGCATCGGGAACCACCACGTATTCCGGTTGCACTTTTCCGTAGGTTTCACAGAGTCCGGTTTTGTACTTCTTGAGGAATGCTTCGCGCTCGATGGACGGCAGCCGCAATGCAAGCTTTCCATCTTTGCCCAGGTAGCTGAACATGTGTCCGTTGGTCGATGTGTAGGGAACCGTATCGCCCTTCCGTTCGACGGCAGGATTCGTCGCCACCAATTTCTCGTAGTACTCACGATGTTTCGAGTGAGGCTTCTCCGCTTTCTTCGTCATGCAATCAATCTCCTCGAATGCCTACGGCTGGACGTAGTATCCGGTCATGGTGCGGATGGTGACGCCGGGGCGGTTGACTTTGACTTCGATCGCGCGCAGTTCCACGCCGTTTTGCGCCGGCGGCGGGACGAAAGACAGCGCGTAATACCAGTCGGCATCGTCGAGAAATTTCCCCAGATCGGCAGAGATGCCGGAACTACCCGAGCTGACGTGGCCACCCGTCTGTTGCGCGAGGACCTGAAGTGCGAGGCTGCTGGGGGCGGCGTTTTCAGGGGATGCGGTCCCAGCTGCAAGAGCGTGGAGATCGACCCTCGCGATCTCCGCTTCGCGCGCGCCATCGCGGGGGCCTACCGCGTCGAGCGTGATTTGCGCGGCATCCAGATCGTGGAGCACGGTGACGATCTCCCCGAAGTAAGCCTTGCGGGCGGCGGGCGTCAGCTGCTTGAACTCGACATCCGAGAGCAGGGGCCATCCGGGCCCGACCCAGATGAGGATGGTTCGGCCGCCGCCGGCGAGTCGCTGTTGCGCGATGCCGTCGAGGGCAGCAATGGAGTCCTTGAAGTGCACCTCGAGGCATCTGGCGACTCCGACTGCGCGCGCGCCGATGCCGCTGTCGCCGAGAGCCCCCGGTCCACCGGCTTCGACCGCCTGGGCGACCGAACCGTCAACGGGGGAGCAGGCGTTGGAGTGGAGGTTCTTTGTGAGGCTGACGAAAGCACGGCCCACCGCGTTGCGGTCGGTGGTTGCACCGGTTGCCTTGAGGTGGCCGTTGGACCAGAGGACGAACGAAATGGGGTACGGGAGCGGACCGTGACTCGCGGCGAGGAACTTGAAGATGCCTTCTTTCTCCGCGTCAAGGGCCTGAGAGGTGCTGTTGACGGCATCGAGCAGGATGACCACTTCGGTGGCGTCGTTCATGGCTTCGCCGTCGATGGCGTGGAATGCCGTGATCTTGCGCGCCTCGCGACCGTCGAGGATCGTGAAGTCCCGCGCGTTGAGGTCGGTGACAGGCTTTCCTTCCGCATCGGTTACCTGGACGTTGAGCGTGATCCGATGGCTGGCCTGAAATTCGCGGTCGCGCTCCTCCTTCGTGCGCGTCTTGAGCGTCGGAGTCTGGGCAGCAACGATATGCGCGAGGAGGGCAAAGATGATCAGGCTCGCTGCGGAAGCGTATCGGCGAGTCCGGTTATGCCGCATCCTGCAATCAAACCTCATGCGCATACGATACTCGGACGGTGACGGGATTTCACGGATAGCGAGTGTGAAGGGGTGCATCAAGAGAAATGTTGATGCATCGCGTTCTCTCGTTCGAAGGGTCCCCTCCCCCCACCCATCTCTGTGGAAAAAGTAGTTGTTTTCAGCGATTTCCAACGGATCGCCGGCGCCAAAGTCGTCTTGCGATTGATTTTAGATTCCAGAGTCGTCTCCGGTAAGGACTTAGAGGCACTCAGTCCGGAGCAAGAAGGACGGAGTCGCAATATCGCCCTTCGCTTCAGCCTGATTTCATCACAGTTTCACGGTTTCACAGGTGTTGGCTGGCGGAGATTAAACGCTGCCGGGAACGAGACCGCTGCGAAGGAGGATTGCCGGGAGTTTTCATGGATAGATTCAGCGTAGCGCGATGCGCGAAATAACCTGCAAAAATCGACAGGATTTTTTGCGTTTGGGTTCAGCGGTTTAGCGGGATGTATGGGCGAGAGGGCTTGACGGGACCAATGGGGTGAGTTGGGATTTTGCGACGCATCCGTTTTGGTGGCGACCGATGTCTCAAATTCGGTACATGGGGCACCCGGCGCTGGAGTGGAAGCCGATGCTCCGAGACCAGACGCACTCATCGCGATGAAGGGGGCACCCGGCTAAGGCAGTTCGTGAGTAGATTGCACTGTCCATGCTGCACCCAGGGCGTGCAGGATGAGGCAGTCTTCGAGGCTCAGATGGGCTGGATCCGTGATGACCTGGTATGCATAGTGAACGCTTGTGTTCTGCGTAATACACCAAGGCTCGTGACGAATTACTCCATCACAATGCGCACAAGCCGAAGCCGCGCAGTATCGGTTGCTGTGGATCAGCGGAGGTCCATCTCGTCGTTGCACTGGCAACTCCTTCCGGCGGTTGCGGACATGCCAATGCCCCGTTCACCTGCCGGGCTGGGTAGCGTGCATGCAATTTGAGTATGTGGTCGGTGACGCGGCCAGCATGTGATTCGCGTCACACCTACAGCGGCTCATTGAGCATCCTCTCCGAAGGCATGCGGGAGTGTATATCAACCAGCAAATGATGGGATGACGGTTATTCGCCCGGACAACGCTCCGCGCGGTAATGTCAGCCAACGGGCAGACCTGGGTTCAACCACCTGCGAGGATAGATCATGGAATTGCAGCCGAATCCGAGAGTCGTGTCCGCACAAAGAACGGGTAACGGAGTGCTCATCGAATTCGACGACGGCAACGCGGCGTTTTATCCCGCGTCTCTCCTGGCCGAAGTGTTTCCCCAAGCCGTCCCATTAGAAGAGCTAGATCCGGACGAAGCGTAGGCCGCGCGTCGCGGCCCTTTGCCACCACCCAGGACGGCAGAGGCAGGGAGGCTCCAGTTACGAAACGATCCCGTTTTGTCTTTGATACGTCTCGATCTGTTCGTCTGAAACGGGAGACTCTACCGCAAGCTCACGACCTCCGGCTCCAGTCTGCACAACCAGCTTTTGAAGTAGATGAAACAGGTTCGCGCGCTTAGTGTCCTGGGGTTGATTGTTCGGTTCATGGATGCGGTCCGTCATGGCGTTTTGGCACCTCGTTCTCAAATTTCCCCGGGGCCGAATCGTGCGTAGTTTAGACCTTCTCCATTTTCCATGCTGGTCAATATTGCACATATCAGGGGATAGTTCGATGAATTCCCAAAAAGCAGGGCTGCGCTCTCCGGGGCCCCGGTCAGGTCATCTTATGCAGGTGTCTGCGAAGTGTCGACAGAGCGAGGTCTATCGAGATACTCAGGAGAGTGTGGGCAGCGGGCGGGAACTAGTCGATGTGGGGGCGATCGATGCCGGAGGTCCCGGTCCATTCAGGGCGGGACTTGCACCCGTCGCAGAAGCGAAGGTCGTGCTTGAATCCCTGATCGCGGAGGTACGCCTGATCTCTGACGAGAAAGACCAGCATCGCCCGGCAAAAGATGCACTTCAGGTCGCGTTCAACGAGTTCCATCGTGCCTCCGCGTGGATTGAAATCGAGTGTGAGCCTATCGCGGGATGCCGTCAAATCAAATTCGTTGTGGCGGGATTACGAATGGCCCCTTGCGGAAAAGCAGATCCTTCCCTTCGCCTACCCCACGAATGATTGTTCGCGGGGCCCCAAGGCGCTTCGTTCAGGATGACACTTCTGGGGCGGGGCGAGAGATCGTGATGAATCACGTCGAGTGTTGCCGATTATCCGAAGAGGGCGGTGACGATGTGGTTGACGGCGAAGGCGGCGCCATAGGCCAGGACGAGCATGTAGAGGAACTGGACGGCGGGCCACTTCCAGCTGTTGGTTTCGCGGCGAACCACGGCCATGGTGGAGGTGCACTGCATGGCGAAGGCGAAGAAGATCATGAGGGCCAGCGCGCCGCCGAGGGTCATGTCGTGGTGCAGGGCGGTTTGCAGGTGCATGGCCTGGGTGTCGGGGTCGGCGCCGTAGAGGGTGCCCATGGTGCTGACCATGACTTCGCGGGCGAGCACGCTGGAGAGCAGGCCGATGCCGATCTTCCAGTTGAAGCCGAGCGGCGCGATGGCGGGCTCGATGAAGTGGCCGAGGTGGCCGATGACGCTGTCGGCGAGTTCGGGCGCGGCGTAGTGTGCCGCCGTGCGAGTGGCACCGGCGGGAATGTGCGCAAGCACCCAGAGGGCCAGCGTGACGCAGAGGATGATGGTGCCGGCCTGGCGCAGGAAGATGCGCGCGCGATCGACGAGGCGCAGGCCAAGCGAGCGCAGCGTGGGCATGCGGTATTGCGGCAGCTCGAGGATGAAAGGCGTTTCGCTGGATTTGAGGATGGAGCTCTTGAGCAGCCATGCGGTGGTCATGGCGCGCGACGAATCCGGCGAGATAGAGGCCGAGCATGACGATGGTGCGCAGGCCGAGAAATCCGTGCAGGAAGACGATGTTGGGAATGAAGGCGGCGATGAGCAGCATGTACACCGGCAGGCGCGCCGAGCAGGTCATGAACGGCGTGACGAGGATGGTGGCGAGGCGGTCGCGCCTGTTCTCGATGGTGCGCGTGGCCATGATGGCGGGAACGGCGCAGGCATAGGCCGAGAGCAGCGGGATGAAGGCTTTGCCGTTGAGGCCGATGGTGCGCATGACGCGGTCGGCGATGAGCGCGGCGCGGGCCAGGTAGCCGGAGTCTTCGAGGATTCCGATGAAGAGGAAGAGGAGCAGAATCTGGGGGAGGAAGACGAGGACCGAGGAGATGCCCTTCCATGCGCCGTCGAGCACGAGCGATTGCAGCCATCCGGCGGGCAGCAGCGGGCGCACAAGCGAGCCCATGCGGGCGAGGATGTCGCCGAAGCCGTCGGAGAGCGGCTGGCCGATGGAGAAGACCACTTCAAAGACGCCGACGACGACGACGAGAAAGAGCAGCGGTCCCCAGATGCGATGGAGCAGGATGTTGTCGATCTTGCGGGTGTTTTCAGCCGAGAGCGGAGCGCGGTAGCCGGTGCGGCGGCTGACCTGCGCGGCCCAGGTGTGGGTGCTGGCGGCGTTGCCGAGCACGGGAAGCGAGAGCGGCTGCTGCGCGGCCTGCGGCGATGCGTGCTGATTGAGGAAGAGCGGAACGGCATCGAGGCCGGTGCCGTGGACGGCGCTGATTGGCGCTACGGGCGCGCCGAGTTCCTGGGCGAGCTTGAGCGGGTCGATGTGGCCGCCGCGCGATTCCATCAGGTCGCTCATGTTGAGCAGGACCAGCGTGGGCAGGCCGAGAGCGAGCACCGGCGCGGCGAGCATGAGCTGGCGCGTGAGGTGCAGGGAATCGAGAACGAGCAGGACGGCGTCGGGCTTGGGCGTGCCGGGCATGCTTGCCGCTGAGCACGTCGACGGCGACGCGCGCATCTTCAGAGTAGGGCGTGAGCGAATAGACGCCGGGCAGATCGATGAGGGTGAGGTCGTCGCGGCCCACGCCGGCCATGAGTCCCATGCGCTGCTCGACGGTGACGCCGGGGTAGTTGGCGACTTTCTGGCGCAGGCCGGTGAGGCGGTTGAAGAGCGTGGACTTGCCGGAGTTGGGCGGGCCGATGAGGACAACGGTACTGAGACTCCCCGAGGCGGGGGCGAGGGGCGCTTCAAATGCCGGAGTCTCGCAGCAGGCATTCATCTGGTGGCCCCGGCGAATTCGTGGATTTCGGTCTGGCGCTCGGCCTGGGCTTGGCGGCAAGCTTTTCGAGTTCGGCGTCGATTTCGTCTCTAGGCGTGTCGGTAGTGTTGCGAACGCGGATGGCTTCGGCGGTCTCATGGCGCAGGGCGATCTCCATGCCGTCGATGCCGTAGACGGTAGGATCGCCGGCGGGTGCGCGGCGCAGTGCGGTCACAAGGGCGTCGGGGACGAAGCCCATGTGCATGAGGTAGTTCTGTACGGAGTCGGGGAGATCAAGGGAGACCAGGGTTGCGGTTTCGCCGATGCGCAAATCTGTCAGCACACTCACTTGGCGAACTCCCTTCGGCTGGCGAGAAGGGCAGCAACCGAAAACTACGACCAGAATGGTCTGAGTTCAGTATACGACCATTTTGGTCGGAATCGCAAATGCTACTCCGGATTGATGCTTTTCCGGGGAATCCCATGGATCGACCTCCTGGAAGGCTTGTGTTTGCGGAGTGCCGCTGTCTGTCTTATCGACCCCTTCAGAACGCGCTTCATAGCAAGCTGAAATTGAGACTATTCTTATCCGTGTAAGGTGGCGGAAGATGTGATTTGGGTCACTTGATGGATGGAGAATTTGCATATGGAAACGAGGGTGAGAGAGGGCAAGGCGATGAAGGCGAGTCAGTTCCGCGAGAGCATCCGGCAGGAGTTTCCGCCTGAAGGCTTGTCGGCTCCGCTGGCGGCTCTGTGGTGGGATGCGAAGGGTGACTGGACGCAGGCGCATGGCCTTGTGGATGAACTGGAGACGAAGGACGGCATGGCGGTGCACGCCTATCTGCATCGCAAAGAGGGCTCGCTCGAAAACGCGGATTACTGGTATGCGCGAGCGGGGCGCGAGTTTCATCGTCCGGAGCTGGAAGACGAGTGGGAAGCGCTGGTTGAGTGGTTGCTGGCAAAATGAGAGGCGACGTTACTGGGGTTCTGTAGCCTGGTTCTCCTGTTCCTGTTGCCGCATTGCATCCTTGTACATCTGGGCTTCCTTCGCTGCGGGTTCTGGAACTTTGACGATGACTCCGTCCATGTCCCCATCGACGTGAAGCGGCACGGAAGTTGAACCGAAGAAGTGAAGAACGTGGGCGTTGAACTGCGGTGGGTCCAATGCGCCCGACCTACGCGGAGCCGGCACGTAGTCCACGTCTGCAGACATGGGAACATTCAGGACGTAGTCGCCTTCGAAGATGAAGCTGAAAGTGAAGCTCGTATTCTCCTCCGTCAGACTGTCTGAGGCTACGTAGGTTTGATCGTCGCGATTGAGAAGTCTGACCTGCCCGCCATTCACAACGTGTCCATCCTGCGCAGAAACGATGTTGCCTCTAATCGTATGGAGCTTGCTGATCGGGATCACGATATCTTCACCGGTGCGTTCTTCCCGCGTATGAACCGTGAAGCCATGGGCGTCTTTCTCGTGCGGAGTATTTCCGGAATAGATGGCTAACCAGGCCGAATGAGCATTCGAACTGTACCCACTCGAACTGGACGCGGAGATAAACGTCTTCGTATCCGAGAAACGGAGGCTGACCTCAACTGCATATTTCCCCGCAGGCAAGCCGCTGATGCGATAGTTCCCACGGTCGTCGGTGAGCATCGAGGCCATAAGTGGGTTGGAGCGAAAATCGACTTGTTTCCAGGTTTCCTTCCCGTCCCGGAATATGCGGACCAGTGGCGCCACCTCGATCCCAGCCGCAGGTTCGCCATCGTCAAAGGTAATGGTGCCGCTGATGGCACCGCCGCGCTCAAGCATCACATCCATGTTGGTGGGCAGATTGGACTGGACATCTACTCTCGCGAAGGACTCGAGCATTTTATTCCTGGCGGCTTTCTCCTCAAGGCTTAGAGGCTCCTCCTCTCCAGGCGAACGAGAATCCGCGAAGGAAAGAGCGAGCAAGGGCGAGATATACCCCGGGCAGGTTGCAATTACGTAATAGGAACCTAGTGCGACATGGGTGAACGAGTAGCTGCCGTCGAACTGCCCCTCTAGTTCTGTCGTTACCGGTCCTCCCTGGTCATGACCGCGGCGGTTTGGCGGCGCATCATTCTGCAGCAAGGCGGCGGGTTGAAGTTGAACGGTTGCCTTCCGGCAGGGAGCTTTTGTGTCGTCAAGGAAAACGCGGCCGGTCACTGTAGCGGTTGTCACCGCCTTTTCGGCCCCGTCGGTAGCCTTGGCGTCATTCACTTGCTGGGCGGCGCAGATCGTGGAGCAGGAGAGAATCGCGATGATTAACCGGTGTTTGGGTGTCATCAGCATGTCAGTGGTGCGAAGTATATACCCAACTCTGCGGTGATTCGCTCAAATCATCTCACGAGCAATCGAGGGTCCATCAGCGCGTCTGAATAGCAGATCAAGACGATGCCCTTCCCGCCGGCAGCACCTCGAAAGGCCGCATCATCTCATTGTCTTCGTGTTCCAGGATGTGGCAGTGCCAAACGTAGCGGCCTGCATATCCTTCAAATCGGGCGATGATGCGGGTCACCATCTGCGGATGGGCGTGCACGGTGTCTTTCCAGCCGGCTTCTCCGCGGTCGGGAAGCTGAGGAGGGCCGATGTATCTGAGCTCGCCTTTCATAAAATAGTGGAGCTGATCGAACGGGCGGCGGTCGAGAATCTGGAAGCGGACCAGGTGCAGGTGGATGGGATGCACGTCCTCGGTGAGGTTGATGAGGCTCCAGATTTCGACGGTATCGAGCGTCGGGTTCTCAGTTACCGGCATATCCCAGTGCGCCCCGCCGAGCAGCATGGTCATGGATTCGCCCTTGGGGCTCTTGTACTCATTGAGCGTGAGCAGGCGCGTGCGCACGGCTGAAGATTCCGGAATGGGAACAACCGGCCGCAGCTTTTCCGGGAGCGAGCCGCCGCGGCGAGTTACCCCGGGCAACTCGAAACTGCATGATCTCCTGAACAGGGCCCATCTTGAGCGTCAGTTGCCGGCCGCCCGAGCCGCTGAAGTCGATCACCAAATCGGCGCGTTCGCCGGGGCCGAGCGATACGATCTTCGCGGGCACGGGCGCGGGAAGCAGACCCTGATCGGTGCCGATCTGCGCGATGGGCTGGCCGTTGGAGAGCGAGAGGTTGAAGAACTGTGCGTTCGAGCCGTTGAGCACGCGGAAGCGATAGAGCGCGGGTTGCACCTCCAGGTAGGGAAACAGCTTGCCATTGACCAGAGTGGCGTTGCCGTAGAACTCCGGCATCCACGGCGCGGCCGGGTCGGGTGAGACGTCGTACATGAGCTGGCCGTCGACCGTAAATTTGCGGTCGCAAAGCACGAGCGGTATTTCGCGTTCACCCTGAGGCAGGCCGAGCGCGTCCTCGGCTTCGTCGCGGATGATGTAAAGACCCATCAGGCCGGCGTAGATATTCAGCCGATTGATGCCCATGGCGTGATCGTGATACCAGAGCACACAGGCATCCTGCCGGTTGGGATAGTGACAGACGGAGGATTTGCCGGCCACGAACCAGGATTCGGGATAGCCATCGCTTTCGGGCGGGACTTTGGCTCCGTGCAGATGCACGACGGTGCGGACATCGGGCTTGTCGCGCTCCGCACCCATCAGGTTGTGATCGATAGTGAACAAATGGCGCTGGGGCAGCTCATTGGCCCACTCCACCAGTACGCCATTGCCGCTGCGCACCTCGATCACCGGTCCGGGCGAGATGCCTTTGAATCCCCACATGCGCGCCGGTTGCAGATCGCGATGCACGCGGGATTCAATCTCGCTCATGGCCATTCGGTAGAAGGGAAGCTTTATCGGCCGGGTTCGCCGGATCGGGCCGCATGCCTGTTGGTCGCGCGATCTCGATGATGGGGAGCGGATCAATGAACCGCTTCAGCTTTTCCGCGTCGAGCGTGACCGCGCCTCGGCGCGTCAATTGCGCGCATGGGAAAGCCCGGGAATGCGCTCGCCGCGCCGGGCAGAGACGCGGCTGAAGTCGCGCCGGGTAATGCGTACGCTGCAGCCAGCTTTCCGGTCCTTCGCACAAATTCGCGGCGCGAAAGCGGGGTAACATTTTTTTCTGACAACCGGTTCTCCGGGAACGCCGACAGCTTTCTGTATCCATCAAACCACAAGCGGCGACCGCGCCTCAGCGGATGAGCCGCGGTCGCCGCATGTGGAGCACTCTATCTAAGGCCTGGCCCAGGAAACTGGTTAACCGGCTCGCCGGTGGAGGGATTCAGGAAGAGCTTGTCCTGCCGCCAGAAGCTCTGGTGGAAGTCGAACATGTCGTTGATGGAGCCGGCGATTGCATCGAAGGAGCCGCGGCCAAGGCGCTCGCCACCGAGCCAGTTGTCTTCAATGAAGCGCACCACGGACGACTGGTCGATCACGACGTGGGAGACATAGTTGTCCCGGGCCCAGGGCGAGATGACCAGGAACGGCAACCGAGGCCCGTAGCCGCAACGGCCCTGGGCATTGGGCGTTGCAGTGGGATCGATGCCCGGCAGGTTCGCCGTTGCGCCCGAGCCGCACAGTCCAACACCGCTCAGGGCGTCGGCCGGTGTCTGAGACTGGTTGACGATGGGGCTCATCTGGTGGTCGTACCAGCCGTCAGAGTCGTCGTAGGTGATGATGACCGCGGTGCTGTTCCAGTCCGGCTGCTGCTGGAGGAAGTTGATGGTGTTGACGATGAAGTTCTGCTCATCCAGCGGATCGCTATAGCCGGCGTGCCCGTCCTGGTAGCCGGGGGCCTTCAGGTAGGACACGGCCGGGAAGTTCCCAGCTTTGACCGCGTCGAAGAAGTCGTGAATGTCGTACTGGTTGTGCGCGACCTTGTCATTCGGAACGCCAATCGCCGAGACCGAAGATGGCCGGGTGTGCGCCAGGTTCTGGGTGGAAGCGAAGTACTGGAAGGGCTGGTGGTGGGGAATGTAGTCGGCCTCGGTAACGCCGGTGACCGCCGATTTGGTGGTGCGGGCGCAGCCGGTGGTGCCGTTCGAGTTCGTGATCGTCAGATCGAAGCCGCCCTCGAAGAATCCCCAGGAGATGCCGGCCGCGTTCAGCAGAGTCGCCGATGTTCTTGCCGGTCATGGAGACATTCTTGGTCGTCGACGAGCACATGTCGCCGGCCGGATCGGCGTCGCTGATCAGCGTCAGAGAGCCTCCGCCGCCCTCGACGATGGTCGAATTGTTGACTGTCACGGTGGTCGAAGTGACGCCGTTGGTCTGTCCTGAAATCACGTTGAGCGCGCCCGGTGTCGACGGACCGAAGTTGGTGTTGAACATGTTGTCGCTCATGGCGAAGTGCTGCGCATAATTCCAAAGGCCGGTCACAGTATTGCCGTCAAAATAGCCCATCGTTAGCGCCGTGGTGTTGACGGCTGCCGGCGGAGCGGCGGGCGGAGGACCCTCGGTGCCGACCGAGAGCGGGAAGAGATCCATCATGCCGGCATCGAAAGCCATCTGCTCGGGCCCGTAGTTATGGTCCTGATCTGCGGTCGCGGCTTGCGAGCGATCGAGCCGGAATGGGTTCGAAGCGATGCTGACGGATCCGCTCTTGAGAGTGGCATTGTTGGCGGTGTTCAAGGAATTCGGATTGTGATTCAGAAGCTCGGGGGTCAGTCCGTTCACCGACGGGCGTACCTGGACGGGCGTAAAAGGCGGGCTCACTCGGCGGATTGGTGGCGGTAGGGTACGTGGCGAAGTAGTGATCGAAGGAGACGTTCTCCTGGAAGATCACGACCAGGTGCCTGATGGGCGTCGCGGTTTGGCCATTACCATGCCATTCTTGCGCAAACGTCGGGGTGGGAATTGGACCCGCGGCTGTCACAGCCATCAGTATCGATGCAGCTAATTTCTGCATTATCTTGACCTCCTCATATGCCGTAAAAAAGGACGGCTGGGCTTTTGTAGGAGATCGAGATGAGAGCGAGATGAACGTACGTTGAAGACCGGGCAAAATCTGTGGAAAGTCTCTGATTGGTATAGGGTCCAACAGCTTGCGGGTGTTGCGGTTGGCCTGAAGTCGTTGGAGTCGACGACCATAAGCAGATTCTTCGCTCACCACCCCCAAACTGAAATGCGTTTGGGGCCCCGTTCACTCAGAATGACAGCGTCAATTCAATGGAGATTCTAGTAAAGCGGGATTTCAGGTTCAGGAATGGGGCTCTTAGATTCAGGAGCCACGGCATACGGGACTGGCCGATCCAGAAGCGGTTGCTGCGACGCGTCATGAATCCGACAGAGCGATTGGCGAGACGCGCTTGTGCTTCGCGATAGGGGCCGACGTAGCGCAGGGGCTCGGGGAGCATTGCATAAATGCGCCGAAGGTTGCGTTGAGCTGCTTTTGCGCTTGATTGCTCCCGGGGTCCGAAGGGCAGGGCAAACTCCTGGCGGAAGCGGGGGGGCAGCCATTGGGTAGTGAGCGACTGATACCAGCGGGGAATCTTAATCGCTGGAACCCGCGCCGGTCATGATGCGTTGTGCCATGACGCGGGAGCGATCGTCGACGCCGAGAGCCTGCGATGCGGACATCTCGCTCATGTAGGTCTGGAAGGAAGGCCAGTCGGCGGGCAGGGCCTCGGGAGGCAGTCCGAAGAGTCCGGCGAGGATCTTCGATTCGGCGTAATAGGCTGCGAGGTCGGCATCTTCGAGCGGCGGAAGCACGGACTGGTAGGCGATGACGGCGCTGTCAATGAGGGTGGCGTAAACCCAGAGCATCGCGGGAAGATGCAGCGCCTGGTAGCGTGAGCCTTTGGAGTATCCGGCCACATCGACGGGGAGTTCGCCGGTGACGGTGGTGTGTCGCTGATAAAGCGAGCGCGCGGCGCGAAAAGCCTGCGGCGCGGAGCCGTAGATCATGGTGAAGACGACGCGGAAGGTGTTGTGAAAGCGCGCGATGGGTTTGGCGAGCAGGGAGGAATGCTGATCGAGGGAAACGGCCACCCAGGGATGGGCAAGCTGCAGCAAGGCGGCGCGCCCGGCGCCGAGAAAGAGCGCGGCTTCTCGATTGATGCGCCAGGTGATCGAGTCCGGACCGAAGACGCCGGCGATGGGACTCTTGACGCGCTGTTCCGCGGCTGCAATGCGGAGTTCGAGGTCGTGGGGTGAGACGGTGACCGAATCGGTGGTGGGCGACGACGACATTGATGATTAGATGATCGCCTGTTTTGGGGCGGCTTGTCACAGAAGGGCTTCCGGCTTGCGTACAGGATTGAGTGCTATTTAGCCAACGTACATGTTGCTGCGTTTATGGCAGGACTCAAGCCACCTCCTTGACAAAGGACCTGTCACTGGGGACCCCGGCGAAGTCGTGCGCTGACACGAAGCAAAGACAAAAGCAGATCGTTCGCGACACTTACCCCATCGCGCTTTCAGCGCGACGGGGCCCCAAGCGTGTGTCGCTCAGGATGACAATTCGAAGGGAAAAGTGCAACCTGGGAACGCCGCAGTCATACCCTCTTACAAAACCGGCGTGCCGTTTGGTTTTTCCGCAAACTGTAAAGCCCATCTTTTCTACGTGTGCTTTGCGTCTTTGGAGATCCACCAGAGGACTTCGCCGAAGATCTTCCACTTGGTGGCGTTGCTGACGTCGAGCGGAATGTATTTGGGATTTGCGGAGACGAGAAGATCGGAGCCGGCGAGGCGTTGGAGGCGCGCTACCTTGAAGCCAAGGTCGCGATGGGCAACGACGACGAGCTTTTCATTGAGCTGGCTGCGCTCAGTGACGGCGGTGTCGACGAAGAGGATGGAGCCGGAAGGGATGACGGGAAACATGGAGTCGCCGGCGACATGCATGCTGATCATGTTTTCAGGGTGCGGGCACCAGGAAAGAGGAGCGAGGAGCACGTCTTCGACTTTGGCCTGGGAGAGGCGCACGTTTTCGTGCGGAGGAACCCGGTCACCGAATGCGGAGACGTCCATGAGGGGGATGGCCACCGCATTGGCTTTGCCGCTGAGATGCTGCGAGACTTTTTTGGTGGTAACGAGGTTGAAGTCTTCGAGGGATGTGCGGATCGAGGAGAGGGCCTGGCGAAGGCTGGCGTCGGGGAGTTCGGAGGTATCAATGCCGGCGCGCTCCCAGAAGTAGGCGCCGTCAGGTCTTCCGGCGAGGTTGCCAAGGGCGACGTAGGTCTCGGCAGTAGGTTCGTTTTTTCCCGCGAGCCAGCGCGAGACGGTGGCGGGGGAAACGCCGAGGCGATCTGCAAGACCAGCCTGGGTGAGTTTCAGTTCGTTCAACAGCCGCCGAATGCGGTCGGACCATTCGCGGGTTGTCGATTCAAGGTCAGCCATTTGAGGGGTTTTCTGGGGCGCTCGGGAACGAATTTCATCAGTGCAATTGCTCTAATGAAATCAATGATTTATCGTCGTCCGAGGTATACTAGCAGGCTTTCCTGCGCATCGTAAGTCAGCATGGGGAGCAGGGTTATACAACCGGTTTCGCAGCAGAGATGAACGAAAACGGCGCGAAAACGGGAAACGATGGCCTGGGCGAAACGGGGCAAAACAGCGAACCCTCGCTCCATGATTCTGACGTATCGGGATCGGTCCCGTCCAACGTTGCGCGGAGATCGACGATGCCTGAATGGGGCGGCGTGCCCGAGCTGATGGACGTAAAGGGCAGGCGGCGCATTCTGATCGTCGATGACGAATTGGCGATTGCCGATACACTGCAGATGATCTTTCAATCTGCAACGTTATGACGCGCGCGTGGCATACACGGCCGAACGTGCCGCGGAGCTGATTGCGAAGTGGCAGCCGGATCTGGCGGTAGTGGATGTGATCTTGCCGGGGATGAACGGGATCGATCTGGCGATTGTGATCAAGGCAAATTACCCGCGGTGTCATGTGATTCTTTTCTCCGGGCATACGAATACCTCGATGCTGCTGGAAGAGGCGGTCAGGAAAGGGCACCACTTCGAGGTGCTGGCGAAGCCGGTGATGCCAGAACTGATGCTGGAGCGGGCATCGGAACTTCTGGGCGGCGCGGCGGATGATCCGGCATACGACTGAATGCAGCCTCGATCAGGCTTTTGCGGAGCGGAGGATTTGGACGGTCAGGCGCTGCTTGATGCGCGGCATCTCGGCCCAGGGATCGGTAGAGAGCCGCTTCTTCCACGAGTCGAAATCCGTCACATGGAATGCGGGACGGGTTTTCGCGTTCAGGTCTTTCCATTCCAGGGGAAGAGCGACGGGAGCGCCGGGGCGGGCGCGGGTTGAATAGGGAGCGACTGCGGTGGATCCGCGATCGTTGCGGAGGTAGTCGAGATAGATGCGATTTTTCCTGATTGCCTTCGTCATTTTGGTCACGTAGAGGGCCGGGTTCTTCTTCTCGATTCCACGCACAAGGTTGTACGCGAAATCCTTTACGACGGGCCACTCGTTTTCAGGGCGGATGGGGACGACGACGTGGAGGCCTTTGCCGCCGGTGGTTTTGACGAAGGAATCCAAGCCGAGGCTCTCGAGGCGAGCGCGAAATTCTTTCGCGGTTGAGGCCAGGATTTTCCAGTCAATGGATTCGTCGGGATCGAGGTCGAAGATGATGCGGTCGGGCGTTTCGAGGGATTCGTTTTTGGATCCCCAGGGATGGATTTCGAGCACACCCAACTGCGCGAGGCCCACGAGGCCTTCCGCAGTGTTGAGCGTGAGGTATTGTTCGATCTTCCCGTTCTTCTTGTCGGGAACGGGAACGCTGCGGATGCCGGCAGGAAGACCCATGCCGATGTGCTTCTGAAAGAAGCAGGGTTTGCCGATGCCTTCAGGACAGCGGACGATGCTGAGCGGGCGGTCGGCGATGTGCGGCAGCATGTCGATCGGCGACGGCAAGGTAATAGTTGGCCAGCATGAGCTTGGTCATCCTCGATTCGGGGTCGAGGATTTTGTCGGGATGCGTGATGGGGAGGTCGGTCTTTGATGCGCTCACAGTTTTGCTCGCGACAGGTGTGCTGCGTCCTGCTTTGGATGCGGGCGAAGACGTTGCCGGATGTGTTTTGGAGGGGTTGCTTGATTCGAGCGGTTCGGCCCTTTCGCGGACGACTTCCTTTGCGGGTTTGTCTTCGCGAAGGCCTTTGAATGCTGCCTGGCGCACGAGATTGTCGCGCGTCCAGTTGGAAAAGGAGATCTGCGCGACTGATTCGGGTTTGACCCAGTGGACTCCGCGCGAGGCGCTGACTGGCAGGTCGGCAAATGGCGATTTGGATTGCCCGAGTTTGTTGAGCAGTTTATGGAGGATGAGTTGCGTTTTCTGCGTGAAGCCGGTTCCGGATCGTCCGGCGTAGCGCAGCTTGCCATTGTCGTAGTAGCCGATCAGCAGGGCACCTATGCCGGTACTGCCGTTGGACGGGTCAGTGAATCCGCCAATGACGAATTCCTGCTCCTGGAAGCACTTCGATTTGATCCAGGAACTGTCGCGAGCTGAAGAGTAGGGGGCCGAGGCGAGCTTGGAGACGATGCCTTCAGCGCCAAGATTGCAGGCTTCGTTAAAGACCTTTTTGCCGTCGGCTGCGAAGTGCTCGCTGAAGCGGATAGGCGAATCCTGGTCGAGTGGGGCGAGAAGTCTTTCGAGGAGGTCTTTGCGCTTGAGAAGCGGCAGGTTGCGGAGGTTGTGTCCGTCGAGGTGCAGCAGATCGAAGGCGAAGTAGTTGAGGTGGACCTTTGCGCCTTCCTGGAAGGCAGCCTGCAAATCGGCAAAGCTGGTGGCGCCTTTCTCGTCGAGCACGACGGTTTCTCCGTCGAGGACCGCGCTTTCGCAGGGAAGCTGTTCGGCTGCGTGGGCAAGATCGGGCATGCGATGGGTCCAGTCGAGGCCCTTGCGGGTGAGAAGCGAGACGCGACTTCTTGTGGGAGCCGTCGCCGGGGCGGATCTGGATTTGGATTCTGTAGCCGTCGAGCTTGAGCTCGTGCACCCAGTCTTCGCTGGAAGGCGGAGCGGTGGAGGCTTTCGCCAGCTGCGGGGAGATGAAGGCGGGGAATTTCTCCTTGGGGACGGATTTGAGTGCCGTTGCGAAAGAAGGCCTGGACTTTGCCTTCTTTCGAGGAGCGGGCGTCTTCGTCGCTTCGGGTTGCTGGTCAGGCGGGCGATTGCTGTGCCAGACGCGGTCGCTGTCTTTGCCGATTTGCTCGATGGTGCGCTGGGTGACGGCGCTGTCAAGGGGAAGCGGTCCGTGATGTTGGGCTGGTCTTCGGTGCGCGCGTACTCGTCGCGGTCTTTGATGAGGAGCCAGTTCGGTTTGCCGGGACGGGCGTCGCGGGTGTTCATGCGGACCAGAGCCCAGCGGCCTTTCATCTTCTGGCCGTTGAGATTGAACTTGAGATGGCCGTCGGCCAGGGCACGATCGACGTCGTCGTAATCCTTTACCGGTTCCCATTCGCCGAAGTCCCACAGCATGACGGATCCGCCGCCGTATTGGCCCTTCGGAATGGTGCCCTCGAAGTTGCCGTACTCAATGGGGTGGTCTTCCACTTGAACGGCGAGGCGCTTGTCGGCGGGAAGATCGCTGGGGCCCTTGGCGACGGCCCAGCTTTTCAGGACGCCGTTCCAGGCAAGGCGGAAGTCGTAGTGGAGTCGCGTGGCCGCGTGTTTCTGGACTACGAAAGGAAGAGGGCCCTGTTTGTGCGAGACTGCCGGGATGGCGTCTTTGCTTCCACGCGGTTCGGCGGTGACGTTGAAGTCCCGCATCTCGCGATAGCGCGCCAGCTGGTCTTCCAGAGTCTTTGCCGGATCATGTCGGCGAGTCGCGGATTTTGCCATACGTTATGCAGCCTTATGCGAGCGTTTCCCGGGTTTCACCAGTTTAGGCCCTCCTTTTGAGGACCTTGGCGAAGAACGTGTTTGGGGACGGTCTTCTTTCCGGTTCGACTCACTTACGCTGCGCTTGAGGGCGTCCATGAGGCTGATGACGTTGGCCCGCGGTTTCTCTTCGGCTATGGGCAGCGGCTTCTTTCCGCGCTTGGCTTTGATGAGTTCGCGCAATGCGGCTTCGTAGTCATCCTTGAATTCGTCGAGATGGAATGGAGCCGAGTTGGCGCGGATGAGATCGCTGGCAAGAGCCAGTTGCTTCTTGTCGATCGTGTGCTCCGGAATGCCGCTGAAATAGTCTTTGGCGTCGCGGAGTTCTTCGGCGTAGCGAAGGGTGTAGGCCATGAGGCCGCGGGCGTTCTTGTCGGGATGGGGAGCAATGGCGACGAGGTGTTCGCGGCCGGCGAAGGCGACTTCACCGATGGCAACTTTGCCGGCCTGGACCATGGCGGCGCGCACCACGGCGAAAGCTTCGGCGGAGCCTTTGGGATCAGGCACCAGGAAGTAGGGATTTTCGAACAGATAAGGAGGCAGATCTTCGGGGTCGACAAACTGCGCAATATCGATGGTGTTTTTGGTTTCGATACGGAGCTGTTTGACTTCTTCGGGTTCGAGGATGACGTATTTCCCTTTGCTGTACTCGTAGCCTTTGACGATGTCTGCGTTGTCGACGGGCCGATCGCCGTTGATGACGTTCAAATGGTGAACCCGCTGGTGGGATTTGCGATCGATCTGGTGGAACGAGACTTCAGAGGTCGAACTGGTGGCAGGGAAAAGCTGAATGCCGAAGGAAACCAGGGAAATGCGCAATTGTCCGGTCCACATTGGACGGCCAGCCATATACTCGCCTCCTGCGTGCGCAAGGTGTAACCGCCAGGGAAGGCCGGTTCTCGTACGCCCTAAGGCTCTTCGATGAGGCGGCGGAGAGGCAAGTTGTCCCACAGCCTGGCGTGGGACCGGGTGGAGGGAAAGCGGGAGATTTTGAGCAGCCAGTATCGCTCTCCGGAGCATCACAGAAGGCATGATTCGCAAACTCAAATCCGGAGAATTTCGTTTGTACTCCCGAAAGAAGGATGCCACGACGGGAAAGCGGCGCAACCTTGGAACCTTCGCAACGCTGGAGAAGGCGAAGAAGCACGAGCGCGACGTTCAGTACTTCAAGAGGCATTAGGAGTGCGCGTTGAAAATCAAAACAGATCAGCACGGATCTGGGGCGGGGCCAAAGCGGAAGTGGGTGAGCAGGGTCAAGACGGTTTCGACGTTTCCGCCGGAAGGACTGTTCACGAAGGATGCGGAGACGATCGCGCGGCAACTGGCGTCGAAGAAGGTCTCGCCGAAGGGGCCGGCATCGGGAATGCGGATGCTGACCTACTTCATTAATCGAGCCGGTAAGGGATTGAGCGCGTCGCGCAGGGCGGAACTCGAGAAAGCGAAAAAGCTGCTTTCGAAACGCGTGAAGGCCGCACGGGAGAAATCCGGGTCAAGCGCTGCTTAGACAAGTGCGGATCGACTGGCGTTGAAGCGAAACGCGGGTGCAATGCTTTAACATGCGCTAGTACGTGCCGAATTCATCCCCAACGACCGCAACGCAATTGCTGAACGGCTCGGTTCTTGTACTGATCCAGTTTGACGTGTGCGAGGAGCTGCGTCTGGATCTCCTGCGGAATGTGAGGCAGCGGACCGTTCAGCAGCAGCCGAGCATGAAGCACGGTGCGCCCGCGTATGTGCGCTACGAGCGGCCGCCGGTGGTCGAGCCGTTGGAGGCGCTGCAGCTGGACAGCGGAGAGCGGCTCGAAGGCGTGATCAAGTACTACGATTACGGCGTGGTCAGCGTCGTGTTTCAGCTGCCGTTTTCGGGCGGGTGGGACAACCTGGTGCATCTGGCGAGCCGATGGGTGTGGGATATCGATTTTGCGTCGCGGGCCGAACCGCTGGTAAGGGCAAGGCTGGACCAATGCGCGAATGCGATGATTCGGCCGGCCGCGCGGTGGTTGAGCGAAGACTACTTCATCTTTCATGTGAGCGAGGCGCCGGGAGGGCCACCGGCTGCGGACCTGATTCGGGATCACGGGCCGGAGATTGCACAGGTGGTTCGCGGAGACCGGATGCGGCTGTCCGCGGGAGAGTGCAATGAGGTTTTGCATTCGCAGATTTCGTATTACGCGAACGACCTGACGGTAATCGGCTGGAATGCGGCGTTTCTCTACGACAGTTCGGCCGGTGCGGAGACCGCGATTCAACTGCTGGAGTATGCGAACTCGCAGCTGCTGGAGTTTCGGCATTACGACGAAGTGCTGACGGCGATTCTGGACAAAGCTTATGACATGCTGGAGCAGCGGACAGGCGTCTTTGCTCGATGGCGGCTGGCGAGGTCGGCGCGCACCCTGCACACGACGCTGCTGGACGTGGCGGAGCTGACGGAGCGGGCGGATAATGCGATCAAGTTTCTGAGCGACATGTTTGCGGCACGGCTCTACCGGCTGGCGGCAGCCAAGGTAGGCGTGCCGGACTACAAAGAGCTGGTCTCGCGCAAGGTGAAGACGGCCGAGGACCTGTACAACTATATGGTCGACCAGTTCAATCAGAGCCGGGCGTTTTTCCTGGAGTTTACGGTGGTGCTGATTTTGCTGATCGAGCTGTTTTATCTGTTTCGGGGGAAGCCGTTGTAGCCACGACGCAGGGCTAATGAGGCTTTGGAAAGGGTCTATTCGATTCGATCATTGCGCAGGGGCTAAAGCCCGGACTTATTTTTATCGCTCTTATCGGCATGACTGAAGTCATGCCCTGATACGAACCATGTCGTCGATGAGTTTTTGCAGCTTCTGAAGCGCTGCACCTCCTCCGGACCAAGGCGGGTTTTTCTGCACTGAACGATTTTTCTATGACATTGTTGACGTTTACGCTGCTTATTTTTATTGGCGCATTGCTGGCGGGCCTGCTGGGGGCGCTCACCGGACTGGGCGGCGGCGTGGTGCTGGTGCCGTTGCTGACGCTCGGATTTCACGTGGACATTCGCTATGCCATCGGGGTGTCGCTGATCTCAGTGATTGCGACTTCGTCCGGAGCTGCGGCGGCGTACGTGCGCGAGGGGTTTTCGAGCGTGCGGATCGGGATGTTTCTGGAGGTGGCGACGACGCTGGGCGCGATCCTGGGTGCGTACCTCGCCACGGTGGTGCACACGCAGGCGCTGGCGATCATCTTTGGTATTGTGCTGCTGTACTCCGCGTTTCTTTCGTGGCAGCAAGTGTGCAGGCCGGTTCCGCCATTGACGAAAGGAAGCCCGTGGTCGGACAGGTTGAGGCTGTCCGGCGATTTTCCGAGGAAGGATGGATCACGCTGCACATATGAAGTCGAGAATATTCCTGGCGGGTTCGGCTTGATGTTTGTCGCCGGGGCGCTGTCGGGATTGCTGGGTATTGGATCAGGAGCGGTGAAGGTGCTGGCGATGGACCGCATCATGAAGGTGCCCTTCAAGGTTTCGACGACGACGAGCAACTTCATGATCGGAGTGACGGCGGCGGCGAGCGCAGGGATTTATCTGCATCGCGGATTGATTGCTCCGGGGCTGGCTTTTCCGGTGATGCTGGGAGTTCTTAGCGGTTCGCTGATCGGCGCGCGCTACCTGGTGCGGGCGCATGTCGCGGTGCTGCGCGTTGTGTTCACGCTCGTCGTGCTGGCGCTGGGAGTGGAGATGATCATCAACGGGGTGACGAAGTGGTTCTGAGAGGAAAGCCCACGGGCCAAGGACACGGCCATTTCGACGACCGCATGATGGAGACGATCATGGGGCGATTGCTCCAGGTCGGGGTGTTGCTGGCGTCGTTTGTGATGCTGGCGGGCGGAATCCTGTACGTGCGGGCGCATCACGGGGCGACTCCGGATTACCGGGTCTTCCAGAGCGAGCCACAGGCATTGCGGCATGTCGGGGGAGTGGTGAAGGGTGTCGCGGCGGGCGAGTCCGCGGCCGTGATTCAACTGGCGGTGCTGCTGCTGATTGCGACGCCGGTGGCGCGCGTGGTGTTTGCGCTGATTGCGTTCGGGATCGAGCGGGATAAGCTCTATATGGCGGTCAGTGCGGTGGTGCTTGCGGTGCTGTTGTTCGGGTTTCTCCGATCGCAATGAAGCGGGGCCGGTGCTGTTTCGATCACACTGCGATGAGAATGCCGGGGCTAAAGCCCTTTCCTTGATGGGCCGTTGCGTCGTGGGGCTGAAGCCCCACGCTTCCTCCAGGGGCAATGACTCTGAGTGTACCGGGGAGATGCTTTACGAAACAGACCGGGGACATGGTTTACACCATGGCGGAGAACGGTTGGCTTTCCCAGCTTTGGCTTGACGCATGAAGATGCGTTTATGCCTTGGAAAGAGACTCGAACCGTGGATCAACGCCTGCAGTTCTTATCGAGCTATCAGAAGGAAGAGATGTCCGTAACCGACTTGTGCCACGAGTACGGCATCTCGCGTCCGACTGCCTACAAGTGGATCAAGCGTTACGACGAGGTTGGGCCAGAAGGCCTGCTGGATCTGACGCGCACGCCGCAGAGTTCCCCGTCACGCGACACCGGCCGAGATCGAGAACGAGGTTCTCGCGCTGCGGAAGCGGTTCCCCTCCTGGGGAGCAAGGAAGCTCAAGGCGCGACTGGAGCGCATGAACCCGAACGTGAGCTGGCCGGCGGCAAGCACAGTGGGACAGATCCTCAGCCGGGCCGGGCTCACCAACCCGAAGCGGAAGAAGCGGCGTGCCACGCCGAGTTCGCAACCGTTCTCGATGGTCACCGCGCCGAATCAGCTGTGGTGCATGGACTTCAAGGGATACTTCCTGCACCGGCGACGGCTATCGCTGCGATCCGTTCACGATCACCGACGCGCACAGCCGGTTTCTGATTCGCTGCCAGGCCGTGGCGCGCATGGACCTCGCCCAGGTGAGCGCCGTTTGCGATGCCGCGATGCGCGAGTACGGCGTGCCGGAACGCATCCGCACCGACAACGGAGCACCCTTCGCGGGCGTCGGCCTGCTGGGCTTGTCGAAGTTGTCGCTGGGATGGATAAAGCTCGGGATCGTTCATGAACGCATCCAGCCAGGACGGCCTCAGCAAAACGGAAGGCATGAACGGATGCATCGAACGCTGAAGGAGGACACGGCTAAACCGCCGGCAGCCACGGTGATCGGCGCAGCAGAAGAAGTTTGATCGCTTCCGCGCTAGTCTTCAACCATGAGCGTCCTCATGAGGCCTTGCCAACGAAACGCCAGGCAGCATCTATGTGCCCAGTGCCCGGATGCTCCCGAGCAGCGTACCGAGCTTCCAATACCCGAAGTCGTTCCAGACGCGGCGAGTGAACAACAGCGGAGACATCAGCTGGCATAAGGACCGGGTCTTCGTCAGCGAAGTGTTTCGCAACGAAGAGATCGGGCTGGAACAGATGGACGAAGACGTACACCGGGTCTTCTTCCACACCACCGAACTGGGCGAGTTCAACAGCGCCGACATGCGGTTCCGGCCGCGCTTCGAACATGAAACAAGCCATGGAAATGACGGGGTATGGAAAGCATGGAAAGCCATAAAGCCGGCTTTCCACCCTTCCCACACCCCTTGGAAATCCCTGCGGGGATTCCCACATTACCACGGCTACGGCGACGACTATCATGTATCTGAAGACCGGCAAAGCCAGCCGAAAACCCGCAACCAGAGCCACTCTCACCGCAAGGGGCTTGTAAACCATGTACCCGGTCTAAAACGTAAAGGATCTACCGGTACTCTCAACTCGGGTTTTTCCGCGGGCCGTGAAGTCGTGCCCTGACACAGGGCCTATTTATGGAACACGCACTAGGTTCTGCGGCATCTTTGTTCGAATTTCGCATCTAACGCGAAGTACAGGAATTCTTTCTCAGTTCCGGGGGAAGCGATGAATCGTTTTCAGGGAAAGGTAGCGATTGTTACCGGTGCGGGGTCGGGCATCGGGCAGGGGATTGCAAAACGGCTCGGCTGCGAGGGCGCCAAGGTGATGGTGGATTACGTGGGCAATCCCGACGGCGCCAAGGAGACGGAAGAGGCAATCGAGAGGGCCGGCGGGCAGGGGAGCATCGTCCAGGCGGACGTGACGCGCAGCGAGGATGTGAAGCACCTGGTGGATACGGCGTGGAGCCTGTTCGGTTCGGCGGACATCCTGGTGAACAACGCGGGGATGGAGAAGAAGTCGGATTTCCTGGATACGCCGGAAGGCGATTATGACCAGGTAATGGCGGTGAATCTGCGGGGGCCATTTTTTCTGACGCAGGCGTTTGCGCGGCGACTGCGCGATGCGAAGAAGCCGGGGCGCGTGATCAATATCAGTTCGGTGCATGAGGACATGGTGTTTCCGGGATTTGCTTCGTATTGCTGCAGCAAAGGCGGATTGCGCATGCTGATGCGTGATCTTGCGGTGGAACTGGGGGCGCTGGGCATTACGGTGAATAATGTTGCGCCGGGGGCGATCGCGACGCCGATCAACACGTCGCTGCTGGAGGACAAGCCCAAGCTGAATGCATTGCTCCAGAATATTCCGCTGGGACGGCTGGGCACGCCGGAGGATGTGGCGGGCGTTGTGGCCTTTCTGGCATCGGACGATGCGGCCTATGTGACGGGCTCGACGTTTGTGGTGGATGGCGGGCTGATGCGCAACTATCGCGAACAATAAACGAGATTATGGCATCGAAGATTGAAGATTACGCGTTGATTGGCGATTGCCAGACGGCCGCTCTAGTGGACAAGAGCGGCTCGATTGACTGGCTCTGCTGGCCGACGTTTTCGTCGGAGACGTGCTTTGCCAAGCTGCTGGGCACCGACGAAAACGGCTATTGGAAGATTGCGCCATGCGAGGGCGACTGGAAGACAACGAGGACGTATCGCGAACACACGCTGATTGTGGAGACGGTGTTTGAAAGTGCGGATGGTGCGGTGCGCCTTACGGACTTCATGCCGGTGCGGAATGCGCACTCCAACGTGATGAGGATCGTGGAGGGTCTGCGCGGAACGGTGCGGATGGGCATGGAGCTCTGTCTTCGCTTCGACTATGGGCGGACGGTGCCATGGGTGACGGGGCTTGAAAACGGAGTTCGCGCGGTGGCTGGACCGAACCTGGCGATTCTGCGCGCGTTCGGTCGAGACGCGAGGCGAGAATCTGAAGACACTTGCGGAGTTCAAGGTGGCAGCCGGGGAGCGTGCATGGTTCTCGCTGGCTTACGGGCTTTCTTACGAGGACGATCCAGGTGGCAAGGATGTGGATGCTGCCTTGCGGGAGACGGTGAGCTTCTGGCAGGAGTGGACAGAGGTTCTGCAATATGAGGGGAAGTATCGGGAGATCGTGGAGCGATCACTGATTACGCTGAAGGCGATGACCTATATGCCCACGGGAGGCGTGGTGGCGGCGGTGACGACCTCGTTGCCTGAGTGCCTCGGCGGCGTGCGGAACTGGGATTATCGCTACTGCTGGCTGCGGGACACGACGTTTACGCTCCTGGCGCTTACGAATGCGGGTTATGTGGACGAGGCGGAAGCGTGGCAGGATTGGCTGCTGCGAGCGCTGGCGGGAAGTCCCGACCAGGTGCAGATCATGTACGGTTTACGCGGCGAACGGCAACTAAGGGAGTGGGAGTTGGAATGGCTGCCGGGATACGAGGGCTCAAAGCCGGTGAGGATCGGCAATGCGGCGTCGCTGCAGGTGCAACTGGATATCTACGGGGAGGTCATGGATTGCTTTTTTCACGCACAGCACCAGGTGGGAAAGCATTCGGAAGATGACTTCAGGGTGCTGGTGCTGCTGCTGAAGCATCTGGAGACGATCTGGCAGGAACCGGATGAGGGCATCTGGGAGACGCGCGGAGGAGCGCAGCAGTTCACGTACTCAAAACTCATGGCGTGGGTGGCGTTTGATCGCGCGGTGCTGCTGGCGGAGCAGATGAACTATAAGGCGCCGATTGAGCAGTGGAAGGCGATACGAGACGCGATTCATGCGCAGATATGCGAGAGAGGGTTCAACACAGCGAGGGATTGTTTTGTGCAGGCGTACGGGTCGAATGAGCTGGATGCATCGCTGCTGCAGATGCCGCTGGTGGGTTTTCTGCCAGGGAGTGATCGGCGAGTGCAGAATACCGTGGAGGCAATCAGGCGCGAACTGATGCGAGACGGGCTGGTGCTGCGCTATGACACTTCGAAGGTGGACGATGGTTTTCCGGCGGGGGAGGGTGTGTTTCTGGCGTGCAGCTTCTGGATGGTGAGCAGCCTGAAGGCGGTTGGGCGCGAGCCGGAAGCAAGGAAACTGTTTGAGGATCTGCTGAAATTGACGAACGACCTGGGATTGCTTTCGGAGGAGTACGACACGAAAGGGAAGCGGCTGGTGGGGAATTTTCCGCAGGCGTTCTCTCATATTGCGCTGTTGAATGCGGCGTTCGACCTTGACGATGGCGCAGCCGTTCGGGACCGTGCGCGCCGGCAGGGAAAGGTTTGAGAATCGCGGCGGGTCCAGCGTCGGTAAAGTGGATGGCGTCTGCAGCTGCGTTCCTTGACGCCGCGTCCAATGCTTCTGCAGCGAAGGGAGGATCGTCCCACGCGATTCGCTGGTTGATGCATTTCGGCGCCGTGGGGATCTTCGTTCTCGCGGTAGTTGATTCGTCGGTGATCCCGATTCCGCTGCCGGGAAGTACGGACCTGGTGCTGCTGCTGATGACCGCGTTCCGGTCGCAGTCGGTTGGCTCGCCAATCCTGTTTGGTTCGTGCGCATTTGTGGGTTCGGTAATCGGGGGCTACATCACGTGGGCCGCGGGGAAAAAGGGTGGCGAGGCCGCGCTCGATCGACTTGGCAAGGGGCGCTTTGTGCGCCGCATTCAAGGCTGGGTGAAGCGGAACGGATTGCTCTCGGTTGCGCTGGCCTCTCTGCTGCCTCCGCCAGTGCCGCTGATGCCGTTTCTGCTTGCGGCCGGAGCGTTGGGGCTTTCACGCGCACGCTTTTTGATTTCGTACTGCACGGCGCGCGCGGTGCGCTATGGCCTGGTGGCCTGGATGGGCTACAAGTATGGGCGCGTGTTGATCAATTTCTGGCAGAAGGATCTGAAGGGTTGGAGCACGCCGATTCTGATTGGCTATATTTCTTTGCTGGTGCTGGGGGCGCTGTATGGAGTGTGGAAGTACCGGCGGGGAATTCGCAAGAGGAGGTAGCAGATTCCAGGTGTCGCTCAGGGGCTAAAGCCACATTTTTGTTGCTGCGTTTACGCCACGACTGAAGTCGTGCCCTGCTACTAAGCAAATACAAAGGAGTTGTTCATGGCGCGTTGCGCCATCCAAGAAGATGAAAATGGGGAGGCGATCTGCCTGCTTTCCCGACCCTTGCTGCGCAAGGATGGGGCACCCTTGTTTCATACCGATGCCGAAAGTTCAGGGCAGATCCTTCGCGACACTTCGAGCCGTCAAAAGTCAGACCCGGGCGTGGCGCAGCATGGGCGCTGTGGGCTGCTTTGTTGCAAGGTAGCTGTCGACCGCTGCGGCGGCTTTGCGGCCTTCGGCGATAGCCCAGACGACAAGCGACTGACCACGGCGCATGTCGCCCGCGGCGAAGATGCCATCGACGGATGTCATGTAGTCCGCGTTGGTGGCGACATTGCCGCGCTGGTCGAGAGCGAGGCCAAGCTGCTCGATCATGCCGCTTGCGAACGGGACCGAGAAAGCCCATCGCGAGCAGCACGAGATCGACGTCGAGCGTGAACTCGGAGCCCGCGATGGGTTCGAACTTCGGTGGCGGGCCAACGCGGACGCGCATGAAGCTGCTTCACATTGCCGTTTTCGTCGCCGGTGAACTTGATGCTGTTGATGCTCCAGTCGCGGATGCCGCCTTCTTCGTGCGCACCTTCGGTGCGCAGTTGCAGCGGCCACAGCGGCCAGGGCGTTGATGCGGCGCGGGTCTCGGGCGGCTTGGGCATGATTTCGAACTGGTGCACGCTTTTCGCGCCCTGACGATGGCTGGTGCCGAGGCAGTCGGCGCCGGTGTCGCCGCCGCCGATGATGAGCACGCGCTTGCCATCGGCGCTGATGGCGAGACGGCCGGGATCGACGTGGTCGCCTTCGTTGCGACGGTTCTGTTGGGGCAGGAACTCCATGGCGAAGTGGATGCCCTTCAGTTCGCGGCCGGGAATCTTGAGATCGCGCGGCTGTTCGGCGCCGCCGGCGAGCAGGATGGCGTCGTAGTGTCCGGTGAGAGATTCGACGGGGACATTGCCGCCGACATGCGCGTTGGTAAGGAAGGTGACGCCTTCGGCGCGCATCTGCTCGAGACGGCGATCGAGGACGTGCTTCTCAAGCTTGAAGTTGGGAATGCCGTAGCGGAGCAGACCGCCGATGCGGTCGTTCTTTTCGTAGACGGTGACGGAGTGGCCGGCGCGGCGGAGTTGCTGCGCAGCGGCGAGGCCGGCGGGGCCGCTGCCGACGACAGCGACGCGCTTGCCGGTGTTCTGCTCGGGCGGCTCGGGATGAATCCAGCCTTCATCCCACGCGCGCTCGACGATGCTGCGCTCGATGAGCTTGATGGAGACCGGCGGCTGCATTGATGCCGAGGACGCAGGAGGCTTCGCAGGGCGCGGGGCAGATGCGGCCGGTGAACTCGGGAAAGTTGTTGGTGGCGTGGAGACGGCGGATAGCGCTTTGCCAGCGGCCGTTGTAGGCGAGGTCGTTCCAGTCGGGAATGAGGTTGTTGACGGGGCAGCCGGTGTGGCAGAAGGGAACACCGCAATCCATGCAGCGGGCGCTTTGCTCGCGCTGTTTCTCTTCCGGGAACGGCTGATAGATTTCGAACCAGTCCTGCACGCGCTCATCAACGCTTGCGGCGCGTCGGGCTGTTCGCGTTCAATCTCAAGAAACCCGGTGACTTTACCCATGTTGCACCTCTGCGGCTGCGCTGCCTCACCTGAGGCGATGCAGTCGTTGGCGGACAGTAGATGGTGTCGACGCGTTCGACGCCGAGCACGCGCTTGTACTCGTGCGGGAAGACCTTGATGAACTTGGGCTGCGCTTCGGCCCAGTGCTCGAGGATCCATGCGGCGCGCGGGCTGCCGGTGTAGTCGCGATGACGCTCGAGCAGGGCGCGGACCTCGGCGATGTCCTCGTCGGTGACGAGCGGCTCGAGATCGACGCTGGCCTTGTTGCAGCGGCGCGTGGAGAAGTCGCCCTGATCGTCAAACACGAAAGCGCGGCCACCGCTCATGCCGGCGGCGAAATTGCGGCCGGTGGTGCCGAGCACGACGACGGTGCCATTGGTCATGTATTCGCAGCCGTGATCGCCGACGCCTTCAACCACGGCGGTTGCGCCGGAGTTGCGAACGGCGAAGCGCTCGCCGGCGATGCCGTTGAGGAAGACTTCGCCGCTGGTGGCGCCATAAAGGACGACATTGCCAACGAGGATGCTTTCTTCAGGCAGGAAGAAGGACGTCTTGGGCGGATAAGCGATGATGCGGCCGCCGGAGAGGCCTTTGCCGAGATAATCGTTGCTGTCGCCTTCGAGTTCAAGGGTGACGCCATTGGGAACAAACGCGCCAAAGCTCTGGCCGGCGGAGCCTTCAAATTTGAAGTGAATCGTGTTGTCGGGAAGTCCAGCCGAGCCGTAACGGCGGGCGATCTCGCCGCCCAACATGCCGCCGACGGTGCGGTGCACATTGCGGATGGCGAAGTTGCCGGTGACAGGAGTTTTTGATTCAAGAGCCGGTGCGGCCTTCGTGATCAGGGCATGATCGAGCGCCTGATCGAGGCCGTGATCCTGGGCCTGCACCTTGCGGCGGGCGACGCGTGAGGGAACGGTTGGCGCATAGAGGATCGAGGAGAGATCGATGCCCTTGGCTTTCCAGTGGGCGTCGGCGAGGGAGGCTTCGATCTTGTCGACACGGCCTACCATTTCGTCCACGGTGCGGAAGCCGAGCTTGGCCATGTGCTCGCGAACCTGTTCGGCGATGAAGAAGAAGAAATTGACGACGTGTTCGGGTTGGCCGGTGAAGCGGGCGCGCAGGACGGGATCCTGCGTGGCGATGCCGACGGAGCAAGTGTTGAGGTGGCACTTGCGCATCATGATGCAGCCCATGGCGATGAGCGGCGTGGTGGCAAAGCCGAATTCTTCCGCGCCGAGGAGGGCGGCGATGACGACGTCGCGGCCGGTCTGGAGTTTGCCGTCAGTCTGGACCTTGATGCGGCCACGGAGATCGTTGAGCAGCAAGACCTGCTGGGTTTCGGCGAGGCCGAGTTCCCATGGCAGACCTGCGTGCTTGATGGAACTGAGCGGGGATGCGCCGGTTCCACCATTGTCGCCGGAGATGAGCACGACGTCGGCGTGGGCTTTTGAGACGCCGGCAGCGACCGTGCCTACGCCAACTTCGGAGACGAGCTTGACGGCGATGCGCGCTTTCGGATTGACGTTCTTGAGGTCGTAGATCAACTGCGCGAGATCTTCGATGGAGTAGATGTCGTGATGCGGCGGCGGCGAGATGAGCCCGACCCCGGGGATGGAGTGGCGCGTTCTTGCAATGACGTCGTCGACCTTGTGGCCGGGGAGCTGGCCACCCTCGCCGGGCTTTGCGCCCTGCGCCATCTTGATCTGCAACTCGTCGGCGTTGACGAGGTAGTTGGTGGTAACGCCGAAGCGGCCGCTGGCGACTTGCTTCACGGCGCTGCGGCGGGAGTCGCCATTGGGGTCGGGCGTGAAGCGGGCTTCGTCTTCTCCGCCTTCGCCGGTGTTGGACATGCCGCCGAGACGATTCATGGCGATGGCGAGCGTTTCATGGGCTTCCGCGCTGATGGAGCCGAAGCTCATAGCGCCGGTGGTGAAGCGCTTGACGATCTCCTTGGCCGGCTCCACTTCGTCGATCGGAATGGGATTGTCGGCGTACTTGAGTTTGAGCAGACCGCGCAGGGTGCAAAGGGTGCGGTTCTGCTGATCGAGGAGGTCGGTGTACTCCTGGAAGGTGGTTGCGCTGTTGGCTTGAACCGCATGCTGGAGTTTGCTGATGGTAGCCGGATTGAGCAGGTGATACTCACCGCCCTCGCGATATTGATAATGGCCGCCGACGACCAATTCGGTCTCAGAATCGGTGAGGGGCTGGAACGCATGGGCGTGCTTCATCTGCGCCTCGCGGGCGAGCACGTCGAGGCCGACGCCTTCGATGCGTGAAGCGGTACGGGGGAAGTAGGTCTGGATCAGATTGTCGTTGAGACCGATGGCTTCGAATACCTGCGCACCGCGATAACTTTGCAGCGTGCTGATGCCCATCTTGGAGAAGGTCTTCAGCAGGCCTTTGTTGATGGCCTTGATGAAACTTTTTTCGGCATGGCTGGCGGAGACATGGTGCGGAAGCAGACCGCGGCGCTTGAGGTCGTGCAGCGTCTCAATGGCGAGATAGGGATTGATGGCGCTGGCGCCGTATCCGATGAGCAGGGCAAAGTGCATGACTTCGCGCGGCTCGCCGCTCTCGATGATGAGGGCTACCTGGGTGCGGGTCTTTTCCTTCACCAGGCGGTTGTGAACAGCAGCCATGGCGAGGAGGCTGGGGATGGGTGCGTAGGTGGGGTCGACGCCGCGATCGGAGATGATGAGCAGCGTGTATCCCGAGGCGACGGCGTGCGCGGCGCGGGCGCTCAGGTCATCGAGCGAGTGGCGCAGGCCGGTTTCACCATCTGCAGCGCGGAAGAGAGCGGGCAGCGTCGTGGCGAGCAGATCGCCGGAGGAGACGCGGCGCAGCTTTTCCAGATCGCGATTCGACAGGATGGGATGCGGCAGCTTGAGGGTGTGGCAGTTCTCAGGCGTTTCGTCGAGGATGTTGCGCTCGGTGCCGATGTAGCTGATGAGCGACATGACGAGTTCTTCGCGGATGGGATCGATGGGCGGATTGGTGACTTGCGCGAAAAGCTGCTTGAAGTAGTTGAAGAGCGGCTGCGGGCGGTCTGAGAGGCACGCGAGCGGGGTGTCGGTGCCCATTGAGCCGACGGGCTCTTCGCCGCGCGCGCCCATGGGAGCGAGCAGGAGACGGAGGTCTTCTTCACTGTAGCCGTAGGCCCGCTGGCGGCGCAGAAGCGTTTCAGGATTGGAAGCGATGACGCGCGGAGGGTTCGGGCAGGGAATCGACCGAGACCTGCTGCTGTTTGAGCCAGTCACCGTAGGGCTGACGCGCGGCAAGGCTTTTCTTGATTTCAGTGTCGGAGATGATGCGCTTCTGCACGGTGTCGACGAGGAACATGCGGCCGGGCTGCAGGCGGCCTTTCTTGCGGATGTCTTCAGCAGGAACATCGAGAACGCCGGCTTCGGAGGCGAGGACCACGAGATCATCTTTTGTGACGATGTAGCGGCCGGGGCGAAGGCCGTTGCGGTCGAGGGTGGCGCCCACGACGCGTCCGTCAGTGAAGGCGATGGCGGCGGGTCCGTCCCAGGGTTCCATCAGCGATGCGTGGTACTCGTAGAAAGCGCGCTTGTCCTCATCCATGTCGGGATTGCCGGCCCATGCTTCGGGGATGAGCATGGCCATGACGTGGGGAAGCGATCGGCCGGACTGGAAGAGGAACTCGACGGCGTTGTCGAGCGAGGCGGAGTCGCTGCCCTCGGGCATGATGACGGGGAAGAGTTGTTTGATTTTTTCGCCGTGCAGCGGGCTGTCAAGGATCGACTGGCGGGCGGTCATCCAGCTGACGTTGCCGCGGATGGTGTTGATTTCGCCGTTGTGGGCGACGTAGCGGTAGGGGTGGGCGAGCTTCCAGCTGGGAAAGGTGTTGGTGGAGAAGCGCTGGTGGACGATGCAGAGAGCACTGGTGACGAGGGGATTGGCCAGTTCGAAGTAGAACTTTTCGATCTGCGGGGCCAGCATCAGGCCCTTGTAGATGATGGTGCGACAGGAGAAGGAGGGAACGTAGAAGTCGTCCTTGCCCTCGATGTCGGAGGCGGCCATCTCGTTTTCGGTGCGGCGGCGGACGAGGTAGAGCAATCGCTCGAAGGTGTCTTCATCCATGCCATCGGGACGGCCGACGAAGAACTGTTCGATGTAGGGTTGCGAGGCGCGGGCTTCGCGGCCGATGGCGTCGCCATTCACGGGTGTATCGCGCCAGCCGAGGACCTTGAGACCTTCTGCGGCGGCGATGCGCTCGAAGACGCCCTCGCATTGCAGACGGCTGTGCTTGTCGACCGGGAGGAAGACCATGGCAACGCCGTAGGCGCCGGCGCCGGGCAGTTGGATGCCGAGTTCACCGCATTCGCGCGCGAAGAAAACATGAGGGATCTGGATCAAAATGCCGGCGCCATCGCCCGTCTCAGGGTCGCAGCCTGCCGCTCCGCGGTGGGTGAGGTTGATGAGTACCTCAAGGCCCTTGCGGATGATGTCGTGACTCTTTTCGCCTTTAATGCTGGCCACGAGGCCCATGCCGCACGCATCGTGTTCATTGCGTGGATGGTAGAGACCCTGAGGGAACGGAAGATGATGAGGATGATCCGATATCTGCATGGCTTCCTTCTTATGAATAATGTCGTTCTGCAATTTCAGCGGTCAGGAACGGCAAAGACACAATGAGCGAGGCGTTTTCCGTGGAATTCGCCGGGGTAGTTCTCATCGGGCCCATCGTGGCAGGCCTAGGCACATGGGGATAGTGCTGAACTCTTTACTATATCTGAAATTGTTTTCCGTTACTCCCGAAATACGGCACCCATCGATTAGAAGCCAGTTTTCCACACAGGCGTGGAAGCGCAAAGGACGCCGGGGCTGAAGCCCACACTCATTCTGCGACGCTTGCGGCATGACTGAAAGTCATGCCCTGATACAGGACTCGAGTTCGAAGGAGTTTCCTGCAATCTGATCTGCCAAGTGATCAGAGTTTGCAAATGAGCAATTCGCGCTCATAGATCATTTCGGGCGGAAGATGATCGTGGAGTTCAATGAACAGCTCCTCGTGGGCGATGACTTCCTTGCGCCAGGCTGCACGATCGACGGTCATGAGAGCGTCGAAGGCTTCCCGCGAAAAGTCGAGGCCGGTCCAGTCAATGTCTTCATAGCGCGGAACCCAGCCGATGGCAGTTTCGCGACCGCGGCCGTGGCCTTGCACACGCTCGACGATCCAGCGGAGAACACGCATGTTTTCGCTGAAGCCGGGCCAGAGAAACTTGCCGTCCTCGTCCTTTCGGAACCAGTTGACATTGAAGATGCGAGGGGTGACGTCGAGGCCGCGCTGCATCTTGATCCAGTGACGGAAGTAGTCGCCCATGTGATAGCCGCAGAAGGGAAGCATGGCCATGGGATCGCGACGGACCTTGCCCACCGCGCCCGCGGCCGCAGCGGTGGTCTCAGAGCCCATGGTGGCGCCGAGATAGACGCCGCTGGACCAATTGAATGCCTGATACACGAGGGGCAGAGTGTGAGAGCGACGGCCTCCAAAGATGATGGCGCTGATGGGAACGCCTTCGGGAGATTCCCAATCGGGGTCCATGGTGGGGCATTGCGAGGCGGGAGCGGTGAAGCGTCCATTGGGGTGCGCGGCAGTGGTGCCGTTCTTCTTGCCAATCGCAGGCGTCCAGTGCTGTCCGCGCCAGTCGAGACATTCTGCGGGCGGCTTGTCGGTCATGCCTTCCCACCAGACTCCGCCGTCGGGAGTGAGAGCGACGTTGGTGAAGATGGTGTTGCGCGAGAGAGCCGCCATGGCCGCGGGATTGGTCTTTGCGCTGGTGCCGGGCGCCACGCCAAAGAAGCCGGCTTCAGGATTGATGGCGCGCAGTTTGCCGGTAACGTCGGGCCGGATCCACGCGATGTCGTCGCCAACCGTCCATACTTTCCAGCCGTGCATGGACTTGGGCGGGATGAGCATGGCGAAGTTGGTTTTGCCGCAGGCGGATGGAAAAGCCGCGGCGACGTAGGTCTTTGCCCCTTCGGGATCTTCGACGCCGAGGATGAGCATGTGTTCAGCCATCCAGCCTTCGTCGCGGGCGATGTTGGAGGCGATGCGGAGGGCGAAACACTTCTTGCTGAGAAGGGCGTTGCCGCCGTAACCGGAACCGTAGGACCAGATCTCGCGGGTTTCAGGGAAGTGGACAATGTACTTGGTGTCGTTGCAGGGCCAGGGCACGTCCTGCTGGCCGGGCTTGAGAGGTACGCCCACGGTGTGCATGCAGGGGACGACGCGCTTCTCGTCCTTGTCGATCTCGGCGAAGACGGGCGCGCCGATGCGCGCCATGATGCGCATGTTGACGACGACGTAGGGCGAGTCGGTGAGCTGGACGCCGATGCCGGACATGGGCGATCCGACAGGGCCCATGCTGAAGGGCAGCACGTACATGGTGCGGCCTTGCATGCAGCCTTTGAAGAGCTGCTTGAGGCGGCGGCGCATGACGTAAGGGTCTTCCCAGTTATTGGTGGGTCCGGCGGCGTCGCGCGAAAGGGAACAGATAAAGGTTCGGTCTTCGACGCGGGCAACATCGTTCGGAGCGGAGCGGGCGCAGAAGCATCCGGGCCACTTTTTTTGATCAAGCCGCGTGAAGGTTCCGGCGTCGACGAGGCGATCGCAAAGGAAGTCGTACTCTGCCTTGGAGCCGTCGACCCAGTGGATGGCGTCGGGACGGCAGAGTTCGGCCATTTTTTCGACCCATCGAATCAGGTGCTTATTGGTTGTGGGAGGAGTCTGGATGGCGGCTGGCTCGTGGTTGAGAACGGATTGCTTCATATTTCGATGGTTCTCCTGCGCTGCCTGTGTATTACAGGCTACAGAAACTGTCGTTTGAGTGAAAGTGGAAGAATCCAGACGCCTTGGACGGAACAGTTTAGCGCAGTGGACCTCCAGGAATTTGTGATCTAGAACTCGTGATGCTGGTCAATGATTTCGGCGATCTTTGGGTTCGGGATTGGCGGCTTCAGCCTGGTCGCGAACTTTTGCGACGGCGAGCCAGTTGTCCTTGTGTGGATGTTCGGTCATCCAGGTTGGGAGCGGCATGCACAGATGCTCACTGAGTGCAGCGGCATAGCCCTCATACAAACCACGAAGTCGCGGAGGCGCTCGTAGGACTGTCTGTCGCGGCAAACGCTGACGCCGCTGTGGCAGAGCAAGCGATAGAGCTGCTCGTATCGTTCGCGCGGAAGCCGATCCGGTATGTTCTGCTTTGGCTTGAGGGAGAAGACCTGGGCCAAGTCGACCATGGCGTGACGAGCCATGGCAAAAGTGAGTTGCGCCTGGCGGGCTTCGTGCCCGCGAACGCCGGCGACGAGCAATGCGGAAGTGTCGAGCATGGCGGTGAGTGCGCTGAGCCAGCTTTGATTGGTGTGCTGCGAGCGGAAGTAGCAGAGCAATGGGTAAGAGATGTGGCTCTCGAGCAACTCGGCAGACCAGCGCTCCCACTCCGAGAGAAGTGTGGCGAGGGCATCCTCTGCTCCATCGAAGGAATGGCGGCGCATGAGTTCGGCGGCGGTAGGAGGCGAGCCGGCGCGCGCATCGAGGAGCGAGATGTTGACTTCGCGCCGCGAGAACGCGCCATAGAGGACGGGAAAGTAGCCCATGACGATGGCGAGAAAGCCGAAGCCGGTGCCGCCTTCGAAGGTGGAGAGGCGCGCGCGATCAGGCTATCGGGGAATGACATCGCCAAGGCCCAGCGTGAAGAAATTGGTTCCACTGACGTAGAGATCGGATAGATATCCGATAGGCTGCAATGGGTCGTTGAACGGGTTGCCCATCGCGTAATAGATGAGGGAGAAACCGAAGACCATTCCGCAGGCCCACACCACCAGAAGAAAAATGAGCGATAGGGGCCCATAGAAGCTGAGTGCGGTCTCGCGCTTGCGGGGGTGGTGGATGCGGACGGCAACGAACCTCCACGGAGTCCAGGTGAGGATATAGAAGATGCGTGTAAGCCGGAGGCGGCCCGCGGCCCGGCGCGGCAGGATGATGGTTTGAAAGGCGTCCAGCAGGACGACCAACAAACAGAGAATACCCAACAAGCATCGTGAAGACTCGCATCGACCCCCTTGCGGCGCGCTTCGGCGGAGCGAATGGCGCAGCCCGATTACCGTATCCTAGCTGAGTCTGGCATTCAAAAAAGAAGCCATGGCCGATATTGGGGAAAATGTTTCTTGTTCTCGGGTTGCTGCTGGTTTTGATTGGAGCGGTGTTGCTGATTGCTGCGCGATTCGGCATACCACTCGGACAACTGCCGGGCGACATCGCTTACCGCGGGAAGAACGTCTCGGTTTTCTTCCCGCTGGGGACGTCGATCCTGTCAGTGTTGTTCTCTCCATCATCCTGTATTTCATTTCGCGATTCCGCCCTGAGCTGGGGCGCTTGAAGCCGCATCCGACCCAGAATCCCTCCCGAAGTAAACGCTATCTATCAGAATTGCCAGCAAGCCCGACTCTCCAACCTCGATCAGTGACGATCATCACACACCCTTTCCCAAGTGGTTGGAGTAGCGTTCTTAACGGTCTACTGAACCGATTTTACGCGGGCCTTTTGGTCTTGCCTGGATGTTGAGACATTTGCTGTACGCAGCTAGGCGTCTTCCTTGTCGGTTGTGCCGTTTCGTGTGCGAGTAGCCGAATAAAGGCTGCGGCCGGAAGTTGGGCTGAAGCTGAATTTCGAAACAGGTTTTGTGCGCTTGGATGGAAAGTGCAACTCATAAGAAGATCAAAAATCGGCGACAAGCCGAGCTTTCCGATAAGGGAAAGCAAGATTGCACGTTCCCAGGCTGCAGTAAACAAGCGGTATCACTTCGGAATAGGAGAGTCAGATGGAAGTGAAATTCAGACACAATCGAGCTACAGGTTCCTTCTGTTGCCGTTGTTGTTTGCGTTGGCATGCGTAGGGGTATTTGCGCAGGCCAACTCAAACATCACCGGCATCGTAACGGACCAGTCGGGAGCAGTCGTCGCGGGAGCGAAGGTTGTTCTCACCGATCCGGCCACTGGCGCAGCGAAGACAACCACAACGAGCGATACCGGTCTGTATGAAATTGCCGGCTTGAACGCTTCAAACTACAACATGACCGTCACGGCGAAGGGATTCCAGACGTTTGTACAGAATGGAATCGTAGTCAACGTTTCCGCGACATTTCGTGTTGATCCAAAACTCACAGTCGGTTCAGAGTCGACGACAGTCACCGTAAATGCAGATGCGTTGACGGTGCAGAGCGACTCAAACGTGGTGAGCACGCTGATCAACGAGCAGCAGATTTCAGAGCTCGCGACCAACGGCCGCAACATTGTGGCACTCGCTACACTGGGTCTCGGCGTCAGCGGCAACCTGCCTGATTCGAACACGCCGACTTCGGTTGGTTCCAGCTTTGCCATCAGCTTCAACGGTCTGAACCAGGCGCACAATATCTGGCTGATCGACGGCGGCGAAGCATATGACCGCGGTTCTGGCGGCAAATCGTCCATGATGCCTTCGCAGGATGCATTGGGCGAATTCCAGGTCATGGCCAGCAACTATCCACCGGACTACGGTATCTCTTCGGGCGGCACGATTTCGATGTCGATCAAGAGAGGCACGCAGGCGTTTCACGGAGAATTGTGGGAATTTGTTCGCAACGACGCTCTCCAGGCGCACAACTACTTTGACGCGCCGGGCGCGAAGAAGCCGGAACTCCGCCTGAACATTTTCGGCGGCAACATCGGCGGCCCGTTGTTCATTCCTCACGTTTACAACAACAACAAGCAGCGGACATTCTTCTTCTACAACGAAGAATGGCGCAAGATCGTGCAGGGCAGCGCACCGGCCGGCATTCACGCCATTCCGGACTCAGACTTTATCACTTCGGCGCAGGACATTACCTACGTCGCTCCGGCATACAACTCGGGCCACCAGATTGTGGTTCCGAATCCGGCTCGCCGGCACAGCGCTCGCGGCGGCTATTGCTAGCGGACGGACTGACGCCGGGACAGCCGTTCCCGGACAACGTCGTTCCAGGGAAACATGTTTGTGATGCTGCGGCTCTCCAGTTCAATGTCAGTTGGAGCGATTCCGAAGGCGAACGTTTCCGGTGACTTGATCTCGGTTTCGAGCAAGCAGCCGACCAACGTCCGTGAGGACCTGTTCCGCATCGACCACAACATCAATGACAAGTGGCAGCTCTTCGGCCACTACATTGGCGACTCGGTTAGCCAGACTTATGCCACTTCGATCTGGAGCGGCGACAGCTATCCGACAGTCGGCTCGAACTTCAGCAATCCGTCATGGAGCTCGGTAATCAAGCTGACCGGCTCGTTAACGCCGAATGTGCTTCTTGAAGCCGCATTCAATTTCAACGGCAACAAGATCAGCATTCAGCCTTCGGGAAGTGCCTACATGAAGCCTTCAGGTTGGACGGGACAGTCGTTCTTCCCGCAATCTGCCGATGCTGACAACCGTTTGCCCAGCGTGAACCTCGGTTCGTATGGAACAGCATTCGATCCGTGGTCGCAGCCTTGGAAAAACGCCGCGTATGGATTATGCCGAAGTATTTGGCCTTTCGGTAACGCACGGCAAGCATGCGATGAAGTTCGGCGGCGGCTACAACCGCTACACCAAGAACCAGCAGATGTTCGGCAATACGAACGGCTACTTCAACTTCAGCGACAACTGGAGCAACGGCGCGCCGACAACTGCGAACCTGACGGGCGACTCGTACATCGACTTCCTGATGGGATTGAGCACCAGCTATTCGCAGTTGCAGAATCAGGACATCCGCCACTATGTAAACCAGACGGTTTCAGCGTATGCCGAAGACAACTGGCATATCTCTCCCCGCTTGAGCGTGCAATACGGCATCCGCTATGACGCAATGCCGCATGCATGGGAGCGGAACAACCTGCTGGCAAGCTTCGATCCTGCGCAGTATCAGGCTGGACTGGCTCCGACGATCGATCCGACCACGGGTGCGTTCTGCACCGCCGTTTCGGAAACTTGTCCGAACGTCAGCGCAGGATTGCAAACCTATCGAAGGTGCGCAGTTCTATCTGAACGGCGTAACCATCGCCGGACAGGGCGGCACGCCACGCGGCATGACCAAGAACTTCTACAAGACCTACATGCCTCGCGTCGGGTTCTCGTATGACGTCACCGGAAATGGCAAAACCGTGCTTCGCGGCGGTTTTGGCACGTTCTTTGAGCGCATGCAGGGCAACGACGTGTACAACATTGCGGCGGCGGCGCCGTTCTCGAATACGCCCAGCCTGAACAATGTGGGCTTCGCAAACCCATTCCTGAGCTGGCAGACAGGTGCAGCATTGTCTTCGGCGAGCTTGCCGGTCGTGCCGCAAGGCATGACGACGATCGCTCCAAGCTATCCCGCTCCTGGTGTTGCGCAGTACAGCCTGGGCGTGCAGCGTGAGATCGTTCCGTCGCTCATCCTCATGACGCAGTATGTCGGCAACGTGGCATGGCACCAGAACGTGAATTTCCCGATCAACCCGTTCCCGCTGAGCACACCGATGTCAGCAGGGCGCTGGCTGGCGCGGGTAAACTGACAGGCGCGCAGACTGCAATGGACCGGACGTTCCCTGGCTTCAATCGGAATCACCGAGGAAACGAACATCGCAACCGGAACCTACAACAGCTTCCAGGCTGGACTGCGTCAGCAGAGCCGGCACGGTCTGACCTTCGAAGTCGACTACACATGGGCACATGAGATCGACTGACCAGGTGGGCAGCGCCGATCTGGATACCGTCCACGAATCCATTCAACCTGAAATATGACAAGGGATCGGGCTCGCTCGATCGCCGCAACATTCTCAACATGAACTACGTCTGGCAGATTCCGATGTTTGCACACTCGAAGGGTTTGGCGCACAGCATTCTCGGCGGATGGGAACTCTCCGGTACGGTGATCTCCGAATCCGGTCTGCCATGGGCCGGCAACAACGCTCCCAGCGATGGCGGATCTGACACCGTGGGTCTGGGCGGCAACTACACCATCCGTCCGAACTTCACAGGCAAGGTGCAGTATCCGAAGACGAGAGACTCCAATGGTGTTTACCAATGGGTCTCCCCGGCCGGATTCTCACAGCCGGTGGCAGCGTGGAATGGCGGCCCGAACCTGGGCTTCGGCAATGCGGGCAGGGACATCGTTGTAGGTCCCGGCCGCACCAACTTCGGCACGAACCTCTACAAGTCGTTTGCGTTCACCGAGCGCGCACGGTTTGAGTTCCGTTGCTGAGTCGTTCAACACCTTCAACCACACCCAGTTCAATAACTTCCACAACAACATCACGGGAAGTGACTTTGGCGAAGTCAACGGTGTGCAGGATCCAAGAACGTTCGAACTTGCAGGCAAGCTGATCTTCTAGTTCGAAACTGAACCTGGGCGCGGCGGCTTTGGCTGCCGCGCCCTCTTTCTTTTGTGCGCACGACTGTCGGTGATTGGGAACGCAAGCGCCGTGCCTGTAGATGAGGTGGATTCGAATTCTTGAAGGCGAGAGGAAACGAATTCGCGGAGGAAGGAAACGGAGACTATTCCGGATACGCTTCGCCGGCGTGCACCACGCGAATGTAGTGGTCAGTGAATTGTGCGTGGCCACCGGGTAAATCCACCTTGGGCATGTGGCAGCTTGTGCAGTTGTCTTTGGCCACAGGGCAGGACTTTGCGTTGGGAGGTAGTCGATGCAGTTTTGGCCCCAGCGTGGCAGGCGAGACATTTCGCATCGTAAGAGACCGCGCTGTGGTTTACGGGCTGATGCGGATTGTGGCAGGCAAGGCAGCTGATGCGCGGGTCATTGCCGATGAAGCATTTGCTGTTTTCAAGTCGATAGGGCTGAAATCGCACGAAAGCGGGACCGTGCCATTTGTTGCGCATCACGGTGTCCCAGGTGCGGTGACACTGTCCGCAGAAATCCGATATCTGTTCGGCGTCGAGACGCTTGAATGACTGAGGGACGGTCTTGAAGTTCTCCTGCGCCGCATCGACCATGTGCTGCTGCGAACCTGCGTGGCACCGCTCGCAATCCAGGCCGGGGGTGACCTTCGCCGGGACGAGCTTTTCGCCGGCGGTGACGCCGCTGCCGTGACAGTTGAAGCACGTGCGGGTTTCCCAGAGGGGAAGTTGGCGGCCCATCGCCTCGGTCAGGTTGTGGGGCGTGATCTTCTGGTCGCCGGGCGTAATGGCAAGACCGTTGGCGCGGGGAAAGTAGCTTACGAGGCTTTCGTAGTAGTGGCCGTCTTTCTCGAGCACCCACGTTTGCGAGTGCTGCCCGAAGATCCAGTGGATGGGGACAGTGAGCACGCCGGTTCCATCGGAGACGGTGTAGGTGGTTTGGCCATTCCTCGTTTGGACCGTGTACGTATAGCCACCAATCTGGGTGGTTAGATCGGGGTGTGCGTTCATCGCCGGGTCTGCACCCTGGGGCTCCATGGCATGCCGCATGGGCGCGGTTGCGAAGGAAGTAGCGACGCCGTTGTGGCAAGTGGCGCAGGTGACGGGAGCAGTCGAGGTCTTGGCGTGCTGGGCTACGACAGCGCGCGGCGCACACCATGAGCAAATGATAGCCACTATGGCCGCAAGGATTATCTTCGGTCGTGCGCTATTTTGCCAGATCACGGCAGACCTTTCGCTCGCGTGCGGCTTCTTCCCGGTTTCCGCTCTGGGAGTAGATGGAGACGAGGCCGAGGTGGGCTTCGAGGCTGTTGGGATCGCGTTGGATGACCTGATTCAGCAGTTCTTCGCCGCGCTTTCTGTCGCCGGTTTCGGCGAGCGACCGGCCGAGGGCGAGTTGCGCCATTTCCATGTCGGGAGCGTTTGCGTAAGCGCGCTGGGCCGGAGCGAGAGCTTCAGAGAAGCGGCCGGCGATGACGAGCGTCAGAGCGAGAAGCGCGTTGGCAGTTTCGTTGCCGGGATTGACGGCCAGTTCGCTGTGGAATTGATCAATAGCGAGCGAGGGGTCGTGTGGAAAGAGCAGGAATCCGTAGAAGTAGTGAAGATTCGGCGTGGAAGGATAGCGGACGAAGAGCTGTGCGAAGAGATCGTCGGCCCGTTCGTTGTCGCCGGAAAGAAAAACGTACCCAGCGCTGCCGGCCGCCTGATACAGATCCCTGTCCCGCGTGGAAACCTCGTTTGGCAAGGAGGCAACCCGCATTCCGGCGAGGCCGATGGCGATTTTCAGATCCGGAGCGTCGGCCTGGTGTTCGGCGAAGAAGCGGTACTGGTCCAGCGCGTCCTGAAAGCGCCCGGCGTGGGCAAGCAGGAGCGCCAGGTGGTAGCGGATGATCTGCTCATTGCGCGGCTGGTTCAGGGCGCCGTGAGCGACAGCTTGCTCGAGGTCGCGAAGCGAGTCATCGTAGGCGGCGGTTTCAAACTCGCAAAGACCGCGCAGCGCCATGGCGGGGACCGCCGTGGGTACAAGCTGGAGGAGGCGGGTGAAGGCGTCGATGGCGGCGGGGTACTGATTGGAGCTGTACTGCAGAACGCCGAGATACCACCATCCTTCCTGCCAGTCGGGCTTGAGCTGCTCGGCTTGAGAGTATAGCTGGATAGCGAGGGGCAGGTTCTGCTGGTCGCGGGCGGCCGCGGCGCGCGCGGCGAGGTCGTCGAATGAAGCGGACGACTGCTGGGGGGCGGGTGTTTCCTGCGCGTCGGATGTCGCACGCGCGAGGGGTAGCGTGGGAATCAGGACAAGGAACAGGAGGCCGCGGGCGGCCGCGTTGGGGAAGACGGAGATTGCCACGTTCTGCCTGGGATGCCGTGCAAAGTCTGTGATATAGGACGAATTCCGCGTCAAAACATCGCCGGCTGAATTCCGCAGAATTCCCGGCACGGGAGGTTCGCACCACGAAAGCCATGGTAGCAGGTGACGAAGCCGACTCGTTATGGCGGAGCAACGACTGGGAAGTCGCGGGATATCCCTGAGATTTGACGCACCGCGTGCGGAAATTCCTGCAAATTATTGAATAATCAGGCGTCCACGAACGCGGGTCTCTCCAGGTTTGCGCGAGAGCGCAGGACGGTTTTGGAGCATTAAGTAGCCCAAAGAGTGCAAGGCGCATAGGTCGAAGGGTGTATTGGCTTTCCAGAAATTTGACCTAGGCTACAGATAGAGCAAGTGTTGCGTTCGGCTTTGAGTGACGCTTTGCGGCGTCACCTGCATTGTTTGAAGCATGTGTTGTTGCTTGGAACTGTTCGACAGCCCGCTAATCGGCGGGCTTTCGTTTTTCCAGGATGCCGGCGGCGGCTGAGGAGGCCTGTCAGAAGTCAGTCGGGTAAAAGTTACCCTATCTAGCTTATGTGTGTAACATATTTATTTTCTATCAGTTGCGATTAACATGCCAATACGAAAGATTACCAACCCATTTGGCGCATCCGTTCCAGGATGAGCGCGCTGTAATGATTCATGCGCTCGGGCCGCCGCTTCAGTGGAGCCGGCAGGACGGCGGCGAGGCGTGCGGCCTGTTCAGGGCTAACGTTGCGGGGCGCGGTTCTGTCGTATGCGCGGCAAGCCGCATCTGCACCATAGATCCCAGGACCCCACTCGACGACGTTGAGGTAGAGCTCGAGAATGCGCTGCTTGCCGAGAACGAGTTCGGCTACAGGAACGAGTGTAAATTCCACGCCCTTGCGGAGGATGGAGCGGCTGGTGCCGAGGAGCAGGTTCTTTACCAGTTGCTGCGTAATCGTGGACGCTCCCCGCATGCGGCCGCCGTCCATATCGTCTTCGGCGGCGATCTGGATCTGGTGCCAATCGAACCCATGGTGCAGGTAGAAGCGGGCGTCCTCCGCGGCGATGACAGCGTGCTGGAGATTAGGCGATATCTGGCTGAGCGGAATGAACCGGTAGCGTTCGTGATAGGGCGTGTGGTGAATCCAGGCCTGCATGCGGCGCTCGATGTGCACTGCGGTCGTCGGCGGGTCGATCCACCGGGCGGCAAGAAGGGTGAGCACGGCAAGCGACCAAAGAAGAGCGAAACCCAGGCCGAGCAGGAGAACGAAGGATCGAAGAAGACTGGTTCGCTTCGGGACTTTGGTACGCAGGACCGGTTGTTCAGGCACGATTCAGAATAATAGCCCGAGGCCGAGTTGGCGATGACGAGAGAAATGACTGCAGTCAATCATGGGGTGCGACCGCACCCAGGAAGAATGAAAGGTTGGAAGTGTGCTTCCCACTCATGCCGCGATGAAGCTGCGTCATGAACGGGCACCCACGTTCTTTACTTCGCAATGTTCTGGGCAGATCCCTCGGCTCCGCCCGGGATGACGGAGCGGAGGGAACTGTATGGCTCAGGCGGGGAAGTAGTTCATATTCTCGAGATCGGTGATGAGACCGGGACCGGTGGGGTTCCATCCCAGGTCTCTTTCGCGTTTGCGCACTGGAGGCCCACAGGTCCATCGCAGCGAATGATCCGAGCCAGCCGAAATGGTCCTTCGCTTCCTCAGGTGTCTTGCTTACGACGGGTACGTTCAGACCTCGGCCTATGGCGGCGGCGATCTCTTTGAGCGGCACTCCCTCTTCGGCGACGGCGTGATACCTGGCTCCTGCGGATCCCTTCTCCAGGGCAAGCCGGTAGACGCGGGCGGCGTCGAACCGGTGTACAGCGGCCCAGCGGTTGCCTCCGTCGCCCACATACGCCGACACGCCCTTCTCGCGGGCCAGAGCGATCAAGTAGGTGATGAGCCCTTGCTTGAGTGTGTCGTGAACCTGGGGCAGGCGCACCACCGACGCTCGCACTCCCCGCTCCATCAACGCGACCGCTGTCGCCTCCGATGCGCGCGGAAGGGAGGCGGAGACCGGATGCGGCGGATCGTTTTCGGTCCCCGCGCGGCCCTGAGCCAGTGTGGCAACGCCGGACGTCACGATCAAGGGACGGCTGGAACCTTCGAGCACGGCGCCGATTGTCTCGATCGCGCGCTTGTCGATCTCGCAGACTTCCTGGAATCTGGAAAAGTCATGGACAAAGGCGGTGTGAATCACCGCGTCCGCCGCCGCCGCGCCGCTGCGCAAGCTTTCCAGGTCATTGAGATCTCCCCGAAGCGCCTGCGCGCCGGCAGCAGTCAAGGATTGAGCGCCTGCATCGCTGCGAACGAGGCCGAGCACCTGGTGGCCTGCTTCGATCAGTTGCGGGACCAGAGCCGAACCAATAAATCCTGTCGAGCCTGTGACGAATACACGCATATTGATGTCTCCTGTTCTTGAACGAAGGTTGTTAGAAATTGCCGTCTCTATTCATGCCGCGAGGTTGGAACCGCGGAATCTTTTCTGGATACCGCGTCGAGATCCGCAAGCAACTCCGCGGGGATTTGGAGAGTCGCTGCCAGCAGATTTTCGCGAAGATGGCTGAGAGAAGATGTTCCGGGGATCACGAGGATGTTTGGCGAGCGCTGCAGGAGCCACGCAAGCGCAACCTGCATCGGCGTGGCATGGAGGCGAGATGCCGCCTCAGACAGAGTCCCCGATTGGAGTGGACTGAACCCGCCGAGTGGAAAGAACGGAACGTAGGCGATGCCGTCGTGGGCGAGGTTCGCGATGAGAGCATCGTCGGCCCGATGTGCCAGGTTGTATTGATTCTGGACGCAGACGATTGGAACAATGCGCCGTGCCTCCTCAATCTGTGCGGGCGTTACGTTGCTGAGCCCGATATGACGGATCAAACCCTTTTGCTGAAGCTCGGCCAGGACGGTAAGCGGCGCCTCGATCGAACCCTCAGCCGGTTGATGGATGCTGAACATGCTGCGCAGGTTGACCACTTCCAGCACATCCAGACCGAGATTGCGGAGATTATCGTGAATTGCCTGAGTCAGCTGTTCGCGCGAGAGCGCCGGAATCCACGACCCATCTTCGCCGCGCAGGGCGCTAACCTTGGTCACAATGAGCAGGTCGCTGGGGTAGGGGAAGAGCGCTTTTCGTATGATCTGGTTGGTGACGTGGGGGCCATAGAAATCGGCGGTATCGATATGGTTCACGCCGCTCGCGACAGCTTCCTGCAATACACGGATCGCTTCTTCGACATCTCGAGGCGGTCCCCACACAAGCTTGTCGCCATCCCTGCCCGCAAGTTGCATGGCTCCATAGCCCATGCGATTCACGCCGCGCGAACTGCCGGGCAGAGTGAAGTGGCCGGTCGAGATTTCTCCATGCACCATTTGATTTCCTCCTTGATTCGTTTCATGTTTCTTATCCGGCATTGACGAGTGGCCGCCGCAACCAATAAAACGGAGACTAGCTCCGAATAATGAGATAACCGGAGGCTATCTCCGGTTTCAATATTTTTACAGATGATTCGAAAACGTGCCCAATCCGTCTCGAGAAAGCCGCGCACGGATGCGCAGCGGAATCGCGAGCGCATCCTGGAGGTCGCGAAGAAAGCTTTTACCCGCTATGGCGCAGACGCCAGTTTGGACGATATCGCCAGGCAGGCGGGTGTGGGCGCTGGAACGCTTTATCGTCACTTTCCTACGCGCGACGCGCTGATCGAGGCAGTCTATCGGAGCGAGGTGGAGAAGCTGGCGGCGGCAGCGCGGACGTATGCCGAAGAGATGTCCTCAATTGAGGCTTTGCGGGCGTGGATGCTGCTGTTTGTGGACCATATCGCGGCAAAGCAGATTATTGCCCCGGCGCTGAATAGCGTTGTTGGAGGCGCCACAAAGCTCTACGAGGGTTCGCGCGGCCAGGTACGGGGAGCCATCGAATTGCTGGTGAAGCGCGCGATCAAAAGTGGCGATATCCGCAGAGATCTCGATCCATTCGATTTGCTGCGAGCGCTGATCGGCGTCGCGCATGTCGACTCCGATCCCGACTGGAAACGGAGCGCCAGAAGGCTGGTGGATATTCTCATCGCGGGTGCGCAGGCGGCCAAATAAATGAGGAATGTGGCGAATGAGCAGCAGCAAGTTTGAGTGGGTATCGCAGAGGATGGTGACCCCGGGCCGATTCGAACGGCCGACCTGCGGTTTAGGAAACCGATGCTCTATCCATCTGAGCTACGGGGCCACTGCGGGTAAATAGTCCAAGAAACAGGTTAGCATCCGGAACGTTTCGAGGCGAAGGCGTCGCCTGCAACACCCGACGGATGAAGCTGTTGAGGCGGCGTTGGCGGAGAATCGCGCAGTTCAGAGAAGGTGCTATCGAGCCGGCACGGTTTTTGACTTCGTGCTCTGAGCCATTTATAAAAGTTGATGTCATCGAAACTTGTTTCATGACAGCTTTCCCGCCCAATCCTGGGCGTGGGAGGTTACAACCACAATCGTCAGGATGCTCGGGAAGGCGGTGAAATTCCGCCACTGCCCCGCAACTGTGAGCGCCCCGGGTTCGGCTGTCGTCGAACCAGGAGAACGGCCGGAGTCAGTTCGCCCGAGTGGGCACTGACTCTCAAAGAAACCACTGGAGCCTGGCTCCGGGAAGGTGGCCGGGGAGGCGCAAGTCAGGAGACCGGTCCTGTGCGCTCAACCAGCTTGCGTTCCGAGGGGAACGGAGGAGCCATCATGCCATTTCGTACGCTTCAGCGCTTATTTTCCGGTCGACTCTTTGCCCGTTGTATCGGGTTCCTGATTTTCTCTGCCTGTTTTGTGGTTGCGGGTCATGCTGCTTCGATTCGCGGCGTGGTGTCGGACGCTTCCGGCGCCAGGGTCAGCGGCGCAACGGTGGGCCTGATATCCAATGGGTCGGTCGTGGGTTCGGCAGTTTCGGGGGCCGATGGAAGTTTTCAGATCATGACTGGCCTGCGCGGCCGGTTTTTCCTGGTGGTTTCAGCCACGAAGTTTCGGCAGCTTGAGACGCCGGACTTCTACGCCGGTCAGCTGGACAATATCGAACGCAATATCGTGCTGGAGCCGGAGTGGGTGCATGAATCGATCGTGGTGACGGCGACGGGAACTCCGACACCGCAGCCGCAGACCGGCGCGGCAACGAGCGTGATCGGCCCAAACGAACTGGAGCTGAACGAGGACCTGGTGAGTGCGCTCAGGCTGATGCCGGGAACATTTGTGGCGCAGACGGGGCAACGCGGAGCGCAGACTTCGCTGTTTGTGCGCGGCGGGGACTCGGATGACAACCTCGTGCTGATTGACGGCGTGAGTGCCGGGGACCTGGGTGGGCGGTTTGATTTCGGCCCGCAGTCGACGACGGGCGTGGAGCGAAGCGAGATCTATCGCGGGCCCAATTCGAGCCTGTACGGAGCGGATGCGGAGAGCGGCGTGGTAAGTCTGACGACTCCGCATGGGACGACGAGTTTTCCTTCGCTGATCTTTCACGGGGACTGGGGAAATTTTGTCAGTTCGCGGGAAGAGCTTGAAGCGGCGGGAACCTTCGGCAAGCTCGATTATCTGGGCGCATATAGCTGGCAGCAGACGGCAAACGATTTGCCGCATGACGAATATCACGTGGGAACGGCATCGGCGAATGTAGGATTCCAGCCGACCGGCTCGACGCAGCTTCGCGGTACGTTGCACTACGGTGTGGATGGAACCGGCGCTCCGGGCACGTGGGAATTTCATCACCTCGCGGATAATGCCACGGAGAAAGATCAGGACCTGTATATCAGCGGGTCGATCGATAACCAGACCACCGCGGACTTCCACAACATGGTGCGATACGGGGCGACCCGCAAGCGCGAGCAGTACAACCTGTGGGAGCAGACGGGTGCGGGGGTTTTCGATGCGTACGGCGACAGCTTTGGCGACCTGGTGACGATCACCGGGGCAAACGGCTACGCGGTGACAGGACGCGCGCTGATGGATTTTGCAGGCACGTATCCGCAGGGCTACCAGCTCGATTCGAATCGCGATGCGCTGGTATACCAGGGCGACTACACGGTGACCCCGCACCTGACCGCGCAAATCGGATTCGGGTACGAAGATGAGCGCGGCTCGGAGCCGGGAAGCGCGTACTATCCGCCGGTGGAACGCAGCAACTACGACTATCGAGCGGCGGTACACGGCGATTTCAAGAATCGCCTGTTCTATACGCTGGGCGGGGACCTGGAGCACTATTCGCTGTTCGGCGTGCAGACCACGCCCCGGGCGGGCGTTTCGTTCTATGCGTTCAGGCCGAAGAAAGGCGTGCTGAGCGGAACGCGACTGATGTTCAACTACGGCGACGCGGTGCGTGAGCCGTCGCTGACCGACCAGTTTTATTCGCTCTACAGCTTTCTTGGGCAGAATGGCGGGCAATCGACGATTCAACAATTGCACATCACGCCGATCGGAGCGCCAACAGCCCGGACCTATGAGGGCGGAGTAGAACAGGCGTTCTTCAGCGAGCGGCTGATCTTCAAGACGAGCTTCTTCCACAATGAGTTTGGCAAGCAGATCGAGTATGTGGGGCTGGACCTGATCCCCGCGCTCCTGCCTAACCTGACGCCGGCGCAACAGAATCAACTGGCGCAGCAGTTGCAGGCGGATGGAGCGTTCGAGCTGACGCTGAACTCCGAAGCCTATCGTGCGATGGGGGTCGAGACGACGATGGAAAGCGGAATCGGGCGGTCGGTCTTTCTGCGCGGCGGATATACGTACCTTGACGCGGTGATCCAGCATTCGTACACGAACAGCGATGTGGATCTGCTGGGGCCGGTGCCCACCTATAACGGCATCCCGGTTGGCTCGGATTCGCCGTTACAGGGAGCGCGGCCATTCCGGCGGCCTCCGCACACCGGGTTCTTTACAGCGAGCTACTCGCACAGCTGGCTGACGGTCCTGTTCAACTCGGCATTCGCGAGCCGGTCAGACGATTCGGACTTTCTTGGCGGATATGACATCAACGGGGGCAACAGCCTGCTTTTGCCGAATCGCAACCTCGACCACGGGTACGCGAAGCTTGATTTTGGCGGCAGTATCCGGCTGCGAGATTGGCTCGGCTTCTATGCGCTCGCAGAGAATTTGACGGACGACCAGCACATCGCGCCGCTCGGCTATGTAAGCCTGCCAATCAGTGTGCGGTTGGGTTTGAAATTCCAGTGGGGCAAGGAAAAGCCGAACATCACACCGTCAGCCCAGCGGTAAAAGGCGAGGGGAAAGCCTGCCACCGGAGCAAGTTGGGGTCCGGTGGCAGGAAAGAGAGTTTGCAGCAGACCTTCAGTGTGGCAATTTATTGACCTGCTTTTCCACAGAATCAATCCCGATTCCTCGCCTGTCGAAGGAATTTATCTTGGGAAAACCCGCCCGCTTGTCACAAACTATTCCTAATCTGATCTTTCCGCCTCATAGTTCCATCAGGAAACCGCAATTCTCAACATCGGGCCATAGCGGCATCGATTGCGCCGCTATCCCCAATTAACAAGACCACACACAAACCTTTGTCGTGAGGAGCTTATGAATCGACCTTTTTGGAGGAGTGCCGCTCAATTCAGTCTGCTGTGCCTGACCGTGATGTTTTGTTCTCTGCAAGGAAAAGGCCAACAGACACTCGGATCGTTGAACGGAACTATCGTGGACTCTTCGGGTGCGGCTGTGCCCGGGGCGACCGTGACGGTGACGGAGTCGGCCATCAATTATTCAACGACGACTACGACCCAGGGGACCGGGTTCTACCAGGTATTCAACCTGCCGATCGGCACATATTCGATCAAAGTGAGCCACGCCGGCTTTGAGACCACCCAGCTGAAAGGTGTTCCGGTTCAGGAAGCGCGCGCGACAACTGTGAATGCGACGCTGAAGGTCGGCCAGGTTTCGGAGTCCGTTGAAGTCACAGCAACTCCGTTGCTGAATGCAACGGATACGACCAATGGCTACACGCTCGACAGCGCGCAGATCGACCTGACGCCGCTCGCAACGGGGAGCTTTACGCAGATAGCTGTTCTTTCGCCGGGCGTGCATGCGGAATTGTTGTCGAACCTCGATTCGAATGCCGGTCTCGGTAATCAGAATATCCAGGCCAATGGACAGCGTGCTACGTCGAACACTTTCCAGGTCAACGGTGTTGATTCGACCAACCTGTTCAATGGCATGACTTCTTCCGGAGACTCGTCGCAGCGTTACAACTTCAACATTGGAAGTGCACCGACGGTCGGCGGGGCGTTTTCAGTGGGCACGTCGGTCTATGGTTCAAACGGAAACAGCCTGCCTTCTCCTCCGCCGCAGTTCACGCAGGAATTGCGTGTGAATACGTCGATGTACGATGCGCAGCAGGGCGCAACGGCCGGTGCGCAGATTGACGTGAACACGACGACAGGCACCAATAACTGGCATGGGCAGCTCTACGGAGCCTATGCGAATAACCTGATGAATGCCTCGCCCTTCTTCTTCAACCAGGACTATCAACTGACACAGTCAGGAGTTGGAGTTTTTCCGCGGTCGCTGGTTAACCCCTGGCTTCGCCGCTGGACCGCGGGCATTACGGCTGGGGGACCAGTCATCAAGGACAAGCTCTTCTTTTTTGGCGCCTACCAGCGCAGTTTCAATGAAGACCAGGCAACGGGCGTCTCGGAGATCAACGTTCCAAGCGGTTTGACGGACGACCGGAGCACCGCCGGGCTGGAGGCAGCAGATGCTTCCTGGGGAGGCAGCGGAACCGTCACGATCGATCCGGTCGCGGCCACTCTGCTGAGTACCAAGCTGCCGAATGGCCAGTTTCTGATTCCATCGGCTCAGTCCAATGCGCCCTATAATCCGAACGTTCCAAATGGGTATCTGATTGGGACCTCCCGGTTGAGAACCGATCAGGCCACGATCTCGCTGGACTACGACGCAACCAAGAGAGATCGTGTGGAGTCGAAGTACTTCTTCCAAAATGCACCTGTGACCCGGCCCTTCGGCTTCTCGAATACTGCCGGCTTTCCAGTAACTGCCCACAATGGGGCGCAGGTATTTTCGCTTGGGAACACCATTGCGGTTAGTCCGAGATTCAATTGGGAGCAGCGTCTCGGGTTCGTGCGCAGTGGGACCTTCAGCAACTATACGCAGGCGTTCTCCGGCGGCAATCTGGGTGTTGCGGCCGCGCAGCCAGATAACCTGGTCGCCAATGTCCTGCCTGGGCTGCAGATCAACAACTTTGCGAACGACGACCAATATTCGCCTCGTCTTTATCTGGGCCCCGCCGGAGTGCCCGGTGCATTCGTGGATATGGGCTATTACCAGAGCCGCGTGAATCCCTCGACAAACATGATCTTCACGGCGGGCAAGCACACCATCATCGCGGGTGGCGGATACAGCTACACGCAATTGAACATCACCAATAACCGCACAGGCCATGCGCAGGTTATCGTCAACGGCTTCGACAACTTTCTCCAAGGCACCGTGCGCAGCTCAAGCGTGGTTGAGAGCATCGATCCCACTACGAAGCGTAATAATGCGGATCGCTACTATCGAACCAACGAGTTCAGCAGTTATGCGCAGGACAAATGGCAGGTACTCACGAACCTGAGCATTACCGCCGGTGTTCGCTATGACTATCACGGGGGCATGACGGAGAAATACGGCGACATGTTCAACTTCGATCCGACGCTCTACAACGTGACCGGTACCACGACGACGGGATTTGACGTGGTCAATGCCGGGTTCGTCATTGCGGGCAACAACAAGGAGAACCCGACCAAGGGTGTTTCTGCATCAACCCTGAACGGACGCCAATGGGGCATTTCGCCTCGCCTGGGCTTCGCCTGGTCCCCGAGGAGCTTTAACAGCAACCTTGTGATCAGCGGCGGCGGCGGCATCTATTACGACCGTGGCGAACTCTTCACGTATCTTTCGCAGCCTGCCGGCAGTTCGATCGGTGGCCCGTTTGGCGTGACGGAATCCTCACCTCTGGTTAGCCTCGCGAACGGCAATTCGGATTCGGGTCTGACGCTGGAGAACCCGATGGGGGACCTGGCGTTCTCGCAGGCTCCGGCGGGCAGCTATGTTCCGCCAAGTTCAAACCCGGGCGTGATTACGCAGGCATTGCAGTCTCAGTTGAATGAGATGACGGGGGCACCCACGTCGGGCTACTACAAGCAATACGGCAAGAACTGCAGCGGCCTGCAAGCACAGGAAGGATATTTCCTCTGCACGACGCCGCTGAACTTCGGCATTTATGACAAGGGCAACGTGCTGCCCTACACCATGAACTACACGCTGAATGTCCAATGGCAGCCGGTGAGCACCGTCGCTGTTTCGCTTGGCTACACGGGCAACCGGGGCCGTCACGCCGTGATTCCGATTCCGATCAATGAGCCGGGCATTGCCACACCAACCAATCCGATCTGGGGCGAGACTTCGAGCTACGGCATGGAAGTGATGAACCAGAACAGAGACAGCGGGCCGCCCGACTATGACTATCTCCCGATCACGGTTGAGCCGTGGGCCACGTTTGATGCCGGCAATACCGACTTCAGAACGCCGTATGTCGGATTTAGCCCGAATGCTGCGGACTTCAAGACCGTGGGTGTTTCGGCCTATGACGCGCTTGAAGCGCACGTGGAGAAGCGGCTTTCGCATCACTTCCAGCTTGGCGCCAGCTACACCTGGAGCCATTCGCTCGATGAACAAAGCGACATCGGTCTGTTCTTCACCGGCGACAACCCGAAACACCTGCGCAACTCGTGGGCTTCTTCGGATTTTGACCGTACGCATGTATTCACCGCAAACTTCCAGGTGGATATTCCCAACGCGATCAAGGAACACAACTTCGCGTCGTACTTCACAAACGACTGGCACTTGACCGGAATTGGAACCCTGCAGAGCGGGGAGCCATGGTCTCTGTATGAGTTCTACGGCGCGGTCGGAAGCATTAACTTCGGCAACTTCCCGACGTTGATGAACCCGGTCCTTGGCATCAAGGATCCGAAGAATCCGAAATCGGCGCTGACCGGCAACCGGGGACGGTTCCGCGCTTCAAACGGCAACTACATTCCGTACGTCGACCCGTCGCAAATTGCCATCAGCTACCTGCAGCCGGGCACGGACGGAATTCCGGTTTCAACGGGCTCTGATCCTTCCGACATCTACGAGACGGCCTTCAATGTCGGGGCAACGCAATATCTTCCGGCAGGATCCCCAGAAGCGCCTTGATATGTCATTCCGTAAGGGCTTCAGGATTACGGAAAAGATCAGGGCGGAGTACGAACTCAACGTCTTCAACCTGACCAACACAACCAGCCCGGATGTTCCACAGGACCAGGCCCAGATTCGTCAGAACAATGGGTGCTCGGCCAGCGCGATCGCTGCTTTTGGCGGAGGAAACAATTGCGGTCAGTACCGGAGCTTCCTCGGTTACGGCCAGATTGTGACATCGGCCAATCCCACGGATCAATCGACGGCCCTGGCCAACCTGGACCAGGTGCCGTTCTCGACTGGAACGGGAAAATCGACGCAGCTTCCCTTAACGCTGGGCAACGGCGACTCCTATTGCAACCCCAATCTCTACGTGACGGGCACAAGCTATTGCCCCAATAACGCTGCGAACTTTGGATCGGTGACGGGCACAATCGGCGGTTCCCGCGCCTTTACCATGGGTTTCCACATCACCTATTAACCTCAATTCAAGGGAATCGTACGAATCGGGAGCCTTCGGGCTCCCGATTCGTTTTGGAGCGGAAAATCGCGGCCGGATGGCCCTCAACTCGAAGTACAGATGGAATCCCTGCCAAAAGTTTTATTTGGTGCACTATTTTTGTTGCTCTTATGTTTGAATTCGAATTAAAGTTGGTTTTTCCACAGGTCAACTAATTTCTGGGGTGTCCAATGGTTTGTCCCAAGTGCAAGTCGGGGGCCCTGTCCACGGTCCCTGCTGAGATTCGGCTTTATCGCAACGCTCCCCGTACGATGAGCCATCCCCCCATGTCCCCTCAACCCGACGTTCAGATTTGCCTGGACTGCGGATTTTCGGAGTTTGTTGTTCCGGAAAAATGGCTCTCGGCCGGTTGGTTGCAGCCGCAGCGGCCCAAGGCACCGGTCGGCGTGCCGACGCCGATTAGCGAAGTGCGTCGCCAGATCGCCTGAGCAAAAGGGAGGCCGGATGGCAGCCCCGGCTGCCAGGAAACTCTTTGCGGCGCGAAATCAGGCAACAAAAAAGGCCCCCAGCCAAAGCTGGAGGCCTTTTGCTTTGAGGATGGACACCACCGTGGAAGCAACGTCAATCGGTATGTGCAGTTCCCGGCGTCGATGAATAGAGGGCAGTCAGGCTGGTCTGCGCCAGAATTTGACCTCGCCCGGCGGCCTTGATGAGCGCGTGGTAAAGGGTTTCGCCATTGGGCGGGAAGTTGGCTGAGCCGGGCAGATCGAGCGTGGTGCTCAGCGCATAGACGGTGAAGACATAATGGTGGACCTCCGGGGCGTAGCCGGCGGGCGGGCACGGCCCATCGTACTGCTGTCCTAAACCGAAATCGTTCAACACCTCTGAACCGTAGGTGCTGTTGGCGGTTCCGGCGTTTTGAGGAAGTTTATTGACGGTTGGCGCGATGTTGTACATGCCCCAATGAGTGAAAGACGCAGTGGTGTCGTAAAGAACCACGACGAAAGATCTCGTGTCCCGTGGGGCGCCGGTCCAGAAGAGCTCCGGAGATTGATCGAGCCCTGCGGTCCCACTGGCAGCGCAGGTATTCTGGCCATTCACGACGTTGTCAAAGATCATGGAAAGGGGAGGCGTTCCATCCTCGGAAAAGGTGGTGCTGTGCAGTTGGAACGAGTCCTGCGCAGAAGCGGCACAGGGCAGCAAAGCGCAGACCACGGCAAGCGCGAGTCTATTCCATCGAGAAGTGATCACGGTTTTCCTCCTGACGACTGGTTCGAGCAAAGCAATACTATCGCTCTCCAATGTAACAAGAGGAATAAAAAAGGCCCCCAGCCGAAGCTGGAGGCCTATGTTTGTTTTGCGCCGCACCCAGAGGGTACCCGGCGATTGGCCTGGACGGCCAGTCCTTAGTACATGCCGTCCATGCCGCCGCCGTGGCCGCCGCCTGCCGGAGCCGCCTTGGGCTCCGGAATCTCGACGACCAGAGCTTCGGTGGTGAGCAGCAGGCCCGCGATCGAAGCTGCGTTCTGCAGCGCCGTGCGCGTCACCTTGGTGGGGTCGATGACGCCGGCCTTGACCAGGTCCTCGAAGTTGCCGGTCGCAGCGTTGTAGCCGAAGTGCTGGTCCTTGGACTCGAGCACCTTGGCCACGACCACCGCACCCTCTTCGCCGGCATTGGCGACGATCTGGCGAAGCGGCTCTTCGAGCGAGCGGCGCACAATCTGCGCGCCGATCTTCTCGTCGCCTTCGAGCGTCTTGATCAGCTCGTCGCACCGCCGGAATGGCGCGAACCAGAGCTACGCCGCCGCCGGGGACGATGCCTTCCTCGACTGCCGCGCGGGTTGCGTGCAGAGCGTCCTCAACGCGAGCCTTCTTCTCCTTCAGCTCGGTCTCAGTTGCCGCGCCCACCTTGATGATGGCAACGCCGCCGACCAGCTTGGCCAGCCGCTCCTGCAGCTTTTCCTTGTCGTAGTCGGAGGTGGTCTTCTCGATCTGCGAACGGATCTCCTTCACGCGGCCTTCGATGTCGGAGGACTTGCCGGCGCCGTCGACGATGGTGGTGTTGTCCTTGTCGATGGTGATGCGCTTGGCCTTGCCCAGATCCTCGAGCTTCACGCCTTCGAGCTTGATGCCGAGGTCCTCGGTGATGGCCTTGCCGCCGGTGAGGATGGCGATGTCGCCCAGGATGGCCTTGCGGCGATCGCCGAAGCCGGGAGCCTTGACGGCAGCCACATTCAGCGTGCCGCGCAGCTTGTTGACCACGAGGGTCGCGAGCGCTTCGCCTTCAACGTCCTCAGCAATGATCAGCAGCGGCTTGCCGCCACGGGCAACCTGCTCGAGCAGGGGAAGCAGATCCTTCATGGCGCTGATCTTCTTCTCGTAGATCAGGATGTAGGGATCGTCGAGAACCACTTCAAGGCGCTCGGCGTCGGTGACGAAGTAGGGGCTGAGGTAGCCGCGGTCAAACTGCATGCCGTCGACGGTCTCAAGGCCGGTGTGCATGGTCTTCGACTCTTCGATGGTGATGACGCCATCCTTGCCGACAACCTTGACGGCGTGAGCGATGATGTCGCCGATCTCCTGGTCGCCGTTGGCCGAGATGGCGCCCACCTGGGCAACCGAACCCTCGTCAACGGGCTTCGAGAGCTTGCCGAGCGCGCCGCCCTCGGTCCACTTGCCGTCCTTGTCGCGGGTGCCGATGATGACGGTGACGGCCTTCTCGATGCCGCGCTTGAGGGCGGTGGGGTTGGCGCCGGCGGCAACGGTCTTCACGCCTTCGCGGAAGATGGCCTGGGCCAGAACGGTTGCGGTGGTGGTGCCGTCGCCGGCCACGTCCAGGTCTTGGAGGCGACTTCACGCACGAGCTGCGCGCCCACGTTCTCCAGCGGGTCCTTCAGGTCGATTTCCTTGGCCACCGTCACGCCGTCCTTGGTGATGGTGGGCGAACCAAACTTCTTCTCGATTACAACGTTGCGGCCCTTGGGGCCGAGCGTCGCCTTCACGGCGTCTGCGAGCGTGTTCACGCCGCGCAGGATCGCCTGACGGGAATCTTCACCGTGCAGAATCTGCTTTGCCATTTCTTAACTCTCCTAAATACAGTTGTCAGTGCTACAGTTGCTCAGTTGATCAGTCAATTGCTGTATCCTGCCAGCTCTGCGGATTCAGCGCGACTTCTACTGACAACTGACGACTGAGAACTGACAACTGGCGCGCTGCAGCGCCTACTTCTTGACGATGCCGAGGACTTCTTCTTCGCGCATGATCAGGAACTCTTCGCCGTCGATCTTGATCTCGGTGCCGGAGTACTTGCCGAAGAGAATCTTGTCGCCCGCCTTGACGTCGAGAGGGAAGACCTTGCCTTCGTCGTTCGACTTGCCCTTGCCCACGGAGATGACTTCGCCCTCCTGGGGCTTTTCCTTGGCGCTGTCGGGGATGATGATGCCCCCGCGGACGGTTTCTCCCTCTTCCACACGGCGGACGAGGATGCGGTCATGGAGCGGGGTGAAGGTCGTTGGTAACAGATGTTGCTGCCATTGCTTCGCTTCTCCTTCACACGCGGACCAGCAGAATGCCGTCCGCGGACTGGTTTTAAGTTGTGGGTGAAAGCCTTGGAAACAGGTCCCGAAAAGAGACCGAACTGCGAGACAAGCACTGTTGACGGCCGCGTGCTAGCACTCACTGCTTCCAATTGCTAAAGATAGGGCTACTTTCCGGGTTTGTCAAGGCCGTGAATGGTTAAATCTGAGTGAAAGCCGCTCATATTTGCCTGAGTGACGCCATTCCCACCGCGAAATTCGATGCTGGATCGATGGACGCGCTCGACCGGCCGGGCGCTTGCTCTGATCAAACGGCGAGTGAAGCGAGGAGGGCAAAGCCGAGTCCCGCGAGGGAGATGATGGTCTCGCAGATAGACCACGACTTCATGGTCTCGGTGACGCTGAGGTTCAGGTATTCCTTCACCAGCCAGAAGCCGCCGTCGTTGACGTGCGAAAAGATGAGCGAACCGGCCCCGGTCGCGATGGCGAGCAGTTCCGGCGAGACTCCGGGGGTCTGAAGAGCGATGGGCGCCACGATCCCCGCGGCTGTGGTCATGGCTACAGTGGCGGAACCGGTGGCAAGACGCATGAGAGCGGCGAGGGTCCAGGCGAGGAAGAGGAGGGGCAGGTGCCGCTGCATGGCGATCTGAATCATGGCGTGAGAGACGCCACTATCCTGCAAAACACGGCCGAAGCCGCCACCGGCGCCGACCAGCAGGGTAATGGTGGCAGTGGGAGCCAGGCACTCGTTGCTGAAGCGGAGGATGGTTTCGCGCGAGACTCCGCGCATGACGCCCAGTGTGATGAAGCTGATGAGGACGCCGATGAGCAGGGCGATGTCGTCGTTGCCGGCAAGGTGAAGGGCTTCATTCGCGACCGTTCCTTTGGGCGCGAAGGAGTCGGCCCAGCTGCCGACGAGCATCAGGACGACCGGAAGCAGGATGCTGCCGATAGTGAGCCAGAAACCGGGCAGGCTGCGGTTGGGACTGTGATCGGCGAAGTCGTCGGCCATGGGGTTTTCGACGGGAACCTTGATCCATGGGGCAATGATCTTTGCGAAAACCGGGCCAGCAAGCGTAGCGGTCGGAATGGCGATGAGCAGCGCGTAGAAGATGGTGCGTCCAACATCGGCATGGTAGATGTTGACCGCGAGCAAAGCTGCCGGATGCGGGGGCACAAGGCCGTGATCGACAGAAAGCGCAGCGATCAGCGGAAGCGCAACTCGAATCAGAGGGGTTCCGGTTCGGCGCGAGACCGTGAAGGCGATGGGAATGAGCAGTACGAAGCCGACTTCGAAAAATGCGGGCAGGCCGACGATGAGGCCGATCACCATCATGGCCCAGGGCAGGTGCTTTTCGCCGAAGACACGGATCAGCGTGAGCGCGATGGCATCGGCGCCGCCGGATTCGGCCATCATCTTGCCAAGCATAGTGCCGAGGGCGACCACGATGGCGATGTGCCCGAGGGTTCCTCCGACGCCGGCCTCGAAGGAGTGAATCACGCTTGCCATCGGCATTCCGGAGACGATGGCGAGCGCCAAAGAAGCAAGCAACAGGCTGAGGAATGGGTTCAGTTTGAGGACGGTGACCAGCAGGATGAGTCCGATGACGGCGCTCAGCGCGGCGAGCAAGAGGAAGATGCTGTGAGGATCGATCATCGGCTGGCCGGTTTCCGGGAGATGACTGCGCGGGTCATTGGAGCCACTCGGTTGCGCCGCGAGCGAGGAAGCGCCCTGCGCGGTCTCCTGTGAGTCCTTGAGCAGTGTACGACAAAGTGCCGTTGACCCAGACGTGCTCGATGCCCTGGGCGGGACGGACGGGATCGGCAAAGGTAGCGCTGTCGACGACCGTCTGCGGATTGAAGAGAACGAGGTCGGCCCAGTAGTTTTCCGCGATCGCTCCGCGCTGGGCGAGACCGAAACGCCGGGCGGGCATCGCGGTCATCTTGTGAATCGCCTGCGGAAGCGAGAACAGCTTCTGGTCGCGGCAATAGCGGCCCAGAACGCGCGGAAATGCGCCCCAGAGGCGGGGATGGGGATGCTGGTCCCACGGCAGACCGTCCGACCCGATCATGGTGGCTGGGTAGGCAAGAATGCGGCGCATGTCGTCCTCGTCAATGCTGTGATAGATGGCGCCGGCCGGCTGGAGACGTCGCGCGGCATCGACTTGCGTGAGGTTCCAGGCGGAGGCGATGTCAGCGAGCGTACGGCCTGCGGCTTCGGGGAAAGGAGTGCTCCAGGTGATTTCGATTTTGACTCGCGGGTCGACTTGTTTGAGATCGAGAGTGCTGGAGCCTGCCGCGTAGGGATAGCAATCGCATCCGATGTGCTGAGAGGCACGCGCCCTCTCGAGCGCGTTGAGCACCTCGCTGCTACGACCCCAATTGGCAATGCCGGCGCACTTGAGATGCGAGATCACGACGGGGGATTCGCTGAAGTGGCCGATGCGGAAGGCTTCGTCCATCGCGTCGAGGATGGCGTCTGTCTCGGTACGCATGTGGGTGACGTAAATGCTGCGCGCGCCGATGAGCGCGCTGGCGAGTGACATCACTTCATCAGTGCTGGCGGCGTTGGCTGACGAGTACGCCAGCCCCGAACTCAAGCCGAGGGCTCCAGACGCGAGGGCGGCGGCAAGTTCGGCGCGCATCTGCTGGATCTCCTCGCCGGTCGCCGTCCGGTCGAGGCGATCCATATGGTTGTTACGCAGCGAGGTATGGCCGATGAGGGCCGCAACGTTGACCGACGGGCGCGCGGCATCGAGTGCGGAAACATAGTCGATGAAGGCGGGATAGCGGAAGTATTCGCGCTTTCCCAGCAGGTTCATCGGATCGGGCGGGTCGGCCTTGAGGCGGACGGGCGAGGCGCTGATGCCGCAGTTGCCGACGATGACGGTCGTCACGCCCTGCGAGATCTTGGGCAGCATCGTGGGCGTCTCGATGACGCTGGTGTCGTCGTGCGTGTGAACGTCGATGAAGCCGGGTGCAAGGCAGAGGCCGTCAGCCTCGATGATGTGAGTGGCGTTGCAGCGGAATGACGCACCGATTTCAAGAATGCGGCCACCGTGAACTGCGATGTCAAGCAGCTGCGCGTCGTTACCGCTGCCGTCGAGCACCGTTGCGTTGCGTATGAGTGTGTCGCAATTCAGCATCTGGGCTGACTCAGAATATAGACTATCGTCGCGGGTGCGGGTTCGAGATGCCGCTTGCCGAAGAGGTGAAAATCATTCGCGAAAACAGTACACAAGTACAGGCAGAACGGCAGATCGGCTGCTTGAACAAGGGGCTGGGCTCTATGAATGCGGATTCCCCGGCTGAAGAAGTTGTGCGGCTCGGTTGGAATCTGCTGCGCGAGGATCTGAGCCTTCCAACGGCGGTGCTGTATCGCGATCGGCTGGAGCACAATCTCGCGTGGATGCAGCGCTTCATGGATGCATACAAGGTCAAGCTGGCGCCGCATGGAAAGACGACGATGGCGCCGCGGTTATTCCAGATGCAGCTCAATAGCGGCGCGTGGGGCATCACTCTGGCCAGTGCGCACCAGACGATGGTGGCGCATGCGCACGGAGTGCATCGCGTGCTGATGGCCAACGAACTTGTGGGCCGGCAGAACATGCAGATCATTGCGCACCTGCTCGGTGATCCGGAGTTCGAGTTCTATTGCCTGGTGGATTCGGCGGCGGGTGTGGAGATGCTGGGGAAATTCTTTTCCGCGCTTGGGTTGCGGTTGAACGTTCTGCTGGAACTTGGCGTGAAGGGCGGCCGCTGCGGTGTTCGCGACGATGTGCAATTGGAGCAGGTGCTTGGCGCGCTGGCTAAATGGGAGGACACGATTCGACTTTGCGGCGTGGAGCTGTACGAAGGAGTGCTGACGGAGGAGAAAGACATTCGCGCGTTTATGCAACGAGCGTGTGACGTAACCCGCGCCCTGCTGGAACAGAAAGCCTTCGCGCGAGGGCCAGCGCTGCTATCGGGAGCGGGCTCGGCGTGGTACGACGTGGTGGCTGAGGAATTTGCTGCGGCGAGCTTCGGCGATGCGGTGGAGATTGTGCTGCGGCCCGGCTGCTACCTGACACACGATGTGGGCAATTATGAGACGCAGCAGAAGCGCATCCTGGCGTCGAATCCGATTGCGCGGGAGATGCGGTCGGGGCTGGTGCCGGCGCTTCATATATGGGCGTACGTCCAATCGATTCCCGAGGACGAACTGGCCGTGGTGACCATGGGCAGACGCGATGCGGCATTCGATTCCGGACTGCCAACGCCGGCGCTTCACTTTCGGCCCGGGAGCGGAGAGCCCAAGCCTTGTCCGGCGCACTGGGAGACAACGAAGATGATGGATCAGCACGCATACCTGAAGATTGCCGAGGGGGACGGTGTGCGGGTAGGGGATATGGTCGGGTTCAACATTTCGCACCCGTGCCTCACGTTCGACAAGTGGAGGACGCTGCCGATTCTGGACGAGCACTACAACGTTGTGGATGTGGTGCAGACGTTCTTTTGAGATCGGCGTTGTCTCAAAAACCGGCTCGGATGGACGCAAGGCCGCTCGGAATCATTGCGATTGGGGATTTGCTGATTTTTCCAGCAGGCTAGAGGCGGCGAAGGCGAATTTTGCCCTCGAATATGAGGCACCAGTTTGCGCAGCCGGATCAGGAGATGGCGCGCAGGTTTTGGCGAAACGAGTCCCAATTTTATGGGGCCGGCAGAGTGTTCAATCTATTAGTAGTACGATATGGTCGAGTCCGATTCCTCTCGGAGGTCTTCTCGATGTCTTTCCTGCATGATCTCAAGATTGCTGTCCGTTCTCTGGCGCGCGTTCGCGCCCTATGGTTTACCGTGGCGCTCACCCTGGCGCTGGGAATCGGCGCCAATGCCGCCATCTTCAGCGTGGTGCGCGCGGTGCTGCTGCGGCCGCTGGCGAATCGCGACGAGGATCGCCTGCTCTACGTGCGCCAGAGCGCGCCGGGCATTGGTCAAGACCAACGCGACATTTTCTGTTCCCGAGATCGCGGACATCGGCAGCGGACTGAAGATCGATCCAGGAACTCGGCACGTTTTCAGAGATCGACTTCACGATGGTGGGGCTGGGAACGCCGCGCGAGATTCCGGCGGGCGTTGTGGATGGGCACTACTTCGAAGTGATGGGATTGAAGCCGGTGCTGGGGCGTCTGCTGGGGCCGGCCGACGACGGTCAGAACGCGGCGGGCGCGGTGGTGCTGACGTATCACTTCTGGAGGACGTCGCTGCATTCCGATCCCAGCGTGCTTGGCAAGACAGGTTCGGCTTGAGAGCTGCTGCGGCGCGCGTTCGGCGACGATTGTGGGGGTGCTGGAGCCGTCGGTGCCGTACCCGGTGGCGACGGAGATCATCGCCAACGTGGTGACGAGCCCGCATCATCTTTCGGCAACGATGGTGACGGGCCGCGAACATCGCATGACGGAGGTGTTTGCGCGGCTGGCGCCGGGCGCGACGGTGGATGCGGCGACGGCGGAGTTGCAGCACGGTTTATGCGGCGATGCTTGCGGCGCATCCCGAGGTCTACAAGCCGGAGGATCACTACCAGATCGACGTGACGCGGATGCACGACCAGATCAATGCGCGCGCCAACACGATTTTGTGGATACTGTTTGCGGCTTCGGGACTGCTGTTTGTGATTGCGAGTTCGAATGTCGCGAACCTCGTGCTGGCGCGGACGGTGCGCCGCGAGTCGGAGCTGGCAGTGCGCTCGGCGCTGGGCGCGAGCACGGCGTGCTTGCGGCGATCGCTGCTGGCGGAGAGCCTGGTGCTGTGCGGCAGCGGCGCGATAGCGGCGGTTCTGCTCGCCGATTCCGATGGTGAAGGTGCTGGGCCGGTACGCCGCGCGATTCTCGGTGCGCGCCAACGACCTGACGCTCGATTTCAGCCTGGTGTGGTTTGGGATTGCGCTGGCGCTGGTGGCGGCGGTATTTCTGGCGTACATTCCGCGGCTGCCCTCGGCGAATGCGCCGCAGGGCGGCCTGACAGGGCGCGGGACGCGCGTGGCGGGAGGAAGCAGCCGCCGGCTGCGCATCTTTGCCGTGACGCAAATCGCGGCGTCGTTTCTGCTGCTGGCCGGGGCGTGCGTGCTGATGAAGACGCTGTTCGTGCTGGAGCAGACGCGGCCGCCGTTTGACTCCGCCAACGTGCTGGCGGTGAATTTGCCGGTGATGAACTACGGCAAGACGCCGCAACAGGTGCAGGAGTTCTATCGCGACGTGGAGCGCCGGGTTGCAGCGCTGCCGGGAGTGGAGCACGTGTCAGGAGGGTTCAGCGTTCCATGGCGCGACGACCAGGGGCTGAACATCAGCCTTCACCTTTGCGGCGCAGGGCGCGCGGCGCGCGGATGGGCAGGATTATCCGCGCGAAGTTTCGGTCGGTGTCGCCGGGATTCTTCGCAACATTTGGCGTGCCGATTCAAGCGGGGCGCGACTTTAATGACGGCGACAAGGAAGGCTCGGAGCGCGTTGTGATCATCAGCCAGAGCCTCGCGAATCTGCTCTATCCGGGGCAGAATGCGGTGAATCGCAAGATGTGGTGGACCGACGGCGTGATGAAGTTTATCGGCATCAGCACCGAGCCGCGCCGCATTATCGCCGTGGTGCCGGACTTCGACGACGAGAACATCATTCCGTCGCCGGCGATGACAATTTATCAGCCTGTCGAGCAGGAAGGGTGGCAATCGGTCGGCTTTTTGTGCGCGCGCATCAGGATCCTTATGCGCTGGTGCCGGCGATTGCGCAGACGATTCACGCAGATGTCGGCAGACCAGCCGGTGGAGAAGGCGAGCACGCTGGGCGACGTGCGTGCGGAAGTGCTGACGCCGGACAAGCTGAATGCGATTGTGTTTGGCGGATTCGCGGCGGTGGCGCTGCTGATTTCGGTGGTTGGCGTTGCCGGCGTGCTGGCGTTCTCAGTGAGCAGCCGCACACGCGAATTCGGAATCCGCATGGCTCTCGGCGCGCAGCGGCGCAATATTCTCACCGATGTCCTGGTCGACGGAGTGGTGATTGCGGCGATCGGGGTGACGGCCGGCGTGGTGCTTGGTTTCGGTCTATCAACAATTGCGGGAAGTACGTAACGGAGATTCATCAGCCCGGGATGCTGGCATTTGTGGCGTCGGCGTTGACGATTCTGGCCGCGGCGGTGATTGCTTCCGCGGTTCCGGCGGCGCGTGCGGCGAACGTTAACGCGGTTGAGGCGCTGCGCGCGGAGTAGCGCGTACCGGCCAGCGAGTATACGACGACCCGGCGGCCGGTGCGTGCATATTGATTAGTATTCGATTCGGAACTTAGCCCTGAGAGTGCCTGGTTGTCTCAAACAGGAACCAGCTTCGGCGCTGTCCCTGGTCAATCCAGTTCTCAAGCAGGCTTGCCGTGGCCACATCTATCCTCCACTGAACAATCAAGCATCTTAATGACGCGACGTGACGCTACGATGAATTCGACATTGGCTGTTTTCAGTCGGTCGGGGTAGTCCGGGAGGATTCAGATGGCGCAACAGTTTGACGCGATCATTGTCGGTGCAGGGCAGGCGGGACCTTCACTGGCCGCACGTCTGGCGAAAGCCGGACGCAGGGTGGCTCTGGTCGAGCGGCATCTGCTAGGTGGAACGTGCGTGAACACGGGATGCACTCCGACGAAAGCGCTGGTGGCAAGCGCCCATGCGGCGCATCTCGCCCGGCGCGGCGCAGACTTCGGCGTCACAACAGGGCCCTGTGAGCGTAAACATGGCCTGTCGTAAAGGCGCGCATGGATGCCATCGTGACCAAGTCGCGGTCCGGGCTGGAGAAGTGGCTCGGAAATACGCCGAATTGCACCGTAATCCGAGGTCAGGCCGGCTTTACGGGGCCACACTCGATGCGCGTGGGCGAGGAGGATTACGAAGCAGGACAGATATTTCTCAACGTCGGCGAACGCCCCGCGGTGCCGAAGATGCCGGGCGTCGATACGGTCCCATTCCTGACCAGCACCAGCATTCTCACGCTCGACGAGTTGCCAGAACACCTGGTCGTGGTCGGCGGCGGATATGTGGGTCTCGAATTTGCGCAGATCTTCCGGCGCTTTGGCTGCCAGGTCACCATCGCGGAAATGGGCGCGAGGCTGGCGAGCCGCGAGGACGAAGACGCGTCGGGGGTCATTCGCGAAATATTCGCTGGGGAGGGCATCGACGTGCGGCTCAATGCCACTTGCATTCATCTTGAACGTCATGAGCACGGTGTCTCGGTGGGACTGGAGTGCGATGAGGGTACTCCGCACGTGGATGGCTCGCACGTTCTGCTCGCAGTGGGCCGAGTCCCAAACACCGACGATCTGAATCTCGCCGCGGCTGGAATCGATGCCGATGAAAAGGGGTTCATTCGCGTTGATGAGGGATTGCAGACCAATGTTAAGGGCATTTACGCGCTCGGCGACTGCAATGGGCACGGCGCCTTTACACATACTTCCTACAACGATTACGAGATCGTCGCCGACAACCTGCTCAAGGGAGGCACGCGCAAGGTGAGCGACCGGATTCCGGCATCGGCAATCTACATCGATCCGCCGCTCGCACGAGTCGGCATGTCGGAAGCCGACGTTCGCAAGAGCGGAAAGCCGGCGCTGATAGCGGTCCGCGCCATGACGCGCGTGAGCCGCGCGATTGAAAAGGGGGAGACGGCGGGCTTCATCAAGGTGCTGGTGGACGCGGATTCAAAGCAGATTCTCGGAGCAACGGTCTTCGGCGTCGGAGGCGATGAAGCAATCCACTGCATTCTGACCGCCATGTACGCGCGCCAGCCGGCGTCGTTGCTGACGCACTCGGTCCATATTCACCCGACGGTGGCGGAGCTGATTCCGACGACCTTCGGGGAGTTGAAGCCGCTGGTCTAGTCAACACATTCTCGATGCGCATTCTGAGAAAGGAGGCAATACGGTGGCGACCAAAACAGTTTCCGACTTGCTGGTGGAGACCCTCGCGGCGGCTGGTGTCGAAAGGATCTACGGAGTTTCCGGTGACTCTCTCAACGGAATCACTGACTCGATTCGAAGGCAGAAGCAGATTCAATGGATTCACATGCGTCACGAGGAAGCCGCGGCATTTGCAGCTGGAGCAGAAGCACATCTTACGGGAAAACTGGCTGCGTGTGCCGGAAGCTGCGGCCCCGGCAACCTGCATTTGATCAACGGCCTTTATGATTGCCACCGGAGTCGTGTTCCGGTACTCGCCATCGCCGCGCAGATTCCCAGCATTGAAATTGGAAGCGGCTATTTTCAGGAAACCAATCCGGAACATCTCTTTGCGCAATGCAGCCATTACTGCCAACTGATCTCGATTCCCGAGCAGATGCCCCGCGTTCTGGAGATTGGGATTCAGACAGCCCTTGCGCGCGGTGGTGTTTCCGTGATTGCGATTCCAGGGGATGTGGCTTTGCGTGAGGCTACCGCAGACGGTCCGCGACTGAAGTTTCCTCCGCCTCAGTCAACCGCGTGTCCGACAGTGGAAGAAATCGAGAAGCTGGCGGGCGTTCTTAATAAATCCAAGAATATAACGATCCTGGCCGGTGCCGGTTGCGCGGGAGCACACTCCGAACTGATTCAACTCGCCGCCAAATTGAACGCTCCCATCGTGCACGCGATGCGCGGAAAGGAATTCATCGAGTATGACAACCCATACGACGTGGGCATGACTGGTCTGCTCGGCTTCTCGTCTGGCTATGGCGCGATGATGTCCTGCAATCTGCTGCTCATGCTCGGAACCGACTTCCCCTATCAGCAGTTCTATCCCAGAGATGCGACCATCGTGCAGATCGACATTCGCGGGGAGCAGCTCGGCCGCCGCACCAAGGTCGACTACGGCTTTGTTGGAGATACCAGGACGACGCTCCAGGCGCTGCTTCCGAAGCTGAAGCAGAGCAAAGATGACAAGCATTTGAAGACCTCTGTCGAGCACTATCAAAAAGCCAGAAAGGGACTCGAGGAGCTTGCGACCGATGGCTCAGGCAAGAACCCCATTCATCCGCAATATGTTGTCCGTGTGCTCGACGAGCTAGCAGCCGAGGATGCGATCTTTACCTGCGATGTGGGCACCCCGACAATTTGGGCTGCGCGCTACCTGACCATGAACGGCAAACGGCGACTGATCGGTTCTTTCAACCACGGCTCGATGGCAAATGCCATGCCGCAGGCAATCGGAGCGCAAGTGAGTCATCCCGGGCGCCAGGTTGTGTCGCTCTCGGGCGATGGAGGCTTCGCCATGCTCATGGGAGATCTGCTCTCCCTGCGTCAATTGCGGACCCCGGTCAAGATCATCGTTTTCAGGAATGAGTCGCTGGCTTTCGTCGAACTTGAAATGAAGGCGGCGGGCGTCGTGGAATTTGGAACGGACCTTGAAAATCCGAATTTCGCCAAGCTGGCAGAAGCTGCGGGCCTCCTTGGTCTAACGGCGGAAAGTCCGGATCAGGTGCGCCCGCTGATCGAGCAAGCTCTCAAGCACAATGGACCGGCGCTGGTCGAGATTCCGGTAAGCCGTCAGGAACTCTCGATGCCTCCGACCATCACCTTCGAGCAGGCAAAGGGCTTCGGTCTCTTTGCTCTCAAAGCTGTCCTCAGTGGACGCGGTGATGAAATCGTTGACCTCGCGAAGGTCAATCTCCTGCGATAAGCTGGCGGTCCGAATGCTATTTGCA
>CAWHLU010000002.1:0-56998 GCA_963830285.1 uncultured Acidobacteriaceae bacterium
GACCGTTCCGTTCCGCGACTATCATCGAGCCGTGCACACTCACTTCCGCCGCGGCGACATTCTGGCCAACGCGATTACCCATGGCGTGGGCGCGGTGCTTGCGATTGCGGGATCGGCCTACCTGATTGTTGCGAGCGCGCACGGCTCCGCGTGGGTTCTGGTTAGCTGTTCGATCTTTGCAGCCACATTGGTGCTCGTTTACCTCTGCTCCACGCTCTATCACTCGCTGGTGCGGACGCGCGCGCGCCATGTGTTTCATGTACTCGATCACGGAGCTATCTATCTGCTCATTGCCGGAACTTACACGCCTTTCACCCTCGTTTCGCTTCGTGGGGCAATCGGCTGGACTCTGTTTGGGATCGTATGGGCACTCGCAATCGCAGGCGTCATCTTCAAGAGCTTCGCCGTCGGGAAGTTTGCGGTAGCTTCTGCCGCTGTTTACCTGTTCCAGGGATGGGTCGTGATCTTCGCGGTCCAGCCATTAATGCATGCCATCAGCCCTCACGGCCTGATCTGGCTCGGCGCGGGAGGGCTGGCGTACACCTTCGGCGTCGTGTTTTTCGCGTTGGACCGTATTCCGTACTTCCACGCCGCGTGGCACTTGTTCGTACTGGCCGGTAGCGTCGCACATTATTTCGCCATCCTGCTTTACGTCGTGCCGAAGAACTGAGATTGGGCGCATTCCGTTTGTACCGTAACAGGTCATCACACATTACTTTTGGGTGGGACTGACCATTGGACCTTTGATTCTTGCGGGATCTCCGGTGCTACACTTCGCGTGGAGTAGACGAGAGCATGACATCCGATCCCTATCGCAATGCATACGACAAAGCCATTGAAGATCTGACGCTGATTTCCCAGCAGTTCGAACGCTTGAGTACCCGCAAGAAGCTGGTTGAGAATCTCGTGACGGCGTTGCAGCCGGTGTTTGATTCTGAAGTGCAAGCCGCGCCGGAAGCTTCTGCAAATACGCAGGTGGTGACCCCCGAGGCGCCGCAGGAGGTCGCAGCAGTGGCGGAGTCACCAACTGAGGCGCCCGACGGATATTCATTCCTCGATGTTCCCGCTCCTCTGCCCGAAGGAGATGGCGATCCATTTCAGCGCCGCGTGAGAGCGAACTTCCGCGTCAAGGGGCTAACCGCGCACCGATCGTATTAAACACCGCCCCCGATATCGGCAGGCGAACCCTTGTGGCTCGCAGGCCACGGCCGGCACCGACTACAGCAGTTTCGCTTCAGCTCTTTGCAGAATCGACAGAGCCGAGTGGCTTTTTCCTCGAGAAAAGGCCACCTTCCACGCGCTTCAAATTTTCACCAGAATCGAAACTGCTCTACAATCGCGTGTCAGCCGATGTGTCTTCACGGAGAAGGAAGCGAATGGGAGCAACGCGCAGGGAGTTTTTGCGGGGAACGCTGGGAGCCGCTTTCGTCAGCAAGCTGGATGGCGGCGGGATATGGCAGATGTCGAGGACGCCAGAAGCGGGCGGTAACGTTGAATATGGTTCGGGCAATCTCGGAACGTGGATCGAGGATGAATTCGGACTGCCCGCCTTCAGATACACCTGCAATCAAACCACCGACCCGCGGGCTGTCACGCAGGTTCAGCCCGGGGTCCTGACTCCGACAGAACACGTCCATCAGATCGGCAACGATCGAATCACCGCGCTCGCGTCAAACTACGGCCATGTGCGCGTTCGCCAGGATGAGGGATGCCCGAAATTCCTGAACGACGTCGATCCGGAAACGAACCAGTTTGGTGGCGGTCTCGGCTACCTCGCAGACGGCGAAGAAACGCTGACCACCTGTTACGACGGGAGCGACGCCAGGTTTGAACGGATCTTCGGCGTGGGTTATTACCGCAAAAGAGTTCGAGGCAAGACCTGCTCCATTGATCAGGTTATCTCGGCGCCATTCGGCGACGATCCTGTGTTGATTTCACAAGCGACGCTGACCAATCACAGCGACGCCGGTGTCACTGTGCGTTGGCTGGAGTATTGGGGATGCCAGCCGTACCAGTTCTCCTATCGGGCAGCCATCGAGTCGATGACCGGGATCAGCACCCAGACAAAGCTCCGCCGCGATCTTGGCAGGCGATTCAGCCATCACGTATCGCAGATCGACGGGATGAAGGGGTTGCTCGAAACGAAGCATTTCGAGGGGCGATCGGCCCAGGAAGAAGCCGCATGGACACGTGCGAAAGCAAGTTTGCGCGCGAACCCCAACGGATTTACCGCTCCGGTCGAGGACCTGAGACCCGGCACCGAATTCGAAAGCCTCAATTTGCCGCAGACGTTCCTGGTTTCACTCGATGGCCCGGTGAGCGGATTCAGTTCCGACGCCGGCGCATTCTTTAGCGCAGGTGGCCCGTCAAATCCCAGCGGTTTAAAGCAACCTCTCGACGGCAAGCTCGACACCGGCGAAAAACACACGGGCCTTCTCCTCGAACGCACATTGCGCCTGGCTCCGCAACAGAGCCGCACCGTTCGATTCCTGTACGGCTATCTCCCGGACGGTTTCGCGCTCGAAGCGCTCATCGCAAAGTACGAGAAGGCTGCGGGCTCCGCTCTGGCCGAGTCAAGCCGGGCGTGGAAACAGAAGGGCATGCGCTTCGATGTTCCGGCAGAACCGTGGGTCAAGCGCGAGTCGACCTGGAATCACTACTACCTCCGCAGCAGCCAGACATTCGACGACTTCTTCGGCGAGCACATTTTGAACCAGAACGGCTTCTATCAATACACCATGGGATTCCAGGGGGCTGCGCGCGATCCGCTGCAGCACAGTCTTCCCTTCCTCTTCAGCGATCCTGAGATTGTGCGCAGCGTTTTGCGCTACACGCTCAAAGAGGTGCGTGACGACGGCTCCCTTCCCTACGGAATCGTCGGACATGGCGTAGTAGCGCCGATGGCATCCGACAATGCCAGCGATCTTCCGCTGTGGTTGCTGTGGACTGTGAGCGAGTATGTGCTGGCGACCCGCGACGTAGACTTCCTGCACGAGAAAATCCCCGCGCGACTTTCGGTGACCGCTGACCGAACAGATAGCGTTCTCAATCTGCTCGAACGCTGTTATCGCCACCAGGTCAACGACGTCGGCGAGGGACAGCACGGCATCATGCGCATGAAGGTGGACGACTGGAACGACGGACTCATCTACACCTGGGCGCAGAAAGCCTTCAAGGAATGCATCGAGACCAGCGAAAGCGTCTTGAACTCCGCCATGGCGGCCTGGGTTTTTGACGAGTATGCCCGCATGCTCGACTACGTTGCTGGTAATGCGACTCTAGCGAGAGAGCTTCGAGTAAGCGCGGATAAACAGCGCGAAGCTACCCGCGCGCAGTGGAACGGAAAGTGGTTCAAGCGTGCGTGGCTCGGACCCACTCTTGGCTGGCTCGGAGACTCGACATTGTGGATCGAGCCGCAACCGTGGGCCATGCTGGCAGGCGCAACAACGGACGCACAGAGCCGCGTGCTCGTGCAAACCATGAATGACCTTTTGCGGCGTGGCCCTCTGGGAGCGGCCCAGATGAGCGATGGACCCGACATGCGCGGTACAGGCGGAACGAATGTCGGCACGTTGGAATTGGGAGCCATCTGGCCATCCCTCAATCAGACCCTTGTCTGGGCACTCATGGGCGTTGATCCCGCGATGGCTTGGCAGGAGTGGAAAAGAAACTCACTCGCGGCGCACGCCGATGCATATCCGGATATCTGGTATGGCGTGTGGAGCGGAAATGATTCGTATAACTCCCCGTTGAACAAGCATCCTGGCGGCGCAGCCAATGAGCCCTACTTTCACGGCACCGATTTCCCTGTCCTCAATCTCCACTCCCACGCGTGCTCGCTTTATTCCGCCAGCAAACTTTTGGGGATGGAATTCACCCCCGAAGGGCTGAGTTTGAATCTCGCATTGCCATTGGATTCGTATCGCTTCGACTCGCCGCTGGTCGGCGTGGTGAAGTCCAATGGAAGTTATGAAGGGTGGTATGCCCCCGCGCGAGCGGGAAACTGGACAGTTCGAATCGCCATTCCGAAAGAATCAACTGGGGCGTTCTCGCATATTGTGGCGGACGGGAAGCGGCTTCCGATCCACACCTCGCCGAATGGGATGATTGAGATTGCCGGGACAAGTACACTGCCAAAACCCATGCGCTGGGCCCTGGTGAAAGCATAGGAATCCAATCCTGTGCCAGGACTCATGTGAGGATCCCATTCGCCTAAGTTGCTGACGCGCAGCGGTATAACTTTCCACGGGAATGCCGGGGCTTCGCAGGTGTCTGCTGCAACTGGGTCCCCGAGTGCGACCATCGAGTAATGCGGTTCCGAAGAGATCTGGATAATCACCGATCGCGTCGAATCGTCGAAGGTCGCATTGACCCCGACCCGCAAACCCGGTAAACTACTCTAGTTTGGCGATTCCTGCCTGTCGCCGCGGAGCCAACCGCTCGCCCACGGGTCTTTCGGCGCTCGAGCGTACCGCGGACTGGAAGTTTCCGCCCGAGTTCTTGATTTCTTTGAGCAGGTTGCGCTGCGGCGCGATCAGGCTCTGGAGGGTTTATGTTTGCGGTCATTCGTACAGGTGGCAAGCAGTATCGGGTCGCGCCAGGCGACGTAGTCAAGATCGAGTCCGTGGCTTCTGACAGCAACACGGTTGAGTTCAGCGATGTTCTTGCCTTCAGCGGCGAAACCGGCAGCGTGACCAAGCCGTCTGCTGCCAAGGTAACGGCCGAAGTTGTTGGGCAGGGCCGTGGCGACAAGATCCTTGTCTTCCACCTCAAGCGGAAGAAACAGTACAAAAAGATGCAGGGTCATCGGCAGAACTTTACCGAGGTACGCATCAAGGCGATCGAGGCCGACGGCGTTACCTACACCGCCGAGAAGTAAGCGGACAAAAGATCTAGAAGGGGAACAAGGCAATGGCACACAAAAAGGGTGGAGGCAGCTCCACAAACGGACGCGATTCCAATGCACAGAGGCTAGGCGTCAAAGCCTTTGGCGGGCAGCTCGTTACCGGTGGATCGATCATCATGCGTCAGCGCGGCACCAAGATCAAGCCCGGCACCAACGTCGGCATCGGCTCAGACGACACACTTTTCGCCAAGGTCACTGGTCGCGTGAAGTTCACCGATCACGGCAATCGCGGTCGCTATGCCTCCGTCGAGCCTGTCTCAGCGGAATAGGATCAGCTTCAACCTGAACTGAAGGCCACGGTTCGCCGTGGCCTTCGCATTTTCGCCGGACAGACCGCTCTCATGCCAGGCCTTGCGGCTCCAGGATTCGATCGATGAGAGAATCCACTTCCGGCGCCTCGGATTGTGCGTTTGCAAACGAATCCAAATTGCGGTAAATCGGATTGATCATCGACAACGTTTGATTGATGAAGATCGAAGGGTGAGAGACCACCCCCTGCCGCAGAACGCCGCGCGGCATGGTTTCGACGTGATATTGGCAGATCCCGCCCATCTGCGGGTTCTCACGCAAAAACTCATCGAGCCGCCACTCATACTCCAGAAGCTTTGAGAAGTCTTTGTCGGGACCGAGTTCCCATGACATGTCGCCCGTCGCCCACAGCCCCGCAAAGCCAGCATCCAGCGCCTCTTTTAAGGTATCTTGCAGGCTCTGCATCATCCCTTCAAGGTCGAATTTGCAGCCATCGATCAGATAATCGCGATCAGACGAAAGTACAAGACGGCCTTTTAGAGACTCCTCGGCGACGTCGAGTCCCGCAGCGGCCAGATACGAACGCATCCCTGCAACCATGGGGTGGCTGTCAAGGTAAAGGCAGCGATAGTTTTCATAGAGTTTTTGCCGAATGATCGCAGCGAGCGCGACAAGATGTCGTGACGGGGGCCCTTCGTAAACGAGGCACTGGTGGCGGGGAATCTGGTCCATGCGAACGAACAATTATAGCGTCGGTTCGCTTTTTCTTTGGACACGACTTTTCAGGCATGCGGTTTTAGTGAAAAGAAAAGGCCGAACCCCGAGGTTCGGCCCATTCCTTTCAGTGAATTCAACCCAGGTTTACGATTTCGATTCGTTGCCTTGCAGATTGCGCGAAATTACCTTCTCGACCACGCGCTCCACATCGGTAAGGAAGAAGCCGTTCGCCGGCTGCTGCACGGCAACATGCGTTCCATGCCCCAGGGCCGCGGCAATTTCATTCCAACGATAAATTGTTGAGTTCGCCGGCATCACCACGGGCTTGCGCACACGCTCCGGAATTGCACAATATGCCACCCACATTCCAACTACGAGCAGGATGACGCCTTCATACGCCAACTGCAGAGGAGCATTCAGCGATGAATTTCCCGGAATCAAGGCGGCAAAAATCAGATCATTAGCCGACATCAGGCCGAATCCTAGTCCGAAGCCAACCGCAAGATCCTTGAAGGAGAGTTGCAGGACATTGATGCACAGACCAAGAAACGCCAGCAGGCAAAGTTCGAGAATGCTGACCGAGCGCATCAGCGCAAGTGCGAAGTCCGGTATCAACGACACACTCGGATGGGTATAGGAGATGGATCCGAGGCTCGCTACGGCAGAGACCAGGGCTACCCAACGGAATACCACCGTACCCAGGCGCATCAGGCCGGAAAAGGCGGAAAGCACCGACCGGAAGATTTCAAGTGTGACGAAAAAGAGCGTGATCGCGCTGGCGATGTACACCGCCCAGTACGGATAGAAGTAAAACGGAAAATATTGATGCCCCCAAGGCTGCGCCTGAATATAAAGCAGTCCAAGAAGAACCGGCATTGAGCCCACGCGGAGAGCAAGATATATGTTTAATGCAGGGAAGCGCTTCTGCAAACCCTTCTTCCAAAATAGGAAGCCGAGAGTAGCCCAGAGGGCAAATTCTGCCACGCTCATCGCCGACATCCAAAAGTCCAGAGGCATACTAGGCCCTTTCCATTCTGAGGGTTCTCTCAGAATAGCCTTTGCAGCCTTTGGATTCAAATGAAAACTAAAAACCACCGTGTAGCACTTTGGTGCTAGGCGGCATGGGATCTACTTCGTCGTGTTGGTGCACCCCATGCCCGGTCCGCACGTCGGAACCGGCAGTCCGGCCGTGGCCGACTGGTGGCTCGAAAGCAGGTGCTTCGGGCTCGAAGAAACAGAAGCCGCTGCGGCGCCGGCGACCACTACAGAAAGGACAAAAACGCGGAAAGCGAGTTTCATACTTGGTTACCCCTCATAAAAAAGTCGAAACAAAATCCTTGATTACTAACACTTTTATGGTAGAAGAAATGTCTAACTAAGTCCAGCTTTTTCAACTACATCGAAAGTATCGCCTCAGTAAGTGACAAAAGTAACATTATTCTTCGGTAATCTACCCCGAAGTACCCAATTTGGTTACTAGTCTCGCGCACTCGTAATGCGCCCCGACCAGCCCCTTTTTGCACGGCTCGGCATGGTAAAATACGCACAGGCAGAGTTCTCTCAAAGCCCTCGTGTTTCAAGCGGTTAATCCCCAGAATTGTGGCCCGGACTTACGCCCGGACCGGCCTCGACTCAAAACCGCCGAAGGCGAAGATTCTGCGAATGGAAAATTATGGCGACTGAACCACGCGATCTGAATTCCGCCCCTGAGGGTAACGGCAAGTACACCGGCGAAGACATCACCGTTCTGGAGGGCATGGAGCACGTACGGCTTCGCCCGGCCATGTACATCGGCTCAACCGGAGAGATGGGGCTGCACCATCTGGTTTACGAAGTAGTAGACAACTCCGTCGACGAAGCCCTCGCCGGTTTTGCAAAAAAAATTGACGTCACCATCCACGTCGACAACTCGATCACAGTCGTCGACGACGGCCGAGGAATTCCCGTCGACATGATGACGCTTGCCAACGGCGAGCAGATGCCCGCCGTGCAGGTCGTGCTTACCAAGCTCAATGCAGGCGGAAAATTTGATTCCTCCAACTACAAAGTGTCGGGCGGACTTCACGGAGTTGGCGTAAGCTGCGTCAACGCTCTCAGCCAGGAATTGAATGTCGAGATATGGCGCGATGACCACACCTGGGAGATGGATTTCAGCTGCGGCAATGCCACGAGTGAGCTGCGCATGGCCGGCACATCCAAAAAACGGGGCACCAAGGTTCACTTCCTGCCCGACAAAACCATCTTCACCGCCACCGAGTACAACTACGACACGCTGGCTCAGCGACTGCGCGAACTCGCCTTCCTCAATAAAGGGCTCGAAATCACGTTGACCGACGAGCGCACCTCCGATCCCAAGACCGGCGAGGCCCGCCGCACCGAGTTTCGCTACGCCGGCGGCATCGCGGAATTCGTAAAGCACCTCAATCGCGGCAAGTCGGTGCTCCATGAGAAGCCGATCGTGATGGAAGCGCAGCGCGACAACGTTGAGATCGAAATCGCTCTGCAATACAACGACAGCTACTCCGAATCCGTCTTCAGCTTTGCCAACAACATCAACACCGTGGACGGCGGCACGCATCTCTCCGGATTCCGCACGGCTTTGACGCGGACCATCAACGCGATCGGGCAACAGCTCGGATTGTTCAAGGACGTGAAGGAAAACCTGAGTGGCGACGACGTCCGCGAAGGTCTCGTTGCGGTCGTGAGCGTGAAACTATCCCAGCCGCAGTTTGAAGGCCAGACCAAGGGCAAGCTCAACTCGGACATCGCTGGAACCGTGCAGGCATTCGTCAACGAGCGCCTTGGGATGTTCCTCGAGCAGAATCCGCCAATCGCCCGCAAGATCATCAACAAGGCGATTGAAGCGGCGCGAGCGCGCGAGGCGGCCCGCAAGGCACGCGACCTCACGAGGCGCAAGGGTGCATTGGATGGCGGTGGATTGCCCGGCAAACTCGCTGACTGCTCCGAACGCAATCCCGATCGCTGCGAACTCTATCTCGTCGAGGGTGAGAGCGCAGGCGGAACCGCCAAGCAGGGACGCGATCGGCGCTTCCAGGCGATTCTTCCCTTGAAGGGCAAGATCCTGAACGTAGAGAAAGCGCGCTACGACAAGATGCTAGGCCACGAAGAAATTCGTGCCATGATCACGGCGCTGGGCTGCGGCATCGGCAAAGACGACTTCGATCCCGCCAAGATCCGCTACGGCAAAATCATTCTGATGACCGACGCCGATGTCGACGGATCGCACATTCGTACGCTCCTGCTGACGTTCTTCTTTCGTCACATGACGGAGCTGATCAAGCGCGGAAACATCTACATCGCGCAGCCGCCCTTGTTCAAGATCAAGAAGGGTCGGTCGGAGCAGTACGTGAAAGACGAACGCGAACTGAACCGGGTCGCCATCAAGCGCGCTTCAGAAGGCATGATCGTGCGGCATGGCGAAAACGCCAGCCACATTGAAGGCAGCGAGCTTACGCGGTTCATGGGCTACCTCAACGAGTACCTGGCCTTTGTCGAGAAAGTGGACAAGCGTATTCGCAACGAAAAGCTCACGGAATTGATCGCGCGAGTTGAACTGACCCACCGCGCAGACTTCACCTCGAAAAATGGAAATGAAGTTCCTGCAAAGCTCGCGCAACTTTACGAACAGCTCGTGGAAGTTTCCGACGAATTGGCAATCAAGATCAGCAAGCCGGTAGAGGACGATGAGCACCACACCTGGTCGGTTTGCTACACCGACTCCCAGGGTGCGTCGCGCTGCGTTGACTGGAATCTGGCTTCAAGTCCGGAATTCCGCCAGATGATGTCGAAGTATTCGCAGATCAGCCAGTACCTCGAGCCGCCCTTCCTCATCGAATACGCCGCAAAGGCAACGCAGGAGCCCGCGACCGAAGAGCTAGAAGGCACCGAATTCGAAGAAGGACAGACGCCGGCCAAGGTGAAGGCAGAGGCAAAGGCGGCGCGACGTGCATCGCGCGTGCCGCACGAGCCCGTTGAGAAGGCAACCGCTCGCGAGCTGTTCACCTACATAGTTGAACAGGGCAAAAAGGAATACGATGTGCAGCGCTACAAGGGCCTTGGTGAAATGACCGCGCCGCAGCTTTGGGAAACCACGATGGATCCCGAGCGGCGGACCTTGCTGCAAGTCAAACTCGAGGACATCGCCGAAACAGAGGCGATCTTCACCACGCTCATGGGTGAAGACGTTGAAGCGCGCCGCAAGTTTATTGAAGACAATGCGCTCGATGTAAAGAACCTCGACATCTAAAGATCACCCACCACCATGATTCTCGTGCTGCTGTTCTCATGGATTGCCGCGGGAGCGTATTATCGTTTCCGCGGGATCTTGGATCCCCTCATTGCCGGCCACTCTGTTCCGAGAATTCCCCATTTTGGAAAGGAGTCTGCACCGATGAACTTCCGCCCCGTTTTCCCTGTTATTTCGACTGCAACACTCGCAATCGCTCTCTCGTTAGCCGCGTGCAAATCAAACAATGCGCCGCCGGCGAACCAGTCAAACTCAGCAGACAGTTCGCAACCCGCATCCGGACAGCCGGCATCGGATCAGCCCTCGTCGATGCAGCCGAGCGCGGCGGGGCAACCAGGAGCCCCAGGGGGACAGCAGGCTGCCACACCGGCGCCGCCTCCGCCGCCCGCCGTCATCACGTTACCGAGCGGCACCGCCATTCGCGTGCGGCTTGATACCGATCTCGGTTCGAAGATTTCACAACCCGGCGACACCTTCACCGCTACAGTTGCCGATGAGGTGTTAAAGGAAGGCGAAGTTGTCATCCCGAAAGGTGCGCGCGCCGAAGGTACAGTGATCGACGCCAAACCGCTGGGCCACTTCAAAGGTGGTGCTCTGCTCTCCGTCAAACTGGAGCGGGTCCACACCAAGTGGGGCAGCTATCCGGTGGCAACGGGCACCATTTCGCGAGCTGAGCAGGGCAAGGGCAAGCGCTCTGCCGGGTTCATCGGCGGTGGCGCAGGGTTTGGCGCGCTGATCGGTGGAATCGCGGGAGGCGGCAAGGGCGCGGCGATCGGCGCGCTTGCGGGCGGAGGCGCCGGTACTGCCGGTACAGCCTTCACAGGGAATAGACAGATCGTGCTACCGGCTGAGAGCTTGCTGACCTTCACTCTCGACCATTCGGTTCACATCACGGAAAAAGGTCAAGCCGATCAGCCGGAGTTGCAGACGCGATAATCATTCCTGCTGCCAAAGCTGGAAATGAACTCAGCGCTGCGTGCCCCACGTCTCGCTCTTGAAACCTCGGTTGCGAACCCCTCTGGGTGCCCATCCTTGCAGGCTGATGGCAACGTGTAGCTGGAAGTTTTGGGCGTGACGTCGCCGCAAGCCAGATGCTGAAATGGCGGCACGAAGCACTGCTTTCCCGTGGGATTGACTTCCTTCAGGACTTGTGAAAGATGCCGCTCAATATAGCACGCAAATTGACAATTTATCTCCATAAAATGCTCGTACTGATCAACTTTATGGACAATATGATCATTTAGATGTAGATTTGCTCCACGGCTGAGAAATCCGAATGCTGCTCTTTTCCCAGCTCCAAATGATCGACAGAAGCACTTGCCACAACATCTGCACCAACTTCTTTGTGAGGTTTCAATGACAAAAAGTCTGCTCCGGATCGTACTCGGATCTGCGATCACGCTGCTCGCATTTATGCCGGCAGCCATCGCGCAAGATGTAACCGGCTCCATTAGCGGCGAGGTCATCGACCCCAGCGGAGCCGTAGTCGCTGGAGCGCATATAACCGCCCATGCGATTGCAACCGGAATTGATACTTCCACCACCGCCAACGCGGAAGGCCAATACCGCATCGAATTTCTACCCATCGGCCGCTATACCGTGACTGTGCAGGCCAGTGGCTTCGGGACGGCCACAGTGCCGGAGTTCTCTCTTGAGGTGCGGCAGACGGCGAACTTCAACATCAAGCTGCAGGTGGGAGGCGCAAACACCTCGGTCAACGTCTCTGCCGCCGCCCCCATTCTTCAAACCGAAAGCCTCAGCGTCGACACCACCTTCACCGCGAACACGATCGGCAATCTTCCCCTGAACGGGCTCGATTTTTCGGCGCTAACTCTGTATGTGCCCGGTTCTGTCGACACAGCTGGAGTCGGTGGCCCTACGAGTTTCGAGCGCAGCACCTACTACACCGACACGCCCAACATGAATGGCAATCGAGCGCAGGCCAACAACTACACGCTCGACGGCATCGACATGAACGAGACCTATAACAACCTGATCTCCTACAGCCCCGCTCCCGAGGCCTTGGCGGAGGTCCAGGTTATTACGGCTGATGCCTCCACCGACTACGGCAACGTGAACGGTGGCGGCGTGGTAAGCGTCCTGAAGAGCGGGACTAACAACTTCCATGGGTCGGCCTACGGCTATGCGCAGGATTACCGATTCGACGCAAACACCTACGGAAATGGCCAATCCTCTCCGGTCACGCCCATCAACCCCTTTTCCTTTGCTCAGTTCGGAGGCACAATCGGCGGGCCCATCCTGCATAACAAACTGTTCTTCTTCGGCGACTATCTGGGATCGCGTTGGCATCGCGGCGGCACGGGCCAGGCGAGCGTAATGACGCAGGCCATGCGCAGCGGCGACTTCTCGGTTCTACTCGCCGGCGCCAATCCAATTCAGCTCTATGATCCGCTGAACAACTTCGCACCCTATGCAAACAATCAGGGTGTTCCGATTGTGAATCCCGTAGCGAAATTCCTTTTTGCGAACGCGAAGTACTACCCGCTGCCCAATGCCACACCCACCGACGGAATCGTGCAGAACAACTACCTCGCACCGTCACGCAGCTACAAGGCAAACGACCAGGGCGACGCCAAGATCGAGTACGATCCTCGCGCAGCGGACAAAATCACGGGCTTCTATTCCATCTCTCACGCCTACGACGGTTCGACTCCGGTGCTCGCGATCAGCTTTCCGGGAATCAATCTCTATCCCACCTGGATCGTGGGTTCCAACTGGGTGCACACCTTCTCGCCATCGCTGGTCAATTCCGCACGGGTCGGTTTCACGCGAACGATCTGGAACCAGGGCTTTCCGCAAGATCCCACCGGAGCTTTCGGAACCGCCGGCAACGCCAAGGTCGGCATCTCTTTCCCCAACCAGAAGTACAACGGATTTACAAACCAGAACTTAAACGGCAACCTTAGCAGTGTCGGCACGTCGGCTTACAACGGCGGCGTCATTGACAACACTTACAGCTACATCGACAACCTGACCTGGCAGCACGGGTTGCACTACATCAGCGTTGGAATCGAGGCTCGCCGTTACCAGAACAACTATCCGACTGGCAACAACGACGGCTATCTCGGCTCGCTGAACTACAGCGGCGCCTTCACTTCAAACGGCAACGGATCCGGCGGCTACGGTGGCGCAGACTTTGTGCTGGACCGCGTGTCGTCGGGTGGCGTTACTTTGGGGAGCGTCAATGTCGGGCAGCGCCAATGGCGCACCGCGGGCTTTGCGCAGGACAACTTCAAAGTGCGACCTAATTTCACATTGATCTTCGGCCTTCGCTACGAATTCGACGAACCATGGGTGGAAGAGAGCGACAGAACCGGAAACGTGAATCTGACGACGGGGCAGATTCTCTATGCCGGCCATCTTCCCGCCGGCGCTCCTCCAGGATCGGGACTGTGCAGCAACCTGGCCTGCTACCAGCCGAACTATCGCCAGTGGATGCCCCACGTCGGCTTTGCCGATCAGCTTAATGATCGCGTTGTGATTCGAGGCGGGTACGGCGCCTCCAGCTTCTATGAAGGCAACTCGTTCAACCAGCGACTGACGGCCATTACGCCCTTCCTGCAGGCTGCCGGCTTCACGGTCAGTGCTCCAACGCTTGCAGCCGTGTCCACACCCAACACCGCCGAGGAAGGCTTTACCAACCCTGATACTTCCATCCAATACAGCGCCTCCAACAATGGATATACGGTCTATCCGCAGAGAATCCAGCCGGCTTATGTGCAGGAGTGGAATCTAACTCTCGAATATGCGCTGACCCACACCACCACGTTGCAGGTGGGTTACATCGGCGAGAAGGGCGACCACATCGAAGATTACGGAAACGTCAATCAGTGGACCGTCAACAATGATCAGACGTCGGCCCCGTTCTACAACAACCAGTACCTCGGCGTAAATGGAATCGATCCTCAGCTTGGTGTCGGCGGAAGCGGCGGCCTTCTGATCACCGAGTCGCGCGCCATGATGAAGTACAACGCAATGCAGGCGGTGCTTCGCGAGCATCTCAGCCACGGCCTCGAATTTACGGCCAACTACACCTACGGCCAGGCGCTGACAAACAGCCTCGGAAACTACGCGCTCAATGTCAACGGCTTCAGCGGCGCATTCCAGAACTACTACAACAGCGGGGCAGACTACGGCCCGGCCGGCTACGACGTGCGGCACAACTTCTCTGCAACAGCCGTCTATGCGCTGCCGGTAGGCCGTGGCAAGGAGTTCCTCTCCAGCGCCAACACACTGATGGATGAAGCCATCGGCGGATGGAAGATTTCCACCGGCGTTGTCGCGTACTCTGGATTCCCTGAGACCATTACCGGTCCCGGCAACAACTCCAACAGCTACGGCAGCTCGCGCGTGAATCAGTACCGTAAGCTCAAGGTCTTCGGTCGCTCCAATGAAAGCTGGTTTGGCACCGATGCTTCGGCGATGCCATGCACCACTGCCGGCGTCGACAACGGTGTATGCGCCTTCGGTGTACCGGCCTCCAATACTTTTGGCACGGAGAGCAACGGTGCTATCAGGGGCCCCGGTTACCGCAACGTGGATCTCTCGATGTTCAAAGACTTCCACACCTGGCGAGAGCAGACCGTCGGATTCCGGTTTGATGCCTTCAACGCCTTTAACATCGTGAGCTACGGCAATCCCGATACGGGGATTACGGATTCCAACTTCGGAAACGTGTCCTTTCAGGGTGTCCGTTCCGTGGAACGTCATCTGCAGTTCTCGCTCAAGTACTCCTTCTAACCTGCCGGCTGCCGCGCAAGTTTCGCGGCAGCCGGTGTGAAATTTTGGGCTGATCCTCGAATGCGCACGCTTGAACCTGTTTTCAAGAGAACTGCTGACGTGGGAAAATAGGCACACTTGTCATGAACCTGGAAATCTGTGTCGATTCGGTTGAATCGGCTATCGCTGCGGCTAGGGGCGGTGCAAAACGCATTGAACTTTGCAGCGCTCTTAGCGAAGGCGGCATCACGCCGAGCACCGGCCTCATCAGCGCGGTGCGCTCAGCAGTCGAGATCGATGTATTCGTCATCATTCGCCCGCGTGGCGGAGACTTTGTGTACTCCGATCCTGAACTGGATGTGATGCACAGGGACATTCTCGAGGCAAAGGCACGCAAGGTCGACGGCGTCGTCCTCGGGATACTCACCGAGGCAGGTGCGGTTGACGTTGCGCGCATGCGCAATTTGATCGAGGTTGCGCGACCGCTTCAGGTCACCTTTCATCGAGCGTTCGACCTCGCCGGGGACATGGATCGAGCTTTGGAAGACGTGATCGCCTGTGGAGCCGACCGCATCCTCACGTCCGGCGGCAAACCCGACGCCATGCGGGGCGCAGCCCAAATCGCACAGTTGCAAAAGAAGGCCGGCGATCGCATCGGGATCATGGCCGGTGGCGGCATTCGCGCCTCGAACGTGCGCACCGTCGCTCTCATGACGGGCGTTCGCGAGGTTCACACTTCGCTCAGTAAATACGTCGAATCAAGGCCCTCCGATGAGTTCGGTGCGCGAATCAACAATCACAAGAGTTTTCGCGTGCTCGAACACGATGTGCGCGCCTTCAAGTCAGCTCTCGATGCAATTGCTGTGGATGCCAAGCCGGGCGCCCGCTTACAATAGCGCAGGTTTCAATCCGGTCTCGATCCGGCGCAGCGTACCGCTATGTCATCCAAGACAGATAAACGAGCCAAAGAGATTTTGCGGTTGCTGCTGAATCAGGGCAAAGCCTCTGTCGACGAACTCACGTCGACGCTCGGCACGTCGCCGGCAAGCATCCGCCGCGACCTTGTGCGATTGGAGAACCACGGTCTGGTAACGCGCACCCACGGCGGCGCCATGCTGGCGGGAAGCGGCAACGCCGTCTACGAGCCATTTCGATTCGATGCCTCGTTCCAGGTGCGCGAAGACCGGTTTGCCGGGGAGAAACAGCGCATCGCCCGCGCCGCCGCGGCCCTCATCCAGGAGAACGAGACCATCGGCTTCGCCGCAGGCACCACAACCACGCTGGTCGCTCGCCAGCTCCTGCACCGGAAGAACATTCAGATCGTTACCAATGCCGTGAATATCGGCATGGAGCTCAGCTCGACCTCCCGCCTGCAGACCATGCTCACCGGGGGCAATCTGCGCTGGGCTGGCGCATTCTCGCTGGTTGGACCCGCCGCAATCGAGGGTCTCGCGGTGGTAGTGATGGATCGCCTCTTCCTGAGCGCTACGGGAGTCGACGCCGAACACGGCGCCACCCTCATTCAGCCGGACGAAGCAGCAGTGTTTCGCGCCATGGCCCGTCAGGCTCGCCAGATTGTCGTGGTAGCCGACTCGAGCAAAGTGGGTCGCGTGAGTCCCGCCGTCGTTTGTCCTGCAAACGACATCGATCTGCTGATTACCGACAATGGCATTTCGGAAGAGGCCAAGCGCGCATTCGCCGCCGCGGGTGTAAAGATCATGGCCGTCTAGAACTGGTTGCATAAAATGGAGTTTTAAGGGGCACTGCTAAAGCCGTGCCGCCAGAGGCGTATAGAGGCCGGGTCACCGGCCCCTTAGAGAAGCTGCCATGGGGGCCAGCCATGATGTATGCAACCAGCCCTAGTGACTTTCGAGATGGCTCCAGTCGTACAACTGAAACTCCCGAATGTGCGCCTCCGACGTGCTCGAAAGGATATTCAGCCTAACGCGCTGCGCTGTCACCCGCGGAAATTCATCAATCTTCTCGTGGCCAATTGCCTGGCCCCCTGCGATTCGCTTCCAAGCTTTGTCGGAGCCGCTCCAGACTTCAATCGCGTATTTCTGGATATGCTGGCCATCGTTGAGCCACTCCATCGTCAGCGCATGATCGAAGGGGATGGGATGGCCGAAGTCCACCTCGACCTCCGCACTATGGGAACCAGTCGGCGCAGACCAAAAGGTATCGGGATCGCCATCGAGCGCGGCCTCAAATCCAACGCTCGCGCGATCTCGATGAAGCGCGAGATTGTTCTCTGCCCGTTTCCGGAGCGCCGCGCCGAACTCTTCCAGCCGCTTCACATCCGAATCCGGCAGCAGCCCGCGACTATCCGGCGCAATCCCCAGCATGAGTTGTGCTCCGCGGCCCACGGTTTTGTCGTACGTATCGAGCAACGTTTCCAGGCTCTTCAGCGAAGATTCATCGTTCGAATGCCAGAACCAGTGCAGGTTGCGCAGTGGCGTATCGGCCTCCACGGGCCGCCAGCGACGATAGCCATGCCGATCGATAACGTTCCAATTCTCATAGTCGACGATACCCGCCTCATTCCCCACCCAGCGTGCGTCGCCATATTCAAACAAACCCGTGTCTGCGAAAACAACCGTATCTGGCTGATAGGTTCGAAGCGTCTCCATGATCTTCTTGAAGTCATAGACGTGTCCTGCGCTGCCCGCACCATCGAGCCAGAACTCGACCAGGTCGCCGTAGTTTTGAGCAATCTCTTCCAACTCCGCGTTATAGTACTTGTCGTACTCCGCAGAATCCTTGTAGCGCGGCTCGTGCCGATCCCAGGGCGAAAGATAGACTCCGAATTTGAGCCCGTACTTCCGCGCCGCGCGCGCCACATCGCCAACCATATCTCCCTTGCCGTCCCTCCACGGGCTGCTCTTCACGCTGTAATCCGTTTGCCTAGTTGGCCACAGGCAAAACCCATCATGATGCTTTGCGACCAGCACGACATACTTTGCGCCTGAATTGCGGATCGCCTCCATCCATTGATCGGGATTAAATTGCATGGGATTGAAGACCGAGGGACTCGCCGTACCATCGCCCCATTCCCGATCGAGAAAGGTGTTGGTGGAGAAGTGCAGAATGACGCCGAATTCCAGGTCCTGCCACGCCACCTGGTAGGGAGCAGGCCGTATGTCTCCGCTCGAATCCTGCGCCGCCGAGGTCAATCCAATACCGGCCATCGCAACCAGAAGCCATGCGAACCTCACCCACTTCCCTGCCGCCAGATCCATCGAATGCTCCTCAACCCATTAATAAATCAAGACTAGCCTACGCGGACGCTCGGCGTGAATCGCCGGCGCTGCTCCGTGCATCATATATATCGTGATACGATATATCTACATGAAACCGGATCCCCCTCATTCGGATCACTTGCTCGCCACGCTGGCAGAATTTCGATTCGAGCTTCGAAAGTTCCTCCAGTTCAGCGAAAGCGCATCGATTGATGCTGGCCTGCAGCCTCAGCAGCATCAACTTCTGCTCCAGGTTGCAGGTGCTGCCGAAGGCACACCCGTTACGATCGCCTACGCTGCAAGCCGCCTCGGTCTAAGACACAACAGCACCGTCGAATTGGTCGATCGTTCCGAACACGAAGGCCTCATCGAGAGAACCATTGACAAGGACGACAAGCGTCGCGCCATCCTCCGTCTGACGCGCAAGGGCCGGCAAGTCCTTCAAAAGCTCTCTGGCGATCACGCACGCGAGTTAAACGAAATGGCTCCAAGGCTGGTTCGGTCCCTGCGCCGCGTGCAACTTCATTCGTACGCCTCCGTTTCCCAGGAGGCCCTGTGAGATCGAGGTCCTCGTCCCTTCGCGATTTCACCGTCGATCGGCGCACTTGGTTCATGTCGGCGGTTTCCGCGGTCATCGGCGCCGGCGGAGCGGCTCTCGCCGTGCTGTTGCTGCGTGCCATCGCCTTGGCAACCAACATCTTTTTCTATCATCGCCTGAGCATCGCCATGGTCGGCCCCGCAGGGTCGACCGAACCCCACGCGGCCGTGTTGTTTATTCCAGTCATCGGGGGGTTCCTCGTCGGCCTCATGGCGCGATACGGCACCGACAAGATTCGCGGACACGGAATTCCCGAAGCCATCGAAGCCATTCTCCTGCGCGGCGCTCGCGTCGAGCCTCGCGTCGCTGTGCTCAAACCCATCTCCGCGGCAATCGCCATCGGTTCCGGCGGCCCATTCGGCGCCGAGGGTCCAATCATCATGACTGGCGGAGCCTTCGGATCTCTGGTGGCGCAGTGGTTGCATCTTTCCGACGCTGAACGCACAACGCTGCTGGTCGCCGGAGCGGCTGCGGGCATGTCGGCAACGTTCGCCGCACCCATCGCCGCAATCCTGATCGCTGTCGAGTTGCTGCTTTTCGAATGGCGGCCGCGCTCGCTCGTTCCCGTCGCGGTAGCAAGTGTCACGGCTGGAGCATTGCGTATCTGGTGGCTCGGCGCGGGGCCGCTGTTTCCCGTCGATCTGCCGTCAAACATTCACCTCGAGCAATCCCTTCTGATCGCTGTTCCACTCGGAATCCTGGTAGGATTTGCTGCCGCGGGCCTGTCCCGTTTGATGTATGGCCTCGAAGACGCATTCGAACACTTCTGCGGACGCATGCACATTCACTGGATGTGGTGGCCGGCCATCGGCGGCATCGGCATTGGCATTGGTGGATACTTCTTTCCCCGCGGTCTGGGCGTAGGCTACGACAACATCGCCGAGTTACTGCGCGGCAATGCACCTGTCGCGTTGCTACTTGGATTGGTGATTGCCAAGTCGCTGATGTGGGCCTTCTCACTCAGTTCCGGAACTTCTGGCGGCGTGCTTGCTCCCTTATTGATGATCGGCGCCGCGATTGGAGAATCCGCCGCGCATCTCGCTCATCTTCCCGCACAGACCCAGGCACTGTGGGCGTTGATGGGGATGGGAGCGATGCTCTCCGGCGCTCTCGGCGTTCCATTGACCGCTATCCTTTTTTCTCTCGAACTTACCCACGCCCTGCCCGCAATTCTGCCACTGGTACTTGCCTGCACGGCGTCGTACCTTGTTACTTCGCTCATCATGCCGCGTTCCATCCTCACAGAAAAGCTCGGGCGTCGCGGATATCATCTGTCACGCGAATACGGCGTCGATCCTCTGGAACTGCTTATCGTGGGCGAAGTGATGTCGGAACTACCGCCGGGCGACGAAGTGATGGTAGGTGGACAGGATCAACTCCCGGAAAACTATGTCTTTTCCGACGAGACCTGTCGCGCAGTTGCGGAAGAGATGGCCACCACGGGACTGATGAGTCTGCTGGTGGTCGACCGCGCGACGAACCGCCTGATGGGAACGGTCGGCGCAGCCGAATTGCTTGCCGGCCGTCGACGCGCCGTTATGCGCGAGTCCGATCGCAGCGTTGCATTTCAATTCGACTTCCCGAGATCCTAGCAAGTTTTGTTAGACTGCCCGCAACGCATCGACAGGGTCGGCGGATGCGGCGCGAATCGCAGGGAGTGCCGATGCAAGCAACGCCACAGCGATCATTACGAGGACGCTTCCAGAATAAATCAGCGGGTCTGTAGCACTGACGTTGAAGAGGAATGTGCTTACGATGTGCGAAGCGGCGAAAGAACCAAGCAGGCCGACACCGCACCCTATCAGCGCGAGCTTCGTCCCGGACAGAAGAACCAGCCGCGCAATGTTCCCACGTTGCGCTCCTAATGCCATGCGAATTGCGATCTCCTGCGCTCGAATTGAGATTGAAAATGCGACCACGGCGTAAATGCCGGTAATAGCGAGCACGAGAGCTCCGAGAGAGAACACAGTGATCAGGTCCGTGTTGAAACGACGCGGCGCTTCCACGTTCTCGAGCACTGCCGACATCGACTGTACCTGTTGCAACGGAAGTAAAGGATCGATGCCTGCAATCGTATCGCGGACGGTCTGGATAATCTGGTCCGCCGGAAGCGCCGAGCGAACCGTGATAAATCCACCAGTCGGATTCACAAGGTTGGCCGAAGGATCGGCACCGTAGAGAATCGCCGGCTGCTCCATCGGCACGTACCATTGATCCTCATCGGGAGTGTCGGGCGAACCCATCTTGGTATTTGCCACAACGCCCACAATGGTCGCCCATGGCAGTCCCTTCTTCGGATTGCCAACATGAAGGCGTTTTCCAATCGCACTCTGGCCCGGCCAGTAGTGATCCGCCATTGAACGGTTCACAATGGCTACCAGCGGCGCGTCCGCGCGATCCCCCTCGTTGAAGGTTCGCCCTTCCCGCAGCGCGATTCCCAATGAGTTGAAGTAGTCGCCATACACTGATCCGAACGTTGCGAACTGCAGCTTCCATCCCTCGGCCCGTTGGCCTTCGATGGTGTATGCGGCCCGCCCGTACGAAGTCGAACCTGGCACAAGATTGCTGACTGCAACGGAAACGATGCCTGGCTTGCTCGATAACCGTGCGACGACCTCGCGGTTGAAATTGTCAGCCGCGGAGTAGGTCTTGTATTCGTCCAGGGGCAGTTGAAACCCGGCCACCAGGACGCGATCGGGCCTGAATCCCGGATCCACCGCGAGCATCTTTTGATAACTGCGCAGAAAAGCTCCGCAGGTCGTCAGCAAAACCAGGGCAATCGCAATCTCCGCCGCGATCAGGCTGAAACGAAGCCACGCATGAGTCCTGCCGCCCGAACCGGCCCGCGAACCGTCCTTCAGCGTGTCGGTAATGTTGGCCTTCACCGCGGCGAAAGCCGGCGCCATGCTGGAAACAACCCCACTCACAATCGCAAGAGCGAGCGCGAAAAACACGACGCCTCCATCGACGGAAACTGATTCAATGTGCGTAATCGAATCGGGCAAAAATCCAAGCGATGTGCGGACCGCAATTGCGGCTAGCGCGAATCCGAGTGAAGCCCCCGCAGTGCTCAACACGAGACCCTCGACCATCGATTCGCGAATGATGGTTGACGCTCGCGCCCCCAGCGCCAGCCTTACCGCCGATTCGCGGCGGCGTCGAATCGCGCGCACCAGCAGCAGCACAGCGACATTCACGCAGGCAATGAACAGCACGATGGCCACCGCGACAAACAAAGCGCGCAGAATGGGCTTCGTCTCCCCGACCACGTAATCATGCAGGGGAGCAACATCTCCGCGAATGCGGATCTGCGTCATCGTCGCTGGAAAGTTGCGCATGATTTCGTGGGCCACCCGGTCCGCATCCTGCGCTGCAGCTGCGAAAGTCACACCGTCTTTCAGACGCGCCACAATGTGATATCCGAAAAAGCCCGCCGCCTGCTCAGATAACTCGTCTTGAGTCAGACTCAGCGGAACCCATAGCTGTGGCTCGTTCAGCCGCCCCGCATCGAGAGGGAATTCGAAGCTTCGCGGCATCACGCCGATGATCGAGTAAGTCTTGCGATCGAGTTCAATCGCCGTGCCCAACACCCGGAGATCCCGATGAAAGCGATTCTGCCAGAGCGCATCGCTGATGACCGCGACCGGTTGATGCCCGTCGTCCTCCTGCTGATTGATCACGCGACCGAGTTGCGGGTGAACCCCAAGCGTGGCGAACGTACTCGCCGTCATCCTGGCGCCGGAAATCTCCTCAGGAAACTGCCCACCTGATAGTTCATAGGTGCTGAGTGCGTAACCTCCCATCGAGGAGAAGGCACTCGCAGACCTCGAATACGTGCCAATGTCGCGCGCCGTCACCGGAGTATTCACGCCGTTGCCGATGTGATCGCCGAGAATCACCAGTCTTTCTGGATTCGGAAACGGAAATGGCCGCAGCAGAATGCCTTCTACGAGCGAAAAGACGGCGGTGGTGGCGCCAATGCCCAGCGCCAGCGTCAGTACAACCGTCAGCGTAAAGCCGGGGGACTTGCCCAACTGCCGGAGCACTAAGCGAACGTCCTTGAGGATGGTCTGCATCGGATTTCCTTGTGTCGGCCCGTCCGGATCCGCACTCTGAGATCGTAGAGCAACCAATGCTGCCCGTCACTCAAAAAACTCGATTCCGCAAATCATTGCGAGTAGGCTCCACCCCCGCCGACGCTTCTTCAGTCGCCCCGTTTCGTGTCCCGCATTCCGGCCGCCAGTGGTAGCCTTCCCATGGACCAAGAACAAAGGAGAAATCGGTGCGTACTTCCTTGCTTCACTTTGCCGCAGTCGGGTTCGTCGTCAGTTCCACCATCGGGATGTCAGCGCAGGCGCTTCAGCAGGAAGCAAATTCGAATGCGCAGAAACAGCAGGTCGTGCAAGCAGCAGCACCCGCAACCACACAGCACTTGCAGCGGGAGGCCGCCAATGATCCGGTTGCCGATCCCAGGTGCGTGGTCATTCATGGCAACGCGCGATTCACCGTTCTCACACCAGAGTTGATCCGCATGGAGTGGGCCGCCGACGGCAAGTTTGAGGACCACGCGTCGTTCGTCTTCATCAACCGGCGTCTGCCCGTGTCTAAGTTCTCGAAGGATGAGGCGGACCAAAAGCTGACCATAAAGACTTCCGCTCTTACGCTCAGATACGACGGATCGGCCGATCCGAGTGGCCGGTTCACGTCCGAGGATCTTTCCATTGAGCTCACCGTTGATGGCAAGCCGGTAACATGGCATCCGGGTTTGACCGACTCCGAAAATCTGCAAGGCACAACGCGAACCCTCGACGGGGCGCTTGGCTCCAAGACACGCGAACCCATTGAGCAGGGTCTCGTGTCCCGCTCCGGCTGGGCACTTGTAGACGACTCGACGCGGCCCCTCTTCGATTCCGCAAACTTCAGCTTCAAAGAAGGTGAGAGGAGCCCCTGGCCATGGGTGATCGAGCGGCCCGCCGGCGAACGCCAGGACCTGTACTTCTTCGGCTATGCACACGACTATCGCAAGGCCCTCGGCGACTACGTGCGCGTCGCCGGCCGCATCCCGCTCCCGCCGCGATTCGCCTTCGGCACATGGTGGTCGCGCTACTGGGACTACAGCGACCAGGAGATTGAGGAAATCATTCGTGGTTTCCACGAAAATTCCACGCCACTCGACGTCTTCGTCATCGACATGGGCTGGCACAAAAGCAAAGAGCAACTCCAGGCCATGGGTGAAGGCGGCAAAAATGGCATGGATCAGTCCAATCATTCTCTCGGTTGGAGCGGCTATACCTGGAATGACGTGCTCTTCCCCTACCCTGAATTGTTCCTCGATAGGCTTCATGCGAATCATCTGAAGACCAGCCTGAACCTTCATCCCGCCTCCGGTATTCAGCCGTGGGAAAGTAGCTACCCTACAATGGCGAAGGCCATGGGCATCGATCCCGCGACCAAACAATACGTGCCTTACGACATCACCAACAAGAAGTTCGCCGAAAACTACTTCAATCTCGTCCTCCATCCCCTCGAGAAGCAGGGCATCGACTTCTGGTGGCTCGACTGGCAGCAGGAACAGAACACAAAGATGGCCGGAGTCACGCCAACCTGGTGGATCAACTACGTGCACTTCACCGATCAGGAACGCGAAGGCAAGCGTCCGATCCTCTTCCATCGTTGGGGCGGCCTCGGCAACCATCGCTATCAGATCGGCTTCTCCGGCGACACCGTTTCCGTCTGGGACTCACTTGCCTTCCAGCCGTGGTTTACCGCAACCGCGGCCAACGTCGGCTACGCCTACTGGAGCCACGATATAGGCGGCCACATGCCTGGCGCGGTCGATCCGGAATTGTTCACCCGCTGGGTTCAGTTCGGCGCATTCAGCCCTATCCTGCGCACCCACACAACGAAGAATCCCGAATCGGAGCGGCGCATCTGGGCCTATCCGGAGCCATTCTCGTCTATCCTTCGTGCAACCTTCCAGTTGCGCTATGCCTTGCAGCCTTACATCTACACTGAGGCGCGGCGCACTTACGACACTGGCATCGCCTTTCTACGGCCGCTTTACTACGACTGGCCTGAGGCCAGCGAAGCCTACGACCACAAGGATGAGTATCTTTTCGGCGACCAGATGCTGGTTTCCCCCGTGGTGACCGCGGGCGACAAAACCTCAGGCCTCGCGACAGAAAAGGTTTGGCTCCCCACGGGCGAATGGATCGAATGGCCGACCGGCAAGCACTTCACCGGACCAACATCGGTGGATCGCAGCTTCTCGATCGAGCAGACTCCGGTGTATCTCAAGGCTGGCGCCATTGTGCCCATGCAGGCCCAGATGAGCTACACCGGTGAAAAGCCTGTCGATCCGCTCATAGTCAATGTCTGGCCGCTCGAGCCGGGAGCCAACTCAAGCTATACGGTTTATGAAGATAACGGCGTGGCTGAAGAGTATCAGCACGGCGTCTTTACACGCACGCCTATCAAGGCTGCGCAAAACGGCGATACGCTGCGCGTCGACATCGGGCCTGTGGAAGGCAGCTTCCCCGGCATGCTGAAGGAGCGCGGCTATACATTGAAGCTTCCGGCAGACTGGCCTCCAGATTCAGTGACTGTGAATGGAGTTGCGGTTAGCCCGAGCAGCGCTGCCTGTACGCGCTGCCCCCGCGGCTGGAGCTTCGAGGGCAACTCGCTCACGACCATCATTCCCGTTGCCGCCGCAAGCACGGAATCGAAGGTGACCATCGAAGTCCGTCGCGCTGCCGGCCTCACCGCCCGCCGCAATGAGCTCGACGGCTTCAATGGTGCGATGGCGCGCCTCCGTGAAACCTATAACGCGCTCAACATGACTCCGCCCGTGGCCACTCCACCGGACGTCCTGATCGATGCAATGCAGACAGGAGACCGCCTCGGCTATCACCCCGAACTCGCGCAGAAAGAGGTCGCGCACTTCCACGAAGTGATGCCGAAAGTGCTGACCACCGTCAATACGGTGGTCGACGATGGGCGAAAACGCCTGGACCAGTTCGCTCAGCGCCCACCGCGGCAAGAGGCCGGTCTAATCGATGTGAAGGCCGAGATACAGAAACGCTCCGACGCACTAGCCCGCGCCCGTGGACTGATCAGCGACGCCAGAAAGTAGCCGCGAAGTCAAATACTGTGGGACCGCGGCCGGATGGGGCGCCAGCGGTCCCGTTTCATTTTGCGTAAAGGCTTCTCGGCCTTCCCCCACAAACCAAAGAGAGATCCGTTTACCCGTGGTGCTCGTCGGCGCAGCAGGAGCCCTGTTTCGCCATCGGTGGTTGCTTATATTCAACCGTGGGATCGACAAAGTATCCGCCATCGTACTTGTCGTGATGGCGAACCCACGCCATCGAAAAGGCTAGTCCGTCTTCATCCCGCCCCTTCGGCACGAGGTCGAGGAAGTTATAAGTGCCAACCAGGATGTCGAGCCCACGCGCATAGGTTGAATACGTGTGGTATATCTGACTGTCCGTATCTTTGAAGAACACGCTCGCGCCGGGCCGTTCCTCGCTCGGAAACTCCATGATGGTGTAGTTGTAGTCGACCGTTCCTGTCCCCTTCTCTGCCGGCGTCGCCGATACATGGTAGTCGTAATTGAAGTCTGATCCGAACGACGAGGCCCAGTGGAATTTCCATCCCATGCGCCTCTTGAACGCATCGATCTCCGCATACGGAGCGCGCGAAACCACAGCCAGCGTTACATCGCGATGCGCCAGGTGATTCGTCATTCCGTCGAAATGGTCGGACAGGTAGGAGCAACTGGGACATCCAACCGCCCATCCCGGGCCAAGCATGAAGTGATAGACAACCAGCTGGCTACGCCCGTCAAATAGGTCGGCAAGTGTCTCCTTGCCGCGGGGTCCTTCAAATACGTAATCCTTCTCAATCTTTTCCCACGGCAACTCGCGACGCTGCAGGCTGAGTTCGTCGCGCAGCCGGGTAAACTCCTTCTCTTTCGCAAGAAACTGTTTGCGCGCATCAATCCATTCGCTGTGTGACACCACCTTCGATAGCTTCGGTGCCGTTGTCATCGTAGCCATGTTGAACCTCCTTCGTGTCGGTTGCTTTCGTGAACGTTTTTCGATTCGCTCTCCGCAACAGCTTGCCGGTGAAGAGCGCTGCAACGCCGCCGGTTCCCGAGGCGCTCGCTGCCACAACGGCAGCGGTAGCAAGGCAGAACGGGCACATAGGCTCCTCCTCGATGTCTCGGATCAGCCCCTCTGCATGAACAGTGGTGGCTCATCCCCGCTCGGGCCCCAGCTTGCGGGCACCGGAACGTTCAGGATGCGCAGGTAGACGCTAAACTGGCCGCGATGCTGATAAACGTGGCTGAACATCACGTCTCGCAGGAACCGCCAACGCGGCTGCACAAGCACATCCTGCCCGCCCGCCATCAGCCTCCACGTTTCGTTCATCGCCGCATCGTCGATTGCAGGAAGCATCTCGCGCACAGCGGCTACGCTTTCGTCGAATTTCTGCAGGATTTCGTCTCGACTCGCCGGCTGCGGAAAAGCCGCAAAGTCCGGTACCTGCGCCGGGTTGGTTTGCACGAAGCGGACAACCCCACCCGGTACAGATGCGATGTGGTACGCGAGTTGTCCCGCAGTCATCGATTTCTCATGCGGCTTCCAGGTGAGGTTGTCGTCGGGCAGCCGCTCTAGAAACCGGCGAGAAATTGGCGCCTGCGTTTCGAATTCCTCGAGAAATGCCTGCGCAATGGAATCGGCAATAGCTGTTTGTGTAAGCGACATGGGAGACCTCCTTGTGTCCGGGGAATCTGAATGTTGTGACGGGCCGGCTCACTTCGTGGGCGAGGCTTCCGCGCGTTCGCGAACTTTTCCGTGAATGTAGCTCCAGCCGCCGACCACGCCTTTGCGGTGATCTTCCTGGACCAGCCCGAAACCGGAGTGACGGAACTTGATGAGGGTTCCACCCGGCTCTTCACTCAGCCTGTATTGCACGTTGTTGGCCACCGGATGCGACATCATCAGGGGTCCGCAAAACTCCAGCAGCGTCGGCCGTTTGATGGCCTGCACGTGCGCCCAAAAATGTCCGTTATCGGCTCCGAGGTCGCGATACCAGCGGCCTCCCGGCCACGCTTCCAGCACCATCGGCATCATGCGGTCGTTGCCCACTTCGTTTCCGGGGCCCAGTTGTTCCAGCAACGCGGCGAACGTATCTTCGAGCGATGCGTGCACATGAATCTCCTGCTCTACGAGCAGAGTCAGATCCTCAATAGCTGTGGTGGCGTTTCCGATCATTGATCCTCCTTTGTGTCTGGGGTGCTGCCTGTTTCGGTCATTCTGCGGGCGGTTGCAAGCTTCTCGGCCCGCTCCTTCACGCGAGTTAACTGATGGTTCCAATAGCGTTCGAATTCCGACGCCCATTCGTGCAACGGCCGAATGCCTTCCGCATTCGTCCTGTACAGCTTCTGCCGTCCGTTGCAACGCATGCGCACCAGCCCCACGTCCCGCAACACGCGCAGATGCTTTGATACCGAAGGCTGGTCGACGCGAAGTACGGCCACAATCTCGTTAACGGAGTGCTCGCGCCCCGCAAGCAGCGTCAGAATCTCCCGCCGCCGTGGCTCCGCTACAGCATTGAACGCATCCGAGGTTGTTGCCGCTCGAGCCATGATGAAAACTAATATATACCCATATAGGAATATGTCAACTGCAAAATTCTCCTGGTGCTATTGGATCCGGCGATAGACCGTGCTGGCATGTTTGGACTTCTGGAGCTAATCTGCCTTTATGTTGTGGTTTGCTACTTGAGGGACATGATGCTCCGGGCATCCCGATCAAAGGTCTTCGCAGCTATTCTGCTCGCCGGGATGCCGGCGTTTTGTCAAGACCCGCAGAGGATTCCGGGCATCGTTGGCACATTCAGTCCTGAGCAGCTGAATGCGATTAACGAATCCAGACGGCTCGCACGGGAAGAGCTCAATCGACAGTCCTCGGTATTCAAAACACCAAATATCGCGATTGCGCTCGAACCAAGTTTTTATTTGATTGCGATCGCGAAAATCATCAGCGTTGAATTGCCAGATGCCTCGACCCCCAAAACAATCGTTCGATTTCACGTTGAGCAACTGATACGCGGTGATGGCCCGCTTGCCGATTTTGACGTTGAATCTCAATGGGCACCGACTCCTTTATCACAAAGCGATGTGCCCATTACCGAGGTTTCCAATTACAGACCGACAGCATTGGATTTCTCCGAGCCCAAGGTGGGCAATCGCTATGTTTTGGGATTTACTCTTGCCTACAAAAGCGACAGGTTCGTCTATGTTCCCGGCGTGATTGATTTGAAGGACCCCGGCCAGACTGAATTGATCGGTGGTATGCAACGTTTCCTCGCGATCGATTCCAGTGCCGGACGATCTGGTTTTGCACCCTATCTCGCCGCGCTCGAAGACAAAGCTCCTTGGATTCGCGACATTGCGGTGCATCGCCTGACAGCATCTGAGGCGTGCAATGCATCCCCGATTTGCGCGGATAAATTTTGGCAGGTCGTGACGCGCCAGATCAAGAGCGAGACGCCGAACGAGCGTCAACAAGCTGTCGGCTGGCTAGTCTGGATTGATTCAGTATCACGCATGGAAGGAGCGAGAAAAGCCCTCGCAGATGGTCTGCCTATCCTTCCCGATTCTAAAATGCGCGCTCTCTTCAATGAGGCGATCGCGGATCCCAATGTTTCGATTGGTGACATGGCCTTTCAATACCGCGAGCAATTTGATTTTTATCGCACCAGATCTCCTGGCGACTGTTTTGCGATCGTCCCGTCGTTGCGCAAGTCCACGCAATATAGCTCAGGAGACGCCAATCCGGTGCCTGCTTTGTTTCCGTTGACCTACACCTACGGTTGCATTCCTCCGAGAGACTCGACGCATCGATAGATAGACTGGGTTGAATGGCCGAGACCAGGATCAATGAAAGCGTTTGCAGGGCCGTTCCCAATCAATTACGATTCCCGCGTATGAAAATCCAACATTTTCTTCTGCTAGCACTTCTCTCCGTTGCCTTCCCTCTGCTCTTTGCCCAGGCGCCTTCCTCAACTTCCGATCCTCTCGCACCCACGCAAGATGTGAAATCCGCGGAACAGATCGATCGCGAATGGCAGCAGTCGGTCAGCAAATACGATGCGGAGCGCAATCGCCTTCTCGCCGAAGCCGACCGCCAGGCGAACGACGGTCCCTATCGTCCGGACTGGGCCACGCTCATCCATTACCAGCAGCCGCAGTGGTATAAGGACGCCAAATTCGGCATCTTCATTCACTGGGGTGTCTATTCCGTTCCCGCCGCCGAAAACGAGTGGTACCCGCGCAACATGTACGACGAAAAGAACGGCGCCTACAAAAACTTCAAACAGCACTTCGCGAATGGCGACGATTCAAGAGGCTACAAAGATCTCATTCCCCTCTTCCGCGCCGAGCACTTCAACGCCACCGAATGGGCGCAGCTCTTCAAAGCCTCCGGCGCGCAATATGTCGTTCCCGTAGCCGAGCATCACGACGGCTTCTCCATGTACGACTCCCACCTCTCCGATTGGACCGTCGTCAAGATGGGGCCGAAACGCGACACGCTCGCCGAACTCGCCGCCGCCGTGCGCGCCGAGGGTCTGCATTTCGGACTCAGTTCCCACCGCGCCGAGCACAACTTCTTCTACTCCTTCGGCCGCACCACCCGCTCCGACGTCAACGATCCGAAGTACGCTTCGCTCTACGGCCCGGCGCATCAATGGTTCGCGGCACCCGGAGACGCCCACGGCCTCGACGACGACTGGACCTGGGTAAGCGACGCCTGGACGCGCGACTGGCTTGCCCGCGATACCGAGTTCGTCGAGAAATACAAGCCCGAGATCGTCTACTTTGACTGGTGGATCGGCCAGCCCAACTTCCGCCGCGCCGTCACCGAATTCACGGCCTTCTATTACAACTTCGCCGCGGCCCACGGCTACACCGGCGTCATCGACTTCAAGGATTATTCGTTGAACTGGAAGTCCGGCACCCGCGACTTCGAACGCGGCCAGCAGGATCACATCATCGCCGATCACTGGCAGACCGACACCTCCATCAGCAACGCATCATGGGGATACATCGAGCACGACACCTTCAAGTCGCCTGAATTCCTTGTGCATCAGCTCGTCGATATCGTCAGCAAAAACGGCAACCTGCTGCTCAACTTCGGCCCACGCTCCGACGGCACCGTCCCCGACGAAGTCCGCACCACACTGATCGAGATTGGCTCATGGCTCAAAGTCAATGGCGAAGCCATCTACGCCACCACCCCGTGGAAGACCTTCGGTGAAGGTCCAACCCAGGTTAAAGGCGGCGCATTCCACGATACCGATGTAAAACCGTACACGCCCGCCGACTTCCGCTTCACGGCAAAAGGAGACGCCGTCTACGCCATCGGAATGGCCTGTCCCACCGACGGAAAAGCAACCATCCACGCACTGGGCAATGCGCACGAGGGTAGATCCATTCCCGTCGGCAATGTTCAGTTGCTCGGTTCGACTGACAGGGTCAGCTTCACGCAGACTGCCGATGCCCTCGATGTAACCCTACCGTCAAACGCTTCGTGTAAATATGCCTACACGCTCAAACTGACTCGCGCCAACCAGTAGAGCGGCAGGCTCACACATCCATCTGCCGCTCTAGGTCTTTGCAGGTCTCAGTAGCCCGGAGGCGGAGGTGTCGGTCCGTTGTGGTAGGCCTGCTGATACCCCTCGCGAAAACCGTGGCGATAGTCTTCGATTGCGGGCGGCGGTACAGGTGGGTTGCGGAATCGTGGATGCCGATCGGCGCGCGGTGGCAATCCCTTGGCGATATCGTGCCTTGCGGCATCGAAACCGTCATGAAATCCGCGCTGGGCGATCTCTGTGTATGCCGGCGGCGGGGGCGGTGCAGCATAAACAACCGGCTGCGGGTGCGAACAACCGGCAACTGCAAAGGGCAATGCCAGTACAGCAAGTGCGAGTGCTTTGCGCATATCTTCTGTCCTCAGATTGTCTCCAAGTTGCGTGTGCTTCCACGCCCTCGGTCGGGCGCTTTCCGGTTCAGACACCGATCTCCGCCAAGTGTTGCAAATTGACGCAAGATTCTGCTTTTCCTGTCATCTCTCCATGCCGTCTCAATCGCGGTCCTTCGGAATCTTGACAACGTCGGCAATTGCCGTCAGCCGAATCGCAACCCGATCTGCCCGCGGCGTTATAGTTGCTTGGGAGTTCTTGCCCAACCCATGAAGCAGGATCGTCGTGTTTTCTTGAAGTCGCTTGGTTTGGGAACGGCAAGCGGGCTGCTGCTGGGCCCGGCGCGAAGTGCCGCGATCTCGGACCACATTGCAGACATCGCGCACGATCCTCTCCGGCCTGAGTATCATCTGCTCCCGCCGCACAACTGGATGAACGATCCCAACGGCCCCATCTGGTGGAAGGGGCAATACCACCTCTTCTATCAGCTCAATCCGCACGCAGCCGTCTGGGGCGACATGCACTGGGGCCACGCCATCAGCCCTGACATGGTGCACTGGCGTCATCTACCCATCGCGCTCGCGCCCACGCCGGGTGGTCCCGACAGCGAGGGTTGCTTCAGCGGATCGGCGGTTGTGTTTGACGGCAAGCCCGCATTCATCTATACCGGCGTGCAGAATGCTCCGCCATCAGAGACCACGATTCACGATGGCAACGACAAGCTCCGCGAGACGCAGATGCTGGCCACCGCCGAAGACGACCAGCTGCTCCATTGGAAAAAGCTCGAGACGCCCATCATCGCGACCCCGCCGCAAGGCGTCTACGTTACCGGCTTCCGCGATCCCTGCCCGTGGCGGGAAGGCGACGACTGGTACCTGGGCATCGGTTCCGGCGAGCGCGGCATCGGCGGATGCGTCCTGCTCTATCGCTCCCGCGATCTGCGTCACTGGGAGTATCTCCATAAGCTCGTGCAGGGCAAGCCGAACGGGAAGGTTGCCGTCAATCCCTGCGACAGCGGCGAAATGTGGGAGTGCCCCGACTTCTTTTCTTTGAACGGACGGCACTGCCTGCTCTACTCCACAGAAAACCAGGTCTTCTGGACCACCGGCGAATACGACCCGCTCCGCCACCGCTATATCCCCATGCGCACCGGCGTGCTCGACCATGGCTCCTACTACGCGCCGAAGAGTTTTCTCGCTCCCGACGGCCGCCGCATCCTCTGGGGGTGGATCCGCGAAACGCGCCCCGACGCTCAGTTCGCCGCCGCCGGATGGTCCGGCGTCATGGGCCTTCCGCGTGTACTCACCGTGAACAAAGACGGCGAACTCGAGATGAATCCCGCCCTCGAAGTCGAAACCCTGCGCGACGCGGAAGAGACGTCGACATTGCAACCCGGCTCCCCACTCAGGCAAACCCTCACTGCATTGCGCCGAGAACTGCACATCCCCATTGGAGAAACGAAATCGAAGATCGCGGTTCGCCTCCTTACACGGGGCAGCGTCGTCTGGGAACTGCTGGTCGATGCTTCCGCGCATCTTGTCACCTGCGGCACCGTAAAGTTTGCGCTGCCTCCGGAGCCCAAAACCGGCGACGCGCTGCGCATCTTCTTGGATGCATCGGTGATTGAGTCTTTCATCGCAGGCCGCGAAGCGCTGACCAGCCGGGTATACACTCTGGAGCCCGGCAAAACCGAACTCCAGATCGAACTGGTGGCGGGAACAAACCTCTCCCTCAAACAATGGCCCCTCGCAGCCATCTCGCCCGACCGCATGACCACCTGACAATCCTCGGCTATCCCGGACTTGCTCGGTTATAGTTGGCGAAGCACCATCCCCGTCTCACAAGGACAACCCAATGCCCCTGGACCGTCGAGGTTTCCTCGCCGCCTGCAGCCGCGCCGGCATCACATCCACCCTGTTCCCCGGAGTGCTCTACACCCTCGCCGTCCAGGCGCAGGAGTCGCCGGAAACCGATCAGTCGAAGTCGCCGAAAATCACGCCGGAAATCATCGATCACGCCGCAATCCTCGCCGGCATTGGGCCGTTCACCGACGAACAGAAGAAGATGATGATCGATGGGCTCACCGATGACAACGGCTCCATCAAAGCAGTTCGCAAGCTGAAACTGGCCAACTCCGTTACGCCGGCCTTCGTCTTCCATCCCCTGCCCGCGGCTGCGGAGAAACCTGCGGGCATGCAGGAGCCATCCGGCGCAAAGGCATGGGAGCCCAATCCGAATGTCACCGCGCCCTCGAATATTGAGGACCTCGCATTTGCCTCTGTCAGCGAGCTAGCCAACCTTTTGCATGCACGCAAGCTTACCTCTCTCGCGCTCACGCAAATGTACATTGCCCGCCTCAAACGCTACGACCCCAAGTTGCACTTCGTTATTACGCTCACCGAGGAGCGCGCACTGGCTCAGGCAAAACAAGCTGACGCCGAAATCGCCGCAGGCAAATATCGCGGTCCGCTTCATGGCATTCCGTGGGGCGCAAAGGATCTGCTCGCCGTCAAGGGCTACCCCACAACCTGGGGCGCGGGCGGATTCGAGCACCAGTCGTTCGACGAAGATGCAACCGTGGTCAAGCGGCTCGATGCAGCCGGAGCGGTGCTTGTCGCAAAACTCACACTCGGCGCGCTTGCTATGGGCGACAAGTGGTTCGGCGGTCAGACCCGCAATCCGTGGAATCCCACGCAAGGTTCCAGCGGCTCCTCTGCCGGCGCCGCCAGCTCTGTGGCTGCCGGATGCGTAGCCTTCGCCATCGGATCTGAGACGCTTGGCTCAATCAGTTCTCCGTCAACACGCTGCGGAGCCACGGGCCTGCGTCCGACCTTCGGCTTCGTGCCGCGAACCGGCGCCATGGCCCTCAGCTGGACGATGGACAAACTCGGCCCGATCGCCCGCTCCGCCGAAGACTGTGCGCTCGTTCTAAATGCGATCCACGGCCCCGACGGGAAGGATGCTTCCGCGCATCGCGCTCCGTTTCAGTGGAATCCGGACATCGACATCCATGCGCTGCGCATCGGCTATCTCCAAGGCGATTTCGACCAGCCTCCGCCTTTCAAGCTTCCCCCGCCTCCGGCCGGTGAAACCCCGGACGAGAAAGCGGAGCGCGAAAAGCGCGAAGCCTCACGCACAGCCGGCCGAGTCCGCCGCGATTACGATCGCCGCTACGACCTTGCCGCCCTCGACAAGCTCCGCACCATGAACATCAACCTCATCCCGGTGGAGCTCCCCAAGCTTCCCTACGGAGCAATGGTGCCGTTGCTCACCGCCGAGGCTGCAGCCGCATTCGACGACCTCACACTGAGCGGCCGCGACCGCCTTCTCACCGAACAGAGCCCGGGAGATTGGCCCAACGCCTTCCGCGTCGCACGCTTCTACTCAGCTGTCGATTACATCCAGGCGAATCGGGCACGCACGCTGGCCATCCAACAAGTCTCTGCCCTGTTCGACAAGGTAGACATCATCGTCGGTTCCTCGGGCGGGCAGCAGTTGGTGGCTACGAATCTCACTGGCCATCCCGCTCTCATTGTGCCCAATGGCCTGCGCGGCAGCGATGCGCCGAGGCCTCCAAAAACCGATGATGGCGGGAACGACAACATCGGCGGACCCGGAACACCGGTTTCAATTACATTCCTTGCTGGTCTCTATGAGGACGCCAAACTCGCTGCCTTCGCTCATGCATATCAGCAGGCGACAGGCTTCAACAAGCTGCACCCCAAACTCGACTGAAGACTACACGCGCTTGCTGCAGGCGCCGACGCCGGAATTGCCCGAAACGGAAACTTCCGGCGTTGCCTGATCCTCATTACAACTGCGGCTTGTCCTGCGGCGGAGTCGTCGTTGTGCTCGCTGGAGGCGGAGTTGTTGCAGGCGGTGTCGATGGCGGCGGCGTTGCCGGAGTCCCAGAAGCTCCCGGCGCGGGTGGGTGCGGCGTCATCCGCATCGGCTGGCCATTCGGGCCATTCACCATTCCAGGGCGAGCCTGCGGCGCCGGCATCTCGCTCACATCGACCAGCTCAATATCGAAAATCAGGTCCGCCTTGGGCGGAATCCCGGGATTCGCAGCATTCGGTCCGGGGCGCCCGCGAGCTCCGTACGCCAACTGCCATGGGATAAGGAGACGGCGCTTGCCGCCTACCTTCATGCCTGTGAACCCCTGATCGAAGCCCGGGATCACTCGTCCAAAGCCCTGCGGAAAGCTAATGGGCTCGCCATCATTCATCTTGGGCTTGCCGTCGGCACCTAGTTCAGGTTTGCCGTCTTTCCCCATCACCGGTGTCTTGTGATCATAGGATGAATCGAATTTATGTCCGTCGGCCGCGAGCCACCCTGTGTAGTTCACCTTGTAGATCTTGTTCGGCTCCGCATCAGCACCCTTGCCGACGCGGATGTCCTGGTAACGCAAGCTGAACGCCGTCTTCACGATTACGTGTACGGGCGGAACGCCGGGAGGCAACTTTACACCACTCGCGGTCGCGGCCGGCTTGGCGGTAGCCGTCGGAGCCGCGGATTTGGGTGGAGTTTGGGCAAGACCGGCTGCGGCGGCGGCCGACAAAAAAATGCTCAGAATGAATTGTTTCATTGCGAAAGGAGGCTCCTATTTGTTCTCATCGGGAGTGTAACAGGCACTCCACCCCCTCCCGAACGTCCTGGAATTCTGAAATCTTATGTTGGCTTTATGCCCCACTCGCTACAGTGACTCATGGTCGAACTTTTCCTTCAGCTCCTTCATCTTTCCTGGCTGCCCGCCGCTTCGTTCTTAGCGGGCGTTCTCAACGCCATCGCCGGCGGCGGATCCTTCCTGTCTCTTCCTGCTTTGTTTGACAGCGCAGTCGTTGTCGGCGTTGGCGCAGTTACGGTGCAGGCCACCAACACGGTCGCGTTGTGGCCGGGCCAGCTGACGGGAATGATCGCCTTCCGCAAGGAACTGCGCGAGTACGGCTGGGAGTTGCTTCCCCTCGGCATTGCGTCAGGCGTCGGCGGGTGGTTCGGCGGTTTCTTGTTGCTGCGAACCGGAAACGTCATGTTCCGCCAGCTGCTGCCGTGGCTCCTCCTGTTTGCGGCCATCATGTTTGTGCTCAGCTTTCCTCTGGGACGCTGGCTCCAAACCCGGTCGGACGGCAAGCGCCACAGCACGTTGCTCATCGTGGGGATGGTCGTCGTCAGCGTCTACGTTGGCTACTTTGGCGCCGGAGGTGGTTTTCTCGTGATGGCGCTCTTTGGCCTGTGCGGTGTCAACGACATCCACGAGATGAATGCGCTGAAAGTGCTCACGGCAACCGTTTCCATCGGAATCCCGGCCGTCTCGTTCATCCTTGCGGGGCGCGTGCATTGGAGCTTTTGCCTGGAGATGGCACTCCTGGCGGCGTTGGGCGGATACATCGGCGCCCACTACAGCCGTTTGATCAACCAGGCCGTCATGCGCAGAACAGTTGCCGCCATCGGCTTCATGACCGCCGCGTACTTCTTTGTTCAAAACTACGCCTTTCACCCCGTCAGGTGAGAGTCGAAAATCCCAAACACGTTTTTTCAGGCTGAAATTCTCTCCACATTCGGCTCTGTCATTCTGAGTGAACGCGGCCCCGAACGCAGTTCAGTTTGGGGGGTGGTGAGCGAAGAATCTGCTTTTTGCTTTCATGGTTTAGTGACTTCAGACTCACCATACTAGTTCGAAACCCGCGTCTCCGATCCCTTGGCCATCGTGGTCCAGTGGACGTTGTCCGGTGAGAACTCCTGTGCATAATCGATGCGATCGGTACCGGTGAAGACGTTCACCACGTGGAAATACATGGTCGTATCGCCCTGGGTCACCTGCCAGGGAAACGTCCAGATGTTCCCCTGGATCTGAAGGCGCCCGGAACTCGCAGCCTCACCCGCTTGCGGAATCTGGTACGTCGTGTACATCTTCTCCTTGTCGATGTAAGTGAAGATCAGTAAAACCTTAGAATCCCCGTCGACATACTGGTTGCACGCCACATACGCCCCGCTTTTCCAGCAATCGTTGCGCAGCGTCTTGTCCTCTTTGCCGACCTGGCTGTAGGCCGTCGCAAAGTGTTCGCCATGCACCTTCCATGTGCCTGCATAAGCCATGACAGCGTCAATGCCCGACGGCGACTGCGGGGGAGTCTGTGCCGCGGCAATACCGATCGCCGTCCATACGATTCCGATCGCGATCCAGAAAGAGATACGACGCATGAGAATCAACCTCCGGTACCGATGTCATGGTAATCCGCGCCGGGACGCGGCATAAGTACTCAATTTGGTTGCGCCAGCATTCCCGCCAGCAGCGCAGTGCGCGGCCCAAGGTGCTCGAGTACGACAGACTCATGGCTGGCATGCGCGCCTTCGCCAACCGCTCCCATTCCGTCGAGCGTAGGAATGCCGAGAGCCGAAGTGAAGTTACCGTCCGATGCGCCGCCGGTGGACGCTTCATCGAGAAAGAAACCAAGTTCGCCAGCAAGCGCACGAGCCTGAGCAAAAAGCTTCGCTGTGCCGCGCGTGCGCTCCATGGGGGGCCGGTTGATGCCGCCGGTAACGGTAAGGGCACAGCGCTTGTCTGCCGCTTTCAGCACCGCAAATCTGCGCTCGATCCGCGGTCCGTCGGAGACCTTCGCGATCCGCACGTCTACCTCGGCAAACGCTTCGGCGGGGATTACGTTGGTCTTGGTGCCTCCGCCGGCAACGCCCACGCTTACCGTCAATCCGCGCTTCAACTCAGTCCAGTCGCTCACGATGCCTATCACGCGCGATAACTCGCACAGCGCGCTGGCGCCTTTCTCAAAATCGACGCCGGCATGCGCAGCCACTCCGCGAATATCGATGCGCCAGTTCCCCGTTCCCTTGCGCGCCGTCTTGTAGGCAAGTCCCTGGGCCGGCTCCAGCACAAACACCGCGCCGCTGTCGCTCGCAATCTTCTCCGTGATCGGCCGCGACACCGGGCTTCCGATCTCTTCGTCGCTGTTCAGCAGCAGGATGACCTCGCGATCGAGCAGCGCTGCCTCGGCCAGCATCTCAATCGCAGTCAAGGCCATCGCCACGCCGACCTTCATATCCAGTGTGCCCGGACCCCAGAGGCGCCCATCGGCAATGCGGCACGGCATGTGCTTCAGCGTGCCCAAGGGCCATACGGTATCGAGGTGGCCGAGCAGCAATACCGGCTTCTGTGCGTCGGGCCTGGCGCGCGTTCGCGGGCCGAATCGTATTTCAAGAACATCGCCGTAATTGCGCTGCCGATGGCGCTTGACGCGTCCGCCCAGTCCACGCCCGGCTTCGGCAGCGATTGCCCCGCAGGCATCCACCGCCGCCTTCACATCCGATGGCGACTCAGTCTGCACCAGTTTGCGCGCAAGGTCGACCAGCGCGGGCTGTTTGCGGCGCGCACCGGCCAGCAGTGCACGCATCGGGACTACGGTATCCGGGGGTTGTGTCGCCTTCAGGTTCACTGGTTACCAGTCTAGAGGCGAAGAGCGGTCGAAATCGACATCGAAATAATCTGCAAACATTTTGTGGAAAACCGCAAATTTCGGAGGGGGGTGGGGGGCATACATACCGCACTCTAAGAGGATCCTCCTCCTGCTCCAACGCTTGAATGTCTGAGTTTGACCCCGGGGGTTCCAGCGCGCGGTGTGCACGGATTTCCATGGCAATTTGATTGTGCGCCGCATGCCGGAAATTAACTGCAAACTGCGGAGTTTTATTTTGGGAGTGAATTCAGCGATTTAGGTTGCTGGAAGAATAGCGCTGGCCATTGACAGCAGTCTGGAGAGCCTGCACGAATCCTGGAAAATCTTCTACGATTGCAGCGGAGGGCTCCTTGAGGACAAGAACTTTCAAGCTGCTGTTGACTAGCGCTGCTTCTGCAACGGTCGCGCTTGGTCTTATGCCTCTTGTCGCTCAGAATGCAGCGCCAGCGCCCGACGCTGCCGATAAGCCTGCCGCCGCTGCCCGCGCCGTGACCGTACACGCGAAAAACGGCGTTCAGCTCAAAGCCACCATTAACGGCCAGGGACCGTTTGACGCCGTCTTCGACACTGGCTCCGGTAACCTGATGACCGCCAGTCTGGCCAAACGCCTCGGCCTCAAGTTCGAAGGAGCCGCCACCATTAATGCGGGCGGCGGAGACGTCCCCGCAAAGGTAGTAAAGGTCGCGACCATCAACATCGGCGGCCTCACAATGTCCGATCAGTTGTTCGCTGTGGTCGATACTCCCGTTGCGAGGGACCAGGAGGGCATCTTCGTCGGCGATCTCCTGTTACAGAATCTGCCCATCCGCGTCGACTTCGAGAAAGAGGAAATCACCTTCTATTCCAAGGAGGGATTTGCTTATACCGGTAGCGGTGCCGCGGTTCCGATCCACTCACAGGATGGCACTCTTCTCGCTGAGGCCACCGTGGACGGCATCGACAATGTGTTCGGGATCGACACCGGGGACATGTACTCCCTGTCGCTCTATGCCCCACTTGTTAAGCAGCACAAGCTCATCGAACACTACCGAGCCAAAATTCGGGGATATGCCGGCGAAGGCTGGGGCGGGGCCGACCAGGGATACTTCACGCGCGTAGACACGCTGCTGATGGGCAAATACGAAGTTGTCCGGCCCATCACCGTCCTCTCCACCGACTCGCAAGGTGCGGAGTCATCCACCACGGTTGCCGGAAACATCGGTCTCCATATCCTGCGACAGTTCAATATTGTCTTCGATGGACCCCATAGAAAAATGTACCTCGAGAAAAACGCGAACTACGGAAAAGCCGATATCTTCAACCGCGCCGGCCTGATGCTCGACAACAATAGTGACAACTTGAAAATCAAGACCGTTATTCCTCGCGGCCCCGGAGCCAGGGTCGGTTTGCAAGCAGACGATGTCATCACCCGGATCGACGGCGAACCGCCGACGGACGACACTATGCAGAGCGCATTCACGCAGCCCGTCGGGACTGTTCTTCATTTAACCGTTCGTCGTAGAGCAACCACTCACACCGTATCGCTGGTGCTGAAAGAAATTCCCCTCCGGTAGTGCTATTCCGGCGAAAGCTTTAGCGTCTCGTAGTCTCGACCCAGCAGCGCGCACAGCGCTTCGATCACTAGTTCATGATCCTGGCGCATCGGCAGGCCGGAAACCGTAACGCTGCCGACAATTCCTGCACCTTCCACGCTCAAAGGAAATGAGCCTCCATGGGTTGCATAGTCTGCGAGGGACAGGCCTTGACTCTCATAGATCGTCTGGCTCTTCTTTTTCTCTTGCAGACCGACGGCGTAGGAACTGCGATGGAAGCGAGCGACGACGTTGCTCTTGCGGCGGACCCACTCGACATTGTCTGGAGTTGTGCCTTCCATAGCAGCGTAGAAGAGCGGCTGTCCGAAGCGGCGAATGTCAATCACGACTGCCAGTTTGCGCTCGGCGGCCATCGCGCGCAGCTTTGATCCAAGATTCCACGCCGTCTCGGCATCGAGATGCGGCAATGTGAGTTCCTTTTCCTGCAGCGCGATTCGTTCCAGGTCTTCGCTTCGGCCCATCGGTTACGTCCTCTTGCGTTGCTATCTTAATGCTTCGGGCTCAGCTCTCGGCGCTTCGCCGACAGGAGTTCTCTGTGGCACGATTCCCAGGCGCTCGTAAATCGGGCGCATATCCTTGCGAATGGCCTTCAGGCGGGTCGTAAACCAGATGGACCCCAGGATACAGGCAACACCACTCACGATAACCGTGCGTTGCGCGCCGATCACATGGGCCAGAGCGCCGGCCAGCAGGCTGCCGAACGGGGCCATGCCGACAAAGGCCATGGTGTAGTAGCTCATCACGCGTCCGCGCATCTTTTCGTCAACGAGCGTCTGGATGATCGTATTGCTTCCGGTCAAACCCTGCATCATGCCGAAACCGGTGACGAGCATCATCAACATCGAGAGCCATAAAAAATGGGAAAGGCCGAAACAGATCAGGCCGACGCCGAAGACTGCGGCGGCGATCGGAATCATTTTCGTGAGCCCGCGTACCGAACGCCGCATCACCATCGACAGCGCGGAAACTAACGAGCCAACGCCGACGGCCCCCATCAGAAAGCCGAGCGTGTGTGGGCCGCCATGCAGGACCTGCGCAGCGAACACGGGCATCAGCACCATGAAGGGCCAGCCCATCAGGCTCAGTAGAGCAAACAGCAGCAGGATGGAGCGAATCGGCGCGAACCCAGCGACATATGTCCAGCCTTCTTTGAGTTGAACGATCATGGACGTCGTTGCGCGCTGAGCCTGGTCAGGGGTGATCCGCATCATCAAAAGAGAAGCAATCACCGCGATGTAGCTGATGCCATCGACGAGAAAGCACCAGCCTTCGTTGGTGGCTGCGATCAGCAATCCGGCGAGTGAGGGGCCGATGAGCCTTGCCGTGTTCACCATGGAGGAGTTGATGGCGATGGCGTTGGAAAGATCGGCGCGATCTTCAATCATCTTGACCATGAACGATTGCCGGCCCGGCATGTCGAAGGCGTTGATGACGCCCTGCATGGCGCTCAGCGCAAGCACCTCGGCAATGGTGATGCGGTGCGAGAGCGTCAGCCACGCCAGTGCCAGCGACTGCACCATGGCCAGCGTCTGTGTCCACACGAGCACTTTTCGGCGGTCGATGCGATCGACGATTACTCCGGCGATGGGAGCGAGCAGAAACGTCGGTATCTGGCCGGCAAAGCCGACGGTGCCGAGGAGCAGCGGAGACTTCGTAAGCCGGTAAACAAGCCATGACGTCGCGATGCGCGTCATCCAGGTGCCGATGAGCGAGATGCTTTGGCCGCCGAAGAAGAGCTGAAAGTTGCGATGACGCAGCGCCCGCCAGGCGTGCGAAAAATCGCGTGCGGCAGGCGCGGGTGTTTGCTCCTCCTGTGGGTTGCGCGGATCCAGAGTCATTCGTCCTTGGATTGGATGTACGTTCGAGCGTATCGAGTCGCTCTATTTTGCCGCAGTCAACTTTACAATGCTGGTTTGGTCGACGCGCGCGCCCGCCATGGGCTGCTGGGCGATGATGGAGCCAGGGGGAATCGCAGGTTTTGGCAGCTCGATTCCGGTGCTTACGGAGGGGATAGACACGTCGGCATAGGAGGGGGTGTCCGCTTTAAGGCCGAGTTTGTTCAACATAGCCTGCGCGGCGATCACGGGAATCCCCATGAGGTCCGGCATGACATATCCATCGGGCGATGCATTGTCGAGCACAGCGACCAGGAGGTTGACGCTCGGCTGCGCGATTCCCTGGGAGTGTGCGGGCGGATCCTGGGCGAGCACTGTGCCATTTTGTGCATCGGGCCAGGGCGTCTTTGCGGTGACGCCGACTTCAAGCCCGGCGCGGCGGAGTCGCAATGCGGCAACGCGGGCATCGATACCGACCGTATCGGGAACGTCTACCTTTTGTGGACCGAGGCTCTCGGCAACGCGCACATGCCATTCACGACGGACCACGGAGCCCGGTGAGGGCGATTGAGTAAGAATATGTCCGGCCGCTACGTCTGCCGAGTAGTAGCGGTTGTCGACATCGAGGTTCAGGCCCATGCCGGCGGCCTGGCTACGCGCCTCGACAACGGTCATGCCTTTCAACGCGGGAATCTTGACTTCAGCGCCATGAATCGCAAAGTGCATGGTTGTGATCGCCGATAGAAGCGCAACTGCAACCAGTAGCATGACGACGGAAGCCATGCGGAAAAACCGGATGATGAAGCCCTTGTTCATGGCTCCGGTTCTCCATCGGGATAGACAATCTGGTAGTCGATGGTAGCGGCCTTTTCGAGCATCTTCGATACGGAGCAGTACTTGTTTTTGGAGAGCGAGACTGCGTCTTCGACCGCTTTGCGGCTGAGTTTCCCGCGAACTGCATAGATAAGGCTGATGTGCGTAAAGACCCGCGGAGGGGCAGGTGCCTGCGTGGCGATTTGCCGTTACGCGGAGTCCGGTGACGGCTGGCGCTTCTTTTCGAGAATGCTAACGACATCGACCGAGGTGCATGCGCACAAGCGCCATCAGGACGGCTTCCATCGGGCTCGGTCCGTGCGCGTGGGCGGCGTTTGCGTCGATTGTGATGGTATTGCCGTTTTCGGCGATGCCCTCGAAAACCTCGCCTTGTTTCCACTCGCTGTGAGCGATCAAGAACCCGGCCCTCCCTTGCCATTGATTCCATTATCGGGCATCGGCGCAACGCAAGAGCGCAGGCCTCGCGACCTGGCGAAGGGTCTACCGAAAGGCGATCTGAGCGAACCTTGTGATCAGAAGGTATGCCGCCAACAACAGAAACGCGAGGCCGGTGCACAGGCTGTCTGCAAGTGCGGGGTTGATGCGGCCATCTCGCGTTTGCCTACGAAGGATCTGCAGAAAGACGAAGGCGCAAAAGGCCGGAATCCAGACGAGAAACGGCAGGTCGAATCCTCGAAGGGGATGACCGGTTGGAGCGGGTCTGAACCACAACCTCCGGATCATGAAAGCTTCAGCCAGAAACATGCAGAACAGCGAAGCCGCAAAAAATGTGGTCGAGAGATCGAATGCCGACCTGTTTCTGGCCGGGACAAAATTGGGCATTCCCCACCCTCCAGTGATGTGTGTTTAGACGACAAGGACGGTGGTCAGGTTTCGCCTGCAGCTTCCTTGAATTAGGAGCTTGTTCAGCGAGTGTTATCGGTGACCGGTTCGGGATGAATGGTGACACGGTGCACTTCGGGGCATTCGAGCTTGAATCGGTCCTCGAGGGAAGTCATCACTTCGTGTACTCGATACATCGACAGGTCGTCAGGAAGCGTGCAGTGGCAAGACAGAGCGATGTGTTCGGCCGTGCGCCCCACCATAATCTGGTGCACATCGACAATCTCCACATAGTGTGAGGCGGCATCCCGCAACGCCTTTTCGATCCTGCGGTCCTCTTCGATCAGTTCCTGCGGCTGCTCGATGGTGGCGGGCTCGCTTTCAATGTGAGTGAGGATGGAGTCAACCTCCGGAGTTTCGCGCAGGATCTCCGCTTCAAGGCTGCTCACAAAGCTGTGTGCCTCGAGCAGCCTCATCTTTTCGTCGAGCTCCACGTGCAGTTCCACGTGGAGCTTGCCATGATGGGACTGGATGCTGAGATCGTGCACGGCCACGTTGTTTCTGGCAGCGACGGCCCGCACGCGATCGAAGATGCTTTCCGCCCTCGCCTGCCGCGGAACCGTGTGGATCACGACGTCGGCGGTGGGAAGTGCTCGATGCACGGCATCCGTTGCGGCGCGCACCAGTTCTCCAGTGTGCTCGAAGGTGTAGCTTCGCGGCAAGGCGAGCGTGAGGTCGGCAAAATAGCCGGGGCCGGAGCGTCGAACCCGGGCTTGTTCAACCGCCAGCACACCGGGAACGCGTTCGGCTTCGAGAATCACACGGAGTCGTGTCTCTGCCGGGATCTGATCCATCAGCACACCGACAGCTTCAGTTGTGAGCTGGGTGGTGATGCGAAGAATCATCAGCGATACAAAGATGGCGGCAACCGGGTCGGCGTAGCGCAGCCAGCCGACGTGGAAGGCGGCTCCCATCCATGTCGCGAGCAAGCCCGCAAGCACTGCGAGCGATGCCCAGATGTCGGATGCGAAGTGAAATGCGTCGGTGGCAAGCGCCGGCGATCCGGTCTGTTCCGCGACACCGCGCAACTCTCGCGATCGCCAAAAATCGACGGCAATCGAGGTCAGCAGTACGAGTACGGGCCACACCGAATATCGGAGTTCAAAGGTGTGATGAAGGATTCGTTGAATTGCCGCCCAAATGATCCATGCGCAGGAGATGGCCATGAGGCCGGCTTCAAAGAAGGCCGAGAGATTCTCGACCTTTCCGTGGCCGTAGGTGTGATCCTCGTCGGCGGGCTTGTCGGACACGCGTACCGAGAAGAACGTAATCCCGGCTCCGACCAGGTCGAGCCCCGAGTGGGCTGCGTCGGACAAAACGCCAAGGGAGCCCGAGATGAGTCCTGCTGCCAGTTTCAGCGCAGTCATGCAAGTGGCCGCCAGCATCGACTTCAGCGCGACGCGCCGTTTCAAAGCCGAGCTTTCCATCGGGCTGAATGCAGCGGGGCTTTCGGTGGCGGAAGTCATTGCGACTCCTAGAGTACAGTCGGGCGCATCGCCGTGTACAACCCGGCGATTCCGAAGGTGTAGGGTTTCCATTCGCAACTGGAATACCCGGCGCCTCGCATCATTGCGAGCATTTCAGGAGGCTGGGGAAATGCACCGACAGAGGCGGGTAAATAGCTGTACGGACCATCCTTGCCGCAGAGGATGCGCCCGATTGCCGGCAATACGCGGCGAAAATAGAGGGAGTAGACTTTCCCGATGAAGCCGCCGGGCTCGCTGAATTCGAGAATGCCGAGCTGACCGCCCGGCTTCAGTACGCGATGAAATTCGCGCAGGCCGGCCTCGTAATTCGCCAGGTTGCGGAAGCCGAACGACGTGACAACCAGATCGAGCGATTCGGAGCGGAGCGGGAGATGAAGCGCATCGGCCTCCAGAGCGATTGCGCTGGAGCCGGTTCGGTCTGGGCTGGCCGAATTTTTGAGCGCCGCGGCGCAACATGCCGTGCGCAAAATCGGCTGCGAGAATCGGACGGGCTCCAGGGATGCGGTGCTTCAGCAGGGCCATCGTCAGATCGCCGGTGCCGCAGCAGATATCCAGCACCGCGGCATTCGGATCGGCCAGCATAGTGCGGAAACTTGATGCGGTGCGCGACCACCAAAGGCGATCGACATTTGCCGAGAGCACATGATTCAGGAGGTCGTAGCGGGGCGCGATGGCATTGAACATCTGGCGCACGGCTTCGGCCGCATGGGCTTCGTTCCCGGCTCCCAACGGCTTGGCGCCCGTCACCGTCATTGCGCGCGCGGCTCCCTGGCCTGCGAAAGCATGTAGCCTACCGCGGCCTCCAACTCCGAGGCCTCCAGGTCTTCGATCACGCCGGCATCGCCGATCCCGATGGGAAGCACGAATCGGCGCACCCCGCCGATGTTTTTCTTGTCGGCGCTGGTGGCCGCAATGAGTTTGGCAGGGCGAAGCTTGAGCACCGGCAACGGCCCGTAGACGTGGATGAGGCTCTCAAGGCGCGCGGCCTGTGCGCCGGTAATGCTCTTGCGCCGATGCGCGATGTAGAGAGCGGCAATCATTCCCCAACCCACCGCTTCACCATGCAGCAGTACCTTGTAGCGTGTTGCCTGTTCCATGGCGTGGCCGACCGTATGGCCCAGATTCAGAATCATGCGCAAGCCGTTTTCGCGCTCATCGCGATTCACGATCGCGGCTTTCATTCGAATCGACGCGGCGATTACCTTTTCAAGGGATTTGGGATCCCGGTCGAGAACTGCATCTGCATGTTCTTCCATGAAGCGCACAAGGGCGCGATCACGAATGATGCCAGCCTTGATGCTTTCCATAAGGCCGGCGCGCAGTTCGCGATCGGGCAGCGTGCCGAGCACGTCAATGTCGGCAAAGACGGCGACGGGGTGATGAAAGCTGCCTACGAGATTCTTGCCCTCGGGAAGGTTGACTCCTGTCTTTCCGCCTACCGACGAGTCGACTTGGGCGAGAAAAGTAGTTGGCACCTGGACGTAGCGGATTCCGCGCAGAAAAATCGCAGCTAAAAATCCGCCGACATCGCCAACGATACCTCCGCCAAAGGCAATCAACATGGAACCGCGGTCGCCGCCGGCCGCCACCATCTGGCGCAACAGCCGGTCAACACTCTGCATTGTCTTGTGCTTTTCGCCGGCGGGCAAGAATAGCGTGACCGGAGGCGCGGAAAATGATTTGAGAAACACATTGCCCCACAGCGCCCAGATCTCCGGTGAGGTGAGCACGAAGACACGGCGCGGGAGCTCTCCCGCTGCGCGTTCAATTCGCCCTGTGAGCGATCCGATCAGGCCGCTGCCGGTGATCACGTCGTATTTTGCCGAAGGTGTGTCGACTCGTATGGTTTGCACGCTGCTTCCATCCTAACGGAATGAACTGCATGCGAGCTGGCCTGGGAATGAGCGGCGGGCCGAATGATAGCCTCGGAAATGATGGTTTCTGTGCCTTCAGTGGACTACCTGGTGATGGGCGCGGGCGTGGCAGGATTGCGCTCCGCTATTGAACTGGCGGATCACGGCGAAGTGCTGGTCATCACCAAGGAATCGCTTGGGGAATCGAATACCCACTATGCACAAGGCGGCATCGCCGTCGCCGCCCAAGAAGATCAAGCGGACGTCAGACTTCATTTTGAAGACACCGTTTCAGCCGGAGACGGACTCGTATTCGAGCCTGCTGCTCGCGTTCTGGTCAGCGAAGGGCCAGAACGCGTTGCCGAACTGATCGATTGGGGTGCCCATTTTGACAGCGAATCCGGAAGATTGCTGCGAACGCGGGAGGGCGCGCATTCCCGGCCTCGCATTCTCCACGCCAATGGCGATGCCACCGGCGCGGAGATCAGTCGATCGCTGGTGGCGTATGCACATGCGCACCCACGCATCCGGTTTGCCGAATGGACGATGGTGACAAAGCTGCTGGTGGAAGATGGCCGCGCGATCGGTGCGGAACTGGCTACGGCGAAGCTTGCGGGTGAGAGCCACGATCGGTGGCGGATCAGTGCCCGCGCTGTCCTGATTGCATCGGGCGGAGCCGGGCAAGTGTATAGCGATACTACGAATCCCGAAGTAGCGACCGGCGACGGTCTCGCACTGGCTCTGGGAGCGGGTGCACAACTTGCGGACATGGAGTTTTATCAATTCCATCCGACGGCATTTTCGGTTGAAGGCGCGCCTCGCTTCTTGATCTCGGAGGCGCTTCGCGGGGAGGGGGCTTACCTGCGCAACGACCGAGGTGAACGTTTCATGGAGCGATATCATCCGCTGCTTGAGCTGGCGCCGCGCGACGTGGTCGCGCGCGCGATTACACGCGAGGGGCTGGGCGAGGCAGGAGAAGCGCGCGTGGTTCACCTCGATATGAGGCATGTGAAAGGCATCGACCTGCAGCAGCGATTCCCGGGGATCAGCCGGTTCCTGTCGCGTTACTCACTGGAACTGTCAAGGGACCTGATTCCGGTTCGGCCCGCTGCGCATTACCTGATGGGCGGGATTCGGACGGACTTGATGGGGCGGACGACGGTGCGGGGACTGTATGCGGCGGGCGAGGTTGCTTGCACGGGCGTGCATGGCGCGAACCGGCTTGCGTCGAATTCGTTGCTGGAGGGATTGGTGTTTGGCGCGCGGGCTGCGGGGGCCATGATTGAAGATTCGCTTTCGCTGGTGCCGATCGACGGCCCTGTTTCCGAGACTTTGACGGCGGACGCTGGCGATGCAGAGCTCGTTGCAGGTCATGTTCGCGCATTGGGACGCGCCATGTGGGCGGATGGCGGGCTGCTGCGCTCCGCTTCGAGCCTGGAAAGCGGGCTACGGAAACAGGCGAAGTGTGAAGCAGACATCGAGCACTTCGAGCAGCAGGGGAAGAGCAGCCGCCAGATATTTGAAGCGCGGTCGCTGGCGCGCGTGGCGCGGGCGATCTTGTGTTCGGCCCTGGCGAGGCAAGAGAGCCGGGGAGCGCATTTCCGCAGCGACTATCCGCGGCGGGAGGATGCGCTCTTTCAGAGACACTCGATCTATACGAGTGATGGGACCGTTGCCTTTGAAACCTGGTAAGGCGTGGTCAGGCTGACGAATGTTTCGCGGTTGCGGATGCGGCCGGCGAACCAGGAAACGACAGCACAAATCGCGAGGATCGCGCCCATGATGGCCAGGGAGATGGTAATGGGCACTTCAAGCCAGCGGGAAGCCAGCATCTTGAAGGCGACGAACGCCAGCATTGCTCCCAGGCCGTAGTGGAGGTAGCGCAGGCGGTCGAGCAAGGCAGCGAGCGCAAAGTAGAGCGATCGCAGGCCAAGAATTGCGGCGATGTTCGAGGTATAGACAACGAACGGGTCGCGCGAGACGGCCAGCACCGCAGGGATCGAATCGACAGCAAATAAAACGTCGGTGACCTCGACGGCGAGGATGACCGGCAGCAGAGAACCTTTCGCGGGCTGAAGGCGGCGAATCCAATCGGGGATGGCGGCGCGCGCGGAACCTCCGCGCACCAGGCGAAACGCGGCGTAGAGCAGGAACAGCCCGAAGATCCAGGTGATCCACTCGAAGTGCTGGATCAAGGTGACGCCCGTTGCGATGAACAGCGCGCGCAGAACGATCGCTCCCGCGACTCCCCAGAGCAACGCGGTGTGTTGCCGCTTCTGGCTGATGCGGAATCCCTCGAAGAGGACGAGGAAGACGAAGAGATTGTCGACGCTGAGCGACGTCTCAATCGCATAGCCGGCCACGAATTCGAGCGCGCGTGCCGGCTCTGTCCGATGTCGATCCAGACGGCGAAGATGACTGTCGCAGCGACGAGCACCGCCGTCCAGATCCATGCGACTGTCTGCGTGCGTGGCGTTTCGCGACGGCTAGCCGGCAGGAAGGCGTCCACCAGCAGCAGTGTCAGCACTGCGCCGTGGAAGCCCAGCCACCATCCCCAGGAAGCGCCGGCAATCATTATGTGAATGCTACAGGAGCAGTGGTCGGTGATCAGGGATCAGCGAGGCAGCGGGCGAAGCGAAATGGCCGATTCGAGAGAGGGACGGTCGCATTCGCGTTGGTCTCCCCCCCACCCACACTCTGGATGGAAAGTAATCATTCTAAAGTGGCCGACAGGTAGACGCATCTGCAAAGTCTTCTTGTGAGTGGACTTAGACGCAGAGTCGTCTTCTCAAAGGATTTACGGGCGAAGTTTTGTGCGCTGGTGTACGGAGATTGAAATCAGAAGATGGATTCACTGATGAAGGCATGGTTGCGCTCTTTCGACTGCAATCTCATTGTGCGCCGAGGGCTGGAAAAGACCTGCAAAACCGCGGGAAGTTTTTGGCGAATGGGATCAGGCGGTTAGCTGGAATTTTCGCGGGGTGGGGTTGACAGGTAGCGAACCCCAAGCCGCTACGTTCAGGATGACACGGCACAAGGGAGGAAACCGCAGGGGAGATTGCTATAGTTTGGCGTAGATGCCGCCGCCTGTGCCCGAACAACTCAGCAAGACCATTGAGACTCTCTACCGGTCGGAATCGGGCCGGGTTCTGGCGACGCTCGTGCGCCTCCTCGGAGACCTGGACCTGGCCGAAGAGTCGATGCACGAGGCGTTCGCTGCCGCTCTGGAGTCATGGACGCTGGCCGGCATTCCGGACAAGCCACGCCCGTGGCTGATTTCAACGGCACGCTTCAAGGCCATAGACGCTATGCGCCGGCGCGCGCGCTTCGATGGAGCACAGAGAGATCTTGTTGCCCATATGGAATCGCGCGTCCATGACGCTCCCAGCGGGAATGAAGAGATTGGAGATGAAGAGATTGAGGACGATCGCCTCCGTCTGATTTTCACCTGCTGCCATCCCGCTCTGCCTCCGGAAGGACAGGTTGCGCTCACTCTTCGCGAAATCTGCGGCCTGACCACGGAGGAGATTGCCCGGGCATTTCTGGTTACGCCGGCAACGCTCGCCCAACGCATCGTGCGCGCCAAGGCAAAGATTCGAGAGACACCGATTCCATACGAGGTGCCGACGCCGCAGGAATTGCCGGAGCGGCTGGACGCGGTGCTTCAGGTCATCTATCTCGTCTTTAACGAGGGTTACTCGGCTGCGGCGGGAGCGGAGGTAACGCGGGCCGAGCTAACCGGCGAGGCGATTCGGCTGGGACGACTGGTGACCGAACTCCAGCCAGAGCCGGAGGTAATTGGGCTGCTTGGCCTGATGTTGCTCCAGGAATCCCGTCGCGCCGCGAGAACCTCTCCGGCCGGAGAATTGATTTTGCTGGAGAATCAGGATCGTTCGCTCTGGAACCGGGAGCAGATCGCGGAGGGAGTGGCATTGGTGGAGAAAGCCCTGAATTCCCGCCGCTTCGGCGCTTACACACTGCAGGCTGCGATTGCGGCCGTTCATGCGGAGGCGGAATCGGCCGCTGCGACCGACTGGCGGCAGATTGTTGCGCTTTACAACCAATTGGTGCGAATTCAGCCTTCGCCGGTTGTCCATCTCAATCGTGCCGTGGCCATTGCCATGCGCGATGGTCCAGAGGCCGGTCTGACGCATATCGACGCGGTGTTGGCACATGGCGAATTGGCAAATTACTACCTGGCGCATTCGGCCCGCGCCGATATGTGCCGCAGGCTCGGCAGGACCGCTGAGGCCCGGGCTTCTTATGAGAAGGCTCTGGCGCTGACACAACAGGAACCGGAGCGGCAATTCCTGCAGGAGCGGATTCGGCAGCTGAAATAAAATTTTGCGATTGTTGTCGAATTTCGCTCTCCCTAACGACTATCTGACAGCAGGACGATGCGGTACGGTTCTGCGGGTCACAGGAAGCCAGGAGAAAAAATCATGCCACAGTATCCGATTGGTCTCTACCAGCTCGACGACAATCCGTCCGTCGAAACCGAAGCAATGCTGATCGAGAAGGCGAGCGAACAGCCGCGGCGAAAGGATAACTCTCGATGAGGACGCCGATGAAGACGATGAAAAGAGCGGTCTGGATCATGGCCTCAGTGCTGGCCATCAGCATCGGTTTCTTTGTACCGAATGCCGCGGCACAGTCGGATACCTATCCGAAGATGGCGCCAGTCGACCAATACTTGATGGAAGAAAACGCCGAGATTCAGTTGGCGCGGAGTGCCGCTCCCGATTCCATCTCCCGCGACGCGACGATTCTGGTTCTGAGACGGCAAGGCTACGAGACTGCGGTCGAAGGCAAGAACGGCTTTGTCTGCATGGTGGGACGAGGCTGGGCGGGAATGTTTGACTGGCCCGAATTCTGGAGCCCGAAGGTGAGGGCCGCGGACTGTCTTAACCCGCAGGCCGTGCGTTCGATAATACCGATCGTTTCTCTCCGCGCCAAAATGGTGATGGCCGGCCGTTCCAAGGCGGAGATGGTGTTGGCACTCAAAACGGCATTCGAGAAGAAACAACTGCCGAGCCTGGAGAGCGGCGCGATGGACTACATGATGTCGAAGTCGTCTTATCTGACCGACCAGGGAGGCCACAACGTGCCTCATGTGATGTTCTATACTCGCGTCGAAAATGCTGAAGATTGGGGCTCCGGCGCAGCCGGCTCGCCGGTCATGTCGAGTCCGTATTGGTTCATCTCGCAGAAAGAACAATCGCAGGGGAAGGGACTGCCACCGATTCTTGTGTTCCTGGTGATGGTCGCGGATTGGTCGGATGGAACGCCTGCAGTTCAGCACCATGACTGAGGCAGGCGCGAACACAAGGGACCGGCCTATCCTTTCGTGAGTTCCAGAATCGGGTTGCCCCATCCTTGTCGCGCTGTCTGCGACAACTCGGTTGAAATAAAAATGGGATAGCTGTCGATTTTCCGTCTCCCCAACGACTATAGGACAAAAGAACGATGAGCTCCGGCTCCTGAGTGAACAGGAAACGAGTCATCGAAAACAAGCCAGCAAGAACCAAGGAGAAAAGCCATGCCACAGTATCTGGTTTGCAACTACATGCCCGACGACTTCGACCCGTCCACCGTAACCCAGGCGATGATCGAGGAGATCCACGCGCTCAACCGTGAATTGGATGCTGCCGGCGTCACCAAGTTCGCCTGCGGAATTTCCCCGGCCAGCCACGCAAAGACCGTGCGGAGGCAGCCTGACGGTACGGTGCTTGTCACCGACGGGCCGTACACCGAGACCAAGGAGCACATGGGAGGATTTTGGATACTGGAATGCGCCGATATGGACGAGGCACTCGCGTGGGCGCGCAAGGGCGCCATCTCCCCCGATGCGGTGGGCGAGGTGCGCGAGCTTCTTTTCTTCCCGGCTCCGGAACAAGAACCGGTGGAAGGAAGTTAAACACCCTGGCTACGGGGGCCTCAGAAGCCGCGCTTTGATGACGGAATGACAAGCGGCGAGCGCCCTGCTGCCGGCTCGTTCGAAACCGAAGGAGGAGAAGAACGATGAAATACCTCTGTTTTGGCTACTACGACAAAGGCAAATTCGATGGCATGACCGAGAGCGAGCGAAACGCCATGTTCGACAAATGCTTTGAATATGACGACCATCTTCGCGCCAGCGGGCACTGGGCTGGTGGAGAAGCGCTTCAGGGTCCGGAGACCGCCCTGACCCTGAATTGGAAGAACGGCAAGGTAGCAACGACCGACGGCCCCTATGCCGAAACCAAAGAACAACTCGGCGGCATTCTCGTCGTTGAGGCGCGGGACATGAATCATGCTGTACGAGCTCATCGGCCGGCATCCGGCGCTGACGTATGGCAACATTTTCGAGATTCGGCCGGCAGGGGACATGAGCGAAATCATGAAGACAAGCAAGCAGCGACGGAGACAGGTCGTTGCACCCTGAAGAAGGCTCGTTTGTTACGGGCCGATTGTCGACAGATGGTCTTATCGCTGGTTGATCAGGCGGATGGTTTCCATGAAGACGTCGCCGTCGACGGTCGAGGCTGTGGGGGCTGACCTTGTCGATCGTGTCCTGAACGGTGTGGTGGTAGCTGTTGTTGGGGCCGTAGTCGAGATCGATCACATCGATGGAGGGGACGCCGCGATTGACAAAGGGCAGATGATCGTCGTCCACGGCTTCTTCGGTCTGGAAGAAGTAGTGCTCATCGCCGAACTTTTTTGCGGCCTGGCGGACAAGATCGACGAGCCAGCCGGTGGAGCGGGTTTCGCGCTGGATGTCGAGATCCTTGTCGCCGATCATATCGGCCAGCATAAAGGCCTTGATGCGGCGCAAGGTTCCGTCGCTGCTCCACTTGGCGGCCAGGTGCCGGCTGCCATACGTCGAGTCGGACGCGGACCAGTGTTCGATGGCCTCTTCGCCGTCGAAGAAGACCAGCCACACCGAGTAGCCATCGAGTTTTTTGCCGCGCAATTCGTCGGCGATTGCCATCAGCAGGCCTGAGGTTGCTGCTCCGTCGTTGGCGCCGACGAAGTTGATGTTGCGCAGCGGATAGTTGGTCTCGTAATGGGAGCCGAGGACGATCACGCCATCCTTTTTGCCGGGAAAACGCACGATGAAGTTGTGCAGGATGACCGGGCCGATGGGGGTGTTGGCGGTGAAGGTGTCTTCTTCAAGCTGATCGTGCTGGAAATGGTCCTTGAGGAATGCTTCAGCCTTCACATGCCCGGGACCCGTCGGCCAGCGCGGACCGATCGCGGCGAAGGCACGCGCATATTCATAGGCTTTGGCGCCATTGAAGTGCTGCTGGCGGGGAGAGCGAGAGGGAGCAAGAGGAGAAGGAGAGCAACAACGAGTGCCTTCCGACCCTCAATATCGGCCATGTGGCCTCAGCGATGATGCTGAAGACGAAAGCAGATCCTTCGCGGGCACCCCATGCGTGAGGCCAAGCTTCCGCTAGGATGACACGGGCTTTCGCCAACGAGCGGATCATACCGCAGCCTCTTTGGCCTTCCTGCGCGAAGGATGAACCCACCATGCTACAGCGATTCCAATCACGTAAAGCGCCAGCATGGGAACCGCATAGATGCACATCGTCCATGGATCGGGGCTGGGGCAGATGATCGCCGCCACGAGGAAAACGGCGAGAATGGCGTAGCGGATGTTCTTCCAAAGGAACTTCGGGCTCACGATGCCGAACATGCGCCAGGAAGAAGATGAGGATTGGCAATTCGAAGCTGATGCCGAGTCCGAGGATGATGGACAGAAAGAAGCTGCTGTAATCCTCAATGGTGATCATCGGGGTGAAATTGTGCCCCAACTTGATGATCAGGATCTCCATGGCGCCCGGCAGCACAAAAAAGTAGCCGAAGGACTCGCGCCGGCAGAAACAGGGCTACGGTAGCGGCCATGAACGGAATGACGAAGCGCTTTTCTTTCTGGTAGAGCCCCGGGGCGATGAACAGCCAAACCTGTAAAGAGAATGAACGGGCTGGCGATGATGGCGCCGCCAGGCAGCGCAACCTGCAGATCCAGGTTGAGCGCATCCATGGGATGCGTGAAGACGAGCGACTTGCCGATTTTCAAGCGGCGCCTGGAGGAAGTTGAGCAGCCGATTCTGGAAAATCCACGCGACGACGAATCCGGCAGCGAGGTAAGCGGCGGAGTGGACAATGCGCTTGCGCAGTTCGTCGAGATGCTCCATCAGGCTCATGCCCGGGAGATCCGCGCGTTCGGTAACGGCCGCTCGCGCCTTGCCGATTGCTTCGGTGGCATCAACCATGATGGTTCAGAGCCTCCGCGGGGTCGGCTGCGTGGCTGATCCTGTGTCGGATTCATCGGTATTTGTATCTCGACGAAGTGGCATTGCCGGGCAGACTCCGCCGGAATTTCCGATGTTGGCTCCGGAACGCGCCCCGGACGCGCTGCGGCAACCGTCTCGCCCATGGAAGGCGGCATGATCCGGGGAACGGACTCCCTGGTCGCGCTCGCCGCTGGGTTCCGGCGGGTATGCGCGGGTTCAGTGCTCACAGTCGGGATAGGGAGACTCGAGGTGTCTTTGCCGGCGGATCGGCGGAAACCGATGCCTGTTCGGCCGCTGCAAGAGCCGCCAGCGACCGCTGCCGCTCCTCCTCCTTCTTGCGGCGGTCGGCTTCCTCGGCGTTGCGCAACTCCTCTTCCATCTGAAACTTGAAGTCATTCGAGGCTTTGCGGAACTCGTACATGAGCTTGCCGATCTGGCGCCCGATCTGGGGCAGACGTCTCGGCCCAAACACCACCAGCGCCATCACCATCAGGATGAGAGAGTCCGACATCCCCAAAGTGCCCAGAAGGATTGGAGGGTGTGCGCCCATGAAGGCTAATGATAACTGTATGCGCACCGTACTCACAAACATCCGCGCAGACTTAGCCTCATCCCTTTACGCTCAGCGGCCATCTGGATGCAGCGCTTTGCTAAAATCGCTGTAATGGAAGTGCTCGAGAGCGGGCTCGATCTCTGAGTCCGCCGCAAACCGGGCGCATCTATTGGTATGAGGGCTGCAACATCCCCGTGGGTGGGTCGCTGCTGAGAAATCTGGGAAATCGCCAGGCAATTTCGCAGAGAAAGCGCATCCGCTGCAGCCGTTGATTGCTTTCAACATCCCCGTTCGCCGGTTTTTTGAGCCGGGCGGACTGAAGGCGGACAAGGTGAATTGATTATTGACGAAGAAACGGCGGTCTCGCCGGAGACCGGTGTCCTGTGCAGCCTCGAAAACTACCTTGCCTTCCCGACCACAGCATGGACGAACGGATCGCGAAGGCTCGCGAACGTCTGGTGCGACAACCATCCTGCTCGGCCACCATTACCAGCGCGACGAAGTGATT
>CAWHLU010000003.1:0-451105 GCA_963830285.1 uncultured Acidobacteriaceae bacterium
CGCGCCCGATATCGGATCGCAACTGAATCACATCTCGGACACAAGCATGGTGCACGTGGCCGGACCTCTGCCCCCCGGCAACGAGGCGAAGATCGAGCCGGGCATGATGCTGACCGCGTCGGTTGCGGCCGATGTAGCGATGACGCCGTAGCATCTGTCTGGCCTAAGGCGGGCTTTCCTCGCTCCTGGCGACGGACTCTGGTACGTCTTTCTTCACCAGGTACTCATCGAGCAGCACCGATACGAGTACGGCGGTGGGAACAGAGACGATGGCGCCGAGGACTCCGCCAAGTTCCGAGCCAATCAGCAGCGCCACCAGGATCGAAATTCCCGGCAGCCCACACGCGTTCCCATGATGCGCGGCACCAGGAACGAGTTCTCCACCTGAACCCAAATGAAATAAAAGATCGCGATACCGAGTACGCGTGTCCATGAGTCGATGGACGCAACCAGCAATGCCAGGGCGATGCTGACAGCCGCCCCCATCACGGGAATGATATTCAAAAGCCCGGTCAACACTCCCAGCGCGTATGCGTAGCGCACATGGAGCGACAGATACACAATGGTGCTGGCAAGCCCGAGGAGCAGCATCAGGCTTCCCTGCCCCAGCAGCCATTGCCCCATGCGAACGTCGGCTCGCTGCAATGCGGCATCGAGCCGTGGCCGCTTTTCCACCGGGAAAAACGAAAGAGCCCATCGATACGCGACGTCGCCTTCCAAAATGAAATAGACCGTCAGGATCAAGCCCATCGCGATGCTGAAGATGGCGCCCGCCCAGTTCTTGATCGAGAGCAGAAGGTAAGTGGCGGCATTGCTGATGAAGTCCTGGACCTTCGCACTGATCTCGTCGGTATTAAGCTGGTCGGCAAACGGGATCCGCTTCAGCTGGTCGAGGAAGGCCGGCAGGCGCGTGGCGTCTCGTTAGCGAACTCATGCAGGTCGCGAATGACAGGTGGAAACGCGAGAAATCCAAAGGCTGTCAGCGCGCCTGCCGCGGCAAGCAGCAGGATGAGGATGGCACGCCCCTTGAAAGGACGCCAGCGCCCCACTTTAAATCGGGACGTGGCGCGCACGACCGGCGTGAGAACCACAGCGGCCAGCGCGCTGACATAGAGCAGAAGCAGCACGTTCCGCAGCAGCCACGCCAGGTAGCAGGCGATCGCCAATGCGAACGCGAAAGCGATATCGCCGCGCAGATCACGGCTCCTGCCCTCGGTTTGCTTCATGTCTGCATTCGATTCCGCGCCTGATGGAAAGCCCCTTCCGCCATCCATCCGCCTGCCACAGTCCTATTCCTGTCCTGAGTCCCTAGTCCCTGATCCCTATTCCCTGTTCTATTGGTCTCCGCCAAGAATCGACCCGAGCACGCCACCCAGAACCGCCCCGGTCGCGGTGTTGCCCACCTGCCGACGATCGGTTGCGGAAGGTACTCGCTGATCTGATGCGCCAAACGGGAGATGGGCAGCGTCTGCAGCCACACCGATCCCGGCCCGGTGAGAACTGCGAGGAAGATTCCGTCGCCGCCGAAGATCATGTTCTTGATCCCCGGGACCATCGTGATCTGGAATCCCATGGACGCTTGAAAAGCACCCACGTGTCCGGGATGCACCAGGAGCACTTCGCCGGGGGCGAGGTTCTTCAAAACGAGTTCGCCTGAAAGCTCAAGCCAGGCGGTGCCGTAGCCGGCGATCCGCTGCAGCAGAAAGCCGCTGCCGCCGAAGATTCCCGCGCCCAGCGATTGCTGGAAGCCGACACTGATGGTGACCTGCGGTGTCGCACACAGAAAGCCGTGCCGATGCACCATGAACTCCTGCCCCTGGCCCAGCTGCACCGGCACGATGTGGCCGGGCACCTTGGTGGCAAACGACACCTCGCCGGGATACTGCACGGCGCGGTACTCGGTCATGAAGAGACTTCCGCCGCCGGCTACGCGCTTCAGAACGCCAAAGAAGCCGCCGCCGCCACCCATTTGGGTGTGGGTGGTCATCTGGATCGAGCCGGTCATCCATGAAAGCTCACCACTTTCAGAGAAGATGCTCTCGTTGGGGTCGAGTTGCACATCAAGGACTGGCATGGTGGTGCCTTGAATCCGGGTCTGCATGCGGACCTCCTGTCGAGACAGTGTACCCGTTCATCTACGCCGGACAAGCTTGAACTGTTCCCGGCCGCCTCCGGATGGGTACAATGGCGGCACCGCATTTCACGGAGGAAACATTGGTGAAACGCTTCTTATGGCTGGTTGTGATTCTGCTGATTGCCTCGCCCGGATGGGCGGCCAAGAAAATGACCGTGCAACAACTCAAGGATCTTCTCGCTGCAGACCAGAAGTCCCAGAAGTCCGATGCCGATGTGGCCGCCGAGCTCAAGGACGTCGAACTGACCGACGAGCTTCCCATAGCGCCATGGAGAGCCTGAGGCCGGTGGTTCCGGGCCAGCTGACTACCGAGCAGCTATTCGTGCTTGAGATCCGCAGCGCCGTATTGCCTCCGCCGGCCAGTGATATTCCGGCAACGCCGGCGCCCGATGCGACCAAACAGAAAGCCATCCTCGACAAGGCTACGGACTACGCAACCAAGACCTACGCGCAGATGCCGGCCCTCACCGCGACCCGCACGCTGCGCCGCTTCCAGGACAGCGCACAACAGGATCAGCCGGCCCTCGGCTCGCACAGCACAGCCGTTCTTGCGGCCACCTACACGCCCGTTCACTATACGGCCTCGGACGACGCATCCGTGACGTTCAAAAACGGTGTAGAGGTAAATCCGCTGGCCGGCGAGAAAGGCCATTGGGGCGAAAACAGCATGATTGCGCTGCTCGGCCAGGCTCCCGATCCGGGCACCGTACTCGGGGAAGCGCAGGCTGCCGGCAAGATCGGCTGGCTGCGCTGGGAGACCGTCGGAGGTCATGACCTGGCCGTCTTCTCCTACTCCGTCGACAAGAAGAAGACCCACTACGCTGTGAACTACTGCTGCTTTCCTGAGACGAGCCAGGTGGGACAGGTGGCGGTGCGCGGATCCGGTCGGGGGCCGGCGCGGGAAACTTCCAGACCAATGCAACCTGGAAGGACTTCAAAGCGACAGAGCCGTATCACGGAGAGATATTCATCGATCCCGACACGGGCATCATCTACCGCCTGATTACGCAGGTCGAGTTCAAGGGCTCCGACCCTGTAAAGGCGGAAAATCAGCGCATCGATTACGGAGTCGAAACCATTGGGGATAAAAAGGTCGTGGTACCGGGATTCGTGACCATCGACACGGTCGAACAGCCCTTCCCCGACTCGCCGCAGGGACGTTACATCCTGCGTCACACGCTGTTCACCGAGAACTATTCGGAGTACAAAGCCGCGGGGAGCTAGGCCCAAGCCGGAACGCTGTAAAAACATGAATCCCCGATCTCGATGCAGATCGGGGATTTGGCTTTTCTACTCCCTGTTCCCTGCGCTGGCCCTACTCGACGATCAACAGCTTCGTCTCAGCCGTCGCCAGCGAACTGCCGCCGACCCAGATGTCGTACGTCGTCGGTTCCACTGTCTTCTTCAGGTCCACGTTGTAGAAATTCAATTCATCGAACCCCAGCGGGAAGGTAACGTGCTTCGTCTCACCCGGCGCGAGCGTCACGCGCGTGAACCCTTTCAGTTCCCGCAGCGGCTGCTCCACGCTGGCCTCGGTGTCGCGGATGTACATCTGCACCACCTCCGTGCCCGCCACGCTGCCCGTATTCCTGACATCGACGCTCACCGTGACCACTGGCCGATGATCGTCCGCGAACCTCGCGCGCCGGGATCTCGGCGCGATCCACACGTTGGATTGCCATAGCTGAAACGCGTGTAACTGAGCCCCCAGCCAAATGGGAAACAGCGCCGAGTTCTCTTCATCCATATAGCGCGAGACGAATTTCTCCGGTGCGTTACGCGGCAGGTGACTCAGGTCGCCCCGGGCCGGCCTGCCCGTAGGCAATTGTGCGTAGTAGAGCGGTTCCTGCCCGACCGCGCGCGGAAAACTGGACGGCAGCTTGCCCGATGGATTCACATCGCCGAACAACACATCCTCGACTGCCGGGCCTGCTTCGATCCCCGGGCTCCACGCCTCGAGGATCGCCGGAACATGTTCCGCCGCCCACTTCAATTCGAGCGGCCTGCCTGCCAGCACCACCAGGATCACCGGCTTGCCCGTCGCAACCACGGCTTCAAGCAGCTTCTCCTGATTTCCGGTGAAGCCCAGATGTACGCGGCTGGCGGCTTCGCCTTCCATCCAGTTGGTCGGCTCGCCCAGAGCCAGAATCGCCACGTCCGCCTTGCGCGCCGTCTCCACCGCTTCGGCGATGGTTTTGCTGTCGTCGGGCAAGGTCTGATTCACACTCGCGGCGGGGCCGGTGAAGGTCACGCTGTTCAGAACATTCTCGTCTTCCCCCGAAAGCAGCCCGCACCCCGGCGCATAGAGCAGCTTGTCTCCCAGCCGCTCACTCAGAGCCGCCTTCAGCGTGATTACGTCTTTCGGATTGCCGGCCACCGTCCACGCGCCGAGCAGATCGAGAGCATCGTCGGCCATCGGCCCAATCAGCGCCACCTTCTTCGCCTTGGCAGTCAGCGGCAGAAGCGCTCCGACACCTTCCACGGGATCGTTTTTCAGCAGCACCATCGTCTCGTCCGCCACTTTGCGCGCGATCTCCCGCTTCTCCGGCGTCGGCGCGTAAGCCGGCCCCTCGCTGGTGTACGGATGATCGAACAGGCCGAGCGCAAACTTCACCCGCAGAATCCGCCGCGCCGCCTCATCCACCACGCTCTCGGGAATCTTGCCCGGCTCGAACCTGCGCGGCAATCACGGTGCCGTAGAGATCGCCCTCCATATCCATGTCCGTGCCGGCTTCCAGGGCCTTGCGCGCCACCGTGGGCCCGTCGCCGATGGCGTGGTTCTTCAGCTCCGCCACCGCGCCCCAATCCGACACGACAAAGCCATCGAATCCCCACTCCTTGCGCAGAATCTGGGTCAGCGTGAATGGATCGGCCGTCGCCGGAATGCCGTTGATGGAGTTGAACGAAGTCATCACCGTTGCCACTCCCGCATCCACCGCGGCGTGATACGGCTTCAGATACACCTGCCGCAGCGTCAGCTCGCTCATGTCGACGCGTTGTAATCGCGGCCGGCAATCGCCGCGCCATACGCGGCAAAGTGCTTCACGCACGCCGCCACGGAGTCCGGCTTCGACAGATCGTCCTGCTGGTATCCCTTCACCCATGCGCGCGCCAGCGCCGAGCTCAAGTATGGGTCCTCGCCGTTCGATTCGATGATCCGTCCCCAGCGCGGATCGCGCGCGATATCCACCATCGGCGAGAAAACCCAGGCAATGCCGTCGGCACGCGCCTCTTCCGCCGCAACGCGCGCCACCGTCTCCGCTGCCTGGGGATCCCAGCTTGCCGCCACCGCCAGCGGAACCGGAAACGTGGTGCGATGGCCATGGATCACGTCAAGGCCGAAGAGGATGGGGATATGCAGCCGCGATTTTTCCATCGCGATGTGCTGATAGTGGTTGGTCTTCTCGGCTCCCACCACGTTCAGCATCGACCCCACCTGGCCCTTGGCCACCAGTTCGTCGTAGGTCAGGTTCGAGGCCGACGGTCCGGTTGCGAATCCCGCCGAGAACTGCACCGTCTGCCCGATCTTCTCTTCGAGCGTCATCTGCTTCAGCAGCGCTTCCACCCGGGCATTCATTTCTTTCGAAGCCAATTGGCGGATTGGGGGTCGCGCGATCCTGGCCCGGTGCGGAAACTGCACCAAAAGCGGCGAGTAAAACAAGAAATACGAACAGGTTGAACCGCGGTGACCTTCAATTTGTCATGTCCGGAAAATCATAAACCGTTTGAGCGAGACCGGTCAGGTATCGCCCTCGCGCAGCGTTATCCTGCGATGGACAGGGCGGTCACCATCCGTCGCAGGGCAGCCTGAAATGCTCTACTCTTTGAGGGGATTCTGATGACCCGATTCTTCTCCATTTCCGGAAGGCAGTCTTTCTGGCCCTCGAGCACGACGTGCTCAACACGGCCAAGGCCGCGGCATATTCCGGCATGTTAATGTTCTTTCCCGCATTTATCGTTCTTACCACGCTGCTGGCGAAGGTGCCGGAGGGCACCACGGTGGTGGGCGAAATCCGCTGGGTCTCGAGCAGATTCTTCCGGCCGATACCGTGCGGGTACTGCTCTCCTCGCTGCATGAACGCAATCCGCATCCGGGGCAGCCTGATCTGGTCCGGCATCACGCTCAGCATCTTTGCCGGCCTGGGCCTGATGCTCACGCTGATGGAGGGCTTTCGCCGCGCCTATCGGCTTCCGCGAAGCGAATGGGGCTTCTGGGAGCGCCGCCTGCGCGCGCTCCTGCTGGTTCTGATTGTGCTCGTTCCGCTTGCGCTGGCCACGCTTCTGCTGGTCTTTGGCCGTGCAGATCGAGCTCTGGATGATCTTCAATGCCGGCCACGAGCTGCGCCAGTTCGTGCTTTTCCTCTGGCGCATGGCGCGCTGGACGCTCGCCTTCGTCACCAGTCTCACGGTCCTCGGCGCGCTCTACCACTTCGGGACCCGGCGCAGAGAACACTGGCTGCGTGTCATTCCCGGCGCCGTCGCCGCCAGTGCAGTCTGGTTTCCGGCCACGCTTGCCTTCGGCTGGTATGTCACCCGCATCGCCGACTACACCATGTTCTACGGCTCGTTCGGCGCAGGCATCGCCACCCTGGTCTGGCTCTATATCACTTCGTTCAGCGTCCTGCTCGGCGCCGAACTCAACGGCGTTCTCTTTCGCGAGCGCAACAACCAACGCAGCTGAACCCGCCCATCGCTCCAGATTCCGACAGCGATACGTCGCACCGACTGAAATGCAGCCGCGCCTGCACAATGGCACCGGGGCCTTTTTAGAGACACCCGCTTGTACAATGAAGCGGACCGCACACATATATTCCCCTGTTCCTCTTACCGAATCCTTTTACCGCATTTTTTGGAGTCATACCATGCCGTTCGCCGATACGAACCTGAACGCAAGTCCTATCCAGCGCCGCGCCAAGATCGTTGCCACGCTCGGACCCGCCTCCAACACCGAGCCCGTCTTTCGCGATCTGGTCCGCGCCGGCATCGATGTGGTCCGCCTGAATTTTTCCCACGGCACGCATGAAGAGAAGCTGGCGCTGATCCAGATGATTCGCAAGGTGAGCCGCGAAGAGCGCAAGCCGCTTTGCATCCTCGGCGACCTGCAGGGACCCAAGATCCGCACCTCGAAGCTGAAGGATCACCAGGCGGTTCTGCTCAAGGCCGGACAGCGGCTCACCATCACGCCGCGCGACGTTCCCGGCACCGCATCGCTGGTTGGCACCACCTTCAAGACGCTGGCTGAAAACGTGGAGCAGGGCTCGCGCATTCTGCTCTCCGACGGGCTCATCGAGCTGCGCGTCCACGAAGTCATCGGCGACGACGTGGTCTGCGACATCGTCAACGGCGGCATGCTCGGCGAAAACAAGGGCATCAACCTGCCCGGCATTCCGGTGCGCGTCCCTTCGCTCACCGAAAAGGACTCGCAGGATCTCGAGTTCGCGCTCAAGAACGGCGTCGACGCCATCGCCGTTTCCTTTGTCCGCACCGCGGAAGATGTTCGCCTGGTGCGCAACCGCGTCTCGGCCTACGGCGGCGAAACCTGGATCATCGCCAAGCTCGAAAAGCCGCAGGCCATCGAGCATCTCGACAGCATTCTGCAGGCCGCCGACGGCATCATGGTGGCCCGCGGCGATCTCGGCGTTGAAGTTCCGCCGGAAAAGGTTCCCGCCATCCAGAAGCACATCATCCGCCGCGCCGCCGAGTACTTCAAGCCGGTGATCACCGCCACGCAGATGCTGGAATCGATGATCGAGAATCCGCGGCCCACGCGCGCCGAAGTCTCCGACGTGGCCAACGCCGTCTACGACGGCACCGACGCGGTGATGCTCTCCGGCGAGTCGGCGGTCGGCAAGTATCCCGGTCGAAGCCGTCGCCATGATGGCGCCGCATCGTCAGCGAGGCCGAGCGCCACATCAAGGAAGATCACCTGAACGAGCCGCGCGATCGCCAGAGCGCATCTCTCCATCGCCGAGACCATCTGCGAAGCCACGGCGCACGCCGCCGACGATCTCGACCTGCGCGGCATCGCGCTCTTCACCGAGTCCGGCGCGACAGCGCGCCAGCTTTCGAAGTACCACCCCACCGCGCCCATCTTCGCGCTCAGCCCGGTCGAAGTCACCGATCAACCGCCTCAATCTGCTGTGGGGCACGACGCCGATCCGCTGCCCCAAGGTCAACTCCACCGAGGCGCTGGTCGATGTGCGCCGAGAGCCTGCTCGAGCAGGGCGGCTACGTGCGCACTCGCGAGGTGATCGCGATCGTCGCCGGCACGCGCACCAAGTCCGGCTCGACCAACTTCCTGCGCCTGCACGTGATGGGCGAGCACAACCAGGAGGGCGTGCGCTTCTTCGCCCCGCATGAAGATGAACCAGAACGTGAAGTAGCGTCTCGCGCGGATCACCCGAAGGCTCGACGCCGCAAAGCTGCGCCGGTGCGGCAGTACCCCTCGCCCAATCCGCCAAAAATTTCGAATCCGTAACCAGCGCCGTTTTGGCATTGAGCGGTTCGTGCTTTCCCATCCATGCGATCAAAACCTGTCGAATGGATGGGGCACCCTGGTTCCACTTACTTCGCCGCCAGTTGCCGGAGCACGTACAGCAGGATCCCGCCGTGCTCGTAGTACTCGATCTCCTGCGGCGTATCGATGCGGACCTTGGCGTTGAATTCCTTCACTTTGCCATCGGGAGTTTTCGCCTTTACTTTCAGTGTGCGTCCGTCGGCAAATTCGCCTTCAGCAGATCGGTCAGTCCGGCGAAGTCGTACACCTCTTCGCCGGTCAGGCCAAGCGACTCGACATTCTGTCCCTCTTCAAACTGCAGCGGCAGAATGCCCATGCCCACCAGATTCGAACGGTGAATGCGCTCGAAGCTCTCCGCGATCACCGCGCGGACGCCCAGCAGGTTCGGCCCCTTCGCCGCCCAGTCGCGCGACGAGCCGGAGCCGTACTCCTTGCCTGCTAGGATCACGAGCGGAACCTTGCGCTCGGCATACTTCGACGCTGGCGTCGAAGATCGACATCTGCTCGCCCTCAGGCAGCAGCCGCGTTACGCCGCCTTCGGTTCCGGGCGCGAGCTTGTTGCGCAGGCGCACATTGGCAAACGTGCCGCGCACCATCACTTCGTGATTGCCGCGCCGCGATCCATAGGAGTTGAAGTCCGCAGGCTTCACGCCGTGCTCGGCAAGATATTTTCCTGCCGGCCCGTTGGCCTTGATCGATCCTGCCGGCGAGATGTGGTCGGTGGTGACCGAATCGCCCAGCACCGCCAGCACGCGCGCGCCCAGGATGTCGGTCACCGGATCCGGCTTCTTCTTCATGCCATCGAAGTAAGGCGCCTGGCGAATGTAGGTCGAATCGGGCTCCCACTTGTAGACGTCGCCGGTTGGGAAGCTCAGGCCCTGCCAACTTGCGTCGCCATCGCTTACCGTCGCGTATTCCTTGCGGAAGCCTGCGCTGCTGACGCCCTTTTCAATGGCCGCTGCAACTTCCTGCTGCGATGGCCAGATGTCTTTGAGATAGACCGGCTTGCCCAGCTTTGTCTTTTCCGAGCGGTTCGGTATCGAAGTTGTGTCCGATGCGGCCAGCGAGCGCATACGCGACAACCAGCGGCGGGCTCATCAGATAGTTTGCGCGCACATCTACGTTCACGCGGCCTTCGAAGTTGCGGTTGCCACTGAGCACGCTGACGGCAACCAGGCCGTGCTCATCGATGGATTTCGAAACATCGGCAGGCAGCGGGCCGGAGTTGCCGATGCAGGTGGTGCAGCCATAGCCAACCACGTTGAAGCGCAGCTTCTCGAGATACGGCAGCAGGCCCGATTTCTGGTAGTAGTCGGTGACCACGCGCGAACCGGGGGCGAGCGACGTCTTCACCCACGGCGGAACGGTGAGGCCTTTCTCGACGGCTTTTTTGGCGAGGATTCCGGCGGCCATCATCACGGATGGGTTGGATGTGTTGGTGCAGCTGGTAATCGCCGCGATGACGACCGAACCGTGATCGAGATATTTGTCGGGATCGACGTTGAAGCGTTCTTTCACCGTGGTCGTGATCGCTCCCGATTTAAATGTTTTGCTTTGTGCGGCTGCGTTTGCGGCGGCCGACGATGTGGCTGGCCCCTCGTTGTCTTCGGCTGCGACTGCGAGTGCAGTGTCATTTACTGCGGCCGGTTCCCACATGGCTGCGGTGCGCGTGCCCAGAGGCTTCGCCGTCGGCGCGAGCAGGCTGGGAAGCTGCCTGGCGAAGCTTTCCGCAGCATCTTTCAGCAGCACGCGATCCTGCGGGTCGCTTTGGCCCCGCCACGCTCGGCTCCACTGCCGCGAGATCCAGTTCCAGGGTCTGCGTGTACTCGGCTTCCGGCGAGCTCTCGGTGTGGAAGAGGCCCTGTTCCTTGTAATACGCCTCGACGAGCGCAATCTGTTCGTCGCTGCGGCCGGTGAGCTTGAGATAGCGCAGCGTCTCGGCATCTACGGGGAAGATGCCGCAAGTCGCGCCATACTCCGGCGCCATGTTGCTGATAGTGGCGCGGTCGGCCAACGGCAGCGCGGCAATACCGGGTCCATAGAACTCAACGAACTTGCCGACGACGCCAAGCTTGCGCAGCGCCTGGGTCACAGTGAGCACCAGGTCGGTTGCCGTGGCACCCTCGCGCAAGCTTGCCGGTCAGCTTGTAGCCAACAACCTGCGGCACCAGCATGCTTACGGCCTGGCCAAGCATGGCCGCCTCGGCCTCGATGCCGCCCACGCCCCATCCCAGCACGCCGAGGCCATTGATCATCGTGGTGTGCGAGTCGGTGCCGACGAGCGTGTCGGGATAGGCCTGCAGTTCTCCGTTTACTTCTGTCGTGAAGACGACGCGCGCCAAATATTCCAGATTCACCTGGTGGCAGATGCCCATTCCCGGCGGGACGGCGCTGAAGTTGCGAAACGCAGTCTGGCCCCACTTCAAAAACGCGTAGCGCTCGCGATTGCGCTGAAACTCGAGCAGCGAGTTCGCTTCGTATGCCCCGGGGGTGCCGAACTCATCCACCTGGACGGAGTGATCAATTACGAGTTCTGCCGGAACCAGCGGATTGACGCGCTCCGGGTCGCCGCCCAGCGTCTTGATGGCGTCGCGCATCGCGCCCAGGTCGACGATTGCCGGGACCCCGGTAAAGTCCTGCATCAGCACGCGTGCCGGCATGTAAGCAATCTCGCGGCTCGGCTCGGCCTTGGCATCCCACTTGGCCAGAAACTCGATGTCGTCGGCGGTCACGTTCACGCCGTCTTCGCGGCGCAGCAGGTTTTCCAGCAGAATCTTCAGGCTGAAGGGCAGCCGGCCCAGGTCGAATCCGCGCGACGCTCAATGCGGGCAGGCGGAAGATGGTGTAGGACTTGCTGCCGGATTTCAAAGTGGCGCGGCTATTGAAGCTATTCATCAGGGGGCCTTTCTATCCGCACACAGGCGGATGATCTTTAAAGCTTGGTTGCGGAAGTGTACGCCGCGACGACTCCCGCCGCGCGCTCGCAGAAGCACAGAGGGATAAAAGGTCGACGGGAATAGATTACTCAGCGCGAGGAGTTGCGTCCACGATCGGGGCGCCCGCGGCGAAAGCGCTTGAGCAGAGGCGTCGAAGAAATCCGGGCTGCGGCGCGATTGAACATATCTGACGCTGAGATTTTACCGCGCCTGTGGCGCCGCGGGAAAGGAAAACCTGTGTTCGCGATTTACGACGATCTCAGCGGATTGCTTGCGCACCCTGCCATCAGCCACTAGGCTCAATCCGTAGCCAAGGGAGGTCATCGATGCGCCTGTTCGCGGCCGGTATCGCTTTCGCCGTTTCGCTTCTCGCCTGCGCCAATGCCTTTTGCCAAACCAGTTCCGCGCCAACTCCACCGGCTAGCCACTGGCCCACACAGGATGGCACCGTCACCCTGCCCAACTTCCGCTTTGGCACCGGCGAAACATTGCCGGAATTGAAGCTGCACTATCTCACGCTGGGCACGCCGCATCGCAATGCCGCCGGTCATGTCGATAATGCCGTCCTCCTGCTGCACGGCACGGGCGGCAATGCGCATTCGCTGTTGAATCCCATCTTTTCCGACGTTCTCTTTGTCCCCGGCGGCGTTCTCGATATTCAGAAGTACTTCCTCATCCTGCCTGACGACATCGGACACGGCGAGAGTTCCAAACCATCCGATGGCCTGCGCATGCACTTCCCCGCCTACGATTACGACGACATGGTGCGCAGCCAGCGCATGATGCTCGACCAGATGAAGATCGATCACCTGCGCCTCATTCTCGGCACCTCGATGGGCTGCATGCAGACTTTCGTGTGGGGCGAGACGTATCCCGGCTTCTCTGACGCGCTCGCGCCCTTCGCCTGCCTGCCCGTGCAGATCGCCGGACGCAATCGCATCATGCGTTACATGGGCATCCGGGGCATCAAGCTCGACCCTGCGTGGAAGAACGGCGACTACACCACGGAGCCGGCGGACGGCATTCGTCTTGCAGACACGCTGATTCTCGTCATGGGTTCCGCTCCTCTCGTCATGCAGAAGCAGGCGCCGACGCGCGAGGCTGCCGAGCAGTTTGTTGATAGCTACTGGGCGCGTCCTGCGCCGGATGCGAACAACATCATCTACTATCTCGACGCCAGCCGCAATTACGATCCCAGCCCGCGCCTTGAGATCCATCACCGACCCGGTTCTCTGGATCAACTCTGCCGACGACTACATCAATCCGCCCGAACTCGGCATTGCCGAGAAGATGGTCACGCGCATGCCGCACGCGCGCTTCATTCTCATCCCCATCAGCGACCAGACGCGCGGCCATGGTACACACACCGCCGCCGCGGTCTGGAAAAACTATCTCGCGGAATTCATGCAGCAGACGGAACCGAAGCCCTGAGACGCGGACTCACGAGACATGTCGACTCGATATGAGGGATGGCGGCCTCGCACTTTCGGTCGCAAGGCCGCCTGCTGGGGGAGAGTTCTAGTGATCGTCCTTGTCGTGATCGAAGTCAAACGGCGGTGTCAGCCCGGTGAAGTCGCCGATCTCCTTCGCGTCGTACGGCCCATTCAACTGGTTCCATCCATTTCCGGCCACGTTGGTCATGCCGTACTGGAAGACGATCTTTCCGCCGGGCGTCACTGTGATTACGCGATTGTTAAATTGATCGCTGATCACCGTGTTGCCGTTGCGCAGCCGGATGCCGCGCGTCGGCTGCGGATTCGGATTGCTGTTCGAACCCAGATTGGTCACGTACTGCCAGACGATCACGTCGTTCCCGTTCACCTCGGCGATGCGATTATTCCCTGCGTCGGAGATCAGCGTGTCGCCATTCGGCAACCGGCTCGCAAACGCAGCCGTGTTGAGCGCGCCGCCCTCGGTGAATGTCTTCACAATCGTGCCACCCGGTGTGATCTCGATGACGCGGTTATTTATCTCGTCCGCAATCAGGATGTGCCCGTTCTCGAGCACCTCTGCGCTGTTCGGATTGTTGAGTTGATTCGGACCGGTGCCAATCACACCCGTAGTCCCGTACTGCCACACGATGTTCTTGTGCTCATCGACCACGATGACCCGCTGGTTGCCCTGGTCGGTGATGATGACGTGGAATCCCGGAAACCCCGGAAAGCCCGACAGCACCGCGGCCTGCACCGGCGTGTTCAGCTGGTTCCATGCCGATCCCGTTACGCCGGCCTGGCCGTATTGCCACAAAATATTGCCGCCCGGCCCCACGATGAACACGCGATTGTCAGCGCACCCATTGACCGAATCGGAACACCCCGGCAGCGGCGGAGAGCTTGGCGGAATCCCCGTCCCCGAAATCAGGGTGAACGGACCAAATCGCTCCGCATCATTCACGCCCACCACGCTGTGTGGCCCCGCCACGTCTGAACCGTTGCCGAAACTCCACACGATCTTGTGCGTCGCCTGGTCCACTTCGATGACACGATTGTTGAACTGATCGGAAATCAGCACATGACCGCTCTCGCGATTCTCCTGGGCTGAAGCAACCTGAACGGCAGCCATCGCCGCAATCGCTGCAGCGCCCAGTACGAAGCCGCTGGAAACTTTGCGTCTCTTCAACCCCTGATTCGATGAATACATATCGACCTCCTGGCACGCTGCCAGAAGAGGCGGCTGCCACCTTTGCCATCTTCGACCACTGCCGGGACAATCGGGAACACCTGCCGTCTACAAATGACAATCAAGTGACGTCGCTTTTTCGATTCCTTCGCTTTTTTCATCTCCCGTTGATCGTCCACGATCCATGGCCAACTCTCAGCCGTTCCTGTTTCGACATCGAATTGCCAGTGAAGCGCGGGCGAACACCTGTCCTCGATCCCCGAACTTCTATACTTCAGGAATGGATCAATATTCGCCGAGGTCCCCCGAGAATTGAGCGAAGCAAACTGGTTTCGAGGCCTTTTTTCGCGTCTCTTAGCGTGGTTTACGCAACGCATGGCAAACGAGCGCCAGCGTTTGCTCGCCGTGACCATCCTCGCCGGTGGGTTCTGCGGACTGGCAGCCGTCGCCTTCCACCTCTCTATCGGCTGGCTTGAGGCGCTCCTGATCAATCGCGCCAATCATGCGCCCGGCTACTGGTGGATATTCCTGACAATCCTGACGCCGGGTGTCGGTGGCCTGATTGTTGGCCTCGGCCTTACGTACTGGGCTCCAGCCGCAGCGGGTTCCGGAATCCCGCAGGTCAAGGTGGCATTTGCCCTTCGTTCGGGCCTCGTCTCCCTGCGCGAAACCGTCGGCAAGTTTGTCCTGTGCGCCTTCCAGATCGGTTCCGGGGCCTCACTCGGCCTTGAAGGCCCTACGGTGCAGATCTGCGCCGGCGTCAGCAGCCTGATGGCGCGCACAGCTCGCCTCAGCCCGCGGAATTGCCGCCGTATGGCCTCCGTGGGCATGGCCGCCGGCATAGCCGCTGCCTTCAACGCTCCCATTGCCGCCATCACGTTCACACTGGAAGAGCTGATCGGCGACCTCGACCAGACGATGCTTTCCGGCGTCATTGTCGCGGCAGCACTTGCGGCGGTCGTGGAGCATTCCATCCTCGGGTCAACCCCGGTCTTCCACATGCCGCGCAGCTATACGCTTGGCGCCGCATCCTCGCTGATCTGGTACGCGCTTCTGGGAATTCTCGCGGCCGTCGTCTCAATTACGTTTACAGATTCTTTGCTCACGCTCAGAGCAGTCTTCAAGCGCTGGACAGCCGTGCCCAGGTGGATTCACCCCGCAATCGGCGGTCTGGCCACCGGTGCTCTCGCCGTTCTCGCGCTCTACTGGTTCCACCTCAATGGGATTGCCGGCGATCCCTATAAGACCCTTGAACTCGCTCTCACAGGAACGATGCCGTTGTTGTTCATGGTTGCGTTCTGCGTGCTGAAGCTCGCGGCCACTGTGAGTTCCTATTCGAGCGGCGGCTCAGGAGGCATCTTTGCGCCCTCGCTGTTCATGGGCGCGATGCTGGGCGGCGCTGTCGGCTTTATCGACGTCTCCGTCTTCCACCATCCGAAAGATGCGATCGGAGCTTTCGCGGTCGTTGGGATGGGCGCCGTGTTTGCTGGAATCATTCGCGCGCCGATGACTTCGATCCTGATTGTCTTCGAGATGACCGGAGGCTACGGACTGGTGCTACCGCTGATGATCGCCAACATGACCGCATTCGCCCTGGCCCGACACTGGCGTCCGATTCCGGTTTATGAGGCGCTGCTCCTTCAAGACGGAATTGAACTGCCCCATGGATCCCAACCCCTCGATCCACCCCACGCTGCGCGGATCGACGCGGAAGAGCCAACCATGGACGCGACAGCCTAGGTAATGCGCAAAACCCGCGCCGTCATTGTTCACTGCATCTAGTCGAGTTTTTCGAGCCCGGTCTGGTCTGCGGCTTCGTTCGCCGGCTCTTTCTCGGCCGTGACGGCAATCGGCGGCAGTTCGGAGGGAGATGGCGCCGGCGCAGCAGGCTCCGGTGCCTGCATGGCATTGAGCGCTTCCAACTCGGCGATGCGATTCAGCAGGATCTGCTTCAGCTCCGCGACGTCGTGCCCGTCGGACGCGGGATCAGTGGTCTGCTCAAGCTTTTGAAGCGTGACACGAAGGGAATCGAGAGTTTCTCGGGCGGGCCGCAGGTTCATGGAGTTGGAGACACCTAGACTCCATTAGATGCAGAGTTTGCTCAGAAGTGTGTCGCAGCAGACAGATTTTCGCACCCGGCAAAGGGATTTTCCACGGTATTTCGCGTGATCAATGCGAAACTTGCCAACCGAGAAAAGATCGCTGCAACCTTCGGACCTAGTGCCCTGGTTCCATGTTGTACAGGAAAATAGCGCGCAACTCCAGGAAGGGCCCGTGAAATTCTCTGGGCAAAGGCGGATAGTTTGACCCGGTCAGCGCGCCCCACGCCGCGCGGTCGAGAGCTGTATCGCCGGAGCGACCCTCCAGGACCATGCTGCCGTCCATGAGGCGGCCGCTGGGCAGCACCTTGAAGCGGATCACCACCGCGCCCTTCTTAAGAATCGGAGGATTCACCTCTTCCGGGATGAGCGGATCCCATGTCCGCTCGGTCTCCCGGTGCCAACGCAGCAACCACGAATTAAAGTCGACACCCTGCTGGTCAGAGAGGATCTGGACACCACCCGTGCCTGCGCCCGGATGCATCGGCAACGCCCCGGCGCCGCCCGGGTTTGCCGTTGCGCCAGGCCCGGAACGGGCTCCGCGCATCGCCTGCTGCAACTGGTCTGCCGGGTTCGCAGGGCCCATGGCGAAGTCCGGCCGCGCCGGAACCGCCTGCGGCCGCGGAGCCTCGGTCGGCTGCGCCGGTTCGACCTTGGGAGCCGGAGTCGTCAAAGCCGGCTGATCGGGTGGCGTGGTCGGCTGCGGCTCAGCTACAGGGGGTGGGGGAGCAGGCTTGTTCAGGGCTTCCAGCGTCTTCCTGTCGACATGTTGCTGCTGCTCCGGCACTGGCTTCACCTGCACCCGGGGTTGCAACTTTTTGATCAAATCCGGGGGTAAGTCCAAATAAGCCAGGTCTTTGCGCTGCTTGATGGCGTCAAACGGGTCGATCACCGGGGGGACCTTGAAGACATACCGCGGGATCCATGTGATGGCAGAAAGCAGCAAAATGTGGATCAGCACCGCGATCCAGATGCCTTCCCGCAGCCGCGCCCAGCGTCGCTCATCTTCGAGCTCGCTGATCATCTCCAGCAGTTCGTGAGTGTCGTAGTCTACCCAGCGGGAAGTGGCCGCTCCGCGACGGATCGCCCGCCGGCCGCCGCTTTCCGATGCCTCGGAGTCTTCTTCCCCCGCGCCATCCTGCTGATACGGCAGGTCATCTGACGGATAAGTCAGATTCAGAGGCCCCGTACTGGCCCTTTTCGGGGCGATCGCCGCAGGCTCGTCGGGCTCTTGCGCGGTGTGTTTTGCTTCACTGGTCGGCATGCATGCGAGCTGCGGCTGCACGGGGTACGATCCCCGGCCAGCTCTGCTTCGTGTCCTTCTGTTCTATTCTCTCATTCCCGGCGTTCGCAGCCAATCGCACACGCAGAGAACTCCGGACCGTACAATTGTCTTTCTGACACCACCCCATCGACGAAAACCTGTCGCCGGGGACCCCGGAGATATGGACGTTTTAGCGGGCGAAAGGGACGTTTTTGAAGCATCTTTTTCAGGCACTTTGGCTCAAATGGAAGCTGGTAATCCTCCCCGTTCTGATCAAGTGGGGAATTCTGGGCGCCGGGGCGGTGGCCCTGCTCGACTCCTCGACAATTCCGGTCCCCATGGACGCTCTTATCGCCGTCTGGGTATGGAAGGATCAGGGCCATTTCTGGGCCTACTGCCTGCTGGCGGCGCTTGGTTCAGCGATCGGGGGACTGTTACCGTATGGGCTGGGACGAGCCGGTGGCGAACTGTTCATCCTCAAGCGTGTGAACCGCGAGCGCTACGAGCGGATGAAGCTGCGCTTTGAAAAGCAGGAATTCCTTGCCATGGCCATCCCCTCGGCGTTACCGCCCCCCACCCCCTGGAAGGCTTTTGTCTTCGCCGCCGGGGTCTTCGAGATGCGCGTGGTGCCATTCATGCTGGCGGTCTTTACCGGCAGGCTGGTGCGCTGGCTGGTGCTTTCGCTTCTCGTCATCAAGCTTGGGCCGGGCGCGGTGGGAATCGTGCAGCACCACTCCCTGACCGGGCTGCTGGTGGTATTAGGGCTGGCGGTTATCGGGTTCGGGATCTGGTGGATGCGCAAGCGGCGGACCGGTGGAGTCCGCCTCGGGGAATAGACGAGGACCAAATCATCTACTCACCCTCAGAAAACAAAATGGGTTAGGCTGAATCCAGCATTCGCTGCATTCCCATCTTTACCGTGCGGGTGACCATGGTTCGACGACTCTATTTCAGGGCCTGCTGTTTCGTATTGTTTTTCGTGGCGGCGTCTGTCTGCTTCAGCGGCTTCTACGCGCAATCCCACTTCAAGGAAGCTGGTGTCATCGGAAGCTACTACAAAGCGACGTTTGAAGGAGTCCTCGAGGGCACAGCCTACAGACCCTTCGTGTTCCGGCAGATGCTTCCTGCGATTGCGCGCTTTTCCAACCGCATTGTCCCGGCCCGTATCAAGACCCGCCTCTACAACCACGAGTTCAATGGAAAGGAGCCGTACTTTTTCGAAATTGGCGCATCTCCAACCGCGCGGAATCCGCAATACTTCATTCCCTACCTCGCGATGTACCTGTCCGACTTCCTTTTCCTCTTCGTTGCCCTCTATTTCATGTATCTCGTCTGCCGCGCGTTGGATATGCCGGAACCGGCCGCAGTCCTCGCCCCGGTGCTTCTCGAAATCTTTCTACCCTACTTCGCACCCGGTGGTGCGTACTATTACGATTTTCCCGAACTCGCCTTCTGCGCCCTCGCGGTCTATGTCGCATTGAAACTCGATTGGTGGTGGGCGATCCCAGTGGCCGCACTCGGGGCATGGAACAAGGAATCATTCCTGCTGTTCATTCCCACGCTTTATCCGTTTCTCAGGCAGCGTTATTCCCGAAACGCAACCCTCGCCCAGATTGCAGCACTTTCTCTCGCCTGCCTGTCGGTCTCCATCCCCATTCGCCTTCATTTTCACCAAAATCCGGGCGCGACCGTGGAATATCATTTGCTTGAACAATTACAATTCTTGCTGCGCCCATTGGATCTGCTGGCAAGAACCGAGGCTGTATATGCCCTGCGCGCCCTTCGGCCCTTCACGGTCTTTCCCTTTTGCCTTCTTGTCGTCACAGTAGTCCGTGCGTGGCCTCGACTTCCGGAATCGGTACGGCGTCACGCGCAGATTGCCGCACTGATCAACATCCCCCTCTTCGTGATGTTCTGCTGGCCGGGAGAGCTTCGAGATCTGAGCCTGATGTATATGGCATGGCTGCTCATCCTGGCGGTCAACCTCCGCGAATGGATGTCCGCAACCATGAACGCAGTGCCGCCGCCAATGAAAGAACGTGGCAGCGCAGCGCTGTCGAGATAATCCTGCGTCAACCCCAGGGCGATTATTTTGCCTGATTGCTACCGGGCTTCGACTGCGCTCGCGTTGCCCTCTGTGCGCATCTTCCGCACCAGGACGGGAACGCCAAAGGCGAGGCCTGCGACGATCGTGGTTGAGAGCAGGTCATTGCGATAGAACGGAATCGCTGCGGCGTAGCAGGTGGCCAGACCGGCCAGCGTGCGCGGATACATGGTGCCGCCGACCCAGACCGCGTAATTCGAGACGAGAAAGAAGGAGGTCGGCCCGAGCACCACGGCGGCGCCAAAGCGAAGCCAGGTGGTCTTCGACTTGAGCAGAATGAAGCCGAGCGCCATCACCGCGAGATACCAGGCCCAGGTGGTCACATAGGCGGTCCAAACGAAGCTGTAGTGATAGGCGAAGACGGTGAGGCAGTAGTCGGTAACCATGAGTGCGGCCAGGGGGGCCAGCATCTCGCGCCAGGAGCGCCGCGCGCCGAAGTAAAGCAGCATGCCGCCAACGGCGGTAAAGTTCAGCCAGCCGTGGTGGGGCACGACGCGGGTGAGAATGGCAAAAACCAGCAGCAGGTAAGCGGGCATGGAAACCTCTGAAAGCGGAGTGCCGGGTGACTGCACCGGTTCGGAAAGCGACATATCCATTCTCGTGCGTGAAAGTCGGGTGGTCAACCGCTAAGGGGTACAGGGTGAATAAAAGTTTTCATCCGGCGCGAGCGAACGCCCGGAAACCGGGCCGAAGCAACAAGCCGGTGACGATGGTGTTGAACAGGCTAATTACCTTTTGCGCAGATACGGCGCCTGAGGCGTTGCGCGGAACGAGGATTTATCGCATTGTAAGAGGAAGGAAATTCTCTGTGAAGCTTCAGCAGACCTTCATGATCGCCGCGCTGGCCCTTGCCATTCCGGCATGGGGGCAGCAGAGCACGCCGGGCGATCGATTCGCCGGCACCGGCAGCTTTGGATGCTCCAGCGGCGGTCCCGATGGCTGCTCCCCAGATGTTGCCAAGTGCGGCCGTCGCGATGATCGAGGGCTTTCGTGATTCGGATGTGAAGTTCGACCTGAATGAGCTCGTGGATATTCTGCGCGACCGCCGGCATGAAGGATGGGTGCTTGCAGCCTATCCCGACCCGAGGACGAGCCAGCCGCTGATCGGCGCGGGATTCAGCCTCGATCTGCCGGAGCGGGCACATCCGCAGCCTGATCCTACTGAATCCGCATCCGTTTCTGGAAGCCATCATCGGCAGATCTCTGGCAGGCGGCGGGGTTCGATCCGCAGCGGCTGGACGATTTGCTGAAAGTCTTCTACGAACGCAGGCAGAAGTGGAGCAAGCGTACCTGGCGGCGGCAGCTCTACACGCTTGCCAGCACAGATTTCCGATGAAGAGGCCATGCAGCTGGTGCGCGTAGGGGCGATTCAGGCGATCTACAATGCGCGCGCCTATTGCCGGAATTTCGACCAGATGACCGGACCGCAGCAGATGGCGATGGCGCAGCTTGTCTACCAGATGGGCGTGAACCTGCGAGCACTTCAATGCATTCCTGGCGATGATCAATCCTGACCAGGGCTGCGACGCCCAGGAAGCAGCGGCGGATTCGACGATGTTTGCGCAGGCGGTGTCGGAAGCCGCGACCGAACCGCTGGTCTTGATCAGACCCCGGAATACTGGCTGAGCGTGCAGAAATCGCTGATGGGCAGCCAGTGGGCGCATAAATATCGCACGCGCGCAATCTCGGTAATTGCGATGCTCGATCCGGCGTATCGCGATGATCCCACTGCGGCAGAACAACGCGTGGGTGCGGTGCTACGGCCGGCGGTCGTACGGCGAAGCGGACGGCATGCGGTGGCCACGACGCGGCAGGTGGCGGCAACGACGCATCGCGGACACGCACGAAGAGCAGGACATAGCACGCGGGCACAGAGCCGGAAGCGGGCGTAGGTCGCTCCATCTCACTGGCCGTCGATCGATGATTCTGGCGGTCGATCGATGATTGACGGGTCTGAGAACCGCATCCCTCAGCGGCTAAAGCCTGGATGTTAAAAGCAGGATTCATCTATTTCTGCTCTCGCCCGCCCATCTCTTCGCCGGCATCTTCGCGGTTGTCGATGATGTAGACGGCTCCTCCCAGGCCTGAAGGCGGACGGGCGTTTCCGGTTCCGCGAAAATCGTAGCCAAAACGCAGATCGCTGAACTCGACGGTCGTCCAAGTGCGGCCGGGCGGCAGCCGCGGCGGATCGATGCCGACCACCTGGACCTGGCCGATGTCCTGCGACGACGGCCCAGCGGCCCCAGTCCAGATAGACCTTGCCGAGCTCGGTTTGCTTGGCGGCTTCGACGGCGGGCGTGTCTGGCGGCTTGAAGAGCTGGTCGGTCTGCGGGTCGCTGTCGATGTCATCGGTGCGGGAGTTCACTTCGGCAAACTGATAGAAGTTATGCGTTTCGACAATCACGTGCCAGCGAAACGGATTCCAGGGGTACGGCTCGGCCGCGATGCGCTCGACTGGATCGGTGGTAATGGGATTGTTGCGGATCAGGCCTCGCGCCTGGGCGTGCTCGGCGTAGCGCAGGCACCACAGCAGAAACATGCCCGAAAGCGCGAAGATGGCCCAGCCGCGGCCGCGAAAGGGCGTGCGCTTCGAACTGATCTCGCGCTCGGCGAGGCCGAGGAGGCCGGGAATAATGAGCGCGGCAGCGAAGCAGCATCCAGAGCACGGGCTCGGCGATGAAGACGAAACTGCCCGCATACCAGCGCGGATTGAAGGGGAAGAACGGGCGCACTCCGTAGTTGTTGGTCCAGTCAAGCAGGATGTGGCTGAGCGCGGAGATGAAGGCTGCGAGATAGACCCAGAGCCAGCGGACCGGCTGCGGCTGGGGGCGCATCGGCGCGCCGGGTTCGAGCGGCGGCAGCGGCTCTTGCCCGACGTGCGCGGCGGCGCTCGACCCAGCGGTGATAGAGCCAGGTTGCCCCGACAGCGGCGGCGGCAACGAAGGGCACGGCGATGAACGTGTGCGTGATGCCGCGATGATGTTTGAGGTCTTCGACGGGTCCGGCAAATCCCCAGAGCACGTCAAGGTCGGCAGCTTCGGCGGCGAGCACGGCGGCCAGCGTGGCGTAGGCGGTTTTGCGATTGAGACCGGCGCGTCCGATGCAGGCGCCGGTCAGGAAATGCGTGATGGGTTCCATGGCGTGCTGCAGTTCATGGTAGCGGAGTAGGGTGGGCTAGCGGAGTTAGCGGCGCGTTGCGCATTGGCGCGCTTCGCGCGTTCGCGAGTTCGCGGATATGTGGATTGCGATTTGGCGGGTTCGCTTCCGCTGCGCGGAAATAGCGAGTTAGCAAGTTAGCGGTTCGACTGTCGAAGACGTCAGGCTGCGGCACCCTATAATCCTGCCCATGGGCGAGATGAGCAAAGCACAGGCGGAGAAGCGCATCGAGGAGTTGCGCACGGAACTGCGGCGGCACGAGCACCTCTACTACGTGATGGACGCACCGGTGATCAGCGACGCCGAATACGACGCGCTGATGAACGAGTTGAAGCGGCTGGAGACGCAGCATCCCGAGTTGCTGACGCCGGACTCTCCGACGCAGCGCGTGGGCGGCAAGCCGGCGGAGGGATTCCAGAAGGTGCGGCACTCGCGGCCGATGCTGAGCCTGGATAACGCCTACAGCGAGGAGGAACTGCGCGACTGGGATCGGCGCGTGCACGAGCTGGCGGGAAATCTGCCGGTCGAGTACACGGCCGAGCTGAAGCTGGACGGACTGAGCCTGGCCCTGCACTATGAGGCTGCGCCCGACGGCGGTGCGCGGCTGGCGCGCGGATTGACGCGCGGCGACGGGCAGATCGGCGAAGACGTCACCACGAGCGTGCGCACCATTCGCAGCGTGCCGCTGAGCATTTCGGCAGAGCGGCTGAAGGAGGCGGGCGTTCCGCAGGAATTTGAAGTGCGCGGCGAAACGGTGATGCCGCTGAAAGCCTTCGAAAAGATGAACAAGGAGCGCGAGGCGGAGGGACTGTCGCCGGCGGTGAATCCGCGCAATGCCGCGGCCGGCACGCTGCGCACCAAGGAGCCGAGCATCGTGGCGCAGCGGCGGCTGGATGTGTACGCCTACTTCCTGCTGACGCAGGGCGAGTATGTGGCGATGGGCCAGGAGCAGACGCTCGATGCGCTGACGGCGCTGGGATTTCGCGTCAATCCACATCGCGGGCGGATGCACACCGTCGAAGAGATGATGAAGTTCATCGAGTCGACCGGGAAGCGCAGGGCCACCCTGGGCTACGACATCGACGGCGTGGTCTTCAAAGTGAATGCGCAGGCGACCCGGCAGCGGCTGGGGTACACAGGACGCGCGCCGCGCTGGGCCATCGCCTACAAGTTCTCGGCCGAGCAGGCCATCACGCAGATGTACGACATCATGATCACGCGTGGGACGCAGCGGCAAGCTCACGCCGACGGCGATGCTGAACCCGGTGTTTGTCGGCGGCGCAAACGTCAGCCGCGCCACGCTGCACAACGCCGACTGGATCGAGCGCATGGGACTGAAGATCGGCGACTGCGTCAAGGTGGAGCGCGGCGGCGATGTCATTCCCAAGGTCGCGGCGATCGTGGAAGATGCCGAGCATCCGCGCGGGAAGAAGGTTTCGTTTTCCGACGAATTGTCCGGTCTGCGGCAATGCCGTGGTGCGCGAAGAGGGCGAGGCAGACTATCGCTGCGTCAACGTCGACTGCCCTGCCCTGCTGCACGGAACCGTCGAGCACTGGGCCAGCCGCGGGGTGATGAATATCGAGGGACTGGGCGAAGCGTCGGTTTACGAACTGACCAAGCAGCAGGTTGTGAAGAGCGTCGCGGACCTCTACTCGCTGAACGAAGAAATCCTCGCTTCTCTCAAGCAGGAGGTCGAACGCAATGGCGTGAAGAAGCAGCAACGCGTATTCGGGCCGGTCGAGATCAAGAAGCTCCTGAAGGAGATTGAGAATTCAAAGCACGCAGGATTGGCGCGCGTGCTGATGGGTCTGAGCATTCGATTCGTGGGCGAGCGCACGGCCGAGTTGCTCGCGCAGGAATTCGGATCGATGGACGCCATCATGAATGCCAGCGCAGAGGAACTGGAGACGCGTGGAAGAAGTTGGGCCGCGCATTTCGCAGGCGATTACGGATTTCTTCGCGCGGCCGGCCAATCGGGAACTGATCGAGCACCTGAAGGCTGCCGGCGTGAAGATGACGGCGGAGAAGAAGCAGCGCACCACGCAGCTGGCCGGCATGACGCTGGTGTTGACCGGGACGCTGCCGAACCTGTCCCGCGATGAGGCCAAGGCAAAGATCGAAGCTGCGGGCGGCAAGGTCTCGGGCTCGGTAAGCAAGAAGACCACATACGTGGTTGCCGGCGAAGAGGCGGGATCGAAGCTGGACAAGGCGCAGGAGTTGAAGGTGCCGGTGCTGGATGAGGCGGGGTTGTTGAAGCTGCTGGAGGGATAAGGAGAGACGAAGCCTTCAGCTATCAGCTTTCAGTGGGCTGTGCATCAGCGATCAGGCGATCGAGCTCGACTGGCTCGTTTTGTTCGTGCCTGGCGCTGGCGTTCGCGCTTCCAGGCTTCGGCGCGCAGCGTCGAGGCATCTGAAGCCGCCCGCGGGATTCTGCGCTCGACCGGGGAGATCAGCCTGGCCGAAGACTCGAAGTCCTCCACACACGAGCCAATGATCGGCAGTGCCGCCTGCTTGTGAGCTGTGAACAGTCAGGCTCGTTTCGGTGGGCGCAATCGAAGGATCGGCTCGCTTCGGAACGGAATCCTCTGCTTCAACAGAACCGGGCGCACTGCGCTCAGGGTCCGCGCCATGAAGTCATCCACCAGTTTGTGCAGGCATTTGTGGCCGCAGAGATGCCTGGCCGACGCCCGGCTTGTTACGCGCGTTCCACGCGCCTGATGCGAAGTTCCGGACCGCGATCGTAGGCGACGAACCAGTGGTTGGCATTGAGCATTTCTGTTCCGCAGATGTCGCACGAAATGGCCTGGCGGATCACCGAGATTCCCCCGTCTTCATTTCATCGCGATCCTGCACGAACAATGAACTGCACCGCAGGCAGAAGAAATGACAGGCGGTTTCAAAATCGAAGCGATTGCGCGCACGATCAATACCAAAATGAAACCGGCTGCGTTCAGAGTGATGCCCGCTGACTAATCGCGTGGAGCGAAGTAGCCCTTCTTGGCGCGCGCGATGTAGCGGCGGTCGTTGCAGTAGAGGTAGATGGGCCGGAAGGCTCCGTTGGTCTTGAAATCCGCCGGGGTGTAGGTCAGCGCGTACTGGCTGCGCAGTTCTTCTTCGATGTTCTTGAAGCTGTTGGACATCTCTTCGACGGAAGGCGGGAAGAAGACCTGGCCGCCGGTATCCTAAGCCAGCTGGCTGAGGACCTGGTCGCCCTTGCCGCGGCTAGGGGTCCAGTTGGTGCTGATGGCGTAGATGATGGTCTCGGCGCGCTGGCACATCTTGATGGCTTCGTCGAGGTGGACGCGGCTCTGGTTGTCGTCGCCGTCGGAGATGAGGATCATGGCCTGGCGGACCGGTTCCTGCCCGCGCGCATCGAGAAGCTTGTCGCGGCAGGCAGTGTAGACGGCGTCGAACATGGCGGTGCCGCCGCCGGGACGGAGGCGGTTGATGCCGGTCTCGAGGGCGTCGATGTTGTTGGTCCAGTCGGCGGTCACGGTCGGGGTCACGTCGAATCCCATGACAAAGGCGCGGTCGCTTCTGGCCTTCAGAATCTGCAGCAGGAACTCGGTTGCCGACTGCTGCTCGAACTGAAACGCGCGAACGGATGGAGGTGCTGGCGTCGATGACGATGCCGACGCGCAAGGGCAGATTGATCTGCTGACGGAAGGAGGTGATCTTCTCGGGGGCCTTCTGATCGTCGAGCAGCGCGAAGTCGCTCTGCTTCAGGTTGGGAATGTAGTGCCCGTGCTTGTCGGTGACGGTGAAGATCAGGTTGACTTCGTTGACGCCGAGCTTGAGGGTGGGGCCGATGTCCTCGGTCCTGGTCCTGTGCGGCTGCCGGGGGCTGCTGCCCGGCAGGCGTTTGCGCTGCCGGGGCTTGCGCAGGCTGTTGGTGCAGGTGTTGGCGCAGGCTGCTGCGCAGGCTGCTGGGCCTGCAGGGCGGTGACACACATCGCCAGCAGGCCAGAACCAGGCCGGACAATATTTGTGCTCATATCACTCCCTATTTTATCAATGGCGCACCACCATCCGGACATCGTTCCCGTTACGGAGGTATTGACGGAGTCTGTTCGGCCTCGATTCGAGGCGGCCAGGAACATCTCAAGCTCGGCAGGGAGTGGAGCTTCCAGCTCAAGCGGTTTGCCGGTGATGGGGTGCGTGAATGCGAGCCGGGCGGCGTGGAGGAAGTTGCGATTGAGCTTGAGCCGCTCGGGCTGGGAGTTGCGCCGTGCGGAGCGGGAGGGAGCGGCTTGCGCGGCAACCTGGTCAGTAAGTTGAGACGATGCGCCGTAGACCGTGTCGCCGACAACGGGATGGCCGATGGAGGCCATGTGCACCCGGATCTGGTGAGTACGGCCGGTCTCGATGCGTACGCGCACCAGCGTGAATTTGCCGAAACGCGTGTCGAGGCGGCGGACAACTTCGTAGTGGGAGACGGCGGAGCGGGCATTATCGGCGGGGCGCGTGGTCATGCGCGTGCGGCGCACGGGGTCGCGGCTGACTGCGGCGGTGATGGTTCCCTTCTGGCGCTCGACAGAGCCATGCACGAGCGCGATGTAGGTCTTGCTGATTTGACGCGAGGAAAACAGTTCGGCGAGCGCCGCGTGGGCGGCGTCGTTTTTGGCGACGATGATGAGGCCGCTGGTCTCCTTGTCGAGGCGATGCACGATGCCGGGGCGCAGGTCGCCGCCGGTGGCTGAAAGCGCCTTGAAACGAAAGAGCAGCGCGTTGACGAGGGTGTTGCTGTTGCGCGCGTTCTCGGTTTCGCCGGCGCCGGCGTGCACCATCATGCCGGCGGGCTTGTTGACGACGGCGAAATGCTTGTCTTCGAAAATGACGTCGAGAGGGATGTCTTGCGGCGTGGCTCTGAGCGGCGCAGGATGGGGTTCGCCGGTGATGAGAATGTGTTCGCCGCCGCGAAGCTTGAGCGATGCCTTGGCCTGCGCGCCATTGACCGACACATCGCCCTGATCGAGCAGCAACTGCACACGCGAACGGCTGACGCCCTCGAGTTGCGTGGCGATGAAGTGATCGAGACGCTGGCCGGCGGCCTCGGGTGGGACGGCAATCGAACGCGGCTCAGCCATGGGATGGTCCTTCGACTTCAATCGGCGCGGAAGGCCGGCTCGATGGGGGCGGGCGGTCACGGCAATGCGTTGCGACTTGGATTCAAGCAAGATGCATGCACCAGCAAGGACGAGAACGACTCCGGCGACCTGCGGACCCCTGATCGCGCCCCCGAGCAGGGCATCCGCGGCCGAGGGGGTCGCGCCAGAACTCGGTGATGAAGAGAATGACGCCGCTGGCCATCAGGAAGAGGCCGGCGAGGTCGCCATGCTGGCGGCGATGCGGCAACCAGAGCAGGATGCCAACTGCAACTGCAAAGAAGCCGAGTGCGGCGTAGGCCTGCACCGGATGAACGGGAATGCCGAGCGGCGCATCGCTCCATCGCGCGGCAAGCGGGTCGGTGTAGGTGACGGCCCAGGGGACGTGCGCGCCCGTGCCGTAGCCGGAGCCGGCGAGCAAGGCGCCGAATTGTTCGAAGGCGAGGCCGAGCGCCACGGGCGCGGCGAGAACATCCGCGGTGATGCGGAATGGCAGATGACAAACGTGGGCATAGGCAGCGGCAACGGCAAGCGCGATGACCGTGCCGATGGCGGCGAGCAGCGGATGATGAATCATCGCCAGGCCGAGCATCCAGAGCGGATGGTGGCGCAGCACCGTCCAGTTCGCGATCACGAGCAACAGGCGCGAACCGACCAGCGCCGTAAAGAGCATGAGGATGCAGAGATTCCAGATCTGGTTGGGGTCGACGCCAAGCTTGCGCGCGGTGTGCATGGCGAGCATCAGGGCAAGCAACACTCCCGCAGCGGCAGTAGCGCCGTACGAAGGGATGACGAGCGAACCGATGTGGAAGAGAACGGGATGCACTTGACCAAGGATACCGGTTCAGAGTGCGCGGAGAGGAGTGCGAGGCGGATTCATGCTGTCAGTGGAGCAAAAATCCTGAGGCCTTCGGCGATTGCACTTCCTCGCTGAAGTAGAACCCGACCCACTGGGCCGTGAGCAATGCGCTGGTGAACCCGTCCTAAGACGGCGGAGCTCCCCGTGGTTCATTAGGCATTCCGGACTGGCGGACACGGCACACAGAACCAATTTGTACGAGTAGAGCCCCTGTTCAATGAATGTTGGTTCAACCAGCGTTGACCACCCACCTGCTTTGCAGGCCGGTTTCTATTGCTGACTGTATGGATGTTGGCGAGGAATTGCAAGTCTTGTGCGGGTGCGGCTCATTTGTGTTAGTAACTTGAAACCCTTTTGGAAATGTGGTTCGGAATGGAATCACTTTCCGATTTCACTTCGAAGCTCCGGGCGTTTTGTCGGCAATCGGCGCATCCGATGGGCGATGCTCGAGTGACGGAGTCGATGGCTTGCGACTGGCAAGTTCGGCGGCGCTTGCAACCAACTTCTTCAGCTTGCCTTCGATGTTGGCGTCGCCGACGTGCTGGTCTTCAAGAACGCCGTCGGCATCGATGGTGAAGGTGGCGGGGATCGCGTTGACTCCGAAACTTTTGGCGATCGCGCCGTTGAATCCTCCATCTCGATACTGCAGCCAGGTCATCTGGTTCTTTGCGACAAATTCCTTCCACTTGTCTTCGTCTTTATCGAGACTGATGCTGATGACGACAAGTGGCTGCTCCTGGAAGCGGTGGGCGATATCGCGGATGTGGGGCAGGGCCTCGCGACAGGGACCGCACCAGGTCGCCCAGAAATCGATGAGCACAACCTTGCCGGCGAGGCTGTCGAGCGAGATGTGCTGGCCGTCAATGGTGGTAATGGAAAACGGCGGCGCCATGCGGGCGCGAGCAAGATCGATGCGATCGAGGTAGCGCTGTGCGCGCTCGTGCACGTTGGGCGTCACGGTGTCCGTGGAAAGAAACGTGGAAAACTCCGCGCGCGCCGCATCGTCCTGATGCATATGGGCGAGCGAAACACCCATGGCGTAATGGATGGTGGTGAGCTTGGGCTCCAGTTGCAGCGCGGTCTTGAATTCGTCGCAGCTTTCGTCGAAGCATTTATTCTTTCTTGTCGTTGATTCCCTGCTGCTGAAGAGCGAGCGCGATGCGATAGTGAGCCACGGCGCGTTCGAGATCGGTGGCAGCAATGAGCAGCCATTCCCGCGCGATCTCTTCGGCCTCCTTGTACTGACCAATGCTGGTTGCCAGGGAATACGCCTGGCGCAGGCATTCGGTGCAGTGGCCATCCTGCCTGGCGGCTTTGCGGAACGAATCGATCGCTTCTCCGCGCTTTCCGAATTTAAGCCAGTCGATGGCGCCTGGTAGGTTTTCAGCGCCTTGGGGTCGGTGGGCATTCCGGGCTTGGGTGCGTCGGATTCTGGAGCGTCGAGCGCGCCGAAGGATCCACGAAGAACCTAGAAGTGTGAAGGCAATCACGCAGGATCGAACCAAGCGACAAGGCGAGACGCCGAACATGGGTGCTCCCCCCGGAACGAATGGTGAACGGCAGGATGGGAGCAAGTTTAACGCAAGTTCGAGGTCGGGTGACAATGGCAATTCTGGGGGATCGGGGGCGAATCTACCCTACGAGCCGGTCTTGCGCTCGTCTTCGAGAACCTCGTCGAGCAAGCTGTTGCGAAATGGGCTGTGCGCATGCGGCCTTCGTTGGCGTCCACCCCGGTCGTCTGCGAGAGTTCGTCGGCCAGGTTAAGGGCCGCGAGGACAGCGACGCGCAGGGAGTCGACGGTGCGGCCACTGCGCCGCCACGGCCCGCATCTTGCTGTCGACCAGATCCGCGAGCTGGCGGATGTGGTTAGGGTCCTGGCCGCGCAGGTGATAGGTCTGGTCGTAGATGCTGACGGTGGTGTAGCCGGGAGTGTTGGGCTGGATTTCCTTGGCCATCGAAAGACCTCACACTTCAAGTGCGTCGAGTTGCGAAAGCAGGCGTTCGACGCGCTGACGTACCTGTGTCGCGCTCGGCGTTGAGGGCGCGCACTTCATCCTGCAGGGATTTGACGAGGGCAAGTTGTTCGCTGAGTTGCGCATCGAGCGTCTCGGCTCGCTGCTCGGCGGCGGCGCGAGCCTGGCGTTCGCTTCTTGACAAGTGTGACGGTCCGGGCAACCCGCTCTTCGAGAGCGGAGAAATCGCTGCTGCTGAGAGCGAGTTTGCCGTAGTTATCGTGATCGTGCATTTCAGACTGCTGGGTGCCGGGATGTTCCGCGATCTGGGATTCCAGGGATGATGGCGACATGAAAGTTAACCTCCGCGCAAATGCGCTGTATTCGGGAAGTATAGCGCCGCGAGCGGGCGGCAGAAGCTGAGGGAAACTGCGAAGAAACTACCCGCCACGGGTCAGGTTCGCAGCCGCGCGCCGGCCTTGCTGACCGCCTCGACTACGCGCGATTGGAATGACTGGAGTTCTTCTTCGCGCAGGGTGCGGTCGGGGGCCTGGAAGGTGGCGCTGACTAGCAGCGAATACTCGTGCGCACCGAGGCGGGCATCGCGGAAAACTTCGCGGGCGCGCCACTCGACGAGTTCGGGAATCTGCAGCGAAGCGAGCGCCTGGTCAATGCGCTCCCACGCGAATGCTCTCATCGAGAACAAGCGAAAAATCGCGGCGCACGGGCTGGAAACGGGAGATGTCGCGCGCGGCGGGTTTGCGCAACGGCAGCTTGTAGAGCCGGTCGAGATAGATTTCGCCGACGAGGACGGCGTCCTTGATTTTTCGGGCGGCGGCTTGATGCGGATGCAGTTGGCCGAACCAGCCGACGGTGAGGCCCTCGGCGACGACCCGCGCGGAGCGATAGGGGTGCAGCCATGCGGGTGCGAGGCCGGACTCCGGCGGGAAGCGGTCGAAGTAGACAGTGCGCATCTGAAAGCGCGAGAGGATTTGTTCGACGACGCCTTTGAGATCGTGGAACTCGATGGCCCGCGCCGGGTGGAGCGCGCTCTGGTCGGGAAGAGCGCCCACGGCAGCGAAGGCAAGCGCGGGACGTTCTTCGACTTTTTCCGTGGTGCCGCTGAAGACGGTGCCGAGTTCGAAGAGGCGCACATCGCTGACGTCGCGATGGAGATTGCCGGCAACGGCGGCGAGAATGCCGGGAACGAGCGAGGGACGCAGCACGCCGGCTTCTTCGCTGAGCGGGTTGCCGAGCGGCACGACCTGGCCCGGCGATGGGCGCGGTGAGCGCGGCATCGGCAGCGGAACAGAAGGTGCTGGCGATGGCTTCGTGGAATCCGGCGGCGAGCAACGGTGCGGCGGACAGCGGATTCGGCTTCGGCCCAGGGCAGGGCTCTTTACGCCTTCGCCGAATGCGGGCAGCGTGTTGGCGAAGCGGTTGTAGCCGTAGACGCGGGCGACTTCTTCGATGAGATCGATTTCGCGTTCGAGATCGAGGCGCCAGCTGGGCAAGCTGGTGTTCCACGCCTTTCGCTCTTCGGACGAATTCTGTGGCGAACGTGAGAGTGCAGCCGAGGCCGGTGAGGGTCGATTCGACGAAGGGTCGCGGTGATGCCTTCCTTGTCTTCCGTCTTGCCGAGAATGCGATGGACTTCGCTGAGCGCGAGAGTGATGGGCTGGCGATTGGCCGTGCGGGCTTCCCACGCGGGGACGCGCACGTCGACGAGATCGCCTTCGATAGTGCCGCCGTTGGCGAGCAGGATGCGGCTGACGATTGCAGACGCGACGGGCCCGGCGTTGAAGTCGGCGCCGCGCTCGAAGCGATGGCTGGCGTCAGTGTGCAGGCCGTGACGGCGCGCGGTGCGGCGCACGGCCATTGGCTCGAACCACGCGGCTTCGACGAGGACATTCTTCGTGTCGGGCGTGATCATGGTGTCCCAGCCGCCCATGACGCCGGCCAGACCGAGAGGCTTGACGTGATCGGCGACGACGAGGTCTTCGGGATCGAGGGTGCGTTCGACGCCATCGAGGGTTTTGAGTTTTTCGCCTTTGCGGGCGCGGCGGACGATGATGCCGCCTTCGATTTTGTCGAGGTCGAAGGCATGCGTGGGCTGGCCCATGGCGAGCCACGCGAAGTTGGTGGCATCGACGGCGTTGGAGATTTGCTTCTGCTCGAGAAGGCCGAAGTAGGTCGAGACTTCGGCGCCGGGGAACCAGTCGCGCGAATTGCCGATGGTGATGTTGCGGAGGACGCGCGCGGTGAAGCGGCCGCAGGCGTCTTCGGCTTCGATCTTGACGGAGAATGGCTTGGCGGCTGGGCTGGCGGCGGGGAGTGTTGTGTCGAGGGGCTTGAGCGCGACGCCGTAGATGGTCGCGGCTTCGCGCGCGATGCCGTAGTGGTTCATCGCGTCGACGCGGTTGGTGGTGATGTCCATCTCGAAGAGCGAGCCGTTGCCGGGCCGAGATCGAAGATGCCTTCGACGGCGATGCCGCGAAGGGTGAGGTCTTCGGCGAGTTGCGTGTCGGAGACGGGCAGACTCGGGTAGATAGCTCTTAGCCACTTGGTAAGAATTTTCATCTTTCCGTTCTTCTGCCAATTCACTTTCCTGAGCGATTTCGTCTGAAAAGTCTGTCTGTGATTCCGCGGTGTCAGTCATTGCGTGGGCTGCAAACGTGCTCTTATCCAGGGTGCCAGCGAGTATCCCACAGCAGTTAGAAAGATCGATACCCACAGAATCTGGAGGAACATTGAACTGGAAATTAGCACCCCACAAATCAAGCCGGACATCCGAAACGTTCCGGCAGTTCGTAGAAAAGAACCCTTCGAATATTGTCGATAGGGGCATCGACGAACTCTCGGACAGTACAGTCAGTTGCTTGGAGTGCATATTGTGCCAATCAATTACCCACTCCAGAAAAGCAATAAATATGAAGGGGCAAAAAAATGCTGCGGCCCACGCTTTCATCTCTTCCAATTCCAACTTCTTCAGAAATTCCGGAATATCCGCGCTGAAGAAACCGGAAACTGACAGCCACAACTCGAGCGGAATGAGTCCAGCGAATAGGCCAATCAGGACTCCCCTCCCGAAGGGATGCTGATGGAGGACTGTCCACAACTCCGGTGAGCCAATTTTCCACAATAACTTGGCGATTGCATCGATGTTCTCCCAAGGACGAAAACAGAAGTAAGGTAAACGACCAAGCTTAAAACGATTCTCGATATTAGTCGCGGCATAGAATCACTTTCAGTTTTTCAGCTACGCGAACTGCCCCAGGAACCGCATATCCCCGGCGTAGAACTGGCCGATGTCGCTGATGCCGTACTTCATCATGGCGATGCGCTCCACGCCCATGCCGAAGGCGAAGCCGCTGATCTTTTTGGGATCGTAGGCGGGCTGTTTTTCGGCGGCGAAGGCAAAAACCGCGGGGTCGACCATGCCGCATCCGAGCAGTTCGATCCAGCCGGAATGTTTGCACTTGCGGCAGCCCTTTCCTCCACAGAAGATGCAGCTGATCTGCACGTCGGCGGAGGGTTCGGTAAACGGGAAGAACGATGGAAAGAAACGCGTTTTGACGGAGGAGCCAAAGAGCGCCTTCATGGCGTGGTCGAGCGTGCCCTTCAAATCACTGAAGGTGATGTTGGTGTCAACGCAGAGGCCTTCCACCTGATGGAAGATGGCCGAGTGCGTGGCGTCCTGCGCTTCGTTGCGATGCACCTTGCCGGGAATGACGATGCGGATGGGCGGCGCCTGCTGCTCCATGGTGCGCATCTGCACGGGCGAGGTGTGGGTGCGCAGAAGCAGGCGGTCGCGCTGGGAGCGCCGTTCCTGGTTCGCGATGACCAGCGTGTCCTGCGTGTCGCGCGCCGGATGGCCCGGCGGGAAGTTCATCGACTCGAAGTTATAGAAATCCGTTTCGACTTCGGGGCCAACACCGACTGAGTAGCCGAGAGCCGCGAAGACCGAGACGATCTCATTCATCGTGCGGGTGATGGGATGCTCGGCGCCCGTGAGACGGCGCGAACCGGGCAGCGTGATGTCGATGGCCTCGGCAGCGAGAGCTGCGTCACTGGGTCCGGATCCGGCTGCCCGATCGATGAGGCCTTCAACGAGTTCCTTGAGCGACTTGAAACGCTCGCCGACGGCTTTCTTTGCCGCGGGAGGAGCGGACTTGAGCCAGCGCGCAGAGACGTCGTTGAGGCGGCCCTGCTTGCGGCCTACCCAGCGGAGGCGGAAGGCTTCCAGGTCGTCAGGACTGGCGATGGCAGCGGCTTCGTCGGTGGCCTGCTGTGCTAATGCAGCAAAGGCTTGATCAAGAGCGGAGTCGTTGTACTCCGGCAAATTCGGAATATCTTCGTTTGTCATTGCTTAGTCCAAAGGATAAATGACTACGTGCGCGATCGACGGAAGCCGTGCCCTGACCATGCGCGTGCGACGCAAAGAGAAAACGGCCCGAAGCTTAAGCTCCGGGCCGTTGATGAGGCTCAAGTACAGCGCCGGTGGCTTTAGGCGGCTGAGCTGGCAAGAGCGGCTTTCGCCTGCTCCACCAGCTTGGTAAAGGCAGCGGCGTCGTGCACGGCAATGTCGGAAAGGACCTTGCGGTCGAGCTCAATGCCCGCCTTCTTCAGTCCGTTGATGAACTGCGAGTAGCTCGTGCCGTTGAGCTTGGCGGCGGCAGAGATGCGCACGATCCACAAGGAGCGGAACTGGCGCTTCTTCTGCTTGCGGCCGGTGTAGGCAAACTTGAGGCCGCGTTCGACGGCTTCCTGGGCTGCCTGGTAGAGCTTGGATTTCGTAAGGAAGTAACCGCTCGCCCTTTTCAGGATTTTCTTGCGACGGTCACTCCGCTTGGTACTACGTTTTACGCGGGGCATTGGTGTTCTCCATTTTGCGTTCGTTGGTCATCGCGGCTGGAGGCAGGAGGCGCAACCTTTTGGGGTCAGCGCGGTAAACCTCTTCACTCGCTCGTTCAAGCCTGAATCTCTCGCCGGTCAGGACGCATTTCTTATCGGCGGGGGCCTTCAAATCTCGGCCCGGGACTTCGTTATTCACGAAGCTAATCCAAGACACTCCTGCACGGAGTGCTGCTCAGGCGTAGGGAATCATGCGCGCAACCTTCGCATAGTCGCCATCGGAGACAAGCACGCTCTTGCCGAGCTTGCGCTTCACTTTTGGCGATTTTGACGAAAGAATATGGCGCGTCTTGGTCTGGCCACGCATGATCTTGCCGGTGCCAGTCTTCTTGAAGCGCTTTTTCGCGCCCGAATGTGTTTTCAACTTGGGCATTTTTTTCTCGTTTTGGATGAGGCCTGACGGCCACACCGAACGCCTCGCGAAACAGGGGTTTCCCTGCATCATTGGAGGCTCTCATCAGTATAACCCAAGTGGACTTACGGGAGGAACTGAGCCCTGCCAAGGGGAGCAACCCGGATGGGGTTCATTCGTCACAGCAGAATCAGCCTACAAGCCATTAAACTCGGGCGGATGAAAGTGGAGGCCAAAAATTCGCCTATCTTGATTGTAATCAAGCTGCTGCACACGGCAGCCTGGCTGTGTTTTGTCGCCTGCATCGCGGCAGTTCCGATGGCTGCGACTTTAGCGCAGTTCCGAGTGGTGGCAATTCTGAGCGGAGTAATTTTCATGGAGTGCCTGATCCTGGCGGTGAACCGGTGCCGATGTCCCCTGACGAACCTGGCCGCGGCCTGCACTGAGGAGCGCGCGGATAACTTCGACATTTACCTGCCGCTCTGGCTGGCTCGGTATAACAAACTTATCTTCGGGTCGCTCTTTGTCGCCGGCGAGGTTTTCGCGCTGCTCAGGTGGACGCTGAGCCGCCGTTAGTCCGACGCATCCGGACCCGACTTGCAAGCGATTACGTATTGGGGATGTGCCCCGGGGTGCACGCCGGCGTGCAAGCTAAGCAAGAGCCTCGCATTGTCCGAGCGAATCCCCACTGGCCCGGAGAGACCTTCGGCATCGGGTCCGAGGCTGCCTTCCCACACCTCGCGATTATCGATGTAGACGCGGAGATCGTCGCCGTCCATCGCAGCGCGGAGCGCGTGTCGATCGCCCGGGCGCAGGGCTGGGACTGGAGACGCGCGGCGAGGCTTGATGTTCTGGTAGCCTCGGTTTCCGCATTCCGAACTGCGCGTCTGACCGGGGTTTCGCTTGATTGAGACCACAAGCTTGGATTCCGGCTCGATGCGCCACATGGCGTAGACAAGATTGCAGGCGTCCTGCGCGTGGAGCTTGAGGCCGAACTGGCGGCGGATTTCGCCCGAGCCGAGGGCCGACTCTTTGGCGGTAGGACCAACGTAGGTGAATTCTGCCTCGACGGCTTGCGAAGTCCACGTATTGATGTACGCTCGCATTTTTTCGGCGTCGACGGTCAGGCTGTCATTGGGTCCGTTCCCAATTTCTCCTTCGGTGACGCAAAGACTGCCGCGGCGAACGGGAAAGGTACCGGGTGCGGTCTGCGCGGTGACCGCAGCGACGAGGAAAATCAACAGCGAAAGCGCGACTGTGGCGGGCCGGAGATCAAGAGGGTTCATGTTGCGCCTCCGTGGAGAATGGATGGTGTCAGCGGCGCCGTCCGGTCACTTTGACGGGGCCTGCGCTGTGGATGGTGGCGGGTTTGGCGAGAACGCCGCATTGATGAACGAGACGACGCGCTGACGGACGTCATAACCGTGCCAGGGTTCGGGCGACGGATGGCCGAGCATGCCGATGGCAAGCGGACCGTGATTCTCTCGCGGATAGGTAACGAGTTCGACGGCAACGCCTTCCTGGCGGAGCGCACGGTACATTTCCTCCGCCTGGCCAACGGGGTCGGTGGTGTCGTTTTGTCCCTGAATCAGCATGAATGGAGTTTTGGCATGCGCAGCTCCAGCGAGGGGACTCTGCCGCCATGCGTCGTTCATGTGCTCCCACGGTTTGCCGTAGTACCAGCGGTCGTACCATGAGCCTCCCTCGGTGCCGTACTCGCTGAACTGGTCGATAACTGGCGCGCCGCTGATGACGGCTTTGAATCTGTCGGTTTTGCCTTCAACGAAGCCGGCCATCTCGCCCCCATAGCTGTAGCCCATGAGCGCCATGCGGGTGGAATCGATGGAGTAGTGGGCGAGAACGTAGTCGACGCCGGCCATCACGTCCTGGTAGTCGCCGCCGCCCAGGTCGTTTTTATTGGCAGCTGCAAACTTGACACCGTAATTGGACGAGCCGCGCGGGTTGGGGCGAAGTACGGCCCAGCCGTGGCCGATGAGGAAGTCGGCGAAGGGATCGCTCCGGTCTTCCCACGCGCCGAAGGGTCCGCCATGGACATTCACGACAAGAGGAACTTTCTCTGAACCGGAGTCGGGCGGCAGATAGAGCAGGCCTTCAATCGTGAAGGCGCCGGACTTCCAGTGGACGAGCTGGGGAGCGACGGTGCGGAGGTTAGCGGGTGCAAGATCTGGTGTCGGAAGAGCGGTGCAGGCATCGCCGAGTTTCGCGGCGTAGCAGAGTTGCATGGGGTGTCCGCCGGAATCTGCGAGCCAGACCCATCCAGTCTGCTTGCGATTGGTGCTGAGGCCGGAGATGACGCTGGCGCCAAGATCGATGGGTTGTACCTGCGTCTTTGTGGCATCGGGTCCCACTGTAATGCGGACGACAGCGTTGCGTGTTCCGATCGCCGGGGATGTAATGATGCCGCCATCGGGCGTGGAGAAAACTGCCTGACCTCGAAACTGCCCGGTGAATCCGCGGGTAAGGTTGATAGGCTTTGCGTCGGCAGATCCCGGCGCGATCACGTAGAGATCGTCATAGCCGGGCGGCGCATCGTCGGGAGTCGCCGCAGCGAAGACGATGGAACTGCCACTGACATTCCAATTGCCGCTGCCTACCGTCGCAGGAACCGATTCGAGCTTGACGGCCTTGGCTAGAGCGGTTGCGTCGACGATCCATGCGGCGCCTGCCGGGCCAAGATCGGATTGTTCGTTCGGAGCTTCGGTAACGACGAAAAGCTTGTCGGCAACGGGAGACCACACCGCGCCGCGAACATCTGGCGGAACATCGATGTCTTTCAGGTCGCCATCGATTGCACCGTCGGCCTTGAGCGTGGCCACATACAGGCGCGTGAGGTGTTGCTCATGATTGACCCAGGAAGCGTCGATCTTCGCGTCCTTCTGTTTTTTCTCGCCGGGGGTCTCTGGATCGTGCGCCCATAGCGCGAGGTATTTGCCGTCATCGCTGATCGAGAATCCGGCAACGTCGATTGCCACGGGTTGGGGTTTTGTATCCGCCGGCTTTTTTTCGGCGTTTGCCGCTGAGGATTTCTTATCTTGATCTTTATCGCTCGATTCGGTCGCGGGTGGCGGGTTGATGGCGTCCTTGTCTTTGGAGACGTCGACGGGAGGAAGGATCTTGAGATCGTAGGGTGAGGCTTCGCCGCCGCGCAGATCGAGGCGGAAGAGCTGCGTGTTTTCTCCGCGCTTGGCGAGAAAGAAGATCGCGGAGCAGTCGGGCGCCCACTGCGCGTTGTGTTCGCCGCGCTTGTCGGAGGGCGGCGAGAAGGTCAGCTGACGAGCTTTGTCGGCCCCGCCTGCCGCAGCCGGAACAATCCAGAGATGGCTTCCCGCACCATCGGCCGTCGCGTGCGTGACGGTGAAGAGCACTTCCTTGCCGTCGGGCGAGAGCAGCGGCGTGGAAAGAGCCTTGAAATGCCGCAGGTCTTCGTTGGTCGGAAAGTGCGGAGACGTTTGCGGTTGAGTTGCAGCCGAGGCACTGGACTGTGCCGTCAAAAGCGGTGAGCCAAGAGCGAAGCAGACAAGGGGAAGAGCCAGCCTGAATCGAAGCATGGGGGAAGGATACAACGGGAATGCGGGGTAGGGGCGTTTCGTGTCATCGGACTCACCGGCGCGCACCCACTCGCGGAGGTCAGTGCTCTCCCACCCATGACTGCGTCATGGATGGGGCACCCAGTGTCCCGGGCAATGAAGAGGGCCGCCTGCCAGAGGCGGCCCTTGAATTAATTTCAGTCTACTGCGCTGGCGGTGCTGGCGGCCGCGGAGGCTGCTGCGGCGGCGCGGGCGGCTTCGGCTTCTGGCCTTCGGGTCGCTTGCTGGGCGCGATGATCGCGTGCAGAATTGTGCCTTCCATGCGCGGCATGAATTCAACCACACCCGAATCGCCTATGTCCTGAATGAGGCGATTGATGATGTTGTAGCCAAGATCGCGATGGGCCATCTGGCGCCCGCGAAAACGGAGACTCGCCTTGACCTTGTCGCCACCTGCAAGGAACTTGACGGCCTGATTCTTCTTGGTCTGGTAGTCATGCTCGTCGACGGTGACGGAGAATTTGACTTCTTTGACGACGATGATCTTCTGCTTCTTTTTGGCGGCGCGATCCGACTTTTCCTTCTCATAGAGGAATCGGCCGTAATCCTGGATGCGGCAGACAGGCGGGATGGCGTTGGGTGAGACTTCGACCAGATCGAGGCCGCGTTCACGGGCGATCTTGAGAGCTTCAAAAGGGGCCAGGATGCCCATTTGTTCGCCGTTTTCGTCGATCACGCGAATTTCGCGGGCGCGAATGCGATCGTTGATGCGGATAAAAGACTTTGCCGAGCGTTTATCGAGTGCGATGGTACATCCTCCAAAGTTGTCGTGTGTTCGGTTGTCGTGCGCCTGGACCCGGAGAGCCTCCGGCGTTCTAACGGGGCGCGCGAACGCACCCTGAGTATAGCACTGGTTTGATGCCGAAGCCGACCGCAGCGCTATGGATTAAAAGGCGGTTTCGAGGGCGGTTTCGCCGGATACAGGAAGCGAACCGAATCGGGAATCGGATGGGTAAGCCGCAGAGCGGAGAGGCATTGCCAGGAGGGTGTTATCCGGAGCAAGGCCTGTAACGCGGATGCGGATGACCTGGTTGGCGGGAAGCGTCGCGGCAAGCTCGACGGACAGGAAGTTCTCGGTAAGAGCGGAAGTCAGATTTCGAGAGGCGAGAGTCGCGGTCGTGTTGAGGGTAATGGCCTCCAGTTCAGTGCCGATGAATTGGCGCCGGTGCGCGCGGGTCTTTTCCGCGGAGAGAGCGCGAAGAGCCGCCATGCGCTGGTGGACGACCGGAACCGGCACGGATGATGCGGTGTGGAGCGTCCACGCGCGCGTGCCGGGGCGGGGCGAAAACGGGAAGAGATGCAGGTATCCGAAGGGCAGGTTGCGGATGAAGTCGTGCGTCTCCTGAAACTCGCGATCGGTTTCGCCTGGGAATCCGACCATGACGTCGGCGCCGAGAGTGAGCGAAGGTCCGGCCGCACCGAGTAATTCTGCAACCTTGTCGGCATAGTGCCAGGGTCGGTAGCGGCGATACATGCGGCGCAGGACGGAGTCTGATCCCGATTGCAGCGGAAGGTGCGCATGACGCGCGAGCCTCGTGCCTCCATATTCGGCCATGAGACCGATAAGCTTGGCGTCCCAGTCCATTGGCTCAACGGAGCTCAAGCGCAGCCTTGGCAGGCCGGTCTGTTCGAGGATGGCGCGGACGAGTGCCGCGAACGCGCGGATGGAGGACTGTGCCGGGTCGAGGTCGCGTCCCCAGCGACCAAGGTTGATTCCGGAGAGCACAAGTTCGTTGCCGCCGGCGGCGACGAAGCTGCGGACGTGAGCCAGGACCGTTTCGGCCGGGAGGCTGCGCGAACTGCCACGCGTCTGGGGAATCACGCAGAAAGAACAGCGATTGGAACAGCCCTCCTGGATTTTGAGATTGGGGCGCGTCTGCGCACCGGGCGCGATCGGCGCTTCTTCAAGGAACGAGTGGGCGAAGGTGTCGTCGGCAAGGACCACCTGCGGTGGGGCCAACCCGGCTTGCGCCGAGTCAATCTGGATCAGTCCATTTTGGTCGTGTCGCGGAAGGCCTGATGCCTCTGCAAACTTGAGCGCGATTTCTGGAGCGAGGGCTTTGTGGCTGTTACCGATGACGGCGGCAACGCCGGCGAGGTCGGCCAGTTCCTGAGGAGCGCGCTGGGCGTAGCAGCCGGTGGCGACGATGCGGGCTGCGGGATTAAGGCGGTGCGTGCGGCGGATGTAGGCGCGGGCCTCGCGGTCGGCTTCGGCGGTCACGCTGCAGGTGTTCACGATGACTACATCGGAGACAGACGGCGGGCCCTCGGACACTCCTGAAACGCGTAGGAGAGCGGCGATCCCTTCGCCGTCGGCGCGGGCGGCGCGGCAGCCGAAGTTTTCGATGTGGAAGGTGGGCGGCACAAATCAAGTTTAGCGGAGTTGGCGGCCGTTTCGCGGCTGGTTAGCGGCGCTCATGCGCCGTTCAGCGGAGTTAGCAGGGTCGATTCCAGTCAGGTGTTGCTTTCCCCCCATTCGATCCGCTGCGCGGTTCGTATGGATGGCGCACCGGGCTCAGAATATACCTCCAACTTTCATGAACTCTACGGGCTGAACATTTAGCTCGCAGCAGCGACGGCAGCGTGCGTCTTTTTGCCTGCCAGGATCACGACGATGCTGAGGGCGGACACGACACAGAGCAGCGCGAAGAGAAACACGCTTGCGTAGCCGAAGAGGCCGATCACGGCTCCTGCGATCGGGCCGACCATGAAGAACGAGACGTCTGCGAAGACGGTGTAGACGCTCAGAGCCGTGCCGCGATTCTCTATCGGCACGCGCTCGACGGCTTCAACCCCGAGCGCGGGAAAGACGAGCGAGTAGCCAAAGCCGGTCAGTGCCGCACCGAACAGCGCCATCCACGGAGAAACGGACAGCCACAGCAGCAGCACGCCAAGCGATTCGACGACGAGGCAAACCTTGGCGACCGGAAATCCGCCAAAGGTGCTGATGGTGCGGATGAAGGTAAGTCTTGCAACGATGAATGCAATTCCGAAAGCAGTGAGACAGAGCGCCGCGCCATTCCAGTGGCGGCTCACGTAGAACAGCGTAACGAATGTGGCGAGGGCGCTGTAACCGACTCCGCCGAGCGCGAGGCCCATGCCATGAGGTGTGACGCGTCCGAGAACATTGCGGAACGGAAGATGTTCGCCGGGAGTGACGGGGACCGGCGGCTTGATGGCGGCCCACACATATGCGAGGGCACAGACGAGAATGGTGAGGATTGCGACAGACGACGAGTCCCCAGTGCATTTCCATCACAACGCCGAGCGGCGCACCGAGTGCCAGTGCTCCGTAGGTGCTGACTCCGTTGTAGGAGATGACCTTGGCCGTGTACTCCGGTCCTGCGCTGGAGATGCCCCACAATGTTGCGCCCGTCGAGCCGAGGCTTTCCCCAATGCCGAGCACGAGGCGGCTGGCGATGAGGCTGGTGAGACTCAGCCAAGCGGGATCGCGATGCAGGGCCGCTGCTCCCAGCATCAGCAGACCGCTGAGGGTGCAGGCGCCCATGCCCCACAGGACGGAGATCTTTGCGCCCCTGCGATCGGAGATCCGCCCGGCCCACGGACGGCTGAGAAACGTGGCAATGTACTGGATGCTGATCACAAGGCCAGCCAGCGAGGCGTGGTAGCCCATCCGCATATGGACGTACTCGGGCAGGATGGCCAGCGGTAGACCAATGGCGAGATAGACAACGAAACTGAGCGAGGTGAAGCTGATGATCTGCCAGGCACTCGCGTTCGAAGACACGGAGGGCGGGGCGGTTTTGCGGCTCATCATTGTTGCCATGATTTACGGGAGGGTAAGAATGAATGTTGCTCCCTCAGTATAGCGAAGGTGATGCCAACGCATCACGGTGTTCGCTCCTCCAGGTTACCGGCGTACAACCGGCAACCGTTTGGTTGCGGAAGGCACCCCTATTATCCCGACTCTTTGGGTAAACTCCCTGTAATTATTGGGTTGGAGAGAGGGGGTGGCGCTAAATTCCTGTATGGATTGCGATTAGCTGTAGATTCCTCTGCAGATTGGACTTGGCGGTGCGGTGGGGGTTGTTGGCGGAGTTGGCGTGCGCGAGGCGCAAGTCCGCGAAGCTGGCGGTTTCAATCACAATTCCATTGTGCGCCGGGAGGGAATAATTACCTGCAAAGTGGCGAAAAGTTTTTCGCGAATGAAATGAGAGGGTTAGCAGGAATTTCGCGTACATGGGGCTTGACGCGAGCGAGATGATGCCAGCAAGAGACGAGTTAAGGGAACCTGGGCCAGAACGCAATCGGGGTAGGATCGAAGGCGGGCGGGCAATCGATATGGTTGGTGTTGCGCGAAGGTTCTGGGATGATGTGCGCTTCGGAGCGAGGCAGTTTCGGAGGGCGCCGGGGTATGCGGTTTTCACGGTGCTGGTGCTGGCGCTGGGGATCGGGACAGTCACCGCGATGTTCACGATCAGTTACGGCGTACTGATGAGGCCGCTTCCCTTCGCGGCGGATCGGCAGCTTTATGGGCCGCTTGAACAGGATGGCAAGAACGACGATTATTTGGGCGCGGCGTATCCCGAGATCCGGCAATGGCAGCAGGCGACTGCCGATTCGGCTGACATCGCGTTTACCGGCGGCGGCTTGAACATTGTGGATACACCAACCGGAGCCGTGCTGGTTTCGGAGATCACTGCCAGCGAAAACCTGTTTTCGCTGCTGGGCGTCTCTCCTATGCTGGGGCGCGGCTCTTTGCCGACCGAACAAGGGACCGATCATCCCGATGCGGTGGTGCTGAGCTACGCAATGTGGCAGCGCAGTTTTGCCGGCGATCGCAGCGTGCTGGGGAAGACGGTGCATATCGGGGGCGTGGGGTACACGGTGGTTGGCGTCATGCCCCGGGAGTTTGAATATCCGGTATGGGACGATCGTCCGGAGGTGTGGGTCCCGCTGCAGCGCAGTGCGATGACACCGTCGGCGAAGGATCCATACGGTGCGTACTTTGAACCGATTGTGCGCGTGCATGGCGGCGTGGCGGTGAAACAGGGTGGCGGCAGAGATCGCACACGCGCACGCCGAGTTTGTCGCGCACGGCAAGCAAACACGCGTGCACCTGGAGCGCAAGCACGATCTGATGGTGCATGATGTGCAGCCTGCGCTGTTTGCGCTGGAGATCGCGGTCGGGGTGGTGTGGCTGATTGCGTGCTGCAACGTGGCCGGGCTGCTGCTGGCGCGGGTTGCGGCCCGACGGACGGAGATTGCCGTGCGGTCGGCGCTGGGCGCGGGGCGGCGTAGGATTGTGGCGCAGTTTCTGACGGAGAGCCTGCTACTGAGTGCGGCGGGGGCGATGGGCGGACTCGCGCTGTCGGCGGCGATGTTGCAGATGTTCCGGCACATGCTGGGGAAGACGCTGCCACTCGCGCAGAATATTCACCTGAACTGGGTGGTGTTTTTGAGCCTGCTGGTTCTGACTCTGCTGACGGCGCTGGCATTCGGGATGTTTCCGGCGCTGCTGGCGGCGAGGGCTGGAACGCGCGCAGGATTTGCCAGGAAGCAGGCGGGCGATCGCGGACAGAGTCGTGCACGCGCGGTGCTGCTGGTGGGCGAAGTGGCGCTGTCGATTGCACTGCTGAGCGGCGCAGGATTGATGATGCGGACGATGTATGCGCTGCGGCATGTGCCTCTGGGATTCCGCACAGATCATCTTGTGCTGACAAGTTTGACCGCCTCGTCGAGCGAATATGCGGGCCGGAATATTGGCGCGCTGGCGTGGCAGCCTGTGTTGGATGCGGTGCGGCAGATGCCGGGAGTGGAGAGCGCGGCGATGTCGACGGTGATGCCCCTGGAGCATCCGGTGGAGTTGCTGACGATTGTGTACAAGACCGACTGGATGCAGGCAGACGGCAGCTCCGTGGTGCGCGCGGCTTCGCCGGAGCTGATGGATGTGCTGGGTATTCGCATGCGGAGCGGGCGGTTTTTTGACGAGAAGGACACGGCATCGAGCTTGCCGGTTGTGGTGGTGAATCGGACGTTTGTGAATCGATATCTGGGCGGAGGCGATGCGCTGGGGAAGCAGATCCGGGTTGGGCGTGTTCCATGGGCCGCTACGATTGTGGGCGTGATCGACGATGTGCACCAGGACGATGTCGCGGTGCCGAGCCAGCCGGAGTTTTACATCTGCATGACGCAGGTGACACCGGATAACTCGCTGTATCGGGCGCTGCTGGGGAGGTACATGCAACTCGCGGTGCGCACGGAGATTGCGCCGGGAGCGCTGATTCCCGAAGTACGGCGGAAGATTGCGGAAATGAATGCGCGGCTGGCGATTGGGGATTTCACCACCATGGAGGCGGCTCTGGAAGATTCGCTGGGAGCGCAGAGGCTGGCCGCGAAAGTGGTGGGCACGTTTGGAGGACTGGCGCTGCTGATCACTGTAGTTGGACTTTACGGATTGTTGAGTTTCCTGGTGGAACAGCGAACACAGGAGATTGGAATTCGCATGGCGCTGGGCGCGGATCGCAGTGCGGTGGTGAGCATGGTGATGCAACAGACGCTGATGCTGATGGGTGCGGGCGTGGTGATGGGGCTGGGGCTGGCGTTGTGGAGCAATCGACTGCTGCATGGATTTCTGTATGGGGTGAGCGCAACCGATCCGTGGACGATGGGACTGGCGCCGCTGGGGCTGGTGATTTGCGGGTTGCTGGCGGCGGTGGTGCCGGCGCGGAGGGCGGCGGGGGTGAATCCGGTGGCGGCGTTGCGGGCGGAGTGAAGGGCCAGCGAAGTTAGTGCTCTTCGCGCGGTATCGGTGCCCTTTGCGCAATCGTTCTTCAGGAGCGGCTAGTGGGGGTTCGTGGTTTCCCACCCAAGCCGCAAAAGACGCGGCTTGGATGGGGCACCCGGCGTTCAATGGACGAGTAGGAGGCGGATGAGTGCAAATGCGAATGCAAATGTGAAGCCGTAAGCGAAGCTCTCGATTTGAACCGGAGTCTTTCCCCGGCGGCGAACTGCGCGGCCGATGAAGCCCATGATGAGGCCGGTGATTACGGGGCTAATCAGCAGACTGACTCCGTGGAACTTCGATGGATGTGCACTGGAACAGCTCCCAGGAAAGAGACCTGCATCTTCAGCCCTGGAACGACTACTACAACCGCGAAAGACCCCATGGTAGCCTCAACTACAAGCCGCCCATCAGCCGCTCCGACTACGGAACAACCTATTGACCTTCTACAGGCACCCAAGACTTGTGCTCGCTGCGTCAAAAAGCAGATCCTTGGCGCCGCTTACTCCACGGACTCCCGTCCGCGGGGCCCCAAGCGTACGGCGCTCAGGATGACAGGAGTGGGTGAAAGGGATGACACTCAATTCGCGCCAAAGCAGAACGGCCACCCTTGCGGGTGGCCGTTTTGATGAAGCGGTGGTGCAGAGCGATTTAGTGGTTTTCGCTCTTGCGCCAGTTGATGAGGTCGCCGAGAGTGGTGGTGCCGCTGGAGACGGACTGCTTGTGGCTGCCGCCGCGTGCTTCCGCCTTGTAGTCCTGAACTTCGGAGCGGCTGGCTTCGTGGCCGGACACCGCGCGCAGGCTGAGACCCACCTTCTTCTCTTCGACGTTGATCTTGATGATCTTGAAGTCGTGCTCCTGACCGGCTTCGAGCTTCGAGGGTTCGCCGGGCACTTCGCTGGCTTCAGAGATGTGGCAGAGGCCTTCAACGCCCTCGGCGATTTCAACGAAAGCGCCGAACTGCGCGGTGCGAAGCACCTTGCCGTGGACCACATCGCCGACGCGGTGAGTAGCGAAGAAGCTCTCCCACACGTCGGGTTGAAGTTGCTTGATGCCAAGGCTCAGGCGGCGATTCTGCGGCTCGACGCCGAGAACGACTGCCTTGACCTTCTCGCCCTTCTTGACGATTTCAGAAGGATGCTTGACGCGCTTGGTCCAGCTCAGGTTGGAGACGTGGACAAGGCCGTCGATACCATCCTCGATTTCGATGAAGGCGCCGAAGTCGGTGAGGTTGCGAACGCGACCCTCGACAACGGTTCCGGCGGGATAGCGCTCCGTGAGGTTCTCCCACGGGTTCTCCATCAGCTGCTTCATGCCGAGCGAAATGCGTCGATCGGCGGGGTTGACGCTGAGGACAACCGTGTCAACCTCGTCGCCGGGCTTGACCAGCTTGGAGGGGTGCTTGAGGCGCTTGGACCAGGTCATCTCAGAAAGATGAACGAGGCCTTCGATGCCCTGCTCCAGCTCAACGAACGCACCGTAATCGGTAACCGAGAGAACGCGGCCGTGGACGTGTGCGCCAACGGGATAGCGTTCTGAGGCATCGAGCCACGGATCAGGCGTGAGCTGCTTGAAGCCAAGCGAGACGCGCTGCTTGTCTTTGTCGAACTTGAGCACCTTGACCTGAATCTCGTCGCCGACGTTGACCAGATCGCGGGGATGGGTGAGGCGTCCCCAGCTCATGTCGGTGATGTGAAGCAGGCCGTCAATGCCACCGAGGTCGACAAACGCGCCGTAGTCGGTAAGGTTCTTGACGGTGCCGGTAAGGATGGCGCCTTCGCCGAGATGCTCGAGGGTGGTGGAACGCTTGGCGTTCTGCTCTTCTTCGAGAATCTCCTTGCGGGAGACGACGACGTTGCCGCGCTTCTTGTTGAGCTTGATGACACGGACTTCAATCTGCTGTCCGAGATAGCCGTCGAGATTGCGGACGGGCCGGATCTCAAGCTGCGAACCCGGCAGAAAAGCCTTCAAACCGATATCAACGGTGAGACCACCCTTGACGCGGCTGACAACCGTGCCCATCATCGGGGTCTTGTCGTTGGCATGCTTCTCAATGGTGTCCCACACGCGGAGGCGCTGGGCCTTCTCGTAGCTGACGAGATAGCCGCCCTCGGGCTCTTCGCGTTCGATGACCACATCAATGACTTCGCCGGGCTGGAACCTGACCGCGCCGGTGTGGTCGAGGACCTGTTCGATGGGCACGAGGCCCTCGGACTTGAGACCTACGTCGACAACCAAATGTTTTTCAGTCTGCTTGAGGACGGTGCCGGAGACGACTTTGTCGCCATAGGCTTCGACGGCAGCAGCTTCAGCGGCTTGCTCGCGCTCAAAGGCTTCGAGGGCAGCTGAGAAATCATCAGCAGATTCGGCGCTGTGTTCGGACGGCGCGTGCGCAACGCGGGCCACGGGTTCTTGAAGTTCCGTGTGCTCTTGTTGTGCGGGAGCGGCCTGTGCAACAGGCTCGGTTGGGGCATCGGCGTCCAGCGCGTGCGATTCGACAGCGGTTTGTGCTTCGGCGGTCTCTGGGTTGGACGTGGATTCGGACGAAGGAGCATCGAGCTCCATCGCAGGGTCGAGGGTGGGCGTTTCGAGTTCGGTGTTCAGGGTTATGCTCTCGGGTTCGGGATTGAGGACGTTTGGCATGCAGCAGCTCCGATTCATTTGCCGGCGACGATGTGCAGTCGACGGTTGGCATGTGCTCGCCGCGATGGCGAGGTAATGCCGGTGGCCGAAACCTCGACAACCGAGAGCCTTCCGTGGGTTTCTAGAGAGACGGGGCTTCAGCCAGAGAGCTGGCGGTAAAGCGACTCGTCTCCTTGGGAAACACCAGGCAGGCAACGGCTGGCTGGAGGGCGGCCGCAGCTAACTGCTGGAATCCGCGCAGGAAGCTACGCTTCTAAGTGTAGCAATGCAGTGTTTTCCCCGTCAATGCAACGATTTGACTGTTGTGAACAGGCCGGGACGAAGTGCTGCAGGAGTTGTGCAAGTTTGCAGAAGATTCATTGAAGTTAGGACCGACGTGTGACGGCGGGTACAGGTGTGGATCGCGATTCGCGGGTTGGAGACGGATGTTGGCGCCGACAAGCGACGCGGACGAGCATCGGCGCACCGGACCTCTATACTTGGTGCGACGGAGACGGCAGGGAGAAAGGATTCGCGGCGAAGCCTGAATTATGGATCAGCTCTGGAGCCCGTGGCGATTTGCCTATGTGACGACTGCGGATGGGGCGCCTCGGCCCGGCGTGCCTGCCCGGCTGAAGGCATGGCCCGGAGACCTGAACTGCGTCTTCTGCAACCTGATTGCCAGCATCGATTACGCCATTGAGCGCGGAATGGACAGGGATGAGGCAGAAGAGGCCGGAGGGCTGATAAAGCGCGGCAAGCACTGCTTCATTTGCCTGAATGCGTATCCGTACACCTCGGGGCACGTGATGGTGATGCCCTACGCGCATCTCGACCGCATTGCCAAACTCGACGTCGAAGCCGCGCACGAACTGATGGACCTGGTGCAATTGACGGAGCGGGCGCTGGAGCAGCTTTATCGGCCTCATGGATTCAATTTCGGATTGAATCTCGGCCAGGCGGCGGGAGCGGGCGTTGCCGGACATCTCCACATGCACGCGATGCCGCGCTGGATTGGCGACACCAACTTTATGACGACGGTGGCGGAGACGCGGGTTCTGCCGGAAGACCTGGGCACAACGTGGAAGCGGCTGCGAGGGTCGTTTGCTGAGTTAGAGAAGCAGCGGAGTTAGCCGCGCGTCGCGCGTGTTAGCGGAGCCAGGGTGTGTCGCTGAACTGCAACCAGACGGTTGCAGTTTTCCAAGTGTCTCTTTCAATAGGCGACGCGAAGATCGCTATTTCTGGCGATTCTTCAGGGCAGCGAGAGATGCGGCGAACTCCTGCCATTCATCCTTGGCGGCTTGAGCGGGCTGGCCTTGGCGGCTGGGCGGGCTGTGCCTTGGCGGCTGGGGCGGGCTGTGCCTTGGCGCTCGGAGCGGGCCGTGCTGCGGGTATTGCTGCCGGAGGCGGAGCCGGCTTGCCGTTCAGCTGCGTGACGGTGGGGGGAATCTCGACCGCGAAATTCGTCACTGCGGGTGCCGCACTCTCTTCGATAGCCTCTTGAGAATCTTCCTCATCTCCGTTCATCCTCTCCTCGATGGACTTGAGAAGATTCTGAATGGCCTTGTCGGCCGATTCAGGAACCGGGGCCGGTGCCCGCACGGTAGCGGGGAGTGTCGGTTCGACCGGCGAATTGTTCGCCGATTCGAAAGCACTGGCCCTGCCACTGGCGGAGCCGCGCATTCTTTCTGATTTCAATTGTTCCAGTTTTTCGCGCAGACGAGGGAGTTCCTCTGCGCTTTCGCGAAGTTTGGAGAGCTCAAGCATCTTCTCCTCCAACGCTTCGCGCAGGTTGTATTCGCGCGCGTCTGCAATGCGGCGCGACTGATCGAGCGCGTCTTCAATCTGCGATCTGACGTTGGAACGGCCCCAAAGATATCCGCCCAACAAGCAGATAAGCCCAGTTCCGAGCGCAACCGCACCGACGAGTATGACCGTATTTCCCATGTATACCGGAAGCCCTAATCTTAATTTAAGCGGGACAGGGGCTCAACCGTCGCATGGTGACGACCATGTTCCTGGACGAAAGTAACGCCCTGCCCGGCCGGACGGCCTACGGGTAAGTGCTTTATTTCCAGCGATTTTGCTCAGTTGGGTGGCGGCTGAGGAGAGTAGGGGCTTGGAGGATTGTCTGGCGTCTCCACTTTGAAATGACCTTATGCTTCGTCTCTCGAAATCGCCTCCATGCTGCTGTCTTCTGCTTCAGCAGCGAGGGCGAGTTCCTCCTGATCTACACCTGCGCGATCAAGAATCTTCCTCGGAATTGATTTGTTGGTAGGAATACCGAGTTGCTTGAGCTTTTCGACCTGGCCGACAAGGTTGCCGGGGCCTTCTACCAGTTTCTTCCATGCCAGTGAATAATTCTGGTCGGCCTTACGGATGCCATCGCCGATCATTTCCATGTCGGTGACGAATCCCACGAATTTCTCGTAGAGCTTGGTACCGCGATCCATCACCTTTTGCGACGTTGCGTGCCTGGCGTTCCTGCTGCCACAGAACGTGGATGATGCGAATGACATAGAGCAGCGTAGTGGGTCCGACGAGCAGGATTCCCTGCTTGTAAGCGTCAGCCCAAAGATCACCATCTGCTTGCAGGGCCAAAAGGAATGCCGGTTCGATGGGCACGAACATCACGACAAAATCAGGAACCTCGATGCCGGGAAGATTGTGGTAGCCAGCCTTGGCCAGTCCGGAGATGTGGGTGCGCATGCTGGCCATGTGCAATTTAAGCGCTGCCTTGCGAGCATCCTCTTCGGTGGCATTGACGCAGTCAGTGTAAGCGGTGAGCGAAACTTTCGAGTCGATCACAAGGTTGCGGCCGCCCGGCAGGAAGACGATCACGTCGGTGCGAACAGTGCGCGCACGCTCGCCGTTTTCACTTTCAACGGCAAAGGACTGCTGGAATACGTATTGTTCTCCCTCGCGAAGGCCTGCCTTGTCGAGCAGATCGCGGAGAATGAATTCGCCCCAGTCGCCTTGCGCTTTCGAGGATCCACGCAGGGCGGTGGTGAGGTTGCGGGCCTCTTCAGTCAATGCTTGATTCAGATTTCCAAGCGAGCCGATGAGGGTCTCGAGTCGGGTAACGCCGGTTTTCGAGTCTGACTGAGCTTCTTCCACTTTTTTGCGGAAGTCCTCGATTTGCTGGCGAAGCGGGCTGAGTAGCGTGCCAATTTCCTTCTGGCTGCCATCCGAGAACGATTTTGATTTTTGATCGAGGATATCGCCTGCCAAGGCCTGAAACTGATCGGCGAGAGCCTTCTTCGCATTTTCGAGAAGCTCAACTTTTTCGCCAAGACTCTTGCGCTCGTTGTGAAGGTCTGCTTCGAGTTGGCTAAGACGGCCGACCTGGCTGCGAATGACTTCGCTGCTGGATTGAAGTTCCGCGCGAAGGCCATCGCGTTCTTCGGAGAGCTGGGAGATGGCTTTCTCCCGTTCCGCGGCGACCGATTCGAAGCCGGCGCGGGAGGCGGACTCGATTTGCGCTTGCGCCAGTTGTCTTTGCAGGGCGCTGAGCGCGTCAATTGATTCGCGGTTGCGCTGCTCGAGGAGGGCGGATTCGCGCTTTGCGGAGTTGGAGCGGATCCAGAAGCCCAGCAGAATTCCTGCCACAACAGCAACAACTGCGATTAGAGGTTGCACGGAAGCCCCCAAAGATCTCTTCGCCTAATGTACGCCTTTTCGATGTGCAATTCGCGTCCCTAATTGAGGATTTTGCGGCGAGCGTTGGAGCCTATTCCAAAGGCCGGGACGGGGCTTAGGTGATTGATTTATTTCCACTCTGTGCTGCTTTACACACCGGGAGCCGACCGGTAGACTTGGAGTTTCGGGGCCGGGCGCCTCATTTGTTGGCGCGACGGACGGCCCCAGCGACGTGACTGTCGCCGGGGACCTGCGGTTGTCTTGGTGTGCCGTATGCCGTTATTGTAGGCAGGCGGAATCGAAGCGGTTGCATTCCCGGATCGAAACCGGATTTTGGGCAAACAGAATCGAGGAGAATCAGGCATGGCGGTAGAAGAAAAGGTAAAACAGATCATCGTCGAGCAGTTGCAGGTGGACGAAGCCGAAGTGACCCCCGGCGCAAGCTTTCAGGAAGACCTGGGAGCGGATTCGCTGGACGTGGTGGAGCTTGTAATGCAATTTGAAGAGGCGTTTGATCTGGAGATTCCCGACGAGGACGCTGAAAAGATCAAGACCGTCAAGGACGCGATTGACTATATCGAGAAGAACGAAAAGTCGAAAGGCAAGTAGCCGGTGAATCGAAGAGTCGTGATCACCGGCCTCGGGCTGGTGTGCGGTGTGGGCAACACCGCTCCGGAGGTGTGGGAGAAACTGGTGTCAGGCGCCAGCGGTATGGCTCCGATCACGGAGTTCGACACAACCGGCTTCCCCGTCACGTTTGCCGCCGAGGTCAAAAACTTTGACCCGCTGAATTTCGTAGACAAGAAGGAAGCGCGCAAGATGGGGCGCTTCATCCATTTTGCCTTTGCGGCAACGCAGGAGGCGATGGAGCAGTCCGGCCTGAAGATCACGCCGGAGAACGCCGAACGTGTAGGCGTGTTTATCGGCTCGGGGATCGGCGGATTCGAGATCATCGAGCGGGAGCACACCAACCTGCTGAACGGCGGTCCGCGCAAGATTTCGCCGTTCTTTATTCCCGCTGTCATTGTGAACATGGCGGCCGGGCAGATCAGCATTCGCTACGGGGCGCAGGGGCCGATTTCTGCAACGGCCACGGCGTGCGCCACGAGCGCCAACTCGATTGGCGATTCGGTGCGGATGATTCTGCATGGCGATGCAGACGCAATGATTGCAGGCGGCGCGGAAGCTTCGGTGACTCCGCTGTCGGTGGGCGGATTTGCCGCGATGCGCGCGCTTTCAACGCGCAACGATGAGCCGACCAAGGCGAGCCGGCCATTCGACAAAGATCGCGATGGATTCGTAATTGGCGAAGGCGCGGGGATTCTGATTCTTGAGGAATTGGAGTTTGCGAAGAAGCGCGGCGCGAAAATTCTGGGCGAAGTGATTGGCTACGGTATGAGCGCGGACGCGTACCACATGACCGGTATCGCTCCGGAAGGCACGGGAGCACAACGCAGCATGCGCGCCGCGCTGAAGGATGCGGGGATTCAGCCGGAAGCCGTGGGCTATGTGAATGCGCATGCGACATCGACTCCGGCTGGCGATGGCAACGAGTCGCAGGCGATCGAACAGGTGTTTGGCGAACACGCTCTGACCCACAAGCTCAAGATCAGCGGAACGAAGTCGATGACCGGGCATCTGCTTGGCGGCGCGGGAGGACTGGAGGCGGGCATCACGGTTCTGGCGCTGATAAACCAGGAGCTTCCGCCCACGATCAATCTGGATAATCCAGATCCCGAATGCCGGCTGGACTATGTGCCGAACAAGGCCATCAAGCACAGCTTCGACGTGGCGCTGTCGAACTCGTTCGGCTTCGGCGGGATCAATGCGACGCTGATTATGCGGAGATGGGATGAAGACAGGGATTAGGGGTCAGAGATCAGAGATTAGGGATCAGAAATTAGACGGCGCACATCTTGCGATGTGCGCCGTTTGATTTTCGAGGCACTGATTGCATCAATGCCGAGCTAGATGGCGGCAATGCCAACGATCAACCAAAACGACAATCACCCACCAGCCGAAGACGGCGATGTAGCCTGACGACCGCTTGACGCCGGCAACGATCGCGGTGCCGATGCCGAGGCCAGCGCGAGGCTCCAGATGGTGGTCACATCGATTGACGTTGCGAGGCTGTAGAGCGCTTGTTGGTATCGGTCGGAGAGGAATGCTCCGAGATTGGTGGGAGCGAGGTTGCTTGATGTTGAAGGACTCCGGCGCCACTCCGGCGTAGATCACAACAATGCCCCAGAATAGTCTTGATGATCGAGGGCAAGCATCGCGTACATCCACGACGGAAGAGATGCTTCCGAAGGTGGCCTTACCGCCGAAGCCGAAGTTGATGGTTCCCCAGAGGACGAGCGCGATGACAGCGTCCATTGACCAGCAGGAACACCGGGCCAGCCAGGAGAAACAGCTCAGCGTGATGGCCTGGTGGAGATCTGCATCTGCGTTTCGCGCTGCTCGGGAGGCAGTTGCGCCATCCGCTCTTCGCTATTCGGGCTGAGAGCGAAGCTGGTTTTCGACAACCGGTCGCATCCCAGGTAACTTGGAATTCACGACTGCGCATAGAAATGCGAAGCCCAGGATGACGTAAATCAGGAACGGCAGCCACCAGCTCTTGTGGCCGACGCTTGATGTCGGTGAAAGTTTTGGACGGCGCCGTAAAGGCATCGACAACGCGCTGCATTTGCGTGAGCCCCGCAGTGGCTTCGCCCGCTGGTTGCACTGACCTGATCGTTCATGATTCCGCCTCTCGAAGAATTCAGTTGAAAGTCCGCATGTTGGCCGGGTGGACAGAGGAGTCTCCGACCGAAGTGTCTCAGCCTGTTGGACAAATCACGACATCGATAGCGAACGCAAGGAGGATTTGCGCTCGCCGCGATTGTAGCGCGTCAGGTGCAATTTCGGAATGAATTTAGAGATGAGAGCGGCGTCGACGCGGGAATTATCGATTGTCCGGCGTGGCGATGGCCGGAGAAGGCGGGGCCTGGGAATCCGAATCGGGGGTATGCGCCGCGCCAACGGCCTCGGGAGATCGGCGCGGCCGCGTTCCCGAAACGTAGTTCTTGTAGACAGTGATGTGGAAGCAGCGCTGGTGGAATTCTTCTTCCACATCGATGACGCCAGCGTTCTGATAGGCAAGCAATTCGCTGCGCATCCACTGGAGTTCGCGGCTCGAGAGGCCGGACTTGGCGATGTCGATGGTGGCGCCGGTGAGGTGCGGACTGACGATGTCGCCTTCGGCATCGGCGGCGTTGCCGATTGATGCGCATCAGTTGCATCTGATATTCAACGGTCCGAACGGCTGAACTGACCATGAGCGGCGTATGGAATTGGGTACGGTGCGCGCGCGAGAGGTCGGTGAGAAAGTCGGCGGTCCAGGGGCGGCAGTAGCGGCGGTCGTCAGGCAGAGCAGGATTGACAGCGAGGGCGGCGGACTCGGGAACGCGCACCAGCAATCTGCGGGCGATGCGATCCTGCAGGTCGGCGTCGTTTTCAATGCGCTCGAGGTTTTCTTCTTCCGATCGCTCGTTCTGACGCACGAGGGAATCGTGGGTGCCGCGAAGCGTGTAACTGGAAACGCGACCTGAGAAGAGCGGCGGGCGCGTGAGTTCGGCCACCTGGCCGGAAGCGGTGGCGATGGGAGGGCGGGATGCGCGCGGCGCTGCAAGCGGGTTTCCCGCAGATGCCATGACGGAGGGATCGGCGCCGGGAGCCGGCAGCGTGTCCGTTTCGCGGGGCCTGGCGCTTACTTCCCCTGAAAGTTCAGCCGCTTCAGGCGCCGGATCCTGATCAGAGACCGGATCTTCGCTGCGGCGGGGCCGTGCGGCGGCCAACTCCGCGGAGTCGATAGCCGTCGCGGCGGTGTCGTTCCGTTCTTGGGATGGGCGTCTGGAGTTGGAGACGGGAACAGTAACCTGCGGAACCCAGCGTGCATTGGAGCGATAGCGGTTGTAGCGGGCGCGTCTCAGGGTCGCCGGATGCCCGGCGGAATTGCGTGTGCGGAGCATCGAGCCGGATGCTCCCGGAGATCTGTGAACCGGGCGCAGCCTGCGATTGCTATGGGAAACATGCGTCGGTGCACGATGGGAGCGATGTAGAGTCGACTTGCTGATCGTTGCGTGAGCAGGGACCGCACCGGCGCGATGCGCGCTGCCCTGGCAGACATTGCATGAACGTGACCAGAAAAGACCTAGAAATGCGGTGCGCACCATCAGGGGTACGCGGAGAAACCTGAGCACCACTAGTGTATGACGCAGCAGGTTCGATTTGGAGTGCTGACCGTGGTTCGGATTTGTCTGATAAGTCGCATTTTGAGCCGACAAGCCCGTAATTGGCTGCAATCGCGCGTGCGAGGAATAATGCATGTACCTCATTCGGGGTGATTTACCTTCGCAGAATCGCCGGAGTAATCGACTAACGAGCCCTTCGGGTATTGATGGGATGCTCAGTGAGAAACGAGACGTTGGTATCACCACGAATAAGGAGGATGAAAGCCCCAGGTCTCTCGATCGAGACCTGGGGTACCCGGGCCTCTCCGTGCGAGGAGTTACTACTGGATCAGCGTACCCTGGTCTTCTTCCTTGCCGTTCACTTCTTCCGGCGGAATGATGACGGCGGCGGCGACCTTGTCGTCGGTCTTCGAGGTTGAGCAGGCGAACGCCCTGCGTGGCGCGGCCGGCGGCGCGGATGGTCTTGGTGTCGATGCGGATGATCTTGCCGCACTGGCTGATGACCATCAGTTCCGATGTCTCGTTGACCAGCAGAATCGACGCGGTCTTGCCCACCTTCGGCGTGGCCTTGAGGTTGTTGACGCCCTGCGCGCCGCGCGCGGTCAGGCGGTATTCGTCCACGTCGGTGCGCTTGCCGAAGCCGTTCTCGGTGACGGTGAGGATGAGCGATTGCTGACGCACGAGCTTCTCGTCGAGATTCCTTGAGCGCCTTCTACGCGTCGTCGACGGCGCTTTTCTGCGGTCTTCTCCGCGGCCTTCAAGCTTCGTCGTCTTTCGGCCCGGTGCGCAGTTCTTCTCTCGCCTTCTGCAGTGCTTCTTTGGCTTGTTCGAGTAGCGTGTCCGCAGCGCAGTGAGCTTCTTCAGTCAGATTCAAGCTTGGCGGCGCACTCGTCGCGTTCCTTGTCGCGCGTCGCGTCGGAGTCGGTGATGGCGGCGCCGATGACGTAGTCGCCCTTCTTGAGCGAGATGCCGCGTTGCCGGCGGCGTTGCGGCCCATGGGGCGCAAGCCGACGCCGTTGCGTTCGGGATCGTATTCCTCGTCGAAGCGGATGGCCATGCCGTCGCGCGTGGCGAGGAAGATGGTCTGCTTGCCGTTGGTGAGGCCGGCGGAAACCAGCTCGTCGTCCTTGTCGATGCCGATGGCGATGATGCCGCGCGCCATGACGTTGGAGAAGTCCTTGAGCGGCGTCTTCTTCACGGTGCCGTTGCGCGTGGCGAAGAAGATGAACTTGCCTTCTTCTTCAAGATCGCGAACGGGCAGGATGGCGCGCACGTTTTCGCCGGGCTGCAGGTCGAGCAGGCTCTGCATGGACTTGCCCTTGCCCGCGGCGCCCACGTCGGGAATCTCGTAGACCTTGAGCCAGTAGACGCGGCCGGTGTTGGTGAAGCAGAGCAGATAGGCGTGCGTGGAGTCGACGATGAGCTGCGAGACGAAATCTTCTTCGCGCGTCTTCATGCCCGTGCGGCCGGTGCCGCCGCGGCGCTGCTGGCGATAGATGGAGATGGGCGTGCGCTTCAGGTAGCCCTGGTGGCTGACGGTGACGGCGACCTGCTCGTCGGCGATCAGGTCTTCAAGCTGCAGCTCGGCGCTCTCGTCGATGATCTGCGTGCGGCGCGCGTCGCCGTACTTGTCGCGAACTTCTTCGAGTTCCTTGACGATGACCGCGCGCAGCTTCTTGTCGCTGGCGAGGATCGATTCGTACTCGGCGATCTTCTCGCGGATCTCGCTTCAGCTCGTTGAGCATTTCGTCGACGGAGAGCTGGGTGAGGCGATAGAGCTGCAATTCGAGAATGGCGTCGACCTGGCGCGAGCGTGAGGCCGCGCTCTTCGTGGCGCAGGCGCTCGCGGTCGAGGTTGATGACGATCTCAGTGCCCTTGCCCCACGCGTAGAGGTTTTCGCGAGCCTCGGCGCGCGAGCCCGATGCGCGAATGATCCTGATGACCGTGTCGAGATTGTCGAGCGCGATCTTGTAGCCTTCGAGGATGTGCTCGCGCTCGCGCGCCTTGCGCAGCAGGAAGACCGTGCGGCGCTGCACCACATCGATGCGGTGATCGATGAAGGCGCGGATGGCTTCGTCGAGGCCAGCTCCCGCGGCTGGCCGTTGAGCACGGCCAGGAAGATCATGGAGAAGCTTTCCTGCATCTGCGTGTGCTTGTAGAGCTGGTTGAGCACGATCTCAGGCTGCGCGCCGCGCTTGAGCTCGATGACGATGCGCATGCCGTCGCGGTCGCTCTCGTCGCGCACGTCGCTGATGTCGTCGATGATTTTTTCGTTGACCAGCTCGGCGATGCGCTCGATGAGCTTGGACTTGTTGACCTGGTAAGGAATCTCGGTGACGATGATCGCCTGCTTTTCCTTGGTCAGGTTCTCGGTGGCCACCTTGGCGCGCATCATGAAGCGGCCGCGGCCGGTCTTGTAGGCCTGCGACGATGCCGCTCTTGCCGTAGAGGAATGCCGCCGGTGGGGAAGTCGGGCCCCTGCACGTGCTTCAGGACTTCGAGCCAGGCCGGCCTTGGGATTCTTGACCAGCTCGATGGTGGCGTTCACGACTTCGGTGAGGTTGTGCGGCGGAATGTTGGTGGCCATGCCGACGGCGATGCCGCTCGAGCCGTTGACGATCAGGTTGGGAATGCGCGTGGGCAGCACCGTGGGCTCGAACGTGGACTCGTCGTAGTTGGGAACGAAGTCGACGGTCTCCATCTCGATGTCGGCCAGCAGCTCGCCGGCGATGCGCTCCATGCGGCACTCGGTGTAACGCATGGCCGCGGGCGGATCGCCATCGACGGAGCCGAAGTTGCCCTGGCCGTCGACCAGCGGATAGCGCAGCGAAAACGGCTGCGCCATGCGCACCAGCGTGTCGTAGATGGCCGAGTCGCCGTGGGGATGGTAGACGCCCATGGCCTGGCCGACGACCTTGGCGCACTTGGTGTACTTCTTGTTGTACTCGAGGCCCATCTCGCTCATGGTGTAGAGCACGCGGCGATGCACGGGCTTGAGCCCGTCGCGGGCATCGGGCAGCGCGCGCCCGATGATGACCGACATCGAGTAGTCGAGATACGAGCGGCGCATCTCCTCTTCGATGTTGATGGGAATGAGGTTCGTGCCGCCGCGGGGCGGCGTACCGCCATCGAGAGGGAGCTGGGGATTCTGATCGTCTGCCATAGAGGTTTTCGAGCCCGCAGGAAGGCGGCAAAAAGTCCGGAAAAGCGGGGCCGGAGTCCGCGGGCTACCGCTTTATTTTACGCTTCGCAGGCGGTTTTTAGCAAGCGCTGGCATCGAAATAAGTTCTTAAAATCCTTATACTTACAGTGACTCATGCGGGAATTCAGCGAACGCGTTCAAGCATCGGCAGTAAATGGTCGGAATTCCGGGTGCGGTTTTGCGTAGAGATGTGCGGATCTATCCGTGCGATCTTGCGGCTGAAGAATTCAGCCGGCGGTGATTGAAGTAAGCGCCAACTAGATCAGGCCCGGCAGGCTCAGAATGCACAAGATTGCTTGCAGCAGCGACGATGAGCCGGCCGCGGCGACCAGCAAGACCGTCCGCGCTGCGACTTCATAGCGCGTCGGCGAAGACTCCGCCAACGAAGGTGAGCAGAAACGGCAGCGCCCAGAGCCAGGGCTGCCGGGACGCCGGTCGTGACCAGCACCGACGAGAACGAGGAAGCAAAGCAGCGGAGCCGTGTTGCCGAAGTAGCGCGAGCGGCGCACGCCAAGATAGAGCAACGCCGAGCGCTGCCCGCGGCAATGAGTGATGCCGGCGTTGCGAAGCGTGGAAAAGAACGCCGGGCCGGATCGAGCGAGAACCACAGAAATCCGGCGGCGGAGCGGAAGACATAGCTGAAGGCGTCGGGCGAGAAGCCGTAGCAGGCAAAGACCAACACGAGCGCCCCGCCAGACGCGAGCAGAACAACAGGCAGCATCTGGCTTCGCCGTGCCCTTCGGCGACCCAGAGCATGAGCACCAGACCCAGCAGCGCGGCCACCGGCAGGGCGGCGATGTGCGCGGCGGCGGCGACGCCGAAGAGCACCGTGAGCAGCACGATGCGCGGCCGCCATTTGCGCCGCGGTCCCTGCATGGCATGGGCCACGCCGATGCAGGTATAGACGCCGCCGTAGACGCCGAGCGCGGCCAGGACCTCAGGGTTGGGCGAGACGCAGGCCTTCAGGACGGCGGGAGAAAAGCAATAGAGCGCCAGGGCGGTGTAGCCGCCCAGGTTGCCGTAGAGCCGCCGCGTGACCCACCAGAGGCCTGCCGCCGAGAACGCAGCCCGCGCAGAGAAACGGCAGGCGCAGCAGCAGCAGAATATGGGTCATCTGGTGGCGCAGCTCCCAGGTGCTGAGCTCCGCGCCTCCCTGCGCTGCAGGCTTGCACGACGCGGTCTTCGGGCTTGCGGAAAAGGTCGAGCCCGCGCTCGGACCAGAAGATTGAGGGTGAGCGGAAGGCCGGCGAGCCGGTAGGCCAGAATGCCGTCGTGAATGTTGCCGCAGGAGGTGTAGTAGCCGGCCAGCGGCGATGGCTTCTCCCAGGTTTCGCGGCCGCAGCGGGCGTACTGGTAGTCGCGGTCGGTGAGCGTCTGATGGCCGGTGAGCCAAAATCCCTGAAGCAGGAAGAGCGCGAGCAACCCCGCCGCGATGCGCTGCGGAAGATTGAAGCGGAAGCGGCGAAGGCGGGCGAACCGGTGGGTCATCAACGAGCGGCGAACAAACTCATTCAGTTTAAATGGCTAAACCCTATGGCCGAAGGAACGCAACACCGGTGCTATGCTTGATGGGAGTCTAATCATGAGTGTTGTTTATACGATCGGTCATTCTTCTCAGTCCTGTGAAGAGTTCGTGGCGTTGCTGCTGAACAATGGGATTGAGGTAGTCGTCGATATGCGATCGGCGCCCTATTCGCGGTTTGCCCCTCAATTCGACCGTGAATTGCTCGATCGAAGCTTGACCCACTCCAGTATCAAATATCTCTTTCTTGGTAGCGAATTGGGAGGGCGCCCGAATCACCCTGAGTATTATGACGCCCAGGGGCACGTACTTTACGGCCGGATCGTGTCGGACGCAGCTTTTGCATCGGGGATCGACCGGCTGGAGCGTGGAATATCGGAGTTCCGCGTGGTTCTTATGTGCGGAGAAGAGAACCCCGCACATTGTCATCGCCGCTTGCTGGTTGGGCGTGTTTTGATGGAGCGCGGTCATCAACTTCTTCATATTCGAACCGACGGGCGCGCACAAACCGACGCAGAAGTCACTACAGAATCCGGCAAGTCTCTGGTGAACGGGCAACCTGCACTCTTTGCCGAGATGGATGAGGACCAATGGAGATCTACAGCATCGGTTTCACCCAAAAAAGCGCCAGCGAGTTCTTCGAGACACTAAAGGCACACGGAATCGAGCGCCTGCTCGACGTGCGACTGAATAACACCTCCCAGCTCGCAGGCTTCGCAAAACAAGCAGATCTCGCCTATTTTGTTCGGGAAATTTGTCGCGCGGCATATGAATACGAACCGCTGCTGGCGCCCACACAAGAAATCCTCGATGCATTCAAGAAACACAAAGGCGACTGGAATGTGTACACCGAAGCCTACCAGTCTCTAATCCGTGAAAGAAAAGTCGAAGAAGCGCTCTCCCGGGAGAGTTTTCGAAAAAAGACGGCTTTGCTTTGCAACGAGCCTACCGCGGAGCACTGCCATCGCAGGTTGGCGCTAGAGCACCTTCAGAGGTATTGGGAAGAAGTGGTTATTCGCCACATCTGATCGATGATCAGCAAATTCAGCCCTTTCGCTCCATTCCGATTTGAATTACGTGCCAATCATCACAGAAGTGAGTGAGCCGGCGCCGTTATAATCAAGCATTCCCCCAGGAGCAGCTGCGGGAATGTCCGTTCACCGAATCGTCTGTCTAGCCAATTCCTATAAACATGAACACCGGTGCGTAGCGGGCATCAGTCTGCGATCAAAGCGTTGGGTTCGTCTCGTCGGTAATGAAGTCCCCGGCTGCCTGACTGTCAGGGAAGCCAGCTATCAAAGTGGCGAACAAGTTAAATTATTAGACGTTTTCGAAGTACAACTGGGCGAGACGCGCGGGACCATGAGCCATCCCGAAGATGTACAGGTCGGAATGGCCACCCCCTTTCCTATTCGGAAATTCGATCTGGTAAGCGACTACAAGTTTCTCGCCTCCTTTGTCGGAAAGAGCGGCGATGTTTTGCAAGGTCATCGTGACCGAATAACAGCCTCATGGGTAGAGAAGACGCAGTTGGCCAAATCCCTTGAATTGGTACATCCAGAAGATCTCTGGTGGTGGATTAGAAACGATGGTAAGCGCAAAAATCGTGCTCTTTTTCGGTCCAGTCGCACTCGATTTGATTTGGCCGTCACAGATCCAGCATGGTTGGAGCAGCTCGCGCATTTGGAGCCTGGGATTTATCCGCATTCATCGTTCTTCCGGGGCGAAGCGCCAAAGACATACCTCACCATTAGCCTGAGTGAGCCCTTCGAACGATTTCACTACAAATTAGTGGCCGGGGTGGTCTGCCTGACGTGATTTCCAGGGCATCCGAGCAGAACGTATTACGGCTCGAAGGACCTCACGTTGATCTAACGTCTCCCGCAGACAGAGCGGCCAGGGGCGATGGCTTCCCCAGGTCTCGTGGCCGCAGCGAGCATACCGGTCACTGTGCAAAGCAAAGCTGGCCGCCCGGTTGGGCGGCCAGCTTTGCTTGTTCGAGTTATCCCTAGTTGAAGATAGCTCCGACTGTGTCGTCAATCGTCAGCGAGACGACGCAGTAATTCGGTCCGCCTGCGGTCCAGAAGACAGGACCTGGGAGCGGAACGCCGGCCGCATTACTAGGCGTGCAGTTGCTTGACCACCCGCCAAATGCTCCGGCTCCAGCCGGCGCAGTGAGAATGACACTTGCTCCCACAGGATACGTGGCCGTGCAAACCGAGCCACCGGTGCCCGTCCAGCCCGGTCCGCAATGGATCACGTTGGCAGTGCCCGTAGCGGAGGGAGCGGTGATGTACCAGTTCGTAGTGTTCAAGCCTTCGTTGTAGACCGTGAGGGTCGAAAGCAACTCCGGTACCTGTGAGCCCGGATAGCACGAGCCCGGAAGGGGCGGTATGCTGTTGGGACTCGGGAGGGTCAGCGGACAACTGAAGGTTGCCGTAGCGGTTTGTACGGAACCGGTCGTGGGATCGGTAGCCTCGGCTATGATGGTCGCCGAACCGCTTCCGAACGCGCTCGCAACGCCTGCGTTTTCTCTTCCCTGCGAATCAGACGTGTTGGTGCTGATCGGGAATGTATTCGGCGCCGAGGAGAGCCAGGTAACCGAGTTGGTCAGATCTCTTACGTTGGGAGTGGTTGAGAATGTGCCAATCGCCAGGAATTGACCGGTATCGTTCAATTCCCCAACGCTGATCGAACTCGGAATAATGGTGAGCGACAACAGTGGCTCCGGAGCGGCGGAGAGGCTCACAGAAACGCTGGCGGACGATGAAACAACAGAGCCATCGGCGTTCGTCCAGATCGCCGAGATGTTGGTGGTGCCGGCGCTTACGCCCGTTGCCAGTCCAGTGGCGCTTACGGTCGCAATGGTCGGAATACTGGAGCTCCACGCTATATTGGGCGAGCTGGTCACATCGGTCTCCAATCCGCTGGTGCCAGACGTGCCAAGCGCGATGAACTGACCGGTTTGCGAAGCTGCAAGCGCCTCCGAGCCGGGGATAATCGTGAGTGCAGTGACCGCTTCGGCAGCCCCGCCCATCACGGTGAACGTCGCGACTCCCGTTACCGCTGTTCCATCAGTATTCGTGAAGAGTGCAGTGATCGTTGCGGTGCCTTGCCCTACGGCGGTGGCAGTACCTGCCGCAGTAATTGTTGCAATCTGCACACTGCTGGAAGCCCAGGTAACCAAATTCGTCAGATTTACGGTAGCTCCGTTGGATGCCGTTCCAATTGCGAGGAATTGCGCGGTTTCACCCGGAGATTGCACCGATTGAGTGGTTGGAATGATGGCGATGGAAGTCACGTCGACGTTGCCGGTTCCGCCACCGCCGGTGCCGCCGCTCGGCTGGGTGACGTTGACGGTCATGGTGCCGGTGATCAGGCCATTGAACCCCGGCATACTGGCTGAGATCAGGATGCCGCTGCAGACGTTGCCGCCCGATGTGATATATCCCGTCTTGGTTACGGTCACGCACTGATCGGCTGAAGTCGCCCAAGTCACTTGATCCGTAATGTCCTTCGTAATCGCCGGGTGTCCAGGGTGTGTATAGCTTCCGATCGCCGTGAGCTGCGACGTGACGCCTGCGCCCCCCATGTTCACCGTGGTCGGAGTGACAGCAATCGAGGTCAACGACGGAGAACTGGTGCAGCTGGTAATTGGGATCAATACGCCGATGATCAACAAGGCACCTAACAAAGAACGATTACGCATACGAATCTCCTGGCGTCTCCGCCGAGCTGGCACAGCTTGGCTCTTGCCAACCTGCAATTGCAATGGACCTCAGCGCCCCGGGGGCCATTCCCCTGCCTGATACAGGCCGTTTCTCGTGTGCGCTCTGTAAGCTGCGGTCCGCGCAAAGACGTTGCCATGGCTCTGCAAGCCATGACACGATTCTTTGCCCAGCCAGCTCCTCACTTCGTGAAAGAACCGAGTAAACACGACAACATGCCTCTTGAGAGGTGGCCCAAGAATACGGCACCTTCAAGCGGCGAATCAATAGCAATCTTGGGTCAAAGAGCCTGATTTGTTACGCGCGTAACTTGCTAAATTGCGAATAGTTGGAAGCAAGGACGCCGTTGAAGTTATGGCGGAAGTCGGAGGCCGCGAAACGGCATGCGGGAGTGTGGAATCTGGATGTGCGAGCCGTTTTACCTGGGGTACCTGCAACCGCTACACTGCTGGCAAGATGGCGATTGCGCCCGACAACTCTCCCAACCACCCCAGGAACAAGGACCGGTCCCTGGAGACCGAGGCTCCGGAACGGCTGGTTAGCGCCTCGCGCGCTGAGGAAGAACAGAATTTTGAGCTGAAATTGCGGCCGCGCTGGCTGAAAGAGTTCATCGGCCAGACGAAAGCCAAGGAGCAGTTGGCCATAGCGCTCGAAGCCGCGAAATCGCGCGGCGAAGCCCTGGATCACGTGCTGCTGTTCGGGCCCCCGGGGCTGGGCAAAACGACGCTGGCCACCATCATCGCCAATGAACTTGATGTGGGGTTCCAGCAGACTTCAGGTCCGGCGCTTCAGATCCAGGGCGATCTCACGGCGATCCTGACGAACCTGCGCGAGCGCCAGGTGCTGTTTCTGGACGAGATTCACCGCATGCAGCCCGTGCTCGAAGAGAAGCTTTACACAGCGCTCGAAGACTACAAACTCGACATCATCATCGGGCAGGGTCCGGCAGCGCGCACGCATGTCATGGAGATCAGGCCGTTTACCTTCATCGGTGCAACCACGCGTCCGGGACTGCTGAGTTCGCCGCTGCGGTCGCGGTTCGGGATCCTGCTGCGCCTCGAGTTTTATACCGAGGAGGAGCTGCGGGTGATTGTGGAGCGGTCGGCGGAGGTGCTGGGAGTGCCGATCGACGCCGATGGCGCGGCGGAGATTGCGCTGCGCTCGCGTGGGACACCACGGATTGCGAACCGGCTGCTGCGGCGGGTACGGGATTTTGCCCAGGTACGCGGAACGGGGAACATCGATCTTCCGACAGCAAACGCGGCGTTGACCCTGCTGGAGGTGGATGCGCACGGCTTCGACGAGATCGATCGCCGGCTGATGCTGACGATTATGCAAAAGTACGACGGCGGTCCGGTGGGACTGGGCACGCTGGCGGCGACATTAGCCGAGGAGGAGGATGCGCTCGAAGAAGTCTACGAGCCATTTCTGATCCAGATCGGCTTTCTGGATCGGACGCCGCGCGGACGCGTGGCGACGCGGCTGGCCTATGAGCACTTTGGCGTGGATATGCCACGGCGGCAACCAGGGCTGTTTTGAGTCAGCGGAGTTGGCGGGGCTAGCGGCCGCTGCGCGGCTTGTCAGCGGAGTCAGGTTACGAGATTAGCGAGCCAGCGCCGCTTTGCGGCCGGGCGAGTTAGCAAGCTAGCGGGTGGTTGCACGATGGAATTCGTGGAGTGATTTGATGGCATTGACTGAGTCAACAATGTTGGAGTTGGGCACGCCGGCGCCGGATTTTGCGCTGCCAGATGTGGTGACGGGCAAGACCGTGCGGCGAGATGATTTTCGCGGGCAGAATAGTCTGCTTGTCATGTTCATCTGCACGCACTGCCCCTTTGTGAAGCACATCGAGAAGGGGCTGGCGCAGTTGGGTGCAGACTACGCCGGCAAGCTGGGCATCGTGGCCATCAGCAGCAACGATGCCGAGAATTTTCCCGATGACAGCCCGGCAGGATTGAAGCGCCAGGCGCAGACATTTGGCTTCAAATTCCCCTACCTGTATGACGAATCCCAGCAGGTCGCGCACGCATACAAAGCTGCATGCACGCCGGACATTTACCTGTTCGATAAGGATTTCAAGCTCGTCTATCGCGGGCAGTTCGACGGGAGCCGGCCCGGTAACGGCGTTCCCGTCACGGGCGACGACCTGCGCGCAGCGATGGATGCCGTGTTGCGTGGCGAAGAGCCAGACGCCGATCAGCGCGCCTCGATCGGCTGCAATATCAAGTGGAAAAGCTAGCGGTGCGAGCAGCCGCTCTGCGGGTTGTTAGTTGAATTGGCGGAGTTAGCAATCCTCGATGCGGCTTCAAGAGCGTCAAGCTAACTCCGCTAACACGTTCGCGAAGCGAACGGCCAACCCCGCTAGCTCAGCTTAAAGAGGGAGGCTCTTCAGGTATTCGCGGAACTTCTCGCCGAACTCGGGGCGCTTGAGCGCAAACTCCACTGTCGCCTGCAGCATGCCGAACTTGTCTCCGGCATCGAAGCGCTTGCCTTCGAAGGTGTAGCCGAAGACAGGCTCCTCTTTCAATAACGCCTTGATGCCGTCAGTCAGCTGAATCTCGCCGCCGGCGCCGGGCGTGGTCTGCTCCAGCAGTTCAAAGATGCGCGGAGTAAGCACGTAGCGTCCGATGATGGCCTGCGTCGACGGCGCGTCTTCGAGCTTCGGCTTTTCTACCATGCCGGTGCAGTTGTAGATGCGCGGGTCGTCGGGATCAGGCGAGCCGGCCAACACGCCATATGCCGAGATGCCGGGCCCCTCCACCGTCTGCGTGGCGATCACCGAACCGCCACGCTCGTTGAACACGTCGATCATTTGCTTGAGGCAGGGCACTTCAGAATCGATCACATCATCGGGCAGGACCACCGCGAAGGGCTCGTTCCCCACCAGTTCCTTGGCGCACAGGACGGCATGACCCAGACCGAGAGGTTCGCGCTGGCGCACGTAGCTGACGCGGGCCAGCGCAGAGACGCCGCGTGAAACGGCAAGCAATTCTTTTTTGCCGCGACGCTCGAGGGTCGCATCGAGTTCGAAGCTGTTGTCAAAGTGGTCTTCCATCGCGCCTTTTCCGCGCCCGGTGATGATGATGATGTGCTCGATACCCGAAGCGACGGCCTCTTCAACGCCATACTGAATAATCGGCTTGTCAACGAGAGCCAGCATTTCCTTGGGAATGACCTTGGTTGCCGGGAGGAAACGGGTGCCCAGGCCGCCGGCGGGGAAGACTACTTTCCGTACTTGCTCGCTCATCGCATCTCCAGGAAACGGTCAGAACTACTAGAGGATCAGGCGCGGCCCAATCCTTTATATTCGATTGGTCACCAACGTTGGGGCTCTAGCCCATTCGGGGTTTTGGCTATCGCCATTTCAAAGTGGCGCAGAACCGTCGCCAAGCAGGGCTTCGCGAATGATCTTGATCGGCGGAAAGCCCTGGCTGAGGAATTCGTCGTGAAACTTTTCCAGTGAAAAGGCAGCACCTTGCTTCTTCTCGAGGTCTGCCCGCAATTTCATGATCTCAAGTTTGCCCAGCGTGTAGTAAAGATAAGTGGGATCGCCCGCGCCGCGCCTGGCCTCGACCGCAGCGGTTTCCTTGGGCTGGTAGCCTTCCTTCTGAAAGAATTCGACGGCCTGGTCGTAGGTCATGTTCCCTGTATGCATTTGGATGCCGACGATGAAGCGGGCGTTGCGCAGCAGCGCATCCTGGAGCTGACCAAGGCGCAGAAACTTCGCCTCGCGCTCGTCTTTGGCTCCGGTTCCCGGCTGGCCGTACCCGTTATCGAGCATCATCTGCTCAGTGTAGTGAGCCCAGCCCTCGATGTTGGTGTTGGCGCTGAGGATTTTGCGCACGCGGCTGGGGGCCTTCAGGGAATAAAGATATTGCACATAGTGGCCGGGATAAGCCTCGTGGACCGCCGTCGAAATCACCGTGCCGATATTGAACGAATGCATGTAGCCCTCAACTTCCGCCGGCGTCATGGAAGGATCGGGCAGCGTCACGTTGAAGTAGGAGGTGGTCGCGTGCGTTTCGTAGGGTCCGGGCGAATCCATGCTGGCCTGTGTCGTGGCGCGCATGAAGGGCGGCGTCTCTTCGACAACCGGGCGCACGTCCGATGGAATGGTCACGATGTGGTGGGAGCGGATGAAATCGAGAAGGCTGGTGAACGTGGCAGTGAAGGCGGGGATGAGCTGATCGGGAGCCGGATGCTGGCTACCCAGCTCTTCGAGAACCTCGCGTGGAGTCTTGTTGGGCTCGAGTTCTTTCGCCACCTCGGCGAAGTGTTGCTGGTTGCGGCGCATGTCAGCGTAGCCGATCTCGAGAAGCTTCGGGAGCGGCACATCGACCATTTCGTCGTAGAGAAGCTTCTTTGAAAAGGCGTCCGCGCCGATGCGGTAGTCGCCGTTGGAGCGCGGCAGCAGGTCGGTCTTCAGCCAGTGGAGGTAGTCGTTTAGCGCGGCGATGACAGCCGCATTGGTTTGCGCGAACTCGGCTTTCAGCGCGGGGTCGTGTGCGTCGGCAAAGGCGTCGGGTACATCGTGCTCGAAAAAGCTGACGATGCCCGGAAGCTGCTCGATGGCGATCTCGGTGAAGATGCGCGGCGGATTCTGAAGATTGCTGTGCGCTTCGGCGATGAGGCCGGGCATCTTCTTTTCCCGCGCAATCAGAGATCGGAGACGATCATCGGCGGGTGCAAACTTGCGCTCCATCAGCACAAACGCGGCGCTGGCGCAGGAGCTGGAGTAGCCATCGGCATTCTTGGCCCACGGGCGGATGGTTTCGAGTGTCAGCAGGCGCGAGCGGATGTCGCCCAGGACCATCTCGCGATCGCCGCGCATCGCCTGATCGAGCGATGCAGAGGGAATCGCGCTGATACGCTTGTCAAAATCGTGGAGAGCCGCAACTTCCGCATCGATGTGGGGGCGTGAGAAGTCTTCGAGCATGCTGTCGTACTGGTGGTAGCCGGCTATCGTTCCGCCCGAGGGCTGATTCGGAAAGTAGACCTGGTCGAAGTATTCGTCGGAGATTCGCTGAAGTTGTTGCTTCGCGGTTTCGTTTTCGGCATGCGCAGCCACGAATGTCATGCAGGCTCCCAAAGCAAAAAGTGTGACTGTTTTTCTCACAAGTCCTCTCATACTGATTTCGAATTAAGCGGTAACGGCGTCAGGCGCGAGTTTGGCAAGCAGGTCGCGAATTTCCAGTAGAACATCGTCGGGGCGGGTGGCGGCCAGTGGAAACTTCAGCAGGCCCTGCGGTGTGAACTGCGCTCCGCGCTTGGCGTTGCGTGCCACCAGCCGCATCAGGTGCTGCGGATCGATGGCAGCCTTTTCAGTAAATCGAATCTGCAGCTCGGCGCGTTTGCGGTCGACCTGCGCAATGCCCAGGCGCTCGCACTCCAAGCGCAGGGCCGCGGCTTCGAGCAGGAAGACCGTTGCGTCGGGCAGCGAGCCATAGCGGTCTTCCATCTCGGCGCGGAGGTCGGCGATGGCCTTTTCGTTTTCGGCGCCGGCAATCTTCTTGTAGAGGCGCAGGCGCTGGTTTTCTTCGGCCACGTAACTTTCGTCGATGCGCAATGCGATGCCGAGATTGAGCTGCGTTGACGGACGTTCTTCGCCGCCTTCGCCCTTCAGCTCCTTCACCGCGGCCTCGAGCATCGACGTGTACAGTTCAAAGCCGACTGCCTCGATGTGGCCGCTCTGCTCGCCGCCAAGCATGTTCCCTGCCCCGCGCAGTTCGAGATCGAGCGCGGCGATCTTGAAGCCTGCGCCGAGGTCGGAGAACTCCTTAAGCGCTGCGAGACGACGGCGCGCAATCTCAGTCAATTCGCGTTCCGGCGGAATCAGCAGGTACGCGTAGGCGCGGCGGTTCGACCGGCCGACGCGGCCGCGCAACTGGTAGAGCTCGCTCAGGCCATGCCGGTCGGCGCGGTTGATGATGATGGTGTTGGCCAGCGGGATGTCGAGCCCGTTTTCAATGATGGTGGTCGCGACCAGCACATCGAACTCGTGTTGCATGAAGGCGAGCATCACGGATTCCAGATCCTTCTCGCCCATCTGGCCGTGCCCGACTACAACCCGCGCGCCCGGCACGAGTTCCTGGATGCGCGAGGCGATCTCGTAGATGGTCTCGACGCGATTGTGCACGAAGTAAACCTGGCCGCCGCGCTCAAGTTCGACTTCAATGGCGGATCGGACGATCTTCTCGTCGAATTTGGCGACGACGGTCTGAATTGCCATGCGGTCTTTCGGCGGCGTCTCGATCACCGACATGTCACGCAGGCCGACGAGCGACATATGCAGTGTCCGCGGAATAGGCGTGGCGCTCATGGCCAGCACATCGATCTCCTTGCGAAGCTGCTTCAGACCGCTCCTTGTGGCGGACGCCAAATCGCTGTTCTTCATCGACGACCAGCAGGCCAAGATCCTGGAACTTGATGTCCTTCGACAGAATGCGGTGAGTGCCGATGAGGATGTCGACTTTGCCGGTTTCGATCTTTTCGACAATGACCTTTTGTTCTTTCGGCGTGCGAAAGCGCGAGATCATCTCGACGGTGATGGGAAACTGCGAGAAGCGTTTCTTGAAGGTTTCGAAGTGCTGGAAAGCAAGAACCGTGGTCGGCGTAAGCACCGCGACCTGCTTGCCATCCTGCACGGCTTTGAAGGCGGCGCGCATCGCGACCTCGGTCTTGCCGTAGCCCACGTCGCCGCAGAGCAGGCGATCCATCGGCGTAGTCGCTTCCATATCCTGCTTGACGGCGCTGATCGCGGTGAGCTGGTCGTCGGTCTCGCGGTAGTCGAAGGAGTCTTCAAACTCACGCTGAAAATCATTGTCGGGCGAGAATGCGGTTCCCTCCGCGGTGCGGCGCTGTGCGTAAAGCTTGAGCAGTTCGGCGGCCATGTCCTGCATGGCCTTCTTCACGCGCGCCTTGGTCTTGACCCATTGCTGCGAGCCAAGCCTGTTCAGCACCGGCGCGGGCCCGGTGTCGGTGGAGCGATACTTCTGAATCAGGTCGAGCCGTGTAAGAGGGACGTAAAGCTTTGCCTGCTCGGCGAATTCAAGAATCATGAACTCGACGGAAAGCCCGTCCTGCACGATCTCTTTCAGGCCCTGGTATTGCGCGATGCCGTGCTCTACGTGGACAACATAGTCGCCGATAGCGAGATCGCGGAAGTCGGAGAGAAACGCTGCGGTCTTCGATTTCTTTGGCTCGGGTCGCGCGGTGATGTCGGCGTCGTCCGACAGATCGTTCGCGCCGAACACGATCAGGTTGGCATTCGGAAAGCTGACCCCGCTGGCAATCTGGGTGCGCACGATAACGGGCACGCGCATGTCGCCTGCAAGGTAGCTGGCCTCTTCGAGTTCCGATCCATGGGTAACAACGCGGCTTCCCAGTCGATACGGCACCTGGTATTCGCGCAGCATCGTCGCCGTGCGTTCTACGTCTCCCTGCGTGGGAACGGCAAGAACGATGCGCTCTTCTGCAGCCATCAGGCTCTTCAGCTGATCCACCAGCGCGGGAATGGAACCGTGGAAGCGCAGCGTTGGCCGCGAGTTCACGGCGATTTCGCCGAGCGTGTTGTCTTCCTCAAGCACGTCGATGGCGCCGAGCTGATCGAGATCGAGGCCATGATGCGACTCCAGCAGCCCGATCAGAACTTCAGGGCGCAAGTAGATATCCTCGGGACGGATGAGTGAACCCATTCCCGATCGTTCATGACGCTGCTCGACCTTGTTCCACCAGCGATCGATCTGGTTGCGCACCATCGCCGGCTCATCGACGAAGAGCACGCTCTTCGGGAGCAGGTTGAGCAGGTGGTGATCTGCACCCGCCACAGACGAAAAGAATTCCCAGCCGGGAAAGACGCTGACGCCGCCCGCCGCTTCGGCTTCGATGGCCATCTCTTCTTCGTCCGCGCTCGCGCCGTCGGCCACCTGAACTCGCTGCTTGCTCAGGCGCGCATGCACCGCGGCGAGCAGGTGTTCGGTCACCGGGGTTTCGGTCAGCGGCAGAAGCTGTGCCTCGTCGAGTCCGGACTGAGAGCGCTGCGTCTCGGGGTCGAATTTGCGGATGGTCTCGATTTCATCGCCGAAGAATTCGATGCGGACGGGGCGATCCGCTTCGGGCGAGTAGACGTCAAGAATTCCGCCGCGGCGCGTGAACTGGCCGGGCATTTCGACGAGATCCATCTGGGTGTAGCCCACGCTGGCAAGATGCGCGGTAAGCACCTCGACGTCGAGTTCTTCGCCGCGGCGCACCGTAACGGCAAGGCTCGAGTAGTAATCGCGATGAAAGAGGCGGAGCGCGGCGGACTCCGCGGGCGCGATCAGGATCGACACGGCCCCCGTAGCGAGTTTGAACAGCGCAGCAGCACGCTGCTCCTGCACGTCAGGGTGGGGCGAAAGATTCTCAAACGGAAGCACGTCGTGTGCGGGCAAGCGAACGACGCGGTCGGGATCGATGGCTCCGGTAAGGTCGCAGCCGGCGCGAAGTGTGGGCTCCAAAGCCTCGGCCGCTTTGTTATCGGCAACAACCACGATGACCGGTTGCTTGGCGGCACGGGCAAGCAGCGGAAGGTACAGGGACCGTGCAGTGTTCGTAAGTCCGGACACACGTCGCCGACCGACACCGAGCGAGAGGTGCCTGCGAACGCGGTCGAAGGAGGAGGACTGCTCCAGTTCCGCGAATATTTCGCGGACAAACGGGAGGATCATGCAGTTTCCAGTTTAACCGAGGACTGCGCGTCCAGCGATTCGCGCTTCGCGCGATTAGCGGCGTGCCGAGGGCTGTGGCGTCAGTCGGCGGATTGTGGCACGGCGACCGGCGTTTTCAATGACTCCCGGTAAACAAGTGCTCCGCCGATGCGCCATGGCAGCGGCAATGGCCCAGAGGCCGGCAGAGTAGTGGTGGGTGACGTCGTGCAGCCATCCCATGGCGGACGGTCCGGCGAAGGCCCCGACCGCGCCGACGGAGTTGACCAGGGCGATGGCCGCTCCGGCAGCTTTTCCCGGAAAGGCGGCTGGCGGCGAGACTCCAGAACATCGGCAGAGAGGCCAGGATTCCCATCGCGGCGAGGCTGAACCCGGCGACGGCCATGAGGACGGACTGAGCCAGGCCGGCAGCGATGAATCCCAGCGTGGAAGCGAAAAACAGATACGGCAACGCCCGAAACCCGCGGCGGCGGCTGGCCCACAGCATCGCGATCGCACCAAAGCCGAAGGTCACGGATGCCCACCAGCCGGTGGACACGTTTGACGCGCCATGGACGCTGAGGATCTTGGGCAGCCAGAAGGTGAGACCGTAGTTGCCGCTGCTCCAGAGGAAGTAGACAACGCAGTCCCGCGCAACGTGCAGCCGTTTGCTTCCCGACTTCAGTTTGCAGAGCGCTCGTCGCGCTTGAGATCGGCTTCGATCTGCTCCTTGTCCGCCGGCAGAAAGCCAACGCGCGGAACAGGGCCCGTCGGCGAGCAGCAACCAGGCTGGCGATGCCGAGGATGACGGCCGGCGCGCCCTCCAGCAGAAAGAGCCACTGCCAGCCGCGCAGACCGGAGAGATTGTTGAGCATGAGAATGTGAGCGGAGATCGGCGAGCCAATGGAATTGCACAACGGCACCGCAAGCAGAAAGAGCGCCAGGATACGCGTACGCAGAGTGCGAGGCAGCCAGAACGTAAAGTAGTAAATCACGCCGGGATAGAAGCCGGACTCCGCGATACCGAGAAGAAACCGCACGCCGATGTACGACATTTCGGTGTGCACAAACGCCGTGCTCATTGAAACGACTCCCCAGATCACCATGAGGACGGCGAGCCAGCGCCGCGCTCCCATCCGCGCCAGCACCAGGTTGGCAGGAACTTCGAAAAGGCAGTAGCTCAGAAAGAAAACGCCGGCGGCAAAACCGTATTCGCTCTCGGTGATGCCGAGGTCGCGATTCATGGTGAGCGCGGCGAAGCTGATGTTCACGCGGTCGAGAAACGCGACCATGTACAGCAGCATGAGGAATGGGACGAGTCGCCACGCAATCTTGCGGTAGAGCGGACTCATGGGTGCTGGGCTCACTGGCCGCAAGCTCCTTTTGGTGGGGCGGGAACAAGACTACAGGACGAGGGCTAGTGTGGGCGTCCGGGCAGTACGAAGTGCTCCGCACAGCGCGGCTCGTACGCGTCTCCCGGGACCTTGATAGGGCTGTCGTAGGCAGCCGGCTTGCCGTCAATCAGGCGCTGCGAATAGAGCGCCCGGGCACCGCAGGTGCAGTACGCCATGCACTCCGTGATGCTGCCCCCGTAAGCATTCACGAGCCACGACAGATTAAGCATCTCTCCGAAGGGCATCGCGCGAAAGTCCAGATCGAGCCCGGCAACAAGCACATCATGATTGGCGTCGAGCAGATGCTTCGTGAAAAGGAAGAGATCGCTGACGAACTGGCCCTCGTCGATTGCAACGCATTCCACGCGCTTGCCGATCTCCTGCTCGAGGTCGTCGATGGCCTTCAAAACCGACCAGGGATCGCTCGACGGAAATTCGAGGGCACTCATCCTGGCCTGCCCGTTGGGATTGCGGCTTTCGACAAGTCCCGGTCCGCCTTTGGTGTCGTCGCTCGGCTTGAGCACCAGCACGTACTGCTTGGCATAGTGGCGGCGCATCTCAGCGCGGCGCAGCAGCTCGGCGGTCTTGTTGCTGCGCATCGGCCCCAGCATCAGTTCGATCTTGCCCGGCACCCTGGCCACTCCGATGGACGAATGTGACTTCCGAATTTCCATCATAATGCGACCAACCGGCATATCGACATGAAGCACATGCGGCAAGAAATCATTCGTGACCCAGCGCCTTCAGGAAGGGGTAAAAGAAGTCCAGCGACTTCCAATAGGACTCGATCGGGAGGCGCTCGTCCTGGCCGTGAGCGCGCACATCGTCCCGCTCCAGCGCTATTGCAGAGTAGCCATAGCAGGGATAGCCGGCCTGGGCAAAGTAGATGGAGTCGCTCGCGCCATCCTCCATCTCCGGGGTCACCGGGAGACCGGGCCAAATTGCATCGGAAATGCGTGTCAGGGGATCGAAGACTTCCTTCAGTGGCGGAGGCGGCACAATCGCCTTGCGCTCGGGCGCCGTGTCGGAGACCTTTCCGCCGTCGGAAACATATTTGACGTTTAGCTTGGGATCGCCGAAGAGGGCGATCAGTTGCTGGCGAATCTCTTCGGGCGAGTGGCCGGGAAAAATCCGGCAATTCACGTTGGCCTGTGCGGATTGCGGCAGCGCGTTGTTGGCGTGGCCCGCAGCCAGGCGCGTGGCCACGCAGGTGGTGCGGAAGTTGGAGTTGAAGCTGGGTTCGCGGCTCAGGCGCGCAATCGCATCCGCATCGGGCGGCGTGGCAAGCACGCCGCGAATGTTCTCCGCCATCTCGCTGGTTTCCTGCTTGGCGAGGTTGCCGAAGTACACGCGGGTGACTTCGTTCATCTCAAACGGAAAACTGTAAGCGGCCAGCTTGTTGAGTGCCGTTGTGAGCTCGTAAATGGCATTGTCGGGCCGGGGCAGCGAGCTGTGGCCACCGCGATTGCTGGCCGTGATCTGGTAGTCGGCGTAGACCTTCTCCGTCGCTTCCACGTCGGCGACAATTGCCCGGCCATGGTCCATTTCTACTCCGCCAGCATCGGGATTGATCACAAACGCCGCGTCGACCAGGTCGCGATGGTTCGTTACCAGCCACGACGCTCCATTGAATTTGCCGCCTTCTTCGTCGGCAGTGAGCGCGAGAATCAGATCGCGCTTCGGCTTGTAGCCTTCGCGATGGAGGCGCAGAAAAGTGAAGACGAGCGCGGCATCGGAGTCCTTCATGTCCTGCGTGCCGCGGCCGTAGAAATAGCCGTCCTTCTCGACAAACTGAAATGGATCGGTGTGCCAGTCCGAAGGAAGCGCTTCAACGACATCCATGTGGCAGAGGAAGAGGACCGGCTTTTCCGTGGCCGGCGCCGCCGCGCGCATACGGACGACCAGGTTCATCTTGTTTGGGTCAGGACCCAGCAGATGCACATCATCCGGCGAAAAGCCCGCATCGAGGAACCGCTTCTGCATCGCCTTGGTCCCAGCCGTCACACTGCCCTTGGGCGTGTCGGTCGTGTTGATTTCGATCAGTTGCTTGAAGATGTCGCGAGCTTCGGCGCGCTCGGCTGGCGTGGTGGTGGGCAGGGCCGATTGCGCGAGTGCTGAAAGCCCGAAAACTGCGCTACACGCAGTGGCTGCAAGGAGAGCGGAAAAGGTCTGGCGGGGCATGGGTGCATTGTACGGTAGCGCTCCGCCAGTTGTGCCCTCTCGATGAGCGGCAGTTTACAGGATGCGCCAAATCGATTTATCGTGATGCCGCAAGGATTTGAGGTGCATTATGCATTCGAAGTTTTTTGCTGCAGCTCTCTTGACCACTTTGAGCTTGGGAACCGTCGCGATGAACGCGCAGGAGCGGCCGAAGATTACCGGGATTTCGCACCTGGCCGTGTATACCTCGGACCCGGTCGCCACCGACCACTACTATCGCGTAATTCTCGGTGCGGCCAAAGAGACAGACCCGGAGAATCCGCAGGGCGTGAAATACGCCTTCAGCGCGACCCAGTATATCGAGGTGCTGCCGCTGCCGGCGAATTCCGGCGTGAACCGCATGGATCATGCGGCATTCAACACAACGAGCGCGGAAGGGATGCGGAAGTTTCTTGCCGTCAAGGGATGGAAAGTGCCGGCCACGATTTCGGGGGGATCGGACGGGAGCCGCTGGTTCGAGGTGCTCGACCCCGAGGGCAACAAGATCCAGTTTGTGCAGCCGGCGGCGAACGCAAAGGCTCCCGACGATCCGAACGCGATCGGACATCACATCATTCACGTCGGTTTCCTGGTGCATAGCCGCGAAGCGGAAGACAAGTTCTATCGCGGCCTCCTCGGCTTCAACCCCTACTGGTATGGAGGAATGGTTGAGGGCAAGATCGACTGGGTCAGCCAGCAGGTTCCCGACGGGCACGACTGGCTGGAGTACATGCTGACCAGTGGGCCGTCGGGGTCTGGAATTCCGGCGAGTATTTCACAACACCAGCTCGGCGTACTTGACCATTTTTCAATCGGCGAGGTCTCGGTGAACGATGCGTACAAGAGGCTCGAAGCCGGCAACCGGCTCGACGGCAAACACGATGAGGGGCCGAAAATCGGCAAAGACGGCAAGTGGCAATTCAACCTCTACGATCCCGACGGTATCCGCTCCGAGCTGATGAATTTCCACGCAACGGACAAGCCCTGCTGCTCGTCGTTCACCGCTCAGGATCCTGCGGAGTAAGCGCGACACGCAACCCGCTGATTGCCATCCGCAACTGCGCTCTGCGCCCACGACTTAAGTTTGCGCAAAAGGGCCGTCGGAGCGCCACCGCTCTGCCCTATACTTGGCGTACTCTTGCCCCTTGGAGAGAAACGCCTTTGCAGCTCATTGGCAAACGCGGATTCCGACCGAAGGACTGCGCGTGGTACGCCCGTGGGCGCCTGCGCTTTCCTGTTTCGCTGTTTCTCGCGCTCGCGCTGTGCGGTTCCCGACCGGCGGCAGGCGAAGATCCTATAGCCATTGCAAAAAGCGCCGTCTCGAAGCCGCTCCCCGAAAGCGAGCTGGCGATCGAAGAGGGATGGCCCGCGGCGCACTTTGTTGGCTTTTCCGGCGAGGTCGATTCGCAAATCACTGTTTCCGAGATCGAGTATGACCGTCACAGTTGGGGCAGTTTCCTCAAAGCGCGATGGGATTACGTCGCGGCCATCATTCCATTGGCGGCAGTGCGGCAGCCGGTTGTAACCGATATTTATGGAGACGCAGAAAGTCCGGCGCGAGAATGGAATCTCGGAGGCGGTTTCTCCCCCATGGGCACGCGTCTGCTTTGGAGGCCAAACCGCGCGGTGAAGCCTTTCTTCCTCGGAAAGGCCGGCGTCTTGTTCTTCAGCCGGCCCGCGATGGCGCCCAAGGCCGGCCAGATGGCATTTCTCTTCCGCGGCGGCGGCGGCATGGAAACCCGCATCAACCAGAAGATGGAACTTCGCTGGGAGGCAGAATACCTCCACGTGTCGAACGCATTTATCTACGCCGAGAATCCCGGCATTGACGAGTTCTATGTCAGCGGCGCCCTCTGCTTTCAGCTCGGGCCGCGTTGGCCGCCCTTTACGCATCGACGATAGCGAAGTTCACACAAGAGGAAACCTGTATGATCAGCCGCCCCCCTTCTTGTGCGCGCTAGAATTTACCTATGGCTGCAACCGCACTCTCTCCTGAGGTTCTCGCCAAGTACGAGCCGGTGATCGGCCTCGAAGTCCACGTGCAACTGCTCACCGCGAGCAAGGTTTTTTGCGGTTGCGCGAACAGGTTCGGTTCCGAGCCAAACACCAATATCTGCCCCGTGTGCCTCGGATTGCCCGGCTCGCTGCCTGTGCTGAATGCCAAGGCCGTGGAGTTTGCGGTGCTCGCCTCGCTGGCGCTGAATTGCGAGGTGCGCGAGCGGTCGATTTTCGCGCGCAAGAACTACTTCTATCCCGACCTGCCCAAGGGCTACCAGATTTCGCAGTACGACAAGCCGCTGGCCGAGCATGGCTGGATCGAAGTGCCCACGGCAGACGGCGGCACGAAGAAGATCGGCATCACGCGCGTGCACATGGAAGAGGACGCGGGCAAGAGCCTGCACGACGGCTTTTCCGATTCGGCTACGCGCACGTATCTCGACCTCAACCGCTGCGGCACGCCGCTGATCGAGATCGTCAGCGAGCCCGATATCCGCACGCCCGACGAAGCCTTCGAGTACCTCACGCGGCTCAAGGAAATCCTGCTCTATACCGCCGTCTCCGACTGCAACATGGAAGAAGGCTCGCTGCGCTGCGATGCCAACGTCAGTGTCCGCCTGCAAGGGCGCGGAGAGTTTCGGCACCAAGGCGGAAGTGAAAAACGTGAACAGCTTCCGCTTCATTCGCGCAGGCGCTGGAGTACGAGATCGAGCGCCAGATCGAAGTGATTGAAGAGGGCGGTCGCGTGGTGCAGGAGACGCGCCTGTGGAACGCGAACGAAGGCCGCACCTACTCCATGCGCTCAAAGGAGCAGGCGCACGACTACCGTTATTTCCCGGAACCGGATCTGCCGCCGCTGATCGTGACGCCGGAGTTCCTGCGAAGCTGCGCGGGCAAAGCTCCCGGAATTGCCCGAAGCGCGCCGCAAGCGCATGATCGCCGAGTACGACCTGAACCCGAAGGACGCCCACACGCTGACGGCTTCGCGCGAATTTGCCGACCGGTTTGAAGCCGCTGCGAAGACCGCGAAAAATCCCCGCCGCGTAGCGAATCTGCTGCTCAGCGAACTCGGCGGCCGTTTGAAAGCGCTGGGCCTCGAACTGGATCAGTCGCCCATCTCGATGGCCGGCATGGTGATGGCCGCCGATCTGCTCGACGAAGACAAGATCAGTTCGAAGCAGATGAAGGGGCTGTTCGATATCTGCTTTGAAAAAGGCGAGGATTTTCCCGCCGTCTACGAGCGCGAGAAGCCGCAGCAGATCACCGATTCCTCGGCAATTGAAGGCATGATCGACGAGGTGATCGCCGCCAATCCAAAGCAGGTGGAGCAATATCGCGCCGGAAAGAAGACGGTCGCGGGCTTCTTTGTGGGCCAGGTGATGAAGGCGTCGAAAGGGCAGGCCAACCCGGCTCTGTTGAATGAGCTGGTGATGAAGAAATTGGACGGATAGAACTCCAGGCGCTTTGAATTCTTCACTGCCCGGGGAACCCTTCTCGCAGTTTCTGCGTATGCTCGTGTGAGACAGGCGTGTGAGCCTTTCAGGAGGTCCGCGGTATGAACCTGCGCAAGGGATGTGCTCTGTTGCTGGTAGGGGCGCTGCCGGCTCTTCTGGCGGGCTGCAGAGGTTTCGGTTCGCACTATATCAATGACGAGATGTCGAACAGTTCGACCGGCGCATCTGGCGAGGTCGTCATCAGCAAGATGGGCGGAGGCATCGACGTTGCCAACGCGCCGCACGGAGCCTCGCTGTCGACCATGGGCGGCGGCATTCACGTCGGCAACGTCGCCTCGTTCGCCAAGATCAAGACCATGGGCGGCGGCATCGAGGTCGATCATGCCACCGGTTCGGTGGATGCCACGACCATGGGAGGCGGCATCACCATCAGCACTGCCGAAGGGCCCGTGAAAGCTACTTCCATGGGCGGCGGCATCACCGTGCGCGAAGTGGGAACCTCGGGCCAGCGGGATATCCGTCTCGATTCGAAGGGTGGAACCATCGAGCTGACCGTTCCCAAGGACTTCTCGATGGACGTGAAGATCACGCTCGCCTACACCCGCACGGATCGCCAGTACCATATCGTTCAGCACGCCGGACTGGATGTTCACGAAACGAGCGACTGGGATCATTCATTTGGCACGCCGCGCAAATACATTCGCGCCAGCGGGATCGTAGGCAGCGGTACGAACCACGTAACGATCGAAACCGTCAATGGCGATGTGATTCTGAACCAGGAATAGAGTAGACAACTTCAACCGGGATTCTTGAGCCGTCGCGCAGCTTCGCGCCATGGGCTGCGCACTGTATATACGGGTGTCGCGGTAACACTCCCTCTTCTGGCTGCCAGCAGTTTGCGCTTGAGCAGCCAGCCAATCGCAGCCTGCGCGGAGCTTTTCGAAATCCCTACCGACTCCGCCACCTGCTGATAGCTCGCCTGCACATCGGCGCGCGTCTTCGCCTGTTCCGCGGCAAGCCACAGGTAGACCAGAAAACTCACCGGCTTGCGGTCGTGGCCAACCAGATCGCGCATAAGCGTGTCGATAACGTAATCATCCAGGATCGGCATGCTATATCAATCGATACTATAGCATCGAATGACTGATTGATCCGGAATCCGGGCCACATTATTCTCGATCCATCGTGAGGTCAGCATGGTCAGAGGCATCAAGTTTGTCGGAATTCCCGTACGCGATCAGGATGTGGCGTTGAAGTTTTACACCGAAGCCTTGGGCATGAAGGTGATGACGGATCAGCCCTTCACACCCAAACAGCGATGGATCGAATTGATGATCCCGGGCGCTGACACTGGAATGGCGCTCTTCACTCCCGACGGCCACGAGAAGCGCATCGGGGAGAGCCAGTCGATCTCGTTCTGGTGCGACGACGTCTTCGCAACCGCGGATGCCATGAAGAAGAAAGGTGTGGTCTTCACCAAGGAGCCGACGACCGAGCCGTGGGGCTCCGTCGCCGTGTTCAAGGATGCGGATGGAAATCAGCTCGTATTGTCGAGCCGGGGCAAGCAGAAATAATCGCTTTGTTCCAGGATCCACCCCGGAAGACGACGCTCCTCCGGGCTGGAAGACTTCCTATTTCAATTTCAACTCCGTCTCAAAATCCTTGCGCACGTCCCACGAACTGACGGTTTTGGTTGCGCTCTTCTTGCCGTCCTTCTCGGCCCACAGATCGTAGTCGTCGGTCATGCTGACCTGGGCGAAGCGAAAGCTGCCGTTGCCGGAAGACGTATAACTGCGGATGGACTTGGTTTTCGTGTTCTTGAGGAAGACGGTTGCACCTTGCACCGGTGCGGAATTCGCGTCGACAACCAGCCCGCCAACATTACGCTGACCGAGGTTCTGGGCGTGGGCAACGCCGGAATTGTTTACCCCTGAGATCATCACCACTGCAAAGGTGGCAAATGCCACCCAAGCCGCCAATCGTGCGCGGTTCCCTTTCACTCTTCCTCCTCGTCCTCGGCCAGAAAGTCGTCGTCTTCGTCGATACCCTCTTCCACTTTCGAGAGCTCGAGCGGTTCCACTCCAACGACCTCGTACTCGGTTCCACATTCATCACAGGCGACCACGTCGCCCTCTTCCACTTCTTCAATATCAATATCGAGGTTGTTTTCACATTCCGGGCAGCTTGTCATGGCAGCCTCCTCCCAAGGCATTTTCGTGATGTAGGATGGCGTTACCCCTAGGGTACGAACTTGGGTTAGTTTTAGGCAAACCGTTGGAAAGGTCAAGAGGCCGAATTCCCCTCTCCGCACCGAAGTGCGTACACCGGAGAACAAATCATGAAGATTCCCCAATGGGTCCCGCTTTGCGGGCTTGCACTGGCGTGCAGCGCCACGACTGCGCAGCCCGACTACGCGCTTCATGCCACCCCTATCGGTTCCGCGCCGGCCGATCCGGCGATTGTCCGGGCCCTTGCCACCATCAAACCCCAACAGATACAAGAGACGATTCAGACGCTGGTTGGTTTCGGTACGCGCAGTACGCTCTCGAGTATGGAAGCCGATCTGCCGCCCGGCCAGGGGATCAACGCCGCGGCCGATTGGATCGCTGCACAATTTGAATCCATTTCGCACGAATGCGGCGGGTGCCTCGAAGTCAAGCGCGACATTTTTACCGCCGATCCGGCAAGCGGCGCCCAGTGGGCGCGCCGGATTCCCAGGCCCACGAAAATCACCAATGTTTACGCCATTCTGCGCGGGACCGATCCGGAACAGGCCAAACGCATGGTCCTGGTGACAGGTCATTACGACTCGCGCAATTCCAGCAATAACGATGACCACGCCGCTGCTCCCGGCGCCAACGATGACGCTTCCGGCGTAGCCGTTTCGCTGGAGTGCGCACGGGCCCTGAGCAAGCTCAAGTTCCCCGGAACCATTGTGTTTGTAGCCGTGGCCGGAGAGGAACAGGGGCTGGTCGGGTCCGGCCACCTGGCCAAACTGGCCAAGGATGAAGGCTGGGATCTTGAAGCGGCATTGAACAACGACATCGTGGGCGGCAACACTACGCCCGGCGACACCCTTCAATTGAAAGACCGCGTGCGCGTATTTTCAGAGGGCGTTCCGCAGTCCGCGACACCAGAGGAGGCGCGCGCCATTCGCGCTCTTGGCAAGGAGAACGATTCGCCCAGCCGTGAACTCGCCCGGGCCATCGCGGAGACGGCGCACACCTATCTCTCGCGACCGGGAGCGGCAAAGCCGTTTACGGCATCTTTGATCGACCGGCCCGACCGCTACCTGCGCGGCGGCGACCACAGCTCCTTTAACCACGAGGGCTTTGCCGCCGTGCGCTTTACCGAGTGGCGCGAGGACTATAACCACCAGCACCAGAACGTCGTAATGCCACCCGCTGGTTCGAACGATCCGATCCTCGGAGACCTGCTCCGCTTTGTGGACTTCAACTACGTGGCCCAGGTGGCGCGGTTGAATGCGGCAACCCTGGCCACCCTGGCCTTTGCACCCGGGGAGCCGCAGAAGGTGGCCATCGTGAATAAAATGACTGAGAACGGCTCGACTTTGACCTGGGAGCCGCCTGTTGGCGGTGGAGTCGCCCACTATGAGGTGCTGTGGCGCGAAACGACCGCGCCCAACTGGCAGTATACGAAGCAGGTTGCGGCTGCGATTGCTGGCGACCCGCTCACCGTAACGCTGCCCGTCTCCAAGGACAACGTGATCTTCGGCGTGCGCGCCGTCGACGCGAAGGGCCATCGCGGGCTGGTCGTGGTTCCGTAGCCCCAAATGGGCCCGAATCTATCCCCCCGCGCATCCACCCATGACACGCGCAAGCCATTCCATTTAACCTGTTCACTACGATGCCCAGGATTGGCGCCACCCAACTTTCGTTTCCAAGTTTCCGAGGCGCAACACGTCTGCTGGTGCTGACCAATCTGGGCGCCTTTTTCCTTCTCCTGATCCTTGGAGCAACGAACGAGGATCTCTTCAGTTGGCTCGTCCTTCATGGTGCTTTTATACCGCGAGCTTTCTTGCACGGGTGGATATGGCAGCCCCTGACGTATAGCTTTGTCCAACTCGGCATAACCCAGACTCTCCTCTCCTTGCTGGCGCTTTGGTTTCTGGCCGGCTTCCTTGAGAACTTCCACCAACGGGACTGGGTTTTGTCGCTTTACGCAGTCTCGGTTCTGGCTACAGCTGCCGCGGGACTGGCTATCTACCTTGGTCACGTGACCCTTGGCTATTCACTACCTGAGATTCCGCTCTCTGGCTCATTCGGCGGAATCTTCGGCTTCATCGTGGTCATTGGCGTCCTTTATGGCGACATGGAGTTCATGTTCTTTCCACTCCCCATCAGCATCAAGGCCCGCTACGTTGCAATCATCGCCGGCCTGGTAGCCATTGCCTACCTGTTCAGCTCTTTGCGCTTGTATGGCTTCGCACAGCTTGGCGGTGCGTTAGGCGGGTATCTATTCACGCGCATGGGCGCCGCGTCGAGGAGTGTCATTCCAGCTAAGCGAAAAGTGGTACGCCCTGCGCAACGGCTACTATCGCTGGAAGCGTCGCAAGGCTGCGAAGAAGTTCGAGGTCTACATGCGCTCCCAGGGTCGCACCGTGAAGTTCGACGGCAGCGGAAAACAGCTTGACGAGGATCACGACGACAAGAAGCGCTGGAACTGAAACTGCCCCGCTGACCGGCGAATGAGCGCGGATGCAAATGTCTGGGGCCGGGCCTACAGTGCAATCCGATCCGAGATCGGTGCGATCTGGGATCGGAAATCGTGCAGTCTTCCTCGCCCGCGCTGGTTAGCGCGGGGTGCCGTCGCCGTTGACGACTTGTTGTCGCGTCCAGTTGCCCGAGAGCGTGCCATTCGGGTTCGCATTTGGATCGCTGGTCTGGAAACCTCTGCCGGTGCCATCGGCCCAGGTGTATGCCAGGCCGCTTGAGACCTTGTTCAGCGCCCCAGTGCCGGGGTCGCGCACGGTTTGCTGATTCAGCGCGTAGTCGACGATATTTGACGTCGCTGTAGAGCGCGCCTGCATGTCCGCGGCGTTGCGTGCCATTGACATATCTGTTCCACGCTGCAGAGTTGAAAGGAACTGCTCATGGAGCCGTTGATTGGTGGCCTGGCTCTGCTGGAACTGCTGGTAGCTTGCAGTAGACTGTGCCCTCGCCGCGTCGCCCTGTCGACGAATGTTGGCGAGATTCTCCTGCGTCTGCATGTTGAGTCGCTGGTTCCAGGCCTGGGTCCATTGCGGAAGCTGATTGGCGCCGGCGGGTTGCAACATTTTTACGGCAGCGTCGAATTGATCTTCAGGAGCGCGCACGTACCGCACAGTCGCGGTGCAGTTGTAGTTCATGCGCAGGGGCACCATGATGCTGGGGCGGCCCAGATGGGCCGAACAGTAAATGTCGGCGTTGAGCAGGCCTTTCATAGGAAAGGTGCCATTGGTGTAGCGAATGATCGCCTGCCCAAAGTCCTTGCGCTCCTCCGGCGGGCGCATCCCTGCCGAACGGTAGCGGGCGGCGTTGGCTTCCTTTGATCTTTCAAAGTTTTCCATGATGTTGGAGCGGACATCTTCAGGGATGGGATTCTCTCCCACATACTCGACACCCAGCATCCGGGCCACGTTTTTCAGAAATACCTGTGCGCTCTCGTACTCCTCTAACGGAATGCAGTCGTTATTGTTTGTGGACTGCCGCGGCCCGTCGCTCCAATTCCAATCCATCCTCGGCAGCCTTTCCAGGACAGTGAGGCCGTCGGGACTGATGGTGCGAAAAACCGGGAAGGGAATGGGCGCGCAGCTTGTGCCCTGGATCAGCTGCCCGACGAAGTGCCACTTCTCTGGCACAAAGACCTCATAGGCCGTCATTCCGAGGGTGGGATCATCGAGAGCTTCCGGGCGCATTCCGGGTGGCACTTGCGGCTCTTGAGCAAACGCTGCGGCCACCGGCGCCAGTCCCAGCAGAACCAAGCCGATCCGTGCCCAGCCAATATCGATGCGCCGATAAGTTCTCGTTGCAAGTTTTGACATTTTCTTCCTCGTGCCGCGTGAAATAGATACGTTGTGCCGGATTCGGGCTGAGAGCGATCGGTTTGGGGGTCGTGCTCCCGATCATCCCTCTGTCCTGTACGCGCCGTCGACAGGAAAAACGACTCACCCGATTCAAAACGATTCCCATTCGTTCAAACGATGGGAATCGGCCCGGAAGAAGCGATCGGTTGGGGAAAGAATCGTGCTCCCGATCATCTCTCTGAGCAGTACGCGCCGTCCAGTCAAAAGATGCATCGCCCAATCCAATAAATCTGAGCCACGCCGATTCCCCTGCGATAACGTAAAGCATGGATCAAGATGCGGTTGAGACCGTTCGCGAGAATTACGACCGCATCGCGGAGGAATATGCGCGCAGGATCTTCCGCGAACTGGATGGCAAGCCTCTGGATCGCGAACTGCTCAGGCGCTTTGCCGATGCAGTAAGAGGGCACGGCCCGGTGTGCGACATGGGTTGCGGGCCCGGCCATGTGGCGCGTTTCTTCCGCGATGGGCGAGTGGATGTCTTCGGACTGGATCTCTCGCCGCAGATGGTCGCGCAGGCGCGGCATCTTAATCCGCGATATCGAGTTTCGCGAAGGCAATATCCTAGCGCTCGAACTGGAAGATGGATCGCTCGCGGGGATCATCGCGTTTTACGCCATCGTGAACATCCCCCCGCAATCGTTGCCAATCGCATTCGCAGAGATGCACCGCGTTCTGAAACCTGGAGGGCTGCTGCTGCTTTCGTTTCACATCGGCGAAGAAGTAATCCGGCCCGAAGAGCTGTGGGGCAATCGCGTCTCCATGGAGTTTTACAAGCTGCAGCCGGAGCGGATTCAGCGCCTGCTGACCCACGCCGCATTTGTCATCGAAGACATCGTCGAACGCGATCCCTACGCGCCGGACGTGGAGTTCCAGAGCCGGCGTGCCTACGTCTTTGCGCGTAAACCGGCCGCCGCCTGAAGGGACCGGGTTTCGCGCGATCGAAAGCGATGCCTGGTTCGATACAATCCTCTCTGGCATGAACAAGAAAATTGCATTTCTCTTTCCGGGGCAAGGCTCGCAGACCGTGGGCATGGGCCGCGATCTTGCTGATCGCTTTCCGATTGCCAGGCAGACCTTTGCCGAGGCCGACGAGGCCTGCGGATTCGCACTGTCCAGGCTCTGCTTCGAAGGACCTGAAGAAGAACTGAAGCTGACCGAAAATACGCAGCCCGCCATCATGACGGTCAGCGTGGCTGTGCTGCGCGTGCTCGCGGAACACGGCATTCAACCCGCGCTCGCTGCCGGACATTCGCTGGGCGAATGGTCCGCCCATGTGGCCGCCGGAACACTGACGTTCGCCGATGCCGTGCGTGCGGTAAAAGCGCGCGGTCGAGCGATGCAGCAGGCGGTGCCTGCCGGGCAGGGCGCGATGGCGGCAATTCTGTCGCTCGATCCCGAGCAGGTGGCCGAGGCCTGCGAGGAGGCCGCACAGGAAACAGGACTGACCGTCGCCGCGGCCAATTTCAATTCACCGGGGCAGACGGTCATCTCGGGCGCGACCGCCGCCGTCGAAAGGGCCGCTGCCCTTTGCAAAACCAGGGGTGCTCGGCGTGCGGTGATGCTCCCGGTTAGCGCTCCCTTTCATTGCGCCCTGATGCAGCCGGCGCAGGAAGAGGTGGCACGGGTGCTGGCCGGCCTGCAGCTTGCCGAACCGCGCATTCCGGTAGCCTGCCAATGCCAGCGGAACGATGGTGACGACGGCCCAGGGAGCGCGCAACGCCCTCATCGAGCAGGTAACCGGCACGGTGCGTTGGGTCGATTGTGTAAGGACTATGGTCGGTGCGGAAGCCGAGATATTTATCGAAGCCGGCCCCGGCAAGGTGCTCTGCGGACTACTCAAGCAGATCGACCCGGCGCAGAAATCGCTCAACGTGGAAGACACAGCGAGTCTCGAAAAAGCACGAGCGGAGCTCGCCGGAGCGTGAGGCCGATCCACCAGGGAACAGTGATTCTTTGTGCTCGCAGCTCGGGTTACGGCCCGAGGTACAGCTCCTCATCCGGCGGCGCGAAGTCCAGGGTGTGGTCCTTGGGATAGTAGGTAAGAAACAGCGCCTTGCTCTTGCGCCCGTTGATCAGCAGCCCTACCAGCAGCACATTCCGGAACACCCGCGCCGCCACAATCTGATGGCTCTGGATAACTCCATATTCGTTCTGAGTGTTGTTCGGACCCCAATCGGCCTCAAAGCGATCGAAGGGGTAGGCACCGTACTTGTCCGGGTGCTGCTGCCAGTTGGGATCATGCATCCAGATCCCGTAGGCCTGCTTCAGGTCGTTCTTCTCCACGGATTCCATGAAGTGGTTCATGGTGTATCGGCCCCGCAGGTGCGTCCACCAGTTCCAGGGCCAGTCGGCAGGATGGCCTGAAACCAGCCAGAACACAACAATGAAGACGAAAAGCAGGCCGCCACCGCTATACAGCATTACCCGATTTCGCAGGTCGCGGGCCTCGTCAAATTTGGGAGCATCCAGCAGGGTCATTCAGACTTTCCTCGCAGTCAAGGATACGGTAAGACAGGGAGCAGGGAATAGGCAGTAGGGAATAACTCGCGGGAGATGTACCTGGAGAGACTTTGGTTTGGGTTCGCTATTCAAGTCGCCTCTTCATAATTAGACACCGGCAGGACAACGGTAGTTCCCGAATTGTTGCTCCCTGATCCCTAGTCCCTAGCCCCTATTCCCTATTCCCTAGTCCCTAGTCCCTGCTTCTCTCACTCCCTGCTGTACGTGTTCCGGTTCTTGTCTTCGTGGCGCTCGAGCGCCAGTTCGATCAGTTGCGTAATCAGCTCGCTGTACGGGATGCCGGTAGCCTCCCAGAGCTTGGGGTACATGCTGATCTGCGTGAACCCCGGCAGGGTGTTCACTTCGTTGAGATAGATGCGGCGCTTGCCATCCGGCTCCATCAGGAAATCCACACGCGCCAGTCCCGAGAGGTCGCAGGCGCGAAACGCCGCCACCGCCATCTCCCGAATCCGTTTCGCTTCGTCGCGCGTGATCTTCGCCGGAATCACCGGCACCGAGCCTTCCGACAGGTACTTCGCCTCGTAGTCGTAAAACTCCTTGCCGGGAATGATTTCGCCCACCACGCTGGCCTTGGGATCATCGTTGCCGAGCACGCCGACCTCCAGCTCGCGGGCGCGCGATTTTTTGCCGCCGACTCCCTGCTCCACGACCAGCTTGCGATCGTACTTCGCGGCCACATCGAGCGCGGGTCCCAGTTCCTTGCGATCGTGCGCCTTGCTGATCCCCACCGACGATCCGAGATTCGCGGGCTTCACAAACAGCGGATACTTGAGCGCGGCCTCGATCTGCGCGACGGCTTTCCGCGGCGATCTCTCCCACTCCGAGCGCAGGACCGTGACGTGTTTTACGATCGGCAGCCCCGCCTGCGCAAACAGCCGCTTCATCACGTCCTTGTCCATGCCGGCCGACGAACCCAGAACCCCCGAGCCGACATAGGCAATCCCCGCCAGCTCAAACAGTCCCTGGATGGTGCCGTCCTCGCCAAACGTGCCGTGCAGAACCGGAAACACCACGTCGATGGATTTTCCCGCCGGGCCCTGAGGACCGGGCTCCGGCGCAAGCAGCGTCGGAATGCCCTCGTGCAGCAGCTTGGCGCCCGGCGTTGCCTCGGGATCGCCGGCACGCAGCCGGCGCCCGACTGCGCCTTGATCGCCCTCCAGCAGCCCGGTCGCATCCGCCGCCGCCAGCCATCTGCCTTCTTTCGTAATGCCGATCGGCACCACGTCAAATTTGCTGCGATCAATTGCCTTCAGAATCGAAGCCGCCGAGAGCAGCGAGACTTCATGCTCGCCGCTGCGCCCGCCAAACAAAACACCTACGCGAAGTTTTTTAGCCATCGCTTTTATTGTCGCTCAGAAGAGCATGAAGAAGGGTGACACGTTGGATGCCCAAACAGAAGTTTTAAGCCTGGACGCTCAGAGATGAGATTGCATAATCGCATGGTGAAATCTGCTGCCCGAATTTACGTTTTGCTCGCTCGCGATGCGCCGAAGGCAGTTGTCTTCCGGCGGGGGCCGTCGAACCAGGTACTTCTTATCAAGTGGGACCTTGCCAAAGACTCGTTCGAAGTCGGTCAATGGCTCAAGGGAAGAATTTATGAGCGCCGCTGTGATCTCTCGCCTGACGGGGACCTGCTGGTATATTTTGCAGCCGATTTTCGTAGATCGATCGGATCGTGGTCAGCAGTCAGTCGACCGCCGTTCTTCACGGCTCTAGCGCTATGGCCCAAGGGGAACTGCTGGGGTGGAGGCGGGCTGTTCTTCTCGAATGATCGACTGATGCTCAACCATTTCCCCGAAGACATAAAGCTGGCCCCGGAGTTTTCGACACCTAATTGGCTCCTGGTTGGATCATGCGGAGAGTGGTCCGGATTTGGCGAGGATTATCCGATCTGGTCATGTCGACTCGCCAGAGATGGCTGGAAATTGACAGCATATCCTGAAGAGACTAAGAACGATTACGGTGCAGAAGTGTGGATCGAATACGATCCTCCGATCACGTGGGAGAAGCCGCACCCTCTCTGGCCCAAGAAATACGTACTCCGAATGTCGGTCCTGGGCATAAAGGAGCGCGGTGGCCCGTGGTGGCTCATCGAGCATTCATTGCACGGTGAGGACGGGATCCGCGGTGCCGTCGGTAGGAGCGAATGGGCTGACTGGTCGCCGACCGGTGACTTGCTGTTTGCGCAATCCGGCTGTCTCTATCGGTTACGAGCTTCGAAGCGGAAGTTCGGTGCGATTGAAGAAAGCGAACAGATCGCCGACTTCAATGATCTCTCGTTCCGGCGAATTGAGGCGCCTGAAAGTGCGGTTTCGTGGCCGCCGCGGAGAGCGAAGCTCCGAAAGAAGCAAGCTCGGCGGAAACAGGGAGTCTAAAGTATCTTCTTTCCAAACGCCGAACACGCCAGTTCGACCGCCAGGTCCGCGGTCCGGTTGTGCTCATCGATCACCGGGTTCACTTCGACAATCTCGAAGCTGACCATCCGCCCATGGTCGGCAATGATCTCCATGGCGAGGTGCGCCTCGCGATACGTCGCGCCGCCACGCACGGGCGTGCCCACGCCGGGCGCGTCTTCCGGATCGATCCAGTCCATATCCAGCGAGATGTGGTAACCGGCCGTGCCGCGGCCCGCCGCACGCAGGGCCTCTTCCATCACAGCGCGCATGCCCCGCTCGTCAATGTCGCGCATGGTGTAAACCTCGCCCATCCCCGCGCGCCGGATATTGGCGCGTTCCGCTGCATCGATGTCCCGCACCCCCACCAGCACCGTGTTTTCCGGGGAAATCTTCGGGGCAAAGCCACCGATATTGGTCAGCAGTTCAGGCCCTAGCCCCAGCAGCGCCGCCAACGGCATGCCATGCACGTTTCCGCTCGGCGAGGTGTCAGGCGTGTTGATGTCGGAGTGCGCATCGATCCAGATCACGCCAATTTTCTGATTTTGACGCCGATAAAACTCCGACACACCAGAGACCGAGCCGACCGCGATGGAATGGTCGCCGCCCAGCACCAGGGGAGTCATTCCTTCTTCCAGCGTCTTCGAGACCGCTTGCGACGTGCGCGTGCAGGTATCCGCAATCTGCTTGAGGTAGCGTGCATTCGGCTCGCCGGCATTCTGGGTCTCGGCGATATCTACCGCTACGTTGCCGCTGTCGGTGACATGGTGGCCGAGGGCTTCGAGGCGAGCTTCCAGTCCTGCCACGCGCATCGCGGAGGGCCCCATATCGACGCCGCGGCGGCTGGCGCCCATGTCGAGCGGCACGCCGAGCACGCGGATGCGCCGGGTGGGTAACGATTGGGTGCCGCTGGATGGAAACGTGGTGACAACTACGGGGATTTCTGGGTTGGTTGCCATGCAGGATTGCTCTCCCGAATCTGAGCCCCAGTCATCATACCCTGCGCCCCCTGCGGCCTGCCCCAAAGCGGGACATCGCTGTTCTGAAAGTGGTATCTCCCGTGGGGTCAAACTGCCCCGAAAGGTGTAACGAGAGCAACTCGAGTTGGGCGTAAACTTTCATCAGTCGCGGCAAATTTCTGCGTGCCCGATGTGTCGGCTAAGTTACTAACAATAAGGAACTAGCAGGCAGTTTCAAAGGATGCTGGCATGGAGTGGATCGTTAAATCCCGGCGGCGTCTGGTGCTCGCTTCTGCGCTTCTGGCGGTCGCGATTGCCGCGCCGTTCGCGCATGCCGCGGAAGCCCGGGAGACTTTCAAATCGACCCTCGCTGCACCGCCGGCCCTGCACGCCTTCAGCAACGCCCAGACTGGTCATCGAATTTCTGCCTCGTTTGAAACCACGCACCTGCCCTCCGTCATCCGGATGCTCGCTTCCAATGCCCTCACCGGCATTGGCACTCCTTCGCGGACAAGTGCCCCTTACCTGGATCCGATCGTGATCGTGCTGACGGTCCTTGTCGTGATCGTCGGTTTGTGGGGTTGGATTCTCCGCAGGAAGGTCGACAACCAGACCAGGACCATCACCGCCCATTCTGAATCCGAAGCCCGAATCGAGCGGCACAGCGCACAATTGGAAACCAAGCGCTGCAAGATCCTTGAAGACATCAACAGCTCGCGTCCCTTGCCCGAACTGATCGACGCCATTACGGAGATGGTGGCGTTCAGCCTCGGGTTCCCCTTCTGCTGGTGCGAAATGCCGGATGGAGCGCGCCTGGGAAATGCTCCCGCCAAAGCAAAGGGTCTGCGCAGCATCCGCCTCGACATTCCGGCTCGCGCCGGCGGTTCGCTGGGAACACTGTTTGCCGCCACCGAGACCGGTGAATCCGATCCCCACGACGAAGCCTCAGCCCTGGAAGCAGGCGTTCGCTTGGCAACACTCGCCATCGAAACGCGCAGGCTTTATAAGGACCTCGTCTATCGCTCGGAGTTCGATTTGCTGACGGATATCCACAATCGGTTTTCTCTTGACCGCTACCTTGAGAAGTTGATCGAAAAGTCAAAGATGGACGGCTCGATCTTCGGCCTCGTTTACGTCGACCTGGACGAATTCAAGCAGGTCAATGACTTTTACGGCCATCACATCGGGGACCTCTACCTGCAGGAGATTTCCATGCGCATGAAGCGGCAACTCCGGTCCGGCGATATGCTCGCGCGCCTCGGCGGCGACGAGTTTGCGGCTCTCATGCCCGTGGTACAAAGCCGCTCCGCCATTGAGGAGATCGCGCAACGGCTCGAACGCTGCTTTGACGCGCCCTTTGCGGTGGAAGGCTACGTGCTTCGCGGAGGGGCAAGCGTGGGCGTGGCACTCTATCCCTACGACGGGACCTCGGCCGATAGCTTGCTGAGCGCCGCCGACGCCGCAATGTACGTTGCCAAGCACACCAAGCGCCACGGCGCCGAGATGCCGGACCGTCTCCAAAAGGCGCTCTTCAGGCCTGAAGAACAACAAAAATAAAAGCGCGCCGATTCAAATCGAACCGACGCGCTTCTCCCCCCACGTAAAACCGTCGTCTGACTCTTCAGCGCACGTGCAGTTGCGAGATCGTCACCTTTCCCTTGACCAGTTCCGCCTTGCGCCACTGGCTCTTTTCGTTCAGGGCCACCCAGCGGCGTTCTTCGCCGCGGTAGTGCCAATCCTTGTCGAGCTGGTAATAGATCAGCGTTCCGGACGCTTCCATCACCTTGATGATGCTGTTGTCGTGCGAATTCTTCTCGTCGTAGTCGGTTGTAGCGCTCTCGCCCATCTCCGAGTAGATCTCGTTCAGTTCGAAGAGTAGCGCGTTCACGCTGTCGTCCATGGCCTCCACGTTGAGGCCAATCCGTCTTGCCTCGCGCAGCGTGATGGGATAGTTATGCGACGGGTACCCGGAGTTCAGATTGTTGCTGATCTCGCGCGCCCGGTCCTTGTCGTCCATGTGGTACGACAGAATCTCTTCGCAGATGCGCGTCGAAAGAGCACTGGAACGGTCTACCGCGCCGATCACCAGGGGATGCACGTACGGAAACAGCGACTCATACGGATTGGTGGTCGAGTCCTTTGCCTGCTCGGTCCACAGCCGGATCACGCGCAGCAGTTCGTCGTTGCTTACGCTCACCCGGTCGTTGTCGCGATCGATCGGCGAGAGATCGTGGGTCAGCGAAGTATCGACGGCGGACAAGTGCGCCAGCGGGCCCATCAGGATCTTGTCTGCTCCAAGGGCTAGCATGGTAGCGGCCGACTGGCACTCGAGCGGCGCAAGCACCGTGAGGTGTTTCACATAGCGGCGCAGCAGGTTTACCATGCGCAGCGACGCCTGCCCCGAGCCGCCGTCGGACTTCACGAACAGCGTCAGCCGTTCGACGCTCCCGAGATTCCGCACCAGCGCATAAAGGCCCGTAACGTCATTCTGGCAGATAGAACCTTTGTTGGAATTCCAGTAGGTGATGACCGGCTCGCCAAGGGTGCGGGATAGCTTGTCGAGCACTGGCTGGGTCCGCTCCATCAGCATCGGCGGCTTGGCCGCGTTGGGGCGGAGCAGCGGAAATTCGGATACAGATGCAGCTACAGATTGGTTAGGCAATTCGGGGTCCGACTCCGATTGAATTGTCTTGAATGGCTAGATATTAGCACGATGTTTATCAGGTCGAAATAAAGAAGGCCGGGATTTCTCCGAGATTCAATATGATCTGACAACACTCCACTCCTGGAATCTCCCAGCCCTCAAGCACTTGCAGTATTAGAGCCCGCACATGACTCTGGTTATCACTCGAAAGTGTCAGACGCGGTTGAATCCCCTCTCGGCGGCGTAGGGTGGACTGTTCGAAAGATCGGTGTATGAAGAGTCATCAAGATGATGAATCCCAAGTGACGCGAGCGAAATGGGCGATTGCAGCTGTTGTGATTATTTGCGCGTTTACCTTACCCGCTGGCGCGAAGACTACAACTTCTCGAACAGATGCCCTGGGCGCTCATGTCAACTCTGGCCGCGGTTGCCCGGCTTGTCATACTCCGCATAGCATGGCATGCGAAGAGCGCGCTGCTCTTACTCGCAGAGCGAACCCTGCCGTGGCGATGCTATGGGGCCAGGATGCGACAAGCACATACGCCGCCTACGGAAGCCCGTCCGATCAAACCGCCTCGAACGACAGTTCTGATTTTGCAGCTATCCTCCGGTGTCTAAGCTGCCACGACGGAAACTATGGACCCCGGGCGATGATGCGCAATGTCGTTTACGAAACCATCCCATCAAGGTATGGATCCCTGGGCGCCATTCCGACATTGATGGATCAGGAGAGCCTCATCACGGGCCATGAGATCGAAGACCACCCGCTTGGACTTGAAGCTCAGATTAAATGCGGGGGTGCACTTGGCTGGGACTGCACGGAAACCAATGGCATGATCACCATGGGGGGAATTCACTCATCACGCTTTGCCGCGAGCTATGGTTACTTCGTCAAACCAAGCCATCACGGCAACACTCCCGTCGTTGCCTGCACCACGTGCCACAATCCGCACCTTATGACGATCACGAGGGTAACGACGAGTTCCGCCTCGGACCTTTTTCCGCCGGGAGTCTATTCGACCCAACACTTCCTGCGCGCCCCGTCTGAGCATGCAGGTACCGCAGACGCGAACAGCAATCGATCCGCGCAGTTTTGCCGTCAATGTCACGCGGACAAATCGAATGAGATGAATGGCGGTTCGGCGACAACCCACATCTAACGCGGATATCGATACGAACCGTACGAAATTCGTCCTGGAATCGGCGCGTCCACAAATCTGCTGGAGGAATAAAGAAGGCCCGGCTTGCGCCGGGCCTTGTTGGTTGACTGATGCTGTCTAGAACTTGCCTGGATGGCCCGTCCTTATTCGGCCGCCATCTCTTCGGCTTCGCCTTCCTGGCGCATGAGTTCCAGTTCGCGCTCGGCGGCTTCGATCTCTGCCGAAACCTCCTGCTGGACACGGGCTGCCGCTTCTTCCAGCTCCGGTGAGAGCTGGACGTTGCGGTAGTACTCGAGACCCGTGCCTGCCGGGATAAGCCGGCCGACGATGACGTTCTCCTTGAGGCCACGGAGATTGTCGATCGCCCCGTTGATGCTGGCTTCGGTAAGAACGCGGGTCGTCTCCTGGAAGCTGGCTGCGGAGATGAACGAATCGGTCGAGAGCGAGGCCTTGGTGATGCCGAGGAGCAGCGGACGACCGAGTGCCGGACGGCCACCTTCCCTGACAATGCGCTCGTTCTCTTCGCGGAAGCGGAAGCGATCGACCTGCTGCTCGAGCAGGAAGTTGGTATCGCCCACTTCGTCGATCCGTACCCAGCGCAGCATCTGGCGGACAATCACTTCGATGTGCTTGTCCGAGATGGCCACGCCCTGCAGACGGTAGACTTCCTGGATTTCGTTCACCAGGTAAGCCTGCAGTTCCTTTTCGCCCAGCACGGCAAGAATGTCGTGCGGGTTCAAGGGACCGTCCATCAGCGGGTCGCCGGCACGAAGGCGTTCGCCTTCCTGCACGTTGACGTGGATACCGCGAGGTACCGAGTATTCCTTCTCGTCGCCATTGTCAGCCGTGATGTAGATCTTGCGCTGACCCTTGGCAACTTCGCCGAAGCGGACCACACCATCGATTTCGCTGATGATGGCCGTCTCGCGAGGCTTGCGGGCTTCGAACAGTTCGACCACGCGCGGCAGACCGCCGGTGATGTCCTTGGTACGCGTTGACTCCTTCGGAATCTTCGCGAGCACATCGCCCGGACCCACTTCATCGCCGTCCTGCACCATAAGGTGCGCACCGCGAGGCAGCAGGTAGCGCTTGTTCGTCTTCGCATTCTTGATCAAGAAAGCAGGCTGACGCTTCTCATCGGCAGCGTCGGCAACCACCCAGCGCGAGAGGCCGGTGACTTCGTCGACTTCCTCGTTGAGCGTGATGCCTTCCTGCAGATCCTTGAACTGCATCGTGCCGCCGATTTCCGTGAGGATGGCGTAGGTGTAGGGATCCCACTCCGCCAGCAACTGGCCGAGCTTGACCGCCTCGCCGTCCTTCACGCGGAGACGCGCGCCGTATACAACCTGGTAGCGCTCCTTTTCACGACCGCGCTCGTCCTGAATGGCGAGCGAACCGGAGCGGTTCATCGCGACCAGGGTGCCGTCCTTGCTCTCGACGTAGTTGAGGTTGATGAAGCGCACGAAGCCGTTGTTCTTGGCATCGAGGCGCGACTTGTCCTGCACACGGCTGGCGGTTCCGCCGACGTGGAAGGTACGCATGGTGAGCTGCGTGCCCGGTTCGCCGATGGACTGCGCTGCGATGACGCCGCAGGTTTCGCCGAGTTCGACCATGCGGCCGGAACCGAGGTTGCGACCGTAGCAGAGCGCGCAAACGCCGCGACGCGATTCGCAGGTCAGCACCGAGCGGATCTTGACCTTTTCAACGCCTGCGCCCTGGATGGCGGAAGCGATGTCTTCGTCGATCTGCTGGTTCACGTCGATTACCGCGTTGCCGTCGTAGTCCTTGATGCGCTCGAGAGACACGCGGCCGATGATGCGATCGCGCATCGGCTCGATGATCTCGCCGGACTCGACGATCGAGCCGACGTAAATGCCTTCCGAGGTTCCGCAGTCGTATTCGGTAACGATAACGTCCTGCGCCACGTCGACCAGGCGGCGGGTCAGGTAGCCCGAGTCGGCAGTCTTGAGCGCCGTATCGGCCAGGCCCTTACGTGCGCCGTGGGTCGAGATGAAGTACTCCAACACTGTCAGTCCTTCGCGGAAGTTCGCCGTGATAGGCGTCTCAATGACTTCGCCCGAAGGCTTGGCCATCAGTCCGCGCATACCCGAGAGCTGGCGAATCTGCTGCTTCGAACCACGGGCGCCGGAGTCGGCCATGATGTAAATCGGGTTCATGGCTCCTTCGTCGTCCGCCTTCTTCATGTTGCCGAACATTTCGTCCGCGACCTGGTCGGTTACAGCCGACCACATCTGGATGACCTTGTTGGAGCGCTCGCCGTTGGTGATGGCGCCGTCCATATACTGCTTCTGAACTTCGATGACCTTCTTGTCGGCATCGTCCACCGTGGTGTACTTGCTGGCAGGAATGACCATGTCGTCGAGACCGACGGACAGACCCGAGCGCGTGGCGTACTGGAAGCCAAGCTGCTTGATGCGATCGAGCATGCCCACCGTGACCTCAAGTCCGAGGTTCTGGTTGCAGTAGTTCACCAGCTGTCCGATGCCCTTCTTCTTGAGCAGGCCGTTGATGTACGGCATGCCCGAGGGAAGCGCGTCGTTCAGAATCACGCGGCCAACGGTGGTGTTGATGTACTCGTTGTTGAAGTCGACAGGCTCGGTATGCGTCAGATCCTGATCGTCATACGCGGTGGTCATGTCGAGCACCTTGCCCGTGTAACGCAGACGAATCGGCGTCAGGGTTTCCACCTGGCGCGCTTCGAGAGCCATGAGGATCTCTTCCGTGTTCGAGAAGACGCGGCCTTCGCCGATGCCACCCTTCTTGGCCTTGGTCAGGTAATACAGTCCGAGCACCATGTCCTGTGTAGGAACGGTGATCGGCTGGCCCGACGCCGGCGAAAGAATGTTGTGCGAAGCGAGCATCAGCACGCTGGCTTCAATCTGCGCCTCAGGCGACAGAGGAATGTGCACGGCCATCTGGTCGCCGTCAAAGTCGGCGTTGAAGGCGGTGCAGACCAGCGGGTGAATCTTGATGGCCTTGCCTTCCACCAGCACCGGCTCAAATGCCTGGATGCCGAGGCGGTGAAGGGTTGGGGCGCGGTTCAGCAGCACGGGGTGATCCTTGATGACTTCTTCAAGGATGTCCCACACCACCGGCTCCTGCATCTCCACCATTTCCTTGGCCTGCTTGATGGTGGTGCAGTGGCCCGTCTGCTCAAGGCGGTGATAGATGAAGGGCTTGAACAGCTCGAGCGCCATCTTCTTCGGCAGACCGCACTGGTGCAGCTTCAGCTCCGGTCCTACGACGATCACAGACCGGCCTGAGTAGTCGACGCGCTTGCCGAGCAGGTTCTGGCGGAAGCGGCCCTGCTTGCCCTTGAGGGTATCGGAGAGCGACTTGAGCGGACGGTTGTTGGCGCCGCGCAGCACACGACCGCGACGGCCGTTATCAAACAGCGCGTCCACGGCTTCCTGCAGCATGCGCTTTTCGTTGCGCACGATCACTTCAGGCGCGTGCAGATCCATCAGCTTCTTCAACCGGTTGTTGCGGTTGATGACGCGGCGATACAGGTCGTTCAAATCGGACGTAGCGAAACGGCCGCCATCCAGCGGCACCAGCGGGCGCAGCTCTGGAGGAATGACCGGCAGCACATCGAGAATCATCCACTGCGGCTTGTTGCTCGACTTGCGGAAAGCCTCGACCACCTTCAGACGCTTGGCGTACTTGATCTTCTTCTGCGCGGAGGTTTCGGTCTTCATCCGCTCGCGCAGTTCGATTCCGAGTTCGTCAATCTGGACGCGCTTCAGCAGTTCCTTGATCGCCTCGGCGCCCATCATTGCCTTGAAACCGGAGGGACGATACTGCTGGTCGAGCTCGCGGTAGCGGGCCTCGTCCTTGATGATCTCGCGCTCTTTTACCGGAGCGTCGCCCACGTCCACTACCACGTAGGACTCGAAGTAGAGAATGCTCTCCAAGTCGCGCAGCGAAATATCAAGCAAGTGGCCGATACGCGAAGGCAGGCCCTTGAAGAACCACACATGCGAGCACGGAGATGCGAGCTCGATGTGGCCCATGCGCTCGCGGCGCACTTTGCTCACCGTCACTTCAACGCCGCACTTGTCGCAGATCACGCCGCGGTGCTTCATGCGCTTGTATTTGCCGCAGAGACACTCCCAGTCCGTGACGGGTCCAAAAATGCGTGCGCAGAACAGGCCGTCGCGCTCCGGCTTGAAGGTGCGGTAGTTGATAGTTTCCGGCTTGGTGACCTCACCATGCGACCAGCTGCGGATCTTCTCCGGCGAAGCAAGCATGATGCGGATAGCGTCGAAATCGGTAATCGGGCTGGTGAGTTCAAACGGGTTTGAACGGAACAAGGCGACCCTCCTTGGCGGGCCTTTCAGCTCTCGCCGCGGTATCTCCCGGGATTCTTTAGCGGGTCCTTCCTTCCCGGGAAGCGGCGGTTACCGCTTTCAAGAAGGACCCGGAAAAACAGTGGTCAGTGAACAGTGGTCAGTGGTCAGATTCTCTTGAACTTTCCACTGTTCACCTCAAACCATTTGCTGATCGTTGTAGTCGGCCGTTCACTGATCACTGATCACTGAACGCTGACCACTAATCAGCGACTGCCGCAACTTCCGGCGCAGGCGCCTTCTTGAGAAGGTCTGCGCGTTTGATCAGTTCCACATCGAGGCACAGCGACTGCAATTCGCGAATCAGCACGTTGAACGACTCGGGCACACCCGGCTCGATCGCCGCCTCGCCCTTGACGATGGCCTCGTAAATCTTGGTACGGCCATAGACGTCGTCAGACTTCGCGGTAAGCAGCTCCTGCAGGATGTAAGCAGCGCCGTATGCTTCCAGCGCCCACACTTCCATTTCGCCGAAGCGCTGTCCGCCGAACTGCGCCTTGCCGCCCAGCGGCTGCTGCGTGATCAGCGAGTACGGTCCGATCGAACGAGCGTGAATCTTGTCGTCGACCAGGTGCGACAGCTTGAGCATATAGATGTAGCCCACCGTGACAGGCTGTTCAAACTGCTCGCCTGTCATGCCGTCGAACAGCGCCGTCTTGCCCGAGGAAGGCAGACCGGCCGAAGCCAGCAGAGCCTTGATCTCGTCTTCCTTGGCGCCGTCGAACACCGCGGTACCGAACCAGATGCCGCGCTTCATGCCTGCTCCGACACGAAGCAGCATATCGTCATCAAGCTCGAGCAGCTGACGCAGCGTTGCGGTTCCGGCAAACTCCTTCTTCATGAGTTCGCGCGTTGCCTCAACGTCGCTGTTGGCCTTGATCAGTGCGGCAATCTTGGCGCCCAGCGCATGTGCAGCCCAGCCGAGGTGCGTTTCCAGAATCTGTCCGACGTTCATACGAGAAGGAACGCCGAGCGGGTTGAGAACGATCTCCACGGGCGTGCCATCGGGCAGATACGGCATATCTTCCTCAGGAAGAATGCGCGCGATCACACCCTTGTTGCCGTGGCGACCGGCCATCTTGTCGCCGACCGAGAGCTTGCGCTTCATGGCAACGTAAACCTTGACCAGCTTGATCACGCCTGGAGGCAGCTCGTCGCCCTTCTGCAGTTTCGCAATCTTCTCGTTGGTGATCTTGCGCAGCACTTCAATCTGGCGCGAGGTCATCTCTTCGATCTCATCGATCTGCTCGTTGACGCGAGGATCCTTGTCGTTGTAGCGGATACGCTTGAGGTTCTTGGTCGAGATGCGCTCGATGGTTTCGCGGTCCAGGATCGCAGCTTTGGTAATCAGCCGCTTGTTGGTCCGCTCATCGTGCAGATCCGCCAGAACTTCCTTGCCGCCAAGAATTCCTTCCAGGCGCTTCAGGCGCTCATCGGTCAAAATGCGGATTTCGTCGCCGAGGTTCTTTTCGAGCTTGGCAACGTAATCAGCTTCGATCAACTTGGCGCGCTCGTCCTTCTCCTGGCCCTTGCGCGAGAAGATGCGAACGTCCACTACCGTGCCCTCGATACCCGGAGGGCAGGTGAGCGAAGCGTCACGCACATCGCCGGCCTTTTCACCGAAGATCGCGCGCAGCAACTTCTCTTCCGGAGTCAGCTGGGTTTCGCCCTTGGGCGTGACTTTGCCGACCAGGATGTCGCCGTGGCCGATCTGGGCGCCGATGCGGATCACTCCGCTCTCGTCCAGATCGCGCAGCGCGTGCTCCGAGACGTTCGGAATGTCGCGCGTGATTTCTTCCGGTCCGAGCTTGGTGTCGCGAGCCTCGATCTCGAATTCCTCGATGTGCACCGAGGTGTAGTAGTCCTCGCGCACCAGTTTTTCGCTGATCAGGATCGCGTCCTCGAAGTTATATCCGCGCCAGGGCATGAAGGCCACAAGCACGTTCCGTCCCAGTGCCAGCTCGCCCTGCTCCGTGCAAGGACCGTCGGCAATCACCTGGCCCTTGATAACCCGCTCACCTTCGCGCACCACCGGCTTCTGGTTGATGCAGGTGTTCTGGTTCGAGCGCTTGAACTTGATCAGCGTGTAGATGTCCGATCCAACTTCACGCGACAGCTGCGTTGGATGATGTTCGCCCTCGACGCGCACGATGATGCGCTCCGAGTCAACCGAGTCCACGATGCCGTTGCGCTTGGCCAGGATCACGGCGCCCGAGTCGCGAGCCGTAACGCCTTCCATGCCCGTTCCCACCAGGGGAGCCTCAGCTACAAGCAAAGGCACTGACTGGCGCTGCATGTTGGCGCCCATCAGCGCGCGGTTTGCGTCGTCGTGCTCCAGGAACGGCACCAGCGATGCGGCCACCGAGACGAGCTGCTTCGGCGAAACGTCGATATAGTCGACCTCAGCCTTGCTCACCAGCACAAAGTTGCCCTGCCGGCGTGCATTGACCAGATCTTCAGTGATCACGCCCTGGTCGTTGAACTCGATGTTCGCCTGGGCGATGGTGTGCTTGTCCTCTTCCCACGCCGACAGGTAGAAGCTGTACGGAATGTGATCGATCTGCCGCTTACCTGCCTTCTTGAGAGAGGCATTCAGCTTGATCGACTCTTCCTTCTCGATGTGGTCGCCCACGCGCAGGCCGCTTTCGCCCGCGTTGGTGATCTCCACGTAATCGAGAATCCGCGCGTCCTTCACCTTGCGGTAGGGCGACTCGATGAATCCGTACTCGTTGATCCGCGCAAAGCAGCTCAGCGAGCTGATCAGGCCGATGTTCGGACCTTCCGGCGTTTCGATCGGGCAGATACGGCCATAGTGCGTCGGGTGCACGTCGCGGACTTCGAATCCCGCGCGCTCCCGCGACAAACCGCCCGGCCCAAGAGCCGACAGGCGGCGCTTGTGCGTAATTTCCGACAGCGGATTGGTCTGGTCCATGAACTGCGACAACTGCGACGAACCGAAGAACTCGCGGATCGCAGCCATGACCGGCTTGGCGTTGATCAGGTCGTGCGGCATCGCCGTCGAAAGCTCCTGATATACGCTCATCTTTTCCTTGATGGCGCGCTCCATGCGGACCAGTCCGATGCGGAACTGGTTCTCCATCAATTCGCCAACGGCGCGCACACGGCGGTTGCCAAGGTGATCGATATCGTCCACCATGCCGATGTTCTTGCGCAGCTTCAGCAGGTAGCGGATGGTCGCATAGAAATCCTCGGGCGTCAGGGTGCGGTGATCGAGCGGCGTCGCATCCTGGCTCTCGTAGAGCTTGATGTTGAACTTCAAACGGCCCACGCGCGAGAAGTCGTACTTGCGCGGATCGAAGAACATGCCTTCGAAGAGCGCAGTCGCGGTGTCGAGCGTCGGCGGATCGCCCGGGCGCAGCTTGCGGTAGATCTCGATCAGTGCCTCTTCCGGCTTGTGCACCGAGTCGCGCTTCAGCGTGTTGGTGATGATGTTGCCCACGTCGTCGCGCTCGGGGAAGAACAGCTCGAAGCTGGTCGCTCCGCTCGCCATCACCTTGTGCAGGCGGTCAGCGGTCAGCTCCACGTTGGCCTCGACGATCACTTCGCCGGTGTTCAGATCGACGATGTCGGCGGCCGTGATCGCGCCATCCAGCTCGGCGGATTCCACCTCCACCTTGTCGATATTCGCCGCGCGAATTGCCTTCAGCGTGCTTGCCGTAATCTTGCGGCCGGAGTGCGCAATTTCCTCGCCCTTGTGCAGGACGGCGTGCGCCGGCTTGGCACCCTGCAGGTGCGTGGACGCCTTGGGATCGGCCGGAACCACCCAATGCACCTTGCCATCGGCGATGTGGAAGCGGTCGATGGTGTAGAAGGTCTTGAGAATCTCCTCGTCCGAGCGCAAGCCAAGCGCGCGCAGGAAGATGGTTCCCAGGAACTTGCGCTTGCGGTCGATGCGGACGTAGAGCGTGTTCTTCTGGTCGTACTCGAACTCCACCCAGGATCCGCGATAGGGAATGATCTTGCCGAGGAAGTAGGTGCGGTTGTTCGCGGTCTCGAAAAACACACCGGGAGACCGATGCAACTGCGAAACGATCACGCGCTCCGTGCCGTTGACAATGAAGGTGCCGTTCGGCGTCATCAGCGGAATGTCGCCAAAGAAGACTTCCTGCTCCTTGATGTCGCGGATGGTTTTGTTGCCCGTTTCCGCGTCCTTGTCGTAAATCGTCAGGCGGACCGTCACCTTCAGCGGAGCTGAGAACGTCATGCCGCGTTCTTCGCACTCCTGCTGGTCATACTTCAACTGCAATCCGACAGGGTCGCCGCACTTGTTGCAGAAGTCGGGAACGTTCTTGTTGTATGTTCCGCACTTGTGGCAGAGAACGTCGCCGGGAAGAAACGGATCCGTAATGACCATCGCACCGCAATGCGTACAGGCCGTGCGCAAGTGGTGAAGGCCCTTGAGGTGGCCGCACTTGCACTCCCAGTTGCCGATGGAGTAGTCGACGAAATCAAGCTGCGAGATGCCGCGAAAGTCGGTAATCGGGAAAACAGAAACAAACACAGACTGCAGCCCCGAGTCATCGCGCTCGTTGGGGAGCTTGTCCATCTGCAGAAAACGCTCGTACGAACGGCGCTGCACTTCGATCAGGTTGGGAATCTGGGTTGCGGTAGGAATCTTGGAAAAATCGAGCCGGCTCCGAATCGCGCGCTTCTCGTTAGGCATGCATCACTCCTGAGTCTCGTCACGCCGGCGCACTCGCTGGCATCCTGGTTCGCGCCGGGCCGGCTCCCGAGTCTCGTGGCGCCGGCAGTTTACGTAGAAAAACCGATGATCTGGAATGGCTCCCTGCAAATTGCCAATCCCGTCCGAAACGTTCGGCCACAATCCAGCCGAGCTTCCGGAATCTCCGCGCCAAGCGTTTTACTTGATTGAGGCGACGTGAAAATCGCGCCACAGGCGTTGCCGCACTTCCAGCTGTTGGGCTACACTGCGCACAATCGGTAGCAGGCCCGCCGGAAAACCCGGCCCCGAATGCCTGCAAATGCATGGTAGATTTCGCTTGAAAAGCCTAATCTGCCTTGGTAGAGACACGTATGCCCGCGAGGACGCAATTCCTCACGAGCGCGGCTTACTGCCTGTGCTCCCATCCGATTTTTGTTGCACTGCTATCGCCGATCCCAAAGCTCGCTTCTGCCGCCGCCGCCTGCCAATCGACATCCGTCCCCGGGAAACCCGCCTATCCCGATGACACGAGAGCACTTAACTCCACGTTGATGTTCGCCCCAAGGCTGCTTGGCCCAGCCCGGGATGGCGAACATGTGTGCCCGTTAACTCTGTCTCAAGACGCGCCGTGTGTGGTTTTCGCCCAAACCGCGGAAAATCCAGCATGGGCCGAAAAGACGCGCAACGACTATCGTAGCGCGTCCCGGCTCGTCTTGCAAGTCGCGTACCAAATTACTTGATTTCGACGGTTGCGACGCCTTCGAACTTCTTCTTGATCGCCTCAGCCTCATCCTTGGTCGCGCTTTCCTTCAACGCCTTGGGGGCGCCATCGACCAGGTCCTTGGCTTCCTTCAGACCGAGCGAGGTAACCTCGCGGACAGCCTTGATGGTGTTGATCTTGTTGGCGCCGGCATCCTTGAGAATGACCTGGAACTCGGTCTTCTCCTCCGCCGCCGGAGCCGCTGCCGCACCGCCGCCGCCGGCAACTGCAACCGGGGCTGCCGCTGCTGCCGAAACGCCAAGGCGCTCTTCAAGCTTCTTCACCAGGGCCGCCGCTTCGAGCAGGCTCAGGCTAACAATCTGTTCTTCCAACTGTGCGAGATCCGCCATGTCTTTTCTCCATTCAAATCCGTTTATTGATTTTCCCGATCAAGACGAGATCCTTATCCAAAATCCCGCCCCACGCAGTGGAAGTTTCCGATGCGCCAGACCCGCGCACTTCCCGTCTGCCTTTACTGCCAAAACCCTTAAAACAGTGGTCAGTGATCAGTTCTCAGTCGTCAGACCCATCGCCCCGGCCACTGAATGCTGACAACTGATCACTGCGGCAGTTACGCCGCCGCAAACTTTTCTTTCTCCACGCCCTGGTTGATCACAACCGCCAGGTCGCGTCCTGCTGCATTCATCACCGTGACCAGGCGCTGCGCCGGAGCGTTGATGAGGAACAGGAGCTTGGCAAAGATCTCTTCCTTGCCTGGCATGGTCGCCAGCGCCTTGACCTCTTCCACGTTCAGCAGCTTGCCGTCGACGATCCCCAGCTTGAACTGGAACTCGGCGTTCTCGCCGGCCCACTTGGCGAAGACCTTGGCCAGCGCTACCGGGTCGCCCGAGGTGAACGCAACCGAGTTCACGCCCTTCAGGCCCTTCAGCGCGGGAGCGATCGAGGTGCCTTCGCTCGAAACCGCTGCCAGCTTGTTCTTCACCACGCGGTACTTGCCACCCGCTTCGCGAATGACCTTGCGCAGCTCGTAGTCCTTGGCAACGGTCAGCTTGCTGAACGTGCCGATAATCGCTGTGGTCGAGGTCTCCAGCTCCTTCGCCAGTTGCTGGACCTTCTCCGATTTCTTCGCCTTCGAAATAGCCATGTATGTGCTCCGCACAGTGATCAGTGAACAGTGGTCAGTGGTCAGTTATTTCCAAACCCACAAACTCGTTGCTATTCGCCAATCCCTTCTCTCGCCCTACAGGCGTTTATTCAAATACCTGTTCCAAAACCCGTCAGGCTGGTACAGTGCCGGTTGCTCCGATACGTCAACTGATCACTGACCACTGTTCACTGACAGCTGCGTTAGTGCTTGCCTGCCGCGTCCGCCACGGCCGAATCCAGCGGAACACCGGGGCCCATCGTCGAGCTCAGCGTCACGCTCTTGATGTACTTGCCCTTCGCCGCCGAAGGCTTGGCGCGCACGATCGACGTAATCACCGTGGTCGCGTTGTCGATCAGCTTTTGCGGATCGAAGCTCAGCTTCCCCACCGGCACGTGCACCAGGCTGGTCTTGTCGGCGCGAAACTCCACCTTACCGGCCTTGATCTCTTTCACCGCCGCGGCGACATCCTGCGTTACGGTTCCCGTCTTCGGGTTCGGCATCAGGCCCTTGGGGCCGAGCACCTTGCCGAGGCGGCCAACCACCTTCATCATGTCGGGCGTCGCAATCAGCGCATCAAACGCGGTCCAATTCTCTTTCTGGATCTTCTCGACCATCTCTTCGCCGCCGACGAAATCGGCGCCGGCTTCCCGTGCTTCGTTCTGTCGGTCGCCGGAAGCAATCACGGCAACAGTCTTCGTCTTGCCCAATCCGTGCGGCAGAACCACCGTTCCGCGCACCATCTGGTCGGCATGCCGGGTATCGACACCCAGACGCATGGTCAAGTCGACAGTCTCGTCGAACTTCGCGTACTTCACTTCCTTGAGCAGGGTGACCGCTTCGGTCAGTGGATACGCGGGCTTGGTTACAGCCGCACGCGCCTTCGCAATATTCTTGCTGCTTTTAGCCATCAGATCCTCGTCTCCCACCGCAGATGCCAGCCCCATTTCAGGGGAACCTGGAGGCCATGCGCCTGAAACCCTCGGCGCTTACGCCCTCGAACAGGTCCAAAAGCCGTGGTGCTATTGACAGCCCGGAGATTTCTCCGGGCACATCTATGAATACTAGCGAAATGGTACCCGAAATGCAAACAGCCGTCGATCGGCGCTAAGTCGTTCGCTTGAACCAGCATAGCCTGGGCACCGAAACAAATCTCACGCGTTGGCATCTAACAGGTATGAAGAGGAATAAGACTGGCGCCCATTCGAGTGGGCGCCCCAATGAGGAATAACAATATGAAAAAAATAGGGTTATCCATTGCGTTAACCGCCGGAGTGATTTTGGCGGCTGCCCCCAGCTTTGCGCAGAAGAACGATCAGACGGGACAAGGCCGCGCCGTAGTCACAATTCTGCCATCAGCCAAGAACGGCACAGTCAGCCAGGTACCGGCACAGAGTTTGAAGCTCAAGGTCAATGGCAAAGACTCTGCCGTCACGAATTTCACCCCGCTTGCTGACGCCAACAGCCCAGTCGAGCTCGTGCTGTTGCTCGACAGTGGATCCCGCACCAGCCTTGGCAGCGAATTCAACGACATCGAGACTTTCGTGAAAGAAATGCCGCCCAACACCAAAATGGCGATTGCCTACATGGATGCGGGACGGGCAGCATTCTCGAGCCAGCTCTCCCCCAATGCAGCCGACGTGTTGAAGGGGCTCCACCTGAGTACCGGCTTCCCCGGCTCTAATGCGAGTCCGTACTTTTGCCTTTCTGACCTTGCCAAGAACTGGCCGTCGCACGATCGCACCGCGCGCCGCGAAGTCCTCATGGTCACCGACGGCGTGGACAACTACGACCGGCGTTACGACCCCGACGATCCATATGTCGCCAGCGCGATCAACGACTCGGTGCGCGCCGGGTTGATCGTGTACTCGATCTACTGGAAAGACATGGGGCGCGCCAATAACAGCTGGTACGAAAACAACGCCGGCCAGAACCTCCTGCTGGCGGTAACGCAGGCCACTGGCGGCAACAGCTATTGGGAGGGTGTCGGCAATCCGGTCTCCTTGCAGCCATTCCTGCAGGATTTGCGCCGGCGCCTGAATAACCAGTACGAGCTCAACTTCACTGCCCCGTCGAACGGCAAGCCCGAAGTCGAGTCGCTGAAGGTCGATCTCAAGGTCCCGTCCGCCAAGGTCGATTCGCCGCAGAAGGTGCTCGTCACCGGCGCCGCCACGGCTCGCGAGTAAGTTATCCAGGGCAGTTCTTCCCAAAAGCAGCAGGCAGGTGATTTCAAAATCACCTGCCTCTTTTTATTGCGTGACGATAAAGATTTACCGGTTGACCCACAGGAAGAGGATCCTATTTGTACCTGCCACCTTTCATTTTGGATTTCGAACTTGACTCCCCTCGGTAACAGATTGGTGTGCGATACTGCCCGTTATCTGCTAATGGGGAGCTTGAGACATGCAGAGAATTGGCGACGCAATCCGAACTCGAAGAGGCCGGTTGTTCAGCGGAGTTGGAGTGGTAGCCATCGCCATGCCAATCGCCCTAGGCGCTTTTGGCGCAATGCAGATCCGGGCTCAATCTGAATCACAAAAACCGGCAGCTGCTCCCTATCAGTTCGAAGTTGCTTCGATAAAGCCAAGCAATCCTGACGCAGTTGGCGGAAACATGACCATTCTGGGGCGCGCCAACGATCGTTTTAATGCAAGTAATGTCGAGCTGATGAAACTCATTCGAGCAGCTTATGGAATTCCCATCGGAGCCGAAGATAGCCGCATCACCGGTGGACCGAACTGGCTCAAATCTGAAAAATATGATGTTGACGCAAAGATTGACAGCGCCGTGGTTGATGAACTGAAAACGCTCAGCCAGGATCAACGCACGCTTGCGCAGCAGCAGATGCTCCAAGCACTCTTAGCGGATCGATGCAAGCTGGTGATACACCGCGAAACGAAGGACCTTGCAATCTATACGCTAGTCATCGCGAAGAACGGCTCGAAACTTCAAGACGCGAAACCCGGCGAAACGGCCTCCCTGGGTTTCGGAGCACACGGGGAAACGCGATCGATCACAGGACAGGCGCGATCAATTCCGAACCTCGTCCAGGCATTGTCAATTGTCCTTGGCTGTCCCGTTCTGGATCAGACCGGGCTTGCAGGCAAATATGATTTCAAACTCGAGTGGACGCCGGATGATATCCAGGCGCAATCGCTTTCATCTGGCGCGCATGACCGGCCCGTGCCGCCAATTGATTCCAATGCTCCTCCCGTTCTTGAGGCAATTCAAGAGCAACTTGGCTTGAAATTGGTATCGGGGAGGGGTCCGATCGAAGTCTTCGTGATTGATCGCGTCGAACGGCCTTCGGCAAATTAGCAGCAGTGTACGTGATGGCTTCGTCGCACTAAGTCCCTCTCATTTCTGAAATCGAACCCGATACCGTATAGTTTCTTTCAAACCGACAATGCACGGACGGGCTCTTCGATCTTCCGCTTTTCCCACCCAGGCCCGCCGATTCCCATTGCCGCTCCTCTGCCACGCACGAAACCAGGCGATCTCGAGGTCTCCCGATCTCATTCCGCCCCCGATGCGTGCGGAAGATCCCTTTGCGAGAAGAGGTATATGAAACAACCCCGGTTGGCCCTGGTTTTTTCTGCTTTTTGGATTTTTGCAGCAGCCGCTTCACTCCACCCGCAGGCCCTGAACACCAACTTCGCCCGTGATCCGCAGCAACCCGTCGATCAGGAATACACCGATCACATTCACAAGTACACGACCGACCCGTCGTTCCTGTCGCCTCTGGTCGACTACCTGCCCGCTTCGAAGACCGTACCCACGCCCGCCAAAACCCTCGGCGATGTCTCCGGCGCTCCCGACATGCTGCCCTACGCCGAGGACGTCTACAAATACTTCCGTCTGCTCGCCGCCGCCAGCCCGCGCGTAAAAGTCGTCACCATCGGACACACCGAAGAAGGCCGCGAGATGATCGCCGTCGCCATCGCTGATGCCGATCTGCTCAAAAACGCCGACGCCAACAAGCAGCGACTCGCCCAGCTCGGCGATCCGCGCACCATCAACTTCGACGACGCCAAGGCTCGCGCGCTGATTGACCAGTCCTTTCCCGTCTACTACATCACCGGAACTATTCATTCGACCGAGACAGGCGCGCCCACCGCGCTGATGGAACTGGCCTATCGCCTCGCCGTCGACGACTCGCCCTACATCAAGTACATCCGCTCGCACATGATTGTGCTCATCACGCCCGTGGTTGAAGTGGATGGCCGCGATCGCATGGTCGACATCTATCGCTGGCACAAGGCCCATCCCAATGAGCAGTGGCCGCACCTCCTCTACTGGGGCCACTATGTCGCCCACGACAACAACCGCGACGCCATGGGCATGACCCTCGACCTGACGCGCAACGTGCTCGACACCTACATCGACTGGCATGCGCAGGTTCTGCATGACCTGCACGAATCCGTGCCTTTTCTCTACGACAACACTGTCGGCGATGGCCCTTATAACGCCTGGGTCGATCCGCTCCTCGCCGACGAATGGGCCGAACTCGGCTGGAACAACGTCGCCCAGATGCAGAACTTCGGCATGCCCGGCGTCTTCACCCACGGCGACTTCGACACGTGGAGTCCCGGCTACCTGATGTTCCTCGCCGCCATGCACAACGGCATCAGCCGCCTCTACGAGACCTTCGGCAATGGCGGCGCCGACACTGAGAAGCGCATTCTATCGCCCGAAGAATATTCACGCACCTGGTACCGTCAGAATCCGCCGCTGCCCATCGTCACCTGGTCGCAGCGGGATAACAATAACTACGAACAGACCGCGCTGCTCTCGACGATTTCGTACTTCGCGCAGCACGGGCATCATTTCCTCGAGAACTACTACACCAAGAGCAAACGCTCGATTCAGAAACCGACCCTCGAAGGCCCCGCTGCTTATGTCATTGCGCCCGATGCCGCCGCGACTAATCGCGAAGTTGAGCTGCTGAAGGTTCTCAAGCGCCAGCACGTCGAAATCCAGCAGCTCTCCGACACGGTCACTGCGGACGTCGCAGGAGAGAAACGCGCCGACAAACCCAAGCCCCAGACCTTCCCCGCCGGCAGCATCGTCGTCCGCATGGATCAGCCCTACTCCCGCATCGCCGATGCGTTGCTCGACCGCCAGTTCTGGGCGCCCGACGACCCGCAAAAGCATCCCTACGACGACACCGGCTGGTCGTTTACCCACCTGTTCAACGTCAAAGCAGTTCGCGTTACGGACCCAGCGATCCTGAAAGCCGGCATGAAGCCCGTCGACGATCCAGCCGCGCTGGCCGGCAAGATCGATGGCGCGGGTTCCATTCTCGCCGTCAACAACACCGGCCAGATTTCGCTGCTCTCCCTCGTCTACAAGCTCAAGGACGCGAAGATCCAGGTCGCCGAAAAGCCCTTCGATGCCGACGGCAAACACTACGCGGCGGGTTCGCTCCTCATCAACAGCACCGACGACAAGGTCTCTGCCGCACTCCACGATCTTGCGCTCGATGGCACAAAACTCAGCGCTGCGCCCTCCGTCGCCATGCACGACGTCGCTGCTCCCCGCATCGCCTTCATGCACACCTGGCTCGCTACGCAGACCGAAGGATGGTGGCGCTACGCCTTCGATACCGCCGGCGTTCCCTACGACTACATGAGCACGCAAGCCGTGGCGAAGCAGGAGGATCTGCGCTCGAAGTACGACGTCATCATCTTCGCCCCCGTTGGCCGCTCGTCTTCGCTCGACATCATCAACGGCCTGCCGATGTGGAACAACCCGATGCCGTGGAAAAAGTCTGACCTCACGCCGAATCTCGAGGATGGAGGAGACTCCACCGACGACATCCGTCCCGGCCTTGGCTACAACGGCCTCGAGCACCTCAAGAAATTCGTCGAACAGGGCGGCCTGCTCATCACCTGCGAAGACACCGCGCAGTTCGCTATCGACACCGGTCTCGCGCCGGGCGTCAGCGTCGTGCCCCATGGCGATGCACGCATCGTCGGCTCCGTACTCAACACCGTCTTTGTGGCCAAAGACAATCCGGTCGCCGCGGGCTACGGCCCGAATCTGCCCGTAATCAGCGCCAATGGCATGGCCTTCAACATCAGCAACACCTTGGGCCGCGCTGGCGGGCGCATGTTGATGGACCCTTACGCGGAAAGGCCGACAGGGCGCGGAAGCCTCGAAGAGAACGACGAACCTCTCGGTCGCAGGTCCACCGACGCCGAGCCTCTGGAGAAGACCGAAGCCTGGGAAGCAAAGAAACTCAATGAAGAACAGGTGCGCAACAACTTCTCCCTGATCCCGGAGAAGATGCGCCCTGAAGTCATCCTGCGCTTCTCCGGCAACAAGGACCTTTTGCTCGACGGCCTCCTCGACAAGGGCGGTTCCGTCGCCGAGCACGCCGTGGTGGTCAACGCACACCTCGGCCAGGGCAGCGTGCTGCTCTTCGGCAACAACCCCATCTATCGCGGCGAGACCATCGGCGACTATGCCCTGGTCTTCAACGCAATTCTCAACCACGATCACCTGGCGAGGCCTGTGGTGACGGACGAGAAGAAATAAACAACGGATGAACTTGATTGTGAACTGGGCGCTGGATTAACTGCCCCACTGACTATTGGGAATCAAACGAGCCTTAGTGAATTGCGTCCGGATGGCGTTGAAGATTCCCGATAACGACAGATTCTTATTGTTGTTAACCGTGGAGATACAGGCACCTTTGTTCACGGAAGAAGAGGCATCCGAATAGAAGTTCGCAGGAGTTGCTATTCCTCCTGCCGAATAGGCCATGTGTTGCATAGCTTGACACGGGGTTATGCCACTGGTATCTGTCTCACAGCCATAACTTGGACTCCCAAAAGCAACGGTGTAGACAGCAGTATTGTCATGGATGGATACCCACTTCGCGGCTGCTACCCCCTGGGCGCAGTTGTCTATGGTAGAGGGATAAATACCGCTGCTGGTGCTGAACTGATTAATTACGGGGACGTTGGTGTTTTGAAAAGTGGCGTTGTTTGCGTCGCCGTCTGTCAGCAGTATGATCGCATTTTTAGAGCCGGGGTTTGCAAGCGACGCGGCAGCTAAGGCTGCTCCCGCTTGATAGATCGCAGCGGCATAGTAGGTTGCCAAGGTATCATTTGGGATTTGCAACCCAGCACAATTACCTGCACCAACTGCTACACCAAGAGGCGAGTTACCATTTACTGTTGCGTTTGGACCTGGTTGATTCCCTGTAAGATAGTTGTCCAGAAACCCCAACTGATCGAGAGTGGTCGTGCTAGATGATGTGCTGCCAGTGCTGCCAGTCGTAATCTGGTACGTCATGTCAGTGGTGGTCTTTGTCTGATGATTGCCATGGCCCGTAGTAACCGTAACAGGCGTGTAATCTGTGTAGCCGCTGTTTTGGACGTCAGTGATGCTTGCTGGTGTGAAAGCAGTATACGGATTGATGGTCGGAAGGTTGCAATTGCCATTGGTGTCGTTGCTGGCGGTTCCTATTGTCATGTTTGGGAATGTAAAGAGAGCTACGGTGTCGAATCCTGTGCTCGCGGTACAACTGCTTGCGGATCCAGAGCAAGGAGTCAATCCGGCGAGCATTTGTTGAGCCGCATACATAGCACAGGAAATCTGAGTAATGTGTCCGTTTGAAGTCTTCGCTCCCGTACACTCCGCGTCGTTGTCCTGAGCTCCCATAGAGGGGGTGGTGTCGATGATCATGGCTATGTTGTATTCAGCGGACTTAGCGCCTAGCATTGAAGCAGTGGCTACTGTTGATAAGTTGATGCTGCCTGCTGCCTTGACACCAAAGACAGTCAATGCCTTGATAAAGAATGTCGGTACGGCTGCTGTTTGGATTACCTGGAGGCTGTTAGCTGAAGCGGGAGAGGAAAGACCGGGGAGGCTGATGCAAGCGATGCCCTTGTTGGTCAGAATGGTAGAGCAACTGAAGTTAAGAGTCATTACCGCGTTTGATAGATTCGGATTAGCATTCAGGCCACCCGCAAATGATTTACTGGTGGGTAATGAGCTATAGTTATTTACTGCGTTTGTAACAGACGTGAGTGTGGCCCCACTTGTACCCATATTCTGAGCGCCAGCCAAAGCAGCAGCATCCGTTGACGCCTGTAGCTCACGGTAACAAACGAAAGCGTGACCGAGGTCAAGGGTTAGTCCCGCAAAGCCCACGAACAGGACCATCATAAAAACCATCCAGGGCAGTATCTGTCCCTCTTCATTCTTGGTGATTCTGTAGAGACAGTTCATTGCACGTCCTCCTGGATAGCAGAGTTGATGGTGCAGGACCCAAGACTCTTCCCATACACTGAGATCTCGCAAGGGTATGAGGCTTGAATTTCAGCATTTCCACCGGAAACCAGGTTCGCATTTGCCGCGCCGCTTGCCCCAGGACACTTTGTCGTCCCGGAACCATATGAAACAGCAGTGGTAGAGGTCAAAGGGGTTGGGTTTAACGTATAGGTTAACGTTATGCTGGCACTTTTGAGGCTAGGTGCGGCTGCGTAGATTGCATTGGTTGCCGTGGTGCAAGGATCGGTGTCACCTGCATCGGCTGCAATGGTACGTCCCCCTGCGCTCACAGCTTCTGTCAAAATCAACTTCTGACTCAGGGCAATGGAAAATGAAAAGATGCCTGTCATAATGAGCATGATTAAGGGCAACGTAATTGCCATTTCAACGAGGGCTGAACCCTGACTCGATTTGCACAAGTGTTTCATCTTCCCTGTCTCCACAAACGATGGCTGAAGAACGAGGCGCCTTCACAGGTGAATTGCTTTCAACGCGGGATGGCGGAGCTCGTTACGAAGTGTGAGCGTCCCTGAGCGCAAGCGTCGAATGTCACGCTAATACAAGCGATTAGAGCGGGCTAAACAATTCTAAAAGCTAAGACCATCCAAAGTCATCGTTCAAGCTTCGCAGGGTAACTGTCGTTAGGCCTGCGTGAGGTGAGAGAAATGAATAATGGTCAGATCGATCCACTCGGGAGCCCCGAATCAGTGATTAGGAACACACAGTGAGTGGTTAGGTTGAATACGGTGAGTTACCCATGAAGAAAGGGCGGATGGCGATCCGCATCGACTATTGTGAACGCAATTACAGTCGGCGACGCTGTTCGCAGGATATGGCTGAAGTGTTCGGAAGAGCAGTAGTCATGCTCATCTCGCAAGTGTTGCCAGATATTGCAGAGCCTGAGTGTTGCATCCGAAAGGTTTCTGAAATGAGAAAAGTGGTGTACTTGGACTCCTGATTCAGTGCTCCATGCGGCTGTGTCTTTGTGGTGTTGACGAGAGGTGCATGTTGGTAACCTGCGCGGGTAACCACAGCTATGGTGGCCGGAAGGTGAAGGCAGTGACGTGCATCACTAACTAGGTTTGATTCTCAATGGCTTAGTTCGCTTCATTCGAAGAGTGGCAGGGTGCTGAAGCTGATGGGCTACGAACATCTGGCCCCAGTGCGGACCGGACGGAGCGGCACTCAATGAGCGCAACTTCAAAGCCAAAGACCGTGTGGAGAATTATCTGGCCGGCTAGGTGAAAGCGGGACGGATGCCTCTGGGCGATGCGCAGAAAGGCATCGCTTCAGACTGGACGCAGTACCTCTCTGCGTTGATCGTCAGGGAACAGCGCGAATTCAGTGTCCCGCGCTTCCAGCAAGATGAGATCCAGAAATGAGACTACGAGCGAATGACCGCCAACTCGTCAATGACTGATCGGTAAATACTCGCTATTGGGCGGGTTCGCCGTTGAACCAATATGGCAGGATGGACTGTGCGCAGCACAGGCACACTTCAGCGATTTGCTCTTTCCCCTTGCGGAAGTTTGTGTCATGCTTTTAAGCATGGGAAGCAAAGACAAAGGTAGAAAAGAAACCAAGAAGGCGCCGAAACCCAAACCGAAACCCGAGCCAGCTCGGCGCGAGATCTTTACCCCTGCTCCGCCGAAGTAAGCGTTCCGGAGCAAAACTCCAAAGCCATCCGTGATCGATTGCGAACGCAGAAATGCCCTCCCCGCGGGGAGGGCATTTCATTTACGGTATTGGCAAAACCAGAGATGATGTCTGCCGAAGCAACGATTTCAAGTCGACGTCAAGAGCACGCAGCGGCGACCCTCGGAAACACCGGCCGCGACGCACCATCTCTGGTCTTGCCGCAGTAAGCCAGTCCGGACTTACCCTACGACTTCAATGCCCATGGAGCGGGCCGTGCCCTTGATGCTCTTGATCGCCGTCTCGACCGAAGCTGCGTTCAGGTCGGGCATCTTCTGCGTGGCGATCTCGCGCACCTGCTTTTCGGTCACCTTGCCCACCTTTTCCTTGTTGGGTGTGCCCGAGCCCTTGGCGATTCCCGCAGCCTTCTTCAACAGAACCGCCGCGGGCGGCGTCTTGGTGACGAAGGTGAAACTGCGATCGGCGTAAACCGTGATGACAACCGGAATAATCAGTCCGGCCATCTCCTTGTTCTGCGTGCGCGCGTTGAACTGCTTGCAGAACTCCATGATGTTGACCTGGGCCTGGCCCAGTGCGGGACCGACCGGCGGTGCGGGCGTGGCCTTGCCGGCTTCGATCTGCAGCTTGACCAGTGCTGTTATTTTCTTCGGAGGTGCCATAGATGTTTCCTTCGGAAACCAGCTTTCAGCTTCTAGCCATCAGCTCTCAGCTGGTTTATTCGTGTTGCGAATTTTGGTGTTGCGCTCAAGCGTTCGCTCGCAACCGGCGTCCGCTAGGCAGACCGACCGGCTAGAAGCTGAAAGCTAATAGCTAAAAGCTGCAACTACTCAATCTTTTCCACTTTGCTGAACTCCAGTTCAACCGGTGTCGAGCGTCCGAAGATGGTCACCATGACCTTCATCGTTTCGCGATCTTCGTTGATCTCGTCCACCACGCCGTTGAAGTTGGCAAACGGCCCGTCGGTGATGCGGACCTGCTCGTTCTTCTCAAACTTGATCTTCATCCGCGGCTTTTCTTTCGCCGTCTCCGAGCGGAAGAGGATCGAACTCACTTCTTCCTCGCTCAGCGCCACCGGCTTGTCGCCCGTGCCCAGAAAGCCCGTCACCTTGGGCGTGTCTTTCAACACGTGCCAGAGGTTGTTGTCGAGATCCATCTCCACCAGCACATAGCCGGGCAGAAAGACGCGCTCCACGGTGCGCTTTTTGCCGTTGATGATCTCGGTCACCGGCTCGGTGGGAATCATCACGCGCCCCACCTTGTCGCGCAGTCCGAAGGCCTGCACGCGGCTCTCGATCGACTCGCGCACCTTGCGCTCAAATCCCGAATAGGCGTGAAGGATGTACCACTTGAAAAGCGGGTTGCGCTCAGGCACCGGCGGCTGCTCGGGGGCCATCTCTTGTTCTTCTGCCATTCCTGTCTCGATTCGATGCTGCACGTCTTATTGCGCGCCCAGCTTGTGTAATATCGCCTGAAGGGCCCTGCTGAAAATGCTGTCCGTCACCCAGAAGAAAAATCCAAAGAGAAACACCGTGACGATAACCACGGAAGTGGTGGCCTGAACTTCCTTCCGCGTTGGCGTCACCACCTTCTTCATCTCCGCGCGCACATCGCTCAGGAAGCCGGTGAAGTTACTCCATGCGCCCATCGCACCGCCGGAGAAATTTGACAGACGCAGCTCCTGCCGTTGGCTGTCGTCGCCCTTCGATTGCTGATTCGTTGCCATACTTCCAATCCTTCTCAGAGAACAGTGGTCAGTGAACAGTGATCAGTTTTTCGTACTCGTTCAGCAGCTTCCCGCTTTTCCTGATCTCTGTTCCCTGATCTCTGATGCTCTGTTTCCCAATCTGGCAGGGGCGGAGGGATTCGAACCCCCAAGTTCGGTTTTGGAGACCGACAGTTTAGCCGTTGAGCTTACGCCCCTAAAAGCAGCGGTCAGTGTTCAGTGAACAGTGGTCAGTTTGTGATCGGCAGTACAAGCCATGCGGCCTGCACCTGCAATATCAAACTGATCACTGACCACTGACAACTGATCACTGTCTTCTTACTTCGTTTCCTTGTGCGGCTGGTGCTTGCGGCAGCGGTTACAGAACTTCTTGAACTCGAGACGGCCCGTGGTCGTCTTCTTGTTCTTCGTCGTCGAGTAGTTCCGCTCCTTGCACTCAGTACACTGCAATGTCACAATTTCCCGCATTTCAAATCCCTTCAGTGCTCAGTGTCAGCTTTTCAGTGTTTCAGCTGTCAGTCTTTGACGCTGATCAGCTTCGAACAGCTGACGCACTGATCACTGCTCACACTGCTCTTACTTGATAATTTCCGAGATCGCGCCCGCGCCTACCGTGCGTCCGCCTTCGCGGATCGCGAAACGCAATCCCTTTTCCATGGCTACCGGCGTAATCAGTTCAATCGTCAGCTCCACGTTGTCGCCCGGCATCACCATCTCCGTGCCCTCCGGCAACTCCGCCACTCCCGTCACGTCCGTCGTGCGGAAGTAGAACTGCGGACGATAGCCCTTGAAGAACGGCGTATGACGGCCGCCTTCTTCCTTGCTCAATACGTATACCGAGCCCTTGAACTTGGTGTGCGGCGTAATCGATCCCGGCTTGGCCAGAACCATCCCGCGCTCCACGTCTTCCTTGGGAATGCCGCGCAGCAGGATGCCGGCGTTATCGCCCGCCAGGCCTTCGTCCAGCTGCTTCTTGAACATTTCCACGCCCGTGCAAACCGACTTGCGGGTCTCGCGGAAGCCGACAATCTCGACATCCTCGCCCACCTTCACCTTGCCGCGCTCGATGCTTCCCGTCACCACCGTGCCGCGTCCCGAGATCGAGAAAATATCTTCGATCGGCATCAGGAAGGGCAGGTTCGACGGCACGCTCCGGCTGCGGAACGTACTTGTCCACCGCATCCATCAGCGCGTCGATCTTGCGCTTCCCACTTCGGCTTCGCCGTTCAAGGCGCCCAGCGCCGATCCGCGAATCACCGGAACGTCGTCGCCCGGGAACTGGTACTTCGACAACAGCTCGCGAACTTCCATCTCCACCAGGTCCGTCAGCTCTTCGTCTTCCACCGCATCGCACTTGTTCAGGAACACCACGATGCAGGGCACGCCCACCTGGCGGGCCAGCAGAACGTGCTCCTTGGTCTGCGGCATCGGGCCGTCGGTCGCTGCGACTACCAGAATCGCGCCGTCCATCTGCGCCGCGCCGGTGATCATGTTCTTGATGTAGTCGGCGTGACCGGGGCAGTCCACGTGCGCATAGTGCCGGTTCTGGCGTCTCGTACTCCACGTGCGCCGTCGCGATCGTGATGCCGCGCTCCCGCTCTTCCGGCGCGTTGTCGATCGAGTCAAACGAACGGAACGTGTTCTTCGGGTTGTGCTTCTGCAATACCTTCGTGATCGCCGCCGTCAACGTCGTCTTGCCGTGATCGATGTGACCAATCGTTCCCACGTTCACATGCGGCTTCGAACGATCAAATTTTTCCTTCGCCATTTCTCTCTTCCCCTCGCAGCTGCTATGCCATTGCCAAAAGGGCGCCGGGCGTTCCGGCTCCAGCCCTAAAACAGTCGTCAGTGATCAGTGTTCAGTGATCAGTTTGTTCCTTGCTCTATCAGCCACATCAGCTCCATTTGCCTTTGCACCGACTGATCACTGAACACTGTTCAGCTGATCACTGCACTTCTCAGTAATACGCGTACGCCTTCAAATACCTTTGCCGCAAATCCGCCGGCACCTGTTTCCACCAGCCGCAGATAACGCTCGCGGGTCAAACCCTGGTCCGAAACCGGCAGCGCCTTGTACAGCGCGATCGCTTCCTTGCCCAGCAATCCGCGATTGAGAACGCTCTCAAAATCGCGAATCCGCAGCTTTTGGCGAATCACGCGATTCAGAAAAACCTCCACGTCGCTCGCCTCGAACGCCGCATCGATCTCCGTATGAAGCGCCGCGTACGTCTTCTCGTCCTGAACCGAAATTGCTGCCTGCTCAAACATTGAACCCTCAAAAACAGCCTTCAGCTATCTAGCCGTCAGCTTTCAGCTCCATCCTGCCTACGCTTGCTGCACCGACTCGTTCCGCCGATTCCAAGCTGAGAGCTGAAAGCTGACAGCTAGTCTTTGGAGCGGGAGACGGGACTCGAACCCGCGACCAACAGCTTGGAAGGCTGTGACTCTACCACTGAGTTACTCCCGCCGAAAAACAGTTGTCAGTGGTCAGTTGTCAGTGATCAGTTTGTTCCTGCCGATCGGACGCCGCATTCATCTTCCCGCCGACTGCCAACTGACCACTGTTCACTGACCACTGTTCACTGCATTTCTGGAGCTGATGACCAGGATTGAACTGGTGACCTCTCCCTTACCAAGGGAGTGCTCTACCAACTGAGCTACATCAGCCCTCAAACCTCAGCTCTCAGCCTTTAGCTGTCAGCTCTCAGTTTCTTGTCGATAGAAGCCACCTCGGCTCCCCTCACCACAATCAAACTGAAAGCTGATCACTGAAAGCTAAGAGCTCTTATCCCCTTCGCGGCGGATCTTCTCCGCCTTCATCGCCACCACGGTGCGCAACGTCAAGCCCACCGATAATGACCAGTGGAACCAGCCTCAGTTCCACCAACCTTCCCCCGACTGGAATCTTTCCATCAAGGGTAAACCAACTCAGCACTGCCAAAACCGCGTACAAAACCAGCGCCACCCGGTACTTCTTCTCCAACGGGCTGCCGGCCATTGTCATTCCTCAATGCCAGCTTCACAGTCAACTGCAGCGTCTGACCACTGATCACTGACCACTGATCAACTCTTTAATGGTGCACAGGGGAGGATTCGAACCTCCGTAACTCGAATGAGTGGCAGATTTACAGTCTGCTGCCATTAACCGCTCGGCCACCTGTGCCCAAACGCCCCAAAACGATAGACCTGTTTTGGGAGCGCCACATTCCATCTGGGATCCAGGTGCCCCATCCAAGACGCGCCTTTTGCGCCTTGCGCGAGAGACCATTTCTCCCAGCCATTAAACTTCAACCACCGCTCGACCCGCTTCCGCGCATTACCGACCTTACCGGAGAGCCTCCGGCTTGTCGGAGCATGCACCTCAGTGGGATCGCCGCAGAGGACTGAACCGGCAATCGAATCTCATCTCGCCGATTCTTCAAACTTGCTGCCGTCCGTTTTCCCGCTTCGTTCTCTAAGTGGAGCTGGCGAAGGGATTTGAACCCCCGACCCTCTGATTACAAATCAGATGCTCTACCAGCTGAGCTACGCCAGCCCGACCACCCAAAAACTTTGCCGGGAAACCGGTAATCCGCGGACACACTCCCGCTCCGCGCATAACACGGCACAGTTACTAAGGTTAGCACACCGGAAACAGCGGAGCAAACCGGCACTTTCCCACAATCTTACATCGGTTTACGCATCCGGGAATCGGCTCCTGCATCTCCCGCCGCGACCGCAAAACAGCGCCGGAATCGCGCCAATCCCCGGCAATGCGAAACGCGAAAGGACTTGACAACACTATCAGCCTACGGGAACCTTCTAGCGGGTCCCAATCATTCCAAGGAAGTCCTATGAAAACCCAACGGATATTCACGGCTTTGATCGCCGGCGCGGCTCTCCTCGCTTCAGTTGCGGCAGTTCCTGCACGTGCACAAACCGCTCCCAAGCGCAGACCGCGCATCGCGGTCATGGATTTCGACTACGCCACCGTGCAGACTGCTTCCGCAGCCGTCTTTGGCACCAACGTCGATATCGGCAAAGGCATCGTCGATCTGCTGGTCACCGGCCTGGTCAAGGACGGCACCTACTCGATCATCGAACGCAAGGCTCTCGACAAGATCATGGCGGAACAGAACTTCTCCAATTCCAATCGCGCCGATCCTAACAGCGCGGCCAGAATCGGCAAGTTGCTGGGAGTGGACGCCATCATCGTCGGCAGCATCACCGAATTCGGCAACGAAACCAAGAAAACCAACCTCGGCGGCGGCGGCGGCAACTGGCACGGCATCGGCCTCGGCGGCGTCGGCCACTCCAACTCCAAGGCCAATGTGGCCATCACCGCCCGCATCATCAACGTGGACACCGGCGAGATTCTCGGCGTCGCCGATGGCAAGGGCCAGTCGGCTCGCTCCAGCACCTCCATGCTCGGCGGCGGTGGCAACTGGAGCGGATTTGGCGGCGGGCACGCCGATTTCGGCTCCAGCGATTTCCAGCAACACCATCATCGGCGAAGCCACCAAGAAGGCCGTTGACGAACTGGCGGTCAACCTCGACGCGGATTCACCCAAGGTCGGCGTACGCACCATCACCGTGGAAGGCTTAGTGGCCGCTGTCGAAGGCACCCAGATCATTCTCAACGTGGGCGGCAAGGCCGGCATCAAGGTGGGCGATCAGTTCAATGTCGAGCGCGTTACCAAGGAAATCAAGGATCCAGCCACCGGCGCCGTGCTGCGCAAGCTTGCCACCACGGTAGGCGTGGTCAAAGCAACCGATGTGGACGATGTATCCGCGATCTGCGAAGCCGTATCGGGCTCAGGTTTCAAGGTCGGCGACAGGGTCAAGACCGTCACCCAGTAATCAAATCCAACAACGCGCCACGCAAGCAAACGCCCTTCGCATATTCACTGCGAAGGGCGTTCTATTTCACCTGAGACCGCTTCTAGTGTCCCAGAAACTTCTCCAGCCGTTGCGTCTCGAGGTCGGCGCGGTTCATGTACTCGTTGGCAGTTGCGAGATCATTCGCGTCCAACGCGTGGTGCGATTGAGTCAGCTGGTAGTGCAGCCGATTCATTGACGACAGGATATCGCCGCGAATATCCATTCCCTGCGCCTGCTGCTGTCTGCGAATCTGCTCCACGCCGGTCAGGGCCGAGTCTGCTCGAGCCTGCAGTTCGCCCAGGCGGTCGTTCGCCTCGCGAATCTCCCGCGGAGACGAACCGGCCGGCACCGTAGGCAAACCGCCGACCCCCGAACTGGTAGCGCCGGAGTCGGAGGACGCCGTGGGAGGAACATAGTCCTCGCGCGGCTTGCCGTCCGCGACCGCCTTTGCGTGCGACCCGATGTGGTTCGGCCCCCCTGACGGTCTGGGCTTCGCTGGCGTGTCCCCCGTTGTCGAGTTGTCCGGCTTCGCCTCCGTATCGCTGGCCTGACCCGGCTTTGCCGCAGAATCCGCCGGAGGCGGCGTCACCGGCTGCGCGCTCGCATCCGCGGGCGGACTCTGTTGCTGCGGGCTGGCTTGCGGAGTGGCCTGCGTCTGGACGTCGCTGGCAACGGATGCGATCTTCTGCTTGGCGTACGTGGCCAGTACGCGCGGCAGCAACACGGCCACCGCTACCAGCGCCAGAATCGCCATCGCCGCGCCAAGACTCAGCCACAATCCGCGATGAGACTTGGCGGCCATCGGCCGCGCTCCGGCCGGTGGAACCACGGGCGCGTACGCCTGAGGTTGCGGTGCGGCGGCAGACTGCGGTGCTGCCGAGGCTGCCGGATGCGGTGCCGTCGGCGCGACCGCCGGAATCACCATCGAAGCCTGAGGTACGGCCCCCTGAGGAACAGAGCCCAGAGGAACCGAAGCCTGAGGAACTGGCGCCGTCTTGGGCTCGTGCAACGCCCGTATCGCCTGGCGGAATTCGTCGGCGCTCTGGAAGCGCTGCTCCGGCTGCTTGGCCATGGCGCGCAGCACTATGCCGTTCAACTCCGGCGAAATCGCGGAATTGATCTCGATCAGCGGCGTGGGCGCCTGGTTGAGTTGCGCGTTCAGCACGCTGTAGGAAGTATCGGCCTGAAACGGCTTCTGCCCGGTAAGCATTTCGTAGAGCGTCACGCCGAACGAATAGATATCCGAACGGGCGTCCACGGTTCCGCCGCGCACCTGCTCCGGCGACATGTAGTAGACCGAGCCCATCGTGGTTCCCGGGCGCGTGAGTTGCATGTCGTTCGTCGACTTCGCAATGCCGAAATCCATCAGCTTGATCAGGCCGTGCGTGGTAATCATGATGTTCGATGGCTTGATGTCGCGATGCGTCACGCCGCGGCCATGCGCATAACTCAGCGCCGCCAGCACCTGGCTGGCGTAGTCGAGCATGCGATCGATCGGAATTCTCGTCTCCGCGGCGAGCTTGTCGAGCGTGGTGCCCTCCACATACTCCATCACCATCACAAACTGGTTCTGGTATTGGAACGCGGTGCGCAGTTGCGCGATGCCCGGATGATCGAGCGCCGCCAGGGTGCGGATCTCGGCCATGAATCGGGCGGCAAGGTCGGGGTCCGATGCGAAGTCGGGAAGAAGGATCTTCATCGCCTCTTCGCGGTTGGAGATCACATTGCGAACTTTGAAGACGCGGCCCATGCCCCCGCTGCCAAGGGCCGCAAGAATCTCGTAGTCGCCGACGCGCCGATCAGACTCTCCCATAAGAACCTCCGGTGGAATGGGTTGGTGCCGGATTGAAGGGAACCCGCCGCGGAACGACCCGAGTCTACGCCAAATCGTGGTGCATCGCCCACAGAATTCGCATATCCCGGAACGCTTTTTCGCGCTGGGTGACCCGGCACGCACCAATCCCCCTGGAGATAGTGCTGCCCGGCGTACCGCCGTATCAAATCACACGATTCCCCTCAGCCGATACTTCTCACCCGCCCTTCGAGCGAATGTGTCAAAAGTTGCAGAACAAGGCATGCACCCGTCACAGGCTAAGTAACTTGCAGGTTGCTATAGTTCCTGCCGGGGGAAGCCATGAGGAAGATCTTAGCAATACTGATGTGTCTGGTTTTTCCGTTGAGCGCCTTTGCCGGCGACAACAGCTTACAAGATCGCCTATGACGGCGGATCGATTCAGAACGCCAAAGCTGGAACCGGAATGAAGCTGTACATCGATGGCACAAACATACGCATTATCAAAGACAAGACGGAAGTTGCCCTAATTCCGGCCGCCGCAATAACGGAAATCAGCTATGGACAGGACGTTCACCGTCGAGTCGGAGCAGCGATCGGGGTCGCAGTATTTTCGTTTGGCGTGGGAGCATTGCTGGCCCTGACCAAATCAAAGAAGCACTTTATCGGCCTCACTTGGGACGACGCCGGGAAAAAAGGTGGCTTCGCTTTCCAGGCGGATAAGAACGATTACCGCGGGTTACTGGCTGGACTTGAGGGTGTCACCGGGAAAAAGGCTGTCGATTCGGAAGCAATGACCGTGAAGAACTAGCCCGAAGTCAAGTGTGCGGCGACAACCGGGTCAGCTATAAATTCGGCGTCTTTTGCATTCCGGAGGTGCTGATTTTGCGCTCTTCAACTGGAATTCTTCTTGCTCCTGACCGCCTCTCCGCGGGATGATTCCATAGCTCCCATTGATTGCATCGTCGTTCCCTCCAGAGGTGGACTTATGCGGAATGCAATTCTTCGTTGCGTACTTCTCCTGTTGTGCCCGGTCCTGCTGGCCCAGCAGGCCCTCGACAACGCATCCGTCATCAAGTTGGTAAAGGCCGGTCTGTCTGAAGATCTGATCGTCACCACCATCAATTCCTCTCCGGGCACCTATGACACCTCTGCTAACGGATTGATCGCGCTGAAGAAAGCCGGCGCCAGCGACAAGGTTATCGCCGCCGTCGTCGTCAAGGCCTCGGGCGCCACCGCAGGTGCCTCCTCCGCAGGGACAGCCGCAGTCCCGGCCTCGAACAACCCCTCCGGCGCAACCCTCGGCGAAGCCCCGATAGCCGGCAGCGCCTCACCCGCTGCTCCCACCGCTCCCGTAATGGGCGCTCTCCCGGCGGGTGTCGACAGTGTCGGCGTCTATTACCTCGACGCGACGGCCAACACCTGGCAGGAACTTCCAGCCGAGGTCGTCAATTTCAAGACCAGCGGCGCCCTCAAGCACTACGCCAGCGTCGGCGTGGTCAAGGAAGACATGAATGCCCTGATCGGCGGCAATCGCAGCCGGACGATCCTCAAAATGCCCGCTTCGTTCATCTTTTACGTTCCGGAAGGCCGCTCGCCCGGGGAATACCAACTGCTCCGCCTCCACGTCAATGCCGACAGCCGCCAATTCCGCGCCAGCACCGGTGGCGTGGTCCACGAGTCCGGAGGCGCTATCCGCGACTCCGTCGACTACACCTCCAAGAAGATCGCGCCCCGCGTCTACCAGATCATCCTCGGCGAGGAGGTCGGCAAGGGCGAATTCGGGTTCCTGCCCCCCTCCGATGCCGTTTCGGGGAACAACATCGCAAGTTCCGGCAAGATGTATACCTTTGCGCTCGTGCCATAACCGGCCGACGGGCGACGGCACTCCCGCGCCCGGGAAGGCCAGTCCGATATCCTGTAAAGGGTAGCTTGCGGTCGGCTGCCGTTGTCCATGCACAAGCGCACGCGAAGAACGCTGTGGGTCGTTGCCGGAGTCTTGTTGTTGCTGGCGATCGCGGTTTTCCTTCGCTCCAAGGCGCCGCCCGAAGCGGCCCGCCTGCTGCCCGAGTGCGACGGCATCCTCTATTTCAACCTCAAGCCCGTCCGCACCTTTCTGCACAAGAGATCTGAAGCCGCCGCATCGCGTGCCCGAATACCAGGAATTCGTCGACGCCACCGGCATTGACTGGGAACAGGACCTCGACTCTGCCGCCGTCGCCCTGCATCGCATGCCGGACCCCAATGGCCCCAACGGCCCTGTCGCCTACTCCATGGTCCTGACCGGAAAGCTCACCGGAAAGCGCCTCAACACCTGGCTCGATGAGCACGCCTCCAGCCGCGAAGTCTACGCCGGCCACACCATTTACAGCATTCCGTCCGAGGGTCGGACCGTCCGCGTCGTTCAGGTGGGATACGACATGATCGCCGCCTCAAACTTTCCCACCACCGAGAAGATTCACTCGATCATCGACCGCCATCGCACCGCCGCCCTGCCCTTCGCCGGATCAACCCTCCTGCAGCACCACTACCACGATGTTCCCCTGCTGGCCGTCGCCTGGGGTGTCGGCCAGATCGGCCTGCCCTTCTCCGAAAGCGGGGCCATCAAGGTACTCGGCCTCTCGCTGCCCCTTCAGGATGACTCAACCATCATCGCCAGCCTCACGCCGGGCCTTCCCCTGGCGAGCTCTGTGCATCTTCGCCTCGAAGAGATCGCTCCCGATGATGAGAAGGCCGCCAGCCAGGCAGCCGCCCTCGCCACCATCGTGACCCTGGCCCGCGGACGTCACCACCCAGCTTTCCAACGACCCCGCCAACAATGCCCTTCGCGAAGCTGCTGAAAACCGCCGAAGTGACGCAGAAACGCAATCGCGTCATCGCCACTGCCAACCTCTCGCCCTCCTTTCTGAGTCAAATTACCAATAGCGAAAATTCCGTCCGCGCCCCGGCAACCCCACGTTCGCAGGACGCATCGAAGTAAAAGACGTGATTCTCCAGAATGCGTCGTGCATTACTGTGCTATATACAGGCCGCCGGCAGGTGCGTTCCCTCCTCCTGGGTTGGGGGTGGAACCAAACCGGCGGCCTTTCCATCTTTGCGCCTTTTTTCTCGACTCCGGCTGCTCCCTTCTCGCATCTTGTTTGTAGGCATAAGCTAAGGTCTCCACTGAAACCCGGAGAGGTCTCATGATTCGCTTTCTCAGAACGCAAGCGCTGGTGTTCCTGGTTTTCTGTTTGTTATTGATGGTTGCAGTCGCCGCGATAAGATCCTCTCCGACCCCCGTTCTGACCGGCCAGGCCGCTTTTACCGATGCGGCCCACGAGTCTCCCGGCATCCGCCGCCACCTCACCGTCGCCGACCTGCCCGCGCCGGCTCCCGACCAGTCCGTCGACAACGGCCCCAGCATGGTCCCCCGCCCCGCCAACGCCTGGCCCATCGCGCCCAAAGGCTTCAAGGTCGAACTCTACGCCACCGGCCTCGACAATCCCCGCCTGCTCCGCGTCGCGCCCAACGGCGACCTCTTCCTCGCCGAAAGCGCATCCGGCAAAATCAAGGTCTTTCGCGGCGTTACGGCCGACGGCAAGCCCCAGCAGACATCCGTCTTCGCCGAAGGCCTGCACCAGCCCTTCGGCATCGCGTTCTATCCCTCGGGACCCAATCCCAAGTACGTCTACATCGGCGATACCGACGGCATCGTGCGCTTCCCTTATGAAAATGGCGATCTGAAGGCCCGCGGCGCCGCGGAAGACCTGGCCGACCTGCCCGGCGGCGGACGCCTGCGCGGCGGCGGCCACTGGACCCGCGACCTGGTCTTCTCCAAGGATGGCACCAAGCTCTTCGCCTCCGTCGGATCGCACTCCAACGTCGACGACAGCGACACTCACCCTGAGGAGTACCACCGCGCCGACGTGCTCCAGTTCACGCCCGAGGGCAAGTTCGTCAAGATCTACGCATGGGGCATTCGCAACTGCGTGGGCGAGGCCATCAACCCCATCACCGGCGAACTCTGGTGCTCCACCAACGAGCGCGACGGCCTGGGCAACAACCTCGTGCCCGACTACGTGACGCATGTTCAGGAGGGCGGCTTCTACGGCTGGCCCTGGTGGTACATGGGCGGGCACCAGGACCCGCGCCACATCGGCAAGCACCCTGAGCTGCAGTCCAAGGTCATCACCCCCGACATCATCGTCAACCCGCACTTCGCCTCGCTCGAGATGACGTTCTACGAGGGGTCGCAATTCCCCGCCGAGTTCAAAGGCGACGGCTTCGCCTGCGAGCACGGCTCATGGAACCGCGCCCAGCGCTCCGGCTACGAAGTCATCCGCCTGCCCATGAAGAACGGCCACGCCACCGGCGAGTACGAGGACTTCCTCACCGGCTTCACCGAGGGCGACGGCCAGGTCTGGGGGCGCCCCGTCGGCGTTGCCGAAGCCCACGACGGCTCGCTCTTCATCTCCGACGACGGCTCCAGGTCCATCTGGCACGTCATCTACACCGGCAAATAGCCTCTGCTTTGGCGTTTCAAAATAACCTCTGGCCTTGCGTGTCATCCTGAACGGAGCGCATTGGGGCCCCATGGACACACCGTGTCCATGGGGTAGGCGTAGTGAAGGATCTGCATTTCCATGTGCCCGACCAGCAGTCATCGATGGAGCCCTCTCATCGGCGATTACGGCGTCGCGGGCGGCGGAGCAAAGTCGCTGAGATTGAACGGCCGCGTGGATTCTCCCGGCGGCTTGATGGTGAGGATGAGCGCGACTCCCGGCGGCGACCCCTGGAAATACGGCACGTGGATCGTATGCCGGCCGACCGCAAGATTGACCTTCGCGGTTTTGGACTGGGCGGGGTGAAGTTCGTCATTGTCGATAAGCTGCTGGTTATCGATTTCGAGCCGGGAACCGTCGTCGGACTCGAGATCGAATTTATATTCGCCGGGTTTGGTGATGTAGAACTCGCCGTAGTAATCCACGCCGAACCACATCACGGAGTGCGATATTCCGGGAATCCCCACAGCCCCGGTGATGTCCTGGTCTACGACGTTCAGAGCATTGGCATAGATAGAGCCGATGGGGTCGAGATTCCAAAAATCCGGAAGCACCGCGGCGCCGTAGGAGATCTCGTAGACATCGCCGCAAAACGAGTTCGGGAGCGGGGTGACGACGCCGAAGGCGCGAATGGTTCCCACGGGAGGCGGTTGGAATTTATCTTGATTGCCCTGCCCGGCAAGTGAGACCGGGCGCGACACGTCCACGATACCCAGGTTGCCGGTCTCGTGCTCGCGGACGACCAGGCGCACAAGGTGTGGCGTTTCGCCGGGGATCTCGAGCATCTTGCTGAAACCGTGAGCCTCGGCGTCCTGAACTTCGGAGGGAGCGAGCTGGTGGTCGGTTGAAGTGTGAAAGTACTGGGCAAGATTGCCGGAGGCATCGAAGGTGCACATGCCAAAGTCGAGGTGGACATGCGTGTTGCTTCCGTTGAGGCCTATACCGGCAAGAGACTCTGGGCGTACAACGACTTCGTAGCGAGTCGCATTTCCACCGACGACTGGGTGAGCGGTAATGGCAAGCGTGGGTGGGATGATCGTATGGAAGCAGGCGGCGTCGCCAAGAGCGATGCTTTCGGCGGAGTCTTTGGTCTCTTTGGCGGCGGATCCGCTGGGGGTGGGGCCTACATAGTAGCGATGCCGGAACGAGAGCGTGACCTGTGCGCGCGTGCTTTTGATCAGGATCTGGTGAAACCCGGGCTCCGGCGAGGCCTGAATTGCGATCTGGTAGTGAGGCGTGGCGCTCAGTGCACAGGTCGCGCCCGACCGGATGCTGAATCCGCTCTCCCGTCCTCCGGCGTGGCCGGGATCGTTTTGCGGGTCGATGATGCGCATGGAAAGAATGTGCTTGGGATTCTTATCGGCATGCTTGCCGGCATCGAAAACCTGGAATTCATTCTCCGCAAGATCGCCAACCGGTTTATGGTTCTTGTCTCGCGCGATCACATCCAGCACCACCTCGCGGGTAGTGACACGCAGGACCATTGGAGTCTCGGGCTGAGGGGAGGGCGACGTTTCTTGCGCGGCCATCGGAAGGCAGAGCGAAGGAACGAGGCAGGACGCAAGGACAAGAAGGTGATGACGGCCGTTCTTGCTGGACATGAGCACAACTGTATCGCACAGGGCGAAAGGCAGGGAAAGGTAACCGGTGGTCGTCGGGGATTGTGCCTTGGCCCTCCGGCGGGCTACTCTCCGTTCCCCTGTCCCCTGTTCCTCGTCTGTCAAGCCCCGGAATGACTGCTCACCCGGCTAAGCTGCTGAAACAATGAGCGAAATTCTCTGCCGGACTCTTGCAGGTAATTTCGCGTCTTAGGCGCACAATGAACCTGAAGTCCAAATTCAGCTAAGAAGGTTGCTCTTGATCGTCCCTGCTCCCCTGGTCCCTTGGTCCCTGGTCCCTAGTCCCTGGTCCCTAGTCCCTGGTCCCTGGTCCCTGCTCCTGCTCCCTGCCTCTAAGTCCTTTACGTTGACGTCTCTAGACTTAACTTCTTGATTGAGACGACTTTGCCGCAGGACTGCAACCATAACCAACATCGAATCATCAAGTTCCATCCAGAATATGGGTGGGGGGGTGCCTCCGTGTACCCGGGAGATTATCGTGTTCGACGAATGTAGACACCTGATGCCGAGTGGTCGCAAATGCCACTCACCCGCTCTTCGCGACATGCCTTACTGTTACTTCCACGATCGCCTGCATCGTCGTGCCCTGTCCGCGACTCACCCGCCCCGTAACGGCCGCAGGCCTCGACAACAACCGTGACATGATGCGCCTCGGGTTAGGTGTGCCAGGGTTTCAACACGCCGGGGTGAGGCTTATGAAAATGATCTGACGCGATCTCGAGAGCTACCTTGACCGGCAACCAACCGGTTGCACTTCAAAACAGGCGGAAGTTCACCATGACTGAAATGCGCACCGCTACCGGCTTCCCGTCCTTGCGCGCGGGCTTGAAGCGGTACTTCATCACCGCCTGCAGCGCCTTCTCGTCAAGTCCCATGCCCAGGGCACGAACAACGCGCGGGCTCTGCGGATTTCCCTGCGCGTCAATAATCACCGAGATCATGCACACGCCCTCGTATTTCTGGCGCCGTGCCTCGTCTGAAAATTCCGCCTCGGGCGTGAAGATCGGAATCGGTTGCGAAACGCCTCCCACTCCCGGCTTGTAGATGCCGTTTCCTGAATCCGGACCCCAGCCCGGACCGCTCCCAGGGCCATAGCCGCCATCGGGACCGAAGCCGATGCCACCATGGCTGCCCGGACCGCCGGAGACGACCGTAACATTTGCCGAGTTGTGCATACCGATCATCGGCATCGCCGGATTGTCGGGCAGCTTGATGTCTGGAGGAACGGCGATGCTGTTATCCAGCGCCAGCTTTGGATGATCGAGCAGGGGCACCTGCACCTTCTCAATCGCATTCATATCAAGCTTCGGCGGTCTGCCTCTGTTCGGATCGAGCGCATCGTTCGTTCCGCCGCCCTGTCCGCCATGCGACGAATCGGCTCTCGATGGTGCGAATAATGGAAAGTTGTCGATGTGAAACCCGGAATCCGGTCGGTGTGTCGGATCGCTGTGAACAACCGCACGCACGCCCATCATCAGCAGCAGAGCCAGGATGCCGCCGTTCAGCAGCGTGGCCGTACCGACGGCCCACGGATTGGTGTTCGATGCCATCCGGTCCGTTATCGGAACCGGCGTGGATGTCAACTCCAGCGGGGGAAGTTTCGGCGGAAAGAAGCGGTCGCGAATGCTCTCATAGAGCCCCGGCCAGAGGTGCTGATCTTCGATAGTCGTGAAAAATGGATTGGGCGCGGGCCCGCGCTCGCCTGCACGATCTGGCAATGTCATACGTTCCTTCCGCGCAGCTGAATTCCAGCTGCATCGATCGAATGACTTTGCTCAGATAGACCGGTAGATTTGTGGTTTGTCACCGCTGAGAGCAAATTTTCGTGCCCTCGTTCAGGAACGGCCAAAGGCTGATTTCATCGCCAGTTTCCCATCAGGACGAACGGCGCCCAGTAGTAGGGATGCGCATAGGTGGCAGGAGCCGGACCCGTCTCGGTCTCAAGTCCCCGGCTGCTTGCGTCCGCCACTGGTTTCACTCCTCCCAGCAGCAGATCAAGCTGGGCCTTGCGCAGCGCTTCCGCTTTGGTCACCTTGCCTGCGCCGGCCGTCCAGCGCTTGTAGAAGTCGCCCATCAGCTGGCCCGTGCTGTTGTCGTTTACCGACCACAGCGACGAGATCACTGCCTTCGCTCCCTTCAGTTGCGCTGTCGTTCCCAGTCCATCCACTTCGCGACCGTTGCTGGAGCTGCCGCTCATTCCCGTCTCGCAGGCTGACAGCGTCAGCAGATCGGTATGGCGCAGCGAGAGGTTCCGGTTGTCGCGAAAGTCCGCAACGGTCAAATGAAATCCCGCACCGCTGCCGTCCTTGCCCGCCAACAGCAGATAACTCTGGCTGTCGTCTCCCGGCTTGAACACAAAGTGGCTCGCAATGTGCACCACGCTGTGTTTCGCGCTCAACTGGTCCTCCATCGCTTTCTCGGTAAACTGGCCATCCAGCAGAATCGTTCCCGGAAGCGCACCGTTTGCGCCCTCCACCTTCGCGTCTTTCACCACATCGCGCAATTCGCCTGCGACCGCGGGCAGAGCGGGCAATTCATCCTCATACTTCCGAGCGATGCCCATGGCGGCCACGCTGAGGTTCGCCACATCCGGCTTGTCCTCCAGCAGCGCGATACTGGCCGGCGTAATCGTCACCGTGTTGTACTTCTCCACGAGGTATTGCTTCCCGTCGTAGAGTGCGGCCATCGGCACATAGCGCAATACGCCGTCCAGCGACCAGACCAGCGTCTCCGCTTTTGCCTGTTCCAGCTCCGCACGCACCGGACCGACCAGGATGGTATACATCGCCTGCGCCTGCGGCTTCGGGTCGCGTTTCGGGTCACGCAGCGCCTGCTCAAACTCCGCGACTTTCTTGTTCAATTCCGTATCGGCAATCGCAAACTCCCGCGCCACCGTCGCAGCCGAAGTAATCAAAATCACTCTGTAGTGGTCGCTCGTCACCATGGTGTAGAGCGCCACCGTGCCCGGTGACTCGGCGATCTGCTCTTCGAGGGCGCTCACGTTCCCTTTCACGTCCGCCAGCTGCTTGTTCGCCGCGCTGTCTTTTCCAAACAGCACATAAAGCCGCGCATAGTAGTCGTCCAACGCTTTGTTCGCGGCGTTGAGCTGATCGGAGAGCTGCTGGAATTGCTTTTCCTGTTCCGGGGTGCGCGCGCTCATGTTCTTGAGTTCCGCCCACTGCTCACCCGCCGCGACAAGTTGCCCGGTCGACTTCTCGTAATCCTGTTCCGCCTTCTGCTCCGCCGAGGTGAGCGTCAGCGGGCTAAGCGCGTCCGTTGCCGCTCCGCGCACATAATCCGAGTACTCCTGCTGCTTCAGCAAATCGAGCACCTGCTGTGCCTCCGGCAACCGGCCCTGGGCAATCAGCAGATCCGCCAGGTCGTGATAGAAGTCTGCCTTCGACGCCACAAATGTCGATTGCAGCCCCTTGTCCAGCCCTTGCATATTGCTGCGGACCTGTTGCAGCAGGTTCACCGATTGCTTGCCATAGAAGATGGCCAGGGCGGGCTGTTCTTTGTGCACGCGCATCATGCCATAAAGCACCATCGACAAGATGAGGGGATCGTTGCCGGCCTTGGCCAGCGGCAGGGCCGCATTCAGGTTCGCGAGCGCTTTTGCATTGTCGCCTCTGTCAAAGTAGACTCGTGCGAGCGCGATATGCGCGATCGTCTCGTTTTGGCGATCAGATGACTGCTGCAGAATTTCGAGGCCCTGTTGGATTGACTCCAGCGCCTTTGGATCGTCGCCCATTTTGTGGTATGCCATGCCCGCGCTTATGCGTGCCATGCCCTCGCCGCGCCGGTTGGCCGCGCCAGCTTGCAAAGCGATGGCCCGATTCAAAACCTCGACCGCCTTTGCTTTGTCGTTGAGCTCCACGTATGCGGAACCCATGTTGTTCAACGTCAATTCTTCCGTGGCGCGGTCGCCCGTTGCGGTCACGATCGGCAGCACCTGGTTATAACATTCCAGCGCTTTCTGCCTGTCTCCGAGGTCCTGATAGATTCTCCCCGTATTCATCAGCACCGTGGCTTCGCCGCGGCGATCGCCTGCCGCGCGTAGAATCGGCAACGCCTGGTTGTAGTAGCCCAGCGCCTTCTCTTTTTCTCCCAGGTCAGACAAGGCGAGGCCAATGTTGCTCATCGTCGATCCACTTTCATTCGCCATGTGCAGGCGTTGAAAGATCGGGAGGGCTTCGTTGAAGGTTTCGAGTGCTTTCTGATTCTCTCCGAGCGTAATTTCGCCCGTGCCCATCTTGTTCAGCGCCGTGGCCAGAATTCGTGGGAAGTTCGATTGGCGGGCAATGGCCACGGCCTGCGCGTAATAGTCCATGGCCTTCTTGTCACTCAGGCTGGAGTAGATGTCTCCGATGCCGATCAGCACACTGGCCTCGCCCTTTCGATCGCCCGCCGCCTGGAAAGCATCGTGCGCCTGCCGTGCGTACTCGAGTGCTTTCCCTGTGTTTCCCGCGGCGTTGTAGCCCCTCGCGATCTCCGCCAGGATAGCGGCTTCTCCCGCGTGGTCGCCCATCTCTCTCCGAATCGCCAGAGCCTGGTTCGCGTAATCGAGAGCCTTCCCCGGCTGATTCTGGCCAGCGTAGAGAATTGCGAGCCCATTCAGCGCGTCTGCCTTGCCTCCAGTAATCCCTTGCGCCGTGGCAATCTCGAGTGCCTGTTGAAACGCCTGCATTGCTTCCTGAGCCTGACCGCTCTTGACGGCCACGTTGCCCAACCCGTTCAGCGCCGCCACGCCCTGTTCTGCATCCTTTACCAGGTTGGCTGCCGCAGCAGCGCGGTTGTAGGCCGCAAGCGCATTCTGCGCATTGCCCGCGCGAAACCACAACGCTCCAATCTGATTCTGTGTCTTTGCCACCGCCCGGGCATCCCGCGCTGCGATTGCAGACTTAAGTGTTGCCAGCAGCGCAGCGAGCCCAGCCTGATCCTCCGCAGACAGCTGCGAACTCGCAGCGTCCGCCCCCGGTGCCGTATTACCAGACGCCGGCGCCTGCATCTCTTCGGCGATGCCTGCAAATGGCACGAGCGGTGCCATCAAGGCCAGCAAGAACAACATCGCGTTCGCGAAGGTTTTTGGGGCGAAGCGGGGATTCACCATACAGAACCTCGTTGGTGCAGGGACAATCAGGAGGACGGCCAAACGTTGTCGAAGTTTACACGAGTTCACGCAATCAGCCGTCATTCGGCATGAGGGCACATCGGCGTATCTGCCGGGAACCTGCTCTTTCGGTCGGTTATTTCTTCAGCCCCAGCGCCTCCACGACTGCCGCATCCACCTTCGCCGGCTGTCCGTCCTGCTTCCACACCACGCCGAACCCGCCGCGATAGTCCCACATCGTCCAACCAATGCCGTCCGCTTCGAGCGCCGTGCGCACATCGCGAATCCAGTTCATGCGCGAGATCGGATCGGTGTGCTCGCGGTAGGCGCCGAATTCGTTTGAGATCAGCGGAACATGATGCGCGTTGCCCCACGCGGCCGCCGCGTCTATTTGCAGGCGAATGCGATGCGCATCCCAGTGATCGAGCCAGTAGTGCTCCAGCGCGTAGCGATTCGCCGCATCCGGAACCTCGGCAAGAGATTTCTGCATGCTGTCTTCGGTCGCCGGATAGGGAATATCGTGCGTGTAGATCCACCACGTGCCGCCCCAGCCGGCGCCCTGGTGGGTAAACTCGTGCGGCTCGTAGAAGTGAAAGTTGTAAATCACGTTGCCGTCGGGCAGAGGATGCTGCGTTAACAGGTCCGCAATCGATGAGTAGTTGGGCCCGGTGGCAATGATGGTGTTCCGCGGAGCAGCGTCGCGAATTGCCTCCGCCGCACGCGCCTGCACTCCTGCCCAATGATACGGATCGCGGTCTTCCGGCTCATTCATGATCTCGTAAAAGATCAGGTCAGGATTGCGATCGGCATAATGCGCGGCCAGTTTGCGCCACAGCATCACAAATCGATCGACGCCATCACTCGTCGTGCTGACGCTCTTTTTGTAGTCGCTCTCAGGATGGATATCGATCTGCACAGCCATGCCCTTCGCCACCATCTCGTCGACGGAATGATCGAGACGGCCCAGGAAGCCCGTACTATCCCGGCCGAATAATGCTCTCGCAAGCGGCGCCGCATCGATGCTGAGCCTTACATTGTCGAATCCGAGCTGCGCCATGAGCGCAATATCTCCGTCATCGGTATAACTATTCGTCTGCGCGGCAGAATAGTTGCCGGTTTGCGCAAACCACTCCGACGCATTAATGCCGTGGCGCAGATGTTGCGCGCGGGCGAAAGCGGTCTTGACATCAGCGCTGTGGTCTTGAGTGAAGGCGGGCAATGCAACAACAAGCAAGGCAAACAACAAACCAGAACGAAGCGGCACAGTTCAACTCCCAAATTGAATGGTAGAAATCCAACAGCTAACCTTACTACGTCCGCCCCAGAGCCTCATGCGCAGCCACCGCGAGCGTGCGCAAACAAAAACGGCTCCGTTAGGAGCCGCTTGTAAATCTCAGATCGCGACGATTATTTGCTCGCGATGCGGGTTGAGGTGTCGTTGGCGAGGGCCTGCTCGTACGTGTTCCGCAGATACTTGTGCGGATTGACGGGAACCTTGTGGATGCGCACTTCATAGTGAAGGTGCGGCCCGGTGGCGCGGCCTGACTGGCCCACGTATCCGATGACTTGCCCGCGCATCACATGCTGGCCGGGCACAACGGAGACAGCCGAGAGATGCCCGTAGAGCGTGATCAGATCGTGGCCGTGATCGAGAACCACCTGCCGGCCGTAACCGGCGCCCATATTCTCATTCAGCACGTCGCCCTCGCCCGCGGCGCGCACCACTGTTCCGTAAGGCGCTTCGATATCGATGCCCGGATGGAAAGCTCCTTCACCGTTGATCGGATCTTCACGCTGACCGAAACTCGATCCGATGCGGCCTTCGACGGGCCAGATGGAGGGCGCATCGGCAAACTGCGTCCAGTCGCCTGTGAAACCGGGAGCAAGACCGCCCTGGAGCGCGCGCGTTGCCTGGCCGGACATGGCCTGGTCACGCAATGCATAAAACTGCTCGAAGGTCATCTTCACATCCTGCGCGCTGACGTCGTCTTTTACCGCAAGGGTCGGAGGCGTGGGCGCTGCCGCAGCATTCGCGGCCGAAGCCTTCGCAGGAATCACCTTGTGCTGGCGCAGGCCGTAGAGAGCCGTCACTTCGCTGGCGAGCGCACCGAGAGAGGCCACCTGCACATCGCGATCGTGCGCAACCTGGGCAAGCTGCTTGTAGTCTTTGCGCAAATTCTGGTTGTCTTGCCTGACCTGGTTGAAGCGTTCGGTCTTGAGCAGCATGCGGGTGTACGAGCCGGCCAGTCCAACGATCGTGAACGCGCCCACCAGTGCGGCGGCGACAAATCCGTACACATAGCGCAGAGGAAGCGGAATCTTCCTTACCCGGCCATCTTCATCTCTGGCAACAAAAAGTATGTAATAGCGCTTTCGCAGCATAATCCTGCTTTCACATCCACAAATTCGCAAGGTGCTACTTGCCGCGTAGTCAGTAAATCACCACGAATGCAGGTGCCGGGGGAGCCCCGCCCTATCGCTGTGCGCCCCTGACGGAGCGCCTATGGTTGAACGTTCGTACAGCCTAGCAGCGCCCACCGCGTGGGGTCAACAAATTGACGCGGAATTCGGGCTTCAAATTCGATTTAGGTCTAACTTCATACCGGCCATAAGTAACAACGGCTCTTAATCCGCCACATTTGGGCGGCTTGCCCTATTCTCAGTAAGATGCGAGGCAAACAAGGCGAGTTGATCGGAAAAGGCGCCCGGGGTGAGTTGGCGCTGCTTGAGCGGATTCGCCGGCAGGCAAACCGCCGGGCAACGGGCAGATTGCGCCTTGGAATCGGCGACGATTGCGCACTTCTGCGGCTCAAACCAGGCGAAGAACTAGCTGTAACCACCGATTTATCGATCGCCGGGCGGCATTTTCGCCAGGAATGGCATCCCCCGGAAGCCGTCGGACACCGTACCCTGGCCCGCGGCCTAAGCGATATTGCAGCCATGGGAGCGCGGCCTGTAGCTGCCTTTCTTTCCTTGGGTTTGCCCCGCGAACTGACCGTGGCTCGCGGTCGCCGCCAAGCTTGGGTCGACCGCTTTCTCACGAGCTTTCTGGCCCTCGCCGATGCCCATCAAACTCCGCTTGCGGGCGGCGACCTGGCCGAGTCGCCGGTGGCCGTTGCCGACATCGTGCTCCTGGGTGCTGTGCCGCGGAGAAGAGCTTTGCTGCGCTCCGGAGCGCGGCCCGGCGATCTCCTCTATATCACCGGGACCCTTGGCGGCGCCGCAGCCGGACTCGCACTCCTGGGTAAACGCGGAGCGGTTTCGCCCTGGGCCGTGCGCGACCCGATTGCAGAGAATCCGCTATCGCCGCACCTGTGGCCGCAACCGCGCATCGCACAGGGCCTGTGGCTGCGCCGCAACCGCGCAGTGACAGCCGCGATCGACCTGAGCGATGGCTTGTCGACCGACCTCAATCACCTTTGCGAGGAATCCGGTGTCTCTGCCGTCATCGACGCCGCCGCTTTGCCGCTCCATCCGGGCGCGACACTGCAGCAGGCTTTGCATGGAGGAGAGGACTACGAACTTTTGTTCACAGCCCGCCCGAATGCCGCGCTTCCCCGACGCATCGCCGGCGTCGCTGTCACGCGGATTGGAACGATCACAAAGAAGCGCAGCGAACAGCCTCCAGTCTTTCTGATCGGCGAATCCGGCCTTCGCCGGCCCCTGCTTCCCGGCGGCTGGCAGCATTTTTCCTGAGGGCTATCCGCGCCGGCACGAGCCTTCTTAATCACTAACCTTCTTTGAGATAGCAGAATATGATCGAGAGTGATTATGGAGAGCGGAACCATACGCGTGCGCTTTGCGCCTTCCCCGACTGGCCTTCTGCATGTCGGCAATGCGCGAACCGCCCTTTTCAACTGGATGTTCGCCAGGCGAATGGGGGGAAAGTTCGTTCTTCGCATCGAAGACACGGACCTCGAGCGCTCCAAATCGGCCTATGAGAAAAAACTGATCGAGGATCTCGTATGGCTTGGCCTCACATGGGACGAAGGCCCCAACGAGAATGATCCCGGCGAGATCGGCGAGTTCGGCCCGTATCGCCAATCGAAACGGTTCGAGATCTATACCTCGCACACCGCACAGTTGCTGGCCGAGGGCAAGGCTTACCGTTGTTTCTGTACGCCCGAAGAACTGGACGAGGAACGCCGGCGCGCCATTGACGAAAATCGGCCGCAGGTCTACAGCGGAAAATGCAGCAAGCTCTCCAAACAGGTGGTCAAGGAGAGTCTGCTCCGGGGCAAAACCTATGCAGTGCGCCTCAAGATTCCCGACCATCCCATACGGTTCCACGACATTGTCCGCGGCGACCTCGAGTTTGCCGCGGACACAATCGGCGATCCGATCCTGGTGCGTTCGGCCAAGGGCGGAACGGCGGGAGCGAGCCCCGGGGTGCCCGTCTACAACTACGTGGTTACGGTCGACGACGCGCTCATGGGCATCACTCACGTGATTCGCGGCGACGATCATATCTCCAACACTCCGAAGCAGGTGGCAATTTACGAAGCCTTGGGCTGGAAAGTGCCGCAGTTTGCGCATCTTTCCACTATCCTGGGACCCGATCGCGAGCGGCTCTCGAAACGGCATGGCGCCACGTCGATGTCGAGCTTTCGCGAAATGGGCTACCTGCCCGAAGCAATGGTCAGCTATCTTTCGATTCTCGGCTGGGGTGCGGAGGATGATAAGACGGAAATCCTCACCGCAGCTCAGCTGGTCCAGGCTTTTTCTCTGGAGCGGGTCATCGCAAGCCCGGCGATCTTCGACTATGAAAAGCTTAACTCGATGAACCGGCACTACATGAAACAGGCGCCGCCGGGGCGCCTCGCCGCGCTCTGCTGGGACTTCTTCGGCGGCCTGCTCCCCGAGAAGGAGGAAGCTTCAGACGCCGTGCTCGTCTGGTTCTTCCACGTAATCGGCCTGTTTGTTCCGTCGGTCAGCCACCTTGACGAGATACCGGCGAAGGCGGCTTTCATCTTCCACATGGATCCGAATCTGGCCCGGGCCGACCAGGAGAATGCCGCGATACTTGCGGCCGGTTCGGCGCAGACCGTGCTGAACGAGCTCGCGAACCATGTGCGCGCTCACGCCGGCCCGATTTCGGCCTCGGACTTCTCCGGATGGATGGACGAAATCAAGGAAGCAAGCGGTGTCCAGGACAACGAGCTCTTTGATCCAATCCGGATCGCCTTGACCGGTACTCACTCCGGACCCGACTTCGACAAGCTGATTCCCCTCATCGAGCAGGGTGTGGAACTAAATCTGGGCATCCCCAGCGTACGTCAGCGCCTCGATGCCTTCGTCGGGGTTTGAGCGGCGGTGAATGACGTCTTCTGGATCAACGACACGGGCCTGGCGATTGTTTTGCGTCCACGTGGCGACGACTGGCTCCCGGACGATCTCAGCCGTCTGAAGCGTGCAGGGATTCACATATTGGTTTCAACTTTAGAGGGCTGGGAGACGAGGGAACTCGGCCTCTCCGCTGAAGCCTCCCTGTGGGAAGAACTCGGATTGCAGTTCCTCTCCTTTCCAATCAGAGATCGAACCACTCCCACAAATAGGGAAGAATTCGATGATTTTGTGCGTTCCCTCGCAAAGCGATTGCACGCTGGAGAAAAAATCGGCATCCACTGCCGCGGGTGCATCGGAAGATCTACCGTTGTAACCGCCTGCACGCTGATTGAACTCGGGTGGCCAGCCGAAGGCGCTTTGCGGGCGATCGAGGCTTCTCGAGGCTGTTCGGTCCCGGATACAGAAGCACAGAGAGAATGGATTATTGCGTTTGGAGCGGCGGAATGAGCGCTCCAATTCTTGACTTCACCTTCCCCTGCACGTGGAGAGCTGAGATCCTGTCCGAGCGCCCGATGATTTTGCCGCCACTTCACTTCGTCTATCCCCGCAACGTGGAAGAAGTGGAACGCGGAGCGCTTGAGGTGCTGGTGCGGACGCATGAACCCGGCGCATCGCCATTTCTCGCAACCTGTGCCCTGGGGTTTCGCGATCCTGTGGTTCCCACCGGCGTCTGGTCTCCGCCGAATCCGCAGGAGATGTGCGCCGTTGCAGGCGGATATGCCTACATCATCGATACAGCAGCGCCGGATCGCTTCACCATGGTGCCTTATCGCCCGGTGCTCAAGGTGCTCCCGATTCATGACCAGGGCCTTCTGCTCTTCGTCGGACATCGCACAATTCTGGCGTGGGGCCCGGCCGGTGTGGCATGGGAGACGAAGAAGCTGTCCGATGAGGGGGTGCAAATCACCCGCATTGACGGCGGACTATTGCAGGGCCTGGGCTGGAACCTGATGACCGACAAAGAAACGCCCTTCACGCTGGATTTGCAGAGCGGTGCTCTAATGGACGCATAAGTTCTCGAGCGGAATGATCGATGAGTCTTCTTGGCAACGTCGAGCTGAAGACTACGGAACTCCCGGATGCGCTGGAGTTCACCGTAACGCGCGAGGATGCTCTCTTTGAGACCATCGTCATTCCAGCGATCACCATCATCGTTATGTGGGCTTTTTTCTGGCGCACCGGCAATCTTTGGCTTCGCATCATTTCAGGCTCCGCAGTGGGATTTACGATCCTCGCCGCCATCGCAAATCGAATCCAGGGAGGCGAAACCAAACTCCGCGTGACGCTCGACAGGGTGATAGCCGAAGGAAATCTCGGACAGCTTTTCTCCGCAACAGTCGCGGTTGCGATGAGGGATATCTCTTCAATCGGCTTTTATGATGGCGGCGGAGACGGTATCTCCGGCCTTTATGTGCGCCACGGCTGGAGATTCACACCTGTGCTTCCGCGTCTCAGCCGGGGGCAGTCGCAAATTGTGGTTGAAGCCATCGCCAAAAAATTCCCGGAGATTCCTGCAGAGAGTGCACTGAATTGCTCCCTGTTGGAAGACGCCGGAAAATTGATAAGCGTTGGGCTTTGCAAATCGAACAGAAAAGTCACGAACAGGCGAGAGTAGACTCTTCCAGCTTTGCATCGGTTGGTTTCGACCTGCACGGGAAGGAAGCAGACGGCTCGATAAAGGGTAGTCACATTACTTCGAGCAATTTGCCGTAAATCAGGAGACTTGCGAGGCGGCGCAGATAGATTCGTAGCCCGCGTACACCCCTTCAAACACCGAATCCCAACTCGCCGTAAGTGCGTAAGCACGTGCTTCGCGCCGCATCAGGGCAAACGATATGCGATCTTCAAGGATTCCGGCGATGGCCGAAGCGAAATCGACATCATTGACAATCCGGCCGGTCCGCCTGTCGCGCACGATCGTGCATGGGCCTCCGTCGGGAGTGACGACGGCAGGAACGCCGCTCGAGAGCGCTTCAAGCACGACGTTGCCGAAGGTATCGGTGTGCGACGGAAACACGAAGAGGTCCATATTGGCATAGGCCGCCGCCAGCGCTTCGCCCTTCAGGACTCCCGTAAACTCCGCGCGCGGCAGATGTTCGCGCAGCCACGGTTCCTCGGCGCCGTGGCCGACGATCAGGAAACGGAACTCGTTGATTCCCGCCTGTTCCAACTCGCGCTGAACCACTGCCAGAAGCGCCACGTTTTTCTCCACCGAAAGGCGCCCCACAAAGCCCAGCACGATCTCGCGATCGTCATCCCTGCGGCTCCGTCTCTGCGGATGAAACAGCGTGGAATCAACCCCGCGAGGCATCAGGTGGCATGGGCGCGACGTCGCCCGCTCCAGTATCCGGCATAATTCGAAATTCGGCGCAAAGAGCACATCCGCCTTGGAGTAGAAGACGGTAGCAAGGGCCAATGTGAGGTCTTCGATGGTCTGGCCTGCTGCCGCCGAATGCGGATGAGGCAGCAGCCGCAACAGCGGATCGGACCGCCGCGCTGCATATTCGTGCACGTTGGTATGCCAGCTCGCCGCCAGTGGCAGATCGTAGTGCCTCGCAATCGCCAGGCCGAGCATCCCGATCTCGCTGGGGCCGGTGATGTGGATGACATCCGGGCTAAATCGCGCGAGAACGTCTTCGATGACCGGCAGGTGGCGCAGATAGGCCGGGTCAAAGCTCAGATCCTTTTCGAGGGGGATCGAAAGAAGGCCGCGTGGCAACTCCAGCGTCCAGACGTTTCCCACATCTTCCAACGCCTGCCGGCGATGGCCGGCGCGCACGCAGAGAAGCGGCAGATCGTAGCGGCGCGCGAAGGCTTCAAAGTGGCGGCTGGTGTGGGCCACCCCGTTGATCTCGTGGAACGAATCGGGAAAATACGCAATGCGTGGCAGTTGTACCCTCATAGGCCGGCTCAGAGCTTCAGCAGTTTCGGAATCGGTGTTAGCCGAAGCCATGAAGCTATGTGTTTTTTATTGGATTGAAAATCAGCCATCCAGTTCGCCCAGGGCAAGACGCCGTTGTCCTTCGTCACTCCACGCAATGCGCAGGCCGCCGGATACCGGTCCTTTGCCGAGCATCTGCACGGCCTTGATGGCCCAGTGGATGGAAAATGGCGCGCGTCCATTCGGCCAGATTTCGCGCAGCGGGCGGACCACACCGTTCGCATCGGGATGATAGGCGCGCTCATCCCAGGTGCGCGAGCCTTGCGGAAAATCAGGATAGTCGCGGATTGCGTCGAGCGTGGATTGCAGCAGGCGGTGCTTCCACGGCTGCGCATATTGCGGCATGAACAGCACGTTGCTCACCCGGTCACGGCGAATCTCGTGCACAAATTCCGTAAAGCTCGCCGCGCTGGTCAGATTGATATTGGCGTTGGGTTCCACGCCGTGACGGTCGCCGCCGCTGATCAGCAGCATGTTCCACTGCTGTGCGAGCCGGCGCGTGGCTCGATTCTCTTCCCAGTTGCGCAACCCATTCAGTTCGAGGGCATGCATCAGGCCGCCATATTTCTGCAGGAATTCATTTACCAGGAAGCCGTGCTTCTCTTCGCCGACCAGAAAGAGATCCCAAAGGGGATGGTTGAAGACGAGCAGGACGTCGGGCTCATCATTCAGCGCGACCAGAATCTCTTTCAGCCTCTCTTCTTTCGGGCTGGCCGTGTAGTCCGCCAGCGTACGCATCCACTCCTTCGCCCGGCCTGAAGGCAGGTTGTGCACGCCAAGATGGAAGTCCTGCACGCCGCCGTAAGGCACGCTCCACTCCACCGAAACCGGAATGCGGCGGGCGCTGGGGATGGTGCGCAGCAGCATTGGCGCCGCGATGGTGTCATGGTCGGTAATCGAAACCATGGATTGCAGCTCAAGTTTCTCAATCTGCCCGCTCTCCAGATCAAACGCGAGCTTCGGCGTCATCGGAGGTGTCCAGTAGCTTGCCGCATAATTTATCCGGACGCTGTGCATCGACTCGGCTCGACGCTCCAGGCGTGCGAGCAACGGGCGGATCACAGCATACCTGCTGCCCAGATTTGCCAGAAAATCCAGCGTTTCCTTCGACTGGTTGGTGTGGCTGTGCAAAGAAACGCCAGTACGGAACCCCTTGTGGGCATCCTGGTCGCGCCACAGGTACGAAACGGTCGATGTGGCCATTTCTCCTCCTCATTCGCGATCGAGCGGCTGGATTCTTACGTCTAATTATCCGTTTTCCACCGTCAATGGGAGGTTAAGGAGAGAACAATTGCACTTCAATTAGTGCACTGTACCAGCGCAGTAACGGAGCGCGTAATTCACTCTAAGCGCGTGATAAGCAACTAGTTGGTTGCAGATCGAGACTTTCGTTACTTATTGGTCTTGGCCAGTTCGGGACCCAGAAAATCTTCGAAAGTCGACCCATGCATCACTTCCTGCGGCGCCTGGGCGGCGGCGGCATTGGCCTCGGGAATGAGATAGTTTTCGGTCAATCCGTCGCGCAGGAACTTGAAAGCTTCCTCCGGAGTGTCGGCGTATTGAAACAGATCGAGATCCTTCGGCGAAATGGCCCCGGTATCGGCCAGCGTATCGAGGTTGAAGACCTTCTTCCAGTAATCCGATCCGTAGACGACAACCGTAATTTTCTTGGCCAGCTTCTGCGTTTGCGCGAGCGTAAGAATCTCGAACATTTCGTCGAGTGTGCCGAATCCGCCGGGAAAGACAACCAGCGCCTTCGCCAGATATGCAAACCACAGCTTGCGCATGAAAAAGTAGTGGAACTCGAAGTTAAGCGCCGGCGTGATGTAGGGATTGGGCGCTTGCTCGAAGGGCAGCCGAATGTTCATGCCGATGGTCTTCCCTCCGGCTTCATACGCGCCGCGATTGGCGGCTTCCATAATCCCAGGGCCACCGCCCGAAGTGACCACAAAGCGACTCCGCCGCGAAGGAATCTTCGATGCCCAGCGCGTGACCATCTGGGCGAGCCGCCGCGCATCTTCGTAGTAGCGCGCCATGGCGACGGCGGCCACGGCGCGCTTGCGCTGCAGCTCCGTGGCTTTGCCGGCGGCGATGTCGGGCACGCTGGCGGGCTGTTCCTCGCTGGGAGCCGCGTTAAGCGAACCCGTGTTGTCGAGGAGTTCGAGGGCATGGTCGGCCTCTTCGCGTCCGCGAAAACGTGCCGAGCCGAAGAAAACCACCGTGTCCTGAATGCGCTCGTGACGAAACCGCGCCAGCGGCTCCATGTATTCGGCCACAATGCGCATCAGGCGCCCATCCGGGCCGTTGAGAAACGCCGAATTCTCATAGGCCAGTGGAGCCGACCCGAGCGGAGGTGGACCCTCGTGCCCTTCCATATCGTCTGCGGGCACGGCTGTCTCGTCGCTGGATGTTGCCTTGGTGGGTTGGGCCGCAGTGCCTGCTTCAGGAGTGCCCTCTGCTGCCTTCTTGTTCTCTTCCAAGCTCATGCCTTACTCATTTCGATGCCGGATGGCGTCCTGCACACCGATCCAGATATTCAACAATCCCAGCCCGGAAATCACACCGCGCACCCCGCCGTTGGCCGCGTAAATGGCAAGCGTGGGAAACTGCACAAAGATCGGATTTTGATCCCAGAAGAGTTGCGACCACGGAGCATAGCAGATGGCCAACCCGATGTACATCCTCAGCAGAACGCGCAGATACAGCTCAGTTCGCACCAGCCAGTGAGGTATGCGCTGCTCGGTATCAAATTCCGGCTGCCGGCTGCCGGACATTCGGGTCCGGTGTAGGACGGATCAAGTTTTCGGGGATCGGCGAGCGGGCTCGGGGGCATACTGGGTGATGGTGAATTCCGGCTGGTTTGACATTCTCCAGGGCTCGTAACGCTGCCCCCGAATTCCTGCCGTTTCACCAGCTCAGGGACGCCGTATTCAAACGGTAACACAGCAACCGGTCGGCGCTCCGATTGGCAGCCCCGGCGTCAACGACGGTACCGATTGCAACAGATTGCCGACGGGGGTATTTTGGTGGTGTGCGAGGGTTAGTGATCTAAGGGAGTCTGCCGTGAAATCAGCCGCACTCGCTCTCGTTCTGCTCTTTAGTTGTTCCCGTTGGCCGCACAAAATCGGCCAATCTGTCAGCAACCATAGTCCTTCCCGCAGATATACCTGCGAACGCAACATTGTCGGGGGATGCCCAGTCTGCATGGATGCCCGGCAGGGAATCTGGGACCACACCATCCGCGTTCGCCAGACGGGCAATCCTCAAAACCGCGCAACGAATTTGGCCAGCGGATATACGCTCACTCTCGTGGATATCCACGCCGCGCGCATCGTTGACGCAACCGTAAAGGTACTCGGCCTATCAGGACGAAATCGCATGTTGAACACAGATACCGGCGGAAATGCTTCTCCCGATGCTTCGCGGGATCCTGCACCTCACGAGCTTCTCTGCTGCAAAAGGACGGCGTCACTGCCGAGATTCTACGCTCCGGGATTCACTTCCGTGACATCCGATCCAGCTACTCGCCATCTCCTATACCGACGGCTCCGATGTGGGACTGCGCCCCAGACGAAGGTTTGCCGCGTCACGCCCGATCCCATGATGCTGATCGCCAATCATTAAGGCGTCGCGCTCGCTGTCGGTCGTGGGATGCGAAGCCGTACTTCCCTCCGTCATCCCCAGCGCCCATTTGATGGCTTCGAAATACATCTTGCGAATGTCCGGATCCTGCCACGCCTCCTCGGTATGTCCCAGCGTTGAATAGAAGACCCGCCCTTTGCCGTACATCTTGCTCCAGGCCACGGCAAAGTCGTGGTCGGTTCGGTGGATGCGCGGATTATTGCTGTAGTCAAGCCGCGAGGCATCGAGACTCAGCAGCACGTTCACCTTTTCCCGCGACCATGCCTTCGGCTGATAAATCTCGTCGAACTTCACAAACTCCCTGGGAAAATGGCGGACGGCGGGAAAATCCGGTGCCTCGTTGACGATCGGCGCATTGAACGTCATCCACGGATGCTGATCGAACCAGCCGCCAATCATCTCGCCGTATTCGGGCCAGTTGTAATTCGTATCGAGAGCCGCGTGGATGCCGACAAATCCCTTGCCGTCATCGTGAATGAACGCCATCATGTCGCGCTTCTGGTCGGCATCCATGTCCAACTCGCCGGTAGTGCTGGCGAAGACGATCAGGTCGAAGGAGTCCAGGTTCTTCGCGTTCCTGCCCGGGTCTTTCTTGGTCAGCAACTCGGTGTCCGTGCGCAAAGTTGCATCCCACAACCCGCTCTGCTGGCCCATGTCGTAAACAGCCACCATGGCCGCCGTGACGGAGTCGTGTTCGAAACCCTTGGTTTGCCCTATCACCAGCACATGCTTCACATGCACTTGCTTGGCATGAGGCGCCGGCGGAAGCGCGCCCTGTCCGTACAACGCGGCTGCATCTGCAAATACAAGCAGTGCACCAAAAATCAAAACCGACCTGACCACACCAGAATGGAAGACCCGCACGTGACTTACCTCCGCAGGCAATTATCAGGCAGCGCGGCGGGTCCGCGCAGTTCACTCGTGCGCGCCGTGCTTCTTAAGCAGCTCTGCCCACTTGTGATCGTCCATCTCTAACGCATACGTCAGGGGACGATGCAGGCTCTGGTCCTGGGCATTCACGTCGGCGCCCCGGTCCACCAGAATCTGGATCATGCTGCCGTACTGCAGGTGAAGCGCGGCGTCGAGAATCGTGTCCCCGTAGGCATCCGCTGCGTTCACGTTAGCACCCTTGTCGATCAGAAACTTCACGTCATCCGGCTGATCGCGAAGCACGGCGAAGAAAAGCGGTGTCGCGCCGCTGGCGGCCTGCGTATTCACATCGGCGCCCTTGGAAATCAGCAACTGCAACAGTTCCTTGTGGCGGCTTGCAAAAAGGCATAGATCCAGGGGCGAGTACCCGTTCTTCATGTCTTTGGCGTCGATCCCGTGCGCGCTCAGCAGACTCACCGGATCCTGATGGTTATTCGAAGAGAACACGTTCCCGAGATCGCCGGGAGTGAAGGCTCCGTAATTGTTCTTCGCGTTAACGTCAGCCCCTGCACCGATGAGAACCTGCGCCGCCGCCAACTGACCGTGCAGGCAGGCCAGATGCAGGGGCGTGTCGCCGTTCTTGTCCCGGTCCGCCACCAGCTTTGGATCGGCCTGCAGCAGCGCCTGGATCTTCTTTGCATCGCCTTTGCGCGCCGCGTCGTGAATCGGTCCGCACAGCGCAATGGTGGAACTGCCCAGCAAGAGCAGCAGCGCCAGGCCGAGGAGCGGTCCCGGGACGAACAAGCGGACGAATGTGTACGTTTTCATTGATACTCCCATATCTCATATGTAGCTAGATGAGCCCCATCATTCTATCCGAGACGGTGTTAGCCCGCGCGTGATGGCGCATGCTATTGCGAGCCAGGACGGCACGGCAAAAGGCGCAATCAGACCGCGAAGAAAGCAAGACGGGCCGCCCCCAAAGTAATGTGACATAGGTGTTACCAAAGTCCCGCCACGGGTTATTTCTGGTACCCAACTCGCGATACGATGATCCGAAGCCGCAGAATCCTTTCCTTCAGTGAGATGGAGCCAAGCCGTGAATGCTTCTCAAGACACGAAAGTAGGACCCAGCGTAGTTGCCGAGACGCTGCGCAGCCTATCCGAGCAGGCGAAAGTCTGCCACGAAAAAATTGATTTAGCCGAAGCAGGTCAGAGCGTTAATCGGGCCGACGTCCTCTCCGATGTTGCCCGGCTGCTCGACGCTTGCCAGAACCTCAGAGACGCCATCCTCTCAGAAGACGCTGGGGCGAGCTGGACAACAAAGAGCGAATTGAGCACGCTGGTCGGGCGGCTTGACGACGCCGCTATCAGGAGGCGCCGCTATCTTGACGTGGCCCAGGTGCTGGCCACGGGAACCATCACACATCGCCGCGAGCGCACTCGGCTCGAGCGCCTGACACTACGCGACAAAGCTGTAGCCGAGTTGATGGAGATCTCTGAGCAGCAGGCGCCGCCTGAACTGCCTGGGCCAGCCGCCGAGAGCTGGCTCGAATGGGCTTGCAGCCTCGAAGACGATTCCAACGAAATCGAGCTTCACAAGCTGAAGAATGGCTTCCCGAGGCTCGATGAGTTTGTCCGCCAGTTGGAAATCGACTGGTGGCACGACGGACCGGCGCCCGAAAAGACTGAGAAGCGCAAGTCCACTCCTGCCCTTCCCAGGCGCATTGAACGGCTCGCGTTCCAACGGAAATCGCAATGGCGCTTCGAAGCAGCCTGTCGTTTCGGAAGAGTCGATCGCACTGGCTCCTCCGGACGATGCGACGGCTCCCGTTGAGTCTGGGCCGATCGTCGAGTCTGCGCCGGTCCTCGAGTCCGCTCCCGCCGTCGACGCAGCTCAGTTTGCCGAGACTGCTCCGATTGCGTTGAATGACGAGACCCAGGCCGATTCGCCGCTTCTCAATTCAGTCTCCGTCGAAGCCTTGTCGAACGAGGAAGTTGTCGAACTCCCGATTGAGTCTCTTAATCCCAATCGCAATGGCGTCATTTCGTTCTTCCCCTGGGAACAGGTGGACCAGTTCACGCGCCGCATCGAAACTGCAAATGTCGAGCGGAAGGATGCGCGCACCATCCGCGCGCTGCTGGCGGTTTCGCACTGGCTCGAGCCCCGCGATCAGAACCCGATGACGCACACCAAGTGCGGCATTCGGGCGCTCACCGGCTACGCCGCCACGAACGAGCCCGTGTATGTTTCTCCCAGCGATGTCATGCATTTGATCGCCGAGGATGACGGCCTGCCCCTGCTTACCGGCGGAGCCGACCTGCTGCGTTGGGGACTGTTGCAGCCCTCCGAACGCAACTTCCAGGGCGTTGCCTCGGTGCGGCGCTTCACCCCCGATCATCTCAAGGCGTGGTTCAGCGAGATCTTACGCATCGCGCTTTCTGACAAGCAGATTGACGACATCCACAACCTCACCTCCGGCATTCCCTACCTCGTAGGACAGCTGCACAGACTCATCATCCCCACGCCCGTCGATCCGCCGACGTGGCTTGGACTGGCGCGCTGGATGGACATCAAGGCACAGTTCGAAAAGCAGATTCCGGAATTCGTGCATGATCTGAAGAAGGGCGCTCCGACGGTGCGGTTAACTGATCGCGAAGTCTCCTTGCTGCACATGGTGGTGATCGTCAGCGCGGACTCGACACGCGAAACGATCCTTGCCAATCTTTCTGAAAACTGGGATCGATACCAGCATTCCGAGTACCGCGCACTCAGCTCGCGCGACGAAGTCAGCATCGCAGTTCTGCTGGAACTCGGGCTTCTCCCGGGGCGCAACGTCACAGGCGGGTTGCCTTCCAAGGCCCTCGTCCCCGTGAAGCAAGACGATGCGATCCGGAAGCTAGCCGAGCACCTGTAAGGCAAGCGATTCAACTCTGAACGTCCATGGGGCAGACACGCAGAGAGCGGTTTGCCCCATTTCTTTGTTTCCCGAAGCCTCTGGTGATTTTCCCGGTCGGAGATTTATCGTTCGTCTATGCGTCCGCGTGTGTTCATGCTCGCTGCAGCGTGCCTGTTTCTGGGTCCCCCTGTTCAAGGACAGAGTGCCTCCACGACGTCCTCCGGCAATCTCCAGGGAGCCGGCAAGGACAAAGATCCAAGCGCCATCCTCGAAATTGGCGCGGCGCAAAGCTGGAATTTCAGCGGAGGCGCAGCGACGTTCGCGCCGAATCTTGCCGCGGAGGTCACCCCTATCGAGAACTGGCTGGAACTTGAGGCAGGCGTGGCGCCCTTCTACACGCGTAACTCAACAGAATGGGACACTGACCTGCTCTTCAAGAAACCGTGGACTCTTTCGCCGAAGTCAGAGTTCATGATCGGCATCGGCCCCGAGTGGGTTCACCTCAAGCAAAGTGGAAGAGTGACCGACTCCATCTCTGGGGAGGTTGCTGGAGACTTCATGTTCTGGCCTGCCAGAAAGCACAGGTTCGGCTGGTACCTGGAACCGGCCTATAGACTACAGTTTCCGGCGCGAGCACGAGCAATCGATTGGCATGAGCGCGGGCCTGTTGATAGCGATTCCTTAAGGCAAGCTGGCCACTCACGGCCTGGGGTCCTCGGTGCCCATTCATGCGCGTTGTCTGCGCATGAGTGGGATTCATTCCGATTGGGCCAATTCACGCGTTATCCTGTCGAAACCATGCACTGCCTGTCTTGCTTCCCCGCTCCCGTCGCCCTTTTCGCATTCCTGTGTTCCGCGCTTGCGCTCCCCCCCGCATCCGTCGCCCAGGATGCTACGTCCAATGTCATTGCCTATCGTGGCGAACAACCGGTTCGCGCGCAACATGGCATGGTGGTCAGCGTGCATCACCTCGCTTCGGATGCGGGAGTGCAGATCCTACAGGAAGGCGGCAACGCCGTTGACGCCGCCGTGGCCACCGGCTTTGCTCTCGCAGTCGTCCATCCCATCGCAGGCAATCTCGGCGGCGGAGGTTTCCTCCTGCTGCGCACCCACGACGGCAAGGCCACCTTCATCGACTTCCGCGAAAAAGCACCGCTCGTCCGCAACCGAGACCATGTATCAAGACGCGCAAGGCAATATCATTCCTGAGGCCAGCGTCCTCGGCTACCGCTCCATCGCAACGCCGGGCTCCGTCGCCGGCCTCGTGTACGCAGAGAAGAAATACGGAAAGCTCGGCCTCAAGCGCGTGATGGCCCCGGCCATCAAACTCGCGCGCGACGGCTTCACTCTCACCCCCGAAGAGGCACACGAACTCACCGACCCCGATCTGGCGCGCTTCCCAGAGTCGCGCGCTCTGTTTCAGCGCGACGGCACCTACTATCGCGAAGGCGAAACATTCCAGCAGCCGGAACTGGCGCACACGCTCGAGCGGATCGCCGCCGACCCCGACGACTTCTATCACGGCAAGATGGCGCATGAGCTCATCGACGATCTCAAAAAAGGCGGCGCGCTCCTCACGCTCGACGACCTCGCACAGTACACCGTGGTCGAGCGCAAGCCCGTCATCGGCACATTTCACAACTACACCATCATCAGCGCGCCGCCTCCCTCCTCCGGCGGCGTGGTGCTGGTGAGCGCGCTGAATATCCTCGAGGGCTACGACCTCGGCGAGCCTCGGCGATCGCTCCGCCGACTGGATACACCTGGCCACCGAGGCCTATCGCCGCGCCTACATGGATCGCGCCGACTACCTAGGCGATCCCGACTACAACCGGATTCCCGTCGCCGAACTCATCGCCAAGAAGTACGCCGAAGCATGGCGCAAAAGCATCGTGCCCGACAAAGCCAGTCCCAGCGCCGACCTCAAGCGCCCCGATGGCTTTCTGCCACCCGCTCCCACGACCGCCGGCACGCGCCGTGAATCGCCCGACACTACGCACTACTCCGTCGTCGACGCCGAAGGAAACGCCGTCTCCGTGACCACAACCCTGAATAACAACTTCGGCTCGCACGTGACGTCGGAATCGCTCGGATTCCTGCTCAACGACGAAATGGACGACTTTGCTTCAAAGATGGGCGTGCCCAACATGTTCGGCCTCATCCAGGGTCCCGCAAACGCCATTGCGCCCGGCAAACGCCCCCTGAGTTCCATGACGCCGACTATCGTGCTCGAAGACGGCAAGCTGCGCTACGTGCTCGGCTCACCCGGCGGAGCCCGCATCATCACCACCGTCGGAAATATCTTTCTCTCCGCCGCAGAAGGCGGCCTCAACATCCAGGAAGCCGTGGACGCTCCGCGCTTTCACCATCAGTACCTGCCCGACAAGCTCTACCTTGAGCCCGGGTTCAACCCCGACGTCCTGTCAAAACTCAAGGAAATGGGCTACGCACTCGCAATTACAGATCGACACTGGTCGAACGGAGAATGCATTGCCGTCGATCCCAAAACCGGAGAACTCACCGGCGGGCAGGACCATCGCAGCCACTACGGCAAAGCCGCGGGCTACTAGTTTCCAAGGTCGAGATTTCCTTCAGGAGTTGGCGGTGTCATTCTGAGGGAACGGAGCCCCAAACGTCGTTCCGTTTGGAGGGTGAGCGAAGAATCTGCTTTGGCTACCCCGGATTCTGTTATGCACATCGGGCACTGCGCACTGGCGGCGACTCAGGCGTATTGGTGTAGCAGAAAAGGTCCTGGCGCACAGGTTTCCGAGCCTTCCCCGGCTGGCTCTCCCGTGACCGTTCCCGCTCCGTTGTCGCTCGATGGCCGGTCTTCCGCCGCTCCGCCAAAGGGCAGAAACACCGAAAACGCCGTCCCGCTGGCTTCCATCCGCTGCGAACTCCATACACGCACGCTCCCCTTGTGCCGTTCCAGCAACTGGGCCACCACCCACAACCCCAGTCCCGTACCGGTCTCGGTCTTCGTCGTGAAGAAAGGCTCAAACATCCGGCCCGCCGTAGCCCTGTCCACGCCCGCGCCCGTATCGCAGATCGTCACGCGCATCCCTCGCGTCGTTTGATCGCGCCAATCGCGCGAAGGCCGGATGCGAATCACAAGCCGCCCATTGCGCTGCATGGCTTCAATCGCGTTGGCAATCAGGTTCGCAAAAATCTGCTGCGTCTCACTCAGCATGCAGCTGATCGGACGTTCCCGATCAGACCTTCGTCTCAACCTCGATCTCCATCGCCTGCAGCTTGCCGCGAAACATCGCCAGCACTGACTCCATCACCTCGCTCAGCAGGGTTTCCTTCGGCGCGCCGGTCTGGCGATGAAATTTCAGCGTCGACTGAGCCACCAGCGCGATGCGCATCAGCTCGTCGAGCGCGCCAGACGCCTGTAGCCGCGCGTCCTCGAGCGAGTCCGTCGTCGAAATCAGGTAAAGCATGTTCGCCACGGCTTCCATCGGATTGTTGATCTCGTGCGCCACCGATGCTGCCAGCCGTCCGGCCACTGCAAGCTTCTCGGCGCGCAGCAATGCCTCATCGGCCTGCTTGCGATGCGAAATATCGGCCATCACGCCGAAGATGCGCGCCACCTTGCCCTCAGCATCCATCTCGCACTTTCCTTGCGATTCCAGCCAATGCAGCGAACCATCCGGCCAGCGAACGCGGTACTGCATGTGGTACTCGGCACCTTCTGCCCTCGCCTTCGCAAATGCCGCGTCCAGGCCAGGAACATCTTCCGGAACCACAAACCTCAGCCACGCCTCCGGCTCCGAGCCGAATGCGCCGGGTTCGCAGCCCACCATGCGGTAAACCTCGTCCGAGCGATGCACAACTTCCTTTTCCAGATCCCACACCCACAGGCCCATCCCGCTGGCCTTCAGGGCCACCTGCAGCACGTTGTCGCGATAGCGCAGCTGTTCTCCCGCGAGGGCGCGCTCTTCGGCCAGCCGCCGTTCCGATTCGGCCAGTTTCAGTCGCTGCTTCAGTTCCTGACTTGCCAGCTCGGCTTTCTGTTGTGCCAGTCGCCGCACGGACCAGCCAAGAAGCAGCGTCACGATCAGAAACATGCCCATGCGAAGTTCCTGTGACACGTTTCCAGTCGAGAATCGAAATTGCGAACGCGTCAGGAACGCATCTACCAGCGCCACATCCATCAGCGCGCACCCGGCAGCGCCCCACATGCCCAGGAACCACGCCGCCAGAATCACCGTGGGGAATGAAAGCAGCAGCGGAAAGGAACGCAGTGGAGGAATGCTCGAGGTAGCGCGATCGCACCGACGGCCAGCGTGCATCCCAACAGAAAACGCACGAACCACGGCAGCCGGCCAATCCTCTCGGAATTGGGAAAGCTAATCACCATGCTCACAGCCTCGCAACCATCGCACGTCAGCCTTGCTGCCCGGCAAACTCAGATTCTTCTTACGCAGCCCTCTTCGCAGATCAGCGAAGGAGCTTCGCACCTGAGGCTCTTCTTGGCAGGTGGCACTGGGGATATCAGTGTGGGTAGCATAGGCAAAATCTGCGCTGGTGTCCAGTATTCCGGCCCTCCGGGAGTCGCGACAGTCACGGGAATCTCCGGATGCGCCGACACACGTCCGCCTTCCTCACCGGTGCGCAAACGCCATCCTTCCTGAAGTCGTTGGTAAGTCGTTTAGGGAATGAGACAATAGGGAAAACGCCGATCCCATGCCGGCGCAGAGGCCATTCACGCATGCTGCCAGTTCTTTCCACTCATCTATTTCTGAAGCAACGGCTGCACCCCGGCCTGCTGGAGATGGCTGCGCGTTCCGGCGCCAAAGGCGTCGAGATCTTCGCCGCGCGGCAGCACTTCGACTACACCAGCCGCGAACATGTCACGGAACTGGCCGCCTGGTTCGCCTCCAATCCGCTCGAACCCTTTTCCATGCACGCGCCGCTCTATCCCGACCGCGAGATGGGCCGCGCCGGCGCTCCCGCCGTCAACGTCGTGCACCCTGAGAAATCCCGCCGCATCGACGCCATGGACGAGATCAAGCGCGCCCTCGAATCCGCCGAACACATCCCCTTCAAAAAGCTCGTCGTCCATCTTGGCGAGAAATACGACGTCGTGGTCGCTGCGCACCATGGAGTACGCCACAACCGCTCTCGAACATCTCGGCGCTTTTGCCCGTCCCCTCGGCGTCCGCGTGCTGGTCGAAAATCTGCACCAGCGACGCCACCACCCCCGAGCACCTGGTGACGATCCTCGAGATGGCCCACCTCGACCAGATCGGCGTCTGCCTCGACCTCGGCCATGCCCACATCGCCGCCCGGCATCGCCGAAGCCATCGGCACACTCGGCAAGCGCATCGCCGCAGTCCACGTGCACGACAACCACGGCCTCAAAGACGAACACCTCTGGCCCGGCGACGGAACCATCGACTGGCCCGCCGCCCTCGAATGCCCTCAAGGCACTGCCCGCGCCGCCCGCCGCCGTGCTCGAAATCGGCTACGACCTCAACGACACCCCCGCCGCCATCCCCGACCGTATCCAGCGATCCTTCGAAAAGCTCGCCTGACCCGCCACTCACCGAATTTGTCATGGCCGGTGCGGTGCAGCCTGGGTACGACATACATGCGCGTTCTTTGCGCATGAGCGGGCTCCATGCCGCGTCGTCATTTGCGCTATCATGGCCGTCATGATTCCAGGTATGAATTGGTCGCGCCGGCTTCCGTGCACCCTTGTGCTTCTGCTCTGTGCAGTACCTGCCATTGCCAAAGATGCTCCACTCGCTGTCATCGACTGGCCCTTGACCGGGACTCCGGTCGTTCGCTTCACCTTCGGCAAGTTCAAGACCCTTCCCGGCATGGGCAGCCTTCACGGATACGTGATGGAAACGACGGCGGAGAATCTCTCGGCCCGCGTCATTCCATCGGCAAGATTTTCTGTCTATCTCTTCGACAAGGCGAAAGTCCGGGTCGGGGAAGACGCCATCTCACTCAGCAACGTGGGCCCCGGAGAAACCGTCCGTTTCCAGACCACGGTCATGGCCTCTGGTCAGCCCGTCTCCGTTTCGATCAACGAAAAAACCGCCGCAGCCAAGACCGTCTCACTCACCGTGAATTCCACGCCGCAGGGAGCATTGCTCAAAGTGGATGGCGTGGAAGCCGGAGTCACGCCGCGCCTCATCACCGTCGGAGCCGGCAAGCATATTCTCGACTTCAGCAAAGAGGGATTCAAAGCCGGAGAATTCCCGCTTGAAATCGGGCGCGACGACGTCTCGGGGGGCAGCATCAGCTACGAACTCGGCGCCGCCTCCTTCGATTCCATCGAACTGCGCGACGGCAGCGTGCTCAACGGCGACCTTGTCTCCGTCTCCGGCATGGATGTCGAGATCCGCGTCGGCGGCAATCTCCAGCACATCGACCGCAACCGGATCAAACGCATCATGCTCGTCCAGCGCGACGCCCCGAGACAGGATTTGCCAACCCCATCCACCCCTCAACAATAGGTGCCCGACGTGATTGCGTCTCTGGCCTTTAATGGGAGCGGTGCGGGTTCGAGGAACCTTTGCGTTGTCCGTTGATTCTGAGCTCAGCCTCGACTTCGGCGATGCGGGCTCGGAGCCGGCGCTTGATCTCTGCAACGGTCTTAGAGTCTCCGAGGTGGCCGGTGTGATCGAAGTGCTGCAGGTAGGTCTGCAACTCCTCGAGGAGTTCATGGGGAAGGCGGTGGCCCATAGACTGATGATTTTGCCACAAAATCGGTGCAGCGACGCAAATTCTCTTCAGGGCAATTGTTAGCGCCCGGTGAATCTTGCGCAAAATGGGGCGGAGGGCCGGGTGCCAAGAGCCCGCCCTAAACAGGTCGAAGGGTCTGATTCTGGACCGCTGCCTTCAACAGATCCGCGGCAACTGCTCGCCGATCTGAGTGGGAATCACGCGATTGCGCGCCCATCGCGGTGCGCGCCACAAGCATCCGCTTGATGCTCGGCCGTCACCTGGCCGATGCGCGCGGCGTCGCGGCCCAGCGGATGCGCGCGCAGCACGGCCAGCACCTGCTCCGCCGCCTCAGGCGCGACAAAGAACACCGCTTTGCCCTCGTTGGCCACATACACCGGGTCGAGGCCCAGCAGCTCGCAGGCCGACTGCACCTCAATCCGCACCGGCAGGCTCGCTTCATCGATCACAATGCCCACGTCCGAAGCCTGCGCAATCTCATTCAGCGTCGAGGCCAGCCCGCCGCGCGTGGGGTCGCGCATGGCGTGAACCGCCGCCCCAGCCGCATCCAGCACCTCGGCAATCATCCCGTTCAGCGCCGCGCAATCGGAGCGAATCTGGCTCTCGAACTCCAGCCCCTCGCGCACGCTCATGATGGCCATGCCGTGGTCGCCGATGGTGCCGGAAACCAGAATCGCGTCGCCCGGCTGCGCGCGATGCGGACCCACATTGAATCCCCGCACGCAGCACGCCGATCGCCTGCGGTGTTGATGTAGCAGCCATCGCCGTGGCCGCGCTCCACGACCTTGGTGTCGCCGGTAACAATCTGCACGCCTGCCGTGGCCGCTGCCTTGGCCATGGCCTCGACAATCGCCGCCAAGCTGCGCCAGCGGAAATCCTTCTTCGAGAATGAAGCTGGCGCTGAGAAATTTCGGCTCCGCGCCGGAGACGGCCAGATCGTTCACCGTGCCGTTCACGGCCAGTTCGCCGATCGATCCGCCGGGAAAAAACAAGCGGCTGCACGACAAACGAGTCGGTGCTCATGGCCAGCCGGCCCGCTCGGTAGATCGAAGCACCGCGGCATCGCCCAGATTCTCAAGCGCGGGATTGCGAAAGGCCGGCAGAAACAGGTGCTCGACAAGCTCGTTGCCCAGCTTGCCGCCGCCGCCGTGGCCCATCACGATGGTCGGGTAGTCGGCGAGAGGGAGCGGGCAGCGACCAGTTCGAGAAATCAGGCGTGCTTCGGACTAGCGCCGCTTGCATTTCAGCCATGCGCCGCTCCGGTCAGTGCCGCGTCCTGCGTGTTGCCAGTTCTTCCGCCGACAGGAACCGTCCATAGTTGTAATAGGCCGCGCAGGCGCCTTCGCTTGAAACCATGGTTGCGCCCAGCGGATGCCGCGGCGTGCATTCCTTGCCGAACGCCGGGCACTCGGCCGGCTTGATGGCTCCGCGCAGCACGTCGCCCGGCACGGCACAGCGGCGACTCCTCGGTATGAATGCCCGGTGATGTGGAAGCGCTCTTCGGCGTCGAACTCGCGGTAAGGCCGCGCTCAGCCGCCAGCCGCTCTTGGGAATCACGCCGATGCCCCGCCAGGCGCGGTCGGTCACTTCAAAAACTTCGGCCAGCAGCTTCTGCGCGGGCAGGTTGCCTTCGAACGTGACGATGCGCTCGTAGGCGTTCTCGACCTCGTGTTCGCCGGCTTCAAGCTGGATCACCGCGCGGCGAATGCCATCGAGCAGATCGAGCGGCTCAAAGCCCGTGACCACAAGCGGAATCCCGTACTTCTCGGCCAGCGGCGGATACTCCCAGTAGCCCATCACGCTGCAAACGTGGCCCGCCAGCAGAAAAGCCTGCACCTTGTTTCCCGGCGAGCTCATGATGGCCTCAATCGCCGGCGGCACAAGCACATGCGAGACGAGCACCGAAAAGTTCTTCAGCCCGCGCCGCTTGGCCAGGTGCACGCTCATGGCGTTGGCCGGAGCGGTGGTCTCAAAACCCACGCCGAAGAAGACCACTTGCTTGTCAGGATTCTTGACGGCCAGCTCCACCGCATCCAGCGGCGAATAGACCACGCGCACATCGCCGCCGCTGCCCTTCACCTGGAAGAGATCGCGCTCGGTGCCGGGAACGCGCAGCATGTCGCCGAAGGAGCAGAAGATGACGCCCGGCTGCGCGGCAATGGCCAGCGCCTTGTCGATCAGCTCCAGCGGCGTGACGCAGACCGGGCAGCCGGGCCCGTGAATCATCTCGATGCCGGCCGGCAGCATCTGGTCGATGCCGTTGCTGAATGATGGAGTGGGTCTGGCCGCCGCAGACTTCCATGATCTTCCACGGCCGCGTGGCGACCTGGTGGATCTCCCGCGCCATGCGCTGCGCGATTTCGCCATTGCGGAACTCGGTGAGGTATTTCATTTGGATGCAGGACTCCCAGCCTGGTCGACTTTGCGAGCATCCTCGGCGGACGGCTCACAGCTTCCATCGGGACAGGGCGACGGTCGCCACTGGCGGCTCGGGCAAAGATCTCTTCCTCGCCGGCCAGTTCCTCTTCAAGAGCGCCCATTTCTCGAAGAGGTCGAGGGTTTCAGGGCGGTTTTTTCATCGATTCTTGAGAGCGCAAAGCCAACGTGGACAATGGTGTAGTCGCCGACGACGACTTCGGGAACGTAATCAAGGCAGACATTCTTGACGACGCCGCCGAAGTTCACGCGGCCCATCCTGACATCGCCTTCAGTGATTTGTTCGACTTTTCCGGGAATAGCGAGACACATAGTGAACCTCTTATACCGTCCAGAGCATACACCTGCGCGTGATTTAAATCACATCGGGGCCGCGAGCGGACTACCTCTTCAGCCAGGATTCAATCGCCACGACCGCAAACATCACGACTGCAAGTGCAAGGGCCACAACAATCAGTCTCAGAAAATCGCCTGGCGGCCGAACTTTTCCAGTGCAGTAGAAATTCCCCGCCGGTAGCCACTCCGAAAACTGTCGAGCAGGAGAAGACCGACCGAGACCGATCAACACGAGCAGATAATGATCGCCTTCTGCGAGCTTAACGATTGCATCATCCCACTTGGATTGCTCGTCTCCACCTGTAGTCTCGTTCTGCTTATCGATCTCTCGAACCAGCCCGGCGATTTTTAGCTCGTATTCTTCATCGTCGTAATCGCGCTCGAACTCGGCATTGACCTCCAGGATGTTTGGCAAGGTCCAGCCCGATTCCGTGAAGTACAACATCTTCCGCTCGACTTCGCTGAGAGGAACTTGTTCGCGCTGAGCTTCCGCGTCGATGCGCTCAACCAGGTACTCCTTTGCCAGGCGTTCGGTCTGAAAGGTCGCCGTCGTTGTCGGCTCAGTCATTTCGCTCTCAGCTCATTCTCAGCGATGCGCCTCTTTACCATCTTTTTCACGATCGCCGCTGCAAGAGGCTTGTCCAGCGGGAATTGAAGCGTGCCCTTGGCGGTTCGGTAACCCTTCAATTCTTCCTGCATCTCGTCGATTAGCGAGGCCTGCATGGGGAAGAAACTGCAGTGGTTCTTGAAAGCTGCGTAGCCGACCAGAGCGCCCTTGTAGTAGAACGCGGGTATTCCGTAACTGAGCTGCTCGGTGGCGTCGGACGGGACGACAGAGCCGATGGTGGTCCGGAGCTTGCTGAGGGTCGTGCGGGCCGGTTCGGGTATTTTGGCAAAATACGCGTCTACGTCGTCGGCCGTAGATTTGGCCTTCCCAGCGGTTCTGTCGGTCGCCTTTTTCATGAATCCTCTTGTAAAGGGCAATAGGGTCACCGATGCAACGCCGAAGCGCGGCGGGTTTTAACTCCGTCGCGCATGGCGTCGAAATGTCGCCTACTTCTTCTTCGGAGTGGGCATGGGTGGCGGAACTGCCGACGAGGCGATGTCGGCAACTGCTTTCCAGGAGCCATCGGCCTGTTTGCGGAACGTGGTTACATAATTTCCGTGATCGTTGATGGGCTTATGGGTCGACGGATCGGTCACAGTCAACTTGTAAGTACCAGCGGTGTAGCCGAGATCGCCGGACTTGGCAACGTCGACTTTCGATGATTGGAAAGTGAGCGAGAGCGCGGGATCGCTCAGCATTCCCTTCATGGTTTCATGGAGTGCATCCTTGCCGTGAACCATTTCTGCGCCGGGTGTCATCAGAATGGCGTCGTCTGCGTAGAAGGCCATAATCTTGTCAGGATCCTTTGCCGCCCAAGCCTGGTTCGCTTGCACCTCGGTATCCGTGATCGCCTTTGCGTCGGCGTCGTGCGTGTCAGGGGCTGGTGGCGGGGTTGGGTTGCACGCCGCCATTGACAGTGCGATGACGGCTGTAGCGCAGAGAGTCGCAAGAGTCTTCATTTGTGTTTTTCTCCTCCGTGGAATCCTTGAAAACGTAGGAACCATGGCATGGCCCGCTGGAAAGAAAGAAATGTCCGGGATCACTTCAGGCAGGAGTCATTCTGCCACATCCGAATGAGGGTTGGCAGCACGTTTTCGACTTCAAATTGAGGGCGAACGGGGATTCAGGTTGCTATGACCGGCGGGATTTCTGTTCCGCTAGATAGGCCAGCCAATCGGACATACCGGCACCGGTCTTGGCGGAGGTCTCAAAGACGCGAATGCCGGGGCGAATCTCATTGATGTTCTTGAGGGCCGTGTCGCGGTCAAATCCGCATGGCTCGGCGATGTCGATCTTGGTAATGATCGCGGCATCGGCGGAGTTGAAGAGCGTTGGATATTTGAGAGGCTTGTCTTCACCTTCGGTCACACTGAGCAGTGCTACGCGAATTTTTTCGCCAAGGTCGTAGCTTGAGGGGCAGACGAGGTTGCCGACGTTTTCAATGAACAGGTAGTCGAGATCAGCGAGTTCCCAGCCTTCGAGGTGCTTGCCGATCATTTCGGCTTCGAGGTGGCAGATGCCGTGGGTGTTGATCTGGCGGACAGGGGCTCCGCTGGCGGCGAGGCGGCGGGCATCGTTGTCGGTTTCGAGATCGCCGACCAGGGCCGCGACACTTGCGCCGCCGGCGCGCAGCTCGCGCAGGGTGCGTTCAAGGAAGGCGGTCTTGCCGGTGCCGGGACTGGAGACCAGGTTGAGCACGAGAACGCCGGCTGTTTCGAAGCGTCCGCGCAGGCCACGCGCCAGCTCGTCATTCTTTTTCAGAATTCCCTGCCGCAGTTCAACAATCCGGGTGGTCATACCTTTTCCTCGACTTCATCAATCTCGATGGATTCAATTTCGAGTTCCCGCCCCTGCCGCAAATCCGAGACTGGCTCATCGCAGCGCGGGCAGCGGAAGCTCTGCAGGCTCGCGATCTCGACGTCCGCGGCACAGGAATCGCAATGCATCGTTACCGGCAGGATCTTGACCACCAGTTTCGACCCTTCCAGCGGCGTGCCGTCGGTAGCGATGCCGTAGCAGAACTGGAGTGAGTCTTCGACTACAGAGGCGAGCGCACCGATGCGTAAACGCACCTCTTTGACGCGCGCGCCGGGATACGCTTCAAGCGTTGTAATGACGGAATCGACGATGCTGGAAACGATGGAAAGCTCGTGCACGGGTCCTCGCCAGAAAGGACGATTCTATCCCGCAAGCGCATGCCACACGTGTGCGGAACGGCACTCGACTTGTAAAATGGCACGAGAGGTCGGAGCCCTTCCCTGTGAGCAAACCCCTTGCGCCTCATCCTCATACCACCTCCCGTCTCGGGCTGAGCGAACTAGCCCCCGGAGCCATGCAATCAGAGATCCGCGCCATGAGCGTGGAGTGCGAGCGCATTGGCGGCATCAACCTCGCCCAGGGCATTTGCGATACGCCGGTTCCTATGCCGGTAGAGACCGCTGCGATTGCGGCGATCGTGGGCGGCCACAATATCTACACGCGGCAGGATGGAATTGCCCGGTTGCGCAAGGCGATCAGCGAGAAGCAGCAGCGCGAATACGGGCTGAGCTACGACCCTGAGACCGAAGTGATGGTGGCGAGCGGAGCAACGGCGGGACTGCATGCGGCGGCGATGGCGCTGCTTGAATCCAGGCGACGAGGTGCTGCGTCTTCGAGCCGTTCTACGGCTATCACGTGACCACGCTGAAGTCGATGCGCGTGAAGCCGGTTCTGGTGGCGCTGGCGGAGCCGGATTGGGTGCTGGACACGGACGCGCTGCGAGCAGCGATCACCCAGCGCACACGCGCGATCATCGTGAACACGCCGGCGAATCCCAGCGGCAAGGTCTTTTCGCGCGCGGAAATGGAAGCGATTGCGGATGCAGCGCGGGAGCACGATCTGTTTGTCTTCACCGACGAGATTTATGAGTATTTCGTCTATGACGGCACAAAGCATATCTGCCTCGCGACGCTGGAGGGCATGCGCGAACGGACGATCGTGATGTCGGGATTCAGCAAGACGTTCAGCGTGACGGGCTGGCGGCTGGGCTACGTGACAGCCGATGCGAAGTGGATGGGCGCGATGGGCTACTTCCACGATCTGACGTATGTGTGCGCGCCTTCTGCGTTGCAGCATGGCGCAGCGGCAGGGCTGGAGCAGTTGCCACGCGCCGTTCTATACGCAGCTCGCGGCTGATCATCAGTCGAAGCGGGAACGAATCGTGGCGGCGCTGCGCGATGCGGGCATGGAGCCGAGCGTGCCGTCCGGGGCTTATTACGTGCTGGCGGAGGCCAGCCGGTTGCCGGGGGAAACATCGGCGCTGAAGGCTCGGCATCTGCTGGCGACAACCGGCGTAGCTTCGGTTGCCGGATCGGCGTTTTTCCGGCCGGGTCGCGGCGAAGATCTGTTGCGCTTCTGTTTCGCCAAGAAGGATGCCGATCTCGATGAGGCCTGCGCGCGCCTTCGCCGGCTCTGATCCAGGGCCTGTTCAATTGAATAACGATCCAAGGGCTTAGAATCGAGCCATAAACTATTGCGCGAACCAACGCGTTTCCGGAAAGGTTTTGACGTCGTGAACGAATTCCCTCATGCCATGCTTCGCGAGATTTTTGAACAGCCGGCCGCCATCCGGCGGACGCTTGATTTGTATCTGGATGGCGAGGCTTTGAAGGCTGAAGCATTTGCTCCCTTCACAGGCTGGCTCAATGCGCGTGGCGAAGTGCTGATCGCCGCGAGCGGGTCGAGCCGTCACGCGGGGCTGGCTGCGGAGATTATTCTGGAAGACCTTTGCGGGCTGGCCGTAGACGTGGAGTATTCGAGCGAGTACAGCTGCCGGCCGGCGGTCAATCCGCGTCGCCCGTCGGTGCTGGTAATTTCGCAGTCGGGCGAAACTTCAGACACGCTGGCGGCGCTGCGGTTCGCAAAAGATGGCGGGCAGCAGACGCTTGCCATTGCCAACGTGGTGGGCAGCACCATGCTGCGCGAGGCTGGAGCCGCGATGCCGCTGGGTGCGGGCAAGGAACTGGCTATTCCAGCGACGAAGAGCTTTACCTGCCAGCTTACGGCTCTGTACCTGCTCGCACTGTTTGAGGGCAGTCGACTGGGCACGTTTGACGGCGAGCAGTTGAGGGCGCGCATCGCCGAGCTTTGCGCTCTACCCAGCGTTATCGAGCGGCAGCTCGAGGCCTGGCGGGTACGGATGATGGCGCTGGGTGCCAAATACCACGATGCCGGAAGCTTTCTCTATCTGGGGCGCGGCGTGCACTATGCTATCGCGCGCGAAGGTGCGTTGAAGATGAAAGAATCCTCGTACGTGCAGGCCGAGGGCTATCCCACCGGCGAATTGAAGCACGGACCGAATGCGCTCGTCGGCGAACACGTGCCCCTGGTAGCGCTGGCAACGGTGGATCGCGACGTGGACGATTCGGTGCTGCGTTACGAGAAGACGCTGCAACTACTGGACGACATGAAGAAGCAGGGCGCGCGGGTGATTGCGATTGCGAACACCGGCGACCGCGACGTGTCCTCGCTGGCTACAGATTGCGTGTTTGTTGAGCCGGCCAGCGAGCACCTGCTGCCCATTCCGGAAGTGATTCCACTGCAGCTTTTCAGCTATGCGATGGCTCTGGAGCGTGGCGTCGATGTGGACCGGCCGCGGAATCTTTCGAAGGCTGTGATCGAAGCTTAGGACCGAGAAGCAGGGACCAAGGGACCGAGGGACCAACGGCGGCGGATCGTGCTTCGAGCGTGAAGTCGCTAGAAACAACCGCAGATGTTTCGACTCCGCTGCGCTTCGCTCAACATGACAGCCGATATTTTGTGGCGCTTCGATAGAAGACCTTCGACCAATCTGGTGACTTTCGATCAAGGGTTTCTTTGGAGCACTTTTTCACTTAGGCGAGGACTGGACTAATTTCCATCCGGCGAAGGGTTTTACGGTGGCGCAGTTGGGGCCGCCGTCCTTGCCGGTTCCGGGGACGTGGGTTTCCAGGATCAGCTTGGGGTCCTTGTCGACTCGACTGAGTATCTCAGCCGTGATGCCGGTGAGTGGAACCTTGAGGCGCCGGCTCCAGCTTGAGTCGATTTGACCGGCGGCGGCGCCTATATCGAGGTAGACAAATCGTGCGCCGGAGGGGCCTTGAACGAAGGGTCCGAGCAAGTTCGGATCCGCACCTTTCGCACCGGGTACGGCTCGGGCGGTGAACTCAAAGCGCAGATCATGAGTTCCGGATCTTTGCTTCTGAATCGTTTCGTAGCGATTGCCCTTCCCTTTCTGGAGCGCAAAGTCTACGCCCGCCGGCGGTTTCTCCAGGACGATGCGAAATGTCAGTTCCCGCTCCATCGGCAAACTCCTTGCTCTGGATTGTCTGTTCGAGTTTTCCACATCGTCATCCCGAGGTACCCCCCTATATCCCCGTCTCAATAGATAAATTGTCCGGTGACATAAGGTTACAGACGGAATGGTTGTCAAGTACCTCCTGGTATTTGACTTAGCCGTAGATTCTTCTTAACAAGAGACTTAGAGGCACGAGACTGAAGCAGCGATGGGTCCGCCGGGCGGGAGACACCTTTAAACCGGCCAGGCTCTGGCTGCATTGAAAACATCATGCGCTCAAACACGGAAATTACCTGCAAATCCAGCGGGTCGGTAACACACTGTACCGCTTAAACTTAACAATAATTTACTGCGGCAGGGCTTGACAAAAGACGACAGTCGGAACAACTTCAGGCTGGTGCGCTGCAGCCGGCGGATTCCAGTAACTCGACAAACAGGTACTTTGGGGTGTGTACTTAAGGCTTGCCTGCGTGGGATTGTGGCTCGATGATCACTATGTTATAGTGCGTGCCTCAGCCACGGCGTTCCAAGCCGACCGTTTTTCTGGAGGTGCTCGCAACGGGCCCCGGTTGTTCCCCGAGGTGGTTTTCCATGAAGTGCTTCTTCCCCAGACTCTCTTGTTTCCTGAGAACGGCATGGCGGCTCCAAGACGGAGGCCCCATGGTCGAGTATTTGCTGATCGTCTCGATGCTGGCCCTTGCCGCGGTCGCGGGGCTTCATACATTTGCGTCGGGGGTTGGCAGCGCATTCTCGCACATCTCCGTAACCGCGAATGACGCTTTCGGAAACACGGGAAACCTCGGCAACCCCGGGGGCAATGGTGGCGGCCAAGGCGGCAGCGGCGGCCAGGGATCTGGCACCGGCCAGGGAAGCGGCGGCAACCAGGGCAGTGGCGGCAACCAAGGTGGTGGCGGCGGTCAAGGTGGTGGCAGCGGCAACCAAGGTGGCGGCGGCCAAGGTGGTGGCGGCGGTCAGGGTGGCGGTAGCGGCCAAGGCGGCGGCGGTGGCCAAGGCGGCGGCGGTGGTGGTGGCCAAAGCGGGGGCGGTGGTGGTGGCCAGGGCGGCGGCGGTGGTGGTGGCGGCCAAGGCGGCGGTGGCGGCCAGGGCGGCTGCGGCGGACAGGGTGGCGGCGGTGGTCAGGGTGGCGGCGGTGGCCAAGGTGGTGGCGGTGGCCAGGGTGGCTGCGGCGGCCAGGGTGGCCACGGCGGATAGACTTGTCTCTCCGGTCACACTGAAGTCAGCGTTTTGTACCCTTTAGAACGACGCGGTTCGTCAATCCGAGGTCGCGCCGGCAAATAGTGCGTTCCAACCGCTGACAGAGGCCTCTCAACGTTCGGCCCGCCCTTCGAAGTGCGCTTCGATCTCTTCCAGGGTCTTGCCTTTTGTCTCGGGGAGCAGGAATGCGGCGGTCAGGAAGTAGATGACCGTGAATCCCGCAAACAGGTAGAACATCGACGAGTAGCCGTGTTTGCTCACGAAGGGCAGGAAGACGGCCTGGAGGATTGCCGCAACGAGCTGGTTGAGGACGAGGGCGATGCTCATGCCGTTGGAGCGGATGCGCGTGGGCATGAGTTCAGAGAGCGCGAGCCAGACGCAGACGCCGGGGCCCGTGGCGTAGAAGGCAACGAACATATAGATGAAGAAGGCGATGAGCCAGCCGTGATTCTCGCTGGGGACCGGACCGAGAATTGCCTTCTCGATTTTGAGAGGCGCCGATTTCGACGCTTCATAGTCTGCAAAAGGATTGTTGAAGAGAGCCTGCACCTTGTTGGCTGGGACCGCGCCGTCGCGCGTGATTTTGAGCGGCGGGGTTGCGGGATCATCGGAGCGGACATAGCTCGTGGTGCCGGTAAAGTCGCCATAGGAAAAGATGATGGCGAAGGACGCACGGCCGGACTGAATGTCGTCACGGGTGGCGCCGCTGGCTGCGAGCAGGCGTTGGGCTTCGGCCTGGTTGAACTGGAATGTCAGTTGCTGGTCCGGAGTGACGAGCGATTGAATCTGGCTGCGGCAATCGACATTCTGGCGCTCGGTTCGCTTGAACAAAGTTCCGACGGTGACCATGGATAGGATGATGCCGCTGGTGCCGAGAACAAAGAGGAACTTGCGGCCCTTGCGGTCGACGAGCATCATGCCGATGGCCGTGAAGCAGAAATTAAAGGCGGTGAAGAGGACGTATCCCCAATGTGCCTGGAGGTCGGACAGACCGCTTTGCAGGAGGATATTGGTGTTGAATCCGATGACCGAATTGATGCCGGTGGCGGTGTTGCAGGCGAGGATGACGCAGGCGAGCAGGAAAGGAATGACGTATTTGCGGCGCAGAAGCGAATCGCGGACCTTTTGGCCGGTGGCGACGGCAGGTTTTGAGGCGGTCTCCATCTCGTGCAACTCAATGGTTGCCTGTTCGGGGGTGCGGGAGCGGAGGAGCGCGGCGCGGGCTTTTTCGGGATTGCGGCGATAGAGCCAGCGGGGCGACTCCGTGACCATGAAGGCGCCGAGGACGAAGAGCGCGCCCGGAGGCAGCGATACCCAGAAGATGCTGCGCCATGCATGATCTTTGAACGTATAGAGCGCGCTCGGGTCGCCGAGTCGCGCGACGGCATCGACGCGATAGCTGAAGAAAATACCGATAAGGGCGGCAGCGACGATGCCGAAGGTCAGCAGCCACTGGAAGACGCCGGTTCCTTTGCCACGGGTCGAAGCGGAGAGGCACTCGGCGAGGTAGAGCGGGACGACGATGCCGATAAATCCGCCGCTCATGCCCTGAAGGAGCCGGCCGAAGAAGAGCGGCGCGTATCCGTGGGAAAGCGCGATGACCGGGATGCTGAGGATGAAGGCCACGCCGCTGAGGATCATCAGGGGCTTGCGGCCCATCCAGTCGGCGAGCATGCCGGCGAAGAGCGTGGAGAAGACGCTGCCGAGCAGAACCGCGGCCACGATGATGGAGAGCTGCGATGGATCGAGCTTGGAAGTGGCCTCGAGGTAGGGCAGCGCGCCGCCGATGATGCCTACGTCGATGCCATAGAGCAGGCCGCCGAGGCCGGCTACGAGAAGGAGGAAGAGGTTGTACCGTTGGCGGGTGCGATCGGCGGAGGACGCGACGGAATCAGGAAAAGTGCTGGCTGTCATGAATGTGCCTATTGTATTTCTGTCGCTGCCAACATGGATAGAAGCGTTTCCCGGAAATCGGAGTTCGTGCTTTCCCACCCATGCCGCGGTGAAACTGCGTCATGGATGGGGCACCCTTGTTTTTCGCCTCATGAATCTTTACCGCAAGGCCGATCGGATTGCGAGGTTCAGAACCACCATCAGAACGGCGGAGGCTGGGAAGAGGAGCAGCGCCTTCTTGAGCCGCTTTGGGTCGCCGCCGGCGATGGCGCCGATGATCCAGGAACTGACGGCCAGGCCGACCCATCCGCAGGTGATGACGAATCCGAGCGCAGTTCCGGTCATGCGTGGAAAGGCAGCGCCGGTGATGGCGAGCGTGGTGGGAAAGACGGGGGCCATGGACAGGCCGGCAATGAAGACAAGGGCGAAGGCCGGTCCGGGCTTGTTGGTTTGGAGCATGAGGAACGTCGTGATGGCCATGGCGATGGATGCGCCGAGCGTCACGTCGATGGGCGGAGTGTGGGCCAGGATCGGCGAAACGCCGACGCGGCCGATGAGCAGGCCGAGCGCGAATCCGAGCGAGAGGATGTTGAGAGCGCGCGACTCGGGAATGCCCTGGGCGATGAGATGACGCGGGAGCCAGTTCCAGACGCCGACTTCGCAGGTGATGTAGAGGAAAAGGAAGAGGCCGAGCATGAAGAGGAGCGGGCGTCCGAGGATCGGGCCAACGTTGGCGAGAAGAAACTGAGCGTTGCCGCTGGGCGCGGGCATTTTTGAGATTGCCTGCACGATGAGCGCGACCACGGTAAGCGAGGCGACGGTGTAGCAGAGTCGCGAAGCAGTTCTTTTTGAAGAGGTTGGCGGCGATGAAGGGGGTGGTGAGGCCGCCGAGTCCGAAGAAGAGGTTCACAAGGTTCAGCGCGATGGCGCTGTGTTCGCCGCTGACGCTGTTGGCGAGCGCGTTGGCGCCGGTGACGACGATGCCTCCGCCCATGCCGAGCAGAAACAGCAGCAGCAGAATTGGGCGGAATCCCGACGAGCGCGGCAGACAGGAACAGCGCAACGGCGATGCACGCGAGACCGAGGATGAGCCCGACTTTGTCGCCTTGGGTATCGAGCAGCGGCCCAACGCCGAGCGAGGCGATGATGAGGCCAAGCGCCTGCACGAAGGCGATGGTGCCATTTTGCGTGGGCGTGAGGTGGAAGCGCTCAGAAAGCTCGGGCAGAATGGTGCCCAGCATGGCGGCGATCATTCCGTAGACAAAGATGGCCAGAATTGCGGCAAAGATCAGCACGGAACCGGTCCCTTTCGATATCGTAGGCAAGGATACGGCATGGGAGCGGCCCATCCGTCACAAATCAGCGGCTAACTGTTAACGAATCACGATGGTGGCACGTCTAGAGTGTGTCGCACTTCCCCCTGCAAATCTATCTCTGGCAGCACCGAAACGGAGTGGCCAACAGTGACGGATCTCTGGAATGACGTGAAACATGCGCTGCACCTGTTTATCAAGAGCCCGGGATTCACGATTGCCGCGGTTTCGGCGCTGGCTCTGGGGATCGGGGCGAACACGGCGATTTTCACGGTCGTGAATGCGGTGCTGCTGAAGCCGCTTGGGTATCCGGATGCGGATCGGATTATGCAGATCCTCCTGACGGCTCCGGAGGGGAGCGGGCCTGGCGCGTCGATTCCGAAGTTCCAGGAGTGGCAGAGGCAGACTTCGATCTTCAAGGACGTGGCGGCGTACGATTTTGCGGGACCGGGGTTCAACATCACGGGAGACCGGCCGGAGCTGATCCACGGAATTCACGTATCGGAGGGCTACTTCCGCGTGTTTGGCGCGCCGGTGATGCTGGGCCGCACTTTCACGCAACAGGAGGATTCGCCGAACGGCGGGCACGTGGTGGTGCTGAGCTACGGCTTGTGGCAGCGGAGGTTTGGCGGGAATCCGAAAGTGGTTGGGCAGACGCTTTCGCTGGGCGGTGAACCGTACACGATCATCGGCGTGCTGGGGCGAGATTTCGCGACCGATCCGGAGGCGGAGATCTGGGTTCCGTTCCAGTTTGAGCCGAACAGCACGAACCAGGGACATTTCTTTCTGGGAGCCGCGATGCTGAAACCCGGCGTGACGGTGGCGCAGGCGAATGCGCAGATGAAGCTGGCGTATGCGGAATTCCGACGGAGATTTCCTGATGCTGATCCGAAGGGGGGCTTTGCCGTCCAGCCGCTGCGGGACTCGATTGTGCGCGATGCGCGGACGTCACTGCTGGTGCTGCTGGGAGCCGTGGGGCTGGTGCTGCTGATTGCCTGCGCCAACGTGGCCAATCTGCTGCTGGTGCGGGCGACGGGGCGCAAACGCGAATTCGCGATTCGCTCGGCATTGGGAGCGAGCCGGGCGCGCGTGATCCGGCAACTGCTGACGGAGAGCGTTCTGCTGGCCGTAACTGGGCGGAGTTCTGGGACTCGCGCTTGGATTCCTCGGCGTGCGGTGGCTGCTGGCGATCAGCCCCGCGGGGCTGCCGCGGATCGGCGAGGACGGCGCGGCCGTGGGCGTGGACTGGCGCGTGCTTGGCTTCACGCTTGCGTTGTCGGGTGCGACGGGAATACTGTTCGGGCTGTTCCCGGCGTTCAGCGTGTCGCGCACCGATCTGAATTCGACGCTGAAGGAGAGCAGCAACCGCGCGGGAACGGGCTTCCGGCAGGCGAAGACGCGATCTTTGCTGGTGATTACGGAGGTTGCGCTGGCGCTGGTGCTGCTGGTGGGAGCGGCGTTGCTGATTCGCACCTTTGTTGCGCTGCGCCGGGTGAATGCCGGATTCGATGCGCACAACGTGTTGACGATGGAGATGTCGATGAATGGCGACCGATTCAGCAAGACCGCCGCCATTGCGCAGCTTTCGCGCGATGGGCGGCAGCGACTGGACGCCATACCGGGCGTGGAGAGCTCGGCATTCACGTGCTGCCTGCCGGTGGATGGGCAGTTTGGATTGCCATTCGCAATTGCGGGACGCCCAGTCGATCCTTCGAAGGGACAACAGGGCGCAGGATGGATGCAGGCTTCGCCGGATTTCTACAAGGTATTTCAGATCCCGGTGCTGCGCGGGCGTGAGTTCACCGATGCCGACACGGGCTCTTCGCCGGGCGTGGTGATCATCAACGAAGCGTTTGAGAAGCAGTACTTCCCGAAGGAGAATCCGATCGGGCAGCAGATTCTTATCGCCAAAGGAATGGGACCGCCGTTTGAAGAGCCGGCACGCCAGATTGTGGGCGTGGTGGGGAACACGCATGATGCGGGGCTGGACCAGGACACGCCACCGCTGATGATTGTGCCGGACTCGCAGGTTCTGGATGCGATGACGGCGCTGAATGCCAAGATCGTTCCGCTGCGCTGGGCGGTTCGCACGCATGGCGATCCGAAACAGCTGAGTGCGGCGATCGCCGAGCAGTTGCGGCAGGCCAGCGGGGGCTTTCCAGTGGCGCGCATCCGCTCCATGGAGGAGATTGTGTCGAGGACGACATCGCGGCAGAGCTTCAACATGATGCTGCTGACGATCTTTGGCGCGATTGCGCTGGTGCTGGCGGCAATCGGGATTTACGGATTGATCGCATACTCCGTGCAGCAGCGAACGCAGGAGATCGGGATTCGCATGGCGCTGGGCGCGGACCGCGCAACGATTCGCAAGCTGGTGGTGTGGGACGGCATGAGGCTGGCGCTGGTCGGAATGGTGCTCGGGATCGCGGCTTCGTTCGGCCTCACGCGCCTGATCGCGAGCTTCCTGTTCGGCGTGAAGACGTGGGATCCAACGGCATTCGTTGCAGTGCCGGCGGTGCTGGCAGCGGTGGCGTTGCTGGCGGTGTGGCTGCCGGCCACGCGCGCCTCGCGGGTGGAACCGATGATGGCGCTGCGGGTGGAGTGAGCAATGCCTGCCGGAAGTGCGATGGGTCAGTCGCGGCGCAGGATGAGGAAGACGCTGATGAGGACGAGTGCCGTGCCAGTGAGGATGCGGGCGGTGATGACTTCGCCGGCCATGAAGTAGCCGAGGGCTACGGCGACGATGGGGTTCACGTACGCGTGGCTGGAGACGCGCGTGGCCGGCATGTGTGCGAGCAGCCAGACGAAAGCCGTAAACGCGAGCAGTGATCCGAAGACGATGAGGTAGAGCAGCGCTCCGACGGCGCGGAGGGAGATGTGCGGGAACGGGTGCATTTCACCGAAGGCTGCAGAGAGCGCGAGGAGCATCGCGCCTCCCAGCATCATGGCAGCGCCGGCGGTGACGGGGCGTGATTTGGGCAGGATCATGGAACGCGTGAGCACCGAGCCGAGCGACCAGGTTGTGGCGCCGGCGAGAATCGCGAGACATGGGACGATGGCGAGATGCTGCTTGCCGCCGGGTATGAGAAGAACCGCGACACCCACAAAACCGAGGACCGTGGCGATCGCCAGCATTGGGCGCATGCGCTGCTGTCGGAGGATGAGCATCTCGAGAACCAGGGTGAGAATCGGCAGGGTGGCCGCCAGAACGGAGACGACGCCGGAGGGCACGTACTTCTCTGCCCAGAAGAGCGGGCCATATTCGGCGACGAACATGAGGAGCGCCATGATGGTGAGGTTTCGCCACTGCGGTAGCGTTGGCTTGGCTTCACCCCTGGCCCGCATGAAGGCGTAGAGCAGAACGCCGGCGGTAAAGAAGCGAGCTCCGGCGGCGAAGAGCGGGGGCAACTCTTCAACGGCAATGCGGATAGCGAGGAATGTGGTTCCCCAGAGGATGTAGATGGCGAAAAAGGATAAAAACAGACGAATCCGATAGGATTCAGATCCTTTGTCTTCGGCGCGCATGGTAACCGTTGAATCAGCCATAGAGAGTTACCATGTTTACATCTTCCATATAACCTGTCAAGATGGTTTGAGAGGTTAGCAGTGGCGAATCGGTCGATAAATGAGGCGCGTCCTCGAACAGTAAAGCAAGTCTTCGAGCTCATTGGCGGTCAGCCTGCTCTCGACCTGGTGAACACGCTTGACTGGCGCTTTCGCGAAGAGCCTCCGCCGGAAGAACTGCTGACAGATTATGGCGCAGTGCTGCGGTTTGCGGAGCAGTCGGGCCTGATTGGAAATTCGCAGGCGCGGCGGTTGCTTCGCTCTGCGAGCGAGTCCAAGGCGGCTCAGGTTGTTTCCGCGGTGCGGGAGTTGCGGGAGGCGGCAGCGATGGTTCTGTATGCTTCGCTTGACGGCGAAGAGATGCCTGCGTCTACGGTCGCGACGCTTGAACGGTATTTCAAAAGGGCGCGGCAATCACAGAGGTTACATCCGGCCGAAGCGAAACTTGCCTGGGAATTGTCGTCGGCCGCTTCCTTTCCGGAGTTGCCGCTGTGGCTGCTTTCGCTGAGCGCGGCGGAGTTGATGACTTCAAACGAGATGGAGCGGGTGCGGGCGTGCGGCAACCCGGAGTGCCGATGGCTTTTTTTGGATACCAGCAAGAACCATACGCGGCGATGGTGCGACATGAAGGTCTGCGGGAATCGGATGAAGGCGCGGCGATTCAAAGCGCAACACCAAGCCTGAACTGTTTGAGCTATCTCTGGTAATCCAGGCTCAACCTGACGGACGGGGACTTCGGTTCCACTGACGATGTCCCCAGGGGATAAGAAACATCGCCTTCTGTTAAGATCAGTGCATGAAGAATGAATGGCGCAAGTTTAACCCCAGAGACCCAAACACTCATCCCAAAGACAATTCTCGAGTGGAAATGAAATACACGGATGGGACGCAGTTCTCGGGAGGATTCTTGAGGGGCCATTTTCTTCAAGGCGGTGTAATCTCAGCGAGCGGCGTTGACGTGACGATGCGCTGGCGCTATGTGCAACAGGTCTAGTCCGGGCGCGGACTGTAACGCCTCAAAGCCGGTTTGACGATCGGCCAAGCCACAACACGTGCTGCCTCCTTCCTTTACTCAGACCCGCCAAAACGGCGGCTGGCCGCCCATGCCAGCCTGCAACTTGCGTCGCTCCAATTAGACTGAAAGCGATGAGTTCGTTTGAGCGAAAGGCCTGGGCTGCGCTGGCGGTTGTGCTGTGCGCATTGCTTTCGGGATGCGGAACGCCGGGGGCGCCGCAGCCGCCGTCGCTGAATCTGCCGGACCCGGTGACGGATTTGTCGGCCGTTCGGACAGGCGACCGTGTTGCCCTGACGTGGACGATGCCGAAGCGCAATACGGACAAGACTGCATTGAAAGACGCTTTGGCAGTGCGTATCTGCAGACGCGAAGGAGCGGGATCGTGCAGGCCGGTGGGGACGGATTTGAGTGTCGCTCCGGGCAAGCCGGGAAGCTATACGGACGCGCTGCCTGGGTCGCTGACGAGCGGTGAGACGCGGCCGGTTCGGTATTGTGTGGAGTTGCGAAACAAGAAAGGCCGGTCCGCAGGGCTGTCGAATGCGGTAACGATTCTAGCGGGCGCGGCGCCGCGACCTGTTGATGGACTGAAGGCGGAATTGCGCAAACAAGGCGTGGTCTTGCGCTGGACGACGGATGGTGAAAACACAGCCGTGAGGTTGCAGCGGAAATTGTTGACGCCGCCGGCGTCGAAACCGGAGCATGGACCGCTGGCTCCGGCGCCGGAGGCGATTCACGAGACGCTGCTGGTGGAAGAAGGCGCGGGGCAGAGCCGCGCCATGGACACAACGGTGCGCATGGGCGAGAGCTATGAATATCGGGCGCAACGCGTGAGCCGCGTGGATGTAGAGGGGAAGACGCTGGAACTGGCCGGGGAGTTTTCCGCACCGGTCGATGTGGAAGTGAAGGATGTGTTTCCACCGGAGGTGCCGAAGGGATTGGCGGCGGTGGCGACGAGTGGCGAAAATGGCGCGGGGCCGGCGATTGATTTGAGCTGGCAGCCGGATCTTGATCCGGAACTGGCCGGTTATCTTGTTTATCGCCGCGAGGGCGATGGGGAGTGGCAGCGGATTTCTCCGGCCACCCCGGCGATCGCGCCGGCATTTCATGATGCCGGTGTTGAGGCGGGACATACGTATCGCTATGCTGTAAGCGCAGTGGACAAGGGCGGCCACGAAAGCGCGCGCTCAGCTGAGGCGGGGGAGACGGTTCCTCGGCAGTAGTTCGGGGTGCCCAGGGAGACAGGAATGAAGTACTGCCGTTTTCGATTTGAGAATCAGGTCATGTACGGGTCGGTCGAGGAGCGAGGCGGCGAGCCGTGGATCGTGGATCTGGCTCCGGCGCCGGAGGAGGACCTCGCGTTTCACCTGGCTCATGCGCGGGCTTTGGCAGTCAATGACCTGGTGACCGATCCGGCGGGATTCGATTTTGAACCGTTGGCGCTGAATGATGCGGAGCTTCTGCCTCCGGTGACGCCGTCGAAAATTGTCTGCGTGGGACGCAATTATCGCGACCATGCCAGGGAGTTGGGGAACGAAGTCCCCACGGAGCCGCTGCTGTTTTTCAAGCCGCCATCCTCATTGCTGGGACACAAGGGCATAGTGCTGATGCCGCCGCAATCAGAGCGCGTGGATTTTGAAGGCGAACTGGCACTGGTGATCGGCAAGCGGGCCAGCAAGCTGGGGGCGAGTGCCGACTGGCGGAGTTATGTACGCGGATACACGATTGCCGATGACGTCACGGCGCGGGATTTGCAGAAGAAGGATGGGCAGTGGACGCGCGCCAAGGGTTTTGACACGTTCTGCGCAGTGGGACCCGTGGTGACGAGCGATGTTGATCCCGAGAAAGGACTCACGCTTGAAACGCGTGTCAACGGCGAGTTGAAGCAGCATGGATCGACGCAGGATTTTATTTTCCCGATACCAGAGCTTCTTGCCTACATCACGGCGGCGATTACGCTTGAGGTGGGCGATTTGCTGCTGACGGGGACGCCGGCGGGCGTGGGACCGCTGAACGCGGGCGATCGGGTCGATGTTGAAATTTCCGGGCTAGGCGTTCTGTCGAATACATTCCAGCCCAGATGAGATAGAGGCTAACCGGCGTCTTTCGATTCCAGGCCGAGTGAGATTGGTCCCGATCCTCTCGGCACCTCCTCGTGTTCTTTCTGCTCTTCATCATCGGAGGTGCTCTCGTCAGAGTCTCCAAGATGGTGACTGCGATTGAGTAATCCAGCAAGAAGACCGGTGCAGACCAGCAATGCGACGTCGAGCAGATATACAGCGATTCGATAGGGATGATTCGTGAGATCGAGCACGTAGAGTACTCGGCGGGAATCAGGTTCCGATATTGCAATTACCCGGAGTGAGATTCCAGCAAAAGCATTCCCGACAGGGCGCTCAAGATAGGTGAATTCGTAGGTCGAGCCAATGCGGGTAACCTCTGCGGCCTCGTTGTGGAGAGCCAAAGCATATCCGCCAGTCTGCCGGCAGCTGGTGGCACAAATGAATTCAGTGAACGAGCCCCTGCCCTGCGCCTTGCCAACAAACCGGGCAATGCCCTCCACCGTCTTGCGAGGTGCATTCGCATTGGGCGAATAAGAGCTGAAGGCGCCGACGATGAGCGCTATTCCGAGGAACATGATTAAAGTTGCCCGGCCGTCAATTTCAATCTTCAGATGATCCCGCCAGTCCTGGATATTCTGGAATGTTACAAAGGAGCAAACAAGAACTGTCACGAAGGTCGCGACCACGACTAAAGGATCAAGATCGCTGAGAAATGCCATTGGCAGTCATCTTACCCGTCTGTTCACGGGAAATTCGCAAAGAAGGTCGCACGGAGGTCTCAAATCTGTCAAGGAAGTGGATTGAATCAGCCCCCCTAGGCCGACGAAACGTCGAGGGGTGCGGAAGCATCCTATACAGCGGTACACTGGAGCCAGGCGCACGCGCCGGGGTTCCTTCCCAGGAGGAAAAATGCCACAGAATCTGCTTGAACAGCTGCGTACATACACGACCGTTGTTGCTGACACCGGCGACATTGAAGCGATGGAGAAGTTTCGTCCCACCGATGCCACCACGAACCCATCGCTGATTACCGCGGCTGCGCAAATGCCGCAGTATCAGCCGATCGTCGATAGCGTCATCATGGACGCGAAAAAGGAGCTGGGCGACAGCGCGAGCGACAAGGACGTTGCCAACCTGGCGTTTCAAGGGCTAGCCATCGCGTTCGGCAAGAAGATCCTGGCGATTGTGCCGGGCCGCGTTTCGACTGAGGTCGATGCCCGCCTTTCGTATGACACCGAGGCCACGATTGCGCAGGCACGCAGCATAATTGCGCAGTACGACAAGGCAAATATCGGGCGGGATCATGTTCTGATCAAGATCGCGTCGACGTGGGAAGGCATCCAGGCGGCGCGGGTTCTGGAGAAAGAGGGCATTCACTGCAACCTGACGCTGCTGTTCGGCATTCACCAAGCCGTGGCCGCTGCCGAAGCGGGCGTGACGCTGGTGTCGCCCTTCGTGGGCCGCATTCTGGATTGGTACAAGAAAGACACCGGCAAGGATTACCAGGGCGCCGATGATCCCGGAGTGCAATCTGTGACCAAGATTTACGACTACTACAAGAAATTCGGATACAAGACGCAGGTGATGGGCGCGAGCTTCCGCAATATTGGCGAGATCAAGGAGCTTGCCGGCTGCGATCTGCTCACCATTTCGCCGCAACTTCTTGCCGAGTTGGAGAAGACCGAAGGCGATCTGCCGCGCAAGCTCGATCCCGAGGCCGCCAAATCGTTGCCGATCGAGCGCATCGTGGTCGACAAAGCCACGTTCAAGAAGATGCATGCAGCCGATAAGATGGCATCGGACAAACTGGAAGAGGGCATCGAGGGCTTCTCGGCTGCGCTGGTGAACCTGGAGAAACTGCTGGCAAAGCGGTTGGCGGAACTGGAGTCGCGCGCACCGGCTGCGGTCTAAGCAGAATCTATACGAATGCAGAAAAGGGCGGCCCTGGGCCGCCCTTTTTGCTGCCGCGCAGTTCGCACGCATCCTCGCCGCAACCTGCGCCGGTTCATCCCGCTTTCTATCTGGTACCTTGATGAGGAATAATCGGGAACCGCATCTAGAAACGGCATGAACATGACCGCAAGCGATCTGATTGATCGGTTGGCAGAGCACAAGACGCTGGGAGCAGCGCCCCGCGAAGAGCTTGCCTGGCTGGCTGCACACGGGACTCTTCGCAGCCTCAACGCCGGTGAGGTGCTGTCGCACAAGGGTATGCAGGTTCAAGGGCTCTACGTGGTACTGTCCGGGCACGTGTCGCTTTCGGTGGACCGAGGCTCGGGTCCGCAGAAAATCATTGAATGGCGTAGAGGCGATGTGTCGGGAGTGCTGCCTTACTCGCGGCTGGTAAACCCACCGGGAGATGCCGTTGCGCAGGAGCCCACAGAGATTCTGGCTCTCGACCGGGAGCATCTTCGCGCGCTGACACACGAATGCTTTGAAATCACGTCGATCCTGGTGCGCACCATGCTCGATCGCGCACGCCTGTTCACATCAAGCGATCTGCTGAACGAGAAGATGATCTCGCTGGGCAAGCTTTCCGCAGGCCTGGCCCACGAACTGAATAACCCGGCATCGGCGATCGAACGTAGTGCCGCACTGCTTGAGGACCGGCTGGAAGACACCGAGATTGCCACGCGCGCGCTTGGCGCTGCGAAACTGAGCGATGCTCAACTGGCTGCCGTCGATGCGATTCTCGTGTCGTGCATGGCCGCAGAGACACAAACGGTGCGGACATGCCTGGAGCAGTCGGATCGCGAAGAGGCGATTGCCGATTGGCTTGTGCGGCACGAGCTGGGCGCGACGGATGCGGGGATGCTGGCCGACACTGAAGTGACCTTCGAGGCGCTCGACCAGCTCGCAGCATTGGTGTCAGGCTCCACATTGAGTGCGGTTCTGCGATGGGCTGCCGCCGGCTGCGCGGTTCGCCGACTGGCTTCGGGAATTCAGAGCGCCGCGATGCGCATCTCCGGCCTGGTGATGGCGATCAAGGGATTCACCAACATGGATCAGGCGATGGTGGCCCAGTTTGTGGATCTCGGGCCGAGCCTGGGCAACACCGTCGCCGTTCTAAGGTCGAAAGCGCGGGAGAAATCGGTTGAGGTCGCCGTTGAACTCGAAGTCAATCTGCCACCAGTGCTCGGCTTTGCTGCCGAACTGAACCAGATCTGGGGAAACCTGATTGACAACGCATTGGATGCAGTTACTGACGGAGGCCACGTGGATGTGCGTGCGAGGCGCGAGGGTCAACACGTTTTCGTCAGCATTATCGATGATGGGCCGGGGATTCCGGCGCAGGACCTGGCACGGATCTTTGATCCGTTTTTTACGACCAAGCCGATCGGACAGGGAATGGGCCTTGGGCTTGATATTGTTCGCCGCCTCGTGCGACATAACGACGGGACAATTGAGGTCGAGTCGAAGCGCGGCCGGACTGAGTTTCGCGTTACGCTGCCGACTGGTGAGTACGGCGGTGCGGCAGTTACAGCTTGACCCTATTGCTGAATCTGCAAAAAAGGCCGCCTGCGGCCGCTCTTTTTTTAGACATTGGGCGATGATCTCTGCCGGCCGCAGATAGACCAGCCGACATCCCGGACCGACTAAACTTCCTGGGAATACACCATCTCCTGATGCAAGCATTCGGAGCGTAACATGAGGGGCGTGTTTGTAACTGACAAAAGGCGGATTTGGCACTTGACCCGGCGCGGGTGGGTAAAAGGCTCCTACGTCGTCAACGACGCTCGAATTACACCTGTCGACACTCCCAATGATCGAATCCTGTCGGTATGCCACAGAGAATGGTCCGTGTTAGGTGTGACCGTACGCCGAAGGGATTACGATGCATGGCGACACGATAACCTCGACGCCCTGCAAGTGCTTCGGGCGCAATATGGGGATGCGCCTAAGACACTTTGAATCGCACTCTGGTTTTGCTATAGAGCCCAGCATTTATTTGCCTCTGACAGCATGGCCTAAACCGTGTACTTTCAAAGCCGATTTATCCCTGCAGTTCTACGGCTGGTTACCAATGGATGTTTCACCGCCAGTGAAGTGATTTACCTCACATCCTCCAGTGCTACAATTCCGCTAAAGTTCATTTCAACGCAAGACAAAATCCAGCGATGGCCGGGGGTGGTTCCGGGCTGCGCACGTTGCACCCGAATTCATCGTTTCCCAAAGTCGCGTTTATCCGGGGACCCGCATGCAGGTGCAAACTCATCCTCTCGAACCGTTCTTCCATGAGGCAGTTCGGAATAGTTACGAAGGCCGGCTTGGGCTGGGTCCTGAGATCACGAGCTACGTATCGCACATGCTTTGCGATTTTACGGACGCTAACAATCTCTTCCGGTTGCGCGATTCGAAGGGGCGGCAGATCGAGAAGCTTGAAGAGATGGTGCGCGCCTCTGACCCGGTCCACGGCACGGCCCGATCATTCATCGCCGAGCGTGCGATTCGTAAGTACATCGGCGACTACACGCTGTTTCTTGCCGGAATGTGCCCCGAGGCCATCGAATCGGACCCGAATAGCAGCTCGCAGAAGCCTACTTTGGCTGAGCTCATTCGCGTGGGCAAGGAGAGCTACTACATCGTTAGCCAGTTCAATGTATTTGAGTATGAAAAAGAAGCTGCGTTGTACGGGCAACTTTCGAATTCGTTTGAGCATTGCATTCTCGGTCTCGCCATTGCCCGCAGGGAGTTGTGGCGAACGATAAATCCACCAGCACCCGTACATTAGCCCTATTTCTAGAAGGAAGCGGTCCTATAAGTGGTCTGGTGGTTCGTGCCCCAGGGACAGGCACAATGTCCCTGGGGTCAACGATCCGTGTTTTCACCCTTTGCAATTAACATTCCACTCTGCCAACAAACTTGCGCCTCCCCCTTTAGTCGTAGCAACATTTGGGCTAATCTTTGTGTCAACACTATGTAAATCGGTGGTGGCTGGTTTTCCCGGCTGCACGACATGAGCTGACCGGCCACTGCACAAGCAGTGCCGATTGCGCGAAAGTGCTTACGGGAGGTTTGTATGCAAGGCCAGAATCATCCACTTGAGCCGTTCTTTCAGCAGGTTGTTCGCAACAGCTACGAAGGCAAGTTGGGATTGCATGATCCTGACGTGACGGGTTACGTGGCGCACCTGCTCTGCGAATTCTCACAAACCGACAGGCTTTACCAGGTCCGCGATGCCGAAGGGCATCCGATTGAAGAGCTGGAGGCCATGATCCTGGCAGCCGATCCGGTGAATGGCACTGCGACCTCGTTCGATGCGGAACGCGCCATGCGCAAGTACATCGGCGATTATGCGCTCTTTGTCGGCGGGATGTACCCCGAGGCCAACGTAGCCGGCACGCGACGCCGCGTGCCGCATCCGAGCCTGTCGGAGCTGATCCACGCAGGCAAAGAAAGCTACTTTATTGTGAGCCAGTTCAACATGTTCGAGTACGAGAAAGAGGCGCCGTTGTTCGCACGGCTCTCCGACGGGTTTGAGCGGTGCATTCTGGGATTGTCGCTGGTCCGCGAAGAACTGAAAAAGCGGAAGGCGCTGCCGGCCCCGGAATTGAATTAAGAGCAGTGAACAGTAATCAGAAAATGCCCCGGGGCTTTAAGGCCGCCGGGGCATTTTGTTTGTTGGCCGTATTTACTCGGACCAGACGGCTAGTACGTTTCCCTGGCCGTCGGTGAAGTGGAAGCGCTTGCCTCCTGGAAAATCGAAGGTGGGGACAACGATGGAACCGCCGACAGCGATGATGGCGTCCTGCGTGGCTTTCAGATCCTGCGAGTATAGGACGATGAGCGGGGCGGTGTCGCTCTGCGACTGCGTCGGGTCGCCCTTGCGGAATCCGCCGTCGATGCCGGCGTGGTCCTTATCGAAGGCGATGTAATCGGGCCCGTAATCCTGGAAATTCCAGCTGAAGGCTTTCTCGTAGAACGCCTTTGTGGCGGCGATGTCGGTGGTGGTGAATTCGATGTAGTTGATGGCGTGGTGTTGCGCGGATGGGCTCATGCGTCTCTCCATGCTCGCATTCTGCGTAAATGCGGCGACAAGGTTGGGATGCGTGGAGTCGAAGGAACGGTGATGCGAACGCGACACACCTTTCCCAGGTGCTCGATACGCCTCCATCCACATTCCCTCGGAGCAGGAGAGTGCAGGTAGAGCCCGCTTATTGATGCTGCGGCGCGGACTGCCGAGGTACGGATTGAAGGTAGCACAGGAATTTGCCGACTCGCAATGGAAACCGTGCCGCAAAAAATTGGCCAATTCTGATGGCGCCTTCAGCTGCCGTCGGGGTAACCGCCTCGATGGAGCACCATGGGATAGTGGGGCAAGACTTCGCGCGGCGGCACCTGTGCGCGCCAGTTGTCTGGGTATGGAGCGATGGCCTGCATCAGGAGTGTGGGGCCCTCGCCGGATTCGGCGTGAATGAGGAACTCAAGCGATGCCCGCAGCCTCGTGATGTGACCTGCACCGAATCGCTCTTGCCAGCGGGTCTCAATCGTCTGCAAATGCTTCGTGCATACCTCTGCCTTCTTGCGGCCTTCGGCATTCAGGGCGAGGACCTTGAAGCGGCTTGCGGATGACTCGTTTTTCACTTCGGCGAGATCTTGTTTTTGAAGACGATCGAGCGCCATGGCGGTGGCTTCTTTTGACACACCGGAAAGACGAGGGATGTCTTTGACGCGCACGTCCCTTTCGGCGGCGAGCCTCAGAAAGTTGGCGTAGACGGCGAGGGAGAATCCGGTTTCGGTTTCAAACTCGATCGCGAACGCCAGCAGGACCCTGGATAGAAGGATCGGTAGGGTGCGCGGCTGGTTGTCTGCGGTATGCGGTGATGAGTGGTCTTCGGGGAAGCGGCTCTTCAACTCGTATCCAAGGATCGGCAGATAGTCCGGCATACCCGGATCAAGCTGCCCTACGACTGCTTCGAGAGTCTGGACGAGATCGCGGATGGAGTCGTGGCCGAAGCGCTGGCGCCACCGCTGTTCGAGGATGGCGGCCAGGTCCCGCCAGACGGCGATGGCTTTGAGGCCGCCCGCAGTCGGACGGACGATCCATGCGGCCTCGGGTTGATTTGCTTGAGGTTCGATGGATAAGTATCCCCACCAGACACTCAACCGCTCGAGGAGCTGACGAAGCTGTTTTTTGGATAGTCCGGAGTGATGTTTCAGTTCCCCGGCTGTAATTCCCTGCTCGGGAACGTGGCGCAGCGCCATCAGCCACAAGACCATTGAAACGAGATAGGGGTCGGAGCGCGATCCACCGAAGTCGGAGGTGCGGTGGGGAACGCGATGCTCGAATTCATTGTCGAATTCGATGATGAAAGCGACGAGCACCTGTGACAGCAATGTGGACAAAGGAAGGCGGGAATTCATCGCGGTTCTCAATGCAGGAAATGCGATCAGCAGGCTTCCTCAAGGAACAGACCCAGCTCAGATCATTTTCTCTGATCAAGTTGGGGTAGCGAAAGAAAACCCCCAAGTCCAACTCAGCTGTGGTACCAACGAAACCGGTCCGATGCCAAAATCTGTTGCAATACCATTCGCAGAAATGATCGCATTGAGGTAACGACGTAGCCGGAACGCAGTTGCCGGAGCGAACGTTAATTCCGTAGATGGTAAAGAGAGATTCAATGAGATTGTTTCGGAAGCACTGTGCAGCCATCGCTCTTGTTGCACTCATTTCCATTACGGTCGGCGCCGCGGGAGCCGATCCTCGAAGTGGCCGCATCACGGTCCCAGTGATGACACCCTTCACGGTGAAGCTGGACGATGCGGTCAATACCAAGAGCGCCGAGAAGGGCGCAGGTTTCACAGCAACGCTCACACGACCGGTGCAGGTCGACGGGATCACGGTGATTGCTGCCGGGGCGTCCGCGGCCGGGCTAATCAACAAAGATCCGCAGTACAGCATTGAGCTGAACTCAATATTTGTGAACGGGAGGCTCTACCGCGTAACCACTTCGCCGATCGCGATCAATCGGAAGGCCTCTGTTCCACCGGGATCGACCTTCACGTTCAATCTCGAGCTTTCAGTGAGCATCGCGAAGTGACCTCTTCAGCGCGCCTCGACAAATAACTAGAGAATGTACCTGCTCAGATCGTTGTCTTTCACGACCGCAGCGACCATCTGGCGAACGTATTCGGGCGTGATGGTAAAGACTTTTTCCGGACCGGAAGCGGTCATGCGCTCGTTGTACGGAAGAGGAGCAATCGCTTCGTTGGCCCCATCCTTGGTGAGCGCTGCAGCCTGCTCGGGGGAGCCGGAGTTTCGCGCAACATCGGGCGCGAGAAAGCTTACGTCTTCGAGCACGCGCTCCATGATGGTGTGCAGGCGCCGGGCACCGATGTTCTCTGTTTGCTCGTTGACCTTGAAAGCGAACTCGGCCATTTCGCGCAGGGCTTCGGGGTCGAACTCAAGCCGAACGCCTTCGGTCTCAAGCAGAGCGGAATATTGCTTGGTGAGCGACGACTTCGGCTCCGTGAGAATGCGGAGAAAATCTTCGGCCGTCAGCGATTTGAGCTCCACGCGAATGGGGAATCGGCCCTGCAGTTCGGGAATGAGGTCGCTCGGCTTGGAGACGTGGAAGGCGCCAGCGGCGATGAACAGGATGTGATCGGTGCGCACCATGCCGTAGCGCGTGTTCACAGTGGTGCCTTCAACGATGGGAAGGATGTCGCGTTGCACGCCTTCGCGCGAAACGTCTGGTCCGTGGCCGCCTTCGCGTCCGGCAATCTTGTCGATCTCGTCGAGGAAAACGATGCCGCTGGACTCAACGCGCTCGACGGCAACGCGATTGACCTGGTCCATGTCGATGAGGCGGCCTTCTTCTTCCTGCACGAGGTAGTCGAAGGCGTCGGCGACTTTCATTTTGCGCTTCTTTGATCCGCCGCCAAAGATGTTGGGCAGCATGTCCTTCAGGTTCATCTCCATGTCTTCAAGGTTCTGGTTGGAGATGATGCCGAATTGCGGCGAATTGCGCTCGCGAACGTCGAGTTCCACGGTGCGGTCGTCAAGCTTGCCTTCGCGGAACTGCTGGCGCAGCTTTTCGCGGGAACGATGATAACTGTCATCGCCGGGGAGTGTGAGTTGCCCCTCATGCGATTGCGGCGTGGTCGGGGGCGGAGGCAGCAGAATGTCGAGGAGGCGCTCTTCTGCATTCATCTCGGCCTTGTCTTCCACTTCTTCAAGGCGCTCTTCGCGCACCATGTCGATGGCGATTTCGACGAGGTCGCGAATCATGGATTCGACATCGCGGCCGACGTAGCCAACCTCGGTAAACTTTGAAGCCTCAACCTTGAGAAAAGGCGAATTCGTGAGCTTCGCGAGACGGCGCGCGATTTCGGTTTTGCCAACGCCGGTGGGCCCAATCATGATGATGTTCTTGGGCATGATGTCGTCGGCGATGTCGGGTGGAAGCTTCTGGCGGCGCTGGCGATTGCGCAGCGCGATGGCCACGGCACGCTTTGCCGGACGCTGACCGACGACATGCTTGTCGAGCTCGGCGACGATCTCGCGCGGGGTCAGCTCATCAAGCGAGAGGTCCTGCTCTTCGGCGGATGCGGGAAGGTAGATGGCCATGGTTTATTTCATTGCTCCTCGTCTCATAACGGAGACGATCTCAAGTGCGTCCAAAACCCTCAGGGGCTAAAGCCCGGGCCTATTTTGGTCCTTCTGCGGCACGACTAAAGTCGTGCCCTGATACAAACTGTCGGATTCCGATCAGTCTCCGGAAATCCGAAAATCCCGCTGCTCCACAGGCCTGGTCGAAAAGCGAACACTATGACTTCAATTCCTCAAAGGTGATTCTGTCGTTGGTGTAGATGCAGATGTCGGCGGCAATCTTCATGGCTTTTGCGGCGATTTCATGGGCATCGAGTTCGGTGTTCTCCATCAGTGCTCGCGCGGCGGCGGTGGCGTAGCTTCCGCCGGAGCCGATCGCCGCAATGGGCTCGTCGGGATCGATCACATCGCCAGAGCCGGAGATCAGGAACGTCTGGCCCTTGTCGGCGACGACGAGGAGAGCTTCCAGGTTGCGCAGCATCTTGTCGGTGCGCCAGTCCTTGGCAAGTTCGACGGCTGCGCGATTGATATTGCCGGCGTACTGTTCGAGCTTGGTCTCAAAGCGCGTAAAGAGATTGAAGGCATCCGCGGTCGATCCGGCGAATCCGGCAAGAATCTTCTCCTGGTAGAGCCGGCGAATCTTTTTGGCCGAGTGCTTGAGAACGTGGTCGCTCATGGTGACCTGCCCGTCGGCGGCCATCACCACCACCCCGTTGCGACGGACGCAGATGACGGTGGTGGAGCGGATGCGGCGAGGGTTGGCGGCAACGGATTTCCGGATCTTGCTCAAAGATAAATCCTCAGAAAAACAAGACTCCCGGCAGATCGGGATCCGCCGGAAGCGCAGTATCCAGTATAGGTCATCGATCCGGCATGCTTTCTGGCCGCTATCGCTGCCAGACCACCCGCCCGGAGCGTACTACAGCATGCACGCGGGAGAAGTTCTTCATGTCATCGGCGGGGTCGGCGTCGAGGATGGTGAGATCGGCGAGCTTGCCGGGAGTTACGGCCCCTTTGCTATCGGAGACGCCCATCCGCGCGGCCGGATTCGTGGTCAGCATCGCCAGTACGATCCGCCAGTCGAGGCCGCTTTTGCCCAGCTCGATGAATTCTCCTTCGGTGGTGTAGTCGGTCATGTAGCCGACGTCGGTGCCGAAGAGCAGCGTTCCGCCCAGCTGATGAAACTGCTGCACCTCGGCGCAGATGGGGTCCATGTAGTGCGGATCGGTGGTTACGGTGGTCGAGAACATCTTGAGCGTGGGAATCATGGCCATGTTTCTGCCAATGGCCGAGCTCAGCAGCCCGGCATCCACGCCCTCGGTCTCGTCGGCTGCATGGGCCAGGACGTCGACGCCGCTTTTGATGGCGACCTCGATGCCAGCGAGGTTGGAGGGGTGGGCGAAGACCAGTTTCCCGTTCAGGTGGCTCTCGGTGACCGCAGCCTGGGCGATGTTCAAGGGCATCGGCAGCACGTGGCCGCGCGCGATCCACGAGCCGGTAAAGAGCTTGGTGACGTCTGCGCCCGAGGCGAGGTTGCGGCGCACGATCCGCGTTGCGTCCTGCGGCGTGTCGGGTTGCGGCATCATGGCAACCATCCACTTCGGAGCCGAATCCCGCACATAGTAGGGCACACCATGGGGTGGATAAAGCGCGGTCCCGGCGGTGTAGATGTAAGGACCGGTCAGCTCGCCTTTCTCGATGCGGCGCCGAATGGAAAAGGTATCAGCAGGATTGGAACCGAGATCGATGACGGTGGTGAAGCCGCGGCTGAGGAACATGTCGGCCAGTTGCGGATTGAGCGTGGCAGCAGATTTCCATTGTGCCATCGACCACTTGGGCTCGGTGAAGTGGACGTGCATGTTCCAGAAGCCGGCGGTAACGACGCAGTGGTCGCAAGGGAGGACGGTGGCGTCTGCGGGGACGGCGACCTGATTGCCGACCGCCGCAATCAGGCCGTCGCGCACCAGCACGGTACCATCGTCAATGGGCGGAACGGTGGGCGAGACGTAGATTTTCGCATGTTCGATGGCCAAAGTGCCCTTGGCAAGTTTGAGTGGGGGATGCGATCCATGGCGAGGATAGAACTCGATCAACCAGATTCCGGCGCAGGCAACGACAAAGAGAATCAAAACCGCAGAAAAGAGACGAAACAGCCACCGGCGCATAAGCGGACCTCATCCGTTAAGAGATAATACGCAGCGCGCGCCCGATGGTTCACGCGAATCGCGGTTTGACGCGTCCAATCACAGCCAACTAGTTTTGAAGCAGGGGCCAGCCCGCTACGCCCCGCTCGGAGGAGCAAAGATGCACAGGAACTTGCCTGGACGGCTCGTGGTGGCAGCCGTCTTTACGGCTTTGTTTTCAGCATCCATGGCCGGTATGGCGCAGGATCTGAAAGGTTTCGAGCAGCGGATCACGACGAAAGTGCTGCCCAACGGACTCACGATTTTGATCTGTGAGAGGCCGGAAGCGCCGGTCTTCAGCTACAGCACGTTTGTGGATGCGGGCGATGTCAACGATCCCTCCGGCGAGAGCGGGCTGGCGCATATGTTTGAACACCTGGCGTTCAAAGGCACAAGCCAGATCGGGACCACAGACTATACGGCGGAAAAAGCAGCCCTGGCGAACGTGGAGGCAGCAGACGACGCGGTCGAAGCAGAAAGTGCGCAATCCAGCGGGCAGCAACCCCGAAAAACTGAAGGAGCTGGAAGCGGCTTTCACCAAGGCGCAGACAGCGGCGGAGAAATTCGTCGTCCCGAATCAGTTCACCGATGTGGCGGAGCGCAACGGCGCGCACGAGCTGAATGCTGAGACCGGCCTCGACGACACGATGTTCTTCTGGTCGATGCCGGAAAACCGCTTCGAGCTTTGGGCATGGCTGGAGAGCAGCCGGCTGGCAGACACGGTTCCGCGGGAGTTCTACAAGGAGCGCTCAGTGGTGCTGGAGGAGCGGCGCATGAGCATCGACTCCAACCCCCAGGGCCGGTTGCTCGAACAGCTAGCCGCGACAGCGTATGTCGCCCACAACTACGGGCGAAGTGGCATTGGCTGGCCAAGCGAGGTCAGCCAGATTACGGCGTCGGAGGCGATGGCATTCCACAAGAAGTATTACGTGGGATCGAACATCGTGATCGCCGTGGTAGGCGATGTAAAGGCCGCCGAGGCAATGCCGATTCTGGAAAAATATTTCAGCAGGGTCCCCGGCGGTCCAAAGCCGCTGGATATGACTACGGCAGAGCCGAAGCAGTTTGCGGAGAAGTCGGTCATTATCAAGGACCCCAGCCAGCCCATTTATCTTGAGGCGTATCACCGTCCGAGCTATCGCAGCCCCGACGATGCGGTCTATGACGCGATCAGCGATATCATGTCGAACGGCCGTGTCTCGCGGCTTTACCGCAGCCTGGTGCGCGATCAGCAGATTGCCGCCGTAGCACAGGGTGAGAGCCCGTACCCCGGCGACAAGTATCCGAGCCTCTACGTATTTGGCGCGGTACCTCTGCCCGGGCATACCGACGCGGAGATGGCGACAGCTATCCACAAGGAAATTGAAAAGCTGAAGACGGCAGATGTCAGCGATGCTGAGCTTGCCATGTACAAAACACGTGCGCGGGCGGACCTGCTGCGTGGACTCGCCGACAACCAGGGCCTCGCGAATGCACTCGCCGAGTCTCAGACACGCTACGGCGACTGGCGCGAACTCTTCTGGCAGCTCGATCGCGTAGACAAGGTGACGAAGGCGGATATCCGGCGCGTCGCGAACGAGGTGTTCGTCGCCTCAAACCGCACCTCGGCCGAGATCGAGACGCGGGCTCCGGCAGCGCCGGCGAAGAACGATGGAGGCGCGCAGTGAGGAACAGTGGTCAGTGGTCGGTCGTCAGTGATCGATTCAGATTTTCCAAGTGCGCACTGGCACGCGCTCTTTTTTTCGCGCTTTCGTTGTTGCTGGTTGCAGGTGTTTCGTCCGCACAGCAGAGCAAGCCATGGGAAAAGATCCCCATTCCGCCGCTTCACGCCTTCAAACCGCAGCAGCCGAAGCGGATCGAGTTGAAGAACGGCATCGTTCTATTCCTGCAGGAGGATCACGAACTGCCGTTTGTTTCCGGATCGGTCCTGATTCCCGGCGGTTCGCGCGATGAGGATCCGGCAAAGTGCGGGCTGATCGATCTCTACGGGCAGACGTGGCGGACGAGTGGCTCCGAAAAGATGAGCGGCGACGCGATGGATGATCTGCTGGAGTCGAAGGCCGCGCACATTGAAACCGGCGGAGATGAAGACTCGACCGCGGTCTCATGGGATTCGCTGAAGGCGGATACCAACCAGGTATATGACCTTGCGATGGATCTGCTGTTCCATCCGAAGTTCGACGAACAGAAGCTGCAACTGGCGCAGCAGCAAGACGCGACAGGGATCGTCCGGCGCAATGACGACGAGGGACAGATCGCCGGGCGCGAAGCTGCCAAGCTGGTGTATGGAGCTGCCAGCCCGTACGCGCGGCAACCGGAGTTGTCGACCATCGGGAAAGTTTCGGTGGCCGATCTGCAGGCATGGCACGACCGCTCCATTGGCGGAAAACTGATCGTAAGCGTGAGCGGTGACTTTGACTCTGCCGCGATGGAGGCAAGGCTGCGGGCTACGTTCGAAGGCTTGCCGCAGGCGCGGCCCAACCCGGTGCGGCACGATGTGTTTCACGAGCCGGCCCCGGGCGTCTATTTCATCGACAAAGAAGATGTGAATCAATCCAATGTGGAGATCGTGGGACTCGGCATCGACCGGCACGATCCGGATGTACCCAGCATTGCAATGATGAATGATGTGTTTGCGGGCGGCTTTGCGAGCAGGCTGTTCCAGAAAGTGCGCACGGAGCTAGGTCTCGCGTACGAAGTTGGGGGAGGCCTGTCATTCGGCTGGGACCATCCGGCTACGTTCCAGGCAGTGGTGCTGACGCAGAGCGCAACCACGGTAGAGGCAATTCAGCAAACCTACAAAGTGCTGGACGGGCTGACCACCCGGCCGTTCACCGAGGAAGAGCTGAAGCGCGCCAAGGACAATATCCTGAATTCGTTCCTGTTCCGCTACGACACCAAGGACAAGGTCCTTGCGGAGCGCGTGCGGCTGGAGTTTTACGGATATCCGCCGGACTATCTTGAGACCTACAAGGCTGCGCTGGAGAAAGTCACCGTCGCTGAACTGAATGCGGCGGCGAAGAAGTACATTCATCCCGACAAGTACGCAGTACTGGTGGTTGGCAACGGACCGGAGATCAAGCCCGGACTGGATGAACTCAAAATGGGTCCGGTGCACAAGATTGACATCACGATTCCCGGCGCGCCAGGCAGCAAGAGCGGCGGGGCGGAAGGACAAGAGTGAGCAAGGAAGCGGACAAGTCAAAGCGGTCGATACCCAGGCTGGCAGTCGTAATCATGGCCGCCGGCAAAGGCACGCGGCTGAAGTCGCGTCGGCCGAAGGTGCTGCATGAGGTGGGCGGCAAGCCGCTGCTGAGCCACGTGATCGCGACCGCAAGTCAGCTTGCGGAGAGCGAAGATATCTACGTAATCATCGGGCACCAGGCGGAACGCGTTCGCGAAGCCGTGGCCGGACACGGCGTGCAATTCATCGAACAGACAGAGCAGCGCGGAACCGGTCACGCCATTCAATGCGCGCGTGAGGCGATCTGCAGGGTATGAGCACATCCTGGTGCTTTCCGGCGATGTACCGCTGATCAAGGCGGAGACATTACAGCACCTGATGACGCTTCATCTGGCGGAAGATGCGGCGATGACAATTCTGACGCGCCGTGCCGGAGGATCCCACCGGCTATGGACGGATCGTTCGCCGATCGCCCGATCGCGCCGGAGGTGGATGCGATTGTCGAGCAGAAAGAGCTGACGCCCGAGCAGGAATCGATTCGCGAAATCAACTCCGGCATCTACGCGTTCAAGGTCGGGCCGCTGCTGAAGCATCTCGACAAGCTCACCAACAACAATGCCCATGGCGAGTTCTACCTCACGGACATGGCTGCGCTGCTGCACGAAGCCGGTGAGAAGGTCGCGGCGCTGAAGGCTGCTGACGCGGTGGAAGTGCTGGGCGCCAACACTATCGCTGAACTCGTCGCGCTCGACGCGAGCATTCGTGCGGCGACGGCCAATCGCCTGATGGCTGCCGGAGTCACCATCTTTCGGCCGGAGACCTGCGTGATCGACGCCGAAGTGCGGGTTGATCCGGATACGATCATTGAGCCGTTTGTGCAACTGCTGGGCGCGACGCAGATCGGCACCGATTGCCGGATTCGCTCTTACTCCGTGATAGAAAACTGCACCCTGGGCAATGATGTTCTGGTTCGGCAGGGATGCGTTCTGGGGGAAAGCACAGTGGCCGACGGAGCACGGATTGGCCCGTTCGCGCACCTGCGACCGGGAAGCGAAATCGGACAGGACGCTCATGTGGGCAACTTTGTCGAGACGAAGAAGGCGAAGCTGGGCAAGGGCGCGAAGGCCAATCACCTGACCTATCTCGGCGATGCCGAAGTGGGTGCGGGCACAAACATCGGTGCGGGCGTCATTACCTGCAACTACGACGGACTGCATAAGCACGTCACGCGCATCGGCCAGGGCACGTTTGTCGGCAGCGATTCGACACTGGTAGCGCCGATCGAGATCGGTGACGGAGCCTACATCGGCGCGGGTTCGTGCATTACGCGGAATGTGCCTCCGGGGGCACTAGCCGTGGGACGATCGCGGCAGGTGACCAAGGAGGGCTGGGCAGCGGCCCGACGCACCCGTAGGGAGGGGCAAAAGTAGATCTGCGGGGCATTGACTCGGAAACGATCTGATGCCGGTAGCGACCAGGCCAGCAAGTTTATGTACGGTGGCCGACATATTCACGAAAAATCTATAACACTTTAGTACTTTGGTACTTTGCCAAGAAGGGCTTGCGCCACTGACCGGGTAAGCGTAACTTTTTGTTACGTTCTCGGGGTTTGATCATTTGGCGGTTGAAATGACCGTGGCAGAGGTCGATCCGCATCCCTATGTGGGAAGTTTCCGATGGGAATCTTTCGGAGGTTTCCTAATTATCATGCGTCCTGACGACGATGTATCTCTCTAAGAAAGAGAGCTCTTTCCCAATTTTGCGAGATGCTTGTACCTAAATTAAGAGGATTGCCCCGCCGTAGATTCACCGAGCACTGGCGGGAAACCGGGACGGAATCGGGGTTGGCGTCGAATCTGCAAGGGCAGGACGCATCCCCGACAGCGTGGCTTGTGGCCAGCGCGGACACCCGCACGAGCCTGAAGGCGCGCAAGGCGGCACGCATCCTTGTGGTGGATGACGAAGCCCACGTTCGCTCAATGATCTCAGCCACTCTCGAGCGTCAGGGATACGAGGTTCTGGTGGCTTCGGGAGGGCACGAAGCCCTGGAGGCGATTGACCAGAACGGTTTTGAGCTGATCCTGACCGACATCGTGATGCAGGAAGGCAACGGACTCGCGCTCCTCGAGCGCATTCATGCGCAGAATCCGAATCTGCCCGTCATTATGGTTACAGCGATTCACGACATCAGTGTAGCTATCGACTCGATGCGGCGCGGCGCTTACGACTACCTTCTCAAGCCTTTCGAACGCGAACATCTGGTGGCCACTGTACAGCGTGCGCTCGAACACCGGCAGGCTTTGCAGGAGAGCCGCACCTACCAGCAGAACCTGGAGCAAGTGGTAAGGGCTCGAACCGAGATGCTGCGCCAGGCGATGGAAGACCTGGAGCACTCATACGACGTGACACTCGAGGCACTCGGCGATGCGCTAGACCTGAAGGACTCCGAAACGGAGGGCCACTCCAAGCGCGTTACGGCTTACACGATCGCGCTGGCCCGGGCGATGAGCATCTCGCCTGCGGAGATCAAAGTGATTGCACGCGGCGCCTTTCTTCACGACATCGGAAAGATGGCCATTCCTGACGACATTCTTCGCAAACCCGGCAAGCTCCTCCCGGAGGAGCAGGAGATCATGCGCGAACATTGCGCGCGCGGTTACCAGATGCTGCGCAAGATTCCATTTCTCGCCGAAGCCGCCGAGATCGTCTTCACCCATCAGGAACACTACGATGGAACCGGTTATCCGAGCGCGCTGAAGGGTGCGGCTATCCCGGTTGGCGCACGCATATTTGCAGTGGCCGATACGCTCGACGCCATCACCAGCGACCGGCCCTATCGCCAGGCGCGCACCTTTGACGCCGCACGCGAAGAGATTATCCGCTGCTCCGGTACGCAATTTGATCCAGCCGTGGTTGAGGTCTACCTCAAGATCCCGAACGAGCTCTGGCTCGAGCTGCGCTCCGAGATTACCGGACAGAACCGGCAATTCTCGACGTTCGACATTGCGCACCCGCTGGGATCCCCCAGGGAATAAACCCCGCGAAGCGTTCTCCCTGAGAGAATCCGAGAATCTCTTGAGTGTCCCTCATTCATCCCTCTTGCGAAAAAGCCGCTCTCGGCTTCCCTAAAGAACGTTGATCGCGGCTGCGCCCAGCGCAAGTTGAGAGAACACCTGAGACCAGTCAAGGAAGCCCTTTAAGGCCCCAGGCCTGTAGGTCTTCTCGGGAACGACGATCGTATCGCCGGGGTTGAGGCGCAGGTTCAAGAATTCGTTGCCCCACACCGACTTTCCTGCATCGCGGCTTACGATATCACCGTTGGCCCGGATGATGAACGCATGCTTCCTGTCCGAATCCCTGTTTGGACCGCCGGCCTGCAACAAATAGGCGCCGACACGACGACCCTTCACATACAAAAATGCGTTCTGGTTGTACACCGCACCAATTACATTCACGATCGCGGGAACGGCCGGAATCACGAATCGGTCGCCGTTCTCCATTGTCATGTTGGGAAGGCTGATGGTGCCAGTGCTGTCCGGCTTGAGTGTCAAAACGATACGGCCAGTGGCGCGGATCTGGTGCAGGGAGGCAACCAGGTCCCGCTCGCTGCTTTGGGCGGCCGCACCACTGGCGAGATCCTGCGGGTTTGAAGTGGCAGAAGCTGCGATTGCGAGATTCGACCGCTGTATGCGCATTTCCAGAGTGCGCACATACTCATCGATGCGGACTTGCTGTGCGACACGGACTGACTCTCGCGTGAATTCCGATCCATACAGATAGGCCTTGGGACTGATGCCGCCGGCGCGCTCCACCAGTTCCCTGAGGGTTTCGTCGGGCCTCACCGTATAGATCCCGGAATGCACGAACTCGCCATTCAAAGTCACGAGCTTAGTTTGTTCGGCGAGAGGCACGCGAATGTCTGCCACGGAGAAGACAGAAACGATGTCGCCGCTTTTCAACTCGAGATCCTGTGACGCATCGTGTTGCAGCACAAGTTTGCCCAGATCGAAGGGAATGAGTGTGGTTTTCAGCGTTTCAGGATCGATTCGCTCCACGGCTGCATAGTCCCAATCGATATCAGGGGCAAGAAGGCGAATGGTGGTTCCCTGTGCGGGCCGAGGTCCCTGGGACGCAGAGTCCTGCTGAGCTCCCAGGGAGGAACCTCCATTTCGTTGCTGCGCAGAAAGGGTTCGATTCTCAGGCGAGCCGGATTGATCCTGCGTTGCGTCTTGCCTTGAATCCTGCGTCGAATCCTGGGTTGCATTTTGCGAGTCGGGTTCTCCTGATGCGGGGGGTTTCAATGTGACCGCGTTGCCATCCCAGGGCTGGCGCAGGTTCTGAAAGCCGGGCGTTGGTTCAAAGTCCGGAGCGGGCAGTCCCAGCTGCGTCCTCTTCCACCAGTAGTTTCTGGTTACGAGGGAGTCCTTATCGGGAATGAGCTCACTGACGCGCATTCCGGGATGCCACGCGAACCGCCCGGGGTTGGCGATATTTCCGCGAAGAATTATGGTCTTTCCATATCGCGGCACAATAGAGAACACGCGCACGATGTCGCCATCGGCGAGCGGCGTTGCCAAGCCATCCTTGTCATAGGCGATTTCCATGGCTTGACGCTCGTTGTGATCCTGAATGCGCTCCACCGAAATGCGAGCGGCGGACGCAACCGCGGAAACGCCGCCGGCATCCGAAAGAGCCGCCGACAATGTCTCGCCGGGGAGTAACTCATAAATGGCTGGACTCTTTACGCTGCCCGTCATTGCGATTTGAGGTCCCACAGGCGGGATGAAGATCACATCGCCAGGCAAGAGCTTTGCATCTGTCGATTTGTTGCCACGAACCAGCAGGTCGTAAAGGTCAAAATGGGCGACGGTCTGACTGCCGCGACGTAGTTCGATGTTGCGGAGCGAACCCTGCGAATTCGGCCCTCCGCCGACGAAGAGAGCATCGACGAGCGTGCTGAGCGAACTCACCGTGTAGACGCCCGGGGTACGCGCTTCTCCGGCCAGATAGATCTGGATGGAACGGATTTGGCCGAGATCCACCGTCAGGTCGAAGTTATGGAACACACGACCAATCGCACTGCGTAAATGCCCATCGAGTTCCGCAAACGGAACAGACGCGACATGAACGGGGCCGACTTGCGGGAGATAAATGTCCCCGGAGCGATCTACCCGGACATTCGCCTGATAGCTCAGCTGTCCCCACACTCGAATGCGCAGCTCATCGCCCGGGCCGACGACAAAATCAGGCGGCACCGGCGCCATATCGACCGGAGCGAAGGTCGAAGGAACCCCTCGAAACAGGTTTGCGCGAAAGGTAGGAAGAATCTGGCCCGTGGTGGAGGCCACGAATTTCTGAAATTCGGTGAGCGGTTCGGGCGGAAGACGGGGTTCCCGGGATTGACCATTTTGCAATTGCTGGCGATTCAGCTGTTCCGTATCGGTGTAGTTCCCATTGGGTCGCGTCTGCTGAGTGCCGAACCGACCAGACTGCGGGAGACGCGATTGCGGATTCTGAATCTGACCCGTGCCAGGTGTCTGTCCGGAGCACTCCGGCTGACTGATTTCCATGGGATCGGAGCAATCGACGGTGTTCGGATTCTGCGTTCCCGGATAGGGGCTTTGTGTTTCATCCGGGTAGCTTCCCGGTGTCTGTTGCTGCGCATGCAGCCCGACGGTGAGGGAGGAGGCCAGAAAGAAAACGGCCACAAAATTGGCCATTTTGAAGCTCAGCGAGGGCCGGTGGAGGGTAGTCCCGGCACAGAAATCCCGGATGCTCCTTTCATTAAGATGTGAGGAAACCATAGTCATGAGTCTAGCATGGTGTTCGGTTACCGGCGCACACCGCAAGAGGCCGGTTCGAGGGCGTTTGGGCTCTCCTCGACCCCCCGCAAGTCGTCGCAAAGGTTCGACTTTTTCTCGCCCATTCCCCTGAATGCAACGCTGGTCGCCGGACAGATTTTGGGAGCCTTCGGCACCGAAGCGACTTTTCTTGACAGGCGGCGTCGAATTCCTTGACCGCCAGCAGACAGGAACAAGTCCACGTCAATTCAGATACTTTCCAGGGAGAACCGTCGCGGCGAGACACGGGAAAAGCCGCGGTCAAAGTAAAACAGCCGGAGAGTTCTCTCCGAGTAAATAGCAGATCGGACGAGGTTCACTATTTGAAATGTGATGGTTATCACGTTTCTTGTTACCAAGGGATACGAATTCGCAAAAGGGTAACGATTCCCTGCTTCCGCGATGTTATTCTTTTTCCAAGCACTGTAATTCCCATTGATGTTGCTGGTTGCTGTCTGCGAGGTCGAAAACTTAGCATGTGCAGCCTTTCCTGATTCGCCGGGCAGCCGCAGAACGTTTCGGGGGCCCAATCAGGTGTATGACGGAACCGGAACTTGGTTTATGAAACGTGCAGAATGCCAGCGAGCTATCTGCATTGCGTGTTTTTCTTCCAGCCCGCGGAGGGTTAATTGAGCGCCAATGTAGTGATTGCCTCCAACAGTTCGGAAAATTCATCCCAGGAAAACTTCTCAACTCTCGATCTGCAACGAAGCGTGCAGACGGCGCAGAAGTCATCGTTTCCTGGGAGATCTGAAGCAGTTGTTCGCTTGTCGCTAAGCCTGGTCGAAGAACGTGTGAGTCCCTGGTCCCAGTCGGGCCTGAAGCGCCTCTTCGATGTGGTTTGCGTACTCCTGGCACTTCCTCTGCTGATTCCAATCTTTATTGTTGTTGGCCTTGCAGTTTACTTCACGTCCAAGGGTCCTGTTCTATTCCTGCAGAAGCGCGTAGGGCTACATCGTCGCAACTTTACGATTCTCAAATTCCGTACGATGGAGCATCTCGAAAACGGGGCACGCAACAAGGTTACGACGGCCGGAAATCAGAGATTCACCCCGGTTGGCCCTCTTCTTCGTCGTTGGAAGCTCGATGAACTGCCTCAGATCTTGAATGTGCTGATTGGGGATATGACATTAGTGGGTCCCCGCCCGAAGCTGCCGGAGCACCAGCTTGGCGAACTCAAGTGCCGCCCAGGAATCACCGGTGCGGCTACCATCGCGTTCGCTCGCGAAGAACAGATTCTTGCCGGGTTGCCTCACCATCATGTGGATGGCTACTACCACTCGATCATTCTTCCTGCCAAGCTGCGGCTCGACCGCGAGTATATGGCTCAAGCTACATTTCTAACTGACCTGAAGCTGATTGTGGACACGGTTATACGGCGATGGGATAGTTCAGAGATTTGCAGGCTGCTCGACCTTCAGTCAGCCGAAATACACAGCAAAAAGTCCAAAACCAAGGTGCCGGTTCCTCTGGCGATTGCAAGCAGCATTGCGGGGATAACCAGCGATGAAACGCTGGCCTCCGGAGACTGATTTACAAGTCGACCAGCACACTCCAAAGACCCGGAAACGTCCAAATCCAGGGAAGTCCCCGAATCCAATTGGAGTCGAGAGGCTTTGCGTATTTGCAGGCGAGCGGTGGCAACGGCGTGCTCGCCGTTGAGATAGATCGGGCGCCACCTTTCTAGTTGGAACTGCAAAACACGTCGAAAGCAGCACCCGCGTCTACCCGGTGATTCAGCGTGATCGTTCCGCTTCCTGTCGTCAGGTATGTTTCAGGGAGAACCGCGGCAGCGGCATTTCTCGCCGAGAAAAGGCAATGCGAGGAGCTGGTAATCCCCTGGACATTCACCTGGTCCGACGGGTTGGCAGTGGTCGTAATGGTTGCCACATACCGGGCCTGCGTCGTTATTGCGCTCTCTATCGGTCGCCAATTGGTGCCGTCGAAGATAAGCAATAGACTCTCCCCGGCGTTTAGCGTCCTGTTTTGCCCGTCCGGAAATACGATCTGGCCGTTGCCTCCCGCACTATTGGCGAGGACGTGACCGCTTACGTTCACGGCGGTTACGTTCAGCAACTGGCCAACGTGGCCGCCTGCAAAAGAGTTGATGCTATAGGGACCGTAATACAAAGCTATTCCGTTGAAGGTTGTGACGTCCACAGAATTGCCATTCACCGAGGTGACTGGCTGGTAATCGAACGCGAAGGGAGAGAGCATCCTGACGTGGGTCACGCCATTTCCATCCGGAACGACGATGGGATTGGAATTGAAATTCTCGCCAACCACGACACTGCTCTCCGGATGAGAGGTGGCGATATAGATCGTGAAGTTGCTTGCGCTGGTGTCGAACTTGTTTCCTGAATAATTTCCGGTAGTCAGGAACGCGTCGTTATAAATGCCGCCTTCGCCATATTGAAGATTGAAGTTGCTATTCGTGATATTTACCGACTGGGCGAAAGTTCCTGTTAGTCGCACTTCCGCTGCGGTCTTATCGGCAGTATTTCCCTGGCAGTTACCCTCGAAATAGGAATTCTGAATATTTGCCTGCGCTACCCCGGTCAAATACATCCCCGCGCAGTTGCTCAGACCGGTGTTTTGTCCGTTGTACTCGGCATTGACTGTGTCAAACAGTATTCCATTCGCCAGATCGACCTGCGTGTTGTTGACGTAGATGCCGTATCCGTTGTTCCAGGCTGAACGGGTGTTTCGGAACGTAAGCTCGTTCGTCGTGCCCGCGCTCGCGATGTTGATTCCATTCTGCTGCACCCACTCCACTTCCAGATTCTCGAACTCCGTCCAGATCGTTCTCCCGGCAAGATCGATGCCATTTTGAAACGGGCCGTAAACACCGAGCCGAGAGAACTTATGAAAGTCATTTCTCTGGTTAATGTCGGTGCGTCCCGTGATCTTTAAGCCATCCGCACAAGAAGTGCCGAAAGGGCATGAAATTGTCAGGTCGCTGACCTCATCGAAGGCTATTCCGCTGGTATTCGTCGCATCGATGGTGATAACCGGCAGAGTCGGATCGGCCGGTTGAAGAATGACGCATCCACGCTCCGCCCCATGGATTCTCACATCAGAGGTCGTGATGACGATGTTTTCCAGGTATGTTCCGCACGTCAAGAACACTTCGACAGGTCCGCTGGGAGCGGAATTGATCGCAGCCTGAATTGTGCCGTACGCATTGCGCGCAGTGATGATGCCTGGCGGCGCTTTGATCTGCGCGGGCGTTGGGTTTTTCAGGACAGTTCCAGCTTTGGCAGAAGACACAATCTGAGCCGGCAACTGGACGAATGAAAGGAGGAGGAGGCCAAGAAGAGCGGCCAAATTAGGACTCCGCATGTGAGCACATCATATCATCAAGGATTTTCGACGGCGTTTATCCGTCATCACGCTAGGAGACCTCGCCCATGGTGTCCGAACAAGGCGAAGTTTCGTGTGCCCCTAAGCATCCAGTCGCTCCACCACTGAGCCTCTCGCGTGAGAGACTATCAGATGATCGTTCGGAGGATGGTTTATTGAGTTCAACAAGCCCTCGCAAATCGCCCTTGGTAAGGGGCGCCCGGAACATGCTGAAACTAATGGCTCGTATAACCGAAACCACACATTTGCGCTATAGCGCCGGGGACTTGGCGAGTGTTTTGGGTGCGATGAGCCTCCCCAAGAGAAAAGGCGAGGCTCGACTTGCCGGATTCGATGTGCGGTTTCTGGATGCAGCCTCATTCCGAATCGTAGCGTACGAGATTTTTCTTAAAGCTGAGTACTTCTTCCAGACACAAAATGACTCGCCGGTCATTCTTGACTGCGGAGCGAACATAGGGTTGGCTACGCTTTTTTTTAAGAGACTGTACCCGAAGGCGGTTGTACACGCGTTTGAAGCCGACCCCTCTACGGCAGATATTCTCAGCCAGAATGTGAAGCGGAATGCGCTGCAGAATGTTACGGTTCACAATCTCCTGCTCTCTGATCATGCCGGAGTCGACAAGTTTTACGTGGCAGAAGGAACTCCAGGAAGTTTGATGATGAGCGCGTCATCGTCTCGATTAGCTTCAGAGGCCAGGGAAATCAGCGTCAATTCAGCAAAGCTCTCCGAGTATATTGACGGTCCCATCGACTTTCTAAAACTCGATGTAGAAGGAAGTGAGTTCGTGGTCATGAATGACCTGATCGCGAGCGGCAAGATCGCGCAGATAGAGCAGATGATGATCGAGTACCACCACCGGATGGGAAATGAACCCTCCCGATTCGGAGGCTTTCTGCGGCAACTGGAAGATGCGGGTTTCGAATATCAAATTGACGGATCCTTTGATCGCACAGCTGCCAACGGTCAATTCCAAGACATTCTCATCAAAGCTTACCGAGGCTAGTATTGAGGCTGCGCATCTGTCCGCAACCGGCGACCCCATGTTCCTTCCGGTCGAAGCATTACACAGGAAGCGCGCTGACTTCTCGGAAACCTATCAAGGCTTTACGCCCACCTGAATCGTTGCTGGACTTCCCGGCGCAATTGTGAGTCCAGACCAAGCAGCACGGGCAAGCCTGTGAGGACGCCGCAGATGATTTCGACCGCCAACACAATCGGCGGTTTGTACGCGGACAAGAAGTGAAGAGAGCGGATGACCAGGACAGCCGCCACAATGCAGGCGGAGGACGACAAAGATGGTGCAATTGAGCGGATGAACTCGCGCATCGTAAGTTTGGTCAGTCGCATGAGAACGTACAGAAAGACAGGTGTAATCACGAGAGCTCCTGTAAGTAGTCTCGCCAGGGCAAGGGCGAGGATCTGCATTTCCATCCTCGCGTGGCGCACCATAAGTCCGGCCGCGACGAGCACGCAAACACCCAGGCCGGTTCGCGCCCACTCAAGAACAGCGAGTATGTGGGGTCTGCCGAGTGCCTGGAGCAGAGGACCTGTGAAATAGGCGAATATGATGACCATTCCAAGAGCGCAGAGTACCTTGAGGACATCAGCAGCGGGGATCCACTGCGGTCCGAGTGTGGCCATGAGAGGGTCGCTGACTGCAGCCACGCAGGCAAGGGCCGGCAGGGTAACCGTCGAGCTCAGGCGAATGCATAGGAGCGCGCTTCGGTGCAATTCGATCGGGTTATCCTGCCACCGGGAAAACTCAGGCAATGCGACGGCTTGAATCGACGAAGTACAGGCGACCACAACCGAGTTCATGATTCGATCAGCCAGGCGATAAAGCCCGACGGGAATCGGGCCCAAAAAGATGCCAACAAGGATTGATGCAGCCTGGGTATCAACAAAAATTCCCAATTGCGCGGTGAAATTCGATAAAGAGAAGCCCATCAATTCGCGCAGATGCGACCACGAAAATGCCCCACGTGGACGCCAGGGACTGATCCGCCAAAGCAAAGCGAGAGACACCACGTCCTTGGTAATCTGCTGGCCTACCAACGCCCATGGTCCGGCTTTCGCGAACGCCATTGCTACGCCTACAAGGCCGCCAACAAGTGCGGCGACAGCAGAGCGAATCGAGAGACTCTTGAAATCCATGCTTTTGGAAAGCATAGTCTTCTGAACGATTGCCAGGCCTTCAATCGGTATGCAGAGCGATAGAGCGGAAATAATGGTCGCAACCTGGGGGGCGTGGTTTACCGCTGCCCACCAGTGACTCAACGTGATACTGATCCCGACCAACAATAGGCTCAGGCCAATATCCATCCAAAAGACGGAATCAAGATGCTCCTGCTGAAGGTCCTGTTTCTGTATGAGCGCCGCCACGAGACCCTGGTCCAAAAACATCTGGATGAAGGTCACGAATATCCAGGCGATCGCCACGAGCCCAAAATCCTTTGGGCCGAGAAGTGCCGCGAGGATTACCGTAAACAGGGCGACGAGAGATCTTTCTCCCCAAATACCGGCAAACGACCATTTAATTGCGCTTCGAAAAGACCTCTGTGTTGCCATAGGAAATCAGCCCACGTCTCGGGAGGGAATTGCTGCTGAAAACTCGAAGGAGTTCGCGGTTGAGCTCAATTTGAGTGGGCACTCCGCCTTGCCCGAATCACGAATTGTCTGGACAGGATCAAGTGCAATGTCTTTGAGACTAGTCCCGCCGTTGTTCCTTCGCCGGCGCTAAGCGTTACGACCGATTCAGGAATGGCGCCCGCGCGCCTCAACCATTGCCGTACGATGCGGGGAGAAGTAATGTTTACGCCCGCCCTGCGATAGCTTCCTTTCCCCTCTTTCCAAACAAGCGAGCTGAGGAGAAACTGCGTTCCCGCGATGTAAGGAGTCAAGGCGATTACCGCGCCATCCGACCGCAGGAACTTCATCAGGGATGATAGAACGTGCACAGGATCGTCGATGAGATGGAGCACGTCAAGCATCAAGAGGCAATCGAAGGTCTGGCCCTGTAACTGCGCGATCGCCGATTCAAGATCACCGATTACCAACTTGACCCCCTTTTCTGCTGCAGCTGCCGAGACCACCGGATCAACGGGGATGGAAACGACTCGCTTCCCTCGCCGGGCGAGCGCGATCTCGGTCTCTCCGCACCCAAAGGAGAGGAAGCTATTCGCCTGTTCCGGGATGAGCGATAGGACCTCAGGCTTTGCTGGGCTGTAATGGTCCTTCAAAAATCTCCCTCGCCTGAGCCCGGGGGCCATTCGGATCAGGGGTGCAGGTGCGCCACCACTTTTTGCAATCTGCAAGAGCGCTTCTATTTGCGCGCGCAAGTCCGACTGGCTGAGACCAAAGATTTCGAGGTACTTATTGGGAAGATGGTGAACGGACGCATCATCGATCTGCGAGATGCAGATCATCTTCTTCAAGCCGCATCGCGTAAAGGGGTCGGTGGCCGCAGACTCAAGCATGCCGTAGAGGCCCTGATGGGGCGGGAGCAGAAATCCTCCGGAATCGACCGCGCGCAGGAGTTGCTGGCGCGTGAGTATGTAGCACCCGGCGTGCTCATTTGAGAAGAAGGCAAAAGTCAGCTCGCCAAGGGTCTCAACAGACTGTGCATCCCAGGAATACCCCGCGTGAATGTCGGGGTACTGGATCTCGCCGGAGGGTCCCTTCTCAAATCGCAAAAAGCCGGGAACCTGGTTGGACGGCAGGACCGCGGATTGCCGTAAGAACGCCTCTATATTCTGCGCAGTTATCAATATGTCGTCTTCGGAGTAGATGAACAGCTCGTATTCATTGGCCCGCTCCGCAAGGATTGTTCTGTGGGCAAAGGGCAGCGAATGGGGATTCTTCTCATCTGGAAGTCCAACGCGCACTTCTATTGTGGGGCCGAGATCCTTTTCGATGTTTGAGACGGCAACGATGTCGATTTCGTAGGGCATCGACCGATATTCCGCGATGATTCGCTCCAGAAAGGCGTCGTTCTGCGATCCAAAACTGGCAATGACTACGAGAATGCGCATCAGTCGCGATTTCTGGAGAGGTACTGATTCCGCGGGAATTCGTTTGGTCGTTTGAATTTTTGAAGCATGTGAGCGCATGGCGAGCCGACCTCACCATGGGCTGAAGGCGAGTCGACGCTGCCCATAGGCGCCGCCGAAATCGCACCGGACTTACGTGGAACAGCCTTCATCTAATGGCCAAGCGAATCGTCAGGATACCACAGCAAGGCCGTGCGAGTTCCACCTTCGCGGTTCTCACAGCGTCTCCCGCGGTTCCCGATTTTTGCAATCTGTTACCCTTGGAAAGAGGCACCGTGGAGGGAGATCTGACCATCTATGAAGGCGTAAACGAGCAGGTGTGCTCGCTTGTTCCTTCGTCAGCGGGTCGAATCCTCGATGTTGGCTGTGGCACTGGTACCCTCGGCGAGCGACTCCGCCGCGAACGGGAACGCTGCGTCACGGGAATTACGTACTCCGACCGGGAAGCAGAAATGGCAACCGGGCGGTTGTCCAGGGTGATTTGCGCCGAGTTGAATGACTATGATTTCGCAGGGTTGGGCAAATTTGACTGTGTAATCCTGAGTCATATCCTCGAACACCTGTATCATCCCGAGGAAGTGCTGCGGCGGCTGAGATCCGTTTTGGAGCCAGAGTCGGTCGTTATCGTTGCTTTGCCAAACGTGCTCTGGTGGCGTCAGCGCCTGGAGTTTCTGGCCGGAAGATGGCGATACCGGGATTGGGGTCTACTCGACCGGACTCACTACCGGTTCTTCGATCTCAGATCGTCGCAACAACTTCTGGAGCAGGCTGGATATGAAGTTCTTCGTTCAGTTCGTGGAGGCGTTTTCCTGAATATTGAGCGAATCAGGAAAGTCATCGGACCCATTGCGCCAGCGGTTGACGCCGTCCTCACGAAGCTTGCCCCGGGATTGTTCTCCTTTCAATTTGTTTATCTGGCCAGGATAAAAAGATAGGCTCCGGAGGCAAGCGATCAACTGGACGAGTGTCGGAGCGACCTCGACGAGCCGCTGTAGAGCCGCAATTATGGAGAGTCGTTTATGTCTGATCTCGCCGTCGCATACCGAATTTATCCAGGGGTTTCGAAGTCGCCGGCTTTCTTCTCAACAGACAAATACAAACTGTCTGCAATGTGTCTTCGCTCGTTCAGAAGCGCGTTGGACGGCTTGCAAGTAAAGGTCTGGGCGCTCCTGGATGGATGCCCGCCGGAATACGAGTCGCTGTTTCGGGAGGTCCTGGCAGATTGCGATCTTGAGATCGTGCCGTTGAACAAGGTCGGCAATTTAGGGACTTTTTCTCTGCAAATCGATCTGCTGACGAAGCAGACCGACGCGCAATACGTTTATTTTGCCGAGGACGACTATTACTATCTGCCGGGAGCCTTGGAGAAGATGGTCGCGTTTATGCGGCAAAATCCGGATGTGGACTTCGTTACGCCATACGACCATCCGGACAGCTACTATACCTCGTCGCGTCATGAGCGCCATCTTGTCCGGCCATTCGGCGATTCCTACTGGAGAACGGCGAGTTCGACATGCCTCACATTTCTCACATCGCGTGCGAACCTGGTGCGCACGCAGAGTGTCTTCAGGACGTACAGCCGGGGCAACATGGACTGCCCGATATGGCTGTCACTCACGCAGAAGCTGGAACTGTGCAATCCCCGCGTGCACTGGCATGACGGTTTCCGCGTGAAGACCTGGCTGAAGGCGCTGAGGTGGGGGTACGGAGCGCTCCTTTTCGGCAGGCGATACCACCTTTGGACACCAATGCCGGCTTTGGCCACGCACATGGAATCGTCGTGCCTGTCGCCGATCATTGACTGGCAGCGTCTTTTCGTCGATTCGCAGCGGGAGTCTGTGGCGCCAATACCGACGGCTGGACACTATGACTGAGCGATTGGCAGAAACTGCTGCGGACAATCGCGTGCAGCAGCCACGCGAGCAGCAACCTTCAGGCAGCGAGAGGCTCTCGATTCTACTGGTCAACTACAACGGCAAGCGATACCTCGGGCCGTGTATCGATTCGATCCTTCATTTCGCCCCGCGAGGAACCGAGGTGATCCTCGAGGATAATGCCTCGACGGATGGCTCTCCCGATTATGTTGCCCAAAACTATCCATGGGTTCAGACCGCGAGAAGCAAATCGAACCTCGGCTTTGCGGGCGGGAACAACCTAGCCGGCAAAGAGGCCCACGGCAAGTTCCTGCTGCTCCTGAATACCGACACCGAACTGCTCGAACCAATCGGCCCAGTGGTGGACTGGCTCGAGAACCACGATCTGTACGGGGCATTAACCGTAAATATGGTTGATGGCGACCGGATCCCCCGAGCCTGCACGGGAAAATTCCCCAGCCCGTTGCGCCTGGCTCTGCTTCGCCGAATGCTGATTGCGCCTGGGCACTACCGGGCAGCTGAAGCTTATGATGTTGACTGGGTTCAGGGATCGTTTCTCCTTATCCGCACTGATCTATGGCGCAGGCTCAACGGCTTGGACGAACAGTACTTTATGTACGCAGAGGACGTCGACCTGTGTAAGAGGGTTTGGGATGCGGGGTTTAAATGTGCGTACCTTCCCGGTACGAAATACATGCACTGGGGGGGCTTCGACCCGAGCCGCTTTCCAGACCAGGTACGCGGCCTCGCTCGGTACGTGGCAAAACACATGGGAGGTATGCAGGGCATTCTCTGTCGAGCTGTCCTGCTCGCCGGCTGTTTCGGGCGGTTCGTACTCTACAAGGTAAGGGGACTGATCTGGAATCGTCCGATTGACCAGATCAGTGCCGAAGGCAGCTGGCGCGCTTTCCTGGCGTTGAGTGAATGGCTCATCTGAGGGATCAGGCATTTGGCGGATACGATAACCAACCGAGATGAGGCATACCCGAGTTTTTCGGGATCGCAGGCTCGTTCAAAGATAAGGTTTCACCTCAAGGTGCACCGCTATCTGCCGGTCGCTGCTTTCTATTTCTTCTTTAATAGTGTCGGCCTCCCCCGCGGACTCTTTTACACGTCGGTATTTGCGCCTCTCCTCTTCCTCTGGCTCTATCTGAAGGGACAACGCTGGCTGACTACGAAATTCCTCCTTCTTCTTTCCCCCTTCATCGTTGTTCAGCTGGCAATGGGGGTCGAATCGCATCTGTACTATCTGCGATCACTTCTGTTGCTTTGGACCGTATTCGTAGCGGTGTATGCGCTGTGTTGGGGACTCTTGAAGATCCACAAGATTGAGCAGCTCTTTGACGAGTTGATCGTCCTGAACTTTGTTGCGGCTCTTTTTGCGCTCGCGAATCTCGTCACACCCCTTCGCGAGTTTCTATGGATGGATACGAGCGATACGCTCGCCGGCCGCTCGCATTTATTTCGCCTATCCATGTTGTGTTCCGAGCCTTCCGTCTACGCAGAGCTGATGCTTCCTTTGATCATCTTTGCCGCCCTCCGGCTTCTTGTGGGCGGAGGGAAACGGAGCATTCTGTACTTCGCCATGATCTGCACGCCATTTCTGCTGACGCAGTCATTTGGAGGACTCAGCATCAGCTTTGCGGCGATCGGTGCCACTCTCCTTGTCTCATATCGGCGGCTGCTCGGGAAGCCGCGGTCTCTGCTGATCATGGCCGGCCTGGTGTGCGCCGTCACCGCCATCATTCTGATACCCAACCCCATAGCAGCGCGCCTGTTTCAGGTTCTTGCGGGTACCGATTCCTCAACTCAATCCAGGACGACGTTATCGTTCATCATCGCTTATGCGGTTGCTTCCTCCAAGAGTGTCTGGTGGGGAGTGGGATTGGGACAGGGAAAAATCGTCGATGTCTCTAATCTTGGACTCGGTTTTACAGTGGGTATCATTCCCAACGCCGTCGCCGGAACTTTCGCTGAGCTTGGTATCGTCGGGGTGCTCGTGCGCCTGGGTGTGGAACTGTTTCTCTTCTTCAAAAGCAGGGTCTACCTGAATTCGTTCCGACTCGCGATGTTTGTGGCGGCATTCATCGTGCAGTTCACAGGAAGCCACCTGATGGACGTTCAGCAATATCTCATGTGGTGCTTTGCCTTCCTGCCCTTCTTCCCCGGGCTGAATCTACGGTCGGCTCACCAGCAGGAATCGACCGTGCCGCCAGGCCTGGAGCGAACGCATGCAGGATAGCGGAGGGGCACAGCGGCGACGTTTTCGGGTCGGCATTGACATGCATGTTGTGCACGGAATTTTCCAGGGATCCAGGACGCATTGCCTCGAGCTTTTTTCCCGCGTTGTCGCCTGCACACCCGAGTGCGATTTTGTTCTGCTAACTGGCGATCCGCGGCAGCTTGTGTCGTTCAGTAGCAGCTTTGCCTTGCCAAACGTTGAGATTTGTCTCATGGCTGAGAAAGCCGCCCCGGTCAGGCTGCTGTGGCAGCTTCCTACCTATATAAGACAGAAGCGTCTCTCGCTTCTGCACACGCAATACATTGTCCCCCCATTGGCGACCTGCGCCACAGCCGTGACCGTGCACGACATCCTGTTCGAATCGCATCCGCAGTATTTTGAGAAATCCCTCGTGATGCGTTCGCGCCTTCTGGTTCCGTTTTCGATTCGACGCAGCGCAGCAGTGTTCACGGTTAGTGAATTCTCTCGGAAACAGATCTGCGACGAGTACTCAATACCGTTCCCCAAGGTCAATGTGATTCCAAACGGTGTAGACGCCACTCGGTTCTTCCCGGGACAGAAAGGATTGGAGGACGTGATGGCACTTGGATTGGAAAGCGGGAACTACTATCTGACTGTCGGACGCCTCGAGCCTCGAAAGAACCAAGCTGCCTTGCTCAAGGCCTGGGCTCTCCTTGAGAGTCCGCGTCCGCGTCTCGTGATTGTGGGACAGCGGCACTTCGGCTACAGCGATGTCTTCGACTTGATCCGTACGCTGGGGTTGGAAAAGGATGTCTCCGTGCTGGAACAAATCTCGGATGCGCAAATTCCTGCGGTGTACCGCAACGCAAAGGGATTCATGTATTGCAGCTGGGCAGAAGGCTTCGGAATGCCATTGCTGGAAGCCATGGCGTCTGGAATTCCAGTTGTGTCTTCAAACAACACGGGGCTGGCAGAAGTTTGTGCGGATGCGGCCGTGGCTGTCAATCCAAGCAATCCGGAAGAAATCAGGAATGCCGTGCTTGCATTCGAGAAGCAACCTGACTTCCGAAACAACCTCATCCAGCGCGGACTGATGCGTGCCCGCGAATACGGGTGGGAACGATCAGCCCAGATTGTCCGCAGTGCCTATTTGAATCACTTCCAGATTCCGCGCGAAACTGAAAACGTTGAGAGCGGTTCAAGCTTCGGATGAGTGAGGAATCCAACGGACAGTCGCGAGTTAAGAAGATACTCGCGCACAGGTCTGCCGCATATTCGTCAACGACTATCGAGTAATCCGAGATAGGCGTCCGCTACCTGATCCCAGAGATAGCGGGTTTTGATGATCTCGGCCGCTCGCTTCCGACGATCCAAAGCATCAACCTGACCGTTATCGATTGCATTGATGACGTCTGCCAGTTGGTCGCTCTCCGTGAAGAAAAGCCCGGAGCTTTCAAGGACTTCACGATTGAAATCATTGTCGTGCGCGATAACAAGGTTCGAGTACGCCATTGCTTCCAAAAGAGATGGATTTGTGCCTCCAACACTATGTCCGTGCATATAGCCGCGTGCGTAGAAGCGTAAGGCCGCAAGTTTCCCTTCGTCGTAAACTGTGCCAAGAAACCGGATCCTCGAGCTTTTGTGCGTGAGCAAGTTCCGCACGTATTGATTAGGGTTCCCGGCATTCCCCAGAATTACGAGAGGCAGATTCGACTTCGATCTCTCGACCCCCTCCACGATCTCAAGCAGATGGTTTTCAGGCTCCAGCCGGCAGACGACGATGTAATAACCGTCCGGATGAAGTTCCCACTCGTCAAGGAGTTTCCGATCGGGCGTCTCTGTAGGAATGACTGCGCCATAAGAAATGGTGGAAACTCGTTTTAGACGGGAGTAGCGACGACGGAGATACTTCTCAATGGCCATCGAGTCGGCAATGATTCGGGACGCGAAAAGGATGCTGAGCGCTTCCGCTACCGCGAGGTAAATGCGCGGCCCAATCGACCATTTGGAACGCTTCCACTCTAGCCCATCTGGATTGATCCAGACTGACGAGCCAAACAAACGAGGCACCCAAGCTGCGAAGGCGCCCGCCACTCCGAGCATGTAGACCACATCAAAACCGCGACGAGCCGCCCAAAAACACTTGGCATCCCACAGAACTTCCGTGAAGGGGCCTGCCGACGGGGACCTCACGTATCTGAGAGTAACTCCCCGATATTCCTCATCGGGCTTGTAAGAGGTGGAAGGGCAGAAGACCGTTACTTCGATTCCTTTACTCGCCAGTCGTGCGGAGAGTTGTTCGGCGAAAGTCTCGAATCCGCCATAGCGAGCCGGAATCCCTCGCGTACCAAGAATTGCGAGATTCATTTTCGAGATCAGCTCCTTGCTAGGGCCTCTGCGAGCTGACCAAGCCTCCCAATGTCAGCATTATTTGGACCAGGACCATTTAAGTGCCGGCCGGCAATTCAATTCTCTCCCGCCGGCCCTGAGCGGGGCCCGGTTGAACCGTTGGCAAATCGAGTTCACCCCGGCGACGAACTTCCTCTGCCTGCAATTGTACGTGAGGGTCATGCTAGACTCGTGCCATATGCGTCCAACAACATATAGTGTTTGCACCTACGCTTCGGGGCGAGAGTTCACTCGCGTTGCCTTGAATGAAGCGGCGATCATCAATTAGCCGCCGAACATGATCATAGGGCCACTCAGGCGCATAGTAGACTTCAATGTGGCAGGAACAAATGGAATCAGAATCAACCTATACCGGTTTGAAGGAGAGAGAAACCTACGCAGACGCTCCGGCGAACGCTGAGCGTCCGGGAAAGGAGACAGAGGAAATATCTCTTTTTGATCTCTTGATTGTTCTTGCGGAGCAAAGGCGCACCATCCTCTGGATCACCATCGGTTTCGCAGTGCTCGCCGTTCTTGTCTCTCTTCTGCTGCCAAGCAAATACACGGCCACTGTCTCTCTGTTACCGCCGCAACAGAGCTCTCCGATGAGTTCAGCCCTCGCGTCGCAGGTTGGAAGCCTGGGCGGTATGGCTGCACTTGCAGGTAGTTCGCTGGGGATCAAGAATCCGAACGATATGTATGTTGCGATGCTGAAAAGCCGCACCGTTGAAGACGCGATGGTGCAGCATTTCGGCCTGATGCAGGAGTATCACGATCGATATGCATCAGATGCCCGCAAGGATTTTGAAAGTCGCACGTCCGTAGATGGAAGCGCTAAAGATGGTCTGATCCATATCTCGGTCGAAGACCACGATCCGGCTCGGGCAGCAGAACTGGCCAACGGATACATCGACCAGTTCCGAACGCTGTCTGAGCATCTCGCCATTACAGAGGCCGCTCAACGGCGAGTTTTCTTCGAGCGCCAGCTCGCTCAGGCAAAGGATAACCTCGCCAGTGCTGAAGAGGCATTGAAGAAGACGGAGCAGACAACGGGGCTGATTCAACTCGACAGCCAATCTCGTGCGCTCATCGAGTCCGCCGCCGCGCTCCGAGCCCAGATCACGGCGAGGGAGGTCCAGATTCAAGGCATGGAGACCTACGAAACCAGCGAGAATGCCGATCTGGTGCAAGCTCAACGGGAACTGGCTGGCTTACGCGCACAACTGACAAAGCTAGGAGGCTCTGAGGACGGTGCGAGTAGCGAAATTATCGTGCCAAAAGGAAGCGTCCCGGCGGCCGGTCTGGAGTACATTCGCAGAGTTCGCGACGTGAAGTATTACGAGACAATCTTCGATATCCTCGCGCGTCAGTTTGAATTTGCAAAACTCGACGAAGCCAAGCAGGGGGCATCGATTCAGGTGGTGGATGCTGCGGTTCCGCCAGACAAGCGTTCCTTCCCGAAACGCACCCTCATTGTTCTGGCAGCCACGATCGCGGGCCTGATCATTGGCATCCTTGTGGCATTTACGCGGGTCGGATTCAGCAATCTCAAGAATGATCCCGAAACTGCCCTCAAAGTCGATACCTTGCGCAAAGCAATGAACTAGCCCTGTCGCTTGAGAGCGGTCGCCGTTCAACCTGAAGAATGAGAATGTTCCGACCGACCATTAAACTCCGTTCTGAATCGAGGGCCGGAGATTCTATTGTCTGAAGAAGCTAAACCCGTGTACACATGGGAACGAAGCGATTCTCAATACTGCCGTTGAGTCGGATATCGGTCAATAGTGATCCCGAGACCACAGGATCCCACGCCGCTTGGTTCGGAGGCTCTCAAGGTCGGCTGGACCGCGCTCATGCAAGGGGAGGACGTGGGGCCGAATTCGTGCGTATTGCGTCAACGCGTTCTATTGGGTTAATTTAGCTTACGGTCAATCCCCCCATTTGGCTATCCCCCTTTTGCAGCTGACGAAAGGTCGGTTATGCGTTGGATTGCCTATGAATTGCGTGGTGAGGGAAGCCTTTGGAACTGCAGCTTCCCCAAAATCTGGCCAGTGCTTCTCATTTTGATTTGCTTTTTTCTTAAGGTCCCTTCTTTGAATGCGGCTCGCAAGCCCAAACCTGAGGGCCTGAAGATGCTGAGGATATTGACCACATCTTTGCCGGGCGGGCGAGCGGGAACCGCATTCTCAGCAACACTTGCTGCTGCGGGTGGGCAAAAACCTTACACGTGGTCGCTGACGAGCGGAACTTTGCCTGCGGACCTTAACCTGGGGTCCGCGACTGGCATAATCAGCGGAACGCCAACCGCTCCGGCGAACGCAATTTCGCTGACTTTTGAAGTGAGGAGTTCAGGGAGGGCGGCGCAGGACAGGTCAGTGAGGCTTTTGCTGACGATTGCGCCGTCCCTTCAAGTGGTCACAACGAATTCGTTGCCAAGCGGCAATATCGGGATCGCATACACCGCGAGTGTGGCAGCCAGAGGAGGGACGGCTCCTTACAAATGGTCGCTGCGCGACGGCACACTTCCTGATGGACTTTCTCTGTCGACCGCAGGAACAATTGCCGGAATACCGACGGCGGCGGAACGTACGACAGGTTTGAGTTTTGAGGTCACGGACTCGGGCAAACCGGCGCTAACTGCACAAAGCGAGTCTCTCGCCATCACAATCAATCCGGCAGAGGGTGTCTCTATCCTTCCCCGCCGCGCAGCGCTGACGGTTACGCAGAGTTTGTCTCTTACGGCGACATCGAGCGACGGAGGAGACGTGATCTGGAGCGCGACCGGATCAAGCTGCAATGGGGCTGCCTGCGGGACGTTCTCGGCGCAAAGAACTGCAGGCGGATCGCTCGTTTCGTACACCGCACCGAGAGCAGCGGGGCTGTACACCGTAACCGCCAGGAGCGTGCTCAACCGGGCTGTATCGTCGTCTGTGACACTGGGAGTTACTGATCTTACAGGGGTTGCGACATATCACAATAACACGTCTCGGAATGGGGTGAACTCGCAAGAGTATGCGCTTACGCCAGGCAACGTCACGGCGGACACCTTCGGAAAGCTCTTCAGCTGTGCTGTCGATGGCGCCATTTACGCCCAACCGCTGTGGGTGCCGAATCTCAGGATCGGCGGTAGGACACGCAACGTCATCTTCGTCGCTACTCAGCACGACAGTCTGTACGCATTTGATGCAGACACCAGCCCATGCACGACTCTCTGGCATGCAAACCTGATCGACCCCGCACACGGTGGAACGGCTGGAGAGACATCGGTTCCTTACACTCTGGTGGGTCTCGGTCTTGGTGCGATTATGCCTGAGGTTGGGGTCACCGGCACGCCCGCAATTGATCTCGAAACGAAGAGACTGTACGTGGTCTCCAAATCTATAGATTCCGAACGAATCAACATTTATCAGCGGCTTCACTCGATCGATTTGTTCACCGGCGGCGAAACCATGGCCACAGGTCCAGCGGTCATTTCGGGCGTGTTTTCTGCAATGAATTCGCAAGTCTCGTTCTCGCCGAAGCAGCAAAACCAGCGCGCTGGCCTGACATTGGTGAATGGAGTGGTCTACATAGCCTGGGGTTCGCTTGAGGACGCGGATCCCTGGTACGGGTGGGTGATGGGGTACGATGCCACGAACCTGTCGCACTTGTACACTTTCAACACCGCGCCAAACAAGGGCCGGGCAGGCATTTGGATGGGGGGAGGAGCACCATCCGCCGACGCATCCGGCAATCTTTACGTGGTCACCGGCAACGGAGACTTCGATGCGGCAAATTCCACGCCGCCAAATAATGATTATGGCGACTCTTTTCTGAAGCTCACCAGCAACCTGACGGTATCGCAATATTTCACGCCGGCTGACGAGTCCAGCGAAAACACGGGTGACCAGGATTTGGGATCTGGGGGGACCTCGGTTGTTGTGGACCTCCCGACAAAGGGCACGCTCGCCAATCACCTGGTGATCGGAGGCGGCAAGGAAGGCTATTTATGCCTGCTGAACCGAGACGCAATGGGCGGGTACAGCAGTACGGATAAAGGCGCTGTTCAGATGCTGAATTTTGGCAACGGCATTTTCGGAACTCCAGCGTACTGGAACTGGTCGTTCTATCTGGCTGGGCAATCCGGCCATCTCCAGCAGTTCACGGTGGACTCGTCCACTTATAAGATCAACACCTCGCCGACGTCTACTTCGGCCACAACCTACAGTTACCCTGGTGCGACTCCGTCGTTATCTATGAAGCCAGATAATTCAGACGCAATTGTGTGGGCGCTCGATAATACTCTGTCCTGCACAAAAGGGTCGCCGGGGTGCGGACCGACCGTACTCCACGCATATGATGCGACGAACCTTGGAACGGAATTGTGGAACAGTTCGCAGGGTGCGGGGAACGCCGCCGGCTTGGCGGTCAAGTTCACGGTCCCGACCGTAGCGAACGGCAAAGTGTACGTGGGGACGCGGGGGAATGACAGCGAGCGGCCGGGCAGCATTACAACTATCCCAGGAGAACTGGATGTTTACGGTGTACTCCCGAAATAACCGTCCGGTGACGAGAGCACTTTCGTTTCTGAATGGCCTTCAGACGTGAGCCGATGTTCGCTCCGCGCTACTACCCTGAGCCCGCGGGCAAGGGCTAGCCTAAGCGTTCAAACGCATCCCATCCCGGCCGCGTGCTAACCGTATGTAAGGTCCGTGCTCTGTCCGACTTCGATAATGTAGCCGTCAGGATCGCGGATGTAACACCGGATCTCGCCGTATTTGGGGATCGGCTCCGTGATGAACTCCGCTCCTCGACTCTTCCATAATTCGTAGCACGCTTGAATATCCGCAACGCGGAAATTCATGAAGCTGTTGATGTGATTCGGGTCGGGGGTGCTGAGCGTTACTGTCGGCTTGTCCGGGGTCGGGCCGCCTCCGACGTTGAGGATCATCCAGATATTCGCAAGCTGAAGGTAGGGTGGCGCGTTGCCGTCACCCATGCTCAAAATGCGAGCGCCGAAGACCTTCTCGTAGTAGTGAGCTGACCGGTTGAGGTCGGCGACAGTGAGAAAATGCGAGACGGAGAACCCCTCGCGCGGGGGCAATTCATAGCTCTTCTGATCGATTTGTACGGCGTTCATTGACGACTCCTTTCGATACAGCGCTGATTGCAAATAAGGTGTTCGGGGAACTTCGCTTTTCGCTGAAGGCAAAGAGTAATGAATACTGCCCCACTCTTGACTCCGATCGGGCCGAGCCTCAGCCGTACGTCAGGTGTGGTTCCTCCGCATTCATGCCTGCTGGTTATCAAACTTCACCTCGGGAAGGCGTCATAAAGCCTTTCACAAAATCAGCAATCTCGTCGGCAGCCGTGTCCAATGCGAAATGGCCGCCGTCGACAACGTGGACTTCGGCGTTCGGCACATCCTTGCGGTAGCTCTCCGGCTCGCTCGGGTCAAACGATGATTCGTACTTGCCCCAGATCACGAGCAGTCGCGGTTGCTTTTCGCGCATCCAGGCCTGCCACTTCGGATAGGAGTCCACATTGGTTCGGTAGTCGTAGAAAAGATCGCTCTGGATCTCGGCCTGGCCGGGCCGATTCAGAAAATAAAACTCGTCGGTCCAGAGGTCGGGATCGTGGCGCTCCACATCGGGATCGTTTCCGACGTGTCGCGCACGCGCAGCCTCGAGCGACAAGAGATTGGTGCGCAACGCGCTCTCATTGGGAGCGCGATCAGCCCAGAACGCGCGGCGCGTTTTCCAGTTTGCTCCCAGGCCTTCGTTATGCGCGACGGCGTCCTGCACGATCAGCGCCTCCACTCGCTCCGGATGCGCCAGGATCATGCGAAAGCCGACGGGGCCGCCGTAGTCCTGCATATATAAGGTGTAGCGCGAGAGCCCCAGCGCCTCAGTGAAATGGTTCATGATCTCAGCATAGCGATCGAAAGTGTAAGCGAACTTCTTCGGGTCGGGCCAGTCGCTGTGCCCGAAGCCGGGATAATCCGGAGCGATCAGATGGTAGCGGTCCGATAGCCGCGCGAAAAGCGGTTCGAACATGCGCGACGACGATGGAAGTCCGTGGAGCAGGAGAAGAGTCTGCGGCATTCTTCGCACCAGCTTCCCGGTAGAAAATTGATAGGCCATCGATCTGGATGGTGCGAAATGCCACGTGATTCATCGGCAATTCCTTCCCTTACACTTCCGCTGGCGCCAAGCATGGCAACATGATCGTGTAAACGATCGGCGTCTCCGATTCTTATGCCACTGAAACCGACGTCTTCTTCGCTTCGAGTGCCGGTAGAAGAAGTTTCAGAAGCGCCTGGTCAGAGAACGGGTTCTGACCTGAGATCAACTCGCGATCTTGAAGGACGTAGCTCTCCCACGGAGCGACCACACTTACGTCGCCGCCCGCAGTACGCAAGGCGAAGTCCGGGTAGAAGAGAACCTTGCCACCAATCTCGAGCGGCTCCCGCTGCTGCTCTTCCGCCGTCGAAAAGATCGTCATCTTATATCCGGCATAGATCCATCCTTTAGCCTTGGCCTGTGCTCCAGCGGTATCGCCCGCTGCCAGCGCGGCGACAAACTCCTTCGATTCGGGAAGCGCGGAGAGCAGTGAAATCGGGCCATGGCAGAGCACCGCCGTAGGCTTCGATGTTTCATGGAAATGTCTCATCACGATGCCCGCGTTGGGATCATCGAGAAGATCGATCATCGGGCCATGGCCGCCGGGGACGAAAACAGCGTCGTATTGATCCAGGCCTGATGCAACGACATCCGAGATGCGCGTTGGATTTCTGAGGCCAGTCAGGCTATCGCGGAATTTGAAATAGTCCTGGAGCCTGGCCTCATCCCCGCCGAAGAAATCGGGGACAGCGGAATGGAGATCCAGTTGCGGCGTGTTGCCCTTGGGGTTGGCGAAAGTGATCTCGTAGCCTTCCTGCATGAGGGCGCGGACCGGAACCGTCAACTCGTTCAGGTAATAGCCGGCGCCGCGATAACACCCGCCATTTTTCAACGGTAAGCCGTATCCGCTCGAAACCAGCACTAAGACTTTTCCTTTTGTTGCCATTTCATTCTCCTCTCTGAAGTCGATTTCTGTTCCTCCTGAATAGGAGCTAGCCCTTCCTCCAAAGTGCGCAAGGACAGGCCGCCCCGATTGATGTGGGTCATGGCTGCGGGAATCCGAACATCAACCACGACTGATTGGCTACCCAATGCGGGTACAGTTCCGTCATCTGATCGAACAGCTCCCGGTCGGACTTCGCGGTCTTCTGCATCCGATCGAAGTCCTGCAGGTAACGCTTGGTGTCCTGGATCGTCGAGGGAGAGTCGGGCGCGCCAGGCTTCTTGTGACCGGCGACAACCATCGCCGGGTTCAGCGCCGCTAACCGATCTAGCGCCGCGATCCAATTCTTTCGACTCTCGGGAGTGGTGTCGCCCACGTACATGCGGCATTGGTTGTATACAACGTCGCCGGCGACGATCAGGTCGATCGATGGAACGTATAAAGACGTCGAATCGGGACTATCGGTGCGGCCCTGCTCGATGATGCGCAATTCGTGGCCCTCGAGGGTGAACGTGTCGTGCTCATAGGGCTCAGGTGGAACCAACTTGGTGGGCACTTGCCCAGGAAACATCCGGCGGGCAAGCCGCTCCACTGTGGGGGTGAAAGACATCTGCATGGCGGCGACCGCATTGGGCGTTGCTATCGCCCGAGCGCCCGGGAAACGGTCGAGTAGAACGCTCAGACCGTAGAAGTGGTCGAAATGGGCGTGCGTTATATAGATGGTCTCCAGGTTGCGGTTGTGCAGGGCCACCCAATCCGCGAGAGCCTCGGCCTCAGCCACTGTCCCCATTGCATCCACCAGCACCGCGTCGTACTCGCCGAAGATTAAAGTCGACGTGATCGGGTCAAAGCCGAGCGCTTCGCCGAAGGGTTTTGGCCGCTCGCCGACCATCGCCTTTCCCGGGGCTGTAAAAACGTTCACACCGAGCGCGTTCGACGGGACAGGCGCGGTCGCGCGCGTCGTCTCTTGCAGTCCATTTGTACCGTCCATTTGCTACTCCCATCCACGTCAGAGCGGGCGACAGTTCAAAGGGAGTGTGGCAGACGCGCTACGGCGAGAACATTGGACGAACGTCTCGATCAATACCAAAGTATCGGTTGGATATTGCGGTCAGAGAGACGCACGCAGCTTGACGGGCAGCTTCAACCCTGAGTGCCAGTTACAAACGCCTTCAGCGCGGGGAGGCGGCCCGCCCGAGCGCAGCGAAGGACCCTGTGGCCTTGCTGCGTTCGGCGGACGATGGAGGTTCTTCACCGTCTATACATAAAATCGAGGAGTCGCGGCAGCATGGAAGAGCCTCCCGATTGGCCCGGCCAGACAGCACGGCAGATCTGGATGCGCGGCCGCAAATTTGAAGTCCTGACGAGACTCTTATTGTCTTGCCTCGAATATCAGATTGAAGGGCGTTTCAGTCGCCCTTCGAAAACGCTGAAAGCCTCCGGCTGAGACGACCTGCCGAAGTCGCGTTTCTCCAGCCTGTGCGCCCAGGGCGAGTCCAACTTCCTGTGATAGCGAAGCTGGCGTGCACAACAGCGTGGATGCTCCGTAGAAAGCGCGCCCGATTGGATGCATATTGTCTTCGAGCTTGTCTCCGGCGGCCGGCTCCACGATCATCCATGTCCCGTCCTTCTTGATCGTGCTTCGAACGTGGGCAGCGGCCCCTACTGGATCTCCCATGTCGTGGAGACAATCGAAGAATGTAACAAAATCATAGTCTTTTCCCGGATACTCTTTCGCTTTTGCAGTCTTGAACTCGATGCGATCGCCTACTCCGGCATCCTTGGCCCGCTGCTTGGCGGTTTCAATCGATTTGTCATGATAGTCGAAGCCGAAGAACGTTGATTTTGGGTACGACTTCGCCATAAGGATCGTGGAGGCCCCAAGGCCACACCCCACGTCGGCCACTTTCGCTCCCTTTTCGAGCCTTTCGGCCACGCCTTCCAGAGCAGGGATCCACGAGCTGATCAAGTTGGCTGCATAACCTGGGCGAAAAAAACGCTCGGTGCCGACAAACAGTTCCGCATCATGCTCGTGCCAGCCCAATCCCTTGCCGGATTTGAAGCATTCGGTGATCTCTTCCTCGGCCTTGGCGGCTGCCAGCGCAACCTGAAACGCGCCAGGCAAAAATGCGGGGCTACTCTCATCTGCGAGTGTGAAGGCTTGTTCCTCGTTCAGAAAGAACTTGCCGGCCTGGCTATCGTAGGAGACGTAGCCACCTGCTGCCTGATTGCAGAGCCATTCGCGAACGTACCGCTCGGCCGTACCTGTTCGTTTTGCCAGCTCCGGCGGAGTTTGAGGTCCACCCGCGTCAAGTGCTTTATAGAGTCCAAGCTTGTCGCCGACGCGCACGAGCGCGGCATGAAACGTGGCTCCGAAATCGACGATCGCCTTGCCCAGTAACTCGTTGAGCCTCTCGGCATCTACTGTCATGACACATATCCTTTCTCGTATTGGCCTAAGCCTCTGAATTGCTGCTTAAATTAGCGCAAGACTCTCCCTTGCCCGTCATGCATGCACGATTTAGCATCCTGACCAAGTACTCTCAGGCTGCGACAGAGTCGCACAACCTGGCCGCGAAGTCCTTAAGGCGTCCCAAAAAACTTCCAAGTAATTTGCAAAGAGCGCCCGAAAAAGCAGCGAGTCGCATCTATGCAGTTGAAAAAAGGGAACTTCTACGAATACGGTGCTTTTCAATTGGATCCGGCCGAGCACCGGCTGACGAGAGGGGGAGTTCCCGTGTCCCTGGCCCCCAAGGCATTCGAACTGCTTCTCTTCCTGGTGCAGAATTCGGGCCGCCTGCTCACCAAGGAGCAGATTATGGAGACGCTATGGCCGGGCAGCTTTGTCGAGGAGGCCAACCTGACCGTCTCGATCTCCCTTCTCCGCAGGGTTCTGGGTGAAAAAGAAGGGAGGCCTGCGGTACATCGAGACGGTGCCCAAGAAGGGCTATCGATTCGTTGCCTCGGTCAGAGAAGTGAAAGGAGCGTCCGCAACTGCTACAGAGGAAGACGCTTTCAACGAAGCTCAGACCGTGCCCTATCAATCAAACCGGCCCGGCTCCGCTGGCAAACTGATTCTGCACGCGATCGAAAGCAATGCGCGGGACCATGCCTCCGACGGCCCGCTGCCCGTTCTCTCCGAGCCGGGTTATTCGATCACTCGCCGTACCGGTATGATCATTCTCGCCGCCGTGATTTTGGGGGGCGTCGTCGCTGCCAGCGTTTATTTCTCGCATCGCAAGCCGGCTGCACCCGCGCACTTGACGCAAATCGTCCAGCGCAGTATCGCGATCCTCCCACTCCGGAATCTCCGCCAGAGCCCGCAAGACGATTTCCTCGGCTTCTCCCTCGCCGATGCCGTCATCACGAAGCTGGATCCTGTCAGTTCGCTCAGCGTTCGGCCCTCTTCCGCGATCGAAAGATACAAGGGCCAGACCATTGATCCGCAGAAAGTTGGCGCGGATCTCAATGTCGATACCCTGCTGACCGGCACTTTTATCCACGACGGCGACTACCTCAGAATTACGTATCAATTGATCGACGCCAAGACTGAGAAAATTCTGGGCAGCGACATCATCGACTTGAAATATGAGAACCTTTTTGCGGTCCAGGACGACGTCGCGCAGCGGATTATCAAAGGTCTCGCGTTAGGTCTCTCGCCTTCAGAAGCAGCAAAGATGAAGGCCGATGAGCCTGCGAATCCGCTCGCGTACGAATACTACCTGCGCGGAGTCGACCTGATGAGCAACCATGCTTTTCCCCTCGCCATCGAGATGCTGGAGAAGTCCGCCGACATCGATCCGAACTACGCACTTACGTGGGCCTATCTCGGACAGTCGTATAACTCTACCGCCTCTTTTCAATTTGGCGGGCGCGAGCAATACCGAAGGGCGCGAGCGGCCTTCGAACGCGCATTGGCTTTGCAGCCACACCAACTGGAAGCCAGCATTTTCCTGGCGAACTTGCTCATCGATACGGGTGAAGTTGAAGCGGCAGTGCCGCTGCTGCGGGACACGCAGAAAAACAATCCAAACAGCGCAGCGGTGCATTGGGAATTGGGATACGCATATCGCTTTGGAGGTGCGCTGAATGAGTCCGTAAGGGAATGTGAACTGGCACGCCGGATCGATCCGTCCGAAAGAGCCAACGGTTCGGTTCTCAACGCTTATCTCTACCTCGGTCAATATGACAAATTTCTTGCGAGCTTACCTGACGTAGAGGATTCGTCGTTCCTGGTCTTCTATCGCGGTTTCGGAGAATACCATCAAGGGACCCAGATTCAGGCGGCCAAAGATTTCGATCGCGCCTATGAACTCGAACACACCATGTATACGCAAACCGGCAAGGCCCTGAGCGATTCGATCGTCCATCGGGAATCGGAGGGTCTGGAATTGCTGCACGACCTGGAGAATAAGATTCAACAACGCGGAGTGGGAGATCCGGAAGGCACCTATAAAATCGCCGAAGCATACGCGATCCTGGGCGACAAAGCATCAGCTTTGCGGATGTTGCGGTACAGCATCGAACATGGGTTCTTCTCCTATCCATACTTTGTTACCGACCCGCTACTCAGTAACATTCGCGGCGAACCAAAATTCACCGAGCTTATGGCCATCGGCGAAGAGAGGTACGTTGCATTCAACAGAAAATTCTTTGGAAGGTAAAGCAAATCTGCTGCGCAGTTTCAATTAGACTCGAAAGCTCGCGTTTCGACCAACAGAGGGGCGAGGCGTATGTGCCCCGGAGTTGTCGACAGCCGCAACCCTGCTACTTCTATTGACGAAGACCTACGCCGCGAATCCCTCGTTATTGAGTCACATTTTCTACGGTCAGGATAAGCTCGGCACCCGCCGCGAGTTGGACGTTGCGATCGGAACTGCTAATTCTCGCGCTGCAGCCCGGCCCTCCTTCGGGCTCCAGTTTCACCTTGGGCATGCGGACCACAATCCCGGGATGTACGGTATGCGGTGGTCCGCCGGGACTCAGATCGTCGTCGCGACCGGTCGATCCCGAAACCGGTTCCGAGATCGATCGAGCTCCTCCAGCGACTTGTGTCGGCAACGCGTCGTGTAACATGCTCGACTGGTCGCGAGGGGCTACCAAGCCGATCAACCGCAGCGGGAGCTGCTGTTTCTGGCGGCCCTCGCAATCGGCGTGATCGAAGACCAGCCCGAGTTCAGAGGAATTCGGATTCTTCGACGAAGCCGCAGCCGTGACGTGTCCATAAAGAATCGAGTCCTGAGTCAACACGCAACCTGGATAGGTAAGCCCGTACAGACACTTTCACAAATACTTCCTTGCCGGGTTTCAGATGCGAGGAGTCCATCAACTCCGTGACGCGAGCCTCAATGGTGGAAGCAACGGGCCAATCCCGGTTCTCGAATTGCTGACACGTGGGGGCGCCGGATTCATTCGCCGGCGCTGCGGACGCGGTCATGGTTCCTTTAGCGAGCGCCGGCGAAGCCTCAGTCGTCGTTGGTTCGAATTTCACCAATCCGTCGCGATAGTCGAGATGCAGGGTGAGCGAATGGAGCATGTCGAAGCCCAGCATCCCCGCGACCTCAAACCCTGCGTTGTGATCGATTGCCGAAAGATCCCACTGGAGCACATGGCCTTGACCATTCAATGAGAGCTTCGCAAACTGAAAATCGAAGCTGTCGCGATACACCTGCGCCGCTGGGCCGGAAGTGGTCTGCAGGGCATTGGTAAAGTTAGCCTTGGTGCTGGAAACGGCATGCGCCGTCTCCGATGTCATGGTGCTGAAGCGCATGCCTGTGTCGAGTGCAAAGAGCCTGCGGGCTTTGTTATTGAGAAGCACAGGCACAAGCAGATATTGGCGGCGGTGATAGACCGGAGTGTAATCCGCGAGTTCTGGTGGCGTCGGTCGATCGCCCGGCAATATGCCGGTCTTCGGCGGCAGGGGGTCGAGCGCCAGCCTGGCGTCCCGCGTATCGATTGTTATCAGATACGACGCGAAGATATCGGTGCCGATCATGCCGTCGGCCTTACCCGCGAAGGGCGCATTGCTGACACCCACGATGCAGTCGCGAAACTCAAGCGGGCCGATATGCACGCTATCTGCGTGAACCGTTCCCGGCGGATCGTTAGCGTCCTGCTGCAGTCCATTGGCGTCGGCAAGCGCTTTGGTGATAAAGATTCCTGAGGCCGCCGTATCCAACACGAGCCTCGCGTTAGTCTTGGGCAACTGCACGTCAAGCCGGTAGCCATCCAGATGTTTGCCATCCTCCATGGTGCCGATCAGGTGCAGCGCTGCCGATTGAGCGGAAGGCTGAATCTTGCAGGTCTGCGAATTCTCAGAGAGCAGCGGCAGCATCGAGTTCATGGATGCTTCAGCCTTTTGCCGCGTCTCCGTATCCAGGTCTTTCATGTTCGGGAGGGCCTGTTGGATGCCCTCGATTTCGTGCGCCGGAGAAATGACTCTGCGCCACGCATACAGGATGTCGGGATCTTCGGGATCGATCTCATAGGCGCTCTGGATCTCGGCGCGTTCCGATGCGTACATCGAATCAATGCGCAGAACATGGCTGCGAATCAGGTGTATCCGCGCATAGCATTTATCTGCGGCAGCGGCGGCATCGAGCGTTTGCAGTACCAGCCAGGGCTGCCCCTGGCGCAGTTGCACTTCGGCTTGCGCGGTAAGGAGTGCAGCCGAGTGCGGATCTTCCGCAAGGCCCGCGGTTACGCGGTCAGCCGCCTGCGCGATTTTGCCTTCATGCAGCAGAGTGTACACAAGCGCCGCGACGATCGATGCGTCATGCGGCTGTTGCACAAGGGATTGCGAGTATTCCTGTTCCGCGTCTGCATACCGGCCCTCGCTATAGGCAGTGACCGCCGGAGTGACGGTATGCGCGGGCGCTGCCGGACAGATCGCAGTCTGACTTGAGAGGGATGAAACCTGGAGGATCAGAACAGCAGAGATCGAAACAAGCCGAATCGAGCGGATATTGAGAAAGCGCGGAGCACGAAAGGGGGTGGACATCCAGGGTCTCCTGTACCTAAACGAGAGCAATGATACTCCGCGGAAAGTGAGGTCCTCAGTTAGCTCCAAGTGATTTTATGCGTGAAGTCGCTGTCGCACTAATCATTGCGAAGGGCTGAAACGGGATTGACTCCAGCCGCGCGTCTTGCGGGAACAAACGTTCCTGCAACCGCCAGGAGGGGCAAGATCAGCATGATTGCGATGAGTGTCAGTGGATCGAACTGCGAAGTCTGAATCAACTGCTCTTTCGCCAGTCGCCCCGCCAGGAACGCTAGTGGAATGCCGATCACCACGCCAAACAGCGCCAGGATCAAGGCCTGACGCAACACCAACCACATCACCTGCGACCGATTTGCCCCTAGCGCCATGCGAATCCCGATCTCATGAGTGCGCTGGGAAGTGACGAACGAGAGCACCCCATATACTCCAACAAGCGAGAGCAAGACCGCCGCAAGGGCAAACGTCCCAAATAGCGCCAGTGAGAAACGCGGCCCTGCATAGCCGTACATATCCAGCATCTGCCGAAGGCTCATCGTCTCGACGATCGGCTGGTCCTTGTCGATCGCTTGAACCGTCTGTCGCATCGGGTTGACCAGCGCATCGGCAGGAAGAGATGTAGAGACGATCAGACTATCCACAGCGGCGGGAGCCACCGTGTACGGCAAGAACACGTGAGGATAGTTCTCGTTGAATCCGACGAAAAACGGCAGATCGCTCATTACGCCAACCACGGTGAAAGCGTCATCAACCAGCTTGTTCTTTCCGTCGGGTTTAAACTCCGGCAGGTGGATGGTTCTGCCGATGGCGTTCTCGCCGGCAAAGTAGCGCTGCGCGAAATTCTGCGATATCACCACCTCATGCGGTGCCGCGGACACTTCACGGGAATCCAGAAAGTGCCCCTGCAACATCTTCCTGCCCGACATCTCGAGGAAATCAGGATCGGTCAAATGGATCGCCACTACACGCTTATCGATGGCCTGACCGCTGATCTGCACGCGATCCGCATACATATCCATGAACGGGAACGCCGCATCCACTGTGGCCTTGCTGACGCCCGGGACGGCTCGCACACGATCCAGCAACTGTCTGAAGAACAGCGTGCGACTTTCCGGCGTGGGATAGCGCGTATCCGCGAGCGGGATGCGAAGCATCAAAGTGCGGTCGGGCGTAAACGGCACGGGTACGCTCTCCACCGCTACCAGGGACCGAACCATCAAGCCTGCGAGCATCAGCAAAGCAAGCGAGAGAGCAATCTCTGTGACGACGAAACCGCTGAGCAGGCGCCTTTGCGAACGGCTGTCGGAAGAGCGAAAACTGTTCAGGGCTGCGGCCAGCCGGGGTCTTGCGCTGTGCCAGGCCGGCATGGTGCCAAAGATCAACACGGTTCCAAGCGCGATTCCCAGTGCGGTGAGCAAGACCGGCACATTCATAACAATGACGGCCTCGTCGGGAATCGTGTCGGTTGGGACAATGCGCAGGATTGCCTGCAACCCCGCATAGGCACAAACCAGAGATACCGGAAATGCGATCAGTGCAAGCAGGAGCGATTCCGTGAGCGCGTGTCGAACGAGTCTAAAGCGTGAAGCACCGATTGAAGCGCGCACCACAAATTCGTGCTCACGGCTTACGGCGCGGGCGAGCAGCAAACTCGACACATTTACGCAGGATATAAACAGGAGGACAAACACGGAACCGAGCAACAAGTAGAGAATGCCTGCCAGCCCCGACTTGAACATCTGGTCAAACGGAAGAATTCCAAGGCGTAAGTTCTTCGGATACATGAACGGCTCAGTCTGCGCAAACTCAGCGAAGATCGGCGCGAGTTCTGCTGCTGCCTGCGCGTCTGTAACTCCCGGCTTGAGGCGCCCAACCAGCGCAAAACGACGTTGACCCTCCACCGCGAATCCGTTGGTCATCTTGATCGGCAGGTATATATCCGCTCCTCGCCATAGGAAGCGCGGTGGCATGACCCCGATGACTGTGCGAGGATGCCGATCCACGTTGATGACCTGGCCGATGACGGAAGGGCTGCCTCCGTAATGCGCCTGCCAATATCGGAAACTCAGGAGCGCGACTTCTTCATGACCTGCGTCGACGTCGGCGTTCATCGTCGCGCGTCCCAGGATGGGCTTCACTCCGAGGACGTCAAATGTATTCGGCGTAATATAGTTACCACGCACGCGCTGCGGTTCGAAATTCCCAGTGAGTTCAACAAATCCGACGGTTGATGCCGTCACGCCAGCGAAGATATCAGTTTTCTGGGCGATCTCGTTGAACTGCTGAGGACTATAGGATCTCCATCCGCACTCGGGCCGTTCAGGCCAGCAAAGCTTTGGAGTCGCGAGCCTATGAACGTCCTTATAAGGAAACGGATCGATCAGCACGCCATAAGCAACCGTGAACACTGCACTAGAGGCGCTGATGCCCAGCGCCAGAGTGAGTACCGCGGTTATAAAGAAGCTGGGATTGCGAGCCAAGTGCCGGATCGAATAGCGCAGGTCCTGCGAAACGGTGGCGAGCCGGAATGCGGCGAATTCCTTCGTCAGCTCTTTGATCACCAGTCGAATGCGAGCGAGAGCCATGCAGAAGCCTCTCACATTTTTCGTTCAATCGGCAACAGCTTCTCAGCATGCTTGTTCGTGCACGGAGACGATACTGAAGACTGCCTCGTGAATGGGAGGGCGCGGCCCTGGCCCGTGATCGTTGCAACTCGATTGTACGCAGCGACTCGTATAGCTTAGACTCTTCATACCACGCCGCTTTCGAATGGTCGAGCCAAATGAAGAAAAGAAGCACCCCTCCAACTGTCAGCGAAGTAGCTCGCGCAGCAGGCGTTGGAACGACCACCGTTTCCCGCGTCATTAACGGTGGCGATCGCGTGAATCCCAAGACCCTTGCTCATGTGCAGCGCGTCATTGAAGCAATGGGCTACATGCCAAATCAGGCGGCCCGCGTCCTCAAAGGGCATCGGACAAAAACCATAGGATTAGTGATTCCGAGCATCGCTGACCCATTCTTCTCAAGTTGCGCTGAGGCAGTACAAGCTGTCGCGCTCGCCAATGACTCGCTGCTGATTGTGACCACTTCACACAACGATCCGCACACTGAAATTGAGAATCTGAACATTCTGATAAGCCATCGAGTGGACGGATTCATCGTTGCACCGGCGAATTCACAAAGCCAGGCTCTGCGTGATCTGCTCAAGCGAGTGGCTGTTCCAGTCGTGGCTGTTGATCGCCCGGTCTCTGATGCTTTTGTCGCGTCCGTTGTAACCGATAACTTCAAAGGGGCAAAATTCGCTACCCAGCACTTGATTGATCATGGCTATAAACGGATAGTTTGTCTCACCGGTGAGAGCACCCTATTTACGATTCAAGAGCGCATTCGAGGATATCGAGCCGCAGTTGATTTCGCCGGCCTCACATCAACGCTGAACACCGCAGCGAAAGATTACAGGTCGACCGAGTACGCGATTGAGAGCTTGCTCTCCGGCGCGAACCCTCCGGATGCATTGTTCACGCTAAAGAACAGCACGACAATATATGCTTTTGAGGTTCTTCAAAAACTCAACGTTGCGGTGCCAAAGACAATTGCCTTGCTGGGCTTTGATGATTTTGAGCTAGCCGCAACGGTCCGGCCGTCCATAAGTGTGGTTCAACAGCCCGTTGAAGAGATTGGCCGAGTTGCAGCGGAACTCCTGTTTGAACAGCTTCTCGGCAAGCGGACCGGCCGGCTTCCGGGGAAATCCAAACGCCCTCGACAAGTGACACTCGAAACGAGGCTCGTCCAACGGAGCTCGTGCGGATGTTCTCCAACCTCTTCTTGAAATGAGAAGACCGGCACGCGCATGGAGCAGAGCACCGGCCTCTTCAAGTGAGTTGTCCTATTGTTGATGTGGATAGTCCACCCGCACCGTCAGAATCTCGTAGGGATGAATTGGCACTGTAACAGTATCGCTCGAGACCTGCAGCGCGGATCCTTCGGGTTTTTCCATCAGATTGGTAAGCATGGCCCCGGTAGCGCCTTTGGGCACATGGATCTGAACGTCGCCGGACTTTCCCGCCCATTCGTAGAGGCGAAAGATCAAGCCATTCTCGTCTTCCGCCTTCTTCATGGCCGTGAGGACAACGTTCTCGGGCTTCACTGTCACATAAGAATATGCTGCAGGCAGACTACCGGAATGCGCCAGCAACTGGATTGCCGATAACCGGTAATTGTATTCATATCCGTGGCGCACGGTGAGCGCCCGCTTCCAATCTCCAGCATGCGGATACAGGGCGAAAGTGAAATGCTGGTGGCCGCGATCGGCTTCGGGGTCAGGCCATGTCGGAGAGCGAAGCAGAGAGAGGCGCAGCACATTGTCTTTGTCGTCGTATCCATACTTAGAGTTGTTCAACAGGCTGAAGCCGTGCTGGCCATCGCCGAGGTCGGCCCATCGCAGCGCGGGCACTTCGAACTGCGCCTGCTCCCAGCTGTTGTTGCGCGTAGTTGGGCGCTGGATAGCCCCGTAAGGAACTTCGTATGTGGCCTTGTTGCTTGAGGCGGCCAGGGGAAAAGCAGCTTTAAGCAAGACGTGCGTTTCATGCCAATCGATGTCATTGACCACCTCTACCTGATCGGCATGGGCGTCAAGCGTAATTTCCTGCACGAATTTCGAACTCTGCCAGGTACGCGTTACACGAATAGCGCCACGCAGCGGGCCCTTAGCGACCAGTTCGACAGAGTCGGCCTTTTCAATCGGTGTGAAGTGGTCGAGAGTACCCGGATCGATGTTCCACGCGTCGTAATCCTTCGGCAGATCCTTGAAGGTCTGCAACTGGTTGCCGCAAGCGCCCGGCGCCAGGGTTTCGAATTTTGTTTTCTTGTCGTAGAGGCTCGTGATGCAGCCGTTCTGCGGATCAACCGTAACCTTCAGATTGGAGTTTTCCAGGACCAGTCCTTCAGCCTTCAAATCAGTGGCGAATGGCTTCACTCCGGGAACCACGTGCAATACCTTGTACCCCATCGACGGCACGTCTTCGACCTCGAGAAGCAGCGTGTAGCTATTGAGTTTTTGCGTCGCTCTCAAGAATCTGTGACGGCAATACGTGATTCGCTGCATCGAGAACCGAGACGCCGCCCTCGGTTGCCACAGGCAATTGCACGCTGACGTGCACCGTTCCTGATCGTTCCCAGGCCAGCGGATTCAGAACCAGTACCGGCACGCCGACCGGAACTTGCGTATCGATACGCGCCGACAAGGTCTTGATTGCGCGCTGTGAGATCTCATTTGTTGCCCAGCGCACCTGGTCGTAATCCTTTTGCGCTTCCTTATAGATGATGCCGATGCCTGAGCCTGCCGCCAGGTCATGGAAGTCGTTGAACGTGATTTTCTTCCATGCTTCAGTCAACTCCTCGCCTGGATACTTGTCCCCTTCGAGCCATGCCAGCGATGCGACCTTTTCCGCATTCAGGGCCCATTCCTCGCTATTGCGCATGTTGCGCTTGTGCTTGGCCTGCGTTGTCATTACGCCGCGGTGATACTCGAAGTAGATCTCGCTCTTCCAGGTTGGAATTGCAACCTTGCCGTCAGGGGGGGCAGCCGGAGGCTCGTATCCCTTGGCGATCGACTCGTAGTCCCAGACTCTCGAATCCGAAACGATCTTCTTCTCGAATTCGGTGAAGTAGCTCTGCGCTGTGCCGAACTTCATCTTCGGAGCAACCATGTCCGGCTGCATCCAATGCATGCCCTCGTCGAGAACGGCGCGCGTTGGCCCACCGCCGTGGTCGCCAATGCCATACAGATCCATCATCTCGGAAATACCGGGTGCATGGTCACGCGCAATCACAAAATCGCGGCTAAGCCGAACCGGGTTGAGATTGTTATTCGCGTAGTCATGTGGAAAGTAGGTCAGAACCTTGCTGCCGTCGGGCGACTCCCACCAGAACAGCTTGAAGGGGAATTGATTTGTGTCGTTCCATGCGATCTTCTGGGTTACGAAGTAATCGATGCCGGAGCGCTTGTAGATCTGAGGCAGTTGCCATGTATATCCGAACGAATCGGGATTCCACCCAATGCGCACATCTACGCCGTATTCCTTCTGAAACCACCGCTTGCCGACGAGAATCGAACGGACCTGGGCCTCCCCATCGGGCATATTCAAGTCCGGCTCGACCCACATCCCGCCCACAATTTCCCATCGCCCTTCTTGAATGCGCTGCTTGATCTGCGCGTTCATCTGCGGATACTTGTCCGCGATCCACGCGTTGTATTGCGCCGCGGACTGGGTATAGGTGTAATCGGGATATTCGTTCATCAGTTGCAGCGCCGTGCTGAAGGTACGCTTCACCACGTCCACTGTTTCGGTCCAGGGCCAAAGCCACGCCGCGTCGATGTGCGAGTTGCCTGTCAGATGCAGGGACACCTGCTGCATCGTCGGCTTGAGCGATTCGATAGTCGATTGGGCCGCTTTCAATGACGCATCAAATTTGGATTGATCCTGGGAATCCAGAGCCTTCAAATCAATTGCTTTAACAGCCTTCTCGAGCGTTTCTGTATCGGCCGAGACATCCTTGGAGATGCTCGGAATCAATAACGCGGCCGAAATGATCTCGATGCGCATATCTTCGGGATCGGGCCGATTTTCAGAGAAATCGACCTTCAACTCTGTTCCGTCGAAGTTCTTCTTGTCTACGGTGTGCAGCAGTTTGACGGCGATCAACACCTTATCGCCGGGCTTCGCATTGTCGAAGAGCACGATTGGTTCGAGATCATCTCCGAGCGCCACGCGACGTCCGTTGAAGTAGATGATCTCGGGCATTGGTCCATTTGCGTCCGCCCTGAATTGAAACCAAATCCGCGTACCCGTCAGGTCGTATCCATTTAGGCTCTTGGGAACCTCCACCAGGCGCCGAAACCACACCGCGTCTTCTGAGGTTCGCCTGCGCGCAGTGATGACCTGCCACGACGAATCGTCCAGCTCCGGCGATTCGCCGTGAGGAATATCGCCGGCGTGGTACCGCCATTCCTTCGCGGGAAGACGATTCAATCCTCCCAGACGCTCAACGACCGCGCGCGAATCAGGGCTTAGTGATTTGGGAATTGCGTCCCGCTCTGAGGATTGTGCATTTGCCTCCACCATGATGGATGCCCCAAACGCGAATAACAGAGGCGCAGAAGCGACAAGGACAAGCCTCGCCATTGTTTTCCTGACTCCATGGGCTGCCACACTTCTCATTCGACTCTCCTTGCTCCATCCACGCTTCTAACGGAGATTGCCATTCGCCCTGCGCCGCAATCGAAACAACGCCGCGAATAATATCACAGGAAACACAAATCATGGAAACGATACCACGGGATCCCATACGCGAGTTGGCGGCGGCACGTTGTATCGGATTCGCGTGCATTGGTCTGTGGAATTTGATCAAGCTTCAACCTCGGTTTTTACCGTGTTGAAAGAAATTAGCTCTGGCTTCAGAGCAATCTGGCAGCCTCTTGATTTCCTATGGTATCGTTTCCAAGGACAACGGGCTGGTGACGGGGATATCTGCGGGAGCTGGACATTTCTCTTCGAATATCTCCGGCACTACGTCGTCTCGGTCGCGGTTTCAGCGCACGCGCGATTTGCAATTCTGGCTTTTGCGGTGATCGGAATGGCCTTGGATAACGCGCACGTTCTCACCATCGGCGTCGATCTTGGAGGAACAAGTCTTAGGATCGCTGCATACGCGCCAGGCATTGGCGTGCTGAACTCGATTTCACTTCGCACGCGTCTCGAAGCCGGTCCCCTGGCAGTCGTAGATGACATGTGCGACGCGTCGATTAAACTCATTGATCAGCACTCGAATGGCCGCAAGATTGCCGGCATCGGAGTTGGATCACCGGGACCGCTTGAACTTCCGGCTGGACGCCTCCACCATCCGCCCAATCTTCCCGGGTGGGACGGATTTCCGCTTCTGGCTGAAATGGAAAGGCGCCTCAAGCGGCCGGTCACGCTTGAGAGCGACGCCAACGCCGCTGTGCTCGCGGAATATGAACTGGGCCTTGGAAAGCAGCTCGGGATCGATTCGATGTGCATGTTGACCTTGGGTACAGGTGTCGGCAACGGGATCATTCTGGATGGAAAGCTCTGGCACGGAGCAACGGGCATGGGCGGCGAAGCCGGACACATGACGATCTATCCGGATGGCGCGGTCTGCGGATGCGGCAACAACGGCTGCCTTGAAGCATGTGCCTCTGCGACCGCAGTGGTGAACGCCGCGGATAGATTAATCGCCAGTGGAAAGGCTCCGGGACTCGCTCAGCTCAAGAAAGACGCGGCATTGACTGCGCAGAATCTTGCTGATGCTGCGCGGCAAGGCGACGTGGATGCCCAAAGCATCTACGTTGAAACAGGCCGCACCCTGGGAATCAGTCTGGCCGGGCTGATCAACATTCTTAATCTGCCTCTTTACGTCGTGGGTGGCGGCGTTGCCAACTCGTGGGATCTCCTGTCGCCGGCTATGTTTGAGGAACTGGAGCGTCGGAGCTATGTTTATGCGCTGACAGCTCCGGGGAGAGTTGCCTCAAAGGGAATGCCAGGCGGAGGAACTCAGGTTTTACCCGCAAAGCTTGGGGCTGAGGCGGGGCTTCTGGGCGCATGTATCCTTCCGGTATATGCCTCGAGACCAACCTGGGCATCTGCGTGATTTGATTGTGACGTATTAACCGCTCTCAACCATAATCCAGAGGAAATGCCGCAATGAAGCTTGCGCTTGCGGGCGCGCTAGGCTTCGACGCTTGGAGGCCCTTCTTTGTCGCCTGTTCGTGGTCTGCTTCACTGCCTATTGACCGCGTCTATTCTCATCCCGATCTCTGCCTTTTCTCAATCCTCACCTGACCAGAGCGCCGCGATGCAGAAACAGCAGGGCGGCAATGCTACAGGCGGCACTTTTGCGCCGGTGTATGACGCGCAAAAGCGGCCGATCACCGCCGGGGGCTTTGTAGACTCCGGGCCGGTGATCTTCAAGGACATAACCAAGGCCGCGGGACTTGCCGGCTGGAGCCACAAGATGGGCTCGCCGGCGAAGCCGCTCATTATCGATACTGACGGATCCGGCATCGCGCTGCTGGATTACGACAACGACGGGTGGTTGGATATTTATCTGGTAAACGGCTCGACCTTCAGCGCCCTTGATGGCAAGGAAGAGCCTCCCCATGCCGCGCTTTTCCATAACAATCATGACGGCACGTTCACCGACGTTGCCGCCAAGGCTGGAGTCACGAATGACCGGTGGGGCTTCGGCGTGACTGTCGGCGATTATGACAATGATGGATGGCCAGACATCTTCGTCTCAAACTGGGGAAAGAATCGCCTCTACCATAACAATCGCGATGGCACTTTTACCGATGTCGCCGAGAAGGCTGGAGTTGCTTTGGGCGGCTGGTCGTCGGGCGCCACATGGGGCGACTTCGATAGCGATGGGCGACTGGATTTGTTCGTTGCCGGCTACGTGCATTTTGATCGCTCTGACCTGGCCGCCTCCGACTCGGTCGGCAAATCGTTTTGCGAATATCGCGGTGCGCCCGTGATGTGTGGCCCGCGCGGACTCAAGGGCGAGCCGGATCATTTGTTTCATAACAACGGCGACGGAACGTTTACCGATGTCAGCATCAAGGCCGGCGTCGCTGACAGGAACGCATATTACGGATTCGCCGCGATTTTCCTGGATATTAATGGCGACGGTAAACCGGACCTGATCGTCGGTAATGACTCGGAGCCCAATTACCTTTACATCAACAAGGGAGATGGGACATTCGAAGACCAGAGCTACGACTCAGGGTTCGCTCTGAACCGCGATGGGCGCGAGATCGCATCCATGGGAATTGCTGCGGGAGACTATGAGAACAACGGGAGGATCGATCTCTTCGTTACCGATTTCTCCGATGACTACAAAGTGCTTTATCGGCAGGATCAGGACAAGGGATTTACCGATGTGAGCGACAAGACAGGCCTGGAAAAGATACCGATTCCCTTCGTTGGCTGGGGCGACGGATTCCTGGATTACGACAATGACGGATGGCTGGACTTGTTTATGGTCAACGGCCACGTTTATCCCGAAGTGGACCACCACGATTGGGGCACCACGTTTGCGGAGCGTCCGCTGCTCTTCCATAACGTGAAGGGGCCGGCCGGAAGGGTGTTCGAATACATCCCCCCGGTGAAAGGATCAGGCCTGGCAGTCGTGATTCCGGCGCGTGGGGCTGCGTTTGGCGACCTGTTCAACGATGGCAAAATCGACGTGGTCATTAATCCGATCGACGGGCCACCGACTGTGCTCAGAAACGTGAACCCCGATCATCATCATTGGGTGGAACTGAAGTTGGTGGGCGGCCCTAAGAGTCCCCGCGATGCAATCTGTGCCACGGTTTACCTTAAAGCCAATGGGATGCGCATGCGTCAGGACGTACTCTCCAGCGGCAGCTTTATTTCGTCAAACGATCAGCGACTGCACTTCGGCTTAGGCGACGCCACCGATGCGGGTACCGCGGAGATTCACTGGCCATCCGGCAAAACGGAAGTGGTGAAGATTCCGGCCGTCGATCGTATCTACACCATCGGCGAATCCAAGGGGCATAACCAGTGCGTTGTGCGCAGGCAAGCCCTGCAGATCACGGTAAGGGTATCTGGAAGGAGCACTCAGAGCTATCATCCAGCTACTAAGTCTCTGGACTAGACTCAGCGGTGGAGGAGCACTCTTGCCGTACTTTCGGCGCTTTCGCGCCAGCGCATCGCTCGCGGTGATCGTTACCTCAGCTGTGCCTGCTGTTTTCGTCGCTGCCCAAGCTGTGCCGCCTCTGCAATCCGGCCCAGGTCGCAGTCTGCCAACTCCCGTGCCGGCCATCCACGATGCGCAGAAGCGGCCCATCACAGCGAGTGGATTCGTCGATTCCGGACCGGTGGTCTTCGCGGATGTAACCAGGGCGGCCGGACTATCCGGCTGGAAACACACAATGGGCGCGGCAGACAAAAGGCTCATCATCGACACGAATGGATCCGGTGTCGGACTTATCGATTACGACAACGACGGCTGGCTCGACATCTACATCGTGAACGGTTCGACATTTGATGCGCTCGACGGCAAGACAGAGCCGCCACATGCCGCGCTGTTCCACAACAATCATGACGGGACTTTTACCGATGTTGCCGCCAAGGCCGGCGTGACCAACGATCGTTGGGGTTTCGGCGTAGCCATCGCCGACTACGACAACGATGGCTGGCCAGACATCTTCGTGACCAACTGGGGCAAGAACCGGCTCTACCGCAACAATCACGACGGAACATTCACCGATGTGGCGGAGAAGGCTGGCGTCACGCTGGGCAATTGGTCGGCGGGCGCTACGTGGGGAGACTACGACGGAGACGGGCGGCTCGATCTTTTCATTTCCGGCTATGTTCACTTCGACCGCGATAATCTGCCTTATGAGAAAACCAAGGCCACGGGGTTTTCGTACTGCGAGTTTCGCGGGGAGCCGGTCATGTGCGGCCCCAAGAATCTTGAGGGCGAACCCGACCATCTCTTCCACAACAACGGCGACGGAACATTTACCGACGTGAGCGCCAAGGCCGGCGTTGGCGACGAAGTGAACCGCTACTATGGTTTGACCCCGGTTTTTGTGGACGTGAACAACGACGGCAAGCCCGATTTAGTCGTCGCCAACGATTCCACGTTGAGTTATCTATACCTCAATCGAGGAGACGGAACCTTTGAGGATGCAAGCTTTGCATCGGGGTTCGGCCTCAATGAGGACGGGCGCGAGGTCGCGGCCATGGGCGTCGCTGTAGGCGACTACATGAACAACGGCCTGTTGGATTTTGCCATCAGCGACTTTTCCGACGAATCAAAGCTGCTGTTTCACAACCAGGGGAATGGTAGTTTCACCGAAGTTTCAATGCGCTCCGGCATCGGAAAGATCTCCATCCCATTCCTCGGCTGGGGCGACGCCTTCTCTTGACTTCGACAACGATGGTTGGCTCGACCTGATGTTTGTGAATGGCCACATCTATCCCGCCGCCGACCGGCTCGACTGGGGTACTTCGTATGCGCAGCGACCGCTGTTGTTTCACAACGATCGCGACTGGCAGGTTCACAGAGGTCCCTCCGGTCAAGGGATCGGGGTTGGCACAGGTGCTAACGGGTCGCGGAGCGGCATTTGGCGACCTCTTCAACGATGGCAAGATCGATGTGATTATCAACCAGATCGACGGGCCACCGGTGCTGCTTGCGAAACGTCAATCCCGATCACCACCATTGGGTGGAACTGAAACTGATCGGTGGCCCCACGGAGCCCGCGCGACGCAGTGGGTGCAACCGTGTACCTGACTGCGAACGGAATGCGCCAGCGACAGGACGTGATAAGCGGTGGAAGCTATGTCTCGACAAATGATCCACGCCCGCATTTCGGCCTGGGCGACGCGACAGATGCTGGAACCGCTGAGATTCATTGGCCCTCCGGCGCCAAAGAGACAATCAAGCTACCGGCTGTTGACCGGATCTACACGATCTCTGAGGGAAAGGGAATTACGGCCGCGCTCTGCGGATCTCGCCCATGCCAGGACTCGCCACCTGTCGTTGCCGAACCCGCGCCAGCTCGGAGCAAGCCATGACACGAGTGCGAGTCATGCCTGGCAATCATGGCTCTCGGGCGACGTGTCTCGGTGTCGCTGGTTCGCGAGCGCTGGCGCAATCTTCCGCAGCCCGACCGCGAAATCGGCGGCGCACCCCGCGGTGGCGCCTTCCATCCCCGGGCGATTTGTCGATGTTACGGAAAAGGTCGGCGTGCACTTTCTGCATCAGGCGCCGCATACTTCGCGCAAATATCTGATCGAGACGATGGGTTCCGGCGTCGCACTCTTCGATTGCGATAACGATGGGCGGCTCGATCTCTTCCTGGTCAACGGCGCACCGTATACCGATCCGACTCCGAAGGGTTTCATTCCGCAGAAGACGGGTCCCGAATACTGGAATCGCATGTACCACCAAAAGGCGGATGGAACATTCGAAGACATCACTGAGAAGGCCGGTTTGCAGGGCGTCGGCTATGGCATGGGTGTCGCGGTCGCCGATTACGATAACGACGGTTATGAGGATCTTTTCGTCACAGCCTATGGCGGCAACCGGCTTTATCACAACAATGGCAACTGCACTTTCACAGATGTGACGGACAAAGCTGGCGTGGGGGGCAGTGGCTGGTCCAGTTCCGCGGCCTGGGTGGACTTGGATAACGATGGTCTGCTCGACTTGGTGGTAGATCGCTACGTTACGTGGGACTGGGAGGACGTGTGGTGCGGAGAGCATCGCGAAGGTTATCGCGGCTATTGTCATCCCGATGTCTTTCAGCCCATTTCCATGCTGGTGTATCACAATGACGGCAACGGCCATTTCACCGAGGTGTCGCACAAGCTTGGGCTCGATAAGCCGGCAAAAGCGCTGGGAGTTGCCTTCGCGGACTACGATCGCGACGGGCGAATGGATATCTTTGTCGCGAACGACTCCATGCCGGAGTTTCTCTTTCACCAGAAGCAGGACGGAACCTTCGAGGAAGTCGGCCTGGAGTCGGGTGCAGCGGTGAATGCAGAAGGACAGACCTACGCAGGCATGGGGGTCGATTTTGCCGATTACGACAACGACGGCTGGCCCGACATCATCGTGACCGATCTGGCCAATCAACGGTATGCGCTCTACCAGAACAACCGCGATGGGACCTTCAATTACGTTTCGGGCGCGACCGGCATCGGGAAATATCTCGATGCTTCACTCGGGCTGGAGCCTGCGGTTCCTGGACTACGACAATGACGGCTGGAAAGATCTGCTGATCGCGCAGGGCCACGATCTGGACACCATCGAGAAGACCAACCCCCAGCTGCGCTATCGCGAGCCGATGATGCTGGTTCGGAATACCGGCGGAAATTTGTTGATGTTTCCTCTGATCTCCGGCGACATTTTCCACGATGCCTGGGTGGGCCGCGGTATGGCCATTGGCGACATCGACAACGATGGTCGCATCGACGCCGTGGTGACCACCAACGGAGGGCCTGCGCATATTCTGCTCAACCAGACTCCCACTACGGGCCACTGGATCACCTTGCGTCTGACCGGTCACAAGAGCAATCGCGATGGTATCGGGGCGGTTGTGGAGCTGAAGACTGCATCCGCCACACAATGGGCTACCGTGACGACATCCGGCGGTTACCTGTCTGCAAGCGATCCGCGAGTCCATTTCGGCATGGGCGCATCCCCGGAAGCTGCGTGCATCGAAATCCGCTGGCCAAGCGGCATCGTGCAAACCCTCACTGACGTAAAAGGCGACCGGCAGATCCAGGTGGATGAGCCCGCTGCGGCGAACGGCGCGAGCGGACCGGCGCAGTCGACGCGCTGCGGCGCGTCCTCGCCCTAGATTTGCCCAAGCTAAATCGATTCTTTTGATTGCTGATACTCCCGGTGGTTCGGGAAAAAGCAGACTCTTTCACCTTGCCGCTGCTGTTCCGGAGTGGTGCGCAAGGCCGAATGCTTCCAAAAAATTCCTTGACAGTCGATTTTTGCCAGAGTATAGTTTCGCGAAATGGAATCGTTACCATAAAAATGGTATCGATTCCATACCAGCAGAAGCTTTGAGGGCCGAAGAGCCGTTCTGTTGTCAGTTCCCCTGTTTCAGGATTTCAAAAAAGACTGGGACCAAAAAATAACTGGGTAATACCAGGAGGCAAAGTGAAACTGTTCCCCGTTTCAAACGAAGGCGCATCCCTGCGTCGCTCGAGGATATGTGGATGGTGCGTCGCGCTCGCAATCGCATGTCTCTTCTCGTTGGCCCAGCGTACCGGGTTCGCACAGGCCAGCGCCGGCATCACCGGCACCATCACGGACCCGAGCGGTGCCGTGGTTACAAATGCGAAGGTGACCATCACCAACGAACAGACATCGGTCGCCGCCAACACCCTGTCCAGCAGCGCAGGCACCTATTCCTTCAAGGGTCTTCTGCCCGGCCAGTACACGGTTGCCGTCGACGCCAGCGGATTCAAGAAGGAAGAGAGACGGGGGGTCACGATCGAAGTTAGTACAACCGCGACCTTCGACTTCAGCCTCTCGACTGGCGCCGCCAACGAAACCGTACAGGTCACATCGGACGCAATTGCCCTGAACACAACCCCGCCCGAGATTGGAAGCACCATCGAGCCCGTCGTTGTCGCCGCATTGCCCGAGGAAGTCTCTGGCCGCGGCCGTCAGATCGATCAGCTGCAGTTCACTGCTCCCGGAACAACGGGCAGCACCTTCTCCCACCGCGTCAGCGGTGGCGTCGATTTTGAGCAGGAGATCGTGTACAACGGCATCCCCGCTCCGCAGCCCGAGACCGAGGGCTACACCACCAACTTCAACCCGCCTTTCGAACTGGTGGAGGAGTATAAGGTCGAGCGCTCGACGTTTTCGGCTCAATTCGGCCTTGGACAAGGCGCATTGACCTACCAGATGAAGTCTGGCACCAACCGTTATCACGGAGATTTATTCGAGATCAACCGCAACAGCTTCTTTGATTCGGTCGGATTCTTCAATGGTCCGGCTTGGGGTGGATCTGCCAACGCCCACCCCGGATCACGAGAACAATTACGGCTTTAGCGTTGGCGGCCCCATCAGCATTCCCCACGTCTATGACGGCCGCAACAGAACCTTCGGTCACTACAGCCAGGAGTGGTACAAGCAGAACAACGAGGAACAGACGACCTCCGCACGGTGCCGACGGCGCTGGAAAAGACCGGCAACTTCAGCGACTTTGTGAACGGCAGCACCGGCGCGCTGATTCCGATCTATGATCCCACACTGGGCAGTCAGTTGCAACGGTCTCACTCCGGGCCAGCCGTTCCCCGGAAACGTCATTTGCCCGAACCGCATCAGCCCGAAGTCGCAGTCGCTGATTCAGTACATTCCCGATCCCGACGGCCCGGGCAGCGGCGTCGGCGGACTGGACAGCAACAAGAGCTTTCGCTCCTTTCATCAATCCGAATATCCAGCACGTGTGGGGATTCACGGTTGACCAGATCCTGACGCCCAAGCAGAGCCTTCACTGGAGCCAGTGGCGCAACAGCTTCAGCAACTACAGCTTCGACTACAACGCCGCATGGTTGATCGCCCCCAATCCGCTGAACAGCCAGAAGTATGAGCCGCGCTATGGGCAGCGTCTTCCTGTTGAACTACAGCGACACGCATCTCGCCTCACCTGGTGATGACGGCCGGAGTCGGCTGGATCGGCGAGATCAACAACCAGTTCAACATCACCAAGGGCTACACCTTCGCCGCTGTCACGGACGAAAACATTCCGCCGAACATCACGTTTGACGGCCAGCACGCTCCGACCAAGTTGGGGCACGAGCGGCTCCTGGTACCAGTCGATCAACCGCAAGCTGGGAATCGCCATCGTGAACAACTGGCTGTGGACGAAGGGACGCAACACTTTCAACATCGGCGTGCGAGTTCCGTCGTGCCTACCAGGACGACAACGAAGAGCAGACCGAGGGCGGCCAGTTCAACTTCAGCCAGCGGACCACTTCGGTGCAGAACCCGAACGATCCGAACTTCGGCAACTACGGCAGTGCATTCGCCAGCTTCCTGCTGGGCATTCCGGACTCAGGCGAATCGAAGCAACTCCCAGGAGCTGGAACTGCGCAACTGGGATTTCTCGCCCTATATCCAGGACGACATCAAGCTCTCGCCGCGGCTGACGGTCAATCGTCGGTCTGCGCTGGGATATTCAGGTGCCGTTCACTGAAAACCACAACAACGATCGTCTTCTTCAACCAGGACAATCCGGGAACATCTTCCCAACGAGGATATTCCCGGGCTCGGCAAGCAAGTTCGGGAATTGCACAGGTTGCGCCGGATATGATCATGTGGCGACTCCACTTCTGGCCACATCGGTCCGCGCTTCGGCTTCGCGTACAAGCTGAGCAAGAAGATGGTTCTTCAGGCCGGATTGGACGTAGCGTTCCTCGATGGAGGAGCCTATGAGTATGGCACCAACAAGGTCGCGGTCAATTACGGCAACCTGTTGACCGGCTCCTTCAATCGCAACAGCACCGGCAGCTTCACCTCATCCTTCGGCAGTTGGGACACCAATACCATTCCTGCCGTTGAGCCCGACGCCCTTCAGCCCAGGCTCGGAGCCGGCAACCAGATCGACGCCTTCAGCCAAGAAGGACGGCTACGCACCTTATAGCCAGCAGTGGAACATCAATCTGCAGCGCGAACTGCCGTACAACATGTTCATCACCGCTGCATGGGTAGGGAACCGCATCATCCACCTGCCCAGCCAGAACAATGCGCATCGACCAGATGAATCCGGCATTCGATGCGCAGCTGCGGCTCTGAACTGGCAGATGTGTTCCAGCCCGGCCAAACATCGCTGGATGGCGTGCCGTTGCCATATCCGAACTTCGTGAACGACTTCGGAGGGTCGGCCACGGTAGCCCAGGCGCTGGTGCCCTATCCGCAGTACTCGTAGATCTTCAACAACTTTGAAGGTACGGAACAACTTACTACCAGAGTGCCCAGATCGAGATTGAGAAGCGCTACACCAACGGGTCTGTCCTTCCTCGCGGGATACACGCTCTCCCACCTGATGGACAACACCAGCAGCGGATTTTCCAGCTTCACCTCGGGCGGCATCAACAAGTACAACCAGAAGCCGGAGTGGGCGATTTCAAGTGCGGACGAGCCGCAGACCTTGAAAGTCAGCGGAACGTACGAGCTGCCGATCGGTCCGGGAAAGAAGTACTGTCAACAACCACACGATGGGCAACATCGTCGGCGGCTGGCAGGTCGGTTGGATCCTGGACTACGAGGCTGGAACGCCATCGGGTGTAACGGCGCTCGGTATGCGAAAACGGCTCGCCCTTCCCGAACGGCTTCGACCGTCCGGACCGCAACAGCGCGGTCTGCCTCAGCACAGCTTCCTACAGCCGCGTGCGCGATTACTTCGTGGGCAAAACGACATGTCGCCCAGATGTTTAATCCCGCCGCCTTCACGCTCACCCCAAGCCAATATGTCATCGGCAATGCCCAAAGGAACTATGACGGAACGAGAAACGCCCCATTGGCCTTGGAAAACATCAATGCCAAAAAGAACTTCTACATCGGAGAACGCTTCACGGGCATTCTCTCGGTGGACTACTTCAACGCCTTCAACCGAACGCAATTCAACGGTCCTGACAACAACGCCAGCGACGGCACCTTTGGGCAGGTAACCGGCAAGGTTCGAATATCTCGAACCGACAAGGCCAGGTGAGTTTCAGACTGGAGTTCTAAACCAACTGTCTCCTGAATTGCACCACTGCCACTCTCCTAACCATGCCGGACTGCCCTCACAGCAGTCCGGCATTTTTTCATTCGTGTCGCATATGCGACGAGTCATGCACTTTTTCCATTTGCAAACCTCGCTTTGCTCGCGCACTTGCAATGATGAGAATCAAATATAATCTCGGATCATGAAGTACTTACCCGCCGGAATTTCGTTGCTTTGCTCGCGCTGTCTCTTAGCCGGCGCGATACTCTTGTCTTTGCCATGCGGAAGCGCTCGCACAGCAGGACGAAAGCGAAGTCACCCCGGCAGTTCAGCGCTTGTATGCGGAGGCCGGCGCCGCCACCAGAACGGCGACACCGCAGGTGCGATTGAAAAGTATCGATCGATTATCAAGCTTGCTCCCCATCTTGCTGCGGCATACAACAACCTGGGCGTGCTCTACTTCAATCAGCACGACTTCGCCCACGCCGCAGAAGTTCTCAAGCGAGGACTGGAACTCAATCCGGATATGCCCACCGCCTCGGCCATGCTGGGAATGAGTTACGTCCAGTTGGGCGAGGATCAGAAGGCCGAACCGCTTCTTCGGACAGCTCTGCGCGCGAATCCTACAGATGATCAGATTGAGATGATGCTTTCGCGTTTGCTCATCAATGCGGCGAATTTCGAGGAGGCCGCTCTGCACCTGAATAATTTTCTGGCACGAAATCCAAAGAATCAGGAAGCGTGGTATCTGCTGGGCAAAACTTATCTGCAGATGTCAGAGAACGCGCTCAAGAAGATCAACGAGATCGATCCCAACTCGGTCGTTGCGCACGAGATCGCCGGCGAAATCGATGAGAGCATGCACAATTACGATCTCGCCTTGGTCGAGTACAAGAAAGCCATAGACATGGCTCCCCAGCAGCCGGGTACGCATATGCATATGGGAGACGCTTACTGGTACATCGGCAAATGGCAGTCGGCGCAGAGCGGAATTCAGGGCAGAACTGGAAACGATCCGAACAACTGCATGGCCCGCTGGAAACTGGCGAATTCAATGCTCGAGGCCAATGATTCCAGCGAAGAGGCATTGTCTGAATTGAATATCTCTGTCTCGACGTTGTCCCACCCTCATGCAGGCCCGCGTAGATCGTGCTCGCGCGCTGGTGAGATTGGGAAGGCAGCCCGAAGCCTTGCCCGATCTGTTGATGGCTGAGAAAGACAGCCCGAGCGAGCCAACCATTCACTTTCTCCTCGCTAATGTCTACAGGACCCAGGGCAAGACTTCCGAGGCTCAGGAGGAAATGCGTACCTATGGGACCTTGCAGAGAGAAGCCAGCGCTGCAGTGGCAGGTCAGGCCAACGAGTCGAGCGCCATCAAGAGCAACGCGCACTGAGGCGCTCCTGGCGGTTTTCTGCCTGGAACTATTATGTTGCCTTACCGTCTTTGCCGCGTCGCCACATCATGCCACCCCGGTTCGCGAAGCAGATGCTGCCTGCGCGCAATGTCACGCTGAAATCTTCAAAAGCTATCTCGACACTCCTATGGCGAATGCAAGCGGCCTCGCCACGGAACAACTGCATTCGGCCACATTTGTTCATTCCCCGTCCTCGACCGAGTACACGATTGGTGAGCGCAACAATCAGGCAATGCTCTCCTTCCGTTCCCTCCAGGCGCCAGGAATTAAGGGTGACTTCCAGTTGGACTATTTCCTGGGTTCCGGTCACCTGGGAACGACTTATCTGTATTCCATCGGCAATTTCCTTTTTGAATCTCCGGTTGCATGGTATGGACATTCCGGGAGCTACGACATGAAACCAGGTTTGGCATCCTTGGATCGGATGCCGCCGCCGCTTCCGATGCAGAGCGGCTGCCTGCGCTGTCATATGAGTTCAGTCCAGCCAAGCGACGCAGGCACAATCAATCGCTTTCAAGGACTCGCGTTCCTGCACACGGGCATAACCTGCGAAGCTTGCCACGGAGATACGCAACAGCACATTCTTGCCGGCGGGAATGCAGGAGTTGTGAATCCGGCAAAATTGAATGCGAATCGCCGCGATTCCATTTGTATCAGTTGTCATTTGGAAGGCGATGTTTCCGTGGAGCGCGCTGGCCGTTCGGTCCTGGATTATCGCCCGGGAGACTCCATCTTCGATTATTTGTCTTATTACGTCCAGGCTGGCGCCAAGCTCACAGCGCGCGGCGTGAGCGAGGTTGAGCAACTCAATCGAAGCACCTGCAAGCGCATGAGCGGAGACAGAATGTCATGCACCACTTGCCATGATCCTCACTACACACCGGACGCGGAGCACCGTGCCGCATTTTTCCGAGGCAAGTGCCTTGCCTGCCACAACGAGCCGGAATTCGCGTCGAACCATCACCCGGAGAACCAGGATTGCACCAGCTGTCACATGCGACGCACTGGCGCCGTCAATATTCCCCACGTAGCCTGGACAGATCACCGCATTCTAAAGCTGCCCGAAGAACCAGCCAATGTGCAGGCGAGCGGCGAAGGAGACAAACTGGTTCCGCTTTTTGCTACGGAACCAAGTGAACGCGACTTGGCCATGGCGCATTACCAGTTGCTGCTCGACGGAGATCGATCCTCGGAGGCAGCTGCGTGGAGTGAACTCAATTCACAGCGCGAGGCAATTGCGAACGACAAAGAGGCTCTGGATGCATTGGGAAACCTCGCCGCGGAGCGAGGGGATTACAAGGTCGCTGAACAGGTTTTCCGAAGGGTTCTCGAACTTGATCCTGACGACTCTACGGCGCTTTCTAATCTCGGCATTCTGCTGGCAAAGCAAGGAAAGCCCAAAGACGCGATTCCGTTTTTGAAGTCTGCCTTCGACCGCAACCTTGATATTCCAGCCTTCGCAATGAATCTAGCCCGAGTCGAATGCATCGCTGGAGACAGTCCAGCGGCGCGAACAACACTTACAGAAGCGCTCGTGTACACGCCCAATCTCGAGGACATTCGACGATTGCAGACGCAAATGCAATCATGCGATGCTGACGCCAAGTAGTCTTCAAATGAAAAAGCCAAGAATCCCATTCATTTCTCGTGGCCTGCTTCTGCTTACGATGTGCGCGCGGACGGCTATTTGCCAGCAGCAGGCCGATCCCCTGGCAAACGAGCGTGCGCTCTTGGCGGCTGGTAAACTCGCAGAATCGGAGTCAGCTTTACACACTTACCTTGAAACCAATCCGTCGTCCGCCGATGCGCACTTCCTGCTGGGCTACACGCTCTTCCGCGAAAAGAAAGCGAGAGAATCGCTCGCCGAGTTCACTGCCGGAGCGAAATTCCGGCGCCCAGGCCCCGATGAGTTGAAGGTTGTCGCCTCAGATTACGTGATTCTGGGCGACTTCGCAGATGCCGACAAATGGTTCTCTGAAATCGTTGCCGAAGCTCCGAACGATTCCGACGCAATCTATTTGCTGGGGCGGACCAAGTTCAACGAGAACGACTTCCCCGCTGCCATATCGAGCTTCGAGCGCGCACTGCTGTTGCGCCCGAAGTATCTCGAAGCTGAGAACAACATCGGCTTGGCGTATCGGGAGTTGAACAACCTCGCGATGGCACAAGCTGCGTTCCAGACTGCCATCGAATGGCAGGGAGAGTACCCCGGTTGATGCGCAGCCCTTCTTGAATCTCGGCACTCTATTTGCCGATCAAAGCAGTTTTGACAAGGCAATGCCTTATCTCTCAAAAGCTGCGGCAATTTCCCCGGACAATCCCTCAATTCATGAGGAATTGAGCCACGTCTACGATGCGCAGCAGAACATGCCGAAAGCTCAAAGCGAACTGGAGAAGGCCATCGCCCTGGCTCCGAACACTTCAAGCCTTCACTTCAAGCTCGGGCAGATCTATCGAAAAGAAGGAATGCACGACCGCGCTCGTGAAGAATTCGCGATCTGTGAAAAACTCAGCGGGGCCCATTCATCAGACAAAACCCCAAACCCAATCTCAATAAAGAGTGCGCAACATCAGTAGCTTTGGCGATTTTACAGCTCATGATCCAGATGCATGGTAAATCCCCTCGACATCTGCAAGTTCGCTCTGAATGGAACTCTGTCCTTCACTCCGTGCGCAGAATCTCTGTGGGGTCTGTGCGCAATGCGCGCAGCACGGCGGGAAGTGTGGCAACGAGAGCAGTCAGCAGAATGGCACACGCCGGCAGCGCGATCATATCCGCGTCGGTTGCTTTCACCTGGTAGAAAAGCGACGCGACATAGCGCGCCGCGCCGAATCCGAGCGCGACGCCCGCGCAGCTTCCGAGCGCGATCATCAGGATGACATCGACAGTAACAATGCGCACGATGCCGGCACGAGTGGAACCAATAGCCATGCGGATGCCGATCTCGCGGCGGCGCTGAACTACGGAGTAGTTGAGGACAGCGTAGAGCCCGATGCCGGCGAGGAGCAGCGCGACGGCGGCAAAGAAGGCAGCGAGCGTGGCGATCATGCGCTCGCGAATGGTCTGGTCGCGAACCAGATCGAGCTGCGTGGTGATGTTCGAGACCCGAAGCCCGTTGTGGCGCTGCGCAATGAGCTGGCGGAGGGTTTCGGCGAGGGCGAGCGGGTTCTGGCCATCGGTGTGAATGATGAAGGTGGCGAAGCCGACGGCTTGGGGCGCGGATTTGTCGTCGATTGCGTTGAAGGGGACGTAGAAGACGGCACGGTTGGGCTCGCGCAGGTCGTGGTCAGGAACGTCAGGGGTGACACCGATGATTTTGTTAAGGGGTTGTTTGGCACCGCGTTCGAAGGTGCGGCCGATAGGGTCCTTTCCGGGGAAGAAGGTCTTGACGAAGGTTTCGCTGACGATGGCGGCTCCCGGCGACGTATCTTCCTGGCTGAAGTCGCGGCCGGAAACCAGGGGGATTTTCATCGTCGTGAGCCAGCCAGGGGAAACGTTCAGGAAAAAGGCCGGAGTCGGACTGGGAGGCGCGCCGTTGATGGAGATGTCGCTGTTGATTTTGATGCGACCAAGAAGAGGCCAGCCCGAGATGGCGACCGAGTGGACACCGGGGGCGGCACGTAGCGCCTCGGCAGTTTGATTCCAGACGACGGGCAGCTGGCCTTTGCCGGCAACGGTTTCGAGCAGGAGCAGTCGGTCGGTGGAGAAGCCGAGGGGTCGGTTCTCGAGGCGCTGAAAGGATGCGACGAAGAGCGAAGACAGAAAAAGGACGAGGCAGCAGAAAGCGACCTGAAGAGCGATTGCTCCATGCATCAGGCGGCGTGGGAAGCGCGGATCTTCACCACCTTTGAGGGCGGCGACGGGCCGGACGGCAGAGGCGCGGAGAGCAGGAAGCAAACCAAGCAAAAGAACAACGAGGATCACGAGCCCGATCCCGAAAAGAAGCACACGCCAGTCGGCGGGAAGGGCGAGACGCGCCGGGTTTTCCTGCGGATTGACCAGGCTGAGCACGAAGGGCGCTGACCACGCTGCGAAGAATGCGCCAACAATGGAAGCCAGTAGAGCGAGCAGTGCACTCTGCGCGAGGATGAGCTGGACAAGGCGTCGACGGCCGGCGCCGATCGAGATTCTCAGAGCCATTTCCTGGGCGCGGGCGGCAGCCTGGGCGGTCATCATGTTGGCAACGTTGACGCAAGCGATGATGAGGACAAGAGCGACCAGGAGACCGAGGACGCCGAGTAATCGGCGATAGTCCTTCTGGAGATCGGAAATGCCCGCGCCGGCTGGATTGAAGACAAGCCTCCGATTGAGATAGCGGTCGATGGACGCCTGGGTCATGCCGTGGGAGCGCTTGAAACGCTCGGCATCAAACACGCGGGCGACGGCGGAGAGATGCTGGCGGAGTTGTTCGAGGACGGTGGCCGGATCGACGCCGGGTTTCAACATCATGAAGATGCGGTGCCAGACGACGTTCTCCTGGGTGGCGAGGCTGCTCATGCCGAGGGGCAGAAAGATGTCGGTGACAGTTCCCTTTTCGGTTCCAGTGAAATCGCGCTGGGCCACGCCGACGATTTCCAAGGTCTGGTCGCCGATGTGGAGCGAGCGGCCGAGAACGTGGGGATCGCGGCCGAAGCGGTGATTCCAGTAGTCCCAGGAGAGGACTGCATAGGGAGCGAGACCGGGGCCGCGGTCGTCGGCGGGGATAAGCAGGCGGCCGATTGCGGGCTCGAGGCCGAAGAGCGGGAACATGTTGCCGGAGACATAGGCAACGTGGGCTTTCTCCATATCGTTGTCGGTCGACCAGGTGATGTCCGTCCGGTCGGCGTAGCTGATTGCGATCAGGTCGGCCTGGTCCTTGACGGCATCGCGCATCAGGTTGAACTCCGGCGTACCCCACGCATCGTCCTCGGCAGGCTTGCCATACAGGCCAGTCATCTCGCGGCAGAGGACGAAGAGCTTGCTGGCGCCGGAGATGGGCAGCGGGCGCCAGAGCAGGGCGTCGATAAGACGGAAGGCGGCAACACAGGACCCGATGCCGAGGGCGAGAGAAAGCACAGCCGCCGCGGACGTGACCTTATTTCGGCAGAGCTGACGCCAGCCGAAATTCATGTCGGCGAGGAGCGACTCAAGCCAACCGGCAACGCGAATGCTGTGGCTCACCTCGCGCTGGCGCAGTATCGAACCGAAGGTGCGGCGTGCTTCGTCGGGGTCGCGTCCCGAGGCAATGGCTTCATCCATGTGGGACTGCAACTCTTCCTCGATCTCGCGATTCAAGCTCTCACCGCGCAAAACATTCGAGATACGCGACCACAAAGACATATCAGGCCTCGCGGAGAACCCGGTTGATGGCCAGGCTGACTGACTGCCAGCGCGACTCTTCTGCGGCCAGTTGCTTTTTGCCCGCAGCGGTTATTTCGTAGATCCGGGCGCGGCGACCCGTGTCTTTCTTAATCCATTCGGCGCGAATCCAACCCGCTTCCTCCATACGATATAGAGCGGGGTAGAGCGAGCCCTCCTCTGCGCGCAGCACATCGCCGGATGTACTGGCAATGGCAGCCATGATGGCGTATCCGTGAAGCTGCGGGCGCCGCAACAATATCTTGAGCACGAGCAAATCGAGCGAACCTTGCAGGGCATCGGTCTTGGCCATATTCAGATGTCTTTATATAGATATCTTAGTATCAAGTCAAGATGGTCCCGTCTCGTGCAAACAGCTCAACGCGCACATCGAGCGATTCATCTCGATCAGCGTTCCCGGTAGGTGGCCGAGAAACGTCCGTACTCTATCGTCAATTCTCATACCGCTCAGCAATAGGCAACGTGCTGTCGGCGCTGCGATCTTTTCCTCAGTGGTCGGATGTAGAGAGTCAACCCACTTGGGCCAGTTCGGGACGAAGCCGGGCAAGTCGATCCCACATCCAGCGCCGCAGTGCGTGCCTTCAGGAAAACAAATGTGGGAAGCTAGGATCCTCTCCCGCCCATAGTTGCCCAAGGGCAGCAGGACTTGCAAATTAAGGATGGATTGGCTCGGCGATATCGTCTCTTTGCGGCGTGCCGCCTGCACACGATCCCGAGGAACTGGTGCCTTCCGCATCGGCTACGGTCAAGACACAAATTCGCTGCTTTTGTTTAATCAGTTCGTTGGTTGCTGGGTCGGTGAGACCCGTAGAGACCATGCGGACAATCTGAAACTGATCTCCTTGCCTGATGCCGGAGGAGGTTCCCTTGTTGATCAAGGTGCTCCCATTCGCGATGCCGGCCACAAGAATGTCCCCGGCGGCCGGCACCGGTGCATTGGCCAGCGCGCCGGCCAGTTTGCCGCCGAGCTCGTCCGTAAACAGCTTCGTAGCTTTCGTCCACAGATCGCTCCACGTCGCCTGCAGACCTTCGCCGGTGGTCTTCGAGACCGGCCACTTTCTAGTCTCCGACGCGACTGCGTCCTGCTTGAATGAGTAGGATGGCTGAGCCAGAATCGCGCCTGTCTCCACATCGATCAGCCGTGCATTCCCGTCGGCCTGCACCGTGGCGATGACCTTTGTCGACATTGGCGAGTCTTCCACGTGTTGGCTCTGAGTTCCGTTGGTAAAGTTCACCAGCACAATTTGCGAAGCGCCCAGCAGTTTGCCGATGTGCGCTGCCGTCTCCGTTGAAGACCGGTCGCTATTCTCAAAGTTCTGGGTCTTGAGGAGCAGATCAACATCCGTCTGCGCGATCAAGGTGATCCCGGGCATGCCAGCCAGCTTTCCGGTCAGGCTGAGCGTCAGACGGTTTTCCCCAATTTTATAGATGGGCATCGCCTGCTCCAGAGCGCCGTTCCCAGCGATTACCGCGATGCGTTTGGACGGCTGGGCGTAGAGGAATTGACAGAGAAACAGCGCCAGCCCACACCACAATCTTGTGGGCCACATGCGTCCTCGAGAGACCAGCAAAGCCCGCATCCGGTTCAGTGCCTTCTTCCTTTTCTATTTGGCAGGGACGCCCTGAAACAGAGCACAATTATAACCCTGATTCGTGGTCCCGCCGTCGAGATTTGTCGCGCCTCCAAGGGGGCTTTTCCATTATAATCTATTGAAAATAAACGTGTTATTGGTGGAGGCGGCGGGAGTCGAACCCGCGTCCGAAATCGCTGTCAGCCGGGAGAATCCATGCTCAGTCCGGTTCCGCATGTTTTCGCCCCAGGCGCTCAGAACGGACAAGATGCGCATGAAGCTAGTCCGATGATCTTATGGCTGCAACACGGACCGAGAAGCAGCCACCAGCCTACTGAATGACGTCTTACTCGCTGCCCATAGGCAAGGCCGCGAAAGACGGCAGCTTAATTAATTAAGCTGCAAGTGCCAGGTTATCGTTGGCAACTTTGTTTTTGCAGGCGATTACGGGTGCCCACACCCCGACATGCCTCCCATGCCGCAATCGATCCCGTCGAAACCGTGACGCCCCCATAACCGCGAGTGCGTCGACTCGTTTTTGGATGAGCCGAACGCCCGTAGGGTGCGAGCCGGGCCAACTGGCTCGTGCTGCAGTCTCTATTCTAGGCTAAATGCAGCGAATGTCACAGCATCATGATCTGAAAGGGTTTAATTTCACATTCAGTGGGAGCTGCGCAACCGAGTGGAAACAAGAGCCCTAGGGCAGAGCTTAGCGGGCCATTTTGCGGCTCCTGTTTTTTCGCGAGTGAGGTTACGATGTCTCCACCTGCGTCCGGCGCGCGATCCCGAGCAACTGAGGAGGGTAATCAGATGGACAGAATGCAGCAGGCGGAAATGCTGGGCAAATTGCTCTCAGGCGAATGCATGACGCCTCGACCTGCGAAGTCCCCTGACGCGGCCGGCCCCCGGTCCTGCGATCACTGGTCCTCACCCGTGCTTTTGGAACGCGTCGCCTACCTACACAAGCTCGCCCGGTTCGGAGACGGGACTGCGAGTGAAGAGCTCAAGGCTTTTCCCGGGCACAGTGCCATGCTTTCCGTGCGGCTGCGCAGTGGAATGGTTGAAGTCGATGAGGAATTTGCCCGGTTCTTCATCGTGTTGGAGGGGCGCGCAACCATGGTCACCGGCTGCAAGAGCGAGAAGACCGGAAACAGCGTGGTCGTAAACTCGACCGGCAGCAGCGACTCAACGCAGGAACTGCGCGCTGGAGACGTGGTTCACGTAGCAGCCCGGACACCATACCGGTTGGTCCTGGCCGGGGATAGAACTCTCGGTTGTCTTGTCATCCGGATCAAAGAGACTGAAGAGCTTTGACCGCGCAATCCATTTCGCGCAAATGCCGGATGATAGGTTGGCAGGATAACCTGCGCAACAGGGCTGAAAGAGAGGTCGAAAGTGATTAAGCAAGTCGTGCGCCTGACAGTGAGCCTGACGATCAACGAGGGACAGACGGAAGCGTTTAACAGCATTGCCAAGGCGATGGTAGAGGTCACCAAGGCCGAACCCGGCACGCTCGGCTACGAGTGGTTTGCCCATGGCGACGGCAAGCGGTTCACGCTTCTCGAGACGTACGTGGACACGGCTGCGATCGAAGCCCACTTCATGGGGCCTGCCGTGCAGGTGTGGGTTCCAAAGCTCGCGACCACGTGCTCTGTCGACGGGTTTTTCATCTATGGCGACCCGGGACCAAAGGTGGCCGCCATGGCTGCTGGTTTTGGCGCGGTTATCGCTCCATATTGGATGGGGATTGACCGATGAGACGGCAAGCGGAACTCGCAGGTCGTGGGTGAGAGGCCTTGACGCCCTCGCTATTCCCGCCTGCTACTGCTTTTCGAGATCGATCTGCTCGTACGCGTGCTTAGCGATGCCGGCGCGGATCTCGGCGGGCGTCTTGCCGGCCTTGGTCATTGCGTAGGCGTAAAAAGCCTCCTGCGCGCAGGTCGAGCATTCGGTTCCGTGGTAGCCCTCGAAGCAACTGCGCAGGCTGGTGTGTCCCAGGGCGCGGTCGCAGCGGCAGTTGCAGGGAAGCTGGTAGAGCACGTTGCCGACCTTCGCGGCCTGCTGGTAAACGTGTACCTGCCAGGGATAGCGGAAGTTCTCGCCAGTCAATTTCGCGCCCGCCAGCACGGGTGGCAGCGCTGCGACTTTGAGCGGCGCCGAGGGATGGTAGGCCGGTACATCCTCGGCAGGGTTGGACCACTGCGCGTAGCTGGCGGCGGTGGCGGCGAAGACGGCGAAACCCAAAAGGAAACGGCGATTGGCGAGGGTCATTGAGGCAGTATTCTCTCCTGACATTTTAGACCCGAGATGAGATGAACGGAACCCAGGCCAGCGACATATGCCTCGAATCCGAACAGAAAATGGCAGTAAGATGGATCGGTGCTTTGGCACAAAAAAAGACGGCACGAACGGTTAGCTGTTCGTGCCGGGAGGCCAGTGACGCAAACTACTTCCAGCTTTGGTGCGATCACGAAGACCGCTCTCCATCACTGGAATATCTACACGATACTATAGATTCACTTCGAAGCAAATACAAAATTTGAAATTCTCCCGCCATGCGGTACATGAAACCTTTCCTGGCGAGGGGGCATCTAAATGCGCCGTAGCGGCTGAAGCAGAGGAGCCCGGTTCTGACGTTAGACAGGTTAGAGTATGACAAGTAATTTGAAATCTTCGGTTTCAGCGGCAGCGAGTCCCGAAGGGCAGCCTAGAGGAGTCGGTGCGGCTCCCCACGGCTGGTTGAAGGTGGGCGCCGTCGCCGCCGCTTCGGCGGTCCTGGGAGGCCTGGCTGCGGCGTGGTTCTATCGCAAGACGCTCTCCCAGCTCCGCGAAGCGGAAGACGGGGTTCCGAGCTCCGAGGCCGGGATTACTGAGGACGAGTCGGCAGAGGGTTTCTGACCCCTGCGCCGTTCTGCGTCGCGGTTCCCTGCCCGGCAGAGATTTCCTTCTCGAGGATTTCGCACAGCACGTGACCGGCGAGGATGTGCGCTTCCTGAATACGGGGGGTGTCATTCGACGGAACTTCAAATAAAAAATCAGCCGCTGTGGCGATTTTGCCGCCGCCCGCCCCCGTGAAGGCCACGGTCACGGCGCCGACCTTGCGGGCAGCTTCAAGGGCGAGGAAGACGTTGCGGCTGTTACCCGAAGTGGAGATGGCGACCACGACATCGCCTTTGCGCGCGAGCGTCTCGACTTGCCGCTGAAAGATATGTTCGTAACCGTAGTTGTTGCTGGCGGCGGTGAGGATGGAGGTATCGGTGGAGAGGGCGATGGACGGGATGCCGGGGCGATCCAGGCGGAAGCGGACGACAAGCTGGCCGTTGAGATGCTGCGCATCTGCCGCGCTGCCCCCGTTGCCGCACCAGAGAATTTTGCCCCCCATGCGGATAGCGAGAATCATCTCGGAAGCGATCTGATCGAGGACGCGCTGCTGATCTTGAAGGGCCTGGATAATCTGGATGTGTTCGGCCAGAGCGGCTTGGAAGATTGCGGCTCGGTCGGTCGTAGTTTCGGGCATCGGCATCGGGTTCCTGAAGAGGATGGGCCATGGTCAGCCCACGCCCCTCAAGGGGACGCTCCAGCATATTACTCCAGCTAACGATGGTTTGAGGATTGGAAACTGTTCCGCGCCGGAAAAGAGGAATCGGCGGCTTCAAGGCAGAGAAGCCGCCGCTTGTGTTTGGCCGGTTTCCACCTGACCGCTCTACTGGCTGATCATGAACTGGAGCTGGCCGATGTAGACGCCGTAGGGACCGAGCTGAATGGCCTTCAACGAGGTTGTGCCGGGACCGCCAGGGGTCTTCAGCAGCGTGTTGAGGGCGCCATCCGGCAATCCCGGTCCGACCAGGTTTACAGTCTGCGGCTCGGCCGTGAAATTGAGCGCGATCACGACCGGAGGAGCCCCGGCAGCTTCACGCTTCCAGCTCAGCACCTTGGTGTTTTCAGCGTCGAGCATGGCGTCAGAGCCCTCGGAAAATCCCCGATTGGTTTTCTTCAGCCGGATCAGCGTTTGATACCAGGTGAGGAGCGAAGCCGGATCGCCCTTCTCCATTTGGACATTGACGGTCTCGGCGCTGGGCGGGACCGGCAGCCAGGGTCTGGCCTTGGGGCCGTCGAATCCCGCGTTTGGACCCGGCGTCCATTGCATGGGGGTGCGCTCGCCGTCGCGGCCCTTCTCTTTGGGCCAACCGGTGATACCGACGGGGTCCTTCACGTCTTCTTTCCGCGCGGGAGGCGTAGTCTTCATGCCGATCTCGTCGCCATAGTAGAAGAGCGAGGCGCCCCGGCTTGCAAACAGAATGGTGGAGATGACGCGCTGGATGTCGGTGTCGTGCACGCCATCGCCGTAACGGGCGTCGAGGCGCGGGTTATCGTGATTGTCGAAGATCAACAACGGCACGTCGTCGCCAAGGTCGACCTCTGCATTCTCGATCTTCGAGCGGAACGCGGAAACATCGAGTTTGTTGATAAAGCCGATCTGTGTATCCATGGGCAACTGGAACTCTGGGTGTTCGGGGGTTCCATATTGCTTGAGAAGTTCGGCAATGTTGGGCAGGTAGGTTTCCCCAATAAAGACCCGTGCGCCGGGAAATTTGTCGGTCGAAAACTTGTCGGCGGCGGCGCGCATCTCGGCCATGACGGCATGAACTTCAGGCAGATTGTTCGTACGCGTATCATTGAGCGCAACATCGCCGTAGTTATTCTGGAAACTCTTGCCGTCTTTGTCGAGCAAGACGTCGTCGTCGCGCATCTGCGGATCTTCAAAGAGTGTGGTAATGGCATCGAATCGGAATCCGGCTACGCCCTTCTTGAGCCAGAAGGCGATGATGTCCTTGAATGCCTGGTGAACCTTGGGGTTATTCCAGTTGAGATCGGGTTGCTGGATATAGAACTTGTGGTAGTAGTACTGACGCGTCTTCTCGTCCCACTCCCATGCCGAATGCCCGAAGTCGGATTGCCAGTTGTTGGGGACCTGTCCCTTGTCGGTAGCCGTTTCGCCTTTGCCATCGTGCCACATATACCAGTCGCGGTAAGGATTCTCTTTGGACGCACGCGATTGGAGGAACCACTTGTGCTTGTCGGAGGTGTGGTTCATCACCATGTCCATCAGCACGCGGATATGACGCTTGCTGGCCTCGGCAATCAGACGATCAAAGTCGGCCATGGTGCCGTACTTGGGATCGATGGCCTCGTAGTCGGAGATATCGTAGCCGAAGTCAACCTGTGGCGACGGATAGCAGGGCGTAAGCCAGATGGCATCGACGCCAAGGTCCTTCAGGTAGTCGAGGTGCGCCGTAATGCCCCGCAGATCGCCGATGCCGTCGTTATTCGAGTCTGCGAAGCTGCGCGGGTAAATCTCGTAGAAGACGGCGTTGCGCCACCAGTTTCTCTCATCGGATGCGGCGGGCTCTGGCGCTTGGGCCACCGCCTTACCGATAAAGATGGTCATCATGAAAGCTGCGGTCGATGCGGTAAGAACTTTCCTTGTCCAATGCATTGCGCTCTCCTGGTCCCTGGGGCGGCCGTTCGGCCGAAGACAATCGTCGACGAACCGCGATTCCGATGCTCTTGAATTGGCAACGGTGTGAACAGGGCAAAACTAACACAATCGGCGGGGGTTCGGGGAGTTCAAAGTGAGACGCCCATCGAGGATCAATTGGCCGAGGGTGGTTCGGCGTGGTCAACGACTACCACCTCGATCGGGACTTTCGCCGGCGCAAGTCTGAGCCCGAGTTGCTCCTGGATAAGCGTGAGAAGCGATGGGCCGCTGGGATCAACGAGAGCGCTCGCGGCTGATTTCAACGTAATGTCGTAGACTCCCGGAATCCCAGTGCGATCGATCACGGGGAAATCGATCCCGCGAAGCTCAGTCAGCTGCTGTGCAAATTCGCCGAGAGACACGTTTCGGAACACGAAGCTTCCCTCGACGACACGCGGAAACGATTCTTTCGAATAAATAGGAGGAAGGATGTCCGACTTGTCTTTGGGCAATCTCGGTCCGCCCTTTGCGACCAGCAGCTCATAAACCGAGGTGTTCTTCTGCTCGCTGTGAAGCTGAAGCTTGAATCGTGTGGCGAGGAGAACCTGAAGCATCAGCCTGAGCGTGCCATCCGTCACGCGATCGCCTGCCTTAGCTCGGACATCATAGCGTTGGCCCTCCAGGATGCTCCCACCCGTGAGCTGATAATGCTCTAACCTGTAGGCCCACTGGATCATCTCACTCAGATCAATATTGCGCATGGTGAGGCTGCCGGCGCCGCTCTCGATCTGGGAGCGTGAACCTCCTTCTCCGCCGGAGCTTGTGCTCGACACCGGCCTTATGGATGCGACTTCAAAGGAGGGCTGATTCTGCGATTGCGCGTGCCCAACGAATGGAAACAAACAACTACAGGCGATGGAGAATGTCTGAAAGAAAGTGGCGAACTGTGAAATGCATGCGGAGCGCATTGCCATTGGCCGAATGTTAACTCATATCGGGCCCAAGACTAAGACGATTTTTGACGACGCTCGCAAGCACGGACGGCCAGACGCAGGAGGCCACGGGATCAGCCCTACTGAACTTTGGCAACGATCGCGGCAAACGGCTCCAGCCTGAGGTGCAGCGGCGATAGCGGCTCCGGAGGTAGCACCGTCGAACTATAGAGCGGAGTGAGCGCGGCGGTGGCAGAAATGCCATACTCATCCACCTTGAACCCCCACCTCCGCTCAGATGCGCTCATGTTCAGCACGACGAGAACTGTTTCATTTTCTTTTACTCGAAGATATGCGAAGACATCGGGATCGTTGCCAATGCTGATCTGCGTGCCGTCACGCAATGCCGGATCGGTTTTGCGAAGGGCTAGCAGCGATTTTTGTAGGTGTTCAGGATCGAGTCAGGATCCTTGCTTTCGGCTTCGACGTTGTATTGGGCGGCGCTGGGCGGAATGGGCAGCCATGGTTTGGTCGCGTAGTGGTAAAGCCGGCTTCTTGCGATGACGTCCACTGCATCGGCGTACGCTCGCCGTCGCGGCCTTTTTCCTTGGGCCAGCCGAGTTTGCCGATGGGGTCGTGCACATCTTCAACGCGCGCAGGATCGGTGGTGCGCATGCCGAGTTCTTCGCCGTAGTACATCTGCGGCGTGCCACGCGTAGTGAGTTCGAGCACGGCCATCAGCTTGGCGATCTGGTCGTTGTGTACCCCGTCGCCGTAGCGATCCCACTGGCGCGGCTGATCGTGATTGGAGAAGAAATACTCCGGCTGCCCGTGTGCAGAGTTGTTTTCGATTTCGTTGAAGAGTTCGCGGAAGCGCGGCGCGGAGAGCTTGTTGACGTCGGCAATCTGGAAGTCCATCGGAAGCTGCACCTCGTCGCCGTTGCCATACATCTTTGTCAAGCGCTTGGACGTTGGGCTCGTCGGCTTCAGTCACGAGGACGGGGTCGCCGGGATACTTGTTGACAACGCGGCGGACTTCTTTCAGCACATCGTGAACTTCGGGCAGATCGTCGGTGTACTTGTGCTGAATATTGCGATCCCCATAAGCATTGCGGCCAGGCAGGTAAGGATCGTCGCGCAGGTCGGGGTCCTCGTAGAGACGCGAAACTGCATCAATGCGGAAGCCGGCCACACCGCGCTTCATCCAGAAGTCCAGCACGCCATCCATGGCCTTGTGGACCTCGGGGTTGCGCCAGTTGAGATCGGGTTGCTGCACATAGAAGTAGTGGTAGTAGTACTGCCGCGTCTTTTCATCCCATTGCCACGCCGAGTGGCCAAACCACGACTGCCAGTTGTTCGGCGGCTCGCCTTTGTCTGTCGCGCGTTTCGCCTTTGCCATCGCGCCAGATGTACCAGTCGCGCTTGGGATTGTCGCGCGAGGAGCGGGACTCGAGGAACCACTTGTGCTGGTCGGAGGTGTGGTTGATCACGTAGTCCATGATCACGCGGATATTGCGCTTCTTCGCCTCGGCAACGAGGTTGTCGAAGTCGGCCATGCTGCCGTAGAGCGGATCGATGGCGGTGTAGTCGGAGATGTCGTAGCCGTAGTCGATGCCCGGGCGAGGGATACATCGGCGTGATCCAGATGGCGTCGATGCCAAGGTCGTGCAGGTAGTCGAGCCGCGCAGTGATGCCCTTGATGTCGCCGACACCGTCACCGTCCGAGTCCTGAAAGCTGCGCGGATAGATCTCGTAGATGACGGCGTGCCGCCACCATTCAGGGCCGGTGGGCTGCGACTGTGCTGCTGGTGCGGAGTGTGGCGTGATTGTGCGGTTGCAGTGTTTGCGCGAGCGCTCCGATGGATACACCAAGAGCGCATGTCGCGATAGCGGCTACAACAGATTTGGTCCAGTGCATTGCGGGTCCCTCTTGCTCAAGTTGTGATTCCGCAGCTCGTCAATTCGGCAGCGGTGTGAACAGGCCAAAGTATCACATCGGCACGGGGGACGTATGGCCGACGCGCATCCCGGCCTCAGCCCATGGCAGCATCATTGGGGGGACACCGAGCATGTGACACTCGCGAAACTGTCCCCAAGCCGGCCCACGGTAGGCTTGCTTTCTGTTTTTCATGGACACAGCGCAAATTAAGGAGATCGTCCATGGTTCAGCAAGCCGTCCGCAAGATTCTTACTCTCTTTGCCCTGATCTCTCCGACCATCACGTTCGCCCAGTCGGCGACTACAGTCGCGCCCGTCGAGATCCATGGCCGCAATTCGAGTTGGCAAGTGGCACAAGCTGTTGGTCTATCTATCCATAAATTGGTGGTCATAACCCTGGACCAGCCCGACAGGAGACAGGTCTGCCGCGTTCGGTCCTTCACTCCGGAAAAGCTCGTTTGTTCTCGCGCGATCGGCGGTCCGCGTACTTATATGCCCCAACAGATCCTCGCTCTGATCGTTCCCGGTGATGGCAGATTCAGGCTCCCAATTTGGCTGGGACTTAACGCGGGATTAGGCGCGTCGATATGGGCCACCGTTGCGCTTGCTGCGCCTTGTCCCGTATGCGCCGCGGCAACAGGGATCGCGGCCTTGTTCTTTTTTGGCTTTGCCGGGGCCACGGTCTTTGCAGATGACGTGCCGGACAAGCTACTCTACATCGCCCCCGGCAAGGCGCTGAGTCGCAAGTTCCACTACTCTGAGAATTGGCCGTAACTGTGTTAAGACACTCCACAATCCGAGCTTGCAGCCATCTCACTTGAGGTTGACCTCGGCCTTCGGCGGCACCAGCCATAGCACCGCAACAATTCCGATCAGCGCCAGCGAGGCAGCAGGCCGGTAACAGGCCACGGGAATCGCTGCGAGATAAAGCGAAACAGAGGCGATCTGCTTGCCCCAGCTTGCGTGTGGAGCGTCCCACTCTGCGCGCGAATCTGCGCACCACAACGCCATGTATCCCAGCCCCGGGAAAATGCTGACCGCCGCGTAGAGTGCGGTGGTGAACGATGACAGCCCCTTGACGCCGATCCAGTCCGTGGCGAATGGAAACAGCGAGAGGCAGAAGAGAAACATGAGGTTGGCCCATAAGATCCCGTGGCTGACCGTCTCCACCTCATCGACGAGATAATGATGGTTCACCCAGTAAATCCCGATCTGGATAAAGGTGAGCAGATAGAGAAAGACGGTAGGCAGCACCGCGCGCAGACCGGCTGCGCCGTCCGTCCCGGGTACCTTCAATTCCAGCACCATGATGGTAATGATGACTGCGATGACGCCGTCAGAGAACGCCTCCAGACGTCCCGGACTAAGGCCTTTTCTGCTCACTCTGACATCCTCAGCGCGACCCGACCGTCGAGTTCTGCGCGATCAGCATGGACTCGAGAATCTGGTCGGAGACTTCTTTTACTGCTGCGGGTGAGTGAGCCAGGAAGAGCGTGTTGGTCTTGTCGCTTTCGCCGATTGACTTCAGCGTATCGAAGTATTGCGTGACGAGCACCAGTTGCATCACGTCCTTCGGAGTGGCGCCTTCAACCGCCTTCTGGAACTGCTCGATGGAGTTCTGCAGCCCTTCGACAATGGCCTTGCGTTGGTTGGCGATTCCCTGCCCTTGCAGCGCCTTGCTCTCGGCTTCAGCCTCGGCCTTTTTGACGACGAGAATCTTGTCGGCCTCGCCGCGAGCGGTCGCGGCCACCTGTTCGCGCTGCGCGGCATTGATGTCGTTCATGGCCGACTTGACTTTCGAGTCGGGAATGATGTCGGTGACGAGCACATTGACAATCTCGTAGCCAAAAGCCGCCATGTCGGCATCGAGTTCCTGCTTGACGGCTGCGGCGATGCTGGATTGCGATGCAAATACCTCGTCGAGCGTCATGCCGGGAACATGCCCTAGAATCACCTGCTCGACATACGACTTGATCTGCGCGACGGGATCAGAAAGCTTGTAGAACGCGTCGTAAACGCGCTCAGGCCGCACGCGATTCTGCACGGAGATGGGAATCGTGACGAAGACGTTGTCTTTCGTCTTGGTCTCCATGGTCAGCGTGATCTGGTTGACGCGAAGACTGACGACACCGGCAACGGAGTCAAGATAGGGCGCTTTCCAGTTGAGGCCGGCTTCAGCGACGCGGAGGAATTTGCCGAATCGCGTAAGAACGGCGACCTCGGCAGTACTGACGGTGAAGAAGCTGCCCAGAATGAGTGAGAGCGCAATGATCGCGACAACGGCGAGCAGGATCAGACTGACGACTTCCATAGGAGCCTCCGCAAAGCTGACCGTGAAATATGCGGAGAATTATACAGACAGGCGACAAACGCCAGATGACACCATCACTTCATCGTGGCCCGACTTCGGGGGTTTGCGTGTCGGGGCGCTGGGGATGGGTGCTCCCGGAGTGCCCCGAGTCGTAGCCGAACTGCGGCTTCTCGCGGGTGCCGGCAACGTAGATGGGAATCTCGGCGCCGGCTCCATCCTTTTTGAAGAATCGATCGGCGGGCTTGAGCAGCAGGCCTTTCCAGCCACCCACCATCTGCGACACCGTTGCTTCCATCTTCGCCGTTCCCGTGAAGTCGAGTGTCCCGCCCTCGTTTCGATAGATCCCGTGCATGTGAATGTCGGCGCCGGGTACCGTATACAGGATCGAGGGGAGCGTCAGCACGCCGGCATCAAGCGTGAAGTCCCCCTCCACACGCGACTTGATCTTGTCCTCTTCAGCATCGGAGCTTTCAACTGATTGAGCTTTCCCTGCCCGCGCAGACTCAATTCCCGGATGCGCTTCTGCACCGGCAGGCTGGTGAATTCGGCATCGTCCATCACGAAATGTCCTTTCAACGCGATGCGCTGCCCAACAGGCGTTTTTCCGGGCGGAATATGGAGATGCGCCTTGACCTGGACGTTGCCATCGAGGATGGGCGTTGGCGAATCGGTTGCAAGGCGCAGGAAATCCTCAATCCGGGCGCGATCCACATTCACATCCAGCGCGATATCGTGGCCGATGCTGTGCAGCCGCCCGTCGTCGCCGGTTTTCAGCACGCGCACAACCTGCCCGCTCGCCGTAAAGTGCGATCCGGCCAAGGTTGCGTCCACCGGTTCAAGCCAGGTATCGCCATTGGTTCCATCGACGCGCGCATGAAACGTGGTATTGAGCGGCATGGTATGGCCGGTATTGGTGAGTTGGAAGTCGGGGGTATCGGTCTGCCCGTCGACGATGAGATCGCGCAGCGTTCCCTGGTAGCGGCCGGTGGAATTCAGCATGCCGGCAATGCCGGTGAAAACCGAAAGATCGGCGTGATTAAATGTGTAGTCGCCGTGGATCGGACTGCTTCCGGGGTCCTCGACGATCCACGGACCAAAACTGCCGGTGGTATGGATGGCTCCGGGCGGCTTGGGGTTCTCAAGCTGCGCGTCGAAGACCATGGGCGCGCCGGAGCGAACACCCTTGAGCCGGAATTGATGAATCACGAACTCGAGTGGCAGCTTGTTCGGCTTGTCCGTCTCGAGGGAGAACCGCGCGTCGGTACAATCCACGGCATCGACTACGACGCTGACCTTGAACGGACTCGACGAAGGCGCATTCTCGTTCCCGGACTCGCTCCCGGGTTTGAACGCTCTCTGCATGTTCGAGCGCGGAGGAAACCGGATGTCGAGGCCCTTGAGGCGAATCTGTGTGATGTGAACCGGCTGTCCCGATTGGTAATGCAGTGGCGCATGAAAGTGGAACTCATCGAGCCGGATGAGCGGTTGATGCTGCGGATTGAACTCCGGGACGTGTACACCTTCAACGTCGGCCGGTGGCCAGATACGAAGGCCTTTCCCCTCGCCCCAGACACCCCACTCGCCGCGCAGCGTATTGCCCAGCGAAAGATGGAAGCTGTCGAGTTCGACTCGGGCATGAAAACGGTCAGAAAGCGCCTGGACAACCTGCTGGCGCACAAATGGCTCGGCGCGATGTGCCGCGATGTCGACGAAGATGCCAACCGCAATCAGAAGCGCAAGAATGCAGCCGCCAATCCAAAATGGCCAGCGGGGAATCCGTCTGCGTGGGGTCCGGGTCTCGGTGAGCTCCATCTCTGAGGTTGGATGCCTTCGGGTCGATCTGCGCATCCATTTTCTGATTAGACGGGCAATGAACTAAACTGCTTGGCAACGATGCATGTAAACATTGAGCACCTGGTGAAGCTGCAAACCGTGGAACTGGAGCTAAGCCGACTGGCGCAATCGGCCAGGGCGCTGCCCGCTGAAATCAACCAGGCCGAGTCCGCACTGGCGGCCATGCAGGCAAAGACGGCCGCCGCCTCTGACGCCTTGAACCGCGAGGACTCGCTGCGCACCAGGCTGGAACGGGAGATCGCCGGGCACCGGCAAAAGGCTGCCCGCTACAAGGCGCAGCAGGATAGCGTGACCACGCCGGCGCAAGCTGCGGCCATCGAGCACGAGGTTCAGTTTGCCCAGGCCGAGATCGATCGCCTGGAAAACGAAGAATTTGCCAGCCTGGAGCGCACCGAAACCCAGGAGGCGACGCTCGCTACGGCGCGGGCCCAGGTAGAGGAGCTGGCAGCCACTCTTGAAAAAACCAGGGAGCGCGTCGCAGCCAGCTTGCGGGAATTGGCCGGACAACAGGCCGCGCTTGGCGCAGAGCGCGACGCGCTACGCACTGAAATTCCAGCCGATTTACTGACCCGTTTTGACCGGATTGCATCGCAGCGCGGCACCGGAATCGCGCGCGTCGAAAACCAGCAGTGCATGGGTTGCCGCATGGGAGTTCGGCCGCAGATGTGGAACCAACTGCGCGAAGGCGAATTGCTGAGTTGCGACAGCTGCGGACGGATGCTGTATTGGGATCCCGCGATGGCGCCCGCGCCCAAAACGCCGCAGCCGGAGCCCGCAGCCGAGACAGGGCGTGCGATCCGTAAGCCGCGGCAGGCCGGGGCGTAGGCGCAGCCTCTTCGCGCCGCCGTCGATCGTGTCTCGAGCAAAGCGGTATCTGGCAAGACGAATCACGGAGAGAACTTGAAGCGCGTCTGCGTCGACATGGACGAAGTGATGGCCGATACGTTGGCCGAACATCTGCGCCGCTACAACCAGGCCTTTGAAGAAGATGTAACGGTCGACGACCTCGCGGGCAAGGGACTATGGGAGATCACGCCGCAGGATCGTCAGAAGGAGTTGCGCGCGTTTCTTGATGCGGAGGATTTCTTCGAGGATCTGCCCCTGATGCCGGATTCGCAGGAGGTTCTGAAGCAGCTTTCGTCGCGCTTCGAGATCTTCATCGCCACTCAGGCCATGGCGGTGCCCAACTCGCTCGGGCCAAAGTATCGCTGGCTCCAGCGGCACTTCCCCTTCATTCCGCCCACGCATTATGTCTTCTGCGGCGACAAGCGCATTCTGCGCGCCGACTACCTCATGGACGATCTGCCGAAGAACCTTCTGCGCTTCGAGGGGCACGGGCTGCTCTATACGGCTCCGCACAACCTGACGGCGACAGGGTTCATGCGCGTGAACAACTGGCAGGAGGTTGCAGAGTACTTCGCTACGATTCCCGAATCCTCGTAGGGCAGATTAACGTGCGGCCCGGTCGCGAGAAGCGGCAGTCCATGTAGGTCCGATCAGAGAAATCGTGAGAACGTCGCCGCCTTCGAACAACGGACCTGTTTCGCGCAGAAAGACAGGCACCTGCCCACTCTCGACACTCACGTAGATGTCGGGCGGCTGCTTGCCGATGACGGGGGCAATCGACGCCTGCAATGCCGCCTAGTTCGATTTTGATTTGATACACGGCCGCCTTGTGCGGAAAGCCGGCGCGGTAAAACGTCGTCGGGTGCCTGCGGCAGAATATCGAGAGTCACAAGACGCGGCTTTGGCGTGGCAACAATCATCGCAGACCTTGGTTTCGCCGGCATCCGGAGAGACGTTCTTGATCACTGCCGTGACCAGACCGTTGTAGAGATCCGTCGGCATCTTGATGCGGTCGCTTGCAACTTCGTCCTTGCCATCCTTGCCGGGAGAACGCGTCACCACGACTCCCTTGGCGACGTCGATTGTCATATCGAGCGGATGAGGAAAGAAAGGGCCGCGCTGAATATGGCGATCGGAAATCAAGTCGAAAGACGCCGCGCTGCGTGTAGACAGTCGTCTCTTCGTCGAGCGATCCGTCTTTGAAGTGAAAAGTCACATGCGAGGTCACGCGATCGCCGCGCACGATTTCGACGACATCCCCGTCGGCGAGGACCTGGCCCTGGTCCGTGGTCAGGGCGAGAAATCCGTGTAGCGTCCCCTCAGGGTGCCGCGCTGCGATCGGCTCAGCTCCAACCAGGATCGAGAAGGCGAAAACCAACACGGCAGCACTCTGCCGGCATCGAATAGCTAACCCCAGGTTCGTTCTACGTTGTAGGCACACCCGCTTTGTAGATGGCCTCGGAAGCATAACCGTTGCCTTGGAGCAAGATGCGACGTAAGCGTGTTGCGGCGGACGCAGCCGGCCCCGTCAAACTTGTTCAAGCCGTGACGATTGGTGATACTGGTTGGACGGGCATTGCGCACGGCAATTTCAAATCATCCATTTTTTCAACCCATTTGCCCGCAGCCTTGTCAGGAAGGCAATTCCCCATGAGAATCCCCAGCACTGTTTTGATCGCAAGCGCATTTCTACAGCTGATGCTGCCCGGAAGGGCCCAAACAGGCCCCGCGGACGCTCCGGCTGCCCCAAACGCCACCGGAGCAAGCGGCGCTTTTACGCCTTCAACGCCCTCCGACATACTGCAGCGCTCTCTCGACGAGGTCCAGAAAACCATCGGCGACCTGAAGCTGGACAAGTGGAAGCGCGGCACCGTCCGCGACGAAGCAGGAACGAATGTCGACGCAATCCAGCGGGACCTGAAGGGAACGCTCCCATCCTTGTTGAAGGACGCCGATTCCACGCCTGGGAGCCTGAGCAAGGTGCTTCCGGTTTCGCGCAACGTAGACGCCCTCTACGATGTGCTGGTGCACCTGGTCGAGGGGTCTCGTGTGGCCGCACCAGGCGACCAGGTGGGTGAACTGCAGGCGACATTGGCGGACTTGGAGAAGGCGCGCGTCCGGCTCGGAAACCAACTCGTCCAGACCGCGACGGTCCAGGAGAAGCAGATTCTGGATTTGCGGACCACGGTTCAGACCCAGGCTGCTTCGCTGAAGGCGGCAGCAGCGCCGCCGCCGGCGCCCAAGTGTCCTGCACCGCCAGCACCGGCAAAAAAGAAGCGGCCTGCGGCGAAACCCGCCACTACGACGCCGACGGCGGGCGCGCCTGCCAATCCGTCGTCCAATCCGCCTGCGAAACCCCAGCAGTAAGGTGCGGTGTGGGTTGTAACGTCTCCGGTCAAACGACGCGCTCGCGGTATGTCTTAACTTCCGGCCGGCTCGCGCACGCCGAGCACGCCGCGGCCCGCAACTGCCCGCTGCACCAGCGTTGCGCCGCTCCCAGACCGCAACAGGGTCACAGGCTGGGTGGCCGGCGCCTGGTGCATGGTCACAATGAGAGCATCCGCAGGCTTCTTGCCCGCGCAGATGTAGGAGTGGGGCGTGCTTGAGTCGAAATAGACTGCATCGCCGGGACCGAGCGTGCAGTGATGCTCGCCGTGGTGCAATTCAAGTTCGCCGTCGAGGATGTAGAGGAATTCGTAGCCCGGATGCATGTGCGCGCGCGGCTCCCTGGTTCGCTCGAGCGGTATGAACTCGGCAAAGTAAGGATCCATGTGCCGGTCAGGCACCATGTAACCCAGGCTTTCAAAGAAATAGGTTGGCTCTTCGACGCCGGTTTGTGGCAGGCGTACGCGCTCCTTGCGGCGATGGACGCGAAACATCGACTGGGGTTCAGCCTCAAAAAAATAAGATAGATCTTTTGAGAACACCATCGCGATACGCGCGAGATTGCGGAGGGTCGGAACCACGCGGCCCGTTTCAAGCTGCGAGAGAAAACTCGCCGACAACCCGGTGTGCTTTCCCAGTTCCACCAGCCCCATCGACTTCTTCAGTCGCAAGCGCTTGATGCGCTCGCCGATATGTTTCTCGGCAATGAACTTTTCGGTGGTTTCGGTGTCCACTTGCGACTTCTGCGTTTCTTCATTGCGAACCGCTGGTTCAGTCATCAGCCCTCCAGGGAACGCATGGGGCATTTTGCCCCAATCAAAACCTATTCCCATCCTACCAAACTCGTGTAGTCTGAGCAAACGGGTGAATTTCCTCGCACTAAGAGGAACGCCAATGCTGTAACTATGGATTCCACAATCATTTCCGGCGGAATCATCCTCAGCGGCGCCTCGGGAATGCTCGGCGCAGCTCTGCATCGTGCGCTCACCGCGAAGGGAATTTCGACCCTTCAATTACTGAGACGGGTGCCGAGCGCCGAAGGACAACTGCAGTGGAATCCTGCTGCGGACCGTCCTCTCGAGAACCTCGCACGGCTGGAAGGCTCGGCGGCCGCAATTCACCTCTCCGGGGCAAGCGTGGCGGCGCATCGCTGGACGAACGCGTACCGGCGCGAATTGACCGCCAGCCGGGTCGACTCCACGAACCGGCTGGCCAGACTGCTGGCCTCTCTGCACCAACCGCCAAAGGCTCTTCTGGTGGCATCGGCGATTGGAATCTACGGCGACCGCGGCGATGAGGTGCTGGAGGAAACGTCGCCGCCGGGATCGGGCTTTCTCGCCGATCTCTGCCGGCAATGGGAAGCGGCGGCGGCACCTGCGGCGCAGGCGGGAATCCGCGTGATTCATCTCCGATTCGGCGTCGTGCTGGGGCCGGGACATGGCGCGTTGCAGCAGATGCTGCCTCCGTTTCGCCTCGGTTTGGGCGCGCGTCTCGGCAGCGGACGACAGTGGATGAGCTGGGTCGCACTGGCAGATGTGGTGGCGGCAATTCTGTTTGCCCTGGAATCCCCCGGCATGTCAGGCCCGCTCAACGTGACGGCGCCGAATCCGGTAACCAATGCCGAATTCACGCGCGCTTTGGGACGGCAACTGCGCCGGCCCGCGTTCCTCGCCGTGCCGGCGTTCGCGGTGCGCATGATGTTCGGACAGATGGCAGATGAGGCACTGCTGGCCAGTGCCCGGGTGCACCCGGTGAAGTTGCAGGCAGCGGGGTTCCGGTTTGCGTTGCCGGAGATTGACGTGGCGCTGAAAGCGGCGCTCAACGGCTGAAGGCTCTCGCGGTGTCCCATCCGCGCGCAAAGACAGCGCATGGACGGGGCACCCAGGTTCGTTTTGGTTCAAAGAGAAGAGACTCGTTAGCGGCGGCCCTGGATTACGCGGGACTCGCCCGCGCTCTTTTCAGCTTTTTGGCGGCGCGGCGCGCGGCGATTTCGTGCATTTCCTTGCCGATCCTGGAGTTGTTGATCGCGACCTGCATGATCAGGTTGATGATGTTTCCGGTGATCCAGTAGAGCGCCAACCCTGAGGCAAAGTGCCACAAGGTGAAGCCCATGATGGCGGGCATCATGATGGCCATCATGCGGCGCTGCGCAGGGTCCATGCCCGGCGAAGGCGTAATGAACTGGACGAAGAACATCGTCCCGATGATGAGAATCGGCAAAATGTGCAGCGGGTCGGGCATGGACAGATCGGTGAGCCAGAACCAGTGCGCCTGGCGCAACTCGACGGCGTTCAGCAGCACGCGATAGTAAGCGAAGAAGAGCGGCATCTGCAGCAGCAGCGGAAGACAACCGCCGTACATGTTCACCCCTTCTTCTTTCATGATGGCCATTTGCTCGGCCTGCATGTCGGCGCGTTTGGGATCGTTGATCTTCAGGTTGGCGTACTTCTTCTTGATCCCGTCGAGCCTTGGCTGGATGCGCATCATCTTCAGCGACGACTTCATCGTCCAGATGCGCGTGGGCAGCAGCACCAGGTTGAAGATGACGGTGACGATGATAATGGCCCATCCCCAGTTATTCGATCCCGGGCCCATCATGTTGTGCAGGGCGCGCAACGCCAGATAGAGAGGCTTGGCGATGATGCCCCACCAGCCGTACTGGATAAGCGATGCGAGCGGCTCGCCGGTCGGCTTGCCATCGGCGCCGATGGCATGAATGGAGTTGAGGATGCTGGTCTCTTTAGGACCGGCATAGAGGCGCAACTCAGTGTGGCCGCTTTGGTCGCCCACGGCAAGTCCGATGACGTCCGCTGGCTTCTTCGCGCTGTTGGGGTCGCTCAAGTCGCTGGGCAGATCGATGGTGTGGTGAAGCGTGACCACGGTCGCGCGCGATGGAGCGTCCGGAAGAAAGGCCGCGGCGAAGTAAAGATCCATGACGCCGGCGTATTCAAAGGGTTGATCGAGGGTGGCCTCACCGCTCACCTTTTTGGCCGCCATGGTGTCCTGCTTGCCATCAATCGACCACGCAAGCTGCGACTGCGTGGGTACCAGGAAAGTGGTGCGCTTGCCGCTGGCCGCAAGGAACTCTTCCATATCGCCAAGGCCGGCGGGCCAGGCCACCAGTGCGCGCACGGGTACGCCATCTCGCTTCACGTCGACGCTAACATTGATGGCGTAGCTTGTATCGAAGCTGAAGGTCTTGACCACATCGAGACCTCCAGCGGCGTAGTGAAAGGTGACGGAGTTTGGCGCAAGAAGCTGACCCGTCGCGGACGCCTGGTAGAGAGCCGAATTGAGCTGCGAGGTCAGGGCGTTGTCATAGGTAAAGAGCGAGAGCGGCAGCCCGAAGCGGCTCGCTGCCAGCTGCTGCACCATGTCGAGCGGCTTGCCGCTGGAGTCTGTAAAGTTCTTCAGGATCCAATGCTCCACCTGCGCGCCCTTGTTGGTGAAGGTGATCCGGAATTTTTCATTCTCGATGGTTGTCGCAGTCTCGGAAGACGCGGCCACCGTGGCCACGGGTCCTGCGGCGCTGATCGCTGCGGTTGCGCTGCCTTGACTTGGTGCTGCGGCCTCCGATTGCACGGCTTGTGGTTGTGCCTGCTGCTGCGTCTGGCTTGCAGGAGCATTTGCCGCCGGTTTCTGGAAGTACTGATAGACCATCACGGCCGCAAGGGCAAGAAATGTAAAGAGGATCAGGCTGCGGAAATCGCCGCCGCTGGCGCCGCCGCCGCCGGAACCCTGCGACTCGAGGTTGGGATTACGAATTTCTGGCAAAGGTAACTTCCTGTCTCCAAGGAGTGGCACACCGAAGGGGAGCCGCTCCTTCTATGGTAATGGTTCGTGCGGCAGGTGCGTTGCGTGTCTTGCGGGCGGCACGGAATCGAGGCCCCCGCGGCTGAATGGATGGCAACGCAGAAGCCGCCAGAGCGCGAGTCCCGTGCCGCGGACAGGGCCGTGCGTTGCGATCGCGATCGACGCGTATTCCGAGCAGGTCGGCACAAAGCGGCACCCTCCGCCGGAGCCGAGCGAGTGCAGAGCTGGCGACAACCAGCGGCGGTAGAACGCGAGCATGGCGAGAAGGATGCGCGTCATTCGACGGGCTCTGCCCTGCCGGAGCGCGAAGAGTGGGTCGGGTTTGCGCGGGCCTTTTCGGCATTTGCCTGCTGGAGAATACGCACAATCTCGGCGTCAAGTTTCGTGAATTCGAGCGTCAGCACGGTCCGGTGCGGATGAAGGATCAGGTCGCAGCCGGCCGGCAGCTGGCCAACATGGCGCCGAAGCACTTCGCGGAGCCGCCGCTTGATGCGATTGCGCTCGTGCGCCTGACCGAGGACCTTGCCAACGGTAAGTCCGACGCGCGCGGCCGACCCATCGGTTTGCGGCGCAAGGAACCAGCTCATCGAGGCGGAGCGATGCTTGCGGCCTTCGGCGTAAACGCGCTGGTAGTCCGCGTGTTTGCGCAGACGCGATGCCGCCAGAGACTCGCGGACCTTGAACGCAGCAGCCGCTCCGCGCGCTGCCGGCGCAACGGGATGCTGCTCAAGCTTGGGGTTGATGCTCATCGCAAATCTGGAAGGAATTCGGCCAGAGGATGGTAGGCTCCGGAACCTGCTCCAGCCGAAACAATACGGCGGCAAGAACTTAGTCGCGATAACCGGCGCTGACTGAGACGCGCTTGCGGCCTGTGGCGCGGCGACGGCTCAGCACGGCTGCTCCCGACTTGGTCTTCATACGTGAGCGAAAGCCGTGCGTCTTCGAGCGGTGACGCCGGTTGGGTTGAAATGTGCGCTTGGGCATAAAAATGCGCTCCTGCTTCCTGTCTGAAATCGTAGCCTGGACGGCAAGTATTAAGTATATCGAAGGTTGGCCTTGGAATCCAGCGGCACCATCCACGCCGGTAATCATGCGGCCCGAGGCGAGGACGTCGATGCAGAACGACACTGGAAGAGCTTGTCCGTCAGAATCACCGAAAACGTCCCTCGCGAGTCCCGCATCCAATCCCGAAAGAGTTCGACGGAAGCAGAGACGAAGTAGAATTTTGCGATCGAAGCGCGAGAATTTTGATCGCGTGTGATCTCTTTCACCGAGTGTGGTGCAACCTTCGCCTTGTTCCCAAAAGTTATGTGAAAGAGGCATTGCAACACACCCTAAATGTGCTACCATCGGGACCGTTCAAGAAAGTTTCCGAGCGTCCCACGGAGTGAAGTTCAACCCGCGCCTCGCAGTATCATTCCGAGGCAGAACCAACGGCCATCAGGCATGTTCTCAATACGCGAATGTGGGTGAGCACTTCACTCACTGGCGTGAGCCATTGTCTTAACCGCGCGGTTGAAGTTCACACGGCAGTAGACAGGTGGCGCCGGCAAGGATTCGCTCGATGGCATTCGCAATTTCGCCGGCTTCGGCTCTCAATCCCTGGCTGCAGATTCTCGCAGCCCTGGAAAAGAAGGTTATCCGCCAGTCGTTTGAGACATGGCTGAAACCCACCCGCTTCAGCCACACCAGTGGCCGCAAACTCTACGTCCGTGTTCCTTCCAAAGAGTTTCAGCACATCGGGGACAAGTATGGCGACCTGATCCAGGAAGCCATCGATCTCCAGTCGCTGGAATTCGATGACGTGGAATTCGTCACCATCGACGAGGATCCGTCGATGCCTCCGCAGCGCAGGGACGGCGGCTTCGGCCCGTTGCCCGCGCATGCACCCACTGCGCCCGCATCGCGCACACCAGAGCAGACGCGCTTCGACTGGTCCACGGCGGCACAGCTCAATCCCCGCTACACCTTCGACGCCTTTGTGATAGGCAACGGCAACCAGTTTGCCCGCGCCGCTGCGCTCGCCGTCGCGGAACGCCCCTCGCGCGCCTACAATCCGCTCTTCCTGTATGGCGGCGTCGGAATGGGGAAGACCCACCTGATGCACGCCATCGGCCACGATGTGAAGCGGCGCCAGCCGTCGTCAAGCATCTGCTACGTGTCCGCGGAAAAGTTTACGAACGAGATGATCACCTCCTTGCGCAACGATCGCATGACCAGCTTCCGCGATCGCTTCCGCACCGTCGACGTGCTGCTTATCGACGACATCCAGTTCATCGCGCAGAAAGAGCGGACGCAGGAAGAGTTCTTCCATACGTTCAACGCCCTGCACGAGAGCATGAAGCAGATCGTGATCGCTTCGGACCGTCCGCCCAAGGAACTGGCCGAAATTGAAGACCGGCTGCGCTCGCGCTTTGAGTGGGGTTTGATCGCCGACATTCAGCCCCCCGATCTCGAAACGAAAGTTGCCATCCTCCAGAAGAAGGCCGAGAACGAACAGGTGCAACTGCCGACGGATGTGGCGCTCTTCATTGCCTCCAACGTCCGCACCAACGTGCGCGAACTCGAAGGCGCAATGACCCGGCTGGTCGCCTGGTGCAACCTGAACCGCACCGAGATCACCCTGGCCACAACCCAACAGTGCCTCAAGCAGTTCATCGATATGCAGGTTCGCAAAATCACCATCGAGTCGATCCAGCGCGCCGTCGCCGAGCAATTCGGCATGAAGGTCAGCGACCTGAAGCAGAAAAACAACTCCCGCAACGTCGTTGTGCCGCGCCAGATCGCGATGTTCCTGGCCAAGCAGATGACCGAGGCGAGTCTGCCGGAAATTGGCCGCCAGTTCGGCAACAAGCACCACACCACGGTGATGCATTCGATCGGCAAGATCGACGAGCAACGCCGCAACGACAAGGACCTGCATCGCACGCTGAACAAGCTGCAGGAGATGCTGAACGGGCAATAAGCAGGGAACAGGGGTACGGATCAGAAGGGCCGCGCGCTGCGCGGCCCTTTTCATTTGCTCACACGGGTGAGGTTTTGAAGGGGAGCAATGAGAGCTGCTGAACAACTGGACGAATCGCGGCATTGTCAGAGGGGCACGGCTTCAGCCGGGCCGCAACGCAATAAGAATGAGCGTCAGGCTTTTAGCCCCTGTGCGAAGCAGTCTTTGATCTGAAAGGCGTCTGGTCCGCGCATTGCGCGGCCCTTCCGTTTTCCCGTACTCTCAACCAAGAAGCTATGGGCAATTCCGATACGCGATTTGTTTGGGTGTTCAATGGTGCGCGTGCTCAGTTCCCTGCCGGCGTTTTTGCAGATCGGACATTGGCAGAGTCATGGGTTGGCAAGCATCGTCTGACTGGTGTACTGACCAGGTATCCAGTGGATTCTGGTGCATACGACTGGTCGATCAAAACCGGCATTTTCCAAGCGGAGAAGCCGGAACACTCAACGCCGGATTTCATCCAGGGCTTTGGCTGCGCATCCTTCGAGCATTATCACTATGAGGATGGAGATCTCGCCTAACGGCATCTCATTCACCGACTATTTTGGGAATTGCGTCACGCCAAGCACATTGCCATCCGGATCTTTAAACCACGCCACCCGCGCGCCGCTCGGCGAGTTCCAGATGCCGCGCGGGTCGTCGTCGTTCACTCCCTTGTAGCGATTGAACACAACCCCTGCGCCGGTAAGGCGGTCAACCGTTCCTTCAATGTCGGCGACATCCCAACCCAGCACTGTGAACGGATCGGGCTTCAGCTCATGCACTGTCGTGATGCGCAACATGACTCCGTTGGCATCGAAGACCAGCGCAAACGGCTTCTCGTCAGCCACAAGACGCAGCCCGAGCACGCCTTCATAAAATACTCGCGCTCTTTCAGGATCAGTCGTAGGAGCAAACGCGACCAGTTTGCAATTGCCCAGAATCGAGACAGCTGCCATTCGCACCACCACGCGGAGTGCCTCCGCAGAGAAATCCTACCCTAACGCGACATCAGTTCGACAAACATCTTCTGGAAGCGCGGCAGGTCGAGATTGAGTTGAGCGTGAACGAGACGCACGCCGGTCTGCGGCTTCAGTTTCTCCGTCCACGTGAGCGTATCGCCGTAGCTCGGTCCATGGCTCAGGTCGATGTCCATGTACTCAACCTGTTCTTTCGTAATAATGCTCGGATCGAGCCATGCGCAGGCGGCCAGCTCATCCCACAGGTAGTAGCGATTCTGGCTCCAGGCCGCGATGTACTTCGCCGTCTGCGACTGCGATTTGGAAATCTCGTCGAGCATCTTTTGCGTAAACGGCGCCTTGATCGAGACATCCACGGTCGTCACGTCGATGCGCGGCCACGCGGCACGCAGCACGATATGCGCAGCCTCCGGATCGAACCAGAAATTGAACTCGTGCCGCGGGCTGGTCGCGAATTCCGGATCGTCGGTCTGCGGATTCAGGCTGCCCCCCATGATCACTATGCCCTGCGTCAGCTCCGCGAATTCAGGATCGATGGAAACTGCCAGCGCGATGTTCGTCAGCGGGCCTGCGGCATAAATCGTAACCTGGTGCGGATGTGCGCGGACCTGGCGCACCAGGAAATGCGCTGCATCTTCATCAATCGGCCTGAGTGTGGGCATGCCCTCGGGCAGCGAGGGAATCGCGTAAGGCCCATGCTTGTCGAGCTTATCGGGCGTGAACGGAGTGACGCCGTCATTGCCTTCGACCAGCGTCGTCGGCCCCTGCCCCCACGCGCCCAGCCATGTCACCTTGCCATCCAGCGCCGAGGAAAGCTGCGTCTCCCGCTCCGTGCGCACCAGGGGAAACACTGCTCCCTTCGCCACGGAAATGTTGGCGTGGCCAGTCAGTTCGAGCATGCGCAGTGTGTGCAGCGTCTCTTCATCGCGCCAGGCATTGCCCGTCACCATGGTGATGCCGAGTACCTCGACCTGCGGAGCCTGCAGCAGCGCCAGCATCGCCATCTGGTTCGAGCCACCCGGACCGGAGCCGTCCTGGTCGATCAGGACCAGCCGCTTTTGCGCCGAACACACCAGCGCCACAAAGCCCATCAGCAGAGGAATTGCAATCTTCATTGGTGGGTATTGTGGCACACGGGGCATCCCTCTGAGCCCCTCAAATTCAGCGCCGATCGCGTCCGAATCCCCGTGCCTTCACGGGCGGCGCCACCGGCAGGTGCGTTTTACCCTCGGGATAAACCACCAGGAAGCGGTCCTGCCCCTCGCCGGAGCTTGCCGTCTCCACGCCGGGCAGATCGCGAAATGCCATGTGCAACAAGCGGCGCTCGCGGCTGTTCTGGGGCGGAAACGCATACGGCACGCCCGACTTGCGCACCTTCTCCGCAGCCACCTCGGCCGACATACGCAGTTCCTGCGCGCGCAGCGCCTTGAAATTGCCTGCATCGAAGCTGACCAGGTCGTGCTCGCGCTGCTCCAGGCGCAGCATCTGCGCCGCGATGGTTTCCAGGGCCCGCAGCAGCTCGCCATTGTGCTGCGTCACCAGCGGAACATCGGGCCCGCCCAGTTCCACGTAAATCAGCCGCGCCTCCAGCCCTTGCGGATCGCGCGCGCCGTCTCCCGCAGTAATACGATATTTCAATCGCATTCCGCCGAGCTTGTTAAGGGAAGAGAGAAATCCGGCAATTTTCTGTGCAGCCTGCTGCAGGTCATCGATTGGCATAACGGTTTAGTATCGCAGAACTGGCCGGGATGGTGTGCGCGGATTTCTCCCTTGCCCGAACCCTGCCGCGTTGCTCAATTCTCGCGCACCAGCGGCGTCAGATACTCCGGCCCCACCGGGTCCGTCACGGATTCGGCCACAATGCGATCAATCTCTTCCATCGTACTTGTGCCCAGCTTCCATCCCATCACGCCTGCAACCGCGTCAAGCTGATCGGGCCGCTTGGCTCCCCACAGCGCCACGGAAATACCGGGCCGGTCAAGCACCCACCGCACGGCCAGCTGCGCCACAGATTTTCCAAAGCGATCCCGGGCCAGCTGGGCCAGCCGATCAACGGCCGTCGTATATTGACCGAACCTCGGCTCCTGAAACTTCGGATCGACAGCACGAATGTCGCCCGGCTCAAAGGTCATGCCACGATGCACTCGTCCACCGAGGAGGCTGCGGCACATCGAGCTGTAGGTCAACACAGCCACGCCGTTCGCCGCGCACCACGGCAGGGTTTCAGGATCGATGTCGCGCTCGAAGATGTTGTAGGGCGGCTGGTCCGACGCAAGCGGGACAACACCGCGAAACTCCTCCATCTGCGCCACGCTGAAGTTGCTCACGCCGAGCGCGCGAACTTTGCCTGCGCGCTGAAAATCCGCCAGAACGCCTGCAACCTCGGCCACCGGCACGCGTGTATCCGGCCAGTGAATCTGGTAGAGGTCGATGTAGTCCGTGCCGAGCCGGCGCAGACTGTCTTCAATCTCCCGCCGTAGCCGCGCCGGCGTGGAGTTGGCAAACACCCCGTGCTCGTTCCACTCGAGTCCCGCCTTGGTAGCGATGTAAAACGCGTCGCGGCTGCCATGCGCGCGCATGACCTTGCCGACGATCTCCTCGGCGCGGCCGCGACCGTAGATTGGCGCCGTGTCGATGAGGTTGATACCGCGTTCAACGGCGCTCAGGCAGGTCGCAATCGCCGCATCCTCGGCCACCGGACCCCACTCTGAACCGCCAATGGCCCAGGTTCCCAGCCCGATCCTGGAGACTTCAGTTCCCGCAATCCTTGTCGTTTCCATGCAGAAACATCTTAAGCGCGCCACCCGACAGAGACGCCAATAAATGCAACGGATTCATGCAGGACTAAGGTGAAATTAAGGTTGCGCCATTATCCTGTCTTCCTGTGCAGATCGACCTCCATTCTCATCCCGGCCTGCAACGCGCCGCGCTCTCCCGAATCCTGGGCGCCTCTGTTCTCGCCGCATTTGCTCTCTCAATCGCTCTCGCCCCAGCGCAAACCACAGTGCAGGCCGCGCAGACAGATTCCGCTTCGTCCGCGCAGCCGGTCCTGATCACGCTGGATGAGGCCTTGAAGCGCGCGCAATCCAGCGAGCCAACCTATGCCACTGCGCTGGCCGACAGCAAAGTCGCCGGGCTCGATCGCGGCATTGCCCGCGCCGGATTGCTGCCCAGCGTCACGTATCACAACCAGGCTCTCTACACGCAACCCAACGGTCTCACCAACCAGGCCGGCCAGGGCGTCAGCGCCCAACCGTCGCCGATTTTTATCGCCAATAACGCCGTCCGCGAATACGCCAGCCAGGCGGTCATCAACGAGAATATCGGCGTCGCGCAGTTCTCCGCGGTCACGCGCGCAAATGCCGCCGCCGCGGTGGCTTCCGCCGAGTTGGAGATCGCGCGTCGCGGGCTCGTCTCCACGGTTACGGGCCTCTATTACGGTCTCGCCGCCGCCAACCAGAAGCTCGTCATAGCGCAACAAGCCGAGACCGAAGCGGCCGACTTTACCAAACTGACCAGCGAGCGTGAGCAGGCGCGCGAAGCCGCCCACGCCGACTCCGTCAAAGCACAGCTCGAGCAACAACAGCGGGAACGCGATCTCTCCGATGCAAAGATCAACGCCGACAAAGCCCGCCTCGATCTCGCCGTGCTGCTCTTCTCCGATCCCCGCACGCCTTACACCATCAGCATTCCCGACACTCCGCAGCTGGCATCCCGCGCGGATGTCGACCAGCTCGCGGCCAAAAACAACGCCGAACTCAAGAGCGCGCTGGCCACTGTTCGAGTGAGCGATGCGGATGTTCTGACGGCGCGCGCCGCGTATCTGCCGGGTCTCGGCCTCAACTACACCTACGGCATCGACGCACCGCAGTTCGCCGTGAAAGGCCCGGATGCCGTAAATAATCTGGGCTATTCCGCTTCGATCACGCTCGATATTCCGGTCTGGGACTGGCTCGCCACCGAGCACAAGGTGAAGCAGAGCGAGATCAGGCGCGATGCCGCCAGGGTGGCTCTAACCGCAACGCAGCGCCGGCTGATCGCGCAGCTCGATGAAACTTATGCCGAAGCCCAGGCCGCCCGCGATCAGCTCGCTTCGCTCGACTTGAGCGTCTCGACTGCCGGGGAAAGCCTGCGCCTTACCAAGTTGCGTTACACCGGCGGCGAAGCCACGGTGCTTGAAGTTGTCGACGCGCAAACAGCTTTTATCACGGCGCAGAACGCGCGTGAGGACGGGCGTGTCCGCTACGAGGCGGCGCTGGCAGCATTACAAACTCTGACCGGAAACCTGTGAACCCATGAACGAAGCAATTCGACTCACTGACCATGTCCAGGCCCACAGCAGGAACGATCTTGCGCAGCACATACGCGCGCTTTCCATCTGGATTGTGATCCCGATTCTTCTCGCAGCGGGCTGCAAGAAAGAAGAGACGCCTGCGACGGAAATCACCGTACAGGCCGAGCACCCCGAGCAGGGGCCGATCTCCGACCACATCACAGCCGACGCCATTCTTGCTCCGCTCGCGCAGGCCGCCATCGTGCCCAAGATCACCGCTCCCGTCAAAAAGTTCTACGTCCAGCGCGGTGCGCGGGTCAAGGAAGGCGAATTGCTGGCAGTGCTTGAAAATGCCGATCTCGCAGCCGCCGCACAAGACAACAAGGGCTCCTATGAAGCCGCGCAGGCCGCATACGCCACGGCCACCAAGGCGCAGGTGCCTGAAGATGCGCAGAAGGCTGAGTTGGACTACGCGCAGGCAAAGGCAAATCTCGACCTCAATACCAGCATCGTCAACAGCCGCAAGCAGCTCTTTGCGGAAGGCGCAATTCCGGGTCGCGATCTCGACACCGCGCAGGCCGCGCTGGTGCAGGCGCAGGCCGCCTACGACGCGGCCGCCAAGCATCTTGATTCCATGAAGAGCGTCAGCCGCGAGGCAGCGCTCAAGTCTGCGCAGGGGCAACTTGCCTCCGCGGAAGGCAAATACAAGGGCGCCGCTGCGCAGGTCGGCTACTCCGAGATTCGCAGCCCCATCAACGGCGTCGTGACGGACCGGCCACTCTACGCCGGTGAGACTCCGGCAGCCGGCGCCCCGCTGCTCACGGTCATGGATACGTCAGCCCTGCTGGCCAAGGCTCACATCGCGCAGAGCCTCGCGCAGCAGATGAAGATCGGCGATGAAGCCTCCCTGATCGTTCCCGGCGTCAACGATCCCGTCGATGCCAAGGTCACGCTGATCAGTCCCGCGCTCGACCCCGGCAGCACCACGGTCGAAATCTGGCTCAAGGTCGACAACAAAAAGGCCGCGCTTAAGGTCGGCACTCCGGTCAAGGTTTCCATCACTGGCAGGACTGTCGAACAGGCGTTGAAGGTTCCCGTCTCTTCGATCCTCACCGCGCAGGATGGCACGAAATCCGTGATGGTCGTCGGCACGGATGGCGCCGCACACAAAAAGGCCGTCGAACTCGGCATTCAGGATGGCGATGACGTTCAAGTCACGAAGGGGCTGGCCGCAAGCGACACGGTGATCACCAACGGCGCCTATGGACTCGACGAAGGCGCGAAGGTGAAGGTCGGGCCCGCCGACAATGACGACGCCAAGCCCGCAGCCGGCAAGGGAGGCGACAAGGACTGATGTCGATCGCCACCCAGACGCCGGTAGCCCGCGAAGAATCGTTCTGGCTGTCGCACTTCACGCGGCCGATCTTCTTCTTCGCCGCCGTACTCACCCTCGCAGGCATCTACGCCGCCTTGCAGGTGCCCATCTCCGTTTTTCCCGATACGAATTTCCCGCGCGTCGTGATCGGCGTCGACAACGGAGTCATGCCGGTGGAACAGATGGAAGTGACCATCACGCGACCGATTGAGGATGCGGTCAACTCCGTTCCCGGCCTCGTGACCGTGCGTTCCACCACCAGCCGCGGTTCGGCCGAAGTGAGCCTCTTCTTCGACTGGAACGTCGATATGTACCAGGCGCTGCAGCTCGCGGATGCGGCGCTCAGCAAAGTTGAGCAGACCCTGCCTTCTACCGCGCGCATCACCACCAATCGCCTCACCTTCGCCACCTTTCCGATTCTCGGCTACAGCCTGACCTCCGACACCATTCCCCAGACCCAGCTCTGGGAACTGGCTACCTACGACCTGAAGCCGCCGCTCAATCGCGTCCTCGGCGTCAGCACCGTCACCGTGCAGGGCGGCCAGGTGCCCGAGTTTCACGTAATGCCCAATCTCGCTCTGCTCGCGGCCAACGGCGTCACGATCACCGATCTCGTCAACGCCATCCAGGCCTCGAACATCGTCGATTCGCCGGGTCTCTACGAAGCCAATCATCAGTTGATTCTTGGCCTCGTGGGCGCGCAGGTGCATGACGCCGACGGCCTGCGCCAGCTCGTGGTCAAGACCACCGCAGCCGGCGCGCCGGTTCGTGTCGCCGACGTGGCGACAGTCCAGCCCTCAACGCTGCCGGTCTACACAACGGTGACGGCCAACGGCAAAAACGCCGTGCTGCTCAACATCGCCCGTCAGCCCTCAACCAATACGGTCGCCGTCGCCGACGCAGTGGACGCCGAGATCGCCCAGTTGCGCCAGAAGCTGCCTCCGGGCGTAAAACTCGAGCCCTTCTACGACCAGTCGCAGCTTGTGCGCGACAGCATCTCCAGCGTGCGCGATGCCATCTTCATCGGGCTTGTCCTCGCCTGCATCATCCTCTTTCTCTTCCTGCGCGACTGGACTTCATCGCTCATCGCCGGCCTCGTCATTCCCGTCACCGTCGCGGTCACCATCCTTGTCCTCTGGGCCATCGGCGAGAGTTTCAACCTGATGACACTCGGCGGACTCGCTGCCGCCATCGGCCTTGTCATCGACGACGCCATCGTCGTGGTCGAAAACATTGTGATGCACCGCGACAATGGGGAGCCTCGCGCCAGAGCCGTGCGCAAGGCTCTCAGCGAGATCACCGTCCCGCTCATCGGTTCCACCATTACGCCTGTCGTCGTGTTTCTGCCGCTCATCTCCGTCACCGGCGTGACAGGAAGCTTCTTCCGCGCGCTGGCCGTCACCATGACTGCCTCGCTGCTCACGTCGCTGATGCTGGCGCTGACATGGACACCGGGCCTGAGCCTCGTTCTGTTGCGCAATCACCGGCGGCGATGCCACGGAGCCGAAAGAACACACCACCGGCCGCTGGATGGACCGTGTGCTCAAGGTCCATCATCGCGTGCTCGATTGGGCGCTGGCCAAGCCACTCTTGCTCGGCGCCGCATGCCTGCTGCTCGTAATCGCCACCTATATCGGCTACAGGAATCTAGGCTCGGACCTACTGCCGGAGATGGACGAAGGCGGATTCATCCTCGACTACATCATGCCCGCGGGCAGCTCGCTCACCGAGACCAACCGCGTGCTCCAGCACGTCGAACGCATCCTCCGCTCTGAACCGGAAGTCGAAAGCACCTCGCGCCGCACCGGCTTGCAGATGGGACTCGCTGCCGTGACCGAAGCCAACACCGGCGACTTTACCGTCAAGCTCAAGGCGAAACGCAGCCGCGCCATCGACGACGTCATGGAGGACGTGCGCCAGCAAATCAAATCCACCGAGCCCGAACTCGACGTCGAGTTCACCCAGGTGCTGCAGGACATGATCAACGACCTCTCGAATGCGCCCGAGCCTATCCAGATCAAGATCTTCTCCGACGACGAGGCCATGCTGACGCAACTCGGCCCGCGAGTCGGCGACGCCATCGGCAAGATTCCCGGCGTGGTCGACGTGGAGAACGGCATCGACAACACCATCAGCGGACCGGCAACCAACTTCCAGGTCGATCCCACCGTTGCTGCGCGGCTCGGCTTTACGCCGACCGAAGTCGCCGAAGATGCGACGTCGATTCTCGATGGCCTGCCAACCAACGATCCGCTGATCGCCAATGGCCGGCCGTACACCGTCCGCGTTCGCCTGGGCGACGACCACCGCAAATCGCTCGATGCGATCGAAAACACGGTCTTCAACAGCGCTTCGGGACACACGGCCACACTCGGCTCGCTCGCAGCAATACAGCAATTACCGCCGCAGAATGAGATTCACCGCGAGAATCTGCAGCGAATGGTTGTCGTCACCGGGCGTCTCGAAGGTTCTGACCTGGGCACTGCCATGGCCAGGGTGCAGCAGACTGTCCAGGGTCTGCATCTGCCGCCCTCTGTGCGCGTCGACTACGGCGGGACTTACGAGGAACAGCAGAAATCCTTCCACGATCTGCTCAAGGTGCTGCTGCTGGCGCTGGCGCTGGTCTTCGGCGTCCTGCTCGCCGAGTTCCGCAACTTCCCCGCGCCGATCGCAATTCTGACTTCATCGGTGCTGTCGATCTCCGGCGTTATCCTTGCCCTGCTCATCACACGAACCACGTTCAATGTAGCGTCGTTCATGGGCTTGATCATGGTGATCGGCATCGTCGCCAAGAACGGAATTCTGCTGCTCGATGCCGACGAGAAGTTTCGCGCAGAGGGCGTCTCTGCTGCCGAAGCGATGATGCATGCCGCGCAGCGCCGCCTGCGACCCATTGCGATGACCGCCATCGCCGCCGTATGCGGAATGCTGCCGCTGGCCTTCGCTCTCGGCGCCGGTTCGCAGATGCTGCAGCCACTGGCCATCGCCGTGATCGGCGGCCTCGCGATCTCCATGGTGCTCAGTCTCGTGGTAACGCCGGTCGTCTACTTCCTACTGACAAGGAACCGCACACCGCAGGAAAAAGCTGCGTAATCAGATTGAGAGCTGCACAGAGAACCGGCCTCGCCTGAACTCTGTTCACTGACCGCTGACCACTGATCTCTGTTCTGTCACAATAGACTCATGGTCACTGAGCCCATCAAGCTCTCTGCCGCCGAAGCCCGCGTCCTCGGCGCACTCGTTGAAAAAGAAGTCACGACGCCGGAGTACTACCCGCTTACCCTGAACGCGCTGATCAACGCCTGCAATCAGCGCTCGAACCGCGAGCCCGTGATGGCCGTGGACGAGGATGACGCGCGCCAGGCTCTGCATGGCCTCGAAAACAAGGGGCTCGCCGGCCGTGCGCGCTCCGCCGATGGCCGCGTGACCAAGTACGAACACTGGCTGGGCGAAGCCTTCAACTTCAGCCGCGCTGAAACCGCGCTGATGTGCGTGTTGTTGCTGCGCGGTCCGCAAACGCCTGGCGAACTCCGTGGCCGCACCGAGAGACTTCACGAGTTCACCGAGATCAGCGATGTACTCGCCGGCTTGCAAAAACTGATGGAACGAGAGCCAGCTCTGGTTGCAGTGCTGCCGCGCCAGCCGGGCACCAAGGAAGCACGCTATGCCCATCTGCTATCAGGTCCGGTGGAATCGATACAAATACCGGCAATCGCTTCGCCCACTCCTGGCATTGCCGCGACCACACCCGAGCAGAATGACCGCATCGCGCAACTGGAATCAACCGTCGCCGAACTCCGCCAGGAAGTTGACGAATTGAAGCGCAAGATCGAAAACCTGTTCGGCGACTGAGAGTGTGATCCCAGATTCAACCGCCGGCAAGCTTCATCGGGACGCCGGGATCACTCAACGTGGCGTCTCCATTTCTGGAAGAATTCGCATAGTCGCCTCGAACTTGTGGCAATTGCTGTATTCGGCGTTATAAACCAACAGGTCATCCCCCGACGCCTCGCCCAACCTTGCGAATACTTTGGTCGGAATCACGTAGGACTTTCCTCCGAACGGCGTGACCCCAAAATCCGTATCGATGCTAAAGCCTTTGAACCTTCCTTTTCCGTTTTTTGGGTAATAAAATTCCGCTCGCAGCAGTTGCCACGTCCCGCGGTCCAGCCAGAAGGTCGCCACACCCGTCGTCAGCAGCTTGGCACAGGCGGCAGTTTTCGAGGCATTCTCACCAAATGAGACCTTGAGCGCGAGTCCGCCCCTATAGTTCAGGACCTCGTAACGGTTGCACGAAACAGCATTCTCGGAAAGAAGCCCGCGGAAGTCTTCCCCGAAGGCCCCGTTGACGATCAAAGGAAATGGGACTTTGAGTTTGGTTCCTGGCGGGTAGTTCTTGCCATTCACCGATTGAAATATTCGCTCTTCCCTGAATGGTTCTTCACTGTTCCCTTCCTGGCGTCGCACCCGGATCAACGTGGTTGCCCTTTGCTCGTTAGTGATCTTGCCTTGTTGATCCTCGAAAGAATGGATGGACTCATCGCAATCAATGCTGGGCAGAGCCGAGTTGAACGTCGCAAAGCTCTCCCTTGCTCTCGCGAGCAGTTCGGCCAGCGATGGGTCAGCCTCCTGACCGCGCGCCTGTACGACAGCAAAGGAAACAGTGATCAAGACCGGGAGCACAAGCAGGATGTGTCTCAAGTCTCCCTCATCGGCAACCCTGTTCCTAGTTCAAGTCTGCTTGGAGATCCTGCCCCGTCCGGTTTCAGGACGCGATCTTAGATCAGCTCATACCCTGCGAACCAATATCCGATCTCGAACGCCGCCGTCTCTTCCCCATCCGATCCGTGAATCGCATTCTCCTGAATCGACCCCGCAAACTTCTTGCGGATCGTTCCCTCTTCGGCATTCGCCGGATTGGTTGCGCCCATCAACTTGCGCAGATCTGCTATCGCGTTGTCCTTCTCCAGCACCATCAGGAAAATCGGCCCCGACGACATGAACTCGCATAGGTCGTTGAAGAATGGCCGCGCCGCATGCACGTGATAAAAACCCTTCGCCTGTTCCTTCGAAATCGTCTGCTTTCGGATCGACAACAAGCTTGAATCCGGCCTTTTCAATCTCGGCCAGAATGGCCCCCGCAAATCCCTTGCTCACCGCGTCTGGTTTGATAATGCTGAAAGTGCGCTGCGCCACTCGATCGCTCCTCGAAAATCGGCTGTAACCCATCCATATTGTACTGGTCACACTTGGCGACCAGGCGCAGCCCCAATCTGCTACAGTTTCGCCATGTCTCGCTTCGTCGCCCTCCCTCTCTCTTGCTTTGCCTTGATCGCCGTTCTCGCCGCTACGCCCGCAGTCAGCCAGGGTCAGCCGGAATCGACGCAGACTTCGCGCGAACTGCGCGTCTTCGACGCCGCGCTGGTCGACAAGACCGTTGACCCCTGCGAGAACTTCTACCGCTACAGCTGCAATGGCTGGTTCAAGCGCAATCCTCTGCCGCCCGACCAGATCGATTACGGCCGTTTCACTGAGCTCTATGAACTCAACCGCCTTCACCTCCGGCAAATCCTCGAAGATGCCTCGAAGCCCGATCCCAACCGCACTCCCAACGAACAGAAGATCGGCGACGAATACGCGAGCTGCATGGATACGGCAGCCGTGAACAAGGCGGGCATTGCCCCTCTGCAGCCGGAGATGGATCGCATCGCCGCGCTCAAGTCATCGGCTGAATTGCCGGCCCTGCTGGGCCACCTGCACAACATCGGCGTCGACGCATTCTTCGGCATGGGCTCCAACCAGGACTATGCCAACTCCACCCAGGTCATCAGCTTCTATGGCGCCGGCGGCCTCGGCCTGCCCGAGCGCGACTACTACTTCCGCGCTGATCCCAAATCGATCGAGCAGCGCAAACAGTATGTCGATCATGTTCGCAAAATGTTTGTCCTCGCGGGCGAGCCCGATGCGCAGGCCTCAAAAGATGCCGACACCGTAATGGCCATCGAAACCCGTCTCGCCAAGGCATCTCTCACCATCACGGAACGTCGCGACCCGCAAAACCTGAACCACCCCACTGACGTCGCCGCGATGTCGAAAATGCTCACGCATTTCAATCTGGGCGATTATGTCGAAGCGGCTCACGCTCCGTCCTCCGGCAAAGCCAATGACATGGAGCCGAAGTTCTTTGCCGAATTCAACACGCTCCTCGCCGACACCCCTCTCGACCAGATCCGTACCTACCTGCGCTGGCACCTGCTTCATACCTACGCGGGAACCAGCATGCCAGAGGCCTTCGAAACCGAGTCCTGGAACTTCTACGCGCACATTCTCAACGGCGCCGAAAAACAGCAGGAACGTTGGAAGCGCTGCACCAGCCGCGTCGATCGCGAGATGGGCGAAGCCCTCGGCCAGGTCTACGTGGCCAAGTACTTTCCGCCGGAAGCAAAGCAGCACGCCCTGGAAATGACCCTCGCCATTGAACAGGCCATGGACAAAGACATCGAATCGCTCGACTGGATGAGCCCCGCCACCAAGGTTCAAGGCGAAAGAAAAACTCAAGACCGTTATGAACAAGATCGGATATCCCGACAAGTGGCGCGATTATTCCACCTTGAACATCGTCCGCGGAGATCCGCTGGGCAATCTGGAGCGCGTCCACGAGTTCAACCAGAAGCGCGACCTGGCCAAAATCGGAAAGCCGGTCGACAAGGGCGAGTGGTACATGTCGCCGCCCACGGTCAACGCCTATTACAGTTCGCAACAGAACAACGTCAACTTCCCTGCCGGGTACTTTCAGCCGCCCTTCTTCAGCGACAAGGAAGACGACGCCGCGAATTATGGCGACATGGGCTCCACCATCGGCCACGAACTGACCCACGGCTTTGACGACGAAGGTCGCCAATACGACAAGGATGGCAACCTCAAGGACTGGTGGACCAAGGATGACGAATCCAAGTTCACGCAGAAGGCGCAATGCATGGTCGATCAGTATGACGCCATCGAGGCAGTTCCCGGCGTGCACCTTAACGGCAAGCTCACCCTCGGCGAAAATCTCGCCGACCTCGGCGGCCTTTGGCTCGCATGGATCGCCTGGCAGGACAAGGCTCAGGCCCAGCACCTCGACATGGTCGCCAAGACCGACGGTTACACGCCCGAACAGCGCTTCTGGATCGCTTACGCCCAGCAATGGTGCACGCAGACGCGTCCCGAGCAGCTACGCAGCCAGGCCCAGTCCGATCCGCATGCCCCTGACGAGTATCGAACCAACTCCATCCTGCAGGATTTGCCGGAGTTCGCGAAAAGCTTCAGTTGCAAACCAACCGACAAGATGGTCAGCGCAAAACCCTGCCGGGTCTGGTGAGAAGCAGCTTTCAGCCATCAGCTCTCAGCGGGCGCTTTGGAGTAGCCGCCTCTGCGATTGTCGGGCGCTGAAGGAACAAGGCCCACCGTCACGGTGGGCCGTCCTGAAAGCTGAGCTGAGACTGAAAGCTAGGCTTTCCCAATCACCTTCGCCAGCGTCGCGCCAATCTCCGCCGGCGACACCACCACATGAATCCCCGCCGCCGTCATCGCCTTCATCTTGTCCGCGGCGGTTCCCTGTCCGCCTGAGATGATCGCGCCCGCGTGCCCCATGCGGCGTCCGGGAGGCGCCGTCTGCCCGGCGATGAATCCCACCACCGGCTTCTTCACATGCTGCTTCACATACTCCGCCGCAGCTTCTTCGTTGGTGCCGCCGATCTCGCCGATCATGATGATCGCTTCGGTATCGGGATCTTCATTCAGCAGCCGCAGCGCATCGATGTGCGTCGTCCCGATAATCGGATCGCCGCCAATGCCAATCGCCGTCGACTGCCCGATCCCGCGCTGCGTCAACTGATGCACGGCCTCGTACGTCAGCGTGCCCGAGCGCGACACGATGCCCACCGAGCCTTCCTTGTGAATCCGCCCCGGCATGATGCCGATCTTTGCTTTGCCCGGCGAAATCACGCCCGGGCAATTCGGCCCGATCAGCCGCGACTTCGAAGTCTTCAGCTTGGCCCAAACCTTCACCATGTCCAGCGTGGGAATGCCCTCGGTGATGCACACGATCAGCGGAATGCCCGCGTCCTCGGCTTCGAGAATCGCATCGGCGGCGAACGGCGGCGGCACAAAAATCATCGTCGCATTCGCGCCCGTCTCCTTCACCGCATCGGCTACCGTGTTGAATACCGGCCAGCCCTCATGCTTCGTCCCTCCCTTGCCCGGAGTCACGCCGCCCACAACCTTGGTGCCGTATTCCGCGCACCCGAGCGCGTGAAACGTACCCTCTTTGCCCGTAATCCCCTGCACGATGAGCCGCGTATCGTTATCAACCAAAACAGACATTCGGATGCTCCTAGCTATCAGCTATCAGCTCTCAGCTTTGACGTCTCGCCTTTGAGCCAAGTTTTTGAATAAACGAGGTAAGCATCTTTGAAACCTCTTCACCAAGAGCTGTCGCCTCGTCAATTGCTGCTCACGGATCCCATGCCTAGTTTCCTGGCAACGATAAGTTGTGTCTTAATCTCGAAAGTGGAACCCAAAGCAATTCCGAGAAATTGCCTGAAACTCTGCGGCATTCAGCCTTCCTCGACCTTCGGCGATGTTGCTTGCAACCGATATGCTGGCCCGCCGTAACTGCGATATGAGCCCATACGTCTCTTCCTTCGGAAAACGCTGCGTCAATCGGTAAACGCAAACAGTCAAGTCAATGGCTCGCTGCCACACCTTCAAATCCTGCGCGTCTTGAGGCATTTCGATTTCTTACCATTCTCGACCTCCGATAAACTGGAACTACTGAAAGCTGACAGCTGAAGGCTGAGAGCTTTCAGCCTTTTGCAGCGGCCACCACCAACTCAGCAGCCTCCTTCATCGTTGCGCCCACCTGGAAATTCAATCCCGACTCCGCAAGAATCTTGCGGCCCTCTTCCACGTTGGTTCCTTCAAGCCGCAGCACAATCGGCACCTTCACATTCAAATTCTTCGCGGCAGCCACAACACCCGTTGCCAGCCGATCCACGCGCAGAATGCCGCCAAAGATATTGATGAAGATCGCCTTCACATTCGCGTCCGAAAGCAGGATCTCGAACGCATGTTCAATCTGTTCCTGCGTCGCCCCACCCCCTACATCCAGAAAGTTCGCAGGGCTCCCGCCGGCGTACTGAATAATGTCCATCGTCGCCATCGCCAGGCCCGCGCCATTCACCATGCAGGCGATCGTGCCGTCGAGCTTGATGTAATTCAGCGCGTACTTGCTCGCCTCCACTTCCAGCGGATCTTCCTCGGCCACATCGCGCAGCGCCTTGATGTCCGGATGCCGGAACAGCGCGTTATCGTCGAAGGTGATCTTTGCGTCCAGCGCGAACAGCTTGTCATCCTTGGTCGTGATAAACGGATTGATCTCCACCAGCGATGCATCGGTGTCGATAAACGCCTTGTAGAGACTCTGCAAAAACGTGACGGCTGCATTGATCTGCGTCGGCTTCAGTCCCAGCGCAAATGCCAGCTTGCGTGCCTGCCAGGCGCCGAATCCCACCGCCGGGTCGATCTCCTCTTTGAAGATGGCCTCCGGCGTCTTCGCCGCGACCTCCTCAATCTCCATGCCGCCCGCCTGCGACGCCATGAAGACCAGCTTGCCCGTAGCGCGATCGAGCACGATGCCGAGATACAACTCGCGATCGATGTCCGCCGTCTCCTCGATCAGCAACCGCTGCACCTTCTGTCCTGCGGGACCCGTCTGATGCGTCACGAGTTGCATGCCCAGAATGTTCTTCACATGCGTCTCGGCTTCGTCGCGATTCCGCGCCACCTTCACGCCGCCGCCCTTGCCCCGGCCACCGGCATGAATCTGTGCCTTCACAACCGCGCCATTGGCGCCCTCGGCAAATAGTTTGCGCGCCTCTGCGGCCGCTTCTTCCGGCGTATTCGCCATCTCGCCCTTGGGCACGGCAACGCCATACTTTGCCAGGATCTCTTTTGCCTGATACTCGTGAATTTTCATGTTGGTAGGAACCGCAACGTCCGCTGATATGTTCGGGAATCAGTTCTGGAAAAACAACAGAAGCCGGTCAGCGCGATCGTCCCCGCGGTACCCAAATACTATCTTGCTGCACGATACGGTCGCAAACGACCGCCGCCGTGGGCCGTTTTCTCTTTTGGAAGAGTGCGATCGCGGTGCGATTACCATACTGAGAGATATGGATTCGCTAAAGACCCTCCTCAAGCCGCTCGCCGAAGACGGCGCACAACTCACGCGCGAGCAGGCCGCCGACGTGCTCCGCCAGATCCTCTCCGGCCAGGCGCCCGAGGTCGAAACCGCCGCCCTGCTCACCGTTCTCGCCACCCGCGGCGAACAGGCCCCGGAACTCGCCGGCTTCGTCGACGTCATGCGCGAGCAGTCGGTGCCCGTCCCGCTCACCGACGAAGAGCGCGCCGAACTCGTCGACTGCGTCGGTACCGGCGGCGGCGGTCCACTCACCTTCAACATCTCCTCCGGCGCGGCCCTGGTTGCCGCAGCCGCCGGCGCCAAGGTCGCCAAGCATGGCAATCGTGCCGTCACCTCCCGTTGCGGAGCAGCCGACGTCCTCGAAGCCCTCGGCGTCCCCATCGAGCTTTCGCCCGAACTCGCCGTCGAATGCCTGCGCGAAACCGGCTTCGTCTTCCTCTACGCGCCGCTCTATCACCCCGCGATGAAGGCCCTCGGCCCGCTGCGCCGCGCGCTCGGCTTCCGCACCATCTTCAATCTTTGCGGACCGCTCACCAATCCCGCGCACGCCCGCATCCAGGTCGTCGGAGTCCTCGCACCCAGCCGCGTTCTTCTCGTTGGTCGCGCGCTTCTGGCACTCGGCTCCAAACGCGCCTTCGTGGTGCACGGATCCGACGGCATCGACGAACTCACCACCACCGGCGAGTCGGTTGTCGCCCGCATCATCGAGACGGAACCCGGCGACGAACCCACCCTCAAAGCCGCCCGCATCACGCCGGAAATGGCCGGCTTGCCCCGCGCCGCACTCGCCGACTTCGCCGGCGGCGACATCGAAACCAACAAGGCCCTGCTCTACGACGTGCTCACCGGCATCCCCGGCGCCCGCCGCGATATCGTGCTGCTCAACGCCGCCGCCACCCTCGTCGCCGCAGGCCTCGCCGGCGATCTCAAAGAAGGCGTGGCCCTCGGCGCCGAAGCCATTGACTCCGGCCAGGCCGCCGCCACCCTCGCCAAACTCCGCGTGTTTGGAGAAAAGCACGCAAGAAGCTAATGCGCCCTCGTTCTTTAGAACGAGGGCGGATTTGAACTCTCTGTGTCAGGACACGACTCGGGGATCCTGAAAAGCAGGCCGCATGCCGTCTCAGAGGTAATGTCGACAGGCGCTCTACACAGGTTGGAAATACTCGTCGAAGGGACGGTTTGCGTCAGGGCACGACTTGAGTCGTGCCGCAATCGCTCGAAAAGACGAGAGGGCTTTAGCCCCTGAGGGATGTCTAAAGAGGCCTGTCATACGCTAAACACGAGGATCTCATCATGAAATATCGCCTGATCATGCTCGCTTCTGCGGTTCTCTTTGCCCCAAACTTCGTCGCAGCTCAACAAACGACGCAGCCGCAAATGAAAGTGGATTCCAGCAATCGCACGCTCAGCGTCGCTGCCACTGAGACGGTGTCCGTTGAGCCGGACCTCGCCATCCTGCACATCGGGTTCGACACCGCGCCCGAAGATGCCAAGGCCGCCTATGCCGACGGAGCCCGCGCCTCCAACACCATCATTGCCGCGGTCAAGCAGGCGGGAATCCCCGAGACCTCGATCCGCAGCGAATCGCAATACCTCGATCGCGACTTCTCCAACAAGCAACACAAATTCGTCCTCCACCAGCAGTGGACCGTGAAAGTGCCGCCCGAGCGCGCCGCCGAGATTCTCGACATCGCTGTCACTGCGGGCGCCACCGACAGCGGACAGATAGATTGGACCGTGAAAGACGTGCCTGCCCTTGAATCCCAGGCACTCGATCATGCCGCGTCGCGAGCGAGGGCAAATGCTGAGGTTCTGGCCAAGGGCATGGGTGTCCGCCTCGGCTCTCTGATCTACGTTTCTAATCAGATCTCCCCAACCGGCCCTCGACCGATGGTCATGTACAACGCACTACAAAGTGTTGCAAAGGCAGCCCCCGCCTCTATCCATCGAGCCACACCAGGTAAGCCGCGAAGCCACGGTCTACGCCGTCTTCGCCATCGAGTAGCGCCTGCTACAGCAGCCCGCCTCGCCCCGCCATCCGCCGCGCCAGCAGCCACGACAGCAGCGACACGCCCAGCGCTGCCGCCAGCCAGCCTGCACTCTCCAGCGCGCCCGTCATCTGCTTCGGTACATGCGTCCACAGCAAAACCGGTGATTCCAGATGCGGCATGGCTTTCAACCCTTGCCGCGCCACCAGAACGCCAATCCACACCACCCCGCCAACCGCAACTACCGCACCCGGCGCCACACGCCTCCACGGAAACGGAATCGGCTTAGGCGCGACTGCTTCTTCCCGCACGCGCTCCATCACTGCGGAGACAAACCCCGACGACGGCGCCAATTCCCCTTCTGCTCTCAGAATCCGATCGAGATTCTCCATCTTTGCCGGGTCCATCGTCACGCCTCCTTCTCTGCCAGTTCCATCGCCGCCTGCTCATCTTCAAGATGCGGAAACCGCTTCTTCAACAGCGCCCGTGCCCGTGCCAGCCGAGCCTTCACTGTTCCCTCCGGCATCCCCATCGTACGCGCGGCCGCGCTCACATCCATCTCGTGAAAATAAAACAGAATCACCGGTTCGCGATATCGAACCGGCAACGCCAGCACTGCTCGTCTTACCGCATCCACGCTCTGCCGCGTCGCCAACCCGCTCTCCTGCGCGGCTGCCCGCGCCGGTTCCGGGGCATCTTCAATGCGCACATCCAGCGTCGGAAACCGCTTCAGCTCCGAGCGAAACACATTCGCCGCCAACGCAAACAGCCAGGTTGAAAAACTGCCTTCGCGCCGCCATTGCGCCAGCCCGCGCCACGCGCGCACCAGCGCCTCCTGTGCCATCTCTTCGGCGCGCCCGCGGTCGCGGCAATATCTCCATGCCATATTGACCATCGGTCCCTGCCAGCGCCGCACGATCCCCTCAAACGCATTCACGTCGCCGGCCAGCACGCGCTCCACATCCGCCAGGTCGGCCTCGCCGCCTCGTCCGGTGCTCGCGTTCTCGGCAGTCGTATTCAATTTCCGGCACTCTCTCCGCTGTGGGACAGCAGTCCGACCCTCCCGGTTGCATTTTCTACTGGAGTTTCGCTGCTGTCTGGCGCACCCCATTTCTCCCAAACAAATTGCAACCGTCCGGAATCGCTCCCTGTCCCACCGTACGAATGGAAACAAGGCGGCTTCGGCCAGCCAGGAGGATTCTATGACGCACCTCGTACTCCAGTTAAACGCGGGACCGGAAACAGCAGTCTTTTCCAACTACGGCCTCTGGCTCTTTCTCGCTGTCGGCGCCGTTGCCCTTTTCGGCATCTTTTTGCCCCTGACAACTTGGATGGAACACCGCCGCAAGGAGCGCGAAGCGTTCTACAGAGCTGAAACCTTCCGGCGCATCTCCGAGTCCTCCGGGGAGGGCGCCAAGGCTGCCGTCGAGTTGCTCCGCGAAGAAATCCGGCGGGAGCAAATCAGGAAAATCGAAGGTCTGAAGATCGGCGGCATTATCACTCTCGGCGTCGGCATCGCCATGATCATCTTCATGTCCGTCATGGCCGGCCACGACCGCGATACCCCATTCCTCATCGGGCTGGTCCCGGCCTTCGTCGGCGCTGCCATGCTCATCTACGTCTATTTCCTGGCCTCCCCGACCCAGTAAAGGATGAATCTCGCCATGACGCAAAATCTCAAGACAATCGGCTGTTGCTGCCTCGTCGTTCTGGTCGCACTCTACGTCGTTGGCGCGGTGAGTCACGGCTCGCTGCGCCACGAGGTGCAGACGCTTCCGCTCTGGGTTCCCATTGTCGCGGGATTCAACCGCAGGGAGTTCGCCTGCTGGTGTGCTCTGCCATGTTTTCTCTTCTGGCTTTTGTGCATGGTCTTGATCTGGCTCTTCCTGCTCGGATGGGCTCACGTCATCTCTGGTCACTTCTCCGCAATAGAGATCGCAATGACCCTCGTTATCGGAATCGCCAGCGCCATCGGCCTCGTTCAGTGCCTTTGGCATTTGCGCTGGAGTTGGCGCCATTCGGCGCTTTTCGTCCTCTTCGCTATCCTCCAGCTCGCATGTTTCCGTATCAGCATGCTCCCGCAAATCGCCCATCAATAGGCGGCAACCCAGGAACACTCTGGACTCGCATGCCGCTTCCTGAATCGCCGGCGGCCCTCCATGCATCCGACACTTGTTGTAACAAATAACTTGCGGCCTGCAGTCTCGGCCGCGAGTGCCGGAGGCAGTGCCCCATGTCCGCAAATCCCCCTCGTCAGCCCGCCATCTTTCTTCCTCACGGCGGAGGTCCCTGCTTCTTCATGGATTGGACCTGGGGCCCGGCCGACACCTGGCATGCCACTCAACGCTTCCTCGAGTCCGTAGCTTCCTCGCTTCCCGCGCCGCCCAAGGCTCTGCTGGTCATCAGCGGTCACTGGGAAGAAGCAGCCTTCACCGCCAGTGCCGCCGCCAGGCCCGAACTCATCTACGACTACTCCGGCTTCCCCCCAGACACCTACCAGCTCACTTGGCCCGCGCCGGGCGATCCGGTACTGGCTGAAAGAGTTATCGGCCTTTTGCGTAAATCCGGTCTTCCTGCGGCCGCCAGCTTCAACCGCGGATACGATCACGGCGTCTTTGTTCCGCTCAAGGTGGCCTTCCCGCGGGCTGAAATCCCGGTCGTCACGCTGTCGCTCGACCATTCCCTCGATCCGGCGCAGCACATCGCCGCCGGCCGCGCCCTCGCTCCGTTGCGCGACCAGGGCGTGCTCATCATCGGAAGCGGCATGAGCTTCCACAACCTTCGTGCCTATCTTCATCCCGAGACCGCAGAGCGCGCCCGCGCCTTCGATACCTGGCTTACCGCTGCCGTCGAATCTCCCGCGCCGGAGCGCAATGCTCTTCTCGCCAACTGGCAGACGGCGCCCTTTGCAGCCTATGCGCATCCGCGCGAGGAGCATTTGATTCCGCTGATGGTCGCCGCCGGCGCCGGAGGCGAGGCGCCCGGCAAGCAGATTTTCACCGATGAACCGATGGGCGCGAAGATTAGCGCCTATCGCTTCGACGGATAATTCCTGCATTCCAGAATCCTGCGCGAATGCTCGCTCACATTTCAGGCCTTCTGCAGCTTCCCGCCTGAACCCCGGTTGCGGGTTGGCGCTCCGACGCCGGCCGCCTTCGGCTTCTTCTCGGTCACAGCCTGGTCGAGCAAGCGCCCGATCTCGTCAAACCCCGACGTCGGCCCGTTCCACCGCAAGCGATCCACGCTGTCGAACAGCGGTATGTCGCACTTGAGCGTGGCGAGCGTTCTAAAGAGCAATGCCTGTGCACGGTCCCGTGCCAGCGTGTCTGCCAACGATCCTGCGTTCGCCACATTCACGTGCCAGTCCCGTGCCGATTTCGGGATCAACTCGATGTGCCCGAATTTTGCCAGCACGGCGGCGGTCGACTTCGCCCCCCACCCCGGCAGCCCCGGATAGCCATCCGCGGAGTCGCCCACCAGCGCGAGATAGTCAGGAATGGATTCGGGTGTCACGCCGAATTTGGCGATCACGCCGGCTTCATCCACGGTGATCCCCGTCCGCCGAACCAGCTGCACCACGCGCGACCCCTGAACGCATTGGGCGAGATCCTTGTCGGGCGTGCAGATGACGACCTGTTCCACGCGATCGTCTTCGAGCGAAAGCGCCGTTGCCGATGCGAGCGCATCATCAGCCTCAAACTCCACCATCGGCCATACCACGATGCCGGCTGCGCCCAAAACTTCTTCAAGAAGCGAAAATTGCGCAAGCAGATCGGGCTCTACACCCTCCCCGGTCTTGTAGCCTTCCCAGAGATCGTTGCGAAATGACTCGATGACGTGATCGGTCGCCACTCCGATGTATTCGACGCCGCCGCGCATCATGGCCAGCAACGAGGCCAACACGCCGCGCACCGCACCCACTTCGCGGCCATTGGCGTCCCGCGCCTTGGGCACCGCAAAGTAGTGCCGGAACAACTCGTAGGTGCCGTCAACCAGGTAGACTTTCAATGCCACGCTCCGCATCAAGCCGAATCACAACATTCCCCGCGCGGTTACCGCTTCTTCAATCCAAGACTCATCCCGCTCTCCAGAAGAATGGCGACCAACCCGAACAGCATCGCCAAATCTGTCCGTGCCTCGTGGAGGAAGCTCAGCACCCCGTAGTGCTCAAGCTTCGCTGGCGCAAACCTCCCCAGCGGGTGCCCCAGCAGAATCGGCACCTTCGTCGTAACGATTGCCGTCAGAATCACAACCAGCAGCAGCAGCGCCGCATCCCCCGCATAGAAACCCAGAATCAGCGCTCCGCCCGCCGCAATCTCCACTGCCCCCACGCAAGGCGCTAGCACATGCGGGAACGGCAGCCCGATATGCGCGAACCGTCCAACGCCCAGTTCCCCGGGGTAGACAAATTTCAAAATCCCCTCGGTCAGAAACACCACTCCCACGATCACCCTGATCAGTATCATCGGAAGGCTTTTGCGCACCATTTCCCTCGCCTATTTGCTTTCCAGCAGGTTTTCAATGTCCTTTGCCAGACTCTCCGGCCTGGTAGTCGAGGCGTACCGCGCCACCACGTTCCCGCTGCGATCGACGAGGAATTTCGTGAAGTTCCACTTGATCGCTCCGCCGCCCAGCGGTCCAAGCAGCCCCGGCTTCTGCTTCTTCAAAAACCGGTACAGCGGATGCGCCTGGTCGCCGTTCACATCGATCTTCGCAAACATCGGAAAGCTCACTCCGTAGTTTTGTTCGCAGAACGCGCCAATCTCAGCCGCCGACCCCGGCTCCTGCGCGCCAAACTGGTTGCAGGGAAACCCCAGCACCTCCAGCCCGCGTTCGTTGTATGTCCGATAAAGCGCCTCAAGCCCTGCATACTGCGGGGTAAATCCGCACTGGCTGGCCGTATTCACGATCAGCAGCACCTTGCCCCGGTATGAGGAAAGACTCGCAGCGCCTCCATCAAGCCTTTCCGCCGAAAATCCATATACGGTGTCGGTAGTTTCTGCCATTCGCTCCTCAGCCTGAGATCCCCACAGACAGGTCCTCGTGGGCAGACAGTGAATTCCTGCCGCTCTGAGGATGTCATGTTGCACGCGCGTGCGTCTAAAGATCGTGCATTCGCCTATATTCAGTCATTGAAGAGTCTCTCGCGGACGGTTCTTCTTCCGCGGGATGATTTGCAGGGGCTATCGAGCCCATTTCGGTCCGGTAAACTGATCTAGGACCTGAATGAGCAAGTGGTTGGCGATGAGATGGGCTGCCGGGATCGAAGTGCTGCTCCCTCCGCATCCCTCCTCGTCACCTGCGTCGCAAAATGCCCGGTGTCCCGGATGACGCGAATGGCGAGGCTCTCGCGGACAGTGATTCGTCCCTGAGGTACTCATAGGCGCGGCAGGAGAATTAGGGAAGGTTTCGGTTTCCGAGCCGGGCACTTCATCGGCGTTTTCGATGAGGCGGTTGCGGTCAGAAGACACCGTCTTCGAGATGGTAAAATCAATCTTTCCTAAAGGCTGTAACAGAACTTAAGCAGTGAGGGTGTGCATATTCTTCCCGTGAAGCCTTACCTTGGACCGCACCAGTACTTGTGCTCGCCGCAGGGCTCCAGCCCGGTGAAGATCAAGCACGACGCAATCGCCCGCAATTTGCGGATCCCTTTCCTGCTTTCCCGGCTTGTCCTGGTGCTGCTTCTTGCCTTCTCAGCCGGAGCCGTTTTCGCCCAGACGCCGCAGACCATCCAGTCGATCCGGGTCATCGGCAACCGCCGCATTCCCAAGGAGACCATCCTCGCCCGCATGTTCACCCATCAGGGCGATACCTACGATCCGGTCTCGATCGAACGCGACTTCAACTCCCTCTGGAATACCGGCTATTTCGAAAACCTCCGGATTGAGCGCGAAGACACGGACAAGGGAGTCATCCTTAACGTTTTCGTTGTGGAACGGCCCACCATCCGCGAGATCAATTACAAAGGCAACAGTTCCGTCTCGACCTCCGACATCCTCGACCGATTCAAGAAGGAAAAGGTGGGCCTCTCCGTTGAGGGCCAGTACGATCCCACCAAGATCAAGCGCGCAGAGACCGTTCTCAAGGAACTCCTCGCCGAACACGGCCACCAGTTTGCCACCGTCAAGACGGATGTCAAGACCATTCCTCCGGCTTCGGTGCAGATCAACTTCAGCATCAAGGAAGGGCCGACGGTCAAGGTCGGCGAGATCAAGTTCACCGGCAACCAGCACATCGGTAGTCTGCAGTTGCGCCGCTCGATGAAGAACCTGAAACCGGTCGGCATTCCCTATTCGATTATCTTTGAAGACCTCTTTGCCCGCACCTTCGACGCCTCCAAGCTCGACGAAGACACCGAGCGCGTCCGCTTTGCCTATCGCGACAAGGGCTACGCCAACGCAGCCGTCGAGACGCCCCGCACCCAGATCCGCGATGAAGGCGGCCTGAACTGGTTCACCTTCCGCCCTAACCGCGGCAAGCGCATCGATATCCTGATGCCGATCGAAGAGGGAGCTCGTTACCGCCTCGGGTCCATCACCTTTACGGGCAATGTCCACATCACGAACACCAAGGCCCTTCGTTCCACTTTTGCACTCAAGGATGGCGAGTGGTTCAACGCCACCCTCGTCGGCAAGGGCCTCGAAAACCTCAAGAAGGCCTACGGCCAGCTCGGCTACATCAACTTCGGCGCCATTCCCAAACCCATCTACGACGACCAGAAGCACACCGTCTCGCTGCAGGTCGATATCGACGAAGGCAAGCAGTTCTACGTCTCGCGCATCGAGTTCGAGGGCAACACCATTACCCGCGACCGCGTCATCCGTCGTGAGCTGCTTCTCGACGAGGGCCAGGTTTATAACTCCCAGCTCTGGGAGTACAGCCTCCTGCGTCTCAACCAGCTCGAATACTTCAATCCCCTCAAGGTAGAAGAGGACTCCGAGGCCCACCAGAATGCCGAAGCCGGCACCGTCGACCTCCTCCTGAAGGTCAAAGAAAAGGGCAAGAACTCGATCGGACTCAACGGCGGCGTCAGCGGACTCTCGGGCGCCTTCCTGGGCCTCAACTACCAGACAAATAACTTTCTCGGCCTGGGTGAAACCCTCAGTGTGCAGGGCAACATTGGCAACACGAGCCGCCAGTTCCTCTTTGGCTTCTCGCAGCCCTACGTGCGCAACAAGCCGCTCAATGTGGGCTTCCAGATCTACAACAACAAGTCAGACTTCAACGCAGCGAAGTCCTACCAGACCACAACGGGAACTGCGATCAACCTGACCTCCGCCCAGCAGTCGCTCACCCAGAACTACAACCAGGCGGCCACCGGGTTGAACTTCTCGCTGAACTACCCGCTCCGTCGTCATGCCTTTCAGCGCGTAGGCTTCACCTATTCGCTCTCCCGCGCCAACATCACCGCCTTCAGCACTGCTTCGCAAACGTACTTCCAGACCATCAGCTTCCGGTCCGGAATTCAGGGTTCGAACGCGCTGGCCGGCATCGTCACCAGCCAGGCTTCGCTTACCTACACCTACAACACCGTCAATAATCCGGTCCGGCCGCGCACCGGCAAGGAATTCACTGCGGCCTTGCAGGCAGCCGGCATCTGGGGCAACGTTCGCTACTTCTCGCCCCTGGTCGCGTTCAAGACCTACCGCTCCATCCGCTATCTCACGCCCAATCCCAATGGACACAACGTGCTCGCCTTCAAGTCTCAGCTCGGTTATATCCAGGGCTTTGGCGGCGACGTTGCGCCTCCAAACAACCGTTTCTACGCAGGCGGCGACGCCGAATTGCGCGGCTTTGACGTGCGCAGCGCCACACCCTACGGATATGTGCCCACGCGCCAGACGGTGCAGCTCACCAATCCCGACGGCTCCTGCGTCCCGCGCGATCCCAATAATCCGCAGCTGAACCAGTGCATCGCGGTTCCAATTCCCGTATACGGCGTCGTCTCGATTGGAGGCGACACCAACCTCACCAGCAACCTGGAATACCGCATTCCCATCGTCGGCTCTGCGATGTTTGCCCTCTTCGACGATTTCGGCATGGACGTCGTGACCAATCGCGGTCAGCTCAAGCAAAGCCCCGAAGGCTTCGCGTCCCTGACCGCGCCGCTCTACGGCTGCCCGGTCTATAACAACGGGTCCTGCCAGGGCGGCATCCCCGGTTCGCAGGTCGGCTTCCAGCGCGATATCCGGCCCGTGCTTGGTACCAACGTCGTTCCCCGCATGTCGCTGGGCGGCGAGTTCTCCATCATCATGCCCGTCATCAACGCGCCTTTCCGCCTCTACTACGCATGGAACCCGCTTCGTCTCTACGAGCGGCCCTATTGCAACGACGTGATCCTCGGCGCCAAGGTGCAGAGCTGCACCGCCGAACTCATCACCCGCGATATGTTCCCACCCGGCGGCGCGGGCGACTACACCTACCAGCAGACCATCCAGGCCTACGGCGCGCAGAGTCTCTTCCGCGAGCCCCGCAAGACCTTCCGCCTGAGCGTCTCCACCACGTTCTAACCCATTTCAGCAATGTTGCAGACTACGAGGGTCGCTTTCCAGCGGCCCTTCTGCTTGTCACTCCCTGTTCCCTCGTTCCCTATTCCCTGTTCTTGCCCGTTTGACCCCCTTCCCCGCCACTCATATAATCCTTGCTAGTTCCTGCTGACGTCTCCGTCCGCGTCTTTTTGCCTCTGCCTCAACTGTCGCGGAGCTCCCAACGAAAAAAGACGAATGAAGGTTGCTCAGGAGGCACAGGTTCGCCTTTGCGCCGGACTGGCTTCAGGGCTGCCTTCCAGGGATTTCAAGGAGTATCGGATCCATATGAATCGCACTTTTATCACCGTAGCCGCGCTGGCTTCTTGCCTCGCCATGAACGCTGCCGCACAGGCGCCCGCCGCCGCAACCGCCGCGCCCGCCGGACCAGCCAGGATCGCCGTCATCGGCTTTCAGGAAGCCATCGCACAGACCAACGATTTCCAGCGTCGCTTCGCCGATCTGCAAAAGAAATATGATCCCAAACGCCAGGAACTCAAGACCCTGAACGATCAGATCACTTCGCTGCAGAAGGAACTTCAGGCTCAATCCGCAACCCTGAGCGATGCCGACCGCGCCACCAAGGCCAAGCTCCTCGACGACAAGCAGAAAGATCTCAAGCGCAGTGGCGAAGACGCGCAAACCGACTATCAGCAGGATATGCAGCAGACCTTTGCTGCCGTCGCCTCCAAGTTCGCCGAGACTGTCGATGCCTATGCCAAGGAACACGGATACAGCGTGGTGCTCGACGGCGGCAACCAGCAGCTCCCCGTCGTGATCTACGCCAACCCCGGGGTTGATATCACCAAGGCCGTCGTCGAAGCCTACAACGTCAAGTCCGGCATCCCGGCGCCCGAGCACACCGCAGCCCCTGCTGCCACGCACGGAGCGGCTGCCACCCCGGCCAAGAGTGCAACCCCCAAGCCGCCCGCCAGCAACTAGCCGGCGATCAACCCGTTCAACGAAGGCCTCGCCGATGCGGGGCCTTCCATTCTGCATACGTGCCCCTCGCCCCTTCACCGATTCCCGACTCCCTATTCCCCGTTTTCTGTTTCCTGTTTCCGCCGTTTGACCCCCCTACTCCGCACCCCTATAATCCATCTAAGTTCCTGCTGAGGTTTCCGTCCGCTTCTTTTCTCGTCCTTTCAGCCGTCTAATGGAAGTCCTTCGAGAGAATTTGTCGCGAGGTTCTCTTCAGGGTGCGCGCAACGAGGGCGACGGTTCGCCTTCAAAACTCGAATGCGCGGGCAGCCCCAGGAATTCCAAGGAGTTTTCAAGCCGAATGAAGCCCTCTGTTGCATTAGTTCTCCTGTTGGCCTCAGGCCTTGCCCTCAGCGCCACCGCTCAAACGCCGTCCGCCCCTGTTCCTGCCAATGCACCCGGTACCGCAGCCGCTGCTGCTCCCACCGGCCCGGCCAAGATCGCCGTCATCGCGTTCCAGGTCGCCGTCGCGCAGACCAACGAGGGCCAGCGCAGCTTTGCCGATCTGCAGCGGAAGTACCAGCCCAAGCAGGCGGAACTCAAGGCCCTGAATGACGAAATCGACACGCTTACCAAGCAGCTCCAGACGCAGGGTGACAAGCTCAACGACGACGAGCGCGCAGCGCGCGCCAAGACCATCGACGACAAAAAGAAGCAGCTTCAGCGCAACGCCGAAGACGATCAGAACGACATGCAAAACGAGATGCAGGAGCTTTACAGCGCCCTCGCGTCCAAGGTGTATGACGTGCTGAACGATTACGCCAAGCAGCACGGATATACCCTCATCCTTGATGTCGCCCAGCAGCAGAGCCCGGTGCTCTACGCCACCGAAACCACCAATATCACCAAGGCCATCATCGATGCCTACAACGTGAAATCGGGCGTTCCCGCTCCGCCGGCGTCAGCTTCCGGAGCAGCTCCGCTTCCGTCGGCTCCCAGGCCGGCCACGCCAAGACCCACCACTCCTCAATAGCCGGCGCTGACCCGCGCTATTTCGGCTGAAGGAAGTCGACCAAAAAAGGCCCCGAAATTCGGGGCCTTTCCTCATGCAATTCAATCTGATTCCGCGCAAATCTCCAGCGGCTGCGCACTTCGGAAATCCCCTGAAGCCGTCTGTGGAAAAAAATGTGGATTTCGAGCCGCTCAATCCACAAAATAAATTGCGTTTCCCCACTTGCCAACAATTAGCTGCTCTGATAAACCTAGAAAGTCCCTTATTATCTATCACAAGCACGGACTGCCCCCAGCAGGCCCACACTCAACATCTCTTCAGATTCCGTTCTTCCCCTGCACGGAGCTTTCCACAATTCCACGTGAACGCTGGATGACTGCTACGTGAGCCAAGTCACCATCTGAGAGTTACTTCTGCTGGTCTTCCCCGACCCGCAACACCGCCAGGAAAGCCTCCTGCGGAATGTCGACTTTCCCAATGCGTTTCATCCGTTTTTTACCCTCTTTTTGCTTCTCCAAAAGCTTGCGTTTTCGGGAGATATCTCCCCCGTAGCACTTGGCCAGTACGTTCTTTCTGAGGGCGGTCACCGTCTCCCGCGCCACCACCTTGGCCCCGATCGCCGCCTGGATCGCCACTTCGAATTGCTGCCGGGGTATCAACTCCCGCATCTTCGAGACCAGCGCCTTGCCGCGCTCGTAGGCAAAGTCCCGGTGCACGATGATCGAAAGCGCATCCACCGGCTCGCCCGAAACCAATATGTCCAGCTTCACCATCGGCGATTCCCACTCGCCCGCCAGCGCATAATCCAGCGAAGCATACCCCCGCGAAATCGACTTCAGCCTGTCGTAGAAATCCAGTACGATCTCGTTCAGCGGCAACTCGTAGGTCAGCAACACGCGCGTCGGCGTCACGTACTCGAAGTTCATCTGCTTGCCGCGCTTCTCTTCCACCAGTTTGAAAATCCCGCCGACATACTCTTCGTTGGTCAGAATCTTCGCCGTGATTACCGGCTCGCGGATGGCATCGATGTTGGTCGGCTCCGGCCAGCGCGAGGGATTGTCTACTTCCATCACCGACCCGTCGGTCATGGTGATGTGGTAGCGCACCCCCGGCGCCGTCGTAATCAGCTCAAGCTCATACTCGCGCTCCAGCCGCTCCTGGATGATCTCCATGTGCAGCAGCCCCAGGAACCCACAGCGAAAACCGAATCCCAGCGCCACCGAACTTTCCGGCTCGAAGAAAAAAGAGGAGTCATTCAGCCGCAGCTTCTCCAGCGCATCCCTCAGCAGCGTGTGTTCGTGCGAATCCACCGTGTAGAGTCCCGCGAAGACCATCGGCTTGATGTCTTCGAAGCCCGGCAACTGCTCTGCCGCGGGCCGGTCTTCTTCCGTCACCGTGTCGCCGATTCGGGTATCGCTCACCGTCTTGATGGTCGCCGCAAAGAATCCGACCTCGCCCGCCGAAAGCTGCGCAATCTCCACCGGCTTTGGCATCAGCACGCCCATCGACTCAACCTCAAACGATTTCCCGTTCGACATCAGCCGGATCCGCTGCCCCTTGCGCATCGTTCCCTGCATCACCCGCACCAGCACGATCACCCCGCGATACGCATCGAACCACGAGTCGAAAATCAGCGCCTGCAGCGGAGCATCCGGATCGCCTGTCGGCGGAGGCAGCCGGTGCACAATCGCTTCCAATACCTCATCAACGCCCTGTCCTGTCTTCGCGCTCACCGGAATCGCATCGGTGGCGTCCAGACCTACCGCCATTTCGATCGCCTCCTGCGTCCGCACAATGTCGGCCGAGGGCAGATCAATCTTGTTGATCACCGGAATAATGTCCAGCCCGTGGTTGATGGCCAGATACGCATTGGCCAGTGTCTGCGCTTCCACGCCCTGGGTTGCATCCACGACCAGCAATGCGCCTTCGCACGAAGCCAGCGAGCGCGAAACCTCGTAGCTGAAGTCGACGTGCCCCGGAGTGTCGATCAAATTAAGCTGATAGGTCTGCCCGTCCCTCGCCTTGTACATCATGCGGACAGCGTGGGCCTTGATCGTGATTCCGCGCTCGCGCTCCAGGTCCATCGCGTCCAGAATCTGCGCCTGCATCTCACGTCCGGTCACCGAACCCGTCAACTCCAGCAGACGGTCGCTCAGCGTCGACTTCCCATGGTCGATATGGGCAATAATTGCGAAATTGCGGAGGAATTTTACGTCCATCAGGGGTAGCGAATCACTGCAGAAGTATTACGAAAGTCAGCGATGTCTCTAGGTCATAGCTTATCATCGGCACAGTGCCTTCCGTCTTCAGGGGTATAACCGGTCTCATCGTCAAATCGATGCATATTCCGTCAACTGTGAGTTCCGCCAACAAGGCGGAACTCAGGAAATACGCGAACCGAAGAACTCGGCCGATGGGACCGGTTCTAGTGTTGTCCCAGCGTCAACTGTTGCGCATGATATTGAATCGGTTGAATGGCCTGGGTTGCGCCGCGCTGGCTTTCACGCTGGCGGCGCCGTTGTCAGGATGCGATCCACCCGCGGCATCCGCCGCTCCCGCCGTCCTTGCGCTCGCTCCCGCCGTCTCCGCTCCCGCGCCGCAGCAGGCCGCGGCTCCCGTGCCGCCGCCACAGCCGAGTGCGTCACAGGACCGCGTGCAAGCGCTGATCGAGCAGGTCGAGAAGGCCTACGCTCTCGGCGATGCCGCCTACAAGCGCGGCAACCTGCCTGAAGCCCGTTCGAACTTCGACAATGCTGTCGACCTCATGCTCACCAGCGGCATCGACATCAAATCCACCCCCGCGCTGCAGGATGAATTCGACCGCATTCTGGATCAGATCAACGGTCTCGAAATGGAGGCGCTCAAGCAAGGCAACGGCTTCACCCCCAAGACCGAAGACACTCCCGCCGAAGCCGCAAGCGACGTCACCTTCGTCGTAGATCCCAACATCGTGGCCAAGGCCAACGCCGACCTCGCTACCACCAAGTCCGATCTTCCCCTCGTCGTCAACGACTACGTCGCTGCCTACATCAACTTCTTCGCCAACACCACCAAGGGCCACAACACCCTGCTCCACTCCTTCCAGCGCGCCGGCCGCTACCGCGCAATGATTCAACGCGTCATGAGTGAAGAGGGCGTTCCCCAGGACCTCATCTACCTCGCCGTCGCCGAATCCGGTTTCCAGCCCCGCGCCGTCAACGCCCGCTCCCGCGCCGGCGGCATGTGGCAGTTCATGCCCCGCGGCAACTACGGCCTCACCCGCAACAACTACGTCGATGAGCGCTTCGATCCCGAGAAATCGACCCGCGCCTACGCCCGTTACATGAAATACATCTACTCCGAGCTCGGCGACTGGTACCTCTCCATGGCCGGCTACGACTGGGGAACCGGCAACATCCAGCGTGCCGTTGAGAAGACCGGCTACGCCGACTTCTGGGAACTGTACAAGCGCAACAATCTCCCCGGCGAGACGAAGAATTACGTCCCCGAAATTCTCGCCGCCATCATCATCGCCAACCACCCCACACAGTACGGCTTCGACGACATCACGCTCGACCCGCCTGTCCTCACCGACACGGTCACCATCAACTACTCCGCCGACCTCCGTCTGGTTTCCGACATAGTCGGTGCCCCGGTCGACGAGCTCATTGCCCTCAATCCCAGCCTGCTGCGGCTCGTCACTCCACCCGACACCGCGTTTGACCTTCACCTTCCTGGCGGCACCGCCGCGCTTTTCCAGGACAAGATCGCCGCCATCCCCGAAAGCAAGCGCGACTCCTGGCGCTATCACAAGGTCACGCCCGACGACACGCTCGTCTCCATCGCCCATACCTACCGTGTATCCCCCGGCGAACTCGCCGCGGTCAATCAGCTCGGCGACACCTCAAAGCTGGACGGCGTCGAGGCGCTCGTGGTGCCTGTCGCTCCCTCCGCCGCCCCTTCGGCACACACCGTCTACTACACCACCCGCCGGGGTGACACCCTTGTCTCCGTCGCTGACCGCTTCGGCGTGTCCCTTACCCAGCTCCGCCGCTGGAACAAGCTCTCTTCCTCTGGCATCAAGATCGCGGCAGGAAGCCGCCTTCACGTCGCCGAACCTGCACTCGCCCGCGCCAGCATCAGCCGCAGCCGACACGGAAAGGCTAAGGCCGGCAACCCCCGCGAAATCGCCGGCGCCACTCCTCCGGCCCGCGAGTCTGCCTCCGGCGCTCCCAGTTCTCATGCAAAGACACCCTCCTCCCAAAGCAGCCACACAACGCATGCCGGCAAGTCCGCATCGTCGAAACACGCGCACAGCGCGGGTTCCACGAAGCGCTCGTCGCACGCAAAATCGTCATCAACCGTACAAAAATAATTCCATGCGCATTTCTCTTCATCTGTTTTGATAGCTTTTCTTTCGGGGTTGTTGTTAGAATGACTCGGCATGCGGAGATGATTTGTCCGCAACGCAGAGATGCGAATACCCACATGGGCAGCGGCAATCCGCTGGAGGCAATCGGATGGACGAAGTGATCAAGATGTACGCAATGAATGACGGCAATCCAGACTTGGAACCGGCAGAGATGAGCGCCGATCACGATGAGATGGAAGAGGACGACGAGGTGGAAACCTCAACCGTGCTTACCTCCTCCGACGATGACGAAGGTGTTGTCGAAGAGGGTGTAATCATCGTGGAAGCGATACCCGTCCCAGCACGGCCCGCCAGGAAAGCGCCCGCCAAGAAAGCTGCTGCTCCCGCCCCGGCCAAAAAGGCTCCGGCAAAGAAAGCAGCAAAGAAGGCTGCGAAGAAGGCGGCCAAAAAAGCTCCGGCCAAAAAGGCCGCAAAGAAGTCCGCCAAGAAAACCGCTGGCGCTAAGGGCGGAAAGGCCGCAAAGAAGTCTGCGGCGGTAAAGCGCGCCGGCAAAACCACAAAAAGAGGTAAAAAGTTGGCCGTTAAGAAAGCAGCAAAAAAGGCGCCCGCCAAGAAGGCAGCAGCGAAGAAAGCTCCTGCCAAGAAGGCGGCGAAAAAGGCAGTAAAAAAGGCAACCAAGAAGACAGCCAGGAAAAAGAAGTAGGCTGGCAATCGCAATCTTCAAAAGGCAAGCAAAAATGCCCGGCATTTCCGCCGGGCTTTTTTGCGTCTACGCTTGTCGCTTGCAGCGGTCGTTCCGACCAAATCTGGGTGCCCCATCCATGCGAAGCATGGGTGGGAAAACTGAGAGCTGAAGGCTGAAAGCTAGGAGCTGGCCGCCAGCAACTGTCGGGTGCCCCATCCTTGCGCAGCAAGGGTGGGAGAGATAGAAGCTAGCGGTTAGAAGCTTGTAGCTGCTTCAAATGCCACCGCTGATGCGTCACATAATCCTCGATCAGGAACCGCAGCGTAACCGGTGCATCCGCATCCATCACGCACGGCGCTTCGAGCCTTGAATCGGGAATCCGATCCACGACGGCCATCAGGATCTCGTGCTCCGCCTCCCACCAGCCAAGAAGCGTATCCCACGTCTGATCGACATAGCCATGCGCCGCGACCCACGCATCCTGATCGTAATTCCGCCCGTTGAAGAACCCCTCGCTCGTCGCCCGCACGAACCGCTGCCGGTTGTTCGTCGCGGAATCCAGCAGGTGACCCACGATCTGCCTCCGTGTCCACCCGCCCTCACGCCAAGGCACGTCCGCCAGCGCCTCCGGCACCACAACCAGCGCCCGATGCACCTCATCCAGATCCCGCGCGAAACTTCTCCGCCACCTCGCTCATGTACACTCTTTCGTTCAGGTTCTTAAGCTTTGCTGATCCGTGCGCTGTGAATCTCGGTGCCGGGTGCCCCATCCCTGCGAAGCAAGGATGGGAAAGCTGACAGCTGATAGCTGATAGCTGAAAGCTGCTTCTATCCCTTCTGTGCCTCGGCAATCGCCGCCAACACCTCTTCCGAGTGCACCTGAGGATTGACCTTCGTCCACACCTTCACGATCTTTCCCTTCGGATCGATCAGAAACGTGTTCCGCATCGCAATCGTCATGTTGCCGAAGTGTCCCAACGAGCCGTATTGGTCGACCACCTTGTGCTCTGGGTCAGCCAGCAGCTTGAACGTCAGCCCTTCCTTGGTGCAGAACTGCTTGTGGCTGTCCGGCGTATCCACGCTCACACCAACAATGGCAGCATTCACGGCGTCGTACTTCGCCTGGTCGCGCTGGAAGTTGTGCGCCTCGATCGTACAGCCTTGCGTCATGTCCTTCGGGTAGAAGTACAGCACCACCCATTTGCCGCGAAAACTGTCCAGCGCGATCTGGTTCCCATCCTGCGACGGCAGGGTGAACGTGGGCGCCATCTGTCCGACCGAGGGCATGGTTTGCGGGTCATCTGCCGCCCGCACCGTCACCAGACCAACCGACAGCGCAATCGCCGCGGCAAACGCAATCAGAATCGTCTTCTTCATCTGTTACCTCCTGTTTATCAAAACGGGGATTAAACCTCGGAATCCGGGCCAACCCACCGGCATTCATAAGACGCGGCCGAGCAGCATGGGGACGCCGCGCCCCGCCAGTATAGTTCCCGCCCCCGGAAGAATTGTCATCAAAAGGTCCGCAGCCGCAGCCTCCGGGCCTGTTACTCCCTATTCCCTGGTTCCCTGTGTCCCTACGTCCCTCTGTCCCTGTCGTGGCGTAGCCACGACAACAATCCCCGCCTCCGCCGCGCGCTTCAACAACGCCTCGCGATCGAACAGCAGCGTCCGCCCCGCCTCCACTGACAAGCAGCCCGCACCCGCCTGCACCATGGTCTCAATCGTCTTCATGCCGATCACCGGCACATCAAACCGCATATCCTGGTTCGGCTTCGCAACCTTTACAACGGTGAGCCTGCGATCAAGCGTCGAGGCCGGCTCTGGATCCTCTTCCTCGAGCGACTTCATCAGCACACCGGCCCGCTCGATCGTCGCATCCGTGCCCTCCATTGCTTCAACAGCAACGCATGCCTGCGCCGCCACCACCACCGTCTGCCCGATATCGAAACCCGCCAGCGCCCGCGCCACACCCAGCCCATATTCGATATTCTTTCCCTCGTCCTCCGTCGGTGCGCGCCCGCCCCCTGCCTCGGTCAGAACCCCCTCCTCAGCCAGCAGCGGCTCCAGAAACTGCGTCGAACTCATCAGCTCGATGCCCTCATCCGCCAGCACCTTCGCAACCGCTCCCAGCAGCATGTCCGTATTTCGTGTGCGCAAATTAAGAAGCAGCTTCGCCAGCCGCCAGTCCGGCCGGATGCTCGAGAAAATCTGTTTGTGCTTCACCTGCCCCGCCATCACCGCGGCCTTCACATCTTCCTTGTGAAACACCTCGATCAGCCGCGACAACTCCCCCAGCGAAAGCCAGTGCACCGTAATCTTCTCGTCCGCCGCCGCGCGATGGTTGATCTCCGGGTCCGTCTCCTCCCGAATCGCCGCCACCGTCACTTGGAACCCCTGCGCCCGCGCCGCATCCAGCAGCAAAAACGGAAACCGCCCGTTCCCCGCAATCAGGCCAAGTTTCATGGCACCCACCGCATTAACGTCATGCCCATTTTCAGGTCCGGCCGCACGACCATCGCTTCTCGATATCAAAACCATTTCCTTCCATCGTACCCGGCAATTAATCCGCAGTTCCGCACGACAAAATCCTCCCGTTAGGGAGGAAACGAAAATAGCCCAGGGTGAAGCGGAGCGAAACCCTGGGAAAACGACCGGCTAACATCCCTTCGCCCCGGAGGGCCGACCGACCCACCTGCGCTACCATTATCCTTCACCATGTCACACGCCTATCGCTGTTCGTTGTTTCACTGCGTCTTTTCGACGAAGGGCCGTCGCAAATCAATCCACGCGGAAATCCAACCACGCCTCTGGTCCTACATGGGTGGGATCGCACGCGAACACGGGATGACTGCGCTTGCCGTGGGTGGCGCCGACGACCACATCCACATGCTGTTGTCTCTCCCCTCTTCTATGCCGGTGGCCAAGGCGATTCGCGAAATCAAGAGCGCCTCTTCGCGCTGGATTCACGAGACCTGCGTCGAACATAGCTTCGAATGGCAGGAAGGCTACGGGGCTTTTTCGATTGGGAAGTCGCAGACACCAGCCACCTTGGCCTACATTGCCAGCCAACCAGAACACCACAGGAAGCACGATTTTCAGGCCGAATTCATCGCATTCTTGAAGAAGAACCGTGTCGAATACGACCCACGTTACGTGTGGGGTTAGATTTCGGGCGGCCCTCTGGGACGCGATCTATATTCACTTACGATCCCTGGGTTCCGCTTCGCTTCATCCTGGGCTATTCCCGCGTTCCGGGAGGATCACCCACCCTACTTGATGACCCCGCGCTCGCTCTTCTCGATGAACTTCACCAGCAGCGCCACGTCCTCGCCCTCCAACTCCCGTATCTTCTCGAGAGCCTGCGTCGTATTGAGCTTCGAAACCAGCAGCAGCCGAAACGCCTTCTGCAGCGCCTTGATCCGCTCCGCGCTGAATCCCCTTCGCTCCAGCCCAATGCTGTTCACGCCAAACGCTTTGTTTTCGCGCCGCGCCGAGGTCTTCGAAAACGGCAGCACATCCTGCGTCACAATCGTCCCGCCGCCGATAAACGCATACTTCCCCACTGTGCAGAACTGGTGCACCGGGCTGAACGCCCCCACCGTCGCGAAATCCTCGATGATCACATGCCCTGCCAGCGTCGCCGCATTCGCCAGGATGCATCCGTTGCCAACGATGCAATCGTGCCCAATGTGTACCGCCGTCATCAGCAGGTTCTTCGAACCAACGCGTGTAATGCCGCCGCCCTTGGCCGTCCCGCGGCTGATCGTCACGCTCTCGCGAATCGTATTGTCATCGCCGATTTCGCACTGCGTGGGCTCCCCGCCATACTTCAAATCCTGCGGAGCCACACCCACCGCGCAGAACGGATGAAACACATTTCGCGCTCCGATGTGCGTCCGCCCATCCAGCACCACGTGCGAAATCAGCCGGCAGTCTTCACCCAGCACCACGTCCGGTCCGATCGTCGAGAACGGCCCCACCTCGCAGGAGTCGGGAACCGCCGCCCCCTCGGCCACCACCGCGCTGGGATGGATACTCACTCCGCCACCGGAGCCGCCGCCTCGCTGGGGCTGTCTCCATGCGCCTTCCGCTCGCGCTCCCGCGTCACCACCGCGCACGTCAGCGTCGCCTCGCAGGCCAGCTTGCCATCCACCGTCGCGCGCCCCTGGATCTTCCCCGCCCGCGTCCGGAACGACAGCACCTCCACTTCGATCCGCAACTGGTCGCCCGGCGTCACCGGCCGGCGAAACTTCGCCCGCTCAATCCCCGTAAACACCACCAGCTTCGAGTTCCGATCTTCGATCTCGTGCATCATGATGATGCCGCCCGCCTGCGCCATCGCCTCCACCACCAGCACTCCCGGCATGATGGGATATCCCGGAAAATGTCCCTGGAAAAACGGCTCGTTGATGGTCACATTCTTGATCGCCACCAGCCGCTTGGTCGGCTCGAACTCCGTAATCCTGTCGATCAGCAAAAAGGGATAGCGGTGCGGAAGAAACTCCAGGATCTCCTGGATGTCGAACGTCATTCTCTGGCTCCACAAAGCGCGCCATAACCCGCCCCGCGCTCCCTGAGGATTATAACGAAGCCGACTTCACCAAAATGAGAGGTGCCCCATCCTCGCGCAGCAAGGACTGAAACGCGCAAATCCGTCCTCTTGCATACCTCGGTCAGTACCAATCCGCACGGCTGCAGCTAGAAGCTAGCAGCTGGAGGCTGTCTTCACTTCTTGATCTTCTTCGCCACCGCATCAATATCCCAGAAATCCGCCGGCAGATCCTGGTTGTAATGCACCTTGTCGATATACAACTGCCGCACTATCTCGTCGTTCTGCACCCGCGTAATCGAGAAGGCCGTCGGAAATCCCTCCACATCGTGGTAGTCCGCGTACTCCTCCACGTCCGTGTTCTTGTCCTTGTACACCGGGTCGCGCCACTGAAAGCTCCGCGTCAGCGGCAGGTGCGTCTGCACATCCATCTGGATCGTGATCGCCTCATTGTCCGCCGAGATCAGCGTCACCTGGTCGGCCATGTGCCGCTCCGCCATGCGCTGCCCTTCATACACCAGGATCGTATTCGGATCCTTCAGCCACACCTTCACTGCCGTCTCGATGGAGTGGTCGCGACGCCGCATAAAGTCATCCACCTGCTCCTGCGGCAGCGGCTTTGCGCCGCGATACGTCACCTCGATCCCCTTCTGTCCTACGTAAAACTGCACCACGTCGCGATGCTTCGTATACTCCATCCGGTCGTGATCCGGCCAGGCATGAAATTCCCAGAACAGCGTCGTACCCAGATCGGGTTTGCCGTGGAAAAACGCCGCGATGTGCCCTTCGCGCACCACGTTCTTCAGGTTCAGCCAGCAGTCGCCGCCCAGTGCCTTCACCATCGCGTCCAGCGCCGCGCGCGCCTTCGCCGCATTTTTCTCGCCCGACTCATCCATCGCCTGCGATGGAGGCTTCGCAGCGGTATCGTCAGCCTGCGCCCGCACCCCAGGCGGCATCGCCAGCACCCCCAAAGCCAGCCCCACCGCCAATCCCTTCCCCATTCGTCCTCCGTACTTTCTTCTAATCCCTACCTCCCTATCCCTAGTCCCTACTAGTCCCTCTAGTCCCTAGTCTCTATCACTAGTCCCTAGTCCCCGTCCTACCCAACCAGCACCGCTCCCCCATTCACATTCACCACCTCGCCGGAGATGAATCCCGCCAGCGGCGTGCACAGAAACAGCACCGGCCCGGCAATCTCCGCGTCGTGGCCACGCGTCCCACCGGAATCCCTGCCCGGATTCGCGCTCCCAGCGCCGGATCGCCCAGCGTCCCCGCCGACATGTCCGTCGCCACCCATCCCGGAGCCACGCAGTTCACCAGGATTCCCCGCGGCGCCAGCTCACTCGACAGGCTCTTTGTCAGACTGATCAGCGCGCCTTTGGTCACGGCGTAGTCCGCGTGCATGGCCTCGCCCCGCTGCCCCGCCGTCGAACTGATCAGCACAATATGCCCCTTCGTCGCGTCATCCTCCCGGTCGCCGGAGGTCCCTGCAGTTCCATCTGCGCCACCGCCGCCTGCACCAGCCCGAAAACCGAGTCCAGGTTCACCGCCATCGTATTCCGCCACTGCTCCTCGGTCATCAGCTCAATCGGCGCATCCTCCGCCGGCCACATCCCGTGATTCACCACCAGCGCGTCCAGCCGCCCAAAAGCCTTCACCGCCGCCCCCACCAGCGCCCGCCCATCCGCCGGCGATCTCAAGTCCTGCTCAATCGGCAACGCAGCGCACCGGCCCCCGCACTCGCTCATCAGTGCCAGCGCCTGTTCCTTCGCCTGCCGGTAGCTGAACACCACGCGCGCGCCCGCTGCCGCAAACAGCCGCACCGTCTCCGCGCCAATCCCGCGCGATCCGCCCGTGATCAGCGCAACCTTCCCATCCAAGACCAACGACACACCAGCCATAACGCCAAGTTAGACGATCTGTCGATTTGCTGTCGAGGCGGCCTTTTCATTCGACTTCCGTCCCCCCGCACCCATGTCTGCACTCCGCTTCTGCAGGATGCCTGCGACCTGGGCCCGTTTTCTTCCGTCTCATGAAGTGTGCCCGCCCGCGCGAGCGTCGCGGTATGTACGCAAACAGGCAGAAATCTGCCCTCATCTTGCTCGGAGTGAATTCATAAAATGAAAACGTTGATCACCTTTCGCACTTCTTTTTCTGCGCGCCTCGTATGCGCCGTTGCCGTTGCAATCGTAGCCGTAGCCGTCGCCATCCCCGCCTTTGGCGGACCCATCCAGGACGCAGCCCGCAAAGGCGACGTCAAAAAGGTCAAGGAACTCCTCGCCTCCGATCCCAAACTCGTCAACGACAAGGACAAAGACGGCGACACGCCCCTGCATCTGGCCGCCTTGCACGGTCAGCTCGCAGTCGCCCAGGCGCTGATCGACGCCGGCGCCAACGTGAACGCCAAAAACAACTACCCGCCTTTCATTCCCGACGATCTGGGCAAGGAGTTCTCCACCAACAACCATCAGGACCCCGTGATTCTCCTCCACTCCCAGGCCGTCAACACAACCAATGAACTCAATGCCCAGGGAGTGACTTCGAAGGAGCTGAAGGATGGCTACACGCCGCTCGACCTCGCCGAATTCGCCACCAACCACAACAAGGTGGTGCAGCTCCTGGTCGCCCACGGTGCCAACGTCAATGCCCATGCCGCCAGCGGCGCCACTCCGCTCTTCTGGGCCGTGATGCGCGATCAGAAAGATGACGTGAAATTCCTTCTCGATCACGGCGCCAATCCCAACATCCCCGACACCTACGGCGACACCATCCTCGACTGCGCACTGCACCTTGGCTTTCAGAGCACGGTGGGCCTGCTCGTCGACAAGGGCGCCGACGTCAACGCCAAGGATCAAAACTCGATTCGTCCGCTTACCTACGCCTTGCAGGCAGACTTGGAAACCGCTGTCGGCATCCTTAAGAAGCACGGAGCCCACGAATGAATCTGAACGTCTCGTCCTGAATCGTCAGGGCCGGCTCTCAAAGAAAGCTAGAACCGCAGATACGCCCCGATCATCGGCTCCGATGTATGCGTGAATGCGTTCGTCGACGTGTAGAGCCGCGTCAGGTCCGGAGCCTTGTAGAGATTTCCGCGATACTGAAACCGCAATCCGATGTGCGGAAACACGCCCCAATCGAGTCCCGCGCCGTACTGGAACACCGGCTTGGTCGCGCTGGTTGTGCTCGACCTGGCCGCCGGTCGGCTGATTGAACAACAATCCGACTCCGGCCAGCGCAAACGGCCTGAGATTCGCAATGTGCACCGATGCCACCCAGTCTCCGCTGATCTCGTGCGCGTTCGCCGACACTGGCTGCGGAGCTACCGACGTACAGGTGACGCCTGCGCACGCTGAACTGTACACCTGGTTGTCCCGGTTGTAGGAATACGTCGCCTCCCACCCCACCAGCGGATTCGAGATGTGCCGCAGCTCAATCATCCCGCCCGCCGAGTTCGACGGACTCTGGATCGTTCCATTCCCGTTGGTCGTTCCATGGAAAGCCCCGTATACGCTCAACGCCACATCGGTCTGCGCCTCCGCGGCAACGCCGCCAACCAACCCCGGGACGGCACACAATAGGACTCCCAGCATCCACGTGCTTCGCATGATTGCCTCCATAGGATTCGTCTTTCATCTTGATGACTACGAACTAAATGAACCCGAGAAACGAACTTCCGATTCTCTCTTGGACGCAGAATTTCGGGAATCTGTGTCTTCGTTCAGACACCGAAGGTTCATCAACGCATACCGGTCGGGCCTGAACCGGTGCCAGGCCGGTTCTGGTGCTGAACTTCAGAGCCCGGCCCGACGCCGATCTTGTCAAGAGCCCGGCGCCTGCGATCTAGCCCTAAGCAGCTGATTCAAAACAGAAGATTCCCCACCGGCTTTTGCAGATGATTTCCCACGCGCGGTGCACAATAGAACTTATTCGAGGAGAAACTTCGTTTGGGAAAAGGGCGGCGAACAGGACCGGGCTGCGATCCTGTGAAACTGCGAAACCGTGGGACCGGTATCGGGACTTGATCTTGGTCTCCCTCTAAGTCCTTTACTGAGACGACTCTGCGCGTAAGTTGTTTCCCGGGAAGACTTTGCAGCGGCCGCTTGCCGGTACGTACCTCAAAGGAACGAACTTCCGTACAGAGTATGGGTGGGGGAGGGGTGATCCGCAACTATCCGGTTGCATATTGTCGGAAAGTGACTCCGGTTCAGATCGCCCGCACCATCCGCACGGGCAGAAAGATGATCGCGCTCACCAGTTCCAGCACCCCGCCCACAGCGATCCCGACGATCCGGAACGGCAGCAGCAGCAGCCACACAAACGGATACGCAATCACCGCCAGCAATGCCAGCGGCCAGCAGATCACCAGGAGAATGCACCACAAAAGAAATTTCGCCATGACATCTACCTCAATCGCAATCAACTCAACATACGCGCTGGGACCGGCCCCAGTTCCACAACCATCCGGGTGCCCCATAGCCTGCCCTGAGCAAAGTCGAAGGGTCTCGATTTTGAGACATGGGAAAGCAATACCCTAACCAGTCGCTTTCTTGATTTTCTTCCCGCGCCTCGCCCCTTACCAGAACAGCGGTGGCTCGCACTTTCAGCTCACGCCTCCGATCGCCGATCACCTTCTTGCGCTCCTTCTCCGGCAGCGCCAGCACGTTTTCGTCCGCTTCGGCAGCTTCTCGAAGATCAGCGCATGCGCCCTGCGCAGCTCTTCCTCAATCTCCCGCGGCCGTAGCGCATCCCATCGCTCCAAAGTCACCCAGTGGGCCTTCGCCAGATAAGGCGACGCAATAATGCCCTCAATCTCCAGCAATTCATGGAACCGTTCCGCGCCGCAGTGAAACCACAGCACCCCGGTCCCGGTTCCGTCCAAATCTGTCATGGCAAACATCTTGCCGCCGATATCGCGGTCCCCCGCCCAATAGACCAGGTGATGGCCCCAGTTCACGGTCTCCGCCACATGCGGAAGGGCCATGCAGATCTCGCGGATGCGCTCGTTATCCATGCCGAAAATTCTAAGCCCGTGAAACTGTGAAAAAAACCATAATATCTACTTGACGTCATACACTAGTTATCATACAGTATATGAAGTACAGTGTACGAGGCACAGCATGACCGTAGCTGAAAACCTCTTTGAAAGCCTTCGACTCGAGCTTCGCCGCGGCAGCCTCACCCTCGCCGTCCTCGCCCAGCTTCGCCAGGAGCATTACGGCTACACGCTCCGCAAAGACCTGGCCGAGCGAGGCCTGGAGATCGACGAAAGCACGTTGTATCCACTTCTTCGCCGCCTTGAAACGCAGGGCCTGCTGGTAAGCCAGTGGCGCGAAGAAGACAAGCGCAACAAGCGCTTCTACCGCCTCTCGGCGGACGGCGAACAGATCCTCGCCAAGCTGCTGGAGGAATGGCAAGCCATCAACGCATCGATTAACCGCATCTTTGAACATCCGGAATCCCAGCGCAGCAAGTAAGGAAACAGCCATGGAACTTCTCGACCGTTATCTCCAAGCCGTAAGAAGATACCTCCCGGCTCGCCGCCAGGACGACATCATCGCCGAACTCCGCGCCAACATGGAGTCGCAGATCGAAGACAAAGAGTCGGATCTCGGCCGCTCGCTCACCCAGGGCGAAATGGAAGACCTGCTCCGCAAGATGGGCTCGCCCGTGATGGTCGCTTCGCGCTATCAGCCGCAGCAATACCTCATCGGCCCTGCTCTGTTTCCGTTGTACCTGTACGTGCTGCGCATCGTGGTGATGTGGGCCCTGATCGTCTACGCAGTTGTGATCTGCGTGGTCCTGCCCTTGTTGTCGCCGGGACACAGTGACATCGCCGGATCGCTCGTGCGCATGCCTGCCGTTCTGATAAACGTTGCAGCGTGGGTGACATTTGTCTTTGTGGCGTTCGAGTTTTTTGCAGCCCGTTATCCGGGGAAGTGTGCTCCATTTCGCAGATCTCACCGACAACTGGAATCCCACTTCCCTGCCGCCGCTCGAAAAGCCTGATGCGCCAGGCAGCAGAGCCGCTCATTCACGCAGGCCGTCGCAGAGGTTGTCATCGGATTTCTACTGCTGGCATGGCTGCTCCTCATTCCCAGCCATCCCGTTCTACTGATGGGACCGGGCGCGGTCATTCTTCGCGTAGCACCATACGAGCTTGCACCGGTCTGGTGGATGTTCTACTGGTCGATCATCGGACTGAATGCGTTGCAACTGGGCTGGAAGACCGTAGACCTCGCCCGCGGTCACTGGCAGCAACCAGCGCCTGTTCGGCACATCGTCTTCAAGATCCTCGGTGTGATTCCGATCGCCCTCGTGCTTTCCCTGCGCGACCACGTTTACGTCTTGCTCAAGAATCCCACCGCCGATCAGGCTACGCAATACGGCCAAAATCTCAAAGTGATCAACAGCAGTATTCACCTTGGCTTGGGCGTGGTCTGCGCCATCGTGGTGGTCCAGCTTGCGTGGGAAATTGGCCGAATGGCGTCGGATGAATACCGCCGTCGCGAGGCAGCAAAGTAGCGGATCGGCCGCGAGCAAGCTGTCGACTCGCGTTCCATTTGATACCTGTTCACCACTCGCGGACGAGGGCGCCCGCATTGGAGGGATATATGCGCCGTCTTATCACGTACTTCAATTCTTTGTTTCTCGGCATGATTCTGGGCATGATTTTCGTGGCGATCGTCCACACATGTCCGACGCATCGGCAAGAACAGAATCGCGCTGGCGGATTCGGGCTCTCACGCCTCGTTCATGAAATCCGAGTCGTGCAATAGAACTGCGATGCACAGCCAACTTGCGCTCTCAGGATGTAGGGAGCGCGCCTTCCGTCTTGCCGATAACAGCAGCGGCCATGCAGTTCCCGACCACGTTCATCATCGTTCTGCCCATGTCCATCAGCGTGTCCACGCCAAGAATCAAAAGAATCGGCGCAGTCGGCAGATGGACAGCGCTCGCCGTAGCCAGCAGCACCACGAGGGACGCACGCGGCACACCGGCAATCCCCTTGCTCGCCGCCATCAGTACAAGCACCACGGCGAGTTCGCGGCCAAACGTGAGATGGATGCCCGCAGCCTGCGCCACGAACACCGCCGCCATCGACAGATACACGCTGCCGCCGGTCATGTTGAAGCTGTAGCCGGTCGGAATGACAAACGAAACGATCCACCGCGGAACCCCGAACTCTTCCATGCGCTCCATCGCCAACGGAAGAGCAGCCTCCGAAGTCGTAGTCGCAAATCCGATCGCGGCCGGTTCGCCCACTGCGGTGAGAAACTTGCCCAGTGGAACTCGAAACATCATGAGAACAGGAACCATCACCAGTGCGACAAACGCGGTAAGCGCGATGTAATACGTCACAACCAGCTTTGCCAGCGGCAGCAGCGTTGTCAGTCCCGTGTTGCCCACGGTATACGCGATCGCGGCGCCCGCAGCCAATGGCGCGAGGTACATGATGATCCGTGTCAACTGGAACATCACGTCCGCGAGTGATTGCAACACCGAAATAAGCGGCGCGCGTTTTTGTTCCGGCAGCATCGCCAGCGCCGAGCCAAAAAGAATCGAGAAAATCGCAACCTGAAGGATCTGGTTCTGCGCGACCGCCTGTGCGATGTTGTCGGGAAACAGATTCAGCACGATCTGCTGCCAGGTTTGGGGAGCCTGGGCTACTGGCGCTGCGCCTTCCAGCGCCGCCGGAATCGTGATGCCCCAACCTGCTCCGGAAAGATTCATGGCGACAACGCCGATGATCAGCCCAAGCGTCGTGACGACTTCAAAAAGGATCAAGGCCTTGATGGCAACGCGGCCCACCGAGCGCAATTCGTTGTGGCCCGCAATGCCCGTCGTGATCGTCGCAAACAACAGCGGCGCAACGATCATCCGGATCAGGCGCAGAAACAGATCGCCCGGCAATCGCGCCTGCGCCGCCGTGTGCGGGGAGTCGAGTCCAAGTTCCACTCCCGCAATCATCGCGAGAAACGTCCACGTCATCAACGATGGCTTGCGCAGCGCAAAGACCACGAAGCACGCAATGCCGATCCAGCGAAGCGTCTCACCCGCCGCGATCAAGTGCGCCAGCGATAGCGCGATGCCGGCAACGAGAAACAATGCGCCCGCCGCAGCGAAAACCTGTGCGATGCGGTCTTTGCTGCGCGTGCGCGTTGTCGTCGAAGTTGTCATCGCGATCTATTGCGCCGTCGGCCGCTTCAGCTTCATCGCTTCGGCCGTCACGTCTGTGTACTTGAGTCCCGCTCCAGTATTGAACAGCACCACGCGATCGCTCGGCTTCAGGTATCCGTTCGCGAGCAGCTTGTCGTATGCTGCAGTCACGCTTGCGCCTTCCGGCGAAAGGAAGATGCCTTCGTTCCGCGCCCAGTCGAGAATCGACGCGAGGATCTCCTCATCACTGACCGCCATCGCCAGTCCGCCAGACGCGCGCACGATGTCGAGAATGATTGCATCGCCATAAGGCTTCGGAACGCGCAGTCCCGACGCGAACGTCGCCGCATCCTGCCACATCGTGCTAACGTTTGCACCCTGGTCATAAGCGCGCACCACCGGCGCGCAGCCCGACGACTGCACCGCAATCATCTTCGGCCGCTTGCCCGTTCGCACCCATCCCAGCTCTTCCATCTCTTCAAACGCCTTCCACATCCCGATCAGTCCCACGCCGCCGCCGGTTGGATAAAAGACCGCGTCGGGATATTCCCAGCCCAGTTGCTCCACCAGTTCGTATCCCATCGTCTTCTTGCCCTCGACGCGAAACGGTTCCTTCAAGCGTCGAGATATCGAACCATCCCTCCTGCTGCTTCCGCTCCTGCACCATGCGTGCGCAGTCTGAGATCAAGCCATCCACCAGTTCCACATGCGCGCCATAGGCAATCGCTTCAACGTAGTTGGCGAACGGCACATCGAGCGGCATGAAGATGTGCGCCTCGATTCCGGCGGCAGCGGCATAGGCCGCCAGCGCTCCGGCCGCATTTCCCGCCGAAGGCACAGCCAGCTTGCGCAGCCCGTAATGCTTCGCCATCGTCACCGCCATGGCCAGCCCGCGCGCCTTGAATGTGCCCGTGGGATTGGCGCCTTCTTCTTTCACGAATGCGCCTCGGTGCCGCTTGCTCTTCAGCATCGGCGTCCATCCTTCGCCCAGCGTGACGGGCACGGCGTCAGGAAGCACAGAACGATAGCGCCACATGCCCGCCCACGGTCCTGCCGCATCCTTCGCGATGACGTCCGTGCGGCTTTCCCTTTCAGATGCGAGAAGTCGTAACGAACAAAGAGCGATCCGGCCGGCTGCGTCGTGCATTGCGGGCAGACGGTCTGCGGTGTTGCGGCGGAGATGTGCGCGTGGCAGCGCGAGCATTCAAGATAGGCAATGGGCGGCATCGATTTGATAACTCCAGATACAGATTAGCGGGTGAGTATCAGAAGCGCGCGAATCTCTACTGGAACTTCGCTTCGAACTCGCGAAAGCGCCGCTCCAGTTCCCATTGCGCCGCAGCCTTCTCATTGGCATCAAGAAAACTCTTGCACGCAGCCGAAGGATTCGGCGCGCCAGGAATCTGCCCTTTGCAGGCCGCAACGGGCGCGCCGAACACGTCCGGCGCAGCCCAAAGGCTCTCGCCTGCCAGGAAATTGTGCTCCATTCCGGTGCGCGCCAGCTGCTTCAGGTCTTCGTAGCTCAGGTGATAGTCATTCGCGGCGCGCACGTATTCGTGCGTAAGATCGATGCGGCTCACGCCCTGGTCATCCGTCGAGAGGGCCACCGGCACATGCGCCGCGCGGTAGTACTGGAACGGGTGCCTGTTGCCAGTGATGCCGAGGATCCCTTCATTCGAGCTGAGGTTGATCTCGACCATCACGTGTTTTCTCGCCATCTCTTTCAGCAGTCCCTCGGCATCATTCTCGTACATCACATCGACGCCGTGCCCGATGCGCTCCGCGTGCCCGATTTCCACCGCTTGGCGGATGTGAAACTTCATGCCTTCCGGCGGCACCATGCCCGGCGCCAGTTCGCCCGCATGCAACGTGATGTGCACCTTCGGATAGAGGCTGTGCAGATACTCCACCATCTTCATGTGCAGGGTGTAGTCGCGCATCGCCACCATGTAGTCTTCCGGCTGCACGAAATTGATGCCGACCCAGTCATCCGATCCCTGCTCAATCGCCTGCTCCACCGTCTCAAATCCAAGCAGCGTCTGCGCAAACACCTGCTCCGGCGAAAACGCACGCAGCACCTGGTAGATGAATCGCACCTGCACCCTGCATGCACTTGCCGCCTGCGGCGTTCCGCAGTGCTGGATTCGGTTGCGCGAATCGATCGCCGCCTTCATCTCTTCACGGTCCGCAGCAATCTCATCGCGCAAACCATGATCGAGCAGCGCCTGCCGCATCTGTGCGAGATCTGGATTAAAGCCCAACTCGTGCGCAATCCGCGCCGCATGTCCGAAGGCCGGCGTTTGCATCAATTCGAGATACTGATTGTTCTCCGCGTCGGCGCGTCGCGTGATTTCGTCAATCCACTGACCCGTATGGCTCTTGTCTAGCCCGCCAAAGCGATCGAAGGTCGAGAAGAACTGGTCGTGCCCGCTGTACCCCGGCGTCGGCACAAAATTCCGCATTGAAAATGCATCAACGACTTTGTCGTACAGATCCTGTTGCGCCGGGGTCAGGCTGCTGCCGTTCAATTCACTCGCCGGAACCAGCGGCGGATCGCAGGGCTCCTTTCATGGTCTTGCCATGTTCGTTGCGCGCAAACTCCGCTTTCGCTGGGTCGATACATACCTTGTCTTCAGCGGCGACGCGAATAATCGTCTCCGCATACACGCCGGCCCCAAGTGAAAATGCAGGTCCGCGCCTTTGGGGAAATCCGCAAGAAAGGCCTGAACCGCGAGCGGCCCTTCCCGGACCGCAGCCTGATAAGCCCGCGATGCGCGACCGTCCGCCGCACTCGCTGCGGGAACTGGCGCTGCCGCCGCGCCAACTTCCGGCACAGCGGCCGATAGACCGACAGTGTGAGCTAACAAAACGAGGGCGGAGAGCGCGACGGAAGCCAAATCGAACAGCCTTACGAGTGTCAAACGCATGGTTGCACTCCAGTGTAAGGCGTCATCACGCGGTTCGCACTCCCATTCTTCCCGCAGCGTCCTCTGCTGCAATTCATCGAGTTCAGTGGGGCTCAGACCTGGAATTGAAATCCCACGAATGGTGTACGGCTATCTCGTGGCTCCACATACACTCCTGCTTGAATTCTGCATCCAACTGAAATGAGATTGAACTTGCAGGAATAGCAATCTGCTGGGAACGAGTTCAGCTTGTCCTAGAGTCACTCCGAAAAACTTAAGGTCGGTTAAACATACATGGCATCTCCTGTGGCTGGTTTGGATCAGCAACTTGCTTCAAGGCGGTCTTTTCTCAAAGGAGCACTCTGCGGCGCAGGCGGCCTGGCCCTCTATGCCGGTGAGTTCGAGCGGCATTGGCTTGAAGTCGTCCGCAAAGACATCGGGCTTCCCGGCCTTTCGTCCGAGTTTGACCGTTTGACCATTGCGCAACTCAGCGACATCCACCTGGATGAGTTCACCGAGCCGTTTCTGTTGCGGGAAGCCATCGATGCAATCAACCAGGCTCAACCTGACATGGTCTTGCTTACGGGCGACTACGTCAGCGCCCAGGTCTTGCCGCCGAAACTGACCGTCGACGCGGCCTGGCAATGCGGCAAACTGCTAGGCAGCCTCCGGTGCAAGCAGCGCTACGCCATCTTTGGCAATCATGACATCTGGGCCGGTGAACGGCACGTCGGCGAGGCCCTCAAATTCTACGGCATGACCGTACTTCGCAACGCGTGCCTGCCCATTGAGCGCGGTGGAAGCAGGTTCTGGCTTGCTGGGCTCGACGACCCCTGCAGCGGACAGCCGGACCTGGATGAGGCGATTCCTTCCAGGATTCGAAATGTCGCCAACGAACCCGTCATCTTGATGTGCCATGCGCCGGATTATGTCGATCGGTTGCGTATGCACCCCGCAGGTCAGGCAGTTTCCCTGGTTCTGAGCGGCCATACCCATGGCGGCCAGATGCGGTTGCCAATCATCGGTCCTTTGTGGCTTCCGCCCGGAGGCCGCAAGTACGTTGAGGGGATTTTCCGACTGGGAACGACGCAACTCTACGTGAACCGCGGCATAGGCAGCGTGGGAGTTCCCTTCCGCTTCAATTGCCGCCCCGAAATCACCCTCTTCACCCTCCATTCCATTTAAACCTCGCGAAACTTCTCGCCCTGCAGCTCTCATCATGGATAAACCATTGTCTTCGAAGCGATAGCGATCCCGCTAGCCGGAACGAGGCTTAAACTATTCTTTTGGCGTCCCATGCAGGCTGTGATAGACCGGAAGTGCGAGTATCTGGGAATATGCGAATTCCTCGCTTGAGTCGTGCGATTCCATGAAGACACTTTTGCTTGCAGACCCAGTCCGTTTTCCGCGCATGACAACTCGGGAGCTTCGCGACTCCTTTCTCATTGACGATCTTCCGCATCCGGGAGAGATTCATCTGACCTACGTGGATCTTGACCGCGCGGTCGTGGGCTTTGCGGCCCCTGCGGACGAACCGATACCCCTGAACGCCACTCCCGAGCTCCGCGCAAGATTCTTCACCGAGCGGCGCGAACTAGGAGCGCTGAACATCGGCGGCGAGGGGTTGGTTCACGTCGGCAACTCGGCCTATGCTCTCAACAACCTCGACTTGATTTACATCGGGCGCGACAATCCTGAGATTCGCTTCGAATCCAAGTCGAAGCAGACGCCCGCCGTCTTCTACATCCTCAGCTATCCCGCACACGCGGCCTACCCGGTGACGGTCGTCAAGAAAGAGTGCGCTCAACCCGCAGACACGGGGAGCGCAGCTCAAAGCAATCGCCGCACAATTTACAAGTACATCCATGCTGAGGGCGCAAAGAGCTGCCAGCTCGTCATGGGTGTGACGCACCTGCATGAGGGAAGCACGTGGAATACGATGCCTGCGCACCGGCACATGCGCCGCTCCGAAGTCTATTGTTACTTCGACGTAGCGGAGAGCGCGCGCGTCTTCCATTTCATGGGGCCGCCCGAGGAGACGCGGCATATCGTCGTGGCTGATCGCGAGGTTGTGGTTTCACCAGGGTGGTCCATTCACGCCGGTGCGGGTACCCAGGCATACAAATTCTGCTGGGGCATGGGCGGCGAAAACCAGGATTACGCGGACATGGACCCCGTAAGAATCGAGGACTTGCTTTAAGCCGACACCTGTCGTTCCAAGCTGCATCTGTGCTGGTCCTCAACCGCATGCAAGTTATCGAAATCCGCTCGGCCGCTCTTCGTCCGATTTGAAATCTCTCCGCCATCGCACCGAGCCGTGATAGAAGGAAACTATGGCCAAGCTTCCCATTCTTGCCCTGCTCGTTTTTCCCATTCTCGCTTCTGCCCAAAGCTGCCAAGTCCGCAACGCCAGCCGCGGAGCCGGCCGTGCCGCCCACCGTTCACGAAAAAATCGCCGGCATGAAGCACCAGGACGGACTGATTCCGCTCGACTGGGATGCCAGGGCCGGCAAGCTCTATTTCGAGATCCAGCATCTCGGCCCAGACGGAAAGTCTCCTGATATTCTCTATGTAAATTCCCTGCCCTTCGGAACCGGTTCGAACGATCTCGGCCTCGATCGCGGGCAGACCTCTGAAGGCCGCCTCGTCTATTTTGAGCGCAGCGGACCCAAGGTGTTGCTCGTTCAACCCAACCTGGCCTTCCGTGCATCAAGCAACGATCCCGCCGAAGAACTTGCGGTAAAGCAGTCATTCGCCCAGTCGGTGCTGTGGGGATTCACGGTGGCTGCCGAGTCATCCGATGGAACCGTCCTTGTCGATGGAACGGATTTCTTTCTGCACGACGGTCACGGGATTTCCGACAGACTGACGAATCTAAAGCAGGGCGCATATCGCGTAGATGCTGCGCGCTCCGCTATAGCACTCGACGACACAAAGGCATTTCCGAAGAACACCGAGATTGAGGCAGAGCTCACATTCACGACCGACGCCCCACCCATGGGAAAGTATGTTCGCTGACGTCACGCCGGACCCGCACGCGATGACGGTCCGTGAGCGAACCTCGTTCATCGAATTGCCTCCAGCCGGGATTCGTTCCACGTCGCTTCAATCCCCGCGCCGGCTATTTTCCAAGCGGCTATCGCGACTACACCGCTCCGCTTGGCGATCCACTCGATCAGCTCTTTATCATCCGCCATCGGCTGACTAAGCAGGATCCGAATTGCACCGCGGACTGCAAGGCCGTTACGCCGATACAGTATTACGTGGATCGCGGCGCGCCTGAGCCAGTTCGAACCGCGTTGCTCGAAGGCGCACGGTGGTGGGATCAAGCCTTTCAGGCCGCCGGATGGGCGAAGGACACCTTTCGCGTCGATCTTCTTCCCGAGGACGCCGACCCGATGGATGTGCGCTACAACATCATCCAGTGGGTCCATCGTTATACCCGCGGCTGGAGTTACGGCGCAGCCGTCGCGGATCCGCGCACCGGTGAAATTATCAAAGGCAACGTCACCCTGGGTTCACTGCGAGCGCGTCAGGACTACATGATCGCCGAGGCGCTTCTGTCGCCCTACAGTTCATCGACGAAGAAAGATTCCGCCGAGTCCGGCCGGCAATCCGATGCTGCAGATGGTGCTCGCGCGCATCCGGCAGCTGTCGGCGCACGAAACAGGGCACACCCTCGGTCTCGCGCATAACTTCGCCGCGTCAATGGTCTCGCAGAGCGATAGTGTGATGGATTACCCGCATCCGTACATCGCGCTCGACAGCAATGGTCGTGTCGACGTTTCTCACGCATACGCAACCGGCATCGGCGATTGGGACAAGGTGTCCATCGACTACGGCTATCGCGAATTTGCTCCGAACTTGACTGCCGATGAGCAACAGGCCGCGCTCAACAAGATTCTCACCGATGCCGACCATGCAGGACAGATCTTCATCACCGACGAGGATGCGCGTCCGTTCGGCTCTGCGCATCCCCACGCACACCTGTGGGACAACGGCGCCGACCCTGCCGCAGAGCTTGACCGTGTCCTCGCCGTTCGCGCAGCGGCGCTGAAGAACTTTGGCGAGAAAGCCATCAAGCCCGGTACGCCCATGGCCCAGTTGGAACAGACACTCGTCCCGCTCTACTTGTTTCATCGCTATCAAACCGAGGCAGCCATCAAGGAGATCGGCGGGCTCGATTATCGCTACAACCTGCGCGGCGACGGTCAGCCCGATCCTTCGATCTTTGATCCGGCACAGCAGCGCAAGGCGCTCGACGAAGTCCTGAAGACGCTCAAGCCGGAAACGCTGACACTGCCGGAATCGATCCTTAAGATTCTGCCGCCGGTTCCTCCCGGCTATCCGCGCACGCAGGAGTCCTTTCCTTCCCACACCGGTCTCACCTTCGATCCCATCGCCGCCGCCGAATCTGCGGCCGACCTGACCCTTGGCGTGCTTCTCGATCCTGCACGCGCAAGCCGCCTGATCGAGTACCACATGCGAGTTCCCGCGTCGCCATCCCTCCGCAGCATTCTTGAGGCGGTCTCCACCACCGTCGCTGAACGCCCGGAAGCCGGACACAGCATGTCATCCGAAGTGGAGCGCGCCGTCGAGTTTCGCGCCGTCGAAGCCATGCTTGGGCTTGCGGTCAATCCGGCCGCTTCAAGCCAGGCACGCGCCATCGCTCGCTGGCACATTCACGACATTCTCAAGCAGTGGACTTCGACTCCCATGCCGCAGGACACTGCCGAGGCAATCCACCGCGCCGCGCTTGATCGATCGAATCGAGCGATTCGAACATGACCCAGACAAGTTCGTCCCCGAGAAGCCCATGGAAGCTCCTCCCGGCATGCCGATCGGCGATGAGGATTAATCGGTTCGACAGACTGTGGAAGACTACTGAATATCTTCGCAAGTAGCCATTGCGACCCTTCGCACATTAACCTGTGATCCGTGGACCGGTTGAACAGGAGAAGAACGTCGATGCGTGCGAGAAGATTCGCATCCTGGCTGGTCTGCACGGCCCTGCTGGTCGACTAATGTCCACGGTCGATGGGCAACAGAAACCATTCGCACCCGTTTCCATCCTGGACATTCCAACCATCGCCGGACGGCCGGTGCAACTCGACTCCAAGGGCAAACTGCTGCCGTGGCCGATGGCGGAGAATACAGGCTATTCCTATTCGTCATACTTCCTCAGCCAATGGACGATCGTGTGGGATCAGTACAATCGCCAGCGCCTGCCCTAGTACTACTGCTGTTTTGATTTCGATCGCACGACCTTCGAACTTCAGCCCGATCCGCATTGGGCCAACTCCACCGGCTACCTGCGCGCGATGATGGAGGGCTTCATTGAGCGCCTCTATCCCTACACGGGGAATGCGCAGACACTCACGTTTCTGCGGTCATTCGTAGATTACGAGCTGGAACACGGACTGACGCCGGAAGGCTATGCGTGGTCGCAGGTGCCGTATGCATCCGCTAATCCGGGCGCCACACGATACAGCGGGTGGAGCAATCTCGGCGAAGACTACATTGAACCTCACGTCGTAGGCGAAGACGGCTATGGCTATCTTCGTCTGTACGAGATGACGGGCGATACGAAGTATCTGCGTGCCGCCATTCGATGCGCCGAGGCACTGGTGAAGAACTGGACGCCAGGGGATGCGGAACATTCTCCATGGCCGGTGCGCTGCTATGCGCGCGACGGCAAGGCGCCCGGCGGCCCGATGGGGCCCTACTCGGCCAACGTCATTGAACCGATCATGCTCTTCGATGAGCTGATCCGCATCAAGCAGGGCAACGTTGCGGATTACGAGCGCGTGCGCGCGGCGGTGTGGGAGTGGTTCAAGAAATATCCGCTCGCGAATAACGTCTGGGTCGGCTACTTCGAAGACACCGTGCCCAGCATGGAGAACATGAACCAGGTAATTCCGATGGAGTTCGCCCGGTATGTTCTGTTGCATCCGGAGAAGGATCCTGACTGGCGCGAGCATGCGAGAAAGCTCATCGAATGGGTAAAGACAACGCCGAAGTGGCCCAAGTTCGTGGTCCATGGCGCGACCATTACGACGGAGCAAGGCAACGGCAAGGAGTATTGCTGCAACGATCCGGGGCAATGTTGCGACAGCCACACCTCAAGGCTTGCTGCGGTTGAAGCCCTCTACTATGCGAAGACGGGCGATGTTGCTTATCGCGAAGAAGCTTATCGATCGTATAACTGGGTTACTTACTTTCAAGGGCTCTCTTCGTCCGCGCACAGTCCTTTTGCTGCGCAGTGGTGGTTTACCGATGAGTTTGCCGATGGCCCGCGCCGCATGATGGATGCCTTCTGGGCGGTGCCGGAGTGGGCGCCTGCGGACGAGTCGCATTTGCTTGGATCAACTTCGGTGGTCACGAAGATTCACTATGGCAAAGGATCGGTCACCTATTCGACCTTCGATCAGGAGAGCTGGACGTATTGCGCATTGATTTCGTGCCGCAGTTCGTGACTGCCGATGGAAGGCCGATGGCGCAACGAAAAGACTTGGATGAACCCGGATTCACCTTTGATGACGCGACGCACGTATTGCGCATTCGCCACGACGATGCGCGCAGCATTGATATTCAGGGTGAGGATGGTGCGCCGGCCGTGAAGCTGGTGACATTCGATGATCCGCATCTTGCGGCTGGAACGATCCTCCAGGGAGCCTATCCGGCGGGCGCGATCGAATGGGGCAAGACACCAGTGGGTCATGCATGTTCCGCAGGGTAAATTCGGCACCTTCAATCTGGCCCTTGCCGATCCCACCAGGCAATCTGCGGAGTTTCGGTTCTATTCGCCGCGCTTTTTTGTCGGAATCGATGTCTATAACGGCGGCTCTGCTAGAAGCTACGGTCACGATGCGATGCCCTGAGATGCGCGAAGTGACATTCACCATCAAACCCGGAGAACTGCGACGACTGAGGACCCAATGGCCCGACCGAAGCTCCAAAGTATCCTTCGATTTCCAGAACGGCGAAGGGCTCATCTTCGACAATCTCGCTTATCGGATTGACTAAGGTTCAAGCCCTTCGATTTTCGGTGAATCAAGTCCAAGCTGCGCCGAGCCTTCCTTGAGCGAAACGCCTGTTCGCTGCATTGCGCGCGCAAGCTCGAGATAGCGAAACAGTCGATCGGCAGCCGGCGCCGGCGAAAGTCCACCACTGCGAATATTCGACAGGCAGTTGCGCTCCGCGTCTGTGCGGATCCGGATGAGGCGACCACGTAAGATAGGCGCCCATGCTGTCGGGCGAAGAGAGTCCCGGCCTCTCTCCGATCAGGATCAGGCTGCACCGCGCTCCGAGGCGGGAACCAATAGCATCGCCGATCGCGACTCTCCCCTGCTCCACGAGTGTCAGCGGACCAAGGGCCCAGCCGCCGCCCAAAAGTTGAGGAAGCAGATGCGCAAGCACTGGAATCGCATTGCGCTCAATGGCCAGTGCAGACAATCCGTCAGCCACGATGATCGCCAGATCGCAAGCGGCTGGATGCAGAAGCGCGACGGAGTCTGGATGAAGCGTGCGTCCAAGATTCGGCTGGCGAAGATACGCAGCACGATCCGGAGCGTTGCTCCGCAACTGAAGGACGGGAATGGCGGCTTCCGCCAACATTGGCAGCTCCGACTAACACGTCTGCCCGAATGAAGGAAGATGAAGCTGCGGCGTGAACAGCGTCTCGAGCCTTCGCGTGAGCAAGTTGAAAGTTCAGGACTTCCTCCGTCGCGATGCTGTTACCGGTCGATGGGCAGGGAGACACGAGCAGCAGTCAGGTCGCGCAGGTTCGAGCGAGAGGTACGAATGAATTGAGACATCGGCTGCGTCATTTTCCCGCAAGCAATTGCGCTTGCAGCGGCTCAGAGAGCTGATTGGCCATGTCGCTTGCAAGCCACGCCTCAAATTCCGGAGACGGACGAAGACCGAGCGTCGAGCGCAGGTAAAGTGCGTCGTGGAATGATGTGCTCTGATACTGCAGCATGATGTCGTCGGCTCCCGGAACCCCCATGATGTAGTTGACCCCGGCTGCGCCGAGCAGAGTCAACAGCGAATCCATATCGTCCTGGTCGGCCTCGGCGTGGTTGGTGTAGCAGACGTCGCATCCCATCGGCAGCCCGAGCAGTTTGCCGCAGAAGTGATCTTCAAGTCCCGCACGCATGATCTGCTTGCCATCGTAAAGATACTCGGGACCAATAAAGCCAACAACCGTGTTCACGAGCATCGGATCGAAGTGGCGGGCAACCGCATACGCGCGTGCTTCGCAAGTTTGCTGATCCACGCCGTGATGCGCATTCGCCGATAACGCGCTTCCCTGGCCAGTTTCGAAATACATCACGTTTTGACCGACGGTACCGCGGTGAAGCTCCGTCGCTGCCTGTTTCGCTTCAGCTAGCAGAGCGAGATTGATGCCAAAGGAGCCGTTCGCGCGCTCCGTGCCGGCAATGGACTGAAAGACAAGATCGACGGGAGCGCCCTGCTCGAGTGCAGCAAGTTGCGTGGTGATGTGCGCCAGCACGCAGCTCTGCGTGGGAATCGCATAGCGTTGACGGATCGAATCAATCAGATGGAGGAGCTTTGCGGTACTCGCAACATTGTCGGCTGCCGGGTTGATTCCGATGACTGCGTCGCCCGAACCGAACAGCAGACCATCGACGATCGCGGCGGCAATTCCCAGAGGATCATCCGTGGGGTGGTTGGGCTGAAGACGCGTCGAAAGGCGGCCAGGCAATCCAACCGTCGTGCGAAAGCGCGTAACCACGTGGATCTTGCGCGCAACGGCGATGAGATCCTGCACCCGCATCAGCTTGCTGACCGCTGCCGCCATCTCGGGCATCAAGCCCGCGGCAAGAGAACCGAGAAATTCCCTGTTCGCCTCTTCGGAAAGCAGCACGTTGCGAAAATCACCCACGGTCAGGCTGGCGACCGGGGCAAATGCCGAACCATCATGCGTGTCGAAAATCAGACGCGTGACCTCGTCGACCTCATCGGGAATGACCGGCTCCTCGAGGAATGCAGCGAGTGGCAGATCGGCAAGCGTCATCTGGGCGGCTACGCGCTCCACGGAACTGCGCGCTGCAATGCCCGCAAGTTCATCTCCCGACCGCGCCGGAGAAGCCTTCGCAAGAAGGTCCTTCAGGCTATCGAAGACGTAGGTGACTCCATCAATGCTGTGCCGCAGGAGCATAACGACTCCCTCGCCGGATTGTAGGCAGTCTACCAGCGATCGCTGCGAAACCAGAGTGGGAGCGTGCAGACGCCTCTGCGCCAACACTCTTCAGCGGATTTCTAATTTGCAGCGCGGATCCGAAGCCCACTGATCGAACAAAGAAATCCCTCGAGAGCCTGTTGCGGATTTCGTCGATTGGTTTCTAAGCGGTGACCTTCTCTTCATAGCGAACGGGCACAGCCGGGCGGCTGGAAACTGCAGCTTCGGCCTCGTGGATGCGACGAACGAGGATTCTCCGGAGTTTGCTGGCTGCTTCGTTGTCCAGGCCAAGGTGCGAGTACTCTTCCATCACGTCAAGGGCGTATCGAAGCTCATTCACAAGGTCGGGATTTGCTGTGGCATACATGATGTCCTTATATTACTCCTCACCCCCTGGTGCGCTTTATCGGTTTTCTACAGCCGTTTTGGCGTTGAGCACGTTCAGGTTACCGCCGGCGGTGCGCGTTCCCTCTTGAGATGCCCAACTTTTTGTGCAAGAGCCGTCAAGGGCCGTATTGATGCCGAAGCGTCCCTACGGAGCGCAACCATCAGAACGCGCCTCTGTATCCACCGGCAAATTCAGCGGATTCTCCTTCGCAAGCCCGTCGTTCAGTTCCTTCCAAAGTGCCAGCGCTTTGGTTAGCGTGCTGCATTGCTCTTCGATCGCCTGCATCTGCGGTGCAGATGGCCGCTGATCGGCCGACTCAACGCCGAACAACAGGCGGCCCAGGTCGCGGTTCACCGGACCCAGCCCTGGCAATTCATGTGTCCCCTCGGCAACTGCCTTGATCTGCTTGTCCAGATCGGCAGTCTCAACCTTCTCCTTCTTCTTGCGCTCGTCAAGCGCTTTGGTCAGTCCAGCTTTCTGAACTCGCGATCAGAAACTTCCATGCCACTGACGATCCGACGCGCCTGGGCCAGTTGAGCCTCGAGGTCCTCCTTCGACACGGGTACGCGAGGATCAAGCTTCACCGTGAGCGACTGGCGATAGGTTTGTCCCTCCGCGGTGAGTTCGACAGTGTAGTTGCCCGGGACGACCAATGGGCCTTGCGGTTGCTGTCTTGGTGTTTCATGCGGAATGGCGTGGTCGGCCAGCGTGTACTGGGTGTACTGCAAGATCGGCCCATAATACGAAGCCGGCAACGCCCTGGGGGCGTCGTAGCGCAAGTTCCACACAAAGCGGTGCAACCCTGCGGAACCACGAACCAGATTCCGTCGTTTCAAACCAGTATTCAGGCACGTTTGGCGGCGGCAGTTTGGGCTCGCTCATGTTCCCCGGATACGTGCGCACCACATTGCCGCCAGCGTCGCGAATGGTAATCTCTGGCATCACCCGGATGGGCCGTCCTCAGGTAGTAGTCAATCAAAACGCCATCCACAGGATTCTTCGCGCTCGGCGTTTCAATCGGCAGTGGTGTGTCTTCCCAGTTGTCCCAGCGAACCCTCATTGCGGTAACCGGAGGCAAGAGGCTCACCGGAGCGGCAAGCATCTCCCGCGTTAGAGCGCGGATCGGCGCGATATTGTCGAGGATCCAGCGTCCGCGCCCATAGGTGGAAATCGCGAGATCATCCCCATGCACATCGATGTCCGTAACCGAAGCGGCGGGGCAGGTTGAGTGTCAGCGGATGCCAGTGGTCGCCGTCGTCAAAGGAGACATAAAAACTCGAAGCGGTTCCCGCATACAGCAGCCCCTGGCGCACCGGGTCTTCGCGCACCACGAGCTCAGGTCCTTGCGATTTCAAAGGCGAGTAGGAACTTCTTCCTTTGTATTCCGGATGGTGGCCAGGGACGCTACCAGATTGCCGCATCATGCCCGTATTTATTGGGGAAGTGTGATTCCGTGTGGATCCATCTCCCCCTCGGTCGCCCTTGCTATTGCGGGGGAGTTGATGGCTGGGGTTGCATCATCTGGCGGCGTTGCTCAAACATCTGCTGCATATTTGTAATTTGATCCTCCACGGTATTGGGTTGAGATGGAGGTGGAGCAACGGCCGGAGCTGGAGATGGAATGCTTGAAGTTGCGTTCTCTGCCGGCTCTGCCGGGGAAGGTGACGCGGTTGCTGCTTGATTGGCATCAGAAGAAGCATTCGCACCTGGGGCCGCGCCATCTGCGCCTGCGGTTGATGGCTGCGCCGCAGGAACTGAGCTTTCTGCAGGGGTAGAGGAGCTGCTGTCATCTGTGATCCCTGCCTCTGTGAGGGCGTCCTGACGCATTTTCAGGAACGCACGGCGTGCTGGCGTCAGCGACCGATCGCTGGCAGATTCCGCAGGGCCGACGACGGCCCCCATCATCAGCAAAACCGACTCAACCTTACTTGGCTCCGAATCGGAAGACTGGATCACAAAGTTATAACCCGTCGCGGTGAGCAAAGTCGAGAGAACCTCCCGAACAGGAAGCGGTCCAATCGTGTCAAAGAATCGAATCTCCGCCGCTCCACCCGGGATGTCGAACTTTGCGCCGGTACACTTTTGCACCTCGTTGAGAATGCTCCCCAGGGTGGAATTGTTGGCGACAACTGTAAGCTCGTTTCCGTTGCAGACCACCCTGAGGGGTTCTGCCGGCATGCCGATTGGCGATTTAGAGGACGATTCCAGAGCCGCAGGCGGCTGATGGTCGTTCCCACCATTCATAAGAGGCCCTGCCTCCTGTGCCTGCGCTAGAGAAACCGCGGACGATACGAAGAGCATCAGGCAAAAATCTCGCATTAGCTTGATATTCATCATGCCTTTCTCCCGCTGCGGCTGTCGGAGCCCGAACATTGGACTGCAGCATAGCGCGTTCGCCATATATCTAACCTGCGGTCAAAACACCGAGTTTTGAATCCGATATTTCTTCTGTTTCTTCATGCGGCCACGTCCTTGAATCCCGACTCATTGTTTTTCGCCGCCATAATTCGTAGATTGCCGGATACAGCAACAGTTCAAGCACGAACGATGTGAAGATCCCGCCGACCATCGGGGCGGCAATTCGCTTCAGGACTCCAGATCCAGTCCCAACCGACCACATCACGGGAATCAGCCCAATGCAAGTCACGGCAAACGTCATAAATTTTGGACGCAGCCTTTTTGCCGCTCCAAAAAGAACGATCTTTCGCAAGTCAGCGAAGGTCTTCATGCTGCCCCGCCTCAGAGCTTCTTCATAAGCCAGGTCAAGGTAAAGGAGCATGAATACGCCTGTTTCAGCATCAATCGCCATAAGTGCAACGAAACCCACCCAGACGGCCACACTGAGGTTGTAGTGAAGAAGGTAGAGCGACCACACAGCGCCAATCGCAGAGAACGGAACAGCCAAAAGAACGATTGTCGTTTTAACGATTGAGCGCGTGTTCAGATAAAGGAGTATCACGACCATCGCGACGGTCAACGGAACGACTATTTTCATCCGCCGACTGGCCCGGGCGACGGATTCGCTTTGCCCGCCCCAGGCAATCGTATAGCCCGTCGGCAGCTGAATGCGCTGTTGCAACACCTTGTTTGCCTCAGCAATGTAGGTGCCAGGATCGCGGCCTGCAAGGTCAACAAATACATAGCCCGTTAAGAGACCATTTTCATCGCGGATCATCGCGGGGCCCGTCGTCCGCCGGACGCTGGCCAGCGCGCTGATGGGAATCTGCCGACCTCCTCCGGCGGGAACCAGCACCTGCCCTAGCGAATCCGTGCTGCTGCGGAAGTCTCGCAGATAACGTACGTTTACCGGATACCGAGCCAGACCATCGTACGCCGTACTGATATTGTCCCCTCCGATGGCGCTGGAGAGAACTTCCTCAGCAGTCCTGACGCTGATGCCGTACCGGGCCAGTTCCTCGCGCTTCCATACCACATCGATGAAATAACCCTCGTTGGTGTGTTCAGCGAAAACACTTCGTGTTCCTTGCACGCCTGGCAGAATTGCGGTGACCTGTTTCCCGATGTCTTCGATCTTCGCGGGATCGTCACCCTGAATCTTGAGTCCTACGGGTGTGCGAATCCCGCTGTTCAGCATGTCAATCCGCCCTCTCATGGGCATAGTCCAGGCATTACTCAGCCCCGGAGCTTTGACTGCAGCATCCATCTGACTGACAAGTTCTTCGATCGACATGGTATCTGGGGTGATATGGCGAAAGAGCGGCCTCGTCCAATCCGGCGCCCATTGGGAGTACCAGGTGGAGACACGACGCCATTGGGAACGGGGCTTAAGCGTGATGAGAGTCTCCAGCATCGGAAGCGGCGCCGGATCGGTAGCTGTTTCTGCCCTTCCTGCCTTGCCGAGGACCTGGTCAACTTCAGGAAACTGTTTGAGAACAAGATCGGTTGTCTGGAGTAGCCGCTGTGCCTGCCCGATGGAAATCCCCGGCATGGTCGTCGGCATATACAGAATCGTGCCCTCGTCTAGGGGTGGCATGAATTCCGAGCCAAGTGAGAGAAACACCGGAACAGTGACGATGAGAAGTACGGCAGCCGCTCCGAAGACGACCCTCTTATTGCGCAACGTCCACGAAACCGCAGGCTCGTAGGCTCTCATCAGGATTCTGCTGATCGGGTTGGATTCTTCAGCGCGAATTTCTCCCACTAACAGTAGATTGAGAATCCTGCACAACCAGGCCGGCTTGAATTCCAGCCTTTTTACCCGCGTCATCAAAAGGCGAAGAGCCGGGTCAAGAGTGATTGCTAAGAGCGCTGCAACAGCCCATCGAAAAGGTAGTAGGCCTCAAACTGGGCGCGGACGACTATGTTACCAAGCCGTTCGATACATTTGAACTGATAGCGCGAATTGAAGCGCTTTTGCGTCGCGTTCCTGGCAAGTCGGAAGCCGTCGCATCCGCCGGAGTAACTACATACCAATTCGGCTCCATCGTTTTGGACGTTCGCAAGGCCAAGGTGACTCGGCAGGACGAACCAGTGAATCTTACCTCCCGGGAATTCTACTTGCTCCGTTATTTCGCCGAACACCAAGGGGTCACCCTTACGCGGGATGAATTGCTGCGCGATGTTTGGGGTCACAAAGCGGGCACGCTGACGCGTACTGTGGACATGCATGTCGCCAGCCTGCGTCAGAAGCTAGAATCCTCACCCAAGAAGCCTGAACTGATCATCACAGTTCCGGGCATCGGATACAGATTTCTGGGCTGATTCAGAGTGAGCAGCAACCTATTGCATTGCAGTCAATCTCGTGGGGGACGGCTACCAGATTGCTTTCCAAGCTTCATTGGCTCTTTGGTTTGAAGCAGAGCCGCAACCGCTCGATTGTGATGGTCTTGGGTGTACCACTGCGGCCCGTATTCTTCCAGAAGCAAAAACAACTCTTTCAAGACCGCTTCAGGGCTCGCCGGCCATTGTTTGGGGCCTTCGAATGCGCCCCGTCCTGCATTCACTTCTTGCAGTTCTCCAGCGCTCACGACCCCTCCCCAACCGCAAAGATGCCCAATTCTACGACTGGACCTGTGGCGAATAGAGCAAAAACTTGTAATGTGATGTAAAAAATTGTCAGAAGGTTGTAATGTTATTGTGAAGACTCTGCGGAAGCGCTCGGCCCCGATCTTTACACGACGCGCAATTGCTGGAATAAGACCTCTGTTTTCTTGGATTTCTCTTGCATGGAGTCTGGGACTCCAACAGTGGGGCAAACTGCGGTGCTCCAACGCTGTTATTCGCGCAGGCCGCGAAATTCCTGATGCAAGGAGTTAGAGAATCGGGGGAATCAAGCCAATCTGGTGGGATTTCGCCTGGCTCGTACGAAACTCAGCGAGCGGCTGATTGCCAGGTTCAGCTTGTTCCCGCCCAAAACAGTGGGTTTCGCGTATACGGTTTGCGATTGGCCCGTCCGCATGCGGAATGCACGTTCCGCCGTGCAGATTATAACCAAGCCCTTGAACCTGACAAAGGTCAAAGTAAGCAATAAGCGGAACTGCTAGTAACAATCGATGGCGGCTCAGGACCGACGGCGGAAAGGACCTGCGTCCTCCACTCACAATTCTCTGGCGACCTTGCGTTTACAAACAGCCGAAGTACCAGGAAGGCGCTCGAAAAATGACGTTGGGGACTCGGCAATCGGATCTGATTCCCGTTGAACTTGGCGAGGCGTGGACGGCCTTCATGGTAGCCGTCTCCAAGAGCCCCGCACAAACCGACTACACGAGTCTGCGGCAGTGGCATATCGTGCGAGATGTTCTGCGCAAGTTGCTGCGCAACTTGACAGGCACACAGTCTTTCGCCGACGTCGATGCGGTCGTAAGCGCGGTTATGTATGACTTGAGCTGCGCGCCTGAAGGTGTGCCCTTACGGACTGTCGTAGCCCGCATCCAGACATTTGCGGAATCCATGCGGTCTGTTCAGCAAAGGGCGGACCTTCATGGCTTCCCCACAACAGAAAGCGGAAGCTCGACAGCCCTTCTCAGCAACCAGAACAGCATCCCAACCGGCATCAATGTAAAAGACCTGAGAGCCATTTACCTTGAGCACGCAGGCTATGCTGATTATCGAATTGATGATCACGCATTTGATACTTGGCTTTATCTAAGGGACGAGAGCGGCAACCCCTACCTGCGTCTTCACAAGAAGAATAAGGAAATGGAAGAGTGGATGTGCCTCGGCGCGGTGATAAAGCCTCTTGACGATCATCCTCATGTTTGGCGACTGAAGCGCCGCAACAACCAACTGTTGGGTCGGACGCATAGGAAGCTCCAAGCCAAAACCGCACTCTGGGGCGAAATCGCTGCTTACTCTCAGCTGCGTGTCCGAATAAATGAGATAGAGCGCGAACTCGGTCCTCCACGGCGGCGGTTATTGGACGCCGTCTCAAATGCCAGGGACATCCAGGACTTGGACGCCCGATTAGTTGAACTCTCAGCAAGCGGCAATAAAGAGTCGGAGGAAGCCTGAGGAATCTCAGAGGCATCTGTCTTGAGGGACGGCTCTTGCCTATCAGCAAGAGGTGTCGTGGACGCGAGACATCGACAAAATGAACTGACGACGAGTCGAGTCAGAATGAAGCTCGCTATCGTTTCACAGACGCGCTGAAGCTCCTGTCAATCTTCCTCGTCTCTCAGCTGTCCTAGCCGCTGAGGGTCGCGGACCAAAACTGCTTCTCTGCGCCGGAAGGATGATACCTTCTTGGCTCCAAGAGGAAGCATGGGCCGCTCCGAGTACGCAATCGTACGGCGAATCGGAAGCTATTGTAAATAATTAAGTTGGGATGGTGGCCAGGGACGGGATTGAACCGCCGACGCCGGCCTTTTCAGGGCCGCGCTCTACCACTGAGCTACCTGGCCTCAGTGCAGACTTTCAGTTGCATCTCCTGCGCGGAATCCGGCTCTGCCGGAGAAGGGTGGGCGGCTCCTCGAACAGTGCGCTGCAACGACTTGGCTAGTATACCAACTGATAATCGTGTGCGCCAAACCCTGTCCGTCCACGAAGGTCACTCATGCAAAACAGCTACTTGCTGGCGATGCTTTCCTTGACTGAACTCAGCGGAACCTCCATCGTTCCCACTTTGCGCGACCCCTCGTCGTAGACTCCCGTGCGCAGCCAGTATTGTCCCTTCGGAACCGTAATCTCGCCATGCATCTGCAACCCCGTCTTTTGGAACACCGGATAAACGTCGGGCCTGATGTTGAGGTTCACGAGATGGTCTTCCCGGCTCGAAACCTGTCCATATTTGTCGTAGATGATCATGGAAAGGTTCAGCTTGCCCTTGTGGGATCCATCGGAATCGAGTTTTAAGTGCAAATCATCCAAATCAAGCGCGAAATCGACAGAATAACGATCCAGCGGTCCCTTCAGCGACGGCCTTCCATCGGCCCCCTGCGGCATTTGCTGAATCAGTGTTTTGTAGAGAATCTGCTCGGATTGCGGCATTCCAAAAACCATGAAAGGCTCGAGCGGGTCAATTCTTGTAGGGTTTTGCGAAGCTCGCTGCGCCGCTTGATCCTGCCGTGTCTGAGCGGCTCCGGGTAAATCCTGATCGCGGGCAAAGTATCCACGGCGATACGAAAGCGCGTAATGTTCCCCGTCTCCGATCTTTACTTCGATCTTGCGGAATCTGCCATCCATCTTCGAATTGCTCGGAGAATACGAAATCGTATAGAAATTCGCACTGTGATCGGAAACTTTTCCAATGATTCCAGAGAGGTCATTCTGGTTGTAGAAGGCCTTGCCGCCGGTTAGGCCGGCCAGCATGTCCATCGTGGAGTCGCTCGAATTCTTTGCCTGGCTCTCGTCCAGAAGGCCACCCGCAAAACCACCTTGCCCGACGCCGGCCTGCACGGAATTGGGAGCATTGGGAGCATCCGCCGTGACTCCGGGCGGCGGTCCCAGAAGTTGCGGAGCAGTCGTAATTGTCGGGTCGAGCGTGTTTTCCGCGGTGTAGTAGGTCGAAACATTCGTGCCCCGCACATCAACTGGATAGATCGCCACTCGTGCCGCTGAAAGGAGATTTATGGTTTTGTCGATCGAACCTTCGAAGCGCAACGATGTCTGTCCGAACAACTCCACCGGGAAAGCTCCGGACATCCAGATCACATTCTTGCGGCCGGGAAACGATCCGAGAAATGCCGCGAGCTGGTTCAGATTCTGCAACGTCCGGTATTCGCGGTCGCTGTCCTGCGCATAGCGCGTCTCCTGCATGAATTGTTGAAACGCCTCGATGGTCTGCGGAGGCACGGTGAACGCGGTGGAGTTTCCCCCTGCCTGTTCCATCGCAACCATCAACTCGACCACGGTACCCTGTGCGTCGGATTCGCCCTGGGACTGCAGCAGAATCGCCGGCTCTGACTTGTCGTTCTTCCGGTAGCCCAACGCGGTGGCGAGCACGGCCGGGTCGTCTGAGAAACCCTGAATAAAACTCAGCCTCATCGACATCGTGAAAATAGCCAGCCGCGTTCCCGGCTTCAGCGTCTTGAGATAATGCTCCGCCGCCTTCTTCAAGTACATCTGGTCGTTCATGGGGGTGTTGAGCGCGTCGAGCAACAGAATGTTTACGGCCGGAGGCGTTGGCAGTGGAGAAAAATTGGTAAACACGTTGGGCGGCAACGGTGGGAAGGCCCTGTTCTCGCTGCGCCGCGCCAGCAAGTCCGCGCTGTGCTCTTCGAAATAGCCGATATCCTGCGGCTTGCCTTGTTCCAGAATTCTGAAGTCCTCCTGCTTCAACCCCTTGACGGGGTTGCCATTGCGGTCGGTCACAATCACGTCCACCAGCACCGCTCGGCTATTCACCTTCAATGTGGATTGAGGCGTGTCGGTCGTCGCGTCGGTGCTCTGACCCATCGAAGACATCGCGAAAACGGCCGCCAATGCAGCGGTTCCCAAGTGGTAGAGCTTCATTCGAGGACCTCCATCGCACCGAAAGACTAGCACCTTCTTTATGCCGTCGTCCGATATATGTTCTATTCCGGTCGCCGATTCGGGCCGCTCGGCGTCGGGACAACCGGCAAGGCTCTTGTCTCCGCTGGGTGCGGCCTTTTCCGGCGTTGCGCGCCCGTTCTGCGCCTCGTCAAAAATCATGGTCGCGCTCGAACCAAATCGGTGGTAGTTGGAAAAGATCGTCTGGTTGATCATTGCGACCGGCTTCTGCAATTTGTGGTTTCCATGAGAGCAACTGTTCGCTTCTTCAACCATGAACGTCAAACTACGCAAGGGGCATATCGAGCGTCGACTCCCCAGCACAACCGGCCCGTATTCCACAACGCTCGCTACATGCGATACCGGATCGTTGGGCCTCGATTCCGCTTCGAGGGTCATGCGCATAATCGCACCCGCCTTTGGATCCAGGGCGATCTCGCCATGATACCCAGGAGTGTCGTGGAACGAAACATGATCCTGGCAGGTGTCGTCGACCTCGTAGTGAGAGGATTCCCGCGGAACCGAATAGCGATAGACCGCGACCGGGCCCACCATCGACTGCTCCCAATGATCGAACGCCACGCTTCCCTGCTCCACATCCATCAAGAGCACTGCGGCTTCGGTTCCGAATTCGCCGCGGCTCTCCAATCCCGCGTCCTTGCTCTTTGCTCCAGGTACACGTACGCCGTCCGTCACTTCCTTTCCATCTTCAAATGAGATCCGACGCTGCACCGTTCCCACGCGATGAAAGCCTGCCTGATCTGTCATGGACTGAAAGTACTTCAACATCACAGGCGAATTGTCGAATCGCGTAGTGGACTGCCATGCCACAAAGTTTGGCAAGTGCGACAACTCTCCGAGCACGTAGGCGCGCGACTTCTTCAGCATCGTCTGCTGCGCCCCGGAATCAGGAGATGGCCGGTTCAGCAGCTCGCTTGTGGGTAGATTCTTGAGCGCAGCACGGTCGGCCAACTGCTCCAAAGCCTGCTGCATATGCGCACCCAGGTTGTATTTCCCAACGAGTTGATACATCTTGAGGGTGCTCAGCCGCTCCGTCAGCTCAATGCCGGCAAGTCGTGGAATCAACTCGTCGTCCTGGTCAAGTTGCTGTAGCAAATCCCCGTTGGCGATATCCGGAATCTCCTCGGTGGTGGCGGGGTTGTGTTTCTTTGCCGGTTCCCGGGGCTGCGCCGCGTGCTGAGCAATGATTTGTTCGAGCTCACTCACGGTCAGCTTCTCGGCTGCATACGACGGCAAGACCAGGTTAGCCAGAATCACTGCAAGAACCAGCAATCTTCTCGGGCGGTGTCTTCCTGGCAAACTGGAGCGCGACTTCGGTGCCCAACCCGAAGGCTCACACGTGGCGTCACTTGCCCCAAGCCGCACTCGGGAACGAGCGTCACGGCATTTCCAGGAGAGATGAGCCATCTCCAATTCCTTCGGGGTCGTATTCCTGGCAGCTCGCGCCGATTACATGCTATTTTCGCGATCTTTCCAATGCAGGATCCGCGTTAGCCCTCGATTTTAGCGCAAATACGCTTGCCGATTGTCTCGGAATGTTGCGAAGCGGCGGCTTTGCCCGGCCGGTGTTACCCTTTCAACAGCTTTAGTGCCAAAGCTTTATGTCCGTAAAAAAGCCAACTCGCCGAGAATTCCTCGTTGCGGGTTCCACCGCGGCCCTGGCCGCCGCGGTACCTGCTACTCCATGCGATGCGGTTTCGCCTGCAAATGCAGCCCCGGCCGCCGCAGCTTTCGATCGCGAATCACTTCCGTTTTCCGCGGCAGAGCTTTTGCAGCCTGGCCCGCAGCGCAGCTTCAGCGGGGACCGCGCCACGCAGGTGGCCATGCCTGTCGGCGGTCTCGGCGCCGGATGCATCTGCATCAACGGATCAGGCGGTTTGCAAGACTTCTCCATCCGTACACGGCCCGAAACTACAGCACTCCCCACAGGCTTTACCTCCAACTCGCCTGAAGCAGGATTTGCCATTCTGTATATCAAGGGAGCGGCATCGGTCACCAAGCTGGTGGAAGGCCCCTTTCCGCCGTTCAAAATCTTCGACCAGGGATTGCAAGGACAGGGTTTGCGCCGAGGAGGGTCTGAAGGGTTCCCACGCTTCGAGAAATCCAATTTCCGCGGAGAGTTTCCCTTTGCTGAAATTCGGTTTGCCGACACCTCCATTCCGCTCGACGTATCCCTCGTCGCCTGGAACCCCTTCATTCCGCTCGACGACAAGAACTCAGGAATTCCCTGCGCAATTCTTGAATACACCTTGCACAACACTTCCTCGCGCCCGGTCGATTACGAATTCTCTTACCACCTTTCGCACCTTGCCCCCGGTTGCCGTCCCGACCAGGCTGCCAGCGCAAACGCCGCAATCGCCGGCAAGGGTGCCTTTCTTTTCAATCGCGAGGCACCCAACGCCGAAGCTTACGGCAGCGCTACGCTGACAGCAATCGGCGCCAAGCCCAGGATCAAGGCGATGTGGCTGCGCAGCCCCGGCTGGGAATTCGACTCGCTCTCGGCACTCTGGCGCGAAGTCTCTACTGGCGCGTTCACCACGAACGATGGATCCAACACCGTGGACAATGCCGGCCGAAACGGGGCTTCTATCCTGCTCGATGGACATCTCGCGCCCGGTGAGTCGCACACCTACCCGATCCTGATCGCCTGGCATTTTCCGAACTGCTATCTGCGCGAAGGCGGGATCGCCCCTGCGCAAAGCGCAGCCGTGATTGAAGGCCCCGCAGGCTGTCGCACCGTACCGGCCGATGCTCCGCCGCCCTGGCATCCTTATTACTCAACCCAGTGGAAGGACGCTCGCGATGTGGCTGCATACGTTGAGCAGAACTACGCCACACTCCGTACCAGGACCATCCAGTTCAAAAACGCGATCTTTGGTTCCACGTTTCCGGCTTACGTGCTCGATGCTGTCTCCGCCAACCTCGCGATCCTCAAGGCGCCCACCGTTCTCCGCCAGGCAAACGGCGATGTGTGGGGATGGGAAGGCTGTTTTCCCGACGCCGGCTGCTGTCACGGATCGTGCACGCATGTCTGGAACTATGCTCAGGCTCTGCCGCATCTCTTCCCCCAGCTTGAACGCACCCTGCGCGATTTGGAACTCGTGCACTCCATGGACGATCGCGGGCATGTGAATTTCCGCGGTGCGATTCCTGAGGGCCCTGTCGATCACACCGGCCCCGCAGCCGCCGACGGTCAGCTCGGCGGCATCATGAAGGTCTTTCGCGACTGGCAGATCTCCGGCGATGCAACATGGCTGAAGCGGATGTATCCCTTGGCCAAGCGCAGTATCGACTACTGTATTGCCACGTGGGACCCCGACCATCACGGCGCTCTGTTCGAGCCCCACCACAACACCTACGACATCGAATTCTGGGGGGCCGACGGCATGTGCACCAGCATCTACCTCGGGGCCCTTTCCGCCATGGCGCAAATGGCGACTGCGGTCGCTGAATCCGCCGATGCCACGCTCTACGGCGATCTTGCGCAGCGCTCCGCGAAGTACATGGACGAGACGCTGTTCAATGGCGATTACTTCCAGCAAAAGGTTGGATTTCAGGATCTCCACGACCAGTCATTTGCGCAGTCCATCGCTCATGTGGACGAGAAAAGCAGCGAGATGCAGCAGCTGCTCAAGCGCGAGGGGCCGAAGTATCAATATGGCTCAGGTTGCTTGTCCGATGGCGTCATCGGAGCATGGATGGCGAGCCTTTACGGCATCGACACCCCACTCGCCGAGAAGAATATCCGCTCGACCCTGCAGTCCATCTTCCGCAACAACTTTAAGAGCGACCTGAGCCAGCACGCTAACGCGCAACGCCCCGGCTACGCGATGGGCCACGAACCCGGCCTGCTTCTGTGCAGTTGGCCCCGAGGCAACAAGCCCACTCTGCCCTTCGTCTACTCCGACGAAGTGTGGACGGGGATTGAGTATCAGGTTGCATCGCACCTGATCCATGAAGGATTCACCGAAGAAGGCCTCTCCATCGTCAAGGCCTCGCGCAGCCGTTATGACGGGCGCACACGCAATCCGTGGAACGAATACGAGTGCGGCAACTGGTACGCCCGCGCCATGTCGAGCTTCGCATTGGTTAGCGCGCTATCCGGCTTCCGCTACTCCGCCGTCGATAAAACATTGCATTTTGGGCCAAAGCTGAAGGTGCATCCGTTTGTGAGCTTCTTCTCCACCGCAACCGGTTACGGCACCATTACCCTCGACGGCCACACCGTTACAGTCAACATGATCGAAGGCGAACTGGCGATCGAGAAGCTTCGCTTCTCCGATGCGGAGGGAACCCGTGCGTCGGCCTGGAAGGTGATCGCCAAACCGGGCACACCTGCGGCCACGAACATTTAGTCTCCTTCATCAGCAAGACAGTTCCGTCACCGACACCAGCAATACGGTAACTGAGCTGTAGCCAGCGACGTCAATTGCTCTGGCGGTCATCAGGTAGTACTTGGCCTTGGCCATGCCGCACAGCAGCGGCCAGATCAGGGCGGCATGGTCGCCGGCCGCCACGCCCAGCCGGGCGTGGCCGTCCGACAGCGGGCCGACTCGGCAACGATGCTCACATCGGCCAACAGGGCGACGGCCAGCCCGGCGCCGACTGCGACTCCGTTGACGGCGGAGACGATCGGCTTGACCGAGGCCAGCATCTCCTCGACGACCGCATTGGCGTCGTCCCACTGCTCGACGACGGTGCCGTGGTCGGTGGTCATCCTCTCGACCATGGCCAGGTCCCCCCCGCGGAGAACGCCCGCCCCGCACCGGTGATCACCGACACCGGCCACCGAGTCGTCCCCGTCGACCACGCGCCCAGACTTCGGCGAGCTCCCGATGCAGGCGTTCGTCGGCCGCATTGAGGACCTCGGGCCGGTCGATGGTGACCAGGAGGACCCCGTGGCGCGGGCCGGTCGAACCGGAGGTGCTCGAAGTCCTCGTAGCGACGAGTACCCCGGGCTGTCGGCGGCCTCGGTCATCGCTCGAACAGCGGGTGGCTCGAGCCCGAGTTGGACCAGGGTGCGGTCCGGGCCCCGGGCTCGGTCGGCGGCTCGGGCGCACCGTCGGCACTCGAAGACGTAGATGTTCCAGTACGGGGCCAGGCCGGCCGGCCGGATGTCGGCGTACAGCCGGCGCTCGACGTCGGGGCAGCGGGTGAACCCGGCCGCATCGAACTGCTCGGTCCACCACTCGAACGAGGCGATGGTCAGGTGGCCCTCGACCAGATTGCCCTCGGCATCCACGGCCAGGTCCTCCTCGGGCACCGGCCCGGGGTACTCCGGTCCCAGATGCGCGGTAGTGGTCCAACCGCTCGGGGCGTACCTTGCCCTCGAAGTGCCCGTCGGGTCCCGACCGGTTCGCCCCGAACGAGGGGATGGTGGCGTAGAGGTACCCGCCACAGACCCGGTGGAGCTCGGCGAGGGCGACGGGCACCCGGTCCGGTGGGAGGTGCTCGAGGATCTCGAGCGCGGTCACCAGCTCGAAGGCCTGATCCGGCCACGGGAGGCCGTCGAACAGGTTGGCCATCCGGATGTGGCCGACAGCACCCGGGGAGGCGTGATCGATGGCGAACTGGCTGACGTCGCAACCCTCGGCGTCGATGCCCCGCTCCCGGAGGACCTCGACCAGAAAGCCGGTGGCACAGCCGACGTCGAGCGACGTGGCCACCCGAAAGTTCCTCCACAGCAGCCAGCCGGCGATATCGGCGTTGGAGGCGATCCGGTCGTAACGGGCGTATCCCGACAGTCCGGCACGATCACCCGAGGCGTCGCGGCCCTCGCCGAAGTAGCTGCCCCCGTAGGTGTCGGCGATGCCCGTCTCCCGGGCCCGGGCGACGGCCAGGCCCCGTTCGGCGGCCTGGGTCAGCTCCCGGCCGGACGACCGCCATCAGCCGGCGGGTGGCCGAGTGGTTGGTGGCCAGGCCGGCGAGGGCCCGTCGGAGGCCGTCCACGGCCGGTTTCCAACGGGCTGGCATCGGCATGGCTGCGAGATTAGCCGTGGCCGTTCGGGCCCCTGATCGGCCTGACCGGGGCAGCCGGCTGGGGCTCCGGTCCACGAGGCCTGCCTGGCAATTCGGCAGAAATACCACTTTAAGTGTGGAGATAGTCACTAAACGCGGTTATTGTGGTGCCAAGGGAGTCTCGATCGAAGGACACGGGCAGATGGCCAGGAGACGTGGGTCCTCGGGAGGATCAGCAATGGACAACCAGAACGGGACGGTGGACCGGATGGTGGATCGGCAGACTGAGCCCTGGGAGCGACATTCGCGGCCGGTGACCGGATGAGCCGTCCGGCGCGCTCGGCGTGTCGCCGCTGTTCGGATCGCCCACCACGGAGAGGGAGACCGCCGATGAGCCAGACCGACACCTCCGAAGAGGCGCCGGCCGCATCCCTGGTCGGATCCCTGTCGGTGTTCAGCCTGTCGGACGTTCTTTCGATGCTGGCCTCCACCGCCCAGACCGGTGAACTCGCAGGTGGTGAGCGAGACGGTCGACGGCCGGGTGTGGCTCGACCGCGGCGAGCTCTCCAATGCCCAGGTCGGCGACCGCCACGACCATCGGTCAGGCGGTATTCGAGCTGGCCTGCGTCACCGACGGCTGGTTCTACTTCACCACCGGCCTGCTGTCTCCTCAACGGGCAGCCGTCCGGTGCCGGTGATGTCCGTCCTCGACCGAGGTCGGACCTCAGGTGGACGAGTGGAGGCAGATCCGCGAGGTGGTCCCCCTCGAGGCCCTGGTCACCTTGTCTCCCGACCCCCCGGGGCAGGACGTCCAGATCCGCAACGACCAGTGGCGGGTGCTGACCACGGTCGGCACCAGCGGACACTCGGTCAAGATCGGTCCTCGAGATGATCGGGGCGAACAGATCGTCGGCCTCCGGACCCTTCGGGACCTCCATGCGGCCGGGCTGATCGAGTTGGCCCCTGGCACGGTCGACCCGATGCGGCGTCGAAGAGGCCGCCACGTTCGCGGATTCCCGGCGGACGAGCGGATCGGTCGGTCAGCACCCTGCCCATCGTCACCGCCGATGATCGAGTCCGACGAATCGAGTCCCGGATGGAGACCTCGCCGCTGTGCCGCCCCCGAGCGGGTGGGAGTCCGACAGTCAATAGCGGCGAGTGATCGACTCGAACAGCCTGGCCGATGTGGCGATGATGCCGCCGCCGATCGCCGGGGACCCCTGGGCACCCATCTCCGAGTCCGACGGAACGGACGACGACGGGGTGGCCTGAGACGAGGCAGGAGTTGAGGCGCGGTGCCGAGCCCCCGAAGCGCCGGAATCCGGCTCCTGGCCTCCCAACAGAGGGGTGGCACACCGGTCCGCCGGGACCGGTGTGCTACCCCCTTCTTCGACTCCTTCCCCGGTGGCGCCATCAGTCGCCGGTGTTGACCGTGGTGTTGAACGTGCAGTTACCGGTGTCGTGGCAGTGCCATCGACCGACCACGACGATGATGGTGATGACCACCGCGCTGATCACCAGGCTGGCAAAGCCGATGATGATGCCGGCGAGCGCCAGCCCCTCGCCCCGCTGCGTGTCCCCCGGATCGCTTGATCTGGGATCGGGCGATGAACCCGAACACGATGGCCAGCACCGCGCCGAGCCCGTAGATCCAGAAGAAGAACGAGCAGACCAGCGACGCCACGGCCAGGCCGTTGGTCTTCGGCACCGGCAGGTAGCCGTAGCCCGCCGGATACCCATAGCCGCCCGGTGACGGTGGCGGCCCGTAGCCGGGAGCCCGGGTGGCGGGCCGTAGCCCGAGGTCGGTGGGGCACCCGTAGCCAGGTGGCGGTCGACCCGGCCCCCGGGATGCCACCGGAATCGTCGGCGGACCGGGCTGCCGCCCCGGGTGGCCGCCGGGGATCGGGGTGGTGGGGACGGGGCCCGGGGCCTGCTCCGGTGGGTACCACTTGCCGTCCGAGGCCAGCCACCAACCGGCCCTGCGAACTGTCGCTCACCCGAGTCTCTCCGTCGTGGGCAGGCCCCCGACGCTAGCCGCTGGTATCGGCGCTCAGGGGGACTCCGGACCTCATCCCAAGCAGGTCGGCGAGCGCCCGGAAGGCGCGGCCCCGATGGGAGATCCGGTGCTTCTCCTCGGCGCTCATCTGGGCAAAGGTCCGCCCCTGGTAGCCCTCGGGCGCGAACACCGGGTCGTAGCCGAATCCCGACTCGCCGATCGCCTCCGGGGCGATCACGCCGGTCACCTCGCCGGCGGCCCAGACATCGCGTGCCGTCGGGATACGCCACCATGGCCACGGATCGGAACCTGGCCATCGGCTCGTCCGGGCGCTCGGCTCCCACCCGGGCCAACTCGGCGAGCAGCTTGGCCACGTTGTCGGCATAGGTGGCGTGCTCACCGGCGAACCGGGCCGAGTAGACGCCGGGTGCGCCCCCGAGGGCCTCGACCTCGAGTCCGGTGTCGTCGGCCACCGCCGGCATCCCGGTGGCTTCGACCAGGGCCCGTGCTTTCAGACCGGGCGTTGTCCACCAGCGTGTCCCCGGTCTCGTCGACGTCGGGAACCGACGACCGGTCGCGGGCAGCAGACCAGGCCGGGGACGTCCCGAGTATGGCGGTGATCTCGGCCGCCTTGTCCGGATTGGCGGTGGCCAGGACCAAACGGATCGCTCGTCGCCGCCAGGTCACCGGGGCGTCGGTGGCTCGGCCAGTGTCTCGGTCTGCAGGTCGAGCAGCTGGGCGATGCCGTGCTCGGCCAGGCTGAGCATCTCGTCGAGCTCTCCCTTGGTGAACGGCATGCCCTCGGCCGTGCCCTGGACCTCGATGAAACGACCCGACGAGGTCATCACCACGTTCATGTCCACTTCGGCCCGGCTGTCCTCCTCGTAGGGCAGGTCGAGCATGCACACCCCGTCGACCACACCGACCGACACCGCGGCCACCGCCTCGGTCAGCGGGTTGGCCCGCAGCGTTCCCTTCTGGACGAGCCGGGTGAAGGCGTCATGAAGGGCGACGTAGGCCCCGCAGATCGAAGCGGTCCTGGTCCCCCCGTCGGCCTGCAGGACGTCGCAGTCCACGGTGATCTGCAGTTCGCCCAACGCCACCATGTCGCACACCGAGCGCAGCGATCGTCCGATCAGCCGCTGGATCTCCTGGGTCCGACCCGATTGCTTGCCCTTGGCCGCCTCACGGGAGACCCGTTCGCCGGTCGAGCCGGGAAGGAGGGAGTACTCGGCGGTGACCCATCCCTTGCCACTCCCCCGCATCCACGGCGGGACCCGATCCTCCACCGAGGCCGTGCACAGAACCCGGGTCCGCCCCATCGACACCAACACCGAGCCCGGGGCGAAGACGGTGAAGTCCCGTTCGAAGGAGGCGGGGCGCAGTTCGTCGGTGGCCCGGCCGTCGGATCGTCCGGCCGACGACGGGCCGTCGTTCCTTCGGTTCACAACGACGAATTCCTTTCCGATGGCTGCTTGTTCCACCTGGTTCCCGAAGGTGGTCTCGGCTTCGGCAAGGAGCGCCGATGCGGTCGATCGTCGGCCACCGGTGGGTGATGACCAGACCGCCGGGCTCCGGCCTTCCGGGCCTGCTCGCCCGCCTGCCGTCCGCTCATGTGTCCGGCGGTCCCTTCGTGGTCGACTGTATAGGTGGCCTCGGACAACACAAGTCGAGACCGATGCCGAGCTCGGCCAGGGGCCATCCGGGCCGGTGTCGGCAGAGTAGCCGAGGGAACGATCCCCGCCGTCGATGCGCACGGCCAGTGTCTCGAAACTGTGATCGGTGCGGCGGAACGAGCAGGTCAACGATCCCCGATGTCGCACCGGTCGCCTCCGGTCACCACGTGGCAGTCGAATGCCGGGGAGTCGTCAGGCGGGCCCGTTCGGCCAGGCCGGCCGGCGCATAGACCGGTATCCATCGCCCGTCCAGGGCGAACCGTGCATGGGTGGCCACGCATACAGGTCGGTCCAATGGTCAGGATGGTGATGGGAGATGACCACCGCGTCGATCGTCGCCGGATCGACCCAGTCGCTGCAGGTTGGCAAACGTGCCCGGACCGGCATCCAACAGCAGGCGGGTCCCCCCCGACGCCACCACGTAGCCGCTCCCGGCACCACCGGGGCCGGTCCAGCTGCCGTCGCAACCGGCCACCATGAGCGACAGTCCGGATCGGGGAAGGTCCGCTCCCGTCGTCGGGAGGGTGCACGGTGGTGGGTCGATCGACCACCCGTATCCCCGCTAGAAGTAGGTGATCGACTTGGCCCGCTCCTCGACCAGGTCGAGGTCGTCGGTCCACGCTCCGGTGGAGAGGTACTTCCACCCCCCGTCGGCCGAGACCACCACGATGGTCCCCGATTCGATGGTCGCCGCCAGTTTGGCCGCGCCGGCCAACGCCGCTCCCGACGAGAGACCGGCGAAGATCCCCACGTCGCTCAGGCGCCGGGTCCACTCGATGGACTCGCGGGGCCGGACGATCCGCTTCCCGTCGAGGAGCTCGGCTCCGTCGTTGTCGATGAAGATGGGCGGGATGTAGCCGTCATCGAGGTTGCGCAGACCATCGACGAACTCACCGGCGGGCGGCTCGATGGCCATGACCTTGACGGCCGGATTCTGCTCCTTCAGATAGCGACCGACACCGAGCAGGGTGCCCGAGGTACCCAGCCCGGCCACGAAGTGGGTGACCTCGGGGCAGTCCCGCCAGATCTCCGGGCCGGTGCCCTCGTAGTGGGCCTTGGGATTGGCCGGATTGGCGTACTGGTAGAGGAACGCCCACTCGGGGTGCTCCGCGGCCAGGGCCTGGGCCCGCCGTACCGCGCCGTTGGAGCCCTCCGACCCCGGGGACTCGATGATCTCGGCGCCCCACACCTCGAGGAGTTGGCGACGCTCGACCGACACGTTGGTGGCCAGCACCACCTTGAGGTGGTATCCCTTGAGCTTGCAGACCATGGCCATGCCGATACCGGTATTGCCCGACGAGGGCTCGATCAGGGTCTGCCCGGGTTCGAGGAGGCCGTCCTTCTCCGCCTCTTCGATCATCGAGAGCGCGATCCGATCCTTGACCGAGCCGCCGGGGTTCTGCCCTTCGAGCTTGATGAGCATCCGCACCCCTGGATTGGGGCTCAACCCGGTGATGTCCACCATCGGCGTGTTGCCGATCAGCTCCAGAACGGAGCCGAAGACGGTCATCGGGTGACGGGACGCCCCGACACGGTGGCTCCACCGGCCACGGCGGGGAGGATCGAGATCTCGTCGGAGTCCTCCACCGGGGTGTCGAGCGCCGAAAGGTACCGGACATCATCGTCGTTGAGATACACGTTCACGAACTTGTGCAGTGCGCCGTCATCGTCGATGACCTGGCCCGACAGACCCGGGATACTGCCCGACCAGGGACTCGAGGACCTCACCGACGGTCGACCCGTCGGCCGATACCGTCTTCGCGCCTCCGGCATGTGACCGCAGCACGGTCGGCAAGTTGACTTGGACGGGCACAGGCTCTCCTCTGGATCCGGTTGTTCGGCGAAGGTTGCGGGTCGAAAGTTGACTACTTCGGTTGGGATTCTACCCGGGCCACAGCCTGACCGGTTCCTCGGTGATCACCCCGTCGACGATGCGGTAGCTTCGAACCACCGGCTGGATGTCCCGCAGGGAAACCAGCACGTAGTGCCAGGCGGGATCAGGGGCCTGGGCCACGTCGGTGGGCGAGGGATAGGCCTCGGTATGGGTGTGGGAGTGGAAGACGCCGATGATCGAATCCGGCGGCCTCGGCATCGCGGTCGGCCCGAAGATGCTCCTTGGGGTCGACCGTGTACAGCTTGGCCGACTGCGGCCAGGTTGCGGGTCGGGTAGCAGGTGACCGCCTCTCCGGTTTCGAGGTCGCCGCCCAGCAGTCCACAGGCTTCGTCGGGCAGTCCGGTCAGGCAGTGCGCCACCATCTGATCGTGCACCGACTTGGGTAGGATCAGCATGGTGGTTCACGCTAGAGGAAGCTGGGACCGCATCGGGCGACTACCGTCCGATAGGGATGAGCGCGGCACGGAAGAAGAAGGGTGGAGCTGGATCCGGCACCGCGCCTCGGCCCAGGCGCCGAGCGATGCCAACCGGGTGGTCGCCTCCAACCGCCGCGCCCGTCACGACTACGAGGTCCTCGAAACCATCGAGTGCGGCATCGTCCTGCAGGGTTCGGAGGTGAAGTCGCTGCGGGCCGGTCGGATCGCCCTCCAGGATGCCTATGCCCGGATCATCGACGGTGAGATGTGGCTGTTCGGCGTGCATGTGCCCCCCTACGCCCAGGCCAACGGCTTCGGCGCCCACGATCCGGATCGGCGCCGAAAGCTGCTCATGCATCGCCGCCAGATCGACGAGTGGATGGGCCGGTCCCAACAGCAGTCCCTGACCATGGTGCCGTTGTCGATCTACTTCAAGGACGGACGGGCCAAGGTCGAACTGGCCCTGGCCCGCGGACGTCGGCAGTACGACAAGCGCCAGGCCATCGCCACCAGGGACGCCAGCCGGGAGGCGGCCCGGGAGGCCCGCGCCGCCACCAGGGGCGGATCGGGGCGATGAGACACCGGGTGTCCGATCGGTGTGCCGACCGTCTGGGCGGGCTCATCTGCGGCGATCTCCCGATCTCTCCCGTGACTGGCGCGGCCCCGCCAGCGCTGCAGCCTCAGGCGGTACAATGGTGACGGCTGGACACAGCGTTCAGCCGTTGGACTACCCAGGGGGTGACAGGCTTCGACTCTGGTCGTCGATGTAGGAGAAGCGAGCCGTGGTCTCCGGAGCCACGTTAAAGAGCCGGAACAAAAAATAAACGCCGAGCCTCAGCTCGCGCTCGCAGCCTAGAAACTGCGACGTCCGACCGGTCTCAGTCCCACGGGCCGGAACCGGGCGCCATCAAGTGGGACTTACCTGACAGCTGCGCCGACGGGCCGTCAGGGACATTTCAGTCGGATACGGAACGGCGCTGCCGCCGGTAGCGGCGCAGGTCCCGACAACCCAACACCGGCTGCGCTCGGAGAAGGCCTATTGAGAAGCTGGAGGACGCGGGTTCGATTCCCGCCACCTCCACGATGCCCTGATCTGTTTTCCCGCAGGTCAGGGCATTTTATTTCCGGAATTCTCTCCGGCTCGGGCACAGGAGGGCACGAAAAGGGCCCAGGAGAACTCGTTATATGGGCGACTCGGCGGCAGTTTTGCGGCAGATTGGATCGCCGGTGCGGCTCTTGCGTTGTCGGGGTACACAGTGATCCGGGTGCAGATTCAGGAGCACCGGGAGAAGTTGCGGAGACGGGCAGACGGGCCGGCCGATGAACTCCGCCAGGCGGTCACTGGGATGCGGTCCTAAGCGCTACCGGGTCTATGCCTGCGACGGCCACGTTGACGACCTCGAGGACCTGCGGCTGCTCACGCTATGGAAATCGTCGGGCCCGGGGTCCGCCCGTCCCCGGTCCCGACTTCTGAGCGTCGACGGGCGGCAGATCAACCTTGATGCGGACGGCTGGGAGATCCCCAGTAAACCTGGCTTCGTGAGCTATCTTCACTGATGTCTCACATCGGCGTTTCTGGCATGGATTCAGCCCGTCGGGGATCAGCATCAACAAAGGCGGGAATGATCGGTCCAACTGAAGGGGGAATATCATGACGAATCGTTTGCAACGCTGGATTGGTATCGGTGGCTTGATCTTCGTGGTGCTCTTGGTGGCGTCGGTGGTGCTTGTATCGAACCCCCCAGCCTCCAACGCGAGCTTGGTCAAGATCGCCAACTACTACAACTCAAACAATCACAAGAACCTGCTGGGCGTGGACGGCATCGAGACCATGGTCGCCGTCGTCGTGGGAGTGTTCTGGTTCTGGTACTTCCGAGAATGGTTGGTCGCGGTGAAGCCCGTTGCTCGCCGATTGGCCACCGTTGGCTTCGCTGGCGGCGTAGTGCTCGGAGCCGGCGGCGGGTTGGTTGCCGGGATGTACTTCAGCCTGAATCAGGCTTACCATCACGCCACCCCCACCGCATTTCAGACCATGAACTACCTTTCACAGAACCTGCCCGCCGGAGTGGTCGTTGCCGGAGGCACGATCATTCTGTTCGCCACGGGGCTACTGATCATTCGTTACCGGGCGCTGCCCGTTTGGCTGGGCTGGGTGGCGTTGGTGTTCGCGGTGCTGGGCCTCCCGACCGGGGCGACACTGCCCGCCCTGGGCTTGTGGTTGATCGCGGTCAACATCGTGATCATCCTCCGGTCGGGGAACTCCGATACGGATACGAACACTGTCGTCGGGGCTGCGCCCGAGGCAGCATAGACGGACAACCATCTCGGGCCTCAATCACCAGGGAACTCCACCGACTGATTCACCGCCTGTCGCCGCTTGAACTCCGGCGCCATCCGCGCCAAATGCTCCGGGGTCAGAGCCTCATGAGCCTTCTGTCTCCTGATCAGAACGTTTGCGCGTATGAGTGCCTCGCGGGGTCTGACTCAGCCGATAGCGATCCCAAATGCGGAACCTCCGCCGACGGAAATCGGGGTCCCGACGGTGTTGGTGGCCGTGTCGATCGGGGTGACGGTCCCAAACGTGTCGGTGGCGCAGACCACATACGCCGTCGCCCCGCTGGGAGTGATGGCGATGCCGAACGGCTGATTGGCAACGGCAATGGCCGGTTCCGCGGTATTGGTGACCAGGTTGACGGGGATGACGCTGTTGCCGTCGATGCCAATGTCGTTTGTTACGTACGCAGTGGTCCCGTTGGGGGTGATGGCGATCCTGTTGAGGCCCACGCTCGTGCCGAGAGGTATCGCGGTACCAGCGGTTTTGGTGGCCAAGTCGATCGGGATGACGGTGTTGTCCCCTTCGCCGACCACATAGGCCGTAGCCCCGTTGGGAGCGATGGCGATAGCGTCGGCACTGGTGCCGACAGGGATCGGGGTCCCGGCCGTGTTGGTGGCCGTGTTGATCGGGGTGACGGTGCTGTCCCCTTCGTTGACCACATAGGCCGTAGCCCCGTTGGGCGCCATGGCGATGTCAGTGGGATCGGTGCCGACGGCGATCGGGGTTCCGGCGGTGTTGGTCGCCGTGTTGATCGGGATGACGGTGTTGTCCCCTCCTTCCGTCACATAGGCCGTGGTCCCGTCTGGCGTGATGGCGATGCCGGCTATCCCCTCGAGGTGAGTCCCCACGGTGAGTGGAGTCGACGCGGTGTTGGTGACCAAGTTGATCGGCGTGACGCTAGGGCCGATGAAGTCGGTCACATAGGCCGATTCTCCGTTGGGCGTGATGGCCATGGCGAAGGGATTGAGGACGCCGGTGATCGGGGTACCAGCGGTGTTGGTGGCCGTGTCGACCGGGGTGACCGTGTCGGCTCCTTCGTTGGTCACATAGGCGGTGATTGGGCGAAGCGTGATCGAACTGGTCGAGGAATCGAAGGTCACGCTGGCAACGGAGGGACCGCTTCCAACGAGGCAGGTGCCGAGGGCGGTGCTCGATGCGGAGTTGAGCTGCGCATTCAGGAGAACGACGACCACCAAACGACCCGGTTGCGCTTCCGCTAGCGCTGATGGAGTTCGAGGGAGCAATCTCGTTGAGCTGCACATTACCGAGCGTCGTCTTGGAGAGCTTGATGCCGTTGTTCCAGGTGATCGTGCTCTCGATGGAAGTGGCCTTGATCGCTGACACGAAGGTGTTGCAGCCACCGGCGTACTTGGTCCGGCCGATCTTGATGGCCTTGATCTTGATGGCCTTAGTCACCACCGAGGTGGAGGCGGTCGGGACCTGGCCCACAGGGTCCGAGGAACCCGCGCAGCCAGACAGCGACAGGGTGGTCGAGATGAGTTCATCAGCGACGTTCGGCGTGCCATTGCCGGGAGTGAGGGGCGGAGTGAAGCTGAGGCTGCCGCTCACCTTGCACGTGACATTCCCGGACGGCGTGACCACCTTGGCAGATGCCGGTGTAGCCACAGCGCCTACCATGGTCAATGAGATGAGGGCGGCTGCGGCCGCCACAAGGGCTGTACGTCGGTGTGCCATTTCTTGCTCCCAACTCGTCGAGCACTTGGGGACAATGAACTGGCCACGCATCGGTCCGCTCGGGACGAAACGCCCACCCTGGGACAGGCACGGCAGCCGAAGGCGTGGCTACCCGAGAGTTACGGTAGCCCTGTTCCTCCCTGCCGACAACCGAAACAAATGACCATGCATCGGTGGAGGCGGAGGGTGTATTCCTCTTCTTGAACGCTGGCCGATGGATGGGGCCCACCCCGGTACGTTCGCCATGGTCGAGCGATCAACACGGAGGTCAGGTGAGGGCCAACGTCCCATGGTCTCTCTCCTCGAGCACCATCGACACGATCTCCCCAGCGGGGAGTTCCGTGACATCCAGATTCTTCGAGAACAGCTCGACGCGGTAACCGAGATCTCGATACTCGTCGATGACCGACGCAGGGCTCTCCTCCAGATTCGAGAATGCCTGTGGGCCAGAATTCGACGAGCATCGGAGGCCGGCACCTCGCAACCAGCTTTGCCATCCCGCGGACGATCCGATGATCGAATCCCTGGGCGTCGATTGCCACCACGTCGACCTGCACGTCTCCGAGCAGATCATCGATGGCTATCATGGGAACCTCGATGCTGGAAACTCCTACCGGATGGGGAGCCGTCCGGTGGTCGCCGGAATTATCGGGCGACAGATTGAGCCGAGTGCTGCCCGTCTCCTCTCCAGCTGCGGCATGAATAGGTAGCACATTGGTGGCTCGATTCCGACGAACGTTCTCCCATAGCAGGCCGAAATTGAAGGGTTCCGGCTCGATAGCGATGACCAGACCTTCCGGGCCGACAGCATGGGACATCACAAGCGTCATGAACCCGACATTGGCTCCGATATTGAGTGCATGTCCACCCTGTCGTAGCCGAACACGAACGAACTCGGCCTCTTCGGCCTCCCAGGTTCCCGTCGACTTCACCGCGGGCAGCATGAAACGGTCGAACGTCGGATAGAGAAGATCTCCGATGTGGCTTGGTATCGACGTCACGATGGCATCGAAGCCCGTGGTCGCCAGAGCCTCCCTCAACGCCGGGCCGTACCAGTTGACCACCTGCGGACCAGACCCGTGATTCAGGAGGGGACGCCCGGCACCTTGTTCGAGGGAGTCCAGTTCGTCGAGGATTCCGCTGAGAATACCTGTCATATGCTCTCGCTCATGGCGGGTGAGGCGAGCCCCGATTCGCCATGCCATGCGCGGAATGGACCGTAGCGAGTCGGTCCCTCAGGCGCACTCCCATCCAGCTGTGCGCGGAGGTCTCGGAGGTGACTGCTCACTCGGAGCACGGGGCTGCTGAGGCAACGATCATCTGGACAGACTAGGTCGATCCTCTCGCAATCCGCCGTATTTGACCGCAGCCGTCTGACGAGGTCGTTGAACGACTCCAACGATGGCGGGGCCCCGGTCGCGGCGTCGGATGACTCGCTACCTCATGCTCCCCACTTCGAAGGAGCGAGCCACTTATCGAAGGTCAAATCCCAACCGTGTGGCGGTCAGCTCGAATTCATCGTCCAGCTCAGAGGACGTGCGCCTCGGCAAAATGTCGATGGACGTGAGGCGGGCGATGATCTCCCTGTCGAGTTGGGTCGCCTCATCAAGATGGTTCCGGTCCGATGGCCGGAGGATTTGGTGACATCCGCTGATGTGGGTCACGTTCTCTCTTGGCACGACGACTGGTTCGTCAATTGCGAGTTTGGCGCAGATCCGATCCACAAAGCGTTGCGATTCGGATCCCCACTCGACGATCGACAACCTGGCGATCAATGCGTCATAGCCCTTGCCATTCAGCGCATTCCAGGTCATTCGTCCAGCACTTCGGGGGTTTTTCGGAGTTCGGCTGACGAGCAACTGTCGGGCGACCGCGTTGCTGGTCGCCGGCCACACCCCTGGCGATGTAATGAACTTGTCGAAGGGCAGGTCAGAGGACCCAAGTGCTGTCAGGCCCCATGGACCCCACTCCTCGCGAATGGCTTGCTGGGACTGCCAGTAGCGATAAAGGCTGAGGAGTCGCGATCGCGGCTCTCGCAACTGGACCGCTAGCTCGGCACATCCGGCCGCTACAAGCGTTGGGGCTGAGTAGTGGCCGATGAGGACCTGTCGACCATGGCCGATTTCTCGCAGTCGCCGAGCGGTTACGAACGTGTCTTGCGTGGGGCGAGGGAGGTCCCTGATGGAGGTGCCTGCGATGAGTTGGGCGTCGTGGTATGCAGGACTTTCGTCAAGCCTGCACACGGCGCTCAGCGCACTGCGCACTGCGTAGCCACCAGTCTTGGGAATATGGACGATGCCCAAGGGTGCGGCAGGGCTCATCGTTTCAGAATCAGTCAATTGGCGGCGCTCCGGAGGTGCGTGTCCTAGGGCGTCGGGAGAATAGCGGCTCATTCTTGGAAGATCTTAAGAGCTGACTGTGAAGAGGGAAGGGATGTGGTCACGGTAGTGACATCTGCCGCAACTTCGAGCGGTTCCTTATGCGCCAGGGGTCATCTCAACCCTGGTGGCCACCACCGTCACCAATCCGCTGAGGCTCTACGCATAGTCTTGCGTTTGTGACGCTGAAGCGGCTGTCTATCTCCATTTGCATGCGCTGATGGCCGAGCACTCTTCGCGCAATTCCCCACGCCGGCACGAGCAATTGGCCATCGCTGCCTTTGCCCTCATCGCTGCCATTCTGTTCGCCTCCCCGTTCACTGGCGAGAACATGTTCGGTACGTTCGACACGCTGGACAACTCGTGGCAGTGGGCACAGTATGTCGCAGCTCACAATCATCTTCAGTTCGGATCACAGTATTTGTTCACCTATGGTCCCTGGGGCTACCTCAATCTGCCGATCGAAGGCGGACCGAGAGCCATGTGGATCCTCACCATCGTGGTCACGATCATCGCGAAGGTGGTCTTTCTGGTCCTGGTGATCTCCATGCTGCGTCGGTCACCTCGTTTGCGAGAGGCATCGCGCTATGAGCTGCTTGTCCTAGCCGCCGTCGTCATCCTGACGGTTCTCGAGGTGTTGGCCCAGGACCTGTATGTGCTGCTCGGTGCGGTCGTGTTGATGATCGCGGCAGATCTCATGGGATCAATGAGTGAACGGGTGGGGACCAACGTGCGTGTCGTTTTGATCACGGCACTCTTGGCCTTCGACTCCCTGGTGAAGAGCAGTGTGGTTCCCTACTCGCTGATCGTGATCGCCTGCGTGATCGGCTCATTCCTGACCTCGTCGGAGATCACGGGACGGAGAAAAGCGTGGCTCACCCTTTGTTGTCTGGTCGCCTATCCCTTCTTCTTCGTGGTGTTCTGGTTATTCGCCAACCAGAGCCTTGGAGGACTTCCTGGATTCATCAGTGGAACCGTGCAGATCATCTCCGGGTACCCGGGTTCTGAGTCCCTATCGGGCTACACGTATCAGGTCGTCCTTCTTCTCGGCCTGGCCGCCCTCACTGGCGTTCTAGTAGCGATCCCCGCACTGCGGCGATCGTTCAGGAGATCAGGACCTGACCTCGGCTCCTCTCATACGAGAATGCGGGTGTTCTGGACCATCGTGATGACCGGCGGCGTAGCCTTCTTTTGGTGGAAGGAGGGGATCGTCCGACAGGATTTCGCCTTCGGTGGAGGTCATATCTCGTTTGCGATCATTGGGTTTGCCTTTGCCGCGCTCGTCTTGATCGCCGTAATTCCATCCGGAACCGTTTCGATCCAGGGTGCGATCGTCACGCTGACCGCCATTGCTCTCTCACTGATAGCCCTGTCGCCCAGCCCGATAGCGAACGCAACCTCGCCCGGCGCCAACGTGACCGCAACCAGCACGGGAGTTGGACATGTCTTCGAACCTGCGGCGTACGCGCAGAGCAACGCCACGGCAAAGGCGCGGTTACGGCATTTCTATCGGATACCGGGCAGCATGCTCAGAGCCATCGGCACGAGATCGGTGGCCATAATGCCGGCCAACCTGACCATCGGGCCCGCGTACGGTCTTCGTCAGGTGATCCTGCCGGTGCCACAGATGTATGAGGTGAGCACACCTCAGCTGGACCAACTGGATGCGTCCTTCCTCAAAAGCAAACGCATCCCCTATGTACTACTCGAGTACTCGGGCAACGGAGGGCAATACACACTCTGGACGCCCCCGGCCACTTACAATTCCCTCCTCACCGACTACACGATCGTCCAGTCGATCGATGGCCTCGTGCTCTTCCACTGGCACCCCAGGGTTACGACGACGAGACCGGCAGGAACCAGATCCATGGTCATCGGGCACTGGGTGGACATCCCGAGGTGCACCGTTGGCTCGACAATCGCTTCCTTCAATTTGCAACTCACCCCGGCAGCTCGTTTGACGGAGTTCCTGTTCCGCGACCCAGCGGTCTTCATCGATCTGAAAGTGGGTGCATCGACCATTGGTCCCTTCCAGTTCGTATGGGCGCTCGCTTCGGGTGGACTCAATGTCAGCGGCTACGTGAACTCACCATCTCAGCTGGAACCCATCGGGCAGTCGAAGAGCGCCAACCGTGCTATTTCTGCCATACGAATCATCGGTCCGTCCGGCATGTTCACGACGGGATCAGGCGGGTCGGTCCCGGTCCATCTGAACTGCACGGTCGATGGCTGACCTCGGTCGCCGGACGAGCACCAAGGCCAGAGCATCCTGAGGGCGGATTGCAGGCTACGCCGTAGGCCGAGAGTGCCTCCTATGAGGGAGCACGTTCACCCGACGGTCAACTGGCCGTGCGGGCGATGACCGCATATTGCCCTGCCACCCATCGATCGACCTCGAGTTCGCCCGTACCACCCGGAAAGACGATTTCCGCCTGAGCGAATCCAGCATCTCGGCAATGCGCGATCAGCACCTCCGGAAAGATCGGAACCCGGTGGGTCATGTCCACCCAGAACGTCTTGAAGCCGTGCACCGCGTGCGGATTCACCGTCTCGGCCACCAAGATCCCACCTGGCTCGAGCACGCGGAGGGATTGGCGAAGCAACTCTTGGAATTCGTCGTATGGGAGATGCTCGATGACCTGAGCGGAGAACACAGCGCCGATCGATTGGTCCTTTTGGCGCGCCAGGTATGTGATGGCGTCCTCATTGGATACGTCATGACCCTTCTTTTGGCACCGTTGAATCATCGACTCGTCCGTGTCCACCCCCGTCACGGTGGTCCCTGCGTCCGCCAATAGGTCCAGCATCTCTCCTCGGCCGCAGCCGACGTCCACCACTGAGGAGCAGTTGGCGAGTAGCGGCCGATAGTAGCTGAGGAGGCCTTGGACCAACTCTTCGGAACCGCGGAACACGTCTTCGAACCCCGCGTACCCCTCTTGGCCACGCCCGGTCGACGACGAGTAACCGATCGTCTTGTTCCCCTCCGGGCTCGAAAGCAAGAACGGGGGCGACGCGCCCATGTAGGGAATGGCCCGAAGCCCGGTAACTGAGCGGTAGATGTCCTCGAGAGAAATCCTCCCCACCGGTCCGTCGGTGAGGTCCGCCTCGAGATGCTCATATGTCCCGGCCAGAACGCTCACGCTTCGCTGCAGCTGAGCGAGCTCCGCCTGCGCTATGACGGCCGAGCGATTGATGCTGGTCGTGAGAGCCTCATACTTTTGCTCGACCTGATCTTGCGCAACGGCAAGTGCGTCGACGGCTGCAGTAATCGCTCTGTTCCCAACCTCGTGGTGTTCGTCGTGGCGTTGACGCAGTCGACGAATGATCGGTTGTGCAACGGCACGGACCGGAGAGAAGGAACGGGCAGCGGGCGCCTCAGCACTGGGCGGCAGGTCGATCGGCACTCTCCCCGCACGCTGAGCAACAATCGATCGATCCCGCTGGATCGCTTCAAACCTCTGGCGCACAAATTCCACTGCTCGGTCCATCCCGTGCCCGTCTTCGACTGCCTGACGGGCACGACGGCCTTTATCGGCCGCCTCCTCACGGTGGGAGGCAACGTGTCGCATCAAGCGGGAGGCAGCGTCGAGATCTGGGTCGGCCCACGTGGCCCCCACCGGATACGGATCGCAGTCCGCGCCAACAGAGATCGGTCTCCACGGGACAAGGTAGGCCGTCTCGGAGGTCATGAAGTCAAGATTGCCCGAGTAGCCCGTCGCGATGACAGGCTTACCGAGCGCCATTGCCTCGCCCATGGTGAGGCCCAAACCTTCACTGCGATGAAGAGACACGTAGCAGTCAGCCAGTGCCATGAGTGCACCATATTCATCATGGCGCAGGTAGTCATCGATGATCACAATGTCCGGGCGAGCTCTGCAAGCCCATCGGATTCGCTCAAGATCATCGAGACGCAGATGTCCGTTGATGATCTTGAGCACGAGCACGGGGCCATCACCCGGGGCGAAAGCGCGCTGGAACGCATCGATCAACCCAAGAGGATTCTTTCTCTCCATGATGCTCAGCAGATCGAAGCAATACAGGAACATCAGCTGTTCCGGCAGTCCGAACGATGCCCGGCTGAGGCCACGCGCCACCGTCGGCTCTAGAATCGGAAGCGGAACGGTGAAGACCGGCTTGTCGGTCACGGCAGCAATCGATGCCCGGTTGAACTCGGACAGCGCCCACACCTCATCGACCAGGTCCAAGGCTGGCCAGTACTTCCGTGGAAACTCATCGACCTCCCACGCCCACTGCCCGATGGTGTAGCGGCCGGAGAAGAAACCCGGGTCCATCTCCGACACAAAGTTGGGGAACTGATCGGCGTTGACCGCTACGATGTTTGTGTCGAGGTTGCGTTTGGGCGCCCCCTGCATTGTGAACGGATGCTCTTGACGGCTCTTCGAGGAGGTCACCGTGAACGTCGTGAAATCGACGCCTGTTGCCTCGACGACTCGAGCGGTCAGACGGCCGCCCTCGCCGACCCCCAACTCGGCGCTCAAGTACCCGGCCACCACAATTCCGGCTTCGAGAGCATCCGATGATGCCCATGTGCTGCTACCTCGGAGTGGCGGCACCTCCGACGGGTCGCCAGTGCCCGGCGGCACAGTGACCAGGGCGTGGGGTATCCGGCCGGCTTCTGCCTGCTCCTGCGCCCATTCCAAAAACGCCGGCCGATCGGTGATCTGCGGATCAGGGAACAAATCTGGGAGTTCGGAGTGTGACCCGTACATGGTGCCCAAATAGAGGGTCAGATTCCCCAGATCCGAATCCACATTCGGGGGCTCGTTGAGTAGGGCGATCAGTTCGTCCACCTCGGCAGGATCGAAGGGATCAGGGGGTGGTGGCGTGCCTTGGTCGTCTGAGTCCTCGACCCAGCGGCGGTAGAGATAGCGAATTGCCTGATCAATTGGTGAACCGTCGGCCATCTGCTCAAACCCGTACCGAGATCCCTGGTGGGCACCGTAACCGTGGTCGATCAGTAACTTCCCGTACTCTTCGCAAATACGAGCAAGGTCGGGGTGTTCGCTCATAAGGATCCGAGGCTTTGGACCCTGGTGCTTACTTAAGCGGTACGGAGCGTCTGGGGAGTAGCCGCTGAAATGAAAGAAGCAGAGCGGGCGTCCGTCCACCTCGTAGCGTTCACCTGCCCATCGGAACGAGTGAGAGTGGAGGTTCCAATATGCGACGTTGTACTCGGGGTCTCGAACGACAACGCTGTCAAACATTCCCGGCACAAAGTCCACCCAACGCTGGTCGACGAATCGCGCCTCGTGCTGATTGTTGACACATTCTCGTCGCAGGCGCTCCTGCCAAAAGGCGAGGAACGGGCGCGAGCCCTGGCCAACCCCGATAAATCCCAAGTTGTAGATCCCCGCAAACAAGATCGCGTTCTCTACGATTGTCCTTCCGTCACGCGGATAGGGAACGGTGGCGTGCGGGATCAAGACGATTCCATGTTCGACTGCCAGTTCGGCAAGCCGGTCGAGGGAGTCGAACACCTGGATGTCCGGATCGAGATAGAGGACGTGGGAGGCGCCGGAGTCCAGAATTGCTTCGAGAAGCCACGGCTTGAGCGATGTGGCGTATTCCATGATGTCGTAAATCATCGCCATCCGGTGAAACTCCGAGACGTCCATCCCCAGGTCCTCGAGCCGGTAGACCTCGAATGGCTCTAGGACCGGATCTACTTCCCGGTGCAGGTCGTCGAAGATCAAGACCACCATCCGTCCGTCCGGATGAACCGACCGAAATGACTCGGCTAGAACGCGCGCCTGAGGCAGGTAGTTGCGGGCCACGATCGTGCAAATGGTGAGACCCACGGACTTACCTCCACTAACTTCGGAACGTCGGAGACACTAGTAGACAGGACTGCCGGAGACTGTCCGGAGAATCCCGGAGTCGGCCTGCGCGCCTCAGTAAACTAGCGTTGCTCGGACCTCGGACAGAAGACTCTGAATGGAAGCAAAACATATGCTGAGTGATGCCAAGGCCGCCGACTTGATTGCTGGGTCCAAGTTCTTCTGGCACCAACGCTTTCACCTTTCGGATGAGGTGCTCACGCCTGGAGTCAACGACATCGAATGGCTGTTGGACGAAGTCGGATTTCCTGCGTCGTTGGAAGGTGCTTCGGTGCTCGACATCGGAACGACCAATGGAGGCGCGGCGTTCATTGCCGAGATGCGGGGCGCGAAGCGAGTTGTGGCCGTTGACATTTACGATGCCGATCGCTTCGGATTCGACGAGATCCGCACCGCGCTGGGCTCTCAAGTGGAGTTCGTCAAAGGATCTGTGTATCAACTGCCTGAGCTTCTCGACGAGCAGTTCGACGTGGTTCTCTTCCTCGGAGTCTTATACCACCTGCGTCACCCACTGTTGGCAATCGATTCCCTGCGACGATTGACCCGCGGCGCGCTGTACCTCGAAACCGCGGTCAGCGGAGAACCGACAGATCCACCACGCGCCGACTTCTACCGTCGAGATGAGCTGAACGCAGATGGTTCGAATTGGTTTTCCCCCACCATCTCTTGCCTGATCAATTTGGGTCGAATCCTCAGGCTTCGAGGTGCCTGGGGGCACCACCCACTGGCCGAGCCAGCACCCCGAACGAGCGTGCCTAGCCGCACAGCCGTTGGAGGGCGAACCCGAGTACATCCAGATCAGCACCGAAGCGCCGGTGCTCGTGAGCTCCGGGCAGCCACCGAGGCGGCTTTCCTGGCTCTCGGCCAGGAAGGGCAATTGAGATAGACGTGGCTGACCGCGGCCACGGCGCTTCCCTTTGTCGATGTAGGCCCTGGGTCCGGATACCAGCGCTGAAGGAAGTTGCATGTGAGGCGCACGGACTGAAGTCCCATCGTTGGCGGAAGGTGAGATAACCAGGCACCACTCACTACCTACCCAGCTCGCTACCTACCCAGGGAATCGATGCCTGACACCTTGACGACAACATGAGCCCACGAGGCAAGGTTCAGATCCTTCGACCCCAGTTCGACACCCACTCAGCAAAATCCTCTTCAGCTCGGTCACACTTCTCGCACTCGTGCTGAGCTCCACTGTTCGGGCACGTCGACGAGTGCGATTTCCATGGTCCAGTCATGATTCCGCAACAATGGGGGCATCCGACGATGCCTGCGAAATCGAGCTCCTCCGTCGTCACCGATCCGCCTCTCTCATTCCGGGGCCCCACCCACGCAGTGGCGCCGAGGACTGCACCCTGCCGGTCTGCCGGCCCCCACGAGGGGCAGGGGAGGGCCAGCACCGGCAGGGACGCCAATTTGTATTCGGCCGGCGGCCGGAGTTGAGCGCGGACCGGTCCCGAAGAACCCGGCCAGCACCGGCCCGATGACTTGTCGCACTCATTTGTCACAACGGACGACACGCATCCGCGGCCCCAACCATCGTTCGTCCCAGCGACCCGCTGTGGCGAATCGAATCCCGGGACGCCTGCCCTGCCCGATGCCGGCCCCTTCGGGATGGGGTTGAATAGAGGCGGGGCCGGCATCTATGGCAGGTGTGCTCCATTCGTCACCGACGCCGATTTGGATGAGGTCGGCCTAAACCCTGGTGGTCGGGGCAGGGAGTCCCCTGCCGACATCTCGGCCTGCCACGCCCACCCTCATGGCAGGCCGACAACCCCACGGGTCTGTACCCACCGGCGCAGCCGCTAAACGGGCCCTCCTGCCTGGTCGCCATGGACCTCACACCAACACCGGGAGTTTGGAGTAGCCGCGGACGGTGCTCGTGTGGAGTGCCACGGCGTTGCCCTTGTCCACGGTCCACTCGGGGAAGCGCCTGAGCACCTCTTCGAGTGCCACCCGTCCCTCCAGCCGGGCCAGGGCAGCGCCCAGGCAGAAGTGGATGCCGTACCCGAAGGACACGTGGTGATCGATCGTGCGGTGGATGTCGAAGCGGTCCGGGTCGGCGAAGTGACGTTCGTCCCGACCGGCTGACCCGGTCAGTAGGAGAACCTTCGAATCGGCAGGGATGGTGACATCGTGGAGCTCGACGGGCCGAGTGGTCCAGCGCCCCTGCACCGGTGAGGGAGGCTCATAGCGGAGCAGCTCCTCCACCGCTCCATTGAGGAGACCCGGGTCCGCAGCCAGTTCGGTGCGCTGGTCGGCGTGGTCGGAGAGGACCAGTCCGGCCCACCCGATGAGTCGAGCCACCGTCTCGGTTCCAGCGCTGGCAAGCAACAACGCGAAGGACGTCGCCTCTTCCATGGTCAGCCGGCGCGCTCCACCGTCGTCGTCGATGATCTCTCCTTCGATCAGTTCGGTGAACAGATCGTCGCGAGGCTGCGTCTTCCGCTCAATCAACTGAGCTGAGACGTAGGTGTTCAGTCGGCCCATTGCCTCGAGCGACTCCTCGTTGGCCATACCGACGTCTGGCTCCAGGTGGAAGGTCTGGTCGATGAGGGTGCGGACCAACTCCTGTTCGGAGGGTGGTACGCCGAGAAGATCGGCGATGACCGCAGCAGGGATGCGGGCACCGAAGTCCTGCACGAAGTCGAAACGATCCACCCCCTCCTGTCGTTGGAGTAGGGAAACGCACAGGGCCCGAATGCCCGACTCGAGCATCGCCATCCGGCGCGGCGTGAATGCCCGCGAGACCAACCGTCGTAGGTAGGTGTGATCAGGCGGATCCATGAAGATCATCAGCCCTGGGGGGAGCACCGCCTCCGACATGAGCTCGAGCACGGTTCCGTGCGCAGAGCTGAAGGTTTGCGGATCGCGATGTGCAGCGTCGATGTCGTCGAATCGGCTGAGGGCCCAGAAGTCGAGCCGCTGGTTGCGGTACACCGGGGTTTGGCTGCGCATCCGCGACCAGACCGGGTAGGGATCGTCCTTGCTGGTCAGGTCGAAGGGATCCCAGTAGAGCTCGCTCATCGACCCATCTTCATCGATATTGCTCGTGGATTGTGGCTGGCGTCGCCCAGGGCTCCGGGGCAGAAGGCTCCGAGCCCGATCTCTCGGCTGCCGTGGGCGCACTGGTAGCTCCGACAGGGCCCTGTGCGCAGTGGTGGCCACCAACACTGGCCGCGACTACCTTGGAGCGGTGGAGAGTGATCGGTTCGGTCCCGTCGATTTCGACCAATTTCACCTCGATGAGCTCCCACGTCTACTGCGGACTCGCAAACGGGTGTTCTCTGACGCTGACGCCGCCGTCGTTCAACCCCTCGCCCTCCAGCTTACCGACGGTCGTGCCTATACCTATCAGCCAACCGGTCATACGTTCTCCGTCGAGCGGGGCGCCGATGGTGCCCACACCGTCGTCGAGCTCTCCTACGACGAGTGGTGCGCCTTTGTCTGGGAGCTCCATTCCAGCTTCTCCATCTTCTACGCCGACCGACTCTCGATCGCCAGAGGAAGCTTCGGGCAACTGGTCCGCTGGGAGCCGTCCCTCCGGGTCGCGTTCGCGGGGCAGGCGATCTACGACATCGATTGCCCACCACCCATCCTCGACGGGGACGGAGTACCCCTCGATCTCTCTCGATCGTTCAACCTGGACGATAACGATGCCGAGATCGCCGATTTTCTTGCCAGGGCCGGATTCGTGCACCTGTGTAAGGTCCTCGATGACCACGAGATCGACGAGCTCCGGTCGGTCGTCGATGCCGCGGTCACCGCCGCCCGCCCCGATGATCGACGGTCGTGGTGGACCACCGTCGACGGTCGTGATGTCTGCAGCAGGGTCAATTATCTGAACGAGCGGTCCGAGCGGGTGGCCGCCCTGGGGTCCGATCCGCGCTTCACCCGTATCGCCTCACTGGCGGGGTCAGATCTCCGTGACGCTCAGGACCGGCTCGACGGTGACGGTGTGGTTATCAAGGTCCCCGGCGCGGGCGAGGGTCTGGCAGACCTCCCTTGGCACCGTGACTGTGGCATGGGTGGGCACCCGGTGAAGTGTCCGATGATCAATGTCGGGATCCAACTCGACGCGGCATCCGCATCGACGGGCCAGCTGCTCATGATTCCCGGCTCCCATCTCGGAACGTCGCGCCTCCCGCGCCCGGCGGAGACCTCGAAGCTACCGGTGACTCCCCTGTTCACCGAGCCCGGCGACGTGACCGTGCATTTCGGCCACACCCTCCACGCTGCTCCCCCACCCGCCGATCGTTCGGCCGAGGGTAGGCGGGCGCTCTACCTCTCCTACGTCCCACCCCTCACCTTCGAGATGGTCGGTCCCGGACAGGGCTACAACGATGTGCTGTTCACCCGACATGCGGGCCACGTGAAGCACGTCGACCAGCTCCGGTGAATCGCCGGTCCCCCCAATGGGCACAGCGCCATCCGGGCCGACTCGACACCCCAGGGCGGCCGCCGAGGGGGGCGGCGCACTCCCGCCTTCGGATACCATGGCAGACCACGCGGGCGTAGTTCAGAGGCAGAACACGAGCTTCCCAAGCTCGGAACGCGGGTTCGATTCCCGTCGCCCGCTCCAACCACAGCACCAGCTCTGATGCTCGGGAGGGCTTCCAGCCCTTCGCCAGTTCCCTTGCCCGTCCTGCGAATATGCCGCGAGCCGCCGCCGCCGGCGCTCACGACCAAACCCGCTCAGATGCCGACGTAGCTACTCGCCGGTAAAGCGGAATTCCGCCTGCCAGGGATCGTCCGAATGGACGACCTCCCAATAGCGCTCGGCGATACGCTCCGGGTCAAACGGGGTGCCAGCAACGATCTGCCCGGCGATCGTGAGCGTCGCCACGCGGATACCATCCGCCTCCAAATCGGCTCCGAGCATCGTCGCGGCCGACCGGAGGGCCGCCTTGCCGAGGGACACGGTTGCGAGAGCCGGGATCGGATAATCGGCGAACCATCCTCCCGTGACAATGATGGTGCCGAAGCCGGCGCCTCGCATGGCCGGAGCGGCGACCTGTGCGACGACGACGGCGCCAATGACGTCGACCGCATAGGCCGTCTGCAGGTGGGCGACGCTTGAGCTCAGCAATTGATCCGGAGCTCCCATCACCGCGTTGTAGACGATCAGCCCGGGGGCACCATGGCCGCGGTACAGGGTACTTATCCTTGCACCCAGGGCCTCCGGATCGCTAGCGTCTGCCGATATCGTGTCAATCTGGGTGCCGGTGTCAGCCAACGTTTCCGCAAGCTCACGGAGGTTGTCTGTGCTTCGAGCGACCAGGGTCACTCGGTAGCCTCCCTCGGCAAATCGGCGAGCCACCGCCATTCCAAGGCCCGGACCGGCCCCGACCAACAGCAGGTGACGGTCGTCGACTGATCCGGCACCTGCTGCTTCCTCGCCGCCGTCGGCACCCCCACTCCGGGTGCCGGATACGCCCCTCTCCTTTCCCACGTTGCTCATCAGATCAGATTCTGTCCTGTCCTGCTCAGCCCCACCGGAGTGATCTCCAAGTCGTCGTTTTCCGGGGAGTCCCCGAACGCCGGACCAGGGGGATCTTCGTGCCACTGACCCGCAGGTTCGGGCTGGGCCAGGTTGCCACGGACGCCGATCGCTCCATCGACACGAACCCCTGGATTTGGCGGTCTACATCGTCCTAAGCTCGGCTGAGGTCATCAGCGCAGGCGGCATTGACATGGCACAAGTCGTTCGGTCCCGATTGTCCCGGTTAGCGATGAGAGCAGCTACTGCGGTCCGTGCAAATGAGCTCGCCGCCGTTGGATTGACGCCGGCGGGAGCGCGGCAACGGCTGTTCCGGCACCGTGACCGTCATCAACACCTGCACCGAGAAATGTGGTGAACCCGCTGGGGCTCGGAAGCGGGCGATTACGACTGACCTGAGCTAACGAAAGGAAGGAACAAGTGACATATATTCCCTGGATCGTGATCGGAGTGGTGCTGGTGGCCATCGGCATCGGCACTTGGATTAGTGGCGGTGGGAACCCCAGTTACAAGTTGAGCTGGGGACCGGAGGAGCCGTGGAGGAGTTCCTGACGTACGCCTTCGACGCAGTCCGGAGAGTGGCTCCCGTGACGCCCTTCGCCTCGACGCGAGCCACCGCAGCATCAGGGGTTGGGGCAATCAGCCCGGCTAGATCCGCTTCGGGATAGGGAACGGGCCGGTCGGGCTTCATCGTCCAAGTTTGGCACCGTAGTGTTCCCCAATATCGTCGGTGTTCTGCGCAATCCGATCTGGAGGAAAGGCAATGGGGCACAAGGCAAGGGTGGAACTCGTGCTCGACTGCACACAGCCAAGGGGGCTCGCTGAGTTCTGGTGCGCTGCTCTCGATTATCGCACCTACTACACGAATACGAACATGGCTGTTCTGGTGCCCACCGATGGGATGGCGTCACCGCTTATCCTTCAGGGCGTCCCAGAGGCCAAGGCCGGAAAGAACCGGATGCATCTCGACATTGTGGCCGACGACATCGAAGGCGAGATCCACCGGTTGGAAGCACTCGGCGCTCATCGCATCGACGAAGGCGTGCAGAGCTTCGGAGGAACCCGATGGGTGAGAATGTCGGACCCCGAGCAAAATGAGTTCTGTGTCAGTACTGGCGTCGAGTGGTGAAGCCCAAGCGGCGTGGGCACATCTCGGACCCCAGCTGAGCGATCGCGCCCCGCATGGGCCCCCGTGGCAACTGACGCCCGAACACCTGGAAAAGGGTCAATTGCGGATCACCCGGAGAGGATCAGTCATCGACTGGCTGATCGGTACCTTGGGGCATGTGGACAACCGGTGTAGCCACACGTTGATGGCAGCTTGCGAAGGACCGCGCCCGAGGCGGTTGTGGTCTGTCGAAACATCCGTTCCCATTGAAGCGGCAGATCGATCGCGGCGCCGAAGGTGGGCAACAGTCCGGGGCGCGCGTAGGGTGGTGACAGCCGGCAACGGAGGTGCCATGTCCCGGGCGCAGTTGTACGACACCATCGGTGCCACCTACACCGCGACGCGGCGCACCGAGCCGCGGATCGCGGCGCAGGTCTGGGCGGCACTCGGCAGCGCACGGACCGTGCTGAATGTCGGTGCCGGCACCGGCAGCTACGAGCCCCCCGACCGTGACGTCACCGCGGTGGAGCCATCAACGGTCATGCGTGCGCAGCGTCCCGCGAACGCAGCGGTGTGCGTAGCTGCCACCGCGGCGAGCCTCCCGTTCGAGGACAAGCGCTTCGACGCGGCGATGGCTTTTGCCACCGTTCATCACTGGCCGGACCCGATCGCCGGTATCCACGAGATGCAACGCGTTGCTCGCCGCGTGGTGGTATTCACCTGCGACACCAATGATCGGGCCTGGCGCAACCGGTTCTGGCTCACTCGTGACTACCTGCCCGAGGTTGCTGCCTCCCCCATCGGCCTCGCTACCGAGCTGGCCAGTGCGTCAGGGGCCCGGGTTGAGCCGGTGCTCATTCCGTGGGACTGCGTTGACGGCTTCTTCGAGGCGTATTGGCGCCGGCCTGAGGCATACCTCGACGAGAACGTGCGTCGCGGAATATCGGTGTGGGCCAGAGTCGGGACGGACGCCGAACAGAGGGCAGTGCGGAGTCTCCATGATGACCTCGCATCCGGTCGGTGGGCCGAACGCAATAGCGACCTCCTGGGTCTCGAAACGGCGGACCTTGGCCTTCGCCTGCTGATCGCTTGATCCTCCGTCTCCTGGGGATGGCCAGCTCCCTGATCGGCCCGACTACTTCGCACCCGCCCCCGCGTCATCGCCCTGCACCCCAACAACGCCAACCCGGGGTTGGAAAAACCGTCACCTGTCACCGGATTGCAATACAGGGGTCCCTTCCGGGGCAGCTGACAACTCCGGTACGATTCGCCATACTGTTGCGATGGACACGCTGCGCCACTCCGGTTCAATCATCATCGAGCGCTCGCCAGAGTCCCTCTACGACTTGGTCGCTGACGTGACCCGCGTGGGCGAGTGGAGCCCAATGTGCACGGCCTGTTGGTGGGACGAAGGCGACGGACCGGATGTCGGTGCCAAGTTCACTGGACGCAATGAGCGCCCAGAGCGAACATGGGAGACGCGCTCGGAGGTCGTCAGAGCAGACCGTGGTCGCCAGTTCACCTGGGTGGTGGTTGAGCCGCCTACCAGGGCTCGTTGGGGCTACTCATTCGTCGCCGTGGACGGAGGGACCGAGGTCACTGAAACCTGGGAGCTACCTCCCGAGGGCTCAGCCTTCTTCGAGAAGATGTTCGGTGATGATGCGGCGAAGGAGATCGGCATACGCAGTGACTGGGCGAAGAACGGTATTGGGGCGACGTTGGCAGCCATCAAGGGTGTAGCCGAGGCCTGAACTGGACGCTTGTCCGACCTGTCCCCGAGGAACGGGTCAGCGTCACGGAGACTCTCTCGCACGTCGGCGAGCACCCCTCCCAAGTCTCACCTCCAGGGCCTCGGGGCAGTCGTTCTCACTGCCCAGCACCGGAACTGGATCTCTTTCTCATCGCGGCAGTGTTCGCCGTTGGGGCCGCGATCGTTGCGCTCAGGGTCTGGAAACGGTGAGCCGGAGAGTCGGTGCAACTCCGTGGCTCGGAGGAGGGGCTCAGTCTCCTCAGCATGACCACGGCCCCACCGCCGTCCGGTTCTGCGCGCTCGAACTGGCGAGGGGCCCGCCACGAAGGGGGTTGATATATATCGGCGAGTGATACATTATCGAAGGAATGCGAAAGGCCATTCCAGAAGCCAGTTTTTTGATTCTCGTAGCGTTGTCCGACCAAGAGCTGCACGGTTACGGCATTATCGGTGAGGTCAAGCAGCTCTCGGGCGATCGCCTGAAGCTGGGGCCGGGCACGCTTTACGGCACGCTCGACCGATTGTCAGAACGGGGCCTGATTCAACAGACAGAGACAAAGATCGTCGATGGTCGAGTGCGGCACTACTACGGAATCACGGGGATGGGCCTCGAAGCGGTTCGGGATGAGGCGGCAGCTCGTTCCGACACCATGCGTGCAGTCACAAGACACCTGCAGCCGAGGGGCCCAGGGGCACTGGCGTGACCCTGGAGGGCCAGGTCCAAACGTTGGTGCGGGGCTTTTCTCGATTGCCGAGCCTTTCCCCTGACCGGTTGAGGACGCAGCACGTTGAGGCGAGGTCCAAGGCTCGGATCGGGCGCACATTTGGTGACAGGCCGGTGACTGGAGCGAGCTACTCAAAGCGCTCGAGCAACTCCCGGGCGTCGCGTTCGACGTAGCCGTAGCCGCGCTCGGTTGCGACGGGTAGGGCGGCATCGATCAGGGCTCGTGCCCGTTGTCCGTCGCCCGGTTGGTTTCGGTCGCTGAGCAGCGCAGCCCAGGCGGTCTGGGTGAACGCCACAAAGTACGGTGCCCATAGTCCTTCATGGCGGGCCAGCGCCTCACCGAACCACCGATCAGCCTCGTCGAAGCGGTCGAGCCCGTGCGCGAGCCGCCCGAGAAAGTGCGCCACGCTCCCAGTGATCGTGAGGTGAGTGGTGACGATCTGGGCATGCCACGGCAGAAGACGTTCAGCGAGGGCGGCCGCTGCGGGTCGATGCCCGCAGGCGGCGGCCCCCTCCGCCCAGAACACGTGAGCCGTCAACCACGCAAGATCCTCGGGCATCGGGAACTGATTGGCCACTTCGACATCGAGGAGGTGGCTGACCTCGTTGTCGGCGTCGTAACGGCTCTTTGCCATCACCGGCGACGGCTCTGAAGGCCGGGAGTCCCGGGTTGTCCTCCACGGCCTGGTCGATGAGGGAGTCCAACTCGTGGAGCCGGCCCTGCATCCAGCGCACGTTGATCAGTTGGACTCCGTAGAAGGCGAGGGCATCGGGCTGGCCGGTCGTCGTCCCGAGCGCAAAAGCCTCGTTCGCCGCCTCCTCGGCGGCTACCAGGTCACCCTCGAGCGCCCATCGCCATGTTCGGTTATACGCGAGCGTCCAGTCGAAGAGTGGCTGCCCGACCCGCTCGACCTCCGATGCGTAAGATCGAGTAGCGCATCGCTCATCGTCGCGAGGTCGCCCGCCTCCAGTGCCGTAGAGCATTCGAAAGCTGTTGGCAAAGAGACGTGCGGTCGGGTCGGCGAGCTCGTCGACGATGCCGCAGGCCTCCGAGGTCCATCCCCGGCGGAGCTCGAGGGTTCGGGGCGCAGCGATGGCCTCGTGGCATGTCTGGATGGCGTCGACCAGTGCGGCCCTGTCGCCTGTTCGCCGGGCCATGTCGACCGCATGGGTGGCCAGTGCCAGTCGCCCGTCCAGATCCGTGTCGTGCGTGCGCTCCGCGCACAACAGTGCGAGCAGGCGGGCCCGGTCGGGGCTGTCGGCGTCTCCGAGGCGGGCGAGCGCCGTCGTCACCATCTCGATGCGTTCGTGGTCGATCCCACCGATGGAGCTGACAAATCCGCGGCTGTTTCGCAGCGTGGCCCGCACCAGGAGGTCGATGGCGTCGATGTCGTCGGCCAGGGCCGCCGCAGCGAGCAGGGTCTCGCGATGCGCGGCATCACCAGTCAGCCGTTGGGCGTCTCCGAGCCCGAGCAGCAGTGCCGCACGGCGGTGCAGGTCGTCGGCAGGAGCCCGGTCGAGCAGGTCGAGCGCATCCCGATACCAGCGCAGTGCCTCGTCGGGGGCCAGCATGGCCAGGGCTCGGTCCCCGGCCAGTTGGGCATAGACCATCGCCTTTTCGGCGTCACGGGGCTGGGTGGCATGGGCCCAGTGGTAGGCGAGCTCGCCTACCCGTTCGCCGGGGTCCTCCCCGTAGAGCTCTCCAAGCGCGTCCGCCACCCGCTGGTGCGACCGGGCCCGCCGGCTCGGTGAGAGCCCGTCGTAGAGGGTGTGCTCGACGAGGGCATGGGCGAAGCGTGTAGCGCCCCGTCACCTCGGCCACAGTGAGCACGGCGGCGGCGACCGCCTGGTCGCAGAGGTCGATGACCGCGTCCTCGTCCAGGTCGGCCACCCGGGCCAGCACGCCGGTGTCGAAGTCCCGCCCGATGACCGCAGCCAGCGACAGGACCCGTTGGGGTTGCTCCCCGAGCCGGGCCACCCGACGACCCACCACCTCCCGGATGCTGACCGGGAGTCCCGAGGTGCGCAGGTCGGGACTGGCCACCCAGCGGCCTTCTGTGTCCTGGTAGATGGCTCCGGTCTCGGCCAGGTGGCGGAGCATCTCACCGATGAAGAACGGGTTGCCCTCCGTCTCGGCCATCAGGGCGTCCCGCAGGGCCACCCCGTCCTCGGTCATCTCGTGCCCGGCGGTCGTCTCGAGCAGGGTGAGCAGCTCGTCGTCGCCCAGCCCACGCAAGGCGATCCGCTCGATACCCGACTCACGGTGCAGGGCTGCCAAGGCCTCGGCCAGAGGATGGTCGGTGCCGACATCGGACTCGCGGAAGGTCCCGATCACCAACAGCCGGAGGAGTGCGTCGGCCGACACCACATGTCTGAGGAGCTGGACGCTCTGGCGGTCGGACCAGTGCAGGTCATCGAGCAGGAGCACCACCGGTGTCGACGGCCGACACCCGGGCCAACAGGTCGAGCACCGCTCCGAACAGCAGGTAGCGCGCCGACTCCCCGTCGTTCGACGATGACGGTGGCAGCGCCACCCGATCTGCGAGCTCCGGGACCAGCCGGGCCAGCTCACCGCCTCGGGCCTCCACGTGGGTGGTCAGCATCGCATCCGGCGCCGAGGCGACCAGGTGGGTCATGGCTTCGGCCCAGGGCTGGTAGGGGATGCCCAGGTCCTCGTCGCAGCGCCCGTAGAGGACGGCCGTGCCGGTCTCGAACGCCTGGCGGGCGAACCCCGAGGACAGCGTGGTCTTGCCGATCCCCGGCTCGCCCGAGATCAGCACCGTCCGCTGTGCCCCTGCCGTGACGGCCTTCAACGACACATCGAGCATCTCGCGCTCGACAGCCCGGCCGACGAAGGTGGTCGGGACCGCCGAGGAGATACGACCGGGCAGGGGCACAGCCAGGCCATCGGACACTTCGACGAGGGGTACCCAGGCCACCTCGACGGTCTCGATCGGGTCTGGGAGGCCCTTCAGGGTGAGCTCCCCGATGGACCGGCACTGGTGGCGACTACGCCGACCAGCAGTGGCCCGCACGATGTCAGTGGCCAGGATCTGGCCCCTTTCGCAGCATGCACAGAGCCGGGACGCCTCGACGACCGGGTCCCCGAAATAGTCACCGTCCTCGTTGCTGACCTCACCCACGCTCAGACCGACACACAAACCGACTGGTTCTGCGCCCGCACGGTTTCCCTGCTCCACGCCCTGTTGCATGGCCACCGCACACCCGAGGGCCGCGGAGGCCGACCTGAACACCACCATCAGTCCGTCGCCCAGGTTCTTCACCTCGGTACCGTCTGATTCGGTGATCGCCCGGCGCAGGATCGAGAAGTGGTGGCGGCGGATCTCGTCAGCGATCTCTGCGGAAACCCGATGGGACAACTCGGTCGAGCCGACGATGTCCGTGAACAGGAAGGCTACGTTCTCGGTGGTCACTGGGGATTCTTCGCCACCAACACACCTCTACCGTAGGCGACCTGAAGTTACGTTCGCCCGATGTCGGTCGGAACCGACCTCACTGTCCCCAAAATGTCAGCCGGACCTGCGGCAGGGGTGCCCCAGTCACCGGGAAGGTGGCGTCACACCCATGGTGGTCGTAGATCTGCCGGTGGAGCCCTCGGGCAGGGCTCCGAGGTCTGGCGACTCGACTGTCAACTCGTGCTCACGAGCAACCGCTGGTTCATGCCATGTCAGGCCACAGCCGTCGCAGCGGTGGGGAGCTGGGTGGCCCGGGGGCAGTGTGCATTCACATTCGTCGAGCTTTCGGGCCGTCGCGGCCCCGCACCCGGTCATGATCCGATTGAACACCCGATCGGTCGAAAATCAACGCGTGACCGGAGTTGTTCATGAGGCGTTCATGCACGGCCTGTCCGGCCCTCTGTATGGAATCGCCACGGTCCGGCACCAACGGGCCCAACGCTGGTGCCGTTCACGGTAATGACACATTGGAGCAAGGCCAACAGGACGGGTGGACCACCGGCCGTCCGCGGAATGGCAGCCCGGATCGGAGGCGAGATGAACTGACCGGAGGCGACTGGCTGGGCAACCCGGGCCCGGACGAGGCGAGCGTGACGGCGGAGGGACTGGTGCGCGACGCCGGCCTTCACGCAAACGGTGGCGTGGCCGACGCGGCGATAGGCTTGCGGACCTGAGGCGGAGGAGGCGGTTGAGAGTTGAGACCGGTGGGACTTGGGGGGAACATGACTGATCTGGACGGGGTACGCGTCAAGTTAGCGATGGCTCGCGCCAACGCGGAGCAACTGGATAGCCTGCTTCGGCCCTTCGTCGAAGCGGCGCAGCGGTCTATTGAGCGAACGCCAAGCGAGAATCCGTTCGAGGTCGTCTACAAGATCACGAAAGTACCGTGGATTGATCCAGCTTGGAGCGCAATATTTGGGCAGGGCATCTACAACATCCGGTCAGCTCTCGACCATCTCGCCTGGCAACTCGTCCTACTCGACGGCCAGGAACCCACGAGAGCTACCCAGTTTCCATTGTTCGACACGAATAGGGACAAGAGCGGTCGCAAAGATACGCGTGGACATCGCTCCTGGCATCAAGCGACCGGACATTCTGGCAGCGGTCGAGTCGATGCAGCCCTATCACGGGGGTGGAAAGTGGGGAGACCAGCTTGGAGTGGTTGCCGAGCTGTCGAGGATTGACAAGCACCGCCTGCCCATTGCGGTCTCGACAATGCTGAACGTCGACAACATATTTTGGGGTCTCCCTGAGGGCTCCACGACTCCAAGTTGGTGGTTCCCCGTGGGCCGGGCCTTGAGCGAAGGCGACGTGGTGGCGAGGTTCCTATTCAATGAGCCTGTAGCGCCCGATGTGTTCGATCCTCATCTTGTTCCACAAATTGCACTTGACGAGGCTCCTCTTGGAAGCCCCTATCGAACGCAGGACCTCGCGAGTCTCCTGGGTGGCTTGGCCAGAATCGCCGCCTTCAAGATCGATACGTTGATCGTCGCGCCCCTGTTCGAGGGTGAGTTACCGGCCTGGATAGCACCGAGGCCACTCCCTCCCGATACTCCGCCCAGAACTCCTGCGAACCCCCTGGGGACCAATGAGCGGCTGGGTGCCGAGGACAACGGCCAAACGCCCGCCACGGTCGATTCCGACGCGCCGTAATCCCGTCGGCCACCAGGCCGGTCGATCCACTGCCGGCTCTCGTGCTGGCGCCTACGGCACGACGAAGCGATAACGCCCCGACGTTTCGCCAGTCGGAACCCGACTCCCGTGCCCACCGCGCCGGGTCTGGGCGGAGCTGAAGTCACGAATCGCCCGTGTCATGGATCGATTGTGGATGCTGATGGGATCGACCCTCCGGCGCCGTGGTGGGGATTGATTGTCGGGGATGGCAATGACACACTCCTGAGGTGAACACTCGGAGGTGTCCTTCCAACGCCGGACGCTGGCGCACTAGGTTCGTACCGGCCCTGGGTACTGTCCTTGTCGGCGTCGCTCTGGCCGCCTGTTCGTCATCGGCCGTATCGAGTTCGCAGACCGCCGGCCCCGACGTCGCCGCTGCCGCGGTCCACTCGTGCCATCGGCCCTTGCCCGCCCATCCCGTGGTGGCGACCCCGATCGCAGGAACTCCGAGCGACTGGGATCTGACGTCATTCGACGGCACGAAGATCCGGGTTCACTGGTTCCCAGTGAACCCGGGCAGCGGTAGCAATGCACCGACCGTCCTGATGGGTCCCGGCTGGAGCCTGTCCGGAGACACCGACACCACCGGGACCGGAGTGTTGGGCGACATCCCGATCAAGGACCTGTGGGCTGCGGGGTACAACGTCCTCACGTGGGATCCCCGGGGATTCGGCCAGTCCGGTGGCGAGGCGGAGGTGGACAGCCCCGACTACGAGGCCCGGGACGTGAGCGCCATCATCGATTGGGTGGCCACCCGTCCGGGTGTCGAGCTCGACGCACCCGGCGATCCCCGCATCGGCATGGTCGGAGGCTCCTATGGCGGTGGGATCCAGCTGGTCACCGCGGCCACCGACTGCCGGGTCGACGCCATCGTGCCCACGATCGCCTGGCACTCGTTGGTGACCAGCCTGGACAAGGCCGATACGGTCAAGGCCGGATGGTCCGGCATCCTCTCCAATCTGAGCGCATCCGACCATGTCGATCCCGAGGTGCAACAGGCGCAGCGGACCGGGGAGTCCACCGGTCTGATCAGCCCATCCCAACGCAACTGGTTTGCAGCACGGGGCCCGGGACCATTGGTGGCCCACATCACCATTCCCACCCTCATCGTCCAGGGCACCGTCGACACCCTGTTCACCCTGCAGGAGGGGGTGGACAACTACGAGGTCCTGCGACAGCACGGGGTGCCCACGTCGATGCTGTGGTTCTGCGGGGGTCACGGGGTGTGCCTCACCCCACCGGGCGATCAGCAGCTTCCGGTCACCGCCACCATCGCGTGGCTGAACCGCTACCTGAAGCGAGACCCTTCGGTCAACACCGGGCCCCGCTTCCAATTCGTCGATCAGAACAGCTCCTCGTATACGGCGAACGACTTCCCGGTCCCCGCCGGAACCCCGGTCACGGCAGAGGGACACGGCACGCTGGCCCTGCTCAGCACCGGCGGCTCCGGGCCGGTCACCGCGCCCGGCAGCACCCAGGCCTTGGCCGGCCTGGTGGGGCCGATCACCCCGGCCAAGGCCACCAACGCCGTGAACGTAACCGTCTCCTTCGGCAATCGGCCGCAGGTGGTGGTGGGTGCGCCCCAGCTACGGCTCACCTATGACGGCACCGCGCCGTCCGGTGTCCGACCCACCCGGGTGTTCGCCCAATTGGTCGACGAATCGACCGGACTGGTGATCGGAAACCAGATCACTCCCATCGACGTCACCCTGGACGGCCATACCCACACCACGTCAGTGCCCCTGGAGATGGTCGCCTACACCGGCCGTCCCCACGCCGCCGTCGAGTTGCAGTTGGTGGCGACGACGGTGGCCTACGCGACGCCGCGGCTCGGGGGAAGCATCGACTTCTCCCAGATCCACGTGTCCCTGCCCGTGGCTGCCCACATCCAGGCCAAGTAGGCCCGAGTCCCACAGGGTCCCATTGCCCAGCACGACGGCGGCCGGTGCCACCCGTGTCGTCAGCTACTGCCGGTACCCTTCGACGGTGCCCTCCGGTCGTACGGCAGCATCGTCGGGGCTCCGCCCGGCGCTGCGGAGGGCCCGCCGCTGGCGAAGAAGGTCCCAGAGGCGATCCAGGGTCACCTCGATGGACTTGAGCCGCTGCTCCTCGTCTGGGGAGAGGCCCTCGCCGACGTGCATCTCCTCGAGGCGCTGCTCCTCGTCGGCGAGGCTGCCGATCTGGGTGATGATCTCGTGATCGTCCATAGTCGCTCCTCCGGCGGTGCGTACGTCCCCTCCCTGATCACACTATGGTCTGCGCTCCGGCGCGGGAACTCCCCCGGCCAACGCGACAGCGCCATCGTCGCCCGTGACGTACTCGTCAGGTGTGGTCTATGGCCACCACGACGGCTGCTCAGGGAGCCGGAGCCAAGCCGACCGGGACCACGACGGAGACCCCACCGTCGGTCGAGTCGTTGACCACGATGTCGCAGGTTCCGCCGGCCGGGCAGCTGCCCGACCCGGACTCGACGTAGCCCCCGCCGACCTTCACGGTCACCCCGGTTGGGCTGAATGTGACCTTGCCGTCGGCGGCCACTGTTCCCGTGATCACCGTGGCGGAGTCGCAATTGGTGCCCAGGTTGGTGGCAGGGTTGACGGACGAATCACACTCCCGGGCGGTGACGGTGTCACCGATGGGGAAGCTTCCGGCCGTGACTTTGTCGACGTAGTTTGCCGGGACATTACTGGTCTCTTTGAGGGTTGCCGTCGGAGTTGCAAAGCCGACGGCGACACTGAGGGCGATCGCCGGATTGGTCGAATCAGTGACCACGATGTAGCAGGTGCCGCCGGGTAGGCAGTTGCCCCCCAGGTGTCCGTGTAATCACCTCCGATGAGAATAGTCACCCCGGTCGAGTTGAAGGTCACCTTGCCCTTCGCTGTCGCTGTTCCGGTGATCTCGGTGGCACTGTCGCAGTGGGTGCCGACCGTGGAGGGCACGGCCACACTCGCATCGCACTCCTGGGCCACAACCGAGTCTCCGCCCGGTATGCCCACCGCTTTGAGCGCATCGACATCGTTGCCGAGTATTCCGGCGACATCGTGGGCCGTGAAGCTCGGGGCAGTGAAGCCGAGTGCCGCAGTGGCCGTCGAATCCCCGGTGTTGCCCACGACGACGATGTAGCACGAGGGTGAAGTGGCGAAGCCGCAGGTGTCCCCGTCGGAGTCGATGACCCCGACGGCCACATCGATGACAGCGTTCTTGAAGGTTCCGGCCTTTTTGCCGGTAAGGAGCGTCACATGCACCGAGTTGGCGGAGTCGCATCCCGCCGGGGTGAAGGTGGTGCTGGCGCAGCTGATACACGGTCACGGTGGTGTCACCATGCACTCCCCAACCGGTGCCTGACACCTTGACGGGGGAATGACCCACCAGCTTTGTCAGCTTTTTGGCGCTGACTGCGCCGCCGGGGCCGCCAGTTACGGTGACCGACTCCGTGACCGTAACGATGGTCCCATTGGTGTTGTCCACCGTCGTGGTCACCGTGTACTCACCGGGCGTCGGTGTAGGTATGCGATGGCCCATCAACCGTGCCCGTGGCCCCGCTCACGTTGACCGTCGCCGCCTGGTTCCCGCCGCCGTCGCCGTAGTTGACCGTCGCCGAGTAGGTACCGGAATCGTCGTTGGCATTCCCGATGCTGGCCACTTGGACCGTCCCGGTGGGCACGTTCTCCGAGGGCGTGAAGGGCGTCGGAGCTGACGGTGAACGGGTTTTCGGCGGTCAGGGTCACCACACCTGAGGGATAGGTCACCGCGTAGGCGTTGGCCCCGAAGGAGAGGGTCGAGAACGTGCCGGTCACCGGCCCGGCAGATCGGGGTGAACATGGTGCCCGCCGTGGGCTGACGCCCCCGTGGTCACCGCCAAGGTGCTGCCGATGATGGTCACCCCAGGCCCGGAGATGCCGCCAGCGGTGCCGTTGACGGTGACGCCCAGGGTGCCGGTGTTGGTCAGCGTGCTGTTGCCACTCAGGGTCAGATGGCCGCCATTGAGCCACCTGGAGGTGCCGGCGTTGGTGGTCAGGGTGGTCGAGTCCTGACGGGTGTCGGGGGCACCGATGGTCACCGTCCCGCCGGCCTGGTTGGTCAGCGGGGTCTCGATGTAGGCCGGTACTCGACCCTGCCGAGGCCAAGCTGGTGGAGAGGACCCCGCCGGAGGCCACGGTCAGGCCGGGTCCCGAGCCGGTGATCTGGGCATAGCCGCCGGCCGAGTTGGAGGTGAGGGCGAGGGTCCCGTCATCGGTCACGCCGGTGACGGCGAGGCTCACATTGGTGGTCCTCCCGTCGACGGTCACCGTCTGTCCGGCCGGGATGGTGCCGGTCAGGGTGCTGCCGCCGCCGATGTCGTCGAACGATCCGGTGCCGGCGCTGTCGGCCAAGGTGACGCCGTTGAGGTCCACCGGGTTACCCGATTCGGTGCCGCCGGACTGGGTGAAGGTCCCGCCGCTCTCGGTCATGGTCCCGGTGACGTGTGAGGGTTCCCGCCGCGTCGGTGAACGAGCTGTTGCCGGTGAGCGACAACTTCCCACCGCTGGCCACGTGAACGTCCCCGAGTTGGTGGTCAGGGTGTTCGCGTCCTGACGGGTGTCGGGGGCACCGATGGTCACCGTCCCGCCGGCCTGGTTGGTCAGCGGGGTCTCGATGTAGCACGGACGTCGACCCGTGCCGATGCCAAGCTGGTGGAGAGGATCCCGCCGGAGGCCACGGTCAGTCCGAGTCCCGAACCGGTGATCTGGGCGTAGCCGCCGCCGAATTGGAGGTGAGGGCGAGAGTCCCGTCATCGGTCACGCCGGTGACGGCGAGGCTCACATTGGTGGTCCTCCCGTCGACGGTCACCGTCTGTCCGGCCGGGATGGTGCCGGTCAGGGTGCTGCCGCTGCCGATGTCGTCGAACGATCCGGTGCCGGCGCTGTCGGCCAAGGTGACGCTCGTTGAGGTCCACCGGATTACCCGATTCGGTGCCGCCCGGACTGGGTGAAGGTCCCGCCGCTCTCGGTCATGGTCCCGGTGACTGTGAGGGTTCCGGCCGCGTCGGTGAACGAGCTGTTGCCGGTGAGCGCCAGCTTCCCACCGCTGGCCACCGTGAACGCCCCCGAGTTGGTAGTCAGGGTCCCGGCGTCCTGACGGGTGTCGGGGGCACCGATGGTCACCGTGCCGCCGGTCTGGTTGGTGAGCGGGGTCTCGATGTAGCACGGCACCGACCCTGCCGAGGCCAAGCTGGTGGAGAGATCCCGCCGGAGGCCACGGTCAGGCCGACTCCCGTGCCGGTGATGTCGGCATAGCCGCCGGCGGAGTTGGAGGTGAGGGCGAGGGTCCCGTTATCGGTCACGCCGGTGACGGTGAGGCTCACATTGGTGGACCTCCCGTCGACGGTGACCGTCTGTCCGGCCGGGATGGTGCCGGTCAGGGTGCTGCCGCTGCCGATGTCGTCGAACGATCCGGTGCCGGCGCTGTCGGCCAAGGTGACGCTCGTTGAGGTCCACCGGGTTGCCCGATTCGGTGCCGCCGGACTGGGTGAAGGTCCCGCCGCTCTCGGTCATGGTCCCGGTGAGTGTGAGGGTTCCCGCCGCGTCGGTGAACGAGCTGTTGCCGGTGAGCGAGAGGTTCGCACCGCTGGCCACGGTGAACGTCCCCGAGTTGGTGGTCAGGGTCCCGGCGTCCTGACGGGTGTCGGGGGCACCGATGGTCACCGTCCCGCCGGCCTGGTTGGTGAGCGGGGTCTCGATGTAGGCCGGGACCGACGTGCCCGGCGCCAGGCTGGTCGACAGGAGCCCACCGGACGTCACGGTCAGCCCGCCGGCACCGCTGATGTCGGAATAACCCGCCGTGCGAGCTGGAGTCGAGTGCCAGCACGCCGGTGCTGCCCACCGAGCTTGCCGCTGCCAACGGACAAGTTGACGTTGGTGCTGGAGCCATCTGACCTCGAGCGTCTGGGTGCCGCTCGCCCCGTCACTGACCTGCACCGCACCGACCGAGGAGCCAGCGGACACATCCACCGTGTAGGTGCCACTGACGTAGATGCACGCCACATCGCTGCTGTTGGGAACCTGCCGGTGACCAGTTCGCCGAGCTGGAGTTCCAGTTTCGTGCCTGACGGGGCTGGCCCAGCTGATCCGTGCACGTAGCTGCCGCGCTGGGCGTAGCTGTCACCAGTGACACCGCCGCAATCGAACCCAACGACGTCAACGCAAGCGCGACCGCCATGAGACTTCTGCGCAATCCCACCATGATCATCCGCTCCGTTTCAGGTTCCGTGTGCCGCCCGTACCGCCCGCCACCGCTGCCGCAGAACTCACGCCGATGCTTGGCAGGTATCCCACGGACATCAAAGCCGACGGACGCCTCGGTGCAAGCACAACACCGACGATCTGTCGACTGTCTTGTCACACGGCGTGGGTCCTTCACGCTCAGTGGTCAGCGCATCACCGTTCGGAACTTCACTCAATGGCAAAACGGTGTGATGGTGCTGCTCACCAAGGTACGGTCGCCCGCTCCGCGTTGACTTCATCGTCGACATGGTGACGGAACCAGCCGATCACTTTAAAGACGACATTTGCGCGCACCTGTCCGGTGGATGGCTGAGCTGGGACGATCTGGCTCGTCCTTCTGCTTCTCCACGGAACGCGGCGACAAGAGTCTCTCTCGGTGACCGGTCGGGATTTCGTTGCCGCCAGGTTCACTCCGTCTCGACGTCGTTGACACCTCGGGCCAGGTTGACCAGGCGCACCACATGCCGCCACTCGGGCTCGCGACGGTCCCCGTCTGGACCTGGCTGTGTCATCCTGCGCCAGGCTGGCCACCCGACGACGGGTGGCGATCAGGGCTCGACGTCCGAAGGGAAGCGACTTCTGGGAGGTCCGCGGCCGGAAGGCCTCCTGGAACCCTCGGTCCTCGATGTCGTGGCAGCGCGGCATTGAGCTGAGCGGACGATGAGATGCCGAGGACGGCAACCTTGGTGCTCGAGTGGGGACGGGCACGCCTGGCCTGGTTGGGTGACCGGATGGCCTGGAGCAGGTCATCAAGATCTCGCAGCTCACCGTGGCCGTAGAAGAAGTCGGCGCCCGCTTCCGCCATGCGCAACCGCAGCAACTCGTTGGTGACGTGGCCGCTGATGACGATGACCAGGGTCTCGCTGCTCGAGCGGACCCGACGGACCGATTCCACCACCCGCACCCCCGGGAATCGGTCCCACTCCTGGCTGGCGTCCCAGGCGTCAACGAGCACGACGTCCACATCCGTCCACTGGTCGTCTCCCGCCAAGGCCTGGTCGTGATCGCACGCCAGCACGACCGTCAGACCGGCGGACTCCAGAGCGGATACCCGACCGGTTCGGACCCACATGTCGTCATCCACAACTGCGATGCGGATTCCAGATTCCTTCGGCACCGCCATCATGGTTGCCTCTGCGAATGGATCGCGCAAACAGGGCTCTGGGAGACTTGGCCCGTGAGCCAGCGATTCGAGACGGTGGGGACTTGCCCCCGACAGCTTCGTCGAGGCGCGGGTGAGCAACCCATCTGATGTGGAGACTCGGGTCACGGTTCCACGCCGTCGTCTCAACCAGGGGAGCAGCCAGGACGCCCCTATGGCGAGGCATTGCCGCTGCCTCGATCGGAGCCGACCTGGCCGGTGCCTGGCGACTTCGGCGCGATCGGGAATTCCATCTCCTGTCACGGCTGGTCGTCGACGCGGCCGACCTTGCCCTGTGGTGTCGGGCGGCCGGTGACGACCCGGACACCACTTCTGACAGCGTGATCCCCGGTGTCGGGTTGGCCGCAGAAGCCGGTGCTCGCCTCGGTCTCGCCGGCCTGGCGGTTCCGGCGGTCAATGCGTCGGCCATGGCCCTCGTGCGAAAGCGCCGCGGCCACGATCTCCGCCTGTGGCAGATCGGCTGGCAGGTGATGGGAGTGCTGGGAGGCATCGGCCTCTCGGTATCGGCGGCACGACGGCGGAAGGCGGTGGAAGAGGACCACCGGCGGGATCTCGAGGCGAGGGTGCAGGCGGCCGAGTTGGCCGGCTACCACTCGTTCGTCACCGACACCGACCCGGTGGCCGATCGATTGCAGCGGGCGACCGCACTGGTGGAGCTGGGGGAGCCGACCGACGCCGCACCAGCTCGGTGAATGCATGGAAGGCGACCCTGGCCGAAGCCACCCGGGAGCGAGCGGCGTTTCTGGCGGACACGCTGCTGCTGTGGCAGACCACGCACAACCTGCATCCCGATCTGCGCTCGCGTCGTCCAGTTCGACATCGAGCCCGGGGCCGGCACGGTGCTGCTGACCTTGAGCCAGGCCGATGACCTTCGAACCGCTCTCGACAATCTCGACCTGAGAGGGACCGTGGCCGTCAGCCTCGTCGATGCCCTTGAGGCCAGGCGGGCTGACGGCCGCCGCGATCTGATCGTGGCGGGTCACGTGGTCTCCCTCGGTCGACCACTCGAGGCGCTCTCGGTCATCTACGACGCCATCCCCACCGCTTTCGTGATGAGCACCTTGTGGTTCCTGCCCCAGCTGTCCGACACCAGGGAGGGAGTACCGGTTAGCGCCACCCTCCTCCCCGTGGTCCTGACCACCGGAGGCGGCGTTGTGGTCGGCGGTCAGGGCCAACCGGGTGGGCCTGGCACCTCGCCGCCCCTCGGTGCTCGTGTCCGGGCTGGCCACGGCGATCTACACGCAGACCAGCGCCACCAAGGCACGCACCCCGCATTCGCCGGACGGCGCGTGCTATGGTTCCCATGGATGCTGGCCTTGCAGGGCTATGAGTTGGTCACCGAGCAGCAGCCGGCCCGCCCGATCTGTCTCGCCGGGCAGCTTCGCATCGCTCGGCTTCGGGGCTGCAGCTCTGGTGATGGTGGGGTGGGCTTGCTCGCCCCGCCCACGATCAGGACGAGCGCTGCTGAGCGAGGGGGTGTGGCCTCTCGGCATCGGCATCTGGGCCAGTGCCACCGCCCGGGCCATAAGAGGGATGCGGAGAGCCTCGCTACCGAGATCCGCACGAGGATGCAGACGCGGTGGCTGCCGCCTTCAACGGAGGGGCGCAGGCGGGTTCTCGACTACCTGGCCAGCGAGCTACAAGATCGCGAGAGCGAGAACTCGATCAACGAGGGAGAACCATGGAATCGGCCCACCGCTCCGAGGCCCGGCGTCGACTGGCCGAGGTGGAGAGACGATCTGGACGAGTTGGGCCAGATGGCAGCGGCCTCGCCGCTCTTCATCCGGTAGTCCGCTCCATCCGGTAGTCCGCTTCATCCGGTAGTCCCGCCATCCGGTAGTCGTGCGAACTGGCGGTTCGAACACGGTGTCGAACCACGGGCTGGTCAACGGGGTGCCCGGGGCATGCCCAGGCCGACCATGGCGATGATGTCGCGCTGGATCTCGTTGGTCCCGCCGCCGAAGGTGAAGATGGTCTGGCTCCGGGAGTTGTGCTCGAGCCGGCCCTGCAGGACCGCTCCCGGGCGAGCCCTCGGGCGAGGTAGCCGGCCTGGCCGACGATCTCGAGGAGCAGCCGGTAGGCCTCGAGGGCGAACTCGGTGCCGAACACCTTGGTGGCCGAGGCGTCGGCCGGGTTCAGTCCCTTGTCCGAGGCCCAGGCCACCTTCCAGTTGAGCAGCTTGAGGAACTCGGCCTTGGCCTGTACCCGGGCCAGGTGGATCTGCACCCACTGCTGGTCGATGACCCGGCGCCCGTCGGCCAGCTCATCGTCGCCTGGGCCCACCGCTGGACCTCGGCGATGCTGCGCAGGATCCCCGACACCGGGCAGATGGCCACCCGCTCGTGGTTGAGCTGGTTGGTGATCAGCTTCCACCCCTGGTTCTCCTCGCCCACCAGGTTGGCCGGCCGGCACCCGGACCTCGTCGTAGAAGGTGGAGCTGGTGAACTCGCCGGCCATGGTGCGCAACGGCGTCCAGTGGAACCCGGGCGCGTCGGTGGGGACGATGAACACCGAGAGGCCCTTGTGCTTGGGTGCGTCCGGGTCGGTCCTCGCCGCCAGCCACACGTAGTCGGCGTACTGGATGGCGCTGGTGTAGAGCTTCTCGCCGGTGATCACGTACTCGTCGCCGTCCCGCACCGCCCGGGTCTGCAGCGAAGCCAGGTCGGTGCCGGCCGTGGGCTCGGTGTAGCCGATGGAGAAGTGGACCTCGCCCCGAAGGATGCCGGGGAGGATCCGCTGCTTCTGCTCCTCGGTGCCCAGCGCCATCAGCGTGGGACCCACGCTGTTGAGGGTGAGCAGCGGGAGCGGGACGCCGGCCCAGTGCGACTCCTCGACGAAGATCATCTGGTCGATCGGGCCGCGGGCCTGCCCCCCGTACTCGACGGGCCAACCGAGGCCCAGCCACCCGTCCTCGCCCATCCGCCGGATGTAGTGGGTGTAGGTCGGCTCGTCCGAGCCCGACCCGCCGCACCTCGTCGACCAGGCCCACAAAGTAGGACCGCAGCTCGACCTTGAGCGCGTCTTGTTCTGCGGTCAGCGCCAGATGCATCGCACGCTCCTCGAGCGAGCACGATAACAACGGTCCGGGTGCGCCGAGTCGGTACGGCCTCGCCCGGCCGGAGTTGCACTACCGTCGCTGTCCATGGCCGACAGCGTGAGACGCGAACCATGAGCGAGGCCTCGGCCACCCACTCTCCCGGACGCGCTGTTCTCGGTGTCGGGAAAGACGGTGGTGGTGACCGGTGGCACCCGCGGGATCGGCGCCATGATCGCCGGAGGCTTCGTGGCCGCCGGGGCCGACGTCATCGTCGCCTCCCGCAAGGCCGACGCCGTCGAGGCGACGGTGGCCGAGCTGTCCCGCTTGGGACGTGCTCGGGTTTGCCGCCGATCTCTCCACCGAAGACGGGGCCGCGCCAGCTTGGCGGACGCAGGTCGCCGCGGCCCACCAGCGGTCGACGTCCTGGTCAACAACGCCGGCGCCACCTGGGGCGCGCCACTGGCCGAGCACGACACGACGTCGTGGGACCGGGTCCTCAACCTCAACGTGCAGGGCGTCTTCCACACCACCAAGTTCCTCCTCCCCCTGCTCGACGGCCCGAGCCACCAACGATCAACCCTCGCGGGTGATCAACATCGGCTCGATCGACGGCATCCACGTCCCGGTGCTCGAGTCCTACTCGTACTCGGCGTCGAAGGCCGCCGTGCACCAGCTCACCCGCCATCTGGCCAAGCGTCTGGCCCCGACCATCACCGTCAACGCCGTCGCGCCGGGCCCGTTCGAATCCAAGATGATGGCGGCCACCCTCGAGGCCTTCGGCGACCAGATCGCCGCGGCGCGCCCCTCAAGCGCATCGGCCGGCCCGACGACATGGCCGGCGTGGCCATCTTCCTCGCCTCGCGGGCCGCCTCCTACATCACCGGTGCCGTCATCCCGGTCGACGGGGGCATCGCCACCACGGCGTGACCGGACCGGCCCGTGCGGTCGGTCGATCAGGTCGGCTGGGTGGCCACCAGCGCATCCAGCCGGGCCAGGGTGCGTTCCATGTCCCGTCGGGTCTTGTTCCAGTAGATGTTCCCGAGCTTGAGGAGGACCCGCTGGTGGTCGGGGGTGATGTCCCAGCTCTCGCGGACCCGTGGTCCCGTCGGCGACCGGATCGAGCTCGTAGCGCCAGATCCGTCCCGGCCAGCACCCGTGCCCCAGCCCCCGGTCGGGGCCGGTCTGCCAGGCGATACTGCGATTGTCGACGAACTCGACCACCCTGTTGAACGTCGAGTACGACATCACCAACTTCATGCCCATCCCGAAGGTCGACCCCAGCGTCGAGCCGCTCCGGGGTCTGCTCCACCGAGCCCTGGAGCATGCCCGATCCGTCGATGAGCGGGTGCTTGGAGGCATCGGACAGGACGTCGAAGATCGCCTCGGGCGTGGCCCGGATCACCCGCTCCACCGTCAGGACATACCCCTTCATCACCACTGCCTCACCATCTCGTCACGTAGCGAACTCGGGCACGTCGGGGAGGCGCCGGGCGACCAGTGCCTCCATCCGGGCGGTCAGCGCCGGAGGATACGACATCGTGGGTCAGGACCAGGAACTCCTCGGTTCCGGATGGCCGCAATCACCATCTGGGCCACCTCGGCCGGATCCATCCCGCCGGCCACCGCCTGGCCCAGGTAGTCGGTGACGAACTTCTGGTCCTCGGTGACCTCGGTGACCAGTCGGTCGGGCCGGTGACGGTCGGAGTCGACGATGTTGGTGGCGATCATCCCCGGGCAGAGCACCGAGGCCTTGATGAGGGAACCGACCGCCTGCGAGGTCATGGGCCAAGGACTCGGTGGCGGCAAAGGCGGCGAACTTGGACACGGCATACGGCGCCTCGAACGGGGCTCCGAACAGACCGGCCACCGACGAGGTGTTGACCACATGGCCCTCGGTGCCCTGCGCGATCATCCGGGGCACGAAGGCGCGGATCCCGTTGAGGATCCCCCAGAGGTTGGCGCCGAGCACGAACTCGAAGTCCTCGGCGGGACGGTCCCAGATGAGGCCACCGACGAACACCCCGGCGTTGTTGCACAACACATCGACCCGGCCGAACCGGTCGAACACCGCAGTCGGCCCACGAATCGACCGCTGGCCCATCGCCCACGTCGCAGGTCTGGCTCATCACCTCGACCGCAGGGACCACCCCTCCGACCAGGGCGGCCGATTCGGCCAGTGCCTCACCGTCGATGTCGGCCATGGCCACCCGCATCCCCTCGGCGGCGAAGGCCAGGCTCAGCGCCCGTCCGATCCCGCTGCCGGCACCGGTCACCACCGCTGTCTTCCCCGAAACTCCTGCATGGCGATGTCCTCCTCTCGTCGGAGCCCGTCGGGTCTCAGCTCGGGTCGGTCGCCGATCGACCGTAGTCCGGGCCAGACCCAGGTGTTCGGCGAGGAACGACCCGATCCCGGAGACGCTCTGGTCGGACTCGGGAATGACCGAACCGGGAAAGGCCTGGAACACGTGGATCAGCTGCGGCCACACGATGAGGGAGACGCTTGCCCCGGCCTCTTCCAGGCGCTCGGCCAATCGGGTGGCGTCGTCGATGAGCACCTCGCATTCCCCTACCTCGATGCGCACCGGGGGCAGGCCGCCGAGATCGGCGGCGAACAGCGGGGAGGCCAGCTCCGAACGGGCATCGGCGTCGCCCAGGTAGGACCTGGGCCATCAGGTCGAGCCCCGACTTGGAGACCATCGGGTCCCGATCGGCGAGACGGGCGTATGCGGCCGAGGACTGGGTCAGATCGGCCCAGGGCGAGAGGCACGCCGCTGCCGCGGGAAGTGGGATGCCGGCGGCCGCGCAGGGCGAGGAGCGCGGACACGGTCAGTCCCCCGCCGGCCGAGTCCCCGGCAATGGCGATGCGCTCGGGGAGCATGCCCCGGGAGAGAAGGTCACGGTAGGCGGCAGTGGCATCGTCCACGGCGGCGGGAAATGGGTGTTCGGGAGCCAGCCGGTAGTCGAGGGTGACAACCGGGCACCCGGTGGCCACCGCAATCCGGCCGGCCAGTTGGCGGTGGGTGTCCAACGAGCCGATGCAGTAGCCGCCGCCGTGCAGATAGAGCACCGCCGCGTCGGAGGCTCCCTCCGGTGGGGGTGAGCCACTCGCCGCCGCGTCCACCCAGCGAGACCGGCTCGACGGTGACCCCCTCGGGGGGACCGGACCCGGACGACATCTGGTCGAGTGCCGCCCGTTGTTCGAGGAATGGACCCGCCGAACAGGGAGAACTCGGCCAGGTAGGAGGAGATCGCCTCGACACCCGGATGGCTCATCCTCGGCACCGTACCCTCGCTCGGATACCCTCCGCCTGCCGCGTCTGCCACCCTCGATCGGTCGGGCCTCCTGCTCGTGCTCAACCTCGGCGACCTTCGCGCCGATACTCCACGTCCAACGGGTGAATCTTGCCCGACGTGTGACGGTCACATCGGCAGAGGGGCGCGAGGATGTCAATCGGTTGGCGACACGGGCGGGGACTCGGTGCGGCCATTTTTGCGGCCGTCATCGTGATCGGCCTGGCGGTCGCCCCCTCGCCGCGCCGGCGGGGCCACCGCTCGGGTCGGCCAGCTCGCCTGACCCCGGGGAATTTCTGGTTGGCCACCGCCGCCGGTGATCTCTACGGATTCGGCGTACCCACCTACGGCTCCCCCGGTGGCGCGCCGCTCAACCGGCCCATCGTCGGCATGGTACCCACCGCGGTCAGCGGGGCTACTGGATGGTGGCCTCCGACGGAGGCATCTTCTCCTACGGGAATGCCCGGTTCTTCGGATCGACCGGCAACATCAGGCTCAACAAGCCGATCGTGGGGATGGCGGCGACACCCGACAGAAGGGCTATTGGATGGTGGCGTCCGATGGAGGCGTCTTCTCCTACGGCGATGCCCGGTTCTACGGATCGACCGGGAACATCACGCTCAACAAACCCATTGTGGGCATGACGGTGACCCGCGACGGCGGCGGCTACTGGTTGGTTGCGTCAGACGGCGGCGTCTTCTCCTTCGGGGACGCCGTCTTCCACGGTTCGACCGGCAACCTCACGTTGGTCAAGCCGATCGTCGGCATGGATGCCGCGCCCGACGGCAACGGCTATTGGATGGTGGCGTCGGACGGCGGGGTGTTCGCCTTCGGTGACGCCGTGTTCCACGGATCCACCGCCGACAGCCCCGAGGACCCGGTCCAGCGGCTGGTGACCACGCCCTCGGGGCAGGGCTACTGGATCGTCCAACAGAACGGCACCGCCACTCCGTTCGGGGACGCCGGGTCGGTGCAGGCTACCGCCGACCGCCCTGCTGTTCTCACCGGCCACCCCCGGTGACGCCGCCGTGCTGTTCGCCTTCCAGCAGCTCGGCAAGCCCTACATCTACGGAGGCAACGGGCCCCAGGGCTACGACTGTTCCGGGCTGGCTCTGGCCTCGTGGAGCCAGGGTGCCGGCATCCAGTTCGCCCGGGTCGCCGACGATCAGTACCACACGGCCGGCGTCCCGGTGGCCATGAACACGCTGCAAGCAGGTGACCTGGTCTTTTGGGGCACCAACCCGGCGACTGGACCAGCGTCTACCACACGGCCATCTACGTGGGCGGCAATCGGATCGTCGAGGCCACCGGGGACCAGGTGCAGTTGAACGACCTCGACCAGTGGGGCACCGACAACCTCATGCCCAACGGCCGGCGCCCGTAGCATCACCGGCGGATCGGGGCATTCGGACCCGATCAGGCCGCCGAGGCACGCCCGCTCGGCGACCACCGGCCGCCGCCGATGGTGCCGGTGCCGGTGCGCACGCCGGAGATGTGGAACTGTTTCGGCGTGACCGCGTCACCTGAACAGCCCCCCGGCACGGCCAAGGCCGGTTCGCTCCTCTATCGCTCGGACTTCTGGCCGATGGGTCATCGCCGCCACGGTGCTCGGCTCGGGCATGGCGGCCATCGATGCCACGGTCATCGGCATCGCCCTCCCGACCATCGGGCGTGACTTCCACGCCTCGCTCGGCACCTTGCAGTGGGTGGTCACCGGCTACACCCTCACCCTGGCGTCGTTGCTGCTCCTCGGTGGCTCGCTCGGCGATCACTTCGGCCGGAAACGGGTGTTCATGATCGGGGTCGGGTGGTTCGCGGTGGCCTCGGCCGCCTGCGCGGTCTCCACCGGGTCGAGTCAGCTGATCGTGACCCGGATCCTCCAGGGCGTCGGGGGGGCCTTGCTCACGCCGGGGAGTCTGGCCATTCTGGAGGCGTCGTTCGTGTCGGACGACCGGAGCGAGGCGATCGGTGCGTGGTCGGGTCTGGGCGGGGTGGCCACCGCCGCCGGTCCTCTTCTCGGCGGCTACCTGATTGCGGCGGCGTCGTGGCGGTGGATCTTCCTGATCAACGTTCCCGATCGGTGCGGCCGTCCTGTTGATGTCGGCCCGGCACCTGCCCGAGTCCCGCGACCCGTCGGCCACCGGTCGGATCGACGTGCTGGGCGCCGCTCTGGCCACCGCTCGCTGGGCACCATCACCTTCGCCCTGATCGAGGGGCCGATCGCGGCTGGATGGTCGTCCACGGCGGTGGTCGGGGCCCTGGTGGCCGGGGTGTTCGGCGCCGTCGCCTTCGTGGTGGTCGAACACCGGTGCGTCGGACGCCGATGCTGGCACTCGGGCTGTTCGCCAACCGCCAGTTCGCGGTCACCAACGCGGTGACCTTCGTCGTCTACGCCGGTCTCGGCGGCGTGCTCTTCCTCCTCCCCGTCGTCCTGCAGGTGGTCGACCACTACTCCCCGCTCGAGTCCGGGGTGGCACTCCTGCCGCTGACCTTGGTCATGCTGGCCTTCTCGGCCAGATCCGGGCGGATCGCCGCCTCGATCGGGCCGCGGCTGCAGATGGGAGTCGGCCCGGTGGTGGTCGGTGCCGGCCTGGCCCTTCTGGCACGCGCCCCGGGGGCATCGTCCTACCTGACCGGCGTGCTCCCGGCGGTACTGGTCATCGCCGTCGGTCTGGCCACCACCGTGGCGCCGCTCACCGCCACCGCCCTCAACTCGGTGCCCGAGACCCACGCCGGGATGGCCTCCGCCGTCAACAACGACGTTGCCCGCATCGGGTACCTCATCGCGGTGGCCGTCCTGCCGGCCCTGGGAGGGATCACCGGGTTGAGCTACCTCCATCCCCAGGCCCTGGCCCACGGCTTCCAGAAGGCGGTGCTCATCGCCGGCTCGTGGTGCGTGGTGGGTGGGTTGGTGGCTGCCATCGGGATCAGGAACCCGCCGCCGGGTCCCGAGCCGGAAGGCAGAGGACGGGCACCAGTCGCTCACCTACTGCGCCCTGGAGGCACACCCCTCCGGGAGCGAGGGAGCCGGCCGGACCGAGCACCCTCTGAGCCGGGTGCCACCTGACTGGGCACGGCATTTGACAAGTCGGTGGCCCACACCGGTCAGACTCGCGCCAGGGGAGATCGGACGTACGGCCGCGTACCCAGGAGGGTTGGTCGCCATGACGTCCACAGAGGTGCAGATTCGGGGTGCTCGGGGCGGCACGGATCGCCCCGGCCGCCCTGATCCGACCGGCGGCGGCCAACCCCGAGGCAACCGTCGAGGTGGTGGCGGCCCGTGATCCCGGTCGAGCGGCCGCCTACGCCGGCCGGCACCGGATCCCGCAGGTCGGCCGACAGCTACCAGGCGGTGGTCGAGGACCCGGACATCGACGCCGTCTACATCCCCCTCCCCAACAGCCTCCACGGCCGGTGGACACTGGCCGCGCTGGCGGCCGGAAAGCACGTGCTGTGCGAGAAGCCCTTCACCTCCAACGCCGAAGAGGCGGCGGCCGTGGCCGCCGCGGCCGACAAGGCGGCAGCCGATCGGGCCTGGTGGTGCTCGAGGCCTTCCACTATCGCTACCATCCGCTGGCCCGTCGCATGCGCGAGATCGTCGACAGCGGCGAGCTCGGTCGCCTGCGCCACATCGAGACCTGGCTGTGCGCCCCGATCGTCAACAAGTCGGACATCAGGTACCAGTTCGATCTGGCCGGCGGGGCCATGATGGACATGGGCTGCTACGTGGTCAACATGGCCCGAATGCTCGGCGGCGAGGAGCCGTCGGTGATCTCGGCCACGGCCAAGCTCCACGACCCCGGACGTCGACCGGGCCATGTCCGCCGAACTGCAGTTCCCGAGCGGCCACACCGCCTCGGTGCACTGCTCGATGTGGTCCTCGTCCCTCCTCCACCTGGCCGCCCGGGTGGTCGGCGACGACGGCGAGCTGCGGGTGTTCAATCCGATCGCGCCGCAGTATCGTCAGTTGGCTCACCGTGCGCTCCGGCGGTACCCGGCGTACGGAGATCCCCTCCCGCCGGCCCACCTACGCCTACCAGCTGGACGCGTTCTGCAATGCCGTCCTCCGAGGCCAGCCGGCCCTCACCACACCGGAGGACGCGGTGGCCAACATGACGGTCATCGATGCCGTGTACCGTGCAGCCAACATGCGCCCGCGAGGAGCCTGAACCCGCCAGCCAAGGAGACAGCACCATGAGCAGCTTCCCCTACGAGGGCCGCTTCGCCGTGCACCGCCCCCTCCCCGAGCAGGGAACGCCCCGCGCCGAGGTCCTCGACGCGCTCCGGACCATGGCCACCGAGGAGGACGCCGCCTGGGAGTCGGGCAAGTGCTCGGGCACCATGTACTGCGGCGACCACGACCACTACGGCTTCATGAACGAGGCCTTCGGGCTGTTCGCCCACGTCAACGTGCTCCAGCGGGACATCTGCCCGAGCGCCACCAAGTTCGAGGCGGAGATCATCGCCATGACCCTCGACCTCCTCCACGCCGAGGCGGTCACCGACGGCGAGCCGGCCGGGCTGGTGGCCACCGGGGGTACCGGGAGCATCTGCCACGCCATGCTGGCCTACCGCGAGCACGCCGCCCAGCACCGCGGCATCAGCCGGCCCAACGTGATCAAGCCGGAGACCGCCCATCCGGCCTTCGACAAGGCCTGCCACCTCTTCGGCATCGACCTGAAGGTGGCACCGGTCGATCCGGTCACCACCCAGGTCGACACCGAGTGGGTCGACCGGAACATCGACGCCGACACGGTGGCCATCATCGGATCGGCCTGCAACTACGGCTACGGGACCATCGACCCGATCGAGGCCCTGTCCGAGATCGCCCTGCGCCACGGGGTCGGCCTCCACGTGGACAGCTGCCTGGGCGGGTTCATCCTCCCCTTCGGCCAGGAGCTGGGCTACGACATCCCCGTCTTCGACTACCGCCACCCCGGGGTGACCTCGATGTCGGCGGACACCCACAAGTACGGCTACGCCTTCAAGGGCACCTCGGTGCTCACCTTCCGGGACAAGGCGCTCCGCAACGCCCAGTACTTCTTCCTCACCGACTGGAGCGGCGGCAAGTACTGCTCACCGGGCATGGAGGGCTCGCGTTCGGGCGGGCTGATCGCCGCCACCTGGGCGGCCATGGTCCAGCTGGGCCGCCAGGGCTACCGGCGCTACGCCAAGGAGATCTTCGAGACGGCGGCGGCCATGCAGGCGTCGGTCCGCTCCCACCCCGAGCTGCGCATCCTGGGCAGACCCGACCTTCCTGTTCAGCTTCACCTCCGACCAGTTCGACATCTACCACGTCAACGACTTCATGCGTCGAGCGCGGCTGGCGGTTCAACGGCCAGCAGTACCCCAACGCCCTGCACATGGCGGTCACCCGACCCCAGACCCAGCCCGGGGTGGCCGACACCTTCGCCACCGACCTGGCCGAGGCCGTGGCCTACGCCCGGGACCACGCCGACGAGGCACCCAAAGCGGGGCCATCTACGGGGGCGTGGCCGGAGGGATGACCGACGAGGCGGACGAGTTCATCAGGATGGTGATGGCCGACATGATGGACGCGCCAGCAGGCCATCCCGGCCGACGCCTGAGCGCCGTCGAGCGCGATCCGTCCCGCGGTGGCCAAGGCCGGCGGCATACGCCGCGACGACCAGCTACGTCCTCGCCGTCGACCTGGGCACCGGCGGGCCCAAGGTCGGCCTGGTCTCGCTCACCGGCGTCATCGCCTGGTCGGAGCACCAGCCGGTCGCGACCGGCGCGGCGCCGGCGGCGCCGCCACCCAGGACGCCGAGGAGTGGTGGCGGCTGATCATCGCCAGCTGCCCGGACGGGCCGTCCGGTCGGCAACGGTCCCGTCCCGAGCAGATCGTGGCCGTGTCGTGCACCGGGCAGTGGGCGAGCACGGTCCCGGTGGACGCCGCCGGGCTCCCGGTGGGCGAGTGCCTCATGTGGCTCGACACCCGGGGCGCGAGGCTGGTCCGCCAGGCGGTGGGCGGCCCGGTCGGCGGCTACTCCCCCACTGCCGCTGGCCCGGTGGATCCGGCGCAGCGGCGGGGCACCCTCGACGTCGGGCGCCGATCCCATCGGCCACATGCTCTTCCTCGAGCACGAGCTGCCCGAGGTGGCGGCGGCCGCCCGCTGGTACCTGGAGCCGGTCGACTATCTCTCCATGCGCTTCACCGGGGTGGCCGCGGCCTCGGCGGCCTCCATGGCCGGGGCCTGGCTCACCGACAACCGGCGTCCCGACCCCGCTCCACTACGACCCGGTGCTGATCCGGGCGTCCGGGGTCCCCGAGGGGAAGCTGCCCCCGCTGCGTCCCGACCGGCAGCGTGGTCGGGACGGTACTGCCCCGAGGTGGCCGACGACCTCGGGCTCGCGCCCGGGGTCGCGGTGGTCGCCGGCACCCCCGACCTCCACTCGGCTGCCGCCGGAGCCGGCGCCGTCCTCGCCTACCAGCCCCACCTGGCCATCTCCACCACCAGCTGGCTCAGCTGCCCCTTCCCGGGGAAGAAGACCGATCCGATCCGGCAGATGGCCACCGTGCCGGGCATCCTCCCCGGTCTCAATCTGGTGGCCAACAACCAGGACTCGGGCGGCGGTGCCCTGGCCTGGCTGCAGCGACTGCCTGCGCCGACGGAGGAGCCATCGACTCCTACGACCAGCTGACCGCCCTGGCCGCCGAGGCAGAGCCGGGCAGCGGTGGGGTCATCTTCACCCCGTGGCTGGCCGGTGAGCGGTCACCGGTCGACAACCGCGCGGCACGGGCCGGGTTCCACAACCTGTCGCTGCGGACGACCCGGGCCCAGACTGGTCCGGGCGGTGCTGGAGGGGGTGGCCTTCAACGCCCGATGGCTGTGCCGAGGCGGTCGAGCGATTCGTCGGCCGGCCGTTCGGCCCGATCCGGGCCGTCGGGGGCGGGGCCACCTCGCCCCTGTGGTGCTCCATCTACGCCGAGCATCCTCGACCGGCCCATCGAGCAGGTGGCCGACCCGGTGCACGCCAATCTCCGGGGCGGCGCCCTGCTGGCCGGCATGGCCCTCGGCGCGGTGGAGCGCCGAGGAGATCCGCTCGCTGGTGCCGGTGGCAGGCCACCTACCATCCCGACCCGGCGACCCGCCAGCGCTACGACCGGCTGTTCGCCGAGTTCCCCGCGCTGTACTCGGCCCAACGGGGCATGTTCAAGCGCCTCAACCCGGGCGGTGACCGGCACGGGCCGTCCGGTCGGTGCTCAGCGCGTGCGCCCGGACGGGAAGGTATCGGCCGGACCGGGCCGGCCCAGCAGGAACCCCTGGGCCTCGTCGCACCCCATGGCCCCCACCGCCCGGAGCTCGGCCTCGGTCTCGACCCCCTCGGCCACCACCGGAGCCCGAGCTTGTGGGCCAGGTCGACCACGGTGGCGACGATGGTCGGGATCCTGCTCCGACGACCCGAGCCCGGCCACGAAGCTCCGATCGACCTTGAGCCGGTCGATGGGCAGACCCTGCAGGTACAGCAGCGACGAGTACCCGGTGCCGAAGTCGTCGAGGGCCATGTGCACACCCAGGTCCCGGATCCGCTGCATGACCGCGCCGATCCGGACGATGTCCATCGACCAGCACCGACTCGGTGACCTCGAGGACCAGCGAGCCGGGCGCCAGCCGCGCCCGGGCCAGCGCCTCCTGCACGTCGTCGAAGAAGTCGGGGTCCTGGAGCTGGCGGGCCGAGACGTTGACCGACACGGTCAGGTCGCGGTCGGCCCTCCTCCTGCCAGGCGCGGCACTGGTCGGTCGCCTCCTCGAGCACCCACCGGCCGACGGGCACGATCTCGCCGGCTCCGCTCGAGCAGGGGGATGAACTCGACCGGTGAGACGGCGCCGAGCTCGGGGTGCTGCCACCGCAGCAGGGCCTCCATCCCCACCATCGTCGCCGCCCAGGCGTGAACAGCGGTTGGTAGTGGACGGACAGCTGGCCCTCCTGGTGGGCCACCCGCAGCTCGTGGGCCAGCTGGCTCTGGCGCCGGCTGTCCTCGCCGATGACCGCGTTGTAGTACTCGTAGCGGGCCGGGCCACCCCGCTTGGCCTGGTACATGGCCGCATCGGCCCGGGCCAGGTTGACCTCCGGGATCGGCAGCCGGCCACGACCTCGGCGATGCCGATGCTGACCGAGGTGTACAGCTGCCGGTCCCCCACCGGCCACCGGGGACCTGCATGGCCACGTGGATGCGCTCGGCCAGCGAGCGGGCTGCCGGCCTCGGGATCGTCGAGGTCCTCGGCCAGCACGACGAACTCGTCGCCCCCGAGACGGGCCACCGTGTCGGACGACCGGACCAGCTCCTGGAGGCGGGCGGCCACCGCCACCAGGAGGCAGTCACCGGCGGCATGCCCGAACCGGTCGTTGATGGCCTTGAAGTTGTCGAGGTCGAGGTAGAGGAGCATGGCGCCGGTCCCTCTGCGCTCCAGCGACAGCGGCAGCCTGCCCGAGCCGATCGGTGAGCAGGGTGCGGTTGGGCAGTCCGGTCAGCTGGTCGTGCAGGGCCTGATGGGCGAGCGAGGCCTGCTCCTCGTGGAGACGGCGCTGCAGCGACCGGCGGGTGGCATCGAACTGGCGGATGATGCGGACCAGGCTGCCGTCGCAGCTGAACCGGACCACGTCGCAGGCCAGCGTCGAGCACCTCCTCGCTGACCTCGAGCCGCTCGGCCTCCTCGGTCAGGACGGCGATGGTGGAGTCCCGCCAGGCCAGGTAGGCCTTGGCCACGCTGGCCAGCACGGCGTTCTCGAGGATGGCCTGCTCGCCCTGCCCGGCCAGCAGGGCTTCCTCCTCGGCCGAGCCGCCTCGCCGGTGGCCAGCCAGCGACCGATGAGGCGGGTGGCCAGCCGGGCGGTGGCGAACGCCTCGCCCTGCAGATCCTCGGCGAACTGGCGGTCGACCAACTGCGCCCGACCTCGTCGGCCCGGGCCTGCGAGCGCCGGCCCAGGGCGACCCGCTCGTCGCCCAGGCCCTCACCCGGCACGTCGGGTCCCCGTCCGGCTCCCGCTCGGGTGAGGCAGGGGTCCGTGGGCTCGGCCCCGACTCGTCCTGGCGAGTCGGTGCGGGATCCATGGCGTCCTCCATCGGCTCAGGTCCGCCGCACCTGTGACCAGTGGAGCGGTCATCGGGAGGCACCGCGGTCAGCCGCCGCCGCGGACCATCTCCGGTCGATGGTCGGCGCCTTCGGCGTCGACCCCGTCCCGGCCCGTACTCCTTCAGCCAGCCCCAGAACAGCGTCGGCCGGCCATCGGGCGGGCCAGGAAGTAGCCCTGGGCGCTGTCGCATCCCAGCTCGGTCAGCTGCTCCCAGGTCGAGGCGTCCTCGACCCCCTCGGCCACCGTCTGGAGTCCCAGGTTGCGGGCCAGGTCGACCACCGACGCGCACGATGACCGCGTCGTCGGAGTCGTTCTCCATGTCCTGGACGAAGGTCCGGTCGATCTTCAGCTGGTCCACCGGGAGGTCCCGCAGGTAGGCCAGCGACGAGTAGCCGGTGCCGAAGTCGTCGATGGACAGGGTGACCCCCATGTCGGCCAGCTCGGTCAGCACCCGGCGGGCCCGCTTGGGGTCGGTCATGATGATCGTCTCGGTGATCTCGAGGTCGAGCAGGTGGGGCGGCACGTCCCATCGGGCGAGGGCCCGGCCCACCGTGTCCGGCAGCGAGGCGTCGAGCAGGCTGCGGGTGGACAGGTTGACCGCGATGCGACAGCTCGGCCGGGGTCGGCCGGATCGGCCGCGTCGAGCCAGCGCCGGCACTGACGGAGCGCTTCGTCGAGGACCCAGACGGTCATCGGCTCGATCAGGCCGGTCCGCTCCGCCTCGGGGATGAACCTGTCCGGGTAGAGGAGGCCGAGGGTCGGGTGCTGCCAGCGGATCAGGGCCTCGGCGCCCAGCACCCGCCGGGACGTCATCGACGCCTTCGGCTGGTAGTGGAGGACGAACTCGTTGCGGGCCACGGCGTTGCGCAGGTCGCCGAGCAGGGCCAGCCGGGCCGGCGTGTTCACGTTGAGGTCCTCGGTGTAGACGACCACGCTGGCCGGGGAGTCCTTGGCCACGTACATGGCGACGTCGGCCCGCTGGAGCAGGAGGTCGGCGGTGTTCCCGTCGGCGCGGGGCCAGGGAGATCCCGCAGCTGGCCTCGATGCCCGAGGTTGGTCCCGTCCACGTCGAAGGGCTCCTCGAGCACGCCGATGATCCGCTCGGCCACCCGCACCGCGTCGGCCTCGCCGGCGACGTTGGGAAGGAGCACGCAGAACTCGTCGCCCCCCAGGCGGGCGAGGGTGTCGCCGGCCCGGAGCACCGCCTTCACCCTGGGTCCGACCTCGATGAGCACCCGGTCCCCGTACTTGTGGCCCATGGTGTCGTTGATCTCCTTGAACCGGTCGAGATCGAACAGCATCACCGCCGAGAAGGAGCCCGCCGGCGGTCGGCTCGGCCAGCGCCTCGTCGGTCCTCTCGTAGAAGTAGGCCCGGTTGGGCAGGCCGGTGAGCATGTCGTGGAGCGCCTGGTGGGCGAGGAGCGCTTCGGCCTGCTCCTTCTTCTCGCCGGTGGCGCCGGCCATGCGGACGACGATGGCCACCACGCAGCGCGCCGAGAGCGCCGATGGCCTCGGCCTGACCGCGGCCGAGGAACGAGGGCACCAGGCCGATCCAGATGAGGTACTGGGCGACGGCGATGTTGAGCAGCGTCCAGCACAGCACCGGCCGCCACAGGCGGGAGCCCCACAGCTCGAGCTCCTCCAGGGCGACGAAGGCGTAGGCCATGCCCAGGGCCGGGCCCCATCCGGTCATGTAGATGACCACGGTCACCGCCAGGACGTGGACGGCCAGGCGCACCTGGCGCTTGAGCGACCCGGCGGGGGCCGAGTGCCAGGGCTCGACGATGCACCGACAGGACGCCAGGGCCGGCGATGGCGGCCAGGTAGGCCCAGATGGGGAGCGGGCCACCAGGCCGAAGTGGCGGAACAGGATGAGCACGACCCAGCGCCAGCGGGCCGACCACGTAGCCCAGGACCAGCGGGGACAGGCTCTTCGACTCCGCCGGCTCGCTCGCCGGGACACGGCGCCGTCCTCGGCGAGGTGATCTCGACGGAGGGGACCGCCCGATCCGATCCGCGCCCTCAGAGCGGTTTGATTCCCACACGTGGGTATCGGCAGCGTTCGGGGCGTACTTGAGGGCAAACCGGCCGTCCGAGCCCAGGAAATCCCCTGGTGAACGCAGTTCCGGTCGCCCCCGTGCCGAAGTGGCGCCGGTGTCCCCGGTCGGATCCGAGTGACCGGCCTCGGCACCAGCGGCCGGTCTCCCGGCCGGTCTGCCTAATGGTGGCGACGTGATCCGAGCGAGACGGAGGAGAGCCTGGTGAAGGCAGCGGTGTACTACGAGACCGGCGGGCCCGAGGTGTTCCGGTACGAGGAGGTCCCCGACCCGGTCGGTGGGCCCGGCCGAGGTGCTGGTCCGGGTCGAGGCGGTCAGCATCGAAGGGGGCGACACCCTCAACCGGCTGGGGGGGGACATCGCCCAGGCTCCCCACATCGTCGGCTACCAGTGCGCGGGCACCGTGGTGGCGGTGGGCCCGGCGGTGAGCCGAGTTCGCCGAGGGCGACCGGGTGGTCACCGTGGGCCTGGACGGATCCCACGCCGAGCTCCGGGCGGTGGGCGAGCCGTTCTGCTGGGCCATTCCCGAGGGCCTGACCACCGAGGAGGCGGCCTGCGTTCCGGTCCCCTTCGGCACCGCCGACGACTGCCTGTTCGAGTTCGGCCGCCTCCAGCCCGGGGAGACCGCGCTCATCCATGCCGGGGCCAGCGGGGTGGGGATCGCCGCCATCCAGCTGGCCAAGCGGGCCGGGGCCCCGGTGCTGGCCACCGCCTCGAGCGACGAGCCGCCTCGACCGGCTGCGTCGACCTCGGGCTCGACCACGGCATCAACTACTCCTCGGTCGACTTCGTCGAGCGAGGTCCGCCGGCTCACCGACGGGCGGGGCGCCGACGTCATCGTGGACTCGGTCGGCGGATCGACGCTGCAGAAGAGCCTGCACTGCCTGGCCTACCGGGGTCGGTGCATCACCTTCGGCGATGCCGGCCGGGAGCCGGCGGCCAAGCTGGACATCTCCACCATGCGTGCCAACAACCAGACCCTGGTCGGGTACTTCCTCGGGCGCCGAGCTCTTCCTCGGACCCCGGGCCCACGCCATGATCGCCGGCACTGCTGGCCGACATCGCCTCGGGCGAGCTGCGGGTGGTCATCGACCGGCGCTTCGCCCTCGAGCAGGCCGGCGAGGCCCACGCCTACATCGAGAGCAGGCAGGCCTTCGGCCGGGTGCTGCTGATCCCCTGAACTCGCTCCGGTCCGCTCGGCTAGCCTGAGCCGATGATCCGGCCGGCCGTCGAGGACGACGTCGACGCCCTGGTCGAGCTCATCCACGATCTGGCCGAGTACGAGCGATCGCCCGACTCGGTGGAGATCGAGCCGGATCAGCTGCGCGCCGCCCTGTTCGGCGACGTCCCCCACCGTCTTCGCCCATGTGGCCGAGGAGGACGGGCGCGTCGTCGGCATGGCCATCTGGTTCCTCAACTTCTCCACCTGGACGGGACGCACCGGCATCTGCCTCGAGGATCTCTACGTCCGGCCCGGAGGACCGGTCCCGGGGGATCGGCCGGGCCCTCGTCGCCGAGCTGGCCGCCATCGCCCACCGGTCCGGCTACGGGCGCATCGACTGGTCGGTGCTCGACTGGAACGAGCCCGCCACTGCGCTTCTATCGGTCGCTGGGGCCGTGCCCATGGACGAGTGGATCGGCTACCGGCTCGTCCGGGATCGCGCTGGCGGCCGATGGCTGACTACTGCCCCGACCGACGTGCCCTGAGCGAGCCCAGCGTGATCGCCGACGATCGGCAGGGACCGGCTCAGATGGTGAAGGCCAGGTTGGCGACCAGCTGCTCGCCCAGCTGCCGGTCGCCGGAGATCACGATCTCCCCCGGTCGGGCCGGGCCGTCGTGGCGGCCTCCGGTCAGCCGGAGGAACAGCATGAGCGGCAGCTCGAGGCCGACCGTCGGTCGCTGTCGAACGAGTCGACCAGCGCGGCCCGACCGTCGACCTGACCAGGTAGGTGCGGTGCACCGGGCCGGTCAGGTCGAACCGCACCCGTGAGCCGTCGGGCATGCCGGCCCGCCGCCCGACGATGTAGCCGAGCCCGGTCGCCACCTCGTCGATGGCGGAACGCAGATCGTCCGGATCGGCCCTCGGAGGCAGCCCAGGGCGTCGCGGATGTCGTGCTCGTGCATGAAGCAGTCGTAGTGCCGGATCCTCATGAACCGGCCGTAGGTCTCGTCACGGCCCGCCGGCGTCCACGACGGGCGCATCGAAGTCGGCCTGGGTCATCGGCGTCGAGGGCTGCCAGCCGTCGGGCGGTCACCTCGGCGAAGCGAGCGCGCATCTCGTCCCCACCGAGTGATCCGCATCGACTCGACCCAGACCTCGTTGGCCTCGGCAATGGGGTTCTTCATGTGCTCGAGGTGGGAGATGTCGGCGACCGGAGCCGGCTCGCCGCAGCAACATCGCCTCGGCCCCGATGACGTGGCTGAGCACGTCGCGGACCGTCCATCCCGGGAGGCAGGTGGCCCGGTCCCACTGGTCCTCGGTCAGGATCCGAGCACAGGGCGGCGATGGCCCCGAACTCGTGTGCGGAGGAGGTCGACGGTCTCCGGCTTGTCAACGAGGGTCGGCACCGTGCTGCCACCGTAGCGGGCCGGCCGGGATCCTCCCCGGAGGCGGCTCGGGCAGCCGTCCCGAGTGCCGGACCGCACTGCTCCAGCTGGTCGCGTCACGCAGGCTCAATCAAACAGACCAATGCGGCCGATAGAGAGGGAGCGACGACGGCCGAGAGTGAATCACGGGAGTGAGAGACAAGCTGTGGAAGTACATCCTGATCGGCGGCATGTGCATCGTCGGCGGGCTACTTCGCGCTTCCCGGTCCGACCAGCCAGGACGCCGTCTACCAGTTCCTCGGGATCGCCTCGGTGGTCTGCATCCTCATCGGCATCCGCCTCCACCATCCCCACGACCGGCTCGAGCTGGTACCTCCTGGCCCTCGGGGGACCTGCTTCACGCTCGGCGACGGCATCGAGAACATCTACGGCCTGATCCTCCATCAGGCGGTGCCGTTCCCGTCGGTCGCCGACGCCTTCTACCTGGCCGGCTACCCGTTCATCTTCGCCGGCGTCCTCCGACTGACCCGCAACCCGCAACCACGCGGCCCGGCGCGAGGACTACGCCGATGCCGCCATCGTCGCCCTCGGGGCGCTGGCCATCTCGTGGCACTTCCTGATGAACTCCTACGTCCACGACCCGTCCTTGACCATCTTCGGGAAACTGGTGGTCCTCGCCTATCCGATCATGGACATCGCCCTCGTCTTCATCGTCTTCCGCTCGCTGCTGTTCGGCCGAGCCGAGCAGACCATTCCGCAAGCTGCTGGCCGCCGCCTGATCTGCATGTTCCTGGCCGACTTCGTCTACGACCTGCTGGTGCTGCACAACAGCTACCAGACCGGCAACTCGGTCGACGGCCTCTTCCTCATCACCTACGTGCTGATCGGCGTGGCCGCCCTGCACCCGTCGATCGGCGAGACGCCTCCCGATCACGCCGAAGCTGGTACCCAACGTCTACCGCACGGAGAACAACGGCGGAGCCGCGCATCCCGATCGTGGCATTCGCCGGGTTCATCCCCCCGACCATCCTGCTGGTGGCCAGCCGCTACAAGCTGATCGTCGACGTCCCGGTGATGTCCGGGCTGTGCGTGGCGGTCTTCGCCCTCATCTATCTGCGGATGATGTGGCTCATCGAACAGATCACCGGGCAGACCAACGAGATCGACGAACACGCCCGGGCCCTGGAGGCATCCCACCGGCAACGTGACGCCCTCGAGGCCGATCTGCGGCATCTGGCCTTCCACGACGAGCTCACCGGGCTGGCCAACCGGGCCCTGCTCCACGACCGGGTGGAGCATGCGCTGGCCTCGGCGCCCCGGACAGGCAGGACGGTGGCACTGTGCTTCGGCGACCTCGACGGGTTCAAGACGGTCAACGACACCCTCGGTCACCACGTCGGTGACACCGTCCTGGTGCAGAGCCAGCAGGCTCCTCTCGTCGATCGTGCGACCCGGCGACACCGTCGCCCGGCTCGGCGGTGACGAGTTCGCGGTGCTGATGGTCGACGTGGAGCGGCCGGAGGCCGTCGTCGACTTCGCCCACCGCATCGTCAGCGTCCTCCGCGACGCCCCCGACTTCGAAGGCAACCAGGTGGGGCTGTCGATCAGCGTCGGCGTGGCCTTCGCCGAGCCGGGCAAGACGACCGAGCAGCTCCTGAGCGAGGCGGACTCGGCCATGTACGAGGCGAAGGAGCAGGGGAAGAACCGGGTCGAGGTCTTCCAGTCGTCCATGCGTTCTCGAATGCTCGAGCGGCTCGATCTGACCAACGGGTTCCGCTGGGCGCTCGGCCGGTCCGAGTTCTTCCTGCAGTACCAGCCGATCGTCTCCCTCTCCGACAACCGACTCACGGGATTCGAGGCACTGGTCCGATGGAGCCATCCCAGCCTCGGTGTGGTCGCTCCCCTCCGCTTCATCCCCATCGCCGAGGAGACCGGATTCATCGTCCCGCTCGGACGGTGGGTGCTGGTCGAGGCGTGCGAACAGCTGGCGGCATGGAGCCGGGGACGCCGGCGAGGAGCTCAACCTGTCGGTCAATCTCTCGCGACGCCAGCTGATCTCGCCCCACCTGGCCGACGAGGTCGGAACCGCGCTGTCGCTGAGTGGGATCGATCCCCATCGGCTGATCCTCGAGATCACCGAGAGCGTCCTCATGGAGGACCCCGAGCGGGCAGCCGAAGCCCTCTCCGAGCTCCGAGAGCATCGGCATCCGGATCGCGGTGGACGACTTCGGGACCGGCTACTCCTCGCTCAGCCACCTGCAGCGATTCCCGGTCGACGTCCTGAAGATCGACAAGTCGTTCATCGATCCGCTGGTGGACACCGATCCGGCCAGCTCGGCGCTGGTGACCGCCATCATCGGATTGGCACAGAGCCTCGGACTGGACGTCATCGCCGAGGGCATCGAGCACGAGAGCCAGCTCCACCGGCTGGTCGACCTCGGCTGTGACCAGGGCCAGGGGTTCCTGATGGCCCGGCCGCTCGATCGCGAAGCCGGCCGAGTCGCTCATCGCCGACTACGCCGGCGCCGACCGTCGGCTGACCCGATCGGCGAACCGCTGATGGCGAGTCACCTACACTCGTGGCAGGCCGGCTCGACGCGCCGGCTCCGATCCGGGAGAACGATCGATGACCACGATGCAAACCGAGTTCACGGCGCCGGAGTTGCTGGCCGACCACGACATCGCCGAGCCTCTGATCGCCGATGGAGTGCGATGCCACGGCGGTTTCGACGAGCACGGCGACTACGTCTCTCCGCGGACCAAGCACCGGTGGCCGGCCATCGACGCCTGGGAGGAGCAGCGGCAGGCCCAGTTCTCCACTCCCATCCTCGACGTGCCCCTCGAGACCTGGCCCAAGAACTTCCCCAACGTCGAGCAGTCGAAGTTCCTCCTCCGCCACGGCGTCCCCGGACCGACCATAGCCGCCCTCACCCGGATCGGCGACGTCGAGGGATTCGGTGGCATGCTGCGGCATGCTGCCCATCCCCGACTTCTCGCGGTGCTTCGACGAGGAGATCGCCGGAACGGCCATCGCCCACATCGACGGCGGGCTGTTCGAGGCCCACGCCCGCGATGAGGCCGGGTTCGGGGACCTCGCCGGGCACGACCGGATGTGGTTCGTGGCCCGGGACATCGCCTTCGAACACCCGCCCACCGATGACATGACGGCGCGGATGATGCAGCGGATGGGCATCGATCCGACGCCCAAGTCGGCCGCCCAGCTGGACGAGATCCGCCGGGTGGCCATCTCCGAACGGGCCCTGCCCGATGACATCGACTTCGCCTTGGAGACGGTGGTCGGCCGGATGATCGGCCTCCTCCTGATCGAGATCTCCGCCTTCCACGGCTTTCGCTGGGCCGAGGCGGTGTTGGGGGACGCCGAGCTGGTGGCCGGCGACGGGGCCGCCGCCACCCTCGTCTCCTACATCCGCTCGGACGAGACGCCGCACGTCGCCTGGCTCCGCACTGCGCTGTCGGAGATGCGCGACCGGACCTGGGTGGGCAGCAGCGGCCGCACGTCACGCGGGCACGGAGATGATCGGCCTGCTGTGGGACCGCGCCCTGAGTGACTCGGTCATGCTCCGTCGCCAGGAGAACCTCAACTTCACCATGGGGGAGATCGAGACACGCCCTGGCCGGCCGACCGGACGGCGACGACATCATGGACGAGATGCTGGCGTTGGGATCGGTGGTCCGGCGGAGCGACGGCAGCATGGCTGGACCCCGACGGCGTCTCCCTGCTTGGCTGAATCACCCCGGTCGGCTTCATCGGACTGCCGCGTCCCGACAAAGGAGCCGACTGTGAAGTTCGGCATCTTCTACGAGCACCAACTGCCCCGGCCCTGGAGCGACACCAGCGAGCAGCAGCTGATCACCGATGCCCTCGACCAGATCGAACTGGCCGACCGACTCGGGGTCCAGTACCTCTGGGAGGTGGAGCACCACTTTCTGGAGGAGTACTCGCACTCCAGCGCACCCGAGGTCTTCCTGGCCGCGGCCAGTCAGCGGACCAAGCGCATGCGCATCGGCCACGGCGTCGTCCAGACCGCCCCGGGCTACAACCACCCGGCTCGCATCGCCGAACGGATCGCCATGCTCGACCTGGTCTCCAACGGGCGGGTCGAGTTCGGAACCGGCGAATCGTCCTCCGACGCCGAGCTGGCCGGATTCGGCGTCGATCGGGAGACCAAGCGCGAGGCGTGGCTGGAGGGGCTCGAGGTGGCCATCCGGTGCATGACCGAGACTCCCTTCGGCGGCGTCGAGGGCAGGTTCGTCACCATGCCGCCCCGCAACGTGGTGCCCAAGCCGGTGCAGAAGCCGCATCCCCCGCTGTGGGTGGCGTGCAGCCGGCGGGACACGATCCTGCTGGCGGCAGAGAAGGGCATCGGCGCCCTCAGCTTCGCCTTCGTCGAGCCCGAGGACGCCAAGCAGTGGGTGGACGACTACGAGACCGTCCTGCGCGACCGGTGCGTCCCGGTGGGCCTGTCGGTCAATCCCCAGGTGGCCTGCGTCACCCCCATGATGTGCGCGCCCCAGCGAGGAGGACGCCCTGGCCCGCGGGCTCGAGGGGGCCAACTTCTTCGGGTACTCGCTCGCCCACTACTACGTCTTCGGGGAACACGTGCCGGCCACCACCAATGTCTGGGAGGAGTTCCTCCAGCGCCGCGGCAAGATCGGCTACTCCCCCGAGGCCGCGCTGGCCGGCGCAGCGCGAGACCCTCGGGGCCAAGGCCGCGGCCGGCGACCACACCGGTCTGCGCGGGGCGGTCGGCACACCGGCCCAGCTCCGCGAGTTCCTCCGCCGCTACGAGGAGGCGGGCGTCGATCAGCTCATCTTCGTCATGCAGGCCGGGCACAATCGGCACGAGCACATCATGGAGTCGATCGAGCTGTTCGGGACCCAGGTGCTCCCCGAGTTCATCGAGCGCGACGAGGCGGCGTCGCAGGCCAGGGCGGCCAAGTGGGAGCCGGTGGTCGAGCAGGCCCTGGCCCGCCGGCGACGCGCACGACCCGGTGATGCCGGCCGACTACGTGATCCGGGCCATCCCCAAGCAGATGGTCGAGGCCGTGGCCAGCGAACCGGCCAAGCAGTGGCTCGAGTCGCTGGCCGACAAGCAGGCCGCCGGGGTGGACGACGAGGAGTTCCAGCGCCTGGTGGACGGATGATCGCGACCGGCGGGGCGGTGAGTCGACGCCCTGGCGCCGCCCGTACCGGCTCCGGCAGCAATTACGCTGGGCGGATGACCGCCACCGTCGAGCTGGCCGTCGAGGGGATGCACTGTGGTGCCTGTGTCGCCCTCATCGAGGAGGGCCTGGCCGAACAGGCCGGGGTCATGGCTGCCTCGGTCGACCTGGACTCGGCTCGGGCAGTGGTCGACTACGACCCGTCGCTGGTCGGCCTGGACGAGCTGCGCTCGACCATCGCCGAAGCCGGCTACTCAGCGACACCGGTCGGCTAGGCGGCCCCAGCCGATGCTCACCGCCCCACCGAGGCACCGGCTCCCGCCCAGGAGGAGCCGAGCCCTCACCACCGCCGAGCTGGAGTTGGGCGGCATGCACTGCAGCGCCTGCGCCACCCGGATCCAGCGGTCGCTCGGCCGGCTGCCGGCGGTGGCCAGCGCCTCGGTCAACCTGGCCACCACCCGCGCCTTCGTCTCCTACGACCCGGCAGCGCTGAGCACCGAGGAGCTGTGCCGGGCCGTCGCCGACGTCGGCTACAGCGCCGTCCCCGGTCGACGACACGTCAACGGCCGACGCCAGCGACACCGACCACTGGGGAGTGCGGGCGGCCATCTCGTGGCCGCTGGCCATCGCCGCCCTGGTGGTGGCGTTGGCCGCGCCGGAGACCGCCACCGCCGGATGGACCGTGCTGGTGCTGGCCGTCGTCGTCGAGATCGCCGGTGGGTGGCCGTTCCTGCGCAACAGCGCCCGGCTGCTCCGCCACGGCGCCACCAGCATGGACACCCTCATCGCCCTCGGGAACCCTGGCCGCCCTGGCGGTCAGCGCCGTCGAGGCCATCGCCCTCGGCGGGCGCCATCTCCATCTCGGAGGCAGCGGCGCGTTCGCCGCCCGCCTGCACGGGGTGATGGCCCCGCTCATCGTGGCCATCCTGGTCACCGGGCGGGCGATCGAGGCCGGGGCCCGTGCCCGGGCCGCCCGGGCCATGCACTCGCTGCTGTCCCTGCGGCCGCCGACGGCCGGGTGGTGGCATCAGCCGGACGACGACGAGGGGGAGCTGGTCGCCCCCGAGAGCGTCCCGGTCGGCGCCCTGGTCCGGGTGCGCCCCGGCGAGGCCCTCCCGCTCGACGGGACGGTGGTTGCGGGATGGTCGTCGGTGGACGAGTCGATGCTGACCGGCGAGCCGCTTCCGGTGGACCGCGGACCCGGGCGACCCGGTGACCGGGGGCACCCGAAACGGCAGCGGCGTGCTGGTGGTCCGGGTGACGGCGGTGGCGGCCGAGTCGGTGCTGGCCCGCCTGCAGCGCCTGGTGGAGGACGCCCAGCGGGACAAGGCCCCGCTGCAGCGGATCGCCGACCGGATCAGCAGCGTCTTCGTCCCCGCGGTCCTGATCGGCGCCGCCGTCACCTTCGTCGCCTGGTGGCTCGTGGTCGGCAACCTGGGCAAGGCGGTCCTGAGCGGCCTGGCCGTCCTGCTGGTGGCCTGTCCGTGCGCCATGGGCCTGGCCGCGCCGGTGGCGATGATGGTCGGGTGCGGCCGGGCCGCGGCAATGGGCATCTTCATCCGCAGCGGCGACGTGCTCGAGCGGCTGGCCAAGGTGGACGGGGTGGTCTTCGACAAGACCGGCACGCTGACCGAGCGCCATGCCGAGGTCGTCCTCGTCGTCGCCGCTCCGCCGGCACCGCAGACCAGGAGGTGCTGGCGTTGGCTGCGGCGGTCGAGGCCGAGAGCGACCACCCCATCGCCACCGCGATCGTGGCCGCGGCCGCATCGGAGCATCCGGGCCTCGGGCGTCCGCTCCATCGCCCGGCGTGGGGGTGGCGGGCACGGTCGACGGCCACCGGATCGAGGTCAGCCGCCTGGTGCCGGCACGGCTTCCCGCCGTCGATCGACGACGCGGTCGCCGAGCGGTACCGACGGGGCGAGACGGTGGTGGTGGTCGAACGGGACGAGCGAGGTCGGTCGGGGCCATCGCGGTGACCACGCCGCTGCGTCCCGAGGCCGAGGCCGGCGGTCGCCCACTCCGCTCGATGGGCCTTCCGACTGCCATCCTCAGCGGTGACAGCGAGCCGGCGGTCCACACGGTCGCCGGTGCCGCTGGGCATCGCCGACGCCCGCAGCGGGCTCGGTCCCGGCCGGCAAGGTCGACGGCGCTGGCCGGCCATGCGAGCAGCACGGCCGACCGCGTCGTGATGGTCGGCGACGGGGTCAACGACGCCCCGGCGCTGGCCGCCGCCGATGTCGGATGCGCCATCGGGAGCGGGTCGGAGGCGGCGCTGGCCAACAGCGACGTCGCCCTGCTCGGAAACGACCTTCGACGGCGTGCCTGCCGCCATCGGCGTGGCCCGGTCGACCTATGCGGTCATCGTCCAGAACTTCGGATGGGCCATGGGCTACAACGTCGCCGCCCTGCCACTGGCCGCCTTCGGCCTCCTCGACCCGCTGGTGGCGGCGGTGGCCATGGGACTGTCCAGCGTGATCGTGGTGCTCAACAGCCTGCGGCTGACGCAGACTCGGCCGCGGCGGGCTGGTCGCTGATCGGGCCGCCGCCGGTTCCTGCGCGGCCGCACGGGGGTGGCCGTGTCGGTGGTGCTCCCGGTCGTCCTGTTCGCCGGCCTGACCGTGGTCAGCCAGGTGCTGTCACCGGCCCGGGGCCAGTCACTGCTGCCCGCCCTGCCCTCGATCACCACGGTGAGCCTGCCCGCACGGTGGCTCGGTGGAGACCTACTTCGACCCCGGCGGAGTCGGCGTCAACCAGTTCCACCTGATCTTCGCGGGACCCCGGCCCAGCTGGCCACGGTCGATCCGCTGGTGACGGCGAGCGTCGACGGCGGCCCGGCACAGCGTCCTGCGCCAGCTCCGGGTGAGCCCGGGCCACTTCACGCGAGATCGTGGTGCTCACCCCCGGCCGGTGGCGGTTCCACGTGCCAACGCGGTTCGGCAGCGGCCGGTTCGTTCACCGTCACCTGACGGTGCCCTGACCGGCCTGGTCATGTCCGCGGAGTGCGTTCGAGACCACGTGCCATCACCGCCGCCTGTGTCGGCCCGTGGGCACGTGCGGACGCAGTAGCGGCCGTCCGCCGCCGATGGCGGCCGCAGCAGGCCAGCGGTCGGGCAGCTGGGCCGACCGGCGCCTCGACGGTCCCGGTAGTCTCTGCCCATGATCTCTCGCTTGGCGCGCCTTGTCCTCGCCGCTGGTGCTGGTCGCCACCGGCCTGGCCGCCGTAGCCCTGATCACCTCCACCGCGGCTGGCGCCTCGTCACCGCCGGTGACCACCATCACCCTGCAGGCCAAGCAGTCCTACACGCCGAAGGCCCCGCCGGGGGCCACCGACGACTACCACTGCACCCTGGTCAACCCCCACGTGACGTCCAACTCGTTCATCGTGGCCAGCCACTTCTACCCGAACAGCATCGAAGTCCACCACGCCATCCTCTTCCTGGTCCCGCCGGACCTGGCCGCCGCGGCCGAGGCGGCCGACCAGGGCGGCAAGGGGTGGACGTGCTTCGGCGAGAGCGCCCTCCCCAACACCGTCGCATCGGCCCAGATCTCCAACACCCCGTGGCTGACGCGCCTGGGCGCCGGGCCACGGCAAGGACGTCGAACCGGCCGGGACCGGGGTCAAGTTCCCGGCCGGGAGCCTGGTGGTCATGCAGATCCACTACAACCTCTTGCGCGGCGACAAGCCGGTGCGGGCCAAGCTCAAGCTGTACACGGTGCCGGCCTCCACCGCCGCTCAAGCCGCTCAACCTCGACCTGATGCCGGCCCCTCCCGACATCCCCTGCCCCGCCGGCGTGACCGGGCCGCTGTGCAGCCGGTACCGCCTCGCTGGCCAACCTCGGCCAGCGGTTCGGCGCCAGCGCCGTCGGATTCGTCGCCACCATCGAGACGATCTGCGGCCGCAACCCGGTCGATCCGCCGGCCGGCGACACCACCTCGTGCACCTGGCCGATCGGCGCCGGGCGCACCATCCTCCGCCTCGGCGTCCACATGCACCTGCTCGGACGGGGGATGAAGATCGTCTACGACCCGGGCACCCCGAAGGCCAAGACGCTGCTCAACGTGACCAACTACGACTTCAACTACCAGCGCTCCTACACCTGAAGACCCCGGTGATCACCGGCCCGGGCGACCCATCGGGGTCACCTGCACCTACGATCCGACCCTGGCCCAGGAGCTCCCCAGCTGCGCAAGGTGCCGCCGCACTTCGTCACCTGGGGAGACGGTTCGTCCGACGAGATGTGCCTGGCCCTCGTCCAGACCGTGTCCACCAACGGCAAGGCCGCCTACTAGCCCCTCGAGCCGCTCGGCACCGCTCGGCGACGCTCAGTCCCCGGCCCAGCACCCCAGGATGACGTCGGCCACGGTGACCGCCACGTCCGCCGAACTGGTCGGCGGCACGCCGAACTGGGCCGGGAGGCTCGAGGATGTCCACCAACAGGACCTTCCAGTCCTTGCGCACGACCACCGATCCGTCGGTGGTCTGGAACGCGCCCTGGCCGAGGTCTGCGAGGTCTCTCGTCTTGCCCAGCTGGGCGGCCGAGCATCCGGAAGTAGGCGTAGGTCTCGCGCCCAGCTCGAGAGCTCTTTCACCGACAGCTCCATCGATCCGGTCGGATAGCCGTACCGGCAGGAATAGAGGTGATCGATCCAGGTCGGGGTCGGACACCGATGCCGTCTCCCCCAACGCCGAGGCGATGTCCGTCTTGCGCTTCGTTCTGGCAGACCACCTTCGCGATCTCCGACGGATCGGGCCGGCGGGAAGCGGGCGCTCGGTGGTCGCGGTGCTCACCCCGTTGCCGGTGGCGTCGAGGCACGATGCGGTCGAGCACCGGCGCACCCGGTGCCAGGGCGAGCGAAGGCAACGACGACCAGTACCCGGCTGCGCACCGGGCGAGAGTACCAGCCTCCACGAACATCCTGGTCAGCACCACCCGTAGCCTGAGCCTCCCGAGCCGGACGCCCACACCGGCACCGCTCCGCTCATCCGTCCGGGCGGCGGCTCCAGGATCCCGACCAACTCCACGTGCTCGGTCATGGGAAACAGATCGAACGCCCGCAGCGAGCGGATGGTCCACCGTGCGTCGAGCAGGACCCGCAGATCCCGGGCGAACGATGCCGGATCGCAGGACACGTAGGCGATCCTCCGCGGCGACGGGATCGAGCGAGGCCAGCGCCCGCATCACCGGCTGGCCGGCACCCTGGCGGGCCGGGTCGAGCACGACCAGGTCCGGAGCCACCGACGAGCCGCTCGACCACGGCGGCGTCGACGTCCGACCGCACGATCTCCACCTGACGAAGGCCGGCGGCGTTGCGGGCCGCATCGGCGCAGGCTCGAGCGTGCTTCGCTCCACGGCCACCACCCGACCGTCGGGGCCGACCGGCTGGGCCAGGGGCACGGTGAACAGCCCGGCCCCGGCGTAGAGGTCGGCCACCCGCTCCCCGGCCACCGGGGCCAGCCCATCGAGGACGCACTCGGTGAGCAGGGTGGCCGCCGCCGGGTGCACCTGCCAGAACACACCGGCGCTGACCTCGAACCGTCCGGCCGAGCACCTCGAACGCGGATCCGGTCGGGCCGGCGAACGGTCCGCCCGTCGACCACCAGCCCGGCGTCGACCGCCGGCCGGCCGGCCAGGCCACCGCGCCCGGTCTCGACCGACACCACCGGCTCTGCCGCCGTCGGGTGAGGCGGTGACCTCGACGTGGTGGGCCCCCTTCCACGGCGACGCACCCACGTCCGACCCGGTCTGACCGCCGTCGGTGGCGATCGGGCAGCGACTCGACCGGTTCGATGTCGTGGGATCGGTGCCTGTGCAGCCCGATCCTCCCCGAGCGGTCGACGGCGAACCTGCACCCTGGTCCTCCAACCCAGTCCGTCGGCGGCGCCGTCGAGCGGCTCCGACCTCCACCCCCGCTCGATGCCGGCCACCCGGCGGAGCTGCTCGGCCACCAGCTCGGCCTTCAGGCGGCGCTGGGCCGGCAGTCGAGACGTGCTGCCAGTCGCATCCGCCGCATCGGCCCGGACCGGCGTGGCGGACACGGGGGCACCACCCGGTCGGGGGACGCCTCGAGGACCTCCACAGCATCGGCCCGGAGGAAGGAGGAGGTCACCGGCGGTCACCTCGGCCATCACCCGTTCGCCGGGCAGCGCGTGCCGGACGAAGACCACCCGCCCGTCGGCGGCCCGGGCGACACAGCCACCGCCGGCGGCGATGGCACCGGCGGTCAACTCGATGACCGCCGCCGAGGTGGCAGGGCGGACCCGCAGAATCCGCAGGATCGCCGGGGAACGCCATGCCCCGGTCTTAGCACCCTGGGCGACGGCGCTCCTGGCGGCCGTACGAGCGAGACCTCGTCGTTCCGTGAGCGGTACGGTGACGGGTCCGAGGACGACGTGGCGCGGCCGAGGCCCTCCTCGGTCGAGACGCACAACAGGGAGGAATCCGTGGACATCGACGAGGCGCTCTACACCACCCGGGCCATGCGCAGGGTCCGACCCGACCCGGTCCCCACTGGACGTCCAGGCAAGGATCCTCGACGCCGCCATCAGGGCCCCGACCGGCGGGAACAGCCCAGAACTGGCGGTTCCTGCTGGTCGACGACCCCGAGGTGATCGCGCGGATCGGACCGCTCTACCGGCACTCTATCGAGCAGCTGTGGGAGACCGTCTACGCCGACCGGCTGGCAGCGGCAGCAGCGGATCCCGACGCCGCCGAGAGCATCGAGATGCTCAAGGTCCAGCGCTCGGCCCAATGGCTGGCCGATCACTTCGAGCAGGTGCCGCTGTTCCTGTTCGGGTTCGTCCAGGCCGACCCGACCGGTGGCTCCATCTTCCCCGCCGTGTGGAGCGCCCAGCTGGCGGCGCGGGCCGAGGGCGTCGGGAGCTCGCCTCACCGTGGTGCTCGGCTTCTTCCACCCCGACGAGGTCTTCGACATCCTCGGTGTCCCCGGCGACGAGCACTGGGTGATGGCCTGCTGTGTGAGCTTCGGCTACCCGACGGGCACGTGGGGGGTGGCCCCCCGCCGGCCGGTCCACCAGGTGTCCTACCGGAATCGGTGGGGATCGCCGGTGGGATTCGCCGTCGACGAGCCCCTCTGGTCGCCCTCGGTAGCCCGACTCCGGAGGGTCGCGGAATGCAGAGCGGTTGCCGACCGCCAATTCCGCAGGCCGCGTCCACATCTACGCCGCCCGCGGGCATAGTCCCTGGTAGATGACGATGTTATAGGCTTCGGCTACCAATCACGCGGCTGTAGCTCAATGGTAGAGCCTCAGTTTTCCAAACTGATGACGAGGGTTCGATTCCCTTCAGCCGCTCGCAGCAGTCGTGAATTGCGACGTGTCCCGGTGGTTGGGTGCCGTCCCCGGTGGGCACGGTCCCGTCATCAGGAGCGGGTCTTTTCATGGCAACCATGGCCGTGTCGGTCATTGCCAACAGGGCCGGGCCGAGGCAAGGTGGAAGCGCACAAGCAAGGTGGGAGAGCACATGGACGAAGATGGCGACCAAGGGAGGGACGAGAAAACGGAACTCAAAACCCTGGTGCTCGGCTTCCTGTCACACGGCCCGGCAGGCACCCCGAGTTCCTCCCAATCGCCGGACGCCCCGAACTCCGTACCGATGCCCTCACCATGGGATCGCGCCAACGAGCACTCGTTTGAAAGGGATTGACCGTGGAGCGCTCCTCACGAGACCTCAGGATCAGATTGGTATTCCTCGTCATCGGAGTCTTCGGTGCCGCCTTCGCTGTTTCCGGCGTCCTGATCGCGCTTCCGGCGCCGGCGGCCGGAGGGACGTGTGGCCCCGGACAGGCCTCCGAAGCGCCCATCGTGGCCCTGTTCGATCCCCACTCAATCGGTGCCGGCCCCGAGCCTGCAACGACCAACACGGCGGCACGAGAAGATTGGGTCGCCTTCGTGAACGAGTGTCAGGCATCGACCGATGACCGATCAATCGCCGCCGCCATCATTCTCCTGTTGTCCATCGGGATCGCGGCGGTAGGGCCGATGCTCGTACTCAGACGACGTCGCAAGCCGGCCGACTCCATCGTGCCGTGGGTCCCCACCGGAACTGGATAGTTTGCTCGCCAGCCGGCCACCCGGGAGCTACTACCGTAGGTCGTCCGGTCGGGGATCGGACCACCGGGGCGTGCTCCGGTGTCGAAGGCAGACCAGAAGGGAGTGGCTCCATGGAGCGATTCGAGGGACGCATCGCCGTCGTCACCGGCGGTGGCACCGGCATGGGCCGCGAACTGGTCCGCCAGCTGGCCGCCGAGGGTTGCCACGTCGCGACGTGCGACGTCTCCGACGACCGGTGGCCGAAACGCGGGAGCTCGCCCTGGAGGGGGCGCCCCCGGGCACCCGGGTGACGACCCATGTTGCCGACGTCTCGGACGAGGCCCAGGTGATCGCCTTTCGCCGAATCAGTCGGAACGACTCGACACCGATCACATCAACCTGCTGTTCAACAACGCCGGCATCGGTGGCGGCGGCAGCATCATCACCGACGATCGCGCCGAGTGGGAGAGGACCTTCGCTGTCGATTGGGGCGGCGTCTACCTCTGCACACGCACCTTCCTGCCGATGCTGCTGCCGCCGACGAGGGTCATGTCGTCAACACGAGCAGCATCAACGGACTGTGGGCCTCGGTCGGGCCGTCGACACCCCACACCGCGTACAGCACTGCCAAGTTCGCGGTTCGAGGGTTCACCGAAGCCCTGATCACCGACTTCCGGTCAACGCGCCCCATCTCCGGGCGTCGGTGGTCATGCCCGGACACATCGGCACGTCGATCGTGATCAACTCGGGCAAGGTCCACGGCAACGACCCCGAGTCGATGGACAGCGACCAGCTGACCAATCTGCGCGATCGACTCGAGGCCAGCGGCATCTCCCTTGGCGACGTATCCGACGACGATCTGCGCAAGGGCATCCAGATGATGGGCGAGACGTTCCGTGACGACGCACCGACCACCGCAGCGCAGGCGGCAACGATCATCCTCGACGGCGTCCGCCGGAACCGGTGGCGCATCCTGGTCGGCGAGGATGCCGAAGCGCTGGACGTCCAGGTTCGTGCCGATCCCGAACACGTCTACGATCCCGAGTTCTGGGAATCGCTGCGTGCCAAGGGACTCTTCGGAGGCTTCGCCTTCGGCTAGGGATCCGTCGCCGAATCAGTAATCCTGATTGCCGAAGAGCCGCGAATTCGCCACCCTGACTCTCACCGGTGCACTGGCGCTGTGGTTCCCCGAGGGCCCATAGGCGATGCTTCGCAATGTGTAGGTGCCGTCGGGAACACCGGTAGTCTGCCAGCGTGAAGGCCCAGCCGTACTTGTACTCAAGCGGCGCCGAATCCGATGAGCTTGTTGTGGAGGTGTGGGCCGTTGAGCCGAAAGTCGACCCGGGAGACGTCGAACAAGCGGAGCGAACCGATGGCGTCAACGATCTGGGTGCCCCGTACGACGCTGCCGTTTGACGGCGCTCACCAGCTTCATCACGGGCAGCGGATTGGATTGTCCACCCAGCTCCTTGATCCCGAGCCGTGGAACCAACCATCGCGCCACCCAGAGCGAACCAGCGGCGGTGTAGTGCTTTCCGTCCCCTCGGGCCAACACCTTGTCGACCACCAGCGGACAAGGTGGTCCCGAAGGACAGACCCGGGCAGCCAGATCGACCAACTTCACATGAGGAAGTCGGGCCGCGACCTGCGTCTCCAACTGTTGAGGCGCTCAAAGTCCCTGTCCGCTGGGGTCGGAGCGGCAGCTCGGGTGCGAACGGGGGCTGGGTGAGCAGAACCACGGTGGCCCCGGTGGCCTCGAACTGCCGGATTCGCTGCGTCATTCGCTGGAGGAGAACGGTCTCCCACGGGGCGGAGCCTTGGACCAGGACCCTCTGATGGGTGCCGCTCCCAACCACGATCGGGTCCCGTTCCCAGGAACTCGCCCAGAGCACCACGTTCGGTTGGCCCACGCGGAGGGCCCTGGCCTCGGCGGCGGCGGCCTTGGCCGCACACAGCCTGGTCGGCGCGGTCAGTTCCTCCCATTGACGATGTCCGGCGCCGACCTGGCCGCTCACCACACCACAGCCGATGACGGCGGCGTTCTCGACCTGGATGCCCAAGGGAGCCGCTACTGCTTCCAACCCGGGAACCATTGTGCAAGCCGTCGAGTCGCCGACCACCATCAGCCGAGCCACAAGCTGATTGGCCGGTCGGCTCGTCCCCATCAGGGGTGTGAGCTCTCGTGCGGTCGGGGACGGACAGGTAGCGCTCGTCTGGAGCCCGGTCAGATCGGTGGCGTCACCAGGAGCCCGATGGATGTGGATCTCGGCGGTAGCCAGGGTGAGACTGGCGAGGATCAGAGCATCCCCCGAGCACCACACTGGCCCACCTCCTGCCCACAAGCGACGGGCTCCGACGGATCGGGTTTTCGACGAGTCGGTAGGTGGCGATTGACAAGCCCAACGAGACGACCAGCCACAAGAGACTCTCCGATACCGGCAGATTTCCGGTGCCCCGTCGTTCAGCCACGAGCGTGAGCACCGGCCAGTGCCACAAGTACAGCGAGTAGGAAATCAGTCCTATCCATTGGAAGGGTCGCATCCGAAGCAGGCGCTCCGCCCCCCGCTCGGGCACAGCGGTTCCCCCGGCGATGATGAGGGCGGCTCCGAACACCGGGAGGGCCACGGCCCATCCCGGGTAGGCCGTGGAGGCGGAGTAGAACGCCTCCGCGCCCAGGATTGAGGCGAGGCCAAGCCAGGACAGCACCGAGCTGATTGGTGCAGGCCACCGGCGCAGGTACTCCGTGGAGAGGGCGACGATTCCCCCAAGGGAGAGCTCCCAGACGCGTGGCAGCAGGAGAGAAGTAGGCCGTTGTCGGGTTGGTGGAGGTTTGGGTGATCGACACCAGCAGCGACCCGCAACGCAGCGACGCCTAACACGATCCCGAGTCGGCGACGAAATGAGAGGCGCCACGAGATGCTGGCGACAACGACGATGGTCGCCGGGTAGACCAGGTAGAACTGCTCCTCGACGGCCAGGGACCAGAAGTTCTGGAGTAGCGATGGCGGCAGTTGGGAGGCCAGGTAGTTGGTGCCCGTTGCGGCAAAGTGAAGGTTGATCAAGAACACCGATGCCCACAGGCTGTCCGTGGCGGTCTGCTGGCCACTCACAGGACCGAGGAGCGGATAGGACACCACCACAGTGGCGATGATGACCAGCGTGGCTGCGGGGAGGATGCGGCGGGCCCGGCGGCCATAGAAACTGAGGATCGATGTCGACCCAGTCGAAGACCGCTCCCGGAGCAGGACACCGGTGATCACGAAGCCGGAGATGACGAAGAAGACGTCCACGCCGACATAGCCACCACCGAACCCGGGTACATGCGCATGAAAGAGCACGACGAGGACGACTGCGACAGCTCGGAGGCCCTGGACGTCCGGACGGAACCTCCGATCCTCGGGTGCCGTGGCTGCATCATCAACTGGACGTTGAACCTGCAGGTCAGCCACTCTCTCGTCCCTGATCGTCCATCAGATCCGGTACCGGTAGCACTGGCGACGCACCAGCTGCCTCGTCGTTGCTGGAAGAGTCACCTTCCAAGGCCGCCTGTCATGCGCCCGGTCTGCCAGAGGATCGGGCGACAGACGGCTGAACCTGGCGACAGAGGTGCCGCTCTGCGCTCGAGGATCGACCTGGTTGTTGTCATTGCTGAATCCGTGCTCCTTGCTTCGGTCAAAGCATTTCAAGACGTCCGCTGGAACTCCAACAAGGAACCGGATCACGTCCGGAACATCGAAACCCTCGTTGCCGACCACTGGTGCGGAATGCACATCGACCCGACGACCACCATTACCTTATCTACGGAGGGCAACGGACCGGGGGCCCCAGTTAACGGTTTCCGCACATTTGGTGGGTATGACATCACTGTGCGGGTAGGAATGCGTGGCCGTGCCGGCGCCGAGTCGGGTTGGGTCGACGACCCTGGCGAGGCGGCCCTCTCTTGTCTCCGTACCTCGGCGTCGTGCATGATCAGGTGGTGAGGAGCAATGGGGCACGCATCAGAACCGGTTTTCGACGAGAGGTTTGCGGTGAGCAGGACTGATTCATCGGTGGTCTCGTGGCTCGAGATGACCGATGGTCGGTTCCGAGACCTGCTGAGTGCAGCCGACCTTGCGTATCGAGATCAGCGGCCCGGCCACCGTCGCGGCTCACCGGCCGCTGATGGGTTCCGTTCTGCCCTGCAGTCATTGCAGCAATGGACCGTCCACCATCCGTGCCCGGATCCAGCGTTCGCTGGGAGGTTCCAGGTTCTGCTGGCACGCTACGGGTTCATCTCGTTGGTCACCGAAGACGAGGCGAGCCTCGATGACGGTGCCAGCTCCTCCGCTGCCGTCCTTCGTCTCCGCGTCCTGAATGTCGACCTCAGGGATTTCCTCGACGACCTGGAGGAGCACCAACGGGAACAGCGATGCGGTGAACCCCTCGACTGAGGTGGGTCGCGGGCATCCTGCGGCTTTCGCGCCCCTGCCGGCGGCGACGGTGTCGAGCTGATGTCCCAGACTCCGCTCCAGGCTGCGGAAGCAGTACCCAACTGTCCCGCTGGTGCGCACCATGGCTGTTGATCTGCTGCCGATCGAGGATGCCGCCGACTATGAGACATCGGCGCACGGAGGCGCCGAGCCGGCCGCCCGAGTGCATCGTCGGCTACGGCGAGTAGGCACGCACCTTGCCGTCATTGCCGTCTTCACCCTGCCGGCGGTGGTTCTGTGGTGGCGAGCCTGGAGCGTCGGCGCTGCTTCCACCGTCAGGTGCGCATGCCTGGACCCGGCTCAGCAGGTCTGGTTCATCGCCTGGCCGGCCTACGCCCTGCAGCACCTCCTCAGCCCGTTCTCGTCGATGTGGTTGTGGCCGCCCCACGGTGTCGATCTTCTGTCCAACGCCAGCGCCCCCTTGGTGGGCATGGTGCTGAGCCCGATCACCTGGTCGTTCGGCCCCTTGGCGGCCACCACGCTGGCCCTGACCCTGGCTCCTGGGCTCAGCGCCTGGGGATGCTGGGTTGCCTGCCGGCGCCTGGTCACCTGGCAGCCGGCCTGTTGGGTGGCGGGACTGGTGTTCGGCTATTCACCCTTCGTCGTCCAGAGCGTTGCCCAGGGGCACCTGTCCACCGGCCTGCTGGTCTTTCCGCCGTTGGTCCTGGTGGTGCTCCACGAGATCATGGTCCGACAGCGGGTCTCGGTGTGGTGGTGCGGGATTTCGCTCAGCGCCCTGCTGTTGGGACAGTTCCTCGTCTCCGCAGAGGTCCTGGCCATCACGATGGCGTTGGCGGTGATCGGCATCGTGGTCACTGCCGCCCTCAACCCACATCGGATCGCCGCACAGCTCCCGTTCGCGTGACGGGCATTCGGCATCACCACCCTCGTCTCGCTGGTGCTGCTGGCCGCTCCGGTGTGGTACATGCTCGACGGGCCCGAGCGCATCAAAGGTCCCGTCTGGTCGGGACTGCACAACTTCTTCGTTGCCCAGATTTTCAGCCTGTGGGACCCGGGTACGTACCGGTCCCCCTTGTGGTCGACAGCGCTCCAAGGGCCGCCGTTGCAATTCGCTGGCTTCGGCTTCCTCATCGTCCTCGGCGCGTCAGCGGTGGTGGCGTGGCGCCGGCGGACCATGTGGGTCATCGCCGTCGTGGCACTCGTCGCCACCGTCTTCTCATGGGGAGGGATCTTGTGGTTGAGCCCCGACCACGCGATCGTCAGCAACTGGCTCCCCTGGTCATGGTTCACCAACCTCCCGGTGCTCGACAACATCAGCGCCGTTCATTTTTCGGCGATGGTCGACCTCGCGGCAGCGCTCATCATCGGCATCGGGCTCGACACACTCCGATGGTCGAACCCAGGACGATGGTTGCCGGCAGCCGGCCGGATCGCTGTTCTCGTGGGGGCAACCGCACTGGTGATGCTCCCGATGTGGCTGACCTACGAAGCGCCCTTGGCCGTGGATACGGTGAAACTCCCACCGTGGTACGCCACCGCCGCGCATCAGGTCCCTGCAGGGTCGGTGGTCACCTCCTACCCCTTCCCGGCGTCAGCGTCGTTGGTCTCCGAACCGATGTTGTGGCAGGCGGTGGACGGGATGCGCTTCCGGCTTGCCGGCGGGTACATCAAGGTCCCGGGCCCGGGCGTCGGAGTGATCGGCGAGGGACCATCGGACTCCGCCACCCGCACGCTCGACGATCTGTCTCTGGGATCCAGCCCGGCGGCGCAGCACTTGAGCCTCACCGCCGTCAAACTCGAGAATCTCCGCGCCGCCCTCCGGACGTGGAGCACCGCCTACATCGTGGTCACCGACACCGGCGTGTCCCCCACGGAGGCGGCAGCGGTGTTCACCGCGGCCACCGGTGCGGTGCCCCAGATCTCACACCGGGCCTGGGTGTGGGACCTGCAAGCGCATCCCCTCGGGGCCACGTACGACGCAGCCGCGGCAGCGAGTGCCTTCGGAGCCTGTCTGACGCCTACCACCCAACTCGGACAAGTCCCGTCGAGCCTGCCGCTGCCGCAGACCCTCAACCAGTGCGTGGCCGGAGGCTCGCCGGCCTGACGGCGACAACCTTCTCCTTCTCGGCCCGCTAGACACTCGGACGGTCGGTGGGCTGCGAGCCTTCGATTACGAATTCGTAGTAACGCTGCCACCCGGCTCGACCTGCCTGGCCTGGCCCTCGCCGCCATCTCCCGGTCGCTGACCCAGCTCGCGCCGTTCCTGGCCCCGTCTGGTCCACCCTGGCCCCGTCTGGTCCACCCTTGCCACGGCGGATTCCGGCCTCCGGCCCACCCACATCCCACCTGACCGGGACCCCTCGGGCGGCAGCACCGGTGGTGACACACCCCTAGGGTGGAATGGAGACGTGACCACCCCCACCCGAACCAACCGGGCCGTACCCGAGCCCCCGGCGCGCCACTCGGTCGCGCCCGACGAGCCATCGCTCCAACTGCGCTTCGATGAGGCCACCGTCGTCGGCCTCGACGGCCTGCCCGAGGACTCGATTCTGCGGACATTCCATCCCGCGGTGGCCAGCTGGTTCCGCCGTCGCTTCCCGGCGGGTCCCACCGAGCCGCAGCGTGCCGGCCTGGCCACCCATCATCGCCGGGGGGGACGTGCTGGTCGCCTCGCCCACCGGCACCGGCAAGACGCTGACCGGGTTTCTGGTGGCCATCGACGCCGCCTACCGTCGGCACAGTCGACCAGGCCCAGGCACCGCGGTCCGAGCCCGGCCGCGGCCCCGGGGTCGTCTACGTCTCACCGCTGCGGGCCCTGGCCGCCGACGTGCACGAGAACCTGCAGCTGCCGCTGGCCGGCATCGCCGACGAGGCGGCCCGGCTCGGCCTCACCGCTCCCGACCTGTCGGTGGCCGTCCGGACCGGCGACACCCCGGCGGCCGAGCGGGCGGCCATGCGCCGGTCGCCGCCCGACCTGCTGGTGACCACCCCCGAGTCCCTCTACCTCCTGCTCACCGCGGCCTCGTCGCGGGCGATGCTGCGGGGCGTGCATACGGTCATCGTCGACGAGGTGCACACGCTGGCCCGCGACAAGCGCGGCGCCCACCTCGCCCTCACCCTCGAGCGGCTGGCCACCTGGTGTCGGAGCGGGGCGGTCGCCTCCAGCGGATCGGCCTCTCGGCCACCCAACGGCCGCTCGAGGTGGTGGCCGCGCCTGCTCTCGGGCGTCGGACGCCGTCCCGGTACCCCACCACCATCGTCGACTGCGGCCACCGGCGGCGACCTCGACGTGGCCATCGAGCTTCCGGCCAGCGAGCTCGAGGCGGTGGCCAGCGGCGCCCAGCTCTCCGACGTGCTCGACCGGATCGCCGACCACGTGCTCGAGCACCGCACGACCCTGGTCTTCGTCAACACCCGCAAGATGGCCGAGCGGGTGGCCCACCAGCTGGCCGAGCGGCTCGGTTCGGCTGACGGGCCCCGAGCCCGGTGACCCCGCCGCTTCCGGAGTCGGATCCGGTCGACGCCGCCCTGCAGGTGGCGGCCCACCACGGCAGCCTGTCGGCGGCCCGCCGTCGGATCGTCGAGCAGCGCCTGCGGGCCGGCGACCTGCGGGCCCTGGTGGCCACCGCGTCGCTGGAGCTGGGCATCGACGTCGGGCCGGTGGAGCTGGTCTGCCAGATCGGCTCGCCGCGGGCCATCGGGACCTTCCTCCAGCGGGTGGGCCGGGCCAACCACCAGCTCGAGGGCACGCCGGCCGGCCGGCTCTACCCGCTGACCCGCGACGAGCTGGTCGAGTGCACGGCCCTGCTGGCCGGGGTCCGGGCCGGGCATCTCGACGTGCTCGAGCCCCCGGTGGCTCCGCTCGACGTGCTGGCCCAGCAGCTCGTGGCCGAGGTCGCCGGCGCCGAGGAGTGGGAGGTCGACGCCGCTCTTCGACCTCGTCCGCCGGGCCGCGCCCTACGCCGAGCTCGCCGAGAGACGTTCGACGAGGTGGTCGAGCTGGTCTCGTGGGGCATCCAGACCGGGCGGGGCCGGCGGGGCGCCCACCTGCACCACGACGCCGTCAACGGCCGCCTCCGCGCCCGGCGGGGGGCGCGGCTGGCCGCCCTCACCAGCGGCGGGGCCATCCCCGAGACGGGCGACTACCGGGTGGTGCTCGACCCCGAGGGCGTCACCGTCGGGTCGGTGCACGAGGACTTCGCCGTCGAGGCCACCGCCGGCGACATCTTCCTGCTCGGCACCCACTCGTGGCGGGTGGTCAAGGTGGAGACGGGAACGGTGCGCGTGCTCGACGCCGGCGACCTGCCGCCGACCATCCCCTTCTGGTTGGGCGAGGCCCCGGCGCGGACGGCCGAGCTCTCCGACGAGGTGGGCGCCCTGCGGGCCGAGCTCGAGCCCCGGCTGGCGGCGGGCGACGGGGCCGGGCGCCCGGGCGGCGGTGGTCCGACTGGCCGGGGTCTCGGCCGAGGTGGCCGAGCAGGTGGTGGCCTACCTGGGCGCCGGGCTGGCGGCGCTCGGGGCCCTCCCCACCCGGGAGCGCATCGTCATCGAGCGGGTCTTCGACGAAGCCGAGGGCACCCAGCTCATCGTGCACGCGCCCCTACGGTGGCCGGATCAACCGGGCGCTCGGCCTGGCCCTGCGCAAGCGGTTCTGCGTCTCCTTCGACTTCGAGCTGCAGGCGGCGGCGGACGACGACACCGTCGTGCTCTCGCTCGGGCCCCAGCACAGCTTCCCCCTGTCACAGGTGCCGACGATGTTGCACAGCCGGACGGCGGTCGACGTCCTGACCCAGGCGGTCCTCCCCCACCCGATGCTGGCCGCCCGGTGGCGGTGGAACCTCAACCGGGCGCTGGTGCGTGCCCCGCTCGCGCGGCGGCCAGCGACGCCCGATCCATCTCCAGCGCATGGAGGCCGACGACCTGCTGGCCGCGGTCTGGCCGGCGCTGGCCGCCTGCCAGGAGAATGCCGCACCCGGGCCGGTCGCGGTCCCCGACCACGTGCTGGTCCGCCAGACGGTGCAGCGACTGCCTGACCGAGCCGCTCGACGCCGACGGCCTGGTCGCCCTGCTCGAAGCGCTCGAGTCGGGCCGGGTCGACGTGCACCTGGTCGAGTCGGCCGAGCCCTCCCCGCTCGCCCACGGCATCCTGACCGGACGCCCCTACACCTTCCTCGACGGCGCGCCCCTCGAGGAGCGCCGCACGCGGGCGGTGCCGGTCCCCCGTGGCCTCGGGCCGCCGGACCCGCGGGCTGCCCGCGGGCCTGCCCGTGGCGGCGGCGGAGCTCGGGCCCCTCGACGACGATGCCGTGGCCGAGGTGCTCGACCAGATGCGACCCCGACCGCGGGACGCCCGACGAGCTGCACGATCTCCTGCTCTCGCCTGGTCCTGTGCCGGCCGGTCCCGGCCTGGCAGGACTGGTTCGAGCGAGCTCGGGCGGACGGGCGGGCCGGCCTGGTCGCCGGTGACGCCTGGGCCGCCACCGAGCGGCGGGGCACGGCCGAGGTGGTCGAACCGATCGATGGTGCGATCCCCTGGTCGGCGCCGACGAGGCGCTGGCCGAGTGCGTGGGCGGCCATCTCGAGGTGTCCGGTCCGGTCACCGTCGAGCAGCTGGTCGCCGACGAGCCGCTGCCCACGGGTGCGCTGCGGGGCGCACCGGTCACCGTGGCCCGGGCCCGGACGGGACTGGCCCGGCTGGAGGCGGCCGGCTCGGCCATCGAGCTGCCCGACGGCCGCTGGTGCGCACGCCACCTGCTGGTCCGTCTCCACGCGGCCAGCCGGGGCCGGCGGCGCAGGCACGTCGAGCCGGCCAGCGTCGCCGACTTCGTGCGCTTCCTGGCCTGCTGGCAGCACGTGGCCGCCGGCACGCAGGTCGAGGGGCGGGCCGGGCTGCTGGCGGTCATCGAGCAGCTCCAGGGCCTCGAGGTGGCGGCCGGTGAGTGGGAGCGCCACATCCTGCCCGCCCGGGTCGCCGGCTACGACCCCCGGTGGCTCGACGAGCTGTGCCTGGCCGGCGAGGTGGCATGGGGTCGCCTGACGCCCCGCCCCGAACCGCGCACCCGCGCCGGACAGCGGGGCCGCTGCGAGCCCGCGCCCGTGGCGGTGAGACGGGGATCGTCGACGCCCTCGCCGGCCACCCCGCTGGCCATCGTCACCCGCCAGGACCTGGCCTGGATGCTCGCCGCTGTGCGTATCGACACGATCCGACCGAGCCCGCGGCAGGGGCCTCGGCCGACATTCTGGCCGCTCTCCGCCAGCGGGCGCCTGTTTCCGGTCCGAGCTGGCGTCCGGCTCCGGCCGGCTCGGGCCGACGTCGACGACGGGCTGTGGGACCTGGTGGCCCGGGGCATCGTCACCGCCGACGCCTTCTCGGCCGTTCGATCGCTGCTCTCCACCCGCCGCCGGTCCGGGGCGGGCCGGGGGCCTGCTCGACGGGCGGCGCTCGGACGCCAGCGGGCCCGGGCCGGAGCGGTGTCGGCGAGGGTCGCTGGTCGCTCCTCCCCGAGCCCGACATGGCCATCGCCGGTTCGCCCGACGGTCCGCCGATGGAGGAGATGGCCGAGGCGGTGGCCTGGCAGCTGCTCGCCCGATGGGGCGTGGTGGCCTGGGAGCTCTGGTCCCGCGAGTCGTTCCGTGTTCCGTGGCGCGAGGTGGTTCGGGCCCTGCGCCGGCTCGAGGCCCGCGGGCAGGCACTCGGGGGCCGGTTCGTGGCCGGCATGGCCGGCGAGCAGTACGCCCTGCCGGAGGCGGCGGCGCTCCTGGCCGACGTGCGGCGCGACGCCGAACCGGGGAGCGGAGGTGGAAGTGGCCGGCGCCGATCCCCTCAATCTGACCGGAGCGCTGTTGGGAGGCGACCGGATCCCTGCCATTCGCCACCGCAGCGTCCGCTACCGGGATGGAGTCCCCTCCGAGCCACCCTCGCCCGTTCGGATCGCCCGTTCACGCTGACCCCAGCGCTGCAAACAACCATCGATCAACCGGGAATCGGTTCCGGTCGGCAACCTGGAACCCGATCGATCTCACCCCAGGCGGTCACAGGGCTAGCGGCGATGGCGCCCTAGGCGGAGTTCGTCGGGTCAGACGGCTCCAGCAAGACCAGGGGATCTCACGGGAGGTCCTGGTCTGGTAGCCGGCGTATCCCTTGGAGGCCGACGTCACCCGCGGCCACAGGGTCGCTCGCTCTTCTGCGGTTGCCACCCGGGCCTGCATCGGTCGTTTGGGCTTGCCGCCGAAGACCACATCCACACGAGGTTGGTCACGCAGATTGAGGAACCAGGCCGGGTGACGATCGTCGCCGCCACGAGATGCAACGATGACCAGCCTCTCGCCGTCCTGTACCGGCGAGGTGAGCATCACGGTGTGAGGCTGCCCGCTGACTCGGCCGGTGGTTGTCAGTTCGAGCACCGGCATCCCACCGGCCCGCCAACCGAGATGACCCCCGCTGAGCCGGAGAATGCACCGATGGAACGCATTCATCGTCTTCAGTTGGAGGTCACTCGGCATGCGTCGCACATTACGACGCATCGGGGGACCGGCCGAAGACGGCCGATCCGCCTGCAGGGTCCGCCTGCAGGGTTCGGCCCCTGTAGGGTTCGGCCATGGAGTACACCACCCTCGGACGCAGCGGCGTCAAGGTCAGTCCCCTGTGCCTCGGGGCGATGATGCTCGGCGCCTGGGGAAACCCCGACCACAAGGATTCGGTCCGGATCATCCACCGGGCCCTCGATGCCGGCATCAACTTCGTCGATACCGCCGACGTCTACTCAGGTGGGGAGTCCGAAGTCATTGTCGGGGAGGCGCTGGCCACCGTCGACCGGTCCCGTGTGGTGCTGGCTACCAAGGTCTTCTCACCGATGAACGACGATCCCAACGCCCGTGGCAGTTCCCGGCGATGGATCCTCGCCGAATGCGACAACAGCCTGCGGCGCCTGGGCACCGACTACATCGACCTCTACCAGGTCCACCGATTCGACGAGACGGTGGACATCGACGAGACCCTTGGCGCTCTCAGCGACCTCGTTCACGCCGGCAAGGTCCGCTCCATCGGTAGTTCGACCTTCCCGGCCGAGCGAATCGTCGAATCCCACTGGGTGGCGGAGCGCCGGGGGCGCGAGCGATTCGTGACCGAACAGCCGCCCTACTCGATGCTGGTGCGGGGCATCGAGCGAGACGTGCTCCCGGTCGCTCAATCGTACGGGATGGGGGTGATCCCATGGAGCCCGCTGGCCGGCGGCTGGCTCTCGGGACGGTTCGGGCAGGGCAAGGACAACACCAGTCGCAGAGCGCCAGCGCATCCCCGGTCGATACGACCTGAGCCTTCCGGCCAACCAGCGAAAGCTCGAGATCGTCACCGAACTGGCGACGCTGGCCGACCAGGCCGGCCTGACCATGATCGAGCTGGCACTGGGGTTCGTTCTCGAGCACCCCGCCGTGACCGCCGCCATCATCGGGCCGCGCACCATGGAGCAACTCGAATCCCAGTTGTCGGCGCCCACCGTGCGACTCGAGCCGGCGGTCCTGGACCGGATCGACGAGATCGTCCCACCGGGCACCAATGTCAATCCCGAGGACGCCGGCTGGACCCCGACGGTCCTGGTCGACGCCAGGCTCCGCCGACGCTAGACCTCGGCCGGCCGGCATTGCCACCCGAGGCGTTGCCGGGTGGCCGTCGGGCCGCACTGACCGTCATGTCGCATTTCCGCTAGATCTGGACGGCCGATCTGGGCCAGGCTGGGGGTGTGATCGAGGACTTCGAACGTGCTACAGAGCGGTGCAGTCCCGTGACCCACGGTTCGACGGTTGGTTCTTCACCGCGGTGACCTCGACCGGGATCTACTGCCGGCCCAGCTGCCCGGCCCGGACCCGATGCGGTCCCACGTGCGCTTCTACCACCTCGGCGGCCGCCGCCAGCTGGCCGGATTCCGGGCCTGCAAGCGCTGCCGGCCCAATGCCACGCCCGGGGTCGCCGGCATGGGACACCAGAGCCGACGTGGCCGGCCGGGCCATGCGATCTGATCGCCGACGGACTGGTCGATCGGGACGGCGTGCCGGCGTCTGGCGGCACAGTCGGGCTACAGCGTCCGTCAACTGGAGCGACTCCTGTCGGCCGAGGTCGGGGCCGGGCCGATCGCCATCGCCCGGGCACAGCGAGCCCAGACGGCCCGGGTGCTCATCGAGACGACGTCGTTGCCCATGACCGATGTGGCCTTCGCCGCCGGATTCTCCAGCATCCGCCAGTTCAACGACACCGTTCAGGCGGTGTTCGCCAGCTCGCCCGAGCCAGCTCCGCTCCCGGGTGGGACGGGATCACGGTCGCGGCGGCGACCCACCGGCTGCGACTGACCTGGTTCTGCGGCTGCCGTTCCGCCAGCCGATGTGTCCGGACAACCTGTTCGGCCACCTGGCCGCCACCGCCGTGACCGGGCGTCGAGGAGGTCTGCGGTACCACCTATCGTCGCACCCTCGACCTGGCCCATGGACCGGGGATCGTCGAGCTCACCCCGACACCCGAGCACATCGTCTGTCGGGCCATGCCTCACCGACCTGCGTGATCTGACCACGGCCATCGCCCGATGCCGATGGCTCCTCGATCTCGACGCGGACCCGATCGCCATCGACGCGCAACTGGGATCGGACCCTGCTCTCGGCCCGATCATCAGCCAAGGCGCCGGGCCGGCGGGTGCCCCGCTGCGTCGACGGCGCCGAGATGGCGGTGCGCGCCGTGCTCGGCCAACAGGTGTCCACGGCGGCGGCACGGACCCACGCCTCCCGGCTGGTCGCTCGGCACGGCCAACCGGTGCCGACCCGCCACGGCGGTCTCACCCACCTGTTCCCGTCGCCCGAGCCCTGGTGGGGGCCGATGCTCGGACTCCCGCCACCCGCCGGCGCACCCTGGCCGCGCTGGTCACCGCGCTCTCCGACCGACGACTGGTCCCTCGGGCCGGGGTGCGACCGAGACGGAGGCGCTCTCGGTGCTCGGCGGCCATGCCGGGAATCGGGCCCTGGACCGCCCAGATGATCGCCATGCGAGCCCTGGGCGACCCCGATGCCTTCCCGGCCTCCGATCTCGGCGTGCTCCGGGGGGCACGAGGCCGCTGGGAATACCGGCGACGCCGGCTGCCCTGTCCCGGCATGCGGCGCCATGGCGACCATGGCGGGCCTACGCCGTGCAGTACCTGTGGTCCGCCACCGATCACCCCATCAATCGAGTGGCCAGCCGGCCGGTGAGCCCGACCGACACCACCCATCAACCAACAGGAGCCGATGACACACACCGATCACCACCACCGTAGACAGCCCGGTGGGAACGCTGACCCTCACCGCGCCGACGGATTTCTCACCGGCATGGCCATGGACGGCCAGAAGCATCGCGCCTCGGCCCCAGCCGGCGGCCACGCACGACGACCGCGTGGTTCGCCGAGGTGACCGGCCAGCTCGACGCCTACTTTGCCGGCACACTCACGCAATTCGAGGTTCCGATCAGGCTCGACGGCACCGATTTCCAGCGCCGGGTGTGGGCCCAGCTGCAGGAGATTCCCTACGGTGAGACCATCAGCTACGGCGAGCTCGCCCGACAGGCTGGGCAACCCGGGTGCGTCCCGCGCGGTCGGACTGGCCAACGGACGCAATCCGATTGCGGTGATCGTCCCCTGCCATCGGGTCATCGGCGCCAACGGCACGCTGACCGGATACGGAGGCGGACTCGACCGAAAGGTATGGCTCCTCGACCACGAGGCGGCCAATCGGGCGAACCCGAGACGCTGATCGCATGAATCCCGCTGACTCGCCCCGGTCGTCGGTGCCTCAGCCGGCTGTCTGACGGGCATGATTCCTCGACCGACGCCGCGAACCGGACGTCACCGACCCCTGATCCGTAGCCGCACTTTCCCTGAGGTCGCGGGGTCGAAGTTGGGGGCCATCAGGTAAAGAACGGCGCGACCAGGGCCGATAACCAGACCGTGAGGTTCGACCTCGCCCATCCCACTCAGCGTCAGGTCCGCGACGGTCTGATCTCCGGCATCATCGCCGAGTCGGTCGCCATCCCGATCCTCCTGACCATGGTGTTCGTCGACCAGAGCCCGATCCGCTGGGGGTACATCGTCGGCGCCGTCGCCTGCATCCTCGTCTCGCGTCGTCTACCTCGCCCTCTTCGTGGTCCTCACCAACGGGAAGGCCGGCATCGAGCGCGCAGGCCAACGTCGGGTTCGTCATGGTCTGCCTCGCCCTCTCCGCCCTCGGATTCATCGAGCTGGGCTCGTCCAACAAGTTCGGCACCTACACGCCGGCCATGCTGGTCGGGGTGACCCTCGTCTGCATCATCGGCGACCGGCGGATGCGGATCGGCATCGACATCTTCGCCATCGCGCTGGTGACCATCATCAGCTGGGCCGAGGGCCTCCGCGGATCGGCGTTCGCGGCCGTGGTGGTGGTCTACGCGTCGACCATCGTGATCATCACCTGGATCATCTCCCGGGCGGTCGGCTCGCCTGACCGGCCACCTCAATTTCCAGCAGTCGATCGACGCGCTCAACGAGATCTTCGAGGACGTCGGGCCGGCGCAACGCCGACACCAGCACCGACGTCATCCAGGACGTCTTCCGCCGCGGCCTGCCCCTGGTCGCCGACGTCCTGCCCGCCGACCGGGTGGTCGGTCTTCACCCGAAACGGGAAGCTCGGGCGATTCGTTCCCCTGGTCACCTGGCCCGGCGACCAGGACGATGTCTCCGATCTGGCCGAGCTTCCCGCAGCTGACCGAGGCACTCCGCACCGACTCGGTGGTGCTCGACGAATCCCACTGCGCCATCCCGGTCGGCTACTGCGCCGACGGTGAGCTGGTGATGGTCGTCAGGCGGCTCCGAGTTCGACCGCACGGGGTCGACGATCGGGCCGAGGAGGCCGCCGAGCTCCTGGCCGCCGACCTTCCTGCAGGGTGACCAGCCGGGCCGAACTTCGTGAGCGGTCTCCAGGCCGAGAGCCGCACCGATCCGCTCACCGGGCTGGCCAACCGGAGGAGCCTCTACGAGCGGATCGAGATCGAGATGGCCCACGCCCTCCGGTCCGAGACGCCGCTGAGCGTGGCCATGATCGACCTCGACCACTTCAAGCAGTACAACGACCAGTACGGCCACGTGGCCGGGGACACGCTGCTGCGTTCGATCGCCGCCCTGATGGTGTCGAACATCCGGGGCCAGGATCTGGTGGCCCGGTACGGGGGCGAGGAGTTCTGCCTGGTCATGCCCGACACCGATCTGGTCGGTGGTCACCACCTGCTGGACAAGCTCCGCGCCGGGGGCCGCGAGGCCACCTCCGAGTTCGGCGTGACCCTCTCCGCCGGCCTGACCAGCTGGGACGGCATCGAGGACACCACCTCCTTCATCGAGCGGGCCGACCAGGCGCTCTACCGGGCCAAGGAGACGGGTCGCAACCGGGTGGTGTCCATCCAGGCGTTCACCGAGTTCTGACCGGTCGGCCACCGCGCCAGGTCCGGTGCCGGCGGCGCCGACCGTCCGGTCGGCCGGCTCACTCGTTCCGGCGCAGCACCAGATAGACGTTGTCGTCCACGGCGAAGGAGTTCACCAGGCCGAACCCCTCGGCCGCAGGCGGCATCGAGCTCGGCCTCCAGCTCGAGCCGGCGCTCGGCGACCACCAGCCGCCCCCCGTGGACCCGCAGGACCCGGTGGGTCGCGCGTCATGGCCGCGCCCCCGGCGGTGTCGACGGCTCGGTCACCGCCGAGCTCCAGCGCCGGCTGGCGTCGCAGCCGTCCCGGCAGGCGGGCTCCAGGGGGGACGGACCCGGATGTACCACTCGCGGCCCCACACCATGGCGAACACGTCGTCGGGCATGGACAGGAAGAAGCTGGTCTCACCGATCTGGCTGGCGTGGGCCCGCATGGCCTGGCGCTTCTGCTCGAGCCACCGGCTCACGTCGACTTCGGTGGTGAGGCGGCTGGCCGGCTCGCCCATGGTGTCGCCCCGTCCGTCGGCCGCCTCCGGGGATCTCCCACTCCGAGCCGCCGGCCTGCTCGGCAAAGACCTCCGGACGAAGTCGCGGTTCATGGTGGCCATGTACACCACCGGGGTGGCGGCCAGCTCGGCGGCCCGCATCCCCACCCGGTGGACCTGGACATGATCGGGGTGACCGTAGCCGCCGTGCTCGTCGTAGGTCACCAGCACGTCGGCACGCCTCCTCGTCGAGGATGTCGGCCAGGGCGCGCGGCCGCCTCGTCGACGTCGGCGGCGGCAAAGCTGCCCGGTCGGTCGTTGCTGGCCTCGCCGGCCATGCCCGAGTCGAGATAGTCGAGGTAGACCTGGCGTCCGACGCCGAGGATCCGGCACGCCTCGGTCAGCTCGGCCTTCCGGCGGTCGGCCAGCGACTCGCCTCGGTCGCAGCAGGCCGTCGGGAATCTCGCCCAGCTCACCCCGGGTGGCGGTGACCAGCACCACCCGGTGCCCGGCGTCGGACAGGCCGGCCATGGTGCCGCCGGTGGCGATGGCCTCGTCGTCGGGATGGGCATGGAAGAACACAACGGTGGCCATTGCCGGCACCCTAGCGGCGCCGACCGGCCGGTCGACCGGCAGTCGCCGCGACCAGGCGAGCGCGCTCCGGCTGAGTACAGGGGCAGCTGGGCGCATCGGCCAGGGACGAGCTGGCCGGCGATGCGACCGGTCCGGGTCCCTCCTTCGACCCTTCCGGCCCGGTGACGGCGAAGATCCGGTCGGGCCCGAACGACCGGATGGTCCGGTCGCCCGGTGCGCCCACCGACCACCTCGATGGACTCGGTGCCGTTGTGCCGGTTGAGCACGTGGGCCCGGAACTCCCAGGTGGCGCCCCGGATCCGGAGTCCGGAGACGATCACCGGATCGCCGCAGCGACAGGCCGTTCCAGGTCTCGGAGCGCTCCAGGTGCTCGGACGCCTCGAGCTGCCGCCCGACCGGCCCGACGCACGGCCGTCGGCACCGGTCACCGGGCCGCCGACCGGCACCGACTCGCCGGCGCATGCCACGGCTCAGCGACGCTCCTCGCGCACCACCCGGAGCCGGTGCCAGAAGATCACGGCCACCGCGATGACCGCCAGCACGGCGGCCACGTAGCCGGCATAGCTGAACGCCTTGAGCACCCGGTTGTAGCTGCTCCCCAAGGCGTAGCCGAAGCTGGTCAGGGCGGTGCACCAGATGGCGCAGCCGATGGCGGTGAACACCAGGAACTTGGCGATGGCCATCTCGCCCAGGCCGGCGGCGAAGGAGACGAAGGATCGGAGCAGGGGGATGAACCGCCCGAAGAGGACGAACGGCTCGCCGCGCCGGTCGAACCAGGCCTCGGCCCGGTCCAGGTCCTTGTGGGTGAGCAGGACGTACTTTCCGACCCGGTCGACCAGGGGGCGGCCCCCGAAGTAGCCGATCAGGTAGCCGGCCAGCGAGCCCAGCACCTCGGCCAGCGTGGCCACCACGATGACCACCACCAGGTTGAGGTGGTGGGGCTCGTTGGGGATCTGCCCGCTGGCCAGTACCCCGCCGTAGATGATGGCCACCTCGGCGCCGACCGGAAGGCCCATGGCCGAGATGAAGCTCAGGACGAAGACGGCCAGGTATCCCCAGGTTTCCAGAAAATGCTCCATAAGCCACCAATGTCTACACGGTCGCACGGGCCGCCAGTGCTGCATCGGTGAGGGGCCCGGCTCGATCCCGGTGGACTACCGTCGCCCGGGTGACCCCGGGCCGACGACGACCGTCGCCCCGGCCGGGATCGGTGCACGACGCCGGACGGTCTCGATATCGCCGTCTACGACTTCGGAGGCCGGGGAGCGGACCTGCTGCTGGTCCACGCCACCGGGTTCTGCGCCGAGGTGTTCGTGCCCGCTGGCCCGCGACCTCGGTCGACCACTTCCACTGCTGGGGACTGGACCTCCGGGCCCACGGCCGCTCGGACCGACCCGCCGACGGAGACTTCGCCTGGTCCGGGTTCTGCACCGACGTGCTCGCCGCCATCGACCATCTGGGACTGTCCGCGCCCATTCGGCTTCGGTCACTCGTGCGGAGGTGCCGCCGTCCTGCTGGCCGAGGAGGCCCGGCCCGGGACCTTCGCCTCGCTGTACTGCTTCGAACCGGTCGTCTTCGACGCGGCAGACCGCCGGGCCGGCGTTGGACAATCCGATGTCCGAAGCGGCCCGGCGGCGGCGGGAGACGTTCCCCTCGGCCGAGCGACGCCTTCGTCAATTTCTCCTCCAAGCCGCCGTTCGCGCGATCTGGATCCCGAAGTGCTCGAGTGCTACGTCGAATCCGGGTTCGAGCTCATCCCAGCCGCCGAAGGAGGGGACGGCCGGGCCATCCGGCTGCGATGCCGCCGGGACGACGAGGCGGAGATCTACGCCCACGGGGCCTGACCACGGTGCGTTCGGTCATCTCGCCGAGATCGGCTGCCATGTGACCCTCAGCTGTGGCGAGCACACCGATGCCTTCGGCCTTTCGTACCTCCAGGCCGACGCCGACCAGCTGCCACGTCGACCGTCGAGGTCGTGCCGGGTGTCGGCCACTTCGGTCCCCTGCAGCAGCCCGGCGTCGGTGGCCGCCTCCGTCGAGCGGCGCCTGTGTCGCCGATGACGGCACACCCGGGTCGTAGTCTGTTCCGGTGCCCTTCGATCTCCCGCGCTCCCTCTCCCCGTCGAAGGTCACCTCGTTCCGCGACTGCGCCCTGGCCTTCCGGTTCAGCGCCATCGAACACCTGCCCGAGGAGCCCACCATCTGGACGGTCAAGGGAACCCTGGTCCACCGGGCGCTGGAGCGGCTGTTCTGGTTCCACGACCGGGGGCGACGCACTCCGGCCGCGGCCGCCGTCGAGTTGGGCCATGCCTGGGACGAGCTGCAGGTCGACCCGGAGTACCTGTCGCTCGACCTCTCCGCCGCGAGCCGCCGAGGGATTCCGGACCGAGGCCGAGGCGCTGGTCCGGAACTACTTCGACCTCGAGGACCCCAACGAGGTCAATCCGGTCGGCGTCGAGCTCACCCTCGAGGCCCGGGTCGGTGCCATGCGCCTGCGCGGGATCATCGACCGGCTGGATCTGACCCCCGACGGCGAGCTGGTGGTCATCGACTACAAGACCGGCCGGGCCCCGTCGCCGGCCTTCGAACAGTCGAAGCTGATCGGCGTGCACATCTACGCCCTCCTGTGTCAGGAGGTCCTCGGCCGGCGCCCGGTGCAGGTCAGGCTGCTCCACCTCAAGGAGCCCACCGCCATCATCGCCGAGCCCTCCGAGCAGGCGCTCCGCGGCCAGCGGCAGAAGGCGGTGGCCGTCTGGTCGGCCATCGAGCGGGCCTGCGAGAACGAGGACTTCCGGCCCCGACCGTCGCCGCTGTGCAACTACTGCCGGTTCCAGGACGTTCTGCCCCGCCTACGGGGGCAATCCCGACCGAGGCGCGGCGCGCTGGGTGGCCGTCGGGGGCGGCGTGACGGGCAGGCGGCGGGTCGGGCCGACGCCGGCCGTCCGATCGGCCGTCGCCGACGGGCCGAGGCCGGGCGGTGACGCCGACGCTCGACGGCGTGGTGGGCAGAGGTCCGAGGTGGACCGAACGGGTCGACGCCTGGTTCGAGCCGTTGCGGGGAGACCCCAGCTTCGACGGGGCGGCCAAGGTGATCACCGGACTGGGCGACCGCGGACTCATGTGGGCGGCCACCGCGGCGTGGCGGGCCCGGCACACCGGACCGGAACGGGCCCGCGCCGTGCGGGCACTGGCCGTGGCCGGCGTCGAGTCCAGCCTGGTCAACGTGGCCATCAAGGCGGCCGTCGGGCGGTCACGCCCCGACCGCAGCGTCGGTCGGGCGTGACCGAAGGCGGCGTGCCGGTACGCGAGCCGAAGACCAGCAGCTTCCCCAGCGGTCACACCCTGGCCGCCTTCTGCGCGGCCACGGTGATGAGCCAGCGTGGCGACCGTGCCGGCAACGCCCTGCTGTTCACCAGCGCCGCCCTGGTGGGCCTCAGCCGGCTCCACCTCCGGGCCCACCACGCCTCTGACGTCCTCGGCGGTGCGGCCATCGGCACCGCCCTCGGGCTCGTCGGCCGGCGGCTGCTCTGAGCCGTGGCGGTGGAGCCGAGCGATGGATCCTGCGCGGTGGAGCCCGCCGGAGGAATGGATCCGCGGCCCGGGGTTGAACAGCATGAGCTCTGATCAGACATTCGCCGTGACCTGGGACTACCGGTGCCCGTTCGCCCGCAACGGCCACGAGCACCTGCTCGACGGGCTGGAGGCCGGGGCCCCTGGGACGTCACCTTCGTTCCGTTCTTCCTCAACCAGGTCCACGTGCCCGAGGGTGGCACCCCGGCGTGGGAGGACCCGGCCCAGCAGGCCGACCTGCTTGTCCCTGGCCGCCGGAGTGGTGGTGAGGGACCGGTTTCCCGAGCAGTTCGCTCGCGTCCACCGGTCGCTGTTCGCGGCACGCCACGACGAGGGCGGCGATCTGCGGGACCGGTCGGTGGTCCGGGAGGCGCTGGAGAGCGCCGGCGCCGATGCCGACGCGGTGCTGGCCGAGGTGGACGCCGGATGGCCGGCCAAGGTGGTGCGCGACGAGCACGAACGGATGGTGGCCGAGTTCGACGTGTTCGGGGTGCCCACCTTCATCGTCGGGGAGAGCGCGGTGTTCGTCCGGTTGATGACCCGGCCCGAGGGCGATGGCCAGCTGGCCCGGGCGACCATCGATCGGGTGCTGGGCCTGATCCGCGACCACCCCGAGCTCAACGAGTTCAAGCACACCCGCATCGCCCGCTGAGGCGCAGTGACCTCACCGGCTCGGTGTCGAGCGTAGTGGCTCGACCCACGGGTTCAGTGCCGGCGATTCAGCGCCGCGACCGACTCGGCCAGGACCCCGATCGACGCTTTGATCTCGTCCACCGACCCGAAGGGCGCTCCGCAGAAATCGGTGACGCCGATGGTCGGCCAGGCGGCGAACCTGGGCCTTGCACCTCGGACTCGGTGCCGACGATGGCCACGTCGGCGGGGCCGGCCGCCCCTTCACGATCGAGCATGGCCCGGTAGGACGGCAGGTGGCCGTAGACGGCGAACATCTCTGCGGCCTTGTCCCGGGCCGCGTCGGCGTCGCCGGTCACACAGACCGGAAGCCCCACACCGACCCGGGGGACCGGGCGGCCGGCGTCGGCGGCCGCCTCCCGGATGGTGGGGATGACATGGGCCTCGACGGTGGCGGGCCCGGTCATCCAGGTGACCGTCCCCGATGCCATGCGCGCCGGCGATCCGAAGCATGGTCGGGCCCAGGGCGGCGACCAGCACCGGCGGCGCCGGCGCGTCGATCTGCAACGGGCCGAAGGTCGAGGCACTGAGGGTCTCGCCGGCGAACGACACCTGCTCGCCCTCGAGCAGGGGGACCAGGATCGACAGGTACTCCTTCATGTGCCGTGCCGGCTTGTCGAACGACTGGCCGAACACGTTCTCGATGACCACCTGGTGGGACAGGCCTATGCCCAGGGTCAGCCGACCTCCGGTGGCGGCTTGGACGGTCAGGGCCTGGGCGGCCAGCATCACCGGGTGCCGTGGGTAGGTGGGAACCACGGCGGTGCCCAGATCGATGCCGGGCACCTCGCGCCCGACGGCGGCCAGAGCGGTCAGCGCGTCGTAGCCGAAGATCTGTGAGGCCCAGGCGGTCTGGATACCGGCATCGCGGAGTGAGGCGACCTGTCCGACGACCTCGTCGAAGGGTATCTCGGTGTCGAACATCACCCCGATGCGCACAGTTGCCTCCCTTGCTGAACCGAGTTGATCCGGTGCCGGCGGTGCCGGACCGCGAAGTGGCCGGCGGATCGCGACCGGCCGAACAGGTCCACCGTAGCGTCGGGTCCGGCCGTGCCCGGGCCGTCGGGTCGTGGCCGGACCTCCGGCACGCCGGACCGTCGGTCATCGATGTGACCACGGCCACGCCGGTCGGGCAGAATGCGCAGATGTCCGTTGCCATCATCATGGGAAGCGCCTCCGATTCGTCGATCATGGACGACGCCGTCCAGACCCTCCGATCGTTCGCCGTATCCGGTCGAGGTGCGGGTGCTCTCCGCCCATCGGACCCCGACGACACCATCGCCTTCGCCCGAGGGGCGGCCGACGCCGGCATCAAGGTGATCATCGCCGCCGCCGGGGGTGCGGCCCACCTGGCCGGCGTGGCCGCCGCCGCCACTCCCCTGCCGGTGATCGGCGTGCCGGTGGCGCTGGCCAATCTGGGTGGGCTCGACTCGCTGCTGGCCATGGTCCAGATGCCCAAGGGCATTCCGGTGGCCACGGTGGCGGTCAACGGGGCCCGCAACGCCGCCCTCCTGGCCGTGCAGGATCCTGGCCCTGTCCGATCCCCGCCTGGCCGCCGAGCTGGACAGGTTCGGCCAGGATCTGGCCGACCAGGTCCGCGACAGGACGCCGAGATCGTCGCCCGCTACCGGACGGGCTGAGCCGGGCCTGGTCGTCCGCGGTTCCGGGAGCCGGCGCCGCCCGGGTCGCTGGGTCAGCCAGGCCGTCCACGGCGGGGCCAGGCCCTTGACGGCGGCATCGAGGGTCACGCCGAGCGGGATCACCGCCATCACCGGGATGTCGACCCCGTTGGCCACGTAGCGGCCGACATGGGCCCGGCACTCGTCGAACGACCCGTGGACGACCAGCGAGTCGACGACCTCGTCGGGGATGGCGGCCAGGGCCCCCTTGCGGTCGCCCGCCTGCCATGCCTCCCACATCGGCTCGAGCACCGGTCCCCGTCCGAGCCACCGGTGGAACGCCGCGTACACCCCGACGTTGAGGTAGGCGGCGATCATCCGGCGGCCGACCGCCCGCACCGCGTCGGCGTCCTCGGTCGGGCACACGAAGATCCGGGCCGCCACCGGGAGCTCCGCGCCGATCTCCGGCTTCACCGTGGCCACGTCCTCCGCCGAGAGCCAGTTGAGGATGACCCCGTCCGCCTCCCGGCCTGCCAGCCGCAGCATCCCGGGCCGCAGCGCGGCCAGGAAGATCGGCGGCGGGTGCTCCACCGGCCGGGCCAGCCGGAATCCCCGCACGGTGAACGTCTCGTACTCGTGGTCCACCTTCTCCCCGGCCAGCGCCGACCGCAGGAAGCGGATGGTGTCCCGGACCCGCTTGTAGGGCTCGGCGAACTCGATGCCGTTCCAACGGCTCACGATGACGTCGGATGACGTCCCCAGACCGAGGGTGAAACGCCCGGGCGCGGCCTCGGCCATGGCCGCCACGCTCTGGGCCAGCAGCGCCGGCCCCCGGGTGTAGGCGGGGATGATGGCCACACCCAGCTGGAGCGACGGGCCCAGGCCGCGCCAGCGCCAGCGGGGTGAATCCGTCCGACCCGTCGGTCTCCGCCGACCACACGTCGGTGTAGCCGAGCTCGACCAATTCGCGCATACCACCTGCGATGATCCTCCAGCGTGACCCCGTCGAAGGGAACGGTGATCCCGTAGCGGGGCGCAGCGGCCACGTGCGGCTCGGTCATCGTCGGCCATGGACCCCGTAATACACCCTCCAGGCATGCTGTACCCATGACCAGCGATCGCAGGCACCGGTCCGCCCACCGATGCAGCTCGAGCTTGCCCCTCGGTCCACCCCCGGCCGAACCGCCGGGCGCCCCCGGCCCGAGATGGCTGGCGCCTCGACGAGCAGACCCGGCGCATCGGCCGCCAGGGTGTGGCCGCGGCCCGCGCCCTGCTCGGGGGACCGGCGCCCCGACGACCCAGCCAGCCCGGACGCGACGCGTGAGCCGACAGGAGCGCCGGGACCGGCGGTCGCGCCGCCTGAGCGCCGACGGCGCTACGGTCAGGTGGATGCCGACGGTCGCCGAGCGTCTCGACCACCCACCCGAGGCCAAACTGCTCATCCTCAACTGCGCCGACCTCGGGTCTGTGCCATGCGGCGACCGTCGGCGTCTACGAGGCTCTGCGCGAGGGGATCGGCACCAGCGCCTCGCTGATCGTGCCCGCGCCATGGGCACGGGAGTCGGCATCCCGGTTCCGCGGGGAGGACGTCGGGGTCCAACTCACCCTCAATGCCGAGCACGACCTCTACCGGTGGGGCCCGATCACCCAGGCGCCGTCGCTGCTCGACGGGGACGGCGGGTTCCCCCGCACCGTCACCGACGTCTGGGACCACGCGGACATCGACGAGGTCCGACACGAGTGCCGGGCCCAGGTCGAGCGGGCGGTCCTGTGGGGCTTCGACATCAGCCACCTCGACGCCCATCTCGACGCCCTGGTGCTGCGGCCGGAGTTCTTCGATGTCTACCTGGAGCTGGCCGTGGACTTCGACCTGCCCCTCCGCCTGCTCAGCGCCGACGCCGAGCCCAACGTCGGATTCCCCGTCCGGAAGCTGGCGGCCGACGAGGGGGTGCTCTTCGCCGACCGTTTCGCCACGCTGCCGCCGATCGGGACCCGCCAGGCGTTCATCGACCTCATCACCGGACTCGAGCCGGGGGTCACCGAGGTGACCTTGCACCCGGCGGTCGACACCCCCGAGCTGCGGGCCATCGCCACCGATTGGCAGGCGCGGGTCTCCGACCACGTGGTGCTGGTCGACGATCGGGGCTCGGCCAGATGGTCGCCCAGGCGGGGGTCACCCTGATCGGGTACCGACCGCTCCGGGACGCCATGCGGAACGCTGAGCCCCTCGGCGGGCTGAGGGGCTCCTTCGGCTCGGTGGCGTGCCGGGCGTGGTCCGGCTCGGTGGCGTGCCGGGCGTGGTCCG
>CAWHLU010000004.1:0-308699 GCA_963830285.1 uncultured Acidobacteriaceae bacterium
GTTGGCAGGATTCGTATGCATGACTTCGAAATTGCCCGCCGTCGAAGGAAAGTCCACAGAACAGGTATTGCCCGTAACATAGGCGTTCCCCGTTGCGTCGATTGCGACGCCAATTGCCTGGTTTGCGTTGGTTCCTCCGAAGCCCACGGCGTCTCCAGAACCGGATCGATAGTCAGCGGCTGCGCCCGATCATACTTCCCAATCTCGAATCGCAATTCGTCGTGTGCCGTAAGTTGAAATGCGCTGTCTACGGGAAGGCGAACTTTGTTGATCGTTTGGTAGGCGACAGGGCGCTTGCGTCCACTTCGCCCGCGGCAGTGTGCAAGATCGCGTTCCCGTCTGCGTCGATTGCGACCGTTGCGGCTCCCTTGGCCTGGAGACGGATGTCTCCTGGATCTGCGCCTGGGGCCACGGCAAAGTCATATTCCAACTGTTCGCGGTTCCCATAGAAAACCAGATCGATTCCCGGATATGCCGACGCTATCCTCACGCGGTTGAAATGGGGAACGCTCCTCTGCCACTTCGACGGATCGTTTCCAATGAAATAACTGCTTCGACCCGACTGCGCATCAAGTCCGGACACAACCGAGTTTCCGTCTGCTCCGACAAGATTCAGGTAAAGCTTGCTCGATTGAATACCATGCTGCTTCAAGAGCGCGGGGCGATCTTGCACCTCAGCACTGCCGCGCGCGCCACGCTGAAGAGAGAGTGCGACTCCAGTGGGTGACACGCCAAGCGCATAAGAAGGGCCGTGGGCAACGAAGGCATACGTGGTGGGCGCTTGGCCCTGATTCGCCTCAAAATCAAGAGGCATGTGCAAGAACAAATTCGCGAAATCGTGCACTGTGTTCGACGGTGTATTCGGATGCACGTGTTCAGGCTTCGCGCGGCTTCTATCCGCTGCGACCGCAACCGAGTGGGGCGGCGCGACACTCGGTGATGGTAATTCAGTCCACGTAGTGTGCAAAGGCGAGATGCAAAGTGCGGTCGCAACCAGTCCAATTGAAATCCATCTTGAATTCAAGTGCGCCTCCACCCGAGACCGTAGGAAACCGAGTGCAAAACGATATGGAACGACGACAGCCACTCTTGATTTTTGACAGGAATGTCCTGTTTCTCACTGACAGAGAACGCGCTCAATTACTTCAGTAAAGAAAGGCAAAGATACTGTGAATAAGCACCAGGCGCCGGGCGTAATACTTTCATGACGGCACAGTCTTGGGGGAGTCAGCACATCCGAAAATTGGAGCAATGCTAACCTCGATTTTCTATAGTGTCAATCAGCGATTTAGGAACGTTTATTGGCCTTTTCCCTTGGCCAGTGAACCCACCGGAGTTACCGGAATTCCTCTCGGTGGGACTAGCTGAAACCGGGAGGTCGGTATCGCCGGATTCAGCCTGAGAGATAAGATCTTCATCTCAATCTGCAGGTTTTGCAGCGACTGGTTCACGACAATTCGTCGTGGGAAGCACGCAGAAGAAGACCCATTCATGCGGTCGGCAATTTCTTGCCAATCTGCATAGTGGATTTCGGTAACCGGGCGCGCAGTCATGTCATGAATGGTCAGGCTCGTAATCGTGCCGCTTAATAAATCGAAAGCAATATCCGCCCTCCTCACGCTTCCGTCACGTGCCGCAGGCAAATCCACAACGATCACGCGCGAACCCCTCATCCCAGAACCAGTGACGCTCGAGCTCTTGCTCAGAGTTCCATGCAACCAGCGAAGCGAATCGATTACGGGTTGAGGTCGCAAGTTCTCTCGCGGGTTTTGAGACGTAGCCGGAGCATCGACCGGACCGACAAAAAATCGCATCACCTTGCCATCCGGCACGAGGAGCCGGAACTGGCCCCCGTCGCTCGAAAGATCGAAGCTTCGTCTCGCCGAAAACGGGATCGCTCCCGTCATTCTGAGAGAGCCAGGTGCACGAAAACTTAGCATCGCCGGCGCCGGTCGCGAATCTTTCGCGCGTTTTCCAAACTCCGATCCGCCTTTTCCCCGGAGCATTACAGTCGCCTCAAGGCTTTGCACAAGCACTGCTCGGACGTTGTAGGCGGCGAGCAGTTCATCATCACTCAGAGTCCGATGCGCGTTTGGCACAAGCCCTGGTACGAAGCACGCGTGAGTTGCTGCCGAACTGCCCGAAGCTGTCGTCGCAGGTGCTTGCGCGGGAATTCCCGTTGCATAGATCGTAAACATGAGCGCCGCAAGAAACTGACATTCGATAGAAGTACGTCTATCGCTATCACCTTCGAAATGGTTGACTGTGCCGGGATTCGTTCGCTTCGGGAATTCGTGTCGTTCAGATCCAGGCATCGCGGTTCCAGTGGATTTGGTTCCTGATTCTTTACGGAACCAAAACCGCCTGCGCGTCTCCGAGGTCAGTGCTCGATTTGAATCGGCTGCACCCATGGCCCCAATTATTGTAGTGTCACACGATCCCCGAACGATTTGACCAAAGGCGTGGGGTGCGGTGGCTCTTTACGCGCGCAGCCTATAGAAATAGTCAGCATTCCGCCCTTGTGGGCGAGAGTTTTCAAGATATTGGGTCTCTCGATCCGACCGACCTTGCCGGGTGCGGATGAGAACAGGCATCGCCGCGCCTCGAAGATCCGGTCCGCGGGGGGATCGATCAGATTGACGATTCTCTCGATGTATTGGGATTCAGCCACTTCACCCTCGCGGGCAATTCCGAATTGCGCCCGATGAACAGACTATACCTGCGAGGTCTTGGAAGCGAAGTGTAACCGGGTGTTGCGATCGATACCAGCCAATGACGGTGGTGTCCCAGGAGTGCGTTGCTGGCTTTATGAGCGCTCGCCCGACTCCAGCGAGAATTGCCTGCACCATGCCTCTCCAAAAGGCATTTATGAAAGCCACGAGCATAATGATGAATTATTCCGAGTGCCTTCGAATTTCGGACTGAGGCAGGAAATCGTGTCGAGCAGTTCGGCGACGCTATCGTCAGACCAGGGTCCGCCTGGGATTGGCGGCATTGAAGCCACAAATGGAAGCGCCGCTGAATCGCGGCTAACTTCCGAATGACGGAACATGGACAGACGCAGTTTCCGGTGCAGATGGTTCTGCGTGTGGATGATCGTGTGATCTTTGTCACTTATTAGTCGCCCCGTCAAACAACTCGCGTGGCTGGCTGAGTGTCTGTTATCACAACCGATCAATACTTCCTTCTTCATAGCGGCACTTAGAAACGAATTACAGTCAAACTCCGAAGAGGGCATATAATAAGTGGTCTTCATCAGACACGAAAGCTTCGTTCCCTCGCGGTCGCACGTGCCGCAGAAGACAGGATTGAGGCTCACATGCGTTATATTCTTCCCTTAGCTCACAGGAGTGACAGTCTTCTTAAGAATCAACATAGTTTAAGAGTTCCAGCCTTATTGAGGATTCTTGTTGTCACGGGATGCATGCTGGGTTGCGGAGGCAGCGGCGACAATCCTCCTTCCGGTCTCTCTTATAGTCAGCCCGCCATCGTGGCCACGATGAATAAGGCTATTACTTCCGACGCTCCTATCGTTACAGGAAAGGTCACGTCGTATTCTGTCAGTCCGGCGCTTCCCGCAGGCTTGAGCCTTAGTAATTCCACCGGTATGATCTCAGGAACTCCAACAGCGCTCGCAGCCAAGGCATCGTATATCGTTGCCGCGTCCAATTCCAACGGTTCGACTGCAGCTTCGATCCAAGTGACCGTAAATCCAGAGCCACCTACCGGACTCTCTTACAGTCAGTCATCCATTGCGGCTTTCGTGAATCAGGCCATCTCTCCGGATACTCCCATAGTTTCGGGAACAGTTACTGCCTATGCCGCAAGCCCAACGCTCCCGACAGGATTAAGCCTGGACTCTTCCACAGGAGTGATCTCAGGAACTCCGACTTCGACATCCCAAGCGTCGTATACGGTGACAGGCTCCAATGCCGGCGGTTCAGCGACAACATCGATCGAGATCACGGTAACGGTCGCTCCTCCGGTGGGGCTGGCTTACAGTCAAGCGTCTATCTCTGGAGTTGTGAATCAACCTATAACTCCAGACGTTCCCGTTGTCACCGGAACGGTCACCGCGTATGCTGTCAGCCCTCTGCTTCCTATTGGTTTGAGTCTGGACCCTGCTACAGGAATCATTTCAGGGACTCCGAACAACGAGGCGGGAGCGTCGATGTATACCGTAACCGCCTCCAATTCGGCTGGGGCCACCTCCGTCGCGGTTCAGATTGCGGTGGCTATGGCTCCGCAGCCCGCGGGCATAGCGTATCCGCAACCGACCATTAGCACCTTTGTTGGCCATGAAATCATGCCGGACATTCCCGGTACCTCGGGCGGCTTCTCCTCCTTTACCGTCAGTCCTGCGCTCCCTTCCGGTTTGTTGCTTGATCCCGCAACGGGGATCATCACCGGGATTCCCTCAGCCCAGGCGGCGCAAGCGTCCTACAGCGTGACCGGTTCGAGCCCCGATGGAAGCATCACCGCAACCAGCAGTGTCACTATTACCGTTACTGCCGCGCCCAACGTCCTGCTCCAGCTCGGCAACGAGTACCCGATTACTACGCTTCGATTCACGAGTTCTAGCGTGCTCAGCGAGGACACCTCTGGATTCTGGATTTTGTGGAATTACAAATCTGGCGCCATTCTGGCCAGCGGCGAAGCCGCGAGCACTGACATGGCTGGCCCGACGCTCGCGATTCAGGTCCCGGGAGGATTTCAGTTCCGCTCATCGACGGATGGGCACGTCCTTAGCACGATTCCGTCTCCAGGAGGTTATCAGGGAGTTGGTGCTGTTCAGACCTGGTCTTGGCAGTTGGCTTCGGACGGAAGCTACCTTTCCGTTGAGACTCCATTAGGCCTCTATGGTTACAACCCATCCGGACAGCTTCTCTTTTCAAGGATAGGTTATTACTTCAACCAGTTCTACCCCAATCCCATCATCTTTGCCGCGCCCGGCCAGGTGCAGATTGCGAATGGACCGGCAGGTCCCAATGCCATTGAGACAGTCTCCGTGCCCGCCGGGCTATCCACCGTCAGTCCTGCATACCAGGGGCAGGTCCAGGCGTGGTTCACGGATGGCGGTCGGTTTTTGACAGCCGAAACCAATGTGACTTGCTATGCGAACGAACCGTGCGTTGCTCCAGTTTGGGTTTACTCGAGTTCCGGCGTTCAGCAGGCAGCCCTTTCACTTCCAGCGCCTCTCAACATGGGAGGGGCGGGCAACTGGATATGGACCTCTTCCTGGAATTCCTTGAATCCTCCCGCGGGGGCAGGTTCCTTCTCCGTCTTTCCTTTCAACAGCGCCATCCCGGCACTTACTGTCTCCCGAGCGGATCTCGTATCTTTGGCACCGTCCGGAGCAACCCTGGCTCTTCTTTACAACGACGAATCGTTTAGCGTGGTTGACTTTTCCGGCTCAGCCCCCGTGCAAACCGACTACACCATTCCTCCCGTTAATCACGCATCCGTCTCCAACCCGTCTGTCGCGTCCGCGGTCAACCCCAGCGTCGGCGCCTTTGCTGCGATGTCCGCTACCCAGTGGGTGGCTGGATTAGGCTCATGGGGCCGATTCGGGATATCCGGTCTTATCGTCGATGGTGCGAGTCTTCGGTCAAGCAATCCACGATACCTTGGCATTGGCGGTGCATTGAGCATCACCGGCAGTTCGAACAATGTCGCCATTGCCACCGGCAGCGGGCAGGTCTTCTACTTCAATCCCGCAAATACGACTCCGCAAGGGTCTATAAGTCTTACCAGCGGGAATGCGCAACTCTCCTCAGACGGTAGTGTGCTGGCCGCATCGTCCCAAGACGACTCCCTTCTCAACATCTATTCCCTGCCGTCCGGAACGCTCAGCAGCACGATCGCTTACTCCGCACAGTCGGCGCCAGGACTCTTGACCGACTTTGACCTGTCGGCCTCTGGCGGGACGGTTGCGCAAATCGAGACCTTTGGAACAAACGGAAACTCACCCAACTACTCGCTGCAAATCAAGCCTGTTTCCGGCAGCCCGACGATCCTGTCTCTCGCCCCGTCGCCGTCCGGTAGTGTCGTGCTTTCGCCCGACGGCACGCTGGCTGCATTGAACCTTCTGACCATCGAAACAAAGAGCACGTACGCCGTCTTCAATTACTCCGTTCCGATCTACCAAAACGGGCAGCTCATCGCGACACTTGGAGATGTCGCCGTCGGCTGGATCGACAACGACAGATTGCTGCTGAATCACTACGTTCAGAATCCTCAAAATCCGTTCAGTACCGTGTATTCGGGATGCTCCATCGTCAGTCCCACTGGCGCCGCTGTTGCCTCATGTTCACTTCCGGAGTTGCATAGCATTCAGCCGGTATCATCCGACACGGTCTACGAACCGAACCAGAATGCCATCTACTCGCTCACGTCGGGACAGACCGTCTGGACGAGTCCTTATCCGCCGGATCCCGGCACGCAGGTCTATGGAACTGGGGCTTGGCTTGGCGCGGTCTCCGGGCCATACGTTGTATACGAATCGGAGGGCCAAGTGATCGCGGTGACGTACTGATTGTCATCGAATCGCAGGAATCCAGACTTCGTCCTTGGCTGGCGCTGTCCTGAATCGGAGCGCGGCTCTTGGGAGTCCCCTATATTCTGACTCATCCGGTTCGGCCCGAAGCTCAGGCAAGCGCCAGATTCATGTTGCTGATAGCCTCGTCGATCTCTTGTGTGCTCTTAAAGCCAATCGTTGCGCAGTCTACCCCCGCATTGTGAAAAGCGAACCTCATCGCCTTCACACGGTCGTCATGACTATGCTCGAACTGGCCGCCGCCGCAAAGCTTCATGCCGATCACGCCCAGCCCTTCCTTCTTCAGCTGTTGGATGTGATCGACCACCTCGCTCACGTTGTCGGGGTGGTTGGTGTCTTCATAGGTCGGCCCATCCATGCGCGCGCCATTGTGATTGATCCGGATCAGTCCCACGTCGAGCCAATTGGTACCCGGCATCTGACGCAGCGCCGGCAGCCCGTGTACCGAGGCGCCATGGGTGCGGATGATCTTTCTCTGCTGCGCCGCAAGGATTCCGTCCTGCCAGCGTTTCGTGGTCTCCGGCCAGTCGGCCGTGTGCTGCCAGTGCAGCAGCATGATGTCGAAGTATTCGGTCTGGGAGGTACGCCGCAGTTCGTCGAATTTGGCCTGCGGGTCAATGCCTTCGTGGAATGTAGTCACCTTGCTCATCAGCTGATAGCTGTCGCGCGGCAAGCCTTTCAGTGCCTCGCCCAGCATCGCCGGAGTCTGGTAAGCCTCGGCCGTCTCGAAGAAGCGGATGCCGTGGTCGTATGCATAGCGCACCAGCCGTGTAAACTCCTGCTGGCCCAGCGCTGCCTGTACTGCACCGCTATCGGTCCCGGTTCCGAAGGCCAGCCGCGTCACTTCCATCCTCGACCGACCCAGCACCACGGTATCGGTTGCGGTGCGCTTTGCAGCCAGCGGAAGCGTTCCTACGGTCGCCACCGCCCCAGCGGCCAGACCTGTTTTGAGGAAACTACGCCTTGTAGTTGGATTCATCTCGACCTCCACGGCTCGAGCCTGTGGCGAGCCGGATGAACGGATGTTAGCACGCGCGCAGTTAGACCCGAGCCCAGGCCGGCGTAACGGTTCCGGTATGCTGGATTCCGCAGCTCAGCTCAAGGCCCTACAGGAGTCCCATGAAAAAAGCTGTCTTGGCCGCTGTCTCGCTGTGTTTTTGTCCAGGGGCTTTCGCTGCATCCGCTATCAATACCCGCCTGGACGATCCGAAGGCGATCTATGTGGATGCCCGCGCGACGACCGCGGACAGTTCCGCCGCACTGCAGGAAGCCATCAACGAGGCATCGGGCACCGGGCGGGAGGGAATTGTGTTTGTTCCCGCCGGCCGTTACACCATCACGCGAACGGTCTATCTGTGGCCCGGCGTGCGGCTCATCGGGTACGGCGCTACGCGCCCGGTATTCGTGCTTCCGCCGAATACGCCGGGGTTCCAGAAGGGTATCGGTGTGATGGTGATGTTCACCGGCCTGACACCTCATGAGCGGCCGCGGGCAGGGGATCGCATTGCCTTTCCTCCCCCGGGATCGGTGCCGCCGAACAACAACGTGGCCGATGCCAATCCAAATACGTTCTATTCGGCCGTAAGCAACATCGACATCGAGATCGGAGACGGTAATCCCGCTGCGGTCGCGGTGCGCTTTCATGTGGCGCAACATTCGTTTTTGACGCACATGGATTTTCATCTGGGCTCAGCGCTGGCCGGCGTTTACCAGGCGGGAAATGAGGCAGAGGATCTGCGCTTCTACGGAGGGCGCTACGGAATTCTGACGGAGAAGACCTCGCCGGCCTGGCAGTTCACGCTGATTGACTCGGTATTCGAGGGACAAAGGGAAGCAGCCATCCGCGAGCACGAGTCGGGGTTGACGTTGATCCGCGATGCCTTTCGCGACCTGCCGAAGGCGATCGATATCGATGAGGGCAATCCCGATCAGCTTTGGGTGAAGGATTCGCGATTCCACAACATCAGCGGGCCGGTGGTGACGATCAGCCTGGAGGAAAGCCCGTTGACTGAGATCGGATTCGAGGACGCAGTGCTCAGCAATGCACCGATCTTCGCCAAACTGCGCGAGAGCGGGAAGACGGTTGCCGGGAAAGGCGCGGCTTACGAGGTGAAGAACTTCACATACGGGTTGATCGTGCCCGGCGAAGGGCGGATGGGGTCCATCGGCATGCAGTATGAGGCTGCACCGCTCGCCTCGTTACCCGCCGCTCTTCCGCCCGCGATTCCAGCTCTACCGCCGAGCGACGAATGGGTAAATGTGCACACGCTTGGAGCGAAGGGCGATGGAACAACGGACGACACTGCCGCGTTGCAGCAAGCCGTCAATGCGCATCGTGTGCTCTATCTTCCCAGTGGGCATTACGTGGTGCACGACACACTCACGCTCAAGCCCGACACGGTGCTCATTGCGCTCCATCCCACGCTCACGCAGATTGACCTGCTGGACGACACGCCGGGATACCAGGGGGTTGGCGCGCCGAAGGCCGTGATCTTTGCTCCACCCGGCGGAAAGAACGTTGTCAGCGGGATTGGAGTCTTCGCGGGGGGCATCAACCCGCGTGCGGTAGCCATGCTATGGAAGGCGGGGGCGGAGTCGCTAATCGATGACGTGCGCTTTCTCGGCGGTCACGGCAGCGGCACCAATCCTTACAACAATAACCATACGGCAGATTCCGATCTGCGCAAGCGCTGGGATGGGCAGCATCCCAGCCTGTGGGTTGCCGATGGAGGCGGAGGAACATTCGCGGACATCTGGACACCAAATACATTCGCGCAGGCCGGCTTTCTGGTATCGAACACGAAAACGCCGGGGCATGTGTACGAGTTGTCGAACGAGCACCACGTACGGAACGAGATCAAGTTTGATCACGTTGAGAACTGGGACATCAATGCGCCGCAGACCGAAGAGGAGGCCGGAGAGAGCCCTGAATCGCTTTCGCTGGAGATTAATGACTGTCGCAATCTCACCATCGCGAACTATCACGGTTATCGCGTAACGCGTTCGCGGGCGCCGTTCGCGGCGGCTGTGCGTATTTATCGATCGTCGGATATTCGCTTTCGCAATCTGCATGTAAACGCGGAGAGCGGCTATGGCATCTGCGATGCGAATGGCTGCGGCACATTTCTGCGTCTGAGCAAATTCCCGTACGAGAACGCCATCGAAGATATGACGCATCATCTCGAGGTGCGCGAACGCGAATTCGCAGCGCTGGACGTCCCGGCTGATCCGCAGCGGCCGCAGCAGAATGATGTCTCCTCGGTGCTCGAGGAAGGAACGATCGTAAAACAACTGGAAAATGGCTTCTTTTCTATTTCAGGGGCGGCGGTGGATGGCGCAGGCAAGCTCTATTTCGTGGATCACCACAACCAACGCATCTATGGTTGGTCAGAGAATGAAGGGCTTACGGTTGAACGCGACAATCCACTCGACCCGGTGAATCTGGCTTTCGACAAATCCGGCAATCTGCTCGTGATTTCTTCGGCTGGGCCAGAGGGCACCGTGTACACGTTCAAGCCGGGAACTTCACCGCAAGAGTTGACGATTCTGATGCCTCAGCCTGTGCAGCCACATGACAAAGCCGCCGTAATTCTTCCAGTGAACTGGTGGAACAACGGAGAATTCAAAGACCAGCTGAACCTGGATACGATGCGATTTACAACGCTGGCGGAGGCGTTTGCCGCGGATGCAAACACACCCAAGACGAGCGAATATGTCTCTGCAGATGGCACCGTGTTTCTACCAGCGGGCAGGGTTTTTCAGCAAGGCCCGGCGAATGACACATCCGGCTGGCGATTCAGCGACAACCTCGATACGTATGGGTTTCTGGTTGCAGAGCCCGGACAGCGGGTGTATGTCAGCAGCGAATCTGAGGACATCACCTACAGGGCGACGGTCAAACCGGACGGGACACTCGCGGAGTTGACGCCATTCGCGCAGCGAGGAGGCGAGGGCGTGGCTGTCGATACGCACGGGAACGTTTACGTGGCCAATGGGCAAATCTTTGTCTACGAGCAGGACGGGCATCAGGTTGCCGAGATCGATGTGCCGGAGCGCCCATTGCAGCTGATCTTCGGCGGTTTGGATCACCGGACGCTCTTCATTCTTGCGCATCACGCATTGTTCGCAGTGCATGTGCGCTAGTCATGCATGTGCTTCATCTCAGGCGCTGATGACCCGATAAGCTTGAGCCGGGCCATGAAATCAAGGCCCCACAACGCCTATCAACGGCAAGCGGCTTACGCTGCCATGAGCCACCGGTTTGATTGCGGTAGTGCATACTGATGTGACATAACATGGAGAGGATTGGATTGATGCGCAATGCGATTTTTGCTTTCCTGTTTGGCCTATTGCTGATTCCCGTTGCCGGCTTTCTGTATTTTCACTTCGGGCATCTGCCGGTCGCAGTCGCAGACCAGCCGTTCCCCTTCGAGAAGCAGATTGTTCGCGCTCCATTGCATGCACGGATCGATAAGGAGATGCCCGGAAACGCGCCAATTGAGGTCAGCGAGACAAACTTCGTGGCCGGAGCGAAGATATACCGGGAACAATGCGCCTTCTGTCATGGCTTAGTGGGGCAGCCGTCGGCGATTGCTCCGCACATGTATCCATCAACGCCGCAGCTCTGGTCGCCGCACCGCAATGGAGTGGTTGGTGTGAGCGATGATCCTCCGGGGGAGACGTACTGGAAGGTTGCGAACGGGATCCGACTTACCGGGATGCCTGCGTTTGGCAAATCCCTGAGCGAGACCGAGATGTGGCAAGTAAGTCTGCTGCTGGCAAACGCGGACAAGCCTCTGCCGGATGCGGCAAAGAACCTTGTGACGCAGCCCCTGAACCTGGGCGAACTGCCTGCGTCGGTAAGCCAGTCCCATTGAGTTGGTTTTAGCCGAGGGAAAATCGATGAGGGGCGTATCTTTAATGGCACTCTTGGGCGTTCTCCTGTCTGGCGGCGTGGCCGGTCAGTTCATGGAGGGGCAGGACGGAGTGCCAACGCTCCGCGCTCCGGCAACGCCGCTGATTGTTCACGATCCCTATTTCAGCATCTGGTCGATGGGAGACCGGCTCACGGATCGTTCAACTCAACATTGGACCGGCGTGCAGCAGTCACTCAACGGGCTGATCAGGGTCGATACAAAGACCTATCGCTATCTGGGAGATGCAGACGGAGATATCCCGGCGCTGACCGAGACGCATCGCGAAATCACGCCAACGCGCACGATGATCAGCTTAGAGTCGGCGGAGATCGAGTTGAAGCTCACGTTTCTGACTCCAGCCTTTCCCGACGACCTCGCCGTGATGGCGCGGCCGGTCACGTATCTCACCTGGGATGTGAAATCGCGCGATGGAGCGACACACAATGTCGCGCTCTATTTCGACGCGGACGGCAACGTGGCCGTCAATCACGCAGATGAGGCGGTGACGTGGTCACGCGCAGAGATCCAGGGAATGCACCTGTTGCGGGTCGGCAGTTCGAAGCAAGCGGTACTTGGGGATTGGGGCGACAACGTTCGCATCAGCTGGGGCTATTTTTACCTCGGAATCCCTGGCACAGAGGAGGCGGTATGCACCGCTGGAAACCAGGCGTACCGCGACGACTTCGTCAAGACCGGGACGATTCCTGCAGACGATGACCTCGATCAGCCGAGGATGCCGCAGAGTCGCTATCCCTCTCCGCCAGCGTTGAATGTCGTGCTCCCGCTCGGTGCTGTCGGAGCAACTACAGTGACGCGCCACATGCTGGTGGGTTATGACGATATCTATTCGGTGGAGTACATGCGGCAGAGACTTCTGCCCTATTGGCGCAAGGAGTTCTCGAGTTTCAGCGCGCTCATGGAGGGAGCCGAGGGCGACTATCGATCAATGCGGCGTCGCGCCGAGCAATACGATGCGGATTTGACACGGGATCTACTGCGAGCCGGCGGCCCGGAGTATGCGGCGATTGCCGCGCTGGCGTTTCGACAGGCTATCGGGGCGCACAAACTTGTCGAGGACGACGCCGGTATTGCATTCTTCATGCCCAAGGAGAATTTCAGCAACGGCTCGATTTCGACGGTCGACGTTCTTTATCCGTCGTCGCCCATGTTTCTGCTCTTAAACCCCAAACTGGTCGAAGCGCAGCTTGAGCCCGTAGTCCGCTATGCAGAAAGCAGCCATTGGAAGTTTCCTTTCGCGCCGCACGACCTGGGAGTCTATCCGCTGGCAAACGGCCAGCTCTACGGCGGGGGAGAAGTAAGCGAAGTGGATCAAATGCCCGTAGAGGAATCAGGCAATCTCATTCTCATGTTTGCCGCATTGGCGCACGCAGAAGGCAATGCGGCGTACGCACAGCGGCACTGGCCAGTACTGACCAAGTGGGCCGAGTTTCTGCTGGAAAAGGGATTCGATCCGGAGAATCAATTGTGTACCGATGACTTTGCCGGACATCTGGCGCACAACACGAATCTCTCTATCAAGGCGATTGAGGCGCTAGCGGCCTACGCGCAGCTGGCTGACAAACTGGGTGATCATTCCGCGGCTGCGAAGTACGGGAACGCGGCAAGAGCTATGGCCGCGAATTGGGTGAAGATGGCTTCGGATGGCGATCATTACCGGCTTGCGTTCGATAAGCCCGGTACGTGGAGCCAGAAATACAACCTTGTGTGGGATGGCATTCTGGGGCTTCACATGTTTCCCCCGCAAGTATCGGCGAAGGAAGTGGCATTTTATCAGGCGCACTTGAATCCCTACGGCCTGCCGCTCGATAACCGGGCTATGTATACCAAGCTCGACTGGACGGTCTGGTCGGCGACGCTGGCAACGAACACAGCCGATTTTCGAGCTATCGTCGCGCCGGTAGCCGCGTTTCTAGACAAGACTCCGGACAGGGTCCCGATGACGGACTGGTACGACGCCGTAACAGCACGGCAGGTTGGCTTTCAAGCGCGGTCCGTGGTGGGGGGCGTGTATATCAAGATGCTGGCCGATCCGGAGTTGTGGAGCAAGTGGGCCAGCGGAGCAAGTCGAGGTTCGCACCCAGGGAATTGACGGGAGAGCCCTTAGGTTCATGATGGTCGGATCCAAGAGGATGTATACCCGGGCATCCCCTTCCTGAATCGTCCGCATCCAACCGGCGAGTTGGCAGGTGCACGAGATTGTGGTGGCACGATTGTGGTGTGTGCGCTCTCGTCCGTCCCTTTCGAAACGCTCTGCCCAGGAGTGGATGTGCCACGGCTTCCCATAGATGATTTCGCGGCAAAGCGCCGGCAGGAAATCGCAAGAACTCAAGAAGGAGAAGGAATGCAGAACCTCAAATGGATTTTGATCGCAATTGGAGTACTTGTGCTGGGGAGCGCAGCGATGTCGATGGCCCCCGATATTCGTCGCTATGCCAGAATGCGGGCGATGTAAGACAGCGAATCTCGTTGGGGCGTTCCCCTTGGTCGAACCGTGAGCGATGTTGTTGTGGATGTGAGGTTCGCCCCACGACCCTCTTGCGCCGGCGGCATCTGACCAGGCGCTTCTAATGCGCGCGACAACATAGAATGCATAGTCCCTCTTGCCCTTCATGCCGCCGGCATGGCAGAGTTGATGTTTCGTGTTCGCTCTCCCGCGGCAGGCAATGCCTTCCACAGGGGAGCTCGGACAATCAGGCGCAAGAGGGGAGCGTTAATGTCCGCAAGTTCCACGGAACACGTGCCGGCAGGGCCCGTTCAGCCTCGATTGATCCCGCACGGAGTACTGATCCCCTTTGTGCTGGTGACGGCGCTGTTCTTTCTGTGGGGAGTTCCCAACAACCTGAACGACGTGCTGATCCGCCAGTTCATGAAGTCGTTCGCCTTGTCCCGCTTCCAGGCCGGACTGGTGCAGTCAGCTTTCTACATGGGCTACTTCCTCCTGGCGACCCCGGCGGCGCTGCTGATGCGCCGATTCGGGTACAAATCGGGTTTTGTCACGGGGTTGCTGCTTTTCGGCGCGGGAGCTTTTCTGTTCTGGCCCGCGGCCATCATCGGTCGCTATCCTTACTTTCTCGCTGCACTTTTTGTCATCGCAAGCGGGCTTGCTTTTCTCGAGACCGCGTCGAACCCATTCATCGCACAGATCGGTGATCCCCAGTCCGCTGCGCGCCGTCTCAACTTCGCCCAGGCTTTCAATCCGCTTGGTTCGATCACGGGCGCACTGATGGGCACTGTTTTCATCTTCTCCGGAATCGAGCTCAGCAGTTCGCAAGTGGCCGCAATGCAGGCCACAAATACTTACACGGCCTACCTGCGCACAGAGACCATGCGGGTGGTTGCGCCGTACATGGTTCTGGGCGTTGTCACGATCGGGTGGGCGGTGCTCATCGCGCTCACGCGCTTTCCTGTGGTGGCCGGTGAACACCAGGCTGAAGGAGAAGGCCAGGGAAGATTCCGGGACCTTCTCGGCTATCCCACATTTCTCTTTGCCATCTTCGCTCAATTCATGTATGTGGGTGCACAGGTCGGCACGTGGAGTTATTTCATCCAGTATGTCCAGGACTCGACGCATCAGCACGAGAAAATCGCCGGCTACCTGCTCACAGGAACCCTGGCGGCATTCGGTGTTGGTCGCTTTGGATCGTCAGCCATTATGCGCTTTGTGCGTCCCAATCGCCTGATGGCGCTCTACAGCGTGATCAACATCGTTCTTGTCGGTGTCGGAGTTCTTTTGCCTGGATGGGTTGGCCTTTGGGCCATTTTCTTTACCAGTTTGTTCATGTCGGTGATGTTTCCCACCATCTTCGCGCTAGGGATCGAAGGCCTCGGCAAGAACACCAAGATTGGCGGCTCTCTCATTGTCATGTCCATTGTCGGCGGAGCAGTTCTCACACCCCTGATGGGATGGATCTCGCAGACGACCCATCGCATCTCGCTGGCTTACACGGTGCCACTCATCAGCTACGTCGTCATCGCCGTCTATTCATTGATGTGGAGCCGGATGCAGGCGGCAGAGACGGCAAATCAGCATTGAGCCGGCTGCGAACGCGATAAAGAGCCGGAGCTTCCTTGCCCTGAATGCCGTCACGATTCAACCTTGCCGGTGATCGCAAGGACACAGGGGACAGTTCGAAAATGCCCTGCGCGCGCTATCTGGTTGACCTATCAGTGTGATAGCATGCCGCTAAGTTCCCGTCCGCCCTACAAATCTGGCCTATCGAAATATCAGGCAGGAGGTCCACAGCCTTGGCTCTCACCATCTCTGGTCTCTCGAAGACCTACCCCAACGGTGTGAAAGCGCTCCAAAACGTTTCCCTGACAATCGGGAACAACATGTTCGGCTTGCTCGGCCCGAACGGCGCAGGGAAAAGCACGCTCATGCGCACCGTGGCAACGTTGCAAGCGCCCGACGCCGGGAGCGTGATCCTCGACGGATTGGACGTTCTCGCAAACAAGACGGAAGTCCGCAAGATTCTCGGATACTTGCCCCAGGAATTCGGCGTGTATCCGAAGGTCTCGGCGCTCGACATGCTTCATCATCTCGCCGTGATGAAAGGCATCAGCAAGAAGAGCGAGCGCAATGAGATTGTCGACGCGCTTCTTAATCAAACGAATTTATGGGACGTTCGCAAGAAAGCGCTGGGTACGTATTCCGGCGGTATGAAGCAGCGCTTTGGAATCGCACAGGCCCTGCTGGGCAAGCCCAAACTGATCATTGTCGATGAACCCACGGCGGGCCTTGATCCCGCAGAGCGCAACCGATTCCTGAATCTGCTTAGCTCCATCGGCCGTGAAGTCATCGTGATCCTGTCCACCCACATCGTCGACGACGTTCGCGAATTGTGCCCACGGATGGCCATCATCGCGAATGGAACGGTTCTGCTGGAGGGTTCCCCAACGGAATCGCTGGGCGCCTTGCGGGGAAAGATCTGGTCAAAGGTTGTCGCCAGCGACGATGAGTTGAAAGCGCTCGAAGCCAGTCTGCAGGTAGTCTCCACGCACCTGATCGCGGGGCAGCACGAGGTTCGCGTCTTCTCCGAAGCGGACCCGGGAGACGGATTCAAGCCCTCTGAATCGGAACTGGAAGACGTCTACTTCCTCAGTCTTGCCCGTCACGCGAAGAACTAAAGCACGGAGAGCGCCATGCGACTGTTTCTGGAATTCTTCAAATTTGAGCTGAAGTTTCGCTTCAAGAGCGTCTCGACATATGTTTACTTTGCCATCTGGTTCGCCTTCAGTTTTCTCTGCATTGCCTCTGAGAACTTTGGCCCCATCGCATTCGGCAATGGCAAAGTGCTGCTCAACGGACCGTATGCAAACATCTACAACGATGTGTTTGCCTCGTTCTTCGGCTTGATCATCATCGGCGCGATCTTCGGCACATCGATTCTGCGTGACTTTCAGCGCGATACCACGCAGATCCTGTTTACAAAGCCGATCACGAAGTTCGCCTATCTTGGTGGCCGGTGGGCAGGGTCGTTCCTCGCAACCGCATTCGCATTTTCAGGCCTCGTTTTCGGTGAGTTGCTGGGGACCCTGGCGCCCTGGGCGGACCATACTCGCATCGCACCGACGCACCTGTGGTGGTATTTGCAGCCGTTCCTCTTCATCGTCCTTGTACAGGTTTTTTTCATCGGATCACTGTTCTTTATGGTGGCGGCGCTCACCCGACGCATCTTCATCGTCTACGTGCAGGGCGCAGGCTTCTTGATTTTGTACCTGATTGGCCTGGGTGCATTTTCAGCGACCCGGAGCACGGCGCTGTTTTGGCCGGGCGTCTTTGACCCGGTCGGCGTCATTCTCAATGACTCGATCACGCGCTACTGGACGGTGGTGGACAAGAATACGCTTCTGTATTCGTGGTCGCTTCACGCTGCCGGCGGGGTGTTCTTCTACAACCGGATTCTCTGGACCTGCGTTGGTTTTCTCACCCTGGGGTTACTTTGGAAGTTCTTCCCCATGTCGCTCGAAGCGCTGACGGCACGCACCAGCAGCCGTCGTGCCCGCATTGCGCTCGAGCAGGATGAGGAATTGCAGCCAGTGCGCAGCCGGGCCGTCGCGAGAATTCCGCTCGTGCAGCAGTTCTTCGGCATAGGCACATCGTTTGCGCAATACTTTTCACTCACCCGCATGCGTGTGCGCAATACAGTGCGCGATGTTCCATTCTGGGTTCTTCTTGTCCTGATGGCTGCCGTGGCTCTCAATAACGGGCACTACGCGGGAAAAGTTGAAGGGGCAAATGTCTGGCCCGTCACCTACCTCATGCTGCAGGCTGTCGAGGGCGGGTCAATCATCTTTCTCTACATTGTCGCAACGTTCTACGCAGCCGAGCTTATCTGGCGGGAACGCGATACCCACTTCGAGGGCATCCACGACGCGCTACCGATGAAGGAATCGACAGACTGGCTCTCAAAGCTCACGGCGCTCTGTGTGGTGGAATTTGCATTGCTTACGCTTGCCGGGCTCTGCGGAATCATCATGCAGACCATCGCCGGCTACCATCACTATGAACTGCTGCAGTACGCCAAGGAACTCTATGTCGTAACTTTCCCGCAGGTACTCACCTTTGCTCTCTTTGCGATGTTTGTGCAAACCATCGTGTCCAACAAGTTCATCGGGCACGGAATCGTTATCGGCATTTTTGTCATTCAGCCCGTGCTTTACAACTTTGGATGGGAGAACACGCTCTATCTCTTTGGAGCCACTCCGCCGTATACCTATTCCGACATGAACGGATACGGACACTTCGTCCAGCCGCTGCTCTGGTCGATTACCTATTGGCTGTCGATCGCCGCCTTTCTCGGCGTCCTCTCCATCGGGCTCGCACGCCGGGGTGCGGAAGACTCGCTGCGTGCGCGCTTGCACCTGCTGCGCCAGAATGCGTTCGGGCTTGCCCCTGCAGCCGCTCTTTTCTGTGTAATGGCAGTAGGGAGCGGGTGGTGGTTCTACCACAACACCCATATTCTGAATGAATTCCTGACCAACAAGGCCCGGCGCGATATCCAGGCAGACTACGAAAAGAGCTTCAAGAAATACGAGCACCTGCCGCAGCCCAAGATCGTTTCAGTTGATGCACAGATCGACATCTATCCTGAACGCCGTTCCTTCAGCGGAACGGGCCATTTCATGCTTCAAAACAAGACGCCGCAGCCTATCGCACAGATCCATCTCACGGATGCGCAGCAGTCAGTCACAAACGTAGCCTTCGATCGGCCCTTTCACATCGTCTCGGGAAGCGCGCGAAATCTCTACACGATTTACGCGCTCGACAAACCGCTGGCACCGGGCGAGACGATGAACATGACGTTCAACGTAGGCAAGGAAAGCCGCGGATTCATGGACGGCCACGAGCGGGCCGAACTCGCCTACAACGGAACATTCTTCGACTCGGGATACTTCCCCAGCATCGGGTACGTCGCAGACAACGAGCTGGGTGACCCCCGGCGCCGCCGCGAAGAACATCTCGGCGCGCAAGAACTGCTCCCCAATCGCGGAGATCCCGTCGGCAGCGTCACCAACCTGTTTACTCCGCAGTCGGATTGGATTCACTACCGCACCACGGTGAGCACCTCGGCCGATCAGATCGCCATCTCGCCCGGCTACCTGCAGAAGGACTGGATAGCCAACGGACGTCACTACTTTACCTACGACATGGGCGAGGTTCAGACCCTCGACTTCGTATCCTTTATTTCGGGCAACTTTGAAGTCACCCGTGACACGTTCCAGGGCGCGAACGGTCCCATTGCCATCGATGTCTATCACCTGCCCTCGCACAGCTTCGACGTGCAGGACATGATCGACGCTTCGAAGGCGGGACTTGCGTTCTACGAGAAGGCCTTCAGTCCCTTCCAGTTCAAGCAATATCGCATCCTCGAGTTTCCGCGCTATCGCTCATTTGCCCAGTCTTTTCCAAATACCGTTCCTTTCTCGGAGGGGATCGGGTTTATCGAGCGGATGGAGAAACCCACCGACATCGACTTCACTTACTTTGTTACCGCACACGAATTGGGGCATCAATGGTGGGCTCATCAATTGATTGGCGGCCGGGTTGCCGGATCAAACATGATGTCGGAAACGCTGGCCGAATACTCAGCGCTGATGACGATGCGGCATCGCTATGGCGATGATCATATGCACAAGTTCCTCAAGTACGAACTGGATCGGTATCTGCGCGGGCGTGGCACCGAGGTTCGCCGCGAGGAACCGCTCGCCCAGGTTCAACAGGAGGCGTATGTCTGGTACCAGAAGGGCGGTCAGATCATGTACGCGTTATCGGACTATATCGGGGAAGACAAGGTGGACCTGGCTCTTCACAACTTTCTGATGCAATACCGCTACGCCAACGCCGGCAACAGTCAGTCAGGTCCTTATCCCGACACGCGCGAACTGGTTGCGGCTCTGCGGGAACAGACTCCTGCCAACCTGCAGTACTTCATCGACGACTCATTCGAGAACATTGTGCTCTATAACAATCGTACGGAGTCGGCGACTGTGACGAGACGCCGGACCACAAATACAAAGTCACGCTGGTTGTCGAGGCACACAAGATCAAGTCAGACGGCAGTGGAAACGAAACGCCGATGAAGATGAATGATCTTATCGATATTGGCGTCTTTACCGGTCCACGCGACAACGAGAAGCCGCTTTACCTCCAGAAGCAGTGGGTACACGACGGCAAGCAGACGTTTGAAATGGTCGTGGACAAAATGCCCGATCGCGCAGGAATCGACCCCCTGAACAAGCTTATCGATCGCGATGCGGACGATAACGAGACGGATGTGACCAAGCAATAGAGCGCAGGGTCAAATGCGATTGATTTGTTTCTTTGCCGTGAACCTTCGATTCTCTGTACGTCTCCCACATAGAATGTGAGCGGGAACCGATGAGGGTCAGTCCATGGTAAGCGGCATCTTTGTGGGGCTGTCGACAATCGATCTCATCTACTCAGTGGACGAGATTCCGTCTGCAAACGCAAAAGCAATTGCGCGCAGCCAGGCTATCCACGCTGGCGGACCCGCGACCAATGCGGCCATCGCGTTCAGCCATCTGGGCGGCAACGCAACGCTGGTCTCTCCAGCCGGCCACCATGCTCTTGTCGTGCTGTTGAAGGATGAACTGCGACTCTATGCGGTCGAGCACATCGATCTCACTCCGGAGTGGGACGAGCCGCCGGCGGTTTCGTCGGTCTGGGTGGATCGGAGAGGCCAGCGCAGCGTCGTCTCAGTGAATACAACCCGAATCAGCATCCCAACTCCGCAAGTCGATCCATCGAAACTGGAGAAGGCTCGGATTCTGCTGGTTGACGGGCATTCCATGAGTGCATGCCAGGCATGGGCCGAGGCGGCCCGGTCTCACGGAGTTCCGGTCGCATTCGATGGAGGCAGCTGGAAGCCGGGGACGGAAGAGCTGCTGCGGATTGTCGACACTGCAATCTGTGCTGCCGATTTTCGGCCTCCGGACTGCACGGATGAGGGTTCCACTATCGAGTACTTGCGTTCTGCGGGGGTCCAGCAAGTCGCGATTACCCATGGCGCCGACCCCATCCGCTTCGTGGCGGACTCGTCTGCTGGTTTGGTTGATGTACCGGAGGTCGCGGCTGCGGATACGGCCGGCGCCGGCGACATTCTTCATGGCGCGTTCTGCTACTTCGCGTCGGTTGGATGCGAATTCGCGGACGCTCTGCGTCAAGCCTCGAAAATCGCGGCGGAGTCCTGCCGATTCCAGGGAACCCGGGAATGGATGGAGACCAACTCCAGGACGTAATGTGATCGGCTACCCTGATGACGGAGAGGTAACGGAGCCGGATCTTGAAGGCCCATTCAACTAGCTCGCAGAGGGTGGCTTAGCCCAAGTGACCCTGTGCTATACTCCCGGCACGCCGTCACTGGTTTTCTGAGCCGCCCTCTACGCTGCCGGGCTGATATGCGTATGAAGGCGCCCTGCCGGTTTAAATGTCCCAAAAGCAGACTTAATTAGGTCCAAATCCGAGCGGATGGTCATGAATCGACCTGAAAACACTCAATGGGTCTTCGGATCGTTCAGGCTTGATGCCTCGCAGCTTCTCCTTTTTCGGGGTAGCGAGCTGATCCCCCTCTCAAAGAAGGCCGCGGAGATTCTACTGGTGCTGGTTGAGCAGCACGGGCAACTTGTTGAGAAAGAAGCCCTGATGAAGCGGGTCTGGCCTGACTCCTTTGTGGAAGAGTCCAACCTGGCCGTTCATATCTCGCAGCTTCGCAAAACTATCAACGACGAGGACAACCTGCACCGCATCGAGACGATCCCGCGCCGGGGATATCGATTTGTGGGGGTCGTCACGCTGGAATCCCGCGACCGATCCGAGCCAGGCGCTCACGAAGCGGAGCGCTCAGAAGAAGGATCCACCTTCTCCGCGGTTCCGGATGCGTCCGCCTCGGTTCCACTTGTGATTCTTGCTCAACCCGCAAGGCGGAGTCGCAGGGCACAGGTCCTGCTCGCAGTGGGGATTGTCGTCATGGTTGTGGTTGTGGGGGCTGTCGGTCACTTTGTTCTGAATCGAACTCCCCGCCCTCAGAACACTCCTGCTCGATCAAGCTCTCCTGCGACGAAGGACAGTGTGGTACTGGCAGAGATTGTCAACAATACCGGCGATCCGGTTTTCGACACCACGTTACGCCAGGCCCTGGAGGTTGAGCTGGAGCAGTCGCCTTATCTCGTGCTTGTCCCCGAGCAACGCATCCAGAAGGCTCTGCGCATGATGGGCAAGCCCCCCGAGGCTACGTTCACCGGCGACCTCGTCAGCGAGGTTTGCCAGCGTATAGGCGGCGAAGCGGCGGTGAACGGGTGGATCGCAAAACTCGGCAGTCAGTACGTGCTTGGGCTGCGCGCCGTGAATTGCCGTACCGGCGATCACCTCTCGGACCTCGAAATCACCGCGAATGCCAAGGAGCAGGTGCTGAAAGCCCTGGGGGACATCAGCGGGCAGCTGCGCACGAAACTCGGGGAGTCTCTCGGCACTGTTCAAAAATTCGATACGCCTATCGAAGAAGCGACCACCCCCTCGCTTGAGGCGCTCCAGGCATACAGCATTGGCCGGGCCATGATGGTGCAGAAGGGCGAGTCGGCCTCCTGCGTACCGTTCTTTCAGCGCGCCGTTCGCCTGGACCCGGAGTTTGCGGTGGCCTATGCAGCTTTGGGCAACGCCTACTCCAATCTTGGAGAAACCGGCCTGGCGGCGACCAATATTCGCAAGTCCTACGAACTGCGAGAACACGTCAGCGAACATGAGCGGCTCTATATTGAGTCGCACTACTACCAGTTCGCGACCGGCGACCTGACCAAGGCGAGCCAGATCTATGAAGTCTGGGCGGCGACCTATCCCAATGATGAAGCTCCACGCACCAATCTTGCGGTCATGTACAGCGACCTGGGCAAGCTGGAGCAGAGCGAGGAGCAGGCGAAAGAAGCGGTGCGCATCGCTCCTGACGATGGACAGACCTACGCGAATCTTGTGGACGCCTACATTTTCCTGAATCGGCTCGACAAGGCAAGCGCGACTGCGGATGAGGCGATCGCGCGCAACCTCGATACGCCAACGCTCCGCCTATACATGTATGACCTCGCCGATCTCAAGCACGATACCGCAGGCATGCAAAAGCTGCTCGATTGGGCTTCGGGCGAGCCGGGCATCGAAGACGCCTTCCTGAGCAACGAGGGCGATGAAGTCGCGCGTGCGGGCATCTCACCCAGGCGCGTGCCCTCACCGAACGGGCAACCGACGCGGCGCGCCGGGCAGACGAGAAGGAAACCGCCGCGGGCTACCAGGTTGATGGCGCACAGCGAGAGGCGCTATTTGGTAATGCTGCGGAGGCCGTCAAGCTCGCGGATTCAGCGCTCTCGCTTGCCGGCGATCGCGATACCCGCTATGGCGCGGCCGTCGCCTTCGCTCTCGCCGGTGAGATGAATCGGGCGCGTCCCATCGCGGAGCGCCTCGATCGGGAGTTCCCTGACGACACAATCGTGCGGGAAATCTACCTGCCAACAATCCGAGGCGCAATCGCTCTTGCGCAGAAGGATCCGGCCGCCGCAGTCAATTCGCTCGATGCCGCCAGCCCCTATGATCTGGGGCTTGCGGGCGGTCTGCTTCCCGTGTATGTGCGTGGTCTCGCCTATTTGGCGCAACATGATGGCGGCCATGCGATTGCCGAATTCCAAAAGGTGTTGGACTATCCCGGCGTTGTACACAACGCTCCCTTCAGCGCGTTGGCTGATCTCGAGCTTGGGCGTGCCTGGCTTCTGCAAGGGAACCGCGAGAAGGCCAAAGGCGCGTACGAACGGTTTCTCGGCGCCTGGAAAAATGCCGACCCGGACATTCCGGTGCTGAAGCAGGCGCGCTCAGAGTATGCGAGCCAGTTTGCCCCGCATCCTTGATCGGCGCATGGGTCACATCTGCATCATCCCTTCGACGGCCGTGGTAAGCTGCACCTCAAGTCATGGCGATGAGTGCGGCGCTTGAATTCCGAAATGTTTCCGTAGCAATTGCGACAGGACGTCTGCTGCTGAAGGACGTGTCCCTCGCGCTCGAGGAGGGCACCGTCACTGCAATCCTCGGACGCAGCGGCTCGGGAAAGACCACGCTGCTGCGCACAGCAAATCGCATGATTGAGCCGACCGGCGGCGGGGTCCTTATCGCGGGAGCCAACATCCAAGATGTGGCACTTGTGGATCTGCGCAGGAGAATGGGCTATGTAATCCAGGAGACGGGCTTGTTTCCGCACTTCAATGTGGAGCGCAACGTCGGCATCGTTCTTGAAGCTGAAGGAAAACCGCGTCCGCAGCGAATTCAACGCAGCAACGAGCTGCTCCAATTGGTCGGACTGGATGCTGCGGTATTCTCGCATCGATATCCGCATCAGCTTTCTGGAGGGCAGCGGCAACGCGTCGGCCTGGCTCGTGCTCTCGCTGCGCAGCCGAAGATCCTCCTGATGGACGAGCCCTTTGGCGCGCTTGATCCGCTGACCAGGGCGGAGATGCAGGACATGCTCCGCGACCTGCTCAGGCGGCTTCGCACGACGGTGCTACTGGTAACCCACGACCTCGATGAGGCACTCTATCTCGCAGACCGCATTGTGTTGCTCGGTGATGGAACGGTTCTCGCAAATCTTGCCCGCGAGGAGTTTCTTCAATCGAAAATGCCGGAGATCGTCGCCTATGCTCGCGCATTTCGTCGGGGCCAAGCCGTCGCGATTGCCTCGGACGGGACTGGATGAACTCATTTCTTTCACAATACGGCGGCGAAATCGCCACGCTTACGCTCGAACATCTGTGGCTCACCGGGGCGGCCATGCTGTTCGCGACGCTTATCGCCGTACCTGCGGGTGTCTGGCTCACGCGTTCGCCGCGTTGGGCCAAACCAGTGATCGGTATGGCCAATGTGCTGCAGACCATTCCATCACTGGCCATGTTTGGATTTCTTCTGCCGCTGCCCTGGCTTGGCGAACGCGCTGCGCGCATTGCCATCGTTGCGCTCACTGCCTACGCGCTTCTTCCCATTCTGCGCAACACGTACGCCGGAATCCGCGGCATCGATCCGACCCTGAACGAAGTGGCTCGCGCGATCGGCCTGACGGACACGCAGCGCCTCTTCAAAATCGAGTTCCCTCTCGCCGCTTCGTTTATCCTCGCAGGGCTCCGCACGGCCACGGTGACCTGTATCGGCATCGCAACCATTGCAGCCGCCGTAGGCGCCGGCGGTCTCGGAGAACTGATCTTTCGTGGTGTCGCCTCCATCGATAACCGGCTGGTACTGGCGGGTGCAATCCCTGCAGCGCTGCTCGCGCTTGCAGCAGACGCAGCACTGGGAATGCTGGAACGGCGCTTTAAGATTCCAAACGCTGACGGTTCCGGCCGATGAGCCGATTTGTCTCGGTTCCACCGATCCTCTTGCTCTGCTTCTCTCTGGTCAGTTGCTCGCCGCCGCGTTCCAACCACCCTATCATCGGGGCGAAGAACTTTACCGAACAGGTCATCCTAGGCGAGCTTCTTGCACAGGAAATCGAATCCAAATCCGGCCTCAAAGTGGAAAGACGGTTCTACCTTGCAGGCAGCTATATCTGCAACCAGGCGCTCGTCGCCGGCCGCATTGATGCGTATGTGGAATACACCGGCACGGCGCTCACCGCAATTCTCAAGCAACCGGTCGATCGCAATCCTCAGTCTGTTCTCGCCACGGTGCGAAGCCTTTACGAATCGCGCTATGGAGTCACGGTCGCCGAGCCGCTCGGATTCGAAAACACTTTTGCCATGGTGATCCGCGGTGATGATGCTCGACGCCTGCAATTGACGACCCTGAGCCAGGCCGTTCCCTACACCCCACAGTGGCGCCTCGGCGTGGGATACGAATTCGAACAGCGCCCTGACGGGCTGCCGGGACTCAGCAGCGCTTACCGTCTGCATTTTGCAAGCCCCCCGCGCACCATGGATCTTGGCCTTCTCTACCGCGCGCTCAGTGCGCACCAGGTCGACATGATTGCAGCGAATTCGACAGACGGGCCTATCCAGGCCATGGGTCTCGTCGCGCTGCAGGATGACCGCCATTACTTCCCGCCCTACCAGGCCGTCCCGCTTGTTCGAGATGACGCTCTCCGGCGCTGGCCGCAGATCGCCACGGCACTTCACGCCCTGGCCGGAAAGACCTCTGCTGAGGACATGCGGGCCATGAACGAAGCCGTTGACGGTCAGCATCGCGATCCGGTGGAAGTCGTTCGCGAGTTTCGCATGAAGAAAGGCCTTTAGGAGATCCTCGACGCTCGGGATTTGAGCGCACTCGCGGCAGCCCAAGCGGAAGGAGGATAATCGGTTTCATCGGCATCAGCTTTTTCGTTCATTCGATGCCTCCGAGGTCGAAAGATAGTGAACAATACCTCAGATCGTCCGGAATGTTGGCCGGCCCTCCCGCTCGAATCCTGGCGGGATACGTATGCCACCCTCCACATGTGGACGCAGATCGTCGGCAAGATCCGCTTGCGGCTGACGCCACTCGTCAATCACTGGTGGAACGTGCCGCTGTATGTGACGGCGCGCGGGCTAACCACCTCCTGTATTCCGTATGGAGAGAGATCGTTCGAGCTCCGCTTTGACTTCATTCGCGACCAGCTTGTTCTTGAAACCAGCGACGCTATCGTGAAGACGCTCCCGCTCGGGCCGCGCAGCGTGGCTGATTTCTACACGGAATGTTTCGACATGCTCCGATCTGCTGATATCGATGTAAAAATCTGGCCGATGCCGGTTGAGATTCCTGAACCAATCCGATTCGATCAGGATCGGCAGCATAGCTCTTACGACGCCGACGCGGTAGCTCGATTCTGGCGCATTCTTCTCTCCGCCCATGCGGTCTTAGAGAAATTCAGAGCGCGATTCATCGGGAAGAGCAGCCCAGTGCATTTCTTCTGGGGAAGTTTCGATCTTGCGGTGACGCGATTCTCCGGCCGGAAAGCGCCGCCCCGCGATGGGGTAGACGCCATCACGCGCGAAGCATATTCCCACGAGGTCAGCAGCGTTGGCTTCTGGCCGGGAGCCGGTTTTGCAGGACCGGCATTCTACTCGTACATGGCTCCATCGCCAGTCGGATTTCGCGAAGCGCGAGTTTTGCCCGCGGGCGCGCGTTATGACGATGGCCTCGGCGAATTCATCGTCATGTATGACGATATCCGCGCAGCGGCATCTCCCACAGAAGCGTTGCTGGACTTCTGCCAAAGCACCTACGAAGCCGGAGCCACTGCGGCGAAATGGGACCGCGAAAGCCTCGAACGCGACATTCGCGTCTGAAGCAGGACCAAGCCTATCGGGGCGTGGAGCCGGCGAGGTTGTAACCCTCCACACGCACCCCGGGCCTCTCTCCGCGCGTATCCGCATCTTCGAGCGAAATAGAAATCACCTGCTTCTCTCCTGGCATGAGCGCGATGTAGTTGTCGCTATAGAGCGCAGGCACAATCAGATCGCCACTCTTGCCGCGAACGGACTTGACGCGCACCATCAGGGCCGGCGTCTTCGAAACATTGTGCAACTCGGTCACTATCTTCCATTTCGCGCCATCCCGCGCGATGCGCGTTCTTGCAGTCACGCTGGCGGCAGGCAGATCGCGAATCCCCTGGTAATCACCTTCCGCAAGTCCATGCAGATAAAAATTCGACGAGAGAACCACTGCGCCGCGCGTCAGCGCCAGGCGGATGAAATGAGTCCGCGCCAGCCCGGCAGGGAACTGCAGTTCCAGAGGAGACACAGTACTGTCTTCGCGGCTGTCGAGTTCCGCGCTCTTCTCCCACTTCACTGTCCCGTCGATTTCGATTATCTGCGCATGGGCCGTCAGGCCAGTCTGGTCACCGGCGCTGTCGTTCACCACCTCCACTGCGTCGGTCGCCGCGTTCCACTGGATGTGCAAAGGTTCGGCACCTTTTTTTGCCCCATAATAGCCGGCATCGGTGTCGAAGAAATAGTCGTAGGTTTGCCACAGCAGCGACGGCCAGGCCGGGTGACTCATCCAGATCAGCAGTCCCAGCCGGTTCTTGCTTTGTCCCTCGAACATTCCGCGATACGCGTCGTAATCCACAAACTGCGCGAAGCTCACCCAGCCAGCAACATCGGTGGCTCCGCCATACTGTTTCTCTACCGCCGTGGTGAAGGGATTGTTCTCGTGATAGTCGTGCAGCGGCCATTGATAGCCCTGCGGCCACATCGCTGATTGGGGCATTGTCCGGCGCAGGTCATCCATTTCAACAACATTTGGGGAGCCCATCTCGCTGTGCAGTTTTGTCGGAGCATGTTCAAAGTAGTACCGTAGCGGCTCTACGCGATACGGCCCGTGTCCACTGACTGGACCGTCGGCCGAACTCGAAATGTAATGCGATCCGGGTTCGAGCGCCGCTACTAACTCGCGGAGTCCATCGTCGATCTGTTGCGGTGGCAATCCTTCGTTTCGACCGCAGAAGATTCCAAGTGAGGCGTGATTGCGGATGTGCAGCAGGTAATCTTTCGCATTGGCGAGGAACAATTGGTCGTCGTCTGGATTAGGGCCGTCCCAGGGGTTGGCGAGCCAGAAATCCTGCCACACCACTACGCCGAAGCGATCTGCCGCGTCGTAGAACGCCTCATCGCCGGTCTGACCCACCCAGTTGCGAATCATGTTGAAGTGCTCGTCGCGATGATAGCGCAAAGCCGTATCGTACTCGCGTGCCCGATAGCGCAACATCGATTCCGGAAATCCCCAGTTCCCGCCGCGCGCGATGAAGCGCCGGCCGTTGATCCAGATCTTCAGCACTCCGCCATCTTCTGAATAGGTAAACTGACGAACGCCCACGTTGAAGGAAATCTCGTCTGATATTGCGCCATCGACAACAAAGCTGTAGGAAACCCGATAGAGGTTGGGTTCGCCGTAGCCGGCTGGCCACCAAAGTTTTGGACTCATGAGGTGGAGCGCCGCCTGCGTCGCGGGCGAAAACTCAACTGCTTTTATCGACGAAGCATCGATCGTTATCGGCATCTCAACATTCACACTTCCGAAGCGGGCCCGCAGCGTCCCGGTCACCGGCTTGGCGTCGAGATTCCGAAGCGTGGCTTGCATGGTGATATCCGCGTGCGTGGTGTCGGGCAGCGGAAGAGTCGTTGTCACCAAGGGGTCTTCGATCTTCACCGGGCCACTGGGGGTGATTGAAACATTGCTCCAGATGCCGGTGTTGCGCCCGCGAATTGTCGACATCCAGTCCCAGCCTGCTGAAGCATGGTAAGTCGGATTGTCGCGGCCCAGCGCGCCGCCGTTTACCGTTGGTCCCGCTTTGTCCTTGGTGCTGCCTGGATTTGCAACGCGAAGAATGTGCACCGCCAGCGCATTCACCCCGCCGCGATGCGCCAGGGCCGATATATCAAATCGTCCACGCATGAAGCCGCCATCGATTTGCCCTACGCGATGGCCGTTGAAAAAGATTTCAGCTTTCCAGTTGATGCCATCGAAGTTGAGCCATGTGTGCTCGTCGGGTTTCCGCTCAGCGGGCACATTGAATTCGTTGCGATACCAGAAGTCCGCGCAGAAAAACGAATCGGAGATGGCATATTGGTTATCGCCGAAGTCGGGGTTGGGAATCGCACCGTCGTTCAGATAGCTGGTCAACACAGTTCCGGGAACCGTCGCAACCATCCAATCCTTGTCGTCAAAACCGGGCATCGCGAGCTTCTCACCCTCGATCGGCACGAGAGATGCACGCCGGACGCGCCAGTTGCCACCCGCGAGAGGCAACATGCCATTGTCGTCAAGCGGAGCGGGCGCATGCGGCTGCGCAATGAATCCGCCGCGTCCGTAGACTTCGAACTCGCTGAGGATGTAGCGATCCCCCGGTTTCTCCGGCTTGGTCATCAGCAAGCGCACATAGCGGCCGTGAGCCGGCTGCGCCAGGTGGATGTCATCGTTTGCGCCGCCGGATGCGGGGATCGCCTGCAGCGTCTTCCACGTGCTCGCATCATCCGACACCTGGATTTCGCCATCGATAGCGCGCGCGATCCAACTGAGCGCGATGCGATCGAAGGTGCAGGCGGCGCCAAGATCGATGTAGACCCACTCTTCGCCGCTGCCTGCACTCATCCACGCACTCGAGAAAATGTCGGGGCCTACTACGCGAACAGTCTGTCCCTTATCGAAAAGAGCAAGCTCCGCCACTCCCCAGGTGCGCAGATTGGCAGCTGCAAGCTGAACGCGGTAAGAGCGAAACCTGGAAGGCGCTGCGAATGGAATCGACTGAGAGAAACTCGGCCCCGGCGCCCGCATCTCGGGCCACTGCGAACCCGAAGCTCGGCCCACCTCTTTCCAATTCACACCATCATTCGAACCAAGGACCGTGTACGTCCAAGTCCCCGATAACGATCTGCCATAGATTTTGCGCAGGTAGAGATCGATTCGGTCGATCTCCGAGGCCTCACTCCCGCCCTTCATGTCGAATTGGACCCACGGTGAATCGCCCGACACATCGAGAGAAGAGGTGATGTTGCCATCCAGAAAAACTTCTCGCTGATTCTTTGGCAAGACACCTGCGTTGCTGGTTGAGGTCTCAATCCACTGCGGCCTCGTGGTCTCTTTGATGCCGTCGGTGATCAATTGCGCCGTCAGGTTATAGTCATATGCGCTTGACTGATAGACAGGCCGATGAAGCGCCAGGTTGCGATAGGTATGCGTGTCCGTCACAAGTGTGGGCCCGGTATATTCCTTCGGATCACCCGGGTACACGCCAATGCCGCGCGTGTAGTTTTGGGCGTGTACTGCAAGAGCGGCGCAAGCAAGGAGGAGTGCGAGGCGCTTCATCATTTGCTCCATAGTCGCGATCGATCTTGTCGCAGGCGTGTCTCACTGACGGCGCAGTAAGTCTCGCGATCAACTGAACGAGCAAGTGTAAACGGCTGCCATGATCATCGCAACCCGGAGGGCGCTACGCGGCAGAACCCATTGCTCGGAGGCAGAGAAAAGCGGCGTCGACATCAGAGAATCGGCGCCGCTGCTGATTGTTAGCAATCAGTTGGTTTGGGGTTTCTTCTCATCTGTTGCATCGCCGGACTTGTCGCCGGACTTTTCGCCACCCGTGCCGCCGCTTTTGCCGGAACCCGAGCCCGAGCCTGAACCTTTACCCGAGCCTTTTTTGGATCCGCCTTTCTTGCTCGATCCGCCTGCCGAATCGCCACTCGCTCCCCCGCTCGCACCTGCCGCCTTGTCCGTCGATGCTGACGACCCGTCCAGCGGCATTACGCTGACGCGCATCGAGGCATAGGTAATCCCCGGTAACGCATTCTGCGCGCGCGTTGCCAGAGGTAGATTCGGATCGGCATCCTTTCGAACGAGGTAGCCCTGTACAAGGTCAAGGTCGGGCAGCGACTTCGCAAGTTCGTCGGTATGCTTTTGTGGAACCATCAAGTAATCACCTGAAAGCAACCCGATGTAGTGGTCTTCGCGATCCGGATCGGCATGCGCTTGTTGTGTAGCCACTGCAGTCGTCAAGTTTCCGGCCATTACAAACCGCGTGCGATCCTCCCAGTAGCTCATCACCTGGGTAAATGCATTCAAGGCAGGGACGCTGATTGCAGGTAGGGTCACCAGCGGCGCCGCGATTTTTGTTCCGGCAATGATGACGTTGAGCGCTTTCACGAAAATCGATGTTCCTGGCGCCCTTGAAACGTTCACCGCCATTTTGCCAGTTCCTTGTGTAAGCAAAATCTTGCTGGTGCCCTGCGTGGCCTGGGGCGTTTTGAAACCCAGCTGCTCCAGCGAAATCTTTCCTGCTTTATCCGGCTCAACCGATGCGATGGCGGTCCACGCAAGGGGGGCAATGATGTTCCGATAGGCGTGAATCTGAGTCGTATCGACACGAAGCTGCGAGGCTTTCAGATTGGTCTCACTTGAACCCGGATGGAACTGCGAGAGTGCAATGCTGATGGCCACATCGCCATCGTGGTCAAGCAACTCATCTTTGCCGATATCGGTCGCATAGCGCAGTTTCTTCTCGTCGCTCTTGTAGTGCAGATACTGCGTCTCTACACCTGGGTCGGGAAGTTGGTCCTTCGGGCCGCGCGAAGCCGATTTCTGCCCGTAGTTCCGGCTCATCGGATTCACCGAGTCGAAGAATCCGTTCCAGAAGTCATACGAATCGTGCGGGGCATCTTCCGCGGAACTGTTCTGCGGCGCGGCTTCCTGCGCAGCGGATAACCCGGGCAAAAGCGCGGCCATCATGCTGATGGCGGAAGCGTCTCCAAGAAAACGGCGGCGGGAAACGGACATGATCTTTCTCCTTGCTGGTGCATTGCGTGAACGAATCGATCAGACGACATCCGCCTGATCACTGGGGCTGTTTGATATCGGTTTGAGGGACGCTGTGAAGTGTTGTTACCGTGATGCCCCAATCGGTTGGCACCGGTTCTAATAATCCGCGCGTCGAACTGCTTGCATTGCTTAGCAGCCTCTGCAAAGGAGTGTCCGCGCCGCGTCCCCCGCGCGTGGCGACCCCCTCAAATGTCAGCGATGACGGATCGGGCAGCGGCTGCGCCGTACTCAGCATGATCAGCGTATCCACTCCATACGGAGGTCCGACTTTGAGCGTCAGCGAATGCGGGAGCACAAATTTGCGGTCGCTGGTTCCAGCTTTGGGAAACTGATTCTCGGCGAAATTGATGGGATAGAGAAGGGTGCCTTGCCCGTTGCAACTGATATCGAGAACGTACACCCAGCGCGGATCGACAACCCGGTCCTCCGACTGCAACAGCATCTGAAGCTTGTCGCCGGAATGCGCGGCTTGATCCTGCGAGAGTGTACCGCCATCGGGTGCGTGCACCAGGGCGAGCTTGTAAAAGCCCTCCGCAGACTCGCCATTCGCACTGTCCTGCAGCGTGAGCCAGCCGTGGACCTTGCCCAGGCGCAATGCGTAATCATTCAGCTTTTTGGTCAGTGTGTCGGGTTCCGGCGAGTCTCCTAGCGCCGTCCAATCGGTTCGAACCGGATAGGGAGAATCGTTGGAGCAGCCCGGGCTATGGTCCTTGACGGCACTCGTCGGTCGTGGTCCGGCGGCAAACTCGCTTTTGTGGAACCACGCATATGCAGGGCCGTTGTCGGTAAGGACTCCCGTCAAGAGATAGTTGGCGCCGGCAAAATCCTTCGCAGCTTGCACGGCGCTTTGCGGATCGTGGAGCGCGAGCTTGTCCACCACCCGCTGCGGAACAGGCAGGTTCACCCACACGCGCACATCTGCACTGAGATGTTGCTTCAAAGCGTCGGCCGTGAGTTTGGGCCCAAGATTCACCGGCGGTGGCGCTGTCGTATTCAGGTTCCGTGCGCCCTGCGGAGCTGATTTTGCATTGCCGCCCGGCTTCGCTTGTTGCAGCGTCCAGTTGGTTCCGTCCCAGCTGAGAAGATGCGTCCAATTCTCTTCTGCCGGGTCATGGACTGAAACTACTCCTGCCGCCTTCACCTGCGCAGCCACCGCGGCGATGTCCTCCTGCGAAAGGTTCGAGGGCCAGAGCCAGAACAGAAGCGGGTCCGATTGTGGGGGTACCAGCTTGCTCAGTTCGAAAATCTCGCCCGGCACAACCTTGGCGCCCGCCGGGCTGACCACCTGCGCAGTGGAGCGCGCGATTCCCTGCAGGTCCGTTACACGCAAATTCACGGGCGATTTGCCGCTTTCCTCACTCGCCAACGTGAATTCGCTTCCCGGTCCCACACCCGACACGCGCCCTATGTCGAGCCACACGGTGCCGTCGTCATCCGCTTTGATAGCTGCCGTCAGCACCTTGTTGCTGCTTGCGGCCTTTCCCCCAAACAGAGGCTCCTGGCGGCGTTGGACATTTGCATCCAGATCTGGTTCCTGGTCGGAGACTCCGTTTCCTTCGAGAACGGCCTTCACTCTCTGATACACAATTGACGCCGGCGCATCCACAGGCAAAACCTGGAGCGATGCAATCAACGCTGTTGTGAATGCGCCGTGCGGTTCCTGTACGGTGTCGGGCGGAGGCGACTCCTTTGCCGTCTGATCCTGTTGTGCGGCGGAAAACACGAGCGCAGGATTCTCCGCGCGCTCCGTCGGTGGTGTCCGTTCCTTGCCGTCAGGGCCGTTTTCAGCGGATTCATTGATGTCGCGAGGATCATAGGCGAGGGTGCGCTCCCGGTACTTCGGACCGATGCCGCGCGATGCGCCTCCGCTGTGGCAGCTGTCGAAGATGACGGTGAGATGAACGCCCTTGTCCAGAGCGGCGTTAAAGATCCGTGTCATCTCCCGGTCGCGGACGTCGAAGCCGCCTTTGTAAGCGTCTGAAGGAACCAGCGTGCTGTCGGCATGCACCAGCTTGCCGTCAGCGTAGACCTCCATCTTGGTTCCCTTGCTGTTGATGCGAAGCGAGCCGTGGCTCGCGTCGTAAAACACCACCGTGTCCCCGCGCTGCGGCAAATCGACGAGATATTTCTGCATGGCCGCGAGAATGCCATCGCGCGATGTTTGTTCGGCCGGCAAAATCGCTACGCCTGGCCGCGGTTGGGGCGGCGCGGGATTGGTTAGCAGTGCTACATTGGCCGCCGGAAAACCGAACTTCGGGCTGGTCAGAAGATCGGCCATCGCTTGTGCGTCGTTGACCGAGCCCCGAAGGTTTTCAAAGGATGCAAGCTCGCATCGCCCATAAATGCATCCTGCCGGATGCGCCGCGGTTGTGCCCGGCGGCTGATAGGTGTTGATGCCAATGAGCAAGGCACGGCGTGTTTGAGCATTAACCTGGCAAGCGAAAAGAGCCAGGCAGATCAGGCAGGGGGAAACGAATCGCCGCATGGATACTCCGAGAAGATTGCAGAAAGCGTACTGCCTTCGTCGGGCAAAGGCAATAGCTATGCAACTTTCACTGAGTCGCATCACTTGCCGTGGGGGATGAGAAATTTCTTGCACCGCAGGCAGAATGGAACGCCGCACGTGACGCCTGAGTCGGCTTTCCTGCCGTGATCATCACAAGCGGGAAGCCGATCCACCACCATCCCTTCATCAACCCAGACGGGGCGCGGGTCGTAAGGGATTACAGTAGCGTGAAGAAATTCGCATCGCACCGATCCGTTTGTGCTGCTTCGACGATTCACGAACGGCCTTTGTCTTCCCGTCGGAGTGGAGCGTTTGGGCCGGATAAGTCCCGACGATGAGAGCGGCGGGGAGATGATGATCGGCCCCACCGCTTCTTCGCGGCGTGATGAGTCATCGATGCGGACCTAGTTCGTCCCATGCTTTCCCTGATCCCAAAGCGGCTTGGTGCTGACGGCCGTGTCCACCAGGGCCTCCATATAGGCCTTGATCTTCCCGGCAGACATTTCGTCATTGGGAATGGGATACGAGAGGCGGAGTGCGTTTCCATTGATGGAGAAGAACATGGGACCGATATCAGTGTTCTTCTTCAGAATGCTCGTGAGGGTGGAGGCCGGAATGCCCGCAGACATCTGCGCTGGCTCCAGCGTCATCCAGATGAACTTACCGTTGGGAGACAAGCTGATGATGATGTTGCTCTTCCACTGTCCTTGCTGCCCGCAGGCGACGGTGTAATAGGTATGTCCGTTGTTGGAGACAGTGTTTTTTCCAAAGCTTGTCAAGGTGTCGCCGAGTTGCTGGATGCTGAAGGCGCCTTCTTGTGCATTTGCCGGTGAAGTCGTGCAGGCCAGGATCAGAGTCCCGGCCAATGCCACGAGTGAAAGCAAGCTGTGCGTGCGCGATGAGAGAACTGCCGCTGCTGTGAACTGCTTCGCGATGCCATGAAATCCGGACATGAGATCCTCCTGCGGGTGCGATTTCGAGATCTCCGGCGGCTTTCTCAGGATCGATCTGGCAGCGACTTGCGCCCGATTCCGTTCCGGTTTTTCCGCCTTGCCTGACCTCGTGGAAACATGGAACTGCGATGGCGCCTTAAATGTCCTAAACCAACCCTTAATTAGCTCTAAATCCCGCGCAACTGCCTCTTCGAGCCCCCGACGTGCTCTTTTGCGGGACGAACGCGGTGGTGCGTCGCAGGCAGTTGCGCGATTGCGGCGTACCCGGCGCTTGTGTGCCGGGCAACCTCACATGGGACGAAGCGTACGAGGTTTGAAGCCTTGCGTCCCGCCCGGTCAGCATCCAAGTGTATGGATTGTTCTGGAGGGGAACTATGCGCTCGTTGTTTAGAAATTTCGTTCCGCTTTTGCTTATGACCGTTTTGGCTGCTCCCGTAATAGCGACGGGTTGCCGGTCTCATCGCCCTTCCGAAGACGACACCTACATCCAGTGGGAGCGCGAGACTCATCGGCAGCACGTGGACGTGAGTCAGCGGAGTGTCGACGAACGGAAACAATACGAAGACTGGAGGCGCAGTCAGAACGAACACCATTAGATTTGTTGCTCTCGAAGTCCTACAGAGTACTTGTAACTTCGTCTTCCGAATCGGGCAACTCCACGTCTGTCCGGACGAGACAATTTTGTTGCTGACTTGGGACAGTCCCAATTTGTCGGAGCTTCCCGAGGCTAATTGAGACCAAAGAGAGAGGGGTTACAGCCGAAGACACGAATGCCCTGCAAGTGTTTGCAGGGCTTGTTTTTATGGGGTTCTTGAGGACTTTTCCTGACGATTGGTGCCGAAGAAGGGACTCGAACCCCCACACCCTTGCGAGTACGTGGACCTGAACCACGCGCGTCTGCCAATTCCGCCACTTCGGCACGAGACACAAATCCGGCGTTTTTCGCCGGATCGGCAGCATCTTTGAGTCTCGCAAAACAGGTCTGCTCTGTCAAATTTGAGCTGCCAGGCGAGACCGGCAAATCACTTTCGCTTCAGGGCTTCCAGCTCATCGAGCGTTCGCGGCCAGTCCGAGCCGAGGAGTCGCGAAAGGCTGCGGTCCGCCAGGACCTTCCCCCCGGTCTGGCACTTCGCGCAGTAGTTGGTTTCGTTGTCGGCATAGCGAATTCGCTGGACGTTCTCGCCGCATCGCGGACAAGGCAGATTGAACCGGCCGTGTACCGCCATCTCCGGGCGGAATGCCGTCACCTTCTCGGGGAATGCTTTCCTTGCCTCCGCACCGAGCCGGTCCATCCACAGCCGCATGGTGTCCAGGGTCGAGGCGAACAGCCGCTCCCACTCCTCCGGTTTCAACTTGTGAGTCAAGGTTACCGGCGAGAGCTGCGCAGCATGCAGAATCTCGTCGGAATACGCATTGCCCACTCCGCTGATCAGCCGCGGATCGGTGAGCGCACGCTTGAGGGTGCGATTCTCCGCTGTCAATGCGGCACGAAATCCGCCTAGATCCGTCTCGAGAATCTCGATGCCGCCGGGATCCATTGCCTCCAGTGCTTCTTCACCGCGGACGACGTAGAGCGAAGCCCGCCGCTTCGAACCGGCTTCTGTAAGCGTCAGTGACCCATTTGGAAAATCAAATGCCGCCAGCGCGTTCCTGCCCACGAGCTTCGCCGACGGAGCCTTCCAGTGGAGCCGTCCTGCGATCATCAGGTGCAGCACCAGCCACAACTCCTCTTCCAGCCCGATTGCGATTCGCTTGCCGATGCGACGAAGCTTGCGAACCGTGTGCCCTTCCACCGCGCTCAAAGGCGGGTCGACGGAGCGCAGCAGGAACACCGATCCCAGCCGGACGCGCTCCAGCGTCTGGCCCACGATTCGTGCATCGAGCGCTGTGATGTATGCAGAGATATCGGGCAGCTCCGGCATGAATACAAGATTGCGGGGAGGCGGTGGGTTCACGCAAGAGCGTCATCTTGTATATTTGTTCCACGTTCTTTCCTCCCGGCGTGACCCTCACAACTTAAGGATCAATTGCATGAAGCGTCTCCTGCCCGGTCTTCTTGCGGTGTTCATCGCGTTCAACGCGGGCCTGTTCGGTGAGAGCCCACTCACGGGAACAGCCACGTCTCGCATCCCCATTCCTGCGACACCCGGCAAAGTTTTCGACCTCGCCTGGGTCAGCAAGATTCTCCGCGTCAGCGACCCGGAGATTGCGCCGGACGGCAAGTCGCTGGCAGCCGTCGTAGCGCATCCGGACTACGAGGAAGATATCTATGCTTCGGACTTGGTAATCGTCGAAACGGCCACCGGAAAGACGCGCTACCTGACCCACGATCGCAAGCATGTTTCGTTTCCTCGCTGGTCGCCTTCGGGAGACCGGATCGCCTTTCTGATAGAGGACGCGGACAAGCACAACCAGATTTTTGTGCTCGACATGTCCGGCGGCGAGTCGATGCAACTGACCAAGAGCCAGACTTCAATCCAACAGTTCGCGTGGAAGCCCGACGGAACTGCCATCGCATTTGCAACCGCCGATGCACCTCCCAAGAGAACCGGCGCCGACAAATTCGACGACGCCTTTGACGTGGGTGACGGCAGCTTCCTCGACAAGGACCATGCTCTTCCTACGCATCTGTGGCTGGTTCCGGCCGGCGGCGGCGAAGCCAAGCGCCTGACCTCCGGCGCTTGGAGCCTGCCGGTCGCGTTTCCTCCCGGGCCGCCGGCATCGCCCATCGCATTCACGCCTGACGGCAGCAAGCTGGTGTATGTGCGCCTTGAAAACACCTACTCCGGCGATCGACGCTACTCATCGCCGCAGGTACTCGATCTTGCGACCGGCAAGTCTGAGCCGATCACAACCCACACGATGTACGCAACACAGCCCTTGCCCTCGCCGGACGGATCGCACATCGCCTACATCTACCCTCGCGACGGCCTCGACCGCAACTACCAGGACATCTTCGTGGTCGATGGGCTCAAAGGCGACGGCGACAACGTCAGCCGGGAGATTGACCGGAACTTTTTCCGAGCACTTTGGATGCCCGGCGGGAAAGCCATCCTGACCGGCGCCAACGACGGGGCTACGGCAAGCATGTGGATCCAGCCGCTGGCAGGAAAGGCGACGAAGCTCGATCTCGGCGATGTCACGCCAAACACCGGGTTCTGGCTTGACGCCACGGTGGGCGACCAGGGCCAGATCGCCTTCGTGGGAAGCGAACCGCATCATCCCTCCGAGATTTTCATTTTGGATAGCCCGCAATCGAAACCGCGCCGGCTGACAACGTTCCACGCAGCCTTCGACGCACTCAACCTGGGCAGGAGCGAGGTGGTCACGTGGCAAAGCCCCGACGAGGCGCCGAAAAACTGGACCGAGAATGGAATCCTGACCTATCCGCCGGATTACGTCCCGGGCAAAAAGCTGCCCCTGGTCCTCTATATCCACGGTGGACCGACGTCGTGTTCGAAAGACACTTTCTCGCTCTTCGCGCAGCTGATCGCCGCACAGGGGTGGCTGGTTTTCGAGCCCAACTACCGGGGAAGCGACAACTTCGGCAACGATTTTGGACGTGCCATCCTGGATGATTCAGGCGACGGTCCCGGCCGCGATGTCTTCGCCGGCCTTGACATGCTCAGGAAGCGCGGCATCGTCGACGAGTCGAACATCGCTGTCACCGGCTGGAGCTACGGTGGATACATGACGAGCTGGCTCATCGGGCACGCGCAGTTTTGGAAGGCAGCAATTGCGGGCGCACCGGTCACCAATCTGCTCGATCAATACAATCTCTCCGATTCCAACGTGGCGCGCGCCGCAGCCATTGGCGGATCGCCCTACACCGGCGACTGGATGAAGCATTTCGTCGAGCAGTCGCCCATCACCTATTACGACAAGATGACCACGCCGACAATGGTCCTGCAGGATGTGGGCGATTATCGCGTGACCATCACGCAGGGATACGAGCTGTATCACGCGCTCAAGGATCGAGGCGTCAAGACGTGGTTCTACGCTTACCCGATCGGTGGCCACAGTCCCAACGACCCCGTCAGGATGCGCGATGTGTACAGGCGGTGGATTGAGTGGCTCGATCAGTACTTGCCCCATGCGTAAGGAACGAGCTTCGCCAACACACAACGTGTCATCCTGAGCGGACCTGAGCATCGCGAAGGGTAGTCGAAGGATCTGCGGTTGTCTTCGGGAACACGCATTCGCCGATCAGCTAATGATGGTGTTATCGATGAGCCGCGTGCTTCCCACCCACGCCGCAACCGCAAACAGGGTCCCAGGTGCGGCGGTGAGCACGGGCCACAGTGTCTCCCAGTCCACGAGCTCGATGTAATCCACCCGCACTTCCGGCTCTTCCGCGAACACCTCACGCGCCGCGTCGATCAAGGCCGAGCCTGAACGCTCGCCTTCGGCGACCAGTGTCTCGACGCGACGAATTGCACGGTTCAGCACGAGCGCCTGTTTCCGTTCCTCGGGACTCAAATACGCGTTGCGAGAGCTGAGTGCGAGCCCGTCGGCTTCGCGCACGATCGGGCAAACGACGATTGTGGTGCCCAGCCGCAGATCGGCAACCATCCGCCGCAGCACCGCGACCTGCGCCGCGTCCTTCTGTCCGAAGAAGGCGAGGTCGGCTTCCGCGGCAATCATCAACTTCGCGACTACGGTTGCGACGCCGCGAAAATGTCCCGGCCGGGACTGGCCGTCGAGGCGGTCGCTAAGACCCTCGACTTCAACGAACGTTGATGCTGAGGCGGGGTACATCTCTTCGACACTGGGAGCGAAGATGACGGTTGCGCCTTCGCGTTCGGCCAGCGCGCAGTCAGCCTTGAAGGTTCGCGGATAGCGGGCGAAGTCCTCGTTAGGACCAAACTGCGTGGGATTTACAAAGATGGATAGGGCCACTCGCCCCGGCCGCGCCTCCGCCGCCGTACGAATCAGCGACGCATGCCCTGCATGCAAAGCGCCCATGGTCGGCACCAGCGCAATTCCGTCGCCACTTTGGCTACATCGTTGAGCGCGGCTCCACGCACGCAACTCTTTCACTGTCGTGAGAATCTGCATCAGGCTTTGCGCAGTTGCTTCAGCGGCTCCGCCTCGGCGTGCTCCGCTGCAAGTTCATTCCGCACTGTCGAAGATAGATGATAGCTCTCTTCGTCCGACGGAAAGGCGCGATGCTCGACATCTTCGCGATAGTGTTCGATAGCCGCGCGGAATAGGCCAGCCGCATCTGCGTAACGGCGCGCAAACTTGGCCTTGGGCGCGAAGCTCAGGTTCACCATGTCGTGGAAGACGAGGATCTGGCCGTCGCAATCCGGCCCGGCGCCGATGCCGATGGTGGGAATCCTAAGCTCCGCCGTGATCTCGGCGGCAACCTCGCGTGGAATGCCTTCAAGCACGAGCAGGCCCGCGCCCGCTTCTTCAAGCGCCCTGGCATCCTCTTTGATTTGCCGGGCTGCGTCTGTTGTTTTCGCCTGCACACGATAGCCGCCCATGCGATGCACGCTCTGCGGTGTGAGGCCAAGATGGCCGACCACCGGAATCTCGGCATCGGTGAGCGCCTTCACAAGCGCCACGCGCGGCCCTTCAATCTTTACGGCCTCAGCGCCGGCCTCTTTGATGAAACGCACTGCGTTGGCCACGCCTTCCGCCACCGTACCGTGATAGCTGCCGAAGGGCATATCAGCCACCACCAGCGCGCGCCGAATCGCACGCCGCACAGCGCGAGTGTGGTGCAGCATCTCGTCAACAGTGACGGCCAGTGTGTTGTCGTGGCCCATCACCACCATGGCCAGCGAGTCGCCCACGAGCACCAGGTCAATTCCGGCTTCGTCGACGAGGCGCGAGGTCGCGTAGTCGTACGCCGTGAGCGCAGAGATAGGTTTGCCCTGGCGCTTCATCTCGGCCAGAGCGGGAATTGTGACTTTTGTGATGGAGGAGTCGAGCGGCGAGGAACTCGCGTTGCCGGGGAAGTTGGTAAGGCTCATGTTGTCTCCAGTGCCGCTCCGAAAACTCAGGATGCGACCCGAACATTTTCAGTATACTCCGGTCTCCGTCACAGATCGCTTGCCGTTCTCCGGCTTCGCGCCGCACACTATTGGCAGCGATGCTTTCTCCTTTAGCTGCGAGTGTTTACGGCGTCCTCGGTTTCGCAGGTGCAACCGGATTAGGCCTCGGTTGCTTTGCATACGCTTCGCACTGGCCCACTTCGCAGATCTTTGGCCGAACCCTGATTGCACCGCGGCGCCCCGGCGAACTCGCGCTTACCTTTGACGATGGCCCTAACCCCGCGTGGACGCCGCGTCTGCTCGACATCCTCGCCGAGCACGACGTACGCGCGACATTCTTCATGGTCGGCAAATTCGCCAAGTCCGAGAAGGAGCTCGCACATCGCGTCGCTGCTGCCGGGCACCTGATCGGCAACCACACCTGGAGCCACCCCGATCTTTCGCGCACGCGTGAGGCCAATGTGCTCGACGAGCTCACGCGCACCAACGACATTCTCGCCGAGATCTCCGGCAAGCCCATTCGCTACTTCCGTCCGCCCTTTGGGGCACGACGGCCCTATGTGTTGAAGCTCGCCCGCCAGCTCGGACTCATCCCCGTCACGTGGAATGCGATGACGAACGACTGGAAAGAACCCTCCGGCGACAAGATCGCGCAAAGCCTCATCAGGAAGATCGACGGCAATCAAAGCAGCGGCCGCGCCAGCAACATTGTTCTCCACGACGGCAGCCACCACGGTCTCAATGCCGATCGAGGCCCGTCCGTCACCGCGGCCGCTGGGCTCCTCGATCGCTATGGCAGCTCAAAAGAATTCGTTACGCTTGATGCGTGGCCTGCATGATCTGATCGCGATCTATGCGGCGCGAAACGCCTCTTTTGCAGCTTCGATTGTGGCCTGCACTTCGGTGTCTCCATGCGCCGTGCCCAGAAACGCCGCTTCGAACTGCGAAGGTGGCAGCCATACGCCGCGATCCATCATTGCCCGATGAAATTTTCCGAACGCTGCCGTATCCGACTTTGCCGCCTCGTGGTAATTCGTCACCGGCCCCTCGTTGAAGAACCAGGTCCACATGGCGCCTACTCGATTCGTGGTCAGCGCCACGCCGGCCCTATCAGCTTCGGCTGCGACACCCTCCGCCACGGCCTTTGCTGTTTTCTCGATGCGCGAATATATCTCTTCCTCGTTCTCCTGCAGATAGCCGATCGTCGCCAAGCCTGCAGCCATGGCCAGCGGATTCCCGCTCAGCGTTCCGGCCTGGTACACCGGACCGAGTGGCGCCAGCATATCCATATATTTCTGCTTCCCGCCGAAGACGCCGACCGGTAACCCGCCGCCGACAATTTTGCCTAGTGTGACGAAGTCCGGATCGAGCGAATACAGTTCGCAGGCCCCGCCCAGTGCCACGCGGAATCCAGTCATCACCTCGTCCACAATCAGCAGCGCGCCTTCCCGCCTGGTCAGTTCCCGCAGCGCATGCAGATAGCCCGGCGCAGGTGCAATGCAACCGGCGTTTCCCACCACCGGCTCCAGGATGATCGCTGCGATTTTGTCAGGATGTGCGTCGAAGGCGGACTCCACCGCAGCTACATCGTTGTAGGGCAGCGCGTGTGTCAGCGCGGCAATCTCTTCGGGCACGCCTGCGGAACCCGGAATGCCGAATGTGGCTACGCCGGAGCCAGCCTTCACCAACAGCCCATCAGCATGCCCGTGATAGCAGCCCTCAAATTTGATGATGATCTTGCGCCCTGTGGCCGCGCGCGCAAGCCGAATGGCCGACATGGTCGCCTCGGTACCAGAGCTCACGAAGCGCATCTTCTCGATGGCCGGATAGCAGGCAACAATGCGCTCCGCCAGATCAGCCTCGCTCGCCGTCGACGCACCGAAGCTCGCCGAATTACGCGCAGCGCGTTCAATAGCTTCGACGACCGGGGGAAACGCATGGCCGAGAATCATCGGTCCCCATGAACCGACGTAATCGATGTAGCGATTGCCGTCTGCGTCCACCACGTACGCGCCCTCGGCCCGCTCCACAAACGGCGGAGCTCCGTCCACCGCGCGAAAGGCCCGGACGGGCGAATTGACGCCGCCGGGAAAATAGCGCTCAGCGCGCTGTTGCAATGCGTGGGAACGCGTATGTACGAGAGCCGCAGCCTTGGTGCTCATAATGGCTCCAGTATAGAAGTCACATCCCGATCTGGAGTGAAGCGTGTCACTTCACAGTCCGCTTCTCCACATTTTGAACAGCAAATCGATTTCGCTGTTCACAGCCCTGGTGTGCATGGCCTGCTAGAATCGACCTTTCCGGTCCGCAGCGCCCGCTTCATAATCTGACCGCAGAGGCCGCAGAGTGCCCGAAGAAGCCAAATCCAAGTCCATCACCTATGCCGACGCCGGCGTTGACATCTCCCGCGGCGACCGATCCAAGGATCGCATCAAGTACCTCGCGCAGAAAACCTTTAACCGCAATGTTTTAGGCGGAATCGGCGGCTTCGGAGCCCTCTTCCGGCTCGATCTCCAGCGCTTCAAGAGCCCTATTCTCGTCAGCTCGGCGGATGGGGTTGGAACGAAGCTCAAGATCGCCTTCGAGATGGGCCTGCACTCGAGCGTCGGCGCTGACTTGGTGAACCACTGCGTCAACGACATTGCCGTTCAGGGTGCGACGCCGTTGTTTTTCCTCGACTACTTCGCCAGCGGCAAGCTCGACCCGGAGGTCACGGAGACCGTTGTCTCCGGCCTGGCCGATGCCTGCAAGGCTAACGGCTGCGCGCTCGTTGGCGGGGAGACCGCACAGATGCCCGGCTTCTATGCCGAGGGCGAATACGATCTGGCCGGCTTCATTGTTGGTGCGGTCGATCGCGACAAGCTGGTGACCGGCGACGAAATCAAGGCGGGCGACGTCCTGGTGGGATTTCCCTCGACGGGACTTCACACCAACGGCTATTCGCTGGCGCGCAAGCTGATGTTCGAGGTTGCAGGCTACAAGCCGAGCCAATACGTCACGGCGATTAAAGAAAAGGCCGGCGCGGCGCTGATGAAGACGCATCGCAGCTACCTGCACGTCATCCAAAAGCTCGTTGCCTCCGGCATGACCGCGGGCATGGCGCACATTACCGGCGGCGGCATCACCGAGAATCTGCCGCGCATTCTGCCCAAGGGCTTGGCGGCGCAGATTGAACTCGGCTCATGGCCCGTCCTGCCCATCTTCGACCACCTCCGCGACCTCGGCCAGGTGTCGCAGGAAGAGATGATGCGCACGTTCAACATGGGCATCGGCCTGATTGCGGTCGTTCCGGCGGCCAAATTCACGCGCGCCAAGACGCTTCTCGACCGCGCCGAAGAGAAGTTCTACGTCATCGGCCGCATCGTCAAAGGCGACCACCGGGTTCACTACACATGAGCGGGGAAGCCACGCCCCTTCGGCTGGGCATTCTGCTCTCCGGACGCGGCTCCAACTTTCTCGCCATCGCCGAATCAATCCGGACCGGAAAGCTTCAAGGAGTTGAAATCGCGGTAGCGATCTCCAATGTTGCCGACGCCCCCGGCATTGCCGCTGCAGCGCAACTTGGTCTTCCGCACGCAGTGCTTGTCTCGAAGGGACGACCGCGCGCTGAACACGACGCCGATCTCATCGCCAGTCTGCGCTCGCACAAGGTAGACCTGGTCTGCCTCGCCGGTTACATGCGCCTGCTGTCGCCCGGCTTCATCGCCGCATTTCCCAACCGCATCCTCAATATTCATCCCTCGCTCCTGCCCGCTTTTCCCGGGCTCGACGCGCAGCAGCAGGCTTTCGAATACGGCGTAAAAGTTGCGGGCTGCACGGTGCATTTTGTTGACGAGCATCTCGATCACGGCGCGATCATCCTGCAGCGCGCCGTTGCCGTTCTCGAAACCGACGACGCGCATTCGCTCGCCGAGCGCATCCTCGTCGAAGAGCACATCGCCTACACCGAGGCCATCGCCCGCGTCGCCAGTGGCGGATACGAGATTCAGGGCCGCCGCTACGTTAAGCCCGCATAACTCGTCAGGGCAGCGTCGTGGGATTCAATCTCGGCCTTACATGTCAAGGTCCCGGCGAGTGCGGAAGGCTGCAAGCGGTTGATTCTTAGGCGAAAACTTTTCCAGCCGATTTGCAGGTTATTTCCACGATCTGACTAAGCTTGGAACATAGCCGAACAATTCAGCGGGCTCGCATGCGGACTTTTTGCGCCGCGCGGCCGCATTTGTTCGCGCGAGGCGATGCGCTCCAGCGATTCTGCCGCAACCACGGCGTTTTGATGACGGGCATCGCCGCACATTCATGCCTGCAAGCGGCTCAAAAAGGCTGCGCGCCGGCCAGAAAAGAGAATCATCGCGATGGCAAACATCCTGGTCAACATCGAAAAAGGAATCGAAATCGGAGCCGAAGACGCCCTGAAGTGGCTTACAGGCGCCAACAAAGCACTGAAAGCCGCACCGCAGGTTGTGGCTGCGCTGGCAACACTGATCGGAGCGGTTGAGAAGCCGATCTCGGAACTGGCCGGAGCCGCCTCCAACCCGCTGAATATCCCTCTCGATATTCAGACCGCAACGGACTTGAAAGCCGTGTGGCCTGATGTGAAGGCGTTTCTCGCCACGCTGGGAGTGAAGTTCTAAACGGATAAAGCATGCAGATGCTTCGCTTCGCCAACCCCACGGACCATCGGTCCGTGGGGCGGTTCACTTGTTGACGGTCTGGACTCCTGCAGAATGACTCAAGAGTTTCAGCTTCCCAGGAGAGCTTTTGATGCAGCATTTGTCGATCGCCCGAGTCATCCTGTACGTCAGAGATATTCCTAAAGTCGCTGCCTTTTATGAACGATTCTTCGGGATGAGACCTCTGCCGGGCGCAATGGATGGTTGGTTAGAACTGACTGTCCCTTCAGGCGGTTGTGCAATTGCGCTGCACAGCGCCGCCAAATCACAGAAGAGCGGAGCGGCAATGAAGGTCGTCTTTGCCGTCCGGGATGTGTCGGCGTTTGTCCAAGATAGCGAAAAGAAAGGGTTGCAATTTGGTGCAGTCCATCATGCAGACGGATTCGAATTCGCGAATGCCAAGGATCCGGCGGGGAATTCAATCAGTGTTTCCAGCCGGGGTTTTTGAGAAGTGAGTGCTTCTGCCCAGGCTCCTACGTATTTACCGAGCGGGCTGCGCCCAGCGCGACTTTTACGGTCATCTGGCGGCGGCCGCGCATGACGGTGACGCTGACCGTGTCGCCGGCCTGGTGCTTGTCCATGATGACGCTGATGTCCTGCGGATCGGTGATCTGCTGGCCGTCGATGGCCACGATCAGATCGCCACCCAGCATTACGGGCTGATTGCCGACCTAGGCCTGTTCGTTTCCTCCGCGCAGTCCGGCCCGATCGGCGGCGCCGCCGGGAATCACTTTCTGGATGAGCACGCCATAGTCCGCGGCCAATCCCATCTGGCTTGCCAGATCAGGACCAATGGCATAGGACTGGATGCCCAGCGAGGGACGCCGCACTTCGCCATAGTGCGTGAGATCGGAGAGCACGGCCTTGGCGGTATTGATGGGGATGGCGAAGCCAATACCCGCGTTCTGATCGGAGTTCGACAGGATCATCGTATTGATGCCGATGACTTCGCCGCGCGAGTTCAGCAGCGGACCGCCGGAGTTGCCGGGATTGATGGCCGCATCGGTCTGGATCGCGTCCTCGATTGGGGCTCCCTCGCTGCTGCGGATCGATCGGATCGAGCTGATAATCCCCTGGGTCATGGTGCCGCTGAGGCCGAAGGGGTTGCCGATGGCATACACCTTTTCGCCGACGGCGAGTTGGCTGGAGTCTGCGAGCACCACCGGCATGAGATCGGGCGCGTCGATCTTGAGCAGCGCGAGATCGTGCACCTTGTCGGTTCCGACCACGGTTGCCTTGTAACTGCGCTTGTTGCTCAGCTTGACCTCGATGCCGCGGTTGGCACCCTCAATCACGTGGAAATTCGTCAGGACATGACCGGCCTTGTCGAGAACGAACCCCGAACCCTGGCCCTCCTGCGGAACATTGCCGTAGAAGAAGTTGAAGGTGACCGCGCGCGATGTAATGTTGACCACCGAAGGGAGGACGTGACGGTAGACGGAGATATTGTTCTGCTCCTCCGCATCGAACTCCGGCGCCGCGTGAGCCTCGGAGAGTTCCAGAGGAGAGTCCGCGGTCCGCGCGTTTATGAGCTTCAGCGGATTCAAGTCGGAGGAGAAGTGGGTGGTGATGAACCAGAATCCACCGACAAGGAAGACGACCAAAGCGACCTGGCGCAGTTTCATATCTCTCTTAAAACCTCTACGACCTTTCCATAGGGTTGCGAGACGGGCCGCAGTGTCCTGAGAGTGCAGTACGGTGCTCGCAACCCGCTTGTTCCAGCTCCTATTTTAATGACCGGGGCTGGAGATTTAAGTTGCTCTGCTGCCTCAACCTGGGCCAAAGCTCCGTGACCTGGGCAGCGCAATGCGGCGATATCGCCGGTGTTTTCAAGCAGGTAGTCAGCTCGCGGGGCTTTTTCGCTGTCTGGAATCTGGTGGGCGAGGCGGGAGCGGGCGTCCGCCTCGGCGGCTTCGCGCTTTTCAGGGGCTGGGGAGATCCGGGCGACGTAGCGGGCGATCTTTGCATCGTCAGGAGCGGTGACCAGAATGATGCGGTCGATGCGCTCGCGGAGATCAGTGAAGGTGCTCTGGGCCGGGCCTCCGGCCTGGGCATCGCGTTCCACTTCAAAGATGAGCGCGGAGACGATGACGGCAACGGCTGCGGGATCACGCGCAAAGACCTGGTTCATCCACTGGCGCTGCGCTTCGATGACCACCGGATGGACGATGGCATTCAGCTCCTTGACGCGGCCACCGTTGAAGGCGAACTCAGCAAGGCGTGCGCGGTTGAGGTGGCCGTCGGGCATGATGACCGTGTCGCCGAATACGCGGAGGATCCGGCTGAAGGCGGGCTGGCCGGGCTCCATCAGCGCGCGACCGAGTTCGTCAGACTCAATGACGTCGGCGCCAAGCTCGCGCAGCATCGCAGCGACAGTGCTTTTTCCGCTGCCGAGACCGCCGGTGAGACCGACGCGAAGCATCCCTACAGACCTCTCCGCATGCGGGCGGCGCGGACAGTGTTGGACATCAGCATGGCGATGGTAAGCGGACCGACGCCGCCCGGAACCGGCGTGTATGCGCCAGCGAGTTCGAAGGCCTTGGGATGCACGTCGCCCACGATCGTCGAGCCTCGCTTGTTGAAAGTGAGTTCGCGCCTGGCGTCGCCGGCGAAATAGCGGTCGAATTCTTCGAGTGTAGTGATGCGGTTGATGCCGACGTCCATGATGGTGGCGCCGGGCCTCACCATATCGGGCGTGATGAAGCCGGGACGCCCGATGGCGGCAACAAGGATGTCGGCTTCGCGCGTAAGCTCTCCGAGCTTTTGAGTTTTCGAATGACAAATAGTGACTGTCGCGTTTTCGTGGAGTAGCAGCATCGCGACGGGTTTGCCGACGATGTCGCTGCGGCCGACAACCACGGCATGCTGCCCGCTGATGGGCAGGTGGCTGCGCTTGAGGATTTCGATGACGCCCGCCGGGGTGCACGGAGCCAGCGCCGGGCGGCCCGCCTGCAGCTTGCCCGCGTTTACGGGATGAAAGCCGTCGACGTCCTTCGCGGGATCGACCGAATCGAGGAGTGCTTTGGCATCAACCTGCTTCGGCAGCGGAAGCTGGATGAGGATGCCGTCGATGTCTTCGCGGTCGTTGAGGCTGCGCACAAGGTCGAGCATCTCTTCCGTCGTTACCGTGTCCGGCGGAGTGATTAGATCACTATAGAGGCCGAGTTCCGCGCAAGTCTTTACCTTGCTGGCAACGTAAATCTCTGAAGCGGGCACGTGTCCGACCAGCACTGCGGCCAAACCGGGCCGGATGCCCTGCGCCGCCAGGGTGCGGACTTCCTCTGCCACTTCCTGCTTGATTGCCGCGGCAATCGCGACTCCATCGAGGACCTTTGCCATCAATCTCTCCGATTCAATCGTATCGCTTCGGAAGCACCTGGAAGGCTCGCGTCGCTGGTAGACCGTGCTGACATAAACCGGGCTTACTGTGGGCGAGGAGTCGGTGGCGATTCACCTGGCGCTGTCCCTGCAATCGTGATCTGCCTCACATTGAGCAGGCCTCTCGGCCGGCGCTGCTAAATCTACCGAAATATAAGTTATTGCACCTGAGTAACTTGGATCGTATGTGCGGCCGCCGTCACATGTGATCGTGATCTGTCTCACATACAGACGTATCTGCAAACCAGCAACCTCCGTGTCGAACATGATCTGGATCACATGGGGCTCTTCGCGCCCCGTGCTGGCAGCGTCAGGAGATTGGGCTGCAATGAGCGTTTTCAAGGATGCCGGGCATCTCTTCCGATTTGCGGGACTCTTCGTTCTCGCTTTCATTGTCTTTCTTGTGGTTCGAGGTTACGTGGTTCCGCGCAGCTTCGGGCAGTACGGGCATTATCGCGGCAATGCGATCGGCGAGATTGCGGCGCGACCGGTGAAGTTTGCCGGCCACGAGGCTTGCGAGACCTGCCATACAGATGTTCTGGATGTGAAAGGCAAGGGCAAGCACGCGCATGTGAACTGCGAGGCTTGCCATGGACCGTTGGCCAAACATGCCGATGATCCGTCATCGCTGACGCCGGCGAAGCTGGACACGGCTGTATTGTGTGCGCGGTGCCACACGGCAAGTGTAGCCAAGCCGAAGGGATTTCCGCAGGTCGATCCGGCCGATCACTCGAATGGGGTTCCCTGCGAGACCTGCCATCAGCCGCACAGCCCGGCAATCGAATCGGAGTCTGCCGTGCGGGCGGCTCCGGCGGTGGGGGGTGCAAAGTGAATCTATCGCGACGTCATTTTCTGGTATTGATGCCGGCGGCGGCAATCGCCTGGAAGTCAGTGCTGGCAGGAACGCCGGAGCAGGCGGAGAACTACAAGTTCTCCGATCACTGGTGGGGCATGCTGATTGATGTACCCAAGTGTATTGGCTGCGGGAACTGCGTGCGTGCCTGCGCCGAAGAGAACGATGTGCCTGACGGCTACTTCCGTACTTGGGTGGAGCGGTACCACGTTGAAGACGAGAACATGACCAGTCCCGAGGTCATTTCGCCGGACGGAGGCAAGGAGGGGTTTCCAGCGGTCGCGAAGGAAGACGCCGGCAAGTATTTCTTTGTGCCCAAGATGTGCAATCACTGCGCAGATTCACCGTGCACGCAGGTGTGCCCGGTGGGAGCGACATTCGTAAGCCCGGATGGGGTGGTGCTGATCGATCAAAAGTATTGTCTCGGCTGCGCATATTGCGTGCAGGCATGCCCTTACGGATGCCGCTACATTCATCCAGAAAAGAAGGTCGCAGACAAGTGCACGCTCTGCTATCACCGGATTACCAAGGGCCTCACAACCGCTTGCGCAGAGAACTGTCCGACAGGCGCGCGGCAATTGGTGGATCTTAAAAATCCCAAGGATCCGATTCACGAGTTCCTGAAGACGCATAGCGTGCAGGTGCTGAAGCCGCAAATGGCTACGGGTGCGAAAGCCTATTACAACGGGCTGGATGGGTCGGTGCGCTAATGTGCAATCTCGCGATGTTCCTCCAGGAGCAGGGAAAGATTATGAGCGGCGTTGAAGGCTTCATGTATCCCAACGAGGTTGGGCTTCAGTGGAGCGTACTGATTGTTCTGTATCCGTTTATTACGGGGTTGGTAGCGGGCGCTTTTATTCTGGCCTCGCTCGAGCGCGTGTTTCACGTGGAAGCAGTGAAGCCGACGTATCGGCTGGCGCTCCTGACCGCTCTCTCATTTCTTATTGTGGCGCCGCTGCCGCTGCAACTGCATCTCGGGCATCCAGAACGCTCGCCCGAGATGTATTTCACCCCGCACAGCACCTCGGCGATGGCGATGTTCGGCTATGTGTACCTGTGGTACCTGATGGCTGTATTGGTCTTCGAGATATGGCTCGACTACCGCCGGGATATCGTGCTGCTGGCGCGCTCGAGCAAGGGTATGTTGCGGCTGATCTACAAAATAATGACGCTGGGCTCGGACAACATCAGCCCCCGTTCGCTCCATATCGATGACAAGGTCGGCTGGATCGTTACCCTCATCGGTATCCCTTCGGCATTCTTGTTGCATGGATATGTTGGCTTTATCTTCGGATCGATCAAGGCGAACCCGTGGTGGTCCTCGCCGCTGATGCCGGTGGTGTTTATTTTTTCCGCGATGGTATCGGGTATCGCCGGTGTGATGCTGATCTACATGGCGGTAACGAAGTTGCGCAAGCAAGTCATCGATATCCGTTGCGTCGACACGATCGCGATGTACCTGTTCTACATCTTCATCATCGATTTCAGCCTGGAGATGCTCGACCTGATTCACCGCATTTACGAAGCCGATGAATCGTTCCGCAGCCTCAACTTCATGGTGCATACCAGGCTGTACTTCTCGCACATCGTGGTCCAGATCATCCTCGGCACAGTGACGCCGCTTGTTCTGCTTTTCGTTACACAGGTTGTAAAGCTGCCAGAGCAGGTGCGCAAGCGGATGTATGTTGCGTCGGGATGTCTTGCGTTGATGGGTATCTTCGCGATGCGCTGGAACGTGGTGATCGGCGGGCAGCTTTTCTCGAAGAGCTTTCTGGGCTACACGACCTACAAAATGGCCCTGGTGACGCGCGAGGGATCGCTGATGGCTGCGGGTCTATCCATTTTGCCGCTTTTCATTCTGTGGGCTTTGGTCAAGCTGCTGCCTCCGTGGTCGCACGATTCGGCTCCGCAAGCCGCAGCGGGCGATTGATCGGGATTGCGAATCGGGTGAGATATGAACGAATCTCCCGGTGCATTGGAACGGCTCTCAAATCGCGTTAACGAGTTGGAGAAACGCGTCCATGCGCTCGAACACCCGTATGCGGCGCCGACGCCGGCGATCAAGGCGGCTCTTGCGGCGAGCGCGCATCTTGAAGACGAGGGGGACTCTTTTCAAACAGCGAACATTTTTCCGCTGCTGGGCCGCGCGATGCTTGGAATCGCCGGGGCGTATGTTCTGCGGGCCGTCGCGGAAGCAGGTGTGATGCCCAACGGCGGCGCTGCTGCGGCAGGGATCGCCTATGCCCTGGTGTGGCTGGTGTGGGCTGCGCGTGCACCCCGCATCTCAGGGATTGTGCCGCTGGTATATGCCGGCACCTCGGCGATGATCCTGGTGCCGATGTTGTGGGAAGAGACGCTGCACTTTCGCATCTTTGCGCCAGTGACGACGGCTGGGGTGCTGGCCGGATTTGTCGTTCTCGCAGCGACGCTGGAGTGGCGCCGGGAGTCTTCTCCGCTGCTGTGGATCGCCTACAGCGCCGCGGCAGCCGCGGGGGTCGCGCTCTCCGTTGCAACGCACACGATGTTGCCGTTCGTTCTGATGCTGCTGCTTGTTGTTCTGCTGTGCGAGGCGGCAAGAGCGTTGGGCCGTTCGCGAACGATGTGGCCGCTGGTAGCGCTTGCGGCGGACGCAACCGTCTCGGCAATGATCTTCGTCTATAGCGGGCCGCCGAATGCACGCGCAGAGTACCCGGAACTGAGCGGGGCGGTCTTGTTGCTGCCGGCGTTACTGCTTTTTGCGATCAGTGCTTCGGGTGTGGCCGGGCGTGTCTTTCTGCAGGGATGCACAATTAACGCCCTTGAGATCGTTCAGGTGATGATTGCATTCGGACTTGCGGTATCGAGTGTGCTCGATTTTGCTCCCGGAACGGAGTTGGGTCTCGGGGTCGCTTGCCTCATCTTGTCTGCGGCAACGTATGGGGCGAGCTTTCGGTATCTCCGTCATCTCGCCGAGCCGCGCGATTTCCGCGTATTCAGCATGTGGAGCGCGGCGCTGCTGGTTGCGGGGGCGTTGTGGTCTCTGCCGCGTTCCGGAACGGGATTGGTGCTGGCGGCGGCGGGAGCGACTGCTTATTTCGTAGCGGAGCAAATGGAACGGCCAATCCTTGAACTGCAAGGGGCCTTCTTTTTCTGTGCGGCCGCGTTGGTTTCAGATGTGGCGAGATATATCTTCGGAACTCTTGCGGGCGCGCAGCCAGACGGGTCCGCTTTGGCCGCGTGGATCATTGGGGGGACCGCGGTGGCAGCATACTTCGCGGGCAAAGATCGCGCGGATGCCGGCTGGGCACGTCAGGTTCTGCAGCTCGTGGCGGCGTTGCTGGGGGTGTCCGCAACCGCGGCATTCATAGTGCACGGCATGCTGACCTTGGCAAAGCTTGCGATTGTGCTCGACGCGCATCACATTGCATTCCTCCGCACACTGGCGATTTCGGTGATTTCGCTTTTCCTTGCGTTCGCTGGCTCTCGCTGGGGACGAGTCACGATGACGCGTCTGGCGTACGGTGCGCTTGCGTTTGTGGCGGCCAAACTGATCTTTGAAGACCTGCGTCATGGGCACATGGAGTTCATTGCGGGGTCAATCTTTCTATTCGCCATCACGCTTATCGCGGTGCCGAGACTGGTGCGGATGGGAGCACAATCGCGCGCAGCATTGCACCACGGGATGCAGGTCGCGGGTGGGAGCTGATCGCAGCCGGGAAGCGGCGAGTATCGCATGCGGCAACCTCGCCGCTTCCCCGGCCGGTGAGTATTGCTCAGCGATACACCATGGGCGCTTCGACGCGTTGCACCTCGCCACGCAGTTTTACCTTGCTGATATGCACGTCATAGTCCGTTCCGGACAACAGCGATTCCAAAACGAAGGTCTCGGTTCCCCCTGAGCGCAGTTCACGGTAACGGTAGACGCCGACACTGCCGATGCTGGTTTCGGTGCCGCCGGAAGGCGCATCGAGAAAGTGTTGCGCATCGGAGACCGAAGGAGCGGAGTGCGTTTGATCTGCCATCAGGCTCTCGGCCGCATAGGATCGAACCAGCTTTATCCAGTAGCGGGACAGCAGGTCGGTATCAGAGAAGATGTCAGCCCAGACAATTTCGCCGCGCACAGCGACAACCACACCCACGGCGTGCTCTTCGCGGAGTTTTTCGAGCACCTGCTCACGCGACTTCATCAACGGCGCTGCGGCCTCATCTACTTTTTCGGTGATAGAAGTGCTCTGCATGGCGCGGGCGTAGCTGGTGGTTCCCAAACTACTGGGGTCGGGCACAGAATGACGCGACTCGCCGACAGCGATCCCCGGACGCGGAGCGGCGAGCGCACCGGCGATGGAGCCGTGCACGGAGTCCCACACTTCCTGCTGGTTTTTATCCACCATTGCCTTGGCGCGGACTGTGGGCTGCACCATCAAGCTCTGCGCGGGGGCATTGGCAGATGACCGGAAGGTGGCGGTATCTTCGGTCCATCGGCCGTGCTCGATGCAGAAGACGCCGAGATCGATGGGGTCGCTCTGCGCCGGCACGATGCGATCCTTGCCGACGATGCGATCCTGCTTGCCGCCGGTAACAATCTCGCCCGCCAGCAGGAGCAACGGCTTGTCGGAGTTGTTGACCAGAACCAGGGTATTGACCTGGTCGCCGCGATACATCGAATCAGGCAGCGGGCGAGAGCGAAGAACGCTGTCGTCAGTTCTGCCCCGAGTCGGGCGGGGGCGCACGAAGCCTCGAACATTGCCTGCTTCGGTGACTTCGACCTGGCCGCTCTTGATGCCTTCGTCGAGGGTGATGAAGGGCGATGCAGGAATCTTGCCGGATTCAACTACCGGGAAGAGAAGGAGGTTGCCGCTTTCGATGGGTGCCAGGATGCGATAGGAGCTGTGCGCCGGTTCGCCAGGGCCGCCAGCGGCACGGACGCGATTGATCTGATGGACGACAAGTACAGCGAGCAGCACAGTCCCCAGCAGCGTGATGCGGAAGAAACTCGACCTGAAAGGAATGCTCATGCGAACCCTCCACCGGTAGCTGTTGCTCCGGCTACAGGCTGGGAACGAGGGTGCAGAGGTTTCTTGCAGGGATTTTTTGGCGTATCGTCGAGTCGTGGACGCAGCGCCCATCCAGCCCATGGAAGATTCTGATGGCGCGGAGACTCCGGCAGCTCCGATTGCGGTGCATCCTGCGCTGCTGGATGAGCTTTGGCAGGAGTGCGGGGCCGGGAAATGGGGACTGGAGCGGGACGAGTTCGACCGCATCCTTCTGCTTGCCGTGCATGGGCAGAACCTTGCACAGGCACCCACCAGAACGGCCTTCCGGGAGCAGCAGAACGCGTTTCTTCGGAGCCTGAAGCTGGCGGACCTGGTGCTGGCCAGAGCATGCGGCGCGGGAAACGAGCGCGCGTGGGAACAGTTCATGGCGCAATATGGCCAGCCTCTGACGCGGGCTGCCATTGCCATCAGCGGTAGCGAGACGGTGGGCCGCGACCTGGCAGACGCATTCTATGCAGAGCTTTACGGGCTGAATGCGCGTGACGGCGAGCGCAAATGTCCGCTGGATTCGTACCGTGGGCGCGGCTCGCTGCTGGGATGGCTGCGAACGACGCTGGCACAGCGCTTTGTCGATCACTACCGGCGCACCTATCGCGAACAGGCGCTGGATGAAGAGGTGCATGACGCGCCTTCGTTTGAGGTCATGGTCGATCCCGAGCCGGCGGTGCTGGATTCGCTTCGCGAGGCGGTGAAAGCGGCATTGCACGACCAGCCGGCAGAGGAGCGGTTCTTGCTCGCAGCGTATTACGTTGACGAGCGAACGCTGGCGGAGATTGGCAAGGTGCTGCATGTGCATGAGGCGACTGTCAGCCGGAGGCTGCGCCGCGCTACGGAAGCGGTCCACAAGCAACTGATGCGCAATCTTGAAAAGGGCGGCATGAGCCGCAAGGCAGCAGAGGAAGCGCTGGGCACCGATCCACGCGATCTGGATTTGAAGATGGATTTGAGAAAACTGCTGCAAAGTAAGGAGCCGGGTCCGTTCCAAGAGCAGGAGACGTGGAAACCGGCCAAGGCAGTTTCGGCGGCCGCCGAGAAAACCTTTGCAAAGGCGATGCTCTCCGATACGGAAGAGCCGCTTGAAGACAAGGCGAAGACTTGAGGATGAACCCTACGATCCAACCCGGAATGCATCCCGATGCGGAGAGCCTGACAGCATTCGCGGAGCAGGTGCTGCCTCTGGCCGAGCGCGAGGAGATTCTCGCGCATATGTCTGCGTGCAGCCGATGCCGCGAAGTTGTGTTCCTGGCGCAGCATGCGGCAGAGGAAGATCAGTCGACGCCCGTAGTTCTGGTCGCGGAAGAGCGGAGCAGACCGCGCAAATCCTGGTTCGACTGGAGGTGGGCGTGGATTCCTGCAGCGGCGTGCGCGGGCCTCATCGGGGTTGCGGTAGTGCAGCACAACCGAAGAGTTGCGACTGAGACCCAGACCGCTGCCAACGTGGCGCCATCGGATGCCTTGCGCGCGACGGCATCTCCAAAGGCGGCGCTACAGAATCCGGTACCGCAGAATGAGCCGAGGGCGGCGAAGCAGGCGACGGTATCGGGCAGTGTCGAGGAGCGGGAATTTGCTCCTCAAACGCTGGCGCGGGATGAGGCGAAGAGGCTCGATGCGAACAAGCCCACAGACAAGAAGGACGTTGGTGTGAGAGCGACAGTACCGGCGATTCTCCTCGCACCCGGTGTTTCGGGAGGGTCGACGCACGGCATGATGGCAGCGAGGGCCAAAACTTCATCGATCGGAGGCCCCTCGGCGGCGAACCAGTTCCAGCAGCAGAACATGGCGAATCAGCAGAATACGCTGCAGCAGTCGTCCGGCGCACAGCTCGATGCAGCCAACAGCACGGTGAAAGCCGCTCCAGCGCCACAAGCGGAGTCGGAAACGGTTACGGTGAATGCACAGGCGGTGGCTCCCGCACCCGCACGGGCCGCAACTGGAGCGGCACAGGCACAAGCTCCGGCGCAGCTTTCAATTCCGACCACCGAACAAAGCGATGCAGTCTCGCTTGCGGGTGTCGCTGGGTTCAGCAAGAAGCAAAAGGCATCGTTGCCCAGCGGGCTTGAGGCGCTTTCTGTAGTGAGCGGACGCTGACCGCACACTTGCGCTCGACACCAGAGGCGCGCTGTTCCTGAGCGAGGATAGCGGCAAGCACTGGAAGCCGGTTCGAACTCAATGGACCGGGCGCGCCGTTCTAATTCGCGTCCTGAATACGGTGGAGAAAGGTAACGCTCTCGGCGCTCAGGGCGCTCTCAAGATGTCGCCGACACCGAAGTTTGAGCTGGTAACCGACGATCTTCAAACGTGGTTGAGCGCGGACGGAAATATCTGGACGTTGCAGGCAATGCCTGGAAAGTAAACGGAAGAACGGCCGCCCTGCCGTTCAGGTCGGCAGCTTGTCATCGTCGGGCGTCATCGGCATGCTGCGCAGGCGTTTGCCGGTGGCTGCAAAGATCGCGTTGCCGACCGCGGGAGCAAGGCCGACAAGTCCGGTTTCGCCAGCGCCGGCTGAGGGCAGGTCTTTGCGGTCGAGCAGAATGATCTCGATCTGCGGCGTGTCGGAAAAGCGGGGCACGCGATATTTGGAGAAGAGCGGGTTCTGGACGCGGCCATTGCCGAAGAGAATTCGTTCGAAGAGTGCGCCGCCAATAGCTTGAACAATCGCCCCCTGCATCTGGTTGCGCAGCCCGTCGGGATTCACGATCGCACCGCATTCCCAGGCCTCGACGACGCGGCGAACTCGAACTTGTTTCGTTGCCGGGTCGATTGCCACCTCCGCGCATGTGGCGACGAAACCGCCTTTGTCGGTTCCGCAGGCCACGCCGTAACCCCGGTCCGGCGCGGATTTGGCCGCGGTCCACGCAAATTTGTCGGTAGCGGCCTGAAGAACAGCCTTCAGCCGCGGATTGCTCAGGTTCTTCATGCGGAACGCGACCGGGTCCATTTTCGCCGCGTGCGCAAGGGCGTCCATGTGCGATTCGCGGGCGAAGTGGTTGGCAGTTGCAGCGAGTCCGCGATAAGAGCCCTGTCGCAAAGGTGATTTCGTTGGATGGTATTTGATCAGCTTGCTCGGGGCATCGTAGGGGGTGCCGATGGCGGAGGGGCCGGAATTGTAGTTGTGATGCTCCCAGGCAACGAGCGTTCCATCGTGCCGCGCTCCAGCCTTGATTTCGATCAGGCCCGCGGGGCGAAAGTAGGCCCAGGTGAACTCCTCCTCGCGTGTCCACACAACCTTTACGGGCTTGCCTGCTGCTTTGGAAAGGCGGGCAGCTTCAATCGCAGCTTCGCCGGTGTGTTTGCCGCCATAGCCGCTGCCCATGTCAGGCTGGAGGACGCGTACCTTGTCGGCGGGTAGTCGGAACGCCTGCATCAACTCATCGCGCACACCGAAGGGACGCTGCGTTCCGGTCCACACCGTGAGCTTGCCGTCATTCCACTCCGCAACAGCGGCGCGCGGTTCGAGCGGTGCGTGCGCGATGTACTCGACGGTGTACTGAGATTCGAGTTGCACATCGGCGCCTGCAATTGCCTGTGCCATCGCGTCTGCACCGTGGTCTGCACCTTCGGCTGGTCCGTCCGGATTATGCTTGAGGTACTCGAAAAGCCCCTGGTTGCCTTGCTGATCAGGAACGTTCCACTTTGCCTGAATTGATTTGAGTGCGCGCTCTGCGGTGAATGGATCATCGGCAACGACGCCGGTGAAATCGCCATCGTGAACGACTTTTACATTCGGCATTTTCTCCGCGGTGCTGGTGTCGAGAGACGCGAGCGTCGCATTGAAGCCGTCGGGACGCAGGACAGCGCCGAACATCATCTCTGGTCGCACAATGTCAGAAGGGAACTCATGCTTGCCGGTTACGAAATCGCGGCCGTTGGCCTTCGGGACGGGTGTGCCGGCAATCTTCCAATCCGTTGCCGGAGTGAACGGTGGATCGCCGGCGACGCTCTTCACCAGCGCTTCGCCGCGTGTGAGCTCGCCATACGTGAGCGTCTTCGCACCATCGGACGTAGCGACTCTTCCCGCTGCAGCGACCAATTTTGAAGGATCTGTGTTCCAGCGCTGCGCGGCCATCTCCACCAGGAGTTCGCGTCCGGCGACCGCCATGTTGCGCAGTTGCGGACCCATGGTGGGTGTGGTGCGGCTGCCGAAGGTGCCCATGTCCCACGGAACAAGGTCGGTGTCACCCATGACCATGGTGATGGAGTCGAACGGGACGCGGAGTTCTTCTGCGACGGCTTGGGCGAGAGAGGTGCGGATGTTCTGGCCGACTTCAACCTTGCCCGTGAAAACCTTGACGTGGCCGTCGGCGTCGATATGCAGCCATGCGCTGATGTCTGAGGGCAGTTCGTGGGAACCGATGGCGCGCCCGGATTCTTGCGCAAACGACGGCAGGGGAGTGAGACAGACGAGCAAACCTCCGCCGAGAAGCTTCAGAAAGTCGCGACGGTCAAGTTGGGATCTGTTGCGGGTCGAAACTCCTCCGCTGGCAGCGTCGTTCTCTTCGAGTTCCAACATTTGCAGTTCATGCGGGGTCATCGCGCACCTCCGCCGGTTGCGTGACTAGATGCACGTTTGATTGCTTCGAGGATGCGCGGGTAGGTTCCGCAGCGGCAGACGTTGCCGTTCATCGCTCCGAGGATTTCTTCATCATTCGGCGCGTGCTTGTCCCGGAGGAGGGCCGTGACGCTCATGATCATGCCAGAGGTACAGTAGCCGCATTGGAATGCGCCTTCGTCAAGAAACGCCTGCTGGACGGCGGTGAGCCTGCCATTTTGTTCGAGGCCTTCGATGGTCGTGATCTTCGCGCCGGCAGCGGCCGCCGCGGGTATCGAGCAGGATCGCGTTGCCGCGCCATCCATTAGAACGGTGCATGCGCCGCACTGTCCTTCGCCACACCCATATTTTGTTCCGGTGAGGTTGAGGTGATTGCGCAGAACGGAGAGCAGCGATTCTTCTGCCGGCGCGTTTACCGTATATGGTTTGCCATTGACGTTCAGAACCAGTTCGCCCATTGCAAACTCCCAACAGCGCAGGCGGTGCCTGGGCCGGGTCAAGGATAGCGCAATCGACGATGGCTTGGGGAGCTATCCATGCGAGGCCCGGTCTCGACGTTTCCGGCCGGCTTTCGGCTGTTTGTCCTCCTCCACGGCGGAGTGATACTTGCGCCTGATCTCTTCGATATCGACGGTCGGCTTCGGCACCTGGATATTCATCGATTCCATCGTCGCGACGATGATCTCAGAGACGGCAATATCGCGGAACCATTTGTGATTGGCAGGGATCACAAACCATGGTGCCTGCACCGTATTGCACCTGGCAATGACATCGTCGTACGCCCTCTGGTAATCGTCCCAGTATTCACGCTCGGTGTAATCGGATTCGCTGATCTTCCATCGTTTCGCGGGATCGTCGAGCCTCTGTTCGAATCGCTTCAATTGCTCTTCTTTACTGATGTGGAGAAAGAACTTGAGAATGACGGTGCCGTTGGCGGCATGGCGGCGCTCGAAGTCGTTGATCTGCGCGTAACGTTGCGACCAGACGGCCTTTGGCACCAGATTGTGTACGCGCACAACCAGTACGTCTTCGTAATGGGAGCGATTGAAGATGGCGATTTCGCCCCGCTTGGGCATTTGCGCCTCGACGCGCCACAGAAAATCGTGAGCCAGTTCCTCCTGAGTAGGTTCTTTGAAGTTGGCGACGCGGCAACCGTCAGGATTCATAGAACCGATGACGTGCTGGACCACGCCGTCTTTGCCGCCGGCGTCAAGCGCCTGCAGGCAGATAAGAAGCGAACGCTTTCGTTCGGCAAAGAGCTTCTGCTGCAGGTCGCTCAACTTTTCGCACAGAGCGGCGATTTTTGCGAGGGCTTTCTCTTTGCCGTGTCTGCCCTTGATGCCGGGGTCGAAGTCGCTCAACTTTATACGGCTGCCTGCCGGGATCCGAAAGTCTTCGACGTAGTGCTTCCCGGTCATTGCTTCTCCATCGCGGGAGTGTACTCGCCGCGACGGGCTGCGACGTTGCATTGGGCGCGATGGACCAGAGCTTTCTGGGCGGCGGGAACATTCGCGTCTTCGCCGTGCCAGATCTGCATCGCCGGTTCCTGAATGGCACGCGCGAAGGAGAACGCGAGACCCCAGGGCAAGCGGGTCTTGAAGCGGGCATTCATCGCACTGAGCCGGGCGGAGGCAAGTTCGCCCGATTGCCCCCCGGAAAGAAACGCGACGCCCGGAACAGCCGCGGGCACGGTGCGCAGGAGACATTGCACGGTGGCATCGGCGATCTCTTCATTGGTGTTCTGGTGGGGGCACTTCAGTCCGGGCACGACCATGTTGGGCTTCAGGATCATGCCTTCGAGCAATACGCCCTGGGCAATGAGCTCGGCGAAAAGGATGTGTTGGGTTCTTTCGGTGACCTCGGCACAACGTTCCATCGTGTGGTCGCCATCCATCAGCACTTCCGGCTCGACGATCGGCACCAGGCCGGCTTCCTGGCAAAGGGCTGCATAGAGAGCGAGGATGAGCGCGTTGGCGTCGATGCACGCCTGGCTGGGGATTTCGTCGCCGATAGTGATCACGGCGCGCCACTTGGCGAAGCGCGCGCCCAGTCCAGCGTATTCGGCGAGGCGCTCGCGCAGGCCATCGAGGCCCTCGGTGATTTTTTCCTTGGGGTGGTTGGCCATTGGCTTGGCTCCGGCATCGACCTTGATTCCAGGGATAATGCCGACTCTCTGGAGCGCCTGAGCGAAAGGAACCCCTGCGGTGGTCTTCTGACGGATGGTTTCATCGACCAGGATGGCGCCATTGAGGTAATCGCCGAGGCCGGGAGCTGTAACAATCATGTCGCGATAGGCGCGGCGGGTTTCTTCATTCTGGGGAATGCCGGCGGCGGCGAAGCGTTTGTTCGCCGTCGGCGTGCTCTCATCCATGGCCAGCAGACCTTTGTCGCCGGCCACCATCGCTTTTGCCGTTTGGTTCAGCTGACGGGCATCCATCGTGAGGTTCCCTTTCTGTTGTCGAGTTTGCTGGTCTCCCGTGACTTATCCGCGCTCGTAAAGGGCCAGACTATGCTATACCGATTCTGATGCCGGCGAGGTTCCAGAGTTGTGAATTTGTCTGGCAAGCATGGCCGACAATCGTCCGAGAGGCATCAAAAAAGCTGAACGCCAGAATAACTTAACGCGTCAAACATAGTCAGGAGCGGTCGCGAGATGAGGGTCTACCTGAGCCTCTTGCTTGGAGTGTGCGGCATTGCATCCGCGCAATTGACCCCCGTTCCGCCCCCGCCCACCGGGACGCCTTCTCATCCATTTTTTATCACCAAGACCTGGGTTGTCGGCGGTGTAGGCGACTGGGATTACATGGCGATTGACCCCCGGGCCCACCAGTTGTTCATTGCGCACGGGCCCACGGTGCAGGTGGTCGATGTTGAAAGCGGTTCGGTGGCCGGCGTCGTCAAGGGACTGCGTGAGGCGCATGCCATCGTTCTCGATGCGGAAGGGGCGTTTGGGTACGTCAGTGACGGCCAGGCGGACATGGTGCGGGTCTTCGATCGGCGCGACTTCCAGGTGATTGCGAACATTCCAACCGGGCCCTCTCCGCGCTCCATGGTGCTTGATGCGGCCAGCGGACTGCTTTTTGTCGTGGGTTCTCAGGCGACCGGAACAGGAATTGCGCCGACCAATCCCGCGAGGAATGCACCGACGCAGAAAACAAGATCTCCGCGCGTGAGCAGTTCGAGTACGATGGCGCCCGGCGGTGCGGTGTCCACGCTGACTGTGATTGACGTCGAGCGCAAAACGCAACTGGCGCAGATCCTGCTGCCGGGCAGTCTCGGCTTCGCGCAGGGTGACGGCAACGGCCGGATTTATATCACGGTCTCTGATCGCGACCAGATTTTACGTCTCGATGCAGCGGCGATTGGTTCGGCCGTGCATAGAGTGATCGACATGCAGCCGGCTGCGAATACGGCAAAAGTGGCGACTGCGCAGGCAAGTGCCGATAGATCGAGCGAAAAACCACCAGTACTCGACTGGACTCCCGGCGCAAGGCCACCTTCAGACGCTTACCCCGTGCCGATCCGGCTGGATTCGAATTGTGTGCACCCGCGCGCGCTTGCCATGGATACCGCCCATGAACGGCTTTTCGCGGCCTGCAGCAACCTGCGCATGGTGGTTCTGAATGCCGCCGACGGACAGGTGATTTCAGTCCTGCCCATTGGCCCGGGCGCAGATACGATTGGTTACGATCCAGATCGAGGGCTGATCTTTACCGCGAATGGAGGCAGCGACGGAAGCCTTACGATCATTCGCCAGGACGTAACCGATACCTACTCCGTAATTCAAATTCTCCCAACCCGGCAGAATGCGCGGACCTTGGCGATCGACCCCGCAAGTGGCGAAGTGTATCTCGCCACCGTCTTATATGGCGCCGAGCTGAATCGTCCTCCCATTAACGGCGCGCCGCTGAATATAACCGCGGTCGACAGCAGCTTTCAGGTTCTTGTGGTCGGGAACTAGGGCGCGTCAAGCCCGGCAAACTTTGCGGTTATTTTTCGGCGGCTCTGGTTCGGCTTAGTCCACGTTTAGCCGCATCATTATTCGGATCACATTCCAGAACCTTGCTGAAAAGCCGGTCGGCACTTGGGTAGTCGCCGTGTCCCCGGTCATACTCGGCCTGGCTAAGATAATCATTGAGAGGGCCCGAAAGAGAGCAGGTCTTCGCCGGCGCGCTTTGCTCCTTGGTGTTCTCATCGTTGCCCACCGCGCTATCGGTTTTCGAGGAGTCCTTTGATTTTGGTTGCGTCGCCTGGCTTGTCTTTCGAGTCTTCTCAACCTGCGCCGGCAACTGAACCGGTGTCTTGGCAGGCTGAATGACATTCGGATGAGCGGACGAGTCCTTCGAGACCGGCGTTGCGCTCGGAATGACCGGAGCGTTTGGAGCGTCCGCTTTGGTCCCCTTGACTCGCAATGCGATCCCACCCGCAACCAGAACGAGGAGAAGCGAGGCGGCCGCCGAGGCGATCCCCAAAGGTGAACGCCAGAAGGGTCTCGCTTCTGCGTCCTTTCTGTCCAAGTGGGTGGGCTCAAACGCCGTTCTAACGCTTTCATCAGAAATGGAACGACTGGGCAACGCAGGTAGTTCAGCACGGTCACTTCGGAAACCTGAGCCCGGTTCCAATTCGCTGAAGCGCGTCGGATCACCTTCCAGTTCAAGAAGTTTCTCTTCCGCGGTCCAGAGATATTCGAAGACGCCGAATCGTCCCTGGAAGGTCTTGAGAGGCAGGCCTCTGAAGAGACTTGCTTTCTGAAAAAGTTCGTGAGTCAGAAGAATCTGGGCAGGTCGAGACATTCGGATCAATGTCAAAAGGTCATGAGATGCCTCTACGCACGGCCTTGGAGGGATCCGAGGGGCGTCCTGGGAAACCGCACTGGCGTTGGCTTCGGCGGATTGTGACCCAGACGCAGCTGCAATCGCGTCCATTGCTATAGAGACTGCGATCGGCTGAATTCTCGATCTCTTCTGGAAATCCTGCATCCCGAGTTGCACTTGCCTCGCGACTACGAGGGCCTGAGATGCATTCTCGAGTATCGAAACGTACATGTTCTCTTCCGTAGGGACGAGAGCACCTTTTCGTGAAGCAACTACGTCTTCGAGGAAGGCTACGATTCCCGATTGCTCCCCACTCGCTTCGCCGGGAGAAGGCAATTTCTTGTGCTGAACACCGTCGGTCCAGACGCGGAAGAGGATCTCGGTCCTGCACGGAACAGGCTTGATTCCGCTGTCATCGGAATTGGATACACCCGACCTGGTCGACAGGGAAGCGGACATGGGCTCTCTTCGGGAACTGGAATCCTATTGCACCGTCGCAATGGACTTGATACAGTAGGGCGAATTATAGCACTGGGCACAATCAGCCTTCCTCCCTCGGGCATGGGTGCCCCCGTTTGTTTCAAAAACTGAGGATTCAATGACATCGTCATTTGTTGCCGGGCATTTGCAGCAATTTCGCCGGCTTGCTCTTTTAGTTGTCTTGTTGCCCATGGTTTCAGAGCAATTACTTGCCAAGACAGTCGGACTGGCTGCTATCGAGGTTTATCCCGGCGCCAATGGGATGGCCTACGAGCAGATCGCCGGGTTTGTCTTGAACGGCAAGAACGAAGTTTATCTGTGTCCGAATTCTCCTCAATGGGATAAGTCCGAATACCGCAAGCTGACCAAAGTGACCTTGGCCGCGGGTATGACTCTGGAGCGCAATGACAAGGGAGTCTTGATGCTAACGCAGGCATCCGGCCCACCTGCATGCGTTGTTCCAGGAAACCTCAAGCTTGATAAAAGCGACGCGCTGACGCCGTCCGGACTGGCTGACAAGACCATCCTGGAAGGAAGTGTGCTGCCGGCCTCCGATCCCCAGCAGACGCAGATATTCGGTCTCAAGGCAGGCGTCAAGATCGTCTTTGTGGAGGCTCCCAACCAGGAGTTCGCCGAATTCCTGCGCGCGGACAAGGCGGGAGACGTCGCGGGCTGGGAAGCATTTCTGAGCAAAGGCGGCACCGAACAGCACACGCTGTCGGCCAAAAAAGCGCTGGCGCAGCTCTACACGCAATCGGCTACAGCTGCCTTCGCTGATTATGAGAGCTCGAAGGGGGGAACGGATCCGCAATACGCAAAGCTGAAGACGGCGCGGCAAATGACGGATAAGGCCAAGACGCTCGTTCCGACCTATAAGGAAGCTCTGAGCCTGAGCGACAGAATCCATGCCGATGTAGTTGAGATGAGCAGGTCGGCAATGCAGCGGCTCGATCTTTATCACTCGGCCCTCGCTCAGCAAAAGCCTGGATTCTCGAATCTTCCGGCCGCTGAAAAATTCGCCGACAATGCAATCGACATTGAACCCTCAACTGCCGAAGCAGCGAGTGCGGAGAAGGAAACCAGGCAAGCGCGCGCTTCGTATGAGGGGTTGCTGAAAGAGAGCGAAGGGATGATCGCAGCGCATCGTCCCGATGAAGCAGCGGAGAAAATCAAGTCACTCATCTGTTTCTCGAATGAGGTCCGCAGAATATCCGATGATTTGCGGGCTGTCTCGGCTCTGTATGTGAATCACGCGAAGAGTCTGGAAGAATCTGAGAAATGGTCGGAGGCCGCTGCTATTCTCAAGAACGCCGTCGACCTGGTTCCGAGTCAGGATACGCAGACACTGCTTGCGGAGGCGCAACAAAAGGCCCAGGAAGCTGCAAACAAGGGCGCAGCGGACGAAGCGATGAAGAAGAGCACAGATCTTGAAAGCAGCGGGAATATCATTGCGGCTTTTGAAATCCTCGACGATCTTCCGAAAGCGTCGCGCGATCTTGTTCTTCAGCGAATCTCCGATCTGAAAGATAAGTACATTGAGGCTGCGGAGAAGGCAGCGAAATCCGAACAGGCTGCACACCTGCCGATCAATGGGCTGGCCGACGAAGTCGGCATCCAGGCTGCGTTTGAGTATTTGAATCGATGCTCCAGGCTGACGGGCGATCCGAGCTTGCGCGACAACATTTCGGTTCTTGGCGATGCCCTGAGCGGCTACTACCTGCAGCAAGGCAAACGCTACGCCTTGAAGCCGGAGGGATCAGGCGCCAACGTTGGCTGGGCATACCTGGCAGAGGCGCTGCAATACCGGTCGGCTATCAATTCGAGTCCGGCGCACGATGAGCAGATGCGAGCCTTGCCGGAGCATCTTCTCAAGGAAAAACTATCTGTGAAGGTGGACTTCCGCGATGGAACGTCGAGGCGTGAAGGAGGACGCTTTCCAGATCAGCTTGGCGATGCCCTCGCGAGCGGACTCGAGTCTTCGGGCTACCAGGTTAAAGTCGTTCGGACAGAAGCTACCCCGGTTCCTCCTAATTTCCAATTGATCGGCGATGTGCTGGAACACAGCATGACGAACGACATCCGCAATGTGCCGAAGACCTCGAATTTCCTGGCTGGCTATGACCAGATTCAGAATGAAGACTGGACGAAGATAAGCAGGGAAATCGACAAGCTGAATCGAGAAATCGATACGGCGAGGACGGAACTGCAAGGAGCCGAGTCGCGCGGAAAGAAGAAGGACATTGCCGCGGCCAATGCAACGATTAAAGACGACGGGGCAAAGGTTGATGAGTTGCAGTCAAAGCTCGATCGCATACCGAAGATGATTTTGCAGCCACAGAACAAGCAATACACCTACACTGAGGTGATCCACGATCGCAACGTAACCGTGGAGTTGCAATTCCATATTCTCGACAGTGCGAACACGGAGGTTGTGGCCAGGCAAAAAATCCACAAGGAAACGCCGCAGACCTACAAGGTACTGGAGAACGTGAAGTCTGAGGATACGAATGGAATCAAGAATGATGCGGTGATTCCGGATGAAAATCGGCTATTCGAACAGACGGAATATCAGGCGCGAGATGAGCTAATTGCGAAAGCCAAGGAAGAACTCAGCGAATTGCCGGGGATCGTCTTCAAGACGGCGGACCGCAAGGCGATCGATGGAGACAGCGACGGTGCTGCAGAGCTCTATATTCTCTATTTGAACTGCACACCCGTGGCGGACACCCCCGAAAGAAAGAAAGCGCAGAAGTATCTTCTGGATCAGTTCAACTTCAAGGATATCGGCAATACTCCTCCGGTTGATTAGGAAAGTTCGGGGATACTCATTGAAGCGGTAGGAGAGACGTGAGCGAGCAAGGGTTGCAGGCTACGCCAATTCGGATCGGAAAGTACGACATCCTCGACGTTCTCGGTCGGGGAGGCATGGGCGTGGTGTATCGCGCACGCGATGCCCGGATCGGCCGCAACGTTGCGATCAAGACCCTGACAGAAGGTTTCTCGGGCAATGCGGAGATGCTTAAGCGCTTCTACCAGGAGGCAGGACATACCGGAAACCTCCGCCATCCAAACATCGTCATCATCTACGACTTCGGCGACGAGAACGGATTGCCGTACATCGTCATGGAGTATCTGGACGGCGATCCGCTGGATCAATTGATCCGTGAAAAGATCCCTCTTCATCTTTCCGTAAAGCTGGAGATCATCGAGCAAGTGTGCCTGGCTCTTGCGTATGCGCACGCGCAGGGAACGATTCACCGCGATGTCAAACCGGCCAACGTCATTGTCCAACAGGATGGGTTGGCGAAGTTGCTGGATTTCGGAATCGCCCGAGCCGATGAGGACCATGTTGATGGAGGGATGACCCGGACGGGGACATTGGTGGGCACGCCGGCCTACATGGCTCCCGAGCGCCTTGAGGGCGCCAAGTTCGACGGCAGATCCGACATTTTTTCCGCAGGCGTCGTGCTCTACCAGCTGCTTACGGGACGGCTTCCATTCGACGCTGAATATCCGGCAATTCTGAGCCAGATCCTGCAACAGGATCCTCCTCCACTGAGCGAATACATCTCAGCGTATCCCCCTCAATTGGATCAGGTCATCGAAAGAGCGCTAGCCAAGAAGGCCTCTGACCGTTATTCAAGCGCGGGGGATATGGCGGCAGATCTGAATGCCATTGGCTCGCAACTGAAGGCTCACCGCATTGCAGAACTTCTGGTTGAGGCTCAATCTGCCGCGGACAAGGGAGAGTACCCCGAAGCAAAACAATTTATCCGGCAAATCCTGCGCATCGATGGCCAGAACGCCGAAGCGAAGAAACTGAATTCGACCCTGATTGAGGCGCTTCGCTTGCAGGAAACCCGTCGCCGCGTTGAGCAACTCATTCATTTTGCCGAGGAGGCAGTTGAGGCATGTAATTGGGATCACGCCATGACCGTTTGCCGTGAGGGACTCAACCTCGATGAAGAGAATCCGAAGCTCGCAGCGCTTATGGCAAAGGCGAGTGCCGGGCAGGAGCGAAGGGAGCGGGTTCGCAAACTGTTGCGGGAGGCAGAGACAGCCCGCGCTTCGGGTGATTTTGCAGCCGCAACAGAATCCGCGAAGGCCGCGTCTGAACTGGAGCCAGCCGACTCCAAGATTCTGGCGATTTGCACTGCCCTCGCGCGCGAAGCGTCGGAGCAGCGGCGGAGAGCCCAACTTCGTGAACTGCTGGCTGGGGCACGCGAGCGACTGGCCGCCCACTCACTGGAGGAGGCCTCGAAGATTGTCGGCCAGGCAGAAGAACTGGAGCCGTCAAATCCCGAAGTCTTACATCTTAAAGACGAGATTCTGGCGGCGATTGAGCAGCAGGAGCGCAAGCAGATTGTGAATGCACTTGCCGAGAAGGTCATGGTCGCGGTGACCTTCGAGCAGATCCAGGCGACGATGAAGGAGGTTGCTTCATCGCTTGAGCGGTTCCCAACAGAGCCAACGCTGCTTCGCCTCAAGATTCAGCTTGAGCCCCGGCTCAAGGAACAATTGATCAAACGGGTGGTCGCCGAGGTGAACGAAGCCTGTAGACGACTGAGCCCTCCCGATGCGATCGCCCGCGTCCGCGAAGCGCTCGTAACACTGCCGGGAAACCCCGACCTGGTGGAATTGGAATTCGCAATCTCGCAACGGCTGACGCGACAGCAACGGGACCACGCTCTTGCCGAACACCTCGCCAAGGCGCGCACGCTGCTTGAGGATCATCTTTACCTCGAGACCGTCAAGGTTCTGGAACTCGCGGAACGGGAAGGATTCACATCGCCGGAGATGACGGAGCTGCTGGAAATGGCGCGGTCGTCCGCGGCAGAACGAGTCTCCCAGGACCTGGTGGAGAGGAGTTTCCTCGAAGCAAAGCGGCTGCTGGCAGAACAGAACTACGAGGCAGTTCTGCGATTGCTCCCCCCGGTGCTGCAACGTGTCGATGAGCCTTCGCTTCGCAGGCAACTGGAAGAGGCCACTCGCAACCAGGTGATCCTCAGCCAGAGGGTTGAGCATGTAATCTCCGAGGTTCGCGCGCTGTGTGAAGCAGAGTTGTTCGACGCGGCGATCGGATTGATTTCCGCCGAGTCTCTCGGGGTGCAGCGGGCCAAGGACGTACAAGCGGCGCTTCAGCTGTGCACCGTCAAACGGACTGAGGAGGCGGCGAGGCTGGCAGTGATCGGTGCTGCCTACGCCAGTCTGGATAGGTCGGAGTGTCCTGAGGGCTTCCAGTCGTCTTCAACCGGAGCCGGCGGCACAGCGGTGCCGGGAACCGAGAATCTTGAGAAGCGTTTCAACGCGAGGATGCAGTTGGTTGCCGATGAACAACTGAAGAAGAGCGTCGAGACCGCGAAACTGACACTTGGAGCAGATGACGCGGCCGGAGCGGAGGGGCTTCTGCAGAAATGCTCACCATGGCTGCCGTATTCCAGCCTTCCGGTACAGTCTGAGTGGAAGGCGGCACAGGCTGAAATCGCAGCAGCAAAAAAGGTTCTGCGGTTCAGAAACGTGCTTCGCCGACGAGCCTAAGCCGACAGAATGGGCCGCAGGGATGGCGGCGAAGGGGAGAATGTGCGTCCTGCCTTTGCCATTCGGGGTGACGCCCCGGGCGGTTTCTCATATTCCCAAGCGAAAAACCTTGTGATACCTTCCTGATAGCGCGTTCCCCGGGCCAAATTCACCAGGTCGGTTGAAGGCCCGCGCGGAGGAATCAGATTCGATTGAAGCGGCGCTTTGCTCTCTTGGAAAGATCGGGGTCGGGGAGCTCAGGGGCAGTGTGGCTAAAGAGACAGAGCCCACGATAACGAGAATCGGCAAATACGCCGTAATAGACGTCATCGGAGCCGGGGGTATGGGCATCGTCTATCGCGCCCGCGATGCTGCCCTGAATCGAACTGTCGCCATCAAGATGCTTAAGCGCTCGGGCGCATCTGACGCACAGACCTCTCAAGTAGAGAAGTTCTTCAGCCGTGAACTTGTCGCCACCGCCAGCCTCCAGCACAAGAACATCGTCACCGTCTATGAGAGCGGCGTAGAGGATGGTGATCCCTACCTGGTAATGGAGTGCCTCGAGGGCGAACCGGTTTCGCGCATCGTTTCGGAGCGTCGGCCGATGCCGCTCGTTGACAAACTGGACATCCTTGTCCAGGTTTGCGACGGACTGCAGTATGCCCACGACCGGTCGCCGCAAGTTATTCATCGCGACGTCAAGCCCGCGAACGTGATTCTCCTGAAAGACGGCACCGCCAAGTTGGTCGACTTTGGCATCGCTCGCATCGCCGGCGCTGAGACCGCGGTGACGCAGACCGGCCAGCTTGTAGGAAGCCTTTCCTATATGTCGCCGGAGCAAATCAATTCGTTGCCGATCGATGCCCGCACCGACATCTTTTCAGCCGGTGTATTGGCCTACGAACTGATCGCGTGCACGCTCCCGTTCAAGGGAAGCGACCCGGGATCGACCTTCGTCAAGATCCTCCGAGAAGATCCTGAGCCCCTTCGCAATTATGTTCCGGACATTCCGCCGGATCTGGAAGCCGCGATCTATCGCGCACTGGCGAAAAAGCCGCAGGACCGATATCAAACCGCGGAAGAGTTTGGGTTCGACCTGCTGAGCGTGCAGCGGAAGCTCAAGCAGGGGATGACGGCTGAGTTTCTGAAACGGGCCGAAGCTGCGATCGAGCGCGGCGAGCTCGAGCGGGCAAAGCAGCAACTGCTTGAGATCACCCGGCTGGATCGACATCATGAGCGCGCCAACCGGCTCCTCGCCGAAGTCCGTAAGGCGATCCAGAACAAGGAGAGAGCAGCACAGGTCATCCAGATGCGCTCGCAGGCCCAGGTAGCGCTGGCGGGGCAGCAATACGATGAAGCGATGGCGTGCATTGAGCAGGCGGTGCAGCTGGATCCCGAGGATCCCGCGTCCCTGGCGCTTCGGGAGGAAGTCAAGAAAATTGTCTCGCTCAACAAGAGCGTTCGGGAGCTGCTGGGCCGTGCCGAATCCGCGATGCTGGCCGGCGATCTGGATGAAGCAAAGCTTGCCGTTCAACAGGTGCTTTCGTACAAGCCGGATAGCGCAGAAGCGCGAGTGCTTGCCGCCATGATCGAGAACGATCTGGCTGAGCGATCACGCCGGACGCAGGTCCAGAGCTTGGTCGACAGCGCTCGCGAAGGAATCTCGAAACGCCAATTTGAAGATGCAATTCAGTCTCTGCGCAGAGCCGGGGAACTGGACCCGGCAGATTCGAACGTCAGGGAACTGATGCAGTGGGCAACGCGAGGAAAGGAGCAGGAGCTCCGCCGCAAGGAACTGCTTGATCTTACCGAAGAGATCGACCGGGCGTTGCGTACCGAGGATTTTTCATCCGCATTCACAATATGCGAACTGGCGCTTGGCAAATTTCCGAACGAACAGACCCTCCTCCGCCTCAGGGCCATTGCCGAGAAACAGAAGGGAATTTCGGAAAGACGGAGATTCGTGCAGAACCAGAGTCTTGCTGCCAGAGAAATGATTGAAGCAGGAGACCTGGACGGGGCCATCCGCCTTCTTGATTCCGGGCTGATGAAGATCCCGGCCGAGCCGAACTTCGAAGCGCTTCTGGCGCAAGCTCACAAGATACAGCTCGATCAAGATGTCACCACTCAGAGAGCAGCCTCCGATCAGGCAGCGGTCGAAGCGAAGGAGTTATATCGGCGCCGCGCCCGGGAAGAAGGGGCCAGCCTGCAAAAAGCTCTCGATGAGCGCGAGCAGATCGGGTTTCTGGAGATGCTGGCGACCGACCTCTCAAAGAGGCTGCAAAGCACGGAAGCGGATGAGCAAACGCGCAGAATATGCGATCCGCTGATCGAACAGGTTCGTTTGAGAGTGGAGGGCAAGCAGCAGCTCCTCGCCGAGCTGTCTGATTTTTCGAGGGCTTTGTCGCAGTCATCGGATGCAGCCTTGCGCAGCAGGGGGTCAGGACGGGTGGTTGAGGCCAAGGCCGCATTCCCACGCGAAAGAGATATCCGCACCGCTTGCGACGAGGTCACGAGGCTGATTGAAGCCGCGAAGGAAGACCGGACGCGGGTGATCAACGAACTGTCGCAGATCGCGGACGAGATTGGCCGAGTCCGGTTTGAAGATGGGCGGGAACTGACGGGTCGCGCGAATTCCATTGCGACGCCGTATCAAGATGAACCCCAGGTCGGCGCTCTCATGCAGCAGATTCACTTCGAGGTCGAGCGGCGGCAGAAGCGGCTTGAATCGCGAATTCGTGAAATCGCGAATCTCGAAGGCGCGATTGCTGAGGCTCCATCGCTGGAATCGATCTCGCAGCTGCTGCAGAATGCGATCTCGATCAGTTCGCCGGAAGCGGAGGAATCAGCAGTTGCTTCGGCGGTCGAGTCAGTTCGGAAAGCAGGAGACAGGCGGCGAAAGGCGATCTCGGATTTTCTAGGCCAGGTTGAGGAGATTACCAACCGCGCGCTTACGGCGCGCAGCGTCGATGACGCGGAACGGTTGATGGAAGAGGCCAGGAGCAAGGCGCTTGCCTTCCCGAACATCGACGAAATTCAGCGGAATCTTGTGCGGGTGGCGGCACAGATTCGCGGGCGGCGCGTGGAGCACGACCTGGTTCAGGGAGAACTCGAAACGCTGGCGCGGTCTGCACATGATAACGCCTCGACGGCGGAGCTTGAGGCGATCAGACGCAGAGCATCGGAGGTGCACGACAGGTACCCGAATGAGCGCACACTCATTTCGTTGTGCAGGGAGTTGGATTCCGCAGTCGATGCTGCAAAAGACAGGTTCCTCCAGTCTGAGATTGCACGAGTACGAGAAGAAGAACGGCGGTGGAGCGCCCAGCAGACGATTGAGCCGCAGGTTCTGGCCTCATCGCTTCGAAGGCTGGAAGATCTGGTGCAGGCGTATCCGGATAGTGTGGAACTTCGCTCATCTCTGCTGAAGGCGCAGGAAGCCCTTAGCCGGACGGATAGAGCTCAGCGAGACACGGCGAGTCGAGACACGCTGAGACGAACCGGCAGCCAGATCCTGCCGCGAGCCCGTTGAGGAAAAGCCGAAGAATTCCAAAGCGCTGATGATCGGTTCTGTCGCCGGCGTGGCGATAATTGCGGCAGTCCTGGTCGGGTGGTTCGCACTGCACCGTTCTTCGAGCGGTTCCTTCACGCTGACGATCGAGACTTCTCCAGCCGAAGCAAGCGTCGAAGTCAATGGCCGGCAATGCACATCCCGGCCCTGCACGTACACGCTGCCTCCGAATACAACGTTTGAGGCTACGGCGAACCTTGCCAACTACACTCAGGCGCAGAAAACCGGGACGTTGACGCAGGACGACAAAATCGTCCTCACCTTATCGAAAGTGGAATCACCTGTGCCAAATTCACAAGGGACAGGCACGTCGGGCAAAATTGAGGTTCATCCAGGGCGCCTCGTGGTGACGGGTTTGCATCCGACGGATCGGTTGTTTGTGGACGAGGCTCAGATGCCGGGGCCCGACAAGGGCGGAGGATGGTCAGTCGACGCGGGATTACACCATCTGAAGTTGATGGACGGAAACCAGGAACTCCTCGCGGATACGAAGCAGGTCAAGTCGAATGCGACCGTGACGGTGTCGCGTGCCGATTTCAAGGCGCCTGCCCCCCTGACCTCAGACGAGCAAGTTGCGTGGGATCATGCGGAAAAGAGCCAGGACATTGCGACAATCGAAGGTTTTCTGTCGAAATATCCGAACTCATCCAGGCGCGGGCAGGCCGATTCTGAACTGGAGAACCTGTATTGGCAGAGGGCGTCCCTTACCGCAACGGCAGCTGCATATCACGATTTTCTAAGCAGGTATCCTTCGAGCCAGGGTGCCCATTATGTTGCAGCGACCGCGGAGTTGGACCGGCTTGAATGGCAAAGTCTGCAGAACTCAACTGATATATCTCAGATCAGTTCGTTTCTGGCGCGGCATCCTGGCGGCCCATACCACACCCTTGCCGCAGACCGGCTGGATGATCTCGCCTGGATATAGGGCGGTAGGAGCCGGCAAAGCGGATGCCTTATGCGGATTACCTGCGCGAATACCCGGCGGGCCATCATGCGGGAGAAGCAAATAAGGAGATCGCGATACAGACGGCAAAGACTGCGCGACCGCAAGAGAATCCGCCCATCCAGCCCGCGGGCAACGTCCAGCCGCGCGCTGATGATGTCAAAGGAATCCTTTGGGCATTGGATCAGTACGCGGACGCATACCAATCGCGAAGCATGGACAAACTGCGAGCGATATGGCCGACGATCAGCCCTTCTCAAGCCAGTGATTTTGACCAGTTCTTCAAGAGCAGCAAGCGGCTGGTGGCGCCCTACCAGATCCTGGGTCAGGATATTTCCGGCGATGATGCTAGGATGCAGATCGAGCAGTTCCTCACGATTAACGGGAAGAAGACTGAGCCTAAGATGACGATCTCGGTGAAGAGAAAGCCTGGCGGGCTCTGGTACATCAACTCGGTTCACTGCAATCAACCTTCATTGTCCTATGCCTGTCAATGAGGATTTCTTCTTGGACTCAGGACAAGTCCGGCTGAATCGGAAGTTCGGCAGGTATGCCGACGGGGCGATCCGGCAAGATTTTGCTTTCGGATTCGTTGCTCAACGGGGACGCAGAGTTCAATGCCGTTGTTGACAACGGGCGCGGAATCCGTTGACATGTCGGGTACACTCATTGCTGGCGAAAGGGGGCTCGGATATGCCGATGCAGGTCTGCATGGGAGCGATGATGCAATGTACGTTTGGAGTGGCTCCCAGTTCATTGGTTGTGCTTCCTACAAACAAGGTCTTCACCGACGAAATGCCGGATGCCAACATCATGGATCATATCCCGATGGTCAATATCATGCCGTTCGGCATGTGCATGTCACCGGCGAATCCTGAGGTTGCCGCGGCGACGGCGGCAGCGATGGGCGTTTTGACGCCGATGCCCTGCATACCAAACACGCCTGCTCCGTGGGTTGCCGGTGCTCCGACCGTTCTACTGGCGGAGTTCCCCACGCTCGACAATGTGTCGCAGCTGATGTGCATCTGGGGTGGAGTAATCACCTTCGTCGATCCAGGCGAGGAAACCGTCGAAGTTCCATAAGCTGGCAGGACCGGCATTCAAGCGATGCCGAGAATCTGGGGATTCCGAGGAGATATTTTCTCAAGCCGGCGGCCGGTTGTGGCAAGCTGAAATACGCTGGGTGAGGCGCTTCCGACATGACCGACCCTTCCGAGCTTTCCTTTGACTTCGCGGCGATCACCGACATCGGATGCGAGCGCCTCAACAATGAGGACAGCTACGGATACGATGCGGAGCAGCATCTCTACGTCGTTTGCGATGGCATGGGCGGCAGGGCTGCAGGCGAAGTGGCAAGCGGGTTGGCGGTTCGTTCGCTGATCGAATCCTTCGCATCGAGTGCGGCCATGCGCAGCGAAGGTGAACCGATGCCGGTCGCCAATCGCCTGATGCAAGCCATCGTGGACGCGAATCAGGCCGTGCGCGAGGCCGCGGCACAGAACCCAAACCTGATGAGCATGGGAACAACTTTGGTTTGCGCTTGTCTCGATGGCGACCGGGCTGTATTCGGAAACGTAGGCGACAGCCGGGCCTACATGATCCGCGGCGGTTCTTGTCTGCAGGTTACACAGGATCATTCCCTGCTGGCGGAAGCACTGCGCGCCGGCGAAATCTCTCTCGAAGCTGCAGCGACGTCCAGTTTGCAATCGATGATTACGCGGGCCATTGGCGCGGAGGATGCGGTTGACCCCGACCTTTATGGGGCGGAACTGCAACCGGACGATATTCTGCTGCTCGCCTCCGACGGGCTCACGCGATACGTACAGCCGGAAGAGATTGCGACCGTATTACGAACCGGCGTGGACCTCACGGCCAGTTGCCAGGCGTTCATCGACATCGCCAAGCGCGGCGGCGGCGTCGACAACATCACATGCGTCCTGTTGCGCGTGATCGAGAAGCCCGTGGAAATACCGCAAATCGAGGGCAATGAGACGCAGGGAGATTCCGACACGCCACCGGATGAGCTGGAAGCCTTCACGCCGATTATCTGATCGGAACTGCGATCTACTTGAGGGCGACCGGCCTGACGCAGCTCAACCCTGCAAACGCGTCGCCACCGAGCAGATCTGCGCCTGGACCGGAGAGTTCGAAAGTGACCTTTGGAATCGCCTCGTCTTGCGTCCCGCGAATAGTGATTTCGTGATCGGGAAATCGAGGCGGTATGCCGCCCGGCGATCAGTTCGCGTTTTCTGGGCGACGCTGCACCAGCTGGAAGAGTGCCCACGTGCCCTCTCATAAGGCTTCGTGGTTGTCGTCGTAGACCACGCATGCTTCTCGCGCATTTGTGCCGTTCCACGTGAATTGCTGCGGGCGTTGCCCGGTTGAGTATTTTCTGTCCATCCAGGACGAACGTGCGCGCTTATTCACATCGATTCCCGGGAATGAATCGAAGCGTGAAGGTGAACGAAGCCGACTTCTGGCCTGGTCCCGATACAGCAGGTTGCTGACGCGTGCGGCATGGTTAAAATAGTTGAGAAAGCGCGGATTGACGGATGCCTGGGGCGTTCGGAGCCTGTTCATACGGCGCTCGAGTTGCGGACCGGTCTGGATCAGAAATGGCTTCAATGTCGTGATATAGGTCTGTCCAGAGAGCGCCAGTTTCCGGCGCGAAGACGCTATCGACTTCCGGTAGGCTTGCCTGAGCTTTGTGCGTTGCTGGCAAACGGGAATTTTCCGAGCAGCGGATCGATTGCGGAGCAGATTTTGTGCGCCGCCGCGCATTGGCCGGTGCACCAGCGACTCGGGCTGGAGCCTCGCGACACAATCGATTGGCTGATTCATCAAGATCGGCAACGAGCTCATCAGTGTGCGTGTCCTTATCGATATTGAATGCCTCGGGCGGCTTGCTGCACCGCACTTTCGCAGTAACGAGCGACTGCGAAACCTGCGCGAAAGCCGCCGGATCGGTGAGCGAGCTGAGGATTCTGCAGCCGAGCTGTTCGAGAGCTCGATGCCCAGATTGCCGAGGGCCGTGATGTAGTCTCCGTTGTTGCCGGCGCCGATCAGCCTGTCGGTTGCGTTGGGATCGACCAGCCACTGTGCCGGCTGGAAGACGGACTTAATCTGTCTGGTCGTCGACAGCTGTGTTGTGCGAGATGACTCCAAAGAGCTCAAGAATAGGCGACGTTGGTCCGCGATAGCGCGGCGAGCTCCTTTGGAGCTTCCTTCAAGCCTCCGCATGGTGCCACGTGCGCGCTCGTCAGGAACTGGTGCCATTCCTTCAGATAATCGGCCTGAGTACTGCGCACTAAGATCCTTTCCGATACCCGCTACATCCGGGTTTGAGCCGGTCTGATCCCCGAGGACCCATTTTTCACCGTGCGCATACCTCTCCGGATGCTGCAGGGCGTCCTTCATAAAGGCGAAACCGTCATGCGTGAAGGCGCCGCGAATCACATGGCTGTCGCTTACATACTTGACGGCATCTGGATACTGTTTGTTGAAGTCGATCCCGCTTGGGTTTTTCCTGTCGGCTTCCGTAAGCATGTTCTGGTAGATGCTTGTGTTCTTGAGGAACTTCGACAGGTAAACCTGGGTGCGCATGACCATCGTGTCATCGGGATCGATTGCATACGGCGGCTTGTGAAGAAGCTCATTGCCGTAAAAGTCGATTTGCTTTTTTGCCAACTGCTCCTGATCGATGTCGATGGTTCGAGCACCCTTCCAGTACTGAAAAAAGACCGGTGTCAGAAATGTCGTCTGGCTCTTGTCCGAGTGGTTCGTGGTGATCAGATAGGCCTTGAGCGGGTCGTAGGTCGCTTGGTAAGAGGCGGAGTCGCTGGGATTCGGCGGAACATCGTGCAGGGATGCCAGGAACTGCGCGAATCCCTGCTGCGTCGAACTCAGGAACATTGGTCGGAATCGATCGAAGTACGCGCGCCGTGCGCGATCTGCGAGCTTGTGTCCCTGGTACAGTCCGAAGCGATAGAGGAGCGGCGGCCCATTGTGATCGTAGTCATCGAGCTGCACGATCACCTGCCGCAAATCATCCATCGTGCGCAAATCAGACAAGCCAGGCGTTGCCGTGGCGCTCTCCACCGGCAACGCGTGCGCATCTTCACGGATGCGGCTCTCCAGCGCGGCGTTCTTGAAATACGAAACAAGAATCAGGACCGTGAAGAGCGCGAACACGAACGCCATCGAGCCGAAGAGAATCCTGCGGAAGAGCTTTGCCGGCGCGGATTGCCGCGTGGAAGTGAGCGCGCTTTTGTCGCCGAGAATGGCTTCCGGAAGCAGGCGTGGCAGGAACGTCCATTGTGGAATCCGGGCGGAGGTGACGACCGGTGCGGCCGCCTGGCCCGCAGCTTGAGCGCGCAGCGAAGAGAGATTGAGGAATTGTGTCGCGCCTGCATCCTTGGCGGCGGGAGCCTGGACCGCGGCCGGTGCAGCGGCTACGCGCTCCACAACGCGAGCGCGGACACCGGTGAAGTAGTAGCCGCGCAAGTAAGGATTGGCGCTCAACTGGCTTGGCTTGCAGAGTTCCACAAGATACTGACTCAGGTTCTTGCGCAGTTTGCCGAATTCGCGCGGAAATTCGTAAACGCCGGGGACATTGGCGGGTTCGTTTTCGCGGTGCAGCATTTCCACGCGGAAACCGCCGAGCTTGAAGACCAGCGCATCCATCGCTGCGGACAGCGTGCGCGATGCCTGATCGGCGTAGGTTCCCGCAGAGCTATCGATACGGCCGAGGGGGACGCCCAGTATCTGGCGAACCTCGTCCTCGGAGAGATTGCGTACATATTCCTCGAAATGAGGAGTGCGATCGATCTTCGTTACAACGACGTATACCGGAACCGGCATCCCGAAGATCCGGCTGATCTCGCGAAGCTGCGCGCCGGCAGTTCTGGCCGAGCCGAGCAGTGAATCGGCTCCCTGAGGCGCCAGCAATTGATCCGCACTGAGACACACGATGACGGCCCGCGGCGGAGCGCCGGTGCCAAATGCGGAGCGGTATGCGGTTGCGCGTGTGCGGTGCATGAGGCGCGCAAGAAGTGCGTTGCTCTGGCGGATTGCCGGTCCGATCTCGAGGAATGCTGCGAATCGCGTATACCAGAGGTTCAGGGTCTGGGTCGGAGCCTGTTCGCCGGTCTGGGACGCCGAGCCCGCGAGCAACTCCGGCTCCAGCCCGGACTGCAGCACCATGGTCGTTTTGGCCGATCCAGGGTCACCCAGGATATAGATCAAGGGGAGCGATTCAAGGGATTTGGCGCCTTGTTGCGATTCGCGCAGCTTGCGATTGGCGGCATTCAGCAGAAGATCAAGTTCGCTTTGAGCGCCGCTGTCGCCGGGGTCTTCTTCAAGCGCCCTCTGCTTCTTGTTCCGGTGATGCATCACCACGATGGTTACGGCTGCCCCTATGCCGAGCAGGAGGAGAATCACCACGAAGAGGACGTAGGTCAGTCCCTGCAGGTGCAGCAGGGCGGCGAGCCCGAACGCGAGAGCAGCGGCGATCACGACGATGATGATGGCAAGCAAATAAGCGAGCAAGCGAATCCCCCAGAGATTGCAAACGCTAGCCGAGCTGCGCGGCGCCCGAACTCAATGCAAACCATGCACCGGTAAATGAGAGCAGCAGTATCACGGCGAGAACTGCAGCCGCGATCGCAAGGCCGCGACTCCAGCGATCGACGGTCGTGTGCTGCTTCACGGGCACGAATGGCTCATCGGGCAAGAAACTGGCCTGCCCGCGAATGCGATCGATCTTTTCGCGACATTGCCGGATAAGCGCATCCAGTTCGCCGCTGGTGCGCGAAGCTCCCCAATGCTCCGTTTGCGAAGCGCCCGAGACGTAAGACCTGCTCGGGCCCAGGGCGTACTTTCCCCGGAAGCCGAGAAGCATGCAAAGGCAATACACTTCCAGGCAATCCGCGGTGTCGGCAGAATCCTGGCGTGAAAGCAGATTTCGCAGATGATCAAAAAAGACTTCTCCGGCGCGGTTGTGAAGGAACATTTCTTCCTGCAACGGTCGCTGTGCCCAGTCGGCGAATGCGGGGTTCTGCATTTTCAGAACGCTTTCGTCGAGCAGTGCCACCACCGCGAAGAACGCAAGTTGGTTTACCTCGCTGGAATAGCCGAGGGACTTGGCCTGTTCCATCGCAGCCTTGAGGGCGGCGCGGATGCTTGTTCGGAAGTCCTGGGAGTTGGTCGCAGAACTTCGCTGCAATGACGACAGACGCAAAATGATCGTCAGAGCATTCTCATAACAAGAAGCGAGGTTTTGCGTTTGGGGCGCTGCTCCTGGCATCAGAGTCTCTCCTGAAGTCATACACGCGCGAAAGATCGGTTACGGGCTGACCTTGCCAGCCTCGGAAGAAGATTACGGGAACGGACCGGTCTGCGAATCAATAAGAGCATACCCCAAACCTTTCGGCTAGGGTAAAGACACATAAAGCATTGCCGCCTGTAGCCGGGCAAGCCCTGATCGATGGTAATGGTGCGGACCATCGGGAATTCCTTTACCTCCGTGCGACGTACGTGTAATCCTCGCATTGAACCCCCGTTCCAGACGGAAAGGGAATCGCTCCATGACTAACGAATCGAATGCAGGACCAAAAGGCGGGGAGGAAGACGATCCTCTCAGTGCGACGGCGATGTTCTTTCGTACGCTTGACCAGCAAGCGGGGGGCAAGCCGGCAGAACCAGCGGCGAACTTTGACTTCGGAGCCTCACATCCAGCCAAGGAACCTCAGGATGTGCCGCCCGTCCGGCCGCAATCCGGGAGCGACAAGGGCGAATTCACCGCGATCTTTGGCGGTGGAAGACCGCCGGCCACACCGCCTGGTCCATTGGCCCCGCGCCAGCCGGCTGCGGGAGAAGGCTTTCCGCCAGCCTGGTCGGAACAAGATCCAGCGGCCAAACAAGGGCAGGGCGGCGAATTCACCCGCATCTTTGTGAAGGGCGCTTCTGCGGCGCCGAAGCCATCCGCAAAAATCAGCGAGCCGGCACCGGAAGCAGGTCCGCCTCGCGCGAAGGGATTTTCGTCGCCCGGAGTTTCAGACGCGGTTTCTGCCGAGACCAGTTTCTCGCAATTCTTCAAGCAGCCCGCAAAGGTTGAAGCTGTTCCTGTCCAGCCGGTTCAGCCCCCGTCGGTGGCAGCGTTTCGACCGGACACACCTCGTCCCAGCAGCACTCCCGATCCTTTTCGCAGCGATTCTGCTTTCGGCACTCCGGTCAAGGCGCCGATCTCGTCCGGCCAGGATCCTCAAAGCATCACGAGCCTGATTCAGTCGCTCTCCTCCCAGGCCTCCTCGGGCGCCGGCTCGCGCGCCTCAGAGCCGGCGGCATACCGATCGGGATCGCAGGCTCCCTTTCAGCCGGTCGCCAAGCCGACCGCACCCGCCGAATTCGAGTCGGGTGGAGTTACACAATTCATTCATCGGCTCGCCGAGATGCCGCCGGCTCCCGTGGTGGAGGCTCCCGCAGCTCCCCCGATTCGGGAACAAGATTCCGGCCCCGGGGAGTACACGCGGATCATTTCCGCGCCAACGAGGGCAGTCGCGAGCGCACCCGCCGCTCCTGCTCCGTCGCCTGCACCCGCGGCACCGCCTCCAACTCCTGCTCTTGTTCGTCCCGTTGTGCCGGCCATGCCTGCAGCTCCGGCAGTCCCGGCAGCACCCGCGATGGCGCCGCGCCCCGCCCCCATGCCGGCGATGCAACCACCAGTCGTTCCGGCTCCGCATCTGCCGCCAATGCCCGCCCCGCCAGCGGTCGGCGCTCCCAAAGGGAAACTGGAAGCGCTTGTTCCCATGCTGCTGGTTGTGAACACCTTTCTGCTGGTCACAATCCTGGTGGTCATGATCTTCCTGATCAAGGCGAAATGATTGCGCGCTGCCAGCGACTTCGCCTTTGATCGGGGCCGATCAGACGCGGCTGAAGAGTTGTGGCCGCATTTCGGAATCGCGATATCGAGCGAATCCTGTTGAGGATCGGCTTGGTCTTACGCCAGCAGGCCTTTTTCGCGGAGCAGAACATCGGTGCGCTCGACGCTGTCGATCAGGATCAATCCCTGAGACCGTGCTTTTCCCGCCCACCGGGAGGAATCGTCTTCGCTGAACTTTAGCTCAATCAGCAATGACACAAGATCGTCGTAGGTCTCTGCCGTCGCAGGCTTGGTGCTCAACCGGCCCGCATAAGGTACGAAGACCAGTTCAAAGTGGGGCCGTGTACCCTCCGAAGCTGGTACCGCGGTTATGCGAAGATTCCCCATCAACTTCGCCATGTCCCCTCCGTCAGATCAGAGCCATCTAAGGCTTTGCAACAACTCCCTAATTAGTCTGCCACATTCGCGCCACGGTCAAGGTATTTTGGATGGTTCAATATACACCCGCAGGTCCTTGTGTGGCCGGGCAACCCTGCGTTTCAATCCGTCTCTTGCATCACGGCATCGATCGTTGGACCGGCGGCTTCGTTCCCCGGGCCTGCCGCAACCATAAGTCCCCGCTCCACCAGTTTTCGAATCATTTTCAGGCACTCCGGGGTAACTCGCTCCAGGTCGATGTTCATCTGTTTCGCAAAGGCTTCAATCGCCTCCGAGGCCAAGCGATTCCCGTCGCACTTGGTCAGAAAATCTGTGACAAGCGGCTGAACATCCACGTGAAAGGGGAAGCCGCTCCTCAACCGCAGGGTGAGCGACTCCGCCTTCCAGCTTTCATCTTCCAGCTTGCAAATCTGCTCGAGCCGCACGTGGGGCGAGAGCATGGGCCGTATTGCGAGAAGCTTTTCATCCGTATCGTTTTCGCGCAGCAAGTCGTGTGCCGCAAATGTCGAAAGGATTAATTCGCTCAGATCACCGGTCGGGGTAGGCGGGACCTCTTCAATGCGAACGAAATTCTGACCGCTCCTGCGCCGCATCACGATCAATCCGTCGTGGATTGCCTCCACCGCACGGTTGCGGTAATAACGCATGTAGTCGGCGTAGTGGGCGTCATCCTGGCTCGAGTCCTGCGAGGTTTCTCGAATGCGATGCTGCGCGTATTCCTCGGGATCCTGCGTAATTCCTTTCATTACCCAGGCGTCGCAGCCGGTCTCCTGCAGCCACTCTGCCACGCGTTCTTCCCATGTCTGCCCCTCGATTTGCGCCCATTCGCACAGCATTTCCATAAAGCCGCCCTCGTTCAAGTGGCCTGGGGCCTCCTTGGCCAGGCGCCGGCACAGTCCGTCCAGCTCCATCGAATTGTCGCAAAAGAGGTAGTCCGCACTGGGAGTGATGAAGAAGGGTGGGTTCGAGAGGATGAGGTCAAACTGCCGGCCTTCTACAGGAGCAAAACAATCGCCGGGGATCACTTCGATGTTCTCAATGCCATTCAGTTGGGCGTTGAACCTCGCGAAGATTACAGCTCTCTCGTTCAGGTCTGTCGCAATAACGGAGTCGCTGAAGCGAGACGCATACAGGCTTAGAATGCCGCTGCCGGTGCCCAGGTCCAGCGTGGCGCGCGACCGCCTCCGTACGGCGAATCGGGACAGGAATTTGCTGGTAGGATTTGGCCAAAGTACGAGATCCGACAGCCGTTGCTCGATGGCCGACGGATGATCGGAAGCGACAATGAACTCATCGACGGGAAGGAGCATCGCTCCCGGTTTCAGGTCCTCTCCGTCGCTCTCCAGGAGTCTTGCTTCCACGAGCAAGGAAATGAACTCCTGGGGCAGGAGAGAGGAGCTCACTGACTTTGGTTGCGGGATTCCGATCCAGAACCAGCGAATGAGAATGTTCAGGGCAGTAGGTTCGGCCGTGCGATCGAGGAGCCGGGCACGATTGCGCAGCTGGCGGGAAGGCAATTCCGCAGCCCCGAGGGCTTTGCGGAGGTCGGGCTCGGCGTATCCGGCCTCGCCAAGAAATTGACGCAGTCGATGAAAACCCTGTCGAGACAGCAGCCTTAGCATGACGTGTAAGATATCACCGCGACGCAGTGAATCTCTGCCATTTTGCGTTTCCGCATCGGCTCTCCACGACTGATTGCAGCGCCTGGAAGATCGAATCGTTCGGCTTTTACGACTTGTTCAACTCGCTTGACTGAAACGAAAGGCCAATGATCGACACTATTCGAGCGTGAAGAAATTTGGCTGAATTCAATGTGCGCAAAGTCTTCGCCACAGTTCATGAGTTTTTGCCTTGACCGGTCTTCTAAGCCTGTGGTATCAACTAGAACGCACTGAATTCGCACAGATTGAATGCTGGAGCAGTTGCATCCGGAACTTGCTCCGGGCTTCCCAAAACCTTGCAAGAATCGCCGATTCTCCGAACCGAGGTCGTCCTGTCAATTTGCGTTCCCGATAAGTTTCAAGCGACGACTTTCACAGCCTGTTAAGAGGAATTGACTCATGGCAAAACAGAGTGCGCAACACAAACTTGACCGTGTCCGTCCTCCTCGCGTGCAGATAACCTACGACGTTGAAGTGGGTGGCGCGATTGAGATCAAGGAACTGCCTTTCGTCGTGGGAGTGCTCGGGGACTTTACGGGTAACCCCGAACAACCGCTTGCCCAAGCTGAAGGAGCGGAAGTTCGTGGAAGTCAATCCCGATAACTTCGACACCGTGCTCGAAGGAATGAAGCCGCATCTGTCCTTTGCGGTCGAGAACAAGCTGAGCGACGAGTCCGGATGCTGCCAATCTCAAGGTCGATCTGAAATTCCGCAAGTTTGAGGACTTCGAGCCTGCCAATGTCGCCAAGCAGGTCAAGCCGCTCAAGGAACTGCTGGATCTGCGCACGCGGCTCAGCGACCTGCGCGGTTCGCTGCAGGGCAACGACAAGCTCGAGGAACTGCTGCTTGAAGCGGTGGGAAACACTGAAAAGCTGGACAAGCTGAAGGGCGAGATTGGCCCAGGAGGTTCCAATGCCTGAAGCGGTTGCGAAAGCGGCGCCATGCAGCCAGCGCAGTCGAGACGCAGCGAAGCCAGTCTGCTCGATCAGATTGTCGAGCAGGGCCGCTTTGGGGCTGACACTTCAGCCCGGGAGCGCGGCAAAGATCTGGTGAAGGAATTCGTGTGCCCAGGTACTTGATGGATCGATGACCATCGCCAAGGATGCGGAGATGATGATCAATGCGCGCATCGCGCAGATCGATCACCTGCTCTCTATCCAGTTGAACGAAATCCTGCACCACCCATCGTTTCAGAAGCTCGAGGGCTCCTGGCGCGGGTTGAAGTACCTGATGGACAACAGCGAGACCGGCGTCGGCCTCAAGATCCGCGTGCTGAACGCATCGAAGAAGGAACTTCTGCGCGACATCGAGAAGGCTCCGGAATTCGATCAGAGCGCTCTGTTCAAGAAGATCTACGAAGAAGAGTACGGCGTATTCGGCGGAGCTCCTTTTGGCGCGCTGATCGGCGACTACGAATTCGGGAAGCATCCTGAAGACATGGCGCTGCTCGAAGGCGTTTCGCATATCGCCGCTCAGGCCCATGCGCCTTTTGTCAGCGCCGCCTCTCCCGACCTCCTGAACCTCGAGAGCTTCACGTCCCTCGATGCGCCGCGAGATCTGGCCAAGATCTTCGACAGCACGGAATATGCGAAGTGGAAGTCTTTCCGGCAGAGCGAGGATTCGCGTTACGTTGCTCTGGCGCTTCCACGAACCCTGGGCCGGCTGCCTTACGGCGCCGAAACCAAGCCCGTCGACGAGTTCCGGTATGAAGAGCACGTCGATGGAACCGATCACTCGAAGTACCTGTGGATGAACGCCGCCTACGCGCTTGGCTCCAAGATGACCCAGTCCTATGCGCTGTATGGGATGTGCGTGGCCATGCGCGGCGTGGAAGGCGGCGGACTGGTGGAGGGCCTTCCAGCACATACGTTCGCTACCGACGAAGGCGACCAGGCGTTGAAATGCCCGACGGAGATCCCGATTACCGATCGTCGCGAAAAAGAACTCGCGGACTTGGGGTTCGTGCCCCTGGTCCACTGCAAGGGAACGGACTATGCCGCTTTCTTCAGCGTGCAAAGCTGCCAGAAGGCCAAGACCTACGATACCGACTCGGCCAATGCCAATGCGCGGCTATCGACTCAGCTTCCGTACATCATGGCTGTTTCGCGCTTCGCGCACTATTTGAAAGCCATGATGCGCGACAAGATCGGCAGCTTCATGTCCCGCGAAGAGGCAGAGAGATTCCTCAATCGCTGGATCACCAAGTATGTAACGCCGGACGATTCCGCTTCTCCCGCAACCAAGGCGGAGCGTCCGCTGCGTGAAGCGCGCATCGATGTGAGCGAGGTTCCCGGGAAGCCCGGCGTGTACCGCGCCGTTGCTTTCCTTCGCCCCCACTTCCAGCTCGATGAACTTACTGTCTCCCTCCGGTCTGGTGGCCGATTGCCTGCCGCAGCGCGGTAGTGCGTTGGTTCTCTTTGCCGGAACCCTGGGCGGCAGCTTGCCTGGCGCTCTTACCTGCACGTAGTTGAACGACTTCGAAGGAGATTCCCGATGGCAGTAAATGCGTATCTGATCATCGATGGTCGACCCGGGCCCAGCACGAGCAAACAGGGTGCCATCGATATTCTCTCTTTCAGCTTCGGAGCCAGCCAGACCGCAGTGATCGGTGTTGGCTCGTCCGGCGGTGAAGCCCGCGCGGGCCGCGCGAACCTGCACGACCTTTCCATCATGAAGGTGGTGGATAAGGTTTCGCCTCTGCTCTTCGATGATTGCGTTACCGGCAATTATCTGAAGACGGTGGACGTCATTTACGACAAGCCGATGGGCGATGACCAGCAGGATTACTACAAGATCCATCTGGAAGACGCTCTCATCACCTCGTTTCAGCACTCTGGTTCCAGCGAGAATCCAATGGAGTCGATCAGTTTCGCCTACAGCAAGATCAAGGTGAGCTACAACCCAGAGGAGGGCGGAGCGCTGAAGGGCTTCATCGACAAGGGCTTTGACGTACTCAAGCTGAAGCCGTGGTAAACGGAAGGCAAGCAGGCGAACGGTGCCAGTAACGCCCAAAGAGCTGTTCAAGGCCGGAAAAGTGCGAGAAGCCGTGCAGGCGCTCACGGCTTATTTGCGTGATCATCCGTCTGACACGGCCCAACGCACTTTCCTCTTTGAGCTGCTCTGTTTTTCCGGAGAGTTACGCGCGAGCGGAAAAACAGTTGGCGGTTCTGGCCGACGGCAATCCCGACAAGGAAACCGGAGCGATCGTCTATTACGCTGCGCTGCATGCCGAGAAGACGCGGCACGAAATCTTCGAGAAAAAGGCATTTCCTTCCGATCAGGCTTCGTCGCGTCCGGGTTCGCTCAATGGTAAGCCGTTCAGCGAGATTCGCGACGCGGATCCCGATATTGGCGCCCGGCTTGAGGTTTTTGCGGCAGGATCGTGCGTCTGGATTCCATTCGAGCACATGGCTTCGCTGGAAATGGGTCCGCCTCAAAGATTGCGCGACACGCTGTGGGCTCCGGCTCTTGTTCAGGCTGGGCCGTCTTTTCGCGGGATGGATTTGGGCGAAGTGCTGCTTCCCGCGATTTATCCGTTCTCATGGAAGCAGGAGGATGAGAACGTTTGGTTGGGAAGGATCACCGATTGGTCGGCAGATGAGCAGGGAAGGGAAATTCCAACCGGCCAAAAGATGCTGCTTGTAGATGGCGAGGAGTTTCCATTTCTGGAGATTCGTTCGCTTCAGTTTGCACAACCGGCGGATGTACCCGCAGCGGACTGAAAAGAAACTGCAAGTCTGGGGTCGGTCGATATGCCACTTCGCGAAGACATCCTTGCCGCAATTCCCGGAGAAAATCCGAGCGGCATCGATCTGCGCTACGATAACAAGCTTCTGATCTTCGACAAGATCAAGGAAGCGCGTCGGCAGGACGACGAACTGGACCAGGGTGCTTGGCAGTCCGAACGCAAAACGGCCAACTGGCCGCTGGTGATCAAGCTTGCGCAAGATACCCTTGCGACAGTTTCGAAGGATTTGCAACTCGCAGCTTATCTCGCGGAAGCCTTACTACAAACGGAGCGTTTTCCAGGATTGCGCGTTGGCCTTGACCTTACTTATCGTCTGACGACGGAGTTTTGGGATTCAGTCTATCCGGCAATCGAGGACGGCGACCGCGAGTTCCGCGCGAAGCCGTTTGACTGGATGAATCTAACCCTCGACCTTCCCATTCGCTCCACGCCCATTGCGTCCGCTGGATACTCTGACCTCGCGTACAGGGAATCTCGCGAGGTCGGCTATGAAGAACAGGTCAAGACCGACAAGGATCGCAAGGCTCGCAGCGAAAAGATCCAGCGCGGCAAACTTGCCCCCGAGGTGTTTGACAAGGCATTCGCGGACACGCCCAAGGCCTTTTATCTCCAGGCCGAGAAGGATCTCGACGCCTGTCTCGACACGGTCCTGAAGCTGGAGACTTTCTGCGACGAGAAGCTCGAGGACGATGCCCCGGGATTCACGAAGCTGAGGGCGGCGCTCACCGATGTCAGGTACTCGCGTTCACCTTCTGCTTGAAAAGAAGCGGGAGAAGGAACCCGATCCCATCGAGGAACCGCCGCCCGAACAGACTGCGGAAGCACAGGGCGGCGCTGGCGCTCGATGCATCCACATCCTCGCCAGGGATGGCCCTGCCGATGGGCACCGAGCCCACCGACATGCGGCAGGCGTCGGCGATGATTGTCGCGGCCGCCGCCTTCATGCGCAAACGCGAGCCCAGCAGTCCCGCGCCCTATCTTCTACTGCGCGGCCTCCGATGGGGAGAATTGCGCAGCGCCCGCAGTCTTGGCGACAGCCCGTTGCTCGAGGCGCCGCCAACTGAAGTCCGGCAGCAGATCAAGCGTCTGGCCATCTCCAAACGGTGGAGTGAGTTGCTCGAGGCGGGTGAGAAGGCCATGTCTCTGCCGGGAAGCCGCGCCTGGCTCGATCTGCAGAGGCTCTCCGTCGCCGCCTGCAACGCACTTGGCGAGGAGTACCAGCCCATCGCAACGGCAATTCAATCGGAACTCCGCGCACTGTTGAACGACTTACCGGAGTTGCTGGACGCCACGCTTCTTGACGACACACCGGCCGCCAACCCGGAGACCGGGAGTGGTTGCAAAGTCTAGGCAGCACGCCGACGCCTGCCCCGCCTACGGTCGAAGAAGAAACGGCGACCGAAGCGCGAACACACCGCAACGGTGCGCCCACATGGCTTGCACACGCGGTCGACCCCTACATCCTCGCCAAAGACGCACTCGCCGCCGGCCAGGAGGAGAAGGCGTTTGCCATCATGCGGGTCGAAATCGCCAGACAGCGATCCGGACGGCATCGTTTTCGCCGCACCATGGAGACGATTGAACTTGCGATTGCTGCTGGAAAAGACGGCATTGCCCAGCCGCTGCTCGAAGACATCGCCGCGGCCATTGAGGCGCACAAGCTGGACGCCTGGGAGGATCCCGAACAGATCGCCGGCGACCTTATCTAAGCTCATGCGCTACAGCAAGAAGATTCAGGCCAGCGCCGCTGACAAACAAAAGCTCTTCGAACGGATTTGCCGCCTTGACCCGGTGCAGGCGTTGGATGTGGGGTAAGCCATGGCGCGCGCACTCGGCGAAACTACAATTACGATTTCGGTGCTGGACCGGCTGATCGATCTGGAGCCGGAGAGCAGGGCCGAGAATCTCCTGAGCCGCTCGCAGTCTCTGCGACTGGTCAAGAGCCGCTGTCCGCCGCGACCTGGAGTGGCTGCTGAATTCCCGGCGTATTGCGGATCCTCCCGAGTGAGAACCTGGAGGAAGTCAATCGGTCCACTTACGTCTATGGGCTTCCCGACCTCTCCGCGTTGTCGATGGCGACCATCGCCGATCGAACGCGGCTGACGCGCCAGATTCTGGCCACCATCAATCTTTTCGAACCGCGCCTGTCGAATGTACGCCTGGTGATGGTCGAAACCGAGAATCCCGGCAAGAAGGACGTTCGCTTGCGGATCGATGCGATGCTGAAGCTGGACCCCGTCCCCGAGCCGATTTCGTTTGACTCGGTCATCGAGTTGAAGAGTGGAACCTGCCACCTCAGCGGGGGCGACGATGCGCGATGAGCTACTCCTGTATTACGAACGTGAGCTGGACTATTTGCGAAAGTCCGCCGCGCAGTTTGCCGAGAAGCATCCCAAGGTAGCGTCGCGGCTGGTCCTCGAGCCGACGAAATGCGAGGACCCGCACGTTGAGAGGCTGCTTGAAGCCTTCGCATTTCTGGCCGCGCGCGTTCATCTCAAGCTCGATGACGAATTCCCCGAGATCACCGAGGCTCTTCTCTCGGTGGTTTATCCGCAACTCGTACGCCCTATTCCATCCATGTCCGTCGTCGAGTTCCAACTGGATCCCGACAAGGGCAAGCTGACGAGCGGCCTGAAAATCGACCGCAACACGCCGCTCTACTCCAAGCCCATCAACGGGGTCCCATGCAGCTTTCGCACCTGCTACAACACCACGCTTGTGGCCGATTGCCGTGGCTGCGGCTGAGCTGAGGGCGCCCAGCCAGCTCTCCCCGCCGGTCAAGAGCCTGGATTCCCCCTGGGCAATTCGCCTGGAACTTCAATGTGGCAAGGACGTAACCTTCTCTTCGCTCCAGCCAGACAAGCTGCGTTTCTATCTCGACGGCGAAGGCGGCCTGGTCAACATCATCTACGAGCTTCTATTCAGCCGGCTGAATCGCATCCTGGTGCGGGATCTGACGCCTGGATCGAAGGCGCCGCCAGTTATCGTTGCCCGCCTCGTCGTTGCAGGCCGTCGGTTTTGGCCCCGATGAAGGCATGGTGCCCTATCCTTCATCCTCGTTTGCCGGTCATCGGCTGCTGATGGAGTATTTCGCATTTCCCGAGAAGTTCTTTTTCGTCGATATTGCAGGGCTCGAAGCCGTTGCCGAGGCCGGTTTCAAAGACAAGATCGAAATCATCTTTCTGCTCTCTGAGATTGAAGGGACCGGCCGCGTTCAGCGGCTTGAACTGGAGCTCTCGAAGAAGACCTTCCGGCTGGGATGCACTCCGATTGTCAACCTCTTCGAGCAGGTGGCCGAGCCGATTCAGCTCAATCAGCGACGCGTCGAATACCCGGTTGTTCCCGACGTTCGCCGTCCCTACGCCGTCGAGATCTTTTCCGTCGACGAGGTTTCAGGGATCGATTCTTCAAACCAGAAGATCACGCGATACGAACCGTTCTATTCGTTGCGCCACTTCGCACGGAGAGAAGACCACTCCTGTTTTTGGCTGGCGCGGCGCCGGCCGGCAACCCGGCCGAACGATGACGGAACCGATCATCTCTCTTTCGCTCGTCGATCTGGCGCTGACGACAGCCGATCCTGAGGCAACGGCGCTGTCGGTTCGCACGACCTGCACAAACCGGGATCTGCCAGCGCGATTGCCATTTGGCAACCAGGACAGCGATTTCGAGATGGAAGGCGCCGCCAACATGAAGCGGATCGTGGCGTTGCGCAAACCGACTGGTCCGGTTCGGCCGGCTCTGGGCAAGAGTGTTCTGTGGCGGCTGGTATCGCACTTGTCGCTCAACTATCTCTCTCTCGTCGAAGAGGGCAAGGAGGCGCTTCAGGAGATTCTTCGCCTCTATGACGTCGGCCGCACTGCTTATTCGCAGAACGTGATCCAAAGCATTCTTCAGATCAAAAGCACGCTCCACTTTCGCCCGGCTCGTTTCAGAAGAAGGCATCAGCTTTGCTCGAGGCCTGCGCATCGATATGGAAATTGACGAAGATCAGTTTTCAGGTGGCGGAGCGTTCCTGTTCGCCGCCGTGCTGGAACGTTTCTTCGGGCTCGCGGCATCTTTGAACAGCTTTACGCAATTGAGCGTCACCACACCGCAAAGAAAGGAGGGACTCCACGAATGGGAACCGAGATCGGGACGGAGACTGCTGGTATAGCGAAGCCCACAATCGGCGAATTGCTTGCCGAGGATGCCTGTTCCTTCGAGTTCTTCCAGGCGGTTGCGCTGCTGCAGCGGCTCAACGAGGCGAAGGGCCACGTGGGCGGCTTCGCTGCCCTGAAGATGAGGTCGTACGATTCTCAGCCAATCCGCGGCTGGCATTTCCGGCCAGCGAGATCCAGAGTCTGACCGTCCGAGGACGAGAAACCTGCGGAGATGATGGTCAACTTCATGGGCCTTACCGGGCCCTCGGGAGTGCTTCCCTACGTCTACAGCGAACAGATCCTCGAAAGACTTCGCGCCAAGGATACAAGCCTGTCAGCGTTTTTTGAGATCTTTGACAGTCGCGCGATTTCGCTTTTTTATCGGGCGTGGGAGCGTTCACAGTTTCATGTGAACTACGCCATGGGGGCGCGCGATCTCTTCAGTCGCTATCTGCTCGACCTGCTCGGATTGGGAACACGCGGATTGCAGGATCGGCAGGACATCGAAGACGAGGCGCTGATGCCCTACATTTGCCTGCTCGCGATGCAATCGCGATCTGCGCAGGCTCTGGAACAGGTTCTGGCGGCGTATTTCGAGGTTCCCGTTGAAATCATCCAGTTTTCCGGTGCGTGGTACTCCATCGACGCGTCGACACAGTGCTCCATGGACGAAAGGGAAACCATGTCGTGCCAGATGGGAGTCGGCGCGGTCGTGGGCGATGCAGTCTGGGATCGCCAGAGCCGGGCACGCATCCGGATCGGGCCTGTTCCGCTGAAGACGTACGTTGAATTTCTGCCCGACGGCAGCGCCTTCGCGGGCGTCCGCGCCATCACGCGCTACTTCAGCAACGAATGTATCGAATTTGAATTGCAGCTTGTGCTGGAACGCGACGACGTTCCGGTCATTCAACTTGATTCAGACGCGGACCCGCCGGCCAGGCTCGGCTGGACTGCGTGGGCCAAGACAAAATCGATGGGTATCGATCCAGACGACACGATTCTTGCATTGTGAGGGTGACATGGGATTGAATCTGAAATCTCTGATTGCAAAGCTGAATGACCAGACGCGCAGCGCTCTGGAAGGAGCCGCAGGCCTTTGCCTGTCCCGCACCCACTACGATATCGAGGTCGAGCATTTTCTCACCAAGCTTCTCGACTCATCCGACAATGACTTCGCCGCGATCGTCAAGCATTTCGAGATCGACAAGTCGCGCCTGACAGCTGAACTGGCGCGCAGCCTCGACAAACTCAAGTCGGGAAATGCCCGCACTCCTGCCATCAGTCCGACGGTGCTGAAAATGCTGACGGCTGCGTGGACCGTTGGTTCCATCGACTTCAACGCAGGTCAGGTGCGCACCGGATTCGCCATCCTCGCGCTCGCATCGGACGAGGAGCTTTCGCGCCTGATGCGCGACGTGAGCAAGGAATTTCAGAAGATCAATGCCGATGCCCTGCGCAAGGACCTGATGGGGATCGTTGCCCTCTCTGCCGAGACGACGTCAACCGGATTCTCGGGCTCAGCTTCGGGTCCGGCCGATGGTGCGAAGCCGGTCGGCGGAAAGACGCCGAACCTCGACCAGTACACGGTCGACCTTACCGGCAACGCCAAGAAAGGCAAGATCGATCCGGTTCTCGGGCGCGACCCGGAGATCCGCCAGGTCATCGATATTCTCACGCGCCGCCGACAGAATAACCCGATCCTGACCGGCGAAGCGGGCGTTGGCAAGACGGCGGTTGTTGAAGGATTTGCGCTGCGCGTGGCGCAGGGAGATGTTCCGCCGCCGCTGAAGAATGTGCACATCCGCACGCTTGACCTCGCTTTGCTCCAGGCTGGCGCGGGCGTGAAAGGCGAATTCGAGAATCGGCTGAAGGGCTTGATTGAGGAAGTGAAGAACTCCGCAACCCCCATCATTCTCTTCATCGACGAAGCGCACACCATGATCGGCGCGGGCGGCCAGGCGGGACAGGGCGACGCCGCCAATCTTCTGAAGCCCGCCCTGGCTCGCGGCGAATTGCGCACCATCGCCGCCACCACTTGGTCGGAGTACAAGAAATATTTCGAAAAAGATGCGGCGCTGGCGCGGCGCTTCCAGGTGGTAAAGGTCGAAGAGCCCAGCGAACATCAATGCATGATCATGATGCGCGGCCTGGTTGCGTCGCTGGAAAAGCATCATAACGTTCGCATCCTCGATGAGGCCGTGTATGCCAGCGTGCGCCTCACACATCGGTTCCTGGCAGGACGCCAGTTGCCCGACAAGGCGGTGAGCATTCTCGACACGGCTTGCGCTCGGCTCGCGCTGGGCCAGAACACGACGCCGCCCGCCATCGAAGACCTGACGCGACAGATCGACGCGCTTGAAGTCCAAAAGCGAATCCTTCAGCGCGAGGAGACTGTGGGCGCCGATCACTCGGAGGCGCAGGCCAGGATCGCCGAAGAAAAGCAGAAGGCCGATGAGAAGCTGAAAACCTTGCAGGATCGCTGGGAGAAGGAACGCGACCTGGTCGCCAAGATTCGTGAATTGCGGGGCAAGCTCGAAACTGCGTCGAACGACAAGGCCGCCCGCGCCAGCCCCTGGCGATCAAAACGGAAGTCCGGCGGGTGCAGAGGTATCCGCCAGCCAAGCCGGAAGAGACAAAAGCAAAACTCCAGGAAATGGAGACCGAACTCTCGGCACTTCAAGGCGAAACAGGACTGATCCGCGTCTGCGTGGATGCGCAGATCGTCGGCGAAGTGCTGTCAGCCTGGACGGGCATCCCGGCTGGAAAGATGCTGAAGGACGAAATCACGACCGTTCTTGCCTTGCAGGAGCATCTGGGCAAGCGCGTGATCGGCCAGCCTCATGCGATGGAGATCATCAGCCAGCGCGTTCAAACCTCACGGGCCTCGCTCGACGATCCCAACAAGCCGGTCGGCGTCTTCATGCTCGTCGGTCCCAGCGGCGTAGGCAAAACCGAAACCGCTCTCGCTCTCTCCGATCTGCTCTATGGCGGCGAGCACAATCTGATCACTATCAACATGTCGGAGTTTCAGGAATCCCATACCGTCTCGACCCTGAAAGGCTCGCCTCCGGGGTACGTTGGATATGGGGAAGGCGGAGTCCTCACGGAGGCCGTTCGCCGCAGGCCCTATTCGGTCGTGCTGCTCGATGAAGTTGAAAAAGCGCATCCCGACGTGCTCGAACTCTTCTTCCAGGTATTCGACAAAGGCCAGATGGAGGATGGAGAAGGCCGGGAAATCAACTTCAAGAACAACATCATCATTCTCACCACCAATGCGTGCACCGACCAGTTGATGAAACTGGTGGCCGACCCAGAAACTGCGCCCGGGCCGCGCGCGCTGATTGACACGCTGAAGCCGGAACTCAACAAGATTTTCAAGCCTGCGTTCCTCGGCCGCATGGTGCTTATCCCCTACTACCCGGTGCGCGATGAGGCGCTGAAGCAGATTATTCGTCTGAAACTGGGCAAGATTCAAAGACGCTTGCACGAGAATCACAAAATCAAGCTTACCTACGACAATGCGTTTCTCGAAGCGGTGGCCAGCCGCTGCACCGAAGTCGAAAGCGGAGCGCGCAATGTTGACAACATCCTCACCAACACGCTTCTGCCTGAAATCTCCCGCAGGATTCTCAGCAGCATGGCCGAAGGCGAAAAGATGACCGCAATTCATGTGAGCGTTGGAGAAGACGGGGAATTCAGCTACGGAATTCCTTCAGAAGAAGGAGCGATGGTCAATGGCTGATGTCACCGTGCTTGCCTTTCACGCCGAATTTGGAAGGCTCTGTAACGACGCGCGGCTTGGCGGGACGAAGGACGATCGAGGTCTGAAGTATCCGGAGGGCGATAAGACAGGGCAGGCCGGCTGGAACACGGCGTTTCAATATGTCAGCCTCGCAGACCTGGCGGACAAACTGGAAGAAGGACTGGAACCGTCGTGTGACAACGTTTTCTATTCCTGCGGGAAGATTCAGCACGGCGACATCATACGACTTGGAATTCTGACGCCACATGCAATGCCGGGCGCCATTTACATCAACGGCCAGAATGAGGCCCCGATGAAAACCTCCGACATTGACGGGGCTCACGACTGGCTGCACAGGATTGGGCTCTTCACCAGGGAAGGATCAACGATTTTGTTTCTCGAGTGCAACGCGGGCCAGGGGGCCGAAGGAACGGCATTTCTCACCAAGCTAAGTCACATCTGGCCAAAGCGCCGTGTCGTTGCATTTTCAACGATGGGCTACCGCCATGGAGGCTTGATGTTTCGGACGGGAAAACAATGCGTTGAGCCGGGCACCCGACAAACTGACAATGGAAACAGTACGATGCCCGACCCGTATTATGCGGAAAAATACCTGAGGCAATGGGGCGATCTAGATAAGATGCCGTGGCAATCGGAATACTCGCCGCGGGCGAAAATCGTGAGCAGCGACAAAGGGATCGAACATTGCCCGATTGACGACGCAGCCTGCATTGACAGCAAAAAGCCGCCTATCTCGGTCACAAAGGCCGGCACGCAAACGGGAAAGCGAAAGCATCCAGGTCTGCCAGGCCCACCGCGTCCGGCCTCTCGCAACGGTAAGCACCACTAATGGTGAATGGGCGGGTCGGAAGAGACTAATACGATACCCAATTGGAAGTGCGCATATGCCCTACACACAAAAAGAACGCCTCATTTCGGTGAATGTTCAAGACTTCGATGATGACGCCCTGCTTCTCACTGGATTCACGGGCCATGAGGCGATATCGCAGTTATTCAGCTTTCAGCTGGACCTGCTGTCCGAGCGAAATCCGAACACTTCGAATGATAGTGTGGCGATGATGAAGGGGCCCGTGAACTTTGCCCAAATCATCGGCAAGGCCGCCACCATCTCGCTTCGCCTTCCAAAAGATAGAATGCGTTATTTCACCGGACGCGTGATTCGTTTTTCCCAGAGTGGCGCCGATGCAGTGTTCACTCACTACCAGATGGAAATTGTTCCGAGCGTTTGGAAACTCACCCACCATGCCTATTGCCGGATCTTTCACAACAAAACAGTCGTCGAAATCATTCAAAAGGTGCTGAATGACAGGCTCATCTCTAATTACAAGCTCAAGTTGAGTTCGACCTACTCCCCGATTGAATACTGCGTGCAGTATCGCGAAACGGATTTCAATTTTATTTCCCGGCTAATGGAGCAGTACGGAATCTTTTATTACTTCGATCATACCGATACCGACCATACGATGATCATCTCTGATTCGAGTTCGACGCACGATCCGTGTCCTTTGCAAAAGTCCGCAGGCTACGGCCGTTTACCAAGCGGGGACGACGATGAATTCGATCTCATTACGTCGTGGAGCATCGAGCAGGAGCTCTCGGTCGGAATGCGATCGTTGACGGATTACAACTTCAAGACCCCATCGACAAACCTTCTGGTGAGCGAGTCTACAGTGGTCGATGTATCTGGGAATGCGGCGCTTGAGATATACGACTATCCCGGCGAGTATACGTCGCGCTCAGAAGGCACGACCTTTGCAAAAATTCGGATGCAGGAAGATGAAGCGGCCCACATGATTGCGCACGGATCAAGTTTGTGCCGTGGCTTTGCGGTCGGATATAAGTTTAACCTTGCTGAACATTTCAGGCCGACGATGAATGCGGAATACCTGCTTACTGAGATTCAGCATGTGGCTACGATCGCGGGAAGCTATAGCAGTGCGGGAAGCCATTCCGGTAGTGACAGTTACTCCAATCATTTCTCCTGCATTCCGTGCACAGTTCCGTTCCGTCCAGCGCGCGTAACGCCGAAGCCGTTTGTCCAGGGACCCCAGACGGCCAAGGTGGTCGGCAAGAGCGGTGATCATGATTCCGCGAACGATGAGAATAGCGGCGGAGATGGTGAAGAGATCTGGGTCGACAAGTTCGGACGTGTAATGGTGTTGTTTCCGTGGGACCGATACGATGATTGCTCGTGCTGGATTCGTGTCTCACAGGACTGGGCTGGACAGGGCTGGGGAATGATCAACATTCCAAGGGTAGGCCAGGAAGTCATCGTCAGCTTCCTCGAAGGGAATCCGGATCGTCCGATCATTACCGGGCGCGTCTACAACTTCGAACAGACGGTCCCCTACACGCTTCCCGACAATGGTACCCGGACCACATTCAAAACCCACAGTACCCCGAAGGCCGGCGATGATAACTACAACGAACTCCGGTTTGAGGACAAGAAAGGCGATGAGCAGATCTTCGTGCACGGCGAAAAGGACTACGACACCCGCATCAAGAACGACTCGCGCGAGTGGATCGGAAACGATCGCAGCCTGATTGTCACAAATGACCAGACAGAAAGTGTTGGCGGCGAGCTGCAACTGAAGGTCACTGGCAACCAGGTCGAGAAGGTGGGTGGCGATTTCAGCCACCATGTCGCGGGCAATTTGAACCAGAAGACCGACCAGACCATCTCTATCCAGGCCGGACAGAACTTGTACGAGAAATCGGGCCAGAACTTCGCGCACCAAGCCGGCGAGATGATTCACCTGAAAGCGGGCATGACCGTGGTGATTGAGGCGGCTACACAGCTGTCCCTCGTGGTCGGGGGCAACTTCATCGACATCGGTCCCGCGGGAGTATCGATCCAGGGGACAATGGTCATGATCAATAGCGGAGGATCGCCGGCTTCCGGCTGTGGGTCGAGTCCGACCAGCCCGGACAGCCCGAAGAAACCGGATGAAGCCGATGATGGGTCAAAGGGCACCAAGATGAACTGATGCACGGATTTTTGTCTTGCCCCTTTGCCGATCCAGTATTGAATTGTTATGGTTAAGGTCCGGTCAATTCCATGAGACAACTACAGCCCGTTCTTTGGAGCAAAGGAACTTTCCTGACGCCGCAGCACTTGCAGCTTCAAGACAAGTTTCTGGAAGACAGCATGAACTTCCGGGTCCAGGCGCTCAAATTCTCCGCCTGGGGCTTTAATGAACTTGTGCTCGACCAGGAACTGCTCGCGGAGGGCAAACTCGCCATCTCTCGCGCCTCGGGGATCTTCCCTGATGGGATGCTGTTCGATATTCCCGGACCGGATCAGCCGCCTGCATCGAAAGTGCTGGCGGAGTTCTTCGATCCCGGCGTTTCAAATCTCGATTTCTATCTCACCGTTCCGGACTACAAGGACAATGGCCTGAACGTGGCCGGCCTTGGCCGTGCTGCCAGCTCGCGCTACCTCGCCGAGATAAGAACCGTCCGCGACGATAATACCGGCACCGGTGAAAAGCCCCTCCAGATCGCAAGGAAGAATCTTCGCCTGCTCACGGAGACTGAGAACCGCGAAGGCAGTTCCGCCATGCGTATCGCCAACGTGGAAAGGACCGAGGCCGGCGGCTTTCGTCTGAACCAGCGATTTGTACCACCCCTGCTCGAACTGCTTGCCAGCGACTACTTGCGCGGGCTGGTGAACGGAATCCTGGAGATCCTTTCCGCCAAGAGTTCGCAGCTTTCCGGTACCCGACGCCAGAAGAACCAAAGCCTGGCCGAGTTCACCACTGCGGACATCGCGAATTTCTGGCTCCTGTACACCGTCAATTCCAACATTCCCGTGCTCAGCCATCTGCTGCAGGGACAGCGCTGCCACCCCGAGCAGCTTTTCTCCGCTCTCACCACACTCGGCGCATCGCTAACCACCTTCTCCGCGAAGATACGGCCGCGCGATCTGCCCCTGTACGACCATACCGAGCTTGGCAAGGTCTTCACAGATCTGGATGAAAAGCTCAGGCTCCTCCTCGATACCGACTGGCAGAAGAACGTGGTCTCTCTACCGTTGAAGCACGTATCCAATACCGTCTATGCTGCCGCGATCGATCAGGACCGCTATCTTACCAACACGCGAATGTATCTCGCGATCACTGCCGACGTAAACGACGAAACCCTCATCCGCAGAGTGCCGCAGCTTGTAAAAGCCTGCTCGGCTACGCATATCGATCAGCTTGTGAGCCGGGCGTTGCCTGGAATCACGCTGACGCACTCGCCGAGTCCTCCCAGCGCGATTCCGATCAAGATGAAGTACCAGTACTTCAGCCTGAACCAATCGGGAGCCGCCTGGGAAACGGTGACGCGCGCGCGGAATTTCGCGGTCCACGTGCCTGGCGACATCCCCAACCCCAACATGGAACTCGTCATCCTTCTTCCGCAGACGGCTGGTGCGCTATGAGGTCGCTCACCAAACCCGTTTGGTCCGAGGGCATGTTCCTTGGCCCCCATGTCTTTCAGGCACAGAGCCGTTACTTTGAAGATGCACTGAACTTCGTAACCACGAGCCTTTGGCGCGATGCCTATGGCTTGGTGGGTCTCCAACTCGATCTCGATGCGCTGCGCAACGGATCCCTGGCGATCACGCATGCGCGCGGCTTGTTTGCCGACGGCTTGGCCTTCGATTTTCCCGGATCGGATGCCTCGCCATCTCCGCGTGAATTCACCGGATTGTTCTCGCCCGTGGCCGATCATCTCACGATGTACCTCGCCGTCCCCGCTGGCATTAGCGACGGACAAAATACAAGCGCCGACGACAAAAGCGGATCGACCCGGTACATTGCCTCGGAACTTAAATTGCCCGATCAGAACACGGGCCTTGATGAGAAGTCGATTCAGGTCGGCCGCAAGAACTTTCAACTGCTTGCGGAGTCGGAAATCTCCGATCGTTTTATCGCTCTTCCGGTGGTCCGGATCTTGCGCGACGGCACCGGCCGGTTTGAAGCCGATCCAACCATGATTCCGCCATGCCTGAGTCTGATCGCCAGTCCGGGTATCGTCGAAATCCTGAGCCGCCTCATCGAGATTCTTGAGGAAAAGAGCACCGTCTTTACCCAGGCTGAGGAACAGCGCAACGGCGTCTTCCAGGCCGGCATGTCCGCTCGCCATGTGGCGCAATACTGGTTCCTCCACACGCTCAATACGAGTTTGCCTGTCCTGCGTCACTTCCTGCTTTCCCAGCACGCGCATCCGCAGGAATTATTCCGTGAGATGTTGAGACTCGGCGGCGCTCTCTGCACCTTCGGGCTCGAAGTGCATCCGAAATCGTTGCCCCAGTACGACCACGCCGATCTTGGAAATTGTTTTGCAGCCCTCGATGACCATATTCGCCGCCACCTCGAGATCGTTATGCCGTCGAAGGCCATCCGTATCCCGCTCCAGTCTGTCGAAACCTATCTGTATCAAGGTGCGATTATCGATGAGCGCTGTCTCGGCGCCAGTCGATGGATTCTGGAGATTCGCTCCGCGATCGGCGACGCCGACATGATTTCAAATGTGCCCAAACTCGTGAAAGTATGTTCCGCCCGTTTTGTGGTTGAGCTGATCAAACGGGCTGTTCCCGGAATGCCCCTGATGCATCTTCCGGTGCCGCCGCCCCAGATCGCTGCGCGCGTGGAGGCCCAGTATTTCTCTGTGCAACGCGATGGCGGCTGCTGGGAGCATATCGTGAAGACTCGCGAGGTCGGTGTCTATATTCCGGCAGAGATTCCCTCACCGACCGTCAGCCTGATCGTCCTCGTCGACGACTAGAGCATTCCAGATCCCATCAGAACCAAACCCCCTTCCACGTTCCGCCCGAATTCCGCGGGAACTCCCACATCCCACAAGCTAGACAACCCAAAACCCTATCGGCCAAATAGCGATCTCCGTGGGATCTATGCGGGGAAAACGCTGGCGGAGAGAAGGGAACTTAAGGTGGCAGTGGTTGACGGCAGAGTTTTTGCTATACAATCCGATGCCATCGGGCGAGGAGGGCACAAGCGGCACCCCTCCGCCATGGAGGGACTTGTGTCAGCTCCCGACATAGTCTGGAAAAATGGCAAATTCGGCCAAACGTCACGGCGTGACGCCTGGTGGCTTTCTCCAACGGCAATCTTTGTCGGTTTCGGCGCGTTTCTGGTCTATGCCAACTGGGCGGCCTTCCAGAACAGCCACTACACCTTCGGTCCATATATATCGCCGTTTTATTCGCCCGAACTTTTCGGCAGTTCCCCGCACGCGATGTTTGGCCCGAAACCAAGCTGGTACCCGAACTTTCTGCCCTTCTCTCCGGCACTACTGATTCTGTGGATACCGGGTCTGTTTCGCATGACCTGTTACTACTATCGCGGCGCTTATTACAAATCGTTCTGGGCGGATCCTCCGGCGTGCGCGGTGAGTGAGCCCCGCAAGAGCTATGGGGGGAAAGAACCTTTCCTCTCGTTATGCAGAATTTTCATCGCTACTTTCTAAGGCTCTCCTACATTGTCTGGGGCTTTCTGGTCTACGACGCGGTGAGGGGATTCTTTTTTCCGGATGGGTTTGGGATCGGGATTGGAAGCCTCATCCTGGTCGTAAATGTCGTGCTTCTGGCCGGATACATTTTCGGGTGTCATGCCTTCCGCCACATGATCGGTGGAACTTTCGACCAGATCTCGAAACACCCCGTCCGCCATAGGATCTACAACTTCGTGAGTCGCCTGAACGCAGGGCACAAGAGGTGGGCCTGGGCAAGTCTTCTGTGGGTTGCGTTCTCCGACATCTACGTCCGCCTCTGTTCAATGGGCATCTGGCATGACTGGAGAATTCTCTAGATGCCAGAATTCCAACGGTTCTCCTACGACGTACTGGTGATCGGCGCAGGCGGTGCAGGTCTGCGCGCTGCCATCGAAGCCGGGGCTGCCGGCGCGAAGGTGGGAGTGGTCTGCAAGTCTCTGCTAGGCAAAGCGCATACCGTGATGGCCGAGGGAGGCATTGCGGCAGCACTGGCCAATGTCGACGATCGCGATAGCTGGCGGGTCCATTTTGCCGATACGATGCGCGGCGGTCAGTACCTCAACAACTGGCGCATGGCCGAACTGCACGCGAAAGAAGCACCGGACTGCGTACGCGAACTCGAGGCGTGGGGAGCGCTTTTCGATCGCACCAAAGACGGCAAGATTCTGCAGCGAAACTTCGGCGGACACCGATACCCCCGGCTGGCCCACGTCGGCGACCGCACCGGCCTGGAGATGATACGCACGCTCCAGGATCACGGCATCCACACTGGGATGGAAGTCCACATGGAGTGCACGGTACTCAGCCTGCTGCTCGACGGAAATCGAATTGCAGGAGCCTGCGGATACGACCGCGAGAGAGGCCGCTTCCAGTTGTGGGAGGCGAAAGCAGTGGTGCTGGCCACCGGCGGAATCGGGCGCGCCTTCAAGGTGACCAGCAATAGTTGGGAATACACCGGCGACGGCCTTGCATTGGCCTATCGTGCCGGAGCTGAACTCCAGGACATGGAATTCGTTCAGTTTCATCCCACCGGCATGGTTTGGCCGATCAGCGTGGCTGGCATTCTCGTAACCGAAGGCGTCCGCGGCGAAGGCGGCGTCTTGCGCAACAGCGAAGGCCGCCGATTTATGTTCGACGACATCCCTGACCTGTATAAAGAGCAGACTGCAGACTCTGAAGAAGAGGGTTGGCGGTATACCCAGGGCGATAAGAACGCGCGGCGTCCGCCTGAACTCCTCACCAGGGACCACGTCGCACGGTGCATTAATCGCGAAGTCAAGGCAGGCCGGGGCTCGCCGCACGGCGGTGTCTTTCTCGATATTTCCTGGATCAAGGAGCGCATGCCCAAAGCAGAGGAGCATATCAGGCGCAAGCTTCCCAGCATGTATCACCAATTCAAGCAACTTGCCGATCTTGACATCACGAAAGAGCCGATGGAAGTCGGTCCCACAACTCACTACATGATGGGCGGAATTCGCGTCGACGGCGATTCGCAGATGTCCAATGTGCCCGGGCTTTTCGCCGCGGGGGAGGCTGCGGCAGGATTGCATGGCGCGAATCGGCTGGGCGGGAATTCCCTGTCTGATCTCGTCGTATTCGGAAAGCGCGCGGGGCGCTTTGCCGCGGAATTTGCCAGGAGCAACGGCTCCGTTGCGATCGACGATGCGAAGATTCAAGCCACCGCAACGGCAGCCCTCGCTCCCTTTGATCGCGGACCTTCCGGCGAGAATCCATATCAGATTCAATACGACCTGCAGGACACCATGCAGGATCTTGTCGGGATCGTGCGCGTCGAGAGCGAAATGCAACAGGCGCTCAACGCGATCGGGCAACTACGTGCGCGGGCAGAGCGAACAGGCATAGCAGGCAATCGCGAGTACAACAACGGCTGGCACACGACGATCGATATCGGAAACATGATGATCGTGTCCGAAGCAATTACCCGTGCTGCGCTGCTGCGAAAAGAAAGCCGCGGCGCGCAGTTCCGTGAAGACTTCCCCAGCAAGGACCCGGAGTGGGGAAAATACAACATTGTCATCAGGCGTGGCGCGGACGGTGAAATGCAAGTTGAGAAACGCGCACTTACACCGATGCCGGATGAGTTGAAGAAAGTGATTGAAGAGATGAAGTAGCGGAGACCAAAGAGATGCCCACACCGGCGACATTTCGCATCTGGCGCGGAGACCCCGCGGGCGGCGCTTTCCAGGATTACACAACACCCGTTGAGGAGGGCATGGTTGTTCTGGATGCGGTGCACCGCATCCAGGCGCAGCAAGCGCCCGACCTGGCGGTGAGATGGAACTGCAAGGCCGGCAAGTGTGGATCGTGCTCCGCCGAAATCAACGGCATGCCCAGGCTCATGTGCATGACCCGGCTAAGCGTTATCGACCTGAATATGCCCGTCATCCTGGAGCCGATGCATGCGTTTCCCGTCATTCGCGATCTGGTCACGGATGTTTCCTGGAATTTCCGGGCCAAGAAGACGATCAAGCAATTCAAACCCCGCCCCCCTGACGCCCCCGATGGCACATGGCGCATCCAGCAGGCCGACGTCGAGCGCGTGCAGGAGTTTCGCAAGTGCATCGAGTGTTTTCTCTGCCAGGACGTGTGCCACGTCTTGCGAGAACACCACAAGCACGAGGAATTTATCGGTCCGCGTCTACTCGTCTATGCGGCTGCACTCGAAATGCATCCGCTCGATACGGAAGATCGCGTCAGCGATCTGCGATACAACCACAATATCGGTTACTGCAACATTACGACTTGTTGCCGGCAGGTTTGTCCTGAGTCGATTACGATCACCGAGAACGCGATCATTCCGCTCAAGGAGCGCGTGGTGGATCGTTACTTCGATCCCTTGAAGCGGTTATTCCGAATCCTCTGACTTCTCCCAATATCCTGGAGACTCGCTATCTTGGCGGTGTCTCCTGGGCATCGAAGGGCACTAATTCCTGCTCCAGTTCTCCCCATTCATAGGCTGGATCTTGAAGCAGCCGCACGCATCGATTCCAACGAAGGATCGCATCATCGTTTCCGTTTGGCCGGATTCTCTCAGCCTCTGCAAAAGAGTTTAGAGCGTGGTCGAAAAGCGCGACCAGTGAATACGGAGGCTGTCCGCTTTGAGCTGTGCCTTTGCGCGTCTCTCGTGCATAATCCCGGCGTAGTAGACCCGCTCGTACGGGTCCTCGAGCCGTCGGAAGACTTCCTCGGTCTCGCGGTAACGATCGGACCCATGGCCCGTGAACTGATCTGTAAGGGCGAGCCCAAGTAAACGCAGTGCGAGCTGATGCTGCGGTTCGATGGCCAGGATATCGCGACAGATCGACTCTGCCTCTTCGGGTTCGTTCAGCGAACGATAGAGTGCCGCCTTCGAGATGGCCTCGGCGATACCGGCCGTTGAAATGCGCTTAACCTCATATCTCATGGTCTTTCCCTCCATGCACGGATTTCGCTGGCGTCGTGAATCTGAGAGAAAAGCAGTATTCTCCCGTCTCTCAATTCGGCCGAACGGCAAGTCCTGAAACTAGGTGGGTCGGGGTCCGACCGCGCGTTAAACGAAACCATGTCGGAGACGATTGGTTGACGATAGGCGGCTGCCGTTTCGTATAGCTGATCGTCCCGAAAACCTTCAGCGTCGCGTCTGCGACGACAATTATGCAAAAAATTGATTCAGTGCGACCGCCATCTCAAGGACACCGGTTTCGTGGGGATCTTCGCACCTGGCTTCTTGACCCCGACATTATGCTTCTTTCTCTAGGCGTAGTCCAGACTCGATTGGACACTTGCGTTCGCCAGATCCGTTGCGAACTTCGCCAGGCGTCGTGTCGCGAAGCGTAAATGCCGGTCGTCGAACTATAAAGATTGGCTATGCTGGAGTGGCTTAAGAGGTGGATCAAAAGCTCAACCGCTCCCCGGCCAACCGGAAAAAAAGGCAACTCAAACGAGACTGACTACTCTGAGAGAGACTCCCTGGTGGACATTTGCGCGGAAATAGCGCGGAAACGGGGAAGATTATCGCCACATAAATTATTGATAAAAAATCACTTAAATCGCTGGCTGAGAGAGGGAGATTCGAACCAATTATCTCGTATCTGAGGGCTTTGTTTCGAAGCCGGGACGATTCTCTCGCACAGCCTCGGGCCGCGATTCGACGTTGTCCGGCGACTGGAGCCTTTTCAGCATTGCATTGTAGGCTGGTTTTTTTCGGTAATTCTCGTCAAAAGGTAACGCAGACCCGTAGCCGGGGAAAGCGTCTGGAACCCAGGAGTATCTATCGGTGAATCCCCATGTCTGGAAAAGCGTGCAGGCAGGTTCTCTCAGGCACGCGTCGAGCAAATTCTCGTAGATGTCCGCCTGCGCCCGCAGGCTCAAGTCACTGCTGTCCCTCAATCGCACATCCACTTCAGTGAATTGCACCTCAAGCCCAAGATCAGCAAGCCGATGGATGTTTCGGCGGAGCGAATCAAACGAGTTGAAATCAGACCCGACATGCAGCTCCAAGCCAATTCCATTCAGCGGAACACTCCGGCTCCGAAAGTCCTTGGCCATTGCGTATACAGCATCCGACTTCCTGTTGAGCGTTTCCGCACCAGTCTCGTTTACAAACAGCTTCGCCTCAGAGTCGGCGGCATGAGCCCAGATCAGCGCCTGCTCGACGTACTTCGTGCCCTCGCCGGCGAACCTGATCCCGGGCTTCTCATACCAAATGCTGCTGCGCACGGAACCATCTTCATTGAACGGCTCATTTACAACATCCCAGGCGTAAATCTTGCCTCTGTAATGCCCAACCACGGTTGCGATGTGTTCGGCCAGGACCTTGTTAAGAGCTTCCGGTGTCCATGGAGCAGACGGGCCGTCCTGCGCGTGCATCCAGTCCTTTACCGAGATCCAATCTGGTAGTGAGCGATGAGAAACTAGATTGTGCCCGCGCACTCTCATCGAGTGTGACTGCGCAAACGCTACCAGCGCGTCGGGTTCGGCAAAATCGTAGGACGCAGGCTTGGGGTGGATAAAATTGAACTTCATTTCGTTCCCTGGTTCCAGCGCGGAGTATTCCCGTGCCAGCGTTGCCGCATAAGGAACCTCAGACATAACAGAGGAATCGACAGCAGCTCCCATTAGCAGATGGCGCTCTTCGGCTCTGGCCCTCAGGGTTTGCGCAGCGTCAGATGTTTGGGCTATTGACTCGCGCTTTCCGCCGGGACTCCGAAGTGATTCGTATGTAGACGTCAGGTACCAACCGACTCCTGCTAGCACCAACACGCAAATCGACAGCTTGGGGATGCTGAAGTATGGGGCGATCTGAGTTCTTGCCGTTGATCTCAAACCAAAACTCATTCGACTCGCCTCTCCGAGTTCCTTGGCGACTCCGGCTGCCGCCCTCAAAGGGACCTATTACATCAAGACAGCCGCTGAGGATGTCCGCAGTGCAATGACGAAACTAGAAAACGGATTGCTGAGGTGGGGCGGATGCAAACGAACACTAATGGGACACTAGAAACCCTTTCGAGGTCCCCTTCCTTCAAGGATTCAGTAGCATATAAGTTATTTTATTTTCAATTAGATGGCGGAGAGAGGGGGATTCGAACCCCCGATACAGCTTTTGACCGTATAACGGTTTAGCAAACCACCGCCTTCAGCCACTCGGCCATCTCTCCGTGCTCATTCCGGATTATAGCGGAATTCAGGCTGCCCGAGGGATTTGTCGGTCCCCGTCATTCGCATGCAACTGTTCGACCTGCGGTTTGCCGTTCTCTTGCGGCGCATCATCTTCAGCATCGCCGCGTTTCGTGATCGACTGTAAAATGCCCGAGCGATGGGCCGGGTCGTAGAATCCTGCGGCGTCACGTAGGCGCCGCGTATCGGACAACCGCATCAACTCTCATCTCCCCGGGCTCTCCACACTGCCGCAAGCAATTCCAACTTTGTGTTCCGGCCATCGAATCAGTCGTCTTATTTGTGCAGGCCATCCTCATCTGACCTTGACTTTTTGTTACATTCACATCAATGCCCCCGGCTCCCAAACCCGTAAGGCGCAAGATTCGATTGCTGCCGCTCATCGCCGCCACGTATTTCATGGTTTCCGGCGGCCCGTACGGCATTGAGGATATCCTCGGCGGAGCCGGATTTGCGCGCGCCATCATCATTCTTCTCGTCCTGCCTATTCTGTGGTCGTTGCCCACGGCGCTGATGATCGGTGAACTCGCCAGCGCCATTCCCGCGGAGGGTGGCTTCTACGTCTGGGTACGTCGTGCCCTCGGTCCGTTCTGGGGATACCAGGAGGGGTGGCTTTCGCTTTCGGCTAGCGTCTTCGACATGGCGATTTACCCGGCCATCTTCGTTCTCTACCTCGGCAAATTCAACCCGGGCCTGACCTCCGGATGGCATGGATATGCATGGTCGCTTGCCGTCGTCATTTTTTGCGTTTCCTGGAACCTGCGCGGTGCACCTGCTGTCGGCGAGGGATCCGTCGGCCTGTTCGCTCTTCTCTTGGCGCCGTTCGTCGTCTTGATGGCCCTCGGCTTCTGGCGCGGGTTCACACTCCATCCCGCGATCCACTGGGCTAATTCCGGCTCTGACGCAGCGCTATCGACCGCCGTACTGGTGGCGATGTGGAATTACATGGGGTGGGACAATGCATCCACCGTTGCCCAGGAGGTGGAGAATCCGCAGAGAAATTACCCGCGAGCCATGATTGCTGCCGCCATGCTGGCTGCAGTCACCTATATTCTGCCGCTCCTGGCCATGGCGCTCGCCGGCCTGTCGGTCGACAGCTTTTCCACCGGCGATTGGATGACCGCGGCCAACGCCATCGGCGGTCCACTGCTCGGCGTCGGGGTCGTCGCCGGTGGCGCCCTCTGTGGCATTGGCATGTTCAACGCACTGATGATGAGTTACACACGCCTGCCTATGGCCATGGCCGAAGATGGAATGCTTCCTCGCTTTGTTGCTCGCCGCAACAGCCGCAATGTTCCGTGGGTCAGCGTGCTGCTCTGCGGACTGGGATGGGCGCTTGCGCTCAACCTGAAATTCGAACGCCTCATCTCCATCGATCTCATTCTCTACGGCTCAAGCCTGCTCCTGGAGTTTGTCGCGCTGGTCGTGCTCCGGATCCGCGAGCCCAATCTCACACGGCCATTCAAAGCGGGCAATCTCGCCTTTGCCTGCTCGCTGGGAATCGGTCCTGCCGTACTGATCGGCTACGCTCTGTACGCATCCCGCGGAGAAGAAATGGCATTGGCGCACAATACGGTCTCTGCGCTGGTTTTCTCCGTAGCCGTTGGTCTGCTTGGCCCGGTTCTCTACTGGCTTACTGCCGCGCGCTTTTCGCGTCGCCGGCTGGCTGCCGCCTCGGCGGATTAGGTTCATTTACGCAGTTCAAAAAGCATAGGCCGCGCGAGCGAACGCGCGGCCTGCCATTTTAAGCTCGCCCACTCCTTAGTCTATTTCGCCACTTTTTGCTTCACAGCGCCATGCTTTGGCTTCTCCTCAAAAAACTTCGCTGCCCGAATCACGCGGTCCCGTGCGTACGCCGCATCATGCCATCCCTTGATCTCCACCCGCTTGCCTTCCAGATCCTTATATATCGAGAAGAAGTGAGTAATCTCCTTCAACATATGCGGATAGATATCGGTATAGTTCCATACATTCGTATACCGCGGATTGTTCTTGCCCACCGCCAGCACCTTCTCATCCAGCACGCCCTGGTCCATCATCTCCAGCAGCCCGATCGGCCGAACCTCCTGCACGCACCCAGGGAAGGTCGCTCCGGGCACCAGCACCAGAACGTCCAGCGGATCGCCGTCGTCGCTCAGCGTCGACGGAATGAACCCGTAGTCTCCGGGGTAGTGGACAGGCGAGTGCAGGTTCCGGTCCAGCTTGAAGACGTGCAACTGCTTGTCATATTCAAATTTGTTGGTTCCGTCCTTGGGAATCTCGATGACCGCTCGAAACACTTCGGGGGAACGGTCGCCAATCGGCAACTCAAGATAGTTAACCATCGTTCTACCTTCTCCTTCAGTCGTGGGGGAATGGTCCGGCAGCCCTGAAATGAAGCCCTGATAAAGATACGGCCCCGCTCATCTTCAGAACGCGGGGCAGGATGCACAAATATAGCGGGTGCCCGACACCGTCAGTTGACCCTTATATAATCACGGATAATGAAGGCGCATGTCTACGTCACGTTAAAGACATCGGTCCTCGATCCGCAGGGCCAGACCATCCACAATGCCTTGCGCAAGATCGGTTTCAACGAGGTCTCTGCCGTCCGCCAGGGCAAGTACTTCGCTTTATCGCTTGCAGATGGCCTCGATCCTCAGGCTGCGCGCACCCAGGTCGAGCGCATCGCCCGCGAAGTCCTCACCAACCCCGTCATCGAAGAGTTCACATACCGCATAGAGGAATAGGTCGTTCTCCCCGACCTTCGCTGATCGCGGTCATTCATCTAAAGTGTTACAACGTCCGTCCGGCTCCCTCGCATAAAATCCATTTATGTGCGGAATTGTCGGTTACGTCGGCCGTAAGAAGGTTGTCCCCGTCATCATTGAGGGCCTGCGCCGCCTCGAATATCGCGGCTACGACTCGGCCGGCATTGCCGTCGGCAGCCCGAATACCGCTCTCCTCGAGGTCTGCCGCGCTCCCGGCAAACTCGGCAATCTCGAAGAAGTCCTCCGCGAACATCCGCTCGACGGAACGTTCGGCATCGGACACACCCGCTGGGCCACCCATGGCCGCCCAACCGAAGAAAACGCTCACCCCCACCGCGACTGCTCCGGCCGCATCGTCGTCGTCCATAACGGCATCGTCGAAAACTACCTCGACCTGAAGCGTGAACTCACCGCGCAGGGACACAAATTCGTCACCGAAACCGACACCGAGATCATTGCCCACCTCATCGAGCAGATCCAGAACGACGCTGCCGCCGCCGGCACTCCGATCCTTCTTGAAGATGCCGTCCGCCGCGCCGTCAAACGCCTCACAGGCGCATTCGCTCTCGGCATCCTCTCCTCCGCCGAGCCCGACAAGATCATCGCCGCGCGCTCCGGACCTCCCGTCGTCATTGGGGTGGGTGAAGGCGAATACTTTGTCGCTTCGGATGTCCCGGGTATCCTTCACCACACCCGCAACATCTACTTCCTTGCCGACGGCGATATGGCCATTCTTACCCTCGATGGCGTCAAGCTCACCGACTTCAACGGCAAGCCCGTCGAGCGTGAGCTTCAGCGCATCCAGTGGGATCCCATCCAGGCGGAAAAAGGCGGCTACAAGCACTTCATGCTCAAGGAAATCTGGGAGCAGCCCCGCGCCATCCGCGACACCACGCTCGGCCGCGTCTCTCTAGACTCCGGCAGCATCTTCCTCGGCGAAATGGATATCGACGACGACGAGCTAGCCGGCGCCTCCAGCATTAACATCGCCGCCTGCGGCACCAGTTGGCACGCCGCCCTCGCCGGCAAATACATGATCGAGCGCCTCGCGCGCCTTCCCGTCGACGTCGACTACGCCAGCGAATATCGCTACCGCAATCCCATCCCCGACCGCAACGCCCTCGGCCTCCTCATCACGCAATCGGGCGAAACCGCCGACACCCTGGCTGCCCAGCGCGAAATGATCTCGCTTGGTTCAAAGACGGTCGCCATCTGCAACGTCGTCGGAGCCATGGTCGCACGCGAAGCACACGGCGCCATCTACACCCATGCCGGCCCCGAAATCGGCGTCGCTTCCACCAAGGCCTTTACCGCGCAACTCACCGCGCTCTTTCTGCTTGCGCTCAAGCTGGGTCAGCTTCGCGGACGCCTCAACAAAGAACGCTCGGTTCAACTGATCGAAGAACTCAGCCGCATCCCCGCCAAGATTGAAGAAGTCCTCAAGTCCTGCTCCGCCCAGTGCGAACAGCTTGCCGCCGGTTTTTCCAACGCCCGCGACTTCCTCTACCTCGGCCGCGGTATTCATTTTCCCATTGCCCTTGAAGGCGCGCTCAAGCTCAAGGAAATTTCCTACATCCACGCCGAGGGCTACCCTGCCGGCGAAATGAAGCACGGCCCCAACGCCCTCATCGACGAAACTCTCCCCGTCGTCGTTCTCGCCACCCGCGACGAAGCCGATCCCGCGTCCAAACTGCGCTACGAGAAAACCCTCTCCAACATCCAGGAAGTCACCGCGCGCTCCGGCCGTGTCATCGCCGTCGCCACCGAAGGCGATACTACGCTTGCCGGCCTCGTCGAGCACGTCATTCTCATCCCGCCCGCCTTCGAGCTTCTCTCGCCGCTCATCGAGATCGTTCCGCTGCAGTTGCTCGCCTACTACATTGCTGTCCGCCGCGGCTGCGACGTAGACCAGCCCCGCAACCTCGCCAAATCCGTCACTGTCGAATAACGACCTCCCATCTGCCGTCATCATCTCTCCGATCCAGTCGCGGAATAGCCTTCTCCTCAGTTACCATTTCGTTGCAGATGGTCGGGTCTGTCGCCTTCCGGAGGGTCCCTGTTATGCTGCTCTGCGCAACTCGCCTTTCGCTCGGCGTTGCCTCTTTTACATGTCTGTGCGCAGGGCTTGGGTTGGCGCAAACTGGCGATGTCACCGTGTATCCGGCGAATCACGCCGTCGGCATCAACCCCGACACTCATCTCGTCATCAGTTTTTCCAGTGCTCCCGCAATCGGCCTGTCCGGCCAGATACGGATTTATGATGCTGCCGGCCACCGTCTCGTCGACACGCTGGACATGAGCATCCCCGCCGGACCCGACCCCTCGCACCGTGTCACCGCCCCAGCCGAGTCGGGAATCCCACTGCCTGCCTCCATCCCCACTTCGCCGACTACAACAACCCCCGCGGTTCGCACGACGCCCGCCGATCTGCACAACTATCAACTCGTCACCATCGGCGGTCTTGAGAATTTCCATTTTTATCCCGTGATTGTTCACGGCAATGTGGCAACGATCTATCCGCATAACCATGCCCTCCACTACGGCCACAGGTACATTGTGCAGATCGATCCCGGCGTTCTGAATCCCGCAGGGAGTGCCTCTGTGGGCTTCCCTACGGATCAGGCCTGGACGTTCAGCACAAAAAAGGCTGCTCCGCCGGCGGGTGCCACGCGCGTTATTGTTGCCGCTGATGGCAGCGGCGATTTCAACACGGTGCAGGGAGCAATTGACTTTGTGCCCGACCATCCGGCTCATCGCGTCACGATCTTCATCAAGAACGGGACGTACGAGGAGATGGTCTTCTTCCAGAACAAATCGAATCTCACCTTCCGCGGCGAGGACCGCGAAAAGGTGCAGGTAGGCTATGCCAATAACAGCGCCTTCAATCCGCCTCAGCCGGGGCCGAACCGGCGCTGCGCGTTCTCTGTTTACGACTCAAATGACATTCAGCTCGAGAACTTCTCGGTAAGCAACTACGCGTTCGGTCAGGCCGAAGGGCTTCTCATTTTCGGCTCGAAGAATATTGTCAGCAACATGAACATCAAGGGCTCCGGCGATGCCTTGAACCTGCGCGGCACGGTTTATCTCACCGGCAGCCGCATTACCGGAGATGGCGACACGATCCTCGGCGTCGGTGCCGCATTCTTCCATCACTGCGAGCTTCAATCGGTTGGTCCGTTCATGTGGATCCGCAACACCGAAGCCAACCACGGATACGTTTTTGTCGACTGCACGTTCATCTCGCGTGAGCGTCCCCCTGTAGCGCGTGACACCGCGACCTCGGCTCCGAGCGCGCCATCGGCCGCAACTCCCAGCTCGATGGCGGTCTTCGCCCGATTGCCCAATAACCACGGCCTCAACTATCCCTATGCCGAAGCTGTACTGATCAACTGCCATCTCAAAGGGATTCCGCCCGTCGGCTGGGGACCTGTCGAAGCGGACACAGCAAATCTGCACCTCTGGGAGTTCAACAGCACCGACCTCGATGGCCACCCCATCGACACGACACAACGCCACCCGGCCTCAAGACAACTCAAGTTGCCGCAGGACGCGGACACGATCGCGGACTTCAGCAAGCCCTCCTACGTCCTTGGCGGCTGGACACCCGCCATCGAAAAGTAATCAGAGCCTGTGGACGGCTCCGGTCGAGTCGCCGCCGATCTCGCAGTCTAAATGCTGGCATTCGTCAACTAACGATCTGCACTGGCGCGACGATAAGCAGAAAGAGATGCGGAGAAACCGCGTTGGAGGAGTGCCTGTCCGATTCAAGAGCCTGCCTTTGAATCGCGACATAGCTTCCGGCAAAGCTGCGTCCAGTCATGGAATGTGCAAGCCACGAATGCGGCCAGACGAGCATGCTCTTCGCGCGCTCCGCGATCGAACATGTCCGCACATTGCTGGAATCCGCCTTAACCACGACCGGGCAGGACATCGGTGCCGTCGCCATGCATTTCGAAAGCCTGGCTGCGCAGGTTGAGGGCGTTCTCAAGCTAACCTCCGCCATCGTTGACTGCGTACGGGAAGATTGGGTGCAATCTACCGTCCCAATGGCTCGCAAGCTCGACTCCGCCTCTCGCCGATTCATCGCCGCGCGGATCGAATCGGTCGCCGCGATCGGCGACGTGTTGACGGGCGAGGCCGGCATGATCGAGAACCTGCTGACGCTTACCGCGGGACAGCGCTCGATTGCGCGTGAGGGAAGAGCACTGGGCGTGCTGGCCAGCATTGAAGTTGCGCGCCTCGGAGCGGACGGACGTCGCTTCGGGTGCATGGCGCGGGAACTCGACGAATTCTCCACGATGGTTTCCTCAGGCGCCGACGAAGTGAGGGCTGAGGCTGCTCGCCGGCGCGCAAGCCTCATCGATCGCCGGCAAATCCTCAATCTCTCCCTTCAAAGAAGACGCGAACACTTCAGCAACATCGAGTCGGAACTGGACGAGGCGATCGCCGCGATGGAGACCGCGCTGGCACAGCTCATGCACATCCCCTCCGAGTTTCAGGAGTGCGTAGCCGTGATCGCGGCGGACATCTCCAGCGTGGTAGAGGCCGTGCAGATGCAGGACGCGACCCGCCAGCAGACCGAGCATGTGTTGGGGGCTTTGACCCGGCTCTCCGAAGAGATCGAAAACTTCGGCCGACAAGCCACCGGCGTCGATGCGCGGAGATCTGCAATCCTGAAAGTCCAGGCCCTGCAAATCGAAAGTGCCCGCACAAGTACAGAAGAATGGATCTGCAAGATCAACCGTTGCCTGGAGAGTATCCTGCGTGTCAGCTCGTCCGATGTTGTGGCCATCGGCGCCCGCATCCTGGCACAGGAGCATGGCTTGTCTGCGCAGCTCGCTCGCATCGAATGCCTCGAGCGGGAATGCGAAGCTGAAGATATGGAGATCGAGGCTTGTCTCGCCGGGCTTGGCGACCTGATGCGGATCGCGAAGACGCACCTCGAGCGTTCTAGGCTCGCGCGAGACCGCATGCGGCTCCTGAACTTCAACTCCATGATCGAAGCGCGTCATCTGGGATCCCAGGCTACTTCGGTTCTTGAAATCACACGGAATATCGGCCGTATCTCAACGGGCTGGTCGGAACTGACCGATCGCTCGGGCGACACGCTGGAAGCCATGCTCACCTCTTCGTCGCGAGCCGAGGAAGCACATCAGACCAGGACCCGCGCCAGCAACGAAGACCTTGGCAACGCACGAACGCAGAGCCAGGTCGGCCTTAGAGCGCTCAGCCAGGCAGCTGTGATTGCCAACTCCAACGGCGAGAAGATTGAGGTCGCTGTGGGCGCTCTCCACAATGAAATCACAATGCTCGGCCACATCGCAGAACGGCTCACGCAGTCGGTTGCCACTCTGGCAGAGGCGCGCAGCGAAATCGAACAGGCCGGTAAAGTCACGCGGTTCTCTGTGGCCGATATGAGCGAAAGCGACCGAGAACAAGTTGAAACTTCATGCGCTGCCGCCTATACCAGCGAATTGGAACGGCGCATTCTGCGCGCTGCGCTCTTTGGCGAGTCAATACCGGCGGAAGGAGCGGCGGGAACTTCGAATGACGTTGAATTGTTCTAACACTGGGCCGGCCGCCCGTCGTCTTCAACCACGCAGGCAAGGAGGGCTTCTTCGATGAAGAGAATTCTGAGTGTCGATGATTCTGCAAGCGTGCGTCAAATGGTGTCATTCACCTTGCGCAAGGCCGGCTACGAGGTGGGTGAGGCCCGCGATGGGCGCGATGCGCTCGCCCAGGCGGGTCAGTCCAAGTTCGACATGATCATCACCGATCTGAATATGCCTAACCTCGACGGCATCCAGATGATTGCAGCAGTGCGCGCGCTCCAGGGATATGCGTTTACGCCCATCCTGATGCTGACTACCGAATCGCAGCCCGAAAAGAAAGACGCCGGACGCAAGGCCGGGGCGACGGGCTGGGTCGTAAAGCCCTTCAACGGCGACCAACTCCTGGCAGTCGTCCAAAAGCTGGTGCGCTAACGGCACGTGCATGGGAGCGGAGACGCGGAACTGTGTCTCGGGCATCCCGGGAATGCGATATCCGTCTTGGTGCATCCGCCGCAGCCCTACAGTTCTCATGAGACATTCCCAATTCCGTCCGGTTGATTCCCGAATTCGACCGCGCTCCATCCTGAAGGAAATCCAATCAAACATGCAACACCGATGGCTCATCCTTTGCATCAACGACGCCGATGGATGACTCGTACGGCGTTCTGTCTCCCTGGCTCGCTATGCAAGCAAGGTGATCACGGGCGACGAGGACTTCAGAATCGAGAGGCAACATGGCCATCGACGTCGATACGCTGGAAGGCATTCGGTATATCAGGCTGACGGATGCCCTCGACATCGCGCAGGCCGCTGAGCTGAAGCGCGTGCTGATGGATGCTGTCGCGTCATCGCCGCGAGTCTGCATACAGGTTGCCGGCGTTTCTGCCCTCGATGTGACGACCGTGCAACTGCTCTGGGCCGCCGTCTTTCAAGCAAAGTCGGTCGGCGCCGAACTTATCCTGGAAGGCCCTGTGAGCGAAGCTGTCGAACAATCGCTTGCCGGGACGGGGCTCTTCCCACTCCTGGCATCCCTGTTGGTCCGGTCAGAGGAGGAGGCAGGCCGTGTCCTCAGCAGCCGGAGCTGATCAATTTCGCCAGGCCTTCCGCGAAGAGGCGCGCGAGATTCTGCTCGATCTCGAGGCCACCCTGCTTGAGCTCAACGAACGCCGCGACGACATGGAACTTGTGGGTCGCGCCTTTCGTTCGCTGCACACCATCAAGGGATCGGGTGCCATGTTCGGCTTCGACTCGCTCGCCGGCTTCACGCACAACCTCGAAAATGCGTTTGACGAGGTGCGCAGCGGCCGGCTTGCGGTGACGGCCGATCTCGTCGATCTGACCCTCGCGGCCCTCGATCACATCCGGGTCCTGCTCGAAGATTCTCAGACCGGCGATCTCGTCGGTCGCGAGCGTCTGCTTGAGCGCCTGCGTGGCATGACCGCCGCGCCGCGCGAACCGCTCGCAGAAACCTCCGTTTCCTCCCATGCAGAGCCTGATCCTGCGATCGTCTGCCCTCAAACACACGCCTGGAATATTCATTTCGCTCCCGGTCCGCAGCTGATGCGTCGCGGTAGCGATCCGCTGCAACTGGTGCGCGAGCTGGCGGAGATGGGAGAGCTCGAATCGACTTGCAGCATGGCGTCCCTTCCTACTCTTCCCGAGCTCGATCCCGAGCGCTGTTACATCACCTGGGATTGCGTTCTGCGCTCGCCGGCAAGCCCTGACGCCATTCGTGATGTCTTCATCTTCGTTGAAGACTGCTGCGATCTGTCGATCGAACCTCAGGAGAAACCCCAGGTTGTCGAACCGGACCTGACAACGCGCGCGCTTCAGGAGCAACGCGAAGGGCGTGGGGGCCGTCGCCACTACGACGCACCCGATACCGCCAGCAGCATTCGCGTCGCGTCGGCGAAACTCGACCAGTTTGTGAATCTTGTCGGCGAACTCGTGACCGTGCAGGCCCGCCTGGGCGAACTTGCCGCGCGGCGCGACGACCCGGAGGTAAGCGCGGTCGCCGAAGAAGTCGATCGCCTGGCATCGGCCTTGCGCGAGACCTCGATGAACGTGCGCATGATGCCGATACGCGGCACCTTCGAAAAGTTTCGCCGCCTGGTGCACGACCTGGCCCGCGATCTGGATAAAGATGTCGAGCTCACCATCGAGGGCGCGGATACGGAGCTCGACAAGACCGTGATCGATCAGCTCAGCGACCCGCTCATGCACCTCATCCGCAACAGCATGGATCATGGCATCGGCTCGCCGCAGGATCGCATTGCCGGCGGCAAGCCTGCACGTGGCACCATTCACCTCGCGGCCCGCTACTCCGGCGCCAGCGTCCTTATCAGCGTCTCCGACGACGGCCGCGGGATTGACGTCGAGGCGGTCCGTGCGCGCGCCGTCGAACGCGGATTGATCGGTCCTGAGGCTCAACTGAACGAGGCCGAACTGAACGCGTTGATCTTTCAGCCCGGCTTTTCCACTTCCAGGCAGGTTACCGATGTCTCCGGTCGGGGCGTCGGTATGGACGTTGTGCGCCGCAATATCGACAAGCTCAGGGGAAACATCGATGTCGCCAGCCAGGCCGGAAAGGGAACCACCGTAACGCTGCGGCTGCCGCTTACGCTTGCCATCATCGACGGATTGCTGGTCACCGTGGGCGATGCTTACTTCGTGCTGCCCCTCGCCACGACGCTCGAATGCATTGAGATGTCGCGCCGGCAGATTGACAGCGCCCGCGGTCAGAGCCTCATCAACGTGCGCGGCGACGTCGTCCCGTACATCCGCCTGCGCGAGCATTTCAACGTGTCCGCGCCGCTTCCCGCATTCGAACAGGTCATGCTGGTCGAAACCGAAGACGGGCGCTACGGGCTGGTCTTCGATCGCGTGCTCGGAAACTGCCAGACCATGATCAAATCCCTGGGCCGCGTCTATCGCCACGTGCAGACCGTTTCAGGCGCCACCATCCTGGGCAACGGCACCGTGGCGCTTATCCTCGATCCCCACCGTCTGGTTCTCGAGTGCATCCATGCCATCCGGCCGCGCGGACGCCCGTTTCTGCCCGCGAAGGATATGGAGGAAAGCAACGGCAGAATGTGAAGATTTGCGGCGTGCGCGCGCAATCTCAATGATCGAAACGATACAAGTGCCGCACGGGTCGCCGCTCGCAATGGCGGCTCCGGGGGCAGAGAGAAGGGAAAGAAAGAGATGTCAACGACACTGGTAAGCGAAACCCGCAAACCGCATGCCGCCGGCGACGGTCACGCGAAGAACGGAAAGCATGTTGCCCCGCAACACGACCGCGACGCTCTGCTGAACGAAATCATGCGCCTGGTCGATGCCTCCAAGGAAGGACGGCTGACCGAAAGAGGGCGCGCGACCCTGTTCAACGGCCCGGACCGCGAGCTGATTCAGGGCGTGAACGAGATGCTGGACGCCATCCTGCTTCCGATTGGGGAGGGCAATCGCGTCCTGGGTCAGATTTCAGCTGGAAAGATCGACGAATTGATCGCCCAGACCTACAAGGGTGATCACGAAAGGATGAAGGTTGCCGTCAACAACGTCGCCGTCGTTTTGCAGGGCCTGCAGAAGGAAATGGGCCGTCTCACCATCGCATCGCATGAAGGCCAGCTCGTCGAACGCGGCAAGCCCGAGCAGTTTTCCGGCGCCTATGCCGAAATCGTGCGCGGCGTCAATGAAATGCTCGATGCGATCCTGCTCCCGATCGGAGAAGGCAATCGCATCCTGGGTCAGATTTCAGCTGGAAAGATCGACGAACTGATCGCCCAGACCTACAAGGGCGATCACGAAAAGATGAAGGTTGCCGTCAACAACGTCGCCGTCGTTTTGCAGGGCCTGCAGAAGGAAATGGGCCGCCTCACCATCGCGTCGCATGAAGGCCAGCTCAGCGAACGTGGCAAGCCCGAGCAGTTTTCCGGCGCCTACGCCGAGATCGTGCGCGGCGTCAATGAAATGCTCGACGCCATTCTTTTGCCCATCGGCGAAGGGAATCGCATCCTGGGACAGATCTCCGAGGGCAAGATCGACGAACTGATCGCACAGACCTACAAGGGCGACCACGAAAAGATGAAGATTGCCGTCAACAAGGTGGCTGAGGTTCTGCAGACGCTGGAGAAGATGCTGGCCCACTTGACCAACGCTGCGAAAGACGGGCAACTGTCCCAGCGCGCCAATCCGGATACGGTACAAGGTGCGTATGCCGACATTGTCCGCGGTGTCAACTCGCTGCTCGATGCGGTCATTGGCCCGCTGAAAGTCTCGGCTCACTACGTCGACCTGATTGCCAAGGGCGATATGCCCCCGGCCATTACCGACCACTACAACGGCGACTTCAACACCATCAAGAACAACCTCAACACCCTGATCGGTGCGATGAACGACATCACCGGCGCCGCCGAACAGATCGCCGGCGGCAACCTGACCGTCACCTTGAAAGAGCGTTCCCCCGAAGACAAGTTGATGCAGGCGCTCGTCGCCATGGTCGGCGGATTGACGCGCACGGTCACCGATATTCGTTCCATCGCGGGCGAAGTCGCCGCTGCCAGCCAATCCATTTCGACCGCATCCGTGCAGGTGTCCAAGGGTGCAAGCTCCCAGGCAGCAGCCGCCGAAGAAGCTTCTTCTTCGATGGAGGAGATGGTCTCCAACATCAAGCAGAACGCCGACAACGCGCAGCAGACCGACAAGATTGCCAACAAAAGCGCCAAAGACGCGCAGGAAAGCGGCAAGAGCGTGCTCGAAGCTGTGGCGGCGATGAAGGAGATCGCCAACAAGATATCCATCATCGAAGAGATCGCCCGCCAGACCAACCTGCTCGCGCTCAACGCGGCCATCGAAGCCGCGCGCGCCGGAGAGCATGGCAAGGGATTTGCCGTGGTGGCCGCCGAGGTGCGCAAGCTGGCCGAGCGCAGCCAGAAAGCAGCCGGCGAAATCAACCAGCTTTCCACGACCACGTTGCGTGTCAGCGAAAAGTCGGGCGAGATGCTCGAAAAGCTCGTTCCTGACATTCAGCGCACCGCCGAATTGGTGCAGGAGATCTCGGCTGCCAGCAAGGAGCAGGATACGGGCTCTGAGCAGATCAACAAAGCGCTGCAGCAATTGGAGCAGGTGATCCAGCAGAACGCCTCGGCAGCCGAAGAGATGGCTTCCACGACCGAAGAACTGACCGGGCAGTCCGAACAACTGGTCAGCGCGCTCTCGTTCTTCCGCACCGGCGATGAAGCCGGCGCTTCCACTCACAGGCCTGGGACAAAAACCTCAAAACCGCGTCCCTCGGTTGCGCAGTCGAATCCGAAACCGCACGAACATGGGCCTGCGGCATCTGCCAGGCAAGGTGTAGCGCTGCGTATGAAGGACCGGCAGGACGATCTTGACGGCGAGTTTGAGCGGTACTGACGGCGTGGGGCGACACGGCGGTTTGCGCGGCGCCCCAGACTTCACACGCCACACGAGAAAGGAAGTGTATTCATGAGCGTGAACGAAATCACCGAGACGCGCCAGTACCTGACCTTCAAGCTCGGCAACGAGATCTTCGCCACCGACGTGGCCAAGGTGAGAGAGGTTCTGGATCTGACCGCAATTACCCAAATCCCGCGCACGCCGGAGTTCATGGCGGGCGTCATCAACCTGCGCGGCAGCGTGGTCCCGGTCGTCGATCTCAGGCTGTGCTTTGAGATGACAAAGACCGCCAGCACGCGCAATACCTGCATTGTCGTCGTGGAAGTGTTGCTCGACAACGAGCCCACCGTCATTGGCGCTCTCGCCGATTCCGTCGAGGAGGTGATCGATCTTGAGCCCGAGCAGATTCAGCCCGCGCCCCGCATCGGTACGCAGATTCGCGTCGACTTCATCAAGGGAATGGGCAAGCGCGAAAACAACTTCATCATGATCCTGGACATCGACCGCGTATTCTCGGCCGGCGAACTCGCATCGTTCCATAGCCAGGAGAAGCCGTCGCCCGAAGCGGTTGCCGCGTGAGGGAGAATGCCGTGACCCATGCTCATACCGTCCACGAAGAAGGGCTTTCCACTCGCGATTTTACGAAGCTTCGCCAGCTCATCTACGCCGAGACGGGCATCTGCCTGAGTCCGGAAAAGAAAACCATGGTCGAGGTCCGCCTCAAGCGGCGCTTGCGGGCCTTGAACATGGCAACCTACGCCGGCTATTGCGAATTCGTCTTCGACCGCAGAGGGATGGAAGAGGAACTCGTCTTCCTCATCAACGTGATCACCACCAACAAGACCGACTTCTTTCGCGAACCGGCTCACTTCGACTTCCTTGCGCAGCGCGTGCTGCCGGAATTGGACTCGAACGGCCGCCCGTTCTTCGCCTGGAGTGCGGGCTGCTCCAGCGGCGAGGAGCCCTACACCATGGCCATGGTGCTGAACGAATATGCCGAGTTGCATCCCGGGTTTCGCTTCCGCATCCTCGCCACCGACATCTCCACCTCAGTGCTCGAGAAGGCGCAACTCGGCATTTACTCATCGGAATGTGTCGCGCCGGTCCCGCTCGCGCTGAAACGCAAGTACTTCTTGCGCAGCCGCGATTCCAAATCGGCGCGCGTGCGCGTGGTGCACAACCTGCGCCAGGTTATCGAGTTTCGCCGCCTTAACTTCATTGAAACGGACTACGCGCTCGCAGAACGAGTTGACGCCATCTTCTGCCGCAACGTACTCATCTACTTCGACCGCGCCACCCAGGAGAGCATTCTGTGCAAGCTCGTGCACAACCTGACACCCTCGGGCTACCTCTTCGTCGGCCACTCGGAAACCCTGCACGACATGGATCTGCCCGTCGTACCGGTGGCTCCAGCACTGTATCGGAAAGCCCATGCCCACAACCGCGACTGAATTGCCCGAGTTCTATCTTCAACCCGGAGAATCGCGCCTCGTCTCCGGCGCTCTCGTTTTGAAAACCGTGTTAGGCTCCTGCGTCGCCATCACATTTCGCGCACCCCGCCTCGATGCCTCGGCCATGTGTCACCCCATGCTGCCCAACCACGCCGCGAAGCCCCTGGTGCGCCTCGATCCGATTGCCGCGCGGCGCTACGTGGACTACGTAATCCGGGAACTGGCACACGAGTTTGACGCACTCGGTGCCCGGCGTGATGAGGTGGAAGTAAAGGTCTTCGGCGGCGCCGACGTGCTCGCCTCCTCACGTAAAGCAGCAACCGTGGGTGCGATGAATGCGGAAACCGCCCTGCGCGTTCTCAAAGAAGAGGGATTCACGGTGCTCGCATCGCGCTTGGGCGGAAGCCGCGGCATCTTTATCGAGTTCAATACCGCCACCGGAGACGTTCTGTTGCGCCAACTAGCCCGAATGGATCCGCAAGCTCTGGCGCGAACGTAGAAACTGCGAGGAAAGGGATGACAACCGGAAAAATTCGAGTACTGATCGTGGATGATTCAGCGGTTGTGCGTCAGGCACTCAGCAACCTGCTGGCTGCCGATCCCGAAATCGAAGTCATGGGCACCGCCTCCGATCCCTTCGTCGCCGCCGACCGTATCGCTGAAGAAATTCCCGACGTCATCACCCTCGACATCGAAATGCCTCGGATGGATGGCCTCACGTTCCTCAAGACCATCATGACGCAACACCCAGTCCCTGTCGTGATCTGTTCGAGCCTCGCCGATGAAGGCGCGCAGAGTACGCTGCGTGCGCTCGACTACGGCGCAGTCGAAATCATCGCCAAGCCGCGCCTTGGGACACGTCAATTCCTCGAAGACTCACGCACCGCTATCTGCGATATCGTCAAAGCCGCCGCGCGCGCCCGTCTCGTGCAGCCGCGCGTCGAACGCAATGTCGAGCCCAAACTCACCGCCGACGTCATCCTCCCGCAGGCCACCCGCGCCATGGCTGAAACCACAGAGAAAGTGATCGTCGTGGGCGCCTCCACCGGAGGCACAGAAGCTTTGAAGTCTCTCCTTGAAACCCTCCCGCCAGACGCCCCCGGCATCGTCATCGTGCAGCACATGCCCGAACTGTTCACGCGCGCGTTCGCGAACCGGCTCGACAGCCTTTGCGCCATTACGGTCAAAGAAGCCGAAACCAACGACACCGTGCTGCGCGGTCGTGCTCTCATCGCTCCCGGCAATCATCACATGCTGCTCCGCCGCAGCGGCGCACGCTATTTTGTCGAGATCAAGGAGGGTCCACTCGTCTGCCGCCATCGTCCTTCCGTGGATGTCCTGTTTCGTTCTGCGGCGCGATACGCCGGTCCCAATGCCGTCGGCGTGATCCTCACCGGCATGGGCGATGACGGCGCGCGCGGCATGCTCGAGATGAAGAACGCCGGCTCCTACAACATCGCGCAGGATGAAGCCAGCTCCGTGGTCTTCGGCATGCCCAAAGAAGCTATCAAACTCGACGGCGTGCACAAGGTGCTCTCTCTCTCGCACATCCCCGCAGCCATCCTGAAGCACGGAGCTTGAGGCCATCCACTGCGAACCGCACCTATTGGTACGGTGACCGCACTCTTCTCGTTTCCTGAGTCCCGCCGCAGATCATCCAGAAACAAAAAGGGCCGCCGCACTTCGAGGAGATGCGGCGGCCGAGTCTTGCTTGCAACACGTTCCTTAATCGCCGTTCTGTTCGCCCTGCCCTGCGTGCACCACGCGGTAGCTAGCGCCGCCGTGCGACCACACCAGCAGCAGAATGTCCTTGCCTGCTGGAGTTGCATGCACATCATCTGCAAACTCCTGCGCATTCTGAATCGGCTTGCGATTCACTTCCTGGATCACGTCTCCGGGTTGCAGTCCCGCATCTTCCGCGGGGCTTGCAGGTCGAACGCTCTGCACTGCCGCGCCCTTCACCTGCGAGGGGATATTCAGCTGCTGCCGCATATCCGAGGTCAGATCCCCTACTCCCAGCCCAAGCTTTCCGCGTTGTTGCGATCCACCACCTTCATTCTCCGCAACTTGTTTCTCACCCTTGTACTCGCCAACCTTCAACGTCAGCGTCTCGGGCTTTCCATCCCGCAGAATGCCAAGCTTGATGTCGCTTCCCGGAGCAGTCTGGCTTACCACCACCTGCAACTGGCTGCCATTCCTGATCTTGCTGCCGTTCAATTCGCGCAGCACGTCGCCGCTCTTCAGTCCCGCGCGGCTTGCAGGCGAGTCAGGCGTCACCTGGCTTACGATTGCGCCCGTCGCATCCGGCAGGTTGAAGAACGTCGAGTTATCCGGCGTCACATCGTTCATGCTGATGCCGAGATAGCCATGGTGAACCGTTCCGTCCTTGATAATCGACTCGGCTGAAGCCCGAACAATCTGCGAGGGAATCGCGAATCCCGCACCCGCAAACGATCCGTTATTCGTGATGATGAACGTGTTAATGCCGACAAGCTCCCCGTGTGCGTCCACCAGCGGCCCACCCGAGTTGCCCGGATTGATTGCCGCGTCCGTCTGTATAAAATCGCCCGGCTTCCGCGCATCGTTCGAGTACGGATTCGGCCGATCGAGTGCGCTCACAATGCCGCGCGTGACCGAGAACTGGAAGTAGCCAAACGGGCTGCCGAACGCCAGCACCGTCTGCCCCGGACGCAGTTTGGTCGAGTCGCCCCAGGCAACCGTCGTCAGGTTGTTCGCATTGATCTTGATCACAGCCAGGTCATTCAGTTTGTCGACGCCCACCACCTTCGCTGTAAACACGCGCCGATCGTTCAGGGTCACACGGACCTGCGTCGCTCCATCCACCACGTGCTGGTTGGTTACGATGTAGCCGTCCGGCGAAATGATGATGCCGCTGCCAATCCCATGCTCGATCTGCGATTGCGGATTCTGCCCGTGCCCCATCGGCCCGAAAAACCTGCGGAACTCCGGCGGAATCGCGTCCTGCGGAATCTGACCGCCGCCCGATTCTTGCCCGCCATCATCGCCTTCCGCATCCTGCGCGGAAACATGCGCCGTGACCGACACGTTCACCACCGCCGGAGTTACCCGGGCCGCTACCGCTTCCACGGCGTTATCCAGCGCCACCAGTGACGACACGCTGCTATCGTCCATCGGAGCGCCACCGTTCAAAGCCGCTCCGTTGCCCGCCGCATGCGCAACGCAATGGCCAATTAGAAACGAAAAACCGAGGAGCACTGCTGCCGCAGCCCCGGCCGGTGCTGCAAACTTCCGCACCTTTGCCACTAATGAATTAGTTGTTCCCGACATATCACCCTCACCTTGATGTTCTGAAGTTGAACTTACAGTTGAATCACGAACCAGCCGCCGCGCACCGCAACAGTCGCCGGCTGACTGGAATTGGTATTTGCAGGCACCACTCTCAGAATGAGCCGCGTCACCGTGTACTGGCTGCTCGTCTGATTCTGCTGCGGCGTTTTGCCCGCCGCCTGTCCTGCTGCTGTCATGTTATTGGCCTGCTGTGTCTGCGCGGCGCCATTATCGGCAACCGCGTTCGCCTCATAGTCACTCGCGGTGCTCGAGGAGATGCGGCTTACCGTCTGCACTTCCTCCCACTCCGCCAGCACGACCCATTGCTGTTCAGCCCCCGGGTTCACGCGATCGCCGGCCGGATCGGCCTTCGCGATCTGCCGCGGGCTCTCCGTTGCGTGCAGGTTCATGGTTGCCAGGTTCTTCTGCGCATCATGCCTCGCAGGCTTCCCCTTGCTCGAGCGGCTCATCTCCGGCATCACGGCTTTGGCGGGCACCGCGCGGAATCCCGAGGGCAACGTCCCCTTCGCTTCAACATTCTCCCGCGCCAGCATCGCCGCCATCTCGCGTTGTCTCTCCGGCGTCATGGCCATGCTCTTCTGCTCCGGCACAAACGCTACCAGCTGGGGACACCGCGCCATCTCAACCGATGCGGCGATCAGTGCGCATCCCATAGTGCCGAGCAGCGCGACCGCTGCAGCGTTGCTCAGCCTGCGCTTCCTCCAGAGAATTCTATGCACCCGGTGCACCAGTTCCGGCCGCCTCTGCCACGCACCCAGCGACAACGCCTCAGCTCGCCGCTCCAGTCCACGCTCTGCAAGGCTCGCCAGGCAGGCTGCATATGCCCGCGGTGCATTCGTAATGCGCACCACGCCCTCGTCGCACGCCATCTCCCGCTCGCGGCACAGCCGATGCTCCATCCACATGAGCGCGGGATTCAGCGGAAACGCCACCAGCGCCAGCTTCTGCGCAAGGTTCGTCCAGTCATCACGCCGGCGCAGGTGCTCCGCTTCGTGCAACACAATCTGATCAAGCTCGCCCGAGGTCAACCGCGCCATCAGCCACGCGGGAATGAGGATCCGCGGCGCCAGAAAACCAATTACGCTCGGGCGGTCCAGCATCTCTGTCGTGCAAATCGTCGTCCGCCCTCCGCGCACCGTTCCCAGCGCCGCTGCCAGCGCTTCACTCATCGCAACCGGCCGCGCGGCCTTCCACAACTGCCGCAGCCGAACCGAGTGCAGCACCAAACTTGCCCCGCGTACCGCCGATGCTCCAATCCAGAGCGCCGCAATCGCCAGGACCCAACGCGCATCCAGTTGCAGCAGCGGCGCCGCGCTGCTCCCCGCCGCTTCCGAGCCGGCCGATTCCGCGGCGCTCGCACCGAAATGCAACAGTGGCAACCACGGCAGTCCCAGGGCGACCACAAATCCCGCAGCCCACATCGCAAAGCGATGCGCAGCAGAAATCCGCGGCAACAGCCTCAAAGCAATCTCCAGCCCGCAAACGATCACCGTTCCTTGCCAGATCGAACTCACCAGCATCGTCGCGGCCGGCAGGAACGCCGAGGCAAGCCACGCCCACAACGCGGGAGCCGTCATATCTAAATCACCGATCAGTGTCGCCAGATGCATCATCTAGACTTCTTCAACCTCATCGGGTGTTGCGTTACGAATCGCCGCCTGCAGCCGAACCAGCTCTTCCCGCGAAACCTCGCCATCGCCCAACAGTGTTAACAACAGCTGCTCTCGGGAGTTGCCAAAAAACCGGCTCAGCACGTGCTTCACTTCGCTTCGGCTCGCCTCGTGCTCCAGGACAACCGGCCAGTAGACAAATGCGCGCCCCTCCTGCCGGTGTTCCACGTAGCCTTTCTGCTCCAGGATCCGGATCGTAGTGAGTACCGAGTTATACGCCAGCGGCTCACCTTCAGGCATTGCCGCAACAAGGTCGTTTACCGCCGACTCGCCGCGCTGCCAAAGAATCTTCATCAGCCTCAGCTCGGCTTCGGTTAACGTGTTTGATTTCTTCGGAGGCATTCTAACTCATTGATTCCATTCGACCGGCCATCAGCCTGATCAAATCCATACACCCATTGGACGTAACAACTAAAGGATTAGTTACCATATTTGGCGCACAAATTTCAACTGCGTGCTCTGCATCCCAACTTATAGTGAGTGCTTGGGTCCGGTCGCCGCCCGGCCGCATCAGTTCTCCAGGAGGGATCCCCATGCCGCCTCTATCCGAATCCGAAATCAAATCCCGCCTCGTCACTGTCCCCGACTGGCAGATCGACTCCGGCGAGCTTGTCCGCACCTTCCTCTTCAAGGACTTCCGAGCCTCTCTCGCCTTCGTCAACAAGGTCGGCGACCTCGCCGAAGACGCCGGCCACCACCCCGACATCGATATCCGCTACAACAAGGTGCGCCTTGCCCTTGTCACCCACGATGCCGGCGGCATCACGCAAAAGGATTTCGACCTCGCCCGCACCGCCGACAAATTCTGCTGAACCGTTTCGTTTCGCTGTTCGGGTCTTCAGTCAGTTTCACAAATCTGCTTTACATCCCGTGCGCCCGCGATTAGCATTCGACGTATCTTAAGAGACATCTGCGCCTTTCCCGGCCCCCTCCCATCGTTTTCAGCGCAAATGAAATCTGAGCAATCGTCTCCCTTTCCATGGATATTTGGATACGCTTCGCTTTCTGAGATCACTCTTTAGACGACGTTTTCCGGGAAACCCGGCAACCCATTCATGCGGAGGCCCTCCTTGGCACGTTCAGGACTCGCATCACTCTCTCTCTGCTTGGCCATCGTCACCGGTATCTCCTCAGCCCAGACTTCAACTCCCGCAAAGGTCGACTTCGGCCGCGACGTTCTGCCCATCTTCCGCGAGCAATGCGGCGATTGTCATGGCGCCGCCAAGCAGCGCGCGGGTATGCGGCTCGATCGCAGAAGCTCCGTGATGAAGTCCTTCTCCCGCCGCGTCGTGCCCGGAAGCAGCGCCAACAGCTTCGTCTATTACCGGTTGATCGGGGAATACGGCGCGCAGATGCCTCCCACCGGTGCGCTTCGTCCCGAACAGATTGCCACCATCAAAGCGTGGATCGATCAGGGAGCCGAATGGCCTGACGCACTCGCCAACGAAGTTGACCTGCCGCCTTTCGATCCCAAAGCCGTCGCTATGGTCGATGCCCTCCGCGCCGCCGACCTGCCGTCTTTCCTCAAAGCCGCCACTGCCGATCCAGCCCTGCTCAACGCCCGCGGGCCCGAAGGCTCCACGCCTTTCATGTACGCCGTGCTCTATACCAATGTGCCGACGTTGACGCGCCTGCTTAAGATGGGCGCCGACCCCAACAAGCACAACGACGCCAACGCGACCGCCCTCATGTGGGCGGCGACCAACCTCGAGAAAACCCGCCTTCTGCTCGATCACGGCGCCGATGTCAATGCCCGGTCCGACGATATGCGCACCCCGCTGATGATTGCCGCGCGGCGTCCCGGCGGAGCGCCCATCGTGAAACTCCTCCTCGATCACGGTGCCAAAACCAATCCCAACTACCGTCCCGAGAATGAGTCTTCTCCGCTGATCGAAGCCCTCACCCTGGGCGATCCGCAGATCGTCGACCTGCTGCTCGATCATGGAGCCGACGTCAAAATGGCCGGTGAAACAGGCCTAACCATGGCCATCACCGCTCATTGTCCCAGCTGCGTTGATCGCATCCTCAAGCAGATCGATGACAAGAACGTCCTCACCGCTTCACTCGATGACACCGTCGTCTTAGCCGATCTGCGCGATGTCCGCACCTTCTCGACCACGGAGCCGATGCCAATGGCTACGACCCGCTTGGCCGCACGCCCCTCATGTATGCAGCGGTCTCGGATATGCTCCCCGTCGAGACTGTGCAACTCCTCATCGATCGCGGCGCCGACGTAAACGCCATCGACAAGCATCCGAAGACCGGCGATGAGGGCCTGACCGCGCTCGATATCGCCCGCCACAACGGAGACACCCCCGTCGTCAAACTGCTCCTGAAGGCTGGCGCGAAACCCAGCCATCTCACTCCGGTTTCTCTCAGCGTGCAGGCGCGACAACACCATTCAGCGCGCCGTCCAGGACACCATTCCGCACTTGCAGCGCGCCGATGTCAACTTCATCACCCAATCCGGCTGCGTCTCCTGCCACGACAACAGCCTCACCGCCATGACCATGGGGCTATCCCGCAAGCACGGCTTCCAGATCGATGAAAAAACCGATGCTGCGCAGGTACAGGCCAATGGGGATGTGCTGGCGAAAATCCGTGATCGCATGCATCAGGGCTTCATCGTTCCCGCCGGAGACACCTTCAGCGAAGGCATTCTCGCCTATCAGTTGATGGGCCTGGCCGCCGAAGGCTACAAGCCCGACCTCAACACTGACACGGCCGCTCTCTACATTCTCCAGCGCCAGCACCCCAACGGTGAATGGCCCGCGCAGCATGCAGACACTCGCCCGCCCATCTGCCTGGACTACATCGGCCAGACCGCGCGCGCCATGCGCGCTCTCCAGCTGTACACGCCCAAAGCCAATGCAGAGGAATACCGCAAGTCCATTCGCCTTGCCGCAAACTGGATTGCCAACGCGCGTTCCTACAACAACGAAGACCGCAGCTGGCGCGTTGCTGGACTCGCCTGGGCAGGCACAAACAAAGCCGCAACCCAGCAAGCCGTAAAAGAACTGCTCGCCGCGCAACACCCCGATGGCGGATGGTCCGATCTGCCCACCATGCAGAGCACCGCCTATGCCACTGGCAAAAGCCTGGTGGCGCTTCATCTCGCGGGTGTTTCCTCTTCGACCTCCGCCTATCAGCGTGGTGTCAAGTGGCTCTTGGCCAACCAGCAGGAAGACGGCTCCTGGTACGTCCAGACCCGCGCGCTCGGATTCCAGCCCTGGTTCGACGCCGGCTTCCCCCACGGACCCAATCAATGGATCTCCGCCGCCGGCACAAACTGGGCCGCCATGGCGCTGACCTATGCGCTTCCCGAAACCGGAACCCGATCACATCAGGGCTCAATCGCGAAAGCACCCGCGAAATCCCGTCCGGACTCAAGCGACAAGCGAATGGCTGCGCTGCTAACGCCGGAAGCACCAGAACGACAGCAGATCCCGCACTAGTATCCTGTCCCTGAAGTTCACAACAAAAGTTGGACCTGTCATTCTGAGCGAACGGGGCCCCGAACGTCTTTCAGTTCGGGGGTGGTGAACGAAGAATCTGCTTTTTTGCGTTTCCAGATTTATGCCAATACCTTCGGGAACACTACACTGGAAGGTGTCGCGTCGCAGGCACGAATCAATGCGCCCCGAAGTGAATGCTCTGGCCAATGTTAAGGAAAGCCTTCGCACCCGCATCTTCCTGTTGCGCGTCGATCGATGCAACCAGCAGCAGATAACTCTGCCCTGGTGCTCCCGAGACATCGCCGACTCCCCCAACCCAGCTGTCTCTGCTGGTGCCGTCCGCGCCGGCCGCGCTGAAGTTGTCATAGGTCAACTCGAGGCCATGACCGAACAGCTGCAAAAGGCCCGCCGCTCCGAAAGGCGGTTTGCGGTCGCTATTCGATTTCGCCGCCATGTTTCTTTCGTAGCGGAGCACGACTTCGGTGGCGCTCGGTGCCGGGTCTGTTGGAATGACATTGATCCAGTTGGACCCGGATCGGACCTGTACCCCAAGAATTCCGTTGTCGCCTTCTGAGGTCGTGGTCCACCCGTCAGGGATCGAAAAAGAGAATCTCCCCGTCGGGTCGCGATAGACATTGGACTTTGCTGCGTCGGCTGCATCTTCGCCTGCGGTTTGCTTGCTGTATTGAATGCCGATTTGCCGCGAGCACTCCTCCTGCGTAAACGCCCCGACCGCACAGGCCTTCTTCGCCTCCGTCACCCCCAGCGGCTCCGCGTCCTTCGATGCCGGAGCGGCACTGTCGTTCCCGGTCACGTGAAGGCTGTTGCGGATGCCGTCGAGGACTGGCAGGTTTGCGTAGTACTGGTTGAGCGGGGAGATCATGGTGAACCCAACCATGTAGTAGTTAGGCGTCAGAACCGCCGAAGCCTCGGCAACCGCCGGCGATTTGGCGTCGCTGCACGTGACGATCGTATAGATGCCCGGCGCGCCGGCTAGCCCGGCCGTGCCGCTCTGGCGTTCCTGCGTCGTCGGGCACTGCTGCTTGAACTCCATGACCGTCGCATCGACAAACTCCTTTGCGGTCATCGGGTTTGATTTGTTTTGCTGGATCACGGCGACAATGGCCTGCGCGGCCCCTTGGCGAACGATGATCTGATCGGCTCCGCTGTCGGGCGCAGCGCTCCATCCCGCCGGAACCTGCAGATCAAAGCGGCCTTTGGGATCGTGATATGCGGTCTGTGCCAGGGAGGCAATGGGCAAAAGCACGGCAGCAAGTGCTAATGCGCAACGGTGATTTCAAAGGAGATCGAAGTCTTGATATCGTGCATATCGGCCTCACGGGGAGGGGTCTGGGTTCTATTAGAGAAAGCGCCAACCAGCGCAGAAATGCCTCATCACGTTCGCCCGGGGCAGCCCCTCTGGTTTGACCTGCCCCCGCGCTGCCCGTATAGTAATCCCAATGAGTCTCTGTTCCATGCCGGTCGCTTGTTGCGCATGTTGTTGTGCGCCGCGCCGGACTATGGGATAAGCCACCACTAGACTCACCGGAATTCCCCATACCCCGCGCCGCAGCCTTCCTGCCGCCGCGGGTTTTTTATTGCCCCCAAAAACTAAAGGAAAAGCATGACAGCCACCGCCGCCGTCGAGCAAAACGCAACCACCACCGATGAGGGCCGCGCCTCGCAAACCTCTACCGAGCGCAATGATCGTCTGAGCCACATCCAACTCCTCGAGGCCGAAAGCATCCACATCTTCCGCGAGGTCGCCTCCGAGTTCCAGAACCCGGTCATGCTCTACTCCATCGGTAAAGACTCCTCCGTCATGCTCCGCCTCGCGCAGAAAGCCTTTCACCCCGCGCCCATCCCGTTCCCGCTCCTCCACGTCGACACCGGCTACAAATTCCGCGAGATGCTCGAATTCCGCGACCGCTACACCGCCGAACTCGGCCTCAAGCTCATCGTCTGGCGCAACGAAGAAGCCCTCGCCGATGGCGCTAACCCCATCAAGCTCGGCACCCAGCGCTGCTGCGGATTGCTCAAAACCCAGGCTCTCCTCGACGGCCTTCGCGCCCACGGCTTCGACGCTGCCTTCGGTGGAGCACGTCGCGACGAAGAGAAATCCCGCGCCAAGGAACGCATCTTCTCCTTTCGCGACGCCGCGGGCCAATGGGACCCCAAGAATCAGCGCCCCGAGTTATGGTCCCTCTTCAACGGCCGCATCGGACCCGGCGAAAGCATCCGCGTCTTTCCGCTCTCCAACTGGACCGAGCTCGACATCTGGCACTACATCCATCTCGAAAAAATTCCCATCGTCCCGCTCTACTTCGCCAAGCCGCGCAAAATGCTCGTCCGCGCCGACTCGCTCATCCCCCTCGAACAACCCTTCATTCAGGGCCTGCCGGGAGAAGAGCAGTGGGTCACCTGCCGCCTGCGATCTCTTGGCTGCAGCCCCTGCACCGGCGCCATCCGCTCCGAAGCCGACACCGTTCCCAAAATCATCGAGGAACTCATGGCCGTCCGCAATTCCGAACGCGCCAACCGCATCATCGACCACGATCAGGACGGCTCCATGGAACTGAAAAAGCGCGAGGGCTACTTCTGATGGCCGCCGTTGAACAACCAACACTCGACTGCACTGGCCCAATGCAAACTCTGCCGGAAAGGCACGAACTATCAGGGCACCACACAACCGGCCACGGAGAAACTTTGTCGGAAAAGCACGAAGTGTCAGGGCACGAGAACACCGGCCACGCAAAAACTCTGCCGGAAAGGCACGAAGTGTCAGGGCACGAGAACACCGGCCACGCAAAAACTCTGCCGGAAAGGCACGAAGCGTCAGGGCACGACTTCAGTCGTGCCGTAATCGGCGATCAAATGGGCGGGGCTTTAGCCCCTGAAGAAATCCTGGTAATGGACTCAACCCCTTCTGTGACGCCGGAAAATCCTCCCGCATCCGATCAGCAGCTTCCCATCGAACAACGCCTCGAAGCCGAACTCGCCAAAGACCTGCTCCGCTTCTCCACCGCCGGCAGCGTCGACGACGGCAAATCCACCCTCATCGGCCGCCTGCTCTACGACTCGCACAACGTCTACGACGACCACATCCGCTCCGTCACCCGCAACGCCGCCATCGACTTCGCCCAGCTCACCGACGGCCTCCGCGCCGAACGAGAGCAGGGAATCACCATCGACGTCGCCTACCGCTACTTCTCCACGCCGAAACGCAAATTCATCATTGCCGACACCCCCGGCCACGAGCAGTACACCCGCAACATGGCCACCGGCGCCTCCACCGCCGACGTCGCCATCGTTCTCGTCGACGCCCGCAAAGGCATCCTCGCCCAGACCCGCCGCCACGCCTGCATCGCCGGCCTGCTCGGCATTCCCATCGTCATCGCCGCCATCAACAAGATGGATCTCGTCGATTTCTCCGGGGAAGTCTTCGACCGCCACAGCGCCAGCCTGCAAGGCCTCGCCCGCCAACTCGAAATCCCGCAGCTCATCCCCGTTCCCGTCAGCGCCCTCGACGGCGACAACGTCGTCCATCGCAGCACGCGCATGCCGTTCTACACCGGCCCCAGCATTCTCGAACTGCTCGAAACCCTCCCTCTGGCCATCGAACGCACACAGGCAACCTTTCGGTTGCCCATTCAGCGAGTCGTCCGTCCGCATCAGGATTTCCGCGGCTTCGCCGGCCAGATCACCGCCGGTGCCGTTCATCCCGGAGACGAAGTCCTCGCGCTCCCCAGCGGCCGCCGCACCCACGTCCGGACAATCTCCACCTTTGACGGCGACCTCGCCCGCGCCCACGCCCCGCAATCCGTCGTCCTCACCCTCGAAGACGAAATCGACCTCAGCCGCGGCGACATGATCGCCTCCATCACCGCCCCGCCCCGCAAAACCAGCAGCATCGAAGCCACCGTCGTCTGGATGCACTCCAAGCCCCTCCGTCCCGGCGCCGGCTACCTGCTCAAGCACACCAGCCAGACCGTCCGCGCCACCATCACCGAACTCCGCTCCCGCATCGACGTCGAGCACCTCGCTGAAAACTCCGCCGCGCAGCTCGCGCTCAACGACATCGGCCACGTCGTCATCGAAACCAGCCGCCCCCTCCTCGCCGATCTCTACCGCGACAGCCGCTCCACCGGCAGCCTCATCCTTATCGATCCCGCAGACAACACCACCGCCGGCGCCGGCATGATCCGCGCCATCCACGACGCATCCGGTTCGATTCACAAACATGCAACCACAGGGTTGCTCAACGTCGGGAACCGCGCCGATCTTGCCTCGCAAATCGAGCAGTCTCTTCTCGCCGAGGGCGCCATCGTTCTCCGCACCCGCGTTCCAGCATCCCCTCTGCTCACAACCTTCGCGCGCCTCGGCGCATTCGTGATCCTCGAGACTGAAGACTCGAACCCCATCACCTTCACGCGCGCCGATGCGTCGATCGCAAGACCACTTGCGAACAACCCCGAATCCACGCAAAGAGATCCTCAACGAAATTCACCGCCTCGCCTCAATCCCCACAGGAGAAGACGACAATGACAACGGCCTCGGCATCTGACGCTCTCGCCCTCACCGCCTCGAGCTTCCTCCGCGAGCATCTGGAGCACGCGCGGCGCGCCTGCATCACCTCGAGCTTTCAGGCCGAAGACGTCGTCGTGCTCCACATGGCCCTCCAACTCCAGCCGCGTATCCCCGTGCTCTTTCTCGAGACCGGCTACCACTTCCCTGAGACGCTCGCCTACCGCGACCGCATCGCCTCCGAGTGGAATCTGAATCTCGTCAACGTCGAGCCGGAGATCACCGTCGCCGAACAGGAGTCGCAATTCGGCATCCTCAATCAAACCGCACCCGACCGCTGCTGCGGCCTGCGCAAAGTCGAGCCGCTCTTCCGCGCCCTCGGCTCTTACACCACATGGGTCACCGGCCTGCGCCGCCAGCAGTCCAAGTCGCGCGCCAACCTGCAGCCGCACGAGTTCTTTACGCTGCCTTCCGGCCGTATCCTCGCCAAGCTCAGCCCCCTCGCCGAGTGGACCACCCGCGACGTCTGGCAATACGCCGAAACAGCACGCGATCCCGCTGCTCCCGCTCTACGAACAGGGATACACCTCCATCGGTTGCGCTCCATGTACCAGCCTGCCCTTCGATGCCAACGACCCGCGCTCAGGCCGCTGGTCCGGCCGCAAGCTCGAGTGCGGCATCCACCTGCAGGCTCACTGACCGGAGATCGCCATGGAACTCCTCCTCGGATTTGCAATCGCCGCGCTCATCGCCATCACCGGCGTCGGCGCTGGCACGCTCATCGCGCCGTTGCTGATCCTCTTTCTCCACGTTCCCGTCGCCGAAGCCGTAGGCACCGCCCTCGCCTACTCCGCTGCCGTCAAACTCGTCGTCGTTCCCGTGCAGATCTGGCGTCGACAAGTCGAGTGGCGCACCCTCGCTATCATCCTCGCCACTGGAATTCCCGGCGTCGCCCTCGGCTCGCTCTTCTTCCAGCGCGTCGCCCACAATACGGCCAACAACCTCTGGCTCTTATCTCGCCCTCGGCATCATGATCGCTCTCTCTTCCGCCTGGCACATCTACCGCCACTTCCGCCCGGCGGCCGAACCCACGCAGCGCGCCAACTCTCCCCGATGGCTCGCCCTCGTCATGCTTCCCATCGGCGCTGAAGTCGGCTTCTCTTCTTCCGGCGCGGGGGCCCTCGGCACGCTCGCGCTTCTCGGCCTCACTCCGCTCGACGCTCGCCGCATCGTCGGCACCGACCTCGCCTTCGGCCTCTGCCTCTCGCTCATCGGCGGCACGCTTCACCTCAGCAGCGCCGGCCTCAACTCCGCGCTCCTCATCAACCTCGTCGCCGGCGGCATCCTCGGCGCTTTGGTCGGCACCGGCCTCGCCTCACGCATTCCCGTCCGCACCATGCGCCTTGCCCTCTCGCTCTGGCTCTTCGTCATGGGCCTCCAGCTCTGCTGGCACGCGCTGGCATAGCGCCAGGCTGCCCGAAGCAGCCCGTCTTTATCCCTTAAACTTCGGTATATGCACGCCAAAACGCGCGCCCGTCCCCTCGCATCCCGGGCGATATACTGCATTTGGCTCTTCTTAAGCCATAATTTCTTTTCGCAAGTGAGAATTTACCTTGGCGCGTGAACTGTACACGGCACGTCTGGCAAGAAGACGTTAATCTCTGAATCGGCCCAGTGTTACCACTTCGATTTCGTTCTCGACGATCTGGAGTCTTTTCCCTTCATCTCCGGCCAATTCATCTCCGCCGTCGCCACTGATCCCAACGGCAAGCAGCAGACCCGCGCCTACTCCATTGCCTCCGCTGCCAACGCCAATCACTTCGAGCTCTGCGTCAATCGCGTGCCCCAGGGATTCTTCTCCAACCATCTCGCCGATCTCAGCGATCTGCCTCCCGGCGGCACCATCCAGGTCCACGGTCCCCACGGCCACTTCATTCTCAAGCAGCCCGTCACCGACTCCATCTTCATCTCCACCGGCACCGGCATCGCCCCCATGCGCGGCTTCGCGCAGTGGCTCTTTCCTGAAACCGGCCCCGACGCCGGCATCGATCGCAGCGAAGGCAAAGAGATCTGGATGGTCTACGGCACCCGCCACGAAAGCGAGCTCTACTACCGCGAAGAGTTCGAATCCCTCGCCGCGCGCAAGCCCAACTTCCACTACCTGCCCACGCTCAGCCGCGCCGACGATAGCTGGAAAGGCCTTCGCGGCTACGTTCAGGAACACGTTGCCCGCATCGTCGAGGAGCGCGCCGCGCGCCTCGGCATCACGCTTCCCGTGCCTCCGCCCGATCCCTCCATCCTTCCCTCCGAACTCAAGTTCGACATCTACGCCTACATCTGCGGCCTCAACAACATGGTCGCCGGCGTCCGCGAGAAACTGGCCAGCTACGGCTGGCACCGCAAGCAAATCATCTTCGAACGCTACGACTAACCGCGCTTTTGGCGCATTAGAACAGCACGAAGAGTCAGCGATAGAGCGCAACGGAATTACCGCGAATTCGGGAAAGATCTGATAGCGAAATTACAGCGAATTCGGAACGATCGCATCGGGAAATTACCGTGAATTGGGAAAGATCGCATCGGAAAAGCAAGAGTGTCAGGGCACGACTTTAGTCGTGCCGACAATTTGCAGCCAAAGAAGATCGGGCTTCAGCCACTGCGCTCCTTATTCGAACGAAGTGTCATCCTGAGCCGGAGCGTGTTGGGGCCCCGCAGACGTAGTCTGTGGGGTAAGCGGAGCGAAGGATCTGCTTTTGTAGTTGGACAGCTTAAAGGTTAAACAATTCCCGCAACCGCTTCGTCTGCGCCCGGCTCACCGGAATCTCCGTCTGCTTCTTGTCGTTCATCCGCAACTGATAGGTCGACTTGAACCACGGCACCACTTCGCGAATCTGGTTGATGTTCACCACGAAACTGCGATGCGCCCGCCAGAACACCGCCGAATCCAGCTGATCCAGCAGCTCCTCAATCGTCCGGCACTTCGATTGCCCCTCGAACTGCTGCGTCACCACGCGAATCACGCCTTCTTCAATCTCGGCAAAACAAATCTCCGCCTGGTCCACCAGCAGCAGCCTGCTCCCCGCCTGCACAATCAGCTTCGCCCGTTGTGCTGCACGCGCCGCCCCTCCCGGACCTTTCAGCAGACTCAGCAGCGCATCCAGTTGTGATTCAATCGGCGACTCTGCGCCACCATTTGCCGCTAGCGCCGTTCGTCATGCGCCCGCGCACCCGCTCCAGCGCCTTCTCCACGCGACCGCGATCGAACGGCTTCAGCAGATAGTCCACCGCATTCACGTCAAACGCACGCACCGCGTACTGGTCATACGCCGTTGCAAACACAAACTGCGGCAAGGGCCATCCGTCGTTCTCTTTTTGCTTGCGATGCCGATCCATCACCCGCTGAATCACCGCAAACCCATCCAGCCCCGGCATCTGCACATCCAGAAACACCAGGTCCGGATGATGCTCTTCGATCAGTTCCACGGCCTCGATGCCATTTGTCCCCTGCGCCACAACATCCACATCCTTCGCCGACTCCAGCAGGTACGCAAGCTCGTCGCGAGCCAGTTGTTCGTCATCGATAATCAGCGTTGAAATCGTCATGCAGAGGCGAAACCGCAGAACCGCGGCGCAACCATCAGTTTACCTCCCCAAGCTTGTATGGCCGCTCTCGAAGGCCCTGCAGCTCATTCTGTCTCTTGTGGAAGTAGTAGCCGGCGTAAAGCTGAATCTGCTGTGAAGGAACACCGATGATGGGAACTGATCGAGATTCAAACTAAATCAAACAAATAATGAAAGCCGCAAGGACATGTTTCTATTCCCTCGTCCCTAGTCCCTGTCCCAGTCCCTATTCCTAGTCCCCACGCCCTGCAGCCGCAGCCGCGCCGGCATCTGGTCGGTCTCCAGCTCATGCCCGCACCGCGTGCAATACTGATCCGTCCCCCGCACCGTCCTGAAGCAGTTCCCGCAGCTCGCCGTCAGCTGATAATTGCACTGCGGACAGAAGTGGAAATCCCCTTGCACATGTGTTCCGCACGCCGGGCACTTCGAAACCAGCGGCGCCCGCAGCAGAAAGTACAGAACCGCCCCAATCCCGCCGGGCATCACAAAGCAGATCAGCATCCAGAACCGCGCACTCATCGCCCGCCGCGGCGCATCCTTGCTCACGTACCCCACCATCAGGAAGTAGAGCGACGCCAGCAGCCCCCACGACAGGTTCATGTAGATCCGCAGCCCCAGCGGCGGAACGTGGTGTTGCGTCTGCGGAAACACCAGCCAGAAGTAGTACTCCACCAGTACAAACACCACCGCCGCGATCGCAATCGACCACAACGGCACCAGCCGCGTCTCTTCGTTTGGGTTAATTAATTCAGGTTCACGCATAAGAATTCCACCCTCGCCCCGAGGGAACGTGCAGCAATCTGGCTGCGCCGAATGCTATTGAATGGACGAGCACAATCGCAGTGAAGTTGCGACTGAGTATAGAGGAAATGCACCCCGCCGGTGAAAGTTACTTACCTTAAGCACATTACGAAGATGCGCGAGGAAGGGGTTTGTATCCTTGCACAGTTTCCGTCATTCCAATCTGGATCATCCAAGCCGGTGTCATCCTGACCGGAGCGGTTTTGGGGCCCCGCAGACGCCTGCGTCTGTGGGGTAGGCGAGGGAAGGATCTGCTTTTGCCCTTCACTGCCGGCAGTGACCAGGCATCAACGGTAACAATTGCTTCCCTTGCCGCTAGAGGACGTCTTGTTTCCGGAATGCTATGGGCACTGGATCTGAGCCGTCACGACTTCCGCCGCAACCAGCCCGCCAGCAAGGCCGAACCCAATAGCGCCGTCACTGAGAAGAATCCCCACACCGCCAGCTCGCTCACCAGGCTCGTCAGGTGCTCTTCCTCAATCAGCGTCTCCGCCACCCACCACACCGGCGGGCCCACCACAAAAAACACCACCAGCGTAGCCGCCAGCGCCATCGCGCGCACCCGCTTCCGGCCCCTTCGCTGTTCCTGTATTACGCCTGCTGAAGCCACGACCACGCGCCGCGTCCGGTCTGCCGTGGCCCTCTCGCGTTCCGCGCCGAACCCCGCAATGGCTTCCACCAGTTCGCCATGCGTCGATGGTTCCCTGACCGCTCCCATTGCCGGCACTGGTCGGGTCACACGGCCTCCAGGCGATGCGCCTGCGCGCGCTCCAGGTGCGGCCTGATCGACGCCATTCCCCGGTAAAGCCGCGACTTTACGGTAGAGAGGGGAGCGCGCGTCACCTTCGCAATTTCTTCCAGCGAAAGGTCTTCGTGGAACCGCAGCACCAGCACCTCGCGATACAGCGTATCCAGTTGCAGCAGCGCGGTCGCAATCTGCTCCCGGTCTTCCACGCTCGACACGCGATCAAACGGACCCGGCTCGTCATCGGCAACTTCAAAGGCCATCGGCCGGTCGTCGTCTCCGCCCGCCTCAAACAGCTCGTCCAGGCTGCTCATGGTCCGCTTGCGCCGCTGGTCGATTACCAGGTTGCGCGCAATCGTAAACAGCCAGGTCTCAAACCGGGCCTTTCCGTTGAACTGCCCGCCCCGGGTCAGAACCCGCATCCATACCTCTTGGAACAGGTCCTCCGCCATCTCACGCTTCCCGGTCAAAAACAGCAGATACCGCAGCAGCCGGTGCTGATATCGCACAATCAGTTGCTCGAGCAGTCCCGCATCCTGCCGCTTAAGCCCTTCAGATACAGCGAGATTCTCCTGCCGAACCAGCTCCTCGGCTGCGGAGGCAGCTCCCGTGACAAACAGTGACCGTATGGCCGAAACAGTACTCATCTTGCTCAATTAGACGACAAATCACTCCCCAAAGCCGCAAAAAAGAAAGCGTTTGCACCAAAAATACAGCGATTATGCCTCTGATAAACCGACTTACTGAGGTGCGCTTAAAAATGGGCCGGGTCTAGAAAACCCGGCGCATTGGGCGGGTTCACGATCTTTTGCTTGAAGCAAACTGCGTGGCAAAACCATGTCTGCCACTTATCTCCGGCGGTTGTGACTTGGACTCGGCATGGATCGACTTCGGAGGGCTGAATGCCGATTCCACAGAAACAGCATGGTCCCCATTCAACGCTTGGCATCACATTTCGCTTCCTTTGTCGGATTTGCTGGCGGTTTCACCTTGAGCACACCCTTCATCACTTCCTCGAACGGGAGCGAGATATGTCTTGAATCGCGAATAATGCAGCGACTTGCTCACCAGGAGTCGGCCCACGACTTCAGCCTTCGCCGCACGCGTCTCTAAGCACCGCATGCGCGATGGGGCGTTTAAGTTGGGAGTTTTGACCGGCGATCCTTATTCTTCGCTGTCGGGTATATACAGCAAACCCAGGTCGCGCAAGCTTTGACCCGTGTTGCGCCCGAGAACCTCGGCAATATTCTCAGCCATTCCCTTGTTCGCCGCGAAGAACCGGAAAGTCACGACCTCTTTGCCGAACATGCAGGTCATGTCGATGCGCGTGCCCACAATCCTGTCGACTTTCCGGAAAGTCACCGATTCCGGAGACTTCGCAAAATCGGCTTTGCGTGTATCAAATGGCCCGGCGCCTCCCTGAGGTGGCCAACCAACCAGATTCAACAACTGCTGCATTCCCTACTCCCCCGCAGACTTGATGGTAACCCACAGAGCGTCGATTCGGTTGTTTGTCCGGGCTCCAGGCCAATCGAAAGTGTCCTTGAAAGGATTGGATTTCGCCCGATCCCGCTGAGCCCCGCTCGTGGTGCGATACCGGCGTAAACTCTCTCCCATGATGTTCACCAAGCGCCTCCGCGATGGCGTCCGTCGTGGAGACATCACGTGCAGCATCCGCATCTGGAAAAGCCCTCATGTAAAAGTGGGTGGACGCTACCCGATGGAAGAAGGCCAAATCGAAGTCGATTCCATCGAGCCCATCGGCTTCCCCGACATCACGCCCGGGCTGGCTCGCGAGTCCGGTTTCCTCGGCGTCCTCGACCTGCTGAAAGTCGCCAAACACGGCAGCGGCGACAATATCTACCTCGTCCGCTTCCACTACATCCCGCCGTCGATTTCCTAGTCCCTGGTCCCTAGTCCCTATTCCCTGGTCCCTAGTCCCTATTCCCTGGTCCCTGTCTTTCTCACTCGCACCTTAGCGCCGTCAACGGATCCACTCGCGCCGCTCGTCGCGCCGGAATCCACGCCGCCGCAATCGTCATCGCGCTCACCACTACGCCTGCCGCCACGAATGCAATCGGATCCATTGCGCTCACCTGGTACAGTTGCGACTTCAATACGCTCGCCAATTCATGAGCCACACCTAGAGCGAGCGGAACGCCGATGAGCAGTCCCGTCGCCAGCAGCACAAGCGACTCGCGCAGAACCATCCACAGCAGCACGCGCGACTGGGCCCCAAGCGCCACGCGAATCCCGATCTCATTTGTCCTTCGCGCCACCGAGTACGAAATCAAGCCATACGTTCCGATCGCCGCCAGAAAGACGGCCAATCCTGCAAAGAACGCCGACAGCCATCCAATCATCCTCTGTGTCGCGATCGATCCTTGTACTTCGTCCGCCAGCGGTTCCACCTGTGCCACGGCAATCTCCGGGTTCACTTCCGCTACCGCCCGCCGCACCGCCGGAACCAGGGCCGACATCGCTCCACTCGACTTCACCGAGAAGTTGCCGAAATACTGGATGTGCTGCGTATACGGAAAATACGCAGCCATGTGCTTGCGTTCGCCCATGCCTACGTACTTCGCATCGCGCACCACGCCCACGATCTCCACATCGAACTCGGGTTTCGCCGCCTCGGGGCTGCACAAGCAGAACCGGTGCCCAATCGCCGACCCATTCGGGAAAAACGTTCGTGCCACGGTCTCGTTGACGATGGCCACGTGCGGACTGGTCGCATTGTCCTGCGAGTTGAAGTTCCGGCCCGTCACCAGCGGAATTCCAAGGGTCTCGAGGAACTCATTCCCGATCACGTTATAAAGCACATCTTCACTGTTGAGCGTGTTCGGAACGACGCCCTGCATCAGCATGTTGCTCGACCACTCACCCTGGTTGAACGTGAACATCGAAAAGCTTGCCGACTGCACGTCGGGCAACGCCTGCACCTTCTGTTCGATCTGCTGTTGCAGTTGAGTCAATCGCGCGTCGAGCGGCAGATTCGCCGCATACTCATCGAGAGAAAACACCATCACGTTCCGTGTATCGAATCCCAAATCCTGCCGCGTAAGGTTCCGCAAGCTGCGCAGAAACAGTCCCGCCGCGGCCAGCAGCAAGATGGACAGCGCCACCTGCCCCACAATCAGCGATCTCGATAATGCACCGCGCGCTGAGGCTGATGAGGCACCGCGTCCATCGCGCAGCGCCGGAGTCAGTTCCAGCCGTGTCGCCCGCAACGCCGGCGCCACACCAAACAACACTGCGGTCAGCACGGTCATCATGAGCGTGAATCCCAACACACGTACATCCGGCGTCAGGTCCAGCGGCATGGTTTCCGGCCCCTGCGATCCCAGCACCAGCAGCAACTGCAATCCGCGCCACGCCAGCAGGGCGCCCAGGCCGGCGCCGGCCGCAGCCAGCACAAAGCTCTCGGTCAGCAATTGCACTACGATGCGCAACCGCGTCGCGCCCAGCGCCTGCCGCACCGCCAGTTCGCGCCCTCGCGCCACACCGCGCGCCAGCAGCATGTTCGCGATATTCGCGCACGCAATCAGCAGAACCAGCGCCACGATGCCCATCAGGATCTCAAGCGGGCCCGAGAAGCGCAGCTTCAATCCCGGCAATCCGCCTGCCGCCGAGGTCAGATCCACACGCGCCTTCGCCAGGCCTTCCAGATCGCGCGGCGATGCGTTCCCGCCCAGGTATTCCGAGCGCACAATCTGCCGGAACAACACGTTCGTCGCAGCGCCCGCTTGCTCCAGAGAAACACCGGGCTTTATGCGCCCGACCAGGTAGAGCGACTGGAAATCATGATCCGCGAGTCCGTTCCAGCCGGGCGAAATCTCCTTCTCCATCGACAGTGGAATCCACAGGTCCGTCGGCTGCTCCGGTGCAATTCCTCTGAAACCCGCCTGCGCCACACCGATGATGGTGTAATCGCGTCCCTGGATGTGCACCGCCTGCCCGATCGCCGTGGGATTTCCCTGGTAGTGTCGCTGGAACCATCCGTAGCTGGCCACCGCTACCGGGCTCGCGCCCGCCGCGCGGTCGTCGTTCTCCGCAATCACACGCCCCAGCACTGGTGGAACCTGGAGGACATTGAAGTAGCTTCCCGATACCAGGTCGATACGCACATGTTCCGTGGCGCCGCCGCCCACGGAGATATGGCTTCCCATCTGAATGCTGCTTTGCGCCGCCACGCCGGCAAACGACCGCGTCTGCGCAGCGAATTCCTTGAATAGTGGATCCGAAAAAAGCTGCCAGCTCCTGTTCGGCATCCCGTCTATGCTGCCCACCCATTTCCCTTCGCCGAACAGGTACAGTTGCTCCGGATGCGGCACCGGCAGCGGCCGTAGCAGAATCGCATTCAGCAGCGTGAAGATCGCCGTGTTGGCGCCAATGCCCAGCGCCAATGACAGCAGCGCCACCGCCGTGAATCCCGGGCTATTCGCCAGCGCGCGAACGCCGATGCGCACGTCCTGCATCAGCCCTTCTGCTCCTGACTCCCACCGTGACGACCACACCTGGTGCTTCACTGCATTGCGGCTGCCCATCTCCGCCATCGCCGCGCGCCGCGCCTGCTCCGCGGTCATTCCGAGCCGTTGCTTGTCTGCGGCGGCTGCTTCAAGAAACCCCGCCAACTCCTCGTCGAGTTCCCGCTCCACGCGCCGCTTCGTAAACAGCGACCTCAGTCCCATTCCGATGCTGCTTATCCATCCCATCGCGGCCCTCCAATCACTGTGTCATCCTGAGCGACGCATGCTTGGGGCCCCGTCGCGCGACCTCGCGCGGTGGGGTAAGCGTCGCGAAGGATCCGCTTCTGCTCTTCGTCTTGCGCGGCCTGAACCATGGGTGCCCCATCCTTGCGAAGCTTTCTCGCAAGGGTGGGAAAGCACGACCCCATCGCGCTCGCTCCTCATTACGCTTCCAGAATCCGCGCGATTGCCGCCGTCTGCCGCCCCCACTGTTCCGTCTCCGCCGCCAGCGCCTTCCGCCCTTTTGCCGTCAGCAGATAATACTTCGCGCGCCGATTGTTCTCCGTGGCCCGCCACTCCGACTTCACATGTCCCGCGCGCTCCATCCTGCTGAGCGCAGGTAACAGCGACCCCGCGTTTACCCGGAACACCCCGCCGCTGATCTGCTCAATCCGCAGCGCCACACCGTATCCATGCATGGGCTCCAGCGCCAGCGTCTTCAGGATCAACATCTCCAGCGTCCCCTGCACGAGTTCGCTCTGGTCCAGCGTGGTCTCCGTCTCTGGTTTGCCTGCCACGTTCACTCCTCTAGACAATCTAGATAACTAGCATATCCCCTTCCTCTAGTTTGTCAAGAGGACACCCTTCTCCAAAAAGTTAAGTGGCCTTTTCCTGAGGGAAAAAGCCACTTGATGATTTCTGAACTCATGCGCGAACCCGCGCCGGCTCCGCCCCGGGCATTTGAGCTTATTGCTGCGGCACCAGTTCGTTCATGGGTACCTGGCGGCAATCCTGGCCGTTGCGTGCGCAGTTGTTCAGGTATTGCTGCTCGGAGCCGAGCGGCGTCTCGACGCGCTTGCCCAGGCTCGAGTTTTCCATGGTGGAAACGCCGCGCAGCGTCTGATCGAAGGACTCATTGAAAGGCTTCCAGCCATTGAACCTGGCCATTGCGCCGTTCGCCATCATCACAGCCGTTTGTTGGTTCATGGCAGCGGCGGTTTGGAAGGCGTTCCGCACGTAGTTGGGGTCGAGGCTCCAGGAGTTCCAGATCTTCTGCATGGTGGGGAAATCCGCGTCGAACTGTTCGACCGGCGCGCCCATCGACGAGATCTGTAACATCCAGTTGCCCATGCCGATCTGAGCCGTAGTCACTCGCACGACGCCCTTGTACGTCCGGCCCTGGATCTCCGTCTCAGCCATCATCAGTTCGGCCTGGCCGGAAGAAGCTTGCTGGGCCTTACCGTCCTGGATACCAAGCAGTTTCACGCCGTGGCTGCGCATGAACCACGCGAGAGCCTGTTCCGGCGCCATATAGGGAGCCTGGTTGGCCGTGACGAAGGTCTGGTAGCCGAGAATAACCCGTTCACTGCTGGGGCCCTCGGCCTCGACCGAGCCCTTCGCACCTCCGACGATGCGCCAGTCGGCCGGCAGCGCCACTGTTGCCGAGCCGTCAGGGGAAACAAGGCTCGTCCATCGGTTTGCGGAGGCGGAGCCATAGGCGGCCGGAGAAACCTGCGGCGGGGTCTGACCATATTGCGTGGGCTGACCATATTGCCGGATCTGGCCATCCTGCGCGCCTTGGCCATACTCCGGGGCTTGTCCAGCGGCGGTAGTCTCGGCGTCAAAGGACTCAACGCTGCGGGACTGTCCGTCCGGCGAAGGCTTCTGCGGGTCAAATCCATCTCCGGATTGCGCCATGGAAGCATCCGCCGCTTCGGGCGAATCTACTCCAGGAGCGACGGACGCGCTGTCAGCGGACGCATCGAACTGCTGAAACGCGACAGGCCGGACCGAGTAGGCTGCTCTGTGAGAATTCTGGGCCGAGACGTAGATCCCGGTGAGAGTGGCGAAACCAAGCACGGCCAGGGTTGCGGAGCCGAGGACGACCAGGGCGGGTTTTGCGGCGAGATTGCGGATCATGATGCACCTCCGGATTGAAATGGATCTGGCGAAATCCGAAGGAGCGGTCTTGGTTGAGTTGGCCTCCCAGCTTTCCGGCGCTCACTCTGACCTCGGCCCCGCGTTCCCCGCCTGACCTCTGATTGCGATGAAACCGCGGAGGCGCTCTAAATGTCCTAAAGTAGCTCTTAATTAACTCTAAATCCCGTATATTGCAGAGTTTTAGAAAGCCATTTCGATCGAAACGAAGGGCGGCAGCCCGACGCCATGTCGACGTTCAGCGCCTGGCGAATCCATCAGGGGTCCACTGTTCTGAGCCGACTCCGTTGTGGACGTAGAAGAGGCCCTCGGGATCGTATTTCTTTTTGATTTGAGCGAGCCGGGCGTGATGTGTGCCCCAGTACGAATTCCCAAAGTCGGACTCGAAGAAGTTGCTTTCTGAAACGTAAGCTCCGCCGTTGGGGGCGACGGCGCGCAGCTCGTTCATACTGAGGTGCACGGCGTTCGCGGCTTTGCGGCCCCACGCGACGTTCGGTTCGTGATTGGAAATTCCGGGATACGCAGGGCCCTGGCCGTTGGCGACGATAGCCAGCGCAAAGGCACTGCAAACCGAGGGATTCATCGCGGTGTCTCTTGCCGCCTCAATGGCTTCCGAAGGCGCGCCTGCCAGTCCCTTGTTGAAGTGAAGCTCGACTCCGCTGAAGCGGGAAGCTGCGAACAATGCGTTGGCCAATCTCTCTTGTGAGTCGTCTTGCAGCAACGATGCAGGCATCCAAAGCGACTCAAAACCCCAAATCACCCAGCCGACCTGGCCGGCGTCGCCGTTCCACCAGGCGTTCGTTGGGCTGGCGCTTGAGCGGGAGTCGGCCTTGAAAACGTTTTGGTGATGTTCCTTGCGCCAGTCAACGTCCCACCAATGCCGCAAGGGCATGCTGCCGATTTCGGGCTGAGACAAGATCGTGTAGGCGGTGGACTGCGCTAGCCAAGTAAGGAACGGCTCCCACACTTTTTGCGATTGCTGTGTATCGAGCCCCAGGTGAACCATGCTGATTTCGAGCCTGTTGCCCGCGGAAAAGTGCGCCTGTTCGCCCCAGTGATCGTTGAAGAGAGCTTCGCTGTAAAAGGCAACGAACTGGCGGATCAGGCGCCGATAGGCGTCGTCGGAGGAAGCCTTGACGATGAAATGCGCGCCGCCGGCAAATTCGGGAAGATCACGCACGCGCAGCGTGAGCTTGCTGACCACGCCAAAAGTGCCGCCTCCGCCGCCTTTGAGAGCCCAGAACAGATCGGGGTTGGTGCAGGCATTTGCGATGCGCACTTTGCCGTCGGCGGTAACGACTTCGGCTTCAAGAAGGCCGGCCGCGGCCATGCCGTAATGCTTTGAGAAGCTCCCGAAACCGCCGCTTTGAATCAGGCCGGCGATGCCGACGGTGGTGCAGCCGCCACCTTGAACGTAAGCGCCTGCTTGCGTGGTGACAGCGTCGTAGGCTTGCTTCCAGATTGTTCCCGAGCCGACAGTGACAGCCCGCTGCGAAGCATGAGTCGGCCCGCAATTGCGAGGAACGAAATCAGGCTGGATCGTGACGTCATGCATATGCCGCGTCCAGATCAGGAGCGAATCCGGCGCGTTCGAGGTGCCTTGATAGCTGTGGCCACCTCCTTTTACGACCAGACGCAGATTGTGTTCGCGGGCAAAATTCACCGCGGCGGCGACGTGTTCCGCGCTGCTTGCGGCGACGGCAAAAACACTCGGCTTCGTCTCCCAGGCGTCAACCCAGCCCAGGGTTTGGGTTACACCGGGGCTATCGCCAATGTAATAAGGATTCTTCACATTTGCCATAAATGCCCGGCAGTCGGCGCCATCGGGCGAAGACAGGCATGCATTGATCGGAAACTCCACTGGAATCAGGTTCCCGTCGACCGCGTCGTTGAGGCGCTTCCACGCCTCCTTGGAAGGCCAGCCTGGATCGGAAGGACGCACCCGGTGCGTCAATCGACTTGCAAACAGGCGGCGTGCGTCCAGCCGCAAGAGCGATGCTGCCGCGGTTCCTTGTAGAAACCTTCTTCGGTTCATGCGTGAAATGTCCTTCCCGGATGTTCACCCAGCGCCTGGCGAGTGCGCTCTCAATCTATCATCGCTTTCCATGGTTGCATCGAGTCTTGCCGTCCTCGTCTGTCAAGCGTGCAATCTCACACCGTTCTGCTAAGTCGCTGCAAACAAGGACTAAATTCCTCTTCCTCATTTGCAGGTAATTTCGCGTCCCCGTCGCACAATGGAATTGTGATTGACCCGCTAGTGTCCTGAGTCTGAAGTTCTTTGTCCTGAGTCTGAAGTTCTTTGTCCGAGTGAAGTTCTTTGTCTTGAGTCTGAAGTTCTTTGTCCTGAGTCCGCAGTTCTTCTCATAATTGGCGCTGTCATTCTGAGTGCACGGGGCCCCAAACGTACTTCAGTTTGGGGGTGGTAAGCGAAGAATCTGCTTTTGTCTTTCTTCACTTCTGTCAGAGACTTCAGACTCACCACGCTAGCTTCGCAAACGCGCGCGCCGCGCACGCAAACTCCGGCCGGGACCCTGTCTCGCCGCTAAGTTCAACTTGAAGAGGAATCTATAGCCAACCCCAATCCGTTCAGGAATGTAGCGCCACGCCTCTCCCTAACCCGATGAATGCAAGGTCTTTACTCTAAGAGGCGGGTAATAGGGGTCCCCGGAATCCTGATTCGCTCCACCTCATGAAAAGAGGGCGGAGTGAGTCTTACAAGAGATAGGAAGAAATCTGCCCGTTCCCAATTCCATTGACCCGACAACGCTCGAAATCTGCAAAACTGGAAACTCAGAACTGTGAATGTCGCACCGTGAACTCCAAACTCGAAAAATCTTTCCGCGCCTCTCTCGAAGTCACCGGCACTTCGCTTCGCTGGGTCATCGCACGCGTCCCCGTTGATCTCAAAAAAGCCTGGCCCATGTGGAAGAGTCGCCGCGTCTTCGGCGAAATCAACGGCTTCGCCTTCAAGACCGCGCTGATCCCGGGCGCCCGGGGCCAGGGCCACGTCCTCATCGTGAATAAAAAAATGCAAGCCGGCGCGCGCGTCCGCGCCGGGGAACGCGCACTCATCAAGCTCACTCCCGACCTCGGCGAACTTGTGATTGATCTCCCGCCGGAGTTCGCAAAAATTCTCAAATCCGATCGCGCTCTTAGAAAGTTTTTCGATGCCATGAGCCCTTCCATGCGCAAGGGCTTTACTAATCTCATTGCCGACGCCAGGACCAATGAAACCAGGCAGAAGCGCGCCGAGTCCATGGCCGAAAGCCTCATGCTCGCCATGGAGGGCGAATTGGAACCGCCGCCCATCCTGCGCGCCGCCTTCCAGCGCCAGCCCGAAGCCCGCCTCGGCTGGGACCGGATGACGCCCACCCAACGCAAGCATCATCTCCTCGGCATCTTCTATCCGCAAACCGTCGAAGGCCGCGAGCGCCGCGCCGCCAAGGCCATTGAAAGCTGTCTTGCCGTAGCCCGCCGCCGACGCTCCGTAGTGCAGTGCGCCATCTACACTAGACACATGGAAGTCCTCTACGGCGTCCATCCCGTTGCCGAGGCTCTCAAGGCTGGCCGGCGCCGCTTCGATCACGTCCTGGTCGCCGCCGAGCGCCACGACGAACGCCTCGCCCGCCTTGTCGCCGATTGCAAGATGGCCGGCGTCCGCGTCCGCCAGGAACCCCGCGACCAGCTCACGCACCTCGCCGGAACCGCCGGCCACCAGGGCGTCGTCGCGCTAGTCCGGCCGCAGGAATTACTGGCCATCGAAGATCTCTTCACCGCACCCGATCCCTCGCAGCCGCGCCTGCTCCTCGCGCTCGACGGCGTCGAAGATCCGCAGAACCTCGGTGCACTTTTGCGGGTTGCCGATGGCGCCGGCGTCGACGGCATCGTCCTCACCGAGCGCCGCTCCGCACCTTTAAGTCCGGTCGCTGTGAAAGCCAGCGCCGGCGCCACCGAACATCTCCGCATCGCCCGCGTCGTCAACCTCGTCCGCGCATTGGAGGAATTGAAGCAGCAGAACATCTGGGTCATCGGCCTCGACGAGCGCGGCTCGACCGACTACGACCAGTTCGACCTCACCGGCGACTGCGTCCTCGTCCTCGGCCGCGAAGGCGCCGGTCTTCACGATCTCGTCCGCCGCACCTGCGATCATCTCTTGCGGATCCCCATGGCTGGCGGCGTGAACTCCCTCAACGTCTCGACCGCCGGAGCCGTCGTTCTCTACGAAGCTGCCCGCCAGCGCCGTGCCGTTGCGCGTAAGCCCATCGACGCTCGCCACGACAGTGCTCCAGCGTCCAAGAAGAAACAGAAAGGCCTGGGTTCATGAAGTTGTTTCTCGCCCGGGCGCTGGCCATCGCATCCTTTGCCGCGCTTCTGGCTGCAGTCCCGACTAAAGCCCAGACTCCAGCTAGCCCCAGTCCCGCCAGTCAATCCGGCCCTGACCGATCTACGGGCCAATCCACACCTCAGTCCGCACCCCAACCCGCCGTGCCCACCGGCAAAGTCCTCTTCCAGCGCTCCATCGACGACAAAGGCGACACTGTCAGCACCACCGGCCCCGCGGCAAAGCCCTCCGTCTCCGCCGCCAAAGATGCCTCCGTCGACGAAGCCGAACGCAAGTCGGTCAGCATCACCGGGCTTGATCTCGACGTTCGCCTCAATACCGCGGCCCAGCAACTCGCCGCGCGCGCGCTTGTCACCGTGCGCAATACCGGCACCGCGCCGCTCTCGCACATTCCACTGCAGATATCCTCTTCACTCAACTGGGAGCGCATTCGCATTGCCGGCCGCGACGTTTCCTACCCCCTCGCCACCATCAACTCTGACTCCGACCACACCGGCCAGTTGCACGAAGCCTCGGTAGCTCTCGCCGAGCCGCTCGTTCCAGACGCAACGGTTCAGCTCGACGTCATCTACTCCGGCACTGTCGCCGCCACCGCGCGCCGCCTGGTCTCCGTCGGAACGCCGGAGGACTCGGCCTCCCATTCCGACTGGGACGAGATCAGCCCCGACTTCACCGGCCTGCGCGGCTTCGGCAATGTCGTCTGGTACCCCGTCGTCAGCATCCCCGTCATCCTCGGCGATGGAGCGCATCTCTTCGACGAAATCGGCCGGCAGAAACTTCGCTCGTCCGGAACTGAATTCCGCCTCCGTCTCACCGTAGAGTTTCCCCACGGACAAGCGCCCACCATCGCCGTGATCAACGGCAACGCAATCCCACTCAAGGCTGTTGACTCACAGACTGCGAATTCCGACCTCCCCGGCATTGCCACCGCCGACACGGGGCCGACCGCGCTCACCTTCGAGTCGCCAAGCCTCTTTGTCGCCACAGAAGCGGCTCATCCAGACACCCATCTCACCGTCTACACCGTTCCCGAAGATGAACAGGCCGCCAAAAGCTGGTTGACCGCTGCGACGAATGTTTCCCCCCTGATCGAACGCTGGCTCGGTCCCACTCCACGCACCCAGCTCACGATCCTTGATTTGCCGGATACCGAGGATGTGCCGTGGGAATCGGGTCCGCTACTTGCAATTCCTTTGCGCGGGGGCCCATCCGGCGAAATCTCTTCCGTGCTCGCGCATGCCCTGACACATGCGTGGATGGCTCCCAGTCCCTACTGGCTCAACGAAGGCACCGCGAATTTCATGGGCACGCTCTGGGACGACCATCTGCACCGGCGCGATCAGGCATTGGGCTCGCTTGAGGAGGGCCGGCAGGCGCTGGCCCTGGAAGAACCCCCCAGCCCGGGCGAAGGTGCGGGACAGCCCCTCGCACACGCCACTTCGCCCGTCTACTACCGAACCAAGGCTACGTACATTCTGTGGATGCTCCGCGATCTTGTCGGCGACGATGCGCTTGCCGCAGTTCTCAGCGCATCCGTCAAAGGCGCGACCACGGTAACAGGCGACCCATCGGCTTCGTTTCAGACAGCCTTGAAGACCGCCGCACCCAGAGCGAATCTCAAGTGGCTCTTCGCCGATTGGATCGACGCCGACCACGGTCTGCCCGATCTCTCCATCGACAAGGTCTTTCCCAATGCGGTGCAATCCGGTAATTGGCTCGTCTCCGTCACAATATCCAACGCAGGCTATGCGGCCGCAGAGGTCCCCGTCACCGTGCGTTCGGCAACAAACACCACCACGGAGCGCGTTTTGATTCCTGCTCGCGGAACGGTGACGCCCCGCCTGCTGGTGCAGGGCAAACCGACTGAGATCCAGGTGAATGACGGAACCGTACCGGAGACGCAGGCAAGCCTTCACGTAACTCATCTCGACCAGCAGCCCGATTCCGGACCGGCAATCGCTGCGCCGCAATAGCAAAGAGCCGCGCCCGCACTCGAACTATCCTCTTCGCCGATCCGGTCGTCTCCATCCAAAGACGGATGCGCGGGCATTGATCGTATCCTTAGGATTGTCAAACCATGGAGGCCCTCCCCCAAACCAAACGGCAGATGGGCGTGTGGGCGGCCACGGCGGTCGTCACCGGCGAGGCCATTTCGCTCGGCATCTTCTTGACCCCTGCCGGCATGGCCCGCTCGCTGGGTTCGCCGGCGTTGCTGGCCGCCGTGTGGTGCGGCATGGCGCTGCTCACGCTGGCCGGGGCGCTCTGTTTTACTGAACTTGCCGTCCGCAATCCCCACGATGGCGGAGAATATCTCTATCTCCGCCGCGGCTTCGGTGCGCGCGTCGCTTTCCTCTACGGCTGGATGGCCGCCATCGTCATGTATCCCGGCGTGGCCGCCGCCCTCTCTGTTGGTACCGTTCCTTATCTCCAGGCCCTTCTTCCCGTTTCCGCCCCGGTCGCCAAAGCCCTCCCCGCTTTGATCCTGATCACGCTCGGCGCACTCAATTACTTGGGAGCAGGCTTTAGCAGCGGCGTGATGACAGTGCTGAATTGGCTCAAGGTTCCCGTTCTCGCAGCCCTGGTCGGCTGGGCATTCTTCTCCGGGCACGCCACGATGGCCAATGTCGCTCCGATCGCCGCGCGTCGTCCCGGTTCCGACCCACTGGTCGATGCCATTGCCGGAGCTGCCATCAGCGCCTTCTTCTGCTTCGGAGGCTGGTGGGAAGCGGGAAAGATTGCCGGAGAGGTTCGGAATCCATCGCGCAACCTTGCAGTTGCCTTTGCCGGCGGAGTGCTGATCGTGACGGCAATCTATCTGCTGCTAAGCTTTGCATTTATTGCCGTCGTTCCCCTGCAGCAGATCCAGTCCAACACCGCCTTCGTCGCACTGTTTGGCGAGGCGCTCTTTGGTTCCGCCGGGAGCCGCGTGCTTTCGACTGTGCGTTGTGCTCTGTGTCTTCGGCGGTTTGTTGGTGCTCAGCATGGCCGTTCCGCGTGTCACGTATGCACTTGCTCTCGGTGAAGCAGGAGGCACAAATCCCGCCGGAGTTCTGTCCGCATTCGCCCGCCTGCATCCGCGCTCGGGCACACCGGCCAACGCGGTCCTGCTGCAAACCGGTATGGCGCTTCTCGTTCTGATGCTTGGCGCATTCGACCGCATCCTTGCGTACATCATTTTTTCCGCCGTCGTCTTTCTCGCGCTCACCGTTGCAACACTGTTCCGGGCAATCACTCCTGTGCGACGCTGGTGGTATCCGCTTGCGCCCATCGTTTTCATCGCGGGCAGCGGAGTGCTTGCCATCATGCTCCTGCTGCACAACCCTGGCTCCGCCCTCCTTGGTGCTGGGGTCGTGCTTCTGGGCCTGCCTGTCCGCTGGCTTCTAACGAGGCGAAGTGAGACGTCATCCGTCGTCGCAGCCGATTCGATTTCGCCGTGATTCAATTGAGGCTTTCACTGACACTGACCACTGACCACAGACCACAGACCACAGACCACTGACCACTGATCTCTGATCTCTGACCACTGACAACTGACCACTAACAACTGAAAACTGGAGTAGCACCATGCCCCACATCCCGCTATCCCCTGAACACATCGGCATTCGCGGCGCGATGGCCTTTCGGCCCGAAACCGCGCGCCCCCTCAACGATCTCGTCGAAATCCTGCTTACTGGTCCAAGCACGCTGAGCAAAGGCGAGCGCGAACTGATTGCCACTTACGTCTCCAGCCGCAACTGCACCCACTTCTGCGCCAGCATTCACGGCGCGATCGCCGCGGCACACCTTGGCGGTGACGAAGCGCTGGTCAAACAGGTGAAGACCGACTTCACGCAGGCCGACATCAGTCCCAAGCTCAAGGCTCTTCTGGTGATCGCCGGAAAGGTCCAGAAGGACGGAAAGCTCGTAACTGCCGCTGACGTCGAAGCCGCTCGAAATCTGGGCGCGACCGATCTGGAAATCCATGACACCGTCCTGATCGCCGCCGCCTTCTGCATGTACAACCGCTATGTCGATGGACTCGGCACCGTGCAGCCCGACGACGAAGCGCTCTACCGCGAACGGGGCCGCATGGTCGCCCGCAACGGCTACGTCAACACCAGCAAGGAATACCTGGAATCAGTTCACAGTTCGTAGTTCGCAGTTCGCGAACGTCAGAATTCCCGTTACACGCGGGTTTTTTCTAGAACTACGACGAACTCTGAACTAGGAACTTTGAACTGAGGTCAATCATGCCGCACATCAATCTTCCCGAAGGCCTGCCCGGCATCAGCGCCGGATTTGCATTTCGCCCGGAGACGGCCAAGCCCATGCGTGAACTGGCTGACATTCTGCTGCATCAGCCCAATTCACTCACCCCCGGCGAACGCGAACTGATCGCGACTTATGTTTCATCGCGAAACTGCACGACGTTTTGCGCGTTGAGCCACGGAGCAGCGGCCGCGAACCATCTCGGCGATCCCGCGATCGTCGAGAAGGTCAAAGCCGATTTCCTCTCCGCGCCCGTCAGCCCCAAGCTCAAGGCGTTGCTGATCATCGCCGGCAAAGTTCAGCAGGACGGCAAACTCGTGACCGAAACCGAAGTGATGGCTGCTCGCAGCCTCGGCGCAACCGACATGGAGATTCACGATACCGTGCTCATCGCTGCGGCATTCTCCATGTACAACCGCTATGTCGATGGACTTGGTACTGTGCAACCTACCGATCCCGGCATGTACGCGCAGATGGGAAAGCATCTCGCCGAAGAAGGCTACACCAAACCCTCCATCCGGCAACCGGTCGCGACATCCTGAGCCTTTGAAACGCAACTGACGAGTTGCACAAGCGGCGGTTTGTAGATTCCACTAGTTCCATTCGCTATTCCCTAGTCCCTGGTCTTGTCTCCCGCATTCCTCGCCTTCACCTTGAACCAGATCGGCGTGCCTTTGAATCCGAACGCCTCGCGAATCTGATTCTCCAGAAATCGCTCGAAAGCAAAGTGCAGCTTGATATCGCGGTCGGTGAACAGCACAAACGTGGGCGGCGCCACCGCTGCCTGCGTCATGTAGAAGATGCGGATGCGCTTGGCCATCGGCACCGGTGCCCTCTGAAAGTCGATCTTGTCGAGGAATCGATTCATCTGACCGGTCGTCACGCGCTTGCGCCGTTCCGCCGCCACAGACTTCACTTCCTTCAGCACGCGCGGCATTGCCTTCACTTCGAGCGCGGAAAGAAAAATCACCGGCGCATAATCCAGATACTTCAGCGCACGGCCGCAATCTGCTGCTCGAAGATCTCGCGATCTGCCGCAGGTTTCCCGTCCGTGCGTCCCGTCGTGACCAAGTCCCACTTGTTCACGACGATGATCACGCTGCGCCCGCTCTCGTGCGCGTAGCCGCCGATCGTGGCGTCGGCACCGGTAACGCCTTCGGTCGCGTCGATCACCAGCAGCGCCACGTCCGCCGCTTCAAGATGCCGGCGCGCCATCACCACGCTCATCTTCTCGGCCATGAGGTGCGTCTTGCCCTTGCGCCGGATGCCCGCGGTATCGACAAAGCGCAGTGTGTCGCCTTCAAACTCGATCGCCTCATCCACCGCATCGCGCGTGGTGCCGGCAATCGGCGACACAATCGCGCGCGAAGTTCCAGTCAGCGCATTCAGCAGCGTGGACTTGCCCACGTTCGGCCGCCCGATGATCGCAACCGCCGTTTCACGCTGCTCAAATTCCCCGTGCGTCCGATGCAACTGCTTATGCGTTTCGTCTGCTTCGCCTGGCTCCAGCTGGCCGCCTTCAGAAATCTCCGCCTCTTCCGCGACTTCCTCCGCACTCTCCGCCAGAACCTCAGCCTCCGTGCTGGAATCGCCTCGCTGATGGCGTCGAGCAGATCGCCGATCCCCAGCCCGTGCTCCGCGCTGATGGCGTACACGTTTTTGATGCCAAGCTGGCGGAAATTTTCGGCCGCGTAGGCCATCGCCTCGCCCTCAATCTTGTTCACCGCCAGGAATACCGGCTTCTTCGCGCGCCCCAGCAGCCGCACCAGGTCGTAATCCGGACTGGCCAGTTCGGTGCGTGCGTCCACCACCATCACCAGCGCCTGCGCTTCCTTCAGCGCAACTTTCGCCTGGTTGTAGATCTCCGTCGGAATCAGTTCAGGATCGTCCGGTACGATCCCGCCCGTATCCACCAACCGAAAGCGTCGCCCCGCCCAATCGAATTCGCCGTAGATGCGGTCCCGCGTGATCCCCGGCTCGTCGCCCACAATCGAGCGGCGGCTCTTCGTCAACCGGTTGAACAGAGTGGACTTGCCCACGTTGGGCCGCCCCACGATGGCTACCAATGGCAGCGCTTCCGCTCCGGGCCGCGCGGGAATTACCGATCTGCGATACGTTGGCAAAGCGTTCTCCAGACAAAGACAGCTCTTCCAGTCTACCGTTCGGCAGACCTCCCAACCCAAACAGGGACAAGTCTTGCAGGTCTTGTCGGCGAGGCTGTCTTCCAAAACGTTCGCCGTCCGCGCAGGACCCGTCCAAACAGGACCTATGATGGAATCAGCACCCGCCGATGGCCTCCTCCCAAACCTCAACCCGCACCTTGCCCACGCTGCACGAGTTCTTTTCCCCCGGCGGCATCCTGTCCAGTTCGCCCCTTCCCTATGAATACCGTCCCGGACAACTCGAAATGGCCAAGGCCGTTGAGCGCGCCCTAACCGAGCGCCGCCATCTCATCGTCGAAGCCGGAACCGGCACTGGCAAAACGCTTGCCTACCTGCTTCCCGCCCTGCGCACGGGCCAGCGCATCATCGTTTCCACGGGCACAAAGGCCCTGCAGGACCAGCTCTTCTTTCGCGACGTGCCCTTTCTCGAATCGCTCTTGGGCAACTTGAATGTCTGTTACATGAAGGGCCGCGCCAACTACCTCTGCCGCCACAAGCTCACCGCTCTGCACGATCAGCCGATTCTGTCGGGATTGGAAGAGATCGACCAGTATCGTCAGATCGCCGAGTGGGAAAAGACAACCGAGACCGGCGATCGCTCCGAGCTTTCTGAATTGCCTGAGTCGAGCGCTCTCTGGCACAAACTCGACGCGCGCAGCGAAGCCTGCCTCGGCACCACCTGTCCTGACTACCGCCGCTGCTTCATCACCGAGATGCGACGCCGCGCCCTCGAGTCCGACATCATCATCGTCAACCACCACCTGTTCTTCGCCGACCTCGCGGTCAAGCAGGAGGCTGCCGGCGCACCCGACGCGGGCATCCTGCCCGAGGCCGCCGCCGTTGTCTTCGACGAAGCGCACGAGTTGGAAGAAGTCGCGTCAAGCTACTTCGGGCTTTCGGTTTCGAATATCCGATTTGAAGAACTGGCCCGCGACACCGACGTTCTGCTGCGGGGCAAGCCGGGCGCGGAAAAGATGCCGGCCTCAACCCAGCAATTGCGCGACCGCGCGCGCATGTTCTTTTCCAGCCTGCCGAGCAATGGCGATGGCCGTCAGCCCTTCGACAATCGCGAGGAGTTCCTCGAAACCTCGGGCGATCTCTATCTTTCGCTGCGCAACACGCTGCGCCTGCTTGAGTCCGAGATGGAATTGCTCACCGACATCGACGAAGCCCCCGGCCTGCGCAAGCGCGTCGCCCGCCTCCGCTCCGAGCTAGAGTTCCTGCTCGAGTCGAACTCCAGCAACATGGTGTACTGGCTCGAGCGCCGCATCGTCGGCAGCATGAACGCGGACAGGTCAGGCTCTCCCGCTCGCGGAGGCATGCGATCGCAAAACCGGCACACATTTCTGCAGGCCACGCCCATCGACGTGTCGGAACTGCTTCACGAACTGGTCTTTGAGAATATCCCCACCGTTGTGCTCACTTCGGCCACCCTCACCGTACAGGGAGGTTTCGAGCACATCCGCAAGCGACTCGGCATGACGGAAGCGCGCGAACTGGTGGTACCGTCTCATTTTCGTTATGGCGAACAGGCGCTTCTTTACCTGCCGCCCAATATGCCCGACCCGCGCGATCCCGAATTTCCCGAAGCTGCGGCCAACTGCATCCGCCGCGTGCTCGAAATCTCCAAGGGCCGGGCCTTCTGCCTCTTCACCAGCTACGCGCAGATGCGCGACCTCTACGAGCGCCTCCTGCCTGTTCTCGATTACCCCATCCTGCTCCACGGCACCGCCCCGCGCAAAGCCCTGCTTGAGGAATTTCGCTCCACGCCGAATGCCGTCCTCTTCGGTACCTCTAGCTTCTGGCAGGGAGTCGACGTGCAGGGCGAAGCGCTCAGCTGTGTCATCATCGACCGCCTGCCCTTCGCCGTTCCCAACGATCCTGTCGTACAGGCTCGCATGCGCGCCATCGAAGAAGCCGGCGGCAAACCCTTCTTCGACTACCAGGTCCCCTCGGCAGTCCTCACGCTGAAGCAAGGCTTCGGCCGCCTCATCCGCTCTCTCGAAGATCGCGGTGTTCTGGTCCTTCTCGACCCCCGAATCAGAAAGCAGCGCTACGGCCAGACATTTCTCAAAGCCTGCCACCCTACCGCATGACGGCCACGATTACCGACGTAGAGGCATTCTTCAGCAGTTGAGGTAGTTTGTTTATCAGCGATGTCATCCTGAGGCGAAGCCGGAGGATCGCGCTGGTTGTCTCCATGGCAGAACCTAATGAAGATCACTCCCAACGACGTCCTCCTCGTCATCGACGTGCAAAACGACTTCTGCCCCGGCGGGGCGCTCGCCGTTGCCGACGGCGATGCCGTCATCGACCCGATCCACCGCGCCGCGCAGCACTTCCAGCACATCGTCCTCACCCAGGACTGGCACACCCCCGACCACACTTCCTTCGCCTCAGCCCATCCCGGCAAACAGCCCTTCGAGCAGATCGAACTCAGCTACGGCCCGCAAACCCTCTGGCCCGACCACTGCGTTCAGGGCACCCGCGGAGCCGACTTTCACCCGGCCCTCGACTCACCGCTCCGAACTCGTCCGAGCCGAACTCATCCTGCGCAAAGGCTTCCGCCGCGAAATCGATTCCTACTCCGCCTTCTTCGAGAACGACCGCACCACCGCGACCGGTCTTGCTGGATACTTGCGCGAACGCGGCCTCACCCGCGTCTTCCTCGCCGGCCTGGCCTACGACTACTGCGTCGGCTACTCCGCCCTCGACGCGCGCCGCCTCGGCCTTCCCGCCATCATCCTCCGCGACGCCTGCCGCGCCATCGACCTCAACGGCTCTGTCGCCGCCATCGAGCGCGAATTCGCCGCCACCGGCGTTCAGCTGATGAACACCGCCGATCTCTCCCGCTGAACCGCAGCACGTAAAATCTTCAGCAGGCCCATCTCGCATGTCGCGCAACTTCTACATCCTGGCCGCCGCGCTCTGCTTCTTCGCGTTGCTTGCGGCTGGCATGACGTTGGTCCCATCGAGCTTCCAGCCCGGTTTGCCTGCCAATGGCTCTCTATGGCGCACTGTCGCGTTGCTCATGATGCTTGCGGCGCTCGCCTGTGCCTTGATCGCCGTCATGAGCAACCTCTTCGAGCAGGTCGACCGTCGCAGCGAACAGCAGCGCCAGGAAGAGCGCCGCAAGCGCCGAGATGCGCAGCCCCCGCCCGAATGAGCGTTGATACCAAAGGCCTTGAGCGCCTTGTGAGATGGCATCGACGCCAAAAGAACTAAAATGAACGCAGGCGGGATCACCCCGCAACAGGAAGTGATCGCTGATGTTTGAAGTTACCGTGGAGGGCGGCTTTTCCTCCGGGCACTACCTTCGCAACTACCGTGGCAAGTGCGAAAATCCGCACGGTCACAACTACAAGGTGCGCGTGACGCTCCATGGCAAAGAACTGGACGAAGCCGGCCTGCTGCTCGACTTCAAGCTGCTCAAGCAGGTGATGCGCCCCGTCATCGATCGCATCGATCACCAGATGCTCAATGAGATCGAGCCGTTCATCGTGCTCAACCCCTCGGCCGAAAACATCGCGAAGTTTTTCTACGACCAGACCAACGAACAGCTCGCCGAGATGACCAAAGGCCGCGTCCGCGTAAAAGACTGCACCATCTGGGAGACGGACACAACGACCGCGACGTATTTCGAGTAGCAGGGTCGAGTCGTCTGTTTCTAGTCTTCAGGGTCAGAGGCAGAGATGGCGCTCGCGCGCCCCGGACTCAACAACGGAGTTCCTAGTATCCCGTTGCCGCGCTTCCTTGGCCGGGAAATTCGTTACGACCCCGCTGCTCTAGCCTGGCGACCGGAGGCGAAACTTCGAACCTCTTGAGCCACTCTTCTGCGACTGTTTCCATTGGGAAGGGGAGACCCAGGTCATCGTAAAACAGGCGTGCTTTAATCGAGTAGGACCTCGTGACGCTGCCGCAAATACATAACATCAAAGCTTGATCTGGAGTGTAGGCAAACGTCAAAGGAGGTTTTACCTTCTCCGTAGTCCCCAGTAGATCGATCGTACGCCTTACCGTGATAGCCCGACCATCTTCCGAGAATTCAGTCTTAAACTCCTTTTGGCGACGCCTGCTGTTGTAGTCGTCCACCTGCTCACGCACATATTTCTTTAGCAATTCGAACAACTCAGGGTTTGGATCGTCCTGAGGTGAAAAGCTTGGCCTCTGTCCATCAGTGCGTGCATTTTCTCTTTGCGCGCGGCGCTTCGCTGCCTCTTCTCCCCAAGGGCTCATCTTTTCTCCTCAGTGCAGCATTCTAGTCCCTCTATCGATCCCGATGCTGATGAGCATATAAAGCTGAAATCCTCCGCCGAAAACACTCCGCAGAGTGATCGTTGACCAACCCCGCAGCCTGCATCCACGCATACACAATCACCGGACCCACAAACTTGAATCCGCGTCCCTTCAACTCCTTCGAAATCGTGACGGAGAGCGGCGACTCCGCCAGTAAGGGCCCGGAATTCTGAATCGGCTTTCCGCCGACAAACTCCCACACCCACGCCGAAAAATCGATCCCGGCTTTCTGCATTTCAAGAAAGATCCGCGCACCCTGAATCGTAGCCTCGATCTTCGCGCGCGAGCGGATGATGCCCGGATTCTGCATCAACCGTTCAATATCGGCTTCTTTGAATTTAGCGACCTTCGCCGGATCAAATTGCCGGAATGCTTTCCGGAATTCATCGCGCTTGCGCAGAACGGTAATCCATGCAAGTCCGGCCTGAAATCCTTCCAGCATCAGCAGTTCCCACAGCGCCCTGCTGTCATGCTCCGGCACGCCCCACTCTTCATCATGGTAGGCGCGCAGAAGCGGATCGCTCTCAGCCCATCGGCACCGAAGTTTTTCCTTCATGCATCCATGGTACGGGCGAGATCGCTCTAATTCATCTCTTTCGATTTTGATTTCAGATACGTGTCGAACGGAATCTCGAAGTAGAACAGCTCGTTCCCGTTCGAGTCGCGCAGTTCGTGCAGGTGCATCTTGGCGCCTTGCAGCGGATGATCCAGCTGCGACACGTCGTAAAACAGAAAACCTGCGCGCGTCGTATGCGGTTCCACCACCAGTGCCTGGTATTCGAATTGGTTGAAGTCTTGCTCAATATCCTTGTTGCTGGCCTTCGGCTTCGTCTTGATGGGAGGCAGCGGTCCGGGCAACGGGATCTTTTTGCCTTCGCGTTCCGCGCGTGTCATAAGCCGTTCCACATCCTCCGGTTCGGCTGCATTGATCTTGTCTCCGCCCGCGGTGTAGAAAAGGATCCGCGCATCACGCAAAGAAATTGGCTTGTCGCCGTTGTTGGTAATGATGAGCCGCACCGGCATCACGCCATGAGCCAGGTAGTCGACGCGGAAAATGGATTCCCTTTCTTTCGTGTCGTAGGGTTCAACTGCGATAGCTACGTGTTCTTTATCGTGAACCTCGACCGCCGGGTAGGTAGTCGCGGGCTGCACAGACGGCGTCGTGTGATTGCTGGCGCCGGCCGCGGCAACCAGCCCTATCACCAGAAGCGTCAGCGTGCAAGCGACCCTCATCGCGTTCGACTGTATCATTTGAGGGTTAGACCGGGGGAAGGCGAATTCCGTCTCGCATGGTTCTCTTTTTCTATAACCTCGCGCTTCTGGCGGCCCTGGTCGCCAGCGCGCCGTGGTGGCTTTGGCGGATGGTGACCACGCAGAAGTATCGTGAGGGGCTTGCCGAGCGCTTGGGCAAGGTACCGGGGCGGTTCAAGGTCGCCGGAGTGGGAGAAAAGCCGGTCATCTGGCTGCACGCCGTTTCGGTCGGCGAGGTCCTCGCCGTCAGCCGCCTCGCGCAGGAGATCGAAGCCTCCTTTTCCGGCTACCGCATCTTCATCTCCACCACTACCCGCACCGGCCAGGAGTTGGCGCGAACGCGCTTTGGAGCCGAACGCGTCTTCTATTGCCCGCTCGACCTGCCTTGGGCCGTTCGCGCCTACATCACAGCACTCCAGCCCCGGATGTTGATCCTTGCCGAGACTGAGTTCTGGCCCAACCTGCTCACCGCCTGCTTCCGCCGCGATATTCCCGTCGTAGTTGTAAACGCGCGCATCTCCGACCGCTCGTGGCCGCGCTACCAGATGCTGCGCCGTCTGTGGCGACCGATTCTTGGCCGGTTGACGCGGGTACTGGCGCAAACCGAAGCAGACGCCCAGCGCCTGATCGCTCTTGGCTGTGATCCAGAACGAGTTAGCGTCTCTGGGAATTTGAAATTTGATGTGCGCGCCGCCAGCCAGGCAGATGCGACAAGTCTTCTGAAAGCCCTCGGAGAAGGCCTTCGTATCCTTGTTGCCGGCAGCACATTGGAAGGCGAAGAAGCGGCGCTGCTGGAGGCATGGCCGCACCTGCTTGCGGCAGAGCCCAACCTCGTTATGGTGCTCGCCCCGCGGCATCCGGAGCGCTTCGCAGCCGTGTCCGCTCTTCTTCAGAATTCGGGCCTGAAGTGGAACAAGCGCTCCGACTGGGAGGGGAACTCAGCGAGCTCCATCGCGCCGCTCAAATCCGGTCAGATTGTCTTGCTCGATACCATCGGGGAACTGGCATCGGTGTATTCCATCGCATCCGTTGCCTTCGTAGGTGGCAGCCTCATCCCCGCGGGTGGTCACAACCCGCTCGAGCCAGCGCAATTCGCCGTGCCCATCGTCATGGGTCCCCACTACGCAAATTTCCGCGCCATCACTGACGATCTTCGGATTCACAATGCGATCCGCATTGCTTCCCGGGAGGAACTGGCGGATTCCATCGTGGCGATCCTGTCCGACCCGAGCGATGCTCAAGCGATGGGCGAGCGCGCCCGGCATGTCTTCGACCAGCAGGCCGGCGCAACCACGCGCTCCATCGAGGCGTTGCGAGAGATTTTTGACCCTTATGCGAAAGTGACGCAAATGCAAAGCGGGCTGGGCAAAGCTGAGGGAGCCGTATGAATCGTCCCTTGCTGCTGCCGCTGGTGCCGCTGTACGCGGCTGGCCTTGCGTTGCGAGAACTTCGTCTGACGCGCGGATGGGAGCCCATCCGGCGCCTGCGGCACCCCCTCATCAGCATCGGCAATCTCTCCACCGGCGGCTCCGGTAAAACACCGCTGGCGATTACGCTGGCCCGCCTGCTATCCGGGCGCGGCTTTCATGTCGACGTACTCTCGCGCGGCTATGGCCGCAACGGCCGCGAGCCCGCCCAGGTTCTGCCCGATGGCACTGCAGAACAATTCGGCGATGAGCCTTTGTTGATCGCGCACGAGACTGGCGTGCCGGTCTATGTCGCCGCGGAACGCTACGAGGCCGGTCTGCTCGCTGAATCAAATAATCCCAGCGTTGCTTGCTCGGCACCGGTTCACATCCTCGATGACGGCTTCCAGCACCGCCAGCTCCACCGCGACATCGACATCCTGCTCCTCAATCGTGAAGACTGGCACGACCACCTCTTGCCCGCCGGAAACCTCCGCGAGACGCGCAATGCAACCAGGCGGGCCAGCGCACTAGCTATCCCCTCAGACAATCCCGCGTTCGAAGCCGAACTCCGCGCGTGGGGATGGACCGGCCCGGTCTGGCGAGTACGTCGCCGCATGGAAGTCCCGCAAGTCACGAGCCCTGTTGTTGCCTTCTGCGGCATCGCCCGCCCAGGGCAGTTCTTTGCCGGTCTCGAAGCTGACGGCATTACGCTTGCTTCTCGGGTCCCGTTTGCGGATCACCACCGCTACACGCCTCGCGACGTCGAGAGGCTCATCGCCGCTGCCCGCTCGCTGGCCGCCAGCACCTTCATCACGACTGAAAAAGATCTGGTGCGGCTAGCCACCCTGGCATCGACATTTCCTTCTTCGCTTCCGCTGAAAACGGCGCGCCTCACGCTCTCCATAGAAGATGAATCGCCAGCGTTGGAATGGCTTGCCGGCAGTCTACGGGCGAATCAAACACTTCACTCGTTGTGAGAAAATCAGAATTTGCAAACCCAGTCCAAGTTTCGCTTGCTCGTGGTCCGTCTCGGCGCCATGGGCGACATTCTCCATGCCCTGCCCGCTCTCACTGCGCTGCGCATCGCCCACCCCGGATGGATCATTGAGTGGGTGGTTGAGCCATCCTGGCGCGCTCTGCTTGCAGCAAGACAGAGTGCGGGGCGCGATACCGGGAACGATCGTCCAATGCAGCCCCTCGTCGATCGCATCCACATCGCATCGTCAAAACAGTGGCGCAAAACTCCCTTTTCGGGCCAGACACGCCGCGAAATCAAAGCGCTTCGTCGAACTCTCAAGAACGAGCGCTACGATGCCGTTCTCGATCTCCAGGGGGCTCTGCGGTCGGCAGTGATCGCCCGGATGGCCTCGAGCCGGCGCTTTATTGGCGAATCCCATCCCCGCGAGGCGATCGCCCGCTGGCTCTTTACCGATCGCATTGACACGCACACTGCGCACGTCATCGAGCAGGATCTTGAACTGGCCTCGGCCGTTGCCGGAGACACACTCGCCCCTGTCCAGCCCCGGCTTCCTGCCGATCCGGAGGCTGAGGCGTGGGCATCCGAACAGCTTCCATCAGGCGAGCCCACTGTTCTCATCAACCCGGGCGCCGGATGGGGCGCCAAGCGCTGGCCAGCTGAGCGCTACGGCGAAGTCGCGCGTGCCCTGCTGAATCGCGGCACCCGTGTCCTGATTAATGCCGGACCCGGCGAATTGTCACTCGCCGACTCCATCATCAAGAAGACCGGAGGCGGCGCCTCCCTTCTGCTCTGTTCCATCGAACAGCTTGTCGCCGTTACCCGCCGCATTAGCCTTGCCATTGCCGGCGACACCGGTCCTCTTCACCTCGCCTGCGCCCTTGGCCGACCCGTCGTCGGCATCTACGGGCCCACCGATCCAAGCCGTAATGGTCCCTTTGGAACGCGTTTCAAGGTGCTCCGTAGTCCCGAGAGCCGTCGCGATCACTCGCGACGCGAAGCCCCTGAAGCCGGTCTGCTCACCATCACGCCGGAAGACGTCCTGCGGGCTGCCGAGGAACTGCTTTATTCTGAGGCGGCGCTATGAACTCGCGCGAATCTTCTCCAAAACGCGAAACCACGGAGTGGTGGCAGAAGATCGCGCGACGCATTCGCGTGCCTCTCGGATTTCTGACAGCAGCCTTGTATCTCTTCGAACTCTGGCGACGTGAACCTCGTCATTCGGCAATCGCCTGGAGCCTGCTCCTTGTCCTGCCGGGCCTATGGCTCCGAGCTTATGCGTCGGGTTATGTCAAGAAGAACAGGGAGCTTACGCAGACAGGACCCTACGCATACACCCGCAATCCGCTTTACCTGGGTTCGATTCTCATTGCTGCCGGCTTTGCCGTTGCCTTGCTCAATTGGCCCGTCGCCGTGATGCTCGCGGCCATGTTCCTGATCATTTATGTGCCGGTAATCGCATCAGAGGAGCGGTTTTTACGGTCAAATTTCGCAGATTTTGCTGCTTATTGCCAACGGGTTCCACGTCTTTTGCCCCGCATTTCGCCTGCGTTCCCGCCGGACGGCAAAACCGAAGTTTCACCCGGCAAGTTCTCTCTTGACCTGTATTTAAGGCACCGCGAGTACAATGCATCTATAGGAGCTGCCCTGCTTTATCTCTGCCTGCTCTTCCTCCGGCCGGCGCTGGGATTGTTCCTGCACATGCCGCAATAAGCTGAGCTGCGGCGCTATGGGGTTTTGCCGGCTGCCGGTTTTATTTTCAATTCCGTCCAATCCTTTAAGGAGTAGAGTCCAGCGGTGAGAAAGCGCTTGATGTTCAAGACAATTTCTTGCGCTCTCGCCTTTGCATCGGTATTGCGTGCCCAGCAACCGCCGCCTGCGGCTACGCCGCTCCCGGGGCTCCCCCCACCCCGGCCGGGTTTCAGCTTCCCCCAGAATCAAACCCTCACCTACATGGTGGACTGGCGCGTCTTCTCCGCAGGAACCGCTGTCATTCATTTCGAGGCTGTGGGCGACCGCGAGAAAATGTCCGCCAATGCGGACACCCTTGGCGCCATCAACCTGCTCTTCCATGCCAGCGACCAGTTTCAATCGAGCTTCGATCGTGCCAGGGGCTGCACCTACGAGTTCGACAAGCAGACCGTTGAGGGGCGCCGCAAAATCAACGCCACCCTCAAACTCGATTACGCCCAATCGAAAGCCATCCTTGATGAGAAGAATCTCGTGACCGGGAAAGCCAAGCACGTTGAAAACCCGGTTCCGGGATGCATGACCGACCTGCTTACCGGGGTGTTCTATGCCTCTTCGCAGCCCCTCGAAGTCGGCCACAATTTTGTGCTGCCGCTCGTCGATGCAATGCATAGTGTTCCGGTCACCATGAAAGTGGAGGGCCGTGAAACCATCAAGACAAGTCTGGGAACTTTCCAAACCGTTCGCGTGCAGCCCACCGCCGAGGCCGGCGTTGTCAAGAACCGCGGCAGTATCTGGATCTGGTACACCGACGACGACCGCCATCTCCCCGTCCAGATGCGTGCCCGCCTCTTCTGGGGAACCATCACCTTCCGCCTCGTCGCCAACGAGAACAAGTGAAATTCAGTGCACAGTGATCAGATGCAACTGCGGCCTTCGATCGCCCCACCCAGGTTTGCTTGAAGCATCAGAAGAACGCTCTTGGGATCAACCACTGTTAACTGATCACTGAACCCTGACCACTTCTTTTATTGCATGCGATAGCGTTCGCGCATCAGCCTTTGCAGGCGTGGCCAGTAGATCAGATCGAAGGCAAGCTCCTTATCGGGAAACAGGTGCAGCGCGGCCTTGCGCGTGTCTGCCACCATTTCCGACGCCTCTTCCACTCTGAGACTCGAGTCCTGCGCGATGACCTGCATCACCATGGTCATCATGATTTGCAGGCGGCGAATCTTGCGGCTCTCTTCCTGCAACTCCTCAGCCGACTGAGCAGGCTGTTGGATCGAAGCATTCGAAGCGGAGGGCGAACCGGGGACGGGTTCGCGTGATTCCCGGGAGTTCTCCGGTAGGACCATGCGGCAATTCCTCCTGCGCGTTGGATGAAATTGTCGTGCTTGCTGTGCATCTTAACAGCGGTTTTCCTCGACATCCCGCACCACCGGATTGAGGAATCTAATTGGACACCGCCCGCAATTTCACCGAGGCCGGGTCTTCTTTCCAGCCCACAACGCGATCGTTCTTGAAATACACAACAGACCCGCCATAACCGAACTCATTGTCTGAAAAGAGGGTTGGGGTTCCTTGCAGAGCAATCACGTCGCTCTTCGATGAACCAACCGCGTATGCCCGCACTCCCGGTACCAGCGGCTGATCGGGCCACAATTTCACCCGTATCGGAGTTTTCGGGTCGATTTTCCATGCAGCTACATGCCCATCTCGGAAGTCGATTTCCGATCCGTTGTAGAACATCTTTTCTCCCGACGAAGATGTTGGCCTTCCGAGGACGGCCAACACTTCCATCGGCGTTGCCCCCAAGGTGACGTAGGGACGGGCCTTTATGGTTTGTTGAGACGGTTCGGTGTGAAGCGGAGTGTCGCGCCCGGTAGCGGTTATGCCAGAGCCCTTCGCAGGCAAGGCAGGAGCGACTTCGATAGGAGGGGCGGCTGGTGGAAGCGCGTTTTCAGTCTTCGAGCCGCGCAGGTTTTCCGTGGCGCTCGCCCACAGCCGGATCCCGTCGGAATGAAACTCAATTGAAACCTGGTTCTTGAATTTGTTCCAGACGGCCGATGTTCGAAGACTTGAAGAAAGGACGGAATCGGCTGTTAGCCAGAGGAGCGCCATCCCCGCAACCGAGCCGGCGGCAATCAATCCCCGGAGAAGAATGCTCGCGATGAGTGCATAATTTCGACGATGCGCCGGCGGAGGAGCCTCGCTGGCCGCGGTCACGAAATCCGCGGGCTCGTCCGCAATGACGGAGACTCGTTGCGGACGACGAGGGGGCTCCGGCTCGGCTGCGCCGCTGACTGGCTCTGACGTCGAGGGCTCTGCAATGAGGAAGTCGTGCGCCGCGTTGATCTCTTTGAGCTTTTCATCCGCGGCCATTCTGAGCCTGAGGTCGGTCTGGAACCGATCCGGATGCCAAACCTTCACCAGGGTCCGATAGGCATTTTCAATATCGGCGGCCGATGCGTCCGATCCCAGCCCCAGCGATTGGAGTGCGCCACAGCGCGAACACAAGCCGCCAAACGTCTCTGCCGGTCTTCCGCAAATGCAGGCGCTCATGAGATCTGCCGAACCCCAATCCCCTCGCGGATTCAAGGAATGCGGTCATTATAGAGAACTCATGGTGCGCATCGAGCGCCGTTGATTCCGGCAAGCATTACTCCCGTGCGGAACCGGCGCAAGCCGGCCAACCCGTAAAATAGAATTGGATGGCTTTCACCGAACAATACGATGTCGCCGTGGTGGGCGCCGGGCACGCCGGTTGCGAAGCAGCCATGGCTGCCGCGCGCATGGGACTCAAGACCGCTCTCATCACCATGAACATGGATCTTATCGCCCAGATGAGCTGCAACCCGGCCGTCGGCGGTGTGGCCAAGGGACATCTTGTGCGCGAGGTCGATGCGCTCGGCGGCATCATGGGCGAGGTTGCCGATGCCGTCGGCATCCAGTTCCGCCTCCTCAATACTTCGCGGGGCCCGGCCGTCTGGAGTCCCCGTGCCCAGTGCGACAAGCAGCTCTACCGCGTGAAGATGCGCGAAGTCCTCGAAGCCCAGCCCGGTCTCCACATCCGCCAGGCCGAAGTCGTCGACCTCGTGATTGAAGACCAGGGAACGGGAGCTAGGGAACAGGGAGTTGAAGACCTGAACGACGCGCTGGGTGCCCCCGGTCCCTCGCTTTTGGGGACCGGGGAAATCTCAGTCACCGACCCGCAGGAAATCCCGCGACCGACCCGTCCTCATCGCCGCGTTCTCGGCCTCAAGCTCCGCGACGGTCGCAACCTCCTGGCCGGCGCCACCATCATCACCACCGGCACCTTTCTCAACGGCCTCATCCACTGTGGCGAAGAGCGCTATCCCGCCGGCCGTAGTGGCGAACCCGCTTCGGTGCTGCTGGGAGAGGCCCTGCGTCGCCTGGGTCTGCGCACTTGTCGTCTCAAGACCGGAACCCCGCCCCGCCTCGACGGTCGAACCATCCGCTGGGATGCATTTGAAGAACAACCAGGCGACGCCGAGCCCACCCCGTTCAGCTTCCGTACGAAGAAAATTGTTCAGCCTCAGGTAAGCTGCCACATCGCCTTTACTACGCCTGAGACGCTGCGCCTGATTCGCGAGAACGTTCACCGCTCGGCCATGTACTCGGGCCAGATTGAGGGCATCGGCCCCCGCTACTGTCCCTCCATCGAAGACAAGATCGTCAAATTCCCCGATAAGACACAACACCAGTTCTTCCTCGAACCCGAAGGCCTGAATACCCACGAAGTCTATGTCAACGGCATGTCCACTTCGTTGCCGATGGAAGTGCAGTGGCAGATCGTGCGCTCTATCCCCGGCCTCGATCAAGCGGAAATGCTGCGTCCCGGCTACGCCATCGAATACGACTCGGTCGACGCTACCGAACTCGACCGCAGCCTCCGCGTGAAATCGATGGAGGGTCTCTACCTCGCCGGCCAGATCAACGGCACCAGCGGGTATGAAGAAGCCGCTTGCCAGGGCATTATGGCCGGCATCAATGCGGCGCTTTGGCTTAAGGGCGAGCCCCCGTTCCATATGGATCGAACCGAAGGGTATACGGGCATCCTCATCGACGACCTGATCTCCAAGGGCACCAACGAACCCTACCGCATGTTTACGTCGCGCGCGGAATTCCGCCTTCACCTGCGCATCGACAACGCCGATCGGCGTCTCACGCCGCATGGGCGCCGCCTCGGCCTCATCAACGACGAAGCATGGGCTGAATTTGAGCAGAAGCAGGCCCGCATGGCGGCTCTCGAAAGTCTGCTCACGACGCGCAAGGTCGATTCGGAAAAGCTCGCCGCAGCAGGATTGGGCGATCTCGGGTCCCTCTCGGGACAAACCTGGGCGCAACTGCTGAAGCGCCCCGAGGTCGGCATTCAGCCCGTCTTGAATGCGCTGTCCGATATGCTCGCTGGCGATCCACTGCTTGCTTACTTTGAAAAAGGATTTGCCCAAAACCCGGAAGCGCGAAGCTCAGCCCGCGCCGTCGAGACCGAAATCAAATTCGCCGGCTATCTCGACCAGCAGCGCAAAGCCATCGACAAGCTCAAGGCCGCCGAAGCCCTTTCTATTCCAGACTGGATCGACTACAGCGTCATCAGCGGCCTCTCCCGCGAGATGCGCGAGACGCTCGAGCGCGTTCGCCCCATCACCATCGGCCAGGCCAGCCGTATTCCCGGCGTCACGCCCGCGGCGCTTTCACTCGTTCACGTTTCCATCCGTGTGCAAGGGACGAGGCGAGGGCAGGGAATCGGTGAAACACTGCCGGGCAGGCCTCCGGCCGCGAAAGTCGGATAAGGCTTCCGGCAGTTACTCGTCCTTCTTGTCGCTCTTTCCGAAGATCGGAAAGTGAAACGGCAATTCGGCATTGGACTGCTTTTTGTTCTTGCCGCCGTCCTCGCGCAGCACCGTTCGCTGCGAGTTGATGCAGATCCAGCCGTTATGGGCGCGCTCAAACACGTGCGTGAATACACCCTTTTCGTCCACCTGGCCCGAAGAGGCGCGATGGTGCAGGACATAGGTTCCATTTGCCACGGCGATGTCGCCCAGCATTCGAACCGTCACCACCTTCTGATCAAGGTGGAGCGTCTTGTCCTCGGTCGTAAGCAGGTAGGCCACTTGCTGGTTCCGGGTTGAGATGTCCCCCGACGCGGCAACGTCAAGAAACAACGGGGAAAGCACTAACTCCAGACCATACTGATCGCGCCGGTTAACGGCATCGTCCCATGAATCCTCGATCTTCTGAAATTGGTGGATTTCCGGGGATGACGTCGTGGTAACAGGGATCTGGACAGGCGGTTTGGTAGGAGCCGGAACCTGTGCCACCGCAGTGCAGAAGAGAGGAAGAACTACAAAAAAACAAGCAGCAAAACGATTCATATGCGTGCCAATACTCCCAAGTACGATGATATCTCTTGGACTTCGGAGGGGGGCTTGGCGGAAGCCGCAAGCGACAGGCCGAGCAGTCGGATTTCAGCCTAGAACAGGTTTTGCAGCCGGTCCGGCTGATGGAGGGTTATCACCGAGTCCTCGATCGAAATCGTTCCGTCCTTGCGGAATTGGCCTAGTGTCCGCGTGACGGTTTCGCGCGTCGTGCAAGCCATGGAGGCCATTTCCTCGTGCGTCAGGAGCAGCGGGAAGCGGAACCCGCCGTTCACGTGCTCGCCGATCTGGTGCGCAAGTTCCAGAAGCAACCTGCCGAGCCTGCCTGCGACGGTCTCTGCCAGCGAGATGCGGCACGCGTCCTGCAAGGCAAAGCGATATTCCTGGCAGATGCACTGTACGGCGCGCATCTGTGCTTCCTTGTGGTTGCGCAGAAATGCGAGGAATCGTTCCCGCTCGATCGGACGAAGCTGTGCCGGAGTCAGCGATTCGGCCGAAACCTCATATACCCCGTGCGAAAGAGCGGCATACAGGCCAAGCATCGATCCTGGACCTGCCACGCGAACAATCATCTGCCGATCCTGCACGCGTCCCGCGGTGAGCTTCAGATATCCGCTGCATATCAGGTAAAGGCAGCGTGCGTCTTCACCTTGTGTAAAAAGGGTGGCCTCGGCAGGCAGGCTGATTGTGCTGGTCACGAGTTCCAAGTCAGCGAGAACTGCACTGCCCAGCGAACAGAACCAACCAGGACGACGATTGGTGCATGCCGCGCAACCGATCGGAGACGGACGGGAGAGGCTCCTTTGCCGTCTTTGTGTGCCTGCGATTACTTCGTACTCGGCCATATGATTATCCAAGATCAGTCTGCCCCTCCGCTCGCCAATGTTGATGTGATGGGGCTCACGTTACCGCCGCCCAATCATCACTTTGTGGTCAATCCAACGAACGCTGAATCCCGCTCGATATCCCCGGGAATCCGCGATATTCCTTTGAGGAAAATCTGACCACGCTCTCTCTAGCTTGGAAGAAAGAAGCGCCTGTGACGGAACCCAGGCCGCGAGTATTCGAGCCGCTCCCAAAACAGTCCCGCTGGAAGCTCTTTGGGCCGGGCTCCCTGCAGCCATAATCAGGGCAATCGGTTTTCTCCAAGATCAAGAAAAATAGATACTTATTTCCGATGGAAAACCGCCTTGACGCTGAACTGGGTTGGCAGATGCTCTCCCTCAACCACAGTTCTCTTCCAATCCATTCACTGTGTTGACGCGATGTGATGGAGGTCACCGAGCGGGACTCGCAAGCACGATACGATTGCGGCCATAAGGTGATGCTTCACACAGAGCTTTCCCACCAAACCGTTCAAAACTGCTCAGCCCACGAGATGGGCAGTACGCGAGAATGGCGAACGTCGAGCCGAAGCCTGCCACGGAGGCTCACGAATGTGGATCTCGATGCATAAGAAAGGGCCAAGAATGCGAACGCAGGGGATCAGAATTCCAGGAATTCGCACCAGGCCGCTCGTTTCGCTGGCGCTTTCGTTCGCGGTGATTCTCTGTTCCGCCCGCGCATTCGCAGCTCCGGCAAGGGGTGCCAACCCAGCTGGCGCGAAATCCAGTCAAAGTGCTGCTGCTCCGGGAGACTATGTTGGTCAGGAAACCTGCGCGACCTGCCACGACGAAGTTGCCAAAGGGTTCAACTCGAACCCACACTCGAAACTGGCGGAGATGCACGGCAAAACCGGCGTTACGTGCGAAGGCTGCCACGGGCCGGGCAAAGCGCACGTCGATGGCGCAGGCGACGTCACGAAAATCTTCAATCCCGCCAAGGCGACCGCCAAGGAAGTGGACGCAAAGTGCCTGAGCTGCCATCAAGGCCAGCATCCGAACTTCGAGCGCACTGCGCACGGCGAGAACAACGTCAGTTGCGTAAGCTGCCACAGTATTCATGGTGGCGAAGACAAGGAGCAGTTGCTCAAGGCCGCAGAACCCAAGCTCTGCTTCCAGTGCCACACCGATACCAAGGCGCAGTTCAACATGCCCTTTCACCACAAGGTGGAAGAAGGACTGTTGAAGTGCTCCGACTGTCACGATCCGCACGGTACATTCAACAAGAAGAACCTCCGCTCTTCGTCCCAGATGGACCTGGTCTGCACCAAGTGTCACTCCGAGACAGCGGGCCCGTTTGTCTACGAGCACGATGTAGTGAGGGCCGAAGGCTGCACAGCCTGCCACTTCCCCCACGGCGGACCGAATCCGCGCCTGCTCAATCGTGCCAACGTGAACACAATCTGCCTGCAATGCCACTCTCCGTCGCCGAACTTCACGACGCTTCAACCGCAGGGTCCAGCGCACAACCAGGCCACGCAGTATCAGTCCTGCACAATCTGCCACGCGAGTATTCACGGATCGAACACCAGTTCAATTTTCTTCAACACTACCGAGTAAGGGGCAAGCGATGACAAAACAGACAGAATTCGCGAACAGTCTGGTTGGGTCGCCGGCCGGGTCCAGAATCTCCCGGTGGTGCACCCTTACTGCGGCAACGCTGCTGACCCTTGGCGCAATCAGCGGCTTCGGGCAGCAACCCCAGGCAACGCAAGCTGAAACTGCCAAGCCCGCAGCGCAAAACAAACCCGCAACCGAGCCCAAAGGAAAAAATGCTCGGCAGCTACAGCATGCACTCCAGTGTCGAACTGGGCGGCGTCATCACCCAGAGAGACGGCAGCCACGCGATGTGGGCCACCATGGTGAACGAGGGGACGGGGATGCGCATCCTGAACCAGTCGCTCGAACTCCGCACCATGAACCCCTCGAAGACGCCGTTCTTCGACAGGCTTTCCACCGCGAGCTTCGGCTACGGCGGCGAGCCCAATGACGTGTCCTTTCTGAAAATGTCCAAGGGCAAGCTCTACGATTTCTCGGGCAGCTTCCGCCGCGATCGCAACTACTTCGACTACAACCTCCTTGCGAATTCGCTGCTCTCGACGGCGACTGCAACAAATCCGCCCCTTGTCCCGGAGCCGGACTCACTGCATCTGTTCAATACGGTTCGACGCAACACCGACGCGCTGTTCACTCTGTTTCCGATCTCGAGAGTGAGCTTCCGCATCGGCTATAACCACAACACAAACGAAGGTCCAACCTACTCCTCAGTGCATAACGGCGGAGACGTTCAGGTATCGCAATGGTTCCGCAACGCGCTCGATACCTATACCGGAGGCGTGGACCTGAAAATCGCGAAGCGCACGACCCTGAGCTATGACCAATTCTTTGGGCTCTATCGCGGGGACTCCACCTTCCAGCTGGCGCCGACACCGTTTACGCTCGCGAATGGAACGCCGACCTCTCTCGGAGTCGACACGCTTGCGGGAACGACCTGTGGAACCGGTGCCAACAAGACTTCGGAAGTCGTAAGCGGCATTGCCAATCCATACTGCAGCCAGACGCTGGTGCAGAGCCAGGTTGCGCCCCAGCGCACCACCTTCCCCACCGAGCAGTTCCGCTTCAGCTCCCGTTACTGGGACAGGGTATCGTTCAACGGGCGCCTCACCTACAGCGGCGGCACGATGAACGTGAACAACTTCAACGAGACGTTCAATGGTCTTCTCACCCGTACCTTCCTGCGTCAGGAGATCGACACCGGCGGACTCGGCAATGGACGGCTAGCGCAGAACAAGCGCGACAGCCTCAACGGCGACTTTGGCGTCGAAGCTGAATTGACCAGGAATCTCGCGGTCTCCGACGTATTCACGTATCGCGACTTCCGAGTCGAAGGCAACAACAGCGTCGTGTCGCAGGTGTGGGCCGGCACAGCGACCACTCCCAATCTGAACGTCAACACGCCACTCGCCAGCCTGACGCCAGTCACCACCACCACGCCCAACAACTACTTCCTGAATCAGAAAATCGCAGGCAACACGGTCCTGGGTTCGCTGACAATCGTTCCCGAATTCAAGGTTTCTGCCGGATGGCGTTTCGACAACCGCAACCTCGTCGATCCTGGCGACGATCTCACCTGGCACCAGAACGGCCTGTTACTCGGGGCAGTGATTACGCCATCTCACGCGTTTCGCTTTAACGTGAACTACGACACGCTCAACTGGAAGTCCGCCAATTCCGACACACCCAGCAACACTTACACGCGTGAAGCGCTCGACAAGGTCTATCACATCAGGCTGCGCGCCAGTGCGAAGCCCGCCAAGTGGATCAATTTCGCAGTGACCGCCAACGAATTCGATGGCAAGAACGACGACCCCCTCGTCAATCATGTCGAGCATAGCCACGACGTCAGCTTCGCAACCCAGGTCATTCCCTCTGATCGGCTCAGTTTCGATTTGAATTACGCTCACGACGATGTCTTTTCTGCGACCGATTTGTGCTACATCTATGTGCCGACCGCAGCCTATCCGCTGCCGCCGGGCGCACAGGGATCCGCAGGAACCTGCCTGCAGACTGTCGACAATCCGGGAGGCACGCTCCCCACGCAGTCTGCTGGCACGCAGCTTTATTTGGGCAGCGGCCGCTATGATGCTCCGGTCAACTTCTTTTCCGGCGCCGTCAGCTGGGCTCCGTCGAAGTACTTCCGTTATAACGGTGGCGCTCGTTTCACTGACACGAACGGCACTGCCGAATTTCTTAACCCGCTGATGGTCCCCGGCGCACTGCAGTCGAAGGTTGTGTCGCCCTTCAGCGATTTGCAAGTTAACATCGCGCCACAATGGGCGTGGCACGGTAACTGGGTTCACCATGGGTACGACGAAGCCGGCGGTCCTGGTCCGGCTCCGCGCGCCTTCCATGGTGATGTTGTGACTCTGGGTGTGAAGTACGCATTCTGAGTAGAGTAGGCGGATCGGACACAGCTGAGTTTTACCGGTCCGCCATCAATCAATGAACGACGCAGTTGCGGAGATTGCTTCAAGGGAAGCGCCGTCGCTGCTTCAACGATGTCCCTTTCGTCGACGATCTTCCCCGCGCGGTTGCAAGGGGAGATCTCTGGGAGAGCAAGACATGAGCAATGTGACTCGCAATGGTGTGACGGCAATTCTGGTTCTGCTCCTTGCCGGCACAGTGAGCTTCGCGCAATCTGCCGGCGAAGCGACGTACAAGGCAAAGTGCCAGATGTGTCATGGGGAAAAGGGACTGGCGGATTCAGGTGCTGGCAAGGCGATGAAAGTCAAGCCCGCCACCGATCCGGAAGTGACGAAGCTGAGCGAAGCGCAGATGATCGATGCGGTCCACAACGGCATGGGCAAAATGCAGGCCTACAAGGACAAGTTGACCGACGCGCAGATCAAGGATGCAGTCGAGTATTTTCGTACTTTTACAAAGTAGTTGTCGTTTCCGTTCGTAGTTCTGTTTGGATGTTTCACGTAATGGTTTGCAGTAAGTGAAGGCAGTCCCGGCGCATCGCTAAGTCTCAAGCAATGCGCCGGATTTCAGTTGAACGGTTCCTGGTGCGCATCACAGGGCAAAGCCACTTCTCGTTGCCGCTGGTGTTTGAGCAAGTAAGGTTCCAAGAACGGGCGTGGCCCCCAACCATCTGGCCATAATGCATTTTTGAAGGAGTCTTGCAATGACGAAGACGATTCGATCGATGGCGGTGCTGGCTGCGACTGTGTGTCTGGCTGGCTCCATGGGCTTCGCTCAATCAGCGGGTGAAGCGGTATACAAAGCAAATTGCCAGAGCTGCCACGGCAGCACCGGAGTGCCGAGCCCCGGCATCGCCAAGATGATGGGCGTAAAGCCGAGTACCGATCCGGACTACAAGAAGGAGTCCGCGGCGGACATGATTGCCTCCGTGAAGAATGGCAAGAACAAGATGAAGGCCATGTCTCCTAAACTCACCGACGCGCAGATCAAGGACGCCGTCGATTATTTCCGTAGCTTGAAATAGACAACCTATCGACCCGCTTCATGCCGCAAGTCCACTGACAGATATTGATCGCTGGGGTGGCAAATCCGGGATCCCCAGCGACGTGTCATCGCCGCTGGGGTGGTTGAGGCGGGTCATTCACTGTTTGGGGGAATTCACCAATGCTGCAACGATTCCGCGAGCACTGGGTCCGGCCGGCCCTGTTCTTCGGCAACAATCCCATCAGCCTCGCCGGTGGCGCACTCACAAGTGCCGCTGGTGTAACCATGATCGGCTACTGGCTGGTAGAGCTCTTTGGCCGGCCCAATGACAATCCTTACCTGGGAATTATTTTCTTTCTTATCCTGCCCGCACTGTTTGTGCTCGGGCTGCTGCTCATCCCGGTCGGCGTGTTCATCCGCCGCAGGAAGCTGCAGCAGGCAGGTCAAATCCCCGCCGAATTTCCCAGGATCGATCTCAACGACCGCATGTTCCGGCATGGCCTCGATATCGTGCTGGTCGCGACCATCGTAAACCTGCTGGTTGTCTCCATGGCCAGCTATCGCGGTGCTGCTTACATGGATTCTCCACAGTTCTGCGGTGCGTCCTGCCACGTCATGCACCCCGAGTACACGGCGTACAAAGTCTCCGCACACTCCCATGTGGCCTGCGTCGAGTGCCACATCGGCTCTGGCGCGCAATCCTATTTTGAAGCAAAGGTGAACGGAACCAAGCAGCTCGTTGAGGTGGCTTTCAATCGCTATCCAAAGCCAATTCCTTCGCCCGTCCGCAATCTGCGCCCGGCACGCGAAATCTGCGAAGCCTGTCACACTCCCGCAAGGTTCGTCGGTGAAAAACTCCTCGTCAAATCAAGCTTCGCCGACGACGAGAAAAACACCGAAACACAGAGTGTCGTGCTGCTCCACCTCGGTGGAATCGATTCCTTTTCGCATTTGACCGGTATTCACGGCGTTCACCTGGGACACATCGAATACGTCGCCACCGATCCCACCCGCACGACGATTCCATGGGTGCAGCGCACCTTTCCCGACGGCTCGAAAGCTACCTTCGCCGCGTCAGCACTGAAAGGTGCCGAGCCAAAGGGCGAGCGTCGCGTGATGGATTGCATCGATTGCCACAACCGCGCGGCCCACACCATGCAGACCGCTGAAGATGCTCTCAATCGCGCCATGGCCGAGGGCGCCATCAGCCCTGAGCTTCCGTGGGTCCACAAAGAGGGACTCGAGCTGCTGAAAGCAAACTACGCAACGGAAGACGAAGCGCGGGCCAAGATACCTGCGCAGCTCACGCAGTTCTATCGCGACCAGCATCCCGACGTGCTGGCTGCGCATCCTGATCTCGTCAAATCCGCCGGGGAAGGCCTGGTCTTCGTCTTCACCACCAACGTCTTTCCCGACATGAAGGTTACCTGGGGTACTCACCCGAATCACATCGGACACATGAGCTATCCCGGATGCTTCCGTTGTCACGATGGCGACCACGTATCAAAGGATGGGAGCAAATCGATCACGCAGGACTGCTCCGCCTGCCATAACCTGCTCGCTGTGGACGAAGCCAAGCCAAAGGTGCTCTCCGATCTCGGCATTCAATAAATTGTGCACCGGTTTTGAGGTCCATCGATAGTTTCTCGACCCATGGGGTGGAAGGGGCGGCTTCGCGGCCGCCCCTCGGTGTTTTACGGGAAGATTATCCGATCGTGATAGGCTTGCTTTTCACGTAAAGGGGCCCATTTACGATGCACTCCACCAAGACGCTGAGTTTTGACCTTGTGGCAGCAGCGCACGCCGACATGATCGAAAACGGCTTTCAGCCCGATTTTCCGGCCGGTACCGACACCGAGCTGGCAAAGATCAAGGCGCAGCCTGCATTGCCCGCCGTTCCGGGTGCGCAGGATCTGCGAAATCTTCTCTGGTCGTCCATCGACAACGACACCTCGAAGGACCTCGATCAGATCGAGTGGGCCGAGCAGCTCCCCGACGGTCGCATTCGCGTGCTCATCGGCGTGGCAGATGTCGACATACGCGTGCCGCGCGGAAGCCTGCTCGATAAGCACGCCCAATCCGAGACGACCTCGGTCTACACGGGCGTGAAGGTTTTTCCGATGCTGCCGGCCGACCTGTCCGAGGGCATCACGTCTCTCAACGAGAACGAGGATCGCGTCGCAGACGTGGTCGAGTTCGCGGTTGACCCGACAGGCTGCGTCTCTGGCGGAACGGTGTATCGCGGACTGGTTCGCAATCGTGCGCAGCTCGCCTACAACAGCGTGGGCGCATGGCTGGAAGGCCGCGGTCCGGCACCTGCCAAGGTTGCCGCCAATGCCGATCTCGCCGCCCAGCTCAAGCTTCAGGACAAGGCCGCCCAGGGCCTGGTCGGCTGCCGCTTCCAGCATGGCGCTCTCGATCTGGAAACCATCGAGACGCATCCCGTGATGTCATCCGATGATCAGGCTGTCGGCATTACCAACCTCGAGAAGAACCGAGCCACATCGCTGATCGAAGAATTCATGGTCGCGGCCAACGGCATCGTCGCTCGCATATTCGAGGCTGCTGGAATCGCATCGATCTGGCGCATCGTGCGCACCCCCAAGCGCTGGGATCGCATGGTCGAAGTTGCCAACGGGCTGGGAACAAAGCTGCCTGAGCAGCCGGATTCCAAGGCGCTGAACGATTTCCTGCTGGCGCAGAAGCAGAAGGATCCCGATCACTTTCCAGACCTCTCGCTTACGGTCGTCAAACTGATGGGTCCGGGCGAATACGTTCTTGTAAAGCCCAATGAACCCTCACCCGGCCATTTCGGCCTCGCGGTGCGGGACTACCTGCATTCGACGGCGCCGAACCGCCGTTTTCCCGATATCATCACGCAGCGGATCATGAAGGCGCATCTGGCCAAGGCCGAGCAGCCCTACTCGGAAGGCGACCTGAACGCGATGGCGCAGCACTGCACGCAGATGGAGGACGCCGCGCGCAAGGTGGAGCGCATCATGCAGAAGCGGATTGCCGCCGTTGTCCTGCATCCGCGCATTGGCCAGATCGTTTCCGGCAATCGTTACCGGCGTAAGTCAGAGCGGCACATTCGTGCGCGTGCTCAATCCCCACGTGGAAGGAATGCTGTTGAATGCCGGCAAACCCGGGTCGAAAGCTCGATGTTGGCGACAAGCTGACCGTCAAGCTGGTCAACACCGATCCGCAGCGCGGCTTTATCGACTTCGCCATGTAGTCTGGTGCTCTGTATCAGGGCATGACGTTCGGTCGTGCCCGATACGCCAGAAAAAAGATGCGGGCTTTAGTATCTGCGTGAGGACGCGATTAAAAAGAGCTAACTCGCTATGCCGCGAAGCGGCGCTAACTTGCTACTTTTGTTTTCAAATACAGTTCTTTCCTAGTCTCCGAACGTGAGGAAGCCCTTCGGTTCTCCCGCTCTAGCTGTCGGGACCTTCGGCAGTCTCGCTCGTATCAAGATACTCAGGCGCCGGTACCTCTGAGCCACTGCTCTCCAGGGCCGCTGCGCCCGGCTCATCGATCCAAAGGCAAACGATCCACCAGATCAGCACAATTACGTAGAGCGCGCTGTTGGCATTCAGCAGCTTCTCCTGCACACCCATCAGGTGTTCGTACTCCGCCCGCGAATGCGGCGTTGTGTGCCGTGCGATGACCTCCCAAATCCCCTGCGCTCCAATCTGTGCGATTGACGCCGTCGAGAGGCCGATCATGATGCGCTGCACATGGCTGTGCCAGCCCGCGCCGTACCGATGCCCCAGCGCTACCACCAGCAACCCGAGCGCAATCGAAAGCACATCCACCAGCAACCCTGTCTTGACGGCGAGCAGTTGCATGAATTGAAGCCGGGCGATCGTCGTATCGAAAGCGACGGCCTTCCACGACGGCCACGGTCCCCACTTCCACAGCACCACGCCGCCCAGCGCAAGCAAACCAATCGTCCAGCCTGCCCAGGCGACAGCGCCGGCTTTTTTGAAAGCGCGTCGAGCCATCTCCACCAGCACAATCAGGCTGGCCAATACGGAAAGATCCGCCAGCGAAATCGCAATAGTCGCCATCGTAAGTTGCGGCAATTTGTCGTGCAAAAGCCGGTTCGTCAGTAGCCGCAGTGCGACCAGCACAATCGACGCAGTAAACCATGGAAAAAGGCGCGCGCGGTCGCGCCCCATCAGCACTACCAGCACCACCAGCAGGGAAGCAAAGGTCAACGTCCACAAAACCGACACAGCCGTAAAGTGATAATCGAAATGCATGCAGTCCTTAACGCCCGGCCTCAGTCCGGATCATCTTTTACGTGATTTCAGGAGAATTGAGGAGGGAAATGGTGCGCCCGGAGAGATTCGAACTCCCGACCTAACGCTCCGGAGGCGTTCGCTCTATCCAGCTGAGCTACGGGCGCGCTCTACCAGCATACCGTATTCCGCCACGAAAGGCCGTCTTCACTATTGTTTGCTATAGCTTCGCGGTCGTTGATTTCGGCAGATCCTGAGTCCTGCTAGTCCCTATTCCCTGTCTTTCCGCAATTCTTCCATCACCGACTGGATCAGCGCCTTCGCTCCCTCCATGCCACTCAGCACTGCCTGCAAATCCAGCGCCGGCTTCGAGGGGTTCCGGCTCGACGCACAGTACACCCCATGCTGACCCACCATGATCAGCGAATCGGTCAGAAGGTCCAGCGCCACCGCCAGCCTGCCCCGTTCCAGGCCCATCATGAATTCGTGCTTTTCCAACTCCGCGCGCTTCTCATCAAAAACATCCATGCATTCAGCCTATCCGAAGCGCCTCACCCACTACGATCTCGCGCCGCTCAGCACGCGGCGGATCTGGCTACGGCGAGACCCGTTTCACTCGAGTCTTGTAGCAGGGCATGACTTCAGCCATGCCGTAAATGCCCCAAGATACAAGAGGGCTTCAGCCCTGAGGGGATGCCAATTCGCCCGCTTTCCCCCGTTTTCAGCAAGCTGCTAAAAGTCCAGCTTCTTCATGTAATCGGCGTCTTCGCGCAGCTCCGTCATCGGGTCGCCCTCGAATTCTTCCTGCTCGATGAAGTAGTGCTTCAGCCCAGTCGCCGCGCGCAAGATCGGCTTGTAATCGATCGTGCCTTTGCCCATCACCACGTTGCGCCACTTTCCATCCGTGCCTTTGATCATGTCCTTCACGTGCAGCATCGGAAATCGTTCCGGGAACTTGCTCAGGTATTCAACCGGATTATGGCCGCCGACAACTACCCAGCCGCAGTCCATTTCGAATTCAACAAACTTCGGGTCGGTGCGTTTCAGAAGCTCATCAAAGTACACAATTCCATTCTCTTTGGCGAATTCAATGAAATGGTTGTGATACCCGAAGGTCATCCCGGCCCTCTTGACCTTCTGACCAATCTCATTGAATTGATCGGCCACGTATCGCCAATCATCGAGGTTGAGATCGCCGGTGCGTGTTGGATCGCGATGCACGCCTGCCCACGAACAGATAATGTATTCGAGCCCAAGCGCCTGTCCGTATTCGATCAGCTGGTCGAATTGCGTCTTTAACTGGACAAGCTGATGGTGCGTACTGATGCACTTCAGCCCGGCCTTTTGCAGGGCGTTTCCAAAATCGGCCGCCGTCTTGTCGAAGTAACCCGCTGCCTCAACTTCCTTGTATCCGGCCGCGGCCACCTTCTCGAGCGTGCCTTCAAAATCCTTCGGCAACAAATTGCGCACAGAGTAAAGCTGCAACCCAATCGGCACTTGCGGACGCTCACCCATCAATCGATCAGCACCCACGCAGGCCGCGGCCGCAAGTGCGCCTGAAGTTTTCAAGAAACTGCGGCGAGAAGAAATTGTCATTCCCGTATCTCCTCAGGCCTTTGCTAGCCCTGGATGGTTTCTGCGGCTGCGTCCCACGTAGCCACGTTCTTGTGGAAATAGGAGTAATTGGCCATATGGCATGCAATCGCCGTGTGGTTGCCGAAAACCTCGTCCTCAACAACGTGCTCGCGAGTCTCCACCGCATGGAAGAAATTGGCAATATGATCTGCTGTGTCATCGTATCCCGGCGGTGGTGAGAATGTCTCCGCCTGCGGCAAAGCCGCGGGAGGCTGCGGATGCGCCGCGTGCCATTCCTCCATGTACTTCTGCTTCGTCTCCGTCGTCCACCCGTTCAGCGAGTAGCCCTCCGGCTGCGGCCGCGTATCCTGCGGAACCACGGTGAGCGAGTTGCCATTGATCGTCATCGTCGCCTCTTTACCGTAGAAGATGGTGATGTCGCCCGCCGCGTTGTTCTGGTTGCAGTGCATGTTCACCCTCACCTCGGGATAGTCGTAGAGCGTCTCCAGGAGATCGGGAAAGTCGCGTCCATCTTTGAAATGAGTCAGGCTACCCGTGGAATACGCGCGCTCCGGAATCGCGTTGATCCCAGTCACGCACTGCATTCCTGAGAGCAGGTGCACAAACAAATCGCCGGCGACCCCCTCGCCGTAGTCCGCAAAGCAGCGCCAGCGGAAGAACCGCTCCGCATCAAACGGCCGCGAAGGCGCGTCGCGCAACCACGTTGCCCAGTCGATGGTTTCCGCGCTTGCGTCCGGCGCAACCGGATACACCCACGCCCCGGATGGAGAATTACGATCCGTGTGAGCTTCAATCGACGTGACCATCCCCAGCCGCCCCGACTTATAGATTTCCGACGCCTTTTTGTAAACCGTGTTGCTTACACGCTGGCTTCCCGCCTGAAAGATCCGCTTGCCCTCCCGCACCGCCTTCACCATCGCGAGCCCGTCAGCCACGTTGTGCGACATCGGCTTCTCGCAATACACGTCTTTACCCGCCGCAACGCAATCGAGCACCACGCGCCGGTGTTGAAAATCGGCAACGGCAACAATGACCGCATCCACATCCTTGCGGTCGAGCAACTCGCGATAGTCACGCGTCGAAGGGATATCAGCACCCCACGCCTCTACGCCGGCCTTGCGATGCATGTCATACAAATCGGCTGTGCCTACGCAAACTCCGCTCGAAACCTTGCGCGCCGAGCGCAGCAGATCGCATCCGCGAATCCCGGTGCCGATCGAAACAAAGCGAATCTTTCGTTCTGTCTGCGGAGTCTGCGCCGCCAGAATCGTCGGCTCCAGCGCAATCGATTTAGTCGCGGCCCCCACCGCAACGGCGCCCGCGCCAAGACGCACAAAATCCCTGCGTGAGATTGATCCCATATGAAGAAGCCTTTCCTATGCGACGGCAATTCTCGCCTGCCGGACGCTGCCATGTCCACCCACAGGTCTCAAGCAGATGAATGGAATAGGATGGCTTACGTTGTTCGGAATCGAAGGGGATCCGGTTCATGCGCAGAGCAAACCTCGTTAGAGTGAATTCCAACCACACGACTCTTTCCGTTGTCCTATTGCTGTTCGCGGGATTAGTGCCTCTCCTGGCTGGTGCTCAGGCAACAAAACGGAGGCATCCTGATCTCGGGTCCAACGTGCTGCTCTTCGAGCCCTCGATGCCCTCGGCCGACATCCAGTCCCAGATTGACAAGGTCTACTCGATTCAGCAGCACAGTGAGTTCGGTTCGGCCCGTTACGCTCTGCTCTTCCTGCCGGGCGAGTACCACGTCGACATCCCCATCGGCTTCTACACAGAAGTCATCGGCCTCGGCGCGACACCCGACGCTGTCCACATCATCGGCAACGTCCACTCTGATGCCAGCCTCCCGCGCAACAACGCTACCTGCACCTTCTGGCGCGCGGTTGAGGGCTTCTCCGTCACACCCACCGACGGCACCATGCAGTGGGCCGTCTCCCAGGCTGTGCCTTTTCGCCGGATGCATGTGATCGGCAACATCGTTCTTCATCAGAAAGGCGGATGGGCCAGCGGCGGATGGATGTCCGACTCGCTGATCGACGGCAACGTCGGCGCCGGCCCGCAGCAACAGTGGATCTCCCGCAACAGCGAGTGGGGAAGCTGGACCGGAGCGAACTGGAACATGGTCTTCGTCGGCATCCCGAATCCGCCCGCAGGCGAATGGCCGCAACCACCCTACACCAAGGTCGAACGCACACCCGTCGTCCGTGAAAAACCATTCCTCGAGATCGATGCGAAAGGGAACTGGAGCGGTCCGCGTTCCAGCGCTCCAGACTGACAGTCAGGGCGTCACCTGGCACGGCGGATCGACACCGGGTCACAGTGTGCCTCTGAGCTCCTTCTACATTGCTCAGCCCGGCCGCGACACCGCCGCCACCATGAACGCAGAATTAGCGAAGGGCAGGAATCTGCTGCTCACTCCCGGAATCTACGACATCACCGAACCCATCCGCGTCACGAGCCCCAACACCCTGGTCATCGGGCTCGGCTTCGCGACGCTGCATCCCACCAGCGGCACGGCCGCCATCACCACCGCCGACGTGGACGGCATCGACATCGCCGGCATCCTCTTCGACGCGGGCCAGCAGACATCGCCAGTACTCGTCGAAATCGGCCCCGCAGGCAGCCACGCCTCGCACGCCAAGAATCCGGTCTTCCTGCATGACGTCTTCTTCCGCGATGGCGGAGCGGGCGCGGGCAGCGTCAAAATTAACCTCCGCGTCAACTCCGACGACACGGTCATCGACCACACCTGGATCTGGCGGGCCGATCACGGCAAAGGTGTTGGCTGGACCAGCAACCTCAGCGACAATGGCCTCGTCGTCAACGGCAACAACGTCACCGCCTATGGGCTCTTTGTCGAGCATCACCAGCAATTTCAGGTGCTGTGGAACGGCAACCACGGCCGCACCTACTTCTACCAATCCGAAATCCCATACGACCCACCCGATCAGCCCAGCTTCACTTCGGCTCCCGGCACCAACGGCTGGGCCTCCTACAAAGTGGCTGATAACGTCACCGCCCACGAAGCCTGGGGACTTGGCATCTACTCGGTCTTCCGCCATCCCAACGTGACGTTGACCCGTGCCATCGAAGTGCCCGTCACGCCAGGGGTCCGCTTCCACCACATGATTACCGTCGCCCTCGACAACCTCGGCGAAATCTCCAACGTCATCGACGACAAAGGCGGCCCCACCCACGTCGCGCCCGGTCGCGTCACCCCGAAAGTGACGGAGTTCCCGCAATAATCATGACTTCCAGCCTGCCGAAACTTCGACCAAGCCGCTGCTGAAGAGACTCGACGACCCCGCTGCTTTGTAACAAGGGCATGGCTTTAGCCAGGCCATACATCCGAAAAACCCACTGGGGCCTTACTCTCTCGTGAGAATTCGAGGAAAGGGCTAACTTGCTAACTCGCTACGCCGCGAAGCGGCGCTAACTTGCTGCTTTTGTTTTCAAATACAGTTCTTTCCCGTCTCCGAACGACACTGACGCAGTTCTCACGCACACTCATCCTGCTTCCAAACAACATCCCGGCACACAGCAAACACGGGGTTTCGCATGGGACAATGGAAAAGTAACCATCATGAGCGACGAAAGCATTTCCGAGTCCAAGCCCGCCTCCGAATCTCGCGACACCTCCAGCCAGCCCACGGCTCCCTCCGAAGCGAACGTCCCCGCGGAATCAGTTCCCGCGACTCAATCCGTTCCGCCGGTACCCGCGGAGCCGCCCGCCGAAGAACCCTCCGAGCCTCAAGAGAACTTCGCCGACATCCTCTCCCAATTCGAGAAGACCCATACCCACAAGCCCGCCTCCGGCGTCAGGCAGATCGAGGGCAACGTCATCTCCCTCTCCGCCGACCAGGTTTTCCTCGACATCGGTTACAAGACCGAAGGTGTTCTCCCGCGCTCTGCCTTCCCGAACAACGCCGACGGCATCAAGGTCGGCGACAAAGTCCACGTTTCCGTCAAGGGCCGCAACGAAGAGGGTTACTACGATCTCACTCTGTTTAAAGTCGCCCAGCCCCGCGACTGGTCGGCACTCGAAGAAGCCTTCGCCCAAAAAGTCGCCGTCGTCGGCAATGTCACTGGCGTCGTCAAAGGCGGCCTCACCGTCGACATCGGCGTCCGCGCCTTCATGCCCGCCAGCCGCAGTGGCACCCGCGACGCTGCCGAACTCGAGAAAATGGTCGGCACTGAAATCACCTGCCGCATCACCAAGCTCGACGTTACCGACGAAGACGTCGTCGTCGACCGCCGCGTCGTCCTCGAAGAACAAGCCCGCGCCTTGCAGGAAGGCCGCTATGCCGCCATGCAACCCGGCGACGTGCTTGACGGCACCGTGCGCAGCCTCGCGCCGTATGGCGCATTTGTGGACCTCGGCGGCCTCGATGGCCTTCTTCACGTCAGCGACATTTCGTGGAGCCGCGTCAACAAGCCTGAAGACGTGCTTTCCGTCGGCCAGCAGATCCAGGTCCGCATCCTTAAAATCGATCCCGACACCAAAAAGATTTCGCTAGGCCTGAAGCAGCTTCAGCCCGAACCTTGGGAGGCCGCGCAAGGAAAATATCAGGTCGGCCAGCGCATTACCGGCGCCGTCACTCGCCTCGCCGACTTCGGCGCCTTCGTCGAAATGGAGCCCGGCATCGAAGGCCTCATCCACATCTCCGAAATGTCCTGGGGCAAGAAAATCCACCATCCCAGTGACGTGCTCAAGCAGGGTGACACCGTCGACGCCGTCATACTTGCCATCAAGCCCCCTGCCGAATCCCAGCCCGGCCGCATCTCGCTCGGCTTGAAGCAGACCCTCTCCGACCCGTGGTCTAACGTCACCGGCAAATTTCCCGTCGGCTCCCAGGTCGAAGGTCCCGTCACCAAGATCATGGCCTTCGGCGCTTTCGTCCAGATTGCCGAAGGCGTCGAAGGCCTCGTACACGTCAGCGAGATCAGCGCCGAGAAGCGCATCCATCATCCCCAGGACGTACTGCGCGTCGGCCAGGTCGTCAAAGCACAGGTGCTCGGCATCGCGCCGGAAAAGCGCCAGATCAAGCTCAGCATGAAGCAGCTGATTCCCACCAGCATCGACGAGTACATCGCCGAGCACAAACCCGGCGACCTCGTCTCCGGCCGCGTCGTCGACGAATCAGCAACCGGCGCCACGGTCGAACTCGGCGAAGGCATCCGCGCAACCTGCCGGGCTGCGAAAGCAGCCGCCGCACCAGCCGACGAGAAGTCCGCCGGCAAAGCCGACCTGTCTTCGCTCTCCACTATGCTGCAAGCCCGCTGGAAGGGAAATGCCCCCGCGCCGTCCGCCGCTCCCGAGCCGCTTCACTCCGGCCAGATCCGCAGCTTCAAAATCATCAAGCTCGATCCCGACACCAAATCCATCGAAGTAGAACTGGTTTAGCTCGTTCTCACGTAGTTGGCGGTGTCACTCTGAGCGAACGGGGCACCGAACGTACCAGGCGCCCCGCAGAGCAATAGCTTTGTGGGGTGGGTTCGGGGGTGGTGAGCAAGAATCCGCTTTTCGGCCTCTTCATTTCTGCTGAGAATCTCAGACTCAACACCGATCTACAAATATGTCTCGTCGATATAGCACCAGCGCCAGTCCTCCCCACGCTCGGCAGAGCGAATCAAGGGATGTTCCGTCGCATGAAAATGTGCCCGCGCATGCCGATTCTTCGAGGAATCGCAGCAGCCGACGTGCCCGCACTCCAGGCACATGCGCAGGTGCAACCACGTGTCGCCCATCTTCAGGCAATCTTCGCACCCCTTGCTCGTCGGCTTTACCTTCTTGACATGATCCTTCTCGTGCGTGCACTTAGTCGCCATTCGTTACCTCCACCAGGGGAATCGGCATTCACACCATATACTGTTGCGCCAAAGCGCGGAACTCCGCAACCTGCTTCGCCGCCCACGTCTCATCGCGCTTCAGTTCCACGGCAAGTAGTCGAGCCACCGGTTCCGCCATCTCCATCGCCGCGCGCGCATTCAAGAACAGTGCCCGCGTCCTCCGCGCCAGCGCATCCTCTACACTCCGCGCCATCTCCGCACGCGCCGCCCACACGACCTCCGCCGCAATATAGGGCAGCTCCGCGTGAAGCCTTTGCCCCCATTCCGGCCGTTCCATCGCAAGCGTGCGAATCGCTTCGGCGTCCGCTCCGTAAACCAGCAGCGGATTCTCATCCTCGGTCTCTGCGGTTTCCATGTACCCATGGATGCGCAGATTCTTGGTCACGCAAGCCTCATCGCGCAGCCGGCCCAGTGTAATCGCATGATCCACACAGTCCTCGGCCATGTGCCGATACGTCGTCCACTTCCCGCCGGTAATCGTCAGCAGCCCCGACGTGTCCACATGAATCACATGATCGCGCGAAATTGCAGACGTCTTGCCTTCGCCATGACTCTTTACAAGCGGCCGCAATCCCACATACACAGCCAGCACATCCCCCCGCGTCGGCGGTCGGCTAAAATAGCGTCCCGCCGTTTCGAGAATAAACTCAATTTCCTCATCCAGTGCCTTCGGCTCGAGGCTCGGCGCATCGACCGGCGTATCGGTCGTCCCCGCTACGGCATGGCCATGCCACGGAATTACAAACAATACGCGCCCGTCACTCGTACGCGGCACCATCAGCGCCGTATCGCTTTTCAGAAAACTCTGATCGAACACCAGGTGAATTCCCTGGCTGGTTACCATCAAAGGCTCTGCCTTGGCATCCGCCATGCGGCGAACCTCGTCGGTGAAGACTCCGGTCGCATTCACCACGATCCGCGCCGCCATCCGCAGTTCCTCGCCCGTCTCTTCATCGCGGACGGTCAGCCCATTCACGTAGCCTTCGTCATCGCGCAACAATCCGGTTGCAGGACAATAATTCGCCAGGGTGGCGCCATGATCCGCAGCCGTCATTGCCAGATGAATCAGCAGGCGTGCATCGTCAAACTGCCCATCGTAGTAAACAACCCCGCCGCGCAACTCTTCCGGCTCCAGCGCCGGCAGTTGAGCCAGGGTCTCCTCACGGGATAAGAGCCTGGAAGCGCCAAATCCATACTTGCCCGCCAGCAGGTCGTAGAGCTTAAGCCCGATGCCGTAGAACGGCGCCTCCCACCACGAGTAATTCGGCACCACAAACGCCAGGTCGTGCACCAGGTGCGGCGCATTCTGCCGCAGCAGCCCGCGCTCTTTCAGAGCCGACATCACCAGCGGAATATTTCCCTGTTCGAGATAACGCACGCCCCCATGCACCAGCTTCGTGCTCCTGCTGCTCGTCCCCTTGCCAAAATCGTGTGCCTCCACCAGCGCTACGTCGAATCCGCGTGCCGCAGCATCAACGGCTACGCCCACACCCGTGGCGCCGCCGCCGATCACCGCAATATCCCACGGCTCACCGGCCTCAGCCCGTTCGCGGATCCTGCGCAGCATCTCCTCCCTGCGCATCAGTTGCTCCAGTTTTTCGACCGTTCCACCGCGCGTTGCCAACGCTCCCGGCGCTCCTTGCGTTCGGCCGCATCCATCCGCGGCTCAAAGCGCACGTCGCCTTCCCGCTTGGCGCGCAATGCATCGGGACTTGCCCAGAACCCCGTCGCCAGCCCGGCCAGATACGCCGCTCCCAGCGCCGTCGTCTCCGTCACGCGCGGCCGCACCACCGGCACTCCGAGAACATCCGCCTGAAACTGCATCATCAGGTCATTCACCGCCGCGCCGCCATCCACGCGCAGCGCGCCCAGCGGAGTTCCCGTCTCGCTGTGTACCGCCTCCAGCACGTCCGCCACCTGAAACGCGATGCTCTCCAGGGCCGCCCGCGCAATGTGCCCCGGCTTCGTATCGCGCCTCAACCCGATCAGCAGCCCACCGGCATGCGGATCCCAGTGCGGCGCGCCCAGCCCGACAAACGCCGGTACAAACACCACGCCGCCCGTATCCGGCACACTTGCGGCCAATGCCTCCACATCGGCCGAAGATCCAATCAGGCGAAGATTGTCGCGCAGCCACTGCACCACCGCGCCGCCGATAAAGATGCTGCCCTCCAGCGCATATTCCCGCCGTCGTTGCGCACTCGCCGCCAGCGTCGTAATCAGCTTGTGCTTCGACCGCACAAACTCCGTACCCACATTCTGCAGCAGAAAACATCCGGTCCCGTAAGTGTTCTTCGCCTCTCCCGCATTCCAGCAGAGTTGACCGAACAGCGCCGCCTGCTGATCGCCGGCAATGCCTGCGATCGTCACTCCACCCAGTCCGAGCGTGGTTGTCACCTCTCCCACAGGCTGGCTCGACCAAACCACCTCGGGCAGCATCGGGGCCGGCACGCCGAAGATGCGCAGCAGTTCGGCATCCCACTCGCCCTTCACGATGTTGTAGAGCAAGGTGCGCGAGGCATTCGTCACGTCCGTCACATGCCGCATGCCGCTGGTCAGGTGCCAGATCAGCCAGCTGTCCACCGTGCCAAACGCCAGCTCTCCGCGCTCCGCTCGTTCCCGCGCTCCCGGCACGTTGTCCAGAATCCAGCGCACCTTCGTCGCCGAAAAATATGGGTCCAGCACCAGCCCCGTCTTCGCAGAAACTGTCTCCCCGACTCCACTCTTTTCCAAAGATTCACACAGCGGAGCTGTCCGTCGGTCCTGCCACACAATCGCCGGATGAATTGGCTTGCCGGTCTCCCGCTCCCATACAATCACCGTCTCGCGCTGGTTGGTGATGCCGATCGCCGCTACATCGCGCGGACGCACTCCGGCCTTGCCCAGGGCTTCCACGGCGCATGCCATCTGGCTGGTCAGAATTTCGGTGGGGTCGTGCTCCACCCATCCCGCCTGCGGATAGAACTGCTCGAACTCGTGCTGCGCTACTGCAACAATCGAGCCGGCTTCATCAAAAAGAATGGCGCGCGAACTCGTCGTGCCCTGGTCCAGTGCAAGAATGTAAGCCATTGGGTGTGGTCAACCTCCGACCAAGTCAATCACGCGCACCCACGGTGCCGCAACCGCCTCCGGAATGGAGAGCTGCGGAACTCACACCACGTACAAGTCCACGTACTCGCTCACCGCCATCCGCTCCAGCCGCTCGCGATCCATCGACGCATCCAGAATCCGCTGCTGCTGCTCTTCGCCAAATCGCCGCGCCAGGTTGCGTTTGAACTTCTCCACCAGCAGCGGCATTCCTTCCTTACGCCGCCGCTTGTGTCCGATCGGGTACTCGACCATTTCTTCCAGCACGGAGCCGTCATCGAGAACAATACGAAGCGCATTCGCGATCGATCGCTTCTCCGGATCGTGATAATCCGTGGTGAATTGCGGTTCCTCCACGCACTCCACCTTCGCCCGCAACGCGTCAATGCGCGGATCGCCCGCAACGCGATCTTCGTAGTCCGCTGCCGTCAGCCGTCCGAAGATCAACGGAATCGCAATCATGTACTGCACACAATGGTCGCGATCCGCGGGATTCGAAAGCGGCCCCTTCTTGTCGATAATCCGCAAACACGCTTCGTGCGTGCGAATCGTGATCTTCCGGATATCTTCGGCCGTCTTGCCCAATACATCCAGCCTGCCGCGCAGTGTCATTGCTGCCTCCACCGCGGTCTGCGCGTGAAACTCTGCCGGAAAGCTGATCTTGAACAGCACGTTCTCCATCACGTAGCTGCCATACGGGCGCTGAAACCGGAACTCCTGCCCCTTGAACGAAACATCGTAGAAGCCCCAGGTCCGCGTTGTCAGAACGGCCGGATACCCCATCTCGCCGGCCCCTGCCATCAGCGCCAGCCGCACCGCCCGGCTCGTGGCATCACCAGCAGCCCAGCTCTTTCTCGAACCTGTGTTCGGCGCATGGCGATATGTGCGCAGGCTCTGTCCGTCCACCCACGCCAGTGAAATTGCATTGAGAGTCTGTTCTCGGTTCAGGCCCAGCAACCCGCAAACCACCGCCGTCGACGCCACTTTCACCAGCACCACGTGATCGAGGCCCACCTTGTTGAAGGAATTCTCGAGCGCAATGCATCCCTGAATCTCGTGCGCCTTGATCATCGCCTCTAGTACTCGCCTCATCGGCAAAGGAGGGCTGCCCCCCGCAGGGGTGCGCGACAACCAATCTGCTACCGCCAGGATTGCTCCAAGATTGTCCGACGGATGCCCCCACTCCGCCGCCAGCCATGTGTCGTTGAAATCCAGCCAGCGAATCATCGCGCCAATGTTGAATGCCGCCTGCACAGGATCAAGCTGGAAGCTTGTCCCCGGCACGCGCGCACCATGCGGCACTACTGTTCCCGGCACAATCGGCCCCAGCAATTTGGTGCACGCTGGATATTCAAGTGCTTCCAGCCCGCAGCCCAGCGTGTCCATCAGGCAATAGCGCGCCGTCTCATACGCGAGATCGCTCTTGATTCCATACCCCAGCGCGTAGTCCGCAATGTCCGCAATAACCTTATCGAACCCCGGCCGTTCATTACTGATGTGCGATGACAACCTGAATATCTCCTCTGTGCCTCCGTCATTCTGAGCGCACGGGGCCCCAAACGTATTTCAGTTTGGGGATGGTAAGCGAAGAATCTGCTTCTCGCTTCCAAAGTCCTGGGTGCCCCATCCTTGCGACGTCTTTGTTTCTGTCGCAAGGGTGGGAAAGCACGATGCCCGGTTCCCTACGCCCGCTTTTCAATCGACACAAATTCCAAATCCTCCGGCCCGGTATACACCGCCGATGGTCGAATGATCTTCCCGTCCTGCCGCTGCTCAATCACGTGCGCGCACCAGCCCGCCGTACGAGCCATCACAAAAAGCGGTGTGAACAAGTCGACGGGTACGCCCATCAGATCGTATGCCACCGCGCTGTACCAATCGAGATTGGGAAACATTCGCTTGGCATCCTGCATCGTGGTTTCAATGCGCTCGGCCACGCTATAGAGTCGTGTATCCCTGCGCGCCTTCGCCAAGCCGAGCGCCACTTCCTTGATGATGTCGCTGCGCGGATCGCTGATGGTGTACACAGGGTGTCCGAAACCGATGATCACTTCGCGCTCCGCCACGCGCCGCCGCATGTCCGCCTCGGCGTCGTCCGGCTTTTCATAGCGCTTCTGAATCTCCAGCGCCACCTCATTTGCGCCGCCATGTTTCGGCCCTTTCAGTGCCCCGATTGCGCCCGCAATGCACGAATAAACATCCGATCCCGTGCCCGCGATCACGCGTGCCGTAAATGTCGACGCATTGAATTCGTGCTCCGCATACAGGATCAGCGATGTCTGCATCGCCCTCGTCCACTCTTCGTTCGGCGCAGTGCCATGCAGCAGGTGCAAAAAATGTGCCGCAATCGAATCCTCAAACCGCTCCACCTCGATACGACGCCCATTGCGCGCGTAGTGGTGCCAATACAGCAGCATCGATCCGAGGCACGCAAGAAGCGTGTCGGCAATCCGTCGCGCGCCGCTCTCCTTGTGGCTCTCGCCCTCCGGCAGCACGCATCCCAGCACCGAAACGCCCGTCCGCAACACATCCATCGGATGGGTGGATGGCGGCAGCAGTTCCAGTGCTTGCTTTACGGCCGCAGGAAGACTCCGCAGCGGCCTGAGGCTCGCCTTGTATGCCGCAAGTTCTGCCGCATTGGGCAGCTTGCCGTGCACCAGCAGATACGCGACTTCTTCAAATTCGCAATGAGCCGCCAGGTCCTTGATGTCGTATCCGCGATAGTGCAGATCGTTGCCGCTGTGCCCCACCGTGCACAGTGCGGTCGAACCCGCCGGTGTCCCCGACAGTGCGACCGATTTCTTTGGTTTGAATACCGTGGGCGCGGCGTTTACCTCGTTGCTCATTCGAACCCCCGCAGAGCATCAAGCTAATTTGCTCGTCGCTGTGCTGTCCAGTCCTGTGTCTTCAGGTGATCTTTTCTCGATGCCAGATAGGGCTTGACTTCATAGCCTGCGCAAAGGTTCGATCGCGTGCGAGGTTTGTAACAAGGGCATGGCGTCAGCAAGGCCATAACATCATCCCGCCTGCGTAAAGGTGTATAGGCCCTATAATCCCCGCATGAACTTTTGGCCAGTCCTGCCTGTAACTGTGGTTGTCGCCGTTTTGTTTTGGTCTTATCGAAAAACGCAAGAAAGATCGCGGCAGATCCGCGACTATGGACAGGAGCTAGGTTTCCGCTTGCTTGGAGAAGATCTGCCGCTCGACATCGATCTGAAATCTTCGTCAATCTCCAACGTGAGCTCCGTCTGGAACGTGATTGATGGCACTCCGCGAGGAGTCAGAATCGTTGCTTTTGACTGCCGCGTAGGCCAGGGAAAGGGTAGTTGGGAGACGACTGTCATCGCTGTGAATGCCGAGCCGATCGCGGTAAAGGCCAGCGACTTCGACATGAGCTTGGAAAAGGAACATATCGATGGCTGGACGCTGCTCTTCCATGGGATCGGACCGGAATTCAACGGAGGCTGCAAGATGTCGTCGGAGGAGTTGAAGGGGTATCTCGAAGCGATCTGAAATCGATACATCTCTTTGCCAAGTTTCCAGCTTCACTCCTTGCCCTTCGCAAACAGATCGTCCAGCTTCTTCTCATAGGCGTGATAGTCGAGAAATTTATAGAGATCCGTCCGCGTCTGCATCATCGGTACGACATGCTTCTGCGTGCCCTCGGTCCGGATCGCCTCATACACCTGCAGTGCCGCCGCATTCATCGCCCGATACGCCGCACAGCAGTAGAGAATAATGTCCACGCCCGCCGCCGCAAGCTCCTCGCGCGTCCACAACGGTGTCTGCCCGAACTCCGTAATGTTCGCCAGAATCGGCACGCCCGCAGCCGCGCGGAATTCTGTGTACTGCTGCAACTCTGTCACTGCCTCGGCAAATATCATGTCGGCGCCGGCAGCCACATACGCCTGGGCTCGCTCGATCGCCGCTGCCAGTCCTTCGCCGGCCAGCGCATCCGTCCGCGCCATGATCACGAATCCCTCATCCGTCCGTGCATCGACCGCAGCCTTGATCCGGTCCACCATCTCCCCGGCAGGAACGAGTTCTTTGCCCGGTCGATGTCCGCATCGCTTCGCGCCCACCTGGTCTTCCATGTGCACTGCCGCCGCGCCCGCCTTGATCATCGCCCGAATCGTGCGGGCAATATTGAATGCGCCCCCCCATCCGGTATCGATATCCACCAGCAGCGGCAGCGTCGTCACCTCGGTAATCCGCCGCACGTCGGTCAGCACATCTTCCATCGTGCTGATGCCCAGGTCCGGCATCCCCAGCGAATTGGCGGCCACACCGCCGCCCGACAGATACAGCGCGCGAAACCCCGTCGCCTCGGCCATCCGCGCCGCATAGGCGTTGATCGCGCCCACCACCTGCAGCGGCTTTTCCTCCGACACTGCCGCACGAAATTGCCCACCAGGGGAGGTCGGAAATGTATCCATGATTTTCAAAACTCCGTTCCATGCTTCACGAGATCAATGAGAAGCCGGATCGAGAAGAACACCGCTCCAATTGATCCGATGGCCAGATACCATAATCCGCAGAAGCGCACAAATCTGCCGAAAGCTCCGGTCCCGTCATTGATTCCAAGGCTGAAGACCTTCGCCATCGAGACTGGATTTCGGCGCGCGTGCAGGCCCAAGAATGCGAAACCCGAGAAGACGGCGATGGCGATGAGAGCATTCTGCATCGCGCCCGATTATAGCAATCCGATGCTTCCCCACCTCCACCCTCCGGTGCGACAATCGTTCCCGTTGCAGCGGACTGCTGTTTCAAGCCGCTGCGGAGGAGAATCACCCATGAAGCTTCTCATTGCCTGTGCAGGCCTTCTCATTGCTACAACCGCTCTCATTGCCCAGCAAAAGCCGGCCGCAAGCCCGCCGGCAAAAGCCTCCGCCACCATCGGTGGCCACGAAATTACCGTCACTTACTCCTCGCCCGGCGTCAAAGGCCGGGAGGGCAAGATCTTCACCAAGGACGGCCTCATCAGCCACAATCCGCACTACCCCGTCTGGCGCGCCGGGGCCAACTCCGCCACCACCCTCCACACCGATGCTGACCTGATGATCGGCGACATCGCCGTTCCCAAGGGCGACTACACCCTCTTCGTCGACATCTCCGATCCCGACAATTGGTCGTTCATCGTTAACAAAAAGACCGGCGAATGGGGCCTTGCCTACGACGGCTCACAGGACATCGGCAAAACCAGCATGACCATGAGCAAGCCGCCCGCCATGGTCGAGAACCTCCTCTACACGCTCACCGACAACGGCAATGGCAAAGGCACACTCACGCTGGCATGGGAAGACCATTCCGCTTCCGTGCCCATCACCGTGCACAAGTAACAGCCATGCGATCAAAACGGCCCGGGCGGAGATTTCTAACATCTCCGCCCCGCGGCTACAATAAGTAGAGAGATTTGTCGCCTCGGAGAATCAGACCGCCTTGCCCCTCTACGCCTATCGCTGCACGAGTTGCGGTAACAAATTCGAAAAAATCCAGAACTTCTCCGCAGAGCCGGAGACCGTCTGCCCCAAGTGCGGCAAGACCACGCTGATTCGTCCGCTCACCGCCCCCCGCCTCAATTTCAAAGGCGCCGGCTGGTACATAAACGACTACGCCCCCAAAAGCTCAGACTCTTCATCCGATTCCCCCGGCGAATCAAAGCCCGCCGAATCCAAAGAAGCGTCCAAGTCAGAATCGTCCAAATCCAGCGACAAGCCGGCCGCCTCATCCTCCACGCCAGCCAACCCGTCCACCCCCGCCTCCGCCCCCAAGTCATCCTCCAGCGACAGCTAAACCAGCGCAGAATGCTCTTCGCAAGCTGTGTCATCCTGAGCGCCGCAAGCTTAGGGTAAGCGGCGCGAAGGATCTGCTTTTCGAGAACTTCATTCTTCGACACTCTCTTGAGTGCCGCACTTCACCATGTTGCCCTGGGAGCCCATGTCTCGCTTTTGAGACATGGGTAGACATTCCGCCCAACCCGTTCCCACTAAACTAAACACAGCCCATGCCCCTGCTCGATCCCATCCCGTCTCCCGTCGAACACGCCGACACCGCTGCCCTCGAGTGGGACCCTCTCCTCACGTTCCTTGCCGGATACGCTGCCTCGCCCGTTGGCCGCGAAGCCATCCTGGCGCTGCGGCCCTCCAGCGACAAGCCCTGGATCACGCGCCAGCACCACCTCACAGGCGAACTCCGCCTTCTGCTCGCCGAACAAGTCTCGATCCCCCTCGGTGGACTCTTCGATCCGACCCAGCTTGCCGCCAAAGCGCAAATCTCCGGCGCCGCTCTTGAGGCCGCCGAGTTCCAATCCATCGCCCGTCTCGCCTACGACGTTGCTGCCTGGCAGGCCCTGCTGCGCGAGCCACCTGCGCGCGTGGCCGGAAAACTGCCCGGCCTCTCCGAGCTGTCCACCGCACTCACCGGCTCTTCCTTAAAACCTCTAGCAGAATCCATCGACCGCAAAATCCTCCCCGACGGCACCCTTGCCGACGACGCTTCACCGGAACTCAATCGCATCCGCCGCGAGCAGGAGCGTCAACAACGCGCCATCGAGGAATCTCTCCGCGCCGCCCTGCGCAAGCTCACCGGCGAGGGCTCGACACAGGAAGACTTGATCACCATCCGTGGCGATCGCTTCGTCATTCCCGTTCGCACCGAGCTCAAACGCCGCGTCTCCGGCGTCGTCCACGGAGCCAGTTCGTCAGGCCAGACCGTCTACGTCGAGCCGCTCGAGACCATCGAGCAGAACAACGAACTCGTCCGCCTCCTCGAAGAAGAGCAAGCCGAGATCCACCGCATCTTCGTGGCTCTCACACGCCAGGTTTCCGGCTACTCCCAGGCCCTCGTTGAAGGCGCCAGGGTCCTTGCCCTTGTCGATACTCTGCTCGCGCGGGCGCGCTTCGCGCGCGATTACGACTGCGTGGCTCCAAGCTTCGATTCCGAATGCCTGCGCCTCGAAAATGCCCGCCACCCACTCCTCGAGCGCCACCTCCGCGCGGTCAATGGCCAGGTTGTCCCGCTTACACTGGAGCTCACCGCCGACGCCCGTCAGCTCATCATCAGCGGTCCCAACACCGGCGGCAAAACCGTGACTCTCAAGACCACGGCCTTGCTTGCCATGATGGCCCAGGCCGGCCTGCCTGTCCCCGCGACGGCGGCCAGCTTCCCCGTCTTCACCGCATTCCTCGCCGACATCGGCGACGCGCAATCCATCGAAGCCGAGCTCTCCACCTTTTCCGCGCACATCGTCAATTTGAATCGCCTCGCGCGCCTCGCTGATCCGCAATCCCTCGTCCTGCTCGACGAACTCGGCTCCGCTACCGACCCTGAAGAGGGCTCTGCACTCGCCGTCGCCGTCGCCGCTTTCTTCCTTGCGGCGCGCGCGTGGACGCTCATCTCCACGCACCACACCTCGCTCAAGGTCTACGCCGCCAACACCCCCGGCGTGCTCAACGCCGCAGCAGGCGTCGACCAAGTCACGCTCGTGCCCAACTACCAGCTCCGCCTCGGCGTCCCCGGCGCCTCCGCCGGCATCCAAACCGCCGAGCGTCTCGGCCTCAATCGCATCATCATTGCGAGCGCTCGCGAACGCCTCGGTTCTCAACAGGTCGACATTGCGCGCTTCCTCGACAAACTGCACGACGATCTCACCGCTCTCGAAGCCGAGAAAAAAGCCGCACGCGAGCAGCAGTACGCTCTCAATCAGGAGCGCGCCAAACTCGCCCGCGAAGGTGACGTCGAACTCCGCAACCGCACCCGCGAACTCGAGACCAAGCTGGCTTCGTTGATGAAGGAATTCGAATTCCAGATGCGCGAGAACGTCCGTGCCATCGAAGACCGCGCCGCCCAGCAAAAGCTCTCCAAAGAAGCCGAGCGCCGCATCACGCGCCTCCGCCGCGAGTTTCAGGAGAGCTTCAACCAGACCGTCGTCGCCCACCGCACCGGAGCCGATGCGGGCGACGCCAATGCCCAGCCGCACGTCTTGCGCCACATCGCGCCCGGCGATCAGGTTCGCATCAAGTCCATGAACAAAATCGCCGTCGTTCAGCGCGAAATCGAAAAGGACCTATTCGAAGTAGCCCTCGGCCCCATCAAGATGCGCGTCAAACGCGATGACTGCTCCGCAGTTTCACCGTCTGGTGGAGAGAGCAAACCCGACCCCCTCGCCGCCGCCCGCAAACAGAAAGGCGTCCACGTCTCCGTCACCACAGCCAACAGCGAAGACATGCGCATGGAAATCAACCTCATTGGCCGTACCGTCGACGAAGCTACCGAAGAGCTCGAAAAATATCTCGACCGCGCCTTCCTCGCCGGCCTGCCGCGCGTGCGTATCATCCACGGCCACGGCGCCGGCATCCTTCGCCGCGGCGTACGCGACTTCCTGAAGTCGCACCCCCATGTTGCCACCATCGCCGAAGCCCCCCAGAACGAGGGCGGTCAGGGCGCCACCCTGGTGGAACTCCGTCAATAGCCTGTGAACCACTCCCCACGATGATTTTTGGGGTGTCATCCTGAGTGACCCTGATCCTCAGCGGAGCCGAAGGGGAACGGGAGTGGAGGAACCTGCAGTTGCTCTTCCTAATACGCAACCCTAGAGTTGCGTATTAAGAAATACAGTCATTGAACTCACCTGGGGGAACATCGAAGGAAGCAGTTTACGGGCTGCGGGAAAACGCCTCGAAGGTGGGCTTTGTATAAGCGCATGACTTCAGTCGCGCCGATAAAAGCCAGGAAATCGGCATGGGCTTTAGCCCCTGCGCGATGATCGGAACCAAAGATCGAATTCTTCCGCAGCCTGTTCAGCCCCTGAATACACGGCATCGAAAAAACATGGGCGTTAGCACCGGAAATCCTGACCGCCTTAGTCCGCCCCAGCTGCCTCAACTGCCGCTTCTCTCGGCACCCAGCTCTCGCCTTCGCCCAACGCCACAACCCGCTCGACAACGCCAGCGCGTTCCGCGGCCCGCAACAACCGCGGCAACGGCTCATCCATAGGCTCACGCCCCAGCTGAAACGTCCCGTAGTGCATCGGAATCATGACGTCGGCCTGCAAATCCACAAAACCCTGCAGCGCTTCCTCCGGGCTGGTATGTACCGCGCGATAGCTGTCGGGAGAGTAGGCTCCAATCGGCAGCAACGCAATCTCCGGCTGCAATCGCCGCCCGATCTCCGCGAACCCGCCGAAATACGCCGTGTCTCCCGAGTGATAAATCGTTGGCCCTTGTCCCGACTCGAGTACGTATCCCCCAAATCCCCGGTGCGTATCCTTGAACATCCGGGCTCCCCAATGCCGCGCAGGTGTCGCCGTGATCGTTATGCCTTCTTCACCCGCCGGCCCCTTCGGGCTCTCGCCCTGCTCAATCGGAATCAAACGCCCGCTCTCCGTTTCCCCGCGCGTCAGACCCTTCAACTCCGTCGATTGCCACCACTCCAGCGTTTCCACCCGTGAGAAACCGAGATCCGCCACCAGGTCTTCCACGCCCTTCGGAACAATCGCAATCGGGGCAGGAAAACCGCGCTGTCGCATCTCGCGCGCAATCGCTCTCAGCGACGGACGATTCAGATGATCCATGTGCGCGTGTGTCAAAAGCACCGCATCAATCCGCGGCAGATCGGCGATTCGCAAACCGGGCCGCCGCTGCCGCCGCAGAACAATCAGTCGCGTCGCAAACACCGGGTCGATCAGCAATGCGCGTCCCGCCGTCTGGATCAGAAACGACGAGTGCCCAATGAAACTGATTGCCGTATCTCCCGGCTCGACGCTCGGCGGCTTCGCTTGTCCACCAGCCAGTGGGTGCGCATGGCTCTCGCGCACTAACTTCCAAAGCTGCTGCAGTTTTCTTACCCAGAAGGGAATTTCCAACGTCCTCACCTGCCGATTCGATGCTTTCGCCGTGACTCCGGCTCCAATGCTTTCGCGCCGCCCCCGAAAATCCTGTCAAGCCAGTCACTGGCTAACTCGTTGAATTCAAGGCGAATTCTCGTTGCAGGTTATTTCCGGCATTTGTTGCACAATGGAATTTGAATGCAGGGAACTGGCACAAAGCGTCTCTCTGGCAACGCCTCGTACTGTCGGCGCCAACGGTGGTCGTGCCGCAGGGTGGGACCATGCCCCCCACCCCCCTCCCTGAATTTTGTTTTTCCACAAAATATTTGCAGGTTTTTCGCCGGTCCTTTTCGACCCGATTAGTCCGAAATGAAACGGGAGCCACACCAAAGCGTCGCTGGCTCCGCATGCTGAGCAATAACACCCGTTGACATTCTGTTGACAATCGGGAGGGTCCCGGCCCGTATCATCGACTGCAGCCAAGGCCCCATGGAGGATTTCGTGCGCAAACTGTTTCTGGCTCTGACGGTGATCTTTGTATCGGGAACGATGGCCGCGAATGCCGCCAGCATCTATGACTTCACGATCAACTCGATCGACGGGCAGCCTGTCAGCCTGAAGACCTACCACGGCAAGGTGGTTTTGCTCGTGAACGTGGCCAGCAAATGCGGATTCACGCCGCAATACGCGGGCCTGGAGGCGCTTTACGAGAAGTACAAGGACCGCGGCCTGGTGATTATCGGCGTTCCCGCCAACAACTTCGCCCAGCAGGAGCCCGGAACCAACGAGGAAATCAAGACCTTCTGTTCCCGCAAATACAACGTCACCTTCCCCATGATGGCCAAGGTCTCCGTGCTCGGCGACGATAAGGCTCCGCTTTACCGCTATCTCACTGACAAGTCCGCCGATCCGAAATTCGGCGGCGACATCAAGTGGAACTTCACCAAGTTCCTTTTCGATCGCAACGGCAATCCTGTAGCGCGCTTTGAGCCCGCCGTTACTCCCGATTCCCCAGAAGTTCAGTCCGCCGTCGAATCGGCCCTCGGCAAATAGCACGGTGACTCTTGAGTGGTGAGCGAAGAATCTGCTTCCTGGCAATTCCAGATCGGTCCGAACAACTTCGGGGACGGCACACTGGCTGCGCAAACAAATCTGGCTCTGCTTTCGCAGAGCCAGATCTCACTGACCACTGACCACTGACCACTGATCACTGATCACTGTTTTCACGCCATCGCTTCGCGGCCCATCGGCTCAAAGTGCAGCTCGTTCGATTTCCGATCGACGTCAATTCGCACGTGCGCCCCATGCAGAATCTCGCCGTTCAGAATCTTGATGGCCAGCGGATCCTGCACCATCCGTTGCAGTGCCCGCTTCAACGGCCGTGCGCCGTACGCAACATCCGAACCAGACGCAAGTATCAACTCCCGTGCCGACGGCGTCAGTTCGAGCGAAATCTGCCGGTCTTCCAGCAGCTTCCCAACCTCGGCCAGCCGCAGTTCGAGAATCGCCTCGAGTTGAGCGTGACCCAGCGGACGGAAGATCACCATGTCGTCCACGCGATTCAGAAACTCCGGCCTGAAATGCTCGCGGAGAACACGCATCACGCTCTCGCGCGCCATGTCAAAGTCATGTTCGGTCTTCAGAGCCTCCGTGGCCAGGAAGCCGGCGCCGAGGTTTGACGTCATGATCAGCACCGTGTTCTTGAAGTCGACTGTGCGCCCCTTCGCGTCGGTCAAACGCCCGTCATCCATGATCTGCAGCAACACATTGAACACATCCGGATGAGCCTTCTCGATTTCGTCGAACAGGATTACCGCGTACGGTCGGCGACGCACTGCTTCGGTCAACTGCCCACCCTCGTCGTAGCCCACGTATCCCGGAGGTGCACCGATCAACCGCGCCACCGCATGTTTCTCCATGTACTCACTCATGTCGATGCGGATCATCGATTGCTCGTCGTCAAACAGGAACTCCGCCAGCGCGCGTGCCGTTTCCGTCTTCCCCACACCCGTAGGTCCAAGAAATATGAACGAGCCAATCGGCCGCTTCGGATCGCTCAAACCTGCGCGCGAACGGCGAATTGCATTCGCCACCACGCTCAGTGCCGCATCCTGCCCGATCACCCGCTCGCGCAAACGCTCTTCCATATGAACCAGCTTGTTCACTTCGCCTTCGAGCATCTTCGACACAGGAATCCCGGTCCACTTGCTCACGATCTTGGCGATGTCCTCTTCGTCGACTTCTTCTTTCAGCATCCGCGCAACGCTTGAGGTGCCATCCTGCAGCGCATTTAGCTGCTTCAGTTCAGCTTCCATCTTGGGCAGCTCGCCGTATTGAATCTGCGCAGCGCGATCAAGCTGCCCCTTGCGCGTCTGCTCCTCTGCTTCGAATCGCAGCGCCTCAATCTTCTTCTTCAACTCGCTGATGCGGCTGATCGCATCCCGTTCCTTCGTCCACCGTGCACGAAGCGCCGTGGCCTGCTCCTTCAGTGTCGCCAGTTCGCGTTCCACTTCCTGGAGACGTCCGCGGCTGTTCGAATCGGTCTCGCGTTTCAACGCCGCCTTCTCGATTTCAAGCGAAGTCGCTTGCCGTTCAATCTGGTCGATCTCCGTCGGCACCGAGCCGATCTGGATCGCCAGAGAAGCCGCAGCCTCATCCACCAGGTCGATGGCCTTGTCCGGCAGAAAGCGGTCGCTGATGTAGCGATGCGACAGCGTAGCCGCCGCCACAATGGCCGAGTCCTTGATGCGCACGTTGTGATGCGCCTCGTACCGGTCCTTCAACCCGCGCAGAATCGCGATCGTGTCTTCGACATTCGGCTCGCCAACGTAGACAATCTGGAAGCGCCGCTCCAGCGCTGCATCCTTCTCGATATATTTGCGGTACTCATTCAGCGTGGTTGCGCCAATGGCCCGCAGCTCGCCGCGTGCGAGAGCCGGCTTCAGCATATTGCTCGCATCGATGGCGCCTTCCGCCGCGCCCGCACCTACCAGCGTATGCAACTCGTCGATAAACAAAACAATCTGCCCATTCGACTCTTCGATTTCCTTCAGCACTGCCTTCAGCCGGTCTTCAAACTCTCCGCGATATTTTGCTCCGGCCAGCATCGACCCGAGATCGAGCGAGATTACGCGCTTGTCGCGCAAGCTTTCCGGCACGTCACCGGAGACGATGCGTCGCGCGAGCCCTTCGACGATGGCAGTCTTGCCTACGCCGGGTTCGCCGATCAGCACCGGATTATTCTTCGTGCGCCGGCTCAACACCTGGATCACGCGGCGAATCTCCTCGTCGCGCCCAATCACCGGATCGAGCTTGCCGCGCCGGGCCAGTTCGGTCAGATCCTTGGCATACTTTTCGAGCGCCTGGAACTTGCCCTCAGGATTCTGGTCGGTCACGCGCTGCGATCCGCGTACGGCCGTAAGCGCCTGCAGAATGGCCTCGTGCGTCGCGCCGACCGCGATCAGCGCATCGCGAGCGCCGTCGCCCTTCTGATGTGCTACTCCCAGCAGCAGGTGTTCGGTTGAAACGTATTCGTCCTTGAAATTCGCGGCTTCTCGGAATGCCTGGTCAAGCACCTTGTTAAGCGCGGCGCTCGGACTGGGCTGCGCAGAGCCGCCCTGCACCCGAGGAAGTTTCTCCTCGATCTGGTGCAAGGCTGCTCTCCAGCCTTTCCGTGGGGACACCGATCTTCTCAAGCACCGCAGGAATCACACCCTCGCGGTCTTCAATGAGCGCCAGCAACAGATGCACCGGCTGGATCTCGGGGTTCCCGAATTCCGCTGCGCGCCCCTGCGCCTGCTGCATCGCTTCCTGCGATTTCACAGTCAATTTTTCCCAACGAATAGCCATAATGTAGTCCTCAGTTTTCAGTCTTCAGTTTGCCGGCTATCAGCTCAATCCGCGTCCTCGATTTGCACGAATAAAGAAAGTTGTCAGCCGTCGAGTCTCCGGTCCAACCCCATGAGCTGATCATCGGCCCGGAGACTGACAACTGACAACTGATCACTGATAACTGGCTGTTTCTTACCGAGCGCCGACCAGCTCGCGCTCTTCCTTTTTGTCTTCCTTCTTGCTTTCGCCGCCGACATTGACTTTGATCTGCTTCGGCTGCGCCTCGGCCTTCTTGCTCAGTTCCAGCTTCAGAACGCCGGCGTTGTAGCTGGCCTGCACGTTGGCTGTGTCCACCGTCGAGGGAAGGGTAAAGGCGCGATAGAAGCTGCCGTAACGGCGCTCAATCCGATGAAAGTTCTCTTCCTTCTCGTCCTTTTCGAATTTGCGCTCGCCTTTCACGGTCAGCGTGTTGTTCTCAACCCGGACGTCCAGGTCCTTTTCTTCCATCCCCGGCACTTCGAGTTTCAGAACAACCTTATTGGCGTCTTCATAGATATCGACGGCCGGCACAAAGCTGGCAGTGGTTAGAGGGCTATCGCCTTCGTTCATTTCGCGGAAAAGCGAGTTCACGCGATTCTGCAATGCAACAACTTCACGAAAGGGATCCCAACGGGTGATTGCCATGATTTTGTGTCCTCCAACTGTTTTTGAGATTGAGGGCTGAGCGGTTCGAGCCCAGCCATCCATCCATCTGATGGCACTATAGCACAATAGATTCATAAAATATGAGCGTAATACGCTAATAGTAAGCAGCTTCAGTAAGTTTTTGAAAATAAATGATATTAACGCAAAGGCGAGACAACACCCCGACGGAGCGGCCTCAAAGTCCCCTGGCACACCCCGGTTCTCACGGTCTCATGGATGATCAGGCCGCCGAAAGGGTCGTCTGGAAATCCCAAGATCCTTCTCGAACACAGACCTCCGAAATCCACTTTCGAACGTGCAAAATGCTCGCAGATTCCCGAAGCTGGGCGGCCCTCTAGAATCAATCAAAGATGATCGCTCTCTCCGCCCTGCCCCTCTACATGGATTGGCATTGGCTTTGGCTCACCGTGGCAGCCTTTCTGGCCGGTGTATTGAACGCCGTAGCCGGAGGGGGATCGTTTCTTCTGTTTCCGGCGATGCTGAGCATGAAAATGCTGCCGGTTCAGGCAAACGCTACCAACACGGTGGCGCTCTGGCCCGGGCAGCTGACATCCGTTGCGGCTTATCGCGACGATATTCGCAAGAATTTCAGGGTCGCGATTCCCATGGCGATCGCCGGCCTGATCGGAGGAACCGGCGGTGCGATCGTACTTCTCAATACTCCGCAGATGACCTTCCTCCACCTCGTGCCGTGGCTGTTGCTTATCGCGGCGGTAATCTTTGCCCTCAGCGGGCCGGTCTCGCGCGGGCTTGAACACCGTAAGTTCCAGCGCAACCTGGCGCCTCAAACGCGCGACGTGCATCAACCTCACATGACGGCGGTGTTCATCGGCACGGTCGTCGTCTGTTTCTATATCGGCTATTTCGGTGCGGGCGCCGGCTTCCTGATCATCACCCTGCTTTCGCTCTTCGGTTATCAGGACTTGAATGAAATCAACGCGCTGAAAGTCGTTTCGACTACGATGGCGAACGGCATCGCCTTTGTAGTGTTCGTAATCGACGGCCAGGTCGTCTGGCGCTACTGCCTGCTGGCCATGATCACCTGTGCAATCGGTGGATACACCTCTGCAAGCCTGGCGCGAAAAATCCCTCAACCCATCCTGCGGGGAACCGTCGTCATCATTGGCCTTGGCATGGCCGCATACTTCTTCTGGAAAACAAGCTAGCCGTCATTTCAGGCTGCCGTTGTAGAGTGGTCCCATGCTGAAGCGGCATGTAACTACTCTTTTCTTTCTCGGGATCGTTCTCAGCGTTGTGCTTCATGCTCAACTCACGCCGCCCGAAGCTGCGAAGCGCTATACCGCTGCGCATCGTCCCGAACTCGTTCGTCAGTTCAGCGAGCTTCTCTCCATTCCCAACGTCGCCGCTGACCCGGCAAATCTTCAGCGGAACGCGAACTTCCTGCTCGATGCGCTTCGCACCCGCGGCGTTGATGCCCGGCTGCTGACCCTACCGGGCGCACCCTCCGTTGTCTTCGGCCAGATCCTGAGGCAAGGCGCCCAACACACTATCGTTTTCTACGCACACTACGACGGCCAGCCCGTCACGCCTTCCGAGTGGACGATTCCGCCCTTTGAACCCGCCGTCCGCAGTGTCGACGGTGAGGATCGGATCTTCGCGCGCTCCGCTGGCGACGACAAGGCAGCGATCTTCGCGCAACTCACCGCTCTCGACGCTTTGAAGGCCTCCGGCATCGCCCCGCAGTCCAACATCCGCTTTGTCTGGGAGGGAGAAGAGGAGGCTGGATCGCCGCATCTCGAGCAGATTCTCGAAGCCAACCGCGAATTGGTCCACGGAGATATCTGGCTTGTCTGCGATGGACCCGTCGATCAGAGCGGGAAACAGACGGTAGTCTTCGGTGCGCGCGGCGATGCGCATCTTGAGATCACGGTCTACGGCCCGCACCATGGCCTGCACAGCGGCCACTACGGAAATTGGGCTCCGAATCCGGCGATGATGCTGGCCCAACTGCTCGCCGGCATGAAAGACGAGAACGGCCACGTCCTCATTCCCCATTTCTATGACGGCATCGCGCCACTCTCGGCGGCAGAGAAGCAGGCGCTTGTCCACGCTCCAGACAACGACGCGATGCTGATGGATGCGTTCTGGCTGGGACACACCGACGGCAGCGGCGCGCATCTTCTCGAACTCATCAATCAGCCGTCGCTGAATGTCAACGGGCTTTCCTCGGCGCAAACCGGACCTCACGCAGCCAACGTCATTCCGCCTACCGCCGTCGCGGATCTCGATCTTCGCCTCGTTGTCGGTAACGACTGGAAAATCCAGCAGCAGCGCGTCATCGATTACGTCCGCGCACGTGGATATTTCGTGGTCGATCACGATCCTTCGAAGCAGGAACTGACATCGCACCCCCGCGTGGCAAAGATCGTCTGCGATCCTGCCAGCTACAACGCGGTGCGCACACCGATGGAATTGCCCATCGCCAAAGAAGTGATTGAGGCCGTATCCAGCGCCCGCGGAGATGTCGTGCTTCTGCCCACCATGGGCGGCAGCGTTCCCCTCGGCGCCATGGAGCGCGCTGCCCAGACCCGCACTGTAACCGTCCCTATTGCCAACTACGACGACAACCAGCACGCAGCCAACGAGAATCTGCGCCTCCAGAACCTGTGGAATGGCGTCGAGACGATGGCTGCGCTGATCGCCATGCGTTAAGCGCTTCTGGCATCAAAGTCTCAATTGACCAACCCATCCGAATTCAGCAGTTTCCCCTCCGCAGCACACTGCGAACTACGAACTCCGAACTAAGAACTAAAATAGATCCATGAGTCACGAAGGCATTCGCTTCCTCAACAAGGAAGAGCAGGCACGGGAGAATCTGTCAGATCGGCCTCTTTCCCGCGCGGCCGTTACCCCCGCAAAGGTGCGCGTAAAAATCACCGAGGGCACAGGCCTCGAGATCGATTGGCAGGATGGCCACAGGAGCGCGTGGAATTTTGCCTGGCTGCGCGACGCCTGCCCCTGCGCCACCTGCATCGACGAGCGACATGCCCAGGGCCGCAAAGCCGGCCAGCCCAAGCCCAAGCCGGCAGCCCTTCTGCCGATGTATACGCCGCCTGCCAAGCCTGCCGGCGCACATGGCGTTGGCCACTATGCACTTCAATTCAATTGGGCTGACGGCCACTCCGGGGGCATCTATTCGTGGGACTATCTGCGCCGGCACTGCCAGTGCCCCGAGTGCAGATTCGAAGCCACCGAGATCTCCGGGTCACCCAGCTGATCGCAACCCGCAATAGCGCAATCTATAGATATTGCAGGAAGTTATAAGTTACGGCGGGTACTGAAGATTCGCGACTTTTTCTCGATCCCCCAATCCACTGCGTGGTAGAGTTGCTTTCCAAGAACACCCGGAGGCAGCGCGTGACTCTGAAGCAATTTGTTGCCAAGCAGTTCATCGACGTCATTCAGTGGAATGAGCCGGACGAGGGAATCCTCGCCTACCGCTATCCCATGCAGGACATGGAGATTCAGAATGGCGGCCAGCTCACCGTCCGCGAATCGCAGATGGCCGCGTTTGTGAACGAAGGCAAAATCGCCGACGTCTTCGGCCCCGGATTGCACACCCTGAACACGCGCAATCTTCCAGTGTTGACTGACCTGATGAACTGGGACAAGGAATTCGAGTCACCCTTCAAATCGGATGTCTATTTCTTCTCCACCCATCTCCAGATTGATCAGAAGTGGGGCACTGCCACGCCCATCACCATCCGCGACAGCGAATTTGGAGCCGTCCGCATTCGCTGCTATGGCATCTACTCCTTCCGCATCGCTGATCCGCGTACATTCTTCACGCAGATAAGCGGCACGCGGCCTGCATATTATGCGAGCGATCTTGAAGGTCAGCTGCGTGAAACAATCGTTGCCCGCATGACCGACATCTTTGCCACCAGCAAGATCTCGTTTCTCGATATGGCGGCCAATCAGGCCGCGTTGGGCAAGCAGATCGAAGCGGAGATGAAAACAAACTTCGCCACGCTCGGGCTCGAACTGGCCTCCTTCGTAGTCGAGAATATTTCGCTGCCGGATGAACTGCAGAAAGTGATGGACGCACGTATCGGCGTCGGCATGGCCGGCGACCTGAATAAATACACGCAGTTTCAAGCAGCGCAGGCGTTGCCGGTTGCGGCAGCAAACTCCGGCGGGGCAGCCGGTATGGGTGTAGGCCTCGGTGCCGGAGCTGTGATGGGCCAGAACATGATGGCCGCAATGAAGCAGCCCGCGGCCTCTGAGCCCCCCGCCTCGGTGGGAGCGAAAAGATACTGTGTCGATTGCGGAGCGACAATTCCTGACGGCGCTCGCTTCTGTCCGTCGTGCGGAAGGGCTCTATGAACTGTCCGTCCTGTGGCGCCGCCATGCGCCTCAACGCCGATGAAGACTACCTGAAGTGCGACTACTGCAAGAGCATCTTTTTCCCTGCGAAAGATGACGAGGGTGTAAGCGTCTTGCAAGTTGTTTCCGATGACACGTGCCCCGTCTGCGCGGTTCCGCTGATGCACGCCGCACTGGCCAAGATCCGGCTTCGCTACTGCACGCACTGCCACGGGATGCTGATTCCCATGGCTGTGTTCCTCGCGCTCGTGGATGAGCTGCGCGCCGGAGAGCCGGGGACCTTGATTGCACCCACACCTGATCGCCACGACCTGGAGCGCAAGATCAACTGCCCCCATTGCCACGAACGCATGGACACCCACTTCTACAACGGACCTGGCAACGTCATCATCGATGATTGCGACACCTGCGAATTAAACTGGCTCGACCATGGCGAGTTGATGCGCATCGTCCGCGCGCCCGACTATTCCAACCAGCGCGCTTTCGAATCGTCTTGACCAGTGTCCGGATCACTTTCACGCGGCATGCCGTCGCGCCGGAGAGCCTCATTCCTCCTGATTTGGCGATGGTTCATGCTTCCCGATCTCATCCAGAAGCTGCTGCAACTGCTCCCGCTTGCGCTCGCTGAGATCGAGGAAGCGGATTCCGACGCTGCAGGGATCGTAGATTGCCTGCGTCACGCCCGCGAAGCGAAACGGCAATCCATCGACGCGAAACTCGACTTCAACGCGGCGGAAAATTCCCACGGGAAATGGCCGGCTGGTGCGAATGCGGCAGCCACCGAGACTGATATCGAGAATGCGTCCGTGTACGTCTGCTGCCAGGCTGACAAGGCGGATGACGACGCTGCAATCGATCTCCTGTCGCGGCTCAAGGCAGCGTCGCAGATGCGGATTCTGAGCCGATATGCGAACTGCGGCTCCTCCAGGGAAGACGGGACCATCGCAACCTTCGCCTTTGATGGGATCCGCCATACCTGCAACACACCTCGCATGTTCGCAAGGAGTGCGCTAGTGGCCGCTCGCCAGCTCCCACGGTCGCTTTGGTACTGGAGCCTCGTCTTCTCGCCCGCGCAGACGGTCGTACTCATACACGTCACTCGTTGTGCCGAGCGACTGGTTGTAGAGGCTTTCCCCGCCGATCAACTCGGTCACTTCCTCGCTGAACGTGTGGATGGCATGCAACTCGCTTGCCGATGCCGGCAATTCATATTGGTGAGTCTTAATGAACTTCTGGTAGCCCCGGTCAAGCAGTCGCGCCACTTCACCCCGCAGCAGAATTCCCGGCCTCTCAAAAAAGCTGGCCGATCCTCCGAACGTATCGTTCGATGGGACCAGTATGGCTGCGACACCTGACTTGCTGACGAGCTGACCATTTGGCGCCCCCTGGAAAGGGGAAACCGCAAAGCCGTGTGAACGAAGCGTTGCTAGAACCTGGTCGAAACTCGGGCGGTTGGTCTTTCTAGGCATAATTGAGTCTCTATTCGCAGAGTTAATTAAGATCCCTCATCAAATCTCGCACACAAGGACCAATGCCCGCAATCGATCGAATGTTCCGTTTGTGACCTTTCCGCTCGCACTGCACCGCTTTCCGGCTCCGCATAGCGGTGAAACAAATGGTCATAAGCGCCGGATAGCGCGCCAACATTTCGGGCCTGTTTTCGCTTTTGTTAACCTGTAGAGGTAGCCTGTCTGCGATTCTTCGTTGCAGCACAGGAAACCTGGATTCGCGTGCGACGTTCAGGTCACCTTCTTAATCCAATGAACACCGAGAATTGACTGACGATGGCCACTGCAACCGAATCCGCTTCGCTGCCCGAACTCACCACCGACGACCTCTCGCGCTACTCGCGCCACCTGATCCTGCCCGAGGTTGGCATGGAAGGCCAGCGGAAGTTGAAGGCCGCGCGTGTGCTCTGTGTCGGTACTGGCGGTCTGGGTTCGCCCTTGGCGTTTTATCTGGCGGCGGCCGGCATCGGCACCCTGGGCCTGGTCGACTTCGATGTCGTGGACGCCAGCAATCTGCAGCGGCAGATCATCCACTCCACCAAAGACATCGGCCGCAAGAAACTCGACTCCGCCGCCGAAAAACTCATCGCGCTCAATCCCGCGCTGAACGTCGTCAAGCACGACACAATGCTTTCCAGCGCCAACGCTCTCGAGATTCTCAAGGACTACGACATCGTCGCCGACGGCACCGACAATTTTCCCACGCGCTACCTGGTCAACGATGCCTGCGTCTTGCTTGGCAAGCCGAACGCCTATGGTTCGATCTTCCGCTTTGAAGGCCAGGCCAGCGTGTTCGCGACCGAGGAAGGCCCCTGCTACCGCTGCCTCTATCCTGAGCCGCCGCCGCCCGGCCTGGTGCCGAGTTGTGCCGAGGGTGGAGTGCTCGGAATTCTGCCCGGCCTGGTCGGCGTCATCCAGGCAACCGAAGTCATCAAGCTGATTCTCGGCAAGGGCAGCCCGCTCATCGGCCGCCTGCTGCTGGTGGACGCGCTCAGCATGCGCTTCCGCGAATTGAAGCTGCGCAAGAATCCCGAGTGCCCGGTCTGCGGCGAGAATCCGACGGTCAAGGAACTGATCGACTACGAACACTTCTGCGGCATCGTGCCCGAATCGAAAGAGGAGAAGGCCGTGAAGAATGGCATTCCGCAGCTGAGCGTGAAGGAACTCAAGCAGCGCATCGATACGCGGCGAAGACGTTTTCATCCTCGACGTGCGCGAGCCCTACGAGTACCAGATCGCGCAGATCGGCGGAAAGCTGATTCCGCAGAACGACGTCCCGCAGCGGCTCGCCGAGATCCCCCGCGACCGCGAAATCGTGGTGCAATGCCGCTCCGGCGCGCGGTCACAGCGGATCGCGGAATTTCTCAAGCAGTCCGGATACACCCAGGTCGTGAACCTGGCCGGCGGCATCCTTGCCTGGAGCGACGAAATCGACCCGAAGGTGCAGAAGTACTGAGCGGCTTCTGCAGCTGCTGAATGCGAAGCCCATGATCAAAGTAAGCATCTTGTATCCCAGCAAGTCGGGCACCCGCTTCGATGTTGATTACTACCTCCGGGTCCACATGCCAATGGCCGTCAGGCTTCTCGGCTCCGCAGTGAAGGCAGTATCAGTGGAGATCGGCGTCAGCGGAGCAATGCCCGGTCAACCCGCACCGTTCGCCGCGATTGTCGGGTTCACCTGCGAATCGTTGGAGGCATTCACAGCGGCTTTCATGCCGGTTGCAGGTCAGCTTCAAGGCGATATCCCGAAGTACACCGACATCGATCCTGTGATCCAGATCAGCGAAATCCACGAAATCTGATCCTCGTACTCGTGTACTGCCACTTTCAGGATGTGGATGCAGATCGGGCTATCTCGAGAGGACCAGCCGCCTTGCTTGGTTCAGCGGGCTTCCCGTTCTCTTCCATCTTGCCGAAGATCATTTTGCCGCTGGCGGTCTGCAGCACGCTGGTCACGGAGATCTCGACCGCACGGCCGATCATCTTGCGCGCGTGATCGACCACCACCATGGTGCCGTCGTCCAGATAGCCGACGCCCTGGTTGTATTCCTTGCCTTCTTTCAGGATGAGCACATTCATCTTCTCGCCGGGCAGCACAACCGGCTTCAGCGCATTGGCAAGGTCGTTGATGTTCAGCACTTCGACGTGATGCAGGTGGGCCACCTTGTTCAGGTTGAAGTCGTTGGTGACGACCTTGGCTTCCCACTTCTTGGCCAGTTCCAGCAGCTTCAGATCAACTTCGCGGATCGACGGAAAGTCGTCCGGAACAATCTGCACCTGGATGTTGGTGTTGGACTGCATGCGCTGCAGCATGTCCAGGCCGCGGCGTCCGCGCTGGCGCTTTGAGCCGTCGGTGGAGTCGGCCACCATCTGCAGCTCGCGCAGAACAAACTCCGGCACCACCATCATGCCGTCGATAAAGCCGGCTTCGGCGATATCGGCAATGCGGCCGTCGATGATCACGCTGGTATCGAGCACCTTCGCGCTCTTCCGCGTGGGGCGATCGCCGGCGAAACAGCGTGCCCAGCGCCGCGGGATTCAGCAGATCGCCCTTGCTGGCGCCCACCAGCAGGCCCACATAGGTCATCAGCAGCAGGACAAAGATCTGCAGCACCGCCGAAGTCGACCGAGTTGAGCGGCGCGGAGCGCAGCACCAGGCAGAACAGCGCCGCGCCAAAGATGCCCAGCACGCTGCCGGCAACCGCGCCGATCAGCCGCCGCAGGCTGAGCGCGCGCACGCGCAGTTCAAAGACGATGACCGCGACACGCCGCCAGCGCGCCGCCAGCCGCTCCCATCCAACCTGTCATGCCGAAGGGATGAAGGAAATAACAAACCCCGGACAGTAAGGCAACAAAAAGAAGACGAACAAGAATGAGATCCATAAAAGCCTGCTTCCACTGGTGGGGAAGAACATACACCAGTCTGGCCACCGTTGGCGAGTATGCCCACAGGCCCGCTTGATCGTCAAGTGGGCAGGTGCGATTGCCGCAACACCAGGAGATTGCGTCGTGCGATTACTTTCCGGGTAGTAGCCCCATCCGCGAGTCCGCACCCGCTTTCGCAAACAAGGTCAGGAGGCGACGGCCAGCTCTGCGCTGACCAGGCGCGAAACCCCTTTGCGCGGCCCTCGCTTGCGAGCGCTCATGATCTTCACGCGCTCCAGCAATTCCTGCGGAGAGCAGGTCTTCTTGGCCAGCAGGGCATCGGCCCCGTGAATCTGGCCATTCATCTTTTGAGGATCGCCAAGGATCACCATGGGGACATGGGAGGCGATCTGTTTGAGTTTCAGGACAAGCTGATCGCCGCTCATCTGGGGCATGGCATGGTCAGCCAGAACGAGGTCAACCTGGTTGTCGGCGAAGAGCGCGATGGCTTCCTGGCCGTTCGTGGCCGACAGTACGCGGTAACCGTTTGTTACCAGCATGAACTTCAGGACGGATAGGTCCTGCTCGTTATCGTCTACGCAAAGAATTACTTTCTTGGGCCGCATGTTATGGGTTCCTGCTCCTGTTCGTTAATTTCTTTTCAGGCCAATTCCGAGGCGCACATCAGCGTTGCCCGTTTGTTGGTCGGGCAGGCTCGAAATTGGTCCGGGGCCGTCGGCCGCAGCTGGGTTCCGGTTATGAAGCGGGCACACACTACGCCGTCTGAGCGACGCACCCGTCAATCTGACAGTGCGACCCCTTCAGACGACTTCGCGAGCAATCGATCCGCACGAGGGGAGCACCTCACTGCGGTCAGATTGTCGTTTGAAGCCGTTATGAAAGCCGGAAGATTTCCGGCTAAACTGCGTTCAATGCTTGGGCAAGAGTACGGAGAGCGGGGAGCTCATGAAAAGAGAGAACAGGAAGCGAAACTCAGCATGAAAACCATCTTGTAACAAAGGAAAAACGGGCACAATGAACATAGAAAGTAACTTGGCTTGATTAAAATCTGTTGAAAGCGTGTGTATTACGGCAGGAAAAGCTGCCCCTTTGCAACGCGAACAGTGCTGCCCCCGACGCGCACATCGCCGACCTTCCCGGAAACGAGGTCCGCAGCCAGAAATAAATCGCTTGCGCGGCCGATTTCGACTCCTTGCTGAACGTGAATTTGGCTGCCCGGCGCGACCAGGCCGTGGCGCACCAGGTAGCTGATCGCGCAGCCGGCCGCCGAGCCCGTTGCTGGATCTTCACCGCCATTAAATTGCATGCGCGCTCTCCACGCTGGGTTGTCACCGCCCGTTGGCCCAAGAACATAGAACCAGCGGCCACCCTGTTCGCGCAGGAACTTCGTAGCCTTCTCCTGGTCGACCCTGAGACGGGCCAGCGCCTCGTGCGAACGCAGTGCGACGATGGCAAAGGCAGTGCCCGTTGAAACGACCTGGGGCGCGGCAGCGGCGTGAAGTTCATCAGTCGCCAGCCCGATAAGGCGCGCCACCGTTGCCGGGTCGAGTTCAGCGCCAAACTCAGGGTCGCGCTGCGTCATCTCTCCGAAAAGGCCGTCCGCCTTGAAGCGAACCGGCACGGGCCCGACGTTGAGAGCCAGTTTGATCGTGTCGCCTGAGACTGTTTCCGGCGCAGAGAGCTTCAGCACGCTTGCGGTTCCCAGCGTCGGATGGCCCGCAAATGGAAGTTCTTCCTGGGTCGTGAAGATGCGCACCCGAACACCCTCACGTTTTTCTGTGTCGCGATCGCGACGCTGAATGAAAGTGGTCTCTGACAGGTTGAACTCACGCGCGATGGCCTGCATCCGCTCAGTGCTCAATCCGAAGGTCTCGAACACGACGGCGAGTCCGTTGCCCTTGAGGGCGGTCTCGGTGAATACATCGACAATCTGATAGTCGAGTGTTTGGCTCGGAGTGGCGACGGTCGACCATGCTCCATTATGAATCCATCCGAAGATGCGTTGTTCACAGGCTGCTTCAGAGCGGGATCATCGGTGGCGGAACACGTGTTCCCGAATGGTCGAGAAAGCTGCGCATGCGCCGGGCCTCCGCACGCTGAACCGCTATCAACTTCATATGACGCCGGATGTGATCGCCATGGCGGAGAACCGCGAGTTGGGCTTCGTCGCCATCTGCGTCCTTCTCCAGACGTTCGATGCGTTCCTCAATCAAGCTCCGGAACCTGGAACTGATGTCGAATCCTTCGCGAGAATCTGGGGCAGCGTCTTCCAGAGGCATTGCAAACTCCATGGGGGCGAGCGCTTGAAAAGAATTGTCAACTCAAGTCATCTTCGCCACAGCCGATAGTAGCGATGAGGGCCTCCGCGTGCCAGATTACGAAGTCGCGAAACTTGCGTAATCTCGTCGCCCCAAAACGCGACGAAACCGGAGAGTTACCTCCGGTTCCGTTCCGTGCGCGCCTCGTCGTGGTTGCGATTAACGGCTCATTCCGCCCCCCGCGCCCTCGGGGGCTGCCGCAATTGCGACTACCATCTGCGTGCCGCCGTCCAGATGGATATCGCGCCGGGCGCCCAGCAACATTCCCGATGCATTCGAAAACGGCAAGCCGTTAATGTCATTGGCGAGCAGAACCCCTGGGATTGCCGTTGTGCGAATGGCAACGTTTCCGCTCCGGGCCACGATACTTCCCGGCGCGGGCATGCCGCTGTTCGTTGTTTGGTCGGTGGCGCCGGGCTGAACGGTCGTGTTGGAAGCAATTCCCGTGCGATTATTGGCCGTGTTCGAGCTCGACCCATTCATGCCGGGGCCAGAAGACGAGGACGCACCGGGTGCCGCTTGCGGATTTGCGCTATAGGACCCCGGAACTGTGTTGTCCATTGCGCCCCCGCCCTCGCAGGGGAGACAGACTTGATCACAGACTCGATCGCCATATTCTGCCCGCCTTTCAATTCTGCGCGGTCAAACTGGATGGCGATTTGCGAGTTTTCTTTGCCATCCCCACGTGGCTGCACATTCGTGATGTGGCCGACCAGCTTCGATCCCTTGGGAATATCGGCTCCTCCCGGGAACACAAGGTCTTCCTTGGTCTTCATCACGACACTGTCGCCTTGCTTGGCGGATTTGGAATCCAGTTTGTCCACCAGCTCACCGGTGACAGTCTTCAACTGGGCGGCCGCGGCGCCGGGTTCGCTACCGGCAGTGTTTTGTTGGCCAGGAGCGGTTGCCGGTTGGGCTTGCTGCGATGGCTGCTCCTGCTGTTGCTGCGCAGTAGAAGGGAAACTTGAAAAGGTGGCTAGGGCCACCGCAATGACAGTGGCTGCTTTCATATAGAGATCGTCCATTGATTCACCATCCGGGTCGGCCGTGGATTACGCAGCGCGAAGATTGCTTTCCACACAACTGGTGGCACGATGGATGCCAAAGGTCAGCTCTCTCTCCAATTCAACATCGCGCAAGATCGATCCCGATCAAAACAGGACGCTTTAGAATCGCTTTTTTTCTTGGAGAAGGGTCGGCTGACCGCAAAATGACCGGCAGTTTATGCGCGGCAGTGTAATTTCTCGCGTGTATATATTTCTGGGGAGGGGCTCTATCGAGCTTCCGGCAAAGGCGCGTAATAGCCCTTGCGCACCTGCACCTTCATGTCGTCGCCCTTGCATTGCACAGAGATCCGCCGGAAGCTGCCGTCCTGCTTGGCGTTGGTTGGGACGTAGCTGGCGATATATTCGGTACGGAGTTCTTCCTCGATCTGCTGAAAAGCGGCGTCGAGTTTTTTGCCGTTCGCGCCAACGTTGATCAGGCGGCCGCCGCTCTCTTCAGAGATCTTCTTGGCAGCCGAGTAACCGGAATAGCCGAATCCCCCGTAGAAGCCTGGGTCGGCGATCAGAATGACGTAAACGATCGTGTTCGACTTCTGCGCAGCGGCGATTGCTTCCTGGATCTTGTGGTCGCTGCCCTGGTCGTCTCCGTCGGTCAGGATGATCATCGCCTTGCGGCCATTCTGTTCGGCCATCTTGTCATTGGAGGCGAGATAAATGGCGTCGTAGAGCAGCGTGCCTTTCGGCGTTCCGTGGATCGGAATGGTGCCTCCGCCGAGCCCCGGAATGCCGGAACCGCCGTTCCCCCCGGCCGTATTGATCTGCGCTTTGTCCATCGCATGGGTTAGCATGCGCGCGCTGTTGGTGAAGTCCTGCAACAGGTCGACATTTACGTCAAAGGAAAGCAGGAACGCCTGGTCCTTCGATTTCAGCACGCGCTGAAGAAACTGGCTGCCGGCCTGCTGCTCCAGCGGCAGCACGTCAATCTGGCTGCCTGAGGTATCGAGCAGGATGCCCAGCGTAAGCGGGAGGTGCGTCTCTGCTTTAAAGTTCTTCAGCGTCTGTGGAGTCTTGTCTTCCGCGACCGAGCAATCATCCTTCGTGAGATGGGGAACCAGTTCCCCGGATTTGTTCTTGACCGTGAAGAAGAGGTCAACCAGGTTGACGTTGAGTTTGAGCGTGCCCATCGATTCTTCTTCGGGCGGCGGCGGCGGCGCATTACTCACCGGCGGAGCGTCAGGCGAAGGAACAAGCTGTCCCCAGGCCGCTGCGCACAGGAGGGGCAGGGCCAACAACAAAACGAAGAGGCTTCGGGGGACACGCATGCTGGTGAGTTTGACGCGAAAACAAGCCCGAAAGAGAGCATAGCTTAACTCTTTCCGCGTTGGTACGGGCAAACCTGCAAGGCGGCGGCGCGTCTGATACTCTGACGGGTGCAGCCTCTCTATTGAGATTTTCTGCGAAAGGGTGCATCTGCGGGCCAAAAATCGGCTGGCGCAGTGTCATATGGGGAGGAAAGAATACCTGTGGACCTTGGTTTTAAAACACTGGCGCTTACCGCATTTCTGAGTTCGTCATTGAGCCTCAGTCCGGCGGCTTTTGCCCAGACGCAACCGCAGCAGACTCCGGCCGACCAGCAGGCTGTTCCGGATGCTCCTGCGCCACAGGCTCCCTCGTCCCTGAAGGGCATCGGTCCGCTGACGCCCGGTATCGGTTCCACATCCACTGCCTCCACTTCAAGCACTTCCACTGACGTGCCCCAGCAGGCGCCGGCCACCCAGCCTCCGACCAGCCAGACCAACGAGGTGCAGACGACTGCGCCGGACAGCATGACTCCCGAGGATATCGGTCACACAATCGTTGTGAACACGACCTATGTCGAAGTCCCGGTCACCGTAAAGGACTCCAAAGGGCAAGCCGATAGCGGGCCTGACTTGGCGCGATTTCAAAGTGTATGAAAACAATACTTGGGAACCCCTGAAGATCTTCACCGTCGATCCCGCTCCGCTCTCGATTGCGTTTGTGATTGACCAGAGCCTGACTTCTGACGTGATGGCCAAGGTGAACGATTCGCTGAGCGCATTTCAGGGCTCACTGTCGCCCTACGACGAGGTCGCAGTCTTTACCTACAACAACGGCCCGCGCGAGTGGACTGGATTTACCGGTGCGCAGGGCAATCGCGTGCCGGCGGTTCTCGCACTGGCCAAGTCCGTCGGACGCGACGATCTGGTGCCCATCGAATAGCGGTCCGTTTGCCGGATGCACCATCACCAAGAACGGCGGTTGCGTGGACCCGAATATCCAGCAAGGGCGGTTCCACTGGCAACTCGTCGTTCATCACGATTCCCAAAGAAATCCACACCCTGAACGATGCCATTCTGGCTGCAGCCAAGGAGCTCTCAACGCGCCAGCCAGGGACGCCGCCGCATCATCTACGTTGTTTCCGATGGCAAGGAATACGGCAGCAAAGCCACCTACAAGGACGTGCTCCACTATCTGCAGGCCAACAAGATTGCGGTCTATGGCACGCTGGTGGGCGACTCCGCGCGCTGGGGTGAGGGCTATCATCAGCCGGCTGCACATGCCCTTCACGATGTATGACAACCGGCTCGCTGGATATGTGCTGGCGACTGGCGGCGTACCTCGATTCCGAGGGCAGCCTGAACGGCATCGAGAAGAGCTATGCCCAGCATCGCCGAGGAGGCCGCAACCAGTACACCCTGGTGTACTCCAGCCACGAGTCGCTACTCGACAGCAAATACCGCAAGATCGAAGTCCGCGTAGATCGGCCCGGCGTAGAAGTGATCGCGAAAAAGGGCTATTACCCCTCCGGCCAGGATTACCAGCACTAGACATGCGCTTCTTCGGGAGCTACGGCGGGCTTGGGCCTGCTCTCCGCCGCCTCTTGGGGCGGATCCGACTTTGCCGGCGGCTGGGGTGCGCGCCGTGCCTCTGCGCTGCTTGTCACCGCATCCGGCCAGGTCGTGTCGCTCTGTGCTGCTGGTGATCTGCTTCCTCCTCCGGCTCGCCTTGCCGGGAACAAGCTATCTCGTCTACGCCTCGATCGGCGGATTTGAAGGCGCGTTCGCGCTGGCCGTCTTCTATCGGGCATTGTCGATGGGGGCGATGGGCCTGACCGCGGCCTTTACAGGACTCATGACCGCGCTCGTCCCGGTGCTCTTCGAGCTAATCCACTCCGGCTGGCCGGGCAATGTTACCGTCGCTGGCCTGGTGATCGGACTGGCCGCGATCTGGCTGATCTCTCATACCCCGCCAACCGAAGGCGCAGGTACCTCTCGTCGCGCGCTGCTTCTGGGTGCGAGCGCGGGAATTGGATTTGGCGCCCAGCTGATTCTGTTCAAAGCTGCGGCTGCCGGCGGAGTGCTGTGGGGCCTGACCGCGGGCAGGGTTGCCGGGGTCGTCGCGATTCTACTCGTCGTCACCGTGGCTCCTCCCAAAGGTCCGTGGCGGGGATTCTGGGTGGCTGGGGTCGTTTCCGGATCGCTGGATACGATCGGTAACTTGTTTTACATGATGGCTTCGCAACTGGGAAGGCTCGACGTTGCTGCCGTGATCTGCTCCCTGTATCCGGCAGGAACGATCCTGCTGGCCGGGATCCTGCTGCGGGAGCGTCCGACAAAGCGCCAGGTGGCGGGCATGGGATTGGCGTTAGCTGCTGTCGCGCTGTTGAGTGTTTAGTACAGCTATCCGACACAAACACAAAGGCCCATGCCATCGGCACAGGCCTTGCAGGTCCTTAAAAACCGTGAACATCGCCTCTTGAAACCTGTACAGGCTTCGGGCTCAGGTCTATAGCTGCTTGGGAGGTTCGGGGCTCGCTGGCGGCGGGGGAGGGGGTACCTGGGTGCTCTGCTGGGTGGTCGGAGGCGCCGGATCGGTTACGCCCTTGATGCCTTCCTTAAACCCTTTCAATCCCTCGCCTAACCCTTTTCCAAGCTCGGGTAAGCGTTTTGCTCCGAACAACACGAACAGAACGATCGCTATGATCAAAAGATGTGTTGGCTGAAATAGATCGCCCATCTTGAATCCTTCCGCGCGCCCCCATCCTGGAGAGGCGCCTCTCACCCTGTATTGTCGCACAAAGCCAACCGCCCGGTGTGACCAATGCCACTCATGGCTTATTGCCACGCCGCATGCACTTGATCTACGTCTAATTCACCTGTGCTGGATTGCCCAGGCGCTCCGTTACCATCGCGTAAAAGCTGCGCAGATCTTCCTCTTCCCCAATGGTCAGTCGCCGATAGACCTTCATCAGCGGAAACAGTCTTGAACCCCGCACCTCCACAGCCGGTGCCGAATGCGCGGCCCCCGGATACTGCGTCATCTCCCAGCTGCCGGCGTACCGCAGCCGAAGCACCTCACCCAGGTAGCTGCCCCACAGGCGCGATTCATAATCCAGATCGATATCGGGGCTTTCGCTGAGCAGAACCAGAATCTCGTCGAGCGCATTAATCGAATCGGCCGTGAAATCCAGTTTCTGACCGAATTCGCTCCGTGCCACCTCAACCGCTCCCTGCGCGTAGCCCTCCATCATGGCTCCCAGATCGGGGAACGCTCGCGATTCGAGCTTCTGCCGCAGCTTGTTCATACTACCCAATAAAGACTAAATCTTCGCCGGGAAGGTAGCGGACAGATTTGTAACGGGATGGCAAGGCGCTGCATCCCTATGGCAGACTTGAAAGAGCAACTGGAGGTCTCTCCGCCCATGAAACTCACAAAGCTCTTCACCATGGTTGCCGTTCTGGCGTTGACCGCGGGGCCCGTGCTCTCTGCCAATCGCGAGATCTACCCCGATCCCGCGGAGGCCAAGGCCGACGTTGCAGCCGCACTCAAGACAGCCGCTGCGACCCACAAGCGCGTGATCATCGATTTCGGCGGAAACTGGTGCGGCGATTGCCAGGTGCTCGACATCTACTTCCACAACCCGGAGAACCGCCCGATTCTCGAATCGAATTACGTTCTTGTCCATGTCAACATCGGTCACATGGACGAGAACGTCGATATTGCCGAACATTATGGCGTTCCGCTCAACAAGGGCGTCCCGGCGCTAGCGGTGTTGAGCGACACAGGCAAAGTGCTCTACAGCCAGAAGAGTGGCGAATTCGAAGCCATGCGCCGCATGCAGCCGAATTCCGTCACAAGTTTTCTTGTGCAATGGAAGCCGACTAAGCCCGGCTGCAGCGTGACAATGGTGACCTGCTAGTCGGGCTCCGCTGGCTGCGCGGCGCCAGATGCTTGGTGTTCTGATGGGTGCATGCGGCGAATCACCGTAACGGGCGAGAACGTCGGCGCCATCACTCCGAATCGCTAGAACAGCAGGATGAGAACAATGCGCCGGCGCCTCATGAAGCCAGCTACTCAGTAAATTAAGTCCTTGAGTCACCAGGGAAAGCCCGGGTGCCTGTCTTCCGCGCCGTTCCCTGCCCATCTGACCTCACTTTTTCGATCCGAAAATATGAAAGCGCGGCATCCACAATAGCGCCAGCGCCAGCCGTTCGCGTTATGTCGAATGGTCCGTCGAACGAGATGACGTGTATAGAACAGACCAGACTGGGGCCCGTGCACATGAGACGGTTGCCATGGACGAGTGTGTGCGGACGTGGAAGAGGATAGCTTTCGTTTCAACGCGCACCCCACGTTGGACCCTGAACGATTTCCTCGTTGTGTCACTGTTGGCTCAAGAAAGCGGTCCAGTGGTTGAAGTATTCCGAACACTCAAGCCCCAGGAGGGGTTGTTCGCCATGAAGAAAATTGCACTGGCAGTATTGCTCGCTCTCACAATGTTGCCTGCGGCTTCGTTCGCGCAGGTTGTGGTTCGCATCGGGCCGCCGGCTCCGATTCACGAGCACCGAGGTGCGCCTCCGGAGCGGGGTTATGTATGGATCTCCGGCTACCATCGCTATGAAGGCGACCACTACGTCTGGACCCCCGGCCGTTGGGACCGTCCGCCGAGGGAACATTCGGTTTGGGTTGCGCACAGGTGGGTACACCATGGCGACCATTGGGAGTTGCGGGAAGGACACTGGCGCTAGAACGGCAGCCAAATAACGAAGCGGGGCTCATGCGCCATGCTTCGTTCTCGCTCTCTGGCTTCTGAAGGCTTTCGTGTCCGTGATAGTTTCTTTCACGCGATCACGTTGAGAAACCATGAGCGGATGTGTGTCCCTGCCCCGCAGGCACATCGGTTCTTACCCGCAGTAAAACAGCAACATGGCAGGCAACTGCCCGAGGAAAATCAGTGAATATCGCATTGTCGTTGGCTTTAACCGGGGTAATCGGCGTGGCCGTGATTGCTCAGGTCAATTCGCAAACTCAGGCATCTGATCGCCATGAAGACAGCACTTCCGCATATCGCGTCCATATGATCAGCCGTTCGGTTGAGGCGGTAAATTACCAGCACCGCGGCAGAAGCACAAAGCTCGATTTCGCCGGCACTGAACTGATGTCCTCTGCCAGCGGCGAAGCCAAAGTGGATAGCAAACGAGGATCCATCGCGATTGAAGCGGAATTTGCCAATCTCGACAGGCCAACAAGCTTCGGCACCGAATACTTGACTTACGTCCTGTGGGCGATCTCGCCTGAGGGTCGCTCCGTCAATCTCGGCGAAGTTCTCGTTGGTGACAACAGCCGCAGCAAACTCAACGTGACCACAAACCTCCAGGCCTTCGCTCTCATCGTCACGGCAGAGCCTTACTATGCTGTTCAGCAGCCCAGCAATGTGGTGGTGCTTGAAAACGTGGTTCGCGCCGACACCCGCGGAACAACAGAAGAGGTTCACGCAAAGTATGAATTGATGGAACGCGGCGGCTATCTTCCCACCGGATACAAATTCGATCCGGTTGTTTTGAGTGCCCGTTTGCCGCTCGAATTCTACGAAGCGCGCAACGCGATGCGCATCGCCAAATCCGAGGGAGCCGAGCAGTACGCCGACGAAAGCTACGGTCATGCCGTCAAGCTGATGGACAGCGCCGATCAATACGCGATCGGCAAGCATCATCAGAACAAGCAGCTGATTGCGATCTCCCGCGAGGCGGTTCAAACCGCGGAAGATGCACGCGCCATCGCCGTCAAGAAGATGGACGAGGCCCGCAACCACCAGGAGCGCCAGAACTCCGCCGATGCGCTGGCCAATTCGCAGGCGCAAACCGACGATGCAACCCGCCGCTCTGAACGCGCCCAGGCTGACGCAGCCAATGCGCAATCCGACGCCGCTCGCGCCCAGTCCGAATCCGCCCAAACGAAAGTGGACATGGCCGCAAGTCAGCAGGCATCCGCAGACGTCCAGGCCCAAACGCAGGCGCAAGCCGACGAAGCGAATCGCCAGAGAGACAAGGCCCAGGCCGACAAGGCGAGCGCGCAGTTAGATGCAACTCGCGCTCAATCTGACGCGGCGCAAACCAAGCTGGACATGGCCGCGAGTCAGGCATCGTCAGCGAATGCCGTGTCGGAAGCGCAAGAGGACGCTGCCAGGGCCAATCGCCACGCGGAGCAAGCCGACAGCGACAAGGCGGAAATGCGCGCCCGCCTCTCAACGCAACTCAATCTCATTCTGCAGACGCGCGACAGCGCACGCGGCCTCATCGTCAATATGTCCGACGTCCTATTCGATACGGGCCAATACTCCCTGAAGCCGGGAGCCCGCGAGAAACTCGCCAAGGTCGCCGGCATCCTGCTCGCCTATCCTGGCATCAATGTCCAGGTTGGCGGCTACACCGATAACGTCGGCAACGACGACATGAATCAGGCGCTTTCAGAACACCGTGCCGGCTCGGTACGTGATTACCTCGTGCAATCCGGCGTCAATTCCAATGCGGTCACAGCTCAGGGCTTTGGCAATACTCAGCCAGTAGCCACGAACGATAACTCAACAGGCCGCCAGCAGAATCGCAGGGTCGAACTCGTAGTCTCCGGCGACATCATTGGAACCGCGGTCAACGCCACAACCGGCAGCCTCCGCTAGATCCAAATCTTCGTAAAACAAGTGATGCGCGGACTCAACCATTGAGTTCGCGCATTTTGCTTCGGATGCGCCTTCGAGGGGTTGGGCTCTACTGGCTAAGCGGCGCCAGATGCTTCGTGTTCTGGTAGGTGTACTGAATGCGGTGGATCACCGTAATGGTCGAGAGCACGGCCAGCACCCACAGCACCGGCGCCATCACTCCGAATTGCTCAAACAGCGCGCCCAGCAGGATCAGCACGATGCGCTCCGGGCGCTCCATGAACCCCACCTTGCAGGAGCCGATGAGAGCCTCGGCGCGCGCCCGCGTGTAGCTCACCATCAGCGACGTAACCATCACAAACGCAACCAGCACTACGTAGCGAAAGCGGTTGATGCGTCCGTAATAGACCAGCAGCCCGAAGAAGAGCACCACATCGGAGTAGCGGTCGATTACCGAATCAAAGAAGGATCCAAAGACCGTCACCTGGTTGTTCCGGCGCGCCACCCGGCCGTCGACCATGTCGAACAGCCCAGCGCCGAAAATAACCATGCCCGGCGTAGAAGAACATGCGCCCCGCATTCGTAGCGTTGGCATGTCCAAAGAGAAATGCCGCCACGATGTTGATCACCAGCCCGATAAAAGTGAGAGCGTTGGGCGAGATGCGGGTCAGTGCAAGGCCATGCACGATTCGATCAAGAAGCCAGCCGCAGGCGCGGCCAAATGCACTGGTCCAGGTCATTCTTACTTCCTTACTTCTCTGTGCCGGTCTCGGCCTCTTCGTCGTCTTCGCCCACCTCATCGTGGACCGTGGTCAACTTCAAAATCTCGAGTTCGCGTTTGCCGTTCGGGGTGACGATTGTTGCAATGTCACCGACCTTCTTGCCTACGATCCCGCGCCCGATGGGCGAGGTCGTCGAAATCAGGCCCTTGGCCACATCGGATTCTTCGCTGGTGACCAGGCGGTAGACAATCTCTTCTTCTTTCGTGGTGTCGTAGACCACAACGGTGGAACCGAATCCCGCTTTGTCATGCGGGATATTCGCCAGATTCACGAGTGAAAGCTCAGCCATGCGCCGCTTCAACTGGCCCAGACGTGCATTGACGAATTCCTGCCGCTGCTTCGCCATGTGGTACTCGGCGTTTTCCGACAGGTCACCCATGGCGACGGCCTTTTTGATCTCCGCCGGCAATTCGTGAGCAAGCTCATGCTCAAGGACAGCGATCTCTTTGAGCAGCTGCTTCTTAATGTGATCGGGCATCCGTGATCCGTGGCGGCGAGCAGGGATGCTCAACCGCGAGAAATAAAACACCTTGACGTCTCATTATACGCGGCTGAACCGGTCCAAGACCCGCGGGCGTCCGTCCTCCCCGATTCGTCCACTTATCCGGAGAACCTGCGAATGAGCCATGCCCGCCTCGCTCGCACCGACGAACCTTCGAGCCACAATTTTCTTCCTCAATGCTGGAATAAACCGGCTCCTGCCCAGTTCTCGTCATCGACAGAGCAAATGTGCTCGAGGAGAAGGCATGAGCGGATCAATCCAGAAGCAGATTCAACACGAAGTAACTCAAACCGAGGCCGTCAGTTCCGACGGCATCGACCGCCGCGGGTTTCTGAAGTGCATGGCCTGGGCAGGCACCGGGCTCGTTTGGACCTTCGCCGGCGGTGTGCCGACCTCGCGCGTATTCGGGGAGCCGACGAAGCCCTCCGCGCAATCCGACTTCACTTTCGTGCAGATCAGTGATAGCCATATTGGCTTCAACAAGCCTGCGAACACCGATGTCACAGCCACGCTCCAGGCTGCTCTGAACCGGATCGATGCCGCTCCCGGCGCTCCCGATTTTCTGATCCACACAGGTGACCTGACGCATTCCTCCAAGCCCGCGGAGTTCGACACGCTCGATCAGATACTCGCACCGAAGCGACAGGTTTTTTACGTGCCAGGCGAACACGATACCTCGGTCGACGACGGAAAGATGTATCTCGAACGCTATGGCAAAGGGACAAAGGGAAATGGCTGGTACAGCTTCGATCACAAGGGCGTGCACTTCATCGGGCTCGTGAACGTGGTGCAACTGGAAGGCATGGGCAAGTTGGGTCAGGCCCAGCTCGACTGGCTGAAGCAGGATCTACATGGCATGAAGAGCAGCGTGCCCATTGTTCTCTTCGCGCATATTCCGCTGTGGGCTGTCTACCCCGAGTGGGGCTGGGGCACCTCCGACAGCGAGCAGGCGTTCACAATGCTGAAGCGATTTGGCTCCGTCACGGTTCTGAACGGTCACATCCACCAGGTGATGCAGAAAGTCGAAGGCCAGGTGATGTTTCACACCGCAATGTCGACAGCATTTCCGCAGCCCGCGCCTGGATCGGCGCCATCGCCGGGCCCCATGAAAGTGCCGGCCGATCGTCTGCAGGGCGTGCTGGGCATTACAGATGTGAGCTTCGTCGCACAGCGCCGCGAACTGGCTATCGTCGACGCCACGCTGTCCGGCACGACCGGTGAGCATCGTGAGCCAAGCGTGTGAAACGGCAGTCGACAATTGTTGCCGCACTATTCGTTGCGAGTGCCGCGCTCTCGTTCGTGCATCCATGGGGCGAACTGCGAAGCGTTGAACCTGGCGGACAGCTTCTTGAAGGACGCACGGTGCCGGACGATGTTCGCGGAATCCTCGAAAAGAAGTGCGCCGATTGCCACTCGAATCAGACGCATTGGCCCGTCTACAGCCGCCTCGCGCCCGCTTCATGGCTCGTAGAACACGACGTGTACGGGGGACGATCGGCAATGAACCTCTCGCATTGGGCAGCGATGGACGCAGAGGACCGAATTGCCGTGCTGACCCGAATTGCTGCAGAGGTCCGGAGCGGTGAGATGCCACCGAAACCCTACACACTGCTGCATCGGGCAAACAACCTCACCGATAGTGACAAGCAGCAGATCGCCGCGTGGGCGCGGGCCGAGAGAAAGCGCATCAGGCTCGAAACCCCCGCGCAAAAGGAGATCGATACCAAGTGAAGCAGGGAAGTGAGATCCGATTGTTCGTCGTTGTCGCACCCATCTGGCTGGTCATAGTGATTTTCTGCGCAGCGCATGTAGGCGGCGCGGCGGTTGCGACAAATGGAGACGCCAACAACGGCAAGCAACTCTTCGAGAAGAGATGCACGGGCTGCCACTCGCTCGACAAAAACAAGGAGGGCCCGCGGTTGCGGGACGTGTACGGCAGAAAGGCCGGGAATGTGCCCGACTTCCGTTACTCGGATGAACTGAAAGCCGCGCACATCGTTTGGGATGAACGCTCGCTCGACCAGTGGTTGACCAATCCGGATGCGGTCGTCCCCGATAACGACATGGCATTCCACGTTTCAAACCCCCAGGAGAGAGCGGACATAATCCAGTTTCTTCGACTATCCTCGGGCAAATAGGATTCCGCTGAAGATCGTGCACAGGAGACAGGATGGATCGGGTGTTCTTCGAACAGCTTGCAATGCCGCTGTTTGACCAACTTTATAACCATGCCTGCTGGCTCACAGGCGATCGCGCTGACGCCGAAGACCTGGTGCAGGAAACCTTTGCCAAGGCCCTGAAAGGATTCGCAGCCTATGCGGAGGGCACTAATATCCGCGCCTGGATGTTTCGTATCCTGCGCAACACGTTTCTGACATCGCGAAGCGGTCTCGCCGCCCAGAGAACGGAATACCTTGAAGACGAGGAAGAAAATGCGGAGGAATTGGTGGCGCACGGGTTGACTCCCGAGTTGATCCTGATGCGCAGCCAGAACGAACAGGCGCTCTTTGCCGCGTTGGAGTCGCTTCCTGTGAACTACCGGCAGATCATCCTGCTGTGCGAAGTTGAGGAGCTGTCGTACCGCGAGATCGCGCAGGTACTCGACGTGCCATTGGGCACCGTAATGTCGCGGCTCTCACGGGCCAGGGCCGGAATGCGAGCGGCGCTCGGTGTAAACGTTGCTGAGGAGGTCCGATGATGCCCTGCGGCCAGGATCGCAAATTGCTTGCGGCATATCTCGACGGAGAGGTGCAATCCGAGCAGGGAAACGCGCTTGAGCAGCATCTTCGCACCTGCGCCACGTGCGCGGCAGAAGTCGCGAGCATGCTGAGCGTGCGCCGATCCATGAGGGCGGCAAAGAGTCGCTTCACGCCAGGTGCCCAATTCCGGCAGAAGGTTCAGTCCCAGGTTGCGCCGAAGCGTCGAAGCTTCCGATCCGCCCGATTTCTGCCGATAGCCTTGGCGGCCCTGGCCATCCTGGCCGTGGCGTTGGTCTTGACACGCCAGAACATCGTCCAGGCTGATGCCTTCCGAGAAGTCGCCGATCTGCATACCGGGGATCTGGCGAGCGCGAATCCATACGATGTGGTCTCCTCCGACCGACACACCGTCAAGCCCTGGTTCCAGGGCCATATTCCCTTCGCATTCAACCTTCCCGAGTTTTCTGGAACTGAATTCACACTGCTTGGCGGCCGCTTGGTCTATCTGCACCAGCAACCAGCGGCGCAGGTGGTTGTCGGAATGCGTCAGCACAGAATCTCAGTACTGATCCTGCAGGATTCCGCCGCGTTGGCATCCGCATTTCCGCTTTCGACCGGCGTCGACATGCGAAATTCCTTCAACGTAGAGACATGGAGCCACCAAGGTCTTCGTTTTTTCGTCATCGGCGACGCGGAAAAGCCTGAAATTCGACACCTTGCCGAGGCTCTCCAAAACGCCAATCCGTAATTCCGCCGATTCCCCGGCATCTGCGTCACCGAAGTTATCCGGAATTGCCGGGCCGGTCGGCCTGCCGATCAAGGAACGATTGCAGGATGAGCGTCGCGGCGACCTGGTCGACGACCCGCCCGTGATCCTGCCGGGCATGGCCCGCCTCGTAGAGTAGCTGGTGCGCCTCATGCGTGGTCAGCCGTTCGTCCCAGAGATGGGTCGGCAGGCCAGTCAACTCGCCCAATCCCGCAGCGAAAGCATGCACCTTTTCAGCCTGCGAGCTCATCGCGCCGTCAAGCTTTACAGGATTGCCGACCACGATTCCCGCAACGGCATAGCGGCGGCATAGACGGGCAATTGATCGGAAGTCCTCTCGGGGATTCCGTCGCCGTTCGAGCGTCAAAACGGGCTGGGCGGTGAGCCCAAGCTCGTCAGAAACAGCGATACCGATGCGCTTTGAACCCACATCCAGCGCCAGATAGCGCGGAATTGCCTTGTCGGCCACCCTTTGACCCTCCAAAATCCGCGGAACTCCTGGATTCTCAGCTTATCCTGCTTCGCGTCCGCCAGCGCCAACCATCCCCGTGATGACCGGTACAATCAAATAACAAGCAGAATCCGCGGACGGCTAAACCGCGTCTTATCTAAAGGAAGGGTGTTTTAGCGTACATGGCGTCACGCCGCACTCGGGGGAATCGGAAGAAAAGAGGGCTCGGCGCGGCGGGATTCTTTCTGACGCTCTTCCTGCTTGCTGTTCTGGCCGTGGCTGGGGCCGGGTGGATGATCTTCATGCCGTTCGGGTCGTCGAATGAGACCTTCGTTGAGATTGAACCGGGCTCCTCGACAACTCGTATCGCCCAACAGCTCGAATCGGCAGGAGTGGTTCGCAGCCAATTCGCGTTTGACCTGTGGCGCTGGGTGCGCAAGGGCAAATTGAAGGCGGGGGAGTATCGTTTCGACCATCCGGCGCCTCTGACTGAGGTGTACAACCGCATCGCGCGGGGCGATGTCTATACGGTTGCCGTTACGGTACCGGAGGGAGCGACCATTTTTGACGTTGCCGCGCGCCTCGAACAGGCCGGAATCGGAACGCGCGAGGAGTTTCTGGATCGGCAGGCGCGCATGACCGATCTGGTGGCAGACATCGATCCGAAGGCGAAGACACTCGAGGGTTATCTGTTTCCCGCGACGTACCGGTTCCCCCGCCGGGCGACGCCGGAGCAGGTTGCTGCCGCCATGGTCCGGCAATTCAGGTTGGAGGCCGCGCAAATTGGTCTCAGGGAGAATCTGCACGACGTGGTAACGCTGGCTTCACTCGTGGAACGGGAAACGGCCGTGGATGCCGAGAGACCGCTGGTTGCCAGCGTCTTTGAAAACCGTCTCGCAAAGCACATGCCGCTGATGACTGACCCTTCAGTGATCTACGGGCTTGAAGTGGAGAAAGAGTGGCGCGGAGCGATTCATGCCAGCGATCTCAAGCGCGACACGCCCTATAACACCTACCTCCACGCGGGTTTGCCGCCTGGGCCGGTCGCGAATCCGGGGCTGCCTTCGCTCCGTGCTGCAATGAACCCGGCAAATTCAAATTACCTCTACTTCGTTGCTGCGGGTGCGAATCCGCAAGGAAAGTCGCTGTTCTCAGCCACGCTTGAGGAACATGCGCGCGATGTCTCCGGCTATCGACGGGAGATGAAGAAGGCGGGACAGCGATGACTGTCCGTTATTCCTTGGGCGTCGCCGCACTTGCGTTGCCGGTTCTTTTGACCGGATGTTCGCTGCTCCCCATGAAGCGCCATTTGCCGGTGCCCAAGGCGCCGCCGAACGTCAAAACCGCCAGCCCCGAAGAACTGGTTACGCAGATTAATCAACGCTGGAACTCGTTCGACAATCTGACCGCGGAAGTGGAAATCAACCTGACCCTGACGAAACCGCAGGAGGGTCTGGCGACAGAATATCCGAGCTGCCACGGATGGATCGTGATGCAGAAGCCCGAATTTCTGCGGGTGGTTGGGCAGTTTTTTGCCGTACGAGTCTTTAACATGGCCAGCGACGGAAAAACCTTCACCGTGCTGATCCCGCCGAAGAGCAAGGCGATCGAAGGGCCGACTTCGCTTACCAAAAAGTCAGACAAGCCGTTCGAAAATCTGCGTCCCGGTTTCTTCTTTGATGCCATGGTCGTGCGCGGGCTCGATCCGGAGGACTACTACACCGAAACATCCGATACCGAAACCATCGAGGACGCCGCCAACAAACACCTCGTTCTCATGCCCGAGTACGTCCTGAACATCACCCGGCACGCGCCCAGTGGAAGCCGCCGCGACCAACCCGTGCGCGTAATTACCTTCCATCGCGACGATCTGCTGCCGTCCAATCAGGATTCGTATGACAGCGAGGGAAATCTGGAGAGCCAGGTCACCTACTCCGCATACAAGGACTTCGGTGGCCATAAATTCCCGACGCGCGTCGTGATCAAACGGCCTCTGGAAGGAATAACGATCGTCCTGACCGTCGACAAGGTCGATGAGAATCAGAAGCTGCCTGCCGACGAATTCACCGTGACGATCCCGCCCGACACGCAGATCCAGCATCTCCAATAGGCGGGATTCTGCGTGTCATCGACGCATAAATCAGACTTTCCCCCCGCCGGCGCGGCCCGTTTGGCTTAGTTCCTTGTAGAAGCCCAGATCGCGGCCTTCCTGCATTTTGGTGATGTAAACAATCTGCCCGTAATGCAGACCGAAATGCTCGACCACCTGGTAAACCGCTGCCAACCCACTGACGGTGTACCCCTGGATCTGCCAGGTCGCCAGCAGTTCTTCTGGTGTCAACCGGGCCAGCACCTTCGCCGCTTCGTCAAGCGTTTGGCCGAGGCGATTCAGCAAGTCGGTAGCCGAGAGGTCTCCAGTGGCGTTGAATTCGCGCGGGACGATCGCGCTTGTCTTCCAGCCGGTTAAACGATGCGACCAGCCACTGCCAGACGTTCCCGTTCAAATGCAGGATGAGGTTGCCGATGCTGTTGCTTGCTTCGTTGGGGCGCCACCAGATTTGTTCGTCGCTAAGCGGCTCAACCGCTTTGCGCAAACGCGGCCAATACTGTTCGAGCAGCTTGCGGCGTGAAAACTCAAGAAAAACTTCGCATGTGCGATCTGCAGCCATGAAAGCGTGAGCCTCCTTTGACAGCTTCAGATTCTATTCGAATCTGCCTCCAACACACCGCCGCCGAAGTCGTCTCTGTGCCAACAGTGACCGGCTTCGGCGGGATGCTGCCTGAAAGCGATTCAGGATATATCCACCTCGAATCGCCGGAGATTTTTAATTATTAATAGATGAAGTCCCTGAGGAAGTGCGGTCCGGATGCAAACCTTGCTGTTTTGCATCCGGATCGGCTTGCTTTCACATTGTTTCTGTTTGACCAGTTTTACTTTAAGACGCGACTGCCTCGATGCTGTCCACGTGGATCATCTTCGATTGCGAGTCGAGGCGTCCAGTTACTTTGACTGTTTTTCCTTCGAAGGCCTGCGCCCGCGAAGAGTCGTCCAGTTTGTAGACGCTGCCCGATGAATCGCGGAGCACGTACTGTTCGCCGTCCTTCACCACCGTGCCCGTAAAGGTCGTCATCTTTGACGCGTCCGGGTTCGGTATCTGGTCAGGCGAAGCCTGGGGAGGCGGATTCTGAGGTTCCTGGATCACCGGCATTGCGGTTGCGGATTTCAGAGTGCTCGCTCCCCACGCCTGCGCGCTTGCCAGCAACAGAGCACAGCTGGAGATGCCGAGAAGAATCTGGATCTTGGAAGCTTTCATATGTAACCTCCGGGGGTTGTAACGCTCCTACCTGGACACCGTCTTGCGTATCCTGATTGAGCGAAGAGAAAGTAGGAGGTTCCTCTTCGTACGTCCCGATTTGTTGCAAGCATCGGGCCACTGCCCTCGCGCCTTCTTTCGAAGAGCTTGCAAGCCAGGTGTCGGTCCCAATACCGGGTAAGAAGTACCGGGTTGGAAAAAAGTGCTGCATCCCTTCGTCCACACCCGGAAATACGGCATGCGATGACATCCATTGCCGCCTCATGTGTGCTAGCATCCCCGCAAGCATCTGCCTCCCATAATTGAAGGATTTCAGGCATGGAAACGACGCTGCGCCCCCTCACCCTTGGCGAAATTCTTGACCGCACGGCCGAACTCTATCGCTCGAACTTTCTATTATTTGCAGGCATCTCGTCGATCTATGCCGGCATCCTTCTGGTCCTGAGTCTGGTGCAAATCGGGGCGCAGCAGGCGGCGCTATCTCTGCACATGAATACTGGCTTGATCGTGGTGTCGGTGATCGGCCTCGTCGTGCTCTGGCTGGTCATCTTTGTAGCCGGCGGACTGGCTGTAGCGGCCAACACCCGCGCCGTGGGATGGGTGCATCTGGGAGAACCGGCCAGCATCGGTGCGGCATATCGCACCATCCTGCCGCGAACCGGGCGCTACCTCTGGCTGATGACGATTACGTACTTTCTCGCCTGGTTCCCTTGCGTGCTCATCTACGGCGCCTATGCCGCGCTGATCCTTGTCTATGTGCGCCCCAAGGGATTATTTACCCCGCACGCCCCACCTCCAGACCCTCAGATGCTGGTCGTCTTCCTGGTCTCGAGCGTTGCGTTTCTGTTCCTGCTGGCCGGTGCGCTGGTGTACGGAATCATCATGAGCCTGCGCTACTCTCTCGCCATTCCCGCATGCACGGTCGAGAACCTGACTGCCCGCGCCGCAATTCGCCGCAGCATTCAACTGAGCAAAGGCTCGCGCGGCCGCATTTTCATGTTGGGACTGCTTGCCCTCATCATCCAATTGGGTCTTACCGGCATTACCCAGGGCTTCTTCATTCTTGCGGGTGTGAAACACCAGGGTGTCTTACCCGTTTGGATGAGCGTCGTGCAGCAGCTCCTGGCGTTTCTCACCAATACCTTCGTCGGTCCCATCTACGCCACAGGTTTCACGCTCTTCTACTATGACCAGCGCGTGCGCAAAGAGGGCTACGACATTGAACGCATGATGCACAACGCTGGGATGACACCTTCCTTGCCGGCCGTCGAATCCAATTCCGCGCTTGAAACTGCCGCCCCAGTCGACCAGGGGAGCGGGCATGAATGAGCCTCTGCATCCGCTGACCCTGTCGGAGATCCTCGACCGGACCGCGCAGCTCTATCGCTCGCGATTCCTCGTCTTCCTGGGTATCGGAACCATTCCCGCTGGGACAGTCTTCGTCTTCGCTGCCGGTGTATTTGCCTTCTTCCTGTGGATGGGCGTGCACACGAAAAACGGTGCAACCATAGCGGATTCGCTGATGTGGATATTTCTCATACTCCTCGTTGTGCTGGCAATTCCAGCCAGCCTGGGAGCAAGCGCCATTGGAGAAGCAGCGATGAGCGAGGCTGCTGCGCGCCTGTTCCTCGGCGAAAAGATCACCATTCGCAGCGCCTATAAGGCAACCTGGAGACGCGGCTGGCGCTACGTGGGCCTTTATCTCCTGCAGGAACTGGTAATTGTCGGTGCGCCCTGTGTCGTCTTTTTCCTCGCTATGCTTGCGATGATCGCCGGCAAGGTCAGAGGCGTTGCGACCAACGATGACAGCCCCCTGTTTGCGGGCCTTCTCTTCTTGCTCTTGTTTATCCTGGCGGTATTTGCTGTCTGGATGCTTCTGCGATTATGCCTTGCGTTTCCAGCAAGCGTCGTCGAGCAAGCCCCGGCGTGGAGGGCGCTGAAGCGCGGCATCATGCTCAGTCAGGGAACGCGCGCCCGCATCTCTCTGCTCTATATTCTCGGAGCCTTCCTGAGCCAGATTCTTGTGTGGTGCCTCACGTTTCCGGTTATTGTTGCGGTTGCCTTGATCCCCGGACTGCAGGGCCAGGCGCATGCACAAACCGTCGGCATGGCTGTCTCGTTCATCACCTACTCTTCTTACTTTGCGGTCAAGGCCCTGACCAAGCCGATCTACGGAATTGCGCTTACCGTTTTCTATTTCGATCAGCGCATCCGCAAAGAAGGCTTTGATATCGAGTGGATGATGCAGCAGGCAGGAATGCTTGTGCCTTCTCCCGCTCCTGAGCCGGCGCATGAAGCCCTGCCCCCATCTCTGGAAGTGCCGGACTTCTCTGGACCCGTTGCGGCCGCGGCAGCGACATCCCCAGTCCCTGAGACTATCCCCCCCATCAGGCTATTCTTGAACCGAAAACCGAAGAGGGTAACGCATGAGCGACGCGCCGCCGTATCCGGTCTATATCCCCAAGACCTTCGGTCAAATCCTGGACCGAGTCTTTCGATTGATGCGGGCAAACTTCAAACTCTTTGTGGGGATTGCCGTGTTGCCTCCAGGAGCGTTCTACGCTCTTTTTGCTCTCATCACCGTGGCGGCGCTTTGGCCGGTTCTGCAGGCATTGCCCAAATCTCTGTCGCCCGAAGAGATACTGCCACTCGTACTCGTCTTTGTCCCCCTGATGGTCGTATTGACCCTGGTATACCTGCTGGTCTTTGCCATATATTTGGCGGCCGCTTCCTTTGCAGGCGTGCAGGCAGACTGCGGCGTGAAAGTCACATTCCGACAGTCCTACGCAGTCGCATGGAGCCATGCAGGCCGCTATGCTCTTCTGCTCCTCCTCCTTTACCTCATCTGCTTCTTCCCGGCGCTTGTTATCGAATTGGTGATGTTGGCAGGGATGGGATTGACGGCCTTGCATAAGGCTCAAACCAACCCATTGATGATCGTGATGTATCCGATCCTGTCCGTCCTGCAGATGGCGGCTTTGATAGTCGGATTGATCGTAGCCCTGCGGTTCGCACTTGCGTTTCCGGCATCCGTCATCGAAGATTTGACCGCCTGGCAGGCTATCAAGCGCAGCGGTGTCCTTACGCGCGGTGCCAAGGGGAGAATTTTCCTGGTCCTCCTCGTGATCTACGCAGCAACCTACCTGGCCATGTTGGTTCTAATGAGCGGCGCTGCATTGGTGGGCGCTCTCGGTTTTCTTGCCTTTTCAGGGATGCACTCTCATCCGTCGACGCCGGTGATCGTGGTCATTGCCATTCTCGGCGGGGTGGGCCTTCTTGGAGCCATGGTAATCTTCACGGCCGCAAGCTGGGCCGGATATTCCACTGGGTTCGCAGTGATCTACAACGACCAGCGGCTGCGCGTTGGTCCAGCGTCCGCAAGCGCGCCGACCCTGGGAACTTCGGCATGAAGGTAACCGCTTGTTCCTTGGAGCCAGGGCGAAAGCATCCCGTTTTCAACTATCATCAGCGCATACGCCATGAGGGATTCAACGTCACGTGAATGACGGATGCCGCCGGTGCCAACTCGATTCGTCCTGGCCAGACCCAGGAACTCCCCACTGCGTCTGCTCCTCCAAAGGGCACCCACGGGTGAGGTCCCTGCGTATTGCGTCTGCCACAGGTGCTGCCCTCGCCTCATTGCTCGCTTGCATCGCGGTAGGCGCTCAGACAATCAGGGTGCCATCTCCCCCCACCACGCGCGCGCGCGATGTATCGATGGACGACTACCGCCAGCACCTTATTACACTTTCGGCGCTCGTCGACACATGCGCCAAGGAACGCAACAGCAAGAGCTGCGACCCCTCCCTGGTCGGATCCGATGATCGCGTGTCCGTTGTGAACGGCTCTCACACCGAACAGCGCCTGGTGCGGTTCGGCTGGCTGCGCGAGCTGTTCTCGAAAGCTCAGGATCCGGATCTTCCGGTAGCAAAAACGACGGTGAAAAACTCCGGCGATAAGAGCTCAGAAAGTACAATTCAGGATCATCCGCCCGCGTCGCAATTTCTGAAGGACGCGAAGGTGCGCCTCGAATCCGATCTCGCGCAATCGCACGCGCAGAGTTGCGCCGGCAGCGTCTCATACGCAGGAGCAGGCTGTGTTGCAACAGGTACTGTCCGAACGAGAATTTCGCGGTTTGAAGCAGACATCGGTTCGCGAGTCGGTACTCGAGAAGTTCGGCAACTGGCTCGATCGTCTTTTTGAGAGCGCCGCAAATCTCAAGGCGCGCTCCGCCTGGGTTGGCCGCGCGCTGGTGTGGGGATTCATTCTCGGAGTTTGCGTTGCGCTGGTCTACTCCCTGCTTCGCCTGGAGCGCCGCTGGCGCGTCCAGTTGACCGAGGAACAGAGACCGGCCCGCGCCCGGCGCGGCGTCGGCGCGCGACTGGCAACTGTGGCTCGATGATGCTCGCAAAGCGGCGGCGTCCGGTCTGTGGCGTGAAGCAATCCATTTCGTGTATTGGGCTGCGATTTCCCGCCTCGAATCGCGCAGGCTTTGGCCGGCCGATCGTGCCCGCACCCCGCGCGAGTACCTGGCGCTGGTCGCTCATGAAGATCCGCGCAAGCCAGGCCTCTCGCAGCTGACAAGTACGTTCGAGCGCTTCTGGTACGGCGGCCGGCAGGCTGACGAAAGCGACTATCGAGACGCTGAGAGCCTGGCATCCTCGTTGATGGGCGCAGGCGCAACGGCGGCTGCTCGTGAACTATCAACCGTGCCCGAAGGCGGTGCGCGGTGATGTTTCTCTTGGCCCCCGCATTTTGGAGCAATTTCTGGCTCGTTATCGACTGCCTCGGAATAGCGGCCGTGATCTGGATAGTGGTCCAGCGTTACAGAAACAAGCAATCGATCTGGCCCAGCGCTCCGTCGTGGTTTCTCCGATCGCTCGATCCCAAGGATCGCCGCCTGCTCTTGTGGAGCATCTCGATCGCGATTGGACTCGCCGTCATCATCGGCCTGGTGCTTCCCAACGAGAACAATGACGATAACCCCATGCCGTCGACGTATCTCGCCGGACAGCACGGCGCGCGCGCAGCGTACGAGTCGCTTTTGCGTTCGGGCTACGACATTGAACGTTGGGAACGGCCACTGAGTGAACTGGCTGCGAACGCAGGACCCCGGCACGGTCGTTATCTTTGCGGAGCCTTTCACGCGCGAGGCAGAAAACTTCAAGGCGGTTGAACAGATCGTCGCACGCGGTGGTCGCGTGCTGGCTACTGGCTTCTGGGGCGGTTACCTGGTACCGGACGGAGAACCAGGTACACCCTCGGATTTCACCTACGCTGCCTGCCAGCTTGAGCCCGAGGGACTTGACCCTCTCGCCAACAGCGGCGAGGTGTGGATGGTACCCAATGCCACGTGGGAAGTGGGCAATCCCACGCAGCGCGTCCAGTATGGTTGCGCCGGGCAGCCGGCCGTCGTGGAATATGACTACGCCAGAGGCCACGTCGTGTGGTGGGCCAACTCCACACCGCTTGAGAACGGATCAGTGACGCGCGCCGGAAATTTCGACCTCTTGCTCAATTCGCTCGGACCACGCGCGGGCCACCACTTTTATTGGGACGAATCCCTGCACGGCGATGTGCGCTCTGAGTGGAGTTACGTTTCAGGACCTACGGTAGCGCTGTTGTGGACTGGCCTGATCCTGATTTCGATTCTGATCATTTTCAGCTTCAGCCGGCGCAGCGGACCGGTCCGCGAAATGCCGCCCCCTGCGCGGGCCACGCCAATCGAATTCCTTGAAGCTTTGGGGTCGCTCTATCGCAGCGCTGGGGCTTCAACTACCGCGGTCACGATCGCATGGGAGCGCTTCCGTCGCTATGCGCTGCGTCTCTGTGGTTTGCGCCAGGCGCCGGTCGGCGCCCAGGAACTGGCAGCTGCGATCCGGCGGCGTTTCCCCAGCGTCGACCCCAGTCTCGAAGCCGATCTTTCGGCCTGCGAAGATGCGAGACTGAATGAAAAGATTGAACCGCGCGCTGCGTTGAAGGTCATCCAGCTGCTTCACCATTATCGCCAGATGCTCGCCGCAGCCTCAAAGTTCGGCGGCATCTCCAATCCATCTGCGAGCAAAGAATCCACAAGAAACGAAAGGCCCTCATGAGCGAGGAACTGAGAGAAAACACAAAAATGGGGCAACAGCCTGGACTTCAGGCAACAGGTGAGCTCATTGCACACGCACGCACTGAACTAGGCCGTGTTATCTCCGGGCAGACGCAGCCTATCGAAGAGGTGCTGATTGCGGTCCTGTGCCAGGGCCACGCGTTGCTTGAGGGCGTTCCCGGCATCGCCAAGACGCTGATGGTGAAAACGCTCGGCCGTTTGCTCGGGCTCGGCTTTCAGCGCGTGCAGGCAACCCCTGACCTGATGCCTGCCGACATCCTCGGCACCACGATTCTTCGTCCCGGGACCGACACGTTCACCTTTCACGCCGGGCCCGTGTTCACTGACTTGCTTCTCGTCGACGAAATCAACCGCATGCCTCCGCGCACCCAGGCCGCGCTGCTCGAGTGCATGGAAGAGCGCCAGGTCACGAGTGACGGCACACGACGTCCCCTGCCCAGTTGGTTCACCGTCTTTGCTACGCAGAACCCCGTCGACTTCGAGGGCACCTATCCGTTGCCCGAGGCGCAGCTCGATCGCTTCCTGATGAAGATACGCGTAGCGTATCCCTCCGAAGCCGAGGAGCTGCAGATTCTCGAACGGCACCACGCCGGGACGGGCGCAGGCCTGCTTGAGGATGCAGCCATCTCGCCCATCCCTGCGGGAATGTTAGAGGCTGCGCGCGCTGAGGTTCGCGCTATTCGCATCGAACCAGAGCTCTACGGCTACATTCTCACGTTGGCCCGCCGCACCCGCGAGTGGCCGACGCTTCTGCTCGGAGCCAGTCCGCGCGCAGCCCTCAGCATCATGCGCGTGGCCCAGGCTGCTGCTGCTTTCGACGGCCGTGACTATCTTGTTCCTGATGACGTCAAGCGCGCGATTCCTCCCGTACTTCGCCATCGCGTGATGCTCAAGCCCGAGGCTGAGCTCGAAGGATTCGATGCCGACCGCGTCCTCACCGACGTCATCGCCGCCGTTCCGGTTCCGCGTCAATGATTGCTCCCTCGTTTCATCCCGCGACGGTTCGCGCGACATGCGAGCCGCGCAGCCGCGCGAGCTTCTCGCTGACGACGCGCTCCATCGCGCTGCTCATCGCAGGGTTCGGCTTTCTGATCCCCGGCTTCTGGGACGTGCGCTTCAGTTACGCAATGCTGGCGTGGGATGCACTTGTGCTCCTCGCCGCCTTGCTCGACGGATTTCGTCTGCCTCGAGCCGCCGAGCTGACAGCTTCGCGTACCTGGTCAAATGCGCCCTCGCTCGACAGCCAGACGGAGATTGAACTGACCATCGAAAATCAGGGATCAGTCATCGTTGATTGCCGTCTAATCGACGATCTGCCGGTTGCGCTCGGTGATCCCTCGGCACGACAGGATCCGATTCGCGTTACCGCCTTCCCGCGCGTTCCCGCGTCAATCCGATATCGCGTAGAGCCGCAGGAGCGCGGAGATTGCACAGCAGGCGAGCTCTACATACGCTATCGCTCGCCGCTCTCACTTGCGGAACGCTGGGCGAAAGCTCCCCTGCAGCAGACCGTCCGCGTCTATCCCGCCCTGCGCACTGGCGAAGAACAGCAGATATTCCTCGCGCGCAGCCGCCAGATCGACCTCCAGTTGCGGCAAACGCGCCAGCGGGGCCTGGGGCGCGATTTCGAAAGCCTGCGCGACTACCGCGAAGGCGACGATATGCGCGACATCTGCTGGACGGCGAGTGCGCGCCGCGGAAACCTGATCACGCGCCAATACCAGACCGAGCGCAGCCAGCCCGTGTGGATTGTGCTCGATTGCGGCCGGCTGATGCGTTCGCGCGTAGTCGCAGCGCCGGGTACCAGTGCGGCTCTGCCCCTTGCGGCTGGCAGTCTGCGCGAACACTCCAAACTCGATCACGCCTGCACCGCCGCGGTGGCGTTGGCGCAACTCGCACTCTTCTCCGGCGATCGCGTCGGCCTGCTCGCCTACGGCCAGACGATCCAGCAACGGCTCCTGCCTGGCCGTGGCGCAGCACACCTGCGCCAGATGATCGAACTGCTGGCGCAGGTTCATGCTGAATCGAGCGAGGCGGACCACCTGCGCGCAACCACTCTGCTCGGACGCCTTCAGCCCCGCCGTTCGCTCATTCTCTGGATTACGGATCTTGCCGAAACGGCCATGCGTCCTGAGGTGATCGACGGTGCAATGCACTTGCTGCGGCGTCACGTGCTGCTCTTTGTCGCCATGGCGCAGCCAGAGGTGGATTCTATCGCGCAGCAGCGCCCGAAAAACGTGGATCAAATGTTTCGCGCCGCCGCCGCACAGGAGATGGTGGGTCGTCGCGAGCTGTTGCTGGCGCGCCTCCACGAGCAGGGCGCGCTCACCCTCGATCTCAACCCCGAAGCCGTCACCTCATCCGTGCTGAACCAGTACCTGATGGTGAAAGAGCGCGCAATGGTTTAGCGCCACTGTTTGATCTGATCGTCCACCTACTAGCGCTGTCATTCTGAGAGACCGCGGCCCCAAACGCTTTCGTGGTCCCCAAAGAGCGATCTTTGCTCTTTGGGTCAGAGTTTCGGGGTGGTGAGCGAAGGATCTGCTTTTGCTTTTTCAGGACTCCCGACCGCACTACATAGCGACTGCCACCGGCAGCACTCGCTTGGCCAGCGCCCACTTCAACTCATCGATCCCCTCGCCAGTAACCGCAGAGACCGCGTGAAACTCCAGCTTGCGCCGCTTCGCATAGGCTGTCAGCTTCTTCAGCTTCTCGGGATTCGCAGCATCAATCTTCGTCGCCACGACGATCATCGGTTTGTCGGCCAGCGGATGCGCCTCTCCGGATTCTTCGCCGGCCTTGGGTGTAAAGCTCGCCAGCTCTTTGTTGATGACGTTGAAGTCCTCCACTGGATCGGGCCGTCCTGATGCATCGGAGACATCAACCAGGTGCGCCAGCACCCGGGTGCGCTCAATGTGACGGAGAAACTGCGTGCCGAGACCAGACCCAAGATGGGCGCCTTCGATGAGTCCCGGCATATCGGCCACCACAAACGACTGCTGGTCCGGCTCCTCGCCCACCGTCACTACGCCGAGATTCGGCTCGAGTGTTGTGAATGGGTAATCGGCAATCTTCGGCTTCGCAGCTGAAATCCGCGAAATCAGTGTGGACTTTCCGGCGTTTGGATACCCAACCAGCCCCACATCGGCCAGTAGTTTCAACTCCAGCCGATAGAGCCGTTCCTCGCCAGCCCGTCCTAGCTCATGCTCGCGTGGCGCCTGGTGGGTGCTGGTGGCAAAGTGCTGATTTCCTCGCCCGCCACGCCCCCCTTTGGCGACAACCAGGCGCTCATCCGGTTCGGAAAAGTCGTGCACCAGCTCGCCGGTTTCCTGGTCATAAAGTGCTGTTCCCACGGGGACTTGCAGGATAATCGACTTCCCGTCGAGCCCGGTGCAATTTGACCCCATGCCGTGCTCTCCGCGCTGCGCCTTGTGCTCCGGGTTGTAGCGAAAGTGGATGAGAGTATTGTGCCGCTGCGACGACTCCATAATGACGTCGCCGCCGCGCCCGCCATCGCCGCCAGACGGACCCCCGCGCGGCACGAACTTCTCCCGTCGAAAGGCCATGCAGCCGTTTCCGCCGTCGCCGGCCTTGACCCGGATTTTCGCTTCATCTATGAACATGAGTCACCGTCAAATCAATAACTTGGATCGCGGGAAACTGCTCCACGCAGTCCTCTCTAAAACCGGATCGCCGTCTCCTTAGTCTACCGAATCAGGCCCCTATCTCCCAGGGACATGCAAACAGCATGTCCCATCCATGGACACGAACTGTGTTCGGAGTCACCTCGATCTTTCCTCCCCCTTCCGTAAAATCGCAGCCGAATTCACTGCAAGGAAAAAATGATCTGCCCATCGCCGAAATTCCCGACGAGGGACCAGGGATATCCAATTCCGCTTTGGGAGAAATGACGGGCGCAGTGAACGCAGTCAGATTTGACCGCAAGCTGGTCATCGGATGCTAGCGCCAAACTGGACGAAGCCGTTCGTATATACCGCGATGCTGACGATTGCCGCCGCGGCGTCGGTCTGCTGCGCGCAGTCCCAGCGGTCCCTCTCTAACGGTGAACTCGCCGGCAGGCTCACCGATATCCGCTCGCTTCCACTCGATAACATGACCGTCACCCTCCGCAATGCGGTCACCGGCGCCGAGGTGCGAACCACAACAACACGCGGAGGACGCTATCACTTCATCGGATTGGCCCAGGGAGAATATTCTCTGACCGCTACCGGCCCCAGCGGTTCCGGCAAAGTAGACGGGATCTTCATCGCCGCCGGACATGCGCAGCACGTTCAGACCGCGATTGACCTTGTGCGCCCCGGTCTGGCGCAACCGACCCCGGACAGCACAGCCTCGGTCCCGGCTCCAACTCCTTCGAAGCCTTCGCCAGTTGCAATCGCGGAATCCGTGTCTTCACCTTCGCCAGCTTCGGCTTCTTCCATCCCCGAATCTTCCGCCCTGAAGCCGACATTCCCCGCCGCTGTCGTCATCGAGGCGAAGACATTCCCAACCGATGCCTTTTCAACCAGCACACTTGCTCACTCGGTCCTGGCGGTCAAACTCGGCGCAAGCGCTGCCTGCCTACTCAAGGCTCGACCTGCGTCCCGCCGGTCAGGTCGCAGCGCTTCAAAGCACGTCCGTTCAGCAATCATCACAATCATTGGATTCAATGCAACTGCAGGCGCTCCCGCTGTCCGGCCGCGACTGGCAGAGCTTTGTCCTCGATGCTCCCAGGCAACCCGATGAAACCGGCGAGCGTCGCGGACCTTCCGCTGCCGCAGCGATGGCACCAGAGATCACGATCGACGGCACGCGGATGCAGCTGGCGTTCGGGAGCACAAATGTCAGCCGAAACCGAAATGGTGCAGCAGGCCTACTCGGTCCCGGTTCAGCCGAATCCGCACTCCGCAATGTGCGGTCCGGCGATCCCGGCGGATCAGCCTCTGAAAACGCGGGTCCAAGCCGAACCATCGTCGATACGCAGCGCGGAAGTGATCGTCTCCACGGACAGGCCTTTATCTTCGACCACCAGAATTTGTGGAACGCCCGCAATCCCTTCACCCAGTGGGTTCGGGAAACGGCACCTGCAACAAACACGACAATTCCGGTGTTCACCCCCGAGTCCTACAGTCCGGGTGATCGCGAGGCGTTATGGGGCGCAGGCATCGGCGGTGTCATTGCCAGGCGGCATCTGTTCTGGTTTGGCGCGATAGACGGATTTGAGCGCAACGACCCAGGAGTGGCGACCGTAAAGCATCCTGACAATTTCTTCGTGCAGCCTTCAAACGATCAGATGCAATTGCTGAGCGCACAGCTTGGCCTCAACAGCGGAGACCCCGTTTCGGCGGGGCTCGGCGCGTATTCCAAACTCCTTGAAACCCTCAACAGTCTTCTCGGACCAGCGCCACGAAGTTCTTCTCAATGGATCGGCTTCGGTCGCTTGGATTTGAGCGTCGCCGAGCGCTATCACTTCACCTTCGAGGCGACTGGCGCACGCCTCAACTCGCCCGGAGGCGGTTTCACCCGCGCTTCAGAGACCTACGGAACGCACAGTTTCGGCAATGTGCAAGCGACCGAGCAGTGGGCGCTGGGCCGATGGGAAGCTTTTCTTACGCCGAACCTCCTCGCTGTAACACAGGGCTCCTATGGCCATCAGGTGCAAGGCGCAACCGCGGAGACACCCTCTGCATTCGAGCAATCGCTAAACATCAACGCATGGGGTCAGCTTCCTCAAATCGTCGTAGATCCGCGCTACGGCTTTGCGATTGGCAATCCAGCACGCTTCGGACCCGGAAGCTACCCTGACGAGCACCTCACCATGGTGCAGGAGCAGCTCAGTTGGGTGCGGGGCAATCTGATGATGAAAGCAGGCGCTGAAATCAGTCACAATCGAGATGCAACCGGCCGGTTGCGCAATCAGACTGGCACCTACGACTATTCCAGTGTTGAAGATTTTGCCTCGGATGCACTTGCCTTTTCCGCCTTCGGACTGAACGGCCAGCTCAACCCGATGAACCAGCATAACTGCGATCAGACCGGCAAAGCCTGGCGCGACGCGTACGGTGTGCTCCACGGTCTCGGCTATCTGCCGTGCTACTCCTGGTACTCGCAGACCATGGGACCCGCAGACTGGTGGCTCAGCACCAACGACTGGGCGGCCTACCTGACTTCGCAATGGCAGCCGGCAAAGCAAGCCGCCCTCACGCTCGCTATGCGCTGGGAACTCGAACAGCTCCCACCTGCAATCTCGAATCTCAAAAACCCTGACCTTCCGCTCACCGCGCGCATGCCCAACCTCGGCAGCCAGTGGGGTCCGCGCGCCGGGTTTGCCTGGGGCGCCAGCGAAAGCCGCTGGCCGGTCCTTCGCCTGGGCTACGGCGTCTATTTCAGTCGAACACGCAATTCCGTGGTCGAAAACGCACTCACCCAAACCGGTTCGCTCAAGGGCGATCTCAACTTCTTCATGCGTCCGACCGACAATCTCAACGCCGGCGGCGCTCCGCCGTTTCCTTACGTGTTGGGGGGTGAGCCGGCCAGCATCGTCAAGCCCGGAGCGGTGGAGTTCGCGCCTACCTTCCGCAATGGCGAGGTTCAACAAGCGGAAGCTGCGGTCGAGGAGACGCTCCCTGGGAGAATCCACCTCGAAGCCAGCGCGGTTGCAAGCCTCGGCCGCCGCCTTCCCATCACTCTCGATGCAAATATCGATCCCGCCCTGTACGCAAAGACCATCACTTATGCCGTGATCGATGGCAACGCTTCAGGCCCCATCAAGTCATCGCTGATTACCGTTCCGTTCTTCGCCTCCTGGCCCTCCATCACCTCGCCAACTGGATTTGCTGGCCGTCTCAATCCCAACTACCAGCAGGTAAGCGAAATCTTCGGCCGGGCAAACTCCACCTACGAAGCAGCTATGCTGCGCGTCTCTCGAAATGCACGCGCCCTGACTCTGCGCGGCCGATACACGTACGCGCACGCGATGGACTGGAATCCCGACGAAACATCCCAGGTCAGCGGACCCAGCGTTCTCGATCCCATCGACTTTCGCCAGGAATACGGAACCAGCGCGCTGGACATGCGCCACTCCGCAACCGCGGCCGTAATCGTTCAGTCGCCGTGGAGGCTCCAGAATCTTGCCGGATGCATCGGCAACGACTGGACGCTAAGTGGCACGGCCTACTTCCGCAGCGGCCTGCCCTACACGATGCGAACCGCTGGATCTCTGGCAAAAGAATTCGATGCAACAGGAGCAGCCATCGTCGCACTCAGCACCGGCATGAATGGATATGGCGGTGATGACCGCGTTTATGGAGTCGGCCGCAATACCTATCGCTACCCGGCAACGTGGAAAGCGGATCTGCGCCTCGGCAAGCGATTCAACCTTGGCCGGATGCGTCAGCTGGAGTTGATGGCCGAAAGCTTCAACCTCTTCAATCACCAGAACGTGACCGAGCTTGAAACGACGGGTTACTCGATCGAGTCGGGAACCGTTACCGGGGGCCTGCCACGGATAAACTTCCTCACCGGTCTCAAGACTGGACAGACGGAATTCGGCAAGCCTCTCAACATCAACGCAACCGACTTTTACCAGGCGCGTCAGGTTCAGTTTGGAGCGAGGTTACGCTTCTGACCAGACGTAGCCTGAACCGCGGCCCGATGCGCATTACCAGCAACCAATCAGCGTGGCCTATCTTCCAGGAAGTCCACAGAACGCGCTTGCTCTCACACCGATCCCGTCGAGTTCAAAGCAGGTTGCACCGTTGATGTCGGTCGAAAAAGTGCGGACGTGCGACGCCTGCAACTCGGCCAGAACCTCTTCCCGCGGATGCCCATATCGATTGTGCAGCCCGCATGAAATCACAGCCCACTGCGGCGCGACACGTGCCAGAAACTCAGGCCGGGTGGAAGTAACACTGCCATGGTGTCCGACCTTGAGCAGGGTGCTTGCGAGGCCATCCTCCGCAAGCATTCCTTCCTCAATCGGAGACTCCGCATCGCCTTCGAGCAATACTGAAGTGCCGCGATACGAAACATGGAGGACCAGCGAGTCGTTATTGCTTGCCTCCACGCCTGGTTGATAGCCCGCCAACGGCGCGAGCACGCGGATCTCCGTGCCGCCGAGCGCCTCGCTGTCGCCCGCCCGCAAGGGATGGACCTTTACGCCGAGCATGGCCGCTTCATCGAGCAGAGCTTGATAGGCAGCGACCGGCGGATTGTTACCAACCCAAAATTCCTCCGGTCTGAAATTCTGCAGCACGCTCGGCAAACCACCCATGTGGTCAGAGTGCGCGTGACTGAGCGCGATAACGTCGAGATGCCGGATTCCGCGTGACCAGAGCACAGGGGAAACCACCTCTTCGCCGATGTCAAAATCCTGCGGAGCCTGTCGCGGACCGCCCCCGAATCCGCCGCCGTCGACCAGCATGGTTTTGCCATCCGGGGTGACAAGCAGCAGCGAATCTCCCTGGCCTACGTCGATGGCCTCAACAAGTAACGCGTCATGCGGGTGCTCGATGGGCCGAGGCATCACCACCACGACCGCCGCGCCGACCATCGCCACCCATGCAAACCAACGCTGCCAGGTCGCGCCCGTTTGACTTCCTCGCCGCGCGAGCAAAACCGCCATTCCAAGTAGAACGCAAAAAATCGCAACCTGCAGCGGAAGCGGAGCGGGAACACGAAAATCTCCCGCAGCCACCGATCCGAATGCATGCACCAGCCTTACCCCAAGGTGCAACAGGAACGCCGCGAGGGCCGCCGGAATCGTCGCAACGGTCGTCGACACATAAGATGCAATCAGCATGAGCAGCGCCGTCGGCAACAGCATTCCCAATAGAGGAAGAATCAGGATGTTCACCGGCAGGGCGAATACGGTGATGCGATGGAAGTAAACCGCCATCGGCAGCGCCATTGCCAGCTCCACGATGCAAGACACCGCCAGCGCTTCCACACATCGCAGCAAAAACCGAATCGTCGACGGGAACAGGCTCCACCCGACCCATCTCTGCGTTGCCCGCGCCAGCGGCGCCGCAAACATTCGCAGCATCACACGAAATTGTGCCTGTCGCGGCGGCAGCTTGACGTCAAGCGCAACCAGGGAGAGTCCACGCGTGGCCGATAGGTAAGGATGTACCGTGCCGGCCAGCAGGGGCGCCGCAACTCCGCCGATGGAAACGACAGCGAGCAGTGTCATTTGCAGGCTTGAGTCAAACAGGTTCCTCGGGCCGGCTGCGAGCAAGCATAGCGATGCAAATCCGACGGTGTTCAACACGTTTCGCTCGCGATACACGAGCCGGCCCAGAAGATACAGCATCACCATCCACAGCGAACGCTGCACCGGTGTCGCGAAGCCGGTGAACAGCGCATAGGCAAACGATGCCGCAATCGTCATCAGCGTCGCCGGCAGTTGCGGCACGCGCAGCCTCCGTGCGATCCAGAAAATCAGCGCTGCCACGATTGCCAGATGCAAACCGGAAACCACAAGCATGTGGAACGAGCCTGTCCGCTCGAACCCCACCCGCAGTGAGTGCGTCAGATATGTGCGATCGCCCGTAACCATCGCCGCCAGCATGATTGCATCGTCTTCGCTGAGTCGCAGTGAAGATGGCAACGCATTCATCGCCGCAGGCAAGGCCAGAATCCTCGCGCTCGCCGCTTGCTGCCACTCTGCAATGCGGCAGGCTGGGTTGTGTTCCTTCGCGGGTCCGATCACCTCCACGCGATCTGCGTGCACGGTCGCCGTTGCAGTGATGCCCTGGTCGAGCAGATAATCCCTGCGGTTCCACGCACCTGGATCGCGATAGACCTCAGGCCGCATCAGCCGCACATCGGCGCGAACGTGCTCTCCACAGTGAAATCCCGACGCTGCAGCCCCGCCATCAGGCCAGCGCACCGTGAGCCGCACGCCCCCCTGCATCGCTCTCTGCGTGTCTTCTTCGTCCGTGACGAACTCCACATTTGAGACACCAAGATCCAGTCGCTGGGTTTGTGCCCAGTCGCTCCCTTCGTCCACATTCTGCACGACTTCTTTACGCATCGGGCCGGCACTGAGAATCGTGCCCTCGACCGTGCGCACCAGGCCGTCAGAGAGCGCAGCGACCGCTGGCGATGGTGCAGGCTGCGGCTGCATCGCGGCGCACCATGCGCCCAGCAAACACCATAGAAATGCAAGAGGCAACCAGGCCGCCCGCTGAGCCCGCACCGCCGCCATCACACATAAAAACGCAACCGGAGCAAGAGCAATCAGAAGATACGCGGGGCGGAGCCAGGCGAAATGAGCGATCACAATCCCGAGCGCAAACAACCAGGCCGCATGAAATAGCGGAACACCAACGCCGGCCCGCACAGGACCAGGCGCAGTAGAACCGGACTTGCTCGGTACAGCGCCCATCGAACTCAAATCTAGAAATTATCTATAGCCGCAAGGTTATCAGGATCGACGCAATTCGGCCACCGACTCGAGATGGAAGGTCTGGGGAAACAGATCGGCGAGGGTCACCGAGCTTAGTTCATATCCGGAACTGAGAAGCGCGCGCAGGTCCCGCGAAAGCGTCGCCGGATCGCAGGATACGTAAACGATCGCGGGCGCTCCGGCCTCGGCAAGAAGGGAAGTCGTCTCCGCCCCAAGCCCCGCGCGCGGAGGGTCCACAACAATGAGATCTGGCTTCGACGTCTTTCCCCGCGTCCGCAGAAATGTCTCCGTCTCCGCGATCACGTGCTCGGCCGCGCTGTCTTTCAGGTTGTGCTTCAAAGCTTCGCTGGCCATTGCCGCCGATTCGACGGCAACAATGTGTTCGAAATTTCCTGCCAGCTTTTTCGCAAAGAGGCCCACGCCTGCAAAAAGGTCCCACGCCAGCCCTCCCCGACGATTCGCACTAACCCGGCTGGAAAGATCGTCAATCAGCCATCGATTCACCTGGAAAAATGCGCCGCGGTCCACACGATAGTCAAATCCACTCGCGCGGTAAGTCAGCGAAGCCTCGCCCAATTGCGCGAGAGCTTTTTGAGCCTTGCCCGTGCGATCCTCAACCAGCTCTGCGCCGACAAGCGCCGGAGCGCGCTTCTTCCATTCATCGAAGACTTGGTCAAATCCCCGAGAGCCCGATTCTGCCACCAGGATGCTCGCCAGCATTTCTGTTTCGTCCGCATTGGAGAAAAGCGAAATCTCCCTCGCGTGAAATGCCGGCTTCACTGCCTTGAGAATCTCCTCGGCATCGAGCGCTGCCTTCACCAGCAGCGGCGCGGCAATCGGACACTCTGCAATGGGAACCAGATCGTGCGAGCGCCGCGCACGATATCCAACGCGACCTTCCCCATCCAGCGCAAGGCGAATGCGATTGCGATACTGCCACGGATTTCCGGCCAACACCTCGATCGTTGCCGGTGAGCTTACCCCGCCGCGCTCCAGCGTCTCGCGCAGAATCGCCTGCTTGTACGCGAGCTGTGCCTCGTAGTTCGCATGCTGATAATGGCATCCACCGCATGCGCCAAAGTGACGGCAGGTCGGTACGACGCGTTCCGGCGCGTCCCTCACAATCTCTTCCGGCTCCGCCGTTGCGTAGCTACTCTTTTCTTCCACGATGCGTATGCGAGCCTGTTCGCCCGGAAGCGCCAGCGGCACAAACGTCGCCTTGCCCTCCATGCGCGCTAGAAACGCCCCGCCGTAGATCGGCTTCTCGATCTCGACGAGAGCGTTCCGTGCAGGCTTCGCATTGCGTGGTTTCCGAGGTCGGCTCTTCATTGTTGGCTCATGTAAAAAAGGCTTAGTCGCGGCAGGCTGTAGTGCACGAGCAGTTGCTTTTGTTCGAATTGGCGCTTCACCTGTCGCAATTGGTCCACGCTCATGCGGCCGCGATACGGCGCCAGTTCGCGCTCGGCATGTTCTCGCAGACCAACGATCAGTTCCTCCGGCGCCGCGGCTTGAAGCGCCGTGAAGAGTCGCTCTTCGAGCACCGTGAGAACCCGTTCGAACGCCTCCATTTCGTGCGCTACCGTGGTTGCGCTCTGCGCGGCGCGAGCCTCCGCCGCAAGCTCACGCAGGCGCACTGCCGTTGCAACGCAAGCATCGTGCGCAATCGTTGAAGCATCCAAAGCCGTTGCAGCGCCCTCCAGGTGCATCGCCACCCGCTCATGCTCGAATCCCGTTTCTTCTGTTGCGCTCGAGATCGCCGCAGTTCCCGCGCTCGCTTCGCGCAACTCCTCGGCTGCCTCCATCACTGCCTGCGAACACCACGCCAACCCATTCACACGCCGCATCCGTCCGCGTTTCTGCCTCGATTCGTACTTGTCAAACGCCGCGTCAATCCCGCGCAGCACGGCTTCGAGCGGAATCCCGGCGTCCCGCCATGTCTCGATCAACGCCCAGTCCAGCGTCGAAAGCAACAGAACCGCGCCGCGCCGTTGCTGGAAGCGCTCCTCGATCTCCGTAAAATAATTGAAGTAGTTTTGCACGCAAGCTCGAGTGTCCGGAGTCCGAAAGGTTTTCCCCTCATTAGCGGTGTCATTCTGAGTGAAAGGGGCCCCAAATGTTTTTCCGTTTGGGGGCGGTGAGCGAAGAATCTGCTTTTGCTTTTCTGGTTTCTGTCAAGAACTTCAGACTCACCACACTAGTGTGCACGCCCGCGCGGCCGCACATTGCGATTTCGCTCAAACAGAATGCGCAGTCCGTCCAGCGTCAGCAGATCGTCGATCTCCGAAATGTAATGCGAGTCCTCCGCAACCATCCGCGCCAGCCCTCCGGTCGCAATCACCCGAGGCTTCTGCCCCAGCTCTGCAAAAATGCGCTCCAGGATTCCATCGACCAGTCCGATGTAGCCGTAATACAACCCGCTCTGTAGATGCCCCACCGTGTTGGTGCCGATAACCTTGGCCGGACGCTTGATATCCACGCGGCTCAATCGCGCTGCTCTCGAAAACAAAGCCTCCGCGCTCAATCCCAGCCCCGGAGCGATCGCCCCGCCCAGGTATTCGCCCTTTTCCGAGATCACTTCAAACTTCGTCGCCGTGCCGAAATCCACCACGATGCACGGTCCGCCATAGCGTTCAATTGCCGCAATGCAATCGGCGAGGCGATCCGCGCCAAGCTCTGTCGGGTTGTCCACAAGCACCGGCATCCCTGTCTTGATGCCCGGTTCCACGAACAGCGGCTCCAGGTGGAAATACGTCTCACAAACCTGCCGCAGCGTCGAGTCCAGCGGCGGCACCACCGATGAGATGATGATGTGCGTCACCTGGCTCGGCGACAGTCCATGCATCTCAAACAGCTTTACAAAAAACACGCCGTACTCGTCCACCGTCTGCGTTCGATGCGTGGTGATGCGCCAATGCGCGGTCAGATCAAACCTGTCCTTCGCAGGAACGGCGGCGCCCTTCGGCGGAAGCCCCGCCTCTGCGTCGAGCCGATAAAGCCCCAGCACCGTATTCGTATTTCCCACATCGACCGCAAGCAGCATCGTTGTTCTTATTCCGTCTCCGCGGCGCGAATGCCGCCAGTCTGCACCGTCACCAGGCCCTCGCCGGTTCGCACCTGTAAAAATCCTTGTGCGTCGAGCCCGGCCGTCACACCCACGCATTCCTGAGGCCCATGGACTGTTACGCGCCGTCCGTTCAGCCACGTCGAAGCCTGTTCAACCCGCGCCAGTATCCCCTTCGTCGCTTCGGCTGTCGACAGCAGAACCATCTCGCGCTCCAGCGATTTTAGCAGGGCAACAAGCAGCGCCTGCCCGCTGACGCGCTCACCCGCGGCGATGTCGAGCGAAGTGGCAGGCGTCGAGTGCGCAGGATCAAAGTCGCGCTGATGCACGTTGATGCCGATCCCGATGACCGCAAATGCCAGCCCTGCAGCCTCTGTCTTCGACTCCACCAGGATGCCGCCGACCTTGCGCGGTCCGATCAACAAATCGTTTGGCCAACGCAGGTCAATTGCGACTCCCGCAACTGCACGCACTGCTTCCGTTGCCGCCAATCCCGCCGCCAGTGGAATCAGGGGAATCTGTGCAGCTGAAAGACTCGGCCGCATTACCACGCTCACATACAGGCCCTCGCCCGCCTTCGATTGCCACTTGTGATTGCCCCGCCCCCGTCCCGCCGTTTGTTCGTCTGCAAAAATCACAGCCCCGTGCGCAGCCCCGTTTCGTGCAGCCGCAAGCGCATCGGTGTTTGTGGATCCAGTTACGGGAGAGAATTGCAGCTTGCCCGCAAAGATGGTACCGGCAAGCTCTGCCTCCATAGCGGCAAGGTCGTACACGCTCGCAACCGGTCTCATGAATACCTCAACAGCTTCATATGCAATTATGAGACCCAACAACAAGGCGGGTCCCATGGCTCTAGTGGGTGGTTGATTTCGGCCGATGAGAACTGTTCTTCAGGCAGGCTCCGCAACAATGCTCATCGAGATATCGGCGGCCTTGGCGGAGTGCGTCAGCGCTCCCACGCTGATGAAATCCGCGCCCGCCTCGGCGTAGGCGCGGATGTTCTCGAGCACGATGCCCCCTGAAGCTTCAATTGGAATCCAGCGGTCTTCCTTGCGAATGCGCTCCACCGACGTTTGCACCTGCGCGGGTGTCATGTTGTCCAGCAGGATGGCCTCTCCGCCGTATTCGAGCGCTTCTTCCAGTTCCTTCTGGGTGCGCACTTCCACCTCGATACGATTGCCCGGCTTGCGCTTTTCGATAGCGTTGGTGAGCGCCGTGCGCAACCCGCCCCCAAGCGAAATGTGATTATTCTTGATCAGAATCCCCGACGACAGATCGAGCCGATGATTCGTTCCTCCGCCGCAAAGGACCGCGTATTTCTCCAGCGCGCGCATTCCCGGCACGGTCTTGCGCGTGTCGAGCACGCGGGCTTTCGTCCCCTGGATTGCATCCACATATTGCCGCGTGAGTGTGGCGATGCCGCTCAGGTGCTGAATCAGGTTCAGAATCACCCGTTCGCAACTCAGCAGCACTCGCGCATTGTGGCGAATCACCGCGAGCACCTGGCCCTTGCGCACCCGCACGCCATCAAAGATCTCCGGGTGGCTGATCACGTCGAATCGCGTGTGCGCCGCCGGTCGCGGATCGAGCCGCGCGAAGATCTCCAGGAACCGTGGCACCGCACCCAATCCGGCCACCACCAACTCCTGCTTCGCGATGATCGAGGCGGAAGCGCGCAGGTTAGGGTCGATGGTCACGTTGGTCGTGGCATCGCTCACGGCCTTGTCTTCCAGCAGGGCCTGCTCCAGCAATGCATCTACGCGGTGGCTCTTCCAATCCATTCGTTCTTCCTTCGATGGCTCCGGTAAAACCAGAGTTACTGTGTCCTGGGCCGCGACATTTAAGTTGACGCGACCATCAGGGAGCGGTAACCCTTATCAGAATACATTCGGGGTACATCAACTCTGGTTTTACTCTAAGACTGCCAATTCGATTTCATTTGTCGTAGAAAGTTATAAACAACTTTCTTAATGCTGTCATCCGGGCTGTCGGTGAAAGCGTGAAACCGGCTTAGGTCCAGTCGATCGATCTGGAGAGAACAGCGTCTGCGTCTTCCCGGCAATCTTATCCGCAATTCTTTGCCACGCGCCCTGCTTCTCATCTTTGCGATCGACGAGCCTGATGCTTCCCAGGTCTGAATACCAGACCACCGAGAGCAGTCCCTTTTGGTCGCGGACGTACATGCGGTGCCCCGTCAAAAGGATAAATTGCGAATTGCTCGCTGTTCCGGGCGACAATTCGATAAATGCCACCGGAGGATCCGAGGCCTCCACCCGCACCCCCGCAATGACTTCACGAACACGCTCAGGAAAATTTGGCGCCACAAAGCAATCGGGCTCATCTCCGAAAACAATCTTCGGCGTTGGAATCTTGCGGATCGGAACAACAAAATCCGCCTCAGGCAGCTCTCTCGTCGGATTCTCGAAGTGCACGCAAAGCGCCTGGTAGGCCGCATGAATGCGCTTGAACCGCTCTTCCGCCTCGGCCCGCTTGTTCACGTTGCCTTCAAATTTATCCGGATGCCAGAGCTTCGCCGCAGCCCGATACGCCCTGTGGATCGACGCCTTCGACTTCGGCGGCTGCACGATTCCAAGGATTCTGGAATGCTGAACACAATCTCTGCATACGCACGCCATGCGCTACGTCGCCTACTCAGGCGGCAGAGAATCGAGATCCCTGCGCAGCTTGTCCAGCAACTGCTGTGCCTCGTCCCGCTGTTTCTTCAACCCCTCGACAATGTGCGCCGGAGCCTTCGCCGTAAATCCTGGATTGTTGAGTTGCCGATCAGAGTTGGCAATGTTCTTCTCCTGCTGCGCGATTTCCTTATCCTTCTTCGCGCGCTCGGCTGCAACGTCGATCTTGCGCTCGTAGATCACTGCCACATCGAACTGCGGTCTTGAGTGTCTGGCGAGACCCGCTGAGATTCGATCAACAAATCTCACATCGCTCACGCGGGCCAGTCGTTCGATGATTGCCAGGTTTCCGCTGATGACCTGTTTCAGGTCTGCGTCGATGCGGACCTCGATCGGCACCACAGCCTTCTCTTCGACGCCGATCTCCTTTCGCAGCGCACGAACCTCAACGATCAATTCCTGCAACAGTGTCATCCCGTCCAGAGCGCCCTTGTCGATCACCGAGTCATCGGCCTGCGGGAACCGCGTCAACGCAATCGACTTCGCCGGTGGAGTGCCGTCATGAACTGCGTGCCAAACCTCCTCGGTCAAGAATGGCATCAACGGCGACAGCAGCCGCAACGAAGCCTCGAACACTCCGACAAGCGTAGTCAGCGCGGCTTTCGTGCGCGCCTTGTCTGCGCCCTCGCTGAAGTCGAGGTTCAGCTTCACGATTTCCAGATACCAGTCGCAGAAACTTCCCCAGAAGAACTGGTAGATCGCATTTGCCGCGTCGTCGAAACGATAGTTCTCAAGCGCCTGGTTAACTTTTTCTGCCGTGGTGTTTAGTTCGGCAACAATCCAGCGGGACTCGAGAGGCGCATCCGGTGTTACTGTTGGCATTCCGCCCATCGCGGCCATATCAACGCTGATCCCGGTTTCCGCAGCCCGGTCGATATTCATAAACATAAACCGCGCCGCATTCCATATCTTGTTCGCAAACGCCCGGTACCCCTCTGTCCGCGCCACATTGAACGCAATATCCGTTCCCGGCGAAGCCATCGAGGCCAGCGTGAACCGCACCGCATCCGTCCCGTACTGCTTCACAATCTCGATCGGATCGACCACGTTGCCCTTGGTCTTCGACATCTTCTCGCGATTCGCATCCCGCACCAGCGCGTGAATGTATACCTCGCGAAAGGGAACCGAGTCCTTCAACGTGCGCGCCGAACCATCCGGCATCTTCACATCATCCGCAAACCAGCAGCCCAGCATGATCATCCGGGCCACCCAGAAGAACAGAATGTCAAAGCCCGTAACCAGCAAACTCGTCGGATAAAATGCGTCAAAATCCGCGCGATTTTCAGCCGCAATATTCGGCCATCCAAATACCGACACCGGCAGCAGCCCTGAAGAAAACCACGTATCCAGCACGTCCGTCGACTGCGTGATCTGCTCCGATCCGCAATGCGCGCACTTCGTCGGATCCTCGCGTCCTACCGTGATCTTGTGGCAGACCGAACAATGCCACGCCGGAATGCGATGGCCCCACCACAGTTGCCGCGAGATGCACCAGTCGTGGATGTTCTCCATCCAGTTCAGGTACGTCTTCGCGTACATCTCCGGCGTGAACTTGATGTGGCCTTCCTTCACGGCCGCGATTGCCTTGTCCGCGAGCGGCTGAATCTTGATGAACCACTGCAGCGAAAGCCGCGGCTCCACCACCGTCTTGCAACGATCGCAATGGCCCACGTTGTTCACGTGATCCTTGATACCGGCAAGCAGGCTCATCTCTTCGAGATCAGCCACAATCTTTTTGCGTGCGACAAACCGGTCCAGCCCCGCGTACGCGCCGCCCTCGGCGTTGATGTGCGCCGTATCGTCCATGACGCTGATCGAAGGAAGATCGTGCCGCTGCCCCAGCGCAAAGTCATTCGGGTCGTGCGCCGGCGTCACCTTTACTGCGCCCGTGCCGAACTCAGGACTGACCCACTCATCGGTGATCACCGGAATCTCGCGCCCCACCAACGGCAGCCGCAGCTTTTTCCCATGCAAGTGCTTGTAGCGCTCGTCGTCAGGATGGACGGCCACAGCCACGTCGCCCAGCATCGTCTCCGGTCGCGTAGTCGCAACGGTCAGAAACTCGCCAGTATCCTTGCCGTCATCGCCGATCACGGGGTACCGAATCTCCCACAAATGTCCCTTGTGCTCGTCGTACACCACTTCCAGATCGCTGATGGCCGTCTGGCAGCGTGGGCACCAGTTCACGATGTAGGCGCCGCGATAGATAAGCCCCTGCTCGTACAGCCGGACAAACGCCTCGCGCACCGCCACGGAAAGCCGCTCATCCATGGTGAAGTACTCGCGGTCCCAGTCGACGGACGCGCCCAGGCGCTTCATCTGGCCGAGAATCGCGCCTCCGTAGTGCCGCCGCCACTCCCACACGCGCTCGACGAATCTTTCGCGGCCCATCTGCTGCCGCGTGGTGCCTTCGGTCGTGATCTGGCGTTCCACCAGCATCTGGGTAGCGATGCCGGCATGGTCCGTTCCCGGAATCCAGAGCACGCGATTGCCGCACATCCGGTGCCATCGGATCAGGATGTCGCTCTCGGTGTGCTCGAACATGTGCCCCATGTGCAGATTGCCGGTCACATTGGGAGGGGGCAGCAGAATCGTGAAGGCGGACTGTCCGTCCAGGCGATCCTCAGGGGCCGGCGTTGGTTGGGCGAAGAGCTTCTCGCGCACCCAGTACTCAGCCCAGTGATCTTCAATAGCAGTGGGGTCGTAGGCTTTAGGCAGATCGTGCGGCATGGGAATTGTCAGCGAGCCCCTGGGTTTTGCGTAGAAACCAAGCTTTCACAAGGATTTCAGACAGGTGGGACTACCTTCACTTTAGCAGATTTGACAACTCGGCTTTCTGCCATCCCTCTTGCCTTCAACATGCAAAACCAAAGGCCGCACCTTCATCAAGTGCGGCCTTGGTCTCTCGTTCCCTTGTTCTCTGTCGCTAGAACGGGTTCAGCTTGCCGAGACCCTTCTTCTTTTTCTTCTTGCTTGAAGACTCTTCGTTCAGATCGGCCTTCGGCTTCTTCTTCGCCGCATCGTCAGCGGTCTGCTGCTGTCCGGTGCCCGGCTTGATGTCATTCAGCGGCACCGGCGCTTCGGCCGGCTTTTCTGCTGCCGGCAGAACCGTATTGTTCGGGCCAACCGGCTTCACCAGCGCATTGTTCGGATCCCCGGGCGTTCCTGCGGGAACCGCGTCATTGCTGCTCGGCGTCGCTGCTGCCTCTCCGTTCGGTGCATTCACAATCGTTACACCTACTCCGGTACCACCGCTTCCCGGAGGAGCAAGCTGAACCGTTGAAGGCTGATCGCTGCGCGGAGGTTCATTCGGCCCGGTCGGCGTCACGGCTGTCGGCGTAGGCGGCTTTCCCTCGTTCAGCGCCTTTGCGAAGAGCGCGAGGTTCTCCTTGCTTACTTCGGGCGCCAGCGTACGCTTCGGATCCTCAAGCGAAGGCTCACCCACGTGTGCGGCTTCCACCATCGTCGGACCGCGCTTGATGATTCCGAGTACATTGTCGGTAAACCGGATCGGCCGCATGCTCTTCTGCTCTGCGTCGTTTTCGGCTACGGCCGCGTCGGTGGGCTCCGGCACAGGCCGGTTCATCGCCACCAGCCGGTCGCGTGCATCCTCAACATGCGGCGCCATCGGGTAGCGGGCAATCACCTTCGCATACGCGGTCGCCGCTTTTTCCTCATACATGCTGTGCAGCCGCTCGCGCACCGCACCGTTGATATTCGGCGCGACCATGACCGCGTGGGCCTCGCCGGCGTAGGCATCCCCGATCGCCAACAGCGCCTGGTCGCTCTTGGAATACAGCGGGTACGCATCGGCCACCGTCTCAAGCCGGGCAATCGCGGCAGGGAAGTTGTCGCGGCTCTCATAGTAAAGGCCGATCTGCGTCTCGCGCTCCGCCAGAACCTCCTGCACATCGCGCAGCTTCTGCTTGGCCCGCGGAATCAGCGGCGAGTCCGGGAACATGTTGATCATGGTCCGGTACTCCTTCTCCGCATCCTGCGCGTTGTTGTAGTCGCGGTCGGGCTTTTCCATCTGCTGGTAATAGATGTCGCCCACCTTCATCTGCGCTTCCGCCGCCTCAGGCGCGTTGGGGAAGAAGGTGATGAAGTCTTTGTATTCGCTTTCGGCTTGCGTCAGCGCCGCAGTCCCGCCTTCTTTGAACCAGCTGTCGCCTACTGCCAGCTTGGCACGCATCCGGTATTCCGAGTCCGGATAGGTGTTGAGCATGGTCTGCAGATCCAGGCGCGCCACATCGTAGCGTCCCTTTTTCAACGCGAGCATTGCCTTGTCGAAGAGCTCCTTATCGGGCTGCTTCGAGTTCACGCCCGCCAGAGGATTCGCGGTCAAATCCTGCGATTTCTTGTGCTTGGGCTTCTTTTCCTTGGCTTGGGCCGTAACCCCGGACAGCACCAGCGACGCCAGCGCCAACGCAGCAATACTTCTCGACAACCGGTTCATACCACCTCAATTTGCGGCAGGGGGAAAGCTGCCATCCTTCACACGTTTACAAGATCAGACTCACTTGCGGCTGCGCGAGCCGCGGCCAGCAATGCGCGGGCATCCCTTTCGGCCTGCCCTGCGCCAAACACTGCATTCCCGGCTACCAATAGCTCCGCACCTGCTTGGACGACCTGGGCGACCGTATCGTGAGCCACGCCGCCGTCCACTTCGATCTTAAATGCCAGCCCCAGTTCCTTGCGCAATTCCACCAGCCGCCGAATCTTGTCCAGCGCAAACGGAATGAAGCTCTGCCCCCCGAATCCCGGATTCACGCTCATGATCAGCACATGGTGCACCATCGGCAAAATGTCGCGGATCAGCTCTACCCGCGTTGCCGGATTCAGCACCACCCCGGGCTGCATTCCATGGTCGGCGATGTGCATCAGCGACCGGTGCAGGTGCCGGCAAACCTCGTAGTGCACGCTCACCCAGTTCGCCCCGGCATCGGCAAAGGCGGGAATGAACTCGTCCGGATTCTCGATCATCAGGTGGCAGTCGAGCGGCAATTTCGTAGCCTTGCGCAGGCTGGCAACCACAGGCGGCCCGATCGTGATATTGGGCACGAAATGCCCGTCCATGATGTCGACATGGATCACCGTGCCGCCGCCTCGCTCCGCCGCGGCAACCTCGTCCCCGAGGTGCGCAAAATCCGCCGATAAAATCGAAGGTAGAAGCTCTATCATCTTTAGGCTGGCAGAAGTTCAATCATCTTTGGGCCGGAAGCAGTTGAACCATATGCGTCTTGGGCACCCATCCGTGCCCGGTCAGTTTATCACCGCCCGGCTCAGCCGTAGCGCTGCGCCTGCAATGTGATTCGCTTCGTGGGGAGGGTATTCGACGGCATCGCTGGGGCCCCCTGGCAACGCTCCCGTGATTACCGGCAACGCCTTGCCCGCTTCCATTCGCTTCAGCAAAATGCGCCCCCGCGCACGCATGGCTGGTGTACCACTCCGGCTGAGCAAACGAAGCATATCCATGACCTCCGGCAACAGAGACGGGTCCCAGCGTGTCAACCCTGCCAGCCCGTGCATGGCGCTCGTTTTCACGATAGAACTCTTATCGTCGAGCCACGAGCGAAGGATCGCAGCCGCGCGCCTGCTTTCAGTCTCGGTGAGCGAAGTCCGCGTGATCGTTAGCGCCAGGTTCCACCGAAGTTTGTTTTCCGAAGCGTCGAGCATCCGGTCCAGCAGCGCGTCCTTCCAGTGCGTCAGGAGCTGCGGTCGTCTGCATGAGGCGCGCTCCAGGGCATCGGCGGCGCGATTGGCCACCCCGGGCTCTTCATCCCAGAGGCACTCCACCACCTGCCCCGTCCTGCGAGCATTCTTCAAAAGCAGGGCGGCGACTTCGCACGCGCGGCCGGCTTCAAGCCGTTTGCCGGGTACCAGCATCTCTCGGATCGTCTTTGCTTTCGTCATCGCCACCTTCGACAGTCATCTTGCTAAGCGCGTGTCGCATGTGTCAGTGATTTCGCTGCCACACGACCCGCCGCCCGCAGCATCGACTTGATGGGCCACTGGCCATGCTCGCCCGGGAAGCAAACTTCGCCCTCACGCTTCACCTCCGGCCGGTAATACCACCGTTTCAGGAGCGCCAGGTGTCCCTGCCGCACAGTCGCCGACGGCGGTCCCGTGTCCTCCTCAAGCTCCGCCAGCACCGCCTCCATCCGTGCCTCCAGCATTGTCCGCGGAACCTTTTCCTGAGCGACTCGTTCTTGATCGTTATTTCCTATTCCCTGTTCCCTATTCCCTGTATCTTCCGGCACTGCCTCCAGCGCCATCGGCTGTGCAAACAGGGAACTCGATCCCGACTGTTCGTTCTGGATCCGCATGCCGATCGTGGAAAACAGAATCGGCCCCCGAATCATGCCGCTTTGATATAGAAAGACAGCGACCGCGCTCGGTTGCGCCTCATCCAGGGGGTTCCCGACGGTTGGCCCCGCCGCAGGTGGCTGCAAGATGACAGCCCGCAGCCTGCTCAGTGGCTGCACCAGCTCCGGCGCCAGCGCTCGCACCGCCTCGACCTTTTGCACCTGTGCATGCAAAGTCGCCGCATCTTCAAACGCCAGCCTGGCCGAAGCCGCCTCCCGCTCGTCACGCAGCACGACCAGCTTGCTCTCGCCGCGCGTTGCCAGAAAATCCTGAACGCCCATGGCCTCTTCGGCGTAGCGTTCATCCGTGCAGCCCTTGTAGCAGGGCGCAAGGCACATCTTCATCTCCGAGTACACGCATCCTGGATGGCTCGGGTCGGGATTCAGATCGTCCGTGCATCGCCGCAGTAGAAACAGCTTCAGCGCTTCTTCTGCGAAGCGCTCCGCCGCCGCCCGCGAAGCAAAGGGCCCATATGCCCAATCGGCCTCGCTCTGGCTTGGCTTGTTGGTCACCACAATGCGCGGATAAGGATTCCCGCCCAGGTACCGCACAAACGCCGGCGCCCGCAGATGCATCCTCTCCAGCGTTTTTGCGCCGTAAATCTCCTCCAAAAGGGAAAACTGCGTAAGCAGCGATTCGAAATCCGACCCCGTCCGCCGAAACGCAATCCGCCGCACCCGCCCCGCCAACTGCAGCCGTCGCGGATGCTTCGCCGAAGGCTGCAGCAGCCGCTCCAGACGCCCGCGCAAATTCGGCGTCCGCCCGATGTAAGGCTCGTCCTTCGCCTCGGCTCCATACAGCGCAAATACCGCCGGCGCCCGCGGCAGCAGGTCCAAAGCCAACTTCGGCTCCGCCGGATCGAAGGCAATCTGCTCCATCGACTTTGTTCGGTTCACTCAATGCGTGCACCGGCACAGAACCCGCTAACCCAGCTAACTCGCTAACACGCGCAACACGCGGCTAACTCCGCGAACCCACTCAGCACCTTCGCGCCGAACTGATAGCTGAAAGCTGACGGCTGAGAGCCGGTTGCTCACGCCCCTGCGATCGTCATCCCATCAATCCGCAGCGTCGGCGACGCCACCGATCCGCGAAACACCAGATCGTTGCCGATCGCCGTCACATTCCTCAGCATCTCCGCCAGATGCCCGGCAATCGTCATCTCTTCGACCGCGTGCGTCAGTTGCCCATCCTCAATCCACAATCCTGCGGCCCCGCGCGAGTAATCGCCCGTCACAATATTTGTGCCGAATCCCATCAGGCTCGTCACGTAGAGTCCCGCCTTGACGCCCCCGATGATCTCCTCCGGCGTCTGCGTTCCCGGCTCGAGATAGAGATTGCCGCAGCCGATTCCCGGCGCGCCCGCCAGCCCGCGCGAAGCATTATGCGTCGACTTCATCCCAGCTTCCGCGCCGCATAGGTGTTCAGCAGGTAGTTGCGCAGCACTCCGCCCTCCACCACAACCGTCCGCCGCGACGGCAGGCCTTCGCCATCAAACGGCGATGCTTCCAAATCCTCCCACGCCCGTCGGCAGCAGCATCGTGTTGTCATCCACGATCGTCAGCGTCGCGGCGCCAATCGTCTCGCCCAGTTTTCCCGCCAGAAACGAAGCGCTGCCGCCAGATGGCATCGCCCGAAGCCGCATCGAACACCGAGCCGATCAGCGACCGCGCCGTCTCCGGCGCAAAGACAATCGGCACCCGCTGCGTCGGCACGCGCCGCGCTCCCAGCCGCCGCAGCGTCCGCCGCGCCGCTTCTTTGCCAACCGCTTCCGGCGATTCAAGGTTCGCCGATCCGCCGCGCGCTCGACCACCATCCGTCGCGCTGCATCTTCCCGTTCGCATCCATGGCCAGCGGCGCCGCCGAAACGCCCGCATAGCTCGTGCGATAGCTGCCCACAAATCCGCGCGAGTTGGCCAGCGCCTTGCCGCCCGTTGCCGCGTCGAAGCTGCCGCCGTCGGAGTTCGTGATGCGCGGGTCCGCCGCCATCGCCGCCGCCTCAGCCCGCCGCGCCCATTCGATCCGCTCCGGCCCCGGCAGCGAGTACACGTCGTCGTAAGTAGAGGTGCAGGTCGTCCGGCGATCGCGCCGAACTCCTCGGCTTCCGGCAGCCCGATGAACGGATCTTCCTCCGTCACCTTCGCCAGCGCCATCGCGCCGTCAACCAGCTGGCGAATCCCCTCTGCCGTCAGATCGCTGGTCGACGCCGAAGCCGATGCTTGCCCAGAAACACCCGCAACCCCAGCCCGCGCGAGCCCGATTCCTTCAGCGTCTCCACCTGGCCCATGCGCACATTCACGCTGAACTCGTCGCCCTCCCGGACGACGGCCTCGGCGTCGCTGGCGCCTGCCTTCATGGCCAGCGCCACAACATCGGTTGCAAGAGATTCGAGATCGATAGCGGACACATCGGGGAGTTGAACGACTTCGGGCATGGGTCAACCTTAACAAACCGCCATCGTCCAACGCATCCCGCCGCTTTCCCACGCCGGCAGGCGACGATCACAACCGGATTCCCTGCAATTTGCTATCGTGTTGAGTTCCCTTGAAAGGCATTTATGACGCTGCGCCCCGCCCTTTCGCTTTCGATCTGCCTCGGTGTTTTTGTATGTCTTCCACTTCTCGCGCAAAAGGCAGTCCTCGATCCAGGTGTGCAGAAGAAAGCCGACGCCGGTGACGCGCAGGCGCAGCTCGCCGTGGGAGAAGCCTATCTTTCGGGCATCTCCGTCGCGTTGGATTACACCAGGGCCTTCTCCTGGATCGAGAAGGCTTCTGATCACGGGCTCCCGCGAGCGCAATTCGACCTTGGCGCGCTCTATGAATCCGGCAGCGGTGTCGCGCAGGACAGCACGAAGGCCGCCACCCTCTACCGCAGAGCTGCCGAGCAGGGCTTTGCCCCTGCCCAACTCCACCTCGGCCTGCTCTACGACCGGGGCGATGGAGTCCCGCAGGATGATGCCGAAGCCGCCGGCTGGTATCGCAAGGCCGCCCTCCAGCATCTTCCCGAGGCTGAATACAACCTTGGCACCCTCTACGAGCGCGGCATTGGTGTGCCGCAGGACTACACCCAGGCCGCCGACCTCTATCGTCGCGCCGCCGAACAGGGAAATGCCTCCGCCCAGTTCAACCTCGCCCTGCTCTATGACAATGGCACCGGCCTCGCGCGCGACTATGCCCAGGCCGCATCCTGGTACACCAGGGCCGCCGAGCAGGGATTGCCCCGTGCCCAGTTCAACCTCGGATCCCTGTACGCCAACGGCCAGGGTGTCCCTGTAAATCTCGTCGAGTCGTACTTGTGGCTCGATTTGGCGGCCAGAAGCTGGTCCGGCTCACGCCAGCAGGATGCCGCCAAGGCCCGCGACCTGGTAGCCCAGCACCTCAGCCCGTCCGACCTCGCCGCCGCGCAGGACCGCGTCGCCAAATGGCTCGCCGCGCACCAGAAATGAGATACCAGAATTGCTTGCTTCTCCAAGGTGTCATTCCGAGCGACCGAATGGGAATCGAGGAACCTGCAGTTGCTTTTCTCTCCCCATATTACAAATGCAGAATGGATCGAAACACCCGCTTTTCGCGGGCCCACTCCGCTCGGTAGTGGGGACTATCCATGCAAAGCTCATCGCATGGGTGGGAAAGCATCAAGCTCCCATTCTGAGGAGCCCGGAGAAGGCAGCAAGAGGAGCCACACGGTGCCTTGAAACTGATGCGGTCCTTTAGACCCGGAAACACAAAGACCGTGGGAACAAACTCCTATCGTCCCGTCCCGCCCACCGTCATCTTGTCCAGCTTGATCGTCGGCATCCCCACGCCTACCGGCACGCTCTGCCCGTCTTTCCCGCAGGTCCCGATCCCCTCGTCGAGCTTCAGATCGTTCCCCACCATCGAGACGTACTTCAGCGCCTCCGGCCCATTCCCGATCAGCGTCGCATCCTTGACCGGTGCCGTAATCTTGCCATCCTCAATCAAATACGCTTCGGAAGCCGAGAACACAAACTTTCCGTTCGTGATGTCCACCTGTCCGCCACCGAAATTAACGGCATACAAGCCCCGCTTCACCGAGCGCAGAATATCCTCCGGCGCATCCTCACCCGCCAGCATGTAGGTATTCGTCATGCGCGGCATGGGAATGCAATGATAGCTTTCCCGCCGCCCCGACCCCGTATTCGCCGCTCCCGTCAGTCGTGCCGAAAGCTTGTCGGTCAGATATCCCTTCAGAATGCCGTTTTCAATCAGCACCGTTTCCTGCGTGGGCGATCCCTCGTCGTCCACATTCAGCGACCCGCGCCGCCCGGCCATCGTTCCGTTATCCACTACCGTCACTTTGGAACTCGCCACCGACCGCCCGATCAACCCCGTAAACGCCGAGGTCCCCTTGCGATTGAAGTCTGCCTCAAGCCCATGCCCCACGGCTTCATGCAGCAGCACGCCCGGCCATCCCGGACCCAGCACCACCTGCATCTCGCCTGCTGGCGCCGGCACTGCGCCAAGCTGCAGAACCGCTCCCCTCGCGGCCTCCTGCGCCAGGTGCTCCGGACTCTTCGAACCCGCAAACTGCTCCAGCCCGGCTCTTCCGCCTCCACCTGCCGACCCCTTGGTCGTCGTCGCGCCATCCTTGGCGATCACGAACACATTCAACCGGCACAACGGCTGCGTATCGCTGGCAAACGCCCCATCCGAAGCCGCCACAAGAATTCGCCGCAGCTCCTCGCTGTATCCTGCCCGCACCTGCACAATCCGCGGATCATACGCCCGAGCCGCCCGGTCAGCCCTGAGAATCATTTCCAGCCGCGCCGCAAGGTCCAGGTCAAACCCACCCAGCGGAACCGGATACAGATCTGCCCCCTCCGTCTCGGTAAATCCCTGCACCAGCTGCTTGGCTGGGCCCGACGCGATCAATGCTGCTGTCCGCGCCGCGTGCAACAGCCGCTCTGAACTCAGGTTGTCGGTGTAGGCGTAACCGGTCCGCTCCCCCGACAGCACGCGAATGCCGCACCCTGCACTCGTACCCGTGCTGGCCGACTTAACAATCTGCTCGTCAACTCCCAGCGACGTCGAAGTCACCGACTCAAAATAGAGATCGGCGTAGTCTCCGCCCGCGGAAAGGGCCTCGCCCAGGCAGCGCTCCAGCAGCCGCTCGGTGATTCCAAATTTTTCAAAAAAGTAACGTCTGTGACTAGGCTGGGGGGAAGGTAAAGGTAGACTCATCGCTGCATTTAGTTTACGCCTCTTCGCCGTGGACCGCATTCCGGCACAAAGCGTTCCTTTTTTGATTCAAGCGCTCGCCACGCTGGTTTTCTCAATCCGCGCCATGCTAAATTCTCCTCATGAAGAAGATTCTTGCTGCTGTGCTCCTGGTCCTGGTGTTCGCCGCTCCAGCGTTCGCCGCGACTACGCATCACCACCATCACCATCACCACCACCATCACAGGGCCTAAAACACCATCGCAAAGTCTCATGTGGCGGGGCAGGCTCTGAGATGGCACGATTTTAGTCGTGCCGCAAAAGACCGGCGCAAACAGCGGGATTGAGCCCCTGAGAGGTGTGTGTTTGGTCGCAAGTCAGGTTGATGTTAACCCAGCGATCGACCCGCAGGATTCGCAGCGAAACACTACGATAGGCCCTCTCCACGATGGGGCCAATTCGGCGCAGGGTTTGATCAGGTTTCCTCCTGTCTACCCTTGACGTATTACCTCTTTTTGGTCCGGTGACCTCCGGTACTATCCCCCGCTCCAATCTCGTGCTACATTCCTGCCATGAGGAAAATTGCAGTTACGGCGCTGTTACTGGGGTTGTGTGCCGCTCCGGCCTTTGGCGTTTGGCATTTTCATAAAAAACCTCCCAAGGACCCGCGTGTCGGGGTGCATCCCACGGCCATGCACCCGAAGAACGAGGCTCTCAAGCACGCTCCGAAACACAAGATGCCAAAGCACCCCACAGCTGCTAGATAGCTTCACCTCGCGCCGTGCCGCCCTCCAGCCGCGTCCGCGAGCCCTCCAGGTTTTGGGCAATGACAGAATTGGACGACCTCCGCTATCCCATCGGCCGCTTTGCGCCGCCCTCTTCGTCTGAACCAGCAGTCCGAACCGATCAAATCACCACGCTCCGCCTGCTTCCTTCCGCGCTGCAGGCCGCCGTCTACGGCCTGAGCCACCTGCAACTCGATACGCCCTACCGCGAAGGCGGCTGGACCGTGCGCCAGCTCGTGCATCACATCGCCGACAGCCACGCCAACGCGTACGTCCGCACCAAGCTTGCCCTCACTGAGGACTGGCCCACCATCAAACCCTATGACGAGGCCGCCTGGGCGCGGCTGGCCGACAGCCGTCTGCCCATCGACGGATCCCTCGCGATGGTTGGCGCCCTGCACGAACGCTGGGTGGCACTCCTCGAAACGCTCTCCGATGCCGACTTCGAACGCGGCTACGTGCATCCCGAGAACGGCCGCCAGAATCTCGCCACCGTGCTCGCCATTTACGCCTGGCACTCGCGCCATCACGCGGCGCACATCACGAATCTCCGCGCGCGGCAGAACTGGTAGGCGTCGGGTGACCACCGCAGTTGAAGCACCTTCCGCCGCCAAACTCGGCGACACCCTCGAAGAATACCTCGCCGCCCATCCCGCCGCCGCTCTCCTCGAAGATGGCCGCATCCTCTTCGACATGCGACTTGCGCGCTACTCCGTCATCGAGTCCCACGGGCGCTGTCTCCTCCAGCTTTGGAGTGAAGAGCGCAACCTCATCCGTACAGTCGTCGAGATTCAACCGCGCGCTCAATGCCTGCGCGTCATCACCCGTCGCATGGGCGCTGCAAAGCCGCAGGCTCTCGAACTTGTCCCCAATAGCGACCGCCGCACGCCCACAGCCCGCGACTCCGCGCGTCGCAACTTCCAGCGGCTCCTTGAACGTGTCTTCACCCGCGCTTTTCCTGGCGCCAAGGTCGACGGCTTTCGTTCCGCGATGGATCTCGAGCACAGCTTCGGGCCCGCCTACATTCGAGGCCGCCTTCTTCGCGGCACTGCCGCCGAAGCCATCATCGGCGTGAGCGAAACAGAATCCGCCGCCACCATCGACGGCATCCTTACCCTGGGCATTCTCTGGCTCGACTATTGCCGCCAGAAAAGCGATGCCCGCCGCCACTTTGGCTCGCTCAAAGTCATCGTCCCAAAGGGAAATGAGCAAACCACGGCCGAGCGGATGGCCTGGCTTAACCACGCTGCCGCCGATTTTCAGCTCTTCTCGCTCGATGAGCGCAGCGAGGAACTCGCGCCCGTCGAATTCCGCGACAGAGGCAACCAGGTCGTGCGCCTCATCCACGCCTTTTCCCCGCAAGCAGCCCTCACGCGTTGCCAACCCGGCATCGACACAATCTTGAATCTGCTCCCAGCCGGCGCAAGACAACGCATCGAAATCCGTCCACGCTCCGCGGCCGAAGTCGGATTAATCCTGCATGGCCTCGAATTTGCCCGTGTGCGTCACAGCGCCGATGCCCATTCCTTCGCCCCTGAACAGCAGATCACCTTCGGCGCCGGCTCCAATGAAACCCCGCTGACCGACGAGACTCGAGACCTCTGCTGCGAACTCTGCGCGCGGCTATTTCGAAGCCGCCATCGCGACGGCGTACACAAAGATCCGCTCTTCCGCATCCAGCCCGAGCGCTGGCTCGAATCCGAATTTCGCGGTGGACTCGGAAACCTGCTGCCCTCCATTCGCGGTGATCAGATTTATGCCCAGGTCCCGGCCCTATCATCCGGCGATCGCGGCATGCTCGATTTGCTCACCCTTGATCGAGATGGCCGCCTGGTCGTCATTGAACTCAAAGCCGACGAAGACATGCATCTCCCTCTCCAGGCTCTCGACTACTGGATTCGCGTCCGCGCCCTCAATGCCGATAGGCAACGCACTGCCGGCAGCGACCGGCCGATATCGGCGTTCGAACGCGAGGGCTACTTTCCCGGGGTAGAAGTTTCGTCACTGCGTCCGCGTCTTCTCCTGGCCGCCCCCGCGTTGCGCATCCACCCAGCCAATCTCCCCATCCTGCGCTATCTTTCCCCTGAAGTTGACTGGGAACTGATTGCCCTCAGCGAAGACTGGCGTCACGAACTCCAGATCGTCTTCCGCAAACACCCCGCCTGAGCCGGAGCGTCCAAGTGAACACAACCCCTAATCAGCGGTGTCATTCTGAGAGAACGGGGCCCCAAAGGTCTCTCCGTTTGGGGTGGTGAGCGAAGAATCTGCTCCTGTTTATCGGTGTTTTCCTAATCGGCAGATCTCCATCTGCCGCCCTCACAGGCTCGTTCCAGACCATCTCTTCGCCAGGAAATGAAGCATCCGAATTAGGTCCCGCGTTTTCCTGCAAATAATTTCACTGCCCCGCTAGGGAAGTGATATAAATCACATATTTCCTGAAGAGACAGCAGGAGAATCGCTTTATTCCGCGAGAGCAAGTTGCTCTAGTCCTGAAGGGGTGTATGCATCCTCCAGCAAGTGCCCCCAGGTGGAGATTTTCTTCGTGCCGAGCCAAACCGTCTATGAGTTCCGGTCCGCCGCAGTTCGTGAGTCTGCCGTTTCCGCTCCGTTTTTTGCGCCGGACAATGTCGTATCGATCTGCGATTCCCCTGTCTTCGCCAAGAACACCCCCAACGAATGGCCAGAATCGAATCCCGACGGCCTTGGCTGTGCTCGTGGTCTTCGCTCTGCCTTCTTCTTTGAAGTCGGCATGTTTGTGCTCGCCTACGGAATCTGGCACATCTGGCACCTGGCCCGCTAAAGCCACTCCTGGGTCGCTGTGTCCTGAGTCCGATATCTGAACATAATCGGCGGTGTCGTTCCGAGCGAACCGGCCTCAATATCGATCGTGTCATTCTGAGCGAACGGGGCCCCAGACGCAGTTCCGTTTTGGGGGTGGTGAGCGAAGAATCTGCTTTTGCTTTTCGGCGCCCTTCACGTACTCACCACACTCATCTGAAGCCACCACTTACTTCTTCAGCGGCTTTCGTGCAAAGTAGTAAAGCGCATACGCCAGCATCGCAAACCCCAGAACTGACACCCACATATGATCCAGAATCGTCCCCTGCGGGAAATTCAGGATGTCGCGGTTTTCCATGTACGTCGCTTCAACGGCCTTCAGTGCCACGCCGATCAGCCCCGCAATCCCACCTGCCGCAATCAATCCTGAAGCAAACAGCGAGCCCGACGAAATCTCGCTCTCCCCCTCGGCATTCCCCGACTTCGCAGCAGCCCTGTCCACGATCCACCGCACCACGCCGCCCACAAAAATCGGCAGCGTCGTCCCAATCGGCAGATACGCGCCGACTGCAAACGTCAAAGAGCGAATCCCCAGCAACTCCACCGCAATCACCAGCGACACGCCCAGCAGCACCAGTCCCCAAGGCAGCTTCCGGCTCAAAATTCCATTGATCACCGTCGCCATCAGCCGTGCTTGCGGTGCCGGCGCTGCGGCGCTCCCGATGCCCTGAATCCAGTGCACCTCAATCCGTCCCGTCGCCGGCGAATAGAGATACTTCCCGTCCTGCAACTCCGTTGACCCGATCGCATTCAACACAACGTACTCCGACGCCTGGTGGGTGGTCGTCGTCTTGTCATCCGCCACCACGCGAACCTGCGGCGGCAGATGCTTCGTGTCCGACTGAACCGAAACACCCGCATGGACAGCGTTGATATCCCACGCCTGCCCGGCTGCGCGGAACTCCTGCAGCCCCGTATTCATCAGGTTCAGCGTTACTCCAATCACCAGCGTCGAAACCACCACCCCGATCATCAGCGCGATCTGCTGCGCCCGCGGCGTCGCTCCGATGATGTACCCGGTCTTCAGATCCTGCGAAGTATCTCCCGAGTTCGAAGCCGCAATGCACACCACACCGCCAATCGTGATCGCCAGCGCGCCAAATGCCGGCGCGGTCCACCCCTGCACCAGGAAGACCGCCGTCGTCGCCATCAGCGTCGCAATCGTCATGCCCGACACCGGACTCGCCGACGACCCCACCAGCCCGACAATTCTCGAACTCACCGTCACAAACAAAAATCCAAACACCACCACCAGCAGCGAAGCCGACAGGTTCGCCGCCCATCCCACAAAGGCTCCCGGCACCGGCTTGAACTCGAGAAACAGGAACATGCAAGCCACGATCAGCAGCGATCCGATAATCACCACGGTCATGGGAAGATCGTTCTCGGTCCGAATCGGCTTTGCCTCCACCTTCTCGGCGCCGGGCTTCATATTCTTCAACCCCACCGACAGCGCGCTCCAGATCGTGGGCATTGTCTTCAGCAGCGTAATCAGTCCCGCCGCCGCTACCGCTCCTGCTCCCATCGGCTTGATGTAGCTGGCCCATAGGTCGCTCGGGCCCATCTGCGCAATGGGAATCTGTCCTGGATACACCGGGTGCGGCAGCTCTTTCCCGAAGAAATAGATCAGTGGCATCACCACCAGCCACGAGAAAACGCCGCCCGCGAAGATCACCCCGGCAACCTTCGATCCGATGATGTAACCCACGCCGAGATACTCCGATGTCGCATCGGCATTGATCGATGAGCCCTTCAGCACATGCTGCGGCCCAAAGTCCGGCCGGATCTCCGGCGAGCTCGGCCACGCGCGAAAGAGATTCCCATTCTGAAAAAACGTGTAGAGTCCGCCCAGCCCCAGCCCCAGAAAAACTCGGCTCGCCAGCGATCCGCCCCGCTCTCCTGCAATCAGCACATCGGCGCACGCGGTCCCCTCAGGGTAGGGAAGCACCCCATGCTCCTTCACAATCAACTGCCGCCGCAGTGGGATCATGAACAGCACGCCCAGCCATCCACCAATCAAGGCCAGCATGAAAATCCGTGAATACTCCAGATCGAAGCCTAGAAACACGAGTGCCGGCAGCGTGAAGATCACGCCCGAAGCAATCGACTGCCCCGCGTTCCCGGTCGTCTGCACAATGTTGTTTTCGAGAATCGAAGCGCGCCCAAACGCGCGCAGAATGCTGATCGAAAGCACCGAGATCGGAATCGAGGCGGCCACGGTCAGCCCGGCCCGAAGGCCCACATATACCGTTACCGCGCCAAAGATGATGCCAAAAACTGAGCCCAGCAGCAGCGCCCGAACGGTAAACTCCGGCGGGTGCTGATCCGGCGGAACAAAAGGTTGAAACTCGGCCACGGATTGCCTCCAGCGTGAATGCGATTGCCTGGTTTTCTTCGAAGAAACGAGTTTACGCCATCCCAACCGGTTTCTTTACTTTGCCAGTAATCCTACCCGCCGGCCCGGGATATTCTCTCGAGTTTCTCACCGCATTTGGCAAGAATTTGGAGGTGGGGTGCCCGCCCGCATGCCTTCGATCGAAGCACGACACTGCGGTAACCCAAGTTCAATCCAATCGCTGCCGAGGTAACTACTCCCTCGGAATGGTGACCGGAATTTTGTGGACACTGAATCCAGGCTTGACTGAGAATGCATCAACGCCGGGGAACCCGCTCCTGTTCTGTTGAAACCCCGATCCCCACCCCAAGGAGAATCTGTGATTCTAAAACCAGGGAAACTTCTGCCCATCTTCGCAGCGATGTTGCTCTCCGCAGCAACCTGCCTGGCCCAATCTGTCATGACCCATCATGTCCGCGATGTGGTCACAAGCGGCAGCGCACAGGCAAATGGCCGGCTCCCCGGCAACCAGGTGCTGCAGCTCGATCTGGTCCTGCCCCTGCGCGACTCCGCCGGCCTCAAGGCATTCCTCGCCGACATCTATAACCCCAAGAGCCCGAACTACCACCAGTTCCTGACACCCGCCGAATTCACCGCCCGCTTCGGACCTACCGTCGACGACTACGACACCGTCCTCCGCTTCGCCAAAACCTATGGCTTGGAAGTTACAGGCGGCTCTCGCGACGGCATGCTCGTCCAGGTCAAGGGCACCGTGTCCAACGTCGAAGCCGCGCTGCACGTGAACATGCGCACCTACCAGCATCCGACCGAAAACCGGACCTTCTATTCGGCTGATCGGGAGCCCACGGTCGACCTGCCCTTCAATCTGTGGCATATCTCGGGACTCGACAACTACTCGATTCCGCACCCGCTCTACGTCAGGAAAAGCGATTATGCCGCAGCCCACGGCATCGAGGCAGACAAAGTCGTTTCCCATGCAACTACCGGCTCCGGCCCGTCGGCATCGTTCCTCGGCAGCGACATGCGCGCCGCCTACTATGGGGGAACCGCCCTTACCGGCGCTGGGCAGAACCTTGGCCTGTTTGAGTACGAAGGAACCGACCTCGCCGACCTCACCACCTACTACAAAAACGTCAGCCAAACCGAGCCTCTGACCCCAGTGCTGCTCTCGGTGGACGGCACCAGCACCAGCTGCACCGCCAGCAGCGGCTGTGATGACACCGAACAGACCCTCGATATGACTCAGGCCCTGGGTATGGCGCCCGGTCTTGCCAGCCTTACCGTCTACATCGGCTCAACCGACACAGCGATCATCAGCGCCTTGACCACCCACAGTCCGCTGCCCACCACCATTGGCTGTTCATGGGGATGGACGCCAGCCGATCCAAGCACCCTCGATCCCTACTTCCAGAGGATGTCCGCGCAAGGCCAGAACTTCTTCGCCGCTTCCGGCGACAGTTCCACGTGGTCCAGCAGAAACGAAGCGTGGCCTGCGGACGATGCCAACGTCGTCTCCGTCGGCGGCACCGATCTCGTAACCTCCAGTGCGGCCGGTCCATGGTCGTCCGAAACAGCATGGTCCGACAGCGGCGGCGGCATCAGCCCCGACAAGATCGCCATTCCTTCGTGGCAGACCGCGGCCATCAACTCCAGCAACAAGGGCTCGACCACACTTCGCAACGGACCGGATGTCTCGGCCAACGCCAACTTCACCTTCTACGTCTGCGCCGACCAAACCACGTGTACGGCGAACGAATACGGTGGAACCAGTTTCGCAGCACCCATGTGGGCCGGCTTCATCGCTCTCGTCAACCAGCAACTCGCCAATGGTGGTCAGAAGCCAATCGGCTTTATCAACCCCACCATCTATGCGCAGAATGCTAACTCCACAACCTATGCGGCTGACTTCCACGACATCAAGAGCGGAACCTCCGGCAGCTACTCGGCGGTTGCCGGCTATGATCTCGTAACTGGATGGGGCAGCCCGACGGCTGGCTTGATCACCGCTCTCAGTGGTCCCGCACCCGCAGGCTTCTCCATCTCGGCGTCACCCAGCTCCGTCTCGGTCAGCGCCGGCAGCAACGGATCCACGACCATCAGCAGCGCTGTGACCGGCGGCTTCTCCGGATCGATTTCCCTGGTGGCGACCGGCCAACCCACAGGCGTCACCATCGGATTCACTACCAATCCGATCACCGCCGGCAACAGCACCAGCATGACGATCGCCGTTGCAGCAGGCACCGCTGGCGGAACTTTCCCCATCACCGTAACCGGCACCTCCGGAAGCACGGTTGAAACCACTACGGTCACGCTTACCATCCCCGGCGCGACTCCTAACTTCACCCTCAGCGCGTCGCCTACATCGATTTCGGTCTCGCCCTCGAGCAACGGAAAAGTCACCATCACGACAGCGGTCAGCGGAGGTTTCAACTCTGCCGTCAGCCTGTCTGGTACGGTCACCGGCTCCCGGGTCACCCTCAGCTTCAGCCCGACATCCATCGCCGCGCCGGGCGCTGGAACGTCAACCATGACCATCACGGTGAACCGGAGAGCCGCAGCCGGCACTCGCACCATCACGGTCACCGGGACAGGCGGAGGCATCACCCAGCACGCCACCGTAACGTTAACGATTCCGTAGCCCGGTTCGACCGCACCCACAACGAAGAGCCCGGACCGCCAAGGTCCGGGCTCTTCATTTGTCCCACATGGAGCAGTTGTCATCTTGAGCGTAGCGAAGCGGAGTCGAAAGATCCGCGGTTGCCTTTGTCGCATCGACAGAAATTCTTCTCTTTGAACCCCTGCGGACAAACTTGGCGAAACCTACCCTCAGCGCGTAGCTTAGGGTGCAAGCAGTTTCCTTCGGGGTAGCAATGCAGCCAGGTCTCACCGAAAAGCGGACCACCACCGTCGCCAATCCTGCCCAGGCGTCCAATCCCGTCAAGCGCATCCTTGCCCTCGACGTGGTCCGCGGCATCACCATCGCCTTCATGATCATGGTCAACAACAATGGAGGCCCTGGTTCATGGCGCTTCATGAATCACGCAAACTGGAACGGCCTCACCCCCACTGACCTTGTCTTCCCCACATTCGTCTTTGTCGTCGGCGTCTCTGTCGTTTTTGCCTTCGATGCGCGCCGTGCCAAAGGCGTGCCGCGTGCTCAACTCGCAAGGCACACTATCATTCGCGCCATCGTCCTCATCCTCTTCGGCATCATCGTCAACAGCTTTCCGTTCTTCGAACTCGTCCACATGCGCTTCTACGGCGTTCTCCAGAGAATCGCCGTCTGCTACCTCGCCGTTGGCCTCTTCTATCTCTGGGACCAACGCGCCTCAACCAAGTGGATCGCCCTCGCCGCTTGTCTCGTTGGCTACTGGGTTCTCCTTCGCTGGGTTCCCATTCCCGGCGTCGGCATGCCCGGCCGTGACGTGCCCTTCATGGACATGACGCAGAACCTCGTCTCCTGGATTGACCGCGGTCTTTTCCCGCATCACCTGTATCTCTATTCGCCCGACCACAACGTGCGCGATCCCGAGGGACTGCTTAGCGACCTCCCCGCCATCGGCACCGCGCTCATGGGAGTACTCGCCGGCCTCTGGCTGCGCTCCTCCAGATCTACATCGACAAAAACCGCAGGCCTCGCCATCGCTTCGCTCTCGAGTCTCGCCGTCGGCTATCTCTGGTCCCTCGAATTTCCTTTCAATAAAAATATGTGGACCAGCTCTTTCGTTCTCGAAGCCGGCGGCTACTCGCTCGCCCTTCTCACCTTCGCCTGGTTCACCATCGAGCAGATGGGCTGGCGCAAAGGCTGGACCTGGCCCTGGATCGTCTTCGGCTCCAATGCCATCGCCGCCTACATGTTCAGCGAACTCACCCCCGGCATCCTCGAGAACATCAAGATCCCGTCCGGCCCCAACTTCCATCCCAACCTCAATGCCTGGATCTTCCTCCACGTCTTTGCCCACATCCCCAATCCGCACTGGGCCGCTTTTGCTTACTCCGTCTCCTTCACAACTTTCTGCTTCCTCCCGGTTTGGATCCTCTATAGGAAGAAAATCTTCCTGAAGGTGTAACGAACTGGAGCCTGCTCACACGAGTGAGTGGTGGCGGCGGGAGCCGGTTTTCCCCCTTCCGAAGGAGCAAGAACGAGGCATCCGTGGGGTGGGTACCGGAGTCTCCTCTGACAAGGTTGTGTGAGTAGGCCTATGTGACTTCCGGTGACCTGCGTGTCTCCACAAAAGTGCTATCGCCCGTTGGATAACCACGGGGTAAGCTAATCGTCTATTTGTTCTAAGAGACATCAAAGCCTGAGTCTCAGATTTGCAATCGGCTGTTCACGCGCCCAGGCAGCCGATTCGCCGAAGCCCCGTATCTACCCTTCGGCACGGAGGTCGCGCATGAGTGTACCCGCAGATTCCGCCACAAGCTGCGCCAGCGCCGCAGCCCCATCACAAAAGCGGCGCATCGCGTGGGATCTTGGCGAACTCGCCGTCGGATTAGCACTCATCCTCGCAGTCATCTGGACACCACGCCCCCTCCAGCAATGGCTCTACTTCATTGCTCTCGGATGGTTCATCGTCTCGATCGTCCTCTCCTTCGAAAGCTGGAAAGCCATGGGTTGCAGCGTTGCGGGATTCTGGCGCTCGTCGTGGGTGATCGGCCTCGCCCTCATCCTGGCAGCCATCGCCGCCTTCTTCGCCGACAGCCTGCATACTCTGCACCATCCGGCGGGCGCCGCGAACTGGCTCAAATCCTTCGGCGGCTACACCGTCTTTGCACTCATTCAGCAGTTACTGTTGCAGGGATATTTCCTCGCGCGCCTGCTGCGCATCGTACCCAGGGCAAACCTCGCAGCCGTCATCTCCGCCACTGTCTTCTCGCTTGCCCACTTGCCCAATCCGATCCTCACGCCTCTCACGCTGATCTGGGGTTTCGCAGCCTGCCTCGTCTTCATCCGCTCGCGCAACGTCTATCCGCTGGCCATCGCCCACGCCATCTTCGGCATCTGCGTCGCCATCACCATTCCCGCGTCCATGCTGCACAACATGCGCGTCGGCCTTGGTTACATCAACTATCGTCCGCGCCCGCTTCACCTCAGCCAAAGTGACCACGTCGTGTCTACCGACGCATGGGTAATCGCCGAAGCCCCCACCCGCCGCTGAGCCCGCCACGCCCGCCCGTAGGACACTCCCGCGATCGCCGCCATCACCACGTAGCGCCAGTTAAAGTTCAACGTTCGCTTGTTCCAGTGCGCCAGCCCAAACAACCCCGCCGTCACCAGCAGCGCACCCGTCTTCCCCATCCGCCGCTCCAGCAGGTTTTGCACCCACCCGCGAAAGAACAGCTCCTCCGGAATCGCAATAAACAGAAACGTAAAAGCAAACGTCCCCACCGCCTTCAGCGGCGAAGGCATCACCGCATGAACATGCAGGAACCCCAGCCACAGTCCCAGCGGAATCGCAATCAGGGCATACAGGGCATACTCACCCAGACCCCTGCGCAGATCCCGCAGCGTTAGGCGCAGGTCAAATCCAACGCCCTCCAGCCTCCGCACAACCAGGAACCCGAAGATCCCCGCATCCAGCAGCAGAATCTTTCCCAGTGCCGCCAGCCCCCTCGGCCAAGCCGGCTCCAGCCAGCGCAGATCTACCGCCAACCCCAGCACCAGCAGCACCGCAAAATCCCGCCAGTTCCCGTGCTGCACCTGGTCCTCGTTGCGCGCCTGCTCCAGCAAGAACGCAATCGCCACCGGCAGCAGCGCATACGCCGCAAGCCATCCCCATCGGAAGATCCCAAACGCCGTAGCTGTCAGCGCATAGGGCACGCACAGCAGCACGGGCCCCGCCACCCGGATCGCTCTCGGCAGCCAGCGCCCCAGCTTCTCCACAATCGCAGGACAAAACCCCGCCGCCAGCATCGGTGCCAGCAGCAGGATCGCGGCCACCACCACCCCCGGCCGCAAAACGTAAGCAACATCCATTGAGTATGCAAACTCCGAATATGTGTGGTGTGTATCAGGGCATCAATGACTTCAGTCATGCCGAAAACGCAATAAAGAAGACGTCGGGCTTTGGCCCCTGAGGTGCAACTCTATCTTTCGTTGTTATCGTCATTTCTTTTTGGCCTGTCGAGCGCTGCAAATCCGAAACAGCGGAGTCATCCGATCTCAGCAGCGGTAGCAGGCGCAGCCCGCCTGAACAACCACGTCATCAACAGCGAAAACAAGAGCGCCCCTACCGTGAATTTCAGCCATACCGGCGCGTGCGAAGGCGAGAAAAATCCCTCCAGGCACCCGGCCACCACCAGCATCGGAATCACGCCTGCCACCAGCTGTGTCGCCTCGATGCCGCCCTTCGCCACCGACTCTTTCCAGCGATATCCCCCGGGAAACAGCATCGCATGTCCGACTCGAAATCCCGCGCCGCCCGCGATGATGATCGCCGGAAGTTCCAGCGACCCATGCGGCGCGATAAAGCTCCACAACGGCACCGACATGCTGTACTGATGGCACGCCGCAGCGATCACCCCCAGCATCATCCCGTTGTTGAACAAAAGAAAGAACGTGCCAACCCCGAACGTGATTCCCGCGGCAAATGCCAGAAAGCTCACCGAAAGATTGTTCGTCATGATGTGGCTGGTTTCTTTCGGCGCAACGCTCACAATAGAGTCAGTCCACATCTTGTGTTGCTCCATCGTCGCTATCATTGCCGGACCCACAAAGTGACGCATAAACTCCGGCCGCGCCGTCGTCAGCGCCGCACCCAGCACCGCCCACGCCATCGTCACCAGCAGCGACGCCGTCACGTACGGCAGTTGCCGCCGGAAAATCACCGGATACTCGTCCTTGAGAAAGCGAAACAGCGTCGTCCAGGTCGTCTTGCGCCGCGAATAAATAATGTGGTGCGCCCGCGCCAGCAGTTGATTTACATGGTCGCTGTAGGTTCGCGCCGTCTCGTCGCGCCGCAACACCGAGAGATCCGCTGCCACCTGCCGGTAGAGGAGCGCCATCTCCTGCAACTCGGCGCGGGAAAGGCTGCTCAGCCCGTTCTTGTCCGTTCGCGCCAGCAAGATGGACAGCCGGTCCCAATGCGGCCGGCGCTTCGCGATCCATTGATTCGATAGAATGGGCGCCATGACTCAGTTTGACCAGAGTTCAGATCAGCTTAACATTGAAACACCCGAGCTCGTCGCCATCCAGATGCCCCTTGCCGGCATCGGCAGCCGTTTCATCGCTCTCCTGGTCGACTACATTATCTGGATCATCGGTATCGTCTTTGTCATCTGGATCTTTGCTTTCCTGATGCCCGGTCTCAACGCCTTTAACCGCCTCTCCGCGCAATGGGCATCCGCCCTCTATCTCTTCCTGCTCTTCTTGTTCAACTGGGGCTACTTCACCTTGTTTGAGGCCTTCTGGAACGGCCGTACCCCCGGCAAGCGTATCGCCCACATCCGCGTCATCCAGCGCTCCGGACGCGCCATCGGCCTGTTTGAATCCATGGCCCGCAACTTCATCCGCTACATCGATCAAATTCCTCTCTTCTACGCTGTCGGCGCCATCGCCATCTTTGTTACCCGCGACCACCAGCGCCTCGGCGATCTTGCCGCTGGTACCCTCGTCGTCCGCGACCGCATCGAAGACGCCCCCATCAGCACGGAGTCGACCCGTACCTTCACCGCCAACATCTTCGCCCCCGCCGTCCCCACCCCCGAACCGTCCGCCGGCTTCTCGCTCCCCGATCATGGAGTGGCCAAGCTCGCCGCCTCCGACCTTCAGGTCCTCGAGGGCTTCTTCGCCCGACGCCTCGACATGCCCCTCTCCACCCGCGCCGCCCTCGCCCAGCGCATCTCTGCCGCCATCCAATCCAAGTCGGGCCTCGAACCCCCTCCCGGCGTCAGCGTGGAGACCTTTCTCGAAATCATTGCCCGTCAACTCCGCGACGTAGCCCGCATGCATTCCTGACACTTCAACATCGTTAACGCCCAAGCGCATAAGACTGTCATTCCGCTCAATCGCCTTCGCACTGTCATTCCGACCGGCCAACCCAATGCACTGTCATTCCCACCAACCAACGGGAGCGGAGGAACCATGCTTCTCCCCCAATCCCGCTGCAAGCCGTCTACTCCCCCTATCTTGTCGCCTCTGGTGCAATTCCATCGCTCCTTCAGTCCAGACGGCAACAATCCCATTGGCGGTCGGCGAAGTTTAGTGGCAAGCTAGAAGGGTACGGAGGCAGTCAGTCATGCAGACCAGGACCAAGTGGCACATTGACCAGCTCACATCTCCCGCTGGACACCCGGTATTCGTCCTTCGCTTTGAGGGCGACATCGCCGCCACCTCCAAAGACGATTTCCTGGGCTGCTATCAGAGCCTTCCCCAAGAATCCTCCAAGCTGATTCTTCTCGATTTCTCCAAGGTCAATTACATCAATTCCAGCGGAATCACTCTGGTGATTCATCTGCTGATGGAGGCCTATCATCACGCGCAGAAGATTTACGCGTTCGGCCTGTCGCCTCACTTCACCAAGGTCTTCAGCGTAGCCGGCATCACCAAGTACGCCCAACTGTTCCGCACCCAGGCCGACGCCATCGCGTCATTCTGAACGCCACGCCACCTTCCATCCAAATTCCGGATCGCTGATGCTGGCGCTGGGCGCAAGCCGCATGCAGGTGGTGGCCATGGTGCTTCGCGAGAGCCTCTGGGTGCTTTTGGCGGGAATCGCCGCGGGGATTCCCTTGACGTATTTTGCAGCGAAGCAACTCACGTCGATGTTGTACCGGATGTCGCCGTTCGATCCGGCGAGTTTCGCCTTATCCCTTGCGGCGATGACGGTAGTGGGAGCATGCGCAGCTCTGGTGCCGGCGAGGCGCGCAGCGTCGGTCGAGCCAATGCAGGCACTGCGGTCGGAGTGAGAAAAGACCCCGGCATGATCCTGAATCTACCGCCATTTGTCCCATCAAGCTCCACGAGCGACAATGAACGTGGCCGTCAAATCAAACGGGAAGGAAACGCGTGAAAAGGATCGTGCAATTCGCATTGGCATCGGCCCTTTTGCTCGCCTCCGCCCTCGCACAATCTCCATCGCCGGACCTCCGCCAATCCGCTCTGACCCTTGAGCAGCAAGGCAAATTCGCCGAATCCGAAGAAGCCTGGCGCTCCTTCCTCAAGGCCCATCCCTCCAACCCCGAGCCCTATGCTCACCTCGGCCTGCTTGAAGCCCGTCAGGACCACTACAAGGAGGCAGTGCCGCTCTACCGCAAGGCGCTCGCTCTCCAGCCATCCATGCCCGGCCTGCGTCTTAACCTGGGGCTGGCCCTCTTCAAGGCCGATGACCTGAAAGCCGCCATCCCCGAATTCGCCATCCTGTTGAAGAGCGCACCGCCCCACTCGCCTGAAGCGCTTCGCTTCACAATTCTTCTGGGCATGTCCCACTACGGTCTCGGCCAATTCACCGAAGCTGCGCCCTACCTCAAGGCTGCCGCGGATTCCGATCCGCAGAATCTGCCTGTCCGCCTCACCCTCGCGCACAGCTATCTGTGGTCAAAGCAGTACAGCCGCGTCCTCGAGGTCTACAAGGAAATCCTCGCCCTCGATCCCGACTCTGCCGAAGCCGACATGCTCGCCGGCGAAGCTCTCGACGAGATGAACGACGCTCCCGGCGCCATCGACATGTTTCGCAAGGCCGTCAAAGCCAAGCCTGACGAGCCCAACGTGCACTTCGGCCTCGGCTACCTGCTCTGGTCTGAGAAGCAATTTCCCGAAGCCATCCAGGAGTTTCAGTTCGAACTGGCCAACGACCCCAACCACGTGCAGTCCATGCTCTACGCCGGCGATGCCGACATTCAGATGAATCAATACACTGATGCCGCGCCTCTACTCGAGAAGGCCATCAGGCTCGACTCCTCGCTCGGCCTCGCCCACCTTGACCTCGGCATCCTCGCCGCCAATGACGGCCGTAACGACCAGGCACTTCGCGAATTCCTCGCCGCCGAAAAGCTCATTCCCAATGATGTCAACGTGCACTGGCGTCTCGGCCGCCTCTACCGCGCCATGGGCAAAAAAGAGGAAGCCAGGATTGAGCTCGCCAAGGCCAGTACCATCACAAAATCGGCAGATCGGGAACTCTATAAGAAGATTTCAGGCGGCCAGGCCAAGCCGCCGGATGCTGCGACGCCCGCCGTACGACCGGCCAACAGATAGCAGCCGTGCCTAATTCTGGTTGGCGTGAGTCACGATCGCAGATTTTTTGCCGAGAAGTTCCGACAGCGCCTTCTCCGGACACATGTGGTGCGCCTCAAGCCGATCCAGGTCCTCTTCCGTCTCGACTGACGTGGCAACTGTCAGAAGACAATAGAGACAACGAGTATTGTAAGTACCGTTATCGTTCCGCGTGCGGTTGTACATAACTACCATCCACCTGCTCAACTGCAGCGAGGTTTCTCGATACTACCCACCGGATGAATTCATGAACGTGACTAGCATCACGCCCGCGTGTGAGAAATGAACACACACGCACGCCTTACAACCATTCAAAACGAGTTCCTGCCTCATCAGATCTTCGTATTCTGATTCTGATTACGCCGCAGTTGCCAGCAGGGACTCTTGCCGTCCTGGGAAAAGATGGAGACAGCGCAGGGAACATCACTCGCTCCCAGGTAGTCGTATTCCTGCTTGTTGCCCTTCAAGGGAACCACGAGCGTCCGGCTCACGTTTACGCTTCCTTGCGGCGATCCGCGCATCTTGTACACCGCCCAATCGCCTGCGTAAAGCGCAACGAATGCCATCACCATCCCCACGGCAATGCGCCGCAACCACTTCACCATCGCAGCCATATCCTCCCGCATGCAGCGTCTTCGTCCGATACTACGCGGTCTGTCCTCGTCATCCACGTCAGGCCCCATTGATAGAATTCCGGTAGATTGTACCGGCTTGGGAGATCCATTGATGAAATTCCTGCGCAGATTCTGTTCGGCTCTTGCCTTCTTGATCATCGCACTCGCGGCAGCGCAATCCACCGCGCAGGCCGTCAAGCCGGATGACGCCTCCCTGATCGTCAAGACCGCATCAGGTCAGATCGAAGGTGCGTCCCGTTCCGGCCATGGGGCGGAGTTCCTCGGCATCCCCTACGCCGAACCACCGATCGCCGATCTCCGCTGGCGAGAACCGGTCCCCGCAAAGCCCTGGACCGGCGTTCGTACCGCCCAAACATTTGGCGCTCCCTGTTCGCAGCCCGATCTTGGCGACTGGAACCGCCACGATGCCGAAACCGGCAAGGAAGACTGCCTCTTCCTCAACGTCATCGTTCCCGAGTGGCCCGTCACCAAGCCCCTTCCCGTCATGTTCTGGATTCACGGAGGCGCCAACGAAGGGGGCACCGCATCCAGCGCTCTCTACAAAGACGGCACGCTCGTGAATCATGGCGTCATCCTCGTAACCGTCAACTACCGCCTCGGCATCTTCGGATTCCTCGCCCATCCCGACCTCACGGCTGAATCGCCCCATCATGCTTCCGGCAACTACGGGCTCATGGACCAGATACTCGCACTCCATTGGGTCCACGACAACATCGCCGCATTCGGCGGCGACGTCAACAACATCACTGTCTTCGGCCAGTCCGCCGGTGCCATGGACACCAGCATGCTGATGACCTCGCCACTAGCGAAAAGCCTCTTCCAGAAGGCTCTCGCCGAAAGCGGAGCGGCTTTCACCGCACCTATTCTCCCGCTCGACCAGGCAGAAAGAGCCGGTTCGACACTGGCTGTCGCCCTCAATGCCACCGGCGACCACCAGATTAAATATCTTCGCACGCTCTCCGCGCCCGATCTGCTCGCCGCTCTGGCCAAGCTCGATCGTGGCATCAGATCCCGCGTCGGACCTGACATCGACGGGTACGTACTGCCCCAACAGCCCTCCCTTGTCTTCGCCTCCGGCCAGGAAGCCCGCGTCCCCTTCGTCTACGGAACCACCACCCGCGAATTCGGCAGCAACGAATCCGCTGCCCAACTGCGAACGGCAATCACCTTCGTCGCCGGAGCCTTCGCCAGCAAAGCTCTGGAAGCCTACGGCCTCGCCAATGGCGGCCAGGGCACCGTTGATCCCAAATACGGAACCGCCGCCGATCAGTGGTCTGCCGACATGATCTTCCGCTGTCCATCCGTCACCCAGGCCGCATGGCATGCAGCCGCGCACAACCCCACGTGGGAGTACGAGTTCAACCACGCCATCCCCGGCCAGGAGGCGCAAGGCGCCGTCCATTCCGCCGATCTGCCTTACGTCTTCGGCTTCTTCCCCAAGACCGGCAATATCGCCGGCAACTTTACCGACGTCGACAGAAATCTTGCCGAACTCATCGAGACCTACTGGACCAACTTCGCCAAAACCGGCAATCCCAACTCAACCGGCATCCCCAACTGGCCCCAACAAGGCGACAGCGGGACCTACATCCAGTTCCAGCAGGACGGAAAAGTCGAAACCGCGACCCACCTCCGCGCCGCTCAATGCGATATCTATCGTCAGTGGTTAACTGCGCAATCGCGCCCGGCACACTAATGCCCACTTGTCATCCTGAACGAAGCGCATTGGGGCCCCTTGAGCGAGAATTCGTTCAAGGGGTAGGCGGAGTGAAGGATCTGCTTTTCAGCGTCATCAGCCTGGGTGCCCCATCCATGACGCAGTTTCACCGCGACATGGGTGGGATTGCACCATGAGTGCACAGCTCAACGAAAAAGCCTGGACGAGTCGGGTGCAACGCGAAGGGCCGGCTATAGCCGGCCCTTCATTCATTTCACTCCGCACTAGCTACGCGTGATGCGCCACCGAAGCCGCCCTCGGGGAAACCCCGCTCAACTCCGCAGCCCGCGCCTCGGCATACGCTGCCGCACCCAACAGTGCCGCACGGCTATCCAGAATCACCCGCACCGGCATATTGATCAGCAGTTGGCTCAACCGCCCCTTGTCCTGGAACGCCTTGAGAAATGTGCCGTCCTTCAGCTTTTCCAGAATCTTCGGCGCGATTCCGCCGCCCACATACAATCCGCCCACTGACAATACCTTCAGCGCCAGGTTGCCCGCTTCGGCCCCGTAGATCGAAACCATCATGTCCAGCGCCTTCTCGCAGAGTTCGCTCTTCGCCGACAGCGCCATCTCCGTGATCACGCTGTTCGGGTCGTGCGCTTCCGCAATCTTCTCCGCCAGCCACTTCGGCTCTTCCATGCCCTGGCCGTCGCGCAGGAAATCGTAGATATTCGTCAGCCCCATGCCGCTGACGACGCGCTCGTAGCTGACACGTCCGTTGTACTTCCGCTGCAGAAAGCGAAGCAGTTCGATCTCCAGATCGTTGCGCGGGCCAAAATCCGTATGCCCGCCTTCTGATGGATAGGGCACGTGAATCCGCCCGTTCCACGCCAGGATCCCTTCGCCCAATCCGGTTCCGGCCGCGATCAGCCCGCGGTTGCCGATCTGGCTCGCATCGCCTTCGCTGATCGTAGAAATCTGGTCCGGCCCGAGTTCGGCCACGCCATATCCATTCGCTTCCAGGTCGTTGATCAGAAACACATGGTCGATCTGCAGGTTTCTCGATAACTCCCGGCTGTCCAGGGTCCATGGCAGGTTCGTCAGGCGCAGGCGTCCATCCCGTACCGGTCCTGGCACGCCAAAACATGCCGCGCTCACCGTGTCTGTTCCCAGAAATTCCTTGACGATCTCTTCGAGTCCCGAATACTCCTTTGCCGGAAACTGCTTGTCCCGGGTGTGACTCAGTTTTCCCTCGGTAAAGTCAAACACCGCCAGGTGGACCTTCGTGCCGCCCACATCCCCTGCCAAAATCATCGTTCCCTCTCCAGCATTCCACGGCCTTGCCCGTCCGTTGCGGGCAACAGCGCAGCAGCATCCTTATCCAGGATCAGAGTGAGTATACCGCCTGCTGGCCATATCAGTTGACTCGGCAACCGCTCCGGATCCCGCGGTCCCGTGAATACTTCTTGAACAAGTTCAGCCTTGTTCTTCCCCCCGATCAGGAAGAAAACCGAGCTTCCCTGGTTGATCACCGGCCACGTCAGCGTGATGCGCCATGTGTCCTTCTGCGGAACCTGGTTCGCCGTCACCAGCCGCCCCAGCGTGTGGATCGCTTCGGTGTGGGGAAAGATGGACGCGGTGTGCCCGTCATCCCCCATCCCCAGCGCAACCAGGTCAAACCGCGGGGTTTCCGCCCCTTCCAGCCTGAAGTTGTTCCTCAGCAGCGACTCATACCGCGCGGCCGCCACCTCCGGCTCCAGTTCGCCTTCCATGCGATGTACTTGCTCCGGCTTCAGCGGAACGTGATCCAGCATGGCTTCCCGCGTCATCCGGTAGTTGCTTTCTGGATCGTCCGGCGGCACCGTCCGCTCATCCACCCAATAGAGTTCCAGCTTGTCCCACGGCATCCGTTTCAGCCATGGCTGCCCCGGATCGGCCAGCAACTGGAACGCCGCCTTCGGGGTCGACCCTCCGCTGATCGCAATGCGCGCCCGTCCCCGCGCCTGACGCTGCTTGCTCCACCACCTCAACAAAATGTTGCGCCGTCCGCCGCGCCAGCGCCGCCCCATCCGGCTCCACAATGTATTCAATTCTCAATTTTGCCGCCGCCATACACCCGACCTCCGATTCCTACATTACACGCGAGATCGGGAAGCCTTCATCAATGCCGATGATCATGATGATCGACGTTGCCAGCTGCTCATCACCCGGAATCAACAACAGGCAGCTTCATTCGCCATGTTGTCGGGCGAGTTCGTTCGTAGAATCCGCCGGGCAAGATCAGCTATGCGATTATGTCATCGTGCTTACTGGCGCCGTCTTCTTCGCGTTGGCAGTCTATCTCATTCAACCCGTCACCCCCGTAGCTGCTTCCGCTTCAGCCATCGAACGCGGCCGCCTCGTCTACGTTTCCGAACGCTGCACCCGCTGCCACGCGCAAGATGTCCGCCCCGCGCCGGACCTGTCGCAGGTAGGTGTCCGCCGTTCTGCCCTCTGGCTCAAGATGCACCTCTACAATCCCCGCGAAGTCAGTGGCTCCTCGAACATGCCGTCCTATGCATTTCTTTTCCGAAATAGAAGAGGCAACGATTTGGTTGCATATCTCGCCAGCCTGCGCGCCCCGGAAACGGCGCAGCACAACGCCGGCGAACAACAATGGCGCCCGCCCGCTGACGTCCTTGCCTCCGCCAACGCCGCGAGCGGCCCTCAACTCTACCGTCGCTACTGCGCCACCTGCCACGATCCAAACGGCCGAACCCGCCTCAAGTGGCAATCGCAGTTCATCGAGTCCCCGGCAGTTCTTGCCGCCCGCCCACCATCACCCAACCGCACTTCAAGACCGCAACCCGTCCAAGTCGATCATTTCGCGCAGATCATCAAGTTTGGTATTCCCAACTCCGACATGGCAGGCCACGAGCATCTGTCTGACAAGGACATCGCGTCCCTGAGCCTTTGGCTGGCGCAAAACGCGGCGTCGCCGTCACAGAACTAAGAACTCAGAACTGCCCTCATCTCCCTAGATAGGCCCGATACTGCAGCTCAATCACGCCTGCAGACCGCGCCAGCGCCAGCTTCGACAGGTTGTACTGGTACAAACTCTGCACGTAATTGCTTTGCGCCGATGCCAGCGAAGCCTGCGCTGTGATGAGCGGCAGATTGTCATCTACGCCTGCATTCACGCGGTCGGTCTCATCGTTGAGTTCCTGCGTAGCGAGTTCGACATTCGACTTCGCCACGTCCACCAGCTTCTTGGATGCATCCGCGTCCAGCAGCGCCGACCGTACCTGCTGGTCGATCTTGCTGCGCAGGTCGTCAAGCTGCGCGTTCACCGCGGACAGCTGCGCCGCCGACGCGTCGGAATCTCCCCGAATACTCGCTTCCCGAAAGATCGGTACATTCAGCGTTCCTACCGCAGCAAACACGCCGTGACTCGGACTCCCATTCACCTTGTCGACGCCGTAGTTGCCGCTGAAGCTCAGACTCGGCAATCGCTGCGCCCGGTAAGCCGAGTGCAGCGCGCGTAACTCAATCACCTGGTTCTGCAAATTCTGATAATCCTGTCGATTCTTGTAGGCGACGGCGCGCACTTCTGCGGGCGTCTGCTCTGCCAGGTCGCTATACGGTGCGGGGTCGGTCAACACGATCTTCTGTCCCGGATCGATACCGATCTCGCGCTTCAGCAGGATCAGGTCTTTCTCCTCGGCGTTCTGCGCGGCAATCAGGGTCTGCTGCTGCGACTGCAACTGCACCCGCGCACGCAACTCATCCAGGTTGGCGGCTGTCCCTGCAACGTGCGCATCGTGCGCATGCTGCAACGCGACCTCGTCGGCTTTCTCGAGCGCCGTGGCATTGTCCACGTTGCTGGCATCCGCGATTGCATGCAGGTACGCAGTCGCCACCTGCTGCACTACCTCGCCGCGAGCCGTCATCTTGCTGAAATAGGCGGATCTCTGCGCCGCTCCCGCCGCTTTCCATCCGGCAATCACTACGCCGGAGAACAGAGTCTGGTTGAAGGTCAGCTGACCCTGCGTCAAGTCGTCCTTCGTAATCAGCGAAATCCCGGTGGGTAGTCCGTTCGGAAAGAGACTCCCAAACTGTTTCAGCACTCCCGGCCCAAACCCCTGCGCCGCAAGGTTGTGCTGAAAAACGCCGGTGCCGCCTGTCAGGTTGATCGTGGGCAAAAACTCCTGTAACGCAATATTCTTCTCGCCCTGGAACAGCTTTTCGCCGCTCTCGGCTTCCTTTAGCCCAAGATTGGTTTCAAACCCGCGCCGAATCGCCTCGTCCAGCGACAACTGCAGCGGCTCGTCCGTCACCTTGTGCACCGTCACGCTGCCGTAATAAGGATTCGTCGTCGAACTGGGATTCGGAGTCTGGGCACGAACGGCCGCCGCCGCCCCAAGCGCCGCAATACACCACACCCCTGCCGCAAGAAGCCTGCGAGATTTTCCAGACTCTTTCACATCCATTATTTTCTCAGATGACCCGGCGGGCGGAAGGATTCCCAATCCGCCCTGAAAACGGCCAAAACGTGGAGAATGATCGCTCTTCGTCCCTCGATCCGGCCGTTTCGATATCAGAAAGACAGCCAATGCAAGATTCACCTTAAATCCGTTGCCGCGCCCACCTCCCGCGACGAAACAGCACCATCCCCGCCGCCGCGATACTGCACTCCGCGATCACGATCGAAAGGAAAGCCCCTTCCGCCCGCCAGTGCAGACTCACCGCCAGCCACCACGCCAGCGGCAACTCCAGTACCCAGAAGCCGAAGAAATTCACAATGGTCGGCGTCAGCGTATCGCCGGCCCCGTTGAACGCCTGCAGCATCACCATGCCGTAGGCATACCCGATGTTGCCGCAGCTGAACGTCCGCAGAGCAATGGCCGCGATCGGCACTACCGCGGGATCGCTCACAAACAGCTTCACCACCGGCGTAGCAAACACGATGAAAAACACGCCGATCACGCCAAGGAACAGCATGTTGTAGAAACCTGTCTGCCACACCGACTGCGCGGCGCGATCTGGCCTTTTCGCGCCCAGGTTCTGGCCCACCAGTGTCGCCGCTGCATTGCTCAATCCCCACGACGGCAGAATGAAGAACACCACGATCCGAATCGCAATCGTGTAACCCGCCACCGCCGCGGCCCCGAAGATCGAGATAATCCGCACCAGCACGATCCAACTCGCATTCGCAATCGCAAACTGGAGCATGCCTGTCAACGACACGCGCAGCAGCTTCACCATCACCCGCACATTCAAGCGCAGATGTCGCGCCAGAATGTGAATCCGCTCCGTGCCCTTCAGCAGCCGATAGAACTGGTAAAGCACGCCGATCGAGCGCCCCGTAAACGTCGCCAGCGCCGCGCCCGTCACGCCCATTCGCGGAAACGGACCGAGCCCGAAGATCAGGCACGGATCAAGCACGAGGTTGATGATGTTCGAAACCCACAAGAGCCGCATAGCAATCGCCGCATCGCCTGCACCGCGGAAGATTGCGTTGTTCAGGAACAGCATGATAATCGCGCCGCATCCCCCCAGCGCAATCCGCGCATACCCCGATCCGCTCGCCACAATCTCTGGCGACGCGCCCATCGCGCGCAGCAACTCCGGCGCATAAATTCCCGCCGGAATTCCCAGTGCGAGCGAGATCGCAAGCCCGACCCCCACGGCCTGCACGCCGGCAATCGCCGCATCTTCCGGGTCTTTCTCGCCGATGCGCCGCGCTACCATCGCCGTCGTCGACATCGACACCCCGAGTCCGATGGCGAACACCAGCGCCAGCATCGACTCGGTGATGCCTACCGTTGCCACCGCGTTGGCGCCGAGCCGCCCGACCCAGAACACGTCGGTCACGGCAAACAGCGACTCCAGCACCATCTCCAGCACCATGGGAATGGCCAGAAGCAAGATGGCACGATTCAAGTTTCCAGTTGTGAAATCCTGGTGCGAGCCTTTGAGCGCCTCACGCACCGAAGACCAAAAGCCGCGATCACCCTCGGCGGGCGGCGGCATCAACCATTCAAGAACAGACATTCGAAAATCTCCACATTGCAACACACCTATGGCAATTGCAAAACGGTGGGTGCCCCATCCTTGCGGCGCTTCCTGTCGCAAGGGTGGGAGAGCACGACCGCGCAAGAGCGGTGTTCGCCGAAGGGGTTACGCTGCCAACAATTTGGGATTTGCAGAATCACCCCAGGTCTGAAGATGACCTCGGGGGCGCCGCCAGTCGGCGGCAGAGCAGGGAAAAACCCGAGGCAATGTTCAGCGCGAAGGTCGTACGGCGACAGGCATGAACATTGTTTCCTCCAAAGCCGGTGGGTCCGGCGGGTCCTAAAACTATAACCCGGTTTCGATTTCAATTTCCAGCAAAATCCGCCTTATTCCACGTTGTCATCCTGAGCGCAGCGGCGGTTCGCATGAGAACGCAGTGTCATCCGGAGCGGAGCGGCTTGGAGCCCCGCAGAGGACTCATCGTCTGTGGGGTCAGCGCGGCGAAGGACCTGCTTCTTGCGGTGAGCGAAAACCCGGTGCTCGATTTCGGATCGAGCGGCTTCAAGGGAACTGCGCCCCGTCTATGGCCAGAGACGAACGAACTCGTCGCGTATGGCAATAAAATTTGCTTCTGTGCCACTATTTCGTGCGACAATTTTGTCACTTCTCCGCACATTGGGCATTTTGAACTACTCATGCTTCCTTGAACCTTCACTGCACGAGCTGGTGTGCCTTCGCCCACGAATCAGGTGAACCATGGCCATGACGCACGGCAAGAAGGGAATCTGCTTTCCATTGCGACTGCCGTCGACGATGCGTGCGGAATTAGAGGCTCAGGCCAACAAGGAGGGCATCTCCATCAACCAATTCATAGTTATGGCGGTGGCCGAAAAAATCACTCGGATTGACATGCTCCAACCTGAGGATGAGAACTGCGATCCATCCGAGCGCCATTCCGAATGAAACATACCTGGCGGGACACTTACGCGATCGCCGGGTCTCGCCTTTAGGACTTGGGTGGGCAAAGGCCTCGTGGCATCGCCAACAGGTGTCAAGCCATCCTCCCATCCGTCTTCGCCTAATCTGCTCAAAAGAAACGACAAAAGATTTTCGCCATTTTGCAGACTATTTCGCCGGATGGCCTAGCCTGAATCTATGCGGCAAACCATTCTTTCTGTCTCGAAAGCGACTTCCGCGAAACACTGAAATCATCAACATGCACGTAAGTCCTTCCCGGGAGAAAAATCTACAGCTAAGTGCAATCAAGAGAGATTTTTGCCGCCATGTCCGTCTGCAACCCCATGAAAACAGAATCGTTGCCCTGAGAGACGGGATAATAGGGGGTAGAGTCCGAGCGCAGCGCATTCAGCTCGGACTGAAAACCAGAAAATCCGCGCCCATCTTCGGACCTCCCAAAGACAGCCGCGGATTCCTGATAGCTGATGCTGAGAGCTGAAAGCTGACAGCTGACTTATTCTTCTTCCTCATCCACTGGCCGCTTGGCGTTGGCCAGGATCTTGTCTGCGACCAGTTGCGGAACGATGTCGTAGTGGTGCATCTCCATCCGGTAGCTGCCCTTGCCTTGAGTCATGGAAGTCAGCAGCGTGCCGTAGGTGAGCATCTCGGCCATCGGCACTTCGGCGTTGATCACCGTCGTGCGTCCCTTTGACTCCATGCCCTGCACGCGTCCGCGACGGCTGTTCAGGTCGCCCATCAGGGTTCCGGCAAACTCGTCCGGAGCCTCGATCTCAACCTTCATGACCGGCTCAAGCAAACACGGCTTGGCCTGCTCCATGCACTTGCGGAAAGCCAGCCTCCCAGCCACCTTGAACGACATTTCGTTCGAGTCGACATCGTGATAACTGCCGTCGTAAACCGTCGCCTTGAAGTCCACGACCGGATAGCCCGCCAGGTACCCGCGTGCGGCCGACTCCACAATGCCTTTCTCGACCGCCGGCACAAACTGCCGTGGAATCGCGCCGCCAAAAATCTCATTGGCAAACACGAATCCGCCGCCGCGCGGCATCGGTTCCATGCGAACCTTGCAGTCGCCGAACTGTCCATGGCCGCCGCTCTGCTTTTTGTGGCGCCCGTGCCCTTCGGCCTTTCCTCTGATCGATTCACGATAAGGCACCTTGGGCGCCTTCAATGTCACCTCGGCGTGATAGCGCTTCTTCAGGCGCGACACGATCGATTCGATGTGCGGCTGGCCGGCGCCTGCGATCAGGAATTCGTTGGTCTGCGGATCACGGAAGAAGCGAATCAGCAGATCCTCTTCCATCAGCTTGTGAATGGCGGGAGCGAGCTTGTCTTCGTCCGCGCGGCTCTTCGGTTCGATGGCATACGTCATCGCAGCCTCAGGCAGAGGAGCCAGCTCAACTTGAATATCTCCGCCTTTCGCTCCCAGCGTGTCGCCAGTCAGCGTGTCGCGCAGCTTGGCGACTGCTCCGATATCTCCGGCATGCAGCTCAGCGACCTCTACAGCCTTGCGGCCCTGCATGACGCTCAAGTGCGCGAAGCGTTCCTGCCCGCGCCGCGTGTAGTTCTCCAGCGTCGCATCGCTCTTCACCACGCCGCTCACCACCTTGAAGAAGGTGATACGCCCCGCAAAGGGATCGCTCATAGTCTTGAACACTACAAGCGCGGTGGGCTCGCCATCCTCGACCTTCCGGAACGAGACGCCGCCGCCCGCGCCTGCATCGCCGCCATTGCCGTTCGCGGCCACAGCCTGCATCGCCGCGGTCTTCACGGGTATGGGCGTGCGCTCCGTCGGCGACGGCGCATACACCTTGATGAAGTCGAGCAGATGGTCGGTGGCCACATTCGTGCCGCCGCTCGCAAACAGAACGGGGAAGATGCGGTCTTCGCGAATGGCCTCATGGAGCGCGGTGATCAGGTGCTGCTCGGGAATCGTTCCCTCGGCGAAGTACTCCTCCATCAACTCGTCCTTGCCCTCTGCGACCAGCTCGACCAGCGCCTCGTGAGCCTCCTTGGCCTGCTGCGCGATGCTCGCCGGAATCTCACCCGTAATCTTGCCGCGTCCGTCGCCATTCGGCGTGTAGTGGAATGCCTCCATGGTCACCAGGTCAACCACGCCGTGGAACCCTTGTGCATCCGAAATAGGCATCTGCACCGGCACGCAATTGCGTCCCCAGCGTTCGTGCAGATTGTCTATCAGCGCGCTCAACCCGCCACCGCCGCCCGCCTTGGGGTGATCCATCTGATTGATCACCACAAAACGCGGCACGTTCGCCTCTTCCGCGTACTTCCACACCCTCTCCGTTACCGGCTCAATGCCATGTTGAGCATTCACTACGACACAGGCAGCCTCCACCGGCAGCAGCGACGCGCGCGCCTCGTGCGAGAACATATGGAATCCCGGCGTGTCGACGAAATTGATCTTGACACCCTGCCACTCGGCGAAGGCTACAGCATTGGACATGGTCGTGCCGCGCGCGATTTCTTCCTCGTCATAGGCGGTCACAGCCGAGCCGTCGCTTACTCTGCCATGCGTTGGAGTCATCTTTGCGGCATGCAGCAGCGCGGCGATCAACGACGTCTTGCCGCTCTGAGCATGCCCAACTACAGCTACGTTGCGGATCTCACTTCCCTGGTACGTTTTCATGACAATTCTCCTTCATGCGGAATGAGTGCGTGTGATCTGGAGCCGGAGCGAAGACCGGCAAAGAGAGAGAGCACAGGGACATCATGGAGGCGTCCGTGAGGACGTCAACGCGTCCGGGTTGGAGGGCTCGAGGGCCCAGTCTGCCGTCTTCCTCGTCCATGCGGAGAGTCCCCGGCAGGCGCCAGGCGGTTAGGTGCAGGAGAGGGCCGCCGGGCGTCTAGCTTTAAGAAAAGGGATGCTATCACACGGGAAGTGTGAACGTCATGTGACACCGGCCACCTACCAGCGAAGGACCGGCAGGAGGCTGGAGAAATTATCCGTCCACAAGCGCAGGCCGGGGATCCCGCTGGGTTTGCGGCCGACGCTGGCGATTTCGGGCTGGGCCAAGAAATCGGAATTGTCGCTCAGCAGGATCCAGGTCGCGGTGAATTCGTCCCGCGCGTCGTTGGAAGGGGTGGTGATGACCACGGCCTGCATGCCTGCCGATTTGGCGAGCAGAGCAATCGGCGCCTCCAGGTCGACGTGCCGGTTGGAGATGTGGAAGGCAGCGACGCCGCCCGGGGCGAGATGCTTCCGGTAAAGATCTAGCGCTTGCGTAGTGAGCAGGTGCAGCGGTATCGCATCGCCGGAGAAAGCGTCGACCACCAGGACGTTGAATTGTTGTGGCGGCTCCGCGGCGAGAGACGTTCGCGCATCTCCCGGAATGACGGAGACCTGAGCGGCGGAGTCCCGAATGTAGGTGAAGACGTTGCGCGCTATCGGCTCAACCGCGGGGTTGATCTCATAGAACTGAACACGATCGCCCCGACGTCCATAAGCGGCGATAGTTCCAGCACCGAGTCCGATTACACCGATGTTGCGCGGTAGCGTGCCGCAGCAAAAGCGAAGCGCCAGGCCAACACCGGAATCCTCGGCGTAGTAGCTCGTGGGCGTTCTGCGCTGCTCATCGCTGCCGAAGATCTGAGTACCGTGTTCTACATTGCCGTTCGTCAGCGTGCGCAGAGTGGCTCCGGGGAAACCGAAGGTCTGCTTCACCCGCAGCGCGCCGTAGAAGTTTCTCACTGCCACCGTCGTGTTGCGTTGGTTGACGATATTGATCCAGAAGATCTGTACCGCCATGACGGCCGTGGCAACACCCCAGAGCAGCCGTGAATTCCAGCCATCCTCAAATGTGACCAGAAAGGCCAGAAAGGCGGTAAAGCAGCAAGTAATCACGAGATCGATGTTGAAGCGAAAGAACAAGGGAAAGACGATGCCGATGAGGAAGGAGCCAAGTGCACCGCCGGCGGCGAAGTGAAGGTAGAACACAGTGGTCTCAGACGCGCGGCGCGGACGAAGCCGGTACGCTTCACTGTGGCAAAAGAGGCCCGACGCAAAAGCCTCAATCAGAAAGAAGGCGATGCTGACACGCAAGGGCCATTCAACATCCTGTTTTGAGAGAGCGTAGCCCAACCCCGCAAGCATCAGAATGAGGAAACGCGCAATCAGGCTGCGCGGCAGCAGGCGCGGGAACTCGAAAGCGAGGATGATGCTGAGCAGATAGACCGCAAGGGGCAGAATCCAGAGCAGGGGAATGGCGGCGATGTTGGCAGTGATATAGCTGGTGACGGCGCTGAGTTGCATTGCGGCGCCCATCGGTAACAGAACCCATAGAAGTTTTTGCACTGGCGTCGCAGGCGCGCCTTCTTCAAGTGCGAAGACACTTTGATCAGGCGCGGACGCTGCTGCCGAGCGCGCTCTCCAGGCCAGAGCCCCCGTGATCAATGCGAAGACCGCGAATCCGCAGCACCAGGTGACGCGCTGCGCCGCCAGCGTTAGTCGCGGTTCCATGAGTGTCGGGTAAACGGCGAGCGCGAGCAGCGATGCCAGGTTTGAAAGGGCGAAAAGGCGGTAGGGAATCGCCGACCCGTGCAGCCGCGCCCACCACACCTGCATCAGCGGGCTCGTCGCTCCCAGCACCAGGAACGGCAATCCGATCGTGCTGCCAAGTACGGCAAACACGGTCAGGATCGGATGTCCCGACCCACCTTCCGCACCGGCGCTTCGCCAGCACCAACCCACCGCTGAAACAAATCCAACCAGCAGCAAAACAAAATACAAGTTCCACCGTGGTCGACTACTCGTCCAGTGCGCATAAAGGTAAGCGGACAGCAGAGCCGTCTGAAAGAAGACGAGACACGTAATCCAGACTGCTGCCGACCCGCCCAGCACAGGCAGCAATTGCTTCGCCGCAATAGGCTCGACCAGAAAAAGCAGAAACGCACCCAGGAAAACCGCGCTGCCAAACAGCCACCGCAAACGCATCGCCACAACCTCAGAAACGGGATTCCGCGATTGGCACTTATCGAATCCCTCAGCACAATCAGGCGGATGCTATCACAATGCCTAACCCCGGCATTGCGCCGGCGTGGCTCAGCCCGTGATACATTCGGCTTACTACCCCTTCGATTCGGTTCGCGATATCGGCGCAAGTCCCGGCGAGGTCATCAGCCATGTCAGCACTCGGATTCGAGCCCGGCCCGAACGCTGCGTCTTCGAGCGATGCTGCCATCGGCGCATCCGCGCAGCGTAAAGCCGCGCTTCGGCTCCTGCCGATCATCGGCATTGGCTACGGCCTCGCTTACATGGACCGCATCAACATCAGCTTTGCCTCGCTGCGCATGAACACCGACCTGCACTTCAGCGCCACGGTCTACGGATTGGGCGCGGGCCTGTTTTTTATCGGATACGCGCTCTGCGAAGTGCCGTCGAATCTGCTTCTGCTTGCGCTTCGGTCCAAAACGCTGGCTCGCCCGCATCATGTTCACCTGGGGTCTGCTCGCGGCCGCCATGATGTTCGTTCGCACCCCCTGGCAGTTCTATGGCGTGCGACTACTGCTCGGCATGGCGGAGGCCGGCTTCTTTCCCGGCGTCCTCTATTACCTCATGCTTTGGTTCCCGGCACGCATGCGCGCGCGCGCGGTCAGCCGCTTCTACATTGCTCTTCCGCTCAGTTCGGTGGTGATGGGCGCAGTCGCCGGTTGGCTGATGGGGCTACAAGGCACGCTCGGTCTCGCCGGCTGGCAATGGCTATTTCTTGTTGAGGGACTGCCCGCGGCACTCTTCAGTTTCGTCTTTCTGTGGATACTTCCTGACGGACCCATGCAAGCTGCGTGGCTGACAACTGACGAGCGAATGTGGCTCAAGCGGCAAATCGATGCGGACTCATCGCGTGCTCATCTGGGCCACGAAGCGGGCGTGCTGCAAGCGTTGCTGTCTCCCAAGGTCTGGATGATCGGAGCCTATTTTCTTTGCGCGCTGACAGCGAACTATGCCTACTACTTTTCCGCGCCTGCGATTCTGCAGGAAGCTACCGGCTGGAGCGTCACGAAGGTCGGATTCTTGATTGCGGGCTTCGGCGTTGCCGGCGCTGCCGGAATGCTGCTGAACGGTGCGCACTCGGATCGAAGCGGTGAACGGGCGTTCCACTGTATTGTTCCCTGCATCTTGATGGGGGCAGGCTACCTGACGGCGAGTTATGCACGAACGCCGTGGCTGATTGTCGCGACGCTGGGGATCAGCTTCATCGCGTTCATGTCGATGCAGGGACCGGCCTTGGCGGTACCGACGCAGTTTCTGGCAGGGCGCGCCGCGGCTGCGGGAATTGCCGCCATGAACACCATCACCATGTTCTCCGGCTTCATAGGACCCTACTGGATGGGCGTGACGAAGGACGCGACTGGCAACTACTGGCTGGGCCTGCGTGGCCTCGTCGTGCCAAGTCTCGGTGCGGCCCTCGTCATGTTCCTGCTGACGCGCAACCTCGCCCGAACGTACGCGAAGGCACGGATCGTTGCGCTCGCAGACGGCCCCGCCTGAGATTGGCGATACCTCAATAACTTTCAGTTTCCTTTTGCGGGTTACGCACTCGCGGTCGCAGGCAGAATCTCGTCCACATCCACCCACGCCGTCGGGTACTTGCCGGTGTAGCAGGCAGTGCAGTAGCCGTTGTGCTCGCTGCCATCGCACGACTTCAGCAGTCCTTCCAGCGAAAGATAAGCCAGCGAATCGGCCTCAATGTAGCGCCGAATCTCTTCAACGCTGTTGTTGGCCGCGATCAGTTCTTTCTTGCTCGGCGTGTCGACACCATAGAAGCACGGCGAAATCGTAGGCGGACAACTGATGCGCAGATGCACTTCCTTCGCGCCGGCGCCGCGCACCATGCGGACAATCTTGCGGCTCGTGGTTCCGCGAATGATCGAGTCGTCAATCAGGATCACGCGTTTTCCCTCGAGCAGGTTGTGCACCGGGTTCAGCTTGAGGCGCACGCCGAAGTCGCGCACCCTCTGCTCTGGTTCGATAAAGGTGCGCCCCACGTAATGATTGCGGATCAAGCCAAATCGAAATGGAATGCCGCTTTGTTCCGCATAACCCAACGCCGCTGTCACACCCGAGTCCGGCACCGGCACAACGACGTCCGCTGGCATTCCCGACTCGCGCGCAAGCTGGCGGCCCATCTGGTCACGGCTTTCCTGCACCCAGCGGCCGAAGATCCGACTGTCGGGCCGCGCGAAATAGACGTGTTCGAAAATGCAACTCGACTGCGGAACTCCGCTGGCATACTGGCGGCTCGTCAAACCGTCTTCGGTCACCATCACCAGCTCGCCCGGAAGCACGTCGCGCTCATACTCGGCGCGCAATAAGTCGAAAGCACAGGTTTCTGAAGCGAACACAATCGTGTCAGGCCCGTCGGGGTTTTTGATTCGGCCAATGGAGAGCGGCCGGAATCCGCGTGGATCGCGCGCTGCGAAGATGCGGTCGCGCGTCATCATCACGATCGAGAAGGCGCCTTCAACCTTCCCCAGCGAATCGGCGATGGCATCCACCAGCGTGCCGGCCTTCGAATGCGCAATGAGTTGGACGATGATCTCCGAGTCCGACGTAGTCTGGAAATAGGCGCCATCGCGCTCGAGTTTTGTTCGTACCGTGCCAAGATTTACGAGGTTGCCGTTATGCGCAATCGCGATCAAGCCCTTGGTCGAATCCACGCGGATCGGCTGGGCGTTCAAAAGGGCGGAGTCACCGGTAGTTGAATAACGCGTATGACCAATCGCCATCCGGCCCGGTAGTTTCTGCAGAACCTCATCAGTGAAGATTTCCGAGACAAGGCCCATGCCCTTGATGTTGGCCAGGTGCTGCCCATCGGCGGTGGCGATGCCTGCTGACTCCTGGCCGCGATGCTGCAATGCGTAAAGGCCGAGATACGTCATCCGTGCCGCATCGGCATGCCCGTGAATGGCGACGACGCCGCACTCTTCATGCAACTCGTCGCTCTCATGGTATGTCGTCCTGAGCGAGGCATCGTCGTCAGACGATGTCGAGCCGAAGGATCTGCATTTCAACGCTGCCTCAATCGCCTTCGAACAATCCTCAAGACCTTCGACCCCCTGAAACAGCAACCGGCTCATGCCGTCACCTCATTGTGAAGTGCCGCCTCAAGAGATTTGGCCCACGGTTCACGCAGCTCTTCGAGTGACGCCGAGATGAAAGATTGGCCGTCGACCGTGATCTCCAGACGAGTTCCGCCAGTCGTGCCGATGCGCGCGCAAAGAAGGTGGAATTCCTCAGCGAGCTTCTCAATCTCCGAAATATTGTCGGATGCCGTTGTAACGAGCACCGTCGATGCCGGTTCGGCAAACAGTCCGAAAAGTGGGTGCACCATGAGGGATTGCTCCTGCTCGACCTTGGCGCCGATTCCGAATGGAAATGCCGCCTGTGCCAGCGCCACTGCGATGCCTCCGTCGCTGATGTCGCGGGCGGAACGAATCAACCTGCGCCACGCGAGTTCAATCAGAAGCTTCTGGAGACCCGCCTCTGCCTCCAGGTCAAGCGCAGGAGGTGTACCCCAAAGCGCGCCGATCACCGACTTGGAGAATTCTGAACTGCCAAATGCGGCAAGTTCCTTCGAAGGCGAGTCCGTTGTGTCCTCGGGAGCGTCGGGAACCGGTATGGTCGATGGGCTGGCGACAGGAAACGGCGGATTCGGCTCCAGCCCCGCAATGATGTATGGATTGATGGGCGCCGGTGTGAACGGAACTGCAAGGTCCGGATTCGGCTCTTCGCCGCGCGGCACCGGCCACAACAGCAGGATGGCGTCGCCGGCTTGCTGGAATTCCGCCGGCACAGCGCGAGTCACATCGTCCAGAATTCCGACAATCCCCAGCACCGGCGTCGGATAAATCCCTTCGCCCTTGGTCTCGTTGTAGAGCGAAACATTGCCGCCCGTGATCGGCGTTCCCAGCGCAATGCAGGCTTCCGCGATGCCGTCGATCGCCGCAGAAAGCTGTGCCATGATCTCCGGCTTCTCCGGATTGCCGAAGTTTAAACAATTCGTGGCCGCCACTGGAGTTGCACCCGTCATGGCAACCTTGCGCGCAGCTTCGGCCACAGCGTGCATCGCACCCAGCTTGGGATCGAGATAAGCCCAGCGCCCGTTTCCATCTAGCGCCATGGCCAATCCGATCTCTCCAACTGGCCCCTCGGGTCCGTCCGGCTTGGCTGTTCCCTTGATCCGCATTACACCGGCTTCACCGCCTGGCCCGATCGCGGTGTTGGTTTGCACCATCGTGTCGTACTGCTCATGCACCCAGCGCTTCGAACAGATATTCGGACTTGCCAGCAATTGCTTGAGATCTGCCAGGTAGTCGCGATCCTCTTCCAACGCAATCATCGCTCGATCCGGTGGATCCATCGGTACCGGCGCTTTCCATGTCCCAACCGGCCGGTGATACAGCGGCGCATCATCCGTCAGCGACTGGTTCGGAATATCCGCAACCAGCTCGCCGTGATGCCGAATGCGCAACCGCGGTCCGGGTTAACCGTGCCCACAATCACCGCGTCGAGTCCCCACTTGGCGAAGACGCGCAGTACTTCGTCTTCGCGGCCTTTTTCGGCCACAAGCAGCATGCGCTCCTGGCTTTCGGAAAGCATGATCTCGTACGCGCTCATGCCGGTTTCGCGCTGCGGCACACGGTCCAGCTCGACGTCGAGTCCCACGCCGCCTCGCGCGCCCATTTCGCAGGTGGAGCAGGTGAGGCCGGCAGCGCCCATGTCCTGGATGCCGACGATGGCGCCTGTTTTCATCGCTTCGAGGCATGCCTCGAGTAGCAGCTTCTCCATGAAAGGATCGCCGACTTGCACATTCGGCCGTTTTGCCTCGGTGCCGGCGTGGAATTCTTCACTGGCCATCGTCGCGCCATGAATCCCGTCGCGCCCCGTCTTCGCGCCAACATAGATGACCGGGTTGCCGGTGCCGGTGGCCTTGCCGTAGAAAATCTCGTCTTTGCGGACCAGCCCAAGCGCAAATGCGTTCACCAGCGGATTGCCGCTGTAGCAGGGCTCGAATTTTGTTTCGCCGCCGAGGTTCGGCACGCCAAAGCAATTCCCATATCCAGCGATTCCGCTCACCACGCCTTCGACGAATGGAGTGGTTTTTTGAACGAGTTCCGGCTCAACGCCAAACTCTGGCAGGATCGGCCCGAAGCGCAGGGAGTCCATGACCGCCAGCGGCCGCGCGCCCATCGTAAAGATGTCGCGCAAGATGCCGCCTACGCCGGTGGCCGCGCCCTGGTAAGGCTCGATGTAGCTGGGATGGTTGTGGCTTTCGATTTTGAAAGCGCAGGCCCATCCCTCGCCTACGTCGATGATGCCCGCGTTTTCGCCGGGTCCCTGCACCACGCGGTCGCTCTTGGTCGGCAGCCGCTTCAAATGCACACGGCTCGACTTGTACGAGCAGTGCTCGCTCCACATCACGCTGAAAATACCCAGCTCGGTAAGGGAAGGGACGCGTCCCAGGGCCGTCAGAATCCGCTCGTATTCATCCCCGGTGATGCTGTGCTGAGCCAGCAACTCCGGGGTCACGACGACCGGATCGGGAACGACTGCAGAAGAGGCAGTAGTCATCACGATTGCCTCCATTGTCGCACGGGATTCAGGGCCCGGCGTGCGGAAGGCCTGGAGAGAGGACTTAGCGAAAAGATCCGGCCTGAAATGGTTCTTTGCCACCACGCCCGGGTAGCCCCGTAACCAATGGCTGTGCGATACTTTCCATGCGCCCCACCTTTGGCCGGGATGGCGGAACTGGCAGACGCAGCG
>CAWHLU010000005.1:0-724513 GCA_963830285.1 uncultured Acidobacteriaceae bacterium
TTCCTAGGTGGTGCACTTGAGGCGCGCAGCGCAATACAGCCCTGCGATTTCTTCCATGAGGTGCCCACCGGCTGCAGGGCATATGTCATGAAACACGTGATCCACGACTGGGACGATGAGCATGCTCACATCATCCTCGCCAACTGTCGCCGCGCGGTTCAGGCGGACGGAGCGCTCTTGCTGGTGGAATGGGCGCTACCCGAGGGGAACCTCCCGTCCGCTGGCAAGCTTATGGATATAGTGATGCTACTCATGACCGAGGAAAGGAGCGCACAGTCGAAGAATACCGCCAACTGTTAGCCCGCGCGGGTTTCCGTTAAATCGCATGGTCCGGACCACGACCGATTTGAACATCGTAAAAGTCGCTGCCGGACTGAGCGGGGGCGGGCAGATGAAAATGACCTAATCAGACTGGTGGAACGCCGGTCTGACAGCAAAAAAGTGAGGTCTCATGCAAAGACACGCCACGCGTGCGATGGCACTGGCGCTTCCATTTCTGATACTCGCTAGCGCACCTTTGACGGCTGCAACTACCTGCAGAGCCTGAGCGCCGTGAAACTGCCTGATACGACAATCCTTCTAGCCCAGCGGGTAGCTGCCGGGGCGCTAACTTTGCCGACACCCCTTCCGTTCACTGGTCCCCGCGGAGGGCTCACCTTCGTCTCAGCGAAGGATCTTCCAGAGTTTTGCCGCGTAGCCGCTGTCACCAAGCCCTCCAAGGACTCCGAGATCAAGTTTGAAGTTTGGATGCCTGCCGCCAACTGGAACGGAAAGTTTATGGGCCTCGGCAACGGAGGCATGGCCGGCTCGATCAGCTACGGAAGCATGGCGGCAGCACTTTCCCGCGGGTACGCGGCCTCCTCGACCGATACCGGGCACAGGGTACAGTTCAGGACGGAAGCTTTGCCCTCGGCCATCGGGAGAAAGTGATCGACTTCGGCTACCGCGGTTCACGAAACACCCTCAGGGCAAAGCTTATGATTGCGGCTTACTACGGCCGGGCGCCAAGGTTCTCGTATTGGAACGGGTGCTCGACCGGAGGGAGGCAGGCGTTAGTAGAGGCCCAGCGGTTTCCGGCTGACTACAAGGGAATCGTGTCCGGAGCGCCCGCCATCTTCCTGACACACATGCAGGCAGCAAACGTCTGGAAAGCGCAGGCGATCCGCAAGAACCCAGGCGGGCTGGTTCCGCCTTCCAAGCTTCTGCTGATCCACAACGCGGTACTGGCCGCTTGCGACGCTAGAGACGGCATGAAGGACGGACTCTTGCAGGATCCCCGGCTTTGCAACTTCGACCCGAACATATTGCAGTGCAAGGGAGAGGACCACCCGGATTGCCTGACCGCTGCGCAAATCGTTGTTGTCCGCGCGTTCTACAGCCCCACGGTGAATCCCCGAACGAGAGAGCAGATTTTTCCGGGTATGGTTCCGGGGAGCGAACTGGGCTGGAGTTCCAACACCGGCCGGATGTATGCCGACCCACCGGACATTACGAAAACCCTCGCGACCGCATACCTGAGATACGCCGTGTTCCAGGATGCCAACTGGGATTACATGACGTTCGATTTCGATTCCGGGATGGCCTTGGCCGACCGTATCGATGACGGCCTCACTAAGGCGTCGGATCCGAATCTGCGGGATTTCTTTCAGCTTGGAGGAAGATTGTTGCAATACCACGGCTGGAGTGACCCCTCAATATCGCCGCTCAACAGCATCAACTACTACAACAGCGTCCTGGATTTTATGGGAGGCCCGATCAACGTGGGGGCGTCCTACCGCCTCTTCATGGTTCCCGGGATGGACCATTGCAACGAGGGCGATGGCCCGAACACTTTTTGATTCGATCGGCGCAATCGAAAAATGGGTCGAGGCTGGAAAGGCGCCGGAAGCCATCATCGCTACTCAACTAAAAGAAGGTAAGGTCGTACGGGACCGCCCTCTGTGCCAGTTCCCGCAAGTTGCTACTTATAAGGGAACCGGCAGCATTGATGAGGCGGCCAACTTTGTCTGCGCTTTACCTTAGTATCCATCGAGCACGACGAGCGGCGGACCAATTAGGATACAAATTCCCAACGACCTCTTCGGAAAGGCATAGAGAAAATGAAATCGGTTCTACTGGCCCTTGTCGCTCTTTTGGCTTTCACAAGTTCGATAAATGCTGAAGACAAATCCCAAGAACAAGCGGTCCGAAAAGTCCTTGCAGACTTCGCCGAGGCTCTCAATCGGGGCGACGCGAAGGCCTTCGCCGTGTTATTTACTGAGGACGCCGACTTCGTTGTGATTACAGGCAAGTACTTGAAGGGTCGCAACGAGATCGTGACCTACCATGCGAGTCTATTTAGCGGCGACTTTCAAGGCAGCCACCTGGATGTGACATCTGTTGCGGTTCGGTTTCTCCGTCCTGACGTCGCGATTGCGCGAATCTCCACCAAGAGAACCGAGAATGGGGGCAAAGAAATGAGAACGCCTTTTCCGATGTTCGTTTTGACGAAGCAAGGCGAATCATGGCTGATTGCTGCAGTCCAGAACACGTTGACAAGTGGTCCTCCTGTTCTTCCAGTGGGCACTTCGGGGCAACGGTAGATTCTGCAGTAGCCAATCTCAGTTGCGGTCGAGTGACGGGCAATCCGGCACGAATCCTACCGGGGGTGAAGAAGAGGTGTCGCAAAAGCGGGGCATAAAAGGGCAATTTGGACCTGTTGCAGTGGATCGCAGGCCGTTGCGGGCACTCCAGATGAAGTCATTTTCATAACATGGCGAACAGATATGTTGGGCGTAGAGTGGGCACTGTTTTTGAACTCAAAAAGGAGACTCGGTTTACTTGACCATCTGCTCGATCCGGATACTTGGGAGACGAATACCGTACTCGGAGCAGACACGCGCCGGTCGATTGGCTGCGTCGGTTCTGACGGTCGTGGTCGCGGTCGGACTGACGTTCGGCGCCGGGCAAAGCGCGAATCGCGTCGCCGCAATTCACCGGCAAGTGGTGTTTGCGGACATGCACGCACATCCGAGCCATTTCCACCGTGCGAACGTTTCGCGCATCGAGCCCGACGAACTCGCACGCTATCGCCGCGGGCTCATAGACGTCGTGGTCTGCAGCATCAGCACCGACGCCCCGTTCAGCGGCGACTACGTCAAGCGTGACGGCACGGAGGTGAAACGTGGCGAGCTTCAGCGGCCCAGACCGGGCGAGCTGTTTGCATTCACACTTGACCGATTCGCCCGCATCACCCGGACGGTGGACGACGGCGACGCCGTGCTCGCGACCAGCCCGGAGGCGGTGCTCGACGCGAAACGACAAGGCAGGCTGACGCTTCTGGCTGCGCTCGAGGGCGGCGATGGCCTGGAGGCTCGGGTCGAGAACCTGCGCGACCTCTACCGTCGCGGCCTGCGCCTACTGCAGCTCGTGCACTTCCGCGCGAATGAGCTGGGACACATCCAGACGTATCCCTATTCACCAGGAGGCCTAACGCCGTTTGGGCGCGAAGTGGTGCATGAAGCCAACCACCTCGGCATCATTATTGATCTGGCACACGCAAACACTGAGACGATCATGGATGCGCTTAAGGAGTCGTCGCAGCCCGTGCTATTCAGCCACACGGGCGTGAAAGCGTTGCACGAGGGGGATCGGTACCTGGCGGACGGTGAGATCGTGGCCATCGCTTCGAAGGGCGGTGTCATCGGGATTTGGCCGAACGGCGAGTCGAATCCCACGATGGACGAAATGGTCCGGAACATCGACTACGTCAAGAAGCTCGTCGGGATCGATCACGTCGGCATCGGCAGCGATCTGCGCGGGATGGCTAGCTACACGCGGGAGTTCGGTGAGGATGCGAACTTCCAGGCGATTGCGGAAGCGCTGCTCGCTCGCGGCTACAGCGACTCTGAAGTCGGAAAGGTGATGGGCGGCAACTTCTTCAGGGTCTGGCAGCACGTCAGCGCCTCAGCGCAGCGCTGACGAGCGATCGAAGCCGCGCATCAGAAATCCTCGAGTCTGTGTAAGAATTCAAAAATCCTATTGGGTTCCATTCATTTTATTGTTTTCACCAGTGATTTCTGCTCTAGCTTTTCTGCATTCCGCCTTTAAGGATCAAGGCAGGTTTCGACGCTCGAATATCTTGTCCACTGCTCGGCGTTCGCTCGTCATCTTCATAAGAGCAAATATGATACGCAGCCAGTTAATAGAGATCGGTCGCCGACGGCGCCGAGTGGGGCCAGGCGCTATTCCTGGATGACGGGCAAACGAGAACTATCGGGGCGGCAGTCTAACTTGTGAACATCCAGTCCGATGAAGTACATTATATCTCTGAGGAGCCTCCGAGGTCGTTCTCTGAATCAGCTTCGGCGCTGAGTTCAGCCTTTTGTAACACCTCGTGCTCCTCCCAGACTTAGCATTCAAACGATCCAACCGGAACTCGGAAAAAGTCCCTACTTCCCGGCTCAATGCGTGCGTTGCCCTGGTAGCCACAGTCTAGAGGGATCGCAAGTGAGACTTGTGCCGCCATAATTAATTGTGCCCGGTGGATGCGCTTATTCTCTTCGCAATGCCTGCATCGGAAGCACGGACATGGCGCGACGTGCCGGGGAAGCAGCAGCGATGGCGGCAATGAGACAGAGCAGCAAACCTCCCAGAGCGATTGCCAGTGGGTTGACCTGTTTGATCTCGAGCATCGATGCGATCCATATCTGCGCGGCATAGGCCAGAACAATTCCTAAGGCCATTCCGCTAAGCACAAGGCGCAGGATCGAGGAGTACAGCAGGCGGAGGATGCGGGAGCGGCTCGCTCCAGTGCGATGCGGATTCCGAACTCGCGCTCGCGGCGGCTGACTGAGTAAGCCATGACGCCGTAGACGCCGAGGCTGGCGAGCAGGAGGGCCAGCATGCCAAGGATCGATGTGACGGTGGTGGAGGTTTGCTGGCCGGCAAGCGAATCCTGGGAGAGAACTTCGAGCGAAGTAAAGCCCGAAACCGCCAGCGTGGAATCGATCGAGGTAACGGCGCGGCGAGCAGGTTCAGTAAGCGAGAGCGGGTCGATGTCGAGGCTCGGCGCGGTGCGCAATACGAAAGGAAAGGTCCGATTGTGGCGCCTGGTCGACGGGAGTGAAGATTTGGAAGGAGGGAGGCTCACCCGGCTGGGCATACTGAATGTCCGCAACGACACCAACGACAGACGCCCAATCGCTGTCGGCTTTGACGTGTTTGCCGATCGCGCTTTGGAGGGGCCAGAGTTTTCGCGCCATGGTGCGGTTGATAATGACGACCCGCGGTAAATTCGCCTGATCCTGACTGGTAAAATCGCGGCCCTGCCAAACCTGCGCACCGATTGCCGTGAGGAATCCGGGCGTCATGTAGTGTTTTTCGGCAAAGGGGTTCTTATCGGCTGAGTCCGAGGGTTGCCCTTCATAGGTAAAATCGCCATTGGCACTGGAACCGGTGAAAGGCGTGTCAACTCCCCCGCCGACGGCCGCGACACCAGGCAACGAGGAGAGCCTTCCGGCAAGCGCGTGCCAGAACCGGAGCTGGTCGTCGCCCTTTGGGTACTGGGCTGCCGGGAGCATAACGGTCATCACCATTGCATTCCGCGGATTGACGCCGGGATCAACGTGCAGCAGCGCAACAAAGCGCATGGCCACGTTGAGCGCGCCTACTACGAGCAGCATTGAAATCGCAATCTCTGAGACCACGAGAATCGAGCGTGTGCGGCCATGGCCGCGCGAATCCGTGCTGCTGCGGCTGGGCTGCAAGGCCGATTTGTCTTTGTTTCGCAGAACCTGCAGCGCTGGCATCATGCCGAAGAGCACTCCAGTAAGAATGCCCAGCGCGCAAGTGAACGCGAGGATGGCAGCGTCAGGATGTACATCGGAAGGGGGTACCATGCCCTTCGGCCACGCCGCTAATGGAACGTGCGTGAGCCCGTATGCGACAGCCAGGCCGGCTGCGGCGCCGCTCAGCGAGAGCAGCAAGCTTTCACTGAGCGTCTGCTGTATCAGCCTGCGCGGCGAAGCGCCCAGCGCCCGCCTCAGCGCAAACTCGTGCGCACGGTCGGCAGTTCGCGCAAGCAGCATGTTGGCCAGATTCAGGCAGGCAATCAGCAGGATGAATCCGACGGCTGTCAGCAGCACCTGCATCAGTGCACGCAGGTCGCCGAAATAGGCCTGCAGCAAAGGATGAACGGCGACGCCGTGCTTGTTGGCTGGAAACTGCTTGTCGATCCGCTGCTGAATCGTGCTCATTTCCGCCTGCGCTTGCGCCAGGCTCAGGCGCGAGCGCAACATGCCGGTGACGAATAGATAATTGGTGCCGTGCTGATCCGACGGCTTGTTGGTTTCAAGTGGTAGCCAGATGGCAACCGGATACGAACCTTCCGGCTTGAGCACCGGCATGACGCCGACGACAGTGCAGGTCTTGCTGTCGAGGTCGAGAGACTTTCCAATGACGCCAGGGTTGGCATTGAGTTCTTCGCGCCAGAATCTTTCAGTCAATAGGCACGCCGGCGTTGCGCCCACCCGGTGATCCGACGCGAGAAAGTCTCGTCCTAGCACTGGCCGCATGCCGAACATCTTGAAATAGCCTTCGCTGGCGAGCCAGGCTCCTACTGCCGCCGGTTCTGCTTTGCCGAACGACTCCCCATTCCAGGTGGCACGGCTGGGAGCGACCGCAACCAACTGGGAGAAACTCGTCGAGTGGGCGCGCCAATCGAGAAAATCCGGGTAAGAGGCGGCATAGTAGTTTCCCTGCGGAAAGACGTTCTGGATCCCGACCATCCGCTCGGAGTGCGGGTAGGGCAGTCGCAGCGTTCCATGAATGATGCTGTAGATGGCCGTATTTGCGCCGATGCCGAGCGCAAGGGTCAAGACTGCCGTGAGCGTGAAGCCGGGGGCTTTGCTGAATTGTCTAAGGGCATATCTCAGATCTGCCAACATGGATGATTCCCGCCTTGCGGTCTTTCCATGCATTTACCGTGCCATTCCTGGTACGACAAAGAAAGGTCTTAGCGCGCAACGATTGGCGTCAGGGTGTCCAGTTTGATTTCGCTCGTTCGAAAATGGACATCTCACTTCCCGCGGCAAGCGACCCGCCAGTTCGATGGTCTCGGGTTTTTGTGGGTCTAGCCGTCGACGAGCACCAAATGCAGTACAAGCGGAGAGTTAGTCGAATTTCGCAGTTCGGGCCGAGTCACCGCCTATTCGGACGGAACTCGAAAATGGGGTTATGTCCGAGTTGCCGACGATACGTCCAGAACGTGGTAAATGCGAAATGGGGTTGTCTCCTCGATTGAGACAAGCAGATAAGACGCTGTGTGCTGTATTTCGAGACCGATATTTCTTTGCCTCGCCACCGACCGCGGTCAGCGGGATGGGAGCACGTTGGCATGACGCGCGATCAGGCGCCAGGTTGTCGCTTCCTGCTTCCAAATATGAGTGAACCGGCGCTGGACCCTCTGCCCAGCCATAGGAGCATCGCCCGTTGGTTGGACGGTCTCAGCGCCCATGACGATGGCGATGTCGCCGTCGACACGGATAAATTCGATCTTTCGTTCGAATGAGGAGTAACGGATCTGGCCTCGCTGAACCAGAGCGAGGACGTTGCGCTTGCCGACCACTACTTGGTTCGAAGGGGCGTTGACGGTGAATTGATCGGACCATAGCCGTTCGAGCGTAGAGAGGTCTTGATTCAATACGGCCGCTCGCTCCTGGTCGTCCAGCGATCGGATGGTTCCCTCGTCGGTGGAGACACGGCCCTGCGCTTGCGTTGCCGTATCCGAGCCAGTAAAGCCCAGGAGCAGCAGAACCAATGGGAATGCAATTCTCTTTTTCATTTCGTACCTCCTCCAATGAGGCCAACCGTCCGGTCTGGTGGTTGGCCCCGAAACGTGAATTATTGGTCAACGCTGGACTCAGTCGATGCGGTGTCCGACAGCAGTGGAACAGCCGCTTACCAGTAAATTGTCATTGGTGTCGAAGATCTCATTGTGAGCGTTTGCCGTCCATGTGTTGGGATCGTCACCGATCTCGATCGTCTGTGTAAGACTTTGCCATTCAATCCAAACGCCCGCAGGGCTGTACAAGAAAGCTTCCAAAGTCGAGCTGAAAGTGCTGCCCTGTATCTGTTGCCAAATCCCGTGGCCGGGGCCGCGCAGGGCGGGACTGAACCGTGCGGTGGTCTCGGTCATGGTTCCGCCATGCGCGAAGCTGAGAAGGGAACGGAACGGACTGCCTAATGGTGCGCCCGTATTGCAGTCGCGCAGCGTCACCTCTACTCGCCACGTTCCTTCCAGTCCCCGGCCGCTCGCTGCTTCCTGGGACTGAGCGTTGGCAATGGTTCTCGGTGCTAGCACCAGGGCGATTGCCAGTGCCAGCGCAAACAATCCTGCCGAACTAAGCCGTTGTGATGTCATAGTTCTTTCTCCTTGTATCGATGTGCACATCGGATTCTTATCCAGCGTGCTGCGCCCGATACTGCGTGCGCGTTGCGATGAAAGTCTTTAGAATGTCTCTGAAAGTATTTGAAAGTTCTTGAAAAAGGCTGTGGATCCACAAGAACCGCACATCTATGCCTTCGGAAACTTCCGCCTGGACGTCTCAAAGCGACTGCTGTTTCGTGGCGGCGAACCGATATCGCTTACGCCAAAGGTTTTTGACACGCTCGTTTGTCTTGTTGAACACAACGGCAATGTGCTCAGCAAAGATGAGTTGATGTCGGCGGTGTGGCCGGATACGGTGGTCGAGGAGAACAACCTTGGCCAAAACATCAGCAAACTGCGCAGCTTGTTGGGGGAAAGCCCTGGCGATCATCGTTGGATCGTCACCCTACCAGGTCGTGGCTACCGTTTCGTGGCTGACGTAACGCTGCTGGCCTCGGAGAAGGAAATCTCCAGCGGGGACGTCGGACTGCTAGGGCGGATTCCTGAGCAGAATCCGAGTGCGGCCGCAGCCCCATCACTGCCAAAACAAGCTACCAGTGGCTTCAGCGTCCGTCTTGGACGCTTTCTGCTCGCAGGGCTGCTCGCGGGGCTGCTGACCGTTGGCGCCCTTTACTTCCTGCGTTCGCGGAACAGTCTCTCGGCTCATCCGACTGTGGAATCCATTGCTGTGCTGCCATTCAAGCCGCTGGTACCGGAGAGTCGCGATGAGGCCCTGGAGCTCGGGATGGCCGACACATTGATTACCAAGCTGAGCAACAGCACAAAACTCATCGTCCGCCCGATCAGTTCCGTGCGCCGCTATGGTGGTGTCGAGCAGGATCCCGCAGCCGCCGGTCGCGAGTTAGCCGTCGATGCGGTGCTGGACGGAACTATCCAACGGTGGGGAAACCGAATTCGAGTTGCGGCGCGCTTGGTCTCCGTCAGGGATAACAAAACGCTGTGGGCCGGCCAATTCGACCGAGGGTTCGGAGATATTTTCGATGTGCAAGATTCCATCTCCGAACAGGCTGCCGCGGAGCTGCTGCCGAGACTAACGGGAGAACAGAAAGAGGCGCTGGCGAAGCGTTATACCGCGAATGCCGAGGCCTACGAGCTCTATCTGAAGGGGCGCTTTTTCTGGAACAAGCGAACACCTGAGGCGACCGCCAAAGCTGCCGAGTATTTCCAGCACGCTCTGGAGCAAGACCCGACATACGCACTTGCCTATGCCGGCGTCTCCGATTGCTACAGAACATTACCCATCATGAGCGATGTACCCTCCCGCGACGCCTTCCCAAAGGCGAAGCAGGCGGCCCTCATGGCGCTGAAGATCGACAATAATTTAGCCGAAGCACACAGCGCTCTCGCTTATGTCGAGTACTTTTTCGAGTGGGACTGGGCAGCAGCGGAAAAGGAGTTCCGGCGCGCTATTGAGATCAACCCGAATTACCCGCTGGCGCACATGGGATACGCGCACCTCCTTTCCACTCTCGGGCGGCATGAAGATGCACTGGCGGAGGTAGACCGGGCGATCAAGCTCGACCCCTTGTCACCCTTTGTGGGTACCATCAAGGGGCAAATCCTGTTTCACGCCCACCGCTACTCTGAGGCGATCGAGGAAGTCAACAAGGCCTTGGAAATCGAGCCTAACTTCTGGATCGGGCAGATTGTGCTCGGCAGGAGCTATGAACGGTTAGGTCATTACGAGCAAGCTATTAAGTCTCTTCGCACGGCTGCGGAATTTTCGGGCGGCGTTACCGAGGCGACTTCCTTGGCTGGCTACGTGTATGCCGTTTCCGGACGGCGTCAACAGGCAGAGCAGGCTTTACAGACGCTCCGTGTGACATCACAGACACGATACGTTCCCCCTTACAATTTTGCGCTGCTGTATCAGGGGCTTGGAAATTCGGACGAGGTGCTGAGTTGGCTGGAGAAGGCATACGAGCAGAGGGACGTACACATGGTTTTTCTTCCCGTGGATTCCAAATGGGATGCCCTCCGCAACAACCCGCATTTCATTGGTTTGACAAAACGCCTGAATTTACCAACCCTGAACGGCTCTTCCCATTAAGCACAACAGCCAATCGGTTCATGCCTTCTACGAGCAGATGCACACCATGTACTTGAGGCGTTGCGCCAAATGCGGCGCGCTCCGTCGGGAACCGCGATTTCTTGGATTTGTCAAAACAGAGGTGGAACTGGTGTGCAAAGTGAACTCGTTGGACTTCCGAAACGCGAAATCCCGCGGGATATTGGAAGCTGCTATGCCCCGTGCGGACGACAGTTGACGAGTCACGGGCAATCCAGAAGCTACTCATCAAAAGAGCCCTTCAGCACATTGAGCCATTGAGCAAACGGTATGTTTTTGCGCAACGACGGCTCAATTCACCGTCCACGCGGTCTTAGCGTGCTCTATTGTCCGTTTTCTGACGGGACCCCAATATGGTCATCGTGCGATTTCCGGCCAAGGAGAGGTGTCATGAAACGAACGATTCAGCTCTTTTTTCTCTGTTAGGGTGAGAGGCCGATGGGTCGCATTAGGTCGTGGTAGCGTGGATCAGAATGTAGGCTGTCGAAGATCGGTTGCGGCAGTTCCTGAATGCGCATCGTGCGTTCGTGATAGGCCTTCTCCAACCAGTGGAAGGCAGAGTTTCGATCGCCAAGCCCGGTGTAGACGACGGCAAAGTCCAACGGAGAGACGTAGTCCTGCTCCGATTGCGTCCTTAGTTCGTCGAGAACACTCAACGCCTTGGCCTGCTCGCCTGCCAGCGCATAGGCGTTGGCCAATAGCGCCCGGTAGGGCGCGCCGCCTCTCGAAAAGCTTACGGCCTTCTCAAGTTCTACGATGGCCTCGCGAAACTCACCCTTCTGCTCATGGGAAAGAGCCAAGAACCAGTGGCCTTCGGGGTGATAGGGATCGAGTTCGACAGCTCTCTGACATGCCGTCAGCGCTTCGTCGTACTTGCGTGCACGGTAAAGAATGAATCCAAAGAAGGCGTTGCTGTCAACCGAGATTGGGTCAAGCTCGCGCGCTCGCGTGGCCTCAGCAATGGCGTCCGCGTGCCGCCCCATCTTGGACAAATAATCGGCGTACCACATGTGCGCGATGGCATAGCTCGGGTTCAGATCGAGAGCACGCTTGTATTCCGCTTCCGCACCCAGCCAATCCCAGTCATAACCCTTCTTGGCGTCCGCTAGTGAAATATGGGCTTCCGCGACTGTCTCGTCCAGCTCCAGAGCCCTCATGGCAGCCGCTTTCGCCTTGGGGTAAACCTCTCGGGCAGGACGGATTCCGAAGATTCCAAGCGCACAGTAAGAGTGGGAGAGGCCTGCATAGCCCTGGGCATATGCGGGTTCGAGTTCAATCGCGTCGCTGAAGAATTGAATGCTTTTCTCCAAGCCTTCCTCGGTCCACTTATTCCGGAAAAAGCTTCCCTTAAGATAAGCCTCATGCGCCTGGGGATTGATCGGACGCTCACGCGCGAGGCTCGCGTGTTCTTGGGAAGTCAGCTTGATTTGAATCTGATTGGCAATCGCCCGCGCCACTTCGCCTTGCAATGTTAGAACATCGCCTAGAGCGCGCTCGTACTTTTCAGACCAAAGGTGCCGATCGTCGCAGGCCTGGACTAGTTTGGCCGTGATTCGCACCGCTTGGCCTGAGCGCACAATTGTACCTTCCACCACGGCGTCCACTCCCAGTTCCGTTGCAATCAGCGGCAGGGGTTTGCGCGTGCCTTTGTACTGCATGATGGAGGCGCGCGAGATCACCCGCAGGGAGGTGATCTTGGCGACTTCCGTGATCAACTCGTCGGTCATTCCATCCGCGAAGTACCCCTGCGCCGAATCATTGGAGAGGTTCTCAAGCGGCAACACCGCAAGGGATTCAATCAAACGTGCGCGCGGATGTGAGCCCTCAGATGGGCGCACACTGCGACCCGCTGCTTCCGTCTCAACCGGCGCGATGAAGCGATAGCCACGCTGCGGGAGGGTCTCGATAAAGCGCGGGTTGTTGGAGTCGTCGCTTAATGCGTCGCGAAGCCTGTTAATGGCTCTGTTCAGGCCGCGGTTGAAGTCCACGAATGTGTCCGCCGGCCAAAGTCCTTCTTGGAGTTGCTCCCGTGTGACAACTTCGCCAGGACGTTCCAGCAACATCACCAGAGCCTGAAAAGGCTGCTCCTGCAGCTTGACCTTGAGACCACGTCTTCGGAGCTCGCCAGACTGAGAATCAACCTCGAAGATGCCAAAACGGATTGGTGGTGACACACGCTTGACATCGTCCATATCGGGGTCCCACGAACGAAATATACCATTGGTTCGTTGCTGATCAAAGACAACTCATTCCGGGATCTGGTTTCGTAATCTACTGATTCTCAGCGGGATATCAAGAGACAAATTCATTACAAGAAAAGAATCTTCCGGCCATTTAACGCCCGGCCCCAAAACGTCATAGTTCGCTTTAGACCTAAAAGGAGGTCTCCTATGATGAACAAGCAAAGTTTGAAAATTTCCATCGTGAGTCCGTTGCTGATCCTTTGCGGTGTGCTGCTCTCAGGCTCCTCGGCCTGTGCCCAGTCCGCAGACAAAACGTGCTCTAATAGAACGCTTAGCGGCCATTACGGATTCGCCATCGAAGGCGTGGCCAGCCTCGGAGGGCAAATCGGCGTGCTTCGTGGCGTAGCGATGACTCACTTTGACGGCGAAGGCCATCTGAGTCAGGTAGACCACGTTGTGGTTAATGGCGCTCCGCCGCCGATGGAGTGGAACCCCGGCAGCGGCATCTATTCCATCAATCCGGATTGCACGGGAACAGCTACGATCAACTTCCCTGACGGTAGGTCTTCCGTACAACTGAGCTTGGTAGTGGCTAGAGAAGGCAGGGAAATCCACACCGTGGTTGACAATCCGGGGATCGGAGAATTTTATGGCACTAGCATCGGCATCAAACGCGACTAGCCGCGTTGTGACGTGGGTGTCTTCGAGAAATGGCGGCTGAGCGCGGGTGACAGAATGCACATGGGGTCCATCAAGAGGCCGCTGGCCCTGAGACGCACTTTCTTCAGAGAATGGGGAGTTGGGATTGGGGACCGAACAAAATGGCGTGGATGCACCAGACCAATCCGCGATTTCGCACCCGAGGATTGGTCTGGGGCATGAAGAGTTTTGGCTTGTTGCCGTAGCGGTTAATTTCGACGGTAGTGGAGCTCGGCATAGTGGCGCACGCGGCGGTCGCGGGTAAGCGGCAGGACCGCATGCTCTACACCGGCCTAGCGGTCGTGGCCGCCGCAATCGTGTTCGCCGGCTTCGCGCGAACCCTACCGGGTCTCAGTTATTTGCACTTAGGGTCCCTTCAGAAAACGGACATTTAAGGACGTTAAGGCGGCGCTATACCTATAAGAGGGCTTTTGCGGCTTTTTGGAAGTCGGTGTGGTTTAAGTGCTCCGAGTTGTGTGGGATCCTCGTTGGTAATGACCGCGACCCGAGCACAAACCAGACTGCGTTGGATATACTCATCCACGCGAATCATGATCGGAGGAAACACAGTCATGAAAAAACTGTTGGTCTCCGTTGGCGCTGTTCTGACACTATTCATCGGTGTGATCGCCGTCGGTAGTCCGGCTGACAATGAGGCGCAAGCTGCAGCCAATGCCATGGTCAATCGCTTTGTAGATTCATGGAATCGGGCTGATGGAGTCGCGTATGGCGAGAACTATTGGCCGGAAGCTGAGCTCGTGGATCCCACTGGTCAGATCAATAGTGGGAAGGCCGCCATCGTGCAGGAACATATAGAAATGTGGGCCGGACCGTTCAAGAGCACCCGCATAACAGGGAAAGTGCGCCGAATTCAAAGACTCTGCTCGAACTACATGATCGTCGATTTTGACACCGAGGTTTCGGGAGTGCACCAACTTCCTCCTGGTAGTCCTCCAAATGTAAATGGTGTACTGAGGGGTCACCTTAAGCACATCATGGAGAAGCGGAGTGGCGCTTGGAAGGTTCTCTCTGCGCAAAACACTTTCTTCGCCGCAGATTAGTCCAAGATCCGCGGCGGGGGCATCAGGTCAACTGACGATTCATTGAAGCACTTTGACTGTGGCCGGTGACATGACTGTGGCCGGTGACGACTGTGGCCGGTGACAGACGGACAGTGTGTCGGAGAGAAATGTCCTTCTACCTATAGTCAATAACTTACGGGCGAACTTTAGTCGGCGATGGCTTGTAAGTCGTTGATTACAGTTTCGGCCAAATCTATCTCCGACACACTGCGGAAGCGGCACCTTAAAAGTAACTGTAAAGTGCCACCTCCGTCTCCTGAATAGGGCGTGTTCCTCAACTACCTACCATGACGGGAGTCTTTAAATTCTAAAAGTCCAAATTCTTGGTGCTATATCTGTAAATGAAATTCGGTTACTCTTCATGACAGGCAGTTTGGCATGACAAATCCTGAGTGCTACAGAGCTCAACGGCACTATGACGAAGCGACGAAGACACTTCAGGCCGCCGAACAAGATCTAGGCAGCTCGTCACCCAATGCCTCGCCATTAGCGGTACGCAGCGCCAGGTTTCAAACAGCAAAGCGGGAGCAGTCCGCGGCCAAGGATAGCCTTCTGGAACATCGTCGCAGTTGTTCGTTCTGCCAAAAGAAAGACATGCCGGGATGAGAGTCAGGTCAGCCTGTGATGGCTAGTTCTCGTTCTCTGTGGTTAGATCCGGGTGCCGACCTTTCCCGCGTTGAGCTTGACACCCATCAAGAATGGCGATAGATTCTGCGAGTCTTGGGCCTTCGCCTTCCAGGTGGACCGTACTGGAAGGCGTTCGGGACCGCATCCGTCAAAGCCGCCTGCACCAGACATCCACCTGCGGGAACAATGCCCAAGCTCCGTCCACGAAGATCGAGTGAGAATAAACCGGCTACATCAGTAATCACTTCCTTGCGCGATGATCAAGAAACAGAGCGCTGCAATGGTTACCAAAGAAATCTTCTTCCCCTAAGTCTCGACGCGGTCCAAAAACCGTACTACTGTTGGAGTAAGTTCACATCTCAGCGCCGTCACGCTACGACGGCCCTGCTTGGCCTTGCACCGACGCGCTCTGCCCGTGCATCTGCCGCCAACCACCGGGAAAGCATCAGAGCTTGTCAAAATGATGACTCGGTGATCGCAACCGGTACTCTGACATCAAAAGCAACCGATGAAGCCTTTCCGCAGTACTCCTGCGCTCCGCGAGGGGGCCCGCGGAGAGCAGAAATCACCGCGTAAGCAGTTTTGAAATTGGTGCAGACCGAACCCGGATTTCCTGTAGAGGTTGGTGGAACCGCGGAACTCCATGCGACTTTCCGTGAAGAAAGTCGCACCTAATTGTTCTCAGCCAGTGCTGCGCCGCAGGAAATCCGGGGAGCGACAAGTCTTTTCGTGGTTCTCCCAAGGAAAACCACACCTCGCGAGCTTTATCGGGCCACGTAATTGCGAAAGTGCTTTAAGCAGGGTGCGCTCAGTGCGTCCCCTTGATTGAGCAGTTTTGACAACTTGGAAAACACCACACCTGCCGGACACCAGCCCAGGGCTAGATGACACGGACGCCGGATGACAGATGGGCCGTTCGCCAATCGGGCGGACAGAACCTATCTTCGTCCGCGGTCCCGCCGCCCCCACATCAGCCACCAAACCCAACCATTCCTCTAGCCAACTTAGGAGGGCGGGAAATATAAAAATTTTGAGCATCTTGATAAAACAAAGGACTTAGCTGCCACCAGGCCTCAGCTAAGGCCGGTCGTGGCAACAAAAACGACACCATGGGCCACGATCGGCACAGCCACGCCAAACCGAACCCTGCGGCGACCCGAAAGATGAGAAGGACCCTTTTAGCCCTTATAGCGCTTTTAGCGCATTTTTCCGGCAAACCATCCCGACGTCGGACAGCATTGAAGTTGACGCATAACGTGCTGATCGTGGTTACCGAACATGGAAGCGCCTATGCCTTCGACCCCGATAGCGTTGCCGTGTTCGGCCTGCTGCCCTGAGCATGAGACAAACCAGTATGCTGGTCGGGGTGCGTCGGGCCTGAGACCCTTATGGCGCATAGGGCGCTTAAGGCGCACACTTTCCCCCGGGGCTTATGGCGCAGGCCGCCAGGAATTGGAGGAGGACCGTGGCTGGGTCGGCTTTTGTGATGTGTCCCACGATGCTGATATGAGCCGTAGTGTGACAGCAGACGAGCAGCTGGCGTCGTTTATCGGCAAGTTTAGTCCGGAGGTCGCTGCCCTGGCCCAATCGATCCTGGCTGCGATGAGAGAGCGCTATCCCACCGCCCTCGAGCTAGTCTACGACAACTACAACGCCCTGGCAATCGGCTTCGGCCCCACTGAGAAGCCATCCCAGGCGATCTTCTCCATTGCGATTTTTCCCAAGTGGGTGAGCCTGTTTTTTCTGCAAGGGAAAGGGCTGCCCGACCCGGACGGGATACTCAAGGGGAGTGGAAACGTCGCCCGCCACGTCCGCCTGTCCTCGGCGGCCGCGCTGGATGAAATATCAGTAAAAAAACTGATGCAGGAAGCGACGGCGCGAGCAGCAATTCCTTTCGCATTACCGCCCAACCGGAAATAGCCACTTGATTAACACCTGCGGTGCAGTGTGGCTGAAGTAATAACTGACGGGTAGGCGACCACACACTCCGAACTAGAAGAAGGCCGATACGCACCTTAAGAATGAGTTGGCCTGATTACATTCAATCGAGCCAGGGAAGGCCACCGGAGCTGGCGCTATTAGGTCCGCCGTAGGCCGATACCTTGAATGAGGGAGCTTTAGAGACGCCGATCTGGAATTCCGCCACTTTGGATCGCAGTCCTGTCATTCTCTTTTTGTATCGGCGCGAATCCGTCCCGCGCTGGAGGCTTGTTCGAATTAGCGAAATGATACGCATTGACGGCCTCATACGACATAAGTGATTCGTGTATTACGGAGAGTTATTGTGGTCCCATGAGCAGCTCACCGAATCTGCTGAAGTGCAGCACGTGTCGAAGCAGCTCGCGGGCATTTTCCGAGAAGAACACTTTTGGTCTTACGGCGGTTTCATTTCCATCGATGGCTGAGGACGCCGTATCAGCCATGCACGAGTCCGTGTCGACGTGATTCGAGTCGCATGGGATAGCCCGAAAGGCGTGAATATCCCCGGTGCTCGTGGCGCCAAAACCTACGATCTCCCCCAGGGAATTAATACCATGCGCGGCCAACAGGTACAGGGGGGAGTCAACGGGAATCAGAGTATTGAGGTCAATCATTCCGCCATTCTCCCGGAGGAATGCGCGCGGGTTCCCGCTCGCGTCGAGCGACACGCCAACTACATCGCCTCTCTCGTTGATGCCGAGGCCGGCGCTGTTGACATCAGAGGGGAGCGTGCCGAGATCCTGCATCCCTGTCTCTCTGGTCCACAGAAAGGCGTGAGAGTATGTGTCACCTTTCAGGTCCGAAACACCAACTACCTGTCCTTGGTTATTGAGTTCCAAAGCGTAATTCCCTGGTCCGCCTGCCCCGGTGCCGCCAAGGTTTCCGAGGTCCCTCACCGTGCCTTTATCCCAGAGCAAGGCGTGACGAGACAGAATATAGACTCCCGAATCCGGGTTAATGGCTGAGCAAGCGCCCGATGCACCGGCAACCTGGCCGTCGTCGTTGATCCCGAAGGCCCATCCGTCCGGGTCGCCGGGGAATGTAGGGAGTTCCTTGATCTCGCCATTTTTCCAGAAGACAGGCTTCTCCTGGAGCTTTTGTGGGGCTGCAGCTGGACCGCAGGTCGAGTCCGGCGTAGAGTTTTCGGCATTTCCGGCCACTTCGCCCAAATTGTTGATCTGTCCGGCCTCTGCGTTGTTGCCTCCTAATGTCGGGAGCGGAGTCATCACGCCGTCTCGCCACACGAAACCTAGACATATGACGTGGGTTCCGAAGCCGCAGAAGTCTTCGCCGTTCGGATCGCTCATGGAGGTTTCAGCTAAGCCCGAGGCCTGGCCACTTTCGTTGACACCAAAGGCTTCACTGTTCGGAGCTTCGAGTCCCGGCGTGCCGAGTCCAGGCGTGCCGATGTCTCTTATCAGTCTCTCTTGCCAGAGGACGGCGTGCTGTGTGCCGTCGGGAAGGGCCGCCGCGCCAATTATCAAGCCAGTATGGGTGGCCCCGTTAGCCAGGCTAGAAGTTCCGGCCGACAACGTGCCAAGGTCGATGACAGTATAGCGAGCAGGCTTCTGTTCCTGCGCGACCAGCCAAGCGGGTGCCGCCAGGACGGTGAATAGAGTTATTGCAACAACAAAAATAGGGTTCTCGGATCTCATGGTCGCCTCACTTTTGAGCGCCCAGTTTGCTCCAGAAAAACTGGCAAGCTCGTCATGCAGAAGAACCCAGGCCTTCTCTTGCGTCAACGAAACCTGGCGTGAACTCTTTGTTAACTTGCAACTTATTGAGAACAGGTGGAGTATGGAGGGACCGTAAACTCTAATAGACGGTGATTAAGGCTGCCTCCACCGTTTTTGGGGTAGAGTTGTGAAAACGCCCGTTGAGACTACCTACGAATTTGGCCCCTTCGAAGTGAACCATGTTTCAGGAGAACTCCTGAAACATGGTCATCGCGTCAAGCTCCAGGAGCAACCGTTCCGTCTGCTTGTAATTCTTCTGGAGAACGCCGGGCAAGTGGTTACTCGGGAGCAGATCCAGAGTCGGATCTGGCAAGGAAACACTTTTGTCGACTTTGACGGCAGCCTTCGAGTCGCCATGCGCAAGTTGAGGGAGGCGCTTGGCGATGACGCCGAGAATCCCCGATATATCGAGACTATTCCGAAGCGAGGATATCGTTTCCTCGCTCCGGCCGTTCGACCATCAGGCTCTGTAAATGAACTGGGAACCGGCATAAGTGCAGCGGAACGCGGCGGCGGGTCTAGGCCATCAAAAAAGTGGATTTTCGCTTCCCTCATCCTGCTGCTGGCCGCCATCGACACCGCGACTTTCCTGCTTTTCTTCCACCGCAGAAGGGTCCTCAGCGAAACCGATACTGTGGTGGTCGCCGACTTCACCAACTCGACCGGCGACTCTGTTTTTGACGATACTCTGCGCCAAGGCTTGGCGGTAGAACTGGAGCAGTCCCCATTCCTAAGCCTCATCTCAGAGCAGCGTATCCAGCAGACGCTGCGGCTGATGGATCAGCCAGCAGGCGCACGACTCACCCCGCAGGTCGCTAGGGAGATCTGTGAGAGAACGTCCAGCGCCGCGGTGCTGGACGGCTCAATCGCAACCCTGGGCAGCCACTACGTGTTGGGACTACACGCACAAGACTGTCGCACCGGAGACGTTCTCGCTGAGGAGCAAGTGCAGGCTGCTAGAAAAGAAGACGTGCTGAATGCCTTGGGCCAAATTGCCAGCCAGTTCAGAACCCGAGTCGGCGAGTCGCTGGCCACAGTCGAAAAGCATTCGACTCCACTCGCCGAGGCCACAACTCCGTCACTCGAAGCCTTGAAAGCCTACACCGCGGCTCTAAAAGTTTCCTCCTCACACGGTGATGCCGCCGCTCTGCCTCTTTTCAAGCATGCCGTTGAGATCGACCCCAAATTCGCGATGGCACATGCGCGGCTGGGCCTCATATACGCCGACGTTGGGGAGTCTTCCCTCTCTGCCCAGAGCGCCCGCACAGCCTGGCAGTTGCGGGAGCGAGCAAGTGACGCAGAGAAATTCTATATCGTTGTTTCCTACGACCTGCACGTGACGGGAAACCTGGAAAAGGCGGAACAGGACTGTGAAGCCTGGGTGCAGACTTATCCTCGCGCGATGAGCCCCCACGCACTCTTAGCAGCGTGGGTGTACCCTAACTCGGGCAAATACGAAAAGGCAATAGAGGAAGCCAAGAAGAGTATCGAGCTGAATCCGGACTTTGCGCTGAGTTATTATCAGCTTGCCTTCAATTATGCTTACCTTGACCGCCTGCGAGAGGCCGAGAACGCCCTCCAGCAAGCCTCTGAGCGCAAACTGGAAATCGCTGACTTCGCGCTTCAGCGATACGACTTGGCCTTCTTAAGAGGTGACATGGCGGGAATGCAACGAGAGGCGGCTCTGGGTCGGGAAAAATCCGGAGTGGAAGACTGGATTTCTGACCGCGAGGCGTTTGTCCTGGCATATTCCGGCCACTTGCAACAGGCGATCCGGACGTCACGACATGCGGCGGACTTAGCCGGTCAATCGGACCAGCGCGGGAGGGCGGCTCTATTCGAAACCGGAGCGGCACTCTGGGAGGCCTTTTTTGGGAAGGCGCTGGCCGCCAAACAGAGTGCTGTGGCAGCGCTAGGGATTTCAAGAGACCGGGATGTTGAGTATGGCGCTGCCTTCGCCCAGGCCCTCTCGGGGGATTCCTCCCAGGCTCAAGCAGTCGCGAGCGATCTGGAGAGACGCTTCCCGGAGGATACGTCAGTAAAATTCACTTATCTACCGGCGATTCGCGCGCTCATCGCAATGAACCGTGGCGAGCCTTCAAAGGCCATCGAACTGCTACAAAACGGCGAGTCCTATGATTTGGGCACGCCCCTTTGTAGCTATCCGGGTTTCTTCGGAATGCTCTATCCCGTCTATGTTCGTGGGCTTGGCTATTTGGCCGGCCGCCAGGGGGCTGAAGCCGCTGCCGAGTTCCAGAAAATCCTCAATCACCGCGGAATCGTTGTCAGCGATCCCATCGGCGCATTGGCGCACTTGCAACTAGGAAGAGCTTATCTACTGCAGGGCGACACGGCCAAGGCGAAGGTTGCATACAGTAATTTCCTCTTATTATGGAAGGACGCCGATTTTGACATCCCCGTCCTGAAGCAAGCCAAATTGGAGTATGCCAAACTCAGTAGTTCCGAAAGGCAGTAGAGCCCAAGGCGCTCAACAAGAACTGACCTTCGCGACAGACTCGTAGTCGGCCGGTTTTGTAAATTTAGTGGTCAAAATTTAGTGGTCATCCATGATAGGTAATGGTCAAGGGGAAACGGAGATTCCCGTTGACCATTACCTATCATGGATGACCACTAATCTCTTGACCACAAATCTCTGACCACAAATCTCCTGAACACCCAACCACCAGCACCGTATTCTGCAACTGCGGATTGTCGTACTTAGCGGCTGCGGATGAGGACCGCTGTTGCATCGTCTGTTCGATCGGATCCCGCGCCAAAGCGCTGGACTTCCGCAATAAGGCCGTCGACACAAGCTCCGGGTTGCTGAAAATGTTTGATAAGGCGAGCCGGGCCATATTCTTCCTCGTTGCTGTTCACGGCTTCTGTGATGCCATCGGTGTAAAGCAGCAGTCGGGTGCCGGCGCTGAGTGTGATGGTGCACTGTGGGTACGACGACATTCCGAGGCCAAGCGGCAGGCCGGTATCTAATTCCAGAAATGAGCAATGGTCATTGATAAGCAGGGGACGAAGGTGTCCTGCGCTGGCCAGCGTGAGTTCGCGTGACCCGGCGTCGAGCACTCCGTAGACCATGGTGACGAACTTTCCAGTCGGAAGATCTTCCGTGAGTACCTGGTTAAGCTTTTCGAGGGTCTGTGCGGGCGAAGAATAGAGAGGCGCAAGCGAGCGCAGGATGGCCCGGGTCGCGGACATCAGAAGCGCGGCCGACATGCCCTTTCCCGAGACATCGGCCAGGGCGATACCGTAACGCTGGCCGCCAAGATCGATGAAATCGAACCAGTCGCCTGCGACGGATCCCGCAGGATGCCAGGCTGTTTCAAAGGCGATGCCGGGGATGAGCGGCACGGGTTTCAAAAAGAGCGCCTGTTGGAGGGCCCGGGCGTCTGCGGACTCCTGCCGCATGCGTTCGCGCTCAAAGCGCTCGCGCGCGAAGAGGCGGGCGTTTACAATCGCGATTGCGATGTGTCCGGCAAGCGCCTGAAGCACCTTGAGTTCATCATCCAGGAAGGCGTCCACCTGGTGATGGCCGATGCAAAGAACGCCGATGACCAGACCGGCCGACTTCAGGGGAATACTGACTTCAGAGCGTGTGGCGGGTTCGCAGGCGATGTAGTGAGGGTCCTTTTGAACGTCGCGGGCGTAGCGCATCTTACCCGTTGCTGCCACGTGGCCGACCATGCCCTGCCGTCCGATCTGCAGTCGGTCACCCTTCCTATACCTTGTGCAGCCACGTACTCCATGCAGCACCATCTCGTCTGCGTCCGCTGCACGAAGCCATACACCAACCTTTACATTTCCAATCGAGTCGGCGATGTCATTAACCACGCGATCAAGCAGAGCTTCGAGGTCGAGGGTGGAGGCGATCAGATTCGTGGCCCGTTGCAGCCTCATGAGGACCTGAACGAAGTTGCCGCAGGACTGGATGCGCGGTGGAACCGCATAGCGAGTCTTAACGGTGGCGGGGAAGGCGCCCATAGATGCCCCTCTGAACCCCCTATATGGGTCACTCAATAGATGTGTGAGAGGGAGTAGCGATGCAATCTCTTGAGCACAGAGTACTCGCCCAGACGGCTCGGACTCAGTTCAAAGAGCGGCAGCAGTCGATGGCGCGGTTCCACCCGAGTCACCGGCTATCCGGAAGTTACCCCAGAACGGGTGTAATGTCCGGGTCGGCGACCATACGGACGGAATGCCTTTAGGCGACTACAATTGGCACAACCGGCAGCGCCAATTTCTAGCCGGTTCGCCACGTGCGATAGGTGGACTTGTCGGGTAATCGTGGGGCCTCGTGAGGGTACTCAAGGTTTTCATCGCCTTCGCAATTGCGCTGTACGTGTTGCTCATGGCGATTTTCTTCTTTAGGCAACGAAGACTGCTTTACTACCCCAGTCGTTCATATGTGCCGCTGTCCGAAGCCCAGGCAAATTCAGCTTTTCGAGAGTTTTCAGTTAGAACGAGCGATGGCATCGATTTGAAGGCGTGGTATGCCCCGGTAACGACCAAGCCCTTCACCATCGTCTTCTTTCACGGAAATGCGGATAGTCTATATGCTGCAGCGCAGATCGCGAATCCCTACATCGCGGATGGATACGGCTTCTTGGTGACTGAGTACCGCGGTTACAGCGGGCTGCCTGGTAGCCCTACTGAAACGGGCCTGTATAACGATGGGCGCGCTTACATACGGGAACTGAATGGTCAAGGCGTTGCGAGCAGGAACATCATTCTGTTCAGACATTCGCTGGGCACCGGGGTAGCAGTGCAAATGGCTGAAGAGTTCCAAGTGCGCGGTGTCATGCTGCTCGCTCCATACCCTTCCATTCCAAAATTGGCCAGCATTGATTTCCCCTTCTTTCCCTCGTCCTACCTCGCACTCGATCGTTTTGAGAACGAAAGGAAGATCAGCAAGATTCACTCGCCATTGCTTATCGTGAACGGTGACCACGATCAAGTCGTTCCCCCGTCGCAAGGAGCTAGGCTGTACGCCCTTGCCAATCGGCCAAAGGAATTTCACTCACTTCCCAATCGAGGTCACAACGACGCGTTTGATCAGTTTGCTCTGGTGAGCACCGATTGGATCGCTCGTGCATGCAATCCGAAATGACGTATTCCGAGCGAATCACCGCCCGCCCGTCAATTGCTAGTTGATTACCGTTGCTCTTATCGTTCAGGGAACAACAAGCGTTCCCTCAAACTGACCCGTATTCGTTAAGAGTTCGGGCGCGTTAGAGGCGTTGAACAACACCGGGAACAACGTAGCCGTCGACGTAAGGGTACCGGACGCACCCTTGAAACGCCCGGTTCCACCCGTGATCTGATAAGTCACAGTATAAGCAGCCGTCCCAGTCGTGAGATTAATGCAACCGGCTCCCTTCGTGATGCTGGTCGTCAATAGACTTCCGTCTCGGAAGCTAAATACGCCCGCGCCGGTCACGGTTTGAAAATAAGGACCGGAGCAAGTACTGGAAGTCTCCGGAGCAGTTGAGTCAGCGTGTAGTTCACGATAAGTGAATTCTCCTAGCGTACCCTTGCCGATTAAAATGACTTCGTCGGTAATTGTGCCGGCCTGTAGATCAATCGCAGTGGCCACGTTACTTCCCGAAAACGTCATCGTTCCGGGCTCGGTATAGTCTGCTCCAAACGCAATGGTGGGTGCGATACCCAGAGCAAGTGTGGTGGCTACAGTGATTGCGAAAACCTTTGCGGTAGTCGTGCGCTTCATGATCATCTCCTTTGCCTGTCAATTCGAACTGTGGTTAGGGTTCTAGATGGACGCCCTTTACCTGATACTTGCCTGCATCTTGTTCCAGTAGAAGCGCGAAAGCAATGGAGAAGGTCTGGAGAACAGTGTCTTCACCTGTATTCTTCTGCACCGCTAAGACGTTGATCTATTAAGCCTTATTCACCGTCTAGTGAGAGATGTAGAATTACAGCCTCATGGGTGGAGTGCCCACACCGTGACCCCAGACCTGGTCAAATTCGAGGAATTCGAACTGGACCTCCGCGCCTACCACTTGCGCCGTTCAGGCCGCACGCGGAAGCTGGAACGAATCCCCATGGAACTCCTCTTCCTGCTGGTGGAGCGGCGGGGCCATTTAGTCACCCGGGAAGAAATCATTGAAAAGCTTTGGGGCAAGAATGTCTTCCTCGATACCGACAACGCAATCAATACTGCCATCCGAAAAATCCGTCAGGTCCTCAGGGACAATCCGGAACAACCGCGATTCATCCAGACCGTCACTGGGAGGGGTTACCGATTTATAGCCCGCATAGGCGAGGTTGGTCCGACACCCGTTATAGAGATAGGTGCAGCTCAGCAGAGAGCGACCGCCGAACTGGACACCATCATCGCCCCGACGACGGAGAAAAGCCCAAGCTTGCACGCCCAGCAGCCTTCCGACGTTCGCACCGATCTACAGCCGCTAAAGCAGGACACGGATTTGGCCGGACCTTCCGCGAGCGCCGGCGGAAAACGTTGGCGGTTAATTGTTCCCGCAGTCGTGGTCGTGCTGGTGTTGTCCCTTGCGGGTTACTTCTATCTCCACCGCACGCCCAAACTTACTGACAAAGACACGATTGTGCTGGCTGATTTCTCCAATACCACCGGCGACCCGGTCTTCGACGGGACACTTCGCCAGGGACTTTCCGTGCAACTCGAGCAGTCACCTTTCCTAAGCCTTGTCTCCGATGAACGAATCCAGCAGACCCTGCGCATGATGGGGCAGCAGCCTTCGAATGCAAAGCTCACACCCGAGATCGCTCGCGAAATCTGCCAAAGAACCAACAGCGCGGCCGTCCTCGACGGCTCCATCGCGCAGATTGGCATCCAGTACCTGCTGACCATTAAGGCGGTCAACTGTGTAAGCGGCGAATCGCTGGCCAGCACCGAAGCTCAGGCCGGCGACAAGAATCATGTGCTCGACGCTTTGGGCAAGACAGGTTCGGAAATCCGCCACAAACTGGGTGAGTCGCTGAGCACGGTGCAGAAATTTGATACCCCTCTGGAACAGGCCACCACCCCGTCGCTTGAAGCTCTTAAGGCTTTCAGCCTCGGGTCTAAAGTCGAGTCCACGAATGGGGACGCTGCGGCGATTCCCTTCTATGAGCGTGCGATCGAACTCGATCCTGATTTTGCACTCGCCCACCTATGGTTGGGGATCGAGTTTACCACCATCGGAGAGTCGGCCGTCGGAGCCGGCTACACCCGAAGGGCCTACGAACTTCGCGATCGCACGAGTGAGGCGGAAAAGTATTTCATCTCCGAGGTTTTCAATAAGGAGGTCACGGGGAACATCGAACAAGCCGAACAATCGGGCAAGCTTTGGATACAGGCTTATCCGCGCTCGGCGATGCCCCATGTCTACTTGTCGGGGGCAATCTACCCGATTAGTGGACAATATGAGAAGGTGGTTGAGGAGGCCAGAGAGGCAATCCGTTTGAGACCGGACTTGCCCTACCCCTACGCCTTCCTGATGAACGGCTTCATAGCCCTTGATCGGCTGGATGACGCCAAGGCAGCGCATGGGCAAGCTGTCGGGCGCAAACTTGATTGCCCTCTCTTCCCTTTTGCCCTGTATGAGATTGCATTCTTGCTTCACGACGCGCTGGGAATGGCGCGGCAGGTAGAGAGCTCAGCCGGCCGCCAGGAAGAAGACCTATTGCTGGGCGTGGAGGCCGAAACAGCCGGGTACTCCGGACGGCTTGAGGAAGCACGCGAGTTTACCCGCCGGGCAAAGGATTCCGCCCAACGTGCAAAAAAGAACGAAGCTGCCGCGACCTACGCTGTGCTGTCCTGCCTGCGGGAAGCCTTGTTCGGCAACGAGGAGGAGGCACGACGGCGTGCCGCCGAGGTTACGGCACACTCGATGGGCCGCGATGTGCAATACGGCGCTGCGCTCGCCTTCGCCTACGCCGGAGAAGAAAAGCGAGCGCAGATGTTAACCGACGATTTGGGTAAGAGGTTTCCGGAAGACACCCTTGTGCAGTTCAATTTTCTGCCGGCCGTCCGTGCAAGGCTCGCGATCGGCCAGGGGAATGCGTCTGAGGCTATTGAAGACCTCCGCGCCGCCCAACCGTTTGAGTTGGGGAAGACGAAAGCATTTACGTACGGTTGGACGGCGCTCTACCCCGTCTTCGTTCGAGCAGACGCCTACTTGGCTGGGCATCAGGGCAAAGAAGCCGCCAGCGAGTTTCAGAAGATCCTCGACCATCGCGGAATGGTGCTGAATGAACCCATCGGGGCCCTGGCTCATCTCGGCCTCGCCCGCGCCTTCGCCGTGCAAGGCGACAAGGCCAAGGCGAAGGCAGCCTACCAGGATTTCCTGACCCTCTGGAAAGAAGCCGACCCCGACATCCCCGTCCTGAAGCAAGCCAAAGTGGAGTACGCGAAACTGCAGCAATTCCCACGCTCAAGCTTAGAAAACAAGTAGTCGCACAATGATTCTCCCAACAGGCAAATGAACTTCGCCACAAACTCAAGTCCGCGACTTTTGTGAAGAGTTTCGGGGAAGAGTTTCGGGGACAGATAGCTCAACCTCATCGGAAATGCTGTTCCGAAAGGTGAACGGACGGGGCATTTCCTCCAATCCGCTAGGTCGGTCCAAGCCGCGGCATTGTCGCGCCCCGATCCCCGGGATTGCCCACCGGTATCGGGCTGGCTCCCCCCTGCTGCACCTCAGGCAGGTGAAGGGAAAGCATAACTTTTGCTGCGATTCTGGGGGATAGGATGTCCCCTTATTTGAAACCTTATTTGACAGTACGATTGATTTCCGTGTTTTGGGCGGCGGCGATCAACCAGGCGCCGTCCTGCCGAGTAAGCACGAATGTGATCAAGGTATGCCGCGGATTGGGCGTGCGGGCGTCGCCGAGCAATTCACAGCTTGCGTGCGCCACTGCCACATCTTTTCGCAGAGTGAATCGCAATGTGCTGGTTTTGAAGATTCCGTAATAGCGCAGAGGCTCACCCTGCGTATCAGCAGGGATCGTGCCATGCGAATACGCATGATGCGTCTGGATCGCCTGCCTCCCTTTCCACCAATCCCCCGCCACGTTAACAAAATCGGCGTCCGGCGCAAATAGCCTCCCGAAAGCTTCCATGTCGTGGCGGTTCCAGGTCTCCGCAAATCCACTCACAACCTGGCGCACATCTTCTTTGTCGTTGGGTTCCGCATGAAGGCAGACCACAAAGGGAAGAGCCATTGAGGCAAGAAAAATACTGAGGCTCACAAGTCTATTCATGGCAGTCGTCACCTTCAGGCAACTTAAAGAGACTCGATTCTACATCACTCCGGGAGAAGAGCCATGCGTCGGCAACTTGCGTCCCGGGCGGGTCACCGCCAATCCGGAAGTAGCTCCAAAGCGGCGTCACTTCCGGATTGGCGACAATCCGCCCGGAACTCAGAAATGCCCGCTTCAGTCGGGTCAAGAGCGTATTGGCCTGTTGGAAATAATTGAGTTTCTGCCGCGCGCGTTGCAGGAAACTCCGCTTATCAGAGCCATCGGAGGACGCCTGCAATTTGAAATTGACCCCAGGAACAGGGCCGGCGTAGCCTTAGATCTCAATACCGACCCAAAGTCCCTAGCTCAACTTGGAGCCTTTCGCGCGGATCTGAATCTTCAACACAGCCTGTGCAGGCTATTGCGACGCGCGTAAGCTTGTCACTGCAAAACCCGCGGAGCGAATGTGGCGGTAATGAATCGAAGACAGTTCGCCCACCAAGCAACGGTCGCAGCAGCGACCTTTTGCGGGCGCCCTCTAGGCGCGCTGGCTAGGGCGTACGGTATTCCCGAACCACGCGGTCAGAATGCCGCTCCGCCTGACTCGCCGGCGATCCGAAAACTCGCCTCCCAGATTAGCGGACACATCATCACGTCCGAGACGTCCGAATATGATTCGGCAAGGCTGATTTTCAACCGCGCGTACGATCGACATCCGGCGATGATCGTACGCTGTGCCAGAGCGGAAGATGTAGCGCGAGCGCTTGAATTTGCCCAGAAGCAGAATTTGCCGTTGGCAGTGCGTGGCGGAGGGCACAGCCGGCTCGGATACGGAATGTGCGATGGCGGCGTGGTGATCGACCTCTCCGCAATGAAACGAGTTGAAGTAGACACCGGCACACGCGTGGCCCGAGCCGAGGCAGGCGCGCTCGTGCGCGATCTGGACGAAGCGACGCAGCGTTCCGGGCTCGCGACAACGTCAGGCGGCTGCCCGACGGTAGGAATTGCCGGCCTGACGCTTGGAGGGGGAGAAGGTCGCTTAGACGCAAAGTATGGTTTGGCATGTGACAACCTGCTATCGGCACAAGTTGTGACCGTAGATGGGAGACTGGTCGAGGCTAGCCAGAAGTCCAATCCAGATCTTTTTTGGGCGATTCGCGGGGGTGGCGGCAACTTTGGTGTGGTGACGAAGCTGGAGTACGAGCTTCATCCGGTGGGTCAGGTTCTGTCGGGGGCGCTGACGTATCCGCCGGGACGCATTGCAGAGCTCCTGCAGGCTTTCGCCAGGTTTCTCGCAGGGGCCCCGGATGAAATGGGCGCGCTCGCACAGTTGTTGCCGTCTGAACAGGGGGCAAGGGTCCAGATCGATATTTGCTATTGCGGCGATCCACGAACCGGTAGTGACTTGGTTAGGACGCTGCGTGCGCTCAAACCTCAGGATGACAGCGTCAAGGTCATGTCCTATCTGGAAGCTCAGGCCGCGGGTGGCTTTCTTCAAGCGCCGGTTGCGCACTTCCAAACCGACCTCATTCTTCGGGAACTTAGCGGGCCTGCAATTGCGGTGATCACGACGGCAATCAACAGTGGTCCAGCAAGGCGCAAGGTGATCATTTTGGCATTGCGCGGGGCAGTTAGCCGTGTAGCTGTGAGTGACATGGCCTTTGCTCTGCGGCAGCCCGGTTATGAGGTAGACATGGCGGGTGCCTGGAGTACTCCCGCAGAGAAGGCTGAGGTGGTGCGATGGGTCCAAGCCACGCGCGACAATTTGCAGCCCTTCGCGCATGGCGTGTATATCAACCAGCTAGGCGATACCAGTGACCAGCTTGTCCGGTCGGGCTACGGGCCGAACTATGCTCGCCTCGTAGAGATCAAGAAAAAGTACGACCCCAATAATGTGCTGCGTCTCAACCAGAACATCACGCCCGCATAGTCCCTCAAACGACCAGAATTGAAACTGCACGCGGCGCATGATTGAGGCCTGGAATTGGCCCCGGGTGATTGGTGATCTTCGGTGCAACGGCCAACAAGGTAGAGCGTACTCGGGCGAACCGTGGCATCCGCCGCCGGAAACTCCCGATGCTTGAATTTCGATCAGCGCGCCATCGCCGAGTCACATCCCCTCTTATAGGACTCATCGAGTTCCGCATGCTCAGAGTGACCGCTCTTCCGAGTTCCGGGCGAGTGACCGCCCAACTGGAACTACGCCCAACCGGAAATAACCATTTGATCAACACCTGCGGTGCAGTGTGACTGAAGTAATAACTGACGGGTAGGCCATAATCCGACAACCTACTGCGCTCAGGTGCAGATCGCGATTGGCCATAAATCTTCCCTCCATGCAAGGTTAGAATGTATCCGCGACAACGTGGGACACCCAAGACCGCAGGATTTGGTTTGTACGGGGATGGATGAAAAGGCTAGTTCTTGGGCTTATCAGCGTGCTCGTTCTGGCTTGGACGGCCCTGCTCGGCTGGGATCGATGGGTGAACGATCACCGAATCGTGGCAGGCCCCCAGAACGAAAGCCCGCTTTATCAGAGCTACGACCCGGAGCCAGTGATCAAGAAATTCAGGTATGAGGGTGAGAGCTACGGGGGCGGACATGGAAACGGTGCCTCTCAGTTAATCAAATACATTCGGCACAGCCAAGATTTCACGCCGAGGTTCACGATGCAGGCGAACCGGGAACGAGAGTTGTTGAATGCGTTGCGCGAAGACATCATGCTCCGCCTCAGAATCACCGGCATGACCGTGGTGGCTACCCACGACGAAGCAGACGGAGGGTTCACGTACAACTACACTTCCGGGAACAGTGTTGGCAGCATCTCAGTCCAAGCTCCGGGTCACCAGATGACAGTGCGCCGTTATTTTGTGCCGAGTGGACTGGATGACGTAGAACTCAAGATCGCTCTGGAAGAGACATGGACGCGACCGGCAAGTGAATCACAGTGGTGGATGTCAGCGGCTGATTGAAGACGCCGCACGGTTCTGATGTGCTCCAGCAGAGTCATCCGGTTGGCTTGCGGTTCCGGACGAATTGCGGAAGCAGGTTCAATGCCGATGCTTTCATGGTCGGTGGCCTCCAGTTTCCACCGGCCCATGATCTGGGATGGGGCGGTTCCGTTCGCGGAGTCGGGCTATTTCCGGCAGGGGAACAAACGTCAAAGGGACGAGTCGGCCACCACACAACCGGAACTGCCGACCAATCCACTCAGCCTGTAGAGCTTATGGCTTGCCCTCGTGGGGAAAGGGTATGCGCTCACTGATTGCCCACTTCTTCCCGCCCAGTAGGACAGCGGTCGTAGGCTTCAGCTTGGAAACGAAAGTCTTGTAGTGATCGAACTCAGACCAAGGGAGAAAAAGCTCGAGTCCTCGTGTTGAGTTTCGTGTGTTCTTGTCACCAACTCCGGGAAATTCGGCGGGCCAAGGCACGCTCGACCTGGCGTATGAAAACGGCCACATCATCACCTCGAGGTAAGGCGGCTTCCATTCCTGAGCATTGGGGGCACTGTAACCAAGCAATACGCGGAAGGCTTCTTGAAGATCGATGGGCATGCGCGCGGGCGGGATGTTCTCACTGTGGCGGATGACACCATAAACATCTATCGTCTTATACCCCGTCTCGGTCTTGATCACGAGAACGTTCGTTGGAGCATCCGTGTAGTCCGCGAGGATGTAGCAGTTTCCGAAGCTCTCGGGCTTATCCAGACGCGCTGCTTTAAGCAGTCCTGATATTTCCGACGGCGTGAGGGCTGCCGTCGTGTACTCACCCGACCGCCGCTCGCCTGCCCAATAGACGACCTTTCCGTCTGCGTAGAGCGCGAATGTGGGCGAGTCAGAACCGATCACCATCGCCCAAGGGTTGTACTCGGTAAGCAGAACTAGAGGTTGTGTTCCGGCCCACTTGAACGGGGGGTGAACCGATTCCAAGTCTGTGCAGCCCTGCGCTTCCGCCAATAAAGAACAAGCGATGATGCACACTCCTACCAGAACTCGCTTCAACATATTGGCCACATTACGATGAGAACTCACAAATGTAGACACCGTTCGCCCCGCTTTGTTCCAGGCGGTCCGAACGGTCCTGTGGTCATCACAACCGACATAGTTGGCGAATCACCGGCTATCCGGAAGTTGCTGACCGGTAATTGACGGGTTGCAGACAATCCGTTCAGAACCGGTCAATCGTCGAGTTGGCCGGTTCGCGACTGTGGACGAGGGATGCAAAGAAAAGCGCCATATCGATCCCGGTTCTTTCGTCTTTCGATGCGAAGCGCTCCGGGGATCCTCCGGTGTCTTCGACTCAGTCACTCGCAGCGTAGCGCGGCCATGGGGTAGATGGCGAGAGCTCTGCGCGCGGGAACCATGCAGGCGAGTGCAGCCACCAGAATGAGCAGCCCGGACGCGGCCAAAACCATGATCGGATCACGCGTTCCACTCTCGATCCAGCGGGGCAAGTCCAAGAACGACGTCGCGCGTCCGCTGACCGCGCGCGGCATGCACCGCGAGTGGCGCGGCGCGATGCCGAAAGATCTCGCGCAGGTGGACTACGTGCGCGAGTTCATCGATCTGCTGGAGAAGAACGCCCCGACGGTGAAGCGACCAACGCTCTTACGTGGGGTCCGGCCGCCTTTCCCGGAACGCCTCGGCGGACCGGCATCGCGTTGGCGGAGGCGGGTAGCCGGGACAATTCCCTGCGTCCAAGCCTTCGTTGAATTGCTCGCGAAATTCGCCCCACCGGAGAATGCCCGGCATGAACTGGGGAGTAGTCACCGCCACGACAGAAAGCGACGGCGCGGAGCGAAAGCATGAGCGCCGTTCATCGTAACAATGACGAATCAACGTTTGACGAACGACGGCCGCAGGGGGAAACTAAGACTGCATTGGACCAAATCTAAAGAGCCATGATGGGCGACCGAAGGGTGGCGACCTTTTTCTACGGGTCGTTCATGGACGATAACATTTTGAAACAGCTCGGCGTTGTAGCGGAGCGCAGTGAGGTCGCGGTGTTTGTGTTACGTCATCACACCAGTATGATTGCGAACCAGGATGGCTCGGTCTACTCCACGAGATGTTCGGCCGCATACGCAGTCTACCGGGAGGACCAATGGCAGAGACGTTCGAAGCATACCGAACTCGAGTGCTAAGCTATCTTGGCGATGAGGAGCCCATCGGTGTACAACAAGCCACCCCATCGCAACTCGATCGGCGTCTGCGCGATGTCGTGCCCGAGGAGTTGATCCGGCGTCCTGCACCTGAAAAGTGGTCAATCGCCGAGATCGTAGCGCACTTGGCGGACGCGGAGCTGGCGATGGGGTGGCGATTGCGAAACATGCTGGCGAATCCGGGCGTGGCCTTAACGTGGTGGGATCAGGCCGTATGGGCGGAGCGCTTGGGTTACGCGCAGCAAGATGCGAGCCTTTCGGCAGGGGTCTTTCGGGCGCTGCGCGAGAGCAACCTGCGACTGTTGGAGTCGGTCCCGCGCGCACGGTGGGTGGAGTGCTATGGGGTCCACGAGGTACGCGGACGGCAAACGGTCGAGGAGTTCGTCCGCTTGGAAGCGGCACACGACTTGAACCATCTTCGGCAGATCGACCGCATCTTGGGTGGGTGTGTGGAGTGGTAGCCGTTTGGCTGCCAACGCCTCGGCGAGCGTGGGAAGGGTCTTGAACCCGGAAGGCGGTGAGATCGCCGCCCCTCCGCATCGGCCAACGAGCAGCGCTCGTTCCCACGCCGGGTGCGAAGGTCTAAGTTTCAAGGGGAATCTCCATTCCCCGTTGGCGTTTACCTATCATGGATGTCCCTTCAAGGTTGGTCTCCTCAAGGTTCTGAACAAAAAGGAAGTGGGAATGACAACGATTACGCTTGAAGAGGCACGCCTCATTATTAAACGGTGGGCAGAGTCGTCCGCCTTGCTACTGGTCGCAACCTCTGAGCAGCCAGGGGATGTACTAGGACGTTTCTCAGTCGTCGAAATAACCGACGGTGGCGTCCTATTAAGGTCTGTGGGTGGGGACACGCAATTTTCGCTAGACCTATCTCACTATGAGACAACCTGTTCGTACTCTGAGCCTAGGGAGTACTCCGAAACGGAAGAATACAAAGGATGGATTTCTACACTATCGGACTCCGAGACACTAACATCCTGTCTCGGGTTTTCCTTTTGTGTGCGCGTTACCGGACCACCACTTCTAGAGGATTTATGGGTGCCTGCGGGCAAAGTTGTATTGATAGAGCTCGCTAGATGATCCATAAAACAAACCCACCAACATGGGCAAATACAATGCCAGCAGCAACAATGCGATCCATCAGGAGCTGCCGAATGCGCTGAGTGGAGGCGCCTGGTCCATGCCCGCCCTGTTCAATAGCACGGTCTACTATGCGGGTGTCGGCGACTACCTTAAGGCGTTCCCCATGACCAATGCGCTGCTGGCCACGACTCCCGCCAGTAAGTCTGCAAATACCTTTGCCTATCCTGGCGCGACGCCGAGCGTGAGCTCGAACGGATCTCAGAACGGCATCGTATGGGCCATCGAAAACCAGAATGGTGCAGGGGTCTTGCACGCCTATAACACCGCGAACATACCAACCGAGTTGTACGACAGCAATCAAGCAGCAAACAGCCGCGATCATTTCTCCGACAACAAATTCATTACTCCCATGATTGCCAATGGGAAGGTGTACGTCGGCACAACGAATAGCGTTGCCATCTTCGGTCTGTTGCCCTGACGGCAAGAGACAAACCAGTATGCTGGTCGGGTGACAGCAGAGGAGCAGCTGGCGTCGTTTATCGGCAAGTTTAGTCCGGCGGTCGCTGCCCTGGCCCAGTCGATCCTGGCTGGGATGAGAGAGCGCTATCCCACCGCCCTCGAGCTGGTCTACGACAACTACAACGCCCTGGCAATCGGCTTCGGCCCCACCGAGAAGCCATCTCAGGCGATCTTCTCCATTGCGATTTTTCCCAAGTGGGTGAGCTTGTTCTTCCTGCAAGCGAAAGGGCTGCCCGATCCGGACGGGATACTCAAGGGGAGTGGAAACGTGGCCCGCCACATCCGCCTGCCCTCGGCGGCCGCGCTTGATGAAATATCAGTAAAAAAACTGATGCAGGAAGCGACGGCGCGGGCAGCAATTCCTTTCGCCAGCCACGGAGTTCCCCGCCTGATCATCAAGTCGATCTCAGCCAAGCAGCGACCGCGCCGTCCACCGGCCTAACCGCGGAGACGCGCCAATAGATCCTGCGGATGTACGGGTTTGGCCAGAATCTCGAATTCGTGGCCCTGCACGCGGGCACGGTCCAAAAGATCCGCGGTGGCAGCCTGACCGGAAAAGAGCAGGATCTTACAGTCAGGCAGCATGCCCCGAATGGTAATGGCGGCATCAATGCCGTTCATATCGGTCATGATGACGTCGGAAATGAGCATATCGGGACGGATTGTGCGCGCTGCTTCTACAGCCTTCTCACCGTTGTACACAGCTGTGGCTTCAAACCCGCTCTGGTTTAGGATAATGGCCAGCGTGTCTGCGATCACTCGCTCGTCATCAGCTACCAGCACCTTGGGCTTTGCTTGTGAATTGGTCATTTGCTCCTGAGGGACGATCTAAGTCGTTCTGACGCTCCAGCGCTCCCGATCGGCCGAAGCAGGTCACGATATCGTGGTAGAGAAACGCTGAGGCGGCAAGTGGAATCATACACTTCCGATTCAGATGCTGTCTCCCGGGGTAGCGTTGCGGGGCACCGGTCAAAGATTCCGGAGCTGAGTTCTCTGTATAAGATAATTTGACCACAAATCCTTTTTGTCGGACGTTTTACGATGGCTGAACCGATCATTCGCGCGCAGCAGGTGGAAAAGTACTACGCCCAACCCAGCGAAAACCGCATCCAGGTCATCGCTCCCACCGACCTGTCTATCGTCCAAGGGGAAATTGTTGCTCTGCTGGGCCCCTCGGGTTCAGGTAAGTCTACGCTCCTGCGCATGCTGGCCGGTCTCTCCCAACCTTCCGCCGGCGAGGTTTTCTGGCACGGCAAGCCGATTATGCAGGCGGACGCCCACGTTGGCATCGTCTTCCAAAGCTTTGCCCTTTTCCCCTGGCTGACGGTGGTAGAGAACGTGGAAGCGCCGCTGATAGCGCGCGGCATCAGCAGCGAGCAGCGACGCGAACAGAGTCTCAAGATCCTGAACACAGTCGGCCTCGACGGCTTTCAAGCCGCGTACCCCAAAGAACTCTCCGGGGGAATGCGGCAGCGGGTGGGATTCGCCCGCGCCCTGGTGGTGCAGCCGGAGGTGCTCTTTATGGATGAGCCTTTCTCTGCTCTGGATGTATCGTCGCGCTGGCGTTGACGGTTCTGGTTTCCACAATCGTGATTCCGCCGCTGGTCAGCATCAATCGTTACAAGGGCCGGATTGTGCGGGCGATCTCAAACTCGCTGGGGCGGCCTGTGCTCATGTCGGGCGTGGAGTTGAGGCTGCTGCCGCAGCCGGGGTTTGTCATTTCCGACCTGACGGTGGACGAAGATCCATCGTATGGCGCCGAACCGGTGCTACACGCCAACTCGGTGACGGCAGCGATACGTTTGGCATCGCTGTGGCGCGGGCGGCTGGAGATCAGCCGGATCAGTGTGGACGAGGCGAGCCTGAACCTCGTGCGCACTTCCGATGGACGATGGAATCTGGATACGCTGTTTAGCACCGCGGCGCACTCGCAGAGCATCGGAACGCAGCAAGGCAGGCTGACACCTCTGCCCTATCTTGAGGCGACCAACTCGCGCATCAACATCAAGGAAGGCCTTGAAAAACTGCCGTATTCTCTGGTGAACGCGGATCTTTCGTTCTGGGAGGAAGACCCCGGTGACTGGCGCGTGCGGCTGAAGGGTCAACCCGCGCGCACAGACGTGAACCTCGACCTGGGCGACACCGGTATAGTGCAGCTTGAAGCGCGGATGCGGCGCGCCGATGAACTCCGGCTGATGCCGGTGCACGCCGAGATGGAATGGCGTGCAGCACAGATGGGACAGTTGAGCCGGTTGCTGATTGGATCGGATGCAGGGTGGCGCGGAGATGTTACGGCGGAGATGAAACTTGACGGCACCGCGGATTCAGCCGTGGTGACGACGCGGCTCCGCGCGACGGGCGTGCATCGTGAGGAGTTTGCGCCGGCGGTTCCGCTGGACTTTGATGCGAACTGCGGGTTCCTCTATCATTACTCGGCGCGTGCGATTGAAAAGCTGGTGTGCGACTCCCCGCTCGGCGAAGGCCGATTGAGGATGGAGGGCGACCTGCCCGGCGGCGGCCAGCCGAAGCTCTCGCTGGAACTCGAGAAGATTCCGGCACAGGCGATGCTGGATGCGCTGCGAACTGTGCGGCAGGAACTGGGAGCAGGGCTTGAAGCCGATGGAACGCTGAGCGGCAAGCTCACCTACGATACGACTGCGCCCGTGCCGCTCGCTGTGACGCAGGCCAGGCCCGGTCATCACGGGCGCAAGGCTGAGGAAAGCAACCAAACAGCAGCGACACCGTCGCCGTTAAGCGGAAGCATCACCCTGGAGGGGCTCAAGCTGAGCGGCGGAAGCCTGAGCCAGCCGGTGCAGATCCAGAAAGTATCGTTCGAGCCGGCAGCGGGAACGAACGGGCAGGGAAGCATACTGGCTGGAACAGCGAATTTGCCCGCCGGAGCGCCAACGCCCCTGGTGTTTACCGTGCGCCTGACGCTGAGCGGCTACCAGGTAACTACGCGCGGAGCGGGGTCGGCGGCCCGCGTCCGGCAGCTTGCGCATGCCGCTGGATTGAAGGAAGCGGGAGCACTGGATGCGATTGCAGGCGATCCATTGACAATGGACCTGGCCATCGAGGGGCCGTGGTTGCCCGCGCCGGATGCGTCGCTGGCTGGGGGCATAAGTGCAGCGCCCGGCTCGGCAGCGGTAGTGGCCTCGTCGATTTCTGACCGATTGACGGGCACGGTTACCCTGCACGATGCGAACTGGAGGACCGAAACGCTGGCGACCGCTGTGGAGATTCCAGAGGCAACGCTGCATTTGGGGGGCGGCGCCATGATCTGGGACCCAGTCACCTTCGCGTATGGTCCTCTGAAAGGGACGGCACGGGTGGTGATTCCGGCGTGCGAGGCGGCAGATCCGCCGTGCCTGCCGACGGTGGATGTGGACTTCGGCACGCTCGATGCCGCGGAGTTGCAGGCCACGTTGCTGGGCTCGAAGAAGAAGGGAACACTGTTGGCGAATGTGATCGCCCGGTTAACGCCATCGTCGACGCATCCGTGGCCCCCGTTTCACGGAACGGTAAAGGCGGATTCGCTGGAACTCGGCCCTGTGACGCTCGAGGATTTTCGAGCGGATGTAAGAATGTCGCCAGAAGCGGCGGAGATCACGAGCGCCGACGCGGGGTTGCTCGGGGGCCGGCTTCACATGACCGGCAAGGTGGAGAACGGCGACAAACCCGATTACTCGTTCGAGGGTCAAGTCACGCAAGCGAAGGCGGCTGACCTGTGCGCGTTGTTGGACCTAAAGTGCAACGGCGCGAGTTTCGATGCAGACGGCAAGGTGGAGCTGGCTGGATTTGTGGGCGACGATCTGGCAAAGTCGGCAAAGGGCACGTTGCATTTTGACTGGAAGAAAGGTGCGATCGCGCCGCGCATCGGGCCATCCACGGATGCCGTTCCCTCGCTGTTGGGGCGTTTTGATCACTGGACCGGCGACGCGGAGATTGCAGACGGCGGCCTGACACTGAAGGAAAACCATGTGCAGCAGGGCATGCGGAATCGATCAATGAATGCGTCAATCACGTTTGGCGATCCGCCCGAGATCAACTTTGCGCCGGCAAAGAGTCTTGCTTCTCAAAAAAAGTGAACCAAGTCCCTTCGTTACAATCGAAACATGGCAAGCAATGTCGCGACTTCCCCAGTCGAGATTCGCTGCAGAGGCGTGCTGTTCGACATGGACGGGATCCTGATCTCTTCCATTGGTTCCGTCGAGCGCAGCTGGACGAAATGGGCCGAGCTGCGCGGCGTCGATCCCGCATATGCCTGCAAGACGGCCCATGGACGACGAGCGATTGAGACTGCTGCGCTGCTGCGGCCTGATCTCGACAGCGAAGCGGAACTTCGGCTGATTGAAGACATCGAACTCGCCGATGGCGAGGGACTAGCGGTGCTGCCGGGCGTGCTCGAGCTGTTGTGCGCGCTGCCGGAAGATCGCTGGACAGTCGTGACCAGCGCGACGGAGCGGCTGGCGCGGATGCGGCTGGCGCAGGCGGGCATTCCGGTGCCGGCGCGCCTGGTGACAGCCGATGACGTTGTGCAGGGCAAGCCCGATCCAGCGCCTTACCTGGCTGGCGCTGCGCTTCTTGGATTGCCCGCGGAGGAGTGCGTTGTATTTGAGGATGCGGAATCGGGCACGCAGGCAGGGCGGGCGGCGGGATGCACGGTGATTGCGACGACCTTCTCCCACGAAGCGGAATCATTGCGTGCGGCGCACTATCTGATTCAGGATGTGACCGGCGTGACGGTGCGCAACCTGCCCGGCGAGCAGGGGATTGTGCTGGCGTTCAGCCCGCTTGCTGAGTAAGTGAGTGAGTCAGTGAACAAGTGAGCGAGTGAACGAGTGAAACAGTGAACAGCTCTCAGCTCTCAGCTTTCAGCTTTCGGCCCGCAGCTTTGGGCCCGCAACTTTCAGAGGGCTGAAGGCTGTCTTGTTCTGATTCCTGGCGGGCTTCTTGTTCTGCCTGAAGGCGTTCTTCGAGTTCTTCGACGTCACTCTCCCAAAATTCGAAGTCTTTGCAGAAGTCGCGGCGTTGACAGTTGACGCAATCGTCGGGAGGTTCGCAGGTGGATTTCTCGGGCGCGAGGGTGTGGCCGTCGGCGTCTTCGCAGGTTTCGCGGACGGTCTCGGTGGGCTTTTCGTCGGATTTGCGGGCGAGTCGCGCGGCGATCTGGAGTCCGTAGAAGTAGACGCCGGCCTGGCGGCGGTCGATGCGGCGGGAGGCCAGGCTGCGGAAGACCTGATTGATGGCGACTTGCACTCCGGCGGCGTCTTCGATGTTGGGAATCAGGAGCGGGTCGATTGCAGCGGTACTGGTGGTGGCGTAGCGGCGGTCGGCGGTGTGGAAATAGCAGTAAGCCTGCCCGCGGAGAGCGGGGGATTTGCACTTGTGTCCGCTCGTGAGGATGTGGCGGCATTCAACAAACATGGACGTGACTCCTTGACCCCTAAACATCCCGACTCTTTGGGCAAATGCCTTGAAATCATCGGGTTGGCGACAGGGGTTGGCGCTAGATTGCTGTGTGGATTGCGATTACCTGTAGATTCCTCTGCCGATTGAAGTTAGCGGCGTGGCGGCGCGTTCGCGTGCATGCGGCGCAGCTTCGCGGAGATGGAGGTTTCAATCACGATTCCATTGTGCGCCGGGAGGGGATAATTGCCTGCAAAATGGGGGGAAGTTTTTTACGAATGGAATGAGGGGGTTAGGAGAGATATTTGGGGCGAAGGGGTTGACGTGTTAGCGGGTTAGCCGCGCTTCGCGCGTGTTTGCGGGTTAGCAGCGCTTCGCGCTGTTAGCGGGGCTGGGTTAGGTTCGTGGTTTCCCACCCATGACGCGCAATGCTGCGCCATGGATGGGGCACCTGAGGATCATGCAGATCGAGGCAGCGCGGATTTGGGGCACTCGGCCGAAGGTGTTTGCGGCGGACTGAAAAGTTGGACGCTGACACAATAGGAAAGAAAAGCAATCCTTCGCGCCGCTTACCCCACTGCGTGGGGCCCCTAGCGTGCGGCGCTCAGGATGACACGGGCTGGGGTGAGATCGTGGCTCCGACGTTCCAAGCGTGCGGCGCTCAGGATGACAGTGGCCTGGGTTGGCTTGTGCTTTCCCACCCTTGCTCCGCAAGGATGGGGCACCCGACGATCGGCGATCAGGATGACGGGGTCCGGGCGCGTATCGCGTTTTCCCGGCCTAAGAAGCCAGATGGGCACCCAGTTTCTTGCCATCAGTTGAGCAGGGGAACCGCCTATTCGTTGGCTTCGATGCGGCGGCCGTGGGGGTCTTGCAGGGGACGCGAGTTCATGCGGTACAGGATCATGAAGGTTCGCAACTGCTCGAGGCTCATGCTGAGGTCGTTTTCGTAGACGATCCAGCGCACGCCCTCGGTGCAGGGGGGCGCGCTGAGCGAACCGATGTAGGTCCAATAGCCGCGATCGGCGGGCAGGAAGCCGCCAGGGTTCACGGCGTCGGCGATCTTCTCGGTGGCTCCCACGGTCTTGGGCAGATGCGGCCATAGCATGGCCATCAAGGGGTTGGGATTTCCGCGGTCCATGGCGAACCGGATGGCGATCACGAGGAGCTTGCCATCGGCGCTCTTGTGCACCAGGTGCACATCCATGTCAGTGAGTTTGCCGCGCACGGCTTCCTCTGCCGGATGATGAAAATGGAACTGCTGCAGGTCGTAGCGTGTTCCTTCGTAGACGATGTAGCTGCCGGGCGCAGGATGAACGAGAATGGTGTGGCCGGTGTTCTCGAGGGTTACGGCGCCGCCAATGTAATGGAATTCGACGGGCGGCAGCGCCTTATTCAGGTGTGCGCCGCGGATGTCGATAGGCGACTGTTCGTGGCCTTTGGAGCAGGCAGAATAGGCTGGATCGAGCTTGCCCCAGCCGAGCGGGCCGGTTTTCCCGTAGTAATCCCAATATGCACCGGATGGCGTGCTGGTTTGCGCCCCCGCTACGGTTGTGGTGAGTGCCAAAGCCAAAGCGGCAAGAACAAACGAGCGCATGTCTTCTCCGATATAAGGACGTAGAACGCTACGCAAGGATTCTAAAGCACCGGCGAAGGTGCTCGGGGCCTGGCGGAGCTGAAATTCCGGGATACGAAGACATCATGAATGTCGGGCGCCAGTCAACTCTCAAGTTCGCGCTCACAAAAGCGATGGCAATTGCAAATGCGAAGGGACTCCGTGCCGGAGTCCCTTCCTTTGTCTGCGCGTTGCCGCTCAGGCTGTGGCCGAGGCATGCATATGATGCTCCATCTCCTCCTTGGAGACGTCGCGGACGTGGGTGGCGAAATACCACCGGTGACCAAAAGGATCCGTGAGACCGACGGTCCGGTCGCCATAGAACTGGTCGGCGAGCGGCCGAACCACGGTTGCGCCGGCGGCGGTGGCTTGCTTGGTGGTGGCGTCTACATCGGGCACGTAGACGTGCAGAGTGATGGGTGAGCCTTTGAAATGTTCGGGGCCGTAAGCGTCCATCTTGGGAGCTTCGTCCGCGAGCATGATGACCGAATCGCCGAGCCGGATTTCGGCATGGCCGATGGTGCCTTCCGGCATGGGCATTCGCATGATTTCCTTGGCGTTGAAGGCACGGGTGTAGAAGTCGATCGCTTGCCCTGCCCTGCCTTTGCCGATGATGAGATAAGGCGTGACGGAATGATATCCGTCAGGAATGGGATTCACGGATTTAGCCATGGGGGGAACCTCCAGTTTTTCACGTACGAAAGTGAGCCTACACCTTCCGGAAAAACGAGGGAACCCCGCCCCCTACGGTTGTTGATCAAAAGAAAATGAATTCCGCGGGCACCTACAGCGAAGAAGGACGGCAGAAGAAAAATGGGATCCCGTCTCAGGGGATCCCATCGTCGTTTGCCGGCTCTTTTTTATTTCGCTGCCACTGCAATACCGGCCTGTTCGGCGAGGGCTGCGGCCTTGTCGGTCGCTTCCCAGGTGAATTCGGGCTCGGTGCGGCCGAAGTGGCCGTAGGCTGCGGTTTGTTTGTAGATCGGGCGGCGCAGGTTGAGGCTCTCGATGATGCCCTTGGGGGTGAGCGAGAAGTTTTTGCGGACGAGTTCCGTCAGCTTGGCTTCCCCGACTTTGCCGGTGCCGAAGGTGTCGATGCGCACGCTAACGGGATCGGCGATGCCGATAGCGTAGGCGAGCTGAACTTCAGCCTTGTCGGCGAGGCCGGCGGCCACGATGTTCTTGGCGATGTAACGCGCGACGTAAGCGGCAGAGCGATCAACCTTGGTCGGATCCTTGCCCGAGAAGGCGCCGCCGCCGTGACGGCCCGCGCCGCCATAGGTGTCGACGATGATCTTGCGGCCGGTGAGGCCGGTGTCGCCCATGGGTCCGCCGATTACAAACCGTCCAGTTGGATTGATGTGGTACTTCGTGTGCTCGTCCAACCACTTGGCGGGAAGCACCGCCTGGATGACGTGCTTGAGGACGTCGGCGTGCAATTCTTCATTGCCAACGTTCTCAGCGTGCTGGCTGGAGATGACGACGGCGTCGATGCGAGCGGGCTTGCCGCTCTCGTCGTATTCCACCGTGACCTGGCTCTTGCCGTCGGGGCGGAGATACGGCAGCCTGCCGTTCTTGCGGACCTTGCTGAGCTGGCGGGTGAGCTTGTGGGCCATCGAGATGGCCGCAGGCATCAGTTCGGGGGTCTCGTTGACGGCATAACCAAACATCATGCCCTGGTCGCCGGCACCGCCGGTGTCAACGCCCTGCGCGATGTCGCCTGACTGTTTGTTGATCGACGAGATCACGGCGCACGTGTTGGAGTCGAATCCGTAGACGGCGTTGTCATAGCCGATGGAGGCGACTACGCCGCGGACGAGGCTCTGGAAGTCAACGTAGGCCTTGGTGGTGATTTCACCGGCGATGACCACGAGGCCGGTGGCGGTCAGCGTTTCGGCTGCCACGCGGCTGTAAGGGTCCTGTTCGAGACACGCGTCCAGGATGGCATCGGAAACCTGGTCGGCAATTTTGTCGGGATGACCTTCCGTGACGGACTCAGAGGTAAACAAAAAACGATCGCTCAACTTCGCATTCCTCCCCACTGAAGGGATTTCAAGGTGATTGCCTGCCGCAAACGGCTGAAGAAGCTCGATGAGGGCCATGCAGTTGCGCTGAATGCAACGGCAGCGGGAGACAACGCGCTTCGGCAGACTGAGGGCCATACCGGCGCATCTATCCATGGTAATTGGGGAAAGGCTGCAGGGCAAAGGTGGTCAGCGAACGGGGACAAGCAGGCCGTCAAAGGCGGATTGCGGGGGGTCAATGGGCCGGCTGAGAGAGGAGCGGTCGCAAGCTCTACACTCCAAGCTCTCCATCTTGAATGGACCGGGCCGCTTGATGACCAAGGAGCTCTTGGCGGGGCGCCCTCTGTCCGATGAGAAGATCCCGAAAATCGGCGCTTCCAGAATCACGATATCGACGGGTTCCCTTACGATGGTCGAGTTCCAGCCCCCGGTTTGCGCCATTGGTTGAACCGGGAGTGGCGGCCAAAACGGAGGCGCAAAATATTCTCCTAACCGCAAAGCTATGCCTCTGTCTAAGGTGCTGAATGCAGGGAAGCGATCACTCAGTCCGGGCCGTTCTGGCCGGCGACAAGGAAGCGTACGGTGCGCTTGTTCGCGCTCACAGCGCGACTGTTTTCAGGGTGGCGTTTCGGATCACAGGCAACGAAGCCGATGCGGAGGAGATTGTGCAAGAGACGTTTCTGCGCGGGTATCAGCGACTTGAGAGCTACGAGCGGCGTTCCGCTTTCGGGACATGGATCTACCGCATCGCCGTGAACTGCGCGTTGAACCGGGTGAGCCGGCCGGGCATTGAGGCAGAGTACCGGCACGGCGAAGAAACCAATCCTGAGGACAAGACGGTGCAGGTAGCGGCGTCGGATGCCGATCCGGAGAGAGTGTTGCTGGGCCGGGAAATCAGCGCGGCGCAGGAAACCGCAATGCAGCGGCTGACACCGACGGAGAAATGCGCATTCGTGCTACGGCACCTCGAGGATCGGTCCATGAGCGAAATAGCTGAGGTACTGGAAATTGCTCCCAATGCGGCGAAGCAGGCGGTGTTTCGCGCGGTGCAGAAGTTGCGGCGGGAACTGGCGCCGCTGCGGGGGAACGCATGAAGCACCTGGCCGAAGACGAACTGATCGAGCTGTATTACGGCGAGGGTACGAGCGCAGCAAATAGCGCATCTCCAAGCGTGCCGTGAATGCTCGCGAAAGTATGCCGAATTCACGCGAGGTTTGGAGGAGATTCGGCCCACGGCGGTTCCTCTGCGGGGCGCGGACTATGGCGAGCGCGTCTGGCAGACACTGAGGCCGCAGCTGATCCCGTATGAGAAGAAGACAGCGGGCTGGCGCGGCTGGGCAGGGTGGAGAGTTGCGGCGATGGCGGTGGGCTGCGCGATGGTGCTGGCGGCCGTATTTTTCGCCGGCCGCTACTGGGAGAGGAGCCGACGAAGAGGACCGAGATGGTGGCCAATCCGCAAGCCGCGCAGAGGGTGGTTCTGGTGGTGCTGACGGATCACCTGGATCGTACAGAGCGGTTGCTGGTGACGTTAGAGCACGCGGATTCAAAAGATAGAACGGATGACGCGCAGATGCAGTCGGAGGCGCGAGAACTTCTGGCATCGAACCAGCTCTATCGCGTGACCGCGAGCAATTCGGGCGATTCGGAGTTGGCTGGAGCCCTGGACCGGCTGGAAGGCGTGCTGGCAGAGATAGCGAACGATCCCAATCTGACGGAAGCGGATCTCAATCGCGTGCGAAAAGACATGAACACCAAGGGAATTCTGTTTGAGATTCGGGTCTTGCGGTCACGCAATCGGATCAGGAAGGGGCCAGAGTCCACGAAGGGAGCGTCGATCTAATGAAACCAAAGGATTATCTGCAATTTTTCTTGCCGCTGTGCTGATGGTTGCGCCATGGAGTTCACATGCTGAAGTGCCGCAGCCTTTGCTGGCCGAGAACGGGTACGGCGTGAGTGCCGACGCCAACGATGCCAGCTTGTATGCCGACGGGACGCGCGCAATCAACGAGAGCCGCTGGTCTGACGCGGCAGGGCTGTTCAATCGCGTGGCAGCAAATGCACGGTGAGCACGCGGAGGGCGCGCTTTACTGGAAAGCCTATGCGGAGAATAAGGAAGGACAGCCAGCCAACGCGCTGAGTACATGCGGTGAGCTGCGGAAGGCGTATTCGAAGAGCCGGTGGCTGGACGAATGTGGCGCGCTGGAGATCGAAATCCGCGGCAGGAGCGGCGACCCGGTGGCGCCGCAGACTGAGCCCGACGAGAACCTGAAGTTGCTGGCGCTGAACGCGCTCATGCAGCAGGACCAGGCGCAAGCGGTACCCATCCTCGCAGAAAATCCTGAGCGGCAACCAGTCGGAGGAGTTGAAGAGCCGGGCGCTGTTTGTGCTGGCGCAGAGTCACTCGCCGCAGGCTGAGGCGCTGATCAGCCAGATCGCGCAGGGACAGTCGGGACCGGCGCTGCAGATCAAGGCGATCCGCATGCTGGCTGTGGCGCAGGGCAAACGCGCTGACGACACCCTGGCATCGATCTATCAGCACACCAACGACCCTCAGGTGAAGCGGGCGATCCTGCAGTCGTATCTGATGACGGGAGACCCTTCGAAACTGCTCGAAGCGGCTCGTCAGGAGACGAATCCAGAACTGGTGAAGACAGCGATCCACACGCTCGGCGCGATGAGCGCGGGGCAGGATCTGCTGACGATGTATCGCGCGACAAACAATGCGCAGACAAAGGCGGACATCATTAATTCGCTGATCGCGAGTCGGTCACAACGGCGTGTCCCCGCTGACGGAGATTGCGCAGTCGGAACAGGATGCGGAGTTGCGGCGGAAGGCGATTCGCAACCTGGGGATTGCGGGAGGAATGTCGGTCGCGCCGGCCCTGGTGTCGACCTACCAGAAGAATACGGATGTGGAAACGAAGCGCGCCGCGGCGCAGGCGCTGTTCCTGGCGAATGACGCGCAGGATCTGGTAACGCTGGCACGCGGCGAAAAGGACCTGGAGATGAAGAAGTACCTGGTGCAGCAGCTCAGCCTGATGCATAACCAGGAGGCCACGAAATACATGCTGGAAATTCTGAACAAGTAGCGAGGAATCCCCATGAGACAGGATTGGTTTATCGCAGCGGTACTCAGCGTGTCGATGCTGGCGGTGGCGCAGCAGCAGCCGAAGGTGATCAACGCGCAGTTTCACACTGAGTCGGCCGGCGCAGGACTCTCCGCGACGGTCGCACCATTGCAGCATTCCAACGGACCGCTGTGGCTGGGCTATGAGGTGGCGGCGGTTCCGGGATCTCATTTCTCCATGTGTTCAGACGACACCGACTCCTCCGGACGATGGATGTTGCGGTGTGTATCGACTGGAGGATTCGAACAACACTTTCCGATCGTCGAACCGCGATCAGGCGACAGAGACCAGCATTGCCGTCCTGGTGCGGATCGATCACGCGGCGGTGGACAAGGTTCGCTTCATTGGGACCGGGTGCCGGCTGGATGCGGGCGGATTGCCGTTCACCTGGTTAACGGATGTCAAGGCGGACGACAGCGTGGCGTGGTTGTCGAGCCTGGTAACGGCGGACAACAAGCGCCACACGGACCAGGCACTGGCCGCAATCGCGATGCATGAGACCGCCAAGGCTACGGCGCGCTGGAGGGATTTGCTTCTTCGACGAATCCGCTGTGGCTGCGGGAGAAAGCGGCATTCTGGCTCGGTGCTGGGCGCGGGCACGATGGATTCCGGCGCTGAAAAAGCTGGAGAGCGATCCTGATCCGGAGTTTCGCAAGAAGCTGAGCTTTGATTTGTCGGTCAACTCATGATCCAGCGGCGATCGATGATTTGATCCACATGGCGAAGTCGGACACAGATACAGGTGTTCGCGAGCAAGCCATCTTCTGGGTTGCGCAAAAGGCCGGCAAGAAGGCCATCGCAATGCTCAAGGACACCGTTGAGAACGATCCCGAGGTGGCAGTCAAGAAGAAGGCGGTCTTTGCGCTGAGCCAATTGCCAAAGGACGAGGCGGTACCGGAACTGCTGCACGTGGCGCAAACGAATTCCGACCCTGTGATTCGCAAGGATGCGATCTTCTGGCTCGGACAGACGCACGATCCCCGCGCGTTGGCATATTTCGAGCAGATTCTCGAAAAATAAGTGACAGGCAGCTAGAGCAGTTTCGGAATCGGTATAAGCCGAATACGCGCGCTCAAGCGGCTTTGTCATCAACGGAGGGCCACCCATCCCTGCTCTCAAGAAGTCTACGGGGTATTCCGAAACTGCTCGAATAAGGAGGATCGATGATTCCCGTCCTCATCAAAACAGCATTGGCGATTCCCTTGCAGCTACCCCATCGCGGAGCGTCAGTTCGCAAAGTCAGGCAATGCTCACCTGCATACCCCATGACTCTCCTTCAAGAATTGCAGGCTATCCTCCAAGCCCGGAGCGGGCCCGGCCTTCTACCCAAGCCTTTCGAAGCGCCCGTTCCAACGCCTGATTCTCTGCAGCCCGAAACGTCCTCTCGCCCTGCGCAGGGAGCAGTGTCTGAGCCAGGCACCCAGGAATCTGGACCGCCCAGCACTGAACCATCCTCTGGGCTGGCAGAGCAGGACACCGGCAGTATTCGAGCAGGTGAGGCGTAGCCAGCGCCCCAACTCGATCGGGTCGATTTTCTCGCCATCGTTCAGCCTTTGCACCGCCGCCAATCGCCTGTCAAACATCACCCGGAGTCGATCCAGCGTCGACTATAGGTCCGACACCGAATTTCGCACGGTGCGTGGGTGCCGGCAAGCCGGAACGCATCCTGTCTGGATTGCACACAATTCCTGTGAAACGCAGGTCTCTGCGATGGGTTTGTGCGAGGACAATCACAATCCGGTGTAGCATGGAGGCGCATTCGCCCGTTTAGATGGAATCGGGGGAGCCGCGTGGGATGATTATCCGGCGCAAACCGAATGCACACGAGCGGGGAACGTATGCCGTTACATAATACAGACGAACTGAATGCCGCGCCGACCAGCCAGATCGAGTCGAATGTCCTCAATGAGAGGACCGAGTCGTATGAGTTTCCCGAGTCGAGGCATGATCCGCAAACTGTCTACCAGACCATTCACGATCAGCTGATCCTCGACGGCAATTCGCAGCAGAATCTTGCCACCTTCTGCACGACCTGGATCGAACCGGAAGTGAAGCAGCTGATGGATGAGTCTGCCGACAAGAACATGATCGACAAGGATGAGTATCCGCAGACTGCAGCTATTGAGGAGCGCTGCGTCCACATGCTCGCCGATCTCTGGAACTCGCCCGAAGCGGCCAGCACCATCGGATGTTCCACGACGGGGTCCAGCGAAGCCGCCATGCTCGGAGGACTGGCGTTGAAATGGAATTGGCGAAAAAGGCAGCGTGGCAAAGGAAGGTCGATCGACTCTCCCAACCTCATCATGGGGCCGGTGCAGGTTTGCTGGCACAAGTTTTGCCGCTACTTCGACGTTGAAATTCGCGAAGTACCCATGGAGGGCGAACGCCTGCTGCTCACGCCTGACGAAGTCCTGAAACGGTGTGACGAAAACACCATCGGCGTTGTGGTCACCCTGGGCGTTACGTTCACGCTGCAGTTTGAACCCGTGCACGAAATCAGCGTCGCTCTTGACAAGCTGCAGGCAGAGACGGGGCTCGATATCCCCATCCACGTTGATGGAGCGAGCGGCGCTTTTCTCGCACCCTTTCTGCAGCCGGAACTTCTTTGGGACTTCCGCCTGCCGCGGGTGAAATCCATCAATGCTTCCGGTCACAAGTTCGGCCTGGCGCCGCTTGGTGTGGGCTGGGCTCTGTGGCGCGAGAAGCACGACCTTCCCGAAGAGTTGATTTTCGACGTCAATTACCTGGGCGGCAACATGCCAACTTTTGCTCTTAACTTTTCGCGCCCGGGCGGCGAGATCATTTGCCAGTACTACAACTTCTTCCGCCTTGGCAGAGAAGGCTATCGCGAAATCCAGAACGAATGCGCTGAACTTGGACGGTATCTCGCCGACAGGATCGATGCTTTCGGTCTTTTCGAGATCATCTACGATGGCCACGGCGGAATTCCGGGGCTCTGCTGGAAATTGAAAGATCCCGCATCGTCGAAATTTACTCTTTACGAACTTGCCGATCGGTTGCGTGCGCGCGGCTGGCTTGTGCCTGCATACTCCATGCCTCCGAACCGCGAAGATCTCGTGATCCAGCGCATTCTGATCCGGCATGGCTTCACGCGAGCCATGGCGGATGAATTGCTAATTGAGATGGAACGCGCTCTCGAAGAACTTCAGCAAGGTCCATCGGAGCCGGCTGCCGGAGTTCCGCAAACCGAGGCGGAATTGGTTCCGCACGACCATTCCGGCAGGTGAACTGCGGGCGAACCATGGCCATGCCAGTTTCTGCGGGTCACGAACTGCTGGGCAGGTGGAAATATCAAAGGGGCGAGTCGCCCACGATTCTCGACCAGATCCGGACTCCAAGGGTTTTCATCTGCATTGCCGATTGCGCGTCGCATTTGGCCATGCGACGATTGACCCACTATGCGTCCCCGTGTTCGTTCAGGCGTCGCAGCGGTCCTGCTTGCTCTCGCGGGTCTCGTTTGCGCGCGGGCCCAGGTCGTGGACTTTCAGAACGAACGCCTGCCCGTGGTGGAGATTCATGACCTGTGGCGCTTCCACACGGGCGACGATCCGCGTTGGTCTGACCCCAACTTCGACGATTCCTCATGGAAACTGCTGCGCTCCGACCAGCCCTGGGATGGGCAGGGCTACGCCGGTTATCGCGGCTTCGCATGGTACCGATTTCAGGTCGTGCTGCCCACCCACCACCTGCCCCTGGCTCTGTTTGTTCCCTCCATCAAAGACAGCTACCAGGTATTTGCCGGCGGCCGATTGGTTGGACAACTCGGCGGATTGCCACCGGAAAGCAGGTTGGCATTTAGTTTTACTGTTGGAAGTGAAAGGTTCATACCCCTCCCCAATGATTTGACCTCGGCGGACGGCCCGCTGACCATCGCCATCCGTGTGTGGGAAGATCCGCACGTGCCGAAGAACTCCCTGGGAGGAGGGCCCAATGGAGCCATTCGCATCGGAGACGCGGGGCTCCTGGAGCAGTGGAGAACCCTCCAGATCAGGAGCGGATTCTGGTCTGTCTTTGCCGCGAATATTCTCCTGCTCGGCTACCTGATGGCCGGCTGTGCGGGGCTGGGCCTCTTCCTGTTGCGCCGCGGGGAGCGCGAGTATCTGTGGTTTGCCGGCACCGAACTCGCCAATGCCGCGTTTGCCGCCTTGTGGATCTACGAGGCCTTCCACGCCGTCGATTTAACGGTATTCTTTGCAGTATCTGATTGCCTGCAGGCTGCGTCTTCCATCTGCTTCCTCATCTTTCTTGTTGCTTTGCTGAAGCAGCGCAGGAGCCGGATCTTCTGGATCGCGATGGTTTCCGCCCTCGCGACACCCCTCCCAGCCGTCGCCTTTGTTGACGGCGGTGCCGAGTATTTCAGGGATGCCGCTCTCGGCCTTACCGTGACGCCGTACCTGGTGTGCGTGCTCCTGCTGCTCTTCTTCGCCGCCAGGCGAGGCAATCTGGATGCGCGCCTGCTCCTCGCTCCGGTTGGCCTGTCGTTCGGATTGGGTGTCGTTGAAAGGATCCTGTGGGCTGCGCATTTCGCCGGGTACACCTCGCTTGAGGCGTATCATCATCAGCGACTCGAACAGCTTTTCACCTGGCCGTTTCCTGCCTCAGCGCAGAATGTTGCGGACTTCCTGATGCAGATCTCGATCCTCGCCATCCTGGTGCTGCGCTTCGCCCGCACGCGCCGCGATGAGGAGCGCCATCTCTCTGAACTCGAAGCCGCCCGCACCGTGCAACAAGTCCTCGTCCCGGAAGATATCCCTGCAATTCCCGGCTTCTCTCTCCAGTGCGTCTACAAGCCAGCGGGCCAGGTTGGCGGCGACTTCTTCCAGATTCTTCCGACTCTCGGCAACGGGGCCCTGATCGTCATCGGCGATGTCAGCGGGAAAGGCATGCCCGCCGCGATGACGGTCTCGCTGCTGGTGGGGACGTTGCGCACACTGGCGCACTACACCCATAGCCCGGGCGAGATCCTCGCCGCCATGAACCAGCGCATGCTGGGGCGTACCGGGCGGCGGCTTTACGACCTGCCTGGCGCTGCATTTGAACCTCGATGGCACGGTCAAGGCGGCAAACGCCGGTCATCTGGCGCCTTATTTCGGCGGCGCGGAGAGGGAAATCGAAGGCGGCCTGCCTCTTGGCGTTTCGGCACAGTCCACCTATCCAGAAGCGATGTTACGCTGGCTGCGGGGGAGCAACTCACTCTCATCACCGACGGCGTAGTCGAGGCGCGCGGCAAGGGCGGCGAACTCTTCGGATTCGAGCGCACTGCCGGCATAGCCACCCAGTCTGCCGAGGCCATCGCGCAGGCTGCGCAGGACTTTGGCCAGGACGACGACATCAGCGTCATCGCCGTGACTCGCACAGAAGCTTTGGAACCGGCTACGGCATAAGCCTGCGCGGAACGAATCGATTTGTGAAGAGGATTTAGTAGCGCCGCATCCAGGAGGCCACATGGGAGATCACGGCATTGGCCTTCTGCGGGAGGGGGACCACTGAAGTCCACCAGCCGGCGTGGACGCCGAAGTAGCGGACGGTGAGGAAGCCAAGCACCGTAACCACGGCGACGAGTGCGACGGCGCCGAGCCAACGGAGACGCTGTTCCAGGGCTTCGCGGCGCTCCATGCGCTCTTTGCCGACATTGGATGCAAACGTGGCCCAGCCGTCTTCGGCGGGGTCAAGCGGCGCGCCTTTTTCGTAGGAGGCTTTGAGGAAGCGGTCTGTCCAGTCGCGGGTATCGAGGCCGAGGGCGCCAACATATCCGCGGACGATGCCTTTGCTGAGGATCCCGCCCGGGAGCTGCTGAAATCGATCTTGTTCCAGCGCAATCAAATGGCGCTGGCTGATTTTGGTGACGGCAGTGATCTGCTCAAGCGCGATACCGCGCGAAACCCGCTGCGTCCGAAGCTCTTCCCCAAAAGTACTCATTTGGTAACCAGTCCCGACATCATAGCCCGGGGTATTTCCGCAGGCAAGTTACTTAGGGCATTGCACGATTAGAACAAGTTTATCACCCTTACTTATCATCGAACTAGGGGACAAAAAGTGAGTTCCGTCACCAGATATTGTGCAAAACTCCGGCAAAAACCACAAGGCATTTTGAATGAATCCGCAGCCGGACGGCCGCGGAAAATGAGGCGAGGCGGCTGATACCCTTAGGAGGAAGGCCGCGCCCTTTCAGGCGTTCCTTCCGGAGCCGTCTCCCACCGATGAACAAGCTGGTGATTGCCAACCTGCTGCACCGCCCGCTGCGCTCGCTGATCAGCATTACGGCCGTGGCGATTGAAGTGGTCATGATTCTGTCGATTGTCGGCATCTTCATGGGGATGCTGAACGACCAGAAGCAGCGGACCAATGGGATTGGCGCGGACCTGATGCTGCTGCCTTCCAATGCAAGCATGTTTAACGGAGCGAGTGGCGTGGCGCTTCCAGTCAAGGACGGAGAAGCGCTGCTGCGTTTGCCCCACGTGGTGGTTGCCTCGCCGGCTATTCAGAAAATTTCCACGCAGGGAAGCGTCGAGATCCTGTATGGAATCGATTACAAGACCTACGCTGCTCTGAAGCCTTTCGTTTTCCTGTCCGGCGGACCATTTCAGGGACCCAACGACGCAATCATCGACAGTGTTCTGGCTGGTTCGGGCAAAGGCTATCGCGTAGGCGACGCGATCACGATCATGGATCAGCCCTTTCGCATCTCTGGCATTGTGGAAGCCGGAAAGGGCGGCCGCAAGCTGATTCCCCTGGAGACGATGCAGCAACTGATCGGCGCGGGGGATAAAGTCTCGCTCTTCTATATCAAGTGTGACAACCCTGCAAATGCGGAAACCGTGATGAATGAAATCCATGCTACGCGCGGTTTTGGACAAAATACGGTCATGACGATTGACAGCTGGCTTGAACAGATGACTCCGAGCAAGATTCCGGGATTCAACCTCGCGCTCGAAGTGATTACGGGCATTGCGGTGGTTGTCGGATTTCTCGTGATTTTTCAATCGATGTATACCGCGGTGCTGGAGCGCACGCGTGAGATTGGAATTCTGAAATCTCTCGGATCATCGAAGGCGACAATTATCGGGGTGGTGCTGCGTGAAACCGCGGTGATGGCTGTCGCCGGCGTGATGCTTGGGATTGCGGGAACCTACCTCGTGAAAGCGCTGCTGCTGAAAAAGTTTCCGACGCAACACTTCGAGATTACGCCGGAGTGGTTAATGCAGGCCGCCGCGATCGCATTTGTGGGCGCATTGATCGGGGCAATCTACCCGGCGTTTATGGCGGCGCGCAAGGATCCGATCGACGCACTGGCATACGAATAGTCTTCGGCCAGGCTCCTGCTCTGGAGGCGGGGCTGCATTTTGCGGGCGAGGCGCAATTTTCTTTCCTCTCGCGCGCTATACTTTGTGGTATCCCCTGCAACTAAGTGTGTTGAGAGAGGTCTTCTGCGTCCGCGGAGAGAGCTATTGGCGAACGTGTCAAAACGCTGGTTCTATGCGGTGTGGGTGGTTTTCATCGGCATTTTTGCGGTGATGCACGCCTTGAATCTTGCCGCCGATTTTCCGAACCACACTCCATGGCATATCGACTGGGCCAAGTACACCGATGAGGGCTGGTACGGAAATGCCGCCATTCGCGCCCACCTTTTCGGCCACTGGTATGTTCCGGGAGATTTCAACCCCGCCCCCGCGGTTCCGCTGTGGCCGTTTCTCGAGTGGATCCTCTTTTTCTTTACCGGCGTAACGGTGGAGGCGGCGCGCGGGCTGGCTGTTGCACTCTTTTTTGCCAACCTGGTGCTGAGCTATACGCTGCTGCGATCGCGCGGTCCGAGGTGGATGGCCCTGCTGGCGTTGACGCTGATGGTGACCAGCCCGTTTCTCTATTGTTTCAGCCGGCTGGCGATTCTCGAGCCGCTTCTTACGACCCTTTTGCTGATGGCTCTGAATCTGGCGGTCAGACTCCCGCGCATGAAGAGGCCGGTGGCCATGTCGGCGGCTGTCGGCCTGTTATTCACGCTGATGATGTTGACCAAGACGACGGCAATCTTTCTGGTGCCGGCGATTGGGTGGGCCATGTTTGCGGCATTCTGGGATCGCTGCGAGGCCTCGTCGGATACAGCCCGGTCGAGCCTGCGACGCTGGTTCCACCAGTGCGCATTGCGCTGCGCTGCGACCGCTTTCGTGACGTTCGCAGTCACCTTCGGCGCATGGATGGCTCTCGTGGTTGCGCTGGGGTACCTCGGCGATTACACGTATTTCCTGTTCGTCAACAAATATGTGAAACCCACCGAGTTCTACTGGCCACTGCTCAGCTTCTGGTGGTCGTTCCACGGGACGATCTGGGTCGATCGCATCCTCATTCCGCTTGCCGGAGCGTTAATCGTGGCCTCGCTCGCAGCGGCCACGGTGTTCAGCAAGCGGACGAGGTGGGGATCTGATTTGCTGATCGATCCGGTCTTCGGCGCATGCATTCTGGGGGCGGGCGGCTACATCGTATTCATGACCTACCAGAATCATCCACAGCCGCGCTATTTTGCGGTGGTCGCGGTGTTCTGCTTTCTGATTGTCGCGATGGCGACGGAGGCGCTGGTTTCGCAAGCGGGCCTGCTACGCCTGCTGGGATGGGGTGCAGCCGCAGTGACGGCAATTGCCGTCGCAGTGAATGGCGCGCAAACGCTGAGCTTCGCAACGCATCCCGAATACACATTCGTGACCGCCGCGCGCCAGCTCACTGCGTATATCGATCAGCATCCGAACGGGAACCGGTTGCTGGTCTCGATCAGCGGAGATGAGATCACGCTCATCACACACCTGCAGACACTGTGCGACGACTTCGGCACGCGCACCCCGGCGATTCCTGACCTGGGAACAAAGCTGGCCGTGTACAACCCCGGCTGGTGGGCGACATGGAACGACATCGATCTTGGAACGCTCGAAGACCTCCACACGCATTATTCGCTTGAACAGGTGGCGGAGTTCCGAGCCTTCGATGACCCGGAACGCAACGTGCTGGTGCTCTTCAAGCTGCACTCCCTGCCGGATGGTCAGGTAAGGCTGGTCGATGGCAACAACCTGCAGCAAATCCTGCCGGGAGATAAGATATTCATTCCGCTCGAATAGTGCCGCCTTCCGTCTCCATATCCCTAATCCCTGCTTTAAGGTCTTCCGATCATGACTTCGGTGGCCTTGATGAGCGCGACGGCTTGTTCGCCGGGCTTCAATTCCAGTTCGCGGACTGCGTCGGCGGTGATGATGGCGGTGATGCGCTGATCGCCGACGGCGAGCACGACCTTGGCCAGCAAGCCGTCAATTTTGACTTCAAGGATGGAACCGACAAGCTGGTTTCGGCCGCTGATACGCGACGCGCCGAGGTGGGCCGAGCCGGTAGGGAGGAATTCCTGAAGGGCGCTGATCGGGATGCGGTGGTGGCCTCCGGGCGTCTTGATGGTCTGGATGCGGCCGGCGAGGATCCAGTGCTTGAGGGCGGGGTAGCTGATGCCGAGTTTTTCGGCGGCCTGGCGAGGTGTCAAAAGGGTAGACGAGCTCATGCAGTATTGATAGACTCCTGCCCTCCGCATCTACAAGCGTTTGATCCAATTCGGTTCAAGCCAGAGCAGCTTTTCCCGGAAACATTGCACATCGGATGCTTGTGACTGCAATCACTCGACAGTGTTTGACCCGGATGATAGGCTTCCGGGTGACTTTGAGCCGGGACTCTTGCGGCATGCTATTTTTCCGCGGGGCGGCGTTCCGCAGATCGTTGGGTCGCGATCGACGGACTGCCTGCACAACGGCAATCAAAAATTCACATTGGAGGACTTGTGATAGCACAGGACTGGGTCTACTTCTTTCTGACCGTGGGCGTTCTTTCACTGATCGTGGGCTTTTTCTTCGCGCGTCAAGCCATCGGCGCGGATTTTGGAACGCCGGATATGCAGAAAATCAGCGGCGCCCTCAAGCAAGGCGCTGAAGTCTTCTTGAAGCGGCGTTACAAGACCGGGATGGCTCTTCTGACCCTGCTGTTTCCCACATTCGCATTTGCCCAACCGGAACATGCGGGCGGCGGCGAAGCGAACCTGGTGCTGCCGGATTTGTCGACCGTGCAATTTTTCGGCATGAACGGCCATGCCCTCCTGATGATCGGATTGCTGTTCTGCGTCGGCGGCTTGTTGTTCGGCCTCGCCATTTTTGTGCAGCTGAAGAACGCGCCGGTCCATCGCAGCATGCTCGAAATCTCAGAACTGATTTACGAAACCTGCAAAACCTATTTGATCACTCAGGGCAAGTTCATTATGCTGCTCTGGGTTTTCATCGCAGTCATCATTTCGATGTACTTTGGATGGCTGGCGCCGGTACCCGGAAAATCGATCGCAGTCACTTTACCGATTATTTTATTGTTTTCGCTGGTCGGCATCGCGGGCAGCTATGGTGTGGCGTGGTTCGGAATTCGCGTCAATACTTTTGCCAACTCACGCACCGCGTTTGCCGGATTGCGCGGCAAACCGTATCCGATCATGGCCATTCCGCTAAAGGCCGGCATGAGCATCGGCATGTTGCTGATCTCGGTTGAACTGCTCATCATGCTGTTCATCCTGTTGTTCATTCCGCGTGATTATGCGGGTCCATGCTTCATCGGCTTCGCCATCGGCGAAAGCCTTGGCGCCGCGGCTCTGCGTATTGCCGGCGGCATCTTCACCAAGATCGCCGACATCGGCGCCGACCTGATGAAGATCGTATTCAAGATCAAGGAAGACGATGCCCGCAATCCGGGAGTCATCGCCGATTGCACGGGTGACAACGCCGGCGACTCCGTCGGACCCAGCGCCGACGGCTTCGAAACCTACGGCGTCACCGGCGTGGCCTTGATCACCTTTATCCTGCTGGCTGTGAAGGATCCAACGATTCAGGCGCAACTGCTGGTATGGATCTTCGTGATGCGCGTAGGGATGCTGCTTTCCAGCGCGGGTGCGTACTTCCTCAATACCGCCATCTCCAGCGCGAAGTACAAAGACTCCGACGAAATGGACTTCGAGACGCCACTGACCTCGCTGGTATGGATCACGTCGATCGTCTCCATCATCCTCACCTACATCGTCTCGTATCTCATGCTGCCCACTCTGGGTGACGGAACGCTCTGGTGGAAGCTGGCTTCGATCATCTCGTGCGGAACCCTCGCGGGCGCGCTCATACCGGAACTGGTCAAGGTCTTCACCTCAACCAAATCCACCCACGTCAAGGAAGTCGTCAAATCGGCTCAGGAAGGCGGAGCTTCGCTGGGAATCCTGTCGGGATTCGTGGCTGGCAATTTTTCGGCTTATTGGCTGGGATTGAGCATGGTCGCACTCATGGGGCTGGGTTACTACTTCAGTCAGGGCATACCGGATTTGCAGAATAATCCGGCGGGCATGATGCTGGCTCCAGCCGTCTTCGCCTTTGGCCTCGTGGCCTTCGGCTTCCTTGGTATGGGTCCGGTCACCATCGCCGTCGATTCTTACGGGCCAGTAACCGACAATGCACAGTCCGTCTATGAGCTTTCGCTGATCGAAGATGTTCCTAACATCGAAGCTGAGTTGAAGAAGGATTTCGGCATCGTCGCGAAGTTCGAACGCGCCAAACACCTGCTCGAAGCCAACGATGGCGCCGGCAATACTTTCAAAGCCACTGCAAAGCCGGTACTGATCGGTACAGCAGTGGTGGGCGCAACTACCATGACTTTCTCGATCATCATGGCGCTGACCCACGGACTGACCGACAACGTGGCCAAACTCTCCCTGCTGCACGCGCCCTTCATGCTCGGGCTGATCTGCGGCGGAGCAGTGATCTTCTGGTTCGCGGGCGCTTCCACACAGGCGGTCTCTACCGGGGCTTACCGTGCGGTTGAATTTATCAAGGCAAACATCCATCTGGAGGGCGCGGAAAAAGCGTCGGTGACTGACAGTAAGAAGGTGGTAGAGATCTGCACGAAGTATGCGCAGAAAGGCATGTTCAATATCTTTCTCGCGGTCTTCTTCTCTACGCTTGCATTCGCGTTCATGGAGCCGTTCCTGTTTATCGGCTACCTGTTCTCGATTGCGATCTTCGGCCTGTATGAGGCCATCTTCATGGCCAATGCGGGCGGAGCCTGGGATAATGCCAAGAAAATCGTAGAGGTGGACATGAAACAGAAAGGCACACCTCTGCACGACGCAACCGTTATCGGCGATACCGTCGGCGATCCGTTCAAGGACACGTCTTCGGTGGCAATGAATCCGATTATCAAGTTCACGACACTGTTCGGATTACTCGCAGTGGAACTTGCAGTGACGCTGAGCGGGAACAACCCGATGCTGACGCACGTGCTTGCAGTGGCATTTTTCCTGGTGTCGGTGTTCTTCGTGCACAAATCGTTCTATGGCATGAGGATTGAGTCCAAGCAGTAATTGACCAGTCGTTGAATTGAAGAAGATGCCGCCTGGAAAATGGGCGGCGTTTTCTTTCCCTAACGAAGCAAAAATAAGTCCAGCTGTCGCGGCTTAGTGATGAATTATGATATGCAACCGGAAAGTTGCGCGAGGGACTTGCGCTGTTGTCCGTTGGCATCGAAATTTGCTGGATCGAGCCAGGCCTCGAAGGCCGCTTTCCGGGCGGGCCATTCACTGTCGAGCATCGAGAACCACGCAGTATCGCGGTTCTGGCCTTTGATCACCATGTGCTGGCGGAAGATGCCCTCGAAAGTGAAACCGTAGCGCAGAGCGGCGCGGCGCGAGGGTGCGTTATTCGCATTGCACTTCCACTCGTAACGCCGATAGCCCAGGTCTTCGAAGACGTGGCGAGCCATCAGGTACATGGCCTCCGTCGCTGCGACGGTGCGTTGCAACGAGGGCGTGAGAAGAATGTTGCCGACCTCGATGACGCCGTTGGCGGGGTCGATGCGCATGTAACTGGCATAGCCTTCGGCGCGACCGCTCGTCCGCGGCGTGATGGCGAAGAATAGCGCGGCGGCGCCGACCTGCTTTTCTGCGAGCGCGCTCCTCAAATCAGACTCGCCGGCGTAGGGACCATCCGCCAGGTACGCCCAGACCTCGTCGTGGCCTTGTACGGCCCGCCAGAGGTCAGCAGTGTGGCGTGCAGCGTTGAGTGGCTCCAACGTTACAGTTCGGCCATCGAGCCGCACCGGGCCGGGAAGAGAGCCGGGTTTCCAACCCGACAGATTGTGCGGGGTTTCGGTCACGGGTTCAGGCTATCAGCCGTCGAAACGCGGCCTCGGGGACGTGCCATAAGAGTAACGTCCGCCTTCTCCACAATTTGATCGATTTCGCACAGGAAAATGGTGCCAAATGCACCGTTTCTGTGCCTTGTACGTGCCCCGGACGCGGACTAGGCTTGTATTTCAGAACGGACGGAGCACTGGTAACCGCGTCTGCACTGTATTTTGGGCAAATCACCTTGGGAAAAGCCGCATGAGGTAAGCCTTTTAGAGCTTTCCACAGCCTGAATCGCGGGATTTAGCAGCTGGATGCCCTATTCCACATCTAAATACAAGATGTTGTGGTTTGCGGTTGACAGGCCCCATAGACAGCGTTATTTTTGCAACTGCGACTGTAAACAGACTGTAACCTTAATGCCGGTTGCAGACCGCAATGCAGAAAAACCTGCGGTACTGAAAAAGCCCCCGTTTTTCCGTTCGCTGCACGACTTAACCCCCCAATTTTGGCTGCGTTAAGACCAAGGGACAGGTATTCAAAGAATTCGCCGATGGAGAGGAACCGATGAACGAGGCCAACCTTCAAACAACCGCACCAGCCGTGCAAGCTCCCTATAGTCAGGGTGGCCTGACATTTTCCCGCCGTTTTTCAACTGAGGGCGTATCGCCGTACGACGACGTACAGTGGGAGCGCCGTACGGCTTTGATCACCGACAGCAAGGGCAACACGATCTTCGAGCAGAAGGACGTGGAGGTGCCGGCTGACTGGTCGATGACCGCGACGAACATCGTGGCCTCGAAGTATCTGCATGGAACGATCGGTTCGCCGGAGCGCGAAACCGGAGTGCGGCAACTGGTGTCGCGCGTGGCCGAGACGGTGCGCGACTGGGGTATTGCGGGCGGCTACTTCGCCAGCGATAACGACGCCGCCATCTTCCACGACGAACTGGCGCACATGTTGCTGACGCAAAAGGTCGCGTTTAACTCTCCCGTGTGGTTCAACGTGGGCTGCGACCGGCTGGAGCCGTTTGCGGCGGGGCAGAACTGGCATTGGGATCCGATGACCGGCGGCGTGATGCACGCGGCTACGGGCTACAAGAATCCGCAGTGCTCGGCCTGCTTCATCAACTCCGTCGAAGACTCGATGGAAGGCATCATGGACCTGGCGCGAACCGAGGCGCTGTTGTTCAAGTATGGTTCGGGAACGGGCACGAACTTCAGTTCTCTGCGTTCCAGCCACGAAGGCGTGACGGGCGGCGGAACGGCGAGCGGTCCACTGAGCTTCATGCGCGGACTTGATGCATTTGCCGGCGTCATCAAGAGCGGCGGTAAGACGCGCCGTGCGGCCAAGATGGCGATCCTCAATGTCGAGCATCCCGACATCATCGACTTCATCGAGTGCAAAGCAAAGGAAGAACAGAAGGCACACACCTTGATCCGTAACGGGTATGACGGATCGGGTCCGGACTCCGAGGCCTTCTCGTCGATCTTCTTCCAGAACGCCAACAACTCGGTTCGCGTGACCGATGAGTTCATGCGCGCCTATGAGAATGACGGGGAATACACGACCAGGAGCGTCAAGGAAGGGAAGCCGGTCCAGACCCACAAGGCACGCGAGATCATGCGCAAGATTGCCGAGGCCACGTGGCTCTGCGGCGATCCGGGCCTGCAGTTCGACACCACGATTAACAAGTGGCACACCTCGAAGAACACGGCGCGCATCAACGCTTCCAATCCATGCAGTGAATACATGTTCCTCGACAACTCCGCCTGCAACCTGGCGAGCTTCAACCTGATGAAGTTCATCTCGCCGTCGGGAACGTTCAATATTCCCGAATACCGGCATGCGATTTCGGTCGTCATCACGGCGATGGAAATCCTGGTCGATAACTCCGGATATCCAACCGAGAAGATCGCGCGCAACTCGCACGACTACCGTCCGCTGGGCCTGGGCTATGCGAACCTGGGCGCGGTACTGATGTCGTTCGGCTTGCCGTATGATTCGGCGGCAGGGCGCGATCTGGCTGCTGCGCTGACAGCCATCATGTGCGGGCAGGCGTATCTGCAGTCGGCAGTGCTGGCGGCAAATTGCCCCGCGCTCAAGTCGGCCACACCGCTTACGGCGAGCGTGGAACGTCAGGGCGGAGCATGCCCCGGCTTCTATGTGAACCGCGAGCCGTTCCTTAACGTGATCCGCATGCATCGCGCCGAGGTCAACAACATTGGCAAGTCGCGGATCAGCGGCGAGCCCTTCATGGTTCCGCAGCTTGAGGCGCTCATCGACTCCAGCCGTGAGTGCTGGGACATGGCTCTCTCCTATGGCGAGCGTTATGGCTATCGCAACTCGCAGACCACGGTGCTGGCGCCGACGGGCACCATCGGCTTCATGATGGACTGCGACACCACGGGCATCGAGCCCGACCTGGCCCTGGTGAAGTACAAAAAACTGGTGGGCGGCGGCATGATCAAGATCGTGAACAACACGGTTCCGGCAGCGCTGTTCAAGCTTGGCTACAACAACGATCAGGTCGACGCCATCGTCAGCTACATCGACGCCACCGGAACGATTGAAGGTGCGCCGGGCATCAAGCCGGAACACCTGGCCGTGTTCGATTGCAGCTTCAAGCCGGCCAAGGGCACGCGCTCGATTCAATACATGGGCCACATCAAGATGATGGCTGCGACTCAGCCGTTCCTCTCCGGTGCGATCTCAAAGACCGTGAACCTGCCGCACGAAGCAACGGTAGAGGAAGTGGCCGAAGCCTACGCCGAAAGCTGGCGCCAGGGCATCAAAGCCGTAGCGATTTATCGCGATGGGTCAAAGGGCGTCCAGCCGTTGAACACGAGCATGGACGCGAAGAAAGAGCCCTCGGCAGCGGAAGCTGCAGGACACCGCGTGATGGCGCAGCTTGCGGCCGGACAGCCGGCAGCGGAAGCGGACTTGAAAACCCTCGAAGCGAAGATCAGCGAGAAGCTGGAAGTGACAGCGAAATCGGTGGTCGCGGCTGCGAGTGCGTTCCAGCGCGCTCTCGAAGAGATCGCGAGGGCGACTTCCGTGCCGCAGATGACCGCTGCACTTGGGCTGGAAGAGACGCCCATTCCGCAGGATCTGAACGGGCCGCCGCGCGCGGTGCGTCATCGCCTGCAGGCGGAGCGCGCCTCCATCACTCACAAGTTTTCGATTGCGGGGCATGAGGGCTACATAACGGTCGGTCTGTATCCGACCGGCCAGCCGGGCGAGATCTTCATCAAGATGGCGAAGGAAGGCTCGACCGTTTCCGGCTTGATGGACGCGTTTGCGACATCGATTTCTCTCGCGCTGCAGCACGGAGTTCCGCTGCGCGTGCTGTGCGAGAAGTTTGCGCATACGCGGTTTGAACCCTCCGGCTGGACGGGCAACGAGCAGATCGGCTATGCGAAGAGCCTGATGGATTACATCTTCCGCTGGCTGAACCTGCGCTTCCTCTCGGGCGAGCAGTTGACGCTGTTTGCGGGGCTTGCTCCGCAGGCTGCGCCGCTGCCGGAGACGCCGACGATTCTGCCTGACGTCGACCCGGAAGAAGATCCCGCAACGCACAAGCAACTTTCCAGGCTGGCCGATGAAATGTCGCGCCTCAGAGAAAGAGACAGGGGAATGGGCAGCACATCGGCGCCAGGCGGCAGCATTCCGCCGGAGGCTCAGGCGTCGAGCACAGGCTCAGCTTCAGCAAGTCACGGGCCGACGCTGCAGGATCGCGGGCTGTTTCATGCCTCTGAGGCGATGCGCAGCATGTACGAGATGGGCGATGCGCCGAGCTGCTCCACCTGCGGCGCCATCATGGTCCGCAATGGGAGCTGCTACCGCTGCATGAGCTGCGGCTCTACCTCTGGATGCAGCTAGGAACCAATTGTTACGTTTACCGTGGAGCAGGATTATTCCTGCTCCATTTTGTTTTGCAGGCGATCTCGATCCGGGTATCGTTGTTTACTCATTCCCCGGTTGTCATTACAAAGGGATTGAGAGAGGTAGGGACATCCAACATGGGATGCGCACGGACCTTCAGACGTGGCAAGATGACCGAACGCAATTAGAGGCGACCGCGTGCCCAGCGCGGAAGTCCGGTTTTACGTCCCAGATTCGTAAACACCGGACCACTTCCCAGTATGTTTCAATGTGGCGTCTGCTTGGGAAAATTGATATAGAGGGGACTGCTCATTAATAGCAACTTATCGCTGCTGTCCCGCACCTCCGAGCGCAGCCAATGCGCGCCCGAGCCAATCGTGAGGCTGAACGTCGTCGAAGCCTTTGCGTCGCCCAACGGTACCGAGGCAGGCGGAACGGCCTCCTCGCCATCCAGCAGAAGGTGAACCACGGAACCCGTACACCCCGCAGTATGAATCTCGATGTGGAGCGCCGCTGGAGCGGCAAGGGTCAGTGTTCCACCCATGCGCGCGTGAGCGCCGCCGGAATCGGCCTCAATATCAACCTGCTTGTCGCGAGAAGCGGTCAGATCCACAAAAGTTCGCCCCGCACGAATGCCCCGGAGGATGGCCGGGACCGACAGTTCATCCGCTTCGACCACGGTGGTGGGCCAACCGATGGATCCCGGTGGTCCGGGCGGGTGGGTTGCATTGTGGCTGTCACTCCCTCCAATTGCAGCGAGTCGATGGCCACTGCGTAGTTGTGCGTCCCAGTACTTCGAGCTGGAGAACATGACCTGGCCGCCATTGATCACTTCGACGGCCGTGAAAAGGTCCATGTCGGTGCCCGCCGGAGGCTCCCATCTGCAACCCATGCAGACTTCGCCGCCAGGCGATTCTGCGTGACTCACTGAGGTGATGCCGCCCTTCGACTCGATATCCCGCAGCACCGAATTCAAATCCAGCGCTCCGGGGTTTACTCGAAAATCCACAAATTGCGTGACCCCAAACATGTTGAAGTGCCCGTAGAACGTCGTCATCTCGCGTCCTGGAATCAGCAGCACGTGATCGAAGTAGGGCTGCAACTCGCGCTCATCGTCGTATTGCGAATCTGCATTGTGGTCGGTGATTGCAATGAAATCGAGGCCACGCGCTGCCGCCGTTTGCACACTGAGAAAGAGCGGGCAGGGAACCATCTTGCCGCTCTGGCTGGCGCAACTGCCATCGCTGTGCGCCGTGTGCATGTGCAGGTCACCGCGATACCAGCGAGTGCCCGTCGCCAGCGGATTTGCGGCAAAGCCAGCGTCCTCGTCTCGCGAATTGAAGCGGATTTCGGCGCGGTAATGAGACACGCTCTGTGGGCGAATATTTGGCACAGCAACGAGAAGGTTCCACTTTCCAGCAGGAATCGCTCCGGGCAAATAGGAAGGGGTCGCATCGGTCTCGCTGATGGTGAAGTGGCTCTTGTTGCCGCCGCTCTCCCCGCGAAATCGCTCCGGATCGGCAATTCCGAGGTCGAGGGTCGCACGTTCTTCCTTGCCCGTGTACTCAAAATCCACGCTGATGCGATGCGTGCCCGTTGGTACGGTGAAAGGAACTTCGAAGTAGGTTTTGTTCTGTGCCCCCGTAACCTCACCGCTGAGAACCACGTCTGGCGCCGTCTTCTCCTGAGCCCAGCACAACGCCGCAAGACTCAGGAACAGAAGACAGGCAGACTCTTTCCATCGTTTGACGGCGGGCAAGGATACTCCGCTGGTGCGTCCCGGGGACCCGCAGCGCGCGGGAGCCGTGTCTATCGGCCTTAGAAATTCGCCCCGCATCCTTGGCATGTTCGAAATACGATGCGGGGCGGGCTGAAGCTCAGCAGTAAACCTCATTCGTTTAGTAGAAGAATTTCAGCGCCAGCTGCAGCGTCCGGGCGCCAAAGTTCTCGTTGCTGTTTTTGGTGCTGGAGATGTTGCTGAACTTCGCGGTTGTGAAGTTGAGCTGGCTTGTCGGTTGCGCGAACGGCGGTGTATTGCTCGTGTTGAAAGCCTCGGCCCGGAACTCGAATCGAGTCGTGTCGTTGATGCGGAAGTTTTTCATGATCGACGAATCGAGGTTGCTGAAGTTCGGTCCGCGCGCCTGCTCCTGCCCGCCACCGAGGGGACTGTAATCCGTTTGCCCGATTGCAGTTGCCGTGGGCGGCTCCGCAAACGCGCCTGGATTTAGCCACTGCGCGACCTTCCGTCCACCGGCATAGAGACCCTGCCCTGGCACGACATTGGCAAAGCAACCGAAATCGGCAGTGGTCGCCACCGGGCAGTTGATCGTGAACGGCTGGCCGCTCTGATGCGTATAGAAGCCGTTGATGATCCAGCCGCCCAGGATTGCATCCACGCCCCGGTTTGCATTGGCCATGAATGCACGCCCATGCCCCCAAGGCAGGTCGTAGGTGCCTGCGATGTGAACGATGTTTGTGGCATCGCTGTCACAGAGCGCGTAGTCCGCATTGATTCCGAAGTTGGGAAGCCACTCGGCCCGGTACTGCTGGTTCTGCGATGCCTGGGTATGTTGATCGTTCATGCACTTGCTCCAGGTATAGTTGGCCAACAGATAAAGGCCAACGCTGAGCTGATGCTCATACGTGACCTGGAGCGAGTTGTAACTGCTGACCGCATTGGTGGTTTCGTAGGTCGCGTTGCGAGCGAAACTGGGGTAAGGGATGTAGAGCTGCGAGTTCGTTCCCGGCGGAAGAATCTGCGTGTTCCCATTGTTGTACCCCAGGTTGTCCAGATGACGGCCCTGGGTTCCCACGTAGCCTGCCTGGACCGAGTCGTGCGGCGTAAGCAGATACTGAGCGGTCAGATTCTCGGTCTGCACATAGGGAGTCTGGAAGTTGTACTGGCGGCCATAAAGATCCAATCCCAACCCGGTGCTGACCGCGGGATCCTGGAAGTTGTACTGAGTAAATGCCTGCTCCATCGTTGCCGGTTGTCCGTTTGGGAGCAGCAGCGGGTGCTGCGAATCGGGACTCGGAAAAGTCTGGGTATACACAAACGGGTAATTGGTCCCCAGCGTGCCGCCATAGCCGAGATTGCCCAGCGATCCGTATGCTGTGCCAAACCCGGCGCGCGCGACCAGTTTTGGCGTCACGCTATACGCAACTCCTATCCGCGGGGCGAAGTTGGTTTTCTGGGCATTTCCCAGGGTGAGATTTGAGACGCAGTCCAGGGTGATGTTGCTGGCGGCGAGCAAAGTATTGAATGCAGTGGAACGGGCTACCGCACAGCCCTGCTTTGACATGTAGTAGGTCCCGGTGGCGCCGTTTCCACCAACCGGAATGAAGTTCGCCTGGAAGCCGCGTGTCTCGGCATAAGGCGTGAAGTAATCCCAGCGCAACCCGAGATTCAGGGTCAGCCTGGGCGTGACCTTCCAATCGTCCTGGCCATAGGCGCCCCAGTACCAGCGATGATCGTCGGTAGCGGCAATGTTCGATCCGGAGAATCCGTTCATTCCTCCCACATAGTCGATGCCGCCAACTGTTGACGGTATGGGGGTCAGCAGCAAATCGCCAATCCCGTTCAGGCTGCTGTTTTTGTTGGGCACATCGGTGTATTGTCCGTTAAAGCTGAAGTCCCCTCGTCCTTGTGGCGGCTGCGAAATATTGCCCTGCAGATCGTCGATCTGGATGCCGGTCTTGAACGTGTGATTGCGATAGACCTTGGTTACGCCGTCTACGCCCTCGATGCTCCAGACATACTGCAGCGTCGGAGTGTAGTTGCCTACGCCGAGGTGGGTCAATCCGCTAATGGTGATCGGCGGGAGGCCGCCGTTGTTGGCCACCTGCTGAACACCCTGGATTCCGTATTTTGCAGGAATTCCAAAGGTGTTGCCATAGAAGGACTGCTGCAACTTGTCGCTATGGACCATGCCCACATGCATTTCGTTGGTGAGCGTGGGAGTGAAGATGCGCGTATAACCAACGGCCCATGCGTAGGCAGGCAGGCTGTCGTTGCGGCCACCGGTTTCTCCCACGGCTACGCCGGGCAGGTTTGAGGGAACGGTTACTGCAAAGAGGCTCCGGTCAAATACCCCGAAGAGCATGTTCTTTGCATTGATGTTTTCGTCGATTCGTATATCCCACGTATTGGTGTTTTTGTATTCGATCGGAACGTAGCTGGCGAAGTTATTGACAAGCGTTCCTTGAGTTTCCGGGGCTGGATACACACCCAGCAGCGCTACGGCATTCGGATCCAGGCGCGCTGTCGGGATGATATTCAGCAGCGCTTTCTCGTTAGGGGTGGTGAAATTTGTCGTGCTGTTGCCCGTAAAACTCGGGCAGCCGGCAGCCGAGCAGTTGTAGAACGGATCGCGCACGTAACTTCCTGCCGTGCCCATAAGCCCCGTGATCGGGTCGAGGCCGCTTGTCGGAATCTGGCGCGTTGTGGCCGGGTCGAGAATTGTCCCATGCGGAAACGTGCGGCCCAGGGCGTCTGTGGCCGAGCCGCTGTTGTAAGTAATGTTGTCCTGCAGATTGGTAAAACCGCTGCTGACCATGCCCGTGGTGGGTACGGTCTGTCCTCCCGCGGGTTCCGGCAGAACGAATCTTCCTCCCTGGTAGTCGAAGAACCAAAAGGTTTTGTCTCTGCCGTTCAGCACGTGAGGTATAAGAACCGGGCCGCCCGCCGTCAATCCAAACAGGTTCTGGTGATAGGAAGGTATGGGCTTGGCAACGCCATTCACGTTATTGAAGTAGTAGTTGGCATTCAAGTCGTTGTTGCGCACGAATTCCCACAGGTCGCCATGCAGTCCATTCGTCCCCGACTTGATCGCCGCATTGACGACGCCGCCGGTGGAGTGTCCGAACTCTGCGTTGAAATCGCCGCTTTGCAGCGTGAATTCCTGAACGGCGTCCGGCGGCGGAACAATCGCTGCGTTGGTCAGCGTGTAGTTGCCGCCATAAAACTCGATGTTGTCATTGATCCCGTTCAAGCGGAAGTCGTTTTGCCAAACGTTCCCGCCATTTACGGAATAGTAAGCGCTCTCGGAACTGCCCGCATCGGCCGTGACCCCTCCGGGCGCAGCCGCTGCGACACCGGCGGACATTTGCCCCAGCGAACCCCAATCGCGAGTTGCAAGCGGCAAGTCATTGAGCTCCTGGTTGACGATCGTCTGGCCAACCGCCGCATTTTCTGTCTCCAGCAGCGGAGCTGCAGCGGTTACGCTCACACTCTGTTGCACATTGCCGGCGGCAAAGTGAACATCCACCGTCAGCACCTGTTGAACATGGACGTAGACCCCGTGCACGACATATTTCTCGAATCCCCCCGCCTGCGCCTCGATCGTGTACTCGCCAGGCAGCACACCGTCAAAGACATAGGTCCCGGTCTGCGTAGACTCGGTCGTGGTGCTGACGTTGGATGCATCGTTGGTCAACACAATCGTTGCGTGCTGGACCACTGCACCGCTCGGGTCCTCGACCGTTCCGGTGATCTCCCCGCGATCCAGCTGAGCCGTCAAGCGGCCGGGAAGACCGAGAACGATAAACAGACCCAAAACCGGTAGCCATAGGGACGCGACTCTGGACCACATCTGTGCTTTCAATTTTGCCTCCATAGGGAAGAATCTTCGGCTGGACAGTCCTCTACCGGGACTGGCGAGTGCCCAGCCAGCCAAACGGTAAGGCACATCCGGTATCGGGGGAAGTGTTTACCCTACGCAGGTCAGGTGTATACACCTGTAAAGTTTTGGCTTACCATGTTGAATCGAAGAGACTTTTGGAATATACGAATTCTCTGTGAACGACTCGTTGCCGGTCCCCTGTTACGGCCCAAATTCATCTCTCGTTGACGCCGGATATATAGCCTCGAGAAGCAAGCCATTCCGCTCACAAGCACGAATGGAGACGACGTTCATGGCACATAGCAACCCCATTCCCCACGTGCAAAACAAGTCATGGTCGCCCGAGAGATCGCCTGGTTGGTTCCACGACGACCCACGCTGGTGTCTGGCCGCGCGCATTGTCGCCGGACCGCATTTTTCCAGATCCCCTCTTCTGTCGAAGTTTCTCCTTTTTGTGGTTGCTGAAACCATCGAGGGACGGGAGAACGAAATAAGCGAACATCAGATTGGAGTACACGTATTCGACCGCCGCTCGGGCTACAGCACCGTCGAGGACAACATCGTCCGCAACTACGCGCGCCAATTGCGCAAGCGCCTTGCAGAACACTTTGCCAATGAGGGCAATGGGGAACGGTTGCGTATCGTTATTCCTCACGGCCGCTATATCCCAACGTTCATCAAGGCCCCGGAGGCAGAACCGCTCCCCAAAGCACGCAAGCTTCCCGTCTCGGTGGGAATTCACGAGGAACCAGCGGCCCGGCCCATGACAGTGCGGCGGCCGTACCCCATTCGCCCCAGGCAAACGGGAAACGTCGCCTTCTCGCTGCAGCCGGGGCCATCGTATATAGTGCTGTACTCGTCTGCGTCACGTGGTTCATCGCAAGCCGGGCTCTCGCTCCGCATCCCAGCCAGGGCCCGGCCCACCCGCTCTGGGCCGCGCTCTTCGGCGGTCCGGCGAACACCTATATTGTGCCTGCGGATGCGGGATTCAATCTCCTTGAAGATCTTTCGCATCAAGCGGTGCCGCTTGCAGACTATATCGACGGCAAGTACCTGGGACTTCCGCTCGCCGGCGTCGATTCCCATAGCGCGGATGACCTGCGCTCACAGCAGTTCACAAGCTTTGTGGACTTTCAGATTGGAGCAGCCCTGGCTCGGCTTCCGGAATACAATGCGCAGCGAACTTTCCTGCGCTTCCCGCGCGATCTACGCCTCGACGATCTGAAGAACTCCAACGCAATTCTGATCGGCTCGGTGGGAAGCAATCCCTGGGCCTCGCTTGCAGACAGCGATACAAACTTCCAGATTATCTACAGCAAAGGCATGCAAGGCGCGGCGATTATCAACAGCAAGCCACTGCCTGGGGAGGCTCGATCCTACGAGAGCCATTGGAATGAGCCGGCGCACGAGACGTTTGCCCTGGTTGCGTATCTCCCGAATCTGAGTCGCACCGGTCACCTGCTGCTTCTACAAGGGCTGGACGTAGCTGGAACCCAGGCGGCAGCTGAGGCGCTCTTGCATCAGGATGTAATCGCGCCCGTGCTCCGCCGTGCAACGCGTCCGGATGGATCGCTTCGCAACTTCGAAGTTCTGTTGCGCGCCACAAGCATTGAGTCCAACTCCACAGGCACAGCCGTTGTTGCCAGCAGGGTTTATTGACTTTCCCTCTCGAAGGGCGCGCACTGTTTGTTTACCTGATGCGGTCTTTTCATTTCGATTTCTTGTGTCTGAAGTGTTGGCAAATCACGTTTGGAGGGAGCGCGCTGCGGACTCTGCGGTCCGGGTTATGGGCGGACGCGTCCTGCGTCGCGCTCCTTGTTCAACTGGGACGCTATCTCCCTGGCGCAATGGACCACGTGTTGCGCGATCGCCGGGACGCAATGGGCCGCCAGGCGTGTAGTGGACCCGGAAATGCTGACCGCTGCGATCGGATGGCCGCCGGCATCGAGAATGGCAGCGCCCACGCAACGGGTTCCAATCTCCATCTCCTCGTCGTCGACCGCGTATCCACGACGGCGGACGCGCTCCAGCGCATCGAGAAGCTCCTCGCCCGAAGCGAGCGTCTTCGAGGTGAAGGTTTTGAATTGAATCTTCGAAATGGTTTTTGCGACATCTTCCGCAGGCATATAGGCGAGGATCGCCTTGCCCAGAGACGTGCTGTAGACAGGGTTGGATGTCCCGGTCCGCGAACTGATGCAGACACGCCGATTGATCGGCTCGATCTTGTCAATGTAGACGACGCGCGTTTTGTGCAGCACGCCCAGATGCACGGTTTCGCCCACCCTGAGCGCGAGCTTGCGCAGATGGGGATGGACGCGCGAGCGCAGATCGATCTGCTCCACGGCGCGGCTGCCCATGTCGTAGAGCTTCAGGCCAAGCCGGTAGCGGCTTGCGGGTGCGCGCTCGATCATGCCGGTGCGCTCGAGCGCCATAAGGGCACGATGCGCGGTGCTCTTGTGCAGGTTCATGCGCTGGCAGATTTCGGCGAGACTGAGGGAATTATCGCTGGCGCCGAGCAAGTCAAGAATGGCAACGACACGGTCCAGGCCCTGCAACTGGTAGGGATCGCCGTGTTCGGGCTCCGCCGCTGGACCGGGTGAGGGCGGAGACTGGAGCTTTTTGGGCCGTTTTACAATGGTTCGCGGTGCGATAGCCGAAGACGCGGGCCGTGGAGATGGCTTGCGGTTTCGTCCGGCGCCGTTCTCGAGAGACTGCGTCTTCATTGCGTAACCTCCACGAAGCGCGCGTGTATGGGGAGAGCGCGCAAGTTCCGGATCGAACGATCCAGTATAGCGCCGTCGATTTTAGATTGAGATGCCATCGGGAGCCGGATTTCCTTTCTTTCCCGGACCATCAAGAGAACCACAGCACCGGTTGCCGGATGGGGTGATTACGAATCACCTCCGGCACGTGTGGGTCGGGATCGAGACGTTTCCAAAGGTCGATGTATGCGGAATTGCGGTAGGCGAGACCCGCAAAAAGCAGGCTCGGCTGACGCACGGGCAGGTCGTCGAAGTACTGGACATCGTGACGATAGGGCCACGTCTGCTTGTTCGCGATAAACGGAGCCATGAAGCGAAAGCAGCTGGCAAGGCCGCGTCCGTCCGGCAGCGCGAAATCCCACAGCTTGTCAGAACTCGTCGACATCACTTGCGCGAGCATTCCAAGCGCATCGAGATCGAAGAGCGAATAACCGTAAGGTTTGGTGCGTGCCAGTTCCAGCGGGAAGCTGCCGTCAGGCGCGACTTGTGTTGGGATGAGCGAGTTTTTGAAGCGATCGCGAAATCCGGAGAGCGCGTCAGCATCGCCAGCCAGAAGTGCAAACACCGCAGCCTGCAGAAGCCAACAGGAGCCATGATTGTTTTTGGCGTCACGCTCCTTCTGGCCGGGATCGGAGGTTTGCATCCAGTTCAGATATTCGCCGAACCAGTGTCGAACCCCTTGCCAGTCGGATTCCGGAAGTGCGCCGCCGTTGTGAAGCACGATTGCTGCCTGTGCCACTTCGACAAGGTGCAGCGTATCGATGATTCCGTAGCTGCGCCCTGTAGTGACGCCATGCACCGCCTGCGCATATTGGAGATTTGGGTTCATGCGCGTCGCTGGTTCGATGAACCATGCGCGAAGATGAGCAGCGGCATGTTCAGCGAATTCCTCGCGCTTTGTAAGCAGCCATGCCGCGGCCAGGGCCGGCATTTGAATGCTGAGGCGAATCAGCAGCAGGCGGTGCGTGTTGAAGTTATCGGGATTCGATTCGCCATCGCGATTGATGTAGGGTCCGTTAGGATCCTTTGGATTCGGCCAGAAGTAGTCGGCCTCAGAAAAATAGTCGTGAAGACCGCCGGCGCTGCGCGGAGCAGCCGCGGAAACGATGGTCCGGGGCAACTCACGTAGAAATTCTCCAGCGGCGCGCAATACACGCGGCCGCTCAAGTGCCTCGATCGTGGCACGTGGATACTCGAGAATATCTTCGGCAGAGCCAAAGGCGGATCGCCCCGCGGTGATGGCTGCAGTGCTCAGCGAGATAAAGTCACGGCGAGAAAGTTGGGGCATCGGTGATCCTCGCTGGCCATTTTCTTCCGCTCACTTTCCGGCGAGCTGCGAAAGCTCAGATCCCGCAAGCAGGAAAGAACCAACACCGTAGACGTAGCTCGATGAGGGCTTGAATTTGCCTGGCTCGCCGCCGATGGGCTGAATGGAACCGAGCCTGCCGTCCGCGTAAACATGGGTGAGCATTCCTGCCCACGATTTCTTGACTACGGGCAGATATTTCCTGCGGTCGAGAAGCTTGTGGTGAATTCCCCAAGCCATGGCGTAGGTAAAGAATCCTGAGCCAGAGATTTCGGGATTCGGATAGGAGCCGGGATCGAGCAGGCTCGCGCGCCACAGGCCGTCGGATTGCTGCAGGTCTGCGATCCGTTCGGCCATATCCTTGAATTGCTTTTCATACTTGGCGCGGTCGGGATAATCCGCGGGCATGCGTTGGAGAACGAAGGCCAATCCTGCAAGGACCCACCCATTGCCGCGCGACCAGAAGACCTTTTGTCCGTTCGCTTCATGCATCGTGAAGAATCGGTCGTCGCGGAAGTAAAGGTGTTCGGCGGAATCGTAAAGTGCTCCCGAGGTGATCCACCACTCCCGATTCATAAAGTCGAGGTAGCGGCGATCGCCTGTCGCCACAGCGAGCTGTGCCAGTACTGGCGGCGCCATATAAAGTGCGTCGCACCACCACCATAGATTCTTGTTGGGATCATCGGGACGAGCCAGCAGTTTATCCATGCCCTCGCGCGTGGGAGTTATCTCCTCCGGTTTCTGATCCTCGGCATAAAAGGCAAGATAGGTGAGGCCGATGGCTTCGTCATCGGCGTGTGCAAAGCGCGGGCCAAGTTCCCAATGGTTGTCGCGGGCCAGCTGGAGGACGCGGTCGTGATAGCGGTGGTCGCCGGTGGTTTTTGACGCGGCAATCAGGCCGTCGTAGAGCGCAGCGAAGGTCCATTGGATGTTATAGCGGCCCTCGGAATGCTGAAGTTGCCAGTCGGCGACCTTCTTCATAGCTTTGAGAAGCGCCGGGCGCTTCATGCTTGGAGAAAGATCGGTGGCAAGGGGGCCGGGATCATCCGGCTGGTCGCCGGCCGCGGCGCGTTCGTCGATGACAGGAGCAGGATTTTGTGCGAAGGCCGGGATGCAGCGGCAGAGAGACCAATGACAAGATCAAGACAGCTGGAAGGAATTTTTTCATGAACCTGCTCGCGGTGAACTGCCTGAAATTAGTGTATCGAGTCATCCGCACGGAGAACGCATTCAGGTTTGCACGGCATGCTCGTCTGACCTGAGCGAGAAGAGCATGCCGCATTTGTTGTTCGTGTCCTCAAGCTAGAACGTGATACGCGCGCCCACCTGGATGAGTCGTGGGCTGGCGGCTCCGGTGATCTTGCCATTATTGCCGGAGGAAAGAGTCGCCGTGGGGTTGTTCAGGCTCACGAGGTTGAACGCGTTGGTAGCTTCTCCGCGGAGCTGGAATGTGAAGCGCTCGCCAAAGTGGATGTCCCGCAGCACGCCAAGGTCGATGTCACGGTAACCGGGTCCGCGGAGATAGTCGCGGGGTGCGTTTCCGTCGGCTCCGCCAGGGCCAATGCCACCTGTTACGCCGGGACCATTGGCAGTGAAGGCCGCGGTGTTGAACCACTCGGCGGCAACGGCCGCGCGGCTTCTGTGGGGATCGAGGAATGCGTTGACTCCCGGAACCAGGTCGGGACGGTTCGCGTTGGCACTGTCGAAGTTCTTGTTGGAGCCGGTCGTGATGCTGAAGGGCGAGCCACTCTGCAGCGAAACGATGGGCGAGATCGTCCATCCGTTCACGAGATTCTTCACGATTGCGCTGGAACCCTTGTAGTAGTCGATGTTCCATATGCCCGAGATGCTTCCAACATGACGGCGGTCATTGTCCGTCGGGCCTCTCTCTTCCCACAAGTTGTCGAAATCCTGCGCGGTAGCCTGTCCGATTGCCGATTCATTCACGCTCTGGAACGAGTGGCTCCAGACGTAGAATCCGCTTAGCATCAGGTTGTGGGTGAGGGGACGGGTGGCAGAGACCTGTAACGAGTGATACGACGCAGTCTCGTTGGATTCGTCGTACGTGACCTGCCCCAGCGTGTGGTTATTGTTATACGGGCGCCTCGCATCGATGCTGGCTTGCGATGTGCTCGCTCCCGGCGCATAGGGCGCGTAGTTGTCGTCGATCATGAACGGAAGATGATGTGAGAGCGTGCCGACATACGCGACTGTTGCGCTGACATTCTTTGGCATTTGACGTTGGACCGCAGCGTTGAGCTGGTAGACCAGCGGCCATTGATAGTTCAGCGGGATCGTCTCGATGCTGGCATCGCTAATGAAGCGGGGGCTCGAGGGATTGTAGACGTAGGGAAAGATGTCCCCATTGGGGAATGAGGATGGGCTGCCGTTCAACAGCGTCGGCCCGTAGACATTGGAGAACGAGGCGATGGAGTTGAAGGTTTGGCGCACTGCAAAGGGCTGCGCGTTTGCAGGTTGATTCCATTCGTTGCCGCTGACGCTGCCGTAGAAGACGCCCGCTCCAGCGCGAATCGCCGTCTTGCCGTCGCCGAACGGATCCCACGCTATGCCGATGCGCGGTGAAACGTGGTGGAACCGGGTGGAGGCGATGCCGCGCGGCACGCCGGAGTCGCCGGGGAAGAGCATCCCCAGAGGCGCAGAGGGAACCTTGGTGGACTGAACTCCGGGAACAAACGTCGCTGTCAGATCCTGCGACTCCACTGGCGACAGTTGCAGGTCGTATCGCAATCCCAGATTCAAGGTAAGCCGGGGAAGAATCCGGTAGGTATCCTGCAGAAAGAAGGCGTAGTACCAGCCGCTCATCAGCGAGTGATATGGAGTGTCCTGTTCCATCGTGCTCACCTGGCCGGTTACAAAATCGGCCAGCGCATTTCCCGTCGACGTTGGAGCGGACGAGGCGAAGTTGAAGACGCCGAAGTTGTAGAGGTTGCCGACGACCGCGTCTTTTTCCAGAGACGCCTCGCCGCCGAAGTCGAGGGAGTGCTTGCCCTTGACCTTGCTGACCATGTCGCGAATCGAGTAGAAGCTCGTATCGCTCACCGGCCCCGCCAGCGCCCCGCCTGCGCTGATGTAGCCTGAAATCGCGAGCTGCGGCAGCGTCTTCGGCCCCTGGGTGGTAAACGTCGATCCCAGATCATCCATGCCCACGGTCGGCAGGTTCGCGCGTCCGCCGGCCACGCGTGTGAACGTGAACCACCCCTGATTGGCCGTGGTCGGGCTGAAGGTGTGAACGTCGCTCATATTCACTACGGTTTGTTTTGCGAACGACTGATTGATCGTGAAGGGAATGTTGCCGCCGCCGTAGGCGTTCTGCGTGCTGTTCAGATAGAAGTAGCTGACTGCGACGTGATCCTTGTCCGATACGACCTGGTCGTACTTGCCAAGATACTCATCCTGGTTCGTCGGACCGGTGAAGAAACCAACGTAGTTGTTGGCCGGAGCGTTGGGCAGCGGAACGTACTTCGTCATGATGTTGCCAGCCGCCTGGTCCAACAGGTTGGAAGGAACGCAATTCGGAGTAGGAGTCACGCAGTTCGGAGAACTGTTGGTCCCATCCACCTGCACTTTGGTGGTCTTCGAGGTGCCGGGCATGTAGACCTTGAATGTGTCCGCCGTAAAGTCGCCCAGGCGCTCGTTCGCAGTGGGCACGATGGCTCCGCTCAGCAGTTGGCCGACCACCTGGCGCAGCCCTGCATAGCTGAAGAAGAAGAATGCCTTGTCGCGCTTGATTGGCCCGCCGACGGTGCCGCCGAATTGATTGCGGTGATAGGGGGCGTTGATGAATTTGCCGGTCAGCGGGTTTTTGGGCGCATTCCACGGATATGCATTGAAATCGGTGTTGCGATTGAATTCGAACAGCGAACCATGCCACTTGTTCGTTCCGGAGCGGGTGACGGCAGTGACGACAGCGCCTGACATGCGCCCGTACTGGGCCGCGAAGTTGTTGGTCTCAACGCGGAACTCCTGCAGCGCATCGGGATTGGGCAGCGGGTTGCCGTAATTGCGCAGCCCTGTCATGTTGATGCCGCCGTCAAGGTAATAAGCGACCAGCGGCGTGCCGCCGTCGATGCCGCCGTTGACTACAACTTGCGTGGACGGGTTGCCGATTACGAAGTTCGGAGTGCCGCTGGGATTGCTTTGCGCGCTGGCGCTGTTGGATTGCACGCCGGGCGTAAGCGAGAGTTCGGCATAGGCGTTGCGGTTCACAAGAGGAAGGCCGATGATTTCATCCGGCTCGATGGTTCTTCCCAATTCCGCGGTGGTGGTATCAACCGATGGCGGCGCTTCCGATACTGTGACGGTCTGCGTTTGCGTTCCGATTGCCAGGGATATTGGAATCGTCAGCGTTTGATCGACGGTGAGAACGACGTTCTGTTGCACGAAGCGTTTGAATCCTTCGGCATTCACTTCGAGGGTATAGGTGCCGATGGGAAGATAATCGATACTGTACTCGCCGTAGCCATTGGACGTGGTGGTGCGGGAAAATCCGGTAGCGCCGTTCGTGGCCTTGATCGTCGCCCGGGAGACGACCGCGCCCTGCTGATCGTTGACCGTGCCGACAATGGAACCGGTGATCTGCTGTGCCTTCGAGGGGGATATTGCCATGACGAAGAGCAAGACGAGAATCGTCAATCCTGCGGGCAGATATCCTTTCATGGCGTTGGGTTTGCTGGAAAACGACCTCCGGAAATCGATCATCGTCTACTCCTTATCAGGACCTTGCTTGAACATCAGTGCCGGTCTTTGAGCGCTTTATAAACGGATGGCGCCGGGGAGTATTCTGCGAATTGCTAAGTTGAAGTGTCAACGAACATGGAAGGCTTCCGTTCCGCTGGCAGGGACGGGGGCAGGAAATTCGGACGGCGGCTTGAGGTATCAATTGCATGGACGAGATTTCGAACCGGAGATTGGGTTAACCAGCGGTTATTGAGGATTTTGTATGAAGACAATCGATTGGTCACGTCGCGACGTGCTGAGAGCGACTGGAGCATCGCTGCTCGCGTTATCGTCAGGTTCGCTCGGCAGCTCTGCTCAGACCTCGGCGCATTCTGGACCGGAGAGTGCCGTTCCGCTGCCGGGCGATAGCGACCGAACCGAGCGCATGAAATGGTGGAAGGCGGCACGCTTCGGCATGTTCATTCACTTCGGCGTCTACTCCACCATCGCGCGGCATGAGTGGGTGATGGAAGACGAAGGCATCCCGGTGTCGGAATATGCGCCACATGCCGCGACGTTTCATCCGCAGCCGGGGTCGCCGCGCGCCTGGGCTCGATTGGCAAAACAGGCAGGGATGAAGTACATGGTGATGACCACCAAGCATCATGAAGGTTTCTGCAACTTCGATACCAGGCTGACCAACTACTGCGCCCCGAAGCAGGGCCCGGGCCGCGACATGGTGCGGGAGTACGTAGAGGCAGCTCGCGCCGAAGGCATGCGCGTCGGCTTCTACTACTCGTTGATGGACTGGCATCATCCCGATGGCGCTCTCTGCGCCACGAATGAGGATGCCCGCAAGCGATTCGTGGAATACACACACGGCCTCATTCACGATCTGATGAGCAACTACGGCACGATCGACGTGCTGTGGTACGACGTGGCGTGGCCGCTCGATGCAGATGGCTGGGAGTCGGTTCGCATGAACGAAATGGTGTTCAAGCTTCAACCCGCGATCATTGTGAACAACCGCAACAAGCTTCCGGGCGACTTTTCAACTCCCGAACAGCACATTACCGCGGAGGCCGGCGGCCGGGCATGGGAAGCGTGCATGACCCTCAACGACAGTTGGGGCTACCAAGCTGCCGACGATAACTGGAAGAGCTCGAAGACCATCATTCGCAACCTCATCAGCTGCGTGCGCGATTCGGGAAATTACCTGCTGAACATCGGACCCAAAGGCGATGGGTCGATTCCTGAACCCTCCGTGCGCGTGCTGCGCGAGGTGGGTGAATGGATGGCCGTGAACGGACACACCATCTATGAATCCGATCCCTGCCAGGTGCGGCGTTCGAATTATGCGAGCTTTACGCGCACGGGCAACACCCTCTACATGCATGTGCACTTCTGGCCCGGAGACTATGTCGCTATTTCGGGACTGATGACGAAGGTGAAGTCGGCGAAGCTGGTCAAGAGCGGCGCGAACGTCCCCTTCAAGCAGGATGAGTTCCGCGTTCGCTTTACCGATTTGCCCGCAGCGGCTCCGGATTCTCCCGTCACCACCATTGCGATTGAGTGCGAATCGGAACCGGCGCAGGATACAGACTTCGTGCGCAAGAACAAGCCACGGTTGGGCGTATAGGAGACGGATTCTGATGATCGATGATGAACCCGGAAATGGCCTGATTTTGCCCTGTGATCCCGCCGCGCCGTTCACTGAGCCGGAGCCGGGATTGCAACGGCAGGTTCTTGTGCATAGCACGGCAATGATGCTGGTGCGCCACCAGATGCGCAAAGGGTGGCAGGGCGCGCCGCATCGCCACCCGCATGAGCAGATGGTCTACGTGATCAGCGGCCGCATCCGCGTCAGAATTGGAAATGTGTGGCACAACGCCTCGGCTGGCGATAACTTCATCGTGGCCTCCAATGCGGAACATGAGGCCGAAGCAGCAGAAGACTCCGTGGTGCTCGATGTATTTACGCCTGCCCGGGAGGATTACCTGTAACGCCGCTGCGTCCATCCGCGCCGGCAGCCGCCCCATGACACCCGTCCGGCAAACTCGCTAATCTGTTTTGCATATGGCGGAGCGGAACCCCGGTTTTTGGCTTCACTGGTTGTTTGACTCCCGCGCCGGCGCGCGCGGCCGGCTGGTGCCGCGCTGGATCTTTCTGCGCGCGCTGGCGGCCATCTACTTCTCCGCGTTCTATTCGCTGCTGTTTCAGATCAAGGGACTGATCGGCCCGAGGGCATTATGCCCGCGCGACGATTATCTCGCGGCAGTAGCCCAGCAGTTTCCTTCGCAAAACTCTGGTTCGCGCCGACGCTCTTTTGGCTTTCCTCAAGTTCGCACGCACTGATGCTAGTGACGTGGATCGGCCTGGTGGCTTCGATCGTTGCGTTCGTGAATCTGTGGCCGCGGCTCAGCTTCTTCGTCTGCTTCGTCTGCTTTCTTTCGTTTGTGTCGGCGGCCAGTGAGTTTTCCAATTATCAGTCGGACGGCATGCTGCTCGAGGCCGGATTCATCGCGCTCTTCTTTGCGCCGCGCGGCCTGCTGCCGGGGCTGGGCGCATGCACGCCGCCTTCGCGCGCCAGCCTGTTTCTGCTGCAATGGGAGTGGTTCCGCATCTACTTCGAATCGGGCATGGTCAAGCTGGTGAGCGGCGACCGGCAGTGGCGCACCTTGACCGCGATGGACGAGTACTACCAGAACGGCCCGCTGCCCACCTGGATCGGCTGGTACGTCGAGCATCTGCCGCACTGGTTCCAGGCTGCCAGCGCGGCCGGCACGCTGGTGCTGGAACTTGCGCTCGTGTGGATGATGTTTTTTCCGCGCCGCGTGCGCATCGTCTGCTTCTTCATCGTGACGCCGTGGGAGATTGGCGTGATTCTCACGGCGAACTACACGTTCCTGAATTACCTGGTGCTGTCGCTGGGCTTCCTGCTGCTGGACGACAAGTTCCTGCTGCGCCTGGTGCCGGCGCGTTACCGAAGCGCGATGGCTTCAGCCTCTCGAAGCACGAATAGCGAGCGGAAGAGCAGGATCAAGCTCGCTCCGCCGACGATGGAACAGAAGCAGCGAACGATCGCAGCACGACGCGGCCGCGTTCCGCGCACTGCTCAGTGGCCATTTCAGCGCGATTCGGCTCGCCATCGCCGCGGTGATGCTCACATGGATTTTCTACGACACGACCGCGGAGATGATCGGGATTCCCTTCCGCACTCTGCCGCTGCCCACTACGCCGATTGCGGCGCTCGAGCCCTTTCGCATCGCCAACCAGTACGGCCTGTTTGCGGTGATGACCAGCGGGCGCTACGAGATCGAATTCCAGGGCTCGAACGACGGCGAGAACTGGACCGCGTATCCATTCCGCAACAAGCCGCAGGCGCTGAACGAGGCGCCGCGCATCTACGCGCCCTATCAGCCGCGCTTCGACTGGAACCTGTGGTTTGCGTCGCTCGGCGACTGGCGCCAGGATGAAATGGTTCCGCTCACCGAGGAGCGGCTGCTTGAGAACGACAAGGATGTGCTGGCGCTTTTCCGGAGCAATCCGTTTCCGCAGGCGCCGCCGCGCTATGTGCGCGCGGTTCTGTGGCAATATTGGTTCACCACGCGCGAAGAGAAACGCACCACGGGAAACTGGTGGCGGCGACAATATCCTTGGCCTCTACGCGCCCGAGCTGACCCGGACGCCGGAGGGGCGGTCCGCCGTGGTCCAATGGCCTGACGAACTGCCGCCGCATGACTGATCTGGGACAATGATGGATATGAAGCGCGCCTACGTAATCGGATCGGGCCCCAACGGTCTATCCGCTGCGATCGTGCTGGCGCAGGCCGGCATCGACGTGGAAGTCTTCGAGGCGGAGGCTGTGCCGGGCGGCGGCGGCGCGAACGCTGCCGCTGACGCTGCCCGGATTTCTGCACGATTTCGGCTCGGCCGTGCATCCCATGGCTGCGGGATCGCCGTTTTTCGCGACCCTTCCGCTCGCCGAGCACTGGCTCAGCTGGATTCACGGCGAGGCGCCGCTGGCGCATCCGCTCGACGACGGAACCGCCGTGATGCTGGAGCGCGATCTCGCCGATCAGGACAGGGAATTCGGACCGGACGCGCAGGCATGGCGGAACCTGGTGAGCCGCTGGTCGAACACTGGGACCGGTTTGCCGAGGAGGCACTTGGGCCGGTGCTGCAGCATTCCGCGACATCCGTTGTTCATGGCGCGCTTCGGTCCTGGCGGCGTTTCAGCCGGCCACGCGCATTGCAATGCATCATTTCACGCAGCCGCGCACGCGGGCGTTGTTCGCCGGGCTGGCCGCACACTCCTTTCTCAGCCTCGACGACGCGCTGAGCTCTGCCATCGCACTGGTGCTTGGCGCCGCGGCGCATAAGGTCGGCTGGCCTGTCCCGCACGGGGGTCGCAGAGCATCACCAGCGCGCTGATCGGTCATCTGCAGAGTCTTGGCGGCAAGGTCCACACTTCGTGCCGCGTCGATCAGGAGATATTTCGCAAACTGAATGCGACGGCAGGTCGCAATGCTGTTTGACACCTCGCCGCGGCAGCTTGCTGGCATCGCCGGCGATTGCCTTACAAACGGTTTCCGCGGCCTGATGGAGCGCTTCAAACCGGGACCGGGTGTCTTCAAGATCGACTACGCGCTTTCGCAGCCGGTGCCATGGCGCGCGGCGGAGTGCAGGCGTGCCATCACCGTTCATCTCGGCGGCACCTTCGAAGAGATTGCAGAGGCGGAGGACGCGGTACGAAGGGCCAGCATCCGGAACGGCCCTTTGTGCTCACGGCGCAGCCGTCGCTCTTCGACCCAAGCGCGCGCCGCAGGGGCAGCACACCTTCTGGGCCTACTGCCATGTGCCCAACGGGTCGACCGTCGATATGACGGATCGCCTTGAAGCGCAGATCGAGCGCTTTGCTCCCGGCTTTCGCGATTGCGTTCTGGCCCGGCACTGTCTCGACTCCGGCAACGCTCGAGCGCATGAATGCGAACCTGCTGGGCGGCGACATCAGCGGCGGGGCCATGACGATGCGGCAGTTTCTGCTGCGCCCCACGGCGCTGACCTACGAGACCAGCGCGCCAAATCTGTTTCTGTGTTCTTCGTCCACGCCGCCGGGTGGCGGGGTCCACGGCATGTGCGGTTTTCGTGCGGCCAAAGTTGCACTACGCAGAATCGCGATTCCAATGATGGATTTCGCGATTCTTCGCCTGCATCACTGACGGTTTCAGCCTCCGCGGTTATAGAATCTCACTTCGAACAATGGAGCAAGCAGATGTCAGGACTCCTCCGATGAGAGAGCCACGAAGCGGCAAAGAGAGCAGGCAACCTCGGCAGCCAGTGAGCCTGAAGCAGCTTGCGGCCCATCTTGGTCTCGACCCTGCAACGGTTTCCGTGGTTCTCAACGATGTGCCGGGCAGGTCGATCCCGCAGAAAACACGCGATCGCATCAAGGCCGCCGCGCGCGAATTGAATTATCATCCCAACCTGCTGGCCCGCTCGCTTCGCAGCCGCCAATCCAAGATCATCGGCATCCTGGTCCCGGAGCTGGGCGATGGATACCACACCCAGGTGTATGAGCGGAATCGGCGACTATCTCATCAATGCCGGCTACTTTTACTTCACCGCGCACCATCGGCACAAGCCGGAGTTGATCGCAGGAGTACGCGCGGATGTTCATCGCCCGCGGGGCCCAGGGCATCATCGCCGTCGATACTTTGCTCGATCATGCCCTTTCCATTCCGCTGGTTGCTGTCGCCGGTCATCGACGCATTCAAGGCGTCACCAATATCAGCCCTGGATCATCACCGTGCTGCCGAGCTGACGCTTTCGCATCTCCACGCGCTCGGGTCATCGCAAGATCGCCTTCATGCGCGGACAGTCGTTCAGTTCCGACTCTGATGCGCGATGGAAGGGCCTTGTCGCCGTCGCAGCCAAGCTGGGGATTGCAATTCGTCCTGAGCTGGTGATCACGCTCAATCGAGATATCTCGTCTCCGGAACTCGGCTATCCCGTCGTGCAGCAGCTGCTGGCGACAGGAAGCCTTTTACCGCACTGGTGGCCTTCAACGACATGTCCGCGATTGGCGCGATCCGTGCCCTGCAGGATGCCAATCTTCGCGTTCCCGCGGATGTCTCGGTGATCGGCTTCGACGACATCAAGGCTGCAGGATTTACGCTGCCCCGTCTGACCACCATCCATCAGCCGCTGCGAGGAATTCGGCAGAATCGCCGGTGAACATCTGCTGGGCCGGATCCAGGGCACGGTGGACATCGCGGCAGGAGATCGCCGTGCAGCCGACGCTCATCGTCGCGCGAATCGACCGCGCCGGCCCGGCCTAAGCGGCCACGCATCAAAGCGCAGCTCGCATCGTGAACCAAGGCGCCATGGCTCGAAAGCCGCGATGCCTTGGTTCAAATCCGTGTTCGCTCTTATTTGATCTCCACTTCGTCGATCTGAATTGGAACTTGCCCGGCTCCTGGATGCGAATGAATCCAATGCCGCTCGAAGTCGCTGCCGTCCGTCTCAAAGGTGGAGAAGGGAAACGTGTACTGCTTCCACTCGGGACCCGGCGGTAAAGGACGTCATGGCCGGGGCTTCGCCGCTCTGGCCGCTGCGCGCTTCGGTCAGCACAATCAGCGTATAGGTCTTGCCGTCTCCCTTTGCCCAGAAACTGATGCTGCTTTTCTTCGACAGGTTCGCGGGCTTCATCGGCGCAGCACCGGGCGAGAAGAGCGCACCGGCAAAGATGAATGGTCCGCCCGCAACCAGTTCGCCGCGTCACCTGCATGGCGCCCTTGGTACTGGCTGCTCCAGGCTCAACCACATCGAGTTTTGAATTGGATTTGCCCCCGTTCATCGTGTCGCTCGCCGGAATCCACATGCCGTAAGCGGCTTCGACTTTTCCTTCATCGAAGTTGCTCACCATGTTCGTCTCGGACCCGGCGGGGACCGGCGCAGTTGCCGCAGGCTTTCCAGTCTCTCCGCCGCTGCCGGTGACGGTGAGCTTCACAGTGCTGGTTTTGTCGGAACTCGGCCCCACCATCATGTCGAAGACGCCCGGTTCCACGACGCGATGCATGTCGATATTCAGGATCGACAGCATTTCCGGCGTGACGGTGAACGTCACGGTACGTTTCTCGCCAGGCTTCAGCGTAATGCGCTCGAATCCCTTCAACTGCATCACCGGCTGCGTGACCGAAGCGACGCGCTGATGAATGTAGAGCTGCGGAACCTCGTCGCCCTTCGCGCGTGCCGGTGTTCGTAACGTCGACGCTGACCTTCGCCGTGCCCGCCTGCATGATCTGTTGCGGCTCAACCTTCAGGTTGTCGAATTTGAAGGTGGTGTAGCTGAGGCCGTAGCCAAAGGGAAACAGCGGCTGGCGCGTCGAGAACTCGTAGCTGCGATTCGCCGAGGGCTTGTGGTTGTAATAGTCCGGCAGCGCGCCCACGGTATGCGGGAAGGTGATCGGCAGTTTTCCGCCGGGGTTCGCATCGCCAAAGATCACGTCGGCCGCGGCAGTTCCGCCTTCCTCGCCGAGATAGAAGCCTTCGAGAATTGCCGGCACATGTTCGGCGATGTAGTTGACGGAGAGCGGCCGGCCATTCAGCAGCAGCACAACAACCGGCTTGCCCGTTTCGACGACCGCCTTCACCAGGTCGTTCTGCGCGCCGAGCAGGTCGAGCGAGTCGCGATCGCCGAGGTGATTCTCGGCCCACGCTTCGCGGTTGGTGCTCTCGTTTTCGCCGACGACGACGATGGCAACGTCGGCTTTCTTCGCCGCATCCACCGCCGCCTGGATCGAGGCGGTCTGCGTCTTCGGGTCGACGAGCTGCACATCGTTCGCCCACCAGCCGCGGAAACCCTGCGGCGCCGTGGTGATCTTGCAGCCTTCCGCATAGAGCACCTTTACCTTGTCGCCGACCTTGGCCTTGATGCCGTCAAGCACGCTGACGCCGTAGCCGGGATCGCGGCTATATCCGCCCAGATGCACATCGGCGGCATTCGGACCGATGACGGCGATGGACTTCAGCTTCGTCATGTCGAGCGGCAGCAGGTTCTTGTCATTCTTCAGCAGGACGAGAACCTTGCGCGCCGCTTCCGCAGCCAGCTTCTTGTGCTCGGGGCTGTTGTTGGTCTTCTCGGCGTAGTCGGGATCGACGTATGGATTGTCGAATAGCCCCAGACGGAACTTCGTTGCCAGAACCCGCGCAACCGCGCGATCCACTTCGCTCTCCGGTACCAGGCCTTGCTTCACCTGGTCTACAAGCGTGCTGTAGACGGTGCCTTCTGATAAGTCGTAATCGATGCCCGCGGCAAGTCCCTGCCGCGCGGCGTCGGCAATGTTATAGGCCACGTGATGCGTGCCTACCAGCATCTGCAGACCGTCGCCGTCGGAGGTCAGGTAGCCATCGAATCCCCACTCCTGGCGCAGCACTTTGTCGAGCAGCCAGTGGTTGACGTGGTTAGGCACGCCGTCGATCTCGTTATACGAGGCCATCACGCTGCCCACATGCGCTTCCTGCACGGCCGCCTGGAAGGGAACGAGGTAGGTTTCGCGAATCACGCGCTCGGAGATATTGCCCGGCGCGGTGTTGGTGCCGCCCTCGGGCACCCCGTGCACAGCGAAGTGCTTCGCGGTCGCCAGCACATGATGGCGATCGATCGAATACGCATCGCCCTGCAGACCCTCGATGGCCGCGACGCCCATGCGCGAAATCAGGTAGGGGTCTTCGCCGTAGCCCTCTTCCGTGCGGCCCCAGCGTGGATCGTGCGCCATGTCCAGTACCGGTGAGAAGACCTGTCCCGCGCCGCGCGAACCGGCCTCGTCGCCAACGGCGGTGAACACCCGCTTCACCAGCGCCGGATCCCATGTCGCGGCCAGCCCAAGCGCCTGCGGAAAGCTCGTGCTGCCGTATTCCATGTAGCCGTGCAGAGCCTCGCCGAGAAACATTGCCGGAATTCCGAGGCGCGTCTTCTCGCGCAGATAGCGCTGCACGCCGTTGCGCAGGATCGCGGCCTGCCGCGGCGTGAACTTCACCTCCGGCCCCCACTCGGCCGACAGCGTCTGGCGGGCCGTCTCCGTGGTGAAGGTTCCGGTGGGATCGATGACCTCGATCTTCGTGTCCCATCCGCCCGTGAGCTGATAGACCTTTTCTTCCAGCGTCATGCGCGGCAGCAGGTCGGCGACGCGATCGGCGATGGGCAGCGTCGCGTCCTTGTAGCGCGGCGCATCCGCCGTGGCGGCGGGCTTCTCCTGCGCGCCTGCGCCCAACGTGAACACATCGAGACCCAACAGAAAGCTCGAAAGCAGCAACCTTGAGGAATTGCGCACGCTGAGATGTCATGGTATTTGCAGGTGTCCCTGGATCCTTTCCGGGTGTACGGCGAGACATTCTAACTGACCTACGCAGCTTATGTATGTGCGGTTCCAATTTTTGACGCACAGCGAAGGCTGGAAGTCCTCTGAGGGCTGTGGTTTGCCTGGATCTCATTCGTCTCCATTCGCATCAAAGCTGAAGGAATGGAAGGCGCCGTCTGTAGAATGAAATCATCGATAAAGGGGACCTCGCACGAGGTCAGAAAGCATCCATGCGCCGTGTCGCGCTGATCTACAACCCTGCTTCAGGGCAGCACTCAGGACGCCGCGCATCCCACGTTCGGAGTGCGCTTGCGGTCCTGCGCGAAGCCGGCATTGAAGCCGACGCTCTCGAGACGCATGCGCCCGGCAGTGGAAAAGCGCTCGCCCTTGCTGCTGCACGGCAGGGGTTCGACGCGGTTCTGGCCTGTGGCGGCGACGGCACCGTTCACGAAGTGCTTCAGGCGCTGGTGGGCACGCAAGTCGCCCTGGGGGTCATTCCCCTGGGAACGGCAAATGCGCTCGCGCAGAACCTCGGGCTGGGGCGAGAGCCCGTAAAGGCTGTGCGGGCGCTGCTCGAAGCCGAGCCGATGGAGGTCCCAGTGGGCCGCATCTTCTTTCAGGAACCCAGCGGCGCGCAGGGCTGGCGATATTTCACGGTCGCGGCGGGAATCGGCGCAGATGCGCTGCTGATGTCGAGCATGGATCCGGAGCTGAAGCGCCGCTTTGGATATGCGCTTTACATGCTTGAGGCCTTCAAAATCTGGGCCACTAATCCGTTTCCGCTCTTCGACGCGTCCTTCTCCGTCAATGGCAATGGCTCAGCCCCGTCCGAGCAGATATCGCAATTGCTCGCCATACGCATCCGTTCGTTCGGCGGAGCGCTGGGAGTGCTCGCTCCCGGCGCCACGCTGCACAAGAAGGATCTGAGTCTGGTCGCCTTCAAGACGCGCAGCCGACTGCAGTATCTTCGCTTTCTGCTGGCAACACTCCGGGTCGCCAGACGTTTTCCCGCACCATCGAATTGCTCGATGCCGATGCCGTCGAATGCCGTCCCGCGAACGGATCGAAGACGAGAGTGTTTGTGGAAGCTGACGGCGAGGTGCTGGGCGCTTTGCCGGCGCGCATCGAGGTGGCGCGGGAAACGCTGACTGCTGTCTCCTGACTATCCTGCCCGGCGCTGCTGCTCCGCTATGAAGCCATTTGCAGGTTCCGCTCCCCCTCCTGCAATCATCGCTGCGACACATGTTCATCCGGAGTCTCAGCATGAAACGATCTGCACTCATTCTCTGCGCCGTCATCGGAACCTCACTCGCATGTGCCGCCGCGCAAAAACCCGCATGGCAGCCTGCGCCCGGGCACATCACTCTGCCGCTCTGGCCCAATGGCGCTCCCGGGGCGCCTGCAAACCCACCGGCTGAAATCGACACCACCAAGCCAACCGACAATCTCATCGCCGGTAGGCCGCTCGTTCGTCTCGGCAACGTCTCCAATCCCGACGCTGACGCTCTACGCGCCAAAGGGCAACGCTACGCGGCCGGCTGTCGTTGTTTCCCGGGCGGCGGATACCAGATTCTCGCCATCGATCTCGAAGGCACCGAAGTCTGCGACTGGCTCAACTCCATCAACGTCGCCTGCGTGCTGGTGAAGTATCGCGTGCCCAACACCGGCCCGTATCCCAAATCCCCCGCGGCCTTGCAGGATGCGCAGCGCGCGCTCGGCATGGTTCGCCAGCATGCTGCCGAGTGGCACATCGATCCCAACCGCGTCGGCGTTCTCGGCTTCTCCGCTGGAGCGCACCTGGCCGCTGCGCTCAGCACCCACTTCGACAAGCGCCTTTACGATTCCGTCGATGCTGCCGATCAGCTCAGCTGCCGTCCCGATTTCGCCTTCATCATCTATCCCGGCTATCTGGCCAACGCCGCCGAGAACATGGCGCCCAATGCCGACATCAATCCCACCGCCCAAACGCCGCCCACCTTCATCGTGCAGGCCGAAAACGATCCCGGTGCACGTCGAAAACGCGACGGTCTACTTCCTGCAATTGAAGGCCGCCAAGGTTCCCGCCGAGCTGCACATCTACGCGGAAGGCGGACACGGATACGGCCTGCGCCGCACCGCGCTGCCCGTGACCACCTGGCCGGATACCGCGAAGATCTGGCTGCAGACGATCAAGGTGCTTCCGCGCGACCGTCGGGGAAGTCACCGGCCCGTCAAACGTCATGGAATGCTACCCGGAATCGCTCTCGAATCCTGCCATGCTCTTCTGCGTACTTACCGTTTCCGACCGTTGCTCGCAGGGCCTGATGACCGATACCGCAGGCCCTGCGGTTGTCGAGTTGCTCCGCCAGCACTGGCCCGGTGCACGAGTTGAAACCGCCCTCGTTCCCGACGACGAAGAAAGAATTGCCGCGCAGCTTGGAGCAATGGAGCAAGAATGGAGCTGCGCTGATCCTCACGGCCGGCGGCACCGGCATGAGCCCGCGCGACCGCACACCCGAGGCCACGCTCCGCGTGCTCGATCGCCATGCGCCGGGCCTCGCTGAAGCCATGCGATCTCGCGGCGCCGAGAGCAATCCTTTTTCGTGGCTCTCCCGCGGCGTTGCCGGGCTGCGCGGCTCGACGTTGATCGTCAACCTGCCGGGCAGCAAACGCGGCGCCGAAGAAAGCCTGGTTTCCATCCTTGTGCTGCTGCGCCACGCGATCGAAGTGGCCGGTGGGCGGCGAGAGCCATCCATAATCTGCTGCTGCCTTCTCGTGGCTGGAAACGTTTTCTCTGTCGGAGTCGATTCGAGTTCAACAATTTGCGCAAACTGCGATACGAATCGAGCAGATGCAACTCTATGGATTCATTGTTTTGCCCCGATTTTGGTGCGCAAATATTTGCCGATCTCCTCTCCTGTAACGCAAGAAAATACTCTAAAATCGGTTTACCTGTGGGCGGCCCAAGAAAGAAATCCGAACCGGCTTCGTGCAGCCAGCGCGAGCATTCGCGACGTGGCGCAGCGCGCCGGCGTCTCCATCGCCACAGTTTCCCGCGCGGTAAACGGTATCTCCACCGTCGCCCCCGAACTGGCGGAGCGCGTGTGGAGCGCCATCAAGGAAGTGGGCTACGTGCCCAATACCCAGGCCCGCGCGCTCGTCTCCGGCCGCAGCCGCATCCTCGGCCTCGTGGTCTCTGAGATCACCAATCCATTTTTCCCCGAACTGGTGCAGGAGTTCGAGAATCTCGCCGTCGAGCAGGGCTACGAGGTCTTCATCGGCTCCACAAACTACGAAACCGCCCGCACCGAGGCGCTCATCCGCCGCATGCTGCAGCGCAGTGTCGACGGCGTCGCCATCATGACCTTCGGCATCGAAGAGGAACTGGTCCAGAAGCTCGTCGAGCGTGCGTTTCCGCTGGTGTTTGTCGATGCGGGGCCCGATTTGCCGAACATTCGCGTTCTCAAGGTCAACTACGGAGAGGGAATTCGCGAAGCCGTGCAGCATCTCGCAGCGCTCGGGCATCGCCAGATCGCCTTCATCAGCGGTCCTCTGCAAATGCGCTCAGCAGTGGCGCGGCGCGATGCTTTTCTCAGCGCCATGGCCGAACTCGGACTCACAGGTTCCACCCGAGCACCTGGTCGAAGGCACACACACCATGGAAGGCGGCATCAGGGCCAGCGAATCTCTGCTGGCGCTCGGCGAGTTGCCCACGGGCATCGTCTGCTCCAACGACATGACCGCCATTGGCGTGCTGCACGGTCTCTATCGCACCAGCAGCGCGGTCCCGCAAGACGTCTCCGTCGTCGGATTCGACGATATCCATCTCGCACAGTTCATGCTGCCGCCGCTCACCACGGTGCAGATGTCGTGCAAGGATCTTGCCGCGGCGGCCGTGCAGGCTCTCCGCGCGGGCATCGAGCCGGATCATCCCCAGGCTCAGCAAAAGGAGTGGCACATTTCCACGCAACTCGTGGTCCGCCAATCCACCGCCTTTCCGCGGGGCAGCCTGCCGGCCCTGGCCAGGACAAAGCCCGCCACGCGTCGCGGCGCCGCAAAATAGGAACGCCCGTCCGTGCCAACTGGATTGTGCCAAGGGCTTCTTTCTCGCGATATTCACCGCCTCAAAGTGCCGGCGTGTTTGTTGTAACCCCCGAGGAGTCGATGTTGTCTAATGGATGCGGTGATCCGTTCCCCGCACGAGGTCATTCATCATGCTGATTCGCAAACCCTCCGACATTCCTTCATCGGAGATCACGCCACGGGAGAGCTATAAGCGGTTCTTCAGCCGGCGCCGCTTTTTGCGCAATGCCATTGCCGGCACTGCAGCGGCGGCGCTGCCATCGCGGGGGCCGATCGTCTGGCCGAGGTCTTCTCGCCCCGCACCGATGCACTTGCCGACGAAACCAAGCTGCAGACTGTCAAGAGCCCGCTGACCACGACCGGCGAGCAACTCACCAGCCTGCAGGACATGACCCACTACAACAACTACTACGAGTTCGGCGTGCACAAGGACGAGCCGGCCGAAAATGCCGGCGGACTGCCCACGCGTCCCTGGACCGTCAAAGTGGAAGGCAAGGTCAAGCAGCCGAAGACCTTCGACATCGACGCGCTGCTGAAGCTGCGTCCGCTCGAAGACCGCGTCTATCGCCATCGCTGCGTCGAGGCGTGGAGCATGGTGATTCCCTGGGTCGGCTATTCGCTTTCTGAATTCATCAAGCAATGCGATCCGCTGCCCAGCGCGAAATATGTGCAGTTCCTCTCCTACTACGACACAAAGGTGGAGAAGTGGGCGCGTGAGGCCTCGATCTATTCTGGCCTATTCTGAAGGGCCTGCGCATGGATGAAGCCATGCACCCGCTCACTCTGCTCACCTTCGGCCTCTACGGCGAAGTGCTGCCCAACCAGGACGGCGCGCCGATCCGCATCGTTGTGCCGTGGAAGTATGGCTTCAAGTCGGCGAAGTCGATCGTGACCGTTCGCTTCCTCGACAAGCAGCCGCCCACCACGTGGAACGAGCAGGCGCCCAAGCGAATACGGCTTCTACTCCAACGTGAATCCCAACGTCGACCATCCGCGCTGGAGCCAGAAAACCGAGCGCCGCATCGGCCTGCCGTTCTATGCGCAGCGCCGCACCACGCTCATGTTCAACGGATACGGCGACCAGGTGGCATCGCTCTACAACGGCATGGACTTGAAGAAGAATTTTTAGCGGTGTCAGAGGTGCTTCGCGCCCGTTGGCGGTGCTTCGCACCGTTAGCGGAGTTAGGAAAAGCGGTGGCGCACTAACTCCGCTGACACGCGCGCGAGCACGCTAACCCCGCTATCGGTGCAAAGCACCGCTGGACACTCATGAATCGCAAGACCCTCATCACGCTCAAGACCCTCACCTGGATCGCGTGCCTCTCGCCCTTCGCGCTGCTCGTCTACGAGGCCGTCACCAACACCCTCGGTCCCGATCCCACTTCGAAGATCACGCTGACCACCGGCTACAACGCCCTGTTGATGCTGATTCTTTCGCTGGCGATTACGCCGCTGCGTCTGCTCTCGCCGCGTCTGTCCTGGCTCATCAAGTTCCGTCGCCTGCTCGGGCTTTTCGCGTTTTTCTACGCGTCGCTGCACCTGGCCACCTACATCGCGCTCTACATGAACTTCGATCTCAGCGTCTTCAAGACCGACATCACCAAGCGCCGCTTCATCATCGCTGGCTTTCTCGCGTATACGCTTCTGGTGCCGCTCGCGGCCACATCGACAACCTGGGCCATTCGCAAACTCGGCGGCAAGCGCTGGAACCGCCTGCACAAGCTGGTCTATTTCGCGGCCATCTGCGGAATCATTCACTACTGGTGGCAGGTAAAACCCGGCGTCCTGAGCCCAATGAATCTCACTATCACGCTCGTCGTGCTGCTGGCCGCGCGCCCGGTGCTGGCATGGGTAAATTCCCGCAGGACTCGTCCCGCCGCTGTTTCTATCCGCTAGTCATTGCGGCTTTGCAGCTGCCGCGTCTGTCAGCGAAACATCCACATCGGTCATATCGCTCAGCACATGCAGGGGCATTTCCCGGTCGAGATACTTTCGCGCCACTTGCGGCGCATTGGTTTTGCCCGCCGCTGCATGCGGAATCCCCGTCGGAATGTTTTCCTGTCCGGCGTCCTCGGCATCGCTCACCCGCAGAATGTAGTTGTCCTCGGGAACATACTCAAACGAGAAGCTGCCGTCCTTGTCCATCGGAGTTTTCCGCGCCGGTTCGCGGTCGTCAGCATAAAGCAGAGTGACGGTGGCCTGTGACGGCGCGTGCCCGTCCGCACCTGCTTCGATATGGCCGGCAACAGCGTGCATTCCCGATAGAGGAATCACGATGTCGGCACCGCGCGCGGTCTCGCCTTCGCCCACCTTCAATGGCGTGGCATTCTTCCGACGAAAGACATTTCCCAGGCAGACGCGGGGCGCCACATCCTCTGAATCAATCGGCATCATCGCGCAGACAATGTATTCGCCGGCCTCCAGATCATCGACCGCATAGTGGCCATGGCTGTCGCTCGCCTCCTCAATCGTCCAGCTGCCAAGCAAAGGCAATCCGACAACACCCCATTCCTTCTTTGCGTTCTTGCGAAAGAGCTGGAAATGCATCCCGATCGCCGGGCTGCCATCGTCGAAGCTGACCGTGCCGTCGATCTCAGCTGCGCGCTTCAGTTCGATGGAAATCTCTGAAGTTCGCCGAAGCTGGACCTTCACTTCGATCAGTTGATCTTTCCATTGCTCGATTGCGTCCTGTTCCTGTTCGCTTGTCGTGCCCTTGGCGCTAACATTGCCGAAGTCGATGCCTCGCTCCGGATCGAGATACCCCTTGAGTGTGGCAAACGCATAGTAATTGCCCGGCGGCACGGCCTCCATTCTGAACCGTCCGTCAAGACCTGTATCTATCGTCGCAACGGGCGCGAGCGGCGGAGCTGTCCTGTGGGTCAGCATGCTTCACCGGCACAGGCGTCAAGTTCACGGTCGCAAATCTGGCGGGCTTTCCAGTGTCGGCGCAAATCACAATGCCCGCAACCGCGCCTTTCGTCGGATCAGGCTTCTTGTTCGCATTCTTGTCGCAGCCGGCGGCCAGCAGGACGATTACCGGAAGTATCCACGCCCATTGCAAACGCACGCCAGGGATCCTCCGCGTCATTAATTCTCAATTCAGTTTTCGGGAAAAGCCAGCATCGTCTGCGCCACGGGACTCCAGTTTTTCCGGTGGAGCGGAGTAGGTCCGAGCCGATCGAGCGCATCCATGTGCTCGCGTGAGCAATACCCCTTGTGTTTCGCAAGCCCGTAGCCCGGATAGACCGCGTCCAACTCCACCAGCATCCGGTCGCGATACACCTTCGCCAGTACGCTCGCCGCGGCGATCGAGTAGCTGGTTCCGTCGCCGTGGATCACGGACTGCTGCGGACAGGGCCAGTCGATCGTGTCGCAACCATCGATCAGCAGATAATCCGGAGGAATCGCAAGCTGCTCCACGGCAATGCGCATCGCCAGCAGTGAAGCCCTGCGGATGTTGATCCGGTCGATCGTCTCCACATCCACGGCGGCGATGGCAAACGCCAGTGCCTTGGCGCGAACGACCGCGTCGAGTTCGTTGCGTTTGTTCTCGCAGAGCTGCTTCGAATCGTTCAGGCCCGTGAGCCTGCAGCCAAGCGGAAGAATCACGGCGGCGGCGACTACCGGTCCGAACATCGGCCCGCGTCCCACCTCATCGCATCCGGCAATCTGCAGAAAGCCGCATTTCGCCGCCGCCTTCTCCAGTCTCCAACCGCATACCGCCATGTCCTCAAGTATAAGAACCACTTCGTCTCGCTGGATTGTGAACGCCTGCGGAAAACCCGTTCCGAATTCAATCGGTAATCGGTCCGCCCATGCCAAGGGCGCATCCAACCCAGCAGGAGGAGCAATGACCGAAAAGCTGAAGTTCACGCACACGCAACCCGGCGGATTGGAAGAGAAGAATCCGCCGGCCGATGATGGCATGGTGAACGATTCATTCGGAACCGTGAACATCGCTGATTCTACGGGCTTGGACGAGACCAAAGAGACCGGCGACGCCAAGCGCATGAATAAACAGACGCACGAGGACTGACACCTAGCTCCTTCGATCGCCCGCAGGGGCGGACAGTCAGCCTCGCGATGCAAACGAAAACCCCGGCCGAAGCCGGGGTTTTTGACCTTGGAAAGGGAAGCCTCTTAGGCCTTCGCGGTGCTGCGTTCCACTTCCTTCAGACGGGCGGCCTTGCCGCGCAGTCCGCGGATGTAGAACAGCTTCGAGCGTCGCACCTTGTAGCTGCGAATCTTCTCCACCTTGTCGACAACCTTGGAGTTGAACGGGAAGATGCGCTCCACGCCCTGTCCAAAGCTCATCTTGCGGACGGTAAAGGTGCCTTGCGGTCCCTTGTTGATGGCAATCACGAGGCCTTCAAAGGCCTGCAAACGTTCTTTATCGCCTTCTTTAATCTTGACTTGCACGCGAACCTGGTCGCCGGGCACAAAGTCGGGAAGATCGGTGCGCTTCAGCTTATCGGCCAGGCGCTGCATAACTGGATGAATTGACATAGCTTCTTCCTGCTGATGGACTCAGAATCTTGATTTTAACAGAGAAGCGGCCCAAACGCCTAGTCACGGCCGCTGTATATTGCCCGATATGAATGAGAAACGTGAACTTCTCCGCCATACTGTCGCCAGCCTCGCCTACCGCGCCGCCCGGGCCCTCGACGGCGCACCCGACACATTCGCCACTTTCGAGGGCTGCGGCCGCCAACCCATCCAGATCCTGGCTCACATGGGCGACCTGTTCGACTGGGCGCTCAGCACGGTGCAGGGAAGCGAGCGCTGGCACAACTCGAACCCGCTGCCCTGGCCGCAGGAGAAGGCCCGCTTCTTCGCCACCCTCGAGGCCTTCGACGACTACCTCGCGTCCGATCAAACCATGCATGCCGCCGCCGAGCCGCTCTTTCAGGGCCCCATCGCCGACGCGCTCACGCACGTCGGCCAGCTCGCCATGCTGCGCCGGTTAGCCGGATCGCCAACGCGTGGTGAAAACTTCTTCGTCGCCACAATAGCTGTCGGTCAGGTCACCGCCGAACAGCCCGCCCCGGTGCAGCCGTTTCGCTGAGGCTTGCACGTTCGAGCGGCTTACCGAAGGAAGGGAAAATAAGCTGGCGTTGTCGCCTTGTACCGCGTGAATTCCTCTCCAAACCTTGCCGCCAGCAACTTCTCTTCGGCATGTACGCGAATCTCGGTTCCGATCACGAAGAAAATCACACCGGCGACCAGCAGCGGCCACCACGTCTTCGCGAATCCCGTCGCCAGCAACATGCCCAACATCGACGTATAGATCGGATTGCGCAGCCAACGGTAAGGTCCGGTCGTGATCAGCTTGTGATCTTCGCTCAGCGCCGCCTCAAATCGCCATTGCTTGTCGAGGTGGCGCGCCGCCATCCAGACCAGCACCACCGACGGCGGTCCCAGAATCATGGACACAATCAGCGACGCGGCAGACTTCTCGAATCCCACCGGCCGCACAAATGCCCAGATGCACGCGAATCCCAGCATCACCAGGATGATTCCCCACCGTGACGTAGGGGCACGCATCTACTTTCTTCGCACCCGCTGCTCGTTGCTGCGGCTTGACAAACGCGAGCGACCACACGATCCAGCAAACGCCAAGTTCCACCCACGCGGCAAGCTGCAGATGGTTCACGATGCTCACACTCCGTCTTCTCTGCGAATCGCTTCAAGCAGGCGCTGGTCTTCGTCGCTCAAAGCAGCGCCTTCCAGCAGATCCGGCCTGTTTTTGAGCGTCTTGCGCAACTGCTGCTCCCGCCGCCAGCGCCGGATCTGCAGGTGATCGCCATTCATCAGCACCTGCGGTGCGGCCAGTCCCCTGAAGACTCCGCGGGCCGGGTGAAATGCGGATAATCGAGCAGCCCCCCGGCTCCATGCTGCGAACGCGGCACTCCCTTTTCGTCCCCGCTGATCTCTGCATCGGCCACGCCAAAGCTCTCAAACTCGCCCGACGCTTCGTTGCCCAGCACGCCCGGCACAAGCCGCATACAGTGTCTACCACCACGGCCGCGGCCAGTTCGCCGCCGCTCAACACGTAGTCGCCGATCGAAAGCTCCATGTCGCAATAGAGTTCGTTGATGCGCTCATCCACGCCTTCGTAGCGCCCGCAAATCAGCACCACGCGCTCCACCTTCGCCAGCTCCCGCGCCACTGCCTGCGTAAACGGCCGTCCCTGCGCCGAAAGCAGAATCACGAGTGGCGGTTCGCGTTCCCTTATTCCCTCGTTCCCTTGTTCCCCCTCGTTCTGATCCCTGATCGCTGAGCCCTGATCCCTGTTTCTTCGCTTCAATCCCCAGCGCACCCAGCGCCTCCGCCAGCGGCTCCGGCTTCAGCACCATCCCTTCGCCGCCGCCAAACGGCCGATCATCCACGGTGCGATGCCGATCGTGCGTAAACGCGCGCAGATCGTGCAAGCCAATCCCCACCAGCCCTTCGGCCTGCGCCCGCCGCACGATTCCATGCTCGAAGATGCCGGCAAAGAACCCGGGAAATATCGTGATGATCTCAAACCGCATAGTCGTCACTCACGATCATAGAACCGGATTACGGCACGGGGGAGTGGCAGGATGAGATCGGAATATCCGCCGCAGGGCAATCAACGTCGGAAGTGAGACGACGCAAGATGCTCGAGACAAGCGGTGGCGATAAGCCCGTAGTGAACCTTGCGTCGAGAACGGACCATGGAAACAGTAATCGTGTCACAAAACACCAAATCGACGGTGCCGAGGGTTACCGGCGCATCTTTCATCACCAAAATCTCGTTGAGGGTATGTTTCCTCCCAATCGCCGGGGCCAGGAGACTCCTGGCTGTCCGCAACAAGCTCTCACTCACCGACACCACCGCCACAATGGAGGGATTCTCGAGCTTGCGAATCAGATCGAGGTGTTCGGCGGCCTGGGAATAGACCAGGCCGATCGTCGGCCGACTTTGCGGAACCAGCGCCTTCAAATCGTCTACAAGGTGATTCGCGGCCAACGCCTGGGCGCCGATGGCCAGGTTTGGCTCTCTGGCAAAGTCTTCGAGGGAGCAACACTCGACCGGCAAACCGAGGCTGTCGATAACTTCTTGCCGGATAATCTCACGCAGACCGGGCTCCTGCTCCACAACAAGAAAATGGTCAGGGGGTTCAGCCATCAGGCGCTCGAGTACTTTCTGTCTCAACGCCTGCAGGGAGTAGCCCATCTCCCTGGCGCGCTCGATGCTCTCGTTGATCAGTTCATCCAGGGTATGGGGCTTCGCCAGGGGTGCGCCGGAAATCGTTCCCACGACCAGTTGAGTGCCGCGCCGGCGGGTAAGCCAGCCCCGGCTCACGAGTTGCTGATATGCCTCGCTCACGGTGTTGTGGTGCACCTTGCTTTGCCTCGCCAGCGCACGCACACTGGGCAGTGCCTCGCCCGCACAAAGCTGGCCTGTTGTAATCAGGAACACAATTTGCTCGGCGAGCTGCTGCCGCAGCGGGACATCACTGTTCTTGCTCAGTGCGATTTGCATTGGTTCTCTCTACTGTCGGCAATACTCGCGAGTGTGACAGTGACCGAAACTATCACATGCCCGCTGGTTCCTGCAGCACCTTCAGCCTATTCTCAGGCAAATAGAGGATCTGCGATCCGAGGAGGCAAGATGATTACCGTTCTGTGCTCTAATATTGGCCAACTTCCATGACTGAATATGAACCATTGCTAAAACGCTGGCAATCTGCCGGCGTACTCGATGCGGAGTCCGCATCCCGCATCCGCGCCTGGGAGTCCACACAGGACGCTACCGCCGCAACCGATGTGCGGAAAGAAGCGCAAGCGGAAGGCATGGCCTGGCAGGGCCGCGTCGCACTGATCCTTGGCGGCATCCTGCTGGCCAGCGGCGTCATCCTCTTCGTCTCTGCGCACTGGGACCAGATTGGCAGGGGCATGCGCTATCTGCTGGTGATGGCCATGGTCACCGTCTTTCACCTTGGCGGCGCCGTCACCCGCCGGAACTTCAAGGCCCTATCGACCACGCTGCATGCGGTCGGCACCATCTTGACGGGCGGAGCCATTGCGCTCGTCGGCCAGATCTTCAACATTCAGGAACACTGGCCGGCCGCTGTCCTCATGTGGGCCATCGCCGCGCTCCTCGGCTGGATTTTCCTGGGTGATCAGGCCCAGCAGACGCTCGCACTGCTTCTGTTTCCTGCATGGCTCATGTGCGAGTGGAGCAATGCCGCCGAGAACCAAATCGGCCAGGAATCCTACATCGGCCGCATGCTTTTTGTGTGGGCCGTTCTCTATCTCACATTTTTCATCGGGACAGATCGGCGCGTCGTACGCGGCATTCTCTTTGCCGTCTCCGCCATTGCCGCCGTCACCAGCATCTTCTTCCTGCTCGAGGGCTGGCGCTCCTCGTATGGGATGCAACCCTATCCGCCGTTCCACACCCGCTTCTGGGGATGGATGGATATCGCCGCCATCCCCATCCTTTTCTCGATATTCCGTTTGCGTAAAAGCCTGATCCCGGTGCTAGCCGCCATTGCATTCGTCATCGCGCTGCCCTGGTGCAACCGATTGCTCGTCGAGCATTTCGACAACGGAAATATCCATAGCTCCTGGTCCCACACTGAGCCCAACCTCGCCGCGCATGCTCTCGTCGCCGCCTTCTGCGTTTTCCTCATCTGGTGGGGAGTGAGAGAGACGAGTCGCGGACTTGTGAACCTGGGCACCGTCTTTTTCGGCGCGGCCGTCACATGGTTCTACTTCAGCGACCTCTTCGACAAGATGGGCCGCTCGCTCGGGCTCATCGGGCTCGGAGTGCTCTTTCTCGCCGGTGGCTGGGTGCTTGAGAAAACCCGCCGCGGCCTCCTTGCCCACATGCGGCAACCGTCCGCTGCTCCCGGGGAGGCGCGATGAAATTCGCCAAGGCTTCCATCGCTGTTCTCATCCTGCAATTGATGATCGTCTCCACCGTTGCAGCCAAGTACCTCTACGAGCGCGTCACCTGTCCTCGCGTGTGGACGCGCGCCGCTGCCTACGATCCTCAACTCGTGATGCGCGGCCGCTATCTCAGCCTGCAACTCTCCGTCGATGGATGCGGCAGCACCCTGCCCAACGCCAAAGACGCTCAATTTTCGCGCAACCTCGAAGGCGTTCCGAGCGGGAATAACTTCTCGATCCGTTCGTCCAACGGCGTCTGGTTTCAGGCAAAGATCGCCATCAAGGATAACAAGCTGATCGCGATTCGCGTTCCCGAGTCCGACACATCCACGCCGACCCAATCGGTCGCCGGATGGCCCGGCGCGCCGTGCGACCAGATGCGCCTCACCAATGCCGTCGATTTCTATATTCCCGACAACGCCACCGACCCCACGAGGCTCAAGCCGGGCCAGCAACTCTGGATCGAGGTGACCTTGCCGCCCAAAGGCCCGCCCCGTCCGCTGCAACTCGCGCTTAAGGACAACGGCGCATGGAAGCCGCTTGCGTTTGAATGAGGTTTTTGGGGTCCAGCTTTTAGGAGAAATATGTTCTCGGATCTAAATTCAGATGATTTTGCCAAGTTGGGCAAGATTGCCGGTATTGCACTATTCCTCATCGCATTCTTCCTCCCCGGAGTGCACGAAGGGCCGAATGATTACAGCGGATTGGCATGCGCGGCTTGGACTCTATCCGGTACGGCTTCTTTCATTGCGAGTGTTTTTGGCCCCGACGGGCCGAACGGCTTCCTATTTTTTTTCATGGTATCGGGCTGGATATCGCCGTTGGCTATCGTCGGAGTCTTCATCCGCAGCGAGAAGGCCAGGCGAGTGATCGCGAAGACCATCCTATTGCTTCTGGCCGGGCCCTGGATCGTTTTTGCATGGCCCCAATCAGGCTGGGGAGCGGTTGAAATTCATCCGGCTTTCGGTCACTGCGTCTGGACCGCAGGTTGCTTGCTCATCTTTACTCCCGAATATTTCACGACCCTAACGCCCAAGAAGGTCAATGGGGACAGAGAACGGAACTGAAACGATGTGTCATCGCTCACCTCGCTATCGCGCTAAACCCAGCTAACTACGCTCAGGCCGATTCAAACCCACCAACCCCTCGGGTAGTGCCATCTCCACCCGCTTCGCGTCCAAATCGACGCGCCGCAGAAAGTCCTTCGCAAAGGGAATCAGAATCTCATCTGTCGACGATCCGCGCACCACGAGAAGCGCGACAGGACCCGCGCTTCGGTCCACATCTTCAATCTCGCCGACCGTGACAGCCTCAACCCCGGCCACATCCACAAGGACGCACCCGATCAGGTCGCCGATATACATCTCTTCATCAGCCAGTGCTGCTCGCTCTTCCAACCGGATCGCCACGATCATTCCAGCCAGCTCTTCCGCCGCCGAAATCGAATCCACACCAGCGAAATGCAGCACCACACCGCCCTTGTGCAGCCAGTGATGCACCAGTTCCACCTCACGCGGCGGCAGATGCTCGCTCAAATCTTCATGAGCTGCAGGCTTTTTGGGCGCAGAAACAGCCTCGCGCAGCAGCCACAACCGTCGCCGCTGGGCAAATTTTTCAGGAAAATCGGTGAGAATGTCGGCAAAGACTTCGCCTTTGCGGCCCTGCGTGTGCCTGATGCGCGCCAGCCACACCCATCCGTCGGGAGCGGTCATTTGCGACCTGAGCGACGTTGAGCCTCAAGGGGTTTGGACATCCTACTCTTCGTCGTCCTCTTCCAGAATGTCGAGCGTGTAGCGATGGTGCAGCTTCATGCTGACGGCTCCCAGAATAGTGCGTACAGAGCGGGCTGTGCGCCCCTGCTTCCCAATCACCTTGCCGACGTCCGCGGGTGCCACCTTCAGGCGCAAAACGGTGTTTTCGTCCCGCTGCACCGACTGCACTTCTACTGCTTCCGGTTCGTCTACCAAAGCCCGCGCGATTTCGCGGACCAGCTCATCTACTGCCACCATGTCAACTTGGGTCATGAACTTGCCTCTGACCATAAACATCCAAGGAGAAGCGACTTGGATCGGTGCGCAGATACTATCAGCACACCCCTCCTCAAGTCAGTAATTGTGTGCGGGACCACTAAAAATCTCGCACACATCTCAAATGGCGTAAATAGGGGATCAGGCGACCGCGGGCTCGACGGCCTTGGCCGGGTTCTTATCGACCAGCTTGGCCACGATGGGGGTCAGTTGTGCGCCCACGCCGCGCCAGTAGGCGATGCGGTCGTGCTTCAGATCGACTGAAGCCGGGCTGGTACGTGGATTGTAGGTGCCGACGACCTCGATCGACCGGCCATTGCGAGCACGATCCTTCTCGATCACTACCACACGATAATAGGGCTGCTTGGGGGCGCCAACACGCGCCAAACGAATCATCACCACGGGGTTACAAGTCCTTTCAAATCCGGTGCTCTGTTGGGGTTCCCCCGGTTCAATCTGCGTCCGCGGGCGAAAGACACAACAACCAAGTATCGCCGATACTTGCCCATTCAGGCAAGCTGTTCCATCGACCCCGGCACGCAGATCCCAACGCCCATGCCGCCAAAGTTGCAGAGGGATCCTTCGTCGGTACCTGTCCAAAGTCATTCATTCGAGGCATACTTATTGCGAACCGGCACATAATTCTTGAACAGGAGCAAAAAGGCATGTGGCCATTTTCCACGAAAGCGCCCCTCAGCCCTGACAAACTACCCGTCCCCGATACCTGGACGCAACACAAAGGGTCCGATCCCATCGGGAGACCGATGCTTGTGCGCGCTCAGACCGGCTACAGCAAGTTCAAAGGCGTCACCGGCTATACCTACCATGTGGCCATTGCTGTGCCGATGATCGACACCGCGCGGGACGGCTTTCCAAACCCCGGTGAGACCGAAACCCTCGCCCGGATCGAAAGCGATATCTGCGAGGTCTTCGAACCCAATCGCGAATCGCTCTTTGTCGCCACCACGACCATTCCTGGAATCCGCGAGTACATTCTCTACACGCGCAACCCGGATAATGTTCAGCGGAAATTCGACAACGATCTGCTTGCCCGCGTCTTCTCGCACAAGGTCCACATCAAGATCGAGCCCGACAAGGACTGGAACCGCTACAGCAAGCTTCTATAGCCTGTCGCATACTCATACCATGCGGCTGAAACCAGGTGATAGACCCACTCTGCTCTCGCGTTTGAGCACCCCGCTCGTCGCCGGGCTGGCATGCGCGTCAGTCTTTCTGATCTTGTTTGCCGGGTTGGCGCAGGAGATGCGCGAAGGGGATACACGGCAGTTCGATGATACGGTTCGCCTTTTTGTGCACGGCCACTCCTCAGCAAGACTCACGGCTGTCATGCGGTTCCTTTCAGCGGTTGGCTCACCGCTCGTGGTATCCCTCATCGCAATGGGAGCCTGCGTCTCGTTATGGATCGCCGGCCACCCTCGCCGCGCGATCTTGATCGCAGTCACCGCCGGCGGCGGAAGCTTTTTGATGTGGGTCCTTAAAACCGCCTTCCACCGGCACCGCCCTGAGCCTTTCTTCGATATCCGGCTTCCGGCCTCCTACAGCTTTCCCAGCGGACACGCGATGCTTTCGTTTTGCCTCTGTCTCTCCGCCGCGGCTCTGTTTTCGGCGAATCAGAAGAGCCGACTGGTCCGCGCGGTCATCTGGATTTTCTGGGTGGGTCTTTCTGGGGCGATCGGCTATTCGCGCATCTATCTCGGCGTTCATTACCCCAGCGATGTACTCGCCGGGTATCTCGCCGCGCTTGTCTGGTCGCTGGCCGTAGCAAGTGCATACCAGAAGTGGCGTAAGTCCCCATCTCTTCCGATGGTGTAAAAACGTCAGAAAAATGGACGGGTTGTTCGTCACTGAAACTCAACCAGCCGGAAAAAGAAATCTGAGCATCGGCCTGACTCGGCCCGCCCAGCTCGCCTCATCGTGCGTGCCGCCATGCACCTTCTCAAAGTGCATCGATTCCCCGGGACGCCAGCCGTTCGCCTTCAGTCTTCGCGCCAGTTGCTCCACGTCGCGCAGTGTCCGCTGCCCCTCGCGATCGCCCACGTCGAGCCACACCCGCGGCCGCTCCCACATTTGCGGAGCGTGCTCGTTCAGGTAGCCGAGAATGCTCTTGTGATTCCACCAAACGCTCGGAGACAGGATTGCCAGCTTGCCGAAATGCTGCGCATGGCGGAGACCCAGATACAGCGTTACCAGGCCGCCGAGCGACGAGCCGCCCATCCCGGTGCTCTCTCGATCGTGCCGCACGCGGTATTGGCTCGCAATCCACGGCATCAGCTCACGCGTCAGCAGATCGCCGTATTTGTCGGCCTCGCCGCCGCCCATCTGCCAGTTGTACTCGTGTGTATATTCGGCCAGCCTGCGGTCGCCGGTGTTATAGATTCCCACAATCACCAGCGGCTCTACTTCGCCCGCTTCGATTGCTTCATCGGCATGCTCGCGCACCATCCACGTGCGCCCCTTTACGAAAGATGTGCGACCGTCAAAGAGGTTCTGCCCGTCCTGCAGATAGAGCACCGGATAGGTCCGTTCCAGCTCTTGGTTATATCCCGGCGGAAGATAAACAATCACATCGCGATTGTCTGGCAGATAATTGCTTCTAAAGCCTTTGTGGAGTCGCAAACGCGGATGCATCGGCGCGATCTCAATCTCCGCCTGCAGGCCCTGGTTCCCGTCCCCATTCGTCTCATGCTCAAGGTTCAATCTGTCGTGAGTCCTCTTGGCCAGCACTGGATGTCCTTGCGGATCTTCAGTCCCTGGTCCCTAACGTCCCTCAGTCCTTTGGTCCCCGCTTTTCCCTGTTACAGTAACAGGAAACCTGCGCTTCTCAAATCGCCCGTCTCAGGAGCAAGAACCCTCAATGAACCGCGAGTACCACAAGTGGTATTCCAGCCGCCTCGGCCGCGACATGGAACTGCTGGTCTTCGGCCACGCCGGATTGCCGGTCCTGGTCTTTCCCACCTCGGGCGGCCGCTTCTTCGAGTTCGAGGACCGCGGCATGATCGGCGCCGTAGCGGGGCGCGTCGAGCGTGGAGACCTGCAATTCTTCTGCGTCGACACAGTCGATATGGAGAGTTGGTACAACCGCAATGTTGTCCCGCGCTGGCGCATCGCCCGTCACGTGCAATACGAGGACTACCTCGTTCACGAAGTAGTGCCGCTGATCCGCAAAAAGAATTGGGACTCGCATCTTGTTTCTCTCGGCTGCAGCTTCGGTGGCTACCACGCCACGAACATCGCGCTGCGCCACCCTGACATCTTTACCGGCCTGCTCTCCATGTCCGGTGCATTTGATCTCTCCCACTTCCTTGGTGGTTATTACGATCAGGATGTCTACTTCAACCTGCCCACGCACTATTTGCCCAATCTCGCTGATCCCTGGTTCTTTGACCACTACCATCGCAACATGTACATCCTCGCCACCGGCTGGGACGATCAATGCCTCGCCCAGAACCAGAACCTTGACCGCATTATGAGTTCCAAGGGGATTCCCCATAAACTCTACACATGGGATACCTATAACTCTCATGATTGGCCCACTTGGAACCGCATGATTCAGGAATATCTTTAACCGTCTTGCGCCCGAAGCCGCGAGTGAGGGGTAGCTGACAGGACTTTTCAGATTCGCCAGGCGCCACCTTTGCGCGTGAACCCCATTTGTCAATTGCTTCCCGGTCCTGACCAACGTAGAACTGTATCCGGCAGTCAACTCAAACTGACCGCTGACCACTGATCCCTGACCAATCCATTTAGGACTTTCCCCGATGACCGAACTCAATCCATATGCGAAGTTTCTTGATGGCCGCCCTCTTGAAACCATCCTGTCTTCCACCTCGCACGAGATCGCCAACAAACTCCAGATGATCGGCCCGGACAAGTCCAGCGAACCTCCCGCGCCCGGCAAGTGGTCGCCGGCCGAAATCGTCTGCCACCTGGCTGACTGCGAGATTGCCTTCGCCTTTCGCCTGCGCCAGACTCTCGCCGAAGATCACCATGTCCTGCAGCCCTTCGACCAGGACAAGTGGGCCGCTCCCTACCCGGGCGTCCCCGCCAAGGACGCACTGGCAGCCTTCACTGCTCTGCGCGCCTGGAACCTCAGGCTCATCGCAAAGACTCTGCCCGGCTCCGCCTCCAAGCCTGTGACGCATCCCGAGCGTGGCGCCATGACCTTTCAGACGATTGTCGAAACCATGGCCGGCCACGACCTCAACCATCTCGCTCAACTCAAGCGCATCGCCGCTAACTAACTCGTGCGTGCGATCTCGCACAGCATGTCGGAGTGGATATTGAGGCCGAGGTTGGCCATGTTATAGAAATGCTCGCTGGCTACGAGCCACACAATCTCGCAGATAGCTCGCTCGGAATAGTGCCCGCGCAGTCGCTCGAAGGTCTCGGGTGCGACCGTCCTGGTCCGTGTCAACTCGGCCACATAATCCAGAGCCGCCCGCTCCGCTTCGCTAAAGAGCGGGCTCGTTTTGTACTCCGGAAGCGCATCAAACTTCGCCTCGTTCATCCGGGATTTGACTACGAACGCCCGCCCGATATCAATACAGAACTCGCAGATGTTGATGTGCGCCACCTGTTCCCGGATCAGGAAAGCCGTCTCTGCCGGCAGATCCAGCTTTTTGTCCAGGCTCGCGATCTTTCCAACAAACATGCCAAATCCGACCGGCATGCGCGCGTAAACCACCTTGATCGGCGTAGGTACTTTGCCAAACTGCCGCCGGGCCATCGAGTAGGCAAGCTTCATCAAGAGGCCTTTGGGTTTCTCAATGGGAGGAAGAAAAGTATCCATCGGTTGACCTCATTCCCGCGTTCGTCACGGAGATTCCGGGATCGTCTCGAGCACTGACCCCGACTTAAGTGACGATTGGAACCATCGTCCCGATTCGAGAAATTCGTCCCTCCGTTTTTTCCATGCAAGATTCTCTCCGCGTCTCGTTCCAAGAACGATTGCGCGCTTCGTGGGAACCTTTTTGGGCCACCCGGGGTCCAACGCAATAGCGTTTCTGCCGTCTCCATTCCGATGTGTGCCCGGTCTGCGCGCTTGCGCAGCTTAGGAGGATCGATGCGTCTCTGGGTCACCGCACTTTGCCTTGCCATGATTACCATCAGCGCCAACGCCCAAACCACCCCTGCCGCGAAACCCAAGCCGCTTGCAACGTCCTCGGGCACAACACCGGCTCTCGCCAAGGACCTGCCTGTCCGCAAGGTCGTGCTTTACAAGAACGGCGTAGGCTACTTCGAACACGCCGGTACCATCAACGGCAATCAGCGCGTCACCATCGACTTCACCTCGCCGCAATTGAACGATGTCCTGCAGTCGCTCACCGTGCTCGATGAAGGCGGCGGCCGCATCGCCGGCGTCAACTACAACTCCACCACGCCGCTGGCCGAGCAGCTCAAAACACTTTCCCTGGGAATGAATGAAGATCCCACGTCGACCGAGCTCTTCGGCGCACTGCGCGGCCAGCGCGTTGAAGTGACCGGCGCTCCCGGTGGCACCATCTCCGGCCGCCTCATGTCCATCGAGGCGACGCACCGAAAAGATCGGCTCCGACGAGAATCTCAAATCTGTCGACAAGTTCTACCTCACGGTCATCGCCGGTTCCGGCGCCGTGCGCGTCATCGAGCTGACGCCCACGCTCAGCGTGCGCCCAACCGATCCCAGCCTCCAGGGCGAACTCGATCGCTATCTTGAGCTGCTCTCTTCCACCCACTCCACCGGCCTGCGCCACCTCACGCTCGATGCGCTCGGCCAGGGCCAGCGTCAGCTTCGCGTCAGCTACATCAGCGAAGTGCCGGTTTGGAAGTCACCTACCGCATGGTCTTTCCGCGCGAGGCCGATGGCACCGCGACCCTGCAGGGCTGGGCGGTCGTCGACAACACGGTAGGCGCCGACTGGGACAACGTGCAGCTCTCCCTCGTCGCCGGTGCGCCGCAAAGCTTCATCCAGCCGATTTCCCAGCCGCTCTACACCCGCCGCCCGGAGATCCCCATCTCCACTGAGGCGCAGACGACGCCGCAAACGCATGAAGCCGCGGAGATGGCTGCAGGAACTGCGGAGCACGGAGCCTCCAGCTCCTCCAGCAGGCGCAGGCCTTCGCGAACCGCAAGCGATTCCGCAGCAACTCAAAGGCAGCTACCAGCAGTCCCTCGGCCAGCTCAGTCAATCCGTGGTCGTGAATGCCGAGAACATGGCCGTTGGCGGTCCTGTCGGCACAGGCTCCGGCGGCGGATTGATTGCCGGCTCTGGCGGCGTCTATCGCCCCAGCGACGCCATCGCCGAAGGAGACGTCTCCACCAACGCCTTCGACGACTTCTTCGAGTACTCCCTCACCCAGCCCGTCACCATCCACAAAAATCAGTCGGCGATGGTGCCGATCCTCCAGCAGGAACTGCCCGCTGAGCACGTCACCCTGTGGAGCCGAAGCGACCCTCGCCCGCTCCGCGCCGTCTGGCTCGAAAACAAGTCGAAACTCACCCTGGATGCCGGCAGCTTCTCGATCTTCGAGAGCGGCGAGTTCGCGGGCGAAGGTCTGCTTGATCCCATTCACCCTGGTGAACGCCGGCTGCTCTCCTACGCTGCCGATCAGGCTATGCGCGTCAAAATCACAGCGGAGCAATCCCAGCGCACATTGCATCATCTGCAGGTTCACAAGGGCCTCATCGTCGAGCGCTACATGGACGTCGCGTCCATCACCTACTCGGCCACCAACTCTGCCGATGAGGACCGCGCGGTCCTGCTGGAACACCCGCGTCGCACCAACGGCTGGTCGCTTGACGATGGCCTGAAGGCCGCGGAAGCCACTCCGGATACCTACCGCTTCAAGGTCGGCGTCAAGGCGCATGCGACTGAAAAACTGGAAGTCCGCGAGCACGGTCCCGAATTCACGACCGTCTCCATCGATCCCAATCAGAACACCAACGCGTACCTCCTCGAGCTGGTGAAGCGCGTGCCCGATGCCGAAGCCGAACTCAAGCCCATCATCGACGCGCAAGCCAAGCTGGCCGACCTCGATCAGGCAATCACGGATGCAAAGAAGCAGGAGGAAACCGCCGCCGCCGATGAGGCCCGCGACCGCGACAACCTCACAGCATTGAAAGGAAACGATGCCGCCCGCCGCTTTGTCGACGAGCTCAATCACGCGGAAGACACGCTGCAGTCCACGCGCAAGCACACCGCCGACCTCGAGCAGCAAAAAGCCGCGGCCGTGGAAAGTCTCCGCGCCCAGATCAACGCCCTCAACTACGACTGGGACGTGACGCCAAAGAATTGACCCGACAGCAGCCAAAGAAGTTGGGAAGGTGAAAACCCAGAATGTGTCATCCTGAGCGCCGCAAGCTTGGGGCCCCACACAGTGGGGTAAGCGGCGCGAAGGATCTGCTCCCGGGTGCCCCATCCTTGCGCGTTTCCCGGCGCAAGGGTGGGATAGCACGAAGCTCTCCTGAGTATTTGCTTCCGACCGCGGAGCCGTGTGCCCCAGGTCTCGATTTTGAAACCTGGGAGATCGCTAACGCTCGACTCCCATTGCAAACTCGATCGTCCGCGCTGTCCGCTCCTCATCCTCACCCGACGAGATCATCAGGTCGTACAAGTGCGGATTGTTCCATTCCTTCCCGAACCGCAGCCGCAAGTAGTGCGCCCGCTCGGCATCAACATCGCGGATGCGCTGTTCGATGTCCGCGCCCGCCTCCAGTCGCGCTCGCAGACGGTGGATCCGCACCCGCAGTGGCGCATACACAAATGCGTGAAACACGTCGGGCTCCGCCTGCAGAATGCACTGTGCTCCGCGTCCGACGATAACGCAGTTGCCTGCCTCTGACGCGCGGTCGATGATTTGCCGCGTCAGATCGGTCATCACGTCTTCATCGAAGCATTTTTCCTGCTGCAGCGCCACTCCCGCCGCAAGGGCCGCGCCCCGCATAGCCTGGCGGTTCATGCGACGCAGCCATCCGTCTACGTGCTCGTCAAACCGGCTCACGATGCCCGCATCCACGTGCGCCGCGCACGCGATCTCGTCGATCAGTGCCGCATCCAGCAGCTTCCAGTTCAGCCGCGTCGCAATCGACTGCGCGATCCTTCCGCCGCCGCTTCCAAACTCCCGCGAGACCGTCAACACCCGGTAATCCATCCGCCGCCTCCCCGACCCGCTGACGCCACCAAGCTACGCCTGCAGATCACCTCCGGCAGTGACGCTCCTCACCGACGCCCCTTCTTTTCAATGGGACGAAAAGACTTCATAGCAAATAGAAAGGGCCAGGCCGAGACTTCAGCCTGACCCCTGATTCGATTTCGCCTTCGAATCAGTAAATGACCTTCAACGCAAACTGGAAGATGCGCGGTTCAAACGTGCTCGTGATCTGGCCGCCGCCCGTCGGGTTTCCAGTGATCGTCGAAACCGGTACGGACCCGCCAACGCCAGCGGTCGCTGAGGTCGTGCCCTGTGATCCGCTGATCGTCCCCGGTAGATACAGGTTCGTGTGGTTAAACAAGTTGTAGATCTCGGTGCGGAATTCCATCTTCAGCCGGTCTCCCGGCAAGTTGAACTTCTTGTTCAAATCGAGATCGGATTCGTAGAAGGCCGGCGTGCGCCCTGGATTGCGCGGTGCATTGCCGAACGGACTCAGCACATTCCCCGCCGCGTCCTTGATCGGCGGCAATTCGAACGCGGAGAAATTGATGTAATTCACGTACCCTGTATTCGCCGCGCGCGACGAGCGTCCCTGCGTCACCTTCGTGCCCGGCACCAGATCGGGCCGGTACTCGTTGGCGCCGCGGTACGTTGCCGAAATCTGCAGAGACACCTGCTGCGCCGAGTTTGGCGAGTAGGTGATGTTGAATGGCGTACCCGCCTGCATCGTGTTGACGCCGCTGATCTGCCATCCGCCCAGGATGCTGTCCGTCAATCCGTTCGCATTGGAGAGAAAATGACGTCCGTGGCCAAACGGCAATTCGTAGACCAGGCTGGTTACATTCGCGATGGGCAGGTTGTAGTCCGACTGGCCATAGTCCGCTTTCAGGTTGTTGCCATCCTGCGGAGAAGGTGTATTGCCCTCCAGCGATGCCGACGCATTGTCCAGCGAGTGTTCCCACGTGAACGAGTTCAGCAGGGTCAAGCCAGCCACAAATCGTTGCTCGTACCGCACCTGCAGCGCATTGTAGTTGGAGTAGAACTCATTCAGCGCTTCGGTAATATCGCTGGGCCAGCCGGTAAACGGGCGGGCAAAGCCGAGCGATGGATTCTTCTGGTTGCCGTTGAGGAAGCCCTGCAGCTTCAGCCCATGATTGCCAACGTATGCAACGTCGAGCAGCGTATTCTTCGCCAGTTGCTGCTGTGCGTCGAAGAAGTAGTTCTCCACGTAGCTGTCGCGCGTATTCTTGGGAACCCATGTAATGTTGTCCGTCGCTGGATTGAACGATGTCACAAGTCCCGAGGGATATCCCTGGTCGGCCGTCACATAGCAGCTCGGAGTTGTTGAACCCGTGGGAATGATCTGCGATGGGAGCGGCGTGCTGCAGTGGTTTGTCGTGCTCGGCTTGATCTGCGTGACCGCAGCAAATTGGGCCTGCGGAGCATTGATGCCCAGGATGTCACCGGAGCCGGCACGAGTGTAGTGCACGTATCCTGTCCCGAATCCACCGCGCACCACGGTCTTTGGCGCTAACGCATAGGCAAATCCCACGCGCGGCGACCAGTCCGCCAGATCAGGGTTCACCAGCGTGCTGCCGTACACGCCACTCGGATGGACAGGCGTGATTCCGTTGCCGGCAACCGCGCCCGGCGTGGTGGTAAGCACCGTCTGCGAAACAGGATCGAAATTCGAAATGTTGTTTTTCCACTCCGAGTAAGGCGAACCGTACTCCCAGCGCACGCCCAGGTTCAACGTCAAATTCGGCGTGACCTTCCAGTCATCCTGCGCGTATGCGCTGTCGAGCGTCTGGCGCAGGTGCACCACAAAGTAGTTTGCCAACTGGTAGCTGGTCGTCGTACCAAAGAGAAAGTCGGCCCAATACGTGTCTGTAACCGGTGACGTGGGAGCCGCGCTGCCACTGGCGTTGGTTGCGCACAGCGGCGAGATGGCCGCATCGCACAGGCTGTAGCCGCTGCCGTACGTGAACGACCCATACAACGGATTGTTGTCGTTGACCGCCATCCAGATGTGTTCGTACTCATATCCGAATTTCAATGAGTGCTTGCCCTTTACCCACGTGAAGTTCACCTTGGGATCGAGCAACGCCGGATTCTGCCATTGCGGATTGGTGCTCTGCCGCCCAAAGCCGGTAAAGCCGCTGATTCCCACCGAAGGCAGTCCGCCGGCGACGATCGCATTTGCCGGCAATCCTGGAATGGTGAAGTCGTTCTGACCGATCGAGAGTGTGTACTTGCCGGCTTTTGTCCGCGAAAGTCCCAGCCGCGCATCCACAATCTTGTCGCTGCCGAACGTGTGTGTGTAGCCCAGCGCCACCTGCTGATCCAGCACGCGGATCGTCCCATTGGTCTGTCCGTCCAGCGGCAAGGGAATCGTTGGATAATTCACGCCCGTTTCCTTGCGATCGCTGACGCGCAGAAACCAGGAGCTGCTGGCGTTCTGCTGATAATCCAGGCGAAGATCGCCCTTGTCCGAATTGTCGGTGAAGGGAATCTGTGCCGAATAGTCGTTCGAGTTGAGGCCGGTCGTGCTCAGCCCCGCCTGCGGCAACTGTGCCGCAAATTTCTGAAAATATCCGAGGATCTGCGCCGACAGCGGATTGATGTCCCCCGACGGAATCGTCGTCCCCGCCGGATAAACCTTGCCCGTCACCGGATTCCTCACGGGCACCACGAGATTGCCGTTCAATTCATTCTGCGTTGGCAGTGTCAGCACATACAGTGGCCGCAGCGTCTGCCGGAATCCCTCGTAATCCACAAAGAAAAATAGCTTGTTCGAGACGATCGGTCCACCAAAGTTCATCCCAAACTGGTTGCGATTAAATGTCGGCTTCTTGAACGGGGTAGTGGCTCCCGTGTTGCTCACCACGTTCGGCTTGAAGAATCCTGCCGCATTCAGATCGGTGTTGCGAATGAACTCATAAAGAGTCGCGTGAAAACTATTCGTGCCGCTCGCCGATGCCACGTTGACGGTTGCGCCCGACGACCGCCCATACTCCGCGCTCTCGTTGTTGGTCACCACGTTGAACTGGGCAACCGAATCCGGCGCAATCGCAATGACCTGGTTATCGAATCCCTGGTTGCTCTCGCCGTACGCGTTATTATCCATGCCGTCGAGCAGATAGTTGTTGAACATGCTGCGCTGCCCGTTGACGTTGTACGCGCCTTCGCGCACCAGGCTGCTGATCGAGCTTGTCGTCGCCGCCGTGGGCGCCTGGCGCGAACCCGTCACCAGTGCAAGCAGGTCAGAGAAGTTGCGGCTGACCAGCGGCAATGCTTCAGTCTGGTAGCCCGAAATTGTCTGTCCGCGCTCGCTCGTGTCTGTCTCCACCTGGAGCGCCACGTCGCTCACCTCGACCGTGGTTGCGTTGGCCTGGCCCACCTTCAGCGTCAAATCGATACGTGATCTGCCACCCACCACGATTGAGATATTCGTTGCCTCGGCCGGCGCAAATCCTGGCGCCTCTGCCGTGATGCCGTACGTGCCCACGCGCAGCGAAGGTACCTCGTAGTCGCCGGATGCATTCGTCGTTACTTTTGCCGCGATGCCAGTATTCACATTCGTCACGGTGACGGTGGCATTCGCTACCACCGCTCCGGTTGCATCGTGAATGGTGCCTATAAGGCCTCCATTCTCATATTGCGCTCTGGCCTTCATGCCAGAAAGTGCAACCAATAGGCCAACCAAAAAAAGGAACTTGAAGGGGACTCTTCTCATGATGCGCCGAGCCTACCGGGCCAGTGTCACCAAACCATGAATCCAAGATGAATGGCATATGAATTGGGCGACGTCGATGATTGAAAGAAAAGACGTTTTCCACGTTCGGCATCGCGGACTGCCACATCCCGTCTGCCCATGTCGCTGCCGTACACTGTTCACATCGTTTTGGGCTGTTGGGCAGTCCGCCCGCATCCCGCCCGGAGGTCTACGGCATGAAAAAGATCGGCGTCCTGTTCGGCATGGAAAACAGCTTTCCCGGCGCGCTGGTGGAGCACATCAACGCCCGCAATGTTGCAGGACTCCACGCCGAGTTCGTCGAAACCGGCGCCGTCCTCCTCGACAAGCCGTCGCCTTACGCCGTAATCGTCGATCGCATCTCCCACGACATCCCGTTTTATCGCGCCTTCCTGAAGCACGCCGCGCTCAACGGCACCATCATCATCAACAATCCCTTCTGGTGGTCGGCCGACGACAAGTTTTTCAACTACTCGCTTGCCGCCAAACTCGGCGTTGCCGTTCCGCCCACCGTCATCCTGCCCCACAAAAAACATCCCGAAGGCACCACCGACCGCTCCATGCGCAACCTCGAATATCCCCTCAATTGGGACAAGGTCTTCGCCTACGTCGGCGAGCACGGATTCATGAAGCCCGTCGACGGCGGCGGCTGGCGCGACGTCTACCACATCCACAACCGCCCGGAGTTCTTTGCCGCCTACGATCAGTCGCGCGACCTCTGCATGCTCTATCAGAAAGCCGTCGAGTTCAACGAGTACTTCCGCTGCTACGTCGTCGGACAAAACAAGGTCCACATCATGCCCTACGACCCGCGCAAGCCGCACCACGAGCGCTACGTGCAGAATCCGCCTGACTACGACAAGAAACTCCTCGCGCGCGTCGAGAAGGATGCGCTCGAGCTCTCTGCCGCGCCTTGGCTACGACCTCAACACCGTTGAATTTGCTGTCGAAGACGGCATCCCCTACGCCATCGACTTCATGAATCCCGCGCCCGACGCCGATCTCCACTCCGTCGGCCAGGCCAACTTCGATTGGATCGTCCGCGAAGTAGCCGATATGGCCATCTCCAAAGCCCAGGACGCACCAAAGGCGCCAAAAGAACTCCGCTGGGCCACGTTCCTCTCCGGCACACCCGTGGCGTCGGCAGCAAAGCCCGCAGTAAAGAAATCTCCGGCAAAAAACTCCGCACCACGGAAGACCGCCTCCGCTCCCAAAATCTGACCAATGACGTGTCATCCTGGGCGCCGCACGTTTGGGGCCCCACAGACGAAGACTGTGGAGTAAGCGGCGCGGAGGATCTGCTTCTCACAATGCTCGCGGACCCGTGCGCCCCTTTCATGGCCACTGATTGCCGGGTGCCCCATTCATGCGCGTTGTTTTCCGCATGAGTGGGAAACCACGAACCCAACCCCTGCGTGTCTCCTCGAGGGAGACTTCACTCTGAAGTGCGCTACACTTCCTCCACCATGATCGCTCGTCTTGTCGCCTACTTCTTCGTGGGCGCCCTCTTCGCTGTGGGGCCTCTGCTGCTCGTTATCGCCATCGGTTCCTCGATCCCCACGGCCAGGTTCGTTCTCGCCAGCACCGCCACCGACGGAAAGATCATTTACATGGAGCGGGTTTATTCGAGACAATTCTCGAAAGAGGTCTACAAGCCTGTCGTCCGTTTCACTGACAATGATGGCCGGATGCATATACTCATGGCCGAATCCCGTATGGGCCTGGTTCCGTTGAAGGCCGGCGACACAATCCGCGTGATTTACATCGCCAGTCACCCCGAAACCGCGCGCATCGACACCTTCGCCCAGCTCTGGATGGCGCAATTCATCCTCGGCCTCGTGGGTATCTTTTTCACCACAGTTGCGTTGCGCATCATGATGAGGAAAAGAGCCCTGAGCCACGCCGCAGCGAGCATTTGATGTCTCCGCCAATCCACCAGGTCAACCGGCCGCCACCTTCCGGAACGTCAGGTTGTATCGGTACGGTCCGGTCAGCGGATGATGTCCCGGCTTCAGAGGCTGCACGCCATGGAACCGCATCCGCGAAGGTCCGCCCCACACGATCACATCGCCATGTTCCAGCAGAATGCGCTTCGTCTTGTCCGTCCGCTGAAAACCGCCCAGCAGGAAGATGCACTCCAGCCCCAGCGAGATCGACACGATCGGCTGGTGCAGATCAAACTCATGCCGGTCCTGGTGGATTCCAAGCTTCGTGCCCGCCTGGTAGCGATTGATGTGGCACATGTCCGGCCGGAACTGCGGAAACCCCGACCGAACCGCGCAGCGAATCGCAAAATCCGAACAGCACGCGCGGCATAGGCGGCCACATCCTCCGCACACTCGGATTCTGCGGATCCCAGCGCTCCGACGAAAGCTTCCGGCGTGCCGCAGTCCGACACCATCACCGCCATCGGCAGTCCACTGGGAGTCGTCGCATGGTGAAGCGGTGCCGCCGCAAGAATGCCTTCCAGTGCAGCGAAAAACTCGGCATCCTGCGCAAGCGCCAGCCCCCGCATCAACACTGCGCCCGGGTAGATCTCCTCATGCGTCGGCTCCGCCGCAAGTTGGGAAAAGAGATTCATCGCCCGAATCTCATCTTACCTCAAAGGCGAACAAAAAGCGAAGATAATTTTGATTCTTTCCGGCCTGCAGCTAACTCGCTGACTCGCAATGCCGGTAGCGGCGCTAACCTGCTGCACCCGTTTTATTTCCCCGTCCCGCCGTTTCTGAATCTGGATCTCCGCCCCCCGGATCCAGCCGCATCAACGCCATGACCTCGTCGTCATCGGTCGCTCCGAAATCCCGATAAAACAAGCTCACCGCATCCAGCGGCTCGGGATCAGCGCGCACACCACCCGATCCACCTCATGTGCCAATTCCTCGCATGTGCTCTTCGCTCCCACCGGCACGGCCACAATCACCCGCCGCGCCCGTCCCTTCACTGCGCGAATCGCCGCCCGCATGCTCGCCCCGGTTGCCAGCCCGTCGTCGACCAGGACCACAGCCCGCCCCGCAATCTCCACCGCCGGCCGTCCCTTGCGATACAACGCTTCCCGCCGATCCATCTCCTGCCGCTCGTGCTCGATCACGTGCTCAAGCTTCTTCTCCGACACATGCCACGACCGCACAATCTGCTCATTCAGCACAACCCTCCGCCGCTCGCGATCGCGCCCATCGCCAGCTCTTCCTGCCCCGGTACGCCAAGCTTGCGAACCACCAGGATGTCCAGCGGCAGACGGCATGCCCGAGCCACTTCAAACGCAACCGGCACGCCGCCGCGCACCAGCCCCAGCACCACGGCATCTTCCAGATCGGGCAGGGAAGCCACCAGCTCGCCCAACACCCGCCCCGCCTCCCGCCGATCCTGAAAGAACATTTCACTCACGCGCAGGATTGTATGCCTTCGCCGCCGCCGCATAAGCCCGATACCCTAGTCCACTGAGTCCACTGATAACTGAGTCCTGTCTTACAATGCCGAACAAGCAGTCCCGAGGTCATCCCATGCGGCCATCCTTCTCGCTCGGCATCGAAGAGGAATACCAGACCATCGACCCGGTCACGCGCGACCTGCGCTCCCACATCCAGACCGAGATGCTCGCGCAGGGCAAGCTGCGCCTGCAGGAGCGCGTCAAGGCCGAAATGCACACCTCAGTCGTCGAAGTCGGCACGCGCATCTGCCGCAACATCGATGAGGCCCGCGAAGACATCTACGAGCTGCGCCGCGAGATGATCAAGCTGGCCCGCGAGCACAATCTCGAACTCGTCGCCGGCGCCACGCATCCCTTCGCCGACTGGCGCACCCAGGAGATCTATCCCGACCCGCGCTATCACCAGGTCGTCAAGGATCTCCAGCTCGTCGCCCGCGCCAACCTCATCTTCGGCCTGCACGTCCACGTCGGCATCGAAGACCGCGAAGCCGCCATCCGCATCATGAACTCGATGCGCTACTTTCTGCCCCACATCATGGCGCTGGCCACCAACTCGCCCTTCTGGCTCGGCCTCAACACCGGCTACAAGGGCTACCGCGCCAAAGGTCTTCGAGAACTTCCCCCGCACCGGCATTCCCGACGCCTTCTCCAGCTACTCCGAATTCGAGAACTACGTCAGCCTGCTGGTCCGCACCAACTGCATCGACAACGCCAAGAAAATCTGGTGGGACATCCGGCCCGCATCCCTTCTTCAACACCGTCGAGGTCCGCGCCTGCGACATCCCGCTTCGCGCCGAAGAAACCGTCGCCATCGCCGCGCTCATCCAGGCCACCGCCGCCTATCTCTACAAGCTGCACGAGGCCAACCAGGACTTCCGCCAGTACGCCCGCCCGCTGCTGATGGAAAACAAATTCCGCGCCGTCCGCTACGGCCTCGACGGCAATGCTCATCGACTTCGGCAAGCAGCAGGAGGTTCCCGAGCGCGACCTGCTCGAGGAGTATCTCGCCCTCATCGATCCCGTCGTCGACGAACTCGGCAGCAGGGAAGCGATCAACGGCATCCGCAAAATCATGAAGACCGGCACCGGCGCCGACCGCCAGCTCAAAGTCTTCGAAGAGTCCAAAGGCGACCTGAAAGCCGTAGTCGACTACATGGCCGAAGAAACCCGCGCCGGACTATAACCCGCAACCATGCGGTTGCCTTGCCTGCGTTCCCTGCCCAACGCCGGGTGCCCCATTCATGTCGCGCGTTTTGCGGCAAGGGTAGGAACCATCTCGCAGATCCAGAGGCAGTGTCATCCTGAGCGCCGCAGCCTGGGCCCCACGGACTGAGTCCGTGGGGTAGGCGGCGCGAAGGACCTGCTTTTGTTTCTTTCAACTGCCGGCGTCTCCAGCCAATGGGAAAGGGAAGCCCTCTACTTCACCACCTCCGCCACCACCGAAACCTCCATCCGCTTTCCACCCGTCATTCCATCGACCCCAGCACAATCGGTTTTCCCATTACCATCGCTGACTCGCCCTCCATCACCGCTTGATGAAGCAGCGGATCCTGTATCCCCACATTCGACTTCTCTTCGGCCACACTTGTCTGCTCAACCTTCGTCCGCAATCTCAGCCCATCGCCATTGCCCTCCAGTGACGCGTCGAGATTAAGGCCCACATCCTGGTACTGCACCTGCGTATTCGTATCGGAGCCGTTTCCATAGCTCCCCGTCACAATCGGCACCCGCGAGCCCTGTTTCAGAATTGATTTGTTCCCCTGCGAAATCACCACTACAAAGTGCTGCGCCGCGTGACCGCTTTCTCCTTCGCTGACCGTATACGTCAGCCGATAGGTCTTCCGCGGCCGGTCGATATCCGAGAGAATCTTTTGCGCTTCCGCGATATCTTCCGCGCTTCCGCGAACCGAAATTGCATTTGCCGATTCGACGTAATAAAATTCGTGCTCGCGGCAGCAGGTTGCGCAGATCGGTCTGAATGTCATTTGCGTCGTGCTGTCCCGTTGAGTTCGAAAGGTAGAACGTCTGGTACGCTTCCGGCGGGCGTTGTTCTTTTGCCTGTTCCTGCGCGCCCGCGCACGCAGCCCGTTGCAATCGCCAAAACCGCTCCAGCCGCCATCAACACACACAACGGCCTCCGAACTGCATCCTCTGCATTCCGTTTCATCTTGAAGCCTCGCTAAGTTATCGGTGTGAAGCGCGCCTCTGTCCTGTACCCGCTGTGCCGCGTGCTTCTACTTACACAGGACGCCGTGTTTGCGTATTCGCTCGACAAATCGTGCGAATCGGGCCGAAGGCCTTCTGCGCGTCTTCCCCTAGGCACGATAATTTCAATAGCGCACAACGCAAGCACGAGGTGGATAAATGTGTCTCCGGGCAGTCCGAAGAATCGCGGCGATCTCCTTCGTGGCCGTGCTCTCTGCCGCCGCACAGCCCGCGCCGCAGCCCGATGCCGTCCGCAATCATCCGCGATCTCGACGCCGCCAACCAGGCACGCTTCGACAACGTCCTCAGCTTCACTGACGTTGAGCACTACAGCCGTCTTCCGTGGCGGCGACCAAACCAACCCCGCTGCCGAAATGATCGTGAAGATGAGTTACAAGAAAGGCGTCGGAAAGGACTACGCCATCCTCAAGCAGTCCGGCTCCTCGCTTATCCAGAAGTTCGGTCTTCTGCCGCTCCTCGACAACGAAAAAGCCATCAACAATCCCGCCACAGTTGCGCAGTCGTGGTTCACCTCAGCAAACTACGAGATGCACCTCAAACCCGGCGTCACCCAGAACATTGACGGCCGGCCGTGTCTTGCCCTCTCGATCACGCCTCGCCACAAGGCGCCCAATATGATCGACGGCACGCTCTGGGTCGACGCCGTCAACCATACGCTCGTAGAGGTTGAAGGCGTCGCTTCCAAAAGTCCGTCTCCGTTTGCCGGAAGCACAAAGATGATGCGCCAATACACCCTCATGCAAGGCTATGCCATGGCCTCCCACGCCCGCGCCGAATCCAGCAGCATGCTCTTCGGCCGTACCGTCATTGTCATCGACTACAGCGACTACCACTTTGAGCTTCGCCCCACGCAATGACTAAGCCGCACGATAGCGAAACGCGTCAACATTCTCAGAAATCCATCGATCCAGCCCAATAGGTCTTCTGCCGAGCATGTGTTCAACCACATCCGTCGTCATTCCCAGCCGACCCTCGCGAATCGCACGCCACAATTCAACGTGCGCCTCGGTTTCTTCAACAGAAGCGCCCGTCGCCCGAAAGCGTCTCCTCGCCTCATCATCCGACAGCCCCTCATATCTAAGCTGTCTTCCGATCGCCGCGCCAATCTTTGTCGCAACTTCTGCAAAGCTCAATGCTTCCGGCCCCGTCAGAGCCAGTGCCTTTCCGACATATTCCTGACTTGTCAGCGCCCGCATGGCCGCCGCCGCAATATCGTCGGAATGAATGAAAGCCCTTCTGCCGTCTCCCGTAGACGTGCGCACCACACCCTCTGTCCTGATCGAATCGGCCCAGGCCAGCAGGTTCGTCATGAACCCCGATGGTCGCAGAAAAGTGAAGGGAACTCCGCTCGCACGAATCGCCGCCTCCCCTCGTTCATGCCATGCTCCAATCGCGAGGCTCTGCTCTACATCCAGCGACGATAGCTTCACCATATGGCCAACGCCTGCATCTTTGGCTGCGCACGCCGCCAGATCGTCCAGCATCGGAATCTGCGGGCCTGAAGTAATTAAAAGAACTGCGTCCGCACCTTGCATCGCCGTACGCAGAGATCCCCGCTGGCCCAGGTCCCCAACCGAAACCTCCACGCTCTCGCCAAATCGTGCCCGTGCCTTTGCCTCATCCCGAACAAATACTCGAGGCCGCTCTCCTCGCTCCACCAGTCGATCCACCACTCTCGCCCCAACATCCCCCGTCGCTCCGGTAATCAGATAAGTCATTCCAACCTCCTCCATCAATATGTGAGTAAAACTCACAAACTGTAGAGAATATAGAGCCGCATCGCGTTCATGTATACTCGCTTGACCGTAGTCTACAAGTTGCTGATAAGACAAATGGCGAATAAAAAATATATATAAAAGCTCACATTTGAAATAAGCTGGCTGTGATGAGCAGACGAGCATCTGTACCTCATCGCCGCCAGCCACAACAACTCCGTGCGCGTCAAACCGTTGACGCCATCCTGGAAGCCGTTATCCGCATCCTGAAGAGGGAGGGATCTGGCGCCGTAACAACCAACCGCATCGCGGAAGTTGCCGGTGTTAGCATCGGCTCCGTCTATCAGTATTTCCCCGACAAGCGAGCCATCTTCGCAGCTCTGCATCAACACCATATCGAGCAAATCGACCGCGCCATCGAAACCGCCCTCATTCAAAATGCATCCGTGACCCTCGAGCGCCTCACGCGTGCGCTGGTCGACGCCATGATCGACACCCACTCCGCCGACCCCGAGCTTCACGATCTGTTTGTGGCGCATGTGTCGCCTCAGGCGGCCGGAACAAAGAGCTTCGCCGAGCGAATGCATGGTACATTCCGTCTCGCCCTCTCGGCCCGATCAAGCGAGCTAAAGAAGGGTCGCAATCTCGAGATGCATGTATTCGTGGTGACCCGCATCTTCGAATCGCTTTGTCACGGCGCGGTTCAGCAGCGGTCTACGCATCTGCCCCTCGCAGAAGTCAAGGCAGAAATCGTCAGAGTAATCCTGGCCTATCTACGCTCGTAGCTCTCGCGCCGTGTATGGATATTGTGCCCACTTCGCAATGATCTGCTCCACATCTTCGCGACCGACCGTCAATGCCGGAGCCGCATCGAGCCCGTGCCGTTCTCTCAGAGCCGCCAGGTTCTCCCGCTCTTTCCGTTCCTCGTCCTGGTAGAACCGCGCCTTCTCGAATTCATGATTGGCGATCTCGATTGCCAATCGGTGCTGGATGAATGAGAGCTTCTTCTTTAGTTCAATAATCTCGTTCGGCTCTGCGCCGCCCCGCAGCTTCACAGCCGCGCTCGCCGCGTCCAATAGTTCCAGCGCCTTCCCCGGCAGCATTTTCTCTTTTAGATAGCCGTCCGCTCGTTGCACCGCACACTCCAGCGCCTCACCTGCCAACGTCACCTCGTGAAATTGCTCCAGCCGCTGTTTGCGCGCATTCAGCGCAGCCAAGGCTCCCGAAGCATCCAGTTGCTTCACATACAGCGTTTGAAATACCTTCTCCAATCCCGGATACGATGCGCATGCGGTCTCGTAGTCCCTCTGCGATGCGGCCGCGATACACCGTACCTCAGCCTCTTGCATTGCGAATGTGAGTACTCCCGCGAGATCCTGTCCCGGAGCCTTGCCCGGCGCAGTACCCGCTGTCCCACGCAATCCGTCCACAAACAGAATCAGGTTCGCCGAGTTGGCAACCGTTCCCAATAATTGTGCCAGGGCTTCAAATCTCTCCCGGCCCTGCGTCCACGCCGAGAGCACCTCGGTCGAGACAGCCAGCACTCGCATCTGCGCCAGCGCCGCCGGCACTTTTCCTTCCGCGATCCGCTGTGCCAGCGCCTCCACAATAGCCGTCTTTCCCGAGCCACGCTCACCCAGCAGCATCGGATTCCGGCGTTCTTTCTTTGAGAGCACCTCGATCATCGTGTCCAACTCCAGATCGCGCCCCACCACCGGCTCCAGCGCTCCATCCGCGGCCTTCTGCGTCAGATCGACAAACAGGCCCGCAATACTCTGTCCTGTCACACCGCTTCGCATCGCCGCGCGATGCGAGATAGACGATTCCATAGCGTTCTTCGCCAGGCTCTCGCGGATGGTCTCGAGTTCGATTCCGCGTTCCTTGAGGATCTGCTGCGCAAAGCAGTTCTCCTCGCGCAGCAGCCCCAGCAACAAGTGCTCTGTCCCGAGGTGCTTGTGCCCCAGCCGTTCCGCTTCTTCAGCCGCATACGCCAATACCCGCTTGCATTCGTTCGATAGCGGCAGATCCACACTTGTCGAAACCTTCTCGCGAATCGTCGTATGCGATTCAATCTGCCGGCGGATCGACTCAACTGTGCCATGCGAATACAGAAAGCGATGGCCTAGCGCCTTGTCCTCGCGCAGCAGCCCCAGCAGCAAGTGTTCGGTCTCGATGTACGGCGACCCAAACTGGCTCGCTTCATACCGCGCAAAAAAGATGACTCGCCGCGCCTTCTCCGTGTATCGCTCAAACATCCCCGGTCTCCTTCCGGCCCTCCTGGATCGCCACTTCCGTCACATTCTCTCGAACGCGGATTCGCTGTTCCGTGTTCTGTCCATCGCGTCCAGGTCGGGCAGATCGTCATACCACGCATAAAACGCCGCATCGAACACGTAGAACTTTTGAAAACGGATCAACGGCAACAGCGGATCGCGCGGGACCACCTGAAGATACCGGATATAACTGCCATCGAAATTCCGATGCACCGTCTCGCGCCGTCCGCGAATCTCCGCGAAGCGCAGGCTGTCAGTCTTCAGCGGCGTCCGCTTTTCGATCGTGTCTTCCGACAGCACAATCACCGCGCCAAAAACATAAATCGCCCAGCACACTGCAAACAGCACAATCGCCGCCCACTCCACCATCTCCGCTGGATTCCGTCCCTGCATTCCGGCATGCTGGCTCCACAGCAGTCCCAACAAACCCAGCAGGCAGAAAGCAAGAAAGGTTCCCGCAAACATGCGAATCCACGGGCTCAGCCGATACACGCGACTCGCCCTGGTCACTCCCCCTCGGTTCGCAAACGAAGACATGCGCCGGCCCCCCCTGCAAACGCTCTCATAAATTGCGATACCGCCGCGCCTGGCAGGACCCTGCAACAAGGCGATCCCAGGTCCCGAGCGTCTTGATCAACTCGGCTTAAGAGACCGGTGTTAGTATCCCAATCCCCGCACAACCGCACGAATCCTTGCCGCACTCTCGTGCAGCCCGCTCTCCTCATCCACCGTCATCGGAATCGGCAGCGGCGCCTCAATCCCGCCGCGCCCCACAATCCGCGGAAGGCTCAGGCACACATCCTCCATGCCCCTGAATCCGCGCAGCAATCCGCTTACCGGCAGAACACGCCGCTCATCAAACAGAATTGCTTCGAGGATGTTGCACACCGCAAGCCCAATAGCGTAGTTCGTCGCGCCTTTGCCCTGGATCACCTGATACGCGGCTTCTTTTACATTCTTTACGATGGCGTCCTTGTCCGACGCGGTCAGCCGTCCATGCCCCTCCACGCTCCACTGGCTCAGCGGAATCGACCCGATGGTTGCGCTCGCCCACAGCGGAATCTCCGAGTCGCCGTGCTCGCCTGCAATGTACGCATGCACATTCTGCACCGCGACGTTGCAGTGTTTCGCCACAAGGTATCGAAACCGCGAACTATCCAGCACCGTTCCCGATCCCACCACGCGCTGCCACGGCAGCCCGGTCAGCTTCAGCGCCACCTCCGTCACCACGTCCACTGGATTCGTGACCATCAGCAGCAGCGCATCCGGCGCGACCTTGACAACCTCCGGCAGAATCTTTTTGCAGATCTGCGTATTCGCTTCTGCCAGGTCCATGCGCGTCTGTCCCGGCTTCTGCTTCGCGCCAGCGGTCATCACCACCACGTCCGCGCCCCGCAGCACCTCCACATCATCTGAGCCATCTACCTTCGCCTGCGGCGCGAACAGCAACCCATGGTTCAGATCGAGCACCTCGGCTTCCACCTTCGATCGCGCAATATCAAAAAGACTGATCTCCCGCGCCACCCCGCGGATCAGCGCTGCGTAAGCAATTGTCGCGCCGACGCTGCCCGCGCCGATGATTCCAATCTTTCCCATTTATCTCCCCGTCCGACTCGCGAGAGCTGCGGTCCCCATTTACCTTGTTCCGCGACGTGGGTGCCCCATCCTTGGCGCGCCCTTGGTTTTTGCGCCAAGGGTGGGAGAGCACGAACGCTTGCACCGCCATTGAAAGTCCTGGTCGATGGGTTGGCTTTACACCCACTCCCCTCCGCGCATCAGCGGTTCCAGCTTGCCCGTCGCAGTCACGCCGTCGATGTCCAGCTTGTCCGACCCGATCATCCAGTCCACGTGGATCAGGCTCTCGTTCGCGCCCTTTGCCGCAAGCTCTTCCTTGCTCAGCTTGTCGCCATCGCGCACCGTCGATGAGTACGACTGCCCCAGCGCAATATGCGACGCCGCGTTCTCATCGAACAGCGTGTTCAGAAAAAGCTGACCGCTCGCTGCAATCGGCGACGAGTGCGGAACCAGCGCCACTTCGCCCAGCCTCCGTGCGCCGTCATCGGTATCAATCAGCTTGCGCAGCACTTCTTCTCCGCGCGAAGCATGCGCCTCCACAATTCGCCCGCCTTCAAACCGCACGTGAATCCCTTCGATCATCGTGCCCTGGTGCGACAGCGGCTTGGTCGCCGTAATGACCCCATCTGCCCGATCCTTGTGCGGCATGCTGAACACTTCCTCCGTCGGCATATTCGGAATGCAATAAATCCCATTCCCCGCCGTCGTTCCGCCGCCCATCCACACGTGATCGTCGGCCATACCCAAGCGTGAAATCCGTTCCCGGTCCGCGATACTTCAATGCCGAATACCGTTTCTCATTCAGATAATCCGCGCGCTTGTGCAGCCCTGCGTCATGCCGCTTCCAGTCGCTCACCGGATCCTCCATGTTGATACGCGTCGTCTGGAAGATCGCCTCCCACAGCTTGGCGAGAGCCACATCCGGCGCATCGTTGGGAAACATCTGCGCCGCCCACGCCGGCGTCGCACACGACACGATCGTCCAGTTGATCTCGTGCCGCGTAATCAACTCCAACGCCGGCCGATATGCCTGCGACACCGCCCGATTCGCTCGTCCCTACCTTGTCCGGATCCTCATTCGACAGTAACGACGGATTCCCAGCCGCAATCGCCAGCCGCGCCGCGCCGCTCTTGAATGCCGCGCCCATCCCGTCATACAGCCACTTTGCCGCCTTGTCGAAGGATGCGTCCGGCGCGTGATGATACCGCATCAGCGTAGCTTCATCATCGGTGTAGAGCGTCGTCACCAGCGAGGCGCCCGCGCGATATGCCTGTTCGGTAATCCGCCGCGCCAGCGCTATCGCATCCAGCGACGCCGTCATCACCAGTTCCTGGCCTTCCTTCAATCCCAATCCCACCTGGACCGCTACTTCCGCCAGCAGATCCAGTTTCTGCTCGTGCGTCCGTTCCACTGCCGCCACCGCTGATCCCATCGGTTACCTCCTGATTTCTTTGAAACGATCCTGCCGCGTCCGTCACTTTCTATCAAGCCGGACCGCGCTCTTTCATTCTAGGTCCCGACCCGCGGACTCTCGGGAGGGGCTGTGGAGACGCTCCACTGACAGTCACGCGTTCCCGGCTGAAAGCGGCAAAACATGGCCCAAGTCGCCGTTTTTCAGACGATGTTTGGTTTGCCGTCGTGCTAAATTAGCACATCGTTTCCCCCAGGGCCCATACTTCCATTCCCCGGAGGCGCCCCGTGACTGAAGTTCTCTCCACTTCGTCATTCACAGAGGATGCGACCGCTCTCGCCGAGGTCCAGGCCGAGACCCCGACCAGCATCGCCACTGAACCCCCTGCCACACCGGAACCAGCGCCGCGCCCCGTCACCCAGAGGGAACGCATCCCGACGATTGACGTCGTCCGCGGTGTCGCTCTCATGGGCATCCTGCTTATGAATATCGGAAGCTTCTCGGGGCCGTGGGAGATGTACATCAACCCGCTTTCAGTAGGCAATCACCGCACCTGGAACCTCGTTGCGTGGACACTCCGCTGGGTCCTCTTCGAAGGCAAGATGCGTGCCGCCTTCTCCATGCTCTTCGGCGCCGGGGTCATCCTGCTTACGGAGCGCGCCGAGCGCCGTGGCGCCAGGAATGTCGCCGACATCTTCCTCCGCCGCAACATGTGGCTCGCCCTCTTCGGCGTCCTCCACTTCTACTTGATCTGGATGGGCGACATCCTCTACTGGTATGGGCTCACCGCGCTGCTCTTTCTCTACCCCTGCCGAAAAGTGCGGTTCCGCAATCTCTTCATCGCCGGCCTGCTTGTTCTCGCCATGGGCGTCGGCGCCGACATCTACTTCGCCATGGATGGAGTCCAGTCGCGCCGTGAGGCCCAGGCCGCCCTTGCCCTTCAGAACTCCGGCAAGAAACTGACCCAGGCTCAACAGGATGCAATCAAGAAAATGAAGGATGCCGATGATCGCCGCAAGAAAATCCACGACGACGATCTCAAAGCCATGCGCGGAAGTTACCTCGATCAATTGAAGTGGCGTGCCCAATGGGGTCCGCGCATCCAGGCAACGAGCTACTACAAGTTCGGTTTCCCCGACGTTCTTGGCATGATGCTCATCGGCATGGCCCTCTATCGCATGGGCTTCCTCACCGGTGCGCTCAGCTACAGAGTCTATGGCTGGACGATCGCCATCGGATTTCTCATCAGTATTCCCATCAACGGATTTGAATCCTGGGGATTCATTCGCGACAACTTCCAGCCCGACAACCCTTGGTGGGTCCTCTATCAGCTTGGCCGCCTCACCGGTGCCATCGCCAACGTCGCACTGGTTGTCCTGGTCGCCAAGGCTGGCCTCTTCCAGGGTCTCACCCGCCGCGTTGCCGCCGTCGGACAAACCGCGCTCAGCAACTACCTCTTCACCAGCATCAGCTGCAGCCTTCTCTTCAATGGCTTCGGCTTCGGCCTCTACGGCAAGCTTGAGTACTATCAGCTCTATGCCGTCGTCGCCTGCGTCTGGGCATGCAATCTCATCCTCAGCCCCATCTGGCTCCGCCACTTCCAATTCGGTCCCATGGAGTGGGTCTGGCGCTCGCTCACCTACTGGAAACGACAGCCCATGCGCCGCAGCGCCCTCGAAGAACAGGAAACCCTGGCGGCATAAACCGCGACCGGCGCTCCATCCAACCCAGGAACCGGGGTGCCCCATCCATGACGCGGTCTTGCGCGGCATGGGTGGGAAAGCAAGAACCCTTCGCGCTGAATGTTCCAGAGCCTGCTGGAGCATTCCACTGCGAATCCGTCCTCCGATTCGTTCATTCTTATTCTGAATCCTCAATACATGTATATACATCTACCGTGCATGAACGAATCATCCATGCCGGTTCTGGACTGCTTATGTGCGAGCTTCCGCCGCGCCGCCCGGGCGCTCACGCAACACTATGACGACGCGATGCGATCGCTCGGTCTCACCCCTACGCAGTTCACGATCCTGCAAGCTCTATCGCGTACCGGGCCCGTAACACAGGGAAGGCTGGGAGAAATCCTGGCAATGGACAGCACCACTCTCACACGCACTCTCGACATCATGACCAGGCACGGCTGGATCGAAAAACTTCACGGTGATGACCGGCGACAACGTCAACTGCGCCTGACCCAATCCGGGCACGCTCAACTCAACCGCGCGCTCCCTGTCTGGCAGAAGGTGCAGGCACGCCTTCGCCGGCAGCTGGGAGACGAACCCTGGATATCCTTGCTGGCCCTAACCAACAAAGTGACCTCAGTGGTCACAAAATAGGAGATTCCCCATGTCAAAATACGCAAAGCTCACGGGCGGAATCATCGCCGCCTGGTTCGTCTTCTCCCTCGTAGCCTCCGCTCTGCATCTCTACACGAACGGCCCCAACCAACCACCGTTGCCCCTTGGACTGGCTGCTCTGACGCCCATCGTCCTTTTCCTGGGCTGGTTCCTCTCATCCGCAAAATTCCGCGAATTCGCCCTGTCTCTGAGTCCTCGCACGCTAACGCTTGTGCAGAGCTGGAGGATAGCGGGCTTTACTTTCCTCGCCCTGGCTGCCTACGGAATTCTCCCTGGCCTGTTTGCTCTACCGGCAGGGTGGGGCGACATTGCCATCGGAGCAACCGCGCCATTCGTGGCTCTCGGGCTGGCCGCTCCTGGTCATCGCAAAAGCTTCATCTTTTGGCAACTCCTGGGAATCACGGATCTGGTGACCGCGGTGGCGCTCGGCCCGGTTGCCGAGTATGCTCAACCCTCACGGAATTGGAGCAGCCGCGATGACTGTGCTCCCCATGAGTTTGATTCCCACATTTGGGGTGCCGCTATTCCTGATCTTGCACATCATCTGCATCGCGCAGGCGGTCCGCTGGCCCGACGTCGCGGTTTCTCTGTCTTCACCGCAGTCGTGGAATACCCCAACCCCCAATCAGCATGCGTCCTCGTGAGCGCCGAACGACCTGAAGGGTAGAGCAGGGTGCCCCCCAAGCCGCGGTCTTATCGCTGCATGCGTAGGAGGGCAAGCAAGATTCGGGGTGCCTCATCCATGCCGCGGTCTTATCGCGGCATGGGTGGGAAAGCAAGAGCCTTCCCACGCGCAATGTCTCGATTCCCGCATTGATCAGGCGACACCCTCAATTCATGAGCTTCATCATCAGGTACGCGGACTCCTCTGCCCATGTCCGAGCCGCCTGCCGGTTGTCTGCGCCCGCTCCGTGCCCGCCCTCCGTGATCTCGTCGTAGTAGAACGGTTCGTGGTACTCCTCCATCTTCGCGGCAAACTTTCGCGCATGCACCGGCCCCACGCGATCATCAGCCGTCGTCGTAAAGATCAGCGGCTCCGGATAGTGCGCATCCGGCTTAAGCTGGTTGTACGGCGAAATCGAAGCCAGAAACGCCCGCTCCGCCGGCACTGTGACTGAGCCGTACTCGCCCACCCACGACGCGCCCGCCGACATGTGTTCATAGCCCAGCATGTCCAGCAGCGGTACCTGGATCACCACCGCATTCCACATCTCCGGATGCTGGGTGAACTCCACGCCCATCAGCAGTCCGCCATTCGATCCGCCCTGAATCCCAAGCCGTCGTGAAGACGTGAACTTCCGCGTGATCAGGTCCTCGGCTACCGCGTAGAAGTCGTCATAAATGCACTGCCGATGCGTCTTCAATCCTGCATCGTGCCACGCCGGACCAAACTCCCCGCCTCCGCGAATATTCGCCAGCACATACGTGCCCCCGTGCTCCAGCCAGAGCTTGCCCATCACCGGGTTGTAAACGGGTAGACTCGAAACCTGGAACCCCCCGTACGCCGTAAGCAGCGTAGGCGTGCTCCCGTCCATGGGAATGTCTTTACGATGCACCACAAAGTACGGCACCTTCGTCCCGTCCTTCGAAGTTGCCTCCAGCTGCTCCACTACATCGCGCGACGCGTCAAAGAGCGCCTTCTGTGTCTTTCCCTTTTTCAGAGAACCGTCCGCAGCATCGCCCAGCAGCACACTCGAGGGCGTCAGAAATCCCGTCTCCGAGAGGAAGAACCTGTCGTCCAGCAAGCTTGCCGCTGAAATCCCGATCGACTGGTTGTCCTCTATCGGCAGCTTCACCCGCGTCCACGCGCCGTCCTTCCCGTGCGTGTAGACATACGCGCGCCCCTGCACATGTTCCAGCGTCGTCAGCAGCAGCGTGATTCTTCGTCGTCACCACCTGCTGTGCAAACTCACGTTCCGTCGGCGCAAACACGATTGTCGGTTTCAGGTGAACTGGGTCAGCTTGAGTAGCCCTTAGGTCCAGCGATATCACCGTACCCTGCGCAATGCTCTTCGTCTGTCCCTCCGGTGTCCAATCCTGCTCCAGCGACACCAGCAACTGGCCGTCCTGCATTCCCTCCAGGCTCGACTTCGGTGGCAGGCCCAGCTTCTTCGGACCGTCTGTCAGCAGGATGTAATTCTCATGCTCGAAAAATGTCACAAGGCGTTCGAGAATGACCGCGTGATGGCCCTGTCCGTCCACGATGACGTGCGGATCAACACCCATGTCCTTCGTTTCGCCACGATATATCTCCTTTGCGCTATCCAACGGAGTGCCGCGCTTCCATTGCCTCACCGTAAGTGGATACCCCGATGTGCTCATCGTGCCCGCACCCCAATCGCGCCCGATCAGCAGCGTGTCCTTGTCCACCCATGCCGTCCGCTGCTTGCCGCGCGGCATCACAAAACCGTCTTCGATAAACGTCCCCGTCTTCAAATTGAATTCGCGCAAAGTCGCCGCATCTTCGCCGCTCGCCGACAGCGCCACCATGCAGTGCTCATCCTCCGGAGGCATGCAGCCTAGCCCATGGCCGACCCAGCTCTGCTTGTCCTGCTTTCCCAGCGCGTCGTAGTCGATGATCGTCTCCCACTTCGGATCATCCGTCAGGTAGCTCTCCAGCGTCGTCCGCCGCACGATGCCGCGTACATGATCCTTGTCGCGCCACGTGTTGTACACCATCCCAGCTAGAAACTGCGGAGACGCCAGCTTGTCTGGAGAATCCAGCACCTTCAGTGCTTCTTCATTCAGCTCCGCAAACGGTTTTTGCTTCTCCATCACCTCAGCCGTCCGCGCGTTCTCAGCCTTCACCCACTCCATCGATTTCTCACTGTGGATGTCTTCGAGCCACGTGTACTTGTCCGGCTGCTCTACCGTCGGACCCTGCGCAAAGGCCTTCGGCGCCCCGACGCTCGCAACCAGCAAAAGTCCTGCCGCCAACGAAACCATTCTCTGCGTCATGCATATCCCCAACCCCTCTCAAAAACCTGATGAACCGAATGGATTGCTTATCCTGGCCAGGAAGACCGAGATGTCTACAATGCTGCTCGACCCAAATACTACCCGACCCAGCGAGCCTCTTTCACGCGGAAACGTATGATGATGGGACTGCAGAAATCAAAACCCGGATCCCATCCGGCGAAGGAACCTCAATGAAGCGACGCAGTTCATACGCGCTGATGTTGGCATTGTTCGCGATCCATATCGGTTGCCAGGCCCAGCTGCCTGAACCCGATGGCGGCTCGATCCAACGTGGCGTCCTGCCCGAGCGCTGGGCCACCGGCGGTCCTCGCTGCATGGAAATGCCCGAGTGGCAGGTGCATGAGTACAATCCCGGCCTGTACATCTTTCGCCAATCCGGTTGCACCGATTTCGAAAAGCCATTCCTCTATCTCTTCTTCGGCAAGGAGAGAGCGCTTCTGCTCGACACAGGCTCGCGCAACGGCAATCTCGCGCCAGCCCTGCAAAACACCATCCATCGCTGGTTGAAAAGAAATTCCCTGACAACCATTCCGTTGCTCGTCGTTCACACCCACGAGCATGGAGACCACGTCGCTGGAGACGCCGCCTTGCAGGCGCTGAACGATCCCGCAATCCCCATCACTCTCGTCCCTGCAAAGGTCGACGCGAACATGAGCCTCTATCACATCGCTCATTGGCCAGACGACATCGGCAGCGTTGATCTTGGCGACCGCGTGATTGATGCGATTCCCATTCCCGGCCACTCGGCCGCAAGCATCGCCCTTTACGACCGCAAGACGGCCATTCTGTTTTCCGGCGATACGCTCTATCCCGGCCGTCTCTATGTTCATAACTTCCACGAATTCGTTGCCAGTGTCACTCGTCTCGTTCAATTCACGACCGGCAAGCCTGTCGCCCAAGTCCTCGGCAACCATATCGAGCAAACGGGAACACCCTTCCTCGATTACCCCGAAGGAACGCTCTATCAGCCCGACGAGCATGAGCTGCAATTGTCCCGCGGATCCCTGCTCGAACTGCAGGATGCCCTCGTCTCGCTCCATGGCCAACCCGCCCGGCTCGCGCTCAGAGACTTCACCATCTGGCCGTCGCCCACCACCGCCGAGGAGCGCAAGGCTGAGGAAAAACGCTTCGAAACCACGCATAAGCAGCAACTAAGCCACATGTGGGACCAGACCCAACCCTGACTTCCGCCTGGAGTTACGATCACAGCGAACCGGATGCGCGCCAAACGTAATCACCTGGTCGACCGCGCCCCGTCTAAGCACGAACTTTGTTAACCTAAATAGATACGCGCCGGGTGCCCCATCCAGGCTCTGCTTGGGTGGGGAAGCGCATCCCCATTCCGACGGAGCACAATCATCGCAAGCCCCACCGCAACCGCCTCGCACCTGCTTTCGCTGGCCTATCCCTCAGAATTCATCCCCGGCGCCCGCTCCGCCGTCTTCACCTGCCTGCGTATCCAGCCCGACGAGAAGGTCACGCTCATCACCGACCGCGTCACTGAACCCATCGCTGCCTCTATCGCCGCGCAACTCGCCGAACGCGGATGCCCCTTCAACGCCTTCATTCTCGAGGACCTCGCGACTCGCCCCCTCACCGACATGCCGGCTGCCGTCCTCGCAGACATGGAAACCTCGCAGGTCTCCATCTTTGCCGTACAGGTGCAGGCCAACGAACTCCACTCCCGCATGCAGATGACCGACGTCGTCAACCGCCGCCGCATGCGCCACGCACACATGGTCAACATTACCCCCGAAATCATGTGCGATGGCATGCGCTCCGACTACGACCGGGTCGACCGCCTCAGTCAACAGGTCCTCGATCGTGTCCGCCGCGCCACCCGCATCCGGGCTACGACAACCGCCGGCACCAGCATCGTCTCCGATATGAACCCCGGCTACAAATGGTTCAAGACCTCCGGCATCATCTCGCCGGAAAAGTGGGGCAACCTCCCCGGCGGCGAATGCTTCACCTCGCCCGGCGAAGTCAACGGCACCTTTGTTGTCGACGGCGTAGTCGGCGACTGGCTCTGCGCGCGCTACGGCCTGCTCGCCGCAACGCCCCTTACCATCGAGATTGCGAAGAACCGCATTGTCTCCTGCACCAGTTCCAACCAGCAGCTCGAGCGGGACTTCTGGACCTACACCCACACCGACGAAAACTCCGATCGCGTCGGCGAATTCGCCATCGGCACCAACATCGGCGTCTCTCGCGTCATCGGCAATATCCTCCAGGACGAAAAATTCCCCGGCATCCATATCGCCTTCGGCAATCCGTACGGCGAACATACCGGCGCTCCCTGGCGCTCCGGCACTCACATCGATGTCGTCGGGCTGGGCTTCAACATCTGGCTCGAATCCCCCGAAGGGGAAGAACAAATCATGCGCGACGGTAAATTCCTCATCTCCGCCTGACAAATCAACGCAAGTCCTCTCGTGCGCGACGCTTTCGCGCCGAAGTGGTTCTACGCCGTTCGATGGATGCCCCAATCCTCCATTAAGCCGATGCTCCTGGTCGTGTACGTCCGGTAGAGTCCGCATGAGCTTCAGCCCCAGACTTCAAATCCCCTGTAACACCGGAGGCTGATTGTCCATGCAGTCGCAACTATGGAGGTCGTATTGTTCGCATCCAGATTCTGCAAAGCGATCTACGGATCGCTGTTTCTCGCTTCGGTCATGGTTCTTCCCTCCGGCGCGCAACAGTCCGCCACCGGCGACATTGGCGGAACGGTCATCGATCCCGGCGGCAAGTTCATTGCCCAGGTTGTCGTCACGCTTAGCAACGTTGCGCAGGGCACGGTTCGTACTTTTACGACTCGCAACGGTGGGGAATTCAACTTCGCCACGCTTGAAGCCGCCAATTACACGCTCTCTGTCGCCGCGCCATCCGGCTTCGCTCCGTGGCACGAAGCGGTCCATCTCGAAGTGGGACAGACCCTGAACATTCCTGTCCGCCTCGGCCTCACCGCGACGCATGTGGATGTCGAAGTCAATGCTGGAAGCCAGTCTGGCGTCAACACCACAAGCTCTGACCTCGGGGGTGTCATCGGATCGCGCCAGATCGAAACGCTTCCTCTCAATGGTCGCAACTATCTTGAACTGGCCTATCTTGTGCCCGGCAACGCCCCAGCCCCCAATTTCGATCCCACGAAGGAGAATACGGTTGTGATTTCCTCCGCCGGCCAGACTGGCCGCGGCGGCAATGTCATGATCGACGGCGCCGACAACAACGACGATGCCGTAGGCGGCTCGCTCGTCAACATCCCTGAAGATGCCGTACAGGAATTCCAGATCGCCAGCAACCGCTTTTCCGCCGGCCTTGGCCGCTCCGGTTCTACCGTCGTCAACGTCGTCACCAAGCAGGGCTCGAACAACATTCATGGTGGCCTCGCCCTTTACGAGCGCGACCGCGACCTTCAGGGACTCCCCGCCACTTATCAGCCCATCCCCGGCGAGTCGCCGACATTTCATCGCCAGCAATATGCCGGCGACGCCGGCGGTCCCTTCCGCCGTGACAAAGCCTGGTGGTTCGTCGCCGTGGAAGATCGCCAGCAGCTCGGCGCCGATCTCGTCGGTCAGCGCGACACCGTGAATCGGGTCATTAACCGTGTCTTCGCTACCGCTCCTTTGCATGACTTTCTCACCACCGAAAGGATCGATTGGCAGTTAACCGATCGCGACCGCATCGGCTTCCGCGAGTCGCTGGAACTGGAAGATGACCTGAGCCAGAGCGAACTCGACCGCTCCCTTGGCACTGCGGCTTATCGCCAAACCGCCGTGAATCATCTCCAGGGGCTCGTCGCCGACTGGGTCCACATCTTCACGCCCAGTGTCATCAATCGGATGAGCTTCGCCGACAACAACTTCATCAACACCACTTCGCCCACTTCCACCGCGCCGCAGATCACCTACCCCGACCTCGACGACGGCGCTACCTACCGTGTCCCCCAGCAGACCCTCCAGTTCCGCCTGCAGGGCGACGACATCGTCAGCTGGACGCGCCGCAATCACACCCTCAGCTTCGGCGGGGAAGTGCAGTCCATCGACGCTGACTTCAATCTCGGCGTGTTTCAGCAAGGCAACATCCAGACCGTGGAAGATTTTCCCGACTTCGATCGCAATCAGGACGGCAAGGTCGACGACAACGATCTGCTCTTCGCCGTCGGTCTCCGCAGCTCCACGCCCACGCGCCCGCTCGATCTACCCAACGACGACAGCTACCACTTCGCGCTATTCGCTCAAGACGATTGGAAAGCCCTCTCCAAACTTACCCTCAATCTTGGCCTTCGCTGGGAAATGGATTCCAATCTCAACAACCTGAGCTGGTATAGCCAGCGCAATCCCATCGTGCAGTCGTTCTACCAGGGCACGCGCCATCGCGACTTCAACAACTGGGGGCCGCGCGTTGGGTTCAACTACGCTGTGAATCCCGATCTCAGCTTCCACGGCGGCTACGGAATCTACTACGACCGCATCACGCTTGAAATCATGTCGCTCGAAAAGGGATTCGATGGCCGCGCCCTCGCGCTCAACGTCACTGCTGGCAACGTTGTGACCGATCAAAATGGGATTCCCGTCTATCTCAATCCCGACGGGACATTCGTCCCCGGCGCTCCCGAAGTTCTCGCCAGCCCGTTCAGCGGATTCGTCTTCACCGGCGCGGGCGCTGCCGGCATCGACGTCATCAGCAACCACATGCGCAATCCCATGGTCCAGCAGTTCAATCTCGGCATCGAAAAACAAATTGGCCGCGGACTTCTCATCAAAGTGGATGGCGTTCACAACCTCGGCACGCGCTTCATCATCGGTCGTCCTGTCGGCACCGTGTACAACCCCGACACGCAGGGACCCGACAATGTCACCGACCTCGAGTCCGCCGTCAATACGAAATACGACGCGCTCTGGGTCAGCGTTCGTCAGCAATTCAGGAAATACGGTGAGTTCGATGCCGCATACACCCTCGCCAAGGCTTTCAACTATGCCAACGACGACCAGATTCCGTTTGAATACTCGCCCATCGACCCCACCAATCTGCAACGCGAATACGGCCCTCCCCCCAACGACCAGCGCCACCGTCTCGTCATGTCAGGCATCGCCAATCTGCCTCTTCAGTTCCACTTCGCGCCCATCTGGACCATCGCTTCCGGTGTTCCGATGGACATCCTTCTTCCTGATGGCAGCGAGCGCGTACCCACCCTGCAGCGCAATGCCGGCGGTCGCCAATTTCACAACGCCCGGCAACTGAATGCCTTCATCGCCAGCACCGATGCAGCCGGCGGAGTCTTCGAAGCCAGCGCCAACGGCAACGTGATTCTCCCCCTGGTCAGCCCCAGCGCGCGTTTCAACGACAGCTTCAACTCGCTTGATTTTCGCCTTGATCGCACCTTCCGCTTCCACGACCGCTACAGCCTCAATCTGCTGGGCGAAGCTTTCAACATCTTCAACGTCACCAACATTCTCGGCGTCAGTAATCTCAACTACTCCGGCTTTGCCAACACGCTCTCGCCGGATCAAAACAATCCAAACTATTCGTCCAGCTTTGGAACGCCCGTCTCCACAGCGGGTGGAGTCTTCGGCTCCGGCGGTCCGCGCGCGTTCCAGCTAGCAGCGAAGTTCAGCTTCTGAGCCAGCGCAGGGAAGCAGCCGGAAACCCTTCGGGTCGCTTCCCTGCATCAAGCCGCTTGAATCCGACCCTGGCAGAACACGACGAATCAATCTTGCGCCAGGTCTCCATCCTCATCGTGTCTTAGCGCCCCGCATGGGCGTCCGATCGAATGCCACTTCTGCGATTTCCTCCTTCTTGGTTTTATTCCTGAGAAGAGAGTTCGCAACTTTGCAGATTCCCCTGCACACGTGTTCATCCCGATTGTTCTGAGCAGAATGCCGATCCAAAAGACGCACCTCCGCGAGCGCTGCGGAGTTTCAGAAGAAACGAAGGAAGATCGAGAATCACTATACAAGTGAATCCGCGGTGCTCGGTACTTTGCCGGAAATCGGCCGAGACACATGAGAGTCAATGTGCTCTCGGTGAAATGCGCACAGCGGCTTCGCTCTTCGAAATGCAGAAGGAGGAACGCAATGGCTGGAACATGGTCTCCCCTCGGACATCAGCCTCCGGTTGCCATCGATACGATGCTGCTGCTGACCGACGGTAGTGTGATGTGTCACGAATATGAAGCGGCAGGATCAATCACCCCCAACTGGTATCGGCTCGTGCCCGACGCCTTCATGAACTACGCCAACGGCACCTGGCACAAGCTCACGCCGATGCCGTCAAACGCGCCCCTGGGACAGAATGGCCCAGTGGATGCGCCTCTCTATTTCGCTTCCGCCGTTCTGCGCGATGGTCGCGTCTTCGTTGCCGGCGGCGAATACAACGTGAGCGGTGCGGTAGGTGTCGATCTCCTTGCATGCTCCATCTACGACCCTGTCGCCGACTCGTGGGCGTCCGCTCCCACGCCTCCGGGATGGGGCAACATCGGCGACGCGCCAACCTGCGTGCTACCCGACGGCAGAGTGCTGATGGGAAATATCAACGCCGTCGACACGGCGATTTTTGATCCCGTCTCTCGAACCTGGGCCGCTGGCGCAAATAAGCATGACACGAGTTCCGAGGAAAGCTGGACGCTGCTCCCGGACGGAACCATCATCGTGGCCGAAGTGAACAACCACCCTCACGCTGAAAAATACCTCATCGCCAATAACCAGTGGATTCATGCCGGTTCCACGCCTCCCGGACATGATCTCGTGCTCAACGAACCCGGCGTCTCTATCGAGATCGGCCCGGCAATCCTCATGCCCGATGGGCGTGTCTTCTGTGCCGGCGCCACCGGGCATACGGCGGTCTACCTGCCGCCCATTAACCCAACTCAGCCCGGTACGTGGATTCCCGGCCCGGATTTCCCAATCTCCGGTGGCAAACTGATGCGCGCTTTCGACGCTCCGGCATGTCTGTTGCCGAATGGCTCAGTGCTCGTCGCGGTCGGCCCGTACAACGCCGGATGGTCTGGACCACCGACACATTTCTTCGAGTTCGACGGTGCGCACCTGCATCCTCAGGCCGATCCCGCCAGCGCTGGGGGCGAACCCACCTTCAATGCGCGCTTGCTGGTGCTGCCGAGCGGGGATGTGCTTTATTCCAATTGCACCGGCACGATTGAAATGTACACACCGTCCGGTGGACCTCATCCTGCCTGGCGTCCGCGCATCACCGAGGTGCCTCGTCATCTGCATCCGGGCGGAACGTTTCGCCTGCATGGCGTGCAACTGAATGGTCTTTCCCAGGCAAACGCTTATGGCGACGATGCGCAGATGGCAACCAACTACCCGCTCGTTCGTCTCCTGGGACCAGCCGGTGTCGGTGTTGTTTTCTGTCGCACCTTTGATCACTCCACCATGGCTGTGGCTACGGGAAGCGCCATCCATCACACGCATTTTGCCGTGCCCCAGCATCTTCCGCACGGCCACTACGAGTTGGTGGTCATCGCCAACGGAATCGCCTCGGAGCCCGTCGACGTGCATCTCGGCCCCGAAGAGAAGCATGAGCACGAGCATCATCACGAGAAGAATCACGGCAATGGACATGAGCGAGATGACGATGGAAACCTGACGCTCCGGCTAAGGCTTCCGGTCTCCATCGAGCACTAACCCGTTGCAATATGCACCCGTAGCCCGTAGCGCCGCTCAAACCTGGACGGCGCGCGGGCTCTTTGTCGAGAGTGCTTTAGTGACACCTTCGTTTCCCGTCCATGTCGTGGATGACTTCACCCCACGTATACTCACAGCATCGCTCTCTCAGGAGATCCCCGATGCTCCGGATCCGGAAACGTGCCGCACTCATCATCGCTTTCGTTGCTCTGCTTGCCGCCGTCCACACCGCGCAAGCCGAGCCCGCCCTCTGGGTCGTCAAAGGTCCCCACGCCACTGTCTATCTCTTTGGCACGGTCCACGCGCTCGCCAAGGACGACCCCTGGCGCTCTTCTCCCAAAATTGACGCCGCGATAAAACAAAGTCAGACCCTGTGGCTTGAAATCCCCAATGTCGACGACGCCGCGGCCATGCAGCCTCTCGTCATGCAACTCGGCATGGATATGCAACACCCACTCTCGACCAAGCTCACTCCCGATCAACTCGCCAAGCTTACCAAGGACGCAGCCGGCTCCGGCATCCCCGGTGGCGAGGCCGTTTTCGAATCCATGAAGCCCTGGCTCGCGGGCCTCATGCTCAGTCTCACGCCTATCATGCAAGCCGGCTACGACCCCAGCAGCGGCGTCGAACTGGAGCTCAAACCTGAATTCGATAAAGCCAACAAACCCGTCAAAGGATTCGAAACCGCCGAGCAGCAAATGCACTTCCTCGCCGACATGCCCGACAAACAGCAACTCGACTTCCTCGTCTCCGAGCTCGACGACTACGATTCCGCCGTCGATAAGTTCAAGCAGATGCTCGCCGCCTGGGCCGCCGGCGACGTCGATGCGCTCGACAAGCTTAACAACGCCGAATTCCGCGACAAGTATCCCGAGCTGTTCCAGACCCTCGTGGTCAAGCGCAACCAGAGCTTCACCGCGCAAATCCAGGACCTGCTCAAAGGCGATGGCGTCAGTTTCGTAGCCATCGGCGCCGGCCATCTTGTCGGCAAAGAGGGCGTCCCCGCCATGCTCGAAAAGCAGGGCTACAAAGTCACCCGCGAATAATGCAAAGAACGCTTGTCATCCTGAGCGTAGCGAAGCGGAGTCGAAGGATCTGCGGTTGCCTCTCCTACCGCTTTCGGATGAGACATGGGAAAGCACAACGATCAACGAGTCTTTTCCTGCACTCGCCCCAATCGCGCCCCAAGAACTAAGCACTAAGAACTCCCATACGGCAATCCACACCTGCGCAGCACCTCAGCAAATCTCCGATCGCCTCGCAGCGCATCCCACTTGGGTTCGGTTGGCAGCATCGCCAGATGTACATCGTGTTCCTCAATCCCGCGTTCCAGCCATGCAAATGCCTGGTCGTCCTGGCGCAGCCCTGTGTACACCTGGGCAATCGCATAGGGCGGTATATAGCGCTCCCGCGCCATCGCTTCCAGCGTCTTCAGCACCTCGCGTGCCTCGTCCGCGCGTCCCGCTTTCGCCAGAATGTATCCGCGCAGCGAAAGCACTTTGCTGTTCTCGGCGCCGACCCCGCCGCGACCCAACGCCTCCAGTGCAAGCGCGTCCTCCCCAAGCTGCTCATAGGCTTGCGCCATCTGTAGATTCGCAATCCAGAAGTCCGTTAACACCACTGCGGCCTGGCGCGCAAATTCGAGCGCCGCCGCGTAATCCCGTGCCAGAAAAGCCACCTGTGCCGACAGCGCGTGATGCATCGCTTGCAGTGGATCAATGGCACGCGCTCGCTCCATTGCATGTCGCGCCTCTTCTTCGCGATGTCCAATATGTCCCAGCACGATGCCCAGCAGTCGGTACACCAGCGAATAGTTCGGATCGATTGCAATGGCCCTGCGATACGCCGCTTCGGTCTCCTTCCAATCCCAATCCAGCCAGAACTTCACAAAGCCCCACGAAGTTTGCGTCTCCGCCAACTCTGGCTCCGCCGCAATCGCGTGTTCCGCTGCCAGCCGCGCCTTCTCCCAAACATCACGAGGCCGCACGTCCCCATGTATCGGGCTCGATGCATAGGCATCCGCGAGCCCCGACCATGCCAGCGCGTAATTCGGATCGAACTGCGTCGCTCGCAGATAGCATTCCACCGCCTTCCGCGTCGTCGCCGGCGTAAACAGGTTCCAGTAGTAGCGCCCCTGCAGGTACGCGTCGTACGCCTCGGGGTTATGCGCCTGCCTTCGCGCCAGTGCATCCAGCCGCTCCGGCGAGAGTCGCAGTCGAATCTGCTGCGCGATCGTCGTGCTCAGCTCGCGCTGAAACGCCAGCATGCTCTTCGGTTCGCTGTCGTATGTTGCCGACCAGATCTGTACCTGGTCGCTTGCCCGCACCAGCTTCGAAGTCACGCGTATTCGGCCGCCCTCGCTCCGCAGCGAACTCTCCACAAGGAACGCCGCTTTCAGCTCGCCGCCAATCTCCTTGAGCGACTTCGTTGCACGCTTGTACCGCATGATCGTCGTCCGCCCAATCACGCCCAGCCGCACCGGGTCGATCTGCCCCAGCGCCGCGATCACTTCCTCCGTGAGCCCGTCCGCCAGATATTCGCGCTCCGCCTCCGGCCCCAGGTTTTCAAAGGGCAACACCGCAAGCACCGACGCTGACGTCGCCGCTGCAGGCGTACCCAGTTCTGTGGTCTTCACCGGTAACAGAAATCGATATCCTCGCTTTGCAACGGTCTCGATAAAGTCCAGGCCGTTGCTCTCCGCGCGCAAGGTCCTCCGCAACTCTGACACGCAGTGGGCCAGCGTGGCCTCTTCCACAAACGTGTCCGGCCAAAGCTCTTTCAGAAAACTGTCCTTCTCCACCAGTCGCCCGTGATTCTCCACCAGCAGCAGCAACGTGTCGAAGACCTTCGGCTGCAGCTTCACCGGGCGCTCTTCGCGCATCAGTTGCTTCTCCTGCGGCAAAAGCCGGAAGTTGGCAAACTCATACGCAACCTGGGATTTGTCCGTCATACCCGCCGCTCGCCAGAATGTGGGCTGATTCTAGCAGCAACCCGCGTCCACCCGAGTCAAGGCCCCTCAACATTTCCGGCACGAATCCTCAATCGATCCTCAAGACTTCGCAACTGAATCCCGGCTACTGTGTCCCTGCAGTTGCAAATCACATTCCCCAAAGGAGATCGTCACCATGCCCGCAGCCGGAAAATCCCAGATTCTCGCCCGCCTCATCGCACTCACCATCCTCGCCGCCTCGTTCGCCGCGTCAGTCCCCATCCACGCTCAGTCCCCCGAGTTCGACTCGCGTCGTACCCTCGAAGGCGCATGGTGGGTCACCGTCACCCAGTACGACTGCACAACCGGGGCCAAGCGCCCGTCGTTCTCGTCGATGCTTCTCTTTTCCCGCGGAGGCACCGTGACTGAAGCCACTTCCAATCCCGGCTTCCTTCCCGGCCAGCGCAGCACCGGATTCGGTACCTGGTCCAGATCCGGGCATGACACTTACTCGGCCAGTGACGTCGCGTTCATCCTGTTCACCGGCGGAGCCTTCCAGCTGGGGTCGCAAAAGCTCATCCACGCCATCACCCTCGACCAAGACGCCGACTCCTTCACGGACGAGGCCACGGTGCAGTTCTACAACGCCTCCGGAACTCTCCTCATGGCCGGATGTGCCTCCGCCACCGCCACCCGCCTCCGTTAATCCATCTCAAACGACTGGGCGGATCACCACGCTATCCGCCCAGCCCTTATTCCCTAATCCCTCATCCCTATTCCCTAGTCCCTATTCCCTATTCCCTATTCCCTGGTCCCTAATCCCTCCCTATTCCCTATTCCCGCTCTCCGCATCTCACCTAAAGCAGCACCCGCCGCCGGAGAGACAATGAATCCCTCGTCCACCTCACGCATCCTTACGCAGCTCTGGTTCATCACCGTCGGGGTCCTGGCCATCGCCGTCCTCTATCTCGCCAAAGTCCTCCTGCTCCCTCTGGCATTCGCCATCCTTTTCGCCTTCTTGCTCGCCCCTGTTGTCGCCTTGCTCGAACGACTTCGCCTTCCGCGACCCATGGCCGCCCTGCTCGTCATCCTCGCCTTCGCCGCGGTCCTCCTCGTCGCCACCTGGAGCCTTTTCACCCAACTCATCGTCATCGCCGACGACCTGCCCACTTACCGCGACAACATTGCGCAGAAAATGCAGGCCGTCCACAGCCCCAGCAACTCCGCCTACAGCCGCGCGCAGCGAGAAATCGAGAGAATCAGCAACGAACTCGGCATCGCCAACTCCACCGGAGCGCTCCCGTCCCGCGCCGGAGCTGACACCAAGCCCCTCGGCACCACCCCCGAGCACCCTCTGCAGGTCCGCGAAGTCGGCCGCCCGACCGGCCGCCTCGATCAGCTCGGCGGCATCTTCGAGCCCCTCACCACCGCGCTGCTCGCAGTCGTTTTCACTTTCTTCGTCCTCCTTCAGCGCGAAGACCTCCGCAACCGCCTCATCCGCCTTTCCGGAGATCGCAACCTCTCCCGCTTGACGCAGGCCATGAGCGAGGCCAGTCGCCGCGTCTCCCGCTACTTCCTCCTCCAGGTCGCCGTCAACGTCGTCTTCGGCGCCATCGTCTGCCTCGCGCTCTATTTCATCGGTCTGCCGCACGCCATCCTCTTCGCAGCCCTCGCCGCGCTCTGCCGCTTCGTCCCCTACATCGGAGTTCCCGTCGCCGCCATCACGCCCACCCTGCTCTCGCTCGCCGTTTTTCATGGATGGCGCCAATCGGCCCTCATCATCGGCACCTTTGTCCTGCTCGAAATCGTTACCGGCAACTACCTCGAACCGCGCATCTACGGCAAGCACACCGGCCTCTCTTCGCTCGCCGTTCTCATCGCCGCCTCCTTTTGGACACTCATCTGGGGACCCGTCGGCCTCATCCTTTCCGTCCCCCTCACCGTCTGCCTTGTCGTCATGGGAAGCCACGTTCCCTCGCTCGAATTTCTTACCGTTCTCCTTGGCGATCAGCCCGTCATCCCGTCCTACGCCTGCTTCTTCCAGCGCATGCTCGCCCACGACGAACGCGAAGCCGCCGAAATCCTCGAGTCTTCCCTTAAAGACCAGTCCCTCGCCTCTGTCTACGACTCCATCCTTATCCCCGCCCTGACGCTCGTCGAAATGGAACGCCAAAGGGGCGAGCTCGAAGAATCCACCGTACGCTTCATCCGCTCCAGCACCTCCGAAATGGTCGACGAACTCGGCTTCCGTGCATTGGAAGAAAAAAACGAACTAGCCCAATCCGCGTCGAATGCCGCGAACGCAGTCTCTACGTCCCTAGTCCCTGGTCCCTCTGTCGTAGTCATCCCCGTCCGCGACGGCTCCGACGACCTCATCTCCACCATGCTCACCCAGGTCCTCGACCAGGCCGGATTCCGCGCTACCTGCATCCCCATCCAGCGCATCGATGAAACCGTCGCCGCCGTTGCCGGGCAAAAACCCGACATCGTCTTCCTCTCTGGAATGCCCCCCGTCGCCATGGCCCGCGCCAACCGCATCTTCCGCAGCCTGCGCAGGGCAAATCCCGCGCTCAAAATCATCATGGGCATCTGGCACTACAACGAAGATCCGGCCCGCGCCGCCCAGATGATCAGCCGCACCGAAGACCTCCACATCGCCACATCACTGGCCGACGCCATCGCCGAAGCCGAGGCCCACGTACAACCCCGCCCCGCCGTAGAAGATCCCCTGGACGAATCCCCGCATCTGGTCACCACCCCCACTGACACCGCCGCCTAGCCCGAAAAATTTCCGCCAAATCAAGGCTTGTCATCCTGAACGTAGCGGCTTGGGGCCCCATGAACGACAAGTCGTTCGTGGGGTTAGCGGAGTGAAGGGTCTGCTGTTGTCTCTTGCTCGCACCCACAGAGACGCGGGTGCCCCATCCTTGCGACGTCTTAGTTTTTGTCGCAACCGTGGGAGAGCAACACTCCCCTGCGCGACTCAGCTTTTCGCAAACTCTAGAAACGCCTCCACCACCCGTCCCGGCAGTTCCGCACGATTACGCGGCGTCATCAACTCGTGTCCCGCTCCCGGAAGCATCAGTAGCTCTGTCCGCGCCGGAACCAACTTCAGCGCCGCCTCCATCTCCGCCTTCGTTCCAAACCCATCCCGCTCGCCGCTTACAAATAATGCCGGTGTTTCGAGAGAAGGGAAGTGCGTGGTGCGCATCTGCTCCGGCTTCTGCGGCGGATGCAACGGATACGAGAGCAGCAGCAGCCCATCAACGAGCCCCGGTGCTTCCGCAGCCAGCATCGACGCCTGCCTGCCGCCATACGAATGGCCGCCCAGAAAAATCCTGCCGCACGCCTCGCGCCGCATCGCCGCAACCGCTGCGCGCAACCCATCCTGATCCTTCTCCGCACTTCCTCGAGGAGGTGGCCCGTGCGGCCGCGCCTGGCGGAAAGGCAAATCGCATCGCAACACCGACACGCCCGCTGCACGGAATGCCTCCGCCAGCGCTCTCAGCAGCGGAGACTGGCAGTTGGCCCCGGCGCCGTGTGTCAGCACCAGGCAATCCGAGACAGTACCAGCCGCCCGATGCAGAAACCCCCGCACCCGCGTATCCTTCCCCGAATCGTCTCTGAATTCTTCGCACTCTCCCATAGCCAATGCCCCTCATCGCCGATAGCCCCTATGCTAATCCCGTGCCGTTCGTGTCTTCCCGAGCGTCGCAAGCATTCATGCTTGAGGAGAGATCCTCTGTCATCCTGAGCGCCGCGAGCTTGGAGCCCCGCGGACGAATGTCCGTGGCGTAAGCGGCGAAGGATCTGCTTCTGCTTTTCGCTTGCACCACGTAACCTGGCTGTCATCCCGAGCGAAGTCGAGGGATCTGCAGTTGCTTCGCCCGCGTTACCACAACCCGAGGGTGCACGACCTAAATCGTATCGAGCGACTCATTGTCCGGGTCGACTAGGTCCGTTTATTCTGAACTCTGCAACTCGCTTCCTGTACCTTTTGAAGGGGCTCTTCAGGAAGTGCGGTGGATCGGGATTCAGCGAGCCATGGCCACACGTCGACCCAGACCGCACGCTCAATCCGCACACCCCTCTCTCCACATCTTCGCCGCCAGCGAGCGCCTGAACCAGCTCCTCATCGAGCATCTCGACGCCGCTGTCTGGACGGCGAAACCGCCCGGCAACGTCCGCACCATCGCGGCGATCTTCACCCACATGCACAACGTCCGCGCGAAGTGGATCAGGCTCACCGCGCCGCATTTGAAAATCCCCGCACAACTCAACCGTGCACGCTGCACAACGACGCAGGCGAGCAAGGCTTTGGCTGAGAGCGCGGCGCGCTGTGAAGAGATGCTCGCCGACGTCGATGCCGGACGCGTCCGGCAATTTGTGCGCGATGGCTGGGCCAAGCCCTGGCCTGCAGGCCAACAGTTGCTGACCCGGATGCTCAGTTACATGCTCGCGCACGAAGCGCATCACCGCGGCCAGGTCTCGATGATTGCCCACCAGCTCGGCCATCCGCTCCCCGGCGCCCTCACATCCGAAATGTGGAATTGGGAAAAGCTCTGGCAGTAATGCGGCGTCAGCCCGCCCGGGGCAAGCGAAGCGCAGTCTCTGCATCTCGCCAAAAAAACAGATTCAGAGCGCGCTCCGCCGATCACTGGTAACTGATCACTGACATCTGATCACTGACTACTTGCTTTACCGCTCCCCATCCAACGGAAGCACTCGGTTCGTTCCCTGGTACACGCCCAGCAATTGGCGTTTGGCATCCTTGAGATCGGCGACGGTCATTTGGATGACCTTCCCCGTTTTGGGCTGTTGAGCAGGCTCTGATTCCGCACAATAAATAGTCGTAACAATAATCATCGTCGTACCTCTTCTATCTCGATCTAAGGCGTCTCTACGACTGCTTCTAAAAACCCTGTATAAGTTGGAATGTTTGCCGCGCACGGAAGATGCACATTTACACAGATATTTCTCTGCGCCTTTGAAGCGACCAGCCAATTTATTTCATGATTGAGGCAACTGATCCGAATAAGGCAACCGATCAAATCCATAGGATCTGTGGTCTTCGCCCCTGATCCTACTCTTTATCAATCGGCAGCACGCGGTTCTTGCCCTCGTAGATGCTGAGCCACTGGCGCGTCGCATCTTTCAGATCGTCGGCTTCCTGCCACACGGATTCGTGTGCCTCACCCTGGGTTGGATCTTCCGCTTCGGCGATGTAGATAGTCGTAATGATCAGCATTGGGGGAACCTCTGCGTTAACAAGTTGGACACGCGACAGGGCAAAAGGACTCGAAAATCTGCTCCAGCTCCGTGTTTTCTACGCCGTTTTGCCTTCCATTTCGGCAATACGCCCGGCCGGGATCCGCTTCAACTCTGTAATCTGACGCGTTTCGTCTTGTTGACGCTCGAGCCTGTCGAGTGTATCGCGCAACCTCGAGAGCGCCTTCCGGGATGGGTCAATCTCTTTGGACTTGCGGGATTCGAAGAATGTCATCTTATGCCGCCTCCGCCTGCGATCCTCGCTCCCGCTGAACCGGGAGGCGGTACCGCACCAAACTCTCCGCCTCGCGGATGCGGACCAGCAGATGCTGCCGGATCGCCGCGACCGCCTCTGCATCCCCAAAATCAGGACTGCGATCGAAGTGCCGCAGTTGTTCCTCGAGCCTGTTCAGCAAATCCGCGCGTGGGAACCGATTCATGTGACGAAACAAATGGTGCCATTCTTCTCAGAACGAGGAAGTGATCTAGATCACGCCATTGCCATAAGAAGATCCCTGGACGAATCCCCCCACCGGGCAACCACCCCCACCGACATCGCCGCTTAACGTGCACCCAACACGCTGTCATCCTGAACGTAGCGGTCTGCGGCCCCATGCATGACAAGTGGTTCGTGGGGTAAGCGAAGTGAAGGATCTGCCTTGTTCTTCGCCGAAAGCAAAAGCCCCGGCATTTGCCGGGGCCTTCAGTTCAGGAAGCGAACCGCGACTTACATCGCAGCTACAAAATCGGGAACCATTGTTGCCGCGCTCTCCTGCAGCAGCTGGGTCATCCTTGCCGCCATACCGGTGTACATTGAAGCGGCACGGAACGCATTCACTCGAACACCCTCGCTCGCATGGCTGAATGCATACTGTGTCAGCGCCATCAATACGCAAACCTTGATCTGCATCGCGTCGCTGCGCAGGGTCTCCACCAGCACACGATCCACATTCTCGCAATGCCGTGTCGCGTAATCCGCCATCTCCTGCATGACTCTGGCATTCTGGTACATCACCCACAGGCCGCGCGGACCTTCCATGCGCGTCCACGTATCCTCAGGCGATGCGTTCAATCCCTCTTTCCACAGGAACTGATCGCTCAATTCGCGCGCACTCCAATCCGGCCGAAGCCGCATCATCAGCGACTCCCACGATTGAGAATTGCGGCGACGAACACTTAATCGCCAGCGACCGAGATACAAGGCAACCAGAACAACTGCAGCGATTTGAAGCAGTGGGAAGATCATAAGTGGGCCTCAGTCCGGTCTTTGGTAACTGTCTTGTCATCCCGTGAAACGCCGGACAGCATTTCACCGTTCCATACACTTCTACCAGAAACTACACGGTTTGGGGATGTTTTTTTCTGCAACTCCCGGCCTTTCCCCAATCCAAGGGTAACCCATACATCTGGTCACATGAGTAACGTAAAGTAATCAGTCCCGGGCGTAAATGACACTTTCGGGTCGCCGAGTGGCCGGAAGGGATCATCTGAAGCTCTTTGAAATGAGTGATTTCGGATGCGGCGGATCAAGTGCTCTATGTCACAGATAAGAGCTCATCGTCAGCGGTCGTTATGCCTTCCCGATTTCGAATCCGAGGACTCCCTCATGGAGACCCGAACACTTCTTGCGTTGCCGGCGACGGCCAGCAGGAAGCTTTGCATCTGGGGCGTGAACTCGCGCCGTTCCGGCACCTTCTGGAGAAAGGAAACGGACCAATAGAGCATCGAGACAACATAACTGGCCGCCACCATCAAATCGAGGATATGAAATTGGCGGTCTAATGCGGGATTGTGATTGAGCCCCTGATTCATATGCAACAGGGCGACTGACAGACTGGCGATCGCATAGAAGCCGAACCCGGTCGCAACCTGGAGTTCGCGATCCTTCCACCCAATGGACAAAAACTGGCTTCCAGCCGCCAGAACCAGGAAATAAAGGATCCGCATGACCGAAAAGGTGAGTTGGAGATGAACGATGACCTGCCACTGGTGTGCAGTGAGTTCCAGACCGGGTGACTTTGCGAACGGCCAGATGATGGCACACGACAATCCCAGCGAGAGCGCGATACCCACGATCGCCCAGCGCGAAAGCAGACCTCGCACGGGACGAAGCACCGACATCGAAAGCTCGATCAGAACGCAAAACATGAATGCGGAATCGATGATCGTGCTTACAAAATAGATTTGAAGTCCGTGGATTCCAGAGGCTGGGAAGCGGCGATTCAGCAGGTAAACGCCTGCATCGTTGATAAGCCCCCAGGCAAGATAGCAGGAAAAGAGGGGAAGAGTTTTATAGACTTTTCTGTACAGCAGAAGAGCCAAGGCACTCGCCTCAGCTAATAGGCCGACGACAAACAACAACGTTTCCAGGGTCACCGTCCGCCTCTCGCCAACTGCAGATCGACAGAGAATGCCTAAAGTCTAACAGCCCCTGGACTCGCTTGCGTCCGAAGCACTAAACGATAGTTACCATCTTGTATACCGGTGGTGGCGTTGCCAGGATCGGTGAATTCTTATAAACCGGCGGTGGCGTCGCCAGGATTGGTGAGCTAGCCATCTTGTATACCGGAGGCGGCGTCGCGAGTATCGGTGAATTCTTATAAACCGGCGGTGGCGTTGCCAGGATCGGCGAATTCTTGTAAACCGGCGGCGGCGTTGCGAGGATCGGTGAGCTGGCCATCTTGTAAACCGGCGGCGGTGTTGCCAGGATCGGCGAGTTCTTATAGACCGGCGGTGGCGTTGCGAGGATCGGCGAATTAGCGGCAAACCCGCTCTGCGCGGGAAGAGAATGCGTGGTTGGCGCTGCAGCCGCAGTGATAGCCGACAGAGCAACAGCCGAACCAAGTGCCACGCATGAAACTTTCAACCATGACGAAGACATTTTGGGTAAAACCTCGATGTACAAAGAAACCTGCTGAGAGAGTAATGCAGTCCAGGCAAATCGTTACAACAAAAGTACTGAGGTCACCTCAAAAAATTGCAAGATAACGCTTACTTGTACCACATCATGAGAATTTGCCCTCTTTGCTGCCCAAAAGGTCACGTTACGGTATCTTCGCCGCTCACCCCGCACTCGGCTACAATCTTTCCCACGGCTACGGCACGGATCGCGCCTGAGCTTCAGTCACTTTCAAGATCACGATCCGGGCGCGTCCCAGGTGCGCAAAATCGGTTCCTCTCAGGAGATAGCTTGATCCCCACGTTGCGCAGTCAATTCAACGATCGGTTCAACGAAGCAGCGTATTCCGGGTTGCTGGCGCTGCTCGATCAGCGCTGCGGCGGTCCCATCCCGTTTCCAGTGGCGGAAACTCCGATATTCGTTCCCAAAGCTCTCCTCGATGAGATGGCTGAGCAAGGGGCCACACTGGCCCACCATCTGATCGCCGATGCGCAATATCTCGCCGCAGCCCGCAAGGCCATTCCCCATGGCTACGGCGTTGCCAACGAGACGTCGCACCCTCACTTCCTGACCGCGGATTTTGCGCTGGTGCGCGCCAACTCCGGGGAACTGGCATCCCGTCTGGTTGAGATTCAGGCTTTTCCGTCGGTCTTCGCCTATCAGGCAGAACTCTCCGCCGCCTACCGCGATGCCTTCTGTCTTCCGGATTCGCTCAGCTTTTTTCTGGGGGGACTCAACGAATCTACGTATTGGGGTCTACTGAGGCGAACGATTCTGGGCAACTACAAGCCCGAAGAAGTCGTCCTCACCGAAATCGACCCGCTCCATCAAAAAACATTCCCAGACTTTTATCTGACATCGCAACGGCTCGGCATTCCGCTGGTCGACATCACTTCCATCGAGGCACTTGGCGACAAATTGCACTATCGCGATGCGGCCGGCCGCCTCAGGCCGATCCACCGTATCTACAATCGCGCCATCGCTGACGAATTAATCGCACGCCATATCCGTGTGCCTTTCGATCTTGGCCGTCCATGGGAGGTGGAATGGGCGGGCCATCCCAACTGGTATTTCCTGATCAGCAAATTCTCGATTCCCTGGCTTTCCCGCACCGGGCGGTTTCCCGTTGTGCCGCCCGCGGTCTTTCTCAGCGACTTTCTCGCCGGCCCCGGACGGGATTTCCTTGCTGCCGCCGGCGTGCCGCTGCCCGCCGGCGATATCACGTCGCGGGTCTACACAGATTTGCTGCTCAAGCCGCTGTTCTCTTTTGCCGGGAAGGGAATCGAATTCGAGCCTTCGCACACGCGCCTCGAAGCGATCCCGCCCGAGGAGCGCGACTCGTATCTCCTCCAGCAGCGCATGCGCTTCGAACCCACGATTGAAACGCCCTTCGGAATGACCCAGGCCGAGATCCGCATCCTATATGGGTGGCCTGACGGCGGTGAACTCACGCCGGCCTTGTCCCTGGTTCGCCTGGGACGGGGAAAGATGATGGGCGTTGACCATAACAAGAATCAGCGTTGGGTTGGAGGTTCGGCGGCGTTTTATATCTGAGCGCAGCGTCGCTGTTTTCTGATATGCTCTGCTGGCGCTCTGATGCTGTGCCCCCCGGCCGGAGTTACCTAGCCGATTACCTCTTTTAAACTTTCGTGCTCTAGGTTCTACTGCAGAAGTTGTATACATTCAACAGTGAACGTATAAGTGGGAAAAGGAAATCGCATGATGGAGATCTCGAAAACGAACCCATCCGAGGAAATAAGCAAGACCGGACATGGCGCCTTTCTCAAAGAAGTTCGGTGTGCCGTCCGATTCCCGCTCTCGTTGCCGGTGGAGATGGCTGACGATAAACAGCATGACCACCCGGCTGTCACTCGCAACGTTTCCGCCAACGGAGTCTTGCTTGAACTGAACGGGCCCCTGAGCGTCGGCGAGGAGCTGGATTTCCACCTGCGGATGCCCGGAAGTGTGCTCGGCACTCCCCAGGATGTGTTAGTTCACTGTCGTGGACGTGTGGTACGCTGCTCCATAAGCCAAAGTCACTATCAGGCCGCTGCGACGATCGATGAATATCATTTCGTAGAGCAGTAAGCGTCCTGAATTGACAGCTGTAGCAGCCACCTATGGAACTTCTCGACGAAACACCTGATGGCGAGATTCTCGACACACCCGTGAAGCCGGGTACCATCCGCATTATCCTTGCGGACTCTCAGGCCATCTACCGGGTCGGAATTCGCAAAATCTTCGCGCTCGAAGACGATATTCGAGTCGTGGCGCAAGCCGACTCCCTCGAAAACCTGCGCGCAGCACTCGAACGCCAGCCGGCTGACGTGGTCCTGATTGAAGGTGGCCTCCTGACCGGGGCCCCCACCGCCATCCCCGACGTGCTCCGCATTGCCCCCGATGTCAAGCTGATCGTGCAGGCCATCGGCAGCGACGAAAGCCAGACTGTGGATCTTTATCGTCGCGGCGTTCGCGGCATCATCTCCCGCTCCATCTCGCCCGACCTGCTGGTTCGCTGCGTGCGTCGCATTGCTACCGGCGAAACCTGGATCGACAACCAGGCCGTGAACTGGGTCATTGATGCGTATCGGGCGCAGGCTGCAGCGCTGGTCAGTCCCCGCACTCAGCCTCGTCTCTCTCCCAAGGAAACGGCCATCATCACTTGCATCACCCAGGGCAAGCGCAATAAGGAAATTGCCTTCCAACTGGGAACAACCGAGCAGGTCATCAAGAACTATCTACGCAAGATTTACGACAAGCTGGGCGTTTCCGACCGGCTCGAGCTTGCTCTCTATTGCCTGCACAACAAAATCATCAAGTCCGACGCCGACGAAGTCGTGGTCGCGCAGAAGATCGTCGCCCGCTAGGTACCACACTTTCCAGCGATTCTCATGCGGCGCTGCTCAATGCAGCGCCTTCCGTTTTTGCAAATAGAAATGGCGCTGTCATTCTGAGCGAACGGGGCCCCGCACGCACCAGGAGCCCCGCAGAGCGATAGCTCTGTGGGGAAGGTTCGGGGCTGGTAAGCGAAGAATCTGCTTTTCACCCTCCATGCCACGCTAGCGGCTCTTTTCGGCCGCTGCCGCCCCATCGCACGAAACCCCTTCACAGCTGACCGGCGCCTGCCCGTCACCGCAGTGCTTCCGCGCCAGTTCCACAAGCCGTATCAACTCGGCCAGATCCTTGCGATCCAGGTGTCCCAGCAGGTCGCGCGGAATCTGCGTAATTTCTGCGTCCATCTTGCCCAGCAAAGCGAGACCCTCCGCGGAGATATGCGTCCAGACCACGCGCCGATCCTGTTTGTCGCGCTGCTGCCTTATCAGCTTCATCGCCCTCAGGCGCGCCAGCAACCGCGTGATGTCGGGCTCGGCGGTGATCATCCGCTCGCCAATCGCCGAGCAGGTCAGCCCCTGGGAGCCGGCGCCGCGCAGGATCCGCAACACGTTGTACTGGGTGGAAGTGACACCCCAGTCGCGCGTCCTGCGCTGAAACACCCGTTGCAGGCAATCCGAAGTTCGCATCAGGTTCAGCACCGCCTCTTCTTCGTCGCTTGAAAACGGGCGTTCCTGCGCGATTTCGGCTTTCAAACTTGCCATGTCTGTCCCTCGGAACCTACTTCCGGCCCAACCCGAGCCGCCGAGCCGTCCCGTCTTTCTACGATCCTGTCCCAGAAATTCTTAGCCAAAAACTGTCGGTGTCATTCTGAGCGAACGAGTCCCCGAACGTGCCACGAGCCCCAAAGAGCGATTAGCACTTTGGGGCAGGTTCGGGGGTGGCAAGCGAAGAATCTGCTTTTGCACTCCCAGACTTGTGTCACGAACATCGGCGAAATCCGCTACTGCTTTACGACATCGAGCTCGATACTCAATTGCACATCATCTCCCAGCACTGCCGCCGGGTACTTCGTTCCAATTCCGAACGCTGTCCGGCTGATGGTCGTCGTCGCCGAAAACCCCGCATGCATTTTGCCGCCCATACCGGCAGCAGGGCCCATTGGACCCACCACCTGCAGAACCACCGGCTTGGACACACCATGCAGCGTCAGGTTGCCGTTTACCGTCAGGCCGTTCGCCGTCTTCGCGACGCTCGTGCTCGTGAAAGTCGCCATCGGATACTGCGCCACGTCAAACATGTCGGCGCCCTTCAGATCTGTGTCCCTCGGCGCCACTCCTGTGTCAACCGAGGTTACGTCGATGGTCATGTTCACCGTGGACTTGGTGACGTCCGCATCGTTCCACACAATCTGGCCGCCCAGGTTGCCAAACCGTCCATGCACCTTCGACAGACTCATGTGCAGAATGCTGAAGTCCACCTCGCTGTGCGCCTTGTCTGGAACCCATGTAGAGGTTTGAGCAACGGCCATCGGAACAGCCGTCGCCAGTACGCCAAGCATCATTGCCAAACGCTTCATTACGTGTCTCATCCTTTCGGTTTCGTGCTCGATGGATCGATGCACCCTGGGAGTCGGGGAGATGGCAGCTGGTTGATCTGGCCCGCAGATTCAGCCTGCGCAGAATCTCTGCCGCCTGGTTACGCAACGGCCCACGGGGATCGTCGTTCTTAATGGACGCGCGAGGCCCATTATTCGTTGCAACAAATATCTTCGCAGATCTTGCCTAGCTGAGCACAACGAGGTTGTAAACCATGTGAAGAAGAACCGCTGGAGCCAACTTGCCCGTCTTTTTGAAGATCAGGCAATTTGTCGCACCCAGTAACCCAACCGGAATCCACGACATCGGCGGATGGTAGATGGCGAAGAAAGCCGCGCTGGCAACGACCGCCCGCCAGCCGCCCCATTCCCGGTCCAGAGCCCGGAAGAGCAAACCGCGAAAAAGATACTCCTCGGCGAACGGCGCGAATCCGACGGCCATGATGGCGTACCAGAGGTGCAGGTTCGGGATGCTCGCCATCTGCTCCTGTCCCTTCCGGATCAACTCCGCGGTCGTTGGAATATGACTCAAAACCGCAAGATAGCCATGCGCGAAAAGCCCCAGCGCCAAGCCTCCGCAGGCGGCCATCAGCATTGCCGGCGCCGCAGCCTTGTCCCCGATTCCGTACCGTCGCGCCCACGGTTCCCATTCCTCAATCGAATGCCCGTCGGGCAGCCAGCACCAGATGCTCTGCGGAAGAACATTGCGCTCCCGCAGGAATTTACTCACAAACACCGAGACAACGATTGCCGAAACTCCATAGCCAAGGGCCAGCGCCGCGCCCTTATTCTCGCGTCCCACCGCAAACATCAGAGGAACAGACAGGAACGCCGATGCCTCAATCAGGATGCTGATCGAGATCATCGCGTGCATCAGCGTCGGCGGAGGCGGCAGCTTCTCTGACCACGGATCATAAAGATAAGGCAGGCGCGCGCGAAAATTCTGCCACATCGCCGCCGCGGTCACAAACGAGTACACAATGCCGATGATCGCCAGTTGCCATTGCTGAGTTACGACGCCGATGGCAAATGTGAACATGCCGAGTTGAGCGGCCCATCTTCGTCCGGCCGGAACCTTTTCGGTCTCTCCCGATGACGATGTCACCGTGACCAGCGTGACGGATTTCTCCGCCATGCTTCTCGAGAACAGGAACCATCCCACGCCCACCAGGACAACCTTCCAAATGTCGGACTTGAAAAGGATCGCGGTGTACAACAGCACGACGGCGACCAGCCCTGAAGAGATCATCGACCAAAGCCAGGCCTTGGCTTTCAGCAGGTTCTCGAGTCCTCGGGGCCACGTCAGCGATATCCAGAGTGCGGTGCCCTCTGATTGCAGCGACTTCGGTCCCAGGACCCAGAGAAAATAGGTTCCGAACAAGATCGCCACCCCGCACATGTAGTTCCATGCGCCCTGCGCGTGCACCAGGAGGCCGCGGAGATTGAACACCTGCAGGCCAGCCACCGAGATCGGCACCAGCAGCGTCTGCACAATGGCGCTGCGATCTCGCGTGAACCAGAGCAGTTCCTTGCGATAGAGCGGCTCCTTGCCAAAGCCTGCGTCTCGGCGGTTCTGCATTGTGCGCTTCGGCTTATCCATCGCGAAGCTTCCGCTCAGGCCTTTTTGCGTGCCCCAGACGCTCACCCAGATGGCAAAGGCAATCGTGAGCCCGGAAACGCTCGCGCAGGTCGCAACGCCGTTCGCGAACGACAGTGAACCCTGAGGACCGATGCCGAGAAACAGATGCAGCCACGGCCACGGCACTGCGGTAAAGATCAGCAGGACTTTGGCGGTCTGCGAAATCAGCATCGGAAACGCGTAGAGTCCGATCAGCGGCACCATCATCGATGTGTAGCCAAGCCAGCCCATCAGTCCGATCATGGCCCCGCGCGTGCGCGGAGAAAAACGCAGAAGGATGCCGATTTCCAGCGCCTTGCCCAAACACGCCGCCGCAACCGCGGCAGGCACGCCAACCAGCACCGCGGCGAGAAGGCCGAGCAGCGGATCGTAAGCCAACCCATAAACCACCCCGGCGAAGATAGGCGCGGCCCAGTACATCGGATTGGCTGCAATCGGTGAAAGCATCTCCGCCAGAAAAACTGCACCCGGCTGCACCGGATGGCTGAAGAGCCACTCCCACATCGGATGGCGCCGCCGCTGCACATCCACCTCTGCGCCCTCGCCCTGGCAGACCAGCATCAGCACCCATCCCAGGAGCGCCAGCGAACCAAGCATCGCCGGAAATCGCTGCATTGCGTCCAGCTTCTTCAGTCCCGGCATCGCTGCATCCCGCGTTACCAGGTCCGCCGTCCCATCACTGGACACAGCCCTGCGCAGCCGCTGCTCAATCTCCGTCTTCGAGCCGCCGTATCTTTCCGAGATTCTCTTCGCCTCATTCGCAAACATTTGCCGACCTGCGAAGTTCATCTCATACTGACGACCGGAATCGGTCTGTTCGCTGATATTTGAAACATATTCATAGAATGATGAGCCGACGACGATCTTGCCCTGGCGTTCCACGTTGATGCGTTGCGCCGTCTCTACCACCATGTTCACCAGCGCTGCGCCCATGCCGTTGATGACGATCATGAACACCACGAAAAATACAAAGCCGAGCCCGCCCCAGTCGGTCCCTTTCCCATCGCTCCGGTTTTGCAGCAACTGTCTCGCGCGGGTGCGTCGACCCTCAGCGCGCTTGCGCGAGGCGGCCAACAGCAGCCCAACCGTTTGCCAGAATGTAGGAGATCCCTGGGCAGGACTGTTCATTGTTGAGGAGGTCTTGAGGTCAGTTTAAGAAAGATCTGTTCCAGGTCTTGCAGCCCAAACTCTGCGCGAAGTTCTTCGAGTGATCCCTTCGCCGCCAGCGTCCCTTCATTGATGATGACCGCATGCGAGCAGAGCCGCGTTACGTGATCCATCAGGTGAGTCGAAAACAGGACCGTCGTTCCCTTCGCCGCGGTATCGAAAATCAAGTCATAGAACAGATGGGTCGACTCGACATCGAGCCCGTTGGTGGGCTCATCCAGAACCAGCAGTCTCGGCTGGTGCAGCATGGCCAGCAACAGTCCAAGCTTCTTCTTCATCCCGCGCGAATAGTCTTCCGCGTAATTGTCGATATCCTCGGCCAGCCGCAACTGGGCGATCAGAGGCTCAATGCGATCGAACGCGTCTTTCACATCCAGCCCGTGCATCGCTGCGCTCAGTTGCAGATGTTCGCGCCCGGTCAGATAGGAATAGAAAACCGGCTCGTCGGGAAGAAATCCGATCAGTCGCTTCACCTCTACCCGATCGTCGAAAGCATCGCGTCCGTCGATCCGCAGTTGCCCGCTCGTTGCCTTCAGGATTCCCATCAGCAACCGGAAGAGCGTGGTCTTGCCTGCGCCATTCGGCCCGAGCAGCCCGCAGATCTGTCCCGAAGGAACGCCGAACGAAACGTTATGCAACGCGATTTTGTCGCCGAACGATTTCGTTACATTGTCGATCAGCACCAGGTTGTCCGTAGAGGATTGCCCGCGATCCAAATCACCCATATCTCGAGCGAGATCATCCATCTTCGCCGGGGCCCTTCTATCCATACAGGAAACGAAAAACCTGACGGAATATTTCGCACCAGCTTACTACAAATAAGAAATCGCGAAGCCCTGCTCCCTGACAATCGCCGGCCCGAAAGTACATCCAGAGAACTGGACTTGAAGGATCGGTGATTGATTTCGAGAAGAGCGCCGGTGCTGTATAACTGGCACTGATATTCACCCCTGGGGTATCCGTGACTCAGTTCCAACAACCCTGCCGCGCATCGGTCCTCGCATCCATCTTTTTTCTTTGTGCGTATTCGCCTGCGATCGCGCAGAATGCCTCGGCGACCCAGCATGCCAGAGCCAATTCCGCGACGTTGCAGGCCCTCCTCGACCCCCTGATGCAGCAGGCTGTCACCGACCACAAAATTCCCGGCGGCGTCCTGCTCGTCGGCCACAACGGCCGCGTCGTCTATCGCAAGGCCTTCGGCATGCGCTCGCTCGAACCCACCCGCGAGCCCATGACGCCAGGCACCATCTTCGACCTTGCCTCCCTCACCAAGTGCATCGCCACCACAACCTCCATCATGGAACTCGTTCAGGAGGGCCGCGTCCAGCTCAACGATCCTGTCACTGCATATCTTCCCGAGTTCGTGCAGAACGACAAGCAGGACGTTACAGTGCGCGAGCTGCTCACCCACTACTCCGGCCTCGCGCCGGATCTCGATTTGAGTTCGCCCTGGCAAGGCCGTGACACCGCGTTCGCCATGGCGATGCACCAGGCGCCCGCCAACCCGCCGGGCAGCCGGTTTGTGTACAGCGACATCAACTTCGAGGTGCTCGGGTTCATCGTTGAGAAAGTTTCCGGCATCCCATTAAACGAATTTGCCGAGCGCAATGTCTTTGCGCCCCTGGGCATGACGCACACCCGCTTCTTGCCGCCCGCCGAGTGGAAGCCGCTCATCGCGCCCACCCAATACGACGAAAACGGCGTCATGCTGCGCGGCGTCGTCCACGACCCGACGGCGCGACGCATGGGCGGGGTTGCAGGCCATGCGGGTCTGTTCTCTACCGCCGACGATCTCGCCATCTTCGCTGAAGAAATGATGCACGGATCGCGCGTTCTCAGCCGCCAGAGCATCGAGAAGATGACTACGCCCGAGCAGCCCGCCAACGCTGCCAGCCTGCGCGGTTTCGGGTGGGACATTGACTCGCCGTATTCGACCAATCGCGGAGAGCTTCTTCCCGTCGGCTCCTTTGGCCATACCGGCTTTACGGGAACGTCGCTTTGGATGGATCCCGTCACTGACACCTACATCATTCTGCTCACCAACGCAGTCCATCCTCGCGGCGGCGCTTCCATGGTTTCCCTTCGTTCGCGCATCGCCACCGCCGTCGTCGCGGGACTCTCGCTCACCACAACGGAACAACAGGAGCTTCGACTCGCGCGCATCACCGGCTACAACGAATCCCTGATGGCCGCACGTCGCTTCGATCATCGCAACGGCAAAGTCAAATCAGGCATCGACGTCCTTGAAGACCGCAACTTCGCTGATCTTCGTCCTGACGCTGCGCAACCCGTCCGCATTGGTCTCGTCACCAACCAGACGGGCGTGGATGCCGCAGGCCGGCGCACAGCCGATGTTCTCGCGAACGTACCCGGTCTCAAGCTCGTCGCACTCTTCAGTCCCGAGCATGGCATTGAAGGCAAGCTGGATACCAGCAGCATCGCGAATACACGCGACGAAGCCACCGGAGCTACCGTCTACAGCGTCTACGGTTCCACCGATGTACAGCGTCGGCCCGATCCGGCTGTTCTCGCTGGGCTCGATGTCATCGTCTACGACATTGCCGATGTCGGCGTGCGCTTCTACACCTACGAAACCACCCTGGGCTACTTTCTCGAGGCTGCCGCCCGGGCCGGAAAACCCATCGTCGTTCTCGATCGCCCCAATCCCATCACCGGAGTATTTGTCCAGGGGCCGGTGGCGGACGCAGGCCGCGAGTCCTTCGTCGGCTATTGGCAAACGCCCGTCCGCCACGGAATGACCATGGGCGAACTCGCAAGAATGTTCAACGCCGAACGAGGCATCCACGCAGCCCTCACCGTCGTCGCCGTCGAAGGTTGGGAGCGCGGCGACTGGTTCGACTCCACCGGCGCGGTGTGGACCAATCCGTCTCCGAATATGCGCAGCCTGACCGAAGCGACCTTATATCCCGCCATCGGCTTGATCGAGACGACCAATGTTTCCGTCGGGCGTGGGACAGGCACGCCCTTCGAGGTTGTCGGCGCTCCCTGGGTCGTTCCGGCTGATCTTGCCCGCTACCTCAATGCGAGAGAACTTGCCGGAGTACGTTTCATTCCCATTTCGTTCACCCCCGATGCTTCCATCTATGCAGGCCGGAAATGCGGCGGAGTGAACATCCTCGTTACCAGCCGCGACGCGCTCGATGCTCCCGAAGTCGGCCTCGAAATCGCCTCGGCTCTGCACAAGCTCTATCCCGATCAGTACAAGCTTGCCGACATCGACACGCTCATGCTCAACCAGGCGGCGCTTCAGTCACTGACTCGCGGCGACGACCCTCGCCGTATCGCCGACGATGGTCGCCCGGCACTCGAGCAGTTTCAGTCCCTCCGCGCCAAGTACCTTCTTTATTGACTTAACTCCATCCCACCCGCATGTTTTGTCAAGAGACGACGGAGCTTCCAACTGCCTAAACTGCTGATATCAAACGAAAGAAAGATGAACGCCTTTTTGCAGTCAATTTTCGCCTCAAAGCGCACAATGAAATTGTTATGGAAAAGCGATCACATCCTGCGCTTCACACCGCGATCGATGAATTCGGTGCTTCAAAGGCTGAATCGCGGTCCGGGCGGCCTGCAATGTGGGACATTTACCCCCCACCCCCTCCCGAAATTTGCGGTTTTCCACCAAACATTTGCATGTTTTTCGACACTCAATTGCGACCATACTTCTCCAAAATCCGTGCGAGCTCCTGGTCGCGAATTCCAACCATCCCAGAATCTCCACCGAAAACTGTGAACTTCGAACTCGTAACTCCTGAAAACTGACAACTGAAAAACTGACGATTGCGGGCATGATGCTACCCTGAAGCTTCGCCCGCAATGTTTGTCACTTCACAGCACGCGCACTTCATCGGTATCGGCGGCATCGGCATGAGCGGTATCGCCGAGATTCTGCTCAACATGGGCTTCCGCGTCTCCGGCTCCGACCTGCGACGCGGTGCTGTTACCGATCGGCTTGCTCAGCTCGGCGCCACCATCTACGAGGGACACAACGGCCAAAACGTCAGCGGCGCCACGGTCGTTGTTACCAGCTCTGCGGTCTCGCCAGACAATCCTGAAGTCGTCGCAGCGCGCGCTCTCAAGATTCCCGTGATTCAGCGCGCCGAGATGCTCGCCGAGCTGATGCGCCTGAAATACGGAATCGCCATCGCCGGCATGCATGGCAAAACGACAACGACGTCGATGGTGGCATCCGTGCTCGCCGCCGGCGGCCTCGATCCTACGGTTGTGGTTGGTGGCCGCGTCGATGCGCTCGGCTCCAACGCGAAACTGGGTACCACGCAATATCTCGTTGCCGAGGCCGATGAAAGCGATCGCTCCTTTCTCAAGCTCCCGCCCATCCTCGCCGTCGTCACCAATCTCGATCGCGAGCACATGGACTGTTACCGCGACATGGACGATGTGGAGCACGCGTTCCTCGCCTTCATGGATAAAGTTCCGTTTTACGGCGCCGTGACCGCCTGCATCGACAACGCCGCACTTGCGGCGATTCTGCCCCGCGTGCATCGGCGCGTCTTTACCTATGGCACGTCGCCTGAGGCCGACTATCGCCTGGACTTCCTCGCGGCACGTCCTGAATGCTTTTCGCACTTTCAGGTAAACACACCCGCAGGCACTATTGGCCCGTTTCAATTACACGTTCCAGGGCGGCATAATGCGCTCAATGCAACGGCCGCGGTGGCCGTCGCTCATCAACTCGGCATCGCAGCCGAGAAGATTGCCGCCGGAATCTCCAGTTTCCACGGCGTCGATCGCCGCTTTCAGATTCGCGGACAGGCGCGCGGCATTACTGTCGTCGACGACTACGGACACCACCCCACCGAAATCCGCGCCACCCTGGCCGCCGCCCGCGAGTTCTCGAAGGGCCGCATTCATGTCGTCTTTCAGCCCCATCGGTACACGCGCACGCGTGACTTGCTCGACGAATTCGGTGCCGCTTTCACCGATGCCGACTCCGTCTTCGTTCTTCCCATCTATGCCGCCAGCGAAGAACCGCTGCCTGGAATCACGGCGGAATTGCTGACCTCGAAAATCACTTCGCCCCTTGCGCAATACGCGCCCGACTTCAGCGCCGCTGTCGGCGCAGTCGCGGGCGCGGCTCGCAGCGGCGACATGATCCTGACTCTGGGCGCCGGGAGCGTAAGCCAGCTCGGCCCGCAAATCCTCGCGGGGCTTGAATCCAAATCATAGAGTTGCCTCCAATCACGGCTCGCACTCAATCAGCGCAGGTCTGTTGTGTCTAGCATCACCGTTACCAGTAAAACGTTTTACCGGCCAATATCTCTTTGTTATCATTCCGCAGACAAACAATTGTCTAAGGCGAGGAGAACGAAATGAAGCACGGTTCGCGAAGAGACTTTTTGAAGACTGCCTCGGCATTTACGGCGGCGCTCGCCATAACTCGCACCACCCCTGCGCGGGCTGCCGGTTTAACGCCGCCAGTCACCGTTAAAGTTTGGGGCACCTTTCGCGATCGGCGCCATGCAGAGCTTGCGAACCTGGAGTGGAAGCGCGCCAGCCAGGTCGCCGCGGATGCCATTCAACTCGACACGTCCGTGCCTCGCCAGGAGATTCTCGGCTTCGGCGCAGCCATCACCGAGTCCTCCGCCTACGTGCTCAGCCGCCTTTCGGCTGCCGAACGCGCGCCGGTCATGCGCGATCTCTTCGCGCCCGATGCCATGGCACTGAACGTCTGCCGCACGTGCATAGGCTCGAGCGACTACGCAACCAAAATGTATAGCTACGATGAGAGCAGCGAGCCCGATCCTGAGCTGAAAGCGTTCTCCATCGATCACGATAAGGAGTTTTACCTTCCCATTCTGCGGGAGGCGCGCAAGCAGAATCCAGAACTGTTCTTGTTCTCATCGCCATGGAGTCCGCCGGCATGGATGAAGCCAAACCATTCCATGCTTGGCGGCGCCATGCGTAAGCAGAGTTTCGATCCCTACGCGCGATACTTCGTGAAGTTTCTCGAGGCATACAAAGCGGAGGGCATCGATATTAGCGCCGTAACCGTGCAGAATGAGACCGACGCCGAGCAGGAGGGCAACATGTCCGCCTGTCTCTGGGCGCAGGAGCAGGAAATGGAGTTCGCGGCTCGCTTCCTCGCGCCTTCACTGCGCAAAGCAGGCTTCGGCACAAAGATATGGCTCCTCGATCACAACTACAGTCTATGGGGACGCGCAATCGACGAACTCAGCGATCCCTCTGTCTATGGGGCGGTCGACGGCATCGCCTGGCACGGCTATGTGGGCGAACCCACTGCGATGACCCGTGTTCACGACGCCTTCCCGGCGAAGCATGCGTATTGGACCGAAGGCGGCCCCGACATCAACCAGCCCGACTACCAGACGGACTTCACAAAGTGGGCCGATCAGTTCAATGGCATCCTCAACAACTGGGCTCGTTGCATTACAGCGTGGAACGTTGCACTCGACGAAAAAGGCAAACCGGATATCGGCCCGTTCTCCTGCGGCGGCGTGATCACCATCGACAACGCCTCGCATAAGATCACGGCCAGTGGACAGTACTGGGCCTTTGCTCACTATTCCAAACACGTGAAGCGCGGCGCAAAAGTTTTCGCCACCAATGGGCTTGGCAATCTGAGCGAGTCCGGCGTATCGCACACCGGCTTCTGCAACCCCGATGGCAGCTGCGTCGTTGTGCTTGCCAACAGGGGCGCCGAAAAACGGGTGCAGTTGCTGAGGGGAGAGAAAACGCTCGATGTTGACCTTCCCGCGGATTCAGTGCACACGCTGCTCTGGTCTCAGGAATTCGGCGACTCCCGGTGAGGCCGCAAGAGAATAGTCCAGGGCACGGTAATAGTCCAGGGCACGGAGCCCGACACAAAGTTCCCTGAGCGAGCCCAGGTTGCTGAGTACGGCACCTGGAACTCAGGTTGTGCAGCCCCGCCACAAAGTTCTCGGAGGGAACGCAGGAAAATAGCTAGGGTAGAGCGCAGCGGAACCCTGGATAGCTCTCTCTGACATTCACACCGAAGTTAGAGGTGTCATTCTGAGCGAACGGGGCCCCGAACGTACCAGGGGCCCCAAAGAGCGATCAGCTCTTTGGGGTAGGTTCGGGGGTGGTGAGCGAAGAATCTGCTTTTGCACCTTCAAAATTTAAGCCACCCACTCTTGGCGCAATATGCTCGCCAACAATCGCATTTCAGTAAATCTCATTCGCCGTTTGCGAAGACCGTATCTTTCCATTTTCGACCGAAAGTTTGTACGTAATTCCATCGCCGGCCCATGACCGGATGTAGAAGTCCGATCCCGGCATCACTTTTTGCACGGTGAAAGGGCCGAAAGTAAGCAGTTTGTGCGTTTGCAACGCGCCCGATCCCCGGTCGGCGTTAATGAAGTAAGCCGCGCCATACCCGACGACATGTGCTTTTCCATCGGGCTCCAGCAGAATCGCGGCTCGTTCCTGCACGCCGATTCCACGGACCTTGGGAGCATCGGGCTCTGCGGGCTTCCCATCTGGTTCGTTGAGTCGAGCCAGAAACACCAGCAGCCGGCCCATGCGGTCGCGGCGTGCGAAGTGAGTGTCGGTGATGATGTTTTTCAGAATCGGGATGTTCAGAAATCCGCTCGCCAGGGTGATACGCGCGCTGTACGGATCTGCCAATGCTGTCTTCCCGTCGAGATTCGGATCATCCGGCTTGTCGCCTTGCGCGGTGTAGATGAATTCACCCATCACAGCGAGCCCTGCGCTGGTGCCGCCAATGGGCACACCGCGCTTGATCGCATCGTTCAACGCTGTCTGAACCGGCGTGTTCATCCAGAAGTTGATGTAATTGGCTTGGTCACCGCCGGCGATGAAGATGGCGCTGGCGCGTTTGATCGCTTCGACGACAAAGGTATTCGCTGCTGCATCGCGATTGGGAATAATCAACGTGGCCACGGAATTCAGGCGGCAAAGGCCGCGCAGGTAGAAGTTGTATTCGTCGTCGCCGGTCGCGCGCAATACCAGAAAATCTCCGCCGCCGGCGCGATCACAGAGGAATTTGAACGCCTCGTCGAGATCGGTGCCGCCCCCCATCAACGCGAACCCCGGCCGCGATTGAGCCTTGACGTCGGCCTGCTCACCGGCGCGAATATACCGATACGCCGGCGGCTGCGCCAGCGCGAGAAGCCCGCTTGCCGCGAGCAAAACGCCCAGACCTATGATTCGCAAATGATTCATCCCGGTAGCTTATTTTATGCTGCGATGCCGGCACGTTACGCTACGGGTTCCCCTTCGGGGACATGCGGAAAAAAGCCAGTCACGCGCGGGCTATAGTTGACTTTGGCGATTCTCCCGATCCACTGGCGCTGGCGTGGCACAACGTGACAATAAAACCCGGTCCCTCGCGTGGGAGGAGGAAGCGCCCGCAGAGCCGCGCTTCCGGCGCGCACAGCCTGCCGTTCCCGTTGCCGGTCGCAGCCTGCCCGGCATGCCGATCTCCATGGAGGATGAGGAAGACGGCGGTCCCCGCGCCCGAAGCAAACCGCGCAAGTTTGGCGATGAACCCACTCGTCCCTGGTGGCGACCCGCTTCAACATTCGGCCGCGTCCTTCTCACATTCGGCGTGGTCTCGGTTCTGTCGGTTTTAGCCGTCTCCGCCTACGCCCTTCGCAACTTTCTTGAGCACGACGCGCGCTTCCGCATTGCAGGCACCAGCAATATCCAGGCCACCGGACTATCGCAGGTGAGCCGCGCCGAGTTGCTGCCTGTTTTCGGTGAAGATGTTGGCCGCAATATCTTCTTTGTGCCCCTCGCCGAACGCCGCCGGCAACTCGAGCAGATTCCGTGGATCGAGCGTGCGACCGTCATGCGCCTCTTGCCCGACCAGATCCGCATTTCGGTCATCGAGCGCAAACCTGTTGCCTTTCTTCGCCAGGGTTCGCAGGTCGGTCTCGTCGATGCCAACGGCGTCCTGCTCACCGAGCCCCCGGCGATGATGGCGCAGCATCATTACTCGTTCCCGGTGGTTACGGGAATCGACAGCCGCGACGCCATCGCTTCGCGGCGTGCCCGGATGGAGGTGTACCAGCACCTCGTCAGCGAACTGGACGCCAACGGGAAGCATCTGTCTGACCAGATCTCCGAAATTGACTTGTCTGATCCCGAAGACGCGCGTGTGCTGATGCCCGAACAGGGAACGGACATCCTGGCGCATTTTGGTTCCGATCACTTTCTCGAGCGCTTCCAGCGCTATAGGGCGCACATCGCGGAGTGGCGCCAGCAGTATCCCAAGCTCGCCGAAGTCGACCTTCGCTACGAGCAGCAAGTCGTACTGCAGATGGCGGGGCATGCCAACGCTCCTCCGACAACGTTGAATTCAGCCGCGGCGATCGCCACAAAGGAGACGCCGAATCAGGATGCAGGCACCCTGGAAGTCAAGCCCGAAGCGGCAAAGCGCGACGAGACGAAACACCCCGAATCTGCCAGAGCACTGAAGCCCCACGCCACCGCCAGGCCAGGAGCAAAGACAAAGAACACAACGAACAAATCACCCAGGAAGAAGCATCCCGATCCCAAGCCTGGCGTAAAGAAGACAGCGACGAAGCCGAAGCCTCACCCGTCCACGACCACAGCCCAGTGAGAGAACGATGAGCGAGAAGCAAGACAATCTGATCGTGGTGCTCGACGTGGGCAGTGCCTGGACCCGTGTGCTGGCCGCAGACGTGAATGAAGGCGCTCTGCGCTATCGCGGTCATGGGTTGATCGAGTCAATCGGCATGCGCAAAGGGCTCATTTCGGAACTCGGTCCGGCGGCCAAGGCTGTGAAGCAGGCTAACGAGCAAGCCGAGTGGACCGCGCGCGCCAACATCGATCAATGCGTCGTGGGGGTCGGAGGCCCGCATATTCGGGGGCTCAACACCAACGGCGGACTGGACCTGGGCAGCCGGATGCGCGAGATTACGCGTGAAGATGTGCGCGCCGCGGTGGAGCGTGCCCGCGCCGTCGAGCGTCCCCCGGACCGCGAGATCCTGCACCTGCTTCCGCGTCAATTCATCCTCGATGACCAGCCGGGCATCTTCGATCCGGTTGGCATGGTTGGCGCGCGACTCGAAGTTGATCTGCACATCGCCACCTGTTCCGGGAGCGCGTTGCAAAGCACGGTGACCTGCGCCAACCGTGCCGGGCTGGAGGTCTCCGAGGCTGTTCTCGAATCGATCGCGGCGGCAGAGGCTACGCTTTCCGCAGATGAGCGCGAACTCGGCGTTTGCCTGCTCGACATTGGCGCGCATTCCAGCGACATGGTTGTTTTCTTTGAAGGCGCGGTCGCCTATACGGCATCGGTCCCTGTCGGCGGCGCACATTTCACCAACGACCTGGCTGTTGGATTGCAGATGCCCGTGGCACAGGCCGAGGAGTTGAAGCGGCAGTATGGTCACGCCGTCGTCACGGCGGTGCCGCTCGAGGCGGAGATCGAGATCAACAATCCCGAACCGCAGCGTCTTGTATTACGCACGCTTGCGGAGATTCTGGAACCGCGGGCACGCGAACTTCTTTATTTTGTAAAAGAGAGCCTTCGCCAGGGTGGCGTGCTCGAGGCTCTCGGTGCAGGATGTGTGCTGACCGGCGGCGGAGCCATGCTGCCGGGAATGCTCGACGTAACAGAAAGCCAGCTTCGCGTTCCGGCGCGCACGGGAATGCCTGTGCGGCTCTCGAACATGCCGGGCGAACTCGTTCATCCCAGCTTTTCCACTGCCATCGGAATGCTACTGTATGCACATCGCACACGTGTCACCCGTGCGGCAGAAAACAACAGTTTGCGCGCCAAGCTGCGCTCCATCTTCGCAGCAAGTTTCTGAGGCAACGATCATGTCAACTACAAATGGGGAGGCGCCGGCCGCTATGGACCAGCAGAAGATAGAAGCCGCAGATTTGCGTATTCAGTTTCACGATGAAGAGCAGCGCGGGGCGCGGATCAAGGTCATTGGTGTCGGTGGGGGCGGTGGCAACGCCGTCAATCGCATGATCCAGGCCGGCCTCGAGGGCGTCGAATTCATCGCGGCTAACACCGACGTGCAGGCGCTCAAGCTGTCTCTGGCCCCCATCAAGCTGCAACTCGGCGTCCGGTTGACCGCAGGACTGGGGGCAGGCGCGAATCCCGACGTGGGCCGTCGCGCGGCGCTGGAAGATTCCGAGAAGATCATCGAGGCGCTCGAAGGGGCCGACATGGTATTTGTGACCGCCGGTCTTGGCGGAGGCACGGGCACTGGCGCTGCGCCCGTGATTGCTTCGCTGGCCAGCGAGATGGGCATCCTCACCGTTGCCGTCATCACGCGGCCTTTCGCGTTCGAGGGCAAGCGCCGCCTGCAGCAGGCAGAGCGCGGTCTGAAGGAGCTGATCGAGAGCGTCGACACGATGATCGTGATTCCCAACGAGAAGCTGCTTGCCGTGGCGAAAGACGCCGGCTTCTTCGAGAGCTTCCGCATCGCCGACGACGTGCTGCGCCAGGGCGTGCAGGGCATCTCCGACATCATCACGATCCCCGGCATCATCAATCGCGATTTTGCCGATGTAAAGACCACGATGGCCGGCATGGGCCACGCGGTAATGGGGACAGCGATTCGCTCCGGCGACAATCGCGCCAAGGAGGCGGCACAAGCCGCCATGGCATCGCCGCTGCTCGACGCAGGCGCGATCGACGGAGCGCGCGGCATCCTCATCAACATCACCGGCTCCAGCAACCTCAAGCTATCCGAGGTCAACGAAGCCTCCTCTCTGATTCAAAGTTCCGCGCACGAAGACGCCAATATCATCTTTGGCGCGGTACTGGACGAACGCATGGGCGAAGAGGTCAAGATCACGGTGATCGCGACGGGTTTCCGCGACCAGATGCCCGAGCGCCGGGCGCGGATGCTCAACGTGGAAGAGATGCCGGTGGTCTCGGTTCCGGTGGTAGCGGCAGACGCGTGGATGCGGGAGAAGGCTCCGGTTGCGCCGCCTGCCCCAGCGCCTTTGCGGTTCATGAGCGAAGCGGAAGACGAGGAATCCGGCAACGACGACGCCGGCGAACCAGAGCTTGTGGCGGCCGCCGTAAGGTCCAGCAAGGCAGAAGTCGCGGAGGAGCCGGCATTTGCGCCGCTGCCTCGCGACTATGCTTCTGACTTTGGTAACGGCGTTCGCATCCCCGCCATTACGGAAGAACCTGTCTCGCAGCCGGCTGTAAGTCCTTTGTCTGCACCTTCAAATGACGAGGAAAGGGATCTGGATGTTCCGACGTTCATGCGCCGGATGAAGTTCTGATAAAAACACCCCCAAATCGGGGATTTGCATGGAATCGGAATCTCGGTATAGTTCAAAGTAAGCTCTCGGAATCCAGGGTCAGGACAAGTAGCTCTGCGCCATTGATGTTGTTTCCCCCAAAGTGATTGTGGGCAGGCAACATTCAAGTCAACGGGTGACATTGCTCACATACTGCGGCCATAGCGTGTGAGATAACGGGTTGAATTTTCAGAACAAAGTGCGCTGCAACTTGAGCAGACGCATGGCACCCAATCCACTGTTGAGGGGAATTGCTCGGGGATGAGATTGTCTTGCGTTTTTGCCTTGGGACTTGCCGTCGTTGCGATGAGTGTTGGTCGCGCTGCTGCGCTTGACGTGCAGCACCCGGTGCATCACTCGAAGACCGCTTCGAAACACCTCGCCGTTCGGCACACCCGCAGCACCGTCCATTCCAGTACCTCTGTTGCGACCCATCGCATCCACACGACAGCAGCCACGAGCGCATCTCTTCATCACGCTGTTCTGACTCGTGGACATCATCATCACTATTACGGCGAGCGTTTCACTGCCAGTTCGTTTGCCAAGGGCGACATCTTTGCAGACGACGTCACGGCCGGTGAAGATCCGTTGGTCCGCCAGGCGGCGATCGACGCACTTGGCGACATGAACGGCACCGCTGTGGTGATCGACCCGTCGAACGGCCGGATCCTGGCCATGGTGAACCAGAAGCTGGCGCTCTCGCCGGGCGCAGAGCCCTGCTCGACCATCAAGCTTTCCGTGGCTCTGGCCGCACTCAGCGAAGGTCTTGTCACGCGTGACACCCCGGTACAATTGGCCGGTTTCCGCATGAACATGACGGACGCCATCGCGAAGAGCAACAATCTCTACTTCGAAGAGTTGGGCCGCGAACTTGGTTTCGAACGCGTTCGCCACTATGCCACCCAATTTGGCCTGGGCGAACTGGCCGGATACCACATCGACGGCGAGCAGCTTGGCGAATACCCCACCGAAGCCCTCCCGGCGGCGGAAGGCGGAGTGGGCCGCATGTGCAGTTTCGGGCAGGGCGTCTCGATGACCCCGCTGCAACTCGGCGCCTTCGTGGCTTCGCTCGCCAATGGCGGAACGCTCTACTACCTGCAGCATCCGACGTCAGCGGAGGAAGTTGCCGCGTTCGAGCCCAAGGTGAAGCGGACACTCGACATCGCCCGCTACGTTCCGGACATGCAGGACGGCATGGCTGGCGCGGTCCAGTATGGAACCGCACGCCGCCTGCGCGCCAACTTCCAGGAACTGCCCGTCTTTGGAAAGACTGGAACCTGTTCCGACAAGGGAACCCGCTTCGGCTGGTTCGCGTCGTACTCTGACACCCCGCAAGGAGCCCTGGTGACGGTGTTCTTCCTCGAAGGTGGCCGGCCTACCTTTGGTCCACGTGCTGCCGAACTGACCGGAGAGTTCTACAAGAACCTCTGGGATCGCAATTACTTCGCCGACAAGGGTGTCCAGGCGCACGCCGGATTGCAAGTGACGAGCGCTCCGACCGCCCGCTAGGCTTCGCATTCGATCACAAAGAAAGCCGCCTTCGGGCGGCTTTTGTATTGGTGTGAGGCTGTCCATTCCGGTTCGATTCGGCAAACTCCTTCTACCCCCCCCCACCCATAATCTGGAGATAAAACAATTGTTTTCATCGACTTACGTGCGATAAGCGCCTGCAGAAACCTGCAAGGAAATGACTTAGCCGCAAATATCTCTCAGGTAAAGACTTAAGAACAGGGAGGGCGTCAGGAGCCGCAAGAATCGCGGATGCGTTGGCTCACTTCTTCCCAGTTTCACGATTTCACAGCCCCATTTTTTGGATTCGCTCTCTTGTTGATGAAAGTCGATGAAATAATTGCACATAGTGTCTTCTGTGACGGCGTTTTTTGGTCGTTTTTGGCGCGTTTTGGAACTGTTTAGGCCCCTTATAAGCCCCTCAAATGGCGTCGGTGTTTTCGGATCGAGAATGCGACTTCTGCAGAGAATGCCGAGATTTGATCCACTTCCATTGTGCTCCGGGCTGGGAAATTATCTGCAAATGGGTCGAGGCAATCGTGCATTTAGATTCAGCAACTTAGCCACAAAAGAAAGTTAGAGGGCTTGACTCTGCGACAACACCAAGCCCCACCCCAACGGCTGGGCATTTTTCAAAGAGCGGATGGAGCAGTACGATCGCGAAGGTCGGCTCGCGTTTCCCAGGAACCCCGATGGACGAATCAGATTGAAGAGGTATCTCGACGAACAACCCGGTAAGAAAGTGACAAATCTTTGGGAGAATATTCCCCCGATCAACTCGCAAGCCCAAGAGCGTCTCGGCTACCCCACGCAAAAAACCCGAAGCCCTCGAGCGCGAGAAGGCCGAGATGGGCGCATTCATCTGTTTCGAGGAACCCACCAAACCCATGCTGCGCGAAGCCGCAGAGGCCGGACTCTATACCTCATCCGACCGCAGCACATACCCTCGCGTGCAGATTCTCACCAACCAGCAAATTCTCTACGGCAAGCAACCGGCCTACCCAATCCACCGCGCCGACGCCACATATGAGAAAGCCCCGCGCAGCCGTCCCGAGCCGGAGCAGAATCTCACTCTGCCGCTTCTTCCGCTCGACGACTGAATCGGGCTCGCCGGTCCCCGCCGCTCGCAAGAGACTATCCGACATTCTCAACCGCCTCGACCTGCTGTGACCAAGCACACCTACAACGCCCAACTATCGTGTCAGCATCAGACTCAGCTTTACCGCCTGGAGCTTGTATGTTGACATCCCACTCTCCGGAGCCCGAAACTTTGCCCGACCAACTCGAAGTCTTGCGCGGCATCCTCGACCGGATCGCGCAGGCAGAGCGCCCCGCCGACTTCTGGATACTCAAGCAACTTCTTCTCGAACGCGTGGCCCAGCTAAGAGACGAGTCCGAGAAAGAGCCCCACGCCAAACCGTAGAAAATCGAATCTCAGTGACGCGGGTCACGCTCGCATTCGCGATCTCGTGGGAGAATTTTTTCTTAATCCCGTGCCACCGCAGAAACCACCAACCTCCAAGTCAATGCCCGCGCTCTATGAGTTGCGGCATCGTCGCCGCGCGCTCGCCAGGCTCGAAGAAACCCACGCCACGACTTCTCCCGTCATCGCAAACCTTAAACGCATTGTGATGACTCGCATCTGGGAACTGGAATCCCAGCTCGGCAGCACGGAACTGATCGACTCCTTGACCACCCTTCGCAACACGTGATGGCCGATACATCCCGCGATGCGCCATCCGTGTGAACCTCGCTCAACCATGCGGAATTTGCCTCCAGTCAACGCCACCCTCATCCTCCGGGTCACCTCCACCCGCGAGGATCTGTGCGTGTTGACGACGGAGGCGGACCAGCATGACCTAAGCCGGCTTCTCCGTTACCGCCTCGCGGTGCTGGAAGCTGCCTTGCATCGTATCGAAGAATTGCGATGCGGGGCAGCCAAGGCCTCGCTCACAGGTTCCCAGGCGCAAGGGGAGAAAGTATGGAAAGCGGTTCTCGCCAACCGGGACAGTCTTTAGAGATCTATTCGATTGGTGCAAAACTTCGCGCCCTCAGGATACAAAAAGGTCTCACTCTATCGCGATTGGCGGTGGAGACCGGCCTCTCCACGGCGCTTCTATCGAAACTGGAAACCGACCGCATGATTCCAACCCTGCCGACACTGGCAAGCCTCTGTCGCGTGTATGGTGTTGGTCTCGGCTTCTTTTTTTCGGATGGTGCAAAGCATTCCCTGTCAATCACACGTAACCTGCGCGAGTATCAACGCGGGCGAGCGCAAGAGACACTGAAGCAGTTCCAACTAGGGTTAGGGGCCGATTCTCCCATCTTTGTGAGAGAAGTTGACTTTCCGCCAGGAGTTGCCGGGGCATTGACGGATGTAGGAAAAGCCTTCATCGGTGTGATTTACGTCTTGGAGGGGAGCCTTCAGATCGATTCCGCCGGCCTGCAAGATGTGCTCGAAGCAGGAGACTGCGTTTGCCTGAATAGCGAAATGCTGATTATCTGGGGTGCGATCGGTACCTCACGGTGTCGAGCTCTAGTCGTGACTTCCCGCGAGGTGCGCGCGGAGCCAGGACACGTCCCGAATAAAAAACCATAGATACAACCCACCTATACAGGGAAGCTATAACCTCTACAAAGAGTTCGGTCGCAAGCTCCCTCGGTCTGTTGCCCATTCAAGACGGCAATTACGCAACCGGTTCTAGATAGAAAAGCGGCACAAACCCACTATGATGGCTGTTCATGGGCAGCAAGCGTTCCAAAGAGACAGGACTTCGGCTCCTTACGCTCACACTTGTGGTCCCCTTTTTTGTCTATCAATCGTGGTCTTTCTGGCGGATGGAAACCGATCCCCAAGCCGATCCAACAGCATCGCGAGTCCAGTTTTACATCTGGTTTGCGTCTGCGATCGTCGCAGCGGTTTGGTGGACCATCTTTCTAATAAAGTTTGTGAGAGAAAGATCAGAGGCAGATTGATTTGGAGCTGTTCTCGGGTTTGACGCGGTTTTGGGAGTTGGCTGGTTCGGGTGTGTTCGGGCGGCCCCGCGGGGCGGGACGAACTGTGGTGGGTGTTCCCCGGGTTTTACCCGGCTTTTTCGAGCGTTCCTAGCGGGACAAAGTGACCACGACAACGCGCGTGGTCAGAAGCGGAGGTTTTCGATGGCCCATAGAAGGAAGGCGATCAGCAAGAAAATCGCGAGGAACACCAGGCAATAGCGGAGGATGAGCCCCACGAGGCCGTACCACATTGTTTCCCAACGACTGCGAAAGTGGTGCTTGTGTTTCGGCATATCGCGTTTCTTGCTGGCAGCGCCGGGCTCGGCAAAACCAGGCGCGTGGTTGTCATTCGTGAGGGCAATCCTGGGCCCGGTTTCAAAGTGCTGGCGGTTAGGAACTGCTGGCCCGATGGGATGAGGATTCCCATCCGCGAACAGGGTAGTCCGTTCGCATGATCTCTGTCCGGTTTTCTTGGCATATGGTGTCGCGAAAGGCGAAATCGTTTCAAAAATTCGAACAAGAATTTCCGAGGAACCAAGGCATCCCCGCCGCTGGAGCGTCCGGCCGGATTTTGACCGGAGACAGCGATTGATTTGAAACGAATTCCGTTCCTGAACATCCCATAGACTGAAGTCGGCGGGCGTTTGCTTCCCGAGGGCTCGTGACTTGCGCCCACTTCAGAATTTGGAATCTACTATGGCTCTCCCCGAACACATTCTTCTGACGTATAGCTATCTGCTGCTCTTCGGCTGGGTTCTGGTCGAGCAATTCGGCATTCCCCTGCCGGCCACACCGGTGCTGCTGGCCGCGGGAGCGCTCTCGGCGGAGCACCAGCTCAGCTTTGGCGCGGCGTTTCTGGCTGGGCTGCTGGCATGTATGACGGCGGACACGAGCTGGTTCCTTATCGGGCGGCGGTACGGGCACCATGTGCTGCGCATCCTGTGCAAACTTTCCATGGAGCCGACGATCTGTGTCCGGCGTACGCAGGACTCGTTCGGGCGGCGGCGCAGCGTGATGCTGATGTTTGCGAAGTTTGTCCCTGGACTGGCGACGCTAGCTGCTCCGGTGGCGGGCCAGAACGGGATGAACCTGGGGCAGTTTCTGTTCTTCGACGGGATTGGCGCGTCCCTGTGGCTGCTTGCCCTGCTCACGGGAGGCCGGTTGTTCGGGGATGCGCTGAAGCGCGATCCCAGCCTTTTGAACTGGGTGGGGCGTTTTTCGGGCGTGCTTCTGGCACTGGGCGTGGTGGGATTTTTTGCCATGCGAGTCTATCGGCGGCGCATGGTCCTGAAGAAGCTGGTTTCGTCGCGTCTTGAGCCGGAAGCGTTGAAAGCGCAGCTGGATGCCGGCGAGAAGGTATACATCGTGGATCTGCGTCACCCGCTGGAACTGATGGCGGAGCCGTTTACGCTGCCGAGCGCGATGCATTTCTCGCCGGATGCGCTCGCGGCGCGGCATATCGAGATTCCGCGCGACAGGGATGTGGTGTTGTACTGCACGTGTCCCAGCGAGGCCACTGCAGCCAAGACCGCCATGATCCTGCACAGGCTGGGCATTGAGCGCGTACGGCCGTTGCGCGGTGGCTACGACGAATGGAAGCGGCTGGGATTTCCGCTGGATGCAATTCCGCCGGTAAATCCCCTGGTCCAGGTTGAGGTACTTCGCTAAGTTTGTTGCGCTACGGTTCGTGCTTTCCCACCCGTGGGAGGAGACGCCCCGATTCGCACATTCATCGCGGTCCCATCCCAGGATCCCATGGGTGGCTGCTTCATTCGCGTCATGCGTGGGAAGACACAAACCGCAACCACTGTGTCATCCTGAGCCACACACTATCGGGCCCCGTCGCGCGATCCTCGCACGTCGGGGTAAGTGTCGCGAACGATCTGCTTCTGCTCTTCGTCTTGCACCCTCCGAACCACGAGGCACCCAGGTTTCCAACCCTGCGGTCAAGGTGCGCTCTTCAGCATGCCGAGCTGGCGATCGACGATCTCGCGCGGCAATGGAACATACCAGCTCGGACAGGGCATCCAGCCAGAACGGTTGGATGAGAAAAGCGAAATCCCCAGGCCTCAAAGTCGAGACCTGGGGCACCCGGGACTCTTGAGGAGAGACTAGGCGGGCTTCGCGAAGAGCGAGGCTAGCTTGTTGCCGATGGGGGAGCCGATGCCGGAACAGGGGTCGGGGCCCGGGCCGGCGTTGTAAAGGCCGTTGCCTCCGCTCGTGATGTCGTTGAAGTCTCCTTGATTTTGATAAAGCGAGGGCGTCACGAAGCCGAGCTTCTTGCCGAAGGCGGCGAAAAGCCCGGCGTAGAGGGGAGCTACGGCGCTTGTGCCGCCGACGACGGTTGTGGTTCCGTGGACGACGACGTTGTAGCCGGTGTTCGGGTCGGCGTCGCCCGAGACGTCGGGAACCATGCGGCCTTTGCCATACTTCGAATTCGCGGGGGGCGGCGGCGCGCCGATTTGCCAACTCTGTACGGGAAAGACTGTGGAGTATCCGCCACCAGTGCCTTCGCCATTGGTCTGGCCGGGGCTGTCGTTCCAGACGGTTTCCACGGTGGAGGTTTTGTAGGTGCCTCCGCAGCCCACGGCATGCGGGCAGGAAGCGGGAGCGTCGACGTTGGCGGGGGTGGAGCCACCGTCGCTGGAGTCGTTATCGCCAGAAGCAGCGAAGACGACCATGCCGAGTTGCGTGGCATCGGAGGCAGCAGATTCCATTTCATCGGCGGCCTCGGTGCCCCAGGTGGCTTCGTCAGCTCCCCAGGAGATGGAGCAGACGTCGCAGCCGTCACTGGCGGCTTTCTGGACGGCGGAGGCGATGTCCTGCGACCAGTACATGCGGATGGTGGCGGCCTTGCCGGTGGCGGCGTAGTAGGCGGCGGCAGAAACTTCGATGTCGAGAGCGACCTCGTAGTCGGGATCGCTATTGGATCCGACGCTCTGGTTGGGGCTGTTCTGGGTGCCGTCGACGGAGACGTCGGTGATCTGCGGGACGGGCTGGTTGATGGACTGGAAGTACTGATTCATGTCGGACGGCACCCAGCCGCCGCCGAGCTCGACGATGGCAATGACGCCGCCGCCGGCGAGGCCGGTGGGCCAGTTGTAGGCAGCACAGAGATTGGGGACGTTCCACGCCGCGGGAGCCTGGGGGCCGATCTGGAAATGCGGGGTAAGGCGGCGCAGCTTGAAGTAGGGATGGCACTTTACCTGCGGGGATGGAGGCATGTTCGAGTCCCTCGATGGTTTGATCGCTATCTTCTGGCTTAGATGCGGGAAATTGAGCGGTGTAAATTGGAGACCGATTTTGGCGAAACGAAAGTCACGGATGCTAAAGCCTTAGTATGAATGGGGAAGCGGAGGTGGCGGCCACCGCTTGGAGAAATGCCTTGGCTTACGATGATTTGCGCGACTGGATCAGAACACTCGAGAGGAACGGCGAGCTCAAGCGGATTCGTGAAGAGGTTTCGCCGGAACTCGAAATGACGGAGATCACCGATCGGGTGTCGAAGATCGGGCTCAGGGGTCAGGGGTCAGGGGGCAGAAAGACCGCTGGCTCAACGGAAGGGAAATATGCTCCCGGCGGGCCTGCACTGCTGTTTGAGAACGTCAAGGGTTTTCCGGGGCACGCGGTGCTGATGAACCAGTTTGGCAGCGAGCGGCGCATGGCGATGGCACTGGGCGTGGAGCGGCTGGATCAGATTGCCGAGCGCATCAAGGGGCTGATGAATGTGAAGCCGCCGGGGGGCGGATTCCTCGACAAGCTGAAGATGCTGCCGCAACTGGCGGAGTTGGGGAATGTATTTCCGAAGACGGTGACGGCGAGGGAAGCGCCGTGCAAGGAAGTGATTCTGCGCGACGGGTTCGATCTCAATGCGTTTCCGATTTTGAAGTGCTGGCCGCATGACGGTGGGCGTTTCATCACGCTGCCGTGTGTGCACACGAAGGATCCGCGGACGGGGAAGCGCAACATCGGGATGTATCGCATGCAGGTGTACGACGGGCAAACGACGGGGATGCACTGGCAGCGGCAGAAGGTGGCGGCGGAGCACTATCGCGAACTCCTGCGGAGGGCAGCCTCTTGGAGTGGTGAGTCGGTAAGTTCAGCGTCGGCGCGCGTGGCGATGATGGCCGAGAGTGCGGGTGGGGCGGTGACGATTCCGGATGGGCCGATTGGTGGTCTGCCGCAGGTGGCTCTGGGGAATCTTAAAGGGTCGCGGCTCGAGGTAGCAGTGGCGATCGGGACGGAACCGGCGACGACGTTTGCGGCGATCGTGCCGGCGCCGCCGGAAGTTGAGGAGTTCATGATCGCCGGATTCCTGCGCGGCAAGCCGGTAGAGATTGTGAAGTGCGAGACGGTGGATCTCGAAGTACCGGCGAGCGCGGAGATTGTGCTGGAGGGCTATGTCGAACTTGGTGAGTTGCGCGGCGAAGGGCCATTCGGCGATCACACGGGTTTCTACACGATGACGGATGAGTATCCAGTGTTTCACCTGACGTGCATCACGCATCGCAGGAACCCTATCTATGCCGCGACGATAGTGGGCAAGCCGCCGATGGAAGATGCGTGGATGGGCAAGGCGGTGGAGCGGATTTTTCTGCCCGCGATGAAGCTGGCGATCCCCGAGGTTGTGGACATCAATTTGCCGGTCGAAGGCGTGTTTCACAACCTGATGCTTGTATCGATCAAGAAGAGCTATCGCGGGACAGGCGCGCAAGGTGATGAACGCGATCTGGTCGCTGGGGCAGGCGATGTTTACCAAGTGCATCGTGGTGGTGGACGAGGACTGCGATGTGCAGGACATTGGCGAGGTGGTGCTGCGGGTGACGAACAACATCGATCCGGAGCGGGATATTCAATTCACGCTGGGGCCGGTGGACTCGCTGGATCACTCGTCGCGGATGCCGAATTACGGATCGAAGATGGGGATCGATGCGACGCGGAAGTGGAAGGCGGAAGGATTTGAGCGGCCATGGCCCGCGATGATCGAGATGGATGGGGCAACAAAGGCCAAGGTGGATGCGATGTGGTCGGCGCTGGGGTTGTGAGGATAGTTTGATAAGGCTTGGGGATCGGGTGCGCAGGAAGGGGCAACTGCGGGTTCCTCGACTCTCGTGGGTCGCTCGGAATGACAGCGCTTTGGACGCGGCAACCAGCGGCCTCCCGCGTTTGGTAGCCTGAATACATGCGTGGTGTTTCCCGTTGGGCTGTTGCGGGCTTGATGGCTCTGGCGATGACAGCTTTCATTTCTTCCTCTGCTGCGCAGGCTCCCGACTCATTTCGCTGGATCGATTTTCATTCGCAGGACGATCAGGACGTGGTGGTGTGGGTGACGCGCGCGCTGGACGGGCAGAAGTGGACAGCGATTCGCGAGGTTGGGGTCGAGTACGATGCGGCGCTGGTGATCACCACGTTTCGCGCTTCTCCGCAGGCGTCGCCCAACCACGACACTTTCTCGATCTGGAGCGTTTCGCTGGCCAACCGGGCGTTAACGCACGTTGCCGATGGCGTGAATCTGCGCTTGACGGACTGGCTGCTGCTGGAAGTGGGACAAGGCAGGGAACTGGGCGCGCTCTACGAGGACTGCAACGACTGCCAGGCCACTACGTATTTCACGACGCTCCACTACGATCTGCGAGCGCACACGTTTGCGGGCCGGTGGATGACAGGCGGCAAGGCCGTTCCGGTATGGAGCACCAATGCGCCGATGGGAGTGACGCAAACGCAGGTGTATGCGGTGATGGCCGATAACAACGGCAGGGAGACACTTGGCACGTGGAACCATCTCGACTACGGCAATGACAAGCCGGCGGAAGATCAGGTGTACCGCTACGACATCGATTCGCAGAGCGACAGCGAGCGTTCGCAACTGCTCAGCGGGAAGGATGCGGCAAGCATGAAGGACCGTCTGTGCCGGGCGCAGGAGGTGGTGCCGGGTTTGAGCCGCGGGCAGGATTCTTCACTGTGCCAGACCAGCGTGAAGCCGCGCTATACGCGGAAGCCGGTGACTACGCCGCCGGCCAATAATCACGGGCAGTCCCGGCCTCCGGGCGCGCGGCAATAGCGGAGCACGCGTCAGCGCTTTTTGTCTCTCATGGTCTTTACACTTGCCTTCACCAGTTTCTTCACCAGGGTCACGGGTATCCGTGAATCCATTGGAAAGCTGACAATCGCCTTCGATGTGAGGTAACTTGCAAGTTCCTTGCTGTGCTCCTGGATTACCGGCGGACGTACATGCAGACGCACGTACGGTTTCTTGAAGCTGAACCAGACGAACATTCCATCATAGTCAAAGCCGGGATAGGAATATCCTGGCATCTGGAAGTAATCGGTGCGCTCCGTCGCTCCAGGCGCGGCCGCCTGTATCGCGGCTCTCATCTTCGCCAAATTGTCTTGCGCATCATTTGGACAACTTGCGATGTATTCGTCCACTTCACGCGTCCCGGGTTTTGTCGACACAGCGTTCCTCCGCCAGCAGCTTCACGATTCAGAGTTTGCCATATCCAAGATCAAGGGGCCAGCGGATCAGGACTGTGAGTTCCGGCGATTCGTATCGGTTTGATCTTCAAGCCCTGGCGTTCGGTGATTGCTCGATGGCGACAATGTGCCAATTCAGAGCTGGAATGCGTCGATGACTTTGTATGATGTTTCCAAGCATGGTGTACCCATCCGAGTAGTAAACTGTGGTGGCATTTTGTGACAGACGAAGGCCTTCACAGATATCCCTAAAGCAGATGCTCGGAGGAAGTCAGTACGATGGAATTCTCCCTCACCCTCCCTGTCCACGCGATCCCCTTGTGGTTCCTTGTCCTGTCGCTCTTCCTGCCGCGCCTCTGCATGGTCGCCGCATGGTTCCAGCACAGCATGCCTCATTTCATTCCGTCGACGGTCGGCATCGTCCCGGTCATCGTCGCGATGCTCATCCCGCGCATCTTCATCCTCTTTTGGATATACCAAGACCAGGGCATCACCATCTGGTTCCTGCTGCACCTGATCGCGTTCCTCTGCGCCTGGGGCGGAGGCAGCCGCACCGTCTACCGCCGCCGCCGCGTCGAGGTCATCGAATAATCGACGCTGTTTGCTTCGCTGGCAGAGCACTCGACGCAAGCTTGGAATCAGCAGTTCGGGAAGGTGCGTGTGCCCGGTAATACATCCAGGGCGTCAACCGTGCAGGTCCATCATGCGAACAATTGCCAACCCATTCGTCTGGCTTGCAATTCCTGGCCGGAGGCGGTAATCGAAATCCAGCGGGTTGCCTTCACTCCTGCTTTGCATGCGGACGTTAGCCCCGCGCAAAGCTGATGGTCTTATCAACCGAGACCACCCCTTCGCTCGCGGCCCGAAACCCCGGCCTCGAGTAACGAAGCCAATTGCCAGACGGTAAGCGCAAGCCTATCTGAAGGCAACGAGTTAGCCTCGTCGAAGTCTGAGACTGGAGCGGAGACCGGCGATTTTGCAGCAAATACGAATTCCGCCGCTCCAAATGGCATCTAACCAGCCAGATGGCATCCAACTAACTTTAGAGGTTTACAAATGAAGACATTTCCCCGATGGATGTGGTTTGCGTCGCTTTCTGCTGCGATTTTCGTTAGTGCTGTCGGCTGCAAGAACAATCAGAATCCCGATAATGCGCAGACCCAGGCGCAGGATCAAAATCCTTCGACGGACCCGGCAGCGGAGAATGTCGCTCCCGTCTCGAATGCGAGCTACGATACGAGTGCTCCGGCTTCGAGCGCTCCCCCGCAGAGTGCTGCCCCGCCGAGCGATTCCGGCGGTTACGCGGCGCAGCAGCCCAGCGGAGACGATTCAGGCCAATATTCCCAGGATCAGTCGGGGGACTACGACAGCTACGATCAACCCGTCGAATATGCGCCGCAGGCTCCGCCGCCGCTGCCGCAGTATGATCAGCCGCCCTGTCCGGGGGATGGCTATATGTGGACGCCTGGCTATTGGGATTACGCGTCGCAGGGATACTACTGGGTGCCGGGTGCGTGGGTGTATGCGCCCTACCAGGGAGCGCTGTGGACGCCGGGCTTCTGGGGCTACGACCGCGGTCGGTACGGATGGCATCGCGGATATTGGGGGCGGCATATCGGATACTACGGCGGGATCAACTACGGATTCGGCTATGTCGGATTCGGCTACCAGGGCGGGTATTGGCGCGGCAACCAGTTCGACTACAACCGCACGGTGAACAACGTGAACACGACGGTCGTTCACAACGTGTACAACTACAGGGTTGTCAACAACACCACGACGATTAACCGGGTGAGTTACAACGGCCCCGGGGGAATTCAGGTGCGTCCCAGGCCGGCAGAGATCGTGGCCGTCAGGGAACAACACACGCCACCCATGAGCGCTCAAGTGCAGCAGGTGCAGGCGGCGAGGAGCGACCGCGCCAACTTTGCCAGCGAGAATCATGGACGTCCGCAGACGGTGGCCGTTACGAGACCACTGCCGGCGGATCACGACATCCGTCCCCCAGCGCCAGTTCCGATGCGACAGCCGGTTCCAGCGGCGAATGCGCCGCGAGCGGGCGAGCCCCAGCCGCGGGGGAATGAGCCGTCGCGGCCGGGCGAACCTGCAGCGAACCGGCCTGCGGCGAACCAGCCCACGGTAAACCGGCCCGCGGCGAATCAGCCTGAGATGAGGCCGCAGCCCGCGCCAAGGCAGCAGGAACCAATCCAGCCGCAACAGCAGCGTCCGGCACCGGTCCAGCGGCCGGAACGTCAGCAGCCAGCTCCTGAACATCAGGCGCCGCAGCAGCGCGCACAGCCCGCGCCAGAGCGGCAGGCGCCTACGCATCAGCCTCCGCCGCAGGAGCAACGACCGGCTCCGGTGCAGCATCCGCAACAGCAGCCGGCGGAACGGCCGGCTCCTGCTCCGCAGAGACAGGCCCCGCCACCGGAGCGCCAGCAGCAGACAAAGCCGGCCCCGCAGCCGAAGGAGCAACACGCGGCTCCAAAACCTCAACCGGAACACAAACCTGAGCCCAAGCCCAAGCCAGAGGAAGAAAAGAAACCGCAGTAGTTACGCGAAACAGATTGAGCGGTCTTGCCCTGGATTGGGAGCAAGGCCGCTCAGGGGGGCGATGCCGAGGCAGGCGATCCAGAGGGTCGAATGCAGGTCCATTGGATCAGTCGGCGGCCTGCACCCGGATGGAGACGACGCCGCGAACCCAGCGTGCCGGGCCATGCTCGCCGGAACAGACAAGTTCGATGGGGCCGTTATCGGCGAGGGGCTTTCCATCGACGCTGTCGGCCAGCAGCACGGATCCGTCGTGCACATCGGGTGAGACCTCGCCAAGCGAATAAACGACCTTGTTTCCGTCGCGGCCTTCGGCAACGACGTATAGTCGAAAATCTTTGCCCTTGAGCTTTTGCGGCACTCCCAATTCGACCAGCAGCGCCATCAACGGAACCCCGGAGTAGGTCTGCTGTGCCTGGCCGCTCTCATCGGTAGTCTTCATGGATTCGTGGGGAAGGGGCGCGAGCTTGGTTGCGGTCCACTCTGCCGATTTTCTCCCAAAGCTGATTTTCAAAGGTGTAACCGCTCCATCGCGCGCCAGGTCGGCCTGGATACGAGTGACGGAGGTATCGGGCGGCTGGGGATGACCCATGGGACGATCAGAGAGTGGACCGCTTTGCGCGCAGGCCAAAGGTGTTGCGAGGAGTAGAGACAGGAGAAGTGGGTGCTTACCCATTGTGGGCATGGGTGGTCGCCTCCAGGCATCCATCGTATACTGGAGCCATGTCGGTTGTGCGCAATATCGCTGCGATTGCCAAGGGGATGAGCATCACCTTCGGGGAGATGCTGCAACCTACGACGGTAGAGAACTATCCCGACGGCAAGGGCCCGATGCGGGGAGCGAAGTTTGAACAGCGCTTCCGCGGCGGGCACGTACTGCAGCGCGATGAAAATGGCCTGGAAAAGTGCGTAGCGTGCTTTCTGTGTGCGGCGGCCTGCCCGGCAAACTGCATTTATATCGAAGCGGCGGAGAATACCGAGGAGCAGCGGATCTCGTCGTCGGAGCGGTACGCGAAGGTCTACAACATCGACTACAACCGGTGCATCTTCTGTGGATACTGCGTAGAGGCTTGCCCGACCGATGCGATTACGCACGGACACGGATTTGAGCTGGCCAGCCTGAACGCGACGAACCTGGTGATGCGCAAGGAAGACATGCTGTTGCCGACGAGTGCGATTGCGGCGGCGAGATAGCGGCGGCTCCGCCGTTTCATCCTTCGAAATAGGCATGGTCGACGTTTCAGACCTCTAATCTCCCGATCCAGTCCCCGATTGTTCCTGTTCCCTGCTTCGAACCGGCGTCCTGGTCCGTAAGCCTCATACAATCATCAAAGAGATATGACGACACCCCACGAACATCCCCTGGTGGAGATTCTGAAGAAACGCATCGCGATCATTGATGGCGCGATGGGTACGACCATCCGCACTTACGGCATGACCGAGGCGGATATGCGCGGCGAGCGTTTCAAGGACGCGAAGAAGGACCTGAAGAACAACGGCGATCTGTTTGTGCTTACGCAGCCAGAGATGATCGGCGATATTCACCGGCGATTTCTCGATGCCGGGGCGGACATCATCGAGACGAACACGTTTGGCGCGACTACGATTGCGCAGAGCGAGTTCTTTGTCGATGATCCGCGCGAACATGGGGGGCGAAAGGATCCCGAGTTCTACCAGAAGATCATTGATGATCCATTTCTGAAGGGCCTGGCGTGGGAGATCAATGAAGTGTCGGCGAGGATTTGCCGGCAGTGGGCGGATCGTGTTGCCAGGGAGACGGGGAAGCCGCGCTTTGTGGCGGGATCGATCGGGCCGCTGACGGTGTCGCTGTCGAATTCGCCCGATGCAAACGATCCGGGGTTCCGGTCGGTGACCTTCGACCAGGTGAAAACGGCTTACGCGGAGCAGGTGCGCGCGCTGTTTGCAGGCGGAGTTGATTTTCTGTTAGTCGAGACAATCTTCGATTCGCTGAATGCGAAGGCGGCGCTGGTGGCGATTCGCGAGGTGTTTGATGCAGATGGCATTGAGTTGCCGGTGATGATATCGGCGGCGGTGGGACGCGGCGGGGAAACGCTGATTTCGGCGCAGACCACCGAGGCCTTCTGGAATGCGGTGGAGCACGTGAAGCCGCTGTCGGTGGGGTTGAATTGTTCGCTGGGCCCGGATCTGATGTATCCGTTTTTGTCGGAGCTGTCGGAGAAGGCGAATGTGGCGATCTCGTGCTATCCGAATGCGGGGTTGCCGAATCCGCTGTCGCCGACGGGGTTCGATCTGGGGCCGGAGGACATGGCGCGCTATCTGAGCGAATTTGCGCAAGGCGGGGTTGATCAATATTGCGGGCGGATGCTGCGGCAATACGCCGGAGCATATTGCGGCGATTGCGAAGGCGCTGGAGGGCTTGCCGCCACGGGCATTGCGTGCAGCGGTCGGAACCAGAGTCGATGCGGACGAAGGTGTCGCCGCATGAAGCCTCTTCGCCTTTCAGGGTCGCAGCCATTTACGCAACAAGCCGGGGTCTTCATCATGATCGGCGAGCGGACCAACGTGGCCGGTTCGCCGAAGTTTGCGCGGCTTGTGAAGGACGGCAAGTTTGAAGAGGCCGTGAGCGTGGCACGGCAGCAGGTGGAGAGCGGCGCCAACGTGCTCGACATCTGCATGGACGAAGGCATGATTGACGGCGTCGCGGCGATGACGCGCTTTCTGCAGTTGCTGGGGAGCGAGCCCGAGGTCGCCAAGGTTCCGTTCATGATCGACTCCTCGAACTGGGCCGTGCTGCAGGCTGGGCTGAAGTGCCTGCAGGGCAAGGGCATCGTGAATTCGATTTCGCTGAAAGAAGGCGAAGCGAAGTTTTGCGAGCATGCGGCGACGGTGCTCAAGTATGGCGCGGCCGCGGTGGTGATGGCGTTCGATGAAAAAGGCCAGGCAGCGGACTTCGAAGACAAGATTCGTGTGTGCGAGCGGGCTTATCGAATCCTGGTGGACAAGGTTGGGTTTCCGGCCGAGGACATCATTTTCGATCCGAACATTCTGACCGTCGCGACCGGCATGGAGGAGCACAACAACTACGCTCTCGACTTTATCAATGCGACGCGGTGGATCAAGGCGAACCTGCCGCATGCGAAGGTGAGCGGGGGCGTTTCGAATATTTCATTCAGTTTCCGCGGCAACAACCGGGTGCGCGAGGCGATGCATTCGGCGTTTTTGTACCACGCGATTGCGGCGGGTCTCGACATGGGGATCGTGAACGCAGGGATGCTCGAGGTCTACGAAGAGATCGAGCCGAAGCTGAAGGAACTGGTTGAGGATGTGCTCCTGAACCGGAGGCCCGACGCGACCGAACGGCTGGTGGAGCTTGGCGAAACGCTCAAGGGCGAAGGCGCGGTCGTTGCCGAAAAGAAGACGGAAGAATGGCGTAACGGGACGGTTGAGGATCGCCTGACCCATGCGCTGGTGAAGGGCATCGACAACTACATCGAGCTGGATACAGAAGAGGCGCGCGCAAAGCTGGGCCGGCCGCTGGCGGTGATTGAAGGGCCGCTGATGGCGGGGATGGGCGTGGTAGGCGATCTGTTCGGCGCGGGCAAGATGTTTCTGCCGCAGGTGGTGAAATCCGCTCGCGTGATGAAGAAGGCGGTTGCGTATCTTTTTCCGTTCATGGAGGCCGAGAAGGCGGCCATGGAGGCTGCGGGCCAGGTGGTGAAGGCGCAGGGAAAGATCCTGCTGGCCACGGTGAAAGGCGATGTGCACGACATCGGCAAGAACATTGTGGGCGTGGTGCTGGCGTGCAACAACTTCGAGGTGATCGATCTCGGCGTGATGGTACCGGCGGAGAAGATCCTGGAGCGCGCGAAGGAATTGAAGGTCGACATCATCGGATTGAGCGGACTGATTACGCCGTCGCTTGACGAGATGGTGCACGTGGCGCGGGAGATGGAGCGGCTGCAGTTCAAAGTGCCGCTGCTGATCGGCGGAGCGACGACGAGCCGCGCGCACACAGCGGTGAAGATCGCGCCGCACTACAGCGAGCCGGTGGTACACATCGTGGACGCAAGCCGTGCGGTGCCCGCGACAACGAGCTTGCTGAGCGACGACGGCAAGGCGGAGTTTGTGGTGCATCTTCGCGCGGAGTACGAGGCGGTGCGCAAGGCGCATGCGGCTCCGCAACAGAAGACCATCGCGCTCGAAAAGGCGCGCGCGCGGCGAACGCCGATCGCGTGGCGGGCAGAGGATATCCCTGTGCCCGAGTTCACGGGTGTGCGGGTGCTGGATGATTTTCCGCTGGCGACGCTACGGGAATATATCGATTGGACGCCGTTCTTTCATACCTGGGAATTGAAGGGTGTGTATCCCCGCATTCTTGACGATGAGAGACAGGGTGAGCAGGCGCGGCAAATCTTTACAGAAGCGAATGCGCTGCTGGACCAGATCGTCGAGAAGAAACTGCTGACGGCGCGGGGTGTTTATGGATTATTTCCGGCGGCGGCGGTGTGTGACGACGTCGAACTTTTCACGGATGAGACGCGCGCGAAAAGACTGGGGAGCCTGCATTTCCTGCGGCAACAGGCGAATCGCGAGGGCAGCGAGCCTTGCAGGTCGCTGGCGGATTTCATTGCACCGAAAGCCACGGGTTTGCGCGATCACGTTGGGGCATTCGCGGTGACCACCGGCATCGGGCTCAAGCAGTTGACCGACAAGTACCGCGCTGAGAACGACGACTATAACGCGATCATGGCGGAAGCGCTTGCGGACCGGCTGGCGGAGGCGTTTGCCGAGTGCCTGCACAAGAGGGTGCGGGATGAGTGGGGCTACGGGCGGGCGGAGACTTTCAGCCCGGCGGAGCTGATCCAGGAGAAGTATCGCGGCATCCGTCCGGCGCCAGGATATCCGGCGTGTCCCGATCACACGGAGAAGGGAACGATCTGGCGGTTGCTCGATGTGGAAGCCGCGACCGGGATCCGCATCACCGAGTCGTTTGCGATGTGGCCGGGGTCAAGCGTGAGCGGGCTTTATTTTGCGCATCCTGAGGCGCGCTATTTCTCGCTGGGCAAGATCGATCGCGAGCAGGTGGCCGACTATGCGGAGCGCAAGGGGATGAGCGTGGCCGAGACAGAGCGCTGGCTCTCGCAAAATCTCAACTACGATTCGGCGCGGTGATTTGGGAGAGAACGGGCCGCCCGGGTTTTCCTGAAGAATTGTGCCCGAAGTCACATCCAAGCGCGCCTAAATTGATTGACCCTGTCAGACGCCGAGTGCTTTGATGTTGGGCGGTGGAGATTTCCCCGCTTGTTCGTCGTCAGATGGGAGAGTTCACGTGCGAATGAGGTCTGAAATGTTTGCAGCTTTGGTTTTGGCGAGCGCCTTGGTTTGTGGATGCGGCGGTGGTGGTGGTACGGGCAGCAATGGCGGCGGCGGGGGGAATACGCCGACCCCGGCGGCGACGCCTGCCGTGACTGCGGCAGCGGCGCAGAATGGTGCGCAAATCGTGAGCCTGACGGACTCGACCAGCGGAGCCACGATCTATTACACGCTCGACGGTTCGGCACCTTCGACGACATCGCAGGTATATGAAGCGCCAATCCTGGTTGCGTCGAACATGACTGTGAAGGCGATTGCGACGGCTTCCGGCTTTACGACGAGTGCGGTGGCTTCGCAGAGCTTTACGCCGAATATCGCTTCGGGAACGCTGGTGTGGAGCGATGAATTTTCGAATTCCGGGACGAGCAACGCCCTGCCCAACTCCAAAGTGTGGGCTTACGACACGGGATTCCAGTGCTGCGGCAACAACGAGCAGGAGACCTATTGTGCTGCCGGGTCGGGGACTTCGCCGTGTGATCCGAACAATCCGAATGCCTATATCGATACCGCGGGGATTCTGCACATCACGGCGCGGAATCCTTCGGGCACGACATACACTTCGGCGCGCATGAAGACCGAGGGATTGTTCAGTTTCCAATATGGCCGCATCGAGGCGCGCTTGATGCTACCGGAGAGCCAGGGAATGTGGCCTGCATTCTGGTTGCTGGGCAACAACATCGTCACCCTCAGTTGGCCGGCTTGCGGCGAACTCGATGTGATGGAACATATCGATGGGAACAATCCTCCGCCGTTCGTGGGTGGGGCACCGCCGGGCTACGACTGGATTGCTGGATCGGTCCACGGTGGAACCAGCGCGAGCGAAGCCAACGGCACGCAGCAATACCATCCGAACGGATTTTCGGCGGCTGCATGGCATACCTACGGCATGATATGGAGCAAGGGTCAGGTGGAGTATTACGTCGATGATCCGAGCAACATCTATGCGACGTTCACGCCGGCGAACTTTCCCGGAACATGGCCATTCGACCAGGGACCGCAGTTCATCATTCTCAACCTGGCGGTAGGTGGCAGCTGGCCGGGGAACGTGGATGCGACGACGGTCTTCCCAGGCGACATGCAGGTGGATTACGTGAGGATTTATACAAACTGAAGGGGCGATTTCAAGTTACATCGCCGAAGCAAACATCGACGCCAAGGCCATCAGTGCATAGATCGCTGTAACTTGTTCCGTATCGTTTACGAGAAAGGCCTGGGCAGGCTGCCGCCGGTACGCTCAAGCCATCGACGACAACACCCATTTGGGACTGCTTCCGGTTTGGCGGTCTTCCGGCCGGAGTCGGAGGAGTGACGGTCGACCCGCCCGCTAAGGACTTTCCGTTATGCAGTGTCGCCGCTATGATAGGAGGACGCGTAGGCGCGCGACCGTGGGAAGTGGATGGCATTGATTCAAGTCAGCATCGACACAGTCGTAGTGACGGAGATACTTCTCGGCACGATAGGCGCAATTGCGGCCGTGGTCGGCGCCGTTTTAGTGTTGACCGCTCCCCCCAGGGCCAAGGGAGCTTCTGGAAAAGCAGAACAAGGAACGATTGCCGTTGTGGCCAGGCGGCTGTCGATGATCGTGGCTGCGCAGGATCGAACAAGCGATCCCCTCACTTTGCGCTTCACGCTCGCCGACCCGTTCATAACGTTAATTCGAATAGAGATTGCCAACCAGCTGGACAAAGGGGCGGGAACCGCCAAATGCGTGGAGGAGGCTCCCAGGATCTTCGCCGCCAAGGTGGAACCGAAGGTCGTTCAGCGCTGGTATAACGCCAATCCATACTGGGACGGGGAAACCAAGCAACTGCCAATCCGAGTGTCTTTTGTAAGTAACGGGCAGGCAGCGAGCGAAACGATCTGGGTAAGAATGAGCCCACGCAAGATGCCGGGCTCAGAACACCGCGATGAGAGTGATTTTGCCTGGTTTCTGGAAGGTCCATGCTCAAAAGCCCTTCCGACGCTGGCGCGAATGCCTAGCCGGACACGCACCGAGAGACGATAAATACAGCCCACACCGGGGCATGACGCGCTCCCGACCCCGAAATTGATCCGTTCAGACGGGTTTGACTTCCGTTCGCCGGCTGGTTACTTGCGGCGTCAACCGGGCTGTGATACAAACTAAATATTCAAGTTTGCCCCCAAAGGGCAAGCCTGAGTTTCATGCAGAGTGGCTGAGGGACGAGCCCTGTGACGCCACGACAACCTGCCCGCGCAAAACGGGAGTATGGTGTCAACTCTTGCCCGGTGACGGGGAACATGAGATTCGGGGGTTGCTTCAGCACCCTTTGCTTTAGCAGCTTCGCAGGCAGTTTCGAGTCAATTCACGTTCACTCTTTTTCGGGCTAGTCACGCGCTCGAGCTTCTCGTGTCACTCGCGCACAGCGAGGGACCTTTGACGACTGCGTATTGGTTGCGATGTCGGGAATGCGGCAAGACCTTTGGTCATCAGCCGCTTTCCATATGCGATGAGTGCTTTTCTCCGCTCGAAGTGACCTACGACTTCGAGTATGCCCGGACCCGCTTTACCCGCGAGACCATTGCCCAGGGACCACTGGACATGTGGCGCTATCGGACCCTGCTGCCGGTTTCTGATACGTATGTTCCGCGGACGCCATCAGGGTTGACGCCTCTGGTGAAGGCTCCGCGACTGGGCGCAGAGTTTGGCGCGAAGAATCTTTACATCAAGAACGACGCCGTGTGCATGCCGACGCTGAGCTTCAAGGATCGCGTGGTGGCCGTGGCGCTGGCCAACGCGCAGGACTTCGGGTTCGATACCGTCGGGTGCTCTTCGACCGGCAACCTGGCCAATGCTGTGGCCGCTCACGCAGCGCGGCTGGGATTGAAGACCTTCATCCTGGTGCCGGCTGATCTGGAGCCCGCGAAGATTCTCAACACGCAGGTGTATGGGGCGACGCTGGTGCGCGTGGAGGGCAATTACGACCACGTGAACCGGCTGTGCTCGCAGATTGCCGATCGCTACAACTGGGGATTTGTGAATGTGAACTTGCGGCCGTATTACGCGGAGGGATCGAAGACGGTTGGATTCGAGATTGCCGAGCAGCTTGGCTGGCGGCTTCCAGACAACGTGGTGGTGCCGATGGCCGGCGGTTCGCTGATTACCAAGATCAAGAAGGCGTTCAACGAACTGATCCAGCTTGGGCTCGTGGACGAAAAGCCGGTGCGTTTCTTTGGCGCGCAGGCCACGGGATGCTCGCCGATTGCGAAGGCAGTGAAGGACGGAACGGACGTGATCGAGCCGCAGCGGCCGAATACGATAGCCCGCTCGCTGGCAATTGGGAATCCGGCGGACGGCATATACGCGGCGCGCGTGATTCGCGGCACCGGCGGCTGGGCGGAGGATGTTTCGGATGTCGAGATTGTGTCGGCGATCCAGGAACTGGCAGAGACCGAGGGCATCTTTACCGAGACTGCCGGCGGCGTAACCACGGCGGTGACGGCTCGGTTGTATGCGCATGGGCGCATCCAGCCGGACGAACTGACGGTCACCTGCATTACTGGAAATGGACTGAAGACGACCGATTGCCTGAGCGGAGCGTATGAGCAGAGTGCGGCAATTCGTCCGCGGCTGACTGACTTTGAGAATTTTGTGGAAGAGCGCACCGCAGCCAGCCAGGGACTGAGCCTGGCAGAGGAGATCTATGGCCGTTAGAGTTTTGCTGCCGAACGCATTTCAAAAGCACACCAACAACGTGCGCGAGATTTCGAGCACCGCGTCGAACCTTCCGGAACTCGTAACGGAAATCGAGGGACGCTTTCCGGCGCTTCGCCAGCATTTGCGCGGAGAGGACGGGCAGATTCGCCGGTTCATCAACTTCTATGTCAACGAGGAAGACATCCGATTCCTGGGGAACGATAAGTACGCGTTCCAGGAAGGCGACGAGGTGCTGGTGATTCCTTCGATTGCGGGGGGATGCTGCTGAAGTTTTGAGTGGGGTGGTAGTGCAGGCGCAAAACGTGGCCAGACGGCCACGTTTTGCTTTTGGCTTTCAGAGGCCATACTTCAGGGCCAAGTTGTGGCAACCAACCAAAAGGCAAACACACCGAGGGAACTGGATGGAGCGAACCATCGCAGCGAGGATTTCCGCCAGATGCCGCCCAGCGCAAAGAGCATCGCTCCGAGCGAAAGGATGAAGCCTTTCGTCACAACCCGAAAGAAAAAATCGTATTTCAATTCAAATCCACCGCTGCATGCATAGCCAATGGTCCAAAGCCCGAGAAATGCGGAAGCGGACGAGAGCGCTAATCCAATGAGTGAAAGAGTGGATGAAATAGTCCAGAGTCTCGGGCGCCGCGAACTCCATCGGAGCCAGCCCCAAACCAGAATGATTGGTCCCTCCAAATAGGCAAGGACAAAGACAATAAACCAAGAGATTGAAGATGATGTGCTCACTTGATTGCCTCGGCGCGCATGAGTTGGCTCAATCGGTGATTAGGTGCAGAGCGACCACGGCGAGAATGCAACCGGCAACCCCTGTTGCGCCGGCAATCAGCAGCGCAGAAGCGTGAGAACGAACCAAGGCAAGCATCTTGAGCGCGGCGTCGCGCATATCCGGATCGCGGCGCCACCCGCGCATGAGCGTCGCTGATCCGATGATCAGGACAGAGAGCGGCATTCCAATAAGAAGAAGCCACAAGCCGACGTGCACGCTCGATGCGTACCAGTCGACGATGCGCTGCGCGGTGTGCGCCGGCTCGTATTCGGTGGGCTGAAGGCTGCGAACGACCAACGACGTCATAAACAGAACAGCGGGGAAAACGAGGAACAGTTCGAGGGCGGCGAGGGAACGTTGAATCGTCTTCATGGATTCACTTTGTATCACAAAGTAAACTTGCGTTACAACTAAAATCTTGGATTGCGGAAGAAGGTCACTCTTGTCTTGCGTGTGAGATAGATCACAAGGATTCTGACATGAGGTGTGGCTAAAGGTAACATTCAGTGGACATTTGGGTGCGCAGGTGGAGATTATTCGCATTTCTTTAGCGTTGCCTTCATCTTCCTCTTACAATGGCTGCCGGATACTACTCCCGTGATTGCGCAAGCTGGGCAGAAGGCTCCGTTGGCACTTTTACCTCCTACCACCGCCGCGGTGGAACCCTCCCATTCTTTTTCTTTTTCTGCGCTTCCGGCTTTGCCGGCAAAGCCTTCTGTTTACGCGGAGGTGGGGCGCTATCGATTGCGGCTGGCGCAAGGCATGGAGGATCGCGAAGCCGCATGCAGGCTGCGTTTCAAGGTATTCAACATTGAATTGGGCGAGGGCCTTGAGCGCTCGTACGAGACGGGCATCGATACCGATCACTTCGATGTTTTTTGCGATCACTTGCTGGTCGAGGACAAGACCGACGGCCGCGTTGTCGGCACTTATCGCATGCAATCCGGAAGTACAGCTGCGACCAACCTGGGTTACTACTCGGAGCAGGAGTTTGCCTTCGCACCTTATGAGCCATTGCGCCGCGACATACTCGAACTTGGCCGGGCATCGATCGATCGCGAACATCGGACGCCCGAGGTACTTACATTGTTATGGCGGGGCATTGCGCAGTATGCTCATGACATGGGGCTTCGTTATCTGATAGGTTGCTCTTCCTTGAATTCCAAGGACCCGGCCGAAGGGTGGCTGATGTATCGCGAACTCGAGCGGTATCGGGTTTCGCCGGAATTCGAAACGGTACCCACGGCAACTTACGAATGTCCAACCGAGCAGGCGGGAAGGGATACACAGTTATCTCCGGACCCGCTGAATCTTTCAACGCCAACCAAGGTTCCGAAGTTATTGAAGACCTATTTGACGATCGGAGCGCGCATCTGCGCACCGCCGGCGTGGGACCGCGAGTTTGGTACGATCGATTTTTTGACTCTGCTCGATCTGAAGATGCTCTCCTCCGCTGCGCGCAATCGATTTCTTGCGCCATTGACACAATGAGTTTGAGGAGACTTCGGCGCGCTGTGGCGCTGGTTTTTGCGTTTTCAATCAGCATTCTTCGCCTGGGGCTGTTGCGTTTGCGCGGACCTATCGACCTGCGGAGCCGCGCTCGCTGGATTCAAGCGACCGCGCGCATCGTGATATCCAGTTTGGGAATCCGCATGAGGATCACCGGGCAGCCGCCCGCGCACGGACTGGTTGTTGCCAACCACCTTAGCTATCTCGACATCGCTATCCTCGCCGCGACGGTTCCCTGCAGCATGGTGGCAAAGGCCGAAGTCGGCCGTTGGCCCGTGTTTGGCATGATGGCCCGAGCGAGCGGGGCGCTTTTTGTCGACCGGTCGAGCCGATCGAGCGCGCTTGCTGTAACCGAGCAGGTTGCGGAACGACTCAAGGGACCGCTTCCGGTGCTGTTTTTTCCGGAGGGCACCAGCACCGATGGAAGTGAGGTGCTGCGATTTCACTCCAGACTTTTTACTCCCGCGGTTGAGGCCGGAGTGCCGGTAACAACAGCCACACTACGCTACGTGATCGAAGACGGCACACCGGAGCGGGAACTGTGCTGGTTTGGCGACACGTTCCTGCTGCCGCGTCTCTGGAAGGCGCTTGGAGTTGCGGGTTTCTATGCCGATGTGCGCTTTGGCGAGCCGAAGATATACCTCGATCGCCGCGAGGCAGCCAACCAAACCCATGACGAGATTGCGGCAGTGCGGGACGGATCGCTGGTGCGCGAAGAAGCAGAGATGCTGCAGCCGGCGTAATCTGGCAAAAATCAGACCATGACATTACGCGCCGGCGGGCGGTGGCGCCGTGGATCCGCGAACCACGAGGCTGGTCGAGACAAGAAACTCGCGCTGCATGCCCGGCTTTCCCGGGCCTTCGCTATGCTGGCGGAGAGCTTCGAAAGCGGCCTTTGCCAGATCGGAGCGGGAAAGGCGGATCGTCGTCAGCGGGGGAAGCGTGAACTCGGCGAAGTCGATATCGTCGAGGCCGATGACGGACAGGTCCTGGGGTACTCGAAGGTCCTGCATGTAGGCCGCGCGCAGAACGCCGATGGCCGTCATGTCATTCGAACAGATGACTGCGGTGGGCCGCGAGGTCAGCGCCTGCAGCTTTCCGAAACCGACTACGCCGCCTTTGAGAGTGTGGTCACATTCGATGATCCACTTTTTCTGGATGGGCAGCTTGCTTTCCTGCATCGCGGTCTGAAAGTCGTTCTGGCGGGTGATGGCAGAATGCAGCTTGCGCGGTCCGGCAAGAAAGCCGATCTTGCGATGGCCGAGGGCTGCGAGGTGATCGACGGCGGCGCGAATCCCGGTGCCGTAGTCGAGGACGATGGTGCTGGCTTTGGGCTCGGCAAGCTTGAACTCTGCGAGAACGAAGGGCACATCGTGAAATGAAAGCTGATCGAGCACCGGCTCCTCTTCGCCGAATGTCAGCACCGCGACTCCTTCGACTTTGCGTTCGAGCATGCGTCGCACGCAGGTGGTGAGCACGGCGGGGTCACTGTTCGAGGAGCTGACAAGGATTTCGTATCCGTGGGCCACGGCGATTTCTTCGAAACTCTGGATCAGCTCAGGGAAGAATGGGTTGGTAATGTTTTCAACGATGATGCCGAAGAGGCGGCTGCGGCCTGAGACCAGCGTGCGCGCATGCGTGTTGGGAAAATAATTGAGCTGTTCGATCGCCTGCCAGACGCGTTTGGAAAGTTTCTCGCTAACGACGGGCGAGCCGTTGACGGTGCGCGAGACCGTGGCGATAGAGACCTTGGCCAGTGCGGCCACGGCCCGAATATCGGGCGTTTTGTCGGCGCTTCTGCGGCTTGCTTTTCGAGGCACGTGCGAGTCCTGAGTACGATCAATGAGAATTGAACTTCCATCATAGCCCGGGCCGACGGTTCCTGGGGGGCGAACAGGAGGATGCAGGCTGGCTGGGTTCAGGATTTATCAGAGATCAGGAGCCGCAGATCCCGCAGGTTGTGGCCCGTGGGCCCGGTGACGACGGTATCGCCCAGGGCTGTAAACAGGGGACAGGCATTGAAGGAACGCAGGGCGTCTTCGGGATCGAAACCAAACGCAACCGCCCGCGCGACGGTCGTGGGATCGGCAATGGCTCCGGCATTGGGCGTGTTGCCATCGATGCCGTCGGAACCGGCGCTGAACACCGTGAGCATTTCACCGGGATGATGGGCCAATTCAAGCGCGCAGGCCAGGGCGAATTGCTGGTTGCGGCCGCCCGCGCCGGGCGTGCGATTCAGCGTGACGGTGACCTCGCCGCCAGAGATGAGACAGAAGCGGCGGTGAAGCGCGCGCAGATCGTGAAAGCGGTCGAGCAGGTAGCGGGCGGCATCGGCATAATCCCAGTCGTCGCAGGAGTTGTCGACCGCAACGAAGTATCCCGCTTTTTGCGCCAGTACCCGTGCACTCTCGACCAGGTCGTGACTTGACAGCAGCAGTTCAAAGACCGAATCGCGGAAAGCTTCGTCTTCCCCGGTTAGATTGACTGCGGAGGTGAAGCGGCGTGCCGGCGCCGGTTCGCTTTTTTGAAACCGGGAAAGAAAGGGTGGACGCCAGCTCTTGTTGCCGGGGGACTCGGGGAGGTCCTCGCGATCGAAGAAGGCGCGTACGGATCGAGGAAACTTTCGGGCGAGGTCGTATTTCGCCAGGATCTCATGGACTTCGTCGACCGTGGAATGATCGGGCGAAGTTGGTCCGGATGAGAGGGCATCGAGGGTCCGCAACGGAACATCCGGCAACAGGAAAGACACCTTCAAGGCCTCGGGTGCGGCGATAGCGAGGCGGCCGCCTTTGACTGCGCTGAAATGCTTGCGCAGCGTATTGATCTCGTTGATGGGTGCGCCGGAGCCGAGCAGCGCCTCGTGGAATGCCATGGTGTCGTCAAGGCCGATCTGGGGATCGAGTGGCAGGTCAAACATGGCGGAGCCGCCGCCGGAGATCAGAAAGAAAACCAGCGTGTCCTTCTTGGCCTTTTTCAGCATGGCAAGCGCGGCGCGTGCTGAGTCGAAGGATTCCTCGTTCGGCAAAGGGTGGCCGCCTTCGAAGTAGCGGAAGCGCCAGTTGCGCTTCTTGGGCAGGTACTTGGTGCAGCAGATGCCTCGCAGGCCCTGGCGACGCTGCATGCGATCGAGCAGGATTTCGAGCATCGGTCCGGCGGCCTTGCCCAGGGCAATGACGAAGATTCGCTTGAACTGGGAGAGGTGGATAATGTCGGGTCCGCTGCCGTCAGGAATCAACCGCTTGAGCGTGTTGCCCTCGAAGCGTATGCGGCGATCGAATGCGGATTCGATGCTGCTTGCCTCGAGCGCCCCGGTAAAGAACTCGGTAGCGCGGGTATGGAGAAACTCAAGCGCGGTATCGCCGGCCGGCGTCATGGTGTCCGCTCCTTCAGCCAGGCGGCGAGGGCTTTCTGCATCTGGTCGAGATGGCCTGTAAAGAAGTGATCGGCCTCCGGAACGAGCACCAGGGACTTGGGATCGGCTGCGGAATCAAACGCCTGCCGCAACTCAGCTTGCGGGGCGAACGAGTCCTGATCGCCGCTGAGAAATAGCTTCGGCAGGGCGCACTCCGAGAGAATCGGATAGAGGTAAGAGCGTCCGAAGCCCTGCGTGGGAAGTCCCAAGGCGACCAATGCGCGAACGTGTGGTGGTTCTGCGGTGGGTGCGAACGATCCGCAAGAGGCCGCAATCACCATTGCTGCGCCGAAGCTGAAGCCGACCGCGACGATTGGCAATTTGTATTGGGCGTGAAGCCAGTCAAGTGCGGCGACAACATCGGCGGACTCGGCCTGTCCATCGTGCATGCCCTCGCTTGTGCCGGTACCGCGAAAGTTGAAGCGGAGAACCGGCCATCGCAGGTTCCACTCCGGCGCATTCAGCACCTTCATGGCGTGATACACGACCTTGTTGTGCATGGTGCCCCCGCCCAGCGGGTGCGGATGGCAGACGAGAGCGACGAACTGCGCGTCGGAGGCGCCTTCGTTCAGCAAAGCCTCCAGGCGGCCTGCGGGACCGCGCAAATCAATGGTGCGCAAGGAATTTCTTTCCGAACTCGTTTCGGGTAAAGACGTCGCGGCTATGGAGGTCATTCCAAAGGCTATTTTACGCTGTCTTCACGTCGCGGCGCTCGCCTCGGCGGTGCAAATTGAAGCCAGGCGCATTGTCGCCTTCCGCCGTGAACCGGACCGCCGATGCTCCGCGGTCCAAGTCGGCGCGGCTGCTTCCACGGCGTTCGTCGCGGACTGCGATATTCTGGCAGAACTATGCACGAGTTCCCGCGGCTCGATCCGGTTCGCTTTACCGAACAGCTCTGCCAGATTGAATCCACGACCTACTACGAAGGGCGGGTTGGCGACTTTCTTGCGGATTTCCTGGCGGCACGGGGCTGGGTTGTAGAGAAGACCGCGGTTCCGCAGCCGGCCGAGAGCGCCGGAGGGGGAGAGCGGTGGAATGTTTATGGGGGAACCGCGGGGCAGACGCCCGACCTGGTCTTTTCCACCCACATGGATACGGTGCCCCCGTATATCCCGTTTCGCGAGGACGCGGAGTTCATTTACGGTCGCGGAGTGTCGGACGCCAAGGGAATCATCGCGGCGCAGGTGGCTGCGGCCGAGGTGCTGCGGAGCGATGGATATCGCGTCGGCATGTTGTTTGTGAGCGGAGAAGAGCGGGACTCTGCGGGGGCGAAGGTGGCGAATGAAGCGCCGAAGGGAAGCCGCTTTCTAATTAACGGAGAACCCACCGACAATCGGCTGGCGCTGGCCTCAAAGGGTACCCTGCGCGCCGTGTTCAAGGCGTCGGGCAAGATGGCGCACTCGGCATACCCGGAGCTCGGCGACAGCGCGGTGCACAAGCTGGTGGAGGTGTTGGGGCGCGTGCTGAAATTGGACCTTCCGGTAACCGAAGATGTGGGTCCGAGCACGCTCAACATCGGGCAAATTCACGGAGGCCACGCGCCTAATGTGATCGCCGACAAGGCGGAAGCTCAGGTGCTGGTGCGGCTGGTGGGAGATTCGGAGCCGGTGCGCGCAGCGCTGCTGCGAAGCTGCCGGGGACCTGGCGGAGGTGGAGTTTACGCTGGAGATTCCGTTTGTCCGGCTGCGCGCGGTGGAGGGTTTGCCGACGATGATTGCCAAATTCACCACCGACATTCCGCAGCTCTCGAACTGGGGCGAGCCGTTGTTGCTGGGGCCGGGCTCGATCCATGTGGCGCACACGCCGTTTGAGAAGCTGGCAAAGAGAGAACTGGCGGAAGCCGTTGAGTTGTATATTCGGGTTGCCCGACAGCTGCTGTCGTGATGGAGCGCATCCATTGCAGATCAGCAGCATCCAACCAGAGAACAAATCGCAATTTTCACGTCAGGAGATTTCATCATGAGCAGTGCTGTTTACGATGTTCCCGTGCATAGGATCACAGGTGAAGATGCCTCGCTTGCCGAATTCAAGGGCAAGGTTCTGCTTCTGGTAAACGTGGCTTCGAAGTGTGGCCTGACGCCGCAGTACGAGGGCCTCGAGAATCTGTATGAACAGTTCCGCGGACAGGGTCTCGTGGTTGCGGGTTTTCCGGCGAACAACTTCAAGAGCCAGGAGCCGGGGTCGAACGAAGAGATCCAGTCATTCTGCACGACCAATTACGGCGTGAAGTTTCCCATGTTCAGCAAGATCAGCGTAGCCGGCGATGACAAGCACCCGCTGTACAAGGTGTTGACGACCGCGCAGCCTAAGGCGATCAGCGTTTCAGAAGTTCCGTTTCGCGCGAAGCTGAAGGGGTATGGAATTGAGACCAATGCCGACCCCGAGGTGCTTTGGAATTTCGAGAAGTTCCTGGTGAGCCGCGAGGGCGAAGTGGTGAAGCGCTTCTCGCCCGACACGTTGCCGGACGCACCGGAACTGATTGCCGCGATCAAGGAAGAACTGGCGAAGGAATAGCCGCTGGTCCCGGTTGGTGCGAGGGTGCCGCCGGATTGGCCTGAGCGACAACAGGAAAGAATATCCGGAAGACGGTGCCGAAGCCGGATTTGGAGCGTACGGCAACCCGGGCATCGTGCTTGTCGAGGATTCCCTTGGAGACCCAGAGTCCGAGTCCTGTTCCCGCTTCGCCCTTGGTCGTGACGAATGGGTGGAACAGGCGCTCAAACATGTGCTGATCCATGCCGGTTCCGCTGTCGGCGACCGTGACGGTCACGCCCTCGCGCCCAGAGCGATCGCGCGCGGGGCGCACGACGAGGGCGAGGCGCCCTTTTTCCGGAAGGGCATCGAGGGCATTGGAAACAAGGTTGGTGAAAACCTGCTGGATCTCTCCAGGATGGCACAGGACTGCGGGCGCGGCATGATAGCGGCGTTCGATGGCGATGTTACGAACCCTGATGGCAGGGTCGTGAAAGTAGATGACGGAATCGATGATCTCATCGAGTGCCGTAAAGGCAGGTGCGGTTCGCTGGCGATAGAACTTCAGGCTTCGAGCCGTGATGTGCGACAGGCGCTGCAGTTCCTTGTCGGCGATTTCGAGCAGGTCCTTGGAACTTGAGGAAAGGCTGATGTCGTTTTTGGCCAGGAAGAGCAGGTTGGTCACGGCCTCCAGTGGGTTGTTGATTTCGTGCGCGATGCTTGCGGCCAAGCGTCCGGCGGCAGCTAATTGCTCAGACCGCCGCAGAGCCTGCTCGGATTTGCGCGCTTCAGTGGTGTTGCGGCAGTACAGGATGATGCCTTCTCCGGGCTGCGGATACACGTAGAACTGAAACCAGGTCTCATTTCCGGGAGAAGGGAAGAACTGCTCGAATTCGACGGGAACGCGATTCTCCATAGCGCGGCGCATGTTGGATTCGACTTCGCTCCCGATCAGCTCGGGATATAAATCCCACATGCGGGCACCCAGATGCGGTTTGCCAGAGAGCGCGGCAAGCTGAAGCGCGGCGGCATTCATGTAGCTGATGCGGTATTCGCGATCGAGCGTACAGAATGCAACGGGCACGTGTTCGAGTGCTTCGCCGGCGAACTGGCGCGCGCGGTTGATCTCGAGAGTCAGTGCGGCTTTTTGTTCGGCCGCCTCCTGGCGCATTCGGGCCATCTTGAGTTGCGCATCGACGCGGGCGATGAGTTCGCGCGCGGTGAAGGGCTTGGTGAGATAGTCGTCCGCGCCGGCTTCGACGCCTTCAATGCGAGCTTCTTCGCCGGCGCGGGCGGAGAGCATGATGATGGGAATGGCGGCGGTGGCGGGATCGTTTCGAAGTGCGGAGAGGAGCGCGAAGCCATCCATTTCGGGCATCATGACGTCGGTCAGAACGAGCGCGGGCGGGCGGCGGCTGATCTCTTCGAGCGCGAGTTTCCCGTTTGTAACAGCCACAACCTCAAAACGCGCGGCGAGCAATGAGCGGACATATTCGCGCATATCGGCGTTGTCGTCGACCAGAAGCACGACCGGCTTGGCAGCGGCTGCGGCTAGTGAGGAGTCGTCGTCCTGGTCGCCGGCTACTGAACCGGCGATCTGGTCTTTCAGCCGATCATGACCGGGCATCCATCCCAGGGCCTCCTGCACGTAAGCGACTGCGTTTCCCTGCACGACCAGCGGGCTGCTCGCATCCCTTGCGACATGACCATGGGTGAGATGCTCATGGCCGAAGGGCAGATTCACGCGAAAGGTGGTGCCATGGTCCAGGTTGCTCTCGACAGAGATGGAGCCGCCGTGCATTTCGACGAGTTCGCGTACCAGGGCAAGACCGATTCCGCTGCCTTCGTGGCTGCGCCGGCGCGCTCCTTCAATGCGGCTGAAGCGCTCGAAGAGATGGGGGATCTCGCTCTCGGGAATTCCGGTTCCGGTGTCGCGCACCGTGAGCTGCGCGCCCGTTTCATTCGCAGAGATCGAGACCTGCACTTCGCCGTCGAAGGTTGCCTTGAGCGCGTTGGAGAGCAGGTTGAGTACAATCTTCTCCCACATCTCGCGGTCAACATAGACGAGCTCGGGCAACGGCGGGCATTCGACGATGAGCTCCAACCCGGCGCGTTCAACCGCAGAACGGAAGACGCTGGCGAGTTGAGCGGTGAGAACCGACAGATCGGTGGGCTGGTAATTGGCACGCATGCGGCCAACCTCGATGCGCACAAAGTCGAGGAGGCCGTTCACCAGCTTGAGCAGCCGCAGGGCATTGCGGTGCAGCATTTCCAGCGACTCGGGCGAGGGAGGTGTCTGGTTCAGCAGGGCATCCTCAATGGGGCCGAGGATCAGCGTGAGGGGAGTGCGCAGCTCGTGGCTCACGTTGCTGAAGAACGCGGTCTTGGCGCGGTCGAGGTCGGTCAGTTCCTGGGCGCGCTTTCTTTCGGATTCATAGGCTTCGGCATTGGTGATGCTGGCGGCGATCTGACCTGCGGCGAGATCGAGGAATCCTTCGTAGCTCGTGTCACATCGCCGATAAGGGTTCAGTGCGGCGATGAAGACGCCTGCCGGCTTCTCCTGGCCGCGCCGGAACATCGGGACCAGCCTTGCCTGGCTCGGGGGCTTGTTCCAGATGCCGCTGGGCAGATGCGGAAAGAGATCACCGAGCCGATCGAGGGTGATGGGGCGATTGGCGCTGAAAAGAATGTCAACGGGCCAGCGCGCTGCTGAAGGATTCGGCATCGATCTCGCGCGGCGCGGCGGGATGACCGGGCTCGATGCCGGCCTGCGCGACGAGGCGGAGCGTGGGGCCTTCGTTTTCGAAGGTGTAGACGAGTGCGAAGGGAATGTCCTTCTGGCCGGCCAGGCCGTGCTCGATCGCGTCACAGACGTCTTTCCTGGTATTGGCGTTGACCAGCGCGCCGGCGAGGGTCGTGAGCGAAGCCAGCTGGCGTTCGCCGCGCACGCGCTGGGTATCTTCCATCACCACGCACAGCATCCCATCGATCCGGTCGTTCGGTCCGGCAAGCGGACTGTAGGAGAAGGTGTGAAACGTCTCTTCGGGATATCCGCTGCGCTCGAGAATCAACCCGAGCGTTTCATCCCAGGAAGCCTCTGCCGTGGTCATGACCCGCTCGATGAGCGGACCGATCTGGTGCCAGATTTCGTGCCATACCTCCGGAGCCGGCTTGCCAAGAGCCCAGGGATGCTTTTCGCCCAGCGTGACGCGAGCATACGCGTCGTTGTACAGCATGGTGAGTTCGGGTCCCCAGGCCATCCACATCGGGAAGCGCGAAGTGACCAGGATGCGAACCGCTGCCTTGAGACTGTCGGGCCAGGCGGATACATCGCCCAGGGGAGTCGATGCCCAGTTGTAGGAGCTGATCAATTGGCTCATGACGGCGAGCGACATGGTGTCCGCTAGTCCATCTGGCTGAGGCGCGTCTTCGTGCATCGGGTTCGCTCCGGCTTTCATTAACCCACAAGATCCCTTCAGCGTCGGATGTTCGGGAAAGGGGCGGAAGACCTGAATCTGCTCCGGTTTCGTATCCGGGATGCCCAAATTCAGTTCCTGCCATTGATGCAATTAGATGCGTTGACCCTCGTCTCTGTTGTTTGAGTGTTTTAAGGGAAAAAACCGGACTGCGCGCAAGCCTTCATAAGCGCGGTAAGCGGTGGCCAGGGGGTGGCAGGGCGGCGTTGTATCCGTGTATTCTCGGCCCATGCCCGTGGACCACACATCGACGTCTCCGGCCGCCAATCAACTGGAAGCGGCTAACTCCTCCTACTTGCGTTCCGCGCGGCATCAGCCCGTGCACTGGTACCCGTGGGGCGAAGCGGCCTTTGCGCGCGCGCAGTCTGAGAACAAGCCGATTCTTCTGGATATTGGCGCGGTGTGGTGCCACTGGTGTCACGTGATGGACCGGGAGTCGTACGAGGATCCGGAGATCGCCCGCATCATCAACGATCATTTCGTCGCCGTAAAGGTGGATCGCGATGAGCGTCCCGACGTGGATGCGCGATACCAGGCGGCGGTTTCAGCCATCAGCCAGCAGGGCGGGTGGCCGTTGACGGGCTTTCTCACGCCTGACGGGCGGCCTTACTTCGGCGGAACGTATTTCCCTCGCGACGATCGCTATGGCCGGCCCGGTTTTGGACGGGTGCTTATTGACCATGTCCCAGGTGTGGCAGGAACGGCGCGAAGAGGCGCTGGAGTCCGCTGCGAGTGTGATGGCCGCCATCGAGCATAACGAGAGCTTTTCGTCTCGGGGCGGAGACCTGAGCCTGGCGCTGGTCGACAAGATTGCGGCATCGGCGGTGGCGCAGTTCGATCCGCACAATGGAGGGTTCGGTTCGCAGCCCAAGTTTCCTCATCCGTCGATTCTGGATCTGCTGCTTGAAGTGGCGCTCAACCGAGATAATGCGCAAGCGATGGAGGCCTTCACGGTCACGCTGGAGCGCATGGCGCGCGGGGGGGTGTATGACCAGCTTGCGGGCGGATTCCATCGCTACAGCGTGGACGAGCGCTGGGTAGTGCCGCACTTCGAGAAGATGCTGTACGACAACACCGAGCTGCTGCGCAATTACGTGCATGGCTACCAGAGCCTGGTGCGCACGGATTTCCGCCAGACCGCCGAAGAGATTGTTGCGTGGCTCGACGCGGTGATGACCGATCGCGCGCGGGGCGGCTTCTATGCATCGCAGGACGCGGACATCAATCTGGACGACGACGGCGACTACTTTACCTGGACGCTGGATGAGGCGCGCGACGTTCTCGACGCCAATGAGCTTGCCGTGGCTTCGCGGTATTGGGATATCGGGGAACTTGGCGACATGCATCATAATCCGTCGAAGAACGTGCTCCATCGCAACTTCACAATCGACGAAGTGGCGGCTCAGTGTGGTCGATCGGCGGAAGAGGTGCGCGGGCTCATCCGCTCGGCGCAAGCCAAATTGCTTTCAGCGCGCGCCAAGCGTCCTACCCCATTTATCGATAGAACGCTGTATACCGGCTGGAACGCGATGGCCGTGACAGCCTATCTGGAGGCGGCTCGCGTATTGCGAGACGAGGCTTCCGGCAGGTTTGCATTGCTCACGCTGGATCGGCTGCTGTCGGAGGCATGGGACGGCGCCGAGTCGCTTCAGCACGTGATTGCGTATGGCGAACGAAACAGCGCGACGCCCGCAGAACACGTCGCGGGCACGCTTGATGACTACGCCATGACAGTGCATGCGTGTATCGATGGCTGGATCGCCAGCGGAGAGATGCGCTACTACCAGGCTGCCGTGAAACTGGCCGATGCCATGATCGCGAGGTTCTATGACCGGACCGCCGGCGCCTTCTTCGACTCCGCTGTCGGGAAGGATGGGGCAACTCCGCTCGGTGCACTAACGGCGCGGCGCAAGCCTTTGCAGGATTCTCCGACGCCGGCGGGGAATCCTACCGCAGCCGCCGCGTTGCTCCGCCTTGAGAATCTGAGCGGGCGCAAGGAATTCCGGGAGATCGCGGAGGATACGCTCGAATCGTTTGCCGGCATCGTGGAGCATTTCGGTCTCTATGCAGGCAGCTATGGGCTGGCGCTCGAGCGACTGATACTCGATCCGGAGCAGGTGGTGATTGTGGGCAGCGGCCCCGAAGCGGATCAGCTTGAAACCGTCGCTGTGGCGCGCTTTGCGGTGAACAAGATCGTGATCCGCTTAACGCCACAACAGATTGTCGCAGACGGACTTCCAGGAGCGCTGGCGGAGACGGTGGTACAGGTTCCCCGGCCCGAGGGGCGCGCGGCCTGGGCGCTGGTTTGCCGTGGGCGGGTGTGCATGCAGCCGGTGACCGATGCGGAGGCGCTGCTGAGGGCACTCGAATAGGCGGATGGGCTCTCCCACCCATGCGCGATGAAGCTGCGTCATGGATGTGGAACCCAGCAACCCTTTCAATGCCGACCTATCCCGAGTCTGCCAGGCGGCAACGTCATTCCCCGCTGAATGGATTGGACTCCTGCGGCTTGATCGTTGTCGGATCGTGTTTGGACGATTCGGGTGTACTGGCCGCGGCGGCGGGCCGCTGAACGGCCTCCGCACTGCCGGTGTAGACGCGATACGGATCGCCCGGGAGCATGTTGTTCTCTTCGAGCGCGAGCCGGACGCGACGCCGGAACTCGCGTACCGGCGCGTACTGCTGCGTCGCGAGCGTCTTGAATACGACGGGAAAGATCAGCTCAGACCCCTTCACTGCATCGACTCCAAGCACTTGCGGATCGGCGATGAATACGCTTTTGAAATCCTCGCTGTTGCGAATATCCATTGCGATCTTCTTCAGCAGTTGCGTCACCTTGTCGGGGTTTGCCGAGAAATCGACGCTCACATTGACCGTGGCCACCGAGTAGTCGGCGCTCAAGTTGGCAACCGTCGTGATCTGTGAATTTGGAATGACGTAGAGCGTGCCGTCGCCATCGCGCAGGGAGGTCTTGCGCAGGGTCATGGATTCGACGACACCCGAGACACCGGCGATCCTGATGGTGTCGCCCACATTGAACTGGTCTTCGAGGAGAATGATGATTCCGTTCAGCATGTCGCGCACGATGTTTTGCGCAGCCAGGCCGATGGCGACACCCGCAACGCCGGCCGAAGCCAGCAGAGGGGCAAGATTGACTCCGATCGCAGCCAGGAATTGCATGGCTACAATTGCGGCGATGATCGTCACCCCAGTGGCGCGAAGCACGCCTGCCATCGTCCTGACCTGCCCGATGCGGCTATGCGCGACCGCGTGCGCTTCGGCGATGCGGACCATCCGGCTCGTAATAATGCTCAACACCCGGTAAAGTGCGAAGCCAATCGCCGCGGCAATGATCAAGTGCGGAAGCTTGAGGCGAATGAACTCCTGGGCGTCAGAGATCCATTCGTCGAGCACCTTGCCCAGAAATCGACCCTCCGCAAACCACCCGGACCGTGCCATTAAAAAGAACGCAAACATCAAATCCCTCTTTCCGTATCAATATTTTGCAGAATCGGGCACCGGCCGCGCCGCCGGGCTCCTGAGAAGCTCGCTCGGCGCCGGCCTGCAGCGCGACTGGGACGTTCAATCATGAAAACCCACTGTGTCATGGCGATTTTAGGGCTTGCTGGTGCTTTCGCTTCTTTTTGCTTGCAGACGTTGTATTGGATGCGGCACATAATAGAGATGCGCCTCGACCAGGAGGTTCAGATGCGAGTGGACCAATCTTCCCGCGTTTCTCCGTCCAATGCCTGCGCCGGTTTCAAGGGCGGGGCATCGCCTCAATTGGGCAGACTTCGATGGAGGCGCGCCTGCGCCGGCCTGGCGTTTGCCACGGCACTTACATGCATAGCGCAGGACGGGCACCCCGCTGCCGCCTCTGTGGCACCGGTAAACGCGAGTCCCGAGGCGAACACGCAGATCAACGCCAAGCTGCAAGCCGAATCGAGTCAGCAGCCCCAATCTGCAGCAGATAGCCAGAAGCGCAAGCAGATCTCGGTCGAAAGCACACAATTGTTGGCGATGGCAGTCGACCTGAAGGCTGAAGTGGACAAAACGAATAAGGACACCTTGTCGATCAACGTGATTCGCAAGGCAGATGCAATCGAAAAGCTGGCAAAGACGGTCAAGGAGAAGTTGAAACAGAATTCGGGTCCGAGTTAGAACGGCTCCAGCAATGGTTGGCCGCCAGTTTGCCTACGGCGATGGATCAAATGAGGAACGCCGGGTGCAAACGAATGCAAAAGCAGCGATTCCAGGTAAGAGAAAGCAAGGTCAGCGTGCAGATTCAGCTGTGCCATCGAGACCGATCGAATCACCGCTACGGCCTCGCCCGGAAGGCGGTTCGGAACCTGGGAGCGCCGCTCGTTGCCGGCTGCTTCGCTTTGGCATCCGTTCCAGTGTTCGGGGGTTCGCCGCAGCAGGGAGCGGCGCAGGTTTCACCGCGTCCGATCGTGATCCCCAACCGAACACTCGATGCCCACGAATTGAACGACCTGGAACAGAGGAATGCAAAACGGCGGAATCTGGATGCGGCTAACGCGGAGCGCAAGCGCGTTATCGACGACGAAACCAACAAGTTGCTGATTCTGGCGCGGGATTTGAAGGCCAAGACAGACAGCCTTGGCAACGGCGCACTTACGCCAACCATGGTGCGGGAGGCCGAAGTGATCGAATTGCTGGCCAACGATGTAAAGGAAAAGATGAAGCTGACCGTGACTGCAGATTGAGGGCTTTGGGGGTCGAAGAGATGAGGGTCAGACCGGGATACAAGGTGGCGATGCCGGCGCTTGCCGCGGTGGTTTTTGGTGCAGCCCTGTTAGGGTGGGCGCAATTCGCGCCACTGGGCGGCGGTCCGCTTGGGAGCCTTCCCGGCACCCGTCCACAGAACGACGTGGATGGGGCGATCGAAAGGAATCCCGCTTGGGCTGAACAGCATTTGCGTGCATTGAATGCCGACCGCCACAAGTCCATGGTGTCTGATACGGACAAGCTGTTGAAACTGGCTCGCCAACTCGATGCGGAGATTGCATCTAACTCGACAGACGAAATGACGCCCCAGGAATTGCGCAAAGTAGCGGAGATCGAAAAGCTGGCGCACAACGTGAAAGCCAAGATGGCTCAATCGTTTGGAGGCGGTCCAGAGGTGCGCCCGGGGCCGATTCCAGTGGGTGGTTCGGGACGGCCGTGAAGGTTGCTACAATCTTTCCGTAGAAATATATACACTCGAAAAGCTCGAAAGACCTGAACCTTGGAGTGAGACAGATGGGACTTGCGGTTTCAGGCGCTCATGCGCCGACAGCGGCTAACGCCTCAAGCCGCCTGAGCTCACAAGAGCTGATAAACATGTATCGGCTCATGTACCTGTCGCGCCGGATCGACGACCGCGAGATCTTTCTCAAGAAGCAGCAGAAGACGTTTTTCCAGGTTTCGGCCGCCGGACATGAGGCGTTGCAGGTGGGGGCGGCGCTGGCGTTGAAGCCAGGATACGACTGGTTCTTCCCTTACTATCGCGACCGCGCACTGTGCCTGACGCTGGGCGTGACCCCGACGGATATGTTTCTGCAGGCGGTGGGAGCGGGCACTGATCCTGCGAGCGGCGGACGCCAGATGCCGACGCACTGGAGCAGCGAGCCTCTGAACATCGTAAGCACGTCGTCCTCGACGGCGACGCAGATTCTGCATGCGGTGGGATGCGCGGAGGCAGGGCGCTACTTTACACGCCATCCGGAAGCCGCTGCCCGAGTCGAAGGCGATTATCGCGCCTATCGCGATGTGAAATTCCACGGCGACGAAGTGGTGCTGGCGTGCATTGGAGAGGGTTCGACGTCGCAGGGCGAGTTCTGGGAGGCGCTGAATACGGCTTCGAATCGCAAGCTGCCTGTCATCTTCATGGTGGAAGATAACGGCTACGCGATCAGCGTTCCGGTCGAAGTGAATACGCCGGGCGGGAACATTTCGCGCCTTGTAGCCAATTTTCCGAATTTCCATTTTGCCGAGATTGACGGCACGGATGCTGAGGCGAGCCTGCGGGCATTTCAGGCAGCTGCGGAGTACTGCCGGGCGGGTCGTGGACCGGCTTTCGTTCATGGCCACACTATTCGCGTTTATTCGCACTCGCAGTCAGACGATGACAAGCTCTACCGGTCCGCGGCCGAGCGCGAGGCCGATGCGATGCGCGATCCAATCGCGAAGATGCAGATGCGTTTGCTGCGCGAAGGCATTCTGACTGCGGAGCAGATCAATGAACTCGAAAAGGAGGCCGAGCACGAAGCGGCCGAAGCGGCCGAGCGAGCCTTGGAGGCGCCGCTGCCGGAGCTTGCGAGTATTCCGCGTCACGTGTATTCGGAGGATCTGGATCCGACGCATGCAGACTTTGCGACGGAGACGGTTCAGGCTGCGGGCGCAGGACCGGGGAAGTCCGCGAGCGCCAAGGGCAGCGGACCGCGCACCATGGCGGACCTGATCAATGCCTGCTTGTACGACGAGATGGGCCGGGATCCGCGGATCGTTGTCTACGGCGAGGATGTGGCCGATGCGAGCCGTGAAGAGGCGCTTAGCGAAGTGAAGGGCAAGGGCGGAGTCTTCAAGCTGACGTCGGGACTGCAGAAGGCGTTCGGCTCAGAGCGCGTGTTCAATTCGCCGCTGGCCGAGGCCAATATTGTAGGGCGTGCGGTGGGGTACGCGGTGCGCGGGATGAAGCCGGTGGTCGAGATTCAGTTCTTCGACTACATCTGGCCCGCCGTGCACCAGATTCACAACGAACTCGCGCTGATGCGCTGGCGATCGAACGGGGCGTGGGCTGCGTCGGCTGTCATTCGCGTGCCTATCGGTGGATACCTGACCGGCGGCGCAATCTACCACTCGCAGTCGGGTGAGAGCTTCTTCACGCATATTCCGGGATTGCGCGTCGTGTTTCCGTCAAACGCGCTCGACGCGAACGGGTTGCTGCGCACGGCCATTCGCTGCGATGACCCGGTGCTCTTTCTCGAGCACAAGCGGCTTTACCGCGAGTCGTATGGGCGCGCGCCGTATCCTGGGCCGGAGTTTGCGATTCCGTTCGGGAAGGCGAAGATCGTGCGTCCCGGGCAGCACATGACGTTGATCACGTACGGGGCGCTGGTGCCGCGCGCCCTGCAGGCGGCACAGACGGCTAGCCGCGAGAAAGGCATTGAAGTCGAGGTGATCGACCTGCGCTCGCTGAGCCCGTATGACTGGGATGCGATTGCGACGTCGGTGCGCAAGACCAGCCGCGTGATCGTGGCGCACGAGGACATGCTGAGTTGGGGATATGGCGCCGAGATTGCCGCCCGCATCGCGGACGAGCTGTTTGACGACCTCGATGCGCCGGTCAAGCGCATCGGCTCGATGGATACCTTTGTTGCTTACCAGCCGGTGCTTGAGGATGCGATTCTGCCCCAGCCGGACACCGTTCTCAAGGCCATCCAAGAGCTATACGCCTATTGAATTTTGCGGTCCTGACCGGGTCCAGGCTGAGCCACTGCCGGGAAGCGAAGCGCGAGGCGTCCCCGGATACAATGTTGGGATGGACACCCATCCTGAACATCGCTGGCGGCACCGAGGTTTCAGGCTGCTTTCCAGTTGGCAGGCGGAACCGGCCGCATGAGCAGTTTCTTTCGCTTAATCCGCTACGGGCTGCCCTACTCACTTCAATGGGTGCTGGGCGTTGTTCTGCTGGCCGCTGTCGGCGCTCTCGACACGTTCCGCGTTCTGCTGCTGCAGCCCGTTTTCGACCAGGTGCTGCAACCCAGCGCTCCCGAAGGCCCGATCATTCTGGGACTTCACAACAGCCGATGGCAATTCGACCTGCGGACGGTTATTCCGCATTTCCTGCACATGCACAATGCGTGGACGGTTGTTGCAACGTCGATTATTGCGGCCACGATTGCAAAGGGAGTGTGCGACTATCTCGGTACGTATCTGGTGAATTATGCCGGGCTGGGGATGATTACCGATCTGCGGAATCATCTCTACGAGGCCACGCTTCGCCGCTCGTCAAGCTTCTTTCACAAGCACGCTACGGGAACCATTCTCTCCACGCTCATCAACGACGTCGATCGCGTGCAACTCGCGCTCAGCTCGGTGATCGGCGAATTTCTCCAGCAGTTCTTTACCTTCCTGGTGGGAATTGTCTTTGTCATTCGCCTTGGGGGCTATCTCAGCTGGGCGCTCGTACTGTTTATCCCGGTGGTCATCACCTCGGCCCGCAGGATCGGCAGAGAGGTTCGTACACGCACCCGCACCGGGCAGGACAAGCTGGCGGAGATCCAGAACATTCTGCACGAAACCGTGACAGGCAATCGTATTGTGAAGGCGTTCAACACCGAGATATGGGAGGTCCTCCGCTTCAAGCGCGCGGCCAAGCGGCTGTTCCGCGCCAATCTGCGGAATGTGCGTATCCAGTCGATCAGCTCGCCCTTAATGGACACCATCGGCGCCATCGCCATTGCCATGTTTCTTTTCATCGGCCGCAACGAGATCCTGCACGGGCGCATGACGATGGGGCTCTTCGGCGCGTTCATCTTTCTGCTGTTCAAGCTTTACGATCCGGTGCGGAAGTTTGCATATTTCTACAATAGCTTCCAGCAGGCAATGGGCGCCTCGGCTTCGATCTTCGGCTTCTTCGATACCAAAGATGATGTGAAGGAACGACCGCACGCGGCGGCCATGCCGCAGTTCTCGAACTCGATCCGGTTTGAAAACGTCGGCTTCTCCTACTCCACCGAGAAGGGCGAAGAACAAATCCTGCATAACGTCGACCTCGAGGTTCGCGCTTGCGAATTGCTGGCGCTTGTAGGCCCCAGCGGCGCAGGGAAGTCGACGCTCGTCAACCTCATTCCGCGATTCTTCGATGTGACGTCCGGCCGCATCGTGATTGACGGGCGCGACATTCGCGAGATGACCTTGAGTTCGCTGCGCAGGCAGGTTGCGCAGGTTTCGCAGGAGACCATACTTTTCAACGATACGGTGCGCAACAACATCGCCTACGGCCAGCCCGATGCAAGAAATGAACTGGTGGAGCAGGCGGCGCGCAACGCGTTGGCGCACGACTTCATCATGCGCATGCCGCAGGGATACGCTACGGTGATCGGGGAGAAGGGTTTCCGGCTCTCCGGCGGAGAGAAGCAGCGGTTGGCCATTGCGCGCGCCATCCTGAAGAATGCGCCGATTCTGATTCTCGACGAGGCAACCTCGGCGCTCGACGCGGAAAGCGAATCCCTGGTGCAGGCCGCGCTGTCGAACCTGATGCAGAACCGAACTGTTCTGGTCATCGCGCATCGGCTCGGCACCATTCGCCGCGCCAATCGCATCGCCGTGCTGGAGCGCGGCCGCATTACCGGCATCGGCCCGCATGAAGAACTTTTGACGACTTCGCCGACGTACCAGAGACTTTATCAATTGCAATTCATGGACATTCCGGAGCAGGAAGATTCACCTGATGCGGAATCACGGGCTCTCGATCGGCTTTTGCAGCCGATGCTCTGGGCCGAGGCAGAGGAAAAGTAAGGATGCCCATTTACTCGATGACTGGATTTGCCCGCACCCAGGTGCGCGTGCACGATCAACTCGCCTACACACTGAGCGTGAAGAGCGTGAATCATCGCTTTCTCGACATTCAATTGCGGCTGCCCGCGGGGCTGGATGCGCTGGAGATGGAACTGCGCCGCGTGCTCAAGGAGAGCCTGGTCCGCGGACACGTGGAACTGACCCTCTCTGTCGATCGCACCGTGCAGCAGAAGGCGGGCTATAACCGCGAGATGGTTGCCGGATACATCGATGCATACAAGCAGGCGCGGACGGAGTTCCGCATCAAGGGTGGCGAACCGGATTTGAACGTGGCCCTGCGCATGCCGGGGGCATTGCAATCCGAAAGCCGCAATAACTCGGAAGAGGATGTTACCGCGTTAACCGAAAGCGTGGTGCGAGAGATCGGACCTCTGCTTGAGGAGTTGAAGGTGATGCGGGCGCGCGAAGGCGAATCGCTCGAGGGGATTCTGCGCGCCTGCCTGGGTCGGCTTGCCGAAGCCGTGAACGGGGTGGCCGCGTTGCGCCCCGAGGTGGAGCAGCGCTACCAGGAGCGCCTGACGCAACGGTTAATTGCGGCGACTGGAAACGAATTCAACCGGCAGCGGCTGCTCGAAGAGGTGGCGGTGCTGGTGGACCACAGCGACATCTCGGAAGAACTGGAGCGCATGGTTACGCATATCGGCCACTTCCGCGAGTTGCTGACCGCAGGAGGCGAAGTAGGCAAGAAGCTGGATTTTCTGTTGCAGGAGATGAATCGCGAGGCCAATACCCTTCTGTCGAAGACCGGCGGCGTCGGCGGCAAGGGTACGCGGATTACGGAACTTGGCCTGGCCATGAAGGCCGATATCGAGAAAGCCCGCGAGCAGGTTCAGAACGCGGAATAGCCGTGACCAAAGTACAAGTAGATCGATGTACGAAAGGGACCATCGCACGTGGCAGGAATTCTTTTCATCATTTCGGCGCCGTCGGGCTCAGGTAAGAGCACGCTTGTGAGCGAACTCCGCAAGCAGGTCAGCGGCGTGGATTTTTCCATCTCGTGGACGACGCGACCACCGCGGGGATCAGAGGAGAACGGTCGTGAATACAACTTCACCACACGAGAAGAGTTTGAGCGCATGATCGCGGAACAGAAATTTCTGGAGTATGCAGAGGTCTTTGGGGATCACTACTATGGCACCGCGCGCCAGTCGCTCGATGATGCGCGACGGCTCGGACACGACCTTCTGCTCGACATCGATGTGCAGGGCGCTGCGCAGGTCCGTACTTCAATGCCTGAGGCAGTGAGCATGTTTGTGCTGCCGCCGACCCCGAAGGTATTGCGCACTCGACTTCGGAACCGGATGCGCGCGGAGGGCAATGTTGATGAGGAGGAACTCTACCGCCGGTTGAACGAAGCCAGGAAGGAAATTGAGAATTATCGTGAATACAGCTATATTCTCATCAACGACATTCTTGACCGGGCGGTAGCGCAACTTGAGGCGATTGTGTTGAGCGAGCGGTACTATCGCAACGCCGAGCCGATCATCTACCGTTCGAGCAGGGTGCTGGAGGTCGCCGCGGGTTGCAGGTTGTCGAACTCGCGGGAGCGGCTTAAACCTGTGCTGGAAGCCTTCGGCATCGAAGGTGGTTCCGGCCAGCAACAACTTCCCTTTGGAGAGGATTCCGATGACGATTGAAACCAGCTTCGATTCGAATTATCGCAAGGTGCTTGTTGCAGCCCGTCGCGCACGCCAGATCCAGAGCGGCTCAGCAGCGCTCGTTCCCAGCCGCTCGACGAAGGCATGCCGCATTGCGCAGGATGAAATCGACGCCGGCAAGATTTCTTACGTCAAGAAGGAACAGCCTGTTGTGAAGCCGCTGGTTGCGGAAAACGGGATTCCGATCCTTTAGTCTCAGAGAGATTCGTTCTGCAGCGCAATGGGTTCGCGGCTTCCGGCCATCTCCCGGCAAAAGTGTGTCTTACGGTTGCATGAGGGCAAGTGCCGCCGTGCTAAAACGAATCGGACTACAATCGAAGATATGCGGGTAACGGTCGGCGTCTCCGGCGGCATTGCGGCATACAAGGCAGCGGAACTGGTGCGCGCGCTGCAGCGGCGTGGCATGGAAGTGCACGTGGTGATGACCGAGGCGGCAACCCGCTTTGTGCAGCCACTTACCTTCTCTGCGCTCACCGGCCACAAGGTGATCAGCAGCATGTGGGATGACTCCGACAGCAATGAGGCTACCTACGAGTCCTCGATTGAGCACATCGGGGAAGCGCAGTGGACCGAAGCGCTGGTGGTTGCGCCCGCCACCGCCGATATTCTTGCCAAGTTTGCGCAGGGCATCGCCAACGATTTTCTGACCACGATGTATCTCGCCACACCGTCGCCGGTGCTGGTGGCTCCAGCGATGAACGTGAACATGTGGCAGCATCCGGCGGTGCAGGCCAACGTCGACATCCTGCGGCAGCGCGGCGTGCGGGTCATCGAACCCGGCTCCGGCGATCTGGCCTGCGGCATGATCGGCGCGGGGCGCATGGCCGAGCCCGAGGCGATTGCCGACATCGTGTTCCAGTCGATGGGCCGCCGCAACGACCTTGCCGGGGAAATCGTCCTCGTCACCGCCGGTGGCACGCGCGAGGCACTCGATCCTGTTCGCTACATTGGCAACCGCTCGAGCGGCAAGATGGGGTACGCGCTGGCGGATGCGGCGCAGAGTCGCGGCGCCCGGGTAATCCTCATCAGCGGACCGTCGGCATTGCATCCGCCGCCACGGTGCGAAGTTGTTCGCGTCACCACAGCGGAAGAGATGCGCCAGGCGGTGCTTGGCCGCATGATCGAAGCCACCATGGTCATCAAGTCCGCTGCCGTTGCGGATTATCGGCCCGTGGACGTCTCCGAGCAGAAGCTGAAGCGCTCCGGCCCCATGACGCTGGAACTTGCGCCGACCGAAGATATTCTGGCAGAGGTGACCAAACAGCGCCGGCCAGGCCAGCTCATCGTCGGATTCGCCGCCGAAACCCAGAACTCGATGGAGAACGGCCGCGCCAAACTGCTGCGCAAGGGCGCTGACGCCATGGTCGTCAACGATGTCTCGCGCGAAGGAGTCGGTATCGATGCGGATCGCAATGCCGCTACGTTTCTGACTGCGTCCACCTCGATCGAAATGCCGGAGATGCCCAAACGCAAGCTCGCCGACCGCATCCTCGACGAGATTGTTGCGCTTCGCCGTCCGCGGCCCCTGGTCTTCGAGGTCGACGAGGGAATGCCGCCGCAGGAGAAAGTCCTCAGCGAGTCCGTTGCACCAACCACCACACGCCGCCGGATCATCGTGGAGTAGCCGCATTGCCTTCGCTTGACCCCGCAACCCGCGATGCGCTCGAAACGCGCCTGCGATTTTACCGCGAACTCGGTCTTACCGATTTCTATCGCCGGATTGTGGACCCGTCGCAGACAATCATTGCGGCATCCGAAACAGATACTCTGATTGCCCTCCAGGAGAAAACGACCATTCCAGCCCGCAAGCCCATGCAAGCCCTGCCGACGATAGCACCGGAAGTCTCGCCGCCAGACCATGCGGCCGCACTTCAACTCATTCGCGATGACCTTGGTGACTGCACTCGATGCGCGCTGCACAAGGGCCGAAACAAGATCGTGTTTGCTGACGGCGACCCTAACGCGCGCCTGCTGTTTGTGGGTGAGGGACCCGGTGCGGATGAAGATGCTCAAGGGCTACCCTTCGTGGGCCGCGCCGGGCAATTGCTCAACAACATGATTGCGGCGATGGGGCTGAAGCGCGAGGAAGTCTATATCGCCAACGTGGTCAAGTGCCGTCCGCCGCAGAACCGTACACCCGAGCCCGAAGAGGCCAATACCTGCTCTCCGTTTCTGTTTCGCCAGATCGACGTGGTGCGGCCCGAGGTGATTGTCGCGCTCGGAGCCACGGCAGCCACCTATCTTCTTGGCCAGCGCCAGCCCCTGGCAGGCCTTCGCGGACGAATACACTCTTTTCGCGGCAGCAAGCTGATCGTCACCTACCATCCGGCATTCCTGCTCCGCGATCCACGGCAGAAAAAGGAAGCATGGGCCGACCTGCAAATCGCCATGCGCGAACTTGCGCTGAAGGCGCGCAATCCCCAGGGTTGAGTTTGCGGTTCTGAGTCCAGAGTTCTTCGTGTGGCGCGAAGAAACCGGCCGGCGGGCCAGGAAAATGCTCGCGGCTACAACGCGTACATCACCAGGTAGAGATCGAGCGCAAATCCGGCGACGATGGACGCAGGGATGACCAGCCACCATTTCCTTCCGCTGGTGGCAGCCAGTGCGCCCAGAACGCACGACAGCACGGCGCATGCGAAGCTGATGGGCGCGCGCCACTCGCGATAGGGCGGCACAAAGATGCTGGCAAACAGAACGGCGCTGGCAATTCCGGCTTTTGTGGACCTTTTCACGCGACAGCTCCGGTGGTTTCGCTGCCCCTCTGCTGATCAGTCGAAATCGGGATTTCGTTCAACCGATTCGGCCCGATCGCTCTTGACCAGTCGCAAAGCGAGATCCTGCCAAGGCTACCTGCGGCGGGATTTCGCCTTTGCCGTGGCCATGACTGCAAACGGCGGGGCCACCGTTATGAACACGAGAACCAACACCATCAACAAAACGGACATGATCTTTCCCACTTTCTTTGGATCAGTGTGGAACAGGACAAGGATGCTGCGCCGCGAAGGCGATTGGCCATCACTCTTTGGGATGTGGTAATCCCCGGAAGGTTGCAGAATTAAGGTTTGAGCCGATCTCTGGAGGCGGAGGCGCCATTGCTGTAAGCCCAGGTGAACCACGGGCTTAGTCTTCTTTGAGCCTCTCACTACAATATTTGCAGCTCTCATTCGTCTGGTTAAGTAGATGGGTGGGCCGTCGAGCATGATCGCGATGATCGAGCAAGACCGACAAATCGCGGAGGTCATTGCGAGAGGAACGGCCCCGGCTGCGCAGCTTCATTCGCCGCCGCATCTCGAATGATGCCGATGCAGATGACCTTTTGCAGGACGTGCTCTTCGAGCTGGTGGAAGCCTATCGCCTGCTGACGCCGATCGATTTCGTGACCGGCTGGCTTTTCCGCGTGGCGCGCAATCGCATCACGGACTTCTTTCGCAAGAAGCGGCCCGGCGCGTTCAGCGACGAAGTGTTGGAAGGCGAGGACGGCGACCTGCTGGACATCGGCGACCTGCTGCCTTCGCCGGATGCCGGTCCGGATGCGCTCTACCTGCGCGGCGTGCTGCTGGATGAGCTCAACGTCGCGCTTGACGAGTTGCCTGTCGAGCAGAGAGAGGTTTTTCTTGCCCACGAAATGGAGGGGCGCAGCTTCAAGGAGTTGTCGGCCGAAAGCGGCGTGAGTGTGAATACGCTGCTCTCGCGCAAGCGCTACGCGGTGCTGCACCTGCGCCAGCGATTGCAGCACATCTATGACGAGTTTCAAGAGAAATGAGGAACATGCGATGAGAAAGAAATGGTGGATGTTTCTGCTGATACCTCCGGTGATTGTGCTTTGCGGCTGGATATTCGGCGAGGTCGTGATGCATCTGTGGAACTGGCTTCTGCCGCCGCTCTTCGGCTGGCACACGGTTGGATTCTGGCAGGCCCTGGGGTTGCTGGTACTTTGCCGGATTCTGTTTGGAGGCTTTCGCAACGGCGCGCCGCGCGGTTCGAAGCGAAGCAGGCGGCGCTGGGCCGAACAGTGGGAGAAGATGTCTCCCGAAGAGCGTGAGCGCTTCCGGCAGAGCTGGAGGTCGCGGTGCGGCGGCTTCCCAGCTGCCCCGGGCGAAAGCAAGGAGCCGGCCTGAACGCGAGGATCAGGCCGATCGAGTGCTTCCTGGGAGACAATCCGCTTTCGCTTTGGAAGCGGAATTTGATCGAGCGAAGAATGCCGGCCTGACTGTGTTCGCATAAAGCATGGTGAACGGTTGAAGATTGTGACAATGTCGACGGTTACAAGACAGCGAACTTTCTCGTGCCCTTAAGCGTATATTCATTGCAATTCCCCGCGTAGAGGTCGTGAGAGGCTTGCGATGCGTACGTTGCGTCAGGATGTTCTCTATGCGTTGCGGCAGATGCGTTTGTCGCCTGTATTCACGCTGACAGCGATGCTGACCCTGGCGCTGGGAATCGGGGCGACCACGGCGATCTTCTCTTTGATCGACAGCGTGATGCTGAAATCGCTCCCGGTGGCGGATCCATCCCGCCTCTATCGCGTTGGCTCGGGAATGAACTGTTGCGGGCAGATCGGTCCCCAGAAGGAATGGGGGATCTTTCCATACACGTTGTACCAGCGAATCGCCGCGGACGCGCCGGAATTTGAACAGACGGCAGCGTTCGAAGCGTGGCATTCGGAATTCAGCGTGCGACGCGCCGAAAGCAAGGATCCTGCGAAGCCTCTGCGCAGCGAATATGTTTCCGGCAATTATTTTGCGACCCTTGGTCTGAAGGCTTATGCCGGGCGCAACCTGACCCAGGCAGACGATCAGGTCGCAGCCGCGCCAGCGGCCATGCTGAGCCATCGCGTCTGGGTGCAGGAATATGGGTCCGACGCGAAGATCGTGGGCTCGACCCTTCTGCTTGACGGCCATCCCTTCACGATCGTCGGCGTAACGCCGCCAGGCTTCTACGGCGAAACGCTTCGCAGTGATCCCCCGGAACTTTTTGTGCCGTTGCAGCAGGAGCCCGCGCTTGCCGGCGGGAACACCGTGTTGAAAACGCCGCTGGCGTGGCTTCGCATCATCGGCCGGCTGCGTCCAGGCGCTGAGACGAAGGGCATGCCCGCGCGGTTCACGACTATCATGCACGCATGGCTTCTCTCCGATCTTGGCGCGGAGTATCCGCAGTACCTCGATCAGTTGAAAGCGGCTCTCCCCGGCGAGAGCATCAAGGTCATCCCGGCGGGTGGAGGTGTTGCCGAGATGAAGGCCGGCTACGAGAGCAGCCTCCGTATGTTGATGGCCGTCTGCGGTCTGGTGCTGCTGATTGCCTGCGCGAACCTGGCAAACCTGCTGCTGGCGCGTGGATCGGCGCGTGGAACGCAGGCCGCTGTGCGCATGGCTGTAGGCGCGTCGAAAGTGCGGCTCGTACAGCAGTCCCTGACAGAGAGCGTGGTGCTGGCGGTGCTGGGAGGCGCAGCGGGCATCGTGGTCGCGTTCGTGGGCGTCAAGATCGTGGTCGCCCTTGCATTTCATTCAGCCCAATTCGTGCCCATCGACGCTAAACCTTCGCTGGTAGTGCTGGGGTTTTCGCTTGCCATGTCCCTTGTCACCGGACTGCTGTTTGGCGCAGCTCCGGCGTGGTTTGCATCGCGGACCAATCCGGCCGCAGTTCTGCATGGCGCGGGACGAAGTACACGAGACGGCAGGGCTTTGCCGCAGAAGACGCTCGTCGTTGTCCAGGCTGCGCTGTCGGTGGTGCTGCTGACGGGCGCCGGGCTGCTTACGCGAAGTCTGATGAAGATGGAGCACCAGAATTTTGGGTTTGAGACCGATCACCACGTGAGCTTGCGCGTCAACGCGCCATTCTCGGCCTATTCGCCGGAGAAGTTGGACGCGACATATCGGGCACTTCAAGATCGGTTGCAACGGATTCCCGGCGTGCAGGGCGCGGCGCTGGCGATGTATACGCCTTTCACGAACAACTGGGATGCCATGATTGCGCGGCAAGGGCAAGCCACAATAGACGTCAACGCGGATAGCGTATCTTCGTGGGATCGGGTCAGTCCCGGCTATCTCGAGATGATGGGACAGCGCATCCTGCGCGGGCGAAGCATTTCGGAGCGCGACTCGGCTTCGACCCCCGGAGTGGCCGTTGTTGACGAAGCCTTCGTAAAGAAATTCTTCAAGCCTGGTGAAGAGCCGATTGGCGAGCACTTTGGTATGAATGAAGTGCAGTACAGCGGGACGTACGAGATTGTGGGAGTGGTGCGCACGGCCAACTACACCGACCCCAGCGGGCACTGGAGGCTGCCGCTGTTCTTCGTGCCCCTGGCCCAGCGCGCGCATTACACCACCCCCATGGCGCAGATGGTGGAAGACCGCTCGCACCTGATCGAAGGCGTAGTGCTCGATCTGCACGGAAGCATGCAGGGGCTGGAGCCACAGGTACGCCGCGCCTTTGCCGAAGTCGATTCGAACCTGACGCTCGTCAGCATTCGCACCATGGAGGAGCAGGTCGCCGATCGCATGGACCAGGAGCGAACGGTTTCGCAATTGACGGGGCTGTTTGGCATCCTGGCATTGGTGCTGGCCGCCGTCGGTTTGTACGGCGTAACGGCATATGGGGTCGAGCGTCGCACCGGCGAGATTGGCGTGCGGATCGCGCTCGGCGCGAATCGCGCCCAGGTGGTGGCCATGGTTCTGCGCGGCGCCTTTACGCAGATCCTGATCGGACTGGCCATCGGAATTCCAGCGTCGATCGGTTGCGCACGCCTGATCGCTTCGCAGTTGTACCAAGTGAACGGATGGGATCCGGTGGCCTTGGGTGGGTCGGTGGCAGCGCTGGCGTTTTCTGCGCTCGTGGCAAGCCTGGTGCCCGCACGCCGTGCAGCGACTATTAATCCGGTACGCGCGTTGCGGGCGGAGTAGGCCAGCAGTGCATGATGAGATTCTTTCGTTGTGCCGGGCGTGAACCATCGGCTACCTTTCAATGGAGCGGTTGAGCGCCCGTCTTTTCCTTCGCAGTCCGGGCCAGTTCTCCGCTGATTCCGACGTCGATGAGGTCACGGATGAGAATCGGGTTCCGTAGAGCAGGAGCGGTGCGGCTTGCGCTGGCAGTCATCTGTGCCGGCGCGCTGGCGCAGGCGGGCGACAATCCAATCACAGCGGGCGACCAGGCGCGCGGAGAGCAATGGTGGGCGCATGTACGCGTGCTCGCTGATCCGGCGATGAAAGGCCGCCTCACCGGCAGTCCCGAATTTCTGAAAGCCGCAGCCTACGTTGTCGATGAGTTCAAGCAGTGGGGACTGAAGCCTGCAGGCGTGAACGGGTCCTGGTATCAGCCGGTGAAGTTCGACGTTGAGCGCGTGATTGCGGAGAAGTCATCGCTGGCCCTTGTGGCGGATGGAAAGGATGCCCCTCTGGTGATTGGCGACGATGCCATTCTCGGCACGCGGTTGCAGCAACCGGCGACCATCAATGCACCGCTGGTGTTTATCGGATACGGACTGAATCTTCCGGAGTCCGGCTATGACGACTTCGACTCGAAGGAACTGCCGAAGGCTGCCTTGAAAGGGAAGATCGTTGTGGTGGTGAACGGAGGGCCAGCCGATCTGCCCGGGCCGCTGAAATCGTATGCGCGCACCGCGCCGCTGATTCGTGCCATTCGCGCCGCTGGCGCCGTGGGGCTCATCTCGATTCCCACACCCAAGTCAATGGACTTCGGATGGCAACGCATCGCGTCGAGTGCGTCGCAGCCGGGCATGCGGTCTGTCGGCGATGGAGGGGGACGAGGCCGTTGGCGCGCGGCATCCAGCGCTGGCTGATGACCATGGCACGCTGTTTAGCGCCACATTCAATCCGGCGCAGGCGGAGAAGCTGTTTGAAGGCAGTGGCCATAGCTTTGCAGATATCCTCGCGCTGGCGGATGCGCAAAAACCGCTGCCGCGCTTTGCGTTGACGAGAAGCGTGCGCGCGACGGTGGTGACCGAGAACACGCATGTAGAATCGCCGAACATTGCAGCGGTGCTCGAGGGCTCGGACCCAGTGCTCAAATCGCAATATGTCATCGTGTCGGCACATCTCGATCATCTCGGAGTGGGCGAACCGATTCATGGCAAGACGATTTATGCGGGCGCGATGGATGATGCCTCTGGCGTGGCCACGGTCCTGGAGACGGCACGCGCGCTAAGCCAGGGAGGGCGGCCGAAGCGGTCTGTGCTGTTTCTGGTGTTCACCGCCGAGGAGAAGGGATTGCTCGGGTCGCGTTACTTTGCCGGGCATCCCACGGTTCCGGTCGGACAGCATCATTGCGGATCTCAATCTCGATATGTTCATGCCCATCTTCGCGCTGAAGAAGCTGCATGTGCAGGGGCTGGAGCAATCTTCACTGGGCGATGAGGCGCGGGCGGTTGGCGCGGCGCACCACATTGAGATTGCCGGCGATCCTGAGCCGGACCGCAACTCGTTCGTACGCACGGACCAGTACAGCTTTGTACAGGCGGGCGTGCCGGCTTTGGCGATGAAGTTTGGCTGGACGGCGGGATCGCCGGAGTACAAGGCGTGGCGTGCGTGGCTCGCGGAGCGATATCACTCCACGGATGATGATTTGAATCAGCCGGTGGACCTTGCGGCAGCGGCGCAGTTCAATGCCTTCTTTGCAGATTTGGCGCGGGCGGTAGGGAATGATTCGGGAAGACCGCATTATCTGGAGACGAGTTTCTTCAGGCAGTTTGAGGTGCGGCAGTAAAGAGCGGTCATCGGCGCTCGATCCCAGGTCTCAGAGTCGAGACCCTTCGACTGCGCGCGGGGAAGGCTCTGGGGCACCAGCTGATGTTTGTGATTTCCCACCCTAACCACGATGAGACCGTGGCTAGGATGGGGCACCCAGCTTCATTGAGGAACCGAGGATTGTTATTCCCCGCGCAGGGCTTGCATGGGATCGATGGATGCGGCGCGAAAAGCTGGCAGAGTTGATGCCGCAATGGCCAGCAGCAATACGCCGATGGCGGCGAAGGTCATCACCAGCGGGTCGAAGGGACTGACGCCAAACAGCATCGATCGCAGCAGTCCCGAAGCCGCGGCGGCGCCCGCCAATCCAATCACACACCCGATAACGGCAAGCTTGGCTCCGGACTCGATCACCAGGCGAACAATCGCCGAGCGCTGCGAGCCCAGTGTCATGCGGATCGCCATTTCCTGCAGGCGCGAGGCAACGGAGAAGGCGATTACGCTGTAGATGCCGAGGACCGCGAGAAGCACTGCAGCAAAGGCGAAGCTCGAAATCAGCACGGTATTGAAGCGCCGCGATGCTTCCGATTCCGACACCACCTGATCCATGGTCATCACTTGCGTCAGGGGCAGCAGGGGATCGAGCGAGCGAACCGCTGCACGGAGCGCATTCTCCATCTGTTCGGGCGGAACGGCCGAGCGCAACACAATGTATCCGCCGTTTCCATTCAGGTCGTCCGGTTGACCAAGCGAGCCGATGACTTGCTCCGCCTGATCGACGGAAATATAGTACTGCTCGGTTGCCGGATTGTCCGGCGATAAGAGTTGCGTGCTCGAGACTTCACCCACAACCGTCAGCCATGGTGTGTCCATCTGCGGTGTGCCAATGCGAATGCGCTTGCCGATCGGGTCCTGGTCAGGCCAGAAATGCTGGGCGAATTTCTGGTTGACGACAAGTGCCAGTTGCGTTCCTGCGTGGTCCGATTCGTTGAGAAAGCGGCCGCGCAGAAGATGAATGCCCATGGCGGGGAAGAAGTTTCCATAGACCTGCGAGACAGTGGCCAGGTTCATGCTCGCGCCGGGCGGCGGCACATATCCGTCGACGACGAAGGTCTGATTGTTGTTGGCTCCCTGCGACGGCAGCATGCTGGTCAGACCGACCGACTGTACTCCGGGAAGCTGGTTGAGCTTCAGCAGCAGCTCGCGATTGAAGGTGTCGATCTGCGGCTGCTTTGAGTATTGCTGCCGCGGCAATGAATATGCTGCGGTAGTTACATGTTGCGGAGTGAATCCGAGATCGACGGCGCGCATCTTGTCGAAGCTGCGCAGCAGCAGTCCTGAGGCGGTAAGCAGCACGAGTGCGATGGCGATCTCCGCTACCACGAGCGTGGACCGCAGCCGCGCGTGGCCGCCGCCGGCGCTTCCGGTGCGTCCGCCTTCTTTCAGGTTGCTGTTTACGTTTGTGCGTATTGCAGCAAAGGCCGGCGCCAGCGCGCACACCAGTCCCGTTACCAAGGCGAGTCCCAAGGCAAACGCGACGACCTGCCAGCTGAGCGAGATTTCGTTCACGCGCGGCAGGCTTTCGGGCAGCAGGCTCTTGCCTACGCGAACTGCAACCGCGGCAAGAATGAGTCCAATAAGGCCACCGCCGAAGCTGAGCACGACGCTCTCGAAGATGGCCTGACGGATCAATGCCGATGCCCGCGCGCCCAGCGCCAGGCGCACCGCAACCTCACGCTGCCGGCGAATGGCGCGGACCAGCATCAGTCCAGCGAGATTGAAGCAGGCAATCAGCAGCACCACGGCCACTGCGAGGAACAGCGTGCGCAGCAGTGAGCGTGACTGCTGCACCGTGTCGCTTTGCAGCGGCCGCACCAGGGCGTTGATGTGGAGATTGGCCATCATGGCCGGGTATCCGCGCATGATGTCCTGGGCCACGCGGTCCGCATCGCTTTGCGCCTGCGTAGGCGAGATGCCGGGCTTGAGACGCCCGATCATCGAATAGCTCCAGTTTGCTGCAGCCGGCGGCGCGAGTTCTCCCGGTCTGAAAAGCTCATGGGAACCCACAACTCGGCGCGATTGAGTTGGCCCGGAACCAGCGGAAACTCAAATCCGCGCGGCATCACGCCGATCACGATGTACGGCTTGCGATCGAGAAGGATCTTGCGTTCCGATGATTTGAGGGTCGTCGTGGAATCGGCTGTGCCACGTGGCATAACTCAGCACGGCGACCTGCTGATGATGTTCATCTTCATCGGGGGTGAATACGCGGCCAAGCTGCGGGGCAACGCCGAGCGTGGAGAAGATGCCGGCGGTGATGCGCGACGCATTTACCTGTGCAGGATCGCCCGTGCCCGAGAGTTCGAACGCTGCACCCGTGTATCCGCCCAAGAGCGGTAAATGAGCGTGTGTCGCGCGTGTAGGCCTTGATGTCGGGCACAGTAACCCCAACTTCGTCGCCTCCTCTACCAATGTTCACCCCCTCCAGATGATCTGACAAGCACCATCAGCCGATCGGAGTCAGGGAAGGGAAGCGGCCGCAGCAGCACGCCCTCCACGATGGAAAAGATCGCGGTGGTGGCGCCAATGCCGAACGCGAGCATCAGCACAGCCGTGATGGCGAAACCAGGCGACTTGCGCAGTTGGCGCAGCGCGAACTTGAGATCAAGAATAGAAGAGTTGAGCATGCAGTTCCTCGGAGAGCGTTCACTCATGCCGAAGCACGTAGGCAGCCAAATGAGCAATCAGCTAAGGGGAATAGCATCACGGAGTTAAAGGTGGAAGAATTTCGAGAGACATGCGCTGAGTTGTACACAACGGTCTTCAAGTGTCCGGAAATGGACGGCGGCAAAGATCGTGCGTCACGGGGCTGCTGAGCGCTTCGGCCGGAGCGGAGCAGATCGCGGAATTCGATGAATTGCGAATGCACGGTCAATCGTTGATGAATCCCTCGTGAATCGGGAGCTTCCTTAAGACTGCATTAAGAATCGACAACCTAGTCTGCGTTCAGGCCCCCAGCTTTATGTCTCGAGGGTAAGGAGAGCCATGCGCAAACATTGTTTGAGTTCTGTCTTTTTGTTTTGCTTTCTGACCGCGGCGGCGGGAGTCAGTCAGTCAGGCAAGGGAGTAATCGATGGAGTGGTCAAGGATTCTGCGGGAGCAGTCCTGCAGGGTGCCAAGATCGAGATGCAACCGCAGCTACAGCCGATCACGACCAATGGCCAGGGTGAATTCACTGTAACCGACGTTCCCGCTGGAACCTACGCGCTGACCATTTCCTACGTGGGCTTCGCTCCTTACACAAGCACCATCACCGTAGTCGCAGGCCAGTCGGCGCACGTTGACGCAAAGCTGCAGGTTGCTTCCGCCGCCGACCAGGTGGAAGTGACAGCCGACCGGCCGCGAGGCGAAGCGGAAGCCATCAACCGCACATTGGCGGCGGAGAATATTCTGCAGGTGCTGCCGGCCGATGTCATCGTTTCATTACCCAACGCCAACATCGCCGACGCGTTGGGCCGCATGGCTTCGGTTTCCATCGAGCGCGATGAAGGCGAAGGCAAGTATGTGCAAATTCGCGGAACCGAGCCGCGACTCAGCAACACGATGGTAGACGGCGTCACCATCCCATCGCCCGAGTCGGGCGTCCGCCAGATCAAGCTCGACACTATCGCCTCCGATCTCGTCGATTCTGTGGAAATCAACAAGACCCTGCAGGCCAACATCGATGCTGACGGCATCGGCGGATCGGTCAACCTGGTGACCAAGACTGCCAGCGACGTGCCCACTGTCGTCCTGTACGGAGTGGGTGGATACACGCACATCATCGGTGGTCGCGAAGTGGACCAGTTTGGCGGGACCATCGGGAGGCGGTTCCTTGCGAACAAGAAGCTCGGCGCGTTGTTGGGCGGTACCTACGACTACAACGGCCGCGGCATTAACGATATCGAGCCTGTTCCCACGCCCGGAGATGCGACGCCCCACTACAGCAACATGGACTTCCGCGACTATATCTACAACCGCACCCGCTGGGGTGGTACGGGAAGCCTGGACTACAAGCTGAACGAAGGCTCAAACATCTCCCTGCGCGGCCTGTATTCGAATTTCCGCAACTGGGGCAACAAGTGGGTCTTTACGATGAACGACGGAGCTGCTCCGCAGTACAGCCAGGACTGGCGCCGCCCAAACATGGCCATCGGCAGTCTGAACCTTGAAGGCCGGCATCTCTTCGGTTCCAACACGATCCTCTGGAACGCGTCCGTAGCGCGCTCACGCTCGTTGAGCGGCAGCGGCGGCGCCGACTATCAATGGATGGGCGACCCCGGTGCGCAGTGCGTCAACGTGCCGGGCGTGAGCGTGAATCGTCCCGGCTGGGCTGGTTGCGTAGGGAGCGGTGTGGCCGACGCAGACAATGCTTTCGATAAGAACAACTACGGCTTTGTCGAATTCGACTACCCCACAGACGGACATAGCGCCCAACTCAACCTGGAAGCATCCGGCTCTTATGCCCACCAGTATCATGTTGGTTCGCGTTACGGCACCTTCGAACTTGGCGCCAAGATCCGCAACGAACACAAGTTCGACGATACCTACAACGTCTGGTACACGGTGCCGAACGACAGTAGCGGCAATCCGATTCCCGTCGCCGTATCCTCGCACCCCGAGTGGAACAGCACTTTCAGCGATCCCGTTTACTACGACGGAACATACGGCGGAGAATATCCCGCGGTAACAGATTGGGGCAAGCTGCGCGGCTGGGTCGAGTCGAACAAGAGCCAGCTCATGTTCAATCAGGATACGATGCCGAACTCAAACAACTTCGACCTCATCGAGCGCATTCCCGCTGGCTACGCGATGAATACCATCGAATTGGCAAGCCGCATCCGGCTCGTTGCAGGCCTGCGCATCGAAGCCACGCACGTCGATACCACCAGCTTCGATGAGACGGCAAACACGCTCTCCTACAAGGCCGGCGGTGACTACATCAACATCCTTCCCAGCGCTTCACTGCGTTTTGCGCTCGACAAGAGTTCCGACCTTCGCCTCGTATATGGGCGCGGCCTGGCGCGTCCTGACCCGCAGGATCTGACCGCGGCTGTCAGCCAGCCGACCCTTAACCAGACGCCGATCACGATCAGCATCGGCAATCCCAACCTGAAAGCTGAACAAGCTAACGACTACGACCTCCTTTACGAACGCACCTTCAGCCATACGGGTCTGCTGCAGGCGGGCTACTTCTACAAAGACCTCACCGAACCGATCGCCTCAGAGCAGTTCTACTCGACCGCGACTTTCCCGCACGTCCCCGCCGGAACCAAAGTGCTGGTGACGCAGCCGATCAACGCGGGCAGTGCGTACGTCCAGGGATTCGAGATCGGCTTTGAGCAACACCTGGCCTACCTGCCAAGTGTGATGGGCGGACTGGGGATCTCCGCCAACTACAGCCACACTTCTTCAACCGCGCGCGATCTACCCGGCCGCAGCGATCAGCCCGCGCTGCTTCGCGATGCACCCAATACCTGGAACTTCAGCCCAACCTACGATACAAAGCACTTCTCGATGCGCGTCGGCATGACCTACGATGACGCGATGATCTATGCCTATCAATGGCAGGACGGGGCCGACTCGGTAGGCGTGAAAGGCCCCTCGGGCGACAACTATCTATATGCGCACTATCAACTCGACACCCAGGCAAGCTACAACCTGCCAGGAGGACTGCAAGTATATGCCTACGGCTTAAATCTCAACAATGAGGTCTTCGGATTCTTCAACGGCAGCCCGCAATACGTGGTGCAACGCGAGTACTACCACCCCACCTACGCCGGCGGAGTTCGTTGGAACCTCCGGCACGAATAGGCAGAAACAAATCGAAGAAGCTACAAATCCCTTCAACAATCAAAGACCCACGGCAGCAAACCGCGGGTCTTTGATTGTCAACTCTGGTCAGCAGCCGAAGCGTCACCGACAACAGAAAACGGTGAACTCAAAACAGCGTCTTATTCGATTCCCTATTCCCTGCTTCATTCCCACTCACGCCACAGCGCTACGCCGCCCAGAAGCCCTGCTTCGTTTGAAACGATTTCAATATTCTTGCCGGGCTTGAAGTCGATCTTCTTGGTGTTGCCGCCGCCGAGGTAGAGGTGGTCCCAGTTGAAGAGCTTGGCGGTCTGCTCAATCGCTTCCTGTAGCAGCTTGTTCCAGTGCTTCTTGCCGTACTTGTCGAGGCCGCGTCGACCCAGGTAGTCCTCGTACTCGCGGTCTCTCTTCCAGGGATGATGGCCGAGCTCCAGTCCCGGGCACAAATGTCCGTCGGTAAACAGCGAAGAGCCGAGGCCGGTGCCCAGCGTGATCGCCAATTCCACGCCGTCGCCCTTGATGGCGCCATATCCCTGAACGGCTGCATCATTCGCCAGACGCACCGGCTTCTTCCAGCGCTTTTCGAGCTCCTTTTCCAGCGGAAATCCGTACCACAGGGGATGAAGATTCGCCGCTGTATACGTGACACCTTTTTTGACTACGCCGGGGAATCCGACCGAGACGCGATCGAAATCGGCGGGTATCAGGGCGTGCAGCGCGTCCAGGCCCTTGAGCACGGCTCTTGGCGTGGGAATGGCGGGCGTCACGACGCGCTGGCGGTCGCTCACGGGATGGCCCTTGGCGTCGACCAGCATGGCCTTGAGTCCGGAGCCGCCGATATCGATGCACAGGGTGATGGGGTTGGAGGTTTTGGACGATGCGCTGCGCGCAGGTGAGGCGGCCTTCACAGTCTTAGTGGTCATCAGCAGGAATTGTACTGAAAAGCAGGGAGTAGGGAACAGGGAATAGGGAGTAAAAGGCGCCGGTGGGTTCAAACTCCGTGATGCCAGTTACGCACAGAGGCCGCGCTGGGGTGACCGCTACACTGGAGATTGCTCTCCATGCCTGCTTATTGCGAAGTCGCATTGCCGGTGCCGCTCGATCGCACATTTACCTACGCTTTGCGCGATGACGACCAGGCGTCGCGCGGCGCCCGTGTAATTGTGCCCTTTCGCAATGAAAAGCTCATCGGCGTGGTCACTGCGACCGACGTCGCCGCTCCTGCGGAATTTGAGGCAAAGTATCTTGAAGCCGTGCTCGATGACGAGCCGCTGCTCAGCGAACATCTGCTCGCGCTGGCCGAGTGGATCGCCGGATACTATCTTGCTCCCCTGGGCGAGGTGCTGCGAGGCATGCTGCCGCTGATGGCCGAGGTGCGGCGCGCGGTCTACTACCGCATCACCGATCTCGGGCGCGATGCGTTGGCCGGGAGCCTCGATGGAGATGGCGGCGTTTTCAATCCCGCCCTTCCCGCAAACGACGACGCCCTGAGGGTGCTCGCGATGGCGCATCCTCTGACAGGCAAGGAATGGAGCGGCGCGTTCTTGAGCGTCTGGCGTCCGGGGAGCCCGTAAAGGTTTCTACCCTGCGCACGGCCACTGCTGCCAGCCTGCCCGTTCTGGCCGGGATGCTTCGCAAAAAGTGGATCGCACGCGAGACTGCGGCCACCGAGCGAGATGCGCGCCGCACCGAGCGCTTCGCCGTCCTCATTCCGGATACACGCTTGCCTGCGCTCACAAAACTGCAGCAGGCTATTCTCGCCGAGCTTGCTGCCAACGATGGCGAACTTCCCCTGGCGGAGCTGCGCCGCCGCGAACTGCCGTCTTCCACGCTGCAGACGCTGGTGCGTCGCGGACTGGTGCGCATCGAGGAGCGGACGGCTGCTTTCCGGCTGGGCGGCATCGAAGCTTCAGCGGGTCCGCTCACGCTCAACGAGTCGCAACTCGATGCCCTGGCCACCATCGTTTCGCAGCTTGGGGGATTCCATCCCTTTTTGCTCCACGGCGTCACGGGTTCGGGGAAGACGGCGGTGTATCTGGAGGCCATGCAGCGTGCGCTCGATCGCGGGCAATCGGCGATTCTGCTCGTTCCGGAGATCGGGCTGACTCCGCAGACGGTTGGCCTGCTCGACGCGGCCTTCGGCGAGCGCGTTGCGCTGCTGCACTCCGCGCTCACGCCCGAGGAGCGCAGCGAGCAATGGCGTCGCATCCACCGCGGCGAAGCGCCGATCGTGGTCGGCACGCGGTCGGCGATCTTTGCGCCCGCGCCGAATCTCGGGTTGATTCTCGTGGACGAAGAACACGACCAGAGCTACAAGCAGGAGGAAACTCCGCGCTACAACGCCCGCGACGTCGCCGTGATGCGCGCCAAGCTGGCCGATGCAGTCGTGGTGCTGGGTTCGGCGACGCCCTCGCTCGAGAGCTGGCAGAACACAGTTCAGGGCAAGTACACGCGCATCGAGATGAACGACCGCGTCAAGAATCGCCCGCTGCCGGAAGTGGAACTCATCGACATGCGGCGCGAGTTTCAGGAGACGGGGCAGGAGCAGCTCTTTTCGCGCTCGCTGATCGAACAGACGAGGCTTGCCCTCGAGCGCGGCGAGCAGGCCATCATCTTGCTCAATCGCCGCGGGTATTCGTTTGCTGTGCTGTGTCGCGCATGCGGGCAAAAGCTCGAATGCCAGAACTGCGCCATCGCGCTCACACACCACAAACCGTCGGACGAGGACGGCCTGGCGCGCGCAGGCCAGCGGCTCGAGTGCCACTATTGCGGGTTCAAGCGCACGGTGCCGTCGAAGTGTCCGAAATGCGAGAGCGAGCACCTCTACTATCTTGGCGCGGGCTCGCAGCAGGGTGAGGAGCGTCTCACCGAGATCTTTCCCGGAGCGCGCATCGGGCGCATGGATCGCGACACCGTGCGAGGCCGGCACGATCTCGAACATCTGCTCGCGCGTCTTCATTCCGGCGAAATCAACCTGCTGGTCGGCACGCAGATGATCGCCAAAGGGCACGATATTCATGGCGTCACGCTGGTCGGCGTTGTCGGTTGCGATCATGCGCTTTCCATGCCGGACTTTCGCGCCGCCGAGCGCGTCTTTCAGTTGATGACGCAGGTCTCGGGACGCGCCGGCCGAGGCGAATTGCCGGGCCGCGTCGTGGTGCAGACTTACTATCCCGATCACTACGCTATCGTTGCCGCCAGCACGCACGACTACGCGGGGTTTGCCGAGCGCGAACTGAAGTATCGCCGCTGGATGCACTATCCGCCCTTCGGCGTGCTGGCCAATGTACTCATCCAATCAGAAAAACTCGAAGAAGCCGCAGGATGGTCAGCAGAAATTGGCAAGTGGTTCCAGAAAACTGCGCCCGAGGGCATCCGCGTTCTCGGCCCGTGTACCGCGCCGATCGCACGCATCAAGAATGTCTATCGCTTCCATCTGATTTTGAAGGCGTCGTCGCGCAAGGCGCTGAATGCGGCGCTCCGCGGCGCGCTGGCGCATGCAGAGGAAGCCAGCATTCCCCGCCGCAACATCGTGGTAGACGTCGACGCCCAGCGTCTCATGTGAATTCGAAATTGCGTGACCGAGACAAGCCTCGTCACATTCCGCTGGACCCGTGCTGCGCTAGGATTCCATTGCTTTATTGAGGTGCCCGATGGAATACATCAATGCATTCAAAGGCAAGGAAAACCGTCCCTCGGACGCGGAAATCGCCGATGCTCTCGGTCCCACCGTTAACCTATGGAACGAATTCATCAAGTGGATGGCCGATGAAGAAGGGGTTACGGAACAGGAATGGAAGGGAATCGTCGTCAGCAGGTATGGCTGGAGTCTGCGCCTCAAACAGAAGAGCCGCAACATCGTCTATCTCGGCCCCGGGAAAGGCTGCTTCATGGTGTCGTTCGTGCTTAGAGACAAGGCGTTGAACGCAGCGAAAGAGGCACACCTGCCAAAGGCTGTTGCCGAAGCGCTGGAATCAGCGCCACGATATCCCGAGGGGAATGGCCTGCGCCTCCTCGTCCAGAGCGCTGCCGATCTGCCCCCGATCCGCAAAATTGCCGCGATCAAGCTGGCGAGCTGAAAGCTGTTTCAATCTTGGCTGAGCGCGTCTAGACAGCAACTGAAGTCGCCAGCTCCGCCACGGGCAGGCGTCCGGCAGACAAGTCGAATCCTGCGCACACGACTTCGCGCAGGATGACATCGGCAGCACTATCAGAGTGATAGTGCGTTTGCCTCGAGTCTCCCCTTTAAGCGTTCCGCTTGCCGGCCATTGGTCTTCCCGTCCGGATGCAGGATCAGGCGCTCGGAGTCGGCGTTCCCGTTTCCAAGGTATGCAGTTCTTTGCCGGGCTTGAAGCGCACGGCTTTGCCGGGCGTGATGCTGACCTCAGTGCCGGTGCGAGGATTGCGGCCGATCCCGGTTTTGCGCGCGCGGACGCTGAACACCCCAAAACCGCGCAACTCAATGCGCTCTCCCGCAGCAAGGGCTTCTTTCAGGCCTTCAAACACGGTATCGACCGCCGCTTCGGCCTTTGTTCGGGGCAGGCCTGTGCGCTCGATCACATGGTGCACGATGTCTTGTTTAATCAAAGCGGTCACCTCTCTAGCGCGACTGTTCTCGACTGTACCACGCCCTACCGGACTGATGGTACAGCCTTTGCCCCATTTGTGGAACACTACCGCCGAGGATTTTTCGATTAGGTGACAAGGAAGACAGGGGGACAATTGACCCGCCGCCTGTGTTCTGACTCACAACCGGAGCAGATTCGGCTGGTCTGATCGGTGAAAAAACCGCCCTTTGTGACTTTAGAGATAGGGCGAGTCGCTTTCCTGGGCGCTAATGCCTATACGAAACAGTCACTTTGCCGGATACTGTTATTTCAAGGTAATCACTACCACTATGCCATCGGTAACAGCCGTCTGGTGAAGTGCAACAAAAGACAGGGGATGTATCCCTAAGAGCTTCCGACAGTCAAGCGGAGAGTTTCCCGGGGTCCGGCGAAAGCCAATCCACTCCCGTCGCTCGTTGAAGCCAGGCAAGGAGAGGGACTCGATGTCCGCGATGTACAGCTTGGAACCAATCCGAATCGGTGTCGTCGCCAACGAACCGATGCGGCTCGAAGGCCTCACCAGCATCTTTGAGAACCACGCCAAGCCGGGAGAGGCACCGCTTCTCCCCGTCGTGGGTACCCTCGAAGAGCATCTGGATAATCAATTGATCGAGTATGTTCTGATCGACTGGAGTAGTTCTTCCAAAAAGCTCGGAGTGCTCGAAGGTATTCGGCGCAAGCGCCCCAATCTGCGCATGGTCGTCATCGGTCCTGACAGCAACGAGCAGGTCATGATGGACACAATTATCGCGGGCGCCCGCGCCTATCTTGACACCGGCGCAGGACCGCGCCTGGTCAGGGAAGCTCTCGATGTTGTGATTTCCGGCTCCATCTGGGCTCCACGCAAGCTCCTTTCCAAGCTCATTGATCGTCTCCTCTCCGGGGACGACGCGAGCGTCACGAGCCCGCGGCCGCATCTGACCGCGCGCGAAGAACAGGTACTGCAACTGCTTCTGCTTGCCCGCTCCAACCGCGAGATCGCGGAAGAACTCGGCATTGAAGAGCGTACCGTCAAGGCGCACGTCGGTAAGCTCATGCGCAAGGTCGGCGCTGAAAACCGGATTGAGCTGTCCATGCGGGCGCTCCACGGGTCATATAAGCCGACCCAGCATCACGCCCAAATTGTCGAAGCTGTCACCGCCTGAAGAGTCGCTAGAGATCGGCGCTAGTAACCACAAAAATACCCGCAAATGAATTACTAAAAGTCCTAAACCTTAGTACTCTTGTGCCATTTCGGAAGATTACTAATAATCATTTCAGAAACAACGCAGATCTGGGGAAAGGAGTTCCCAGGCTCCATGTGACCATGAGGCCTGTGAACTCCTCTTTTTTCTTTGCGGCGCAATTTCAGAGCGCGCGACCTTCCACCGGGGAACCTCTTCGCCGAGCCCGCTTATCACCTGCTTTTCCTACCGAGTCGGAGGTCTGAAACCTGCGCGTAATCCGCTTGGTGCGGCGACATTGAAATCCCGCCGCCCTGTGCATTGTGTCTCCGTGGCGATGCTGTAGGCTGGAGCCGGATGTTGTTGCACGCCGATGTTCCTATATGCGAATCCTTCGGCACGGCGTGTGCGACTTCCGGCTCTCAGTGCTGTCCTAATTGTCAGCAGCCAACAAAGCCCCGCAAACTAGTGTGCGGAAAACTGAAAGGACTCCCCGAATGAAAAAATTGATTGCTTCCCTCTGTCTTTGTTTCCTGGCTACAGGAGCAGCTAACGCGGCATCGTCGAAGTCCGACCTGGAGGACCGCATCGAAGCGGCGAAAACTGTTCTCGATCAAATCATGCAGGCCAAAGACAGCACGATCCCGTTGAACATTCTGGAACAGGCGACATGCGTCGGCGTGGTTCCCGGCATGATCAAGGGTGCGTTCGTATTCGGCGCACAATATGGACAGGGCGTGGTCACATGCCGCACCGGCCATGGCTGGAGCGCTCCGGTATTCATCCGCATGGCGGGCGGCTCCTGGGGCTTGCAGATTGGCGGGCAGTCCACTGACCTGATCCTCGTGGCGGTGAACAATCGCGGATTTCAGGATCTGCTCAAGAGCAAATTCAAGATCGGCGCCGATGCTTCGGCCGCAGCAGGTCCTGTGGGACGCGCCGGACAGGCAGCCACGGACTGGAAGATGAATGCCGAATTGCTGAGCTACTCGCGCAACAAGGGCCTGTTCGCCGGTATCAGCCTCGACGGAACCAGCGTCTCGCAAAACAAGGAAGACACCGAACTCTACTACGGGGCTCCAGAGGACTTTCAAAACGTGCTGAAGGGCAACGTGGGCGTGCCACCGGGCGCCGTCTCGTTTGTTCGCGCTGTGGCGCAGTATTTCCTGCGAGCGAAGCACAACTGATAACGCAGCACATTCCATAACCGAGGGCGGCCTCAGCGCGGGCCGCCTTCCTTTTTTTGCGTCTGCTTCCAAATGCTGCTGTCCGGCAGGGCCCCAACCGAATGACCTAAACTTATGTTTGCCTCAAACGATGCAGCAGACCCTCGAATATTGGCTGGTGGTCGCGGTAGCTCGCGTACTGGGAGCGATGCCGCGCTGGCTGGCGCGCCTGCTCGCGGAGGGCCTTGCCTGGGCCGTGTTTCACGCCATGAGCCGCCTGCGCCGCGTGGGTGAACGGAATCTCTCTCTGGCGCTGCCCGGTCTGCCGAAGGACGAGCAGGGCAAGATCCTGCGCTCCGTCTACCGTTACCTCGGTTGGCAACTCGTCGAATTCTGCCGCATGCCTGGGTACACGCGCGAGAATACGCAGCATTGGATTCGAACCGACGGCCTTGAGCACTATCTCGCGGCGGAGGCACTGGGGCGAGGAGTGCTGGTGCTCACCGGGCACCTGGGCGCGTGGGAGCTTTCCAGCTTTTACCACTCGCTGATGGGCCACCCCATGGGCATGGTCATTCGCCGTCTCGACAATCGCCGTCTCGACGAATTCGTCAACGGTATCCGCTGCCTGCATGGCAACCGGGTTCTCCACAAAGACGATTTCGCGCGCGGTTTGCTTACCGCCATGCGCGAGGGCGGAGCGGTCGGCATCCTAATGGACACCAACATGACGCAACCGCAAGGCGAATTCGTAGAATTTTTCGGGATCACCGCATGCACGGCCTCGGGCCTCGCGCGCATCGCGCTCAAAACCGGCGCCGCCGTTCTGCCCGGCTTTATGGTGTGGGAGCCCGCCGAAAAGAAATACGTTCTCCACTTCGGCCGCCAGATGCATTTCTCCGAAACCGGTGATACGGAGACCGACGTTCTTGCCGCGACGCAGCAATGCAACGACGTGCTCGAGTCCTGGATTCGCCGCTATCCCGAGCAATGGCTGTGGATTCATCGCCGCTGGAAAACCCGCCCTCCCGGCGAACCTTCGCTCTACTGATCCGATGCGGCAGGTTCGCCGTCTTCGCGGCCGGCAAGCCTTCGCATCGCATAAGATGCTGAAAGTTATTGAGAGATCTCACAATGGCTAGAGACAGGGATTTTGACGTGAATCGCGCGGCAATCCTGCGCATGCTTATCTATCCGATCCAGTTCGATCCGGAACCGGTAAAGGGAATCGACCGCGTTCTCAAAATGGTGGTCTTGGCGGATCATTCGAAGCTGCAGGTTCCCGACGTGATCGCCGCGATTGACGCCGGTCTCGCCAGTGATGCGAAGCTCTGTGAGCTCATTCCGCAAGGGCACTCCGAGGCAGTGATCCGCGGCTACCTGGCCGCCGTGCGCGCGCGCCTGGAATTCGAGCTTCCAACGGGACGGGGCTGACGGTCGATACGCGCTACCACCATCGCCGCCGGCTCAAGGGCACAGACTTCAGCCTTTCGCGCCGGGCTTCGCCGTCTGCTTTTCCACGTCGGACAGCATCTTTTCAACCTGGTTTCTGGCTGCATAGTCGGGATTGGTTGCCAGCAATTTCTTCCAATCGGCGATGGCGCCTGCACTATCGTGCTTGCCCTGCCACTTGACCATCCCGAGATTGAACAGGGTGTTTGGATTCGTCGGCGCGTACTTGAGCGCGTTGTTGAACTCTGCGATCGCTTTGTCGGCATCGCCAAGATACCAATAAGCCGTTGCCATATCGGTGCGCACCGCCGCATCGGAGGGTTTCGTCGCCAGCGCGCGTCCGTAGTAATCCACGGCGACCGCATACTGCCGTGCGTCGTAGTACAAATTGCCGATGCTGGTAAGCAAATCCAGATTCTTCGGATTCGCATTCAGCTTCGCGATGAGCGGAGCAGCCTGGTTGTCAGCCATCGTCTTCAACTGGTCCGGACTCGGCGCCGGGGTTGCAGAGGTTGTGCTGGTTGCGGACGCGTCCGGAGTGGCTGCGGCCTTTGCGGTCTCCGTTTGCGCAGGATGCCGTGTTCCGCGAATGGCCCAGCCGCCGGCGATTCCGGCAAAAAGGCAAACTGCCATCAGGGCCACGGCCCGCGGCCGGGTCCATTGCTTCGCAGAAGAGTTATTCGTGTCCATTGCTGCTTCGCGCTCCCTCGATCCCGTGTTGATCGCCCATCATGGTCATCACATCCGCCATGAGCTTCAGCACCGTGGCTTTGCGCTCCGGGCTGAGCTGCGGATTCGTTTTGAGCAGGCGCTGCCACGTTGCCAGCGCACCCCTCGGGTCGCCCTTGCCCTGCAGCTTGATCATGCCGAGGTCAAATTGGGAGTTCGCGTCCGTAGGCTGATCTTTGAGAGCGCGATTCAATTGCGCAATCGCGCCATCGATGTCCCCGTCGCGATAGAGACTTGAAGCCAGCTTTGTGCGAACGGCAACATTCTTCGGGTCGGATTCAAGTGCGCGATTGTAGTAAACAGCCGCCTCTTTGAATCGGTGGGTTGTGTGGTAAATCGCCGCGACCTGCACCAAGAGAGAACCATCGTTGGGATTGCTCTTGAGTTTTTCGAGCAGAGGCGCCGCCTGCTTGTCGGCCATCTGCCGCATATCTTCGAGGCCAGGATGATGTCCCCCAGGCTTTACGCTTGCGGTCGCCGCTCCCTGAGCAGTGCTTCGCTGTGCGGTGATTGCCGGCTGCGAACCGCGCAGGAGATATCCGACGCCCAGGCCGGCACCCAGGCAGAGTGCCGCCATGAAGTAGACTTGCACCGCCTGGAGTGTCGGCGCCCCTGGCAAAGCCGTGATGGATTCGTTGGTCATCCCTTGAACTCCCGTTGCGAGCAGAACTCGAGAATGCTGCCTCCTCGAACAAACGCAACAGAGCAGCAAACGATTCAGCAAGCACGTTGGTCGCCGAACAAAGGCTCGATTGCGCTGATGCGGTTCATCGTCTGCATGAACGCGCGCCACGTTGTAGTAGAGCAAGATGTCTGGCGTCCAGACGTGATGCAAATCACTCGACTGCGAGCGAGAAGTTGCAGTTGTCCGAAGGTGAATCACTATCGGCGCGGTTTAGATTGAGCAATTTGTGACGGCCGTCACGAATCGCATGGGGCATTTCACCAATGCGGTGTGGGAGAACGCCCATCGCCAGCGGTTGAATTTGGCCCAGGTTGCATGTCGTTGCCTCGCGGCGTGCGCGCAACACTTCTGTCGACAACGAATTACGAACGTTGTGCGAATTCGGCACAGGCGCTAAAGCAACGGCATGAGGCGTGCACATTCTGAAAGCAGACTGAATTGGAAACTGGAGACGCAACGTCGAGGTAACGGTTCAGGCAAGTTGTAGGAGTGCGCGCTAGGAGGCTCCACATAATGAAGAATATTCTTCTCATCGCTCTTTTGTTATTGGCATCCGCGGGATTCGCGGCGGCCCAGATAGGGGCGGCACCAACGACTGACGTTCTCGGTGCCCACCTCAACTACGGCCGCGGCTGCGCGGCCTGTCATGCACCACACAGCGGCGTTTACGGAAACGGCAACGCCAAGACTGCCGATGCATCTGCGGGTACCGTCGCTCTCTGGGGCGAGGATCTCGGCAGCCTGTATGGCAAGCCGCTCCAATTCGGCAGCACCAACGGCACCACCGGTTATGCCGAAGTTCTGCCCACCAGCCTGGTGGCCGGAACACCCGACGTCTCCGGTGTGCTGATGTGCCTCAGTTGCCATGACGGCAACTATGCAACAGGCGCCATGATGAAGAACAGGGTCTATGAAACGTTGCCTGCGACCTATGGTGGCTACAACGCGGTTCCGACACTGCTCGGAAATGATGGCTCCACGACCGGCAATTACCTCAACGACCACCCGGTGGGTTTGAATGCCGTGATGGGTTGCGGTGGCCAATATAACTGGGATTGCACCATCAGTGCTACCGGTGCGGTACAGATGACTGGCGCGAATTCCAGCAGGTTCGTCACGAACTATGGATTCTTCGTCAGCCCTGGCACCTATAACAACACGCCGGTTGTCTTGTGCACGACCTGCCACAACCAGCACCTGATGAACGTGGTGAAGGTAACCACCGGCGCGAAGTCGGGTCTGCCGAGCGGCAACTACGCAACCATGTTCTTCATTCGCGCTCCTTATAACCCGGCCAGCGGCACGGCCGGCAGCAACCAGACAGCGCAGTTCTGCCGCCAGTGCCATGGTGGCGAAGCGAACGAGAGCAATGGTGGTACCGCGGTTACTACTTTCTAGATTCTTATGCATGAGGGGAGGGGGGAGCACTTTCCCTCCCCTTCCTTTTAAACGGGGGTCAATTAGATGAAGTACACAGTTTCAACCATTGGATTTCTTCTCCTCGGGATGAGTGCGGCTTATGCGCAGGTTTCGTCACATTCGCCCACCGTGTTTAGGCAGGCACCCGCTCAAACCATCGTGAAGCCCGCGCCGGCTGCAGACAAGCCGGTTGCCCGGGTAAACGGCGCCATCCTCACCGACGCGGACCTTGTCCGCGAAGAGTACGCCATCTTTCCTTATGCCCGACAGCACAACGGGATTCCGAAAGAGTTTGAAAAACAGATCCGCGACGGCGCGTTGAAGATGATCATCTTCGAAGAGCTCGCCTATCAGGAGGCACAGCGCCGGAAGTTGACGGTTCCGGCGGCGAAGCTGCAACGGGCTGAAGCGGATTTTCATAAACAGTTCGCCACTCCCGAGGAGTACAACACATTCCTGGATAGCGATTTTCACGGATCCCGGCAACTTCTGCTGGAGAAGATCCGGCGGTCCCTGTTGATTGAAGCTTTTCTGAAGACCGAAGTGGAGGCAAAAAGCGTTGTCTCCCCCGTGGAAGTCCGGGCCTACTACGACAAGAATCCGGTACGCTTCCATCATCCGGAGACATTCACCTTCCAGACGATCACCGTTCTGCCTCCCGCGAATGCAACGGCAGAGCAGCTGAAGGAAGCGCGCACGCGTGCTGAGAACGCGCTGCGGCAAGCCAAAGCGACGAAGACCGCCGAGGAGTTCGGACTTCTGGCCGAAAAGATTTCCGATGACGACTATCGGGTGATGATGGGCCAGCATAAGCCGCTCCCTGTCGATCAACTGGCGCCACAGGTTGCAAAGGCGTTCCATTCGATGCACCCGAACGACATGAGCGGCATTATCCAGGTGGAACAGGCCTACACGATCGTGCGCCTTCAGGTGCATACGCCTGCCGGACAGGCACCATTCGTGGAAGTCAGGGCGCCATTGCAAAAGGAACTTCAACAAAACAAGACGAACCAGATCCGTGCGGAATTGGATCAGAGGCTTCGCAAGAACGCAAAGATCGACGAGCTGTAACTGGGCGAAAGGAGCCTGGATTCAAAAAAACCGGCCTCTATCGGCCGACTGACTTCAGACAACTCGGTAAGGATCGAGCAAGCGGAATCCGACACGAGAGAGCTTAAGGATGGCATTGAGTGTTGCAGTTTGTTCAATGTGCGAAGTGGGCGATTACCGGGTGTCTGCTGATGGCGATCCCTGCCAGCGCGCAGATTCGGTTTGGTGAGACCAGCACCAGCGGCACGGGCACCCTTTCTTCGGGCTACACCGCAAATTACGGTAATCTGACGCCTTCGACCCACGGCTGGACGTTCGGAGGGGCGGCTACCTTCACCGGTTCATTTCACAGTCCGAATTTCCTCTCATATAACGTAGCTCCGTATCTGAATCAGTCTCGCGCCAACTCCAATTTCCAGTCGATCTCCGAGGCCAGCGGCGTTAACTTGAGCGCCAACATCTTTGCGGGCAGCAAGTTTCCAGGTGCCATCACCTATTCTCAGGCGTACAACAGCGACGGAAACTACGCGGTTCCCGGGCTGGCCAATTTCGTGACGCACGGGAATAGCGGGGTATTCGGAATCAACTGGAGCGAGAATCTTCCTGACGCTCCCAGCTTTTCGGCGGCATTTCAAAGCGGATCCAGCCAGTATTCCGTATACGGCGCAAATGATGAAGGGAAGAACACATTTCATTCCGTGAATCTGCATTCGGGATACAAGTGGGAAGGCTTTAACATGGGCGCCTACTATTCAAAGGGAGGATCGCACTCGATCCTTCCTCCCGTAGTTACGGCAACCATTTCGGATTTACAGTCGGACAACACCGCTTACGGGTATAACCTTTCGCACTTGCTTCCTTTGCGGGGTTCCTTTGCCGGCAGCATAAACCGGTCCACCTGGAACACAAATTACCTCGACGTAAATTCCAATGGTTCGATCGACACCATGAATGCAGCCGCAGGGGTACATCCGACCGGCAAGCTGTCGGTCACCGCGACCCTGAATTACTCCGACAACCTGACGGGGCAGATTATCCAGTCGGTGCTCGGAGCCGGAGGCGTCACTCCAATACTGAACTCGGATCAGTCCTCCAATTCACTCGACCTGATGACGGTTGCAACTTACACGCCGGTGCCGAATCTGCAGACGGCAGGCTTCTTCGAGCGCCGTACCCAGACTTTTCTGGGTGAGAACTATGGCGTGAAGTCCTACGGCGGTAACGCCTCCTTCACGCATAAGCTTCTCGAGGGCACCATTAACTCGGCGGTGAGCGTAACCGCCAACTCCTCGGATCAAAATGGCCAGGACTCCATAGGTATTTCGGCATCCGAGAACTACAGCAACCGCATTCGCGGTTGGCGCGTAAACGAATCGTTCAACTACGCGCAGAACGTGCAGACGCTGCTGATCAGCTACATGAATTCGTACTACAACTACTCAGCCAACATCAGCCGCAACTGGGGACTATTCAGCATCAGCGCCGGCGGCGGCGGTGGCCGAACCGCGCTGACCGACCAAGCTGGGACCTCGAACAGCAGCGAGTCCTATAACGGGAGTGTGGCGTACGGCGGATACCTCACCGCAACGGGCAGTTACTCCAAAGCCGACGGGCAGGCCCTGGCGACCGGCGCCGGCTTGGTGGGTGTACCGGTGCCGACGCCGGTCCTGCCTTCAGATCTGGTGAGTCTGTTCGGCGGGAAGAGCTATTCCTTCGGGGTTTCCAGCACGCCGGTAAAAAAGCTGATTTTCGCAGCGACGTATTCGAAATCAACAAGCAACACCTTCAGCAACAGCATCACATCGACAAATCAAAACAGCCAATACAACGCGCTCATGCAATATCAAGTTCGCAAGTTGAACTTCATCAGTGGCTATGCCCGCCTGGAACAGGGGTTCACCATCACCGGTTCCCAGCCTCAGGTGATCTCGTCGTACTACATGGGGATTTCACGGTGGTTCAACTTTTTCTAATCCGGAAATGCCGAAGCGTCGCCGTGTGGACAGCTTGCGCGGCACTGCTGCCGCTTGCCATGGCTGCGCCAAGACCGAAGACAGCGGCCACGCGGGAACTTTGGCAGATGTCGCTCGACGGCGGTCGCAGCCTTACCTGGGAACGCAGCTTCAAGTCAGAATTCGAAGTACGGCCGAACCGCGGCTTCTGGAACAAGCTCGTGGATGTTGTCGCCGGAGCACCCGAATACCGTTTTCTGGTGCGTCCCTACAGCATTACAAGCGATTCGCACGGACGCCTCATTGTGACCGACCCCGGCGCCTCCGGTGTACATATCTTCGACTTCGCGCAGCGCAAGTACAAGTTCATCGAGCGCAGGGAAAAAAGCAAGGATGCGATGACGACACCGCAATGCGTCGCGGTCGATGCCCAGGACAACATCTATGTAACCGACTCGGACGCGGGCAAAATCTTCGTATTTGAACCAAGCGGAAAGTATGTCCGCGCCATCGGCAGCCTGAAGGGCGGCGAAGGTTATTTCAAGCGGCCCACCGGAATTGCCGTAGACTCAACGGAACAGCGCATCTATGTAGCCGATACTCTGCGCGACCAGGTCTTTGTGCTCGACATGCAGGGCAACATCCTTCAGACGATCGGAAAAACCGGCGAGGGCGATGGCGAATTCAATCTGCCGACCGAGCTGCGCTTGAACGGCCCGGACCTCCTTGTCGTCGATGCCATGAACTTCCGCGTGCAGGCGTTCGACCGCTCCGGCAAGTTTCTGTATTCCATCGGAAAGATTGGCGACACCACCGGGGCCATGTTCCGCCCGAAGGCTGTGAGTGTCGACTCAGAAGGCGATATCTACATTGTGGATGCTTTGTGGGGCGTGGTCCAGGTCTTCAACCGTCAGGGCCAGCTGCTCTATTACTTCGGCGGAAAGGGCACGCATGCCGGTGAGTTTCAGCTGCCCTCGGGCTTAGTCATCAACCATGACGACAAGGTGTATGTGGTGGATTCGTTCAACCGGCGGATTCAGGTGTTTCAATATGTGGGCGTGAGGAATCCTGCGACGGGGGCGGCAAAGTGAGAATCAGACTCCTATGGGGCGCGCTCACCCTTCTGCTTGCGGCGACATCGCTGCCTGCGCAGATTGTGGGTGACGCGTTGGGCGCTCATAACCTTGGGCCCGGAAGCTCGTCTCCGGTGACAGGCGCCCGGACTGACTCGTGCGCATACTGTCATGCTCCGCACTCCGGGCTGAATTCGGGGCTTTGGAACCAGAAGCTGACAACGCAGACGTACACGACCTACAGCAGCAACACGGAAAAGAACATCACCACGCAGCCCACTCTCGGCGCCGTGAGCAATCAGTGTTTGAGCTGCCACGACGGAACCGTCGCCGTGGGAGCCACCGTGGCCTATGGCCAAGTCACGACCCGCGGATCCATGCTGTCGACTGACGTATTCGGCAGCAACATGCAGTCTTCCCACCCATTCAGTCTTGCGCTTCCTCTTCAGGACAACATTGACCTCGTCGCGTCGCTCGCGGCAAGTGGATCGACCGCAGACCCGACTCATGCCGTTCAGCTGATAAATGGAAATGTGGAGTGCACGTCTTGCCACAATCCACATGTGCAGGCCAAGGATCCGATATCCCTGAATTTCCTGGTGAAGGACAGCTCGAGCGGCCAGCTCTGTCTGGCGTGCCATGATCCCAGCCGCACGATCGGCGGCCAGTCGAATCCGCTGGCGGATTGGGCCACGAGCGCTCATGCGCTTTCCACCAGCAAGATATCTCCACAGGCGCTGCTCGGGAGCTACCCGACGGTCGCTACCAATGCGTGCATTTCGTGCCATGCGCCCCATAATGCAAGCGGGCCGACTCGCCTGCTGCGCGGGCAGAATGAGCAGGATTGCATTTCCTGCCACAACGGGGGCGCCAACGTTTCGCCGATGGCGCCGTATGCGAATGTTTTTGCCGAGTATGCTACGCCCAAGGTCGGCCATCCCTTCCCGGCTTCGACAAACCCGCACGACGCCACCGAAGCTGTGTTGCTGAACAACAATCGACACGCAACCTGCGTCGATTGCCACAACGCGCATGGTTCGGAACCGGTCGGCGTTTTCCCGCCCGCGCCACTGATGCGCATCTCGCAGAAGGATGTTGCGGGCATCAGCGCCAGCGACGGAACTACAGTGCTTACACCGGCCGTGAATCAGTACGAGAATTGCCTGCGGTGCCACGGAACCAGTTCTGGAAAACAGACACTGCCAATTTACGGATATTTCCCGGTGCGAGCGGTCTCGGCGGGCGATCCTCTCAATTTGATTCCGCAGTTTGCCGTGACCGCGACGTCCAGCCATCCTGTGATGCATACCCGGAGCAGCGCGCTCGCGCAGCCCAGTCTTCTAGCGAACATGTTGAATCTCGACGGAATCACTCCAGGCCGCGCGATGGGAACGCAGATCTTGTGCACGGACTGCCACAACAGCGACGACAATCGCGAGTTTGGAGGCTCGGGCGCTAACGGGCCGCATGGTTCACGGTGGACACATATTCTGGAGCGCCAGTATCAATTCAGCCAGACGGTGACACCGGGCTCGGCGATTTCCAATCTCTATCCCAACCCCGATCTCAGCGTGAACGGACCCTATGCGCTGTGCGGCAAGTGCCATGATCTGGCCAACCAGATCATGAAAAACACCAGCTGGACCAATCATTCCGACCACATCAACACGGGAGTCAGTTGTTCGACATGCCATACCGCGCACGGTATGGGAGCCGCAAGCGGCACCATCAGCGGCGAGCGGCTGGTGAACTTCGACGGAAATGTCGTGGCGCCCAATGGAGCATTGCCGATTTCCTACAATCGAGCAACCAATACGTGCACGCTGGTCTGCCACCAGGTTGCTCACAATTCCGATGGCTCCGTTTCGGCAGCCGGCGCGCGCAAGGTGCCCGGCGCGAGGAGATGAACCTTGCCGCACAAGTGTGGTATCAAAAGCCATTGACATAAGTCTGGAAGTGCAAAAGCAGATTCTTCGCTCACCACCCCCGAACTGAAAGACGTTCGGGGCCCCGTTCGCTCAGAATGACACCGCCAACTTTTATCGTGAACTTCAGGGACACAACCTAGAACGTTGTGCCCGCGGTGCTCCCATTCATCTCGTTTGATTTGTCCGCATGACACTGACGGCAGAACTGCGCCGTCTGGTTCGACAGCGGGTTGGTGTCGTTCGGATTGTAGGGCGCGCGCAGAAAGAACATGGTCGCATAGGTTCCGGCCGGCAGTCCGGAGTTCGAATTGCGCCCGACGGTGACGACGTTCATCGCGTGCGGATCGTGGCAGGTCGTGCATACCACCACGGCACGGTTGTTATAGACGCCCGGCTTTACGAAGAAACCGTAGCTGGTCACAAATCGGCGGGAGGCGGCGCCGCTCATGGTGATCATACCGTTGACCTCTGTGCAATCCCACCCTGCCGTGCCTCCGCAACTGACGGTCGCGTTCAGTCCCATCGGATGGTCACTGACATAGCTCTGCGAGCCGGTGGTCGCGAGCAATGTGGGGATGGTATTGCGGTTCCCATAGGTGGCAGGCAGGTTCTCATAGACCCTGTTTCGCATCATCGCGGCCGGAGCGAAGTTGCCGTCGTGGCAGCCGAGGCAGGTAAGCATTCCGGAGACGTCGGGCGTTGAGGCAGACATGCTTGACGGAAGGACTTCGACGTATGCGCCCCCGCCGGTTGTGATGGTCTTGCCGTAAAGAGGGCTCGCATCTTCGCCCCAGAGGATCGTGGTGCCCGAGCTAACCCCGCCGGACTGGCCGTTGCCGGATGAGCCGCTATGCGGCGAGTGACACGCCGCACAGCCTCGGCCGTAGTTCAAATGCGCTCCAAGGATATCGGTCGACGGTTGCGTAATCTGTGCTGCTGCAAAGCCCACGGATGCCAACATCACGAGGACGACGGTAAGTGTCCGCTTCATGGAACAAGGCCTCACTTCGCTTTGTTCCGTTCATCGGCAGGAATTTGATGGAGCTTGAGCGAGTTCGCTCCGGCCCTACGGGACGGAACCGATCTCGTGCGGGTGGTCTTCCAGCACTGCGCTTCGCTTGTGCCGGGCTATCTTCTATTTCTCCCCCAAAGGGAAAGATGTGCGGCGTACGTCAGGCTTCTTCCTCGACGTGGGCCATGCTGAATTTCTTCAGCTTGTAACGCAGGGCATCGCGACTGATGTCGAGCAGTTTGGCGGCATTCGTCTGATTGCCATTGGTCTGGCTCATGGCCAGTTCGACCATGGAGTGTTCCAGTTCTTCGAGCGACGTACCGCCGTCGGGAATGTAGAGCCGCGGAAGTGCGCGCCCATTCGGCAGCTTGCGTCCGCCATCAGCCGGCGAGGTGCGCTCGAAAAGCGTGCGCCCGCCGGACTCGCCAACCGAGAACGGGAGATACATCGAGCGCAGAAATGCTTCTTCTTCCAGGATCATTCCCCGCTCGATCGTGTTCTTGAGTTCGCGCACGTTGCCGGGCCAGTTGTGGCCGAGAATCAGATGGCGCGTTTCGTCGGTGATGCCGCGAATCGATTTGCGGAAGCGCCGATTATAGCGTTCGATAAAGAAATCGACGAGCGGGAGAATGTCTTCCTTGCGGTCGCGCAGCGGGGGAATGAAGATGGCAATGATGGCGAGGCGGTAATAAAGATCCTGACGGAACTGGCCTTCGCGCACCGCTTTCTCAAGGTCGCGATTGGAGGCGGCAATGACCCGCACGTCCACCTGGTTATCGCGGATGCCGCCGACGCGGCGGATGACCTGATCCTCCAGCACGCGCAGCAGCTTGGCCTGGAGCAGGGGAGAGAGCTCGCCGATTTCATCCAGAAACAGCGTGCCGCCATCGGCCGCTTCAAACAGGCCCTTCTTCATCTGCTTGGCGTCGGTGAATGCTCCTTTTTCATGACCGAACAGCTCGGCTTCCATCAGGGTTTCGGGGATAGCGGAACAGTTGATGGCGACAAAGGGCTTTTCGCAGCGGATGCTTTCGTAATGGATGGTCTTGGCGATGAGGTCCTTGCCGGTGCCGCTCTCACCCTGGATGAGGATCGTGGAGGCTTCGCAGGAGGCGACCTTCTTGACGAAGTTCATCAACTCCGTCATCTTCGGCGATACGCTTACGACGCTTTCGTATCCTGCGCCGGTGCGAGCCTTGGCCCGGGAGGGATGCTGGTCGCCGCTACGCGCGCCGGTCGCCTCGATCGCACTCTCCATCACGTCGTGGAGGGCATCGAAGTCAATCGGCTTGCCGACAAAGTCGTAGGCGCCGAGTTTCAGCGAGGCCTTCACATCGTCAAGCTGAGGATCGGCGGTGATCATGATGACGGCGCGCGCAGTGCCGGATTTCTTCAACTGATCGAGGACTTCAATACCGGTCATGTCGGGCATACGCACATCGAGCAGGACCAGGTCGGGATTTTCGCGCTGGGCGAGCCGCAAGGCCGGCTCGCCGGCGTCGGCTTCGATGACGGTGTATCCCCACTCTTCGCACTTCTGGCGGAGCGACCAGCGCACCAGGCGCTCGTCGTCCACGATCATGACTTTTTCTGCAGGCATCGGCGTTCTCATTTACGGTGCAAGCTCAGGGGACCGTACTTGCTGTTTCCAGTTGTCGGTTTCGTAGCGGGGATCGTTACTCGTGTGTATCGAAGTGATCCCCGATACAACGCTGGAGATATTAAAGGGGCTTTTGCTCTCTGAAGAATGTGATTGAGGTCACGCGAGTGAGGGGGTGGGGGTGCGGGAGGGAAATAGGAACGGGCCGAGCAGCATCGTTTGCCTGATGCGCAACGGATTGGCTGCGCGGTATCCCCCCCACCCATACTCTGTAAAGAAAGTAGATATTTTCAACGGCTTACGATACACTCGTGGTCATAAAGTATTCGTATGATTGACTTTAGTCGTAGAGTCGTCTCCGGTAAGGACTTACGGAGCGCTACACGGTTCCACAGTTTCACAGGTCCTTCGAGATGGACTGCTGGAAGAATGGATTGAGGTCTGCCGCGATAGATTCATCCTAGGCGAACCGCCGAAATAATCTGCAAAAGTGGAAAAACTATTCGTCGTTTGTTTTGAGCCGGTTAGGTCGGGTAGCGGGATGAGAGGCTTGACGGGAATGGTGATTGTTCCGAGAGTCTCGGTCCCCTCATCTTCCAGATGATGACGACAAGGGCGTTTATCAGGACAAATGGTTCACTTCTTGGGCCGCGACTCCGGCGGCACAAGACCTGCGAGGCGGTAGTACACAACAAGCTGGCCGTAGTGTTCACCGCTATGTTCGATGATGCCGTTTGCGATGTCGAGAACGCGCGATTTCTGCCCAGGAAAATAAACAACCTCCGTCGTCAGGCCTTTTTCGCCTTTCGACTGCAGGGCGGCTGCGCCATCGGCGAAGGATTTCTTGACGAACGCAACGATGTCGGCCTTGGACTTGTATTGGTCGCGCTTCGGATCTTCCGCCGCGGGAGGCTTCAGCCCCATCGCAGGATTCGTGAAGTAGTAGCATGAGCCCGCCGCATGCAACAACTGCTCGGCGAAGCTCCGCTGCTCGGGTGTCGGCTTGAAGTCATATTTGTCCTCAGGAAAATCTTCGGCCAGCGCCGTCAGCTTGCGGCCAATCTCATTCCAGGAATCGAGCACGACTTTCAATTCCGGATCGGCAGGTTTGACGGCTGCATCTTTCTTGATCGCGTCCTGGGCATGCGCGGGAAATGCGAATGCCAGCAGGACGATAGCGAGAAACGGTGTTCTTTTCATTTCTTCCTCCACGATTGAGTTTTGCGAATCAAAGCTTCAACTTCTTATTTCGCCTGCTTCAGCTCTGCAACAACGGCCGCAATCTTATCGAGTGTCTCAACCCAGCCCTCGAGTTGACCGCTGTTCTTTGCGCTCTCCATGGGTTCATTGCCAATGTAGGTGAGTTTCGTCTGGCCGTTTCCGAGATCCTCAAAGAGGGTCACATCATACGCACCCTCTATGGCCTCATCTTCCATTCCTAGTTGCTCAGGCTCGATCTTGTTTCCCTCCGAGTCGGAGAAGTACATGGAGGAAACGATCTTTTCGTGCAGAACAATCTCGTGGTATTCAATCGCATTCCAGCCCTCGTACCCATCCGGCGTCTTCATGCAGAGGAGAGACTTTCCTCCAACGCGAACATCCATCTTGCAAACAGGCGAGGTAAAGCCCTTCGGCCCCCACCACTGCATCACATACTTCGGGTCTGTCCACGCCTTCCAGACCAATTCGCGTGGGGCATCGAAAACTCTTGTGACAACCATCCGCTCTGTCTCGTTAACCGTGTTCTTTGTCATCCCTGACCCCCTCTTTTTTCATTTGATTTACAACCACATCCAGCTTGTCGAAGCTCTCTTCCCAGAATCGGCGATAGTTAATCGCCCAGTCGCTGACGGTCTTAATCGCCGCCGGCCTGAGCGTGCACACACTCTCTCGTCCGCGCTTTGTCTTGATCACAATCCGGGCGCGAACCAGGTAAGCAATATGTTTTGAGATCATCTGCTGCGAGAGTGCAAACGGTTCTGTCAATCCATGCACAGAGGCCGGCCCATGGCTGAGTCGTTCGATCATCGCCCGCCGGGTTGGATCCGACAAAGCCGCAAATGTTGTACCCAGCCTATCCACAACCATATGGTAGTGGATTGTCGGTCAATGTCAACTGCTAATTTTGCGATTCTTGATTTCTGTTTTGTGGTCTCTGAACTTTGACACCTGCGGTGGGTGGTGAATCGGTAATGCACGCATCGACCCCGGATCAGTACTGACAAGCCGGCATTGCGAATGGAGTCCAGTCAGCGGGGGTATCGTGGCGCTTTAGCGTTGCCATGGGCGTTTGTCGGGACCAATCCGCGCCGCCGTGCGCTTTGGCCTGAAACTTCAGGCATGATTTCGTATTGGCGGCAATGCTCCGCTATCATTTTCATCGATTGACACTGCTCACCAGGCCGATCCAATCCGGTGTTTCCCGGAGCACTGAACTACCGCCAGGCCAAGGAGATCAACATGACGGTGCAGAAACAAATCAAGGAGTACATTGCTGCTCAACCGGAGCAAAAACGCAGCGAAATGCAAGAGCTACATGGCATGATTCTGGCGTTGATGCCAGCTTGTAAGTTGTGGTTCTTAGATGGGAAAGACGAGAAAGGAAAAATCGTTTCCAACCCAAACATTGGATATGGATCCCAAACTCTTGAGTATGCCAATGGAAAAACCAGGGAGTTCTATCAAATCGGTGTCAGTGCTAATGCAACGGGTATTTCCGTCTACATTATGGGAATAGAGAACAAGAAGTACCTGGCCCAGACATTTGGGCGAGATCTCGGCAAAGCGAGCGTGACAGGGTATTGCATCAAATTCAAAACATTCGCAGACATAAAAGTCGACGTTCTCAAAGCAGCAATACAGTATGGGATTGGGCAGACAAGCATTCAACAGTGATGCAACTTCGGTCAACGCACTGCCATCATCTCAGTCCGGGCCCGCCATAGCGGACTCGTCAGCATCGAGGTTCGGATTCGTACCGAGATGTCGGCTTGTCGTCAGGGATGCACTGGCGAACCCGTCATCTCCCGTAAGGAAATGCGCCGGCTGTATGATTCTTTTATGGCCGCTGTCGAGAAGAGCGCATGAATGTGAATCGGCGGAGTTTTCTGGCGCAGGCGGGCGCGGCGTCCTTCAGCCTAGAGATTCTGGGTGCACCCGCGTTGGCGGCGGATTGCGTGAGCGCGATCGACCGCGAGCGGATGCGATCGGTGGCCGCCTTCACCGCGGAGACGCTGAGCACCGATCATCCGGTCCCATTCGGTGCGGACATCGTGAGCACGGCTACCGGTGAGCGGTTGATGCGCGCGGTGAACCGCGTAGGTCCCGACCACGATCCCAGCGCGCATGCCGAAACCCTGACGATTCGACTTGCATGCGCCAAGCTGGCCACGGGATCGCTCAAGGGCTACACGCTGTATACGACGTGCGAGCCGTGTGCGATGTGCATGGCCTGCGCTCTCTGGTCAGGCCTGGACCGGCTGGTCTTCGGCGCCACGATTGCCGACGCGGCCCGGTTCGTATCGCAGATTACGATCGCGGCGAAGGAAGTGGCGCGGCGGACCGACCTGCATTGCGTGGTGGCTGGGCCGGTCGAGCGCGAGGTTTGCTTGAAACTCTTTACCGATCCACGCATGCAAAAGGCGTTTGCAATGTGGAAGAAGTCTTGAGCGAGCTGCGGGGTCAAAAGTCAAAGATATCGCCTCGCATCTCCTAGAGAAAGCGCTTCTCCCCGCAAGTCGGCTTCTCGTCAGCAGTCGGTGTGGAATGATGGTTCGACGAGTTGCGTAACAACCTCAAACAGCCCGCATTTCGCGTGTGGATACCTTCACCGGCGCATCGTGCGCTATTCGTAGCGGAGGGCTACGGTGGGATCGACGCGCATGGCGCGGCGGGCGGGGATGTAGCAGGCCAGCATCGCGACCAGGGTCACAGCCACTGCGACGGCTATCAGCGTTGTGGGATCGTTTGCGCCAATGCCGTAGAGCAGGGGTGAGAGCAGACGCGCTGCCGCGATAGCGCCGGCGAGGCCGATGCAGAGACCGACCACAGTGACGAAGAGTCCCTGGCGCATGACGAGTTTGAGCACGTCGGTCTGGCGTGCGCCGAGCGCCATGCGCACTCCGATTTCATGGGTACGCTGCGAAACAATGTAGGCGATCACGCCAAAGAGTCCGATGGCGGTGAGCACTATGGCGAGAATGCCCGATGCGCCGAGCAGCAGTCCGGTGGCGCGCGCGGGGAAGAGCGGCAGGGCCATATACTCTTCGATGGTTTGCGAATCTGTCACGGCCATCAAAGGGTCGACCTCCTGAACGGAACGCGCCAACTCATCGAGCAGCGGGCGCGCATCTCTCGATGTACGAACCACAAGGGTTCGCTTTCCCGGAGGCATGGTGGCGCGAAAGACAACGGCGACAGGGCTTTCGCCGAGGGTTCGATACTTGCCGGCTTTCACTACGCCAATGACTTCGCTGGTGGTCTTGTCTCCTCCCAGCGCGATCCGCTGGCCGATGGGATCCCGGCCGGGCCAGAGTTTTTGCGCGAGCACTTCATTCACAATCACGACGCCGGGATCGGGGCTATCGCTTTCCTGCCGGGTAAAGTCGCGGCCGCGGGTGATGGCAATTCCCATGGTGGTGAAGTAATCCGGTTCCACACGAAAGAGATCGACGAATGCCTGATCAGGATCGTGTCCGACGTGGTGGCCGGCGGATGTTGCTTCGCGCGAAGTGCCCAGGGGGAGATGGCTCACATAACTGGCGGCGGTTACACCGGGAAGCGTCAGGACCCGGTCCATGAGTCTCCCGTAGAACGCGTTGATTTTCGCGGGGGAATATCCCAGGGTTGAGGGGTCGAGCGTGGCAACGGCGATGTGTTTGGTATCGAATCCGGGGTCGATGGAATTCGCGTGCATGAGGCTGCGCACACAAAGAGCGGCTCCGGCGAGGAGCACGACGCACGTTGCAATTTCGCCGATGAGGAGAAGAGTGCGCAGGCGCGACTTGCGGAGGCCGGCGGTTTGAGTCTCATCCTTGAGCGCTGGAGCGGCTTCGACTGCCGCGCTGCGCAATGCCGGAATGAGACCGAAGATGACGCCCGTGGCGAACGAAACTGCCAAAGCGAATGACAGGACCCGCCAGTCGAGCGGAACGGCGATTGTGACGGGGATGGTGGCCGGTTTCAGTTCCAGGAGCAGGCGCGCCGTCCACCACGCGACAAGGATCCCGGCGAGGCCGGCGATGGACGAAAGCATCAGGCTCTCGATCAGCATCTGCCGGATCAGACGCGCGCGCCCGGCGCCGAGAGCGGAACGGATCGCCATTTCGCGTACGCGTGCCGTGGCGCGGGCCAGCAAAAAGCTGGCGGCGTTGGCGCAGGCGATCATCAGCACGAGGACAAAGACGCCAAGCAGGAGACCGGTGAAGGCGGCGACGTAGCCGCGATACGGACCCGGCACCAGCGTAGCGGGATAAACCAGGGCATCGTAATCCTTGTCGGAGTCGGGATAGTCCTTTCCGAGTTGACTGGCAAAGACGTGCATCTCTGCCTGGGCTTTTGCCTTGTCGACTCCGGGCCGCAACCGCCCGGCGACGATGAGCCAGAACCCTTGCCGGTTGGTGAGGCGATCCTTGTCTTGCGTGAACTGCTGCTGCAGAGTCAAGGGCGCCCAGAAGTCAGGGGAGGTGCCTACAAGGAGGCCCGTGAATCCAGGCGGCGCCACGCCGATGACGTTGAATTCCGCTCCGTTCAGCACCAGCGATTTTCCGACGATTCCCGGATCGGATGCGAACTCACGCTGCCAGAAGGAATGGCTGAGCACGATGAAGGGGTGCGGACTTCCCAGCTGATCGTCGTTCGCGGACAAGGTGCGCCCCAGCACAGCATTCACGCCGAGAAGGGTAAAGAAATTTCCTGAGGCCAGTTGTCCCTGGATCACCTGGCCCTGGCCATTGCGATTCCAGATGGATTCGGCGCCGTCTCCATCGAAGGCGAGCAGGCCTTCGAGCGATTGGGTATGGTCGCGGTAGTAGGCATAGTCCGGGTAGGTGAAGGGAGCGTAGCTTTGTACGCCGGTGGCGACGCGAGAGTGCTCCCAGACTTCAACCATGCTGCCCATCGAGCGAACCACGGCGGGAGGGCGCAGCAGCAGTGCATTGACGAAGCTGAAGACGGCGACATTCATGCCGATTCCCAGAGCCAGGGCGATGATGACGGCGGCGTTCGAACCCGGCTTCTTCCTCATCATGCGCATGGCGAAGCGAATGTCTCCCCACCACTCAGACGGAGAGAGGAAGCTGCGTTGCGCGCGCTGCGTTTCCTGAAGCAAAGTCACGTTGCCGAACTGGAGGCGCGCCGCTTTGAGGGCGTCGGCGCGGGACATTCCCTGGCGGAGATAGCGCTCGGTGAGGTCCTGAATGTGCGATTGAATCTCCTCCTCGAACTGCAGGTCTTCACGCTGCCCGGTGAAAAGAACTTTGACTTTTGCTGCCCACACGCGAAGGAATCGCATGGCGCTATCCCTGCCTTTCGAGGCGGAGTACGCGGCCGATTACGCCGGCGATACGCTCCCAGTTTTCGGTTTCGAGGTCTAGCTGTTTCTTGCCGAGGCGGGTGATGGAGTAGTAGCGCGCCTTGCGATTGTTGTCGGAAGTGCCCCACTCGGATTTGATCCAGCCCTGCTGCTGCAGGCGGAGAAGGGAAGTGTAAACCGTGCCTTCGTTGAGTTGGAGAACATCTTCGCTAAGCTGCTCGATCCGGCGTGCGATTCCGAAACCATGTAACGGTCCCATGGCGTGAAGGGTCTTGAGGACCATCAGGTCCAGCGTTCCCTGCAATACGTCCGATTTTTTCTCGCCCACCGGAGGCTCCTTTGGACATCCCAAAGAAGGTAGCATTCTTCCTTTGGAATGTCCATAGGGAAACATCAGGGAGGTTTGCCGCGAGAGAGGGCTTGAACTGCCGGCCCGGGATGATACTTCCTGCTTCTATTTCGTAGGAACAGCCGTGGAGATGACCGAGCTTAGCGGGATTTCCATCGTGCCCACACGTTGCGTGGCCTGATCGTAAATGCCTGTTCGCAGCCAGAACTGTCCCTTGGGAACGGCGATATCGGCGTTGAATTGCACGCCGTAGTTTTGGAAGAACGCATACACGTCCGGCTTGATGTCGAGGGTGATGACCTGGTCGTTGCGGCTTCCAATGTTTCCGTAGCGGTCATAGGCGATGAGGGAGATGTTCAGCTTGCCCTTGTGGTTCCCATCGGGATCAAGCTTCAGGCGGAGATCCTTGAGATCGATTGCGAACGCGACCGTATAACGATCTCCGCCCTTTTTCGCCGTCTCGGTTCCAGCCGAGGAAGGTTGGTCTTTTGGAGACGCCGGTTGAATCCGAGCTTCGAAAAGGATTTGTTGCGCCTGGGGCATTCCCAAATCCATAAAAGGCAGCAAGGGATCGACGGAGGCAGGGTTTTGTGCTGCAAGCTTCTGGATCTGCTGTTTGCGCACGGCAAGCGCAGAACCGGGCAGACCAGCCTCCACGGCAAAGTAGCCACGGCGGTACGAAAGCGAATATCCGCCATCGCGGACTTTTAATTCGATCTTGCGGAATCCGCCATCCATTTTCGGATTTGTGGGGGTGTACGAAAGCGTGTAGAAATCATTGCTGGTCGATCTGATCTTATCGATCACGTCAGAAAGCCCATTGGTATTTGCAAATGCCTTGCCGCCGGAGTCCTGGGCGAAGGTCTCCTGCATAATCTGGTCGCTGTTCCGCTTCGTGTCCTCGTCGTTCAGACTGGCTACCTGGGCGCCATTCAGACCGACGATCTGGCTCGCTGTGCCAATCGAAGGCAGCTTGTTGTCTGCCTGATAAAGACCGGCCGTCGCCGCACCGCGGGCGTCCACAGGGTAGAGCGCGACGCGCGCCGCAGCGAGCATATTCATTGTTTTCTTGTATTCAGTCTCGAATGCGGGATTGTTCGACATGGTTGCAAGGTCATTGGAGCTTCCAATCGAGAAGAAGGCGGGGATGGACTCCGTGAACCAGATGACGTTCTTGCGGCCCGGAAACGCGGTGAGGAATGTGGCGAGGCGCTGGAGATTGGCGAGGGTGACGAAGCCTCGATCGAAATTCTGCGAGGTGTCCTGCTCCGTGAAGAATTGTTGAAGCGCCGCGATCATTGCCGCAGGGGCTGCGGTGCCGCCATTCGGTTCCGGCGCCTGCATCAGCCCAACGAGGTTCGCCTGGGCGTTGGTCTCATCCTGGCCTTTGATCATCACCGACGGCTGGACTTCATTGTTTTTCTTGTTGTTCAGGGCGGCCATCAGGAGTGTGGGATCGTCGGTGAATCCTTGAATGAAGTGCAGGCCCAGCCCCATGGTGAAGATCGCCATGTGGGTGCCTGGCTTGGCGGATTTCAAAAACTTGATGGCCTGACTGTGCACGAAGCTCTGGCTCTCCATGCGTGTGTTGAGCGAATCGAGCAGCAGGACGTTCACCGCGGGGGGCAGGGGATAGGGCGAAAAATTGCTGAAGACATTTGGGGGGAATTTCGGTAACTGCGCCGGTACTGGCTGCGGGCCGGTTCCATGTTCTTCAAAGAACGAGATTGTTTGCGGCTTCCCTTGTTCGGTGACGGTGAAGTCGTCTTGCTTGAGCCCTGTAACGGGATTGCCTTTGTGGTCCGTGACCAAGACATCGACCAGCACGGCGCGGCTGCTGACGCGAAGAGTTGTCTGCGCATCGCTCGATGGGGCCCCCGGACTTTGCGCCAGCAAGGAAGTTGAAACTGAAATTACCGCAAACGTCATCGTCCGAATTGACCGCGTCATAGCCTGTTTAACCTTCGATCTCAAAAGCTTAGCAGAGGTGCACATCCAAGAAGACAGCGAGTCATGACTACTTGGACGGGTGCGGGAGGACGCAGGTTATATGCTTGAACCGGCTGTCGCGGCGGGTCAAGACCATTCCGCGTTGCGAGTCGCCCGGCGGCGCTTTGTTTCCAACCTGCTGGCCGGCGGTAACTTCCTGGGGTTTTGAAGAGTCTCAAGTAATGCAAACGCGATACCGGAGGTTCCATGCGGCGCTCGATTCCACCCCAGTTGAAGGTATTGGCGATTCTCGTTGTCTTCATGCTTTGCGGCTGCATGCCGGCCGAGACGCGCGGCGGGATTCCAGCGCCGCAGACCGATGAGGCACTGGCACAGACATCAGGCAAACAGACAGCAGTCTTCGCGGGCGGCTGCTTTTGGGGGACGCAGTCTGTGTTTGAGCGTGTCAAGGGGGTGGTTGCGACAACGGCCGGCTACGCCGGCGGTTCTGCTGCAACCGCAACCTACGACCAGGTCACTACGGAAACGACGGGCCACGCGGAGTCGGTGAAGGTCGTATTCGATCCTTCGAAGATCACCTACGGCAAGCTGCTGCAGATATTTTTTTCTGTCGTTCACGATCCGACGCAGCTTAATCGCCAGGGACGGGACGTAGGGACGTCGTACCGCTCGGCGATCTTCACTACCAGCGACGAGCAGCGAAAGATCAGCACCGCATACATTGCGCAACTCGAGGCGGCGAAGGTGTTCGGCAAGCCGATCGTGACGCAGGTTTCGCCGCTGAAGGGTTTCTACGATGCGGAGTCGTACCACCAGGATTACGCGCTGCACAATCCTGACAATCCGTACATCCTGGTTTGCGACCGGCCGAAGGTGGAGGCTCTGCGGAAGGAATTTCCCGAGCTGTTTCAGGAATACAAGGGGCGTTAACGGCGGGCGATTCCGTGATCCTTGATGGTCTTGCAAGGAGAGAAGCAGATCCTTCGCTTCGCCGACCCCACTCGCGTCAACGCGAGCGGGGCCCCACGGCGCTCCGCTCAGGATGACACGGCAAAGCTTAAAAGGGCGAGGTCAGGCGACTTCGGCTGGGACGACGGATGCGGCGAAGGGGAGCTGGACTTGGAATGTGCTGCCCTGGCCGAGTTCGCTTTTGACTTCGATTTGGCCCTCGTGCTCTTCCACGATGCGGCGGACGAGCGAGAGGCCGAGGCCGGTGCCGTTGCTGCGCGTGGTGTAGAAGGGGCGGAAGATCTGCGACAACTGTTGCTCAGACATTCCGCGGCCGGTGTCGGTTACGGTAACGGTGGCGCAATCTTCCTGCGAATCGATTTTGACCGTCACGGTGCCGGGGCCATCGATGGCCTGCACGGCATTGAGCAGAAGATTGAGAACCACCTGATGAATCTGGTCGCTGTCGTGTTCGACATCGGCAAGAGCGGACGCCTGCAGGAATTCGATCCTGATGGGGTGGCTGAGGACCTGCTGGCGCGCAAGCATCACGGCGTGTTCGACGGTTGTGTTGAGGTTGCTGCGCATCATCCGGGGCGGATGGGGCCGCGCGGTCTCGAGCAGGTCGGTGAGAATGCGATTGATCTGGTTGATTTCGAGGCGCACGTCCTTGACCATGGCGCGGGCGGGGCTGGACGCAGGCAGATCGCGACCGATGATATCGATAACGCCGGCAATGCCGGCCAGCGGGTTGCGAATCTCGTGAGCCAGACCGGTTGCCAGTTCGCCGAGCGTGGCCAGATGCTCGGCGCGGGACATCTGTGTGCGATGCATGGTCTCTATCTCCAAACTGCTTTCTCGTAATTGCTTAACCATGTGATTGAATTTGCGACCGAGGTCACCGATTTCGTCGTTGCTTTCACTAAAGCTGACGGTGACGTCGAGATTTCCGCTACTGATGATCGCCATCTTTTCCTGGAGTTCGACCATCGGCCGCTGTATCAGGTAGGCGAGCACGCCGATGGAAACGCCGCAGACGATGACGGCTCCGGCTACGGCGAGCAGCAACAGTGCGTCGCGATCGTTGTCACGCAATGTGACGGTGGCGACGGTAAAAAGGAGCAGTCCCCCCAGTAGCACGATGACTACGGGCAGGATTGCCTTGATCTGCCAATTGACTCTGACTGGGTGCACGCTGCGGTCCCTGCCCGGGCTAAGCGTTGCCAGCGAACCGCCGCGCTGAAGGTGATGCAGACACTGGTGGCCTGCCCGAGTGCAGCGTAGTTGTTTGCGGAGCCTTGCCCGTCTCCACCGGGGATATGAGCAAGTCGACAGCCAGATAGAGGGAGAAGCCTAAGCCCAGAGGCCGAAAGGACTTAAACAGGCCGCACGTGTTGCGCGCAGAGGGGATTTGCGCTAAATCGCGCAACCGGAGCGTGAGAACTCGGGGATTTAACGCATCCGTCTGTCGCGGGGAAGCCAAGCGTGCCTGATGGGGGATTTGACGGAAGCGAGTGAGCCAGAACGCACACGATGTGTTTTAAATCACAGAAACGCGACTTGTTTCCGTTTCTAATCAAGCTGCGAAGTTGCTGATGCAAAGAAGGTTGGTCATGGCGCATCGGGTTCGGCGGTGGATTGCGGTTACGGCGACCTTCGTGCAACAGAGCTAGTTAAGAAACGTATGAAACTGCTCCCTCAATGTGAATGGTTCCGCGAAATGGATGCTGCCCTCGGCACCCGCCGGCCGGGCATTGGTCGCTTGATTTGTATTGGTCTGATATTGACGCTGGCATCGCGTGCCGGCGCGGCGGTACACCCGGTTCCGCTAGACAAGAATACTGACCCCAAAAAGTGCCTGGAATGCCACGACGACAAGGCAAAGCACAAGTTTGTGCACTCGGCGATGGAGATGGGTTGTCTGAGTTGCCACGAGATCCGTGTGAACAAGGATGTGACGCGCGTCAAGCTCATTACGGCCACTCCGGTTGCGCTGTGCATCAGTTGCCATGCCGACAAGACAGCCAAGGATATCAAGGGAACCGTGCATCCTCCGGCAGTGCGCGACTGTCTGACGTGTCACGATCCGCACTCGAGCGACAACAAGAACGAGCTGGTGAAGGCTGCGTCGGGCGACGAGAAAGAGAATCTCTGCCTGGGCTGCCACAAGACGGGGTTGCATGTTTCGGAAAAAGGCAGCCGTCATGCCGCGCTCGACATGGGATGCGACACGTGCCACCTGACCCACAAGACCGGCGCCGAGCCAACGGCGGAGAACCGTTTCCATCTCACGAAGGCTGCGCCCGCGCTGTGCGTGGACTGTCACGATCCGAAGGACGCCGACCTGGCGAAGGCGCATAACAATCAGCCATTCGGTTCCGCCAACTGCATTCAATGCCATGATCCGCACCAGTCGGATTCTCCGAAGTTGATGGCGAAGTTCCAGCATGCGCCGTTCCAGGGAAATGGATGCGACACCTGCCACCAGCCCGCGAAGGACGGGAAAGTGGTGCTGGTGCAGGCGGATGTGAAGGCGCTTTGCGTAACCTGCCACGACGACGTGGCCAAGAAGATTGACTCTGCCAAGGTGCCGCATCCTGGCGCAGCGGGCGATTGCACGGACTGCCACAACCCCCATGCGAGCAGCCAGCCGGGATTGCCGAAGACCGACGCGGTGAGCATCTGCCTGGGATGCCACAGCGACATCGATGATCTGCGCAAGAAATCCGCGCATCATCAACCGGCGTTCGCACAGGGCTGCTCTACTTGCCACACGTCGCATGGCGGCGACAACGAGCACCTGGTGCGGGTCAGCGGCAACGGGTTGTGTCTGGAGTGTCACGGTCCGGATGCGGTTCCGCAGAAGGATGAAGCGAATCACCTGCTCACCATCTTTAACGGAGCGGTGAGATTGCCCGATGACTACTACGTGAAGAACAAGGTTCCGGTTTTGCCGCTGCGCTACGGCCTGGGGCATCCGGTGGACGGCCATCCGGTTTCGGACGTGATGGACCCGACGAATCAAAGCAAGGTGAAGACGCCGCTCAGTTGCCTGTCGTGCCATCAACCGCATGCTTCGGCGCAGCCCGACCTGCTGGTGAAGGACCAGATAAACAACATGGCATTTTGCGATAACTGCCACAAGAACCGGCTCAACATGAATGAGACGACGGTACCCGGGAAATAAAGGCTGCGCGGGGCGCAGCAATGTTTCCCGCGGCAGTCACTGGAGATTGAGATGTTTCACTTCCTCTTCAATTCGATCCACACCCGCAACCGGTTCACCGCGCTGCTTCTGCTGGCGGTGGGCCTTGCTTTTCCCCTGACTGCCGGCGCCGCCAAGAAGAAGAAGGCGGATACCGCGCCCGCTGCCGAAGTGGGGCCACGCAAATTTGCATTCGACCCCACCAAGCTGGTGTGGCCAAGCCCGCCGAATATCGCGCGCATCCACTGGCTCGACTATTTTGCCGGGGCGAAGATCGATTACACGCCGGCGGCCAACGCCAAGCCGAAGTCAAGCTGGATGGACCGGCTGGCAGGAGGACAGTCTGACGCGGAGAAGATCAATCCGAAAAGCTTTCCGTTCCAGATGATCGGGCCGTATGGCATCGCGATCGATTCGAAGGGCCTTGTGTATGTGGCCGACCAGAGAGTGGGCGCAATTTTCATCTTCAACACCGAGACCCGCGACTGCCAGATGATCCGCAACGGCATTGAGGCGCATTTTGGCTGGATCAACGCCCTGGCGATCGACGATGACGACCGTTTGTTTGTCTCCGACGGCAAGATGCACCGCGTGCTGATCTTCAATCAAAAGCACGAAGTGGAAAACCAGATCTCGGCGGGAATTGTCGATCCCGTAGGTCTGGCGATCGACACCACAAACCGCTTTCTCTACGTGGTCGACACGCAGCAGGACCAGGTGCTTGTTTTTGATGCGGATACTCTCAAGCCGCTGCGGCGAATCGGTACCGGCGGCAAGAATCACTTCCTGACAACGCCGGGCGATTTCGGTGCTCCGCAGGGCGCGGCACTCGATGCGGACGGCAACTTGTATGTGACCGATACGCTCAACAATCGTGTGGAGATCTTCGACGCTGACGGAAACTTCATCAGCGAGTTTGGCAAACACGGCGATGGGCCGGGGTACTTTGCGCGTCCGAAAGGAATTGCAGTCGACAGCGACGGGCACATCTGGGTTGCCGACCAGATGAATGACCGGCTGCAGGTTTTCAACAAGGAAGGACAGTTGCTGACCTACATCGGGACCGGCCACGGCGAGTTGCCGGGCCAGTTCCGATCGCTGAGCGGAGTGGCTATCGACAAGCAGAACCGCGTTTTCACCACCGAGCAGGAGCCGGGACGCTTGCAGGTTTTTCGCTACGTGACCGATGCGCAGGCTGCGGAGGAGAAGGCAAAGAAAGACCAGGAGTTGCAGAAGGCTGCCGATCACCGGCAGAAGGCCGCTACCCAGCCGCAGGAGAAGCCCGCCGAACCGGCACCGCAGAAGGCCCCGGAAGCGACGGCGCCGAACAGCGCAGCGCAGACCAAATCACCGTAAAGGCAGGCGTTGCACGCATCATCGATGCGGACAGCCCGGCCAGCAACACGGCCGCCGGATTCCATCTTTGAGCTCCGAGCACACCCTTTCGACATGCTGCCGGCGTGTCTCATCTTTCTTGACGGAGATGGTCCAGCAGATCCACTCGTTGCGCGCGAGCGCCGTTATGTCTTCCCAGGCCGCCAGTGCCTTCGCATCGGACTCAAGCGCCTTTCGGAGATCAGCCGGAAGGTCATGTACGACTCCTCCGGAGATTTGAACGCTTGCCATAGGGTTTATCTCGCAAGCTAGAGGATTAAGCATCCGCCACGAGTTTGCAACTCGGATTCCGGGACGATCGCGGCCCAACAAGAAGCGCTGAGCAACAGCCTGCCCTACTGTGGTTCGGAGGGCGCCGGCTCTCTCTGCGCCCCGTGGTGATGGTGGAATATTTTGCCAATTCCCCGACCTGTGCCCTTGGCGATTTTGCCGGTGCCCTTGGCGGCTCCTACGCCGATGTCCTTGCCGGCGACAGCTGCACCTTTACCGATATTGCCGGCGGCGTCGACAGGGTGAAGGGTGACAAGGTCGGCCGCACCTTTGCCAACGCCCTTGGCCGCCGCTCCAGCGCCCTTGGCGGTTCCTTTACCGATGTCTCCGGCGCCCCTGCCGACGTCGCCACCGGGGCTGCCTTGATGGGGCTGCTGCGTGGCGGAAGGCTGCGCTGTGCTGGCAGGTTGCGGCGGGGGTTGGGGTTGGCTGTTCTGACCGAGCGCGTTCTGGCCGCCGATAGCAAATGCGAGTGCAAGCAGCGCGATGAATGGTTTTGGGAATGCGGTTCGCACGGGTTAAACCTCCCACTAATTAGATTCGATGCGTCGGCGGAGGATTCGCTGCCAAACATAAGGAAACTGGCCCAAAATAGGGAGTTGCAAGCCCGGAACCCGAGGAAATTTGTGGCCTGACACAGATTTCTCTCTGAGAGCCGGGGAGCGTCTTGCATATGTGGCCGTTCTCAGTTGCTGCGCAGGGCATCCATCGGTTGAATCCTGGAGGCGCGGCGGGCGGGAAAATACCCGCTGAGGAGAGCTATCGCTGTCAGCAACGCGGCCATCGCAGCGAAAGCGATGGGATCCCAGGGTGAAGTGGCGAAGAGCAGCGAGGCGATGAGGCGCGCGGCTCCGAGCGACCCAAGGGTTCCCAGAGCGATGCCAGCGATCGCGAGACGCAAGGTCTTGGCGAGGACGTCGCGCCGGACGCGGCCCGCGCTGGCGCCGAGAGCCATGCGCACTCCAATCTCCTGCGTCTTTTGCGTCACGGAGTAGGAGATAACTCCATAGATGCCGAGTGCCGCCAGCATCACGCCGAGTGTAGCGAAGATGGTTACGAGCAGGACCAGAAAGCGGCGAAGCGAGACGGAGTGATCGACGAGCGACCGCAGGGGACGAAAGGCCGTGGCCGGCTGCGAGGGATTGAGGCTGCGAAGCGTTGTCAGGACGCTGCCGGCCAGGCCCTCGGGATCCATGCGCGAGCGAACGATGAGGGTTGCGCCCTCGACATCGTTGTTCTGCGTCATGGGAACGTAGATCTCGGGGCTGGAGTTTTGTTCGAGAGAGCTCTCATGGACATCGGCGATCACACCGATGACGCGCGCAGGCTTGCTTCCAGAGCCATAGGCAAGCTTGCCTAAAGGATCTTCGCCGGGCCATTCGCGACGCGCGCCCGCTTCATTGATGATGATGACGGGTTCGGTGTCGGGTGTGTCGTTCCAGGAGAAGTCGCGGCCCTCACGAAGGCGCATACCGATGGCTTGGAGATAGCCGGGAGTCGTGAGATAGACGAGTGCACCACTATCCGCATCCTTGGCGTGATAGCGGCCGACGGAAACCAAGCCCCACTCGCCGATTGCGGTCGAGCGGGAGCATGTCGGCGATGCCGACGGATTGGACGCCGGGAAGCGCTGCGACGCGATCAATTTCAGACTTCAGGAAATTAGCGCGCTGGACGAGCTGAGCGTTGTTCGTGGCCGGGGGAAGGTCGGTCTGCATCGCAGCGGCATGGGAAGGATTGAACCCGAGGTCGACATCGAGAACACGGATGAAGCTACGGAGAAGGAGACCGGCACCAACTAACAGGAGGCATGCAAGGGCCAGCTCGGAGATGACGAGGGCGGAACGGAAACGCTCATGGCTGCGTCCCGCGGCTAATCCCGACGCGTTGTCCTTGATCACTTCCTGAAGGTTGGCGCCGGAAATACTGAGCGCCGGCGCCAGACCAAAGAGGATGCCGATGGCAATGGCGATGAGCAGCGTCCATGAAACGGCTGCGATGTCGAGGTGAATGGTGGTGAGCAGCGGGAGGGCGATGGCGTTCTGATGTGCGAGATAGTAGACGATGGCAAATGCGATCGCGAATCCAACGACAGCGCCGGAAAGTGAGAGGATGAGGCTCTCCGTGAGGAGCTGACGGATGAGCCGGAAACGGCCAGCACCGAGGGCGCGGCGCATGGCGAACTCTTTGCTGCGCGCGGCAGCGCGGCTGAGCTGGAGGTTGGAAAGATTTACCGAAACGATAAGGAGAATGAGTCCGACGGCAGACCAAAGGACGAGGAGCGAACGCTGCAGCTTGCCGGCGACGTGATCTTTGAGGGTGGTGAGGTCGGAGGCGTAGTCGTAGAACCAGTCTTTGTGCTGAAGCTTGAGTTGCGGAAAGAGACGGTCGGCTTCGTCCTGTGCCTGCGCAGCGGTGACGCCGGGCTTGAGGCGGCCAACGACGGCAAGCGTGTTACCCCAGGTCTTCCAGAAGTCCATGACGGCAGGCACAAACAGATCGACCTTCTTACCGGGCGCAAAGACTGCGCCGAAGTCGAAGCTCGGGGGAAGTACGCCGACGATGGTGACGGGACCATTCACAGCAGCGGGACTGGTATTGATGTCGATGGTCTTGCCGATGATATTGGGGTCGGAGGCGAACTGAGTTTTCCAGAAATAGTAGGTGAGCAGCGCCGCGGGACGGCCACCTTTCAGGGTTTCTTCCTCAGTAAAGTTGCGGCCGAGCACTGGCGTGACACCTAGCGTGGGAAAGAAGTTGCCGGCGACTTCGACAGCGTCGAGTTGCCTCGGCTCGCCGGTGCCGGTGAGCTTGTACTGCAGCGAGTTGTAGAAGGTCTGAAATGCGGTTACATCCTGGAAGGATCGGTTGTTGCGCTGGAACTCGCGAAGGACGTCGACCGTGTAGGTGTCAGCGGAGAGTCCGCCGGCCGCCCGCACCTTGGCATCGAAACTTTTGCCGGCGGTAAACCACACGAGTTGATGCGACTCAGGGAAGGGCAGAGGTCGCAGCAGCATAGTGTTCACAACGCTGAAGACGGCAGCGTTGAGGCCGGCGCCAAGTGCGAGCACCAGGATCGCGATGGTGGCAAAGGCAGGATTGTTGCGCAGGGTTCGCAGCGTGTAGCGTGCGTCCTGCACCGACTCGGCATAATACTCGTGAAGGCGTCGACGGCGTTCCATGTGCTCTCCTATGCGCTCGCCCGCAAGTTCGACCGCGAGGATGTTGCCGAACTGGCGCTCGGCTTCGATACGGGCCGCTCCAGGGAGCCAGCCATGGGCGATCAGGTCTTCTATCTTGCATTCAATATGGAAGCGCAGTTCTGCCTTGACGTCGGCCTTCGGGTCCGGACCGAGGATGCGATCGTGCCTGCGCCACATGGGGATCTTCCTCATGTGGTTTCCTGCCTGGAGGGCTGGTTCGCAGCCAGAACTTTGGCGACGGCTTGTGTGTAGGCTTCCCAGGTCTTGGATTCCGCGCGAAGATGACGGCGGCCGTCGCTGGTCAGGCTGTAATACTTTGCCTTCCGATTGTTGTCGGAGAGGCCCCACTCGGCTTCAACGAAGCCTTTGCTTTCCAGGCGCCACAGGGCGGGGTAGAGAGTGCCCTCTTCAACGAGGAGTGCGTCGTCGCTCTGATGGCGGATGAAGCCGGTGATCGCATAGCCGTGAAGAGGACCCCAGATGAGGGACTTGAGAATGAGAATATCGAGCGTACCGCGAAAAAGCTCGAGGCGGGTTTTCTCCATGCCAACCACTCCCCTTGGAATCCATAGGAAGCATGACACGGTTCCCCTTGTTGCGCAAGGGGAAAGAGATCAGTCGTCACATTCAACGTGATCGACATCTCTTGAGAGAAGCTATGCTCGCGAAGGATCGAATGCAGCCACGGGATTGATTCCAGGGCAATTTTTTGCGCATGCGTCGGCGTGCCTGCGCCAGGCGATCCTGACCTTTGGCACCTCCCGTATCCGGAGAAGGTAACCCGGCCTCGAATCGAATGAGCCACACCGGTTGCAACTCCTGAAGGATTCTCGGCTCATCGAGTTCGGGATAGGCTTTCATCAGGATGGGGGATCCCCGGCAGCATTCCTCCGTCCTTGTACTTCGCAGATCACAACCCGATGAGCCTTCCCCAGGGCCCTTCGGTCTGCATATCTCAGGGTCGGCGGGCAGCAACGAGTTGCTCGAAAGGTGGGAACGATGGGCGCGAATTCAGGCGTACTGACGCATGAGACGGAGAGCAGGACTGTTGCGGGTTATCCGCCGCGAGCCGGGAACTCTGAAAGGACCGAGTTGCCGCGAGTGAAGTTTCACCTGGCCGATTCATTGTGGAAGCGCATGTTGAGCTTGATCTTTCCCGATCAACGCAAGCAGGAACGCCTCCCGATGCCTCCGCTTGTAGGCTATCTGGGGACGGCGCAGGCATCGAAGCCATACGAACTGGGAGACATCAGCCTGACGGGGTTCCGACTGCTTACCGCGGAGCGATGGCTTCCCGGAACTGAGATGCCGATAACGCTGCAGCGGACGAATTTGCCGGCGCGGGGTGACAGCGATTCCTTTACGGTGCAGTCCACAGTTGTCCGCTGGGACACAGAGGGAGTCGGCTTTTCGATCCTGTTGAGCGAGGAAGAATCCAATGCTGCACATGGGAATCCGTTGCATGTGAAGTGGATAACCAGACGGGAGATGGTACTGTTCCTGGAACGTCTGAAGGCTCTGCCCGCTTCAGCGCTTCCCGAGGGGTATTCGTGGAATCCCGTGAAGTCTGCGGCTAGCACGCAGTCCGGTACAAGATCCCGGCTGAATGCCGCGTTTGTGGGTGGTCGTTGGAGTCGCCAGCCGCAAAGTCATTGAAATGTGCCCTGACTGGCTGATCGATGCATGGCTGCTTTCCGTCCGCGAAACAACAAACGCAGGCAGCAACCAGATGATATCCTCCTGAGTTCCATACACATTCATGCCAATTCGTCGAGTTTCGGCGAAAATGGCAGGAAGCTTCCCCAGTGTGAAATGAAGCCCCTGTTGGCCGTCGGAAAGGCGACAGGGGCAAGGGGATCCGTGCATGTTGCGATCGAAGGCAGTGGAGTTTGCCGCAGCAGTTCTGGTGGCATTATGTGTGCCGGCGTGGGGGCAGTTTCAGGAACCAAGCAAAGAAGAATTACAAATGACAGCGGACCCGAAGGCGCCGGGCGCGAACGCTGTTTATCTCACTTTTTCCGATGAGCAGGACAGTGCCATCGGCACGCGCACTTACTATGAGCGGGTCAAGGTTCTGACCGAGAAGGGCAAAGAGAGGGCGACTCTGCACTTTTCGCATGATCCGAGTACGAAGTATGAGGTCGATGGGCGGACGATCCACAAGGATGGCACGGTCATTCCGCTTACAGACCAACCGTCGGACCTCGTGGAGTTCAAGACCAAGGGACTGCAATGGAACTCACTGGTTTTCACGCTCCCGAGCGTGGAAGTCGGCAGCATTCTTGAGTATCGCGTGAAGTTCAAGTATCCCCACTTTGCCCCATTCCCAACGTGGTACATACAACAGGATATGTTTGTGCACAAGGCGCACTATGCGTTCAAGGCGGGTGGGCTGGCGGGTTTTGGCGCGACGTATGTGGAACGGTTGGACGGTGCAACAAAGGTCCAGAACAGCCGAAACGGTCTTTACACGCTGGACTTGACGGATGTCGCTGCGCTTCCAGATGAGGACTGGATGCCGCCTCTGAATACGTTCAAGTGGCGCGTCTCGTTTTTCAGAACGGATTTCAAGACGAGCGAGGAATTCTGGAGCGTGATGGGGAGAGGATGGGCGAGGTTTGCAGACGAGTTCACCAACCCCACGGGCACGCTGAAGAAGGCAGCCTCCGACATGCTTGGGGCTGGCGATTCCGATACGGTGAAGGCGCAGAAAATTTACGCGGCGGTGATGAAGCTGGAGAATACGGACTTCACGCGCGAGAAGACCAAAGTGGAGCGCAAGAAAGAGAAGATCCACGACATCCACAACGCGCAGGATGTGTGGCGGGACCAGGGCGGAAACGGCGACGAGATTGCACTTTTATTTGTGGCCCTGTGCCGTGCGGCGGGGTTGCACGTGGCTCCAATGGTGGTGGTGGACCGGAGCCATGCGCTTTTTGACGGGAGCGTGTTAAATGGATCGCAGCTGGACGATTACATCGCAGTGGCACAACTGGATGGGAAGCAGGTGTATCTCGATCCGGGGCAGAAGATGTGTCCGTTCGGCGTGCTGCACTGGAAGCACTCGCTGGCGACGGGATTCCGCATAGGCGAAAACAACTCGACGATCGAGACGACGCCATCCCTCAGTTACAAGGCGTCGAGTATCGCCAGGATTGCCGATTTGGAGATTGATGAAACAGGCGATGTAAAGGGCTCGGTACGTATCCTTCTGCAAGGGCAGGCGGCGCTCCACTGGCGGCAGATCGCGCTCCTGAATGATGAAGACGAAGTGAAAAGGCGCTTTAACGAGTGGATGGGTGGGTATTTACCGGAGGGAGTGCAGGGGGAATTCAGCCATTTTCTGGGGCTCACGGACTACGACACGAATTTGATGGCGACGGTGAAGGTGAGCGGAAACCTGGGTACCGCGACCGGCAAGCATTTCTTCTTGCCAGGACTGTTTTTCGAGGTGAAGAGCAAGCATCCGTTTGTCGCGCAGGACAAGCGAACGATCCCGGTGGATGTGCAGTATCCGAAGCTGGAACAGGATGATGTTACTTATCGGTTGCCGGCGGGCTACACCGTCGATGGGGATTCCAAGCCGACGGTGGTCTATTGGGCCGATCATGCAAAACTGACCATTAATACGACGGCCGGTCCCAATGGGGTGCATGTGATCCGGAACCTGGTGTACAACTACACGATTCTCGCCCCAAACGAATATGGACTGCTCCATGACTTCTACCAGAAGGTCGCCGCAGCGGACCAGCAGGAGATTACGTTGAGCAAGAGCGGGGCGAGCGCGGGTGGAAAGTAGTGCGATGGCTCTAGAAGCCCGGAAAGACAAAGCAGATTCTTCTCTCACTACCCCCAAACTGAAATGCGTTTGGGGCCCGGTTCGTTCAGAATGACACGGCCAATTTTTTGCGGAAAGACAGGCATTGCGAGCAGGTGATCGGTAACTGCTGAGACCTTCGGGTTGGCGACTTTCACAGGTTCCCAACCATCGCGATTGCTTGTTGCATCTAAAATGGCACTATGACTCCATCGATATCTTCGCGCCGGCATGCGAAAACGCCCCCGCCGGGAGAAACGGGACAAGAAGCCCTTTATCTGCGGTCGCTCAGCGAGCGCCAGGTTCCGGTAGCGGTAAAACTGCGCGGCGGCGAAGTGGTGCGCGGGTGGATCGAGTACTTCGACGACGGCATGCTTCGCCTGACGCGCGAAGGCAAGCCGAACCTGTTCATCTACAAGCACCAGATCGAGACGATTACCGAGACTGGCCGACGCCGCGGACAGCGCATGGGCGCCAGTGAAACCTCGGCCCGAAAGACCGACAAGTGACTGAGACGGCGGCTGCATCGGCAGCAACAAAAAAGATGATCTGGACGCCGAAAGCCGCGGAGATCGCGCGCGAAGCGGGTGCACGGCTGCGCGAGTTCTTTGTGCAGGGCGTTGCCACGGAGTACAAGGGCGACGTGGACGTGGTGACCGTGGCCGACCGAACGGTGGAGAAGCTGATCCGCACGCGGCTAGGCGAGGCGTTTCCTGACGCATGGAATCTACGGCGAAGAGGGCACGCGCGAGCGCATGGACCAGGAGTTTCGCTGGTACGTCGATCCGCTGGACGGCACGACGAACTTCGCGCATGGCTTTCCGCAGTTCTGCGTATCCCTGGGGCTGGAGCAGCGCCCTGCCGGGCTGAAGCCGGATGGAGATGGAACGATTCAGGGGGCGGTGATCTACGACCCGATGCGGGACGAGCTGTTCGAAGCGGAACTGGGACGGGGTGCAACGCTGAACGGCAAGCCTCTCCACGTGTCGAAGACGCCGCATCTGGCGGAGGCGCTGGTGGCAACGGGGTTTCCAAGCCGGAAGCGACACCAGAACCCGAACATTCACTTCTACCACGAGTTCACGTTGCGTTCCCACGGGGTTCGCCGCGCCGGTTCGGCGGCGCTGGATCTGGCGTATGTGGCGGCGGGACGCCTCGAGGCTTTCTGGGAGTTCAACCTGAACCCCTGGGATACGGCGGCCGGCGTTCTGCTGGTGACGGAGGCAGGCGGGCGCGTGTCGGACTTTGCAGGTGGCCCGTTCCGGCTCGACAGCAGCGAGGTGCTGGCCTCGAATGGGCTGATTCACGAGGAACTGGTGGGGATGTTTAAGGATATGTTTGCGGGGCGCGGGCTCGCGCCGATTCCTACGCCGGAGGAGTTTGCGGCGCTGCGGGCGAAGCGGTAGGGATCGTGCTTTCCCATCCACATTTCAGTTCAATACCTTGCAAAACGAAGAACAGAAGCAGATCCTTCGCGACGCTTACCCCACCGCGCGAGGTTCGCGCGACGGGGCCCCAAGCGTGCGTCGCTCAGGATGACAGAAGTGATTAAGGTCGCTCGTGCTTTCCCATCCAGGCTGCGAAGATCCCGTCATGGATGGGGCACCCTGGAACGTACAGGCCGAAGCTGATCTTTGGCCGGCGGAGACGATTCCCGCATGGCAAAACGCTGGTGGTCTGGGCGGCAGTCAGGCCTTGGGGGCGTGTGCTACTATCAGCGTCGAGACTTCAACTCTGTCGGAGAAATCAAGAAATGGCCTATGTAATCGCAGAACCCTGTATCGGCACCAAGGACACCGCCTGTGTGGACGCCTGTCCAGTCGATTGCATCCACCCCAAGAAGGACGAGGCCGGCCACGGCGAGGCCGAGCAGCTTTTCATCGACCCGGTCGAGTGCATCGACTGCGGCGCGTGCGTTCCGGCGTGCCCCGTATCGGCGATTTTCGCGCAAGACGATGTGCCGGAGAAGTGGGCGCACTTTACGCAGAAGAACGCCGAGCACTTCGGTCGCTAATCGGGTCGTAGCGCAGAGACGGTTGCGCGAGTTCAAAACGCGTCCGCTGCGGCGGGCGCGTTTGTGCGTTTGGGCATGGTGAGGGACGATAAGTGGCAGTCCTTAACTCGGAAGCCGTGGTGTTGCGAACCTGGCCGGTGCATGAAGCCGACCTGGTGGTGAGCTTTTTTACGCGCGACTACGGCAAGATGACCGGCGTGGCGAAGTCGGCGCTGAAATCGCGCAGGCGGTTCGGCGGCGCGCTGGAGCCGATGACGGTGGCGCGGGCGTGGTTTGCAGAGCGGCCGAAGCAGGAACTGGTGCGGCTGGATCAGCTGGAGATTATGCGCTCGCCGCTCTCGCTGCCAGTGGATCCGGCGCGGCTAACGGTGCTGAGTTTCTATGCCGAGGTGCTGGAGCAGGCGCTGCCCGAGCACGATCCACAGGAGACGGTGTTTCGACTGATCGTATCGGTGCTGGAGCAGACGACGGTGGAGCAGCCGTGGATGCCGCTGACGTATTTCGCGCTGTGGATGACGCGGCTGATGGGGTTGCTGCCGGATATCGCGCACTGCACGGCGTGCGGCGAAGTGCTGGTGGCGGGAGAGACGAGCTTCAACGCGTATGCGGATGGGCTGTTTTGTCACGTGCATCGTGCGGGGAATGCGAGCGAGTTGTCGGCTGATTCGTGGCAGATGGCATTGAAGATGCTGCGCGCGCCGGTGGCGGCGTTTGCGGGCGAGGCGTGGCCGCGGAGGCGTGGAGCAGGATCTGCGGCGGTTTGCGATGCAATCGCTGGAGCGGCACATGGAGCGGAAGTTGAAGTCGGGGGAGATGCTGGGGCGGATGGTGGGGTGAGTTGCTCTCCCGTTCATGACGCGATAGGGCCGCGTCATGCATGGGGCAACCAGGCATTTGCTGACTGACGAGTTGTTCCGTGCTTTCCCACCCAAGCGGAGCTTGGATGGGGCACCCAGGTTCGTGCGGATTTGAAGCGAAAGACAACTGCAGATCCTTCGCTCACCATCCCCGAACGGAAATACGTTCGGGACTGTTCGCTCAGGATGACACTTCTGAGTAAATCAGGAAGTCGAGGATTTTTTAGCCGACCAGGTCGGCGGAGAGGGTTTCCTTTCTGGCGCGTTCGCCGGGATCGATGATCTCCTTGATCTGGCCGGCGGCGTACTGGGCGCGGAGATTCTTCTTGTCGTATTTGCCGACGCTGGTTTTGGGGACTTCGGCGATAAAGGCCCAGCGCTCGGGAATCCACCACTTGGCGACGCGGGAAGCAAGATGCGCGCGGAGAATGGCGATGTCGATGGGCACGCCGTTCTTCGGTACGACGCAGGCCAGACGGGCGCTCGTCCCAGCGGTCGTCGGGAACGCCGATGACGGCGGCTTCGAGAACATCGGGGTGGTCGATGAGGGCGTTTTCCAATTCAACGGAGGAGATCCATTCGCCGCCGGATTTGATCACATCCTTCGAGCGGTCAGTGATGCGCAGATAGCCGCGCTCGTTGAGCACGCCTACATCGCCGGTGCGCAGCCAGCCGTCGTGAAAGCGCTCGGGCGCGGGATTGCCGTAGTAGGCCGCGGTGATCCACGGACCGCGCACTTCAATTTCGCCGATCGACTCGTCATCCCAGGGCAGAACGGTGTCGCCGTCGCACAGGCGCATTTCAACGCCGGGAATGATGCGTCCGGTTTTGGTGGTCCAGTTGAGTTCGTCGTCTACGGGACAATCGCGCGGCGGGCGCGCAGAGGCAGCCACGGGGCTGGTCTCCGTGAGTCCCCAGCCTTGAACGACGGGGACGTTGAAGTGCTTCTTGAAGCCTTCGGCAACGCTGCGGGGCAGCGCCGAGCCGCCGGAGAAGAGAATGCGGAACAGCGAAAGATCGACCTTGTTGGCAATTGCGTGCTGCAGCATTCCGCCGAGGATGGTGGGGATGGCGGCGGAGACCGTTGGGCGGCAGGCGTGGATGAAGCGGCAGAGCGGTTCGGGTTGGAGGTATGGGCCGGGCATGAGAAAGTCGCTGCCGGCAAGCCAGCCCGCGTAGGGCATGCCCCAGGCATTGGCGTGGAACATGGGAACGATGCAGAGCGAGCGGTCGTTGATGCTGATGCCGATGCACCATGGCGCGCAGATGGTGAGCGCATGCAGGTAAATGGAGCGATGGCTGTACACGACGCCCTTGGGATCGCCGGTGGTTCCGGTGGTGTGGCACATGGCGGCGGCGGAGCGCTCGTCGAGATCGGGCCACGTGAATTCAGGTTGCTCGGCGGCGAGGAGTTCTTCGTAGCGAAGCAGGTCTTCGGGCAGGCCGGCTGCATCGCCCACGACGATGATGTGCTCGACGGTGCTGAGTTTTTCGCGGACGCGCGCGATCGCGGGATAGAGCGATGCGTCGACGAGGAGGATGCGGTCTGCGCCGTGATTGATGACGAAGGCGAGTTGTTCCGGGAAGAGGCGGATGTTGAGCGTGTGCACAACCGCGCCCATCGAGGAGATGGCGTAGTAGGCTTCGAGGTGCTCCTGGTGATTCCAGCAGAAGGTTCCGACGCGATCGCCGGGGTTGATGCCGAGCCGCCGGAGCGCATTGGCAAGGCGGCGAACGCGGTCGCCTACCTCGCGGAAGGTGGAGCGGCGGGCGTGATCGCCCATCCAGGTAAGGACTTCGCTCTCGCTGTGGACTCGGACGCCATGCTCGAAGATGGAGCCGATGGTGAGTTGAAAGTCAGACATCGTGGACAGCATGGGAAGCATGCGTGGGACCTCCGAGGAATGGCCCGGCAATTCTATCGAAGCAAATACGGACGTTCTCAAAACAAAACCGAGGGAAGAAACGCGCCGGCGGGCTCGTTGTAGAGGCCCATGGACATGAGCGTCATGGGCTCGACGACGCGGAGGCCGTTCGACAGGCACCAGCGGAAGAGCTCCGCGTTGCGCGAGGGAACGAGAATGCCGGGGCCGGCAAAGGAATCGACCGACGCGATCAGTGCCTGAAGGTCGGCGTTGGATTCCGCGGTGGCGTGGCCAAAGAAGGCGAGATGCGATGCGTAGGCGGTGATGCGGCCTCCACGCTCGGTGACGAGCGCGGCGCCTTGCTGGATGGCTTGCGCGAGTTCAGTGCCGCGGTCGAAACCATGAACGCGATGAGAGAGCGCATTGCAGGCAGGCAGGTCGGCGTCCGTGGCGGGACGGACGGTGCAGCCAGGAATCGATCGTTCGTGCGTGCGGCCTTGCATGACGGCGAGAGGCTCGCGGATGTCAAAGCCGAGCGAGGCGTAGAGCGAGAGCGAGCGGTTATGGAAGGCAGCCTGGACGAGGCGGGCACCAGCAGCTCCCCGCTGCTGGGAGCGTTCGAGTACGGCCTCCATCAGCTTGCGGCCCACGCCGTGGTTCTGCGTCTCGGGGTCGACGGTGATGGGGCCGATGCCGTGAATGATGGAGCGTTCGTCAAGGCAGTTGCTGCCGAGGATGCGGCCATTGGTTTCGGCGACGACGCTGTAGATGTCGGGCGCGGAGAAGAGCGCGCCGATTGCACCGGCGGCTGCCTCGGGATGAGGGAAATCGCAGGGAAAGTTATGCGCAGCGCTGATGGAGGCGAAGGCGCGGTAGCAAATATCAGCGCAGACGGGAATGTCTTGAGCAGTGGCGGGGCGAATGACCACGTCGGGCCGGGGAATCGCGGGCATCGGGATGTCCTTGAATGAGGTGGGACGAAGTATAGCAGGGAGAATGTGGCGTGGGTAAATGCCGACGACGCGCGCATGTGGGTTCAACTAAGGAGTTTCGATGATGGGAATGGAGATCTGTTGTTCTGCCGGATGAGCGAGCGGCTTGCCCTGCCGAAGCGGATCGGGGAAGCGCTCATCCTCCTCTACCGGGCTCGCATCTTCGCGCGAGGGAGCCATACCGATCGCCTGGTCCTTTCCGGCCTTCTTGGCGCGATAAAGGCCGCGATCGGCATACTTCAGCACGCCTTCGTATCCGACGGCGCCTGCATCCTCCTCGATCCACGGAAATGCCGCCCAGCCAATGGAACAAGTCTGGTGCACCAATTCGTCTTCGCCGACGGCAAAGGGCTTTACCCGGAATGCCTCCAGCACGCGCTCAGCCAGGATGTTTGCCTGACGGCGATCGGTGAAGCGCGAAACAACCAGAAATTCCTCGCCCCCCCAGCGCACCAGCAGGTCGGAGTTGCGGATGGCGGAGCTGATGCGCCGCGCAGCCTCAATAAGAACGCGATCGCCGGCATCGTGGCCATGCTGGTCGTTCACTTTCTTGAAGTTGTCCAGATCGATGGCGTAGAAGATGAGATCGCGCTCCGAGACGTCGCCCCCTTCAGCACAGGCGCGCAAACACTGGGCGACATCGCCCGGGATGGAACTCATCAAATAGCGCCGGTTGCGGATTCCCGTTAACGGGTCGGTGGTGGATGACTCTTCCAGTACCCGGTTCGCCTGTTTTAGTTCCTGGTGCAGCAGCCTCTGCTTCATGAATACAAGAGCAGCCATCGCAAACATCGTCACTGCGGTCGCGAGCACCCTGAAGTGCATAATGGCGAGCGGAACTCCGCGCTCGAGCACCGCCGCGAGGACGATGACCGGAAGAGACAGGACGGCAAGAATCGCGAGGCGTTCCAGCCACGAGCCGTATTTTTCGTGGTCGTCTGTATCGCGGCAAAGCTGGAGGTCGCGGCCGCTCAGGGCAACAACAATGAAAAATGCGTACGATGCCATATAAGGAGTGTCGTACCAGCTTCCGTTGAAATAGGTGCTCAGTTCAATGGCGCGATTCTCGAGCGTGAAACTGAAATAGCTGAACAGCACTGCAACGAGATAGAAGGCGTAAAAGCGTCTCCATGCTCCCGTGCTTCGCTTCAAAAGCTCACACAGTACGATCAGCACAACCAGGATCTCAACCATGTAGAGCCAGTCGTAGTTACGGTTGTAGAGGTCTACATTGGGTGCGACGTATTGCCAGCACGTGACCAGGAAAACATAGAAAAAGACCCACCAGATCACCAGGAGCAGAAAGTCAAGCATCCCCAGTCGTGCGCTGCGCTTGGACTGCTCGAGGTGGGGCTGCAGCAGAAAGCCTGCCAGCATCAGGATTCCGGGAAGAAACAAGAGAACATCGAGGGCAAAGGGCCTGGGAACGGGTTTCCGCAAAACCAGGTCGTAGAGCATCCACCCGAGCTGATCTACGAACAGCATCAACCAGCCGACGGATTGCATGATCCAGAAGACCCGAAGGCGTCCGCGGGTGGGAATGGCGTTCTTTGCGAATACAACTGCAAGCGCAAGCAGGAGCAGTGCTAATGCAAAATCACTGATGGCGGTGAGGGCATACCCACGCGGGAGGAGTACTGACCCCAGGACCTGTGCCAGGGTCAGCGTGACCGCCGTGCCTATCCAGAATCGCGTGGTCGTGCGCAAGCGGTCTTCCCCTACCCTGTTTATTTTAGGAAGGTTGTTGATACAGGAACAGATGCGGAACGTGGTAGGGGCATGCGACTTTCGGACCAGTCGGACGCATTGATTCTGTTGGGGTTGTGGGAGAAGTTGGCACGGGCTCGAGAGGACTGTGATTTGGTGCACAGTTCGGGTGTTCGCAATGCGTCAATCTGTCTGCCCTCGATTCTTGGGGACAGCAGGTCTTTGTGAACGGTGACTGCTAAAATCAGCTTCAGTCCCAGGGAAAGAGATGAAGGTATTGTGGCTTCTACCCCGGTAGCGTCTTCTCATCAAAAATCAGCGCTCACGTTTCAGGAATTGTTGTTTCGCCTGCAGGGTTTCTGGGCGGAGCGCGGGTGCGTGCTGCAACAGCCGTATGACGTGGAAGTGGGCGCAGGCACGATGGCGCCGGAGACGTTTCTGCGGGTGCTGGGGCCGAAGCCATACCGGGTTGGCTATGCGCAGCCTTCGCGGAGGCCGGCGGATGGGCGCTATGGCGAGAACCCTAACCGGCTGTTCAAGCACACCCAGTTTCAGCTGATTCTGAAGCCACCGCCGGTGAATGTACAGGAGTTATATCTTCAATCGCTTGAGGCGATTGGGATCGATCTTGCGAAGCATGACATCAAGTTTGAAGAAGACAACTGGGAGTGGCCGGCGGGCGGCGCCTGGGGTGTGGGATGGCAGGTGATGCTGGATGGGCTGGAGATTACGCAGTTCACTTATTTCCAGCAGTGCGGCGGGATGGATCTCGATCCGATCTGCGCGGAGCTGACGTACGGGCTCGAGCGCATTACGCAGTTTCTGCAGGATGTGGATTCGATCTACGACATCGTCTGGGCGCGCGATCCGGAGACCGGTGCGGAGATGACGTATGGGGAAGTGCGGCTCGCGGAAGAATTGCAGTTTTCGGTTTACAACTTCGAGGAAGCGGAAGTTCCGAAACTGTGGGAGCACTTCAGGCTGTATGAGGCTGAGGCGCACGATCTGCTGAAGCGTGCAAATGAGTTGATGGCGACCGAAACGGCGACGGCGGCCGAGAAGAGGCGCTTTCCGCTGCTGCCTACGTACGAGCTGGCGCTGAAGTGCTCAAATCTGTTCAACATTCTGGATGCGCGCGGCGCGATCAGCGTGACGGAGCGGGTGGGAGTGATTGGGAGGATTCGCGCGCTGGCTGTGGGTGTGGCCAAGGCGTATGCGGTGCAGCAGGCCTGCGCTTGAGCTTTCAGCTCTCAGCTGTCAGGTTTCAGTGCATTGTGGATGATCGCCAGTGAGATTTTGAAGATGTAAGAACGAGCGGAAGCGAGCTGAAAGCTGACGGCTGATGATCTCAAAGAAAGAATCGAAATTCATGTCTGACTTCTTACTTAGAGATTGGGCTGGAGGAAGTTCCGGCCCGCATGATTGCGGGAGCCGAGGCAGAGCTGGGTCGGCGCGTGCACGATCTGCTGACGCGGGAGCGGTTGCTCGAAGACGGCGCGACGGTGAAAACCTATTCGACGCCGCGTCGGCTGGCCGTGCTGGTAGAGGGCGTGCGCGCGGCACAGGCCGATGTGGAAGAAAAGCTGACGGGTCCTTCGTGGAAGGTGGCGTTCAAGGATGGCGCTTCTACGGCCGCTGCGGAGGCCTTTGCAAAGAAGGCCGGGGTCGCAGTGGACGCGCTCGAAAAAGTGGTTACGGCAAAGGGCGAGTACGTCGGGGCAACGATCACGCGCAAGGGAGTAGCCGCACCGCAGGTGCTGGTTGCCGATTTGCCGAAAGAAGTCCTGGCCATCTACTGGGCGAAGAACATGTACTGGCGGGCGGGGAAGCCGGAGCGGTTCGTGCGGCCGGTGCGCTGGGTTGTGGCCATGCTCGATTCCGAAGTGGTGCCGCTGGAGATTGCAGGTATTCATGCTGCGAATGCCAGCCGTGGTCATCGCATCCTTCATGGCGATGCGCCGGTGGTGATCGGATCTGCCAAAGATTATGCCGAGACTCTGCGCAGTGCAGCCGTTGTTGTCGATGTGGCGGAGCGGCGGCATGCAATTCGCAAGGCTCTGGACAAGGTGACGCGATCGGTGCCTGGTGCGCGGTGGCGCGAGGACGAGGGTCTTGTCGAAACGGTGACGCACCTGACGGAATGGCCCTCCGTGATTCTCGGCAATTTTGAGCCGGAGTATCTGGCGCTGCCCGAAGAGGTGCTGGTGACGGTGATGCGCGATCACCAGAAGTACTTCGCCGTTGAAGATGCGAACGGGAAGCTTGCGCCGCATTTTCTGGCGGTGCTGAATACGAAGGCCGATGACGAGGGGAACGCGATCATCCGCCATGGCAATGCGCGGGTGTTGCGGGCGCGGTTCAAGGATGCGCGCTTCTTCTGGGACTTCGACCAGAAGGTTCCGCTAGCCGAACGCGTGGAAAGCCTGAAGAACGTTACGTTCCAGAAAGAGCTCGGCTCGTATCACTGGAAGACCGAAGAAAACCTGGAGTCGGCGAACTGGTTGTCAGAGGTTGGGGCAAAGGCCGGTGTGAAGCATGACAAAGCCGCGCTGATGGAAGCAGTTCGGCTGGCGAAGACGGATCTTACGACCGAATTGGTGAAGGAGTTCACCGAGCTGCAGGGAATCGTTGGCGGGCTTTATGCGCGAGCGCAGGGACTGGGGGAACGCGTGGCGCTGGCGATCTACGAGCAGTACATGCCGGCCTCAACCGAGGATGCCATTCCTGTTTCCGTGGAAGGGCAGCTGCTGGGCCTTGCCGATCGGATCCAGACGATCGCATCGATGTTCGGCATTGGATTGCAGCCGACCGGGTCGAAGGATCCATTTGCGCTGCGTCGCGCGGCGAATGCGATTGTAAAGATTCTGGCCGAGTCGGACTTGCCGCTGAAGCTCAGCGAGGTCGCGCATTCGGCCTTGACCGACGATGTGAATGAGCGCGAGGTTTCGGCGTTTCTGCGCGAGCGGCTGCATTTTTATCTCAAAGACGTGCGCGGGTTTGCGTATGACGTGGTGAACGCCGTGCTGGCGGCGGACGCCGACGATGTGCGCGATGCGATGGCGCGGGCGCAGGCATTGACGGCGGCGCGGGCATCGGCGGATTTCGAAGCGGTTTCCGCGGCGTTCAAGCGGATCAACAACATTTTGCGGCAAGCGTCGGAGAAGGGGTTCGCCGTGGGATCGCCGGATGACGTGGCATTGTCGGCGGAGGCCGCGAAGCTGCATGATGCGGCAAGTGCGCTGGCTCCCGAAGTTGCGAAACTGCGGCACGAGCGTGCATACGGCGAGGCGCTTGCGAAGATCGCGACGCTGCGGCCGGTGGTGGATGCGTTCTTCGACAAAGTGATGGTGCTGGATCCGGATGCGGCGGTGCGCGGTGCGCATCTTGGCCTGATTGACGGCGTGCTGCGCGGGTTCTCGGGGATTGCGGACTTCAGCGAGATTGTGACGGGGTAGCCGCTAGTTCCTGGCCTTTAGCTTCTTGCTTTCCCACCCATGACGCGATAAGGCCACGTCATGGATGGGGCACCCTCATTCATGCAGATTGAGACTTCCTTCCCATGTCTCGAGACATGGGCACCCATTGTCTTATCGATTGATGCGGAGCGTCTCGGCTTCTTATCTTGGTGGCGGAATGCGAACCGTGTTGGCGCGGCAGGAGCGGATGGGGCCGCAGGCGATGGGGTGGAGCGATTTGTCGAGGCAGACTTCGACGGCGGTGAGAAAGTTGTGGCCGCAGCTGATGGCGACACTGTCGGACGAGAGTCCCGGATTGGCGCGGGTGAAGAGCGAGACGATCTCGTCGGGCGGCATCGACGCCTGCGACGTGATTCCTGCAAGCGCGGGCGGGATGGTGACGGATTGATAGGCAGTGCGCGCGTTGTTGAAGAAGTCGTTTGCATTGAGGCCTGAGCAGGTGCCGTGGGTGCTCCATTCGTGTTCGAAGCAATCCCTGGTCTGGATAGATGTCTTTGAAGGCCGATGGGTCGCTCGGTCCGGCTGCGTTCGAGCACTTCTCGGGGTAGCTTCCATTGGTGTTTTGCGGCCACAGGCCGTGCAGGACAAATGTGGAGTGCGATGCGCACTCGGGCGCATCGGAATGCGAATAGCAGAACTCGGGCGACCAGGAGAGGTTCAGCAGGTAGTAATCGAAGCCCGAGCCGGTCGCTACATGTGGCCGCGCTCGGTCGGACGCTGTCGACGGAGCAGACGCGGGATTAGGGCTGGACTTGCAGGCGCTGAGCAGGAGAAGCGCGATGGCGGCGGCGTAGGTCGCTTGCTTCATGCTGCGCAGGATAGCAGGTGGGCAGGGTTCGTGCTGATTTCCCGCTGTGCTTCGGAAGGACGTCGGTGCGGAGAAAGAAGCAGATCCTTCGCTCCGCTTGCCCCACAGACGACGATGTCGTCTGCGGGGCCCCAAGCTGCTCCGCTCAGGATGACACCTCGGAGTCAACAAAGCTGCATTTGCGGTTTAGCGGAGGACGGCGTGGGGCGACTGTACGGCAGAGAGTTCATTGAAAATCTGATCCGGCAGCTTCAATCCGGCGGCCGCGATGTTCTCTTCGACGTGCGCTACGGAGGACGTGCCGGGAATGGGCAGAGTGACCCGGGAACGCCTGAGCAGCCAGGCGAGCGCGATCTGCAACGGTGTTGCTTGAAGTTCCTTGGCAGCCTTGTCGAGGAGGTCGTTAGCCTGACGATTCTGACCGAGTGGAGCCCAGGGGATAAAGGCAATACCGTTCTTTTCGCAATGATCGAGCAGGAAGTCCCACTCGCGGTCGGCAAAGCTGTAGCGGTTCTGCACGGAGACGATGGGGACAATCTTGCGCGCGCGCTCCAGGTGTTCAAGGGTGACGTTGGAGAGAGCGACGTTTTGGATCTTGCCGGCTTCGCGCAGGCGGGCCAGTGTCTCCATCGACGCGTCGAAAGACACGGCAGGATCGGGAATATGCAGCTGGTAGACGGCAATCCGGTCGAGCCGAAGACGCTTCAGGCTGCCTTCAACGGCCTGTTGAAGATGCTTGGGGCTGGCGTTGTGGATCCACTGGCCGGGACCGACGCGCTCCCATCCGCCCTTGGTTGCGATCACCAATCCGGCTGGATAGGGTGCGAGGGCTTCCGCGATCAGTTCCTCCGAAACATTTGGGCCGTAGGAATCGGCCGTGTCGATGAAGTTGACTCCAAGTTCAACGGCACGACGGAGCGTGGCGATGGCGGCGGCGTGGTCAGCGGGCGGTCCCCAAATGCCCTTTCCGGTAATGCGCATGGCGCCATAGCCGAGGCGGTTGACGGTGAGATCGCCGAGTGCGATGGTTCCGGCGGCAGCAGCGGAGATGGTTTGAGAGGCTGTAGGCATGAATGAAAACTCCTTCGCCTTAATAGGATGTGCGCTTCAGTGTAGCGGTCGCAAGAGGTAATCGGCAGATTTGGGATGCATCAACCGGGGATGGGGCGCGTCTACAATCAATAGAGATGGCGGACACGCTGTATTTGAGTTTCTGGTACCCAAATCTGCGCCTGGCGGGTTTGGCAGACAAGCTGACGGCCGTGCTCGGAGCTTTTGCCAGGCACGGCGGGGAGGCACGGGTTTATTCCGCCACCGTGTGGCCGGTGAACTGGGGCGAATCCCCCGTGTTTCAGAAGGTCTTCGGGCGCGGTGAACGCGGATTGGAGCCGCGGCTGGCCGTGAATGATGCCCTGGAACTGCTGCACGAAGACTATGCCTACGAGTTTCAGATCGGCTGGAGCTTGTGGGAGGCGGAACCTGCTGACGGAGGGCTGGAAACGCGCTGGGCGCGGGAGCCGCGGCTGGTGAGCGTGACCGGTTATGGGCCACTCTTTGACGAGGGCACCTACGAACAGGACGGGCACATCCGCGTCAATTTCGGCAGCGATGCGGTGTTTCTCGACGAGGAGATTGAGCTTGATACCATCGCAGCGCGCCACGTGGAAGAGAACGTTCGGCAGCTGGTGGAGCTGACCACGGCGGCGGAGAAAGACTCGGGCGCGACAGCACGGTTGCTGTGGAGCGAGTTGGGAGAAAGCCTCGCGCAGCGGCTGGCGGCGCGCCTCGGTATGACGAACTAAGATGCGCTTCACGATTGAGCGACTGCGTACATTGGTGCTGCTGGCCGGAGTGCTGCTGGTGATCGCACTGGGCGTGTTTCTGGGGACTGCCCGGTTTCGAAACCGCTTCATCCGCAAAGACCTGCCGCAAAAACTCGGACTGAACATTCAGGAAGAGGCGAACGGCTTTGTCTATACGCACGAGGTGCGGGGACGCACCCTGTACAAGATTCGCGCTTCGAAGCAGATCCAGTTGAAGCGGGACGGCAAGGTATTTCTGCAATTGCACGAAGTGAATATCGAGCTCTACGCCGAAGATGGAAGCCGGGTGGACCGCATTGCGGGCGATGAATTCGAGTATGACCCGAACAGTGGAATTGCAAAGGCAGTAGGCCCGGTAGAGATTACGCTGATGAAGCCGACGATAGCTCCGGCGATCGCTCCCAAGGCCACGGCAGACCGGATGCTGGCCCCAAAACAGCAGAACACTCCGCTGGCCTCTGCGGCGCACAGCGCCGCCGGCGGCGAGATTCAGGTGAAGACCAGCGGACTGATCTTCGACCGCAATAGTGGGCAGGCTTCGACCGCGGAGAGAGTGGAATTTACGCTGACCGAAGGCAGCGGTAGCGCAATGGGCGCGAATTACAACGCGCACGATGGGCTGCTGGTGCTCGATCACGCAGTGCAGTTGCAGGTTCAGCGCGGCTCCGATCCCGTGAATATGACGGCGCAGCACGCGGTCTTTCATCGAGATGACCAGGTATGCGAACTTGTGTCAGCATTGGTGCGCTATCGCAAGGATGTTTCCAGCGCGACGGAGGCCAGAGTCTATTTCAGAGATGATGGTTCGGCCGAGCATCTTCTGGCGGACAAGGGATTCCAGCTTGTGACGGCGACGGGCGGGCGGCTGGCAGCGCCAACGGGAACGCTCGATTTTGACGAACACAACCAGCCCCTGCACGGCCACCTGCAAGGCGGTGTCACGATCGATTCCGATAACAAGGGCCGAAAAATCCACGGAACATCGCCGACTATGGATCTGGCCTTCGCATCGCAGGGAGTGCTGCGCAGCGCTCACCTCGAACGCGGGGTTCAGATCGTAAGCGACGACGAGACAGCGTCCGCGCAGGGGCCGTTGCACACTCACCGGACATGGATGTCGCCGGTTGCAGATCTGACATTCAGAAACGCAGGCAAAGGAAGGATTGAACCGGAGACGATTCATGGAACCGGCGGGGTCTCAGTGGCGGCGACGAGCCGGCGTGGAGACGGGCCGGCGACTCCCGAAAAACTCAGCGCGGACGATGTGAGTGGAGAGTTCGGCGCCAACGGAGCATTGACAAAACTGATCGGGCGCGGCCACACGGCGATCGCGGAGACGACGGCAAACGGAACGCAGGAGGCGATGAATGGCGACGCACTCGAGGCTCACCTGGCCGCTGCGGCGAACGCACCAGAAACCAGCGGCAGCAGGCCGGGCCAAGAGATGCAGATCGAGACGGCCACCATGAATGGAAATGTAGTGCTGACCGAGCAGCCGCCCGCAAAGGCAGGCGTTGAACAGGCGGTTATGCGCGCGACCGCGGGGCACGCGGTTTATGACAATGCCGGCCAATGGCTGCACTTGACCGAAAGCCCGCGCGTTACGGATGGAGGGCTGGAATTGACGGCGGAAAAACTGAATGTGTCGCAGGAATCCGGCGATGCTTTCGCGCAGGGCAATGTCAAGGCAACGTGGATTGGCGAAGCTCCGGGGGCCAGGCGAGACAACAGCAGCACGAGAAGCGTCAATGCGAACTTCGGCGCCCAGGGCCCGACGCATGTCATCGCAGAGAGCGCGGAACTGCAGCATTCTACCGGCGCTGCGACGTTCAGGGGCAATGCGCGCCTGTGGCAGCAGGGCAATTCCGTGGTTGCCCCGGTAATTGTGCTTGATCGGACCAGGCAGACCCTTGTGGCGCAGACGACGAGCGCGAAGAGCCCGGTCCAGGTGGTCATGGTCAGCGCGACAGCCGCAGTTCCGGGTGCTGAGGGTTCGCAAAAGCCAAAGGACCCATCGGTGATCCGCGTTCGCGGTGGAGATCTCAAATACTCGAGCGCGGAGCGCAAGGCGGTGATGCGGGCCGGCGTGGCGGGGAGGGTGGTCTCGAACACCGCGGACGCGACCACGATTTCAAATGAGTTGGAACTGACTCTGCTGCCGCCGGGAAATCACGCGGGGAAAGACGGCGAGGCAGCGCAGGTGGACCGGATGACGTCGACCGGCCACGTGGAGATTTCATCCGAAAGCCGCCACGGAACCGGCGAACAGCTCGTCTATACAAGCGACACCGGAAACTATGTGCTGACGGGGACCGCCGCGACGCCGCCGAAATTGACGGATCCAACGCACGGGACGGTGACCGGGCAGGCTTTGATTTTCAATAGTCGCGATGATAGCGTCAGTATCGAAGGCGATGGACGCAAGACGACGACGGTAACGACGGCGCCAAAGTAGCTGGGGTGCTGTTTATCGCACCCTGGGAGTTAGATGGAAACACTGATCGCTGAGGGAATCGGAAAGTCATACAAGGGCCGCCAGGTGGTGCGCGGAGTGAACCTGAGGATCTCGCGCGGCGAGGTCGTAGGGCTCCTGGGGCCGAATGGCGCCGGCAAGACAACGAGTTTCTACATGATCGTCGGTCTGGTGGTGCCCGAGACCGGGCGCATTCTGGTCGACGACAGCGATATTACGCGGGTGCCGATGTACCTGCGGGCCCGCAATTACGGCATCAGCTATCTCCCGCAGGAGCCGTCGGTCTTCCGGAAGCTCACCGTTGAGGAAAACATCCTCGCAGTGCTGGAGGCGCAGGCGCTCGATACGCGGGAACGCAAGTCGCGGACGGAGCGCCTGATTGCCCAGTTGAACCTCGGGCATATTCGCGGCACGCGCGGATATGCCCTGTCGGGTGGCGAACGGCGGCGCGTTGAGATCGCGCGATCGTTGTGTATTCAACCAAATTTCATCTTGCTCGATGAGCCCTTCAGCGGGATCGACCCCATTGCCGTGCTGGAATTGCAGAAGATCATCTTCGACCTCAAGGCGAGCGGGATCGGGATCCTGATTACCGACCACAACGTGCGGGAGACGTTGAGCGTGACTGACCGCGCCTATATCATTGCGGAAGGGCGGATATTCCGCGCCGGTACGCCGCACGAGCTGGGAAACGACGTCGAGGTCCGCCGCATCTACCTGGGAGAAGGATTCTCATTGAATTAGCAGGATTTGCACAAGCCCAGGTGACCGGATGCCGCCTGATCGCAGTCGTTCGCCCCGTGGAGACCACCCAGCCCCGCAGCGCGGATTTCAGGAGGGCGACTGGCCGTCCGGGACCTCGACCCGGGATGCGCATCCAGGCGTACATTCCGGGGCCTGAGTGAGGGGGTGGCGTGCATCATGCCTGCTACCCGATTACACTTAGAGCGAGTCCTACTGGGAATTGAGTCCCACTTATGGCGCTGTTACAACCCAGATTGAACCTGAAGGTGTCGCAACGCCAGGTCCTCACGCCGGGCCTGATGCAGATGGTGAGCGTTCTTGCGCTCAACAAGCTCGAACTCAAGGAAATGATCGATGCCGAGATGGTGGAAAACCCCGTCCTGGAAGAGATCGACGAGACGGTTCCAATGCTGGACGAAGTGGCGAGCCGGCAGGAGCACGATCTGCAGCCCCCGGAGCGCCTGGATGTCGGTACGACAGAGCCTGCGGCCGAGCCCAAGGACCCCTTCAACGAGATTGATTTCGGTTCGTATTTTCAGGATTATCTCGATCCGGGGTACCGCACCCAGCCGGAGTATGAAGACAGCGAAAAGCCCTCATTCGAGAACTTCCTTTCGCAGCCGACCACCCTGTCGGATCACCTGGCGTGGCAACTGGGAGCATTGACGCTCGAGCCGGAGCTGGCCATCGCGGCCGAGTTCATTATCGGCAACCTTGACGAGGACGGCTACCTTACCGTCAGCCACGATGAGCTGATTGACGCGTTTGCGCAGTTTCCTGAAAACGAGGGGCAGACCCGTGAAGCGCTGTGCGAGCTGGTCAAGCGGGGCATCGACCTGGTGCAGCACCTCGATCCTGCCGGAGTAGCTTCGCCGGATTTGCGCGAGTGCCTTCTGACCCAGATCGCAGCCCAGCAAGCGGAACTGAGCAAGGTCTATGCGCATCACGGTGAGAATGGGCAGGAGGATCCGCATCGCGGCTTCAAAGTGGAGGCCGAGGCGAAACTTGAAGAGCGACGCCGCTCGATGGAAGTGGCCGCGCAGATCGTGCGCGATCACCTTCAGCTGCTGCAGAAGCGCGATGTGAAGGATCTGGCCAAGGCGCTGCACGTGACGCCGGAAGAAGCTCATGCCGGCATAGAGTTTATCCGCACCCTGGAACCGCGGCCCGGACGGCTCTACAACCGCGAGCAGACGCGGCTGATCGAGCCGGATGTGGTGTTTACCAAGCGCGGAGGCGAGTGGGTGGTCTCGATGAACGAAGAGGACCTGCCCAGCCTGCGGTTGAGCGCGCGCTACCGGCGCATGCTGGTGGCCGAAGGCACCGAGAAGGAAGTCAAGGAGTACGTCAAAGAGCGCTTCCGTTCGGCGATGCAGTTGATGCGCAACATTGCGCAACGCAAGAGCACGATTCTGCGAACTTGCGAGGTCATTGTCCGGCGGCAGCAGGATTTCCTCGACCAGGGCATCGAAGCGTTGCGGCCGATGATGATCAAGGAGGTGGCCGAAGAGATCGGCGTCCATCCTTCCACGGTGAGCCGGGCCGTAGCCAACAAGTATGCCCATACCCCGCAGGGCGTAATCGAACTGCGCTTCTTCTTCTCGGAGGGATCGAACGGGCCGGAAGGCGCCGATACGCCTCTGTTGCTGCTGAAGCGCAAAGTGCGCAAGCTGATCGACGATGAAGATCCCCGCCACCCCATGACCGACGACCAGCTTGCCGCTCAGTTGCAGGCGCAGGGCATCCAGCTGACCCGGCGCACGGTGGCAAAATACCGCGAAGACATGAATATCCCATCCACGCACCAGCGAAGGCAGCGCGACGCCTAGAGCGGTTCGATGCTTCATAGTAGATTTCCAGATCCGTCGAGGTGTCTTTTACTTCCATCCTGACGACCAGGGCATGTCGCCGTCGACCCTGGGAGATGAAAAGGCCACTGGGCACTGCGGCTGCGGAACACAGCAGCTGTGGAACCCCATCGGGGCTACTTCCCGGTGTAGCGAATATCCAGAAGCGTCCAATCGTCCTGGGCTTCGTTGGAAGCCTGGTACCGGGTGAGGTGTTCGATCACTGCTTCGAGACTGGGCAGGTACGCAATGCTCGCAAGGCCTTCAATGCCGATCTGTTGGCCTGTCTTGTCTTCAATCTCCGTGATGCCATCGGTGGTCAACAGGATGCGATCACCGGGTTGCAGGGTGAACTGGGATGATGTGTAGGTCGCTTCGGCGATGATCCCCACGATCAGGTTTGCTTCTTCCAGGTACAGGGTGCCTGTCGGGGTGATCAGCAGCGGCGGAATGTGACCGCAGTTCATGTACTCGACACAGCCGTTGGGGAACAGTTTCAGCACGATCATGGTGGCATACTTGCCCACCTGGCGTGTGCACAGGAAGCGATTCACCAGGTCGGCGATCCCCGGTAGCGACTGGCCCGTGAGCAAGAGCGCATGAATAATGCCCTGCAGCGTAGCAGCGACAATCGACGCCGAGACACCCTTGCCGGACACATCGGCAATGACCAGACAGAGACAGTCGTCCAGCACGATGGCGTCGTAGAAATCGCCGCCGATTGCGTAGCAGGGGAGGCTGCGCGCGTGGAGTTCGGCAAAGCTCAGGCGTGGCATCGTCATCGACATCAGCCCGGAATGGATCGATGCAGCGACTGCCAGCTCATCGGCGGCTTGCCGAGCCTTCTGTTCGGTTTTGGCGAGCAGGGCGTTGTGCAGCAGCGTCGATGCCTCGTTGGCAAGCGTGTCGAGCACCCGGTGGTCGATATCGCTCAGGCTGCCGGCGCCTACCTGGCTGTCGAGATACAGGACACCCATCAGGCGATTGGGCTCGGCGGGAGAGATGTGCTTGCGCAGCGGAATGCAGTAAATGCTGCGAATGGAGTTGGCCACCACACTGGCCCACCCCGAGGCGCTGTCGTCGGCCAGAGTATCACTGAGAAAAAACTTCGAGTCGCTTTCGATCGCCTTTTGCATGGCCCGGCGAGAGACGGAGGAGTCTTCTTCGACCGTGCTTCCATCCGATCGCAGACCCAGGCGCCAGGCGCATTTCTTCGCCTTCGAGCAAGAAAACAAAACCGCGTTCAACCCCGGTCAGCTGGAGCGAAAGCTGCAGCAGCGCGTGAAAAATATCGGTAATGGCGCCGCCCGCGTTGAGCTGGCGCGCCGCGTTCAGCAGAAAGTTAAGCTTCTCAATCTCGCGTGCGGGCTGAGGAATGTTTTTGTCGGTAGGCGCAAAGACAGAGAGTGCGGAAAGCAGGTCGGTCGCGAGGCTGGAACCGCCGTCTGCGATGCCGGCTGCCTGCAGAAACCGGAACGTGGCGGCATTGAGCGATCCGAATTGGAGGCTGTCGCCGGTCTTGAGCCAGGAACGCTCCATGCGCTGGCCGTTCAGAAATGTGCCGTGCGAACTATTCTGATCGACCAGCTCAAAATGGCCATTCTGCTTAGAGATCACCGCGTGACGGCGCGAAACATAGGCCTCCTTCAGAACGAGGTCCTGGTCGGGAGAGCGGCCGATAGAGGTGCATTCGCCGGCGAGCGTAAAAAAGTGCTCGCCGTCCATGTCGGCGTACTTCAAACTTGGCAATGTGGTCGCAGGGGCCATCGTGCACATTCTATTCTGCTCGCGCTGCAAATCGCGAAGCCATTTTTTGCACGTGGTCAACACGGTGCGTTATCCGGGTGCGTCATTCCGACGCCGCGCCGATCTGCCCGTCCGTCCGGGGCCTCGCGGGATTGGTGCCCGGAATCGTAGAATCCTTGAACGGGCGGATTGCGAGCGTTTCGCGATGCAACGGAATGCTATACAATCCGATTCTCTCCGGAAGCCTCGCTGGCCCGGAGAGGGAAGAGCGGAGGCTGACCATGGAAGTGGAGTTCACCGCAAGGCAAGTTAGCATTCCCAAATCCGTGCGTTCTCAGGCCGAAGAAGGACTGGAGCGGGTAGGCAGAATTCTGGGCAAAACCGCGCGCGCCAGCATCACCTTTCGCGCGCAGCGCCATCTGCAGATTGCGGAGTTGACCATCAAGGCACGAGTTCAAACCATCGAGGCGGCCGGTAAAGCCGATACGTTAGAGGCCGCATTGCGCATTGCCATCCAGCATGCCGAAAACCAGGCCCTGCGCTATCGCGATCGCCAGTTTGAGCGCAAACGCCTGCCCAAGCTGGACAAGCTGCTGACCGCTCCGCCCGTGACGCATCCCAAGCGCGGAGCGCAGCCGGAAGGGCTGGCTGAAAACGGCAAACTGACCCGCGCGAAAGTCAAAACCGCCATCGCCGTTCACTCATTTCCTGTCAGCACCACCCTGGTCGAGCCGCACATCCTTTCCAGCGGCGAGGCCATCTCGGTGAAGCCGATGACCATCGAGGAAGCCGTCAAGGATACCGAATTCCGTGACCGCGATTTGTTGATCTTTCGCAATCGCTTTGGCACGTTGTACGTGCTGCATCGCCGCCGCGACGGGCAGATGGAACTGGTCGAAGTTCCCTGAGGAAGGATGTGTAACCTTCGTGTAACAGGCCGGAAGACGACGGATTTGTGTGAGCGCCAAACGGTGTAGGATGAGCGCATGGTTCCTCCTCAGCCGACCTCCGGTACGCGTCGTCGTTCTACGGAACGGGGAAGAGCCGCGAAAGCCTCAAAGAAGGAATTGGTCATTCTCACCGGGATTTCCGGTGCGGGCAAGGCTTCCGCGCTCAAAACCTTTGAGGACCTTGGCTATCAGGCGGTGGATAATCTGCCGCTGGAACTGATGCCGGAGTTCGCCGGCCTGGTGCAAAAATCGAAAGACATTGACCGCGCGGCGATTGTTGTAGACGTGCGCGAAGGGCAGGCGTTCGATCGTCTGCCCGAGATCATCAAACGCGTAAAGCGGGTGCTGCCCACGCGAGTTGTCTTTCTCGATGCGCAGGATCCGGTGCTGGTGCGGCGCTACTCCGAAACGCGCAGGCCGCATCCGTTGCGACGCTCTGAGACCGTTTCGCGTTCCATTGTTGAAGAGCGGCAGATGCTCGATTCGATCCGCAACGTCGCCGATACGCTAATCGATACCTCGCGCTTCAACGTGCACGAGCTGCGCGCGGAGATCCAGAAGCGATTCGGCCATGAGGATCAGAGCCAGACCATGCTGGTCTCCTGCCTCAGCTTCGGGTTCAAGAATGGCGTGCCGCTGGATGCGGACCTTGTATTCGACGTGCGCTTTCTTCCCAATCCGCACTTTGTGCCGGAATTCCACGACAAGACCGGCCTCGATCCGAAAGTCGCCGCTTACGTGACGGGCTTTCCGCAGACGGGAGAGTTTCTCGCGAAAGTCACCGACATGATGCTCTTCCTGATGCCGCACTATGTGAAGGAAGGGAAGAGCTACCTGACGGTTGCCTTCGGCTGCACCGGCGGGCAGCACCGCAGCGTGATGATGGCCGAGGAGATGACGAGACGGCTGGCGAAGGCCGGCTATCAGGTCAAGGCTGTACACCGCGACATGCCGCGCTGAGTCATCGCGCTGCCGCCGGCAGTTGATCGAGCCAACTGGAAAACGCAGATCGGAATTGCTCCGGCTCATTCGGCGCGTTGGTGAGCCAGACGAGGGTCTTGCGCGCCGGCACCTTTTCATAGGCTTCCGGCCTGTCCTGCTGCGGCGCGCCATCGCGCTCTGCCGTCCAGTAAAACCACAACGATGGAATCAGGATGTTTCCGGCAGCGGTGGGGGTTTGCCAGCGGTCGCTCACCAGCCAATGTGCCGGCACAAGGTCCGCGCGCGCGTCGCTGAACATGGCCAGGGTGGGAGATGCGAGCGGCTGTTCGAGGACAACGCCGGCAAGGTCGGGATGCGCTGCCGCCGACTTCGATGGCGAGGTTGGCGCCGAGATCCTTCCCGACAAGGATGATTGCATTGCCGGGAATGTGCCGGGTTCCAGTCAGGTAGCCGATCGCAGAATCGGCGTCTTCGCGCCAGCGCGCTTCACTGGGGCGCGCAAAGTGGCTTTGCCCATAGCCGCGATAGTCAAAGGCAAGAATGTTCACCCCGGCGGCGTGCAGCCGCGCAAGAACGTCGACCGTGTCGCCAAGGTTGCCGTCGGCGCCGTGGAGATAAATCGCGGTAGTGTGAGCTTGAGGCGACGCGGGAATCCACCAGCCGCGAAGTTGCGGGTCGCCGGCCGCGTTGGTGGCAAACCCGACGGAATCGAAGGGCAAATTCACGCTGGCAGGCGTGCGCGTCACGGCCGAGGCGGGGTGGTACAGCAACTGCCAGTTTCCCTGCCAGAAGAGGATGCACAAGGTGCACCATGCGCAGAACACCGCGCCCGCGAGGGCCATCGCCCCGGCGCTCAGCAGCCACTTTGCGGAAACAGTTGGCGGTGCGGAAGCGCCCCCGCCGTAGGAGCGCTGACTGGGCGATCTCGATGCCGAGGACGTGCGGTCTTTTCGGTTCGACTTGGCTTTACTCATCTTCACCTGCACACCGGTGGTGCTACAGGTTTATGCTATAGCGGTTCTCCGGTTACTATAGGGCGAAGCCCAAAAGGCGAAGCGGGTTTTGCATCGAGAAAAATCCACCTGATATGAAGCCGGCAATACTACATCCAACGGAAGAACCGCTCCAATTGGGCCATCGCGGTCACGGCGAGGCACTCAGCAGCAGACGGGAGAGATGACCATGTCGGACTTTGTGCGAATTTGTTCTGAGGGCGAGTTGCCTCCGGTGGGCGCGTTGCAGGAGTTCACGATTGCCGGCCGCGCCCTGTGCGTGGCCAACGTGCATGGAAAGATATGTGTTCTCGATGGAACCTGTCCGCATGAGGGCGGCCCGCTTGCCGAGGGATTCATCGAAGCGGGCAAGGTTGTTTGCCCGTGGCATGCGTATGCATTCGATCCCTGCACCGGCGAAAACGAGGAAGACCCTGAAGTCCGCGCCTTCGCGATTGAATCGAAGATCGAAGGGGGCGAACTGCGCGGAAAGCTCTGATTTCGGCGCTATCGAACGCATTCCGCCAATGGCGCCAGCGATGCACCAACCTCGTTCATCCTCGCGGTCAGCCGAGCCTCCACCTCGGCGAACGATCCTGCGGGAAGCGCATCGGCGTTGAGCGCTCGGGCCGCGCCGCACACCTGAATCGATTCCGTTTTCAGGCGCAGCGCGCCCAGCATGGGAGGCTCGCCGTAGACAGGAACGCCGCCGATTACCACCAGGTCAACTGTGGTGACATTACCGGCTGTGAGAGCCTCATAGGGGTTGCTGCCTGCGAATTTTTCAGGCGGCCTCACGAGGAAGAAATCGGCCAGCATCCCTGGCGCAAGTGAGCCGACCTTATCGTCAATGTGGGCGATGCGCGCGGGAATGCTCGAAGCCATTTCGACAAGCTGGCGGCTGGAAAAGAGGCGTTCGAGTTTGTCGCGGCTCACATCGTGCGCGTATTTGATTTCGTCCAGCATATTGTCTGATCCTGTCGGCGACCAGTCCGGCGCCAGCGCGAGGGGCACGCCTTCGCGAAAGGCTGCATCCACGTCGGCTGTCGTACCGTAGAGCTCGAAATTCGAATGCGGCGACCACACGATGGACGCCCCCGCGCGATGAACGCGCTTGAGCTGCGCCGGCGACAAACCAACGGAGTGAATGAGCGCGGTGTGGGCTGTCAGCAGACCCGCTGCCTCAAGCTCATCCAGCTCCTGCGCCGATTCCGGATCGGTGGGCAGGCCCTCAGCGATGTGGATGGCCAGCAGGTCGATCCTGCCGTCGGCGATGCGCTGCTTTACCTCCGCGGCTTCTGCGGCCGTCATGTCGAGTGGCGTGATGCCGATGGAATTGGCGATACGCTCGTGACCCTCGTCGGGGCCGTAAAAGCCGGTGTAAACATCGAGGTTGCGCACGAGGCCCTTGATGCACTCGGGGAGGCGTTTGGGGACACCATGGCCGGTGAAGCCGATCATCGAAGTGGTGCCGCCGATCAAGGCCTTGACCTCGACGTATTCGTCAATGTCGCAGAAGCTGACGCCGCCACGCGTGAGCGCATTGGCGCGATCCTCAAGATCGCGCTTGTAGACGTCCCACGCGCGCCACGCATAGCGATTGGGAAATTTGTGGGGCGGCGTCCAGCGTGGAAAGATATTGAAGGTCGGATGATCGTGGAGATCGATGAAGCCGGGAAAGATGAAGTCATCCGTCTCAAGCGCAGGCACGTCCGCGGAATCCGGCTTTGCTGTGAGAATCTGCGCGATGCGGCCGTCCTCAATATCGAGCCAGCCATTGGCAATCACGCCTTGGGGCGTAACGATGTTGCCGCGAATCAGGAACCGGCCTGGGGCGTGGTCGGCCGCACGCAGAAGACAACCGCAAAGAAGAAGCGTAATGGAAAATGCGCGAAGCAGGCGACGCATCGTTCTCTGATCATGCCACAGCCGGCGCGCCTAGAGACTCTTTGCCGGAACCTTCTTGCCTTCTTTCCGCGCCTCGGAGAGGCCGATGGCAATGGCCTGCTTCGGATTGGTGACCTTCTTGCCGCTACGGCCTGATTTCAGCTTACCCTGCTTCATCGCGCGCATCTCTCGTTCGACATCCTTGCCGGCGGAAGGGGAGTATTTGCGCCCCGACGATTTTCTCGAGCTGGATTTCTTTTTGGTTGCCTTCTTCGTTGCCATGACTATCCTCCTCGGAGTTCAGATGGCGGGCGGCTTCGGGCAAGTTGTATGGGGCCAGCGATGCAATGCTCTCCATCAATCTCGCAGGGCAACCAACGGATTGGGGATGTCTCAGTTCGTTAAGCCTGTGTTCGTGCTTTGCCACCCATGCCACGATGGAGCTGTGTCATGGATGGGGCACACACCATCTGTGCTTGGTCTGGCGTCTATCCGGCTATCAAAAGCGAGAGCCGGGCAGCCAGTCCGGTGTTGAGCGCGCGAGAAGCGATTAGTACTTCACAATTGCGGTGAAGGAGTCGGGCTTGAGACTGGCGCCGCCTACCAGGGCACCATCGATCTCGTCCTGGCAGCAGAGCGCCTTGGCGTTCTCTCCCTTCACGCTCCCACCGTAGAGGATGCGCATCTTCGCAGCAACATCGGCGCCAAGCAGCTTCGCGACTTCAGCACGAATAATCTTGTGCGCGTCTACAGCCATCTCGGGCGTGGCGGTCTTGCCGGTGCCAATGGCCCAGACGGGCTCGTAGGCGATGACGATGGGCGCCGCAGACTCGGGCGTGATCCCGGCAAAGGCGCCGGTGACCTGGGTCTTGAGAACCTGTTCGGTTTTGCCGGCTTCGCGCTCGGCCAAAACTTCGCCGACGCAAACGATGGGAACGATGCCGTGCTTGAGTGCGGTGTGCAGCTTCTTGTTGACGATTTCGTCAGTCTCAGCAAAGTACTGGCGGCGTTCAGAGTGGCCGATGAGGGTGTGCGTTCCACCGACAGCGATGAGCTGGCCGACCGAGGTCTCGCCGGTGTACGCGCCTTCTTCTGCGAAATGCATGTTCTGGCAGCCGACGGCGACGTTGGAGGCCTTGCATGCAGCGATGACCGTGGGCAGCAGGACGGGCGATGGGAAAATGGCGATCTCGTCACGGGTGTGCCCGGCAACGAGTGGCAAAAATGCATCGACAAACGCCTTGGCTTCGGCCGGCGTCTTGTACATCTTCCAATTGGCGGCAATCAGTTTCTTGCGTGACATTGTGCAGGTTTCCTCAATTCAATTTTAGGGTATGGAATTGTCACGGTCGGGTGATGGCAGGCACAGCGGGGATAGGTCACGACTGTTCGATAGACGATCAGGCTTTACGGCCGCGGCTCCGATTGACGAATTGCTGAGAGATCTGACGGCATCTCGCCGTTCAAAAATGCTTCGCGATGATCGGGGTCGCCAAGGTCCATCTTGAAATGGTGCCAGGTGCCGTCCTGAAGGATACCCATGTTCCACGGGCCGGTGACGGAGTCGGAAAACTGCCAGACGACGTGAAAGCCCTCTTCGTTGGTGAAACCCTCGTTGTCGGCCTGCAGAATGGCATCGCCGCGTTCCCAGAGATGCGCGCGCAGTCCGTGGAGGGCATTGCCGCCGTCTACCGTCTCCGATCCCTGCAGGTGCTGGAAGGCGTAGACAGTTTTCACTTCGTCAAGAAATTCATGCAGCCACGCGACGCCGGTTTCCGGTCTGCAGTCCTGGGTCTCTTCGAGGAAGTCGGCGACCTCGTCCTGACCCGTGGAGCCGTCGCTCACAGGATTCCGCTCGAGGACGGCGACCTCTACTTCGTCGTCGCCTGAAAGCAGCAGGGACTCCCATTCCTCCTCCGTGCCCTCTTCCACCGTCAGCTTGTAGTCGGGATGACTGGAGCGAATGAACTCAGCGAGCTCGTCGAAGGCAGGGAACTCTTCGTCTTTGGAAAGCACTCGCGTGTAGTAGGGCACAGGGTTTCTCCGCAGGAACACAGGCTTGTTCCAGCTTTCAGTCTAATGTGTCGCGATCCGTGGGGCGCGATTTGCCCGGATGTGGAGCTACGAGGCCGCAAGAAGGCTGCTCGTGTTTGTCGCATTCATGGCAAACATCGGAGTTGCATTGGCAAGGGCGTTGGCTGACTCGACGGGGAGCGGGCGGCCAAACAGAAAGCCCTGCGCCTGGTGACAACCGGCCTCTCTGAGGATCTTGGCTTGTGCCGGCGTCTCCACACCTTCGGCAGTTATGGTGAGATCCAGTATCTTTCCCAGTGCCATGATTGTATTCACAATGGCAGCCGCCTTGGGCTCGGTCTCCATGTCGGTGACAAACGATCGATCGATCTTGACGGTGTCAAAGGGGAATTTCCAGAGATAGGACAGGCTTGAATAGCCTGTTCCGAAGTCATCCAGAGCAATGGAAACTCCCAATCTACGAAGGCATGCCAATTGATTGAGCACAGTGTCCGTGTCCTGGATCCACACGCTCTCGGTCACTTCCAGTTCCAGGCGTTGAGGATCGAGCCCCGAGGTTCTCAATGCCTTTTCGACGACGGAAACAAGATTGCCGTGACGGAATTGAACTGGCGATAGATTTACTGCCACTTTTACGGGATTCGTCCAAGTGGCAGCGGCTTCGCACGCAATATTAAGCGTCCAGGCGCCGAGCCGGTCGATAAGGCCAGACTCTTCGGCGACCGGTATGAATGCGGCGGGAGACTGCGGAGGCCAGCCTTCAGGCCAGCGCAAAAGGGCCTCGAATCCAATAAGGCTGCCATCTTGAAAATTGCGGATAGGCTGATAGGCGAGACGAAAAGAGTCTGTTGACAGAGCCCGCCGAATGTCCGCTTCGATCTGGTGCCGTTCGCGGATGTCCGCATCCATTCCGGGCTCGAAGAAGCTGATGGAATTGCGGCCTTCCGCCTTTGACTTGTAGAGGGCAGCATCGGCGCAGGCGAGGAGCGCTTCGAAGTCTTCTGCATCCGGGGGCGAAACCGCAACACCGATGCTCGCTCCACAGGCGAATTGCGCGCCACCAATTTCGTAGGGCTCCGACAGGACTCCGATAAGACGGTTGGCGAGATAGCTCGCTCCGCCGGGCTGAGCCATTCCAATCTGGAGGACGACGAACTCATCGCCTCCAAACCGCGCCACAGAATCTTCTTCGCGAATTGACGACTTCAGACGCGTTGCAACTGCCTTCAGCACCTTGTCGCCGGTCACGTGTCCGAAGGTGTCGTTGATGTCTTTGAATCGATCCAGATCGATCATCAGGACCGCAACCCGCCCCTTTCTGCGGCGATTCAAGGCCAATGCGCCTTTTGCGACGTCGCCCATGCGGTGTCGATTCAGGATGCCGGTTAGACCATCGTGTTCGGATTGAAATTGGGCTTCCGCCCGGGCGTCGCTTATGGCGCGCATCTGGGCATAGACGAGGTATCCCGGCAGCCCGGCTGCAAAGAGTACCAGGATGGCAATGATGCCTTCCGTAAGGAGAAGAGATCTCTTATAAAGAACCTCGTCATCACTCTGATCGAGATAGATGTCGAACACCCCGACGACGGATCCATTCTGCTTGACAGGTATGAACGACTCAACGAAAAAGGGAACATTTTGGGGCGGACCGCCCTCGTGCACTTCATTGACAACCGATCCCGAGGCTACGGCATTGGCCACGCGTTTACCGCTGTAGGCGATCGGCGCTCCGACTGACTTGAGCCGCTCGGAATTGTAGACAAGGTTTCCGGACGTGTCCCAGATCCGAAATCTATAGATATCCCCCACCTGGGTGGCCTCGTCGAGGAGGCGCTTCGTTTGAACCGAGGGGGTGGCATCGGTGAACAAGGTCAAGATATCAGGGTTTCTCGCAACCATCATGGAAACCCATGCGCTGGATGTCGTCTGCGCCTCTTCACGCAGCATCCTCATGATGAGGGACTGGCAAAGCACCATTCCACCAATCACGGGGATGGCGATACAAGTTGCGATGATGGCGAGCTTTGCGAGTTCCGAATTTAAGAATCGAGTGAAGCGATCTTTCATTAGTGACTCCGGCGCCATGCAGAGCGAAGCGGGATTGACATAGAATCCGCTCCTTCTTCTTTCTATCGGTCAATCTAAAAAATGCTTGATACATTTCAAGGGTGATTGGTAAATCAATGAATGTCTGTAATCCTTTTATGTGATTTGACCCGAGAGATGTGACGCGCATCACAAAATGGGTTAGATCTGGCGAGGACGGGTATCTCGCATACGCACGGCTTCAGGCCAGGGCGTCATGTGTGGAAGCGCATGTGGAGGTGCAAGTTGCGGCTGGCTCGGGATTCTTTCGGCAGTGTGGAGAAGGCACTGGCTAGGAATCCAGCACCGACAATCGCGATGACAAGCATCAGGGCCGGCAACAGGTAGAGCAACGCTTCCGCGCGTTCATCGAGTAGATAGGGTAGCGTTCCGTGGACTTTGCTCGCCGTGAGCCATGCCAGGACGACAATGATGCCAGTCCCACCGAAAGAAACGAGCGCCGAACCGATAACCATGAGAACCTGACGCGTCATCGGGTTACCCCGAAAGAGATGCCGCTTGCGCACCATCCCGCATCGACAACTCTGTTCGGTTAAGGAGTATGGTCCGGTTCGGGCCAGGCAGAAGTGATGGGGGATACCGGGATACGCTTGAAACTTCTCAGGGCGTCAGCTTCGAAACCGGGGCACCCGGCGCGTAGTTACAGAGCTGATTTCACTGCTTCAAACTGTGGGAAAATCGGTGAAATCGCATTCGGCATCTTCCGAGGCCGAATGCGATTTTTTTATTGACGACGGATCACTGAAACCCGATCACTGTTTGTTGGTGAGGGCCTCTACGCCGGGGAGCTTCTTGCCTTCTAAGAATTCGAGGCTGGCACCGCCGCCGGTGGAGATGTGCGTGACCTGGTCGGCATATCCGGCCTTGTTGATAGCTGAGACGGAGTCGCCGCCGCCAATGATGGAGATGGCCTTCTTGTTGCCTGCAACAGCCTTGGCGATGGCGTTGGTGCCGACGGCGAAGCGCGGAAACTCGAAGACGCCGGCCGGGCCGTTCCACACGATGGTGCGTGCCTTGGAGACAACAGCCTCAATGGCCGCAACGGACTTGGGGCCGATGTCGAGGCCTTGCCAGTCGGCAGGGAAGTCCTTGGCGGTATCCCACGGCTGGGTTTTGGCGTCGGGCGAGAAGCTGTCGGCAAGGATGTTGTCGACCGGGAGCAGGAGTTCGACGCCCTTGGCCTTTGCTTTTTCGAGCGCTGCTTTGGCCATATCGATCTTGTCTTCTTCCACGAGCGACTTGCCGGTGGCCACGCCGAGGGCGCGCTGGAAGGTATAGGCCATGCCGCCGACGATGACGAGGGTGTCTACCTTGTCCAGAAGATTGTCGATGACGTCGATTTTGCCGGAGATTTTCGATCCGCCAATGATGGCGACGAACGGCTTCTCCGGGGCTTCAAGCGCCTTACCGAGATAGGTGATTTCCTTCTCCATCAACAGGCCTGCGACGGCGGGCTTGAGATAATGCGTGATGCCTTCGGTCGAAGCGTGGGCGCGGTGCGCGGATCCGAAAGCGTCGTTGACGTAAATTTCGGCCAGCGAGGCCAGGGCCTTTGAGAAGGCCGGATCGTTGGCTTCCTCTTCGGCGTGGAAGCGCAGGTTTTCGAGCAGCAGCACCTGGCCGGATTCAAGCTTGTGCGCCATTTCGCTGGCGACTTCGCCAACGCAATCCGGGGAGAAGCCCACGTTTTCTGCGGGGCACACGTCCTTGTCGATCAGTTCGCGCAGCCGGTCGACAACGGGGCGCAGCGAGTATTTCGGATTCGGTTTTCCCTTGGGGCGGCCGAGGTGCGAGGCGAGGATGACCTTGGCGTGGTGGCGCAGGGCGTACTCGATGGTGGGCAGCGTGGCGACGATGCGGGTGTCGTCGGTGATTTCCTTGCCGTCTTCCGTGAGCGGCACGTTAAAGTCGACGCGAATGAAAACGCGCTTGTTCTTAAGTTCGATGTCGCGAATGGAGAGCTTGGACATGGTGTTTTCCTTGAAAACAGTTGTCAGTGATCAGTTCTGAGTAGCGGGCTTGTCTGGCCAGTTTGGCGAGACGAGCTCGGCTCCGTTCTCTTGAATAGTTGATTCACTCGGATCAGATACCACGGCGTCCATCTCGATTTCGACGCGCCAGTGCGGGTTCAGCAGGGCAGCGACAACGACCATGGTGGCTGCGGGGCGTATGTCGCCGAAGAATTCGCCGTGAACGCGGCCGACGGCTTCCCAATCTTCGACGTGGGTGAGGTACATGCGGGTGCGAACGACGTCGTTGAAAGATGCGCCGGCTTCGGTGAGAGCTTTTTCGGCAATGGCAAAGATGCGGCGGGTCTGGCCCGCTGCATCTTCGTTGTCTGCACCGACGGGGCCGGTTCCGGCTACGTGGACCGTGTTCCCAACCCGGACTGCGCGAGAGAAGCCGATGATCGGCTCGAAGGGAGATCCGCCGCTGATGTTCTGGCGCATGGAGAGAAACCAGTGAACCGTGATGAGTGCACAGTGGTCAGTGGTCAGTGATCAGGGCCAAGGCGGAAGTCCGTTCTGACCACTGATCACTGATATCTGATATCTGCTTTTACAGCCCCTTCTTGGTCAGGAAGCCGACGAGGTCGACTACGCGGTTGGAATAGCCCCACTCGTTGTCGTACCAGCTGAGGACCTTGACGCTGTTTCCGATCACCTTGGTGAGCGGGGCGTCCACGATCGAGGAGAGCGGGTTGCCCTTGAAGTCGGAGCTGACCAGCAGGTTCTCGTCGTAGCCGAGAATGCCCTTGAGCTCGCCTTCGCTGGCGGCCTTGAGAGCGGCATTGATTGACTTGACGTCGGTCGGCTTCTCGCTGATGAACGTAAGGTCGACGATGGAGACGTTGGGTGTTGGAACCCGCAATGAGAAGCCGTCGAGCTTGCCGTCGGTCTCAGGAATGACCAGCTTGAGGGCCTTGGCGGCGCCGGTGGAGCTGGGAATCATGTTGATGGCGGCAGCGCGGGCGCGGCGGAGGTCCTTGTGCGGGAAGTCGAGGATGACCTGGTCGTTGGTGTAGCTATGAATGGTGGTCATAATGCCGCTGACGATGCCGCAGTGAGCGAGCAGAACCTTGACGACCGGCGCCAGGCAATTGGTGGTGCAGCTGGCGTTGGAGATGATGTTGTGCTTGGCCGCATCATATTTGCCTTCGTTGACGCCGAGAACGAGGGTGATGTCTTCGTTGGTGGCGGGAGCGGAGATGATGACTTTCTTCACGGTTGAACCGAGGTGGGCCTTGGCCTTGGCGCCGTCGGTAAAGTGGCCAGTGGACTCAATGACGATCTGCGCGCCAACGTCGGCCCAGGGGAGCTTGGCGGGGTCGCGCTCGGCCCAGACCTTGATCTTCTTGCCGTCGACGGAGATGAAGTCGTCGCCGGAGGTGACTTCGTTCTTCAGGTTTCCAAGAACCGAATCGTACTTGAGCAGGTGGGCCAGAGTTGCCGGGCTGGTCAAGTCGTTAACGGCAACAAAATCGATCTCGGGATTGCCGAGGGCGGCGCGCAAAACGTTGCGGCCAATTCGGCCGAAGCCGTTGATGCCAACCTTAACTGCCATGTGTATTCTCCTTCGTTATGGGTGAATCTTCTTAAAGTTGATTCGTTGGTGGCATACGGCCGCACCAAGATGCGCACCAGGCAAATCCACCAAACTCATCAGGCTAACACTGTTGTCAACCAGAACCAAATGAACGCTCCGCGAATTGCGACCCCGTACCAAAATGCGCTCTACGCTAGTTTGCGGGTTCGGATATGGGACTGTATGTGACAGACGCCACCTGGGAACAATCCGCATGCGTGCGGCTGCGGGGAAGTGCGCACCTGATGTTGTGTTCTCAGTGACCTCGCGCATGATACGTGTTTTGCTGTATTTGCAGTGGCTCCGGTTGGTGTGGTATCCCGGTAGTGTAGGTGCAGAAAGCGGAATGAGAAGACGCCCCCGTCGCAGCGCAAATAATTCAGAATCCACAGGCAAAATCGGCCAGGAACTCCCTCAGAATCAGCTCCGACCGCTGGTGCCGCTCTATCCAGACGAATCCTTGCCCGGTGAGGCGCGGTCCACGCGGCCGCCTGCTGCGGCTCAGGAGGCGCGCGCGTCGCGGGCCCCGGCAGCGGTTCCTGAGGGTCGCACACCGCGACCTGCCGCCGCACCCCACGAATCACGCGCTCCTCGGGCGCCAAGCCAGCCAAAACGCCCCGCTCCGCAGGAGTGGAACGAGCCTGCCGGTTCAGGGCGCCTGGAAATGGAAACCCAGCCGGAGTCGCCCTCGGTGCCGTCGGCAGAAGCGCAGGCAGCAAGCCGCTCGCCGCAGGCGCCCAAGGGCTACGTGGTACTCGCGATCGGGCTGCCGGGTTCCGGCAAGACCACGTGGTTTCGCCGCCGCGGCGTTACTCCACTGTCGAGTGACCTGCTGCGCAACATTCTCTTTGACGATGTGGAGGAGCAGCGCTACCAGGGGCTCGTGTTTTCGACGCTGCGCTCGCTTTTGCGGGCCAGGCTGATTGCCAAGATGCCCTGGAACTATGTCGACGCAACCAACCTTTCGACGCACGAGCGCCGCCAGTGGATCAAGATGGCCAAGAGCTTCGGATACGAGACGCAGGCGGTCTTTTTTGATGTTCCCCTTGAAGTTTGCCTCGATCGCAACCGGCAGCGCGATCGCTCCGTCAGTGAAGACGTGATGCGCAAGATGGCCGAGAAGCTGAAGGCACCCGCGTTCGAAGAGGGTTTCGAAAAGATCACCGTTGTCAGGGTGAAGAGCGCGGGGTAAGCCTCGTTCGGGATGCCAATTGGGTCATACGATGGCAGAGCCGTTGCGATACGTGACCGGCGAAGAGATCTGCGAGAGAGATCACGTGCGGTTCCACGGGCATTCCGCACAGATCGCCTTTGCGGCAGCCGAATTGAGTGACACGCATATCGGCTGGTTCGTGCGGCAATATGGCGGCGGAGTGATGGTGGACGATTCTGAGCTTTCAGGATTCACATTCATACCCGTAGATCAACTGAGAGATTACGAAGACCTGGAATTTGTTGCGCGCGCCAACTTGGAGACTTCCCCATGAGCACCTCCGCTTCTGTTCCCTACGTTGAACCCTGGCTGCGCGGTACGTACGCCGATGTCCCCGCTGTTGGCCGAGCCGTCCTTCACGCCTTCGACCTCGCACTCGACGACATTACCAAGTGGACCGCAGGCCTGGGCGATCTCGAGGTACTTGCGCAGCCCCTCGGACTGCCCGCCGTTTCGTTTCACCTGAAACATATTGCTCGCTCCACCGACCGCCTGCTGACCTACGCGGAGGGCGGCCAGATCTCCGCGGATCAGTTGGCGCTCTTGAAGTCGGAGCAATCGGGCAGCGAGCCGCTCGCGGAGTTGCTGGCTGAGGTGGAAACGGCCTTCAGCAATGCCGCCGATCGCGTGCGGGTGCTGGCCACCGCAGACCTCAATACCTTTCGCGGAGTGGGCCGCAAGCAATTGCCAACATCGATCGGCGGAGCTCTCGTGCACGTCGCCGATCACACCCAGCGCCATGTAGGCCAGGTGGTGACCACGGCAAAGGTGTTGAAGGCTCTTCGAAGCTGAAGCCGGCCAAAGCCAATTCGTCACGTTTGCACCATCGCGCCGGCGAGATTAGAATTCCGCCGACTTCAAAACTCACGAGAGGATGCTATGCAAGACGCGCAACCTCGCTTTGTGCCGCTGGCCGTCAAGACCGTAGTGTGCCATTCGATCACCTACATGATCATGGGCGCACTCGCCTATCACTTCCTGCACTACGCGGACGTCATCAACAATCCAAATTCCGGCATGCGGCCCGTCACCAGCCTCTGGGTCATTCTCGGAGTGCCGCTGCAGGTCTTTCGCGGCGTGCTGTTTGCGTCGGTCTTCTATCTTTTTCGCGAGCGGTTGTTCGGAAGAAAGAATGGCTGGCTGGCGATGGCTTGGATGTTGATCGGCATCGGCATTCTCGGCACATTCGCGGCTCCCGCCGGATCGCTGGAAGGATTCATCTACACGACCGCGCCGGTTGCAAGCCAGTTACGCGGATACCTTGAAATCGTGACGCAGGCACTGCTGCTTTCGGCGCTGCTGTGCTACTGGGTCAATCATCCCGGCAAGAAGTGGCTGAGCTGGACGCTCGGCATCGCGTATGTGATTTGCGCGGGGCTACCGCTGCTATCGCTGGTGGCGCCCAAACGGTAGCCCGTCCACTCTCAGCGATCCTCGGCTGGCGACAAATCACTTTGACCACGGCGGCACCACGCCCGTCATGCGCGCATAGGCGACGAGCTGGCCCATGTGCTCGTTGGCATGGACGATGATGCGGAGGTACATGCCGTCGACGGTCGCATCGTGACCTTCGACTTTGAGCTTGCGTGACATGTCTTTGGGATCGGCGGCGAGGTGGGCCTGTTTCACCGCATCGAGCGAACGCTTGAGCCAGGCGATGACCTCCGGCTTGGAGGTCACGCTTTTTTCTGTTATTCCAGCCGCATCCTCGTTCTTCAGATCCGGCGGCATCTTCTGGCCCGCCACGCTCAGCAGCCAGAAATTTGTCATCACGATGTGCATGTAGACTTCGCTGGTGGAGCGAACGCCCGGGGCGGGCCGCCACGCGAATTTGTCGGCCGGGCGTGGCTTCGGCCAGCGCAATCAGCTGGTTTGAAACATGCCGCCACTCGCCGTCATACCCTTGCCAGAGACCATCCAGAGGATCCTGCGCACGCAGCTTGGGCGCGCATAGAACAACCAGAAACAAGAGAACCATCGGAAGCTTGATCACCGAAGACCTCCTTATGATAGATACCGGCCTGAGTTCCAAGATTACCCAATGGCTGCGCAACACGCTATCGAGATTTTTTGACCACGGGACGGTACACTGCTGACCTGTGACCTTCTCGGGCAGCAGTGAGACCGCCGCCGACCGTGCAGCTCTGCGGGCTTTTGCGCCCACGCTGATTCTGCTCGTCATCGCGCTGCTCATCAATTACGTCGATCGCGGCAATCTCGCGCTGGCTACGCCCCTGCTGAAGACTGAATGGGGCATGACGGCGTCGCAGCTCGGCCTTTTGCTCTCAGGATTCTTCTGGACGTATACAGCGCTCCAGTTTGTGATGGGCCTCTTCGTCGATCGCTGGGGTGCAAACCGAATGATGGCGCTCGGCTTTCTCGTGTGGTCGCTTGCAACCGTGCTGACCGGTGCGACGCTGGGATTCGCCACACTGCTGGCGATGCGCCTGCTGCTCGGCGTCGGCGAGTCGGTGATGTTTCCCGCCAGCTCGAAGATCATGGCGCAGCATCTGCCCGAGCACGCTCGCGGGTTCGCCAACGGACTGATGAATGCAGCGATGCGCTGGGGATCCGCAATCGGGACCCTCGGCGGAGGCTTGCTGATAGCGGCCTATGGCTGGCGGTCGGCATTTGTCGCAATTGGTATTGTGAGTCTGCTGTGGCTGCCTGCGTGGTCACGATGGAAGGCGCCTGCGGCGCAGTCGGCGACTGACGCCGACGCGCGCACGGGACGACTTTCGGCGATCCTGCAGAAGCGCGCTTTCTGGGGTGCGGCGTTGGGCCATTTCTGTGCGAACTACCTGGTTTACTTCCTGATGAGCTGGCTGCCGTATTACCTCGTTCACGAACGGCATCTGTCGATGGCCGCAATGTCGGTTGCAGCAGGTGCATTGTGGGTAGTTGATTCGCTCTCTTCCGTTGTCACCGGAACCGTCACGGATATCTGCATTCGACGAGGCGCTAGTCCGACCTTTGCGCGCAAGAGCGCCATGGCTCTTGGATTCTCGCTTGCAGCCGTCTCGCTCCTGGGCTGCGCATTCGCGAGCGAGCGCACGTATCTCGCCTGGCTTATCGTCTGCGCTCTGGGTTCGGGCACCGCCAACGCCGGCACATTCGCTTTCGCGCAGACACTCGCAGGCCCGCACGCCGCCGGTCGATGGGTCGGTCTGCAAAACGGCATCGCCAACCTGGCCGGAGTCATCGGCCCGGCGCTCACCGGTTTTCTTGTCGACTGGACCGGCCACTTCGCCGCAGCCTTTGCCGTTGCCGCCGTCGTCACGCTGGGTGGGGCGTTTGCGTGGTGCGCAGGTGTCGACAAACTACAAGCTGTGAACTGGGATTGATATTCGATATCGTTCCAGATGCTCAGAAAGAGATGGCCCTGCAGGAAGTCTCCATGCAGGGCCGACATCGTAACTGAAAACTGAAACCGGTCTCCTACCGCGTCTTCGCTACTTCCTCCACCGTCACCGGATCGAGGAACGGCATGCTGGCGCGCAGTCTCTTGCCGACGATCTCAACCGGATGCTTTGCCTCGGCTTCGCGGAACGCCATAAACTCTTTGCGGCCGGAGTTCTGATCGGCGAGGAAGCGCTTGGCAAATTCGCCATTCTGAATTTCAGTGAGGATGGCCTTCATCGCCTTGCGGCTCTCGTCGTTGATCACGCGAGGGCCACTCACGTAGTCGCCCCATTCGGCCGTGTCGGAGATGGAGTAGCGCATGTAAGCCAGCCCGCCCCGATAGATCAGGTCGACGATGAGTTTCAACTCGTGCAGTACTTCGAAGTAGGCACTCTCCGGCTGGTAGCCGGCTTCGACAAGCGTTTCGTAGCCCGCCTTGATCAGCGCGCTCACGCCGCCGCACAGCACGGCCTGCTCGCCGAAGAGATCGGTCTCGGTCTCTTCCTTGAACGTGGTTTCGAGCACCCCGGCGCGCGTGCAGCCAATGCCCTTGAGGTAGCTGAGATTCAGCGCGTGCGCGTTGCCGGTTGCATCCTGGTGCACTGCAATCAATCCGGGAATTCCGCCGCCCTCAGTGAATACCTCGCGAACGCGGTGGCCCGGCCCCTTCGGCGCGGCCATGCCGACGTCGATGCCTGCCGCCGGAGTAATGGTCTTGAAATGAATGTTGAATCCGTGGGCGAAAAGAAGCAGCGTGCCGGGCTTCAGGTTCGGGCCGATCTCTTCGGCATACAGCTTCGCCGCGGTCTGATCCGGCACCAGAACCATGACAACGTCTGCCCACTTTACGACGTTGGCAACCGTGTCCACTTCAAGGCCGGCCTTCTGGGCCTTGGCAATGGACTTCGAATTCGCTGCGAGGCCCACCTTGACCTCGACACCGGAGTCCTTGAGATTCAGAGCGTGGGCATGCCCCTGCGAACCGTAGCCGACGATGGCTACCTTCTTCGCTTGAATAAGGGAAAGGTCTGCGTCTTGATCGTAATAAGTCTTAGCCATGATGATCTAGATTTTCCTTTGCGGTTCGTTGTGTTTTCAAAATCCTGCTGTTGGAGACTCAATCCAACTACTGCTCATCTACGCCTTCACAAACGTGGTGGCGCCGCGGCGGGTGCGCTCGCGCAACTGGCACTCGCGCAACTCGTCGGCGAGCGCTTCCAATTGAGGTACGCCGTAAATCGAAAAGTTCTCAAGCTCCGCGTCGGAAGAGAACAGATGCAGAGAGGCCTGGCCGAGAAGCCGGCTGCCGATGGGTTTGCGCAGCTCAAAGTGATCGATGCGAAACAGCTCGAGCGATTCCTGCACCTTGGAGAGCAGCCCGCGCTCAAACTTGATGCGCTGGGTGGTGATCCTGTAGAAAACTCGCCGGCTCTTCATGAAGTAGACCAGGCATATCACAATGCACGCCGCTACAAAGAACAGTCCCAGGTAAAGGAAGTACTCGTTGGATTGTTCGGGGTATTCCTTCGCAATCCCATAGCCGGCTGCCGCGGTTATGGCGGCAACAATGAGAAACGGCAGCAACTGTCCAACGGTATAGATCAATGCCGGGTGACCGACAAACAGGTCGCGCTCCGCCTCCACATCTTTCGCCACGGCGTAGTTGGCAAGGTCAGTATTGCAAAAACGGCACTTGATGGCTGCGGCCTTGATGGTTTCTCCGCAAACCGGGCAGGCTTTGCTATCTGGGTCCATGATTGTCATCCCTCCAGGTGAGAATACCAATGCAGCCTTACCGCTGGCAGTTGAATGAGCGCAGCTATGCCGGCTCGATGTCGGCGGCTTCGTCGGTTGTGTCTTCCGTTTCGCACTCCGGCTGCTGCTGCTCCTCGAGTCCCTTGCCCATCGCCTTCAGCACGCTCGAAGTGTGATGCCCGCGCCGCATCGTCATTTTGCCGCTGCGGCAGATTTCAAGGATGCGGCCATCGTCTTCGCGAAGCACTTCGATGAGACCTTCGATCTTGCTCTCCACGCCGGTCATCTCGATCATCAGCGATTCCGAGGTCAGGTCGACGATGCGCGCGCGGAACACCTCGACCAGGTCGAAAATCTGCGCGCGGTTGCGCGGCGTTGCCGCCACCTTGATCAGCGCCAGCTCGCGCGTGACGTTCGGCGCCTTGGCAATGTCGTCCACGTCTACCACGTTTTCGAGCTTGAAGAGGCTGGCGCGAATGCGATGCCCGGCTTCTTCCGATGCTTCGCAGACGAGCGTCAGGCGCGACAGCCCTGGGCGCTCGCTGCGTCCCACTGTGAGCGAACTGATATTGATGTTCAACCGCCGAAATAACGATGCCACGCGTGTAAGCACGCCCGGCAAATCTTCAACGTAAGCTACAAATGTGTGCAACATGAAAAGCCTCGAGCTTTCAGAGATCAGAGATCAGTTGACAGCAGCAACGTTTTTCGCGCCAGTCTTCGTCGACGAGATGATGGCATAAATCATCTTGCCAACCTCGTTCGACAATCCTTCCGCTTCGTCAATCAACTTTGGGTTTCCGAAGCCGAGTGATCGTGCAATTTCCAGCTGTGTTTGTAGTTCGCAGTTTGAGCCTCGTGCGATCCCGAGGAATTGACGAAACTCCGCAGTATTCAATCGGCCGTGACCCTCGGCAATGTTACTCGGTAGAGAGACCGCCGAACGCCGGATCTGGCTTGTCAGACCGTATACCTCCTCACGAGGGAAACCCTGTGTCAACCGATAAACCGCCACCGTGAGCTGCATCGATCTTTGCCATACCGTTAAATCTCTAAACGAATGAGCCATGTAGAGCCCCGTTCCCACTTCTGATCTCTGATCTCTGTTTCCTGATCTCTGTTCCCTGATCTCTGTTCTGCTACTCGTCGTCCGCCGATTCCACCAGCGGATTCTTTCCCGGGCGCCGAATCATCTCATGCAACGCGCTGCCCGCGGGAATCATGGGGTAAACCGAATCTTCCTTTTCGACCAGGAAATTCAGCAGGAACGCGCCAGGGGCGTTACGCGCTTCATTGACTGCTTCGGCGAGTTCGGTCCTCGTCTTCACGGCGCGGCCTGCAATGCCGTGCGCTTCGGCCAGCTTCACAAAGTCGGGACTCACCAGCGGCGTGGCTTCGTAGTTGCTCTCGTAGAAGAACTCCTGCCACTGGCGCACCATGCCCAGGTAGCCGTTGTTGATGATGGCGATGTTGATTTTGATCTTTTCCTGCACGATCGTGGACAACTCCGCCGCCGTCATCTGGAATCCGCCGTCGCCCGCGATGACCCACACTTCCTTGTCGGGGCAAGCCATCTTCGCGCCAATCGCTGCGGGAAGAGCGAACCCCATCGTTCCCAAGCCGCCAGATGTGACCAGCGAACGCGGCTTTTCGTGGTGAAAGTACTGCGCCTCCCACATCTGGTGCTGGCCTACATCGGTCGCCACAATCGCGTCGCCGCCCGTGATCCGCCACAGATCGTGCATCACGTGCGCCGCATAGAGATGGCCCGAATCCGGCAGGTTCTTGATGTCGCGTACCGACACCGCGCCCTTGCTCGCTTCAATCGTCTTGAGCCACGCCGAACCGTCCCGCCCCGCAACGCGCGGCAGCAGTTCCTCAAGCACTGCGCGCAAATCGCCCACCAGCGCCACGTCAACCTTGACGTTCTTGTTAACTTCGGCGGGATCGACCTCGATGTGAATCTTCTTCGCCTTTTGCGCATAGCTGCTCAGCGTGCCGGTCACACGATCGTCAAAGCGCATGCCGCAGGCAATGAGCAGATCTGCTTCCTGAATCGCCGTGTTCACCCACGACTCGCCGTGCATGCCCATCATGCCCAGGTTCAGTGGATGCGAAGCAGGGAAGTTGCCCAGCCCCAGCAGCGTAAGCGCTACCGGAATCTGCGCGCGCTCCGCCAGCGTCCGCACCTGCTCCATCGCGCCTGACTCCGATACGCCATGCCCGGCCAAGATCACGGGCCGCTTCGCATTCTTGATCAGTTCCGCTGCATGCTTCAAGCCGCTCTCTTCCACACGCAGCATGGGATGCGGACGATATGGCCGCGGCTCTGGCTGCCTCAAAATCAAAAATCGCCGTGCCCTGCTGCGCATCTTTCGTGATGTCGACCAGCACCGGTCCGGGCCGCCCGCTCTGCGCAATCTGGAATGCGTAGCGGATGCGCGTGCGCAATATCTTCGGCCTTGTTCACAAGAAAGTTGTGCTTCGTCACCGGCAGCGTAATGCCCGTGATGTCCACTTCCTGAAAGGCATCGGTGCCCAGAACCTTGCTCGAAACGTTGCCCGTGATGCACACCATCGGAATCGAGTCGAGCATCGCCGTTGCAATGCCGGTGACGAGATTCGTCGCGCCTGGGCCGCTTGTCGCCATGGCAACGCCCACCTTGCCGGAAGCGCGCGAATAGCCGTCTGCCATGTGCGCGGCGCCTTGCTCGTGCCGGACAAGGACATGGTGAATGGGAAACTTGCGCAGCGCGTCGTATACCGGAAGAATCGCTCCGCCCGGGTACCCGAATACCGTGGATACACCCTCGCCGACCAGCGTTGCCCATACAATCTCCGCGCCTGTCAGGCGCGTCGGCGTGGTGAGGTGGCTCTCTGCGGATGGCGTTTTTGCCTTGCTTCCCATGTTTCGCTCCTTGGTGGCTCCAGCTTTTCTGATCACTGTTCACTGACCACTGTCTCTACGTCGTTGCGCCTTGCGATGCGCTCGTTACCCGATCGACATACTTGCGAAAGACTCCTTGCGGCCAGCGCAGCGCCGGCGGCTTGAAATCCTTCAGCCGCTCCGCCATCTCTTCCGCGCTGATCTCCACATTCAGCGTGCGGTTCTTGATGTCGAAGGCAATGATGTCGCCTTCGCGCACCGCGGCGATCGGGCCGCCGACAAAGGCCTCCGGCGCAACATGCCCTGCGGTGAATCCGCGCGTTGCGCCGCTGAATCGTCCATCGGTGAGCAGCGCGACGGTATGGCTCAACTCCGGATGACCGCTCACCGCTGCCGTCACCTGCAGCATCTCGCGCATGCCCGGTCCGCCCTTCGGCCCCTCGTAGCGAATCACGAGCACATCTCCGGGTTTGATCCTGTCGCCCTGCACCGCGGCAAAGCAGTCTTCCTCGGAATCGAACACGCGCGCCGGCCCGCGATGCTCGTAGCGATCCGCAGCGGCAATCTTCATCACGCAGCCTTCCGGCGCGAGATTGCCTTTCAGAATCACCAGCCCGCCCGTCGGCTTGATCGGATCCTCGAAGGTCTTGATCACCACCTGTCCGGGAGTTTCTTCTGCGAGCGCCGCTTCTTCCGCCAGCGTGCGGCCGCTGATGGTCAGCGTCGATCCATCCGCATGCCCCGCATCGATCAGCCGCTTCGCCAGTAGCCGTGAGCCACCCGCCGCCTGGAAATGCGAGGCCATGTACTTGCCCGCCGGAGCAAGATCGCAGATGAACGGCGTCTTCTTTGAGATCGCGTCGAAATCGTCGATCGAGAGCTCGATGCCCATCTCGCGCGCTATCGCCAGCAGGTGCAGCACGGCATTGGTCGATCCACCGCTTGCGGCCACGCTGGCAATGGTGTTCACGATTGATTTCTTCGTAATGATTTGCGAAGGCCGGCGATTCGCGCGCACCGCATCCATCAACATGCGGCCCGCCTCGCGCGTCGCCTCGTGCTTATCCTTATCGGTTGCGGGAACTCCGGAAAGCTGCATTGGCGAAATGCCCAGCATCTCGCCGCTCATGGCCATCGTGTTTGCGGTGAACTGTCCGCCGCACGCGCCGGCGCCGGGACAGGCATTGGCTTCGAGAGCCTCAAGACCCGCAGCGTCAATTTTTCCCGCCGCATAGGCGCCGATGCCTTCAAATACATTCTGAATGGTGATGTCGATACCGTTCAGTTTGCCCGGAGCGATCGACCCGCCGTAGAGCATCATGCCCGGGATATCGAGCCGGCACAGCGCCATGATGATGCCCGGCATATTCTTGTCGCAGCCGCCAATGCCAACCAGACCGTCGAACAGGTTGCCGCGCGCGACGAGTTCGATGGAGTCGGCAATCACTTCGCGGCGACACCAGCGACGCCTTCATCCCCTGCGTGCCCATGGTGATGCCGTCGGAGATGGTGATGGTGTTGAACTCCATCGGCGTGCCGCCGGCTTCGCGAATGCCTTCCTTCAGCGCCTCGGCCACTTCGTGCAGATGCACGTTGCAGGTGCCGATCTCGGTCCATGTATTGGCGATGCCGATAATCGGCTTGTGCAGATCGTCTTTTGCAAATCCTGACCCACGCAAATAAGAACGCGCCGCCGCGCGGCTCGGGCCTTCAGTCAACGGGATGCTTTGTCGCTTGCCTTCGATGGTCACCTGATCAATCCTTCTGTTTGCTGCGTCTACAACCGGCAGCTCATCGATGATCTCTGTCATCGCATTGCTAAAGCGTGTCCAATTCCCAAAAGCGGGATGCGGCACACAAAAAGGTTCATACAATATGCCGGCCATGCGCATCGCCTGCCGAACCATGGGCAGGATTGCGCGCATCACAACCACTACAGCTTTCGGTTCGTACTCAACCAGTCGATCTGCGAGCTCTGCAATGGATGTCTCACGAAGCCTGGAACGTTCGTGCTGTTCCAGCTTATTGATCGGCGTGAGTACGAGATCGTCCAGATAAAGTCCGTTCAGCTTGAAATCGTCGAGAAATGTTTCATGGCTGCCAAAAGCCTTCTTCATGGCGTGGAACAGGCTGCTGTTGCCGCTGTAGAAGAATCTGCCGCTGTCCGGCGCCGACTCGCCCACGAACAGAGTCGTGATGCGATCGGGCCGAAAGCTTTTGCGGAGCTCTTCCAGGTGGTTCATGTTGATCAGGCAGCCTCAATGATTTTTGCTTTGAGCCAATCTGCGTCGTCGTGTTTCGTTTCAAAGGCGTCCAGTTCTGCCGCGTGCCGCAGGGTCAGGCCGATGTCGTCCAGCCCCTCCAGCAAGCAGAATTTGCGGAATGGATCCACTTCAAATGTTGCGCTGAATCCGTGATCGTCCGTAACCGTTTGGTCTTGGAGGGAAACGGTCAGCTTGTAATTCGGAATCGTCTGCGCGTTCCTGAGCAGCGTGGCAACCTCTGCCTCCGTCAACCGCGCCAGCACGATGCCGTTCTTTCCTGCGTTTGAAAAGAAGATGTCGGCGAAGGTCGGCGCAATCACTACACGAAAGCCGTAGTCACTCAGCGCCCACGCCGCATGTTCGCGGCTCGATCCGCAGGCAAAGTTCTTGCCGGCAATCAGAATCTGCGCGCCCTTATAGCGCGGATCGTTGAGAACGAAATCGGCATTGGGTTCGCCCGACGCGGTTCGCCGCCAATCGAAGAACAAAAACTCGCCGTATCCCGTGCGCTCGATGCGCTTCAAGAATTGCTTGGGGATGATCTGGTCGGTATCGACATTGGTGCGGTCGAGAGGCGCCGCCAGTGCTGTCAGTGTCTTGAACGGTTCCATTATGCGTTTACCTCCTCGAGTACTTCCCAGTTCCGAATATCGACGAAGTGCCCCGCGATTGCCGCTGCCGCCGCCATCTCCGGCGACACAAGATGCGTACGTCCGCCGCGTCCCTGGCGCCCTTCGAAGTTGCGATTGCTCGTCGAGGCGCAGCGCTCGCCCGGTGCAAGAATGTCAGGGTTCATGCCAAGGCACATCGAACATCCCGGCTCGCGCCAGTCGAATCCGGCTTCCTTGAAGATTCGATCCAGTCCCTCTGCTTCGGCCTGCGCCTTTACCTGTTGCGAACCCGGGACCACCATCGCGCTTACATGCGTCGACACCTTGTGCCCCGCCGCAATCTTCGCCGCTGCACGCAAATCTTCAATGCGCGAATTGGTGCATGACCCAATGAACACGCGATCGATGGCAACCTCTGCCAGCGGGGTCCCCGGCTTCAGGTCCATGTACTCGAGCGCGCGCTCCAGCCCCTTCCGCTCCTGTTCGTCTTGAACTTCAGCAGGGTCGGGAACCGCCGCTGTGATCGGCGCCACCATGCCGGGGCTCGTTCCCCAGCTCACGTAGGGAACCAGCGCCGCCGCATCGATCACGAGTTCGCGATCAAACTTTGCGCCCGGATCGCTCGGCAGCTTGCTCCACTCGGTCACTGCCTCCTTCCAGGCTTCTCCCTTCGGACTGAATTTGCGGCCTTGGAGGTACGCAAACGTCGTCTCGTCCGGAGCGATCATGCCTGCGCGCGCGCCCGCCTCGATGCTCATATTGCAGATCGTCATGCGGCCTTCCATCGAAAGCGCGCGAATCGCCGAGCCCGCGTACTCGATGACGCAGCCGGTCGCGCCATCGGTGCCGATCTTGCCGATGATGGCCAGGATGATGTCCTTCGCCGTAACGCCCTGCGGAAGCTTGCCCTCGACGGCAATGCGAAATGTTTTCGGCTTCGATTGAGGCAGCGTCTGCGTGGCAAGCACATGCTCCACTTCGCTGGTGCCGATGCCGAATGCAAGTGCGCCGAACGCTCCATGCGTGGACGTGTGCGAGTCGCCGCAGACGATCGTCATGCCGGGTTTGGTGATGCCGAGCTCGGGACCGATGACATGCACAATGCCTTGTTCGCGACTGTTCACGTCGTAAAGCTCAACCCCGAAGTCCGAGCAGTTCTTGCGCAGCGCGTCAATCTGCGTGGCTGCGATCTGATCCACAATATGCAGACGGCCTTCGATCGTCGTTGGCACATTGTGATCCACAGTTGCGATGCAGCGGTCAGGACGGCGAACTTTGCGCCCGGCCAGCCGCAGTCCTTCAAACGCCTGCGGCGAAGTGACCTCGTGCAGCAACTGCAGATCGATGTAGAGCAGCGTCGGCTCGCCCTTCGGCTCTGCAACTACGTGCTGCTCCCAGACCTTTTCGAATAGTGTTTTGGCTGTGCTACTCATCAATTCCTCGGAATAAGCTTTACAGCTTTCAGCTTTCAGCCGTCAGCTTTCAGTCATGTTTTGGTGATCGATGCAGAATCACCAATGGATTTGGATTCAATCGCGTGCTTGCGGTTTGAAGGCTGAGAGCTGACGGCTGAAAGCTGCTTCTTCACCGTCTCCCTTACCTTGGCGCCCATCTCCTTCGTCGACAGCACAGGCAAGCCCTGCGGATTCGCGCGCGCCAGGTCGGGCGTGCGGAAACCCTGTTGGAGCACCTTGCGAACGGACGATTCGATTGCTGCGGCTTCGGCTTCAAGGCCGCCGGAGTGCCGCAGAATCAGCGCGCCTGTCAGAATCGCGCCTAATGGATTTGCAAGCCCCTTACCTGCGATATCCGGCGCCGATCCGTGCACCGGCTCGTACAAATTTACTTTGCCGCCGATGGTTGCCGAGGGCAGCATGCCCAGCGATCCCGTAATGACGGCCGACTCGTCGCTGAGAATATCGCCGAAGAGATTCTCCGTAAGCACCACGTCATAATTCCGCGGCTGATTCATCAAGTGCATCGACATCGCATCGACATACTGATGCTCAACCGTTACGTCTGGAAATTCGGTTGCAACCTCGTTCACGGTTGCGCGCCACAGTTGCGAAACCTCAAGCACATTGGCCTTGTCCACGCTGGTCAGCTTCTTGCGCCGCTTCATTGCCAGCTCAAATGCAATGCGCGCCACGCGAGCCACTTCGTCGCGGGTGTAGCGCATGGTGTTCCAGGCTTCGCCGGTTGTCTTGTTCCACTCACGCGGCTGGCCAAAGTAGAGGCCGCCGAGCAGTTCACGCACAAACAGAATGTCGGCGCCGTCAATGATCTCGGGCCGTAGCGGGCTGTTCACTGCGAGTTCTTTGAATGCGAAGGCAGGCCGCAGATTGGCGAATCCGCCAAGAGCCGCGCGCAGTTGCAGCAGGCCGGCTTCGGGACGCTTGTCCGGGGGCAGGGAATTGAACTCGTTTCCGCCTACCGCTCCGAGAAGCACCGCGTCGCTGGCGAGCGCCGCATCCAGCGTGTCCTTGGGGAGCGGCGATCCGTCCTTCACGATCGCCACGCCGCCGATACGCTTCTCCTCAATATGGATCGTGTGGCCGCCCAGCTCGGCAACTTCGCGCAACACGCCGACGGCTTCGTTGGTAACTTCAGGCCCGATGCCGTCGCCGGCGGTAACCAATATCTTCAGCTTCATTGCAATCCAGTCTTCTGTTTTCAGTCTTCGGTTGTGAGTGACTACCGAAGTAACAAGTAGAAGGAAGAGAATCAGTCGAGCTCCGCCACCGGCTCGTGCTTCCGGTCGCGAATCGGGTCCGGCAGAATTCCAATCAGATCCTGGTCGTAAATATTCTTCTTGCGATCGGCCAGGGCCACAAAGCGGTAGTACACCTGCTGCAACTCTTCGCGCGAGATCGTGTAGCCAAGATGCTCCAGCCTATGCCGCAGCGCCGCGCGCCCGCTGTGTTTGCCCAGCACAAGGTTTGTCTTGGAAACACCCACCAGCGATGGTGTCATGATCTCGTAGCACAATGGATTCGCCAGCATCCCGTGCTGGTGAATGCCCGACTCGTGCGCAAAGGCATTCGCGCCGACAATCGCCTTGTTCGGCGACGGCTTGAAGGTGATGATCTGTCCCAGCACTTCGCTGGTCGGATAAAGCTGGTCGAGCTTGATGTTGGTTGCAACGCCGTAAAGCTCGCCGCGCACGTGCAGTGCGGCCGCAATTTCTTCGAGCGACGCGTTGCCTGCGCGCTCGCCGATGCCGTTGATGGTGCACTCCACCTGCCGCGCGCCGGCAGTAATCGCGGCCAGCGAATTCGCGGCAGCCAGCCCGAGGTCGTCGTGGCAATGCGAGGAAAGGACGATGTTCTGGGCGTCCACGGCCGGTATCCGCTCGCGCACTTCGCGAAACATCTGGCCGTATTCTTCCGGCGTCGAGTATCCAACCGTATCGGGCATATTGATCGTGGTCGCGCCCGCCTCGATGGCTATGCGCACGATCTCAATCAGAAAGTCGCGATCCGACCGGGTTGCATCCTCGGGCGAAAACTCAACGTCCTCCACGAAGGTCCGCGCCAGGCGCACAGACTCCGCAGCCTGGTCCAACGCCTGCTGGCGGCTCATCTTCAGCTTGTACTCAAGATGCAGATCGCTGGAGGCGAGAAAGACGTGGATGCGCGACCGCTCGGCGAACTGCAGAGCCCGGGCGGCCATCTCGATGTCTTCCTTTTTGGCGCGGGCGAGGGAGCAGATGCGCGGCTTGCGCACTGCTTGCGTAATCGTCGCAATCGCGGCGAAATCGCCTTCCGAAGCCATCGCAAAGCCAGCTTCGATAATGTCGACGCCCAGGTCTTCAAGGGCGTGCGCCATGGTGAGTTTTTCCTGCGTGGTCATGCTGCAACCGGGCGACTGCTCGCCGTCGCGCAGTGTGGTGTCGAAGAATGCAACGTGATTTTGATTGTTCATCGTGTTCACGCCTGCCAGGGGAAGACGTTAGCTAACTCATTTAGTTTCGCCGATCGAGCCGATATAAGGCAAAGTTATTCTTTTTGGGGAAGCCATTACAATTGCTTATGAAGCAGTCATCAGAGATCAGAGTTCAGGGATCAGAAGACGGATGCGGCATTTGAGCGCTTCGCTTGGCCGCTGCGATTCTCATGTTGCGGTTTCCCTGACGGCCTGTTCGGCTCAAATGGCCCTTGACCCCTGACCTCTGATCTCTGACACCTGGGCAGTGCCGGAGGCACTATGGAACTCTCTCAACTCGAAACCTTTCTCGCCGTTGCGGAAGAACGCAGCTTCTCCCGCGCTGCCGTCAGACTGCACCGCACCCAGCCCGCTATCAGCCAGGTGGTCCGCAAGCTCGAGGCCTCGCTGGGGGAAACCCTCTTCGATCGCGCCGCCCGCGACGGGTCGCTCACCGCCTCCGGCGAATTGCTGCGGGATTACGCGCAGCGATTGCTCGCGCTGCGCCGCGAAGCGTCCAGCGCGCTCGACGAATTGAAGAGCCTGGAGCGCGGACGCCTGCAACTGGCCGCCAACGAATACACCTGCATGTATCTGCTCCCGGCCATCGACCAGTTTCGCCACCAGTTTCCAGAGATCGGCATCTCGGTACACCGCATGCTGGCCAGCCGCATCGCCGAGGAACTGAGTCTGCGCACGTTTGAGATCGGCGTCACGTCTTTCCGCCTCGACCCGGAGAAATTCCGCACCATCGCCGTCTATAACGACAGCCTGGCCTTTATTGTCAGTCCCAAACATCGCCTCGCCAAGGCTACCCGTGTCTCCATCAACGACCTGGGCAAGGAAAACTTCATCGCTCACAACGTCACCTCGCCGCTCAGACGCAAGGTCATCGAGGCCTTTCAGCGTTACCGCACGCCGCTCAATATGGGCATCGATCTGCCCACCATCGAGGCCATCAAGCGCTTTGTTGCCATGGGCAACGGGGTGGCGCTTGTCCCGCACCTGACCATCGCCCATGAACTCGAGGCCGGCGAACTGGTGCGCGTCACGGTTGACGAGCTTGAGTTTAAGCGGGTGCTGAGGCTGGTCCATCGTCGCCAGGCCTCGCTCTCCTACGCCGCCCGCGCCTTTCTGCGTACGGTGCGCGACCTGGCCCGGAAGCACGGGCCGCCCTACTACTACCATGTGGAAAGCGCGGGTAAAAAAGCAGGGAACAAGGGACTAGAGAGTAGAGATTAGGGATTAACAAACGCTCGTGGCGGGATCCCCGATCTCCCAGAAAAGGGCAGCAGAGGGAAAGGGTGAAGACGACTGTTCCCCAATCCCTAATCCCTAGTCCCCATTCCCTGTTCCCGGTACTTGAACGATTCCCATTTGTCGGGCGCTGCGTCTATTGACTTAGATCATTCCGAGTCAGCCGCTTCCGCCTGCAACCCGTTCTGGCCATTTACAATGCTGAGAGCGGCGCGTGGGGAAATCCGGCGTGCCCTAATCAACAACCTGGTTGCCAGCCGACGGTTGAGCAGTCGTGAGGTTCAAGACCGAATGAAGAAGATCGCCCAAATTACCTTTCTGCTGGCCGTGTGCGTAGCAGCGGGCCGCGCTCAGGAGAGCCGGCAGGATATCAGCCTCAGTGGAACTAGCTTGATTGAGCCGTTCAAGGCGTCCTCCACCGACGTACAAGTTCACTCCAACGCGGCGTATGGCGCATTGCTCAGCTATCGCTTTATGCTTACTCCCAACAGCGCGCTTGAAGCCAATTATGGAATCACTTACCAGAACAAGATCAACTACTACGTGAACCCGAATCACTACCAGGTGAATACCCGTACCCAGGAAATCTCGGCAGCCTACGTACGCAGCTTTACCTTCAAGAAGTTCAATCCGTTTGTCGAGGCCGGTCCGGGCGCTTACATCTTCCTGCCGATTCGCGATTCCGCCACCACCAATCTCGACGTGAAGCAGCAGACTTCGATCGGCGGGCTCTATGGCGCCGGCATCGCTTATGAAATCAGCCCCAGCTTCGATATTCGTGCGGAGTATCGCGGCTTTGTGACCAAGGTGCCCACCTTCGGCGACTCCCAGTTCACTACCAATCGCTGGTACAACATCTACAATCCCGTCATTGGCGTGGCCTACCACTTCTAAAGGCACGGATCAGGGACTGGACTAGGGACTAGGGAATAGTGAGTCCGGGCTCTGCCGGCACTAAGACAGTTCAGATAAAAGGAAAGGGATGGCAGTTGCCATCCCTTTCTACATCTCGGAATTCTGCGATCCCGAACGGCAAAATGAGCTTCAGAGGAATTCTTCCTGTCCTTTGCTCCCTGTTACCTGTTCCCTGATCCCTAGTCCCTAGTCCCTAGTCTCTTCCCCGCCTCGCGGTAACGTCCCAGTTCCTTCACCATCGCGCAATGCGGGCTCAGCGCCGCGATAGCCCGCGAACCTTCCTCCGACGAACGCAATTGGCAGTCCACATAGAAGACGTACTCCCACGGCTTCCCATGCACAGGCCGCGACTCGATCTTCGTCAGATTCGTGCCTGTGGCCGAAAGCTCGTTCAGTGCCGCAACCAGCGATCCCGGCCGGTTCTCAACGGAAAACGCCAGGCTGGTCTTGTTGGCATCGGCATCGAACCAGGCTTCCTTCGCGCGCCGCACCAGAAAGAAGCGCGTAAAGTTTTCCGGATTGTCCTCGATGTCCGCCCGCAAAATCTGCGCGCCGTAGTAGCGGGCAGCGGCTTCGCTCGCGATTGCCGCCGCGTGCCGGTCGCGCAGTTCCACAAGCTGCTTCACGCTTCCAGCCGTATCGTAAAAGGCGAACGACTCCATCTTGGGATGAGCCGCAAGAAACCGCCGGCACTGCGCCAGCGCCACCGGATGCGAAAACACGCGGTCAATGTCGTCAAGCGTTGACGCAATCCCGATCAGGTTGTGCCGGATGCGCAGTTGCGACTCGCGCACCACCGTGACGTCATGCTGCAGCAGAAGGTCAAAATGCTCCAGCACCGATCCTGCGAGGCTGTTCTCAATCGGAATGACCGCGCCGTCGACCGAGCCCTCCGTCAGCGCATTGAATACGTCAGCCGAGACCGTGCAGGGCACGATCACCGCGTCCGGCAACATCGCCAGCGTCGCTTCGTGGCTGAACGAGCCCGGTTCTCCCTGGATGGCAATCTTCATTCCGGCGTCATCTTCTCTTTCTCTTGAGCCTGTCATTCGTGTCGCAACCGGCGGTTCGGCAGACTGCTTCCTCGCACCATACCACAGCGCCACTGCTGCTTTTTTTGACTTTTCATCCACGATTTGTGCCGCTACCTCCGCAGCCAGATATCTGCGGCCACAAATACCAGGAAGACCATGGCGATGACGCCATTCATGGTGAAAAACGCGGCATTCAGGCGCCGCATATCCCGTGGCGAAACAAGGGAGTGCTCATAGGCCAGCAGCAGTCCCGCCGCCGCTACACCCAGCCAGCCCGCCATGCCAAAGCTGAACAGATATCCGAACCAGACCAGCAGCCCCAGCATGGCCAGGTGCATCACGCGCGCCACCTGGAAAGCAGCCGGAACGCCCATCGCCTGCGGAATGCTGTGCAGGCCTGCTTGCCGGTCGTGCTCAAAATCCTGGCACGCATACAGCACGTCGAATCCGCCCACCCACAGCATCACAGCGGCCGTCAGCACCACGATGCGCGGATCGAGGCTGCCGCGCACTGCAATCCATGCCGCCGAAGGCGCCAGCCCCAGCGCCAGGCCCAGCACCAGGTGCGACCACCGCGTCACCCGCTTCATGTAGCTGTAGCCAAGCAGCACGACCAGCACAAGCGGCGCCAGATACAGCGTCAGCCGGTTCAATTCGGCCGACGCAATCACAAATCCCAGCCCCATCAGCACCGTGAACCCAGCCACAAACTCCCGCGACAACTGTCCCGCAGGGATCGCCCGGGTCCGCGTTCGCGGGTTGGCCGCATCGAGGTCCGCGTCGGCCCAGCGATTGAAGGCCATCGCGCAGGAACGTGCCGTAACCATCGCCACGAGGATCCAGGCCAGCGTGCGCCAGCCGGGTGCGCCGTGACTCGCCAGCAGCACCGCTGTCAGCGCAAACGGCAGCGCGAAGATGGAGTGCTCCCACTTGATCATCTCCAGCGTTGTCCGTGTTTTCGCGGCCAGCCCCATCGCACAAAAGCTCCAACCTTCAGTGTAATGGAGCACACTGCGCACTTGATGTTCGATGAGGGATGCAGACCGTGGTGGACGTTGGGCAGCGGCTCAGCTTCTCGAAAAGCCGAAGAAGGGACGAAGTTCTGCAACAGGGCATAGCTCCAAGCCTGTCAGAATCGCCGCAAAATCAGCATGTGGATCAGCCAGGGTGCTGGCGCACCGATCAGGGAAGGAGCCCCGACTTACGCTTCTGCCTCTTCCGCCGTTCCCACCAGCGGCAGTACCGTGTCGACCTTCGTCACTTTGAACAGGTCCATGACGCGGCTATTCGCTCCGGCCACCACGCACTTTACGCCCCTCGTCTGGCACCGGACGTAGTGGTTCATCACCAGTCCCATCCCGGCCGAGTCCATATAAGGAACATCGGTCAGGTCGATCACGGTCATTGACGGGGGTTCTGAACCGCGAAGTTCGGTCTGGAGCTCGAACAGGTTGCGGAGCGTGAGTGGTCCAGACAGACAGAATACCCGTGTCCCGGGATTCTTTCCTTCTCTGCGATCAATGGTCAGCGGGCCGTCGTTCAACATAGCGAATCAAGTGTAAGGAATGGAACGTACTGTTTGATTACAGTTCTGTAAATGTCGCACGCGGGCTGAGCTTCCGTCCACTGAAAACGGAAGGGAATATCTCACCGGCGATGGACGCAGGGGAAGCGCCGTGCCGTTCTGCTTTCGGTCTCAACATTTGCTTCAATGAAGCTCGCTTCCCCTCGGTTCGTGGCCGGGAGCACCTCCGTCCGGGCTCTATTATTGAGGCTTTTCACTCTCGCTTGGCTGGCCGGCTACCTGCAGATAATTCTTGACGCTGAAGACACCCGGCACGCCGTTCGCGCGGATGTACGCCGTGTCCTTGTCAGCCTTCGAATCCACCACTCCGTATAACTCGACATGCCCGTTCTGCACCGAAATACGAATCGGCTTGGCCGGGTCGATGGCGTACTTGTTCAGCGAGGGATAGCCGTAGATCGCGCGCGCCACGGCGAGCCGGGTCTGGTCGTCCATGATCGACGTGGGATCGACCTCGATCTCGTCCACAACGTCCTTGACACCGGGATAGGTGGATACCAGAGCCAATGCCGAATCCTTATCGACGTCGGTGCGCGCGTGTCCCCCAAGCGTCACCACGCCATTCTCGACATCAAGTGAGATGGCGTTGAAGGCGTTGCCGTAACCTACGCGATCGTAGGTCAGCTTCTCCAGCAACTTCGCTTTCAGATCGCTGTCGGACGCACTGGGGCCTGCGACTTCAATTTCGTTGCGCACTGCGGTTACGCCCTTCGCCTTGCGGACCCGGTTGGCCGCGTCTTTCTTGTATTCGTAAAGGCTGACTGTGCCGGTCAACGTGGCGATTCCGTTGTCGACCGCGACTTTGACATCCTTGAACTGAGACTTGTTCAGCTTTGCCTGGGCATCGCCGGCAGCATCCTGCCCGACCCCGATTCCGGCGCGAGGCGCAGCATAGGTGCCTTGTGAAAGTCCAAAAACACCAAGGGTGAGAGCAGCCGCCACCACAGCGGCTGAGAAAGTGGATTTTGTTGCTTTCATATTCGTGCTCCTTGTTGTAACGTCACGTTGCTTGTGCTTTCTCGCCTCCACCACAGCTGTGGAGCGCGAGCGCCTTTCCGCTTGCTTTAGACACAGATGCGGAAGGAAAGTTACACGGCCATGTCCTTGGGAGCGTTATTTATCGAAATCCAGATCTGGCCGGCGAACGTAAGGGATATTGGGGACGTATGGGATGCTGCGGGCCGGAAAGATGACTTCGCAGGAGCGGGCGTAGCTTCGGTGCATTCCGGGCGGGGGCGCTGAGGGTCCTATTTGAACCGGCGCGTTGCCTTCACGACCATCGAGAAGACGCCCGACTCATCCCGCGCCACCAGCAGCGAAACATGGCGGTTGATCGCGATCTCGGCCTGCAGCAACTGCTGCGCCGTGGTATCCACGTCGGTGGCGTAGGTCAGGGTCAGATTCTTCCCCAGCTGCTCTTCCACGGTGATGCGGGTGGTCGAGTTGCCCAGCACGCCCAGGTAGTTCGGATCCACCTTCACCGATCCCGCGCCAAACAGCTTCTGCACCCGGCTGCTCACCGTCGCATTCAGCGCGCCGCCCAGCAGGGCATCGGTTGCCGGGTTGGTCGCGATTTGCTCCTGCTGCTGCGTGTAGAGCCGCTGCTGATCCTGCGTGCGCCCCAGCGCCAGCAGCGCTACCACGTCAGCTTCGGGCAGCGGCGGATCGCTGCGGTAAGTCACCGCCATCTGATCGACAGATCCATGCAGCCCCAGTGTGATGTCGTAATCCTCAACGCGCGCCGTGGCATTCAGATCGATCATCGGCTCGATGCGCACCGGATTCGTAAACGTGATTTCGCCGCGCTGCAGTTCGTAGCGCGTTCCGGCAATCGTCGCGCTGCCCTGGGTGATTGAAATTCGCCCCAGCAGCGACGGTGTGGCGATGGTGCCCCGCAGCCGCAGATCCACGTCGCCGGCCAGCTTGGCATAGGCATTCTGGAAGTTCAACTGCGGCGACGACTGGATGCGCACGTCGAGCCGGATGTGATTCGAGGGCGCATTGGCAGGCGCGATCGGCTGCGCCTTGCCGGCCTGCGCCGCCAGCGCCACAAAGTCCATATCGGGGCTCACGGTGAAACGCGTGATCATCACGTTGCCGCTCAAGCAGCAGGTTGCTCTGCGTCCCCTGCAGTTGCAGGTTCATGTCGGCCGCCGAACTGACGCCCTGCGGATAGCGGATGCGGATCGACTTGCCGGTCAGCGACAGGTCGGCATAGATGCCGTGCTGGTAGGCCAGATACCCTGCCACGCTCAGCAGTCCGCCGCCGCTCATCGCGGTCAGCGACTTTCACTTCCAGCCGGTTCTGGTTGAACTCGAGCGTCCCGTGCAACTGGCTCAGGCCGTTGGGAAGGTCCTCCAGCGCAAGCGACGCATCCTGGAAATCGATCTGCCCCGACAGCCCCGGATTCTCCAGCGGCCCATGCGCCTCCACGCGGAAGGTGGTGGTGCCGCGCGCCGTCAGGTCGGGATCGATCGTCTCGGCCAGCTTCAGGTTGATGGTGCCGTTGCGCCGCAACATCGAGTTGCCGCTTTCCGGTGAGGTCCAGCGTGCCTTGCGACGTGCATGTCGGTCTCTTCGCCGGTCACGTGCAGCGGGTCGAGTGTAATCTTCGAATCGCCCATGGTGGCGTGCAGGCCGCCATCGCTTTGCAGGTGTACGCCAGCAATGGTCACGGCGAGCTGCTGAATGCGCGCCTCGCCCCGCATCTCCGCGGGACGCGCCAGCGGGCCTTGCACGTTCACCGTGCCCTCCAGGTCTGACTCGCCGGTCAATCCGTGGATGTGCGCCGTCTCCAGCAGCGCACCGATGTTGAACTTCGCAAAATTCAGCGTCGCCTGCGTCTGGTTGTCCCCGCGCAATTCCGTCTGTCCATGTGCCGTCAGCTCGGCCGCCTCCAGGCGCGAAGTAATATCCTAGGTCAGTGCGTCATTGGCCGTGTGCGCCACGGCATTGAACTCTCCAAAGTGCTCGCCACCCACCGTCAGGTCGGCGAGCGTTGCCTTTCCGCTGATTTGCGGGTCGTCGAAAGGTTCCTGACCCTGCCAGCGAAAACGCGAGACTGCCCGTCACCTGCGTGTTTGCGTTGCGCAGCCTGTCGATCTTCGCAATATCGATTCCGGTTCCCTGCGCATCCACCTGGAATTGCCGCGTGCGCAAATCGTAGGTGCCCGAGGCAGTCACCGTGCCGGCCGCGACTGCTCATCGTGACCGATGAAAGCTGCATCGCCTGCGCCGGCGATCTTTCCCTGCGCGCGGGCCCGCGTCAGCGGCTCGCCATACAGCGTCCCGTTGTCCAGCTGCACCCAGCCGTTTCCATTCAGCGTCTCGACCGGCCCGTCCACAGCCGCCTGCGTACTCAGCAGTCCCGTCATCGGGAAGCTTCTCCGTCAAAAGCGGCGCCAGGTCGTCAGCATTCACGGCGCTCGCACGCACGTTTGCGTGCAGCAGCGAATGCGCGTCGAATAGAGGCTTACCCGGAGATTTTGGCGAGGGTGCCCCGGTTGCCGTCAGCGTGCCATCCACGGCTGATCGACGCATCTCCGTGCCGCAGCTGCCCACGCTCAATCGTGATCCGCGACGCCGAATAGCTTCCCGTCGCATCGAGCGAGTCCCAGTGCACCAACCGCGGTTGAGCCGTGCCGTCGCTCGCCGGCAGTTCGACCGACAAATTCGTTGCCTGAAGGTCCCCGGCCAGATGCGGATCGACCAGCGACCCTGTCCACGTTCCTTTGAAGTCCGCCCTGTCCGTCGAGCTCCACCGGCAGCGCTGCACGTCCGGTCTTTCCGTCTCGCGTCAGCCCAAGATCGCGGATGATTGTGTCGAAGTCATCCAGGTTGTGCGAGTGAACCTCGATCGCGATTCCAGTCGGGCTGGTCATCGGAAAAGCGCCGAGCTGCCCGTGCGCGCTGATATGGCTTGCCGGCAGATTCACCTGCAGGTTGCGCAGATCCACGGCGCCATGCCGCTGCGTATACGTTGCCTCGATCGCGCCGCTGGTCGGCGCCTCCCCGGCGACACTCCGCGCTGACGGACTCAAGTTGAGATTCGCCAAAACCGCCAACGTATCCACATTGCCGTTGCTCCACGCCGCGTTGGTCTGGCCGTTGATACGCGCATCCAGCCCTAGCCGCTGGAACGGAGGCTGGCCCACGATGTCGAGTACTCTATCCAGGGTGACGTCTCGGAAATAGGCGTTCACTTTCCCGTTGGTATGCAGGTCGGTGTCGACCTTTGGGGTCACCGGCGCCGTGGCATTCTCGTGGCTCCGGCCTTTCTTCTCGTGCTTCGGGGGTTCGGCCGCCAGCACTACGGGCGCACCTGGCAGCGGCGGTATCCAGTGATCGAGCAACACCTCGCCCTCGAGCTGTCCGCCGGTTCTCAACCGTGCCGTCACGTTCGTAATCTGCAATCGCAGCGCATCGGCGTGCACATGGGCGTCGAGTCCGACGCCACGCGCCACCACGGCTGGATCGATGTACGAAGCGTTGTCAGCGTGCACTGTTCCATCAATCCGGAACTCGCTCTCCTGGCCGGCAGCCGCCAGGTTCACCCTCGCGATTCCCTCGGGGGTAAACGGATATCCCAGCGCCGGCTCCATCAGCTTCAGGTCCAGTTCGCCTTGTGCCGAGGCTTTCCAGCGCGGACGATTGAAGTCATCCAGCTCGCCCGCGATCTGCAACACGCGATCCGCCGATCCCTTGCTGTGCGCGGTCAATTGCAGCGAACGCAGATACAAGGCGTTGCGTGTAAAGTCGACCGACGCCTGCGCAAACCCTTCCACCGGCGGCGCATCCGGGTGAGCCGCCGTTCCACGCATCAGGCGCATGTCGCGAAGGCCGGCATCAAGGTGATAGCTCTCCTGCCTGGGCCTTTGCCCGCGACGTATTTCAGCAGGAGCGAAACATCATTCGCCTGGAAGTCCACCGGGATACGCCGATTCTGAAAATCGTTTGTCACCGCGCGATTGTCATAGTCGATTACGCCGTGGTCCACCGCGACGTGGCCGGCCTGGAGATCAAATAGTGTCTCCAGCGGATGCGTCTCCGTTTTCTGTGAGGCTGAGGCTGATTGGTCGTCCCGTCGGCGTTGACGATCAGGTGCATCTGCGGCCGCTCGAGATCGAGTTCCCGCAGCAGAACCCGCGGGCTCCAGAAATCCAGAACGCTCACCGCGACCTTGAGCGAATCCAGCTGCGCGTAGGGCGCCTCACCCGGCCCTTCGCGGCCATGCAGGACAAATCCGTCGGCCTCACCTTCGAGCTTCAGCAGATTCCAGTGAAACGAGGCAATCTCCGCGCGTCCGCCCGTCGCCTCATCAATCCGCGCAATCAGCCGCTTGCGCATGATGTTTTCAAACGAGGAAGAGCTGGCCCAGAAGTACAATCCCACGATACCCAGTACAAGCAGAAGCGCAAGGCCACCCCCCACCCGGAGCACGTGGCGCAGATAACGCCGATGCCAGGCGAGCTGCTGCTCATTGTTCTCCTGGGGAGAATCAGGCGGCGTCGGAGCAACCTTGCCGGTCTCGTTCATTCCTTCGCTGCTCCTGCATCGCCGGCCGGATCCGCCGATTCGAGCGCCGGATCGAGAACTTCAATCTGACCCTGTTTGCGCAAATTCGAAAGCCAGTTGTCGAACAGCGCCGTTCACCCGCTGCTGCAGCAGAATCTCCTCGATCCGCGACGACACCTGCTGCAGCGGCGGAGGCTTCTCTCCAGCCGGATACTGCGGCAGCAGCGTTCCCGTGTAGTACGTCTCAATCTCGTCCGGGGTAATGCGAATGCCCTGCTGGAATCGCAGCTCGATAAAACTGAGAATCTCCATCCGATAGCGGATGTAGTTCTCGACCTGCGTCGGCGTCAGCTCATGCGAGCGACAGAAAAGCCTTCCATCCCGCGTCCGACTTGCAATCCGCGCGAACGCACGATGGCACCTCGGTGCGAATCTCCTGGATCCGCGCGGCGACGTCTTCCGGCTTCGGCTCTGTTGCCTCCAGGTCTTCCTGTTGAATCTGCTGCTGGATCAGGGCGCGGCTGATGAGCCGCTCCAGTGCCTGCTGCTGCGTCATCTGCTCCTTCGGATTCGTGCTCGGATCAAGTACCGACAGCTGCATCTCGTCTTCGATATCGCTCTCGAGAATTGCCTGCCGGTTCACCACCGCAACCACGCGATCAAGGCGGACAGGCTTTGCTGCATCCGCTGTTCCGCCGCTCGTCTGAGCCTCGGCGGAAAGCAGCCCACTCAACATCGCAGCGATGCAAAGGCAGTCGCAGCCGCCACGCGCCCAATCCCGCTTCGAGTTGATAGCTGTATGGCCATCAGAACGTCTGCCCCAGACTGAAGAAGAAGTTGAAGTGCGCGGCCTCGCCCACGTGCTGATTCAGGTAGATATTCGACTCTGAGTAATTGACATTGATGGGGTAAATGGGCGGATTCAGGTTGTAGCTGAAATCAAGCCGAATCGGCCCGACCGGCGTATGGTAGCGCATACCCAGTCCCGCCGCATGCGAAAAGTAGTTGAAGCTGCATTGCCCCTGCTGGCCCGTCGAGGTCACCGGTCCTGTGGGGCTTGGAGGAATGGGAGGGAGTGGCGGTGGTTGCGGTGTAGGCGGCGTGAGTCACCTTGCATGCATCCCGGTCCGGCTGCTGAATGCGGAGCGCGCTCTGCCCAGGCATCCCCGGCATTCGTGAACACATTGCCCATGTCGTGAAAGAGCACAAAGCTCACCGTATCGCCGAAGAAGGGAAGCATCGGCGGAGGCAGCCGCAGCTCGGTGCTGTTTACCAGCGCGCCCGCGCCGCCGATCGGAAATCCCGTCTCCGGGTCGCGCGGCCCTGCCGCATTGATTGGAAATCCGCGCTGCGACGTTGGACCGCCGGCATACAAGCGCTCTGGCAGCGGAATCAGTGCGGCGGAAGGCGATCCGTACGCCCGCTCCTGTCCGTATCGCGTATTGCGCGCCAGCACAAACCGGTCCTTGTCAAAGCCGTAGTAGCTCGAATTCGAAACATCGAGCCGGTTGAACTCCGCCTGCGCGCCGAAAGTTTGATTGGAGAGAAAGTCCTGAAAGCTGGTGTACGTTCCGCGGCGGGAATCGAGCGCCGAATCGCGCGTGTCGCGAATCCACGTGATGCTCGGTCCCGCCACGCGCACCGCCGTCGACAGCGCCGCAATTGCGCTCGGCCCAACCTGCAGGCTTGCCGCCGCCACCTTCACGCGCCTGAAGTCGAATTCATACACAAACGTATTCGCCTTTGAAAACCACGAACCCGGCTGGCTGAAGTGCTCGGTCCAGCGCACGCCCGTCTCCAGCTTTGACGCAACGTATGTCGTTACGTTCTGGCTGCTCGCGTAGCCACCCGAAAACGTAAATCCAAAATCGCGATTCCCCAGAAAGTGCGGATTCTGAAAAAGCAGATTGATGTTTTGTTCCAGCAATCCGTACGTTCCTTGAATCGACGCGGATTGTTCCCGCCCGAAGAGATTGTTGCGCGTCACTGCGCCCAGTACGCGAGGGCTGATTCCCGTCTTCCCATTCGGGCTGCAGGGTTGCCCCGTGGATGCGATGCCGCGGCAGTTGTTCTGCGGCGTTCCGGTCTGCGCCTCGAATCCGAGACCGTAGGTCAGCGACCAGCGTCGCGCCTCCGTCGTCTGCACCAGCACCGTCTTGTAGGGCTCCGCGCCGCCGGAATTCTCGATCGCCGTATTCACTTCGTTGAACAACGCAAACTCGTAGAGGTTCCGCTGCGTCTGCGCCAGCGCCGTCTGGTTCAGCGGATCGCCCGGGTGCAGCGTGATCGCCTTGGCCACCGTGTCAGGCCGCGTATAGTGCAGGCCCGATATCAAGACCTTGCGCACGAAAATCTGCCTGCCCTTCGTGAATATGGAAGGTCACGTCTACCTTGGCTCGGGTCCTTTGCCTCAGTCTGCTCTTCCACTTCGATCTGCGCCTGGTCGAATCCGCGGCTCAGATAGTCGGTCAGCAGCGCATCCCGGTCGCCGGCCAGGTTCTGCGGCGAAAACAACTGCCCCTGCGCGGTATTCATCAGCGCCCGCAGCTTGTTCTCATCCGATTGCTCCACCCCGTCCAGTTTCAGCTCGCCCACAAGCTGCTGCTGCCCTTCATCGATGTGGTAGATCACCGAGATCGGCTCGGTCGGATTGACGCGCCGATCCCGGAGCAGCCGGGGTGGTCTCCTGGCCGCCGCTCACTGTTTCCGGCATCACCTTCACCTTGGAGAAACCGTTGCTCTGGTAAACCGCCTGCACTGCGCTCACGTCCGCTGCAACCAGGGCCTGGCTGTAAGCGCCGTGCCGATCCAGATGATCGGCCGCGTGCACGGTCAACAATGCCTCCAGCGTCGCCGCATCGAAATAGTGGTTGCCCTCCACTGACACCTTGCTCACGCGCCTGCGCGACCCCAGCGCCACCGTATACGCGATGGTGACGGTTTTGCCCTCCGGATTTTGTTCTGAATGATCCACCTTCACGTCAAAGTAGCCCAGCCGCTGGAAGTAGTCGCGCAGCTGCCGGTTGCCCTCGTTCAGAAGATCCTCGTCGACGGTGCCTTCTTCAAAAACCGGAACCAGCCGCTTCAGCCGGTCGCCGCCTATCTTGGCTCCTTCCACGCTCACCTTGACTACCGGCCCGCGATTGGCCGAGAACGTGAAATCCGATCGTTTCGTCGCCGGGACGTACACCTCCGACTCCAGCTTGACGTCCGCCTCCAGCCGGTCTTCTTTCTGGTAGTGCTTCAGCACGCCGCTCAGCGCGCGGTTGCTGGTGTCATGGTCGATCTTCCTGCCCACCTTCAGATGTGCATCCTGACGGAACTGCTCCTCGCTCAGGCCGGAGTCGCCTGAAACCTTCACCCCTCCCACGCGCGCCTGCACTCCCGAGGTCACCGCAAATGCGATATCGACAAGTTGCTCGCTCCCATGCCGGGTCATTGTGTATGTGATCATCGGCTCGTTGAAGCCGTTATCGGCCAGCGCCTGGCGCATCCGTCCCATGGCCGCATCCAGCCGCGCCTGCGTAAATCGCGTTCCGGCCGTCAGCCGGCTGGCCGCCTGCAGTTGCGCATTGATCGTCGCGCCCTTGGCTCCATCTACGCTCACCGTTCCGATGAATTCCCGCGGCGTGCCCCGGAAAACAATCCTCACGCCGTCGTCGAGCCGCGTGGCATCCACCTCAATCGTGCTGAACAAGCCCGGTCTCAAACAGCGCCCGCAGGCTGCTCGCTACATTTTCCCGCATGAGCGGAGCTCCAACCGCCTGCGGCAGATGCCCGGCCAGCGGCTGCAGCCTGTCCGTCGGCACGCCTTCAAAGGCAATCTTGCGGACCGGCAGTCCTTGCCACTGCGCAATCGGATCCGGTTCAACTTCGTGCGGCCACCGAACCGGCCGAACCATGCGAGTCAATAGTGCTGCCCTTTGATCGATCCTCCGGAATCCCTGCGGAACCAGAACGGACCGCCTGCGACCAGCAGTTGCCTGCCACCGTCAGAGCAAGAAAAAGACAAGCCGGCAGCATTCTCCGCTTGAGTTCCGAGCCGAGCTGCCATGCCGGCGTTGCCTTACGCACTATATCTCCCAGAATTTGTCGGTATAGACCCACACTGGGCCGTTTGGTTGCATCTAACACAATTAACTTGAGAGCCTATCCGGTTCCTTCTTGCCGCAGCTCAAGGTTTTTCACTGCTGCACCTTATACTAACGAGGAAAGAAGCTTGGCGCAGCATCAGACGATTCTTACTGCTACCGATACTCCTCCCCAAAGGAAGCGCATGCCACGTTCCAGGTTTCAAAAGCAGACGCCGGAAGATCCCGCGCCCGATTCCACTGTGGAAAAGGAGAATGCGGTCCAGCTTGGCGACCCTGCAGCCGACACAACTCCCCCCACTCCGCAACTTTCTCCTGACGCGGAAATTCTTGTCCGGGCCCAAGCCGGCGATCACCACGCTTTTGCCCATCTCTACTCGCTTCACAAGCGACGTATTTACTCCCTCTGTCTTCGCATGGTCGGCAACGTCGCCGAAGCCGAAGACCTCACCCAGGAGGCCTTCCTCCAGCTTCACCGCAAGATCGGAACCTTTCGCGGCGACTCCGCTTTTTCCACCTGGCTGCATCGTCTTTCGATCAATGTCGTACTGATGCACCTGCGCAAAAAAGGGCTTGCCCCTCATGTCCCTTGATGAGGCCATGGAGCCCGCCTACGACGACGGTCCCGGTCGCAGTTTCGGCGCGCCCGACCTTTCCCTCACCGGCTCCATCGACCGTCTGGCCCTCGAACGTGCGGTTGCCGCTTTACCAGCCGGTTACCGCCTGATCTTTGTTCTTCACGACGTGGAGGGCTTTGAGCATAATGAGATAGCGGCCATGCTTGATTGTTCCGTCGGAAACAGCAAGTCCCAGCTCCATAAGGCCCGGCTCAAACTGCGCGATGCGTTGCGTCTCTCGCTCCGGAAGGGAGACCGGCGATGACCAGTGACCCCAAGAATCATGAGCTGCGAAGAATTCCAGCGCTCAACTGTCCGACCTCGTCGGTTCCGGGGCCGTTGTCGAAAATCACCCCCACGTCCAGGACTGCGAAATCTGCCGTGAGTTGTACGAGCAACTTAAGGCCATCGCCGACGCTGCCAAGCAGTTGTTTCCTGATCAGGAACCCGAAGACAGCCTCTGGGAGCGCATCGAGTCCGCCATCAAAAAGGGGGATTGATTCTCAGAGGTTGAATAATCCCTCTGCGCGGGGTGTGGAATGCGCATATACTGCGCTGGTCTGGAAACGCCGCCGGGTCTCATCCCGTGTACCGGAATTCGGAGATTTTTGGAGGGGATGCGGCCCCAGCGTGCCTCCGGACGCCGTCTTCAAGCCGGGCGAATATCCCTGAGGGATAGCAATGATGGCCGATCTACCCGTGTTTCCACCCCACCCTAGCTCATCCCGCCTCCCAGCCAGTGCCTTTTTTCATGCGAACCGGCCACCCGTTTGCATTCAGCCTTCCTCCATTCCTGCCGATGAACCAGTTGGACCGCGCCTTCCTGGGAGCGCGTCACCAGGCACACTGGAACCCGAACGAGGAGAACAACGTAACCCTCATCAGGCGACACGGCATCAGGAGCAATTCGAGAGCCTGTCTTTCTTGAAACTTTTAATGTTCTGTGTTGTCTAATAAGGAAAGTTGATAAGAGGACACTCAATGCCAAGTCAGCCTTCCATTTTGCCACCGGAGAATCCCCAGAAAAGGTCGGTTTCTGGGCCGAAACGCATTCCGGTTCTACCCGTCCGCGATACCGTCTTGTTCCCGCATGCCGTTCTGCCGCTTACAGTTGGCCGCGAAAGTTCTATCCAGTTGATCGAGTCCCTGGGCGAGGAGCGCTCGATTGTTGTGGCTGCTCAGCTCGATCCGCGTCTTGACGCGCCCGCGCCGACCGATCTGCATGAAGTAGGCACTTTGGCCACCGTGCACAAGATCGTGCGCATGCCCAATCAGAGCCGTTTCGTCTTCACGGAAGGCGTAGAGCGCGTTCGTTTGATTCGCTACGTCCAGACTGAGCCCTTCATGATCGCCGAGGTCGAGACCGTCGAAGATATCGCGCCGGAAAGCACGTCTTCAGTCGAGGCGCTGGTTCGCAATGTTGTGGGCCAGTTCCAGCAGATCGTCTCCGAGTCGGCCACGCTCTCTGATGAGCTTCGCACTATCGCTGGAAATATCGAGGACCCCAGCCGCCTGGTCGACTTTGTCGCCTCATCGCTGCCTTTCCTCACCACCGACGACAAGCAGGCTCTGCTTGAAACCGCCAGCGTTCCCGCCCGGCTCGAGCTGCTGACCAAGCATCTCGCCAAGGAACTCGAGGTCCAGCAGTTGCGCACCAAGATTCAGAGCGAAGTGCAGGACCAGGTCCAGCAGTCGCAACGCGACTACTATCTGCGCGAGCAGATGAAGGCCATCCAGAAGGAGCTCGGCGAGCAGGACGAGGGCCAGCGCGAAGTCGAAGACCTGCGCAAGAAGATCGAAGAAGCCGGCATGCCCGAAGACGTGAAGAAAGAGGCGATGAAGGAACTGTCTCGCCTCGGACGCATGTCTCCCATGGCTGCCGACTACTCGCTCACACGCAACTACATCGAGTGGCTTGCAGTGTTGCCGTGGTCGAAGAGCTCCGGCTCCAAGATCGACATCAACAAGGCTCGCGAGATTCTAGACGAAGACCACTACGAGCTGAAAAAGGTCAAAGACCGTATCCTTGACTATTTGTCGGTGCTTGAGCTCAAGCCCGACATGAAGGGGCCGATCCTTTGCTTCGTCGGACCTCCGGGCGTAGGGAAAACCTCGCTCGGCCGCTCCATCGCGCGTGCCCTGGGACGCAAGTTCCAGCGCGTTTCGCTGGGCGGCATGCATGATGAGGCCGAGATTCGCGGTCATCGGCGCACCTATATCGGTGCGTTGCCGGGGCAGATCATCCAAAGCATCCGCCGCGCCGAAACCAACGACCCGGTCATCATGCTCGACGAGGTCGACAAGCTCGGACGCGATTTCCGCGGCGATCCCGCGTCGGCGCTGCTCGAGACCCTGGATCCGGAACAGAACAACACGTTCCGCGATAACTACCTCGACGTACCGTTTGATTTGTCGAAGGTCCTGTTCATCTGCACGGCGAACATGCTCGATACCGTGCCTCCGCCGCTGATCGACCGCATGGAAATCATTCCGCTGCAGGGCTACAGCGAAGAGGAGAAGGTGCACATCGCTGCTCGCTACCTCGTTCCGCGCCAGATCAAGGCGAACGGCATTACGCCGGAGCAGATCGAATTCCCCGAGGCGGCTGTCCGCCACATCGTGCGCCATTACACGCGCGAAGCGGGAGTGCGCAAACTCGAACAGGTCATCGGCACGGTATGCCGCAAGGAAGCCCGTCGTGTTGTGGAGGGCATTACGGAGAAGCTCATCGTCGACAAGGATGTGCTCAAGGAATTTCTCGGCGGCATCCAGGTCCGCGTCGAAACCGAAGTTGCCGAGCGCGTCAAGCGTCCGGGGGTGGCCGTGGGTCTTGCGTGGACGCCCGCCGGGGGCGACATCCTCTTCATCGAGGCCAACAAGATGAAAGGCAAGGGCGGCTTCACCATGACCGGCCAGATTGGCGAGGTGATGCAGGAGTCGATGCAGGCCGCACTCACGTGGGTGCGCTCGAACTCGGCTATGCTCGGCCTCTCGGAGGACTTCAACAAGGATCTCGATCTGCACATTCATGTGCCTGCAGGAGCGATCCCGAAAGACGGTCCTTCCGCCGGAGTCACCATGGCCACGGTGCTCGCATCGCTGCTAACCGATATCCCCGTTCGACCGCTTACCGCGATGACCGGCGAAATCACGCTCAGCGGCAATGTGCTTCCCGTGGGAGGCATCAAGGAGAAGTTCCTGGCAGCCCGCCGTGCAGGAGTGGAAACCATCATCCTGCCTGCCGAGAATCGCCAGGACGTGGAAGAAGACCTGACGCCGGAGATGATCGAGGGAGTATCGATCCACTACGCCAGCCGCATTGAAGATGTGCTGGCCGTGGCTCTGCCATCGCTGAAGGCAAAGCCCGAAGTCACGTCCATTGCTACTGATCGCGGCGCCTCCGCCGCCGCATAAGCGACACGGACGCCGCGATCGGCAGCAGAAAACAGAAAGGCCGGCCAACCCGCCGGCCTTTGATTTCCTGTTACAAGCTGTGTCATTCCGAGCGACCCTGAGCGCAGCGAACGGGGAGCCGAGGAATCTGCAGTTGCTCTTTCTCAACCAACCACCAATCCAGCGTGACCCCGTCCATGATGCAGTTTCACCGCGCCATGGGTGGGAAAGCACTAACCCTAAATCACAACCCATTCAGCAGCTTCACCAGCCGCGCTAACCCCTGTTCCCGCGCCGTCTTGTTCGCCGGATTCGTATCCGTGGGATCCTCGCCGGCCCGCATGAATCCATGACCCGCGCCGTCGTACGTCACCGGCTCATAGGTCTTGCCCGCTGCCTTCATCGCTTCCGTCGTACCCGGCACAGTAGCGCCGATGCGCGCATCGTTTCCGGCATAAAAGCCATAGACCGGAGCGGTAATCGAACTGACATCCGCTGGCCCTGGCCCGTAAAACACAAATGCCGCCGATAGATCCTTGCGGTGTGTGGCGAAGGCGAATGACTTCCCGCCGCCCCAGCAGAATCCCACCGTCACCACCTTGCCGTTCCCCGCAGGAATCTTTTTCCCATAATCCGCCGCCGCATCCAGATCGGCCATCACCTGGTTTGCATCCAGCCCGGAAACAGCCTTGGTCGTCGAGTCCCGGTCGGGAAACGCGCTCGACCCGCCGCCGTTCGGACCCATGCCGGAAAGCAAATCCGGCGCAACCACGATGAAGCCCTGTCCCGCAAGCTCATCGGCCATCTCTTTGGCCCAGTCGCTCAGCCCGAAGATCTCGTGAATGAGAACAACGACCGTGGCCTTGTTCTTCACTTCGGGATACACCACAAACGCCTGCAGGCTGCGGTTGTCGTGTTTGAGCGTCACATACTCGTGATGCCGGGGAGAAGCGTCGAGCCGGGCCTTGGCCCAGTCCTGTGCGCAGGTTGAAACGGCAGCGAACAACAGCAGAGCTGCGGCAGTAAATCTGGCAACGTGGGGAATCGGTCGCATCATGCGAAGGAGTCTAGCCGCGATCAATAGCTGTCCGCAAGCTCTTCGATTCGGTCGAGGCCTAGCACTTCGGATGCGGGTTCTTGAAGACAACTTCGATCGGCATCCAGTCTGAAAGCCGCTTATTGTTCAGTTCGGCATCCCCGGGCCGGCTCGAAAGCGACGATCGGGCAAGTGCTACCGTGAGTTTCACCTTCCCGTGGATGCAGTAGGCATTCAGAAACGATGCCAGTCCCTTGTCTGCCGCGTCCATATACTCCGCCGGGAGGGCGCCTTCCGCAGTGGGAACATCGACCGGGCCCATCACCATCTGGTTCGATACCGGACCATCTTTCTTCACTCCCGACGTGTCGAAGCGCACCACGAGCGTGGCTCTCGTCTCCAGCGCCTCTGGATTCGCCGAATACTTGATAGCGGGAATGGTGACGCCCGACGGGTTCGGTTTTGCTGCCTGTGCGTCAAACGCGAGATGATACGCAGCCCCCGGCCACTTGGGTTTTGCAGGAACTTTCGCAGCACTGTCCCCCTGGTTGCACCCCGTCAAAAGCACCAATCCCGCCATCGCCAGCATGATGCCTGTTCTCAAGTCAGCCTCCTTAGCGCGCCTCAAACAACGCGCATGATAGCACTCCCGCGCAACGCAGGAATGTGATCTCCATAACTTGCAAGCTCCGCGGTTCTGAACACACCGCCTGCAGCTTCCTGCGTCTAACACCCAAGGCGGTATTCTTTCTCCAAGATGCAAGTACGCGTTCTTCCATTCGGCATTCTCAAGGAATCTCTCGGTTCCGACCCCTTCGCCCTGGAACTTCCCCGCGGAGCGACCGTCGCCGATCTCCTGGGCCGCCTCGGCGTCCGGGCTCCCGCCGTTGAAACCCTCGGCATCGCAGTCAGCGTCAACGCTGAATACGCTGAACGCTTGCAGGTCCTGCGCGAAAACGATGAAGTCGGCCTGCTTCCGCCCGTCTCTGGCGGCGCCCCCACGAATGCGCCTGCGAAAACTGAAGACTGCGTCCTTATACGGCTGGTCCGCGAACCCATCCAGGCTGAAGCCCTCGTGGCGGCCGCCAAGCAGGGCGAAGACGGCGCCGTCGTGGTCTTCGATGGCATCGTCCGCAACAACTCCCGCGGCCGAAGAACCCTCTACCTCGATTACGAGGCCTACACAGAGATGGCCATGAAGCAGATGAACGAGTTGGCGCGCGAAGCGATCACTCGCCTCGAAGTGCGCAATGTTGCCATCATCCACCGCCTCGGCCGCTTGCAAGTCGGGGAAACCAGTGTCCTCATCATCGTCGCTTCTGCCCATCGCCGCCAGGCCTTCGAAGCCAGCCGCTGGCTCATCGACACGCTCAAGAAAACCGTGCCCATCTGGAAAAAGGAAACCTTTGTGGACGGCGCAGTCTGGGCCGATGGCGAACCCTTTCCGCCGGGATACGCCGTGGAGGGCGCCGATGGCCCTGCGACTTGACCTCAAGATCGCCGTCCCGAGCCTCCTCGCCATCGTCCTGTCACTGGGCCTCGCCCTTCGCCTCGCCGCGCAGGAAGACAAGCCTCTCCGGCTCGACGTCAAGCTGGTCAGCCTCTTCGTCAACGTGACCGACAAGACCGGCGCCATCGTTGGTGGCCTCACCAAAGAGGATTTCAAGATCACCGAGGACGGCCGTCCGCAAACCATCCAGGTATTCGAGCGCCAGTCCGAGATGCCGCTCAACCTCACGCTGGCCATCGATACCAGCTCCAGCACCTACAAGGACCGCTCCATCGAGCAGCAGGCCGCCAAAAAGTTCGTACGCGCCCTCATCCGCCCGCAGGACCAGATGAGCGTTATCGAATTCGACACCTACGTATATCAGCTCACCGACTTCACCAATAAGGTCGCACTGATTGATCACGGCCTCGACCACATGCGCGGCGAAGGCGGCACCGCACTGTACGACGCAATCTATGCCGGTTCCGAGGCTCTGGGCAAAAAGGACGGCCGCAAAGTCCTGGTGCTCGTCTCCGACGGGGGCGATACCGTCAAAGGTTCGACCTACAACGAAGCGCTCGAGCAGGCGCTGCGTAATGAAGTCATGATCTACTCCATCATCGATGTGCCAATAGCTGCCAGTGCCGGCCGCGACCTCGGTGGCGAACACGCCCTCATCACGCTCGCCGAGCAGACCGGTGGCAAGCACTTCTACGTCGAAGATGGCGGACTCGACAAGGCCTTTGCCCGCGTCAGCGACGACCTGCGCACGCAATACATGATCGGCTACTACCCGCACAATCAGGAGCCGGGAAGGGCATTCCATCGCATCGACGTCACCGTTCCGCGTGCCGCTGCCGAGTCTTTCAACATCCGCCACAAAACCGGCTACTACGCCGAACCCCAGAAAACCAGAGACTAGCCGCGTAGCCTAAACGTCAAGCTGTCTTCCGAACACCTCTTCCCAAGGCTGTCATTCCGAGCGACCAACGGGAGCCGAGGAACCCTGCAGCTGCTTTTCCCCAACCAGCCACCAATCCCCGAGTACCCCATCTGTTTCCAGCGATGTCATTTTTTACCGACGTCATTCCGAGCGACCAACTGGAGTCGAGGAACCTGCAGTTGCTCTTTCTCAACGAACATCCACCGTTCAGAATCGAACACCCCGTTCCGCTTTCGGACGCTACGGCCCATAAACCCGCCGCCAACCCGTGTTACCACGTAATTTCTCGTGGCATGCGACTTGCTCATTCAAGAACACGCCATTCTCTGCGCGGAGGTGTTCCATGACGGTCTTGCTCCAGGATCTGGTCTACGCGTTTCGCCAGTTGCGCAAGACGCCCGGCTTCACTATCACCGTCATCCTCACCCTGGCTCTCGGCATTGGCGCCAACGCGGCCATCTTCACCCTGGTCAACGCCGTTCTGCTGCGCAATCTGCCTGTCACGGATCCCGAAGACCCTGGTCCGCATCGGCGATACCGACGATTGCTGCGTCAACTCCGGCTACAACGATAAGGGCGACTACTCCCTGTTTTCGACAGAGTCGTATCTCCTGTTCAAGAAGAATCTGCCGGAGTTCGACGAGCTGGCCGCGATGGAATCGGGCTTCGATTACCGGCCGCTTACAGCGCGCCGCGAAGATCCGCAGGCCGTCGCCAAATCGGTGATGGGCGAATTTGTCTCGGGCAACTACTTCCGCACCTTTGGACTTCAGCCCGACCGCCGGCCGCTTCTTCACCGACGCCGACGACGCCAAGGGCGCCGCCTTTACCGCCGTCATGAGCTACGACACCTGGGCGCACGACTATGCCTCCGATCCCGCCATCATCGGAAGCACCTTCCGCATCAACACCCAGCCGGTCACCATCATCGGCATCGCGCCCAAGGGCTACTACGGCGACCGTCTTACCAGCAATCCGCCCAATTTCTACTTGCCCCTCGAGTCGATGGCCGTGATCTTCAACGTTCCCTACGTTCACGATCCTGAAGTGGAATGGGTCTACGTCGTCGGCCGGGTAAAGCCGGGCGTCTCGCTCTCCGCCGTTCAGGCAAAGGCCAGCACCCTGCTTCGCCAGCAGTTCTCCACCTTCAAGGTGTTTTCGAACGAACGTGCAAAGACATTTCTAGCGCGCACCCACGTTGTCCTCACACCGGGAGGCGCCGGCATTCAGCAATTGCAGGACAACGCCAAGTCGCAACTGCATCTCCTCTCCTGGATCGCCGCACTCGTTCTTCTCGTCGCCTGCGCCAATATCGCCAATCTGCAGCTCGTGCGCAGCATGAGCCGCCGCGCGGAGATGTGCATTCGCACTGCCCTAGGAGCGCAGCGCAGCCGCATCATCCGCCAGCTGCTCACCGAAAGCATTCTTCTCGCCGGGCTCGGTGGCATTGCCGGCCTGGCGCGTGGCCTACGCCGGAGCGCACATGCTGCTGGCGATGGCGTTTCCCGGGGCGCAGAACGTTCCCATCAATGCGGCTCCCTCGCCCCTGGTGATCGGCTTTGCCTTTGCACTTTCGCTCGTCACCGGCATCCTGTTCGGCGTAGCGCCTGCATGGATCGCCGCCCAGGCGCAGCCGGCTGAAGCGCTGCGCTCGGGCACGCGCACCACCGCCACCGGCGCCTCGCTGCTGCAGCGCGGCCTCGTCGTCCTGCAGGCGTCGCTCTCCCTGGTGCTTCTCGTCGGCGCCGGCCTGTTTGCGCAGAGCCTCAACAAGCTCGAAAGCTCCGACTTGCATCTCGACTCGAAGAACCGCTACATCATTCACATCAATCCGCAGGCCGCCGGATATTCGCAAACCCAGGTCGAACCGCTCTATCGCACCATCGAGGACCAGTTCCACGGGATTCCGGGCGTCGTGAAAGTGGGCATCGCCACCTACACCCCCATGGAAGACAACAACTGGGGCAACAGCATCCAGATCCAGGGCCAACCCGATCTCAACAAGGGCGCGTCCTGGGTGAAAGGGAACGCGGAATACTTCGACTCCGTCGGTACGCATGTGCTGATGGGCCGCGGCTTCACGCCGCATGATTTGCTCGCAGCGCCTCCGGTCGCCGTGGTCAACAAGGAATTCGTGAAGCAGTTCTTCAAGCCGGGCGAGAACCCCATCGGCCATCGCATGGGTTCACCCGGTCCGCAAAGCCCGGGCGATTACGAGATCGTCGGCGTGGTCGACGACACCACCTATACGGCCGTGCAGTGGAAAGACCATGCCATGTACTTCGTGCCTATCACGCAGCGCCCGGTCAGTGCCAAGGATCCCGATCACCGACGACATCTCGCTTTATGCCGGCGCCCTCGTCATCCAGACCGATCACCCGATGAACGACATGGAGAAGCTTGCCCAGCGCACGCTCTCCGGCATCAATCCCAACCTCACCATCGTGAAGTTCCAGACCTTCGATCAGCAGATTGCCGACCGCTTCAACGACGACCGGATGATCGCGCGCTTTACCTCGCTCTTCGGCGGCACTTGCTCTTCTGCTGGCTACCATCGGACTCTACGGCGTCACTGCGTACACGGTCGTTCGCCGCACGCCGGAGATCGGCATCCGCATGGCCCTCGGCGCCGAACGCATCGCGCGTGATCGGCATGGTGATGCGCGGCGCCATGACTGCAGGCGGTCATCGGTCTCGTCATCGGCGTGCCCATCGCCATGCTCTGCGTCCGCTACATCAAAGCCCAGCTCTACGAAATCACCAGTGTTGAATGCGGCTGTCATGGCGGTTGCCATCGTGCGTTCTGATTGTCGCCGCCTGCGTGGCGGGAATGATCCCCGCCCGCCGCGCCGCCTCCATCGATCCGGTCAAGGCTCTGCGCGTCGAATAACGCGACGTGCAAGCGCGTCTTAATGAGGATTGTCATTCCGAGCGACCAACGGGGGTCGAGGAACCTGCAGTTGCTTTTTCTTCCGCTCCAATCCGCACAAACCGGAGCTGACCCATCCAGGACGGAGCATTTCGCCTCATGGGCGGGAAAGCTGGGAGCCCCAGAGCCTGCCCTGAGCGAAGTCGAAGGGTCTCGCTTCTGGGACCCGGGGTTGCCTCAATCCGCAAGGAAGGTGGGTGCCCCATCCATGGCGCGGCGTTTTGCGTCATGGGTGGGAAAGCACAAACCCTCACCCACTTCGCCGTACAAACTACTCCGTCCGCAGAGCCTTCATCGGGTCTACCTGCGTGGCGCGCATAGCCGGCAGATACATCGCAGCCAGGGAGATGACTACCAGCAAAACCGCGGCGATCGCGTAAATTATTGGGTCGAAGCTCTGTAAAGGAATCGGTGACCGCTTCAGCAGTCGGGCTAATGTCCATGCAGCCGGCCCGGCGAGCGCAATGCCAATTACCAGGCCAATGGCAATCTGGCGCCCTCCGCGCAGCATGATGGAGCGGAAGATGGCAACGCGATTCGCTCCGAGCACCATGCGAATGCCGAACTCGCGTGTGCGCCGGTTGATAGCAAACGACAAAACTCCGTAGACACCCGTGACAGCGAGCACCACTGCAATCGAAGCCATGACAAGGATGATGCGCGCCAGGGAACGCATCGACGCGACGGATCGAGAGTCCGCACCGCATCCCTGACGGCGCTTTCCGCGGTGCTCGCGCTCCCTGTGAAGCGCACGTACATCTGGCCATTCAGTGAGGCTGAGTCGCGGAACGTGTAGAGACGCGGCCCATCGAGGATGCCGAACCGCTCTGAGCGCGTATCAGCGACCACGCCAACGACAGCATATTGCTTGTCTTCCGGAGTAATGACGACTTTGCCCAGCGGATTTTCCCCCGGCCAGAACTGGCGGGCGAAGGCCTCGGAGACCAGCGCGACCGATCCGTTGGTCGATGCGGCTGAATCGGAGGATGAAAAGTCTCTCCCCGCAACCAGTCGAATCCCGAAGGTTGCCATGAAGTCTCTGGAAACATCGTCAACCGTCGCCGGTTTTCCCTGTCCCTTTTCCTGGTGGGTCAAACGAATCTCGCTCGGCGGAGTCTGACGAAACGGCTGCAGAGTTTCAAACGCCAGCGATTGCACGTCGGGAATCGCGAGAATCCGCGCCTCGAGAGCGCGATAGAACTGAGCAGCATTGGTGCGGTTGTTGTCCGAAGTGTCAACATCCAGCGGAACAGACAGCGTGTGTCGCGTTTCGAATCCCGGATCCATGCCGGTTACCATGCCAGGCAGGCGCTCAAACAAGACAGCAGCCGTCAGCATCACGAAACTCATCGCGATCTGCGCAACGATCAGGCCACTCGTGGTTCGGGAGCGCATCGTGGCCGCGCCTTCCTGGCCCTTCAGCGCCGTAATCAAATCCAGTTTCCACGCGGCGTGCATCGGCGCGAGCGACGAAACCAGCGTGGCCACCGTCACCAGCGCCGTCAGGTACGCAAACACTCTCCAGTCTGGATGTGCCACGGGCACGAAGCCGGTCTCGTCCCCATTCGCCACGATGTTCATAATCAGCATCGGCACGCGGTACGCAAGCGCCACACTAATCACACCTGCGATGGCCGCCATCAGCAGGCTCTCCAGCACCAGCATGCGAACCAGCCGTCCCCGTCCCACCCCGAGCGCAAGCCGCACCGCGATCTCCCCGCGCCGGACGATGGCGCGAGACAGAAACAGCATGGTCACATTGGTGCAGGCGAGCATCAGCACCAGCGAGAGCGGCCCCAGGATAAGCCCCATCAGCACCGTCACCAGGTCATGCATCGCCGGGTTCTCGACGAAAGATCCGTTCGTGAGCACAGCCGTCGTCCGGCGATTGAACGGCGTGATCTTGCGCTCCAGATAGGCACGGTCCTGCTGGCGCAGAATCGTGGTCAACTCTGCCTGCGCATCGGATCTTGAATATCCCTGCCTCAATCGTCCGGTGATGTCGAGCCATGGGGAGTCCACGTTCGAGAGCGCGTTGTACCTGCGATCGAGCAGCGGCTGTACGGTGTACGGAACGAAAGCGCCGTCCGGCAGAAAATTCGCGTCATCCGTCGGCACAACGCCGATGACTTCAAAAGGAAGTCCATTCAGATGGATCGCCTTGCCGATCATCTGCCGGTCAGCGCCGAACTCGGTTCTCCAGAGATGTTCGCTGATCACCGCCAGTTGGTTGGCTGTGCCGCGAGCGCATTCGTTCGGTGCGAGAAAACGGCCCAGCAGCGGGCGATCGATTCCGAATACATGAAAGTAGTTGCAGGTCGTCAGTTCGGTCGCGATGTGTCTTGGGCCTTGCCCGAGGACAGGGGTCGTCGGTTGGGCCGCAGCGACGTCCTCCAGAGCGCGGGTTTGCTTGCGAATCGCTTCGTAGTCTTCCGTAGTGAACGAAGAAAACTGCCCCGCTCCCGTGAACCAGCCTTCATACCGTGGAAAGACCTGGACGAACGTCGCTGGATTCGTCCGCGTCGGCGCCTCGAGAAACAAGTTGTTCAAAAGAGCGAAGACGCCGGCATTGAGGCCGATACCAAGCGACAGCGCGACGATGGCGATCGCGGAAAGCAGCGGCGCACGGCGCGCCGATCGGATGGTATAGAGAAGATCTTGCCGGTCGATCCACATCGTTGAACCCCTCCCCGACAAAGTTGTGGACTCAGAATCCCAAAGAACCTTAACCCGCGCAAGCGAGTTATGGCACGTGGCTCGCTCACCGACCCTGCCATCTTCGTCCTACGGGAAGGATGGAAGTCCGTGCCCCGTTTCATCGCGGCTTTATCGCGGTCGGGGGGCAGAAATCGGATCGGACTGCCTAAGAGACATGTCAAGCCCTCTGATCTTCCTCGTCCGCCTAACCCATTGAAAACGCTTCGAAGATTGTCACGTGAGACTTGCAGGGAATTATTCGTCCAACGCGCACAATGGTAGCCATGAGTCGAATCCAGGAAGCAATTGCCCACTCCGCACTGCTGCAGGGTGCCCCATCCATGCGGCGGTTCTTGCCTTCGGGGTCCCCATGGACAGGTCTAAGTCCGTGGGGTGAACGGCATGGGTGGGAAAGCCAGACCTCAACCGTCCGGGACTGGGCAATGGCACACGCCGATGTGGCAACTCACCCCCTGCAAGAGGGGGCCCCCACCCCCTCCCTATGTAGATTCCTATTCTCTTCGCTTGTATCTCAGTTAGAAGCTTAAAATCAATCACTTACATTTACAAACTACCCTAATAAGTGCCCAATTTTTAGTGCAAAAGGCTCGAGGATCGACCGTCAATGCTTCAGTGCCGCCACGTCCAGCCTGCCAATGCGCCCGTGCGGACCGACGACGAAGGGCAGGGAAAGCGCATTCCAGTTGCGGTCGGCATCGGGTGCCTCATGCAGTGCTGGATCAGGACGAAGAGCGTGCCAGTTTTTGCCGTCATCAGTGGAGATGTCGGTGCCATTGGGCCCAACGGTGATCCAGGTTTTAGTGGTTGGATCGTAGGCTACAGCCGATCGATAGCCGTGGGGCGGGGTTTGCGCAGGCTAGCCAATGTCTCGTCCACCATCATGCGTGAATGCGGCGGTTCGCGATTCTGGTCATTGGGTTTCGTGTAGTCACCGCCAACAGCGACCCAGTGGCACCACTCCCGGTTTTCGATTGAAAATGGCTCCGGCGGTGACCGCGACGACCACCAATGCAGATGGGCAGTTGCTGAACCGAGAAGCTCCCGTTTTCCTTGTATCTTCGCTGTTAAAGATACGAGCGCCGGCCGGTCCACCGGTAACGAATCCCGTTCCAAAGCTCTCATCGACTAGGTGATTGAAGAGCCTGCTCAGGCAGCAAACGCCCAACTCGAAACCTTTTGCTGGCGTCAAGACCTTTTGCCTGGAGTTTCGTCCGGGTCAAACCCTTGTCTCTGTGGTTTTCACCAGAACGGCAAATCTTCCTGAACCGGATCACCGAAAAGTTCACCATCTTCGTCGAAGCGATCAAGGACAAGCGCATCCCAGAATCCGTCTTTATCCGGGTTGGTGAAAATCAGCTTCCACGAATGACACCCATCCGTAGTCTTGTACAACCGCGACAAGTCACCCTTGCCGCTCGACATCACAATCGCCGTATTCGCATCGAACGCCTGGATGCCGCGGAAATCCAGCTTCTCCGCGCCCGGCGGTACGGTGCACGATTGCCACACGTATCCGCCGTCTTCGGTCCGCAACACCGTTCCGTTGGTGCCCGAAGCCCACGCCACGCCGCCGCCCACATTGTCGATCCCGCGCAGATCGGCGGTGGTGTTCGAGTCTCTCCAGAGTCCACTGCGCGCATGCCGCGGCTGAGGTCACCGCGAGAATCGCAAGAAGCATAAGCGCTGTTCGCATGAGACTCAGTTTGCGGCAATGACCGCGAAACGAGCAACCGAGCAACAACAATCGGAAATCAACTGCGGGGTTTAAATCTTCGTAAAGTCTCAATCATTGCTTGGACGGGTTCGCATCAGGGCACGACTTTAGTCGCGCCAAAAGCCGGCCAAAAATAATTCTTGGGCTTTAGCCCCTGAACTGCGACGCCCAAACAAGATTTCATCCAAACGCAACAGCGCATGCGCCGGCGTGGTTACATAACCAAATGGGGATGGCGCGGCCAGCCGCTGAGCGTTACTCTTTCAAAGGAGCAATCCCATGACACTGCAAGAGCTGATGGAAGAGCTGGGTGGGACCCTGGCGCAAGGCGACCCGGAGTGGATGATCGACGGCGTGAGTACACCCGAAAAGGCCACCGCGTTTGACGTTGCATTTGCCGACTCCGATGCAGCGGTCACCTCGGCGCTCGCGAGTAATGCAGGCGTCGTCGTGTTGAAGCCCGGCGCCGTCACGGCGTACCCGCGCGGCAAGTGTGTCATTGAATCCGATCAGCCGAAACTCTGGTTCGCGAAGGCCGCCAAGCTGGTAAAGAAGCACACCCATATCGCGGGCATCGCTAGCTCCGCCGTCGTGTCGCCGGATGCCAAAGTCGATCCCGGTGTGGTGGTTGCTCCCGGTGCCGTAATCGGTTCCCACGTGAGAATCGGCGACGGCACGCTCATCGACGCCGGCGTGGTCCTCGGCGAGGGCGTGAAAATTGGCGAACATTGCCACATCTATCCCCGCGTCGTCATCTATCCCGGCACAACCCTCGGCAGCCGCGTGGTGGTGCATGCGGGCGCGGTGCTGGGCGCAGATGGTTTTGGATACGTCCGCGATTCCCTGACCGGAGAGCACACGCAGTTTCCCCAGCAGGGAACACTCACCATCGAAGATGATGTCGAAATCGGCGCCAACTCCACCATCGACCGTGGCGCGCTCGAAGCAACGCGCATTCGCCGCGGCGTCAAGATCGACAATCTCGTCCATGTCGGTCACAACTGTGACATCGGCGAGAACGTCATTTTGGTGGCTCTAACCGGCATCTCCGGCTCGTGCACGGTAGGCAAAGGCGCTGTGCTGGCCGGGCAGGTGGGCATTGGCGACCATGCGCACGTTGGTCCAGGCGTGATTTTGGGCGGCCAGTCCGGCGTTTTCAGTGGTAAAACCATCTCAAACGAAGGACAGCGGCCCGGAACGGTCATGTTTGGAACCCCCGCGCGACCGTTGAAGCAAGTGCTGCGCGAGCAGGCACTGCTTTCGAAACTTGCGAAGGCGGCAAGACCTGGCAAAGCAGAGAAAACACCCGAAGATGGCGAACAGCCTGCATAGAAAAATCAGCGAAGGAGGGAAGCGATGATCCGACGCGCGATTCCCCTGTTACACATATCCAAGGCGGCCGAAGCGGTTGAGTTTTATTGCCACGGCTTGGGATTCCAACTCGAGTTTGAGCACCGCCCTGAAGGCGTGTCAGCGGACCCGTGTTACCTGGGCATCTCGCGCGACGGCGTCTGGGTTCACCTTTCCTCGTTTAGTGGCGACGGCGTCGCCGGCGGTGTCGCCAACTTCATGGTTGACGACGTCGATCATCTCCACGCGGAGTTCACCGCCAGGCATGTACCTATCGTTGTTCCTCCAGTCGATCAGACCTGGGGAAGCCGCGAGATGTATGTCAAGGACGCCGATGGAAACAGCCTGCGCTTCATCGCCTGACGCAACTGGATTTCCGAATCTCCGAATGGAAAAACCGTGGCTATCCTCGTCGTCGGCGGCAGCACAAAGGATATAGGCAAGACCGCACTGGTCTGCGCCATCATCTCGGCTCTGCGCGAATTCGATTGGACCGCCGTAAAGATTACCGCCCACGATTACACCGCGGATGCTGTCGATCAACCTTCCGAGCACCCGGCAATTCGCGAAGAGACCATCGCCGGTCAGCTGACGGATACATCGCGTTACCTCGCCGCCGGCGCGCGCCGTGCCTTGCTCGTGACACGGCAAGGTGATCAGATTCCGATCGAGGAGATTCGTCGTGCCCTGGGCCGCGATCGCAATGTTCTCTTCGAGTCAAACCGGATCGTTGACGCGGTAGAACCGGATGTGTGTCTCGCGCTCGTCAGCGGTCGGCCAGCGGAATGGAAACCGAGTTTCGTTCACTTATTGCAAAAGGCAGACGCGCTGGTCGGCTTCGGACCGATTGAGATTGAATTGGTGAAGCTACGGGCCGAGATTCCGCGATTTGAATTGCAATCGCCAGATCGACTGTCACCGGGAATGGTTGATTGGCTTCGACTGCGATTGGGCGCATCTCAGCGGCCGATCGAAAGCAAGTGACCTACTTGCTGGTCTTGTCCGTCGGGAAGGGCTCGGTTTTCAGCGAACCGTCGCGCTGCTTGATGAGGATCTGCACCTTGCCCTCGGCGGCGTCGAGTTCTTTCTTACAGGCCGCCGAAAGTCCCACGCCCTCTTCAAAGAGCTTGAGCGAGTCTTCGAGGCTCAAGTCGCCTTTTTCGAGTTGATCGACGATGGTTTCGAGCTTCTTGAGCGAATCTTCGAAAGATGGCATTGGCGAAATTCTCTAATTCCTACACTATTGTAAGACTGGAAGATGGGATCCGAAAATCGACCGGAAAGGATGAGAGTGCCAATGTGCGCGCTAGTGCTGGCCATTCTGATGCTTCCTTCTGCATATGCGGGCGCGCAGGCGGCGCCGGACATCTGGAAGGATGTGAATGCAGAGATGGATTTGCCTCGATTGCAGTCGGCGACGCCGAGCGATGCACAGCTCAAGTCGATCGCCGCGCTGCTGCGGCGGGTTGATAAGGAGGACATCTGGGAGTGTGAAGGCAGAGCGCGCGACGAGATGATCAAAGGATTGACGTTTGAAGCCATCCCGCTGGCGCCGGACCGGAAGGTTCTGCTGGCTCAGGCCGGTGCGGGATGTGCGCGCGGCGGTCAGGGTGCGAATGGCGCGATGTGGCTGATTCGCCTTGAAGGCGACGTGCCATATCTGATCGCTTCTCCAAAGGGCGGATTCAACGGCTGGCTATATGCGATTCAGCCGTCGGCAAGTTTTGGTTACCGCGACATCGTGCTGGGGTGGCACATGGGCGCTGACCAGGCTGTATTGAATTACTTCCGGTTCAATGGCAGGTCCTATGTAGCGATCGGGAATGCGACCAACACCGACGGGAAGATTGTTCCTGGCGTTCGATGAGAGGTGCTAGGCTGCCGGTTCTCCCAGATCGCCCTGATCGGCTTTCGGCAATACGCTGGCGATAACTTCGGCAGCGGCGATGTAGCGCCCGAATGGCGCGCTGACCTGCACACCCTGCACCATGGGGCGCACGGCCTCGAGCATCTCCTGCGCGATGAGGATGCCTTCCTTGCGGGCGGCCTCCGGTGTGGTGACCTGGGCCATGCGCAGCATGATCTCTTCCGGCATCGAGACGCGCAGGTCGTTCTTCATGAACTCCGCATTGCGCAGGCTGGTCAGCGGCCAGATTCCTGCAATGACCGGGATGCGGAACGACTCGATGCGGTTGAGAAACTCTTCGAGCAGGCGCAGGTCGAAGACGGGTTGCGTGATGGCGTATTCCGCCCCGGCCTCAACCTTGTAGGCGAAGCGGCGCAGTTCGTGCTCGATGTCCGGCACGCCAGGATTCGCGGCTACGCCAATGGTGAAGTTGGTCGATGCCGAGATTGAATTGGAACCGATGTCGAGGCCGTGATTGAGACGCCGCACAATATTGACGAGTCCGATGGCGTCGACATCAAAGACAGCCGTGGCATCGGGATAGTTGCCGAGCTTGGGCGGGTCGCCGGTCAGGCACAGGATATTCTTCAGGCCGATCGACGAGGCGCCGAGCAGGTCGGACTGGATGCTGAGAACGTTTCGGTCGCGACAGGTGTAATGAAGAATGGTTTCGATGCCGGTCTGCTGCTGGATCTGGATGCAGAGGCTCTGGGCGCTCATTCGCGCCGAGGCGCGGGGTGAGTCGGGGACATTGATGGCGTGGACGCCGAGCTGGGCGAGAAGCCGTGCGCCTTCAATCTCCTTGCTGCAGTCGATGCCCTTGGGCGGCACAATCTCAACAAGCGTGACGAAACCGCCTCTGTTCAATGAGCGAACCGATATGGGAGCGCTGACCGAGCGGTGCAGGCGGCGTTTCCGTCGAAATCTCCGCGTGCTTGCCACCATCGGCTACCCGAGCCTGCGCGTCGATGGCGCGCATGGCTGAACGCATTGCGCGGATATGGTTGGGCGTGGTGCCGCAGCAACCGCCGACAATCTGAGCGCCGGCAGCGATGGCCTTGCGGGCGAAGCTGGCCATGTATTCCGGCGAGCAGAGATAGATGTTGCGGCCCTCGATGGCCCGCGGCATCCCTGCATTGGGCATCGCAGCCAGGGGAAGCGTGGTGGAACTCCTCATCGCTTCGATCGCGGTCAGAACGGTGGAGGGTCCAGTGGAGCAATTGACGCCGATCGCCCCTGCGCCCCACTCCGTCAGCAGCGCCGCAGCCTGCTGCGGGGATGAACCATCGAGGCAGTTGCTTTCGTCGTCGACCGTAACCATCACGAGAACGGGAAGATCGGGCGCGGTCTCTTCGGCAGCCAGCAAGGCCTCCCGTGCTTCATTGAGCGCCGGCATTGTTTCGATGATGAGCAAGTCGACGCCGGCATCCGCCAGGGCACGAATCTGCTCAGCGAATGCGGCGCGTGCCTCATCGAGCCCGGTTTTGCCCAGTGGCTCCAGCCGGACGCCGAGCGGCCCGATCGATCCGGCAACATATGCCGTACCTGCCTGCTTTTCCTGCAGATGCTCAACGGCCTGGCGCGCCAGTTTGACGCCCGCCGCGTTGATCTCGGCAACTTTCGAGGCCAGGCCGTGCCGGGTGAGGCGAAAGCGGTTGGCTCCAAAGGTGTTGGTTTCCAGAATCTCGGCGCCGGCCTGAAGATATTCCTCGTGGATTGAAAGAATGAGATTGGGGTCGGAAAGGTTCAGCTCGTCATAGCAGCGGTTGATGAAGACCCCGCGCGCATAGAGAACCGTACCCATGGCGCCATCGGCGAGCACCGGGCGGTTTGAGAAGATATCGGCAAACTGGGCCATTCTCTTGTCATGCTATCGCAAGCCTTTGGGGAATGTACCTGAATGTGCGGCGAGCGGCGCCCCGCATGGGCCCGAATGCGCAAGCGGAGCATTCAGTCGAGTGAATGGGTTGCTTTGTTATACTTCGAGAGTCAAAAGCTATGCAGAACTGTTCCCGGATCAGCCAGTTCGGACGGGCTGGTTCTGCGGCAATCGCCATTCATTTTGTCCAAGTTGCGGCAACCGCAGTGCAATCATTCTCGGCCTGTCCGCGCCGGTTTTTGAGGGAAGCAATTTTGAAGAAGAGAAGTCTTTGGTATAGCGCCGCCGGATCCCTGGTAGCGGCAATTGTGCTGGCGGGATGTGGTACCACCACCTATTTTGCGGGAAGAACGCTGCCCCCCAGCGGCCTTACGAACCGCGTTCTGATTGCGATACAGAACCCGAGCATCGCCTCGACGGGTGCGCTGATCTTTGTGGATGCCTACTACGATATTCGCTTCAGCTATAACCAGAAAGTTGCGGGTTTCAGTATCACTGGGTACTCCGGACAGTTGCCGGTCACGATCCAGAACATGCCCGAGGAGCAAATCGGTGCGGTATACGGCGCCGGTGACGGTTCGCTGCATGTTGAGAGTTATCAGAAAGAAGCTGACAACGGAGCGCAAAAAGGCTTGAACGGCCTTTCGTCGAGCGTTTTCATCACGCGTAATCAGAATTACATCTTCGCGGCAAACCAGCTTTCGACCGTGCTGACGGTAGTCGACAACACCAACGGCGGATCGTACGCGTTGAGCCTGCCGGGCGTCTACCGGGTGAGCGTCAATCCTGGCGGATCTGCGGCAATGGCGTTTGTGCAGAATTCCAACTATGCCTATTACGTGCGCAAATTGACCGCCAATGAGACTCTTGCTTACTCCGGCGGGTCGAGCACCTGGCCCAAGGCTGCCGTGGATTGCGAGCCGCAGAATTCTCCCGGCTGGTGCCTGTTCCAGATGCAAAGCCCCGACAACGTGGACGCGACGGGCAACGCCTATGGGGCACCGCTGGTCTTCGATCGACCCGTCAAGGCCGTGTTTTCCGCCGATGGCAACACGGCATACGTATTGAATTGCGGCGCCGAGTGCGGCGGCTCGACTTCTTCGATCACCGAGGTGCCGGTCGCTCCCATGATCTTCCTTTCCGGGCAGCACTCCGGCAGCTTACCGACCACTAGCGCATTACATGCGGACTGTTCCACGACGCCGAACGTAAGTTCCTGCACGCTGGCGGTTCCTGGCGGATCGAGTAACGCACTTGTGTCGACATCCACGATGTATGCGGTTGGTCAGCAGTTGCAACCGGATGGCCTGTTCACGGGCAACCTTACGGTGGTGAGCCTCGCACAAACCGCTTCGAGCACCATCTCGGCTTCGTCACCGATTTCCATCAGCGACGGTGCACCTGGAGCGCCGAGCCGCATGGTGATGGCTGACGACGCCACGCTGTGGATCGGCATGACCAAGTGCAACAACGGTGAGCGGTTCAAGACCGGCCAGCCATACGGTTGCCTGACGATGTTCAACACAACCGCCAACTCTGTGACGATGCTGGAACCGTATCTTGGCGATCTGGACGGCATCGCGGCCGTGACCGGGCTGCACAAGATCTACGTTGCGCAGGGTGGGCAGGTTTATATCTTCCACACTACCGATGGGTCGTCCATCAACAACCAGTATGTGTCGGTCACGGGAACCGCGTCAGATGTCGCGTTTATGGACGCGCATACTGACGGCGACAACACCGTCTACTAGCCAGCCATGCTTGCAAGCGAAGAATCCAATGCCCGGCGTGCGGATGTGCTGGCGATTGCCGCACACCGCGACGACGTGGAACAGACTTGTGGTGGAACGTTGCTGCGCATGGCGGCGCGCGGACTGCGAACTGCGATTCTTGATCTGACAAGGGGCGAAGCCGGCACGCGCGGAACTGCTGAAGATCGGGCGCGCGAGTCTGAAGAGGCAGCGCGGATGCTGGGAGTGAGCAGGCGCGAGGCGCTGGACCTGCCGGATGGGGCGATCGAGAACACCTTGGAAAATCGAGGGAAGATTGTGCGTGTGCTGCGCGAGGTACGGCCAAGGGCTGTAATTCTGCCCTACTGGCAGGCGCGCCACCCCGACCACGCAATCGTCGCGACGCTCGGATACGAGGCCTGCTTTTTGTCGGGTTTAACCAAGCATGAGACCGGTGCCCCGCCACACCGCCCGTTCAAGATCGTCTATGCCAGCCTCTATGCAGATGTGCGACCCAGCTTTATCGTCGATATCACACCGTTCATCGAACAGCGACATAGAGCGCTGATGGCCTACAAGTCGCAATACTCAAACCAGGATGCGGGGAGCAAGCTGTTCGTGGCGGAAGAAGAGATCCGCGAGCGCACCTTTGCCGAGGCGCGACACTACGGATTGTTGGCTGGCGTGAAGTACGGCGAGCCGTTCGTGCAGAAGGAAGTCGGCCTGGTTGACGACCTGACGCTTCTGCCCGTGCAATCGATCTAAGCACACCTCCGCGATTCCATTGCCTATTACGATTTTTTATTGGAACCCAAAAGATAATAACTTTGCGTTATGGATACATTTCGCTGAAACTGAGGGCGGAGGTTGCCGATGACGCAGACTTGGGATCCGCAGACCTACGAACGGAATGGCGCATTTGTGCACGGACTTGCCGGAGGCGTGCTGGAGTTGCTTGGTGCACGAAGTGGCGAGTACATCCTTGACCTGGGCTGCGGCGATGGCCAGTTGTCGCAGCGCATTGCGGCAAGTGGCGCCCATGTGCTGGGAGTCGATGCGTCCGCGAACATGGTGGAAGCGGCGCGTGCGCGGGGAATCGAGGCGGAGCAGGCGAACGCTGAATTGTTGCCGTTTCATGATGGGACCTTTGATGCGGTTTTCTCGAACGCTGCGCTGCACTGGGTGCGCAACCAGGACGAGATGCTGGCGCAGGTACATCGTGTGCTGAGAACCGGTGGGCGTTTCGTTGCAGAAATGGGCGGACACGGAAATATTGCGGCGATTCGCGTCGCGCTGATGGCGGTGCTGGATCGTCACGGATACGGCGACCGCGAAGACGGCGTCAATTACTATCCAACGGCGGAGAGCTATACGGAACGGATGGAGCGGCATGGATTTCGAGTGGAGCAAATGGCGCTGATTCCACGTCCGACTAAGTTGGCGGAGGGTGGAATGGCGGAGTGGCTGCGCACCTTTCGCCGCGGAGTCCTGGATGGATTGCCGGAGGACGTGCGTGAGGTGGTTGTGAGAGAGACGGTGGCGCTGCTTGAGACAACGTTGCGCGATGAAGCCGGCAACTGGATCGCGGATTATGTGCGGCTGCGTTTTGAGGCAACGACTTGATGCGATCCGACTCAAGAGTAGAGTCTCTAAGTAGAAATGATGCAGCAGTGAATCGAAATAAAGTATCTCTGGCAGCTTGCGTTTTAAATTTACTTATGGCAAAGTACTAACTGCGTAGGAGAAACGCCCGATGAATTGCATCACACCCAATTCGATGCTTAGGCTGGGATGGCTCGATAAGAGTCTGACCGGTCGCCGGGCGTACTCCGTCAATTCACGATAGCGTCTCTGGCGTCCTTATCCTGCGCGCATTCCAGAAAACCTAAGCAACAAGGGCAGATTCGAAGCAGCAGTACGTTTTTCGAATGTGTTATGCCCGAGTGGCGAAGAAGACAGGTACTTCGATTGGTACTCGAAAACCGTTCTGTCTTTGCTTATTCCCTCGGGTAAGTTGAGCAGGGTTGTGGCTTGTTTTGGTGTCGCCGCAAGGGTTAGTTGCGTGTGCTGGGGTAAGTGTGCTCTTTGAGTGACTTGTCGAGTATGAAATTACGTCGGTGGTGATAGGGAAGAGTTACTTCTTCGACACAGAAGGACGCGCAGGACGAAAACCTGCCGGTCGTACTTAGTTAACGGGGCGGGGCGTAGCCCGATGCACAAGGTCCCGTGAACCAGAGGCGCCGAGTCCACTCTTCTCGCGGGTTCCCCGACGTGCTTTTGAAATGTGTTTGTAAGAGGGAAACAATTTGGCCGGTGGTGTAGGTAGCGGATACTTCGTCTGTCCAACGAGGGGATGCAGGTTCGAGTCCTGCCTTGAGTGCGAACTCAAGTGGTCTGATGGCAAAGGCACCTAACGTTCCGCTTCCGCTTGTTCCCCGGCTGCTTTGAGATGCGCTTCGTAATTAGAGCGCTCGACTAAAACCACCTTGACCGGTGGTGTAGGAGACGGATACTTCTTAATCCGGCGGTTGTGGGTTCGAGTCCCGCCCAGGGTGCGAATCCTGGTAGCTCAATGGCAGAGCATCGGACCATGCCGTTTTCGTTTGTTCCCCGGTCAGCAACCTCCGGCGTGTCCGGATAGAAATGATAGCGTTATGGGCAAGTTGAATGTGAAAAACGGAACCCCGGTGGGAAACGAGCACCTCTGCAAGCAATGCAATTGGGGGCAAGTGGTTGCGGGATACCGCGAATCGGATCTGCTGGTGATGTGCATGAATACCAGCCCGAATATCGTAGTGCCGTTTACCGTATTCGATTGCAGCGAGTTTAGCGACAAGCGCAAGCCGACCTGGGATGAGATGGAGAAGCTGGCGATTGCTGTTGAACCCGTCAGGGTTTCGGCCAAGACCCGCGGCTTTTACGCGGTGACCAAGGTTCAGCCGGCGCGTGACGACGATGAGGACGAGGACGAAAACGAAGCAGCAGCGCGCTCCATCTAATCGACAAGTGTAGACTGCCGGTGGCGCAGGGGACGGATACTTCAATGGCAGAGGACCGCGGATGCATAGCATCTTCGGTAGCGCAGGTTCGAATCCTGCCGCCAGGTGTGAGCCTGGTGCAAATGCCGCACCCGATTTTTCCCCGGCAGGGAATTGGAAGTTCGTTGCACAAACGATCCGGTTTGATCGTTGTAGTCCTTCGGGGGTGAGTCCCCTGAGCAGATCCTTTGCGACCCTTACCCCATCTCGCTTGCTGCGCGTTGGACCACAAGCTGGGCACTCAGGACGCACACTTTGAAAGGGAATGTGGCTTTCGTCACAACTAATGCCGTGCCCTGACACGAAGCGGATTTCTGAAAGACGCTGTAGAAAGGAGGCGCACGATGCGCCTGAACATTGCAAAGCATTACAAGCGCCCGCGATTGCGCACGCATGAGGGAGCACCGGCCAAGGCAATCACACCGGAGCAGGCGCTGCGCCGCTCGGTTCTCTCCTGCATGTTGTGGGAGGGGGAGTTCTACGAGGACGGCGTGCAGATTGCAGGACGCATTCGCGAGCTGGTTCCGCAGGTGGCTGCGGAGAAGGTGGCCGCGCTGGCCGTTGAGGCGCGCGAGCGGATGAAACTGCGTCATGCACCGCTATTGCTGGTGCGCGAGATGGCGCGGCTGGCAACGCATCGCGCTCTGGTGGCGGAAACGCTGACGCGCGTGATCCAGCGTGCCGATGAGCTCTCGGAGTTTGTCGCCATCTACTGGGCAGGCGGGCGTCAGCCGCTTTCGGCGCAGGTGAAGAAGGGGCTGGCAGCCGCGTTCTGCAAGTTCGATGAGTATGCGCTGGCCAAGTACGACCGTGCGGGTGCAGTGCGTCTGCGCGACGTGCTGTTCCTGTCGCATGCGCGGCCGGTGGATGAGGCGCAGGCTGCGCTGTGGAAGCGCCTGGCCGAGAACCAGCTGGCTACGCCGGACACGTGGGAGGTTGCGCTGTCGGCAACCGGACGGGACGGTGCGGAGAAGCGCGAAGTCTGGGAGCGTTTGCTTGTCGGAGCGCAAGCTCGGAGCGCTGGCTTTGCTGCGCAACCTGCGCAATATGCAGCAGGCAGGCAGTGAGCGAAGGAGCTGGTGCTTGCTGCGCTGGATGCGATGAAGACGGATCGGGTGTTGCCGTTTCGTTTTCTGGCTGCGGCGCGTGCGGCTCCGCAGTGGGAGCAGGCGCTGGAGGCGGCGATGTTTCGCGCGCTTGAGGGTCGTACCGCTCGCTTGCCGGGACACACGGTGTTGCTGGTTGACGTCTCAGGATCGATGGAGGCGGCGATCTCGCATCGCTCGGAGATGCGTCGTACGGATGCGGCATACGGGCTGGCGATCCTGCTTCGCGAAATCGCAGAGAAGGTAACGATGTACACCTTCTCGAACGAGGCGAAGCTGGTGGCGGCGCGTCGTGGAATGGCGTTGCGCGACGCGCTGGACCAGAGCCAGCCGCATGGAGCAACGTACCTGGGCAAGGCGATCGCGAAGGTTGAGGCCGACATGCGGAAGGGATACGACCGCATGGTGGTGATCACCGACGAGCAGTCGCACGACCAGGTGCCGGCACCGCGCGGGCGCGGCTACGTGATCAACGTAGCCTCGAACCGCAACGGTGTGGGATACGGCGCCTGGATGCACGTCGACGGATGGAGCGAGGCCGTGGTTGAGTTCATTGCCGAGCTGGAGTCGACGGATAATCCGTCGGTGTGAACGATAGAACTGCGCGATGGATGGGGCACCACGGGCTCCGAAACCTGACGCGGGAGATCCGACTAAACGGGTCTCCCCATTTTTTGCTGCATCACTCCGATTCGCTAAACGGCAAGTTCATTTTCGACGCCGCGGCGATCTTTCATCGCAGGGAGCGGTTCCTCTGCTTCAAGGGCCTTGAATCGGAAAAGCAGGCCGGCGACGGCTCCGGCGAGGCTGGGGATGAGCAGGAAAAGCCAGACCTGTGCAAGAGCGTGCCCACCGACGAGGAGTGCGGGGCCGAAGCTGCGGGCCGGATTCACGCTGACGCCGGTGATGTGAATCCCGAAGATGTGGATGGCCACGAGCGTGATGCCGATGGGGAGGCCTGCGAAGCCTGCGGGCGCGGCTTTTTGTGTCGATCCGAGAATCACGATGATGAAGATCAGCGTGGCCACGAATTCAAAGACGATGGCGGAGGTGATGTTGTATTCGCCCTGGTACCCGGCGCCCCAGCCGTTCTGTCCCAGGCCGTTGGCGGCAAGGTTGTACCCGCCCGGGATGCCGCCGACGATGTAGAAGGAGAGCACCCAGGCTGCGACGATGGCACCGATGAACTGTCCGACCCAGTAGCCGATCATGTCTTTCAGGGACATCCTTCCGGCGACAAATACGCCGAGGCTCACGGCGGGATTGATGTGGCATCCGGAGATGGTGCCGATCCCGTAAGCGGCCCCGATCAGAGCGAATCCGAAGGCAAAGGCGATGCCAACGATGCCCACCTTGTCGCCCGCGACCACGGCGGTGCCGCAGCCGAAGAGCACGAGGATGAATGTGCCTACCAATTCAGCGAAGTATTTTTTCATGGGTTCCTCCAGTCCTTGTTTGACAGCTGAGAACTGCCGCTGCCCGGTTTCTAGCGTGTGCCGGACATTCAAAACTGCACCAGTGAGGGAGGGAGACGGGCAGAAGCCCTTTTGTTTATTGCGGAATGAGTGTGGCAGAGCCTGGCACGGCGAGTCAAGGACGGCGTGCGCGCCAAGTGACCGAGCCTGAACATTCGAGAAGAGATGAGGCACTACACCGGCAGGATGGATTGCTAGCCGGAGGGCAAATTCATCAAACGTTTGCAATTTGTTTGCCTCGCTGAATTAATCTGTTAACGATTCCGAGCGGCCCGCATTCTTCACCCCGACGGCTGAGATTCCGTCGTCGAGGTCCCGAGGAAATCCACAGGCCGCCGTGAAAGGCACTCCGGTTTGAGCCAAACCGTATTTGTACTGGAAGACGACACCGACATTGCGCGGCTGGTGCAACATCATCTTGAAGCCGCTGGATTTGCACCCCGGATTTTCCATACCCCGAATAATGTGATTTCCGATGCGGAGCGTCAGCCCCCCGCGCTTTTTCTTCTCGACATCATGGTTCCAGGAGGCGATGGACTGGATGTCTGCCGGAGGCTGCGGTCCCATCCGGCGCTTTCCACGATTCCGATCATCTTTCTGACCGCGCGTGCCGGTGAAAACGATCGAGTACTTGGACTGGAACTGGGCGCAGACGATTACATTACAAAGCCGTTCGCTACCCGCGAGCTGGTTGCACGCGTGAAGGCGGTTCTGCGCCGATTTGAGCGGCCAACAACGCCTTCGGTCATCAGCTTTGAAGAAGTCGTAATCGATGCGAATGCCATGCAGCTTAAAGTACGCGGCGAACTGACGACGACGACAGCCACGGAGTTCCGACTGCTGGATTACCTTGCGCGGCACCCGGGACGGGTATTTAGCCGTGATCACCTGCTGGACTCGGTTTGGGGCGATGCTCGTTTTGTTACGCCCCGCTCGGTTGACGTATATGTGCGCCGCATCCGTGAGAAAATCGAGATCGATCCGGAGAATCCACGCTACCTGAAGACCGTGCGCGGGGCCGGGTACCGATTCGAGATTCCGAAGGTTGACTGAGACCGCAGGCCAGATTCCCAGCGTGAGCAGGCTCTGAATTGACGCGCAAAGTATTCACAAAATTGATGGCGCTATTTGTGCTCCTGCTGCTTTTTGAGACGGCGGCGATGGAGATGATTTTGCGCCGGATGATGGAGCACTCCGCCGGAGAGACGCTGCATCGTCTGGGGCGGGAGGCCATCTGGTCGGGGCTGATCGCGCTGCTGGTAGCGTTGCCGATTGCAGCCTGGGCGGCAAGCCGTATCGCGTCCCGGCTGCAACGGGTTATGATATTTGCCCGCCGCATAGCGCAAGGAGACCTGAGTGCGCGCCTGGAGCACGAGCGCGGAGGTGAACTGGCCGCGATCGAGGCTGCGCTAAACCAGACGGCTGAGCGGTTAGGACAGAGCTTTGCCGAGATTGAAAGCAGTCGGCACGAACTGGCAACGATGCTGGATTCAATGCAGGAAGGCGTGGTGGCGGTTACAGCGGAGGGCTTGGTCCGCTGGTCGAATTCCGTGATGAGGCGCACTGCAGGGACGGAGATTCGCGTCGGCAGACCGCTGGTGCATTCAGTGCGTGATCCAGAGCTGCTTGACTGCGTGAAAGGCGCGCAGGAATCGCGAGAAGTGCGGTATGGGCGGTCGAGTTCGCTGGCGCCCGGCCGGACATTCGAGATTAGCGCAGCGCCACTGCCAACCGGCGGAGTCATCGCAGTGTTGCATGATGTGACGCGCATTGAGTCGGCGGAGCGGTCGCGCCGCGATTTCATAGCCAATGTCAGCCACGAACTGCGCACGCCCTTGACGTCAATACAGGGATATGTCGAAACGCTTATGGAGGACCCGCATCCAAATCCGGCGACAACCAATGAATTCATGCAGGTGATCCTGAAGAATGCGACGCGCATGAATCGATTGACGGAGGATTTGCTGGCGTTGGCCACCATCGAGAGCCCGGATTATAAGCTTGCCATGCAACCGACGCGGGCGCGCGAAATGGTCAATGATGCCATTGAATCGCTCGGCGGCATTGTGGCGGATTCCGGAGTGGAATTGGAGTCGTCGGGAGCGCCGGATGCTTCCGTCATGGCCGATCCGGACGCAATGAACCAGGTCTTTGGGAATCTGATCGAAAACGCCGTCAAATACGGAAAGTCGGGCGGAAGGATTCAGGTCGGTGCGCGTGCACTTGAAAGCGAGATCGAGTTCTTTGTTCGGGATTTTGGTCCAGGCATAGCATCAGAGCACCTGGACCGGATCTTCGAGCGCTTCTATCGCGTTGACAAAGCGCGTTCGCGGGAGGCCGGCGGAACGGGTCTGGGATTGGCGATTGTAAAGCACATCGTCCAGGCGCATGGCGGATCTATCCGGGCGGAAAGCGAACTCGGTTCGGGGACGACATTTCTAATCACTTTGCCGACCGTCCCATCAAGACATCGTCTGGAGGATCATTCCGACGCTCCTGCAGTGGCAAAAAATGGCGCATAAGTCGACAAAAATCAGAAACCTGCCCGCTATTCAAATCCCCGTAACATTGTCTAGCGACAATGAATTATGGCAGTGATCCTGCATGGAGCTATCAAGTGAACAAGACTTTGCTTGCAATAGGTATGTTGGTTTTAGCGATGGGCACGGCCCAGGCGCAGAAGTTAACCGCAGCCGGTGCAACATTCCCTTACCCCATCTACTCGAAGTGGTTCAGTGAATACAGCACCGCGCATCCGGGCGTAGAAGTGAACTATGCCTCCATTGGCTCGGGCGGCGGCATTGCTCAGGTGACGAAGGGGTTGGTGGACTTTGGCGCGTCGGACATGCCGATGACCGACGATCAGCTGTCGTCGTCGCCAGTCAAGCTGATTCATATCGCGACCGTACTGGGTGCGGTAGTGCCGGTATTCAATGTGCCGGGTGTGAAGGATCTGAAATTCAGTGGAGACGTGCTTGCCGATATCTATCTCGGCAAAATCTCGAACTGGAACGATGGTCGAATCGCGAAGGACAACCCGGGGGTGAAGCTACCGGACCAGAAGATTATCGTGTTACACCGATCTGAAGGTTCTGGCACAACCTACATCTGGTCAGACTACCTAAGTAAGGTGAGCAAAGAATGGGCCGATGGACCAGGCAAAGGTTCAGCGCTCGCTTGGCCAGTTGGAGTGGCTGGCAAGGGCAATGAAGGTGTCGCCGGTCTGGTGAGGCAGCTTCCCGGCGCCATCGGATACGTCGAACTGATTTACGCACTGCAAAACCACATGACCTTCGGCGCGGTAAAGAACGCGGCAGGGAATTGGATCACGGCGTCGATCGATGGCGTAACGGAAGCTGCAGCAAGCGTCAAGCAGATGCCGGCCGATTATCGCGTATCGATCACCAACGCGCCGGGTGCGAATGCGTACCCGATCTCGAGCTTCACTTATCTGCTGATTCCGTTGAAGGGATCGAACCAGGCCAATCGCACTGTGCTGAAGGATCTGCTGAGTTGGATTCTGAAGTCGGGAGAAGGCCAGGTTTCGGCGCTATCGTATGCTCCACTGCCGCAGAGCCTGGTCGACAGGGAATTGAAGACGATTTACTCGTTGCAATAGGGTCATCATCCTGGGCTAAAGACTCGGGGCCGCGCGGAGCGCGGCCCTGCTGTTTTGTTGGAATACGAGCTGGCTCTCCGCCCCACGCGCTTCAGATCGGAAGAGTAGAATTCGAGGCTGAAAATTCTTTCGATTCAAGGGACCCGTTCAATGCGCGTTTTTTCCGCTCTCGGTACTTTGGCATTTCTGCCGTTTCTGCTCACCTCATCCGTTTTGTCTCAATCTTCGACATCTCCATACGATTCGGTTGATCCACTGATTGGCACGGCGGGAGGCGGCAATACGTTTCCCGGGGCGACGCTGCCGTTCGGAATGGTGCAGTGGAGTCCGGATACGAATACCGACGCGTGGTACAAGTACGACGAAACGCAGTTGTATGGGTTCAGCCTGACGCATATCAGCGGTGCGGGATGCCCGCTGTATGGGGATTTTGCGGTGCTGCCTGTGTTGGATGAGCTGACAACGAGTCCCGGGGTGAAGTCTATTCCGATGGCGTTTGATCGCCGCGATGAGCAGGCGCATCCGGGCTATTATGCCGTGTCGTTGACGAATGGAGTGCGCGTCGAGTTGACGGTTACGGAACGCGCAGGGATTGCGCGGTTCACATTTCCGTCGGGCGCGGATATGCGGATGCTGATCAACGCGGGGAGCAGTGCTAATTCATTCCCTGCGACAAATGAGAATGCGAAGGATCACGAGGGATTTGGGAATCAAATCGAGATCAAGCCGGACGGGAGCTTCTCCGGTTGGACGAGGGCGGGGCGGTTTTGCGGATCAGATTCGCAGTACAAACTGTACGTCGTGGGGGAGTTCAATCGACCGATTACATCTGCAGTGCTGTGGCAGGACGACGCTCTTTTGAAGGACACCTTGAGCGCTGAGGGTAAGCACAGCGGGGCCTGGGTCGAGTTCAAGGCCGTTAGCGAACTTGAGTTGAAGATCGGGATCTCGTTTGTCAGCGAGGCCGGTGCGCTGGCCAACCTGAGGAGGGAGATTCCGGGTTGGAGCTTCGATGAGGTTCACCGGAATGCGCACAAGAGGTGGAGTGCGCTACTGAATCGCGTCACCGTAGAGGGCGGCACGGACGAGCAGCGGAAGATCTTTTACACAGGTGTCTACCACTCATTCCTATCGCCGACGCTCTTTAGCGATGAGGATGGACAGTACATCGGATTCGATGACAAAGTACACTCGCTCGCCGGGAGGAAACAGAAAGCACAATACGCGAACTTTTCTGATTGGGATATTTATCGGAACACCGTGCAGTGGCAGGCGCTCTTCGAGCCGTACCGCGAGAGCGACATGATGCAATCGCTGGTAAACGATGCGGAACAAAGCGGGTGGCTTCCGCGCTGGCCGGCGGCGAATGACGTGACGTATGTGATGGGCGGTGATTCGCCGGCCGCGGTGCTGTCGTCGTCGTATGCGTTTGGCGCGCAGAATTTCGATACCGCGAAAGCGCTCGAACAGATGGTAAGAGCCGGGACGCAGCCGGGCGTGGGGCCGCATCACGATTCGGAGCGACCGTTCCTCGCGGAGTACTTGAAATCGGGCTACTCACCGGCGGACAAAGACCGGATTGCAGCTTCGCGGACACTTGAGTATGCGAGCGATGATTTCGCGATTGCGCAGTTTGCAAAAGCGATCGGACGCGAGGATGAGTACCGTCGCTTTTTGAAGCAATCGGAGAACTGGAAGACACTCGTCGATCCAGAGACGCATTGGATCCGGCCACGGAATTCGGACGGCTCATGGCTGGCGGGATTTGATGCGGAGCGGTCGCTGCCCAAGCGTCCCAACGCGCCCGTGGACAGCGACCAGATGGGATTCGAAGAAGGGAATACGTACCAGTATTCCTTCATGATTCCGTTCGACTACCCAGCATTGTTTGCGGCGATGGGCGGCGAGCAGGTTGTGTCGTCACGTCTCGATCACTTCTTTACAGGGTTGCGCTGCTGGGGAAAACCGTGCTTCAACATCGAAAACGAGCCAGACTTTGTGACGCCGTATGCCTACGTCTTTCTGGGCGAACCATGGAAGACGCAGGAAGTCGTGACGCGCATTGGCAGTGAAACATTCAAGGCTGCGCCCGATGGCATTCCAGGCAACGACGATCTTGGAGCGACCTCGGGCGTATACGTTTGGAACGCGCTTGGGTTCTATCCGGCGGTTCCTGGCGTCGGCGGACTTGTGATCGGTACGCCGATGTTCGACCGGGCGACGCTGAAGCTGGCGGGCGATCGAACGGTGATCGTGTCGAGGCAAGGGCCTGGAATCTATGTGCAAAGCCTGATGCTGAACGGCACGCCTTACCCGGGCACATGGCTGCCTCTCAGCAAGATTCAGCCGGGCGTTACGCAACTCCGTTACACGATGAGCAGAACGCCGAACACGGAGCGTGGCACATTGTGGGGGTATCGACCGCCGAGTTTCCGCTAAATCAGGATCAGTCCTGTGTGTTCTCGTGGATGAGCCGGTCGACGAGCGGAATCAGTTTCTCGCCGGTTCGTGGAAGGACGAAGGCGCCGGCTGTGGCGTTCCAATCCAGCTTGAAGCTGGTGGAGAGGGCGGAGATCCAGATCTGGCGCACCGGGGTGTTCGGTGTGATAACGAATTTCACTGCGGGTTCTTCAAAGACAACGTTTAACACTCCACCTTGCTCCTCGACCTCGAAGCCGGCTTCATCCTCTTCTTCCCGGGCAATCAAATGCTTTTTCAGCGCATCGAGAGCGGTCTCCGCCGCACGGCGAAACTCAATTTCGTCCTGCATGATTCAAGTGTAGCAATCGGAATTCAGCCGTCTGATCAGATCGTGTGGCCCGATTCGAGCGACCATCGCAAACGCGGATGAATTCTCGCGGAATTCACTGTGATCTCGCCGTTTTTTCACCAATTTTGGTGCATATTCTGGATGGCTCCTCAGCTTAGCCGGAACACGTCGGGAGGCAACAGTATGCGTGTGCCAAAAATGCAGGTTGTGGCAGTGATCGTTGCAGCATCTGCGTTCGGACCCTTGGGTTCTCAAGCCCAGGCACCGTTGCAGATTCCACCGGGTCAGTTGGTCCGAGAGGCTCTCCGGTTCCTGAGGCGATGAACCTGAAGGAGGGCGTGGATATGCTGCGGCAGCAGAACTCCGGTTCCCCTCAAAGTGCGCTCGCCGTTTCGGCTTCTTTTGTAGCGCATCCGTAGTTCACGTGCGCATTGATCGCGATGGGAGACTATACCGCCTTCGCATAAGGCCAGATGTTGCGGGCATGCGCGAGGCTGATGGCCCACCAGTGAAGTCGGTGCAGCATTGCGTCCATGGATCGCTCGGCGCGCTCTGGACTGCGCAGTGCACCGTTGGCATCGAACTGTTCCCAGGCTCCGGCGAAACTCACACTGTCGCGGATGGTGACGGCGTGCAACTCCGCGAAGACAAGGCGGAGTTGTTCCACCGCGCGCAATCCACCGGAGATTCCGCCATAAGAGACGAACGCGACCGGCTTGGCGTGCCATTCCGGCCCGAACGAATCGATGAGCGCTTTAAGAGGAGCCGGGTAGCCGTGGTTGTACTCCGGCGTGACAACGATGAATGCGTCGCATGCGGCGACGCGCCCATTCAGCGACGCAGTTGCCCCACCTTCTACCGATGCGGGATCGATGATCTCGACCGCGAAACCTTCGCGGGCCGCAACTTGGCCGGCGGCCCAGCGGGCAACGGTATCGCAGAACCGGCCCGGTCGCGTCGATCCGTAAACCAGGCCAACCTTGATTGGTAATTCCATGAGTCTGAATGCCTCCACTGGCTCAAGAGTAAGACCTCAAGTAAACTTGAGGTCAAGAGGGAAGACGAAATGGTTGCGCGATCCGTTGACGAGAAGCAGAAGCCTGAGATTCACCGGTCGCTTACCGTGGGCGAAGTTGCGGCACGGAGCGGAGTGGCTGTGTCGACGCTGCATTTCTATGAGGCGAAGGGTTTGATCAGCAGCTGGCGCAACAGCGGAAACCAGCGGCGCTATGCGCGCGAGGTGCTGCGCAGGGTGGCGGTGATCAAGGTGGCGCAGAGAACAGGGATTCCTCTTGGAGAAATCCGAGAAGCATTGGCGACGCTGCCTGACAAGCGAACTCCGACGTCAGAGGATTGGAAAAAGCTGTCGGCCGTGTGGAGGGGGCATCTGAATGATCGGATCGAGCGGTTGACGCGATTGCGCGACCAGTTGGATGGATGCATCGGGTGCGGCTGTCTGTCGCTGGAAACCTGCCCGCTTCGGAATCCCTGGGATTGCCTGGCTGCCGACGGGCCGGGGCCCCGGTTGCTGGATCCGGAGATGTGCGGTCTTAAAAAGACGCGTCCGGTAGACAAATGCAGGTACGGTGTTACGGCCGTCGAGTCCTGCTATGTGTCCGCCGTCACATGCGAGCGTAAACCTTGAATCGTTTTTTCCCGTCTTTGAAATAGAGATCAAATTTGCCCAGTTCGTTCCGTGTTGAGTGGGGGTGGAACTGGCAGGGGCTCTGCGTACGCTGATGCTGTTCAAACGCGCACTCCACTTACGGCCGGTTCTGGCCCCAATCGTGCTTTTGGTCACCCTAACTTCGAGTGCACTCGCACATAGCACAACGATTGAAGATGCCGCCGCAGCCGGAGACGTGGTGACCCTGCGTGCGATGCTGGAAGCTAATCCGGCACTGGCTCTGGCAAAAGAGGAAGACGGAACGACACCTCTTCACCTGGCGGCGCTATACGGGCGCGGGAGGTGGCAAGGGTTCTTCTTGCTTTTCACGCGGATGTGGCTGCGCGAGATGAAAACGGGGATACTCCGTTGCACCTGGCTGCCGCGAAGGGTTGGCAGGAAGTCGTGCTGCTGCTGCTGGCGAATCGTGCCGATGTCAACGTTAAAGATGCGCATGGCGCAACGCCGCTGCACGCAGCGGTTTTCTACAAGCAGGAAGAGACTGTGAAACTCCTGATCACATGGCATGCGAAGGTTGAAGCTGCCGATGACGAAGGGGAAACGCCCTTGCACATGGCGGCAGAGGCCGGCTCGGTTCCGCTGGCGGAGATGCTGCTGGCGAATCATGCAGATATCAATGTCAGGGATGCGGCAAATGTGACGCCGCTTCATGCGGCCCTGTTCTTCAAGCAAGAGGATGTAGCCCGATTTCTTCGCCAACATGGCGGGCATGAATAGTCCTGGGTTCTGCTGCAGGCACTGCGATGCTGACTCTTCCTTCTAAAGTTTTCGCCGCTTTCTGCCGATAACTTCGAACAGGCAGCTCTTTTGAATGCGATGGAAATCAGCCCGATACGCGAGATTCGAGCGGTAGGTGCAGCGAGCACTCCGAAAGCTAGAGAGATTCCGCCGCCGTTTGCGTTCGATCCCGTTGCTCGTATGGACGACGCTTACGGCGGGAACGATCAGACGCCGGAGCGTGGCCTGGAAGAGGAAGACCTGGAGACGACCGGAGAGCCCGAAGAGAAAAATGATCAGTCCGATACTTTGTCAGATCGTTCGGATTCAGAATCCAACATTAACTTTTTCGCGTGAATGGGCAGCCCGTTAACCGCGGCGCGGTGAGTACGAAGTGCTTAAAAGGGGCCGGAAAGCCGAAAAGCAGATTCTTCGCTCACCACCCCCAAACTGAACTACGTTTGGGGCCCCGTTCCTTCAGAATGACGCCGCCAATTATAGAGAGAATTTCAGGCTCAGGACATTCGCAGGTGTTGTTAACCGACGATGGCTGTGAGATGAAAGATACGTTCGCCGAGGGCCGAATCTCCTTCAAGAGTTGAAAGCGCGAGCGCCTCATTGCGGTCGATGCCCCTGGTAAAGACGCGCCAGGCGATTTCCTGGGGAATGATTGCGTGGGCGACGGGCGACGTTCCGGACAATGGTGTGAAAGCCCAGCCCTGATCGTTTTTCGAAAGAAGCCAGGTGCTTCCGCAGTCGCCGGAGATATCGAGCTGTACCGTCGTTCCAATCGGCGAGTCAACATCGCGGAAGGCGTAGGGAAGGCCGCGGACGAAGCAGTCGAGAACCGGATGGTAGAGTTCCGGCGTCATGATGCCGGGACGATCGGTGGCTTGACGTATCTGTTGCTGGTGGTGCCATCGCTCAGTGAGTTCGCGGGCGGTATCGAACCAGTTGAGCGAATCGGATTCTCCGGCCCAGCTCACATTGAAGACGGCCGGCGCAAAAGGATCGAGGGATTCGTGGAAGTCGGCGCTCTGGCGGCAGGCTGATTCCATTATTTCGATTAGAACCGGCGGACTGAGCCGGCGGTAAACCAGGACGCCTTCGTGGTTGAGGCGGTTAACCAGATTGACGATATCCTGCGGAGTCCGAATATCGAGTTTTTCGACGAAGCAGTGATCGCGAACCATCGAGAGCTTGCGAAGAACAGTGTCGAGCAGGTGCGCGGCCACGTCGCGGACTTTCCAGGCGGGTGCGATGGTCTGCAGGTCCCATTCGTCGGGGCGGAGGTCGCGCAGGAGTTCAATGAGTTTTGCGTCGACGCCACGGAGCAGTGGAGCGCAGAGGATCGGTTCGGTGCCTGAGATTTGTTCAGACATGGGATGAGGTTTATGGTAAATCGTCATTAAGACAGATGGCGGCGGACTCAGTGCGCAGGCACGGCGAATAGTTTGACCATCGCGTCCGCGATCACTGCGAGCTGTGCCCCGTCCGGGGACAGTGCAAAGGCCCCATGGCTGGTCGGCGGAGCTTGCAGCCGCACAGACGATAACCGGCGCCCGTCGCCGGACTGAAAGACGCGCACCTCTTCGTAATCGAGATCCGTTCCGTGAAAGACCGAACCATGCACCATCACCTGAGTGGCGTGGAGACTCTTTACTGCAAAGTCCCGTACGTTGCCCTGTGCCGACTGGCCCATCGTCTGCGGATCCGTCCGTCCCCGCAGAACCACCTTGCCGTCCGGTCGCAGCACCCGATACTCATGCACTCCCGTGTTCAACTCGCACGTACCCACCAGAAGCAAGTCGGGCGCAAAGCTCGAGACTTCAGGAATGCAGGCCGATGGGAATCGAGCCACTGTCGTCGTCTGGCCGGTCGCCGTCGTCAGCGTCAGCCGGTATTGCTTATTTGGCTTGGCCAACAGTTGCACTTGCCCTTCGTTCAGCAACGCCGGAGGCATGATTTTAGAAGATGTAGTGCCCTGCGCTACTGTCTTAAAGTCCTTGTCGAGCACGCGTATCTCCACATTCTCCGGCGGCTCCGTACCGAGGCTTTCGCGCAGATTCGCATGCTCTTCGGGTGTGTGCGTCTCCCGCAGGACAGCAATCGCCATCCATTCCCCGTTCGGTGAGAGCCGCACAAACTGCAGCGGGCCGTCCACCGGAATCTGCCGCTCGATTTGCATTCCCTCGCCGTAAATTCGCAGCTCGTTGCCCACATGGACCAGAACGCGCCCGCCCGAAAGTTGCCACAGGAACTCGCCCGCGTCGGGAAGGAACCAATCGGCGCTGCTCATCACCTTGCGGGTCGCCGGATCGAGCACCACTGCGTGAATCCGTCGTACGGCGGCGCCCGTTGACGGCTGCCGGTCGCGCTCCACAAGCGTGTGCGGGTTGAAAGCGATGAGAAGCTGCTGCGGGCCCAGCCATGCCAGGGCCACATCGTCATTCAGGTCTTCCAATTCCAGTTGCGGCCGCGGCGCATAGCCCAACTCGCGAATTCCGAAAGAGATTGAGGGCGTTCCCTGCGTCACACGGTAGCTCGATGGCAAATCCACGGCGCAGGCTGGAGGCTCGCAGGGCTGAAACTCGACCGGTGCCGGTAGTTCGGACGCTTTGGTTGAGCATGTTTGCATCCGTTGGAGGGCCGGGCGGCGCCAAATCCGCAACCGTTGGCCGCTCCAGCAACTGCGTTCGATCTGTCTCATGCCCTTTCAAGAACGCGATGGTGTCTGGCACCAGCAAGAGGAGCGATTCCTTTTCCAGATGTACATCCCGCGTCGTCGACTTCAGGAGCGAACTCTGCTCCGGCCCCTTGCCAATCTCCAGAGTCACGCCATCGATGCCCAGCACGTCACCGGGATTGAGCGGAATCTGGTTCTTCGGCCGCTCGCTTAGAGCCATCATCATAATCCCACCCATGTTGAAGCTGCCCTGGATGGTCTTAACGCTGCCGGTTTTCACCATGTTGTAATTCACAATGGGGTATTGCGCATGCGGAGCCCTGCTCACGCCTGTGTCCCATTCGACGGCGGCCAACACCAGATTGATGGTGGATTTGCTTCCCGCGCACTGCACATTGCGGAAGGAGATGGCCAGTTGGGATTCCTTTTGGCTTTTGCCCCGCCGGCTCGCCAGTTCAACCCTCCCTTGCAGGATCTGGCCGTCGAAGAGGTAGCAACCGAGCCCCACCCAGGCCGTATTGAGCTTCACATAGATGGTTGATCCCGGATGATAGAAGCGGACATCCACGTAGGAAAGAGTCTCGACGGCCACCGGGCGATGATATGAAGTGTCTGGAGGCTCGGCAAAGGCTGCAACTCCTGAGACTACTCCGACAAAAAGTGCCATGACGAATCTCGGCTTCAATCGTCCCGCCAGTCCTGCTCGCATCCCATGAGGTAACACATCGAAGGCGCCGCCTTCAAGGAGAGTATTTGTTTCCGGATGCAATATCGGCCACGGAATGACCACCCGGTCACATAAGCGAATTCTCACTGAGACGAATCGGTCCCATTATGAGCCCGATCACTCTGCCAATGCACCTCCAGCTCCGGCAGACCAGCAAGGTCGAACCGAGCGTAGCAGTACCTGTCCGCGGATATTCCGCCGGGAAGTTTATTCGCATCCCTCTGTATGCCTTCGAACGAGAAGCCGAGTCTTTCAGCGATGCGCCGGCTTGCCTCATTACCGGCTGAGTGCGTGAGACCGACTCTCCGCATTTTGAGCGCACGGAAGGCATATCGCACTAATGCGTTTGCTGCCTCGGTTGCGAACCCCCGGCCTTGCGCCCTCTTGCGGACCCAGTACCCGGTGTCGCATTGGCGACCTTGCCAGTTAATGTCATGAAGGCCACACCAGATGACTGCTGTGCCGGTCGCGGACTCGACGCCGATCAGCTCTATGCAGTCCCGCAGGTCAAAACCAGACATTATCTGCCGATATCTGATTTCCAATGATTCTGGTGTGAACGCATCTGGATTCTCAGCCCACTGCATCCACTTGTGCAGGTCGTCCCAGGTCTCGGCAACCGCAGCAGACGTAATTGTTCCATCACCAACTTGCTTGGGCCTGATAAGCAGGCGAGGCGTGCGGATTGGCATCGGAACGTCAATCATGCCGGCTCAAGAGCGGCCATACACAACAATGTTAGCGTGCGGCATCAGGGGCTGAAGCCCGTTCGCGGTTTGATGCATTCACGGCATGACTGAAGTCGTGCCCTGTTACAAGAATCGCGTGCGAGCGAGTTTTTCGGAGTCCGTTAAGGCTCGTAGCCTTCTAAATCGGTGCTGATCTAGTAGAACGAGTCGCGGGGTAGCTTCGGGGACTTTCAAGCAGCCTCCTCGCTTTCCTGATCAGGGCAGCTTCGTTCTCTGCGACGACCTTGTCATCGCCGGGTTCATCGTCTGCTGTATCGCCACCGTTCTCTTTGAAGTCTTCTTCTTCGGATTCATAGTCTTCGGCGTTGTCGTCATCGCCTGCCAGGTGTTCATCAAAGCGCTGCTCTTCTGTATCTTGCTCTTCCTCTTCTTCCTCTTCTTGTTCTTCTTCTTCGGGCTCTTCGTAGTTTTCGCAGGTGTGCTGGCGGGGACAGTCACGGCAGTCGCAGGGAGGCTCGCAAACGGATTTCTCGGGAGCAAGGGCGACGCCTGCGGTTTCTTCGCAGGTGCGCACGGCTTCGTCGGGCTCGAGGGCGGGGACGTGTTTGGCGAGCTGGGCGGCGATCTGGAGGCCATAGAGAAGAAGGCCGGCGCGGCGGTTATCCATATAGGGCGAGTTGAGGGCAGCGAGGACCTGAGTGAGGGCGATCTGGATGCCGCGGACGTCTTCGATGGGGAAGACAGCCAGTTTGTCGGGATTGGGCGGATTGCTGTAACGGTGAAGGTTCTGGTGGTAGTAGCAATAGGGCTGGTTGCGCAGGGCCGGGGAATGGCATTTTCTACCGCTGGGCATGATGTGTCGGCATTCGCTGTACATGGTTCGTTCTCCTGGGATACCCCCACCCCATCTCTGAGAGGAAGTTTGGTGTTTTCAGCAGGTTACGGATAACGATTCGACGCCAGAGTCTTCCTGGCGAAGGAGTTATACGCAGAGTCGTCTCAGCATTGGACTTAGGGGCGAGCGGCAGGGGGCGAGGGCAGGGAACAAGGGACCAAGGGGCCAAGGGAACAAGGGAACTGGGAAGAGAGTGACGGGCTTGTGTGGGGGCGATTCATGGAGAGGCTCCTGAGCTGCACATGGATTCGATTGCAATCTCATTTTGCGCCGCAGAAGGGAAATTACCTGCAAATCGGGAGCGGAATTAAGCTAATTAAAATGAATATGATAGAGAAAAGAATTCGAGAGATGGGGTTGACAGGAGACGAAGAACGTGAGAGCCAGGTTGCATTCTTCCGGTATCCGGTGTAATTTACTAACCAGTTAGTTTAACTGTCTGGTCAATATGAATCACGAGACGCAAGACACATCAGCACCGACGGACCGATCCTCCGATACCCGAACCCGGATTCTTGACGCCGCTTTGCGCGAGTTTAGTGCTTTGGGGATGGCAGGCGCTCGCATGGATCAAATTGCTGCCGCAGCCGGCGTGAACAAGGCGCTTCTCTATTACCACTTCGACAGCAAGGAAAACCTGTACGTGGCGGCGGTGGAGATGATTTCGGCGAAGATTCGGGATCAGTCGATGGCGGTCTTTCTCCGCGATGCTTCGCCGGGCGAACGGCTGCTGAGGGCGGCACTTAACCATTTTGACCGGATTCTCGCGCAGGGCGAATTTCAGAGCCTGATGCAGCAGGAGATGATGCGTTTGCACCAGGGTGAGTCTGATGCCTTGCCGGTGCTGGTGAAGCGCGTTTTCGGTCCGTTGCAAACGATGTACCAGTCGATGATGCGCGAGGGAATTGCTTCGGGTGAATTGATTGACGTGGACTGGTTGCAGATTCATCTGGCAACGCTGGGAGCCAATGTTTTTTATTTTCTGGCTGCGCCGGTGTGGCGGATTCTGATGCCATTCGAGCCGTTTGCGCCGGATGTCCTAGAGGCGCGGCGGCGCGCAGTGGTGGAGTTTCTGGGGCAGGCGGTCTTTATCGATCGTGCCCATGGTGCAGAATTAGCGGCCCGCGTGCTGGCGGATACGCCGATGCCTGAACTGCCGAGCACGGGGCATCTTTATGGGAGAACGAATGAACGCAAGAAATAGAGTTTTCATGATCCTGGGGCTGCTGACGCTCGGATCACTTGTCTGGTATCTGCTGACGGCCCGCACGTCGGGCGATTTGAAGCTGATCGGCACTGTCGATGCGAATGAAGTGCTGGTGAGCGCGAAGATACCGGGGCGCATCCAGACGCTGAATGTGGACGAAGGGCAGACGGTAAAGGCCGGCGAGCTGATTGCGTTGGTGGAGAGCGATGACCTGGCAGCGGCTGAAAAAGCGGCTGAGGCCAATGTCCGAAGTAATCAATCGAAGCTTGACGAAACAGTGGAGACGCAGCGGCAGAATGAAGGCGAAGTTTCAAGCGCCGCAGTCAATGCCGAGGCGCAGGTGAAGGCAAGCCAGGCGGCCCTGGCCCAGGCGGAGGCGAACCTGGAGCATCAGAAGGCGGACACTACGCGGACGGTTGCGCTGGCTGGGCAGGGAATTGCCAGCGATCAGGCCAAGGACGAAGCGGTGACCAGCCTGAATGCGGCACAGGCTGCGGTGGAGACAGCGAGGGCAAACGTGGCTGCAGCGAGAGCGGCACTGCAGCAGGCGCACGCGCATGAACTGCTGGCGCAGGTCTCCGCGCGAACCGTGGCATCGACGCGGGGCATTGTGCAGAATTCGAAAGCGCTGGCCGATCAGGCGGATGTGGAACTCGGTTATGCCAAGGTATTTGCTCCCGTGTCGGGGCCGGTGAACGTGCTTGCGGCGCGACAGGGAGAGGTGCTGGCGGCGGGCGGAACGATTGCGACCATTATGGATCTTTCGCAGACGTGGGTGTACGCGCCGCTGCCGGAGACGCAGGCCGATGCGGTGCAACTAGGCGACAGCCTGAAAGTGGTGATGCCCAGCGGCGCGACGGTGCAGGGAAAAGTGATTGCAAAATCGGCTGAAGCCGATTTCGCCACGCAGCGGGATATCAACGGCGGACGCAAGCGCGATATCAAGACCGTGAGGCTGAAGCTACTGATCGACAATCCCGAAGAGAAATTTGTGCCGGGGATGACGGCCGAAGTGTACGTGCCCAAGGCCAAGCTGGTGAAGCAATGACGTCGCACGCGCGTACTGTGACACCGACTCCGGATCCGTTGCCTACGGCGGCGCCGCCCGCGATTCGCGTGGAAAACATCGTGAAGAAGTATGGCGATTTTGAAGCGGTGAAGAAGGTCAACTTCAGCGTTGCGGAGGGGGAGATTTTCGGACTGCTGGGCCCGAACGGAGCCGGAAAGAGCACGCTGATTCGCATGATGACGACGCTGATTCCGGTAACGAGCGGGAGGGCGATTGTCGGCGGTCACGATGTGAGCAAGGATTCCGACGCCGTGCGCCGGATGATTGGCGTGATTCCGCAGGCGCTGACGAGCGACCAGGACCTGACGGTCGAAGAGAACCTGAGCATCTACGCAAAGCTCTACAGCGTTCCACGGGCGCAGCGGGAGAAGAATATTGCCGAGGTGCTGGAAGCAGTCGATCTGACCAAGTGGCGTAAGGCGCAGACGAAGACGCTTTCGGGAGGCATGCGGCGCCGGCTGGAAATTGCGCGTGGACTGGTGCATGATCCGCGGATTTTTTTTCTGGATGAGCCGACAACAGGGCTGGATCCAGTCTCGCGCATCGCGGTGTGGGAGATGCTGAACAACCTGAAGAAGACGCGGAATCTCACGATGCTCCTGACGACGCATTACATGGAGGAAGCCGACCGGCTGTGCGATCGCATTGCGATTGTCGATCACGGGACGCTGGTGGCGCTGGGGACCCCGGTGGAGTTGAAGCAAAGCGTGCCCGGTTCGAATGTGGTTGAGGTGCAATTCAATCGCGAGGATCCGGAGTGGAAGGCGCGGCTGGAGGCGTTTCCCGACGTGACGGAGGTGCAGTCGCAATCGGCAGGAGTTTATCGGGTGCTGACTTCGGATGGATCAAAGACGACGTCGGAACTGGTGCAGATGGCCAACGCGCTGGGGGAAAGGTTGACGTCGCTAAGTGTGCAGAATACTTCACTGGATGACGTATTTGTGCATTACACGGGCCGCCAACTGCGCGATGAACAGGTGAAGTCGGTCTTCATGATGCCGCCGCGCCCGGGAGCTCAACCATGAACAGATTTATGGCGATTGTCGAACGAGAGCTACGGAAGTTTTTCCGCTCGCCGGTGCTGATGATCATGTCGATGATGCTGCCGATTGTGCAGTTGATCATTCTGGGTCATGCGTATGGCGGGCACATCGTAGGCGCGAAGGTGGCGGTGGTGGATCTCGATGGCGGTCCGCAGGCGGTGAAGGTGCATGAGGCCTTCGACTCGGTTGCGGCAAACATCGCGACGTTCAAGACGATTCCGTACACAGATGAGAACCAGGCGAAGGAGGACGTGCGCACGGGCAAGGTGGATGCGGCGGTGATTATTCCGGCGCAGTATTCACGGCGTGTGTACGCGCAGGATGCACCGCGCATTGCATTGGTGGTGGACAACTCGGACCAGGTGATGAGCGGGAGCCTGGAGAGCGAGATGCAGTCGCTGGTGGAGGCGCTGAATCAGCCGGTGATCCAGGACCGCGTGGTGAAGGATGTCGCGCTGGAGATCGTAGAGCTGTATCCGTATGTCGAGTACATGAAGTATTTGCTGGCGGGCTCAATTGCGCTGGCGATGTATATCTCCGTAATGATCGGCGGCGGAATGTTGTACATCGACGACAAGGCGCGCGGCGTGCACGAGGGCTATCTGGTTACGCCGATCACGAAGCTGGAATTGGTGATGGGGTTGAACGTGGCGGGAGCGGTGAAGGCGCTGCTCGCGGGCATTTCGATTACGGTGATCGGATCGTTGATGGCGGGCCTGGGAGCGATTTTTCGCGTCGGCGCGGATGTGAATCTGCTGCTGCTGATTCTGGGGACCTCGCTGGCGTTTAACGGGATGATGTTTTTGATGATGGTGCGGGTGGATGATCCGCTGGTGCCGCGCGCGATGTTCGGCGTGTTGAACACGCTGCTGTTCTTCCCATCGGGCGCGATATCGCCGGTGGCAGCGTTTCCGAAGTGGCTGCAGGCGATCGCGATTATTGACCCGTTTACCTATGCAATTCATGGCTTCAAGTCGATTCTGCTGAAGGACGGCGGGTTTGTAGCGATTCGCGGGGATTTGCTGTATCTGTTTTGTTTTGGAATTGGGACGCTGCTGGTGGCGACGCCGCTTTTCAAACGCACGCTGTAAGAACAGTGAACAGTGGTCAGTGAACGGTGAACCGTGCGAGAACGGCGAATCGAGAACAGGGATTCGAGGTTGAGTTTCCGGCGGGTAGGAAGGTTAGTCCGGAATGCGATGAGGCGGTCCACTCCTTGTGGGAGGGTGGGCCGCCTTGGCGCGTTTGGCGAGTGCCCGAGCCGGAATTGGCGTCTTGGATTCGTGCTTTCCCACTCATGACGCAAACTGTGCGTCATGAATGGGGCACCCAGGATGTACGCCACACTTAGATGTTCGAAGGTTACCGCGCCATGGCGGCAGCGGCGGAGGTTTGTGCGGGATCGAGTGTGAGGGGTTCCTGCAACGTCATCTGGAATTGCCATCCCGCTTCGAAGAGGATGAAGTCGGCGCTGCTCGCATGGTGGTGACCGATGACCAGGGTGAGCACGAGAATGCCTACGCCCGCGCCGATGCCAATGCCTGCCAACGTTCCCGGTGATGGTCCGACGGAGGGCAGCGGCGGAAGCGGTGGAGGGTTCTGGCCGGGAGCGGTGAAGGCCTCGCCGAGGTATGGCGCACCGTCGCGGGCGTCGGCAAGCTGATAGGTTGGCTGCGTTCCTGTGTCTGGATCAAACAATTTGGCCTGCACGTTGGTGGCGACCAGCGGCACCGAGTAGCCATTTGCGAAGAGAAGGCGGGTGAAGCGAAGTTGTGCGGTCGCTGAACCGCCGGCCCTTGGGTGCGCATTCACCTTGTCGACGACGCCTTCAACAAAGGTGCCCGCCGGGATAGCGACGCGCGTTCCAATGGCCAAAGGAAACGCCACAACGGCGCGCACTGGATCGCCTGGCCTGGTCGATTTGCTCTTGATGGACGTGATGAGATTGAGCGCAACGAGGGTTCCCATGGGCACTGTGATGATGTCGGCCGGCTTCGCGGGATTTACTGGCTGTGGAATGGTGGGCGTTTGTGCTGCCGTGATGGAGGCGATGAGAAAGAAGGCAACAATTCTAAGCCGCATGGTTTTGTCTCCGTTTGGCTAAAGCGTCAGTGGTTGTTCGCGGGTGCAGAAGTTTGGGCGCCAGGCGCGTTGTATGGAATTGGCACGCTCGATATCACAATGGGCGGGGGTGGGCAGCTTCGTCCAGCAAATCCTGGCGTGTCGGGAGTTCCCGGAATGACGGTCGGTGGTGTCGCCGGGGTTCCAGGGATGACGATGTCCGGCATACCTGGGCCACCAGGAATAGTTGTACTGGGAGTTCCTGGCGAGCCGGGGATTACAGTGTCCGGTGTGCCGGGACTGCCGGGCGTGCCGGGAGTCGGACGGCACTGGGTCGCCGATTTGAACTTGCCCAGATCGACCGCGCGACTCAGCGGAATCGCGGCCGCCACTTGTCTTGAATCAAGCGAAAGGGGAGCTGCGAGCGTCATATCGAATTGCGTCCCGTTATCGAGCAGCAGATCATTCGAAGAGCTGACGTTGACTGTCAAGTCCATTACCGTTGGCGAAAGTGGCGAGAGTGCGCCCGGGGATTGAAGCGGATTTGTGACTGGTTGCGTTGGACTGGCCGATGCAGGGACACCGGGCAGAGCGACTGCGTACCCATTGGCGAAGATGACGGTGGTAAACAGCGCCTGAATTTGAGCGCGACCTTTGAAGCGCGATGGCCGGGCGATGGACTGAATCGTACCCTGCACATAGGTCCCGGCTGGAATGGCGATGACGTTTCCGGTGGTGACCGGAAAATCCACCTGCGTATAGAGAGCGTCTCCGGCTTTTGCGGTTCGAGCCCACACCGGTGCGGTGACGGCGAGTTCAATTCTCGTGCCGCTGGGGAGGGTTGTTATGTCCGCGCCTGTTGAATCGGATTGCGCGGGTGCGGTGAAACCCTGCCCAACTGCGCACATCATGAAAGCAAAGCCTGCGTACCTTGCGACCCGTTTCACGCTTACGCCCCCGCTTCGTCATCTCGGTGAACCTTAACCAGATGCGAAACTGCGACAACTGATATGGAGACGGTTGCACGAGGCGATTGGTTCTACGAAATTAGAAGTCGAGTAGGCGGCTCTGATTGTCACAGCGGGTTCGGTCGTGATTTTGATAGGAATCAATCAGGACTGATGGGGAGAGAAGCCGAAAAGCAAAAGCAGATCCTTCGCTCACCACCCCCAAACTCCGCCCCAAAAAGCACAAATCGCTTTTTGGGGACCCCGAGAAGTACGTCCGGGGCCCGTTCGCTCAGGATGACACGGCGGCTCACAGACTCACCAAAAAGTACCGTTACCCTGCACGGTTGTGGCAGTGGTTGAAGAATGAACCTGCGCTAACATCGGAAAAGAACCCCTATGCCTACGACAACCAAAACCGCATCTGAGATGATTTCCAAGCGTATTGCCGAGCGTCACCAAGCCAGTGAGTGGTCCTCCCGCGGCGCCGGAGAAAAAGGGCCCCACGACCTGGGAAGAGGAAGAGCTGCAGAACTACGAGCCCAAGCGGGCCGTGGCCGTTGAGGCAAAGCGGAAGGCCGACGCAAGGGCGGCACTTCTGATCCGCCAGCTTCCGCACCAATGGAATGCTTTGTGCGAAGTTATGTCGATTCGTTGCGAAAGCGTCAATATCAAAGCGGGCCGCACGGTTTTGCGCGGGGCGATGCCCGATGCCAATCGCCTGGAAATTCGCCGGGAAGATGATCAGGGATTTGTGGTGCAGTTTGATCCTGAGCGGAAGAAGATTCTCTTCACCGGGAAGGTGCTTGGATTCGAGCGCGTTTATGAGCTGGTTGTGCAGGAACGTGACGGGGTGGATGCCACGGCGTGGTTCTCTCAAACGACTCTGTTGATGGAGCAGACGGACGACCTGGCAAAGGGAATGCTCTCAACTCTATTGCGATTTGACCAGTAGGGCTGTTTTCGACAGTGTTGAAGTGATGACACCATATATCAGGGAAAGAGTTCTAGAGGCAGGACACTAGACGCAGATTTGGCGATTGCGGATTGCGGCGCGCTTTCCCTCAGCAGCCGTACCGCCTACAATGGGGACTGACTTCAATCAAGAGGACCCCAATGCCGCTGTCAGGTGAAGCCATTCGACTGATGAACTATATCGATGATGTTTCGGTTACGCTGCGCCGCATTCTTGCGCTCGTCCCCACACTCACTGCCGAGGAGCGCGCACGAATTGCCAATCACCTGGAGCATTCCAGCCCGAACGCAGACGACGTGGCCAAGGCACTTAGCATCAAGTAATCCGGATTCCAATGCAAGTTGCCATTATCGGTGCCGGGCCGCTGGGCAGATGGCTCGCGCTGGCTGCAGCACGCACAGGGTACACCGTGCTGCTGGAAGACGTGATGCCTGCAACCCTGCACCATGCGCAGGAGTATTTGCGCGAGCAATTGGGGCCGACGGCATTGCCTATGGTCAAGTTTGCCTCCACCATAGAAGAAGCGGTGCGCGAGGCCGACCTGGTGATCGACTGCGTACCGGATGAGCTGGAGTCGAAGCTGGAGATATTCTGTCTGCTCGACCGCATGGCTCCGCCGCGAACGGTTTTGATTACTCCGACGACGAGACTCTCGATCGCGGACCTTGCATCCTGTACTTATCGGGCCGATAAGTGCGTGGCGCTCGCAGTCGATATGCGAGAGCTTGCGCAGTTGCTTGAGGGCTCGGAGATCGTGGTGCGTACGCCACCGCAGGTGTCGGAGGAGACGGTGGCCCTGGTGCGGGAGTTTTGGACACGGGTGGGATTTGTGGTGAGGGTGGAGGGGGAGATGGCCTTCGGGGGTTGAGTTTGAACGGTCCCCTTCGCTCAAGGCTAAAGCCCGACATACTTTTTGCCGGGTTTGTGGCCTGGCTAAAGCCATGCCCTTGTTACAAAGCCTCATGTCGTCGATTGTTTCCGGGCTGCGGCTCGGGATGACACTTCATCAAAAGCTGTAACAGGGCACACAACAACAGCTGTAACAGGACGCGCGATTCATCAGCCGGCGAGAATCTCTTCGTAATACTTGACATATTTGGGAACTACCAACGAAGCGCAGAAACGCTTCTGAGCGTCCTTGCGCGCTGCGTCTCGCATGGCATCAAACCGCACGCGATCTCTCAGGAGCGCGATGGCTCCGGCGGCCATTTCGTCGACGCTTCCCACGGGAAAGAGCAGACCCGTCACGCCATCTTCTATCAGTTCGGGAACGCCGCCCACGCGGGTTGCGATCGCGGGAACCTTGCAAGCCATGGCTTCCAGGGCCGCCAGTCCGAACGATTCGAGAGAGCTGGGCATGATCATCAAGTCGGCCAGAGGAAGAAGCTCATTTACGCGATCTTGCTTGCCCAGGAAATGAACGAGATGATTGATGTTGAGGTCATGAGCAAGCCACTCGGCGGCAGAGCGATCGGGACCATCCCCGACAAGGATCAGTTGAGCCGGAACTTCCCGTACCACCTGAGCAAATACCTTCACCACGTCCACGACGCGCTTGACGGGGCGGAAGTTCGATAAGTGGATCAAGATTGCTTCATCGGGACTGGCAAATTTCGCTCGCGCACTTGCCCGAGTCTCTTCGTCGGCGATGGGCGTGTAGACATCGCAATTGACGAAGTTCGGGATGACTTCGATGGGCCGCACGATTCCGAAGTCTTCCACGGTCTTTGCTTTGAGATAGGTTGAGATGCTGGTTACGCCGTCACTTTCCTGGATGGAATAGCGCGTGATGGGCAGGTAACTGCGATCAAGACCGACGAGCGTAATGTCTGTACCGTGCAGCGTAGTCACAAAGGGCAGTCTTCGGCCACGCGCGGCCAGCATTTGCCGGGCGAGCAGGGCGCTGACGGAGTGCGGAATGGCGTAGTGAACATGGAGCAGATCGAGATTGCAGAATTCGGCGACCTCGGCCATCCGCGAGGCCAGGGCAAGGTCGTACGGAGGGAATTCGAAGAGAGGATAGCTGGAGACGGGAACCTCGTGGTAGAAGATGCCGTCGTCGCGACCGCTGAGACGGAACGGCTGTGAATAGGAGATGAAATGGACTTCGTGGCCTGAGGCGGCGAGTTCAATGCCGAGCTCGGTGGCAACCACTCCGGAGCCGCCGTAGGTGGGATAACACGTGATGCCGATGCGCATGCCGCTGCCTTACATTTCAGAGGACCAGGTTTTGAGAACTACCCTGCTCAGGTTTGACGTATGGGGTTTGCAGGAAGATGCAAAACCCGCAATTTCTGTGGTTTCAGCCAACAGCTTTTTGTGGGAGGCGGTGAGCAAGGCTGGCAAATGATACTAGGTCGATGCCCCGATAGTCCCTGATCGCCATGAGCGCGTTGCGCTCGATTTCACGCGATTCCAATAGCCGGGTGTTTGCCTTTGTGAGTTGCTCGTCGCGATAGCCCGGGTGGGAGACCAGTTCGAACGTACCTTCGGGCATGGCGGTTATCAGCGCATTCACGGTCGCGATGTTGACGGTGCCGGTGGCCAAAACTCCAATGGCGCCGTCGGTTGTCAGGAATCCTTCTTCTTCGACGATCCGGCGAAACCTGGACTCAAAGCGGCGCAGCAGGATAACTTCTGCCCGGCGCACTTCAGGCGCGTTGGCGGTGGCGTTGAGGCTCCAGACCGGCTCGAAGGGGTTGCGGATGGTGTGGATGCCGGCGGCCTTCGCCGCGCGCAGCACGGACCGCAGGATCGCGGGAAACATGTGGACGTGCTTGTGGGTGTCGATATGGGTGAGCCGAAGACCGTAACTCTGCAGGAGGGCTATCTGGGCGGAGGCTTCGGCTTCGACATCGGCGCTGCGGATGCGCGCCGTGAATAAGCGCCTCAGGAATGGACCGAGGCTCGGATAGAAGATCCCAGTATTTCGATCGATGAGGGAGGAAGCCTGGTTCTTGCTGGAGACCGGAGCGCCGTCGACCAGCACAATATGACACCCCACGCCGAGTGTCGGCATCGCAAGGGCCATGTTCACGGCTTCGTCTGTGGCGGCAGCCTGCGCCATGAGCGTGGCGCTGGTAAGCACCTCGGCGGCATGCAGCTCGAGGATGGCGCGATTGACTCCCGGGGCGAGTCCGAAGTCGTCGGCATTCACGATAAGACGAGGCACGAAGATTAGCTTATCAATCAGAGCGCCGCGCCGCAGCGGGCTGTTCCTGAGGAACGCCAGCAGCTTCCGCCTGGAGGTTCCATCGCTGGTATGATGACAGAGGGCCGTTTCGCGGTCCTTCGCCTTTGGGGGCGGTTAGCTCAGTTGGTTAGAGCGCCTGCCTTACAAGCAGGAAGTCGGGGGTTCGAGTCCCTCACTGCCCACCATCGTTTCGCGGTCCTTCCTTTCACTTCGTTGCAGTCAGGATTTCGCCAGCGGGCTGGGACGCCCGCAATGCGGCTCAAGTTCGAGTCCCTCAGTGCCCACCATCCTCCAGATCCTTATCTCCCCCTATAAAGCAACTTGCGCAGGGCACATTGTCGCCGTCGAGCAGATTGTCGATGAGTCTCGCAGCAGGTCATTGCGATCTATGGCGGTTTGGAACCCGTCGGCGACGTGGGGAGAGCCTGTGGCCCAGAATTGAGTTAGAGTTGAGCGCATGGGAATGTTTTGCGCGGTCGGCGGAACCGACGTTGAGCTTGGGCCGGGACAGTTGCATGAGTTGCTCGCGGAGAGCCTGGGAAAACTTGGGCGGCGCGAGCGGGTCCTTGCCGTGCCTCCAGACATTACTCGGCTGCATTCGCAGGCAGGCGCACTGACGTGCGCGGCCATGGAGATTCTGGGCGATCGCCTGAAGGCGGTTCTGCCGGCGATCGGGACGCATGAGGCGATGACCCCGGCGCAGATGGACTACATGTTTCCCGGCGTGCCGCATGAGTTATTCCGGGTGCATAACTGGCGTACGGATGTGGAGACGCTGGGCGAGGTTCCGGCGGAGTTTGTCCGGGAGCAGTCGGAGGGGAAACTAAATGTCCCGTGGCCGGCGCAGACGAATCGGTTGATATCGCAGGGCGGGTTTGATCTGATCCTCTCGATCGGGCAGGTTGTGCCACATGAAGTGATCGGGATGGCGAATTACAACAAGAACATCCTTATCGGTGCCGGCGGGCGGCAGAGCATCAATCTGAGTCATTACCTGGGCGCTGTTTATGGGATGGAGCGCATCATGGGGCGCGCGGAGAACCCGGTGCGCGCGGTACTGAATTATGCTTCGGATCATTTTCTGCGCACGCTGCCGATTGTCTATGTGCAGACGGTAGTGGGTCGGCGGGTGGATGGCGGGCTGGCGGTGAGAGGCTTGTATATCGGGGATGATGTGGAGTGCTTTCATCAGGCGGCGGAGTTGAGTCTGAAGGTGAACTTTGAGCTGGTCCCGGAGCCGATCAAGAAGGCCGTGGTGTATCTCGATCCGCACGAGTTTCATTCGACGTGGCTTGGCAATAAGGCGGTCTACCGAACGCGCATGGCGCTTGCTGACGGCGCGGAACTGATCGTTCTTGCTCCGGCGGTTCGCGAGTTTGGTGAGGACAAGTGCATCGATCGATTGATTCGGAAGTACGGGTATCGTGGGACGCCGGCGACGCTGAAAGCGGTGGAAGAGAATGAGGACCTGGCGGCGGAGTTGAGTGCGGCGGCGCACCTGATTCACGGATCTTCGGAGGGGCGGTTCACGATTACGTGGTGTCCGGGGCGGCTGAGCCGTGAGGAAATTGAAGGTGTGGGTTACAAGTACGGCAATTATGCGGAGATGTCGGAGCAGTACAATCCGGACAAGTTATCGCATGGTTACAACCGGCTCGATGGCGAGGAACTGTTTTTTGTTTCGAATCCGGGGCTGGGGTTGTGGGCGCATAAGTCGCGGCTGGGGTGATTCTGGCTTCATTGAGGCCTGAAGATGTCGGGCGAAATGTAAATTCACTGTTTCTGCGCTCTGAATCGACAGCTATTTCAGTCGAAAATTCACCTGAATCGTCATCATGACGGGTACGGGATGCCCGTCCTTCATAGCAGGTTTGAAACGGTAGGACTTGACGGCATCGATCGCGGCCTCGTCGAGTCCGTAGCCGAGAGGTTTGAGAATGCGCGGGTTTTGCGGGGATCCGGAGGCGTCGACAATGATGGAAACAAGAACGACCCCTTCGATTTTTTTCTTTCTTGCCTCAAGCGAGTACTTGGCCTCTGGCGTAGATGTGGGAATAGGCGAAGTGATGGCGCTCGCTGGTTTCGCTGACGTTCTATCCCCGGGTTGAGCACTTTGGCTTGAGATTGCTACAAAGCTCATACTTTCGGGTTCGAGGTTGGATGCGGGACCGACTGCTTGCAATGGCAATTTCGCCAGCGCAGACTGTCTGGCATTCGCGCTCGACTCGCTGGAAAGGCAACCTTCGAGGTGAATGTCAATCGTGATTGAGACGGCGACTGAGGTCTCGCCTTTTTGTCCCACCGAGAAGCGATCTCTTGCTGCAATCTCGGCAGCAAGTGGCGCAAGGCCGCTTGTTCCCGGGCGGGTTGGAATGATATTGCGTGGTTGGCCCATTGGATCGACGATCATCGCGAACTGTGCGTCATCAGAAAGTTTGCCCTGGCACGCAGGATCCACAAAGGAAGAGAAGTCGGTTGGCAACAGCTCAGGACTGAGTATGTGCTTGCCCGGCTTATAGACCTTAATCGACCTCGTCTCTTGTGCATCGACCAAGAGTGAAGAGATGAATGGTGAGAAGAGCAGAGCAGAGATTGAAAAGGCTGTCAGAACTCTCATAGGTGGGAACGGTGGCGATGGAACTAGTATCCCATAGATGCTTCGGATCGGTCATAGCGAGTGATGAGAGTGCGTCAGGGATAGGGCACAACGGCGATTTTGAAAGTATTGAGAGGCAAAAGCAGATCCTTCGCTTACAACCCCCGAACCTACCCCAAAGAGCTGACGCTCTTTAGGGCCCCATGTACGTTCGGGGGCCCGTTCGCTCAGGATGACAGCTTCAAGTTTTATTTCTGATGTGCAATGGATTTGAGAGTGATCGCTGCGGACAGGGAGGTTCCTGCTTTCCCACCCTAGCAGGAGCTTGGATGCGGAAGCACCTGCAGGTTCGTCCACTCTCTTCAATTCGTCACGGTCGGTCGGAATGACAACAGATGGTGTGGGCACTTTCTCTCGCGTGGCGGGAAGAGTCACATAGAGGGAAAGGGAAAGGCAAAAGCGGATCCTTCGCGCCGCTTACCCCATGAACGCTAGTCGCGTTCACGGGGCCCCAAGCGTGCGGCGCTCAGGATGACACGTTCAACGAGGTCACGCTCTAGCTTTTCAAACAGAGCGTCTTCGAGAGGAGGTCTGCGAAGCCGAGATTTTCAAGAATCCAAGAAACTTAAACAACTCCCAGCTCGCGGAGGAGGAAGGCGTAGTCGAAGGCGATCTCTTTGAGGTAGTCGTAGCGGCCGCTGGCGCCGCCGTGGCCGGCTTCCATGTTGGTGACGAGGAGGAGCGGGTTCGCGTCGGTTTTTAGGGTGCGGAGTTTGGCTACGTACTTTGCGGGTTCCCAGTACATGACCTGGCTGTCGTTGAGCGATGTTTTGACTAACATGGCCGGATAACTTCCCGATTGCAAGTTATCGTAGGGCGAGTAACTCAGCATATAGCGGAAGTATTGTTCCTGATTTGGGTCGCCCCACTCTTCGTATTCGGGCACGGTGAGAGGAAGAGACGCGTCGAGCATGGTGTTCATGACATCGACGAAGGGGACGTGGGAGAGGACGGCGCGGAAGAGGTCGGGGCGGAGGTTGGTGACGGCGCCCATGAGCAGTCCCCCGGCGGAGCCGCCTTCGATGGCGACACGCGTGGGGTCGCCGTATCCCGCGGCACCAAGATGCTCGACAACGGCGATGAAGTCGGTGAAGGTGTTGCGCTTGACGAGCATCTTGCCTGCGTCATGCCAGGGCTTGCCGAGGTCGCCGCCACCGCGGATGTGGGCGTAGGCCATGACGATGCCGCGATCGAGCAGGCTGAGGCGGTTGGAATTGAAGCCGAGCGGGAGGGAGTAGCCGTAGGAGCCGTAGCCGTAGACATAGAGCGGTGGCCGAATCGCATCGTGGCTCGTTGAGCCTTGAGCTTTCCCACCCTCGCCACGATAGGACTGTGTCGAGGATGGGGCACCCACGTTCTGCCCAAATCGGTCACGACGGTAGACGAGCGAGATTGGCACCTTGACGCCGTCGGATGCGGTGGCGTGGATGCGCTCGCTGGAGTAGAGGGTGCGATCGAAACCGCCGGGGACCTCCTGCTGCTTGAGCAGTATGGATTCGCGGGATTCGAGGTCGTACAGATAGACGGAGCTCGGCGTAACGAGCGATTCATAGCCGTAGCGGAATTTGGAGGTTTCGAAGATGCGATTGATGCCGGGGGAGGCGCTGTAGGCAGGCTCGGGAAAGGCGATTTCGCCTGCGGGATCGGCCTCGGCAGTTTCGTCTTGAAACTTCCAGAGACGGAGGCGCGGCAGCCCGTCCTCACGCTCGCTGGCGACGAAGAAGTTGGCGAAGAGATCGATGTCCTCGAGCATAACGGAGTCGCGGTGGGGGATGCGTTCGACCCAGTTCTCACGCGAGGGCGCATCGAGGGGCGCGGTGACGAGGCGGAAGTTGCGGCCGCGATCGTTGGTGCGGATGAACCATTGGCCGTTGCGGTGATCGACCGAATACTCATGCTCGTCTTCGCGAGGACTGATGAGAGCGAACTCGCCGGTTGGCTGGTCGGCGGAGAGGACGCGGCACTCGGTGGTGGTGTGGCTGCCGGATTCGAGGATGATGAACTTGCCATCGCGGGTGCGGCCCGCGCCAATGTTGAAGCGCTCATCGTCGTCCTGATAGACGAGGACATCGGTAGCGTGGGGCGTGTGGAGGGTGTGGCGGAAGAGTTGGAACTGGCGCTTCTGCTCTTCGTCTTCAACGGTGTAAAACAAAGTTCGATTGTCGGCGGCCCACGTGACGGAGCCTACGCGCTGAATCTCGCCGGGGAGGGTTTCGCCGGTTTCGAGATCCTTGATGTGGAGGGTGTACTGGCGGAAGCCGGTGAGGTCGACGGTGTAAGCGAGCCAGCGGCCGTCGTCGGAGATGTCAGTGGCGCCGATGGCGAAGAAGGCCTGACCTTCGGCGAGCTGGTTGCCGTCGAGGATGATTTGTTCGGGAGCGTCCGGAGCGGGTTGAGTATTGCGGTCTCCCACCCTTGACGGCGAAGAAGCCGCCGTCAAGGATGGGGCACCCAGGGAGTCTTGAGTTCCACGTTCTGAGTTCTCAGTTTCCCCACTCATGGCGCGATCAGACTGCGCCATGAATGGGGCACCCGGGATTGTTTCAGATGCGCGCTTGCGGCAAAAGATGGAGTATTGCTTTCCCTCTTCGGTGCGGATGTAGTACCACCAGTCGCCATCCGGGTAGGGGGCGGACTCGTCGGTCTGCTTGATGTGACTGAGCATCTCGTTGTAGAGCTGGTCGCGGAGCGGAGCGAGGTCTGCGGCAACGGCTTCGGCGTAGGCGTTTTCAGCCTGGAGGTAGGCCGTGACTTCAGGGTTCTCTTTGTCGCGGAGCCAGGCGTAGTCGTCCCTGAGGGTTATGCCGTGGAGGACGGTTTCGTGGCGGTCGTTGCGTGCGCGGGGAGGAGCGGGGACAAAGTGTTCGGTCATGGCTTCTTCAAGTGTAGAAGCACGCGGAACAGAAAGTGGGCCCTCCCGGCCGCACTGGGTAGAAACAGCTCATCTAAAGGAGTTGTGGTGCAGTGGGGAGGGCTGAGGGGCTATTTCCCGTGATGCTTTACGGCTTTGGCGATGCCGGGTTCGGCAGCAGCGAGGTCTTGCGGATTCATGACGGGCCTGAGCGAGATTGTGGCATTGAAGGCGAGGAACCACGGCTCGGAGACGGCGGGGATCTGAGAGGTGTCCTTCAGGTCGAAGACGATGGAAGCTGAACGATTCCCATTGTCGTCGGCTGTGAAGTAAGCGGCCTCCGGCTTGAGGTCATCGAGAATGCGTTTGATTGTGGGACCAAGGGTGCCTGCCTTGATGGCTGCGTTCCCGGACTCAACCGGGATGGATGCTCGAAGCAACATGCGCATGTACTTCTCCTTCTCTCGGGGGAGGGCTTATAGGTACAGAGTAAAGATGGGAAGTGTCAAGGAGTAGTTGTCGTCTCAGGGTTCGAGGCCTAGTTTGCTCAGAATGACATCGCCAGCGTGGGAGTCCATTGGCTCAGAATGACACGCGAATTGTGATGTTCCAGTGTGCGGGAACCTGGGGGCGGGGTGGAACGTACAATGGAGTGCGATGGAAGGCTTTCACCGCACGGGTTCGATGATGTTCCGGCTGATGGTGGCGGTTCTTTTCCTTCTTCCTCCTTTGCAGATTGCGATGGCCGAATCGGTCAACAGTCTGCCCAAGCCCAATGACTATGTAAATGACTATGCGCAGGTGCTGTCGGCGGACGCCGTGGCGAAGCTGGACCGTATTTGCGCGGAGCTGGATCACTCGCAGGCGAACGCGCAGGTGGCGGTGGTGACAGTGCACAATCTGGATGGCGAGGATGCGGCCGATTGGGCAAATGAGCTCGAAAACAAGTGGCACATGGGCAAGAAGGGGTCGGATCGCGGCGTGCTGGTGCTGCTGGCCGTGGATGATCACAAGTACCGGATCGATGTGGGATATGGGCTTGAGGGGATTCTGAACGACGCCAAGGTGGGAGACTTCGGGCGCGCGATGGTTCCTTCGTTGCGGGCGAAGGATTACGATGCTGCGATTCTGGGTGCGGTGGGGCAGGTGGCGCAGGTGATCGCAACCGATGCGCACGTGACGCTGAGCGATCAGTTGCCGAATCCGCCACCGGTACCGCAGCGGCATAGCTCGGGCGGACTCGCGAATTTGATTCCGTTTATCTTTCTGATTTTGATTTTCTGCGGGTTTGGCGGGCTGCGACTGCTGTTTGCGATGGGCCTGCTGAACAGCGCGCTGGGTGGGCGCCGGTATGGCGGCGGTGGGCCGTTCATGGGAGGCGGAGGATTTGGAGGCGGCGGTGGAGGATTTGGCGGAGGCGGTGGCGACTCTGGTGGTGGAGGTTTTGGCGGGTTTGGTGGGGGAGGCTTTGGGGGCGGCGGCGCCGGAGGAAGCTGGTGAAGGCAGTCCAACTTCGTAGCTTTCCCACCCATGCTGCGAGTTGCTTTTGCGACTCACTTCGTGGATGGGGCACCCAGATTTCTGGATATATGGCAGGCAATCCCAGGTCGCAAAATCGAGACCTGGGGCACCCGGGTTCGTGGTCGGCTGAGGTTACAGGTCCCCTGGTTATTGTGAACGATCGGCGTTGATCGATGGCTATTCTGAGATTTGTGAAGGGTCCCGCATTGGGACGGAGGAGAAGGGAACGATATGAGCAAGGGATTGCTGGTTGGGTTGGGTGTGGTGGGCGTGATTGTGCTGGCGCTGCTGCTGGTGGGCGGCAGTTATGTGAGCGCCAAGAACCAGATGGTGGCGAAGGACCAGGCAGTGAAGCAGGCCTGGTCTGAGGTGGATGTGCAACTGGAGCGGAGGGCGGACCTGATTCCGAACCTGGTGGAGACGGTGAAGGGATTCACGAAAGAAGAGAACTCGGTGTATGCCGATATCGCGAATGCGCGGGCGGGGATGTTGAACGCACAGACTCCGCAGTCGAAGATTGCGGCGAACGGTCAGCTGGATGGGGCGCTGGGACGGCTGCTGCTGTTGACAGAGAACTATCCGCAATTGCGGTCGAGCGACCAATTTATGCGGCTGCAGGATGAGCTGGCGGGGACGGAGAACCGGATCGGCGTTGCGCGGCGGAGCTACAACCAGGCGATCCAGGATTACAACACGTTTATCGGACAGTTTCCGAACAGTATCTGGGCAGGGATGGCGGGATTCCATAATAATGATGCGTACTTCAAGGCGAGCGCGGCGGCGCAGCAGGTGCCGAATGTGAAGTTCTGAAGACAGTTGTCAGTGATCCGTTGTCAGTGATCAGTCTTTAACCGGCCGGAGCGGCGATGCTGCTCCGGCCATGTTGTTTTGGGACGCGGGGACCGGGCAATCGTGCTCTCCCACCCTTGCTTTGCAAGGATGGGGCACCCAAGAACTGTTTGCTGAGGCGAGGAGAATTTGGGTACCTTGGAGTCAGATGGAGTGCGATAAATCACCGAACAACATCTTGCCCTGATGCAAATTAGGAGTATTGGCGGAGGCTGGGTATTGTTGTGATCCGATTAGATTACTTGTCTTGTTGTCTTACAGTGTTGTCGACGGTCTTGGTGGGACGGAAGCGGTGGACCGGGCTGGTTGTGGCGAGCGTGAACAGCGTGATTGTTTGCGTGATCGGCATGCGGACGGGGCAGCTTGGGTTCATTCCGGCGAACTTGTTTTGCATCGCTGTGTATGCGGTCAGTATCCGGTCGTGGGTGAAGGCCGAGCCGAGTTCGAGGCTCTTAGTGCGGGGTTCTGAATTTTCCCACTCATGGCGCGATGGGACTGCGCCGTGAATGGGGAATCAGCTTCCAAGTTTTCGCAGGTCTCAAAAGCGAGACCCTTCGACTTCGCTGAGGGAAGGCCCGGGGGCTCCGCGGTTTGGGACGAGAGCTGCGCAGTACAAGTGGATGAAAGCAAAAGGGCCATCCTTGAAGGATGGCCCAGAATGTATGAAGGAAAACGGGCAGGGGGCTGCCTGGCTGCGATTGCGCGATCCAATGAAATGAGATCGCGAACTTCGACTCACGGAACGAGCTTGCGGACCGACTATTTGTAGGAGGCGATGGCGCTGGCTTCGTCGTCGTAGATGTCGAAGACGGTGTAAAGCTTGGTGAGTTGCAGAACGTCCTTGACCTTGCGGGTAAGGCTGAGCAGTTTGAGCGCAGCACCCTGATTTTTGGCGGTGGTGTAGGCGCCAACGAGTTCGCCCAAGCCCGAGCTGTCGATGTAGTTCACGTCGCCGAGATTCAGCAGGATATTTTTGGATCCTTTGCTGATCAGGTCGCGAATCGCTTCGCGCAGTTGCACGCTGCCCTCGCCCAGAGTGATCCGCCCGCTGAGGTCCAGGACGGTGACGCCGTCCAATTCACGGGAAGCAATAGTAAGTGCCACGGAAATTCCTCCTTTGTGAGTCATACAAGTTATAGCATCTGAGGCCCCGCAAACGAAGACCAGTTCACGGTGAAACAGAGATGCGTCAGGTTGTTTCCTGAGCCGGGACAAGATGCTTGATCAGAGTCAATTCTGTTCCGGGTTCCAGTTGACGGAAATGGACCTCATCCATGAAGGAGCGGATGAGGAAGATGCCGCGGCCAGTGCCGCGCAGGAGATTTTCGGGAGCGAGCGGGTCGGGGAGGTGTTCCCAGTCGACACCTTTGCCTTGATCGGCGACGGTGAAGACGAGCGACTTGCCGTTGTTTTCGAAGCTGGCGGTGACTTGTTTGGCGGGGTCGTAGTCATTGCCGTGGAGGACGGCATTGACGGCGGCTTCGCGGACGGCCATGGTGATGCGGAAACGCTCTTCTTCGTCTACGCCAGCGTCTTCGGCCAGCTTGTCGGCGGCAGCTTCAATTTCGCTGACGCTCTCCATCGTAGAGGGTAGCGAGAAACTCCGCTTACCTGGTCTGGGATCGATCAAAGGCTTCGTCTCCGCCTCTACCGGGAATGGCAAAGCCCCGCCTTACCGCGAGAGGAAATGTGTAGTTTTCCAAGGAAGACGGGAAAACGCTATAGACGGCAGTTTCATGGCTGAGGGTCGTTATGTCAAGAAGTGGTTTGAGTTAGGGGCGGCTTCAGCTCGGCCGGTGTCTGCACTTGACAGGGATCGTGAACCGGGACGGAAAATTTGCACAGCGTGAATATCGTCGTTGTCGCAAAGCGGTTGTGCCCTGACACTGAAGCGACGCGACGGTTCTTCTTGGCCGTGATGGAATTCAGATCTGTACGAGACAGGTTCATTGAGCGGCATCGGAATCGTGCGGCGAAGTTGACCTGCGCGGTAGAGCAGTACACTCAGCATATGAATCATCGCACCACCACGCGCGTGAGTTTGACGGCTCTGCTGGGAACGGCAGTGACGGATGCGCAGGGGCAGGTGCGCGGCAAGCTGAAGGATGTAGCCGTTGCGACAGGAGCGGATGCAGGGCAGGTTGTGGGGCTGGTTCTGAAGACGCGGGATGGTCTGTGGATCGTGCCTTCGCAGGATGTGCGGGAGACTCCGGCGGGGACGCTGGAACTGAAGTCGCCGGAGATGCTGATTCCTCTGCAGGACCAGGGTAATTATCTCTACCTGGCGCAGGACCTGGTGGACCGACAGATCATCGACATCCACGGGCGCAAAGTGGTTCGCGTAAATGACGTGGACCTGGAGTGGATGGGGGATGGCGCCAAGCATCTGCTGCGCGTGGCAGAGGTCGAAGTTGGGCTGCGGGGGGCGTTTCGGCGCGTGTTTAAAGGGATGTTGCCCAGGGCGCGGCTCGAATCGCTGTCGCGCAAGTTCAAAGAGCGCGGGATTCCGTGGCAGTTTGTCGATGTGATCGAAGTGGATCCGGCGCGGCGGGTCAAGTTGCGCATCGAATACGAACGCCTGGCGGAGATGCATCCGTCGGACCTGGCGGAAATTCTGGAGGATCTGGCTCCGGCGGAGCGCGAGGCCGTTTTCACGTCGCTGGACGAGGATGTTGCGGCGGAGACACTGGAGGAAGTCGATCCGAAACTGCAGATTTCACTGCTCGAAAAGCTGGACGAAGAAAAGATCGCCGACATCGTGGAGGAGATGGACCCCGGAGCTGCGGCGGATTTGCTGGCGGAGCTTCCGGAGGAACGGTCGGACGCGATTCTGGAGGAGATGGAGCCGGAAGAGCGGCACGAAGTCGAGGAATTGCTCGAGTTCGACGAGCATTCCGCGGCCGGCGCCATGACGACGGACTTCGTCTACCTGGGCATGGATGCGACGGTATCGCAGGTGGGGCCGGCGTTGCGCAGCTTTGACGGCGATATTGAGACGGTGACCGAGATTTATCTGCTGGACGATAAGCGCGTGCTGCGCGGGTCGGTTCCGCTGGCGAGGCTGGTGGTGGCGCAGCCGGAGGCGCGGCTTTCGGTGCTGGCGGAAGCGCGGGTTCTGTCGTGCCCGGCGGACATGAAGCAGATCGACCTGGCGGAGATGTTCGATAAATACAACTTGCATGCGCTGCCGGTGGTGGATGCGCAGGGGCGCATGGTGGGCGTGGTCACGGCCGATCACGTGATCAGTTTCCTTCGCGAGAAACTGTAGTTTCATCTGCGGAGGTCGTGTTACTCTTCACAGAAATCTGCCTTGAAGCGATCACAGAATACGTAGCTAGAACTGTGCTCGTCGTTACGTTGATGATCGACGTGACGACGATTGTGGTTTTGACGAGGCGCGATGTATTCAGAGCGCTCGCGGCGGACGATGACGATACCAAAATGGTTTTCGATGTGAGTGTGGAGAAGTAAACGATCAGGAGGATTATGCCACCGTTACAGCCGATCAAGACCTATGTACCGGAGAAGACACAGACCGGGCCCTCCCGGGAACGTGGCGACTATGTGGAGCGAAACAAGCTGCCTTTCCTCATCCGGGCGTTTATCTGGCTATTGGTGTTTCGCTCCGTCGTAAATCTGATTTTCGGATTGACGCTGGGGCTGGCTCCGGACACGGATGTGGCGAACTATATTCTGGCGAATTTTGATCCGTGGCCGAAAGCGGTTTCCGCTGAGGCAGTCTTCTACATCACGGCCCTGCTCTACGGCGTGATGGCGTGGCGGTGGCATAGCCGCGACTGGAAGGTCCGATGGGTGGTCATGTTCTTTTCTGGTGCGACGGCGGCGAAATTGCTCATCAATTTTGCAGCCAACCAGGCGGCAGGGAATCCGACGCCGATGTCGCAAGGGCAGGAAGCAGCGCTCCTGATCACCGTGATCGTCAACTTTCTTATCTGCGGATATCTGGCGTTCTATCCGGGGATGGCGCAGGCGTTCAAAGAGACACCGTGGGATTAGAGGGGTGCTCAACGCGATTCCACAATTCATGTGGCCATATCCGGCAGGCGTCAAGGTGACTCTTCCGCCAACCCGGCGACCAAGACCAGGTTAGCGTGCCGATTTGTCTGCCACGCGGTGTGATACGGAGTTTGATTGCCAGGCACGGTTACCAGCATCAATGGCAACTCCAAATTAAAGACCGGTAACGAACAGAATATGTGAAACAATTCAAGGATGATCCAACTTCCACGGATTATTCAGGGCGGAATGGGTGTCGGCGTATCCAACTGGCGCCTGGCGCGGACTGTTTCAAAGCTGGGACAGCTCGGGGTCGTGTCTGGTACTGCGGTTGATCAGGTGCTGGTGCGTCGGCTGGCCGATGGCGACAAGGATGGCAACGTGCGCCGGGGACTGGATGCATTCCCGTTTCCCGAGATGGCGAGGAAGATTTGGAACGATTACTTTGTCCCCGGCGGGAAGCCGAGTGGGACGCCCTATCCTACGACCCAAATGCACCAGAGGCGCGACTCGCGCAACATGCTTGAATTGCTGATGGTAAGCAACTTTGTTGAAGTATTTCTTGCGCGCCAGGGGCACTTAAACAAGGTTGGCGTGAACTTTCTGGAAAAGGTGCAATTACCGCATCTGGCGTCGATCTATGGAGCGATGCTGGCGGGGGTGGGATACGTGCTGATGGGGGCGGGGATTCCACTGCACATTCCGGGGGTTCTGGATAACCTTGCTGCGGGAAAGCCGGCCGAATACCGGCTGGCGGTGACGGGTGCAGCGGCGACCCAGGACACGATGATGCGGTTTGATCCGGCGGAGTTTGCGGACGGCGTCGCACCTATTTTGGAACGGCCGCGGTTTCTGGCGATTGTTTCGTCGAATACGCTGGCGACGACCATGCTGAGGCGCGCAAGTGGGCGCGTAGACGGACTAGTGATCGAGACCCCGACGGCGGGCGGGCATAATGCCCCGCCGCGTGGAAAGCTGCAGCTGAATGAAGCGGGCGAACCAATCTACGGCGAACGGGACAAGGTAAACATTCCAGAGCTGCGCGAGCTGGGCGTTCCTTTCTGGCTGGCTGGCGGCTATGGCCATGCGGACAAGGTGAAGGAAGCCGTCGACATGGGCGCCGCGGGCGTGCAGGTGGGTACGGCGTTTGCATTCAGCGAGGAGTCGGGAATGCGGGCGGATCTGAAGCGGTCACTGCTGGCGCAGGCTAGGGCAGGGACGGGCAAGGTATTTACCGATCCGCTGGCGTCGCCGACAGGGTTTCCGTTCAAGGTGGCACAGCTTGCCGGGTCCTATTCGGACGCAGGCGTAGCGCAGGCGCGGACGCGAGTTTGCGATCTGGGGTATCTGCGCGAACCGTACGCGATCAGCGAGGACAAAATCGGCTATCGCTGCTCGGCCGAGCCAGTGGCGAACTATGTGGCCAAAGGCGGCAAGATCGAAGACACGGTGGGCCGCAAGTGCCTGTGCAATGCGCTGATGGCAAACATCGGGCATGCCCAGACGCGCAAGGACGGTTCGGCGGAACCGCCCCTGGTGACGATCGGTGACGATCTGAACACCGCTTCGCAGTTCCTGGAGGCGGATCAGCTGAGCTATTCGGCAGTGGACGTGGTGAGGGAACTGCTGAGCAGAGTTCTCGAACCCGAGCCGCAACAGGCCGAATTGGAAACAGCTACGGTCTGAATTTCGCGATCCTTGGAAGCGCAAGGCAACCTTGCGGATTCAAGTCGTGCCTGATACAAGAGCAAGACAAGCAGGTCCTTCGCTCCGCTTACCCCACACGCGAAAAGTCGCCTGTGGGACCCCAGGCGCGCTTCGCTCAGGATGACAAGGGCTGCGATGCTCAGCGGGTTTCGTCCTCTTCGGCCAGGAATGCGCCGAGGCGATCGAGTTTTCTTTCCCAGGCGGTGCGATGATCGCGAATCCATTGCTCGAGTGCGCGAAAGCCGGCGGACTCGATGCGGCAGGTTCTTACGCGGCCCAGCTTTTCCGTGTGCACGAGGCCAACCTCTTCGAGGATTTGTAAGTGCTGGGCGACGGCGGTGAGCGTGACCCCCAGAGGATCCGCCAGCCGCGAAACGGACATGGGGCCGCCGGTGAGATGGTCGAGGATCGCGCGTCGCGTGGGATCTCCCAGTGCATGAAAAAGGCGATCGATTTGTGGATTCGGCGTCGGCATGGCTGGCTTGATTCTCGGCGAGACCGCTAGCTTGCGAGTGCCTTTTCGAGGCGGCCGAAAAGCGAACGCCACCCTTGTTCGATCATTGCAGGGCCGTCCGGCCAATCGATATACGTTGCCTGATTGGTAAGGACCAGGTCTGTTCCCGAAGATGAAGGGACGAACTCGAGCGTCAATACAGCTACCAGAATGGGTTTTCCATTCAGGGACATTCGGGTTGTGGTGACGATCCGATTTTCCGGCGTGATGTCCTGGTAGGTGGACTCGTTTGCAATTTCAGAGCCAGCAATGGGGTGGCCTTCCTTGAAGCGATAGCGGAAACGTTCGCCGCCGCCGACGCGGAACTCCATTTCGAATTCATGGATTTCGTGGTCGCCCTCGGCATACCAGCGGCGCTTGCGTGCCGGCTGGGCGAAGGCGGCGAAGACGCGATCGGGAGGTTGGGGATAGTTATGCTCGATGACGAAGGTGCTGTGAATGACGGCGGCGTTTGACATGGGGTTCCTCCTACGGCTTGGCAATAGTGAAGCAACTACTTCAGTATCGAGCAGGTCGAATGAATTGTCAAGTGGATACTTCAGTATTTCAAAGAGGATGCTCGAAATGACTGATATGGGGTAGCTTCAAACACAGCGGGCGCCGACTGACCATCCTCTCGGGGGTTAACGCTTTCGACTCGCTGCGTGAGCTGCGGCACTCGTCCCCCTATGCGGGTTCCCCGAGCCGTGTCCTGTTACAAAACAAAAGCAACCGCAAAAGTGGCAGGCATTAGTCGAGCCTCCTTCTGCGGGATTTGGGGAGGAAGCGGGTAATGCCGCTGCCGATGCTGATGAGGGAGTGGAGGCTGGCTGGCGGGAGTTTCTTGATCTGGGTGTACCAGCCGTGGAGTTCTTCGAGGAAGAGCTGCATAGCGGTGATGCGAGCGGTGATGAGGGGCTGGGCGGGACGCTCAGTACGGGTCTGGACGACGAGGCGCTGCAGCATGTTCATCGTGGGGATGATTTCGCGTTCGACGCGCTGATCGACCACGGTCAGGAAGAGCGTCCAGACGTCGGCGGTGGTACGGAAGTAGTCGCGGCGGTCGCCCATGCGGCTGTCGACCTGGACGAGGTTCCAGTTCTGCAGCTCTTTCAGGCTGGTGCTCACGTTGGATCGTGCGACAGAGAGGGCGTCGGCGATGTCTTCGGCGGTGAGGGACTCAGCGGACAGGTAGAGCAGGGCGTGCACCTGGGCGACGGTGCGGTTGACTCCCCAGCGGGTACCCATTTCGCCCCAGTGGAGTATGAATTCCTTCATGGAACTGGTCAGCGTCATGTGTTCATTGTATCAGATATTTCTGTAATGACAGAAATATCTGATAGGGGGAGATTGAGAGAGGACCGATCGATGGGTTCGAACTAAAGCAGATCCTTCACTTCGCCTACCCCATGGACATGCTGTCCATGGGACCCAAAGCGCAGGTGTGTGGAGCAGGCAGGTTGGCGGCTGGCGGATCTAGCATTTGCCGCTGGGGCGAATGGGGGAGCCGGGTTCCTGCGCGGGCATGGTCTGCGTGCTGGGGAGGGTGTAGCCTGCGAAGCCGGCGAGGTTGTTGGCGCACTCCGCAATGATGGTGGGAATTGCGGCGATCGTGGAAGGCAAGGACGGGATGGAAGTGTCGGGCTTGGTGAAGTTGAAGGCGCTGGTCATGTCGCCGACGGTGGCACGGCGCCACGCAGAGAGATTGGGAACTTCGGCGCCGAAGCGCGTCTCAAGGAAGCGCAGCACTGACGTGTGATCGAAGAGGTCGGAGGAGATGAAGCCGCCGCGGGTGAATGGCGAAATGATGAGCATGGGCACGCGAAAGCCGAGACCGATGGGTCCCGCGATGGAGCCTTCGACGCTGGGATCGGGGACGGATGGGACGGTAATGTATTCGCCGGCGGTGCCGGGGGGCGCGGTGACGGGAGGGACGTGATCGAAGAACCCGCCGTTCTCATCGTAGGTGGCGAAGAGGACGGTTTTGGCCCAGGCGAGGGGATTTGCGGTAAGGGCGGCGATGATGGCGGAGAGCGTGTTTTCTCCGAAGAGCGATGGAGATGGCGGATGGTCGGAGGTGATGACGGAGCCGATGATCCAAGAGACTTGCGGGAGGTTACCAGCAAGCGCGTCGGCAGCGAAGTCGGTGGGGAACACAGGGTTGAAGGCGTTCTGGTAGAGCGTGGTCGTGGGGTCCTGGAAGTTTTTGAAGTAGGGAAGGACGTTGTCGGTTTCGAGGGAGCCGAAGGCGCTGGCGTCGGGGGTCGAGTAGATCTTCCACGAGATGCCGCTGGCTTGTAGCTGCTCGGGCATGGTGGTGTAGGTGAGCTTACCGAACATGGTGGCTCGATTGGAGACGAGCGTTTGCAGGAGCGGGCCACCGTTTTTACCATCGGGGTCGATGGAGGCGGCCATGGTGTACAGGCGATTGGGATCAGTGGGGCCGATGACGGAGCAGAAGTAGTTGTCGCAGAGTGTGAAGGCATCGGCGACCGCGTAGTAGTAAGGCAGGTCGGCGCGCGTGTAATAGCCCATGGAGAGCACGGCGTCGTTGGCGTTGATGGGAAGGCGCGAAGTGACGAAGCCATCCATCGCGCCGTTGTCCCAGCTTTGGTGCTGGGGAATCCAGTCATGCGTGATGTCGTGGGTGCAGGCGGCGTTGGTCTGCGTGGTGTCGAGGTGGAAGGGCAACAGAACGCCGTTGGGAGAACTGGAGGTATTGCCGGGATAGGGCTGATTGAAAGCTGCACTCTGATCGGCGAATCCACGGACTCCGCGATAGCTGCCGAAGTAGTGATCGAAGGAGCGGTTTTCCTGGATGAAGATGACGACGTGATCGATGTCGGTGATTTTGGCGCAGGTGGAGGTAGTACCGGGCGGGGTAGGTATGGCGGGGCGTCCGCCGCAACTGATGAGCAAGGAGCCGGTAAGGCCTGCTGCTCCGGTTGCGGCTGACATCTTCAAGACTTCACGACGGGTTAATCGTTTGGGTGGCATGGAGAATCGACGTCCCTTGTATCTAGGATGCAGATTGGACCATGCGCAGCAGTGTTGGTGAGGTTTGCTTTGCGGGACACGGCTGGATTTGGTTCGTGCGTTCCCACCCTTGCTTTGCAAGGATGGGGCACCCGGCTCCGGATGACTCGCCTCAAGGATGGGGTGAAATGCAGAGCTGAGGCTAGCTCGACATAATCACTTTTGGGACGCGTGCTTCGGGGGGTGGGAGAGGGGGAAATTCTGCGTGGGGTTCGGTCTGGTACCAGTAGGCGACCGAGTAGAAGTCGTCGGCGCGGTCGTTGGCGTGGCCGTGTTCGATGGTGACCTTGATCGATTTTTCGAAGGTGATGAAGCTTTCGGTGTGCCAGCGGTAGAGGCAATAGCGGCCGCCGGTACGCTCGGGATCGACGATGTAGGGCGCGCCCTGGCGGAGGTTAGAGAAAGCGTTGCCGTAGAAGTCCCATGCGCCGTTGTAGTAGTCCTCGGTGCCGGTGCCATTGATGGTGGGCTGCGTGTCGCCGTCGATGAAGAACATGTCGTCGCCTTCGCCGAACCAGCCGTCGGCGTTTTGCAGGACGCCATGGGTGACGCCGACGAAGTGTCCGCGGCCGGTGGCTTCGAGGAAGACGTAGTTGTCTGCACCGTCGAGATTCTTACCGCTGGTGTCAGCGGATTTCTTGTTGGGCGCGGCCTGGCGGTATTGCGCGTGGAAGCGGCCGAGGTTGGCAGGCAGCGCGGGGACCGCGGTGTAGTCAATGGCGTAGTAGAGATTGTTGGTGCGGACTTTGCCTTCGTTCGTAAGGGTAATTCTGGCGGCGGTGTCGAAGGGCATCTGGAAGTAGGCGTTGAGGGCCTTCATGGGAGCGACGACGAGCAGCGCGGACTGATAGACGAAGTAGTCGCCGAGCATGAGGCCGTAGAAGTCGCCGATGGGAGCTTCGATCGAGGGGGAAGATTCACCATCCCACCAGGCGCGGAGGACGAGATTCTTGAGGTGCATCTGGTCAGGGGAATTGATGGTGAACCAGATGTGAGTGATGACGCCGGGGCCCTTTACGTCAAGCAGTGTCGCCGTTGCACCGGCGTCGAGGGGGATGAAGTCGGCGTTGCCGCCGGTGCGGTCCCAACTCGATGAGCGGCGGCATTTGTAGTCGCGCAGGCGGGCCATGGAGACGAGGGCGTCGGGCGCCACCGGCGGCGCGGGGGCAGGTGGCTCGAGTGCTTTTTTCGTTGTGGAGGCAGCGGAGGTGGTGGCATCGAGACCGAAGAGGGCGCCGGCCGCGGCGATGGTACCGAGCATTTTGCGGCGGGTGGGAGCAGCGGTAGGCTCGGTATTCGCGAGATTGTCAGGGCGATTTTCGATGGACATTGCGCTGCTCCTTGATTGGCTTTCAGGATCGCGTGGAAGCATGCACAGAAATAGCTTGCTCGCCGGCGCTGTCAGCAAAGACTCTCCAATATAGCAGCCCAACCTCAGCAATAGCCGAGCAGCGAGTGAGCGATTTCAGCCTGGGCCAACGGAAAACAGGGTGTCGGCTCGCAACGCGCGCATTTCGATTCGCAATCGTGCGAATAACCGGGCACCACCAGCAATTCAGCGCGCGCGGGAATCATCTTTTGCAGCAACTTCGCCCCGTCGAAGAAGGCGGCAGGGTGGCTTGGCTTCCGGTGATCAGCCCAAGCCGCCACCATGTTGTTCTCCATTACATAAGGCAGCAAACGCAGAAAGTCACGTGCATGCTTGGCCGGCGTGGGCTGGTCCTCCGCGAGGTCCAGGCTCAGCCGTGCGCTTCGAGCTGTAAGGTCCTCGATCGAGATAATGCGCTGCGTGCGGCCAGCAATTTCAACCACGCGCGAACGACTCAGGATGCCGCCTGCCGAACGGAAAACGTCGATGCGAACCGCCGCTTGCGGAAAGACCGCCTGCACCAGCGTTTTGTTCGTGGGATCATGCGGGTGAAGGTGCCGAAAGATCAGGTCCGAAGACAGGCTTGCAGGGATGACGTCAAATCGATCGACGGTAAAGTCGATATCGTTCAGATCGCGTGAAGCCAACTCGGCCCCGTTTAGTAAACAATGAAACTCCACAGCGAGACCTCCAGTCAGAACCCATTCGCTGGTGTCGTGCTGCGCCAGCATTTCGAAGGTATGTATGGCGCGTTCCGCATCTGAGGGCGAGAGAAATAACTCGAGCATAGGCAATCTCTCATTTCTTTAATTCGCGACTTGACCTGAGCGTCTGGTCGCGAGGTAAGCGTCGATGGATTGCTGCCAGTCTTTCGCGGCGGATTTGTCGTTAGCGGTGAAGATGGTGACGTGGTCGTTGCCTTCGGGAGTGAGAGCAGTGCGCGTGTAGACGACGTGGACCTGGGTTGTTGAGTCGCCTGGGTTGAAACCGACGTCGATGGTGGTGACCATGATGTCGGGGATGAAGTAGACGTACTGGAAGTGACGCGCGTTGAGATCGAACAGCGTGTTGACCCAGACGGCAGTGACCGGACCGTGATGGACGGTGAAGACTGCGCCTTGCTCGTCGTGGGCAGGCCGAGGGTAAAGAAATTGCGGGTTCCAGTGTTTGCCGGCCCAGGGGCGTTCGCCTTCCGGGCCAAAGAGCGGCGCCGCTTCGGCATAGGGCAGGTGAACGACGATGTCGAAGGCAGTTTGTGTTCGGAGAAGCTGCGCTGCCGGTGCGGGGGACTGGCCGAGAGCGGAGGAGCCAAGGGCGGTTGCGGCGGCGATTGCTGCGGCAGTGGCGATGATGGGTTTCATCGTTTGCGTTCCTTGAGGTGGTGGCTGTCAGAGGCTTTGAGGGTCATGCCATAGAGAGATTTGAACTGCTCGATTTCCTTGAGGGTTTGCGGCGAAAAGGGCGCTTTGCCTTCGAAAGCGTGGAGAACGATGCCTTCGAGCAGATCGCCGAGGGTCATGTCTTTTTGCTCGGCGATGGCTTTGAGGACCTTGAGCATGCGTTTTTCGAGGCGAACGCCGGTCTGGACGCGCTCGACTTCGACGGGAGGATGGTCTTGCTTTTCCTGTGCCATGTGTACCAATGTACCAAAGTACACAGGTGTGCGCAAGACGAGGTTGGTGGAAGGGGCAGATCGAGGGAGGAAGGGAAGAAGCACCGTTCGAGAGAAGTGAAGAGCAAAAGCAGATCCTTCGCTTACCACCCCCGAACTGAGAAGCGTTCGGGGCCCCGTGCGCTCAGGATGACACCACGCTGTGAGGAGAGGGCACGGGAGGGAAGCGAAAGACTGTCGGGTCATACTTTTATTTTGGAAGGTGGACGGAGCGGTTGGTCACTCGCCAATTGGCGCTCTGCCTGTTATGGTCGTGAAGGCAGAAGAAAATGACCCCACCATAGGAACCCGCGGCCATGTGGAAGCGCTGGCGAATCCGGATATTGCTGTTTTTGGCCGTTCTCGGCCCCGGATTTATTACAGCCAACGTTGATAACGATTCGGGTGGCATCCTTACCTATTCCCAGGCGGGCGCGCAGTACGGTTACAGCCTGCTGTGGACCATCATTCCGATCACGATTGCGCTGATTGTGGTCCAGGAGATGTGCGCCCGCATGGGCGTGGTCACGGGCAAGGGCCTGAGCGACCTGATCCGCGAAGAGTTCGGCCTGCGGCTGACCTTCGTGCTGATGCTGCTGCTGGTGTTTGTGAACTACACGAACGTGGTGACGGAATTTATCGGCATTGCGGGATCGCTGCACCTGTTTCATGTCACCAAGTTCATCTCCGTGCCCGCTATGCGGGTTGCTGGTGTGGTTCATGGTGGTGAAGGGGAACTACAAGAGCACGGAGAAGATATTCCTGGTCGCGTCGGTGGTGTACATCGCGTACATTTTTGCGGGGGTTTTGTCGCAGCCGAGTTGGAGCCAGGCGCTGCATGCAACCATCCAGTTGCCGGAACGCGCGTGTGGCGAGACAAGGCGTACATCTACATGGCGATCGGGATGGTGGGTACGACGATTGCGCCGTGGATGCAGTTTTATCTGCAGTCGTCGATTGTGGAGAAGGGAATTCGCGTTAAGGATTACGGGGCGTCGCGCCTTGACGTGATTGTGGGCAGCTTCTTCACGGATATTGTGGCGTGGTTCATCATGGTGGCGTGCGCGGCAACGCTGTTTGTGCATGGGATGGGTGCAATCCAGGTGGCGGCGGACGCGGCGGAGGCGATGCGGCCGCTGGCAGGCGACTACGCATTTATCCTGTTTGCGTTTGGATTATTCAACGCTTCGCTGTTTGCGGCATCGATTCTGCCGCTGTCGACGGCGTACACGGTGTGCGAAGGCCTGGGATTCGAGTCGGGCGTGGACAAGAGCTTCAAGGAGGCGCCGACCTTCTACTGGCTCTATACGCTGCTGATCGCGGGCGGCGCGGTGACGGTGCTGATACTGCCGGATGCGCAGCTGATCAACTTTGCGATTCTGTCGCAGGTATTGAACGGTGTGCTGCTGCCGGTCGTGATCATCCTGATGCTGATGCTGATCAACCGCAAGGACCTGATGGGCAAGCACAGGAACTCGCACGTGTGGAACATGGTGGCGTGGGGCACCAGCATCATCGTGATCGGGATGACGGGAGTGATGCTGTGGGGGATGATTCCGGGGCATTGAGAGGCGGTGGTCAGTTTTCAGTGGTCAGTGATCAGCTTTGAACGCGGTGACCCGGCATTATTACAGCTTCCTGGAAGTCGTCCTTGTCGATCTCGTGAACCGTTAGAAGAAAGCTCGCGGCTTGAAACGACGAGGAGATGGAGATGAGCACAGTTCTGGTTACGGGAGGGTCGGGATTTATTGCGAGCCATACGATTTTGCAGCTGCTGGGGGCTGGGACCGGGTGCGTACGACGGTGCGGAGCCTTTCGCGCGAGGCCGATGTGCGCGCGATGCTAAGAACGGGCGGATCAGAACCTGGATCCGAAGCAGGGAGCCGTTTGTCGTTTGTTGCAGCGGATTTGATGAGTGATGCGGGTTGGCCGGCGGCGGTGGCCGGTTGCGAATATGTGCTGCACATCGCGTCGCCGTTTCCGGCGACGGTGCCAAAGCATGAGAATGAACTGATTGTGCCAGCGCGCGAGGGCGACGCTGCGGGTGCTGCGGGCGTCGCGAGATGCGGGCGTGAAACGCGTGGTGCTGACGTCGTCGTTTGCGGCGATTGGGTATGGACATCCGACGCGAACGGGCAGTTCGCGAGGGCCGGCGCGTTACAGCGGCAGAAGGACTGGACGAATCCGGACGGCGCGGACGTGATGCCGTATACGAAATCGAAGACACTGGCGGAGCGTGCGGCGTGGGATTTTATTGCGCGAGATGCCGCAGGGCTGGAGATGTCGGTCGTCAATCCGGTTGCAGTATTCGGTCCGGTGCTGGGGCCGGATTATGCGACATCGATTCTGCTGGTGCAGCGCATGATGGACGGCACGATGCCGGGAGTTCCACGGATATGTTTCGGCGTGGTCGACGTGCGCGATGTCGCTGATCTTGCATTTGCGTGCGATGACGGATCCGGCGGCGAAGGGCGAGCGGTTCCTTGCGGTGGCCGGCGACTTTATGTGGATTGCGGAGATTGCGAAGATGCTGAAGGCGCGGCTGGGCGAGGCGGCGAAGACGAGTGCCGACGCGGCAGTTGCCCAATTGGCTGGTGCGGCTGGCGGCGCTGCGTGAGCCGTCGGTGAAGCAGATTATTCCGGATCTGGGTAAGTGGAAGAATGCGACGAGCGAGAAGGCGCAGCGGGTGCTGGGGTGGTCGCCGCGGTCGCGGGAAGACAGCGTGGTGGCCACGGCGGAGAGCCTGGTGAGGCTGGGACTGGATAAGAACAGGGAATAGGGACGCAGGGACTAGGGACGCAGGGAATAGGGACCAGGGACTAGGGACGTAGGGAGTAACGGCTCCTCATCACCTTGATCAGGGTTGCGATGAATCTGGGATGCCGATTTTCTTTTCTTCGTTTTCTTTTCGCGTTTGCATCGCTTTCCGCGCCCATTCCTGTGCTTTGGCTACATCTTCGTCGCGAAGGGCGGGGTTGTCGTAGTCCAGGTCGGCTTTGCGGCGGTAGACGAGATTGAGATAGGCCATGGCGTCCTCGTAGTTGGGGTGGCTGTCGATTGCGTGGCTAAGGTATTGCATAGCCTCCTCGACGAGCGCGCTGTTTTGCTGTTTGATTCTCTCCAACACATCTACCGGGGCCTTGGCATTGCCAATGCCATCGTCCTGCAATCCGACCGGAGCAAGGGCCGCGGTGGCATTCTGGTGGGCCACGGTCCAGTCAATGACGCCGATGGTATAGGCCGCCTCGTAGTCGTTGGGATTTTCCACCAGGACTTTCTTCTGCCATTCCCGGGCATCGTCGAATTGATTGGTGCTGAAGTAGACGGCTGCGACCTGCTTCAGACTGTTGATGTCGTGTGGATCCTGGGCGAGCACTTGCTTGAAGTTTTCAATGGCCGCGCCGGCCGTTTTCAAGTTTTCGGGTGCGTCGAGGCCCGGGACGACGTTTTGAGCTTGGCCAGTGGCCAAGTAGGCCCGCGCCATGGTCAGGCAAGGGGCGATGTCGGTCGCTTTTTGAAAATGGCTGATGGCCTCGGAATAGCGAGCGGCTTTGTACGCCTCGATCCCTGCGTTCAATTCGCTGGTGGCTGCAGCGTTGGAGGACGATGTCGAGCTCTGGACAGTTGGTTGTTTGTGCTGGGGAACACGTGGCGAGGCTCGAAAGCCAACTGAATGCGATAAGAAAAGCGCTCACCCGGAAATTCATCGTGCAACGCCCCCATGCAGCGGATCCGAACTTGGCGGAACGAATCATCATAGTCCGAAATGCGCATGAGGAGTGACGAAGAATGTGAGGATTAGAGCAGTTTGCCGGCGGCGAGGTCGCGGATAAGGCCGCGATCGGCGGCGAGGAATTCGTAGTCGGGGAGTTCTTCAAGTTTGACCCACTTGAACTGATGAAAGATCTTATTCTCGAGTTCGCCCTCGAAGGAGCGCACTGCGAAGAATTGCAGGTCAACTGCGCCGCCGTGGCGGTAGTTGTGGCGGATGTGCGTCACGCGCGATCCAATTATGGCGTGGATGCCCAGCTCTTCCTGGAGTTCGCGAAACAAGGGCCTGTTCGGGGCTTTCGCCCTGCTCAATTTTGCCGCCGGGAAACTCCCACTGGAGGGCCATGGGCTGGTCGGGGCGGCGCTGGCAGATGAGGACAAGACCGTCGCGAACCAGCAAACCTGCGACTACAAAACGTAGCGCGGGACCCGGGGGGCGCGGGTTGGGGATAGGCTGCGGTTCTTCCACACATCCAGTGTAAATGCTCTGCAACCCAAGTCGCTGTGATGCGGGGAACACAGCATTTCACACCCTGAAAGGGAGTCGGGCCATTTTGTTGGTTGCACTTACAAGTGAGAATTGCGCAGGGCGGGAATCCTTGGCGGGTTGAATCTCTCTCAGGGCCCGTCATTATTGATGGCTTATTTGCGGCACGACTGAAGTCGTGCCCTTTCAAAAAGGACTGAAGCTCGATGTTCTGTTTATCGCGCTGATAGCACGATCGAAGTCGAGCGCTAACACAAGCATTGAATCCTATTCGCCGGCGATCGGGGCAGGCGATTCGGCGGCTTCGCTTGGGCGGAAGTAGCCCCAGCCGCGTTTGGCACATTCCTCGAGAAGCGCGGGCGAAGGGTTGACGGGGAACGCGTGAGCAGCGATCTCGAGCATGGCGAGGTCGTGGAGCGAGTTGCCGAAGACGGCGTCGGGACGAGGAAGTCCGACGCGGCGCAGTGCCGCAGCTTTTGCGGGGCCAGTCGGGACATCGACGAGTTCGCTGGTGATCAGGCCGTCGACGACTTTGACTTCGGCGGCGAGGACGCGTTCTTCGGGAATGCCGAAGCCGCGAACGCCTTCGGAAACGACCCACTTGTTGGTGGAACTGACGGCCCAGAGTTCGACGCCGGATTTGCGCAACATGTCGACGAGGGCGGCTAATTCTGAAAAGATATGCGGGCTCACGTGCTCGCTGAAGTAACGGGCTGCGGCGGCGCGCAATTCCTGCTCGTCGCAGGCCGGCGTAGATCTGCACCATCTCGCCGCAGATCCGGGCTTCATCGACCGTTCCGGCAAGGTAGGCGCGGTAGCGGGTGTCCATCCAATCGGAGGTGGAGCGGGAGACGAGGCCCTGGTCGATGGACCAGACCATGAAGCCGTGCCCGGAATCTCCACTCCAGAGGGTCCCATCGCAATCAAAGACGGCGATTTGGGGATCAGCCGCGGTGACTAGGCGTTCGAATTGTTGTACGGTCCAGCGGGTCATTTCAAGTTGCGGTGTTGATGACAAGCGAATTTGATCCTTTGCTGAAAGACGTCCTACCGTTTATTTTCGCCGATCACACCCTGCCAATGCACGGCGGATGGGATGCCGGTGTCAATCGGAGTTAACGCATTGACACAATGAGGCCTACCACAAGTCCTGTTATGGGGGTGTTCATTGCGCACTTGCTGCCCAAGACGAGAGTGCCGTCGAATTCAGTTAACGAACTTGAGGCGGTGATGAAGGAGGTTCGGTAACTCCGCAAGATGACTCTGGTCACCACATCCCGCGCGGATAATTGAGCGTGTGGGCGTTGAAAACAACCTCGGGCTCCTGAAGGACTATCAGGCGTATCTGCGCGTGGAAAAGGGGTTGCGTCCACTGACCTGCGAGGCCTACGACGGCGATCTGAAGACATTCGCCGAGTTTCTGGAAGGCCGGCAGGGCGTGCTGGTGACAGCGATGCAGCAAGATGTGGCTGCGTTTCTGGAGCATCTGCGCACCCATTCGATCGACTCGCGGAGCGCGGCGCGGAAGCTGAGCTGCCTGCGGGGATTCTACAAATGGCTGCTTCTGGACCGGCGGATCCATCACGATCCGACCGTGAATATCGAGTCGCCCAAGGCGTGGAAGGTTTTGCCAAAGTCGCTGGCGGAGCCGGAGGTGGCGGAGATGCTGGAGCGCGCGGCGATGATGGCGGAACATCCTCAGGCGCACGCGACTGCATTGCGCGATCGTGCGATTCTGGAACTGCTGTATGCGGGCGGACTGCGCGTCTCGGAGATTACGGGACTCGGTACGGGAGATCTGGCGTTGGATGCGGGACGCGTGCTCGTGCGCGGCAAGGGCGACAAGGAGCGGATTGTGCCGCTGGGTCGCACGGCGGTGAAGTCGCTTGAGACGTACCTGCGGGAGGGCCGACCGCACCTGGCGCGCATCAGCACGAAAGCGGAAGACGACGCCTTCGCGGCAGGATGCGACGCGGCTGTTTCTTTCGTTGCGCGGGATGCCGCTGACCCGGCAATGGGTTTGGCACCTGGTGAAGATGAGCGAACAAGGAAGCGAGTCCGCACAAGCTGCGGCATAGCTGCGCGACGCACATGGTGGAACATGGTGCGGATTTGCGCAGCGTGCAGACGATGCTGGGGCACGCGGATATTTCGACGACGCAGGTGTATACGCACCTGGCGCTGGGGCGGTTGAAGGCGGTGCATCGCGAGCATCATCCGCGGGCGAAAGCCAAGACGCAGGTCGAGAGTGCGACGAAGGGCGAGGCTGTGCGTGGAAGCTCGCTGCGCATCATTCACGGGGGCAAAGGGAAGAAACCTGCCGGCGAGAAAGGCGAGAATGCGCATCGCGACGAGGAGCAGCCATGAGCATCGCGGAAGATGAGCTGGAGGAGCTGGAGACGCCGGCACAGGTTGCTCCGCCGCCGCTGGCTGGGCTGGTGGACGAGTATCTGCGCATGCTCGAGTTCGAGCGTCGCTCATCGGAGCATACCTTGCGCGCATATCGGCGGGAGCTGATGGGATTTGCCGCTTACATGGCGGAGCGGCATGCGGCAGTGGAAGCGGTGGATCGGATCGAGCATACGCATATTCGCGCGTATCTTGGCGGTGTTGCTGGAGCGGGGCTGTCGAAGGCTTCGACGGCGCGGGCACTGGCGGCGATTCGAAGCTGGTTCAAGTGGCTGGCGCGGACGGGGCGCGTGGAGCAGAACGTTGCGTCGCTGGTGGCGACTCCGCGGCTGCCGAAGCTTTTGCCGCGCGTGCCGTCAATTGAGCAGATGAACCGCGTGGTGGACAGCGTGGAAGAGGATGCGGCGAGCTGGCCGGCGCGGGACAAGGCGATTCTGGAATTGCTGTATGGATGCGGGATCCGTAATGCGGAATTGACGGGATTGAATCTGAACGATATTCACTGGGCGAACGAAGCGATCCTGGTGCGGGGCAAGGGACAGAAGCAGCGCCTGTTCCGCTGGGCGATGCGGCGGCGCAGGCGCTTGCGCGCGTATCTCGGCGAACGGTCGGCGCGGTTGACGGCGAAGTTTGGCAGCGAAAGGGTCTCAGTCGACGCCGGCACTTGTTTGTGAGCCTGCAACTGCGCGGATTGGGCAAGCCGGGCGGCGAGGCACGGCTGACGACGCGGAGCGTGGGGCGGATTGTGAAGCGCGTCGCGATTCTGCGCGGGCTTTCGGCCGATGTGCATCCGCATACGCTGCGGCATGCGTTTGGAACACATCTGCTGGAGGAAGGCGCAGACTTGCGCGCGATCCAGGAGTTGCTGGGGCATGAGCGGCTGTCGACGACGCAGCGGTATACGCAGTTGACGACTTCGCAGCTGGAAGCGGTGTACGACCGGACGCATCCCCGGGCACGGTAGCGTTCAGAGCACTTCGGGGATGTTGCCGCATCGATTGTCCGCTTTTGGCTGGGCAAAGGGCTTGATTTCCCATGTCTCAAAAGCGAGACCTGGTGCACCCGGCTTTTTGGCGGGTACGGCGATTGCTTCCCCATGTTTCAAAGGCGAGGCCTGTGACACACGGAAACGTTAACCATATTGCCCCCCTATTATCCCCTCTCTTTGGGCAAATACTCTGAAATGATCAGGTTACCGAGAGGGGGTGGCGCTAGATTCCTGTGTAGATTGCGATTAGCTGTAGATTCCTCTGCGGATTGAAGTTAGGGGTGGTGCGATGTAAAGGGTGCACGAGGCGATGTTCGCGGAGTTAGCGGTTTCAATCACGATTCTATTGTGCGCCGTGAGGCGGAAATTACCTGCAAAATGGCGGGAAGTTTTTTGCGAATGGAATGAGGGGGTTGGCGGGAATTTTGGCGGGGAGGAATTGACAGGTTATGAGGTGAATCCCTGCAGTGAGACACACGAGTTTGAGTGGCGCAGGGTTGCGTGAGAACTGCGTCAGCGTCGTTTGAAAACGGGGAAAGAACTGGATTTGAAAATAGAAACAGCAAGTTAGCGCCGCTTTGCGGCGTAGCGAGTTAGCGAGTTGGCCAGTTTGGCCATTTATCGAGTTCTCACGGAGATACTCAACCCTGGATTTAATCTGGTCGCGTTTGCGGCAAATTCGTGCCCGGTCACAGATTTCTTGTCGCACCACTTGACAGTCGAGAGGTGCGACGGTATACCTCTTGATTATCTAGTGGTGGAGAAATATGGGTGACGAATCGCGGGACCTGGTGCAGGGAACGCTGGAGATGCTGGTGCTGAAGACGCTGGCCCTGGAGCCGTTGCACGGGTATGGGATTGCATTGCGGATCGAGCAGATCAGCGCGGGCGTGTTTCGGGTGAATCCGGGTTCGCTATTGCCAGCGCTGAATCGCATGGAGCGGGCGGGGCATGTGAAATCGGAGTGGCGCGTGTCGGCAACGAATCGGCGCGCGAAGTATTACGTTTTGACGAAGCGCGGATGGAAGGCCCTTGAAGAGGAACGGCAGCAGTGGGATCGCCGGACAGCGGCGATCGGCAAGATTCTCGAAGCATAAGGAGATACGCGATGCTGTTCCAAAGTTTTGTGAGTGGGATCAAGTCGCTGTTCCGACCCGGTGAGCGCAACGCGGAGATCGAGGCCGAGGTGCAGAGCTTTTTCGATGCGGCTGTGGAATACCGGATGCAGCAGGGGATGAGCCGCGCGGATGCAGAGCGGGCGGCGCGTGCGGAGATCCGCAGCACGGAGATGATTCGGCATAACGTGTGGGCCTCGAGCTGGGAATCGCGCGTGGAATCGTTGTGGAAGGATGTGCGATACAGTTTTCGGCAACTCCTGCGGTCGCCGGGATTGTCGGTGGTGGCGGTTCTTTCGCTGGCGTTGGGGATTGGCGCCAATACCGCGATTTTTACGGTGATTGACGATCTGCTGTTGAAGCAATTGCCGGTTCACGATCCGCGGATGCTGGTTTCGTTTGGCGATGGTAGCGGCGACGGAATTATCGCTTCCAGTAGTCCGGGACCCTACGACATTTTTCCGTACGACTTCTATCGACACATCGGCGGGGACCGCAGAGAATTCGAGGGAATCTGCGCATTTGCCAGCTTTCCGACGATGGTGAGCGTGCGAACGGGATCGGGTTCGGCGGGCCCGGCGACGCAGGCGACAGGGCATCTTGTGTCGGGAACGTTCTTCAGCGTGCTTGGGGCGCAGCCGTTGATGGGCCGTGCGTTGAATGCAGGCGACACGGCGACGGAGGGAAGCAATGCGGTTGCGGTGATCAGCTATCGCTACTGGCTGGAGAATTTGTCGGCTGATCCGAATGCCGTGGGACGCTCGATCACGATCAACGGAAAGTCTTTCATGGTGGTTGGCGTGATGCCGAGCGGCGTTTTATGGAGTGGACCTGAACGAGCAGGCGCCGGATATGTGGCTGCCGATCACGATGCAGGCGGAGGTGATGATGCAGCCGTCGCTGCTGAAGCCGGACGGCCTGTTCTGGATTCACATGATGGCGCGGCGGAGGCCCGATGTTTCGGTGGCGCAGGCGCAGGCGTGGGTGACGGTGGAGTTTCAGCGCTTTCTGACGCAACGGGAAGGGGCGGCAGATTTCGGCGCTGCGACGGCAGCAGATCAGCGGAACGTTCATTCCGCTGTTGCCGGGAGGAGCGGGACTGTCGTATTTGCGATCGGAGTATCAGGCGCCTCTGAAGGTGTTGATGACCATGGTGGGGGTGGTTCTGCTGATCGCGTGCGCGAATCTTGCGAACCTGTTGCTGGCGAAGTCGGCATCGCGCGAGCGGGAGTTTTGCGCGCGGCTTGCGCTGGGATCGAGCCGCGGCACGGATCATGCGGCAGATCCTGATCGAGGCGCTGGTTCTGGCGATGGTTGGCGGGGCGCTCGGACTGGGGCTGGCGTTCTGGGGAACGCAGGTTCTGATTCATTTCATGGATAAGGGTGCGGCCCGGACGGCGCTTTCGGCGACGCCGGATATGCGCGTGCTGCTGTTTACCTTTGCCACGTGCATCGTGACGGCAGCTCTGTTTGGAATCGCACCGGCGATGCGCAGTTCGCGTACGAACGTGGCGGGCGCGCTGAATGCGAATGCGCGCAATTCGGGCGGCACGAGCGCGCGGCACCCGCGGGTTGTTGCCGAAGACGCTGATTGTGACGCAGGTGACGCTCTCACTGGTGCTGCTGACCGTTGCGGGGCTGCTGATGCGGACGCTTGCAGAATCTGCGTGCGCAGGACATGGGGCTGAGTCGATCCAATGTGCTGCTGGTGAATACGAATCCGAAGTTTGCGGGTTATCCGCCGGAGCGGTTGAATGCGCTCTACGAGCGGGTTCTCAGCCGGGTGGATGAATTGCCCGGGGTTCGCTCTGCGAGCATGTCGGGAGGGCCGCCGGTGAGCCGGGGTAATTGGGGGTCGCCGATCGATATCGATGGACAGGCCAACGCCACCGAACGAGGACATCAGCACGCTGCTGAACCGGGTGTCGGCAGGATACTTTGAGACGCTTGGAATTCCGCTGCTGCGCGGGCGGACGATTCAGCCGGCGGACACGGCCGATGCGGTGAAGTCTGCCGTGGTGAACAAGACATTTGCGGATCGCTATTTTCCCAACGGAGATGCGATCGGTCACAGCTTCACGATTGCCGATCCTGCGGCTCCGGGCGTGTGGCACATCGTGGGCGTTGTGCGGGATTCGAAACACAGAGTCCCGCGGAGAAACCGCGAGCCGTTCGCATTTCTGGCCGTGACGCAGCTCACGGGCGACGATCAGTATGCGTATTGGCTGCAGGTGAGAAGCGTGGGCGATCCGGCAAAGATCACGGGCGAAGTTCGCGCGGCGCTGGCTGAGATTGATCCGAATCTGCCGGTGCTCGAAAACGCAGACCATCGATGAACAGCTCGATGATCTGATCGATCTGCAGACGTTTGTTTCGAAGCTGGCGGGGTTCTTTGCGCTGCTGGCGCTGACACTCGCGGGCATCGGGCTCTACGGCGTGATGACGTACAACGTGGTGCGGCGGACGAGCGAACTGGGCGTGCGGATGGCGCTCGGCGCGCCCAGGACCGGGCTTGCTGTGGATGGTGCTGCGGGAGGCGCTGGTGCTGCTTGGGATTGGCGTGGCGGTGGGGATACCGATAAGCCTTGGGGCAAGCAGGGCCATCAAGGCTGGATTATTCGGGGTCAGCCCGGCGGACCCGATCACGTTGATTGCGGCTGTGGCGATTGTGAGCGCGTGCATGCTGTTCGGTTCGTATATGCCGGCACGGCGGGCGACGAAGATCGATCCGATGGTTGCGCTGAGGTACGAATAGTCGATTTAGTGAACAAGTGAACAAGTGAACAGTGAATCAAGAACAGAGCGATTCGGTGAACAAGGAAGGAACAGGAAATAGTTCTTTGTGAGAGATGATGAAAATCGAGCTCGCAAAAAAGCCCGGCGGAAGCCGGGCTTTTTTGGTTTGAGACTGGATTGGGTTAGACCATCGCGGCTACTTGTTGGGTGCTGGCAGGGGCGGCGGTGGCAACAGGATCCACGGAGGTCTGCGCCGGAACGTGAGCGCCGCGGGTGAGGCGGTGCACGAAATGATACGGCGGCCAGGGACCGGAGAGCTGCATCTGGCAGTCGCGCATCATGGCGCAGGTGGTGGTGAATTTGTTCTGATAGCGCTCCACGTACTTTCGGTCGATGAGGTGGGCGATATCGAGGACCATTTTGCCGGTCTCGGTAAGGCGGCAGCTTACTTCTTCATCGAGCGGCATGAAGAGGCGATGCATCTGGAAGCTGACGGCGCGGGCGCGGGTCTGACGTTCGCGCTGGCGGGTTGCCGTTTCGCGGAGATTGGTGAGATATCCGCGGCCCACCTTGTCTGGCGAGATGCTGGGCAAACTCACGGCCGCAGCAGTCGTCGACGAGGATCTTGAGGTGCATCTCGGTTTTGCCGCGGAGTTTATCGATGTTGCCGAGGAACTGACGCTGGTTGGACCGGATGGATTTGCGGAGGCTTTCGTCGTCGTTGAAGACGGTGCCGAAGCGGAAAGGAAGAACGGTGGAATGTTTGAAGCAGTCAGCGATGACGCGAGCATGATCCACACCGGATTTCTGATTCAGGGATTCTGTGGGATTGTGTTCGCTGACGATAACGGCAAGGTCACTGGCTGGGTAGAGGAAGACCTGGTTTCCGCTGACACCGTGTACTGACTCGAGCGGAACTGGTTTTCGGTGGCGGGCTAGTTCTGGGAAGGCTTGTTTTTCACCAATGCAGTAGGCATACCATGCCATATGGACGCACTCCGTGTGCGGACGCCGGTAAGCGCGCCGCTCGTTAGTGAAGCTCTGTGAACTCAGTTAGAACAGCGTTTTGACACAGGGCGGAAGATCCCCAATTGAACTACGGGGTGAATACTAGACCGTGCATAAGACGACTGGCAATGTTCTGCATCACGAAGATCGTAAAAGGTGAGTAGAGAGGCCGAATTGATTTTCACGAAATAACAATCAATATTGTGGATATCAAAATCAAGCCCAATTTGGTTCGAACTGTGGTGTGACGAAGAGTTTTTGGGAATTACGGGGGTCAGGGGAGAGCATACCAGGAGCCGGACGCGGTCAAAGGCGGATGATGTATGCGATCCGGACGCAGAGCAAGGCGGTAAACAGGATGAAAACGACCAGCAGGATGGTGACGAAGCGCATGAAGGATGAGGTGCGCTTAGCCAGTTTGGCGACGTGCTCGATGAGTTCGGCCTGATCGGCGGCGTTTTTCTGGACTGTTTCCTGGAGGACGACGAAGTCGTCTTCGAGGCGCTGGAGGGCGCGTTTGTGCTCGGTGGAGTGGAAGGCAAGGGCGCGCTGATCTGCCTGGAGGCGGGAGATCGACTCTTCGAGGGGCTTGAGATCGACCTGGTGCGGGGGATTGGCGAAGAGATTGGAGGCGGCTGAGACGAAGTTGCCTTCGAGGAGGGGAAGCATCTTGCCCATGATCGGAAGGACAGTCCTTGCCACGCTGATTGCTCGCTCAAACTTGCTGGGTTTGGGCGGCGTGGGCCGGGCCAGGGCGGTGGGCGTGGGCCGGGGGCCGGGTTCGGGCCTGGGGGTTGAGGCGGGCTGGACGGAAGCGGTGGGTCTGCCGGGCGCGATCGGAAGGGGTACTTCCTGGATTCTCAGCGGCGCGTCTTTGTGAGCTAGTATTTCGGCTCGCCGTGATCCTTGAAGACGCCGCACATCTTCCATACGAGGTGATTCCTTGCGAATCTGGGCTTCGGGACTGTCGTAGTTGGCGTAGCGCACCTTCGGCCGGAGGGGAGAGAGCGATCCGGGAGCCTCGAACTCGGAGTCGATTTCGGCTACCTGCCCGGAGGGCGCGGCAGAGTCAGTCGGATCGGGTCTCAGGGAATCAATCATGGAATCACCACTTCTTCACTATAGGGGAAGGCGCAGAAAGCCCAATTCTGAAAAACCGGGCGCAATTCTCGTATGCTCTGAGCAGGAGCCGACAAGTGAATCCGGTCATTGCAAGGGGATTACGGAGTCTGCAGCGCAACATCCTGGCGGGAATTATCACGGTGGGGCCGCTGTTTGTGACGTGGCTGATTTTCAGCTTTGTGCTGGGCAGTCTTGCGAAGGCGGGATTGCCACTGGTGCAGTTGCTGGAGGCGATCTTTCCTCAGGATTGGCTGACCCATCCGGTGATGCAATCGATCCTTGCGGTGGTGCTGACGCTGGTGGTGCTGTATGTGCTGGGGCGGGTGACGTCGGAGGTGGTAGGGCGGCAGGCATTCCGGTTGTTCGAGTCGATGCTGGAGCGGCTGCCATTTGTCGCGAAGGTTTATGGGTCGGTTCGACAGCTGATCGATTCGATGCTGGTGAAGAAGGATACGAACCAGCGGGTGGTGCTGGTGGACTTTCCGATCGTGGGGCAGAAGAGCATAGGGTTTTTGACGCGCACCCTGGTGGACGCGCAGACGGGCGAGGAACTGGCGGCGGTGCTGCTGCCGAACGCAATCAATCCGACTTCGGCGTTTCTGCAACTGCTTCCGCTGAGCCGGGTGACCATGACCGACCTGACGATGGAGCAGGCGATGAGCATGCTGATGACGGGTGGGGCGGTGGCGCCGGACAGGATCCAATTCACGCAGCGACAGAGAGAGGCGCAGGCGGTGTTGACGGGTCCGGATTGCGAGTGAGAAGCAGTTCTCCTGAGGGTGCAGCGGGTTAGCGCCGCTTCGCGGGTAGCGAGTCAGCAGGTCAGCGGAAGTGATCGCCTGGGTTAGGCGTTTATGATGGACCTTCTTCAATTTGCCCGGGAGGGTCGACGTCAAAATGCGCTTTCGTGTTGCCGTGTTGCTGCTCGTAGCTGTTTCCGCCGTTTCCGCACAATCGACCGCGGCCAAATCCGCACAGGCTGCCTGGGTTGGAACCTGGGCGGCCTCACCGTTCGACGGCGATCCATGGCACACGGTGCCGACCGTGGTGGATTCGACGCTGCGCGAGATTGTGCACACGTCGCTGGCGGGGAACGCAGTTCGTGTGCGACTGACGAATGAGTTTGGCACGGAGCCGCTTCGCATAGATGCCGCGACGATAGGAGTGAGTGCGGGGATCAGCGGTGTGGATGCGGCGACCCTGCACGACCTCGCGTTTGGCGGTTCGCCCTCTATCGTGATTCCACCGGGAGCGGAAGTACTGTCGGACCCTGTGTCGATGGCGGTGCCGGGATTCACGAATCTGGCTATCAGCATCTACCTGCCGCTGCAGCAGGTGAGCGACGTTACGGTGCATTCGAGCGCACAGCAGGACAACTTCATCCAGACCGGCAACCATGTGCGGGATGCTTCGCTGGCAGCGCCGGTGGTGGTGGCGTCGTGGTACTTCCTGAAGGGAGTGGATGTTGAGGCTACGAGCCCACGCGCGGGAGCAGTGGTGGCTTTTGGCGATTCGATCACGGACGGGGCGCTGTCGACGGAGAATGCCAACCATCGCTGGCCGGATTATCTCGCGGTGCGGCTGCAGAATAATCCTGCGACCGCTCACCTGGCAGTGCTGGATGAAGGGATTGGAGGCAATTGCGTCTTGATTCACTGTGTTGCGCCGAATGCACTGGCGCGATTCGACCGGGACGTGTTGTCGCAGGCGGGCGTGAAGTACGTGATCATTCTGGAGAGCATCAACGATATCGGCAGGCTGCACGAGCCCAACCTGCCCAACTACAAGCTGACCGCCGAGGATCTGGAGCAGGGGCTGGCGCAACTGGTGGCGCGGGCGCATGAGCACGGGATCAAGGTATTCGGAGCGACGCTTACGGGGTACAAGGGCGCCGGCTACTTCACGGAGAAAGGTGAACAGATACGCGAAGCCGTGAATCGCTGGATTCTGACTTCGGGCGTATTTGACGGGGCGATCGACTTCGATAAGGCGACAGGCGATCCGGCCAATCCGCTGATGTTTGCGCCGCAATACGATAGCGGCGACCACCTGCATCCGAAGGATGCGGGGTACGCTGCGATGGCGGATTCGATCGATTTGAGCTTGTTCAGGTAAAGCAGTGGACAGTGAACAGTGAAACAGGGAGCTAGTTAGCGAACGGGCTATTCGTGAGGCTGTCCGCCAAAGAAAAGCAAAAGCAGATCCTTCGCGACACGTACCCCATCCTCCGCAGCGGCGGACGATGAGGCCCCAAGCGTGTGTCGCTCAGGATGACACCATCCGTAAAGAGCAGGATGACAGCCGCCAGGCCGTAATGATGATCGTGCCAAGGAACAGAGTCTTATAGCGACTCGTGATTTGCGGCGGGGGACGGCTCGGCGGGGATGTGTTCGGCCTCTTCTTCGCTTTCATGGGTGACCTTGCGCAGGCTGATGTGCTCGAACTGCGCCCAGATGAGGCCGATGGGGATGACGCCGAGGAAGGTGACGAGGAGCAGCGTAGCTGCGCAGGCCGTGGAGGCTTCAGGCGATGCGCCAAAGAGGCCGGTGATGGCGGCGGCGACGATGCCGATCTGAGTGAACCAGCCGAGGATGGGCAACTGGAAGATGCTGGCTCCGCCACTGGCAATCATGAGGAGAACGCATTTTTGCGGAGACATGGCGGCGAGTTGCGGGCTGCCGGTGAAAGCCCTGCAGGTGATGAAGTAAGCGAAGGCAATGAGGAGCCAGTGGCCGAGGGAAAGAGCGGCGGTGGCCGCGAATTCCCCGAATGTGCGCATGGTGTCGAGGCCGGAGTGGAAGGTGCGGATCTTGTCGCCGATGGCGGTGCCGAGCTTCTTTGAAACCAGGCTGAAGCTGCGCTCGAAGAAGGTGGCGACTGCCTGACCCGAGAGGCGGACGGCGACGAGGAAAAGGGCTCCGGCGAGGGTGAAGACCAGTCCTCCATAGCGGGCGAGGATGGCGCCGAGGAGTGGGGAGTGCTTCTCCATGGAAACGATCATCGCGGAGTGGCTGGTGGCTCGCGCGATTTCAGCTTCGGGAATCCAGAGCATGGCGAGGGAGAAGATAAGCGCCATGGAGCCGGCGTCGAAGAGACGTTCGACGATGTAGACAGCGATCTGGGAACTGAGAGGAAGGCCGGTTTTCTTCGAGACGAGATAGGGGCGGACCGGGTCGGCCACGCGGCCGATGAGGGCGATGGCGGTGAAGCCGATGACCTGCGTTCCGACGAGGGAAAGAGGCGGGACTTTCTGATGGTGCTTGAGGAGGCGGGCCCAACGGAAGGCGCGAAAGACGAAGGCCGAAATAGATGCAGAGGAGGCCGATGAGGATCATGCGCCAGTCGGCCTGGGCGACCTGTTCACGGAAGACGTGGAAGTCGAAGTGGAATTTGTGCCGGCCCCAGAGGAAGAGTGCAAGAAAGGCGCCAAGCACGACGAGGCCCAGGATCCATTGCTTCTTTTTCAAGCGTTCTCCGTTTCAGTCGTTGCTTTTATTTTATGGGTAAGAGCCGTGTTCTGTTTATTCCACATTGGTGTGGGAAGTGGCTGGGTGCGGATATTGGAAAAAAGCAACTGCAGGTTCCTCGACTCCCGCTGGTCGCTCGGAATGACAATTTCAGCCGGGGGAACGGAGGTGATTTAGCGGGTTGGAGATGTCGCGGTTGCGGCGGTAGAAAAGCCAACCTGACGGGCCTGGGCCTGGCGGGCGAGGACGCGGCGGTTGAACTCGTGGATGACGCGGGCTACGTAGGCGCGGGTTTCGTGGTAGGGCGGGATGCCGTGATATTTGTCGACCGCAGCGGGGCCGGCGTTGTAGGCGGCTAGCGCCAACGCGATGTTGTCGTGGTACTTCACGAGGAGTTCGTTGAGGTAGGCTGAGCCACCGCGCACATTCTGGTCGGGACGGAAGCTGTCGTCGACGCCCTGTTCGGCTGCGGTTTTAGGCATGAGTTGCATAAGGCCACGGGCGCCGGCGCGGCTGACTGCGCGCGTATTGCCGTTGCTCTCGGCCTTGACGACGCTGGCGAGCAGATCGGCGTCGAGGTTGTGCTGCTGACCGGCCACGGCGAGCATTTCGTGGAGGTCAGAGAGAGCTCAGGGGGGCTCCGGCGCGGGTTTCGGATGGGGCTAAGACGGAATCGGCGAGAGGCGGCAGGTCAGGGACAGATTCGATCTTTGCAATGTCGGAAGGGGCTTGATCGATGTAGCTGCCTTCGCCCGGCCCCATGTAGAGGCGGATGCGAGAGCCGACCTGTGCATGATGGTGGCACAGCAAGTCGTAGCCGTTGGTAAGGCTGACCCGTTCCGCGGACTCCGCGCGACGCGACGCGCCAGCGAGAAGGAGTGCTGCGAGAGCGGCGGCGATATGGAGGCGCATACGCAAAGATGAGTTCCTGCTTCTGCTCTGGTTGGTTCAGACTTTATCAGATGTGCAGCGAGCTACGGCCATCTCCAAAGTCACGGCCACGCCATCTTCGTCATTGGGTGGGGTTTGTTTCCATCCGCGGGTTTTGGCGAGGGTGCGCAGATCGTGTGCGGCATTGGCCATCATGACGGCCTGGCCGGCCCACTCGAGCATATCGACGTCGTTCCAGTTGTCGCCGATGGCCATGGTTTCTTTGCGATCGACGCCGAGGTGAGCGGCGAGGCGTTGGAGGGCCCATCCCTTGGAAACGCCCGGAGGCAAGAGGTCGAGAATGGAGAGGTCGCGCCCGGGATACTCAGTGCGGACGGCTTCGCAGGAACTGCTCCATTGGCTGGCTTTCAGGGTCTTCTCGGCCTGGCGCATTTTGTCGAGGCCCCCGGTGACCATGCCCTGGATGGGGTCGTTGCCATCGGGAAGGGCGTTCTCGAGCGGCCGGACGACTTCGATTGCGTCGCGATTGGCCTCAACCCAGAGGGCGATCCTGTGATGCGCCTGCTCGAAGTCTTCGAGGACGAGTTCGCCGCGTCCAACGTGGTCAAAGGTGAAGACAAGTGTTCCGAATGGTCTGAGAAGGCTGCAGAGGCCGCGGGCCACGCGAGCGTCGAGGTGAGAGCGATCGATGGAGTCGCCGCCGAGGGTTCTGGTCACTGCTCCATTGGACGTGATGAGGGGCATATCCGCTCGGAGACCGAGGCCTTCGAGCAGGGGTGCAGTGTAGGCGGTGCGGCGGCCGGTGGCGATGGCGACGGTAATGCCGGCCTGCTGCGCGGCGCGGAGGGCTTTTGCGTTACGGGGGCTGATGGACTGGCTGAAGGTGGGCAGGAGGGTGCCGTCCATGTCGATGGCCACCAGGCGCACGGGGGGATGCATGGGTCTAGTGTACCGGGGACCGTCGGCAGGTTTCGAATGGAGAGATGCCGAAGAGGGATCGAGCGAATATCACGAGGGGAGGTCCGAGGCTAAAACCAACTCATTCCTTTGCCATTATTCGAGGGGTTGAAAGCCCCACGCTCGTTCCGAATGTGGAACCTGCAGCGGGGCCCTTCCAAGGGAAGGGATGCAGAAGGGGCATCCTGGCTTGGTTTTCAAGCATTACATTCCATGCAACGGGTTAGTAGAACGCTTCACCATGTGACCGGGGGCACGCCGCAGGAATGGAAATAGGAGCAGAATTGGATTCGACGGAGGCGTACATGCAGCCGGAAGTGCTGATCGCTTATATTTCGCGGAGCGGGTCGACGGAAGATGTCGCCGAAGCGATGGGCGTGACGATGGAAAATGCCGGCGTGAAGGTAGATGTGAAGCCGATGACGAAGGTGGAGTCGATTTCGGACGACACATCCGTGGTGATCGGAACCGCCTTGTATGTCGGGCGCTTTCCGAAGGAGTTTGGCCGGTTTGTAAAGCGGTTTCAGCGGGAACTTGGGAATGTGCACCCGTGGATTTTCGTCCTGGGGCCGACGGAGAACGAAGGGAAGAATTTTGCAGCAGCAGAGGAACAGGCTCGCAGGGAACTGGCGAAGTATCCGTGGCTCCATACAGCGGATGTGCGCGTGATGGGAGGCAGTTTCGATCCTCACCGTTTGCATCTACCATTTCCTTTCAACCTGGCGATCAAGCTGCCGGGCAATCCCCTGAGGAAGGCTCCGGCTTCGGATATTCGCGACTGGGATTTTATCCAGAGGTGGGCGAATGCGATTGCGGAGCACATGAAGAAAGGGCCCACCGAGAAGCGGGGGGAGCTTCCCGAATATAGCTTGTATAAAAAAAGCATACTCGGACGATGATATTTGCTATTTGAGTCTTCCTTGCAAAGGCGCGTTGCAAGAGCGGGCCATTCGATAGACTGAGTTCATGGAACGGATCTGTACACATTGCCATGCGGTGCTCGGTGAGGACACGAAGGCGGACTGGTGCCCGGCGTGCGGCGGGGCGCTGATCGAGCGGGCCGCATTGAGCGCTTCCGGAGGGAAGGCAGCGCCGGCGGAAGTGGATCATCGCGGGATCGTGTTGCCGCGAAGGCATGCGCTGGGTGGAATCATCACGCCGCAGTAGATTCATCCTTTTTGCGGAGTCCATTTGATCGCGATTGAACGCATCACCCTCGGGAGCGCCCTTGTCTTCAAGGACGTGCGGCTGCGTGCTTTGCAGGAAGCGCCGACAGCGTTCTCAAGCACGTACGCGAAGGAGTCGGCGTTTCCGGATGAGGAGTGGAAGAAGCGCGCGATGCGATGGAGCAGCGGCGGGTCCGCGGGATTCCTTGCATTTGACGGGGGTCATGGATGCGGCATGGTTTTCAGCTTTGCCGAGGAGTTGGATCCGCAACGTGCGCAAGTAGTCTCGATGTGGGTGGCCCCGGAGGTTCGGCGCGAAGGTGTAGGGAAGCGATTGATTGAGGCGGTGGTGGAGTGGGCGCGCGGGCGCGAGATGCGCGATGTGAAGCTGATGGTGACGAGCGTGAATCATGGCGCGATAGCGTTCTATGAACGCCTGGGCTTCAGGATGACGGGGAAGGCAGAGTTATATCCGAATGACGCGACGATCAAGCAGTACGAGATGGTGCTGGCGTTGGTTTGATTGTTGATTCGCGGGCAGAGAGACCCGACCTTCGAGCCTCTTTTGCAATGGTTCGGATACGTTCCCGGGAGGTGCTTTACTCGTAGCGGAGGGCTTCGGCGGGGCGGATTCTTGCGGCAGTGGATGAGGGATACAGGGTGGCGAGAAGCGAAATCGTGATGGAGACGGCGGAGACGAGGAGTCCGTCGAGCGCGCGGGGCGCGAAGGGAAGTGTGTCGATGGCGTAGACGTCGGGCGAAAGATGGACGTGGTAGTGGCTGCCTGCCCACGCGCCAAGGTATCCGAGGATGAGGCCCAGGGCGGTTCCGACGACGCTGATGAGGAGGCCCTGCAGCAGGAAGATGCGGCGGATCTGGCGGGGATCGACGCCGAAGCTCATTAAGACGGCGATGTCGCGGGTCTTCTCCATGACCATCATGGTGAGCGCGATGAGGATATTGAGCGCAGCAACGATCACGATAAGGGTGATGACGATGAAGGTGACAATCCGCTCGAGTGCGAGAGCGCGAAAGAGTTCGACGTTCTGATCTTTCCAGTTGGTGGTCTGAAAGCCGGGGCCTGCGGCCTGTTCGATCTGCTTTGCGATAGCGGGAGCATTGTCGAGGTTGTCCACTCTGAAGCTGATGACGGAGACGAGATCGGGCTCGTCGTAGAGGCGTTGCGCGTCGGCGAGGCGGATGAATCCCCAGGCTTGATCGTATTGGTAAAAGCCGCTGTGATAGGTGCCGACGAGGCGATAATGGACGACGTTCGGGACTGGGCCAAGGGGCGAGAGATCGCCTTGCGGGCTGATCAGGGTGACCGAGTCGCCAATGTTGGCGCCGATCGAGTCTGCGAGATCCTTACCGAGGATGAGGGGCCGATCGGCCGGACCTGAAGGCGGCGCGGTGTCGATCGGCGGTTCGAGCGCCTTCACAGCCTCGGGCGAGGCGATGGTCAGGACTTTGCTGACACTTTTTTCGTAGGCAGGCACGATGCCCTCAACGAGCGCGTAGCCTTCGCGGGCGCCGCGCGTGACCACGACCTGCTCGTCGAGTTCGGGTGCGGCGGAAACGACGTGGGGCAATTTCGACAGACGTGCGACCAGCGGCTGCCAGTCGCGGATGCCGTCATTTTTTTCGCGCATGAGCTGAACATGGGCGCTGGAGTCGACGAGGCGGTCCTGCAGGTCACGGCGCATGCCGTTGGTGACGGCGAGGGCGATGATGAGCGCGGCAACGCCGGCGGCTACCCCGGCGATGGAGATGGCGGTGACCACGCCGACGACGGCTTGCCGCCTTTTGGCTTTGAGATACCGAGCGGCGACGAAGAGCTCAAATCGCATCTTGCCTGTTTCTTTCCTTCGGGCCTGCTTACTTTGTTGCGGAGGAGCCGAAGACGGTTTTGGCTACGCCGATGTTGTCGTGGCGGTCGTAGACGCGCACGGTGATGAGGTGTTCGCCGGTTTTTCCTTCGAGGGCCTTGGCGGGAATCTCGAAGTCGTAGTGTTCACGCTTTGAATCGGAGAGCTTGCCGACTGGGTCGATGTACTGCCAAGTGCCGGCATCGAGTGCGTACTCGGCCTGAGAGATGGGAGAGGCTGCGTCTTCGGCATCGAACGTTACGTGCAGAGGGGCGGGGCACGGAGCCTGCGCGCATTTTGCGAGGGCTTCTTCAACGTGTAGAACGCCGATGACCGGAGGCGTGGTGTCGATTTCGAAGCGTTCGCTTTCCTTTGCGCCGGTGAGGGCTTCGCCGGGGCTGTGCGACGGCGAGTCGGACGCAACGACTTTGATGCGATAGCCGCCGTCGGGGATGAGCGCGGCGTCGAAACTGTAGGCCTTGTCGGGGATGTCGTTTTTAAGCAGGTGCCAATCGTGTTCGCCGTCGCCGCGGAGATAGAGCGAATAGACGAGGTCGTCCCCATTTTCATCGTGGGCCGCCCAGCGAACGGTAACAGCAGTGCGGTCTTTGACGGCAGGGAGTGGAGTGTTGGCGGCGCCGGTATCGACAGGAATCACCATGGATTGGTTTGCGGAAGGGAAGTTGATATTGACGGTTTGCTGCTGAGTGAGGTTCGCCTGCGGATTGAGGCGTACGCCGGGTACGACAACGAGATCGTCGATCTCAGGTGCGGCATTGACGGGGAGATAATTCACGCCGACGCCCGCAAGTTTGCCATCGGTGTGCAGTATGGCTTTCCACTGGAGGAAGCGGCCGGAGGGCGATTGGATGGCGCCGTCCTTGAGAGGCTGCCAATCGGACCAACCCCAATCGCCGCGACCCCGCTGAGGCTGCTCGACGTTGCCGGTGCGGGTGAGGATTTCGTAGTTTGCAGAGTCGGGGTCGATTTCGATGCGGCCGAAGCGGGCGAATACTCCGGCGTCAAGGACGTCGCTGGCGTATTCGTGGGTCTCGGATTTGCCGAGTGCGTAGAGCTTTCCAGTATTGCCGGTGCCGATGAGGATAGTGTTGCCGCGATCATCGGCGAGGCTGAGGCCCTGCTGCGCTTCGACGTGAGCGATGTCGGCGTAGTCGCCGTTCTGCTGAATGCGGAAGATATGACCGCGATTGCCGCTGATGGCGAGCAGACCGCTGGATTGCGCAGCGAGGGCGTAGACGATGTCGTCTTTGCTGGACCAGATTTTGCGCGGGGCCTGGTCGGGTGCGAGGGCATAGATTTCGGTGCCTTCAGGCGTGGAGTTGCTCGCATTGGCGGCCTGGAGCGAGCCTGGCTGGACGATGGTGAAGGTGATGTTGCCGACGCCCTGCACGGGGAGTGGAGGCAGAGGATTGTGGCTCTTGTCGCCAACGCTGGCAGCGAAGATGGTGCCATTGGCGGCGACCGCGACGGAAGTGATTTCGCGGCGCGGGGCTTCGAAGAGCACGTAGCCCTTGCCCTGCGGGCTGATGCGATAGACGAGGCCGGAGCCATCGGAACCAGCGATCAGATTCCCTTTTGCATCCCAGGCGAGTGCGCGGATGTGCTGCTCGTCGCTTTTGAAAAACAATTCGGGACGGGCGTCGGGATTGGCGGGATCGACCCGGTAAATTGCGCCGGGTCCTCCGACGGCGATGTAGAGCTTGCCGGCAGCGTCGAAGGTCATGTCCCAGATGTAGTGGGATTTTGATTCGCGGGTCGATTTCGATTCTGTGGAGTCACCGTCTGCTTTGACGGCATCGAAGATGACTTTCGCGCTGGATTCATCCTGCTTTGCGGTTGCGTTGGGGTTGAGCTTGTAGACTTTTCCACTGGGAAGGGTGGCGGCGTAGAGCGACCCGTCAGGGCCGATGCGCACAACCTGCACGTTGACGTCGCGCGATTCAAAGAGGGTGATCGGCTTGGAGTCTCTTTGCGTGCCTGCGCGCAGAACCGTAGCGGGCGAGCCTGTTCCGAGATACGGCGTGCCGCTCTTGTCGACGGCCACGGACCAGACAAACGTGGATGGCGTGGTCAGGATGTCTGTGAGTCCGGGGCCCTCGCGCAGGTAGCCGTTGCTGCCAATAGCGACGCCTTGCGGTGTCCCCTTTTCAAATTCCTCGATGCGGGACTGGCTCCACAGATGGGTGCCTTGTGCAGCGAGCGGTTGGCCAAGAAGAAGCGTGGCGAACGCAGCGAGGACGAGTGCGAAGCTACAGCGGAGAGATCTGGAATACACAGCAAACATTCTGAAGTTGAGTCTACTAAAGCGGGGCGCTGGGGAGCATGCGGGAGTCGCGATCAAAGTGAACGCGGGCTGAAGAAGAAGTCTCATCGAAGGCGACCGGGGCATAAGCAGTTCTTCCGGGTTTTGGGATTCGTGCTTTCCCACTCATGCGCAAACAACGCGCATGAATGGGGCACCCGGCGCTCAAGCGAGTTAGCAAGTCAGCAACGAATGACAATTCCCGCGCGGAAGGTCAAGGATAATCGGCCGCCGCGGAACTGGATGATGCGGCGGCGGTCGCGCTTGGAGGGACGGTGCTCGGGCAGGGGCGCGAATTGCTGCATTGCTTTGCGTTCAGCGGCTTCGCGCTGACGGTTTTCCTTGCTGGCTTCGGTTTCGCGGTAGAGGGTTTGGGCGACGGCGGCCGGACCGCGCATTTCGCTCAGCTGAAGAACTTCGACCTGGAATTCGCCGCCTTCGTTGCGGATGCGGAGCATGTCGCCGACGCGGACATCGCGGGCCGGCTTGGCTTCGATCTCATTGGAGCGGATTCGCCCGAGGTCGCAGGCCTTTGAGGCCTGGGCGCGCGTCTTGAAGAAGCGCGCCGCCCAAAGCCACTTGTCGATGCGTACGGAATTTGTGTTTTCGCGGGAAAGCGTCACGAAGATTTGTCTGACATTTTCCAGATATAGAGGAACTCGGCGTCGCTTGATGTCGCCACTTCGATGCCTCTCTGACGTGTAGCGCGATTCAGGGCGGAGCGGATGTTTTCCTTGGTGTCGGGCAATGCCTCCAGCGGAATCCTGAGCGCGCGATCGGCTTCCAGCTGTTCGATGTCGCTGAGGAGTTGCGTGACGATTTGCTTGTGCTTGCCGTCTCTCCCTTTTGGGACATCGATTTGCTTGATCGACTGGTACTTCATTGGTGGTGTATCAGAATTCGGATTTGTGGCCATTGGCAAGTACCCTCGCGGTTGGCTGTTTCTCTTCCGGTCACGTGGAGACGTACTCTTAACGTATGGCTAACCCGCCGTAAAGCTATCCTAATACTAAGCCAGTACTAAAGTCAAGCATTTATAAGGAAATGATAAGGAAGAAATTCGTTTGTCGCAGAATGTCTACATCGTAGGTGTAGGGATTTGCTATAACTCTCGACTTTGTAATTATTTACACCGTACTTATCAAAGAGATAACCCGTATAAAAAGGAAGGTGCTAGGGTAATTTCAGAGGTGAAATCAAGTGAGCAAGAACCAGAATTTCCCCACTATTCCGCTCAAGAGATGTCCCCGCCGAGCATTCAAGAAGATGGTGCCAACGGGTATCGGCCGGTGGTTCTGGTTGTCGATGACGAGAGCGTGATCGCCGATACGCTGGCCGAGATTCTGACGCGTAGCGGCTATACCGGAGTGGCTGAATACGATGCGAGACAGCGCGCTGGAGACTGCGCTTCTGATGCCACCGGAGATGCTGATCACCGATGTGGTTCTGCCAGGCATGACGGGCATTGAGCTTGCGATTACGGTGCGGCGCATTTTCCCGGACTGCAAAATTATTCTATTCTCAGGGCAGGCTTCGACAGCCGATCTGCTGGCAAGTGCGCGCGCGGACGGACATCACTTTACATTGCTCAACAAGCCGCTTCATCCGCAGGATCTGCTGCTGCGGGTTTCAGAAGGGCTGAAATCGCACCGGCCCGTAGCGGCGAACGCAAGATAGACTCCGCCAAAATCAGGATCGGCTAAAAATCACAATGGGCGCCCTGGAGGCGCCCATTGTGATTTTGTGTGGTGAGTCGGAACGAGACGTGAAAAGCAGATCCTTCGCTCACCACCCCCAAACTGAAATACGTTTGGGGCCCCGTTCGCTCAGGATGACACGCTCACGATGAGAAGGATTTCAGCTGAGCTGCCCAGGATGACACGGCGGCGATGGTTGCCGGTTGAAGCGACAAGCAGATTTTCGCTCGCTCCGGACACTAGTTGGCCAGGACGGCGCGGTAGCGCACTTTGTTCTTCTTGACTTTTTCGATGGCCTCGTTGGCCTTGGCCATCGCGAATGCTTCTGTTGTCGCCTTGACCCCATGACGCGCCGCGACGTCGAGCATTTCGCGCATTTTTTGAGGGCTTCCGATGGGGCTTCCGGTGACGGTCCGGATGCCGGAGATGAGCGGAAATGCCTGCAAGGAGACCGGCGACGGAGGCACGCCGACAAAGCAAAGCGTCCCGGTTGGCCGGAGAGCCTGGATGTAGACGTTCCAATCCTGGTCGGCGTTGGCGGTATTCAGAATGAAGTCGAGCGAGCCGGCGACTTCTTTCATGGATTTCGATTCGCGGGAATGCACGAAGTGATGCGCCCCAAGGGCACGAGCTTCTTCTTCCTTGCCGGTCGAAGTGGAGAAGGCGGTAACCTCGGCGCCGAAGACGCGGGCGAACTGGATGGCGATGTGTCCCAGGCCGCCGATACCGACAACGCCGACGCGGGATGAAGGGTTGACGCCGTGGTCGCGCATCGGGCTATAGACGGTGATGCCGCCGCAGAGAAGGGGAGCGGCCTGTTCACTGGGCAGGGCGTCGGGAATGCGCACGACAAAGCGGGCGTTAGCGCGCACGTGGCCGGCGTATCCGCCGTTGCGATGGACGCATGTGGCTTCCATCGACGCGCATAGGTTTTCGAGGCCGCGACTGCACCACTCGCACTCGCCGCAGGAGTTGGACTGCCAACCGAGGCCGACACGCTGGCCGATCCTGAGGGAGTGCACCTGGGGACCGACAGCAGTGATGGTCCCGATAATCTCGTGCCCGGGGATGAAGGGATACTGGCTGATGCCCCAGTCATTTGAAATCAGATGAAGATCGCTATGGCAGATGCCGCAGTGGGTGACGCCGATCTCGACTTCCTGCAAGCCCAGGTCGCCTGGGTCATAGCGAAAAGGCAAAAGCTCGGCGCCCGCTGCGTGAGCTGCTAGTCCTTGGATTAAGGCCATGGTCGTTCCGCAGTCCTCACTGGAGGTCGCAAAAGGGGGCCCGATCGAGGGGCCGAAAAAGTGCGACAGATTTACGTAAGCGGTGCAGGTCAAGTCTAGTCTAAACCGCCGCCGGACTCGATGTGCAGATTGAGGATTTGAAACCCGCTGAGCACGCCGCCTGCGGGGGAATCGCCGGCGACCACGGCGGACTCGCCGTTGAGGGTGACATCCCTGGCGGAGCGCAGGGGCTCAAGAGCATTGGCTACGGAGAGCGGGAGTGTGGAGAGGGTGTGGCCGTCGACGCCGGCCTGGGCGTCGGGCAGCAAGAGGCTGACGAAGACGCGATCGGCGGAATGGTGGTTTCGCGCCTCGGCCAGTGCGGTATCGAGGTCAACGGTGCGAGTGGAGATGCGCGGAGGATTGAGAGCGCGATCAAGCGTTCCCGCATCGGAGACGAGAATGCGAATCGGTCCAGCGGGGAGCTGGGGTGGCAGAACGATGGGGATGCGGATATTCCGCTCTGGCTGCTGCCACGGCCGCAAGGTGGCCTCGATGACAACGGTGTCGCCGGCGTGAACGATGTTGCCGGAGTCGATGCGGGCGGTTTCGAGTTCTACCTGTGCACGGCGGGGAATGGAATCGACATCGAGGTCGATGGCCCTGATAGCACCCTCGCGCGCGCCATTTGCGTAGAGCTGAGCGAAACTTTGATCAGTCTGTATGGCAGCGGAAAGCTGCGCAGAGACCTGGTCGCCGGCCGAGGCCCAGAGGTCGAGCGGAGACGGCGGATAACCTTCGATGTTGACGCTGCCGGTGACGTGATAGCTGGTTTCGAGGCCGCTCTGGTTGTCTTCGAGCAGAGCGTCGTAGAGCGAGACCAGCACGGCCTGTGGGGTGAGCGAAGGCAGATCGACAACTTCGATGTTCAGCCGGCGGTCAGGGCCCTCGCCGTGGACGGTGATGTGGACGGGGATCATGTGCGGCTTGATGCCGAGCACGCCGCGGATGGCGGAATCGCGATCGTCGGTGAAGGCGCCGATGGGGTCGCCGGTGTTGATGATCTTGAATGCGTTGAGGGGCGACGCGAGGGTGTCCACAACCTCGGCGGTGGTCATGGGAAGGGAGACGGAGCCGGCCTGGAGAATGGGGTGGCCGCACGCGAGAAGCTGCTTCGGGTCGACGTAGGTGACCGTGCAGGTGGCGGAGATTTCAAGATCGCCGCGGACGAGTTGGGCGCTGACAGCGGAGCCGGGCACCACGCCGGCAATGGCGGAGGGAGAGATGGCGCCAAAGGAGCCGTCGGTGTCAGGCTTTGAGGAGCCGCTGCCGCCACCGGCGGCAATGATGTCGAGGCCGGTGCCGGCCATTTCCTTTTGCCAGAGGCGAATTGTCTCGGGGCGGAATCCGCTCATGACCAGCGGAGTTTCCATTGCCTGGAAGGTCATGCCGCCTGAGGACAGGCCGGCTGTCGGTTTGTGCGAGCGGGGATGCGGGCGATGTGGAAGCCCACTGGGTATTGACCGGCATGTCCTTGACTTCGAGCATCTGCGCGATGGGCGTAATGCCGGCGATGGGGTCCTTGGCGAACTGTCCGATGCGGTAAGAGAGGGAGCCGAGGAGCTTATTGCCGATGTATACCGGGCTGCCGCTCATGCCGGCGACGACGCCCGTGTATTCAGGCTTGGCGCCACGAAGCTGGGCCAGGATCATATCCTTCCCGGGTCCGCGCGCGCCGCGCAGAACGCCGAGGATTTCAACCTGCATCGGCTCGGGTTTGGTTCCGGCGAAAACGGTCCAGGCAGTGGCTATCTGGCCCCGATGCACCTGGTTGAGAGGGAAAAAGCCTTCGCCCGAGGGAGGAGGGCCAGGGGGTGGGGTCTGAGCGGGAAGAGCGGCGGCGAGCCCCGCGAGCAGGGAGGCGGCGAGGAGGGGGGACAAAGCCGGGCCAAGAACGCGGGCGAGTATTCGAATCGGGGCCGGGATTGCCTTATGGCAGGGATTCACGTCTATAAGATTAAACCGGTGCCGCATCGCCCCGGGAGATTGCGTGCTCGTTCCGATTCTCATGCGCTAAGGTTTTGACGCCCGAAGCTGAAGGTTGTATTCGCGATAGTGCTGCTTTGCTTGCCGATTCCCTCGGGCTATCCCTATGCTGTGAACACAGAGGCTGTCATGCCAACGAATTGCCCTTACGATATTCGCCGTTGCCGTTTTGCTTTGTTTCTGCTGCTGGTCGTTCTGGCGCTTTCGCCAGCGGCCTGGACACAGAGTACGCCGCCCGCACCGCAGACCCCGCCGGCCCAGCAGCCGGATCAGACTGCTCCCGATGCCGGAGGCCCAACCGGAGACAACGGGGCTATTGCACTTCCGAAAAAGAAGGATGTACCGGAGAACACGCCCCCGCCTGCACCTGCTCAACCGAAGTTCAAGAATCCGGAGGGAGCCGGGGACTATTCGCTGCGGGTGGAGGTTCCCGAGGTATCTGTGGATGTGGGAGTGCTGCTTGAAAAGACGGGGCAATTTGTTCCCGGGCTGAAGCCGTCGAATTTCAAGCTGTATGAAAACGGCGTGGAGCAGAAGGTTACCGGGTTCAAGCGCGTGGAGGCGCCGATTACAGCGCTGCTGCTGTGCGAGTTTGCAAACAGCAACAGCACTTATGCCTTCCTCCACGACATGCGCAATGCGGCGTGGGAGTTTGCTCAACAACTGCGGCCGCAGGACTACGTCGCGCTTATGACCTTTGACATGCGGACGCAGATCTGGCTCGATTTCACACAGGATAAGCGGCAGCTTTTGAATGCGATTCAATCGCTGGTGATCCCGGGATTCAGCGAGAGGAACCTTTTTGACGCGCTCTACGAGGCGGAAGATCGGCTGAGCCGCATTGAGGGGCACAAATACATCATCCTGATCGCCTCGGGGCGCGATACCTTTTCAAAACTCACGCTCGACAAGATCTACCAGAAGGTGAAGACCACGCCGGATATTACGATCTTTCCGATTTCGACCGGCGGGGCGATGCGCGCCATGAGCGAGGGCGGCCCGGGTGTGGGCGCACAGATGCGCGATATCGATTACCTGCAGGCCGATAACGAGATGAAGACTTTCGCGAAGATGACCGGCGGGATGTTTTTTCAGCCGCGGTTTGTCGGTGAGATGCCAGACATCTTCGGAGATATCAACAAGGCCATCCGCTCAAAGTATGAGCTGGTGTACCACCCCAGCGACGCCAAGCAGGACGGCACATATCGCAAGCTGCGCGTGGAACTGGTGGATGATGAAGGGAAGCCGTTGCAGTTTCAGGACGAGAAACACAAGCCGCTGAAGTACGAGATCATTGCACGCGACGGTTACCGGGCGAAGCAGGAAGTGGAGTAGAGCGGAGAAATTGAAGATGGACGTGCAGCAGCCGATTGGGCTGCCGCATGTCCTTGGCGGGAGAGGGCAACTACAGCTTATTTAAATTGGTTGAAGACATCGTTGATGTAGTAGCCGATGACGAAGAGGGTCGCAACGGCAGCAACAATCTCAGAAACTCGAACCAGCGGCTGAACCTTGTTGACCTTGGCGACGATTGCCTGCTGGGCCGTGTGTTCATGGCTGAAGGATTCGCCGAGAAAGATCTGGTCTTCTTCGTCCCGGCTAAGGCGTGAGCGGTAAAGGAACATGGCCGCCATCACGAGGATGGTGAATCCCCAGACGGACCACATGACGGGAACGAACGGCATAAAACTACCTCCTGCGAGTTTCCACCCAGCAATCGGCAAGATCCCATTGATTTCGAGGGCCTGCCTCGGTCCGGGGGTTGTACGGCTCGAATCATAGCTTTTGTTCGAACCGACTTCCCGTGACGCGAATCACAGGTAATTTCACGCCGGAATGACCATGCAATGGCCTGAATTCGTTGAGAATACGGGAATTAGGGTTGGAAGGGGCGGCAGGGTTCCGGCGACTTTCGTCAATCCAGTAGCATCCAATGCAACAGAGTGACTTAAGAACTTGTAACGCCCTTGGCGGGGCGGTACAGTAAGTTCAGGGTAAGATATCAGCAGAACTGGGAGAAACCATGGCAACGACGACCTCAGCACCGGCAACCACGACTCAGGACACAGAAAAGAAGGCCCCCCTGATCCTGACACCTCAAGCTATCACCAAGGTCCGCGAGATTATGGCTACCCAGGATCCCCTTCCGGCGGGACTGCGGATCGGTGTGGTTGGCGGCGGCTGCTCGGGATTTCAGTACTCGATGGCCTTTGAGAACCAGGCGGGGATGATGGACAAGGTTTTCAAGTTTGACGACCTGAAGGTGTTTGTTGATGCGACGTCCCTGATGTATCTGAACGGTTGCATCGTCGACTACGTCGAGACGCTGGAAGCGGCAGGCTTCAAGTTCGAGAACCCCCAGGTGAAATCGACCTGCGGCTGCGGTTCCTCGTTCAGCGTGTAAGACGTCCTTCGTTTGAAGCATGAACAGCGCCCGTCCTTCAGGACGGGCGTTGTTGCGTCTGGGAGGGCTGGGAGAGACTACTGCTGCGGCGTTGTCGGCGTCGTAGGGGTGGTGGGTGCGGTCGTGCCTGTGCCGCCGAAGGGCGTGGCGCCGGCGCCGCCCCCGACTGGCGTGGTCGTCCCGCCTGCAGGTTGGCCGATCAAGCCGGTATTGCCTCCGGCGATCTGCTGCTGGTCCATCAACGGGCTGTAAAGGAACTCCCATTCGTTGTAGTGGTTCTTCTTCTTGTAGACGAAGATCGACTGCTTGGGACTCCCTGGAGAAAAGCCGATGATGCCGCCACCGCCGAATGTTTGTCCAGTGCCGGTGGGGTTGGTGGAGGAACTGGATGTTGAGCCCGTTGTACCAGAGCCGGTGATCCCTGTTGCGCTACCTCCGGGGCCGGTTCCGGCGGCTGGGTTGCCATTCGGGTCAGTGCTGCCCGTGGTACTTGTTCCTGAGTCCGTGGTGCTGGTGGGGGTGCTGCTGAAGAGGCCACCGCTTGTGGTCGAGCTTGCGCCTCCAATTCCTGTGTTCGTGCCGGTGTTTCCCCCGGTAGGCCCAATGCCGGCGAGAGAACCTGCGGCAAGCGGTTGACCGAAGAAGCCCATGGCCTGGGGCGTCTTGTTCTGGCCGAAGAGAATTGGCTTCCACTCGTCCTTGCCGGTTGTGGGGTCAATGTATTTCTTGCGAAGGAAGCGGATGTTGTTCGTCTTGATAAGCGCGTCGACGTTGGGCGGGTAGGCGTTGAATTTTTTGTAATAGAGCTTAATGGCGCGGATGTATTGCTTGCCGCGCTGCATGGTTTCTTCTTCGCGGTCGCGCTGAATGCTCGCGCGTACGCGGGGGATTGCGACCGAGAGCGAGAGAATGAGAATGGCGAGCATGAAAATCACGGCAACGAGGATGTAGCCCTCTTCGGAGGGCTGATGCCGGCGTGTTTTGAAAGAGGAAACCATCGAAATCCTAATTTGCCGACAGGGGCAACGTCTGGGTGTTGTTGTAGCCGAGGTCGGTAATTTGAATGGACGCAGGCAGGATGGATAGAACCTTGTAGCGGTGATCGACGACGTCACCGGAATGAGCAAGGAAGATGTCGTCGCCACGAACCAGAAACGCCTGCATGGACCTGTCCCGGCTCTGGGTGTAGCCGAAGTATTTGAGGTCGATCGCAGGCGGGGGCGGAGGGCCGGTGGGAACGGTAACGGTTGCGTTGTCGCCGGGCCGGGGGCCTTTGATGGCCTGCGGGATTACGACCGGCGCGGACTCGGCAGAGAAGATGTTGCGGCCCGTGCCGGAATAGACGATATCTTCGCTCTGGGCCAGCTTCTCGAAGTGCAACGTCGGGTCGATGTTGCTACTGGCCAGGTGCTTGGCCTGCGGCCCGGTGGCATCTGCGCTCTGCGTTGTTCCGCCGGCAGAACGGGGAGCCGCGCCGGGCCGGGCGGTTGCAGCAGGAGCCGGCGTTGACGGGCTGCCGAAGGAGTTGTAGAGCTCATAGCCTCCGGCGAAGACGATGATAACCGCGAGCGCAATCACGATGTAGACCTGGCGCTTGTTTTCGGTGCCCAGAGAGATGGCCATGCTACTCGCCCTCCTTTGCCACCGGAGCCGCGGCTGCCGGCGTATCGGTGGGAGTGGGCATCATCCAGCCCGGCACGTCGGAGGGGCGAAGCCAGGTGGAGACGCGGAGCCGGAGGCTCACAAGTCCGCCCTGCTGGCCAGTGAAGTTCATGGCGCGAATAATGAAGAAGGTTTTGTCGCGCTCGATGCCGTTCACAAAGTGCATGATCTGCTGGTACTCACCGCTAATCGCGCAGTCAAGTGAGATTTCGGTGAGGTCGCTTGTTGTTGTTGTTGTTCCCTGGGAATATCCGACGCGCGAAAGGGTAACGCCGCTCTTGACCGCCAGGTTGCCCAACTGCGCAGAGATGGTGGAGTAGTTGGCGGGAACGCGCCCGGCGTAGAAGTCCTGGATGTGGACGCGCGATTCTTTGACGCGGTCTTCGAGCCCGCGCAGTGGTTCGGTCTGCAACTGGAGGGTTTTGAGCTCGATCTGCTTCGCGGTAAGGGCGTCATTGGAACTCGAGTCAGTGGCGGACCAATCCATTCCGAGTCGGATAGCGAGGCCGAGCACGAGCAGGATCATTACGCCGAGGCCTACGTAGTGCCAGGTGAGAGGAGAAGAAAGCCGTTCGCGCGTCGTAACGGGGTTCGGGCTCATTGCGGCGCTCCTCTGCGGGGCTGGACGGGGACGCGGGGGCGGGCCATGCCGGTATTGGGAGAGCGGCCAGTGGGCACGCCTTTTTGCGGGGGCGCGTCTTCCGCAAATGATTTGGTGTGACCCTTTGCCGCTGCGAGCTTGCGATCAGCCGCAGTTCCCGGCGTGTAGTCGGCGAGCATGTCGAAGTTGACGCGGTTGGAGGCGCTCACGGGTTCGGGGCGCTGATTGGGCCCGCCTTCGGACTCGGCGGTTTCACCAACGATGCGGGGCAGGAGAAAATGGTGGGAGTGTTCAAGATTCTCGACGAGCCCCACGTCGCGATCGCGCGGACCGACAACGCGAAGCCGGACGGAGATCTGGCCTTCCTTTACGGTCGGCTCGAGGGTGTTGACCTGCACGCCCGCGGGGAGGACGGTTTCAAGGTCCTCCATGGCGAGGGTCCACGAGAAGGACTTTTCGTCGAAGAAACGGTTGAGGTTTTCTGCCTGCTGCAGGGTGCGGGCGTTGTCGGGCTGCTGCATCATGGCTTGATACTGCTGGCGTTCCTGGGTAATTTGCGCAATTTGTCCGTCGAGGGAGTGAGCCCGCTGGCGCGCGGCTTCCGCCTTGTCGTGCAGGGCGTGAAGACCGAATCCAAGGGCAATGGCAACCAGCGCCAAAACGCCCATGGTCAGGCGCAGGCCTTTGAGCGCCGGTGCGAGATCGGCGAACTGCCGTGAGGCAAGATTGATGGCAACACGCACGCTAGACGGCTCCTGCCAACGCGCCGATTAAGCCGGCGGTGCTCATGTTCGACAAACTGGTAGCGATGCCCGTTGAAGGCTGAGGCGCAAAGTCGATGATTCTCAGCTCGGACGGTCCAAACCAGTGCTCAAATTCCGATGCAGTTCCGTTCCCCGCAAAATAGAGTTCCTTGGGCAAGACGGATACCTTGTCTTCATAATATGCCGCTGCAACGGCAACGCTGCGCTGGACTTCAAGGAGGCGCTGCTGAGGATCTTCAGGGAGGTCGAGGGTGCGATAGAGAAGCAGATCGTCTCCCCGGGTGATCGAAGTCGTGATGGCGACCTTACTGAGGCAGGCGGCAAGGAGCGGCTCGGAAGACTCGAGCGTTGCCAGAGCAGCAAGGGCAGAAGGCATGACCGCTCCGGGCTCGTAGCCGGCAGCGCGCACCGCGGTCTCGTATTCGTCGAGGATATTACTGGGCAGGATGGCGACAAGGACACGAGCCTCGGTCTTGCTCTCGGAAAGGATCTGATAGCTGAGGCCGGCGTGCTCCACGTCAAAGGGAACCATTTTGCGGAGCCGGAAGCGGAGCACCGGGACCGCCTCGGTTGCCCGGGCTGGGAAGGAATCGAAATCGAGGACAAAGACGCGCACCGCGGTATCGGGAATGACGACGGTGACGAAGCGGCTTCGAGGAGACACGCTCGCCAGTGCGTTGCGAATGGCGAGGGATACCGCTTCCGGCGAGGTCATGTTGAGCTCACTAATGCCGGGTATCAGGATGCCGGGATGCAGATGTTCATATGCGTAGACCGGCGGATCATGCTTGCCGGCCAGCGCGGCGGCGAGCACGCCCTCGGGAGTGAGTTCGATTGCTGCGGGCGGACGCCCTGCATGCATTGCTGCCGATTTCGACCTGCTGAAGATGGGACTCACTATCGCGATGCCTCGATGAAGGTGACTTTGTTGATCTCCTTGAGCGTTGTGAGCCCACGTCGAACACGGTCGAGGGCCGATTCGCGAAGGAAGCTCATGCCTTCGCGCTGAGCCAGCTTGCGAATCTCAGAAGTCGGCTTCTTCTCAAGGATCAGCTCACGGATGGGGTCGGTCAAGTCCAAAAGCTCATGGATCGCGGTACGTCCGCGATGCCCGGTGCCGCCGCATTCGATGCAGCCGGTGCCTTCGCGGAAGCCAAAGCCACGCCATTCGGCGGGATTCATGCCGCTGGCGATGAGGACTTCGTCAGGATAGGAGACAGTTCGTACGCAGTGCTCGCAGACGGTGCGGACCAGCCGCTGGGCCAGAATGCAATTGAGAGCGGAGACGAAGTTATAGGCCTCGACGCCCATGTTGAGGAAGCGACCAAGAACATCGACGACATTGTTGGCGTGGACGGTGGTGAAGACGAGGTGACCGGTGAGGGCGGAATTGATGGCAATCTGCGCGGTTTCCTGGTCACGGATTTCGCCGACGAGGATCTTGTCGGGGTCATGGCGAAGGATGGAGCGCAGACCGCGAGCGAAGGTGAGGCCTTTCTTTTCGTTGACCGGAATCTGGGTGATTCCGCGGATCTGGTACTCGACCGGGTCTTCGATGGTGATGATCTTGTCTTCGTCGCTCTTGATTTCGTTGAGGGCGGCGTAGAGGGTAGTGGTTTTGCCGGAGCCGGTGGGTCCGGTGACGAGCACCATGCCGTAAGGCTCGCGGATGTAGCGGCGGAAACGGCGGAGGTCCTCTTCGGCGAAGCCCACCACGTCGAGCGTGAGGTGGCGGAACTTCTCGCTCATCGATTCCTTGTCGAGCACGCGGAGGACGGCGTTCTCGCCATGCACGGTGGGCATGATGGAGACGCGGAAGTCGATGAGGCGGCCCTTGTAGCGGACGCGGAAGCGGCCGTCCTGGGGGACGCGCCGTTCGGCGATGTCGAGCTCGCTCATGATCTTGATGCGGCTCAGAATCGTGGTGTGGTGTTCGCGCGCGATAGGCGCCATGGCTTCCTGCAGGACGCCGTCAATGCGGTATTTGACGTGGAGCGAATCGTCGTAGGTCTCGATGTGGATGTCGGAAGCGCGGCGCTCGAGAGCGGTGAAGATGGTGGTATCGACCAGGCGGATGATCGGACTGATGTCTTCGTCGCTGGTCAGCTTCTCGATGGAGATGTTTTCGTCGGGATTCGAGTCATCGCCCGTGACCACGTCGAAGGTGAGACCTTCGCTGGCTTCGTCGAGCACACGCTGGGACTGCTCGGTTTTCTTGAGCAGATCGGTGATCTGTGAGAGCGTGGCGACGCGGGCAATAATGCGATGGCCGAGCAGGCCGGCGATTTCGTCGAGCACCATCAGGCGCGAGGGATCGCTGACCGCGATGACGAGCACGTCCGCCTGCTGTTCAATGGGCACGAAGTTATAACGGAACATCAATTCCACGGGGACAGTGCGCAGAAGGTCGTGCTGGATCTTGAAATTCTTGAGATCAACGAATTCGGCGCGATAACGGGCAGCCAGGGCTTCAGCCTGGGCGCGCTCGTCGAGGCCGTTCACCATCGGCCCGGTCGGCACCGTGATTGTCGTGTCAGCCATATATAGGACTAACCCTGTCCCCCACCAACTGCGGAGCCGAGCGAGAAGATCGGCAGGTAAAGCGAGATGAGAATGAAGACGACGACCACGCCCATCACGATGAGGATGGCGGGCTCAATGAGTGAGAGTGCGGCGGTCAAGGCGGTGGCTACATCTTCCTCAAAGAATTCGGCAACGGAGTTGAGCATTTGAGGAAGAGCGCCAGTTTGTTCGCCGACCGAGATCATTTCCGTGGACAGGTCAGGGAAGACGCCGGTGTTCGAGAGCGAGTCGGCCAGGTTTTTGCCTTCGCGCACGGTGCTGACTGCAGACCCGACGGCCTTGGATACGCGGCGCGAGGAGATGGACCGCGCGGCCGTTTCGAGCGAGGGGACCAGCGGAAGGCCGCCTGTGAGGAGGGTGGAAAGGGTGCGCGAGAAGAGTGCGACCTGGTACTTGAGCCAGATTTTGCCGAAGATCGGCATGCGCACGCGAATGCCGTCGACGGTGTCGCGGCCTTTCTCGGTGATGGAAAAACGCCAGAGCCCCAAGCCGGTTGCGAGCGCGACGAGGGCGATCCAGAGGATGTTGCGCTGCGTCCATTTGCCGAAGGCCAGGAGCAGGAGGGTCATCTCGGGGAGCTTGGAGCCCATCTGGTCGTAGAGCGTAGCGAACTGGGGAATGACCACCGTGAACATGAAGGTAAGCAGGCCGCACACGATGGTGAGAAGAAGGCCCGGGTAGATGAGCGAGGCGACCAGCTTCTTGCGGAAGGTAAGCGAGACGCGCTGGAAGCCGATGTAGCGATCGAGGACCTCCTGCAGGTTGCCGGAGCGTTCGCCGGCCAGCAGGGTGGTGGTGTAGATGACGGGGATGCCTGACTGCGCCTCGAAAGCGCCGGAGAGCGATTCGCCTGTTTTTACGCGGGTGGCAACATCTTCGAGCTGGCTGCGGAAATAGGGGCTCTTCTGGATCTTGGAAAGCATCTGGAGCGAACCGAGGATGGGCAAGCCGGCGCGGATGAGGGTAAGGAACTGCTGATTAAAGATCAGGAATGGCTCGAGCTTGACCTTGCGCCGCGACATCCCGGTGAGACCGGAGCGCGAGCGGACGGAAAAGACGTGATAACCCGCGTGAGAGAAGCGGGCACGCAACTCCTCTGCGGTGGAGGCGGTCTGTACCTGCTCCATTACGTGACCGCGTTCATCGGCTAACTTGATTACGAACTCTGCCATAGGTCAGGTTGCCGGTTCGTCCCCGGGGGCGCTGCCGGCCTTTCGGTTGGCTTTCCTGTTCAAGGGTAACAGTTTCGCTCAATGGATAGACGCAGATTCCAGCACAAGCGTTCGTCGATCGTCACATCAAATTGCAAGGTAGCCGACCTTGGGGGTACTTAAGTTCAAAATGGGGTTAACCGGCGTCTTTTCCGCAGGGTATGCTGGGGGAGAGCCAGACCACCCCCATGGATCAAACGGCTAGATGGATGAAGACAGGCGGCGAAGGGATTCCCCCCGGACAAGGGGCCGAAAACGGCAACTTGCTGGGCCTGAGTCCGCGTGCGGCTGCGCTTGCGGTCCTGATCCTGCTGGGCGTGGTGATGACAGCCTCGTATTTCAGCGGATTCGCGACGAAGCTGCATCGGGCTGCTGCCGTGGCGCCCTATCCTCACGAGCTTGCACGGGTGACTTTTGCGGTGGGTGGGGACGTGATTCCGCACGAGCCGGTGCGGGCGGCCGCCGAGGCCGCGGGCGGCGGCGCAGTGGGTTGGGGATCGCTTCTGGGGGACGTCAGCGATGTCTTCAAGGGCGCGGACTTCGGGTTTGTGAACCTGGAGACGCCGGTGGCGCCGGCTCACTCGAAGGGGTCGAAGCCGTTCATGTTTGACGCCCCGGTTGTGCTGCCGGAGGCACTGAAGGCCAGCGGTATCAAGATCGTCTCCTTCGCGAATAATCACGTGATGGACCAGGGGTGGGCGGGTTTTGCCGAAACGCGCGAGCATCTGCGTGAGATCGGGCTGCAGTTTGTGGGTTCGGGAGATACGGCGGCGCAGACCTGGCAACCGGTGATCGTGGAGGCCAACGGCATCAAGGTCGGCTGGCTGGGGATGACGCGCTGGCTCAATGGCAACCGCAATCCAGACAAGGACGACCAGCCGCATGTGAATTTCTTCCCCTATCCGGGCGAGTCGGGGGGCGCGCCGGGGGCCGATGAGGCGCAGGTGCTGACGGCGGTGAAGGCGGCGAAGGCTCAGTGCGATTTTCTGGTGATCTCCGTTCACTGGGGAATTGAGTATGCGACAGCGCCGCGGCAGGAAGACGTGGATATGGCGCACAAGATGCTGGATGCGGGAGCATCCGTGATTGTGGGACATCATCCGCATGTGCTGCAGCCAATCGAAACCTACACCACGGCAGATGGGCGCATGGCGGTGATTTTCTACTCGCTGGGAAATTTTCTGTCGAACCAGTCGCGGAACTACGTGGATGGGCTGATGCCGGATAAGGATGGCGATCCGCGTGACTCGATGATCGGACTGTTTTCAGCGGTGCGCAATGATTATGGGCCGGCGGGCGTGCGCGTAGAACTCGGGCATGTTGGCATGCTGCCGGCCTGGGGCGAGAACAATCGCAATGCGCTGGCGGCGGGGAAGGCGAAGACGCCGAATATTCATCCGGTGCTGATTGATCGGGAACTGCCGAAGGTGCAAGCGGAGGTAGACGCACTCAACAAGGCGACTCCGAACGGCGCAGAGATGACGGCGGAGCAGAAGCAGGAGTTTATAGAGCTGACAAAGGAGCTCAAGTTGCTGACGGATCGGCGCGGACAGATTCTGGCGCGGACGGGCGATGAGTACGTTACTGATCCGCCGAAGGTGGCGGGAAAGTAGCTCTTCCAGGTCTACGCTTTCAGATTTGATTGTTCTTTGGATCGTCCGATCCGCACACACCCATGCAAGCGTCCGGACGCGAAGTTCCGGCTCCTCGTTGCATCGAAGTTCAGCCGACGCGTAGGGAATAGCAGGGCAGATACTTCGCTGCCGTGCCCGGGTGATCTTTAGTCCCGACTCGTTCACCTTATCGATCTCATCAACGAACATTTCCGAATCCCTTCTCCGAATCAATATCCGTTTGCGACGAGCCAAGTCTCGGTGAGTTCGAACTCGGGCTTTTTTGCGGATTGCATTTGTTGATAGGCCAGTTTCACCAGCACATCGGCCTCGACATTCACTGGTGCACCCGGGCTGAGCGTGTGCAGATTGGTGCGCCAGTAGGTCAGAGGCAGGATTGCGATCGAGATGGTATCGCTCTCGACGCTGGCGATGGTGAGGCTGATGCCCTCGATGGCGACGGAGCCTTTGTGCACCATCCATTGGCGAAGGCTTTCGGGAATGCGGACTTTCAGGGTCCAGTCCGTGGTTTCGCGATTGAAATCGGGCCGCGAGGGTGAGACCAAAGGTTCAAGGGAGCGGAGTTCCCCGGCACCGTCGACGTGGCCCTGGACGATGTGGCCGCCGAGAGGGCTGCCGGCTGCGGTAGGCAGTTCGAGATTGACTTTTGCGCCGGGCTTGAGCGCGCCGAGAGAAGTGCGATCGAGCGTTTCCTGGGCAAGGTCGGCATGGAAATACGTCGGGTCGACATCGAGCGCGGTCAGGCAGACACCGGAGACAGCGAGGGAATCGCCCTCGCGAAGGCGGTTTGCGATGCCGGGAGCTTCAACGGTGATGCGCCGCACGCCGCCGCGATTGGCAAGGCTGACGAGTGTTCCGGTCTGTTCGATGATGCCGGTGAACATGGAAGTATTTTAAAGGATAAGGGATAAGGGAATAGGGAATAGGGAATAGGGAATAGGGAGTCGTGGTCAGTGGATCGGCGAACGGGATTACTTTGATGAGAGCCATTGCAAGATTTCATTCATGACTCGATCGGCTTGATCGGTTTGGAAGAGATACTGCGCGTGGGCGGAGCCTTCAAGGATGACGAGCTTTTTGGGCTGGGGAGCGTTTTCGTATTGTGCGCGGATTCCGGGAAGGCGCGGGCCGTCGCCGCTGGTGTCATCGCGGGCGACGAGGAAGAGAGCCGGCGATTTGAGCTTGTCAGCCGGCAGGTTCGGCGCGGCGCCAAGCATGACGATGCGATCGATTTCGCCTGGCCGCGAGGTGATGGAGGCGTCGCCTGCGGCGGATCCGCCCATGCTGCCGCCGACGATGGATACGGTCTTTGCACCGTGGCTATGCAGGTAACGGACAGCAGCGAGCACGTCGAGAGCCTGCTGCTCGCCGCTCGGATCCTTTTCGCCGGGACCGTGCGATTGCCCGAAACCGCGAAGATCGATGGCCAGGACCGCGTATCCAGCAGATCTCAATGCGGGAACCTGTTTCGCCCAGCTTTCCTTGGTGAATCGGCCACCATGAACGAGCAACACAGCGCGTTCGCCGGAGCCATACTGCAGCGCGGCGATGGTGGCGCCGTCCTCAGTGGAGAACGTGACGGGCTGTTGGGCGAACGCGGTGGCTGCGAGAGCGAAGGCGGCGACAATGGCAAGAAGCGAGCGCACACCGCAAATGTACTACGGAAACCGTATCCTGCTCTGATAGGTTCTTAGTCTCAACTGAAATTTCACGAAGCGCAAAATCAATCTGACTCCGAGGACTCCGCCCATGGCTTCGCTTCAATCCAAAATTGCTGTTCTTGTTTCGGCTTTCGCATTCACATGCCTGACGACACCGCTGCATGCGCAGGATCGCTCGTACGGGCGATCGGTGGTTGCTACGCAATACGGAATTGTGGCTACGAGCCAGGTGTCGGCTTCACAGGCGGGGGCGCGGGTGCTGGAAGAGGGAGGGTCGGCGATTGATGCGGCGATCGCGGCCAACGCAGTGCTGAATGTTACGGAGCCGACATCGAACGGGATGGGGGGCGACCTGTTTGCGATTTACTGGGAGGCGAAGACAGGGAAGCTCTACGGGTTGAATGCAAGCGGATGGGCACCGAAGGCTCTGACTATCGACCATCTGCATGCGAAGGGCGATACAACGATGCCGCAGTTCGGGATCGACTCAGTGACGGTGCCGGGGGTGGTGGACGGATGGACGAAACTGCACGATCGGTGGGGCAAACTGCCGTGGCGCGATCTGTTTCAGCCGGCAATCTTTTATGCCGATCACGGATTCGCGGTCGGGGAGATTATTCACGCGTGGTGGGCGGGTGATGAGAAGGGTTTGCTGACGAATGCGGAGAGCCGGCGGATTTTTCTGCCCGGCGGCAAGCCGCCGGGTTCCGGCGAAGTCTTTCGCAATCCCGATGTGGCGAAGGCGTTCAGACTGATTGCCGAACAGGGCGAGTCGGCGTTTTACAAAGGCGAGATTGCGAAGGCGATCTTGAAGACCTCGGACGACCTGGGCGGGACGATGACGGCGGACGACCTCGCGACCTACTCCGCCGAGTGGGTTGAGCCCATACACACTACATATCGCGACTGGACTGTCTATGAGCTGCCTCCGAATGGCGACGGCATTGCGGCGTTGGAGATGCTGAACATCATGGAGAGGTTTCCGGCCGATCCGGCTGGCTCGCACAGCCCGGGCGAACTGCATACCCGCATTGAAGCGATGAAGCTGGCGTACGCCGACGTGAAGGCCTATGACGGCGATCCGCGTTTCGGAAAGATTCCAGTGGAGCAGCTTTTGTCGAAAGAGTACGCGGCGAAGCGCGCTGTGCTGATCGACCCGGAGCACGCGAATTGCACCGTGGCTCCCGGAGCGCTGGGGAAGAGCGATACAACATACTTCAGCGTTGTGGATCGAGAGGGGAATATTCTTTCGATCATTCAGAGCAACTACGAGAACTTTGGATCGCAGATTACGGTGCAGGGGATGGGGTTTGCGCTGCAGAACCGCGGCGGATTGTTTTCGCTCGATCCCAAATCGCCGAATGCGCTCGAAGGGCGCAAGCGGCCGTTTCATACCATCATTCCGGCATTCATGCAGCACGGTGATCAGCACATCGGCTTCGGCATTATGGGCGGATTGAACCAGCCGCTGGCCCATGCTCAGTTTGTTTCGAATGTGGTCGATTACCAGATGAATATCCAGGCTGCGATGGAAGAGCCGCGCTTCACCGACAGGCAGCAACTGGCCTGCAAGATCGTGATTGAATCGCGGGTGACGCAGGCTACGATTGACGCGCTGACGAAAATGGGGCACGTGCTGCAGGTGCATCCTGATTACACGTCGCAGATGGGGCGCGGCCAGGCTGTATTGCACGACAGCAGTACGGGCATGAACTTCGGGGCATCGGACCCGCGCGCGGACGGTGCGGCGATTCCGGAGCAACCAAACTTTTCCAAAGTCTCGACCGAGCGCTAGTTCGTCGGATTGTCGGCTTCAGACCAGGTGCGGTTACGGAGCTTTGTATCGGCGCTCGCCGGAAGCGGTGCGTGGGGCGAATCCAGCTTCAGGCTCGTGGTTGGATTGTCGAAGCCGCTTGGCTCTTCGTCAATCCTGATCCGCACCTCGGGCGTTCCAGCGAAGTAAGCTGCGAATGTGAAGGCAACTAACGCGGCGGCGACCGCCAACCCACGCAATGTCCATTGAAGATTCGCCGGACCTGCAATCATGAAGCTCCAAGCGAGGCAGGTGAAGGCGAGCCAAAGGCCGATGAACTCCGAAATCAGGGCGCGGGGTCCGTCGACTGCCGGATCTTTATCGATGCGCATTGCTGTGCAGATGATGGTGGCAACCGCGAGAACCGCCGACAGAATGACTATTCCGAAGAAGTTCAGAGTCTGGTGAAGCATGGCCCGAGGGACCCCCTGTCTCAAGCGCAACTGGGCACGACCGGCTCTCAAACAGGGCCGGAGCGTGCATTAGATTGGACGTGAAGCATCGGCGGAGGGTTGTCGCCGGGGAGATTGAGATTTTTCATCCAACCGCAAACATCAGAGCCGTCTGGTTATGGGGCCGAGGGAATCCACATCTCAAAATCGAGACATGGGGCACCCAGTCTCTTGCAGATCGATATTATGTGACCTGGGCCGCCCGCCTGGGTCAGGGGCATTTATTTCACTCGTCCACTGTCCATTGTTCACTGTCACTTCTTCACTCGTTCACTGCTTCTCAGTGAATCGTCTTCGATTTCCGATTCATGTAATCCATCAGCAGGTACTCGCCCAGCGTATCGGGCGTCGTGAAGTAGGCTTTGCCGCGGCACATCTCCGACACCTTGTGCACGAACTGCACAAGTCCAAGATCCGAGGCGAGCATGAAAGTGTTGATCATGATGTTGGAGCGCTTGCAGCGCGCTACTTCCTCCAGCGTCTCGCTGACGACCAGCGGATCGAGGCCGTAGGCGTTTTTGTAGATGCGGCCGTCGGGAAGCGTGAGGGCTGACGGCTTGCCGTCGGTAATCATCACGATCTGCTTCATGTCCTTGCGCTGCCGCGCCAGGATGCGCTGCGACAGGCGCAGACCTTCGCACGTGTTTGTGTAATGCGGCCCCACCTTCACCCGCGCCAGTTGCGACACCGGCAGCTCCTCGGCGGAGTCGTGAAAGAGCACCAGCGAAAGCGAGTCGCCCGGATACTGCGTGCGGATCAGGTGCGAAAGCGCCATGGCGACTTTTTTGGCCGGCGTAAACCGGTCTTCGCCGTACAGGATCATGGAGTGCGAACAGTCGAGCATGACAACCGTTGCGCACGAGCTTTGATACTCGCACTGGTGCACGTGCAGGTCGTCGTACTCGAGATTGAGCGGCAGGCCGATGCCTTCGCGCGAGATGGCGGACTTGAGCGTGGTGGTGGTGTCGAGGTTGAGCGTGTCGCCAAATTCGTAGCGCTGCGAAGCGCCGTGCGCCTCGACGCCGGTAGCCCAGTGCCGTGTGTCGTGGCGGCCGAAGTTCGACTTGCCCAGCGAGCCGAGCAGATCGCGCAGCGTTTTGTAGCCGAGGAAATCCAGGCTCTTGTCGGTGACTTCAAACTTGACCTCGCCCTGGACGTTGCCGGCGTTGCCCATCATCTCCGACATCTGTGTGGGGTCCATGTTCTGTGAGTATGAGATGTAGTTTTCCTGCTCCATGCGCTTGATCAGCTTGTCGATCAGCTCATCGATCTTTTCCTGCTCCATCATCTGCTGGAGCTGCTCGCGAATGCGATCGTCGAACATATCGCCGGACTCGAGAAGCTGGCGCAGCGCTTCCCGCAGATCGTCCAGGGTGTGGTCCAGATCCTGAAAGCGAAGATACGGATCGCGAAAACCGGAGTCGAGCAGGTAGTCGGAGAGCGCCTTGAGCAGGTCTTCGATGTCCATCTCGGAGGCCAGGTCGCCGGTGAATTTGGTGTAGCGAACGCGCTTCATGGTTGGTCCTCGGGTGTTGCGGTCTTCTGAATGCGCGGAGAGTGAAAAAGCAGATCCTTCGTTCCGCTTACCCCAACTTCATTGGGGCCCCAAGCTGCTCCGCTCAGGATGACACTTTCCGATTTCGTGCGCAGCGTACGCTTACCGCTGCGTACAGGATTAGTTCAAACCGCCGCCGCGGCCTGACCGGCGTGCACGCTGCCAGTCGTCAAATTCGACTTCGATATCGCGTTCCTGCTTGCGCTGTCGCTTTTTCCGGCGCCGCAAATCCGCGCTCCTCGCTGCGGCTGAGCTTGCTGATGCGCCACCAAGCCCTCCAGCAGAAACTCCGCTGCCGCAACCGCCTTGGGCGGAGCATCGGAGACCTTCACCTCGAGCGGTGCCAGCTTTTCAAACAGCCCCTGAATCCTCTTGAGGTCGGCAAGAGCCGCCGAACTCGACTGGTTGTCGTCGAGCTTCACCGTGCCGCCAAGGTTGAACCACTGCTCGATCTGTTGCGTGTTGGTCTCGGCGAAGTAGCGGTCGTAAATTTTGCCGACGGCGGTGCGGATCAGCTCGCGAACCACCGTGTCGGCGCCGCGCATCTCGCCTTCATACTCCAGTTCGAGCTTGCCCGTGATGCCCGGCAGAGCCGCGTAGATATCGCTGACGCGCGGCACCGCGAGCTTCTCGCCGTTCATCAGCGCGCGCCGTTCGGCATTCGATACGACCAGCTCCATGGTGGAGATCGGCAGGCGCTGGCTGACGCCGCTGCGCTTGTCCACTCTCTTGTCTTCGCGCGCGGAAAACGCTACCTGCTCCACGACGGCGCGCACGTAAGGCGGAATCTCGATCGGCGCGGCGCCGCGTTCCGACCACGCCTCCTGCGCGGTGATGGCGATGCCTTCTTCGAGCGTCTCGGGATAATGCGTGCGAATCTCGGAGCCGATGCGGTCTTTGAGCGGCGTGACGATCTTGCCGCGCGCGGTGTAGTCCTCGGGGTTGGCGCTGAAGACGAGAGCGACGTCGAGCGCCAGCCGCACCGGATAGCCCTTAATCTGCACGTCGCCCTCCTGCATGATGTTGAACAGCGCGACCTGGATTTTTCCGGCGAGGTCGGGCAACTCGTTGATGGCGAAGATGCCGCGATTGGCGCGCGGCAGCAGGCCGTAGTGCATGGTCAGTTCGCTCGACAGATCCTCGCCGCCGCGTGCCGCCTTGATGGGGTCGAGGTCGCCGACAAGGTCGGCTACCGTAACATCGGGCGTGGCCAGCTTTTCAACGTAGCGCTCGTCGCGTCCCATCTATGCGATTGGCGTGGCATCGCCGCGGTTCGCGACCAGGTCGCGGCAGCGCTTGCAGATCGGCCGATAGGGATTGTCGCGAATCTCGCAGCCTGCGATGTAGGGCATCTGCTCGTCAAGCAGCGCAGTCAGCGCGCGCAGGATGCGGCTCTTGGCCTGGCCGCGCAAGCCCGAGCAGGATGAAGTTCTGCTTCGAAAGAACGGCGTTGACGATCTGCGGGACTACCGTGTCTTCAAATCCGACGATGCCGGGAAAGAGCGTCTCATGCGTCTTCAGCCGGCCGATCAGGTTGGCGCGCAGCTCATCCTTGACGCTGCGGTTTTTGAGGCAAGCTTCAGAAAACTGAGTGCTGCTGCGCAGTTCCCCGAGGGTATGGGGAAGCGGGTGAGCTGCTGGCATCGAACGGCTCCTGTCCCGGCCCGACCTTGCCGGTGCTGTGTATAGTAGACGCGTTTGCACCGAATTGCGGCGCAGAAGAGATCAGGTTGTTTTCATCTGCCCGAATTTCCGGATGCTTGCATCAATTGCGTGTTGTTAGGCTTGGGGAGCTTGAGCGGCGGAGTGCACCGCGGCGGAAGTTACATTCCATCCCGCATAGAGAGAAAAGATTCCAGCGCGGCTCCGCTCTAGTTTGACTTTGCCCCGGAGCCGTCGTCGTTCGTAGTGATCGAGAGCCTCTTGCAGAGTTCGGGCAACCGCGCCGTTGTTTTGTTTCACCGCCAGATCCAGCGCCTCGCGGGCAGTTTGGATCGCTTCGGCGGTGTGACCTGTCTTGTCATACACCTTAGCCAACTCCGCGAGACAACGCCAGTCTTTCCTGCTGGCTGAGTGCGACGGCTTTTTCGAGGGGTGGAACCGCGCTCTGCAAATTCCCCGCGCGATTCCAGCACATAGGCGAGGTTGAATCGATACTCCACCGAGCCGGGGTCAACGGCGATTGCTCTCTGCAGTTGCTCGACTGCGCCGGCGGAGTCGCCATTCAGAGCCAGCGAGACGGCAAGGTGATCGAGGAACATGGGATTGGTGGGGGTCAGGGCGACGGCTTGCGGTATTCGGTGAGCGCGTCCTTCTCCTGGTCGTTGGCGCTGAGAGCCGTGGCCAGAACGTAGTGCGACGAGCGCGTCATCCGGGTTGTTCTGGATGGCTTTGCGCAGGGTGTCGATCGCCTCGGGGAACTGGTTGTTCTCAATCAGCTTGTAGGCCTCGTCAAAGAGGCGGTAGAAGTCCGTCGCCTGCGGGTCGATCTTGTCGATGCTGATGCCCGGCGGCAGGTTCACAAACTCGGGAATGTTGATGGCGCGGTTTGCTGCCGTCGTGTCATCCACGATGATGGCGGGCGTGTCGTTGCCGTCGGCATCGATGTGGGTGAGCATGAGCCGCGTGTAGGGTCCGCGCGCCTTCGACGAAAACGCGAGCCAGTGGCCGTTCGGCGACCAGCGTGTGCCAGGAGTTCATCGGCGCCAGATTGCAGCGCATCAGGCGCGGCTTTGCCGCCGGCGAAGGGCACGATGTAGAGCTTGCTGTCGGGCCGCATCAGCAGGCCGTTCTTGTTCTGCACCCAGACAATCCACTTGCCATCGGGCGAAACCTTGGGAAAGTTGTTGCTCATGCCGTTGCCCGAAGCGCCTTCGACTGGAACGGCCTTGCCTCCGCGGCCTTCGTTAAAAGGAATCTTGTAGAGGTCGTACTGGATCTGCGTTTCGTTGGGATCGTTGGCAAATTCTGGTTTCGGCGCGCCGGCGGGATAAGGGATCGCGCGCCAGCGCCCGGCTGAAGATGAGGTACTTGCCGTCGGGCGACCAGAAAGCGCTGGTGTGGACATACTGCGGATCGTCAGCGCCGGGCAGCGGGCGCATCTTGCCTTCCTTGCGGTCGTACCAGGCGAGGATGCCGCGCGTGGGATAAAAGACCTGGCTGAATTGGATGCTGCGGTAGTTGGTGCTGTAGAGCCGGTCGAGAATGCCCGGAGGCAAACCCGGGTTCTTCGCCCTGATGCTTGTTGGTGTTGTTGGGCGGCCCGATGGAGGTGACCACGTAGCGTCCGTCCGGCGAGACCTGCGACATGAAGCCGAAGCGCTTGACGGCCGGATCGGCCGCGCGTGCCTCGTCATTCAGCCCGAAGGAACTCCAATGGAGGACGTTGGAGTTGCGGATCGTCATGTGCTTCGCTACCGGAACCAGCGCGTAGAGGCCCTTGTCGTTGCGGGGACCATCAAGGTCGAGGCCGAATGTCTTGCCATCGCGCGAAAAGGAATGGCAATTGGCGCAGGTGGGCAGGTTGGTCATGACAAGGTGGCTTTTGGGCTGCGAGATATCGCGAATCTGCCATTTGATAAGTGGAATGGCGGAACGCGGCAGCGGCGCGATGGGGCCTTTTTCCTCCGGAGGCGGAAGCAGCAGCGGCACGTCGCGGTAGAAGATCGGAGCGCCAACCGGATCGCGCGAGGTCGAAATGCGTTACGCGGCCATCGGAAATGGGTGCATGCCCATTCGCCGCGAAACCCATGATGGAGATGTGCGCCGGTGACGTTGACGACAAGTGCTTGATCTTCTCCCAGGTTGCGGCGTCGGGCTTCCACGTATGGGTCGAAGCTTGCTCCGGCGTGAGCGGCAGGCCGGGGCCGGCGCTCGGGATCGATTTCGTCCCCGCTGCAGTTGATCTCCGTGCGTTTCGATCCGGATGGTTGCAGGTGCGCCGCCGAATGAGATTGCAATCACCCAGCGTTGAACCGATTGGTTCGCTTCGTGCCAGAGAAACGTGGGCGGCGTGATCTCCGGCGGAAAGACCGAGCCATCGCAGCGGATAGTCAATCTGGATAGTCGATGCCGCCGGCGTTGCATCTGTCTGAAGCGGTGCGCTCGAGACTGGTGAAAATGCGGCGCCGCACACCAGCGCGGTTGAGCCGGCAACGCCAATCGTCGCAATCAGAAGATGGGAAAGACGAGACCCCCATGGACCCCCGCAACAGCGCTATCTAAACTTCGCCGTACCTTGAGCATGAATCGCCGCGGCGAATCATTCGGTGATCCCGCTCACATGGATGCAACCGAGAGGAGCGATACGTTAAGCAGGGAAGCAGGTGTCTTTGAGGCCGACGCTGGCTTTGCTTCGCCTTTCGGTAGGATCTTCCTGCTCCATAAGTCCTTGCTTTCCGCGGAGATCACCGTCAGCGAGGTGACCGGGTAACGGAGACGTCTCCGAGCGCACGGACGAGCGATAGGAAAGTCGGTAGAATTCTCCTTGCGCGTAGAGTGTCGAGGCTTTTTGGGTCATAAGGTCGTCTTGAAGACAGTTAACCCTGGAGATATGAATGCGTTTTCATGCATGCACTTCCGCTTTCTTTTCTGCTTGCTGTTGGATCACTTCCGCTCGTAGCGCATGCTCAGTTTCCTCCGGTTCCGAAAGAAGAACTCGCGATGACATCGGATGCCAAGGCGCCCGGCGCCGCGGCGGTCTATCTCGATCGCGAGGAAACGGAGGACGATCCTCATGCCTTTCGAACGATCTATGCGCGCATCAAGGTTCTGAACGAGGAAGGAAAGAGTGCCGCGGTCGTTCACGTCAATTTTCCGCAGACCTTCGTTTACAACGCGGCCGGTACCAATTCAAGCAGAATGTCGGGAGGCTTTGGCGGCTCCGGTTCAACGCAGACAACGATCGCTGCCCCGAATACTGCGCATTGGGATGTGCCGAGCATCAATCACACCGGTGAGGACCAGCCCTGGGACACCGATTCCTATCTCGGCAAGGTCGAGATCGGTGCGCTTGAGGGACGGGTCATCCACCCGGACGGAACCGTGATTCCGCTTATAGGCAAGCCGGCTGAATTGCTGAAAGTTACAAAGGGTCCGCGCGGAAGTGAGACCACGTTTACGATGCCCGGGGTCGAGGTCGGAAGCATCATCGAGTACCGCTATCAGGTCCGTTACGACCGTTTCTTGACTGCGCCCGACTGGCAACTGCAAAAGCCCTACTTCATCCACAAAGAGCATTTTGTCTTCCGGCCCTCCGGGCAATTTCTTCCCCAGCACGTTACCGGAGTGGGCGTGGGAGACAGTGCGCTCAAGGATCCGCACGACAATATTCTTACCGACATCCATTTCCGGCCTGTTCTTCCTCCCGGCAAGACTCTGACCCAGGATGCGATGGGGAACTGGACCATCGATCTCACCGACGTTCCCGCCATTCCTCAGGAGCCTTTTGCGCCTCCGTTGAATACCGAGGCATACAGCGTCGACTTCTACTACACCTATACATTCGACGTGAAGGATTACTGGCAAAAGCAGATGAGCTATTGGACGAAGGAGCTGAACGCGTACACCGCGTCCAACCAGGCATTGCAAAAAGCCGTAAAGGATTCGATCTCCGCTTCGGACTCGCCCCTCGAAAAGGCGAAGAAACTCTACGCGTTCGTAGCAGAAGTTTCAGAACACCGACTCAAGTCCTGACGGAGCACCGCTTACCGGCAGCGAATACATTCCCAGAGGCAAGGTGGATTCTGTTCTTCGGACCCAAAAGGGATCGAGCAATCAGATTGCCTATCTCTACCTGGCGCTGGTGCGCGCAGCGGGAATCAGCGCCCGTCCGGAGCGGATTGCAAGCCGCAGTCTTCACATCTTCTCCGCCCAATACATGGACAACCTTCAGCTTGATACCGTTCTGGTTGCATTGCAGATCGACGGGAAAGAAATCCTCGTGGATCCCGGAACGAAGATGGCTCCCTTTGAGACGCTGCACTGGGCGCACACCGGTGCAGGCGGTGTAGCCCTCGATGCGAGCAACAAGGCCGAGATCATTGTGACACCCTTGCAGAAGAGCACCGACAACAGCACACTTCATGTCGGCACCGTCAATGTGTCACCCAAGGGTGCGGTCTCCGGAACTCTCAAAGTGGCCTTCATCGGCCAGAAGGCGATTGAGCTGCGCCAGCTGGGAGTGAAGTCGGGCGTCGAAGCTGTACAAGCCGAGATCAGCTCGATCATCGCGCAGCAGGTGCCCCCGGGCGTCCATGTTGCGGTGGATCATGTCGTGTATCTCGATGACTCCAATCGCCAGTTGCTGGCCGTGATTCCGGTTTCAGGTTCCTTCTCACGGGAGTCGGATGGCCGTCTTGTCCTGCCGCGCACGTTCTTTGCAGCGCAGGAACAGAATCCATTTCCAGCGGAGAGCTCTCGCGAACTGCCGGTGGACATGCGCTATCCGGCGCAGGAGCAGGAGCAGATCACCTACGCGTTGCCGCCGGGCTTCGCGCTCGCGGGCACTCCTGAGGACGCAAAGCTGAAGTGGGAAGGCAATGCCGCGTACGAATTGCGCACGAAAGTCGAGGGCAGATCGATTACCGATGCACGCGTCTTTGCCCGGGCATTCACGATTCTCGACGCCAAAGACTACGGCCAATTGCACGACTTCTACCAGAAAGTAGTGGCAGCTGATCAACAGCCCCTGGTGCTTGCCGGGGAACAAATAGGAGAAGTCCAATAAGATGATCCATGCGCGATCCGCCCGGTGTCGACCGGCGCAACATCAAAGCGAGTTCGCGCGACTGCCTTGGAGAGGGCTGCGGTCGGCCCTCACGGTGGTCACACTTGTTCTGCTTATGTGTTCGTTGTCCCCGGGCAAACACAGCCGGTTCGCTGCAAGTCTTTCGCTCGAGGCCCTGGCCGCGCCCGGTGCTGCCCCCACCCTCAGCCCGATTTCGATTGATTATCCCGAGGATGGCTCCATTTTCCCCCCGGGAATAACGCCTCCGACATTTCTGTGGCGCGATGCAGCCGGGACCTCATGGAACATCGACATTTCCTTTGCTGATCACTCCGCGCCGATTCATGTGATATCCAAGGGCGAGCGCATGCAACTCGGTCCGATCGATCCGGATTGTGTTTCGGACTCGAATTCTCCGCCGCAACTGACCCCACAGCAGGCGGCGGCATTTACCTGGAAGCCGGATACGGCGACATGGACCGCGATACAGGCGCACTCGGTAACCGCGCCGGCAACTCTGACCGTTACCGGCTATCGCAACGGGCAGATCGCCAGTTCGCAGTCCCGCATCACCTTCACAACATCCAAGGACGATGTCGGCGCGCCCATCTTCTACCGCGACGTTCCGCTGATGCCGGCATCGGGGAATGGCGGTTCTGTAGCGCCTCTCGCCGAGTCCAACATCCGCCTCATTCACTGGCGCCTCCGCGATATCCGCAAGCCCGAGAGCCACACGGTGCTCTCGGATATGCCTACCTGCGCCAACTGCCATTCGTTCTCTGCCGACGGCAAGACATTCGGGATGGACATCGACGGCCCTGCCAACGACAAGGGGCTCTACGCCGTGGTTCCGGTGCAGAAGCAGATGGCGATCAACAGCAATGACATGGTGCACTGGAATACCGACGGAAAAGTTGGCACTGTCCGCGTCGGATTCATGTCGCAGGTTTCGCCGACCGGCCAGTATGTGCTCAGCACGTTTGCCGGCCCCGCGCTGAGCCGCATGATCGATAGCTATTACGTCACCAACTTCATGGACTATCGCTTCCTGCAGGTCTTCTTTCCCACGCGCGGCATTCTCGAGTACTTGAACCGTGCCACGGGCCTCCGCGAGCCTCTGCCGGGCGCCGACGATCCAAAGTACGTGCAGACCGACGGTGTGTGGAGTCCCGACGGAAAGTACATTGTGTTTGCGCGTGCCGAGGCGCGGGACCCGCGTCCCCGTGGTCAGCGCGGCGCAACCCATGCCAACGATCTGAATGAAACGCAGATCCAGTACGACCTCTACCGCATTCCATTCAACGGCGGAAAGGGTGGAAGGGCGGAGCCGATCGAGGGCGCATCGCAGAACGGTATGAGCAACAACTTCCCCAAGATCTCGCCCGATGGCAAATGGATCGTCTTCGTTCAGTGCAAGAACGGCCAGCTGATGCGACCCGACAGTCAGCTCTACATCGTTCCTGCCGCCGGCGGAGCGCCACGGCGTTTGCGGGCCAACACGCGGCTCATGAACTCGTGGCATAGCTGGTCGCCCAATAGCCGCTGGCTGGTCTTCTCTTCCAAAGCGCGCTCACCCTACACGCAGATGTACCTGACGCACATCGACGAAAACGGCAACGCGAGCCCCGCGATCCTGATCGACAACGCGACAGCCTCAAACCGCGCCGTCAACCTTCCCGAATTTGTAAACATCAATCCCGACGGGATACAACAGATTGAAGTTCATGTCGCCGAAAGTGCCGAGCGCGCAAGCGGCAGCGACTAGTACTGTGACTTGACGATTTTGTAATCAAGACGATGAACATGGGTGCCCCATCCCTGCGAAGCAAGGGTGGGAAAGCTACAAGCCTTCGCGATCATGGTACTGGCAATGCCGAACGGAAAGCGGCAATCAATAGAAGAGATGCCCGCCTCACTCCAAATCAAATTCGGACTCGTGTTCGCAATGTCTCTCGCAGTGTCCGGCTTTGCATTCGCGCAGCCGCCCTGCACGCCGCCGGAGTCGATGAAGGCAAGATTCACAGGTACTCCGAATCCTGACGCATTGAATGACCTGGGCATCTGGTTTGGCGAGCAGAAGAACTACAGCTGCGCCGCCGACGCTTTCGCAACCTCGCTGCAGTTAGATCCAAAGCAGAAAGATATGCCCCACATCGCCTTCATGTTTGGCGGGAGCCTTTACCTCGCGGGCGATACCAAAGAAGCGATTGCCGCGCTGCGCGAAGCGGAGAAGTTCGGTTACCACGACATCAAGCTGCACTTGCTCCTGGCCCAGGCTCTCGACAGCACAAACGCTTCCGCCGATGCCGAAGCGGAATGGCGCGCCGTGCTGGAAATCGATCCGGAAAACGCCGATGCCCTCGACAGCCTTTCGAATGATCTGATCGCCGATACCGACTACCCGGGAGTGATCACTCTGCTCGATACCGCGAGACTCAAACCCCTGTGGAGCGTTCAGCAGTGCACCAATCTCGGCCTGGCCTATGCCCGCAAGGGAAATCTTGCGGAGGCATCCAGGGTGCTGCGCGACGGAGTCAATACATATCCTGACTCGCTACCGCTGGCCGAGAAACTGGCCGACGTCCTCACCCAAATGGGGAAAAAGGACGAAGGGGCGCAGGTGCTTGCAATCGCGCGCCAGCGCCAGGCCGGCAGCGCAAAACCCGACGCTCCTTGATGCAGGACTGCGGCCCTCGAAACTCTCAATTCCAATGCGAAGCGGCGCGACCGTTGCCGGGCCGCGCCGCTCTATTTCCAATCCGGATGGATGTAACGTTCGCTCTAGAACAGGTTCCAGAGCGACTGGTTGTAGACCTCGTGATGGAATTGCACTTCGGGAGCCTTGACGAAGGTGCCCAGATCGCGAGCGCAGCGGTTGGCAGCGGCCTGTTTCAGATCCGCAAAGCGACCCTGCACATCCGAGCCCAGGATGTCGGCGATCCACTTCGACGACTTGAAGTCGTCGATCGCTGCCTGGATGTGGTCCGGCAAGTAACGGTTGGCCTGGCGCAGATTGTCGATCTTGGCGGTGGTGCCGTCGATGCCGGTCTTGAAGATCGAGTAAAGAGTCAAATAGGGGTTCGCATCCGGCGCCACTGACCGTACCTCCACGCGCATCGAGCGAGAGTTGCCGATCGGCACGCGCACCATCGAACCGCGATCCGTGGCCGAAGCCTTGATCTGGTTTGGCGCTTCGAAGTGCGGGTCGAGGCGGCGATACGCATTCACGCTGGGATTCAGGATCAGGCAGATGTCCAGCGCGTGCGTCAGGATGCGGTCGATGAACTCCCAGCCGAACCCGGAGAGCATCTCCTGGCCCTTCGGATCCCACATCAGGTTCACCTTCTCCTTCGAGACGGAGACGTTCGTATGCATGCCGCTGCCGTTCACGCCGACCACCGGCTTGGGCAGAAAGCTCGCCGTGTAGCCCATGTTGTTGGCGATCTGCCGGCATAGCAGCTTGTAGAGCTGGATCTGATCCGCGGCCGCGACGACTTCACCATAGCCGTAGTTGATTTCAAACTGGCTGGGAGCGACCTCGGGGTGATCCTTCTCGTTCTGGAAGCCCATGGCGCGCTGCACTTCGGCAGCCGTATCGATGAACTGGCGCAGCGGATCGAGCGGCAACACGTGGTAGTAACCACCCGTGTTAATGAAGTCGAATTTCATCGTCTCGTGGTAATGCCGCTCTGCGTCTTTTCCGGCGAAAAGAAAGCCTTCGATTTCGTTGGCGGCGTTGAGTGTGTAGCCCTTGTCCTTGTACAGCGCGTCGGAGTAAGCCTTGAGAACTCCGCGCAGATCGCCGGAGTAGGGTGTGCCATCCTTGTCGATGACGGTGCCGAAAACCAGCACCTTGCCGTTGCCGAACACGTCGGCGGGAACCCAATAGAAGGCGCTCCAGTCGATGCCCAGGCGCAGGTCGCTCTCCTTCTGCGCGGTAAAGCCGCGAATCGACGAGCCGTCGAAGGTCAGATTCTCATGGGAACCCAGCAGAAACTTCTTGTCATAGTCGAGCAGGTGCAAACGCCCTTCCAGATCAGAGAACAATACCGTCACTGCCTTGATGTGCTTCTGGTCTGTCAGGTACTTGATCCGCTTATCGCGAACCTCCTCGATCGGCAACCGGCTCATGCGGTCTGCCTTGGCTTGCAGGTTCAGTTCTTCGAGCTCCTCATACGAGAGGGCAAGAAAATTCCGGTAGTCCAATGACATAGTTCTCCTTCCAACTGACAAGTGTGTTGTTGGGCATTCAGTGGTAAGTCTAAGGTTCCCCGTATAAGGAATCCGTGAAGACCCTGTGTGGAATTGCCTACCGGTGCCGTGAAACAAGCACCATCAATAACAGAATAACAACAGGAATCAGGGCGAGCGCAGTGTAGTAGAGAGCCTGGCGCGATGAATGCGATTTCCGCTTGTTCCATTGGCGCAATTCGACTCGGTCTTCCACGCCGACTTCGTCCAGATGCTGCAGATCATGTGCAAATTCCTGGGCACGTGCATATCGATTCTGCGGATCGCGTTCGAGCGCGCGATAGAGCACCTCCTGCAGTTGCGGCGAGATCGACGGGTCGGCCACAGTGGGGGGCAGCGGGTAGTTCAGCATCCGGTCGTTCATGATCTCCATCGGAGACGTTCCGGAGAACGGCAGTCGCCCCGTGAGCATCTCGTACAGGATGATCCCCATGGAATAAATGTCCGAGCGTCCGTCGCCGCGCTTGCCCTTCACCTGTTCGGGCGAGATGTAGTCCGCGGTCCCAAGCGTGGCGGTGAAGTTGGCGTAGGTCAGGCGGCGCGCGCCCGCATCTCCTGCGATTCCGAAGTCGATCAGCTTGATGTTGTCGCTGGCATCGACCATGATGTTCTCCGGCTTCAGATCGCGGTGGACGACGCCCTGCCCGTGAATGTATTCGAGCGCTTCGAGCACCTCGATGGCGATGCGGATGGCGCGGTCCTGCGGCATGCGGCCTTGTGTAAGGATCTCGCGCAGCAGCGCCCCGTCGCACCACTCCATCACCATGTAGACTCGCGACCGTTTTTCTCCGCCGTAGACGCGCATCACCATGGGGTGGTCGAGCTTTTCGCCGATGTCCGCCTCCCGCTTGAATCGATCGAAGAGGATCGGGTCGGCTTCCATGTCCGGGTGCGGAATTTTCAAGGCGACTACGCGGTTGTCGCGGGTATCCACGGCGCGAAAGATCGACGCCATGCCGCTCCGCGCTATCGGCGCTTCGATGCGGTAGGAGTCGATTTGCGAGCCGGATTCGATTGTGTCGAGGATGCCCATCGGGCGGCGTTCTCCGTGCGTTCGTTTCTTCTACTCTATCGGGATTCTGCGGCGTAACTCTAAGGATTTCGTAAGTCTTGGCGGCACTCAAGACGGAAGGCGGTAGGGACGGCCGCGGTACATGCCGACCTGCTCGACCGACCGGACGCGAATCACCTGCGCCGTGGTGTTGTCATTGCCGTCGATTTCGACTGCGCGCGCGACCAGCTCGCTGCGCAATCTCGTCGATCGGCTTGTTCTGCGAGACGATGGAGGCGATCGTCGTCTCGGGCATCTCGTCGTGCAGACCGTCGGAGCAAAGCACCAGGACGTCGCCGGGCTGCAACGGTCAGCGCCGTGGTGTCGGGCGAGACGAACATCTCGGGCCCCAGGGAGCGGATAAGCACATGGCGCGAATCGGATGTCGCAACGTCGCTGGCGGAAATCACGCCCAGTCTTGCGTTGCTCATTCACCCAGCGTATGGTCTTGCGTAATCTGTCTTGCGATGCCCTTGCGCACCAGGTAACACCGCGAGTCGCCCACGTGCGAGACGATGGCCTGGTCATGGCGAAGGGCGCATGCGACAGCGGTTGTTGCCATCTTCTTTCCGCGAAATTCCGGGGCCAGCGTGCTGTCGTGGACAGCGGCATTGGCGTGCTGCACCAGGCGCGGCAGCAGGCTGATGAGCATGGCGCCGCCTTGCGCCTTCTCAAATTCCTCGTACGAGAACGGAGACGGCCGTGGAAGAGGCAACCTCGCCCAGGTCCAGACCGCCCACGCCATCGGCAACGACGAAAAGATAACCGTGAGAACGAGCCTGGTGACGGGAATTGGGAATGAAACGATCCCATCGCATCTTCATTGTTCGTGCGAACCTTGCCGGGATCGCTTGCCTGGCCGAACATGACATCCAACATGGACCGGTCGCCTCATCGAGGGTCTCCACGAACGGGTCCTGTTCGTGGAGTGATGCATTCTTAGAGAATTGTGGATGCATCGACTTCGAAAAAATCACTGGGTGGTCATTCTGCTCCTCAGCCTTCTGAACGAAGCCGAGAAGAAATTCCACCCAGGGTTGTGTTTGGTCGAGTTAACGCTCTTGCAGGTGACCTATCTTGGATGTCCAGCAGAACGGTCTTGCCCTTGGCCTTTGAGGATCGCAGGAAGTAGACGGCTCCGTAGATGCCCCAGAGTGCCGAGATGCCCAGCGCCAGCAGCGGTTCCTTGAAGGTTCCCAGGCCAAATACCGGGCTGATCAGGTAGAAGGCCATGCAAACCACGTTGGCCAGAAGCCCAAAGCCCGGAATGAGCGTGTGCACGAGGAAGCTGTGGTCAGGGCGCTTGTTGTATGCCACGATGCACAGGAAGCAACTGAGCGCATAGAGGATGAAAGTGCCGAAGTTGGAAGTGAGCGTGATGGTGAGCAGCGAGTTGGGCAGCGCCGCCAGCTTGTCGTGCGACTGTAGCCGAAGCTGGAGAGGATGCCGTGCGGGAGCGCGGCGATGGTTGCGTCGGTCGGCGCGCTGGCATCGCCGAAGACCAGCGAGACGGCGATGCACGCCGATGACCGCTGAGATCGCGGCCAGCGTCCAGATGGCCGTCCGCGGCGTCAGCGACTTGGCATGCAGCATGCCGAAATGCTCGGGGGCCTCGTCGTCCTTGCCCATGGCGTAGGTCACGCGGGCGCCGGTGTTCATGCAGGCCAGCGTGGTGCCGATCAGCGCCAGGAAGACGGTGACGGCTTCGGCCAGCATGAAGTACTTGCCGTGTCCCTGGCCCAGCAGCGCATCGCCGACGATGATCATCATGTCGCCGATGGGAGCTGCCGAACTCGCCGCGCTCTGCATCGTATAGCCCGAGTTGAGGAAGTAGTTGGCCGCGAAATACTCGATCAGATAACAGACCAGTCCTTGGATCAGCAGCGATGCAATGACGGCGATGGGAATATGCTTGGTGGGATTCTTGGCCTCGCCTCCCATCGAGGTCACCGATTCGAAGCCGACCAGGATGAGAATGGCGACGGTGGCCTGGATGAAGATGTAGCTGAATTTGTGCGGCGCACCACCGATGCGGCGTTCGCGTGGGTAAGGAAGTTGCCGGTCGCGTCGGCTCGTGGGATAGGTGATGACGTAGGGAACCGGCTTGCCGGCTGAGTCGAGCAACGGCTGCGGGTTGCCGCTCGCAGTCGCGGATCGTTGCGCCGGTCTTGTCGGTCGCGAACTGATAGGTGTAGGTGGAGAGCGTTTGCGAGTCGTACTGGAAGCCGGTCGTGCCGGAAGGATGGTTGGCGCGATAGCCAAGGGCCAGCACGCTGAAAACGATCAGCGCGGAAATCTGGACAATATTGATGGCCATGTTGACCGCCGTGGATGCGCCGGCGCCCTTCTGTGCGATCCAGGCCACGAAGAACGAGAAGACGACCGCGACCAGCCCATGAAAACGGGGCCGGGATTGCGCGCCGCTGATGAAGTTGGGATAGAGGAAGCCAACCACATAGCCGACGAAGATGCCGGTGGTCGCCACCATCACGCCGGGATAGACCCAGTAGTAAAGGTGCGAGCCCCAGCCGACAATGAATTTGGCTACGCGGGCATACTTGAAGGCCTTGTCCTTGGAGAGCAGCGCCTGCTCCGCGTAGTAGTAGCTGGAGCCGGTGCCGGGATAGAGTTTGGAGATTTCAGCGTAGGCCACCGCGGTGGCCAGGCAGAGCAACAGGGCGCCGAAAATGCCCAGCCACATGGCTGGCGCGGTGGAGGTTGGCCGGCTACGCCGGTGTTGCCTGGATGACGAAGGTGAGCCATAGAAAGGCGCCGGGAGCAATCAGCGCCATTGCGTTGCTGGTCAACCCGGTAAGGCCCAGAGTGGCCTGCATCTGTGGTGCTTTCTGATCTGCCATGAGCATTCTCCTGGAGATTGAGATTCTTAGGGTCTGTTCCCGTCGGCTTGAGCTACGGGATGGTGTGGGGCTCGCCGGATCGTACGGGCAGAGACGTTCAGGTTTCTGGGCTAGGAGAATGCTACGTATGCACCGATGAAGATGAAATGAAGAAACCGAGCCTTCTGAGTGCATGAGCTCACGGTTGTGCGCACGCCCTTGCGGAGTTTTGGTTATCGCCGCAAGGGCGGGAAGATCCTCAACGATTCGGCTATTTCTCGGTCATGTTTTTGCCAAAGATGAAGCCGAATTCAAGTACGCCGCGGAATTGGTCGGCATCCGTTCCCGTTGTGCCAAAGACACTTCCCGGCGTGTAGTTCGTTGCATGCACCCACGCGAGATCGCCGCGAACGTACATGCCTCCCTTTTGGTAGGTTGGCGTTGCGGTGAAAGTGGTGCCTGCGCTGCCGGCTCCAAAGCCCAGCATGTTCACCGATCCGTCGGTCGCACTCCCCGAACTCGTGAGGTACTCCACGCGCACCGGAAGCGAGAAGCCGCTCTTGAAGGCGTAGCTGACGTTGAGCGCGCCGCCGGTTGCCGATGTGCTCTTGAGGACGCCTACCTTCGGGTTGGTTGGCAGGTTGCCGTACTGGAAGTACGGCGAAATGATCCACGGCCCCTTGGTGTACGTATAGATCACCGCGTGCATGTAGCCGTTGTTCTGGATCGGCGTGGCTGCCGTTTCAAACACGGTCTGTCCGAGGTTCCCCATCCCGTCGTACACCAGGCTATGAGGTCCCTTTGTAAGCGTCACCGAGCCCGAGAGCCACGAGTAGCGGTTGGAATAGTAACCGTCGTTCCAACTGAACGAGGCGCTCAGGTATTTACCCAGGGTTTGATTCACCTGGATGCCGCGATTGATGGCGTTTTCCTGGTTCCAGACGATGCCGCGCTCGATGTTGAAGTTCTGGTACGTAAAGGTGGACTCGGCGCCCATCAGCGTGGGAAGAGAGCCGATGAGGAACTGCGTGTTCTTGGCCGCCTGCAACTTCAGGTAGGCGACCGGAACAGGCCCGTAGAAATTGGTCATGGTATTTTGGGCATTCACAAACGGCGCCGAAAGTGTCGGCATCGTGTAGATGCCCGCCTGGATGAAGTACTGAACCTTTCCGTCCGCTCTTTGAATGAAAATCTGTCCGTTGCTCAGAGGTGGCCTGCGCACTGTTGTCTCCCGGCACGTGATTGGTCTGGAACTGCGAGAAACCGGTCACAATGCCGTTGACGTACAGCTTGCCCAGCGGTCCGGCATCGAAGGTCGCCGGCGGCAGCCATTGCAGCGGACCCGTGAGAACGAACGTGGAAAGCGGGGTTGGGGCGGGAGCAGGCGTGGGATCGGCTGGTGCTACTGGCGCGGAAGCTGGTGCTGCGGCGATCGCCGCCGTTGCCGGTGCCTGCGCGCCAGCCGCAATTGCTGTGGCGAGCGCCGCAGCGCTCAAAGATTGGAGAATGATGTGATTCGACTTGATGAACATCGACACAATTCCTCCTGAACAAGATTTGGGTATGAAACGAATGAGTTTTCGATGGGAGAAGTGAGGTTGTTGACTCAATCTCTTTGGTGCGGACTACCTATCAGTCGGGCCACGGAAAGCACACGGGGATTGTGTCCTTGCCGAGGCAAAGATGATGAAGTCATGCGCGGTGTGCGCTGCTCCTTTTGGTGATGTTCGAATCGCTGCGGCTTGGTCATTAGTAATGCAAACAAGGCATAAGGAACAGATGAGGATTGGAGAAAGAAATTGGTTTATTTCCGATCGCATCTTGCGTTGCAAAGGGACGATGGGCCCATGGCTTTGATGCGTCTGGATCCTCGCGCGCGGAGCGCTCCAATACGCCCCTTCGGATAAGAATCAAATGAGGAACTGTTAATATCTAGAAACAATCTTCCCGCGCACGATGCAGCTCCACCTGGGAACAAAAGGTGCACGCGGGGAGCTCTCACTGAATCGGCCGCTCGACGACCGATGATTGCGGCGCCGGATCGCGAGAGACATCCTTCGAGCCAAGCCAAATGATCGACCTTCACGATCTGCCGGCGTTGTTTAGGCTCATCTCCGCCAGAGCGATTCCACCTCATGGCACTCCATGGAAAGGCCGGTAACGGTTGTCTGGAACCTACATCCCGCTCCGCGCCGCGTTTGCATCGCGACGCTCCCGCGGCTCCGGGCTGCAGGTGCTCCTGTTCTCCACCGAGTGCGCGCTCGGCATCGTCTCCGTGGTGCTCGTGGGAGTCTTTGCGCACTGGCTCCAATGGCTGCTTCCCGTCGCCGTAGTGCTCTATCTGCTCATCATCGTGCCCACTGCACTGTGGTGCGGATTCTGGCAGGCCGTGATCGTTTCGCTTTCCGCGGTGGTCGTGCAAAGCTACTTTGCGGCGCGCACTCGGCAGGTTGAACCCGGCCGCCGATCCGGCAAACTCCATCGCCCTCGTGGCGTTTATCCTTACCGCCCTGGTCATCAGCCGCCTTTCCGCGCGCGTCACCGAACACGCACGCGCGACCGATTCGTGGGGCGGCCAGATGCAGGATCTCTACGAGTTCACGCGGCGCACATTGCAGATGAATCTCCACGTCGAGCCCGGCGCGCAGCTCGTCGAACTGGTGCATGAGATATTCGCTCTCGAGGCCGTCGTCATCTTCGACGCGGACCTGCACGAGACCTACCAGGCCGGTTTCTGGAACGTCGATCCGCAGGAGCTGGCCCAGAATGTTTATTACTTCGAAACGTCGGACGACGATCCGAAGACAGGCATTGCGCGCCGCGTCGTTCGTCTTGGCGCCGTGCCCATCGGTGCGGTTGTCCTCCGTGGCGACACCAGTCCGTTGACCAACAATGCCATTGCCTCTCTGATGGCCGTCACCTTCGACCGCTACCGCGCCTTCGCCAACGAAAGCCGCATCGAGACCGAGCGTCAGACCGAGCAGCTTCGCTCCACGGTGCTCGACGCGCTGGCGCATGAGTACAAGACGCCGCTCACCGCCATTCGCGCCGCTTCCACGGGGCTCTCCGAGATGGGGAAACTTTCGGCTGGCCAGGGCGAGCTCGTTTCGCTCATCAATGAGCAGGCCGACCTGCTCAACGATCTGACGACGCGCCTGCTGACGACGGCGCGGCTCGACGCCGGCGAAGTCACCGTGCATGCGTTGCCCGTCGGCGTCGCCGCTCTGATTGACGAAGTCGTAGCCAGCCTCAGCGAGCGACTTGCCTCGATGAAGGTCGCGATCGATATGCCCGACGACACCCTGGTGCTCTGCTGCGATCGCCGGCTGATGACGATGCTTTTGTCGCAATACATCGACAACGCCTGCAAATACGCAATCTACGGCACCACCATTACCATTCGCGCAGTCCAGGCGAAGGCCGAAGTCATCTTCTCGGTTCATAGCTTCGGCCCGGTTATTCCCATCGCCGATCGTGAACGCATCTTCGACCGCTACTATCGTTCGTCGGGCTCAGCCAATCGCGCGACCGGCACCGGCATCGGCTTGTCGGTAGCCAAGCGCGCGGCCACCATCCACGATGGATACGTCTGGGTCACCAGCGACCAGGATGAAGGCAACACGTTTTATGCGGCTATCCCATCCCAGGCACGAAAGAGGGAAACGTAATGACCCAGACCGCCATTCGCATTCTGATCGTCGATGATGAATCCGCCATCCGCCGCGCGCTCAAGCCGCCGCTCGCCGAGCTTGGATTTCAATTCAGCGAAGCGTCGCGCGGAGAAGAGGCGCTGCAGTTGCTCCACTCCGGTCAATACGACGTGGTGCTTCTCGACATCAACATGCCGGGCATCGGCGGAATTGAGACACTGCGCCGCATCCGCGCATTTGCGCCCCGCCTGCCCGTGCTGATGCTCACGGTGCGCGACGGCGAAGAGTGAAAAGGTGGAGGCGCTCGAACTCGGCGCCGATGACTACATCACCAAGCCTTTCAGCACCCGCGAGCTGATTGCGCGCATCCGCACGGCGGTCCGCAGGGTGCATGCCCCGGCACGCGCCGAAGATGCGCCCATTGAAATTGGAGAGATTCGCCTCAACCCCTCGAAGCGCAGCGTGACCGGCGCGGCCAGCCCGTGCACCTCACCCGCAAGGAGTACGACATTCTCTACGCCTGATGAGCCGCGCGGGCCGCGTCGTCTCCTATGCCAAGCTGCTCACCGCCGTGTGGGGCGCCGACTGCCGTGAAGAGGTCGAGTACCTGCGCACCTTCATCCGCCAGTTGCGCAAAAAGATCGAGGACGATCCATCGAACCCGGTCTACCTGCTCACGGATGTGTATGTCGGCTATCGCTTCGCCGATGCACAGATGCTGCAGGGCGACCCGGCCGACGGGGAATCGGACGCGCGCGAAGAAGTCCCCGAAAACGCGTCCTAGCCAAGTCGTCCACCACACACGAATCGGCACTCTTGGCGAGACACAGGATAGTTGTGCCTCGCCAAATTCCTTCGTCCGCATAATGCCATTTCGAGTGTGGTGACCGCTTGCAACGAAACCTGGCGGTCACTAGCCTCCGTTGTTCGAGCAATTCGTCGTTTTGCCGTTCGCGTTGCCGCCCACATAGACGTGACTGTTCGTTCCATTCAGGCCAAAGGCGACAGTGGTGGAATTTGGCGAGCCTTTGAGCCGGGCGATGCAGTTGTCGCCATTTTGCGGATTCGACAGGTTGAGCACAGTCGTGGTCGCGCCAGCCGTGTCGGTCAGCGACACGGTGATTCCCTGGATGTCCCAGTTATCGTCGCCTTCGAATCCGCTGTTGTGCTCCATCAGCTGAATCGTAAGCGTTTTGATCGATGACAGGGCTACAGGCGTCGCAAGATCGAACGTCTGTGCGCTGCTCGTCCAGTTATTCCACGATTGATTGCCGTTCTGATCGTGTGCACTTCCGCCGTTGTCGCAAACCCGTCGGCATTCGCGTTGTTTGAGGGTTTCAGGCAGAACGTGGCCTCGCCGTTGATGGTCGCCCACAACTCAGTATCGGATCTGGCATCGTCGTTTCCGGTCCACATAGTAATGCGGGCTTGTACGCCTTTAGCTTCAAGCCCCGCGGCGCCGCACGTCCCGGTGTGGCCGGCATTGGTCTCCATAAACTGGATATTCGGCTCCGCCCCGCCGTAGGGACAGCAAGGCGCCACCAGGTTAAGGTTGTTGGTCTCGCCCGTGAAGCCTTCATTCACGCAACTGGGGGCGCCGGAGTTACCCCAATCCACGGCCGTCTTGACCACGATCGTCGATCCGTTGCTCCCCGAGTTGAAGGTGGTCTCGGTCGCGCAACAGTCGCCAACGATGTTGTACTCGGCAGTATTCCAACTCTTCGACAGATCGAGCATCGAGTCGTCTTCCGAGGCGGTGTACGTATCGGTGCCGCTCGAGAAGACGACGCTATCCAGGCCTCCCGAGCCGGCACTGGCGGTCACCGACAAATTGACCAGGTTGCTCACCTGCTGCGTGGGGACTGATGCGGCGGTGGCACTGTTGGTCCAGCAATCGTTCCCGAACGAGTTCCATCCCGACGGGCAGCTCTTGTTGAAGTTGAGCAGCCAGTACTGCATGAATGCTACGCCGGAATTGGAGTAGATGAACTGCTGCCAGCCCTTGCAATTCGCGGGGCTCGCGGCGCTGCTGCAGGCGGGGGAATTGAAGAACTCTGTGTTGAGCTGTAGCGAGAAGTCGCTGTCGCCCGAGGAGTCGCTGTCGCTTTGCACGCCGGTGACGCTGCTGAAAGAGCCTTCCGCCGAAGAAATGACGCCCGTTACCTGGGCTGCGTTGTCGTTGCCGTTTCCCACTGTCTCTGGGTCGCTTACCCTTCGCCGGCGGATAAGGCTTGTCCGGCGCCTTGATGCAGGTAGTTTCCTGCCATTCAGTGCCAGGATACGATGCTTTGAAGCATCCCCTCTTGGGCAGAGGCTTCCGTACCATGGACTTGCGCCAGGCATCTCTCGTGGCGGGCGCCACCGGCGCATGTTGCGTGGCTACTGGCGCGTGTTGCGCGACCACTGGCGTCCTGCTGACGGTTGAGTTGACTTGGGAGTTTGCGGTGAGGCAGAAGCCAAGCGTTACCACGCAAACTTTGGTTGTCAAGTTACACCACTTGGATTGCAGCTTCATAGATTCCTCCTTGATTGACTCGTCGGGTGGCGCAGGCTAGGGAAATCTCCTGAAACGAATCGTCTTGATGCAGAAGGATCTGGCTGGGTGCGGTGTCCTGAATAACCTTACAGACGTGCCGCCCCACGCCAGGAGTCTACGACCGGGGGCTCCAACGCTCACCTGGCTTTCAGATGGATAGTGTGGGAATCGATTCCGACGTTTCATTATTTTCAGGTTGTGCGTTGCCAAATCACCACTGCTGCTTTGAAGCATTGCCTCAAACTCTGCCGGGCAGCCCGCAATCCGGCATAACGACGTCAATGAATCGGAGTAGCGAGTTGCGTGTTTCTGCTGATCATCGTGCGAATCAAGCGGCCGCAATCCGGTGTATGAAGGCCGTCAAAATCCGTGATCATCCTCGCGTCCCGGGCGAATCACCGCCCTTCGGACGTAATACGAAATTCCGACCACAACCAGATGGCCGCCGCTCGCGGGCCCGCATTCTTGTCAAGTGCCGGAGTGATCCTGAACTCTCCAACGCATTCATTCCGCAACGAAAAATACCTGCCGCCGTTTTGCAGGGAATTATGCCGTCCTGGCGCAAAATGGATTTTGATCAGGTAAGGGGCAGATCGAAATGCTCAAGGTTGTTTCAAAGAGCGGGAGCCGCAATGCGCAGGGAGAATTCACGCCTGAAGGATCAGGCAGGAGATGCCGTGTGCCACAGATCGGTACAAATACCCCCCACCCCCCCCCGAAATTTGCAGTTTTCCACCGTGGGTTTGCAGGGAATTAGCCCAAGGAACTCCGACCGTTTTAGTCGGCGATCGACGTCGTGCCCCTTGGAGTGCCGTTTGCCGCTGGCGCGCTCCAGTTTTTTTGAACCTCTTTCCCGAAGCTGAGTTTTTTTGAATAACCACAAGATAACGGTTTGACGGGCCACCTTCTCAGCAGATCGCACATCCCATTCACAATCAATTCAGGTCGGTCCTGGCCGGGACCTAATCAGGAGGTGAAAATAATGGGTGGAAAGCTGGCGGTGGCAGTGGCTGTCCTTCTCTTCTCGATTCCGAGCCTTGCTCAGATTGAACCTCAGGCAACTGCAGGCAGAAAGCTCCCCATCCACTGGAGCGCCGGCGGGGGAATGGACTTTTTGGTCAGGCGATTGGCATGTTGGGGACATCAACAGGTGGGGGCCAAGCGCCTGGGGTACCGCAACGTTCTGGCATTGCCTCGGGGTCAATGCCGAGGGCCACTCCATGATCATCGGCGGAAACCAGGATGCTTCCAATTACAAGCTCTTCGTCGGTGAGGGCGGCCTGGTGTGCACCATGGGTTACTGGGGCAGGTTTCAGCCTATTTACAAGGGCGAACTCGGCTTCGCCAGCCTGACGCAACCCGGAAACGGCACAGGCCACTTGCATTCCACGTACGACACCTGGTCTCTCGGAGGCGGCGCGGAATACCACATGGGGAGACATTGGTGGACGCGAGTCGAATATACCTACGACGCTCTCGAGAATTTTCACAGCAGCATCACCAACCAGAACCACACCCTGAATCCGCGAGGCATAGCCTTCGGCGAGACTTACCGTTTTGGCCCTTCAGGAACCCGTTTCTGACAGGGCGCGCGAACAGGTGGTTTCTCGCTACTCGTCGTAGTGCAGCAGGCTGAACACGTCGTATTCCTTGAAGCGGTCGCGGCCTTTCAGGAAGTCCAGTTCCACGGCAAAGGCCAGGCCGGCAATTTCGCCGCCGAGTTCGTTCACCAGCTTGACCGTGGCTTCCATGGTGCCGCCGGTGGCCAGCAGATCGTCGACCAACACCACGCGCTGCCCGGGCTGGATCGCGTCCATGTGAATCTCCAGCGTGTCCGAGCCGTACTCGAGGTCGTAGGTGACGCGCGCCACGGGAGCCGGCAAGCTTGCGCGGTTTGCGCACCGGGACGAACCCTGCATTCAGCCGATAGGCCAGCGCCGGCCCAAAGATGAATCCGCGCGCCTCGATCCCCAGCACCAGGTCGATATTGCGCTCGATGTAGTGGGCGGCCAGCGCGTCGATCAGCTTGGCGAAGCCGGTCTTGTCTTTCAGCAGCGTGGTGATGTCGTAAAACAGAATCCCCGGCTTGGGAAAATCCGGCACCGTGCGCACCAGCGCCTTCAGGTGCTTCCACATCAATGGGCTTGATTGCTTCGGGCATGCGTTCGCTCGCTCCTCGAGTCATGTTCAAGCCGCAGCTTGAAGGAATTGCGGGAAGGGAACCGGCGGGATTGTCAGGTTTGCTTCCCTACAGATTATAGAGGAACAGTGGTCAGAGATCAGGGAACAGGGATTCAGTGGGCAATCGGCAGTGGGCCGTGATGCAGTGAGCCAGGACGGGGAGCTGGCAAGGGTGCTGTTTCTGACACTGACAACTGATCACTGACCACTGTGGCACTGCTGCGCCTCACCACGCCCCTTCGATCCGGAAGGCGTCAGGTCCGGTCGGCCTCGTTGTCGTCCAGATAGTGCTCGATCAGGCGGTCGACGCGGCTGCCGCGCGGGCCGCGGCGAAGGCTCGCGCGCAGTTCTGCCAGATCTTCGGCGGTGCCGGAAGCGCACGACTTCCACATCGCCATCTTCGGTATTGCGCACCCAGCCGCGCAGGTCAAGCTCGCTGGCTTCGCGATGGACGAACCAGCGGAATCCCACGCCCTGCACGCGTCCTTGAATCAGAAAGTGGAGAACCATCGTTGCGGACCAAGGCCAGTCTTTCAAAACTGTCGCCATGTCCGCAACCATCGCGCGTTCCGCGCATTCGCGATGCCATTCCCCTCAGCCAGGCGGGCCGCCACCGTATTTCCCGCCGCCGCCCTGCCGCTCGCGCTACACTGGTTTTACCGATGGTTTTTGTCCTCGATAACTACGATTCCTTCACCTACAACCTGGTTCAATACCTGGGCGAGCTTGGGGCGGACGTGCTGGTCCGCCGCAACGACGAGCTCACCGTCGAAGAGGTTGAAGCGCTGAAGCCGGAGCGCATCCTGCTGTCGCCGGGGCCATGTACGCCGGGCGAAGCGGGGATCCTGGTTCCGTTGATCCGGCACATGGCGGGCAAGGCGCCGATCCTCGGTGTATGCCTCGGACACCAGGCCATCGGCGAAGCCTTTGGCGGCGAAGTGGTGCGCGCGCAGAGCCTGATGCATGGCAAGACGAGCAAAGTGGAACATGACGGCAAGGGCGTTTTTTCGGGATTGCCGACGCCGCTCACCTGCACCCGTTATCACTCCCTGATCGTGGCTGAGAAATCGCTGCCGCCGGAGCTGGAAGTTACCGCACGCACGCCCGAGGCAAACGGAGCGGGACGAAGGGCGGGTCTGTCATCATGGGGCTTCGCCACCGCACCCTGCCGGTTGAGGGCGTCCAGTTTCATCCCGAGTCCGTGTTGACCGAAGGCGGTCACCAGATGATCCGAAACTTCCTGGAAATGTAGGCGCGATGCAAGACTCCCGAAGGCCCGCGATACACACGCTGCATTGGATTCTGGTATGCGCGGCATGCTGCGCCGGCCCTCTCGGATGGTCGCAGGCGCCAAAATCCAGGCCAACGCCTCCTTCGGAAACACAGCCGAGCCCGCCGAGCGCAGCCCCGGAGAGCAATCCGTCGCCCGGACCCGCGCAATCGGGACCGATCGCAATTGTTCCCCTCGACAGCAAGGATCCCGCCAGCGCCGCCATGGTGACCGGAGCTCTGCAGGTCGCAAACGGACAGTGCGATGATCGCCACCAACGGAGCCATCACCTCGGGCACCGGCACAACCGAAGTGACGCTGCCGCGGCGCGGAGTGCTGCGCGTATGCGCTTCGACCACGGTGAAGCTGGCTGCCGATGCCAGCGTGCCCAAGGACGAGGTCGCCGGGCTGATGATGGTGATTGATCATGGGGCTATCGAGGCAAGCTTTGCCACCGGCCGGAATTCCGACGTGCTGCTTACGCCCGACTTCCGCATTTTGATCGGCGGTCCCGGCGCGGCGGATGTGAAGGTGCGCCTTGGCCAGCATGGCGACACGTGTGTCGATAATGCAGGCATAAACGCGCCCTACGTGCTGGTGACGAGCGTGTTTGATGGCGGCATCTACCGCGTGCAGGCGGGACAGCGCGTGATGTTCCAGCACGGCAGCGTGTATTCGGTAGTCGACCAGGAGAAGGAATCCTGCGGCTGCCCGGCTCCAGTGCATCCGAACAGCAATGAATTTCCTGAGGCGCAGAGCGCGGGCTTCGCGCCGCTCCCTCCGCCGGGTCCGCCGGGAGTGACGCCCGTCGGCGGACCAACAGAAGCCACAGATACCTTCGTGCACAAGAGCGGCGAGCCGCCGCCGGAAACTGCCACCGTTACGTCGACAGGCGGGAATCCCGCGCCGCACGTGCACGTTGCGAAACAGAAAACCCCCAAGATCAAGGGCGACAAAAAGCCGGGATTCATTACGCGGATAGGGCACTTTTTCCGCCGGCTCTTTGGCGCGGAATAGAGCGCGCTTTCGATCTTGGTTCGCGGATTTGGCATCCGCGTTGCGAAAACTTGCCCCCCCAAAAAAGTGCCTTTTGACAATTTCCGTCAATCGGAGTTATAGTCGTCCATCGATATATCGATCATCGAGCATACGATGCCAAAACGAAAACTTGATCCTCTACCTTCCGCGGCGTTCCAGATCCTGCTTTCGCTTGCGGGCAACGACCTTCATGGCTACGGCATCATGCGCCAGGTGGAGGAGCAGACGAACGGGCGGATGCGCCTGGGGCCGGGAACACTCTACAGCTCGATACAAGCGCTCCTCGAAGAGGGCATGATTGAAGAAGTCGATGGCGCAGTCCGGTCCGATGGAAGCGACGAGCGTCGCCGCTATTATCGCTTGACCTCATCGGGAAGAAAGCTGGCGCGTTCCGAGGCTGAAAGGCTGGCTGACCTGTTGCGCGTGGCTCGCGTGAAGAAGATCTTCAGGGGGGATTATGTCTGAGAAGATATTCGCCTGCCTGCTGTGGCTGTATCCCTCGCGCTTTCGCAGGAAATACGCGGAACCGATCGTTCAACTGTATCGCGACCGCCTGCGCGATGAGAGGGGATTCCGGAAGCGGATCCGCCTGTGCTTCGATTTATTTCAAGATGCGGTGGCCGGAGTTCCGCAGGCATACCGGAACTCATACGCAACGATGACAGCGGTTGCGGCGCTGTCCGCTTGTGACGGGGTTCCATCCTTCCGCACGTTGCAGAGAGAGCCTCTGCGACCTGCGTCGATTCTAATGGGAAGCTTCCTCTCCCTGACGCTGATTGGGGCATTCGCTTTTGTGATGAGCCGCCCCATGGTGTACAGACATTTCTCAAAGGGAGCAATGTCGCCAATCGAGTCGGTGCTTGAACGTCTCAATCGAACTGCATCTGCGGGAAGCAATGAGGTGGCGGCGCTTGCGGCCACAGGGCCGGGCAGTTCGCAGAAAAACGGATCGACACCGAATCCTTCGACGGCGGCTTCTGCAGCGAATGGGAAGCTCGATGCGACCGAGCGGGATCGCGTGCTGCACGCAGTCGCACAAAACCTGAACCGCTATTATGTGGATCCGCAGCGTGCGCACAACGCCTCGGCGGCGGTTCTCAAGAGGCAAGCGAACGGAGATTATGACGCCATTGGAGATGGGCAGGCATTTGCGGCGCGGCTCACCAGCGACCTGAGAAATGCCACGCAAGACCCGCATGTTGTGATTGTTTTCAGCAGGACTCCGCTGCCTGCTGCGGCAGTCGATCCGACTGAGGCTGCGCTCGCTGAGTATCGCGCTGCGATGCTGCGGCAGAATTGCATGTTCGAAAAAATTGAGATACTCGAGAACAACATCGGATACCTCAAGCTGAATTCATTCCCCGATCCTGGGATCTGCGCGCCCATCGCGAAGGCAGCGATGAGCCGCCTGAACGGAACTGACGCCATCATTTTTGATTTGCGGGACAACATGGGTGGATATCCGGGCATGGTGGAACAGATCGCTGCTCCGCTGTTTGACCATTCCGTCCCCTGGTACAACCCGAAAGATCCGTCCGGCTCTGCATCCTTCATTCACTCACCCGTGGCGGGAAGCAGGCTGGAGAATAAGCCGGCCTACATACTCACCTCAGCGCGGACAATTTCCGCTGCGGAGCAGTTCGCCTACAATTTGAAAATGCTTAAGCGCGCAACCCTGGTAGGCGAAACCACGGCAGGGGGTGCGCATGTAGGCGTTTTCCATCGACTGGACGATCACTTCGGCATGGGCATTCCTGAGACGCGGATCACGAATCCTTATGGCAAGCCCGATTGGGAAGGCAGCGGCGTGCAACCGGATGTGAAGGTTCCGGCGAAAGACGCACTCGCGATTGCAGAAGACCTGGCGCGAAAGAAACTGCGCGAGTAGCGGTCGTCTTGGTGTTGCGGGGCTTCTGCCCCGCGATGCGAACTACAGTTCGCGGGCGCGTTCGATGGCTCGAATCACGGCCTGGGCCTTGTTGAGTGACTCCTGGTGTTCGAGCTCGGGGACAGAATCGGCGACGATGCCGGCACCGGCCTGCACGTATCCTTTGCCGCCGGTGGTCAGCAGCGAGCGAATGGCAATGCAGGAGTCGAGGTTGCCGGAGAAGTCGGCGTAGAGCACGGCGCCGCCGTAGGTGCCGCGACGCGAAGGCTCCAGTTCTTCGATGATCTCCATGGCGCGAACTTTGGGCGCGCCGGAGAGCGTGCCGGCAGGAAAGCAGGCGCGGAGCGCATCGACGGCAGTCAATTCAGGCTTCAGTTTTCCTTCAATGGTGCTGACGATATGCATCACGTGACTGTACCGCTCGACAAACATCAGGCGATCGACTTTGACGCTGCCAAACTCGCTCACACGGCCAACGTCGTTGCGGCCGAGGTCGACGAGCATCACGTGCTCGGCGCGTTCCTTGTCGTCGTGCATCATTTCTTCTTCGAGGCGAAGATCTTCGGCTTCGTTTGCTCCGCGCGGACGCGTGCCTGCGATCGGCCGGTATTCGACTTTGCGATCGTGAACGCGCACGAGCAACTCGGGGGATGAGCCGGCAAGCTCCACGGTGTTCGTTGGCTTCGGTTTCTTCGTTGAGCCAAGTGGCCCATCGGGCGTAAAGCGCAGGAAGTACATGTAGGGGCTGGGATTCACGGTGCGCAGCGAGCGATATACCTGGAACGTGTCCATGCCTGTGGACACGTCGAGACGTTGCGACAGCACGGCCTGAAAGATGTCCCCTGCGGTGATGTATTCCTTGGTGCGCTCGACCGCGGCGAGATAGTTCTTCTTGCTGGTGCGTCGCTTCACCTCGACCGGCCTGGCGCTGCGAACTTGCGGCAACTTCGGCAACGGCGTCGCCAGGCGCTTTTCGAGTTTTGCCAGCCGCTTCGCTGCCTGAGCGTAAGCCTCGTCGGGCTTCGCAAGCGTAACATCGGCGGTGGCAACCATCCATATCTGCTTGCGCACGTGATCGAAGGCCAGCACTTCATCGAAGAAGAGCAGGCACGCATCGGGAACACCGAGTTCATCCTTGGCATGGTTGGGCAGGCGCTCGATCTGGCGGACAGCATCGTAGGCGAAGAACCCGACGGCGCCCGCTGTGAACGGGGGCAGCCCGGCGATGCGCGCCGGCTTGTGGCCGCCGAGGGCGTCGCGCAAAACGTGGAAGATATCGCCTTCAATACGGGTGGTGCGCCCGCCTTCAGTGATGTCGATCTGCTGGCCACGCGCGACGATCCGCTTGTAGGGGTGAAGCCCGATGAAGGTGTAGCGACCCACTTGTTCGCCGTTCTCGACCGACTCCAGCAGAAAGCATTCGCGCTCCTGCCACGCCGCGCGCAGAAAGGCCGAGACGGGTGTTTCGAGGTCGGCTGTGAGCGTGCGGCAGACGGGGACGAGCGTGTGTTTCTTGGCGAGCGCCAAGAATTCCTTGCGGCTGGGTTGGATGAGATTCGATGAGGGCTTCACAGCTTCCAGTGTAATGGAGCAGTGAAGGAGGAAATGAGTCAACGAGTGAACAAAGTGAAAGAGAGTGAAAGAGTGAACCAGTGAACCTGCCTTCACTTCTTCACTCGTTCGTTAAGTCATTCACTTCTTCCCGCTATATGCGATTCGTCGGCCCGATGATGTGCCAGTGAATAGCAAACCAGCTCAGAAACGCGCATGCCAGCGCAACGAAGGAAAACTTGAGCTTGGTAATCACGCGAATGTTCCGGCTCCATGCGTCGATTCCAGCAACCACCGCCAGCGTGCTGAGGACGATAGCCAGCATGGCGACGAAGTTCTCTGCGGCAAACCATTTGAACCACGCCGGAGTGGGGGGCATGAGGTCGTCGCCCTTGACAACGAAATAGCCGAGCAGCACGCCAAGGAAGATGATCCAGAGGAAAGCTGCCAGCCGCGGTGCAGCCGTGATCCAGATGGTTCCCGGTTGCGGCTCAGGGCGGGGACGCTTGCGCTGGAAGAGCCGGCTCCAGGTTCGAATGAGACTCGCAAGAATCACGAGCACAAGGATGCCGATACTTGACCAGAGCGCGATCAGCACCCACGTCTGGTTTTCATACCAGGGCACGCGTTGCAGTTGCACTCCTGGAAAATCGACGGCGAGGCGCACCACCTTATTGTCAGAGTCGCGGATGGCGAAGACACGTCCCTGCTCATCCTCGGCCTGCCACAAATCCTTGCCGATGGATTTCGCTTTAACGGGATGGCCGCGAAGGTCTTTCGCGCCATCAATGGTGAGCACGCCGTTTTTGTCGACAGAAACACTGCGCTGGCTGAAGAGTGACGAGAGCTTGAATTTGGTGGTGTCATCGCGGCGCGTGGATTCGTACGTTCCCGCAATATCCTTCAATTGATTCGCCGGCGTTTTCAGATACTGGACGGGGGGCGCGCCGGGAAAGTAACGATCGGAAAAGAAGTTGATGATCTCCGGCCGAGGCTCTGAGCCGCCGCCTGCCGAGTTGTAGGAGACAAAGAGCACAATCTTCTGCGTCGGTTCCACAAAGAAGAGGCTGTGAAAAGCGATCAGGTCGCCCTCGTGCCCGATCCAATGGAGATGATTGCGCCAGTCCTGGTAAAAGCCCATGCAGATCGGCGGCAATTGATCGCTGGCCCGGAACTGCGGCGTCCACATCATGGCAAGCGTCTCCGGCTTGAGGATGCGCTTGCCGTCGAGTTCGCCGCCATTCAGCAGCGCCTGTCCAAAGCGGCCCATATCGGCGGCGCTTGAAGAGATGCCGCCGGCACCGACGGGATTGAAGATTTCAAATCCAACAGCGGGCTTGGTGGTGTTCGATCGATAGCCATCAGACGGCAATGCAACCAGAGACTTCTCGAGCGGCTGGTAGAACGAAGAGTGCATCATACCGAGCGGCCCGAAGATGTGCTCCTGCACGTATTGTTCGAAGGGCTCACCGCTGGTGCGCTGCACGATGTAACTGGCCAGGCCGACGCCATAGTTGGAATATGCGGGAATTTCTCCCGGAGGATAGATACGCATGGGCTGGTTGGCGATCAGGTAATTCCGCAATGAGACCGCCTGTTTGGGATTGGTGATGATGATGTCGTCGAGGGTCTCTTCAAATCCCGCGGTGTGCGTCATCAGATTGCGCAGCGTGATGGGTTTATTGAAGGCGGGGCGGATCGGGAAGTCGAGATATTGATTGACGTCGGTGTCGAGGTTCAGCTTGCCCTGCTCTTCCAGTTGCATCACCGAGACCCAGGTGAAGAGCTTGGAGATTGACGCCAGTCGAAAGATCGTTGATGCCGGATCGACGGGCTTCTTCGACTTGACGTCGGCGTAGCCGTAGCCCTTCTGGAGCAGGACATTGCCATCCTTCATTACCAGCACAGATGCGCCCGCAATGTCGTTTCGCTCAAGCTGAAGGGGAAGAATGCCATCGAAAAATGCAGTGAGATCCGCCTGGTCGAGAGAGTGCTCGGGTGTAGGAGCGCTCGTTCCGGGCTTGATGGCCTGGGGCTGTGCGATCTGGCTGGCAGTCGTCGGGGTCTTCGCGACCGGAGCCTGGGCCCGATCCGGTAACACAGCGAGGAAGGTCGCGGCCACCAGCACCACGCCTGCAAATCTGCGCATAAGCCTCTCCAATCGCCATGGCGCTCGCGGCTGAACGCGAGGATCGCGCATCAACGGGTTGATCTGACTGAAGTGGGGATTTTGATCAGAGCTTTTCGATCCCTGTGAACGGCGATGGGATTACTGTACTTGCTGGGCTCGGTGGGCTTCAAGCCAGCGAATGATGTCGGCGGGCGGAAGGGCGCGGCTGAAAAGAAACCCCTGCACGCCGTCGCAACCTTTTTCGCGCAGGATTTCGAATTGCTGCTCGGTTTCCACGCCCTCGGCAATCACTTCCATTTCGAGTTCATGGCCCATTTCAATGATCTTTTCCACCATCACGAGGTCTGCGTGACTGGCGTGCATGTGCTGCACAAACGTCCTGTCGATTTTCAACTCGATCGCGGGAACATTCTGCAGTTGCCTCATCATCGAGTAGCCGGTGCCGAAGTCGTCGATGGAGAGCTGGAAGTTGCGCATGCGGAGGCGCGTGAGCACGTCGAGCGCGAGCGAAAACTCCATCAGACCGGACTCAGTGATCTCGAGGACAATGCGCTCGGCCGGGAAGTCGTATTTGCGCGCCAGGTTCATCAGGATGTCGGGAAACTTCAGGTCGCGCAGGGAACTGACAGAAACGTTGATGGCGAGCCGGGGCAGATGCCCATTCGGGGCCGAAAACTCCTTCACCTCGTTGAGCGCGCGTTCCGCGGTGATCCAGCAGAACCGGTCCATGAGCCCAAGGGCCTCGATTCTGGAAATGAAATTGTCCGGGAAGACGAGTCCAAGCTCGGGATGCTGCCATCGCGACAGCGCCTCTACCCCGGTTACGATGCCGGTAGTGATATTGATCTGCGGCTGATAGTAGATCACAAACTCATTGCGATCGAAGGCCCGCCGCAGGTCTTCGTCGGGAATGGCGATGCGTTTCTCGTTCTGCTTGCCGGCAGGCTTTTCGGTCCCGATGTTGGCGAGCAGCAGCTCCTGTAATTGTCCGATGGGAAAGGGCTTCTGGAGGTGCCCGATCACGTCGAGACCCAGCGTCTGCGCCAGTTTCTTGGCCGTCTCGATGACGCGAATGTTAATTCCGCTCATTAAAACGATGCGGGCCTTGCAGTTGCGCTCGCCCAGCAGGCGAAGGATTTCGATCCCATCCATCTCGGGCATGACCAGGTCAAGAAGGATCAGCGTCGTTTCCGGGCCAATGCGGTTGAAGAACTCCTCGGAGGTCCGCGTCACATCGCACTGCAAACCCATTGCCTTGGCCAGTGCAGAGACAATTTCGCCGACGACCCGATCGTCGTCAATCAGCAATATCCTGTCTCCAGCTGGCATTTGTTCTCCAGGTAATGCAGGGAAAACGGCTTCGGGCGCGAGAACTGCCGGAAAGTTGTGGTTGGAGTAGGACATGAGGCTAGACGTCAGTCTAGTCCATCCACCAACGTGTGACCGCTTCCTCCAACAAGAGCTCCATTACCAACGTTGTAGGGCATAGCTATCTTATCGTTAGTGCCCTACATCCAACGATCTATATGCGATACGGAAATGCCGTTCGTACCCAGAGGATTACGGAAAACTACTCAATTATTCAGCCGATGTTTACCCGGAAAGCCTGACTCGACCCTCTCAAGAGTAGGTTTCCACGATCCGGAATTCTCGCAGTACCGGGGGTTCCCAGGCTGGTTCTCACCGGCTTGACGCGGTTGCATGTGAGGCCTAGACTCACATGGGTTTGGGCGATTGCTTGCGAATTCAGCATCCCAAAGCAAGGCCTCAGGGGAATCCTGGTGCTTGCAAAGCTCCGGAAACCGGAGAAATCCTGCTGCGTCTATCAGTTGGCTCGTGAAAGGGCCTAAGGCCTTTCCGCGGCAGGCGAAAGAACTGGAGATAGTATGGTACCGGCAACAATGACTTTGGACCAGGAGATTAACCCCTGGGAAGCGCAAAGCGCGCGGTTCGATTTTGCAGCGCGCAAACTCAATCTGGATGAAGGGCTCTGGAAGTTGCTGCGAACGCCCGCGCGCGAAATTATCGTTCACTTTCCTGTGACCATGGACGATGGTCGCATTGAGATGTTTACCGGATTCCGGGTTCAGCACTCTATAGCACGGGGTCCTGGGAAAGGCGGAATCCGCTATGCACCTGAGGTGACTCTCGACGAGGTGCGCGCGCTGGCGAGCTGGATGACGTGGAAGTGCGCGGTCGTGAACATTCCTTTCGGTGGGGCCAAAGGCGGGGTGATCTGCGATCCCAAGAAGATGAGCCAGGGCGAACTGGAGCGCATGACGCGCCGGTACACTTCGGAGATCATCGACTTCATCGGGCCGGAAAAGGATGTGCCCGCGCCGGATGTGAACACCAACGAACAGACAATGGCCTGGATCATGGACACCTACTCCATGCATGTAGGCCACACCGTCACGAGTGTTGTGACCGGCAAGCCGCTGAACATCGGCGGTTCGCGCGGACGCGTTGAAGCGACCGGCCGCGGCGTCATGGTGGTTTGTGACGAGAGCCTTCGCTACCTGAACCTGCCCATCGACGGCTGCCGTGTCATTATCCAGGGATTCGGCAATGTCGGCTCAAACGCTGCACGTCTGATGATGGAGCACGGTTACAAGATTGTCGGCATCGCCGAGAAAGAGGGCGGGCTGTCGAATCCCAATGGCATCGACATTCACCAGCTGATCGAGTACAAGTATCGCAATGGATCGCTGCTCGGCTTCCGCGGAGCCGAGGCCATGCCGAGCGAGGAACTGATCGTCTCCGACTGCGATGTGCTGATTCCCGCGGCGACTGAGAACGTGATCACCAGCCGCAACGCCGAGAAGATCAAGGCGCGCATCATCGTGGAAGGCGCCAACGGTCCCACCACCGCCGTCGCTGACGAAATCCTTGCTGACAAGCGCATCTTTATCGTGCCCGACATTCTGGCCAACTCCGGGGGCGTCACAGCCAGCTATTTTGAGTGGGTGCAGGACCGCCAGGGCTACTTCTGGAAGGAAGCCATCGTCAACGAGCAACTGGAGCAGATTCTGCGCGACAGTTTCGACGATGTGGTGCGCTATGCCGAGGCTCACAACGTGAACAACCGCATCGCCGCCTACATGCTGGCTATCGATCGCGTGGCGTTCACCATCAAGCAACGCGGCATCTACGCGTAGTCTTCGAAATGAATTGAGTTTGAAGGGGGATGGGCCGCTTCGGCGGCCCATCCTTTTTCTGGTAAGAGAGAAATTCAGATCAAAAGCGGAACACCAGATACGATTCCGCCCGCATGCTGTTGTTCCCCGTTGTAGTGGGTGGTGTCGCGAAATTGCTGTGGATGATGCCCGCCTCGGCGCGCACCGCCAGGTGACGGGTGAGTCTTATATCGACTCCGCCGTCTCCTGCAAATGCTGCGCCTCCGCCGTTTGCGTAGTAGTACGAGTGGTGGTTGCTTGAGTTGTGCAGGGACTGGCCTCCTGCCATGAAATCGGCAAAAGGAGACAGCCGCGAGTTGCGGCTAAAGGAAATTCGTGGGCCGACCAGGTAATCCAGAAGCGTAGTCGTATTCTCCGCTCCAGGGGAGCCGATATAGCTGTCGACTTCGCCTGCTATCTCGAGCATGCGGGAAACGTGGAACGATGCTCCACCTCCAATGCCGACGGTGCCATTCGCTGGATTGTTGCTGGTAAAGGCGGCGCCCACGAAGATACTCCCGATGGACGGATCTGCAGCCTCGTGGTGGGGGGATACCTGGCAGAATGCCACGGAGCAGGCTAAGAGCAGGAGCGAAACAGAGGTCTTGCAAAGGTGCATCGGATCCTCACTTCCATTTTGGCGTTCAAATCAGGGGAGGAAAGTCTCGAAAAAGATCTATACCGCGGGAATCGATCATTTCGTTAAGACACGGGTGTTCTCGATTGGTGAGCGGCCTCCTGGCCGCGACGCAAGGATGCGTCAATCCGCGGCAGCGAAATTGGACGCTCCTACAAAATCGCACACCAACACCGTCAGGTCATCGTCCTGCGACAAGGCCCAGCGCTGCACAGCGCCGATAAGGTGATCGGCGGTGTCAGAGGGCGTCATGCGGGCACTGGTCTTCAGTTCCGCGGCGAGCGATTGTTCCCCGAAAAGCGTGCCTTCGGCGTTGCGTGCCTCGACCAGGCCATCGGTGTACAGCAGCAGGCGATCGCCTGATTTCAGCGGCAAAGACTTGCTTTCGTAGCTCGCGCTTGGAACGGCGGCAAGCAGCATTCCGTTTTCGACGATTTCAGTGACTACGCCATCCCGAAGGAGCAGCATGGCAGGATGGCCGGCGGCTGCGTAGTGCAACTCCCGCGCACCAGCATCGAGATAGACGTATGCGGCGGTTACATACTGGCCCTGGGTGTTGCCGCAGAGAGCGGAGTTCATTCCGGTCAGCAGCGCGGCGGGTTGAGGAGCCTGCGCGCGCTGCGAAATGGCTGCCATCTTTACCATCGAGGCAATCAGCGCAGCGGGAACTCCATGTCCGGAGACGTCGGCGATGAGGAGGCCCGCGTGCTGGTCGTCGGCGAGCAGGAAGTCGTAAAGATCTCCGGCGACCGAAGTCATAGGGACGTACTTTGCCGCAACGCGGAAAGACAGTGAAGCGGGGAAGGCTCCAGGCAGGATGGAGAGTTGCATGCGCCGGGCCAGGTCGAGTTCCTGCTGAAGTTCGTCCAGTTCCTTGTCGCGTTGCAGGGTGCGGCGTGCAGCGACGTAGCCGAGGCAGGCAAGAAAAACCGCGAAACCATACGGCTCAATCGTGCGGTGCAGCCAGAAATCTCCAAGGGTGTTATCCCACAGGGCAAGCAGCACGAAACAGAGCAGGCCGCGGCGCATGATGACGAAATCGCGATTCACCGAACCCTGCAAGTAGGTGCGTACCAGAACAAATGGCAGAGCTGCGATGACTGCGACGTTGTTAATGGTATGAAAGATGGGCACCCGACCGAACAATAATGTCGCAACGGCGAGGCCCAGGAACAGTGAAACCAGAGACAAGGTGAATAACCATCGGCGTCGGGGCAAAAGGCCCGCGGTCTGGAAAAAAAGGAATGCGGGTACAGGCGTAAGGAAGTTGATGGCCCAAAAGATGCGACCGAAATAGGGTTGGCCGTCAAGCGCGATACCGACGATCCGAGCGTCGAGCCACAAGCGCTGACCATAGAGGAACGCAAATGCGGCAAGCCACAGCAGCAAGGGATCAAATTTTCGGCGAAGCAGAGACAGCGCTGCGCAGAGGATTGCGACCGTGGTAAATGCGGCACCGAGAAACAGGAACGGTTCATCGCGATGGAAGGCGTGGAGCACATCGCCGGCGGTGAGTTGAGCATCGAGCACGAACATTGACCCTGATGGTAAACGATGCGTGAACTTATACTGGTCCCAATGGAAAAGCGAAGTGCGGGCCTTCTAATGTTTCGTCGCAGAGATGCGGAACTCGAAGTGTTCCTCGTGCATCCCGGAGGACCCTTCTGGGCCAAAAAGGATGCGGGTGCATGGATGATTCCCAAGGGAGAATACACCGAAGGCGAGCTTCCCCAGGATGCGGCGCGGCGCGAGTTCACCGAGGAAACCGGGTTCGAAGCGAGGGGCGAATTCATCGACTTGGGTACGGTGAGGCAGGCCGGCGGCAAGCTGGTCAGCGCATGGGCTTTTGAAGGCGATTGCGATCCGAGTAAGCTGACCAGCAACCTGTGCACGCTGGAATGGCCGCCGCACTCGGGACGCGTGATCGAGATTCCCGAAGTGGATCGCGGCGCATGGTACTCGCTCTCCGCCGCCAAGTCGTCCATTCTGAAGAGCCAACAGCCGTTTCTCGACGTCCTTTCGATGAAAGTGCTCAACCGGTGATCCGGGATAGAAACGATCTGAAATATGGGGTATACGCTCTGCGGCACCCATGATCAACGGTTTGAGAAGCGTGTGCGATGCGGTCTATAGTTGTTATAGCGCCTGCAAAATTGCCGCGTGCAGGTACAAAAGTTTCGGTCCTGGTCAACAAGCGGGTTCCGAACGGATGCGATTTCAGCAAGACTCGACTGGACTGATGAAAAGAACGTGAATCTTCCCAACTCCATCACGCTGAGCCGGATTGCCATGATCCCGCTCCTTCTGTGGATACTGTCGCCGCATTTCCCTTTGCAGGGGCCGAACGGCGAACAGGAGATTCTGGCGTCAGTTCTGTTTGTTCTGGCTTCCATTACGGATGGTCTCGACGGGTACCTGGCGCGCAAGTGGGCGCAGATTACGACGATGGGAATGCTGCTGGACCCGATCGCCGACAAGATCATGGTGACCGGTGCGCTGATTGCGCTGGTGGCCTATAACCCTCACGTGGTCAAGGTGTGGATCGTGGTAGTCATCATCGCGCGCGAGTTCCTCATCTCCGGCCTGCGCTCCATTGCATCCACTGAGGGCTTCACGATCCAGGCCAGCGAACTGGGCAAGCTTAAAACCGTGGTGCAGATCGTGTGCGTGGTTTCTGCCGTGCTCGCGCATCGCTGGTTTCAGTGGCAGTTTGGCGTGCTGGTCATTCCCGTGGAATGGATTGCGATCGCGGCCATCTACTTCACCGTCGTAGTCTCCACGATTTCGGCCATCGACTACTTCGTGGCGTTCTGGAAGCAGATTGACCACGCGTCAAAGGACCGGCGCAAGTCGTATGTGCTGACGCGGCAAAAGGGTGCGGGTGCCCAGGGCGCGAATCCATAACCCGGATAGCGGCGATCGCGTTCGGCAGTCCAAAATGCAATGTGTTGACGATGAGATTGTATGGCGAGGCGCATTCGACGGCGCCCCGCGTTTGCTTTCGTCACTTCCTGGGTTTGCGGATCACAGCCAGGTCCTGCATCCGGTCAATGACTCCGGGCGCAATCGCCTCCAGTTTCAACCCAAGGTCCTCGACAAAAACCTTCGCGTACTCCGGCGAAAAGAACATATCGCCGGTGGGACGCGTCGCGCCTGCGGTATTTGATCCGAACGACGAAACGGCTTCCTCTGCCTTGCGCCGGTACCAGCCGGCTTCATCGACGTAATACCAATGTCCATCCTGCGTTAACTGTTCCGCCGAGTAGTCCAGGATGCCGCCGCGCGCGTGGGTCCACGCGACGGAGGTATAGCTGTTGAAGGTGAGGCAAAGCAGGCCGCCCGGCTTGGTCACGCGGCTGAGTTCCCTTAGCCACAGCCTCGCGTCGTCCATCGAGAAGTGAGAGAACGTCGACACGGAATAGACCAGGTCGAAGGTGTTGTCGGCGTACTTCAGCGGCGGATCGAAGCTGTTTGCATAGACGTCGGCATTGGGGAAGGTGCGTTTTACATAGGCGACATTGTCAGGATGCGCGTCGCAGGCGTAGGCCTTCACCCGAGGGTAGTTCCGGTTGAGCTGGAGAAACTGACGGGCAACGCCGCAGCCGAAATCCAGGACACTGACCGGCTGATCGAGATCGATCCCGAAGATGCGGGCCGCCGTCACAATCGGCATCATGGTGGTAACGCCCGACTCGTAGTAATGACGAAGCGTGTGGCTCGACGTGCGCCGCAGGCAGTGATTCGGAGGTACGGGGAAGTCGATGATGCCGAACGTGCGCAACAACGCGCACTTCGTGGCGAAATAGACGTCGATGCCGCGCTTTGCGGTGCTTTTTCCGATGGCTTTCGCGCGATCGAATGCGCCAAGCCGGGGAATTGCGGGGGAATAAGACTCTAAAGCCGGACGGTCGTTCACCTTTTCCATGTTTCTGGTTGCCTCCAGTGTGCGGCGGTGCGGTTGTTAGTCGGGACGAGCCAGGATGAGAGCGGAAGCGAGGATGGAGAGGAGACGCGCCAATTCTCTTCTCTGTTCCACGATATCAAAGACCCCGAATCCGATACCGGCCGCAATGCGTCGAACCCGTCTCGCCCTGTTACGAAGAGCTCACGGCTGCACTTCTTCCGAACGACGGGAGCGCTCACAGCGGACTATCAATAAAGGAGTTAAGTCGCCTTTTGATCTCATTTCGCCGCGAGTCGTATCGTGATTTGGGATTGGTGCGGCGACCTTGTTATTTGAACTGCGTTCCATGCGTGTCCGCGTTGGGCACTCGCATCTCTCGCACAAGAGAAATGCGTCCAAATGCGTCCATCGTCATGCAGGTAACGAAATGAATCGGAACCAACCTTCAAGCGCAGACGTATTTCCCGACAAGGAAAGCCACCATGACGAACAATCTGAAGATTGCTTTTCGGAAGTTGAGGAAGTCTCCGGGGTTTACGCTGACGGCGATTGTGACGCTAGCGCTGGGGATCGGAGCGAACGCGGTGGTGTTCAGCGTGATGAACGCGGTGGTGCTGCGCCCGGTGAAATTGCCGAATGCGCAGAATCTCTACGAGGTGCAGCGCTTCCAGTTTCCTTCGCATTCCTATCTCGATTATGTAGATCTGCGAGACCGGAACCGCTCGTTTGAAGGCATAGTGATGTCCCAGATTATGGGCCCGGTTGGTGTGGATACCGGCGGTAGCCCGTCGACTGCGTGGCCATACCTGGCAAGTGGAAATTATTTCGACGTGTTGAGAATTCAGCCCTACCTGGGGCGCTTCTATCACGCGACCGATGAGCAAGGCGCGGGCAGCGCTCCGTACGTGGTGCTGAGCTACGCGTACTGGCATAGCCATTTTCACGGCGATGCGAGCGTAGTTGGGCGGACAGTGGGAGTGAACAAGCACCTGCTCACGATCATTGGCGTGGCGCCTCCGGAGTTTCGGGGTACGGAGCTGTTCTTTGCGCCGGCGATGTGGATTCCGATTGTGGAGCAGCCAACGATTGAGGGCTACGACGAACTGACCCAGCGCGGTAATCACAATGGGTTTGTGGTGGGACGGGTGAAACCGGGGGTAACGGCGACACAGGCGACGCAAGACCTGAATACTCTTGGCGCGTGGCTCGCGAAAACTTATCCGGCAGACGACGAAGGCGTGAAGTTCACGCTGGCGCGGCCGGGGCTGATCGGGGACATGCTGGGCGGTCCGGCGCGGGCATTTATGGCCGGACTGATGCTGCTGGCGGGGCTGATTCTGCTGGCCGCATGCGCGAACCTGGGGAGTCTATTTGCAGCGCGGGCGGCGGATCAGGCCAAGGAAACGGCGCTGCGACTGGCGCTGGGGTCGAAACGCGGGATGATTCTGCGGCAAATGCTCACGGAGGCGGTGCTGGTTTCGCTCGCGGGCGGAGCGCTGGGGCTGGCGGGAGGCGTCGTAATTCTGCGCTTTCTGAGTACCTGGCAGCCGATTCCGGATACTCCGATCAATGTGCCGGTGAATCCCGATGCAGGCACTTACGTAGTCGCGCTGGTGCTGGCGCTGGTGAGTGGTCTGCTGTTCGGGATGGTGCCAGTGCGGCAGGTGCTGCGCGCCGACCCATGGCAGGTGATTCGCACCGGGTCGGCTGGCGTTGGCGGGCTGCGGCGGTTCACGTTGCGCGATGTTCTGCTGGCGGTGCAGATTGCGATTTGCGCAGTGCTGGTGACGTCTTCGCTGGTGGCGGTGCGGGGGCTGGCACGATCGATGCATAGCAATTTTGGATTTGTGCCGCAAAACGTGATGCTTGCTGGGACTGAACTACATATGTCGGGCTATACCGACGAGCGCGAGTTGCAGATGCAGCGTCGCATGCTGGACGCGGTCGCAGCTATTCCGGGCGCGACGGCAGTGGGCTATGTCGACCACTTGCCGCTGGGACTGGAGGGTGGTGACTCGGGTGTTTATGCTGACAGCACCACCGATTTCCGGCCCACCAATGTGGTTGCCGAGGCCATGAATTACCACATCTCGGCGGGCTACATCGAGGCAGCAGGGACCAACCTGCTGGCGGGCAGGGACCTCTCAATGCAGGACGATGCCAAGGCGCCGAAGGTGGCTCTGGTTAACCGGCAATTTGCCGTCAAGGTTTTCGGATCGGTCAACCAGGCGGTCGGCGGCCATTTCAAGTTCAACGGCGGACAACGGGCGGAAGTGGTGGGCGTGGTGGAAGACGGAAAATACCGCACGCTGACCGAGGATCAGCAGCCGGCGATGTTCTTTTCGTTTATGCAGCAGCAGTCGAGCAATGTCTGGCTGCTTGTCCGTTCGAACCGCGACCCGCAGGAAATTTCCGCGGCGCTGGAAAAGACTCTGCACGGCCTTGATGCGGCAATGCCAATCGTGGTGAGGCCGTGGACCCAGGCAATGGGTTCAGCGATGTTTGCTGCACGCGTGGCTTCGGTGGCGCTCGGAGTGCTGGGGCTGCTGGGCGCGATGCTGGCGGTGACGGGGATCTTCGGCATGGCATCGTATACCGTGAGCAAACGGCTGCGCGAACTGGGGATTCGCATGGCCCTCGGCGCACGGAGGAAACAGGTATTACGGACGGCGCTGGGGCGCGCGTTCATTCTGCTTTCTGTTGGTTCTGTTGCAGGACTCGTGCTGGGTCTTCTGGCGACGAAGGTGTTGTCGTTCATCGTGTACCAGGCATCGCCGAACGACCCGATGGTGTTGGCCGGTGTGGTCTTCACCATGCTGTTTCTGGGGCTGGCGGCTGCGTGGATTCCGGCGCAAAAAGCGTTGGCGGTCAATCCGGTGATCCTGATGCGGGAAGAGTGAGCGAGGGAACAGTCAGATCGACTCTTCCCTCATCTTGCACGCTAGCGGCGACTTCGGATGTTCAATGTGCGCCGTTCTGCGAAAGATCAGAAGCTGACTTTACGTTCGGGGAACCAGGTGAGCTTGATCGTGGTGGTGGTCACGGTCTGCTGGCCCGGCAGGTAGATCGGGGCTTTCCAGTGTTCGAGGGCAAAGTTCCCGTTCAACTCAAAGTCCTTGCCGATGCGCTTCACGGCTTGGAAATTGAGATCATTGAGCGTCGTGCCTCCCTCGATGAGGGATAACGTCCCGGGACGCAACTGCGTGGTTGAGCCGGGGATGAAGTCCTTGGCGGCCTTCTGATTTCTCACGCCGACCTGGATCCACTCATTGCCGCTGAGGTGCCAGGTAATCCAACCCTGCCCGCCTTTGTCTTCGCGGCCAATCCAGTCACCGAAGAGCCGGCCGTTGTTGGTGTAGCCCTGCACCTGGACGGATTCCCAATACATGAAGCGGCCGGAGACGCTCGTCGAAACGGGTGGATCGGTCGACACTGCTTCCACGCGCAGATCGAGCTTGGGCACGCCCGGCACGTGCGAGAGATAGAGACCGGGACGCCAGGCGGCGCGCCGCGGCGCGTCAATGGGCGAGATGTCGTCATGCACTTCCCCGTCGGTGTAAAGCGTGAGCCAGTTGCGCAGGTAGGGCAGACGATAGTTGAAATCGAAGGATCCGAAGCGGGCACCCGGATCGTTGCGGCTGAATTTTTCAGCCGCCGTTACGTTGGCGAAGCTGAAGAAACTCTTCAGGAAGCTGTGCAGTGTGATGGGGACGTGGCCCTTGCCGCCCCAGATGACAGTGCGCTCGAAACCGAATTCAAGATTCTCCGTTGGACGGAAGCTGATTTTCTCAACATGTACCCACGGGTCGTTGGGTGCCGTGTGTCCCTTGAGAGATCCGACAAGGAATTCGTAGCGAAACGGTCCGGTGAGATAGGAGAGGCCCGGGATATGCAGCGGTTCGATGCGATTGATGCGGAAGGAATAGATGTTTTCAGCGTTGTTGGAGTAGGCGAAGCCGCCGCCTTGTCCCGGCCCGGTCCAGTCGTCCTGCTTGCCAAAGGAGATTTCATGATTGAGGACATTTGCCGAGACGTAGGCCTCAACGATGCGGCCGTGCGTGATGGCGCCAATCGGTCCCATCGGAATCGTGGCCTGCGCGTAGGGCATACCGGTTGCCGGATCGATGAACGGCACGTTGTCGAGACCAGAGAGTGTTTGCGCGAGTGAGGGGGAGTAGCCGGCCGCCGAAGGGGCTGCCTGAAATTCGCCGCGCGCGTAGAGCAGGAAGCGGCCGGCGGATGCATACCCGCTTACGCCGGAGTAGTTGTTGAATCCGTTTTCGTAGGGACGGCCGTAGTCGTTGATGACCGTCTGGCCGAGGTGGAAGCTGTCGTCGAGCGGAGTGCCGGTGATGGCGCGAGACGTGGAGTAGACGGATTCAATGCGCGTTTTGCCTCTGAAGACGCCGCAGGGACCCTGCATGTCGGGATGGAGTTCGCGATCGAGGGCTTCGTAGATTTCCTGTGCCTCGTTTGTGGCTGCGTCCGGCGTGTCCTGCGCATCTTCGATGCGCGCGCCTGCTTTTTCAACCATGTGTTCGAGGCTGGCGCGGGTCCACGGGCGCATGCCGAGGAAAACGGTATCGACATAGCCGAGGCCATAGAGGCGCATGACTGCGGGATAGACCCAGCTGTCGACCGGAATATAAGGCGAATCGAGCGTCGAGGGCTCGCAGACCGGGACCGGACGGCCGCTGTCGGGAGCTGCCTGGGCAGCGCCTCCGTCAGCCCCCGGCGTTTCGGCTGCAAGTGAGGTGGGGTTCAGGGCGAAGAGTCCTGCCAGCGCAATCGCACTTGAAAGGACAGAAGCAGTGGCTGCGCGTTTACAGACGCTCATTTCCTCACTTTACCATTCTGGTTGGGCCGGACCCTGCTATGTGCTCTGTTGTCCGGAACTTAGACGAAACTGCGGACGTGGCAATTGCTCTTTGGACTTAACGATCGAGGAATCGGGTAGCGAGATCCAGTTCATGGTTAAACGCGGCAACGATTTGTTGATTATGCGGCGCCGGTTCGATGCCCTTGCTTTTGAGGTAGGTCTCCATTGTGGATATGGAATCGGTCAGCCGAAGAGGATTGGAGGATGGCTCGCCTTCTTTCGCACTCCCGGGGATGGAGATTCCCGCATGCATGGCGCACTCCAGCAGCGTTGCTCCGCGGCCCTGTCGCGCGCGCACGATGGCTTCATAAGCAACGCGATACACAGCGACGGCATCGAGCGCATCCACGGCGATGGCCGGTACGCCGTGGATCAGGGCGCTGGGGTTCTTGCTCTTGCGGCTGGGCTTCGCTGCGCCGGGTTGTTCAACGGCGTCGGCGTAATGAACGAAGACGATAGGGAGTCTTTGCGAAGCCGCGGCGGCCATGACGTCGTGCCATGGTTTCAGTGACTGTTCGTTTGAGGGAAGAATGACGGCCACGATGGAACCCTGTTTTGCCGCCTGCGCGGCGAGGGCTCGGTCACGGAGGGAGACGGGAGCCTCGGCCTTATCGCCGGCAGGGAGAATGTTCTTGTGTTCGATCTCGGATGCGGAGGGTGCGGCATCGCCGTCGAGTTGCGCCGAAGCAGGAGACAGGGCGTGAAAGAGGCTTTCAAGCGTCATGCCCTTGACCAATGCGGGCAGCCAATCGCCGGCTGACAGGATGAGCGAATCGCCCGGCTGGAGATCGATCGCGATGGCGGGAGCAGTGGCCTCGCGTCCGAGGGATGCGTGGAGATCGGACGCGAGCTTGCCCTGCTGAAACAGCATCGCCGCGCGCTGCTGGACCATGCGGCACTTCAACATCGCTGCGTAGATCGCGAGCAGTTTCTCATGGGAGATGAGCGAGAAGGTCTCCTTGGGAGGCGCTGGCTTTGCTTTGCGTTCGGGCTTTGATTTGGGGATGCTGGCCATAGTTGAATTGCCGTTCTCGCGAGTTTGAAGGGTCAACCCAGGTCGGGCTGGTTCAACGTCAGTTTCGTTAGATGCTAAGTTGTGTAGTCGGCGTTGATCCGGATGTACTCGTGGGTGAGGTCGGTGGTCCAGAATGTGCAGGATCCATCGCCCTGGTGGAGTTCGATAGCGATGGAGAACTCCGGTTGCTGGAGGTAGGCGTGGGCCGCGGATTCGTCATATTCGGCTGCACGGCCGCCTTTGCGGCAGATGGGCAGCTCGCCGAAGGAAATGTCGATGACTTCGGGGTCGATGGCGGCGCCGGAGTATCCGATGGCGGCTATGAGGCGTCCCCAGTTCGGATCGCAGCCCGCCCATGCGGTTTTGACCAGCGGGGAATGGGCGATGGCCTTGGCGACGCGCAGCGCGTCGGCGTCTGACGCGGCGCCCTCGATGCGGAGTTCGACAACGTGGGAGACGCCTTCGCCGTCGGCCACGATCTGGCGCGCGAGCGACGTGCAGACGTGCGTGAGGGCCGTGGCGAAATCCGCATTACCGGAGCCGATGGCGGCGCCGCTGGCTCCGGAGGCAAGTAGCAGCACAGTGTCGTTGGTGGAGGTGTCGCCGTCGACAGAGATGCGGTTGAAGCTGACTTCGATGGCGCCGCGAAGATAGCCGTCAAGCGCGGCGGGTTCGATGGCAGCGTCGGTGAGGATGTAGACCAGCATGGTGGCATGCGGCACGAGCTGCGGATGAATCATGCCGGAGCCCTTGCAGACAGCGGCGATGCGGACTTCCTGCCTGATCTCCGCGTCACCGTCGATCTCCGGCATGCGGACTTCGATGCGGGCGAAGGCGGTCTTCTCCACGGTGTCGGTGGTGAGGATGGCTTCGGCGACCTGCTGAAAGTGGTCAGATTCCGAGCCGAGCGATTTCGCAAGCTCCGGCAGCGCGGCAATGAGTTTTTCCGCGGGCAGCGGGAACGCCGATGACGCCGGTGGAAGAAGGGAAGACTTCTTCTGGCTTGCAGGCGAACGTTTCGGCCGCGGCCTTGCAGGTGGCGCGGGCGGCGTCGATGCCGGGCTGGCCTGCCGCGCAGTTGGCGTTGCCGGCGTTGATGGCGACGACGCGGACTTTGCCGCCCGTGGCGCGAAGATGCTCCGCGTCGATGAGGAGCGGCGCGGCCTTGACGCGATTGCCTGTGAATGCGGCGGCGGCGGATGCGGGCGCGTCGGCAACGATCAAAGCGAAGTCGGTGCGGCCGCTCTGTTTGAGGCCGGCCTTCGACGGCTCCGAAGCGAAAGCCGCGGGGAATGACAAATTGAGAAAGGTCGCTCATCGATAGTTTTTAGCAGGATCTTGCATGTCGGACTGATCGCCGTAACAAAAGAGTCAATCCATTTAATCTAACAAATGGAGGAGTGGATGACCGAGAGCGGCGAAGAAGCGGCCAATCACGACGAGCAGTTTCTGGAACTGGCGCATGTGAACGTGGCGCGCGGCGACCGCGTGGTGCTGCACGACGTCAATCTGACGATTCGGGCAGGGGAGCATGTTGCGATCCTGGGGCCGAATGGATGCGGCAAGTCGACTCTGATCTTTACCATGACCTGCCAGATTTATCCGATTGTGCAGCCGGGGATGCAGGTGCGCATCTTCGGGCGCGAGCGCTGGGACCTGACACAACTGCGCAAGCACTTCGGCATCGTGGCCGCGGGGCTGATGGGCACGGAGCTGCCCGGCGAACGTACCGCGGTGACCACCGGACTGGATGCGGTGATTGCAGGATTCTTTTCGGCGTCGACGCTGTGGCCGAACCTGCATGTGACCGACGAGATGCGCGAGCGCGCCGTGGAAGCGCTGGAGCGGATCGAGGCCGCACACCTGGCAAATCAGCTGGTGGGCGAGATGTCGGCGGGAGAGAAGCGGCGGATCCTGATTGCGCGGGCGCTGGTGCATCGGCCGCGCCAATTGTTGCTCGATGAGCCCTCGAATGCGCTGGATCTGGCGGCGCAGCGTGAACTGCGCGAGACGCTGCGACGCCTTGCGCAGGAGGGAACGGGGCTGGTGCTCGTGACGCACCATCTCGGCGACATCCTGCCGGAGATCGAGCGCGTGATCCTGATGCGAGATGGACGAATTGTGGGCGATGGTCCGCGCGCCGAGATGCTGACTGCGCCGAAGCTGAGCGAACTCTTCAACACGCCGGTGCGCATCGGCCGCGATGAAGAGTGGCTGCATAGCTGGTGAAAGAATAGGAAATCAGTGATTAGGGAATCGTGACTCAGCGGCGCCTCACCCTCCGCCGCAGCCAGGGTGCCCCATGCATGACGCAGTTTTATCGCGGCATGGGGTGGGAAAGCACGGTCCTATCGAGTCTCAATAAGTGAATGGTGGGTTACATCGCCCCGCCGGAGCCAGTGTCGGGTTTTGCGCCAGGGAGGCGTTTGCGCAGCATGGCGATCTGCCCGGTGTGGTGGGCTTCGTGCTCGCAAACGTGGAACCACTTGCACAGGTTGTTGGTCGGACCCCACGGCCAGCCCTTGTCCGCGGCGAGGAACCATGCATCATCCTTCTTGCGGAATTCGGCCAGTGTCTTCTCCCGCACTTCATGCAGAATGCCGACGTAGTAGTCGCGATCGTGGCCCTTGATGGTGGCGCGTCCTGCGTCGCCAAGGTTCATCGCTGGGTCCCACTTCTTCTTGATGTCTTCAGCCCACGAACTCCACTTCATGCCGTCGAAAGTATTCATCTCGAAATAGGTCTCTGTCGCGGCAAGGTGTAGCATGAGCGCGCCGATGGTGTTGGCGTTCTTGTCGAACAGGTAGTCGAGATCCGCCTGCGAAAGCTTCTCGGTCGCGCGAAGCACCCCGTTCATCTCGCGCATCCAGGTGAGCTGCGAAACAAAGGTGCCGATCTGCGGCGAATAGCCCGGCAGCGGGCCCAGTACGTTGGGACTGCTGGTGTCGGCGTAGGCGCTATCGGGAAGGGCCTCGCAGAATCCCACAGCGAGCGCGGCCGCTCCAGCGCCAACAAAAACTCTGCGTGTGGTGCGTGGGTTGGCGGGGAAAACGTCAGGTCGACTCATGGGGCTTGATCACCTCTGTGAAACGAATGGCCTGCGGTGCGCGAACCCGAGGCTGCGGAAGGCCAGTGTACCTCAGGCGTGGCGTTCTCTACGAAGTCTCAAGCGCAGCGCAGTGCTCAAGGCTGCGCGGTTTTCAACTCGGATTCCGCGCTGCGTTCTTCGCCCTCATCTGCGTGGCCTGGCAGTTGACGATCGCCGCTCCGAGACAGAGCACGATGAGAAGCTCGGCGATCACGGGCCGGAGAAGAAGAACGCGAGCGAGTTCAAGGCGAACGTGAGATAGCCGATGCAGAAACATGGCCATGATCGGCCGAAGACGTGCGGCGTCGGACTCGTGCCATCGAGGCGAGCACCCACAAGACAGCGGCATCCATAGTGAGGGAAATCGTGATGCCAATCCCCATGCCGCGATAGAAATCCGCGTAGCTGCGCATCATACCGAAGACCTCGAAGCGGTAGCGCATCGAGGCGGCGACTATCGCGGCCTGAGCCGATGGAGGCTTGCCGAAAACACCGCCGATGGTATGCAGAATGGCGTGAATCAACGTGAGGATGGACGCGATACGCAGGTAGAGAACGGGTTTCATGACTGTGCTCCATGTCAACTGAGCCGATACGACCGGGTCGGCGTTGAACGCGAACCCAGCCGCTATACCGCGCTAGAGTGTCTCGATCCGCTTGGCGAAGCACTCGAGGATTCCCGACCACGCTCCGGGGCCATCGAAGAGAGCGCGCAACTGCTCTGCGCCTTCGCCATGACGTTCGATCTTGCGATGTTCGAGCTCGATCAGAGTCTGGTTAGGGCCTTCAGCGCGGAAGCGTATCTCGACTTCGCTGGCTTTCGACCTGTCTCCGTCGAAGATCCAGTCTGGCGAATCATGCCCCGGACCGACGTGCCACGACAGGCAGACCGCATGGGGCGGATCCCATTTCAGAACCGTGCCCCAGTCGCATTGCGCGCCTTCTACGTTGCGCTCGTACCAGCGGCCTCCGACGCGTGGCTCGATGAAAATCGCCTCGAACGGCGTTTTGCCGATGTGGTGCGTTGCGGGCCACCAGCTCTCCATCTGCTCAACGAAGACCGAGAAGGCGCGCTCGATGGGCGCCTTGACGTGAATGCTCTTAAACACTCTTAGATCGAGTTCTTCTGCCTGCTTTTGCCATGACGATCTCCTCTGGTGGGTTTTTCTGCGGTTTCCTGAAAGGCGCCGAGCGCCCTGGTCCACATCTGATCGAAGTGCGCGCGCAAACGGGCCACGCCCTCCGGATCGAGTTGATAGAGCCTGCGCGTTCCTGTTTTGGTGTCGGTCACAAGGCCCACATCCTTCAGCACCTTGAGGTGCTGCGAAACAGCAGGACGCGTAACTGGGAGCATCCGCGCGAGCTCGTTCACGGCGATGGGCCCAGCGGAGAGCTTTTGAAAGATCGCCATGCGGGTCGGATCGGCGAGGGCATCGAGTCCGGCCTGTAGGTAAGCGTCCACTAACGGTAAGTTAGCACGAACCATTGTGATGTCAAGAGAAAAAATCAGGACGCGGAAAAATTTGCAGAAGCGACTGGCATTAACCTGGCTCCAGGGGATTCTGCGATGACAGAAATGAGCTGGCGGGCCTCGGCGCGGCCTTCGCCATGATCATCGTCATTCAAGGGGATCGTGCTACCATCTCGGCTAAAGGCTGCGCGCGCAGCTCCAATAATGGAGGTCCCCATGAGCCCATTGAATCGGCGCGATTTTCTGAAGACCACGATAGCTGGCAGGTGCTGCTGCAAGTGTCGGCACGTTGCCGCTCCATGCTGCCCGCCGCACCGCGACGGACGTTGTGACCCTGGGCAATTCGGGAATGAAAGTGACGCGGCTTGCCTTCGGCACCGGCAGCAACAATGGGCATGTGCAGGCCGCGCTGGGTCAGAAGGAATTCTCGCGGCTGATCGCTTACGCGTACGATCACGGCATCCGTTTTTTTGAGACGGCCGAGTCCTATCGGACTCCCGGGATGCTCGGCGAGGCGCTCAAGCCCTATCCGCGCGACAGCTACCAGTTGATGAACAAGGTGACAACGGATACCGGCGTCGATCCGCAGAAGCGGTTTGACGAGATGCGCCGCATCTCGCAGACGGAGTACTTCGACATCATGCTGCTCCACTGGCAGCATACCGGCGACTGGATGGAAGAGACCAAGCCGTGGCAGGACGGGATGATGGCAGGCCCAGTCAAAGAACATCATCAAGACGCGCGGCGCTTCGGTTCACGGGCTTGCCGGCGTTGCGGCAGGTCCCGGGCAACAAGTTCCTCGAAGTCGCGATGATCCGCATGAATCACAACGGCACCCGTATGGACGGGGCGATTCCCGATGGGCCTGAACCCGGTAACGTGCAGGAAGTGGTAGCCCACGTAAAGCAGGTGAAGAGCGAAGGCATGGGCGTCATCAGCATGAAGCTTTGCGGCGACGGCACCTTCACGAAACACGAGGATCGCCAGGCCGCGATGCGTTTCGCATTCCAGAATGCGGGTATCGATTGCGCGACTGTAGGCTTCAAGAGCACGCAGGAGATCGACGAAGCCATCGACAACATGAACCTGGCGCTGGCGTAGCAGGCGAACCTGCGGAGCCAATTCCGCAGTACAAGTACATCTGTTTAACTGAACGGGAAGGGCATTCCGCTCTCTCCGGAGTCCTGTTTGCAACAACCCAATGCGACCCAGGCCAACGCTCTCGCGCGCAATGCCGGAATTGATTTTCTGCGCGGACTCTCGATCGTTCTGGTCTTGCTCAATCATATTGGGCTTCGTCTCCGGCTCACAGAGGGCGTTCTCGGCGCGCATCTGCCGCGCGAACTGCTGAACGACCTGAATTTCAACGGGTCGGAAGCGGTCTACATCTTCTTCGTCATCTCGGGATTTCTGATTACGTCGAACGCGCTTGTGCGCTGGGGCAGCCTGGGAGCGATCGAACTGCGCGGATTTTACGTCCGCCGCGTGGCGCGGATTTTGCCCTGCCTCGCGATACTGGTCGGTGTTCTTTCGGCTCTGCACCTTCTCGGCGTGCACGATTTCGTGATTCACGGGCGGGGGCAGTCGCTGCCCGGCGCCGTGGGCTCTGCGTTCGGGCTCTATCTGAACTGGTATGAAGGACACACCGGTTATCTGCCCGCGAATTGGGACGTCCTTTGGTCGTTGTCGATCGAAGAAGTCTTCTACCTTGGATTTCCCGTTGATGTGCATTCTGTTGCGCAGGGCGTGGCTGCTGGCGCCGGCCATGGCTCTGCTGGCATTGTCGCTGCCGTTTTCGCTGGCGACAATCGTGGGCAACCCCATCTGGAAAGAGAAGGCCTATCTGCCAGGCATGGCGGCAATCGCGATGGGAGTTCTGGGAGCGCTCGCTGCGAAATATCGTAAAGCCGAAAGGACGCAGGGCGATCTGGCCCTTTTACGCAGTTGGCGTATGCGGACTCGTCGCGGTGCTGGGATTCGAATCTCAGCTCTGGAAGTTCTTCGCCAACGGCACCATTCTGCTACTGACATTCTCAGCGCTGTGCATGGTTCTGGCGTTTTACTGGAGCGCGGCGTTGGGCGCTCCCGCACGAATGGTCGGCATGGGTTGGCTTTGCGCGTACGGGCGGCTGAGCTATGAGATTTACCTGACCCACATGTTCGTGGTGATCGCGATGCTCGAGATCTTCCGGGCCGCAGGTGCAAGCATGCGGTGGGGCGTCCTGTGGTACGCGCCGACGATTGCGGCGTGCTGGCTTCTGGGATGGGCGGTGGCGAAATTCTTCTCAATCCCGTGCGACAAGGCGATGAGGCAGCGTTTGCTCTCGGCCACTCCTGCAGCCAAACAGCAAGTAGCGATTTGAAGATTGAGCCGGCGTAAACTATGCCTGCAGGCGGGATTCATGCGCACGTTGAACAAGCGTTTTACGGCGAAGCTCGAGAAGAGTTCCAACAAGGGTGGATGGACGTACGTGATCTGGCCGGAGTCGGTCGCTTTCTTTGGAACCCGCGGGCTCGTCAAGGTGCGCGGCAGGGTTGACGGCATCCCATTCCAGAGTTCGTTTATGGCGCTCGGCGACGGCAGGCACAAACTGCCGGTCAAAGAAGAAATCCGCCGCAAGATCGGCAAAAGTGTTGGCGACAGCGTCAGCGTGGTGCTCGAGGAACGGATTTAAGCCCAATTACTTTGGCCAATAGGTGATGGTGCGCGTGTCGGTTTCGTAGAGCATGCGCTGCCCCAAGTCTTCGGCTCGCTTTCGCACGCAGGCACAGCTACAGGATCAGTCTCGAATTACTCGGATGCGTAGATGTCCTGCCTGATCGCATCGCATCCATCTGGTCTCGGAATAAAATCTCCATGGGGCCGAACGCATGAGTCGGAGTCCGACCCGTGAATTTTTGGAAATCGTGAATCATATGCATTTGGTCGAAATATCCCAGTTCATGAGCGACCTGTACCCAGGATTTTTGCGGAGAGCGCGCTTTCGAGTCGAGGGCGGCTTCAAAGCGAACGATGCGTGAAAACACCTTCGGTTGCACCCCAACCTGCTCGAAGAACCTGCGTTCAAACTGGCGCAAACTGAGGCCCGCGCTGACCGCCAGATTTGCAATCGGCAGCGATCCGGCGCCGCGAACCATATGCGTGGCGATTGCAGAAATTCCCTCCAGACCGCGCAATTTCATGCTGCGTTGCAAGAGAAACCGGTCGACAATGCTGACGCGTTCTTCGAGAGAATCACATTCGCCCAGCCGTTGGTGCAGGTGCGATACCACGGGGCCAAGCGCGCCGCGCGCATCATGGTTCCGATCGGTCAATTCGCGCATGGGAAGCGAGAATAGCCTGTGCAATCCGTCGGGCTGGAACAAGATCACGAAACACTGGACCGTTCCCTGAATGTGCAGCTCTGCGTTCGACTGTGTCTGCGTGCCGACGATGACGACGTCGGGAGAAGTGGCAACGTGCCGGCTTGCGGCAAAGACCTTGATACGGTCTCCGAAGATAAACTCCAGCAACGGTGCGGCCCGCGCATGCACAGGATGCACAACGACATCATCGCGGATTCGGGCATCCCGCTGACTGTAGCACCGGACGAATTGTTCAAGCCCGGGAGCGGGTCTCATGAACCGGATGCGATGCATGGCAGTGGAGATTACCACATCAAATGTCGTGAGCGCCCGATAAACTTTCGCGACGGACCGGGAATCGCTGCGGCCATCGGCTTATTCCTAGCGTGCCAGCCAGATGACGAAATGGTGCCAGGGCGCACTTGGGCCGATGAGATTTGCACGCAACGGGCCGGATGCGAACATGGCAACAGCCAACCCCCAGGTCAGCGGGCGAACGCGCCGTAGTTGAACGTAGTCCCGCGCCACGGCAGCCAGCAGGAATATGGAGATGGGAATCATGATGATCGCCGGCTGCCTTAGGTTCGCAAGCATCGGAGTGTGACCGATGAAATGGGCGAGTGGTGCCCCCATGAGCGCGATGTTTGCAAAGAGCATGAGCCGTTTGTGGATCTCCGGCTTACGGCGATATGCGATCGCCGTCCCAGCAAGTAACACGAATATGGGCAAATCGGTGAGCGGGAATACGGCTCCGAATTGCGGGTCAATATATTCGCCATGTGGATGGGAATCGATCTTCAGGTCGCCGCTTAGATCGAAGGCGCGACGAACCATCGAGATGGTCGACCAATAACCCAAGGGAATCATTAGCAACAGAAGGAAGATGCCGGCGATTCCCAGGCGCCGGTGCGTGACAATCCGGCGGGTGGCTACGAGCCTGCTCTGGACCAGGAAGAGTACAAGCCACGCAAGGAACACGACGCCGTGAGCCGCGGCAAGCACTGTCAATGGCGCGCGGCGGCCGGCGGGATTCGCAAGGGAGGGCACGAATCCCGCGAGGGACACGACAATCATCGACGTCGCGATAACTGTGAAGAAATACCGATCCACTACAGAGTTCTTCTGCAGCTTCGGGGCGTTTTGAACCGAAACCGTTGCCATCCGCCGGTCCCTCCAGTAAGTCGGAGTCTAGGCAGATGCGTGCGGCGCGGGATAGTAAGAATGCGACATGATGCAGTGGTTGACCGTTCGACTTCCGGCGCTTGACTCCATCCGCGCTCCGGGTTACTGTGAGGCTACACGGGAAAGGAGGATGATCCAGCCTATGCAAAATGACTGTTCCAGTAGTTTCTTACGTGAGGTGACTGAGGCCTAGGGCATCGCGCCCCTGACCCCAGATTTGCCCCGGCGGTTCAGAATTTGCCAGCCGGGTCTCTGGCACTCGCGGAAGCGCGATGGCCTTAGTCCAATCCCAACAGATCACCGGCAACGGCCTGGGAGACATTCCCGGGCCGTTGTTGCGTTTGGCGGTCTCCGATGGGCCGCCTTCGCAAAGGCTTCTCCGCGCGAAGTCCCTGCAACTTCCCCCACTGGTGCGTCTCATCAAAGCCAACATACGAGCCACTTCCGGCATCTGACGAGGTATCTGCGCAGCTTCCACTGCAAATTTCCACAGAGAAGGACGTCTCATGCCCGAAACCAAGACCCCGAGTCAGAATTCGAATCCCAAAAGCGATAAGGCCGTTCAGGAGCTGATCAAGGCGCTCAACGAGGATCTGTCGCGCGAGTATCAGGCGATCATCGCCTATACCGTATACAGCAACGTGCTGAAAGGCGCGCAGTGGATGAACATTGCCGGCGAGCTCAAGTTGCATGCCGCCCAGGAGCTGCAGCACGCGCTCATCATTGCTGATCAGATTGATTATCTCGGCGGGATGCCGACCGCGACGCCGAAGGAAGTGAAGCTTTCAGAAAAGCCGGAAGAGATGTTGCGCTTCGATCTCGACAACGAGACCGTGACCATCAGAAACTACCGCGAACGCGTGAAGCAGGCCGAGGCGCTGGGTCATTACGCTCTCTCTGAGCAACTGCGCTCGATCATCATGCAGGAGCAGGAACACCAGCACGACCTGGCCACCGCGCTCGGAATCGACGTGCCCAGGGTGCTGGGACAGGGCGCATAGCCTCTCGCACTGCTCTTCTGTTTCGGCCCGGGCATTTCCCTCAGGATCTCTTCCTGGCTGCTTCTTCGTAGACAGCGACGTACGCACGGGCAGGCTTCTCCCAGCTGAAATTCTGTGCCATACCGTTCTGCATCAATTGCGACCACTGTTTCTTGTCGTAGAACGCAACGAGTGCGCGATCGATGGCATCGAGCAGAGCCTGCGCCTCATAAGCCTGGAACTTGAAACCCGTGCCGGTGTTGAGACCGGCATTCCACTCTTCCACCGTGTTGTCGAGCCCGCCCGTCGCGCGCACCACGGGCACAGTTCCGTACTTGAGCGCATAAATCTGGTTCAACCCGCATGGCTCGAAGCGGCTGGGCATGAGGAGTATGTCCGACCCGGCCTCGACCTTGTGGGCCAGGGCGTCGTCATAGCGGATCTGCACGGCGAAGCGGCCGGCGTTGGCATACGCGAAGTCACGGAAGAATTTTTCGTAGTAGGGCTCGCCGGTTCCCAGCGCGACAACAGCAACATCGCGCTCGGCAAGGCGGCCTGCGATCTGCTCGAGCAGGTCGAACCCCTTCTGCGAGGCAAACCGTGAGCAGATTCCAATCACCGGTGTTTCGTCCGGCGCCTCAAGACCGAAGGCGTGCAAAAGGTCCTTGCGGCATCCGCGCTTGCCCGAGAGATCAGCCGGCGTGTAATGGGCGGCGAGGTTGCCGTCCGTCGCCGGATCCCACTCCGCGTAATCGACGCCATTCAGGATTCCGTGCAGGTCGGCGCTTCGCCGACGCAGTGCTCCGTCGAGGCCATTGCCGAACTCCGGCGTCTGAATCTCTTCTGCGTATTTCGGGCTCACCGTGGTCACCTCGTCGGCATACACAATTCCGCCCTTGAGAAAGTTGAAGGTGTTGTAGTTTTCGAGCTTGTCGTAGGTGTAGATCTCCCATGGCAGCAGCAGTTGGTCCGTCGTCGATGGCGGGAACCAGCCCTGGTATCCCGCGTTGTGAATGGTGAGGACCGAGACGCACTTGTTGAGAACGGGGTCGGCGCTGTACACGGTGCGTAGCAGGACGGGAATGAGCGCCGCCTGCCAGTCGTGCACATGAAAAAGGTCGGGAACCCCGATGAGTTTCGTCGCTTCCAGCACCGCCCGGCAGAACAGGCCGAAGCGCTCGGCGTTATCTCCATAGCTGTCGCCATTGTTTCCATAAAGTCCAGGTCGATCAAACAGTTCCGGACATTCTACGAAGTAGAACTTCACCCCGTCGCGCTCCCCGCCATCCACGATTCCCACGAAACGGTTGCCATGTGGAAAAGGAATGGTAATCGAACGAATTCGGTACTTCAGCTCGCCGTCGAGATGAGGACGAACTGTCGTATAAAGAGGAAGATAGACCGCAACTTCGTGACCAAGCTTGAGGATTTCCCTGGGCAGCGCACCCACCACGTCAGCCAGGCCGCCCGATTTCGCAAACGGCACGGCCTCTGACGCGACAAAGACAATCTGCATCGTTATTCTCCTGACGGTCTATGGCATCGCGGACTCGACAAGTGCGCCGACCAGTTCCGATGGCCGCAGCCAACCGCCAAGTTTACACGCTTCCCTTTGACGCTCTAGTTTGATGCGAGGATTCCGCATCGCACCGCACGGCAAGATCATCTTTAAGCCATGCCCAATGCACCAGCCGGCCCGCCTGCTGTCAATGAGGTTGTAACCGCGGCAGAGGTTCGTTCTTCCGGCGGAGTTGAAGCGCGCCTCGACAACCCCATCCTGAATGCGCTTCTGACGGACCACAGTTCGCTGGCGCTGGGCGAGGGCCTTGCGCGGCGCTACCCTGCGCCAATCGGTCCGCTGGCCGGTGCGCCAGATCAGTCCTTCACCAGCTACGATGCGCTTCGGCGGCTCACAGGCCCCGGTGGTCTGATCGGACTTTTCCTGCACGATCCACCGGCACTCCCCGCAGGCTGGAGCCTGTTCCGCGGCGGAATCCTGACCCAGATGATCTGCCCCAAGCCGAACCTCGATGTCGCAGGGCCGCCTCAAGATGGCGCGACCTTGCGCAGGCTTGGCATCGCCGACGTACCCGGAATGATGGAGTTGGCAAAGCTCACTGAGCCCGGTCCTTTCCGCGAGAGAACCTTCGAGCTGGGAAACTTCTACGGCATCTTCGCGGGCGACCGTTTGCTGGCGATGGCGGGGCAGCGCATGCGTGTACCGGGATTCGTTGAAGTCAGTGCGGTCTGCACGCACCCTGACGCGCGCGGGTGCGGCTACGCCGGCGCAGTGATGCGCGAAGTCATGCGTGACATCGCCGACGAGGACCGCATTGCGTTCCTGCATGCCTTCGACGACAATCCCGCGGTGCGGCTCTACCAGAAACTCGGGTTCACCCACCGCCGCAGCTTCCACCTCGCCGTAATCAAGAACGACGGATAGCCACGTCGCTTACGCGATTCTCGAGATAACCAAATACCCGTTCCAACCCCGCAAAAATTAACTGAAGCGCAAAACCTCGAAGGGGCAGTTGCGAACGCCAACATGCGTCGCGACCCGGCTATGAGACGCTATCAATAGGAAGTTTTCTTGCGTCGCTCGCCCTCATTGCCCTCCTGACGTCTACCATTTAGAGGAGAATAATGGCATCTTCAACCCTGCTCAGGCCCACATCCGGGAGATCCACATTCAAAACCGTTCTCTGGCTCTCCCTGGGTCTCACTGCGCTCTTTGTCTTCATCACCTCAGAGGTTTTTCTCGCCGCCGATTACCCGATGTACCACGCCTACCGTCTGCAGGTCATCGCCGACCGCCATCTCCTCATCCCCCATACACTCTGCGGCGTCATCGCCTTGCTGGCGGGCCCTCTGCAGTTTTCGTCGCGCTTTCGCCAGCGTCATCTGAAATTCCATCGCATCCTCGGCCGCATCTACGTCCTCTCCGTCTTTATCGGTGCCTTCACGGGGATCGCCCTTGCCGCCGGCCGCCCCGGCCTGCCAGGAACCTCCATGCAGGCAGCCGCCTGGATCGTCTGCACCAGCGCTGCCTTCATCACCGCACGTAACCGCCAAATCGTCCAGCATCGCCAGTGGATGGTCCGTTCCTACGCCGTCACGTTTACCTTTGTATCCAGCCGCGTGCTCAATCTCTGGCCCCGCTACTGGAGCCATCTTGGTGACACGTTCGCCGCTGTCGGCGTTATCGCATTCACCCTGGCTTCACTCCTTCTCGTCGACCTCGGCCTCAACTGGCGCGAACTCACCACTCGCCGCGCTTGATCACGGAAAATCAGTTAGGACGTCCAATTGAACAGGGTTACTTTGCAAGACAAAGTTCTCATACTTGGTGGTGGAGTCGCAGGGTGTGCCGCTTCGATCGTGCTCGCCCGCAAGGGGCGAAGCGTTACGCTGATCGAACGCGAGCTCGCACCGCGCCATAAGGTCTGCGGAGAGTTTTTGAGCGGTGAGGCCCTTGAGGACCTGCACGCGCTCGGCATCGACGTGGCCTCGCTTGGCGCGGTGCCCATCGACTTCGTTCGCCTCGCCGCTGCCAGGCGTGCCGCGGAAGCTCCTTTGCCTTTTCCCGCAGCCTCGCTCACGCGCAAGTCGCTTGATACAGCGCTCATCGCCGCGGCCATCGCCGCAGGTGTCCGCGTAGAGCGCGGTCGCAGCGTGCAGGCGCTCAGTCACACTGCCGACAACACCTGGCAGGCTACGCTCGACGACGGCACCACGTTTGAGGCTCCAACTGCCTTTCTCGCCACAGGCAAACACGATCTCCGCGGCCACGCGCGCCCCCAAGACCCGCAGCGGTGGGTTGCGTTCAAGATGTATTTTCGCCTGGCGCGTGCGCAGGCTGCTGAGCTGGCGCGCGCCTCTGAACTCATGCTCTATCCCGGAGGCTATGGTGGTATCCAACCGGTTGAAGGCGGCATTGCAAACCTCTGCTGCGTGGTGCAGCAGCGGTATCTCGCGGGTGTGGACAATCGCTGGGAAAACTTCCTCGCGAAGATGCAGCGAGACTGTCCACACCTCGCGATGAGGCTTGCCGGTGCTGAGCCGTTGCTCGCCAAGCCGATCGCCATTACCCATATCCCGTATGGATACATCCGCCGCACAACGGACAGTGGTCTCTACTGCATTGGCGATCAGGCAGCCGTCATCCCCTCGTTCACCGGCGATGGCATATCCATCGCGCTGCATACTGCACGTTGTGCTGTCGCTGCCTGTCTTGCAGCCGAGCCAGCACCGCTCTTCCAGACCAGACTGCGGTCCGCGCTGCTGGCTCAGATGCGTCTTGCCGAGTTCGCCGCCGATGGCTTGAACAACTCACTCGCGCGCGCTGTCTTACCGTTTTGTCTCCGGGTCTGGCCCGGCGTGATGCGCGTGACGGCAAGGCTGACACGCGTCTCCCAGCACGGCATTGTTGCTACCCATGCAGTCGCCGGCTGAATAACAGAAATGTCGTCCCGAGGCATGGCCGAAGGATCCGCCGTGAGAATTTGAGACATTCGTGAACGAGGGTGCCCCACCCAAGCTCTGCTTGGATGGGAAAGCACGATATTGACCGGCAGCGATTTTTCATTCTTTCCGAGTATCGCGCAGCGACTTCCACGACTGCGGTCGTTCTCTAAATGAACTTCTTTTTGCAGACACCACATTAGCCACACTAACCACTGATCTCGGAAGTCAAAGCACCAGGAGAGATGCAATGAAGCCCCTTGCAATTTTCATCTTCGCTGTCCTCGTTGAAGCCGCGCTCGCTCAGCATCAGACCTTCGTCGTCAATCCCGATTCCAGCGAAGTCAAAATGACGCTCAAAACAACTCACGAGCTCGTCAACGGCACCTTTCACATCCAGTCCGGGTCGATTGAGTTTGACCGCAGCACTCCCAAGATGTCCGGAACAGTAGTCGTCCTTGCGGGGAGCGGCAAGACGGGCAATGGCAGTCGCGACAAGAAGATGAACAAGGACATCCTGGAGATCGAAAAGTACGCAACTGTTTCCTTTGAGGTGAAGTCCTATACAGGCGCTGTCGCTCCTTTAGGCGACTCGACCATTCAGGTAACTGGAATCTTCACACTACTGGGCACGCCTCACGAAATCACAGTCCCCGTTCTCGTGCATCTTGATGGCGCCAGCGCAGCTACCAAGGCTCATTTCGTAGTGCCTTACGTCCAATGGGGATTAAAGAATCCCAGTTTTTTGATTTGGAAAGCCGATAATGATGTCGCGATCGACCTTAACCTTCTTGGCACGATCTCGAAGTAGTCTACGGTGGTAATCGCAGGTAGTCCGAAAGTATCGGGGGAGGGCTAGCAACAGGCCAATGGCGCGGAGAGCGCGCCTGTCAGCTACCATCGAGTCGTGCCGTCTAAATCCAGGCTCGGACAGAATTTCCTGCGCGACCCGCAGGCCATTCGCCGCATTGTCGCGGCTCTTGGCGACTGCACCGGCCGTACCGTCGTGGAGATCGGCCCGGGCATGGGCGCAATTACGCGGGAACTCGCTGCGAAAGCGGGAAAGGTACTGGCGCTTGAAGTTGACGCCGCACTTGCCGCCAGCCTCTCGGCAGAGTTTGCCGGCAACACTGCAGGACGCGCAGCCGCCGGAACCAATGTGCAGATTGAGACCGTCGATGTGCTCGCGTTCGATTTTGTGGCCGCTTCGGTTGCTGCGCGCGAGCGGCTCATCGTTGCCGGCAACCTGCCGTACTACATCACGTCTCCGATTTTGCTGAAGCTGGCCGACAACGCAGCCGTACTGGATCGCGCCGTGTTGATGGTGCAACGCGAGGTGGCCGATCGCGTCACGGCTGGGCCGGGTTCACGCGACTTTGGGCTGCTCTCCGTCACTGTGCAGATGCACGGCCCGGCGGAGCCGTTGTTGACACTGCCGCCGAGTGCGTTTTCACCTCCGCCGGAGGTGCATTCCACCGTGTTTCGCTGGCGATTCGCGCCACGCTTCGCGGAACTTGGGGTGAAAAGGGAAGAGTTTCTCAAATTCATGCGCCAGGTTTTTGCCTTGAAACGCAAAACGCTGGCGAATAATCTGCGCGTCGCTGGCATCGAAAGCGCGGTAGCCGCAGCAGCACTTTCTGGCGCGGGAATTGACCTGAAAGCACGTGCGGAGTCTCAATCGGTCGAAGCTTTGGCCTGCTTGTGGAGGTGTCTCCAAAAAGCCGGGGCCACTCCGTCTGACGAAGTGGCCCCCGCTCTTCAATGAAATGTACTGGGATTAGTGATGCCCGCCGCCGCCACCGCCGCCGGCGTGACCTCCGCCTCCGCCTCCACCACTGCTGACGTGTCCACCGCCTCCACCGCCGCTACTCGGGTGAACGGTCCCACTGCTGGGTGCGCGGCTTGGGGCGCTCCCGCCAGAGTATCCGCGGCTCGGAGTAGGTGCGCGGTAGTAGCCGCCGGGACGGATGGCTGAGGATGGGGAGTTGGCTCCAGGCACGAACGCGGATCCTCCGGTTGCAGAGCCCGCATAGGCATAGCCATGAACGCTGTAACCGGGATTCGACCGGTTGAATCCCGACGCCGTCGACGGACTATATACCGGCCGGGGCGACAACGGCCTAAGCGGCTCAACGGTGGTGCCGGCGATCGTGACCGGCCTGCCAACCACATGCATGGGATTTGCAGCCGGAGAGCTGGGAATCCGTTTCACGGCAATCACCGGATTGGTCTGGGAAAAGCCACCGCGCCTGATTGGCTGGTTCGGTGGACCAACCGGCCCTCCGTGCGGGCGATGCGGCGGTTGATAGCGAGCCGGGTGGTTGCCGATGTTCCCAACCCATCCGCCGGTTGTCCACCAGGGGTAGCCGTATCCGGGAGTCCATCCCCAGCCGAAGTCGTCGTAGTAGTTCCAGTATCCGCTTGTATAGGGTAGATATCCCCATTGTTCGCAGGAGACCCATATGTAGCCGAACTGCGGCGTCGATACCCAGTTGCCGCATCCGTAGGGATCCCAGCTTCCTGAAGCGGCTTCATTGGGAGACCAGACATAGCCCTGACCGGGAACGTTATACCAGTTGCCGTTGGCATCCAGGTCGCCCCAGGCGGGATTGTTACTGTTCGGTACGCTTCCGCTCGCAGCGGTCCTGGCAGCTTCCTGGGTGGTCAGATCCTGATCGCGGTCGGCGTTCCACGCGTCCCAGGAGTCGGGTTCGATGGTTTCGGCGAGATTGTAAAGATTGGGATCACTGGCATTGAGGGCGACGCTTTCGCCGCCGTGCAGATCGAGCGAAAAGGTATTGCCGCGCTCGAGGTGAGCGTTGCCTGCAAAGACCGCAACTTCGCCGGGAAGGTTATCAAGACTGACGCGCAGAACCGTGAATCCGCTGGCGGTTACGGCGCTGTCGCCGAAGCGGGCAATGGTGTGATCTGCAGAGGAGTCGCCCTGCAATTCAAAGTACGCCAACCCGCTCGTGAGTACCAACTCCGCCCTGGTTGCCCCGGCGTCCTGTCGGAGGACTCCGACCTTCAGCGAACTGTTGGGAGAGATGCGGGCAACGCTGCCGTCATCCAATTGAATCTCTGCTTTGCCGTCCTCCCTGGTTGCGATTTCAGTCCCTTCGAAAAGAGGAGTATTGACCAGTGCGGGGTTCGCGAGAATCTGGTTGCCCTGGGAAAGCCGGACGTCACCCTCCACATAACTCAGGCGTGCCGCTCGCATATTCGGATCGGGCTGTTGGGCCCGCAGGGTGACCATCGACGCCAATAGCAAAGCCAGCCCCAGACTTCCGGTAGCCAGCTTGAACTGAACCTTGCCTAATCGATTCATGGAGCCCCCACCCTTTCCCCTTCGCCTCCGATGACAGATTCGCATCGCGAGGAGCCCACACTTATTCAGACAGCGGAATCACGCGAAAAGTCGCGCCAAATTTCTCAATTAAAACCGTTTCAGCTCCCTGAATGCTCCAGTAGCAAGCGCGCCCGTTTCCTTACCCTCTCGAGCACGTGAGGGTCGTCTTCAAGACGCTCCAGGATGCCACGAATCGCACAAATCTGCTGCAACCGGCCGTCGTCAGTGGCTTCGACCACGTATTCAATGGCCTTGTCGAGACCCAGAGGATCGTGCTGCAACAGCAGTTCCAGCCGTGCGCCCTCGATCAGCGTCGAACCGACGGCGACCAACGATTCTCCCAGGTCCTGAATCTGCTTGTTGGTGGAGTAGTTGAATTCGCAGCCGCCCTCTCCGTCGGGCCCACTGTAGCTGATCTTCTTCCAACCCTGAAATGCGACTTTCAGGTGGCTTTCGCACTTGCCGTGAAGAACATGACCGTCATGCACCTCAGAGAAGATGCGGTTGGCGAAATCCGTGCTGAGATTGACGTCGCGGTCCACCTTGGCCGGAATGATCATTTCCTCTTCATCATCCGGCTTTGTGCCACCTTCTGCGTGAAAATGACCGCTGCCGTCAGGATGGAGCACCAGGGTCCATTGCGCCGGGTAGAGTCCCGGGTTCGAGAAATCGACTCGAACCACGGCGTCTGATTCTCCCCAAGCAGGGAGCGCAACCAACAGCGCGGCGGCCATGAGCCAGGAAATCCTCATCGCCTGCCCTCCTGCAGAGCCAAAGTCTGGGCGGTGTGCAAATGGCAGATGGCAATTGCCAGTGCGTCGGCCGCGTCGGGCGGTTCAGGAAGCTCCCGCAGATTGAGAAGCCGAGCGACCATGAACTGAACCTGCTCCTTTTTTGCCAGTCCATAGCCCACAACTGACGACTTTATACTGAGCGGCGCGTACTCTGCCACCGGCAGGTTTCGTTGCGCAGCTGCCAGCAATGCCACTCCCCGGACCTGGCCAAGTTTGAGCGCCGACTTGGCGTTGACGGAGTAGAAAACCTCTTCAATGGCAACAACATCGGGTTGCCACCGCTCCAACTCCGCGCAAAGAGCCTGATGGACCTGGGCAAGTCTCTCGGAGAGTGACTTTGCTTTGGGAAGGCGAATGGCGCCGGCCGTTTTGCAGACGATACGCGTCAACGGACCGGATTCATCCGAGTCCACGACGCCAAACCCGGTAATCTCGGTTCCACAATCGATGCCAAAAACGCGCATTTGCCTGCAAGTTTAAACCCAGAAGCCCTTGAATGGCTGTCACGAAAACAGTTTCGCAGACTGGGTGATCACGATTCGGGCGGTCGACGCGAGTTCCTCCCGGATAAAGGCGGCGCGGAGTGTCTCCAGCCCGATCAAGAGGGGCGTTTTGGCCGGGTCCTGGCGCTTGAGATTCGGACATGCAGATTGGCCAGGTTTGTCATGATTTTTTCGTTCCAGCTGAGGCGGACAGGTGGGTTGCCTGAGATCACCTGATCGAAACAGGTGAGATGTCCCTGGTGTTCGGCGAGGAATCTCTCGAGGCTATCCTCGAGGCCGGGGGAGGCCGTGTTGGTGTGGAGACAGATAGTCCAGAGTCCGGTCTTCTGCGCGACCGGCTCCCAGAGTTGCTGGGGAATCCAGAGGATTTCGTATTGCGTGAATGGTCGGCGAGCGAATCCATCGGATAGTACGGCCAGACCCTCTGCTGCCAGGGCGCGGAGGGTGTGGCGATCGAATCCGTGGCGGGGAGCGACAAAGAGGCGGGGTTGGAGTCCCTGTCGCCGGAGGATTGCCAGTCCGTATCGAATCCACTGCCGCTGCAGCGATGGATCTACGCCCGCGAATTCTGTCTCTCCGTGCAGACCAAGAAGCGATCTGCCGTGGCTCGCGCACAGGTGACGGTATCCATGCATCGCGATCGTGGCGCCAGCCGCCTGCAACGACCGCATTCGATTCCAGAACTCTGGATCCGGAGTTTGTCTATTCAGATCGGGGTCCTGATTGTCTGGGACGACCGCGAGAATCGGCGAGACGCCGTGATGCGTGAGAATCGACAGGAATCGCTCGCGCCGGTGCTGCAACATGGTCGGGCAGAAATCATCGAGACGGATGAGGTATTGCGGCTGCCGTGGTTTCATCGAAGGCGGCGCAGTTGCTGCCGGAGGGCGCGCACGGGACGATTCGGATGGGTGCCGGAATCCGGAAGCATCGTGCTCAAGGGACTCTGAATCACGTGCCGAGAGCCGCCTCAATGCTGGCGGCAGTTGGAATGAGCGTATCGACCTTGGTGAACTTGAAGAGCTGCAGGACATTGGGGCTCGGTCCTACGGCGATGACGCGAATGCCCTTGTTCCGGCAGCTGATGAAGTGGCTGACGATCGTTCCGAGGGCGGAGGAGTCCATTTGCGGCACCCTGGAGATGTCGAAGATGTGAAGGGTCGGCGACTCCGCGCCGGAGGCCGGCTTGAAGTCGAAGATGTTGCCAAGGGCGACCTGCTTCATGGAGCCGTACATGTCGCGCGCATTGAATGGACCCGAGATGCTGTAGATCAGTGTCTGGGGGGCGCGGCCTTCAATTCGTTCAATGGTGAAAGTGGCGTTCTTCCAGAGCTCTGTATGCTTGATGGACATTGCAATTGGATTGTAATTGGCCTGCGGGAACGGGCGGAAGTACCTCTACGTTAGATATGAACTTTCTTTGCAACAAAGCGACTTCAGTTGGCGGCCTCTGATTCGAACAGGCGAGCGATTGCTGAATTTCCCGATTGCTGCGCGAGCAGCTTGAAAGGAGTGCCATGTTCATCGGACGCCTGACGGAGGGCGGGAAATCGCTTGAGAAGACGCGCGGTCCATTCGACATCGTCACGGCGGATGGCGAAGGCGAAGTCGCTGAGTTCAATGCCGAGTAGGCCGCCCATTTCGCGCATGTATTCGATGGCCCAGCCGGCGGGAGTTGCGCCGAACTTTGCATCGCGGGCGTTGATGTCTGCGCCCTGCTGAACAAGGAGTTCGACGACGGCGCAGTGTCCGCCGAATGCAGCGTAGTGAACAGCTGTTGCGCCGGAATCGTCCTTGTTGTTGATGAATTCTGGATGTCCGGAGAGGATGGTTCGGACCTCTTCCAATGCGCCTTGCTTCGCCGCTTCGATCAGTCTCTGGAATTCGTGCATGGGTGCCTCGCTGCGCATGCAATCAATCGGTTGTAGTCGATTGTTTTCCGGATTCTCAGGATCGAGGGACAGCCATGGCTTCCTCGATGCTGGCGGCGGTCGGGATGAGGGAATCCGTTCGCGTGAATTTAAAAAGCTGCATAACGTTGGGGCTGACTCCGACGGCAACAACGCGGACACCGCGGGCGCGGCAGCGGATGAAGTGGCTGATGATGAGACCGAGGCCGGAGGAATCGAGGGTGGGAACGTCGGTGATGTCGAAGATGTTGAGACCCGGAAGCTCCTTGCCGGGCCGGGGGTCGAAGTCAAAGATGTTGACCACGACGAGCGGCTTGAGGACGCCGTACATCTCGTTTGCAGCGAAGGCTCCCGTGAACCGGAAGATGAGCGCGCCACGTTCTTCATCTTCGATGCGTTCAATGGCGAACTTCGGACTTTGCCATAGCTGGGTTCGGGTTGTTGGCACGTTTCTCCCTGGATCACTGGAGTGATCAACGAATCGGCTCGCTGACACAGCATACTCGAATGACCCAGGATTCGTGGAGCCCCATGTCTAAAAATCGAGGCATCGGGCACCGGGAGCAATGGCTGGTCAGATGGATGGGCTGTGGAAACACCCGTCGACTAGGACCTGTCGCTGGGTACCCCGTAGATTTTGCGGACCAGCCAGAGGACGGGGAGGCCAAGGAGGATGAGGGCGGTGCCGATGAGGGAGCCTTCGAGGTTGCCGGCGTAGCTGTAGACGAGGACGCCGGCGGCGCAGAGAACGAAGATGGCGGGGAGGATGGGGTATCCCCAGACGCGGTAAGGGCGCGCGAGATCGGGGCGATTACGGCGATAGACGAAGACGGTGGTGGCGGTGAGCATGTAAAAGAGCCACTCGGCGAATACGGCGAGTTCGAAGTGCTGCTGAAAACGGGACAGGAAGAGCAGGAGCACGGTGGAAAGCAGCGCCTGGACGATGAGCGAGGTGGACGGCGACTGGAAGCGCGGGTTTATATGCGCGAACTGACGGAAGAAGAGGCGGTCGCGGGCGGCGGCGAAGGGGATGCGCGCACCGGACATGATGGTTCCGTTGAGGGTGACGAAGATGCTGATGGCCATGGCAGCGGCGACAAATCCTGCACCGCGCGGGCCGGCGACGACGGAGAGCGCGGCGACGGCGGGACGTTCGGTGGAGGCGATCTGCGCGGCGGGCAGGATGTATTGAATGGCGGCGTTGGTGGCCATGAAGAGAATGCCCACGATGAACAAGCCGCCGATGAGGGCGATGGGAAGGCTGCGCTCGGGGCGGCGCACTTCGCCGGCAACCATGGTGAGGTCGTTCCATCCGTCGTAGGCCCAGAGGGTGGCGATGAGTGCGAGCATGAATCCGCTGAAGCCACCGGTGGCGTGGGGCAAACCCGTGGCGAAGTTGCTGATGCTGCCGCTGGCGGAGGCAAAGCAGAGCGCCGCGACAATGAGAATGAGAAGACCTTTGAGGATGGTGAAGACGAGCTGGAAGTCGCCGGCTTTTTTGATGCCGAGGTAGTTGAGTCCGGTCATGAACCAGGTAACGGCGATGGCGAAGACCTGCGACCAAAGCAAGGGCGTGCCGAAAACGTGCGCGGTGAGGAACTGGAAAGCGGGAAAGAATTCCAGGGTGCGCGCGAGACCGATAGTGACGGCGGCGATCGATGCGGGCTTGGCAACGGCGAACCACGTCCACATATAGAGGAATGCGGGCGTGTCACCGTAGGCTCCGCGGAGGTAGACGTATTCGCCGCCGGCGTAAGGGAGCATGGCGCCGAGTTCGGCATAGGTCATGGCGCCAAACAGCGAGAGCAGGCCGCCGACGATCCAGGCGAGATAGACAAGCGCGGAGGAGCCTGTGTCGCGCATCATCTCAGTGGGGACGAGGAAGATGCCGCTGCCGATGATGGTTCCGACCACGATGGCGGTGGCCTGCGATGCTCCAAGGACGCGGGGGAGATCGGCGGGAGCCTGAGCTTGGTTGGTAACGGCGGAGACTGGCTGGCTCATGCGGTGATGTGAGGGTAGCACGCCACCTGCGGCGGGGCGGACTGCCTTCGGCTCCACTCTTCAGAGGTTTTAGAACGTTTCAGCGAACCGTGATGAGGGTCACGGGCAGGGGTGTTGTGTTGGGGGTAACGTTTCGGGCTGCAGACGGTCGCCCGGCGACGAAGACCTCTCGCCGGGGCCCCGAATGGATGCGTCTCGGAGTTGCGGCGCTCGGTCGGCTGCGTGAACCGTGAGGAGCGGTTGCCTATGGACGCAAACTGTGCGAAGTGCGGAACTCGTCTCGCATCGTCGTGGACCTTCTGCCCAAATTGCGGAACGACCGTGGCGCACGAAGTGCACCAGCATGAGCACCAGCATCACCCTGTGCGGGGCGCGTTTGGCGGCCTGTACTACGGACTCGTTGCGGCTCCGATCCTGATCATCCCAGGAATTTTGCTGTGCCTGCTGGGCTGGGGTATCTTCCTCGGAGTCCCGATGATTGTGCTTGGCATGTTGGCACCGCTTTATGGGCCGATGGTGGGAATGGGCGAGCATAAAGGCAAGTGTCCATCGTGTGGCACGCGGATGATCAGCGTGGATGATGCGAAGGAACACGAGTGCCCGGTTTGCTGCAAGAAATTTGCGATTCAAGCGCACGGATAGCTGCTGCGAACTTTGAATCGTTTCCGGACCCAGGCTGCGCGCAGCAGAACCCGCGTCCCTTCTCGGAGCACCCCCCCTTATCCGGTCTCTGGAGGTAGATATCCTGTTTTCAGCGAGCTGCAAAGAGAGTTGGCGGCAAATATTTGCGTAGATTGAAGTTGGCCATAAAGATATGCAGCGACAGGACTTAGGGCAACTTCGATCCGGATCCAGCGGGCCAGGTGCCTGTCAACAATGGCAGGGCCGAGCAGGGGCGACAGCTTGCTGGGCAATCTTGAAACTATTGTGCCATGGGCGCCGTAATTACCATGCAAATCGGCGACGGGAATTCTTCGTTTAGATTGAGCGTCTTAGCCGAGAAAATGAAAAAGAGGGCTTGACAGGCCGGGTCGATGAGTCGAGCGGCGCACAGCGAGGGTGCTTCTGTTCGGTCGCAGAAAGGGATTGGGCCAGTGGAGCACTTGTGACCGGCGAGCTGGTTCAAAGACAACCACAGGTCCCTCGACTTCGCTCGGGATGACATGCCTTGGGGAAGGCGTGATGGCTGTACTTGTATTGAGAGGTATGCGCTGGCTCGGTCAGGAATTTGCGGGTGAAGGTTTGCCCGGTTTGATCTGGATTTCGTTGATGACGTGCTGAACCTGGGGAATTCTCTTGGCGAGGTCTTCGGCTTGTTTGCGATCGCGCGCAGTTATGACGGAGCCTTTCAACGTGAGGGTGCCGTTGTAAGCGGAGTACTCGATCTTCTGTTTTCGCAACGCGGGGTTGGACTGGAGCGTCGCCCTGAAACGATCTTCGATATTGCTGTCGAGTTCCGCGGTCTGCACTGCTGCTTTTTCCTCGCCTTGGAGGCCGGCATCATCGACTTTGATGCGATCGACGATGGAATAACCGGATGCGGCCTGCTGTGCGACCTGCTCTGCGCGCTGCCTGCGGTCGTTGGCGCCCACGATGCCGCTGAGCGTAATGACCCCGGCAGTGCGGTCCTCAGTGACTGTGACGCTGCGCAGGTCGTTCTGATCGAGCGCGTTGTAGACAGCCAATTTGACGTCGGGATGGTTGCCGTCCCCACAACCGGAGGTCGCGAGTGTTGCGGCTAGAAGAGCGGTGGAAGCGAAGAGCAGAGCAGGGCGAAAACCAAGGCGCAGCATGGGGAGAATCACCTCCGCTGACATCCGGTGGGATGCGCGCGAAGTCCGCCTGGTTGTTCGTTTTCCGGCATCGCAAAGAGTCCGATCAGCCGGAGTGTAGCCAAAGGGCTCAAGAGGATTCGCAGGATTCGAATCAGTCGAGCCGCATCGGCTTCAAATACGGCGGGTTCAGAATATGTCCTATGAATATAGGAGCATGTACTATAAACTTAGGAGGTCCGTGGCAGCAGTTCAGCATTTCGGCAGCCCATCTCACGCATGGTTCGAAGCCGATTCGCGAAAGGGAGGAACCGGTTGGCAAGCATCCGTCGAAGGTTTTTAGGGACTGGTCTGCTTCTGTTTGGCGGCTTCATGTGCTTGCGCGGACAGCAAAGGCCGCCAGCGCAGGTGCCCGCGCAGAATTCGAATGCGCCCGCTGCGGTGACACAGTCTACCGAATCTCCTACTCAAACTCCCGGCGAAATCTATAAAGATGCAATGCACCCCCTGGAGGTGGTGCGGGGGTCGCTGGACAACTGGTCAGACGCGGAGTTGGGGGCGCTCACCGTGGGAATGCACAAGGCGAGAGAAGCTTGCGATGCGGCAAAGCCGGGGGACTATTCGGGAGATGATCTGTACGATCTGGCGCGGCTGTGCGCGCTCGGCCAGGATTGGAACGCCGCGAACACCGCGGCGCTGAACTATGTGGCGAGTCATCTGGAAGCGCACCGGGCGCAGGCCTATGCGTTGAGCGTGAATGCGCTGGTGCACATCGGCGCAATGGACCTGGCGGTGCAGACCACGCGCGAGATGCTGCGCCTGCCCTACGATGCCGAGGTAGCTTACGCGGTGCGCTATATGAAGAACCAGCTGGAGCAGGCATCGAATCCATTGGCTCTGACACTGGCCGCAGAAGAACATCCTGCCATCGTTGCGGCACTGGCGCAGAATATGCCGTTGAAGTCTGCGCATGGCGATGCGGTAATGAGCGTGGGCGCGTTGTATGAATCGGCGATGGAATTGGCCTTTCTGAATCGCTACGGCGGAGACGACGGCGCCGCGCAGGTTGCGGCTGCCGATGTGGAAGGCGCGCAGAATGCGACGGCAGTACTAACAGCGGAAGACAGGCAGCGGATCGACGCGGTTAACGTGCGATATGGTCTGTTGGGTGCACGGCTGCCCAGCGTGAAGGTGCTGCGCGCGCTGGAGTCGCCCACGGCAAAGGCGCAGATCGATACGCACTTTGCTTCGGCGACGGTGCTCGTATTGTTTCCAGACTGGTGTGGCGGGTGCAGAAAGATGATGAAGACGCTAACCGAATTTGCGAGCGTCAACAAGGACACGCCGATCCATGCCTACGGGCTTGTGTTTGCGGATGATTCGGTAATTCCGGTTCAGTCTGCGCACGAGGAGATCTTGAAGGAACTGCGCGGATCGGCGACGCTTGTCGTTCCCGATACCGCGGCACAGATGTTTGGGGCGACTGATTTTCCGCTGGGGATTGTTCTCGATCGAACGGGCAGGATCCGGTTTATCGATGAGCTGCCCGGGGATGCGTTCAATGGGGGTGGATATATCGAGAAGGTGATTGAGCGCATGGTCGCGGTTGAAGCGAGGAGCGATGGGGAAGGGATATGAATAGTAAGCGAGAGCTAAAACATTTGCGGGGCGGACGAGGGTGGTTGTTTGCAGATTTGTTACTGACGAGTGGACGGTGATTCACTCAGAGCACCCGAAAACGCGTTTCTGCGCACTCATTTGAAGAGGTTCATGCCGAAAGACCATGCCAACAAACATGCGCCCATGAAGAGGTTCATCCCAATACCGAACCAAAATAGAGGCTCATTGTCAGATCGCCTGAAAGTGGCTAATTTGAGTCCGATTTCGCCGGTGGACACGCCTCTTATCGCGAGCCAAATAGCAAGCGCACCCAACAGAAATAAGGTGACTCTCTCAGAGGCGTTATACGGCGGATCTACAGTCACCCTCTCACTCCCCTACAAAGATGATTTGCTGCCAATCATAGTACCGAAGGTTCCGCTCGTGCTTTTCGCAAGCGGACACCTGGCCAAGATTTGCCCAGGGGAAGAGTGGCCGGGTGACTGGCTCACGACTCGATGCCAATCTGCCGAAGCTGCTCAACCGGGTTCCAATCAACTGGTGGTTTCGTCCCTCGGCTGTTCCATCTCATGCCATCTTTGATCCAGCGCTTTCTCCAGTCCGCGTAAATCTGGATGCGTACGCTTACATCGCCGCCATTGGCGTCATCGTACCCGAATTGGATAAAGCAGCAGGGGCATATTTCGTCCGAGGCTGACTCTCCATTCCAAGGACGAAAATCCAAGCGATACCCGCAAACAAGACATTGATCTGGCGCGAGGGACTACATGGTGTTCTTCAGTGGTATACGCCTTTGCGCAGCATCACTTCAAGCCGCTTTATTGAGTAACAAACTATCGGAGGAGCAGTCTCCGAGTGGTTTGTAGCTATCAGATCGGAAGCGCGTCGCGGAGAGGGGCTGATTGTGAGGAACCGTTTTTCGGACACAGTCCGGGTCAGAGGGAGGAAATGCGCAGATTCGGCTGCGACACGAGAAAAATGAAAATCGCTGCTGGTCAGATCGTGCTTTCCCACCCAAGCTGAGCTTGGATGGGGCACCCTCGTTCGTGCCGACGTCTGAATTTCTCGAAGTAGATCCTTCGGGCTGCGCTGCGCTCCTCGAGGATGGCGGAGATAAGTCAGGAGAAGGATTCGATTCTCTGACGCAGAAAGGAGAAGCAGATTCTTCGTTCACCACCCCCAACCTACCCCACAGAGCTTTCGCTCTGCGGGGCCCCTGGTCACGTTCGGGGCCCCGTTCGCTCAGAATGACACTTGCATGAGACGGTTCGCTCAGCGTCTGAGGGCGCATTCACGCAGAGGACAGGCCGCCTTCGCGGGTGTGTTTTTCGAGTTCTAGTTTTTGGCTGCTTCCATCGTTTGTGGCTCGTGGAAGTGCCGCCAGATGGTTTCGGCGGTTTTGCGGGGGACGACGGCGGCGAGGGATTCGGCGGTGGCTTGCTGCACGTCGCGCAGGCTGCCGAAGTGGGTGAGCAGGCGCTGGCGGGTTTGCGCGGCCGACGCCGGGGATGTTGAGCAGTTCGGAGTCGCGGTCGCGCATGGCGCGGCGCTGGCGATGATAGCCGACGGCGAAGCGATGGCTCTCGTCGCGGATGAGCTGGACGAGATGAAGCACGGGCGAGCGGCGGTCGAGGACGATGGGCTCGTCTTCGTTGCCGTAGAGGTAGATGACTTCTTCCTTTTTGGCGATGGAGGCGAGCGGCTGCGAGGTGAAGCCGAGCGACTCGAGGGCTTCGGCGGCGGCGTGGAGCTGGCCGAGGCCGCCGTCGATGAGGATGAGGGAGGGCATGGTCGAGGGTTCTTTGGAGGACGCTTCCCTCAGGGGCTAAAGCCCCGTCTTCTTGAGCGCCGTTAGCGGCACGACTGAAGTCGTGCCCTGACACTTCTTGCCGTTCGGCACGACTGAGGTCGTGCCCTTTCAGAAGCGATGTTCGCGGTTCGCCACCCGATGACGTTGTCATGGATGGGGCACCCGGTTTGCAATTAAGCCAGGTCGAGTCATGGATGCTGCGATTCATGCTTGTCTTCCTGCGTCGGATGCGGCGGTAGCGGCGTGGACGACTTCGCGCATGGAGGCGAAGTCGTCGACGCCGAGCGACGGTCATGACTTTGAATTTGCGATAGGCTGACTTGTTCATCTTGCCGTCTTCCCAGACGACCAGCGAAGCGACGGTTTCAGCGCCCTGGATGTGGGAGATGTCGAAGCACTCGATGCGGCGGGGCAGCTCGGGGAGCATGAGGGCGTCGGCGAGGGCTTCCTGAATGGCTTTGCGCGAGGGCTCGAGGACGCGGAAGCGCTGCGATGTAGGACTGCTTGGCGTTCTGGCCGGCGAGATCGACGAGGGAGCGCTTTTCGCCGCGCTGGGGAACGGCGATTTCGATGCGATGGCCGGTGCGCTCGGTGAGCAGCGCGGCGAGGGCTTCGCGATCGTCGAAGTCGACGGGGACGAGGATGGTGCGCGGGACGTAGTGCTGGTCGATGTAGAGCTGCTTGAGCAGGGCGGAGAAGACCGGTGCCGGCGTGGAAGGGCTGTCGGTTCGATCCGTTTCCCCAGCCTTTGACTGCGTCGAGGATGGGGCACCCGTCCATTCGTTACGATTTGTTCGCGATCTGCCGATCGGCTTCGAGCAGTTCTGGCAGGTCTTCCCAGAAGAATTCGCGGCGGTCGACGATTTTGCCGTGCGCGCATGTGGAAGAGATTGACGGCGAGGCTGCCGTCTTCAAAGTGATAGCCGAAGACGTCGGCGTCGTCGCTCTGCTCGGCGGTGGCGATGCGCTGCTTTTCCTGGAGCTGGTGGACGGTGGAGAGCTGGTCGCGCAGGCGCGCGGCGGCTTCGAACTGCTCGGCTTCGGCGGCGGCCATCATGCGGGCGGTGAGGGAGCGCTCGAGTTCGGACGTGGCGGCCTTCGAGGAAGAGCTGCGCGTCGCGGACGGCCTGCTTGTAGACTTCAGGCGTGGTGAGTCCTTCGACGCAGGGGCCGAGGCAGCGATGAATGTAGTACTGCAGGCAGGCGCGGGGATGGTAGCGCGAGAGATCGACCTTGCAACTGGGGATGAGAAAGCTGCGATGGATGAGCTCGACGACGCGATAGGCGAGGTTGCCGGGAAAGTAAGGGCCGTAGTAGGCGGAGCCGTCTTTGCGCAGGCGGCGCGTGACGAAGACTTTGGGAAAGCGGTCGGCGAGCGTGAGCTTGACGTAGGGGTAGGTCTTGTCGTCGCGGAGCAGGATGTTGAAGCGCGGCTTGCGCTGCTTGATGAGGTTGTTTTCGAGCGCGAGGGCTTCGTGCTCGTTGGCGACGAGGATGTAGTCGAGGTCGACGGCCTCGCGCATGAGCGAGCCGGTTTTGGCGTTGGCCTGCGAGGCTTCAAGCAGATAGGAGCGGACGCGGGAGCGAAGGTTCTTGGCCTTGCCGACGTAGATGACCTCGCCCTCGGCGTTTTTGTAGAGGTAGACGCCGGGCTGGGTGGGCAGGAGACGGATTTTCTCGAAGAGGTCCATTCAGGCAGCGCGGCGGCGAGGACACCAACTCCTAGGATACTGGGTGTGGCAAACGAGGCGTTCCTGGCCGGCAGGAAATGCAATCCTTACCGGACCAAGTAAAAATTACATATCCAACGGGCTTGACCAGTTTTCCACAGATGCGGCGTAGCTCTCTTGTTTGAGCAAGATAGGGGCAATAGCCGTTTGGCGGGTGGAATGCAATGTAGAGGGCGACACGAAATGTCGCCGCCCGCCTGATGGTGGTTAAAGAGGGTCAGGCAAAACCGAGGCGGTCAAGAAATGGGGACACGATGAAAACTTCACATGGATTGCTGATGGCAGCTGCCGTAGCAATGTTGGGCGTGACGGGATGCGCGACCAAGAACTATGTGAAAACCCAGACGGCGCCGATTATCGACCACACCGACACTGGACCAGAAGACGGCGGATAACAACCGCGCGTTCACGATGTGGACGACCGCGCACAGGCGGGCATCAAGCAGGCGCAGGGCGCGGCGGATACAGCCGCCCAGAATGCGCAGAATGCGACCAAGGCTGCCGGCGATGCGGAGACGGCGGCGAACGATGCCGTGCACCGCGCAGACTCGCTGGACTGCGTTGTGAAGGGGCTGGACAACTACAAGCCGATGGCCAATGTGTCGGTAACTTCGGCTTTGACAAGGCCGTGCTGACCAAGGACGACAAGGATCAGCTGGACACCTTTGCGGCGCAGCTTGGGACGGCGAAGAGCTACATTCTCGAAGTGACAGGCGGAACGGATTCGACTGGTTCGGCTGCAGTACAACTATGACCTGAGCCAGCGCCGCGCGGATGCGGTGGTGCAGTACCTGGCCGCGAAGTACGGCATTGCCGCGCACCGGTTCTACCTGATCGGCATCGGCAAGGACAAGGAAGTTGCGCCGAACACGACGGCGGACGGCCGCAAGCAGAATCGCCGCGTGGAGGTGCAGCTGCTGTCCAACATGAACAGCGATCAGGCTCCCGCTACAGCATCGCAGGCCACGCCGCCTCCGAGCAGCAACTAAAGATCGTAAGGATCGTTCCTAAATTAGAAGATTAGACGCGATTAAAGGCGAAAGCCAATATTTCTAGAAAGAAAAGAAATAGATAGATTAAAGTAGCACGACTTGCAGGCCATCCAGGGTAAGCGCCCGGATGGCCTGTTTTCGTTTTGGTGACAAGTGAATGACGCGGGCAGGGCTGCGATTCAGCGAGCGGACTCCAGTTGGCGGACGTGCTCGGCGCGGACCTCGGTTGCGGTGAAGAGGGCAGGAAAGGTGCGCCGTGCCGCAGCGGCTTCGACGGCGGGGCGGCCGTTGGCTTCTTCGCGCTCGACGATGCAGACTACGGCGGCGACGATCATGCCGGCTTCGCGCGCGGCTTCAATGGCGTTGATGGTGGAGGCGCCGGTGGTGCAGACGTCGTCGACAATCACGACGCGGGCGCCTTCGCGGCAGAAGCCTTCGATGCGGCGGCCGGTGCCGTGGGCCTTTTCGGCTTTGCGGACCAGGAAGCCGTGGAGCAGCGGCGCGCCGGGGTGCTAAAGTGCGCGCCAGGCGCTGGCGGTGGCGACGTTGGAGACGATGGGGTCGGCGCCCATGGTGAGTCCGCCGACGGCTTCTGCTTCGATGTGTTCTCTTCGAGGAGTTCGAGGATGGCGTGGCCGGTGAGGCGGCCGCCTTCGGCGTGGAGCGTGGTGGTGCGGCAGTCGATGTAGTAGTCGCTGGTGCCGCCGGAGGAGAGCTTGAACTGGCCGAGCTTGAAGCTGGTGCGGGCGAGAAGATGAGAGCAGTTGCTGGGCGTGGGTGGGCATCAATGCGATTGTAAAGGCGCAGAATCGAGAGCTTCCAGATCCCGTGTCGTGGGCCTGACGTCCTTAGCAGAAAGCGAAAAGAGCAGAAGCAGATTCTTCGCTCACCACCTCAACTGAAAGACGTTTGGGCCCCGTTCACTCAGAATGACACCGCTAATGATGGAAGAATTTCGATGCTGCTTTCACATCTTGTCGAGGTGTTTGAAGCCGCCGGTGCCGAGGAGCATGAAGGAGAAGAGCATGAAGTTGTAGCAGGCGTGGACCAGGGTGCTGGCGGCGAGCGAGCGGGTGTTGAGGCGGACCGCGCAGAGGACGAGGCTGACGAAGATGAGCAGGAGAAACGGGCCGAGCGACTAGCCGGTCTGCGCTCCGTGCATCAGCGCGAAGGGAATGCTGGTGAGGATGGAAGCCACGATCATGGCGGACATGGACCACTGTGGGTTGCCGTGCTCGTCGAGCGGACGGCGAGGCGCACCGGTGAAGTGTTCGACGGACCAGTCGTAAGCGGTGCAGAGCGATGGAAGCAGAAATCCGCGGAAGGCCATCTCTTCAAAGAAGGGCGCGAGGGTGACGCCGAAGGCGAAGAGGAGCCAGGCGGCTCCGGGTGCGTGAAAGAGCTGGTCGATGGGCGCATTGGTGGGGCCGGGCATCAGGATGCCGTTGATCATGGCGACGAAGAAGCAGAGGACCGCGGCGCTGATAAGGCGCGCGGTGCGGTGGAATACGGTTGCGCCGTGCCAGTGAATGCCGTCGAAGAAGGGCTTGCGCCAGAGGATCGGAAAGACGACCAGGCATCCGACGAAGGTGAAGACATACTGCGCGGCCTGGCTGCCGAGGGCATAGTGGTAATCGGTGGCGGCCTCGGTGAGGCTGGTGACACCGAAGAGGTGATAGTGCAGGGCGAGCGGCACGAGCATCATGGTGCCGATGAAGCCGAAGATGGCGAGCAGGACCAAAAGACCGAGGTGGCCGAGATGCGGGATGCGCTCTTCGCGGGGAATCGCCGGCTCGACGTTTACGGCGAAGATGGGTTGGCGGAGGATCTCGTCTGCCGTTGGCGGTGCAGCGAAGACGGATGGCGCCGGTTCATTTGGCTGCGTGGAAGCTCCAGGTTCGGCGATCCACTCGGCGGGGGGTGCGGGAGTGTTTTCGGGCGCGACAGGGGCGGTGGAAGGTGGCGCAACGTCCTCGCCAGTGAGGGGATCCTCAGGCTCGTTCGGCATTGGCTCGGGGAATGTGCTCATGCACGGGCCGGTTTCCTGCTTTGGGACCGCTTTGGCCGTTCCGATTTGTCAGGAACTGCAACTGAACCGGAGCGTTTTCTATTGCCATTCGGTCTACTGAGATTACCATTCCCGTTCGGAGATTCCAGTTTTCCCACCCCTGGCTCCGCCAAGGATGGGGCACCCACTTCCACGTTGTCTGACGCGGATGAAGGCGCGATCTCTTCGAGCTTGCCGTTGTGGGAGGCGTAGTAGCGGGCGAGGAACTGGCCGGTGTAGGAGCCGGGAGTGTTGGCGATTTTCGCGGGGCGGCCTTCGCCGACGACGCGGCCGCCGTCTTCGCCGCCTTCGGGGCCGAGATCGAGGATCCAGTCGGCATTGCGGATGACGTCGAGATTGTGCTCGATGATGATGATGGAGTTGCCGAGGTCGGTGAGGCGGTGCAGGACTTCGAGCAGCTTGCGCACGTCGTCGAAGTGCAGGCCGGTGGTGGGCTCGTCGAGCAAGTAGAGCGTGCGGCCGGTCTGGCGCTTGGAGAGCTCGCGAGCCAGCTTCATGCGCTGGGCCTCGCCGCCGGAGAGCGTGGTCGCGCTCTGGCCGAGATGCACGTAGCCGAGGCCGACGTCGACGAGAGTCTGCAGCTTCTGGCGCACAGTGGGTACGTCGGCGAGCACGGTGAGCGCGTCTTCGATGGTGAGGTCGAGGATGTCGGCGATGGAGTAGCCGTGGAATTTTACGGCGAGGGTTTCCTGGTTGTAGCGGCGCCCGTTGCACACCTCGCACTGCACGTAGACGTCGGGCATGAAGTTCATTTCGATGCGGCGCTGGCCGTCGCCCTGGCAGGCCTCGCAGCGGCCGCCGGTGACGTTGAAGCTGAAGCGGCCGGGTTTGTATCCGCGCTCGCGCGCTTCGGGCAGCATGGCGAAGAGGTCGCGGATGGGCGAGAAGACCTGCGTGTAGGTGGCGGGGTTGGAGCGCGGCGTGCGGCCGATGGGCGACTGGTCGATGCGAATGACTTTGTCGATCTGGTCGGCGCCTTCGAGGGACTCATGCACGCCGGGTTCTTCGCGCGATCCGTAGAGGGTCTTGGCGAGCGAGCGGTAGAGGATGTCGTTGATGAGGGTGCTTTTTCCGCTGCCGCTGACGCCGGTGACGACGGTCATGACGCCGAGCGGGATGCGGATGGTGAGGTCCTGCAGGTTGTGCTCGCGGGCGCCGTTGACGGTGATCCATTTGCCGGTGAGGGCGCGGGGTTCGGCGCGATGAAGAATGCTGGTCGCACCGGAGAGATAGCGGCCGGTGAGCGATTCGGGGCAGGCCATGATGTCGGCAGGCGTGCCCTGGGCGACGACGTATCCGCCGAGGCGGCCGGCGCCGGGGCCGAGGTCGAGCACGTAGTCGGCGTGGCGGATGGTGTCTTCGTCGTGCTCGACGACGAGGACGGTGTTGCCGAGATCGCGAAGGCGGACGAGGGCTTCGATGAGGCGGGAGTTGTCGCGCTGGTGGAGGCCGATGGAGGGCTCGTCGAGCACATAGAGGACTCCGCGAAGGCGCGAGCCGATTTGCGTGGCGAGGCGGATGCGCTGGCCTTCTCCGCCGGAGAGGGTGGCGGCGTTGCGATCGAGCGAGAGGTAGTTGAGGCCGACGGCGCAGAGGAATTCCAGGCGCTCGACGATCTCGCGGCGGATGCGGTCGGCGACCAGGGCTTCGCGCGCGGTGAAGTTGAGGTCGTAGGCGGCGGAGAGCGCGCGGTTGAGCGGGAGCGCGGTGAAGTCGGCGATGGAGAGGCCGCCGATTTTGACGGCGAGGGACTCGGGGCGCAGGCGTTTGCCGCGGCAGGCAGGGCAGGGCGTGGCGGACATGAAGTTCATCATGTACTCGCGGTAGCCGTCGCTGCGGGCTTCGTCGATGGTGTCGCGGAGATAGTTGAGGATGCCGTGGAAGCCGGTGCGCGGGGCTTCGCCCTTGGGCGGTCCGTAGACGAGGATGTGCTGCTGCTTGGGAGGCAGATCTTCAAAGGGCTTTTTGAGGTCGATGCCGTAGCGCTCAGCGGCGAGATGGATCAGGCGGAGCAGGTATTGCGATGCAGAGCCGGGTCCGAGGCCGCCGTCGAGCAGGGGCTTGGACCAGTCGGTGATGACCTTGGCGGGGTCGAGATCGTAGAGCGAGCCGAGGCCGTGGCACTCCGGGCAGGCGCCGAAGGTGGAGTTGAAGCTGAAGCTGCGGGGCTCGAGCTTGGGAACGTCGAGGCCGCAGTCGGGGCAGGCCATGGAGGAGGAGAAGATCTGCTCTTCTCCATTGGCGAAGCCGACGAGACGAGGCCGTTGGCGAGTTGAAGGGCCTTGGTGATGGCGGCTTCGAGACGCTTTTCGACGGAGGGTTTGCCGGGATGAGGATCCTGCTTTCCCAGCCTTGGCTCCGCCCCGCGAACCGCGTTCGCGGCGACCCCGATCCGCGCCAAGGATGGGGCACCCGGCACCTGCGGTGCGGCGGACTTTTGGTTAACATCTTCGTGTTTCAGCAGGATGCGGTCGACGATGGCTTCGATGGTGTGGTTCTTGCGCTTGTCGAGCGAGGGGGCTCGGAAGGTCGATGATTTCGCCGTCGACGCGGGCGCGAAAGCCTTGCTGATCAAGCTGATCGAGCAAATCCTTAAATTCACCCTTGCGGCCTCGCACGACGGGGGCCATGACGGTGACGCGCTCGCCGGTTCCTAGCTGCAGGATGCGCTGGACGATCTGGTCGGCGGTCTGGCGGGTGATGGGACGGCCGCAGTTGGGGCAGTGGGGAGTGCCCACCGAGGCGTAGAGGAGGCGGAGGTAGTCGTAGATCTCGGTGATGGTGCCGACGGTGGAGCGAGGGCTGCGGCTGGTGGTTTTCTGCTCGATGGAGATGGCGGGACTGAGCCCTTCGATGGAATCGACGTCGGGGCGTTCGATCTGGTCGAGAAACTGGCGGGCGTAGGCGGAGAGCGTTTCAACGTAGCGGCGCTGGCCCTCGGCGTAGATGGTGTCGAAGGCGAGCGAACTTTTGCCCGAGCCGGAGAGACCGGTGACCACGGTCAGCGTGTTGCGGGGGATGCGCACGTTGATGTCGCGCAAGTTATGCTGGCGCGCCCCACGCACCGAGATGTGAGTAATGGACATGGTCAGGCGAAGTGAAGATGGTGGGAGCCTGGGAGACGGCCCTCCGGCGTTAGATGTTACGCAAGGAGACTCTGCTCAGGAACCTTCGTTATGTAGCCGGGTCCGGAATTACGGACGTACTAGGGGTATTCTATTTGGCAATAGAAACAGGGGTCAACGCGGCTGGTTTTCTGCGACAATCCTTGAGATAGAGCTGCAGCATTCGGCGAGGATCGCCGGGGCATGCATCCAACAACCATGAGGAACTTTCCCCAGCGATTTTTGACGGGGGTTTAACATATGGCTGAAGTAATTAATTTAGTGATGCTGGTTTGCGCCGCAGTCGGAGCGATGGCGTTTGGCGTACTCACCGCTTATGGAATTTTTCGCGTCGGCTTTGCGCTGATGCGTCCGCGAACAGCTCAGGTGGCGATCAAGGTACAAACACAGTTGGCGCCCGAATAGAGCATTTATTGCGCGCTCAGGATCGAGGCAGGCACAGGCGCCAGGCTTCACGCTTTCAGGTGTTTGCGGATAAAATTTAACAATAGACTTCTCGACCAATTCAGGCACACAAGCTATTGCTGCGGATTCTGCTGCTGCGGCTGTTGTTGTTGCTGCTGCTGTTGCTGCTGCAGAATCTGCCGCTGCTGCATTTCTTCCATCACCTGCTGTGGAGTGCGGATGGGGCCACCTGGGCCACCGGGCTGCGGATTGTTTTGCACCGGAGGAGCTTGCACGGCCGGCTGCTCTTCAGGTTGATCCTGTTCGTCGTCGCCTTCCTGCTGAGGACGATTGATAGCGGACCTTGGCGCGCCACCGGGGCCTGCCAGCCTGGGACTGAGGACGATTTGACGCGGGGCGCCCTGGCCGATATCTCCGGCCAGAAGAACGTTGTAACCGGAACCTTGCAGAAGTTGCGAGAGCACGTCGCGCGCGTTGCCAGGACCGTACTCGCCGTAAATGCGCTGGTCGGCATTCAAACCTTCGACCTTCGTCCCCGTCTCAGTAGAGACCTCGCTGAGGATTTGCCGGAGGCTGGAGTTCGAGGCATGGATGCGAAGGCCGTTGGCATCCCAGACAACGGAGGCAGGGCTGGGTTGGTCGTTGATCGGCCACGCCGGCAGGGGAGGCGGCGGAGGCGGTGTTTGTGCTACTGGAGCAGGTTGCTGCTGTTTCAAATGCCGGTGAGAGCGGGGTTGGTGCGGGCTGGCCGGTTGGGACTGCGATGTTGGGGATGCGGCTTGAGGCTGGGATGGCGACTGCGCTGCCATTGGCGCGCTGCAAAGAACGGTGCCGACCAGGAATGCGCCGGCGAGCACGATACACCGGGAAATCGGGAAGAGATGCGTGATTGCGGCACAGCGAATGTACGCATGGAGACCAGTCCCTTGAGGCTGTGCGGGTCCGGACTGGACGTTTTCGCACCACCCCATTGCATTAGACTATCAGTGGCCAGGGAACGCTCGTAGAGTTTTTAGCGCGTCTTTCGCAAGCGGCGTACCTCGATGCGAAGTTCCTGGAACCGGGCGTGTTGCCGGGTTCCCAGAATGGCAGGTTTGGCGACACTTCAGCTACGAAATACGCAGTGCGGTAGAGAGGAAAAGCAATCGATGTGCTTCTGCGCGAAGAGATTCATAGCCGCGCTCTTGATGGCGGCGCCGGCGACGGGATTTGCTGCAAGTTGCACGACACAGGCGGCCTTGACGCCGGACGTTCGCGCCACCCTGGCGTCGATGGGGGAGCAATTGTCCGATGCCGTGGTCCGGCAGGACACGAGCGCGTTGCAAAGCGTTCTACTACCGGCAATGTCGGGGCAATGGGATGGAATCCGCGGGGCCATCGAGGATGCCGCGCCTCTTGTGAAGGGCGGCAAGGTCCAATTGCGCAATATGTACTTGCTGGACGCAAGCACGCTGACCGCGCCATCGGACACGCAGTTCTTCTGCTCGAATGCGAATGGGTCAATGACGGTCACGATCAGCATGCGTGCGTTGCCGCCGGGGAAGTATGCGTTGATTCTTTCAGATGCCGCCGGGGCTCCCCTGGCGGGTCAGATGGGATTCGTGCTGGTTTGGGATACGACAGGGCTTTCGGGATGGAAGCTAGGCGGATTTTCGGCGCGGCAGGGTGACTTCGGCGGCCACGACGCGGTGTGGTATTGGACGCGAGCGCGCGAACTGGCGCAGAGCAACCTGCCATGGGCCGCGTGGTACACGTTCGAAATGGCACGGTACCTCGAACTTCCCGTGGATTTTCTATCCTCGCCGAACCTGGACAAGCTGGCACAGGAACAGGCGCAGATCAAGGGCGGCCCGACGGCGGACTCGTTTCCCGATTCGGTAACGAGCGGCGACCGAACGTGGAAGATCGACGGCATACGCGTGGACGCTTCTCTGCACGAGGCGGATCTTGGCGTCTCGTACGAGTCGACCGGGTCCACGGATCCCGCCGTGTTGCGGACCGAAGCGATCGCGGTGCTGGGAGCGCTGCTGAAGGCGGAACCGGGTTTGCGTGAGAACTTCCACGGGATGTGGGCGTATGCGTCGACGAATGGGAAGGTGACGCCGGTGATGGAACTGCCGATGGGGCAGATACCTTAAAAGCAGGGAATAGGGGCCAGGGATTAGGGAAAAAGAGGCATTGAAACTCTGAACTGAGCTGACGACTGAAAGCTGAGAACTGAAAAATGGCTGAGTTGATTGATTTGCGGTCGGATACGGTTACGCGGCCCACGCCGGAGATGCGAGCGGCGATGGCGGCGGCTGAGGTGGGCGATGACGTTTATGGCGAGGATCCCACTGTAAACCTGCTGGAGAAGCGGGCCGCGGAGATTTTCGGGCGCGAGGATGCATTGTTCGTGCCGACGGGCACGATGGGAAACCAGATCGCCATTCGGCTTCTGACGCAGCCGGGGCAGGAAGTAATTTGCGAATCGCGCTCGCATATTCTCGATTGGGAGATGGCGACGACAGCGGTATTTTCCGGATGCCTGGTGCGCGCGGTGCCGACGGAACGCGGAACACTGACATGGGCGGACATAGAACCGGTGATCTACAAGCGCGGATCGTTTCGGGCGGCGACGGGATTGATTGAAATTGAGAACACGGCGAACCTGACGGGCGGGCGGGTTACCGCCCTTCCGGTTTTGGAGGAGATCTGGGGCGGGGCAAGAGAACGGAAGCTCCCGGTACACCTGGATGGTGCGCGCATTTTCAATGCATCGACGGCGCTGGGCGTGGATGTGAAGACGCTGACGCGCGGATTCGACACCATCATGTTCTGCCTGTCGAAAGGGCTGTGCGCGCCGGTGGGGTCGATGCTGGTGGGGTCGGCAGAGAGGATGGAACAGGCGCGTATCTTTCGCAAAGCGCTGGGCGGCGGCATGCGCCAGGTGGGTGTGCTGGCTGCAGCGGGATTGATTGCGCTGGAGAGGATGCCCGCGCGGTTGCACGAGGATCATGCCAATGCCCGTCTGCTGGCAGAGGCGCTGTCGCACATGGAGTGTGTCGATATCGATCTGGATGCGGTGGAGACAAACATTGTGATTTTCAAACTCACGGGGGGTGTGAGCGCCTCGGATCTGGTTGCGCGGCTCAAGGCCCGTGGAGTGTTGATAAGCACGGTAGGACCAAATGCGATCCGTGCGGTGACCCATCACGATGTGAGCAGAGACGATTGCCTTGCGGCCATTGAAGCTCTCAGCGCCGAGGTGGAAGTGGCTGCCTAAGCTGGCGCATCGGGAAATCTGTCCACTGCAAAAAGGCGCCCTCACCGAATCCGGTGAGGGCGTTTTTGATTGGGAGAGGCTTGGGACCCGGGTTAAGCGACGGCGCGAATGTCTTGGGCGCCGACCGCATGAGTGCCCATTGCGGACATGAAGATGGAAACGACCTGTTGCAGCGTCGCGGTCCGGGGGTTCGTAAGCTGGCAAGCGTCTTTCTTGGCGTTGGTCGCCATCACTTCGAGATCATCTTCGCGGACACCGAGTTCCGCGAGTCCGGAAGGAATGCCGAGTAGAGCCGACAATTGACGAATGGCCTGAATACCTCTTGCACCGGCATCGAGATCGGAGAGGCCGGTGACATCCTGACCAAGCGCGATGGCAATGTTCTTGTAGCGCTTGGGGCATGCGATCAGGTTGAAGTCGCAGACCGAAGGAAGGAGGATGGCGTTGCAGACGCCGTGAGGCAGGTTGTAGAAGCCGCCAAGCTGGTGCGCCATGGCATGCACGTACCCGAGGCTGGCGTTGTTGAATGCCATGCCGGCGAGGTATTCCGCATAGGCCATGCGGTCGCGCGCTTCCATGTTCTTGCCGTTGGCGACGGCGGAGGGCAGGAAGTCGCGGATCAGCTCGATGGCCTTGATAGCACAGGCATCGGTGATCGGTGTGGCAATGGTGGAGACGTAGGCCTCGATCGCGTGCGTGAGGGCATCCATGCCGGTTGCCGCGGTGAGCGCGGGAGGCATGCCTGCCATAAGGACCGGGTCGTTGATGGCGACGTTTGGAGTTACGCGCCAGTCGACGATCGCCATTTTCACATGGGTGTCGGTGTTGGTGATGATGCAGAAGCGCGTCATCTCGCTGGCCGTGCCGGCCGTGGTGTTGATGGCCAGGAACGGGGGCATTGGCTTTGAAGACTTGTTCACGCCTTCGTAGTCACGGATGCTTCCGCCGCCGGAAACGACAAGGCCGATGCCTTTCCCGCAGTCGTGCGAGCTGCCGCCACCCAGGGTGACGATGCCGTCGCATTGATTTTCTTCGTATACCTTGACGCCATCGTGGACGTTCTTGTCGGTTGGATTGGGTTCCGCACCGTCATAGATGGTGGCGCGAAGGCCCGCGCCTTCGATCATTGCCTTGATCTGGCCGGCTATGCCGAGCTTGTTGAGGACCGCATCGGTAACGATCAACATGTTGGTTGCGCCGAGAGCCTTCGCCTGTGCTCCGGTTTCCTTCGCACAGCCAACTCCCATCAGTGAAACGGTCGGAATAAAAAAGCCAAAAACTTCTTCTGCCAATGCCATCCTTAACCCCTCATCTTCAAGTCGTGTGCATCTCCGCTTAATCTTTCGTAACGCGAAACATGCAGGAACGAGAGGACGTTAGGCAATTCGAAGAACGGTTGACTGTGACAGCTATCACACATACGCTAAGGTTTTTGGATGTGGATAGTTGGCTTCGTATGATCTAGGTCACATCGGGAAAAGAAACTTCGTGATGCGTGTGCACTAACACCGGGAGGTGGTTAATGACCATGGTTCGGAGATCAGCAGCACTACCTTCGGTTCGCAACTTTTTGGCAGACCTCATGTTGTAATCAGGAACGAGCCGGAAAGGCAGTGGAGGTCCGGCAATTCTGGTTGCTGAAGGAGTGACTTGTGAAGAAGTTTGCACTGGCAGCTTTGCTTGCTTTCACGTTGCTTCCTGCCGCTTCAAACGCGCAGGTTTATGTCCGCATCGGTCCCCCCGCACCGATTGTGGAGCATCGCCCGGTAGCCCCGGGACCCGGATTTGTCTGGATTGCGGGCTATCACCGCTGGGATGGGGAGCGGTATGTGTGGGTTCCGGGGCGCTGGGACCGTCCGCCTCATGAACACGCGGTTTGGGTTCCCCATCGCTGGGTTCACCGGCATGGCGGGTGGGTGCTGATCGAAGGCCACTGGCGGTAGAGCAGTATGGGAGTGCACGTAGCCGTTTACTTGTAAGCCCGATTTGAGTGGAGAGAAGGCGGGACTTCGGTCCCGCTTTTCTATCCCTCGTTATGCTGGAGCTCCATGCGCATGGTCGAACTGTTGGGATCTCCAGCCGGGGTCTCCGGCTCGCTCAGCGGCAGGACTTCCACCCGGTTGCGGCCCAGCAGCTTGGCGCGGTAGAGGGCGCAGTCGGCGTGGGAGATCAGCTGCTCGAGCGGCAGCGCGTGCGCTGATTGCAGCGAGGCAATGCCAATGCTGAGGGTTACTCTTCCAGTTCCTGCCTGAAATTCATGTCTGCTGAATAAAACGCGCAGTTCTTCCGCCAGAGCCGAGGCTCTCTGCGGGGAGACGTTGGGCAGGAGGAGTGCAAATTCGTCTCCACCGAAGCGGGCGCAATGGCTGCCGGCGACCCTGGACGAAAGTTCCTCCAGCTTCCTGGCCAGAACGACAAGAACTCTGTCGCCGTGCAGGTGACCGTGGCAGTCGTTCGCCTGCTTGAAGCGGTCAATATCCATCAAGAGGATGGAGAGATTCTCGCGGCTGGCCGCGGCCTGCAGTTTGCCGTAGACTCCGGCAAGCGAGCGACGATTTCCGATGCCGGTGAGAGGGTCGCGCGTGGCAAGGCCCTCGAGTTGAACATTCCGGCTTTCGAGCGAGGCCTTTTCCCGGGCAGCATGAGCCTGCAGCAGCACAGTGCGCGCAACATAGCAGATGAGGGACAAGGAAATGGCGGATGCGGCCAGGGTAAGCGAGATACGCAGGACAAGGAGGCCGAGCATGAGATTCACGAACGTGAGGAACGAGGGCATGAGATTGCGCACAGTAACACTGGGTGGACGAAGCGGAGCGGTCTCAGGAGCCTCAGCGTTTGCGGAATGGCCGGTATAGAGCAGGTAAAGCGCAAAGCCGGCGAGGAGTGCGGGCCCGGGCACATCCCAGAGGCCGCAGTTGACGTGGTGCAGCCATGTGTAGCACACCTGATTTGACAGGAAGAAGGAGATAAAGCGAAGTCCCAAGAACCACGAAAGAGTCTGAAGCAACTTCATCTCGGCGCGGGTGGCGGCTCCCAGACAAGCGACGATGGCGACAAGGAACAGGAAGAGCGCCACGATCTGGCCGATGACGAGGTGGAAGACGTTGAAGTGATCGCGCGTGACAGGCGAGTAGATGAGATTGAAGCGAATTACGGTGAACAGAAGCGCCTGAGATACATCCGCGATGACAATGGACCTGGAGGCACCCGCACAGAAGAGCACTGCCGCCAACATGTACAACGCCTCGCTGGCGTTGAAGCTGGCAGTTTGGAACCAACGTGCGGGCGCGGTGTTGAAGATGGCCTGTGTGAAGGACGGCAGATAGCCGAGGGCCGCCGCCAGCGCGCCGGCGGACAGGAATGCCCAGCGAACATAAAGCGTGGGCTGGGCCGAGCGCGCGCGCGTCCAGAAGGCCAGGGCGCATCCGAACAAAACCAGCGTGAGGACGAGATAGCCGACGCCTGATGCACGCACCGTGTCTGCGCCGGCGACCGCGGCATGAGCGGAACAGATGATCACGGCTGCGAGTGTTGCGAAAGCGAGGAAGATTAGCCGCCGCGTTAATCGTTGACTGGCGAATTCGCAAGGCCTCGCGAAGAGCGCGGTCGGGGCGTTCGATCGGATGGAATCTCTCATAAGCTGGCTCGATAGAACGGAGAAGCTCTACAAAAACTGCAATAACGGGGAGTGGGGTTCTTTGAAGAAACTCTAACGTAATGAGGCGATGGATAAAGTAGCACGAAAGGAGTAGGAAGGGCGGACAAAGCGGTGCGTCGAGGGTCATCAAATCAAAGAGGATATGGACCAAACAGTGTATTGTCAGAGCCGCCCGGATTTGGATGGTTCCGCGATCTGCGCCGGGGGAACGAAAATGAGCCCGAGACGGGTGATGACGTCCGGAGGCAGTTCTTCAAAATACAGCACGGCCGATCGTGCGTGAAGGCGATTAAGAATCCAAAGCGCCGCAATTACGCCAGCCGAACTGAGCATCATGAGTGCGTAATGGCGTGGATTGCTGAGAGTGCTCAATTCATAGGTCCCGATTAGCGGTCCGAGGCTGAGGAGGATGAAGGCAAAGCCCCAGAAGACGGCCTGGATATTTGTCTTTCCCGGCAGGTAGGAGCAGGTAAAGGGCACTTTGTCGAAGCGGATCAGGGATAACTCGACCAGGACGCAGCCCAGCAGTGCCAAAAAGGCGAGGTGTTCCGCGGCCTGCGACCGGGGTCGAAGGTGCAGTGACAGGGCAGCGCAGATCGTCCAGATCGGCGCCACGCCAAGGAACAGGAGAGCGCGACGGGTTGCGGCGATGTAATGGTGCGTTGGCCTCAACTGGGTGATGCGGAGCATCCAGTTGGCGTTGAGCGAGATGGGAAGCGAGAAGATGCCGCGCAGGCCGAGAACCGCAAAGCTCATCATCAGAAACGAAGAGATGATGAATCCGATTTCGAGTGGTTCCGGCGGGCCGGAGGTTTCGCGGCGAATCCACGAGAGGGCTATGGCAATGACGACCGACCAGTAGAAGGCCAACGCCACACGATGCTGACGGCTGCGCGCAATGGAGCGCAGGCAAAAAACGACGATGGCGTTCTGGAGCGAGTTGCCGAAATGCGGCATCCATTGAAAGCCTTGCGATCCCGGTACGAGGTCTGGATCTTCCACGGTCTTCTTCATTGTGCGCACATAACAGAGGAGCAGCGAAGTCGCGGCCCCTGTGGCTGCGACGGCGAGATATAGCCATGCCCGATGCGCGAGCCAGTATAGATCCGGCGGCAATGATCCATTCAGCTGATTGAGGAGCGCGAAAAACCAGAATGTGGGGGATGCGGCAAGCAGCCAGTGGTTGGCCGGGGCGACAAAGTCATCATGGGCCGGGAGGGACGGCTGAAGAAAGCGTACGGCTAGAAACAGGCCGAAGTCCGCGAGCTGCAGAATTGCGGAGATCCTGAGGAACATGCGACGTGGCAAAGCGAGTGCTGCAAGACCCTGGATGGTCAGGATGGCGCAGTAGAGAAACGCCGCGGCCGCCAGCATGGTGAACCAGTATGCAAAGAAGAAACGCAGCATGCCGGGCAGACCTCCGGCGGGCGCTCCGAATACGACGGACTGGCCAACACTCGAAGCGCAATTGAGTGCCACGACTGCGATGCCGAGAACGGTTGCGGAGGCTGCGATCTTGGCCATCAGAATGATGCGCGGGAAAATCGGCAGCGGTGCCAAAACCATGACATCGCGCTTGTCGGGGAATGTCGTATCCCACATGAGGATGGTGCAGAGACCAATCACGAGCAGCATGTCGGAGATGCGCGATTGCTGGTACGAAAAGGCCATCGATGGAGGCGGAGGGAAAAAGAGAACTCCGATGCCATGGACGAGGCTGATCATGATGAGGATGCCGGCGAACTGGCCCAGGAAGCTGGGGATGTCGGCTTCGATGGAGAGGGCTTCGAGGTCGACGACGCGCAGAAGGAATTGCTGATGCAGCGTGCGAAACTGCGGAGACAGGCGTGCGGTAATGCGATCGAGAAGGGCCTGGATGAGTCTACGCATCGATCAAGTCCGCGATCTGATGCGCCATGGAGTCGGTGTCCTGCTCGACGGCGAGCTGCGAGAAGATGGCCTCTAGCGTGGGCAACGCCATCAATGAGCGAAGATGCTCGATGGAGTCGTCGGCAACGAGTTTGCCGCGGTGCAGGATGACGACGCGATTGCTGATGCGTTCTACGGTGTCAAGTTCGTGGGAGCTGAAGAGCACGACTTTGCCGCGCGCGGCGAGTTCGGTGATGAGACTCCGCAGGACGAGGGCCGAGCCGACGTCGAGTCCGGAGAAGGGCTCATCGAGGAGCACGAGATCGGGATTGTGCATCAAGGCAGCAGCGATAAGGACTTTCTGGCGCATGCCCTTCGAGTATCCGGAGATGGCGGCGTGGCGATCGTCGAACAGCGAGAGCAGGCGGAGCAGGCCATCGATGCGCCTGGAGGCCTGTCGAGGGGTGATGCCGCGCAGATCGGCAACCATGGTGAGGTATTCCACGCCGGAGAGATGGTTGTAGAGGTACGGCTCTTCGGGGACATAGCCCATGCGGCGCTTATAAGAGATTAGATCGTCGTCGATTGGCTTGCCGTCGAAAACGATCTGGCCGGAGGTCATTTCGATCAAGCCGGTGATCATCTTCATGGTGGTGGATTTGCCGGAGCCGTTAGGTCCGAGATAGCCGGTAACTTCGCCGGGGCGGGCGGAGAAGGTGACGTCATCGACGGCTGGGATTCCGGAAAAGTGCTTGGAAAGGCGTCGCAATTCGAGCATGTGGGGGCACCGTAAATCCCAATTCAACGCCGGGAGGCGGCTTCCTTCAACGTTCTACCTATGTAGCATTCAACATAGAGGATGTCAAGTGGGATCTACATAGGATGCGGGAACGGCGATGACCGGCCTAACCGACGATTCTCGGGATTCCGACGCTGGGCTGGCGAGCCGAACATCTTTCAGTCGATGGTGACGGGCCCGGATTCGATGGCGGCTGGGAGTGGGACGCTATCTCGAGGAGAATGCGCGCTCAAAGAGGGAGACCTGGTTGCGGCCGTTTCGTTTTGCGTCATAGAGCGCGGCGTCTGCCCGTTGCAGAAGTTCCTCCGGGGTGTCACCATCGCCCGGGTAAGAATGCCACTCCGATGGATACCCCGAAGCCGTCGAAGGAGTGCTGTCCGACGTGCACCTTGAGCTCCGAAATGGCACTTACGATGGAGTCGGCGCGATCGCATGCGCCTTTCACGTTTGTGTCCGGCAAAATGATGGTGAATTCCTCTCCACCGTAGCGACACGCAATGTCTTCAGCGCGAATGTTGTTTTTGAAGACCTCGGCGAAGGACTTGAGCACTGCATCGCCTGCCGCGTGCCCATGTGTATCGTTGAAGCGCTTGAAGTGATCCACGTCGAGCATGAGGACCGCCATGATTTGTTTGCGGCGCTGGGAGCGCAAGATCTCGCGCTCGAGTGAGATTTGCATGAAGTGACGATTGAAGAGGCCGGTGAGAGAGTCACGGATGGACTGGTTTTCGAGCTTGGTGCGCAGATTGAGGGTGGCCACGGCGAGAGCCGTGATCTGGATGAGCTGGCGCATGGCGTCCATGCGGCCGTTCACCAGCTGAACGATGTGGTCATTTTCACATTGCACGTACAGGATGCCGATGGTGTTGCCGTGCGCAACAATCGGCCTGCAGTGATAGCGCTCGGGGGCGGCCCCGGTGAAATGCGCGCAATGGATTTCAGAGACGCCCGGTTGCCGCCAGCGAGGCTGGCCAGAACGCAATGCACAGCACGACTCCGGTGGGCTGAAGTGGTCGCGATTGGCTTCGCCCCACGACGAAACCACCTCGACGCTATGCCGAGAGGTATCGATCATGTAGAGGCAGCCCCCGGTCTCGGGTAGAAGCCGCAAGAAAGTGCTGGTCGCAGTGTCGTATACCTGCTGAACATCCACGCAGAGCTGCAGTTCATTGCGCGCATTGGTCATTAACTCCGACTCGCGAGCAGTGTCTTCGAGAGCACTCACGCTGCGCGCGAGGTCTTCATTGGTGCGCAATGCTTCGCGCGCGGCTCTCTGACGTTCGACGGCGTCGCGAAGGAGGAAAGAGAAGAGCACCAGGAGGCTGCTGATGGAGACAGGAACAAGGAGGAATTCGGTGCTGACCGAAGTGAGGAGCCGGCTTTGCGAATGCTGGGTCCGTTCGGTAAGCAGCAACTGCTCCTGATCGGTCATCAGCCCGATGATTTTTTGGCATTGCTGGACCTGAACGGCAGGGATGGGCGAGTGCTGCGTGAAACCGGCCAGCAGGTCAGACAATCGCGAGGCGCAGGCGACAAGGCTGTCGACGTTTGCGGTCTGGCCGGGGTTGTCGCCGACGAGAGAGCGGATGTGCGCCGCAGATGTATTAAGACCGTTGGCGGCAGCTCGGGCTCGGCTGAGATTATCTTCGTCTCCGTCGAACCCGTAGAGGCGAGACCGGTATTCGACTCTTTCGGCGAAGTTCGATGCGCGCTGGAGGGAGTTCAGAACTTCCTGCGTATGCTGGACCCATTGAGCCGCAGCGGTAAGTGTGCGCGTATTGGAGTACAAGACAAAACCCGCAACGAGTGTAAACAGGACAGCGCCAATGCCTGCGGCAATGATGATCGCCACTGCATTGCTGAAGCCCAGTCTGCCCTTTGAGCTGGGTGTCGGGGAATTGTACGCACCATTACCCATCGAAGACTTCTATCGATGGTACAGGGGGTAGCGCAATTCTCAGCCGTGTGCCGAGGAGGTGAAGTGCACTTTAGTTTGAGGCTGAAATTCAGCACAACGCGGGAGTCGGGCGGGGGAAGATTCAACCCCAATCGGCTTGAAATCGGCGTAGATAAAGCCCTCACGGTTGACGATTTCTCCGGCATCGAGCGCAATCGGGCGCGAGAACATGGGGCCGTTGTAGACACAGGAGTGAAACTCGCCGCGTTCTCCGCATGGATCCACTTCAGGGGGAAGGTCGGCGAGCAGACTCGTGTCGAAGTCGCGGCCTGCGAATGAAGGGTCGAGCTGACGGGAGTCGACGCACACCAGCTTTGCACGCAGGCCGCCGGCGATCATGTTGCCGGCCAGTTCGGGAGTGGGAATGTCCCAGAGGGGGAAGAGCGGTGCGATGCCGGTGGAATGCAGCTGGTTTTCGCGGTAGGCGCGCACGTCGCGAAGGAACAGGTCGCCGAACGCAATGGCGGCGATGTCTTCCCCGGCAGCGCGGAGACAGACTTCGGCCATGCGTTGCTCGTACTCCTCGTTAGAACAAGGCCAGGGCAGCGGAACCTTCCAGAGCGGAAGGCCTGCTGCGGAGGCCTGGGCTTCCAGGACCGCGCTGCGGGTTCCGTGCATGGCAACGCGATCGAATGCGGAATTGATGGTGGTGAGCAGCCCTACAATTTCATATTCGGGTTGCTGGCGGAGCAGGTGCAGGGCCCAGGCACAGTCTTTGCCGCTGCTCCAGGAGACAAGAATTCGTTTCATGGACGATCTCTTTTCGATGATTTGCCGCTGAACCATCTCAGAAGTTCTTGCGATAGACGACAAATCCGGATTTTTCCGCGACTTTGTCATACAGCTGCATCGCGGTTGCATTCGTTTCGTGTGTCAGCCAGTAGACCCGGCTGCAGCCCGCGTCCGCAGCGCGCCGGTAGACCTCCTGAATAAGTGCGCGGCCAACGCCTTTACCGCGGGAAGCCTCGACCGTGAACAGGTCCTGCAGGTAGCACGTTGGCGCAATGGAAATTGTGCTGCGATGGTAGAGGTAATGCACCAGGCCGAGTATTTGTCCCGCTTGCTCGGCGACCAAGGCATGAACGGGTTCGTAGCTATCGAAGAAACGAGACCATGTGCTGCTGGTGATCGCGTTGGGCAGGGCAGTCGCATCCTTGCGGCCATAGAAGGCGTTGTAGCCGTCCCAGAGCGATTTCCATTGGTTGAAATCGTCTTTTTGAACTGGGCGGATCAGAAGGTCGTGGGTCAATTTTTTCTCCGTTGTGTTTCAGAGGTAGTCGGCACAAGTCTGAAAAACAAAAGCAGATTCTTCGCTCACCACCCCCGAACTGAAAAACGTTCGGGGCCCGTTCACTCAGAATGACACCCACTGGAAGGGATACTAACTGATTTCGATGACGTCGCTGCTGGCGGCTGCAGCGGCGTCGGCCCGCTCCATGAGCTTTTGGGCCACGCCGTAGAATTCGGCGGCCTGAGGGCTCTTTGGACCTGCGAGGGCCACGGGAAGACCACGATCTCCGCCCTCACGAATGGCGGGGATGAGCTCGATGGACCCGAGAAAAGGCACCTTGAATTGCGCCGCGGTGCGCTCGGCGCCACCTTTGGAGAAGATGTCAATTTCGTGGTGGCAGTGGGGACAGGTGAAGTGGCTCATGTTCTCGACGATGCCGAGGACCTCGACATTGACCTGAGCGAACATCTCGAGCGCTTTGCGCGCGTCCTGCAGGCTGACGTCGCTGGGCGTGGAGACGACAACGGCGCCGGTAAGGGGGACGGTCTGGACGAGAGAAATGACGACATCCCCGGTTCCGGGGGGCAGATCGACGATGAGATAGTCAAGTTCACCCCAATCGACCTGCTGCAGAAACTGGCGGATGATCTGGTGCAGCATCGGTCCGCGCATGACGAGCGGCTTATCGCCCGGGGAGATGTAGCCGATAGAGATGGTCTTGATGCCGTGCGTGTCATTGGGCTGGATCTGATTGTCGGCGCCGACACGCGGCGATTGCGTTGAGCCCATCATGAGCGGCACGTTGGGTCCGTAGATGTCGGCGTCGATGAGCCCGACCCGCTGGCCAAGCCTGGAGAGCGCGATGGCGAGGTTGACGGCAAGGGTGGTTTTGCCCACGCCACCCTTTCCGGAACCGACGGCGATAATCTTTGATACACCGGGGAGAGCTACAGGCTGAGGCGTGGCGTGTCCGTGGGCCATTTTCGGATTTACTCCTTCGACAGGTTCTGCTGTGGAAGCTCTCGGTTGTTGGGAGATCTTCCTCCGGGGCTAAAAGCCCCTCATGCTGGTTGCGATTACGGTACGACTAAAGTCGTGCCCTTTCAAAGCTGCGCCTTCATTCAGAGGTCATTAAACGCTGGTGAGTCCTGTGTCGCGAGTCTCCCGCTTACGCCGGGCCGATTCGGATTCACGGTGTTCACGGCGGCGGAGAGCGTCATTGTAACGGCGGATTTCGTCGGGTGTTTCGGGCTGTGCCTGGGGAACATGCTGGCGCCGGCCGTGCTCGTCGATCGCAACGAAGACGAGGTATGCGCTCGCAACATGGAGATGCGTGCCGGTTTGCGGATCCTCGACCCAGACCTTGACGCCGACCTCGACTGAAGTATTGAAGGCACGATTGACGCTCGATTTGAGAATGAGCAAATCGCCGACGTGCACCGGCTGTATGAAGTCGATGTGATCCATGGCGGCGGTGACGACGTGGGTGCGGGAGTGGCGATAGGCGGCGATGGCTCCGGTGAGATCGATGAAATGCATCAGACGACCGCCGAGCAGGTTGCCAAGGGTGTTGGCGTCGTTGGGGAGGATAACTTCTGTCATTTCGGACTGCGTGCTGGCAACGGTACGCAACTGCGGTTTGGCTTCAGCGGTACTCATCTTTTTGACTTGCTCCATGTTTCAATTAGGGGCTGCAGCGAGAGTTCCCTTCAAGCTACAATGACAGCACCAGTGAACTTCTGTGCCGAATCACTAGATTCCAGTTTCGGCAATTCACGCCATTTACGCAAATCGCCTTGGTGCAGGAATCCCATTATGAGCACAACGGACAAGATTGCAGGACTGAAAGAGATTCTCGCCCTTGACCCGAAGAATGCCTTCGCGCGATACGGCATCGCCTTGGAACTCGCAAACCGCGGCGAGGTGGATGCAGCGCTGAAGGAATTCGATCTGTTGATCGAGCAGAATCCTGACTACACTGCGGCCTATTTCATGGCGGCGCAAACGCTGGCCAAGGCGGGCAGGAATCCGGAAGCCGTGGCGAAGCTGAGGGCGGGAATCGCTTGTGCGGCGAGAACCGGCAACCGCCATGCTCTCAGCGAGATGCAAGGGATGGTAGACGAGTTGGATCGCTAGGTCGTTTCCTCACGTGCTTCGTTACAAATTCTCGTCCATGATGAGTAACGAATAACTGCGCCGCTCCGAATAAAGACGCGTCTATACTAGTAATATGCCGAAGTATTCGATTGTCGTCCCTTTCCACAATGAAGAAGAGAATGTAACCGTTTTATATGCCCGTCTGAAGCAGGTGATGGAGCAGGTGGGCGAGAGCTTTGAATTGGTGCTGGTCGACGACGGCTCCAGCGACAAGACGTACAAGCTTCTCGAAGAGATTGCAGCGGTGGACAGCCGCGTGCTGGTGGTAAAGCTGCGCCGGAATTTCGGGCAGACGTCGGCGCTGGCTGCGGGCTTCGATCACGCGTCGGGTGAGTTCATCCTGGCAATGGATGGCGACCTGCAACACGACCCGAATGAAATTCCCAACTTCCTCGAAAAGCTGGAAGAGGGCTACGACGTAGTTTCGGGCTGGCGCAAGGAGCGCATCGACAACTTCGTGATGCGGCGGATTCCTTCACGCTGCGCGAACTGGTTGATGGCGAAACTTTCCGGCGTGGACATTCACGACTTCGGCACGACGTTCAAGGCGTACCGGCATGAAGTGATTCAGAACATTCCGCTCTATGGCGAGATGCATCGATTCATTCCTGCGCTGGCGAGCTGGTACGGCGCTTCGATCTGCGAGATTCCGATCAAGAACGTGCACCGCGAGCGCGGCAAGAGCCACTACGGCATCGGGCGCACTTTCCGCGTGTTTTTCGATCTGCTGACGATTCGTTTTCTACTGAAGTACATGAGCCGGCCGCTACACTTCTTTGGCAGTTTCGGCGCGTTGGGAATTCTTGCCGGCGGCTTCATTTCGGCAGTACTGCTGGGGATGAAGATCGTGAATCCACACCAGAACGTGATGGACGTGCACGGTCCGTTGTTTGTCATTGCAGGCGTATTGATCCTGGCAGGGATCCAGATGCTGGCGATCGGGCTGCTCGGCGAGTTGCAGGTACGGCACTTCCATACGACACAGCAGCGTGCGCCGTACACCATCGATCGCATCGTGCGATTGCGAACCCCGGAAGAGCCGAGCATTTTGTCGGACCATCGGGATGACCGGTTCTGAAGAACAGGGAATTGAAAGGCAAGAGCCCCGCGCGGAGAGATCCGGGCGGGGTTTCTTCTTTGGCTGTGAATCCTCGGTTCGCAGCCTAATGGTTTGCGATTCGCATGCAAGTGTGAATATGCCGGGAAAATGCACTGCTTGCAGTTTGCGGGTGTATTCTTGCGCATGTATGAACGCTATTCAGATCCAGAGTACGGGTGGGCCTGAGGTTCTTCAGCTCGCCGAGTTGCCGATTCCTGTGCCAGGACCGGGGCAGGTGCTGATTCGGGTTGAAGCGATCGGCGTGAATTTCATCGAGATCTATTTTCGCAAGGGGACCTACAAGGCGACGCTGCCATTGACTCCAGGCAGCGAGGCTGCGGGAACGATTGAAGAGCTGGGCTCGGGCGTGACGGGATTCAAGCCCGGAGATGCGGTGGCTTCGTGCGGCGTGCTGGGCAGCTATGCGGAATATGCGCTGGTGCCGGCGTCGCAACTTGTAAAGGTGCCCGATGGGTTGACTCCGGAACAGGCAGCGGCGGCGATGCTGCAGGGGATGACGGCGCATTATCTCGCTACATCGACGTTTCCACTGAAGTCCGGAGATACGGCGCTGGTGCATGCGGGCGCGGGCGGCGTGGGATTGCTGCTGACGCAGATGGCTTCGCGGATCGGCGCGCGCGTGATCACGACAGTGTCGACGAATGAGAAGGCCGAACTGTCGCGCGAGGCCGGCGCGGCGGAAGTGATTCTCTACACCGAGCAGGACTTTGTCGCGGAAGTGAAGAAGTTTACCGGCGGCAAGGGCGTCGATGTGGTGTATGACTCGGTTGGGCAAGACCACGTTCGACGGGAGCTTGAATTGCCTGCGGCCGCGAGGGATGCTGGCATTGTTTGGCGGATCAAGCGGCCCGGTGCCTCCGTTCGACTTGATTCAACTGAGCGGCAAGGGATCGCTGTTTGTGACGCGGCCGACGCTCTGGCACTACGTGGCGACGCGACAGGAACTGGAGTGGCGCGCGGGCGAGGTGCTTGGCTGGGTGGCGAAGGGCGATCTGAAGCTGCGCATGGAACATATGTTTCCGCTGGCCGAGGCCGGGCAGGCGCAGATGGATATGGAGAGCCGGAAGACCACAGGGAAGATTCTGCTGGAACCTTAGAAGCAGTGAACAGTGATCAGTGAACAGTGATCAGTAAACCTTGGAGTGGTTCGTTGGGGAAGATTGTTGTCGGGCCCGGGGATCGGGTGTTTGTTTTGACGGGGGCGGGGATCAGCGCGGAGAGCGGGTTGCCGACGTTTCGCGCTTCGGATGGGTTGTGGGCCGGGCATCGCGTCGAGGATGTATGCACGCCTGAGGCGCTGGAGCTGAATCCAGCATTGGTGTGGCAGTTCTACAGCGAGCGGCGCGAGCAGGGCGCCAAGGCTGAGCCGAATCCGGCGCATATCGCGCTGGCGAAGCTTGAAGCGGAACTGGGCGACCGGTTTTTTCTTTGCACGCAGAACGTGGATGATCTGCACGAGCGCGCCGGATCGAAGCGGCTGGTACATATGCATGGGGAACTGGCGAAGTCGCGCTGTGAGGATGAGTGCGGACGCCCGCCGGTGGCAGATCGCACCGTATACAAGAGCCTGGACGAGGTAGGGCGGTGTGCATGTGGGGCGCGGCTGCGGCCACATATTGTTTTCTTCGGCGAGATTCCGCTGGAGATGGACCGGATTCAGCGGGAGATCGCGCGAGCGACGCTGATGGTGGTAGTGGGGACTTCAGGGTCAGTGTATCCCGCGGCGAATTTTGTGCACTGGGCGCGGCAGGGTGGTGCGCGGACTGTGTACATCGGACCGGAGCCGCCCTTGAATGCACACGCGTTTACGAACGTGGTGGAGGGCAAGGCGGGGGAAGTTTTGCCGGGGTTGTTTGAGGTGGAATAAACCTGCACAACCACAACGGAAACGCGAGCGCATTCGTTCGTGACGTGGTGATGAGAAGAGCCACATCGAGAGAAATCGAAAAGCAAAAGCAGATCCTTCGCTCACCACCCCCAAACTGAACCACGTTTGGGGCCCCTTTCGCTCAGGATGACACCATCCAGATTTGATCTGATTCAGAAATGAAAGCGATAGCGAAGCTGCGCTGAGAACATGCGCGGGTCGTTGTAGTGAAATCCGCCGATTGTGACAGAGTTGTCGAGCAGGATGCGGTGGTTGGTGACGTTGAGGACGTTGGCAGTGACGCTCCAGTTCTCGCGAAAGGTGTGTCCGGCAGAGACATCGAAGGTGGTGTGAACGGGCAGATAATTGCCGTTGTATGGTCCCTCATCGGCACCGGCAAGGCCATTGTGGAAACCTGAGCCATAGTAGACGTTGCTGCCTAACCACGTGTGTAAGGGAAGATTGGCGGTGAAGCCGGTGTTGAGCGTGTGGCGCTGGTCGTGGTCAACGGGAGCGTATCCAGGGCCGAGGTTGCAGGCAGGATCATTGGGGTCAGTGCAAGTAAATCCGCCGATAATGTTTCCGCGCTGTTCGGCGATCTGATTGGAGTAAGTCACGTAGAAGCGACCGAGGCGCGCAAGTTCCGGGGAGTGCATGGTCATTTCCCAGGCGCGAACCAATGCACCGTCGACGGCGATGGGAAAATACATGTTGGATTCGCCTAGGTTGGAGTGATCGAGGAAGTTGTTGATGCGGTTTTTGAAGGTGTCAACGTCGAGCGTCCAACCGCGCCAGGGGATCTGGATTCCGAATTGATGCTCTTCGTCGCGCTCGGAGGGCAACGGTGTGAAGGTGTTTTCTCCGCCAGGAAGATTGCTCTGCGTAGTTGAGTACGGACGAGGAGACGGTTTGGATCGGCGCGGGTTGGAAGAAGTGTCCATAGAAGCCGCGGAGAATCCAATGGAGCCGTGGAATTTCAACGCTGGCACCGATACGCGGATAAATGGCGGTTTCGTCAATGCCGGCGCGGTAGATGGAGAAGCGTTCCCCGCCGAGGAGTGTGACGTAGCGGCCGAGCCGCAGGTGATCAGCTACGTAGAACTCAACGAGCGCCGCGCCGGCGTTGGATTGTGTATTGGGCTGAGAGGGTGCGGAGCCATCGTTGATGATCGTGCCGAACAGGTCCCTTTCGGATTGGTAGAAAGTGGAGACACCGCCAGAGAAGCTATTGGGGCCGAGCTCGTCATGAGCATCTGCCTGGCCACCGACGTAGTTGGATGTCTGATGCCAGGTTGTCGCAACAGGCAAATCGGACGTGCGCGAATCGTAGTTGGATTGATTGAAGTGGTAAAACGGCGCGACGGAGAAAAGGGCTTTCGGCGAGAGTGTGTGAACCCAGTTGGCGATGACGAAGGAGTCGCGTTCCGTCTGGCCGTCGCGCAGACCATAGGAGCAATAGTAGTCGGAGGTGCATTCGTAGTCGGTGCTGCTGGGATCGTAGGGGACCTGGAAGAAGTCCTGCCGGTATTGTGCATCGAGGCGAAGCTGATCGCTCGGGGTCTGGTTGCGAATGAGGGAGGCGAAGCCGCTGCCGGAGTTGGTCGCGTCATGGAGAATTTGCGGAACGGGGGTGGCGAGGCCGTAGTTGGAACGCGAGCCCGTGACGCTGGTATACCAGGCGCTGCGCGCGGTGTGATTGCCCAGCGAGAGCTGGAGTTCGCCGGAGTCGAGATTGCCGGCATCCAGAAGGAGTTCGGCTTCGCGGTCGCGTTCGAAACCGTTTCGCGGCAAAACATTGAAGACGCCGTAGGTGCGATCGCCGATGTCGGCGGCGTAGCTGCCACGCTGTGTTTCCAGCTGGTCGATGTCTTTGGGGTCAATCTGCGGGCCGACGTTGGAGGCGATCTTGGTATTGGGGATGGAGACGCCATCGATGAGCCAGCTGGTCTGATGTCCGCCGCGCATGTGGAGCATGTCGTGGGTCATGTAGGCCCCGGGCACATAGTCGGTGATCATCTGCATGCCGGTGGTTGCGGTGGCTCCCGGAGTCTGGTCGATCACCTGGCGCGTGATCAGGGTTGTGGGAGTCACCGAGTCTGCGGATGAGAGGGAACCGGCGTCAGCCTGGACGGTGACAGACTGCGTGGCGGGACCGACGGAGAGCGGGATGTGGAGGACGGGGTTGGTACCCGAGGCGATGGTGATGGTCTGCGCGGATGAGGCAAAGCCGGGAGCGGAGACTTCGAGGGTGTAGACGCCAATGGGCACCTGTACCAGTTCGAACTCACCGATTGTGCTTGTGACGGCGTTGAGCGTAAACGTGGAGTCAGCAGCCTTGAGCTTGATTTGCGCGCCGGCAATAGGGCGGTGTTGGGCGTCGTGGACGACGCCGTGAATGGTTGCGAAGACGGTGGCATGCGCAAGGATCGGCGCGAACAGAAGCAAAAGTCCAAGCAGGACGCGTGAACGGCTCATAGTCGAGCGACCTCCACGGCAAAAGGCAGTGGCGCACTAACGCGCGGGAGCGCGTCAGCGTGCAGGGAAGAGAAGTATGGTGGAGTTAGCTGGCGAGCGTGAGAGCCGGAGGGCCGCGGAGTGCGGGCGTACGGAGATGGATGCTGCTCGCATGCGAGCCGGACGGAGAACCAGTGAGGCGCTCTGAAATTCCGGCGGTCACGGCTTGGGGAGCATGCGCAAGGGCCAGAGCGGTCGACGGTGCAGCGTTTCCGGGCGTCGGGTATTGCGGGCAGTGGCTGGGAGCGGTAAACCGGGGTGTGCGGAGCGCGGCCTGAACCATGCGGGCCAAGGCGGCGTCAGCCATCACGCAGTGGTGTGTGCCGTTGCGGCGGCAGCAGGCGGGCAAAGATGCGTCGTCGCCGCCATCGATGAGGACCGCGAGCGGTCCAAGACCGAAGAGGAAAACGAACAAAATGGCGAACGCGCGCCGCATCTCGCATTCATACTACATGAACTTTGGAGTGACGGGCGATTCGGGAAATCAAGTGGCGTTCAGGTATCATCGTTCCATCTCGAACGCCCGCTTCCCGATTGAAAGGTTGAATGCCCCTTAACGTGAAGAATTCTGTCTCGGAAAGAGAAGCCCCAGCTGTCGCGCCGAGCGAACGGCCGACTTTGCGCATCGCTCTGTTCGGGTTCGGCACGGTCGGCAGTTCCGTAGCGCGGATCATTTTGGATTCGAAGCCCGAGGGGCTGGAACTTACGCATATTTATAACCGCAACGTGGCGCGAAAGAAGGTCGACTGGGTTCCAGCGAGCGTGGTTTGGAGCGAGGACTGGGAGTCGGTTCTGGCTTCGGACGTGGACGCGATTGTGGAACTCGTCGGAGGGTTCGATCCGCCGGGGACATGGGTACGGCGCGCGATCGAGGCGGGCAAGAGCGTGGTTACCGCCAACAAGAAGCTGATTGCCTATCATGGAGTGGAATTGGAGCGGCTGGCCGCGGCCAAAGGTGGACATCTGAAGTATGGCGCGGCAGTGGCGGGGGGCATTCCCGTGATTCCAGGACTGGAGCAGGGCCTGGCCGGCGACCGCATCACGCGCATGGAAGGGATTCTGAACGGTACCTGCAACTTCATCCTGAGCAAGATGGAGGCCGGGGCCGAATATGCGTCGGTGCTGGCTGAGGCGCAGGCAAAGGGCTACGCAGAAGCCGATCCGACGGAGGATGTGGGCGGATTCGATGCGCGGTCGAAGCTGGCGATCCTGATGCGGCTGGCGCTGCGCGTTGTGGTGGATCCGGATGAGATTGTGCCGCAGCCCATCACGAGCGTGACGGCCGTGGACTTCAGTTATGCGCGGGATTTGAATTGCACGATTCGGCAGGTAGCGCGGGCCGAAGAGCGTGATGGGGCGGTGGCCGCGACGGTGGGGCCGATGCTGGTGGATCGGAATTCGCCGCTGGCATGGTCGCGGGGCACGGAGAACATGGTGATCCTGACGGGACATTATGGCGGGGACGTGGTGTTTTCAGGGCACGGCGCAGGGGGACATCCGACAGCGGTCGCGGTGGTGAGCGATCTGCTTGCCCTGGCGCACGGGTCGCGCCGCGTGGCAATTCCTTCGGTTCCGGCGAAGATCGGCGCGGAGTTCGAGGTGCCGCACTATATTCGATTCCTGGTGGTGGATCGGCCCGGGATCGTGTCGGAGATCACGGGAGCGCTGGCGCGGGAGCGGATCAATATCCGAGCCATCGTTCAAAAGCCAGGATATCCGCCAGACGCGCTGCCGTTCGTGGTGACGGTGGAACCGTGCAAGTCGTCTTCGATGAAGCGGGCTCTGACGGAGATCGGCAAGATGGATTGTCTCCTGGAGGCGCCGTTGGATTTGCAGATGCTGGAGTAAAGCAGGAAATCGGGATTAGGGAATAGGCGGAGGTCTTCGGTGATTGACACGATTTATCGATGTGAGATTTGCGGGGAGGAGAGCGACAGGCCTGTCCGATGGATCGTGATCCACTGCAGCGACGCACAGCTGACGGTCTTTAAATGGACGAAGGAAGCAGCGGACAAGCCACACGCCCGCCACTACTGCGGCGAAGCACATGCGCAGGTGTATATCAGCCGGTGGTTCGAGTCGTTCTGCGGATAGGTTCGTGAATCAGGGAGTTGGCCGGGCGCTTGCCGGGCCTGTGGATTCGCGCACAACCAGTTCGGGCGCCATCACAATTTCAGCAGGGTATGGTGCTTCTCGATTGGCAATGCGTTCCAGCAGAACCTGTGCTCCACGCTGGCCCATTTCAAAGAGCGGCTGGCGCACCGTGGTGAGCGACGGCGTGGAATAGGCCGCGGACTGAATGTCATCGAAACCGACCACAGACACATCTTCGGGGACGCGCAGTCCCGCATCCTTCAGAGCGCGAATGGCGCCGATGGCGGAGATGTCGTTGAAGCAGAAGATGGCAGTGAAGTCGCGCGTTTTTTCGAGCAGGCCCTGCATGGGCTTGTAGCCGATCTCCGGCGCCATGGGATGCTGGCCTGTCTCCATGGACCAGCCCGCAGAATCGATGCGGATGACAAGCTCGGGGTCAATGGCAAGGCCGATTTCGCCAGTGACCTGCTGGATGCTCTGCCAGCGATATTCGGAATCGGGAATTGCTCGCGGACCGCGCATGAAGGCAATGCGGCGATGGCCGAGGCCGTAGAGGTGAACGAGTGCGGATTCGACTGCCTGGTGATGGTCGAGGACGATGTTGGTGACGTTCTGAACCTCGCTGTGGGCCGAGATCGCAACCACGGGGACAGGAACTTCGATCTGGTCGGCGGGCGTGTTCAAAAGAAGGAAGCCGTCGACGGCGCGCTCGACCAGCATGCGCGGATACTGCTCGATGAGCTCACGCTTCCAGTCATGGCAGGCGGTGAAATAGAAGTAGTGAGCCTGGGTGAGTTGCTGAACGACGCCGTTCATGACGCGGGTGAAATAGCCTTCGCTCAAATCGGGCGCGAGAACGCCGACAGACATGGAGCGGCTCTGGCGCAGGGACCGGGCGAAGTAGTTCGGCCGGTAGTTGAGGCGCGCCGCCGCCTCGAGGACGCGGTTGCGCGTCTCCTGCGGAATGGACTTTGCTGACGGTGAGTTGTTGAGTACCAGTGAAACCGTGGTTTGCGACAGCTCCAAATGTTCAGCAAGCGTTCTTAAATTGACGTGCCCTGATGGCGTCGTTTCTTTACTTCTTGCCATTTGGAAGTTGTAGCACGTTTACATGGAACTAGGAACAGGGATTCAGTGTTAAATACATCGATTTTCTTTTGAAGTAACCAGCGAAATCATCGTCGTCATTTGGCGTGGATTTTGTTGATGCCGGGCACGAGTGGCTGGGTTTTGCCCTTGTACAGGAAACTGCCGGTCAGGCTGCTGGGGAGGGTGATGGTTGCGTCGAGTTCCGGACCCTCGCGGCGGTATTCAACCTTGATGTCGCCCTGGGGGTGGGGAAATGTGGCAGATAAGTGATCGAGCGCACCAAGATGGGGAGCAATCCGCACGGTGGAGAAGCCGGGGCTTGCGGGCTCGATTCCGGCGACGAGGGTGAGCATGTCGTAGATGGGGTGGGCCGACCAGGCGTGGGAGTCGGAGCGGGTGTCGCCGGGAATTTCGGGCCACGTGCTGAAGTGGAGCGGCAGGAGCTTGCGCCAGGGGTCGAGGGATTGGAGGTAGTCGTCGGCCATGCCGGCGTGGTCGAGGGCGCGGGCGAGGTAGAAGCGGAAGTAGTAGGAGGCGGAGAGGACGCCGTCAGGAGTGGTGCCGGGCTCGATGGCGAGAATCTTATGCAGGACGGCTTGCTGCTGATCTTTCGGGATAACGTCGTAGAGCACACCGAGGATGTTGGCCTGCTGCGAGTAGAGCTTCTGGTCAGGATTGTCGGCAAGCAGTCCGCGTGACGCGACCCAGCATTTTGAAATGAGGCCCGCGCGGACGCGGTCGGAGCGCGAGCGGTAGCGCGCGGCCAGAACCGTGTCGCCCAGGTTGCGCTCGAGATCGGAGGCGTCAATGAGTGCGCCGAGATATTGCGAGCGTCGTGACGCAGGACTCGCCGTTCGTGTCGTAGGTGGGGATTTCGCCGGTGGGCACCCAATCGATGAAACTCCACCACGGCAGTTGGCGCAGCAGGCCGTCGGGATGCCTCGTATTGCGCGAACCATCCGAGAACGTCGCGTGTGCCGGGGAGCGTGGTCGCGGACGAACTGAGGATCGGGCCGGTACATCCAGTAGTCGTGCAGCATGCCGATCCAGAGCAGGGAAAAGGTCGGGATGTTCTGCGGAAGGGAGCTCGGATAGCGGCTGCGGGTGATGCCTTCGGGGATGCGGGAATCGTCGAAGGCTTCAATGGCCTGCCGGCCGAGGCGGTCGTCGCCGGCGACGGTGTAGGAGATGAGGGCCTGGATGCGCGTGTCGCCGACGTACTGGAGCTGCTCGTAGTAGGGCGTGTCCATGTAGGTCTCATGGGCGTCGAGGCGGGCGGTGCGCCAACTGATTTCCCAGATTTTGGCGAGGTCGGGATCGGCGGATTCGAAATTGGCGCGCTCCTGGAAGGGATAGGCGGTGAAGTAGGCTTTGAGGGACTCGAGGGTGAGCGGTTCGGAGCCGGTGGTGATGTCGAGGTCGAGATAGCGCCAGGTGCGCCACCAGAGCGGCATGAAGATGCGGTGCGGGCCGCCGTCGGGGAGGAAGCTGTCGGTGAGGCCGAGGGCTGTGCGGTCCGTCGACGGCGTCGCGGTCGCCTTTATGCTGATCCTTGTCGTAGAGGGCTTCGGAGTAGGTGAGAACGATGTGCGCGCCTTTGCCGCCGGAGACGGTGAGTTCGGGGTAGGCAGTGGTGAGGGTTTTGCGGTCGAGGAGTGATGTGCACGTGAACTCCCGGGGGACGGACCGGCGGATTCGTCGGGAAAGTGCGCTAAGGCCTGGTTGTTCGTTAGCGATGATCGTCCAGAGCGACGACAGTTCCTGGCTGCAGTCGGCGAATACTCCATGTGCGGCAGCTCATCGGGAATCAGGCCCCAGGGATTGTCGCCGGTGGTGTCGGCGGAATGGGCATGATTGACGTGCCTCGAAGATGCTGTCGCGCATGGGCGAGGCGGCAGGAACCCAATTCGGGCCGGGGGTGGCGGAGTTCCAGTTCCAGTCGTATTTCGAGGCGTCGATCTCCTCGCCGGGGCCGGAGGCGAAGTAGGTCTTGATGGTCACGGTCGAGCGGTCGAGCGGGCGTTGGCCGCGGTTCCTCTTCGACTAGCCAGCCGTCGGGGGTGCTGATGCCGGTGGCCCGGTGGCCTCGCTTTCGAGCAGGAACGCGGTACGGTCGCTCATCTGGGCAACGGGAGCGTAGACGCCGAAGTTCCAGACCGTGGCGGTGATGAGGTTATGGCCTGGCTGGAGGTAAGGGGCCAGGTCGAAGCGCTCGTAGCGCCAGTGGGCGAGATCGCCGCGTGCCGGGCCGTCGCCGACGCGCTTGCCGTTCACATAAAGGATGAAGCGATTGTCTGCACTGACGCGAACCATATATGTAGCCGGGACGGATGCCAGGTCCAATGCGCGGCGGAAATGGAGAACGAGGGGCTCACGCAGAGGAGCGGTGGGATGGGTGATCCAGGAGGCCTTCCAGTCGCGGTGGGGGGCATCGGTCTGAAGCGGACTTTGGGCGAGAACACTGACGGGTGCGACAACAATGAACAGGAGGGCAAGCGCAATCGGACGCATGGGGTTAACCTAATAGCTTTCAGTGCATCAGCTTACAGCAGTTGGCATGTCCGCGGCGAAAGCAGTCGAGTCGGCCCTGCGGATGAAGACGTTTGGACTGGTTGCGCCGTCTGGGGCGGACCGAGGATGAACGAAGATAAAATCGAACCAAGTAGGGGATTTCCTCTCAGAAGTGCGTTATATGCGTTTGATTTAGCGGCGCTGTAACCTCCTATTCATCTTTGCCCGGTAGCCTACGAACGGTGACAGCCCACGTGCCAGACATTCGGATCTCTCAACCAAAAGTTCAAATGAATCCCGATGTTCCGAGCACGGCGGAAGCGGCGGCAAGAGCGAAGTCTCCGCAGTTCGCAAATTTCTGCTGGCGCGCGGAAATTCCGCGGTTGCCGATCGTGTCTTTCACGTGCTGATGGTGCTCTGTGGGCTGAGCATCTTCGGAATCGTGCTTATTGATTCTCGCGGAGCTGGTCCAGCGTTCCGGCCTGGTTTGGAAGACGCTCGGATTCAAGTTTTTTGCCAATTCGACCACTGATAGCGGCTTCTGGGATCCGGTGAACGGGCATTTCAGCGCGCTTCCGTTTATCTATGGCACGCTGGTGTCGTCGCTGCTGTCGCTATTGATCGCGGTTCCACTTGCGATTGGTTTGGCGATCTTCCTCACCGAGATGTGCCCCAAATTCTTGCGTGCGCCGCTCGCATTTATTACGGAGTTGCTGGCGGCAATTCCCAGCATAATTTACGGGCTATGGGCCTTCTTTGTCCTGGTGCCGCTCTTGCGGGAACATGTGAATCCGCCAATGGTGAAGTACCTGGGGTGGTCGGGTCTGTTTGTCGACGACAATCCAACCGGGCTGGGATACTTTGCGGCGGGGGTAATTTTGGCAATCATGATTTTGCCGATTATTTCGTCGCTGACGCGCGAAGTGATGACGGCAGTGCCGCACTCGCAGCGGGAAGCGGTGCTGGCGCTCGGTGCGACACGATGGGAGATGATCCGAATGGGTGTGTTGCGGAATGCGCGGATCGGCATCGTGGGAGCAGTGATTCTAGGCCTGGGTCGCGCACTCGGCGAGACGATGGCGGTGACGATGGTGATCGGCAATACGCCGGAGATTCATCGGTCGCTTCTTTCGAATGGCAGCTCGATGTCCGCAGTGATCGCCAATGAGTTCACTGAGGCGGTGAGTGATCTGCACCGGAGTGCACTTATCGAGATTGGTTTGGCGCTGTTTATTTTGACGATCGTCGTGAACGGGATGGCGCGGGTTCTGGTGTGGGCCGTAACGCGCGGCGCGCCGGCTCAGGTGAATTGAGAGACACGCGGACTGGTTCAAGAGATAACGAAAGGAATACGGGAGACGAAGTGGCGGCAACGGGAACCAATTTTCGTTCGGGATTGAGAACCGTGACCGATCATACGGTGACTGGCCTGGCAATTCTGGCCACGCTACTGGTGATTGTTCCACTTGTCGCAATCTTCATTTATCTGGTGCTCAAGGGTGCGAGTTCGCTCAACTTGGCTTTCTTTACACAGAACCCTGTGCCGGAAGGCGAAGTGGGCGGTGGCATGGCCAACGCCATTGTCGGGTCCGGGGTGCTGCTTTTGATTGCCAGCATCTTCGGAGTCCCGATCGGAATTGGAGCAGGGATTTTTCTGGCGGAATTTGGGCGCGGCACCAAGCTGGCCAATGGGATCCGCTTCACTGCGGATGTGTTGAATGGAGTGCCCTCGATTGTGATGGGGCTCGCCGCGTATTCGCTAATCGTGGTTCCGCAGGGGCATTTTTCGGCGTTTTCCGGCGGAGTGGCGCTTGGAATCATGATGATTCCCACGGTAGCGCGAACGACCGAAGAGATGCTCCTGATGGTGCCGAACAACATTCGCGAGGCGGCGCTGGGGCTGGGGTTGCCGAACTGGCGCTCTGTGCTTTCGATTACCGTGAAGACGGCATCGCCGGGGATTATCACAGGATGCATGCTGGCTTTTGCGCGTGTGGCCGGGGAAACGGCGCCACTGATCTTCACGGCGCTGGGAAATGCCTTCTGGAGCACGAGTCCGAATCGGCCGATTGAAGCGCTGCCGTTGCAGATCTGGGTTTATGCTACCGGTCCCTATGAGGACCAGCACCGGCTTGCGTGGGCGGGCGCGTTGGTACTGATTGCGCTGATTGTGATTGCGGTTTCGCTGGTACGTTATGTGACCAGTCGCGGAGTTCTGAAAGGGGCAAGTTAACGTGGGTGTCGGCATCGAGGTGACGAACCTGAACGCGTGGTATGGAACCAACCACACGCTGCAGGACATCAACCTGAATATTCCAGCCAATCACGCAACTGCGCTGATTGGGCCGTCGGGGTGCGGGAAGAGCACGTTTGTGCGATGTCTCAATCGGATGCACGAGACGAATCCAATCGCGCGCGTGACGGGGACCGTGCGGATTGGCGATTTGGACATTTACAACGATGCAAAACCGGTGGAAATCCGGCGGCGCGTAGGAATGGTGTTTCAGAGGCCCAATCCGTTTCCGACCATGTCGATTTACGACAATGTGGCCTCGGGGTTGAAGCTGAATGGGTACAGGAATCGGCGCATGCTTGACGAAATTGTCGAGCGTTCCCTGAAGAATTCGGCGCTCTGGGATGAAGTGAAGGACGATTTGAGGGCGAAATCGGGCGCGAGTCTCTCGGGTGGCCAGCAACAACGGTTGTGCATCGCGCGCGCGTTGGCGGTCGATCCTGAAGTTCTGCTGATGGATGAACCGGCTTCTGCGCTCGATCCGGTATCTACTTCGAAAATAGAAGACCTGATCTTTCAGTTGAAATCGCAGTACACTATCGTGATTGTGACCCACAACATGCAGCAGGCGGCGCGCGTGGCCGAGAAGACCGGCTTCTTTTTGAATGGCCGCATGGTGGAGTTCGACTCGACGCACAAGATATTCACGAATCCCAGTGACAAGCGGACTGAGGATTACATCACGGGCAGGTTCGGATGACACGCATTCGCTTCCAACAGAGTCTCGACCAGCTGAAGGAGAATTTGCTGGTGATGGCCGGCCTGGCCGAGCAGGCGATTCAGCGCGCCATTGAAGCCTACCGCGTGCGCGACCTGTCGATCTGCGACCTGGTGAGCCGCAGTGAAGTTGCGATCAACCGGCTGGAGCGCGACATTGACCAGGCGGCGCTCGACCTTCTGGCGATGGAGCAGCCGATGGCAATTGATCTGCGCTTCATTCTGAGCGTGATCAAGATCAATGCGGATCTCGAACGTGTGGGTGACTCGGCGAAAAGCATCAGCGAGCGAGTTCGCAATATGGATCAAATGCCGGCCGTCTCCGAGTTGCCGGTGGATATTCCGCGAATGGCGACGCTTTCAGCCGAGATGGTACGGAAGAGCCTTCAGTCGTTCATTGACGCCGATCCGGAACTGGCGCGCGCTGTGCTGATGATGGACGATGCGGTGGACACGATGAATCGCGCGGCCTACAAGTCCCTGACGAAAGTGATGGAGGAGCAGAGCCAATTCGCTCCGCAGGCTCTGAATGCGCTGATGATCTGCCGCGCACTGGAGCGCGTGGCGGATCATGCGACCAATATCGCCGAGGACGTGATCTTCTGGATCGAAGGGTCTGACGTGCGCCACCACAAAAGCATGTTGGCGCAAAAGAAGCCTACCGAGGCTACGAGCTGATTACTTCAATCTCAAACTGACAGGCACTGTCTCGATTCCATCTCCGCTGCGATAACCTTGAGGAGAGCAGCGGAGTGTCGAATGGGCGCAGACGAGACATCGCGAGGTGCGGGTGGCCCCGCCGCGCTATACGCGGAGCAGCTGAACGAATTGCAACGCGCGCAAGCAGCAGATCAACGCGCGGAGCGTCGGTTGGGATTCGCAAAGCTTGCCGTTGCATTCATTACAGTCGCTGCCGCAATCATTCTGCTCTACTTCGTCAAGCTTCTCTGGTTGCTGTTGGTGGCCGCGGGGGTGTTCGTCTGGCTCGCGGTGATGCACGAGAACCGGTTGCGCCGGATTCGGCAACGGGCCCGCGCGATAGAGTTCCACGCACGCGGCATCGCACGCATTGAGGACCGCTGGGCTGGAACGGGTGAGACGGGGGACCGATTCCTCGACCCGGCTCACCCCTACGCGCGGGATCTGGACATCTTTGGGCGGGCTTCGCTGTTTGAGCTTCTCTGCACCGCCCGTACGCGCGCCGGAGAGGAAAAACTTGCAGCCTGGTTGCTGGCTGCGGCGCCCGTGGATGAGGTCGTTGCCCGGCATGGCGCGATCCACGACTTGAGCGGGCGTCTGAAATTGCGGGAGGAATTGTTCTGCGTTGGCGAGACGGTGCGTGCAGGCGTGCATCCAGATGTGCTGGCGCAGTGGGGCGAACGCAAACCGATGCTCAAGACTTCGGGGATTCGCATCACGACCACTGTGCTGAGCATCCTCTGGATCGCGGGCATAGTGGCCTGGGCAATGTGGGGAATGGGCACAATTGCCCTGGCCATCTCGGCGTTGAACCTGGCGTGGGCGCACTACATTCATGTGCGGTGGGATGAATCTGCAGAGGCGATCGAGGAGGCCGCGGCCAATCTGGGCGTGTTGGCCGGCATTTTGAAGCTCATCGATCGCAGGCAGTTTTCCGCCGCTCGGTTGCAAGGGATTCAGGCACGATTGAAGCACGAGGGATTCGTTCCGTCAGATGCGATCGGCAAGCTGGATCGCATTGTGGGCTACCTCGAATCCAGGCGGAATCCGGCCATGCGGTTGCTGGACAAGTTGATCTTCTGGAGTGCGCAGTGTGTTTTTCTGGCGGAGAGTTGGCAGCAGGAATACGGCCCGCATATCCGCGGCTGGCTCGGCGAGGTGGGTGAGTTTGAGGCGCTGACGGCCTTGGCGGGGTACGCATTTGAGCATCCTGACGACGTTTTGCCGGAGTTTGTAGAGTGTGGTCCGCTGTTTGAAGCGAAGGAAATTACGCATCCGCTGCTGCCTGCAGGATTGGCAGTGCGCAACGATGTGAAGCTGGGCGCTGGATTGCAGCTGATGGTGCTGAGCGGGCCGAACATGGCGGGGAAGAGCACGTTCATCCGCTCTTTGGGGGTGAATGCCGTTCTTGCACAGTGCGGCGCGCCAGTCCGGGCTCGTTCGTTGAAAATGTCGCCGCTCGCCGTGGCAGCGTCGATTTGTGTGCTCGACTCGCTTTCCGGCGGAACTTCGCGGTTCTACGCGGAGATTCGGAGGCTGAAGGTTGCCGAGGATCTTTCGGCCGGGCCCGTTCCTGTCTTCTTTCTGATGGACGAGCTATTATCAGGCACGAACTCGCATGACCGGCTGGAGGGAACAAAGCTGGTGGTGCAGAGCCTGATGGATCGCGGTGCCATCGGTATTGTGAGCACGCACGATCTGGCATTGGCAGAGATTCCGGCAGCGATGAATGGCCGCGCCGTGAATTGCCACTTTGAAGATCGGCTTGAGGATGGGAAGCTGATTTTCAATTACAAGCTGAAGGCGGGTGTGGTGAAGACGAGCAATGCCCTCGAGTTGATGCGCTCGATCGGGCTTGGCGCTGTGACCAAGGTGCGCTAAATCTCCCACCAGTCAAAGAGTGACATACGCGGAAAGTAGAGGCCGGCTCGAAGTTGGACCTGCGGATCGTGCAGATTGCGGAGCACGCCGGCGTACTCCTGGAGCTGAGGTCCATAGGTTGCGCGGAACGCGGGCAGCGCCGATCGAGCGTCGAGGTTGCCGGCATGCGCTGTTTTGTAATCGATGATCCAGAGGGCGTCATCGCCCGGCTGCAGCGGCTCGAAGCCGGCCCGGAAAAGGCGGTCAACTCGCACGAGCCGCAAAGTCCCGCCAACGACGCCGGCCCAGCCAGATTCGCTGACGGCTTCGGCGTGGGGCGAGAGAATCCATTGTCCGAATGGATCGCGCGCCGCGCTGCGGGCAATGTCGAAGGCCTGCGCTGACATGTCTTCGGCCTGCTTTAAGGAGATGCCGGCAGCGCGCACCGTGGCTGTGATACCCGGTCGGATGTCCTCGAGGGCTGTCAGTGAAGAATCCCAATCGAGTGACAAGCGCAAGCGAGCGAGCTCTTCGAAAAGCTTGTGTACGGCATTGCCGAGGCTGCGCGACAACAGACCTCCTTCATGGCGCTGGTAGGCCGCGTCGCCGAGGCCGATTACTGCTTCGGAAGCAGAGAGGCTCAGGTCGATGTTTGCAGGGGCTTCAAAGTCGTGCGGCAACCGGCGCAGGACCGTCGGACGGGGCAACACGATCACATTACTCTCACCAGCAGCAATGGAAATGAGTTCACCCGGTTTGGTTTCTTCGCGAACATGCGCCTTCCATTGATCGAAGCGATTTCTGATCTCTTCTTCGAGGGCCGGCCATGCTGTGGCGAGCAAACAGTTGCGAGGATCCAGCAAGATGCATGATCCGTCGGCTTCGGTTTTGTATGCGGGTTGCGCGAAGAGATGCAGCTCTTCGCGAGCGCGCGTGGCAGCAACGTAGAGAATGCGGCGCGTCTCCTGCAATTCCCGTTCACGCCTCGTCTTGTCCACCCATCGCTTAGCCTGGCCGGGATCGGATCCTTTGAACTGAAGCGGGGCAACGAGGAACTCGGTGAGATCGCCTGACTCGTCGGGCACGGCGATTCCGCGCTCCAGCCAGGAAAGAAGTTCAGATCTATTCCTGCCGCTCTGCGCCTGCAGATCGGGGACAATGACAACTTCGAATTCAAGTCCCTTGGACTTGTGAATGGTCATGAGTTGAACGCCGCACTCGCTGTTGGCTGCAGGGTCGGGTTGCGAGAAGAGTTCTGCGAGGGCGGCTTCGATCACAGGACCATTCAGATCCTGCTGGCCCGCAGGCAGGTTGTCGAGCAGCCTCCAGAAGAGATCAAGATTTGCGCGAGCCGTGGCATCGACACAGCGGTCGCCGCCCAGTGATTGCCAGAGTTGCTGAAGGAGCGTGCCGGTGGACGCCGTCGGTAGTGCGTTGCGAAGGCGTGGAAAGGACGCGATGGCTGCAAGCACACGCCGGGCGGCGTTGCGGGAATTGGGTGAGAGCAAATCGAGCTGTTGACGCAGCCGCTGCGGGATCGTGGTGGGCGTCTGTTGCGGATCGTCGGTTCCGGCGACGGCATGAAGCTCAGCGAGGCTCAGACCGCACCAGGGTGCACGCAGAACGCCAAGCCAGGCAACGCGATCTTCCGGATTCGACACTGCGCGCGCCAACGCAACCGCGTCCAGAATTTCGGGACGGTCCTGCAGATTTTCAAGTTCGACGGCACGGAAGGGAATGCCGGCGTCGCGCAGCGCGGCGGCAATGGGAGCTAGGGCCGTGCGCGCGCGGCCAAGCACGGCAATGCGATATTTCTCTCCGGCGGCTCGGGCGGCCTCCATGCGTTCGAGACAGCCACCGACCAGCGTGATGATTTGGTTGGTTTGTGTTGTGCGAGAGCACTCGCGCTGTTCCGCAATTTCAAGCCGGGCACGGGCAGCGTCGGCATCACTGGAGTTTGCGGGCTTTGTTTGCGGTATGAACTCAAGGTGAAGTTCGAAGCTCCTCGCAAGGTTGGCGGAGGAATTGCGGGCCGGCTCCGCTTTGGCGAAGTCGATTTCGCTGCCGTCGGGCTCCGCAAAGACCTTCTCGAAGGCGTCGTTCAACTTTGAAACCAGCGCAGGAGCGGAACGGAAATTTGCGGTCAGCCGAACGGGATCAAGGACGAATGATTCTTCCTCAGCGAATTCAAAACCTCTTTCCCTGACGCGACCGAAGAGTTCGGCCTCGGCGTCGCGGAAAGAGTAGATGGACTGAACCGGGTCGCCGACGACGAAGATGGTGCGGCCGGAGCGTTCGGGCCATGCCGCGATAAGCGCGCTGACGAATTCGTGCTGGCGGCGGCTGGTGTCTTGAAATTCGTCGATGAGCAGGTGGCGGATGCCATCGGCAACAACGAGCGCGGACTCGGAGGGGAATTGGTCTTCGCCGCGGAGAACCTCACGCGCGATTTGCGCGACTTCGACGAAGTCAACGGTACCGGTTTCCGCGAAGACGGCCTTCAATTCGCCCGCGGCGTGGCGGAGCAGGGTGAAGCTGGCGCGAATGATCTGCCAGTCTTCTTCTGTGTATCGGGCGGGAGGAAGTTTTCGCACGCCTGCAAGAGCCTCTTCGAGGCCGGGCACGGCTGAGAGTTGCTCGATGAGATCCTGAATGCGAAGCTTTTCTTCGGATGTTCTCCTTTGGAAATCCGAGACGTTATGTTGAATTGCCGGCGGAAGTCGATCTTCCTGAGTCATCAGCAAATTTGCCAGGCAGAGGTATGCGTTCCGGGCATCTTCAAGAGCGGTACTGTCTTGATGCGGCCCGTAAGGGAAGTTGGCGAGTTCGGCGAGTTCCCGATGGAGGTCGCTTGCGCCGAGGGTACACGTAAATTGCGCAAGGTGGATTGCTTCGTCGCCTGCACCGGGAACCTGGTTCATGAGAAGATTCAGGCCGTCCAGCGCAGCGCGCACAGCGTTGGCGAGCGGTCGTTCAAGCCATTCGCGAATTGCATTCCAGTCCGGCTCACGACTCAGCACAAATCTGTGCATCCAGCGATCGCGCTGGCCGAGCATCCTGACTAACAGATCCTCCAGGTCTCTCCAGCCGTTATCGCGCCACAGGAGAAGATCTTTGATTGCGCCGCTCAGGACCGGTTGCACCGTGTCCCCTAGCTTCAGCAGCGTGGCTCGCGCGGCGCGGCGATAGAGGTCAGTGGGCATCTCGCTAATTTGCAGATTGTTGCCGATACCGGAGTGAATGGGCTGTTGGATGGCAAGGTCGCGACAGAACGAGTCGATGGTCGAGATGCGGAGTTGCGATGCGAGGTCGAGGAGGCGCCAGTCAAGCTGCCGCGAACGCTCGAGGGCTCGCGCGGCAAGTGCTTCCATGGAAAATTCATCCGCATTCGGATCGGCGTGGCGAGCACTGGCCTTCTCAAGTTCGGCGAGGATTCGGTGGCGCATCTCGGCGGCTGCCGCCCGGGTGAAGGTGATGGCGACAATCTGGCCGGGATCGTCGACCTCGGCGAGCAGGCGCAGAAATCGGCGGGTGAGCAGATCGGTTTTGCCCGAACCAGCCGGTGCCTGAACGAGGATTGAGCGATGAGGATCTAGCGCCGCGATGCGCTGTGCCTGATCGGGAGGAGCGGAAAGTACGGAGCTATTCTTCGGCCGCATCGCCAGCCTCCGTATCCTCTTCGACTGTCGCACGGTTTTCAGGTTCCTGGATACGGCATACAGATTGAAGACGGCACCGTTCGCAGGTCTTGGGGAAGTCGCGCGGATTGACTTCGGCGCGGCCGTGGACGAAATCGTCAGCCATCTGCCGGATATATTCTTTCCACTGCGATTCTTCCAGGCCTGTGAGCTTGCGTCTGACGAGGGCGCTGTTTCCGGGAAGATCGGGATCGATGGTTTTCTCTGCCTCGGCAACGCGGCCTGTAAAGCGGGTTTCGCCTGCCCGCACGATTGCGAAGACGAGACCTCCGCGAGCAGGCCCGCCGTAAACGTCGAACAGGGATGGTTGCAATGGCTCAAGTCCGAAGACTTTGTAGAGCGGCAACTGCAAGTCGTCGGGTCGCGGGAGGTCCCAGGACCTGGGATCGACGCTGCCGGTTTTGTAATCGACGACAAGCGAGGAGTCGTCAATGAGTCTGTCGACTCGATCGAGGCGAAGATTCATGCTGAGGCCGGCAATCGTGACGGTGCGCTGGGCTTCAGTTTGTTCGACCGTGAATGGAGCACGCGACTTTTCGAACTCTATCCACTCAGAGAGGAGACGCACGAGTCGGATTTCTTCGAGTTCCAGGTACATCGGGGGCATCTGCGCAGAGATTCCAGCCGGCAATGCGGATTGCATCCCAGCTTTGACATGCGTGCCAACGAATCCTGCAAGGTCCTTGATGGCGAAGAGGTCATCTTGGTTTTTGATTCCAGGACGGCGGCCCGACCACATGGAATGAAGCACCGCGTGCAGAAGCTGGCCACGCTGCTTGGCCGAGAGTCCGGCTTCTGCGGCGTCCCATTCCCCGGCATCCAGGCGAGCCGTCGCAAATGCCTTGAAGGGGCATTGCGATTGTGACGAGAGAACGCTCGCTCCGCCGCGCAGATGATTCAGAGAGAAGGGAACGGTGGTGGCATCGTTAAAGGGGACGGCGACGGGTCCGTCATGAGGTGGAGGCGTCAGGTGAGACGGCAAGGGTTGCGCCGTGGTTGCAAGTTGCGAGATGAGACGGGACGGTCGTGTCTCGGTGTCGTCCTTCTGTGCCGCGAAGCTGAAATGGACTTCCGGTGCGGAGGCGAGCAGCCGGTTTGTGATGGCAGAGGCGAATTGCCAGTCCAACTGATGTGAGGAATGCGGCATCGCTGCGTCGCGTTGCACGTGGGGCGGCAGGAACGGATGCAACGAGCCGACCGACGGCCAGGACTCCTCGTCCGCGCCAAGGAACCAGACAGCGTCGGCGGTGAGGCCGGCGGACTCCGCTGGCCCCGCGATCTGGATGGGTGCATCAGAGGACTGTGGCGCGAAGAGAATGTCGTTGGCCGCGCGTTCGAGCTCGGAGAGGAAGTCTTGCGATGAAATGCGGCGCCCGTCGAACCCCAGGGAACCGGCGGTGTCCAATGCCTGTTGCCAACGCCGAAGCGCCTGGAACTCAGCGCTTGCTTTCGATGGAGTGCCGGGCCAGCCGATCGTCTCGAGCAGATGCGGCACCTTGTCAGCCCATTCGATCGGATTGAGCAAAGCACCCGATTCCTTCAGGCTTCGCTGCGCTGTGATTATGCGGCGCTTCCATGGCGCCGGCAGTGCAGCCGCAATCGAAACCTGGTTGAGAAAGCCTTCCAATGGCCATTGAAGCCGCTGCTGGTCGCGGCGACGCAGGATGCGCATGCAGGATTGCAAGGCGGAGGATTCCTCGGGAGACGCAGCAAGACGACTTGAAAAGAGCCAGTCAAGCTCGTTTTCGTTGAGTGCCTGGCCGAGCCAGCGGAGAAGCAAAAGAGCCGAACGTACCAGTGGAACCGAGTGGAGCGGGATGCCGAGCGAGAACTCAAAAGGCAGAGGGCCTTCGGGCCAGAAGAACCGCAGGAAGGCACGCTCAATTTCTCCGCGGCGTTGCGAAGCATCCTGCGTGATGACAAGGATGCGAGCCTGGGGACTGGTCGCGAGGTGTGTGTGACACCAGAAAGCGCAGGATTCAAGCTCCGTCTGGATGTCCTGGGCGCGGTAGAAACCTGTCCGGGGAGGTTGACCTTCCAATTGAAATTGCTGCCACTGGCCCCATGCGTCAAACAGCTGCTGTTGCACGGGGAGCATGCGATCGAAGCCGGCAAGACGAATCGCCGGCCGAGGATGGGAATCTGCTTGGAGCAGAGTGATCAACTCAAGTGGAACGCGGCTCATGGGAATGAGGCCGTTTTTCGCGCAGCGCTCATCGAACTCGGCGAGCCAGTTGCTAAACTCGCCCGAGTCGCGATCCCAACCGATTCGCGACGACGCGCGAAGAAACTTGGGCGCATAGGAACTAAGGAGCTCGCACGCTTCGACGGCCAACGCGGCGAGGCGTCGCACAGACGCACTCAGCGCCGTCGGAAGATGATGCTCGCTGTGAATGACCTCGCACCACACAGAGAGTTCCTGCGCCGCATTGAGAAGAAGGCGTCCGTCGAAATTTCGATCTTCCCATGCCCTGCGGGTGAAGTTCTTCCAATCAACGATGTTGGGCGTGGGCCATGCAGACTGTCCCTCGTTACGGCGTCGGCGGTGGAATTCGGCCTGGAGAGCGCGGGCTGCCCGATCGCTTGAGGCGATCACGAGACCGCCCTCGCGCAACCATGCGTCGATCTCGTCCCAGGATTGAGTGCCCATATCTGCGTTATACGCCGTCGAACCGTGGAGCGGAACGCGGGCGGGCTGTGGGAAACAGGGAGGGTTGTAAACTGGGGAGTGATACGGAAACTACTTGTCGTTGCAGTAATCGGAATCGCGGCGATTTCGGGGTGTCATCGTCAGCAGAATGGGGCGGAAGATTCTGCAGCTAGCTCTTCCTACAAGCTGTACAAGCTGCGTGGGAAGGTGGTCGCGAACAACGCTGCAACGGGAGAGGTGACGTTGAATCATGAAGCCATCGCCGGCTTTATGGATGCAATGACGATGCCCTACAAGCTGAAGGATCCGAGCATCCTGAGCGAACTTCATGCGGGCGATGTCATTACGGCCGACGTGCTGGTTTCGCAGGGGGCCGATGCCAGTGTTCTGCTGGATCACATCGTGGTGGTCGCGGAAGGTAAACCGGATTACCGGCCCACGGCGATCTATCATGTGCCAGCGAGGGGGGATTCGGTTCCGGACTTCAAGCTTCGCAATGAGGACGGGCACATCATTCACCTGAATCAGTTTCGCGGCAAGGACCTGCTGATCACGTTCATCTATACGCGGTGCCCTCTTCCCAACTTCTGCCCCCTTGTGACCCGCAATTTTGCAGTCATCAATCAACAGTTGTCGGTCGATCCCGCGACTCAAGGAAGAACGCACCTACTGTGCGTGAGTTTTGATCCGGAGCACGACACACCCGACCGCCTGAAGGCTTATGGGGAGGAATACATCGGCAGCGACGCGAAGACTGTGTTCGCGCATTGGGATTTTGCGGTACCGGAGAAGCCGGTGTTGACGGAGATGGCGAAGTACTTCGATTTGGGGATGACCGACGCGGCCGACGGAACGATTACGCACACGCTATCGACAACCTTGATTGGGCGGGACGGTAAAGTATTGAAGTTCTATCCCGGCAATGAATGGACTCCGCAACAAGTGGTGACGGATGTCAAGCAGTCGTTGGGAGAATAACGGCGAGGCAAGCGAATGAGACGGAGGGCCTGAGAGAACATGAGTGGCGGAATGAAGATTCGCAAAGATGGAGAGATCGATTTTCTTTCCCTGGGAGCGCTGGTGCACAGGCTCGATCCGGGGATTATTCCGTTCCGCAAGGCGACTGAGTGCCGGATTCATGTGAGCGGCGGCGAGTTCAACGTGGCCGCGAACCTGTCAAACTGTTTTGGTCTCAAGACCGCAATTGCTTCGGCGATGTCGGACTACCCCATCGGCGACCTGATTGCCGAGCGCGTTCTGGCCATGGGCGTCAAGCCGATCTACCGGCACTTCAAACATGACGGCGTCTCCGGGCCGAATATGGCGACCGTGTATAGCGATCGCGGATTTGGCGTGCGCGGGCCGGTGGTGTTTTACAACCGGGCGAATGAAGCGGCGGCGCAGTTGAAGCCCGGCGACTTTGACTGGAAATCGATCTTTAGCGGAGGCGTGCGCTGGGTGCACTGCGGTGGAATCTTCGCGGCGCTCTCGTCGACAACCGCAGAATTGGCCGCGGAATTGATGCGCGAAGCGAAGGCGGCCGGGGCAGTTACTTCGTTCGATCTGAATTTTAGAGAGAAGCTCTGGAAGATTCATGGCGGTGACAAGCGCGCCGTCGAGACAATTGCCAGGATCGTCGAGAATGTAGACGTGCTGGTGGGCAATGAAGAGGATCTGCAGAAGGGATTGGGGATTCCGGGGCCTGAGGTTGCGGCGAAATCGAAACTTGATCCCAGCGTGTTTTTCGCGATGATGGACAAGGTGGTGAAGAAGCTGCCGCACGTCAAGATTGTGGCGACAACCTTGCGCGAGGTTCACTCCACAAACCGGCATAGCTGGAGCGCGGTGGCGTGGATGGAAGGCAGCACGTTCATGGCGCCGACGGCTGAGCTGGACGTGCTGGATCGCGTGGGAGGCGGGGACGGGTTTGCGGCTGGTTTCATCTACGGGTTGCTGGCAGGCGAGTCGCCCGAGAGCGCGTTAAAGCTGGGTTGGGCCCACGGCGCATTGCTCACGACCTTCCCCGGGGATACGACCATGGCGACGCTGGACCAGGTGCGTGCGTTGGCGCAGGGCGGTTCGGCGCGCATACAGCGCTAAGCTCAGCAGATTCTTAGCATCGACCACGCGGGACCCTGCATCCATTGGACTGATATCCTTGACCTCAGCCTCAAGGAGAGGTTGTTTCTTGGCAAAGGTCACTCTGGTATTTGCAGTTCTGCTGATTGCGCTTGGTCTGGTCGGGTACTACGGTACGGGAGCGGTGCACTCCACGGCCCTGATCCCTGCGTGGTTCGGGGTGGCGCTCGGATTTGGCGGATTGCTTGCCATCAGCCCGAGCGAATCGCGGCGCAAGCTGTTTATGCACATCAATGTGACGATTGGGCTCCTGGGGTTTTTGGGCGCGGGAGTCCGGGCAGTGCAGGAGTTTGCGCATGCGAGCTCCACGGGAAAGCCGGTTGATCCGATTGCGGTGGGCGCGCAAATCACGATGACGGGACTGCTGTTGCTTTACGTGATCCTGTGTGTGCGGTCGTTCATTGCAGCGCGGCGATCGGGGAAGGTCTAGCGGATGAGCACCATGCGCGGCGGAGGAATGGGGCTGAGTGCGGGCGCGGAGCGGTCTCCGCGAGGCGGCGGCGCCCGGGCGCGCGCAGCCGAACTGCCAAAGAAAAAACCTGATTTAAAAAAGCTGTGGCCCGAGATCAAGGCGCTGGTGGCGCCGCGCAGGGGTCTGCTGATCGCAGGGATGGCGCTGATGGCGGTCAACCGCGTAGCCGGGCTGGTGCTTCCCTACACTTCGAAGACCTTGCTCGACAAAGTCCTCTCGCCGACGAATCCTCACCCCGAGTTGTTAGCCAAGATCATTGCTCTCGTCTTCTCGGCCATGATTGTGCAGGCGATTACGTCTTACTCCCTGACACAATTGCTTTCAAAGGCCGGACAGCGGCTGATTGCCGAGATGCGACGCCAGGTGCAGAGGCATGTGGGGCTTTTGTCGGTTGCCTACTACGACGAGAACCGCACGGGGACGCTGGTTGCGCGCATCATGTCTGACGTGGAAGGCGTCCGTAACCTGGTCGGTACCGGACTGGTGGAGTTCGTGGGCGGCCTGCTGACCGCGGTGTTGGCTTTTGTCTATCTACTGCATCGCAGCGCAGTGGTCACACTTACCGTATTCTCCGTCGTGGGCTTATTTGTCTTCGTGCTCCAATATGCCTTCAAGAAGATCCGGCCGATCTTCCGCGAACGAGCGAAAATCAATGCGGAGGTTACCGGACGATTAACCGAATCGCTTGGCGGCGTCCGCGTGATCAAGGGCTACCACGCAGAAGAGCGTGAGGCCAGCGTCTTTGGGGTTGGCGTCGAACGACTGCTCACGAACGTGATGAAGTCGCTGACCATGACCAGCGTGCTCGGATCCGCGTCCACCACGGTGCTGGGATTGGTTTCGGCGCTCGTGATGTGGCTGGGAGGCCACGCCGTCTTGAGTCACACATGGACGGTCGGCGACTATTTCAGCTACAACATGTTTCTGGCCATCATGGTCATGCCGATCTTTCAAATTGTGAACATCGGCACGCAACTGACTGAAGCCTTTGCGGGATTGGATCGGACCCGCGAGATCATGGCGGAGCTGGAAGAGAACCAGGATCCGAAGCGCAAACTGAAGATGCCGCCCATCGAGGGCAACGTTCGCTTCGAAAATGTGGAATTTGCGTACGAGACCGACAAGCCGGTGCTGCACGGCATCAGCTTTGAAGCCGAGCAGGGAACCGTGACGGCGCTGGTGGGTTCGTCGGGTTCGGGCAAGTCGACGATCATCAGCCTGCTGTGCGCATTCCACACGCCGACAAGCGGCCAGATCCTTGTGGATGGGATCGATCTGGCCTGCGTGGACCTGAATACGTTCCGGTCGCAATTGGGCGTGGTGTTGCAGGACTCGTTTCTCTTTGATGGAACCATTCGCGAGAACGTGATGTTTTCGCGGCCCGATGCCACCGAAGAGCAGTTTCTGTTTGCATGCCGCACGGCGCGCGTCGACGAGTTTGCCGAGCGCTTTCCGGATGCGTATGACACCATCGTCGGTGAGCGCGGCGTAAAGCTCTCCGGCGGGCAGCGGCAGCGGCTTTCGATTGCGCGCGCACTCCTCGCTCAGCCGCGAATCCTCATTCTCGACGAGGCGACCAGTTCGCTCGACTCAGAGTCGGAGGCCATGATCCAGGCTGGGCTGAACCAGTTGATGGTGGGGAGGACAACCTTCGTCATCGCTCATCGTTTGTCGACGATCCGCCGCGCGGATCAAATTCTGGTGGTTGAGCAGGGGAGAATTGTGGAGCGCGGAAGCCATGCAGAGCTATTTGCACTGGGCGGCCGCTATTACGACCTCTACACGCGGCAGCACGGGCTCGAGGAGAACCTCTTTCTTGCTCCCGGTGAGGGCGATGAGGTTCCTGCATAGGCCGGGCGCCGAAATGTCTCAAATGACAAGGAATTGCGAGATATCTGTCTCATTCCCATGGGCTTTGTCCCATTTTCTTGACGCCGAGTCCCATATTCTGAGAAACTAAAATTGTACTTCCAGACGGAATAGAGGACCAAAATGCGAGACACTGCCCCTCAGGGGACATACAAAGTGCAGGCACTTGATCGTGCCTTTGCCGTGCTTGATTTGCTTGGCGAGAGCGAGGTGCCGCTGGGACTGGCGCAAGTCGCCTCATCGCTGCAACTGCACAAGAGCACCGCGCACCGTTTTCTGATGGTGCTGGAGCGGCACCGGATGGTCGAGCGGACGACGAATGGGAAATTCCGCTTAGGTCTGCGTCTTTTTGATTTTGGAAATCGCGCCATCGAACAATACGATCTGCGCGAGCGCGCACAACCGCACTTGCGTCGTCTTGTGGCCGAGACCGAGGAGACCGCGCACTTGTGCATTCTGGAGCAGGCGCGCGTAATCTACATCGACAAGATCGAGCCGGCGCGTTCGGTTCGCATGATTACGCGTGTGGGATCGAGCAATCCGGTGCATTGCACCTCGGTGGGGAAGGCGATGCTTGCGTTTCTGCCGGAAGACCGCATCAACGAGATCATTCGGCGGACGCGATTTGAAAAGTTCACGCATCGGACGATCGCGACGGCCGAGGCACTCCGGACGGAAATTGAGAAGACGCGCCGCAGAGGATACGCGGTGGACGACGAGGAACTCGAAGAAGGCCTTCGCTGCATTGCGGTTCCTCTGCTGGATGCGCAACGCATGCCCGTTGCGGCGATCAGCGTGTCTGGTCCGTCGTTCCGCGTGACCGCGCAGAAGCTGCCCTCAATTGCCAATCACCTGCTGCAATGCGTTCGCGGCATTTCGATGGATATGGGCTTTACCGCCGCAGCGCGTGGGACTCGCGCGGCAGCGGCCTGGACTGCCTGAGGAATCCAGTTCGGAAGGTTCGGGGCCTCTCCGAAACAAAGTTTCGCTTCCGGAGGCGATCCACCAAGGGGTAGACGGTCCGATGGTGTCTGAAATCTGCGTTGGCATTTGAGACATCACCGACAGTCCTCGCTAGGTCGATTTGTTTGGTACAATTTGAACAACGGAGTGGTGACAACTTCGCGGTTCGATTTCGCCGGTGGTGGACAGAGATTTGGAGCTTTAGCTTGCTGTCTATACCGTCCATTTATTCTCCGAATTCGGTTATATCCGGTGGAAAATGTGGAGACGGGCGAAGGAGTGGACAGCAAGAAAAGACAGTAAATTCTGCGATTTGCGTTAAGCGATTGAAATTGCAGAGGGGACGTAGCTCAGTTGGTTAGAGCGCTGCCCTGTCACGGCAGAGGTCGCGGGTTCGAGCCCCGTCGTCCCCGCCATATATTCCAAAGATATTGGAATCAAATGGCGACCTACAGTGACAACCAAACCAGGGTCCGATCAAGGTCCAGCGAGCCCGCCACGCCCAAGTTGCGGTTTTGTTTCTTGCCTGCGTTCTGACGAATTCCAGCCAATCCGCTGCAGCATTCATCCCGTTACCCCTGCCTGATGAGCCGGCAAACAGCGTTAGCAAAGTCAGAGAGATGCTGCATCCCGAATAACACGCGTTCAGCCGGCGTTGCAGCCTGAGACTGGCGAGTTTTTATTTCAGTATTCCGAGAATGCTGCAGATCGGCGGCAAGCGGGCAGTGCGCGCAATCGGCAGTCTTTTTGCAGTATGCTTTGCCAACTGCGACCGTAAGAGCGTGGAAGTCGCTGAAGAGTTGCGCGTAGTTCGTTTCGAGGTCGTCGGCAAAGGCATTGCGAGTAAGTTGAACAAGCGCCTCGTATCCCTTGCGATTCTTTCCGGGAGCAGGGTTGACAAGGCTGTGGCGCACGGCGATTCGGCGCAGGTATTCGTCTGCGACCGGAACGGGGTGGTCGAGCGCGTAGAGCAGAATCGCATCCGCCGTCTCAGCTCCGACACCCGGTAGCGCGAGGAGCCGATCCCGCAAAATGGCGGTCGGCGTTTCAGCTAGTTGATCGAGCGATCCGCCGAATTCCGTATCGAGCATTGCGATGAATGCCTTGATTGCCGGGGCCTTGCGGCTATAAAAGCCCGATGGGCGGATCAGGTCCTGGAGCTGCTCGACTGAGAGAGCGCGAAGTCTTTCAAAGGTGAGGGCTCCAACGCTGCGAAGATTGGCAAGCGATACCTCGACTGCTTTCCAGGAGGTGTTCTGGGTGAGGTAAGCTCCAAGGATGACTTCAAAGGGCGTTTCGGCCGGCCACCAGTGTTGTGGGCCGTATGCGCGCCCAAGTTGATCGTGCATTCTGCGCAATCGTTGTGCAGGATCGGTTGAGTACCGTCTCGTCACCGTCCTTTATCCTTGTCGGGAGACGACTGCAGCTCCGCTTTCCACTCCAGAATACGGGCGCGCGCGGCCGCGGCTTCGGCCTCAGGAATGTGTCCTGCCTGCTGGAGCGAAATGGACAGAGCTGTATGGGCAAGTGGATCGCTTGGAGTCAAAGCAGTCAGAGCGAGAGCAGCTCCAATCGACTGTTCAAGCCGACCGGCATCGCGAAGGGCACGGATGAGTCCGTGATGGGCCTCAACGTGGTTGGGATCAACCGTCATCGCTGCGCGAAAGCTCTGAACCGCTTCGGCAGCGGAACCGGATGCAAGCTGATCGAGCCCGCGTTGCGAGAAGGCTTCCGCCTCACTTGAGTCAATACTTGTCACGACATTCTTTAGGATAAACGGTGTGCGCAGGCGATGCGATTTGCGACACATGTGCGAGGAGCCCAAGGGTGAAAAGCCATACGGAATACATGACGTTCGAGACCAGAAAACGCCGCGAGATGGTGCACATCACCGATCGTGTGGAGGAGATTGTCAAGCGCAGCGGCGTGAAGGATGGACTCTGCTTCGTCTCCCCCATGCATATCACGGCTGCAGTTTATGTGAACGACCTGGAGAGCGGCTTGATTGAGGACATCGGGAAGTGGCTGGAAGAGTTGGCGCCTGCGCGGCCCGACTACAAACATCACCAGACAGGCGAAGATAACGGAGACGCTCATCTTAAGTCACTTCTGCTGCATCACGAGACGACGCTGCCGGTAACCGACGGGCGCCTCGACCTGGGCACGTGGCAGCGAGTGTTCTACGCGGAGTTCGACGGGCAGCGCCGCAAGCGAGTCATCGTAAAAGTGCTCGGCATTTGATAAGGATCGGGTCACTGGTCGGTAATTCTGCGCCAACTCGTCTTGTCTTCTCGAGCATCTGGCGGAGAGACGGGGAGAAACACGCGCGGCATGACGACGAGATCGACTCGTCGATTCTCAGCGCGCCCCTCTGGCGTGTCGTTGCTCGCAAGAGGATGGTACTCGGCGTATCCAGCGGCAGAAAGACGCTCCGGAGGGATGGTACGCATCTCCAACAGCATCCGGGCGGTGCGGGTAGCGCGAACGGAAGAGAGTTCCCAGTTCGAGTCAAACTCCGCGTTGTGAATCGGAACGGGATCTGTGTGGCCCTCGATCCGCACATCGTATGGGAGTGCCGGAGAGAGACTGCCCGATTTGGCGCAATGTTGCAGCCGTTTCGGGGCGGGGAACGGCGCTGCCGGAGGCGAAGAATCCCGCTTCGCGCAAACTGATCACGAGGCCGTCGCGCCCTAAGTCAATCGAGACCGTGCCCTGCGCGATCTCGGCAGACAGGCGCTCGCGAAGGTCATGGCGAATGCGCTCGAGATCTGCCTGAACTCTCCTGGCCGCCGCCGGGTCGGCCGCGATCCATGCATTCGTTGGAACTGCCGGCGACGGAATCTCCGCTGTCTTCGATCCCTTTTCTGGTTTGACGCGTGCGATGCTGAGGGACTCGAATCCTGAATCGATGGCTGCGGAAACCTGCATCTGCCTCTTGCGATCCGCGCTTGCAAAGGCATACAGTACGACAAAAAAGGCGAAGAGCAGGGTAATGAAGTCGGCATAGGAGACCAGCCACCGCTCGTGACTGAGTTTTGAGCGTGTGTCTCCACGGTTCATGCCGCAGAATCCGTTCTCTCGAGCCGTGCATCCTTGAGAAAGCCGGATAGCTTGAGCGCAAGCATCCGAGGATTCATCCCCTCAAGAATCGAGATCACACCTTCGAGCATCATTTCGCGGCGCTGCTGCTCATCGCGCAGGTGAATCCGGATCTTTCCCGCGAACGGCAGAAAGAAAAGGTTGGCGACACCCACGCCGTAAATAGTAGCGACAAAGGCCACGGCGATACCGCGCCCGACCTCCTGAATGTTGTCCAGATGCTGCATTACCTGGATGAGGCCGAGCACCGCGCCAAGGATTCCGATGGTGGGCGAAAATCCTCCCGCCGACTTCAAACACCAGGGGAAGGCGCTCTTCGCGTTCCGAAGCGCAATCGAGCGCGACGCGCATGATCTTGCGCAATTCGGCCGGTTCGGTGCCGTCTACCGCGAGCATCAGGGACTGCTTGAGAAATGGATCGACGATCCCGGCCAGATCGGCGTCAAGAGAAACCACACCACTGCGGCGAGCTTTGTTCGCAAACGACGCGAGGAGCTGGATGAGTGCTTCATTCTGCATCTGGGGAGCGACGAACACATGAGCCATGCTGCGGATGGCGCTTGTGACGGTGTTCATCGGAAACTGCAGCAGGACTGCTCCCATGGTTCCACCGAACACAATGAGGGCAGCCGTCGGCTGCAGAATCTGGCCGATCTTTCCGCCCTCGATCAGCAGGCCGGCGATGATGCCGACGATGGCCAGAATGACTCCGCCAATGCTGCCTTTGTCCATCGATCACTCCGCAAGAATCGGCGTACCGCTGCACGGGTGCGAACTCACTGGCTGCCTTCCCTGCGTCGCTGCTCATCGGATCGATCGCTGCCGGTCGCTTCTGCGGCGAAGCCCACGCTCGTCAAAGACGCGACACGGCGCAGAGCATCGTCGGGCGAAAGTCTGCGTGCAATTGTCGCCAGCAGGTCCGCCCGGTAAGCAACCACCCTTTCCAGCACCTGGCTCAATTCCTCGCGCACGATCAGTTTTTCGCCGTTGATCAGGGTGAGCATCGTATCTGGAGAAGCTTCCGCCGTCTTGATGAGATCACTGTTCAAAAGCATCGGATTCCCATTGAGGCGCGTGAGTTCGATCATGAAGGGGTGCTCCTCTGATTGTTATCGGCGGGAGAGCACCGGAGGATGATTGGAACGAAAATTGCAAAGACTCTTGAAAAAATCTGTAAAGTCCACCTGTGGGTCGCCGATTAAGCCAGTGAGCAACGTGGTTCCTACTCCAAGGTGATCCGGGCGTCGGGGTTAGATCCCAGGCGTCTCGGAGTGACACCCGAAGCAGGGAATCCGAATCAGTTAGCTCACAAGGAGAACTTCAATGGCTTTGGGTGTCCTGAACAATATTTCTGCAATCTCCGCACAGAACAACCTGAGTAATACTCAGGCTTCTCTTTCTAAAACTCTTCAACAGTTGTCGTCTGGATCGCGTATCAACTCCGGTGCCGACGACGCAGCCGGCCTTTCCCTGGCCAACGGTCTCCAGGCATCCTCGACCGCTCTCACGCAGTCCGCAGCCAACGCGTCCGAAGGCGTTGACTTCCTGCAGGTCGCCGATGGTGCTCTCTCGCAGGTGACCAGTCTCCTCAATCGCGCGATTACGCTGGCGACGGAAGCAGGCAACGGCACACTGAATAGCAGCCAGACGGCCGCGGCAAATTCCGAATATCAGAAAATTCTTACGGAAGTCAACACGATCAATAACACGACCGAGTACAACGGCATCAACACGTTCGAAACTCAGTCAACGGCCTCAGTCGGGGGCGCGAGCGACGTCATAAGCACCGGTAACAGTACGAACGGCGTTCTCACCCTGTCGTACACAGACAGCACAGGGACGGCCCAATCAGCGACTTTCGCGAGCGCGGGTAGCATAGGAGCCGGTTCTGCCAATGTGACGGTTCTGAAGGCGGGGGCCACGGTGAACGATCTTGCGACGGCGATCAACAACAAGATGGGATCGTCCGTCGCTTCCGTCCAGAACAATCAACTTATTCTGACAGGCGGAGACAAACTGGCCGGAACGCTGACAGAGACGAATGCGATTAACACAACCAATGCCGGGACTGCCAATGCTGTTGGTACGGTGAGTGTAGGCAACCCAAGCGACACGTTTATCTCTCCGACTGTCTTCGGCGGTACAGTTGCTGCCGCGTTGACTTCGGGTACTCTGGCCACCCTGCAGGGAGCAGGTGGAGCGAATAGCAATACTGACTTATTTGGTACGACGTTCGCCGTCGGTGACTATGTGATGACAACGACCGATAAGACGGGTGCCACCCAGTATATCGATCTGGGCAGCGCAAGCAGCAATAGTGCATTGGTTGCGGCAACGGCTGCGTATGTAACCGCGACCGGGGACACGTCGGGAAGCGCGATCACTGGATCAGGTGCATTGTCCAGGTGCAGGTGTCGCCGGCGTTGTTGCTAACAAAGACTCGTTTGGAAACTCGGAGGTCGTGGCAAACAAGGTTTTTACCATCGGGACCCAGACGATCGTGTCCGGTAAACAAGAAGCCCTGTCTGTGCAGGTTGGCAACGGCGCGGCTGCGCAAATTAGCTTTGCGGCGGGTGGGAAGCTGGACGATCTTGTCGCCGCCATAAACACGGCAGCAGGCAGCAACGTTGCTTCAGTACAAGGAAATAGCATGGTCCTTACCGGCGCGACTCTGACCGGTGCGATTACCGAGAGCGAGGCGGCTAATGGCAGCGCGAGCAACCGCGCTGCTGTATCCATATTCACTTCCGATGGAACGATTGCAACCTCTTACAACAATACCGCTGCGGATCAGGTAAAAGCGGATTCCAGTGCACTCGGACTATCGAACAGTTCCCTTGCCACAGCTGCCGGCTCGCAATCGGCTCTGACAACCATCAACATCGCAATCACGGAGGTAGCCGCCGATCGCGGCACTCTCGGAGCCAACATCAATACCCTGACGGCGGTTGAGAATGTCATGAGCACGCAATCGACCAACACGTTGTCCGCCGAAAACGACGTGACGGCAACCGACTACGGCACCGCAACCTCCAAGATGAGCCAGGAGCAGATCCTGATGCAGACCGGCATCGCCGCTCTGTCACAGGCCAACCAGACCCAGCAACTCATCACCAAACTGCTCCAGTAGTCCCGGAGCCTCAACGTTGAACGCAGAAGCAAAACGGGGAAGGCAGCGCAACGGCGGCTTTCCCCGCTTTGTCGTTTTGGCTAATCCTTATCGTGTGTTTTCCCTAATTTTCTGTATCGGGGTTTGGTTATTGATCTGATGCTGCTTGGCACGGGAGGGAATGTATGGGCGCTGTCGGTCTCAGTTTTGGCTCCCCAACCAGTGGGCAGGGCTTTGACGTCACCACCACGGTCAATGAGATTGTCGCCAATCTTCAAAACGTGGAGACGCCCTGGAAGACGCAGTTGACCGCACTTACCGCCAAGGACACCGCGCTCACCAGCCTGGGCACGCAGTTGTCCACGCTATCGACAGACCTGCAAAACCTCACAGACTTCAGCGGCACGATGGCGGACAAGACCGGCTCCAGTTCCGACACCAACGTGCTCTCCTTGACATCCGCAAGTTCGGCAGCCGTGGCCGGAACCCACACCGTCATTGTCCAGAATCTGGCGCAGACATCAAGTGCGTCGACAGATGCGGTGAACGCTTCAGACACCCTGATCGGCGGCATTACTTTCCAGGTCGGAACTGCTGGAAAATGGCAAACCGTCAATGTCGGCGAGGGCTCCACTCCGGAAACACTTGCCGGGCTTTCCTCGGCGATCAACAACGCGAACGTCGGCGTAACCGCCAGCGTTCTAACCAACGCCAACGGTACGGCGCGGCTCTCGCTGGTGAGCCAGACCGATGGCTCCGCCGGCCAGATTACGATTGCGAACGCGACGAACAACCCCAGCAGCCCGACCACCCTGGCGGACTCCACCACACCCGATACGAATGCAGGGCTTGGGCTGGCGACCATTCAGAAGGGCGTCGATGCCACCATGACGGTCGATGGCGTCATGGGGATCACCAGCGCTTCGAATACGGTGACGACTGCCATTCCCGGCGTGACCTTTCAGTTGCTCTCGACGGGCACCCCGAGTTCCGATGGAACACCTGAAACAGTGCAGGTGGTGATCGACAACGATACGACAAGCATCGAGACCGCCATCAATCAGTTTGTGACCGACTACAACACCACGATGCAGGCCATCAATGCTCAGGAGGGAAAGGACTCATCAGGCAATCCGGAACCGCTTTACGGCTCGTCTGTTCTGGCGCAATTGCAGGAGGGCCTGGAGTCCGCGATGAGTTCGACCTTTGGCTCGAACACCATCAATTCGCTGATCTCTCTCGGCATCACCGCAAATGTGAGTGCAGACGGCACCATCAGCCTTGACGCCGATACCCTTAGCAGTGCGCTAAACACCAACTTTAGCCAGGTTGTGTCGTTTTTCCAGGATACGGGCAGCTTTGGTTCGACCTTTACCAATACATTGAATGGATTAGGTAACAGCAGCGCCGACGGAGGCGCGATCAGCCTTGCGCTCAGCGAGGATAGCAGCCAGAAAACGACACTCAATGACAACGTCACAAAACAAGATGCGCTAATCGCAACGCAGACGACCAACCTGACTGCAGAATTGAATGCGGCCAATGAGACTCTGCAGGAAATTCCGGAACAGATTCAGGAAGTCAACGAGATGTACGGCGCCATCACCGGATACAACACAAATCAAAACGGCTAGGAGCAACAGAATGGATACGTACCGGGCTCACGCGCTGGAGGGCGCTTCCGGAGTGGAACTGACGATTGCGCTGTATGACGGCATCATTCGCTTCATGCACAGCGCCATCGAAGCCGTGGAGCGCGACGATGCCGATAAGCGGCGCGCGTCAGTGAAACGGGCAATGGACATCGTGATCCACCTGCAGGCAACGCTCAACACGGATGTCGGCGGCAAGCCGGCAGAGTCGCTCGCAGACTTCTACGTTGCCATGTTTGCTTTGATGCTTCAGGGCTCGCAGGCAAATTCCAGGCAGAAATTCGAACAGGTAATCGCCAATGTGAGAAACGTGCGCGACGCATGGAAGCAGGTGGCGGCGGATCCCAATGCGCATCAGTTCGGGTTGAATCAGCAGCCGACTGCAGTCCGTGCAAGTGTTGCGGGTGACGACGCGTGGGGTTCGCAAGCCGACGTACAAGCCGCGGCTGGCTGGACCGTATAAATCAGCCGGCGACTGTGAGCTCTTCTTCCAGTTGCTGCTTCTGGTAGAGGCTGGCGTAGTAGCCATCCAGTGCGAGCAACTCATCGTGGCGGCCGACCTCGACAATCTTCCCATGATCGAGCACTGCGATCTGGTCGGCATTGCGCACAGTAGATACGCGATGCGAGATGAGAATCGTCGTGGCCGTAGCAGTGTAGTTGCGCAGTCCACCCAGGATACGCTCCTCGGTATACGTATCAACGCTTGCGAGCGCATCATCCAGGATCAGAATCGCGGGGCGCCGAAGCAGGGCACGCGCAATGGCCAGGCGCTGCTTCTGTCCGCCCGAAAGCGTCATGCCGCGTTCCCCGACCATGGTCTCAAATCCCTGCGGAAATTCCTCAAACTCGCGCCGGATGTGAGCCGCATCCGCCGCCCCGAGCAACTCTTCGGCAGAGATGGATGGCACTCCAAATGCCAGGTTTTCCCGGAGGGTTTCGCTGAAAAGAAATGTCTCCTGCGGTACGATGCCCATATTGCGGCGAAGTGTTTCCAGGGGGTATGCACGGATCGGGCGGCCGTCGATGAGCAGGGAACCTTCGGGGGCTTCGTACAGCCGGGAAATCAAGTTCACCAGGCTGGTTTTGCCGGAACCGGTCGGTCCCACAATCGCGAAGCTCGACCCGGCGGGAATCTTCAGAGAGATGTCGCGGAGTATCGGTGTGTCACCGTAGCTGAAGTTGAGATCACGGAATTCGATATCACCGTGCAGGATTGCGTCAACGGGAATTGCGGGATCGGCCGTGCTGTCATCAATGCCTGGGCGGGCACGCAGGAGTTCATCGATACGTTTGACGGAGGCAGTACCGCGCTGGAAAAGATTCACAACCCATCCCACCGCAATGATCGGCCAGATCAGGAGAATCATGTAGGTATTGAAGGCCACGAATTCGCCAGGTGTAATGCGATGTGCTATCACTTCATGGCCGCCCACAAGCAGGGTAATGATCATGGCAATACCCAGGATGAACTCGAGCGTCGGCCACAACATGCCCATAAGCTGAACGAGGCCCTGAGCTCTCATGATGTATCGGCGGTTCAGTTTCTCAAACAGGCTCATCTGTGACGCTTCGCGGCCGAATGCGCGGACCAGTCGTGCGCCTGAATAATTTTCCTGCGCCTGCGACGAGATCTCGGAGAAACTTTCCTGAATCTTCTCGAAGCGATCGTGAATCTTCCGCCCGAAGTACTGGACGAGGATACTGGCGAGCGGCATGGGAGCCCACGCCACGAGGGTGAGCCACGGGCTGATGCGGAGCAGAAAGTAGAGCGCGCCGACTGTAAAGAAAACCGTATTGGCGCTGTACATCAATGCCGGGCCGAGCAGCATGCGGACGGCATTCAGGTCGTTGGTCATGCGCGCCATGACATCGCCCGTTCGGTATTTCTGGTAGAAATTGGCGTCCTGGCGTTCCAGTTGCCGGAAAAGATCATTGCGCAGATCGAATTCGATCTCGCGGGATATGCCGATCAGGATCCAGCGCTGTGCGTAGAGAAAGAGGCCCTTGACGAGGTAGATAGCAACGAACACGCCGGCAAGAAAAACAATGCGCTCGCGTGAAACACCGCGTTCCAGTTCGTCAATCGCCTTCTTCAGAATCTGGGGGCCCTGCACGGCGGCTACATTCGTCGCTATGCATGCGAGAGTACCCCAGAGGTACCCCCATCGATAGCGGCGCATGTAGCTGAGCAGCGGACCCAGTTCTCGAAGCATCTTCCTATTGTACGAGCAATGACGAGAACTTCCGAACGGCCGGACGCGAGTTTCGAAACCGGATTTAGGTGGGGGTTCTGAGGAGCAGATACCCGCCAGTAAGGCCGAATAGCACGTCTGGCGACCATGCCGCCAGTGCAGCGGGCAGGTAATTTACGTTCCCCAACGCTACAGACAGTCCGTTCACGGCCCAATAGGCGAGAGCCACGGAGATGGCGACGGCAATCCCCGTGAGCGAACCGCGGCGGCCCATTGATAGCGCAAAGGGAATTGCCAGCACTGACATGACCACGGAGATCAGCGGATAGGCAAGCTTTTGCCACAGGGCTACCCTCAGCCGCATCGTGTCAAACCCGCTTTGGCGAAGATCGCGAATATATCGGTCGAGCTGCCCGAAGTTCATTTCTTGAGATTGCCAGTTCTCTTTCTTGAAGTAATCCGGGTCTTCGTGGATCTCAGCAAAACTCGTGTTCGCGAATTCGCTGTACTCCCGGTTGATGCCGTCGACGTCTTTCACCCAGCCATTGTGAAAGTGCCATGTTTCGGTTCGCTCGTCCCAGACCACGCGTGAAGCAAAAATCCGTCGGGAAAGGGCGAATGTGGATGGGTTGAATTCAAAGATCGAGAGATTCGCGAATGCGTTGTTATCCGGATCAAAGAATTGGTAATAGAAGATGTGGCCCTGCTCGCCCGGGTGCGATTGTCCGAACATCCATTTTTCTTCGGGATGCAAAAACGTTTGTGGCGGCCGGCCTTTGATGGTGCTGCGTAGAGCCTCCTGGCGGCGATTTGCCAACGGCAGGTAATAGTCGTCGAACAGAAACAGGCAGACGGCCAGCACTGCAGAAATCGAAATGATCGGGATAACGAGGCGGTAGAGACTGATCCCGGTCGCCTTCATGGCGACGATTTCGCTGTTGCGGTTGAGAACACCGAACGTCACCAGCGCGGCGATCAGCACGGCGAGGGGAGTGATGGTATAGACCATGCTGGGAGCCAGGTTGAAAAGATAATCGCCTACCGTCGCGAGTGCAATGTGATTACGAACGATGTCGCCAATGAGTTCGAAGAATGTAAACACGAGCATCAGCATGACAAAGCTGGCCAGCACGAGCAGAAACATTCCAAAGAACTCGCGCACGACATAGGCATCGAGCAGCCGCGGAAACAACCCGCGCGAAACAAGGCGAACGGAGCGAGGCTGTAGTTTTTCGAGGAGTTCCGTCAGATGTACTCCGTTTGATTTGAGTGCAAGCCGCGGCTTGGGTGTGCGGGCCAGAAGGTTCGTGATCGCGCTCAAGACATGACCGCCACTCGCCATCTGCCAGAGAAGGAAACTGCCCACTGCCGCGAAGAGGAGATTGGCCATCCACACGCCGAGGAACGGCGGGAGCTTTCCCTGGCGGCTGAGCGCGATGCCCGTATACGAAAGGATGTAGTAGAGCAAAACCAGCAAGACGGTAAAGACCAGGCCCGAGCTTTTTCCACCGCGTCGCGAAATGACTCCGAGGGGAACACCAACCAGCATCAGAACAAGACACGCCACCGGATAGGAAAACCTTGTGTACAACTCCAGGAGAAATCTTCTGCCATCCGGACCGTGTGTGCGCTCTTCAAGGGTGGACATTGGCAAGGCGTAGATGGCCGTATCCATGCGGCCGAGGTGCATCTCGCTCTGCGGACTGAGCGTCAGGGGCAAATCCGTCTTTTCGAAAGTCGAGATGTTGTACTGCTGCGGCTGACCGGCAACCGTCTCGTGGCGGGAACCGTCGCGGAGCCTCATCAAGAGCTCCTGTGAGGAGTCGTTCACCACAGTCGCGGATTTGGCGGTGGTGATGATCGGATTCCCGGGATCGCTGACGTCGGCCATGAAGACCTGATCCCAGTTGGAGGCTCCTGTTCCGCCCCTTACGTTCTGCACGTAGAGCACGGCATTCTTGAAGTCTTCGTAGAAGACACGCGGCTGAATCTCATACGAAGCCTGCGACGTCTCCAACTCCTGCTGCATGTCGAGAATGGCCCGGTTCGCGCGGGGCGCCACGAAGACCGAATTCACCAAACCCAGCAATGTTCCGCCGATGGCGACAACCGAAGCGACGCGCACAAAGTAGCCAATGCCGAGTCCGGAAGCGCGCATGGCGATGATCTCGCTGTCAGCGGCCAGGCGGCTCAGGCCCAGCAGGATGCCGACCAGGACGGCCATCGGTATGGTGACTTTCAAGGTGTTGGGAAGGCTGAAGACAAATACTTCTGCGATGCTGATGAAGGTTGAACTGTTGCGAACCACAGCCTCGAGGATCTGGTTCAGATCGCGCATGAAGAGAATGAACGTGAAAACTGCGCAACCTATGAATGCGTAGGAGAGGATTTCGCCGAGGATATACCGGGTGAGGATGCGCAAGGTCAGGGCTCTGAGGCTAGTTTAACTTGCCTTGGAGCCGGCAGCGGGTGCGGATTCCACCCCCGCAACCGCAGACTGTTCGCCAGCACGCTGACGGAGCTCATGGCCATTGCGGCGGCGGCGATCCAGGGGCTCAGCAGGACGTGAAAGGCGGGATACAACAGCCCGGCGGCGAGAGGGATGCCAAGCACGTTGTAGCAAGCCGCCCACATCAGGTTTTGCCGCATGATGCCAACCGTCGATTTTGCCAGGTCGATCGCGGCGATCATCGCGGAGGGTTGCGCCCGCAGGAGCAGAACGTCTCCGGCCTCCTGGGCGAGATCGGCGCCGCTTCCCATCGAGATGCCTGCGTCTGCCTGCGCCAGTGCCGCCGCATCGTTGATGCCGTCGCCAACCATGGCGACGCGCAGGCCCTGTTGCTGCAGGGCGCGGATGCGCGCAAGTTTGCCGGCAGGGTCCAGCCCCGATTCAACTTCGCCGATGCCGGCCTGGTTGGCAATGGGTGCGGAAGCTGCGGCGGAGTCGCCGGTCAGCATCATCACGCGAAGACCGCTCTGCTGCAGTGCGGCGACGGCTCCGCCGGCATCGGGGCGAAGGGAATCCCGCGCATCAAAACAGCCAATCGATTGATAGTCAAGCGCGATCCACAGGCGGGTTACTCCGGGCTTCGCCGGGGGAATGCTGTCGGGGAATCGAATGGCAGATTCCTGAAACAGCGCTTCGTTTCCTAGAAGGCAGTTGTAGCCCTCGACGCGGGCCGCCAGGCCCCGGCCAGGTATCACCACGACCTCTTCGGCAGGTTCCCACTTGATGCCCCGGGCCTTTGCGCAATCGACGACCGCGTGGGCCAGGGGATGATTCGATCGTTCCTCCGCGGCAGCCGCCATGCGCAGAAGGTCGTTCTCGCTGTAGCCCTTGACCGGACGCACCGCTTGCAGAACCGGCCGCCCGATTGTAAGGGTTCCGGTCTTGTCGAGAATGACGACATTGAGGTTGGCAAGCCGCTCCAAGCGCCTCTCCACCCTTGTACAGCACTCCGAATTGCGCTCCCCGGCCCACCGCCACCGTGAGCGCCGCCGGAACCGCGAGACCCATGGCGCACGGGCACGCGATCACGAGCACTGAAACGGTGCTGGCCAGAGCCATGGAAACAGAATGCGTTGTGACCATCCATACAACAAATGTGATTACAGAAAGCAGCGAGAACCACCGGCACGAAGATGGCACTGGCGCGATCGGCCAGCCGCTCTGTTGGCGCCCGCGACGACTGGGCCTGCTCCACCATGCGAGTAATTTGAGCGAGCACCGTATCTTCGCCCAGGGACTCTGCGCCGCATACAACCGCGCCATCGTAGTTAAGAGACCCGGCCAGTACACGCTCTCCGGCCTCTCGCGGCAGCGGGGTCGCCTCGCCGGTCAGCATGGACTCATCCACGCTGGTGCGGCCTTGAACGATCTTTGCGTCCACAGGAAATCGTTCGCCGGGAAGTACCAGCACTTTGTCGCCGATTCGAACTTCCTCAAGCGGTACAAGGGTTTCGACGCCATCCACAATGCGGCGAGCGGTAGCAGGCCGCAGCTTGGCTGAGGGCGTCGATGGCGGCCAGTGCACGACGTTTGGCTCGCGCCTCGAGTGCTTTGCCGAGAAGAAGAAATCCAAGGATCAGAAGAACCGCGTCGTAGTAAATCTGGCGATCGGGCGCAGGAGCAATCGTGGCATATGCCGAGTAGAGAAATGCCACGCCGGTTCCCAAACTCACAAGGGTATTCATATTGGTGCTGCCGTGCCCCAGGCCACGAGCAGCCGCGACATAAATATCCCTTCCCGCCCAGGGGATCAGGACTGCCGTAACGACGAGTAGGGACCAGCGCAGAAGATCCGGCGGTGCCTGGTAGAGCCACGGCAGCATCCCCATCAACAGATGGTCGAAAGCGCCCATCTGTGTGCCAAGAGGCATGGCCACCAGCATCGCGATTACACCGGCAACGAGGGTTGCTGCCGCCTTGGTTTCGGTTTTCCCGTGAAATGGCTCCGGGCTCCGTGGCGCAGCTGCTCCAAGATGGGGAAGTACGGCATCGTAACCGGCCTTGCGGATCGCTTCCACCAATCGCTCGGCCGATGTATCGTCTGGGTCAAACTCGACAAGGGCACGATTGGCCATCAGGTCGACATGCGCCGACCTCACACCCGCTGTCTCCTTGAGAGCATTTTCAACATGATGCTGACAGGACGCACAAGTCATTCCAATGATTGGTAATGTCAGCGATTCCGTCTCGATCGAAGCCATCGTGGATTCACTGCTCCAAGCGTGCGCTGAACCCTGCCTTGGCGAGCGAAGCTATCGCGGCATCCACGGGAGGCTCGTCGTCGGGCGACTTCAATCTGGCCGCACCGATGCGTACCTCCTGAACTTCAACTCCCCCGGTGGAATTCAGGGCCTGTGTTACGCGGCGGACGCAGGAGCCACAATGCATTCCATCGATGCGCAGTATGAACTCCGCCATGATGCTCTCCTGTTCGGTTTGATGATACTCGAGTTGAATCGATGCAACCCGTAAGAAGTTGATCTGAACGGCTTTGGCAGGTTACGCAAGTGTTGTAGTGCAGTATGTGGTAGAAGCAAACAAGATGGCAAACGTCCTGCAGCGCGAATTCCCCGAGGCGCCGATCGTCGGAGTCGGGGCGGTCGTCGTGGAGCGGGAGCGCGTTTTGCTGGTGCAACGGGGTCACGAACCCTCAAAAGGGAAGTGGTCCCTGCCGGGAGGGATTCTGGAACTAGGCGAGAGCCTGGAGCAAGGCGTTGCTCGCGAGGTTCTGGAGGAAACCGGCCTTGTCGTCGAAACTATCGAGTTAGTCGAGCTCGTCGATCGCATCCAGCGAGTGAGCGAACCGACCGGGGATCGCGTGCGGTACCACTATGTAATAGCCGACTACCTTTGCCACGTGGTTGGAGGCGCTTTGCAGGCGGCTTCGGATGCGGATGCCGTGCGCTGGGTAGAACGGGCGGAGTGGAACAGCCACAGCGCCCTGGCACTCGATCCCATTACGGTGCGCGTGATTGAGGCCGGCTGGCAGCGAGCCAGAGCGTTGAATCGCGCCCGACAGCAGCGGCCTTGAAGCGCAAATTCCAATGGACTGCCTCGGGATCTCGGCCAAAGCAAGAGGGCGAGGCTTGTGTGGCCTCGCCCTGAAGAACGCCGAATTTCCTAGTCTAGAAGCTGATCCGCGCGCTCAGCTGAATTTCCCGTCCCGGCGTGTTGACCTCGGTGATGCTGCCGAAGTTCGATGTATTCACGAATCGATTCGGCGTGCCGAGATTCGTGTGGTTGAGAGCGTTGAAGAATTCGGCGCGCGCTTCAAAGCGAGCTTTCTCTGCCACGCTGAACTCGCGCACAACGCCGAGATCCAAGGTTTGCATTCCAGGACCGTAAACGGAATTGCGGCCCACGTTGCCATAGGTGTAAGCAGGCGGAGCAGCAAAAGCCTGCGGATTGAACCATGTTGTGGAATTGCGGGTTCCCGTGCCGAACATCTTCTGGCCCGTCACGTTTGCGCGGATCGGGTTTTCGCCCACAACGGTTCCGGCATTCGCCGTATCGCCAAATACCGAGATGGTCAAAGGGAAGCCGGTTTGAACCTGGTACTCCAGAGACCCACGCCAATCGCGGCTCAGAGCCTGCATCAAGCGGTTCGCACCCACTGCGTGCGAACTGTATACAGTGCTGAGAGCGAACCGATGGCGCACGTCGCAACCTGGCCCCTTTTCCGCATTCAGATCGTCATTGTTCTGCGGAGTGGCTGCTTCAAACATCGGTGAACGGAAGTCCGGCGCGTTCTCAAGCGACTTGGCAAACGTGTAGTTGGCAAGAAAGCTGAGGCCGTTCCCGTACCGGCGGCGCACATTGACATAACCCGCGTCATACCAGCTCTGCGACGTGTTCTCGAGCAGGTTGATGGTGCTCACAGGGAATGTCGAACTCGCGACCGTGATACCTGCCGGAAAGACCGTATTAGGCAACAAAGCTGATCTTTGGGATGGGGACGCCGTGGCTGAATCAGTCCTGCGCCCGGTTGGGCATTGTTGATCAGGTGCGAACGCTGCAGATGGAATCCGCCGGCTCCCAGGTATCCCAGCTCAACCGTGGTCGCACTGCCCACCTGCTTCTCGAGCGAAGTGCTCCATTGCTGGATGTACTGCGGCGGTGCGTGAAGTTGCAAGGCGGTGAAGCTGACAACCGTGGTCCCCAGCACCGGCTGTGCGGGAAAATTAAGACCATGCTGGATGCTGGGAGTGTAAGGGTCGCTCTGCGAGGTCTCGGGGAAGACGTACGGCACGTTGTGGCGCTGGTTGCACCAGGTATTCATGTCGACGGGCGTGTAAAAGATGCCGTATGCCACGTGTGCAACAACTCCCAGGCGCGGCATGTTCTGCGCCAGTCCAAGACGCGGTGCAAAGTTGGTGTGATTGGCATACATCAAGCCTTTGGGATATCCGTTCTGTCCGCCGATAAATACCTGGGGTGTTCCGGTGCTCAGATCGAGATTGCTGTTCGTGTAGCGGATATCGACAAGAGGGCTCATGAACTCGTAGCGCAATCCGTAGGTCAGCGTGGTCGTCGTGGTCAGCCGCCATGCATCCTGCGCATAGGCGTCTGCGTACCACTGGCGCAGGTCCATCTGCGGAACGCCGGCCTGGCCTTGCCTTGCTGCCGGCATCCCAAGCTCGAAGCTGGCCAGCGCCGATCCCGTTCCATCGTTCAGAGCGTCCTGCGTGGTGAACCCATTGGTGAACTGATAGTAGCCGCGGTTCTGGAAGAACCCCCACATCGGCCAGATGAACTTCTGATAGGCGCCACCGAATTTCGCGCTGTGGCGGCCAATCTGCCAATTCAGCGTGTCGCGGCCTTCGACCACCGTATCCCAGGCATGCATGGGAGTGGCGATATAGTTGTCGCCCATCGGCGAATAGCCCTGCACGTTGAAGTACGGAGCGCCCCACGCGGCAGGCCCGCCAAAGCCGGTTCCAATGATGCCCAGTTCCGTCACGATGTCGTTCTTGTTGGCACTCTCGGTGGTGTGCATCATCGTCAGGCGCGAAATTGCGCCGGAGGCCGAATTCACCATCTGCGATGAGAAAACGTGATTCCAGGCCAGGATGCCGTTCTGTGCGAGGTCATCGTGATAAAAGCCGAAACCCGGCAGGCCTTCCGGCATGAAGCCAAATTCGCCCGCGCCGGAGTAGCGGAAATAGGCCAGATCGCCGCTGCTGAAGTTGTGGTCGATGCGGACGGTGCCTTGGTCGTTGTTCATGCGCTGCTTGCGCAGGTCGAGATAATTGTTGGCATCATTGCCTGCGCCGATCACAGTGGGCTGCCCCATCATCGTCATCGATCCCATGTCCATGGTGTTGGGCTGAGGCGTGTACTTGTTCAGCATGATTGAAGCTGCCATGGTGATGCGGCCCGGCGGAATCACATTTTTCACGCCGTTGTATTCAAACTGCTGGCGAATGAACTGCGGATTCGACGTACTGACGGGCAGGCTGGGGTTGTAACTGGGATTCGCCTGCGCTGTCGTCGGATCGTAGATGTTAACGCCACTTTGGCTGAAGTCACCCGAATCCTCGGCTGCGGTAGGGACGGTGTCGACCATCGCCATTGTCTCCACGTTGCGCAGCCCTTCGTAGTTCACGAAGAAGAACGTCTTTCCGGTGTGCCACACCGGGCCGCCGACCGAAGCGCCAAAGTTGTTTTGCACCAGGAAATTCGACATGCCCATATCGTTGAAGGAGTGGGCATCCATGTCTCCATTGCGAAGAAATTCGTACATCGTGCCATGAAATTTGGCCGAGCCCGACCGGGTGACGATGTTGATCTGGCCGCCGCCCGCCCCGCCCATATCCGCTGAATAGCTGCCAGTCTGCACCTGGAACTCCAGCACTGCATCGGGCGACGCGCTCAGGTTCTGCGTGCTGAAGGTTGGATCGGTATTGGTCGCGCCATCGAGCAGGAAGTAATTTCCATTGGGGCGGCTGCCGCCAATGCTGACCGCAGACCTCTGACCCGGCCGCCAATATAAGGGGTTCATGTCGCCCGTCGCGGCGCCGTGGCTGATGTGCGCTCCCGGCACTGTGAGCACGAGGTCGATCAGCATGCGGCCGTTCAGGGGAAGGGAATCGACGGAACGCTGATCCACGACTTCGCCAACGCTGGCATCCTGGGTTTTGAGCAGTTCGCCCGAGGCGTTGACTAAAACCGTTTGCGATTCCTTGTTGATGCGCAACCCGATATCGAGCGTTGCCTGCTGTCCGACCTCGAGAACAACGTTCTCCCTGGTCTGGGCGAAGCCCTGGCTGTCGACGGTCAGCACGTAGCTGCCGGGTTGCAGTCCGGCTATCTCGTAGAGGCCCGTTGCATTTGAAACAACTTCGCGCGCCGCGCCTGTGCTTTCTTCAGTTACATGAACGCGGGCTCCGGGAACGGCGTGATGTTGAGGATCGAAGACGGAACCTCGCACGGTCGCATAGTTGCTCTGTGCATTTGCCGTAGTTAAGGCGGTGATGAAGCAGAGCGGGGCTATCCATATTTTGCGCAACGTGACTCTCCTAAATGATCGAACTCATGTGCGTGCGAACAGGGAACGCGAGATTCTCGATTCCCAGTGCACGGGTTATGCGCTTCTTGTTTACCTGAAGCTTGCAAAGATCAGGGAAGGTGGCGCTTAGGCTATATCGAACATGAGCCTTTCGCGTGCGATGGTCATCGGAGATTGGATGGGCAGGACTCTCCACCCTTTGGTGGATCACAATGAAAAGGCCACTCGTTTCCGAGCGGCCTTTTCGATTGCGTAACGAAATGCAGGCTGGTAGTCCCGCTAGATCCCGATCACCGCGCAGAGTTCCTTCACGGCTGCGGCGCTCTTCTTCAGGGCCGCGTCTTCTTCGGGCGTGAGCTTGATCTCGATGATCTTTTCAAGGCCCGCCGCGCCCAGCTTGCAGGGCACGCCGATGTAATAGCCCTCGATGCCGTATTCGCCCTGCAAGATAGGCCGCGCAGGGCAGAATCTTCTTCTTGTCCTTGAGAATCGCCTCGACCATCTCCACCGCGGCTGCGGACGGCGCATAGTAGGCGCTGCCGGTCTTGAGATACTTCACGATCTCCGCGCCGCCGTCGCGCGTGCGCTGCACGAGCTGCTCCAGCCGCTCGGGCGCGATGAGCTCGGTGATCGGAATGCCGGCAACCGTGGAATAGCGCGCAAGCGGAACCATGGTGTCGCCGTGCCCGCCCAGCACAAATGCCGTCACATTCTCCACGCTCACGTTCAGCTCTTCAGCGATAAAGGTGCGGAAGCGCGCCGAATCGAGCACGCCGGCCATGCCGATCACGCGCTCGCGATTGAAGCCGGCCTGGCGGTAGGCGGCCTGCGCCATGGCGTCCAGCGGATTGGAGACGATGATCAGAATCGACTCCGGCGACTGCGCCACCACTTTCGCACCACGTCCGACATGATCTTGAAGTTGGTGTGCAGCAGGTCGTCGCGGCTCATGCCCGGCTTGCGCGGAATGCCCGCCGTGATGACCACGATGTCGGAGTTGGCCGTGGCCGCGTAGTCGTTGGAGCCGGTGACGTGCACATCGCGCTTCTCAATGGGCATGGCTTCAAGCAGGTCCAGCGCCTTGCCCTGCGGCACGCCTTCGACCACGTCAATCAGCACCACATCGGCCAGTTCCTTGGCCGCAATCCAGTGTGCGGCCGTGGCGCCCACGTTGCCGGCGCCCACAATGCTTACTTTTTTCCGCATCTGTCTTCTCCAGTGATCTGTGTTCAGTGATCAGTGCTCAGTTTGTCTGTGCCGTATTAAGAAACGGACTCATCAGCTCAGCATTTCGTAGCTTTGCTGACCACTGATCACTGATCTCTGATCACTAGTTTCTTACATATTTCCGATGATGCGCGTGGCAAACTCGCTCGTGCCCACCTTGGTTGCGCCGGCGGTCTGCCGCTCAAAGTCGTACGTCACGAACTTCTGCTGGATCGTCTTCTCCATCGCGTCTCGATCAGCTTCGCCGCTTCCTTCCAGCCGATGAAGTCGAGCAGCATCACGCCCGACAGAATCACCGAGCCGGGATTGATGACATCCTTGTCGGCATACTTCGGCGCGGTGCCGTGCGTCGCTTCAAAGACCGCGTAGCCATCGCCGATGTTCGCGCCCGGAGCGATGCCCAGCCCGCCCACCTGCGCCGCCGCCGCGTCGGAGATGTAGTCGCCATTGAGGTTCGTCGTCGCCAGAATGCTGTAGTCCGACGGCCGAATGATGATCTGCTGGAAGATCGAGTCGGCGATGCGATCGTTGATCAGGATCTTCTACTTCCACGCGCCGTTGCCGTGCGTCTTGCCGATGGAATCGAGCACGCCCTTGATCTCGGCATAGAGCGCATCGCGGAATGCCTGGTTGCCGAACTCAAGGCCCGGCTCGATCAGCGCGGCATTCTCTTCGACGGTGATGTTCGGATTGGCATCGACGTTGCCGAGAATCCAGCTCTCGCGCTCGGTCACGGTCTGGTCGCGGAACTCCTCGACCGCAACTTCGTAGCCCCACTCGCGGAATGCGCCCTCGGTGAACTTCTGAATGTTGCCCTTGTGCACCAGCGTCACCGTCTTGCGGCCCGTCTCGAGCGCCTGGCGAATGGCATACCGCACCAGCCGCTTGGTTCCGAAGATCGAGATCGGCTTGATGCCGACGCCCGAGTCGGAGCGAATTTTCTTCTTGCCGCCCTTGAGCAGGTCGTCGTTGATGAACTCGATCAGCCGCGCGGCATCCGGGCTGCCCTGCTTGAACTCGATGCCCGAGTACACGTCCTCGGTGTTCTCGCGGAAGATGACGATGTCGACCTTTTCAGGATGCTTCACCGGGCTGGGCACGCCCTGGTAGTACTTCACGGGCCGCACGCAGGCATAGAGATCGAGCAACTGGCGCAGAGCCACATTCAGCGAGCGAATGCCGCCGCCCACCGGCGTGGTCAGCGGTCCCTTGATGGAGACGCGCAGGTCGCGCGCGGCGCCCACGGAGTCATCCGGCAGCCAGGTGTTGAACTGGCGAAACGCCTTTTCGCCCGCGAAAATCTCAAACCACTTGATGCTGCGCTTGCCGCCGTAGGCCTTTTCGACCGCCGCGTCAAAAACCCGCTGCGAAGCCTTCCAGATGTCGCGGCCGGTGCCGTCGCCTTCAATAAAAGGAATGATGGGATTGTCGGGAACCTGATATTGGCCGTGGCTGTACTCGATCGGCTGGCCGTCTTTGGGCAGTTCCAGCCCGTTATAGGTCTTTTGCATTTGTTTTCTGGAGTTCCTTCCCTCGATACGGTGCAAAGGAAGGCTAACACCTGCAAATTACAGGTGGCAATCTCGCGCGAATCGCGCAAAGTGACGCAAAATCACGTGCGAGAGCATTTCCGCACCCGGTCCGCGCCTTGTACGAATATCTTCTACTGACCGGCGCGTTCTTGACGTCGTCTGCATCGAGCCGCGGAATGCCGAAATGTCCCCGCAGATGCATCAGGTCGACCGGGCTCAGATTGCCGGCCACCGTCACAAGGTCAGGCTTCTGGGTGTCTCCGCCAGAACCACCGCGCCGCGCACATTCGATGCCGTCCAGCACCACCCACACATCGGTCGTCCCGTTATGCACCGGGCTTCCGTGGTCCGACGTCGTCACCAGGTGCTTCCAGCCACGCAGATGATACGCCGCGCGAATCGCCTCGACCGCAGCTTCATCCGGAATGCCGGCATCTCCGAAGCGCAGGGTATGAACACTTACGCCGTCGAGCTTGTTGATCGCTTGCCGCGTCGGTGCATCCGAGTCCGGAAACAGCCCAGCCGCCACCCCAGCATGGTTCGGTCGAGCGTGAAACTCGACTTCATCGGCGCTTCCGAGCTGAGCTGCGCCAAAGCCGGAGGCACCCATTCCAGCGGATACAGGATCAGCGTCGGGATTTGCCGCTCTGACCGGAGGCGACCCGGATGGTGTGCATGTATTCCTGAGCGACAGCCAGCGCACAGCCCAGCGTGGCGCTGAGCACAGAGATGCCGAGAACCAAAGTCAGCTTCATTCCTGTTCAAACTCCGCCATCCGGGAAAAGTTCCGCCCAGACACCCAGAATAACGTCAAATCGTGCTCCCGGATAAGCCGCAATTCGACAGACAACCTTAAAGCTCCGGACGCCGAGCCCATGCACTCCGCATGAAATCGCGACCTACCCTGTTGCTGACCCGTCAAGATGCGATAAACTCATGCGGGAACGTTTGCAAATTCAGTCACGTCAACCCCACGGAGGATACATAGAAATTGGGAAAAAGCATGGTCCCGAAGAAGCTTTTCTTCACCAAGGGCGTAGGCAAACACAAGGAGCGTTTGACCTCCTTTGAGCTGGCCCTTCGGGATGCCGGCATCGCCTCGCAGAACCTGGTGCGCGTCTCTTCCATCTTTCCGCCGCAGTGCAAAGTCATTTCGCGCAAAGAAGGCCTCAAATATCTCGATCACGGCGAAGTCGTTTTCGCGGTCATTGCTGAGAACTCCACCCGTGAGCCGCACCGCCTGATCGTTTCGAGCATCGGCGTGGCCATTCCGGCCGACCGCGACACCTACGGCTACCTGAGCGAGCATCACAGCTTTGGCGAAACCGAAGAGCAGGCTGGCGAGTACGCCGAAGAATTGGCCGCCGAGATGCTGGCCACGACGCTCGACGTGGAATTCGATCCGGACAAGAGCTGGGACGAGAAGAAAGAGATCTACCGCATCTCCAACAAGATCGTGCGCACCAGCAACGTGACGCAGTCGGCCGTGGGCGACAAGCGCGGCCTGTGGACAACGACCATTGCCGCCGCCGTGCTGATTCTCGAAGAGTAGGCCTTGGATGCCGCCGGCTTTTGGAGATGGCCGTCGGGTGTAACGCCCGAGTTTTCACACAATTTCAGACCAATCCCAGGGGCCGGGGATTGGCCTTGCCGCGCAAGGCTTCGCAAGAGGCTTGCTTTAGAAGGATCTTCCTGAACATGGAAAACACGCGCAAATACAAAGTCGGCCTGGTGCAGATGCGGATGGGCCCCGACCCCGAGGCGAATCTTGAGTCGGCGATCGCACACATCCGCAATGCCGCGCAGCGCGGGCGCAAACATCGTCTGCCTGCCCGAGCTTTTCCGCGCCCAGTATTTCTGCCAGCGCGAAGACATCCAGCTCTTCGATCTGGCCGAGCCGATTCCCGGTCCATCCACCGCCAGACTCGCCGAAGTTGCCCGCGAAGCACGTGTTGTGATCGTTGCGTCGCTCTTTGAGCGCCGCGCGCCGGGCCTCTACCACAACACCGCGGTCACCCTCGGGCAGGACGGCAGCATCATCAGCGTCTATCGCAAGATGCACATCCCCGACGATCCGCTCTACTACGAGAAGTTTTACTTCACGCCGGGCGATCTCGGATTCAAGGCCGTCGATACCGCATTTGGCCGCGTCGGCACGCTCGTCTGCTGGGACCAGTGGTATCCCGAGGGTGCGCGCCTCACCGCGCTGCAGGGCGCCGAAGTGCTGTTTTATCCCACCGCCATCGGCTGGCACCCGGCGGAGAAAGAAGAGTTCGGCGCGGCGCAGTACGATGCGTGGCAGACCATCCAGCGCGCCCACGCCATCGCCAACGGCGTTTACGTGGCCGGCGTGAACCGCGTGGGGCACGAAACACGGCGACATTCTCGGCAATCGCGCCAGCGGCCTGGGCCTGGAGTTCTGGGGCGGCAGCTTTCTGGCCGATCCCTTCGGCCGCGTCATCGCCAAGGCTTCGCACGAGGAAGAGGAGATCCTCATCGGCGAAATCGATCTCGCGCTGATTGAAGACACGCGCCGCAACTGGCCGTTCCTCCGCGACCGCCGCATCGATGCCTACGCGCCCATCACCAGCGCTTTCTCGATGCCGGACTCGAAGACCGCAAGTAAGTGTGCTCCATCCTTCGCGGAGCCTATTCGCGCGAAGGGTGAGACAGCGCAAACTCAACCGACCACACACCACGGAAGAAATGAACGAAACGCCGCGCCAACTTGGCTACCGCATGCCCGCCGAATGGGAGCCGCACGAGGCCACCTGGCTGGCGTGGCCGCACAATCCCGAAGACTGGCCGGGCAAATTCCAGGCCATCCCGTGGCTCTACGCGGAGATTGTCCGCCTGCTCGCCGCGCACGAGCGCGTTCACCTCCTTGTGCAGAACGACGAAAGAAGCAAGGCGCGCGCAGTCAGCATCCTCAAGCGGGCTGGCGCCAACTCGACAGTGAGCTTCCACCAGTGGCCCACCGATCGCGTCTGGACCCGCGATTCCGGCCCGATCTTCGTCCGCAACCGCAAGGCCAGGTCGGCATCACCAACTGGCGCTTCAACGCCTGGGCCAAGTATCGCCGACTGGCATCTCGACGACAAGGTTCCCGGCCGCGTCGCGGAAGCTGCTCGGACTGCCCCGTGGCAGCCCGCCATCGACACTTGCCGGTGAGAAGCGCAGGCTCGTCCTTGAAGGCGGCTCCATCGACACCAACGGCGCAGGGCATTCTGCTGACGACCGAAGAGTGCCTGCTGAGCGAAGTGCAGCAGCGCAATCCCGGCGTTAGCCGCGAGCAGCTGGAGCAGGCATTCCACGACTATCTCGGCATCGAGCAGGTCATCTGGCTGGGGCGCGGCATCGCCGGCGACGACACCCACGGCCACGTCGACGACATCACGCGCTTCGTCGGGCCGGCGACGATCGTCACCGCCGTCGAGCCGAACACAAGAGACCCCAACCACGAGCCGCTGGCCGAGAATCTCGCCCGTCTCAAAGGCCGCACGCACCGCCGACGGCAAGCAGTTCACCGTCGTCGAATTGCCGCTGCCGCGCCCGGTCGTCTTTCGCGGCCAGCGCCTGCCGGCCAGCTATGCCAACTTCTACATCGCCAACGGACTGGTGCTGGTTCCCACGTTTCACGATCCCAACGACCGCGTCGCGCTCAACATTCTCGCCGAAGTCTTTCCCGGACCGCGAAGTCATCGGCATCCATGCTGTCGATCTGATCTGGGGACTCGGCACGCTGCACTGCATGACACAGCAGCAGCCCGCGCAGCGCTAACATCGAAGCCATGATCTCCGATCTCGAAGCCATGCAGGCTGCTCTTGCCGAGGCGCGCATCGCCGCCGAAGCCGGCGAAGTGCCGATCGGCGCGGTGATGGTCTGTCGAGGCGAGATCATCGCGCGCGGGCAGAACTCGCGTGATCCGCAACAGCGACCCAACCGCCCACGCGGAAATCGTCGCCTTGCGCCAGGCTGCCCGCACCTATGGCAATTACCGGCTCACCGGCTGCACGCTTTATGTCACGCTGGAGCCCTGCGCCATGTGCGCCGGAGCCATGATTCACGCGCGACTCGACCGTCTTGTGTTTGCCGCTGCCGATCCCAAAGCCGGCGCTTGCGGGTCGGTGCTCTCCGTCCTCAATCATCCGCAGCTCAACCACCAGATGCAGCTAGAGCAGGGAATGCTTGCCGACGAATCCGCCGAGTTACTGCGCAGCTTCTTTCGCGAGCCGGCGCTAACTGTGCGAACAGGCGCGACCCACGTTACCTCCGCGTCAACGCCCTTATCCGTTCTTTCTGCGCAGGCCACTTCGCCGCCAGCTCCGCATAGCTCGCATTGCGGTAGTCGGCGAAGTCAAAGCCCGGCATGACGGTGCAGCCCAGCAGCGCCACTTTGCCGCTGCCCAGAATCCGCGTTCCCTGCCAGACTCCCGCCGGAACGAGGAACTGAACATGCTGTCCTGCCTTCAAATCTGGTCCAAGGGTGAAAAGCGCGGAGCTCCCGTCGGGGTGGAGCTGCAGCATCTCCACCGGATCGCCAAGATAAAAATGAAACATCTCGTCCGAGTCGAGTACGTGCATCTCCGAGAAGGTTCCCGCTTCCAACAGGTAATAGATCGCCGTGCCCTGCGGCCGGTTTCCGCGCGGCAAGCTCCACGTTGGCCCCCGAAGTATAGGTGCGCCGGAAACAGCCGCCCTCCATCCGGATGCGGTTCAAGGTTGAGCATTTTCTTGATTTCGTCTGCCGTCACGCGAAAATGGTATCAGTCGGGCACAGTAAAATATCGATATGAAGGTGCAGGTTTACACAGCCGGCTGGTGCAGGGATTGCCGGGCGGCGAAGCAGTTTCTCGAAACGCACGGGATCGAGTACACAGAGATCAATGTCGACTTAGATCCGGCCGCCTCGGCCGAGGTCATCCGGCATGTGGGCAAGCGGGCTATCCCGCAACTGGTGATCGACGGCGAGTGGTTCCAGCCTTATAAGCCGGGTCGCGGCCTGCTTTACGACGAGCTCAACAAGCGCTTCGGGATTCCTCGCGACACTGAACGTCGCTTAACCTCGTACAATCAAGAGTTGGCGAAGCCTTCAGCGCGTCATTACGCAATGGTTTTCCGACTGGCGTTTTTTCGACGTCGTCGGCTGCGGCCACAAGAAACTGAAAGCTGACAGCTGATGGCTGAAAGCTGTTTTTAGGAGCCTGCTCTTGATCAGCGCTATACACGTCCCGCAATGGGCCGCATCTGGACAGAGGAGAACAAATATCGCTGCTGGCTCCAGGTGGAGTCGGCGGCGAGCTCGGTGCTGGCCGAGGACGGCGTCATTCCCCAGTCCGCTGCCGACGCCATCGCCCACAAGTCCAGTGCATCGGCGGAGCGCATTCAAGAGATCGAAGCCGAAGTGAAGCACGACGTCATCGCCTTCACCACTGCGGTCGCAGAGAGCCTCAAGGCGCAAGGGCTCGGAGAGCAATCCCGCTGGCTGCACTATGGGCTGACGTCAAACGACGTCGTCGACACCGCGCAGGCTCTGCAGGTGAAAGAAGCATCGGCGCTCATTCGAAAGGGAATTGAGTGCGCTGCTCGCGGTGCTCAAACGCCGCGCCATCGAGTTCAAGCACACGCCGACGATCGGCCGCACCCACGGAATTCACGCCGAACCTACGACCTTCGGCCTCAAGTTGCTCAACTGGTATGCCGAGACGCAGCGCAACCTCGTGCGCTTCGACGCAGCCGCTGAAGACATGCGCGTCGGCAAGCTCTCCGGGCGCCGTCGGCACCTTCGGCCACCTCAAGCCGGAACACGAAGAGCGCATCTGCGCGCGGCTCGGCCTCAAGCCCGCACCTGTTGCTACGCAGGTGATCCAGCGCGATCGCCATGCGGCCTACATCGCCACGCTTGCCATCATCGGCAGCACCCTCGACAAGATCGCCGTCGAGCTCCGGCACTTGCAGCGCACCGAGGTCCGCGAGGCGCAGGAGTACTTCAGCGAAAAGCAGAAAGGCTCCTCGTCGATGCCGCACAAGAAGAACCCCATCACCAGCGAGCAGATCAGCGGCCTTGCGCGCGTCCTCCGCTCCAATTCCCAGGCAGCGCTGGAGAACATCGCCCTCTGGCACGAGCGCGACATTTCCCACTCGTCCGTCGAACGCATCATCTTCCCCGACTCCACGATCCTGGCCGACTACCTGCTTTTCAAGACAACAGACCTGATCGATCGCCTGCTTGTTTACCCCGAGCGCATGAAGAAGAACCTGGAATCGACCGGCGGACTGATCTTCTCCGGCCAGTTACTGCTCGATCTGGCCGAGGCCGGCATGCTGCGCGAAGACGCGTATCGGCTCGTGCAGGGGCACGCCATGCGCGCCTGGAAAGACGATCTGGTCTTCCGTGAGGAAGTGGCAAAAGAACCCGAAATTACGGCACTCCTCTCATCGGAAAAGCTGGACAAAACCTTCGATTACACCCGCCAACTCGGCAATGTTGACGCCATCTTCAAGCGCGTTCTTGGGGAGTAGCCGCATGAGCGAGATTCCCGATCACGCGGCAGAGCGGGTGCTGAACACGATTGAGGAAGTCGTCAACTCGGCCGACGAGGAACTTGAGGATGCCGAGCAATGGATGAAGGCACTGGCAGAGGAGTTTCCCGAGGCGTCAATCGTGCACAGCTACTACGCGTGGGTGCTGTCGCGGGAAGGGAAGCATCGCGAGGCGATCGAGCACGGCCGCGTAGCGGTAAGGCTTGCGCCGGAGTCGGAGATTTCGTCGATCATGTTGTTTCGCGTGTTATGGAACGCAGGCGAGCATCAGCAGGCATTCGATGAGCAGAAGCGGCTCGAGAAACATGGAGTTTCCGATGGGTACGCGCTTCTGATGCAGGAATGGGATGAAGGCGGGCCTGCCCACGGTTTATCCGAGCCGGATTAAGGACCGGAGGCGGCGCAGACTCTGCTATCGTCTCCTCGACGGGAGAGGTCGATGAAACGCATCGCTTGTTTGCTCTTTGCCTGCACCAGCGCAATCGCCATTGCCCAGCAGGCCGCAACCCCGGCCCCGAATCCACTCGACAATCTGGCTTTCATGCAGGGCGACTGGAGCGGCAAGCAGGACTTCAACAACCAGGGTGGTCCCGCAATGGTTGGGGATGCCACCGATCGCATTGAGATCGGCATCGCCGGCAAATACCTTTGCGAGATGCTCTCCACCACCCTGCCGGGCCGCAAGCCGACCGACACCCGTCACTTCATCTCCTACGACAAGCAATCCGGCAAATACACGGCATGGTGGTTCAACGACACGTCCACCCACCCCAGCCAGCTTATTGGAGACCTCACCGGAAACAAACTCGTCCTGCTGAGCAGCCCTTCCGGCCCCGGCCCGGTATTGCGTGCAACCTATGAAAGCCCGTCCGCGAATACGCTCACGTTCCTGCTTGAAATGAAACAAGGAGACAACTGGACCAAGCTTTTTCTCACCAGCTACTCAAAGAAAGCCGCCGCACAACCGTAATGCCGCGCAGAATTCGGGGAGGGGAAACTCGCACGTGGAAGCCGTAAATCTCACTGTCGCCATCACGGGAGCTTCGGGCGCCATTCTTTGCCGTGAATTGCTTCGTGCTCTTGAGTCCGACGCGCGCGTGGCCCGGATACATTTCGTCGCGTCTGAGAATTCGCTTCGCGTGATCGCGGAAGAACTGGGCATTTCCGGCCGTTCGAATCTGCTCGAGAAGCTGCTTGGCACTTCGACCACCAAAATCGAACAGCACTCCGACTCCGACATCGGCGCTGCGATCGCCAGCGGAAGCTATCCCTCGCACGGCATGATTATCCTGCCGTGCTCCATGGGAACGCTGGCGACCATCGCCAACGGCCTGGCCAATTCGCTCATCGCCCGCGCCGCGGATGTCACGCTCAAAGAAAGGCGACCGCTGCTGCTTTGTGTACGCGAGACGCCTTTCAACCGCATCCATCTGCGCAACATGACCCTTGCCGCTGAAGCCGGCGCGGTCATCTTCCCCGTTATTCCCGCGTTTTATAACAAGCCCGTCGACTCAAACGAAATGGCGCGTCAGTTTGCATTTCGCGTGCTCGCCCACATCGGATTGCCGCAACCCGGTGCGTACGTCTGGAAAGCCGAAGAGTAACGGCGATGACGATGGAGAAGCAGCCGGCAACGAATCCACGGCGCGGAGTGGCTCTGTTGTTCGTCTTGCTGGGGGCGGCGGCTTCGTTGGGACTGATGTTCTGGGTCGGTCGTCACAACAAATCTGTGGTGCTGGTGCTGATGTTCGCTGTCTGGGTAGCGTGCCCATTCGCGGGACTGCTGTGGTTGCATCGCACGGCAAGGCGGTGGGGAGTTTCCCGGCAACAATCAACATACGCACAGATGATTTTCATCAGCCTGGCTTCAGTTGCGATCTACGCCGCCGCGGCATTCCTGATACACCTGGCGAAACCTGCGGCACCTTTTCTGGCGATCCCAGCTGCAACCTGGGTGCTTATCGCGGCAATACTGTGGATCGGAAATTCCAGAGCAAAGGAAGCGCCGCAGTGACGGTTCCCGATGCACGGGACCAAATGAGTCGTCTCGATTCGCAAGACAACTCCGTGGCCGACATCATCGACAGGCATTGGTCCAGCCGGGTCCCATTTGACAGCGCGCCCGTGTTCCCGTGATACTTCCCTCAATGCTGAACTCAGCGCAGCCCCGGATTGAGGTCATGGCCATGTGCATCTGTTGTGCATGCGGGTCTGTCCGTGTGGCTCCTGAGAGGCGAATGCGCTAATCGCAACCGATCAAGAACCAGGCGGCCCGGATCCGGAACAGGATTCGGGCTTTTGCATTTCGTTGTGGGGTGCGGCTTCCTTTGAAGGCCCGTCCCCGCCGCAACTCAAGCCGATACGAAATCGAAGGAGATCACGATGTCCGAAGAGAAGAAGCAACAACTCGCCACCCTGGCCGTCCATGCAGGCCAATCGCCTGATCCCGCCACCGGCTCTCGCGCCGTCCCCATCTACCAGACAACCTCGTACCTGTTTCAGGATGCCGATCACGCCGGCCGACTCTTTGCGCTGAAAGAATTCGGCAATATCTACACGCGCATCATGAACCCGACCACCGATGTGTTCGAGAAGCGCGTGGCAGCCCTGGAGGGCGGCGCTGCAGGGTTGGCGACGGCATCCGGCCAGGCGGCTGAAACCCTTACCATCCTCACGCTCGCCGCAGCCGGAGACGAGATCGTCTCCACGACATCTCTGTACGGCGGTACCTACAACCTCTTTCACTACACGCTGCCACGCCTTGGCATCCATGTGCGCTTTGTGGATGCGGACGACTTCGACGGCCTCCGTGCAGCCATCAACTCCAAAACCCGCGCCGTCTACACCGAAACCCTCGGCAACCCCAAGCTCGACATCGCCGATATCGAAAAGCTCGCCGCAATTGCCCACGAGAACGGCCTGCCCCTGGTTATCGACAACACGTCCGTCTCTCCGGCGCTGGTTCGCCCCATCGAGTGGGGCGCCGACATCGTCGTCAACTCCGCCACCAAGTTCCTCGGCGGACACGGCACCACCATCGGCGGCGTCATCGTCGATGCGGGCAAATTTGACTGGGCCGCTTCCGGGCGTTTCAAGGAGTTTTCCGCGCCCGATCCGTCCTACCACGGCCTCTCCTACACCGAAGCGTTTGGTCCGCTGGCCTTCATCCTCAAAGCCCGTATTCAGGGCTTGCGCGATACCGGCGCTGCCCTCTCGCCGCACAGTGCCTTCCTGCTGCTGCAGGGCATTGAGACGCTCCATCTCCGCCTCGAACGCCACTCGCAGAATGCGCTTGCCGTCGCGCACCATCTTGAGCAACATCCCGGCGTGGAATGGGTCAACTATCCCGGTCTTGAATCCAGCCCCTACTTTGCCCGCGCCAAAAAATACCTGCCGACCGGCCAGAGCGCGCTGATCACCTTCGGCATCAAGGGCGGATACGAAGCCGGCAAGAAATTCATCGATTCGCTTGAGCTCTTCTCGCTTGTGGCCAACATCGGCGATGCCAAGTCGCTCGTGATTCACCCGGCATCGACCACCCACCAGCAGCTTTCTGTTGAAGAGCAGGCCGCAACCGGAGTGACTCCCGAGCTTGTGCGCCTTTCCGTCGGCATCGAGGACATTCGCGACATCCTTGACGATCTCGACCATGCCATCGAGACGGCGAACGGCCACGCCAGTACCGGCGCTGCCACAAGCAAGGTCCATACGGCACAATGAGTGTTATGACCGAAGCCGTAACCGGGTCGGGCCCAGCATCGACCCGGTCGCCTGCTCTTGAGCCCACGTATGAGGGCGACTTCGTGCTCGACCAGCACCTGATGCTCGAGAGCGGGCGCATGCTGGCCCAACCCACGCTGCACTATGCCGTCTATGGCCGGTTGAACACGGCGCGCGACAATGCGGTCCTCATCTGCCATGCGCTCTCGGGTTCGGCGCGTGTCGGCGACTGGTGGCCGGAGATCTTTGCCCCCGGCGCCGTGCTGTCGCTTGAGCATGATTTCGTGATCTGCATCAACCTGCTGGGCTCCTGCTACGGTTCGACGGGGCCCGGCTCGGTCGATCCAGAAACCGGACTTGTGTATGGCCCCGACTTCCCCCTCGTCTCGATTCGAGATAACGTCCGTGCCCAGGCCCATCTCCTCGACTCCCTTGGCATCCGACGCCTGAAGCTCGTCCTTGGCGGATCGATCGGCGGAATGCAGGCCCTGGAATGGGCGATCCACGACCCCGCCCGCGTCGAACGTGCGGCCATTATTGCCGTAGCCCCCTTATCCGCCATGGGATTGGCCCTGAATCACCTCCAGCGTCAGGCCATCCAGAACGACCCGGACTGGGACGGCGGCTACTATCTGCCCCAGCGTCAGCCTTTTCTTGGCCTGTCACTGGCCCGCCAGATCGGGATGATCAGCTACAAGTCCGCCGGACTCTTCGACGAACGTTTCTCCCGCAACCCCAATCGAAATGGCGAAGATCCGTGGAGACTCGATAGCCAGGGAGGCGGCCTCGTCGGCGGCCGCTTCGACATTGCCGGCTACCTCGATAACCAGGGCGAGCGCTTTATCCGGCGTTTCGACGCCAATGCCTACCTCGCCATCCTGCGCACCATGGATACCTGGGACCCCCTCAACGGCCACGCATCCCCCGCAGAGGCTTTCAGCGGTATTCGCGCCCGCCTCATCTTCATCGGGATAAGCTCCGACTGGCTGTTTCCGGCGGAGTCCGTCCGCAGCTTTGCCGATCTCATTCGCTCCGCAGGTGTGCCCGCAGCGTATCGTGAAATGACCAGTTCCCACGGCCACGACGCCTTTCTCGCGGAACAGGCCGAGCTGGTTCAACTTCTGCAGTAACTCTCTCGCCTCCCGGGTCAATCCTCTGGTAAGCTCAGGAAACACTTTTCCGCGATGCGGTGTCTAAGCGATTATGCGATGTGCTGCGGGGGGCGGCCATCGGTTCCCCAAGAGGGAGGCAGAACGATTCCCGTACGGCTTCCATTGAGTGGCTTGTCAGATATTGTGTTGGCGCCTCGGTTCCCGATTGAGCCGCCAGCTTCCAAGCTGCGCCCCCGTTCCGGCCGCACAACTTTTTGTCGAATCAGATGCCTTGTCACATTGGACAGGGCTTTCTATAATCCTCCCAATACCGCATTGGACATCGTGGGAATGTCTATCCGCCAAAATTGCAAGATTGTCCCTTCAAAACGGATAGCCAAAACCGCGAGCGAGTGCTTAAGTACCGATTCCACTTCCGCATCTCCCAGGAGCACTGAATGAAGAAGTTTGTCTTTGCATCTGTGATGGCGCTGGCGAGCTTGAGCCTCGTTTCCGCACCCACGCTGCACGCGCAGGATCAAAACAGTGGCACAATTCAAATCAAGGATCCTGCCGAATATAACGCCTATTCCATGGCCACAACCCAGTCTGACCCCAAGGCCAAAGCGGCAGCCATTGAGGATTTCCTGACCAAGTACCCGCAGAGCGTCGTCAAGAAGACACTGCTTGACACGCTGATCGACACATACCAGGGGCTCGGCGATATGGACCACACCCTCAGTGCGGCTTCCCGGATGCTGCAGATAGATCCCGATAACCTGAAAGCCATCTACATCTCGGTTTTCATCAAGAAAAACCAATGCGCCAAGACCTCCGACCAGCAAACTTGCGATGACGCCGCAGCTCTGGCTCAAAAGGGATTGTCAGCTACCAAGCCCGCCGGCATCACGGATGACGCCTGGAAGCAGCAGACAGATGCAACCGCGCCGTTCTTCCATTCGGCGGTTGCCGTTGACGACATGGTGGCCAAGAAAGACCCTGCCGCCGCCGTTGACGAATACCGCAAGGAACTGATGATGTACCCGCCTGACGCCACGACGAAGGGTCCCGGACTGGGCGATACCCTTCAACTTGCGCTGGCGTATGTCAAGTTGGAACTCGTTGACGCGCAGGCCCAAAGAGACGCCGAAGCCAAGGCAAAGGCGACTCCTGGCGACGCCACTTTGGTTGCCGCTGCCAAGGCCGCAAAAGATAAGGCCGGACAGGACTACGTGCAGGCTTGCTGGTTCTTTGCCCGCGCATGGAACTTCGCGCCAGCCAATTTCAAGGGGCAGATCGAGCCGCAGCTTGAGTACTACTTCAAGAAATACCACGGAGATCTGACAGGTCTGGACGCGCTGAAGACCCAAGCCGCGGCCACTCTGTTCCCGCCGGGAACCCTGAATATCGCTCCCGCCAAGACGCCCGAGGAACAGATTCACGACCTGCTGGCCAGCACTTCCGACTGGAACAGTTTTGCTCTCGCTGACAAGGAAACCGTGCTCTCCGTCGGCAGCAAGGAAGACGCAGACAAGCTCTGGGCCCTTCTGCAGGGCAAGGACACCCCGGTCCCAGGCACTGTGATCGAATCGAATGCCAACCAGATCAAGGTAGCCGTCACGCAGGATTCCAAGGACGCCAAGATGGCTGACTTCATCGTCAACATGAAGGAACCGATTCCTGAGAAGGACATCCCGGCGGTTGGTTCAGAACTCAAACTGCTGAAAGATGGCGGTCCAGAACTCGACGGAACCTACGACACCTACACGCAGGTTCCTGCTTCGTCAGCCGCGGCTGCAAGTGCGCAGATCGTGCTCAAAGACGGCATTCTGCAGACTGCTAAGAAGAAGCCGGCCACTAAGCCCGCTGCCGCTCACCACACAACGACAACTCATAAACCGCAGCAATAGTCTGCATGCGCTCCTGGTGGATCGAAGGGCAGCCCCTTGAAGGCTGCCCTTCGTGTTTCCACCCCTGCCGGGGCTTGCACGGATGGTACCCTTGAGACAGCATGGTGCCGTTCCGCATTCCCCTCAAAACCTTGGTAGCCGCACTGCTTGCGGTTGTTTGGGTGTCTTTTTCTGTCTCCCCAGCTCGAAGCCAGGGACAAGAGATTTCAAAGCACGAAAGAATCGTGCCCGAGCCGGTTGAGCCCAAGCCGTTCCCAACCGTTGCGACCCGGAAGACTCCCCTTTACACTGTCGAGTTTCGATCCCCAGATCAGATTTCCCAGCAGGATCGGCTCCTGCTTGCCGATTCGGAGTCTTCCATCGCCGAACATGCGGGATTTGCTGGCCTCGATTTCTTGCAGAGCAACTGGAATTACCGCCAGATCGTCTGTCCGACGTTTCCAAATCACCTCTTTGTGCAGTTCACGCGCAATAGCGGAGCCGGCGATGTCTCGGTATTCTCCGCGTCGATTCCGCGCAATGGCAACGGCCGGGTCCGCATCGTTCCGATTTTGAAGCGCGGATACTCTCTCTTTTCTCCCGCGCCCATCAACGCCCTGACCATCTCGGCTTTTAACCATGTCCGAGCCGAAGATTCCGAGACCGCAAATTCCGACTGGCTTGGAAATGCCCTTTGCTACGCCGCACTGGCCGGTGCAAGGCCCGAGATCCCTGCGCCGGGCGCAGAACCTGCCCCGAACCAGCCGGTCCCTGCTCTCGCCGCGGCCATGGATATCGAGATGCAGGCGCACGGGATGGAAGTGCTCCGCTTCGACGATGATGCCGGGCGACCTAATCCGATGGAGTGGTCCATGACCTTCACACACCAGGGAAAGCTGATCAAGGCTGCGCACAAACCGGCATCGATGCTGACTGAGAAACCTGTGTCTCAGAAGGACGCAGTGGCGCGCACCTGGCCCGTGCCCCAGTCCGGCCAGAACTAGCGTCCAGCGTCTGAAATTCTCCCCTACCTGACTGGCGGTGTCTTCTGCCCTACCCGTGAGGTGTCATTCTGAGTGAACGGGGCCCCAAACGTTTTTCAGTTTGGGGGCGGTGAGCGAAGAATCTGCTTTTGGCTTTCCTCGTCCGATCCCGACCCTCGATCGGCTCAATCATTCGCCGAGCATGATCCTCTGAATCGCCGATGCGCGTCCCGTTGCCGCATCGCACGTAATCAGCGCCGCGCACATCTTCGGATTTCCCTTGGCGGCCTCGAATTTCCCCGGCATTCCCGTTAGGAACCGATGCAGCACCAGTTCCTTCTCAACCCCAATAACGCTGTCGTAGGGGCCGCTCATGCCCACGTCCGTCTGGTAGGCCGTGCCGCCCGGCAGAACCCGCTCATCGGCCGTCGGTATGTGCGTGTGCGTGCCCAACACCGCGGTGACGCGTCCATCGAGATGCCAACCCATGGCGACTTTCTCGCTGGTCGCTTCGCCGTGAAAATCAACCACGATGACCTTCGCTTTGATTCCGGCCAGCAGGTTGGTGGCCGCGTTGAAAGGGTCGTTGGTGCCGTTCATGAACACCTTGCCCATCAGGTCGACGACAGCGTACTCCACGCCGCTCTGCGTGACGCCCTCGAAGACGCCGTACCCTGGCAAGCCCGCCTGCATATTTGCCGGCCGCAACACGCGCCGTGGGCGCTCACGGCTGCCGGCTGGCGCCGATTGCAAATAATCCAGAAGCTCGCGCTTATCCCACACATGGTTGCCGGTGGTGAGCACGTCGGCGCCCATGTCGAACAATTCTTCGGCAATCTGCGGGGTCACGCCGAAGCCGCCTGCGGCATTTTCGGCATTGATGATCGTGAGTTCAACGTCGTGCGCCTCGCGCACGTGGCCGATGTGTTCGCGCACAATCCTGCGCCCCGCGCTGCCGAAAATATCACCCACAAAAAGAATCTTCAAAAAACAGCTCCTGGCTTCTGGCATTCTCGGGAATCTGCGTGCGTCAACGGCCCGAAACTCGGGACCCAGCATACGTCGAGGGGTTTGAAGGGGCACGGCTTCAGCCGTGCCAAAAACATTCCGCAAAGGCGACGGGCTTTAGCCCCTGACGGGGAGAGAACTTCACAATTCATGCTGTGAATCGGGCGCCGGAGGCGGCTTCCCCGGCTCCTGCTCCTTCCGCATGAGAGGAAACAGAATCACGTCCCGAATCGATTTCGACCCCGTCAGCAACATCGTCAGGCGATCCACACCGATGCCTTCGCCCCCCGTCGGCGGCAGACCATACGCGAGGGCGCGGACGTAGTCCTCATCCATCTGGTGCGCCTCCTCGTCGCCGCGATCGCGCTCCTTCAACTGATCTTCGAAGCGCCTGTGCTGCTCGACCGGGTCATTCAGCTCGCTGAAGGCGTTGCCGAGTTCAAAGCCACCGGCGAAAAACTCAAAGCGCTCCACGAGTTCTGGATTATCAGGCCTCTGCTTCGAGAGCGGAGAAACCACCGTCGGGTAGTCGTAGATGATGGTCGGTTGGATCAGGAAGGGTTCGACCATAAGTTCGAAAATGCGGTAGGTGAGTCTTCCTGAGGACTCCGCGATTGTCTTATCGGACAGGACTTCGGCGAACTGCGCCCGCAAAGCCAGGAGTTTCTTAAATCGTGAATCCGTTGACACTGCGGAATCGCCCAATTCAGCAGTTAAGGTCTGTATTCCGCGCGTGCATGTCGTAAGAGCCACTCCGATATGCGAGAGTAACTGCTTGGGATCGTCGAATTGATCATTACGAGGAGCGGGGCCGGCTTCGCTGGGCCATTTGCCAATAATCGCTTCTCGCATAGTCAGGCGCGTCCACTTTGCAAGGTCGATTGTGTTGCCGTTGAACTCCACGACGGTCGTGCCGTTCACCTCGCGCGCCACAAACTCCACCAGGTCTTCCGTCAACTGCATCATGTCCTGGTAGTTGGCGTAGGCCTGGTAAAACTCCAGCATGGTGAACTCGGGATTGTGCTGGGTGCTCACGCCTTCATTGCGAAAGTTGCGATTGATCTCGTACACGCGATCGAGTCCGCCCACCACCAGCCGCTTTAAGTACAGCTCCGGCGCGATCCGCAAAAACAGATCCATATCGAGCGCATTGTGATGCGTCGTGAACGGCCGCGCATTGGCCCCGCCGGCAATCGGCTGCATCATCGGCGTCTCCACTTCCAGATAGCCGCGGTTGTCAAAGAACGTTCGCAGGGCGCGAAGCACCTTGGCGCGCTTCACGAACACTTCGCGTGCCTCGAGGTTTGCAAACAGATCGACATACCGCTGGCGATAGCGAAGTTCCACGTCGGCCAGCCCGTGAAACTTCTCCGGCAGCGCCAGCATCGCCTTTGCCAGAAAAGTCAGCCGCTCCACGTGCACGCTGAGTTCGCCGGTCCGCGTGCGAAAGAGATATCCGCTCACGCCAACGTGGTCGCCCAGATCCAGCAGTTTGTAGAGCGCCCAGCCCTGATCGCCAACAGCATCCATGCGGACATAAATTTGCAGCCGCTCGCCGCCCTGCTGCAGAGTAGCGAAGCCCGCCTTGCCCATCACGCGAATCGCCATAATGCGGCCGGCGATGGCCACCGTCACGCGATCCGCTTCGAGCGTTTCCCCCGTCGCCTCGCCCCACTGTGCGCGAATTTGCGGAATGGTATGCGAAGCAGGGAACTGGTTGGGATACGCGGGTTGGCCCAGCTTTTCAATCTCGACCAGTTTGGCCTTGCGCAACTCAAAAAGATTGCGCTCAAATTCCGAATCGAACACGGTATCTACCTTCGTGAGAATCAATGAGTTCTAGTGCCCAGTATATCGTTCGCATCATCGCGTTCCTCGGCATCCTTCGTGTATAACCACGATGGATGCCGTTCAATCGTCCCATCGCGAAATCGCAGCAGCGCTCAAAATTCGCGAGCAGCCTCGCATCGCTTGCCGAAGCGGAAAAGATGATCCAGATTTCCGTGCTGCTGCCGTCCTCTGCCTTCGTGGGTTGGCTCATTGGAGCGGGGCTCGACAAGCTCTTTCATCAGACATGGATCACCCTCGTGGGCATCCTCTTCGGCGGCCTCTCGGGCATCGTTTACGTGGTTCGCATGGTGATCGCTGCGGGCACCAATCCGGGCCGGGGCGCTGGCTCGAATTCTGATAATTCCGGTCAGGGAACGGGATCGGCAAAATGAACGAACCGACTCCTGCGATCGCCAATCTTTCCGACGAAGCCCTTCAAGCGTTACTCAAGAGTGCGATCTACAAGACGCTCATCCTGGGAGGGTTGGCTTCCATGGTGCTGACAGTTTCCAGCGGGTGGGGAACGGGTGCGCTTTTTGCCTCGGGAGCGCTCGTCTCTGCCGCCAGCATCTTCGAGTGGCGGCGCCTGGTGAGGATCATCAATTCCCGAATGAGGAATCAGGCAGCCCCGCGCGGTGTCGGCCTTTCGATCGCATTCATTCTGTTGCGTCTGGTGGTCTTCGCAGGGGTCATTTATGGTAGCCTTAAATGTTTCCGGGGTTCGCCCATAGCCCTTGTCTGCGGCCTGAGCCTGGCAGTGATTACGCTCACGTGGGAAGCGCTCAAGTTATTGCGCGGCTGACACTTGATTCCTGTCTGGCCGCCGGATAATCTCCGGAATCAGAAAGTTATTTGTCTTCATGGAAGAAGCGCACGCACTTACACATCTGCTGAACAGGTGGTTCGCCGGCCCGGTCGACGCACTGCTGCAAATGGTCGGCGTTCATCCTGCAAATCCAGCCAGACCTATCGACGACACCTTTGCGATCGAATTGCTGGTGGTTTTGGGATTGATCGCATTCTTCGTCTGGGTTCGGCTCGGCCTTTCCGTGGAAAAGCCACCGGTTCAGCAGCACATCGCCGAACTCCTCCACGAATTCATTGGAGGCGAGGCCCATACGATCATCGGCCATGGATATGAGCGGTTCCAGGCGTTTGTGGGCTGCCTTTTCCTCTTCGTGCTTACCTGCAACCTTGTTGGGCTTATTCCCGGAATCGCGCCACCTACAAGCGCAGCGGTGGTGCCTTTTGGCCTGGCGGTCTCCGTTTTCCTCTACTACAACTTTTACGGCGTAAAAGACCAGGGGATTATCGGATATCTGAAGCACTTCGCCGGACCCGTTTGGTGGATTGCCTGGCTGCTCTTTCCGATCGAGGTGATTTCGAATCTGGCGCGCATGATGTCACTCACCATCCGTCTCTGGGCCAACATGTTTGCCGGCGACCTGGTCACACTGGTCTTTTTCTCCCTGATCCCGTTCGCAATTCCCATCATTTTTCTCGCACTGCATGTGCTGGTTTCGCTGGTGCAGGCTCTGGTGTTTACGTACCTGCCCATGATTTATCTGGGCGAAGCGACGCGCCAGGAACATTGAAGAGCAGTTTCAGTGATCAGTTGTTAGTTTTCAGAATGTCTGCTGGCGCCTCAGCGATGGCTGACTGACAACCGAAAACGGATAACTGAAACGTGAAAAGATTTCCGCCGGGGAACGCTTCCGCTCCGGGTCAACGGAAAGGCCGCAAGTGTGAGGGGGCCAGCACGGTGAGCCTCAACCACCCACTGGCGGCTAATTCTTGAGAAGCAGGAGAAACATGCGTAAATTGCAAAACGTTCTGCTGGTCTTGTCGCTGCTGTGCTTCGCAGTGCCGGCATTCGCTGACGGGGGCGCTCCCGTCAACCTGAATCCAATCGGCATCGGCATCGGTATCGCCCTCGCCGCCGGGCTCTGCGGTATCGGGCAGGGGAGAGCCGTCGGTTCTGCCGTCGAATCGGTGGCGCGCAACCCCGGAGCCGCCGGAACCATTCAGCTGTTGATGATTCTCGGACTTGCCTTCATCGAGTCGCTCACCCTGTTCACCTTCGCCATGATCTTCATCCGGATCAAGTAAGGCGAATCGCGTTCCGATCAGGCGGCCTCGACTCAGAGCAGTTTCGGAATACACGTAGACTTTTCAAGAGTAACGAAGTGACTTTTTCCTCGCGAAAAGGCCACTTGCTTCCTTGGCTTCGGTCTACACCAATTCCGAAACAACGGCAGTCGGGGCCGCTTCATTGTTGGCCGGTCTCGCTCTTTCCTCTGCCCGTTCCCGGGTTCATCATATGGATTGCCTGCTGGTAGCTCAATCCCACAGGGAGCGGCGCAAACTGGCTTTCATCTTCGGTTGTATCGAAGACCTTGGTCTTGAACACCACGCGGCCGCTCATCGACATCTGGAAATGCACGATGCGCCATTGACGTTCACCTACATCCCCCTGTTCGATCACGATCCATCCACCCTTGTTGAGTCGCCCCAGGATTCCCCAGCCAAAATCCACGTCCTGACGCAGGTGGCCTTCGAGCCGCGCCACGCGCTCGCGCTCCGTGTCAATCCAGATTTCGCCTGTCATTTGCGTCAGCACCAGCGTCTCGAGATCGGGCGCATCGAATTTCGGATTCGGCGAAAACGTGAATTTCTTCACCGCGCCTGTCGGCTCGTTCCCAGTCCCTGCGAAATGGTACAAAAACGCGGCTGGGAGAGCTCGCAACACCTTTATTGCCCGAGCTGTGTCCGCATCTTCCGATTGCTTGCGGTGGTGCTGCCTGCCCGGATCGCTCAGTAGTCCGTCAAGTCGCTCCTGCTCCTTCTGTTCGTCTGCCGCACTGAGAGGCGCATCATTCACGGCGACCAGATGAGCTACCTCGCCGTCTTTTGTTTCGAAGATATCTTTGGTCGAAGCGTACCGGGGACTGGCTTTGTGCAGGCGATAGCGCATCGGGTGTTGTGTGTCGCTCGTGGCCCGAACCTCATTCGCGAGCGCTCGTTGCACGAGCCCATCATCATCGTGCCCGGCCCCGTTTTGCCCTGCAGCGGCCAGCGGCAGTATCAGCATCCACATCGCGATGAGGCGCACCGTTCCCAGTGTATCGCCCTCCTTTTCCCGGTGGTTGGGTGTTTCTTTAGTTTTGGACGCTGGCCTGCAGCCATAGTTTCTTAAATTGAAGGGTTCCGCCCCGATGCTATAGTTCGGAAAGGGACTTTTGCTTCCTGCTGGGCGTTTAAGCGGCATGTTTCCGGGCAACCGGAGGGCCCGGCCGCGAAGGTTTCACCAACAACTGGACGCCAAAATGGTGTCGGTCGAATTCAAATGATTTCGGAAGGGAATGGATCCATGGCAACCGAAAATGGTTCTGCTCGGATTGGCAAGTCCGTCGTGATCCGCGGCGAAGTAAAGGGCGGGGAAGACCTGATCATCGATGGGCGTGTCGAAGGAACCGTCACGCTCACGGAGAGCCGTTTGACCATCGGCCCCAGCGCAGACGTTGCAGCAGATCTCACGGCGCGCGACATCCTGATCCAGGGAGCGGTTCAAGGCAACATTGTAGCCAGCGGTCGCGTGGAGTTGCGCGCTGGAAGCGTGGTGGAAGGCGATGTGCGCGCGTTGCGCCTCGCCGTCGAAGACAATGCCGTTTTCCGCGGAAAAGTTGACCTCACGCAAGGCGCCAAGTCGCCGGATGCCGTCCCCGCAACGAACGCATAGCCTGGCCGTGCGAACGGACAGCGTTTTGCTGCACGCGTTCCACGACAAGGGGATCTCAAAGTGATTCGCCGTTGGTTCGACAAAAAGGAAGGCGCCCAGTCCACTGGCTCCGGCGCCAGCGGTCCTCGCATTCCGCGCCATTCGGGAGCCTGGGCGGCGCTGCGCAAACGGCTTCAGGCTGAACCCGGCCTCCGCATTATTGACTCCGGTGCCACCTCGCCCACCAATATCAATTACCTCACTGGCCTTGGTCATAGCGTGTTTATGACCGATTTGGCGACGGAAGCATGCACGGGTGCATGGAAAAAGGGCGTCGACGAAGATGACAAACCGATCTACGACACCGAGGCATATCTGAAACAGACCCTCAACTTCGGCGCGAAGATGTACGACATCGTGCTGCTCTGGACCGCTCTCGATTACATTCCGGAACCCTTCGTCCCCGCCGTTGTGAGCCACCTGCACGCATCATTGAATCCGGGCGGGCAGGTCCTCGCCTTCTTTCACACGCGCAAGAATCCTGAAGAATCGGCGCATTGCCGCTTCCATGTTACCGGGAGCGATGACGTTGAAATGCAGAACGCCCAGCCGTTTCCTATTCAGCGTGTATTTACGAATCGAATCATTCAGGACCTGTTCAATCAGTGGTCCGGATTCCGTCAGTTCCTGGCCAAGGACAGCATTTCAGAAGTCATCATCACGCGGTAACCCGGGGTGGTAATGCATTCAATCGGCGCCCGGTCGCATCCAATCATCGGCACAATTCCTGAAACGTCCCCCAATTGGAGCAAATATGACCTCACTGAAAGGCACACACCTCACGTGGCTTGGACATGCCACGGTACTCGTTCAGACCCCCAAAGGTACCAACATCCTCATCGATCCATTTATCGAGCACAATCCCAAATACCCCAAAGGCTTCATCCTGCCCGAAAGGATTCACCATATTCTGCTCACGCACGGACATGGAGATCACATCTCCGACGCCGTGCCGGTCGCGCAAAAACACAAATCCAATGTCGTCGCGATCTACGAACTTGCCGCCCTCATGAACAAGGAAGGGGCTGAGAGCATCACGGGAATGAATATCGGCGGTACCGTCCAACTGGAAGACGTAGCGGTCACGATGGTCGAGGCCAAGCACTCTGCCGGCGTCGAGGGCAAGAATGGGACGCAATATGCAGGCGTAGCCGCCGGTTTCGTGCTCACCATTTCGGATGGCCCCGTGCTCTATCACGCCGGAGATACCACCGTCTTCAGCGACATGAAACTGATCAGGGATCTGTATCATCCCGAGATCGCGATGCTGCCCATTGGCGGCTTTTACACCATGGGACCAAAGGAAGCAGCACTGGCTGCGCAATTCCTTGCGCCGAATGCCGTCCTGCCCATTCACTTTGGAACATTTCCGCCGCTCACCGGAACCCCCGAGGAGCTTGACGCTCTCCTCAAAGGCTCAATTGAAGTCATTCGGATTGCGCCAGGCGAATCGATCTAAGCGTTCAGCAAAACACCAGGGGCTGGAAGTCGCTTCCAGTCCCTTTGCCGATCAAGTTTACTTGCTGCTCGCAGCTTTCTTCTGCCTCTCCCAACGGCGCTTTACCGCCTCGGCGATGCGTTTCCGGCCGGCGGGCGTTAGATTGCTTTTTTTCCTCTTCTTCGCGGCGCCCATTCCGGACGCTTTCGAAGTCTTGCCTGCACCGCCATTAAGCAGTGCCCGCGCTCGTTGCAGATGAGCGATCTCGTGATCGATTTGCTGCAGTATTTCTGCGACTCCCACCAAACCTCCTTGGACGATCCCGGCGCAACTTCCTAAGGATGCGCTAAGATCCTCGTGCTTTCAGGATTCCGTTGCTGAACCCAGACGATACCGAACCGAGGAAGCGTTTACAAACGAAAAAGGGTAACATTGACCGGTATTAGACAGTTAAGTATGTGCATAGCGGCTTAGCCAGTTGAAATGCCCAGAATTCTCGATTTGCTGGAAGCAACGAACTATTAATAAGTGTGATTCCCCTGTCCTGAGCATGCCATTTATAACTTATTTCCTTGCCCCAAGGTAACGTATCGATATTCGATAATGTGCCGAAATAGGCCATTCGGTAAGTCTCCCTGAGTAAGGTGCTTTTGATTACTCGGCTGTATGTAACTCGCTGCTTGGACGCGCCTCAACGAGCCGATTCAGACGCCACGGGGAGCTTTGTTTGCTGGCTGTGCGGAATCGTGACCCGAAGAAGGTGTCGCTACCCCGGGTACATCCTGGCCCCCGATCCGAAGCGTTGGCGACTCCGATGCACGATAGTTCCGCAGATCGCGAAGTATCTCCACTTTTTCGCGCGCGTACTGGCCGGCCAATCGCGTCAGCGCGTAGGTGATGATGTCACTGTGATGCAGGTCCTGATACCGATGGATCGCGCCGCATATTCAGCCACAAGCGGTGAACCAGCTGAACATCGTCCGGACCGAGTGTCGGTGCATGCGGCCCGATGTAGAACACCTTGGTCTCTCCGTCCGCGCCGACAACGTAAAAATTGAACTGGCGCTTCGGTTCGGGCAATGCTTCCCACGCCTGTCCCATGTGAAACGCCTGGTCCTCCGCCGTCATCGAGGTGGACTGACCCGAAACCACCGAATCCACTTCGAGCGAATTCGCGCCCTGCACGAGCGCCGCAAACACGTCGCCCGCCGGAACCACCAGCAGCGAGACCTTCTTCCCAAAGCTCTCCGCGACTGAAACTGCCTTGGTAAACAGCATCTGCTCGTGTTCGCTGAAGCTCTGTTCCTCGGCGCTCAGATACTCGGGGCCGCCGGCGCCCATCATGCGCACGCTCATCACCACCACGTCGCGATCTTCGGTCTTGGTTCGAGCCAGCACCCATTTCAGCGCGACAGGATTGTTGGAATCGCGCATCGTGACCATCACGCCGCCGGGGCGCACCGCGACAGATTCGCGGCTGATGGTGTCCTGGTGTTCCAGCTGGAAGTGGTCTTTCATCTGCCGCGCGGTCAGCGCATGCTTGCGCAGATTCTGGCGCTCCGAGACGGTAAAGATGATGAAGAATGCCGCGGCAAAAATGATGCCGCTGACCGTGGCAATCGACTTCGTGAACAGATTGGTAATTGCCGTGGAAAGCAATACAAGAAATACGCAGAAAAGCCCCACTGGAACTTCGGTCTTTCCGATCTTGATATTCGGCGGAACCTTCCAGCCCCGTTCTCCGTGATACTTCCAGCGCAGCACCAGCATGGCAAGGCTGTTGAACGTGAACGACCAGATCACGCCGAATGCATACGCCTCGCCGAGGAGGATGACGTTGCCGCGCGACGCGATAATCGTGAACATCTGCAGCGCGAAGACGAGATTCACGATGCGATGGCTGGTGCCGAACTTCGGATGCGGCTTGCGGAACCAGTCGGTAAGCACGCCGTCTTCCGCCACGCGCATCAGCACGCCGGTCGATCCGATCATCGATGTGTTGATCGCGCCGGACAGAATCAGGAACCCGACAAACACCACGAAGATGCGGAACACCACCCGCCAGAACATCGGGCCGACCATGTACATGGCCAGGCCGGCAATCAGGTTGTCCTGGTAGATGTGCGTCCGCTCACAATTCGGGATCAGCATCGAAGCCAGCAGCGTTGCGCCGCCCGTGAAGATGAGGCTGTAGATCGCGATCACGATCGCTGCGCGCTTCAGATTCTTCAGCTTCGGGTGCTGAATCTCGCGGTTGACCTGGGCCAGGCTTTCCTCGCCGCTCATGGCCAGGATGGAGTGCCCGAAAGCCATGATGATTCCGAACAAGCCGAAGATCGGCAACCCGGTTCCCTTCAGAAAACCGAGCGCATCCGAGCTGAATTTCAAATGAGATGGGGTAGGCGGCGGAGGCAGATGCACGCCCACAACCATCACGGAGTAAGCGCCCCAGATGAAAGAGGATGACCACCATGATCGTGGTGATCTGCATAACCCGCAGCGCTTTGTCGCTCGACTCCTCGATACCCTTGATGTTCTGCCACCAGTAATAAATGGTGACGGCCGCCGCAAAGACCGCGGAGGTGTAATTCATGTCGAACTGAAACGGCATTGCCGTGCGCGTCCATCAGCGCAGGCGGGAGCCAGTGGCTGTTGTTGGCCACGGTCATCATCTCGTTCATCAGGCCCGTGATGTATTGCCCGGCGGACACGCCCGAGATCGGCCCCGTCAGAATGTAGTCGAACATCAGCGCCGAGACGCTGAGCTTGGCAAAGGTGCCGCCCAGCGCTTCCTTCACCACGCGGTAAACGCCGCCGCGCGTGAACATGGAGCAGCTCTCCACGTACACGGCTCGCACCGCGAAGCTGAACAGCATGATGCCGAGAATGAACCAGGGCGCAGCTGCACCCACCGCCTGCTCGGCAATGCCGCCGGCATAAAACGCTGAGGAGCCTAAGTCATTGAGGACGATGGCGGCTGCACGCCAGAAGGAGATGAACGTGAGCATCACGGAGGATGCCACGATAAGCCGGACGCGGTCTGACGGTGGGGCTACGGTCGTTCGAGTGGATGCCATTACTTATTGCGCCAGCAAGGTGGTTCTGCCGCTCAGAGTTCAAAAAGGGCTACTATCCCGTCCGCCCTTGGCTGAGTTTAGTTCTGGATGATTCGGCAGTCAACAACTAAACGGAAATGCTTGTAAATACAATGGAAATGCGCTTCTGCCGGCAGACTTCTATTCTTCGCCGAACAATTCCTTGAAATCCTCAACGAAACTGATCAAAACCACCACGGCCGACCCCACCAGGCCGACAAAAAACATCAATTCAAGGAGCCGAATTCCAAAGATGGCCAGAATCATGAGAAAGATTGTATCCGGTTTTCGCACTGCAGACTTCGCAGAATTGCTCGAATTCGACATTGCCCGTTTACTCATATCGAAACGCGTCAGGCGTTTCATCGGTCACCTGCATGCCTTTTGTGTCTCGATTCCCGGAGTTGTCGAACTTGCTCGCATAGTCCCATGCATTAAACTCCACCCTGTATGCGCTGGCATTCAATGAAGATGTGGGCCGCGGCCGTGTCTGTCGGCAGCGCTGCTGGAGTTGCCGTTCCCGCTGGCCGGCCCCATGCCGCCCTGGCGCAGCATCTTCGCGTGGTTCGGCCTTGTGCCGCTGCTGTGGGCTATTCTCAGCCCGGCTACCGTGGACCATCCCCGCCCCTTGCGACGCGCGTTTCTGCTTTCGTACCTGTGCGGCGTGCTCTGGTACATGGGCAACTGCTACTGGGTTCGCGACACCATGATCGCACTACGGCGATATGCCGGCAGCGGCACCCAGTGCTCCTGCTCATCGGCTTCAGCCTGGTTCTCGGCCTCTACTTCGGCCTCTTCGGCCTGGGCGTGATGCTGGTTCGTCGCGCCACCGGCAAAAGGCGCCTCGCCCTCGCCGCCGCGCCTTTCCTCTGGGTAGCACTCGACCTCGCCGCCGCCCGCATCACCAGCGTTCCCTGGGATCAGCTTGGGCTATTCGCAGGTCGACAACGGAATCGTGAACCGACTTGCGCCCTGGACCGGCGTTTATGGCATCAGCTTTCTTGTCGTCGCAGTGAACGCGCTATCGCCGCTGGGCTCGAGTCGCGTGCTCGAGCAACGTAGACTCATGTCGCGACGTGCGCTTCGAGCTGGCAGCTTGTCGTGGGCCTTCGGCGATCTTCTCTTCGCGAACGGACACTATGGTCTTCGCCATGCCGCAGACCGCCCACCTCCGCCACCGCCGTCCTCGTCCAGCCCAACCTCGACGTAGGCGGCGACAACGACTGGGCCGGCCCCGGCGAGTGGGACAGCCACATCGCCCAGTTCCAGCACCTCGCCGCTGAACAGTGCAAAACCTACATCGCCGGAATTCCGCAGACCGGCGCACCCAACGGCGAAATCATCTGCCCGCCCTATCCCACGCATCCCGATCTGGTCGTCTGGCCTGAATCGCCTGCGCCGTTCTTCGAGAACGATCCCCGCTTCCAGAAAGCGACGATCGCGATTGCGCAAGCCGACCAGGCGCCGCTCATCGTCGGCGGCCTCGCCGCCGACTACTCACAGCAGCAGCAAGAGTGGCTCGACTACAACGCCGCCATGGTCATCGCTCCCGACGGCAATCTGCATCGGCCGCTACGAGAAGATCCACCTCGTTCCCTTCGGCGAATACGTTCCGTTCGCCCAGTACCTCACCTTCGCGCACAAGCTCACCGGACGCGTCTCCAAATTCACGCGCGGCACAGAACGCAAGGTCTTCCGCCTCAATCGGCCATCGCTACGGCGTCTTCATCTGCTACGAAGCCGTCTTCGCCGACGAAGTGCGCCACTTCGCCCAGCTCGGCGCCGAAGTCCTCGTCAACATCAGCGACGACGGCATGGTACGGCGACACCAGCGCGCCCTGGCAGCACCTCAACATGGCCCGCATGCGCGCCATCGAGAACCGCCGCTGGCTCCTGCGCGACACCAACAACGGCGTCACCGCCGTCATCGATCCCTACGGCCGCGTGCGCCAAAGCATCCCGCGCCACCAGGCCGACGCTCTTCCCGCCCAATACGGCTTCCGCGACGACATCACCTTCTACACCGCGCACGGCGACGTCTTCGCCTGGCTGTGCGTGTTGCTTTCGATGGCCGTTCTCGTCTGGTCGCTGAAGATTGAAATCAGGCGAATCGCCGAGCAGAGCTCGGCAAGTCACGCTAGCGCCGCTAACCCCGCTAACTCCGCTATACTTACCTCAGTGCAGTCGAAGGTCGCTTGCGCGGCCAGTCGACCCGCCAACTCGCTAACAAGTCAGGTCCTAAGAGCAAAGCATGGCAATCACCGATCTCGAATACGCCTACGCTCCGGTGCGCGATCAAGTCCGCGACCTGCGGGAGTATCTTTGACCCTGCCCGCCTCCGCAGGGAACTAGCCGCAATCGAAACCAAGCTTGCCGATCCCGCAATGTGGTCGAACTCCGCCGCCGGCAAGCCGTTGATGCGCGACCGCAAGCGCCTTGAATCGCTCATCGCCGACGACGAAGAACTCGTCCGCCGCACCGGCGACATCGATGCCTACTTCGAACTCGCCCGCGAAGGCGAAGACGTCCTCGCCGACCTCGAGCGCGACATCAAGGCCCTCGCCACATTCACCGAAGAACTCGAAGCCCGCACCATGCTCTCCGGCGAGGCCGATGCGCTCAACGCCATCGTCACCGTGCATCCCGGCGCCGGCGGCACCGAAAGCCAGGACTGGGCCGAGATGCTGCTGCGCATGTACCTGCGCTGGGCCGAGCAGCAGGGCTTCAAAACCGAGATGAACGACTACCAGGACGGCGAAGAAGCCGGCATCAAATCCGCCACCTTCACCATCATGGGCGAATACGCCTTCGGCCTGCTCGCCGGCGAAAGCGGCGTCCATCGCCTCGTGCGCATTTCGCCGTTCGACTCCGCCAAGCGCCGTCACACCTCATTCGCCTCGGTCTACGTTTCGCCCGAAATCGACGAGACCATCAACGTCGACCTCAAGCTCGAAGACCTGCGCATCGACACCTATCGCTCCGGCGGCAAGGGCGGCCAGCACGTCAACACCACCGACTCCGCCGTGCGCATGACGCACCTGCCCACCGGAATCGTGGTGCAATGCCAGAACGAACGCTCCCAGCACAAGAACCGCGAGAAGGCGATGAAGATGCTTCGCTCGCGCCTGTATGAATACGAGCTCGAAAAGAAGCGCGCCGTAAGCAAGAAGCTCGAAGACTCCAAGCTCGAAATCAACTTCGGCTCGCAGATTCGCTCTTATGTTCTGCAGCCCTATCGCATCGCCAAGGACCACCGCACCAAGGTCGAAGTCGGCGACGTCGACAAGGTGCTCGACGGCTACCTCGAGCCCTTTCTGCGCGGCTATCTGCTTGCCAAGCGCCGCGGCACGGCGAGCAGTCGGAGAAGACGACATGGATATTCCGGCATAGTATCTGACCTCCCACGATCTGAGCTGAAAGCTGAAAGCTGATAACTTTTAGCTAGAGGCCTGCAGTTGGAGCAAAGAGCTAACCATGAACGATCCGGCCATCATCAACGAAATGCTGCGCACTGCGCAGACCATCGCCGTTCGTTGGCATGAGCGACAAGTCCTGGCGCGCCAGCCACAACATCGGCCGCTACCTCGTGATGCAGGGCTATCACGTCTTTCCGGTCAATCCGTCGCTCACTGAAGTGCTCGGCCTCAAGTGCTATCCCGATCTCGAGTCAGCCCACGCCGCCGCGAAAAAGGATTACCCCAAAGGCATCGACCTGGTCGACGTCTTCCGGGCCTCTGAGAATGTGCCGCCGATCGTCGAAGACGTGATCCGGCTCGGCATCCCGTACCTCTGGCTTCAGGAAGAAGTGATCAACGACAAGGCCATCGCCCGCGCGCGAGCGGCCGGCGTGAAATGCGTCCAGAATGTCTGCATCTTTCGCGAACACGCGCAGAGAGTGGGTTAGGTCAGTGATCACCCGCACATCTCGGATCCAATCCTCGCGGCGCCCTGTGCGGCAAATGTGAGAGCGGCATCCTTTGCTCTGTCATTCCGACCGACCGAACGGTGCGGAGGAAACCTCAGCTGTCTCGATCCCAACCCTGGCCGCTTCTTCCGCGACCAATGATCCTTCGCAAGCGTCCAATGAAAAGACTCTTTTGTGCTCCGAATGAGATTCTTCCGCCCGATCCTCGCGCTCGCCTTGCTGCTCATCGCAGCTGTTTCCGCATTCGCCGCCTCCAGTTCCGCCGATCTGCCTCACGTCCACGTCCAGCTCATCGGTCCTGACGCGCAACTCCATCCCGGCACGGCCAACAATGCCGGCCTCTACTTCAAGCTCGAACCCGGCTGGCACGTCTACTGGAAGAACCCCGGCGACGCCGGCGAACCGCCTCACATCAAATGGACGCTGCCGCAGGGAATCACCGCGGGGCCACTTGAATTTCCAATCCCCAAGCGCTTGCCCCTCGGCCCCTTGATGGACTTCGGCTACGAAGACGAAGTGCTGTTTCCCATGCAGCTCAATGTGCCCAGCGGAGCGCCTTCCGGCCCGGCGACGCTTCACGCCAAGGTCGACTGGCTCGTCTGCCGCGGAAGCTGCATCCCCGAGAAAACCGAGCTCGAACTCGATCGCCCGATTGCGCCGAACGGACGCGGGAAACACGCCCATCCAGCCCGATCACGACATCTGGGCTCGCCTCGCCAGCAAACTTCCCGCCCCGCTGCCGGCGAATCTCAAAATCGGATTCGTTCCCACTGCGCGCCGGCTTCCGCCTGACCGTCAACACGGGACACAGGGAAACCGAAGCACGCTTCTTTCCCGCCAATCCCGACATCCTCTCCAACCCCGCGCCGCAGAGCGCCACCCCCACCGCGAACGGCCTGACGCTCGACCTCAAGAAGGATGAATCCCTCGCTGCGAATCCCAAAGAACTCGCAGGCCTGCTCCAACTTTCCGGCGGCCGCGCCTACGAACTGATCGCACTTGCCGGTCCTCCCAAGGCGCCAAAGCCTGTCCCTGTCGAAACAGTATCGGGCAGCGCAAATCCCGCTAACTCCGCTAGCCCCAGCTCCCGCTAACTCCGCTCATCCCGCTAACCCCGCTAGCTCAGCTAGCTCCGCTTCTCCCGGTCTCCTCCAAGCCGCAGGCCTCGCCTTCCTCGGCGGACTCATCCTCAACCTCATGCCCTGCGTCTTCCCGGTGCTCTTCATCAAGGGCTTGTCGCTCGTGCAGTCTGGCAATGAAGAGCGCCACAAACTGCGAACCCACGGCTTCGTCTACGCCGCAGGCATTCTGGTTTCCTTCTGGGTGCTGGTTGCGCTCCTGCTCGGCCTTCGCTCCGCCGGCTCGCATCTCGGCTGGGGATTCCAGTTCCAGTCGCCCATCTTCCTCTCGCTGATGGCCGCGCTGCTGTTCTTCCTCGGCCTGTCGCTCGCCGGCCAATTCGAAATCGGACTCACGCTGACCAGCGCGGGCGGTTCGCTTGCCGCAAAGCAGGGCTATACCGGCAGCTTCTTCACCGGCGTCCTCGCGGTCATCGTCGCCACGCCGTGCACCGCGCCATTCATGGGAGTCGCCCTCGGCTACGCGCTCGCCCAATCCGCCGTCGTCACCTTCGCCGTCTTCACCGCGCTCGCTCTCGGCCTCGCCGCACCCTACGTCGCCCTCACGCTGCAGCCCGCATGGACACGCATCCTCCCGCGTCCCGGCGCATGGATGGAGGTCCTCAAGCAGGCCGTCTCTGTGCCGATCTTCGGCACCGTGATCTGGCTGGCGTGGGTTGTTGCCATCGGCTTACGGAGCGACCGTGCTCGCCGCGCTGCTGGTGAGCTTCCTGCTGCTCGCCATCGCCGGATGGTTCCTGGGCCGCTGGCCTGCGAAGCGCTGGTCGACAGCTGTTGCCGGGCTGATTGCTGCTTGGCGTCATTGCGTCTGAGCGTGCTTCGTCGCTCGGAAGCTGAGTGCGTCAGCCGCAATTTCAATCCGAGCAGAGCTCTGACGATGCAGTTGCATCCAGGCTGCGGCTGGCAGCCCTGGTCCGCCGAGGCCGTTACCCGCTATCAATCCCAGGGCCGCCCCGTCTTCGTCGACTTCACCGCAAGCTGGTGCCTCTCCTGCCAGGTCAACGAGCGCGTCGCCTTCGGCAGCCCTGAAGTCCAGAAAGCCTTCGCCGACAACAACGTCGTCCTCCTCCGCGCCGACTGGACCCGCTACGACGACTCCATCACCCAGACGCTGACCTCGCTGGGCCGCAGCGGCGTGCCAACCTACGCGCTCTACGTCCCCGGGGAAACCACAGCCACGCGTCTTGCCTGAGGTCCTCACCCCCGGCATCGTCACCGACGCCCTTGCCCAGCTCCCGCACCCCGCATCCCAGAGCGCGTCTTCCTCGTCCAACCACCAGTGAGGCACCGGATATTTCCGGCCTCACCTTCTGAATTCCCCTCAGGAGGATATCCTTATGCGTCTCCGTCCATGGGCGGCACTTCCTGCCGCACTCGCGTTCTTCCTTCTACCCGTTGCAAGCCACGCGCAGACCGCCAAGGTCAGCGCTCCAGCTCCTGACTTCACCGCTACCGATTCGCACGGCCAGTCCCACTCGCTCGACCAGTATCACGGCAAATTTGTCGTGCTCGAGTGGCACAACCAGGGCTGTCCCTTCACGCGCAAGCACTACGAATCGGGAAACATGCAGAATCTGCAGAAGGAGTGGACCGGGAAGGGAGTCGTCTGGTTTACCGTCATCTCCTCCGCACCCGGCGAGCAGGGATACGTTACGCCGGGTCAGGAGAATGACTATCTGGCGAAGATGCACGCCGCGCCTACTGCGGCGCTGCTTGATCCCGATGGCAAAGTCGGACGCCTCTACAACGCGAAGACCACGCCCGATATGTACATCATCGATCCGCAGGGCAAGCTCATCTATTCGGGAGCCATCGACAATCGTCCGACACCCGACGTCGACGACATCCATGGCGCCGACAATTACGTCACCGACGCGCTCTCGGCGGCCATGTCGGGCAAACCCGTCGCCAATCCTTATACCCGCGCCTACGGTTGCTCAGTCAAATACCGGGATTAGAATCTCGCTGGTTACCAGGTGAAATAGTGACGCCCGAGTGCGCGCAGGCTCGGATGCAGGGGAAGATCCTCTCCCGGGTCTAAAACGTATCGCGGCGCTCCCGGCGCCCGCTGCGCATACATCCTCACTTCGTGCGCGGTCGCTTCATTCATCATGCGCAGATTGGTCGTCACGGCTACCGGCCGCGACTTTGGACTGCGCCGCAAACTGCCGTCGAACTGCTGTGCGTATGTGTTCTCGTTCCAATCCTGCGCCATGATGACCCTCCACCTTGCCGCGCGATTCACTTCAGAACCAATCGCGCTTGCTTGTATAAACAGCAAGTCGCTTGCCAAAGTTGCGGCCGCAACCACGAGCGCCATGAATTATGGAACGTAAATGACTTAGAGGAAGTTCAGTATTTTTTAAGGTAACGGGAACTCGCGAAGTGACGAAATGCAGTGACGAAATCCCGTCGCGACGACTTTATTTAGTCACGCTGGCGGCTGATTATCCAGCGCGCTTGCCGGATCGAATCCGCCGAATCTCCTCCATCCGCTGCGCGAGCGCTTTCTCGCGTCCTTCTTGCGTCGGCTTGTAGTAGCTGCGTCCCTTCAGCGAATCCGGCAGGCAATCCATATCCGCCACCTTGCCTTCTTCATCATGCGCGTAGCGATATCCCTTGCCGTACTCCAACTCCTTCATCAGCCGCGTCGGCGCATTGCGCAGATGCAGCGGCACCGGCTCCTGCCGCGTATGCTCAATCTCCTGCTGCACTGCGCCGTACGCCGTGTACACCGCGTTCGACTTCGGCGCCAGGCACAGATACACCACCGCCTCCGCCAGCGCCAGGTCGCCTTCCGGCGATCCCAGAAAATCAATCGCCTCCTTCGCCGAAAGACACAAATTCAGTGCCTCCGGTGCGGCCAGCCCGATATCCTCCACTGCCATTCGCACCACGCGTCGCGCCAGGTACAGCGGATCTTCACCTCCTGCAAACATCCGCGCCAGCCAGTACAGCGCCGCATCCGGGTCGCGAGTTCCGCACGCTCTTGTGCAGCGCGGAAATCAGGTTGTAGTGCTCCTCGCCCGACTTGTCGTACATCAGCACGCGCTGCTGCACGGCCTCGGTCGCCAACGCCTTGTCGATATGCCTTGTCCCGTCCTGGTTTGGCCCCAGCGCAAGCTGCGCCGCGACCTCCAGCGTGTTGTAAGCGCTCCGGCAATCGCCGCTCGAGTAGCTCGCAATCAACTCCAGCGCATCGTCGTCCGCCGTCAACTCCATCGCGCCCAATCCGCGCTCCTTGTCCTCCACGGCCTTGCGCAGCAGTTCGACAATCCGCTCTTCGCTGAGCGGCTGCAGCACATACACCCGGCATCGCGACAGCAGCGCCGAAATAATCTCAAACGACGGATTCTCGGTGGTCGCCCCGATCAGCCGGATCGTTCCGCGCTCCACATACGGCAAAAACGCATCCTGCTGCGCCTTGTTGAAGCGGTGAATCTCGTCGACAAACAAGATCGTCCGCGAATGCATCTCGGCCGCTTGCGCCGCCGCGGCCATCACCTGCTTGATCTCCTTGATGCCGCTCATCACCGCCGAGAACTCGACGAAGTTCGCCTTCGTCGTTTCCGCAATAATCTTCGCCAGCGTCGTCTTGCCCACCCCCGGCGGACCCCAGAAAATCATCGATCCCAGGCTTTGCGAGTCGTGCGCGTCTCGCTCGATCTGCACCCTGAGCGGCTTGCCCGGCCCCAGCAGATGCTCCTGCCCGCTGTACTCCTCCAGCGTCCGCGGCCGCATCCGTTCCGCCAGCGGTGCGCCGGGCATTGCGATGGAGCGACCCTTTGGTCAGGGTCTCTGCACCCTCGGGAACTCCGTCGAATAGACTCATCGAGACCCTCCGCGCCGTTTTCCGGCACCGCTCGTTGCCGCCCGCTGTCGCGCCGCCTCATACAGCAGCACGCTCGCGGCGACCGCCGCATTCAGGCTCTCCACCGGGCCGGGGCAGGGAATCGTGATCGCACCATCCGCCTGCGCCGCCAAATCCACCGGTACTCCATTCCCCTCATTGCCAATCACCAGCGCCACTGGCCTGGCCAGATCCACCAGATCCGCCGGCTTGAGCGCCTTGCGCGGTCGTTGCCAGTACACGAACCCCGGCGCCACGCAGTTGCTCCAGGCGTCTCCTCTTCGCCGGCACTCAGCACGGGCAAGCGAAAGACACTCCCCGCCGAAGCTCGCACCGCCTTGGGATTCCAGGCACTTACCGTTCCCGGCAGGCAGACCACCCCGGCAGCCCCGAACGCCTCCGCCGACCGCAAGATCGTCCCCAGGTTGCCCGGGTCCTGGATTCCCGCCAGCACCACGATCAGTGGTGTGATGCCATTGCCGGTGCCGAGCACGTTGCGCCCAGGTCCAGTTCGGCATCTCGACCAGGGCGGCAGATCGGCTGGGGCGATTCCGTCGTGACGAACGAGTCGAGGAAGTCGCGCGGGCACAGCAAAACATCCATATCGGCGATTGCCTGGAAGTCCTCAATGGCCTCCGACAGGGCTCTCACCCGCCGACAAAGACACAATCCACGCGCAAGCCCGCCCGCAGCGCCTCTCCGATCAGGTTTGGACCTTCAATCCCGACCAGTCCGCGTTCGTGGCGGCCGGGATGATCCAGAGCTTTCCGCAATTCCTTCAACCGCGCGTTCTGCTTACTCTCTACAATGCGAACAGGCATTCCTGGGGACCGTCTTTCTCTTAGCCGATTCTATGCGGTTTCGCACGATATCGCTGAATGGATGGCGGCACTCAAGTTGCGCCGCAGCCGGTGCTGTGATAGCTTCCGTCTTTGTGGCATCCGCAAATGCCCGGCGACGTCTCCTTGGGCGACGATCATGTTCCTCTTCGTCGCCTTGGCGTCAGGTCTGAGAATCGGGCGGTCATGAATGTCGAGGGAACCGAGGTAGACCTTCTTGTCCGCGGAAATCTTGCGCGTCCATCCCGACGAGCCCCAAACAGACCGGATTGATTACATCGTCTCCTGTCTTCGCAAGGGCGATGTAGTTGCGATGCCCACCGACACCTTCTATGGCCTTGCCGTGGACCCCGTCAACCTCCACGCCGTCGAAAACATCTACCGCATCAAGAGCCGGCAGAAACAGAAGCCGCTTTCGCTCCTGATCGCGTCTCTTGCACAGGCCTACGAGCTGGCCCGCGACACCGATCCGATGCTCGACAAGCTCGCCGATCGCTTCTGGCCCGGGCCGCTCACGATCATCGTCCGTGCCGGCACCAAGCTGCCCCTGCGTTCCACGGCCAACACCGGCAACGTCGCCCTGCGCATTCCCGACGCTGCGATTCCGCGTATGGTCGTCGAGCGCTTTGGTCTGCCCATCACGGCCACCGCTGCCAATCTGCAGGGTGCCTCAGAATGTACCCACGCCGCCTGCGTCCGCGACCAGATCGGCGACCGGATCCCCCTCATCGTCGATGGCGGCCCCACCAGCCGCTCCCTGCCCACCACCATCGTCGATCTTTCGCTCGGGGAAGGGCGCTGGGAAGTCCTTCGCGAAGGCGCCATTCCTACCCACGAAATCGTGATGGTGCTGCAACGCTGAGGGCTGAGATGAAACCACAGCCGAAGCCAGCGTCGGACAGCGTACGACCGAAAAGGCCGATTCTTCGCTGGGTTCTTGTGCTGTTCGGGATTCTTGTCCTCTCGACTCTGGCGTGGTGCCGCTGGGTCTTTGTCCAGATCGAGCACTATGCCGCGCAGGATCAGGCTGCCCCCTCCGATGCTATCGCTGTCTTTGGCGCCGCCGAATATGACGGTCGCCCCTCGCCCGTTTTCCGCGCACGTCTAGACCACGCGGAATCCCTCTACAGCCGCGGCATTGCCCCGCTCATCATTACACTTGGCGGCGATGGAGGCGACCAGTTTTCAGAGGGCGCTGTGGGCGAACAATATCTCGAAGGCGTCGGCGTTCCCGAGTCCGACATCATCGCGGAAACCGAGAGCACCAGCACCGACCAGTCCGTCCATCGCCTCGCGGTTATCGCTCACACCAACCGCCTGAAACGCATCGTTGTCGTTAGCGACGCTACCCATCTCTTCCGCATTCACCAGATCTGTGCGGCCAACGGCCTCGATGTCCTTACCTCGCCCCGTCCCCGCGTGCCCATCGAGGGCAACACCGGCGAGACTGAGCGTGTTGAGCACGAGATCCTCAGCTACAGCCTCTGGCGCCTCCACCTCGACTGAATAATGCTGGGCTAGGAGTGTTCTGCGTGCGTAATTTGCTGCAATCTCTGCTTTTCCGCTCGCCTTCTGCCGCTCGTGGCAGAATCATCGCTCGAATCAAAGCGCGCCGACAGGAACTGCGTCGTGAATCTGACGGCGAGTTGAAAGTCATTGCCCAGAGGGCCGCGACGTTGGAAGAGACCGTCGCCATTGCAGCTGTTGTCGCCGAGCGTTTGCTGGGACTGGAGATGTTCGACGTCCAGATCCAAGGCTCGCTGGCGTTGGCCGATGGCAGGATAGCGGAGATGCAGACGGGCGAGGGCAAGACGCTGGCAGCCGTTCCCGCCGTTATCTGGTACGCGAAGGCGGGCAACGGCGTCCACGTGATGACGGTGAACGACTACCTGGCCCGGCGCGATGCCAAATGGATGGGTCCGGTTTACGATTTCTTTGGCCTCTCTGTCGGATGCATCCAGCAGAGCATGACCGCCGTTGAGCGTAAGCAGGCTTATCTCTGCGATGTCACCTACACCACGGCCAACGAGGCAGGCTTCGACTTCCTGCGCGATCAAATCGCCATGTATCCGGCGCAGCAGGTGCATCGCCAGTTTGCGGCGGTGTTAATCGACGAGGCTGATTCGATTCTCGTTGATGAGGCGCGCATTCCGCTTGTGTTAGCCGGCGGACAAGCGTCCGACGCCGCTCTCGTATATCGTGTCGATCAAGTCACACGCCGTTTCAGGCGTGGCACACATTATGTGCTCGACAAATACAGCCGAAGCGCGTCTTTGACGGATACCGGGATTCATGCCGTGGAGCGCGCCTTCGGCTGCGCGAACCTCTTTGCCGAGGGAAACCTGCCCCTCTTCACCGCTGTTCAGGAATCCCTGCACGCGCACGCTCTACTACACCGCAATGTCGACTACCTGGTTAAAGATGGTGTTATCGAGTCCATCGATGAGTTCAAGGGCCGCATCGTACCCGATCGCCGATGGCCTTCCGGTCTGCACGCCGCCGTGGAGGCCAAAGAAGGCGTCGCGGCCAAGGCCCAGGGGAAAATCCTCGGCTCCATTACCATTCCGAATCTGATTGCACTCTACCCGCGGGTCTGTGGCATGACGGGCACCGCGGCGACCCAGGCCGAGGAGTTTCGCGCCATGCACGGGCTCGATGTCGAGGTTATCGCCACCAACAGGCCGGTCATCCGCGTCGACCTTCCTGACCGGGTCTTTCCCACAAAGCACGAGAAGGAGCGGGCCGTTCTTGACGAGATTCTTCACATGCACCAGTCGACTCGTCCGGTGCTGATTGGCACTGCCAGCGTGGAGGAGTCCGAACGGCTCAGCAGCGGCATGAACAGCATTCCTCACCAGGTCCTGAACGCACGCAATGAGGAAGAAGAGGCCGGCATCATCGCGCGGGCCGGCGAACTGAGCGCGGTAACCGTATCGACAAACATGGCCGGGCGCGGTGTCGACATTCGTCTCGGGCCCGGCGCCGCTGAACTCGGCGGCCTGCACGTCATCGGTCTCAACCACAACGAAAGCCGTCGCATCGATCATCAGCTTCGGGGCCGCGCAGGACGGCAGGGCGATCCCGGCAGTTCGCAGTTCTTTGTCTCGCTCCAGGACGATCTTCTGGTCAAGTACGGAGTCGACCAATTGAAGTCGCCCGGTGCTGCAGCCATCATCCAGCGGAAGATCGAAGACCAGAACCTCCAGATTCGTCAGTTTCTTCGCAAATACGAGAGCGTCGTTGAGGGCCAGCGGCAGGCTGTCCAGGATCGCCGCCAGGACATTCTCACCGGCGTCATCTCTTGCGCATCAGAACTGGAGCGGCTCGTCTCGCTGGCAACCATCGACGATCTCTGGTCGGAACATCTGGCTGGCATTGCCGGATTGCGCGAGGCAACCCAGTGGACCTCTTGGGCGAACCACGATCCGCTGCACGAATATTTGAAGGACATCGACAACATGTTTCAGGCGATGCAGGCGGCGGTTGAAGAAGAGATCCCGAAACGTCTCGCGCAGGCTCAGGCCTCCGGACTCGATCCATGCGAGCGCGGCGCAACCTGGACCTACCTCACCACCGACATGCCCTTCGGTACCATTGAAGAGCGCATGATCAGCGGGCTGAGGCAGCTCATTGGAAAAGGAAAGCTCTGAGATGGTGCCGGAGTGGCGCGCAGGCCCATCAAAGGCAACTCCGCCGAAACCGGGCGCAATAGAACACGAAGTCCTCAGCTACAGCCTCTGGCGCCTCCACCTCGACTGAATAATGCGACAGGTGACCTGCAGGTCGATCGCGTCTATATACACTACCGAATCGGGCAGGCTCAACATACCCAAGTGGCCGATGCGAAAGCTCCACCGACTGTTGCAATGTAGCTCCAGCGGCAACCGCCAAAGGAGCAACAAATGCCCGGTTCCTCTCTCGTAGATTTCTCTCATGAACTCGCAGATACCGTCGAACGCGCCGGAAGCTCAGTCATCTCCGTGCTGGAGGGCGGACGTTCCGGAGTTAGCGGCACCATCTGGCAAGAAGGAATTGCGATCACAATCGCGCACACGATTCAAGGTTTGGAAGAAGTCACCGTGGTTCTCCCTTCGGGCGATGAGGTCAAAGCGGCGGTCTCAGCCGCGACGCAGGGACCGACATTGCCGTTCTGAAGCTTGAAACCGGCGCCAAAACGGCAACCCTTGCAGACGATTCGAAATGTCGCACCGGAGAGATTGTGCTCTCCATCGGAAGGCGAGGCAGGGAAGGGCTCGCCGCTGCCTTTGGCACCGTCGGCGCGATCGGCGGCCCATGGCGGACGAGAACCGGCGAACGTATGGACCGCTGGCTTCGGCTCGACCTGAATCCGTTCCCTGGCTTCTCGGGTGGTCCGATTATCAATGCAGCGGGCGAGGTCCTTGGAATTGCCACCTCAGGCCCCGGCCGGTCCGCGGCAGTCATTCCGACCTCTTCGCTGAATCGCATCGTGGACCAGCTACTGAAACATGGCCGGACGGTGCGCGGATTCATCGGGGTTGGTGTGCAACCGGTCGCGTTTCCTGACAATGCCTGGCAAACTCTGGGCATCGCCAGTGGCCGTGGACTTCTGATTACTGCCATTGCACCACACAGCGCTGCGGAGGAGGCAAAGCTCATACTCGGGGATGTCATCGTTGCAGTCGAGGGCAAACCCCTTCGTTCGGGAGCGACTTTGCAGTGGCTTCTCGATGCTGAAACCGTCGGGAAATCGATCTCGCTTGGTATCGTGCGAGGCGGCCAGCTTTTGAACGTTGCGGTGAACGTCCGCGAGAAACCGGCCGGTTAAACCGGTTCCGCAGTTTGCTGAGGGGCCGACATGAATCCAAAAGATCGCGACCGGCATCCATCTGAGTGATGCAGCCGCGAGGGTGGCTGTGCGACCGGAGGGTGCGTGATTCGGGTGTTGGTTCGTTCAACCTCTCCGTTCGCGAGGGCCGGGCTTGAAAACGCCATCTCTGCCGATCCCCGTTTCGAGGTCGTCACGGAAAGAAGTTCTTCGTTCGACCTCGAACAGGACACGGATGTGATTCTCCTGGACGGGGCAGAACCGGATCTCGAAAGACTCCGCTCAACGTCGTCCCTCCCGCCTCACACCCCTCGGCGTGTTCTTCTCGCTGACGGCGTTACTCGAGCGGATCTGGCGCGCCTTGTCAAAGTTGGAGTGCGTGCGGTTTTACCGCGCGACTCCTCTGCGCAGGAGATCGCCGCAGCGCTCGAGGCTGTCACTCAAGATCTTGTCGCAATTACCCCGGAGTTCCTTGAGACCCTTCTGCCCACTGCTTCAGAAGATCGCGAGGAGGAAAGTGAGTATCTTCAGGAACCACTCACATCCCGGGAGACGGAGGTCCTCGCCCTCCTGGCAGAAGGTGCGGGGAACAAGGAGATTGCGACCAAGCTCAACATCTCAGAACATACGGCCAAGTTCCATGTCAGTTCCATTCTCAGCAAGCTTGGTGCGACCACGCGAACCGAAGCTGTAACGCGGGGGTACCGTCTAGGATTGATCTTCATCTGATCCAACCAGACAAGCTCCACAACCGCTCTCGTATCCTGCCTCTGAAGTTCACGCTAAAGGTTGGTGGTGTCATATTGAGCGAACGGGAGCCCCGAACGTCTTTCCGTTCGGGGGTGGTGAGTCGGAAGAATCTGCTTTTTGCACTTCCAGACTTATGCCAATGACTTCTGGGACACTCTCTACAGCCGCACCACCGCCAGCATCCCCAGCGCGAATCCCGCCGCACTCGCCGTCGAAAGAAAATTCACCGCGTCGTTGTTGATCCACCCGCGCCGCTCCAGCGTGGCCCCCAGCAGGCTGTCGAAGAACAATCCGAACACGCCTGCAATCCAACTCAAGGCGAACCGTCTCCAACCAAGATCCAGGGCCCACGCGCCAGATGCAGCAACTAGACCTCCTGCAACGATCCCTGCCACCGTCCCGCCGAGACTGATGGCGCCGTCCGTCCCCGGCTCAGCTTTGCGAAAGGTCGTAATCATCCGCGGATTCCCGCTCAGCACCTGCCCCAACTCGGACGAAACTGTATCCGCCGCCGCTTCCGCAAGCGCCGCCAGACCCACGCAGAAAGCCGCGACAGGGAAAACCCTCACCACTGGCATCCAACTCCGCTCGACCATCCACGAAAGCACCAGTCCATTCGAAAGCAGCGCTGCGACTCCCAAATTCGCCGCCACCTGGGATGCCGCGCGGCCGCGCTTGCTCTCCGCAGTTCCCAGGCCCTCCTTGCGCTTGCGCCCGGCCCGCGTCGCCAGAGATGTCATCGCCAGCAACACCAGCACCGGAACCAGATCCGTCCTCCACGCTAAATAGGGAAACGACACCGTCCCGTACATCAGGCTCGCCGTGATCGCCGCCCCCGCCAGCGCGGCGCCCGCCGTTGCCGAGCGCACCTTGAACGCAACCAGCCCCAGCAGAACGCTCAGGCTCACCGTCCAGATCGCGACCATCGGCATCTGTGTCGCCCACCAGCGCGTCTCCAGCACCACGTCGGCGCCCACGAACGGGAACACCAGCAACAAGACGGTCTTCGATTGCCACCGCAGTTTCGCTCGGGCCACGCTTTATCGTATCCCGACAAGACAACTGACTCCGCGCCTGCCACGGTCTGTCATCCTGACGCGAATCTCACCAACCCATGCGCTGTAATCCGTACGCGCCCCCTGCTCCATGTGTTGTCATCCGCACGCGAATCCCGCCACCCCATGCTGTCATCAGTACACTTCGCCACTCCATGCGCTGTCATCCTGACGCGAAGCGGAAGGATCTGCGGTTGCTCTTCAAACCCAGGGATCGCAAAGAGGCGCCCACAAAATTACATTCCGAGTTGGCAACGAGAACGAAGCCGCAGGCGCCGCGGCCGCTACGGCTGTGGCTGGCGTGTAGTTTTGTGGCCGGGATAGCGTGTGAGTCACAGGAGGTAACACACTGTGACTCGTCTTCGCAAAATGATGCTCGAAGAGCTCGAGCGTCGCAACTACTCTGCCGGCACGACACGGCGCTATCTGCGTTTCGTCGAGCGGTTCGCACAACACTTCGGCAAGTCGCCAGACAAGCTGTCTCCCGATCATCTTCGCACCTATCAGTCTTACCTGCTCAAGGTGAGGAAGTTGGATCCGGGAACAGTCGAGTGCCACGTGTCTGCGCTTCGGTTCTTATTCATACGCACACTGCATCGTCATGAGTTCCGGCAGTTCCTGCCCTATCCCAAGGTTCGCCGGAAGCTACCCAAGATCCTGAGCCTGGAGGAAGTGGCACGTCTGATCGATGCCAGCAGCGGCCTGTTCGAGCGCACGCTGCTGATGGTTCTGTATGGCACGGGCATGCGCCGCGCCGAGATCGCACGGCTGAAGATCGACGACATCGACAGCCAGCGCATGGTTCTTCACGTGGTGAACGGCAAGGGAGGCAAGGATCGCGATTTGCCGCTGAGTCCGAAGTTGCTGGAGACGCTGCGGGCCTACTGGCTGTGGCTCAAGCCGCAGACATACCTGTTTCCCTCGCGCATGCATCGCGACTCAGAGCAACCGATCACCGACAAGACCGTGTGGCGCACCTGCAGCGAAGCGGCCAGGCGGGCCGGCATCCGTAAAAGAGTTACGCCTCACCTGGTTCGCCACAGCTGGGCAACGCATCTGCTGGAAGCCGGCACCGACTTGCGCACCATCCAGCTTCTACTCGGTCATGAGGATCTGGAAGTTACGGCGAGGTATCTGCATCTGTCCGAGCATCACCTTCACCAGGTCGCCAACCCGATCGAAGAACTGAAGCTCAGCAACGTCGACCAGAGCCGCCGGTCTTATCATCGTCCGCGTCGCTCATGATGCGGCCGGCCATCGAAGTGGCCGACATCGTTCGCGCAAAGGGCAGGAAGTATCTCGAACAGTTCAGTGTCAGCTATCAGCAGCTGAAGGCATATCGGGCTGTGGAGCGCTGTCGCACCGCTGCTCTTGGCGGACATAAGGACAAGTGTGTCGACTGCGCGTACGAAGCGCCTCACTCTTACAACTCCTGCCGATCACGATGCTGTCCCAAGTGCCAGGCGCAGGAACGCCGGCGATGGCTCCAGGTGCAGCAGCGAGATCTACTCAACACCAACTACTTCCACGTCGTGTTCACCGTGCCGCACGAACTGAACCCGCTGGCCCTGACTTCTCCCCGGCCATTTCTCGATTTGCTCTTCGACGCCAGTTCCCAGGCCCTGCTCGAAGTCGCTCGAGATCCTAAATGGCTCGGCGCAGAGATTGGATTTCTCTCCATCCTGCACACCTGGAGTCAGACCCTGCTGGGCCATTACCACGTCCATTGCGTGGTCCCCGGCGGCGGACTGTCCCCAGATCATCACCGCTGGATTTCAACCAACCACCCACGATTCCTCCTGCCCATTGCGGTACTGCACAACGTCTTCCGTAAGAAGTTCCTTGCCGGACTCCGCCACCTCTACCGCAAAAACCTGCTCGATTGCCGCGGGGCCGCCACGGATTTCCATGATCCCGCGTGGTTCGAACAACTGATCCAGAAGCTGGGCAAGAAGGACTGGTACGTCTATGCCAAGCCGCCTTTCGGCGGACCGGATCGTGTCCTCGGTTATCTCGGCCGTTATACCCACCGCATGGCCATATCCAACCACCGCATCACCGCCTTCGACGGCGAAGAAGTCCACTTCCGCTGGCGCGACCACCGGCACGGCGGAATCCAGCGTGTCATGCCCCTCGGGGCCGTCGAGTTCCTGCGCCGCTTCTTCCTGCATGTCTTGCCCAGGGGCTTCGTGCGCATCCGCCACTATGGCCTGCTGTCGAACCGCTTCCGAAAACAGCTGCTGCCACTGGCGCGCACCCTGCTCACCGCTCAGGGCCGGGAGCCGCTGCCTCTGCCGCCGCCGCCCGACTGCGATCTCTGGCACTGTCCCCGTTGCGGCGCACCCATGCGCGTCGTCCAGCGCTTCACCGCCGCACAACTCTATTTCGCAGGATTAGATTCTTCATGACCGTCGCCGCCAATCCGCTCTGTCGGCTTGCTCCACGCATGCTTCCGCAAACGTGTGCCGACTTGATCCAGCAACGCTTCAAAACCACCCTAACCGGCTTATCTCAACGGCGGATCCAATACAGTCTATGCAACTGCGCAACTGTTCCGAGCACCTGCGGCCACGATGAAGGACTTAAAAACTACTTGCTCAACCAGGAAATGGCATTCAATATCCATAATCCCAGCATCACTCACCGCGGCCCCTAAGTACACCTGCGGCTTCCTTCTCGTGGCCAAATCGAAAGCGCCTCGCGGAGTAGATAGCTCCTCACAATCAGCCCCTCTCCGCGACGCGCTTCCGATCTTGGATAGCTACGATCCGGGCGGAACAGAGGCCGACATAATGCGAGTCACTGCCGATAGATCCAGGCACCGAGAAGCACGGCCAGAATGCTGTCCAGCAAGCCAACCGCAATCGTGGCAAACAGCAGGAAATCAGGGAAGATGTCCAGCGGTTGTAAAGCCATCATTGGGATCGCCCAGAAGATCATCCAGATTGATAGGGCACTGCGAAGGGCCGTCTTATAACCGGGACCGTAATTCGGGAGGAATTTCGCGTAGATCCAGATGCCAACAATGCCTATCACAAAATTGGATGGGATGATGCTTATCCATCCCTTAGGGGTCTTCCCGAGTGCCGCGAATGCGGCTGTCCATTGTGGATCGAGAAGCACGCGGTGGACGAGGTATTCAACCGCGTTGATCAACAGGCCGGCGGCCAATCCACCAAGAATCAATTCTCGAATTTTCGGCGTTGCGGGTTTCACCGTCATTTCCATTTATCGCGGATATCGGATGGTGCCGAAAGTATATGCGATGAACGTGAGCTGAGAGCATCAAGTGCAGAAGAGGTTTGCTCGGTTGCTTGGCCAGGTTCACCCGCTTTTACTCCAACGTCCCATTTGCCACGTCCTCGCGGCACACATTTCCGATGGCCCGCTCGTTTAAACTCATCACCGCACCGTTTTTCTTTGCCGCCGCTTCTGAGGATCAGGATGAAAAGCCATTTTTTGCTCGCTTTGTCTTTTGCCGGAACGTTATTCGCACCGTCCATCAGTCTTTGCCAGCCCACCGACCAGCGTCTCGAAATCGACCGCAAGGGCGAAACCATCGTCCTCGAGCCCTACGCCCCCAACATCCTCCGCGTCACCCTCAGCCTGCAGCACGACAATGCCCTCGCCAAACCCGGCTACGGTTTTGTCGGCGCTCCCAATGCCGATGGCTGGTCCAAAAATCAGACCGACCTCAACGACATCTACCAATCCACGCGCATCATCGCCACCGTCGAGCGCGACCATCCTCCGCTGCACCCGCCGCTGCAAACCGAACTCGATATCCGGAAGTTCTTCAACGGCTCAACCCCCGGCGCACACATCACGTTCACCACGCCCGATGGCAAAAAGCTCCTCGAAATGACCGGCTGGCAGCAGGCCGTGCCCAATCACAAAGACGGCACCGCGGATATAAACAACGATCGGCGCCCTACCGATCCACCCTTTTTCACGGTCGGAGCCACCTTCGTCTCTCCCGACGACGAGCACTACTACGGTCTTGGCGACAACCACGAAGGCTTCCTCGATCACCGCGGTCATCCCGTGCGTTGCTGGAACGACTATCTCTCGCCTGCAGCACCCACCACCTGCGTGCCGTTCCTCATCACCAACAAGGGCTACGGACTCATCTGGGACAACCCTTCCAAAACCACCATCGAGCCCGGATTCAATGAACAGACCAAGTGGACGTCGCAGGTCGGCGACCGCGTCTCCTTCTTCGTCATCGCCGGCGCCACCGCCGACGAAATCTACGCCGGCTATCGTCTTCTCACTGGTCCCACATCCCTGCTGCCCAAGGCCGCCTACGGCTACATCCAATGCAAGCAGCGCTACCCGAGCCAGGAGGAAGTTCTGGCCGTCGCAAAGGGCTATCGCGATCGTCATCTCCCCGCCGACGTCATGGTCGTCGACTGGTTCTACTACACAAAAATGGGCCAGATGGATATGGATCCGAAGTTATGGCCCGATCCCGCCGCGATGAATAAGCAGCTCCACGACATGGGATTCGAAACCATGATCAGCGTCTGGCCGCGCTTCGTTCCCGACGATCGCTTCTACGCCGAACTCGAAAAAAACGGCTGGCTCATCCACACTGCCGATGGCAAGCCCATCAACGGCCTGCCCTACGATCGCGCCGGTTCCGATATCGACACCACCAATCCCGATGCCGCCGCATGGTACTGGAACACGATCCGCGACAACATCCTCAGCAAGGGTTTCGATTCACTCTGGGCCGACGAGACCGAGCCCGACCTGCCGCCCAATGGCGCCTACTACAAGATCGGTCCCGGCACGCAGTTCTACAACGTCTATCCGCTCTTCCACACCGGCGCGCTTGCCGACGGATTCCGCCGCGATCTGCCGCAGAAGCGCGCGCTGATTCTCTCGCGCGATGCTTACCTCGGCATACAGCGAAACGGCGCCATCGTCTGGTCATCCGACATCTATCCCACCTGGGACACCTATCGTCGCCAGATCCCCACCGGCCTCGACTTCGCGGCTTCAGGAATTACGTACTGGTCCAACGACACCGGAGGCTGGCAGTATCTGCCCGCTCGAGCATCATCCCGCGCATCCGCCGCTGCTCGACCCCAGCGATGCCCGCGACAACGTCGGCGGCTACGACGACTACCCCGAGCTCTACACGCGCTGGTTCCAGTACGCCACGTTCCTGCCCATCATGCGCGCCCACGGCAGCCGCCGCACCAACGAGGTCTGGTCCTACGGCAAGCAGGCCGAGCCGATCCTCGAGAAGTACCTCCGCCTCCGCTACGAGCTCATGCCCTACATCTACTCGCTCGGCTATCAGACCTGGCTCACCGGCGCGCCCTTCATGCGCGCTTTGCCGCTGGATTTCCCCAACGATCCCAACGTAGCCGATCTCCGCGACGAGTACATGTTCGGCCCCGCCTTCCTGGTCGCTCCCGTCACCGAGCAGGGCGCCACCAGCCGCAAAGTTTACCTGCCCGCCGGCGCCGACTGGTACAACTACTGGACCAATGAGCGTGTCACAGGTGGCCAGACCATCACCGTCTCCGCGCCCATCGACACCATCCCGCTCTTCGTTCGCGCCGGTTCCATCATTCCCACTCGGCTCAGCAGTCGAAAGCACCCACCAGACAGCAGTCCATCGCCCAGGTCCGCATCTATCCCGGCGCGGACGCGAGCTTCACGCTCTTTTCCGACGACGGCACGACCTACGCCTATGAAAAAGGCGCCGGCTCCGTCACCCACCTGCATTGGAACGATGCCAGCCACCAGTTGACCCACGAAGGCGCCGCCGCGTGGAGCGGGCCGGACAACGCCGATCGTTGAGGTCTGTCGGCACAGTGACCTCGCCAGATTCGGCCGGCAACGCACGGGCGACGATACCGAATCGCGCGTTGCATCGCGTCTAAAGCCCAGAACGCCCGAACTCCGGCTCACGCATCTGTTGCTTCGATGAGGAGCTATGCCAGTTTTCTGCGGCAGTTGCTACCGCGCTCAACCCCGGATGCAGCCGTCCTCTGATTTACAATCGATAAGTAAGCAGGAAAGAACTGAATGAGTCTTTTTTCCAACGTTTTAAGCCAGGCGCGCGTGCGGTTGGTTCAGGCGGGCGCTGCCCTTGCGGTCGCGGCCTTCGTTGCCGGTTGCGGAAACACATACCGGCCGGTCATTACGCCGATCAACCCCACCGGTCCCGCGGCGCAGCCGACTTCTATCGCGGTCGTCGTTTCTTCTCCGTCCGTCAACACTCCCGGCGTTGCCACGGTCATCGATTATTCCGGCGACAGCATCCTGGCCCAGGCCCCCATCGGGCCCAATCCCTTCGCCTTCACGCTCGACTCCAATGGCGCCAACGGGTACACCGTCAACAGCGACCACACCCTCACCAATTTCCAGGTTTCGCACGTCCAGCCTCAGGAAAAGAACATCTACTACTCCACCTTGCCGCCGACCGCCGCAGACGGTGGGATTGTTTTCGCCCACTGCCGGGTCTGTGGTCCCCCGATCTGAACGGCAATGTCATCGACGTGCTGGCCATCAACGGCTGCGGCAGAAGCCTTTAAACTCGCCATTCCGGTTGCGACCACTCCAGTTACTGTCGTTGGACTCGGTTCTGCTCGGGCAGCACATCTACTCCATCAGCCAGAACGTTCCCTTCGACGTGATCTGCAACAACGCGCCCACCTCTGTCTCGCAAGTCGGCGAGGCCGACGCGCTTGAAGTCGCCAGCTTCACTGTCTCCGCGCGCATTCCCCTCGGCAAGTGTCCCGTCTATGGCGTTGCCAGTCCCGACGGCCGGCGCGTCTTCGTGCTCAATCGCGGCAGCGACACCGTCACGGTGATCAACAGCCAGAACAACACGCTCGACCAGTGCACCCCGTTCACCAACCAGAACGGCCAGACTGGTCACCTGCCATCCCAGCCTGCCGCTTTCCACCGCGGCCGGCCTCACCGGCGCGAATGCGCCCGCCGTCGCCGGCCCGGTCTACGCCGAATACATCCCGGCCACGCAGCAACTCGTCGTCGCCGACTACGATGGCGGCACTATCAGCCTCATCGACGTCAGCCTCGATGAATACGGCAACGACAGCCAGACATTCGGCACCACGTTTACCATTCCGGTCGGAAACAATCCCGCCAGCGTTACCGCGCTCGCCGACGGCAGCCGCGCCTACACCGCCGATCAAGCCGACGGCACCGTGCACATCGTCAATCTGACCAGCCACACGGTCGAGAAGACGCTGGCCGTTACCGGCCATCCGCGCACCGTTGTCTCCACGTCAAACTCGCTCTACGGCAAGGTCTACGTCGCCTCGCCCGACACCACCTTCCTCACCATCATCCGCACCGATCAGGACATCGTCGACACCACCGTCCTGATCGAGGGCAACATCGTCGATGTGCGCGTTTCCTCGCAAAACGCCACCAAGGGCAACACCAACATCTCCAGCCGCATCCCCGGCGGCGGGCAACCCTGTTACCAACCGGGAGCAGACAGCCTCGCTGGCCGCCTGTCAGAACATCCATCCCTGAGGTGCAGGAAGCCGCAACACCAGGGCCATCCCTCTCCGGGATGGCCTTTTTGCATTCCGCGCATCGCGCTTTCAACCCCTTGCCTTCGTTGTGATTCGAAACACAGACCGTCGTACCGCAGACCGCCGACCATGGTCGGTGATGTGTACTGCGCTTTGGAGTCGCGCGAGCGCAGCGCACCCATTCTCATCTGTTCGAGGTAGGCCCATGCGCAGGCCTGCATCAAAAGGTCGTCTTAACCCGGCGGCAGTTTGCCCTGGCAGGCGCTCTCAGCGGTGCGGCAGCCGTCATTGGCTGTCACCGGGGCGCCGGCTCCGCGTGGGATTTCCTCAGCGACAGCCATGCCCGCACGCTCGCCGCTCTTTGCGACCAGATCATTCCCGCCGACGATTTCCCCAGCGCCTCGCAGGCCGGAGTCGTCACCTACATCGACCGCCAACTCGCGCGCCACTATCGCCGCCATCAGAACGCTTATCGCGCCGGCCTGGAACAAGCCGAAGCGATCAGCCGCAATCGGTTCGGGCCCGCATCTCGCCGATGCATCCCCAGCGCAGCAACTCCAAATCGCCCTCGCGCTCGAAAAGGAGAATCGCACCTTCTTCGAACTGGTCCGCCAGCACACCATGGAGGGCTACTACGGCTCGCCGCGCCACGGCGGCAATCGCGACGCGGTCAGTTGGCGCATGCTGGGCCTCGACGAACCGCCGCTGCGCGGCCGCGCGCAATACGACTTGCGCTAAAGGCTGGCACGCGTCATGAAGCGCGTGAACGCCGTCGTCATCGGCGCGGGCGCCGGCGGGCGGCATCGTCGCCAAGGAGCTCTCGACCGCCGGCCTCAGCGTCGTGCTGCTTGAGCGCGGCAAGTGGTACACCGCCGCCGACTGCCGCAAAGACGATCTCCGCAACCAGCGCACCACCGTCCTCGGCAATGCCTTCGGCCCCGAAGACGACGGCAATCCGCGCGTCTGGGTCGACCAGAATGGCGCGGCGCACACCGTGTCTGCCCAGCGAAGGCGCCTACCAGAACAACGCCGCCTGCGTCGGCGGCGGCACGCTCAGCTACGGCGCGCAGGCCTGGCGCTACATGCCGCAGGACTTCCGGATGCGCTCCACCTACGGCGCGCCCGCCGGCAGTTCGCTCGAAGACTGGCCCATCTACCTACGACGACCTCGAGCCGTTCTACGAAAAGGCCGAATACGAAATCGGCGTCTCCGGCGACTACTCCGGCACGCCCTTCCACGGCCCGCGCACGCCGCGATCTGCCCATGCCGCCGCTTCCGCCGAATCGCGAATTCGGCATCCTCGAGCCGGCGGCCAAACGTCTCGGCCTGCATCCCGTTCCACCTGCCCATGGCGCGCAACAGCGTTCCCTACAACGGCCGCGGCCCCTGCATGCGCTGCCGCTGGTGCTGCGGATTCGCCTGCGAAGTCGACGCGAAGAACGGCTCGCAGAATACCGTGATCCCCATCGCCCTCACCACCGGCAACTGCGAACTGCGCACCGAGTGCATGGCGAAAGAAATCCTCACCGACGATCGCGGCCGCGCGCACCGGCGTTGCCTACTTCGACGAGCGACGGCCAGCTGCAGCAGCAGCCTGCCGACATCGTCATCGTCTCTTCGGCCGCCATCGAATCCGCGCGCCTGCTGCTCAATTCGCGCAGCCGGCTTTTCCCGAACGGCCTCGGCAATCGCTACGACCAGGTTGGCCGCAATCTGCAGGGCCATCACTACACCGGCGCGGTCGGCTACTTCGATTTCGAAACCTACGACGATGTCGGTCCCGGCGCCAGCATCGCCATCATCCGATTACAACCACGGCACTCCCGGCCTCTGCGGCGGCGGCATGCTCGCCAACGAATTCATCCGCCTGCCCGATTCACATGGTCGACCGCCTGCCGCCCGACACGCCGCGCTGGGGCCTCGCGCACAAGCAGGCCATGCGCCACTGGCACAAGCGCACCATCGTCATCATGGGTCCCACGCAGCAAATTCCCACGGCAACCGGCCGCGTCACCCTCGATCCGACTGTGCGCGACAAGTGGGGCATTCCCGTGGCGCGCTTCGAAGGCAACGTCCATCCGCACACCTTTGAGATCGGCGACGTGCAGGCCAAGCGCGCCGAAGCCTGGCTCAAAGAAGCCGGCGCCATCAGCACCTCGCTCATGGCGTGGCATCCAGAGAGCGTCTCCGCCGGCCAGCACCAGGCCGGCACCTGCCGCATGGGCAACGATCCGCAGAGGCTCCGTCGTCAACCGCAACTGCCAGCTCCACGATGTCGACAACGTCTTCGTCATCGACGGCAGCGTGCACGTCACCAACGGCGGATTCAATCCCGCGCTCACCATCATGGCCGTCGCCTACACGCCTCGGCGGCGCTCGTTCGCAACTGGAAAGGCACGGCGTTCCGCTCATGATGCGCTTCCTCAAGACGCTGGCCCTCCTCGTCGCAGTGCTCGCGCATCCTCGGCGTGGCAGTCGTCTACGGCGCCTCCTGGTACTACACCTCACAGCGCGGCCAGGGCTGCGCAAGCTGCCACGAAATGGCGCAGTATGTCAACGCAGTGCACGGTTCCGCGCACCGCAGCGCCACGTGCATGGATTGCCACGAAGCCGGCCTCGCCACCAAGCTGCGCCACATCCGCGTGCATCTCAGCGGCAACGCTGCCTGAAGCAATCCGCCTCCGCGATGTCGACGTGTTTGCGATGACCGCGAACTGCCAGAACTGCCATCAGCATGAGTACGCATCCTGGCATGCCGGTCCGCACAGCGCCACCTACGCACAGATCTTCACCAATCCCACCCACAACACCGAACGCCGCCTGATGGACGATTGCCTCCGCTGCCACGGCATGCACTTCAATGGAGCAATCCGCGATCTCGTTCAGCCGCAGAACGCCACCGGTCCCTGGCACATTACGCGCGTCAACTTTGCCGACCAGCCCACCATGCCCTGCATGGCCTGCCACCAGATGCACCGCGAAGGCGCGGTACAATCAAAGCCCGCCACGCGCATCGCCGCTACGCCTTCCCCAGCGGCGGATTCTCTCGCCATCTTCGATCGCCGCGAGCAAATGCATTTCTCCATCCGTTTGCTATCCCTCCCGCAATTGTCCGACGGGCCGCGTCCTGTGAAGATCAGTCCCGATCAGCGCCAGGCCCTCTGCTACCAATGCCACGCACCGCGCCAGCCTGAAGCCGCCACGATTGCTGCAACGAATCACTACGGCCCGCAGATCGGCTCCGGCGACGACCGCACGCCAATCGGCGTCCACGAGGGAATCAGCTGCCTCGCCTGCCATGCTGGCCATAACGAAAGCGCCACCGCCTCGTGCAAGAACTGCCACCCGCAGATGTCCCACTGCGGCATCGACGTCGAGAAAATGGACACGACCTTTGCCACCGCGAAAAGCGCGCACAACATCCACTGGGTGCGCTGCACCGACTGCCACCAGCACGGCGTGCCGAAACCAAAGACCACGGTGCAACGTGCGGCTATCCCTGGCATCCCTCCATCAACCGGATCAGAGTAAGGCAACGTGTCTTTGTCGTCGGAAGAGTGGCGATCAAGCAAGTCTTGTCATCTTGAGCGAAGAGCAGCGGAGTCGAAAGATCTGCGATTATCGTTGACGAGTCTCCAACCGCAAAAGCCAACTTCCGAGTAGACGGTGACTCGACCGGTTGAGCGATTTGTAAAAGGGCACGACTTGAGTCGTGCCGCAGAGCTCCTGGAAGGACGTGGGCTTTAGCCCCTGAGGGATGCTCTCCTTTCTTCCAGCAGCTGGCGAAAATTCGTCAACTTCCGAGTAGACGGTTATTCAGGCGTTACACGCTAAGCGGCTCGGTTTTTGTTTCTTTATTGCAGGCTATTGAGAAGGTCTAGGCGAACCACGTCAAGTGTTACGCTTCGTTGATTCATTAGCTCTGCGGCGAAGCATCTCTCCTCTGTCAGAAGGCCGAGGAGTAGATGTTCGGTGCCGATTTGTTTATGGTTCAGGCGGTTTGCCTCATGCTCGGCGGCGTCCATCACGCGTTTGCATTCGTCGGAAAATGGAAGATTGACGCTCTTCGCCATCTGCTCGTGGAAAGATGGATTTGCTTCAACCAATTTTCGTACCGACTCGAACGAAACAGGAGTGCCCGCGACGCGGTTCTTTAACGTCTCAGCTGAATTCGGAGAGACAATCGCGATTTCGTGCTGGACGGGTGTTCGCGTTTCGATCTGCACATGGATCGACTCGATTAACTCAGGCGGACTGATGAGCCGCCTCATTAATGCCTTGTCTTCTCGCATGATGCCAAGCAGCACGTGCTCGCTTTCAACAGAGGACGAATCAAATCGACTAGCCTCAAAGCGCGCGTAAAACATGACACGTCGCGCTTTTTCTGAGTACCCATCAAACACTTAACCGACCTCACGTTGGTCAACAGATATGAGTGCAATTCTATGGGATAGCGCATGTGGCTGGTGGATAGTGGCCAACTCGGACATTACCCAAAAACGGGGTTACTTCCGAATTGACGGTGATACTCCCGGAACCGTCTAATAGTACTTGCAAACGATTTCCTCGCATCATGAATGACTTGAGTCTGAAGAGCGACATGCGGTATCGTGCGTCAGTGCTCGAAAACACAAATATAGAAGAGAGCGTCGCTCGGTTGCGTGAATGCATAGCCCACGGCGATGCTGATGGTGTGCAGGACGCAATCTTCGGCTTAACCCTCTGAGAGAACGGCTGGAAAACAGTCCCAGATGAGGTAGTCGAGCGACTGCTTACCTTGCTCAGAAGCGAGCAGATGTACAAGTCTCACCTTGCTGGCCACGTCCTCAACTACTCCGAGTTTGAGTCGCCTCGACTTAGCTCGCGTCAAAAATGGCTGTGCATTGGCTTCTTGAACGCTCACGGCGACCAGTTCGTGGACGTACACAGTCGCCAAGTTGTCACCGAGCTGCGCTACGAGGCTTACCTCAAATGACAGAGGTGCAGCGGTGGACTGCAGCCCTCCGGTGCTCCCCAAACTGAGTTTTCTCTCAAAGGACTAGAACACAGTGCAGTCAGATTTTCTGATTCCGGGCGAGTAGGGCCAACCGGACGTTACCAAAAACGGTGCAACTTCCGGGTTGACGGTGATACTCCCGCGATCAAACCGTCGAATTGATAGCTGCCAATTAGATCCATCCCAAAGACACCAATGCTGAAGCTATTACTACGAGCCAGAACCTTCGCCAAGCGGCGTAGATCAGGCTTACAGCCGTCAATCCTATGAAGAGGTCAATGGTCACGAACAGTCGCTGACTGTAATCTGCGCCGAATAGCACACTCTTCATTTCTGGAAACAAAGCAAGGCCGAGAACGATTAGCGCGGCCATAGGGATTATTGAAGAAGCAATAACCTTCCTGTTGCGAACCGATGCGAAGAGCAGCAGACATGCAGGACAGGCAAGGCAAATTGCGCAGAAGATAATCCACCAGATGAGCCAAAGCGGCATAGCACGTGACCTTCAAACAATTGTAGTTGGGACGGAGTCAGTAGGACGGGACCAGCTTTTTGAGGCGAATTGACATGGAATTTCCCGTGGCCCATTTCTGACTGGCCATGTCGAAGTAGATTCGAGAATAAGCGTTCTTGACTCCGACTTCTCGCGCTCCGGTCGAGTCGTGGTGGGCGGTGATCCCCTCGGAACGACGCAGATTCATTCTTAAATCTGATGCGCGACAGCGAAGCCCATGATCTTGATCGTGACGGGTGGTCCCATTGCCGTCTCAGTTAGGTCGTGCTCCACATCGGTCGCAACCAGGTTGTAGTTGCCGTCGATAGTTGTGTGACGCTTGGAAAAGCGAATCCACAAGCCCTTCAGCGGATGATCAGAATTGGTACTCAATCGACCGACACCAGCAGAGAATACGGGGCCATCTTTCTCAGTGGGGATTTCCAATTCAAACGGTTTTGGCACCTCGACAGATTGGCCATGCAAATCGGTCCATCCCCAACCGTGGTAAGATGGGTTCGATAAGGAGCTTCATTGAAGCAATATTAGCCTCCGTCGCAGCGTTCTGGATGTGTGGTGGACTACCCGGAAGTTACTAGCTGAGTAACACATTCTGCAACTGTGTACTGAGTAGTAACTTCCGGGTAGGCAGAAATCCTCTCGCTACAGCCCGATCCGCAGGCTTTCTAAGAAGATTCGAGATCGGCTTGCTGCACGCGTCGAATAGCATCAGCTCTGCTCTCATCTTCGTTCCTGTCTGGACCATAAATTGTGACGACGATTTGTGCCCCCAGCGCGGCCGATGTGTTCAGGGTTTGGGGCGTAAGGGCGAACCAGTATGTGGAGCCAATTGCTGCTTCGATACCGATATCGAAAGTGCGGGCCGAGGCGGAATTCCAAAGATTCCGCGCTAATTCTGGCAACTTGCAGACAGCTTTACAAAGAGAGGTAACCGTTGGATCGGGGAATTCGAGGAATTCTGAAAGTCCCACGCGGACCCCGTAGACTCCATTTACAACCTTGGAAAAGTGAACGTGGACATCTGATCCGAATGCATCAGCCAGCGGTTGGAGATTCAGACTCGATTGAATATTGAGGTGCACTTCCATCATGCGGGTCTTGTAGGAAGGGTCTTCAGCCATCGCCTCACACAGTCCTGTTTCGTCAGCTTCGTCGCCTTCAGATTACCAATTCCTACGAGACTGATTGTTCCGGTCGGATGGTAGCCAACTCGGACATAACCGGTCTTCGGGGCGCCTGTGGTTTAGCCGATGCTTGGGACTTCGCGGCCGTTGTTATTCTCAGCCTGAATCAGGCGCGCCGCCGAGCAGCATTCCATCTGGCCCAAACTTGTCAAGGGATTGAGCCCCATTGCGGGACCGAACCACTTGATTCCATGCGACATAAATTCTTCGTCGACTTTGCAGGTCATTTCCCCGGTTTTGCTATCCTTGAAAAGAACAACAAAAGAAGGGCTTAGCTCAGCCGTTATCCGCTGCCGTCACCTGCCGCTAAGCCTCTTCAGTAGAGATATTTGCAGCTAAATTCAATGCTGAGATAAATTTGGCGCGGCCCGCTCCTCTCAAACCTTTTGCAATGAGAGTTTGTCGCCAGATACCGGGTGGGGGGGGGTGGCATGCAACTATTTGGTTGCATATCGTCCGCGAACGCACCCTGAATCGTCAAAAGCGCGCCAGCTTCTACGTGCGCATTATCCTTGATCGCAGAACGAACTGAACCCTTGGCCGCCATCGGCAAAACCCGCATCGATCTTCTCCTCGTCGAACGCGCTCTCGTTCCCAGCCGCGAGCGCGCGCGCGCCCTCATCCTCGCCGGCCGCGTGCTCGTCAACGAACAGAAAATCGACAAGCCCGGCGCCACCATTTCGTCCGACTGCCGCCGTCCGCCTGCTCGGCGACGACATGCCCTACGTCAGCCGCGGCGGTCTCAAACTTCAGGCTGCACTCGATCACTGGAAGATCGAAGTCACCGACCGCGCCTGCCTCGACATCGGCGCCTCCACCGGCGGCTTCACCGACTGTCTCCTGCAGCGCGGCGCGTCCCACGTCACCGCCATCGACACCGGCTTCGGTCAGATCGCCATGAAGCTTCGCAACGACCCGCGCGTTCAGCTCGTCGAGCGCACCAATGCCCGCTTCCTCGCCCCCGGCGCGCTCGCGGAACCGGGCCAGCTCCACCCTCACCCTCCTTGTCATGGACGTCTCGTTCATCTCCGCCACGCTGCTGCTCGCTCCCGTCTTCGCCGCCGCGCCCGCACTCACTGAAGCCGTCATCCTCGTCAAGCCGCAATTCGAAGCCGGCCGCGGCAACGTCGGCAAAGGCGGCATCGTCCGCGATCCCGAAGTCCACAAGCTTGCCGTCGAAAAAGTCGCCGACGTGCATTACCGACCTCGGCTGGCATGTCGTCGAAACCATCCCCTCGCCCATCACCGGCAGCGAAGGCAACATCGAATTTCTCCTCTACGCGAAGCGAACCCGACGCTGACCACCGACCACTGATCACTGACCACTGTCCCCTGACCCCTGCCATTTACACTGAGACCGCATGACATGCGTAGCGATTGTCTCCAAGCCACGAAGGCAGGAACTCGCCCAGTTGCTTCCCGAACTGATCGGCTGGCTCCGCAAGCACGATTACGAGCCTCTGCTCGACTGTGAAGGCGCCAGCTATACCGACGCTGCACGCGCAGTCGATCGCGCAGAGCTGCCCGCGCACAAGCCCGCACCTGGTCATCGTTCTCGGCGGCGACGGCACCTTGCTCTCGGTGGCGCGCATCTTTGCCGCAACCGGCACGCCCATCCTCAGCGTCAACCTTGGGCTTTCTCGGCTTCCTCACCGAGGTGCGCCTCGCCGATCTCTATACCACGCTCGAAAGCTGGTGCGACAACTGCCATACCCTTGATGCGCGCAACATGCTCCACGCTGAAGTCTTGCGCGACGGCGCGCCCGTCAAGGCCTTCGAAGCGCTGAATGAGGTCGTCGTCTCCAAAGGCGACATCGCACGCATGGGCGACTTCGCCGTGGAACTCGATGGCAAGAAACGTTGCCCGCTTTCGCGCCGACGGCGTCATCGTCTCCACGCCCACCGGTTCCACGGCCTACACCCTGGCCGCCAACGGCCCCATCCTTACTCCCGACGTCGATGCCCTCGTGGTCACGCCCATCTGTCCTCACCTGCTCACGCTGCGTCCCATCGTGGTGCGCGGGCGATGCGCGACTCACGGTTCGCGTCGAAGGCATCCCAACGCAATGCCTGCTCACCGTCGATGGGCAGACGGGATTCGAGCTTCACCTCGGCGACGAAGTCCGCTGCCATCGCTCCGATTACACGGTCAACCTGGTCCGCCTCAGTGAGAGCGGCTTCTTTGACGCCCTGCGCAGCAAGCTCAGTTGGGGCGAGCGTTAGCGCGGAGTCAGATGCACACTCGAGCACAATTCGCATGATCTGATGAACAAGGGAAGGGAACTGGTCGCTCTACGGATGCAGCTCGTCCAGGAGCGCTTTCGCCTTGTTTGCGAGGTTGCGGGCTCCATCCGCATCTCCCGCTGTAAGCGCCTCGCGCGCCTCCTTCAGGTACTCGCGAATCTGGGCTGCCGTCTTTTGTTCCTGATCGTTCAGCTTGCGGGAGATCCCGTTGAGGCTCTTCTCCGTCGATTCAATCGAAGCATCGGCCTGCTGCCGCACGCTCGGCGGATCACCTGCGGAAAGCGTTCCCGCTGCCGAAACGGCGGGCGGCTCGTTCGAAGCCACTTGCGGGATTCGTGTTCGCAGGCTTCTTGTGCTTCGGCGGTTTCTTGCACGGGCTCCGGCGGAAGAGTGATCTGCGGCTGCGGCTGCACCGGAATCGTCACCTCCGGCGGAGGCAGATTCGTGGGCGCTGGCTCGGGCTTGGGCGGAGGCGTGTCCTCGATTGGCGGCGCGAGCGGCTGATTCTGCGCGACCTGGGTCTTGTGAATGCACCCTGTCAGCAGCAACAGCGGCAGCAGCCAGAGCGATCCAGCGCTCCTGGCGCTCAGCTTCATGTCTCCAACCCCTTTGTCTCTTCCACATTGGCCGGCTGCAGATGCCGGCGACCCCATTCCGTGGCGGCGAGTGGAATGCGCAGTGAGAATTCCGTGCCACGGCCTACTTCGATTGTACGTCTACGCTCCCATGGTGCAACTGCAAAATACGGTACGTCATTGCCAGTCCAATGCCGCTTCCGCCGCTTTTCGTCGTGAAATAGAGATCGAAAATCTTCTCCCGAATCTCCGGCGGAATCCCCGATTCCTTCATCGGCAATGCGCAGCACCGCCATCTTGCGGTCCTCTTCCAGCGTCACGCGCAGCAATCCGCCATCCGGCATGGCCTGCGCGCCATTCTGGATGACATTGATCGCGGCCTGTTTCAGCAGATCCGCGTCCACGTTCGCCATCAGCGGGTTCGACGGAAGCCGCCCCTCCAGCTTCACATTTCGCGTCGAGAGCTCTTCGTCGGCCAGCGCCAGCACATCGCCGATCACCTTGCGCAGATCCTGTTCCTGGAGCTGCAACTCCACCGGACGCGAGAAATCCACCAGCGTCTGCACCACGCGATCCAACCGGTGGATCTCCGCGTCGATCACCTCCAGGTGCCGCGTCGCCGGCGCGTGATCCCCGCCCAGCTTGTTCTTCAGCAGCTCGAGATGCACCACGATGGCGTTGATCGGATTTTTGACTTCATGTCCTACGCCCGCCGTCAGCCGTCCGATCGCCGCCATGCGCCGCGAAAGCTCCAGCTCCGACTCGATTTGCTCGACCGACTCCAGATCGTGCAGCGTGACCAGGGCGCCCAGGCCCATCCGCGTGTGGTCATCGTAGATGAAGTCCACCGAAGCCTGGATGCGACGCCCGGTTTCGGTCTGGATCTCTTCCTGCACCAGCGTGACTCCGGCATCGAAGGCCTCGCGAAGCGTTCTTCCCAGCACCGTCGAACTGTCGAAGATCTCGCGGGCCTGCAAGCCCAGGATGTTGTCGCTCTCCACGTTGAGGAAGCGCTGCGCAGCTTCCGACACCAGCACCGCCCGCCCATCCCCCGTAAACAACAAAATGCCGTCTTGAAGGTTTCCCAGAACCTGGTCGAGATTCTCTTTCAGAGCCGAGAAAACCTCTTCCACGTTGCGCATGCGCTGCCCGATCTGTTCAATCTTTGTCGATACTCTTTCCGCAGTATCGAGCCGTGGTGCTTCGCCTTTCGTGCTCTGGCCCTCCGCTGGCGTGGGATTCCAGAAGTCCAGCTGCATGCTGATCTCTTCCAGAGGCCGCAGTGCGAGGTTGCTCAGCAGGAAGGCCACGACCAGCGCCGTTCCCAGCGTAAACGCCATCAGCGTAAATGCCTCTTTCAGCGATGGCTCATAGACTGCCTGCAGCAGCGTCGTCCGCACGCCCACGTGAACGCTTAGGAAAGGCTGGCCATTGCGATCCAGCGGCGCTACAATGTCAAACACCTTGGCCGGCCCGTAGATCTCGCGCATCTTGGTAAGCGAATCGGCAGCAAGCAAGTCGCTATACTTTGGCCGCCACGCGAGCACCTTGCCATCATTGTCAGGAAACGTGCTCAGCAGGATGCGCGACTTCGTGTCCACGATGTTCACGTCGTATTCGGTCGCGGAGAACATGTTGGCTGAGTCGAGTGTCGCGCTCAGAGAGTTCGCTGTTCTTGATCGCCTGCCTGAACCAGCTCCTGCAGCTTTTCCTTATCGTTAGGGTCGACCGTCTGGTCTTTCAGCCCAGTCAACAGCGCATTCTGCAAAGTGGAACGCACCGGCTTCGCCACCATGCGATTGAAGTCGTCCGACTGCTGAATCGCCGCATCCACGAGGTGGCTGACATACACCATCGAAAGCACACCCGCGATCAGAAAAACCAACCCCGTAATCGCCAGCACGAGTTTTGTCTTCAGTCGCATGTCTTACAAGCACAGGGAGCCGTCTCTAAGCCGCTATGCCGCCGGATCTTCCCGCGAGTGGTTGTATTCCTTCAGCTTGTTGTGCAGCGTCTTCAGGCTGACACCCAGAATCTCGGCCGCACGCGTTTTATTCTGCCCTGTTGACTCCAGCGTTCGCAGAATCAGCATCCGCTCCGCCTCGTCCACTGTTGTTCCCACGCGAATTGACACAGCGTTGGCATCGGTCGGCGCGTGCCGCCAGCGGCAGCTGCGGCGTGCCGAATGTCCGCGGCAGATGCGAAGCATCCAGCGGAGCTCCGTCCGGGCAAAGAATCACCGCGCGCTCGATCGTATTCCGCAGTTCGCGTCCATTGCCCGGCCAGTCATACCCCAGCATCCGATCCAGAATCTGGTCCGAGAGACCCGAAACGTGCCGCGTATGCTTCTGATTCATCTCGCGCACCATCGCCTCGGCCATCACCTGCAGATCTTCCAGGTGTTCGCGCAACGGCGGCATGTGAATGTGAAACACATTCAACCGGTAAAAGAGATCAGCGCGCAAATGCCCGCCCGCCACCGCGTCCTGCGGATCGCGATTCGTTGCCGCCAGCACCCGCACGTCCACATCCTGTTCGGTCCGCGCTCCCAGCCGGCGCAGCTTTCGCTCCTCCAGCACGCGCAGCAGCTTGGCCTGCGTGCCGATCGGCATGTCGCCCAATTCGTCCAGCAGCAGCGTGCCGCCTGATGCCAGCTCAAAGCATCCCGCTCGCCGTTCTGCCGCGCCGGTAAACGAGCCCTTCTCGTGGCCGAAAATCTCGCTCTCAATCAGCGTTTCAGGAATCGCCGCGCAATTCACCGCCAGGAACGGCCGTCCCTTGCGCGGACTCAAATCGTGCAGCGTCCGCGCCACCATTTCCTTGCCGGTTCCGCTTTCGCCGGTGATCAGCACCGACACATTCGATGGGGCGATCTGTTCAATCAGCGCGAAAATCTCCCGCATCGCCTTGGAACTGCCGACCATCGACCCGAGGATGCCCGTATTCCGCAACTGCCTCCGCGTAACCTCCAGCTCGATCTCCGTCGCCCGTTGCCGCGTCGCATTCGCCAGGATCGTCCGCAGCCGCGTCGCATCCACCGGCTTCTGCAAAAAGTCGTAAGCTCCCAGCTTCATCGCATCCACTGCAACCTGAATCGACCCCTGAGCGGTCAGCAGCACCACCGCGATATTCGAAACCGCGCCCTCGGCCAGCTTGGTCAGCAGTCCGATGCCGTCCATGCGCGGCATCTTCAAGTCCGTCACGACAATCGCCGGACTCCACAGCCAGCGCCTTCTCCCAGCCCTCGATGCCATCGCGCGCCGTCTCCGTCTGGTATCCCCAGCCGGAAATCAGCTCCGCCAGACCCATCAGGGCATGGGGTTCATCCTCGACAATCAGTACCTTTTCCGGGTTATGCATATCGTCTTTCGATGCAGATATTTCGCCATGCGGCATCGAAGTTCAGCTTTCACTTCAGCTCGCTTCCGCAGTCTGTATCCAGTTTAGACCGCTTTCTCGGTCAATTCGGCCCAGCGGGCATACAGGGCGTCGTTTTCCTCCTGCGCCGCATCCAGCTCCTCCAGGGCCGCCTGCAGCGCCGCCGCATCTGACGCAATCGCCGGGTCCTCAACCCGGCCTCGGGCCGCAGCCAGTCGCGCATCGCTCTCTTCCACTCGCTGCTCAATCGTCGCAAACTCCCGCGCCTCCAGATACGAAAGCTTCTTCTTCTGTAGGCTTTTGGGTCTCCGTCTCGGAGGGCCGGCTGTTCTCTAGTCGCCAGTCTCTGTTCCATGATTCCTGCTCCCTGTTCCCTATTCCCTGTCTTTTGTTCTTCCATCCACGCTTCCCACTGCCCATAATCCGCAAACCGCCCGATATGCCCATCACCGTCCAGACCCAGCACCGTCGAAGCCACCCGATTCAGCAGGTAGCGATCGTGCGTTACCAGCACCAGCGCACCTTCGAACTCCAGCAGATTCTCCTCCAGGATCTCCAGCGTCGGAATATCCAGATCGTTCGTCGGCTCATCCAGCAGCAGCACATCCGCCGGCTCCAGCATCAGCTTCGCGATCAGTACGCGTGCCCGCTCCCCGCCGCTCAAATTCCGCACCGGCTGATTCAATTGCTCTCCCGTAAACAGAAACCGCGCCGCCCAGCTCGCCACATGCACAATCCGTCCCTGGTACACGAGTCCGTCGCCCTCCGGCGCCAGCGCCCGTCCGCAGCGTCAGGTTTTCGTCCAGCTCGCGCATCTGGCTGAAATACACCAGCCGCAGCGCGTCGGCCCGCCGAATGCTGCCCTCCGCCGGCTCCAGTTCGCCGCGCAGCAGCCGCAGAAACGTCGTCTTCCCGCTCCCGTTCGGCCCCACCAGCCCCACCTTCGATCCCGCTGTCAGAACAAAATTCAGCCCGCTGAAGAGCCTGCGCCCTGCCATATCGCATGCAACATCGTTGAACTCCACCAGCCGCTTCGTCTTCCGCTGCGTCGCCTCAAAATCAATTCCCGCCGAGCTTACGGCAGTCCGCGAATCCATCGCCGCCAGTTTCCCGATCATCTCGTTGGCCGTGTCGATGCGCGCTTTCGACTTTGTCGTCCGCGCCTTGGGCCCGCGCCGCAGCCACTCAATCTCCGTCCGTACCCGGTTTCGCAAGCTCTCCTGCTGCTTGCTCTGCGATTCCAGATATGCCTCTCGCTCCTCGAGAAACCGGCTGAAGTTGCCCTTCACGCGAAACAGGCCTTCTGCATACACGCGGTTCAGCTCGATAATTTCGCTCGAGGTCGCCTCAAGAAAATAGCGATCGTGGCTCACCGTCACCACTGCAAAATTCGCCGCTGCCAGCAACTCCTCCAGCCACTCAATCCCCGCGAGGTCCAGATGATTTGTCGGCTCATCCAGCAGCAGTACATCGGGATGGCTCACCAGCGCCTCGACAATCGCCAGCCGCTTGCGCCACCCGCCCGAAAGCGAAGCCGCCTCCGCCGCCAGGTCTTCGAATCCCGCCCGGCCTGAAAGTTCCCGCAACCGTCCTTCGCGTTCGCCCTCGTTCACATGTGCCGCACCAGCGCCGCCTCCAGCACCTGCCGCAGCGTCAGTCCGGCCGCAAATCGCGAGTCCTGCGGAACATACGCAGCCCGCGCTCGCTTCCGCACCGCCAGTTCGCCCGCATCCGGCTCCACCGGCCCCGGCCAGAATCGCCAGCAGCGTTGATTTACCTGCGCCGTTCGGCCCAATCAGCCCTATCCGCGCCCGTCTTCCACCGTAAACGAAATGTCCTTGAAAAGCGGCTTGGCCCCAAATTGCTTGGTGATCGATTGTGCATTCAGAATCGGCGGCATCTCTTTCAAGACTACTTTCCAACACCCCCAACGAGCGAACCGGGATCGCCAGGAGTACAAATTCATGAACTGTCATTCCGACCGACCATCGGGAGTGGAGGAACCTGCAGTTGCTTTTGAAACGAATATGAATCTCATCCCGCTAAACTGTACTCATGCTCGAATACGAAATCTCCCCCGCCGATACCGCCGCGCTCCTCCGCGAAAACAAGACCCGCCTCATCGACGTACGCGAGACCTGGGAGCACTCCACGGCCCACATCGAGAACAGCACCCTCATGCCCATGGGCGACGTTCCCGCGCGCGCTCACCTGGAACTCGACCCCGAAGAGCACCTCACCGTCCTCTGCCATCACGGCCAGCGCTCCCTCAACGTCACCGCGTGGCTGCGCAACCAGGGCTTCGAAAATGTGCAGTCGCTGCGCGGCGGCATCGATGCATGGTCGGCTGAAGTGGATCCCAATGTTCCGCGCTATTGACCATGCTTGCCAAGCCTTGCGGCAGACCCGCTGCGGCTGGTTTGCCGGGTTGATCGGAATATGGCTTTGCATCTTTTCGGCAATGCCCAGAGCTACCGCGGCGGTAAGAGTGATTGAACGGCAACCTTCGTCGCCGCACCCGCGTATCGTTGTTCAATTTGAAGGCAAACCATTCGCAAACGCCAAGGTCGAAATCTTTCGCGAACCCGATTCTTCTGGGGAAGCGAGTTTCACGGTCGTCACAGACCAAAGCGGCTTAGCTCAGATCCCAACTTTGCCGACGGGCAAATATCGGTTCCTGGTTTCCGCAGAGCCCAAACTCCTGGGCGATCTTTATCTCCTTGTGTCGCCTTCGGTAAGCGCCTCTGCCAGCCGATTCACAATTGATCTGCAGTGTTGTGCGCCACCCTCATACGAAGAAATCGTCGCATCCGCAGAAGGGCAGGCCACGCAAGATACTTTGCAGAGTTTTCAAGGCGTGTTAAAAGATCAGTCCGGTGCAGTCATTCCAAATGTTGCGATTGACGTGGTGATCCGGGGAACGAAAGGGAGAATTCACGCAGCGAAATTTTTCTCCGACATTGATGGTAAATTCTCCAAACCTCTGGAGGATGGCCAGTATATTGCGTTTTTCCGCGCGACCGGCTTTTCAGTGGATGTCGTACCCTTCACAATCTCTCGACGAAATGGGAGCGGAGAACTGCGTGTGACATTGAAAGTAGGTCCATCAAGCTAGTGCCTGACGCTCGCCACTGCACCACCGCACCCCAAGCGCCTATACTCTCCACTGTCGATTTTGTTGAAAGGGAACACGCCCCATGTCTTCGTCCGCTGTATCTTTCGCGACTCAGAATCACCCCCGCTTTCTGAATGAACTGAAAGACCTGCTCCGCATTCCGTCCATCTCCACGCTGCCCGAGCACAAAGACGATTGCCGTCGCGCTGCCGAATTCCTCGCCTCCGAACTCAAGCGCATCGGCATGGAAAACGTCCGCCTCATCGACACCGCCGGCCATCCGCTCGTCTACGCCGACTGGCTTCACGCGCCGGGTAAACCCACCGTTCTTATCTACGGCCACTACGACGTCCAGCCCACCGATCCGCATCGACGAATGGCTCTCGCCGCCCTTCGAGCCCACCGAGCGCAACGGCAACATCTACGCCCGCGGCGCCGTCGACGACAAGGGCCAGGTCTGGATGCAGGTCAAGGCCCTCGAAGCGCTGCTCGCCGCGAACAAATCTCTCCCGCTCAATGTCCGCGTCCTCTTCGAAGGCGAAGAAGAAGTGGGAGGGGAGGGAATTGCCGACTACGTCGCCTCCAAACCCGCCAATCTCAAAGCCGACTTCGCCCTCGTCTCCGACACCGAGCTCTTCGCCCCCGGCCTTCCTACCCTCTGCGTCGGCCTGCGCGGCATGATCTACACCGAGCTCGAAGTGCGCGGCGCCAAAACCGATCTCCACTCCGGCATGTACGGCGGCGCCGCTCCCAATCCATTCACTGCTATTGCGCAAATCATCGGCCGCCTCAAAGACGAGAACGGCCACATTCTCATCCCCGGCTTCTATGACGACATCATCCCGCCCAGCCCTGAAGAACTCGCCGCCTGGAAAAGCCTGCCCTTCGACGAAGAGCACTACCGCATCGCCGAAGTCGGCTCACGCCAGCTCGTCGGCGAAGACGGCTACAGCGTCCTCGAGCGCACCTGGGCCCGTCCCACGCTCGACGTGCACGGCATTCCCGGCGGATTCACCGGCGCCGGCGCAAAAACCGTCATCCCCGCCAAGGCCCTTGCCAAGGTCTCCATGCGCCTGGTTCCCGGCATGACCCCGACAAAGGCCTTCGCCCAATACAAGAGCTACGTTGAGAAGATCGCTCCGGCGGGCGTCGACGTCGATGTGCGCCTCATTCACTCCGGCGACCCCTGTCTCATCCCCGTCAACAACCCGTACATTCAGGCCGCCACCCGCGCGCTTCACGAGGTGTGGGGCAAAGACACCGTCTTCATTCGCTCCGGCGGCTCCATCCCCATCGTCGGCGACTTCGACCGCCACCTCGGCCTGCCCAGCGTCATGATGGGCTTCGGTCTCCCCGACGACAACCTCCACGCCCCCAATGAAAAGTTCAACCTTGAAGAACTTCGAACTCGGCATCCGCTCCCTGATCCGCTTTCTGGAGGAGGCGGGCCGTTGAGCCTGCCTCACCTCCACACTCCTCGCAGCCGCCGACGGATTCATCCTCGCCGGCGGACAATCCCGACGCATGGGCCATGACAAGGCTCTCACCCTCCTCGCGGGCAGCCCCCTCGTCCAGCATGCTTCTAACCTCCTGCGTTCCGCCGGACTCGAACCGCGCATCGCCGGCGCCCAAAGCGATCTCTCCTCCTTCGCCCCAACCTTGCCGGACGACCCCGCCCAGTCCGGCCTGGGCCCCCTCTCCGGCATTTGTTCCGCTCTCGCGAATACCTCCGCACCTTTCGCCATCTTCCTCCCCGTCGATCTCCCGCTCCTGCCGGCGAGCCTGATCGTCTATCTGCTCCACCACGCGACCGTCACCCAATCCGCCATCACTGTCGCGTCCGTTGCCGGATTCATTCAGACCTTTCCGGCCGTTATCGACCCTGCCGCGCTCAACTCGCTCCAATCGAGCCTCCATTCCGACGACCGCAACTGCCTCCGTGCCTTCCGCGCTGCGGCAGACATCCTTAACAAGCCCTTCTCCGTTCTGCCCGTCGAGTTGCTGATTCAGACTGGCCAGGTCTCCAGTCCCCAGGACGTTCCCCCGGGCTTCTGGTTCCTCAATATCAATGCCCCTCAGGACCTCAGCCGGGCCGAAGCCGTGCTCGCCCGGCGGCATCTTCAAGTAATCTGATCTCGTGGCCACTCCCGACCCCACATCCAAGCCGACCGGCATTCCCTCTCGGGACGTTCCGATCCCCGAGGAGGTCCCCGAGATCGCCGAAGATCTGCTGGCTGACATCTCGGGGGGCAAACCTGCTCCAACCGACGAAGAGCCGACAACCTGGCCCCTGATCTCCTTCAGACATGTCTCCATGTGGTTCGGCGAAAGCAAGGTCCTCGACAACATCAGCTTCGCCGTCAATCGCGGCGAAACCCTCTGCATTCTTGGCCGCAGTGGGGTCGGCAAGTCCGTCTCGCTGCGCATTCTCATGGGCTTCCTCAAGCCCCAGGTCGGCTCGATCCGCGTAGAGGGCCAGGAAATCAATGCCTATACCGAAGAGGAAATGCAGGCAGTGCGCAAACGGGTCACCATGGTCTTTCAGAATGGCGCTCTCTTCGATTCCCTCACTGTCCGCGAAAATGTCGCGTTCCCGCTGCGCGAACGCGGTGGGCAGGAAGAGGATCAGGTCCAGCAGGTCGTTGACCGGCTTCTCGGCTTGGTCGGGGCAGAGGACGTACCTGATGCGTTACCTGCCAGTTTGTCCACAGGACGCCGCCGCGCCGTCGCCATCGCTCGCGCTCTGGCCTCCCAGCCTGAGGTTGTTCTTTACGATGAGCCCACAACCATGGTTGATCCCATCATCGCCCGCAGACTGGGCAGCCTCATCCAGCGACTCAAGCAACAGCTTGGATTTACAAGCATTATCGTCACCCACGACATGCGATTCGCCGAGCGGCTTGCCGATTCCGTGCTCTTCCTCCACGAAGGTCGCGCAGCGTTTTTTGGGCCTCTCCGGGACTTTATGGCCTCCCCCGATCCCCACATTCAGCAGTTTCTTACCCTCGATGCGTATGTGTTACCTTCAGTTTAAGAGTTGATGACTTTATAACGAGAGTTCTTCATAATTTAGGTGCAGGCAAGTTCCCCGGATAAGCAGAACAAATTGATCCAAACAGGCTGAAAGATCTCACGAAATTCAGAAGAGGGTTTCAGACTCTTGGATTCTCCGCACCTTGCCGGTTACCATGCAGTCGCCCGGCGGAAGTTTGCAAGTTAAACAACCGAAAACACGGTTTCTCTAACCGAAACAGTTCGCTCAATGTGAGGTTTGAGTGCTCCAAAGGATGAGGCGCTTCGCAATCATCATCAGCGAAAGGGCATTCGAGGAAGAAAGAGCGAGATCCCATTCTCACAACAGCCGGACGCCTTGCAGCACTAAAGTAATGCGGGTAATGTCGTGTCGACCGCAGACTGAGCAACCTTTCCTAAAATGGAGTATTCCAATCACAAGCGATTATCGTCCCAGCAGGCACCCAGCTCCCCTTTGTTCCCTGCAAGCTAGAGAGCACCCCCACTCACCAACTGCAGCTTTGAGCTTCTGAGGTTTACTGGACGGATATGGCGACATCCGATTTCTGGCAAAGAGTATCAGCGTCAGTAGCCACCCCTTCCGATTGGGCCGCTGACACCGCGCGGGGAGATTCGCGCAGCTCGCAAGGCAAAGTCAAGTTCTGGATCTTTCTTGACTTTCTTACAGTCCTGATCGCCGCCATCATCGCCATAGTCTACGAGGGCCATCACACCCCGGTTGGTGGTGCGCGCGCCTTTTACAACGGAACGCTCTTCAATGGCCGATCCATGTGGATGCTGACGGGCCTCTTTTGCGCGTTTTCCGTCACCCTCGTCATTTCAAGCCGTCGGCTCCATCTTTACTCGCCCAAGAGCCTCAGCTCTTTCCTGCATGAACAGCGCCTCACGGTGCAGGTCTGCTTCACCTCCGGACTGCTGTTGACCGGAACCCTCTATCTGGTTCGCGCCGAAGACATTCCCAGGCGCATCGTTCTCTTGACGCTGATTCTGGTCACGGTTTGCCTGTGCGTTCGCCGGCTCATCTACCGGACCCTCATGTATCGCCGATTCGAGCACGGACAGGACACCCGCAACGTCCTCATCGTCGGCACCGGCACCGAAGCACATGCCCTCCGCCATCATCTGGAAAGCATTCGTCATCTCGGCTACACGTTCAAAGGGTTTATCGAGTTCCCGGGCGCTTCCTCGCAGATTGTGAGCTCCAGCGGCGATGTCGTCGGGACCCTTGACACGCTCTTTCAGCACGCCCGCAAGCAGTTCGTTGATGAAATCTTCTTCACCACCCCCTGCGAGCGCGGCACGGTCCTCGATGTTCTGGAGAAATCCCGTGTGCACGGCGTCGATCTGCGCATCGTTCCCGATCTTTACCAGGGCCTGGCCTGGAATAGTCCCATCGAATACATAGGCCAGTTCCCGACCATCCCCCTGCATCGCGGCCACGTTCCCGAACTCGGATTCGTTTTCAAACGCGTCCTCGACATCCTGTTCTCCGGCCTTCTGCTTCTGGCCCTCTCCCCTTTCCTTCTGTTCGTCGCCATTGCCATCAAGCTTGAATCCACCGGGCCTGTCTTTTATGCCTCCGAGCGCATCGGCAAGAAAGGCCGCGTCTTCCGCTGCTACAAGTTCCGCACCATGGTGCGCGATGCCGATGAGCGCCGCGCCGAAATCATGCATATGAACGAGCGCGACGGCGTCCTGTTCAAGATCACCAATGACCCTCGCATCACTCGCCTCGGCCGTTTCCTCCGCAAATACTCCCTCGATGAGCTGCCTCAGTTCATCAATGTCCTTCGCGGCGACATGAGCGTCGTCGGACCACGTCCGCCTCTGGCCAGCGAGGTCGTGGAGTACAAGCTCAACCACCTTCGCCGCCTCGATGTCACACCCGGCATCACCGGCCTGTGGCAAGTGCAGGGACGCCAGGATCCCTCCTTCGACAGCTACGTCTCCCTCGACGTAACCTACATCGAAAACTGGAGCCTCTGGCTTGACATGAAAATCATCGTCCGCACTGTCGGCGTGGTCTTCTCCGGTACCGGAACTTAAGCCCGAGAGAAGGCAAATTCAAGCTCACCAACAAAACTGAAACACACTCGCTAACTCGCTGACTTGCCATCGGCGCGAAGCGCCGCTGACTCGCTAAGCCGATAACATCCACCTCTTATTCCCTAGTCCCTAGTCCCTGGTCCCTAGTCCCTGGTCCCCTGCTTTAAACTGGATGAGTGAAGATCGCACTGGCCCAGATCAACCCCACGGTCGGGGATTTCACCGGCAATCTCGAAAAGATTCTTGCGGTTACCCGTCGCGCCGCGAGCCGGGCGCCCGCCTTGCCGTCTTCTCCGAGCTGGCCATCTGCGGATATCCGCCCGCCGACTTCCTTGAGAAGCCGAGCTTTCTCGCCCGCTGCCGCCGGGCCGTCGATGAGCTCGCCGCTGCCACGCGCGACTTGCCCACGGCGCTCGTCGCAGGCGTAGCGTTGCCCGCACCGCCCGATGCCGGTAAGCCCGGGGTCCCCGGCGAAGGGTCCTCGTCGCCGGGGTGGAAGCCCGCCGTCAACGCCGCAGTTCTCCTCGATCGCGGTCAGATCCTTCTCGAACAGCACAAGCGCCTGCTGCCCTTCTACGACGTCTTCGACGAACAGCGTTACTTCCTGCCCTCAGGTCGGCAGCGGGTCGTCGAACTCGACGGTGTGCCTCTCGCCATATCCATCTGCGAAGATGCCTGGAACGACAAGAACTTCTGGCCTCGCCGTCTCTACTCCTTCGATCCACTTGAGGAGTTGATGCGCCAGAATCCAGCCATACACATCAACCTGTCCTCTTCGCCCTTCTGGCATTCCAAACGCAAAATCCGCCGCGAGATGCTCGCCGCGATCGCCCACCGCGACCGCATCCCGGTCATCATGTGCAACCAGGTAGGCGGCAATGACAGCCTTATTTTCGATGGCTCCTCTATCGCCCTCAACGCTCAGGGCCAACTCATCGCTCAGGCAAAATCCTTCGAAGAAGATCTGGTGATCGTGGATCCCTTCGACGCGCCCCCGGTCCCCGATCCGCTAGAGGAAGACACCGAGGCCGCCTATCGCGCCCTTGTCCTCGGCACGCGCGACTATGTGCGCAAATGCGGATTCAGCAAGGCCCTCATCGCTCTCAGCGGTGGCATCGATTCCGCCCTCGTCGCCGCCATTGCTGCCGATGCCCTCGGCAAAGAGAACGTGCTCTGCATCGGCATGCCAAGCCCTTTCTCCTCGCAGGGCTCCATCGACGACAGCCGCGACCTTGCCGCTAACCTCGGCATTCGCTTCGAACTCATTGGCATCAGCGACCTGTTCCATCAGTACACGCAGGCTCTTGAGCCGCTCTTCCGAGGCACGCAATCCGGACTCGCTGAGGAAAACCTGCAGGCCCGTATTCGCGGCAACCTGCTGATGGCGCTATCCAACAAGTTTGGCTCGCTCGTGCTCACCACCGGCAACAAATCCGAAATGGCCGTTGGTTACTGCACGCTCTATGGCGACATGGTCGGTGCGCTCGCGGTCATCGGCGACCTCATCAAGACGCGCGTCTATGCAATTTGCCGCTGGCTCAATCGCGACCGCGTGGTCATCCCCATCCCCATCCTTGAGAAACCACCTTCCGCCGAATTGCGCCCCGGCCAGAAGGACACAGACTCCCTGCCGCCCTACGATGTCCTCGATCCCATCATTGAAGCCTACGTCGAGCGCTACGAGACCCCCGAATGCATCGCGCAGAAGAATGGTTTTCCCCTCGAACTCGTCCAACAAATAGTGCGCCTGGTGGAACGCTCGGAATACAAGCGCCAGCAGGCTGCCCCGATTCTTAAGGTCACGTCAAAGTCTTTCGGAATGGGTCGGCGCTTTCCCATTGCCGTCAAAGTACAGGTATAAGCTAAAGGCTGGGAGTCTTCCCGCCGCTGAAGGAGAAATTCGCTTGATTCGTAATTCCGCTCGCTTGGCCGCTGCAGTCACGCTGGCCATCCTCTTCTTTTCCATTCATCATGCTGTCGCCCAGACCCCGGCCCAGACCCCCGCCGCGCCCGCCGCGGAAACCGCCCCGCCAGCCGCGCCTGCGGCAGCAGCCCCCGTGTTTGCCGCCCCCGATCCGGCCGACTTCACGGCCACCGCTCCCACCAAGGACGTCGTTAACGCCTTCATGCAGGCCAATCTCGGCTTCGATGCCAACTCCATGTGGCAGGTACAGGCAATCCAGAAGACCCAGATCCCGGGCATCAGCAAAGTCATCGTCTTCATCGGCGACAAGACCGGCAAGCAGCAACCCTATCGCTTCGCCTTCTTCACCACGCCCGATCAAAAGCACATCATCGTGGGCGAACGCATCGTCCCCTTCGGCGATCACCCCTTTGCCGAAAACCGCTCCACGCTCCAGCAGCGCGCGGACGGTCCGTATCGGGGGTCAGCGACCAAGGATCTCGAACTCGTCGAGTTCGCCGACTTCCAATGCCCCCACTGCAAATCTGCGCAGGCCAACATCGAAAAGCTCGTCGCCGATTTTCCCAAGGCACGCATCGTCTTCCAGAACGATCCGCTGTTCACCATTCATCCGGAATCGATGACGGCAGCCGAATATGGAACCTGTGTCGCCAAGATGTCCGGCAGCACTGCTTTCTTCCAGTTCGCCTCCGCGGTTTTTGATGGGCAGGATGGCCTCGCAACTCCCGACGGCGCCACTCTCACCCTCAACAGCGCCTCCACCAAGGCCGGACTCGATCCAGCCAAAGTTTCCGCCTGCGCAGCGTTGCCTGAAACCAAGGCGGCCGTCGAAGCCTCCATCAAGCTCAGCAAGGATCTCGACATCTCCGCCGTGCCCACACTCGTGGTCAACGGTCGCGAGGTTCCCGCCAACGCCCCTTACGAAACGTTGAAGCAGATCATCGAGTATCAATCGAAACTGGACGGCGTCGCCCAGTAGTTGCGTTTTCAAAAGACACAAAGCTCTTCCATGTGCCCCATTCATGCGCGCCTTTGCGCATGAGTGGGACCGGCCAAGGCCGGCGACTGCCCTCGTCTTCCGCCATCCTGATTGTCGGCTTTTACGGCGTCTGTCCGCGTTCGATCCGCAACATCGGCGAGTGTCCTGCCGCCTGCGTCCCGCGAATCACGTGGGGCGTAATGATGATCAGCAAACTGGCGTAATTCCGCTGCACATCTGTATCCGTCACGTTGTTCAGCCCCGGAATCTCCGTTAACCCCGGCAACCCGCTTAGCGCGCGGCTCTCTTCCTTGTCCACTTCGCTCACGATCACCACACCCGTGTCGTCCTTCAGCGTCACAACGCCGGAGTAGCTGCGATTGTTCAGGATCGGCACGCCGTTCAGCGACGATCCTCCCAGCGCGGTAATCTTCATATCGATCGACAGCGCCACATCGCCGTTGCGAATCACGCGCGGCGTTGCCTTGAACGTGAGCCCCAGGTCCTGGTATTCAACCTGCGGAATCGTCTGCGCCCCTGTATTCAGCTGCGAGAGCAGGGAACTCAAGCTTCCCGAGGTCCCCGCCGTGGTCAGACCGGGAATACTGATTCCCGATGTGCCCAGGTTCGAAAACTGCGACGTCTCGATCGGATACCGCGATCCGCTCTTGATCGTGCCCTCTTCTCCGTCGCCGAGATGCATCTGAATGTCATCCAGTTCCCGCGACTCCGAAGAGTTCACATTCAGATTGAACTTCACCGGCCCAGGCGAAACCCCCGACAACGTCAGCCCGCCGCCAAACAGCGCGATGCCGTTCTGAAACAGCGAACTCGAAACCTGTCCTGACGCCAGCAGAATGCCGAGAATCGCCAGCGTGTCGCCCGGCGATGCCAGTCCCGACGAAATAATCTGCTGCACCAGCGCCTGGTTCTGATTCAGGATCGACTGCTCTTCTGCGTACACGTTGAATGCCGTGATCTGCTGCGGCGGTTGCACGCCCGTGTTGCGCTGGTTGGTGTGCGCCAGTTGGATCAGCCGGACATTCAGCAGCACCTGGCTTCGTCCGTCCAGCAATTCGCGCAGTGTCGTATTAAACGCATTCAGCTTGTCCGTTGTCGCGCGAAGGGTCAGCGTTCCCGAGCCCTGCTGAGCGACAACCTGCTGCAACTGAAACACATTCTTGGCCAGGGTACTGATCTCGGTCATCTCCGCGGTAGTCGCCCCGCCCACGTAAACCGTTTCAAACTCCTGGCGCATGTATTGATCGCGATTGGCTCGTGTGTCCTTTGCTATCAGCACTCGGTGCGCATCCAGCGGCACCATAAACGAGTCGGTCGCCATGTTCACAGCCTGCGTCGCCTGCGCGAAGGTCGCATTGTCCACATCGAAGCGCACCGGCGGTCCCGTCACACTCTGATCCACCGACGTTTCAATTCCGAATGCCCGATATACGGTCTGGATCACCGTGCGGCGATCCGTCTTCAAATGGAAACTGTGCGCGCCTGCCATTGGCGCCAGTACCGGAGCCGGGCCCAGTGAAGCCACACCCTGCTCGTATATCGGCTTCGCTTGCGCCGCTGACACATCGGCCGCCATCTCATCCAGGTGCGCGGCAACCTCGATGTCGTGGGGATCAAGGGCCGCCGCCTTTTGCAATGCCGCTTGCTCCGCTGTCTTGTCTCCCCGGATGCGCGCCTTGGCCGCCGTCTGGATCAGCTCAGTCACCTCGTGACTGCGCGCCACCACTGTCGCGGCTCCATAATTCGGATTTCCCGGATCCAGTTCCGTCGCCTCTTCGTAATCGCGCACGGCCTCGTCATACTGCTGCCTCTCAAAGAGCTTCGTGGCCCGCAGATACAGCTTCGTTGCCCGCCTGCGATCGCCGCCCGTCACCTTCCTCGCTGGCGTCTTGTCTTTCGCCTGCTCGATTCGGGAGTCATCCGCCGCGGCATTCGACGGCGCAGGGGTCGGCGTCTGCTGCGCCCATGCCGGCGTCGCCAACAGCAGCATCACCATCGCCGCGAAACCTGCGCCCACCCTCTTCATACGTTGCCCCGCGTTGCCGACAGCAGGTCGGCCAGCGTTGTCGTGCATGCCTCCGGCCTATGCTCCAGCAGCTCGTCAAACGTGAAATGCCCGGTGGCGACCGCGATTACCGGCAACCCGTTGGCATGTGCCGCTTCAATGTCCCGCGGTGTGTCGCCTATAACACATACGGTCGCCTGTGCACCCGCCAGTTGGCGCGCCTTCTTCGCCGCGTGTCCCACCAGCTCTGAGCGAACGGGGAAGTGATCGCTGAATCCGCCGAACCGAAACCACTCGCGCAGTCCCGCGCGCTCCACCTTGATCCAGCCAATCATCTCCAGATTGCCCGTGGCTACGCCCAACGCCGCGCCGCGATCCGCCAGATGCTTCAGCGTCTCCTCCACGCCCGGCATGAGGATCGGCTGCAACTGATCGCGCCTGTCTGCCACATTCTGGCACATGGCTTTCAGAATCGCCGCCATCTGCGGCTCCAGCACGTGCGCTGGAACCCCTGCCAGGGCGCAGGCTTCGCGAAGGATGGACGTATCGGTGTTTCCGGCGAGCGACACACCCTCCAGCGAGACCTCGAGTCCCATCACCTCCCGCACCGATGCGGGCAGGCTGTCCATGTGTACGCGGTCGCGGCTCCGCAAAAGCGTGCCGTCGATATCGAACAGGTACGCGTCCTGCCCATCCCAGGCAAACCCGCTCTCAATAGCAGTCCGCGCTTCGTTGTTCTGTTGAGTTGTCTGCATGCCGATGCGGAGCTGGCTTAGCCCTGGCGTATGCCCTGGCGTGCGGCTCCAAATATAGGACGTTCGCTGCGTGGCGGACGCTTGAGCCCGGCGCGAATCTCTGCCAGGCTGATGCCCAGTTCTGCCATCGTGCGGCTGAGCGTGTTGCGGTGGATACCCAGCTCCTCTGCAGCCTTGCACTGGTTTCCCTTATTGGCCGCCAGCACCTCGCGCAGATACTGTCTTTTGAACTCCTTCACCGCATCCTCGTAGCGGATACCGGTGGAATGCATCTGTGTTACCAGGCTGTCCAGGTCTCGTCTCACGTCAACCTCTTGCTCTATTAGATTGCCACAACCGGCAGGCTTCAGTCCGCGAAAAATTATTTGCCTTTTTCCTCGTCGATCAACTTCTCCGATTCCGATTCCAGCGTCTGCAATTCCTTGCGCACACGGTCGCCCAGTCGCGACGGTGTGACGTGAACGCTAACATGGAGTGCACCGAAGAAATAACGCGGCAGCCTTGCCTCCGTCAACCACACTGTTTCCGGAAAGAACGCGACCGTAACAAGAAGGCCGATCAACACCAACACGATTCCTTCCACAAAACCAAAAACCGCGCCGCCCAGGCGATCCAGGCAACCCAGGCCCACTTTCTCAAAAACCTTGGCCAGGATCGAACCAAGAATTGCCGCAATCACCATCACCGCCAGCGCTATCACCAGGAATGCGATTGCGTTCGCCACCTCCACGGAATGAATCAGCGGCTTCAATACGGCCGCGACTCGCCAGTAATTCCATGCCGCCAGCGACAGCCCCACGATCAGCCCAGCCAGCGAAAATGCCGAACGAAAGAATCCCCGCGCAATGCCTGCCAGCACCGCCGCAGCCAACACCACCACGATGATCCAGTCGACCAGCGTCAATCCATTCATGTTTATGCCTGTGCGTCGAGATCCCGTCCCGTCAACCGGCGAAATGCCTCAAGGTATTTATGCAGTGTACGCTCCACCACGTCCTGGGGAAGACTCGGCGCCGGAGCTTGTTTGTTCCAGTGAATGCTTTCCAAATAGTCTCGCACAAACTGCTTGTCGAAACTTGGCTGCGCTCCGCCCGGCTTCCACAACGATGCCTCCCAGAATCGCGATGAATCCGGCGTCAACACTTCGTCCGCCAGCACCATGCCATCCTGCGTCATTCCGAATTCAAACTTTGTGTCCGCAAGAATAAGCCCTCGCGACTCCGCGTGTCTGCCGGCCTTTTCATAAATCGCCAGCGTCAGCCGCCGCAACTCATGAGCCGCGTCAGCTCCCACCGCGAGTTCCACCTGCGCGATTGAAATGTTCTCGTCGTGCGTGCCGTCCTGGCTCTTCGTCGACGGAGTAAACAGCGGCTCCGGCAATCGCGATCCATCCTGCAATCCCGCGGGCAGTCTGATCCCGCATACCGTCCCCGTCGCCTTGTATTCTTTCCACCCCGACCCCGCAAGATATCCCCGCGCCACACACTCCACCGGAAACATCCGCGCGCGCTTCACCAGCATCGACCTGCCCTCAAGCTGGTCTGCATACGCGTGCAACTCCGCCGGATAATCTGCAACTTTCGTGGCGATCAGGTGATTCGGAACTATCTCCCGCACCAGGTCAAACCAGAACAGCGAAATCTGTGTCAAGATCTTGCCCTTGCCTGGTATTCCCGTGCCCAGCACATGATCGAATGCCGAGATGCGGTCCGTAGCCACCAAGAGCAGCGCATCGCCTACGGCATACAAATCGCGCACCTTGCCCCGGCCGATCAGCGGAGTCGTGCCTAAATCTGTCTTTAAAATTGCTGTCATGGAAGGATCTTGCCTCGGCGTCGTGAATCTCCGATTTTCTTGCCCGCGCCCCGCTTTGTCAAACGTGCCCGATCCATTGTCTTTACCCCCAGGAAACCTGAGAACGCTCCGCACGCGGAATTCCACAATGCCCTGTGACAGCCGTCACGGAGCCCCAAACGAAGTTGAGCGAAACTTCATTTGTCACCAAGGTTCGGGAGCCCGTAAGAAGACTCCTTTGAGCCGGGTGGCACGAGGCAGCAGTGGAAAGGGGAAGCCGCGGCTAGCTTCGTTTTATTGGGATCGCCAGTAGCTGCGTACTACCGACCTCCAGTGCCAGCTACTGGTCCCCGTCTTCATCTTGTGCATCTTTTTGTATTCCAAAGCAAGCGCCTCCGAAGCGAAGATTTCCTTCGGAGGCGATTTTTTTTGCCCAACACAATTCTTGTCCTCTCGAATCGGTTGACTCTCCTTCCTCGCTTTCAGTTGGGAGTGGGCAGCCGAGCAGAGTCGATGACCAGGACATCGACGGGGGCCTTGGCGGACTCGAGCTTAAGGCCAAGTTGCTCCTCGACGGCGGTGAAGATGGATGGGCCGCCGCCGAGCGGCGAGTCGGCGGGCGTGTCGTCGGGGGTCCAGTGAAGCTCGAAATCGTAACGGCCGGTGAGGCCGGTTTTGTCGATGAGGTAGCGGCCGGAGGGGCCCTCGAGGATTCTTCGGATGTCGTTCATGTCGCAATCGTGCATAACGCGTAAGCCGTTGCCTACGGACGTGTGGTAACAGCCTCCGAGAGGCGCGCCATTGGTCGGTTCGGAGTTGCCAGGGGTGGTGAGCGCGGGCGGGGCGGCCTTCTTCATCTTCAAGCCGTCCTTTGCGAAGACAATGTTGTAAACGGGTTGGATGCGCATCTCATGGTGGACGCGGAGCTGGAAGCGGTCAGCGAGCACGGGCTGCAGCATTTCAGCGAGCTGAAGGTAGGTAAGCGGCGTAGCGGGCAGGTCGGCAGGATCGATTTTGGCATCGAGGTCGAAGAGGTCTGAGTCTCCCGGCAAGGGCTCGCCAACTATGGGTTTCTGGGAGAGATTGTAGGCAGTCATGATCAAGGCAAGAAGCGGTCTATCGACGAAGTGACAGCCGTCGGCAAAGCAGCCCTCCTTTCCCCCATCCGGAGCGTTTCCATGCCGCTTGATAGAGACGATGGTAAAGGCGAGCGGTTTGCCTGACGGAGTTGTAGGCGGCGGTGCATACGATTGCGCCGGCGCGAACGGCGTCGCGAGTGTGAGAGCTGCGAGCGCGAGCGCGTAAAGGAGTCGGTTGCGCAGCGTGGTAAGGGCGGTATGCGATGTGGTCATCAGACCCTCAGCGTTCTGCTTGATAGACGAATGCAATATCGCATGACGGTTCCCGAGTGGCTTTGGATTGTGTTCTCCTTCACACCCTACGTAAGCATTTTGGGCAAGGAGCGCGCGGTCGTCTTTGTCGCCCATACTTACGCTAAGACGACCCGCACCGTCGCGGCGTTCAGGAATTCTTCGGAGTGACACGACCCAACACACACCACCTTTCGGGCAGATCACCGCCAAAGAGGAAGTAACCCATTTTCATGTCGAGCTTTCGTGTTGCCGACGACTGCACAAAATGTGGACTATAAAATGGGCCCTATCATGGATACAACGGTGTTCACCCTCGACGGCGTTCGGAAATTCCATAGCTGGACGCATGCCAGCCTCAATCTTCTACTCGACCACCTGTCCACGATCCCACCAGGCGATTATCTGAAGGAATTGCCCAGCTTCGGTTTCGCCACGCTGCAAAAACAGGTGATTCATATCTTCAACTGCGAAGGGTTTTGGATTCACATGCTCCAGGGGCTTCCCTATGTCGATCGCAATCCTGTCGAATGTCCTTCTGTTGCGGATGCCAGGCTCCTGCAGCAGGATGTGAGCCGGCGGACCCAGGCGTATTTATCGAACCTGACGAATCATCAGCTCAACACTGATACGGAACTTCATTTCCCCGATGGAGACAAAGCCGTCCGCACTCCCGCCCTCATCCTGCATCATATTCTGACCCATGCCTTTCATCACAAAGGCCAGATCGCTGCCATGTGCCGGGAATTGGGTCATCCCACGCCCGACACCGACATGAACCAGTTTGAGTGAGGGCCAGGCAAAACGAGGGCTGCTCCGTTTCTGTCACCGGATTTTTGCATTGTCGGTGGTTGACCGTCGGCAGCTCGTGGCCGTTCGGTCAACGCCTGGTTGATCCGGCATTCTGCTTCCAGCCCTCTCCATTCCGGCCGTCACGAAGCCTGCTTATCTCATTCCTTGCATCCACTCGCTATAATTCGAAAATCCACTGAGAGGCAGAAACCATGGGTTTGAAGAGATTCCTCCTCCTCGTCGCTTCCGTCGTTGTTCTTACCGCGTCATCCCAGGCGCAGAACCTGCCGGCCGGCGTGCAGAAAGTAACTGCGATCGAGGGCGTCACCGAATACGCCTTCCCCAACGGCCTTCACGTCCTTCTGTTTCCTGATGACTCCAAGCCCAAAATCACCGTCAACGTCGTCTACCGCGTTGGCTCCCGCAATGAGGGCTACGGCGAAACCGGCATGGCCCATCTGCTTGAGCACATGACCTTCAAATCCTCGACCGGCGGACGCGAGATATTCAAAGAACTCACCGACAAGTCCGGTGGCTTCTTCAACGGGACCACCAGCTACGACCAGACCATGTACTTCGAGACCTTCAACGCCAGTGACGACAACCTCCGTTGGGCTCTTGATCTTGAAGCTGATCGCATGGTCCGCATGACCATGCTCAAGAAAGACCTCGATTCTGAAATGACGGTCGTGCGCAACGAAATGGAAGCCGGCGAAAACAACCCGGCCGAAGTCCTGGAAGAGCGTGTTCTCGCATCCGCTTACAACTTCCACAACTACGGCAAGACCGTCATCGGCAACCGCACCGACGTCGAACGCGTCCCCGTCGAAAATCTTGCCGTCTTCTATCGCAAGTATTACCAGCCCGACAACGCCGACCTCATCATCGCCGGCCAGTTCGATCCGGCCAAGGCCCTCGGCATGGTTGCGGCAACCATCGGCGCCATCCCTAAGCCCACGCGCGCTCTAACCCAGCCCTATACCTCCGAGCCTACCCAGGAAGGCGAGCGCACCGTCATCCTCCGCCGCGTCGGGAACATCCAGGCCGTCGTGGTGGTCTATCACGTTCCCGCCGCGCTTCACCCCGATATGGCGGCCCTGGAGGTCGCCGCGCAAATCCTTGGAGCACCGCAAACCGGCCGTCTCTATAAGGAGCTCGTTGACTCGAAAAAAGCCGTTTCCGCCACTATGAGCGCCGAGGCCATGCACGACCCTGGAGTCGTCGAGGCATTCGCACAACTCAAGCCCGACCAATCCCTCGACGACGCTCAGCAAACCGTCCTCAAAGTTGTAGAAGGCCTCGCCGCCAATCCGCCTACGCAGGAAGAGGTCGATCGCGCCAAGGGGCGCATCCTCAAAAATATTGAACTTGCGCTCACCAACTCCCAGACCGTCTCCCTCATGCTCGGTGGCGACATCGGCGATGGCGATTGGCGATTTCTCTTCCTCAATCGCGATGAGGTCGCCAAGGTCACGCCCGACGACATAACCCGCGTTGCCAAGGCCTACCTCAAATCCTCCAATCGCACTCTCGGCGAGTTCATTCCCGCCACCGCGCCCGACCGCGCCGAAATCCCCGCCACTCCGGACGCCGCCGACCTTTTCAAGAACTACAAAGGTGGCGCTGCTATTGCGCAGGGCGAGTCCTTCGATCCCACGCCGCAGAACATCGAGGCCCGCGTTATCCGCGCCAAGCTGCCCAACGGCATCAAGCTCGTCATGTTCCCCAAGAAGACGCGCGGTGGCACCGTCGTGGCCCGCATCAACCTCCACTTCGGAGACGAGAAATCCCTCGAAGGCAAAGGTACCGCGGCCGATATCACCGGCTCGCTCCTGATGCGCGGCACAAAAAACAAAAACCGTCAGCAGATCCAGGACGAAACCGATCGCCTCAAGGCGCAAATCAGCGTCAACGGCGGCGTCGATCAGGCCAGCGCCAGCGTCCGAACCCTCGATGCAAATCTCGCCGACTCCCTGCGCCTCGTGCGCGAACTCCTCCGCGAGCCTTCCTTCCCCGAGAGCGAATTCGAGCAGATCCGCCAGCAGCGCATCGCCAGTGCCGAGTCGGGCAAGACCGAACCCAACAACCTCGTCCAGATCGATCTCTTTCGCCATCTCAACGCGCAATACACGCGCGGCCAGGTCCACTACGTCTCAACCCTCGACGAACAGATCGAAGACGACAAGAAGGTCACCCTCGACGACGTGCGCTCGTTCTACCAGCAGTTCTACGGTCCCGGACAGGGCGAAATCGTCCTCAGCGGCCAGTTCGATCCCGAGCAGATGCGCAAGCTTGTCACCGAACTTTTTGGCGACTGGAAAAGCAACAGCCGCTATCAGCGCGTTCCAGATACCTACGTCAAGGTCGAAGCCGTCAATCACAAGATCGAAACACCCGACAAGCAGAACGGACTCTTCCTCGCCGGCATGCCGCTCAAGATGAAAGACACCGATCCCGACTACCCCGCGCTCACCCTCGCGGGCATGGTCTTCGGCGGCTCACCCAACTCGCGCATCTTCCGCCGCATTCGCGTCAAAGACGGCCTCAGCTACGGCGCCGGCGCTCAATTCGGCATTCCCACTGAAGATGATTCCGCCGTCCTCACCGGCTTCGCCATCGCCGCTCCGCAAAACATGCCCAAAGTCGAAGCCGACTTCAACGAAGAACTCGCCCTGGCTCTCAAGGACGGCTTCACCGACGATGAAGTGGCGAAAGCCAAGAAGACCTGGCTCGACGAACGCACCGTCCAGCGCTCGGAAGAAGGTTCGATTGCCTCGCTCCTCATCAGCCGCGAGTACTGGGGCCGCACCATGCAATGGGACGCCAAGCTCGAGGCCGCCGTTGCCGCGCTCACTCCCCAGCAGGTCAACGACGCCTTCAAACATCACGTCGATCCCACCGCTTTCACCATCGTCAAAGGCGGCGACTTCAAAAAAGCCGGTGCCTACCAATAGGCTCCGGATAAAGCTGCGTCAATTAAAACGAAAGCTGGGTGCCCCATCCTTGCGAAGCATTTCGTCGCAAGGGTGGGAAACCGCGAATCTCAACCCCTACAATCCATCACCCCGCAAACCGCATCGGCGAAAACAACCCGATCGGATGCGAAGTGGATCCGTCCATCGCCAGGTCCGCCAGAATCTCCCCGACCACACCGGCAAACTTAAATCCATGCCCTGAAAATCCGCACGCAATCAAGCACGAGGCAAACTGCGGATGCGCTCCGATCACAAAGTGCTCATCCGGCGACATCGTGTAAAGGCATGTCTGCGCCCGCAGCACCTTGCCATCCAGCACCGGTATGCGCACCCGCAACTGCTCCACAATTCTCCGCAAATCCTGCTCATGAATCTCCCGGTCGACGTTCTCCGGCGTACACACGTCGGCGCTGCCGTGGATCGCCGCCTTCATCCCGCCGTCCGGCCCGTCAATAGCAGGGAACCCGTATCCATGCGCCCCGCCACGCGCATCCTCCAAAAGAAACACCGGAAAGCGATCCGGCAAAAACGGCGTCACGCCCGTCCGTGGCGCAATCCACGCCATCACCTGCCGCGTCACGCGCAGCGGAACAATCCCATCGAGCGCCTGGTTCGCCCACGGCCCCGCCGTAATCACCAGGTGTCCCGCGCGATAGACGCCCTTGCCCGTCCGCACCTCGATGCGATCCCGCTCCGCCGTCCACGCAAGAACGCTCTCTTCAAATCTGAGATCACATCCCGCATGCGAAGCCCGAGCCAGGTGCGCGCGGACGCATTCCTCCGGAAGAAGGTACCCCGCATTCATCTCGTGCACCGCAACATCTCCGGCCAGCGGAGAAACCCCGGGAAAGCGCTTGCTGATTTCGCGCCCTTCCAGCACCTCGAAGGGAATTGCGTGCTGTGTCGACGCCGCAATCGTGCGCCTCACCAGCTCGCCATCTCCTGAACCAATGTTCATGCCGCCCGTGATGTGCAGCAGGCGAGTTCCAGTGTCCTTCTCCAGCCGTCGCCACAGTTCGTAAGCGCGCAGCACCAGCGGAATATAATCGGGGCTCTCAAAATACGCCTGGCGAATCATCCGCGACCCGCCATGCGACGATCCCTTGTCGTGCGGCGAAGTGAACTGTTCGAGACCGAGAACGCGCTTGCCGCGCTCCGCAAGATGCTGCGCAGCCGCGCTTCCCATCGCCCCCAGTCCGAGAACAATGACGTCGTAAGTCATGCGATTGCTTTGAAAGGGCATGGCTTCAGCCGTGCCGTAAGCGGCGCAGTATCATCGTCGGTCTTAGCCGCCGAGGGACGTTTTTTCGACCATTCGTCAATTCTTCACCGTTTTTCCGCAGCCTCTTTAGGCCCTTCGATCCCTCAACAGTTCTGGTACTTCCAGTTTCGCTGCTTGCCCTCGCTGATCCACTCGATCGCTGTCCCGATCCGCTTGTCCCGCGTCTCAGGCCGCTTGGCGTCCGCAATCCACTCCACGTATTCCTTCTTGCAACTCGGACTGAATGCCGCAAACGCCGCCGCAGCCTTCTTGTTGGCCTTCAGCGCCTTCGCGAACTCCGGCGTCGGCTCCGCCGGAGGTGCCGGTGCCTTCACCACCTTTTGCCGAGCGGCAATCGGACTGGTGTACTCGCCCTTATCGATGAAGGCAACAGCCTGCTTCAACACGCCGAGCATCTCTTTCTTTGGCGGAAGATCTTTCACGCTGGTCAGCCGACCAAGCGAACCCATGGCGCCCGGTTTCAGAACTTTCTTGTCGCGCAGCACCGCGGAAATCTCTTCGCCCCAGAATCCCCAACTGCAATGCTCGTTAAACGCCGACATGTTCCCAACAATCGCGCCCTTATATTCGAAGAAAGGCCGGCTCCACTTCATCGTCTCCACAACCCCGGGGCAAGCCTTATGCACCAGTTCGCGAATTTCCAAAAGAATCGGCTGTGCGAAAGGTCTCGCCTTCGCAATATAAGCATCGACACGTTTATCGAAAGAGGAAGTTGGGCTCACGGTTTCACTCCTGCAAGGTTTGCAAAACAGTGTAACCTGCCCGATCAAGCACAGAGTTGGGTGCCCCATCCTTGCGACGTATTTGTTTTTCGCCGCAAGGGTGGGATAGCACAACACTCCCGCCTTGAGACGAGGGAAAGCAAAGACGCTGACATCAGCGGCGCGAAGCGCTACGCCGTTGCCCGTTGCTGCTCCTGTCCGCCCAGCTTCACGCTCACCACCTTCGACACGCCCGGCTCCTGCATGGTCACGCCGTAGATCATGTCCGCGGCATGCATCATGCGCTTCGAGTGCGTCACCAGCAGGAATTGCGTCTCCTTGCTCAGCGAGTGCAGCAGATCGGCCAACCGGCCAACGTTCGTTTCGTCCAGCGCAGCATCCACTTCGTCGAGCACGCAGAAAGGGCTCGGCTGGAACTGGAAGATGCCCACCAGCAGCGCCAGCGCCGTCAGCGCCTTCTCGCCACCAGACAGCAGCAGCACGCTCTGCAGCTTCTTGCCCGGGGGCGACGCCACAATTTCCAGCCCGCTCTCCGCCTGGTTCTCCACATCCGTCAGGCGCAGGAAGGCCTGCCCGCCGTGGAACAGCCGTGTAAACACCTGCCCGAAGTTCTCGTTGATGCGCGCAAACGCCTCGTCAAACTTCGTCCGCGAAATCTGGTCGATCTCCTTGATCGTGTCCTGCGTATTCTCGATCGACTCGATTAGATCCCTGCGCTGCGTCTCAAGGAAGCTGTGCCGCTCCGCCGTCTCCTTGTACTCCTCCAGCGCCATCATGTTCACCGGGCCCATCTGCTCGATCTTTTGCCGCAGCGTTCTGCACGTCTCTTCTTCAACGGCTAGCATTTCATCGGCAATGCGCACAATCTCCGCGTCCGCGCGCAATGCGGCGGCCTCGGCATTCACTTCCGCCAGGCAACTCGCTTCCAGGTGTTCCAGATCCGACCGCAGCTTCGCCGCCTGGCTCGCCCGTCCGCTGCGATCTTCGCGCAACTGGTCCAGCGCCGCGCGTGCCGTCTTCAGTTCTGTCTCCATCGCCGCAAGCTGTTGCCGAACCTCATGCGCCTGCGCCGCAATCGACTCCGCCAAGGCCAGCGCCTCAGCTTTCAGCTCGGTTAATTCCCGCTGGCGCTGCGCCAGCTCCGCGCTCTCCCGGATGCGCTGCTCCCTCTCTGCTTCCGCGGCCGCACGCTGCTGCTCAATCGCCAGCACCCGCCGTTCCAGATCGCTGTGCAGTCGGTCGATCCGTTGGAACGCCGCCTCCGCGCCGCGCCGCCGCTCTTCGAGGCCCGCCAGCTCCGCTGTCAGCTTTGCTGCTTCATGTTGCAAAGTCTCGCGCGTCTGTCGCATCGTTGCCAGGCGGTTCTGCTGCTCCTCCAGCGTGGTCTCGGCCGCCGCGTGTTCGCCTTCCAGCCGAACCGCTTCTTCGCGCTTCTGTTCGATTACCGCATGCTTGGCCTCGCGCGCATCCTTGTTCCGCGACGCCTGCGTCATCCATTCCTGCAGCCGCCGCTCGATGCGCTGCGATTCGTTCTCCATCTGCTTCAGCGCCGCACCCTGGTCCGCCGCCTCACGTTCGGCCAGCCTGCGTTCCTCGCTGCGCGCTTCAAGCAGTGCCGTCATCTCCTCGATCTGCCGCGTCAGCATCGCCGCTTCCACTTCGGCCTGACTAAGGTCGCGCTCCAGTGTCGCCAGCCGCATCTCCGTCTCGCGCAGATCGCGCTTCAGCACCAGCGGACCGGCACTCGCCGGTTTCCCGCCTGTCACTGTCGCGTTATGGAAACACTCACCTCCCGGTGTCAGGAAGTACGCATGCGTGTGCTCATTCGCCATCGCCTGCGCCAACTCCGCCGTCTCCACAAGGTACCCGTCGCGTAGTTTTGGCAGAATCGACTCCAGCGACCGCCCAAATCCATTCAGCACCCTCACCGCATCCTTCAGCGGCGTCACTCCCGGCCCGGCAATGCTTTCTGCTGCTTCGTTGAACAGCCCCGCCTGCGCGCTGTCATGAATCAAAAAAGTCGCCCGTCCATCCACGCCAGACTTGAGCACGCGCACGCCTTCCTCTGCTGCATGCCAGCTCTTCACGACAACGTAATTCAGTTCTTCGCGCAGGAACTCGTCGACCACTCCTTCGTGCTCGCCGCTCACTTCGATAAAGTCCGCCAGCGTGCCCACCGGTGTCGACCCGTTCTGCAGCGCTCCGGGCTTCAACAAGCGTCGAACCGTCTCGGTCGAATAGCTGTGATCCCGAATCAGCGACTCCAGCGATTCCTTGCGTCCCACTGCGGTCGCCTGTTCGCTGCGCAGTTGATTGCCACGCTCGCGCGCTGCATTTTCATCCGCACGCCGCGCCTGCAATTGCTCGCGTAACTCCGCAATCTCAACCTCGAGCCGCTTCAGCGTCTCCGCAGCCGACTCAAATTTGAGGCGCGCCTGCCCGCTCTGCACTCCCAGGGTCTCCTGCTCGTTTCGCGCCTGGCTCATCTCGGCTTCAAGTCGTTCGGCCTCGCGTTCCAGAGCTGCCAGGCTCTCTTCCGCCTGTGCCGTACTGTTCCGCGCGTTGCCCGCGAGCGTCAGCAGGTGCATTGCGTGCCTGCGATCCCCCTCCAGCTTCCGCTCCGCATTGAAAACCTCATCGGCCGCTGTCCGCGCTGCGTGTTGCCGTTCCTCCACCTTCTCGTGAAACGCCCGCGCTTCTCCCGCCGCCGTTTCCAGAAACGTCCGCTGCTGCTGGCGCTCTTCCGCAATCGTACCCAACTGAGTCTTCGTCTGTTCCAACTCGCCCGCTGCCGCTGCAAGCCGAGCTTCCAGTTCCGTCACGCGTTCCGCATTGCCGCGTTCTCTCGCCGCCGCCCGTTCCAATTCCACAGCCGATGAATTGGCACGGTTCTGCGCTTCCTGACCCTCGCGATCCAGCTCGTACCCGCGCTCCGTCAGCGAGTGCTGGTTGGCCTCCATCGTTCCAATCTCGGTGGCGCCGCTCGCAATCTTTCCCGCAAACGTCGCGATCTCCTGCTCCAGCCGCTGCCTGCTCGGCATCCATCAGCGCCATGCGGCTCGCCAGCACCACGCGCAGCCGGCCGCGCAACTCATCGCGCACCTGCGCAAACCGCTCCGCCTTCGAAGCCTGCCGCTTCAGGCTGTTCATCTGACGCGTCACTTCTTCAAAAATATCGTCCACGCGCGCCAGGTTCTGCTTCGCGCTTTCCAGCCGCAACTCCGCCAGCCGCTTCTTCGTCTTGAAGCGCGTAATCCCCGCAGCCTCTTCGATAATCGCCCGCCGGTCGTGTGGCTTCGAGCTCAGCAACTGCCCGATCCGCTCCTGCCCGATAATCGCGTAGCTCTCCGGCCCCAGGCCCGTTCCCATAAAAATGTCCTGGATATCGCGAAGCCGGCACAGCTTTCCATTCAGCAGATATTCGCTCTCGCCCGTCCGGAACAACCGCCGCGTGATCACCACTTCACCCTTCTGCGGGGTGCGATTGAACTTCCTCCGTCGAATCTTCAACACCACCGGCTGCGGTCCGCCCGTGCTCGCCTGAATTCCCCCTTCGGCTTCGGGCCCTTGCGTCTGCATGCTGCTCTCAGCAGCACCGTCTTCATCCTCGAGCACCTGCCCCGGCTGTTCCGACGCAATAATCTCCTCCGCCTCGGCAGCCTTCTGCCGCCGTAACTCGTCTTCATCCCAGTCCGCCGGACCGTCGTGATCCACCACCACATCCGGCTCCACCGGAATCGGCCCCTCGTAAGCCTCCGGATCCACCATCGTGATGGTCACCTCGGCCATCCCCAGCGGTTTCCGTTCGCGCGTCCCGGCAAAAATCACGTCCGCCATGCTGCCGCCGCGCAGGCTCTTGGCGCTCTGCTCGCCCAGCACCCAGCTCACCCCGTCCAGGATGTTCGACTTTCCGCACCCGTTCGGCCCCACCACCACGGCGATACCCGTTCCCGGCACGGTCAATTCCGTGCGGTCGCAAAAGCTCTTGAAGCCGAGGATGTGGATTTTTTTCAGTTTCAGCATGCTCACTCCGGGTCAGCAGGATACGAACGGGTACAACTCAGCATCCGCGATCGCGGCACTCGCCGCACAGGTGCCAGAGGGGAATCCGACGCCCACGACGACAGGTCTTCGTCGGCGGGGTGGTTTACCCTCTTCGATTACAGACTCTAAGGAGCCCAAAAGTCAGGGTCAATCATGCGGGGAGGTTCTTTTGTGGATAAGGGGGTCCCGAATCCATCTTCTTCGACTATTTTAGGCTTTTTTCCGGAAATGATGCCTCTTTCATTGTGTTTCACCCAAGTTTTCCACAGACCCGGGCGCCCGGAATTTCAGCGCAGATTTGCCGGAAAACTGACCGCCTTCCGGATCACCCTCTCGATCGCCCTGAGCGCCTGCGCCCGCGGAAACCCCGGCCGGCTCGCCAGCCGGATCGACCTCCGCGACCGTCCCGTCAGCGGCAGCAACACAATCCCCCTCTGTCCCAGCGACCCCGCAGCCAACGCCGGAATCAGCGTCGTTCCATACCCCGCCGCCACCAGATTCACCAGCGTCTCCAGTGTCGCCGCCTGCATCGACCCCTGCAGTGCACCGCGCGCATGACCCAGCCCATGCCCGCCATGTTTGGCGCCGCATGCCGCCAGCGCCTGGTTGGCGAGGCAGTGTCCCTCCGCCAGTACCAGCAACTCATCGGTCAGCGCTTGTTCATCCACCCGCTTCGCCCCGGCAAGCCTGTGATTCCGAGGCAGTGCAGCCAGCAGCGGCTCCTCGTACAACGTGATCTCCGTAATTTCCGGCGCATCCGTCTCCGTTGCCAGCAACGCCGCATCCAACTTGTGATTTCTCAGCGCCTCAACCAGCGCCCGAGTCTGGTCTTCCCACAATTCAATCGTCAGCCCCGGAAACCCCTGCTTCAGCGGCTTCAGGATCAGCGGCATCAAATACGGCGCCACCGTCGGAATCACTCCCAGCTTCAGTGGTCCCACCAGCGGATCCCGCGCCGCACGCGCCACCGCCTCCATTTGTCCTGCCTCGCTCAGCGCACGTTTTGCATGGGTCAGAATCTGGCTTCCCACCGGCGTGATATCCACGCGCTTGTTGGTCCTTTCCAGCAGCGTCACGCCCAGTTCATCTTCCAGCTTTTTGATCTGGCTGCTCAATGTCGGCTGGCTCACGTGGCATGCCTCCGCCGCCCGACCAAAATGCCGATGCTCCGCAATCGCCACCAGGTACCGCAATTCCTGCAAATTCACATAGCCTCCGCAAACGCTGGACCCAGCTAACTCGCTACTTCCGCGCAGCGGAAGCGAACCCGCTGCTTCTGACCTAACTCCGCTGACCGCGCGCAGGGCGCCTAACTCCGCTGCCTTTCCATCATAGAGCGCGCCAATCATCATCAAAGAAACAATTGATTTGTCATATCGATCCCTGTGGCGATACCTTACCCTTAAATGCGATGTGTTTCTGCCGGGACTCTCCCGGAAACCTCCTCCTCAACAGCAATTTTGCAGACGACCTATAGGAGACACTATGTCTAGCGAAGCGAAGTGCCCGTTCTCAAACGGCGCAATCAAGCACACATCGGCAGGCGCAAAGGGCAACCGGGACTGGTGGCCCAATCAATTGAACCTCGCCATTCTGCACCAGAATTCCTCGCTGTCCAATCCGATGGAAAAGGAATTCGACTACGCCCAGGAATTCAAGAAGCTTGACCTAGATGCCGTGGTCAAGGACCTTCACGCCCTCATGACCGATTCTCAGGATTGGTGGCCTGCCGACTTCGGCCACTACGGACCGCTATTCATCCGCATGGCCTGGCATTCCGCAGGCACGTACCGTATTCACGATGGTCGCGGTGGCGCCGGCAGGGGAGCGCAGCGTTTCGCCCCCCTCAACAGCTGGCCTGACAACGTCAACCTCGACAAAGCCCGCCGCCTGCTCTGGCCGGTCAAACAGAAGTACGGCCGCAAAATCTCCTGGGCCGACCTCATGATCCTGGCCGGCAACGTCGCTCTCGATTCGATGGGCCTGAAGACCTTCGGATTCGGCGGCGGCCGCGCCGACATCTGGGAGCCGGAGACCGACACCGATTGGGGTCCTGAGACCACGTGGCTCGGCGATCAGCGCTACAGCGGCGATCGTGAACTCGCAAACCCTCTCGCCGCTGTCCAGATGGGCCTCATCTATGTGAACCCGGAAGGTCCGAACGGCAATCCTGACCCCGTCGCTTCGGCGCGCGATATCCGCGAGACCTTTGCCCGCATGGCGATGAACGACGAAGAAACGGTAGCCCTCATCGTCGGCGGCCACACCTTCGGCAAGACCCACGGAGCTGCTCCTGCAAGTCATGTTGGCGCGGAGCCCGAGGGCACGAGCTTTGAGGAGATGGGACTCGGCTGGAAGAACAGCTATGGTTCGGGCATCGCTGGCGACACAATCACCAGCGGCCTCGAAGTCATCTGGTCCCAAACCCCGACGAAATGGAGCAACAACTTCCTCAAGAATCTCTTCGGCTACGAATGGGAACTGACCAAGAGCCCCGCCGGTGCACACCAATGGAAGCCCAAGGGTGATGCCGGCGCCAACACAGTGCCCGATGCGCACGACCCGTCCAAGCACCATGCGCCTTCCATGCTCACCACCGACCTTGCCCTTCGATTTGACCCTGCCTACGAAAAAATCTCGCGCGACTTTCTCAAGAATCCCGACAAGCTCGCCGACGCCTTCGCCCGCGCCTGGTTCAAGCTCACGCACCGCGACATGGGTCCGATCTCCCGCTACCTTGGCCCACTCGTTCCGAAAGAAGAGCTCATCTGGCAGGACCCCGTTCCCGCCGTCGACCACGAGCTGATCAACCACAAAGACATCGAAGCGCTGAAGGCCAAAGTCCTGGCGTCCGGCCTGTCGATCTCCCAGCTCGTCACCACCGCATGGGCTTCCGCCGCAACCTTCCGCGGCAGCGATAAGCGTGGTGGCGCCAATGGTGCACGCATCCGCCTTGAGCCGCAGAAAAACTGGGAAGTGAACCAGCCCGCAGAACTGGCCAAGGTGCTGTCGAAGCTCGAGTCCATCCAGAAGGACTTCAACTCCGCGCAAAAAGGTGGCAAGAAAATCTCACTCGCCGACCTCATCGTTCTCGCCGGCTGCGCAGCCGTCGAGTCTGCTGCAAAGAAAGCCGGCCACGACGTCAAGGTTCCCTTCGAACCTGGACGCACTGACGCCTCGCAGCAGCAAACCGACGTCGCATCCTTCGCCGTGCTCGAGCCAATTGCCGACGGCTTCCGCAACTATGCCCGCAAGGGCGTCGAGGAACATGCGGCCGCCCTTCTGCTCGACAAAGCGAATCTCCTCGGTCTCACAGGGCCGGAGATGACCGTCCTCATCGGCGGCATGCGTGCCCTGGGAGCGAACGTCGCGCACTCGCAGCACGGCGTCTTCACCAATCGCCCTGGAACCCTCACCAACGACTTCTTCGTCAACCTGCTCGACATGGGCACGAAGTGGGCGAAGTCTGAGAAGTCTCCGGATGTCCTGGAAGGCCGCGATCGCCACACCGGCGAACTCAAGTGGACAGCCACCATCGTCGATCTGGTCTTCGGATCAAATGCCCAACTTCGCGCCATCGCGGAGGTATACGCCAGCAGCGACGCCAAGCAAGCCTTCGTCCATGACTTCGTGGCCGTCTGGAACAAAGTAATGAACGCAGATCGTTTCGATCTGTTGAGGGAAGGGAAGATCGAAGCCAATCCTCCCTCAACCCATCCCGTAGCCGAAACCGTAGCCGGCGACTAACACCCGTCCGTTCCCGCGCTCCGCTGTCATCCCGAGCGGAGCGCAGCGGAGTCGAAGGATCTGTGGTTGTTTTTCCTGAATAGCCGCAACCTGAGTGCAACCACAACCTGGGTGCCCCATCCTTGAATCGTTTTCTGATTCAAGGGTGGGAAAGCACAAAACCCGGGCTCCCCACCACCTGCGGATCCGTGCTGAACCGCTTCTGCAGTACAGCCCGGAACTGTTTCGAAACACCACGGCTTTAGCCCGCTAACCTGCTAACTCGCTACTTCTCGCGTCAGCGGGAAGCCAACCCGCTGCCTTTGTTTCCAAAGGGCTCAGCGATCCGCTCACAACGGCCGCCCCGGACGGCTGATCACTGCTCGCTGTCCACTGTTCACTGCTTTCTGAACTCCAGCGTTGCATAATTCATCTGTCCCTCGGTCACCGTGTGCAAGGTCAGCACGTTCCTGCCCTTTTGCAGATGAACCTTCGCCAGATCCTTCGCCAAATTCCAGTGATGCCATTGCCGCCACGCCACCGGATCGGCCGCATCGTACGTCGACACAATCGTCAGTGGACCCGTCGCCGCCACGCCATTTACATCCAGCGAGATCGTTCCGCCGCGATTCGACGTATATAGCAGATCGGTAGTGTATTCGCCTGTCTCCGCCACATCCACCGTGACATTGAACCACTCGCCAGGCTCCGTCCATCCCACGTAGAGCAGCCCCGCCGGCGGCGTCACCTTGTCGTAGGGATTATCGTCGATCTTCGGATCGAGCCCAAACTTCGTGTACGAAGTATCCACGCCCTCGTTCATCCGAAACTCATTCAGATAAGTTCCATTCGCCGGATTCAGCGCGCCGCTTCCGTTGTTCTTCGCGTCCGTATCGTGATACGCGACGCCCTCGCCGCCCAGGTCGTAGTACGCGCACATCACCATCCCCGGAATCTTCTGCGCCCCGCCGTTGTACTTGCTGTCATGAAACGGAGCCCCTTTGTAGCTCTTCAGAAAATCCGTCTTCTGCGCGCAAGCCGCGCTCGTCACCATTAGCGCAACTGCCGAAGCCATCAACCTGTACCGATAAGCCAACAGACGCATCAACAAACTCACCGCACTTTCCAGGGACTTTGCGAATCACACGAATACTAACCTGCAACCCACAAAGAGGGAAGCGAGGAAGGCGGAAGGGATAGATGTTTCTCGCTCCCGTTATCGAGATCAGACCACCCGCGTTCTTCCGCCGCCGACGTGACGTGAATCTCCTTGTGCCCGGCGCATTGCGGAAGTGCCAATCTGCCGACCCGACGTCGCAATCGATTCGTGATTCGAGCAGCGCCTTGCCGGCTGCTAGTCTTCGAGCACAAGCTTGTCCCCAAGCATGCGCAAGGCGGCATTCAGCCCCGCGGAGTTCTCGGTGTCCTCGCGTTTCAGTTGCAGCCAAAGGGATGACAGCGGTGCGATCGCGTCCGGATACGTGTCCAGGACTTTTTCGCTTAACTCTGCTGCGGTCTGGTACCGATGGGTCCGCGCATAGCCCTCAATAAAGGGGAACCATTCCGAAGGGTCCTGCGGCGTATATCCTTGTCGCGTCGCCTCGTCCCCTAGCGCTGCAACAGCAGCCCAATCCTTCAGTTGTCGCGCAAGCTCAGCTTTCTGATAGTAATACTGCCATTGAGATGTCGGCTCCATGCCGTATATCTTGAGCAGCGACCCGCTCCGTTCCTCCGGACTGATAAGTTCTCTCGGCTTCGATAGCTGTGAAGTATTCATACAAATCACAGGGCATCGTAGTATCTGATTCGCATCGGGCTGTGAAAGAACTCGGAAGGTTCCGCCCGGTGAAATCCATGCCACCAGGCTTTGCGACGCGTTTCCCTGATACGGGTATGTGCGGACCTGGCTCTTGAGCAATACGCCGGGCTTGTAACTCAGATTTGATCCGGTCAGCGGCTCGGATAACTGTGACAAATCGAAGATAAAGTAATTAAGTGTGCCTTCCTTGTCATCTCGGTCGTAAAGCATGTTCAGCAGGCCGGCAGCGTGATTTCCGCGCAGTGATTTCGGTAACCCATACACGAATACACTTGTGCCCGGCTTTAGATCCGGGGCCCTCCAGTAGATCTGCCAGAAGAGCGACTTTTGCGAACGCCAATCCTGGCGATACAGGTTCGAGTTTTGAACTTGGAACGCACTAAAAGTGAAAAGGGTCACTGCAACAATCGCGATCCGCGATACCTTCGTTTTGCCAAGAGTTACCAAAATCCACGTAAGCATCAGAGAGGATCCCACTATGAATGGAAGCGTGAATCGGTCATCGTAAGACGGATTAGCGGTAAATTCGGTCATCTCTGAGGGGACCAGAAACGGAAATTCCGCAGCGCAGAGCGCCGCCACACTCAGCAGGAGACCGCTCTTGGGAATCCGATCGATCATGTCGTCAGATGATCCGCTCGCCAGGGTCTGCTGGCGGTCGACTATCAGCCTGCGAAGCGTGAAGATAGCGATTACAACTACGACAATCGCAATCATCCAGGAACGGATCGTTACTCGTGAAGAGAGAACGAAAAACTCCGGACTGAATGGACGGACCCATGCGAAGATTGTTGCCATCAAAATATTGTGGAGGCTGGCATGGATTCGAAGTGCTGTCTCATGTATCGGGTTGCGGAGAATAATGGAGAGACTTGAGCCAACGTTTTCGTAAGATCTCATTGTCGCTACACGAAAAATGAACCCGCGCCAAATGAGATAGCCTGCCCAAACCGCTGCAAAAGGGCTCCAATAAATAAGGGCTGTTCGAAGGCTCTTCCTGATGTCACGACCCGCCGTGTTGCGCTCTGCAAGACTGGCAATCAAGAAAGGCCGAAAGAGTTCCAGGCCAACAAAATACTCCGTGATCGCACAGGCAAGTCCACAGGTTGTCAAAGCTATGGCGAAGAACCACCACCGATATGCAGGCCTGGTGATACAAAATATTGTCGCGGCCAGCGAGAACACATAGAGAAAAAAACTCAAATTCTGCGAGAGATAGGTGAGGGCAATCGGCTGTTGAGAAAATCCCGGATACAGCAGCGCCAGAAGCCCAACGAGAAATGCGACTTCTCTCCGGGTTGGCCAAAGCTCGGAGACTCCGATGAATAACATGGCGGACGTCCCACAGCGAACAAGAAGGCTCAGGACTTGCCATCCTATCGGGGATGTTCCGACGATCCGGGCAACATTCGCGAATACCCAGCCGGTCACTGGGCGTTCGCCGGCAAAGTATCTGGCTACGCCGTGTGGCCCGAGGGCGTTGAAAACCCAGACGACGGGCCAGTCATCCCAATAAAATCCAAGCGAGGGAATGAATACGCCATAGACCAAACCTCCTATTACGAACAAGGAGACGACCGCCAGCAGATCACCACGCCGACGATTTAGCTGAACATCGTGGAGTACTCCGATGCGATTCCCCATCTACTCTCCTACATTGGCAATCGCGGTTTTTGTCTTGCACTGCGGTTGCCGGCGCGGACCTGGAGTTTCAAATCGACGTGCTTGTCAGCTTTTTTTGAAAGTTTTTGCCAACTAGACTAGAGCCCTTCAACTTGGCATTCCGCCTCTTTCCGCGGAACATAGTCGAATGCGGCAGTCACGTACCGGAAAGCCAGCAGCCAGAGGTCACATGAAGCGCCAGGACTCAAAGGCTCCCCTGCCGACCGGTATAGTAACGTTCGACGCATCTCCCTCGCAGAACGATGACGTTTTGTTCAGATTATTTTCACTTGGATCTTGCGGGAAGCCTCTTGTTTCGTCGCGCGGTACAAAATCTTGATACGCACCGAAGGCCGGGCATCCTGATTTAACTTATTCACTATGCCGCCCTTCCCCATTCGCCGCTGTTCTGCCGTTTTCGCTCTCTTGCTCATCGCTGTTACTTGTGGCGCTTTCGATCAGGCCGCTTTCGCCGCTCCTGCGCCCACTATGGAGCAGCTCCTCGGCTTCTCCTACGTCAGCTCACTTGTTTCCTCTCCCAAAGGTGACCAGTTCGCTTGGGTAGAGAACGTGCGCGGAGTCCGAAACATCTGGTGTGCTCGGGTATCCGGCACCTCACCGCACCAGCTGACACACTTTTCCGCCGATGATGGCCAGGAGCTGACGCAGCTCGTCTTTTCTGCCGACGGATCTCAGCTGCTATACGTTCGTGGCGGCGACCACGACGCCAATTGGCCCGCCGCCGGCAATCTGGCTCCCGATCCGGACGGCAGTCCGTCGGAGCCCAAAATCACGATCTGGTCGATTGCAACCGCCGAGGCGACGAGTGCACCGGTGCAGGTCGCCGAGGGCGATAGTCCTGCCTTGTCTTCAAAGGGCCAGCTCGCCTATGTGAAAGATTCACAAATCTGGACCGTGCAGCTCCCACAGGGAAACGGCAATTCAGGGCAGGGAAAACGGCTCTTCTTCGATCGCGGAAAGGATGACGCGCCGGTCTGGTCGCCGGATGGTTCGCGACTTGCTTTTGTCTCTCGAAGGGAGGATCACAGCTTCATTGGAGTCTATGCGTCGCCAGAACAACCGATGCTCTTTCTCGCTCCATCTACCAGCAAGGATGAAGAGCCCGTCTGGTCGCCCGACGGTCGTTCCATCGCCTTCCTGAGGCAGCCGAGTCCCGGAAACGCCCCTGAAAACTTCCTTGTGTTGCAGCCGCATCCGTTTGCACTCTGGACGGCCGACGCCACTACCGGCGAAGGCCACCAGGTTTGGCGTTCGCCCAATACCCTGGCTGGATCCCTGCCGGATCTCGGCGAGGATGAACCGCTGTTCTGGATGGCAGACGACCACCTCGTATTCATGGCCGAGATTGACAATTGGCCGCACCTTTACGCAGTCGACGTAAAGGGAGGCGATCCGCAGCCCCTCACCCCAGGGAGTTTTATGGTCGAGAACGTCGCCATGAGTCCCGATCGACGCACATTGGTATACAGCGCCAACGCGGGAGCGACCAGGGATGATGAGGACCGGCGTCACATCTTTCGTGTCCGCAGGGACGGAGCCGCTCCGGAGACGCTGACCAGCGGTACCGGCCTCGAGTGGTCTCCGGTTGCCCTCGACGGCGGCTTGGTTGCGTATATCGCGGCAGGCGCGCAGAAACCCGCCGCAGTAGCTCTTCTGACTCATGCCGGAGAAGGCCATGTCCTCGACACGGGCAGTGCAAAGGACTACCCGTCCAGTAGCCTCGTCATTCCAGAATTAGTCAGCTTTCAATCCCCCGACGGCCTCACCATCGAGGGACAACTCTTTCGCGATCCCGCAGCGACAGCGCGGCAGCCCGGCGTGATTTTTGTGCATGGCGGACCACCGCGCCAGATGCTGCTGGGTTGGCATTACATGGACTATTACAGCAATGCCTATGCTGTGAACCAGTACCTTGCAACCCACGGCTTCACCGTACTCTCCGTCAACTATCGTCTCGGCATCGGATATGGTCGAGCGTTCCAGCATCCTGAACATGCCGGGCCAGCCGGCGCCTCGGAATACCAGGACGTTCTTGCCGGAGCGCGTTATCTTCAAAAGCTCGACGGCGTCGACGCAGACCACATCGGTATTTGGGGCGGCTCGTACGGCGGATATCTCACCGGACTCGCATTAGCGCGCAACTCTGATGTGTTCAAGGCAGGCGTTGACTTTCATGGCCTCTCGAATTGGCTCCTGACGCTTCCCAAGGATGGAGCAATCCCAGCCGAGTGGTACGAAGCCGATGCTGCCTGGAAAAAAGCCGTCGCCACAGCCTTCGCCGCTTCGCCGGATGCAGATATAGCGACATGGAAATCACCGGTCCTGTTGATTCAGGGGGACGACGACCGAAACGTCCCCTTCGACCAGACAGTAGAGTTGGCGCACCGACTCGAGCTGCAGAAAACGCCCTTTGAGGAACTTGTGATTCCGAATGAAATTCACGGATTCCTTCGCTGGGCAAATTGGTTGCGCGCTGACGATGCAACCGCCCGGTTTCTTTCAAGCCACTTGCTCGCCCAACCATCCCCGTAGAGTTGGTAGTTTCATGATGGCTGAAGATAGCTGACGCCTGATAGCTCCGGCTGAAAGCTGACAGCCGATAGCTGAATTGGCCGTCTCCTTGACTTGCATTTGTTTTTCTCGTACTCTACAAAAACTCGGTAAGCGCTAAACCATCAGCTGCTCCGACACAAAGGATCGAATGGCTCACTTCTTCACCTCCGCGGTTTGTCTGTGCTGCTGTCAGGCCGGCTCTGCGCGGGCGTGTACAGTGGGCTAGATTCCGAGTCAGGATTCAAGAACCCAGTGACCCACCCGCCCAATGGCGTGGTGGGTTTTTTATTTGTTGGTGATCGACGCGCCGGCTTCTCGCGGTCACCGTTGACGTTTCAAAGCGCGCCGGTGGCGAAGTGGCAAACGCGCGGGTCTGCAAAACCTGTATTCGCGGGTTCAATTCCCGCCCGGCGCTCCAAGTTTCAGTTGGGAGATTGCACATGTCGAATCGCACAACCGCCTCGCGTAAGGCTTCTCTGCTCGATGTCTATGCGGTGGCTCTCGCATTGCTGTTAGCCCTGCTCGTTCGCTTCAATCTTCTTCCCGCAATCAAGTGGTGAATCTCAAGGAGATCGACATGGCTACATCAAGTTCCACAGCCAGTTCGCACAACCTCGATGAAGCGCTTGCGCCAGGCCGCCGCGTCCTTGCGTTAATTCCTGGACTTCTTCTCTTGGCCGCTATCGGTTTTGCGGGAAAGCTCATCGAGCAGTCCATCGCCGCCTACACAAAGGCGCACCACGTAACGTTCCCCAACATCGAGTACGTTCTGTGGGCAATCGTGATTGGCCTGCTTGTCTCCAATACCGTCGGCATTCCGCGCGTCTTCGAACCCGGTGTCGCAACCTACGAGTTCTGGCTGAAAGCTGGAATCGTCCTGCTGGGCTCGCGCTTCTTGCTCGGCGATCTCCTCCACCTTGGCGGCATCTCCATCTTGCTCGTCGCCATCGCCATCACCCTCTCACTTACGTTCATGCATATCCTGGGTCGCGCTTTCAAACTCAATCCCAAACTCAGTTCGCTTCTCGCGGTAGGTTCCTCGATTTGCGGAGTCTCCGCCATCATTGCCGCCAAGCCTGCCATCGACGCCGACGATGAAGACGCGTCCTATGCCATCGCCGCAATTCTGGCTCTCGGCGCGATCTCACTATTTACATTTCCGCTGATCGGCCATTCGTTGCACTTGAGCGATAAAGCATACGGCCTGTGGGCCGGCCTCGCAGTGGACAACACAGCCGAAGCCACCGCTGCCGGCGCTCTCTACTCCGACGCTGCCGGCAAGGTTGCGGTTCTGGCCAAGACTACGCGAAACGCCATGATTGGCTTTATCGTTCTCGGATATGCCCTCTATTGGTCGTCGCGCGGACAGGCGCAAACGGTTGGCAACAAGGCCGTCTTCCTGTGGAATAAGTTTCCCAAGTTCGTCCTCGGTTTCCTGCTCATTTCGCTTCTCGCCACATTGGGATTCTTTGCCAAACCGCAGCTGACCAGCATTGCCAATCTCTCCCGCTGGGCATTTCTACTGACGTTTGCAGGTGTAGGTCTTCGCACAAAGATCGGCGAACTCGGAAAACAAGGCTGGCGCCCGTTCGCCGTCGGAGCAATCGGTGAAGTCTTCATCGCCTTGCTGACCCTCGGACTCGTCTACGGCGCCGATCGCTATCTGCAACTGTAGGTGATTCGATACTCGCCCGGAACCGAGAATTAATCTCGAGATTCAGCTCCTCTGATTCAACTCGCTCTTGCTGGGCAGAGATCGTGACGCAGCGATCAGAGGAGGTAAGGCACCAGGGCAGCGGTTCGACGAGCATAAGTGGCATACGTCTCGCCGAACTGGGAACGCATCCACTGCTCCTCCATGCGGAGTTTCATCCAGAACGCGAGGAAGATGAGAACGAAAACGATGAACCCGCGCAATTGGGAGATAGCAATCGCCATGCCAAGAAAACCGGTCAGAATGCCGGTGTAGATGGGGTGACGGACAACGGCATAGGGTCCGGTGGTGATCAGTTCGTGGCCCTGCTTAATGGTGACGGATCGGCTCCAGTTGCTGCCGAGGTGCTCGCGTGCCCAGACGGCGAACAGAAGGCCCGCGATGGTCACGGCAGCTCCCAGCCAGAAGGGCCAAACGCCAGCCGGCCAGAGTTGGAGATAGAGCCATGGAAGCGGGATGCGGGTTGTCCAGAGGAGGATAATCGCGATCACGAAAATGAGGACACGCAGGATGCGCGAGGCAGCAGGCTCAAGGCGCTGGTTGGATTTGGTATTCGCGGCCTTGATCTGCCAGTAGAAAAGAAAGAAAATCCAGACCACGGGAAAGAAAGATTCGTAGAACCAGAGCATTCACGACCTCCGCCTATCTCAGCCCGCGGCCGCATGTGCCAGCGCCTCAATCACCGCCAGGTTCTTCATCAACTCCGCCGGCACCGCATGCCGTTCCTGCAAATACTGCGCGCTGTTGTACGAGATCCACACTTTGCCCGCTCCATCCTCCGCCACCAGGATCTTCAGCGGCAGATCGATCGCGATACTCGGCGCCGCCAGCATCACCGGCGTCCCGGCCTTTGGATTTCCGAAGATCAGCAGCTTCGTATTCGGCATCTGCAGGCCCGCCTTGGCCGCCTCGCCGCTGTGGTCCACCACGGCAAACAGCATCACGCCCTTTGCCTGCAAAATCTCCCTGAGTTTTTGGACAGTCTCATCCACGGTGTGGATGGTGGGAATCTGAACAATGCCGCTGCTGCTCGACAAAGGAAACCTCCTTGCTGTTTTGCGGCCCCGATTGAGTTGTGCCGCGAACGGAGATGAGATATATAGCCATGGCGAGTCCGACCAGCGCTACAAGAAACGCCACTGTAACCGCCTGCGCCGTGGCTTGCGAATGCGATGTGTCGCCCCGGTCAAGCGCGTGGATCAGGCGCAAATGCCGAAAACCCGCAATCGCGTTCACGCCAACGCCAACCGCAATCAATGCCGTGCCGAACCATAGCGAGAGTCCGTAGTGCGGGGTTGCCGCGGTATTCTGCGCAAACCGCAGCTCCTCCAGGAACAAGCCAAAGCGCGCCACCACGAATCCGAACCCCATCATCGCCAGTCCCGTGCGAATCCACGCGAGCAATGTGCGTTCGGCAGCAAGATAATCGCTCAGGCTCGCCTTGGGAGCGGCAGGTTCGGGATGGTTCATCGATGCGAAATCCTTGGGGACGAGGGAGACTGCTGAGGTATGAGATTGTAAAGTGTCCCAGCCCGTTGTACCAGAGTTGTCACTTCACCATGTGACCGATACCCGGACGCACTACGCCGCGCTTCTGTAGAGTTGAAGCAGGAAGTCGCGTTCATTCAGGTCCTTCGCTCTTGGCCACTCCTTCAAATCCGGAAAACCTCGCCCACCTTCTGCAATCCGTCTTCGGCTTCGCGCGCTTCCGCGCCAACCAGGAGGCCGTGTGTCGCGCCGCCGTCGATGGCCGCGACCTGCTGCTGGTCATGCCCACCGGGGCAGGGAAGTCGCTCTGCTATCAGCTTCCCGCTATCGCCCTCGGCGGGACCGCTCTCGTGATCTCGCCGCTGATCGCACTCATGGAAGACCAGGTCGCCAAGCTCGCTGCACTCAACCTGCGCGTGGCACGCATCCACTCCGGCCTCGACCGCTCCATCTGCCGCCAGGCCTGCGTCGACTATCTTGCCGGCGCACTCGACTTTCTCTTCATCGCGCCCGAGCGCCTGCGCGTTCCCGGCTTCCCCGAAATGCTAGCCAAGCGCCCGCCCGCGCTCATCGCAATCGACGAGGCCCACTGCATCTCGCAATGGGGTCACGACTTTCGCCCCGATTACCGTATGATCGGCCAGCACCTGCCCGCTCTGCGCAACGGTTCGGGTTCCGTGCCGGTCCTCGCCCTGACCGCAACGGCGACGCCAACCGTGCAGGCCGATATTACAGCCCAACTCGGCATGATCCGTCCTGCGCGCTTTATCCACGGCTTTCGCCGCGACAACCTCGCCATCGAAGTTGTCGAACTTTCAGTGCCGGAGCGCCCCCGCGCCATCTGCGGCCTTCTTGCCCAGCGTGATCGCCGCCCCGCCATCGTCTACGCCACCTCGCGCAGGCAGTCCGAAAGCCTCGCCGAAGAATTGTCGCAACTCATGCCCGCCGCCGCATATCACGCCGGCCTTGATGCCGAAACCCGCGAGCGAGTACAGAGTGCCTTCCAGTCCGGCCAGCTTCAGGTCGTCGTCGCCACCATCGCCTTCGGCATGGGCATCGACAAAGCTGACATCCGCACCATCATTCACGCCGGTCTTCCCGGCACGCTCGAAGGCTACTACCAGGAGATCGGCCGCGCCGGCCGCGATGGTGCACTGAGCCGGACCTTCCTCATGCACTCCTACGCCGACCAGCGCACTCACGACTTCTTCCTCAACCGTGACTACCCACCCACTGATCACCTCCACCAGATTTTCAGCATGTTGGATGAGGATGCGCGCTCCATCGAAGGTCTCCGCGCCGCTTCAAAGCTGACGGAAGAGGAATTCGACAAGGCGCTCGAGAAGCTCGAAATCCATGGCGGAGCCCGCGTCGATTACGCCGGGAACGTCACTCTCGGTGCATCCGGATGGAAGAAAACCTACTCCATCCAGGCCCAGCACCGCGCCGAGCAATTTGAAAAAGTTCTGCGCTTCACCACCTCAAGCGAATGCCGCATGTCCGCGCTCGTCCGCCACTTCGGCGATGAAGAAGACGCGGCGCACTCCTGCGGCAAATGCGACATTTGCGATCCCGCCGGAGCCGTACTGCGCCTCTTCCGCCGCGCCACCAGCGCCGAGCGCTCCCTCGTACAGAACATCCTCGACGAACTGCGCCCTGTCGATTACAAAGCGGCAGGAACGCTGCAGAAATCCGTCGATTCCTCCGGCCGCATCACGCGCGATGACTTCGACCTGGTCCTCGACGCTCTGTCCCGCGCGCGCCTCATCGCCATCGAAGACGCGGAATATGAAAAGGACGGCGAAGTCCGCCGCTTCCGCAAAGTCCGCCTCACCGAAACCGGCCTCGCCACGCGCTCCATCGCGCAGGTCGAATTGCTCCTCAGCGACGGCATTGCCGAAGAGTTCGCCTCCTCGGTAAACGGCAGGCGCACAGGCAAAGTTTCAAATGGACCTGCGAACGGCGCTAACAACGGCCACGCAACCGCGCAAACGCGGGGTTCTTTCCGGCAACAATCCGTTCCGCTTAAGTTGTCCGCCGACGGAGAAGCCCTCGCCGCGCGCCTCAAAGAATGGCGCACCGGCGAAGCCAAGCGGCTTCGCATCCCGCCGTACTGCATCCTTCACGACCGCACGCTCACCGCTGTTGCTCTCGCGTGCCCCGATAATCCGCGCCAACTCCTCGACATCGATGGCATCGGCCCGGCGAAAGTGCAAAAATTTGGCCCCGCGATCCTGGAGATCTGCGGAGCCAAATCCTGAAAGCTGAGAGCTGATGGCTGACTCAAGCCACCCGCTCGATCGTCACCGACTCCAGCACCACCGGGGTCTTGGGCTTATCCTGCCCCCCTCGCGCAACCTTCGAAATCTTGTCGGCGATATCTTGTCCCTCGACGACTTCCCCGAATATCGTGTGCTTTCCCGTCAGCCAATCTGTCGGTGCCACAGTGATGAAGAACTGACATCCGTTTGTATTTGGCCCTGAGTTCGCCATCGCCAGCTTGCCCTTGGCGTCAAACTTGTGTTTCGATCCCCTGGTTTCGTCCTCAAAGCGATATCCTGGCCCGCCCATGCCCGTTCCCGTCGGATCGCCGCCCTGGATCATGAAGTCCGGAATCACCCGATGGAAGATCGTTCCATCAAAAAGCTTGCTCGTCGATTTGGCGTGTGTCGTGGGATGAACCCACTCCTTCTTGCCTTCCGCCAGCTCGATAAAGTTCTTCACCGTAATCGGCGCGTCCGACTCAAAGAGCCGCGTAACAATCTTGCCTTCGCTGGTGTTGAAAGTCGCATAAGTTCCTGGTGCCTGTGCCATAAAAACTCCTGAAATACTGATTGGGTCGTTGTTTGAAAGGGCATGGCTTCAGCCATGCCGAGAATGTCTCACCAACTGAGCGGGGCTTTAGCCCCGGAGGGAATACCGCACAACTCCACTAATGCTGCGGTGCTGCAGTAGGTTGCGCTGGCGCCGGATCCGGTGGAACCGCTTGACCTTCCGGAACAATTGTCACTTTCTTCAACACCACCGGCGTCACCGGTTTGTCGTTCGGATCGCGTTCTACGCGCGCAATCGCCTTCACCACGTTCACGCTCGGCTCATCGCACTGCCCGAAGATCGTGTGGTGTTGATTCAGATGCTCCGTCGGCACCTCGGTGATGAAAAACTGGCTTCCGTTTGTGTTCGGGCCGGAGTTCGCCATCGCCAGCCGCCCGGGCACATCGAAATTCAAATCCGCATTGAACTCATCCTCAAACGTGAATCCGGGATCGCCCGCTCCCGTTCCCGTCGGGTCGCCGCCCTGGATCATGAACTCCGGAATCACACGATGAAACGTCGTGCCGTCGTACAACGGCTTGTTGTGCATCTTCTTCTGCGTCTGCGGATCGATCCAGTCTTTTGTCCCTTGTGCCAGCGCGACAAAATTGGCCACCGTCTTGGGCGCCTGCTTCTCGAAAAACTGGCAGGTTATCCGTCCCATCGACGTGTCCATAATCACGGTCGGCCCATTGGGGTGAATCAAGACGGCCGCCGTGGCCTGCGGAGCATCGGGCAACGCCGGTTCTACTGGCTTCTGAGTCTCTTGTGCGAGCGCTGAAATCGTTGTGAGCTGCGAGCGCAAAGGTCGAAATCAACAAATTGGTTCTGAGTCTCATGCAGCTTCGAGGGTAAATCATCCCGCATATGGGTTGCCAGCGCCGGCGACCGGCCATGTATGTTTATGCAATGAGCTTTGCACACCTTACAAACTTCCCCGGGCGCCTCGCTCTTCCGGCGTTCGCGTTTTTGTGCCTTGGAATCGCACCTGTGCGCGTAGCGGCGCAGGCCGACAAGGCGCCAGCCGCAACCGACAAAGACAAGCCCGCCCCCAAACCAGCCGACGACAAAATGGCCCTCCCGCCTCTGCCCCCCGAGGCGCACACCCAGCAATCGATCCAGCTTGACGGCAAAACCCTGCACTACACCGTCACCGTCGGCGCACTCCCGGTTCGCGACGGCGACGGCAAAATCGCCGGTGAAGTGGTGGTCACCGCCTTCACAGTGGAGGGCGCAAACCGCCCGGTCACCTTCGCCTTCAATGGCGGTCCTGGCGCGTCCTCGGTGTATCTGAACTTCGGCGCCATCGGCCCCAAACATCTTGACGCCGGCAACGAGGGCGACAGCCCCTCTGATCCCACCAATCTCGTCGACAATGCCGGCACCTGGCTCGACTTCACCGACCTCGTCTTCATCGATCCCATCGGAACCGGCTTCAGCCGATCCACGGTGCCCGAGGCCGACGCCAAAAAGCTCTTCTACAGCACCGAGCCCGACATCGAATATCTCTCCCGCATTGTCTATGACTGGCTCGTGAAGAACGATCGCCTCAGCTCGCGCAAGTATCTTGTCGGCGAAAGCTACGGCGGCTTCCGAGGACCCCGCATCACCCACTATCTGCAGTCGCAGCTCGGCGTCGCCATGAACGGCGTCGTTCTTGTGTCGCCCTATCTCAACCCCACCATCGAGAATGACGGTGATCTCTCGCCCCTTCCGTGGATGATGACGCTGCCCTCCATCACCGCGGCCCATCTCGAACGTGAGAAAAAGCTGACGCCCGAAGCCATGGCCGACGTTATCGCCTACACCCAGGGCGACTATCTCACTACCCTGATCAAGGGCCACTCCGACGAAGCTGCCACGCAGAAGATGATCGCCAGGGTCACCGAACTCACCGGTCTCGATCCTGCGTTCGTCAAATTCTCCGGTGGACGCATTGAAACCGGCGCCTACCTCCGCGAGGTCCATCGCGAAGAAGGCAAGCTCGGTTCCGTCTACGACTCCAACGTCACCTCCTTCGATCCTTTCCCCTTCGCGCCCGAGCAGCGCGCTAACGATCCCCTCCTCGCCAGCATCGTCGCTCCACTCACCACCGCCATGGTCGACTTCGTTACGCGCACCGTAGGCTGGAAGGTTGATGCCCGCTACAACGCGCTCTCCTACGACGTGGGCCGCCAATGGAACCGTGACGAGGAACTGCGTCGCGGCTCGGTGCCGGATTTGCGCGAAGCCATCGCCGCCGATCCCAAACTGCGCGTCATGATCGTCCACGGCTGGAACGACCTGTCCTGTCCCTTCATGGGCTCGGTGCTCACCGCTGAGCAGATGCCTGTCATGGGCGATCCCACGCGTGTCTCCGTCCACGAATTTCCCGGCGGCCACATGTTTTACACTCGCCTCGACAGCCGCATCGCCCTCCGCAAAGATGTAATGGACATGTACGCAAAACACTGAAAAACAGTGGTCAGGGATCAGTGATCAGTGATCAGACAAGAATCTGGCTCCGTCGGCTTTCGTGCACTGATCACTGTTCACTGTCCACTGTCCACTGATCACTATCCCCTTGACTTCCTATCCATAGATAAACTATACATAGACCCATGAAGAAACCGGACCTGCTCCCCGGAACCCTCGACATGCTCATTCTCAAGACCCTTACCCGCGCGCCTCTGCACGGCTACGGCATTGCCCAATCCATCAAGCGGCTCTCTGACGACGTGCTGACCGTGGAAGAAGGATCGCTGTATCCGGCTCTCCAGCGCCTGCTACTGCAAGGATGGGTCAAAGCCGAGTGGAAGATAACGGAAACAAATCGCCGCGCCCGCTTTTACACGCTCACTGCCGCAGGCCGCAAGCACCTGGGCCTCGAGTTCTCGGAGTTCGAGCAAATGATCGCAGCCATCGGGCGAGTAATGAGCCAAACCGCCTGATCGTTTTGAGCCGGGGCTGGTTTCGCGAAGCATCGTAATCGCCGTTCGCTGAAATGTGGAGGCCGTATGAACTCGTTCACTCTCTTCGCAAAGAAACTCAACCTTCTGTTCAGCCGCGATCGCTTCCGCAGTGAGTTGGACGAAGAGATGGCCTTCCATCGCCAGCAGGCTGAGAAGGACTTCATCGCCTCCGGAATGTCCTCGCAGCAGGCCCACGCCGCCGCTGCCCGCCAGTTCGGCAACGCCACGCACCTGCGCGAGCAGAGTCATAGCTTGGTCGCCTTCCGATGGGAGACCGTCGCGCAGGATCTTCGTTTTGCTCTTCGCCAGCTTCGCCAGAACCCCGCCTTTGCCGTTACAGCCGTCTTCATCCTGGCCCTTGGCATGGGCGTCAGCGTTGCGATCTTTGGATTCGTCGACGCCGCCCTCATCCAGCCGTTGCCGTACTCTGCTCCCAGTCGCCTGATGGATGTTGCGGAAAGTGGCACCTCCTTCCAGCGCTCCAACATCTCGCGCGCCGACTACGAGGATTGGAAGCGTCTCAATCATTCCTTCAGTTCTCTCGACGTCTATACCGGAGGAGGTTATCTGCTCCGCACGCCCTCTGGATCCGAGCCCGTCAACTCAGCGCGCGTTAGCGACGGCTTCTTCAGCACTCTTGGCGTCAAGCCCATGCTTGGACGCGATTTTCTGCCCGGTGAAGACCGCCCCGGCGGCGCCAGGATCGTGATGCTTACCTATGGCGCCTGGCAGAAAAGATACGGCAGCCGTAACGATGTTGTCGGTCAGTCGCTGACCCTTGATGGCTCTGCGTATACGATTGTCGGCGTTCTGCCGCGTGAATTTTCATTCGCTCCGCGCGCCGCCGCCGAGCTTTACGTCCCGCTGCTCGACAAGGGTCCCTGCGAGCAGCGTCGCAGCTGCCATAACTTCTACGGCGTTGGCCGGCTCCGCGATGGCGTTACGATGCAGGCCGCCTTCGAAGAAATGAAAGCCATCGCGGCACAATTGGCCGTGCAGTATCCGGAAAATAAAGGGCAGGGAGCATTCGTTCAGCCGCTTTCCGTCGCCGTCATCGGCCCGATCAAGGCAGTCCTGCTCACTCTGCTCGCTGCAGCGGGTCTTCTGCTGTTGATTGCATCGGTCAATGTCGCCAGCCTTCTGCTCGTTCGCTCAGAATCGCGTCGGCGCGAAGTCGCAGTCCGCGGAGCCCTTGGTGCCACAGGCGTTCGCCTCAGCCGGCAATTCATCACCGAGGGCCTTCTGCTTGCCTTTGCCGGTTGCCTCGGCGGACTCCTTGTGTCGAACTGGACGATGGCCATCTTGAAAAGCTTGATCCCAAAAACCGTTGCCGACAACGTACCCTTCCTTGCGCATGTCGGACTGCACTTGCATACCGCACTGTTTGCTGCTTTCATCGCCCTGCTTGCCGCCAGCCTCTTGTCCTTGACGCCAATTCTTCGACTTTCCTTTCAAGACATTCGCGAAGGACTCGGCGACGGGGGCCGCTCTGCTGCAGGACGTTTCTGGCAGCGCATGGGTGCGAATCTTGTTGTCGTTGAACTATCCATCGCCGTGATCCTCCTGGTCGGAGCCGGGCTCCTGGGCAAGAGCTTTTATCGTTTGCTTCACGTCGACGTCGGCCTTGACCCATCACACCTCGCAACTTTGCAGATAGCGATTCCCCAGAATGCCTATGTCAAGCCCGAGCAGAAAGTTGCCCTTTTCCACGAGATGATCCGCCGCGTCTCAGCTCTTCCCGGAGTCGAATCAGTTGGCATCACCAGCGATCTTCCTGTCCAGTGCAACTGCGATACCGACTGGATCCGCATCATCGGCAAGCCGTTTCATGGCGAGCACAATGAAGTGAACGAGCGTGACGTAACTCCCGGTTACTTCTCCACGCTCAAGGCACGACTGGTCCGCGGACGGTTCTTCACCGACGATGACGATGCTTCAAAATCGCAGAAGATCATCATCAACGAAGTGCTCGCGCAAAAGTATTTTCCTGGTGAAGATCCCATCGGAAAAAAGATCGCCAATGGCGGCCTCGATCCCAAATCGTTCCGCGAGATCATTGGCGTCGTCAGTAACGTCCGCGAAGGTGGCCTCGACGAAGAACTCTGGCCAACGGAATACCAGGCAATGTACTACGGCCCCGACAGCTTCATTTCTATAGCGGTGCGAACCGCTGGTGATGATAAAGCTATGCTGCCCGTGCTTGTCAAAACAGTGCACAGCATGGATCCAAGTCTCGGCACCATCAACGAGATCACCATGACCGATCAGATCCTCAGCTCGCAATCTGCAATCCTCCATCGCATCTCCTCGTCGCTGGTTGGCGGCTTTGCCGTGATCGCGCTCGTGCTGGGAGTGGTCGGGCTCTACGGAGTCATCGCGTACTCCGTCAGCAAACGTACACGCGAGATCGGTGTTCGCATGGCCCTGGGTGCGCAGCGCAGCACGGTCTACAAGATGGTCATGCGGCAGGCTGGTTGGCTTACCTTCGCGGGGATCGCTATAGGCCTTGCGGTTGCGGTCGGAGCATCGATGGCAATGGGCAAGCTGCTATTCGGAGTCGCAGCATGGGATGCGCAGACGCTCGCCACGGTCGCCCTCGTTCTCGGATCAGCATCGCTCGCCGCAAGCTTCCTGCCCGCACGCCGCGCCGCAAGCGTGAGTCCCACCGACGCCCTCCGCGCCGAATAATCGGCAATGCCCGGGAGCCCGCGCCGTGTCCAGTTCGGAGTGGATTGCTGTGTCGAAAGGGGCATGCTGTTCAGCCGCGCTGCAGAAGTCCTGTGGGCTTCGCGGCCTTTCCGAAGACACCTGCGTTGAAAGGGCACGCTTGATAGCCGTGCAGCAGATCTTCAGCCCACGTGCACACACGTCCAGCACAATTTAGCACAAAATCCGGCGCAGAACGCCTGCACGCATTGGTCGAATCTTCCCAATTGGCCACGACACGACCGGGATCACAAACAAAGCTTCAGCTCACCCACCATGCGCTGTCATCCTGACGCGAAGCGGAAGGATCTGCGGTTGCTCTTTTTCGTGTCACCGCCCATGAAACTTCCCAAATGGCCAGAAGCCGCAGGCGCGGCGGCCGCTACGGCTGTGGCTGGCGAGTAGTTCTGAGGCCGGGATAGGTTGAGTCACAGGAGGTACCTACTGTGACTCACCTTCGCAGGAAGATGCTCGAAGAACTCGAGCGCCGCAACTATTCCGAGAGCACAACGCGGCGTTATTTACGTGACGTCGAGCGGTTCGCACAACACTTTGGCAAGTCACCCGACAAGCTCGGTCCCGATCATCTTCGCACCTATCAGGCTTATCTGCTCAAGGTGAGGAAGCTGGACCCGGGAACAGTCGAGTGCCACGTGTCTGCTCTGCGGTTCTTATTCATACGCACACTGCATCGTCATGAGTTCCGTCAGTTCCTGCCCTATCCCAAGGTTCGCCGGAAGCTACCCAAGATCCTGAGCCTGGAGGAAGTGGCACGTCTGATAGATGCCAGCAGCGATCTGTTCGAACGTACGCTGCTGATGGTTCTCTATGGCACGGGCATGCGTCGATCCGAGTTAGCGCGGCTGAAGATCACCGACATCGACAGCCAGCGCATGGTCCTTCACGTGGTGAACGGCAAGGGAGGCAAGGATCGCGACTTGCCACTGAGTCCGAAGTTGCTGGAGACGCTCCGGGCCTACTGGCGATGGCTCCAGCCGCAGACATACCTGTTTCCCTCGCGAACGAATCGCGACGCAGAACAACCGATCACCGACAAGACCGTGTGGCGCATCTGCTCGGAAGCGGCCAGGAAGGCCGGCATCCGGAAGACAGTGACGCCCCATTTGGTTCGCCACAGCTGGGCAACGCATCTTCTGGAAGCCGGCACCGACTTGCGCACCATCCAGCTTCTACTCGGTCATGAGGATCTGGAAGTGACGGCGCGGTATCTGCATCTGTCCGAGCATCACCTTCACCAGGTCGCCAACCCGATCGAAGAACTGAAGCTCTCCAACGTAGACCAGAGCCGCCGATCTTATCATCGTCCGCGTCGCTCATGAGGCGGCCGGCCATCGAAGTGGCCGACATCGTCCGCGCAAAGGGCAGGCAGTATCTTGAACAGTTCAGCGTCAGCTATCAGCAGCTGAAGGCATATCGGGCTGTGGAGCGCTGCCGCACCGCTGCTCTTGGCGGACATAAGGACAAGTGCGTCAACTGCGCGTACGAAGCGCCACACTCTTATAACTCGTGCCGGTCACGATGCTGTCCCAAGTGCCAGGCGCAAGAGCGCCGGCGATGGCTCCAGGCCCAGCAGCGGGATCTGCTCAACACCAACTACTTCCACGTCGTGTTCACCGTGCCGCACGAACTGAACCCGCTGGCTCTGACTTCTCCGAGACCATTTCTTGACTTGCTCTTCGACGCCAGCTCTCAAGCCCTGCTCGAAGTGGCCGCCGATCCTAAATGGCTCGGCGCAGAGATAGGATTTCTCTCCATCCTGCACACATGGAGTCAGACCCTGCTGGGCCATTACCACGTCCATTGCGTGGTCCCCGGCGGCGGACTGTCCCCGGATCATCAGCGATGGATTTCAACCAACCACCCACGGTTCCTCCTGCCCATTGCGTACTGCACGACGTCTTCCGTGAGAAGTTTCTCGCTGGACTTCGCCATCTCTACCGGAACAACCAGCTCGATTGCCGCGGGACCGCCACGGATTTCGATGATCCGGCATGGTTCCAACAACTGATCGCCAAGCTGGGCAAGAAGGACTGGTACGTCTATGCCAAGCCACCCTTCGGCGGTCCGGATCGGGTCCTGGCTTATCTCGGCCGTTACACCCACCGCATGGCTATATCGAACCACCGCATCACCGCCTTCGACGGCGAAGAAGTCCACTTCCGCTGGCGCGACCACCGGCACGGCGGAATCCAGCGGGTCATGCCCCTCGGGGCCGTCGAGTTCCTGCGCCGCTTCTTCCTGCATGTCTTGCCCAGGGGCTTCGTGCGCATCCGCCACTATGGCCTGCTGTCGAACCGCTTCCGAAAACAGCTGCTGCCACTGGCGCGCACCCTGCTCACCGCTCAGGGCCGGGAGCCGCTGCCGCTGCCGCCCCCGCCCGACTGCGATCTCTGGCACTGTCCCCGTTGCGGCGCACCCATGCGCGTCGTTGAGCGCTTCACCGCAGCACAACTCTATTTTGCAGGTTTGGATTCTTCATGACCATCGCCGCCAATCCGCTCTGCCGGCTGGCTCCATGCACGCGTCCGCAAACGTGTGCCGACTTGATCCAGCAACGCTTCAAAACCACCCTAACCGGCTTATCTCAACGGCGGATCCAACACAGTCTATGCAACTGCGCAACTGTTGCGAGCACCTGCGGCCACGATGAAGGACTTGAAAACTACTTGCTCAACCAGGAAATGGCATTCAATATCCATAATCCCAGCATCACTCACCGCGGCCGCTAAGTACACCTGCGGCTTCCTTCTCGTGTCCAAATCGAAAGCGCCTCGCGGAGAAAATACCACCTGGCAATCAATCCTTCTCCGCGACGCGCTTCCGATCTTGGATAGCTACAAACCACTCACAACCAGCAAGTCTGGCGTCCGGTAAAATCGAACCGCGGTGTAAGGGGCGACTTCTATGGATTTTGAATTAAGGGATGAACTTCTACGATCATATCTTCTCGACGGCGGAACACATGGCGGCATTAGCCGGTTCAAAGGCGTGCCTCTTGATCTCTTGGAGAAGCTCATTTCCCATGGCTTCGTGCACTTGGGGAAATGGAACAGTTGCGCAGGAGTGCAGGACCTTTTCTTGCCATTCTTGCTACGGCGCCCAAACTTCACCGCTCATGGGTTCGCAGTTTCCAAGCATCTGAAGGCCGCGACCACCACGATCGGCAGAATATCTTGCTTTCCAACGGATCGCAGACGACCAGGTTGGACAAACCATTGGTGGAAATGATCAATGGAAATTCCAAATAGCAAATCCGATGTCTGTGTCACTGGGTGAGTCGGTGTCTTGGATCAGCCCGCCGAAAATTCACCCTTTCCGGCCTGCCGGCTGGCCTCGGATTCGGGTGCCCTTCCTCCGGTCATTGCAGATGGATTCCGGGCAACATCAAGCATGTACCCTGCGGGACTCAACCGGTTGCGCGAGATTTCCTCTTCCACGGCTGAAGCAAGGTATCACTGCAACCTGCTCCGAATCTCGCATCATTCGTCGACTTAGTTTCGCAATGGATCGGACACTCCGCATATTCTCGTGGCGCTTATCGATTGGCTAGCTTTTAGGGCGTCCGCCGGGGTGTCGTGACGGATGATTCGAACACGGTTTGTGTCCTGAATGGCTCGATGGAAACTGCCTTTAGCAACGACAGCGAGTGTCCCCTTACGACTTCCTTGTATACTGCGCAAATAACGGCGAAAAAGATTCTCCTGAGGGGTCCTAACAATCATGACGCGAATGGCGCGGACAGCATATTGTGTGCTGGCTCTTTTCTGCGTACTGGCATCAGCCTTCACTGCGGCGGCGCAGGTCAATCCCAACCTGTACGCAGGCCTCAAGTGGCGGAACGTTGGTCCGTTCCACGGCGGACGCATCTCCTCCGTGACCGGTGTCATGGGTGATTCCGGCACGTTCTACGTTGGCACGCCTTTGGGTGGCATCTGGAAAACCACCAGCGCCGGCGTCACCTGGTTTCCCATCATGGATCAGGAAACCAGCGTCGATAGCGTTGGCGCCATCCAGGTCGCTCCCTCCAATCCCAATATTATTTATGCCGGCGCCGGCGACCCCATCGGCGGCAGCCTCGGCAACGGCATGTGGAAGTCGACCGATGCCGGCGCTACATGGCAGCACATCGGCCTCGAGGACACGGTGAAGATCGACAGCATCGTTGTCGATCCCGCCGATTTTAACCTGGTGATCGTCTCCTCTCTCGGCGATACCAGCCACCATGGCGGTGGGGTCTACCGCTCCACCGATGGCGGCCAGACCTGGACCAACGTCCTGAAGCCCGCCGACTACGACGGCACGCGCGACCTGCAGTACGCCTACGACGACCCCAGCGTCATATTGGCCGCCACGCAGGGCACCGGCGGCACAGGCCCCGGCAGTGGCGGCGGTGGTGGCGGCACTCGGCCCAAACCCAAGCCGGCCCAGGTCTTCAAATCCACCGACGAGGGCAAGACGTGGGCCCAGATCAAGATTCCGCCATTCCCGGGCCGGGTTGGTGTGGCGGTCGCCATGCACACCCAGGGCCAGCGCATGTACATTGTCGGCAACAATATTGAAAACGGCTCAGGCCTTTACCGCTCCGACGACGGCGGCGCCACCTGGCAGCACATGGCAGGCAAGGATCTGCGGATCAGCAACGGCCAGGGCGCCTACAGCTGCGGTGTTTTCGTGGACTCGCAGAACCCCGACATCCTTTACACCGTAAGCACTGCCATGTACCGCTCGACCGACGGCGGCGTCACCTTCCAGCCTTTCAAGGGGGCACCCGGCGGCGAGGACTACCACAAGCTCTGGATCGATCCCACCAACGGCCGCCGCATGCTGGTCGGCTCCGACCAGGGCGCCAGCGTCACCCTCGATAACGGCCTCACCTGGAGCCTCTGGTACACCGAGGTCATCTCGCAGGTCTACCACGTCGCTACCGACAATCAGTATCCCTACCGAATCATGGGTGCACAGCAGGACACTGGCGCGGTGATGATCTCGAGCCGCGGCAACTGGGGCCAGGTCAACTTCACTGACTGGAGCCCGCTACCATCTTCCGAATTTGGCGTCGACACACCCGATCCCAAAAATCCCAACATCATCTATGGCGTTGGCTACGGCCCCGGCGGCGGCGGAAGCGGCCTCATCAAAATCGACATGTCCACAGGCCAGTGGCAGAACGTCGCGCCCAACTTTGGCTCCGAAGCCATCAAGTACGTTGCCGGCCGCGACTTCCAAAAGAAGTTCGACCTCGCCTTTGATCCCAGCGCACTCTACGTTTCATACCAATGCCTGCTGGTTTCGCGTGACGGTGCCCATTCCTTCACTGCGGCCAGCCCCGACCTGACCACGCTCAAAGACAAGCCACAAGTGGCGTGTGGCACACTTCCGCCGCCGCAACCAAAGCAGCCCGCAGAGTCACAAACACCGCCGGCGCGCACGGGGCCGCCACCACCCGATCCCTCCATCACCGACTTCTCCATTTCCCGGGTCAAACGCGGCGTGGTTTGGACCGTCAGCACTAACGGCCAGATCTACAACACCATGGATCACGGCAAAACCTGGAACAACGTCACCAACATCGCCGACGTGCCCCCTCACACCCAGTTCAATACGATCGAAGCAGGCAATGACGCCAATACAGCCTATGTCGCCGGCCGCATCGCCGCCGAGCGCGGCCAAACCCTGCCTCCGGATGAGAACCCCGACGTGCCGCTCATCTGGCGCACCACCGACGCAGGCCGAACATGGTCCAGGATCGTCAACGGCCTTCCTGCCGACGAGCGCACCGGAAGCTGGGTAAATAGTCTGCGCGTTGATCCCCAGCAGACGGGCCTGCTCTTCGCCGGGACTGAAACGACGGTCTATGTCAGCTTCGACAATGGCGATCACTGGCAGTCGCTGCGCCAGAACCTGCCCAGCACCTCCATTCGCGACCTCGACGTCCACACGGATAGTCATCTGAACGACCTGGTCATCGGAACGTACGGCCGCGGCTTCTGGGTTCTCGACGACATCTCCCCACTCCGCCAGATCGCCGCCAACGCCCAGGCCATCAGCGGGTCTTCCGCTTATCTCTTTCAGCCCGCGGAAGCCATTCGCGCCCGTATCAACAGCAACTGGGATCAGCCCTTCTCCATCGAAGTACCTCATGCGCCAAATGCGCCCTATGGCGCGACAGTTGACTACTTTCTCAGCAAGGAACCTACCGGACCTATCCAGCTTCAGGTCTTCGATTCCAGTGGCGCTCTGGTCCGCACCATGTCCAGCACCTTGCCACCACCTATCGAAGGCGAGTTGTTTCCCCGTTACTGGCTGGCCGCTCCCGAGACACGCGCCCTCAGCACCCATATCGGTCTGAACCGCGTCAACTGGAACCTGCAATACGACGATCCGCCCGCTCTGCGCCACGACCTCGAAAATGAAATGAATATGGTGGCCGGTGCAGCCACTCCTGGTCCGCATGGGCCGCAAGTCATTCCCGGCGTTTATAAGTTAAAGCTAACTGTGGACGGCCAGGTCTATACCCGCGATGTCACCGTCATCAACGATCCGCGCGTCGGCCAGAGCCCCGCGCTTATGGCTAATCTGCGCCTGCAAAACAGGCTCACTCTGCTATCGGTTCAAGGCATGGAGCAGAGCTTCGAGGGCCATGAAGAAGTCGACGCCGTCAAAGACGAGCTTGCAACGCTGATGAAGAGCAACCCGCCCGCCGACGTCGCCGCGCAGGGCAAGACACTTGATGCCAGCCTGACAAAGCTTGGCGGCATCATGCCGACCGGCTTTGGCGGCGGTGGTGGCGCTCCTCAGCGCCGTGTAGCTCCAGATCCCAAGGCGATCGAATCGTTCATGAACCTGAACAACGCTTACAACACGATGGTCAGCATGATGCAGGTCGGCCTCGACATGGCGCCCACCCCCGCGCAGATCGACACCTGGGAGAAAGACTGCACCGACTTGAACCACACCACAACCGCATGGAAGGACGTGCAAAAGCAGATCACCGACTTCAACGCGCTACTGGTCAAGAACAACCTGAAGGAGATCAAGGTCTCGCCCACCAAGCTCACGGACTCGTCATGTAGCTTTATGCCAGAAGCAAACAGAAAGGTGCTCGAACCAGACAGGAAGAGAAACAAGTAACTTTCCTTAACTCTAAACAATGGAGTATCGCTGCCAGGGAACGCCGGCGAGCGCGTCGGCGCGTCCCACTCGGCCGGGCCGGTCCCTACCGGACAAGAGCAGTCTGGAGACAATTCCGTAGCTTGTCGAGCGGCATTTCGATTGCGGCTGAAGTTGTTCTTTCGCAAAAGAAACGGTACAACTCAAGGACAGGCATGACCCTACTGGATCTCTGCTCATATCTCGGCCTCGGAGCGGCAGGAGCGGCCAGCCTGAACCTTCTGCTCGGACTGCTCATTTCCCTTCGCTACAGCCCCTTGCGTCATTGGCCTCACTGGAGACTTAACATCTTCGCCTTCCATCAGTGGATGGCGTACTGCACTATCGTGCTTACGTTGACCCATCCCCTTGTCCTGCTGTTTCTCGACAAGCCGCATTTTCGCGTCTTCGATATCCTCCTGCCCATCCAGTCGCCGCTCCAGCCGCTGATCAACGTCGCCGGCGCCGCTGCCATGTATCTTCTGCTATTGGTCTTCGTCACATCTCTTTTTCGGTCTCGCATTGGGCGCCCGCTTTGGCGGCGCATCCATTACCTGGTTTTTCCTGCCGCCGTGTTTCTTCTCCTTCACAGTTTCCTCACCGATCCCGACCTGAAGGATGGCCATCCAGACCTGCTGGATGGAGGCAAAGTCTTTGTAGAGATTCTTGCGCTTATCTGCTTTCTCGCCGTCGCGTTTCGCATTCGTCTTCGGGGCCAGGGACTGCGCGCCACCGGTGGCCGCACCAGGGGGGCTGTTGCTGGCTCGCGGATCGAAAGCTGATCGCGGCGCATGCCAGCCAATCCGGCAAATCGTTTGCATCGAGTTTCTCAAAACAGGGGGTAGGCCATTGCAATTAGTCTGAGGCTACTGTTTCGCTCATACTCGGATTGAAACGAAAGCAAGGAAAATGGATCCGGGACAGCATCAAGCATGTACCCTGCAGGACCTAACCGGTCCAGGTATTTGCGCGAGACTTACTCGTCCACCGTTGAACCCAGCTGGGCAACGAGTGCGCGTTCGCTTCGTCATGCAGCCGCCGGAGTTCCCAATAGGTCCACCAGTGCATCCCTTTGGGCCCAGGTCTTTGTTTCTACTTTGTCGAACGTTCAGATTTGATTCTTGATGAGCCGTGTGTCTGTTTTGCACGCCTATCCAACAACAAATATTAGCGATCAATCCGAGTTCCGCGAAGAGTCACAACCTTCTTTAACGGGCCGCCGATCTCGCCGGATTCGCCGACTTGCAGAAACGACGTGGAAGTGATGTTGGAGTAAGTTTCGTGCCATTGGGACTTCTTGCCGGTGGGCGAAGTTTGAATTTCATCGATCGTCAGTTGCTTCCCATCCCATGTGATGGTGACGTCATTCAATGCGGCTTTCGGATTGCAGGCATGGGGATCCTGATTGACGCACTCCATGCCGTAAAACTTCTTCTCCGCGCTGTCCCACCACAACATTCCGAGAAGGTGAATATCCAGAGGCGGAACACGGATGTTCTCCTCGTCGATCAAGGTCAAACCTTGTGCGCCTGCGTGCCAAAACTCTTCCCCCTTCCCCTGTGCACCCTTGGGAGCATCGGGATTCGGCTCGAAAGTCACTTCCATAGCCCATCGACCTGAGAGTGCCTGAATCACACTTAGCATCTCGGTCGAAGCCGCTCCTAAATCATTGGTTGTGGAATCGGCAGTGCTGACCGGGCCGGTTGCTGCATGCACTCCGGAAGCTTGGCGCTTGGGTACGGACCAGGCCACACACGGAAGCGACATCAATAGAAGAGGGAACAAAAGCCTTTTCATTTTTCCTCCGGACCAATCTGAAGTGACCATTGTCGCAGAAGATGCCTGGATGGTGGCCAATCCGGAAGTTGGGCAAGAAATTGCCAACTTCCGAGCTGGCGGTAATCCGACCGGGACTTCAAAAGTCACTTCAGACTGCCCTGATCTCGAAGAATTCAGCATCTCTGGTTATTCCCGGTTAACCGTTTCGCTGCCTGGGTCGTTGTATATATGTGATGCCATTCGATTCAGTGCATATACGCGCGAGAATCTGGCTTCACGGCTGCCACTGCGAGAAGACTGACGAGATGAACCAGGTGTATGAGCAATGAAATTGATCTGAAGACATCTTCGTCGTCGACGCGAGTGCGGATTCTCGACAACAAGTGGCGAAGCAGCAAATGGCTCGCGGTTTCGGAACTACTGCTTGTGGCTCTCCTCTTTACAGCGTCCGCCTTCCATCGTCTTCCGCTGGGCAGAGGTCCTTGGCTGCTGGCCTTGGGATGGGCTTCTCTTCATTTCCGGAAGATCGGTTGGCGCGGCGTTGGATTGAAGTGGTACCGAAGCTGGAAGGCAACCGTAGCAATCGGCCTTGGCTGCGGAGTGCTTCTGGAACTGTTTGAGCTCTTTGTGAGCCAACCGGTCTTGGTGCGGTTCATCGGAAAGAAGGCTGATCTCTCGCAATTCCATGATCTCAGTGGGAATCTGAAGGAGACGGCTCTCTACATCCTGCTGGTCTGGATCTGACCTGCCCCCATTCTCCGCACGGTGATCTTACAACTTAGCCAGCAGCCGCAGTAGCTGTGGGAAAGTTGGAAACGCCATCGGCGTTTTCAAAGTGGGCGGAGCCCACGTCTTTTCCATAGCTTGTTTCGCGTGCGAACTCTGCTGGTGTCCGATAGTTCAAACTGCTATGTGGCCGTTGTTCGTTGTAGTCGCGGCGCCAGAAGGCGATCTTCCTCTTGGCGTCAAACAGATTCTGGAACCAGCTGATCCGTAAGCATTCTTCGCGCAGCCGTCCATGGAAGCTCTCGACGTGCGCGTTCTGAGTGGGCTTGCCTGGTTGAATATGAATCAGCTCAATCTTCTTTTCGATACACCAGGCCAGAAAATGGCGGCTGGTCAATTCGGGTCCGTTGTCGCAGCGAATCGATCTCGGTTCGCCCCGTTGTTGGATGATTTCATCCAGCACGCGTGTCACGCGCCGGCTGGCGAAGCTGGTATCAACCTCCAGCGCGAGGCACTCGCGGGTAAAAGCATCGACCACGCTCAACACCCGGATCGCTCGACCTGCCGCGATCGCATCGTGCACAAAATCCAGTGCCCATTCCTGGTTGGCTGCCGTGTACTGACGCAACGGAGCACTCTGCCTGACGCAGTGTTTACGCTTCTTCCGCCGCAGGGCCAAGCCGGCTTCACGATACACTCGATGGACGCGCTTGTGGTTCACCAGCTCTCCGGAACGGCGCAGCAGTACTTGCAATCGCCGATATCCAAAGCGAGGTTTTTCTCTGGCCAACTCCACCAGACGCGCCCGCAGGTCTTCATCTGAGCTTCTTGCCTGATACCGGACGCTCGACACGGCGACCATCAACAGGCCGCAAGCTCGGCGCTGGCTGAAGGCGTACTCCTGTTGCACATGCTCGACAGCTGCCTTCATGGCTACGAGCTCCATCCGTTTTTTCGAATCACCGACTGCAGCGCTTCCTTGTCCAGACTCAGATCCGCCACCAGCTTGCGAAGCCGCGTGTTCTCATCGCGCAACTGCCTGGCTTCCTGAGCTTCGCTCACATCCATCCCGCCATACTTCGCCTTCCAGGCATAGAGAGTGTGCTTCGACACTCCTACTTCCCGCGCCACGTCTTCGACCTTCCGGCCTGCCTCCACTTGCTTCAGCGCAGCAATCATCTGCGCCTCCGTATGCTTGCTCTTCGACATCTCCGCCCTCACTCCTGAATACGAAAATCGTACTCGGTTGTGTGCGGATTTAGGGGAGCAGGTCAGATCGTGGCTGCATTCGGTGAGGAGATGATTTATCGAGGCTATCTGATGAACCGCGTCGCAGACTTACTGAATTGCAAGCGCAACGCTTGGATCGTAAGTTTGATCGCCGTTCATGTCGTGTTCGGTCTGGCTCACTCGTACCAAGGATTAACTGGTGTCATCGATGAAGGCCTCATGGGAGTTCTGCTGGCAGCGATATATCTGAGAACAGGGCGAAACCTGGCCGTGCCGATTGTTGCTCATGGAGTTCAGGACTCCATCGATTTGATATTAATCTTTGCCGGAAGGTACCCGGGAATGTAAGCCGAGTAAGGTAATACGCGCGGACTCTGTCTGGTCTGTAGATGTGACGCTTCCGTAGCTGTCACAGCCGGTGTCGGGTCGTTCTGGCTATGGTGGCCTACTCGGCAGTCACTTGTTTATAACGACCGGGTTTGCGGTGAATCGAATTGGAACTCCCTCAAATAGCGAATCGCGGATTGTCGTGTAGTAGAGTTTCGTCTCAAGGAGTATCGCCCCTTCTGTCGTGAGTCCAATGCGATTCGTCTGCAAGTCACCCAAAGCGATAGCGTAGACCCTCTGCTATTGCCCTATAGCCAATGCGGCGGTAAATAGAATTGGATGTGGGGTTCGCCAAATCTGTGTAAAGTACACAGCGAAGGCCAGAATTGCGCATATGCTTTGAAAGCGCACGAACGCACGCCGTAGCGTAGCCCCGGTTTCGCTTCCCGGTCGGGGTGTAGACCCCGGAGATGCGGACTACGCCTTCTGCAGGTTTTCTACCAACCGCCATCGACATCGGCCCCCTATCGTCCCAAAGCCATAACTCCGCCGAAGAGATCCACCGATCTACACGGAGTTCCAGGTCGTTCGCCAGTTCACCAACCTCAATTGAAAATGCGCGAAACCACTCCATCATCAAACTGCGGTCGCTCGGACGAGCAAGCCGAAGCGTACCTTTGTTGTCTGTAGCCTCGCTCAGTTCCAAGCATTCGTAGAGACGGCTACCCTGAAACGGCGTGGCCGCAGACTTCATTCGTTCACTCCATTGCCCAGCGAAGCTGGCTGCCGTTGTGGCGTCTCCATTAATTCCAGGTAGAGAAATGCCGGCAACCGCTAGCGCGCTCACCACGGCCTCTACTGCTCGCCCGTCCATCGGGGTGAGGGTCGCGTCAAAGGTCAGGGGCGACTGTAGGATCACACCGACAATTTCCTCGTCTTCCGTTGCCAGCCAATAGCGGCCCGGCTCGGGATAGGTGGTGCGGGCATCGAGCAGCGAGAGGATCAAGTTGTGTGAGACCGGTTGTGATGCGAGGAACGCTCCAGCCACTTTCAAGACAAAAGCTGGATCTTCGGTAAATACAACCTCAATTCCCATCTTCTGAGCATATCGAAAACCGGCTTGCACGGCTTCTATCGGTACGCTCTCTACGCAGTGATCAGAGGTACGCGCGACGAGACGCCTCGGTTTTCGCTCAACAGGTCAACGGAGTCGTCGAAGCCCAAAGATCCGTTCCAATTCAGTACGCTGACTTCGTTGACTGCGACCACGAAAACACCTGCAGAGGGAAGCACAGACACGTTTACCGCGGCCGTCACGCCGCTCGGGTCGCAATCCACTCCAGCGGGAACCGTGCAATTCAGCGTCAATAGAACACCATCGGGATCGGCGATCCCGTTGAGCGGCAGCGCAGCACAGTTCCAGACATCCTTCTCAGGTGGCAGTGCGCATTCGGCTTCGACCGCATACTCGGGGATGCAACGGATCTGAGTTCTAAGAGCGGCCCACTCTCCATCTCCGTTCCTTACGCGACAGGTTCATTGCCGGGCGCCAATGCAGTGACGGTAACCGACACAAGCGGTGCGAAGAGCATCCGGAAAGAATGTGACTAGCTTCTTGCGATAGCTGTGAACGGCGCCGATGTCGCCACGTTGCCCGGAGAATTGCTGGCAGCGTTATGCGTCGCGGGATAGCTTTCAGCTGGCGTCAGCGTCTCGACTTCAAGGCTGGCGGAGCAGGGGCACTGGCGACGGCTTTCGTGGACGAAAGTCGGCAGCATGGTGATGTACTCCGTCAAGGAGTTGGAGCGGTTCATGGAGGCGCGTGCTGTCGGATGACACCTATCTGAACCGTCAGTTCTCGACGCCCACTTCCTAGAACTCATTCATAAAACGCAGCGGGAAGCAAATAACGTTTCCCAATGAATGAAACGATGACACTATTCAAGTGAGCCACGTGTGGCAGTGGCCGGTTCGTCTTTCGTTAAGCACCGCGCTATTCCGGAGACAGCTGAATGAACAAATCGACCCTCTGCATGTGGCTTGCCGTTCTGGTCATCGCCGGATGTGTGCTGTTCCCGCCGTGGACCGACAACTACGAAGGCACACATCACAAGATTTGGTACGCGGCAATCAATCAGCCGCCTAGTGATGCACTGTTGCCCGTGTTGGATTATCAACGGCTGATCACAGAGATTGCAGCAGGAGAAGGCATCGTACTTATTCTTTATCTGGTGCTTGGGAAAAAGGGACGATGAACGGGTGTCAACAAAAAGAGCGGTCGGCGCTATTGCTGAATCGCGTCGTATTCAACGAACTTGCTTCCCCCGAAACGTCCTTTATCGGAATACCAAACCTCTGCTTCAATGGTAAGGATTCGTCTTCGATCAATTCTTCAAACAACTCACGTACCCGTTCTTTGCCACCCTTGAGAGCTTCGCGCCCAGCACCAGTTGCCACGTACACACGACGGCTTCTCCCTGCGACTATCTCTTTGGAGGACTTCAGCCAACCTCTCTTTCCAATTCCGTGGAGGAGCGGTACATCGTACCGGGTCCGAGCTTGTATCCGTGGCGATTAAGTTCCTGAATCATGCCAAGTCCGAACACCGGCTCCCGATTTGCATGGTAGAGAACATGAAGGCGCACAAGTCCGGAGTACAGGTCGTAATACTTGGATTCAAGGTTCGCCCTTCTGACTAGGCTAGGCCGTTTTCTTCTGTGCCGCCCAACGCTTCCGCTGAGCTTCGGCAATTCTCCTTCTACCGGCAGCACTCATCTTGCGCTGCTTCGAGGTCGCAGTGGCCGCTGACTTCTTGGCTCTACGCAGAGACGGCACTTGACCGTGATCGACTGGAAAGGGAACTCAGTGACCGCTACCTGCTGGCGTTCTCATGCGCGTTTCCCGTTGTCATGCATCCCGTCCGTTGTCATGCAAAGGGTGTCCCAGGGGCCGAATTGGACGGAGAATGCGGACAAGGCGGACGAGACCGATAGCGCGCAACATGCCTATTATCAGAGACATGCTCATGTAATGAGTGAGATGCCAGATGATCTGGCGGAGAGGGA
>CAWHLU010000006.1:0-459018 GCA_963830285.1 uncultured Acidobacteriaceae bacterium
ACTGGTCTAGCTTTGACGTTTGGCGCATTATGCCTGAGCGAGGCGTAACCATCCGCAGTCGGGTCACATTGCAGGGTACGTGGCTACGGTGCGGGATAATTCCGCGCTCCTTCAAGGCGAGGCACTATGGCTGGCCGAGCGAGCCAATCTCACTCGCAAAAATCAGCATCTGGCGGACCAGGCTCTTCGGGACGAGCTGACCGGCGTTGCCAATCGGCGCGCTTTTAACCAGGTTCTCGACCATGAGGCAGCACGCCACCCGCGAGCGCAGCGCCAAGGGGTTCAGCAGCTGGGAGCAATTTGTAGCCAGTTTTGCCAGTTGGCGCATTTGAACTCGCTGCGCGAAGTATGCATGGGCCTGGCCAGTTGTGAATCCCCGCTGAAGCATCTGGTCATCAGCACCACGTCGAAGAAATCAACTTTAGCGTATGCCAACGCCAACCGTCCGTGGAAACTGCACGAGTCGATTTTCATGCAGCTGCTGGAAAAGTGTCAGGCGGAGATGGCGACGCACAGCCGTCGCAAGTTCCGTTTCAAGACAAGCTGATGAGTCTGGACGGCAGCGTCATCGAACACGACGACCATGTTTGACTGGGCCAAATACACGCAACAGAAGGGCGCGATCAAGCTGCATCTGTTGCTGGACCACGACGGCTACCTGCCCACGTTCGCGGTGGTGACGGGGCAAATACAGCGAGTTGAACGTAGCGCGGGACCTGCGCCTGAAAGCGGGCACGATCCTGGCCGTTGACCGCGGCTACAACGATTATGTGTGGTTCGGGCAGCTGACGCGGCACGGGGTCTTCTTCGTCACGCAGATGAAGGCCAACACGGTCTACACGATCGTTGAGGAGTGTGCGGTTCCAGAAAAAGGGCAACGTGATCAGTGACCAGATCATTTCTGTACCTTCTTTGGATAGGCATGGCAAGACGCAGGTTCTGTTTCGGCGCATCGAGTACTGGAACGCGGACAAGCAGGAGATCCTGGTCTTCTTCACCAACCTGCTCCGCCTGGCGGCCTCGACGGTGGCCGCGATCTACAAGGACCGCTGGCAAATCGAACTTTTCTTCAAGGCGCTGAAGCAAACCGCAAAGGTGAAGTCGGTCCTCGGTACTAGCGCCAATGCAGTCAAAACGCAGATATGGACAGCGTTGATCGCCATGCTGATCCTGAAATACCTGCAGATGAAATCCAGCTTCGGCTGGTCGCTTTCCAATCTGGCCGCTCTGCTTCGCCAACAGCTGTTCATCTTCAGAGACTTGTGGGCCTGGCTCAACACTCCTCTGGAAGAACCGCCCGCCGCAAGAGAACTCTGCGAACAATTACCGATGCCGATGACGTGGTGAGTAAGACTTGGACAGCAGTGAAGAAAGAAAGTCAGATAATCCAATAGCTCAGCACTTACACACCAACTACTTGGACAGCAGGAACACCGAGCACATAGAAATCCGTCCAGACCGAGTCCTCCACCAAACTCGCCACTACCGGTGGAGGAAGATGCCTATGTCCTCTGAAATCAATTGCGCGGACTTACAGAATCGCTGTCTTGGACAAGAGTGTTTCGATGCCAATTGACTTTAAAAGGACGCACTCTGGATCCGCGCCGGCGCCCGCTTTTGTTGATGCTCCCAAATGGCGTCAGATGGAATCGTAGTGCCCGCGGCGATCCGGATCAGTAGTCGATGCCTTTCCAGTAATTTGGCGCGCTCACGTACTCGTAGCGGTCGGGATTGCTGTGCACCAGCGCTGCAGCGTCGTCGGTCCACAGGGTGCCGTGGGCATTGTTCCCGGTGTCGGAGACGACCGCGTAGCCGAGCTGATAGTTTTCGAATTCCTGGCTACGCTTGTCCATCGAGTCCCAGTGCTGGTAGACGCTGGAGTTGTGGATGTCTTCGGCTTGGTGGGCGGCCTTTGCCTGTGCAGCTGCGGCCTGCCCGATGGCATGGATTTGAGCGATGGCGGGGGCAGCGATCTGGCGTGACTGGCGTGAACGATGCTCTGGTCTATCTGGTACGACTGCATGATGGCGCCGAGCGTAGCCCGCTCGGTGGGGGCCAGCCGTTCAGGAACGCTAGTCATGTAGGCGAAGCTCATCCAGTTGCCGACCGGCCCAGGAGGGTTAGCGCAGTAAAGGGCGTTGAGCTCGCGAGGGCCTTTTCCCTCGCGGAAGTCGACCGAGCCGGTAATGTGGGTGCAGTGTTGCTGGGAATTAGTCGGGACTGGAGAAGCATTGGCGATGTTGTATTCGGCGGCCTGCAGGCCCGCCTTGCGCCGGACACCTTGAATCAGGTCAACAAAAGTCTTGGCCTGGTTGGTGCCGTAGGGATAGTAGGTGGCGTTGGCGTAGGAGCTGTTGCGCAGGCCGCCGTTCTGGAGGGTGCGCATGAGCTGCTGGACCCTGGGGTTATTGGTGTCGCCGGCGAGGAACGTGATGCCCATTTCAGCCGACTCGCCGTTGGGATGCGCATACCGCAGCAGGCCGAATCGCAACACATCGAACTCATGGGCGACACCGGGGCCGGCAAGACGACACTCATCATGCAAGTCCTCCGTCAGATCCAGAGCCGCGGCCATGCGGCTATTGTCTACGACCCGGCCTGCGAGTTCATCCAGAGGTTCTACGACGAGAAGCGTCAGGACATCGTCCTGAACCCGTTGGACGAACGGTGCCCCTATTGGGGACCGTCCGAAGAGCTGCGCCGGAAGGCGGAAGCGAAGGCCATCGCGGCTTCGCTTTATCAGCCGACTAGCGAGAAAAAAGGCGAATTCTTTACAGAAACTCCGCAGAAGATCTTTGCCCATCTCCTGACCTATGGACCGAATCCCCAGCAGCTTGTGGAGTGGCTTTCGAAGCCCGCGGAGATCGACCAGCGGGTGCACGGCACCGAGATGGAGGCCATGATCGCCAAAGGAGCGCAGCAACAGCGCAACGGCGTTCTGGCCTCGCTCGGCCTGGTTGCCGACAGCCTGCGCATGCTGCCAACGAAGGAGCAGGCAAAGAACAAGACATGGAGTGCGACCGAGTGGTCCGTCAGCCGGAAGGGATGGATCTTCATTACGTCCAGCCCGACCGAGCGCGAGGCGTTGAGACCGCTGCATAGTCTTTGGATCCCCTAACGAAGAAACCTCCGGCAAGAGCCACACTGGCCGCTGCGGAGAAACTGCTCGTTGGTCGTCATGAAGCAGCCGAGCTCTTATCAATCAGCCAAAGAGCATTGGATTACTTGGTCGCGAACAAGCAACTTCAAGTCAGACGGATCGGGTCGAGGGTTCTCATCCCGCGTTCCGAATTGCAGAAATTTGCTCGCGACGACCATCCGGAGCCCATTGCGAGCTGAGATGAAAGCGCTCTATCGCCTTGGATACCATCGTCAAAGACGCTCACACTGCCGAGGAACACACGGCTCAGGGAGCTCCGCCGCCGGAACAGGTCATCGCGCATACGAATCTCTACTGGAACCACCAAACAGCGCCAGGGCGAACGGCCAGAATAGTCGAAACCAAAGACTTCAATTTCGACAGGACGACCTTAATCCGCGATCCTCGCTCGACCCGCCTCGCATTGTTCCACGATGCCAAGGAAAGGCTGCTGTTTTGTTTAATCCCGAAAGCCTGGTGACCGCTCTATGTCGCTTTTAGCAGCGGATGAAACTCGCGTCGATTTCGTCACTCCAAGAAATATTTTCCGGCATAGTCTGCATTGATCGATCGAACAGCCACCAAAACAGCCACTCGCCAAAATAAAAATGGCAGCCGATTTGGCTGCCTCGCATCTTATTGTTTTTATTGTGCTTCTGGCTCCTCAGGTAGGACTCGAACCTACAACCCTTCGGTTAACAGCCGAATGCTCTGCCATTGAGCTACTGAGGAGTGTCTGGCAGTGAATTGTCCTCTATAAAGTTAACAGACTCAGCGGGTCGCGTCAAAACGTCGGACCCCTCCCAAAGACCCTCCAGCCGACGATAAACACGGCCATCCGCTACCATGAATACAACCTTCCAAGGAGGCCCGCATGCCCCGCATATCCCGCCTCGATCGCAGCGAAGTAACCGCCGATCTGGTAGCCCTGTACGACAAGGCATTTGCCCAGCGCGGCAACGTACCCAACATGTTTCGCGTCATGGCCCACCGTCCCGAGATCTTCGCCACCATGCAGGCACACTTCGGCGCGGTCCTCAATACCGGCACCGTCTCCACCAGGCTCAAAGAGCTGGTCATCGTGCGCACCAGCCAGGTGAATGAAACCCCCTACTGCCTCGCCAGTCACACCATCCTCGCCAAATCGCTCGGTTGGTCCGACGACCAGCTTTCGCACCTTGCCGATTGGTCCCGGCGCGATGACTTTACGCCGGCTGAAAAGGCTGCCCTTCGACTTGCTGAAACCGTCACCCGCGACGCCCACGCCGTCACCGACGAGCAGTTCGCCGAGTTGCGCCGCTTCTACTCCGAAGGCGAAATCGTCGAGCTGCTCTGCGCCATCGGCCTCTTCAACTACTTCAACCGCTTCAACAACGCCCTCAAAATGGAGCCAACCAAACCCGGCGAAGGCGGCTGCGCTGCGCCTGCGGGACACACTGCTGCAACGTCGCGATAATCCACTCGCATTCGTCCGGCCCAAAGCAACGCCTCCAAATCGCTGTTCAGGAGTTTTCCGCTTCGATGAATCTCAAACTACCCGAGGGCGAGTTCCGCGCCTATCTCTTCGACTGCGATGGCACCATCGCCGACTCCATGCCGCTACACTACAAGGCCTGGACAAAAGCCCTCGCCGAGTATGGTGCGACCTATGAAGAAGACCTCTTTTACGCGTGGGGTGGTAAGCCGGTGCGCAAAATCATTGCCGACTTGAATGAGATGCAGGGCCTCAACATGCCCGTCGACACCCTCGCCGCGCGCAAGGAAGGCTATTACCACGCGCAGCTTCACGAGCTGAAAGGCATCCCCGACGTTCTCGAGCACATCGAGGCGCAACACGGCCGCATTCCCTTCGCCGTGGTCTCCGGAAGCCGCCGCAACTCCGTGGTCGGCTCGCTCACCGCCCTCGGCCTGCTCGACAAATTCGATGTCCTCGTCTGCGCCGAAGACTACAAGCATGGTAAGCCCGCACCCGACGGATTTCTGCTGGCCGCATCGCAGTTGGGCATCGCCCCCGAGCACTGCCTCGTCTTCGAGGACACCGAACTCGGCATTCAAGCCGCAACCGCGGCCGGCATGCAATCGGTCCTCGTCGCCCCGCCCGTGCGCGAAAACCCCGGAACCGGAGCGAAGGCCGGAACGTAAGCTGAACGAGAGGAGGGCGATGTGGCAGAACTTCGCGTGCCTGCAAACCCCGGTGCTAACGCCCAGACCAGTGCTGCCCCACCGTCCAATGCGAGTCTCCTTCCCGTGCTTTGCATCGCTGTCGCAGCCGCGATCGTGCACATCGCTACCAACGGCCGCTATGGCTTTCACCGAGATGAACTCCAGTTCCTCAGCGATGCTCGCCATCTCGCCTGGGGCTACGTCTCCTATCCACCGCTCACGCCGTTCATCGAGCGCATCGGGCTCAGTCTTTTCGGCTTGTCGCTGATCGGCTTGCGCATGTTTTCCGTCATCGCCCAGGCCATCGTGATTGTCGTCAGCGGGCTCATGGCGCGCGACCTCGGCGGCAGCCGCCTGGCGCAGATTGTCACGGCGCTTGCCGTCGCACTCTCCCCGCTTCCCATCTTCGAGGCCACCGAATTCCAATACACCTCGTTCGCATTTCTGTGGTGGGTGCTCGTCGCGTGGTTCACCATTCGCCTGCTCAAAACAGAAGATCCCCGCTGGTGGCTCGGCATCGGCGCGGCTCTCGGCCTCGCACTGCTCACCAAGTACTCCGTCGTATTCTTCATCGCTGGAATCCTCGCCGGCATGGCGTTCTCGCCCGCTCGACGGTACTTCGCGTCAAAGTGGTTCTGGGCCGGCGTCGCTCTTGCTCTCGTCATCTTCTTGCCGAACATCCTCTGGCTGATCCGCCATGACTTCATCTCGTACAGATTTCTCCAGCACATTCACACGCGCGACGTAGGCGAGGGCCGCGCCGACGGATTTCTGAGCGGCCAATTCACGGCCTGCGCCAATCTCTTCTCCGCTCCGGTGTGGCTGATCGGGTTCTATGCATTCCTGCGCGATCGGCGCTATCGCCTGATCGCCTTCATGTATTTGGTTCCGCTGCTCGTGTTCTGGCTCGATAAAGGCCGCTTCTATTACGTCGCGGAAGCGTACCCGATGCTGATCGCCATGGGCGCCGTCACGTGCGAACGCTGGCTGACTCACATCCCCACGTGGACGCAACGCACCGTCGAAGCCGTCTTCTTCGTGGGCCTCTTTACCTGCGGAGCCTTCTTCTTCGCCGGATGGGTTCCTTTCGCGTCGAGCGGTCCGCTGCGTGACTTCGCCCTCCGGCACAGTGGGGATCTGCGTGAGGAGATCGGCTGGGATGAACTCGTTATGACCGTCGCCGGTATCCGCGATTCCCTGCCCCCTGACCAGCAAGCGAACCTGGGTATCACTGTGGGCAATTACGGCGAGCAGGGTGCTATCGAGATTCTTGGAACCGCGTATCACTTGCCCCCGCCGATCAGTACGACCAATTCGGCATGGCTGCGCGGCTATCCAATTCCACCACCCACTACGCTCATCGTGCTGGGAATAACCCGGGAGCAGGCCGACTCGATATTTACAGGTTGCCGCCTCGCCGGCCATAACGGCAATTCCCTCGGCATCAAGAACGAAGAGAGTCAGGATCATCCTGACATCTTCGTATGCGGTCCGCCGCGCGAACCTTGGTCAGAGCTCTGGAAACATCACCAGGACTTTGGTTGAGTGCGGCAGGACTCTGCCTGCGGCATGCGATGGGCCGATCTGATATCGGGTAGCGATGAGATCGACCGTCTCAGGCCGCTGTTGAAGCTGAGCCGGGAGACGATAAATCGATCGCAGTAGCTGGACGATACGCTGATCAGCTCTCTGGAGCGCGACCCGCTGCTGGCCGAGCGGCTGAAGCGATCAAGAACAGTTCCCGGAGTGGGTCCAATTACGCATGGTCTGGCTGCCAAAGTTTTCCTCGCACAAGGGAACTTTTCGCGGTCGGCGCGTAATCATGGATGTCTATGTTTGAGCGGCTACGGCGCGGGCGGCTGGACGGCGAGTTGAGCGATGAGGAGTTGCATCGAAAGGCGCTCGCCGGAAGCAGCGAGGCGATGGCAGCGCTCTATCGGAGACATGGCGGGCTGGTGTACCGATTCACTTTGCAAATGAGCAGAAATGCAGAGGTCGCGGAGGAGATTACGCAAGAGGTGTTCCTTGCGCTGCTCACCCAAATCGGCCGATTCGATGCCGCGCGCGGGGCGCTTTCCACGTGGCTCTGCGGTATCGCTCGGCGGCAGCTCTGGAAGTATCTGGAGCGCAGCGAAACGGCGGCGGTGTTCGATTCCGATGATGAGAGCGCAACGGAATTGCGATGCCCGAGCGATGGGCCGGCGGAAGTGTTGCTGCGGGGTGAAGCTGTTGCCGCGGTACGGGCCGGGTTGGGTGAATTGCCGCCAGCTCTGCGCGAAGTAGTGATTCTGTGCTCGCTTGAGGAGATGAGCTACGAACATGCCGCGCAAGTGCTAGCCGTGCCCGTGGGCACGGTGCGCTCGAGGCTTCATCGTGCGAAAGAGCGGCTGGCTGTTTTGCTGCGTAGGGAGATGGCGAATACTGAGAGGAAATGTCGATGACGACCGACAGGGAACTGGACGAAGTCCTGGCAGAGATTGGGCGCGAGCATCGGGCAATTGGTGCCCCGGACAGGCTCGAGTCCTTGTTGTGCGCTGCGGCCGGCAGCAGGAAATCTACCATCGGTTTGTCGAGGTTGAGATTCGGATGGACTTGGGCTGCGTTTGCCATCCTGCTGGCCGCGGTTGCGACTGCCGGGGTCATTTGGCAGACGCAGAGAAGTCATCAAACGCAAAATCAACAGGTGCGGGCCTTGCCGGCGCCCGAGATCAGACCTGAGCCGATGCTTCCTTCGGGGCGAGTCGCGGGGCGCCAAAATGTTCGCTCAACATCTGCGCCGGTACGCAGGCCTGGAACAGACCGCGCCAGCATGCGTGATTCCTCCCCGAAACAGGCAAACTGGAATTCACTCGACGAGTTTGTGCCCCTGCCTGTAAGTGAAGGGCTGCCACCCGCGGCGGAGTTGAGCGTTGTGCGGATGAAGCTCAGGGGAAGTGATCTTCAGCAGTATGGCTTGGAAGCGCCGGCCGATGCCGTCGCGCAAACCATGATGGCGGAGTTTGTGGTTGGCGAAGACGGGCTTCCGCGCGCCATCCGTATCGTTCAATTCAACCATTAAAACCGAAGAGGAGTTTGTGATGAAAACAATGCGTGGGTTCAGCTTAGCCGTGGCGTTCCTCTCGGCTGCGGTTGGTCCGGTCTTGGTTGGCCGGGCAGAACGATGGCTGCAGGGCAGCAAGACGCTGGCCAGCAGGAAAAACATGCGGCGGAGATGACTGTGATGCTGCGCTCGGACAATGAAGCCGGCGAGGGCCAGGAGGCACAGCAAAAGGTGGTGCTGGAACTGGTTGCCGCCGACGCTCAAGTGGTAAAGGACAAACCGTATTCGGCAGACACGTCCACGGAAACAGTGCAAACCTTGACCGACGGCAATCGCATTGTCCACCGGACCGTAAGCAAGTTTTATCGCGATAGCGACGGCAGGACAAGGCGCGAGGAGACATTCGGCAATGTGGACCCCGAACATCCGTCTCCGCACGAAGTGAAGGTATTCGTCGATGACCCGGTGAGCGGGACAGCTTTTGTGATGGACCCCGGATCGAAGTCGGCGGATAAGGTGGAGCGAACCCGCAAGTTTCTCGACGAGCGAAATGCCGAAGATGATGGAACGCGGATCATGAGCAAGTCTGTAATTGATAGCGAGGCGGGGGAGCAGAGACGCGCCGGGACGCATGATGATCAAGTTCCGGGACGAGCACACCGGCAATCCCAACGTCGTCGTGAAACATATGTCTGACGAAAAGCGCGATGTGGTGAAGGAAGATTTGGGAACCAGGAATATCGAGGGCGTTGACTGCACCGGCACGCGGCAGACCATCACCATCCCGGCAGCTGCAGTTGGGAATGAGAAGCCCATCTCGATTGTGACCGAGACGTGGTTCGCGCCGGCCATCGCCGCGGTCGTGGAGTCGACTACAGACGATCCTCGCTACGGGAAAACGACCTATCAACTCACCAACGTGCAATTGAGTGAGCCGGCACGATCCCTGTTTGAGCCGCCCGCGGATTTCAAGATAACCGCACGGAAATAGATCTTCGTTCCCGATGCAGGATCAGAGGGGAGGCAATTCGGCCCTTCCCTCTGCGGCTTGCACAATTGGATCACCGCCGATGTGCTCGCCAAATGACGCACAGCGAGAGACGAGCCAGGACCTTCAGCGTCGTTGCTGAGCAAGAAGAGCGTTTGCACGTCGCGCCGTCTCTGCGTCAGGGCCCTGCGCCGCGGCCTCCAGATGTTGCCGCGCCTCGGCTGGCCTGTGTTGCTCCAGTAGCGTTATTCCCAGACCCAGCTGTGCCTGCGGATGATTGGGCTTGAGTTCGAGCACACGGTTATATTGAGTCGCGGCGTCGCTTTCATGGCCGGTCGCAGCAAGCAGATCAGCCAGGTCCTCGTGGATCTGAAAATCTCCGGCGCTCTCCCGCGCAGCCTCGTTGAGCTCCGCGACCGCGCGGGGCAACTGGTTCATCACCGCAAGTAAACGGCCGAAGTGATGATGCGCCTCGGCAAGCATCGGATCGGCATCGACCGCCCTCTCGAAGTAAAAGGCCGCCTCTTTGTAGACACCGCGTTCAAACAGCAGATTCCCCAAATTGTCGTTGGTCTCGGCGTCGTCCGGCTGGCACCGCAGGGCCTCGCGGAACTCGCGCTCCGCCGTGTTCAAATCCCCTCGTCGCCTGGCGATCACCCCGAGCAGGTTGTGCGCCTCGGGCCGTTCTGGATTCGCCTTCGCCGCGCGCTCCAGCATCGCGGCAGCCTGCGCGGTCGTCTCCGCTGCGCAGATACGCGTTGCCCAGATCGCTCAGCATCAGGTCATCCTGCGGATACTGCGCCACTCCCTCTTCGAGTGTTCGCGTTCCCTCTGCATCCTGGTGCGTCGCAAACAGCGCATGGGCGAGCTGCACAATGGCCGGCTCGAAGTTTCCACGCTTCTCCAGCGCAAGCCGCGACCAGCGCGCCACCTCCGTCTCATTTCCCTGACGCTCGTACTCTTGAGCCAGTGCGAGATAAGGCTCCGGCGCGCCCGGCTGGTACCGTTCCAGCCTTGTCTGCAGGCGTTCCATACCATGGTCGTTTTTCACCTGCGCCTCGGCCACGGCGATTTCCGCCGCCGGCGTCGCCGGAGATTTCTCAGGATAGTAAAGCGCGACGTTCGTGACGGCATGCACGGGCACCGCGGCCTCAGCGAGCGGCGCGAGCAGATCGCGTTTCGGCTCGGTGCGCCGGATGAAATGGTCGGTCATCACCACATGCACCGCATCGTCGGTGCGGCGCTTCGGCATGTGGCAGGTCAGGCACGTGCTCGCCGCCGGCAGCGCCACGGTGTGCTTGACGTCGTGATGGCAGCTGAGGCAAGCCTCCACGTAGTGTGCCGTAGCCTCTGGCCCATGCGGAATGTCATGCGGATCGTGGCAGGTCAGGCAAGTCATCTGGCTGTTGCGGAAGCATGCTGACTTGCGCAGCCGGAATGCCGCATGCGCGATCTCGAACCGGTCGTCCGTCGCGTTCGTTGCATCTGGCAAAAAATAAAGCTTGTAGTCCTCCATCGGCTCGCCCGGCCGATAGGAAAAGATTGGGCGGTCGAAAGCCCGCTGCTCGTTCGGTTCAAGATAGCTGGTCTCAAGGTGGCACTGCATGCAGACCTCAAGCTGCCGCTCCCGACCGAGTCGCAGAGGGTTGACGATGGTCGCCCGCACCTGTTCGGCTGAGGAATGACTGTCACTCGCCGCCTCGACATGCGCCCTGCCAGGCCCGTGACAGCGCTGGCAGTCGATGCCTTGGGGCAACGGTTCCGGGAAGATCGACTTGTCCAGATTCGCATCTACGTGCAGAGATCCTGCGTCGCCCTGCGGATAGCCGTTGTGGCAGAACATGCACTCCGGCTTGATGGCGCGGAAAAAGTCGCTCTGGTGCTTTCGGTCGTAGCCCGGACTCATTGCCCAGTAGCCCTTGCTTTCCGCGTACCAGGTCACCGGCAGCTCAATCAGCTGTCCATTCGCGGCCCGATGCAGGTAGGTGCGCGCATGATTGCCCGAGCCGATTACGTAGTCGATCCGCTCTTCCATCACGTTCGTCTCTTTGCCCTCGAAGCCACCTTGCGATCGCCTCTCAAATAACTCGCCATTCCGTTCGACCATTTCGTAGCGCTTGCCGGAAAGGCGATGATCGACCGTGTTGGCTCGCGCAAAGTCTTCCACGGCGTTCGCCGCCGAAGCCTTCGAGAACGAGCGTCCCATGCCCGTTTTGCGGTAGGTTGCGGCGACATCCCGGTGACAACGCGTGCATTCCGCCGGATCGACGTAGTCTGAGCTTTGGGCCGTTGGAGCCGCAGCGCCGCGAGAGGCCCGTGAGGCTTTCCGCCCCAGAAAAAAGGCGCCAGCCACCGCTGCCACGATCGCGACGAGCGCTCCAATCCACAGCAATCGGGAACGGCGGAAAGAATTGGCCTGTCTGGTTGTCATCTCCCTCGCATCTACAAGTTAAATGCTCGGTGGTTATGGCAGCTAAGGCAAAAAGAGGCCACCTTCGAAACACTCGCCGATTCCCTCGTTGCGAATATTCCTGCGAACCCGCTCCGTCACTGCGACCAATCAAATCCTTCGCACCGGCGGATGCGCCAACTTCCAACGCGCCTTCGAATCATTAGTCCGGGTTTCGTCCGCGGTTGGGGGCGACAGATGTTGTTCCTTGGATTGGAAGTAAGAGCCACTTCGATGGATATCGAGGCGATAGGAAAGTGCTCTAGTACAGCAGCACCGCTACTCTGTAAGCCGTAAAGGTGCCATCGACACCCGCCGGGTCGCAACTTCCTACGCTCGCCTCGCGATACCGGCCCGATGCCAGCCGATCCGCCAGTTCCTTCGGCAGATGGCTCAGGTCCGAGTCCTGCCAGCGCATCACGAAGCGTGGTTGCACCGGTCCGGACGACCGAGGCACGCCATTCTCCATCGTGCAGGCCGAACGTGCCATTGGGGCACTTCCGCCGATCGCTACTCCGCTCGACCGGACCAACACCGCAACCCGCTCTTCAATCTCTGTCTGCGAAAGCTCCTGCACCCCGTGCGCATAGTCCGCCGTCGCATACAGCACGCCGTGGCTTGCAATCACCGCGATGCCCACCCGGTCTACCACCGGATTCAGCATGTTCTCGCGATGCCCCGTCGAGTGCATCCACTCATCGTGAATCACCACCGGCGTTGGGCCCACCGCCACGTTCTCCTCGACCAGGTCAAAATGCACGCCCGCCAATCCCGCTCGCTCTGAGAGATCCAATTCCCCCGGATAGCGATGCGCGAGCGGACCCTCGGTGGCCATGCGCAGACAGTGCTTGCGCGCGGCCTCCGCCAGTGCGTCGTCCCACTGAAGCGGACCCGCGCCCGCTGCCGCACGAGCTTCGTTCGCCAGCGACATCAACTGCACGGTCCCCGGCTCCGGCGCCGGCTGCGCTTGCTCGCTCGCCAGAGGCAACGCCCTGGCGCAGAATAAAAGGACCGCGAAGGCGGAGCAGATCTGTTTACCTGAAATATTCACGGCTACTTATACTCATAACTCATTTTCCGGTCGCGGTAACCTTACCAACGGTAAAGGTCATGTGCAACTTCCGGGCCATTCGAAAGCGAATTCGCCGTTAACCCTGGGGTGGCGGGCGCCGTGGCCAGCGCTTTTGGATCCCAATTGGACGCACCTGCTCAATTTGCAGCAGCCCTCCGCCGTCCCATCGCCGGGGTTATCTGACGATCACAAAAGAATTTACTGAAGCCCAGAATTCTGCCATCGGCAGATTTAGCAGGCTGCGGAAAACTCGATCCGGAGGGAGGCGGGGTTTCAACCCCCGCATAAAACCAACAGAATTGGGGCCGGCTTTAGCCGCGGAGGAACTCTCACCACCTGTCGCACACGGAATCCGAGTTTTTCCGCAGCCTGTTAGAGGGCAGGTGTGCGTTGGTTGAAATCGTCTCGCGGTCCCACCCAGAGGACCAGAAGAAGGGCCGGTAATCCAACAACACTGGTAAGCAGGAAGAAAGGCGCCCAGCCGATCTTCTCTGACAAGACTCCTCCTGAGGAAGCCACCACGGTGCGGCTGAGCGAAGCAAGCGAGGAAAGCAGTGCGAACTGGGTCGCCGTAAAAGCGGGTGAGCACAGACTCGATAGCCAGGTGATTAACGCGGTTCCAGCCATTGCACCCGTGAGATTTTCGGCGGTAACGCACAAAGCAAGGTAGCCGATCCGATGCCCTTCGACGGCCTGCAAGACAAAGAACAGGTTCCCGACCGACTGCAAAATGCCACAAAGAATCAGTGCGCGGCGGATTCCCAATCGGGTCGTCACAACGCCCCCTATGAGGGACCCTGTCACGATGGAGAAAAATCCAAATATCTTCGAGGCGGTCGCAATCTCTGGAAGCGAAAATTTCAGCGAGATATAGAGCGGCGTTGACATCACTCCTGCCATGGCCTCGCCCATTTTGTAGCCGAAGATGGCAATCAGGATCACGGGCCAAAGCGGCCGATGCATGAAGTCGCGAAAGGGACCGATCACGGCAGTCGAAAACGCGTGGCGAATCGCATGCCATCCCCATCCCGCCGCGCTGGAAGCTTCCGCCGCAACCTTCGGTTCGGGACCAAACAAAAACACCAGAAGCCCGACGCCAAGAAGCGCCGCCATGGTGGCATAGGCTGCGAACCACCCCGCATACGCCGCGATGAACAGGCCCCCTGCCCCGGCAGACAGCATGCCGATCCGGTAGCCGGACTGAATCATGGCTGCTCCAGGAGCTTGCTGATCCTTATTCAGGATTTCTACCCGCCAGGCATCGATCACAATATCCTGGCTCGCAGACAGAAATGCGACAAGCACCGCCAGCGCGGCCATCAAAGGCAGGTTGCGTCTGGGATTGCACAATCCGAGACCGAGAACTGCGCCCATCAGAAGTATCTGGATAGAAATTCCCCAGCCGCGCCGTCGTCCCAGCGGCAGCGGCGGCGGTATGCGATCCATTAACGGCGCCCAGAGAAATTTGAATGCGTAGGGCGTGCCAACCAGAGCGAAGGTGCCGATTGCTGCGCGCCGCACTCCCACCGTAGCAAGCCACGCTGAAAGAGTTGAGTAGGTCAGCAGCAGAGGCAGGCCACTGGCAAATCCGAGTGCGAGAACCTGCAGAACACGCGGCTCGGTATAGGCAGAGACCGCTTGCCGCCAGTTTGTCCGAACGTGTACTTCGTTGATGCGGGGTAATTCCTTCATGTCGGTTTTCGGGTATTCTGGGTCCGTCTCTTGCACTGCTTCAGGCTCGTGAATCAAATGATCACAAGAAGCAATGTTAGAGCAGCGCAGGCCAGGCAAAAGTGAAAGAGCCAACAGAGTCAACGTAACACGAGTGGCTTCACCTGCCCCGGGCCTCGCTATACGAGATTCCATCTTGATTCACTGGATCTCGTTCTGATTTCTGGTGGTAGCAGGTGTAGTGCTCGACTTCCTGGGAGACGCCCCGCGCGATCAGCTCGATCCGTGTACCCGTCTGGAAATGAGGTTGTAAAGAACCGATGGTCATCATGAAAAAAGGCGATTGCGAGCATTGCAAGCGCCTATACCGCTACTCACTGTGGCACTCCGGCTTTGGCGATAACTCCTACGCATACTGCGACGATTGCGGAATGCTCGCCATCCTGAATTACTCCAACCCGTTCGTGGCCGGGTTTCCTCCACTCTCCGTTCAGTTCGCTGAGATCGACGCCTCGTGGGAATCCTATCTCCAGCCATGTGCGTGTGGTGGACGCTTCCGTAAGGGCGCCTCGCCGCGCTGTCCCCACTGCAATGAAAAGCTCTCACCCACGCACGCCGCCGCCCACATCGAGGCACAGGCGTCAGGTGCGGGAAAAGAGTGGAAATGGCAGAACAACTGGAGCGGCGTCTACTGCATGGCGATGGATAATGCGGACACTCCCGGATATCCCCGCCAGATGCTCGACCCCGTCAAGCAACCTGAGATCGCAAAATCCAGGAGTCGCTGGTCGCTCCTGTTCAGCTTGAGCCGATGAAGCTCGGCGTCGTCAGCGACACCCACGGCCTGCTCCGACCTGAAGTCCTTCCCGCCCTGGCTGGCGTTGAGCGCATTCTGCATCTCGGCGACGTCGGTGATCCCGAGATCCTCAAGTCTCTGGCAACCATAGCTCCGGTCACCGCCATCCGCGGCAACGTCGATCGCTCCGGCCCATGCAGCCGCCTCCCTGAAACCGAGGTCCTGCTGCTCGAAGGCCGTTACATCTACATGCTTCACGACGTGCATACCCTGCACCTTGACCCCGCCGCGGCCCGATTCGCAGCCGTCCTCTACGGTCACTCTCACAAACCACACATCGCTCATCGCAAGGGCGTACTCTATTTCAACCCCGGCTCCTGCGGTCCCCGCCGCTTCGAACTTCCCATCACCATCGGCACTTTGATGATCGCACTCGACTCCGACCTCCTGCCCGAAATTATTCAGTTAGAGCCCCACGCCGGCTAACCCTTCCCTGCGATCGTTCCACATCGTGCGCGAGCAGCAACCATCTTCATGCATCATTCACGCTCTCGATGATTCGATAAGGCTATCGCCTTACGCATTCATCCGAGGTGTTGTGTGACGATGACAGCCCTTCTATCTCGCAGCATCCTTGCCTCTGTTCTCGTCCTTCCTCTTCCCGCTTGCGCACAATCACCAACACAGGCAAGCGACGCCGCGCCGGAGTCGGCCAGCACGTCCACTGACTTCTTCGTCATGCCGGGATCGGACTTCGATCGTCCTGGACTGCTTCCCCGCGCCAACCTCAACATCGGCATAGGCCACACCTTCGGCTTCCTCAAAAGGGACCCGATCGGCGACGAACTCACCTTCGCCTACACCTATGAGAACGCGGGGTCGCACGGCTTCTTCCATACCGATTTCGGCTCCCACACTGAAGCTTTGGGTATCATGAAAAATTTCGGCCTGCCCAAGACCAAGATTGTCACGGCCTATACTTGGATCCAGGCAGGCCTCAGCAGCTTTACCGGCGACGCGCACATTGAGAATCGCTTCTATGACGGCGAGGCACTCGGCGCCGTCATCCACTTCAACGATCACAATGCAATCTGGATTCAGGAATCCTATAACAAGATTCCAACCGTCCCGTGGTACACCACCACCGGCATCGGATACACGTGGAGTTGGTAAGCGCGGCGTACCAGGCTGCCGCAAACGCGCTCAATGCAAATCCCGCTCCGTCCGCTGATCCCCTTTCGTTCTGAACCGCGAAACTCCCACGTAGAACGTGTTCGCATCCGTGCCAGGGTTGTGCATGCTGATATTGGCATTCGACAAATGCTGATAGCGATAGCCGATCGTGACCGCCTGGTTCTTGTGGTGGAAGATATTCAACCCCGTTCCGAAGTCGATCGTGTACATGTACTGCGACCCCTGCGGGCTCAGCACCCGATCGCTGAAGTAGATGAATCCCCCATCCGTCGAGAGGAACGGCTGCACTCGATGCAGTGGAAGAAAATCAGCCTGAAATCCCACCGGGCTCAAGCCGCTGCCATACACGCGCTCGCGCTGGTTGTACATCGTTCCCGTTGGAGTCGTGTTCGGCGTTGGCCAGTCAAGCATGGCCAGTGCTGTCAGCTCCGGCGAATACCGCATCGTCCACGACTCATGATGCCGATAAAACTCGTAGGAGTAGCGCAAATCGATCGGCATGTATTTCACATCCCCGGCATATCCCCAGATGTGGCCGCTCATCACCGACAGTCCCCACCAGGTGCCGAACTCATGCTTGCCGCCCGGCCCCTGCCAGTTCGGCGGCGGGGCAACAGGTACCCGCTCCACCGAGGCAAGATACGACTCCGCCTTGCTGTCGTGGTGCCTCGACGCATAGCGCATTGCATCCGCGGTCGAGGCCGTAACACCCTCTCCGGAATCGCTCCAGAAACTATTCGCCTTCACAACCCTCGAATCGCGATACCAGGGCGGCCGGAACCGCAGGATGTTTGCAAAACCACGCGCCGGCGTCAGAAAGTTATACATCGTCAGCAAAATTGGATTGCGGCTCTTGTCCTCCAGCTTCGTCACAACATGCTTGTCGAGATAATCCTCCGCGATCGTCCATCCGATGCCGCCCACCGGCGTTGTGACCAGCTCAACCCATCCCGTCTCATTGGTCAGCACGCCCTTGTCGTAGAAAAAATGGTCGCCATTGTGTCCAACTGCGGCTTCGCCCGTCGGCCCAAGCTTCCATTCAAAGCTGTAGAACGTCGACCACGCCAGCGCGCGCATCCGGCTGCGCCAATACGTGCCATCGTTTGCAAACTCAAGCGTCATCCCCTTCGGATCATTCTGAATCCAGATGCTGTTCGAGATCGCTCCCATCATGGGATGCCCGACGTAGTCATCGAGAAACGGATTGTTGTCTGACCAGCGGTCCCAGCGCCATTCCTGCACCGACGCCACATAGCGATCCCACCATTTCCCAGTCAACGTTTCGTTGCGATACCAGTAGCCCGTATAAACGTTGCCCCCATCCTCAAATGCGTTGAAGAGCAACGATTCCACCACCATCGGGCCCCAGTGCATCCGGCACTCCCGGGCACGCGTCTCGTCCGTCGGACAATCCTTCAGCGGCACGTACCCAGCGTGAGTCGTCGGTTCTACCCTCGCGTTGAAACCCCCGTCCGTCGAAGCACTCCAATCGGCCGAGTCGAACGCAGGAAGTCCGGCAATCTCCTCAGTCGACGCCGCATGCGGAAGTGCAACTTCCTCCGTTCCGGCTTTTCGCGGATCGCTGCCGGCTTGAAACAGAATCGGCCGAGGCGCATCTGGAATCTCTGATGCCCCCGTCTGCCAGTCTCCCGTGAACGCGGGCCGGTCAAGAGTCGCTGCGGCTCCAACCGTCTGTATTCTCTGTCCCGCCGATTGTGCGACCGCTGCGTTGCCTCCTGCCAGCAGAACAACCGCTATGCCCGCGACGAACCACACCCGGTTCCATCGAGGCCAGGCTTCAAATCCAACTTCCGCTGTCTTCCACGAATCAACAGCATCCGGTAACCGTTCTGCATCGGAACACGACCTCACACGACGGGGAAACTTCAAGACCGCATGCCTCCTGAATCGACTCTTGTGATTTGCTTATTTGTACGTTCTGACTTCGGCGCCATTGCGAAACCCGGAAGCTTCGGCGTCACCTCATTAGACATGGAAGACGCGCATAACCTCATCAGGAAATTCAAGATTTGGGCATCCGGGGAACAAACTTAGGTTGGATGCTCCCGCCTACCTTTGATGCGGGTGCAGGACCAAATCCACCCGCCGCCATATCAATACCGCCATCCCGTTCGCCGACCTGGCTCAGCGCAGGCGCGCATTCACCAGCCGGTAAACCAGATCGGTCACCAGGTCAGCAAGAGGATTCCGCTGGCGGAGATGAATCGCAGGGTGCCCCAGGTCTCGGGCACCCATCATTGGTCTTCGTCGATGGGGCGAAGGTCCCGTGTTTGAGACCTGGGAAATGGCAAATTGCCGCAGTCGCTGTTCTAGAACTGCCGGCTGTATTTCCTCACGTCGCGGATACCCCCACCGATTCCCAGCACGTGATCGATACGGCGCTGGAATGGATCCGCAGGGACCGTTTCCGCGCTCCCATGCGCGTCGACCGCGGCTTCCCCTGCCGTCTCCGCATGCAGCGATGATCCCGCAACCGAACCACGCTCGGCTGTCTGTTCCCCTTCTGCGAGAAGCGGCTGCAGAACCTGAATGAGCTTCTCGATATGTTCTTTCCGAATGCGAAGCCTCTCAAACTCCGCACTGATTTCGGTCAGTTCTGAATTCGCAGCGTCGAACGCTACACGATAAATCTCAATGTGTCCTTCCGGTTTCATGCCCTCTCCAGGCGCGTAGTCTAGCACGCACATGAGGGCACAAAGTAAGAGTCAATAGTAAGAGTTACCGCGCGCGCTCGGCGCCTGATGGCGCGCCAGGTGGACCCCATCTCGGACGACGCACCCGATGCCGCCACAGTCCCCCAGGGTTCACTGACTGCAGCATGGTATCGCGCCATGAGTGGGAAAGCACGAACCCAGTCCGTTCTTCTGGCCAAACGTCTTTCAGACAACAAAAAGCTCAACGTCGGGCAGGTGCATGGCACCGCCAACCGTTGAGCCTGGTCTGCTTGCTGTCTTAGAACTGCCGGCTGAACTTCCGTCCCACGCCGTGTCCAAGAGCGTTGTCGAGTCGTCGCGCAAACGGATCCGACGAAGCGCCGTTCGAACCGTTCGAACCCTGGTACTGATACGTGGGAACTTCCTCTGATGACTGGGTAGCCTGGTTGGCGGCATCGGAAGCGCTCTGCACCGCGGCAGCCGCAGCGGCGGCTTCTTCGGCGCCCAGCAAGGGCTTGAGGGCCGTCACGACCTTTTCGATCCGATCCTTGCGCGCCCTGAGTTCCTCAAACGCCCCCAGGATGTCGTTCAATTCCGAGTTCGCCGAGTCAAACGCGATGCGATAAACCTCACCTTGATTGGGCTTCATATCCATCTCCACAATGGCGAATTTAGCATGATTTCCAAAGCCCGCAAGACATTCCTTCTGCAACTATCATGTTAGTCCTATCTGTAACAAAATAAATCGTATAGACGCGACCAGGCGCTCTCCGCCGTGGGCGGAGAGCGCCTGTCTGGGTTGACCATTTCCGCTTCATTTCCAAGCGGAACGGCTCGCATTTTATGGCCCTTTTTTACGCCTGCTCCTGCACTTTTGGCCCGATGCTGCTAGATAGGCGACAGAAGCCCCTCCGGCCTCTGCTGCCACCCCCACAATGCGTCGTCGATGCGTCGCTGGAACGGATCCGCGGACGGCTGCCGGAAATACGCAACCTGCTCCGGTGTCGCGTCGTCCATCCCTGCATGCACCGGCTCGAGAATCTCTTCCTTTTCCTCCACGCGAGTTTCCACGTGGGCTGGTTCCGATTTCTCAACCTGCATACCTGGTCCCGAGACCTGCATGAATGTGAATTCGGGTTCGGAAACTGTCTGTTCAACTACGGGCGCTGGGGCAAACACCGGAGCAAAGGCTGCTTCGGTCGCCGCAACGGTTGGGGTCTCGGCCTGCAGACCGATGAAAGGCCTGAGAGCATCAACAATCTTTTCGATCTGTTCCTTCTTTGCTTTAAGCGACTCGAACTGCGTAACAATGTCGCTGAGTTCCGCAGTCGCCTGGTCAAGTGCGAATCGATAAGTCTCTTGTCTCATAGTCAACCCTTGGTGGCATTGTGTAGCACCTAGGTGTTACCAAACAAGTGATAAGTAACGCAGGTTCGAATTACTCCTGTAACGCAAGTAACATGTGAGCCTTGGACTATCGCGTAGCGTTAAAACACACCAAGGTTCTCGCCATGGTTCCATCTTTCGCTATTCAATCTATTTAACTCATTTATACACATAGATATACATGCGATAACGCAACAGGCCTGTGCACCCGGATTGGTGCAAATTCCCTTTGGAGGTGCAACAAGCTATGCTGCCGCCTCTATACTCGTTGGATCATCCCCTCGCTTTATCGCGCTGGCTCGGTTTGGAACGCAAACCCGATCCGGCTACGGGTTTCATTGGAGGAACGATGCAGAACAGAATCATGCGAACCTCGGGCCTTGCAGCCGCGCTTTGCGGTGTTTGGTTTTGTGCTTCTTGTAAATCGGGCTCATCAGCTTCGTCTTCGGGGGGCGGTTCGAGTTCCGGCGGTCCCGTGCAGATGTTGTGTTACACCTCTCCGAATGCGCAGGTGGTGCGCATCAGCGCAGTCTTCCCCATCAAAACGGCGGACTCAACAACCATGATGGAAGAACCCTGGGCCAAAGACTTCAGGACGTATATCGGCCAATCCGGCAATGAGGGAGGTATAAGCGTCACGTGCGACCAGGTCACTTCCAAGGACGCCGAAAAAGACAAGGCTGACGCACTCCGCAAACAAGGACACCAGGTAATCGAAACAAATTGGGCCTACGCCGGAGGCTGAGCCCAAAACTCGAAAAGCTGGTCAGTTTCTCAGACGCATTCGATCCAGCGCCATCGGATTCACGATTGTGCCATCTTGCCAGGGCGTGGTTCCCCGGAATAGCTCAGGATGAAACTGTCGGGTTGGAGTCGGCTGCAATGCCCGGTACCTCGCCAGGCGTGTCGATGGGGTCGACGTTGATCTTCGCGATACGCCGGCCTTCCATTTCCGCTACGGTGAGCCGCCGGCCCTCGTAATCCACGGTCTCGCCCGCCTTGGGGATGTGGCCCAGGCGCGTGAGCATGAATCCGGCGATGGTTTCAACCCCCCCATCGCGCGGCAGGCTCCATTGCATCTGCGTCTCCAGATCGCGCAGGTTGGCGCCTCCCTCCAGCACCAGCGTTCCCTGTGCATTGGCAAGCACCGGACGTTCAGGATCGTCGAACTCGTCTTCCAGTTCGCCGGTAAGCTGCTCGATGGCATCCTCCGCAGTGACGAGCCCGACCGTTGATCCAAACTCGTCAACAACAATTGCCATCTGCCGGCGTCGCTTCTGAAATTCGCGCAGCAGTGCCAGCGCGGATTTGGTTTCCGGCACGACCAGCACCTCGCGCATCACCTGCCGCAGCCGCAATTCCATGAACGGCAGTCCAATCTGCGGATTGGCAGGGCGCGAAGCGGCCGTGTCCACGGCACTCTGCGGCGAGGCCGGGCGCTGCTGCGATTTGGGCCGGAAGAACATCAGCCGGGATAGATCCTTGGAGTAAACGATGCCGATAATGTGCTCCGGTCCCTGCGTCTCGTCATACACCGGAACCCGCGAGTTCATGTGCTCGATCACCTGGGCGCTCGCCTCTTCAATCGGCATGTTCGACGGCAGCGAAAAGATGCGCTGGCGCGGCGTCATGATCTCCCGCACCGGGACATCGTCCAGCTCAATGGCCCGATGAATCAGCGTCTCCTGAAAACGCGGCAAGAGACCGAGGCGTCGCGCGGCCGTAGTGATCAGCTTCAGTTCCTCGGGCGAGTGCACGGCGGCGCGTTCCGTCATCGGGATATCGAAGCCGCGAAGAATGACGGCGGCCGAAACCTTCAGCAGACGCACCGCAGGCCGTGCCATCCGCATGAAGATCAGCATCGACGGCGCAACAGCGACCGCCAGTGCCTCGGCGCGGCGAAGAGCAAGAGACTTGGGAACAAGCTCGCCGATGGTCACGTGAAGGTAAGTGATGATGGCAAAGCCAATGGCGACGGCCGCGATGGCAGCCGCATGCGCGAAGATCTGCGCGTGGGCCGGCGGCTGCGGCAGCAGGTATATCCAGCCAAGAACGACACTGGCCGCCAGCGGTTCGCCGATCCAGCCAATGGCCAGGGAACACAGGGTGACGCCAAGTTGGACAGCCGGCAAGAAGTACTCGAGATCGTGCTGAAGCCGTCGAACGGCGCGAGCGCCCGAAACGTTAGCGGCGAGGAGCTGCTCGATGCGCGTATCGCGGGTGCTCACCATCGCGAATTCGGCGGCCACAAAGAAGGCATTGGCCAGAATCAGCATGGCGACAGCGACAACCTGGAGAAGCGGCAGACCGTGCATCCCGGTTGTGAGGATAGCATTCGCGCCGGACAGGCCCAATCCCATGCCCAATTTGGTGCTCACCAATCCCGGATCGGGCGAGTCACAGCCATGTCTGGAACTAACTACGCGCGGGCTGCGTATTCGATTACAGCCGGCAGACGAACTGAATCGATTCTGCTTCGTTTAGGCTTTCTGGAACTGAAATTGCTCTTATCGGTTCCTGAAGTTCCGTTCTTCACCGGGCAACTGGCTCGTTCATTCGGTTTTCATATTCGGGGAGCGAGAGGCTCCTGATTGGTCCTTTGGGGGGCTCCATGGCTTCGCGCAAAAGCAAAAAGATCTGGATCTGGATTGGATCCGTAGTCCTGTTGGTCATTGTGGTGATTGGCGTTGGCGCGGCGCGGCTGGTGCGGTCGACGAATATCGATCCCAACCGCATCGCCAAGGTGCAGCGCGGAGACGTTTTGCGGTCGGTGGTGGCGACCGGAAAGATTCAGCCCATCACCAAGGTTGAAGTCAAAAGCAAGGCATCCGGCATCGTCACCAGGCTGTTCGTCGACATCAACAACAAGGTCCACAAAGGGCAGCCGCTGGCGCAACTCGATCAACAGGAAATTGAAGCCCAGGTGGATGCACAGCGGGCGCAGCTCGCCGGGGCCGAGGCAAACGTTGCCACATTTGAAGCGAACATCGTACAGGACAAAGTGAATGCCTCCGCGCCTGATCTCCCCATGTACAAAGCCACCCTTGAACGCAACCAACAGCTGTCGAAGGACGGCATTGTGAGCCGGCAGGCGCTGGATGATGCGAATAAGGACTATCTCGCTGCTCTCACCCGCCGCGATTCATCCAAGGCACAGATTGGCGTCGACACTGCCAAGCTGAAACAGGCAAAGGCCCAGGTGGCCCAGAGCCAGGCCAGCCTCAAACAACTCGAAGAGCAGTTGAGCTACACCACGATCGTAGCCCCCATGGACGGCGAGATCCTCTCGCGCGACGTGGAGATGGGCGACGCCGTGAGTTCCATCCTGGTGCTCGGCTCCACGGCCACCCTGGTCATGACCGAAGGCGATGTCAATCAAGTCTACGTGCAGGGCAAGGTGGATGAGGCCGACATTGCACACGTCTACATGGGACAACCAGCTCGCATCAAGGTCGAGAGCTTCCGCGACCGCTTCTTTTACGGCAAAGTCACCAAGATCGCTCCGCTCGGCGTTGAAAAAGATAACGTCACTACCTTTGAGGTGCGCGTAAGCATCGACAATCCCGGCGGCGAACTCAAAGCCAACATGACCGCCAATGCCGAGATCATGCTCGATGAGCACAAGGCTGTGCTGATGGTTCCTGAAAACGCCGTGAGCTACGACGCGCAGAAGAACGCCTTCGTCCAGGTTCCCGACAAGAACCAGAAGGACGGCACGCGCAAAGTGGCCGTGGCTGTCGGCCTCTCCAACGGCTCGCAGACCGAGATCGTCAAGGGCCTCAAAGAAGGCGATCAGGTCGTACTGCAGCAATAAAGCAGTTCCGCGTTTGAAGTTCGATGTTTCGCGTTAACGATTTTCGGTGTTTTGAGTTAACGATTTCTTGTTAACAACGGTGCGGTTTCAAACGTCATCCCTGTAGTACAGAAACTCTTGAGAAAACGAGTGCGAAAGATTAGCCAATCCGCCAGCTCCTGCGCCCAGGGCAAATTGTTCAGTGCCGCACAACGGTGTTCGCAAACGGACACCCGCGGTGCGGACGTCTGCCACTTTTCCAAGGCTGGCGCGAACAAATCAGTGAAGTTGCAACGCACAGTGCCTTTGGCAATGCGCATGCTCATTCCAACGACGTAGTGTTGGTTTCCCTCCCCCAGCAACTGACGGCACGATGAACAAAACAAGGCCAGAAGCGACGAATCGGGAAGAATGAGCTGAACCAGAACCCAGTGCTCTGGCCGCAGAAACAGAAGTGAATCGAGGAACAGGATGAAGCGATTTGCATTTGCAGCAGCAATTCTGGCTTTCGCCGCTATTCCGGCGCTGGCCAATGAAGCAACCTTCGAACGGAACCTCACCGTCAACGGCCACGTCGAACTGACAGTCTCGACCGGCTCCGGACATATCCACATCACGCATGGGTCTGCGGACCGCGTCCACATCGTCGGCCATGTGAAGTCCAACTGGGGCGCCGACGAGGCCAAGGTCCAGGAAATCGCGAACAATCCACCGGTCGAGCAGACGGGAAATATCATTCGCATCGGCCAGCGCCACGAGAACTACCACAACATCAGCATCGAATACGATATCGAAGCTCCGGCGAATGCTTTCCTCGAGGCCAACTCCGGCTCCGGCGACATTAACGACGACGGCGTCGGCCAGAATGCCAAGCTCGGAACGGGTTCGGGCGGCATTCATGCCACCGGTCTGCAGGGCGGTTTCAACCTCAACACCGGCTCCGGCAACATCTACGCTGAACAGACCGGCCAGGGTGATGTAAAAGCGCAGACCGGCTCCGGCAGCGTCGAGTTGAAGAACGTGAATGGAAGCCTGCGTGCGGGCACCGGCTCGGGCAACATCAAGGTTGCGGGCACACCGACTTCCGATTGGAAGCTTGAAACCGGCTCCGGCAGCGTTGAATTCTGGGCAGGTAGCTCCGCCTTCACGCTGGATGCCTCAACCGGGTCCGGCTCCGTGCACAGCGATCCTGAAATGACCGTCCAGGGATCGTTCGACAAGCACCACATCGTCGGCAAGGTGCATGGCGGCGGACCAACCGTGCGCATCGAAACCGGTTCGGGCGACGTTCGCGTTCATTGATTTGCAGATGTTCTTGCGGCCAGGTCTAGGTGGCTGGGTTGGGCCGCGCAACCGCAACGGATTTATCAACAAGTTCGTTCCTCAGGCGAGGTCTCGGAGTTTTGCCATCAGACCGCGATGACTTAGCTCAACCTCCTGGGAGGCCTCGCCTGCCTTTTTCCCTCCCCCAATTTCTGCATCTGTCCTCTCGTCACGGGATGAAATAAAAAGGGTCAGGATACTTCACTGAGAATTCCGCCTCCGGCTTGCCGCGCAGATCGCTCCACTGATCGCCGACGTTGAGGATGATCCGATATCCCATCGCCGCAATCTTCGCGCGCTCCCCCGACTTATACGCGAGCGCGGTCATCTTCGCCTCCTCCGGCTTGCGCAGGATCAGTTGCTGCCACGTGCTGAATCCCTGCAGCCGCAGGTTGGTCTCCGTTGATGCGCGCTGGGCCTCTGGCCGTCCCGTCAGAAAGAACACCTTCACCCCCAGTCGTTGCGCCGCGTTGTAGATGCGCAGCGTCCCCGGAATGGCCGGTGCCTGCGCCGACTCAACCCAGGCATTGAAGTCCTTGCTGTCGTACTCGAAATTCGCACCCGACATCTCCTCCCAATTCGATAATGCCGTTTCATCAATGTCGAGAACGAGAGCCGTTTTTTCATTGTCACGGCGATGCGCGCGCGCTTCCAGGAAAGCAACGGCGCGATCCGCCTCGAGATCCAGGTCCTTCGAGTAGCAGCCGCACGTGCAGCTGCAGGCGTGGTATTGCCGCAATTCCGACTTGAGCGTATTCACCCGCTCGAGCAGCGGGCCGAGGTTCGGAATATTTTCGCTGGCCGCGACGGGTGCCGTACCCGCCTGCTGCGCCACTCCTATGGGAACGGCGAGCATCAGCAGCAAAGTGAGGCCACTGAATCTGAATCTCATCGATTTGTTTCCCTTCCTTCGCATGAAGCTGCATTTTCGCACTGTGGAGAACATTTTGGGAGTGCGCGGTGTCCATACAAATGAGGGTTCTCGCGATGCAGGGGGAATTTCCACATCCCGAAGAGGCGCATTTGGCCCGAAGTCTCCAGCAAATGTGGCCGCATCGCGAGCACGAGTCGGGCGCGTTGCGCGCATTGGCGTGCCGCTTAGGAATGCATCACTGGCTGCAGCCGGATTACAGCGCGTTTGCGCCACGCCGGGCGGTCCGGTTCTGCCTGTGGTGCCCATGCGTGGAGATTGATGGCAGGGTCTATCGTTGAGCGGCAAGGCAGAGCGAACCATTCTTCAAGGAATGCTGCCTGAAATCTGGCACACTTGACGGCTCTAACCGCAATTACTTCTTTCCGCGAATAGTGCGAACCATGAGACCGGCGGCGTCTTTCGTCTGCCGGTCCCGTTACACTGGAAACATGATCCGGGTTATTCGTCCTGTGCCTGTCGAACACCTCAAACTGCTGGTATTTGATCTGGACGGCACCCTCATCGACTCGGCACAAGACCTCTGCAACAGTGTGAATGCCACGCTCGCAAATTTTGGTCGCCCGAAGCTTTCCGACGAGACCATTGCAAGCTACATCGGCAACGGGGTGCTGGTGCTGGTGCGGCGCGCGTTTGCCACCGACGACGGAGAAGAGCCGAGCGACGAACTGCTCGCCGAAGCCCACAAGTTCTTTCTCGACTACTATCGCGAGCACAAGCTGGACTACACCTACGCCTACGAAGGCGTGCTTGAAGCGCTCAGGGCGCTGCACCAGGTGCATGACCAAGTCGATGTGCCGGCGCGCGCCATGGCCGTGCTTACCAACAAGCCGGTGCGTCCAGCCCAGGCCATCTGCGAAGCCCTGGGACTCGCCCCCTACTTTCTGCGCATCTGTGGCGGCAACAGTTTCCCAACCAAAAAACCCGATCCCGAGGGCCTACTCGTCCTTGATGAAGGAGGCAGGCGCTACTCCCGAACAGACCATAATGATCGGCGACAGCCAGGTGGATGTGCTCACCGCCCGCAACGCCGGCGCATGGGTCGATCGGCTGCACCTTCGGCCTCGCTCCTGGAAGCCTCGAAGCCATTCCCCCCGATGTGCTCGTCGACTCCCCGGCGGACTGGACAGCCGCCCTGAGTCCTGCGAGAATCAATTCATAAGGGTGCCCACAAAGAAAGACTGCAACTGCGCATGATGCTTGGAGTTAGAGCGCAGTCCAAGAAACAGTCCAGCATCAGTTTCGAGGCGCGGAGCTGGGAGATGAGCTTCCTCTCCCAAGACATTCGCTGACTGGCGAATGTCCGCCTCGAACCGCGAACTTGGCGCCCGGGTGCAAGAGCAGTGACCGGCCGGTCCCCCTGGCCTCGATGTTCGGTTTCGCTGGAGATTTGCATGTTTCGCTTTTATGCCTTGGTCTGTGTTCCTTTTCTCGCCCGCCGCGATTTTCGCCGGGACTTCGTCAAGTTCCAGTTCAAAGCCCGCACCCGCCGCCACCGTACAGGGCGTGGTCGCCGACCCCACGGGCGCCATCGTGCCCAACGCCGAAGTCGACCTGGTCAATACCGACGGATCGATCGCCGGTACAACCAAGTCCGACGGGGTTGGAAACTTCCTGATGGCCGCGCCTCACGCCGGCAGTTTCACGCTGGTCATCTCCGAGCCCGGCTTTGAAACCGTTCATCTTCCGGTAACAGTCCGGCCCAACGTGGTCTCGGCTGCAGCCCCGGCAGCCCACGTCATGGCCGCGCCGCTGCACATCACGCTGCCCATCGCCGCAGTTGCCACCAATGTCCGGGTAAACGGCGATACCGACGAAGATCTCACCGCATCCGAAGACAATCGCGACTCTTCAGTGATGACCTCGAGCGATTTGAAAGCGTTACCAATCTTCGACAACGACTACGTCACTGCAATGAGTTCCTTCCTCGATGACAGCGCGTCGGCAACAGGCGGATCGGGCTTGATGGTCGATGGCGTCGAGGCCAATCGCGTAACCGTATCGGCCTCGGCCGTGCAGGAAGTGCGCATCAACCAGGATCCTTATTCGGCGCAGTATTACTGGCCCGGCCGCGGCCAGATGGAGATCATCTCCAAATCCGCCGCCGACAAATACCATGGCCAGTTCAATTTCCTCTTCCGCGATTCGGACCTGAATGCGCAGAACGCTCTCGCTCCGTCAAAGCCCTTCGAGCAGCGCCGCGTATATGAAGGCAGCATGACCGGCCCGATCTTCTTCGCAAAGAAAAGCAGCTTTCTTGCGAGTTTCAATCGCGCCGAAGAGGACCTCGACTCGGTCGTCGATGCCACCGTCCTTCCCACCACAGCCGATCCCGCCGGACTCTTTCAGGCCAACGTGCCTTCGCCCACGCGCGACACTGAATTCAGCGTCCGCGCCGCTCACCAGTTCGGCGACAAGTACTCGGCCTATGCGCAATACAGCTACGAGGAGTGGACCGGGCAGAACCAGGGCGTCGGCGGCCAGTCGCTTGCCGGCAGCGGTTACAACAGTGAGTACCATGAAGACGACACAGTGGTGCACATCGACTCGACGCTCTCTGCCGTGCTGCTCAATCAGTTTTCCGTGGTCGGCGAACACGACTTCAACGCCCACGCCAATGTGTTCGAGGCGCCGAAGGTCAACGTTGCGGGTGACTTCGTCGGCGGCTCTGCGCAGGGCGACTACCTCAGCACCGAATACAACTTCCGCATCAGCGACATGGTGACGTGGACGCACGGACGGCACACTTTCAAGTTTGGCGCCGGCATTCCCCACATCAGCCGACGCGCCTTCGACGACAACACCAACGCACTCGGCACCTACACCTTCGGTCCCACGCTGAATGCCGATGGCAGCGTTGCCGAGTCGGCTCTCCAGAATTACTCCGACAATCTTCCGTCGGAATTCTCGCAAAACACCGGCGACGTCCACTTCATCTATCACCAGCAGGAGATGGGCGCCTTTATCCAGGACCAGTGGAAAATCAATGCACGCTTCGCCATCACACCCGGCGTGCGCTACGACTGGCAGAACTTTCTCGCCACCAGGCGCCTCGGCTTCTCACCCCGCATCTCATTTGCATGGGTGCTTGACGAGGATTCCAAGACCGTTGTGCGCGGCGGCGGCGGAGTCTACTACGACCGCTTCGGCTCCGGGCCGCTGCTTGACCTTGCGCGCTATGAGAATGCCCGGCGCCGCTCGGTGCAGATTTCGCTGAATCCCGCGAGTGAGCCGGCATCGGGATGCGTGCCCGTCAGTGAATGCGCCACGATCACCGAACAGCCCGCGAACCTGGCCGAGCTTGCCCCCAATGCTGCAATTCCCTACGAGATGCAGTACGGCCTCTCCATCGAACGCCAGCTCGGCGAGAAGGCCACCGGCATCATCAGCGCCTACCAGACCCGTGGCATCCACGAGTTTCGTTCCGTCGACATCAACGCGCCTACCGCAGAGTCCGGCTACACCCTGCGCCCCAATCCCGACTTCGGATTGATTCGCCAGATGCAGCCATATGGCTTCTTCGAGGGCAGCGGGCTCGACCTCTCTTTCCGCGGCCGCGTCAACAAGTACTTCACCGGCTTCGGGCGCTATACCTGGTCGCACTACGAATCCAACACCGGTGGCATCAGCTGGTTCCCGCAGAACCAGTACGCCCCCAATGACGAGTGGTCCAACGCCAGCTTCGATCGGCGCAACCGGCTCGGCATGTACGCCATGGTCAATCCCAAGAGCGTCTTCAACATTGCCGCCGGCATCTTCGCCAACACCGGCCGCCCATGGACCATCACGACCGGCAGCGACCTCTATGGAGACTCGCTCTTCAATACACGGCCCGATGGCGTCGGTCGCAATACCGAGACCGCTCCATCTTATGTGGACCTGGACCTGCGCTGGGGCCACGACTTCGCCATTACCGCCAATAAGGACGACGATGCGCCGCGCGTGGGTCTGTCCGCAGGTGCATTCAACCTGCTGAACCACCAGAACCCTTCGAGCATCGACACGGTGGATACCTCGCCGACATTCGGCGACGTCACCGCCGACGGCCCGCCCCGCCGCATCCAGTTAGGCATGCGTGTGGAGTTTTAGTTATCAGTTCACAGTCATCAGTTGTCAGTTTTCAGTGTTCGGATCTCACTGACGACTGACAACTGAAAACTGAGAACTTCGCCTCACCGCTCCCAGAACGGAGGCGGCTCGATTCCGAGGGCACGCAAATAGACATACCCCTGCCCGCGATGGTGAATCTCATTGTCGATCGCGTACCGGATCGTATCGATGCCGCGATTCTCCCACTGGCCAAATGCCTTGTCCATTTCGCTGAACCGGTGCGCTGGAATCTGCGCAAACACCTGGTCCAGTTTCGCAGTCTGTTGATCCCATATCTCCAGCAGGTCAGCCTTCGTCGTCACATTCGCCTTCGATACCGTGAACTCCGCCCACTTCCCCGTCGCGACGCCCTCTGCAATCGGTACCGCCATGCGAATAAACTCCCATGCCAACTCCGAAAACGGCCGCATCCCGCCAATTGAAAACTCGAAAAGCTTGTCTTCAGGAAACGCTTCAATCACCCTGCGTGTAAGCCGCCGGTGTCCCTGCCAGTTCTTCAAGACATCGCTCGCCGTCTCCACGCCCACTTCCGCAATCGCGGTTGTCATATCGGTTTTCCTCCGGCCCAAATCTGAGCACAGAACAACCATGACAGACCATACATGACAGAAGTTGTCATATATGCGAAAAATCGTCGGAGCGGCTTGGGAAGAGCCGAAAAACTACGGGTGCATAATCCACCACAGCAGAATCGACGTGATCGCAATTGCCGCCGTCACAATCAAAAGTGTTCGCATCAGACGAGGATCCTGCGGGCGCAGGTTCACCGGCTGCGAAAGAACCGTCGTTCCCTGTCTCTCAGAACGGCCTGGAACCATAGTCCCGGGAAGCGCAGATCCTTTGCCAAGAGAGTGAAGACTATTCGAAAGGCGGGAAGCGGCAAACCATGTGTTGGGCCTCAAGATGGTAAACCAGCCGGCAGTGCCTACATTGAAACCCCGGCGATTCACGGAACGAAGAATCTTCATGACTTCCTCCTGATCCCGCGTGCTTGGCTTTCCTCTCAGCCGCCGCGATCCCGAGCACCGAAGGCGATCAGAATCGCGCTTGTTGAAATTAGAGCACCGCGCGCGACCAGCCGTGAAGCGTGTCAAGCCCATTTTTCTTCACACGCACCTAAGTTACTCACTCCAAACGAAAGATTCCCGGCGCTCTTTTGCAGGGAATTGTGCCCTTAAGAGGCAGAATTAGACACATGCCGGAGAATCTCGTTCTTGCCGCCCGACCGCAGCAGTCGGTCGCCGATCTGTTCGTCCGCCGGTGGAACGTTGCCCCCGCGTCCTCCCCCTCACAATGCGATACTCTTGCCCCCACCCCCCCTCGAAAATTTGCGGTTTTCCACACTTGCATTGCAGGTTTTTCGAGGACCCAACCGGACCGATTCACTCCATTTATCTTTGGCTTGCCGGAACTTTCCGCCCGCCCCGCGCGTAGAATCCCGAAGTGAGGGCCGCCATGCCTCAACGCTTGTTCTCTGCTCTGCTGTTGTTCTCCGCACTCTTGCTCTCCGCAAGTCCTGCCCGCGCCGACAAGGATGCGGTTCAATTCGGCGACAATATCGTGGTTCCCGAAGGCCAGTCGGTGCACGATGCTGTCTGCTTCTTCTGCAGCGTCAACGCCAAGGGAGACATCGACCATGACGTGGTGGTCTTCTTCGGCAACGTACACATCGCGCACCAGTCCAGGCATGATGTTGTGGTCTTCTTTGGCTCCATCCGCACTGACGACGATGCCGCAATCGGCCATGACGTCGTGAACTTCTTCGGCAACGTGCATCTGGGTGAGAACGTAACCGTCGGCAACGACCTGGTAGTGATGTTCGGCGGCCTGCACGCTGCCGATTCGGCCAGTATCACCGGCACCCGCTTCGCACAGCCGATATGGGTGTTCTGGAGTCCGCTGCTGATCATGGGCCTGATCGTTGTTCTCGTCGTGCGCGAGATCCGCGCGTCTCGGCGCAGGCAGTATTTCGCAGCCTATGGATATCCGCCCATGCCGCCGCAACCGCCCATTCAGCCGGGACCGCCGGCACAATAACCCATCCGATACACTCCACTAGATGACCACGAGTCGTTTTGCGGCAGTGCGTCCGCTGCGCATTGTCATAGCCGGTGGAAGTGGACAGATCGGGCACGTTCTCGCAAGGCATTTTCAGCGCCGCGGCGACCAGGTCATCGTTCTCACCCGCTCGCCCCATACGGCTGAGTGGCAGACCGTGCACTGGGACGCGCAGACGCCGGGCCTCTGGACTGATTATCTTGACGGTGCGGACGTCTGCATCAATCTCACTGGCCGCAGCGTCAACTGCCGCTACACCCCCGACAATCGCGTAGAAATCTACAACTCGCGCATCGCATCCACGCACCTCCTCGGTCAGGTCATCGCGTCGCTCGCAAATCCGCCCCGCGTATGGCTCAATGCCTCGACGGCCACTATTTACCGACATGCCCTCGACCGCCCGATGGACGAGAAGACCGGCGAACTCGGCGGCCGCGAACCCGGAGCACCCGATACCTGGAATTTTTCCATTCGTGTGGCGCGCGACTGGGAGACCGCATTCTTCAAGGCCGAAACGCCCAACACCCGCAAAGTGGCAATGCGCTCCGCCATCACCTTCAGCCCGGTCCCCGGAAATGCGTTTGCCGTGCTGTCAAACCTGGTCCGCATCGGCCTCGGCGGAAAGCAAGGGAACGGCAGGCAGTGGGTTTCATGGATTCACGAAGACGACTTCGCCCGAGCCGTGGAGTTCCTGATCGCGCGCGAGGATCTCGAAGGCCCGGTGAATATCGCGTCTCCGAACCCGGAACAGAACCGCGAATTCATGGCAATCCTGCGTGAGGCCTGGAACATGCCCAATGGAATCCCGGCTCCCGCTCCGCTACTCGAAATCGCTGCCTTCTTGATGCGCACCGAGACCGAACTGGTGTTGAAGAGCCGCCGCGTGGTTCCGACCCGGCTTGCTGAACGCAGGGTTCACATTCAATATTCCCAACTGGGCCCACGCCGCCGAAGACCTCGTCGAGAAATGGAGGCGCAGACCGTGACAGATCCTGTCTTGCGGCCTTCCACGTCTCACTCTCGCGCGCCCATCTTCAGAATGCTTTGCCCGCCTCAAACTTTTGTTTTCTCATCCCAGCTCGATTCTCTGGCCTCGGCCCCCGAATCTATGTTCTCCTTGTCTTGGATTTCCCTGCGATCCTCAAAAACAGTCCTTCGTTCTTGGGCAAACCGCGCACCTGCAGATCTAAAGAGGAATTCGGTCCGTGAACACCGAACAGGCTCCTTCGCGTATCCCCACTCTCGACGGCTGGCGCGGCATCGCCATTCTTCTCGTGTTGTTCGATCACACGATGAATGTCTTCAGGGGATACGGCGCATCGCCTTGGGTGCAAACCGGGCAGCACGGCGTGACGCTGTTCTTTGTCCTCAGCGGTTTCCTCATCACGTCCAGCCTGCTCAATGGTCCCATCGATTTAAGAAGCTTCTACATCCGCCGCATCTTTCGCTTGATGCCGGTAGCCTGGGCGTATCTCGGGCTATTGCTCCTGCTCAATCTGCGCGTTCATGTCGTATCGAAGAGCGCGGTGCTGGCCAGCCTGTTCTTCTACCGCAACTTCGAAGCCGCAACCTTCGGAAGTGCCACCTGGCACTTCTGGTCACTTTCTCTTGAAGAGCAGTTCTACCTTGTTTGGCCCATCGTGCTGCTGCTCGCCGGCGCTCGCCGCAGCCGATGGATCGCTGTCCTCGCAATCAGTGCATGCGCCCTCTATCGATTCGCATTCTGGAGCCACTACAACCAGGAGCTCTTCAATTGCCAGACACAGGTTCGTGCCGATGCTTTGCTTGCCGGCTGCCTGATGGCTCTTTGTCTGCGCGACCCCAGGCTTCGCTTGCACATTGAGAGGTGGTCGGGAATGCTTGCACTCCCCGCTCTCTGCGTCTTCCTGTTCTGCATCAGCAGGTTCACGCTGTTGCCGCCGCTTGCCGAAAGTGTCTCCATCGTCTTGTTGCTCACAGCCTCCGTCCTCCACCCACAGTCGACCTTCGCAAAGCCGCTCAGTTGGAGGTGGCTCTCGAAACTTGGGGTCATCTCCTACAGCATCTACGTCTGGCAGGAACTGTTCATGCTCGTTTCGCGCGGCGAAGGAAACTTCGGACGGGTTCTGCTTCTGGGAGTTGTTCTGCCGCTCCTCGTCGGGTGCAGCTATTTCTATCTGGAACGCCCCTTGACCCGCCTTGGGCACTCACTCTCCAAACGGATCAACAGAAGGCCCGTGGCTCCCCGGCCACACCCGGCGCTTGAGAATGAGTCGACGGCTTGATCGCACGATGGGCTCTTCCCTTCGCCGCCTCGGCGTTCGCGCTTCAGATGCTCGCTAACGCGGCGTAATATCCGTGACCGGCAGATCCCAGTGCCCTGCGAGGATTTCGAAGCGTCGTTGTTCCTCGCGTTTGTACGTATCCTGATCCGGCCAGAGCTGTTTGATAAACGCTTCCTCGTCGGGATTCGCGGTCGTCGCGACGGCGGAGTTCTTGTAGCGGATAGTGACGCGGTAATCCCAGCGACCATCTTCGGTCGTATGGTAAGCGGGCGCTTCTATTTTGATCGAGAGCATGCGGCCGGTTGACTGAATCTTCTTCAGCAATGGGTAGTGATTCTTGAGGAAGAGTTCGAGAAACTCCTGCTGATGGCCCCACTGCACCTTGTAGTAGTACTCGATGGAGTAGGGCTGATCGGCGCCCCCTTGCGGCGGTGCACCTTGCGCCATGAGCGGCACCGTAACTGCAAATGCGATCAGAATGGAGAGGAATGCCGGAAGAACCCTGCGCATGGAAGCCTCCTGGAGGTGACTGGCAGCTGGTTGGCTGCCATTGTAACGCGAAGGCTTCCGTGCGCACTTGCTCGGGATTTGTTATAAGTGCGTCGCCGTGAACCCGGGCCCAACTATATATAAATATCGCGGCGAATGAAAAACATCTCTTTCAAACGAAGAACTGCAAACTTGGTTCTGGTTCGCTACTAAACTCCGGCCAGATGCTCGAGCGCCACTCTGCTGGGAATCTCAAGAATCGAACCATGAAATGCAACAAGCCGGCGGCTCTTGAACGTCGACAGCGTGCGAGTGACAGTTTCGCGCGATGCGCCGATGAATTCGCCGATCTCTTCGTGCGTCAGCGAGAAGCGAAATCGGGTACCCGCTTCAGTCTTCTGGCCGCCCTCACTCCACTCCAGCAAAAGGCGTGCGAGTTTCTCAGGCGCCGAGCCGGAGAGCGCGACCGTACGCAATTGCTCGCAGGCAACCTTGTACTGCAGGCTCAGTTCCTGCGTCACCACCTGGTAGACCTCGGGGTGGCGGCTCATGAAAGCGATGAACTGATCGCGCTCGATGATGGCAATGCGCGACGGATACAGCACCTCGGCCGTCATCTCGCTGGGCAGGCCCGAAAGAACCGATGAGAGACCTAGCACCTCGCCGGCCTTGGCGATGCTGAGGATCAGACGCTTGCCTTCGCTCGAGTTGATCGATAGCTTCACTTCGCCCGATACCACGATGAAGATGCCACTGGGCATTGACTTCTCAGAGAACAGCAGCATGCCCGGTTGATACAGCGTGGGGAACTCCATCGACTCCAGGTCGCGCAGCGCCGCTGGCGAGAGCTTCTTGCAAAATTCGCCGGACCGGGGACTCTGCCCGCTCGAGGTGTTCGTCGTATCGCGTGTCGTTAGCATCGTTACTCTCCCTCTTCGACTTTTACGGCTTCGCTTGCGGTGACTTCTTCTGCTAGAAAACTGGCCCATGGAGTGTTGGTGACAAACATGGCGTGAGTCTGCGCGTAGATCGCTTTCAGCACATTCTTGCCGGCAGCGTCCGCGTAGGTAACGTTGTGAACGTCGATGATGAGCTTCTTCGCACCCAATCGCGGAGCCATGTCCACCCAGACCCGGTCGAGTTCACTCGCCCATGGCCCAGCTACTCGGCCTTCCAGCCTCATCTCTACTGCTTCTTCGGCATCCTGAAATGTGATTCGCAACATCTTGGCCCCCAATCGGCCTCGCTTACTACTAAGGCAAGTGGCATGCCAAACTCGCGTGACGAGTGAACGTATGCTGCACGTTGCTGAATTTGAAGGTTTTGTTGTTGCAGAAATTTTCAGCGGAACCAGAGTGACGAGTTCAAACTCACGAAGTGACGAAGACGGAATATCGTCACCAGACGAGATGTCGTCACGAGTCGGCTTCGTCACCCATGAAAACTGCCGTCAGCAGACCCGCGGCTTGCGCTCGGTAACCTTACATATAGTCGCTGCGTTCAATGCCGAGTTTCTTGAGCTTCGAATTCAGCGTCGTGCGCTTCAGACCGAGACGTTCCGCAGCGCCGTCCGCTCCGCCAATTTGCCCTTTGGTTTCGCGCAGCACGCGCAGGATGTGCTCGCGCTCCGCGGCGTGCAAACTCGGGTTCCGCTCTTCCAACTCCGCCTCTTCCTCACCCACCTTCGTCTCAAGTTCCGCAAGCGGAACGTAGAGCACAGGCCCGCGGGTGAGGATCACGGCGCGCTCCAGAAAGTTCTCCAACTCGCGGATGTTGCCCGGCCACGGCCAGCGGCAAAGCGCCTTCATGGTTTCCTCGGGGATCGTCTCGATGTTCTTCCCCATGCGCCGGCTGTGTGTTGAAACAAAGTGGCGCACCAGCACCGGGATATCACCAGCCCGGTCGCGCAACGGAGGCGCGAAAATGGGAAAAACCTTGAGCCGATAATACAGATCACTGCGAAACTGCTTCTCCGCAACCATTTGCCCCAGGTCGCGATTGGTCGCCGCAACAAGTCGAATGCTGATGGGAATGGAACGCGTGCTGCCAAGCCGCTCGATTTCCCTTTCCTGAATCGCGCGGAGCAGTTTTGGCTGCAAGTCGAGCGGGAGTTCTCCGACTTCGTCGAGAAACAGCGTACCTTCGTGGGCGAGTTCGAGCCGGCCGATCTTGCGTGCGATGGCTCCCGTGAATGCGCCCTTCTCGTGGCCAAAGAGTTCACTCTCAAGAAGCCCTGCGGGAATCGCGGCGCAATTCACCTTCACGAAGGTGCGATCCCTGCGGGGGCTCAGGCGATGGATGGCGCGGGCCAGCAATTCTTTTCCGGTTCCAGTCTCGCCCTGGATCAGTACGGTTGCGTCCGTTGGCGCGACCGTCTCAATCTGCTTCAGCACCTGGCGCAATCCTCCGCTTTCACCCACAATATCCTCGAACCGATTTTCGAGATTGATCTCCTCTTCGAGGTACTGCTTCTCCTGGCGAAGGCGATCGCGAAGGTCGGCAATCTGCCGAAAGACCATCGCGTTGCTGACCGCCATCGCCACCTGGTCGGCTACCTGCACCAGCACCTCGGTTTCCTTCTCGCCAAAAGCGCCCTCGATCCTGCTGGCCACGGCGAGCGCACCGATCGCCTGGCCGCGATGCACAAGCGGTATCCAGCAACCGGACTGCATCCCGAGGATGGTCAAATGGTGAATCCCCTCCTCCGAAAATTCGCTACCCTGGATGTGGCTCAGACAAATCGGTTCTCGCGTCAAGAAGGCCCGGCCCGAAGGCGAACCTTGCAGCGGGACGCGGACATCTCCACGGCTGGGCTGCTTCTCGCTGACATCGAGAAACTGCACCATCATCGAATCGGATCCTTCTTCGTATAGTCCCAGTGTGGCGCAATCCATTGGCACCACCTCCTGCAGGCTCGCGGAGATGGCCGACAGGAGCTTGCGCACGTCCATATTGGCCAGGAGCGCCTGACTCAATTGCAGCATCACCGCTTCTTCGGCGCGTTTGCGATTGGTAAAGTCGCGCGTGACCTTGGCAAACCCGGTCAACTCGCCGGTCTCATCGCGAATCGCGGTGAGAACGATGTTCGCCCAGAACCGCGAACCGTCTTTGCGTACGCGCCAGCCTTCGTCTTCAATTCGGCCACGCTGTGCCGCGAGCTTCAGTAACTCTGCCGGACGTCCATGGTCGATATCTTCCTGGGTGAAGAAGCGCGAAAAATGCTTGCCGATGATCTCCTCACTTGTGTATTGCTTGGCCCGTTCTGCGCCCGGATTCCACGTCGTGACATGGCCCTCGATGTCGAGAAGGTAAATGGCATAGTCGCGCACGCCGTCGAGCAACGAACGAAGTTGAAGGTCCCTGCGCCTCGCCAGATTCTGTGCCTCGTGCTGCTCGGTTACATCGCGAACGATGCTCAGCACAATTGTGCCTTCCGGCGAAGTCAGCGGCTTGAGCATAATGTCGACCGGGAACTCAGTGCCATCCTTGCGAAGTCCGAAGAGATTCAAAGCCGCACCCATCTGGCGGGCTCGCGGATGGGCATCGTAGTTCTCGCGATGTGCTGGGTGCCGCGCTCTGAAGCGCTCAGGAACGAGGCTTTCGATCGGCTGGCCGATCAGATCCGGTTGGCCGTAACCAAACAATTCAGCGGCGCGCGGGTTTGCGTCACGAATGATGCCTTGAGCATCCGTGACAAAGATGGCGTCAGGAGAGATATCAAACAGCTTCTCCAGTGCCAAATGAGCGAACTCGGCCCGTCTGACCTCAGCCGCAGCCGCTGCGTCCTCTTCCGGGGAATCAGAAAGGCGCATACAAAATCCAGCCTATATCGTTTGAACCATAATCGCTCTCCCTCACGCGATGCAAACGAATTGGAGACTTCCCTCCGTGGCATGGGAGCGTCTCCTTTACCCCATCAAACAATGCGCGCCTCGATTCCACTCAAATGCTCATTTCCTGCACCTTACGTGGCGGCACCAGAATCCAAACCTCCAGGAGAAAAAAGGCCCATGGCACAGAAGATCGCATTCATTACAGGTGGAAATCGCGGACTCGGATTCCAGACCGCGCTCGATCTCGGACAGAACAAGGAAGCTGACATCAAGGTTGTGATTGGCTCTCGCGACAAAACGCAGGGCGAGCAGGCGCTGGCCCGGCTGCGCGCCGCCGACGTAGATGCAGACATGATCCAGTTCGACATCACCAGGCCGGCGGACTACCAGGCCGCCTACGACTATTTCGATTCCAAATATGGCCGGCTCGACATCCTCGTCAATAACGCCGGGATCGCCGGCGGCACGTTCCCCGGCGAAGGACCAGAACATCGCGCCGCCGACGTGCCGATGGATCTGCTGCGCAAGGTCTTCGAAACCAATTTCTTCGCCCAGGTGCAGCTGACAGAGAAACTGCTGCCCCTGATTAAGAAAAGCCCGGCCGGACGAATCGTGAATCTTTCCAGCATTCTGGGCTCGCTCAAGCTCCATGCCGATCCGACTTCGCCGATTTACCACGCAAAGTCCTTTGCCTATGACGCCTCGAAGACCGCACTCAATGCATTCACGGTCCACCTTGCCTACGAGTTGCGAAATACCAACATCAAAGTGAACTCCGCACACCCCGGGTGGGTCAAAACCGACATGGGCGGCCAAAGCGCAACCATGGAACTGAGCGAGGGCGGCAAGACCAGCGCGGCCCTGGCAACACTTCCCGACGATGGGCCAACGGGCGGGTACTTCCACATGGGTAAGCCCCTGCCCTGGTAAACATCCCCTCTCCAATATCCAGCAATTTCCCCGGGGGTGGCGGCACTGAAGAGGCAGCATGGGGCGATACAATCGTCCCAGTCTGCGCGACTGCGCAATTGTCTGGACAGGAGAAGGAACAGCATGCAAAAGGAGTGGGCTTTACCTGCCGCTGCGGTCCTGCTTCTCATGATCTTCATCGTTACGCTGGTGCCGGTTTTCGTAAACGCGGACACCTTCAGGCCCGCGGTGGAGAGTCAACTCTCCTCGGCGCTCGGCCGTGACGTGACAATGGGACGCCTGACTCTTTCCATCATGGCGGGAAATCTCGTGGCAGAGGAAATTTCGATCGCCGATGATCCGGCCTACAGCTCCGTTCCCTTTCTCCAGGCTAAGAGACTCGACGTAGGTGTGAAGATCCTGCCTCTGGTTTTTCATCACGAAGTGCGGATCACCCGGCTGAACATCGACACTCCCTCCATTCAGCTTATCCAGAACGGAAGCGGGAAATGGAATATCTCCAGCATCGGTGGCACATCGGCAACGCCAGGCCAGGCCCAGCCTGGCTCAGCGCCCGACTTGACGGTCGACGAACTGAAAATCACCGATGGAAGCGCCACCGTATCGTCAATCCCTGTGACCCAGATGCCATTTGAGTATTCCGGAGTCAATCTAACGGTAAAGAACTTCTCCTTTCTCAAGTCTTTTCCGTTCGATCTTTCCGCGAAGTTGCCGGGCAATGGCTCTCTGAAGCTCACCGGAGATGCGGGCCCGATCTCGCAGAAAGACACGACCCAAACCCCGTTCCATGCCAAGCTGCAATTGCGCGACTTCGATCCGGTAGCATCCGGCGTAATCGACCCAAGCAAGGGAATCTCCATGGTGGATGACGTGGATGCCCAGATGGAATCCGACGGTGCCACCGTCTCGAGCACAGGAAAGATCACGGCAGTGCGCCTGCAGTTGGTGCCCAGGGGATCGCCGGCGCAGGACCCGGTCGAGATGGACTATACCCTTTCCGACAATCTCCAAACGCGCCTCGCAACCGTTTCGGATCTCGCGGTCCATGCGGGGTCGGCTGCAGTCCACGTCACTGGCAATTTCCAGTTCACCGCTCAGGCTGTGATGATCGACCTGCACCTTGCTGCCCCCAATGTTCCCATCGACCAGCTTGAGAGCCTGCTGCCTGTCGTTGGCATCCATCTGCCCAGCGGATCTTCACTGCAGGGTGGAACCCTGACCGCAAACATCACCGTCACCGGCCCGGCCACCACCGCAACCCTCGCAGGGCCCGTCGAAATCGACAATACCCGGCTTGCCGGATTCGATCTGGGATCAAAGATTCAGGGTCTGAATCCCTTCGGTGGCTCATCCGGCGGCACCGAGATCCAAGTGCTCAAAGCGAACGTGAGTTCTTCGCCCGAGGGCGCAAGAATCACCAACATCTATGGCAATCTGCCCCAGCTTGGCTCCGCTACGGGAGAAGGAACAGTAGCGCAAACGGGATCAATCGATTTCAAACTGATGGCCAAGTTGAACTCATCCAATGCCGTCGGTGCCGTTGCCAACACCGCCGCCAATGCTGTTGGTGTGATTGCAGCGGGCATCCTTCATCCGAAGACGAAGCCGTCCCTGGCATCGGATCGCGGGATCCCGGTGACGATTACAGGAACAGCGGCGAGTCCGTCCATCAAGGCGAACATCGGGGCGATGCTGAAGTAGAAGCCAGCCGGCAATCACGGGCGGCTAGCGATGCTGGTCTCTCGCACGTCGTTCCATTGGACAGAGGGCTCAGGACGGGCCTCGGACAGCACCTCTTGAAGAACATTCTCAATGGTGTCGACCGCGTCCTTCACGGGATCCGTAACGTGCGGATTTGTGGCGTAGACAATGCACTCAATTGCCTGCAGGGAATTGCGGATGCGATCGTTCATCCAGCGGATGGTCTCAAGGTGGCGCAGCGTTTCAATCTTGCGCTTGCGCGCAGTGAACTGCCATCGATAAGCAAATAGAAATGTGAGAAAAAACGCGATGGCGCTGCCCACCAGCCGCAGAGGACCGCTCCTGTGCAACCAGTCGTCGTAGATGAGCCACTGCAGGCAAATCGCGATGAAGAACACCGCGAGCCCACACACGACTGCAAAGAACCAGAGGGCAATGATAGAAGGAACCTGGAGCGAAAGAGGATGTTCAGCTTTGGATCTCATGGGGAATCGCAAGCCTAACGCACACCAGACTTATATTTCCCAAATTAGCACGGCCGGAAGGGTCCGTCACGTCGCACGTCACCCTACGGTTGCACCGCGGCAACCGTAATCCGCGTCAGGTTGCGAACCCAGCGGGCGGGGCGCTTCTCTTCCGTCGCCACCAGCTTGAAACTCCATCCGTATCGAGAGGATGGCCCCCCACCGAGTCGGCAACAAGCACATCGCCGGTATGAATCGAGGGGTCCACCTCAGCGAGCGAGTACAGCACGCTGTAATGATCGGTGCCTTCTGCCACGACCGCCGTCATGAAGAGCTTGCCCCTGACAGCTTCTCCACTGGGCGTATCCACCTTCTTTAGTAGCTCCGCAAGGCTCACTCCGGAATACGTTTCGTTCGCCTTTGTGTGTTCGTTATAGACCGAAACCGTCTTATGGGGGAGGGCCGCGAGGTCGGCAGCAGCGAGGGTAATGGATTTTCCATCGAGTCCGCGGATGGTCAGTTGGGTTGAAGGCACAGCGGGCTTGCCGTGATCCATCCGCGCCCCTGGACCCGTTTGCTGAGCGCATGAAGAAGAGATTCCGCTCAACAGCACCAGCACCAGGCATGCCTGGATCACACCCGAAGCATCCAAACGCGCTGCGATTTTCATACGGTTCTCCTCCGGCCGAGTCATCCTAAGCGAGTGCAGTGTCTCGCTGAATCGGCCACGGTCATACGCGCACAATCATCACTTCCGTCGATTTCATGAGAGCCGCTGCAGTCTGGCCTTTGCGAAGCTGCATTTCCTGGGCAGCATCGGCGGTGATGATGGAAGTAATCTGTTGGTCGCCGATGGTGAGAACGACCTTGGCGAGCAGTCCGCTGATCTTTACTTCCACGATCTTGCCAACCAGCTGGTTGCGGCCGCTGACGTTTCGGAAGCGCTCGCGCGACTGGATCCTCGGCTTGGTGGGTGTGGATTTCATCAACGGTTTGAGCGCGCTTTGCGGGATGCGGTGATGTCCGCCGGGAGTCTTGGTGGTAGTCAGCTTGCCGGCCAGGATCCATTGCTTGATGGTGGCGTAGCTGACGCCGATCTCTGCTGCTGCTTCCCGAGGGGTCAAAAGAACTTCTGTCTTGGCCATGTTCTCACCTTAATATTGTCCGCTCAAAAGTCGGATCCAACACATAGGGATGATGCAAGGTTACACCGGAATGCGGGACCGGGATACTTGTTTTGGCATCGAGAATACCGTATAAATTCGATATTGTAATTCGTTTAGAATCGTAAAATGAGATTACACGTCGTCATTTTCATTTTGGAGGAAATGTGAACAAGACGAAGTTGGCTGTTGCGGCGGTGGTTCTCTTCTTCTCGTCGGCGCTGGCGTTCGGCCAAGGCGCCACGGGCGACACTAAGGCGCAGCCGGGAACCCTCGACCCCTGTACGAGCGGCCGCGAGTTCGCCACCACCGATTGCACGCTTACCTGGCACGGCATCACGCTATACGGTGCGTATGACGCCGGCGTCGGCTGGGTCAGCCACGGCTTACCGGAAAACGGCTATAACTATGAAGGCGAGTCTCTGATCAACCGAAACGGCTATCAACATCGATTCCTCATCGCACCAAACAACCTGCAGCAGACGGGTCTGGGCATCAGGGGCAAGGAAGAGTTTACGCATGGCTGGTCCGTTGTGTTCAACGCTTCAACAGGCATCAATCCGCAGTCCGGCCTGCTCGCCAACGCATCAGCCACCATGTTCATCAACAACGGCCTTCCCAGGGCCAGCTATTCTGAAGCCATCGACGGCGCGCGCGCGGGCCAACCCTTCAATGACGAATACTATGCCGGTATATCGTCCCCGCATGTCGGCACGCTGACCTTCGGTCGTCAGCGCTCGCTCGGCACCGATGCGATGCTTGTTTACGATCCAGCCGGCGGCAGCTATGCCTTTTCGTACATCGGGTACAACGGCACAATGGCCGGCGGCGGCGACACCGAGGACAGCCGCTGGGATGATGCCATGAAGTATCGCCTCATTTATGGACCGGTCCATTTCGGCGCGATGTATAAGTTCGCCGACGGTTCAGCCGGCTGCTACTCGGCCTCCGCAACCTGGACTGCCGCCAACTGCAAGCCTGAGGCTGCGCATAACAACGCCTATGGATTCGATCTCGGCGGAAACTCCCACAAGTTCTTCGCCGATCTCGTCTTCCAGCATTACAACCAGGCGATCAGTGTATTGAATCCCTTGCTGGGGCCTCAGAGTCCGGCGGCGCCATATCAGTCGACCACCGACAGCATGAATACAAATCCCATCACCGGGAGCAACCTGATCGCAACCACCAACACCGTATATGGCATCGTGACCGACAACAACGCCGTTATGGCCGCTGCCAAGTATTCGTCGGAAGTGTTCAAGGTTTTTGGCGGTTACGAATACATCTGGCAGAACAACCCGGCGAACCCGCTGGGAGTTGGCGCCTCCGACCAGGGCGGCTATTTCATGAGCGGGGTCGAAGACAACAACCTTGATTCTGAAAAGTTGGTGCAGATCTGGTGGACGGGCGCGAAGTACACCTACCGCACCAAAACCGACGTCACGTTCGCCTGGTATGAACAGCGGCAGAACGACTTCCGTAGTCCGCCGGCCTGCTCGGTTGCAGCCGGCTTCCGCGCGTCCTGCGCAGGCACCCTCAATGAGGGGTCACTCTATTTGGATCATCACTTCACCAAGCGCTTCGACTCTTTTGCAGGAATTGCGTATTCCTACGTGAGCGGCGGGCTGGCCATCGCGATTCCCCATGGCCCTGGCGTGCCCTATAACTCCAACAACAACTTTGCTCCGACGATCGGTAGTCGTTTCAGCTTCTGATCTTTCCGGTGCGGGCTCAGACACAGAGCTCACAGCCACACTAGATTTGGTATGGGCAACTGGAGGGAATTCATCCTTGAGCTGCCCATTTTTCGTTCCCCTCGAACTGGTCGCGGGCGATTGGGGAGTTGGAATAGGACACTCGACCAGATAAAAAGACTCCAAGAATCAGGCTCTGGCTCAAGGCTTGAAGGTTATAGAATTCGAACAAGTAAAGTCTCCCCGATGTACACATAGCCAGAACTCCGTTGCCTCAGGCGCGGTGTGTCTGCAGCAGAGGAATCCGAACAGATGATTGCGATAAAACATGCGAAATCGATTGCGGGCCCATGTGCGGCTCTCGCCCTGGCTTGCGTTGCCTCACTGGCCCAGCAGCCGCGCCAGTACACCGATCAGGAATATGCGAACGCCGAGAAGTTCATGGCCTACAACGTGAATCCGCTGGCCTACAAAGGCCAGGTGAATGCGCAATGGCTCGACGACGATCGCTTCTGGTATCGCGAGGTGGATGAAAGCGGAACCAGCTACGTGATGATCGACCCGGCAAAGAGATCGCGAGGGCCCCTGTTCGACCACGAAAAACTGGCGGCTGCGCTAAAAGAGACAGCCAAAGGAGGCCCAGCACTCGATGGCCGTCATCTCCAACTTTCCGATATCTCGCTGATCGACGATCGCGCGCTTGAATTTAACATGCGCGGCGCAACATACCATTGCACCCTTGGCGCCCAATCGGACTCATGTAAAGCGATCTCCGGTGGGACGTCCCGGCCCGGTGAACCCGCGCAACCGCCAATGAATCTCTCACCCGACCGGAAGCTCGGCGCCTTCATTCGCGACTGGAATCTCTGGGTGCGCGATCTGGCGACGGGCGCCGAGACCCAGCTGACCACCGACGGCATCAGAGACTTCGGCTATGCAACCGACAACGCGGGCTGGAAGCATTCCGACTCCGCCATCCTGCTGTGGTCGCCCGACTCGAAAAAGATTGCCACCTTCCAGCAGGACCAGCGCAAGGACGGTGAGATGTACCTCGTCCCTGTCACCAACACCCATCCTGAATTGAAGGCGTGGAAGTATCCGCTGGTGGGCGACAGAGACGTGACGATGATTGAGCGCGTGATCGTCGACGTCGGCGCCCGCAAGGTGATCCGCCTCAAGATGCCGCCCGATCAACATCGTTCGACCTTGTGCGACGACATCGCCTGCGAGGGCGACAAGTTTTCCGACGTCGAGTGGAGCGCCGATGAAAAACATCTGGCGTTCGTATCCACCTCGCGTGATCACAAACAGGAGTGGCTCCGCGTCGCCGACACCGAAACCGGCGATGTACGCGAGGTGATGGGCGAGACTGTGCCGAAGTTCTACGAGAGTGGCAACGGCAAGATCAACTGGCACTACCTGCCGGAGTCGAACGAAATCCTGTGGTTCAGCGAGCGTGACGACTGGGGCAATCTCTATCTCTATGACCTCGCCACCGGCAAATTGAAGAACCAGATAACGCGCGGTCCTGGAAATGTTACCCAGGTGTTGTATGTCGACGATAAAGCTCACGTGATTTACTTCACCGGTGTCGGCAAGGAGAAGGATCGCGACCCGTACTACGAGCACTTCTACAGCGTGAGGTTCGACGGCACGGGGCTCAAGCTGTTGACGCCTGAAAACGCGGATCACCGTATCAAGGTCTCGCATGACGGCCGCTACTTCACCGATACCTATTCGACTCCAACCCAGCCACAGGTCACTGTTGTCCGCGATGACGAAGGCAAGACCATCATGGATGTAGCGAAGCAGGACATTGCACCTCTGCTTGCTTCGGGTTGGCAGCCGCTCACGCCGATCACCGTAAAAGGCCGCGACGACAAAACCGACCTGTACGGCTTCCTGTTCAAGCCGGCGCATTTCGACGCATCGAAAAAGTATCCCGTCATCAACTACGTCTATCCCGGCCCGCAGATCGGCTCCTGTGGCGCACGCGACTTTCGCGCAGCCCATGGAGACATGCAGGCTCTCGCCGAGCTTGGCTTCATTGTCGTCTGCATCGACGGCATGGGGACACCGTTCCGCTCCAAGTCGTTTCACGAGGCCTACTACGCGAACCTCGGCGACAACACCATTCCCGACCAGGTCGCCGGGATGAAGGACCTCGCAAAACAATACCCCTTCATCGATCTCGAGCGCGTTGGAATCTGGGGACACTCCGGCGGTGGAAACGCAACCGGCGCGGCCATGCTGCACTATCCGGATTTCTTCAAAGTTGGCATCGCCGAGAGCGGCAACCACGACGAACGCGACTACGAAGACGACTGGGCGGAGAAATGGGCCGGCATCGAGGTGAAGAACCCCGATGGCACCAGCAACTACGACTCACAGGCAAACCAGAACTTCGCAAAGAATCTCAAGGGCCACCTGCTGCTCGCGCACGGCACGATGGACGACAACGTGCCGCCCAACAACACTCTGCTGATGGTGGACGCGCTGATCAAGGCCAACAAGGACTTCGACCTGATCTTGATTCCCAATGTGCCGCACGGTTACGGCCCGGCATCGCAATACATGATGCGTCGCCGCTGGGACTATTTTGTTCGCTACCTGGCAGGCGCCATTCCACCGAATGAATTCCAGATGAAGCCGTACGGCGCCGCAATGGCCGTGACGCGCGGCGGCCCCGATCCGGACGCCGACGAGTAGATCCATCCTCCGTGCTCCGCAGTTCACAGGAGGGAGGGGGCAGGGGGCATCATTTTTGAAGTTGTGAATGGTTGGCGATCCGCGGCGAGACCCTGGCTCTCGCTTATGCACCCCGATATACACTCGGAACCTGTCAGCGTTTGATGGGAACATCGGTCCCTATTATCCCGTCTCTTTGGCTAAGTTATTTGCTTTCATGAGGCTGGCGACAGGGATGCCTTCCAAATTCTTCTGCTGATTAGACTTTGCTGTAGATTCCTCTCCGCAAAGCTCTTATGAGCACATGCCCCCGCGTGGTCCGGCGACCTTTAGATGCGGTGGTCTCGGGATGGAACTATTGCGGCCTGCCCTATAGGGACGTGGATGCCGCTATTCCGACTTGCAATCCGAAGGATAGCGAAAGTCCACATAATTACCTGCAAAACGCGAGTCCCTGGAAGTTGCTCGCGTTAAATGGTTTGTGAAGAGAGTTTGAGCGAGGGTCTTGACATTAGCTGTGGAGGGTAAGCGATACGCAAGCGAACATGAACGGCAAACGCCATCGATCGTAATCGGAGACCACGCATTTCTCCTCAATCTCGTTCAACAGCACATCGATTCGTTGTTGTGGTTCCATCATCGTGGGAGGCGTAACAGCTCAGAATTCTATTGCATGGCACCAGTGCTTTGAGACTACGAGGGCTAGTGGGCAACTCGTCAGTTTGACGTTTCTTCGCCTCGGACCGGGCAGGCGGGACAGGGGTTGGGGAAGAGTCGACGGTGACTCGCTAACGGCACCAATTCGCTCTGCTATTCGAGCAGCTTCACATCCTCTAGAGCGACCACTCCCTCTTTATCGCCACAGAGCACGCCAAGGGTGACATGTTTACCGTCAGTGATTTCTGCTTGGACGATCTTCACCCTTTGCCCTACTGGCCAAGCGTCAGCACTGTCCGCCTTCACAATCTCAGCTTCAATCGGCAGGTTGTGGCCAAGGAAGTATGGCTCACTGCGATGGTCTCGGACGGAGAAGATAGCTACCCCCGACTGCACGTCAGCTTCAGTTGCGGCTCTACCTTCGATCAGTGGGGTCTTCACGCTTCTCCTCGGCGTGCTTGTTGCGGATTGCGTCCACGAATGATGGCCTGCACGCATGAATACAACACTCAACGCGCAGAGGGCTATCAGAATCAATAATGCAATCGGGAGTGGCTTTTTGAAATGAGCATTGGCCATCATTCCGGAGTATAGAAGGCGCTCCAATCAACGCTGGTCAGAACGGTGAACGGCCCGATTTTCGGATCGCGAGTGTGTCGTGGGCAACCCGGAAGTAGGCGTGATCTAGCTCCCGTTACGTCCGGTTGGACGGTTAACCACCCTGAGCACCGATTTCACCTATAATTCGCCATGCCTATTGCGCGATTATTTGCAGCATCAGTCTTGTTTTGGGCTTGCGCGGACTTAATCGGTCAGACATTCGAACTCGATAGAAAACACTGCACAGACAAAGATCCGGACGTGCGAATCACAGGCTGTAGGGCCGTAATCGAGGCTGGCCATCAAACAGATGAAAGGCTGGCCTGGGCATTCACAAGTCTCGGCAAAGCCTATTGGATGAAGGACAAATATATCGCCGCAATCCAAGCGTACGATCAAGCAATACAACTGAACCCACGTTCTGCGATTGAATTTGTCTCAAGGGGCATAGCATATTCGAGCAAAGGAGACGACAATCGGGCGATTGCTGACTTTGACGCGGCAATCAATCTGGAGCCGCATTTTCCCGAAGCATTCAACTGCCGCTGCTTCAGTCGGGCCATTATCGGACAGCTCGACACCGCGCTGGCTGATTGCAATCAGTCACTCAAGTGGAATGCTGGGGAAGCGGCAACGCTCGACAGCCGGGGTTTTGTTTATCTCAAGATGAAGAATCCCGACCAAGCCATCGCAGACTATAGCGCGGCGCTCACAATCAATCCAAAGCTTCAATCGTCACTATATGGTCGCGGCCTAGCGGAGCGACTCAAGGGGAATGAGGCGGCCGCCAGCTCTGACATCGCTGCGGCGAAGGCGATACAGCCTGATATCGCCGAGCAGTTTCTAAGGTGGGGCGTGCCAGCGAAGCAAAACGACTTTCCGAGTCACTGATACACCGCACCTGAGCGCTACTCATTGTACGTTTTCGCTCCGGGCGAGTCGTGGGCTACTCGTCCCTATGCCGTCTCTTCGCCCCCAGTACCGACAAGACGGATTGGGTTGGGGACGAGTCGACGGTCACTCGGGAGTTTCGTGGCATTTTTGCCAAAAGGAGAGTTGATATTCCGTCAGGTAGTCAGGATCGTTAGGTAAGAAAAGCTCAACCGTGCACGGGCGATCTGGAAATTGCCATTGAAGCTTCGCTTCATAAATTTCCTTGAGTACATTCCCGATAACGAGCACCTTATCGATTGAGATGTCCCCGCAGCCACGGTGATGAATATCAGCGATGTGAACGTGGTTGATAAGGCATTCGATCGATTGTCGGCTCCTCCCACCCTGTTCCCAGCTACGGAGAGAACCTTCAGAAACTCCTTGCGGCAAGATATAGCCCTCAATCAAGGTGAACGCCGGCCAGAAGATAGATGCGTAGCCAACGGCGAGTGAGAATCTTCCTTCGCAGCCGATCCAACTTTCGAGGTCGATTCCAGCGCCGTTGTTCCAAGCGGCAAGCTCGGCTTTCATGCTCTCAGGAGTGTTCATGAATTTCCTCAGTCATTCGGACCATTCTATGGCAATGGCTCATTCCGGTTGGATCGTGGACAACTCGGAAGTATCTCCGATCTGGACCAACCGAAGAACAACTGCAGGTTCCTCCACTACCCCTTCCCCTTCGGCTTCGCTCAGGGTCAAGGTCCGGTCGGAATGACACTCCTGGAGGGGATGAGTTGTTGATTTGGAATTGGCGGCATGTTGAGAACACTTGAAATTCAGCGTGTCGCTTGAATGGGCGTGGGGTGGGCGATTCGGCAATTTGTGGAGGCGGGCAACTCACAAGGCTGCCGAGGATGAGGCGTTTGCTTCTTCGCCTAATCTTCGCTCTTCGGCTATAATCTTCCCATGGATTTTCAGTTGGTGACCAGCTACAAGCCTCGCGGCGACCAGCCCCGCGCTATCGAGGAGCTGATGGAAGGTCTCAGCGCGGGCGAGAAGCACCAAGTGCTGCTTGGCGTCACCGGCTCGGGCAAGACCTTCACCATGGCCAAGGTCATCGAGCAATCGAATCGGCCGGCGCTCATCCTTGCGCATAACAAGACGCTCGCCGCACAGCTCTATCACGAATTCAAGCAGTTCTTCCCTTCGAACGCCGTCGAATACTTCGTCAGCTACTACGACTATTACCAGCCCGAGGCTTACATCCCGGCGGGCGACCTCTATATAGAGAAGGAAGCCACCATCAACGAGGAGTTGGACAAACTCCGTTTGTCTGCGACCCGAAGCCTCTTCGAACGGAGAGACGCCATCATCGTCAGCTCGGTAAGCTGCATCTACGGTCTCGGTTCGCCTGAAGCGTACTACGGCATGTTGCTGCTGCTGGAAAAGGGCCAGCGCATCAGCCGCAAAGACATCACCCGCCGCCTTGTCGAGATCCTCTACGAACGCAATGACGCAGACTTCCGTCGCGGAACCTTTCGCGTGCGCGGCGACATCATCGAGGTCTATCCCACCTACGACGAGTCAGCCTATCGCATCGAGCTCTTTGGCGACGAGATCGAGTCGCTTGCCCAAATCGATCCGCTCTTCGGCACCGTAAAGCAGAAGTATGCGCGACTGCCGATCTATCCGAAAAGCCACTATGTCGTACTGCCAGAGCGCAAGGCCCAGGCCATCGACTCCATCGTCGCCGAGCTCAACGAGTGGGTGGCGCATCTCGAGGCTGAAGGGCGCATGGTCGAAGCCCAGCGCGTGCATCAGCGAACGCGCTTCGACCTCGAAATGATCAAGTCCATGGGCTACTGCCACGGCATCGAGAATTACTCGCGCCACTTCTCCGGCCGCCTTCCAGGCGAAGCTCCGCCAACCCTGCTCGACTATTTTCCGCGCGATTACCTGCTCTTCGTGGACGAAAGCCACGCGACCATTCCGCAAGTGCATGGCATGTGGCATGGCGACCAGAGCCGCAAGCAGAACCTCGTCGACTACGGGTTCCGCCTGCCCTCGGCGCGCGACAATCGGCCTCTGAAATTCGACGAATTTGAGAATCGCGTGCACCAGACGATCTATGTCTCCGCAACACCCGGTCCGTATGAACTGACCCGCTCTGCTGGTGTCGTGGTCGAGCAGGTGATCCGCCCGACCGGGCTCGTCGATCCTGAAGTCGAGATTCGTCCCGTGAAAGGCCAGATCGACGACCTGCTCGGCGAGATTCGCGATCGCGCCAAGCGCGGCGAGCGCGTCCTGGTCACCACCCTCACCAAACGCATGTCTGAAGACCTCGCCGGCTACTACACCGAAGTGGGTGTGCGCTGCCGCTACATGCACTCGGAGATCGAAACGCTGGAACGCGTAAAGCTGCTGGCCGGTCTGCGCAAAGGCGAGTTCGACGTGCTGATCGGGATCAACCTGTTGCGCGAAGGCCTCGATCTGCCTGAAGTCTCGCTCGTCGCGATTCTGGATGCCGACAAAGAGGGCTTCCTTCGCTCCGCCGGATCGCTGATTCAGACCATGGGCCGTGCGGCGCGCCACCTCGAAGGCCGCGCGATCCTCTACGCCGACAAAATGACCGACTCAATGAAGCAGGCCATCGGCGAAACAGATCGACGTCGGGCCATCCAGCGGGCCTACAACGAAGAGCATGGCATCACGCCGCAGTCGATCATCAACAAGATGGACATGGGCCTGGCGCAGATACTCAAGGCCGAGTACGGCGAGATCGAAGAGGAAGAGGCAGTTGGCTTGCCGGAATTCACCTCACAAGCCGATGTAGAGGCTTTCATCGCAAAACTCGAAACGGAGATGCGCGAAGCAGCCCGAAAATTCGAATTCGAAAAGGCCGCCAAACTGCGCGACTCGATCAAGGAACTCCGCGAAAAGGAATTCCTCTTTGGATAACCGGCGGCGCTTCCAACTCGTCAAAATTTGCGTAAACTGAGCTTCGAATCCTTTTTCCTCTATCGGATCGTAAAAAAAGGACGAGACGCGTGGAAGGTGACCAGTGTCCAAGGCCATCCTGATTATTCTTGTGATCGCCGAATTCGCATTATGCGCCGGGCCCGGACGCGCCCAACAACCGCATTCGCAATTTGACACCCTGGCCTCTCGTGCAACCGAAGCTCGCAATCAGCAGAACATCCCGCTCGCAATTCAGCTCTACGGCGAAGCTCTGAAAGCAAAGCCGGACTGGCCGCAGGGGTGGTTCTATCTTGGCCAACTTCAATACAGCTCCAACGGCTTCCCGGCGGCGATCGATGCCTTCAATCACTTTCTCCAGCTTCAACCTGGCGTCGGCCCTGCAATCGCCTTGCGTGGACTGTCTGAATTCGAAACCGGGGCCTACGAGGATGCGCTGCGTGATCTTGAGGAGGGCATCCACAAGGGTGCGGGAGATCAGCCCGGCAACGAGGCGATCCTCCGTTTTCATCTCGCGGAATTGCTGGGCCATGCCGGCCGTTTTGAAGACGCGGTGGCGCAATATGCATTCTTTGCCGCCCAACACCTCAAAGATCCTCAGCTCTCGTTAGGTATTGGGCTGGCTGGAATGAGAATTCAGGACCTGCCTCAGAATGTCCCCGGGGAGAAGCGCCCATTTTTTGAAGCTGTGGGCGAGGCTGGATATGCGTATCTTTCGGGTGATTCCGATGCGGCCGATCGTCAGTTCAACGACCTCATCGCGCGCTACCCTGCGACTGCCAATCTGAGTTTCTTTTACGGCTCGTTACTCTACAAAGACAGTCCGACACTCGCCATAGAGCAGTTCCGAGCCGAGGTGAAGCATGTGCCTGGCAACATTTATGCGCACGGCGTGCTCGCGTTCACCCTCACCATTGCCGGGCGCTTCGCCGAAGCAAAACCTGAAGCCGAAATCGCCCTGGACGCTTCCCCCGACATGGAGATGGCGCAAGTTGCCCTGGGACGCGCTCTCGCGGATACCGGAGATGTAAAACGCAGCACCGAATTGCTGAACAAGGTGCTGCAAAAAGACCCTCAGAACCTCGAAGCGCACATGGGGTTAGCAGACGTCTACTCGCGGGCTGGTAGAAGAGAGGACGCCTACCGTGAACGCATGGTCTGCCTCAGCCTCGCAAAATAGGTTGAAGGCCTTGGTCGCGCTCGGTTTCGCGCTCGGGTTGTTGTCGTGCGCGCTGTCTTTCGCGCAGGCCGGTTTCGCAGCGTCGTCGAAGCCTTCGCCGAAGCCGCCCGCCTGCGCCGACTGCCATTTGGGTGTTGCCTCCTCCTATACGCACGCAGCCATGCACCACGCATTGGAAATCCCCGGAGCGAACCCGACGCTGGAGACTCATCCCAACCTGAGCGTTCAACAAGGCAAGTATCTGTACACGGTGCAAACCATAGATGGCCGCAGCACCTACAGTGTGTCCGACGGCACTAACTCCATAACCGTGCCCATTCGCTGGATCTTTGGCCAGCACGCCCAGACCTGGATGCTGGAAAAAGATGGCGGTCTCTATGAGAGCCTGGTTAGCTACTTTCCGCTGGACCAGGGGCTGGCCACGACGCCCGGAGACGGGAAGATCGCTCCCAAGGACCTGATGGAGGCTTTCGGCAGGAAGATTACCGAATGGGAATCCCTGCAGTGTTTCGGTTGTCACGCAGACAACGTGGTCAAAGGGAAAAAGCTCGATCTCGAGAACCTTAGCCCGGGCGTGGGATGCGAACGATGCCATGCCGGCGCCGGGCAGCACATGGCCGACGCCGCTCGCGGTAACTTCTCTTCGCTGCCAAAGCCGCTCAAGACGATGAACGCGGAGGATGCCGGAAACTTCTGCGGTCAATGCCATCGCACGTGGGACGCGACCGTGCGGAATCATTGGCACGGACCGTCCGATGTGCGCTTCCAACCCTATCGGCTGGCGAACAGCAAATGCTTTATCGGCAACGATCCGCGCATCAGCTGTCTCGCGTGCCACAATCCACATCAACAGGCCGACCACAACCTGATTGCGTACGATGCGAAGTGCCTGGCTTGCCACGGGAAGCCAGCAACGTCGGGCGCGTCGACGATCAAAAGCTGTCCTGTCAGCAAATCGAATTGTGTAAGCTGCCACATGCCAAGGGTCCCATTGCCAGGCGGCCACGCGATTTTCACGGATCACTTGATCCGCATCGTGAAGCCCGGCGAACCCTATCCGTACTAGAACCGGTTGCATAATTGTCGTTTTGAAAGGGCACGGCTTCAGCCGTGCCGTGAAGGGTTGCAGAAATGGCGGCTTCCGCCCCTGAAGGACGTTTTCGAGCAGCCTCAAACCACTTATGCAATGGGCTCCAGACTGGCGATACCGCTAGCGATAATTGCCAGTAAGTACGAACGGCGCCCAATAAAACGGATGTGCGTAATCGGCACTGCGCACATCGGAGGTGGGCTCGCGCTCGGGTTGAATGCCGCGGCGTCCGGTCGTTGCCCCCGCCGCAGTCGAACCTTGCAAAAACGCGAGCTGTGCCTTTCGAAGTGCCTCCGCTTTTCCCTCCTCGGGATGATGTAACCATCGCGCGTAAAAATCGCTCATAAGGCGGCTGGTGCTTGCATCGTTGACGTCCCACAACGTCGCCAGCACCGCCTCTGCATCCTTTCGCTGCGCAACCATCCCCAGGCTATCCACTTCAAGGCCGTCTTTCGCCACGTCTCCCTTTGCCGTGCTGCACGCCGATAGCGTAAGCAAGCGCGTTCCCTGAAAGGTAAGCGTGGAATCTTCAATCCGCGAAAGCGTCAACGCAAACCCTTCAGGCTTGCCTGTGGTTTCGCCTCCGAGCATGAGGTAAGGCTCGTTGCCCTCTCCGGTTTCCAGAATGAAATGACTCGCAATATGAATCACCGGGAAGCCTGACGTCCCAGCGAGCTCGGTTGTCATCGCTGCGTATGTGAATCGGTCGTCCGGCAACAGATGTCCATCCATCGGACCGTGAGATTCGGGCACAGCAGGATCATGCGCCACCGCGTCCAATTCCGTAAGCACGCCCGGCAAGGCGGGCAGGCCGCCATAGCTTTTTGAAAGTCCCATCGCCAACACGTGTAGCTCCGATTTTCGCCGCCGGCAGCCGTTGACATATGGCCATAACTTTCCGGCGTAAAAAGCACATTGTTGAATCGCTCAACCAAGTATTTATGGCCGTCGTATAGCGCCGCCATCGGAACGTAGCGCAGCACCCCGTCGAGCGACCAGAGCAGCGTGGGAGCCACGCCATGCGGCGAAGTTTGCTCAAGCGAGTCAAGCTCACTGCCAATTGGAGCGACGATCATCGCGTAGAGTTCCGCCAGGTGCGCCTTGGGATCGGACGAAGGACGCCGCAGATCATCGCGAACCTGGAGAACCTTGTTCCGTATGTCTGCCGGGCTTGCGGCAAGCACGAACTTTCTCCGGGCCTGTTTCGAAACCACCAGCGCGTACGCGTGGTCGTCGCCCATCAGCAACCGAATCCCGAGAACGCCGGGCCCCAGTTCCGCCAGCGTATTCTGCAGCCGGCTGACCTCTGACTTCTCTTTGCTCAAAAGCGCATTCGCGTCCTGCGCACCCGCGCGCTGCGCCAATTCAGGGTAGAGCGTTTTGCGGAAGAAATCGGTTACTTCCCCGTTGCCCGCCTCGATCTTTGCCTCGATCGCCTGCATGCGAGCGGTCTCGTCCGCCGTGCGGTTTGTCTTGGCTTGCAGTGTCGCAAGATCCGCGGCCAAATCGATCAGCGCAATCGAGGCCTTCTCCTGATTCTCGAGGTCGATCTGCGCTTTCTGTTGCGCCTGCGACAGGGCGAGGCTCTCCAGCTTTCGCGCGGAACCCTCCGCCGCTCCCCGAACAACTTCCTTCAGCTCTTCTTCTTTCAGCAGATCGAGCACCTGCTCCGCTTCGGCCAGGCGATCGGTTTGCACCAGCATCTCGGCGAGCACACGATAGGTTATCGATTTCGATTGAGTGAATCCGCTTTGCAGTTCCTTGTCCAGACCAGAAATATTCCTTCGAATTTTCTGATAACTGTTGACCGCGTCTGTGCCAAACAGGATCGCTTCATCGGTTCTCTGCTGCTGGCGAAACCCGAGCATCAAAGATGTCTCAATGCCCCCTTCCAGCTCAGGGTCATCCGCTTGCTTTGCCAGTCCTAACGCAGCCAAGCGCAACCCCAACGCCTTTTCGGGCTGATTTTGCGCCGATTCGGCCCATCCCAGGCTGCTCAACGCAAATGCTTCCCCGCGAACATCCTTCACTTCGCGAAAGATCGCCAGTGCCTGTGTGTCGAATTCGAAAGCCTTCTCTTGCGCACCGAGTTGGGACCAGACCCGGCCCATGTTACCCGACGTCGTGGCTTCACCGCGGCGATTTCCGGTTTGCCGCCAGATGGGCAACGCCTGATCGAAGTATTCGAGTGCTTTCTTTCCCTGTCCCATGTCTGCGTAAGCGCGCCCTATATCGTTCAGCGCCAGAGCTTCGCCGTTTCGGTTTCCCACCTCCCGCCAGATCGGCAGGGCTTGTCCGAAAGCATCCATCGCCATCTGGTTCTGTCCAAGATCGCGATACAAACGACCAACGCCATTCAGTGTGCTCGCTTCACCCTGGCGATTCCCCGTGGAGCGCCATAGAGCAAGCGCGCGGTTATAGGAATCAAGCGACCGCTGCTTCTCGCCCAGATCCGCATAGGCGCGCCCCATATTGCTCAGCGTCAGAGCCTCGCCACTCTGCTCGCCGCCTTCACGCCACATCGTCAAAGCCTGCGAAAAATACTCGAAGGCCTTCCTGCCGTCTCCCATATCGCTATAGGTTTTGCCAAGATTGTCGAGTGCGCTCGCCTCACCGGCGCGTAAAGAAGCGTCGCGCATGCCGGCAACTCCGCCGCCCGAGTTCGGAACGACCTCGCGCCAAATGGCAAGGGATGCATTCAAGTCTTTCAGCGCCTCATCCCGGCGGCCCAGATTGTTATAGGCACGGCCAAGATTGTTCAGCGAGTTGGCCTCGCAGGTCCGCATTCCAATGGTCCGGCAAATCGGCAGCGCCTGGTTCACCAGGTCGATGGCTCGCTCCTCTTGCCCAAGATCGGTGTAAATCCGGCCCAGATAATTAAGGGCCCTCGCCTCGTCTGCTCGATTGCCGATTTTCCGTTCAAGGGACAATGCTTCGTTCAGGCTGTCCAGCGCCTTCTGCATATTTCCGGACTGTCTGAGCAGATAGCCCAGCGCAATCAATTCCCCTGCAACTTCCCTGCTGTTGTTTGCCGCGCGCGCGTCGGCAAGCCTACGTTCGAGTTGAGCGATTTCGCCAGAAATGGAACCGGACTGCGCCGGAAGGCTGGGTGCGGGAACCAGAAATGTGAGAACCGCCAGGACGGAAAGAACCATGCGTCGCGTCGAACTCTCAGGCATATTCCTCATCCCACCATTTCAATGCCAGTGCAGTCACCAGTGGTTTTTGCAATTCTGGCATGCTCACCTGGAGAAATCCATTGGATCGATGACTTTCGGCCTGCCGAACAACGCAAATTGAGGCCTTTTCATGGACTCCACGGCTGCCACTTTCCACCGAATCGAATTCTGGAAGGCAGTTGTTTCGGTGAGATCCAGCACGTCGGGCGGGACGAGCAAGCGACGCCGCCCCACCTCTAGTGTGAGACAAATCACATTTCAGAAGCCTAAAATGATTCAGAATAAGGTCGTTAGATTCCCCTAAGGCATTAGTCCTCAGTGCGAGAATCAGAGATGGAGCTCTGATGGCAACGTTTGGAAGTCTCTCTCTTCTCATCGCTTTAGCGCTGGCGGCATATAACCTCTTTGCCGGCATTGTAGCGCTGAGGCTTCTGGCCACCGGCCAGCCCGCGCCAATTGCACCGGAACGGCTGGCCGACACAGCTCGCCGGGCTGGAATTGCCGTATTTGTTGCGGTAACAGCAGCGGCAATCGCGCTGGTGTGGTCGGTTTTCACCAACGATTTCTCCATCACCTACATCACGGAACACTCCAACCGGGCGCTTCCGGCTGCGTACAAGTTTGCAGCGCTGTGGAGCGGCCAGGAGGGTTCTCTGCTGCTCTGGTGCTGGCTGCTCGCCACGTACGGGTTTGTTCTCCGCCTGCGTCATAAGACTGACGTGAAGCTCTACGCCTACGCCGGGACGATCATGGCGGGCATTCAAGTCTTCTTTCTGGCGGTCGTCAACTTTGCGGCCCCCCCGTTCTCGCTGCTCAGGGGCGCGCTTCCTGCCGACGGCAACGGCCTGAACCCGCTGCTCCAATATCCGGAGATGGTGATTCATCCCCCGATGCTCTACCTCGGCTACGTGGGGTTCTCAGTGCCCTTCGCCTTTGCATTGGGCGCCCTCATGATGCGGTACCCGGGTGAAAAGTGGATCAAGATCACGCGCGTGTGGACGCTGGTGACGTGGCTCTTCCTCACCGGCGGCATCTTCCTCGGCATGCACTGGGCCTATGCGGTTCTCGGCTGGGGCGGCTATTGGGGCTGGGATCCGGTTGAGAACGCAAGCTTCATGCCCTGGCTGACCGGTACGGCATTTCTGCACTCCGTGATGATGCAGGAGAAGAAAGGGATGATGAAGAGCTGGAACGTATGGCTCATCTTCTCCACTTTCTTACTCACCCTTCTTGGCACGCTGTTGACCCGCGCGGGACTGGTGAGTTCGGTACACGCGTTCGCGCAGTCATCGATCGGCACCTGGTTCGTGGTCTTTATGGGGATCGTGCTCGGAGTTTGCATCTTTACCTACATTCTGCAGCGCAATCACCTGCAGGCCGAGCACCGGCTTGAGTCCCTCGTGAGCCGCGAGTCGAGCTTCCTCTTCAACAATCTCGTGTTGCTGACCGCCTGCTTCGTCATCCTCTGGGGAACGCTCTTCCCCATCCTGAGTGAATACGTCGAAGGCAGCAAGGTCACGGTTGGCGCGCCCTTCTATAACCGCGTGGCGATTCCCATCGGCTTGTTCCTGCTCTTCCTGACGGGCGTTGGCCCCCTGCTTCCGTGGCGTTCGACATCACTGCGAGCCGTCCGCCGCAACTTTATATTGCCGACGATTGCCTTGTGGGCGATGGTCATCGTCTGTCTTGTGTTTGGCGTTCGCCCGTGGAAAGACGGCTCCTTCGATCCAGGCGATTTCTACGCGATCGTTGCATTTGCGCTTTCGGCCAGCGTGATGACCGCTATCCTGTCGGAGTTTTTCCGCGGAGCGGGTGTGATTGCCAGGCAGACAGGCAAGAATATCGCCTCCTCCATGTACTTGCTCTCCCGCCGCAACACCCGGCGCTATGGCGGATACTTGGTCCACATCGGCGTAGTGATCGTCGTAATCGGCCTGGCGGGGTCGGCGTTCAATCGCAACACCGAACAGGAACTCGCCCTGCACGACAAGATGAGTGTCGGCCCCTACACGCTTGAGTGCGTCGGCTTCACCCAGGATTCGAACGCGAACTACAACTCCGACTACGCTCTGCTGGATGTCTATCGCAACGGCAAAAAGCAGTTCCAGATGGCGCCCGAGAAGCGCGTCTACCTGGTCAGCCAGCAGCCGCAGACCATGGTTGCGATTCACTCCGTTCCGAGCTGGGATCTATACGTGGTCTTTGAGGGCACCAATCCCGATACCGGGCAGCCAATCATCAAGGCGTTTCTCAATCCTCTTGTCAGCTGGATCTGGGCTGGTGTCGTGCTGATCGTGCTGGGCACATTTGTGGCGCTGGTTCCAAGCCTCAAGCCGGTAACCGCTGGGGTGCGCACGCCGGCTACTCGAGCGGAGCAAGGCGAACCCGCGTTGAAGGGCGGCGACTGAGATGCGATTTCCATTAAGTTTGAAGTATTGGAAGAGAGCGCTGCAGGCGGGAACTCTGGCCGTCGCGGTTTGCTTCTCGCTGGGAGCGAGCGATGCAGGCGCGCGTTACGATCACCTGAATCACCAGCTCATGTGCAGTTGCGGATGCGGGCAGGTTCTGGGCGAGTGCAATCACGTGGGCTGTCCCGATTCGCCGGTGCAGTTGGCTGAATTGCGCACGGCCATCAACGCCGGCTTGACCGACGAAAAGGTGCTCGACAGCTTTGCCGCAAAATACGGCGCCACCGTGCTGGCCGCGCCCACGATGCAGGGATTCAACATCGTGGCATGGGTCGCGCCTTTTGCGGTGTTTGCCGCGGCGCTGTTCGGTACGATTCTGCTCGTCCGGCATTGGTCACTCGGCAAAAAGGAAGCAGCGCAAACGGCAAGCACGCCGGAAATGGACGCAATTCACGATCGGATTCGCCGCGAAACCGGCAGCGATGGAGGTTACTGAGCAATGAGCGAGACCCTTGGATTGGTGCTTGGTTGCATGATGGCGATGGTGCTGTTCCTCTACACCTTCTGGCCTGAGAATTCCTTCGCAAGCCAGCGGCAGAAGACGCGCCTTGATTATCTCGAAGAGCGGAAGGAACAGCTCTACGAAAACCTGCGCGACCTCAACTTTGAATATCGAGCAGGCAAATACCCTGAAGAAGACTTCATGGCGCAACGTGCGCAGCTTGAAAATGAGACGGCGCAATTGGTCGCCGAGATGGATCACCTGCAGCAGCAGCCATAGGCAATTAGAGATAAGGACTCCGGAAAGATTATGAGATCGATGAAGACTATTTTGCATACAGCCATTGCGAGCCTGCTTTTTGCCGGCACACTCGCGCACGCCGTGCAGTTGACAGGCACCGTGACTGACAAGACTACCGGCAAGCCCGCGGCGGGTGATCCCGTCGTACTGGTCGAGCCCATGACCGGCATGACCGAAGTGGCGCACACCACCGTCGACGGCAGCGGACACTACACGCTCAATCGGCCCAGCAATGCACCTGCACTGGTAAAAGTGACGCACCAGGGAGCCGAGTTTTTTGCCGACGCCCCCCAGAGCGGATCAGTCCCCGACATCGCCGTCTACGACGTGGCCTCCAAGGTAGAAGGCGTTTTTGCGGAAGCCGATGTGCTCGAAGTCGAAAGCCAGAACGGCCAATTGCACGTGATCGAGCGCTACTTTGTCCACAACACCAGCATGCCGCCACGCACCCAGTGGAGCCCGAAGAGCTTCGAGATCGTCCTCCCGGCAGAGGCAATTATCGAGTCGGCGCAGGGACAGCGGCCGAGCACCGGCAGCCTTCCCACCACGCTGAAGCTGCAGCCCGATGGAGAGAAGGGCCATTACGCCTTCAACTTCCCCATCCAGCCCGATGAAGGCGACAAGGACACGCAGTTCAATATCAGCTATACGATTCCCTACAGCGGATCGTTCACCTTCCATCCGCAGGAGTCGCTAAGCACGCAGAGCGTGGGCGTGCTGCTGCCGAAAAGCATCACCTTCACAGCGGGCGCAGGCTCGGCATTTACGGCGATCAACCAGGATCCGAATATCCAGACCTTTGTGGCGAAAAATGCCACGCCCGGCAAGGCGCTTGAGTTTACGATTTCAGGCACAGGATCGATGCCGCGCGAAGATCAGGGCGCCGCAGCAGGGCCTGGTGGCCAGGAAGCCACTGCGCCCGCCAACAACGGCCAGCCCGGCGGCGGAATCGGCGAACCCATTAACACCCCTGACCCGCTCAGCAAATACAAGTGGTGGATCCTCGGCGGACTGGCTCTGCTCTTCGTTGTTGCAGCCGCATTCCTGTTGCGCCGGCCCGCGGGAGCAGCCGGCGTGGCTGTAGCACAAGTCCCCAGTCCCGGTGTGGCGCCGGTGCCGGCTGCATTCCTACTCGCGTTTCAAGCTCTTCGACTTCGAAAAACGGCGCTCTGCTGAGTGTTCTGAAAGAGGAGCTGTTCTCGCTGGAAAGCGAAAAACTGACTGGAGCCGTATCGCCGGCAGAATACGCCGAGACCAAAGCAGCGCTCGAAACGGTGTTGAAGCGCGCGTCTGAAAAACAAATCGTAAGCCAGATTCAAAACCCCGGCGCTCGCGCATGTGCAATGTGCGAGCGCCTTCTTCTTTGCAGAGCAAGTCGCCCCTTCATCACAACAATGCTCTCTGCTGCTACTCAACTCCCCAATTTCGATTCCTATTCCCTATTCCCTATTCTCTATTCCCTATTCCCTGCATTTAGTATTCTTCCAAAATGAAGACGTTGCTTCGCACGCTGCTTTTTCTTGCCCTGATTGTCTGGATTGGCGCGGAGATTTTCTTCCCCATCGTTGCCGCTGTTACCTTCAACTCGCTGCCCGGCAGCACCCACACCGCCGGCACCATCGTCGGCGAGCTGCTCCGCATCCTGCATGGCATGGGAATTGTTTGCGGCCTCGTGTTGTTGGCTCTCATGGCTCTTGTTCCAGCCTGGAACATCTACAAGCCGCGTTCGGTGCTCGGCGCCCATGGTGCTGGTCGTCCTGATGCTGGCCTGCACCGCCTACTCGCAATACGGAATCATCCCGGCCATGGAGCGCGACCGCGTCGCAGCGGGCGGAGCCATCGACACCGCCGACACCACGAATCCCACAACCATCCACTTCAACATGCTGCACAATCGCAGCGTGCATGTTGAAGCCGCGATTTTACTGTTGGGCATCGCGACCGTGGTGCTGGTGGCGCGGGCGGAGTCGACACGCGCGTAGGAGGATTCCATGGGTCGTGAAGCCATCTGCGCTTGCCAGTGGAACGGAAGCCGGCACAACGTGAAAGCGCTGCTGGAGCCGCCTGAGCTCATTGTGCGCGGTGAACTCCGTCACAGAATTCCGTTTGCAAAAATCGCCGGCGTTAAAGCGGACGGCGATTTCCTCGCATTCAGTTTCGGGGGAGATTCCGTTCGTCTTCAACTTGGCAGCGCGATGGCTGCGAAGTGGGCCGAGGCAATCGTCAAGCCGCCGCCGAGCCTCGCAAAAAAGCTCGGTATCTCATCGGAGAGCACCGTGCGCATGATCGGCCCGGTCGACGATCCTGCACTGAAGGCCGCGCTGGCGGAGGCAAAGATGGTTTCGCAGAGTAAGGGCGATCTAATCCTGGCCCGTGTGGACACTCTGGCCAATTTGAAAGCTGCGCTCGCAAAGGCCGATGGCCAACTCAAGTCCGGCATTCCGATCTGGTTCATCTATCGCAAAGGCCCCGGACATCCTTTGAACGAAAACCAGGTGCGAACCACAGTCTTGGCCACCGGCATCGTCGACACAAAGATCGCGGCGGTTTCGCCTGAGTTCTCAGCTCTCCGCTTCGTAAAGCGCCGCAGCTGATCGCCATCTCGCGTTCAAGTCAGCGAATTCACCCGACACCTATTCCCTAGTCCCTGGTCTTGTATCATCGTAGAGGCCCTGAAGCGCGCAAGGTATCGTGCAGGGGCGCCATCGGATACGCATGAAAACTGGCATCATCGGCCTGCCGCAGGTGGGCAAGACATCGTTATTCAAGATCCTTACCAAGGCCAAGCTCGAAGATCGGGGCTACTCCAATCCCCGCGAGGCGCATATCGGCGTCGCCAAGGTTCCCGATGATCGCCTCGACAAGCTCTCGGCCCTCTACTCGCCCAAGAAGACCACGCATGCCACGGTAGAGTACGTCGACGTCGCTGCCATCGGCCAGGAAGCGCTGAAAGAAACAGCCTTCCTCACCAGCCTGCGCAATGTCGACGCCCTGATCCACGTCCTGCGCGCTTTCGAGGACGATTCCATTCCGCATGTCGGCGCAATCGATCCCCTCCGCGACGTCAAGAATGTTGAATTCGACCTGATGATCAGCGATCTCACGCAGGTCGAGAAGCGCCTCGAACGCCTCGAGAAGGATTTGAAAAAAGGCCGCACCAGCGAACTGGAACGCGAGCAGGCTCTGCTTTTGCGCTCAAAAGAGGCGCTGGAAAAAGAGCTGCCCATCCGAGAACTGGAGATGACGCCTGAAGAAAAGAAGCTCATCAAGGGATTCATGTTCCTCTCGCAAAAACCTGTCTTATATGTAGTTAATATCGGTGAAAGCGGCACACTTGGTGACGATCTCGATGCCGCTGTCGAACGCTATAAACTGACCGAAGTAGCCAGGCGCCCAAACGCGGGCGCGACCGCTATCTGCGGAAAAGTCGAAGCCGAACTTTCCGAAATGGACGAGGCAGAGGCAGCCGACTTCCTCTCCAGCTACGGCCTGCACGAGAGCGGCCTGGTGCGATTGATTCGCAAGAGCTACGAGCTTCTTGGTCTGATCAGCTTCTTTACCGCCGGCGAAGACGAGTGCCGCGCGTGGACGATTCCGGCGGGTTCGAAAGCTCCGCAGGGAGCCGGTGCGATTCACTCCGATCTCGAGCATCACTTTATTCGCGCAGAAACCATCCGCTGGGACAATCTGCTGGCGGCCGGCAGCGAAGCGAATGCGCGCGCAATGGGCACCCTCCGTCTTGAGGGCAAAGAGTACGTGGTGCAGGATGGCGATGTCATGCACATTCGGCACAGCGGGTAAGGTAAGCAGGAATGCTCAAACTCTCATTGGCCCTCGGCGTACTGGCCGCGCTCGCGGATGTCGCCGGCGGCCTGGTGCTGGTACGGGCTCGTGGCGTAGAGCGCTACTTGCGCTACTTCGTCGCCCTGGGCGCCGGCTTTCTAATGGCGGTTGCCCTGCTGGAAATGACGCCGGAGAGCCTGAAGCTGAGCCCGGTCCTCGGGCCGATCCTCATCATGGCCGGCTACTGCGCCGTTCATCTGCTCGAGCACACCATCAACGCGCATTTTCACTACGGAGAAGAGACGCACCACGACGAATTCGTCTCGGCGCGCACAGGCTACTCCGTGCTCGGCGGACTCAGCGTACATGCACTGTTCGACGGCGTCGCCATCGGCTCAGGCTTCGTAGTCAACAGCGCACTCGGCTGGCTGATCTTTCTCGCTGTATTCCTCCACAAAGCGCCTGAGGGATTCACCATGGCCTCGGTGATGCTGGCCAGCGGGCGCAGCCGGAAGGAAGCCTTCTACTCGGCCGTAATGCTCGCAGCCGCCACCATCGCCGGAGTGCTGGTCATCGAACTCGCTCCCAAATGGATGCCCTACGGACTCCCTGTTTCAGCCGGCGTGGCGCTCTATGTTGGCGCCAGCGACCTCGTGCCCGAAGTCAATCGTGAGCCCGGCATTCGCATGGCCCTCGTGTTTTTTCTCGGTGTCGTGGGATTTCTGGCGATGCGCTGGGCGCTACCCGCGCTCTGATCCGGAAGATCGGAGCCGCTTCAATCGAAAGTGCTCACCGGTACCGCTCGACTCCACCCGAATCTGCTGCGATAGAGCCGCGCAAGCAATCGGCCGTAATCGAGAGCGACCTTCATATTGGCCTTGCTCGCGCCGCGGTATCGCTGCCCGAAGGCAAACGGAATTTCGCGAATCGATGCAATGCGCGCGCGCACCAGAATCTCCAGCAGCAACTTGAAACCAGCCTGCTGAAACGCGATCCCCGTGAGGCAGTCGCGGCGCACGAAAAAGAAGCCGGACATGGGATCCCTGGCGCGAAGCCCCAAGCGCTGAATGGGCCAGGTGGCCCACACTGCTGCAGCCGAAAGCAGCTTCCTGAAGACATTCCAATCGCCAAGTCCGCCGCCCGGCGTGTAGCGACTGCCGATCGCCAGGTCGCAGCCTGATGCAATGGCTGCCGTGAGTTCCGGCAGGAGTTCCGGCGGATGCTGAAAATCCGCATCCATGACACCCACGATCGCGGCGTCGGTGTTCTCCCATCCATGAAGAATTGCCCCGGACAATCCGCGCTGCCCCCTGCGCACCAGAAGGCGAATCCGCGGATCCTGCTGCGCAAGCGTAGAGACAATCTCAGCCGTGCCATCGCAGCTGTCGTCATCCACAATCAGGATTTCGTAGTCGACGTTCAGAGGGTCCAGAGCGAAGCGCACGCGATCCAGGAGTGCGGAGAGGTTGCCCGCCTCGCAAAGGGTCGGTATGGCCAGGGCCAGCTTCTGCGGGAAAGGAGGGGCAGCCAATCCCCGGGTGTGCGGGATTGTTGACTCGTCGATTGGAACACGAATTGGAGGAATATATGCCGATACCATGCGCTGGATGCCTATGGAGTATAGACGTACTAGCCCGCAGAAGGAGACGCAATACAAAGGACTTTGCCCCAATTCGAGCATTCTTCTATACGAAACTTGATTGCCGCGCTGGAAATAAGGAAATTAGAGGAGCGCGTCTCCACTAATCTCGATTATAGTCGGCTAAACGCCTTCCATCTTCGTCCAATGGAATAACTGCCTGAATGCGACGCGTTCTCGCCACGGGAGGTTAGGCTGAGTCTAAGACTTGCCCGAGGGTTGATGCGTTCCATTGAAGCTTGCAGTGGTTTTGCCTGTTCATTGGAAATCTGAATCGGAATTGAAGAGCTGAATCTTTTGGAAAACCGTCGCAAGCGCAGCCTGCTCCTGATCCTCGCCTTCTCACTTCTGGCGATGGCGACGATGGGCTATCACCCGGGGATCGAGGACGACGGCGTCTATCTGACCGCCGTCAAGAGCGACCTGAATCCCGCGCTCTATCCGCACGACGCAGCATTTTTCCGGGTGCAGCTGCAGGCGACACTCTTCGACAAGTGGGTCGCTGAGTTTATCCACATCACACATATTCCCGTCTCCGTCACGGAACTGCTGTTCCAGTTCCTATCCATTCTGCTGATCATCGCGGGCTGCTCGAGCATTGCGCGGATGCTCTTCGAAGACGAACGCGCGCAATGGGCCGGCGTCGCCCTTACCGCCGCAATGATGACGCTCCCGGTGGCGGGCACAGCCCTCTACCTGGCCGACCAGCATCTGCACCCGCGCAATATTGCCACCGCGCTCGTGCTTCTCGCTGTTTCCCGCATTCTCGCAGGCCGGCGATGGCTGGCCGTTCCCCTGCTGCTTGTCGCATTCGTGCTGCACCCTATCATGGCTGCGCTGGGCATCTCCTTCTGCTTCTTCCTGACGTTGGCGATGCTTGAACCGGTCCACGTCTGGCTGCGTTCATGGCGCGACTCGCTGGCTGCGGTACTTCCCCTGGGCTGGATCTTCGAGTCTCCCACCCCCATTTGGCACCGTGCCCTTGAGACGCGCAGCTACTACTTCCTTTACAGCTGGACCTGGTATGAGTGGCTGGGCGCGCTCGGCCCCCTCGTCCTGTTTTGGATCCTGTGGCGCGTCGCGCGCAAGCGCGGCGAAATCCTGCTGGCAAACCTCGCCGTTGCCATCTTTTCTTATGGCGTCTTTCAGCAGGCGGTGGCGATGATTGTGCTCAAGACTCCCGCGCTGGTGCGGATCACGCCCATGCAGCCCATGCGCTTTCTTCATCTCATCTATTGCTTCCTGGCTTTGATCGGCGGCTGCCTCCTGGGCAAGTACCTGCTCAAATCGAGTGTCTGGCGATGGGCTGTCTTCCTCGTCATCATGAATGCCGGCATGTTCGCTTCGCAGCGCGCGCTCTTCAGCAGCAGCGAACACCTGGAACTGCCCGGAATGCGCTCGGCCAATCCGTGGTTGCAGTCGTTCGCGTGGATTCGCACCAACACCCCGGTCAACGCTTACTTCGCCATGGATCCTTATTACCTCGCCGCGCCCCAGGAGGACTATCACAGCTTTCGCGCGCTTGCCGAGCGCAGCCAGCTGGCCGACATGGTCAAGGACACCTCGGTTGTCACCCAGGTGCCCGAGCTTGGCCCGGCCTGGGAGCGGCAAGTCGACGCCACCGCTGGATGGCAACACTTCAAGCTCTCCGATTTCGAGCGCCTCAAGTCGGAGTTCGGCGTTGACTGGGTGATCGTCACTTATCCTCAGCCAGCTGGACTCGCCTGCCAGTGGCACAGTGCGTCGCTTTCCGTCTGCCGTATTCCCTGAACGTCCCAATCAACACTCAACTCACCATCCGTTTTGCGCCTTGAGGGTCCGTGCGACAAAATGAAAGCGTGGACCTTACCGGCGCGGAGCCCGCAAGATGCTGAATCTGACGCAGAGGTTGATTCTCGGCTGTGTCGTGATCGCCGCCCTCGCCGCGTGCCTGGTGGCCTCAACCCATCGCGCATTGGCGGCAGCCGGCCAGATGCACCTCGCCATCGCGCTCCTCGTCTCCCTCGTCCTTGTTGAAGTGGCGACCGTGATGCTCGTGCTGCATCCCATCCGGATGCTGGCTGCCGATGCCCGCAAAATCGCGCGTGGCAACCTTGAACATCGCGTCGAGTGGGGCGGCCGCGACAGCTTCGGCGAGATTGCAGCGGAGCTCAATCGCATAGCCGTACGCCTGCGCGAACTGCGCGACACCGAAGCCGGCCGTCGCCAGATGGAGTATCAGCTCTCCGATGCTGTCCTCCAGTCCATCTTCGAGCCCATTATCGTCACCGACGCCAAAGGGCACATCCTCAAGCTCAACCAGGCGGCCGCCGACGTGCTTGGCGACGCAGCCAGCGATCGGCTGGCCCTCACCAATACCCCCGGCGGCGACAAAATCCTGAGTGCGATCCGCGATGCCATCTCCATGCAGAAACCCATCGCCGTCGAAGGCGAGGCTTCCATGCTGCCCATGCGCATCGGCAAACAATCGCGCAGTTATCGCCTCCGCACCACTCCGATGCGCGACTCCGATGGCCGCTTGCTCGGCACCGTGACCACGCTTGAGGACGTAACCACGCTCCAGGACACCGACCGCTTCAAGACGCAGTTCATCTCCATCGCCAGCAAGAAACTCCGCGATCCCCTCCTGCAACTGCGCCGCGGCATCTATGCGCTGCAGCATGGATTCGGCGGCGAGTTGCTTCCCTTGCAAGCCGAGTTAGTCGTCGAAGCCGGCAACGAGGCTGAAAAGTTGAACGACCTGATGGCCGATCTCATCGAAGTTGCCGAACTCGACACCGGCAAACGCGAATTCAACCTTGAGCGCCTGCGGCCGCTCCCCCTGCTCGATGAAGCGCGAAACCGCTACATCGACGAAGCCGCATCCAAACAGGTCCGCATTGAAGTCAGCGCCTTCGCCGATCTGTCGTTCATCATGGCAGATCGCCGTGCTGTCCGGTCCATCCTCGACAATCTGGTGGGCAATGCCCTGCGTTATACGCCGCCCGACGGTGAAATCCTTCTTTCTGCCGAAGAATTGAAGAATTTCGTACAATTCACCGTGCGTGACAGCGGGCGCGGCATCGAGGCGGAGCGCCTGAGCAATATCTTCGATCGCTTTAATCCCTTCTCTGAAAGCGGCACCGGTATGGGCCTCGCGCTGGTGCGGCGCCTCGTCGAATCCCTCGGCGGCCAGATCGCCGTCGAGAGCCGCATCGGACACGGCACCACCTTTCGCTTCACCCTGCCTGTCGCAGTAGCCGAAGCCATTCCGCATCCGGTAGAGGTGGGTTGATGGCTGAAATCCAGCTCGAACGCCTGCAGGAACCCGCCCGTCTCCGCATCTATCTCGGTGCCGCGCCCGGCGTCGGCAAAACCTACCACATGCTCAATGACGCCCTGCTGAAACGCAAGCAGGGTGTCGACGTGGTGATCGGCCTCGTGGAAACGCACGGCCGCGCCGATACCCAGGAACAGGTTCGCGATCTGGAAATCGTGCCCCAGCGCGCGATTCCTTATCGCGGCGTCGACCTGAGGGAAATGGATATCGACGCAATTCTCGCGCGCCATCCGCAGATCGTGATCGTCGACGAGCTTGCCCATACCAATGTTCCGGGCAGCAAGAACCGCAAGCGCTATGAGGATGTCCTCGAACTGCTCGATGCCGGAATCGATGTATGGACAGCGGTCAACATTCAACATCTTGAAACGCTGAACGACGCCGTCAATCGCTCCGCCAACACCATCATTCGCGAGACCGTTCCCGACAGTTTCTTCAAACGCGCAGACGAAGTCATTAACGTCGACATCACCGTAGAAGAACTGCGGTCACGGTTGCGGGAAGGCAAAATCTACGCTCCCGAAAAAGTCGAGCAGTCGCTCGCCAACTTCTTTCGCAAAGGAAACCTGAATCTCCTCCGCGAACTCGCGCTCCGCGCCACTGCCGAGCAGGTGAGCAAGCGCGCATCCGACTACCGCCGCACCCAGGGACTCGAACAAGCGCCCATCCCCGACAAGGTAATGGTTTGCCTCAGCACGCGACCCGGAACCGAGCGTCTTATCCGCGTGGGCGCACGCGTAGCCGGCCGGCTTGCCACCAACTGGTACGCCGTGCTACGTGAACCGGCCCGACGACGACAAGGGCCACGGAGATCCTGAGGCCTTTCAACGCATCGAGGAGTATCGCCGCATGGCCCGCGATCTCGGCGCCCAGGTGATCACGCTGAATGACAAAAACGTCGCCGACGCCCTGATCCGGTTTGCCCAGCAGGAAAGCATCTCGCATGTTATCTTTGGCCAGCCCGTCCGCTCGCGCCTCGACATTCTGCTCCGCGGTTCCGTGCTCAACCGCTTCCTCGCCGAAGTCCGCGACGTAACCGTGCAGGTTGTCCCGATGCAAAAGCCACTGCGCCGAGGCTAGCCGGATGCCCAGGCCTCAATTCTGAGACCTGGTGGGAATCATCGAATCAAGAAAATCTGGGTGCCCCATCCTTGCGAAGCAAGGGGTGGGAAACCACTGAAGCCAATGCACCAGCCCTGTGCTCCAATGTCCCCGTTTACACTCCAAGCCGTACCGCCGCCAAAGCCGTTCCCTCAACGCGCGCTTTAATCTTCGCAAAAGCCACTTCGCGAGCCGTCGACACATCGTCGGCGAATGGCGAGAAGCCGCAATCGTCGGTCGTTCCGATCTGATCCAGCGGCAAAACCGATGCAGCCTCCATCACCCGATCCCGCACCTGTTCCGCCGTTTCAACCTCACGCGAAATCGGATCGATCACACCCACGAACACGCGCCTGCTGGCTCCAAGCAGTTCCGCGATACGCCGCAGCACTCGCATGCGGTCCGCCTCACTTGCAAGCTGGAGGTAGAACCGCCCCGCGTTCATCGCGAACAGGGTTGGAAGTAACCCTTCATAGTCCACATCCGCCGAGTGCGTCGAATCGTGATCGCCCCCCGGACACACGTGGACACCGATACGCGCTCGCTCGGAGTCGGAGAAGGAATCGAGCACCTTGTTGTTCAATTCGACAAAGCTCTTAAGGAGCCCGCCGCTTGGGTCAAGCTTCAGCGAAAGCCGTGCCTCGGTGAAGTCGATCTGGACACATTCTGCGCCGGCGTTCAGCGCCGAAGTGATGTCGGCTACAGCCTCGGAAATCAGGTCCTCGATGAATTGTTCGCGAGGGTAGCCTTCGATCCCGTCCGCCGGGTAAAGCAGGCTCAGCGCCGAGGCCGAGATTACCGCCTGCTTCAACGGCCGGTGCGCGACCGGCTTGGCTCGCCGGACATATTCGCCCGCGTACCTGCCATAACGAAATGGGCCACTCGTCAACCGCGGAAGCTGGCGCGTATGCCCGTCCTTGAAAGGAATCACGACGCCGTCAGGAGCCAGGTTCGTGAGCCCCTCGAGCGGATAGGTGGCAAAGCTCGATTTGCGCTGTTCGCCATCCGTGATCACCGGTGAGCCCGTCGCCTCGAACCGCTGTACGGTGTCGCGTACGGCGTCGTCATAAGCCTTGTCGAGCGCCTCGCCCGAAACTTGACCAGCGGTGTTTGCCTGGATTGCGCGAAGCAGTTCTGCCGGCCTCGGAATGCTGCCGATCGGTTCCGTGGGAATAGCCATGCAACGGAGTCTATCCACGCCATGGCCCCGAAACCATCCACCGAACGATGGAGACCGGGTGGGGCCTCGATACGGGCACCTCACCCGGCATCGCCGAGGGATACTTGATGCCTATTTCGTCATCGAGATTTCCAGGCCTATTTCGGCTTCATCGATGCTTACGCTGCTGAATTTCGCCTGCGCGAGCATTTGTTCAAACTCCTCCCGCGTGTACGCGCTCTTCAACAGCATGCCTTTGAAGGCCATCTTGGTCAGTATGCGGTTGAACCAAGTCAATCCCATCTCATCGACATGGTGGCTGATCGTCTCAGGAGAAGCATTTCGCTTGAGATCGATGATCAGCCCACGCCCACCGGGCTTCAACACCCGACACATCTCCTTGAGCGCTCCTACCGGGTCGGCAAAGTTCTTGAACGCGGCGCGGCACAGCAGAAAATCGAAGCTGTCTTTCTGGAGCGGCATATTGGAAGCCGAACCCTGTCTGAAGTCCACGCGCACACCCGCCTCCGCGGCCTTCTGGCTCGCAATTTTCACAAATGTGCGGCTCAGATCGAGCCCGGTGATGGCATAGGTTCCAAGGTTCGCCAACTCAATACTGAAGTACCCTGGCCCCGGCGCAACCTCGAGAACCGCACTCCCTTGCGGGATCTCGCCTGCAATCCGGCGCGCGAGGTCAACGTATTCCTTCATCATTTCGGCTGTGTTGGCCGCATACCATTTCGCGACCATCCCTTCCATTCCCCGATCTGCATGGGGCTTGCGCATCGCAAGAGTAGACATGACTTCTCCTCCGTTTCTAATACGGTCATTGGGTTCAGAAATTGAAGTGGGGGAAGGGTGCGAGATTACTCGCTGAACACGCGCACCCTTGTCTTGTTGCCGTCCTTGCCGTCCACATCCACGGTCAGATCTTCCAGGTGATCGATCAACTCTTCGAGATTCTCCGGCTTGATCTGCGAAAGGGTTAACGGCACGCCGTGGCTGCTGAAGGCCTGGTCGAGCTGGTTGTGCGCCTGCTGCGGAATCAGCGCCGCCAGCCGGACTCCCGCGCGCAGCAATTGCAGCGGCACGCGGACATTGACCGTCGTCGGCCCCTTCAGGCCAGTCATATCTTCATCGGCCTCCACCAACACGCGCAGATACTTGGCGCGCGTAGGCGGTACGCTGGGATGCTGCCCATTTGCGGCGCCGCTCGCGGCTCTTCCTGCCGTTTGGGTAGTATCGGGCTCGAGCGCCGCAAGCAGCCGCTCGGCTTCGTCCGCCGTAATCTTCCCCGCAGCCAGCATCTCCAGAATCTGACGTCTGTTGTCGTTCATAGCTGTCCTCCCCAAAATTCCTTGATCGGCGAGAACGCTTGGTGCACGGCCTCGGCCAGCGCTGGAATCCGCGCGCTGCAAAAGTGCATGAGAATCGGCAGAAGCTCACGCAGATTGAGTTGCGCCAGGCAGGCAAACGCCAGGCAGAGACCGACAATCCAAACCGTCTCGCGGCTCTCGTTCCAGGCAGCCAGCAGGCGTTCCGCCTCGGCGGCTGTAATGCGACCCATGGCAACGAGCGAAAGAATGGCGCGGCGATCGGTATTCATAACCACCTCTACAAAATCCGAACGAGGACGCGATTGCCCTCGGTTGTAACCCGTACATCCGTTCCCGGCAGACTGCACAAAATCGCCCAGAAAGTCGCAACCGACCGCCAGAATGGAATCCCAAGACACACACACGCAACCAGCATGACCACCAGGACGAACGGCGCCAGGATAAGCGCCGGAATCCATAACAAGAACAGCGGCAACCACAACCGGAAATTCGGTCCGCGCAGGTGATTCACGTGAACAATGGCAATATTCGGAGTCACTTGATGGCCTCCAATTCGCTGATCGCCTCAGCGGCGGTGATCTCGCCGTTCTTCAGCCGATCCAGAATGTCTGACCGCGACGGCGAAGGATTCGTGTCAATAAACTGCAGCAGCCCGGAAATCCTGTTCAGCCGCGCCTTGATCGTCGGATAACTCACCCCGAAAACCTGCTCCATCTCCTTGATCGAGCCATGAGAGCGCAGAAACGCGGTCACAAACACCTGGTCCTCCAGGCTCAGCCGCGCCAGTTCCGGCAGCGTAAAGGCGCCCTCAATGGCGATTTCCTTCTCCGGGATCCTGACCCGCTCGATCACCAGCGGCGCCCCCTGCGCTATTCGCAGCAGATCCTGCCAATCGGAAGCGGTTTTTGGTTCGGTTGCCATGGGCGGAAAGACCTCATCTCTCCCTACCAAGAGACAATAATCAATATTATTAATTTATGCAATAGTTTTTATTGAATTTTTCAATATACACACAGACATTGAGACAGAAAGACGAATTCGACCCCTCCAACCCGGCCCGATCCGGCACCTTCCCGGCTGGAACCGGTCCGTGCCTCGTGGGTAACTATGTAGTTAACTAATGTGATGGGCATCACAATCTGAATCGAGCCAATCCCTGCATCGGCGGCCAATATTTTTCCTGTCGATAACTGGAGTATTTTTATCTATTTATCGGCATTACCTTCGTGTGTCCTTGTGGGCAGATGGGGATTCCAATTAGTAACCAATGCATTACATTCATTTTCAGTTGAATCGTGAAGATTTATACGTTGATCGTTCTCCGTTGAGCGGATAGCGACGGACCATAGAAGGTCAAAGATCCTTCGCTGGTCGAATTTGGAAATGAGGTAGTCCTGCCAGTTCTGGGGCTTCCGAAGAGCATCGACGGTCGAATGTACGGAGATTCCCTATGAAGTTTCATCGTGGTAAGCAATCCATAACCGCACTGGTTCGTTCCTGGTCCGGTTTTCGCGACGAGGGCCAGGCACTCGTAGAACTCGCGCTGGTGTCATCCGCGCTCCTTCTGGCCGTTACCGGCGTATTGGTCTTTGGCATCTTCGAAATGCAAATTATGACCCTGACCGAAGGCGTGAACAGCGCCGGACGGGTCCTCGCAGTCAGTGCAGGAAACACATTGGATCCGTGCGCTGCGGCGGTCAGCGCAGTGCAAGGTGCAGCGCCGCTTCTGAGCACGAACAACCTGTCGTATCAGATCGTGATGAATCCGACACCAAGCCAGGGCAGCTCTACCAACCATACGTACACCCAAACCAGTTGCTCGAGTACAAGCACCACCACCGGGCCGCCAAGTTATCTCTCTTCCGGCGGGACCGTTTCGGTAACGGCAACCTATTCCAAGTGCAGTCTCAACTTCTTCGGGGGCAGACTTCTGCCAGGCGGCTGTCAGATTTCTCAAACAATCACGGAGGTTGTCCAATGAGCCGAAAAGGCCAGTTTTTTCTCCACCGGGCAATCCACAACGAGTGTGGGCAGACCCTGATTTGGACGGCTCTTCTGTTCGCATTGCTTTTGGGCATAGGCGGATTGGTGGTGGACGTCGGCCATGCCTTCATCTGCTATCGCGAACTCCAGGCTTCCACCGACGCTGCCGCTTTGGCCGCCGCCTCGCAACTGCCCATCACTACAAGCAACGAATCAACCAACACAACAATTTCGACCGGCAAGCAGTTCGGTGCCGCATCCGGGAAGAACAACGCTTATCCAAGTTTGAATACCCCTTTGGCCACGACCGGCGTAGTGACAACGGTCGTTCCGGGTTGCGTAAGCATGACTGGTCTGGCGCAATGCGCAGGTTCCCTGCTGGCAAACGCAGTCCAGGTCACCCAGACCGTGACGATTCCGACGTATTTCATCAGGGCGCTGTCCGTCTTTGGATTCCAATCTGCCAAGTCCCTTACACTTTCAGCAACCGCGACGGCGCAAATGAGAGGCGCGCAGCGTGGCCCCTACGACGTGGCGATGTTAGTCGATACGACCTCTTCGATGACCAACCCAGACGGCGGCAGCAACTGCACCGGCTCGAAGATCCAATGCGCAGAACAAGGGGCTCAGATATTGATGTCTGAATTCTCGCCCTGCCTGCCGGGCGGCGCCTGTGGTACGGCCACAGCTGGCAACGTGCCCAATGCGGTAGACGAGCTCTCGCTCTTTACATTCCCTCCGCAGACGGCCGGTTCCCAACTCGCGAATGATGAGGCATGCTCGTCGAAAACGCCCAGTGAGATCGCCTATCCGGATAGCACTGCCTATGGGACCGTGTCGCATACGAATCCCACCATGCCGCCCGTTGGTACCGCGACAGGCGACCTCTCTTCAGCGAATTTGACCACCTTGGTCAACGAGTACCAGGTTGTGGGCTTGTCGAGTAATTACCGCAGCTCCGATACCACCACGGGGTCAAGCCCGCTGACCGTCGCAACGACCGGAGGCACTTCCTCCAGTCCATCCATCGTGGATGCGGTCGGCGGAAACAGCTATTTTGGGGGCACGAGCTGTACTGGCATGCAAGCAAAGGGTGGCGAGGGCACCTATTATGCCGGTGCGCTATTCGTGGGCCAGGAGTTTCTGGCTAACAATTCCAGACCGAATGCCGCCAATGTGATGATTCTGCTCAGCGACGGCGACGCGGGATCGAACACCACCACGTTTTCGGGCAACCTGAACAACAGCGGCTCCGCCAAAGGTTCCTACCCATCTTCTACAAGCCAGTGTCAGCAGGCAATCGATGTTGCGACTGCAGCCAAAGCCGCGGGCACGAAGATTTACGTAGTCGGCTATGGTGTTGCGTCCGGCGGATGTGGGACCGACAGTGGGGTCACCGCCTGCTCGGCACTGCGCAGCATTGCCAGCTCAGATCAGAACTTCTTTGTGGACACGTCGAGCGTAGCTTGCCCTGGCGCTACCTCCGTCACCATGAACGGAAAAACCAACAGTCTGAGTGCAATCTTTTCGGCGATTGTAGGGGATTTGACGCTTCCTCGATTGCTTCCAAACACCACCGCATTCACAGCTATGCCTAACTAGACGGCCGAACAGGGCCACGCAGCATTGCAGCAGCCACAGTACGGCCGGGAAGAGTCACTCTTCCCGGCCGTCTCCCTTTTGCGGTGTAACTTGTGCCCGGCCATCGATATGTGTTCCTTCCAACCCTTGTCGCATGAGGGACATACCCTGTCCAAAAGTAACCGGTAACTTTAGTTTTTTTGTGGATGTTACGGGGATAGCGATTGTCTGTGCGATTGCAGATAATGGAGCGAATCTGTCCGAAAGACACAATCGACCGGTGAGTCCGCTCATTTGAGACTTGTTGATATCAGTGGGGATACAAGACTTCAGGGCACGCAACGGAACTCAGCGAAATTCCACCTAAGGGTTCGATGTCAATCGACATGACGGCAACAAATGTGGTGGCAGCCGGAACTGCGGAAATCCGAGCAAGCCTGCACCTGGACTCCCGGAATATTCGGGATGACGTACACGAGCAGAAGTAGCAGTTCCCAAAGCACGGAGGTTGTCGAATGAAGAACTTGAAGAGATCCTTTCTATCGCGGGTGGTCCGGGAAGAGAATGGCCAGATTATCCCGTGGATGGCGCTGCTGACGATGGTGATTCTGGGGATGGCCGGCATAACCCTCGATCTGGGGCGTGCATACGTCTCCTATCGCGCTCTGCAGGCCTCTACGGATGCCGCAACACTGGCAGGTGCGTACCAGATGACTGTGTCGGGCGCAACGACAACGACTGTTACCGCCCAGGTGAAGGCCTACAGCTCGGCCTCTGGTGCGGGCGCCAACGCCAATTCCAACTTGTTGAATGCGGCCATTGGAACGCCTACCTACACCTGCGTCACGAGTTCCGTCTTTGTTTCAGTACCGTGCAACGCCTCTCCGACCGGTTACAACGTCATCCAGGTGACACAGACGGCACAAGTACCGACGCTCTTCATCAGGGCTCTGGCATTATTCAAACTATCCCCCATCCAGACCCTCAACTTATCCGCGACCTCGACAGCGGCCATCCAGAGCGGGCAGAATCAGGCCCTGAACCTGGCCGTCATTATCGACACCACGGCTTCGATGAACGATGAGGACAGCAATGCGAGCTGCAATAATACCCAGATTTATTGCGCGCTGGCAGGACTGCAGACTCTGCTGCAATCTCTCTCGCCGTGCTCTTCGGGAAGCACTTCCAGCAACTGCATAAGCGGATACGACGAGGTCAGCCTGTTCACCTTCCCAAACCTGCAGGCCAACCAAGCCAGCGACGACACAAGCTGCCCTACCAGCAATCCGTCCATCCCGTCGTACTCCTACGTCCCGAAACCTTCTACAACGAACACTACGTGGACTGCCCCTTCCGGCTCGAACCCAACCTACCAGGTGACGACGTTCCTGGACAATTACAGCTCCACTAACTCGCAGAATGGGGCACTCTCCACTAGCACGGCGCTTGCTATCGCAGCCGGAGCGAACACCGCGTCGAACTGCAAGGGACTGCAAGCCCCTGGCGGAGATGGAACGTATATTGCGAGCTCAATTTACGCCGCGATAACCGCTCTCCAGGCTCAGGCGAATGCACGCCCGGGTTCGAAGAGCGCCATAGTTCTGCTAACGGATGGCGGCGCGGACTCAAGCAAGTTTGGTACGGGCTTCTCAACTTCGTCCTCAACCTATCCTTCGCAGGTGCAACAATGCCACCAGACCGCTGCCGCTGGTCAATACGCAACCAGTCTGGGAATCACGGTGTATGCGGTTTCGTACGGCGCGTCGTCGAGCACATCCGATTGCGGGTCCGACACCAATCCGACCATGACGCCATGCGCGGAACTGCAGGCAACGGCCAGCAACGCCGCCGATTTCTTCTCGGACGCCAATTCGACCGAGAACCCCGGCGCATGCTTGTCCTCGTCTAACCCCAGTTTGAATCTGCAGGGGATCTTCTCCTCGATCGCCAACCGGTTTACGGCGGCCCGCCTGGTTCCAAACTCGGTTGGTTGACGAAAGCAAAACAAGGCAAACAATTCGCGAAATCCGTGGCCCCGAGAGTTTCTCTTCGGGGCCACGGCCTTTCTGTTTTCCAATCCAATTGCGTCTCTGGAACGGCAAGAAACCCGATCCTCCCGAACGCAGCCACGGAAAGGGATGATCTGTTAAAGTTGAAGAGCAGCTGCACTTGGATAAAGCTGTTTGCCGAAGGTCGCCTGCTCACGCGATTCGAGAAGCAGCTTCCTTCTCGATGACCACCAAGTCATTAAAAAAGACAGCTTGGCGTTTGATAGAGAGCCCGTAGCTCAGTTGGTAGAGCAACGCCCTTTTAAGGCGTGGGTCGTGCGTTCGAACCGCACCGGGCTCACCATTCCTCCGAATGGGCTTATCGCCTTTCCCTGACCCGGTTCATCCCCCGTTTTCCCGGAGCTCCGGCCGTAACCCTGGGCAAAATCCGAAACCCTATCTGTTGTCGTCCTGGTTACCATTGGTAGTGACCTGACCACGCAGTTGACCGGAATTCGCATCTAATGTGTATTGGAGTGCGCTGGAACTCTGCCGCGGCCGATTCCCACGATCCCCGCAAGATGCAATACGTGGTCGAATAGCCGTATGGCGGAGAGTTAGGGGTGCAGCGCTTCCTTCGACAAGCCGAGGCCCCATGACCGACGTGCAGAGCAGTATCAGCACCGATCCGTACATCCTGATGGAAATCATCCGCCTGCAAACCGAGATCGCCAAACTCGGCCTCGATCTTTCCGGAGTCGTCAACGCGGTAGTGGAGCGTATCCCCGCCATGACCAATGCCGAGGGCGCCATCGTGGAGTACACCGAAGGCGACGAGATGGTCTACCGCGGAGCCGGTGGCGTAGCAAGAGGGTTGCTCGGCACAAGGGTCAAGCGCGATGCAAGCCTGTCGGGCTTGTGCGTGCGCGAGGACCGGATTCTCCGCTCCGATGACGCGCTCGTAGATCCCCGCGTCGACCGAGGACCTTGCGAACAGGCCGGAATTCGTTCGATGGTGATCGCGCCGCTCAAACACGAAGGCTCGACCGTTGGCGCCGTCAAGCTGGTTTCCACGGCACCCTATGCCTTTACCGCTCGCGACGTGCGCGTGCTCGAGTTGATGAGCGATTTGATCGCCGCCGCGATGTACTACGCCGCTCGCAACGAGACCAACGCCCTATACCAGCAGGCCACACACGATTCGCTCACTGGCCTCGCCAACCGCAACCTCTTCTTCGATCGTCTCCGTCATTGCATTTCATCGGGTCGCCGCCAGATTGAACCGCTGGGCATCCTCGTGATGGACATGGACGGACTCAAGCGCGTCAACGACAGCTACGGCCACCGCGCCGGCGATGCGGCCTTGCGCGAAATGGCGCTGCGCATCAGCCGCATTCCGCGGCGATCTGATCTCGTGGCGCGTCTTGGCGGCGATGAGTTCGGCGTCATCCTCGGCGAAATCTCGGACCGCAATGATTTGCTCGCCATCGTCGAGCGCCTGTCGCAGGAAACCGATCAGCCTTTTCGTTTTGAAGACCGCACGCTCGACCTCACGGCAAGCATCGGCCACGCCCGCTTCCCGGAAGACGGCAGAGACGTCGATGCTCTTGTCGAAGCCGCCGATCGGTCCATGTACGAGATGAAACGCACCCGCTCCGCGCGACCCAGCGAACGCGAACTCACCCACAAGCACGTCTTCTGATCTCAGGTTTTTGAAACTGGAAAGCCGACAGCCTGTCTTTACTCTCGCAGCCGGGTGCCCCATCCAAGCTTCGCTTGGGGTGGGAGACCACGAACCTGTGCGCCTACTCTCGTGGCCAGAAGTGTACCTCTGAACACTCCCGCAGCCGCTCTGCCGCGCTCTCCGGCGTGATGTCACGCTGCGGCATCCCCAGCATTTCAAATCCGACCATGAACTTCCGCACCGTTGCCGACCGCAGCAGGGGCGGATAGAAATGCGCGTGAAAATGCCACTCCGGATGCTTCTCACCGTTCGTCGGCGTCTGATGAAACCCCATCGTGTACGGAAAGCTCGTCTCGAACAGATTGTCGTAGCGCGTCGTCAGCCGCTTCAGCGCATCCGCCAGCGCATCGCGCTCTTCGACGCTTAACTCCGGCATTGCCCCAAGATGGCGCTTGCTCACCAGCAGCACCTCGAACGGCCACACGGCCCACCAGGGCACCAGCACCGCGAAATGCTCGTTCTCGAAAACCACGCGCTCGCCCGCTGCTTTTTCGGCAGCAACGTAGTCACACAAAAGGCAACGCCCCGTCTTCTCCAAGTGCTCACGTTGCGCGAGCGTTTCTGCCGCAGGCTCATCCGGCACAAATCCCGTCGACCAGATCTGCCCATGCGGGTGTGGATTGCTCGCACCCATCATCGCCCCGCGATTCTCAAAAATCTGCACGTACTGGATCCAGTCGATGGCGCCTAGCTCTTCGTACTCCTTCGTCCATGCATCCACCACGAGGCGAATCTCCGCCTGTGTCATTCGCGCCAGGGTCAGGCTGTGGTCCGGATGGAAGCATAGAACCTTGCAGAGTCCGCGCACAGGCTCCGCAACCAGCAACGGGGACGCCGGCGCATCCTGCTCCGCCACCGGATCCGGCAGCAACGCGGCGTAATCGTTTACGAACGTGAAGATGGAATCGTACTGCGGATTCACCGCCCCGCCCGCCCGCGTGTTGCCCGGGCAGAGATAGCACGCAGGATCGTAATGGATGGCTGAAGGCGCCGTCTTCTGCGCGACCTCACCCTGCCACGGCCGTTGCGTGCGATGCGGGGAAACCATCACCCACGACTGGCGAAGCGGATTCCAGCGGCGATGCGGATACTGCCACTTGCCTTCCATGCCTGCTCCCGCAGCCATTGTAAAAGGCGGAGCCTGCACGAATCCGTTATCACCTCCGCACCGGCGTCACAACTTATTCGCGATTGATCTTCGGATCGCTGTTGCCAGCAATTCCTCGAGCCTTACGGGCTAAACCCAGCGTTGCGGAATTGGCATTCGCGAATGTCCTGGACAGGACGGCCTCCCGAGTCGTTGTTGACTCAAGCGTGAAATGGTTGGGGTAGAAACGTGGTTGTCCGGCGCTATCGCCGGACCGGGAACACGGCGCGCAGTTTGCAGTCCCGCAGGTAGACGCCGGCCCACGCAATCACCCCGAACAGAACTGGAAACACCGTCTCGAACGTCGAACTCGCTGCGCGCATCTGGATGGCAACAGCGCCGCCCAGATATCCCGTGAGCAGCACCGCGCCAAGAACCGCTGTTCGCGGAATCGCATAAATAATCGTGCTGACAAAAAGCAGAACACCGATGCCCACTCCGAGCGACGTGGGAAGGCCCAGCCGTGCAAACGCCTGCACCACCTGCTGAGGCATCACGAATTTTCCGACGGCGTCGAAAAGCATGAAAAGAACGGTGAGTCCGGAGAGGACCCACGCGGTCCACAGCTGGCCCTTCGATTGAGTGTTGACTTTGTTCGACGGCATCTCCATGGCTGCCGGCTGATTGCCCGTGGTCGCGATGGACATTGAATGACCTCCATTGGGATGGGATGTAACCGGCACCCTCTGAATACAAAGTGTCGGGAGAACACGCGCTGGGAATACCCAGTTCACGAAGTCGGCTTGTCCGGCGGCGGCAGCGCGGCCAGGAACCGCTGCGCAAATTCCGCGCTGTACTGGTCCAGCAGTTCCCTCACCCTCCCCGCACTCTCCGAACACACAATCAATCCCGCGTGGTGATGTTTCTTCATGCGGTGCACGATCTCCGGCGCGTCGAACATGCTGGTGTCCGGCTGCTCGGTCTTCGCCAGGCACAAGACGCTGCCTGCATATTTCTCCGTGAGCTTCGGCAGCACATACGCCTCGCCGCGCAGTTCCGCCACCTCGATTCGCGCCCATTCCCGCCACAGGTTGATCCCCGTCGCCGTTTCAATCAGGTCCGAAATAAACGCTCCGCCCACGCGCGCCGCAATCTCGAGAAAGTAGAACCTTCCGTCCTCGTGCGCCCTGATGTATTCGGCATGCGTGACCCCGCGCGCCATGCCCAGGTCCGGCGCCAGCCGCGCATTCAGTGCCGTCAGATCTTTCCACTCGCGGCTCGTGCGGTCCACGGTACGCGTCGTGAACACCCCGCCCTCGTGCATCACCTGCATCGGCGGCTTGCCATACTGGTGCACCGCCGAAAACACCACCTTGTGCTCGCTGATCACGGAGTCGACGTGAAAAATATCTCCCGGAACGAACTGCTCCACCAGATAATTCGTCTGCAGATTCGCCCAGCTCATCCAGCGTCCGCCACAGTTGCTCCGGCTCGTAGATCTTGCGTATCCCCAGCGCCGAGGCCTCCGCGCGCGGCTTCAGCAGCCACGGTCCGTGGATCGCCTTCATGTAGGCCCGCAGCTCGTCATAATTCAGCACGCGGCAAAACTCGGGCACCAGGAAGCCCGATTCGCTCGCGCCCGTGCGCATGGCCAGCTTGTCGCGATAGTAGGCCGTCGACGTGACGCCCATCCCCGGAATCCGCGTATGCTCGCGAATCTTGGCGGCCGCGTCCAGGTCGAATTCGTCCAGCGCGATCACGCGATCGAACTGCCGTCCCCGGCACATCCAGCACACGGTCTTGATCAGTTCATCGACCGTGTAGGATTCGGCATGCACGACACATCTTCCAGAATCTCGCGCGGCCACGGCGCGTCGCGCAGCTTTTCCACCGTCAGCAGCGTCGGCTTGACGCCCATCTCGGCGCACTGCCGCATGAAGTCCTGCCCTTTTTCGTAGCTGGAAATACAGAGAATTCGCTGCATTGCGTCCGGCATTTTTCCTCCGCCTCTCGGGGTCCGCGGGTGAGGATAGTTCTACCATAGACGCTGCACGCAACTATCCGCACCGTCCAGGAGCCCGATGCTTTCGGCCGACGCAATTGTAAAGCTGCACGATGAAACAACCGCCGCGTGGCATGCCGCGCCCGAGAGCCTCCGGATTCCGCGTACAACGACCCTTGGCTCGCCCGCGTCGCCCGCCAGCATCGCGCCAACTTCGACCTCTGGCACATCGAAGACGAAGCCCGCACTCCCGGCGCCACTGACGCGCAGCTTGCCGACGTCAAGCGCCGCATCGACCAGACCAACCAGCTCCGCAACGATCTCGCCGAGGAGCTCGACCGCACCCTCCTCGACTGGCTTGCGCCGCAGCAGCTGCCCGCCGAAGCCGCCGCACTTCACTCCGAGTCACCCGGCCTCATCATCGACCGGCTCTCGATCCTTGCCCTGAAGATCTATCACACTCGGGAAGAGGCCGAACGGACCGACTGTTCGCCGGGCCATGCCGAACGCAACCGCGGCGCGCCTCGCCATTCTTGACGAGCAGCGCGCCGACCTCGCCCACTGCCTCGACCTGCTGTGGCGCGAGACACTGGCCGGCACCCGGCGCTTCAAACTTTACCGCCAGCTCAAGATGTACAACGACCCCACACTCAACCCCGCCATCTACCGCAGTGCACAATCGGAGTCTGGTCGCTGAACTCCCTCAGCCGCGCCCATTGACGGGAAACGGGGTTATGGGTATAAAGAGGGCCTAAGTAGTTTGAATCCCAATCCTGATGATCCTGCCGGAATCATCCGGTTCAACTTGTGAACTGTAGAACGGATGCCCCCCATAAAATCCATGACGCAAGAGGCCAAATCCGCGGCGTCAAGCCGCAAAAAGACTCCTCCACCGGCTGCCAAGCCCGGCAGTCACTCGAGCACGGCAACGGGGCCTGTCTTCACGCAGTACCAGGCCGCCGTTCAGCTCGTGCAGCAGGGAAAATATGAAAGGGCCATCGCCGCCTTCGAAAAGGTGCTGCCCGCCGCGCCGCCTGAAATCATGGAGCGCTGCAAAATGTACATCAGTACCTGCCGTCGCCAGCTCGACAAGGCAGGGCCTCGCCTTTCTTACGCCCGGCGAACGCTACGACTACGCCGTGTCGCAGATCAATGCCGGCGATTTCGAGGAGGCCGCCAACCAGCTCAAGGGCATCCTCTCCGACGATCCCGCGCGGACTTTGCCTTCTACGGTCTGGCCTTGCTGTATTCCATCACTGGCAAGACTCAGGATTGCCTGGAAAGCCTGGCGCAGGCCATCGAGCTGAATCCAAAAAACCGTCTTCAAGCGCGGTCCGACAACGACTTCCAGAGCATGGTCGACGACCCTCGCTTTACGGAGTTGCTGTATCCTGAACTTCCGTAGGGCAAATGTCCTGCCTTCAGGCTTTCTGTGACTTCTGGTATTGCTGGTCCGTCAACGAAGCTCGCCCCCGTCCGTCCCGGGCGCCTCTGAGCCAAGCGCTCAGGCGTCCGACGACTTCACCACCTTGCCGCCCTTCGCGTCGTCGCCATCGGCGGCGGTACAGGCCTCTCTACCCTGCTGCGCGGTCTCCGGCGCCACGTCGCCTTTCCCGACTGGCCATCCCAGGCTCCCTGCCACATCTCCGACCTCGCCGCGGTCGTTACCGTAACCGACGACGGCGGTTCGTCCGGCCGCCTGCGCCAGGACTTCAACATGCTTCCGCCCGGCGACCTGCGCAACTGCATGATCGCGCTCAGCGCCGAAGAAGATCTGCTGGCGAAGCTTTTCGCCTATCGCTTCAAAACCGGAAAAGGCCTCGGCGGACATAACTTCGGCAATCTCTTCGTTGCGGCCTTGACCGACATCACTGGCGACTTCGCGCACGCCATCAAGCTAGCCTCCAAGATTCTCGCCACCCGCGGACGCATCTATCCCGCCACAACCTCCAATGCAACGCTCGTCGCGCACATGGAAGACGGCTCGATCGTGCGCGGAGAAACCAAGATCACAGCCAGCAAGCAGCGCATCGCCGAGCTCATGATCGATCCCCCCGACGCCTCGGCCATGCCGGAGACCCTGGAGGCGATCGAGCGCGCCGACCTCATCACCGTCGGCCCCGGCTCGCTCTACACCTCTCTCATCACCAATCTGCTCGTACAGGGCATTCCCACGGCGCTTGCTGAGGCCAAAGGCGTGCGCGTCTACATCTGCAACCTGATGACCCAGGCCAATGAGAGTCTCGGCCTCAAGGCGTCAGAACACATCGAGCGCATCTACGAGCACACCCGCGCGCCCATCTTCGACTACGCCATTCTCAACACCGCGCCGTTCTCGCCCGAGACGCTCGCGCGCTACGCCGCCGAGCACGCGTCGCCCATCGAGGTCGACGTTGAGCGCATTGAAAGCCTCGGCGTCCGCTGCATCACCGGCGACTTCGCCAGCGAAGAGAACGTGGTCCGCCACGCCGCCAACCGCGTCACCGGCGCACTGCTCGCCCTCGGCCACAGCATCTCGCCCAATCGCGCATAACCTGCCGCACGTTCATCTCCCGCACCTGCTCCCAATCGCCACTTTGTCCCAGTTTGTGAGCAATATTGCCCATTCAGAGGGCTATCTCCGCGGCTACGGTGATGGATGGAACGTGCCGATGCATCGGGAAGACCGCAGTCCGTCGTCGCATCGGCCGGAGCGCACGGCCGAGGTGAAGCGATCTAACTGCGGGCAGTCCGCCTTGCTCGACATTCAGTCCTGGTTCATCACCGCAGATTGACCAGCATCCAGGCGAGGAAGCTGAAATCCGTTGATCGAAAACGTTGACCGCGTACGGCCCGACAGAATGTATCTGGTGAAGGTGACAGGAGTGCCGGGGCAAAGGTGCCGCACTTTACCCGGCCTGTTGGATTCCGTCACGAATTGGTTGGTGAAAAGGACAGGCGCTATCGAAACTGGAATGATCCCCAACTCCGCCGACTCCCTTTCAGGCGACCCAATCCACGCTGCCGTTTGCACGCCGTCGTCCCCGCTCGGCGATTTGCTGCCGCACCTGGCGCTGGACCAGGATGAATTGACCAGCGTCAATTCAGGTTGCCGCAGCGGAGCCCGGCACGCGATCAGCCCGATATCGTCCAGATTTTCGGAAAAGCCTCTGATCTCCGAGCAAATGCCTACCCCCGGCACGGTCAGGTCACTCTGGCCGAGCGTCAGCCGTTCGACATTTTCTGCACGCGCCTGCGTCAGGGCAAATGTTGCCTCCACGCTGAGCGGCTTGCCGAGCAACTCGTTATAGACTTCCCGCGGCATCGTGAATTGCGCATTTACAATTCTTCCTCCGGGAAAGAGCTTGCCCATGGAACTGGACTGCCACACCGAAAGTCCAGCGCGCGCCGCCGGGCGCCTGGAGCGTCACCTTCACGAAATCCGGGATCGTGACCGTCCCCTCCGCTACACCGGAGACAGCAACCGGGAATAGAAATACCTACGCGGTCACGTTGTCGCGTCACGAAGGTGGACGGCTCAGATCCTTCTTTCTGCTGATAAGCGAACTGCGCTGTTCCGATTACCCTGTTCCCCGGGTGGGGATAGTTGCGGTCCATTTGAGCGTTGTCGGGAGATCCGCCCCTGTCGAACGCGCCGAATAGCACGACCAGAAGCACCAACAATATCCAGGAGACTTTGGCGTTTCGTCGCGCGTATTGCAGGATGACCACGGCGGTGCAGAAAGAAAGAGCAATGCAGAAAAATATCTGCGTCGCGTACCGAATGGCAACCCTGTCTGGTGGCGCGTTCGACGAGAGCGCCGCAATCGTAATCAGACAAACAAAGGCGCCCAGAACGGCCAGCGTCATGCGCGCAAAGTTTTTGGTCACCGTGGCCAGCGCGACCAACGGGAGCACGAGAGCGCAGGTGAGCCCGAGCGAATCGTAGAGAAGGCCGCGCAAAGAGGTAAAGGGTGAGAACCCCGCCCTCGCCAGCATGGCGCCCTGCGCCAGCAACAGCGGAATATAAAGAAACACAATCAGGAACAGCACTTTTGCCGCGAGCAACTTCTTCCAGTCATAGGGCCGGGTAATCCAGAACTGGCGATCTCCCACAAGCTTCTCCTCGTGAATGACGGGAGAGATCAACAGCCACCAACTCAATGGAACGATGAGAACCAGGATGTCCGGCAAATTACTCGCAGAGCCCCAATGGCCGAAAGAAGCCAGAACTGGATACGACATCGCTCCGGTGCGCCACCGGGAGGAACATGTGAACACCAACGCCAAGGTCGCCGCCAGAGAGATCAGGATTTCAAGCCACTGGTGGCGGGCGTCTTTCACGAAGATGTGCAGGATCTGTTTCATGCTTTCACCGCCTTGGCATCCGCTGTCGACTGCGCGTGCCCTCTGCTGGATTTGGCGATTGCCAGGAAGATGGAACGCAGCGGCATCGGGTCGAACGAGAAACTACGTGCCGAAGGAAAGAATTCCGCCAGTTCCCGCTCAGTAATCTCTGTTTTGTAGTTGCTGTGTACGAACCGGACAACGCAATCCGTCGTCTCAGCCTGCAGCCACGATGCCGGGCAATTCTCGGGAAGTGCCGAAGGACGTTCCAACGTTACCGTAACTTCTCTGAAGCGTTCTGACAGAACCGGCAGTTCTTCAGAAAACAGCAGCCGGCCCTCCTCCAGAAATCCAATGTGGCTTGAAAAGCTCTCAATTTCTGCAAGATCGTGGCTCGATAAAAAGACAGTTGTTTCGGGAGCGCGTTCCAGCAGGCCTTCGATCAGTTCATCGCGCACCAGCGGATCAAGACCGGAGAAAGGCTCGTCCAGCACGATTAGCGACGGCCGGTACGCCAGCGAGCTTGCAAACGCGGCCTTCATCCGCATCCCGCGCGATAGATGCTTGAGCTTGCGCTTGAGCGGCAGATCGAATTGGCGTACCAGTTGCTCTTCGAGCGCCGGATCCCAGTGTGGATAGAAAGATCGGTAATAGGAGAGCATGCCCCCGGTTGTCATCCATTCGGGCATTTCCTGGTTCTCTGATACGTAACCGATTCGCGCGAAGGCTTCGCCGGCCAGGCTTTTTGCATCCACTCCAAGCACTTCTGCATGTCCGTCACTTGGCCTGAAGATATTCATCAACATCTTGATGATCGTTGTCTTTCCTGCGCCGTTCGCGCCAACCAGCGCATAAATTGCGCCTTCCGGCACCTCAAGATCAACACGATCTACAGCCACGGTTTTTCCGAATCTGCGTGACAGCTTTTCTGTGCGGATGGCGAGTTTCATCGTTCCCTGCGGCCTCCATCATTAGGCTTGTTGCCGGTCATATCCTCGCGTGTAAGTCGCTTCCAGTGGTCTTTCAGCGAATCGAGCATCTCGTCCAGGTCAATCCCCAGCCGCTTGGCCTCGACCACAATCTCTTCAATCTCCTGCCCGAGCAACTGAAGCCGCTCTTTCCGCGTGGAATCAGGAAGTGCGGCAACCACGGTCCCTACGCCCGGTCGTGTCTCCAGTAGTCCTTCATTGACAAGGTGCGCCACGATCTTCGCAGCCGTGTTGGGATTGATCTTGAGTTCCTTGCTGAGCATCCTGACGGATGGAAATGTGTCGCCCGGGCGCAGTTGTCCCGCAACCATGGCCTTCTTTGAGGCATAGACAACCTGCTCAAAGAGCGATAGCCCGGCGCGGAGTTGAACTCGGAATGGAATCACATGTGTACTATTACGCATAGTACACACGATGTCAAGCTCTGAACTTCGCGCAGATTTTCTTCCATTCCCCGCGATCCGGTGGATTATGATTCGTTGCATTCAATTCGCCGGTAAACTTGTAAGCCCGCGAATAGGAAGACATTCCGTGCTTTCTCTCCGGTACCGTTCCCTTTTGTAGCTTCGGTTCCTTCGAGACGCCGTGTCGTGAAGCCGCAGTATTGCCATGGAACAGTTACTTCAATTCCCCGGATAAGACCTTGCTCTGGAGAACCAGAACAAAGGCAGGAGAAACCCTGATGAATCGGCCCACTTTCCAGATTAGGTTTTCCGCGATAGCGCGGAATTCCCGGCTTTGGTCTGCCGCCGGCGCAGCATTATTGCTCGGCTTCACAGCGGTCGCGGCCATCGCTCAAAGCAGTACCGCAAATGATGAGGAATACACCAAAAAGATCAAGGAATACACCACCGAGCCGTTTTTCCTGACCAATCTGGTCGATCATCTTCCCGCTTCTGCCACCGTTCCCACGCCCGAAAAGGTTCTCGGACACATCATCGGCGCCCCCGACGTTCTTACCTACTCAAAGGACATTTACCGCTACTACGATGAACTCGCCAAGGCCTCGCCGCGCGTTAAGGTCTTCCGAGTCGGTCAAACGGAAGAGGGTCGCGACTTCATGCTCGTTGCAGTGAGCGACGAGGCAAACCTCGCCCAGCTCGACCATCTCAAGGAGATCACCGCCAAACTCGCTGACCCGCGCAAGATCTCCGAAGCCGACGCGCAGCAACTCATAGCCAACGGCAAGCCTTTCTACTGGGCCTCCGGCTCCATTCATTCCCCGGAATCCGGCTCGCCGGAGATGCTGATGGAACTGGCGTATCGCTTGGCGGTCGAAGACACGCCAATGATTCAGAACATCCGCAAGAATGCGATCTTCCTGATCACGCCAATCGTGGAAGTGGACGGCCACGACCGCATGGTGGATTGGACCAACTACCGCAAGACCTACCCAACCAGGCCGCAGCCCGACCTCGTCTACTGGGGACACTACGTCCAGCACGACAACAATCGCGACTCCATTGGTATGGGTCTCAAGCTGTCGCAAATGATGATGAAAAACTTTCTTGAGTTTCATCCGCAGGTGCTGCACGACCTGCACGAATCCGAGCCCTACTTGTACATCTCCACCGGAACCGGTCCCTACAACGCCTGGCTCGATCCCATCGTCGTCAGCGAATGGCAGAAGATGGCGTATAACGAGATCGAACAACTGACCGAAAAGGGCGTCGTCGGGGTGTGGACCCACGGGTTTTACGATGGCTGGGCCCCCAACTACATGTTCTATGTCGCGAACGGCCACAACTCCATCGGCCGCTTCTACGAGACCTTTGGCAACTTGTATCCCGAGACCACCGAGCGCACCTTGCGCCCATCGGAAACTTCCCGCACCTGGTACCGCCCAAACCCGCCGCTTCCCAAGGTGAAGTGGTCGCTGCGCAATAACACCAACCTCGAAGAGAGCGGCCTTCTCCTGGGTCTTGACTACATGGCCCAGCATCCGCAGGAGTTTCTCAGTAATTTCTATCTCAAGAGCAAGCGCTCCGTGGCCAAGGCGAACACCGAAGGCCCTGCCGCCTGGGCAATTCTGAACGATGGCCGGCGGCCGGCGCTCGCCGCACAGCTTGCGGGTCTCTTGCAAAGTCAGGGTGCCGAAGTCCAAAGGCTCGATCAGGATTTTGAAGTAAAGCCGGCAGCCGCACCCAAAAAAGCCACCGAAGGCGATTCGAAGACAGAAGAAAAGCCCGAGACTGACAAGCCCGAAAGCGCAAACAAAACGGAAAGAAGCGCCGACGCCAAAAAACCGGAAAGCAAAATCATCAAGATTCCCAAGGGGAGCTACATCATCCGCATGGATCAGCCGTACAGCCGCATGGCGGACATGCTTCTCGATACGCAGTACTATTCGACGTCTGATCCGCGCCCGTACGACGACACGGGCTGGACGCTTGGCCCGCTGCGTAACGTCAGCACTCTCCGCGTTACTGACAACGCAATCCTGAAAGCGCCCATGACCATGATCGACACTCCGGCGCGCAATCCCAATGGCGGTATCGCAGAGCCGGCAGCCGTCAAGGGCAAATCTCCGGCCGTCAAGTGCTACATCGTTCAAGCCAACGCCGAACCGAATCTGGCAGCCCTCCGCTATCGCCTGAAAGACGCAAAGATCTTCGCAGCTGAAGAGCCATTCGATGCAGCGGATAAAAAATTCGCAGCTGGGTCCTTCCTGATTCCTATCGACGGCAACTCGTCCACTCTCGAAACCGATTTGCAAAAGGCCGCGAGTGATCTGGGCATCCAGGTCGTCAGCGCAGCAGCGGAACCATCGGTCGCTCGCCACGCACTGACGGCGCCGCGCATCGCCCTGCTGCACACATGGACGAGCACCCAAAATGAGGGCTGGTTTCGACTGGCTCTCGAATCGACCGGAGTTCCTTACACGTACATCTCTGACACCGCAGTGCGCACAACGCCCAACCTGCGCGACAAATTCGACGTCATTCTCTTTCCGCCCACCTTTTCCGATCTGCGCGAACTTCTTGCGGGCATCCCGAAGCGCATCTTGCCCGATGGGACAGACGCCGGTCCCATTCCCTGGCAGAAATCCGATGTAACGCCAAACTGGGGAGGCATTGACGAATCTCCCGACATACGCGGCGGCCTTGGCTTTGAAGGCGTCGCGCACATAAAGCAATTCGTCGAACAAGGGGGATTGTTTCTCGCCGTCGGTTCGAGTGTCCACCTCCCTGTCGATCTGGGCTTGACTGATTCGGTCACGATTGCTGAAACCCACCAGCTACAGGCGCGCGGATCGATTCTCCGCGCCAAGGTTGAGGATGCGAAAAGCCCAATCGCCTACGGCTACGACGAGACGGTCGGCGTTTATTTCAACCAGGCGCCGGTCTTCAAAGTTTCGTTGACTGGAGAGGGCCGTGCCCCGGCAGAAACTCCGCGTCCCAGCGGGCGCGGTTCCACGACCGATCCGGATATCCCACAAGGCCGGAATTGGACCACCCCCGAGGCCGAACCCGAGCGAAGCCGCGCGGAACAGGAACTCTACGTCGATCCACAAAACCGTGTCTTCTTCAGCAGCGAACTTCCGCCGCCTTCGCTCTATCCGCGTGTTGTGCTGCGCTTCTCCGACGAGAAAAATCTGTGGATCAGCGGCATGCTTGCGGGAGGCTCGGAGTTGGCAGGCGCTCCCGCGATTGTCGATGTGCCTTCAGGCCGCGGCCACATCGTGCTATTCGCCAACAATCCCATGTGGCGTCAGGAGACGCAGGGCAGCTTCATGTTCGTCCTGAACGCCGCCCTCAATTTCGACCACCTGGATGCGGGCCGCAAACCACCCGCCGCCGCCGCAACCCAGCCCGCGAAGACTATGTTTTAACCACCTGCTCAATAGCGCATTGGCTTGAAGTCAATCTAGTTGCTATTTGCCTGCCTGAATCTCTGGATCAGGGGGCGACTTATCATTACTTTTTTTAGGAAGGCGCTTGACCCTGCCCTTACGTCAGGGGCAAAGATGTTGAAGGTGAGACCCATGAGCACCTTCCGCATCCAGGAGTTCGCAAAACTTGCCGGCGTTACCGTACGGGCATTGCATCACTACGACCGGCTCAAGCTGCTATCGCCCGCCCATCGGTCGGAACGAGGCTATCGGCTCTACTGCCACGAGGATCTCGGCCGTCTGGAGCGGATTCTCGCGCTGCGGTTCCTGGGGCTTTCATTGCGCGAGATCGCCGCGCTGCTGAACGCCCCGCCTGGCCATGGCACAGAAGCGCTGACGGTCACGCTTGGGCGGCAGCGGGCGGCGCTCGGTGAGCGACGCGAAGGCCTGGATCGTATCCTGCGGGCCATTGAACATGCACAACGGCGCGCGCAGAACCCTGCGGAACCCGAGTGGCTCCTCTACCAAACCATTCTGAAGGAGATACAAATGCAAGAAGCCACAGACTGGAGAGCGAAGTACTACAGCCCGGAGGCCTTTGAGGCGCTTCGGTCGCTGCGAGCGGCGATGACGCCTGAACAGAAGGTAGACGCCGGCGACCGATGGCAGGCTTTGTTAGCCGATATTCAGAGCGCGCTCGATCGCGAGGTGCCCCCAGACAGCGCCGAAGGCCGGGCGCTTGTTGCGCGCTGGATCCGCCTGGGCGACGAGTTCACGCTGGGAAATCCGGAAATCTTGAAGGGCTACCAACGGATGCATGACGACGAGAGCCATTGGCCGGATGATGAAACGGCTGCCATGCTAAGGGCAATCAGGCCCAAGCCTGAGCACCGGTCCTTTTTTAATCAGGCGGTTCAAGCCTGCCTGCGGCACGGCTGATCACGGCGGGCCACTCCATTCAATGGAGTGGCTCGTCGCTCCACTTGGAGCGAGGGGTGGACGATGGTTGCGCCCAAGAGGTTGAGCCTCCGCCGTGATTACGCTTCCTTGCGACTCGCTGGCAGCGGGTATCTTCACGAGCGCAGCAGGATGCCGAAATTCTCAGCTCTCAACCGTCCTCTTCAGCTGTCCGCAGGCCGCATAAATATCTCGCCCTCGCGGACGCCGCAGATACACTGGCACGCCCTCGGTTTGCAGCACGCGACGAAACGTCTCCACCGCACCAGGCTGGGGCGTCGTATATGCAATCCCCGGTCCCGGATTCCACGCGATCAGGTTCACCTTCGCCGGCAGGCCACTGCGCCGCACCAACCGCGCCACCTCCGCCGCGTGTTCCGGCTTATCCGTCACGCCACCCAGCAGCACGTATTCAAATGTGACCCGCTCCCGCGAACGTAGCCGCAAACTTTTGACCGCATCCACCACCGCCTCGATCGGCCACTTGCGATTGATGGGCATCACCGCGCTCCGGATTTCGTCATTCGGCGCATTCAAACTGATCGCGAGCTTCGGTCGCACTTCCGGGGGCTCTTCTGCGAAGCGCTCGATCCCTGGCACAATTCCCGATGTCGACACCGTCATACGCTGGGAGCTCAGTCCAACCTCCTCCACCAGCAACCGCACAGCACCCATGAAATTGTCGTAGTTCAAAAACGGTTCGCCCATACCCATGAAGACCAGGTTCACACGTTCTTTGCCCACCTCAACGCCGTGCCTGTCCAGCACACCAACCACCTGCCCGGCAATCTCACCCACGGTGAGATTCCGCTGCAATCCGAGCTTTGCTGTCAGGCAAAATTGGCAGTTCACCGCGCAGCCTACCTGGCTTGAAACGCAGATCGTCGCACGATCCCTCCCGAGCGAAGGCCGCTGAGATGGCGCAGCCGAAAGCCTACCCTGGGATTGCCGATGCGGATCCGAATTTCGGTCGTTCGCCTCGGTGCCATCCCCCGCCTCGCCCCCATCCCCCTCCGGCATCCACACCGTTTCCACCGTCAGGCCATCCACGCCCTGCCCCTGCACCAGGTAGCGCTCCGTCCCGTCCACCGAAGTGAAAACTTGTACAATCCGTGGCCGTCCCACTTGCCAGCCCTCGTGGTCAAGTTTTTGCCTGAAGGCCTTCGGAAGCGTCGTAATGCCCTCAACCTTAACAATCCTTTGGCGATAGATAGCCTCCGCTAACTGTCTCCCGCGCCACTGTGGCTCGCCCATTGCCACCATCCGCTCGGCCAACTCCCGAGCATTCATCCCAAATAAACATCGCAGGCTTCCGTCGGGCCTGTTCTTGGCGTCTAATGGAAGGAGTTGGGAGTTTGCGGTCACGGCTGGGCCCAGCATAGAGCATTTCTACATCCCTTGCAGCCTCCCGCGATCCACCCTGGTAAAAGTTTCAATTCTTTCTTCAACGCAGACGGCGAACGGACGGCCGTTGAACCTATATCGCCTACAATCGAAGACGATCGAGTGATGATGACTAATCAGCGAAATCTCCGCCGTACTGTATTACCCAACGGCCTCATCGTTCTGACCGAGCGCATGGAACACCTCCGCTCAGTCGCCATGGGAGTCTGGGTCAAATCCGGTTCGCGCTGCGAATCCGCCGAGATCAACGGCATCTCCCACTTTGTGGAGCACATGCTATTCAAGGGCACGCGTTCCCGTTCGGCGCTGCACATCGCCCGCGAAATGGACTCCATCGGCGGCAACCTCGATGCCTTCACCGGAAAAGAAACTATCTGCTTCAACGTCAAGTCCCTCGCCGACCACGTGCCCATCGCTCTCGACGTGCTCGCCGACCTCGTTCTCAATCCCGTCTTCGCCTCCACTGAAATCGAGCGCGAGCGCGGCGTCATCCTCGAAGAAATCAAGATCGACGAAGACAATCCCGACGTCCTCGTCCACGAGCTCTTCACGCAGAATTTCTGGAAAGACCATCCCCTCGGCAAACCGATCCTCGGCACCACCAAGACCGTTGGCCGCCTCGATCAGGCGAAGCTCATTGACTACCACACCGGCAGCTTCCGTGGCGGCAACATGGTCTTCTCCGCGGCCGGCGACCTGGAACACGACCAGTTCGTTCAGGCTGTGACGGAAAAGTTCGCCCCGTTGCCGCCCGGCGAAGCCGCGCACGAAATGCAGACGCCCCTGGCGACCGCGCGCATCCTGCTGCAGAACAAGAAATCCCTTGAGCAGGTCCAGCTCTGCATGGGCGTGCCCGCGCCACCGATCACCGACGACAACCGCTACGCCACGCTGATCCTCAACACCGTGCTCGGCAGCGGCATGAGTTCCCGCCTCTTCCAGACCATTCGTGAGGAGCGCGGATTGGCCTATGCCATCTACTCTGACTTGAGCCCCTACAGCGATACCGGATCCCTCTGCGTCTACGCCGGTACATCGGCCGGCAAGGCCCTCGAGGTCATCGACCTTGTTCTAGCCGAGTTCCGCAACCTCAAGGAAACCCCGCTCAGCCACGAAGAACTCACACGCGCCAAGGATCAGCTCAAGGGCAACATCCTCATGGGCCTCGAAAGCTCCAACTCGCGCATGGCCAACCTCGCTCGCCAGGAGATGTACTTCCACCAGTTCTTCACCGCCGACGAAGTCATCGTCCGCATCGAAGCCGTCACCGCCGACCAGATCCAGGCCATGGCCCAGCGCCTCTTCGTTCCCGACCGCATCGCCGTCACCCTCCTCGGCCGCCTCAACGGCATCAAGCTCAACCGCGACCGCCTGGTGTGTTGAGAGAACAGTTTTCAGTTGTCAGTGATCAGTTGTCAGTTCTTTCGGGAATGCCGTTCAAATCAAACTTTGTCTTTGCCGAGGCGATCCTCCTGCGCCGGGACACTGAAAACTCACAACTGATATCTGAAAACTTGTTCTTGAGCGTTCCATTTCCCTTCCGCGTCCGTAAGTTGTAGGATTTTCCCGTGGGCGGCAGTGCGTCTGGCTGCTCCCCAGGGAGCATGGGGTTCACATGACTTGCACGTATCCGATCTTCGCCACACCGCGCCATGCGCGCAGCCGCGCAACATCCTCCGGCTTCACGCTGATGGAACTGCTGATCGTCATCTCCATCATCGTCATCCTGATGCTCATCGCAATTCCTACCGCGAACACCATCCGCAAGCACACCGACGAAGTCTCCGCGCAGAAATCCCTGCAAACCATCGAGCAGGCGCAATCGATGTACGCGACCAACTACCCCGTCAACGGATTTGCCTGCACCCTGCAGTCGCTAGCCGGAGAAGCCACAGCCGGGCCGCCAAGCCCCACCTCAGCGCAGCTCATCAGCGGCCAGCTCACTACCGGCATCAAGGACGGCTACATCTTCAATATCACGAACTGCACCAAGGTGACGGTCAACAATACCGACCGCGTCACCGGCTATGTCCTCACTGCGGTTCCCGCCACTCCCGGCAAGACCGGCGATCGTGGCTTCTGCGTGGAATCCGGCGGACCCATCAAGATGGACCCCGCCGGCGGCACCAACTGCACCCAGATGGTGCAATGACCGATAGCAACAGCACGAAAAGTAAAATCGTCATCTTAATGGTGTCATCCTGAGCGAAGAGAGCGAAGCGAACGAGTCGAAGGACCTGCGGTTGTTTTTCAGAACGTCCCAATCACCAACAACTGGGTGCCCCATCCTAGCCGCGCCTTTTGCGGCTTGGGTGGGAAAGCACGGACTCATCAAGCTCCTGTTCTTTGCTTTTTCTCTTCTGTCTTTCTTGCCAGTCGAAGCCCAGTCTCCCGCACCCACCGCCCACGATCTCGCCCAGCGCGTCGATCGCCACTACAACCGGCTTCACTCTCTCAAAGCCCAATTCACTGAGGACTACGAAGGTCTCGGCCGCTCGCGCTCCGAGAACGGAACCCTCCTTCTCCTCAAGCCCGGCCGCATGCGCTGGGACTACGCCAACCCCTCCGGCAAAGTCTTCCTCCTCGACGGCAAGTTCGGCTGGTTCTACACCGCAGGCGACCCGCAGGTGCAGCGCATCGCAGCCAAACAGCTCGACGATTTCCGTTCTCCTCTGCGCTTTCTGCTCGGCCACACTCAGCTTGAAAAGGAAATCGACCACCTCACAGCCGCGCCCGCCGCCAACGGCGCCTTTACGCTCGCCGGCGTCCCCCACGGTCAGGAAAAGCGCGTCCAGCGCCTAACCCTCACCGTGACCGGCGAAGGCGTCATCACCGCCATCGACATCCAGGAAACCGACGGCGCCGACACCCGCTTCATCTTCACCAACGAACAGCCAAACGCGACTATTCCCCCAGTCACTTTCCACTTCATCCCGCCCCCAGGTGTCCCCATAGTCGACGCCCTGGCGCCCATCTAGCCACTCAATCCATCCTCAATGCCCGGGGTTCGTGATTGGTCCGGCTCAGGCTTCAGCCGTTCCAGCCGCTTCGTCAAGAATCCGTGCGATCTCCCGATGTCCTGCCTTCTGTGCGATCTCACTGAGCGTCTCCCCTCCCGGCGACCGCAACGTCGCATCTGCGCCACGCTCGATGAAAAGTCTCACCACCTTTTCCTGACCGCGCATAACCGCGTAGGCCAGCGGAGTATGCCAGGCTTCAGCGTCCATGGGGAACAACCCGTAATCTCGGAATGGCCGGCTGAGAGTAGCCGGATCTTCCTCGATGATCGAGCTCGCGCGATCGATCAAGTCGTATTGGATTGCGTCGATGATATCGACCGGCCCGCGCAAAATGAGGTCGCGTGCCTCCTTGTGTCCGGCATAGTCGGCCCACCCGGCCGGGGTTCCGTGATATTTCTCCTCGCGCGCGCGAACATCAGCGCCATAACTCAACAGAACAGGAATTGCGTTGAGATTGCCATTCCATCCCGCTGCGTGGAGCGGGGTATAGCCGGCAGTGGAATCGATGGACGTCTTAGGATTGTCGCGGATGTTGACGGGAGCGCCGTTGCGAAGAAGCGTGTCGACCATTTCGCCCGATCCGTGTTCGCTGGCGCGCACGATCAGGTTGACCCAGCGACCTCCCGGCTTCAGAGCGTCGGGATCACGCATAAGCAGGCGGGCTACATCGGCGTCACGACCCAGCGCCGCGGCGGCAGGTAGACGCAGCATCGCACCGGCATCGATCAGAATCGAGATTACATCGGATGCACCGAGGACCGCGGCGTGATCGAGTGGCGTGAATCCGGCCTCGTCGAGGCACTCGATGTTCGCGCCGAGATCGAGCAGAGTGACCAACGATCCGGCCTGCCTTTTGATGACAGCCAGATGCAGCGGCATGTACCGCATCTTCGTTCCGTTCATCCGCTTTTCGAGATCGCCCGGCGTGCGCCGAACGAGCTCGCGTATCGTTTCTGTCTCTCCCATCGCCACGGCTGAAAAAATGTTGTGCTGCGCGCCGTGCTCCAGCAGGTACGCAACAATCTCTGGATTGGCCTCAATGTAATCCCACGCCGTGGCCCATCCAATCACGCCCAGTTCGTGATAGTCGCCTTCGCCGATCGTATCGGCCCCATGTTCCACCAGAAGACGAACGATGGGAAAGCGATGCTTCTCCACCGCGAAGTGCAACGGGTAGGCGTTGTCGCCTTCGCAGCGAACGTTGGGACTGGCGCCGCGCTCAAGCAGCAGTTTGACTGCCTCTTCGCTGTTGCCGAAAACCGCCTGATGCAGCGGCGTTCTTACGCCTTCGCCGCCCCGCTCGTCAATCAGCTCCGGGTGCGCATCAAGCAGAGAATTCAGTCGCGGGAGATCGCCTTTTCCAGCGGCCGTCCGCAACGACGCGACAGTCGCTGCCGTCGCGCCGGCCGCTTCGAGCGTCTTGATGTGAGACTGCAGCTTGGGCCAGGACGCGAATCCATATTCGTTCGCAATCACCAGCTGCGCATCCGCAAGTGCGAACGGCGACGAAGCGATCTGTTCGTCCGAAAGATTTTTCCATCGCGGATGGCTGTCGCGAATGCGAATCAAGGCATCGGAGTCCGCTGCCTGTTGGCCCTTCAACAGCGACTTGGCTTGTTTTTTGAGTTGATCGAGACTGGGACGGGGCGGAAGCTGCCTGGACATGAAAATCTCCTTTCCGGTCTTGGCCTGTGTCCGCAGTGCAGGCAGAAAGAAGATTCGTCGAATTGTTGCTGGCCTACTGATGCAGGTGGGCTTGGCCCTTTCCGCGGACTGGATGCGCCCCGTGCGCCGAGATCAACGCTAATTCCTGACTCGTCGCAGAGTCAATGCTCTTGTAAAGAGCAGATCGCTTTCCGCCGCCGGCCACCTGCGTAGCTCTCATTTGCGGCACCCAGTTGGTGCCTTAGCGCCAAGCCCCCAGGATCGCGCCCATCGCTGTCAACGCAACCGTCAGATAACCCCCGTTGATAAGCATGTATTTGAGCGACCGGTGCTCAAACAGCGCGACGATGCCGATTCCCATCGCGGCCCATCCGAAACCGGCCAGAAATCCGGCCGTGGCTCCCCAGCTCAGATTTGTCTTCGGGTCATGGAGGAACATCGCGAGATTCACTGCCATCACAAGGCTCAATACGAAAGCGAATCCAAACACCCTCGGACCTGTTCCTGACACGTCGGATCCGAATCCATTCGCCTTCTTCCACGCTCCGCCAAGCAATACCGGCGAATACCAGACCCCACCGATAAGAAACGCGGAGAGTGCAGCCACAAGAATCGCCCAGAAATTCAACGCATGAAAATCCACGATTGACCTCCTAGTTCGTCTTCGGTTTCGAGTCCCCCATCACCTTGTCCCAGTCTGTCGGCCCATCCACGAATCGCTTGTGCAGCGTCGCCAGCAACTGCGCATTCCCGGCAGCCAGGTATTCATACGCGCGCGTCCATTCGTCGCCACGCTGCCAACCGGTTTGCGTCAAGCGCACCACCGTTGAGTTCCCGCGAGCTTCGAACTGAAAGACCGCATGTGTCCGCGCCGCCCTCACTTGCGGGAACTTATCGGGTGCCAGCGCCGCAATCACGATTTCCTTTTCCGGGATAAAGCTCACAATCGTTCCGCCTCCCGTGCTCCCACCCGGAAAATGCACCAGCCAGTCCCCACCCGGACGCAGATCGACCGTCGCATTCGGAAAAAGCCACGTGCTCAAGCCCTCGCTTGTGGAGAAAGCCTTCCACACCTCCGGAACCGGAGCCGGGACCTCAACCTCAATCACCAGTTGACGAGGAGGCTCAGCGCCAGGCGTCGCGGATGCGCTTTGCCCCGCTACATACGCGGCGGGAACAAGACTCGACAATATTGCGGCAAAGACAACGTTCTGTTTTTTCATCGGAGTTAGTTGATCGTTCAAGTAAGATATAGGCAAGCGGTATTCTCGCTGTCAAGAAGAATCGATGCCTGCCTCAAAAAATTCCGCTTCGACCCGCGACCGCCTCATCGACTCGGCCCGGTTTCTCTTCTGGGAGCGCGGCTTCGCCGGCACCAGTATGGCCGAACTCCTCGCCCACGCCCAGGTCAACTCCGGCAGCTTCTATCACTTCTTCGACAGCAAGGAAGCCCTGCTTCGCGCCGTGCTTGAGCAATATTGCGATCTCCTCCGCCCCATGGTCGTCGACCCCGCCTTCGCCTCCGCGCCCAAGCCCCTGGAGCGCATCTTTGCCATCCTCGCCGGCTACCGCGAGCGCATCCTCGCCACTGGTTGCCAATACGGCTGCCCACTTGGACGACTCGCCCTCGAGATCGACCCCGAAAATGCCCCCGCCCACCTACTGATCGCCCGCAATTTTCAGGGATGGATCGAGGCTATTCGCGAGTGCCTCTCAGAAATGGAATCCTCGATGCCGCACGGCACAAACATCGACGCCCTCGCGACCTTCGTCCTCGTGACCATGGAAGGCGGCGTGATGCTTTCGCGCTCCTACCGCTCCGTCGACCCTTTTGACCGCGCAGTAGCTCAACTGCGCGAATACTTCCGCCTCTTGCTCAGAGAGTCAGGAACGAAAATGGCGCGATGAATCAAAGCCGCGCCATTTTCAGCGGTCTAACTTCAAGAGCTTGCGAAAAACTCCCTCGAACTCGAGTGTTGCAACAGGGCATGACTTCCCAGGGGTCCCCGCGGACAGGTCTTCGTCCGTGGGGTGGCTTCAGTCATGCCGAGAAAGGGGCAGAATGAATGTGGGCTTTCGCCCCTGAGGGACTTTCTTGAGCGGAGTTCTCGATACTGGGCCTTTTTTCCGCAGGCTCTTCAGCGTCTCAAGTCTCAATTTCCGTACCCATACGCAGCGCGATACGAATACCCGTTCGGATACACAATCGTTCTCGGCGGTGACCAGATCGCTACCGAAGGCGGCCCATACATGTACACATGCACCGGTGGCGGAGCCGCGTACACGTAAACCGTCGGTGGCGGAGCCACATACATCGGCATCACGTAAGCAGCAACCGGAGTAGGCGGTATATACGATTGCTGCGGCAGTTGATACTGCGGTGGCGCCTGATATGCCGGTGGAGGCGGCTGGTAGGCCGGTTGCTGCGGAGGCTCATCCTGCGCTACCTGTTGCTGCGGCTGTTCCTGTGGAGCATTGTTGTAGGCGCTAGGCTCACGGCGGTAGAGACCCGAGGGGTCTTGCTCCGGCTCGTCCGTCACGGGCACTTCCATGTCGTCCATCACCTTCAGCGTGAGCCGCGTCTCCGATTTCAGCGTAGGGCGAGGTCCGCGCCGTGGAAGGTTCAACAAGTCAATCGGCCATAAGATCGGGATCGACCACTCTACGATGTCGCGTGTGCGATGCCCTTTCCCCAGAATTCTTCCCTGCTGGTCCACGACGTATCCCGGAACATCCACCACCCGGGCCGACACGGGAATGACGGTCCGCGGCTCAACCACCATGCGGTCGAACTTCAGCTCCATCCATCCCTTCCCCACGAAGTGTCCGGGATCCTTGTAGTCCTCGAACCGCCCCTCGAGGTAGCTGTCAAACGGCAGTCGCGCCGTTCCGTTCCGCGTCGAGATGCTCGCCTGGCACAGAACCGGGTCGCCGATGGCGGTCGTCTTGGAAGACAGCTTTGCTTCTGAAATCGTGCAGTTGATAAGGGAGCCGGCAGGCACAATCTGCCTGCTGGCATAAGCAGTTAACGTTGGCGATAGCAAGAGTGTACAGAGAGCGAGGTGAACGCTCTTCATCGAAGGCCTCCTCGTCCGGCGGCTCTCCGCGGAGAGCCGGCTGATATTTCTGGAAGGGATCACCGGAAGACCGAGCAGTCGTGCCCAGCGTTGCATCGAGAAGCGGTACAGGTCTCGCTTAAATTGAACTGCAGCTCGTGTGGTGAATGCCGCTTATGGATCGGAATTTGCCGCAGAAGCACTCTGCGCGGAGATCAGGAGATAATCCGTCGCGCTCAGAACCGCTGTGGCTGTGCAGGATTCTGTTACAACCCCATAGAATCCGTTGCCAAGCGAGAACACCAACCATTTTCAAAAGTTGTTGCGAACGAAAAATAATTTTGAAATACGCGCTCTGAGTTCTTCTAACCTATTCCCTATTCCCTATTCCCTAGTCCCTAGTCCCTGCTTCACTCATACCTAAGCGCCTCGATCGGATCCAGGTTCGCCGCGCGTATCGCCGGAATCATCCCACTCACCAACCCCGTCACGATCAGGATCGATGTCGCCACGATCACCGACGTCGGCGAGATCAGCAATTGAATGTCCGCTTTCTGCGCATTCGACGCCAGTTCGCTGTAAAACGGAATCCGCCCCACCAGCAGCGAAACCAGATAAGCCAGCCCGATGCCGCCCACACCGCCGACTCCTGTAATCACCATCGCCTCTGCCAGAAATTGCGTGAGAATGTGCCGCCTCTGCGCCCCCAGGGCTTTTTCCACGCCGATCTCGCGCGTTCGCTGCTGCACCGCGACCAGCATGATGTTCATCAGCCCGATGCCCGCAATGCCCAGCGTCAGCGCGCCTACCAGCGAAAGCAGCACCTGCAGCGCCAGCGACAGAATGCTGAATTGATGCAGTTCCGTCATCAGATTCGCAACGTAGATTGCGTTGTGGTCCGAGGGCCTGAAATGATGCGCCGTGCCCAGCACGTTGCGCATGTTCTGTTCGGTCAGCATGTAATTTCCCTGGTAGTTGTACCAGATCCCGCCCAGGTACTTCGTATCGGCCAGGTCGCTCATGGTGCTGAAGGGCACATAGATCTGCCGGTTGCGATCGCTGTCCTCACCCTCCTGCATCTTCGGGCTCAGCACTCCGATAATGGTGAACACGACGCCATTCAAACGAATCGTCTGCCCTATCGCCCATCCGCCCGAAAAGAGCTTGGTTTTGGATTCTGACCCGATCACGCAGACGTGCGCGCGCTGCTGCTCCTCCTGCCCGTTGAAAAACCGCCCCGCATCCGTATCGAGTTTCCAAATATCCTGAAACACCGGCATCACGCCGTTCACGGTCCAGGTGTAGGTGTGCAGATCGTTCTGCACGGTCACGTCCTTGTACACCGCCGGAGAAATGTGATTGATTCCTGGAACCGCGGCGATAATGCGGTCCACATCATCCTGTGTAAACTGCACCTTCACGCCCGATTTCTCGCCGCCCGCCTGCTCGCTCGTCCGCCCCGGAAAGACGCCGATAATGTTCGTGCCCCACTGCGCAAAAATCGCCTCGATCGCCCGGCTGAATCCCGCTCCATAGGCCAGCAGCAACACCACCGTCGCAATTCCCCACGCCATCCCGATCATCGTGATGGCCGTGCGGCGGCGGTTGTAAATCATCGCCTCCCAAGCCTGCCCCAATATGTCTTTCAGCATGTCTGCTCCCAGCTATCAGCTATCAGCTAGCAGCGTCAGCCTTGCCACTGGCCGCTAGCCGCAATCTCCTAAACACAACCGCTCAGCTGAAAGCTGAGAGCTGACAGCTGACTGCTGCTTCATCAATCTTTCCGCAACGCCTCTACCGGATCCATCGCCGCCGCCTTGCTCGCCGGATACAGTCCGGCAGCAATCCCACTCAAAATCAGAGTCCCCATCGCCAGCGCCGCCGACCACGGCACCAGCCGCGGCGGATCCCAGCCCGGCATCTTGCCCGTCAGCAGTGCCTGCAGCACCCCCATCAGCCCCGCCGAACCTGCAATGCCAATCGCACCACTCACCGCCGTCAGCAGCAACCCTTCCCAGAAGAACTGCCCCATGATGCTGCTCTTCGTCGCGCCCAGCGCTTTGCGCAAACCGATCTCGCTCGTACGTTCCGACACCGACACCAGCATGATGTTGATAATCCCCACTGCGCCCAGCCCCAGCGTCACAATTCCCACACCGCCAAGAAAAACATCCATCGCGGTGAAGATCGCACCCACCATCTTCATCTCCTTGATGGTGTCCCACTCCTGAAATGCGTCCTTCATTGAGGGATCAAATCCGTGCCGCTCGGCAATCACGCGATGCACCGCCGCAACCGCCGCCGTCGCATCGCCAGGCTTCGTCGGCTGGTACTGGATCGAAGTCAACGCATCCTGCGCGATGTTGTCGCCCTTCAACGGATACAGTTCCTGCATCGTCGTCACAGGAATGTACAGCTTCTGGTCGTCGTAATCGTTGTTGCCGCGGCTGATCTTGTCCACCGCCCCCACAACCTTGAAGTCCGTTCCATTGATGGTGATCGTTTCGCCCACCATCGGCCGCCCCGGAAACAGCAGCAGCGCTGCCTTCGCGCCCAGCACCGCCACCCGCCGGCGATCGTTCACGTCCTGGTCGTCAAGGAAACGGCCCTGCGCCATCGGAATGTAGCGCACTTGTGTGTAGTTGGGCCACACCCCGATCACATGACTCGACGTGTTGCTGAACTGGCTCACCTCGTACAGATCGGAGCGCGATAGCTCCACCGTAACAGCGCGCAACTCCGGCAACCCTTTCAGAGCGTTCGCATCGCCCATCGTCAGCTGGTAAGGACGCATCCCCGTGTGCTGGTTGGCAACTGCGGGGATGGTCCCGTTCCACATCATCACCAGGTCGTTGCCCATCTTCTCCAGGTTGCGATGCTGCCCCGACCGGAATCCCTCGCCCAGACCCACAAGCACCAGCAGCGACCCCACGCCCCACGCAATCCCGAACATGGTCAGAAAGCTGCGCAGCTTGTTCGCAGCGATTGCCCGGAATACCTCGCTGAGCGTGTCGGTAAAGCTTTGCATAGTCCTTCGACGCTGCCACCCCTGGATTGGCTCGCTGTTCCCGAGCCGCAATTTCTGCGTCTGTGACAAGATACGTCTTCTCAGGGACGACAGTTCCGTCGGCCATGTGCTTAGAATGTTTCTGAGGAAACCCCATGGAATCAATCGGCCATTCCGCGGAGTCCATTGCGCAGGCTTTCCTGCGCGCCATCAACCGCCAGGATGTCGACCGGCTGGCCGAACTCATGGCGCCCAACCACCGCTTCATCGACGCGCTGGGCAATACCGTCGAAGGCCGCGAAAAGATGCGCGGCGGCTGGGCCGCCTATTTCCGCATGGTTCCCGACTACTCCGTCGCCATCGAAGAGTTCTACCCCGGAGAGCCGGTCGTCGTCATGATCGGGATGGCCTCAGGCACCTTCACCCGCGACGGCAATCTGAATCCTGAAAACCGCTGGCAAACGCCCATCGCGATCCGCGCTTCAATTGACGACGGCCTGGTCGCCGAGTGGCGCGTCTACGCCGACAACGACCCGATTCGCAAGCTGATGGCTGGCGGCAGGTAGCCAATCCCATCCTGTCATTCCGACCGACCGGAGGGAGCGGAAAGCCTGCCCTGAGCGAAGCCGAAGGGAACCTGCAGTTGTTTCTGGCGCAGCCCCATAAGATTCGGTACGGTCGGTAGAACCATCCATGCTAAGCTCCCCCACATGCCCCGGCCGCCCGACCGTAAATTGCTCGATTACCTCGCCGCATACGATCCGCATGTCGCGAGCCTGTTCCTCGCTCTTCGCGAGATTGTCCTCGAAGAGGCGCCGGCCGCAATCGAATCGATATCCATGGGCTACGCCCTCGCGATTGGATTCTCCTTTACCGGCAAACCACTCAAGGATGGATTCTGTCACATCGTGGCATGCAAAAGCTGGGTGAACCTCGGTTTCAACCGAGGCACGCTCCTGCCCGATCCAGGCAAAGCTCTGCTCGGCACCGGTAAATTGATGCGGCACCTGACGTTCCACAACCACGACGATCTGGAACGTCCCGTGGTTCGTCGATTCCTTCAGGCCGCAATCCAACAGGTCAACGTTGCGCCCGCACCGTCCGCACCTAAAAGCGCGCGCAAAACATCCAGCCCTACCCCGCGATCGCGCCGCAAGAAGTAGAAGCCTGTCCGTGCCGGCTTCGCATAAATAAAGTTGTCATCCTGAGCGAAGCGCAGCGGAGTCGAAAGTTCAGTCCTGAGCCTGCCGGAGGGAAATGCTCCATGTCTCAAATCAAGCTGTCATCCTGAGGCGCCGCACGCCTGGGGCCCCATCGCGCGCAGCACGAAGGGGTAAGCGGCGCGAAGGATCTGCTTTTGTTTTGCAACAAGACTCGCGCCTATTCGTCGCTGACCATCGTCTCGACGATATGCCCCATCTTCTCCTGCTTGGTCCGCACGTACGCCGCAAACGTCTCCTGCGGCGCAACCTCCGCCGAAACGCGCTCGCTGACCGTAATTCCCGCCGACTCAAGCGCCGCGACCTTGTCAGGATTGTTGGTCATCAGCTTCACCTGCTTGACGCCTAGCATCTTCAGCACGCGCGCCGGCAATTCATATTCGCGATAGTCCGCCTCAAATCCCAGCTCGACATTCGCTTCAACTGTATCGAGCCCTTTGTCCTGCAGTTCGTAGGCTTTCAGCTTCGCCATCAACCCGATGCCGCGGCCCTCCTGCTGCTCGTAGAGCAGGATCCCCGCACCCTCCGCCGCAATCTGCGTCAGCGCGAGCTCAAGCTGCAGCCGGCAATCACACCGCAGCGATCCGAACACATCCCCGGTCAGGCATTGTGAGTGAATCCGCACCAGCGGCGGCGCCGAATGAATATCGCCCATCACCAACGCAACCAGCCCTTCCACCTTCCGGGGCTGAGCGGGTGATTCCGTCCTGGCTGGAAGCAAACCCTCAAACCCGAGAATCCTGAAAGCTCCCCAGCGAGTAGGAAAATCCTGCCTCGGCAACCTTCTTCACGCTCTCAAACGCCATGCTTCCATTCTACTTGGAGCAACGTGCCCCGCCTTTGCCACTTGTCACAGAGCGTGAGGTTTTCCCATCCAGAACGAATCGCAAATTGCTGATCCTCCGCTGGTTTGCGTTTGGGCGACCCACTCGCGGCGCGATACAGTGGTGGGGTGACCGACAGGCTTATTTTGATCTCGCTGCTCGTGGAGCTGGGTGTTGTGGCGTCCGTGGCCAGCGTGCTGGCGCGCGTCAGCACCTTTCGACGCCTGTTCTTCGCGGAGCATCGCCGCCCGGGTCAGACCCTGGGCCTGCTCGCTTTCTTTGTCGTACCGCTAACCCTCGGCGTTTGGCTCCGCACCTTTGTTCCAAACTTCCTCGCCGCCGACATCTCGTTCGAGACCATCATCCTCCTCGGCCTGCTCGTCGGCCCCCGCTGGGCCATGCTCGGAGGATCAATCCTCTCGATCCCGGCGATGCTTCACGGCGAATACCTTTCGCTCCCATTCGACGCAGCGGTGGGCTTGCTCTCCGGCGTGCTCGGCCGCTTCGTCCAGCCCGACGACATCTGGTCATTCACGCCCTTCGTCGACCTGAGCCTCTACCGCTGGGTGCGCCGCATCCTGTTCCGTCCTCGCCTCGACCCGCAGTTTCTCATGCTCTTCCTCATCGTTGCGGGAGAGGCCTGTCGAGTCTGGATCGCTCGCGCATTTCCCCACAAGCTCTTCGCCCTCGTCGCAACTCAGCTATGGGTCCAGGTTCTGGTCTGCCTCAGCGCCCCCATCGTCGTCGGCATCGCGCTCAAGGTCTGGAACGCCCTTCGCATCGAAATGAAACTCGAAGAACAGAAACACCTCCTCCTCGAAGCCCGCCTCGACGCCCTGCAGCGACAGATCAATCCCCACTTCCTCTTCAACACCCTCAACTCCATCGCATCCCTGGTGCGCGTCAAGCCTGAACTGGCCCGTGAAATGACCGTCAAGCTCGCCAACATCCTGCGCGCCCTCCTCAAAGATCACGACACCTACGTCCCTTTGCGCAGCGAACTGGGTTTCACTGACGACTACCTCGCCATCGAAGTCGTTCGTTTCGGCGCCGACAAGCTGCGTGTCGAAAAGGAAATCGACCCTGACACACTCGACGTTCTCGTCCCCAGCATCCTGCTGCAGCCCCTCATCGAGAACAGCATCAAGCACGGCCTCGAGCCTCGCATTCACGGCGGTACGGTCACCCTGCGCAGCAAGTTGACCGGCGACCGCGTGCTCATTGAAGTCGCCGATGACGGCGTCGGCATGGGCAACCGGCCCAGTTCCAGCCTTCGCAGCGATGGTCTGGGGTCACCGCGAATGGATTCTCATTCGCGGGGTGGTGAAGGCGCCGGCATCGGCATGAAGAATGTTCAGGAACGCCTTGAAGTCCTTTACGGCGCGCAGGCCAGCTTCAAAGTCGTCAGCAATCCCGGTCGCGGCACATTGGTTTCAATAGAAATTCCCGCCGACCTGCCCGACACCCGCTAGACTCACTTGGTCGAAAGGATCGTGATGGTCCCTTCGATTGACTTGGGCTGGTAATCCAAAAGGCCATTCGAGACAACGATGTCTTCTTTGCCGCGGCCTTCAAGGTCGGCGATCGCAACGCCTGCCCACCCGGTCTGCACGTTTTGCGTGGATATCGTGAAGCCCCCGTCGCGGGAGCCGAGATAGAGCATCAATTTGTTATTTTGGCCGCAGGTCACCGCGATGTCGCGCAATCCATCGCCGTTGATGTCTCCCGTTGCTACGCGGTCGGGGCCTTCGCATCCGGCCAGAGAAAACGGCGAGCCGGGCATCTTTCTGAATCCGCCTTTGCCGTCGCCCAGCAAAATGGTCACGCCGACGTCTTTTGAGTCGGCAACGTCCGGCGCGTAGGGGATGATGACGAGATCGAGATTGCCATCGCCGTTCATGTCATCAATGGCAACGGCCCACGGCGCCTTCCCCGCGGGAACGGGTGAGCCGGGCGCGTCGCGCAAACTGCCCTTGCCATCGCCAAGCAGAATTGAAACTGCATTCTGATCCAGATCGGTTGTGACCACATCGGGTTTTCCGTCTTTATTGAAATCCGCGGAGCGCAGCCGTTGATAGGGCCGCTTTCCCGTCTTGAAAGCCTGCCCCGGCAAAATGAGGTTCCCCTTGCCGTCGCCCGGAAACATCAGGATCTGGTCGTGTCCCCAGCTATCGGTGACCACATCGAGTTTCCCATCACTGTTGAAGTCGCCAACGGCAATGCCGTGAACGTGTGGAAAGGAGTGCGTATCGAATGGAGAATGAGGCGAGGGCGCAAATCCGCCTTCGCCGTCGCCCAGCAGAATTGTGAGGTACGGAGTCTCGGTATTGGCAATCACTAGATCGAGATTGCCGTCGCCATTGAGGTCGCCTACAGCAATATCATTCGGATTTTTGCCGCACGCGATTGGCGATCCTGCTGCGCGAGTGAAGTGCCCCTTGCCATCCCCGAGCAGAACGTCCACTGTCCCATCGACGGTGTTCGCCACGAGGATGTCGAGCTTGCCGTCATGATTCACGTCCGCAATGACAACGGATCCAGGGCCGTGACCCACGGGAATGACTTGCTTGTTGAACTCAAGCGCAGGCCCCGCCGCCATCCCATTCGATGAACCGGCGCTTCTACCTGTGAAATCAAACGCCGCTGGCAGGACTAGCAGCGACGCAATCATCAGGAGCGGAATTCGGATGTCTGTCATTTCGGCACCGTGCTTAAACGCTCTTGTTCGGCCTCCGACCATTCGCAAATCCGCTGAACATCGTCAGTGGAAAGCCACGAGTTCCAGTGGATCAATTTGTAGGAAGTGAGCGGCATGTCGCCCTTCCGCACCTCCCTGCACATCGCTTTCAATCGATCGATGGAGTCGACCGGCTCCTTTCCCGGTCGCACCCAGGTCGATAAGTTGATGAAACGGCGTCCGTGGTTGACATGTCCGACAACGAACCACGAAGTGGGCGCGACATACGAGTACCAGGGCCAGTGTGTCTCATCGGAGTGGCAATCGGCACAGGCTCGCGTCAATATCGCATGCACATCCGGTGGCGTATTGATCATCGTCTCCATCGTCTGCTCCGATGAAAATGACGGATTGGTATGCGCCGGCCGCCGGCTTTGCGCCGCCACGAATCCAACCGCAAGTATGACGGCCACCCACTTAAACTTCATGCCCTTCCGCACCCTGTCCAAAGCGACTTGCAGCGAATGGTAGCACAGGAAAAGTGACTGCCGCATTCTGCGGCTGCGCACACGTTTCCCGCGTCCCTTTTTCGGGGTACCTACATCGGCGTATCACGAAGTTTCTTCGCATTCCATTAAAAATCTCGCAGAGAGATGACGGATGTCCCTATTAGGACGCCATGGATGTGAGACTTTCGTTTGCGCAGAGTCGCGATAAGCGAGGAGGATGAATTCTCGCGGTACTTTCGAATTTGCCAGCAGCGTTCGGGGGATTTCGAGCGCGGCGGAGGATGGATAGAATCTCGGTGAATCCGTTGATCCTTCGTTGAAGCGAGGCTTTATGCCGGGGCGCCAAGGCTGGCTTGAGAGTTTTCTGAACCCCAATTCCGCCGCAGTAGAACGGCGACATGCAGAGAGGCGACCTGTCGATCAGTTTGCCGCTTATCGCTGGAGCGGCTCAGAGCTGAAGCAGGAAGCCGTGCGAGATATCAGCTCGACCGGACTCTACATTCTTACGGAAGAGCGGTGGCAACCGGGCACGATGGTTTTCTTGACGCTGCAGAGAGAAGGTCCGTTGGAGACAAGTTCCGAGCGGCGCATTGATGTACATGCCAAGGTCACCCGATGTGGAGAAGACGGCGTGGGCCTGGCATTTGTTTTGCAGGACGATCCGAATTCACGCCAATGGGAGAGTCTAAGGGAGACCCTCATCGAGCAGGCCAAGCCGAAAGATATGCTGAGCCTGGTCCGCATGGCCGGAGCCGTTGCATTCTTGAGCCGCATTTGTCCAGGCGGAGCTGAAGAAATCGGACAACTGCTTAACGGAAGACTGAGCAACCACAAGCTCGCCCACGCCATCGCAATTGCGCTCCAGGCTGAGAACCTGCTCAGCTTCGAACCCAAGGCCGACGAGTTGCAGGCTGAGACCGAGATGGTGGTACGCATTCTTGAGGACGGAGCGTGCACCGACGAGAATTGGCTGAGGGATTTCTGGGGTGGACTGCTGGCCACTTCCTGCACAAGCGATGGAAAAGACGAATCGAGCAAGGGCTTAGTCGAACTGTTCTCGCAACTCACAACCTATCCGGTCCGCATCCTGACCGTGGTGTGCACAAGAGCAACCAAGGTCGTGGGAGGATCAGGGTCGATATCCGCAAAGCCATTGGCATGCAACAAGGAAGAGCTCAAGGTAACGACGGAATCGCGAGGCGCTCAGATCGATCGCGATATCGAACGCCTCAACGACCTTGGATTGATTGAAAAAAGCGGTCCCGATTCTCCAACCCTGTTGGGCAGCGATCAAATCCTTCTCACTCCGAGCATTCTCGCGCTGCAACTCTTCGCGCGTTGCAATGGATACCGAGGATTGCTGCAGGATGCGTATATTGCGGAGTAGCTCGATAAGCTGAAACGCGGACAGACGCTACCGCACTGGCATCCCTCTCTCAGCATCGCTATTCAAATCTCGGCGATGACTCGCCGCAGAATCTCCGCCGCCCTTTCGAGCGCGGTGCGATCGCCATTGCCCAATGCAGCGATCTGTTGCGATAGCGCCCGCACCCGCCGCTCGCGCCCCTGCATCAGCAACTTCTTTCCCGCCGCCGTCGCGTGAATCAGCGTGCTTCGCCCATCCTGCGCGTTCTTCTTCTTCACCACCAACCCCTGCTCCGCCAGCGCATCCACAATGCGCGTCATCGTCGGCGGCCGAACCTGCTCAGCGCCCGCCAGATCCCCCAGGTCACCGGCCCTGCGAAGACCACCACCGACAGCGCCGACAGCCGCGGAGCATTCAGCCCGCTTGCCGCATCCTCGCGCCGCAGTTTGCGCAGCAGGTGAATGGCCGCCGAGTGAAGCACGTCTGCCAGAATTTCAGATTCTTTCGAAATTTGGGTTGACATATCGCTACGTTTTCATGATATATCGTTAGCTGAGCTAACTAACTGGAGGAACCCGATGAGTCATCCCGGACACCACCGCCGGCGTAGCCGTCCATTTCGATACGATCGGTCAAATCGCTATCACCGTCGATGACATCGCCCGTGCCAAGGACTTCTACTCGAACACCCTGGGCATGAAATTCCTCTTCGACGCTGGCCACCTTGCTTTCCTCCAGTGCGGCGACGTGCGCCTCATGCTCACCACTCCAGAGAAACCGGGACCGCGCGGCGGCACCATCCTCTACTACAAAGTAGACGACATCCACGCCACCTGTGCCGCAATCAAAGCCCGCGGCGCCGCGCTCCTCGAAGAGCCGCACCTGATCGCCAAAATGCCGGACCACGACTTGTGGATGGCATCCCTCAATGACCCCGCAAACAACATCCTCGGCATCATGTGCGAAGTCCGGACCTAGTCTCCCGAGTCCGAAATATTTTCCTGATTGGCGTGTCATTCTGAACGAACGGGGCCCCAAACGTAGTTCAGTTTGGGGGTGGTGAGCGAAGAATCTGCTTTTGCCTTTCGGCTTTGTTAGGGTTTCTGACTCATCAATTCGAACTCACTACCGCCGATCCTCAAGCGCCAGAACCGCGTAGCTGGTCGCTGCATCGCTCATGAACATGCCCTGCATCCGACTTCGAATCGCGGTTCTTGTTCAGCGACCAAGCAGGCCACGCGCCCTGTTGTCTTGTCCTGGTTCGATTCAAGCCATGCAAGACCCAGCGCTATATGTGGCTCCTTGTCCGATGTAACCGGACTCTCTTTCAGCACAAGCACGGCGAGGCCCGTGGCATAACCATCGGATCGCGTTTCGAGCGGCGTGCCATCCCGTCGCTTCCAGGTGCCAAGATCCGTCAGGCTCCAACCGCCGTCTTTATGCTGAAGGGCGCCGACTTCATCGACAAGGGCATGCATCTGGTCCAGCGTCAGGATGCCGGGAAGATGGCTCGAAGCCCACATTGCGACCATCTTGTTCACCAGCGGCTGGGCGTCATAGTGGCTCTGCAGGTAGCTGCGCAAGAGACCAAGATTCATTGCAATCTTTTTGTCGTTCATGTAGCGATCGGGCGCGGCTCCCACAGCCAGCGCCATCAACGCGGCCCAGTGGTACTGCGATTCCTTTGACTCCCACGGCGTGTAATCGAAGTTCTGCCACACCCATGCTCCGGCATCCGGCCCCGTCTTGGACTGCAACGCCCACGCATTGTCGAATGCCAGCCGCGTGCGTTCGCTGAGATGCTCCTGTGGCGCGTCATAGCTGTCAAGAATGATTGCGTTCAGCACCGACTCCGCGTTGCGCGACTCTACTTCTTTTCCGGCGCCGTAGATCGCGTCGCTGTAGAAAGGCTGCACGTCCTTCCAGTCGCGAACGCGCTTCTCCACGCTGGCCAGCATCACCTGCTCCTGAGCTGAAGGCGCACGCTGCCCGGCTCGACTGCGCAGCGCGGGGCGCGCCAGTGCGTAGCTCGCCTGCGTATGGCAACTGACGCACAGCGTGCCGTGGTCCTTTTGCGCGCGACCCCAACCCTGCCACCACGCCTCTCTGCTATCGAGATACTGCGCCGCGGCTTTCGAATTCCACGCCTCAGTTTGGGCTGCCGGCTTGTCCGCCGCCTGCACTTTCCCATCCGGCACACACATAACCCCAACACATAGCGCGACGCTCACGAAGGCGACAAGGGGTTTTCCACTGCGCAGGAGCTTGTTTGTCATGCTCTGACCTCTGAATCAATTCGGGGATCTTCGCGTTTCAGATGTTTCTATTGCCAGCATACGTCCGCGAGTTCCAACCCGGCATATTTTCCGCTTCCAATCCTCCAAGTGGAAACGAGGTTCCCTCGCGGTTAACCGGGATCCTCGCAATGCACAGGCTCGCGCGGTATCCTCACTTTATGGTGCGGTTCACGGTACTGGCGTCAGGGTCCAAGGGCAACTGCACGGTCGTCACCGGCGGAAAAACGCGAATCCTCGTCGACGCCGGTCTTAGCTGCCGCGAACTCTTCCGCCGCATGTGCCAGGCCGGCGAAGATCCAGCAACCCTCGACGCCATCATCATCACCCACGAGCACTCCGACCATGTCGCCGGCCTTGCCGTCACCGCCCGCAAACTTGGCATTCCGGTCTACTTCACCGAGGGCACCCACCGCGCCTGGGTACGATGGCTTTCGCCGCGCAAGCAGATGACCTACACCCAGTGGCTGGAACAATGCCGCAAACAGGCCGCCGCGCGCATGGCCGAAGCCGATGCCGCCACGGTTGAAGAATGCGATCCCGAAGATCCCGATCCGCCCGCGGAACCAGCCTCGGCTGAACAACCTGGGCCGGTTCCTTTAAAGGCAGCCCCCGAAAAAGATCCCACCTGGCTGCCCTCCATCCAGTTTTTTCAGGCCGGCAAGCCACTTCAAATCGGCGACATCTCCGTCAGCCCGTTCACCATTCCCCATGACGCCGCCGACCCTGTCGGCTTCGTCTTCCAGGCCGAAGGCGTGCGCATGGCCGTGGCAACCGACCTCGGCTACATCCCGCCCAACGTCAAAGCCCAACTCAAACGCGTCGATCTTTTGCTGCTTGAGTCGAATCACGACCTTGAGATGCTCCGCGACGGCCCCTACCCCTGGTCCGTCAAGCAGAGGGTCCTTTCCCGCGTGGGTCACCTCTCGAATGAAGCCACGGCCACCTACCTCGAAACCGAGTACGACGGTCAGGCTGCCTACGTCATCCTCGGGCATCTCTCTGAAAGCAATAACCTTCCTGAGCTTGCCCGGATTGCGGCCGAGCGTGCCCTCAACGGGCGGGCAAGTCTCCTGGCCAACCGGCTGTTGCTTGCGGCGCAACATGAGCCCATGTCAACTATTTGTTTTTGATCAAACTCGATTACAATGGTAAGCGGGTAGTAATGTCGGTCTGGTGCTTCCGTATCGGCATTCCTGGGTTGCAAGTTTCCTCTTATCAGAGGGGGCTTGGTAATCATGCATCAATCGATACCGACGAAGCATCCAAAGGTCGAATGTCCACCGCCGCGTTCCCAATGCTGAGACGCGGCGACTGAGCAGATTCCTTACAAGGTGATTTAAAACTATGGCGAAAACTCAATGTACCGACCGCGTTGTTGGGGCGATTCTTGCGAGCTGGCGGTATGACATCTCAGGGATTTCCCCGGAGATGCGCAGAGATTACGAGCAGCATTTCGCCGATTGCAGTCGCTGCCGCGCCCGCCTGAAATTCCACCGCAGTCTCGATGTATCCCTTGTCGTTCTCACGTCTCTCTCGGTGTTCTTCTCCCTCTTTGCGCTCGCGGTACTGCGCCACATCAAGCCGATCGAACATGTCGCATTCAAGATACTCGGCCTCGATATCGCCGATACTTATCACATGCTGGTCTCCGCAGCCGTCGCCGGCGTTTGCTTCTCGGTGATTGCGTTTGTGCTTGTGCTTACGGCGACGCCCGTTCCGTCGTATCTCGGCGGAATCGCCGCCGAACGCGCCCGCATCCTCGAAGAGCGGCTCCCTGAAGCCTTCGAACGCCTCCCCAACGCCATCAAGTCCCTGCGCCCGCGCTAACCAGCGCCCGGCTCGAAATCAAACGGCCTCCCAAATGGGAGGCCGTTTTTGTTTCCTGTCGCTCTTTTCTCAAAGTAAGCTGCCCGGCTGGTCGTGCAGAATCTGACCCGGTGCCCTATCGCGGTTGACCGCTCGCGTTCGGGATGCCAGCACCGCGATGTAGAGCCCAGATGCAAGAATGAGACCGCCGCCCAGCACCATCCAGACCGTCGGAAGTTCATGCCACACAAGGTAGGAAACCAGCGCTCCCGTGATCAGTTGCGTGTAGTGGTACTGAGACACGGTGGAGGCGGAAGTGTGTTTGAGCGCAACGAAAAAGCAGATACTTCCGGCCGAGCAGAAGGCCCCCATGCCAAACAGCCCCGCGAGTAACCGCCCGCTCAGGGGCTCAGCATGCCACAGCATTGCGCCAGATCCCGCGACCGCCATCACCATTCCCGAGAGGAATGCCAGGCTCTCCGGTGATTCGGTCCTCGTCAAAACCCGCGACCAGACCATGTTCACAGAGAAGCAGCTGACGCAAACCATGCAAGCAGCGAAACCGACCCAATCGCCCTGCCTCGAAGCCCCAAACGGATTCACCGCAATCACAACGCCCGCAAAGCCGACAACAATGGCCAGAGCCCTGCGAACGCCGATCTTCTCATGCAGAATGATCGCCGCCAGAAAAGTGATGACCATTGGGGCAAGAAAAATCAGGATGTAGAAGAGCGTCAGCGTCACGTGTCGAAGAGCGACCACGACGCAAAGATTGTTCACCAGGTCAAGACACGAGCGCACGAGCTGCCGGCGCGGTCGCGTGGGCCAGAGCGCCGAGAACTCATGACGCGCACCTGCGTATGCTGCCAGAAAACCGCAAACAAACAGCCCCAGAAAGGCAATGACTTCGTACGCCGGCAAACTTGAACGGCCAATCAACTTGATAACGCTGTCGGCCAAAACCCAGAATGTGAAGCCGCTCAAGGCGAGCCCGATCGCCCCCAAATCGGATGTCCGGGAATTCCGCTTGCTGTTGAGCAGACCGTGATGGGCACGCGTAGTCAGATTGGCAGGACCGGAACCGAACTCAAACTAAGAGTAACAACTCCCGATCTACTTCGCGATCGCCACCCGCATATCCCCGCCCGTCATCTCTTTCGGCAATCCAAGGTGCAGCAGGTTCAGCAGCGTCGGTGAAATATCCCGCAGCGAGCCATCGGGGCGCAGGCGATAGCTCGGGCCATCTTCGGCCACGTAAATCATGGGCACCGGATTCGTCGTGTGCGCCGTGTGCGGGCCGCCGGTCACCGGATCCACCATCAGTTCCGCATTGCCGTGGTCCGCCGTGATCAACCAGCTCCCATTCTTCTCTTTAATGGCCTTGTAAATGCGCCCGAGTTGCGCGTCTACCGCTTCGCAGGCGCGGATGGTCGGTTCCAGCTTGCCCGAGTGGCCCACCATGTCCGCATTCGCAAAGTTCGCCACCACCAGGTCGAACGCGGTGTCGTCAATCGCCTTCACGATCGTGTCGCCAATCGCCTCGGCCTTCATCTCCGGCGCCAGGTCATACGTAGCCACCTTGAGCGACGGAATCAGCGTGCGATCCTCTCCCGGAAACGGCTTCTCGATGCCGCCATTGAAAAAGTACGTCACGTGCGCGAACTTCTCCGTCTCGGCCACGCGCAGATTGCGCAAATTGTGCGCCGAGAGAATGTTCGCCAGAATGTTGTCCATCGATTCCGGCAAAATAATCATGGGCAGCGCATACAGCTTGTCGTACTGCGTCATGCACAGGTAATGCAGGTTCTTCGGAATCTCGCTGCGCGGAATCGTCTCATCCAGCAACTCCCACCCCTCAAGATTCCGTCCACCATCCTTATTCAACCCGCTCTCGCGGGCCAGCACCCGCGTAATCTGCCGCGCACGATCGGCACGGAAGTTGAAATTGATGCACACATCCTCGTCGCGAATCTGCCCGAGCGGCTTCCCTGCCGCATCCACTACTACAAACGGGATTACAAACTCGTCGGTAACGCCGTTGTTGTAGCTCTCTTTCAGCCGCGCCACCGGATCCGGATACGCTCCGCCCTCGGCTTTGCCGTTCACCATGGCATCGAAGGCCTTGCGCTCGCGCTCCCAGCGCTTATCGCGATCCATCGCATAGTAGCGGCCGTTGATCGAGGCCACCTTGCCGACGCCATACTCCCGCATCTTCTGCTCAAGCTTGGCGATGTATCCAGCGCCAGAGTCCGGCGCAGTGTCACGCCCATCCATGAACGCGTGCACAAATACGTTGGGCAGTCCGTACTCGCGTGCCGTGCGCAGCAGGGCGTAGAGATGCTCCTGGTGCGAATGCACTCCACCATCCGAAACAAGTCCGAACAAATGCAGCGCATGCCGGCCGTCTCGCGCCTTCTGCATCGCCTGCACAATCGTCGGCTCCTTCGAGAATTGACCCGCAGCAATCAGCGCGTCGATGCGCGTGATGTCCATCTGCACAATGCGCCCCGCGCCGATGTTCAGATGGCCAACTTCGCTGTTTCCCATCTGTCCATCCGGCAACCCGACAAAATGATCCGAAGCCTGGATCAGCGTATTTGGAAACTCCCGCAGCAGCTTGTCATAGTTAGGCTTCCGCGCCAGCGCGATTGCATTGTTGGCGGTTTCCGCGCGATATCCCCATCCATCAAGGATGGTCAGAACAAGAGGATGTTTAGGCACGAAGAAGATACCTCGTATTAGATCGATGTACTGGATATAAGGATAAATGCTCGACACGTCCCGCTGCGTGGCAACCATCACATCGCGGTAGCGAACACGGAGGGAGCAGCAGCCTTCAGGCTGCTGAATGTGTTCGCAGAGAGCGGCTGGCCTTAGGCCTGGATGTTTGCGTGCGAAAGACGACCGCAGATCATTCGACTTCTCTTCTGTTGCCGGCGATCCTCCCGAGGCCCACCAGATTCCGGGCGTACCCGGCGCCTTGCTCAACCGCTAAAGGTCACAGCCTACAGTCATGCACGCGATTCCGAGAAGGATATCCTCCGGAACTGTGATGACGACTATGCCAATAACCTTCAAGGGGAAGGTGACGACTTTCATTGCCGTGCGGATTGAGCGGTTCCTGGGGGAGCTTTCCAATCTAAGCTTCAGATATTGTGGGGGGCTGGATTCTATCAACCCCACTGCAATAACCTCCATCACGCGCGGCTCCATTCTTCCGCGGCGCATTCGAAGCTGACCTTCGCGAATCCGGGTCACCTTCGCCTTTACCAGATTGCCCCCGTACGCGTATGCGTATTGTCCGACGACAACGTCGCGGACAACCCGAAAGGTCACCGTCGAATTCAAAGTCGCGTGCTCCAACGCAGAGGGGTCGACCGGGACCAGTTCGACTGGCACATCAGAGGGAAGTACAGAATATCCGAGGAGTGAATCATGCATACGAGCCCAAAATGAACTTCTATATGCGAACAACGTCTGCGCCTGTGTTCCTGCGCTGACGGGCTCTTCTGCCTGACTAGTCTGTTCTGCCGCCACCGTCACCAACATCACAACACACAGCGCATTCTGAAGAGATTTGATCTTCATCCCGTCACCCATTCCATACGGGTGATCGTAGGGGAGACGCTAAGACCTCAGCAGAACGATGAGTACAGTTTCGCGAGTGTCACGGTGCTTCCGCCTTTTAGGCCGAAGGTCATGCTGAATTCCGGCAAGCGAGCCCTCAGGGCGCAGGGGCGCTCGACATTTCAACTTCCTCTCTAATAGCCCCCAACCGTCCTCTGCGCCGCGCGCTTCCGTGTTGCCCGATTCTTCGCGCGGACTCTCACCGTAGCTTGCGCCGTGTGTTGACGCCTCACTCTTCTCGTTCGCACGTCCGGCAGCGGTGGCAGCCCCGCAAGCGCAAGCAACCCGTTGTTCGATGCCTTGAAGAGGTTGAACCCAGGTTTCCATCCGTGCTGCCCCTCGGTCATCGCCACAAAGAGCGCCGTGTGGCTCGCGGGATGAAACGCGATGTAGGTGGTGAATCCGGCTCCGCCCCCGGTCTTCTCAATGATGTGCGAAACGTCTTCGTTCCCGCCCACGTGCATCCATCCCAGGCCGATTCCGCTCGGTTTGCCTGCGTGATCCAGTCCGTACTGGCCCGCCAGCTTCGACGGCAGCAGATACACCCCATGCGCATCGTCCGCCTGCGCGGGCGCGCCCGCACCCACCAGGTAGCTCAGGAACTTCACCATGTCTGCCGGCGTGGAGTAGAGGCCGCTGCTTCCCTCCGTGTTCGACGTGATGGTGCACGGGCCCTCCTCGTGTGCGCCCGTCATCAGCCGTTCGCACTGTCCGGGGTTCGGGTAGAAGGTCGTGTTCCACATTTTCAACGGCTTCAGCGTGCGCTTATCCAGCAGCGCATCGTAAGGCGTATGCGAAGCCTTTGCCAGTGCGTCGCTCAACAAATCGAATCCAACGTTGGAGTAGAACGCCTGCGTTCCCGGCGTGAACTTGAGATTCGCGCTCGCGAGCCAGTGCCAGCGCATCTCGTAGTCGGGATAGGAAAAGTGCGGCGTCCGGCGCGGAGCGGTTCCAATCTCACGCTCCAGCCCCGCCGTGTGCGTTGCCAAATCTTCGAGCGTGATCGGCGCACCTTTCTCAGGAACGACCGCACCTTCCGGTGCATACTTCCTGAGCGTGCTCGTCCAAACGCACCGTGCCGTCCGACACAAGCTTTGCCAGCAGGTCCGTTGTGAAAATCTTCGTCAGCGAGCAGAGCCTGACCTCCGAATTCAGACCCGGAGCTTCCTGCGATCCCGGCACTGATTCTCCATAGCCCTTGAAATAAACCTGGTCCCCGCGCACCACCACCAGCACCAACCCCGTTGCGCCCGAGTTTGTATACAGATCGGCGCCCAGGGTATCTGCTTCCTTCAAATCTTGCAGGGTCATCACCGGCGCAGTCTGGGCGGCGGCGGGTAGAAGGCTAAGCAGGAAAAGGGAAGCTATGAGAAAGCGCATTGTTTTTAGTGTAGTCCCGCTCCTTTACCTGCTGTCCACGTCCCAAAAGTCAGGTATCCAAACAGCAAATCGTGCCTGCCACCCCGCTGAATCCAGGATGAAAAGCACGATTCGTTGCCAATCATTCATTGAACGCGGAACTACTCTTCGTAGTTCAGCGCTTCCAGTCCCAGGTAAACCGCGCCGGCGCCGAGTTCCTCTTCGATCCGCAGCAACTGGTTGTACTTGGCAATACGATCGGTGCGGCTCACCGAGCCGGTCTTGATCTGGCCCACACCGGTCGCCACGGCGAGATCTGCGATGAATGTATCCTCGCTCTCGCCCGAACGGTGCGACATCACCGACGTGTAACCGTAGCGGCGGCCGAGCTCAATCGTCTCCAGCGTCTCAGTCAGCGTGCCGATCTGGTTCACCTTGATCAGAATCGAATTGCCGACACCTTCTTCAATGCCGCGCTGCAAGCGCTTCACATTGGTGACAAAGATATCGTCGCCCACCAGTTGAATCCGGCCGCCCAGCTTGTCGGTCAGAATCTTCCAGCCCTCCCAGTCGTCTTCGGCCAGGCCATCTTCCAGCGACACGATCGGGTACTGCTGTGCCCAGTTGTCGTAAAAATTGACCATCTCTTCACTGGTCAATTCGCGTTTGTCGCTCTTTTTGAAAACGTACTTGTTCTTTTCCTTGTCGTAGAACTCAGAGGATGCCGGATCCAGAGCGATGGCAATTTGCTCGCCGGGCTTGTAACCGGCCTGCGTGATCGCTTCGAGAATCAACTCGATAGCTTCACTGTTCGACTTCAGCGAAGGAGCAAACCCGCCCTCGTCGCCCACCGCCGTGTTGTATCCCTTCTTCTTCAACACGCTCTTCAGCGTGTGGAAAGTCTCCGCCGCCCACCGCAGCGCATCGCTGAAGCGCTCCGCGCCTACGGGCATGATCATGAACTCCTGGAAGTCCACGTTCGAATCGGCATGTGCGCCGCCGTTCAGCACGTTCAGCATCGGCGTCGGCAGCACGCACGCATTCACGCCGCCCAGGTAGCGATACAGCGGAATCTCCAGCGTCTGCGCGGTGGCCCGCGCCGCGGCCAGCGATACGGCAAGAATGGCGTTCGCGCCGAGCTTGCCCTTGTTTGCCGTGCCGTCCAGCGCGATCATCGTCTGATCGATCAGCCTCTGGTTCGAGGCATCCATGCCTTCCAGTTCCGGCGCAATCACCGTTTCTACGTTGGCCACAGCCTGCAGCACGCCTTTTCCCATGTAGTGGCTCTTATCGCCGTCGCGCAGCTCAACGGCCTCATGCTCGCCGGTGGAAGCGCCCGAAGGCACGATGGCGCGACCCAGCGCGCCGCTCTCCAGAATCACATCGGCTTCCACGGTGGGATTTCCACGCGAATCCAGTACTTCGCGGGCGCGAATCGCAACAATCTCTGTCATCTCTGTCCTCGCTATACGGTGCTGCAGCCGGTCGTTCAGTTTGGGACGGCGATCCACGGCAACGGCCTCTCCGGCAGCGCTCTGAATTGTTTCCAGAAGCTCGTGCGCGTGCTTCATTCGCCTCTCCGTCCGCACATAAAAGCGTGAAATAAATTGAAAACGGTTCCGTTCGGATTCTAGCAAACGCGCCTTGCACACCTGGTGTGGCAGCGGTCACACTCGGCAAACGATTGCTGCGCCGCAAGATGCCCAGTGTGTTGCCTCAGTTGATTCGTACTGCCGAAGGCACCCACCGCCCTTCGCCATGCTGCACCGGCAACGCCCGCAGACTAGCATTTATATGGGCGCAATGTGCGCCGGAAACAAACTCTGTACGTCGCGTTTCAGAACTTTTTCCCGCATTGCGGGTCTATACACGCAGGGGAGTACTGCCTGCATTAATTCAGAGGGGGAATTCGGATGAATCGGCCGATCCTTGCATGTGCAATCTTTGCGTTGGCTACCACAGCCCTCGTGGCTCAGCAATCAAGCCAGACCAATCCGTACCAGGGAACCTCCAATCCGCCTCCTGACGACACCATCATCACCAGCGAGCAGCCGGTTCCCACACCCAAGCCACCCGCCGGCCATCCCATCCAGCAGTCGCCCGTAACCCCGCCGGCTCCGCAGACGATGAACATGCCGCAAAACGCCGGCCCGATTCCTCAGAGATACGGCGACGGCACTGACGACGGCATCGTCGGCGTCGCGCCTCCGGCCCCCGGCCTGGTAGCACGCGCCGACTCATCTGATCCTGATGGCGACATCGTGCATCCCGCGCCGCTTCCCCCGGGAACGCTTGGCGAAGGCACGATGATCCGCGTAAAGCTGATCAACGAGATTTCAAGCGCATTGTCCGAACAGGGAGAGCCCTTTCGCAGCCGCGTGGCCTCCGACGTATTGCAGGACGGTCGCGTCGTGATCCCTGCTGGCGCCGAGATCGACGGTAAAGTCGCCGAGGTATCTACCGGCCGCTTCGCCGGTCACGGTTCCGTTCTTCTCGTGCCAGAGACCGTGACGCTCGAAAACGGCAGCAGATATCAGCTGCACGCCGTGGTTACCTCTACTCCCGGTTCCAACCTGCGCGTTGGTTCAGAGGGCATCATCACGCCCGGCTCGCGTCTGAAAAAGGACGGCTATGAGTACGCAGGTGTCGGCGGCGGCGGTATGATCGTCGGCGCCGTTCTCGGCGGCCCGGTTGGCATGCTCGCTGGCGGCATCATCGGCGCCGGTGTAGTCACAACGCATCTCCTTGTAAGCCATCCCCAGACCAATCTCGAAACGGGATCCTATCTGATGCTCACGCTCACTGAGCAGGTCCGGCTCGTACCCGAGGGCTCCCAGGGCAATTAACTCCTTCGCGGGGATTGGGGTCATTTTGCGGCGCGACTTCTGTCGCGCCGCTTTTGTTTGAACTCCCTAAATAGGATTTGTCATTAAATAGGATTTGTCATTCCGAGCGACCATCGGGAGCCGAGGAACCTGCAGTTGCTTTTTGCGCGCAGCCGCGCATCAACCCGGTTCTTCGAATCCGCCTCACCCTGCTACACTCCCTCTTGCCCGGGAGGTTTGCACGTGCAGCAGATTCAGAAGGCCGCCGTAATCGGCGCAGGAACCATGGGTTCGGGCATCGCACATGTATTCGCCCGGTCCGGCTTTCAAGTCACGTTGTGCGATGTGGAACAGCGATTTCTCGATCGCGCCCTCGCCTCCATCCGCAGTAACCTCGGCCGCGAAGCCGCCAAAGGCAAGCTCCCCGAATCCGAAATCGAGCCCACCCTCAGCCGCATCCACACCACCGTCGACATGGAGGCAGTCGCCGGCGCGGACATTGCCGTTGAAGCCGCCCCCGAGCGCCTCGATCTGAAATCCGAAGTCTTTCGCGCTCTCGACCGCATCCTTCCGGCAACCGCAATTCTCGCCACAAACACCTCGTCGATCTCGATCACAAAAATGGCTGCGCTCACTCACCGCCCCGCGCAGGTCATCGGCATGCACTTCTTCAACCCCGTCCCGGTCATGGCTCTGGTCGAAATCGTACGCGGTATGGCGACCAGCGACGCGACCTTCACCGCGGTGCGCGACCTATCCGTCAAACTGGGCAAGACCCCCGTCGAAGTAAACGACGCCCCCGGCTTTGTCTCCAACCGCGTGCTGATGCCGCTCATCAACGAAGCCGCCTTCGCTGTCATGGAAGGCGTCGCCACTCCCGAAGCCATCGACCAGGTCTTCAAGCTCGGCATGGCGCACCCCATGGGCCCGCTCACCTTAGCCGACTTCATCGGCATCGATGTCTGCGTCGATATTCTGCGCGTCCTGCAGGATGGCTTCGGCGACCCGAAGTATCGCCCCTGCCCTCTGCTCATTCGCATGGTCGACGCCGGCTGGCTAGGCCGCAAATCCGGCCGCGGCTTCTTCACCTATGAAAAGCAGCGATGACGGGTCAAACTGTCATTCCGAGCGACCACCGGGAGCCGAGGAACCCTTGCCTCAGTGCCACAACCTCTGGGTGCCCCATCCAAGCTTCGCTTGGGTGGGAAAGCACGAACCTCAATGACACTTCAAACAAAAGAGAGGAACGATAAGATTTGGGAATGAAACTCTCCGTTCCGCCATCGGGTTGTTACTTCGCCGCGGCCTGTACTTGTCGTTGCAGCATTGACATCTGCCCAAACCCCCTCGCCCCCTCCCACGCCCCAAACATCGCGTCCCGCCTTTCCCATTCGCGATCCCCACACCCCCGGCTACGTCTCCGCAATTCAGTTGCCCGATGGCGCCATCCCCTCACCAACTGCCGACGGCAACTTCATCCTTGGCCCCACCCATCCCGCCGCGCCTGAAACAACCGCGCCCGACCTCACCAATGGCTCTGTCGTCGAATTCACCATGAACTCCGCCGACAGCAAGTACTACCCCGGCATCGCCCGTGACAAAGGCACCTTTGGCACGCCCGATCCATCCGATCCCGTGAAGCTGATCATCACCACCAGCCATCCCGCCCCCTACACGCGCAAAGTAGCCGTGTACGTTCCAAAGGCGTACGTTCCCGGCAGCGAAGCCCCTTTCATCGTTGGCGCCGACGGCCCCGACCGCATGCTCTTTACCGCACTCGACAGCCTCATCGCCGAACACAAGCTTCCCGTGATGATTGCCATCTCCATCGGCAACGGCAGCGGTGACGCCCAGGGCAGCGAGCGCGGCCTCGAATACGACACCATGTCGGGCCACTACGCCGAGTTCGTCGAAAACGAAGTCCTGCCTCGCGTCGAATCTGAAGCCCACGTCAAGCTCACGCACGATCCTGACGGCCGCGCCACCATGGGCGGCAGCTCCGGCGGATCCTGCGCGCTCATCATGGCCTGGTACCATCCCGATCTCTACCACCGCGTCCTCACCTACTCCGGAACCTACGTCAATCAGCAGTGGCCCCATGATCCCAAATCACCGCATGGCGCCTGGGAATTCCACGAGCACCTGATTCCCGCGAGCAAACGCAAGCCGATCCGCCTCTGGATGGAAGTAGGCGACCGCGACCTCTTCAATCCCAACGTCATGCGCGACAACATGCACGACTGGGTCGAAGCCAACGAGCGCATGGCAAAGGTGCTCGCCGCAAAGAAGTACCACTACCAGTTCGTCTTCGCCGAAAACGCCGCCCACGTCGATCGCGCCGTCAAAGCCCAGACCCTCCCCGAAGCCCTCGAATACGTCTGGCAAGGCTACAAACCGTCGCGTTAGCTGTCGGAGTAGTCAGACAGAAGTAGTTAGACAGGAGCTGATAAAGTCCGTCATTCCGACCGACCCTGACCCTGAGCGAAGGCGAAGGGGAATGGGGAGTGGGAGGAGCCTGCAGTTGCTCTTCGATTATTGTCCCGCGAGAGTGCTGGGTGCCCCATCCTTGACGCAGTCAAGGGTGGGAAAGCACGAACCTCAATCGCTCTCCGCGTCCATCCTTGACGCAGTCACCGCGCGAAAAGCGCGAACAGAATACCGGCAATACTTAGCGCCAATCCTGCTCCCATGCAATTTGCTCTGCTCATCTTCGCCCTCCTCACCGTCGCCGGTGCTTTTGCCGGCTGGCGAAAGAGCCCGCTCTATTCCCTCAAAGCCACCCTGAAGCTGATCGGCATGTTTCTGCTCATCGTTGTTGTCGTGATGGGCGCGTCGCAGGCCATCGTGAACGTCAAAATATTTCGATCGCCGGTCGCACTAGGAATCGCATGTTTCCTGGCCATTATTGTGATCGCCTCCGCCTCGAGCATTCTCATCGTTCGCATCACAGACGCACACGTCGCGCACTTGCCTCCATCTGCGAAGCTGGTCAGCTTCAATCGGCATAAGGTGTACCGCTGGATCTGGCGTCTCGTCATCTTCCTGCTCATCAACGCCGCCGCTGCCCTTGTGCTACCGCCTTCCTTGCTATGGCTGCCGACCGGCCTTGGAGGCTTCGTACTCCTCCTCTGCGGCCCGATGTTGTCCATCGGCTACATGATGGCGCGTCGCAATGACCGTGGCATGACCGCCGTCATTGCGAACCCATGGGCACACTGGCAATATGCCCCTGAGAAATGGACGCAGTGGGCTGAGAACCAGCGCGCATGGGAAAAATCCCAGGAAGGCCCATGGCGTTGGAAGCGCATCTCGCTTTTCGTCCTGCTCTGTGCAGGTCTCTTCTCGATTGGCTCTCTCATCTCCGGCGGAAGCCTCCAGGAGAAACTGACAATCGTCGGCGGACTCACAGGCTTCGTCGTTCTGCTGGTGCTCGTGGCCTATTGGTTCAAGCGCACCAACTTCGATCGCCGCTATCGACGCCTCCTGATCGCCGCACCCGAAGCCTGGTTCGGCGATGAAGGTTTATTTTGCAACGGCACCTACATGCCCTGGATACTTTCCGGAAGATACTTGCTGAAAGCCACGGTCGCCAGCGACCTGCCGGCCCACTTGACCTTAATTTTTCAATCCTTCAATGGGAGTGCCTCGGTGCTCGTAACCCAGCGAATCCCCATTCCCCCCGGGCACACTTCCGACCTGCGGATTCTTCAGCAGAAACTCGAATCTCACTGTCCCACCGCCTCTGTCCGCCTCGTTGCCACCTAGTATCCCGGCGTTGTCATTCTGAGTGAACGGGGCCCCAAACGTACTTCAGTTTTTGGGGTGGTGAGCGAAGAATCAGGCCAAGTCGGTCAATGCCACGATTATGCAGGTGGCGCAAAGCATCCAATTCTGAGCCAACCGACGGAGCCGTCTGATCGAAGTCGTTCGAGGAGATTGCCGAGGAGCTCTGTCATTCCGACCGACCCTGACCCTGAGCGAAGCCGAAGGGGAATGGGGAGCGGAGGAACCTGCAGTTGCTTTTCTGCCGGGTGCCCCATTCTTGACAACGTCAAGGATGGGAAAGCACGAACCTCAATCGCACTCTGCCTCAAATCCATGTGATTCCGACCGCCCTGAGCGCATGCACGCGCTATTCAGAACCTACTTCCTGTCCAGCCGGAACGCCGCCGCCTGAAAATCCCCTTTGAAGCCCTCACTCATCTCCAGCCCATGATTCATCCACCAAGCCCCGCTCGCCGTCGCCGGAGTACCCTTCGCCGCAGCGCCTTCGATCGGGGTCAGCGCGTAATTCGCTTTCGCATCAAGCCCCTCCAGCTTCACCCGCGGAAACCCGCGTCCCTCCTGCGTTGAATGAATAAAGGCGAAAACCACCGACTGGCTCTTGTCGCGATTCACCGTCTGCGTAGCCGAAAACTCACTCCCATTCCGCGGCGAGATCAACCGGTACAGATCGCCCTGCACAATCGTCGCCTGCACCTGGTGATACGCCGCGATCAGACGCTTCGCCGTCGCCATCTCCTCGTCGTTCCACTTGGTGATGTTCGCGCCGATACCGAGCGAGCCCTGCATCGAGCTCAACATCCGGTACTGAAGTGAAGTAACGCGGCGCTGTCCTTCAAGGTCATGCGGCGAGTCGGTCACCCACGCCATCATGATCTGCGGCGTGTACGCATAGGTGAACCCATCCTGCTGCGTCAGCCGGTCAAACGGATCGGTATTATCCGACGGCCAAACCTCGTCCGCATATTGCAGAATTCCTAGATCGACGCGCCCCCCACCTCCCGAGCACGACTCCAACTCCAGCTTCGGATGCCGCTTCTTCAGTTCCGCAAGAATGGCGTACAGGTTCCGCGTAAACTCCACGTAAACCTTCTTCTGCTCCGCCGGCGGAAGCTGATCCCATCCCGGCTCGCTCCAGTTGCGGTTGTAGTCCCACTTCAGAAAAGCAATATCGTTCTCCGTCACCAGCTTGTCGAGAAACCCAAGAACATAATCCCGCACGTCCGGCCGCGCCAGGTTCAGCACCAGTTGATTCCTCTGCTCGGACCGCGGCCTTCCCGGAAAATTCAACACCCAGTCGGGATGCTTCCGGTACAGATCCGAATCAGGATTCACCATCTCCGGCTCAACCCACAGGCCAAAATCCATTCCCAGCGCGTGAACCTTATCGATAAGCGGCTTCAGCCCATGCGGAAACTTCTGCGGGTTCACATACCAGTCGCCGAGTCCTGCGTGATCATCCTTGCGCTGCCCAAACCACCCATCGTCCATCACAAATCGATCCACGCCGAGCGCCGCCGCCTTCTCGGCCAGCGCCATCTGTCCTTCTTCTGAAACGTTGAACTCCGTCGCCTCCCACGAGTTGTAGATCACCGGCCGCGGCTTCGGAGCCGCCCCATCGCCGTCGCCAACGCGATGCGGAAGCACGTGCGCAATTTCGTAGTGATGCAGAATCCTCGATGCCCCGCCTAGCCCATGCGCGCTATATCCGCCATAAAACACCGGCGACTCCAGCTTCTCTCCGGGCTTCAGCACATACCCAAAATCGAATGGATTGAATCCGCCCGTCACGCGAACCGCATCCAGTTGGTCTCGCTCGACGGTCATCCTCCACGAACCACTCCACGCCAGCGCACCAAACCACACCTCGCCGGAATTCTCGTCCGGATGTTCGCCCGCTTCAATCGCAAACCATGGATTGGCCTGATGCCCCGTCGATCCCCGCCGGCTCTCGATCACGCGCTCGCCCGGCTGCAGCTGCTCCTGCGTCAGCGTCCACTCGCCCGCCCAGCCGCCCGTCAGATAGTTCAACGTGTAGTGTCCGGCCGGCAGCGCCCATGCGGCCGCAGCAGCCTGCTCAATCGTGATCGGCTGTGCCTCGCGATTCTCAATCGTCGCAGACCGCGCCAGGATTCCGCTCCCCGCATCAATCGAGTAGTGCAGCGTCACCAAGACCTGTCGTTTGATGTCTTTGAGAACAACATTGAAACCATCCGATGCAATCTCATGGCGGTCGTAATGCAGCACCAGGTCGCGATTCCCATCCGCAAATGTCACCTTCAGCGCCGGCTCCACAAACAGTCCCGCGCCCCAGCCCGCATATTCCTGCGCGCGTATTGGTGTACGACGAGTCGAACGAAGCCCATTCGCGCGCCGGCATCGCGCCCGGAATATGATCTGTCGCCCCCAGCCGCCCGCCCCAATAGAGCTGCTGCAGTTCGCCGCGCGCATTCACGCCAAAGGCATACGTCACATTGCCGCCCTCGAGCCGAAAGACCTTCGTGGCTTCGTCGTACGTAGCGCTGGAAGACTGTGCAATGGCGATAAATGAAGAGGAAAGAAACACGACGACGGCAAATATTCTGCGGAGCATAAAGTCTCTCCTGGATTGAGTTTTCAAACCGCCCATCATAGCATTGGCAACACGCACTTTGCCGCATTTGACCGCAAGCCATTCGCCATTCACCCAGCCGCCGTACCGCTTCACAACACTTCTTGACAGGCTTCGACCGGGGTATGGGCTATCCTGAAGTTGCACCGGAGGTTCAGGATGCTCTCCCCCACCTTGACCGCGCCTGCCTGTCCCACTCCCGCCGAAACCATCGCGGCTGCCATTGATCGTGTCGTTCCATTACAAGGCTTGCCGTTTGAAGATCGGCTCTGGCTCGCGCAGCATGGCGAGGAGGTCGTAGCGCAGCCTGGAGACATCCTGTTCGAAGAGGGCCAGCCAGCCGATCGCATGATCCTTATCCTCAAAGGTGAGATTCAGGTGCGCCGGCAGCGCGGCGGACCGATGGAGCTGTTCATCGGCCGTGCGGGACAAATGACGGGACTGCTGCCTTTTTCGCGCATGAAGACGTCTGGCGGCCAGGGTTTCGCGGTCACGCCAGTCTGGGCCTTGCTCGTCATGAAGGAGAAATTCCCCGAGATGCTGGCGGCCATTCCCTCCATGACCCAGCGCGTCGTCTCCACTCTCCTCGACCGCGTGCGCGAAGTGACCCGCATCGAGCAGCAGGCCGAAAAGCTCACCGCCCTCGGCAAGCTCGCCGGCAATCTGGCCCATGAGCTCAACAATCCCGCATCGGCCGCCCAGCGTGCCGCCTCCAGCCTCGTCATGGAGCTCCGCTCGAACCGCGAAAACCGCTTCAAGCTCGTCAACCTCTGCCTCAACGAAGAACAAATCCAGGGCGTCGAAGCCTGGGAGCAGAGAGTCATAAGCCGGTCGACACGCCAGGACCCGCGCGAGACCGGCGCGCAGATCCAGCTCGAAGAGGAACTCCGCAACTGGCTCACCGCCCTGCCCTGCGAAAGCGCATGGGAAGTGGCGGCTCAGCTTGCGGAGCAGCGTGCCACCGTCGCCGACCTTGAAGAGCTTCGCTCCTTGATCGGCGCCGGCGAAGCCTGCGTCTCCCTGCAATACTTCGCGCGCTACTTACGGTCTACCCGTTCCGTCGATACCCTCCTCAATTCCACGGCGCGCATCTTCGATCTCATCAGCGCGGTCAAGGCCTACTCCTACATGGACCGCGCCCCCATTCTCGAAGTTGATGTACCCGCCGGCCTCGATGCCACCGTCCAGATGCTCCAGTCGCGCATGAAGGACGTTGTGATCGAGCGCAACTACCAGCCCGATCTGCCTCGCATAAGCGCATACGGCAGCGAATTGAACCAGGTTTGGACGGCACTCATTGAAAACGCGCTCGACGCCCTCGCAGAAACCGACAAAGGCGGCAAATTAAAGCTCACGTGCCGCCTTGAAGGCGAGATGATGCTGGTCGAAATCTGGGATACGGGACCAGGCATTCCCGCCGAGTTGCAGGACCGCATCTTCGAGCCCTTCTTCACCACCAAGGCGCCCGGCCAGGGTCTCGGTCTGGGCCTCGACAACGCCATGCGCATCGTGCGGAAGCATCGCGGCCACCTCAGCGTCCGTTCCGATCCGGGGTCAACCTGCTTCCGCGTTCGCCTGCCCCTCGATCAGCTCCAGGCCTATTGAACTCTGCATCGCTTGACCACTCCCCACTTCTGCCAAGTCCACACCAAAGGAGCCTCCCATGGCGAATTCCGTGTCTACCGGCAAGAAAGTGGAAACAACCGTCACCACCATGATCTACGTGCGTCGAAGCGCCGCCGCCGTTGACTTCTACACCGCGCGCATTCGGCGCAACGCCTCTTTCGCGTCTCGACAGCGAAGACGGCAGCGTCATCGCGCACCTCGCCGTGGGCAAGGGCGACTTCTGGGTCGCGGAGGAATCGCCTGCCCACCAGAACTTCAGCCCCGAGACGCTCGGCGGCAGCACCCTGCACCTGGTGCTCATCGTCGACGATCCTCACGCCGTCTTCGATCAGGCGATTGCGGCCGGCGCTTCTTCCATCTGTCCCGTGCGCGACGAGTCTTACGGCTGGCGCATTGGCCGCCTGCTCGATCCCTTCGGCCACCACTGGGAAATCGGCAAAGTCCTCTCGGAGAAATGATGGAACTGGAACCACGAGCCGTGAAGGCGCCCGAAACAATCGAGACCGAACGGCTTCTTCTGCGCAGACCCAAACGAGGCGACGCCCAGGCCGTCTTTCATCGTTACGCCTCCGATCGCGATGTAACGCGCTACCTCAGCTGGCCCACGCACCGCAGCATTGCCGATACCCTCGCATTCCTGGCCATGAGCGACGACGAGTGGCGGCGCTGGCCCGCCGGCCCCTACCTTGTGCTCACGAGGGACAACGGCGTCGCGGGGGCGCTCGTGGGCAGCACGGGCCTCTTTTACAAGGGCCCCACCCGCGCCATCACCGGTTATGTTTTTGCCAAAGATGCCTGGGGCCTCGGCTATGCCACTGAAGCTCTGCAGGCAATGGTCGACCTCGCGCACCAGACCGGAGTCGCCCGCCTCGAGGCAATCTGCCACGCAGAGCACACCCCGTCCGCCCACGTCCTCGAGAAGTGCGGTTTCACCCGCGAAGAAGTTTGCCGCGAGCACTTCGTCTTCCCCAACCTCAAGCCGCAAAAGAAATCCGACGTCTTCAGTTACGTCCGCTGCTTCTGATTCGCTCTTCACCGCTGCGGAATCTCGAGCCAGTGTTGTTCGCCGCCCGGAGTCTCAAGCGCCTGTCATTCCGACCGACGCAAAGCGGAGTGGAGAACCTGCAGTTGCCCTTTCCATTGCCTCGCCAAAATGATCCGACGGGAGCGTGCGGCTTCAGCTTCACAGATAACGAGGTCGAATCAGAAGGCATCAGCCCTGACGCCCCTTCGTCACCGTGACGGCATCTCGTCTTCGTCTCTTCGCCACTTCCTGCCGCCGCCCACTCGTCGCGATCCCGCAACTCAAACACCCACAATGCCGAAACCACCCCGCGCCCGTTTGGCACGCGTCGTGCATCATCATGTGCGTCGCAAGCGAATCCACCGTCGGAGTCCAACATGCTGCACCTGGTTATCTCCTGCTCGTCCTACCTGCTCTTCTTCGTTGCCAAGGCTTTGATGCCCACACAACGGGCGGCGTGGCGTGCAGAGGAAATCCGCTCGAACCATCTCCCCAAGCTCTGAGCCATTTAGCTCTTCCCCTGGCTGGTTGCGGGTCGATGTGAACACGCTCCGCAATTACCGGCTGCGCAGCAGGACGACCGTTGCATCGTCCATGTCCGGACATTCCGCCGCGAATTCCTTTACCCGCTTCACAAGGCCGTCCACACAGGCTCCCGGGGCGAGGAAGTGTTCAAGAAGCCGTGCGGCACCGAACTCCTCGTCTAGGGCGTTCTCCGCTTCTGTAATCCCATCCGTATAAAGCAGCACATGCGTATCGGCGGAGAGCGTTATCGTCTTCTCCGGATATGCTGACTCGCTGAGCCCCAGCGGCAGACCGGTATCAAGTTCCAGAAAGGCCGTCTTGTGATTCACAATCAGCGGGTGCAGATGCCCGGCGCTCGCCAGCGTCAGTTGTCGCGTTCCTGCATCCAGCACTCCATAGATCATGGTCACGAATTTGCCTGCCGGAAAATCCTCTATCAAAGCCCGATTCAAGCGAGCCAACGTCTCCGAGGGCGAGGGAGAAAGCGGCGCAATCGAACGCAGCAGCGCCCGGGTAGCCGACATCAACAGCGCAGCCGGCATTCCCTTCCCTGACACATCCCCGAGGGCAATGCCGTACCGATCCTGCCCAAGACAAATAAAGTCGAACCAGTCGCCGGCAACCGAACCCGCCGGATGCCAGGCCGTCTCCAGCGCAAACCCTGGAATCAGGGGAACTGGCTTCAAAAACAATGCCTCCTGGATGGCACGCGCATCGGCTGACTCACTCTGCAATCGCTGCCGATGCTCGCGCTCCAGTTGCAGAATCCGTGCATTCTCGATTGCAATGGCGATATGGCCTGCAATCGCCTCCAGCACCTTCAACTGGTCGGGCGAAAATGCGTTCAACTCCTGATGGTCGATCGAGAGCACGCCCATCAAGCGTTCGCCCGTCCTTAGTGGAATCGAAACTGCCGAACGCGTCCCCGGCTCGCATGCAAGGTAGTAGGGGTCCGCGCTGACGTCGGGAGCATAGTGCATGCAGCCGGACGCCCCAACATGCCCCACCATTCCCTGCTTGCCGATCTGCAGCCGGTTTCCCTTTGCGAACTTCGTGCAGCCACACACGCCTTGCATCACCATCTCATTTGCGTCATCGTCCCGCAGCCAGACAGCCACCTCCACGCTTCCAATAGAATTCGCAATCTCTTTCACCACGCGGTCGACGAGAGTCTCGAAGTCCAGGGTCGAAGCAATCAGGTGCGTGGCCCGCTGCAGTTTCATCAGCGTCTGCGTAAAGTCCGAGGACGAGTGAATACGGGATGGGATGAATGCAGAGCCTGAACGGACTGTCGTGACTGAAGCCATGCAACTCACCTCTTCGCCTGGGGCAGCTGACCTCCCTTATGGATGCCCGGAAAAGCAAGTTGATTCAACAGTTTTCCCGCCGGAACAGGCTGCCGGAAAACTCGTTGCTTTGAAAGGGCACGGCTTCACAGCTTGCTGAGAATCTTGGGTCTTTGTGGTTCGAAGGGAGCGTGGGGCTTCAGCCCCACGAAAAACGACCACAAAAGCCGCGGGCTTTAGCCCGGGAACGACCTGGAAGCGGTGTATTCCAACTCAACAAAGCCGTTCTTGTAAGCAACCACGTTCTTCAAATCCCACCTCTTCTCCGTCGGCAAACCACCAAACAGCCGAACTCCGTCCCCCAACAGGACAGGGGCTATCGTCAACCTGATCTCGTCCACCAGGTCGAGCGAGAGAAAACGCTGGCATAACATGGCTCCGCCTACCAGCCAGATGTTTTGAAATCGCTGCACAAGCTTCACGCGAATAAGCGTCTCCAGGTCGCCTGAATAGAATTCGACGCTTCCCTTTGCCGATGGCCATGTTCTGCTCGTCACCACCACCGTCGGAGTATCGCCATAAGGCCACCCCAGTTCAAGTGCGTGTTCATACGTGCGCGAACCGAGCACATAACAATCAATGCCTTTGACGAAACTCGCTGCCTCCTCCTCCGAAATCGAAACCCCGGCTTCGTAGATGCTTCCATTCCCCTCAAGCCAGGAGACGCTGTTGTCCTTCCTGGCAATGAATCCATCAAGGCTCGAAACCACGTGCAAAGTCACTCTTGATCCCGTAGCATTTCCCTGGTCCGCCATAGTCTCTCCTCGCGCTTCCCAGCTTCCAGTGGCCTACCATCCGCTCCCAATCACATCAGGGGCAGAACTCAACCCACCCGCACTGTCATCCTGACGCGAAGCGGAAGGATCTGCGGTTGTTCTTCATCTCGGGCTCCCGTCAAACATCCCCATCGTCTGCAACTCGACCAAATCAGGACTCATCCCCTCCAGGATCGTCATCCCGACCCTGACCCCCAGCGAAGCCGAAGGGGCAGTGGAGGAACCCGCAGTTGTTTTTCGGTTAGTCCAGATCGGAGATACTTCCGAGTTGCCCACGTCCATGTAAGTCATCTGTCAAGAAAAAAGCACGAGAGTTCCTGGGCGCGCTCAGGAGGGCGCGCGGTTGAACTGATCAGGATGCTGCCGTTACGCAACTGTGCCTCTCGGCCGATGGTTCCTGCTATCATGCAGAACCATACATCCATTTGCTGTCTCGGGACTCCGAAGAGCCTTCACAGAAGATTGAGTTTGTGTTCTCTGCCAGTCCCGAAACAATTCGTGGTGAGCCTCCGGAGTGTTGACCTCCTTCGCACAGTGGGCAACTTGCGGGACCTGGCAGTCTGCGCATCGAAGAATCCTGATGTTTTTTCATTCATGGGCAGGTTTTTACGCTGCCGCTGTGCCTCCGAGTTCCTCGGCAGGCACGAAGTCCTGTTTTCTCCGTTCCACCGCGAGCAGTAGGCAACGATCTTCCTGGCTACGGCCAGCGTGGCGCGGTTGCGATTGCCTCTCTGCATTTCTTTTTCGTAGATCAAGGCCAGTTCATGGTTCTGCCTCGGCGCCAGCTTCGCAGCTTCGACCAGCACGTGCTGGATATGCTTGTTGCGCTGCTTGGAAATGGGCGTGCGCATCACCTTGTCGGCTGAACTCTTCTCGGCTCCGCACAGTCCGCAATAACTGATCGCCTGCTTGATCGATCGGAAGCGTGAGACATCGCCGATCTCCAGAGCCCACGTCAGCGCCGTGATCGGGCCGACTCCGGGAACAGTCCTCAACCGCTTCAGTCGCTCCACCAGCAGCGGATCGCGCTCCAGCGAACTGACCAGCGCATAGTCGAGCTTCTGCGACGCGAACGATGTCTCCCGGCTCAGCTTCAGCAGCGGCCGGATGCTCAGATCGATCTCTTTGTTGCTCCGACATCAGCTCGGCGAAGTAGCCTACCTTGTGCAGCCGCTGCTTGGTATGAGTCACACCCTTCTCCATCAGCAGGCCCAGATACCCGGTTCTTCATCTGCACCATCTGCTTGACCAGCAGGCCCCGATAGCGAAGCGTTCGCCGCCGGTCGCGGATCTCGGTCGATGCCATATGGCACTCCGGCAGAAAGTCACAACGAAGACAGTCGGCGATCTTGCTGGCATCGATCTTGTCGTTCTTCCTCTTGGCCGCGGCAATGGCCCGCAGCATCAGCGGGTGCGCCACCTTCACCTTCTCCGCATGCGGAAGCAGGTGATCGTAGATCCAGCCCGGTGAAGATCGTCGCTTCCATGGCGATCATCCGGGGTTGGGGAAGGGTCTTGATCCAGGCATCAAGTTCGCGCCGCGTCGATCCGATCTTGCCTTCCTGATGGATCTTGCCGGCCGCGTCCTTCACGCAATAGCTGATCGTCCTCTTGTGAACATCCAGTCCGATGTAATACATAGTCTCTGAGGAGCCTCCGAGGTAGTTCTCTGAATCAGCCTCACAGCTGAGTTCAGCCTTTTGCAACACCTCGTGCTCCTCCTCGACTCCTGATGAACACAACCGTCAAGCTGTTTCGGAAATGGGTGCAAGTTGGAAGCCCAGTTCGGCAGCCTGTTTGCGCAAACGCATTTCGGCACGAATACTGGCCTGTTGATCACATCGAGCGAAGACCTCGTCTGAATATGGCTGCCGGGTGGAAAGCATGTGGTAGAGGATGCGAGCCAGCTTGTGTGCGGTGGCCGTTACGGCGGCTGGTGCTCCGAGTCTCCACTTCATCTTGCGGTAGAAATCCCCCAGGTAGTTCTGAGCGTGATAGAGGCAGTGTGCCCCGAGTCGCAGTGCGATGGCTGCTCTGTTCTTGACCTTGCGAGTGCGGGTGTAAAGAACCTTTCCTCCACTGACCTGTTTCTCCGGGCAGAGTCCCAGCCACGATGCGAAGGCAGAGGCGTTGCGGAAGCGCGAAACATCTGTTCCAACCTCCATCAGGATGGTATGCGCGGTTAAGGTACTGATGCCCGGCACATCGGTGAGATCGACACCTGCGATGCGAAACAGTTCTTCCTTCAGTTCGAAGCTGGGCTCGTTGCCTGCGCGTTGATAGATCCTCTTCTTCGTGCCAGCTGGTCGTTTGTCCGGCGCGTGCTCGGCACGTGGAAGTTCCCGCATCTTCTGCGCCAGTTCGAGATCGACTTCGGCCATCAGCTGCTTATAGAACCGATATGCTGCCAGGGACTGGCGAAGTGCGAACAAATGCTCCGGACGATAATCTCCTTCAAGGGACTTCGCCACTGTCTGGCGTGGACTGCGTATGCGCCGATTGCATAAGTTGGCGAGCTTGAAAGGGTCCCGTTCTCCGGCCAGAATGGCATCCAGAATCGCGGTTCCGCTGACCCCAACGATGTCGCTCAAGACGTGATGTAGCTGGAGGTTCATCTGGCTTAGAGCCTTCTGCATATGCTGAATATGCTCGGCTGCCATCTGAACGAGACCTTCCCGGTGACGCCAAAGGGAGCGCAATACGCAAATCTCGTCGGGTGGCCGAAAACTCGCCTTAAGTAATCCCACCGAATGCAAATACTGGATCCACTGACAGTCCGAAACGTCACTCTTGCGCCCAGGAACGTTCTTCACATGATGTGCGTTAACCAGGAAGACTTCGAACCCGTGCGTTTCCAGAATCTGATACAGCGGGATCCAGTAAACGCCAGTCGACTCCATGGCCACGGATCGGATGTTGCACTGGCGCAGCCAATCGGCCAATGCGATCAAGTCTCGAGTGAACGTGCCGAACCGACGGACCGAATCGATGTCGCGATCCGGTGGAACAGCAACAAATATCTCTTCGGCGCCGATGTCAATTCCAGCGGCATCTGGGTGCAGAATCGGCAGCATCCGTCCGCTCGATCTTGGCTTGGCTTTGGACTTGCTGGTCATCTTAGGCTCCTTCTGCTGGAACCTGCGGCCCGAGGTTACGTCACGAACAAACTCCTGAACGGGATCGCCGCACGAAGCGAACGTCACCACTGACCTTTACGCGACCTCGGACCCACGCTTAACAACGGGCTCTGTTTCAGCACCAATGTCAAGGCCGGGCTGTAGCTGTCGCATGCTCCAGCGGATCCAGTATGACCTACGCCTGTTCATCCCGTCCCTCTTGGGAGGCCCCATCCGACGCTTAGCATTCAAACAATCCGACCACAATCCGACAACAACGCCATGAGCTAGAAAAATAAGGCAGCCCATACCAGCAACAAAACGCAAGCGACCCCCAGGGCCGATAGCGTCCAGAGTCTGATGAGAAGTTTTCCATCGGGGAAGAGCCGCCGGTATTCGCTATGCAAACGCAATGCCTTTCCAGCCCACCAACCAAATTCGGAGAACCGCAGCTCCTTCGGAAGGTGCGCATTTACCTCGTCCAACATCTCGTCGAAGACGATGGTCGAAAGCAGTCCAAAGGCTGACATTCCTCCGATTGCAACTATCACCAAAATCATCCGAAGGGACATTGCGCAAATTATATTGCTCCGAGATTCTCATCCGTGAGCGAGTGACCGCCGACCCGCCCGGAAGTAGACTCAAAACGGGTTACTTCCCAATTGGCCCCAATCCACCCGGAACGAGGAAAGCAGGGTTGTGGTGCGTCTCAATAAGCGCATCGGCCTGATATCGCCGGATGAGATCGAAGTTAAACTTCCCCTAACGCTCCCTTGTTGATCCCGGTCCAGGTTTATGGACATCCAAGCCTCAGCGAGCTCTTTGGCGCGAAATTAGGGGCCATATTCGCGAATGACGGGAATCCGCTCTCAGCGTTTCACTGTCTCTCAGCGTTTCACTGTTTTGTGAGTGAGGCTGCTAGGGTGAGGCCACTCGCATCTATGCTCGTGGAGGGCTCATGTGGAGTTGGTATCGAGCTGCAATCATTCTTGGTTTCGTCAGCGGCGCTGTCTGCGCCCAGCCCACGGCGATTCCTAACTTCGAAACTGCCTCCGTCCGGGTGAGCCAGTCTCGGATTGGGCATGAAGGCGTCTTCACTGCAGGTCCAGACCGGCTGACGGCGCGCAACACGACGTTGAAAAGACTAATTTACGAAGCTTGGCAGGTCGGGTATGCCCGGATCAGCGGAGAGGATCTCGCCGGGTGGGTTTCTGACGAAGAGTACGACATCGATGCCAAAGCGCCATATCCTGTCAGCTCGTCAGAGCTCCACCAGATGCTCAGAACTCTCCTAGAGGATCGTTTCAAGCTGGCTGAGAGGACGGAAGCACGGGTAAGTCAGGTTTACGCGTTGGGTGTGGGGAAATGCGGCGCAAAGCTGCATGGACCGGCTAGAGAGGACCAACCAGGGATATGGCGATTCCATGGAACTCTCGACCAGTTTGCGGACGTCCTTGCATTAAAGCTGACGGAACCTCTGGTTACGGATCCGTCAACTCCTTCTGTTGCGCAAGGCAGGCCGATTCCGGTCGTCAATAAGACTGGTATTGAAGGCAGCTTCGATTTCGCAATCCCGATGAGCATCAATGCGCGTGAGTCTCTGCTCGCGTTCTGGCAGCGGACCTTGCAGGAACAACTCGGGCTAACTCTGGAGCCGGCCGAAGAACCGGTGGAGTTTCTTGTCATTGCTCATGCCGAGCGGCCACGCGTTGATAAATAGAGATTGCCTGCATCGCAGCTCAGAACGACACATCCGCCGCTTCCGTCACCCGCATCACCGACTGGTCGCCCGTCTTCTGCTTCCACGCCGACCGGATCGCTTCGACCTTGGCGCGATTCTCCGCAGTATCCGGGTAGTCGATGATCAACATCTTCGACCGCAGTCGTTCCGGCGTGGTCTGGTTTTTCCCCTGCCACTGTCCGTACACGTCCACCACGCTCAGGCCGTCCGGAAACCGCGGCGTCACCTCCCGGTCGAGGAATCCCCGCCAGTCCGCTTCGCTCACTCCTTGTTCCGGATGCTCGACCGGCCCCAGGCCAAAGTACAGTTTCGTGTCCACCCAGCCCTTCGTCTGACCGGGGTGCGCCGCGTCTCCCTGCAAAGTGGGTGCGGTCGCAATCGAAGGCGTGACCGGATTGTGCCCACAAGCTGCCAGCGCAAGCGCCAGAACAGGCGCAAGAAATACGCGATGGACGTGCATTCAGCCCCCCGGGGATCGACAGGCAAAACTTATTTTTCTACTTCAACTCCGCGCCAGAAAGCCACGTATCCTTTGATCTTACGGGCGGCTGGCTTCGGATCGGGATAGTACCACGCCGCATCCGGATTATCCTGCCCATCGATATAAAGGCTCAGATACCGCGCCTGGCCCTTCCAGGGACATGTCGACGTGGTGCTGCTGGGCCGGAAGTACTCTCGCTTCAAGCTGTTTTCCGGGAAATATACGTTTCCCTCTACGATTTCCGTGGTCTCACTTTCGGCAATTACTTTGCCGTTCCAAACTGCTTTTGCCATGATCTTTCGCACCGGTTTCGCCACTTCGCTTTACCGCTCTGGCGAACGCTAATCGTTAGAACAGTAACAGAGATTGGATTCTGTGGCGAGTGCGCTGGATTCCGGCATCGACGCAAGCAGCGAATCGCTGCCAAGCCACAACCTGAGTCCCGTAGGGATGTCCGAGAATAGCCCAGGGTGAAACCCTGGGATTACGTCCCAGGCAAGCAACCGCCTTCCGCCCCGGAGGGCCGGTCGAAACGCCCGCGGCAATTGTGTCAACCCACTCGTCCCACCGCCCGTGCCTAACCCGCTCAAAACAATACGCAGAAAAGTTGGGCGGTTTTGCAGGTTATTTCGCCGATGGCCCTATCCTGAAAACATGTGGGGAGTCCTCGGATGGCCTGCAATTACTGCGCATCGCAATTCCAGAGGTCCCCACTGCGAAGCTTCAACAAATGGTCTGTGAAACTGTGAGACTGCGAAGCAGACGAGAAGGGCCCTTAAGTTCAATCCTGAGAGGACTCTGCGGCTAAGTCCCAATCAGCAGAATACTTTACAGGCATTCGTCCTCCGGAAACCGCTCAAAGGAGAGACTTTCTTTCTAGAGATGGGTGGGGGGGTGGGGGGCATCCTGCTTTGTAAACCGAAACGAGCATGGGCAGACAGCCCATGCTCGTTCCCTGAACCATGATTCTGGGAATGAAGCGCCGCCTACTTGGCCGCTTCGATCGATTCGATGTGTACGGATTTCTTGTCGGTGTCCGCTGTCGCCTTTACCGTCACGTGATCGCCGTAGAAACCCTTCACCGCATCGGGATTGTCGATGGTCCAGACCTGCTTTCTTGCCCTCATCCACAAAGACCGGGGCCATGCCGCCCTCGATGCACTTCTTCACGCACGCTGCGCCCGACCCGGCGTGCTTGGCGCCGCACATCGAGTCGGAAATCCAGCCGTTGATGGCCTTGGAATCAGCGGCATTGGCCGCGACGGCGGCAAACGCGAGAGCAACTGCCAGAACTGCGATGATACGTTTCACTTTGAGACCTCCATGGGATATCTGATCCTGCCGACCCTCATCATGCGCTACCGGCCGCACCCTGCACAAGGCCGCTGCAAAGACCGATTCGGTCGGATGAACTACCTGACCTGCCATTCTTGACTTGGCTGTAATCTTTGACGGCGCGCCTCAACATTCTTCAGGACCACCTCGTACCGCGCTGCAGCCGCTGTAAACCGGTTCACCAGCTCCGAGGTCTTGTTGAGGAAAGTCGGAATCTTCTCCCGGATCGCTTCAAGAATCTGCGCAAACTTGGCCAGCAGGAAAAAGCCCTCGGCATTGCAGTCGACAAACAGCTCCGCCGAGACGGCCCCATGCAGCACCATCGCCGCCGCCATCTCCCAGTACGTGATCACCTGCCGGAAAAAAGCATTGTGCGGATCGGCGGGATTCTGTGCCACGGCAAAGAACTCCTCCGGCGTCTTCGGCCAGAATTCGCCGGTCATCCAGGCTCGCGCCTGGCGCATCACCGCCTCGGTGCGCAATTGGTAAAGCTTCAGAATGATTTCAGCATCGGCAGGGGTGGCAAGCATTCGTTCCATTCGTGAAGGTCTCCGCTGCCAATACTAACGGATTGCATGAGAACGTGCCGCCCGATTGCACCTCAGGAGGAAGATGCGGCACGACCATCACGGTCGCACCATGCCCGGATGGAGGCAAAACTGCCCGGCGTCAGGCCGGCTGCAGCTCTTTCTTCGCCTCGTTTTCTCCACCACCGGCCCATGCGTCTCCGCCGTCGGCGGCGGCGGCGCATCGCCGATGCGCTTCGAGTAGTGGCACACACGATCGCTGCTCCCGGCTTCGGCGCTGCGGCTGCCTTCTTGCCGCGCTTCTTCGGCTCGACCTCTTCCTCGGCGCCCTTCTTCTTGTTCGGGCACTCGAGGTAAATACCCGACTTGAGCGTCTTCTCCACCAGGTACGGGCTGCCGCACTCCGGGCACTTCTTCGCCACCGGCTTGTAGTTCGACGTGAAGTCGCACTTGGGATAGTTCGTGCAGCCCCAGAAGACGTTGCCCCGCCGCGCCTTGCGCTCGGCAATGTCGCCCTCGCCGCACTTGGGGCACTTCATCCCTTCAATCAGGTTCTGCTTCACGTACTTGCACTTCGGATATCCGGAGCACGAAACAAACTCGCCGTACGCGCCCTGGCGCAGCACCAGCGGCTTGCCGCACACCGGGCAATCTTCGCCGGTAGGCTCGGGCGGCTTCTGCTGCTGCTTCTGGCTCAGCTTGCGAAACGTCTTGCACGGCGGATCGGCGTTGTATCCAGGGCACGCCATGAACGGCCCGAACGGCCCGCGCCGCAGCACCATCACCTTGCCGCAGTTCTCGCAATACTCTTCGGTCTCGCCCGCTTCCTGCGCCTCCGGCGTATTCAGGTCCGGCTTGCCGCGATGTTCTCCTTGGTGAACGTGCAGCTTGTCGGGATCCTTCTTGTTGTAGGCCGAGCAGGCAAAGAACGTGCCGAATTTGCCCCACTTCAGCACCAGCGGCGACCCGCACAGGTCGCACTTCTCGTCGGTCACCTGCTCCATGCGCTTGATGTCTCCATCTTCTTGCCGGCATCTTTCAGCTCATCTTCGAAGTGGTCGTAGAAGCCGTTCAGCAGATCGGTCCACTTCTCCTTGCCTTCTTCAATGTCGTCCAGCTCTTCTTCCAGCTTGGCCGTGTACGCGGTGTCGAAGATGTACGGGAAGTTCTCCACCAGCAGGTCGCAGACCACCACGCCGATCTCGGTCGGATAGAAGCGCCCGCGCGACCGCCATGCTTCACCACATACTCGCGATCCTGAATGGTGTTGATGATCGACGCGTAGGTCGAAGGCCGGCCGATGCCGCGCTCTTCCAGCTCCTTCACCAGCGAAGCTTCGTTGTAGCGCGGAGGCGGCTGCGTGAAGTGCTGCTCCGGTCAGCAGCTCGTCCAGTTCCAGCGTCTTCACGCCGTCCAGATTGGGCAGCTTGTTCGCCGCTCTCGTCGTCGTCGTCCTTCTTGTCTTCTGAAACTTCGTAGACCTTCAGGAATCCGTCGAAGCGCAGCACCGATCCGCTGACGCGGAAATCGTAAGTCTTGCCGGTCTTGCGCCGAGACCGCCGCAATCTTCGCCGTGGTCACGTCGTAGACCGCGGGCATCATCTGCGACGCCACGAAGCGCTGCCAGATCAGCGTGTAGAGCTTCAGCTGCTCATCGCTCAGGTAGCGCGCAATCGACTCCGGCGTCCGCGAAGCATCCGTCGGCCGAATCGCTTCGTGCGCATCCTGCGCGTCCTTCTTGCCCTTGTACACATTCGGCGATTCGGGCAGATACTGCTGCCCAAGCTGCTTGCCGATCCACTCCCGCGCCCCTGCAATCGCCTCCGGCGCAACACGCGGCGAATCGGTACGCATATAAGTGATGAGGCCGGTCGTGCCCTCGTCGCCCAGGTCCACGCCTTCATACAGCCGCTGCGCCACGCCCATGGTGCGGCGCACATTGAAGCCCAGCTTGCTGGCAGCATCGCGCTGCAGCTGGCTGGTGATGAACGGCGGCAAGCGGCCTGCGCTGCTGCTCGCGTGACTGCACCGAAGCCAGCGACCACGTTCGCCTTCTCAAGCGCCGCCAGCACCTCGTCCATCGACTTCTTGTCGGGCAGCGCGTTGGCAATGAACTGGTCTTTGCCGTCCTTGTCCTTGCCGTTCGGCACGCGCGCCGGCTCGCCATCGATGCCGACAAACCTCGCCTTGAAGCTCTTGTCCGCCTGCTTCTCGGGATGAAGCAGCGCCTCCAGCGTCCAGTACTCCACCGGCTTGAAGCCGCCAATCTCGCGCTCGCGCTCCACAATCAGGCGCACCGCCACCGTCTGCACGCGCCCCGCGGAAAGCCCGCGCCGCACTTTGTCCCACAGCAGCGGAGAAATCTGGTAGCCCACCAGCCGGTCGAGCACGCGCCGCGTCTGCTGCGCGTCCACCAGGTTCTGATCGATGTCGCGCGCGTGCTTGAAGGCTTCCTGCACGGCCTTCTTCGTGATCTCGTTGAAGGTCACGCGGCGAATCTTCTTCCGCTCTTTGGCGTTGGTCCCCAGCTGCAGCGCAAGGTGGTACGCAATCGCTTCGCCTTCGCGGTCCGGGTCAGGCGCAAGAAAAATCTCGTCTGCCTTCAGCCGCCAGCCTTCTTCAGCTGCTCGACAACCTTTTCTTTGCCCGGAGACACCACCAGCTCCGGCTCAAACGTGCGATTCTTCAGCTCCACGCCAATATCGTTCTTGGGCAGATCCATGATGTGCCCGACCGACGCCCGCACCTCGAATCCCTTGCCCAGATATTTCTCGATCGTCTTCGCCTTGGCGGGCGACTCGACGATCACCAGTGATTTGCTCATTGCCATCCTTGATTCCGTATTACTCTACTCCATCCGGCCTGTTGGACTCGGCGGAGGTGGTTCTGTTGCCTTCTGCTTCGGCGAAATATTCTGCGACAAATGCGCTCGCATTCGTCTTGCCTTGCCTTCCCTGCCGAAAAATGCGCCGCAAGATTTGCACGCTACCACGGAAGGCATCTTCGTTTCCACTCCATAATCGACTCATTCCCGAACCTGCGATCGCTCGCATCGGTAACGCGCAAGGTTTCTGAAATGTGTCGGTTCATCGCCTCTTGCCGATGTATCCAAAATATTGCGCGAGGTTCGTCGTCAACTTACATCGTCCGGACGTAGTTCTTTCCCGGCAAGCTGCCGCACGCGGCCGCCATTTCCAGTTCGAAAAGCGCCGTAAACACCTCAGACGAAGTCAGTTGCGTCTCCAGCAGTTCGAGAATCTCGTCGATCTGCAGGCGACTCGTCGGCGCGCAATACCTCAAGCACCATCGCCTCCTGCGGCCGCAGCACCGGGTCAGGCAGAAGAGATGCCGTAGATCTCGGGTTTGGATGCAGCGCCAGCCTCCTGCCTCCAGTTCCAGCCGCACCTGCGAAGGCAGATCTTCCCACACGTCTTCCCAGGTGGCCACCAGCTTGGCGCCCTGTTTTATCAGCGTGTTAGGCGTCCACGAATTCTTGCTGGTCACGTTGCCCGGCACCGCGTAACAGGTCCCGATTCTGCTCCGCCGCGCAGCGCGCGGTCACGCGCGTGCCCGAGTTCTCGCTCGCCTCCACCACCAGCACGGCGACGCTCAGCCCGCTCAAGATCCGGTTGCGGCGGGGAAAGTTCTGCGGCGCGGGAAACGTTCCCATCGGCAACTCGCTCACAATCGCCCCGCCGGTCGCGAGAATCTCCTCGGCCAGCTTCTTGTTCTCCTTGGGATAGACCACGTCGATGCCCGTGCCCCACACGGCCACCGTGGGCATGCGCGCGGCCAGCGCGCCCCTGTGCGCGCAAGAGTCGATGCCGCGCGCCATGCCGCTCACGATCAGCAGCCGCCGCGCCGCCAGATCGCGCGACAGCATCTCCGCCACGCCCGTTCCATAGGGCGATAGGATGCCGCGTGCCCACCACCGCAATCGACGGCCGCCTCAGCAGTTCGACGGCGCCGCGCACCCACAGCACCGGCGGCGGATCGTAGATCTCCCTCAGCCGCTCCGGATACTCCGCGCAGCCACATGTCACGATCGTCGCGCCCTGCGCAGCAACGCGTTCCCATTCTTCTTCCGCCGCGCGCCGGGCCTTGCCGTCGAAGATGAACTGCGCTGCCTCCGCGGGAAAGCGCAGTCCCTCAAGCTCGGTCAGCGTCAGGGTAAAGATTTGGGCGGGCGCGCGCAGCTGGGAGATCGCATCGACAATGCGCTTCGGCCCAAGGTTGGGGGTCAGCGCCAGGGCCAGCATGGCGAGTCGGTTTTCATCGATCTTCGTTCCGGATAGGGTGGCCGAGGAGTTTCTAGTTGTTTCGTTCGATATTGACATCAACGTATGCGCTTCGCGCGCAGACACACGTGCGCTTTCCTTTAAAGTAGCCTAAAGAGATCTCTTTAGTATTTGGGCTCACATTAAGCTGATGGACCTTGGAAGTCAAGGCGAAGGGTGTGATTTCAGGCACGCATCTACAGAACATCCAAGCCCGTGTTGATAGTCTAAAGAACAGAGTGAATTCAACTTCGCACCGCCGGCTTCGTGTCGCCGCCATTCGTTTTCTGAATCCCGCACCGCTGATGTGGGACTTCGAACATCCGCCCCTGAATTCGGAGCTTGAGAAGCGCTATGACCTCCGGTGGATGCTGCCGTCGGATTGCGCAGACCAACTGGCAGGCGGAATCGTCGACATCGGCCTCGTGCCGATTGCTTCGCTCGCAACAACGCCCGGGCTGCGTATCCTGCCCGGATGCACCATTGCCTCCAAACAGCGGGTCCGCTCTCTGCTGCTCGTTCGGCGTGCAAATCAGCCGGTGGCAAACCTGCAAAGCATTGCCGCCGACATGGCAAGCCGAGCCACACTCGCATATACGCGCATCATGTTGAACAGATGGGGAAATCCAGCCGTACCCTACGTTCCGATGATGGCCGACCTCGATGCCATGCTTGACCGCGCCGACGCCGCAATTCTCATCGGCGATCCGGCTCTGATGGCTCTCGAAGAACGCGCAAATCGCTTCGAACGCACCGGAGAAGAGCTTGTCTATCACGACCTGGCCGAAGAATGGCGAAAGCTCACCGGCCTTCCCTTCGTCTCCGCGGTCTGGGCGGCTGCGCCGGGAAGCCCTTTCAACCAGGGTGTCGAAACGGATTTTATCCGCTCCCGTGATCACGGCCTTGAGAACATCGACGCGCTGGTCGCTCAATGGTCGCGGCAAATGCCGCTGTCCGAGGAGACGATCCGCTCCTACCTAACGACCAATATCCACTATCTTCTTGATGAGGAATGCATAGAAGGCATGTCTGGTTTTTTCAGGATGGCCGCAGAAACAGGTGTGCTTCCCGCGTACGAATTCAAACCACCCGAATTCGACTCCAGATAGCAACGCCCGGCACTAAGCCAGGCGTAGTAGTTAACTGAGAGCTGAAAGCTGACGACTCAAGGCTGTCTCTTTCAGATCTCCCACCGCAACAGCGCGGCGCCCACGGTAAATCCGGCCCCCACCGCGGCCAGCAGCACCAGGTCGCCTTTCTTCAGCTTGCCTTCCTCGATCGCCGTCTCCATGGCCAGCGGGATCGTGCCGGCCGAAGTGTTGCCGTACTTTTCAATATTGATGATCACGCGATCAGCCGGCCATACCCAGCCGGTCGGCGGTCGCAGTAATGATCCGCTTGTTCGCCTGGTGCGGAATGAAACAGCCGAGATCCGCGCCGGTCACGCCATTGCGCTCGAGCAGCTTGGTCGTGGCCTCCGCCATCTTGCGCACCGCAAACTTGTAGACCGCCGGGCCATCCTGGTGGATGAAGTGCATCTTCTTGTCGATGGTCTCGTGTGTCGGCGGATTCAGGCTGCCGCCGCCCGGCAGATTCAGCGACACTCCGCCCGATCCGTCGATCTCGTGCACAAAGTCGATGAAGCCGATCTCGCCCTCTTCCGCAGGCTCAATCAGCACCGCTCCGCCGCCATCGCCAAACAGCACGCAGGTCGTGCGGTCGGTGTAGTCGGTCATGCGCGTGTTGGCGTCAGCTCCACACACCAGAACCTTGGTCTGCGCCCCGCTCTCCACCAGCTTCACGCCCGCTTGGAGCGCAAACACAAATCCCGAGCAGCCTGCCGAAACGTCGAATCCCCACGCACCCTTGGCGCCAATCTTGTCCTGCACCAGGCAGGCCGTCGAGGGAAACATCATGTCCGGCGTCACCGTGCCCACGATGATCACTTCTACTTCGCTGGGCTCGATGCCGCGCGCTGCAAGGCACTTCTTTGCCGCCTCAACGCAGATGTCGCTCACGCCCTGCCCTTCGGCCAGCATATGTCGCTCTTTGATGCCAGTGCGCTCCACGATCCACTGATCGTTGGTCTCTACCATCTTTTCAAGGTCTTTATTGGTAAGGACTTTCGGCGGGACGTAGGTTCCGAGCGCGCTGATCTTGGCGCGCCTGCCCACTATGGGACGAACGGAAAGGCTCAATGCATTTCTCCTTGCGGCGCCAACCATGGCGTTCCGCTGGCAACAAATCTCATCTTCTGGCGGCGGGTTGTGTTTGATTCAGTCCCGGTGCCTTACAAACGAACGCCGCCGGGCAATGATGCCCACGGCGCCAAAAAAGTACCGGGTGACCTACTGCGCCCGTACTAGCCCGTTACCGTTGCTTCCTTCCGGACCTGGCGGGATTGGCGGGATTACGTCGCGTAGGACCCGGCACTGATTGATTTTATCACTTGCACCGCCATAGCGGGCTGGAGCCGGATTTCAGCGGTCCATCACTGATTTGCCGCGCAAAATCACATTCCCGGTACAATAGAAGTGTGAGCAAAACTTCCCAACCCACGGCTCCCACCGTGGGCTTTGTTTCGTTAGGCTGCCCCAAAAATCTGGTCGACTCCGAAGTGATGATGGGTCTGCTGGACCGCGGTGGTGCGCGCCTGACCTCCCGCCCCGAAGAGGCCGATATCCTTGTCGTCAACACCTGCAGCTTCATCGATACCGCCAAGCAGGAGTCGGTCGACACCATCCTCGAAATGGCGCGTTTCAAAACCTCCGGCTCGGCAAAGAAACTGATCGTCGCCGGATGCCTCGTCGAGCGCTACCGCGACGAGATCCGCAAAAGCATTCCCGAAGTGGATGCAGTGGTCGGCACCGGCGAACTCGAGTCGATCCTCGAAGCTGCAGGGATTGCCCCATCGCATTCCGCAGTTCCATCACCCTTCAACATCCTCAGCGGGAATGGCCATGCAGAGGTTCGCGAAGGCCGAGAAGCCGGCGCAGGCACCCACAAGCAGACTGCGCAAACGGTTAGTGCGTCAGGGCACGACTTCAGTCGTGCCGCAGGAACCGCACAACTGAAAGGGGCTTTAGCCCCTGCAGGAAATTTCCGCCCCGAAGGCAACCTACGCGAACAGCAGGGCCGCTTCAGCCGCGAAGAATGGCAAGGCGCAGCGCACATGCTGCCCACTTATCTCTATGACGAGGACACTCCGCGTTACATCTCCACCGGTCGCACCTCTGCCTACATCAAGATCGCTGAAGGCTGCGATCACCCTTGCACCTTCTGCGTCATTCCCAATCTGCGAGGCAAATTCCGCTCGCGCCGCTTCGAGTCCGTAGTCGCCGAGGCACAGAAGCTTGTCGCCGCCGGCGTGCAGGAAATCACACTCATCGGTCAGGACACGACCTGCTATGGCGAAGACCTCGGCATCAAAGACGGCCTGGCGCTCCTGCTCGAATCTCTCGCCAGAATCGAGGGACTGCGCTGGCTCCGCTTCCTCTACGCCTATCCAAACCGCATCACCGGCAAACTGCTCGACACCATCGCGAAACACGACAACATCTGCAAATACCTCGACGTGCCCCTGCAGCACGCCTCGCCCGACGTGCTGAAACGGATGAAACGTGGCGCCAGCGCCAACATTTTTCTCAAGACGCTGGAGAAGGTCCGCGCAGCCGTGCCCGGAATCGCCTTGCGCACCTCCTTCATCGTCGGCTTCCCGGGCGAGTCGCTCCGCGATTTCGAGATCCTGGAGGAATTCATCACCCAGGGAAAGTTCGACTGGCTGGGTGTCTTCAACTATTCGCATGAGGAGGGATCTCAGGCATATTCGCTGACCGCGCAGGTCCCGAAACGCACTATCGAGTCGCGCAAACGCAAACTCATGAAGCTGCAGCAGAGGATTTCAAAGCGCGCCAAGCAGCAGTGGGTCGGTCGCGAACTTGTAGTTCTCGCCGAAGGCGAGAGCGAAGAGACTTCCATGCTCTGGGAAGGTCGCACCCAGTTCCATGCCCCCGAAATCGACGGTAAAGTCTACATCAACGACTTCGGCGAATTGCAAGCCCTCGAAGCCGGAAAGTTCTACCGCGCCGAGATCACCGAAGCACACGACTACGATGTAGTTGCCCGCGTGGTCGCCGGACCGCTGTAAGTTGATTCGGAATCTGCGCTGTTCCGCGCATATGTTCAGCCGTAGTTGCAGTATTTCTGTTGCTTCGTCTCTCGTTTCTGATGTATTCCTCAGGAACGGAGACCTGAAAGCATGCGAACCTCGCTGGTTGCGAGCCGTCCGTTTTCGCGGACCACGATGCGTCTATCTGGCGTCGTTTGCGTCACTTTCCTCCTCTTTGCGATTGCGGGAGAGAGACACCCCGTGGGCGCCGGCATTCGGTCGTCAATCGAGGGTCTAGACCGCGAACTCTACGTACTGAGTATCGGCATCAACGACTACCCAAAAGGAGGCAACATTCCTAATCTGCGGTTCGCCGACGCAGATGCCGAGGCAGTGTCTGCCACATTCGCAACAAAAGAGGTTGGCGTTACCTTCAAGCAGGTGCACGTGACCACTTTGCTCGATTCTTCCGCTACCCTGGCGGGTGTCAGGGCCGCGCTCGAACATTTGATTAGCGTGTGCAAGCCCGAAGATCTGGTGGTCTTCTACTTCGCGGGCCAGGGTGCTGTGCTCCCGCCAGACTCCAAAACCGCCACAAAGGAGACCGGGGCCGGTGCATATCATTTCATCGTCTTCGATAGCACGGTAAAGGCCGGCGACAAGACAACGCTGCGTAATTCTCTAACGGCGCGCGAACTGAGCCAGCTTCTTCTCTCCATTCAAGCCCAGCGGCAAGTCATCATCATCGACAGTTCCCACTCGGCGGCCGCATTCGATTCCCTGAGAACTGCGTTGAATGCTGATTCGGTTTTTACCTTGCATTACACAGGTCGGCGGTTCGCCCTGTTTGGTACGGAAGGAGCGGCAATCGAACCTTCGTCCCTGGGGCATGGCCTCATGACTTCCTCTCTTCTCGATGCAATGAAGAGCACGTCAGAGATCGGCAGAAAGGGGTTTATCACCGAGGCCGACCTGGAAGGCCACATGATGTCGCACATGGGCCAGCTGAATATCGCAGTTGGGGGCGACGAGCAACTCCTTAGCTACTCTGACCTGCGCGGGTTGTGCCTCTCCGTGACTGACATGTCGCAAGGCATGAATGACTGCCACGCGTCATACGGTTACGACCCGCAGGTCAAGGGTCCGAAAATGCGCGGTGTCGAGGTTGAGGCCCCGCCCGTCGACGAGCAAGCCGCAAACCGCGGCACGGATTACGCGCTGATTCTGGCGGGAGACAAGTACGACCACTGGCGGAAGCTCGACAACCCCATTTACGACGCTCAAAGCCTGCAGAAAGAACTCGTGCAAAACTTCGGCTATGCGCCGCAGAATATTCTCTTGCGCGAAAATCCGACCAAACGCGACATTCACGACGTACTGACGGAGTTGCAACATCGGACCTTTGACAAAAACGATCGCCTCCTCATCTACGTCGCCGGGCACGGCTTCATGGACGATTTCGGCGAAGGCTTTCTGGTCACCCGTGAGACGCTTCTCCCCGCCGAGGATCCTGACCTTGGCTCGGGACTTGACTTGTCCCGCTTCCGAAGTGCCATCGATCAACTGCCTGTTCCCCACATCCTGCTGGTGCTGGACGTTTGCTACGGCGGAAGCTTCAAGGAACGCAAAGTCATTCCTGCGTATACCTCTGAAAGCCTGGATGCACCTCCTTCGCTTGACGTCTTGATCGCAAACAAGATGAAAAGCGTGTCGCGTCTTTACATCGCATCGGGTGGGTTACGACAGGCCTACGATGGCGACCCGGGAATGCACTCCCCCTTCGCGCGAACATTTCTGAAGACTCTTCAGCAATTCGGAGGGAAGGAACACATTATCGACATGGGCCGGATCGACGGCGCCGTGTACGGTCTATGCCCTCATCCGTATTACGGCACTTTCGGAATTCAGCAGGAAGGCGGCGATTTCATTTTCGTCCCCAGGCCTGATGCACATCCCGTCGCAGATCCCGGTCTGGACGCAAAGGTCGAAGGCCCCCATTGCTCCTCGTGAATGCCGTTTTTCGGAGCATTCCGGCCTCCCGTTCTATCAGCGAACTAGATCGCGCGAGCAAGCATCCGTGTTGCGGCGTTACGATATCCAAGACAAGTGAACGTACAAACTAGCGATGCCTCCAAAGAAAAAATCCGCAAGACTCCTCCACTGCCCAACCTGCGGCATGCTGGTCACCGCCAAAGACGAGGACTTCCCCTTCTGCAGCGATCGATGCCGCAAGATCGACCTCGGCAAATGGGCAACCGGCGTCTACAAAATCAGCTCACCGGTGCTCGATCCCGAGGTCCTCGACGATTTAGGTGAAGTCGGCCGTCAACGCCGGAGCCAGGATGACGAATAGTCCAGCGACCGTCTCCGAGCCCCCCGAAAAACAGCAAAGGACGGCGTGGGCCTGGACCATCGCCACCTTTTTCGGCGCAGGCCTCGGCAAACCAGGCCCCGGAACCTGGGGATCGGTAGCGGCACTTCTGCTGTGGGGTGCAGTCACCTGGCTCTTCCACCCGACGCCCAACAGCCTTTTGTTAGTTGTATTTATAGGAATTATTTCATCGATTGCTTGTGGTGTTCCTGCGGCCACCGTTGCCGCCCGCGAGAGCGGACGCCACGACCCTGGATTCGTTGTCATTGACGAAGTCGCTGGCCAATGGATCACGCTGATCGGCAGTCCGGCTGACCTCCGCCATGGCGTAATTGCGCTTATCCTCTTTCGTTTATTTGATATCACCAAGCCCTTCCCGATACGCCGGCTGGAGAGGTTACCAGAAGGCTGGGGCATCGTCTTCGATGACGTGGCAGCGGGGCTGTATGCTTTGGGTGTGGCATCGCTTCTGCGTATATGGATCCACTGAGAACGGAAATGCCGCGAACGCACGTCCAATCCGCACGAGAAGAAATGACACCGGAACCCCGCATCGATGAGGTCCAACCGGCGGCAGCGCTGCCGCTCGGCGAGGTGGAACTCATTGGTGCCAATCTCGGCCCCAATCCCTACGGACCTCCTGTGGTTGTCCTTGGCACGCATCCGGCCCAGGTGCTGATGAGCCGTCCCGGACGCCTCGCATTCCGGATCCCCGAGAATGCCGGCTCAGGACTCATTGAAGTGAGAACGCCCGCCGGAGTCAGCAACGCCGCACCCGTCCACATCGCGCGCGAACTTTCTGGTGGGTTACATCCAGTTACAAGTCCTGCCGTCAGCCGTTCAGGCATGATCTATGCCACGATCTCGGGACAGCGTGGAAAACAAACGCCGGTTTCCGTAGTTCGCGTGAGCCCGGATGGACGCGGGACGCCGTTTGTGACCGGAATTCTCAATGCAACCGGATTGGCCTTCAGTCCCGAAGGCGACCTCTTCGTTACTTCTCGAGCAGAGGGAAATGTCTATCGAATTGACGGCGCTGGCGAGTCCACCCTCTATGCAGAAGGCATGGGTGTCGCCACCGGCGCCGTATTTGATTCGCAAGGCAATCTTTTTGTGGGCGATCGCAGCGGAACGATCTTCAAAATCGATCCACAACGCAAGATCTTCGTGTACGCCACGCTTGAGCCGAGCGTCTCCGCTTATCACCTCGCTGTCGACACCGAGGGCACACTCTTTGTCACGGGCCCGACACTCTCTTCGAACGACGCGATCTGGACAATCAATACCCATGGTGAGGCGCGCGTCTGGTATCGCGGTCTGGGGCGCCCGCAGGGCCTTGCGCTCGCGGCAAATGGGGATGTCTACGTTACCGCGAGTCTCCATGGCCGTCGCGGCCTCGTCCGCGTGACGCCAAACGGCGATACCACCATCGTCGTCGCCGGAGTCAACCTCGTCGGAATCGCGTTCTCACCGCTTGGAACCACGGTACTGGCCGATAACGACGCGGTATATGACCTGGACCTCGAAGTCGAAGGAATGCCGCTCTTCTAGCCGGCTGCTCCGGCACTCCGTTCCACTCCCGTAACTGGAAAGATCGCGTAAGCTGTAAAAGAACGAAAAGGCGCAGGATATCTGACCACTGATTCCTGACCACTGACCACTATTCTTATGAAATCCGAGATCATTGCAGTCGGCTCCGAAATGCTCACGCCGTACCGCCAAGACACCAACTCTCTTTACCTGACCGAAAAGCTCAATGAGATCGGCGTCACGGTGGCGTTCAAGACGATTGTCGGCGACCGGAGAAAGGATTTGGTCGGCGCAATAAAAAATGCACTCGCTCGGACTGACATCGTAATCCTCATGGGCGGCCTGGGACCCACCGAAGACGACTTGACGCGCGAGGCCGTGGCTGAAACGCTCTCCCTGAAACTCAAGCGCGATGCCCCGCAGGTAGCCGCTCTGCATGCGCGCGCCGCAACCTGGCGCATCACCATGCCCGAAAACAATCTGAAGCAAGCCGACCTGATCGAGGGCGCAACGTTTCTTAACAATCCAAATGGCAGCGCACCCGGTCAGTGGCTTGAAACCCTCTACTCCGGCTACCGCAAACTCATCATTCTCGTTCCCGGCCCGCCGCATGAGTGCAAGCCTCTTTTCGACGAGGAATGTTTGCCGCGCCTGCGAGAGATTGTGCCCGAGCGCCATCTCGCTCAGCGCATTCTCAAGGCTGCCATGATACCGGAGTCCCAGGCCGACAAACTCCTGGCGCCGATCTATACCACCTACACCGACGTCGAAACCACGATCCTCGCCCACGCAGGCGATATCCAACTGACTCTGCTCTGCACAAAAAAGAACAAGGACCTTGCCGAGCAGCGCGTCGAAGAGCTTGCCACTAGGCTGGAAGAAGCGCTCGACGACTGGATGTACTCCGCGGAAGGCGAATCGCTGGAGCAGATCGTTCTCTACTATCTCGGCCTGCGCCAGGCCACCCTCGCAGTGGCCGAGAGTTGCACCGGCGGCTTGGTTGCACAACGAATCACTTCGGTGCCGGGAAGTTCGCGATCATTTCTGGGCGGAGTTGTGGTTTACTCGAACGAAATGAAAACGGCCTTCGCCGACGTTCCTGCCGAGCTGATCGAGTTGCATGGCGCGGTGTCGTCGGAGGTAGCTTCCGCGCTCGCCGAAGGCATCCGCAAACGCACTGGCGCAGCACTGGGCCTGGGCGTCACCGGAATCGCCGGACCGGGCGGCGGAACCGAAACCAAGCCGGTGGGCCGGGTCTACATCGCTGTGAGCGATGCCCAGGCAACCGATTCCTTCGAACGCACCTTCCGCGGCAGCCGCGACCTAATCCGCCAGTGGGCCAGCCAGCAGGCGCTCGACCTCGTGCGGCGCAGGTTGATGTAACCAACCAACCTCAAAAATCTCCTCTTTGTGACAATCTCCGGCGGATCCCGAGGGCCTTGGATTATTCTCTCTGTTACCGGGTGGATGCCCAGCTTGGCCGAACGAGGTTCCCCGTGAAAAATCCATTGCGCGTATTTTTCGTTGCCCTCACCGCGTCGCTCTTGTTAGCCCCGGCTTTCAGAGCTGACGCGCAAACCCCCAGCACAAGTCAGAAGCAGAGAATTGCAACTGCTGACGACATGCCTCGATTCAGCTATCCGATGAATCAGCCACCAAGCACCTTCCTCTTGGCAGACGACAGCACCTTCAATGCATTCGTTGCCAATGTTCTGCATGATGTCGAGTCCGTGCTGAACAACTACGACATCGAAGACAAGGCGACCCTGCGTGCCCTCTACGGATTCAAAGTCGATGCCGAAATGCTGACCGGTGACAACGACACCGCTCTCAAATCCTTGCAGAGGCTCAAGGATCTCCAGGAGAAACCCGAGGCCAAAGCAACCACCGGCATACTGGGCCTACCGACCCTCAAGGCGCGTATCGCATCGAAAGCAAACAGTGGTGAAGCCTTCGACGCAGCCTACAAGAGCGAATTCCAGGCGACCCTTGATTCCACAGATTGGCGGCTCGCGCAAGACACCGTGAAGGCGATGAAAGGTAGTTTCGAAATTATGAAACCCGACTTCGTTGTCGGGGGCGAGAAAGAAGCCCTTGACCCCGCAGCCGCCAAATCGAACACCGTAGATCTGAACGCCGCGGAAACAATCATTGAAGACCGAACCTTCCTCAAGGTCTACCTTCCTCTCAAGGCGCAGGCCCTGCCGATTCTGACGGCCTTTGTGGCCGCGCATAATGTGCAGAAGCCAGACATCTGGGAAGCACGCGAAGTCACGCTCACCGATGACGACAAGCTGACGCCGGTGCGCATAGCGATTTGGGACTCGGGTGTAGACACATCCCTCTACCCCAATCAGCTTTTCACCGACCCCACCCCCGGATCGCATAGCCCTCATGGCCTGGCTTACGACACGCACGGCGAACTCTACAATGGAGATTTGCAGCCGTTGACTCCGGATTTGAAGGATGTCTATCCGAAAGCAGTGGGGCTTGAGCAAGGCTTGAGCGACCTTTTCAACGGCATCGATTCCCCTGCCGCCACCGAGGCGAAAAAGACTCTCGGGTCCATGCCTTCCGATCAGCTCGCTCCGTTCATGAAGCAACTCGATTTTCTCGGTCAATGGATGCATGGAACCCACGTAGCCGGAATCGCTGTTCGTGGAAATCCGGCTGCTCGCCTCGTGGTGGCGCAGTTCAATGATGGGCTGCCCGATCTCCCCTTTGCGCCGAGCGTCGAGTGGGCCGAAAAGTTCAAAGCCGCTTTCCATCAAGTTGGCGACTACTTCAGAACCAACAATGTCCGCGTCGTCAACATGAGTTGGGATGACGACGTTGCAGAGTTTGAGCAATGGCTGACCAAGACCAGCAGCGAGAAAGACCCTGCGGCGCGCAAACAAGCCGCGCAGGCCGTTTACAAAGTTTGGCGCGAAGCCGTGGAAAACGCCATTCGCAGCGCTCCCAATACCCTGTTCGTATGTGCTGCGGGAAACTCCGATAGCGATGCAGGATTCACGGCCGAGGTGCCGGCGGGATTGCGTCTGCCCAACCTCATTGCAGTCGGCGCCGTGGATCAGGCCGGTGAGGAGACCTCGTTTACCAGCTACGGCGACACAGTGGTTGTTGATGCCGATGGATACGAAGTAGAGAGCTACGTTCCTGGCGGCTCAAAGCTGAAGATGTCCGGCACATCGATGGCTTCTCCGAACGTTGTGAATCTGGCCGCAAAACTGATTGCGCTCGACCCGGCTCTTACCCCGCAGGAAACCATTGCGTTACTCAAGAAAGGCGCCGACAGGAGCCCCGACGGGCGCAGGAATCTAATCAATCCGAAAGCTACGGTGGCGCTGTTAAAGCAACGCAAAACGGCGAGCGCGTCGCGATAAAGAGGATCACAGAACTTGAACAGGATTCAAATACCGAAACAGAATAAAGACAGGAGACTTCCCTTTGCCTCTGCCAAACGACGAACGCATTGTTGCTCTCGCCAACGATTTACTGGCCGTGTTTCACACCCTCTTTGGCCCGCACCCTGGCTTCCGCCCTGCGCATGCGAAAGGCCTGATGCTGACCGGAACGTTCAAGCCCGTTCCGGGCGCATCTGCGCTTACCAAAGCTCCGCACATCACGCGTGGTGCCACACCGGTCACAGTTCGCTTCTCGAACTCGACCGGCCTGCCTTCCATCCCCGACAATGCGCCCGAGGCCAATCCGCGCGGCCTTGCCATCAGATTCAACCTCGCGGAACATGTGCACACCGACATCGTCAGCCACTCGACAGACGGCTTTCCTACTCGCGACGGCGCACAGTTCCTGGAGTTCCTGCGCGCCGCTCTCGCCAGCGGCCCCGATGTTCCGTCACCCAAGCCGATCGAACAATTCCTCGGTTCGCATCCGGCTGCCCTCCGTTTCGTGCAAACACCCAAGCCCTTCCCCTCGAGTCTCGCTCGTGACACCTACTACGGTGTCACTGCGTTCCGGTTCATCAATGCGCAAGGTGAGAGCAAACACGGCCGTTATCGCATCGTCCCGGAGAGCGGAAACGATTTTCTGACCGACGATGCAGTCGCCCAACTCGGCGCCGACTACCACTACGAAGAACTCGGAAGCCGCGTGAAGAAGGGGCCGATCCGCTTCAAGATCCTTGTTCAGGTTGCCGCACCAGGCGATGTCACCGACGATGCGACCGTCCATTGGCCTGAAGACCGCCAGATCGTCGAATTCGGCACCATCGAACTCACCGAAGTGCTCGAAGGCAGCCTCGCGCAGCAAAAGCACATCATCTTCGATCCCATTCCGCGCGTCGATGGCATCGAGCCCTCCGCCGACCCGCTTCTCGAACTGCGGGCCGCCATCTACCTGCTCAGCGGACGCGAGCGGAGGGCAGCAAAGGCCTAACGGCTTTTCCGCAAAGCCTCTTATCGGAGAGTGCGAGGGAGGTGGCAGATGGCTGAGATCGGAGTCGTGAGTCCATGCTTGATCCTATTCCTGAAGTTCACAATAAAAGCTGGCAGTGTCATTCTGAGCGAACGGCGCCCCGAACGTTTCAGGGGGGCCCGAAGAGCGACAGCTCTTGGGGGTAGGTTCGGGGGTGGTGAACGAAGAATCTGCTTTTTGCACTTCCCGGCGTTGCACCACACTCGGTTGACGCAATCGCTGCATTTTGAAAAACTTCACCCATGCGATACAGCGGCAGGGTTGAATATGCGGACGCCCGAAAAATGCGCACCCGCAACAAGGGATACTACCGGGTGCTGCACTGGCCCATCTGGATCTGGGTCTTCTTCCTGGCGCCCGGGCCGCTTGTCTTCAGCCTCTTCGCCCACGGCTTCAGCATCGCCAATGGCGCATGGCTGGCACTCGTGCTCCTCGGCACCGGAATCGCCGGCCTCTACGGCCAGTTACCCGGAGTCGAGCCTGCGCCTTACATCCTGCGCTTCGACGAAGACCGCCCCAATCCCCTCTATCGCAAAGTCTGCTACACCTTCGCATGGAATGCGGCAATCAATTTCGCGCTTCTCAACCTCATCGGCCTCGTCATCGCCGTAGTCACAGGCGTATGGACCATGAAGCAGCTCTACCAGTACGTCTACTTCCCCTTATGCATCCTGATTCTTCTGCTGGGTGCATTTGGCAAACTGCCGCGCGTCGGCAAATCTACAAAGAACGAAGGCATCGAGCGCCGCTATTTCTACGGCACGGTGTGGGCTGTGACTATTGCACAAACCATCCTGCTCATTTTGTGGAAGACGCTGCCTGCGACGCGCACCGGAAGCCTGATCAAGCTTGTCGTCTATGCCGGCATGCTCTTCGCGATGGGCGCGGCGGCCTACAACGGCGCTCTTCCTCGCACTCGGCCCATCCTGCCCGGCGAACTCATGGTCGACTGATCCCTGCCCGACTAATACTTCCCATTTCGAACGGAGCGAAGTCCTCGATCCGCACTGCACGCTGTCATTTCGACCGCAGGTCGCGCTCGCGACCGAAGTGGAGAAACCCGCAGTTGTCCTTCCTGGTCCAAATCGCGATTACTAAATCGGATGGGATGTGCACAAAGCAGAACAAGGCCAGCGAAGCCCTCTTTCTGTCTTCGTCGGCCTCGACTGCATCGCTACTTAACCGGTTTGTACCCCGACCCGCCCGCTTTCTTCATCGCGGCAATGCCATCGTCCACCGAAAGCAACGGCGTGGTCTTGACGGATTTGCAGGAGCCTCCGGCACTGATGGCCATTGCGAATGCCGCCGCGCTCACGTTGTCCGGCAATTCAGCCACTACGACCGTGTCGTAATCTCCGAAGCACAGCCACGCTCCTTTGAGCGTGCCGCCTAGCTTTTCAACCACCTTGCCGACCACCGCGGAGCGGTCGTGTGGCTTCTTGATCAGCGCAGCCACGGCCTCAGAATGATATGCAACCTGAACTAGAAAACTGGGCATCGATTCCCGCCTTTCGTTCAAACTCATCGTCTGGATGAGGGGAGAGCCGAAGTATACACGCGCGCGATGCAACCGAAATCGCGAATCTCCAGATTGACTCCGCAGGGTGCCGAGAAACTCCAGGGACAAAGTCTTTGAAAGGCCACGGATCGGGTGCCCTCTGGGTGCGTGCCGCAATTGGCTCAAAGTCGGCATCGGCTTTAGCCGCTGAGGGACGCTCTTGCGCCTATTCGCCGGTTGTTTACCCTTTTTGCGCAGCCCCTGCGAGACGTCCTGCTTCCGCTGCGCCTCTGCGTGGTTTTTTCGCAAGCCCTTAAATCTGCTCGGCTGCCCCCGCAACTTCCCTCGCCTCGGCCTCGACCCATTGCCGTAAGCTCTCCGGCTCCAGAACACTTGCGCGAGAACCGAGACCGAGCACGATGAACTGCGCCTGTCCCTCATTGTCGAAATCGACGCGAAGCACCGCCTTTCCAGCGTGTCCTTTGCGGCCAGCGTCCCCCGGAGAGACGGCCTTAGTGACACACCACGCTTGAACGCTCCGCGCCGCATCGGATGTCAGCGAAAGAATCGTGCGATAGCTTGCCCTTTTGAGGCCAAGTTCAGCAGTGGAAGCTCGCCAATGCTCAACCAGGTCAAAGCGCGCCGGCCGCTCGAAGCCAACCGCCAGCACCGCAACCCGCTTCATGCGCGACACCCGGAAAGTCCGCATGCCTTTCGCTGTGCGCGCCACAAGGTACCAGGTGAGCCCCTTTGACACCAGGCCCAGCGGGTCGACCGTCCGGCTCGATTGCTCTCCATCGGGCTTCGTGTAATCAAACGTCAGCTTGCGATCGCGGGACACTGCATCCTGCACTGCCGCGAGCATCGACAGATCCTCGCCCGTATCGCGCCAACCCGTAGGATCGACGTGAAGCCGCTGCTGCAAATGTGCCGCCTGCGCCTTCATCGGCTCGGGCATGGCTGCCATCAGCTTGGTCAATGCACTCTGCGCCGCAGCCGCAAGCCTTGGATTCCCCAGTCCCCGCGGCTGTGCCATCAAAAGTGCCTGGATCTCGGACTCATCGAGACCCGGCACATGAGTGCGCCACCCCTTCTCCAGTTGCCACCCACCCTGCGCGCCGCGAATCGCAGACACCGGAATCCGTGCCGCGCTCAGAGATTCAAGATCGCGATGAATCGTCCGCTGCGACACCTCCAACTGCTCGGCAAGCTCTCGTTCCGTAACCTGCCCACGTGCCTGTAGCAGAAGCAGCACCGACATCAGTCGATCAGCCTTCACCCGCGCTCACCTTCCCTCAACATTTCTTATTCTCCCAAATCATATATGACATGGATTGTCATATAAGATGCGCGATCATCATTTTGTGGTTGGAGGTCATCAGATGAGCATCCGCACGGTTCACCTTTTCGTATTCGACTCGATGGCAGACTGGGAACCCGCGTTTGCCATCGCCGGTATCAATAGTCCCCGGTTCCAGAGCAATCCCGGCCGGTATCGCGTCGTCACCGTCGGATCGACCACGCAGCCGATCACGACAATGGGCGGAATACGCATCCTGCCCGACATCACGCTGTCCGAGGTTGACCCCAATCAAAGCGCGATGCTCATTCTTCCTGGTGGCGATCAGTGGGAATTCGCCGGCAACGCGGAGGCCATCGAACTCGCACGTGTGTTCTTTGTAGAGGCCGTTCCCATCGCAGCCATCTGCGGTGCGACTCTGGCTCTTGCCCGGGCCGGAATGCTCGACGACTTTCACCACACCAGCAACAGCCGCGAATATCTCGCTGCGAGCGGATATCGCGGAGGCAGCTTCTACTGCGACGCACCCGCAGTGACCGATGAGGGCGTCATCACCGCTTCCGGAATTGCCCCGGTCGAATTCGCCCGTGAGATCTTCCGCACCCTCGGCCTCTACAGCCGCGAAGCTCTGGACGCATGGTACGCGCTCTATCGATTCGGCAATGTCGCTCGTTACTCCGACCTTCTCGATTGCGTCAGCCAATAATTCGTCGGCAAACGCCGGCCCAACCCCAGAGGAGATTGCAATGTAGACCCCGCCTCCCCCGTCCGGCGTGTCTCAAAATCGATCCGCCTCACCTGCTAAACTCTGTTTCGTCATGCTCCTTGCAGTCTTATTGATTGTGGTGCTCGCTTACCTGCTGGGTTCCATTCCAACCGGATACCTGCTCGTCAAGCTCTTTCGCCATGAGGACATACGTTCGGTTGGCAGCGGCAACATCGGCGCCACCAACGTGCTGCGTTCCGGCGGAAAAGGCCTCGGCGCAGCCACATTTCTGCTGGACACGCTTAAAGGCGCCGCTGCGGTCTTGCTGTGTTCCATCCTGGCTCGTCATCTGCTGCCCTCGATGCCATTCCGCGACGCAGAGGCCATCGCAGCCGTTTCTGCTGTCCTCGGACATATGTTCCCCGTATGGCTCCATTTCCGCGGCGGGAAAGGCGTTGCAACCGGCTTCGGCGTCTTCCTCGTTGCCGCGCCGCTCGCCGCCCTCGCGGCCATTGGTCTCTTCGCAGCCATCCTGCTTTTCACTCGCTACGTCTCGCTGGCTTCGATTCTCGGTGCCGCCAGCTTTCCCGTTTTTGCCTGGTTCCTCGTACACGGAGATAAACCCGCGCCCTACATCGCGGCTCAGGTCTTCGTAGCTTCCCTTATCATCCTCAAGCACCACCAGAACATTCGCCGCCTCGCCACTGGAACAGAAAGTCGATTCGGCGCACACACGCAGGAGAGGAAAACCGCATGAGCCGGATTGTTGTGCTTGGCGCCGGGGCATGGGGAACCGCCATCGCACTGTCGCTATCCCGTCGCGGCGAACACGAAATCACCCTCTGGGCGCACAGTCAGGATGAAGCACGGCAGATTCAGGGCGCGCGAGAAAACACCCTCTTTCTTCCAGGATTCCCTCTTCCCGCCGATCTGGCCGTCACTGCAGAAATGGCGCCGATTGCGGCCGCCGATATTCTGGTCTCCGTCATTCCTTCCGAGTTTCTCCGCTCCACGTTGCACCGCGTCAAGAGCCACTTGCACAGTGGTCAATTTGTCGTAAGCGCCACCAAGGGCATCGAAAAAGAGACCCATCTGCGTATGACCAAGGTGATCTCCCAAACCCTCGAATCCGCGGGCCTGCTCCTCTCCATCGGCGCATTCTCCGGCCCGAGTTTTGCAATCGAAGTCGCCCAGGGACAACCCACCGCCGTTACCGTTGCCTTCAGCGATCCGCAGATCGCCACGCTCATCCAGCAAGAGTTCTCCTCCGAAACGCTTCGACTCTACACATCCACCGATGTAATTGGCGTTGAGTTGGGGGGCGCGCTCAAGAATGTAATCGCAATCGCTGCGGGAGTTGCTGCCGGCGTAGGACTGGGTCACAATTCGACGGCCGCCCTCATTACGCGTGGCATTGCCGAAATCACCCGCCTCGCCGTGGCCTGTGGCGGGCAGCGCGAAACGCTCGCCGGGCTCAGCGGTGTCGGCGACCTGGTGCTCACCTGCACAGGCTCGCTCTCGCGCAACCGCACCGTCGGCCAGGCTCTCGGTCAGGGCCGCAAGCTGCCTGAAATTCTAGAAAGCCTCGGCGGAAAAGTCGCCGAGGGCGTGCTCACCACGCGTGCTGCACTCGGGCTTGCGCGCGAACACGATATCGAGATGCCCATCACCGAGCAGATGGAACTCATCCTCGAAAGAGGAAAGGACCCGCGCGAAGCGATCCGCGAACTCATGCTCCGCCCCGGCAAGGGCGAACACTAACGCACTCCTCCCGGCCTGAATCACCAAAACACCTGCTAGCCACCCGCAATCGCGCCGATGATCAGCAGCGGCTCCTTGCCTTCCGCCACTGCTGCCGGCAGCGGCGCGTCCGGGGCTTGCAGCGAGAGGTCTTCCATGCACGCAAAGAATCGCAGAAACGGCCGCCGTTTGAGCGTGTCGTGATCGCGAATGGTTCCGCAGAGTATGGGATAACAAGCCTCCAGCGCATCCAGCACTGAACGCAACGTCACCGTTCCCGCAATCTCCAATGTGATATCGCCATCGACGCGCGCAAGATTCCGCAAATGATACGGAATCTCCACGCGAACTTTGTGGACCGAGCGAAGCATCGTCAGTTATCGCGCCTCCCGCTGGAGTTACATTTCTGCGGCGAGTGGCGCCGAAGGCGCGTCTGCCCCACCGCAGGTGGTCACGCCAGCGTCTGCACTTCAACCGACAACACCGCCGGGAGATCGTGCACGATCGCCTTCCACGAGTCGCCGCCATCCGGCGACACGTACACCTGTCCGCCTGTAGTGCCGAAATACACGCCACAGTTGTCCAGCTTGTCCACCGCCATCGCATCGCGCAGGACGTTCACGTAGCAATCCTTTTCCGGCAGCCCCTTGCCGAGTTCTTCCCATTCATTGCCGCCGGTCCGGCTGCGGTACACGCGCAGTCTCCCCTCCAGAGGAAAATGCTCAGAGTCGCTCTTGATCGGCACCACGTAAACCGTGTCCGGCTCATTCGAGTTAATGTCGATCACGAATCCGAAATCGGTCGGCAGATTGCCGCTGATCTTGGTCCAGTGATCGCCCGCGTCATCTGAGCGCATCACGTCCCAGTGCTTCTGCATGAACAGCGTCCCGGGCCGCGCCGGATTCATCGCGATGTGGTGAACGCAGTGACCCACGTCCGCTGTGGGATTGGGAATGTACTTCGAATAGAGTCCCTTATTAATCGGCTTCCACGACTCGCCCCCATCATCGGTGCGAAACGCGCCAGCTGCCGAAATGGCAATGTACATGCGCTCGGGATCGCTCGGATCGAGGATGATCGAGTGCAAACACATCCCGCCCGCGCCTGGCTGCCAGTCAGGCCCGGTGCCGTGGCCTCGCAAGCCGGGCATCTCGTTCCAGCTCACCCCGCCATCCGTCGAACGAAAGATCGCCGCATCCTCAACCCCGGCATACACCGTATTCGCGTCGGTCAGCGAAGGCTCCACGTGCCACACGCGCTTGAACTCCCACGGCTTCTGCGTGCCGTCATACCACTGGTGCGTCGTCAGCGGCTTTCCCGTTTCATTCGACGAATCATATACAAATCGATTGCTCTTGACCGGCGGCCATTGCGGGGTCGCATCCTCGGGCTTCACGCCTGGCTGAAACCATGTCTTGCCGCCATCGTTCGAGGCCTGCAGCAGCTGCCCAAACCATCCGCTGGTCTGCGACACGTAGATGCGCTCCGGATCCACCGGCGAGCCCTTCATGTGGTAGATCTCCCACCCCGCAAAAAAGGGCCCGCTCACGTCCCATCTGTCCCGTTTGCCATCCGACGAAAGGATAAAGGCGCCTTTCTTGGTTCCAACCAGTACACGTACCTGACTCATGCTTTCCTCCACTGCGAGGGTTGAGTGCATCGCTGGCTCGCAGGCCGTCTGAAGATTCTTCCGCAACCCCCACCCGCAGTTCAAGCGGAAAACCGTATAAATGTTATGAGCAGTGTGAAGAGAAAAACCTCTCAGGGTTGCCAATTCACATTGATGGCACCGACTCCACTGGCCGGAATCGTATAAAGGTGATTTGAACCGCCCTCCCATCGCACCGATCCATCCGCGTGCAGAACGAAAAACTTGAATTCCGAGTTGGCCCCGGCGGGAACCGAAACGGTAAGCAGCGCATTGCCCGCTGACGGAATCACAGCAGGCCCGTCTGCGGTATCCCATCTCGTGGACCAACCACCCAGCTCTGCCAGGCTGCCCGTCAGCATCACGGCATCGCCGGATGCGAGTGCGGGCACACCTGAGACAGAGAAATTGACCGCGATGAGCTTGCCCGTGGAAGTCGTGAACGGGGCCGCACCGGATGTTGCGGACCCGCGCGTGACCGCCACCTGCGCCGGTCCGGCAGTGACGTCCGGCACCCTCGCCGTGATCTCACCGTCGGCCCACCGCACAATCTTGGCAGGCTTCTCCAATCCGCCCACTGAAAAGCGCACCGCACCGGCTGTCGTCCCAAATCCCACCCCGGCAATCGTCACCAAAGCGGCCGCATTCGCCACTCGCGGTGTGATGCTTCCAATCGCCGGCCCGGCATTTCCCGCCGCCACCCAGATCGACACGCTGCGATGCGGCAGTGTGAAATTCGCCGTTGCGTCATTCTCTCCACCGGTCCCTGTCACTGAGAGCCCGACTCCACCCATCGTTGCCTTCAGGTAGTCGGCATATTGTCCCGGCCCGAGCGAAGTCAAAAGACCGCTGATTGCCTGGTCACTCGTCTGGCTCTTGTTGATCGCCACCAGAACCACATTGCCGCCCAGTCTGCGCTCGTAGATGTAGACATCGTCGCTGATCCAGCGCTGCTGCATCGTTCCGTAGGCGATTGCAGGATTCGAAGCTCTCAGTGCCGCCAGGTACCGGATCAGCGTGACGGCATCCGTCGTCGCGAAACTCGTCATCGCATTGCGATCGTAAGGATCGTTGCCGCCTCCCGTGTCGTTGTGCAGATACTGCTCGTCGCCGTAATACACCACCGGCACGCCCCGGCACGTAAAAATGAAACTCAACGCTATCTTCACCGCCGTCGCATCTGCGCCGATCGACTGAATCCGCGGATTGTCGTGGTTGTCAAAAAACGTAACCAGGTCATTCGGCTGCGCGAAGCCCTCCGTACTCGAATTGCCCGAGCGCTCGAGATTCAATTCGTCGTCGATCTCTCTGAAGCTCTTCCCTTTCGCAAACACATCGACAAGCGGCCCGTAGAGCGGATAGTCCAACAGGTTCATCCCGCTGCGATTCGAGAACTTCACCGAGTCGGCATACAATGGATCGCCCGACCCCTCCAGCCACTCTCCAAACACAAAAGGTCGTGCCGTTGCAGTGGGCAGCGTCTGCGCACCGCTCCAGTTGGCAATCGAATTCTCCAGGCTGTACTCCCATCCCCAATTCACGTGCTTCACCGCGTCGAACCGAAATCCATCCGCGCCGTGAGCCAGCAACTGCCCAACAGCCGCCTTAATGTAGTTGTCCACCCACGGATTCGTCTGATCCAGGTCGGCCAACCCGAACAGCGTGTCGTACTGCAATTGGTACCGGTCCTCGAAATCCGTCATGTTCGGCGTGTGATGGTAATAAGGAGTGGCCCCCGTGTCGCTCGAATAATCCGTCACCTTCAGTCCGTCATCGTAGAGAGCGCCATTCTCGCCCACGCCAATGTCATTGGTATGGTTCGCCACAAAATCGACGATCACCCTTATCCCGTTCGCGTGTGCCGCCGCGGTCAGCTTGTCGAATGCCGCCCAACTGTTTGCCGCATCGCCGAAGTGCTCTTCGATCCGCTTCATGTCACGCGGCCAATACCCGTGATATCCACTTGCTCCGCCACCGTCAGGCTTGTTCGCGTTATCGACCGGCGGCGAAATCCATATCGCTGCTACGCCCATCGATTTCAGATACGCCAACTTCTGGGTGATTCCCGCCAGGTCACCTCCCCAGTAGTCGCGCCAGTTCGCCGGCGTCGTGAATCCGTTAGGATCGAATTCCCCCGCGCTCTGCGGCGGATCGTCGTTGCTCGCGTCGCCATTGAAAAACCGATCCGTCACAATCTGGTAGATGAACCCCTGGTGAATGTCGCTGACGGCAGGAATCGGCGGCGGATTCTGGCAAAGCCCCGAGGCCACCACAACAAAAGCAAGGATGATGATCAAGATCGAGTTCCCTTTGGTGGCCCTCATGCGTCTCCTCATGCGTAGCAAAGCAGCCGTTTTGATTCCCCAACATCCTAGTGCACAAGTGCCGGAAATCGTTTCGTTGAAATGACGGCAGTTCCGCCGCAGCATTCGCGCCCACGCGCGCGATACTCTAGACTTAAGAGCGGAACCCTACGCGATGATCACGCTATTTACCGGTTACGACGAAGAACCGAAAGATAAAAAGAAAGACCAGGGAGCCCAGACTGCCGAAGAGGAATCGCCTCAGAGGGGTGGCTTTCTCTCCCGCATGCGCGAAGCCGTCTCGCGCACCCGCGAGACCTTTTCTTCGCGCATCAACGATATCGTCGCTCTCACCCGCGAAGTCGACGAATCGTCCCTCGAAGAGCTCGAAACTGCACTCATCATGAGCGATATCGGCGTGCAGACCACGACCGAAATCCTCGATGCCCTACGCGAGCGCGCCCGCAGGCAGTCGATCGCAGGGGGCGAAGAACTGCGCGGCTTGCTGAAAGCGCAACTGCGCGGAATACTCGAAGCCCCCATCTGCCCCGTGGCCAACCCATCTGCGCCGCCCAGGGTCACCTTTCTCGTCGGCGTCAACGGCACTGGCAAAACCACCACCAGCGGCAAACTCGCCGCCTGGTATCGCGCGCAAAACAAATCCGTGCTCCTTTGCGCCGCCGACACCTTTCGCGCCGCCGCCATTGAACAGCTCGAAGTCTGGGCAGGCCGTAGTGGCGTCGAGATGATCAAAACCCGCCAGGGTGGCGACCCTGCTGCCGTGCTTTTCGATGCGGCCAGCGCCGCCAAAGCCCGGAACATCGCAGAACTTATCGTCGATACCGCCGGCCGACTGCACACCAAATCCGGTCTCATGGACGAACTGGACAAGATGCGCCGCACCGCATCAAAGCTCATCCCCGGCGCGCCGCACGAGGTCCTTCTTGTCATGGACGCAACGACCGGCCAGAACGGCTTGCAGCAGGCCCGCCAGTTCACGCAATCAGCCGGCGCCACCGGCATCGTCCTCACCAAGCTCGACGGCACCGCAAAGGGCGGCATCGCCGTTGCCATCGCTCGCGAACTGAATTTGCCAGTCCGCTTCGTAGGCGTAGGCGAGCAGATGAGCGACCTCCTCGAGTTCTCTCCCGAAGCCTTTGTCGACGCATTACTCGGCTAAAGACGACCCAACAAATGTGTCATCCTGAGCGCACGGAGCCCCGAACGCATTTCAGCTCGGGGGTGGTAAACGAAGGATCTGCTTCTTGTCGAGGCCTTCGTCGACGCACTACTAGGGTAATTTCCTGACACTTCCTTTGTAGTTTCTCTCCGGTTTGAACAGTTACACTTCTTCCTGCCGCAATCTATTGATTGCTAGAAAACATGAATATCCCGGAAAAAGACGTTTACTGGATGCAGCGAGCACTGGACCTAGCCCGCCGCGGCATCGGCGTAAGCTCCCCAAACCCTGCCGTCGGCTGCGTCATCCTCGATCGCGCCGGCCAGGTTGTCGGAGAAGGCTGGCACGAATACGACCTGCTCGACCACGCTGAAATCGTCGCCCTTGGCGAAGCCATGCAGCATGCCGGCGATCGTCTAAAAGGCGGCACCGCTTACGTCACGCTCGAACCCTGCAATCACACCGGGCGCACGGGTCCCTGTACCCAGGCGCTCATTGCCGCCGGAATCGCCCGCGTCGTCGCCGCCACCGGCGATCCCAATCCCAATGTCACCGGCCACGGCATGGAAGCCCTGCGGGCGGCGGGCCTTCGCACGGAGATCGGAGTCTGTGAGGCAGAAGCACGCCGCATCAACGAAGGCTTCGCCCGCTGGATCCAGCACAAACGTCCCCTCGTCTTGATGAAAGTGGCAATGACGCTCGACGGCCGCATCGCACCGCCCCCCGGCCATCACACTGCTCGCGAACCCTACTGGATCACCAGCGAACTCGCACGCGCGGCGGTGCAACCTCTCCGTTGGCAAGCCGACGCCGCACTCACCGGCGTCGACACCATCCTTGCCGACGATCCCATGCTCACTGACCGAAGCGGCCTTCGTCGTCGCCGCGCGCTCCTGCGCGTCGTTCTCGATTCTGCTCTGCGCATGCCGCTCGATTCCAAGATGGTGCGCGGCGCGCAGAACGACGTCGTCATCTTCACCGTCTCCAAAGACGAAACCCGCATCAACGAACTCCGCACTCGTGGCGTGCGCGTCGAAGTACTCCCAGCCGAAGCCGGAAGCCCTGGCGACAGGTCTTCGCTGTCCGGATTGCAGGCGGGCCGCGTTCCCCTCGGCAAGCTGTTCGACAAGCTCGGCGAGGAAGGCATCCTCACGCTTCTCAGCGAAACGGGAACGCGCCTCAATACCGCCCTGCTCGCCAGCGGCATGGTCGACCGCGTCCACCTCTTCGTCGCCCCTCAGATCATGGGCTCCGATGCCGTTCCGGCCTTCAAGGGGATGCCGAGTGCCATCCAAATGGCCGAGGTGGAAGTAGAACGTTATGGCAACGACCTCGGCCTCTGCTCGCTCCTCCGCGATCCCTGGCAAAAGCCGGCGTAATCGAACCCAAAATTCCCTCGGCCCCATAACCAGACGGCCGGGTGCCCCGGGTGCCAAAACCGGCACCGGGCCACCCGGCTTTTTTCCCATTCTCCATTCCCTTGTTCCCGGTTTTCTTCACGGGGCGAGCTTGCCGTTGAAGGTGGGACAGCTGCTTGCCTGGCCGCCCTCGAGGCCGCGCTTGAACCATTCTGTTCGCTGCGAGCTCGATCCGTGCGTCCACGATTCGGGGCTGACGGCTCGCCCGCTCATCCGTTGCAGGTGATCGTCGCCCACGGCGGCGGCTGCTTTGAGCGCGCCCTCTACGTCATCTTCGTGGACGATGTTGCGCTGTTCGGTCGAGTGTCCCCACACGCCGGCGAAGCAGTCGGCCTGCAATTCGAGATCGACGGAAAGCGGATTTTGCTCGCCCTCGTCCTGCTGCGAGAGCGTGCGCATTTTCTGTTCGATGCCGAGCAGCTTCTGCACGTGATGCCCAAGCTCGTGCGCGACTACATAAGCCTGCGCAAAATCGCCGGTGTCTCCGCCGAAACGCTTCAACTCCTGCCAGAACGACAGGTCAATGTAGACTTTTTCGTCTTCGGGACAGTAGAAGGGACCGGTGCTCGCCTGCGCTGTGCCGCAACCGGAATACGTCACATCCCGATATAGAACGAGTTTCGCGTGACGGTATTGACGGCCATGCGCAGCAAAGATTTTTGCCCAGGTATTCTGCGCATCATCGAGCACAAAGCTGATGAGATGCACGTCCCGATCTTCGCCGGCGGATTGCGTGACTGGCCCGCTCGATGGTCCCGAGTCAACGTTCGACTGCCCGCTGCCAGCGAAGAAGTTGCGTCCGGTAATGACGCTGATGATGAGCACCAGGATGAATCCGCCGATGCCCATGCCGCCGCCAAAGCCGAATCCGCCACCGCTGCTGCCCCGGCGATCTTCGATGTCGGAGCTGACTCCCTGGTCCTGCCATTCCATGCTTGTGTCCTCGAATCCCTCAGATGCAGTTTGGCATATCTCGCGGTTTGCGTGCAGTTGAGACGATCCGCTCTGAAGTTGGTATCCTTGCTGGCAGGAGATCCTTTCAGTGGGCAATCGGCTGGGCGCGAAGTATGCAGGTTTTGTGCTGGCCGTTGTTTCAGGCTTTGCCGCGACCGCCCATGCAGCGTGCACAGGTCCCGCGGCACTCGTGGCACAACTGAAGGCCCATCCCACGACGGAAAATGCAGTTTCCCTCGGCAACTGGTACGCCAGCCACAAGCAATTCGACTGCGCCATCGCAATCTTTCAAGCGGCACTGAAGGGCGATCCGAAGTCGGCACAGCTCCATTATCTTGCTGGCCTCGCCCTAGTCGATGGCAACCGAAATGTAGACGCGCTTCCGGAATTGCAAAAGGCCGTCGAACTCGATCCCCAGGTCATCAAGCCACACGAAGTGCTGGCATTCGTGCTGGATCAGACAGGCAAGCGGCAGGAAGCCGAGCAGCAATGGCGCCAGGCTCTTGCCATCGATCCAAAATCCGCGACCGCTCTTGAAGGCCTCAGCCAGGATCTGCTCGATCGCAACGCGTACATCGACGTCGTTCTGCTGCTGCGCTCGGCGCCTCACACTGAAAAACTCACCATCAACCTCGCACGCGCTCTGGGCAATATGAATATGCTGGACGAGGCCCGCGACACGCTGACGGAAGCTTTGAACGCCCACCCCAGTTCCCTGCCGCTTTCGAGCGCGTTGATTGTGGTGCTGGTGAAGCAGGTTCGCTATCAGGATGCCATCAACCTGGCCCAGCATATCGCCGATGCCAATCCCAACAATCAGGATGCCGTGGTCCAGCTCTTTCGCATTCTCGTTCTCACCAATCACATCAACGCCGCCCGTCCCATCGGACCAAAGTTGCTGGCAGCGCGGCCGCACGATCCCGAGGTCCTCTACCTGAACGGAATCGTTCTGCGCGCCGTGGGCGACTATCCCGGCGCGAAGAACCTCCTTGAGCAATCGGTCGCCGCCGATCCCAATTCTCCCAACTCGCACTACGAACTGGGCCTGGTGCTTGTCTTCTTGAAGGATTGGGCTCCGGCGCGCCAGGAGTTGGAGAAGGCCATCGCCATGGGCGCCCGGGAACCGCAGGCGCACTACCAGCTGGCGCTCGCACTGCGCGGGCTTGGCGAAGCGGACCTTGCCCGCAAGGAGTTCAGCGCCTACGAGGAGCAGAAGGCGAGCGATGAGGCCAATCTTGAGGCATCCATGAAAGCAGCGCAGGCCGACGACGAATTGAAAAATGACAAGGTGCAGGATGCCATCGGCCACTACAAGGAAGCTGTCGCGGCCAAACCGGATGACGCGAATTACAAGTACAAGCTGGCTCTTGCGCTCCATCAAGCCGGCGATGTCGATGGCGAACGCGCTCAACTGGAACAAGCCGTCCAGTTGAATCCCGACCTGGCGGGCGCGCAAAACGAACTGGGCTACTTGCTGTCGCGCAGCGGAGATGCCACCGGCGCCGTCGAGCACTTTCGCCTGGCGGTGCATGCCGCGCCCGGTTACGTCGACGCCTGGATCAACCTCGCTGCGGAACTCGCCATGGCGGGGAAGTTCCCGGAAGCTCGCGACGCGGTCGCGATGGCGCTTCGCCTGGAGCCGGAGAACGAGCGCGCGCAAAAGCTGAACGATCGCCTGTCTCACGATTCTGCTGCGCAGCAAGCCCATCCGTGATCAGCTCAATCGCAATCCCAAGGCTGTTTGCCGCTTGCAGCGAAGCAATGTCAGAATGAAGAAGCTCAAAGGATGAATACGTTCTTCCCCACTTCCGGCTGGAGCCGGCGAAGACTGTTGCAGGCGGCTTCGGCGATGTGTGCTTCAGCGGTCTTGCCGCGTGGCCTGCTGGCCGGCCAGACGAATCATCCGGCCTCCGCAGCCAAGCCTTTCTCAACGTTTACCGATGTCGCCGCAAGCGCCGGCCTGACTGCCACGATGTACTACGGCGTTCCAGAGACCGTGACCTACATCATTGAGGAGATGGGTGGCGGCTGCGCCTTCTTCGATTACGACAACGACGGCTGGATGGACATCTTCATCCTCGGCGGCCGAACCCTCGAGGCCGTGCCGCCCGGACGCATCCAACCGGCTCTACAAAAACAATCGCGACGGCACATTCAAGGACGTAACCAAAGAAGCGGGCCTGTGGGATGCCGGCTGGGCTGTCGGAGTGTGTGTCGGCGACTACAACAACGACGGATTCGAAGACCTGTTTCTTACCTACTACGGCCAGAACAAGCTCTATCACAACAATGGAAACGGCACCTTTACCGATGTTACTGAGAAGGCGCACCTCACCCACGACGGCATCCGCTTCGGCGCCGGCTGCACATTCATCGATTACAACCGCGACGGACTGCTCGACCTGTTCGTCTCCAATTATGTCGATATCGACATGGCCAACGCACTCAAGCCGTCCCTCAACATGCCCAACTGCAACTACGAAGGCGTGCCGGTCGCATGCGGTCCGAAGGGACTGAAGGCGCCGCAGCATTTCCTCTACAGGAACAACGGCGATGGCACTTTCACCGATGTCTCCAAAGAATCCGGGATCGCAGCCATCAAAAGTTCCTACGGGCTGACCGCCGTCACCTTCGATGTCGACGAGGACGGCTGGCCTGATCTCTTCGTAGCTTGCGACACCACGCAGAGCCTCCTGCTGCTGAACAACCACGACGGCACGTTTCGCGAAGAGGGCCTGATGCGCGGGGTCGCCATCAGCCCCGACGGCCAGGAGATGGCCGGGATGGGAATCGGCGTGGGCGATTACGACCTCGATGGACACCTCGACATCGTCAAGACCCACTTCCAGCTGCAGGCCGACCGGCCTCTACCGGAACGACGGCAAGGGCAACTTCGACGACGTGGCACAGCAGGCTGGACTGGCCGGAGAACGGACCTACGTGAGCTGGGGAACCTGCCTTTTCGACCTGGATAACGATGGCTATCCCGACATATTCTGGGTCACGGGAAACGTTTACGCAGAAGTGGAGAAAATCAACCCAAAGTTCCCGTACAAGGGGCCCCGCGTTCTGTTCCGGAATCGGGGCAATGGCACCTTTACCCGGATGGGCGACGAAGCCGGGCCCGGCGATCGGCGCTCGCCACGTAAGCCGAGGGTGCGCCTTTGGTGATTTCGACAACGACGGCGACCTCGACATCGTCATCATGAACCAGCACGAGCCGCCTTCGCTGCTCCGCAACGACGCTCCCAAAGAGAACCATTGGATCAAGGTTCGGCTTGGAGGGAACGAAGAGCAATCGCAGCGCCATTGGCGCCCGGGTGCTGGTTCGCTATGGCGGCAAAACGCAGGCCCAGGCCGTCATGAGCCAGGCGAGCTACATGTCGTCAAATGACCCGCGCCTTCATTTTGGGCTCGGATCGGAGACCGCTTGCCGACATCGAAGTAATCTGGCCCTGTGGAGCGGTTGAAAAATACTCTGCGCAATCTGCCAACCGCCTAGTCACTATCCTCGAGGGCCACGGGATCGTTCCCGGCAGGCCGTTCCGGAAAGCGTGAAATTGATGCGTAATCCGGATCACATCCAAGAATCGGTGCCAGCCGTACAGTAATTGGGGTATTTTCCTCCCGCTCAGGGTGGATTTCGAGCCGACTACTGAAAATTGGAGTATCTCCACCCTTTCCGCGGTGGATTTCGAGCTGACTACTTGAAAAGACGAGTCCGGTGACAATTGAATGACAATTGGCCAACAGGCCTGCCCGGATAAATCTCAAGAAATCTGAGTGATATGGGAAACCGTTTTACTTGAGGGTTCCAGGCCCAAAAAGCGCTTGCCCATCGTGTATCGACTGTGATATCGATACTCGATTCACTTAGATGGTTTTCTGGCGATGGCTAACTTCGGCGCGTCGAGGTCAGTTGTCTGCTGGATATTAAAAAACAAGAACAACAAACGCTTCAGGAGGCTTGGTAAATGTTTACAAATCAGACGAAGACATCGAGTACTTCATCGATGTCGAAATGGTTCAGGCGAATACCTTGGCTGGTTCATTCCAGTCATGGTTTTGTCCTTTTCCATCGCAAATGCACAGCAACTGACCGCTACGTTGAGTGGCACCGTCACCGACCAAACGGAAGCCCGCGTTCCCGGGGCGAAAGTTGTTGTAAACAACGAGGCAACTGGCGACACTCGTGAGACCAAGGCCGATGCTCAGGGATTCTTTTCAGTCACAGCCTTGATCCCGGGCACGTACAAGGTCACGATCTCCGCCAAGAGCTTCGCCACATGGGAAGAGAACGGCATCCTGCTCAACCAGGGTGACAGCCGGACCATTCCCAACATTCACCTCAAGATCGGTTCCGAGGCAACGGCCGTCACGGTCATCTCCGGTGCAGACGCTGAAATCCCGGTAGACACCGCGGAAGTCAGCGCCACCTTGAACAACGAACTCGTTGACTCCGCCACTCTGACGGGTCGCAACGCGTCCGAGTTGATCAAGATGATGCCCGGCGTCACCTTCAACAACTCTGGCGGCGCAGGCTCCGGCTTCAACGGCCAGGTAACCGGCACCAATAACGGACCCGCCGGCAACTTCTCGGCCAACGGCACACAGCCTTACGGCTCAACGGTCGTCATTCTTGACGGCGCAAACCTGATCGATCCGGGCAACGCCGGAACGCAGGTTGCCAACATCAACCAGGACATGACCGACAGCGTCAAGTTTCTGTCGGCCTCCTACGGCGCTGAATACGCGAAGGGCCCGGCTGTTCTGCAGGCCTTTTCCAAGAGCGGCGGTCAGAAGTTCCACGGTGAAGGCTACCTCTACGCCCGCAACTCTGCCGTTGGCTTTGCCAACGACTGGTTTGCAAAGGCGTCAGGCCTCCCCCTCTTCCCACAGAGCTACTACTATGTCGGTGGAAACGTGGGCGGCCCGGTGTTCTTCCCGCACTTCAACCACAATCGCGACAAGCTGTTCTTCTGGGCTGGCTATGAGTACATGATCCAGCACCCGTATTGCAACAGCTGCTACGGTGGCGCCCCGACCGAAATGAACGTCCCGACGGCAGCTCAGATGAGCGGCGACTTCAACAACACAGGTGTTGACCCGCATGTCATTTCGACCTACCCGGGAGCCTATGCCCTACCTTGCAACACGAATGATGGGTGGCAGGGTTGCGCCCCGGCGACTTCGCCGTGGGGCTCCTACGGAACAGGCACGGTTCCCAACGTGAGTGCCTATTTCGATCCGCAAGGGTTGCTGCTGACGAAGCTCAACCCGGCTCCGAACCAGACGCCCAGCGCGACCAACGGCTGGAACAACTACGGCGTCACGCCCAGCACACCGCAAAATCGCTGGGAAGTCACCGGCAAGGTCACCTACGCGTTCAACGACAACAACAAGCTGTGGGGCTCTTACGCATATCAGACGGAAACCGATGACCATCCGCTTTCCGTATGGTGGGCGCCTGAGTGGACCATTCCGTATCCGTCCGAACCGGTCGCAAAGGAAACAGCTCACGTCTACCTGGCCAACTTCACGCACGTGTTCAGCGCCACGACGACCAACGAATTCGTATTCTCCTATGCGGAATTCGTCAACGACGTGGCCCTTACCAATACAGGCGCAACCAGCCGTAAAGCGCTTGGATTCCCGGCACAGAGTCTGTTCGGATCTTCGAAGACCGACCAGATTCCGAACTCGACGGGCGGCTGGAGTTCCGGCCTGACCGAAATCAATGAATTCGATTTCAACAGCGGCATCTACGGTGCGGGCACCTTCGGCAAGACTTCGAAGGCTCCTGCGATCAGCGATACCTTCACCAAGATCGTCGGCACTCACTCGCTGAAGGCCGGCTTCTACTGGGATACCTTCGAGAACCTGCAGGCCAACGGCAGCGACATCAACGGCAACTACGACTTCGAAACGTGGGGCGCTTCTTCGACCTACAACCTCACGGTCGACCGCTTGATGATGCGTCCGCAGAACTACGATCAGTACAACTCTGACGTGGTTCCGGTCATCACTCAGCACGAGTGGTCGATCTGGGGACAGGACTCGTGGAAGGCTACCCGCAAGCTGACCCTCAACTTCGGACTCCGCCTCGATCACGAAGGCCAGTGGTACGACAAGATCGGTGGAACGCAGGTATGGGATCCGGCAAGCTACGTCAACACGCCGAACCCGCCAGTCGACACCGGCCTGTTGTGGAACAAGATTTCCTCGAAGATTCCGAGCTCAGGCTGGGTGAGCCCGCTGTTCTTCTACAACCCACGCCTCGGCGCCGCGTTCGATGTATTCGGCACGGGCAGAACCGTGGTTCGTGCAGGTTTCGGCACCTACCGCTACCAGGTCTCTTCGAACGACGCCAGCGGGGCTATGAACGGCCCACTGGGATCGTTTGACTACAACACATCGTCAACCGGCGGCTTGAACGGCTTCTACGGAAATGGAATCCAGGCCGGCCTTGAGTGCTCGGCTATCACCGGCGGCCTCAACTCGAATTGCACCGCGACCAAGCAACTCACCATTCCGCAGGGCGTCAACCAGGATGGAGCGTCAGGGATTAAAGCGGATAAGGAAGGCGACAATCTGGTGCCTTATGCGAACACCTACAGCTTCGGCGTTGCCCAGGCATTGCCTAGCCACACCGTCGCCGAGTTTTCGTATGTCGGCAGCATGAGCCGCAACCAACTCGAGAATGGAGGCAACGGTCACATCCAGGACGCCAACCCGGTTGCATACGGAGCGTTCTTCGGAGTCGATCCCAAGACCGGGGTGGTCATGAACTATGCTCCGATCACGCCTCCGAATTCTCCGAGCGGCTACTCGCTATCGGGCGGCAACGCGCAGGACTATCGGCCCTTGAACAACTACGGTGACATCTGGATCCAGACGCACGGTGGTTACGCAAACTACAACTCCCTGCAGGTGTCCGCACAGAAGCAGTCGGGCAACCTGTACATGTTCACCAACTTCACCTTCGGCAAGGTTCTGGGTACCCGCGACGGTTCCACCTCCAATGGAAACGGCAACGGTTCGGTGGTGAATCCGTTCGATCTGGGCGCAAACTACGGCCCACTCGGATATGACCACACCAAGACCTTCAACCTCTCGTTCAGCTACAAGCTACCCAAGCCCATCCACAATAACTGGGCGCTGGGCGAGCTGGTGAACGGTTGGCAGATTTCCAACTACTCGACGTACGAAGATGGATCGCCTTACCAATCGAACTCGCCTCAGATGAACATGAACTACCAGCAGTATCACACTGCAAATGGCGCGACCATCAACACACCGATCACCCTGCCGATTCCAGCGACTGCCGAGGCTAAGGACAGCAATGGCAATCTCGTGGTTGCAGGTAACCAGACCTACTCGATCGGCACCACCACCTGGTTAGGCTCGAATCAATACGAGAATGGCCAGCCGCAGCCTTTGATCGTCTGCGATCCTCGCAAGGGATTGCTGAAGAATCAGTACTTCAACCCCAACTGCTTTGCAGCGCCACTGCCGCCGACAGCTACCTCGTTCGGACAAAACGGTCCGACGATCTGGCCCTATATCCGGAACCCGCATTACATCGGCAGCGATCTGGCGCTCTTCAAGGCATTCCGAGTTAACGATTCCCAGCGTGTCGAGGTTCGCATCTCGGCTACCAACTGGCTCAACCACCCGAACGCGGTCTTTGGGCTGGCCGGTAACTCCGACAACAGCCTGCTGTTCAACGGGCTCAGCACGGCTTCGTCGCTGACCTACAACTCGAACACGAGCACCACCGGTATTCCGCAGAACAAGGTTGGATTCCGCTGGTTGCAGTTCGCAGCCAAGTACTACTTCTGATTCGGTTCAGAAGCAGACAAGCAGAGGGGGTGGCGCCATGCCACCCCTCTCTTTTGCGCCTGAAAAGTCCAATGGAATTCAAGTAGTCGTAACAACCGCTCGGCGTGACCTGCTTGCGAGCGATGGGAGGTAATCTCATCCTTTTCTCGAATCCAGGGGTGATTGGACAGGGCGCAACAGCAGGTCGAACTCAATGCAGTCAGCCCTTCTTGCCACTGCCGGGCGCTCGAAGAGAACCCAACCAGTTCACGATATTTTTGATCCCCATATTTCACACCTTCGAGTCCTGAGCATTCTTTGCCAGCACTTCGTAGCCTTCGACCATCGCGATCAAAAAGCTCGCAGTCTCTTCCGGAACCAGGTCGCGGCGGACTGTTCCCGTATCTTGCCCCTCTCGCAAAAGGGCGGCAATGCCTTCCTGCCAAGCCTTGAAGATTCTCTCCAATCGCGTCGGAATTGTTCGTTAATCTGAGACATCTCCTGCGTCAAATTGACCAAATGGCAACCACGCTTTACATCCCTTGGCCGAGCGGATATCGCCCCCAGGATACCGATCAAAGCGTCAATAGGGTTCTTGTCTTTGCTCTAAGAGGACGTAACCACCGGGCCTTGGTGATTTCTGCGACGATCTCCTCGATAATGGCATGGCCCAGAGCTTCCTGTCTGAGATTCCGCGAGGAGCTTGAGCCTTCATTGGCAAAGATCGTGTTGTCTTCCGCTCGACTGACTCTCAATGGCGGGGGCATTGAAGTTTCCATCTTCCTCCACGGACGGAACTCCTTCGGCGTAATCGGACCGATTAAGGATGTGGCAGAGGGTAGCCGCATAGAGGGCAGTGCGTTTGATTCCGACATTGGAATGCATCCTAGACCGTGGGTTGGCAGAGCAGATTATCAAGCGTTCCGTGGAGGTCATTCCTGAAGACGGAATTCTGTTTCGTCAAGAAGAACGGGGAGATTGCATTTACTTCGTGAAGTGGGCGAAGTGGCTCTAATGATGCTGTTGGGCAACAAAGAAATTCGGATTCGAGCGGGTAGAGATCGGGGCAGGGAAGCGGGATGCTTCAGCGAATGCTGCACACAGCTGGCACACTGCCATTGATAGAACGCCGCATCGGATGCGGGATTGAGCTCGGGTCTGGCTGAGTCGCCCTCAGTCAGACTTTCTATTATCTGTTAGATTGCCCACCTCTGCCCTGTCACGGCATTCTCAGGAAGTTTCGGGAATCGACAGGCACGGAAAGGAAAGAACGGTAACGGTAGGGATCAGTTTATGCGTGGGCGTAGTCCAGCTGGTTAGAACGCCTGCCTGTCACGCAGGAGGCCGCGGGTTCGAGTCCCGTCGCTCCCGCCAGCATTTCAAAGTTAGGATGATAGAAGCTATTAGTGCTTTGAGGCACGGGATCGGCCGGATCGCTTAGGGATTGCGCTTTTCGGCAATCGCGGAACAGCCTGAACGCCCGCCCAAAGCGTTGCGATCGTTTGCTCGACCACGAGAGTCTGGTCAGGCAAGTCAGGCACAACCCCTTGGATGACCATGAGCGTGGCGAGGCCAAAGATCGTAAACCACCAGGTGTGAGCTACCACCATGTCATTCTTATTTGGCAATCCCTCATCCTTGGCAACATCGAAAAAGAGCTGCACGAAACGTCCGAACAATGGCGCGCCAATGTCGTTGATATATTGTCCAGCGCGGATGCCGTCGCGGTTCTCAGGCCCGAAGAAGACGTTACGGAACTGCTGTGGATGGGCAGTGCAGAATTGAATCAAGCCGCGTGAAGTCGCAAAAAGACGCTCTTTCGGTGAAAGATGTTTAGCGGCAATCGCGTCGAAGTTCTGAACCATCAGCCCGATCGTCTCGCGGCTTAACTCGGCAAGAATATGCCATTTGTCGGGGAAATGCTGATAGATCACGGCGTGCGTATAGCCGATCTCTTTAGCGATCTCGCGAAGCGTCACGGCTTCGTAGCCGCGATCGGCAAACATTTTGCTGGCAGCCGCAAGGATTTCGCCCCGCAACCTTTCCTTGCGCTCTGCCCGGCGACTTGGTGATGTGGATGTCACTTCAATAGCTTAGTTCCTTTTGGCGCATTGTGCGACCAATTGTTAATTTATAACCATATGGTTTTATAACCAGAGATTAATTTGCAACCAATGGTTATTGTAGGCCTCTAATGGTCAGGTCGCTCATTTGGATGGGCGGCCAAATACGAGGCAAAAGGAGAAAACGAGCATGTATTTAGTCATGGGCATTACCGGAAAAGTTGGCGGCGCCACCGCGCGGCATCTGCTGAAGCAAGGCAAACAGGTGCGAGCACTTGTGCGCAATCGCGAGAAAGCGGCGAAGTGGGCAGACCAGGGCGTGGAGTTGGTGGATGGAGACTGGAACGATGCGACAGCCATAGCGGCGGCGCTCAAAGGTGTTGAGGGCGCGTTTGTTATGTTGCCGGCTGTATGGGCACCCTCGCCTGATTACAGAGAAGCAAAGGGCGTGATTGCGAACTATGTCGAGGCGCTGACCAAGGTAGTGCCCCCGCGGGTGGTAGCGCTCTCGTCGATGGGCGCGAATAGAACAAGCGGGGTGGGGAATATCACGGGCCTTATCACTCTTGGAGCAAGGTTTTCGCAGCCTGCCATCTCCGGTCGCATTTGTGCGCGCAGGCGGCTTTTTCGAAAACTTTCTTTTCGGTTTACAGGCCGCCCAGGGCGGAACACTACCGGTCTTCTACAACCCTACAAACCGGAAATCGACAATGGTCGCGATCAGACGACATCGGCGCAGAGGTGGCAACGCTTCTGACCGGGCCGGCGTGGTCAGGGCATCGCGTCATCGAACTGGGTTCGATGGTAAGCGCGGATGAAGTGGCCGGACAATTGGGTGAAGTCCTGAAACTCGACGTAAAAGCCTTTGCAGTCCCGCGTGCAGGGTGGGCCGAAGCGTTCCAGCAGTTCGGCATCCCGAAGGGCCACACTGGACCTGCCGAAGAAATGTTTGAGGGCATTAACGCGGGATGGATGGACCTCGGAATCGCGGGTACGGAACACGTAGCGGGTACGACATCCGCACGCGATGTGTTTGCGGCTGCACAGAACGCCGTCAAGGCGTAAGTCAGGGGCAAGCAGCTTCAGCGCCCTGGGGGCGGGGGCAGCCAGCCGTGGCCACCGCGGCTTCGTGTTCGACCGGCGGTTCCTGCCTTTGCTGCTCAGCCATGGCCGACTTATTGCAGAACGATTTAAGCCATTTAACCGCAAGAAGAGGATCGCTTTAAATATGAAAACTGAACACACAATCGATAAACCCGCGCGGGCAGGTCGAGCAACTCAAATAGCCGCGATGGTAATAACCGGCCTCGTCGCCTTCATCTGGGTGTACTTCGGAAGGTTATATCTAATCCACGATCCCGGCGAATGGAGGATCGCCAATCAGCAGCTCGGATACCCGCTCTATATCATCCCTCTGATTGGCGTGACCCACATCCTTGGTGGCGTGGGCCTTCTGATTCCCAATGTGCCTCGATTGACTGAGTGGGTTTATGCTGGTCTCGCGATCGATCTCTTACTCGCGTTCTATTCACAACTGAATGGCGGTGGCAGTACCTGGGATAAATTCGATCCGATTCTCGTCATGGCGTTCGTCTTTGCTTCGTATGTATTAAGACGCTGCATGCGCGCAAACAGGTGGTCGATATGAAGAACACATCCGGTATACCGGGCTTCGCCTTTGGCCGCCCTTCTCGTTTTTTGCTTTAGTCGTCGAAGCTTTCCTCATGATTTCCGCCCTCCATTCCGGCGGACTATGGGGTTAATCGGTCAATCACAATCGTGTCTGCGATTGCCCCTTCCATATCAGCTGACTGGCAGCCGGTTTTACGGCCACATGAGGTTCCGAACGGAGCTTTGCTTTTCGGCACAATAAGCGATGACAAGGTTATGCCGAGATTCGATCGTCTCCTTGTGTTGACCGAGAGCCAGCTTAATCTGCAGAACGTCATCGATCCCCAGTCGCGGCTGGCTTTGTTGATGAAGAGAGAATGCATCCCATCCGCGGTCTGGGGAAAAGTCAATGATGCACTCGTCACCAGATGAATGGATAACAATTCCAAGATCCTTGGGGTAAAGAATTTCTGCGCGCGTTGCCTCCGGCACACGAACTTCCGCATCTCCATCAATTCGCCAGACCGCGAGAAAAGAGCGTTTCGGCGATCGTATGCCGAGAGCGATGGGCTTCATGGCGTTTGTGACATCGGGCATGCCGAGTGGATAAAACGGCACAGCATCCGGGATGTGTTCGCGGATGATCTCCTTATAGACGCGGATGCCTTCTTTCACCTGAGCCGCGGCAGGCGCATCGAGACGGGCCAGATGCCCGCTCTGATGGATGCGCAGAAGCATGGCGGTCACCATGTTGAAGCTGGCCTGGTCGGCATCGGCACCCTGACGAGGATAGGACCAAACGGCGAGCTGGGAGGGAACAACTCCTGCGGATGAACCTGTCGCGATCGCCGGAAGGCGGAGATATTCCTCCTGATCGGTGCAGGACTGAAGCTGCGTGTGCGAGAGCATGCCGTAATCCATACGACCGCCCCCGCTTCCGCAGTTTTCGATGACGAGTTCAGGATAGCGATCAAGAAGACCATCGAGCCAGTTGAGAACGGCGCGGTTGTGTTCGAGCAGCCCCTGGCCCAGGCTATCGGCGTTCTGCGCAGTGCCTTCCAGCGTGTCGGTGTTGTAGTCCATCTTGATGTAGCCGACACCATATTCTTTGACCAGACGTTCGACGACGGCATCGAGATAGCTCCGCACTTCGGGATTGCGGAAATCCAGCAGGAGACGCGAGTTCTTCACTACGCGCTGGCCATGCCGCAGGAAGAACCAGCTATCAGGCTTCTCCGCAAGCGCGGAGTGCTTGCCCGCCACTTCCGGCTCGAGCCAAAGGCCCGGAACCATTCCTTTTTCGCGAATTCGATCCAGGACGAAACGGATGCCGCGCGGCCATCGTGTCTTCGATGGCTGCCAAGCCCCGACTGTCGACGACCAGTCTTCATTTCGCTCCGCGTACCAGCCGGCATCGATCACAAAATACTCGCATCCGGCTTCAGCGGCAGCATCGATGAGAGGAAGCTCTTTCTCTTCGGTCGGATCGCCCCAGAGGCAATTCATGTAGTCGTTGAAGATGACGGGCAGGCAGATGCTGTGCCGGCCGCTTGCGAACGCAGACTCTGCTCTCGGTAACTGGTCAGCGCCTGCACCGCCTCCTGAAATCCGCCGCGCACGCAACCGATTGCGACAGGCACCGTGCTTATAGGTCTTGCCAGGCTCCAGGTTTTTCCACGCCTGGGAGTGAAGTTGATCCGGCCCTCCGAGATACGCGTAAACATCGGAGGCGCGGATGCCTCTCTCCGAGAGGTTCGAGACTTCCCAATACCACGAGCCGTTATGTTCGATCTGCCAGAACCATGCGACGCCGAGCCTGGTGTTCTCGACGACTGCCATCGGAAGATACTTTTCCGTGGACCAGCTTCCGACACTCGCCGCTGATGCCTGCGACCAGCTTGTGCGCATGTTCTCCACGAAGCCAAGCTCCGATGGGCGAAAGCTGTGCCACTGGCCTTCCGCCATCCAGCTGTTGTAAGCGAGCCAGATTTTCAGTTCCTGGTCGTAGTGGACTGGATCGGCCAGACCGTGAAGCATTGCGGAGCTGAGATATTCGACACCAACCGGCTCCGCACCCGTATTGACGATCTCCACATGACGCCGAACGACGGGCAGGCCATCGAATGCTTCGTAGTGGGATTGGATGTCGAGATGAAGGTCGGCATCTTTGTGCCGCAGGGTGAGAGTCTTTCCCCGGTCGCTTTGCTGCTCATCCTTTGCGACAAACTGCAGACGCTGGCCGGGAGACCCTCCCGCCTGCTTCATTCCGGAATCGGGCGAATCTTCGCCGCTGCAGAGAAGCCCGACCTCTACACCGGCCCAACGCGCGGAATTCTCGAGGAGACTGGATACCGACGGCAGGAAGATGTGCTGCCGGAGGCGCCCTTGCGGCAAGAGAAAACGTCGAACTGCAGTTCACCGGTGTTCCAGGAAAAGGTCTCCGGAGATTGCGGCTCGGCGGCGTGGCCGGAATCAGGAGGTGCAAGCAGGGCTCCGACACCCGCGGCACCCGAAGAAATAAGAAACGTGCGACGATCCATGAGCTTTTCCTTGCGAGGGAGACATCCTGGTCACGGCCATCATTGGATTTCGAAAAGGCCGCCAATGAAAGCGATTCGTGCTGCACAACACGGAGGCCTACCGCATTCCCTCACGCAACGTGATCTTGAGAGCAGCTGCGTAGTCCACTTTCGGACGATAGTTCTTTGGAAGCTGTACCTGAAGAGCGTCTGCCTGCTGTTTCCAATCAATCTTGCTCCGGTTCCCAGAAGCTCGACTCGCGGTAATCTTACCCGGGCTGGTCGCTGCCGATAGTCCGAGCGAACTGTACTATAATCGGCTCGCTGGGCCAACCGAGCACGATCGCGTAGACAACGTTGTTCGCCTTGTTGCGAGTGAAGCGGATGTCCTTTTCTCCAAGCTTGTTGACGCTCTCGCCCTGGAACGAACCGGCCTTGACCATGTTGGGCCCTTCGCCGGAGATCTTCCATGGCCGCGTCTCGTAGATGGCTTCGCCGTTGACCTCCATCCAGGAGGTTATGCCATCGAGCACTGCGATCTCTTTGCTGTCGATGGTCCCGTCCGGCCTGCCGGGCACGTTGAGAATGAACGTGCCGTTCTTGCTCACGGTATCAATGAGCCAGTGAATCACTTCTCTTGGATTTTGATAGCCGCCGTATTCGCCCGGCTTCTCATACAGGAAACGCAGGTAGTGCCAGGCGCCGATGCAGGTTTCCGACTGCCACGGATACTTCATGATGTCGGCGGTCAAGCCGCGCTCATAGTCGGCAACCACTGCTTTCACAAGCCGGTCAGGAACGTCTTTGACGTTCAGGACCGCGTCCATCTTGCCGCCGTTCCTCTTCAGGCTGTTGTTGTAGAAGTACGCGCCGATGTTCATGCCGGCCCAGCCGAGCGGAAGGAGCGAGTCGTCGAAGTAGAGAAGGTCGGGATTGTGCTGATCGATCAGATCGCGGGTTCGATCGTAGAAGTTCTTCACGTAGGAAACATCCGGTAGCGCGTCGCCTGGATGCTTCACGCAGTAGAGGCGCTGCGGATCGAGCCCTTCCCACCACTGTCCCTTGCCCTGCGCCTCGGTAAGAGCGCCATCGTATGGAACGCCGGCCAGCGGCCCTGATTTGTCCGCACCATGAGAGGGCTGAAACCACCACCAATTGCGGGCCTGGTGCACAGTGACCCCGAAGCGCAGTCCCTGCTTTCGAGCCGCGGTGGCCCATGCGCCGACGACATCGCGGTGTGGACCGACGGCCGAGGAGTTCCAAGGGTGATGCTTCGAATCCCAGGCGTCGAAGTTGCAATGATGATTCGCCAGCGCCACGAAGATTCTCGCGCCCGCCTTTTTGTAGCGCGCGATCAACTCGTCGGGATCCCAGTTGAGCAGCGTCCATTGCGCGCAGAGCTCTTTGTATCCGAAGCGCGATGCCGGCCCGTAATGATCGAGGTGATACTTGTACTGCCGCTGCCCCTCAACGTAGATATTGCGTGCGTACCAGTCTCCGGCCTCGGCCACGCACTGCGGGCTCCAATGAGCCCAGATCCCGAACTTCGCGTCGCGATACCAGTCCGGCGCTTCGTATTCGAGCAATGAATCCCATGTGGGTTTGAAGGGACCGTCTCCGGCAAGATTGGGAATCGGCGAAGCCAGCGGCACGTCGTCCCACATGCCCCCTGCGATCTGCGATGGAGCCGGGCTGTAATTCCAGGCCGGCTGCTGCCAGTTGGATTCATCCAGCTTTGTCGAGACGATCCTGCCATCGCTCACCTTGTAGAAGACTCGTTTTTCCGGAGGCAAAGCGCAGAACTCTGCGTAGTCCTTGGTGTACCGGTTGAAACCTTCAGGCAATTCGGAGTGATCACTGGACAAGCTTCGGGCATACGAAGGAATCCCCGCGGATGCGGCTGTCATGGCAAGAGATTTGCAGAAACTCCTACGCTCCATAAGCTCCGGTTTCGCTCCTCGCGATCCTGATCGGCGCGGCCATCTGCCGGCTTACCCGCTTCCTTCGGAGGCTGTCCCCGGTCCTTTCGTTATTGGGAGGCGGTCGTAGACTGAAACAGCCGCGGTGCGAAGTCTTTCAAGTCGCGTCGCCAGGTCTGCCACTCGTGATCGGTGCCAGGCGATTCATAAAAGACATGCTTCACATCTCCTGCGTCGAGCGAGGTGTGCAGGCTCTCCAATCCAGACTTCATGCGCTCAGGCTCATTCGTGCCCACGCCGATCCACAGCAGGTGCACGCGCTTTGCGAATGCGGACGGATCGGCCAGAGCTCCGTTGTACGCGGTCTTGACATCGAACTTGGCACCCGTCAGGAATGGATTGCCCGCGCCGCTGAATCCGCCAATGTAGGAGAAGAGGTCCAGATGATTGAAGGTCACCTGGAATGTCTCCATTCCGCCCATGGAAAGTCCAGCCATGGCGCGGTGATCGCGATCGGGAATGGTGCGAAATGTCTTATCGACAAATGGGATCAGCGCCTGGGTCATGTCGTCTTCGAACGCGCCCATCCTCTCCTGCATCACTTTGATGAAGTCAGGCCCAAGAAACGGTTTGCCCGTGAGGTCGGGCACGACATAGCCGGCACGAGTCGCATAGCCATTGGCCATGACGACGATCATCGGTTTGGTGTTGCCGCTGGCAATCAGGTTGTCGAGGATGAAGTTCGCCTTGCCCTGACGGATCCATCCAGTCTCATCCTCGCCTCCGCCGTGCTGGAGGTAGAGGACTGGATAGCGCGCCTTCGACGTGTCGTAATCAGGCGGCAGGTAGACAAATGCGTCGCGCCAGGTGCCAGTCACACTGGAGTGATACCAGATCTGGCGAACCTGGCCGTGCGGTACTTCTTTGGGCAGGTAGTAGTCGACGCCGGCTTCGGGCACCTCGACAGCGCTCGCCCATTTGCTGCCGCCGAAGTAAGCCGTGCTTCCGGGATCGCTGACCTCGGCGCCATCGACGACGATCGTGTAGTAGTGAAGGCCGGGAGCCATGGATTTCGAAGTGAAGGTCCAGAACCCGTCCGCCTGCTTCTCCATGTCGGCTTTCTCGCCGCTCCAGAAATTGACCCTCACCTTTGTTGCATCGGGCGCCTTAAAGCGAATCTGGACGCGCGAGTTGCTATCGACCTGCGGATACTGCGCGTCGAGAACGTTGGAGGAGGCTGGCTTGAAGTCACTTGAGCCCTGAGCAAGACACAAGCTTCCGCTTAACAGCAACGCAATGGCGATCGATCTCATGGGCACCCTCCGGTGAGACGTTTGCAGGGCGGCGAGTCTCAAGCTGCATAACATCCTCGACAATTACGGAATCGCAAACAGCTTCGAGATCTACTCCGGCACGCATGTCAGTGCAGTCGCGGATCGCTTTCAGAATCACGTGCTGCCGTTCTTCAGTAAAAACCTGTGTTCTTCCGCATCGTGCAGATGACGGTCTTGCCCTTAGTCCAATTCGGAGAAACTGCTTGGATTGTTAGGTTACTGTGTAGGTAATGGCGGAGAGAGTGGGATTCGAACCCAGAGCGATTGTTTGTGCTCTGCAAGTTGCAGGAAAGAACATGCTACCGCTGCCAGAGACGCCACTGTTGTCATAGCGCATTGCACTCTATTGCACGCCAGCTGAGATTCCCAAACCATCTGCGCTGGACGAATCTGTTGTCGTGAGTCTAACGAGTCCACGCAGAACTCAAGTTGCAACAGTATATCCGATGCTTTCCTTGAAAGTCGGAGAGGATGCGTAGCGAAACGCAAACGAGAGTAACTTTGTTCGTGGTGTTTGCGTAGACGACTCAACGGTTCGAGTTCAACTTTCCCACCAATCCCACCCAAGCTGCATCGATCGCAAATCTGGATGAACTCTTCAGTGCTCCATCGGTGTTTCCAAGTGACTGTCCCGTGACCGTTGGCGAGTTCGCGGGAGGTTGCCGTTCAACGCAGTTTAGCTGAACAGATGAACAGATCACAGTTTTCTTCCGAATTCAGGTAGAGACGAGGTCTCCCGGCCCCCAATAAGGAATACTGGCGGGGAGACGAGCCCCCTCTCCCCGCACCCCACTACCCCACCTGCCCCGTTTCGGGTACGAAAAGTCTAAAAGCAAATACCACACATCAGAACGTGCGTCGTGGATCTCAGTGCAAACAGGCATCGCCTGGCTGCAAGAAGCATCTGTCCACACAAAGAGCGGGCGAGCAAAACTTGCGGGGCAGATGAATTCAATCTGGCTGTACAGCAAAGCCCGCAGATGTTTGAAAGCAGTACGGAAAGAAGGCTTGCACTTGGCGTATGCCTTAGGCGTCGAAATTTCGGTGGAATAAAGAATCATGTTTCCCTCTATCGTTGTGACCTTGCGCACACCTGCGTGTGACGTGGCGAATAAGGGATTGACTTCACATTGGTCACTTCCTAAAGTAATCGGCGATAAGATTCGCACTGAAGATGGCCGCGCAATAGCTGTCGACACGAAGCGCAAAGTTAAGGCGCAGACCTACGTCTCGCCGACGCGACGGTCTGTCTTGAGTTTTTCGCGGAGAAGCAATGAGAAAGACCATCCCCGCAGATCCGCTGTTTCTGTTTTGGAAGATCGCCAGAGCTGATCGCCAGGCACTGCGACAGATCGCGTCTCTCAGGAATCGAAGCCACGACGTTGATAAGGAGAAGGTATGAAAAGGGCGTTGGTTGTTGCCGTCCTCTTACTTATGTTTCAGGGAAGTCAGAATCTGCATGTACCAAGAGGGATCATCGACCGATGTTTCGACTGTCCTGAAGTCGTCTCTTGCTTCGCAAATGGGGAAGGTTTCGATTCAAAGCGTTGTACTGCAAGGCATGCGTCGAATCCATTGCGGGATCCGACGATGAAACCGTGCCATTTGCTTTTGAGGCTGTTTCATCAGGTTCCAGTCGCGTTGAAATTGACGTGAGTGCCGGCAAAGTGACAGAAACCAGACAAGCCCAAGCAACAGGCATAGCGGGTGCGTGGTCAAGTGGAAGTGCAAGTCCGCACCCTATCGCCGGACACAACCTGATGACTGATGCGGCGTGGTGTTTTCCTATCTTCGTTGAACAGCGACTTCTCTCGGATCCCAATGCAGTCGTGTCGTTCATCGGAATCGAGAACGGTCTAGCGCATTTTCAAGCGATTGAGACCGCGCCCAGTTCTGTCCCGGCAACGGCTGCCGGTCTGATTCGTCATCTGAGCCAGGTCGACCTCTATCTCAATTTCACAACTCTTCTTCCCGCGAAGCTCGCGTTCAATATTCACCCCGACGACAACGCTTTGCTGGACATTCCAGTCACGGTTCAGTTCTCTAACTACCAGGCCGTAAATGGCGTTGTCTTGCCGATGCGCGTTGAGAAGTACTTGAACAACACACTTTCACTCGACATTCGTATTCAAAGCGCTGCGTTCAACGGCAGTCTTGTGCAATCTGACTTCCAGATTCAGTGAACGGGGGACCGACATGAAAAACTATTCCAGAATCACCTTGTGCACGTTCTTTGCGATTCTTGCCGGTTCCTCGTGCCTCGGGCAACCTGCCATTAGCACTCCGCAGTTCGGCAGCTTTGGGGGTGGTCCAGATGTGATCAACCTCGGAAACCTTAACGCCCATTGGGACATTCCAATTCGTAACAAGGCAGGCCGGGGAACGAACTTCACCTACAATGTCACCTACGATAGTTCGATTTGGTATCCGGTTACGTCAGGAAGTACCAAGGCGTGGCAGCCAGTTGCAAACTGGGGATGGACTGGCCTGACTCAGGCAGGTTCGATATATGCCTCCTACTGCGATGTCCTACACATCCGGTCATTGCGGTCAATATGGGCAGGGATCTTGGCAGTCGTGGGTTTATACGAACCTACAATATTGGGATCAGGGTGGATTGCACACCTTCCCGGGCGCCTCCGGATCCTATGTGAGCTCGTCAGGTGACCAGTATTGCCCTCCATCAGGCGCGAATCCTCCCTTCGCCTCGAGTTCGCTGACAAACGACGGATCCGGAATCACCGCTTACTATTCGATGGCACCTGGCGCAATGAATGTATCGTTTCGGACGAGACAGGGAACCGCAATTAATCCACCGATATGCGTAAACTGCCAGTCCCCAAGTGGTTCATCGAGTTATCTCTCTGTTGATGGCAATGGGAACGAAATCTCCATGTCAAATGGGACCTGGACCGACACACTCGGGGTCACTGCAGTCGCGGTGGTCGGATCTGCACCTACAACGACTCTCTCTTATTTGAACAACTCTGGAAATTACTCTACGTACACGGCCAGCTATTCGCAGAAGAATATCAAGACAAACTTCGGCTGCTCAGGCATTGGCGAATATGCCGCGTCGAACGTGTACCTTCTCACTAGCTTGAGTCTTCCAGACGGAAGATCCTATGCGTATACCTACGAGGCAGACGCCCGGATATAGTGGCTACACCACCGGCAGAATTGCCAGCGTGACGCTCCCAGCGGGAGGTACGATTCAATACCAATACACCGGCGGAAATAACGGGATCGAGTGTGCTGACGGAAGCACCGCAGGTCTCACACGCACTACACCGGACTCTCCAAGTAGTCCATGGAAATACGCGCGCTCGGGTTCGGGATATCAGTGGACAACGACGGTTACGGCGCCGCTCTACAATGGCGTTCAGGACCAGACGGTCATCCACTTCCTGACAAACATTACCGGAGCAAATGCGAACTTCTACGAGATTGAGCGTCAGATGTATTCCGGTTCCTCAACCCTACTCGAAACGGTTCTTACATGCTGGGAGGGATCTGACAGCAATTGTTCGGCGACAACGGGTGACGCAGGATCGAGTTGGCCCGGTCTAACGCGGGTAAAGAGAACAAATCAGTTCCCGAATAGTGGGGGAATTTCATCCGGCTATCTTGATACATACGGCTCTTATTCATTTCTGGCGTCGCACGAGATACATGATTTTGCGTCCGGGGGGGCCTACGGTTCAATACTCCAGACAACAACAAATACCTACAGCGGCCTGCAACTTAACGAGACAAAGATCACGGACGCTCAGTCAAACACGATCTCCGATACCCAGTACACTTGGAGTATAGCCGTAACTCCAACAACCGGCACACCTCAACGTGCAAGCAGCTATTCGGCAAGCGGAAATATCACCTCAGTAAAGAGGTGGGTCTCCGGATCAACGTATCTAACGGCATCGACAGTTCATATTTCGATACTGGAAACATTCAGACTGCCATTGACGTCAATGGCGCTCAAACCACTTACACTTATGGCGCATGCGGCAACTCATTCGCGACCTCAGTCACTACTCAAACGGGCGGAAGCGCGGTACCGTCATTGAACGCCTCCACGACGTGGAATTGCAATGGAGGAGTGCCTCTCATCTACGTTCGATGTCAATGGCATACGAGACGACTTACAATTACGGCGCTGATCCATTCTGGCGAGCAACCTCGATTACAGCGAATGCCAATATCACCGGGGCAGGAGTCGTTACCGCCCTAGCGTACCCAAGCGCCTCATCGAATTCCTCCAGTTCCTCTGCGATGACCTTTAACAGTGGATCGTCAACGAGCACTTCAATCACGAGCTATGATAGCTTGGGTCGGACAGAACTGCTGCAAACACAGCAAGGCCCCGGATATTCCAACTACGATACGATGGCAATTGCGTTTGACTCGCGAGGACGAATCGCGGATATCAGACGTTGCCATATTCGGGCCTCTGTCGGAAACTACGTCCCTGCCAATCCAGGCACGTCTACAACATACGATGCTCTTGGTCGCATCGCCCTGGTAACAGATCGGGGGAAAGGGGACAAAGCAGTATAGCTACTCGGCAAATGATGTGCTTATTACTCTTGGACCCAGAGGTCACGGAACCCAAGCACAGAGAACCTAAAAATGAGAAATCTTGAATATAACGGTGCTGGGTGGCTGACGTCGGTATGCGAAAATGTGGCCTCCACTCTGCCTGCCGGCGGTTCATGTGGACAGGCAAACGCCTACGCAGGATACCTAACGAAGTACGCCTACGATGGTAGGCGGAGCGCTGACCAAGGTACAGCAAAATGCGCAGCCCGGATCAAGTGGTGTGCAAACGCGCACGATCAGCCATGACGGACTCGGAAGAAAAACTGTCTGAGGCTAATTCCGGAGTGGAGCGCAGGAACAGGTGCGGCGGGCAACGGGAGCGTACGCGTACGATTCTGATTCTTCTGGAAGATGTAGCGGCGCATACACAGGCGATCTCATCAAATCTATCGACAGTATGGGAAACATAACCTGCTTGACGTACGATCTGCTGCATCGTCAGCTCTCAGCTGAAGTTATCTTGGGAAGCCTTATTGATTCAGTGACGCCGAGCGCATACTACATATACGACGCCGCGATCTATAACGGGACGGGTATGCAGAATGCGAAAGGGGCACTCGCCGAAGCTTACACGCTGCTTGGGCTCTTGCAAGTCAAAGCCCATCACCGACGAATTCTTTAGCACATCTCCGGTGACATCGGGGGCAATGGCTGGCGGTGTGCAGGAACAGATGTGGGAAACGACGCCGCATTCCAGCGGCTACTTCCTCACGACCGATACGTATTACCCGAACGGCGCCGTCGGGGCCATATCCGCTTCACTCTCTGGCTCTTCAATCGGGATTCCAAATCTCATCTATGGCGTTGATGGTGAAGGCCGCCCAACTACCGCGTCCGATGGTACTAATAACTTGGTTGCCTCCGTAACTTATTATCCGGGGGGGTTTGACTAATAAGATTACCTACGGCAACGCTGCCACGGGATTGGCAAATGACTTTGACCAATTCACTTACGATTCTTCAACCAACCGGCCAATAAATCTGACGTACAGCATCAGTCCCTCATCTGGGACGTTCACGGTCTCAACTGCGCTGACCTGGAATGCTAACAGCTCCCTACAGAGGATGATCTACACAGACGGAAGCCCAAACCCGATGAGTCAGAACTGCACCTATACTGCCGATGACCTGAGTCGGATCTCAGCGTTGATTGTGGCAGTTCAGGATGGGGGCAGAATTTAGCTATGATCCTTTCGGAAACATCCAGAAAAGCGTGCCTCCGGGGCGGACAGGAACGACCTATCAGACCGGAGGGTACAGCACGATCACGAACCAGGCTCTGACCGGGGCAACTTTCGACAAGAATGGTAACCAGCTCACCAGCACCCCGGCCACGCTCGCCGGGAACGCTTGGAATGTACCGGTCACTGTTAACGGCACCTCCGCCACGTACGACGCATTGGGCCGCATGGTTGAGAAGGGTTCAGGCTCTAGCTATACGCAGTTCGTCTTCCGGCCTTCTGGAGCAAACCTGGCTACGTACAGTAGCGGGCTGATCAAAGGGAAAGTCCCCTCCCGGGCGGCAGCACTGCAATTTACAATTCAAGCGGGCTGAACTATATCCGCCACACGGACTGGCTTGGATCAAGCCGTCTTGCGACAACTTGGGCTCACGCTGTGTATTCGAAGGAAGCCTATGCGCCGTTCGGCGAAACGTACAACGAATCAGGCACACCGGATCGATCCTTCACAGGCCAGGATCAGGATGTGGCAACTGGGTCCGGCGGCGGGGGCGTGTACGACTTTCTGTTCCGCAAGTACGACCCGAGTGCGGGAAGGTGGTTAAGCCCCGATTCGGCGCGGTGGAAGGCTACAAATCAGGCATATCCTCAGTCTTTAGACCGTTACGCATATGTGCAGAACGATCCGTTGAGCTTGACTGATCCGGATGGGCAAGCATGCGTGAGAGAATATGATGATCGTGATTTAATCGACAACCAGGGTCCAATCGGCGAAGCCTGCACCGGTAACGGAGGAATCTATGTTCCGGGGGACATGGAAGCAAGTGACCTTAGCTTTCTGTATGCAGGTAATTCTCTTTCTATATCGCGAATGAGGATGGTGGTCGTGACGACTTTTATGGCGCTGTTCAAGCAGGGATTGATAATAGGCCGCGGAATGGTGGACAGATTTTGAATTATGATTCAACTTTGTTGGCTCAAATGCGAGATACCCTTTGGGGAGGCGACCAGAGCGGTGATTATCTTGGGAACCTTCCCAATCATCAATGGTTCGCCAACGAAAACATCACCCCGCACGATCTCAAAGCCACCGGTAATGGTGACGGGCAAGATGGAGTATGTTCTATAGGGGGAACGTTCGGTGCTTGGGTAAACAGTAAGTTGGTATGTTGGGCGCCTGCCAAGCGCATGACAGTGGCTATGAAAACGAACATTGCAATGCCTCTTCCTGGCTTGGGGTTTTACCTGGCGCGTGCACCATGGTGAATGCCGAATTAGTAAACAACTCGTGCTGAGTTTTTTTATTATGGAGGTAAATGGCTAATACGAAGGATGTTTTGAGAACGCTGATGGGCTAAATGAGAGGGAGAATGATGTTGCATCGCAAAGCTGGCGCAAGCGTAGGGAACAACAACGATGAAAGCCTTCTGCGCGTCAAAAAGTACCTGCTTATCGTTGCCATATGTGTTTGTTTTGTGCTATAAACGGATGTGTCGAATCGATCGGCGATCTAGCGAGTGATTCGAGATTACCAAAATGGATCATGCTTCCGCCCGGCCTCACACGCGCAGACGTTATACTCCAAGAAGAAGTCATGGAGCCAACGCGTCGAGGTGTGGACATAAAGGTTACCTTATATGACAAAAAGTGGAGGAAGCTGGAGGAGGCTCGTGGAAAGACCTTTCGCTTATCGGGACGTTACGTTGTTGAGGTGGTAGGCGGTGCGCCTGAAGTTATCGGGCTCGAAATGCAAAAGAATAGACATGGCGATGATTTGCCGTATTTTTTTGTCCTTGATGACCCTGCCTTGAAGAGACAGCTGCTGGATGAGAACGAAAAGAGGCTTCAGGATGAAAACGGATTTGATTATCTTGCTATAAGGAAGAAGCTTTTGGATGAGAACAGCGGTCCAATATCTCCCCATTAAATCTGGGTAAGCCGAGGTCTCAGTAAAGTGAGACGATGGACCTGACCCGACGGGCGGGTGACCCACATCTCGCCTTTGATGTGGGAGATGAGGAGACCTGAGCGCTCGTTCCGACTTAAGATAGAGGGATGCCGAAGGGGACTAATTCGTTATCAACAATGTGGCTTGTTTAACTTCATCGCCTTTAGTTGTTATCATCGGCCCTCGTATTTCAGGTCAGCACGCTGGTGTTCAAGCGGTCCTGGTGCATAAAAACAAGGCCTGGAGCAGCCAACGTCCCAGTGTCAAGGGGTTACGAGAATGAGAGAGCAATTGCGTAACTGTGTGCTTGGTATGTGTCTGTTTTGGCTGTCCGCAGGGGGAACAGCTCAGGGGACGTTTCTGAGCCAAGCGAATGCTGTGTCCGAAAGGCTGGGCTTTCCACCTGAGGTGCGCCTGCTCGTGATTCAGACGGAGGACCTCGGCATGGCGCATTCCATCGACAAAGCAAATTTTGAAGCTCTGGAGAAAGGATGGGTGACAACGGCAGGCATACTGGTGCCGGGGCCATGGTTTCCTGAAGTTCTGCGCTGGTCACACAACCATCCAAACGCGGATCTTGAAATCGGCTCGACCTGAATTCGGACTGGTCGAGTTACCGCTGGCGTCCCCTATCCGGCGTGCACACGGCATCAGGCCTGACCGATACGGGCGGGTACCTTTCGAGCAGTCAGCTTTACGTCGCGCATCATGCAACCACAGAAGAGGTGGAGACAGAAGAGCGAGCGCAAATCGATTTGGCAAAGAAAGCTGGCTGCAGATCACGCATTTGGACAATCACATGCGTACCCTGACCATGACGCCCGCGATGTTTCAGACATACTGGAAGATGGGTCAGGAATATGGACTTTCAATTGTGCTTCCAAGGGAATGAGTTCAAGCGCGTGGATCACCGGGCCAGAAACCCGGCTTCTACAACTTCGGCGGCGTAGAAGTGGACAGGCGAGAAGTGCCGATCGACCGCGAACTGGAGATCATGCCTGGCCTTCCCCAGAAAGATTGGCTGAGCGCATACGAGAAGACACTCGATGCCCGCCGCCAGGTGTCTACCTGCTTAGCGTGCATCTGGGGTTCAACGATGAAGAGTTACAGGCTATGACTTGGGACCACCCGAACTGGGGCGCGCAGTGGCGACAAAACGATTACGATGTCATCAGCAGCCCTGAATTCCACAAATTCCTTAAGGACAGAGGCTTCATTCTCGTGAACTGGAACGACCTGAGCAAAGCGGTCAAGCAGAAGCAGTAGCGAGGAGCAACAGACAATCACCGACGCGATGAATCACTTTTTCAAGCCTAGACCGCGCAGAGCGACATCATCATCACGTAGGCCATCCTTCTCCTTGTACACGACGCCAAATCCTCCCTGGGTAATCCCACATCGTCCAGCCGATGTGATTCTTCTCGAAGGCCGTGCGCGTGTCGGTGAGCCATCTCTCTCGCGAATCGGGGTCCGAGAAGTTCCGATAGACTCCGAACTCATCACACATCAACGGTACGTTGCGATCTCGCGCCCACTGCGCAGCAAATGCGACATCTCCGGCGATCCGCTCCGCTTTCGAATGGTCTTCTTTGTACTGAAGCATCCGCCAGCGCCCTTCCTGCGAGTCCGTATGCTCAATGGCGTCCGAAATGCCCTTCTCAGTAGCCGGGAAAGGGAGATTTCGAATATCGAGCCAGTAGTCCAAACCCCACGTCGCACCTTGATGCGTGAATATATGCGGTTCATAATAATGGAAGTTGTAAATCAGATTCGAATCGGCCAGAACCGGTAAGCGAATCATCTCCCAGACATCAGAGTACCCAGCTCCCTGCACTATGATCGTTGAGCTTGGCGCGTTGTGGCGAATAGTGTCGATAGATTGTTGGAGGAGCCCGAACCAGCTGTTCAGATAGGGAGAACTGAATTCATTCATAACCTCCAGGATGATTCGATCTGAGTCCATCTTGCCGTAATGATCCGCGATTTGGGACCAAAGGCGCAGGTACTTTTCTGAAGCGGGGCCGCTCGTGATGAGCTGGTGTGTATATTGCGGATTCGGATGGAAGTCTAGGATTACGTAGAGATTTACCGTCAGGGCTTTTTGAATCACCTGGTCGAGAAACTGAATCCGCTCGCAGGCATTCCAGTCCCCGTCGCACTGAAAGATGATCGGGTCGACGGGAATCCGAATATGATCGAAACCCAGCTTCTGGATGTGTTCGATATCGGCCGGCGTGGTGAACGCGCGAAGCTGCTGAATCGAATAATTTCCACTTTCGGAAAACCAGCCGCTGGCCGCGACTCCATGTTGAAGATGTTGCCATCGCTTCCAAGCCGCGGAATTATTCTGACCAACTGCGATCACTGTGCAAGCGAGAATTAAGGAAGCCAAAGAGATGTGACGAAGCATAGGTTCTCCTCTGGCCGAGATCGGATCTCGATTCTGAATAGATACCTTTTTGCCGCGCGATGGAATGTGATATCCGATACACAGCATATGTCTTCTAGAGGTTCTCGCGATGCGCTCCGCAATCCCCGCAGGACCGAATGCGCGTAGACAGTCGATCTCAGAGTCATGAAAAATGGCTTTCGTAGAACCTGTGATCCACCATCAATACGCTATAGTGCATCCTAATGTCTAGTGTGGCTATCTGAAGGATCACCCTACAGAGGAGTCGCCCGAACCCTTCGCTGCTTCGCAGCGGATGAAAGGTGACACGTCATCCCCAGCGGGGTTGCTGTAGAGCTACTTTCGTTTGCATTCGTCAACGCGCGCGGTTTCAGAGAGTTGCGTTTTTGCGTTTACGCTCGTAAACGGTGGGGTCCGCGAGTGTCATCGACACGTTGACATGCGTGAACATGGTGAGTTGCAAGCGGTTATGAAAAACCTACTGCTTGCGACGCGCATCGAAGTCATCAAGCACTGAAGTCTGTCTAAGGCGTTCTCCGATGGCTTCCCCTGACGCCAAGTCGTCCTCCGCAGTCCCTCCCGCGTCTCAAGTCGCGTCAGGAAACGAGACCTATCGCACCAAATCCACCGCTACGCGCTTAACAGAAGCGGAGTTTGCGGAAGTCGAAAGAGCGGCGACAAGCGCTGGACAGAAGGTGTCCGAATGGCTTCGTTATGCCGCGCTAGCGCGAGAAGCCCGATCGATGCTGGAAGAGAACACTGATACGATTCTCCTGGAGGAGATCGTAGGTATTCGCGCCCTAATGTTGAACCTGTTTGCGAAAGCCTCTGAAGGGCCACTGAGTAAGGAAGACCTGCGCAAGATCTCCGAATACGCCGATGCGGTGAAGCAGCGGAAGGCCGAGGAAGTCCTCGCCAGAGCGCGCGGCAAAGCTCCCGGGAACAGGGGAACGATGATCGTGAATTGGCGGCGTTTCGCCAGATCCTTTCCCCGGTGGACAACAGCCTTGTTGGCCGGTTTTATCGCCGTGCAATGCTTCTTCTGGTGGGAGTGGTTGGCGGTGGAACTTCGGCCTCTAGAGCGATACTATCTGCCCGTCTATTTCCATTCCGTTGAGGACGGCAAGCATGCCGGTGCAAGGACCCGCATTGCGCCGCTCTTCAAGACTGCTCCCAGCAAGAAACGCGAACTGGCTCTCACGTCTGACGTGCTCTCCGGAGGAGATGGAAACTTGCCCCTTCAGCTTTCACAATCGGCCCTAGAGCAAGGTTGGATGGGATATTGAGCAAGGCTCGCCAATATGGGATGACTCTGCCGCAGTGGAACAGTTTCTCCGGGATGACTTCTACCAGCGTCGAGGATTCAGGCATTGACAGCGGAGCCATTACTATACTCATGTGCTTTCCTATTGGCTTCTATCATCTCCGCATTCTCTATTCGGAAGGAATTGACAGCGGAATGGAGGGATCTTCGGATGGCTTTATCGGAGTCGCATTCGCCCCTCGGATACCGGTCGGATTCGCCCGCTTATCGGGCCGGGGTCATGACCAGGATCGGCCTCCGATGGGAACCCCTTAAGTGGATTCGAAATCAACCGTCGAGTTCCGTCGGTCCCACACTCCAAGCGAACCTTGACATCGCTGCCAATCAGGATCTAACCAACCACTCCAACGGTGATCTGGAACCGGCATTCATCCGTGTTGCGTCCGCAGCTTCGAAGCGCCTTCAGCAAGCTGATTCGGGTCCGCAACGGAGAGTGAAGCCTTCCGAAAGAGACTCTAGGAGACTAGCCGAACAGCGACGCATCTTCCCCGGAAAGGGCGACGTTCGCGGCAGGGATCAGAAGCCCAAAGAGTGGGATGAATCGCAGTGGATTGATTGACGCCAGAGTCCGTTCAGAGAGTATTCCGTGATTCGTCGTCCCGGACGGGTCTCCGAGCATTCCAATTACCAAAGCAGACCAAAGCCGGCGATACGTTCAATACTGACTCGTAATTCCCTCCCAAGCCTCCTGGAAGGCTAATCTTGACAGTAATACGATCTCTTGGAGCGTTCGTGACTTCCGATTTTGAACCGCTCTAAACGATCTCAAGAAAACCGGAGATCAACGCCGTATTTAGTGTGCAGATTCGCTTTTGGAAGTGAGCGCCTTCAATCTATGCAAGTCTTGCGTAATCGCCTGTAGATCCAGCGGTACTTATCGTTACTTATCGCCACCGCAAAGAATGCTCAAGAATCTATAAGAACGCGAAGGAATGTATAGGAATGATCAGTAATCATGCGGTCGCGAGCGATTTAGTCACGGAAAATAAATTGCCAGATAGCGACTATCTGCACCGAACCTGAGTTAGGCTGTGTTGCAAGGCACTGCGAGATGTTGCCGCGCTCGTTCTCGGAGCTGAAACGCATGTTGACCATCTCCAAAGCATTGTCGGCAGGACAGGCGCGGACCTACCACTCGCGCGAGTTTGTGTCGGAGAAGCAAAACTACTGGAGCCGTGACGCGCAGGTGCATAGCGAGTGGCAGGGAAGACTTGCCCAGGAGTGGGGACTGCGTGGTTCCGTTGGTGCCGAGGAATTTGCTCGATTGAGCGAAGGACAGCATCCTGAAAGCGGCGCGCAACTCGTCAAGCACCAGCCTGCAAAAACCTACGACAACGAGTACGGCAAGGAAATCACCAGCGTCGAACATCGAGCCGGGTGGGATGCGACATTCTCCGCGCCGAAATCCGTTTCTCTCACCGCGCTTGTCGGCGGCGATGAGCGTGTGCGGCGAGGCGCACCGTGAGAGCGTCCGTGTAGCACTTGGCGAATTGGAGCGGTATACGCAGGCGCGCATCGGCAATATCCACGCGCCAGAGACGACAGCAAAGTTCATTGCCGCCACCTTCGAGCATGACACTGCCCGCCGGTGGATGGCTATGCTGCGCCGCAACTTCATACTCATGCGGTCATTTTCAATATGACCGAGCGTGAGAACGGCCAGACGCGGGCGCTTCAGGAGCGAAGTCTTTTCCAGTCGCAGCAATATGCGACCAGTGTGTATCGTTCCGAGCTTGCCATGCGTCTGCAAGGGTTGGGCTATGAGATCGAGACGCGGCAAGCATGGCCAGCCGGAGATCAAGGGCTACACGCAGGAATATCTGGATGCATCCAGTCCGAGGCGAGAACAGATCAAGAGATCATTTGCAGGAGATTGGAAGAGAAGGCGCGGGCGCGGCACAGGTTGCTGCCCATCGCACGCGGGACAACAAGGAGATTCATTCCCCGGAAGAGGTATTGCAGCGGCACCGCGAACTGGCTGCGCAGCACGGCCATCAGGCGGATCGAGTAGTAGCCTAGGCGCGCGAACATACGCAGCTTCATGCGCCGCAGCCGGACAAGACTGAGCAGCAGGCCGTCACCTATGCTCGCAATCATGTCTTCGAGCGCTCTGCCGTGCAGGATGAGCGAAGCATCTTGCAGGCGGCGATTAGCCGCAGCATGGGGCAAGTCAACCTACGAACAAGTGCGGCAAGAATTTGCGCAGCGCGTCAAGCGCGGGGAGTTTCCGTCCGTTGGCCCCACGAAGGGCGCGCCGCGCCGCTGTACACAACCGCTGAGATGATCCGCATGGAGCAGGATATCGTCGCACGGATGCAGAGCGGCAATCAGCGCACTTACAGCGATCCGATGCTGGTTTCGCCTCACTGCGGATTGCAACCGAGGACCGTCATACAGAGTTGAGTCCGGCGCAGCGCGAGGTGGTCGATGACATTTTTCTGAGCCGCGAGAAGATCGTCGGCTTGGACGGAATCGCTGGCGGCAGGCAAGACAACGACGTTGGCGGTGATCCGGGAAGGAGCGGAGGCCGAAGGCTACAAGGTCGAAGGCTTTGCTCCAACTTCACGCGCGGCGCAGAAGCTGGCCGAGGCCGGCATCGAGACCTCGACGCTGCAACGCCATCTGGCGCGGGGAGAGCAGCCGGACACAGGCGAGAAGAGACTCTATGTGCTCGACGAGTCTTCGCTTGCCTCGACGCGCCAGATGCACGAGTTCATCGAACGGCTTCATCCGGAAGATCGCGTTTTGCTGGTAGGCGACACGCGGCAGCATGAAGCGGTCGAAGCGGGCCGTCCTTTCGCGCAGCTTCAGGAAGCCGGAATGCGGACGGTGAGACTCGACGAGATCGTGCGCCAGAAAGACCCGGAACTGAAGCAGGCTGTTGAGCAATTGGCGCGTGGTCAGGTTGGCAGCGGCGATCAACAGCCTTGACCGGCAGGGCCGCGTGCATGAAGTAAAGGGGCATGAGGAGCGCATCGCGGCAATCGCACGCGAGTATGCCAAGTCGCCGGAAAGCACGCTGGTGGTATCGCCGGACAATCTGTCACGCACAGAGATCAATCAGCGCATCCATGCCGAGTTGCAATCGCGCGGCGTGTGAGCCAGGGAAGAACATTCCGTCCAAAACGCTGGTGCCGCGCCAGGAGATGACCGGCGCGGATCGCACTTGGGCACAGCAATATCAGATCAACGACATTCTGCGCTACTCGCGCAGTTCGCGGGAGACTGGCATTGAGAAAGGTGAATACACGCGCGTCAAGAGTATCGAATGCGCAAAACAACATGCTGACGGTTACTGCGCGCGAGATGGAAGGAACAGACGACCTATGACCCTCGCCGGCAGATGGGCGTCTCGGTGTATCGCGAGCAGGAGAAGGCATTCTCGGTTGGAGACCGCATCCAGTTCACCGCGCCCAATCATGAGTTGAAGATTGCGAACCGCGAACTTGGGAACAGTGGAAAGCATCGCGCCGGACGGCACGATGCGATTGAAGCTTGATAGCGGGCGCAGCATGGACTACGATCCTCAGCACCATCCGCACCTCGACCACGGCTATGCCGTCACCAGTCATTCCAGCCAGGGACAGACCGCCGAGCGCGTACTCATCCACGTGGACACGGAGCTTGCCGCGAAAGACTTGCTCAATAGCCGCATGGCGTATGTCTCGGTTTCGCGCGGACAGTGGGACGCGCAGATTTTCACAAACAACCGCGAAAAGCTGCTCGCAGGCTCTTGGTCACGATGTCTCGCACCAGAGCGCACATAAACCGGAACAGGCGATTGCACCAATGCAGCATCAGGAGGCTGGCCAGACTCACCAGCCAGAGGAGGATATGGGTATGATGGGCATAGGTTTGGGCTTCTGATCTTGAACAGGAATCGACGATAAGTTTCACGAGGGAAGGCAATGATGAGCGCAGAAGTCACTTGGTAAAAAACCAATCCAGAACACTAGCCAGGCGGCACTTGCTCTGGAGCGCCAGTTATTTGGCCGCTAACGATAGCTTCGCCGAAAAGCACTATCGCGTTAGCGACCTCGCGGAACTGTGGGGTTTGGGCAGGGAGACGGTGCGAAAGCTCGTCAAGGACGATCCGGGCGTCATCAAAATCAGGATGGGACGTAAGCGGGCGCACACGGTTTACAGCGTGCCGGAATCCGCTGTGCGGCGCATTCATACGCGGCTTTGAACGTCGCTTAGCCGCGCCCAGGAAAGGCGATGACGTTTGGTTTGGGCTTATCCGTGAAAGCTCTTTGCAGGATCTCAGTGAGCCGCGCCTGCCGTTCCGGCACCCATTCGGCATATGTTTGCGCACCATCTTCTCCGTGTTGCCCAGGAGTTCGGCCACATCCTGCACCGAGACCCCTCTCTGCAGTAGGATGCGAGCGAAGGTGTGGCGGAAACGGTGGTGGGTGGGGTTCGCCGTCCAGGGATCGCACAGAGCCCATAGCTTGTCCAGTTTCCGGCGCCACAAGTCGGTAATCACGACATATCCTCTGGTCTGGTGGGAGCCGAGATGAGCCCTCCATGTTCCTTGGCGCGCTTGATATGCGCTCTTGCAACCACACGGAATCCAGGTCGAGACATGATTACCGCCTTTAGTGGTGCGGATTCGGCATTCCCGCTCTCCTTCAACCGATCGAGGTGGAAGGTGGCGACGTCGGAGATGCGCAGGCCGGTGTAGACGGAGATGGCGATGAAATCGGCCAGGTCTTGACCGACCCAGCGCCGCCGATAATTGCTCTTGGTGCGGCGTATTGGGATGCGCAGGCGGAAAACATCTGGTGCAGATCGTCATCGCTGAAGGGGATGCGAGGGGCATTTTCGCCTTCTCGTCTCTTTGCGTGTGTGTTTTTCCTTGATGAATTTCGTTGGATTTTCCTTGAGCCACCGATTGCTTTCCAGATAGCGAAAGAAAGCCTTGACGGTGCGCCATTTTTTTGGTGGCCGTCGAGATCTTCACTCCCCACGAGATGCCGGAATTCGCGTACGTCGAAGGGCTGCCATTGATCGATATAGACGTACCCACGGCTGAGGCTGAATTCCAGCAATTCGGTCAGCAGATAACCGTATCCCCGGATGGTGGTCATGGCGTGGGAATCGGCCAATTCCGCTTTGTACTCGCGGACGGCTTTTTCGATGGTGATGCGGTCCCGGGAAGGGGAGGCGGGAAGAGGGTTCTGACGGTGGGATGAGCAACTCGCCGTTCCAGCTCTTCCAATGGGCTAGCAGCTCTCTGGCTTGATCCCAATCTGTCAGTCCGGTGGATTTGCGACTGAACTTGCCTTCAGAGTGCCGGAGGCATGGATAAGGCACGCGCAACGCTTCCAGCCTTTCTTGCGCTCCTCGAATTCGCCGGAGCGAAACTGCTCCGGAGTGCCCAGCTTCACAGTCGGCTCTATGTCTGCCGATAGAGGTTGATCGCCATAGCGGCATTATAGGATGGATTGCACTCTATTGCACGCTAAAATCGCTGATTTAGTAAGTTATTGATTCTAAAATGGCGGAGAGAGTGGGATTCGAACCCACGTTAGAGTTTCCCCTAAACACGCTTTCCAAGCGTGCGCCTTCAACCACTCGGCCATCTCTCCTGAGGGTGGTTCTTTGTTGAATTTATCACACTGCGAGCTTCGCCTTTGCGTGGTGGAGCCATCCGAGACGGGAATCTGAAATCGTTTACTTTCATGGGCGGCTGATTTATATTTCCGCATTGTTCGCGCCGGTCCTTTGGCGCCAGTCCAGGAAAGAGGATATTCGAATGCTCCGCATGACCCGCCGCGACCTGCTTCATTCCGGTTTGGCAGTTTCTGCTTCTTCGCTTCTGACTCGGTCGGCCTGGGGACGCGTCACTGCGATGATGCCGGGCTATCCCGGTGCTGAGTCCTTGGCCGCGGTTGCCCCGCGCGAAGACCTGCTCTTCGATGCGGGATGGAAATTCACGTTTGGTAATGGCGATGATCCAACCAAAGACCTCGGTTTCGGCTTCGGACAGGGAGATTTTGCAAAGACCGGAGATTTCGAATTTGCCAAGGCGAAATTCGACGACTCGAAATGGCGAACTTTGAATCTGCCGCACGACTGGGCCGTGGAACTGCCGTTTGTTCGCGACAAAGAACTTGCTTCGCATGGCTTCAAACCGCTCGGCCGGCGTTATCCCGAGACGAGCGTCGGCTGGTACCGGCGGGCGTTTGATATTCCAGTGACTGACAGCGGACGCCGCATCTCGGTTGAGTTCGACGGCGCTTTTCGCGATGTTCTGGTGTTTGTGAACGGCTGCTTTATCGGCCGCAACGATAACGGATATGCGCCATTTCGTTTCGATCTTACGGACTTTCTGGCGTATGGAAAGAAGAATTACATTGTTGCGCGCGTGGACGCCAGTTTTGGAGACGGATGGTTTTATGAAGGCGCCGGGATCTATCGCCACGTTTGGCTGACCAAGACCGATGCGCTTCACCTTGGTAAGTGGGAGAGCTATGTCCGCTCTGAGCCTGCCGGAAATTCGGCAACGCTCACGCTCGGAACCAAGGTGCAGAACGAAGGCAAACAGGCGGAGTCGGCCAGGGTGAAGTGGCAGATTGTCGATGCTGCCGGAAAGGCCATTGCGACCGCGGAAGCGCCGGTGCAATCGATCGCCAATGATGGTTCGGCTACGTTCACGGCAACGGTGAAGCTGACGAACCCCGAGCTTTGGTCGGTTGAATCGCCATACCTCTATCAGGCGATCGTTACGGTCGAAGCCGGTGGCAAGACGCGCGATGCCGAGCGTGTGCGCTTTGGTGTGCGCACCGCAAAGTTCACCGCAGACAAGGGATTCTTTCTGAATGGCAAGCCGGTGAAAATCCAGGGCACCTGCAATCACCAGGATCATGCCGGAGTGGGTGCGGCGGTGCCGGATGCGCTGCAATGGTTCCGGCTTGCCGTGCTGCGCGAGATGGGCGGCAATGCTGTGCGCACTTCGCACAATATGCCCACGCCGGAATGGGTGGAAGCTTGCGATCGCATGGGCATGATGATGATGTGCGAGACGCGGCAGATGAGTGCGAATCCAGAGGGGATGGCGCAACTGGAAACAATGGTGAAACGCTATCGCAATTCTCCGTCGGTCATCCTGTGGTCGGTCGGCAACGAAGAGGGCCAGATGCAGGGGCCGATGGCCGAGCAGGGTGCGCGCATCGGCGCCGATATGGTGCGGCTGTGCCACGAACTCGATCCGACGCGCGTGGTGTCGGCGGCGGTGAATGGTGACAACGCAAAGGGTGTGTCGGACGCGTTCGACATTATCGGCTTCAACTACAACTTGAAATTTCCCGACGGCTATCACAAGGAGCATCCGGATCGAGCGATATACGGATCGGAAACCTCGAGCGCGATTGGTACGCGCGGCGTCTACAGTTCCGATCCGCTGCGGAACACGGTGAACTCCTACGATGGCGTTGTGCCGTGGGGCGAAACCGCAGAGGAGTGGTGGAAGTTTTATGGGACGCGGGAGTGGATCGCGGGCGGCTTTGCGTGGACGGGGTTTGACTACCGCGGCGAGCCGACGCCGTATGGCTGGCCGTCGATCAACTCGCAATTCGGCATCGTGGACATGTGCGGGTTTCCGAAGGACAACTTCTTCTACTACAAAGCGTGGTGGGGCAAGGATCCGGTGGTGCATGTGTTTCCTCACTGGAACTGGACGGGCAGAGAAGGCGACGAGATTCCGGTTTGGGTCTACTCAAACCTCGACGAGGTGGAACTGTTCGTCAACGGCAAGAGCGCCGGTAGCCAGAAGGTTCCGCATCTCGGCCACGTGGAGTGGAAGGTGCGTTACGAGCCCGGCGTTATCGAAGCGCGCGGCAGCAGAGACGGCAAAGTGGTGCTGAACGACAAGCGCGAGACCACCGGGCCTGCAGCGGCGATCAGGCTCACGGCCGATCGCAGAGAGATCAATGCCGATGGTGAAGACCTGGCTGTGATCAAGGTGGAGGGCCTCGACAAGGAAGGCCGGCTGGTGCCGATTGCCGACAATCACATCGCGTTCAAGATCACGGGCAATGGTGCGCTGATCGGTGTGGGCAATGGCGATCCGAACTGCCAGGAGAGCGACAAGGCGCCCAAGCGGTCTCTCTTCAACGGACTTGCTCAGGTAATTGTTCAGGCCACGAAAGAGCCGGGCGAGATTCAGATTGAGGCGCACAAGGACGGCTGGGACAACGCGACGATCACGATCCGGACGAAGCAGGTTGAATTGCGACCCACGGTGGGATAAGGCAGAGCAACGCGCTCGAGGGTTTGGTTTCGCACGATATGCAACGGATTGAGTGCATGTAGTAGCCCTTCCCCCCACCCGTACTCTGTTGAAAAGCGTGTGATTTTAAAAGGGTTAAACGGAGAGGTGCGCTGCAAAGTCGTCTTGTGGTTGACCTTAGGTTCCAGAGTGGTCTCAGCAAAGGATTTAGATGCGGAAAAAAGGAAGCGAACGAGCGACCACCTCAGCTTCACAAACCGCTTCGGTTTCGCCGCCTCAAAAGTGTCGTGGTAAATGAAAAAGTGATTGAGGTTTCCATATAGATCAAACCTACGCCAATCGGCGAAATAACCTGCAAGATCTGACAAATTTTCTGGCGTTTGTTTTGAGGGGGTTAGGCAGAAATGAAGGGATAAGGCCTTGACGTTGAACTGCTCGAAGTTTCCAGGTGGGCGAATTTTCTGGGGGATGGCCTGAAAGACAACTGCTGATCCTTCAGCTGCGCTCGGGATGACAGTGACTTCGTTGAGGTTCGTGCTTTCCCACTCAGGACGCGATGAGACTGTGCCGTGAATCGGCACCCTTGGGTTCGTTGCCGGGATGCTTGAGGCTTCCAGCGGATATACTTGCGGGTTCTTTGGATTCAGGGGGCGATGACGCATGCGCGGGATGGGTCTGGTGTGGGTGGCGATGGTTGCCGCTGGAAATTTGTTAGCGCAAGGCGATGCGACGGCGCCGGTTGGGCCGGTGCATTTGCATGTGGACAACCTCACGCGGCCGCTGGGGATTGACGATGCGACGCCGCGATTCTCGTGGCAATTGAACGATTCGGCGCCCGGGGCGCGGCAGACGGCATATCGCCTGCTGGTGGCGACGCGAACGGACTTGCTGACGGACGGCAGTGCGGATGTGTGGGACAGCGGCAAAGTGACATCGGCGCAGTCGCTGAACGTGAAGTACGCGGGGCCGGCGGTGAAGCCGAGTGCGCGGTATTGGTGGCGTGTTGAGGTTTCCGGCTTGAACGGGAAGGCGTATCCGGCGAGCTCGGCGGAGTGGTGGGAGACCGGAATCCACCCCACGGACCACGACGAATCCATAGGGCTGTCGGGCTCGCTGAGCCGGGATGGGTGGCGTGCTGATTGGATCGGGTGGGAGACCGCGGAAGAGGCAGCGGTGCGGAAGGCGCCCGCGAAGTGGATTGCGAACCCCGACGTGGTACCTGGGACGGCAAAGGCGAACAGCGAGCAGATATTCGCTTACCGGAAAAGTTTGAGCGTTGAGAAACCGGTGGATCGGGCGATTTTGTTTGCGACCGGTGAGGATACGGTTTCGGTGTGGGTAAACGGCGATCACGTACTATCCGCGGCGCCGTATCCGGCGTATCACCACCTGGCGTGGCAGAAGTTCGAGCGCGCGGACGTGACGGGGCAGGTGAAAGAGGGACCGAACACCGTCGCGATCAAGTGCATGCACTACATCGGCAAATACGGTGAGGACAAGCGCAAGGATGCTCCGCCGATGATGGCGACGCTGCTGGTGTTCTACAAGGATGGAACGACGTCGACGGTGGTAAGCGACGGTACCTGGCAAACCGCTGTACTCGAACCCACGGCGCAAGACCTTGCGATGGGGCCGCCGGAGAGCCACTCCAGCGGCGATGAAGGAACAAGCCCTGTCGACGGTAGCGGGTGGAAAAATGTGGTCGTGTGGGCGCAGGAGAAGGGGCCGGAGGAGACGCCGGTGCTGAATCCGTGGATCACGGACAGCGTCAAGTCGCTGCGAAAGACATTCGATGCGGGCGGGGCAATTAACCACCCCAGCGACAAGGACCAGTCGCCGGGGACCCCGGGGATCAAGTCGGCACGGCTGTATGCGACCGCACTGGGGACCTACGAGATGTTCCTGAATGGCAAACGCGTGAGCAGCGACTTCATGGCTCCAGGATGGACGGATTATCGCGAGCGGGTCCTGTATCAGACCTATGATGTGACGGACCTTGTGAAGAGCGGAACGAATGTAATTGGCGCGCTGCTGGCGCCCGGCTGGTATTCCACTCCGCTGGAGTGGTTAGGGCAACCGAATAACTACGGTGATACGCCTCCGGCTCTGCAAGGCGCAGTTGCGGATTGAACACGAGGACGGAAGCGTGGAGTGGGTGGCGACGGATGCGAGCTGGAAGGCGGATACGTCGTACATTTTGAGCTCGGAACTCTACGACGGAGAGACGCAGGACCTGCGGCGATTGCCGGAGACGTGGAACGGGGAAGGCGGCAGCGGCGGCGAGAAGGGAGGGCAGGTCGAGATCATCCATCCGAAAGAGATGAGTATCGAGGCGCAGAACTTCGAGCCGATCCGGGTGGAACGGACGATCTCCGATCCACTGATGACCGAACCGAAGCCGGGCGTCTATATATACGATTTCAAGCAGAACATGGCGGGAGTGGAGAGCCTGCGCGTGACTGGGCCGGCAGGAACGGACGTGCAGGTGCGTGCGGGCGAGGCGCTGAATCCGGATGGCACGCTGTATACAGAGAATCTGCGGACCGCGAAGGCGGCGGATCACTTCATCCTCCGGGGCGGCGGGACGGAGGAGCTGGTTCCGCATTTTACGTTTCATGGATTCCGATACATCGAGATAACTGGGTTGAAGAGCGCGCCGGAGCCCGGTGCGGTGTCGGCGCTGGTGCTGCATACGGATTTCCCGTTCACGGTGAAGCTGACGACTGGGAATGCGATGGTGAACAAGCTGTGGAGCAACATTCTGTGGGGGGAGCGGTCGAATTTTGTGGGGCTGCCAACGGATTGTCCGCAGCGGGATGAGCGGCTGGGGTGGGCGGCGGATGCGCAGGTGTTCTGGCGCGCGGCGTCGTACAACGCAGATCTGGCTGCGTTCACGCGGAAGTTTGCGGCGGATTTTCGCGGAACGCAGGTGGGGACGCCTTATTACGGGATCATTGCGCCGGGAACAGCGAGGATCGCGCCAGGCGTGGCCGCGGCGTGGAGCGATGCGGGAGTGATTATTCCGTGGACGTCGTGGCTGCAGACAGGCGACACGAGCGTGATCGACGAGAACTGGGCGGCGATGCGGAAGTATGTAGACGCGATCGATGCGAGGAATCCGGATGGGATCTGGCACAACGATTCGGGAATCCCATTTGGGGACTGGTTGTCGCTCGAAGGCAGAACGCTGGAGGACGTGGTGGCGACTGCGTACTGGGCGTACGACGTGAACATGATGCGCGAGATGGCGCACGCGACGGGGCGAACCGAGGGAGAGCAGCGCTACACGCAACTCGAAGATAAGATTCGCGAAGCGTTTGAGAAGAAGTTTTGCATGAGGGCGCTTACATTCCCGGGGCGGACTACAGTCCATCGCCGTTCGGGGACATCGACAATCCCAACGCGAAGCCCAAAGGGGGCGATACGCAGACGACGTATGTGCTGGCGCTGCACATGAATCTCTTGCCAGAGGCGATGCGCGAGGAGGCGGCAGGCAGGCTGGTGAAAAAGATCGATGAGAATCACGGGTTGCTGGGGACCGGGTTTGTGGGGACTCCGTATCTGCTGGAGGAGTTGACGAAAACAGGACATACGAAACTGGCATACGATCTGCTGCTGAATACGAGGATGCCGTCGTGGGGATACCAGGTGGAGCATGGGGCGACGACGACATGGGAGCGGTGGAACGGCGATATGAAGATGGACGATCCGCAGATGAATTCGTTGAACCACTACGCGTATGGAGCGGTGGCGGACTGGATTTACAGATACGCAGCGGGGGTGGATGCGACGCCGCTGGACGCGGGGTTCCACACCGTGTTGCTGCATCCGGTGTTCGATGCGCGATTGTCTCCGCTGAAGTTGGAATATGAATCCTCGTATGGAGAGATCGAATCGAGCTGGACGCTGAAGGGGACAACAGTGGAGTGGAATGTGGTGCTGCCCGCGAACACGACGGGGCGGCTCGAAGTGAAGGCCGATGAAGCAGCACGGTGGAGTGTGGATGGCGTGCGGTTGAGCGAGAGTCCCCTGGCGAAGAAGGTGGATGGAGGATTTGAGTTGGGCGCGGGGAGTTACCGGTTTGTTAGAAGCAGGGAATAGGGAACGAGGGACCAGGGTCTGCTATGGAGCTTGCATCGGAGCAGGCACTTTTCATGGATATTTGTTTGTAGAGCCTTGAGGCGTGAGCGGAGCTGGGGGTGGGCGAGGATATACTTCTTCACACCCCATCATGAAGCGCCACGTCCTCATCTTCGGTCTGGTCGGCGGCCTCCTCATCGCCATCCTGCAATACACTGAATACCGCTTCGTCATTATTGAGCACTCTGTCGAGCTCTACGGCGCGCTCGTCGCCATCCTCTTCGCGACATTTGGCATCTGGCTCGGCCTCCGCATCACGCGCCGTCGCGAAATCATCCGCGAAACGGTCGTGGTGAAGGAAGTGCTTGTCCCCGCGGAAGCCCCCGCCCCCTTTGCTCCGGATACGGCCCGTCAGCAGGCCCTGAGCATCACGGCACGCGAGCTCGAAATCCTGACCCTGATCGCTCGCGGGTTGAGCAATCGAGAGATTGCCACGCAGCTTTTCGTTTCAGAAAACACCGTCAAGACACACTGCGCCCGCACCTTCGACAAGCTCGGAGCCGCCCGCCGCACCCAGGCCGTCCAGCGCGGCAAAGAACTAGGTCTCCTGCCGTGAGGACTGGCCGTCCAGGCGGACGCCCTTCGGGCAACTGGGTCACTCGAAAGCACGATTTTTGCTCCATTCCTGAAAAATCATTCGAAAGGGTGACGACATGCGACCCCGTTTCCCCGCATGGTGGCTTCATCCTCACTCGGGCCAAGAGCCTCATTACCGGGAGCCTCATATGAAGAAAACCGTCCTCACCTTCGGCCTGATCGCCGGCGTTATCATTTCCGTCCTGATGGACGGCTCGCTGCTGCTGGCCAACAAGATCGGCTCCGGCCACAACAGCATGCTTCTCGGCTACACCATGATGGTGGCGTCGTTCATGCTCATCTACTTTGGCGTCCGCAGCTATCGCGACAACAACCTCGCGGGCCAAATCTCCTTCGGCCGCGCCTTTACCTGCGGCCTCCTCATCACCCTTATCACCAGCGTCTTCTATGTCGTCACGTGGGAGATCATCTACTTCAACTTCATCCCGCACTTCATGGACAGCTACTGGGCCGCGCAGATTCACAGGGTCCAGGCCCGCGGACTCGACCCCGCCACCACCGCTGCGAAAATCGCTGAAATCCAGCACTCGCAGCAGGCCTACCAAAATCCGTTGATCAACATGGCCTATACCTTCATTGAGCCGCTGCCCGTTGGCCTTATCATTACTCTGATCTCTGCTGCCATGCTGCGCCGCAAAGCACCTGTCGAACCCACCGCCGCTTCCGCAGTCATGAGCACATAGATCAAAAGGCCCGGGCGTAAGCCCAGACCTTCCGTCTTCCGGGCTTTCACACGGTTGTCATTCGCAGACGATTCTCATCAGGAGGCTGTATGGCTTCGATCACTGGTTTTGGCGGTATATTTTTGCGGGCGGTTGATCCAAAAGCTCTATATCAATGGTACGAGCAGCATCTCGGTCTGGTGAAGGCCGACGGAGCTTTCTCGTTTCCTGCCCCGACGCAGCACCCACAGGTCGTCTTCGCCCTTTTCAAACAAGACAATGACTACTTCCCTCCGACACAAAAAGCAATGATCAATCTCCAGGTGAGCGACCTGGATGGTGTGCTGGACCGTTTGATCGGCGAAGGTGTCACCGTCGATCCAAAACGCGAAAGCTATGACTTTGGAAAGTTTGGCTGGATCACCGACCCGGAAGGAAACCGCGTCGAGCTTTGGCAACCTATCGCAAACGAATGACGCCGAAGCCGCCCCAGTTCGCAGGGGAGGATCTCAAGCGTTGGAGCGAAAGACTGCGATCTGATCGGGGTGTGGAGCGACGTTTGAAGTGAGCCATGTTTCCATTGCTACGGTCATCGTACAGGGGCCGAAGGAGCAGATCGTGACGATTCGCTCCATGCTCTCCTTCTTGAGATTTTGCAGCACCGTCGTCAATGTTCGGCCGGTGAAGGGCGTGTAGAGATAGAAGACTGTGCCGCCGGCCAGATTCGCCTCGGCCGCATTCTGGTGGAGGAATGTGACGCGGTTGAGACGCAGAGCCGCTGCGCACTCGCGGGCGCATGTCACGTAGGCCTGCACAGCTTCGATTCCAATGCACCGTGCGCCAGTGAGGGCGGAGGCAAGAATGGGGACGTGGCCCAATCCGGAGCCGAGGTCGATGAGGGTGTCGGCTGCGGACAGGTCGCTGAGCCGGAGCAGCTGCAGAATGTGGCGCGCGGGCGTGGGTTGGTAGAAGACCATCTCGGGGGACGGGTGAAGCGGTGCGATCTCCGGCTCACGCGCTTGCAGGACGCCGCTGATCAATTCGTCGAGAAAGTCGTAACCCAGGCCGCGGGGTGGCGCTTCTTCGCTGCCGCTGCATTGTTCGATCCAGTGCAGCAGTTGTGACGGCGGAGAGCCTTTCTGGATCTGATTTCGGATGGAATGGTAGATGAGCGCGTTGGCGGACTCGAGTTTCTGGCGGAGGAGATGAGCACGAGCGAGGATGCGTGCGCCTTCGGTCGCGACGAGGGATTTCTCTGCGTCCGGGGCGGGGAAATGCGTATCGAGGGCATCGAGAACTTCCATGCGCTTGCGTAATGCGTCGGGCTGGAAAAGTGACGGGTCGGCTTCGCATTGCGCGATGAGGCTGTCGAAATCCCTTGTCATCATTTCGTCCGGCACATTGTGATGGTATCGGACTGCGGAGTCAAATTAGTGCAAGAGATTCTTCACGTGTGGTGGCTCAGAAGTTCGTGGCATAGGACGCCAAAAAAGCAACCGCAGATCCTTCGACTCCGTTTGGCCAAAAAGCCGGCCAAACTACGCTCAGGATGACAGATTCATTCTGACGCGAATTTTAGAAACAGGACGCTAGCGTCGAAGCAGATAAATTAGACAGATGGGTCAGACGCGCGCCATGTGGAGAGCGGAGCTGGCAGCGATGATCGCGCTGGCGGTTCCGGTTGTGCTGAGTGAACTGGGTTGGGTAGCGCAGGGGGTTGTCGACAACATCATGGTGGGGCGTCTGGGGCCGGTGGCGATTGGCGCCGTGGCGTTGGGGAATGCGGTCTATTACACGCCGTCGCTTTTCGGGATCGGACTACTGCTGGGACTCGATACGCTGGTGTCGCAGGCTTACGGGCGGCGCGATCACGAAGAGTGCCACAGGTGGCTGGCGCAGGGTGTGTATCTCGCATGCATCGTGACGCCGCCGATCATGATTCTGCTGATCGGGTTCAGCTACGGCTTTACGCGCTTCGGTGTGATTCCCGAGGTCGCAAGCCTGTCGGGCGGCTATCTGCGGATCCTGAGTTGGGGGACGCTGCCGCTGCTGCTGTATGGCGGCACGCGACGCTATTTGCAGGGCGTGGGACAGGTACGCGTCATTACGATCACCTATGTTGTCGGAAACCTGCTGAACTGGGGTGGCAACTGGGTTTTGATCTACGGCAAGCTGGGATTTCCTGCGCTCGGGGTGAATGGATCGGCAATCTCAACGTGCATTGCGCGCGTGGGTATGGCTGTGGCGATGCTTGGGTTCGCCTGGAATTACGAACGCACTCGCGGGCATCCACTGTTTGTGCACTGGGCCGGGCCGGAAATGGACCGGCTGAGGAAGCTGGTGCGGATTGGCGCGCCGGCGGCGGGGCAGATTCTGCTGGAGGTCGGCGCGTGGAACCTGAGCACCTTTGCGGCTGGCTATCTGACGCCGGTGGCGCTGGCCGCGCATACGATCGCGCTGAATTACGCGAGCGTTTCCTACATGGTGCCGCTCGGCATTGGAGCGGCTGCAGCGGTCAGCGTGGGACATGCGATAGGAGCGGGCGATCCAGCGCGTGCGCGGCGAGCAGGATGGTTGGCGCTGGCGCTCGGCACGGGATTCATGGTGCTGGCGGGCATCGTGTTCCTGGTGGCGCCGCGGCCGCTTATTCTGCTGTACACGCATGATGCGCGGGTGCTGGCGGTGGGGCCGAGCCTGCTGTGGATTGCGGCGGCGTTCCAGATTTTCGACGGCATTCAGACGGTTTCAACGGGCGCATTGCGCGGCTTGGGCGAGACGCGCGTGCCCATGGTGGCGAACCTGGTTGGCTATTGGGTGATGGGGTTGCCGCTGGGGTTCATCCTGTGCTTTGTGCTGAAGTGGGGCATCAACGGGATGTGGATCGGGCTGACGCTGTCGCTGATTGTGATTGCGTTGGCGCTGCTGGCGCGATGGAAGCGGGACGCGGCGCGAATGGCGCTGGAGCACTCAAAAATCTAGGGTTAGTGGCTTCGGTCTGGCCCGCATGCCAGTTCGGATCACGCGGTTCGCAACCAGCTTTTTCAGGGCGCGAACAGACGTTGCTGCGAAAGGTACTTACGGTACAAAGGGGAGTGTCTGGAAGCGGTACGGGGCACCTGATAGGTGACTATAATCACTCTTGAGCGAAGTTTGTCGCTTTCCAACGCGTTCTTTCAGGAACCCGTACTCCGAAGCCAAGGTTCGGTGATTATCGCGACCGCAAGGTTGCAACGATCCCAAACGGCCTGAGGAGGAAGTGAACGGCCTCGAGACGCACGGAAATTCACCTGAAGGGAATCCCGCCAAATGGCGACAGGAGACCTGGCTCTGGGTCAAGAACAGGGCGCGATGAGCGCGCGCAAGCGCGTCGTTAACGATTTCAGCATCAACGTAGCAACGGTGAACGGGTCCGGCTCGCAATCCGCCAATAGCGTACTGCTGAAGAGCATCTTTGGAATGGGAATTCCCGTCAGCGGGAAAAACCTGTTTCCTTCGAACATCGCCGGACTTCCCACCTGGTACACGATTCGCGCCAGCAAAGACGGGTACGTAGCCCGCACGCGCGATGCGGAGTTCCTGGTGGCTCTGAATCCCGAGACCGCAAAGAGCGACATCGAAGCACTGCCTGCGGGCGGCGTGGCGATCTACGAGGAGAATGCAAACCTGAAGCAGTATCGCAGCGACGTTGCCTGCTACCCGGTTCCATTCGACAAGATCACGGCGGCCGTGTGCGCCGAAGCCAAGCTGCGCAAGCTGGTCAAGAACATGGTGTACGTGGGCGTGGTGGCGCAACTGCTCTCTATCGATCTTAATGAGGTTGAGAACAGCGTAAGGAAGCAGTTCGCCAAGAAGCAGAAAGTGTTCGACCTCAACTTCGGCGCAGTGAAAGCCGGTTTTGAGTACGCAGAGCAGAAGCTGGTGAAGCAGGATCCGTTCTTCCTGGAGCGGATGAACCAGACGGCGGGGAAGATCATCATCGACGGCAACGCGGCTTGCGGCATGGGCGCGGTGTTTGCGGGCGTGACGGTGGTTGCGTGGTATCCCATTACGCCGTCGACCTCGCTGGTGGAAGCGACGACGGATCTGCTGAAGAAGTTCCGCGTGACGCCGGAAGGAAAAGCTACATTTGCTGTGGTGCAGGCGGAGGACGAGCTTGCGGCTATCGGCATGGTTCTGGGCGCGGGCTGGGCGGGTGCGCGGTCGATGACGTCGACCTCGGGGCCGGGCATTTCGCTGATGGGAGAGTTCGCGGGTCTCGGCTATTACGCCGAGATTCCGGGCGTGATCTTTGACGTGCAGCGTACCGGACCTTCGACTGGCATGCCAACGCGCACGCAGCAGTCGGATCTGCTGAGTGTTGCGTTCTTGTCTCATGGCGATACGAAACACATTGTTCTTTTGCCGGGTTCGGTGAAGGAGTGCTTCGAGTTCGGTTACGCGGCCTTCGACCTGGCAGAACGGATTCAGACACCGGTATTTGTTCTTTCGGATCTTGACCTGGGCATGAACAACTGGATGTCGGAGCCGTTCGCGTATCCTGACAAGCCGCTTGATCGCGGCAAGGTATTGACCAAGGAAGAACTGGACAAGCTGGGCAGTTTCGCGCGCTACAGAGATGTGGATGGCGATGGGATCGGCTGGCGAACTCTGCCGGGCACAATGCATCCCAAGGCGGCGTATTTCACGCGCGGCTCGGGACACAACGATGCGGCGGGATACACGGAGAAGCCGGATGAGTACCAGGCGGTGATGGAGCGGCTGTTGCGCAAGTTTGAGAACGCCCGCAAGCTGGTTCCGGCGCCGGTTGTGGTGAAGGATGGAACTTCGCGGGTAGGTATTCTGGCGTTTGGCACAACAGACTTTGCACTGCGCGAGAGCCTGGACCAGATCAAGAAGGAACTCGGCAAGGATGTGGATTACATGCGCATTCGCGCTTATCCGTTCGCGCACGAGATTCACGACTTTGTTGCGGCACACGATCGCGTTTACATTGTGGAGCAGAATCGCGATGCGCAACTGGCTACCTTGCTGAAGATCGATTTGCCGGCGGACCAGGTCGTGAAGCTGCGCAGCATCCTGCACTACAACGGGCTGCCGATCGATGCCCGGACAATCACAGAGGAATTTGCAACGAAGGAGGGCCTGTAACGATGGCAACCCAAACTCCAAGTCCGACTTCGGCTCCGGGCCCCAAGGTCAATCACATCGGGCTTCCGGTACTTGAATATCGCGGCGGCAAGTCGACGCTCTGCGCCGGCTGCGGCCACAATGCAATCTCGGAACGCATCATCGACGCCATGTATGAAATGGGCGTGCAACCCGAGCGGGTGATGAAGATGAGCGGCATCGGCTGCTCGTCGAAGAGTCCGGCGTACTTCATGAGCCGGTCGCACAGCTTCAACTCGGTGCACGGGCGCATGCCGTCAGTTTCGACGGGCGCCCACCTGGCCCAGCACCAGAACATGCTGCTGGGCGTCTCCGGCGACGGCGACACGGCTTCGATCGGCATGGGGCAGTTCGTTCACCTGATGCGCCGCAATCTGCCGATGATCTACATCATCGAAGACAATGGCGTCTACGGATTGACGAAAGGCCAGTTCTCAGCAACGGCGGACATCGGCTCGAAGCTCAAGACCGGGGTGATCAACGATCTCCCGGCCATCGATACCTGCGCGTTGGCGATTCAGCTGGGCGCGACGTTTGTGGGTCGCTCGTTCTCGGGCGACAAGAAGCAACTGCTCTCGATGCTGAAGGCGGCGATTGCGCACAAGGGAACAGTGATGCTCGACGTGATCAGCCCATGCGTGACCTTCAACGACCACGAGGGGTCGACGAAGAGCTACAAGTTCATGCAGGAGTTTGACGAGCCGATCAATGAAGTCGGCTTTGTGGCCAGCTTCGACGATATCGCTGTCGACTACGACTCGGGCCAGGTGTATGAAGTGGAGATGCACGACGGCTCAAGCCTGCGCCTGCGCAAGCTGCACGAGGATTACGATCCGACCGACAGGCGAACGCTGTGCGCACGCTGATGGAAGCCGAGGAGAAGAACGAGGTTCTCACCGGCGTGTTCTACATCAACACGGAAAAGCCGACGTTTACCGATCTGCTGAACATGGTGGATGAGCCGCTGGCGACGCTGCCGGAATCGGTGACGCGGCCGCCGAAATCGGCGCTCGATGCGTTGATGGCGAATCTGCAGTGAGAACAGTCGTCAGTTGTCAGTGATCAGTAAAAAGCCCCGCGCGATGCGGGGCTTTTGCATTTACAGGGAACCAGACGTTGTCATGAGGGTCCAGCTATGATCCCAAGGCTTTGGCGGCGGCTTCTGCCACGGCCTGATCCTGCTTGCCCGAGCCGCCGCTGACCCCGACGGCTCCAATGACCCTATCCCCGCTCTTGAGGGGAACGCCGCCGGCAAAGATCATCACGCGTCCGTGATTCGAAGCATGAATGCCGAAGAACTGGTCGCCGCTTTGCGAATTTTCGCCCAGAGCTTTGGTTTCAATGTCGAAGGCGCGCGCTGTGAATGCCTTGTTGATGGCGATATCGATGCTGCCCAGCCATGCGTCCTCCATGCGTTCGAAGGCCACGAGGTTCGCGCCCGCATCTACGACCGCGATGTTCATGGGTTGGCCGATCTCTTTCGCCTTCTCCTGACCAGCGCGAATCACTTTGCGCGCGGCTTCAAGCGAAACATCCGGTGCTCTTCCTGCCTTTTCCCTGGTTGCTGTTGCCATCTTTTCCTCCGGGGACACACTGCGCTTGATTGTAGCCGCTCAAAATGTCGACCGCGGTCAAAGCGCTCAAAATGTGGTGAGAAGAAATGAAAAGCCGACACGCTGGACAGCGAGCCGGCTTCGGTCTGATCGGTTTTGTCAACGGTCCGTTGAGAGAATCAGTGTTGCGATGTCGCGGTGGTGTTGTGGATGCCCATGGCGGTGAGCTTGGCCCTGGCCTGGGAGGCCTCCGGTGTTTGCGGGTGGCGCGCAATCAGCAGGCGGAGCTCGTGGACGCCCGAATCCCGCTTACCCTGCTGGATAGCGCAAAACCCTTGTGCAGTTGAGCGGCCGGGGCCTTCGAGTTTCCACTGAAAGTTTCAAGAACCGCATTGTAGTCATTGACGGCGGCGTTATAGTCACCCTGCCGGTAGGCGATTTCGCCGAGGTAGAACTGCGAACTGCCGGCAAGGTCATCCATCGGGTAGTAGTGGATCACGTCCTGGAATTCGCCCGAGGCCACGCTGTATTTGGCGGCGTTGAAGTCGCGGAGCGCCGCCTCGAAAGTCTCGTGCAGAGGAGGATTGGCGGAAGCGGACGCCGCATTTCCCGCGGGTTGAGCAGGATTACCCTGCGCGCTGCCGGGGCCAGCTCCGCCATCGTTTACTGGCGCGCCGCCAGGCGTCGCGCCCTGGCCGGCTGTGTTCCGGAGGGTGGGGCGCTCTGGATGTTCTGCAACTGGCCCTGCAGATCCGAGATCGACTTGTCGAGCTTGGCAATGCGGGTCTTCAATTCGTCGACGGAATCATTCAGGGACTGAACCTGTCCAGAAGCGGTGTCGATTTTGCCGCTCAGGGCGTCGTTCTGCTGGTTGATCTTCTGCTGCAGAGCGTTGACGGTCTGGCTCATCTGGTTGGCGGTGTCGGCGGTTTGTTCCACCAGGTGCTGCAGGACACCGAACCGGTTGTCGAGGGTGGATTGCAGGCGCTGCACCATGTCCAGCAGCTGCTGCACCTGCGTTTGCAACGCGATGATCTCCTTCGAGGCCGCATGCGCGCGCACAGGGGCCAGAGCAAGCACCGCGGCCAGCACTGCTGCCGCAACGGAACGATGACGGAGTGTACATGCCTTTAGCATCGATCACCTACATGATGGAGTCTTGCGCCCGGATCAAGTGACCGGAAGGGCCCCAGATTTCTTTAGACGGGAAGCGGTGCTTCCTGTGCTGCCTGAGGGGCGAACTGGTTGGTGCAGACCTTCCGAGCAGATCGCCAGAGTTCAAAACGCAGGGCGGCACCGATGGTGAAGAGATGCCGCCCTGACGCTTGCCTGCTCCCTGAGCACTACTGGTCCATCGAGAAGCCGGCCCGGCGATTTTGCTGCCAGCAAGCTTCGGTCGATTCGGTGCAGAAGGGCTTTTCCTTGCCGTAGCTGATGACGCGAATGCGACTGGCTGCAACGCCGGCCGTCACAAGCGCGGTCTTCGCGGCATCGGCACGATTCTGCCCGAGGCCGATGTTGTATTCGTTTGAGCCGCGCTCGTCGCAGTAGCCGCCGATGACGATCCGAATATTCGGATGGCCGTTCAGGTAGGCGGCGTCCTTTGACAACGTGCCCTGTGCATCGGGGCGAACGTCGTACGCGTCGTAGTCAAAGAAGATGTCCTGCATGTTGGCTTTGAACTCTTCTTCAGCGGACATGCTGGCTGCGGGCTGCTGCACGGGAGGCGGAGACGAGACCGTGACCCTCGCAGTGTCGTCGGCTGTTCCGCCTTCACCCTTCGCCACAAGGTGATAGTTGGTGGAGGTGGTTGGCGTAACGGTCTTGGTGCCGGAGGTCGGGACATCGCCGATGCCGTCAATCGAGACGCTGGTAGCATCGGTGGTTTTCCAGGTCAGGGTCACCTGGTCGCCGGCCGAAATGGCGCCTGGCTCCGCCGTAATATGTGCGGTGGGTGCGGGTGCTGTTACAGGGGGCGCAGTATAGGGAGCTGGTGGCGGAGTCTTTTTCTTACAACCAGCTACGGCAACCAAAGCCACAAGCAAAGCAGGAACAAGAACGCGAGTGCAGACTTTCAATTCGTAACTCCTTCCGCAAGTTTATTTGCGTGCTCCAATTCACTACTCCATTTTAGACCCGGGAAACCGTCAGAACTGGATTGGAGTTCACCAAGCCCTGTTATCTGCGGATGTTCGCTCTCTATTCCAGGAAAGAAGGGAACAGCCCTTCATTCCGTAGGATGCGCAATCCGGGCCCGGGTTGCGCGACCGAGAGGACTGGTCCCCGCGAACCCTCGAAGGGCGGCCTCCTAAGCGATTTAAAATCAGCCTTCAGGGGATTTGAGGGAACTGAAAGTGCTTGCGGGCTCGCGGCGTGAGAGTGCGACCGGGATCGAGGACCGTATTGGGAATCGGGGAGACCTTCATGTACTTCCGTAATCATCGACGTTTTGGCGCGGTATCTTGCGGAGTGCTGATTGCACTGGCTGCTGCATCGGCAATTGCGGAAAAGGGCGGCCCTGGAACGGAAGATCCTGTAACGTTGCGTCGACAGGCTCAGAGCTTTTCGCTGGGAAATGCGGTGATCCGTGCGCGCTGGTCGGTGGCGAAGGGTATGTTGAGCGGACTCGTGATCCGCGACCAGATGCACGGGACGGATGTTCGTGTGGAAGAGCCGTTCCGGATCCTGCTGAACGATGGACGGATCCTGGATGCGATCGAACCTGAAACTCACCGGCGATGCAAAGATCACGCACATGACGCCGACGCCGACTGCTCCACGGATCGCCGCGACGGTATCGGGGGAAATGGTCGATCTCGCAATGGAGAGCGGAGATGGCCTTGTGCATGTGGATTGGTCGATCGTGCTGCTCGAAGGCTCCCACTACATCCGGCAGGTGGTGACGATTGCGGCGGCGGGCGACAAGGATGTGCCGATCAGCCGCGTGCAGTTGATCGATTTGTCATTGAGCGGCGCGCACGTGGTGGGCTCGGTGAACGGCTCGCCAATCGTGGCGGGGAATTTGTTCGTGGGATTCGAGCATCCGCTGTCGCAAAGCAAGGTGAGGGGAGATGAGGCGACGGCGTGGATCGAACGCGAACTGCCGCTGCGCGCCGGGCAGGCCGTTACGTATTCGTCGGTGATGGGCGTCGCGCGCGAAGGGCAGATGCGGCGCGATTTTCTTGCGTATCTCGAGCGCGAGCGGGCGCATCCGTATCGGACGTTTCTGCACTACAACAGCTGGTACGACCTGGGGTACTTTACGCCGTACAGCGCGACAGATGCGGTGGATCGGATCAACGCGTTCGGACGCGAGTTGACGGAGAAGCGCGGCGTGAAGCTGGACTCATTTCTCTTCGACGACGGCTGGGACAAGCACGATTCGCTCTGGAAATTCAACAGCGGGTTTCCCGATGGATTCACGCCGCTGAAGCAGGCGGCGGAGAAGTACGGTGCAGATCCCGGCGTGTGGATGTCGCCGTGGGGCGGGTATTCCAAGCCCAAGCAGGAGCGGATTGCGTTCGGCCACAATGCCGGATACGAGATTGTGGGCGGGGGTTATGCGCTGTCGGGGCCGAAGTATTATGCGGCGTTTCGCGATGTGGCCCTGGAGATGATCAAGCAGTATGGAGTGAACCAGTTCAAGTTTGATGGAACGGGCAACGTGGATTCCGTTTTTCCGGGGAGCCGGTTCGACAGCGATTTTGCGGCGATGATTCACCTGATCGGGGAGTTGCGTGCAGCGAAGCCGGACCTGTTCGTGAATCTGACCACGGGGACGTGGCCCTCACCTTTCTGGGTGATGCATGCGGACTCGATCTGGCGTGGCGGCGAGGATGATTCGACGGCGGGAGTGGGAACGTATCGTGAGCGCTGGATCACGTATCGAGATGCCGACACGTACGAGCGCGTTGTGCAGATGGGACCGCTGTATCCACTGAATTCGCTGATGCTGCACGGCATGATTTACGCGCAGGACCACAAAGACCTGAACAAGGATCCGGGAAACGATTTTCGCAACGAGGTGCGGTCGTACTTCGGCACGGGAACGCAGTTGCAGGAGATGTACATTACGCCGTCACTGCTGACCGCGCAAAACTGGGATGATCTGGCGGAGGCGGCGAAGTGGTCGCGTGAAAACGGATCGTGCTGAAGGACACGCACTGGGTGGGCGGCGACCCGGCATGGCTCGAGGTGTATGGGTGGGCTTCGTGGACGCCGAGGAAGGGCATCCTGGTGCTGCGCAATCCGAGCGATCACGAACAGACGATTCTGTTACGGCTGCAGGATGCGTTTGAACTGCCGGCGGATGCCGCCAGAGTGTTTCATGCGCAGAGCCCCTGGAAGGAGGATGCAGGGCACCCGGCGATTACTCTTTCTGCACAGGAGACGCATGAGTTTCACCTCGCTGCCTTTGAGGTACTGACGCTCGACATCCTGCCTGCTCAGAGTGCGCAGCGCTGAGGGAAGGATGGACGCCATGATCACGCCTACTCTGCTTGTGCTGGCCGCCGGAATGGGCAGCCGTTACGGTGGATTGAAGCAACTGGATCCCGTGGGGCCCGGCGACGAAACCATCATGGATTACTCGATCTTTGACGCCCGGCGCGCGGGATTCGGGAAAGTCGTGTTCGTGATCCGCAAGGAGATAGAGGAGACCTTCAAAGAAAAGACCGGGTCTCGCTTTGAGAAGCTCGTTCCTGTGGAATACGTATTTCAAGAGCCCGGCAAGCTTATGCCCGGCTTTTCACTGCCGCAGGGTCGCACCAAGCCGTGGGGAACAACGCATGCAATCCTGATGGCGGCCAGCACGATTCATGAGCCGTTCGGCGTGATCAATGCGGATGATTTTTACGGTGCAGGCAGCTATCGGCTGCTGGCGAAGCAACTGCAGTCTGGCACCTCAGACTATGCGATGGTGGGGTTTGTCCTTCGCAACACGCTCTCGGAGTTCGGCACGGTGGCGCGCGGCGTTTGCCGTGTAACCGAAGATGGCTACCTGAAAGACGTTACAGAACTGCAGTCGATTGAACGCGAGGGACCGCGCATCACCAACATCGACGCAGAAGGGCAGGAGACGGTGTTGACCGGCGGTGAAATGGTCAGTATGAACATGTGGGGGTTTACGCCCGCGGTATTTCCGCAACTATATGACCATTTTCGGCGATTCTTGAATCGGTATGGGGACGATTTGAAAGCAGAGTGCTACCTTCCGAACTCAGTGAATGCGTTGATCCATGCGGGTCAGGCGCGCGTGAAGGTACTGCGCTCGTGCGATGCGTGGTTTGGCGTGACCTATCGCGAGGATCATGCGCGGGTGGTCGACAGCGTTGGACACCTGATCGAGCAGGGGACCTATCCCCGCAGGCTGTGGCAATGATCGACTTGCTCAGCCTTGTCGCGGTCACGCGTGTGTTCGAAGTCCAGGGGAGATTTCGAAGCGCGAATCCGTATGGCAGCGGGCATATTCACGATACGTATTGCGTGACGTTGGATGACGGCGATCGGGAAGAGCGGATCATCCTGCAACGCATCAATACGGAGATATTCGCGAACCCGATCGCGGTGATGGAGAATATCGGGCGGGTTACGGAGCATCTGCGGGCACAGGTCGCAAACGGGGTGGATGCAGATCGGCGTGTGCTGCGGCTGGTTCCCGCGCGAAGCGGCGCCATGTGGCATGTAGATGCGGAGGGCCGCTATTGGCGCGCTTACTGGTTTATCGACGGCGCGCATTCGTTCGATGCGGTGAATTCGACACGGCAGGCGTTTGAAGCGGCGCGCGCATTCGGAGAATTCCAGAGGCGGCTTGCAGACCTGCCGGGACCGCGACTGCACGAGAGCATCGCCGGCTTCCACGATACGGTCCAGCGGTTCGCGGCGTTTGAGCAGAGGGTCGCGGCAGATGCAGCTGGGCGCCGCGAGACGGCGCGGGATGAGATTGCGTTTGCAATGGCACGGAAGACGCTGGCAACGGCGCTGCTTGATGCGGGATTGCCGGAGCGGGTGACGCACAACGACACGAAGCTGAATAACGTTCTGCTGGACAATGAGACCGGCGAGGGGATCTGCGTCATCGATCTCGATACCGTGATGCCGGGACTGGCGGCATACGATTTTGGCGACATGGTGCGGACGATGACCTGTCCCGCTGAGGAGGATGAACGGGATCTTTCACGAGTGGCGATGGATTTCGAGCTGTTTGACGCGGTATTGCGCGGCTACCTCGATGGGGCGGGAAGCTTTCTGACGGCGCTGGAGCGTACCTCGTTGATCGATGGCGCGAGGGTCATCATCTTCGAGCAGGGGATTCGATTCCTGGCGGACCATCTCGCGGGCGACACCTATTACAAGGTCAGCCGGCCGGGACAGAATCTCGACCGGTGCCGCACGCAGTTCAAACTGTTGCAGTCGATCGAGCAGCAGGAGGGCGGGATGACGCAACTGCTGCATGCCCTGGCGTAGATCCGATTTGTAGGCGCGCATGGTCGCGGGATCTTTTACGGGGAGCCCGGCGCGGTGAGGGATGACCACGCGGAGTGCGCAGATATGCACGTTGGGTGGCAACCGCAGAGCAAATGCAGGTCCCTCGACTCTGCTGCGCTTCGCTCGGGATGACACTCCTATGTTCGCACCAAGTTTCAAGGCACGGAGGTGACCGCAATACCTACTGTTTCGTGTCGAGCGGGTGCTTGGCGTCTTCGAAGAACTGGTTCTGGAGCTTGAGGCTTTCGTCATCGGCCTTGATGGCCTTGATGGCTTCGGCAATCTGGCGCGACCACTCCTTCTGATCGAACTCGCCAAGTTCCTTGTTGGCGGCCGAGGCGTCGCCGGCATAGTGATTGGGGAAGCGCGCGTACCACCAGATGCCGGTGTAGACGGAACCCGGAAGTTTCAGCCGATGCTGATCGGCGCCGGACTGCTGGCTGGCGCGATCCTGGTGGACGAGGTCGGGGCGGGCGATGAGCATGTTGGAGGTTTCGACTTCGCCGGCGTGCATGTCGTAGGGCGTTTTGAGCGCGGGGCGGCCGGCAACATTTTCGTTGGGCAGGCCGAAGACGTAGACGACGTAGTCGCGCTCGCTGGCGAGCTGCGCCTGACCGAAGAGCGGCAGGAGAGACTGTTTCCGCCGTGGCCGTTGACGATCACGATCTTCTTGCAGCCGTTGCGAGCCATCTCGCTGACAGTTTCCTGCAGCAGGGTGAGTTGCGTGGAGAGGCTAGTAGGCGAGGGTGCCGGGCTGCTGGCGCGCTTCGAAGATCTGGCCGAAGTAGTATTCGGGGAAGACGACGGCGTATTCCTGCTTCACCGCGTTCGTCACGGCGAAGCGCACGTCGAGCAGGTCAGTGCCGAGGGGCAGATGCGGACCGTGCTTTTCAATGATGCCGAAGGGAAGCACGCAGACGCCCTGCGACTGGTGGATGGCCTGGACGAAATCGGGTGCGGTGAGTTCTTCCCATTTTGCCGAAAGGCCCGACTGAGAAACGGCGCGGCCCGCGAAAAACAACACAAAAAGAGCGACGACAAAGGCACTGCGAACAGACTTCATTTTTTACCTCGGATTTTCAGAACACGCGATTCTAATTCGCGCAGCGTAAGCTCGTCACTTGCGCGAACGCGGATGCGATCTGAAGCCGAGGCCCTGGGCTAAAGCCCTCCGATCCTATGGCGATTATTCGTGGGGTTGAAGCCCACGCGCCCTCCGCATGGCAAGGCGCTTTCAATCCTTGCCAACCTGGATGATCTGGAAGGAGTGGGGAATCATGGGCGCACGTGGTCCGCGCATATAGGGGGGCGGTGCGCCCGCGCCGGGCGCACCCGGAGCCGCGGCCGGCGCAGAGCCCTGCGGCTGTGCGGGGGCGGCGGGTGTGGGGCCGAACTCGGCGGTAATGAGAAGAATGTGGCCGGTTTTGGTGTCGAGAGTCAGCGTCTTGGCGCGCGCTGGCGTGGCCACAGTCTGCTCCACGCTGAAGCTTGTGGGCGAGTCCTCCTTGATAACGGTCAGCGTGCCGTCGCCCTGCGAACTGAACGTCTCCATCGTTGCCGGGTTGAAGGTGGCGCCATCGCACCCGTTGCCGGTAGGCAGGTCGGTGAGGATGTGTCCGTCGGTCGCCGAAAGGATGACCATGTTCTTGTTGTCGCGGCATGCGGCGAAGAGGATGTTGTTCTTCGCGTCCAATGCCAGGCCCGCACAGCCCCCGCCCTTACTGGAGACGTCGTACTTGCCAACCATCTTCATGGTGTTCGCGTCGATGACGGCGATGGCCGCCTTGTCTTCGATGTCGACGTAGATCTTGCCGTGTCCGTCGGTGGCGGCCTGCTCCGGCGCGCCGCCGATGTCGATGGTGCCGAGAATCGAACCGTCCTTGTCGTCGAGCACGGTGATGTTCGGAGCGGCGTGGCTGAGGATGTAGAAGTGGTGATTGAAGGGATCGTTCAGATAGCCGTCGGGATGGCCCTGTACGTCGATCTTCTTGATAATCGCAAAGGTCTTGGCGTCGAACATTGTTACGGGGCTTGAGGTTGCGAATCCGTGGCCTGTCTCGGTGTCGACTGCTCCGCCATGCGCGCTGGTGCCGGGAATATCGCCAACCTGCGCCAGCGTGTCGAGATTGAAGACGCCGATGTGGCCGGCAGGTCCAGAGCGCGCAACGTAGAGGTTGCGGCCATCGGAGTCGGCGGTCACATAATCGAATCCGCCATCGCCATCGACAAGTTGGATCCTCTGCACCTTGTAGGGACCGCTGTCCTGCGCGCGGGCCAGGCCGGCGCATGCGAGCGCGGCGACGAGTGTAGTGACAGCAAGCGTCTTTGAGTTCATCGTGAGCCTCCTGTTGCGGAACTGTTGCGGATTGGAACGGGGACCAGACCGCCCGCATCGTCCAGATCGAGAGCGAATGCTGCAGTTCTTCCGCAATCGAGGATACACGCCGTCCCTCGGCGCGGACGTGGACGCTGCAAGAATTCTCTGAAACATCGGATGCAGCAGACGCCTATAATTCACGGCGAGGATCGCAGCCGTGCATTTTTCGAGAAATAGACGCGTGCTGTTTGTCGCTCTTGCTCTTTGCCTGCTCGTTTTTGCGAACCACGGGCGCGCTCAAAAGCTTTCGCCGAAACTTCAGAATGCTGTGGGCCACTGGCAAGTGATCGACAGCGATGGAGGTAAGGGCGGCCAGGTGGAAACCTACATCGAAAATGGCGTTCTTTTCGGCAAGGTCACGGGGGCTCGTCCCGGACGCGCGCTGGATGCAAGATGCGACAAGTGCCCGGGGGAGTTGAAGAACCAGCGCATCATGGGCATGGTAGTCATACGAAACTTCCATCCGGAGGGAGATGACTGGGTCGGCGGGACCCTTGTGGATCCGGAGAACGGAAAGGAATACAAGGGGAAGATGTGGGCCGTAGGCAACGACAAGCTGAGTATGCGCGGGTTTGTCGGCATCTCGCTGTTCGGGAGAAGCGCAACGTGGGTGAGGATTCCCTGAGCACTCGGGTCGACGTTGAAATTGCAAAAGCAGATTCTTCGCTCACCCCCCCGAACCTACCCCACGGAGCTATCGCTCCGCGGCCCCCTGGTACGTTCGGGGGCCCATTCGCTCAGAATGACACGCTTCCTGGCAGGGAGAGTCATGGCTCAGAACGAGGCTGCCAGTTCTTGCTACGAACGCGGGGACATGACACTCGCGGTCAGGATGTGTGATCGTTTGCCGCTATTTCCAGCTCCAGTTCGGCATGAAGTTCTGGCCGGTTGTGGTGAGTTGGTGTTGCTGGGTGCCGTCCACAAGCATCGACCATATCTGGGTTCTTCCGCCAATGGTGCGCTCGAAGACGATGTGCCGGTTGTCGGGTGACCAGGATGGGTAGTCGTTGCTGCCTGAATCGTGCGTGAGTTGAAGCCATTTGAGCGGGCGGCTTGAGATATCCATCACGTAGATGTCCTGGCCGCCGGGCGCGCCGGGGCCGTACTTGCGGTTCCAGGCGAAGGTGAGCCATTGGCCGCTCGGCGACCACGAGGGAGAAACCGCATAGCCGCCGTCGGTCAATCGCTCAACGTTGGCGCCGTCCTGATCCATGGTGTAGATCTGTGGCAGCCCCGTGCGGCCGCTTACCCAGGCAATCTGTGAGTTGGTCCGCGGATTCCAGGAGGGAGAGACATCCGGCCCGCGGAAAGACGTGATCTTATGCGCTTGTCCGCCGGCCGCATCGGTGATCCATATCTCCGGATCACCCGAGCGCGACGAAGAGAACGCAATCTTCGCGCCATCGGAGGTCCATGCCGGGGTGGTGTTGCTTCCGCCGACTGTGCCGACGGGGAAGGCGACCAGGCGTCCAAGATCGAGCGAGTACATACGGATGGACCACCCTTCGCGATTGAGGGTCTCGAATGCGATTCGCGAATTATCGGGCGAGATGCGGGGCGACATCGATACGGTGCCGAGGTGTGTGATGGCGTGCTGGTTCTGGCCGTCGTAGTCCATCACCCAGACTTCCTTGGAGCCGGTGCGCGAACTGATGAAATAGATCTTGGTCTCGGCGATGCCATTGATGCCGCCGCCCAGGCGATAGATGATCTCGTCGGCAAAGCGGTGGGCGACGGTGCGCGCCATTTCATCGCTGGCTGTCTCGTTGTACTGCTTGCCGAGCACCTGCGGATTGGCGGTGTTGCGCGTGTCATCTAGCCAGCCGTACACCACCAGCCTGCCATTGGTCGCCGAGAGCGCGCCAAAGGCGACCATGGCCGCGGAAGAGGGGTCGGCTGACCATTGGGAGAGATTGATCTCCTGCGGAGAGCCCGGTGTGGCTTGCGGGGCATAGCTCTTCGAAACCATGTCGAAGATGCCGGCATTCTGCAGGTCGTTGAAGAGGGTCGAGTCGAAGGATGCCTTCAGCGCGGCGGTTTGCGGATCGGCGCCGACCAGCTTGAAGTCCGCCGAGGCGAGACGAATCCGCGCATTGCCCAGGCCGGACCCGGTATGAACCCAATCCTGCGCGAAGGAGGGAAGCGAAACGAGCGCTGCCAGAAGAAGCAAAACCGGAAAACCAAAACGCATGGTGGATTTCATGAGAACGCTAAACCCTTCCTGGGTGAATTTTGGAGCCTTGGGGGAAACTCTGCGTATCTCGAATCGATTCTGTTTCGCGTTTACGCGCATCCGAAGCGCGGCCCGTATATCTCGTTCTCCATTTTACGTGGCCCCCTTTCAGCATCACTAATAAGTGCAATCGAAGTAGACCTGCAGGTAACTGTCGCGATAACCGGCGGGCAAAGGGCCAAAGGTATCAACGCGTTGTGCGGCGCGGACACACACCGAATCCCACGTCGGACTGCCGCTGGTGCGATCAAGGCGCACATCGCTCTGTGATCCGTCACGATGGATGCGAAACTCGATGCTCGCCTTGGCTCCTTTGGGCGTGCGCGGATCGGCCAGGGAACGATATCCGTTTGCGTCCATCTTGCGGTTGATGTTGTCAACGTAATAGCCGAAGAGGCTGCCGAAGTTTGCATCGGTAAGCGTTGTTGGGCCATTGGCCACGCCGGATTGTGCCGTCCGAGGCATGACGGAGCCAGCCTGCTCGCCATATTGCGCCTTATTGTCGGGAACCGGCTGCGTCTTCGGCGGAACGCGCTGCGTTTGCTGCTGGTCCGGCTTCTTCGTTTTTCCGAGGATGGGAATCGCGGTTTGATCCTCTTCCTGTTTGGCCTTCGGCTGCGGAGGCGCGGGCGCTTCGCTGGGGGTTTCCGTCGCCAGCACATTCTGGTTGGGCGGGTGATCGGAGGGAAGCGGGATGGCGCTGGTGATATTCACCTGGATAGCTCCGCCGGGGCCGGCGCCGCCCCACAAGTTGTGATGAAAAAATCCTCCCATGATGCCATAGAGAACAATGGCGATGACGATGCCGCAGTGCAGCAACACGGAGCCTGCAGCCGGCCGGGCAAAAGGCTCCCTCGCCAACTCCTGCTGCAGATGCTCGCCGCCCTGGAAGAAATGCTGCTCATGTTTGCTGCGGTAAAGCCGCTGTCCTCGACTTCGAGTCAGGAGCGAAAGACCTGCTTTCGCATCCTGCTCATCGTCACGGCTGAAGCCGTGCCCTTTGAAAACAACGCCGACCCGGCATTACTTTGCTTTGTCGTCCACGGGCCGCGTTACCACCGAGATATTCGTGATGCCCGCCTGCTTCACCGCGTCCATCACACTGGCAAATGCGCCGAAAGGCACACGCACATCCGCGCGCAGATAGATCACTTTCTTGCTGGAGTCGCCGCTTGCGTCTCGAAGCCGTTGTCCCAGATCATGCACGTTCACGGGCTTGTCACCGAGGAAAACATTCTGGTCGCGATCGATGGTGACGACCAGCCGCTGTTCGGTGATCTCCTTTACGGTGCGGGTCTTGGGGATGTTGACTTCGATGCCCGACTGCAGCACGGGCGCCGTGATCATGAAGATGACCAGCAGCACCAGCACCACATCGACCAACGGCGTGATGTTGATATCCGCGAGCGAGGATTGGGTGCGGCCGTTGCTAGTCGTGAAAGCCACGTGCAACCTCTTGAGGTTCTTCGCGCGGAGCCGCCGATCCGCGGACGGGAATCTCTTCCATCGAATTCAGGAGTTCGCGGCAGAAGTCGTCGGTGGCCGATGCGAAGACGCGAATCCGTGCGGCGAACTGGTTGTAAGCGACAACGGCCGGCACGGCCACGAAGAGGCCGGCGGCGGTGGTGATGAGCGCTTCTGCGATGCCGGGCGCCACGGCGCGCAGCGTAGCCGCTCCGGCAGTGCCCAGGCCGCGAAATGCGTCGAGAACGCCCATGACCGTGCCGAAGAGGCCGACAAACGGACTGGTTGCCGCAATGGTGGCTAGCCAGGTAAGACGGCGCTCCAGCGCTGTGATTGCTTCGCTGGCCGCGGTCTGCGCCGAGCGCTCCAGAGGGGTAATGTTGCGCGGCGGTCCGGAGCCACCGGTCTGGCGCTTGTAGGTTTCGTAGACGTCGAGGTAGACCTGCGCCAGGGGGCTGTTTTTGTAGTTGTCGGCGATTGAAGCGACTTCGTTGAGGCGCGTCGCCCGCCGAAAGGCATTGATGAAGTTACGGCTTTCCCGTGTGGCGCGTCCGAAGCTCGACGTCTTGCCCAGAATGATGGTCCACGAGTAGAGACTGGCGATCAGCAAAATGACCAGGACACTGAGGGCAATCGGTCCAATGTTGCTCATCATCTCCATCAGCGCGCCGGTGCCCTGCGTAACAGGGCCAGCGGCCGGCGGAGCACCACCATCAGCCTGGAATGCTAGGAGCAAGGTAACTGTAAAAATCGGTATTCACCTCAATATCAACGGTATCAGACGCATTGCGGCGCTCCAAGTTATCGTTCTGGTGCACTCGAAGCCGCGCATTTCAGGCGTCTTAGCCGTAACCCCTGTGGTTCGTGCTATGCTGCGCTCGGATTCACCTTTCATGCTGGTAGAGCTACGCGCCGAAAATTACGCTGTTATCGATCACGCCATTGCCGTCTTCGGGCCCGGACTGAACCTGCTGACCGGCGAAACGGGCGCGGGCAAATCCATTCTTGTAGATGCGCTGGCGCTGCTGATGGGAGGCAAGGCGTCGACAGAAATCGTGCGCCACGGGGCCGACAAGGCCGTTGTGGCGTGCGTCTTTGAGTCCACGCCGGCCGCCGAAGCCGTGCTCGAGGAAAACGGGATCGACGCCGAAGGGAACGAGATCATCCTGCGCCGCGAGATTCTGTCGTCGGGCAAAGGACGCGTCTTCGTCAACAACCAGCCCGCAACCGTCGCGGTGCTGAGGCAGCTTGCGCCTGAACTCGCGCTGGTGCACGCGCAGTCTGAGACGCTCTCCAGCTTCGACCAGACGCAGCAGCGGATTCTGCTCGATCGATTCGCCGCATCTCGACGGACGAGGTGGCCGCGGCGTACGCGGGGTGGCGCGCCGCGCAGACAAAGCTCGAGGAACTGCTTGACCAACGAGCAGGACCGCCTGCGCATGGTGGACCTGTGGAGCTACCAGGCGAAGGAGATCGGCGCGGCCAACCTTGTCGCAGGCGAAGACGAGGCTCTTGAAACAGAAAAGCGCGTGCTCGCAAACGCCGAGAAGCTCTATGCCGCCGCGATCAGCGCCTTCGATCAGTTGTACGAGGGCGGAGCATCGGCGGAGGCTGCACTGCGAGCTGCCGGTCGCAATCTCGACGAACTGGCGCGATACGACGCCAAGTTCAATGATGCCGCGCAGCAGGTCGAGTCGGCGCGCGCCACTGATCGGCGATGTCAGCGCCACCCTGCGCGACTACGCCGAGCGCATCAACGCTTCGCCCGAGCGGCTGGCGGAGATTGAAGACCGCCTCGCATTGCTCGATCGACTAAAACGCAAGTATGGCAAAACCGTGGCCGACGTCATCGCGCTGGGCGAAGAAGTAACGCGGAAGCTGGCGGAAGTGGAGGATCGCGACGAAACGCTGAAGGTACTGCGCGCGGCGCTGACGAAGTCGGCAGGCGCATATCGGCAGGCTGCCGCGACGCTTTCTGAGCAGCGCAAGGCGGCCGGTGCGAAGCTTGCCAGGCTCGCCGAGACGCAGATCAATTCGCTGGCGATGAAGGTGCGGTTTGAGATATCGGTCAGGGGTGACGAGCAGGAATCCGCATGGAGCGCGCACGGCTGGGACGAAGTGGAGTACCGCATCGCAACCAACCCTGGCGAGCCGATGAAGCCGCTTCACGAGATCGCTTCAGGCGGCGAGATGTCGCGCGTGATGCTCGCACTGAAAGTTGCCGTCGAAGAAGCCTCGTCAAAGACGAGAAAGAAGCTGCCTGCACCGCGCACCTTGGTCTTCGACGAGATTGATATTGGCATCGGCGGCCGCGCTGCCGACGCTGTTGGACAAAAGCTCAAGTCGCTTGGCCGCGCGCAGCAGGTGCTGTGCGTAACCCATCTGCCCCAGATCGCCGCCTTCGCCGATCAGCATTTTGTCGTGGAAAAGAAAGAAGACCACGGCCGCACCAAGATGCATATCCGCCTGCTCGACGATCGCGCCCGCACCCACGAGGTGGCGCGCATGCTCTCCGGCGCGAAGGTGACGGAGACGAGCCTGCAGCACGCGGCGCAGATGATCGCTACCAGCCGCTGATCTTCGATCCAAGAGCATCGGTCAGCAGAACAAAAACAGCGGCTTCGTGCAACCAATTCCGCGTCAAAAATGCCTCCGCAGGGCAGGGATGCGAGAGGCAACCCGCGCCCCGTCGAGCCTCTCCAACTTCAAGTGCACGAAGTCGACTCCGTTCTGCGCACTGAGCCTCCGGGCAGGCACTCTCAACAAAGGCGCAGCTGCAATAGACCGTATCTAAACGCATAGAAGCAGGAGGACCCCGGATTATGGATTTACAGGCTCTTACCCCTACCCAGATCGCCATTATCGTTGCCGTCATCGTTGTGGTGATTGGCGCCATCGTGTTCGCAATCCTTCAAAAACGCCGTACCGAAAAGCTTCGACAGCACTTCGGGCCAGAGTACGATCGCGCCGTTGCCGAGGGCGGCAACCGCCGCATCGCCGAATCCCGGCTTGAAGAGCGCACCGAGCGCGTCAAGAAGTTTCACATTCGTCCGCTCACCGTAGAAGATCGAGCGCGGTTTACGGAGCAATGGGATCGCGTGCAGGCGAGGTTTGTGGATGCTCCGGCAGGCGCGGTAGCCGAAGCCGACCAGTTGATCGGCGACCTGATGGCAACCTGCGGTTACCCGATGGGCGACTTTGAGCAGCGTGCCGCCGACATCTCGGTCGACCACCCCATCGTCACGCAGAATTACCGCTCCGCGCACGAAATCGCGGTTCGCCAGGCCAGGGGACAGGCGAGCACCGAGGACCTGCGCCGCGCCATGATTCACTATCGCGCGCTCTTCGACGAACTGGTGAGCCAACGGCATGACACCAGCGTTATCGAGCGGAAAGCGGTGGCCACCGTTGATCGCGCCGATTATCCAGGGGAGGCGATCCATACGCGCCGCGGCTGATCTGCGTCAGTACGCACTGGGAATTCAATCTCCCTCGAAACATCCTGGAGTGCCGCGGCAGTCGCGCGGCACTCTCAGTGTTTGCGGTGCGGCTGCGCCTTTCCCAACTCGTGAAGTTGACAAAACCTTCATTTCGCATTTCCGGTTCCAGTCTTTCAATTGTCAGCTTGCTGCGGCATACTGAACTTCGTCTGAGTGTTCGAAAGCATCTCGTTCCCAGCCGCCGATCAGGAGAAAATTACATGCCGATCAAGCACGGAATGTCTGCGGTGGCGATGCGAGCCGTCCTGTTTTGCTGTGTTGTTGCCGCTCCGGCTTTTGCGCAGACATACACTCTCTCCGGCAAAGTAAGCGACCCCGCCGGGCACGCGGTTCCAAGTGCGACGGTCTCAGCCAAGAGCGTGGCGACAGGCCAGTCGTTCAGCGCCGAAACCGGCTCGGACGGCATGTACTCCATCCACGACCTTGCGAGCGGCGATTACATGGTGTCTGCGGTTGCGGGAGAACTGCAGGCGCCGGCGATCAAGGTGACGCTGGCCGCCGCGCAGACTACCGATCTCAGAGTGAGCCCAACGCCGAAAGGCGCAGAAGGCCCGTCCGCCGCGCCCGAACAGCAGCAGAGTGCTCCGGCGAATCCGCCTTCGCTTTCCGATCTCGGGTTCACAACCCAGCAGACACAGGCCAACACGCAGTTGCAGGCCACGCTTGCCAAGCGGACCGAGATGCTGAAGATTCACCAGCGGCTCGGCCTGATCACGACCATTCCCATGGCGGCGGCGGTCTTCACAGGTCCTTTGGCGAAGGCGAAAGGCAGGAACGGCGAAACCATCACCGAGCCGACGGATGCAAATCTCGATTTTCACGCGGCCCTGGGCGGATTGACCACCGCGCTCTACTTCACAACGGCCTCGTATGCGATCTTCGCGCCGCGCATACCCAATAATCCCAAGCACGGCGGGATTCGCTGGCACGAGGCGCTGGCGTTTGTGCACGGACCCGGAATGATTCTTACGCCGGTGCTGGGCTACATGGCCTACAAGCAGGAGAACTCCGGCGAGAAGGCGCACGGCATTGCCGCGGAGCACGGCACCGTCGCGTGGATCACCGCCGGAGCCTATGGCGCATCGATTGTCGCTGTCTCCTGGCCCATCCACCTCAGGTTCTGGAAGAAGCAATGAAGTCGAACCTTCTGCTCGGACTCTCGATCGCCGCGGTCTCGCTTGCCGTCCCCGCTTTCGCTCAGCCCGATATGACCTACGTCCTGCAGCAGTCAAGCCTCACCTATCACATGTCGCATCCCATGCACGAAGTTGATGGCGTCAGTCATGCCGCGCGCGGAAAGGGCGTCTGCCATCTCGGAGAGTGCGATTTTCTGATCGCCGCACCAGTCAAATCATTCGATTCGGGCGATACCAATCGCGATCTGCACATGCTCGAGGCCACGCGAGGCGCACAATTTCCGATGGTCCAGGTGCGCACACATTTTTCTCAAGCTGCGATCAGCGCTGCCACGATGTATGCCGATCTCGAAGTGCAGTTTGCGGGTCAGACGGCGCACTATGCGCACGTGCCGTTTCAGCGAACGCAGGTGGGCAGCGCGGTCCGAATCGTCGGAAGCATTCCCGCGCTCTGCTCCGACTTCAAGATCGATCGCCCGTCGTTTCTCACGGTGCCGATCAAGAATGAAATTCCTGTGCGCGTCGATATGACCTGGCAGCAGCAATAGTTTCTCCACGAGCTGTTTGCACGCCGCTTTGTTGTATTTCTCAGGAATTCCGATTCACCGCGAACAAGCATGCAGACGGGTGCGCTTGACTCTCATTCCGACTGGGTGTTATTAATTCCCCTAAGATGATTATGGAAGAGACTTCCGATTCGGGCGATCTGATCCAGGGCACTCTGGAAATGCTCATCCTCAAAGCGCTCAACCGTGGACCGCAGCACGGATACGCGGTTGCGGAATGGATCCAACAAACTTCCCGCCAGGTCTTGAAAGTTGAGGAGGGCGCGCTCTACCCGGCATTGCATCGCATGGAACTTCGTGGCCTTCTGAGGGCGAAATGGGGCATCTCAGACAACAATCGCCGGGCAAAGTACTACGAGCTCACAGTCGAGGGACACAAGCGACTCCAAGGGGAATCGCAGCGCTGGGCGCGTCTTTCCTCCGCCGTGGCATTTGTCATGCAGGCCTACTAACGACGACACCCGAGGTGATGGATGGCTGGACGTCTTGACGAGTTTGTACTCCGCCTGAAGGCCCTGTTCTCAAGGCGACGCCTGGACCGCGACATGGCCGATGAGCTTGCGTTTCACGAAGTGATGCTTAAAGAGAAGCTCCGGCGTCAGGGCACGCCGCAGCACGAACTTGAAGCGGCAACGCATCGGCAGTTCGGTAACAGCAGCCGGTGGCATGAGCGGCTGCGCGAGCTGTGGCAATTCCAATCACTCGAGAACTTTGCTCGAGATGTCAGCTACTCCGCGCGGGTACTGCGCAAATCGCCGGGATTTTCATTGGTGGCAATTCTGACCCTGGCTCTCGGCGTGGGGGCAAACACCACAGTGTTTTCCATGATCAATGGTCTCCTTCTGCGGCCTTTGCCTGTTCCGGCGAGCAATGGGCTGTGCGTCTTAGGCATTCAGAGGGCCGGAGCGCGATTGAATTACAGCTTTTCCGATCCGCTTTTCCGAGGGTTGGAGCGCGGCAGCAGGTCTTTTCGCAATTATTTGCATTCAACCATATGACGATGCAAGTGAAAGGACAATAGCGGCACTGAAAACGTGACCGGACAACTGGTAAGTGGGGAGTTCTTTCCAGCGCTCGAGACCGCGCCACTGCTGGGACGAACCCTGACTGCGGTGGATGACAGCAAGGGAGGCAACCCGCAGGGTTTGCCGTAGTGATCAGCGAAGGTTTTTGGCAAAACTGGTTCAATCGCCGGCCCGATGTGGTGGGACAGAAATTGCAGATCAACAACATGACTATTCACGGTCGCAGGCGTCATGCCTAAGACATTTATAGGTGCCGACCCTCTGCAGCGCCCGGAATTGTTTGCGCCGCTCGCGGCGGAACCAGCGATGAGCGGTCCGCGCAGCATGACCGCGGCAGGATTTCACGCGTGGTGGCTTACCGTGATGGGGCGATTGCAGCCTCAAGCGACACTCGAAGAGGCCAATGCGCAAGTTGGGGCGAGCAGCACGGCGATACTTCACGAAGTTATCCCGGACGCGAACTGGATTGCAGCCCAGGAAAAGCGTCATTTCGCGTTCACAGCCGAATCGGGTTCGACAGGTTTTACCTACGTACGGCTTTTCTTTCGCAAGCCACTCATGGCGGTATTTGCCATGTGTGGCGGCGTCCTGCTGCTCGCCTGCCTGAATCTGGCGAGTCTGCTTGATGGCGCGGGGCGCGGCACGGCAAAAAGAACTGGCCACGCGGCTGGCGATGGGAGCCACGCGCCGGCGGTTGATGCAGCAATTGCTGGTTGAAAGCCTGTTGATCGCAATGATCGGCACCGCAGCGGGTCTGGCGTTCGCGCCAATCGTCAGCCAGGCGCTCTCTTCCATGTTGTTGGGTGGGCAGCGCGAAATCCATGTGGACACGTCGCTTGATCTTCGCGTCTTTGCCTTTGCCGCACTGGCGGCAATGCTGGCGACTCTCCTCGTCGGACTGGTCCCGGCGTTTCAGGCGACTTCGGGAACCTTGAATGAACAGATGAAGAACGGCCAGCACTCTACTCTTTCGTACGAGAGGCAAGGTTTTCTGCCTCGCGCCATCATGGCGTCGGAGGTCGCGCTAGCACTGATGCTTGTCGTCGGTGCGGGGCTTCTTGCCTCAAGCCTGGTGCGGCTGTATACATCGGGCTCCGGCTTTGATCCTCATGGCATCCAGAACATCGCATTGAGCATGGACCAGCAGCAGCTTAAAGGGGATGCGTTGATGCAGTTCTACCGCCAGTTGGGCGACGACCTTGCCCGGCAGCCGGGCGTGAAGAACGTCAGCTTCGCCCTGATGGTTCCGTTCTCTCATTTCGTGTGGGACGAGGACTTCTCGGTTGCCGGCGGCAAGAGCTACGACGTCTATGAGAACAGCGTTGCGCCCGACTATTTCAAAACGATGCGTCTTCCTCTGATCGAGGGCCGTGAGTTCCGCTGGACCGACACGACATCTTCGGGGCCCAAGATCATTCTCAACCAGACTGCTGCAGCGACTTTTGTTTCCCGACCAGCATCCGATTGGTCAGTTTGTGAAGAAGGGCGACGGAGATAAGGCCATTCAATACCAAGTGATCGGCGTGGTGGGCAACGCAAAATACGAGGACCTGCGTTCCACGGCTCCGCCAACCGGATATTTGTCGATGACGCAGGATAATGACCAGCGCGCAAGCTCGTATACAGCGGTTGTCAGGATGGACGGGCCCGCGGCTCCGTTGGCGAGCGCGGCCCGGGCGCTCGTGAACCAGGCAGATTCGTCAATTCCAGCGCCTGTTATGACCTCGATGGACGACACGGTCCGGGACTCCCTCAGCGCGGAACGCACAATGGCCATGCTTGCGGTGTTTTTCGGCGTTTGCGCTTTGATTGTTACTGCGATCGGCCTTTACGGGACGCTGGCCTATGCGACGGCGCAGCGTACCAGCGAGATTGGTATTCGCATGGCGCTCGGTGCACGGCGAACGCAGGTGGCGCGCATGGTATTTGCACAGAACGCTGCCGTGACCCTGGTTGGCACTGCGGCTGGCTTATTTGCTGCGCTGCTGGCGTCGCGCGCGCTTGCCAGTTTCCTTTACAGCACATCCGTGCGCGATCCATGGGTCTTTGCAGGCTCAATTGCGGTTCTCGCGTTGATTGCAAGCGCAGCATCCTTGTTACCCGCAATGCGAGCTGCAAGAATCAATCCAATGACGGCGATTCGCTGCGAGTGAATCGACCGGAGAATCCTGTTTCGCGTTGCTGACACCGTGTGTTGGCCCCTACAATTCCTTCACCATGCACATTCCCCGAAAGCTACTCCTCACCCTGACGCTTGTTTTGTGCTCGTTTGGCGCTTTTGCGCAGGAGGCGCAACACCTCTTCTTTCGCGTGACGGTCGGCCCCAAAATCACGACGCCCGTTTCCGGACGCATGCTCATCTTTCTCACCGCCGGAACGGGAGCGAAACAAGTCGATGAGAATCCGTTTCAGCCGATCGCCGTATATGTGGCCGCGAAGGACGTTGCCGATCTGACCGCCGGATCATCGGTGGATGTGGATACGGATGACGTTGCCTTTCCCGCCGGTTTCTCGTCGTTGAAGGCTGGGGACTACCAGGCGCAGGCCGTGCTCGATGTGAACCATGACTACAACTATGGCGGCCGCAGCGCCGGCGACCTGGTCAGCGACGTCGTATCACTCGCGTCGTTCACCCCGGGGCAGGGAGCCGAGCCGGCGTTCACCCTCAACGAAGTTGTTCCCGCACGCCCCAGCCGCTCCGATCCGACTGGATTCGAGAAGAGCGCGCATCTCGAGGACTTCGTCAGTCCTGCGCTGACGGCCTTCTCGGGCCGGCCGACCCACGTACGCGCCTGGGTGATTACGCCGCCCGAATATGGTGAGCATTCCACGGAGCGTTACCCCACGGTTTACTGGACGCATGGATTTGGTGGCGAACTGAATGGAGCGAAGTACTTCGGCAGCCTGCTGTTCAACATGATGGCGAAGAAGCAGGTGCCACCGATGATCTGGGTCATGCTCGATGAGTCGTGCCCCACGGGGACGCACGAATTCGACGACTCGGTGAACAATGGGCCGTGGGGGACTGCCCTGACACAGGAATACATTCCCAATCTCGAAAAAAAGTACCGCATGGACGCGCGCTCGAGCGGACGGTTCCTGCAGGGCCACTCCTCCGGTGGATGGGCAACCCTGCAACTGCAGATCGATTATCCAGCGATTTTCGGCGGCACGTGGTCCACTTCACCCGATCCCAGCGACTTTCATGACTTCACTGGAATCGATCTATACGCGCCCCACGCCAACGTCTATCACCGTTCGGATGGAACGCCCTACCCGATCATTCGCGACCATGCAAAGGTGATCGGCACGTTCGAGCAGTTTGCCAGGAACGAGCGTGTGCTTGGGCCCTACGGCGGACAGATTGCGTCATTTGAATGGGTCTTTTCGCCACGCGGGCAGGACGGGAGGCCAGTGCCGATGTTCGATCGCGAGACCGGAGATGTGGATCCGGCGGTCGTTGCCTACTGGCACGACCACTACGATCTGGCGCATATCGTTCAAACGACGTGGGCTCAGCGCGGTCCGGAGCTGCGCGGCAAGATTCACGTCTTTGTGGGGACTGCCGACACGTTCTATCTCGATGGCGCAGCGCACAAGATGGATGCCGTATTGAAGGCGCTGGATGCCGATGCTCACTTCACGTACATCCCCGATCGAACCCACTTCGATCTCTACACCACGTACAAGGAAGGCGGCGACCCGAAGGGCGATCGGTATGGCCTGTTCCGGCAGATCGGCGCGGAGATGTATGCGGTGGCGCGCCCGCATGCGAACTGGAAGCCGGCTGAGTAGACACACACGAACGCCCAGGCATCCTTAGTTCAAGAGAGGTGCCTGGGCGTTTTTGCGATTCACGGTCGATGCGGGATCAGCGGGGGTGGCCGCCGTGCTCGTGTGCGGCGCCAAGGTTCGAGTGGCCGTGGCCGTCGCGCCTTTCGTTGCCTTTGAAGTGCTCAACGTGATCGGGGCGATGATGTTCATCGAAATGCTCGCCGCGATGCGGATACTCGCCGCGCCACCCATCGTTACGGTCGAAGTGGTTGTCAACGTGACCCCAGAAGTGTTCGTGGCCATGGAACCAGGGACCCGCGCCGATGAAGACGCCTCCGGTAAACCACTCTGGGCCATAGTAGCCATACGGCGCGCAATCGTAGGGCGGATAGTCGAAGTAGCCATACGGGCACTCGGGCGGCGGCCCGACTTCGACCGCGATTTGTGCGTGTACCTTTTGGGGTACGGCCGCAAGGCAGAGAGCGGCGACGATCAACAACAATAGATATTTGAATTTACCCACTTTTCCTCCTTACATCGTTGGACAACTAGAGCTTGGATGAGGGCGTGAAACGATTGGGTTTCACCGTCATTCCGCGACTTTTCAGTCAATCGGAACCGGCTTTGCCGAATAAATGCAGACGGCGAGAGACTCCGCTTGCCATCAAAACTGGATCGCGCAATGCGAGCGTCATTCACAATGTGGGAAACATAGACCACCATGTGTCTCTCATCACAGCCCCTAAGCACCTCAAAGCAGAGACTCCTCATAGCGGTTTTTCTCCGCAGGCCGCGTTGTGAGGCAAAGCGAATGAGTGAACAGAAAATGGTGATTTTGGACGGCAACGAGGCTGCGGCCTCCGTTGCCTATCGACTCTCCGAAGTGGTCGCAATCTACCCGATTACCCCCTCGTCGCCGATGGCCGAGTGGGCCGATCAGTGGCGCTCGGAAGGCAAGAGGAATATCTGGGGCGCGTTGCCCATCGTGGAAGAACTGCAGAGTGAAGGCGGCGCGGCCGGCGCGCTGCACGGCGCGTTGCAGGCCGGCGCGTTCGGCACCACGTTTACGGCTTCGCAGGGCCTGCTGCTGATGATCCCCAACATGTACAAGATTGCCGGTGAGCTGACCCCGGCCACGATGCACGTGACGGCCCGCACGCTGGCCACGCACGCGCTGTCGATCTTCGGCGACCACTCCGACGTGATGGCCTGCCGCTCGACGGGCTGGGCGATGCTGGCGTCGAACTCGGTGCAGGAAGTGGCCGACATGGCGCTGGTGGCGCAGATCGCCACGCTCGAATCGCGCATTCCGTTCATTCATTTCTTCGACGGATTCCGCACTTCGCACGAAGTGGGCAAGATTCATTCCCATCAGCGACGAGACCATCCGCGCGCTGGTCGACGACAAGTACATCATCCAGTTCCGCCAGAACGCGCTCAGTCCCGACCGTCCCGTGCTGCGCGGCTCGGCGCAGAACCCCGACGTCTTCTTCCAGGCGCGCGAAGCTTGCAGCCCATTTCACGCCGCGGTTCCGGGGATTGTGCAGTCGGTGATGGATCGCTTTGCGGCGCAGACCGGTCGCGCCTATCACCTGTTCGATTACTACGGCGCCGCCGATGCGGAGCGCGTGATCGTGCTGATGGGTTCCGGTGCGGAAGCCGCCGAAGAGGCCGTGGATCTGCTGGCGAAGCAGGGCGAGAAGATCGGCCTGGTCAAGGTCCGCCTCTATCGGCCCTTCGACGCATCGGCGTTCATCAACGCGCTGCCGGCCACCGTCAAGTCGATTGCCGTGCTCGACCGCTGCAAGGAGCCGGGCGCAACCGGCGAGCCGCTCTACCAGGACATCGTCACGGTGCTCGCCGAGCATGCCGACGAAGCTTCCGTTCGCGGCGATGCCGACCGTCATTGGCGGCCGCTACGGCCTGTCGTCGAAGGAATTTACGCCGGCCATGGTGAAGGGCATCTTCGACGAGCTGACCAAGACCGACGCCGAAGAATCACTTCACCATCGGCATCGACGACGACGTCATCGCACACGAGCCTCGACGTACGATCCGACGTTCTCGACCGAAGACCCGAAGACCGTGCGCGCGCTCTTCTACGGGCTCGGCTCCGACGGCACGGTTGGCGCCAACAAGAACTCCATCAAGATCATCGGCAGCGAGACCGACAACTACGCGCAGGGCTACTTTGTCTACGACTCGAAGAAGTCGGGCTCGATGACGACTTCGCACCTGCGCTTCGGGCCGAATCCGATCCGGTCGACCTACCTGATCACCCGCGCCAGCTTCGTGGCCTGCCACAACTTCAGCTTCCTCGAGAAGATGAATGTGCTTGAGGCAGCGATGCCGGGCGCGGTCTTCCTGCTCAACTCGCCTTACTCCGCCGCCGAAGTGTGGGACAAGCTGCCCCAAGACGACGCAGGAAGAGATGCTGCGCAAGAAGATCGAGTTCTACGTGATCGACGGCTACAAGGTGGCGCGCGATGCCGGCATGGGCACGCGCATCAACACCATCATGCAGACCTGCTTCTTCGCCATCAGCGGCGTGCTGCCGCGCGAAGAGGCCATTGCGCAGATCAAGAAGGCCATCAAGAAGACCTACGGCAAGCGCGGCGAGGCGGTGGTGCAGAAGAACTTTGCCGCCGTCGACGCTGCGCTGGCGCATCTTGAAAAGGTTGAGCTGCCTACGGCCGCTTCCTCGCACTTCGATCTCATTCCGTCCATCTCCAGCGAGGCGCCGGAGTTTGTTCGCAACGTGCTGGGCGAGATTGCAGCCGGCCAGGGCGATCTGCTTCCGGTCAGCGCCATTCCCGCCGGCGGCGCATTCCCGACCGCGACCTCGCAGTGGGAGAAGCGCAACATCGCGCAGTTCATTCCGGTGTGGGACAAGGACCTCTGCATCCAGTGCGGCAAATGCGTGATGGTGTGCCCGCACGCCGTAATCCGCGCCAAGGTTTACGGCGCCGAACTCGGCGAGAAGGCCCCCGCAACCTTCAAGTGGGCCAAGCCCAAGTGGAAGGGCATGGAGAAGGACCGCTACACGCTGCAGGTTGCTCCGGAAGATTGCACCGGCTGCGCGGTCTGCGTGGAAGTGTGCCCGGTAAAGAGCAAGAGCGACGCCAGCCACAAGGCCATCAACATGGCGCCGCAGGCTCCGCTGCGCGAGGCCGAGCGCGAGAACTGGGAGTACTTCCTCAGCCTGCCCGAGGTGGACCGCGCAAAGCTCTCGCACTCGCAGGTGAAGGACCTGCAACTGCTGCAGCCGCTCTTTGAGTTCTCCGGCGCCTGCGCGGGCTGCGGCGAAACGGCTTACATCAAGCTGCTCACTCAGCTCTTCGGCGACCGCCTCTACATCGCCAATGCCACCGGCTGCTCGTCGATCTACGGCGGCAACCTGCCCACCACGCCGTACAGCCAAAACCATGCGGCCGCGGACCGACCTGGGCCAACTCGCTGTTTGAAGACAACGCGGAGTTCGGCTTCGGCATGCGCACCGCGCTCGATCAGCAGAAGACATTCGCCGAGTTGCTGGTCACGCGGCTCGCATCGGCGATCGGGCCGGAGCTTGCTGCGGACCTCGTCAACGCGGAGCAGAAGACCGAGACCGAAATCAACGCTCAGCGCGAGCGGGTGAATGTCCTCCGCGCGAAGCTCGCCGGCATCGACTCCTCGGATGCGCGCAACCTGCTGGCCATTGCCGACACCCTGGTTCGCAAGAGCGTCTGGATCCTGGGCGGCGACGGATGGGCGTTCGACATCGGCTTCGGCGGACTCGATCACGTGCTGGGCTCCGGCAAGAACGTCAACGTGCTGGTACTCGACACCGAGGTCTACTCCAACACCGGCGGCCAGTCGTCGAAGGCTACGCCGCGCGGCGCGGTCGCCAAGTTTGCTGCGGCTGGCAAGCCGAACAGCAGAAAAGACCTCGCGATGGAGGCCGTCAGCTACGGCTCTGTCTATGTGGCGCAGGTGGCGCTTGGCGGCAACGACAGCCACGTCGTCAAGGCCTTCCAGGAGGCCGAGGCGCACGAAGGGCCGTCGATCATCATCGCCTACTCAAGCTGCATCGCGCACGGCTACGACCTGGTACATGGACTCGAGCAGCAGAAGCTGGCGGTGCAATCCGGCTACTGGCCGCTGATGCGCTACAACCCGGAACTGCGTGAAAACGGCAAGAATCCCTTCCAACTCGATTCGAAGGCGCCGTCCATCCGGCTCAAGGACTATGCCTACCGCGAAGCCCGCTACACCATGCTCGCGCGCAGCAACCCCGAGCTGGCTGCCTCGCTGCTCAAGGAAGCGCAGGACGACGTGGAGCGCCAGTGGCGCGTCTACTCCGCTCGCGCAACCATGCCCGGCCGCGGCGAGACGCCTAACATCGCGCCGCAAGAGAAGGCAGAAGAAAAACTGGCAGCTCCGCCTGCCGGAGGATCCAAATGATCGATGTATCGACAAAGTACCTGGGCCTCAATCTGAATGGGCCTATCGTAGTGTCCTCGACTCCGCTGTCGGAGTCGATCGAGAACGTGCGCCGCATGGAAGACGCCGGCGCGTCGGCCATTGTGCTCACCTCCTTGTTTGAGGAGCAGCTTGCGCTGGAGTCGCGCGCGCTCGACGAAGACCTGTCGCGCGGAACCGAGTCGTTTGCCGAGTCGCTCGGCTATCTTCCCGACCTCAACGACTACCGGATGACGCACGAGGTCTATCTCGAGCACATCCGGCGCTGCAAAGAGGCGGTGAAGATCCCGATCCTCGCCAGCCTTAACGGCGCAACCACCGGCGGCTGGGTGCGTTTTGCGCAGGAGTCGGAGCAGGCCGGCGCCGACGCGATCGAGCTGAACACCTATGCCCTCGCCACCGATCGCAGCCAGACCTCGTCTGAGCTGGAAACGCAGTTGCTGGAACTCGTCGAAAGCGTCTGCAAAGCCGTCAAGGTGCCGGTCGCGGTCAAGCTGTCGCAGTCGTTCACCAGCCTGCCACACCTGGCAGCCAAGCTTGAAGACGCAGGTGCGGCTGGCGTGGTCCTCTTCAATCGCTTCTATCAGCCCGACTTCGACATCGAGGCCCTCGAAGTGCGGCCAACGCTGCACTTCTCCACACCGTCGGAACTGCTGCCCCGCCTGCACTGGGCGGCGATTCTCTTCGGCCACCTCAACATCGACATCGCCATTACCGGCGGCGTGCACTCGGCCGAAGACGTTATCAAGAGCATCATGGCCGGCGGCAATGTTGCCATGATGTGCTCGGCGCTGCATATTCACGGCATCGATCACATTGGCCGCGTGCTCTCTGACCTGCAGTACTGGCTGGAGAAGCGCGAATACGCTTCGCTTGCCGAGACGCGCGGCTGCCTCAGCCGTCGCTCGGTGCCCGACGTGTCACCATTCGACCGCGGCAACTACATCAAGACGCTAAGCTCCTACAGTCTTCGTCAGACCGTTGCGGCATTCTGATCGGAAACACAAGACCTTTTCCTGGGTGCTGACGGCGGCTGCGAAGTTCTGCAGTCGCCGTTTGCTTTTTGATGAGCCCAAGCGTCCCCCATCCATGTGAGAAGACACCCTGGATCATGCCCCGCGCCGAGCCGCTCTCTCGTAGAGATACTGTTTCCAGCTATCCGGCAGTGCACTCAACGCGCGAGCGCTTTGCACCAGGCGAAGATCGTCTGCGTCATACTTCTTCGCAACGTACAGGCGGGTGATGACTGAGACGGGAATTGAATCTGGATCCCGAGTCAGTCGAGTGATCTCATCCCCTGCACCGACCACTCCCTCGTGCGTTACGGCCAGATAAAATCCAGTACGCCCGCTTGCGAGGAAACGCTGGACCATATGATCCGATTCGAACCGAATGCCGAGTTTGTAACAGGGAAGCCGCGGCTGGCTGACGACGACCTCTGCCGAGCCGACCGCGAATCGGTCACCAATGTGGACTGAGTCCTCGTCCAAGCCTTCGATCGTGAAGTTCTCCCCAAAGACGCCGAGCGGCAGCGAACGCCCCGGCAGTTCCGCTTTCCAGTACTCGTAGTGCTCAATGGGATAGCAATAGACGGCCTTGTGTTCGCCGCCGTGCACCGTCAGGTCTGACTGTTTATCCCCATCCAGATTGAGCCTCCGCAGGGCTACGCGGCCTTTCATCGGTTCTTTGTAGATCGAGGTAGTGACACTCGTCCCATGCCAATCAACTTCCCGGGGCAATCCGCAATTGACAGATACCAGTCTCATAGTGGCTCCTCGATTGGATGAGGGTCGGCACGTGGCAGTTTCGAAGAATTGGCGAAAGCTCTCCGAACATTCGGAGCAGGACGATTCATCCACGGCCGGCAAGAACGAGCAGGCACTGCATTATGCTTCCGGCGCACGATAGCATGGCAAGGAGGGAGGACTGCAATGCCAAAAGTCCGCGTCGCTGGGTTTGGTGTTTCGTTGGACGGGTTTAGCGCAGGTCTGGAACAGAGTCTCAACGATCCGCTCGGAAAGCGTGGCCCCGAAATCTTCCAGTGGTTCTTTCACACCAAAACGTTTTGCGCCATGCACGGCGAACAGGGCGGCGGATCAACCGACACCGACGATGAATTCGCGCGTGCCTCGATGGAGAACTTCGGCGCCTTTATCCTCGGCCGCAATATGTTCGGCCCGGTTCGAGGACCATGGATGGATAACAGTTGGAAAGGATGGTGGGGTGACAATCCGGCGTACCATGCACCAACCTATGTCCTGACACACCATGAACGTGAACCTCTCGTGATGGAGGGTGGAACCACTTTTCACTTTGTCACCTCGGGAATCCAGGAGGCTCTGAGGCTGGCCGTTGAGGCCGCGGGCGACAAGGACGTCAAAATTGGGGGTGGTGTCTCGACGGTGCGGCAGTATCTGCAGGCCGGATTGATCGATGCGGTGCACCTCGCAGTTTCGCCCGTCTTTTTGGGCCGCGGCGAAGCCTTGTATCCGGGCATAGACTTGCCGGCTCTTGGATTCTCTGTAACGAGGCGAACGACTACCGAACACGCGACACATGTGGTGTTGGAGAAGCAATGAGGGCAGGCCCCAGCCCTTATCATTCTTGAGTTAAGCCCATGAGGTCACAAATGATCCTGAAGCCCGTTGCTTTACTGATGTCTGCCGCATTCGTTGCATCCGCCACGCTTTGCTCCGCCCAGGCGCCTGCGAAATATGAGCCCACGCTGGAGTCGCTGGACCAGCATCCGCTGCCGCAGTGGTATGCGGGCGCCAAGCTCGGCATCTTCATTCACTGGGGTTTGTACTCGGTGCCCGGCTGGGCTCCGCTCACGCATCCCGATCACGACTTTTCGTCGAACGACTACATCAAGTACGATCCCTACGCGGAGTGGTACCTGAACACGATGCGCATTCCCGGCTCGCCCACGCAGGAGTACCACAAGCAGCACTACGGCGACCAGGCCTACTATGACTTCGCTCCCGTCTTCAACCGCGAATCGAAGAAGTGGGATCCCGACAAGATGGCAGCCATTTTCAAAATGGCCGGCGCTCGCTATGTGGTGCTGACGAGCAAGCATCACGAAGGGTTTACGCTGTGGCCGAGCACGACGCCGAATCCGAACCCGAGTCTCAAGCCGAATCAGTTGCACGCCGAACGCGATATTGTCGGCGAACTGACGACCGCGGTGCAGAAGCAGGGGATGAAGATGGGCCTCTACTACTCGGGCGGGTACGACTGGACCTTTAATACGGGCCCGATCGAGGTTAACAGCGACTATGATGCCGTGAAACCGCAGAGTGACGCCTACGGCAAGTATGCCTTTGCACAGATTCACGAGCTGATCGACCGCTATCACCCCGCGGTGCTGTGGAATGACATTGACTGGCCGAAGACCGGCAATGCGCTCCAGGTGGAAGCTGACTACTACAACGCCACGCCCGACGGCGTCATCGACGACCGCCTGGGCATCAAGCACTCCGACTTTACTTCGCCGGAGTACGAGAAGAAAGACCAGATCAGCGCGAAGAAGTGGGAGGAATGCCGCGGCCTTGGCAGGTCGTTTGGCTATAACCGGGCCGAAGGAGAGAACGAAACCATCGCGCCGGGAGAACTGATTGCACTCCTCGTCGATATCGTCAGCAAGAACGGCAACCTGCTGCTCGATGTCGGACCCGAAGCCGACGGCACCATTCCGCCGGTGCAGATGGAGCGGCTGCAGGCGCTTGGCGCGTGGCTCAAGCAGAACGGAGAGGCCATTTATGACACGACGCCGTGGACGAAGGCGGCAGGGAAGTCCGCCGAAGGAGACGATCTGCGCTATACAGTGAAGGGCGGGGATCTGTATGTGACGATCCTCGGGAATCCGAAAGGAAAGACGCTGACAATTTCCGATCTCTCGCCGAACAGCCAATTCTCGGCGCTTCTTCGTACGCCGGCAATGTCCCTTCTAGGACAATCGACGCCGCTGAAAGTGTTGGGATTGGATGGAGGCCTGAAATTGGCCTTGCCCGAGAAACTGCCGGGTCAATATGCCTACGTCGTAAAAGTGCAGAACTTTGCGAGCTTCCTGCTTTCACACCAGGGATGATCATCCCGGCTCCGGAAGAAATCGCTGCACGCAGTTTTCAAGCGAGTTGCATGCTTCCGGCAGCGCAGCCTGAACGGAATTGCTGAACCCTTCGCGCAACTCCAGGGATCCAGCACCCACCGTCAGGAGCAGGGAATTACGCGGCGTTTTGCCGTAGAGCTGTTGGCTTATCGCGAGCAACTGGCCTGCATCCAGATGATGAGTGCCTAGCTTCGTATTGTCTTTGGCGGGCTCGACGCGCATCGTGCGCACCAGGCCGGGCGCACAGTCCGCTGCGCAATCGACGAAGACCACCGATTCCGCCTGGGCAACTTCTTCGACCATCTCCGGCGTCCACTGATGGTCGCAGAGCACTCGGACTCGCGGATCGTGGCGCCAGCGCTCTTCCGCCCACTCGGCAAGAAATGGCCCGACGCCATCATCCTCGCGGAGCGTGTTGCCGCAGGCGAGAATGAGGCACTGAATGGAAATCTGATTCATGATTGCCAAGTTTAGACGGAAAGCCCCAGGTCTCAGAATCGAGATCCTTCGACAGGCTCAGGGCAGGCTCTGGGGCGCCCAGGTTCATGGAATCTAGCGAATGACTTGATCGACAACTTCGCCGTCGGCTGAAAGCAACGTCATCGCCAGCGGCATCTGGCCGAAGGCGTGCGTGGAGCAGCTCAGGCACGGGTCGAAGGTGCGGATCACGGCTTCGACGCGGTTCAGAGCGCCTTCGGTGAATTTGCCGTCCTTCACGTAGGCCTTCGCGGCCTGCAGAACGCCCTTGTTCATGGCGTTGTTGTTCTGGCCGGTGGCGATGACGAGGTTGGCCCAGGTGATCAGGCCGTTCTCGTCGACTTTGTAGTGGTGGATGAGCGTGCCGCGCGGCGCTTCGGCCTGGCCTGCGCCTTCGAGGCGGTTGACGCCGGCGGTGGCGCGCACGTGCTTGTCGAGAATCTGCGGATCGGCGAGGATCTGCTCGATCTTTTCGATGCCGTAGAGCATCTCGATCAGCCGCGCGTGGTGGTAGTGGAACGAGCTCTCTACCGGACCCGAGGCCAGTTGCTTGAACTCGGCAAGTTCGTTGTCGGCCTTGCGGCGTGCCCATGGGCTTGACGATGTTGAGCCGGGCCAGCGGGCCGACGCGATAGCTGCCCTCGGGATAGCCGAGCGGCTTGTAGTAGGCGAACTTGGTGTAGCTGTAGGGCTCGACGGCTTCGCCGATGACCTCGGTGAAGTGTTGCGCGGTGATGCCGTCTTCGATGATGTCGCCTCTGGGTCGATCAGGCGCAGCGCGCCGTCAGTGAATTCGATGGACTCGTCTTCGTTGATCAGGCCGAGGTAGTTGGACGGGAAGTTGGCGAAGACCTCGATCTCCTGCTGGAAGCTGTCGGCGATCTGCTTGTAGGCGGCGAGGGCCAGGCCGATGTTGGCGTAGGCCTCGGGCAGCATGGCCAGGATCTCGTCGCGCTTGGCGGCGCTGAGCGGCTCGGTGACGCCGCCGGGGATCGACCCATCCGGGATGGATGCGCTTGTTGCCGAGCAGTTCGATGATGTGCTGGCCGAAGCGGCGCAGCGCCGATGCCGGCGCGGCCGAGTTCAGGCTTGGCGGCGGCTACGCCGAAGATGTGGCGCTGCGGCGGGATCGGACTCCATGCCCAGCAGCAGGTCAGGCGAGGCGAGATAGAAGAAGCTCAGCGCGTGCGACTGCACCATCTGCGCGAGATTCAGACATGCGCCGCAACTGCGCGGCGGTGTGCGGAATGCGCACCGACATGATGGCTTCGCAGGCTTTGGCCGAGGCGATCAGGTGCGAGACCGGGCAGATGCCGCAGATGCGCGCCATCAGGCTGGGCATCTCGTAGAACGGACGGCCTTGAGAGAACTTCTCGAAGCCGCGCACCTGCGTGACGTGAAAGTGCGCGTCCTCAACTTCGCCCTGTGCGTTGAGCTGGATGGTGATTTTGCCGTGGCCTTCGAGGCGGGTAACGGGATCGATGGTGATGGTCTGGGTCATAACTCAAGCTCCTTCGGGGCATCAGGCTCCAAAGCGGGTGAGGGCCGGAATGTCCAGCGGCTCGCCGGTGACCAGCGCGGTCAGCGCTGTGTGAAAGGTGTCGGCAGAGGGCGGGCAGCCGGGCAGAAAGACGTCCACCTTCACAAACTCGTGGATGGGACGCACGATCTTGCAGCAGCTTGGGCACGACGACGCAGGGAATCTGCGGTTGCGCGGTGGCGTTCTCGATGTAGGCGCGGTCGAGGATGGCTTCCGGGCCCGATGGGGTTGCGCATGGAGGGCACATTGCCGGTGATGGCGCAGTCGCCCATGGCGACCAGCATCTTCGAGTGGGCGCGGATCTTCTTGATCTTCTTTTCGTCGTCGACCGAGGCCACCGCTCCCTCGACCAGCGCGATATCCACGTCGTCGGGAAACTCCTTGGCGTCGACGATGGGGCTGTAGACGACGTCGACGAGCTCGGCCAGTTCGAGAGCCGTTCGTCCATGTCGAGGAACGACATGTGGCAGCCGGAACATCCGTCGAGCCAGACCGTTGCCAGTTTCAGTTTGCTCATTGCGCTTCCCTCATCAGGTTCAGGTAAGGCAGAAAATCGGGATACTTGGGATGATCGGAGCCGATCTTGCTCTTGTCGAAGAGGGCTCCGGTGGGGCAGACCTGCACGCATTTGCCGCAGCGCGTGCAACTGGATTTTCCCCAGTCCTCGATGAGGTCGGTGATGATGATGGAGTCGATGCCGCGGCCCATCACGTCCCACACGTGCGCGCCTTCAATCTCGGCGCAGACTCGCACGCAGCGCGTGCAGAGGATGCAGCGGTTGTGGTCGAGCGGTGAAGCGCTCGTGCGAGGCGTCAACGGCAAGTTCGGGATTGCGATAGGGCAGGCGGACGTGGGTCAGGCCCTGCTCCTGCGCCAAGCGTCTGCAACTCGCAGTGGCCGTTGGCCACGCAGACCGAGCAGACGTGATTGCGCTCGGCGAAGAGCAGTTCGAGGATGGTGCGGCGATGCTTCTGCAGCCGCTCGGTGATCGGTGCTGACTTCCATGCCTTCAAAGACGGTGGTCACGCAGGCGGGAAACAGCTTGTTGTTGCCTTTGATCTCGACCACGCACAGGCGGCAGGCGCCCACGTCGCTGAGGCCATCGAGATGGCAGAGCGTGGGAATGTCGATGTCGTTTTCGTGCGCCACTTCAAGGATGGTCTGGCCGGCGCGGGCGCTGACTTCCTGGCCATCGATGGTGAGTGTTTTTACGTCAACGCTGTCGCTCATGCCAGCACCTCCACGGGAGCTTCCTTAGCGGCGGTGGCTCCAGCGATGTTGCAGACGCCGGCCGGACAGCGCTTGTGCACGATGTGCTCGATGTACTCGTTCTTGAAGTATTGCAGCGTGCTGAGCACGGGGTTGGGCGCCGTCTGACCCAGGCCGCAAAGGCTGGTTTCCTTGACCGTGGCGCAGAGATCGACCAGCAGGTCGAGGTCGGCCATGGTGCCGGAGCCTTCGCAGATGCGGGTGAGCAGGGTGTACATCTGCGCGGTGCCGGCGCGGCAGGGAATGCACTTGCCGCAGGACTCGGTCATGCAGAACTCGATGAAGAAGCGCGCGACGTTGACCATGCAGGAGGTGTCGTCCATGACGATCATGCCGCCGGAGCCCATGATGGAGCCGACCTCGACCAGGGCGTCGTAGCTGACGCCGATGTCGAGCATCTCCGCGGGAAGGCAGCCGCCGGAAGGGCCGCCGGTTTGCACGGCCTTGAAGGTGTGGCCGTCGGGGACGCCGCCGCCGATGCCTTCGATGATCTCGCGGAGCTTGATGCCCATGGGCACTTCGACCAGGCCGGTGTTGGTGATTTTGCCGGTAAGCGCGAAGACCTTGGTGCCCTTGCTGCGCTCCGATCCCATGCTCGCAAACCACTTGCCGCCCTTGCGGATGATGGGCGCGATGTTGGCGAAGGTTTCAACGTTGTTGATCAGCGTGGGCTTGCCCCACAGGCCGCTGACCGCCGGATAGGGCGGCCGGGGCTTGGGCGTGCCGCGCTTGCCTTCGATGGAGGCGATCAGCGCCGTTTCTTCGCCGCAGACAAAGGCTCCGGCGCCGAGACGAATTTCCACATCGAAGTTGAAGGGCGTGTTGCCGATGTTGTTGCCCAGCAGGCCGCGCCGGCGCGCATCGCGCAGGCAGTGGTCAGGCGGGCCACGGCCAGCGGATATTCGGCGCGCACATAGATGTACCCTTGCTTGCGCCTACCGCGTAGGCCGCGATGGCCATGCCTTCAATCACGCGCTGCGGATCGCTTTCCAGAACGCTGCGATCCATGAATGCGCCGGGGTCGCCTTCGTCGCCGTTGCAGATCACGTACTTCAGGTCGCCGCTGGCCTTGGCCACCGTGCCCCACTTCAGGCCGGTGGGATAGCCGCCGCCGCCGCGTCCGCGCAGGCCGCTTTCCGTGATCTGGTGGATCACGCCGTTGGGCGTCATCTCGGTGAGGGCCTTGAGCAGCGCCTGGTAGCCGTCGCGGGCGATGTAGTCGTCGATCTTTTCCGGATCGATGTGGCCGGAGTTTTCAAGCACCACGTGCACCTGCTGGTCGAAGTGCTCGCGCAGGTCGCATTGCAACTCCGGCACTGGCTTGCCGCCGAGGCTGCCGACGATGGCCTCGGCATTGTTCGGCATTGACATGCTGATAGAGCGTCTCTTCGGGGTCGATCAAGACCAGCGGTCCGGCAGCGCACAGTCCCATGCAGCCGGTGCGGCGAACGAGTGCATTCTTGCCTTGCTCCGCAACGGCCTTGGTCAAAGCGTCCCTCAGCTTGTCGGAGTGCTGGCTGAGGCAGCCGGTGCCCATGCAGACATTGATCTCGTGGTCGAACTTCGCATTTTCGATGCGGACGGATTCGGCGATCTGATCCAGCTCTTCGATGGTCATTCGACGGCCCACCTTTCCAGTTGTTCGAGCATCTGCTTCGCCGGCCATCTGGCCTTGCAGTTCGCCATCGGTCAGGACCACCGGGGCGCGGCCGCAGGCGCCAACGCAGCGCGCGGTCATCAGGCTGATGTTGCCGTCCTTGGTGGTCTGGCCCTGCGGAATGCCCAGGCGCTTTTCGGCCGCGGCCACCAGCTTGTCGGTGCCCTTGATGTAGCAGGCCGTTCCGGTGCAGATGGTCATGGTGTGCTTGCCGGGCGGCTTGAGGCTGAAGTAGTGATAGAAGGTGACCACGCCATAGGCCTGGCTCAGCGGCACGCGCAGCGAGTTGGCGACAAACCGGATGGCATCGTCGTCGAGATAGCCGAACGAAGACTGCACGGTGTGGAGCGTTTCGATCAGCGCGTGGCGGGCAAACCCATTCTTGCGCATGGTGCCGTTCACGATCTTCCATCGTTTGTCGTCGCTGGGCAGCGGCGGGGGTGTGAATGCTGGCACGGATCCCTCCAGACATTGAGGACGAAGCACTTAACGCCTACGCTCCGCTCTCTGTCTGGTCTTGTTTTACGCCCGCGGGCATTTCGACTGACGGTGACCAGTGGTCACTCGGTGTGAGAGTGATTTCACAATGCCGGAACTCGTGTCCGAAATTGGCTCAAAGAGTGAGGAATCTGCAGAGAAGGAAGTGCGGTTCAGCCGAGGGCGGAAGGCGATCGGAGATGCCGAAAAGGAAGATCAACCCGATGACGCAGCTATAGGCCGCGCCGGTCCATGCAATGGCGCGGATAGAAGCGCGGATGATGGCCGCTGGCGCTGAAGGCTCCGCCCATGGAAGCGGTCATGAGGGCATTCATGGCGACAAGGCCGAGCGCAAACGCAGCCAGGCCGAGCATGCCGCGCGAGGTGCCGCCCAGGTTTGCGGTGAGGAAGAAGAGCGCCAACTGGCTGGGGGTCTCGGCGCCCACGCCGTGCAGCATGCCGATCACGAAGACCGATTTTCCGTTGTACATCCACTGAAAACGCTCCGGCTTCGGCGCCTGCCGGGTTCCAGACGCGGCGCACCCGCCAGGCCATCCAAAGCACGCCGTTGATGGCAATGGCCAGCCGGCTTTCGATGCGGCTGTGCGCGTGGCCGTGCGCGTCTTTGCGCAGGATTCCGGCCACCACGCCGATGCCCAGCACGATCAGCGTGAGGCCGATCAGCCGCTCGGTCCAGTGATCCAGGCCCTCCGGCAGGCCCATGTGCAGTTGCAAGCACGGCGATGCCCAGCGCGGCCACAGTGAAGGCGTGGCCGAGGGCGTAGGTCATGCCCAGCCGCAATCCGCTGCGCCAGTTGCGCTGCACGGCGGTGATGTCTGAGATGGCGGCGAGGTGATCGTAGTCGAAGCCGTGGCGCAGCCCCAGCAGCAGGCAGGAGCCGAGCGCGGCATCGAGTTTCCAGTCGCCGAGATCGGGGTCACGGAGCTCAGTATAGAGCAGCTTCGATACGGCTGGCGCGTTCATTCGTCACCCGGCTTTACGGCTACCGGCCCTCCGGACGCCATTCAACCTGCGCGGTGTTTGACCGGTGCTTACCGTCCTGGAATCAGCTCGAGCTGATAGTTCGTGTAGTCGATCTTGACCATCGTCTGGCCCAGAAGGGCACTGCCTGAGACAGCCTGGGCATGCGTTGCCATCGGCAGCGCGTCCATCTCGTCATATTGGCGCGAAACCGCCGCGGCACTCGCCAGAAAGAAGGCGCTTTTCGAAGCCGTTCCCTTCAATTGCACGATCGCGAAGTCCTGCGCGTCCACCCACAGTGTTCCTTTGAAGAGATATTCGCTGTTGCGTTTAGGCGTGATGTCCAGCACCAGGCAGTCTCGGCCATTCACGCGATCCCGGGGGTTGGCGTCCAGCTTCATCTCGTAATTCGCGCTGTCGATGAGCGCGCGTTTCCACGTTGCCGGGCTGACTCATGCGCTTTTCATTGTCGAGCAGGGTGTGGAGTACTTCGTTGCGCCACAGCGACGAACCGCTCTGCGAGACGATTTCGTAGCTTTTGCCGGTCTGCTTGCGGTACGTAGTCTTCACCAGCATCTCGGCAGCCGGATGCGTTTCATCCTTTCCGCGAAACACAGCGTAATGTTCTGTGACGGTATACCCTGCCAGCCGGTCGATCCGGTTCTGCACCGATGCATCGACACCGCGAACCACACTGCCGACGTCGGGAGACTGCTGAGCCACTGTTCGATTTGAGGCGAAAGTATAAGGAGCCAGAAAAACAAGCACGAATTTGGCGAATGAAAATCGCCGCCGTTCCATCATGATTCGATTCTTTCACGCGGGATGGAGTCCCTGGATCCATCGTGCCTATAGGTTCGGCGTCGAATGCCGAATGGTATCTGCACGAAGGTCTCTCAAACACAGCGAGCATCCGGAATTGCTCCCGGATGCTCGCTGCCTTTCGCAACACACTTAGCTTTAACGTGAGGCCGACTCGGCGCGTGCGCCACGCACGGCCGCGAGGAACGCGTGGGCCTGCGGAGGCGGCGGAACCGATCCGGTGAGCACAGAGCGGAAGGTGACTTCGGGACCATACACGGTCTTCATCGAGTCGTCATCCGGACGGACGGCAGCGCCCGAGAGAGTCAGTCCACCAAATATGCCCTTGGCGCGTGAATAGGTCAGGATCTCGGCATTCATTTTCCAGTCCGTGTCGGCCGATGCGTGACGGCCCACCGGTCCCGCTGCTGCAGAGGCGTCTGCACCAATCTGGAACTTGCTGGCGAGCAGGTGCTTCATGCCCTCATCGTTCTGGATGATCATCACCAGGTCCACGCCCTCGACGCCGATCTGAAGGCCCCAGCTTCCGCCGGTAATCGCGAAGAATGCCGGCGCGCTCCAGCCAGAGCCGGTGCGGCAGGTCGCAACGCCGCGGCCGCCCTCGGCGCCAAACACGAATCCGCCCTTCACCATGTGGGGTACGACCGCAACGCACTTTGCGTGCTCCATCACTTCCTCGGGAATTCCCTTATCGGGAGCCGCCATCACTTCGTGCAGCACTGAAGCGGCCTTGTCGAGCCGATCGGTGGTGTCTTGTTTATCCTGTTCGGCTGCACACGTCATCGCCGCGAGCCCGAATACCGCGAGCGTCATCATGATTTTTTTCATCGCATTCACCTTTCGCATTTACCTGCCGGGACAATGGCCCTCGGGGAGTTTAGGGGAGGGAACTAATTTTCTCGACGGTTTCTTACAGAGCGTGTTGAACAGAGTCATCGCCGAGCGTGTACGTCAAAACCCTGCTGACTCATTGGAGCGAGCGCGGGAGGTTTTGGTTGCCCCCGGACGGCCATTCTGCCCTGGGAAATCGCCCGAAGTTTCTCTAAGGCTTTGATTTGCGCATGGGCTATGCTTGAATTCGAGGCGCAGTCTGTTGACATTCTCCCCATCTCCAACGCCGCAATCTCCTCCGATATTCGAGCGGAAGAGCATTCGAGTTTGTGGAGTGGTCCAGGGAGTGGGCTTTCGCCCCTTTGTCTATCGTCTTGCAACCGAGGAGAACCTCACCGGCCTCATCGGCAACGACACCGATGGCGTGATCATCGAGCTCGAGGGACCGGCAGCCCACATTCAGGTATTTCTGGAGCGGCTCACCGCGGAGACGCCGCCGCTGGCGCGCATTGACTCCGTGACCGCCAGCGATCTTGCGCCGACCGGCGAAACCGGCTTTCGCATTGTGGCCAGCGAGGTGCTCGGCCGAGTCAGTACCGGGATCCCCGCCGACGCGGCCACTTGCGCCGATTGCCTGCGCGAACTGCTCGATCCCGGTGACCGCCGCTATCGTTATCCGTTCCTGAACTGCACCAACTGCGGGCCGCGCTTCACCATCACCCGCCGCATCCCCTACGACCGCCCGCAGACCTCGATGGCGAAGTTTCCAATGTGCCCCGACTGCCAGGCCGAGTATGACGACCCGCTTAATCGCCGCTTTCACGCGCAACCGAATGCCTGCCAACGCTGCGGCCCGCACGTCTGGCTGGAATCCGGGGCCCCCATCGACGGGTCTTTGTCGATGGGGTGGGAATCCCCAGATGGTTCTCTGATCGAGACTCCCGACCCGGTGTCGCAGACCATCGAGCGCCTTCTCCGCGGCGAAATCATGGCCATCAAAGGCATCGGCGGATTCCACCTGAGCGTGGATGCGACCAGCGAAGATGCCGTCGCGCGCCTGCGCCACCGCAAACACCGCTATGGCAAGCCGCTCGCCATTATGGTTCGCGATCTCCCGGCCGCGCGCTCCCTCTGCACACTCACTCCGGAAGAGGAGACGCTGTTGCAGACGCCCGCACACCCCATCGTGCTGGCGCATGCGCGACACCACAACGGAATTGCGCCTGCCGTCGCTCCGGGCATTCCGTGGCTGGGTGTCTTTCTGCCTTACGCTCCGTTGCAGCATCTGCTCTTTGCCGACTCGCGCGTGAAAGCGCTGGTGATGACCTCAGCGAACCTCAGCGAAGAGCCCATCGCCATCGACAACGACGAAGCCCGCACCCGGCTCGCTGCCATTGCCGACGCATTCCTCATGCACGACCGCGAGATACTGCAGCGCTGCGACGACTCCGTCGTTGCCTTCGTCGACAGTGAGCCGCAGATTATCCGTCGTGCGCGGGGCTTTGTCCCACTCGCTGTGCCTCTGCCGCTCGATGCCCCACCACTGCTCGCGGTCGGTGGTCATCTGAAGAACGTGTTCGCGCTGGCTCGGGGCAGATTCGCCTATCAAAGCCAGCACATCGGCGATCTCGAAAATGCGACGAGTCTGGGGTTCTTCGAAGAGTCCCTGTGCCACCTGATGCATACCTTTGAAATTGAGCCGAAGACTGTGGTGCACGATCTGCATCCCGGCTATCTCTCCACAAGCTGGGCAAAAGAATGGGCCGGCAAGCGCGGCCTGCGCCTGGTCGGCGTGCAGCATCATCACGCGCACGTCGCCGCCTGCATGGCCGAGCGCTCGCTTGCCGGCCCGGTTATCGGCCTCGCGCTCGACGGCACCGGTTACGGGACCGACGGCCGCATCTGGGGCGGGGAAGTGCTGATCAGCACGCTCGACAAATTCGAACGCTTCGCCCATCTCGACTATGTCCCCATGCCGGGTGGAGATGCGGCTGTTCGTGAACCCTGGCGCATGGCCTTCGGTCACCTGGTCGCCGCCGGATTCTCAGAAGAGGAAACTCGGGAACTGGTGGGAGCGACGGAACTGGAGGCCCGCGTGATGCGCCGCATGATGGAGCGCCAGGTTAACGCGCCTCTCACTTCCAGCCTGGGCCGCCTCTTCGATGCTGCCGCTGCTGTCATCCTCCACCGGCGAAAGGTTGACTACGAGGCGCAGGCTGCCATTGAACTGGAAGGCATCGCGATTGAAGAAACCGACCCTATCCGGCGCTTGGATTACGTGCCGGAGTTGTCTGGTCCGGACGGGAATGGCGATGGATCGCTGTCTCTCAAGATCGGCCACCTGTGGCGAGCCATTGTGGATGATCTTCGCCGTGGCGTGCCCAGGGCGAGAATTGCGGCGCAGTTCCACGCAGGCGTTGCCGAAGGCTTTGTGCGGGCGGCAGCGAATGCCCGCGAGAAAACCGCCGTATCGCAGGTTGTGATGAGCGGCGGCTGTATGCATAATCGCCGTCTCACTACACTTCTCCGCGCCGGTCTTGAAGAAGTGGGTTTCCAGGTCTTTGAGCACACCCGCGTCAGCCCCGGCGATGGCGGCCTCAGCTACGGTCAGGCAGCCGTTGCTACGTCCATCCTGTACAGTGAAGTTGTCCGTTGATCCCATACGAGGAATGAACTCATGACGATTCGCGGAATTATCTGGGTGGTACTGTTAGCCCTTGCCGGAATCCTCAGCGCATGGGTCAGCATCTTTGGCCTCATCGCCGCCATCCGTATTGACCTGCGCCAGGACACCCTGCTCTGCCTTCTTTACTGCGGCCTGCCGGCGCTCTGTTTGCCGGTCTTTCTGTTTCTGCGCCCACCGCGCCGCGCCGCTGTGTTGCTTTCCCTGATGGCGCTCACCTATCTCGGCGCCTTCTCCGCGCTCAACTGGCGCACATGTTCAGAGCTTGGTTACTGTCAGAATGTCATCGAGACGGTCATGCAGACGCTGAGTACCAACAGAGTTCTGGCGTTCTTCTGCGTCGTAATCTTGTGTCTTCTTGCGCAGCTGGCCGACGACCAATCGTCGCTTTGGCAAAAATAGAATTATCCCGAAAGCTTTACCAGTTGCTCGGCCTCAATCTTGGGCCCGAGAATGGAGATGCGTGGAATGCGTCCCCGCACCATCGCCACTTCGTCGCAGCGATGCAAGCGAGGGCAGATCTGGCAGTCCTTGAAGATTTTGTCGGGGAGTTCCGTCTTGTCTTCCACGGTGCGAAACCCATATTTGAAGAAGAAGTCGGGGATGCGCGTGAACAGGCATACCGACTGGATGCCGTGCTCCTCCGCCTCTTCAATCAATGCGCCCAGAATGCGTCCGCCTGCGCCTTGCCCCTTGGCTTCAGGCTTCACCACGATCGAGCGCACCTCGCACAGGTGCGGCCCGTAAAAATGCAATGCGCCACAACCTTGAAATATGCCCCCGTCTGACTCCGCCACCGTAAAGTCGCGCACGTTTTCGCAGATCTCCGCAAACGAGCGCTTCAGCAGCGTGCCATCGCCGGACAGCGAATTGACAAGGTCGTAGATATTAGTTGCATCGCGCAGCAGCGCCTTACGCACCAGCATGAAGCACCTCCGGTGCGTTTGACGTTTTCAATGCCGCGACTCGACTTGCGGTCTCGCGTAAAGCTGTCTTCACGCGGTGGGTCGCCGTTCCGCCGATCACGTCATGACAATCCAAGGTTGCCTGCAGGGTGACGGCGGCATAGAAGTCTTCGCCAAACTCGCTGCCAAACTGCTGTAGTTCGTCCATGCTCAGTTCGCCCAGCTCCACACCCTTCTCGAGCGCATAACGAACCGCATTGCCGATTTTTTCATGCGCCGTGCGGAAGGGAACTCCCTTGTGCACGAGATAGGTTGCTCCGGCCATTGCATTCAGGTAGCCCGTCTGCGCCGCCTCGCGCATGCGGACGACATTGAACTCGAGCGCAGCGGTGAAGCGCGCCACCAGCCCCAGCATGGACGCGACAAACTCGACCTGAAATGCCGGCTCCTGCGTTTCCTGCATGTCCTTGTTGTAGGCCAGCGGCAATCCTTTCAATTGCAGAGTAACCGCTTCTGCCGCGCCGTGGATGCGCCCAACTTTTGCGCGAATCAACTCCGTCAAGTCGGGGTTCTTCTTCTGCGGCATCGCGCTTGATCCTGTGGAGAAGGCCTCCGGTAGATTGACGAACCCGAACTCGGCGGTTGCAAACAGCGTGATTTCCTCCGCAAACCGGCTCAGATGCAAACCGACAAACGTCAGCGCCTGCAGATATTCAAGGATGAAATCCCGGTCACTTGTCGCGTCCATCGAGTTGGCGGTCGGTGCGATGAATCCCAACTCTCGCGCCGCAATCGTGCGATCCAGCTTGAGTGTTGCGCCGGCCACTGCGCCCGATCCCAGCGGGCAATAGTTCAATCGCGCGGAGCAATCCCTCAAGCGATCGGCATCCCGCAGGATCATCTCGACGTACGCCAGCATCCAGTGCGCCACCAGGACAGGCTCTGCCCGTTGCATATGCGTATAGCTCGGCATCACAGCATCGCCGGCGTTTTTCGCTTTCTCCAGCAGCGCCTCGGCCCACTTGGCCAGCGCTTCAACCACCAGTTCGATCTGCCCGCGCACATACAGGCGCAGATCCGTTGCGATCTGCTCGTTGCGCGAGCGCCCGGTGTGCAGCTTGCGTCCCAGCGAGCCAATCCGTTCTACGAGGGACAACTCGACAAAGTGATGGATGTCTTCTGCAACCGGATGGGTGCGTACGCGCTCTGCGCCGTCCGCGGTGCTGCACTCTGCTGCCACCGCATCGAGGGCATCCCGGAGTTCCTTCAGTTCAGCGGTCGTCAGCACGCCTGCCGCGCACAGGGCAGACGCATGCGCCTTGCTGGCGGCGATCTCCTGCTGGAGAAGCCGCCAGTCAAACACGATGGAGCGCTGCCACTGCTCGAACTCCGTATCCAGCGGCTCGCGAAAGCGGCCGGACCACATCTTCCCGGATTGTTGTTCGTTGGACATTGGTTTAAGCGTTCTTTTCTTTGCCGCTGTTTAACTGGGGCATTTCCATGCCTTTGCTCAGGGTGAGGAGGCCGCTTGCGGCATAGGTGATGAGCTTTGCCCGGGTGTCGGTAATGTCCAGGTTACGCATGGTGAGTTGGCCGATGCGGTCGCGTGGAGAGAAGGCGGAATCGGTCTTTTCCATGCTGAGGCGATCGGGGTGAAAAGTGAGGTTGGGTGACTCCGTGTTGAGGATCGAGTAATCGTTGCCGCGGCGCAACTCAAGCGTGACTTCGCCGGTGAGGGGTTTGGCTACCCAGCGCTGAGCGGACTCGCGGAGCATGATTGCCTGGGAGTCGAACCACCGACCCTGATAGAGCAGGCGGCCAAGTTTGCGGCCATTCTCGCGGTACTGCTCGATCGTGTCCTCGTTGTGGATTCCGGTAATAAGACGCTCGTACGCGATGTACAGCAGAGCGAGGCCCGGAGCTTCGTAGATGCCGCGGCTCTTGGCCTCGATGATGCGGTTCTCGATCTGGTCGGACATGCCCAGTCCGTGGCGGCCGCCGATGCTGTTCGCTTCGAGCAGGAGGGCCACGGGATCGTCGAATTGCCTGCCGTTGAGAGCCACCGGGAAGCCCTCTTCAAAGCGGACGGTCACTTCTTCGGGTTTTACGTCAACGTCATTGCGCCACGAGGCGACTCCCATGATGGGAACGACGATTCTGATCGACGATGAAAGATGCTCCAGGTCCTTGGCTTCGTGGGTTGCACCCAGGATGTTGGAGTCGGTGGAGTAGGCTTTCTCGGCGGACATTTTGTAGGCGAAGCCGGAGCGCTGCATGAAGGCCGACATTTCGGCCCTGCCGCCCAACTCGTCGATGAAAGCGGCGTCGAGCCAGGGCTTGTAGACCTTGAGTTCGGGATTGACCAGCAGGCCGTAGCGATAGAAGCGCTCGATGTCGTTACCTTTGAAGGTCGACCCGTCACCCCAGATGTGAACATCATCCTCCTTCATGGCCGAGACCAGCATAGTGCCGGTAACGGCGCGGCCGAGGGGAGTGGTGTTGAAGTAGGTGACGCCGGCGGTGCTGATGTGGAATGCACCGGCCTGCAACGCTGCGATGCCCTCGCGGACGAGTGGGCCACGGCAGTCCATCAGACGGGCCTCTTCGGCTCCGTATTCGAGGGCTGCGCGCGGAATTGCATCGTAGTCCGTTTCGTCCGGCTGGCCAAGATTGGCCGTATATGCATAGGGAATGGCCCCCCTCTGCTTCATCCAGTGCAGGGCAGCGGAGGTGTCGAGCCCGCCGGAGAAGGCAATACCTACCTTCTGGCCGACGGGCAATGATTCGAGAATTACAGACATGCTTGCAGAACCTCAAAACAGTTTTCAGTTGTCAGTGATCAGTGGTCAGTAATTGCTTCGCGACCGCAAGCTAGGAACTGATCGCTGAAAACTTTGCCACATTGGGCAACCCGCCCAGCAATAGCAGCAGCAGCGCTTTCTGGGCGTGCATGCGGTTCTCGGCCTGGTCAAACACGATGGATTGCGGCCCGTCGAGCACCGCGTCCGTCACCTCGGCATTTCGCCGTGCAGGCAGGCAATGCATGAATACTGCATTCGGCGCCGTCTTCGACATCAGCGCCTCATTCACCTGGAAGGGCCTGAAGATCGGAGCGCGCTTGGTCGACTCGTGCTCCATGCCCATGCTTACGCATACATCGGTGTAGACGGCATCAGCATTCTCAACCGCAGCCTGCGGATCCTGCATCAACTTCACTTCGCAGCCATTGCGCTCTGCAATCTCGCGCGCCTTGGTCACGATCTCGATATCGGGAGAGTAGCCCCGCGGCGTTGCCACCGTCACGTTGGTGCCCAGCTGCGCTCCCGTCAGCATCAGCGAGTGGCATACATTGTTGCCGTCGCCCACGTACGTAAAGCTCAAACCGGCGGCTGAACCAAAGTGCTCTTCGAGCGTCATAAAGTCCGCAAGCGCCTGGCAGGGATGCTCGAAGTCTGACAAAGCATTGATCACCGGGACGCGTGAATTGGCCGCCATCTCGGTAATGGTGTCGTGCGCATAGGTGCGGAGCACGATCACGTCGACCCAGCGCTCCACATTGCGCGCTACGTCGGCAACTGCCTCACGCTCACCAAGGGGGGAGCCGGTCTGGTCGACAAAAATGGCATTGCCGCCCATCGTATTGATGCCCGTCTCGAACGCAAGCCGCGTGCGCAGGCTTGCCTTCTCAAACATCAGCACCATCTGCTTTGCGTCCAGCGCGTGGCGATACTCGCGCGGAGTCATCTTCACGTCGTGCCCAAGCTTCAGGATCGCGCGAACCTCGCCGCTGGTTAGATCAGCGATCGAGCACATATCCTCTCCCGCCAGCCGCGCCGCCGCAGCCAAAATGTCTTTGTCCTGTTGCACGGGAATTGCTGTCGTCCGGCGATCCATGGTTGCTTTGCTAGCCACGGCTGTTTCCTCCTGCGTTCCGATTTGCGGCGCTCACGGCCGCGGCTTTGTCGGCAAAGATTTCGTCCAATGCCTTGATAGCTTCGTCTACATGCTTGCGTTCGATAACGTAAGGCGGCAGGAAGCGCAGCACCGTATCGCTGGTGCAGTTGATAAGGATGTGCCGCGTCAGCATCTCGGCGACCGTCAGCTTTGCCAGGTCAGCGGAGTCAAGCTCTGCCGCCAGCATCAATCCCTTGCCGCGCACATCCTTGATGCACTCGTGTTTTTTCGCCAGCCCGCGCAACTGTTCCTGAAAGTAGTCGCCCACTTCGGTCGCATGCTTCAGCAGGTCTTCGTTTTCGATGGCGTCGATGACTGCAATCGCCACCGCGCATGCCAGCGGTCCGCCACCGAACGTCGTCCCGTGCATGCCGGCGTGAATGGCCCGCGCTGCTTCTTCCGTGCACAGAATTGCTCCCAGCGGAATGCCGCCTGCAATCGGCTTGGCCAGCGTGGTCACATCCGGCTGGATGCCGTAATGCTGATACGCGCACCACTTGCCCGTACGGCCCATGCCCGCCTGGATCTCATCGACGATCAGCAACGCACCCGTCGAATTCGCCAGCTTGCGCGCCTCGGCGAAAAATTCCTGCGTAAGTGGGCGGATGCCGCCTTCACCCTGGATTGCTTCCACCAGAATGGCGCAAACATCGTTGGAAAACTTCGCACGCAGGTCGGCCACGTCGTTGAACTTCACAAACTCGACGCCCGGCACGCCCGGCGCAAAGGGCTCGCGATACTTTGCCTTGTAGGTGGTCGACATCGACCCGTAGGTTCGCCCGTGAAAGCTCTGCTCCAGTGCGAGGAACTTCGTGCCGATCTGCTTTCCTTCGCCGCGCAGCAGCCCGGCATGCGCGCGCGCCAGTTTCAACGCACCCTCCCACGCCTCGGTGCCTGTATTTGAAAAGAACACCCGATCCATGCCCGTGCGTTCGGTCAGCCGCAGGGCCAGTTCCGCCTGCCCCTCGTGATAGAAGAGATTCGAAGTATGAATCAGCGCGCGACCCTGGTTCACGATGGCTCGCTCAATCGCCGGGTGAGCATATCCCAGCGCATTTACGCCGATGCCGCTCAGCAGGTCGAGATACTTCGCACCGCCTTCGTCCACCAGGTGCACGCCCTCTCCGCGAACAAACAGGATCGGGTTCCGCTCGTAGGTCTGCAGCAGTAGTTTCGACTCTGCCGCGCGAATCTGTTCGAGTTTCGTCAATTCAGTTACTCCTCGTTGCATGGTCCTAGGCCACCATCACTTCGGTGCCGTGGGCTACGCGGCTGCTGCACAGGTCGGGAAGGGAACCGGCCGCCGCCGCGGGTAGAATCCGTACACGTTTCACGCCGTTCAAGAGCGCTTCACGGCAGGCACCCAGCTTGGGCAACATACCGCCGGAGATGATTGCGCTCTTTGCCATCTCCGCGATCTGGTCGATGCTCAGCCAGCGCAGCACATTGCCGTCTGCGCCCTTCACGCCCGGAACGTCCGTCAAAAACACGAGCGCATCTGCATGACACGCGACGGCACAGGCTGAGGCCATCTCGTCTCCGTTGATGTTGTAATACTCGCCATCGAAGCCCAGCGCGATCGGCGCAATCACCGGAACTCCATTCAACTTCCATATCGATTCGATCCACCGCGGATCGCTCGCCACAATTTCGCCGACAAAGCCAAGATCCGGAGCGGTACGCTTCTTGCGCGCGCGAAACAGCAGTCCGTCCCCGCCGGTCATTCCCACGGCGGGCTGCCCGAGCGCGCCAAGCGCGGCCACAAGCCCCTTGTTCACCTTGCCCGCGAAAACCATCACCGCGATGTCGCGCGTCGCGGCATCTGTCACTCTCAGGCCATTCACAAACTCGCTCTGCACGCCCAGCCGTTCCATCATGCGCGTCAGTTGCACCCCACCGCCATGCACCACGGCCACCTGGTGGCCATCGCGAACCAGATCGGTAATGGCGCGAACGCAACCCTGCATCAACTCAGGAGTCTCGAGACCGGCACCACCCAGTTTGACTACATACTTCACGCCAGCCCCTCCGCTTCATCCCAGCCCAGCATCACGTTCATGTTCTGCACCGCCTGCCCTGAAGCTCCCTTCAGCAAATTGTCAAGGCAACTCACAATCACCGCGCGCCGCCCATCGCTTGATATCTGAAACCCAATATCCGCGAAATTGGTGCGCACGGAATACTGAATCTGCGGCAGCGCTTTCTCATAGATGCGCACCATGGGGCTGGATGCAAAAAATTCGCGATAAATCTGCGCCACGCTCTCGTGCGTTTGCGTTTTCTTGAACGACACATAGATCGTCGACAGGATCCCGCGCGGAATCGGCAGCAGGTGCGGCGTGAACACAATGTCACTCGCGCCAATCCCGATCTGCTCCAGCAGTTCGCCCGTGTGGCGATGGCTGAATACGCCGTATGCTGACAGATTGTCTGCCGCATGCATGAAGTGCGTTTTCGACGTCGGCGCTTTGCCTGCTCCGCTCACGCCGCTCTTCGCGTCAGCGACAATTCCGTGCGTCACATCCACAATCCCCGCAGCCACCAGCGGCCGCACCGCCAGGATCACCGAGGTTGCATAGCATCCCGGGTTCGCCACCAGTTTCGCGCCGGCGATCTCTTCGCGATGCAACTCGGGCATTCCATAAACGGCCTTCGCCTGCGTCGCCACAGCAACCTTCGCGCCCTCATCCTCAAACGCATACACGGCGCGGTTCCTCGCATCCTTCAGCCGCCATGCGCCACTGAGATCCACGACGCGCAATCCATGCTTCAACGCCTCAGGCACCCACTCGCGCGATTGTTCATGCGGAGTCGCGAGAAACAGCACCTCCACGCCGTGATCCTTCAACCTCTCCCACGAAAATGGCTCAACCTTCAGCGAGCGGCTCCCGTTGTTATCGGCAAGCTGCGGATGAATCTCTTCAAGCGGCACTCCGCCGCGTGCCGCATCCTTTTCATCCATGCGGCCGGCAAATACCGGAGGCCTGTCCTTCAGGCGCGGATGATGCAGCAGCAAGCGCGCAAGCTCAGCGCCGGCGTAGCCCGTTACACCCACAACCGCGGTTTGTACTTGCTTCGTCATGACTCCAGCATCTTTTTCAGCCGTGCCTCAACCTCATGTGCGCGCTTCAAATCCGGGCAAATTACCAGCACGGTATCGTCGCCGGCAATCGTCCCCACTACTTCGATCCAGCCTTCGCGATCGAGCGCCGCGGCCATCGGCTGCGCCCCACCCATGCTGGTTCGCAACACCACCTGGTTCATCGCTCGGCTCACACTCAGACTGAAGCTCTCTATCATCTCTGCGACGGAAGGCGGCCGATCATCGGCCGCATGAGCTCCGGCGCCATTGCCATTTCCGTTTCCGTTGGGAAGGGAATAACCGCCCGGACCCTTTGTAAGCCTCAACTCGTGAATATCGCGTGAAAGCGTCGCCTGCGTCACTTCAAACCCGCGGCGCCGCAACTTGCGCCGCAACTCGGCCTGGTTGGCCACCAGGGCGTGCGCCACAAGTTCCCGAATCGCATTGTGCCTTTGAAACTTCATGTCTTCCCGTTGCCCGCTAAACCAAGACGCGCCATTTCAGGCAAAGCAAAGGCGCGGCTCGCAGTGCGGCCGCGCTTGCATAAATATACATAGAAAGTGTATAAGTATGCAAGTCGGTCTTTTCCCGGCGGGTCCCCGGAGTCACCGGAGTAACATGCCTGATCTGAAGTTGCGAACTCGAATTCCAAGTTGTCGACGCCCAGCGCCCGTCGCAGGCTGTCCAGCTTGTCCGTTTGTTCCGGCTGCCTAGCCGCTCGCGCAACCCCATTAAATCTGCAAAGGTCGTATAGTTGAATATGGGCTTCTCCTACCGGCACTCATCGCGTCGTACCTATGACTCCCCGGCATCCTCTGCCGGAGATGGTGCCTTCGCGCCCTTGCCCTCCTATATAGACGGCAGCCTGATCGACCCGCGTTTCGATTTCGACTCCTGTGGGGTCGGGTTCGTCGCCCAGCTCTCGGCCGAGCCGTCCCACCAGATTCTGCAACATGCACTCGGCGCCCTCGCGCGTCTTGAGCACCGCGGCGCCGTTGCGGCCGACGGCAAATCCAGCGACGGCGTCGGCGTCACCACCGCCATTCCCCGCGAGTGGCTCCTGGCCCAGTGCAGCCTCTCGCTCGACGAAAGCAGTCCTCTTGGCGTCGGCGTCGTCTTTCTTCCCAAAGACGATACGGCTCAGCGCGAAGCCATCGAATCCGCTCTCTTCGAGCAGGATTTGGAGATGCTGACGTGGCGCCCGGTCCCGATCCGCCCCGAAGTGCTCGGCGAAATTGCCGCCTCGTCGCGCCCTGAAATCTGGCACGTTCTAATCACCTCCGATGACTCGGAATTCTTCGATCGACGCCTCTTTCTCGCGCGCAAGCAGTTCGAGCGATCCGAACTTCCCGGCTACTTCGTCAGCATCTCCTCGTCCACGATGATCTACAAAGCGCTCTGCGCGGGACGCCTGCTGTCGGAGTTCTACCCCGACCTCGCCGATCCGGAATACAAGACGCCCTTCGCGCTCTTCCACCAGCGCTATGCCACCAACGTTCTGCCGTCGTGGGAGCGTGCGCAGCCCTTCCGCACCATTGCGCACAACGGCGAAATCAATACCATTTGGGGCAACCGCGCCCGCATGGAAGCCCGTGCCGCCACGCTGCCGCTCGATGTCTATCCGGTCCTCACCCAGGGCGGATCCGACTCGACATCGCTCGACGAGATCGTTGAACTTCTCGCCCACAATGGCCGCACCGTCGGCGAAGCCGTGCGCATGGTTGTGCCTCCCGCGAATCCCGGGAACTCGTCGTCGTTCCTCCAGTACTGCGGTGACTGCATCGAGCCGTGGGACGGCCCGGCCGCCCTGGCGTTTACTGACGGCCACCAGGTCGGCGCCATCCTCGACCGCAACGGCCTGCGCCCCTGTCGATTCGCTCTCGATGACACCGGCCTCGTGGTCGCCGGCTCTGAAGCGGGCCTCGTCGATATGGACCCCGACCACATCCTTCACAGCGGCCGCCTCGGTCCCGGCCAGATGATCGTGGCCGATCTCGACTTTCATAAGTTCTTTGAGAACGACGAAATCCTCCGCATCTACGACACCAAGCGCCACTACCAGGACCTGATCAGCGAAGACGTGCCGCTCGAGGATTCGATCGAAGCTCCCCCGGCCCTTGACGCTGCGGAACTCAACCGATTGCAGCATCGCTTTGGGTACACTCGCGAAGATGTGCGCATGATTCTGCAGCCGATGGCGACGGACGGCAAGGATGCCGTCTGGTCGATGGGAGACGATACCTCCATCGCGCCGCTGGCCCGCGCGCCGCGGCCCCTCTACGCGTTTTTCCGCCAGCGATTTGCGCAGGTCACCAATCCGCCCATCGACCCGCTGCGCGAGGCCGTCGTGCTGCAGATGCACACGCGTCTCGGCCCCTGGCCTCACATCTTCGAGCTGCGCGAACCGCTGCCCGGACTTTCGCTGCGCTCGCCTATCCTGTCGCTCGGCCAGATGCACGCGCTCTTCGAAGGGCATCATCCGCAAGCAGGAAAGATGCCGCACGCCGTGCTGCATTGCCTCTACTCGCCGGAAACGACCCTCGAAATCGCTGTCGACATCCTCGCACAGCGCGCCATTCAGCTTGTTGCCAACGGCGCATCGCTGCTCATCCTCACTGACCGCGGTGCGACGCAGGAGTCGCTTCCGGTCCCCATGGCAATGGCCGCGGGCGCTGTGCATCTCGCCCTCACCAAGGCCGGTGTACGCGCCGAGGTCGGTATTGCAGCCGATGCCGCGGACTGCCGCGAAATCCATCACGTCGCGGTTCTGCTGGGCCTCGGCGTCGGCGCCATCTGCCCGTGGCTGGCGCTTGAAACCGCGCGCAGCCTCAATCCCGAGCACGGCGAAGAGAATCTGCTGCACGCTCTGGAACTCGGCCTCGCCAAGGTCATGTCGAAGATGGGCATCAGCGTCGTCGACAGCTACCGCGGCGCGCATCTGTTCGACGCCATCGGCATCGCGCAGCACGTTGTCGACAAGTGCTTCGCCGGCGTGCCGGCTCCTATCGGCGGCGTCGGATTTACAGAGATCGAAAACTACGTGCGCCAGCTATGGAGCGCCGATCCCGTCATAGAGAAATCTCCCGAGCAAAGGCCCCGCGGAATTCGTTCTCCGCTCCCATCCGCGAATTGCCGGACTACGGCTTTGTGCGATTCCGGAAGGCGGATGAGGCGGAGTCGCACGGGTGGCAGCCGACGACCGTGCGTGCGCTGCAAACCGTTGTTGGATCGACCAAGCAGGGCGCTGCGCTTGCGCTCACGCCGTTCGCAACCTTTGCGGCACAGACCATCGAGGCCGAACCCGCGCATCTGCGCGATCTGCTCGAAATCCGACCCTCCGGACCTGAAGTCCCTCTTGAGGAGGTCGCTGCGCCGGAAACAATCACGCGTACTTTCATTGCCAGCGCCATGTCTTTCGGATCGCTCTCGCCTGAGGCGCACCAGACCATCACCGAAGCCATGAACCTGCTTGGAGCGCGATCGAATACGGGTGAAGGCGGCGAAGATCCTGCCGTCTACACTCCCGTCAACGGCGTTCCGTCGCTGCTCAACAACAAGATCAAGCAGGTGGCCAGCGCGCGTTTCGGTGTCACGGCCGAGTACCTCGCCCACGCTGAAGAACTCGAAATCAAAATCGCCCAGGGCGCCAAGCCTGGCGAGGGCGGCCAGCTCCCCGGCTACAAAGTCACCGAATTGATCGCGCGCCTGCGCCACGCGCAACCCGGCATGCAACTCATCTCGCCGCCGCCGCACCACGACATCTACTCCATCGAAGATCTCGCGCAGCTTATTTGGGATCTCAAGCGTGCCAACCAGCGCGCCGCCGTCGGGGTCAAGCTTGTCTCCGGCTGCGGCATCGGTACCATCGCCGCAGGCGTGACCAAGGCCTATGCCGACTACATTGTCATCGCCGGCCACGCGGGCGGCACCGGTGCATCGCCCTTGTCGAGCATCAAGTACGCCGGCAACCCATGGGAACTCGGCCTCGCTGAAGCGCAGCAGGTACTCATCCACAATGGCCTTCGAGGACGCGTTCGTCTCCGCACCGATGGCGGACTGCGGACCGCGCGCGACATTGTCGTGGCAGCCCTGCTCGGCGCTGACGAATTCGCCTTCGGTACTGCGGTCCTCGTCGCGCTTGGCTGCGACATGGCGCGCCAGTGCCACCTCAACACCTGCCCCACAGGTATTGCAACGCAACGTCCTGAACTGCGCGCCAAATTCCGCGGGAAGCCTGAGCACGTAGTGCGGTTCTTCAACGAACTCGCCGAAGAAGTGCGCCAGCTTCTTGCGAAGCTCGGACTTTCGTCGCTTCAGTCGGCCGTCGGCCGCACCGATCTGCTCGAACAAGTGCGATTCAATGCCGGCCTTGACCTCAAGCCAGTTCTTGCCGCCACCGCGGTTGCCGTCGCGACCGGCAACGCACTCCGCTGGGAAGGGAAGCGCAACGACCGCCCTGAGACGCACCCGCCCATTGATAATGCCTGGGTCGAGCCTGCGCTTGCGGCCTACAAAGCCGGTGTGCCGTTCTGGCTCGAGTCGCGCGTCACCAACGAAGACCGCACCCTTGGCGCCCGTCTCGCCGGCCAGATCGCGCAATACCGCACCGACACCCCCGGCGCAACCGGCTCAAGCCTCACTTTCAATCTGAAGGGTGTCGCCGGACAGTCCTTCGGCGCTTTTGCCACCCATGGGATGACACTCAAGCTGGAGGGCCTCGCCAACGACTTCGTCGGCAAAGGTCTCTGCGGCGGCGAACTTGTCATCCGGGGTCGCGGCCGTGTCGCCCGGCAAAGCGATGCCCACACGCTGCTCGGGAATGTGGCGCTCTACGGGGCCACCAGCGGCTGGCTCTTTGCCGCGGGACGCGCCGGCGAGCGCTTCGCCGTGCGCAACTCCGGCGCAGGCGCCATCGTCGAAGGTGTCGGCGATCACGGCTGCGAATACATGACCGGCGGACTGGCCGTCGTTCTCGGCCGCACCGGTATCAACTTTGGCGCGGGGATGACCGGCGGCCTCGCCTGGGTCTATGACGAAGACGGCGACTTCCTCGGGCAGACTCGCTATCACACCTCATTCCTTCAACCCGACTCCTGGGATCAGCTCGACGACGTTGCCCGCGACTCCATCCGAGAACTCGTGGAACTTCACGCCGGTAAAACCGCCAGCACGCGGGCACAATGGCTGCTCGGAAACTGGCTGGACGAGGCGCGGAAGTTCGTCCGCCTCACCCCGAAGCCCCAGGCCTGATCGATGTTGAAGTGATCGTTCTGGAGAAAAGCGCTCTGGCTTAGTTGACCAGTGTTTCTTTGAGCAGACTTTCCTGCCGGTTCCGAACCTGCCCTGCGCGCTCGAGGAGTTCCCGCAGCTTCTCCGGCTCATTCATGTCCGAAGTCGTCACATGCCCCATGCTGAACTTGATCGGAATCGGCCTGCCATTTCGGGCGCCTCTTGCCGCCGTTGCAGCCTCAAGACGCAGCGCCGCTACAGAGATGCCGGTACGGTCGAATTGGCCCGCCACGGCAAAGGAATCCGCGCCGATCCGGCCCTTGATGTCCGACTCGCGGAACGTCGCGCGCAATAGCTCGCCCGCCTCTTTCAGAGTCGCCGCAGCAGCATTCGGCCCCAGTTCCGTATGGATGTCAGCCAGGTTTTCGAGATCGATGTAGAGCACACTGAAGGGGACGCTTGCGCGTTGAGCCAGTTGTAGTGCGTGCTCGGCCAGCATCTGGAATCCCCTGAAGTTATAAAGCCGTGTAGCCTCGTCGCGCAGAACCAGGTCATGAATCTGGTTTTCCATTCCGCTGATATGCCAGGTAAAGAACAGCAGGATGCCCACGGCTACTGCGACCGCAATCGAAGCGGTCAATGCCGCATTCAGATGGAGAACGGGGTCAACACGATTCATCCATTCCTTGACCGCCTCCAAAACAAACGGCAGCACAATCAGGATCGGCGCGAAGATCCGGGCCAGCCTGCTTCCGACTCCCACCCCCAGAAAGATCGAGAAGACGCCGTGTTCCGCCTGGCGCAGCGCGACCGCGAACGTGAGCGCGACCAGGCTGACGAGCAGAGCCGCCGCCCCGGGGGCTCCTGTCGCTTTTCCAAACAGTGCAAAGCTGCCGAAAACCGCGTCTGAAACCAGCAGCAGGCACAGGAGGCAAAGTCCGCACACCAGCAAATCCACTGCGCGGTTGATCAGCCAATTCTCCTTGTCCACCAGAACCACTACAAGCGTGAGCACGACGAACCCAAGGGAGAATCTCGCCGCCAGAAGAGCGCTCTCTCGGATTGGGGACGTTCCGCCTCCAGTGCGCGAAAAGAAAAGAATCGCTACAGCGCCGCCGATTGCAAGCAAATTTACCGCCCGCCCTGCGAAGATGCCCGCAATTCCAATTCCATCTGGTTCCGATAAGAGCAGGCTTATGCCGCAGAGCAGCGCGGTGATCACGTAGGGCAGGCTTGCGCGCGCCGCGGTCGACGATGAGCCGCCCAGGTGGATTCCGAGCAGCGGCATCAGTCCAAAGAGAACTCCGATTGCAGCCACACCAAGGCAAACGCGCTGCGCCCACCGTGCCGCACGAAAGAGCTTCGGATCGGGCAACACCGTCAGCGTATCTGGCGCTATCTCATTCATGCTGTTCACGCACGCGCCACTCTCTTGCTTCGCTTATCCCGGTACATCGCCTCATCCGCCCTCCGCACCAGTTCCTTCAGGCTCTCATTTGAAGGATGGTCGAGCGTCACGCAGCCTATGCTCAGGCTCAGGGGATACTTTCTGCCGGAAGCTGCAGTGCGCTCCGCTGCCGACGTCTTCAGGCGCGTAGCGGCCAGTTCAATGCCCACCATGCTGAACTGCCCCGCCACCACAAACTCGTCTCCGCCAAATCTGCCTTTCACGTCGGTCTCGCGGAAGCACGCCATCACCAATTCGCCTGTTTCGGCCAGGTAGGTGGATCCCATGTTGTGACCCAGGTCGTCGTTGATCTGCTTCAGGCCATCGAGGTCGATGAACAAAACCGAGAAGGGCAACTCCGCGCGCTGGGCCAGTCGAAGCGTCTGCTCGCCGAGAAGGTAGAAGCCGCGCATGTTGTATAGGCCTGTAAGCTCGTCACGCAGCGTCAGGTCGTGAATCTCCTTCTCCATTGTGTTGATGCGCCACACCAGCACGAGCAGCAGCACCATGGAGAGCCCCGCCGCCAGCGACGTCAGAATCGCAGCTCCGTATTGTTCCGGCACCAGTTCCTTGGGGATGATGCGGGTTCTTGCCACTTCAATCAGGAAGGGAATGACCAGCAGCACCGGGGCAAAGCCGCGTGCGATGCGGCTTCCAATCCCGGCCCCCACAAAGATCGACCACACGCCCTGTTCGGCCTGCCTCATGGCCACAACCCACGTCAGCAGCACCAGGCACATCAGCAGCAGCGGCGAAATCATGTTGTTGGCCGAAAGCCGCAATAGCCCGATCGACCCAAACAGGTTCTCGCTTAGCAGGATAAGCGTCACCAGGCACATCAACGGGACGAGCCCATCGGCCACGCGCTTCAGGTACGTTCCCGTACTGCTCACCAGGATCATCGCAAGGCTCAGCAATGCAAACGCCGCCGGCGAATGGACCGGCAGCGCTCCGGTGTTTCCTGGCGCCCGATCTGCTTCGAGCAGGGTGTCTACTGCCGGAAAGAGTCGAAACATTGATTCCAGCCAGATAAGAATCGCCAGCAGGCCAGCCTGAGCAGAGATGTATCGGCTTGCACGCGGCAAAGACAGATGGTTTCCAGGCTCAGACAGGGCGAGGCTGAGCGCGCACAGCAGCACCGTCAGCGACATCGGGACGCTCATGCGCGTCATTGCGGCGGGCAGGTAGGTAGCAATTTGAGGAAAGAGCCAGCTGGCAAATATCGTAAGCGCCATCAGCGCTACCACGAGAAGACAGGCCTGTTGCAGGACCCCAAGCTTCTCAAGAAGAGCCGGATCAGGCTCTCCGGGCGGCAGAGATGCGGTGCGGTTTGGCATGTCTAAGACGGCGGCTCGAACGCTCGGCTGGAGTGATCTTAGCGCACAATCGGCTCTTTCCTGGGTAACCAACCGCATACCTCTGAAACGGAAGTTTGGCCCGAAACCTTGCAGAACACAGGGACTTATGATTCATTCTGCTCCCGAGTTATCCTCCGCGACGCGTCACTGGCCCAGTCCCGGCGCTGTTACACTCACCCTTGGTCTTAAATCAATCCGGCCAGTTGAATGAAACGCCCGAAATGATCCCTCCGCCGCTGTCTACCATCAACGACCTCTTTTGCCGCATGGCTGCGGCCGCAAACCCCCGCGCCATCCTGTGGCAGGACGAGTTCGGCGCCTGGCAACCCCTCTCCTCCGACCAGATCTACCAGCGCGTCCACACCCTCTCGGAGGCCTTCCTTTCCTGGGGCGCAAAAAAGGGCGACCGCATTGCCCTGATTGCCGAAAACCGCTGGGAGTGGGCTGTCAGCGACTTCGCCATCCTCGCCATCAACGCCGTCAACGTCCCCATCTATCCCACGCTCACCGGTGACCAGATCGCCGTTCTTCTCGCCGACGCCGGCTGCCGTATCGCCATCGTCTCCACACGCCAGCAATACGACAAACTGAATGCCGTCCGCTCCCGGACATCCCTCGACCGCATCTTCATGATGGATGCCCAAGCTCCCGAAGGCGCGATTGGCTTTTCCAAGATCCTTGCCGGAGCCGATGATGCGGGGTCCTATCGTGACCCGGTCTTTGATGCGCTCGTCCGTTCCGTCGAACCCAACGATCTTGCCACCCTGATCTACACCTCGGGTACCACGGGCGAGCCCAAGGGCGTAATGCTGACGCACGCCAACATCGCGACCAATCAGAACCTCGCGGCGCGCGAATTCAGCTTCGACGAAACCGATGCCTGCATCTCATTCCTCCCTCTGTCGCATATCACTGCTCGCGCGCTTGACTACGTGATGTACAACCATCATGCGCAGGTCGCCTACTGCTCCCAATTCGACAAGCTCCCACAGTCCATGAAGGAAGTTCGACCCACGGTCTTCGTAGGCGTCCCACGTGTTTACGAAAAAATCCGTCAGGCGGTTGAACAGAAGTCCAACGCCTCGCCTATCAAGAAACGGATGCTTGCCTGGGCGCTTAACGTCGGCGCGCACCATCGCGACACGGTCTACGGTGGCCGCCAGCCCTCATCGTTTCTTTGGAAGATCGCCAATAAGCTGGTCTACAGCAAAGTGCGCGAAGCCTTTGGCGGCCGCGTGCGCATCTGGGTCTCAGGTGGCGCGCCGCTCGGTATCGACACCGCAAAGTGGTTCGCCTCCGCCGGCATTGCCGCCTGGGAAGGATACGGTCTCACCGAAACGTCGCCCGTCATCGCCCTCAACAGTCCCGCGCTTCACCGCATGGGCGCAGTCGGCAAGCCCCTCACAAATCTAGACCTCAAATTCGCGGAAGACGGCGAACTGCTGGTTCGCGGCCCGTCCGTCTTTATCGGCTACTGGCAAAAGCCCGAGGCCAGCAAGGAATGTTTCGATGCCGAAGGCTTTTTCCGCACCGGCGACATTGGCCGTCTCGATGACGATCGGTTCCTCTATATCACCGATCGCAAGAAGGAACTGCTCAAGACTTCGGGCGGCAAACTCGTCGCCCCGCAGCCCATCGAAAACAAGCTGAAGAATTCCGTCATGGTGGGGCAATGCGCGCTCGTCGGCGACAAGCACAAATTCATCGCCGCGCTGATCTCGCCCAACTTCGCCGCCCTCGAAGCATGGGGCAAGAATGCTGGTATCGAAGGTCTCGATCGCAAGGCCCTTGTCTCCGACGGTCGCGTCATCGCGCTCTACGGTGAGGTTGTTCGCGAAGCCAACGCCGGCCTCGCCAACTTCGAAACCATCAAGCGATTCCGCCTCGTGGCGGACGAGTGGTCGCAGGACTCCGGGGAATTAACCCCGTCGATGAAGCTCAAACGCCGCGTTATTTCGGCAAAATATGCGTCGGTAATCGACGAACTTTACGCGGACGAAGCAACCGCACGCGCCGAATAGGGGAGTCGGGCCGCCCAATCTCTTTTCGGAAAGTTTTCCCCTTGGTCCACATCAATTGCAGGCCGCGAAAGAACGGCGCGCCCCACGCGCCCACTGCCAGGATTCCGCCGAAGAGAATCACCGCATCAATGCTGATGCGTCCTTCGCGCGACCAGTAGTCGTTGGGATCGAGGTTCAGCCACAGCGAAAACTCATCCAGCGTCAGCGCCGCGCCCACGCCGTAACTTACGCTCATCAGCCTGCTGAAAAAGATCGACAAGCGGCGAGTGGCTCCGTCCCAGGTCGAGCAGCCATCCATAGCCCACCAGCAGCAGGATCAGGATGCCCCACACCAGGTGATGGATGTGGTGGCCGCGCACCACTACCCAGTTGAACGGGCCGTGATTGTGAATGATCAGCCCCACCAGAACTCGCACGCCCGCAAACGTAATCAGGAACGATGTCGAAGCAATGAACATGCGGCGGCGCGGCCGGTCCGGAATCGTCGACCGCACCACGAAGCCCAGTCGCGTGAGCTGCAGGAGCACCAGCAGCAAGACGACGACCAGGCTCGCAAACGCAAGCAGGATCAGCGCTCCGGTTCCTGGGATTGGCATACTTTCCTATTCAACCATCTCCAGGCGCCTTTTCTCTCAGGGAATCCAGCATCAGCCGTGGAATGGCCTTGTGTTTTCAGTCGCGTGAGCGATGTCACGATATTGCTTTACAAGCGCGGCTTATACTATGTACGGCGTCGAGGAGCGGCAAGCGGTGTGCACATCGGTCCTCACTGCGCGCCCGACCAGGGGTTCAAGGTTTTTCCGGCGCGGCACGCCTCGGGCGCGTCTGCCCGAATTCGATCAGGAGAGATTTTACGATGCGAATTGCATTATTGACCGGCGGCGGCGACTGCCCCGGCTTGAATGCTGTCATTTATGCGGCGGTACGCAAAGGAATCCAGGCCTACGGCGACGAGTTCATCGGCTTCCTCAATGGCTGGCGCGGCGTGCTCGATAACAACTTCATCCCGCTCACCCTCGAAAGCATCGATGGCATTCAGCTCAAGGGCGGCACCATCCTGCATTCCTCGCGCACCAACGTCAAGAAGATCCCCGGCGGCATCGAGAAGGTGCAGGAAGTTCTCAAGACCAACAAGATCGACGCCCTCATCGCCCTTGGCGGTGACGACACGCAGTCCGTCACTCTCTATCTTGCTGAAAACGGCATCAACGCCGTCGGCGTTCCCAAGACTATCGACAACGATATCAGCGGTACCGATCAGACCTTCGGTTTCGACACGGCCGTCATGATCGCCACCGAGGCCATCGATCGCATTCACACCACCGCCGACTCGCACAATCGCGTCATCGTCGTCGAAGTGATGGGCCGCGACGCCGGCTGGATCGCTTACGCCTCCGGTGTGGCCGCGGGCGCCCACGTCGTGCTCGTTCCCGAAAAGGAGATCGACATCGACCACGTTTGCGCTCTCCTCAAGTACAACTACGACCACGGCAAGCACTACGGCGTTGTCGTCGTCGCCGAAGGCTGCCATCTGCCGGAAGTCGGCCAGGTGACCGGTTCCAAGGAGGTCGATTCGTTCGGACACGCGCGCCTCTCCGGTATCGGCGAAGCCCTCGCCAGTCTCATTGAGAAGAAGACCGGCTTTGAAACCCGCTCCGTCAATCTCGGCCACACCCAGCGCGGTGGAGTGCCCACGGCATTCGACCGCGTCCTCGCCCAGCGCTATGGCCTCCATGCCATCGACATGGTGCACGAAAAGAAGTGGGGGCGCATCGCCGTCCTCCACGGTCTCGACGTCACCGACATCACGATCAAGGAAGCTATCGCCCACAACCGCCGCCTCGATCAACGCTTCTTTGATGTCATCCATGACCTTGAAGCAAAAGTTTAACGATCGACCGCAACAGTATGAATCTGCTTCGAATTGAATTGTTAGCCTGGGTGCCCCATCCTTGACGCAGTATCATCGCGTCAAGGATGGGAGACCACAAGATCTACTGAGCACAATCCCGTGAATCCGCTGACTCGCTAACTCCGCTAACCAGCCCGCGCAGCCGCCGCTGACCCCGCTCCACCTTCCCCATGATCTACCGCCTCTACGAATCCGACGACTTCGACGACCTTTATGCAATTGAGGAGGTCTGCTTTCAGTCCCCCGAACGCTTTACGCGCCGCTACATGCGCCAACTCATCGCCTCACAGGAAAGCGCAACCTGGATCGCCGAAGAGAACGGGCACATGGCTGGCTTCGCTATCGTCGAATTCATCCGGCAGATTGCGCCCACCGTTGCGTACATTTCCACCATCGAGGTGTTGCCTGCGCAGCGCGGCCGTGGCATCGGCGCCGAACTCCTCCGTCGCCTTGAAGGCTCGGCCAACGCCGAAAGCGCCACCGGAATATGGCTTCACGTCGACGTGGAAAATGCCGCGGCCATCCGCCTCTACGAGCGCCTGGGCTATCGCAAGTCCAGTCGTGCCAACCACTACTATGCACGCAACCGTCCCGCCGCTATCTACGTGAAGCAATTGGGTTGAAAGCGATTGGATCGTTACTCGCGGGCTCCGCCGTCCCGCAATTCGCCGCCTGCACGCCGGAATCCCACTAAAATAGAGACAGCACTCATGTCCATCAGCAATCCCAACCTGCCCAAGCTGGTCGTGTCTTTGCGCCAGTACAGCGCGCAGATGTTTCTGCACGACCTTCTCGCCGGCATCACCGTAGGTCTGGTCGCGCTGCCGCTCGCCATGGCCTTCGGCATCGCCTCTGGAGTGACCCCGCAGGCAGGCCTCTATACCGCTGTCGTCGCCGGCTTTCTGATCTCCGCCCTCGGCGGTTCGCGTACCCAGATCGGCGGACCCACCGGCGCCTTTGTGGTCATTGTTGCCGGCATCGTCGCCCGTTTCGGCATGAGCGGACTGGCCATGGTCACCTTGATGGCTGGCGTCATCCTGCTTGTCATGGGACTCACCGGCCTTGGCTCGGCGGTTCGCTTTATCCCGCGTCCAGTGGTCATCGGATTCACCAACGGCATCGCCATTCTCATTGCCTCCACGCAGATCAAGGACTTCTTCGGCCTCCGCGTCGGCGCAGTTCCCAGCGAGTTCCTGCCCCGCATGAGGCTGCTGATCGGCCACATCTCCAGCGTCAACTGCGCAGGCGCTTGCACTCGGCGCCGCCACGCTGGCGATCATGCTGATCCTGCCGCGTTTCACGAAGCGCATTCCCGCGTCCATCGTTGCGCTGCTGGCCTGCACCATCGCGTCCGCGTGCTTTGCATCTGCCGGTCGAAACCATCGGTTCGCGCTTCGGCGGAATCCCGCGCGGCTTTCCGCCCTTCGCCATTCCCAGCTTTCACGCCGAGCACATCCTGCCGCTAATTCCTTCCGCATTCACCGTTGCCCTGCTCGCCGCGCTTGAGAGCATGCTCTCTGCCGTCGTCGCCGACGGCATGACGGGCGACCGTCACAATTCCAACGTCGAGCTGGTCGCGCAGGGAATCGCCAACATCGACTTCGCCGCTCTTCGGCGGCATTCCCGCCACGGGCGCCATCGCCCGCACCGCGACCAACATCCGCTCCGGCGCGCGCTCTCCGGTCTCCGGCATGGTGCATGCGCTCACCCTGCTCGGCATTCTTCTCGTTGCCGCTCCGCTGGCCAGCTATATTCCTCTCGCAACGCTTGCGGCCGTGCTCTTTGTCGTTGCGTGGAACATGGGGGAATGGCGCGAGATCGGCGGCATTCTCCAGCTCGGCTTCACGGCCATCGCGGTCTGGATCGTCACCTTTGCGCTCACAGTGTTTGCCGATCTTACCGTCGCTGTCAGCGTGGGTATGGCATTGGCCGCGCTGGTCTACATTTATCGCATCGCCGAAACCACCACCGTCAGCGCCGTCACCGACGACTACATCCGCGACGGCTTGCCGCACACGCTGCAGGGACGCATCATTCCGCCTTACGTCACGCTCCTGCGCATCCACGGGCCGTTCCTGTTCGGCACCACCGAGAAACTGGTCGAAGCGACCGCCAACATCGAAGCCTTTGAGCCGGTCGTCATTCTCCGCCTGCGCAACATGACGGCCATCGACGCCACCGGCATTCACGCCATCGAGACGTTTGCCAAACGCCTGACCGAATCCGGTCGCACGCTGCTGCTATGCGGAGCCATGGAGCAGCCTTCCAAGCTGCTGCAGCAGCCGCGCTTTCTCGATCACGTGGGCCGCGAAAACATCATGCCCAACATTCAGGCCGCCCTCGACCGTGCCAGGAAAATCCATGAGTCCCTGACCGTCCTCGCCAGTTGAACTCGGCGCCGCTCGATCGCCGATTGGTTACTAGACTTGTCCTTGGGAGAGCATCATGAGCGACGGTCGCGAAGAGCGCGAAGAACGCGAAAAGCGACGCAAACAGGAAGAGCAGGAGGATCGCGAAGATCGCATCGATCCCTACCTTCCTGACCAATGGAAGCCCGAGCGTCCCGAATCCTGATTTTGATTGACCAGGGGAGAGAAAAGAGCCGCGTCCGCCGTTCTGCAGGTGTTACATTATCGCTTCAAATTTTTCCCATAAATAATTGCATCCTGGGCAGTTCGCGCTCTCCGTATGCTCGGCTGCGTATCCGCATAATCCGCAGACATAGAAGGCATGCTTCTCGTACTCCCAGCCCGGGCTGCTCCCGCCATTTATGCGAGCCATAACGTCGCCATACAACTGGACATGCGACTTGTCCGCCTCCAGCGCCCAGTGAAAGCTGCGGATTGCAGTTGAGTCAAACAGCGGAACCGCCGTGGTAAGAAAAGCGGGGTAAAGATAGTCCACTTCGAACTTCTGGTCGACCCACGCCGCTCTCAGATTCTCAAGGGTTCCTTCGACGCGGGGCAGGGGCACGTCGATCCCTGTTGATCCGCCCATGTGCCGCAGCACCCTCGCGTGGTTGCCCGCATGAATCTGTTCCGCAAGAGCTGTGGCGCGAAACAGGCTGGCGAGACCCGGATAGTTCTCTTCGTCGGCCCGCGCTGCATAAGCCTTGTAGGCCGTACTGGTTTTAGTCTCTTCTTCGAATGCGGTTTCAAGGTTCCGGATCACAGTAAGATCCTCGACTCCGACGACGTGAGCGATCATGCGATCCGTAGCCATAGCCTGCAATTTGCCCTCATGCATATAGATGCATTGGACGGCATCCAGGTGATATGAATCACATCGTTTTATCGAGGAATAACAATCGGATTTGCCACCTGCTCCGATCAAAATAATGAATCGGCCGCAAATTCGCGTTGCTTAGTGGATGCGCTCAAACCGGTCCCAGACAAAGTTGCACGCCGGACAGTTGTCGGCCTCCTGCAACTTCGCGGTGTAGCCGCAAAGCGTACATACGTAAAAGTCGAGCTGCTCGCTTGTCCATCCCGGCCCTGCTTCCATGGATGCCACGGCATCCTCATAAAGGCGCGCGTGCGTCTTCTCCGACTCCATCGCCCACACAAACGATCGCATCGCGCTGGTATCGAGCTGCGACGTCGCATGCACCAGGAATTTCGGATAGAGCGAGTCGATCTCATGCTGCTCGCCCCCCAGTGCCATCTTCAGGTTCTCCAGCGTCGACTTTACGCGAAACGGGAGAATATTGGCCGTGGCTTCGCCACCCATCTGGCGGATGACGCGGGCATGGTTGCTGGCATGAATCTGCTCGGCCCGTGCGGCCGCCCGAAAGAGGCTCGCCGCCCCATTCATTCCCTCCGCCTCGGCCCTGGCGGCATAGGCTTTGTAGCGGACGTGCGAGTTCAGCTCGCCCTCATACGCTGCCAGTAAATTGCTGACTGCGCTTTCATTCTCAGTAGCAACCATAGTTCTCACCATCTTTCTTAACTGAACTATGGTCCAAGTCTAGGTTTGCACTTCTGTTCTCACTGTGATTGGAATCACAGGCTTGGTAATCGATTTGCCTCAACTACGTAATGAATCGGCAGGTTACGGACTTCTCCCATAGCGGGGAACATCAAGCCTTGGCGCGCGTGTAGCGAATCGCTTGCACCGCCGACGTGGCGACCAGGCCTTCCTGCACCACCGCATCGAGGAACGGAATCAGTCTCGCGATCTGTTCTTCCGTGTCGACAACGCTCAGCTGGATCGGTGCGTCTTTCGAGAAGAGGCTGGTTCGCCGGATCCGGCTGCCTGCCCCGTAACCCTCAATTCCGCGAAACACGATGGCCTCTGCGATGTTCAGCTCCCCGCACCTCGCCAGAATCGCCTCGCAGAGCGGCTTGCCCTGCCACTTGTCATCTTCGCCAAAGTGGATGCGCAGCATACGGCCTGCAAACTCTTCCTTCATACCAGCCTCTTACGAAACCGCTCCGGCAGTCTGGCCGGCTTGCTCGCTCGCCCGGTAGGCGTACTTGATGATGTCCACGTCTGAAAACACCACCAGGCCCTCCTCTACCATCTGATCAACGATAGGCAGGAAAGCCTTCAGCTTCTCAGCCGTGTCGATGGCAGACAACATCACCGACCCGTGATGCGATGCCAGCAGCGGCTTGTCCTTGTGCATGCGCCGGTGTGCGCCATATCCCAGAATGCCGCGATATACCGTCACTCCGGCAATATCGTTGGCCCGCATTGCTTCCACCAGCGCTTCGTGCAGCGGCTTGTTCTTCCAGCGGTCTTCCTCGCTTAGAAAGACCCGCATCATCTGCGCCTTGCCCTCGATCTTCAAGTGCTCGGGTGGTATCGGCTTTTTCGTCCTGGTGACCTGTGCCGGCTTGGCAACCGTTGTTTCCTGGACCTCGATCAGCCCAGTCCCTGCCAGTTCTTCCAGCTTGCCCAGCAGGGCGTCCACCTTCTCACGCGAGTCGATGAATTCGATCTTCAGCGGCAGCCGGTCCGCGATCTCGATAGTCGAGGAGGAGTGCATGTGGTGGTCGGCGCCAAACCCCGCGATGCCCTTGGTCACAGTTGCGCCCGCGACCCCTCTGTAAAAGAGATAGTCCAGAATGCTCGAGTACACAGGCACGCCATGATGCGTTGCGCCTTCGCTTAGATAAATGGTGACTTTGACGGCCTTTCCCGGATTGAGCACAAGCTTCCTCCAAGGCAACTGAGGATTCTACGCCTGTTTGAGAATGGCGCGCATCCGGCCGCTCCGCATTCCTACGAAATCAGCTCGCCAAGCACAGACCCCGCCCAGACCGCCGCAAGCCCCAGCACAAGACTCCCCACCGCATACAGCGCGGCAATGCCGAACGCACCGGCGCGCAGCGTCGATAGCGTCTCCCATTCGTAGGTTGAAAATGTGCTGTACGCGCCGATGAAGCCCACCGGAATGAGAAAGCGCCATGCCGGGTTCAGTTCCACGCGCTTGCCCAGGTAGGTCATCGAGAAGCCGATCACCACGCAAGCCGTGATGTTTACGATCAGCGTCCCATAGGGAAAGCGAATCCCCATCCGGCTCGCGATGGACGATCCGACCCAGTACCGCGCAACCGACCCCAGCGCGCCCCCAACGGCGATGAGCAGGTATTTCTGCAATTTGTCCCCCTACCAGATAACGCAACGGCCTCCTCCATAAGGAGAAGAGCGTGGCCAGGGAGGTGCCCCATCCATGACAGCGCTTTTTGCTGCCACGGGTGGGAAAGCACAACTCCACCCCGCTATCGTGCGTCTCTTGCTCTAAATTTGCAGGGATCACGCCGGACGTAACTTCCCGACAGAACCACCTGTCAGGAGTCATCATCTGTCCGGTCGTGCAGGAGAGGACAGCGGTTAACAGGGAAGTGTAACCTACTTCGCTGCGCGGCGAACTCCATCACCGCTACCACTGCTTCTATTACACCGGCGTTTGCATTTCGGTGTCAAGTGACCAGCATGCGCGCGGACCCTCAGATGTAATCAACATCCGTCCGGAGCCAACTGCCAGATCCTTGGACGATGCAGGGTGCCCCAATCCATGACAGCTGCCTTTGCTGTCATGGATGGGAAAGCACAGAAACTCACCCGTACCCGCCTTCGTGCGCCTCTCACTTCGAAGGACTCTGTCATCCGGCACTAAGTACCGCCGTCAGAAAGCAAACCAAGGCCGCCGTCAGCGATGCGACCCTCCAGCGTGCTGGAACACATCTGCGCATGGGGAAGAACGCACATTAAGTACGAAAACGTGTCGGCTGAATTCTCCTCTCGTCTGCCATGGTCTCCGCCGGAAAATCTCCTGCCAATGGCCGAGTCTCAACGTCGATCCGGATGGTTGGGGTCGGTGAACTCAAGGAACTCAATGGGTGCGCCGTTTTCGACGATGAACGCGACGCGCACGCCGTCGGATGGGCTGTTCGGCGCAATCAGAATTTCCCGGCCTACAAGCTCGGAAGCAAGGTCACTCACCTCAAAAGCAACATGTGGCACTTGCCTGACCAACTCGGGAATCGGTGCGTCCGTTTCGAACCGTATCCATTCCACGCCATACTCGCTGTTTTCGTGTCCGACAATAAAGATCTTTAGACGCTCGATGTGGCGCTCTCCCGGCCTCGGTTGGCTGGTAGGAATTCCAATGTGGTGATATCGGCGCATTTTTCTAGCATCCCTTCCCGAGTAGGCGCATTGTTTCACAAATCCGTGGCCGGCGATCGTGGAAACCGTTACGCGAGACGCGCAACTCCGCCTGTACAGTGCGCTAGTTGTGCTTCCCCTTCCACTCCGAGTACGGACCCTGGAAGTCCTCAATCCCATCGGCTTTGAAGTTCCATAGCCGCGTTGCCACTTCATCGATGAGGTCGTGATCGTGCGTCACCAGCAGCACCGTGCCTTCATAGCGCTGCAGCGCAATATTCAGCGCGTTGATCGATTCGAGATCCAGATGATTCGTCGGTTCGTCGAAGATCAGGATATTCGGCTTGGTCAGAATCAGCTTGCAAAACACCAGCCGTGCCTGTTCGCCGCCCGAGAGTGCCTTGGTCGGCTTCTCGCCTTCCTCGCCCGAGAACAGCATCTGCCCGAGGATGCCGCGAATCTCTTCGACGTGCGCCGCCGGATTCCAGCGGTGCAGCCACTCCGCTACCGTGAGCCCGTGCTCGATCGTCGAGCCGACATCCTGCGGAAAGTAGCCGATCTGCGCCTCGTGTCCCCAGAAAACGGCACCCGAATCGAGCGTGAAATCCTTCTCCGCCAGTCCCGGATAGTTCGCTAGCAGGCTCTTCAGCAGGGTTGTTTTACCCGCGCCGTTGCGCCCCATCAGGCAGATCTTCTCCCCGCGCAGCACATTCGCAGTGAATCCGTCGATCACCTTCAGGTCGTCGTAGAGCTTCGTCAGGTGTTTGAATTCCAGCACGTGCTTGCCACTGGGCCGCACTTGGTCGAAGCGGATATACGGCCGTTGAATGTTCGAGCGCGCCAGTTCGTTGGTCTGCAGCCGTTCCACTTCCTTGCGCCGGCTCGTCACCTGCGACGATCGCGTGCCCGCTGCAAACCGCGCGATGAATTCATTTAACTGCGCAATCTTCTTGTCCCGCTGCGCATTCTGCGATTCGAGCGTGGAACGAATCTGCGTCTTGGCCATCACCATGTCGTCGTAGCCACCGCTGTAGATGATGATCGTCTGATAGTCGATGTCGGCCGTGTGCGTGGTAACGCTGTTCAAGAAGTGCCGGTCGTGCGAGATGGCAATCAGGGTTCCGTCGTAGGAATTCAGAAAATCCTGCAGCCAGTGCACCGAATCCAGATCGAGATAGTTCGTCGGCTCGTCCAGCAGCAGCGCCTCCGGCTTTCCAAACAGAGCCTGCGCCAGCAGCACGCGCACCTTCTGGCCGCCCTGCAACTCGCCCATCTTGCGTTCGTGCAGGTCCTCGGTGATGTCCAGGCCGTCAAGCAGGATGGCGGCGTCGGCTTCCGCTGTGTAGCCGTCCTCATCGCCGATCACGCCTTCCAACTCGCCCAGCCGCATGCCGTCGGCGTCGCTCAGTTCGGCTTTCTCGTAAATACGGTCACGCTCATCCAGTGCCGCCCACAGCGGCTTGTTGCCCATGATCACGGTATCGATCACGCGATACTGGTCGAAAGCAAACTGATCCTGCCGTAACACGCCGAATTTCCGCGGACGCACCACCGTTCCCTTTTGCGCGTCCAGCTCGCCCGTCAGGACTTTCATGAAAGTGGATTTGCCCGACCCGTTCGGCCCTGTCAATCCATAGCGCCGCCCCGGCGTAAAAGTCACCGACACTTCTTCAAACAGCACCTTCGCGCCGTAGCGCATCGACACATTACTTACACTCAGCATTCGTTCGTTTTCCTGTGCGCGAACCGCTGCGCAGTATCGGCGCCGCCGGTTCGATGCAGATTCAAATTGGCTCAGAGTTTCGGGATTCGCGATTACAGATCTTGATCCCGCTACAGTGGTTCTCCCGTTGCACTTGGACGAAGCCGTTGCAGTTAAATGGTTTTTCCTTAGGAAAAAGCCATCTTCCATATCCTGGAAACGTCACGTATTCACTGGAGAACCGCTCTAAAACTGCCGCATCTCCAGTTTCTCATAACCGCGCGGTGCCCGCAGGTTCGTCCAGGCAGACAAATCTTGAAGTACTTCTTCAACTTACCGTGGCCGAATTGGCTATTGTGGTCTGGCAGCAAACGTGCATTCGAACTGCGCGAGGTGCAGCAATGGTCCGTTGCGAAAATCTGCCGGCGCAGAAAGTTTTCATCGCAATAAAACCATTTAGCTTTTTGTCCAAACGATTGTCTTCGGGAGTTCATAGCGCGCAACTTCCAATCCTCCAGCTGCGTCAAAGACCGCAAGAACGCAACGTACCAGAGTGTGTCTAAATGCTGACTCCTACTGAAAGATGCTCTCGACGGCGGCCTTGGACATCCCCAGGGCTTGATGTCTTCACCATCAACAAGGGCCCTTGAAGACGAGCAAGGCCGGTTCAGTCGTCGGTCGTGTTTTCCCGGTTGCGTGCCAACCCGGAATTGGCTGCCGTTCTGACCGTTGCACATTCCCGAAAGTCCGAAAGTCCAGGTAAACACGGGTCGAGGGGTTAAAGCCCTTCCGTGGCTCTGCGTCGTCGCTATGTGCGCGGCACGCAAGGGCGCGCGCGAACGACGATTCGCGCGGGCGGAAAGGGTGAGTCTCCGTCGCCCCTTTGCTCCCGGCTTCGTGGAAGGAACAGCGAACCCCGTTCGTGCCGGGCCATCTTTAGGAGGACAAATGAATGTCGTCAAGTGCGCACTCGGCGCAGTGCTGCTGACGTTCGTGTGCGTTACATCCGCATGGGCGCAGGAGAATGCTGAAATCAAGGGCACGGTTTCCGATCCCTCCGGCGCCGTCGTTCCCAACGCAACCATCACCATCACCAACACCGCGACCGGCGAAGCAAGAACCACGACCAGCAATGGCGCCGGACTCTACGATTTTGCCAACCTGGAACACGGCAACTACGACCTCAAGGCTGAAGCCAGGGGCTTCAATTCCACGCAGGTCAATGCGCTTGTCGTCAACGTCGCAGCCACCGTTCCTGAAAACATTACCCTGACCATCGGCACCGGGGTCCAGACGGTCACCGTCACAGCGGACGCCCTGCACCTGCAAACGGAGACGAACGAAGTCAGCAATCTCATCTCAGGCGAGCAGATCACGCAACTCGCCACCAACGGACGCAACATGGTTTCGCTCACCACCCTCGGGACGGGTGTCGCCAACAACCTCCCCTCGTTTAATGGCGTCACCGCACAAGGCAGCGGATTCGGGCTCAGCTTCAACGGTATGCGACCAGATCATAACGACTGGCTCATCGACGGCGGCGAGGCCTATGATCGCGGCAGCGGCGGCAAGTTTGATTTGATGCCTTCGCCCGATGCGCTCGCGGAGTTCCAGACGTTGAGCAGCAACTACAGTCCCGACTACGGCATCGCCTCCGGCGGCACCATCACCATGGTGGTGAAATCCGGTACCAAGGACTACCACGGCGCATTGTGGGAGTTCGATCGCAACGACGCTTTCGATGCCGACAGCTACTTCGCCAATCGCAGCGGCACCCCGACGCCCGAGTTGCGGCTAAACATCTTCGGCGGAAACATCGGCGGTCCGGTCTTCATCCCCGGCATCTATCCGAAGAGCAAGAGCCGCACGTTCTTTTTCGTCAACGAAGAGTGGCGTCGCTTCATCAACGGCGTCAACCCGAGCCCTGAAAACACGATCCCAACCTCGGACTTTCCAACGGCGGGATCGGCGCTGGCCTACACGCCCTTCAACGAACTAGCGGCATCCAGCCTGCCTTCCGGCGTCTGCAATGCCGGCGTGGCTCCGCCCTGCGTGCCCAAGACCAGCGATCCAGCCAAGCTTGCCATCTACGCGGCAGACGGGCTCACGCCCGGCGGACAGTTCCCGGGCAATGTCATCCCGGCAAACCTGCTCGATGCCAACGCGGTACTTTTCATGGGAACGGGCAACATCCCCAAGCCCAACACGGGCTCGGCCACCAATCCGCAATACATTGCATCGCCCAAACAGCCCACGTACGTGCGCGAAGATGTGGTGCGCATCGATCACGACATCAACTCCAAGATGCACCTGATGGGCCACTGGATCCATGACCAGATGTCGCAGACCATTATCCCCACCATGTGGAGCGGCGACAGTTACGACACCGTTGGCGATGTCTTCCAGAATCCCTCATGGTCCACGGTCATTCAGCTCTCCCACACCATCACGCCGAATCTGCTGAATGAAGTCGGACTCGACGTGAATGGCAACACCATCAACATCAGTCCGCTCTCCGCCGGCGGGGCCTCGTACGTTGAACCCTCCGGGTGGAACGCGGGAAGCTTCTTCCAGGGCAACAACGCATTGAACCGCTTGCCGCAGGTCGGCTTCGGCAGCCCGCTCGGCACGACGTGGACTGAGATCTACTGGCCGTGGCGAAATGCGTTCCTCGATTACCAGGTTCGCGACGACGTTATCTGGAATAAGGGAAAACACAGCTTCAAGTTCGGCTTCTCCTACATGCGCGTCGACAAAAACCAGCAACTCCAGGCAGACACCCAGGGCGACTACTCTTTCGGAACCGACTTCTCGGGAGATTCGTACGTGAACTTCCTGCTCGGATTCGCCGACAGCTACCAGCAGTTGCAAAGCCTCAACACCCCGCACTGGCTCAACAACACCTACTCCTTCTACGGGCTCGACAACTGGCACATCGCCCCCCGACTCACCTTGAACATCGGTCTGCGCTGGGACTTCCTGCCGCACGTGTATGAGAAGAACAACCAGGTTGCCAACTTCGTTCCCGCCGACTACAACCCCGCCGCCGCCGCGGTTCTCGACCCCGCCAGCGGCGCAATCTGCACGGCCATCGCAGGTACCTGCACGGCCGTCAGTCCTGACCTCACCACAGTCAACGGTGGCACCTTCTATCTGAACGGCATTCAACTTGCCGGACAGAATGGGTTTCCCCGCGGCATCGTGCAAAACGATTACAAGACCGCCCAGCCTCGCGTGGGTTTTGCATGGGATGTGTTCGGCACCGGCAAAACCGTTTTGCGCGCCGGCGGCGGCATGTTCTATGAGCGTATCCAGGGCAACGATATCTATGGCGCTGCCACCAACCCGCCCTTCGCCTATCACCCCTTGGCGAACAGCGTCTATTTCTCCAGTCCTACCACCAGCGCTATCACCGGAGGCACCGCGGCCACGCCGACGTTCCCCGCCGGCATGCAAGACCTCAGCTACTACTATCCCGATCCGGCAACCGTACAGTACAGCCTGGGCCTTCAGCAGCAGGTCGCGCCCTCTGTTGTCTTCGTCGTGCAGTATGTGGGCTCTGGCGGATGGAACCAGTCGGATGAACGCAACATCAACACCCTGCCGCTCGGCGATCTTACCGACCGTCAGGCGGTTGCTTCCGGCGCGAATGCCAACCTCTACCGCCAGTATCTCGGCTACTCCAACATCACCCAGATCGAAAGCGCGACCAACCAGACTTACAATTCGCTGCAAACGAGCCTTCGCTGGCAAAACCGGCACAACCTCACCATGCAGTTCTCCTATACCTGGTCGCACGAGATCGATATCCAGAGCGGCGACCTCGGTTCTACCAACATCTCCGGATCGAGCGGCACGGTTTCCGATCCCTTCAACCTCAAATATGATCGCGGTTCCGGCGTGCTCGATCGCCGCCACATCTTCAACGTCAACTACGATTACCGGCTGCCGTTCTGGCTGCATGGCGGGAACGCCCTGGAACATGGCGTTCTCGGTGGATGGGAACTCTCCGGCGTAACCACTGCTCAGTCTGGGTCGCCCATCAACGTCACCTATTCGCCTGATACCCTCGGTCTGGGCGGCGACACGGTCAACCGGCCGAATGTCTCGGGCAATGCGCGCAATGGACCGAAAACCGTGTCGGAGTGGTTCAATACCGGCGCTTACAGCGCTCCGGTGGCCCCATGGAACGGCGGCACGAATCAGGGCTTCGGCTCCGCAGGCAAAGACAGTGCCATCGGCCCTGGTCTCTTTAACTGGAACATGGCGCTGTTCAAGAGCATTCCCTTTAGCGGCAAGGAGAATCCGCACCTCGAACTGCGCGTCGAAACCTTCAACACCTTCAACCACACCCAATTCAACGCTGTCGACACCGGCTTTACCGACGGCAACTTCGGCCAGGTCACCAGCACCTACGATCCCCGCGAATTCCAGTTCGGCGGCAAGATTGTCTTCTAGGAATGCTGCGTTCCAGAAACCGGGTCCCCATCCTTGCGGCGCTTTTGTCGCAAGGGTGGGAAACCTCGAATAAGCCAGCGAGCGGGCTCGTCGGTCAAAAGCCGTCGCGCCCTCTTTCACTACCACTAAACTGCGCCGTGTCATCCTGAGCGCCGCGTGTCTGGGGCCCCGCAGACAGAGTCTGTGGGGTAAGCGGCGCGAAGGATCCGCTTTTGATTTTTCAGCACCCCAAAAGATTTCAATCTTGCCGCACGCCTTACGGAATCCCCACAATCTTGTGGGTCTGCAAACTCAGCCTCCACTGCGGATGCGCCAGGCAGTACCGTACCGCCAAATCGGTATTCGCGACCCGGTCGGGCCCGTCCATCGGCTGCAGAAAGAAATGCCGGAACTCCAGTCCCTGAAACTCCGGCGGCATCGCGCCAGCCTGGGGAAACACCAGCTTCAACTCATCGCCGGTCGTCTGCACCAGGCGCGCACCTGCCTTAGGGCTCACGCATACCCAGTCAATCCCCGCCGGTGCTTCTACCGTTCCATTCGTTTCCACCGCAATCTCAAAATCCCGTTCGTGCAGCGCATCGATCAGCACACGATCCAGTTGCAGCAGTGGCTCGCCTCCCGTGCACACCACAAAACGCGCGCCCTTCCCCTCGCGCACGGGCCAGGTTGCTCCAATGGACTCTGCCAGATCGACAGCGGTCTCGAATCGCCCTCCGCCCGTCCCGTCCATGCCCACGAACTCCGTGTCGCAGAACCTGCAAATTGCAGACGCGCGATCACTCTCGCGTCCCGACCACAGATTGCATCCCGCAAACCGGCAGAACACCGCCGCGCGCCCCGCCTGCGCACCCTCGCCTTGCAGCGTATAGAAAATCTCTTTGACCGCATAGCTCATCGGTTCGCCTGCACGTCGGGATAGGGTAGTGGATCGTTAATCCCGTTTTCCTTGAATCCTTTTCGCCGCAAGAAACACGAGTCGCATTGCCCGCACGGTTTCCCGTCGCTCGCGGGATCGTAGCAACTGCTGGTCAGGCTGTAATCCACGCCTAGTTCCATACCTTTCTTGATGATTTGTGCCTTTGTCATCTGCATCAGCGGCGCATGAATCTCAAGGTTCTGCCGCCCCTCCACGCCTGCCTTCGTTGCGAGGTTCGCCATCGACTCAAACGCACGAATGAACTCCGGCCGGCAATCGGGATAGCCGCTGTAATCCAGCGCATTCACGCCGATGAACACATCGCTTGCTTCCAGCACCTCGGCCCACGCCAGCGCAAATGAGAGGAAGATCGTGTTCCGCGCAGGCACATAGGTCACCGGAATTCCATCTTCCATCTCCGCGCTATCCCGTCCCTTCGGCACGTCGATATCGTCGGTCAGCGCCGACCCGCCGAAAACCCGCAGATCGATTGTCGCCACGCGATGATCCGCCACCCCCAGAGCCGCCGCTACTCGCCGCGCCGCCTCGAGTTCAACGCTGTGACGCTGTCCGTAGGCGAACGAAAGCGCATGCACCACGAACCCCTCGCTCTGCGCGATCGCCGCCACGGTCGCCGAGTCCAGCCCGCCGCTCAACAGTACTACCGCTACTTTTTTCGGTTCTGAAGAACACATTTCATTTGATGTTAAAGGCAAACGTGCATCAAACTGAAATACAGCGGACCGCTCCGAGAGCCGTTCTTCCCCTTTCACTCTCCTTCCTGTTCACCCGCTTGGCTTTCGGGCGCATTTGCTGCTCCGAAAATCACTGGGCGTCATCAACCCGGAGGTCACCGCATGCGGAACGGGAGTTTCGGCCTGTCGGCGGTTCTAGCCCTTGCATCGTTCTTCGTCACGTCGATGCTTCTTCAGGCGCAGGAGAATACCTTCTCCCCGGGCGAAACCCCAGAAGCGGCTTCGACATCGGTTGCCTCGGCCGCTCCGGCACCTGCGCCTCGATCATCGCTGCCGAATGAGACTGCCCTTTCCACCGCGACTCTCGGCAAAGCCGTTACTACCAAAATGCAGCGCGAGTTCGCGGTCGAGACGCTCACGCGCATCCTCGAGGATTATCGAAAATCAGGCAATCGTTCAGCCGAAGCGCACACCCTCTCTGCTCTGGCAGACTCATATAGCTCCCTCCACCAGCAACAGAAAGCTGTCGAACTCTATCAATCGGCGCTCGCCATCTGGTGTGAACTAGGCGAAAAGCAGAGCCGTGCAACCACGCTCGCGCACATCGGCGACGTTTACCGTGAATGGGGCTTCCATGATCAGGCAATTCACTTCTATCGCGAAGCTTTGAAGCTCTACCAGGGCAATTACAACAAAGCGGAAGAGGCTGCCGTCTTGAACAACCTGGGCCTCGTCTATTTCGTGCTCGGCGACAAGAAGAAGTGTCTTGCTTATCTCGGCCACGCAGTCGCCTCGTATCACGAACAGCGGGATAGGCGTGGGGAGGCGCTCACCATCACCAATCTGGGGTCCACCTACGCATTCCTGATCAATGATCCGCATAAGGCGCTCGATTTCTTTCAAGACGGGGTCACCCGGTTGGAATTGCTCAACGACCGCGTGCTCTGAAGCGAACGCGCTCGATCTGATGGGAGAACTATGGCTGAAACTTGGGAAGCCGGAGTTGGCATCTCTCACCTTTCAGCACGCCCTCGCCATCTACGGTGCGCTCGGCGACACACACGGACAAGCTTCCGTTCGCAAGCACATGAAGGACGTGGTCCCGCCTGAGACCATCGCCTTGTCGCGCTGAGCCTCCACCATCGCCTGAATGACCGGCAAGTCCGACCCCTGCCCCGAACCCTTAAAATGGGACTTCGCGCATCTTTGCAATGAAGATATTTCTCACAGGCGCAACGGGATTTGTCGGTCACCACGTCGCAGAGGCACTTGCCGGCGAGGGTGCTGAACTCCGCCTCCTCGTCCGCAAGTCCAGCAAGCTCTCGAATCTCGAAGGCATCCCCGGTGATACCGTCGTCGGCGATCTCTCGAAGCCCGACTCCTACGCCCCCGCACTTCAAGGCTGCGAAGCCGTCATGCACGTCGCCGCCGACTACCGCCTCTGGATCCGCGATCCCGATGCGATGTACCGGGCCAACGTCGATGGCACGCGCGATCTGCTCAAGCTCGCCCGCGAATCCCGGGTCCGCCGCGTTGTTTACACATCATCCGTCGCCACCATGGCCTTCCGGACGGATGGCATCGTCGTCAACGAAGACACCCCGGTCACCATCAGTGACATGGTCGGCCACTACAAGCGCTCCAAATTCCTGGCCGAGCAGCAGGCCATTGCCGCCGCCCAGGACGGCCAGCAGGTGATCATCCTCAACCCGACAACGCCTATCGGCCCCAACGATGCCAAGCCCACGCCTACCGGCCGCATCTTCGTCGATTTTCTGAACCACAAATTCCCGGCCTACGTCGACACTGGACTCAACCTCGTCGATGTCGCCGAAGTTGCGCGCACCCACGTTGCCGCCCTCACCGTCGGCAAGCCCGGCCGCCGCTATATTCTCGGCGGCGAAAACCTGACCCTCAAGCAAATCCTCGATAAGATGGCCGCCATCACCGGCATTCCTTCGCCGACAACAGAAATCCCCTTCGCCATCGCCGCCACCTATGCGTTCTTCGAAGAGTGGATCACCGGTCGCATCCGCGGCAAAGAACCGCGCGCCACATTAGAAGAAGTCCGCATGGGCCGCAAGAAAATGTTCGCCTCCTCGGCACGCGCCCAGCAGGAACTAGACTTCCGCATCGTCCCCGTCTACCCCGCCATGCGCGCCGCCATTGAATGGTTCCGCGCCAATGGTTATGCCCCATGATCAAAGTAGAAAACGGGCTCACCCGCTGTGTCATTCCGACCAAGCGTGGCGCGCGGAGGAACCTGCAGTTGCCTTTCACGGAAGCTATAAAGTGCCACGAAGATCGGGTGCCCCATCCTTGCGCAGCGAGGGTGGGAAACCTCGAACTTAATCAACCTGACCTGGGAAGCCGGGTGCCCCATCCTTGCGCAGCAAGGGTGGGAAAGCACGAACCCCAATCAGCGGGGCGCCCATGACCCGCGTCGCCATCATCGCCGCCATGCCCGGCGAACTCAAACCCCTGGTCCGCAACTGGCCGCACTCCACCCGCGGCACCGTCCACTTCTGGGCGCAGCGAAGCGAAGAAGAGGAGTGGATCGCCGCCTGCGCCGGGGCTGGACTTGACGCCGCCACCCGCGCCTTCGCCGGCATCGAAGACGGCGGTCCCATTGATCTCGTCCTCTCCATCGGCTGGGCCGGAGCCCTCACGCCGGAGATCGTCCCCGGCAGCGCCCACAATTGTGCCGGTGTGATCGATGCCCGCACCGGCGAGCGCTTCCAATGTGATGCCGGAGCCGGTCCTCTCTGGCTTGCCACCAGCCCCCGCGTCGCCGACGAACCCGAAAAACGCCGCCTCGCTACCACCTACAAAGCATCCCTGGTCGACATGGAAGCGGCCGCCATTGCCCGTCTTGCCGCGATGCGCAGCATCCCTTTCTATTGCATGAAAGGCGTCAGTGATTCGCTGAGCGCGAAGCTCCCTGATTTCAACCGTTTTATCGATCAAAACGGCCAGTTTCTGACCCGGAAGTTGGTACTTTTTGCTCTCCTTAGACCCTGGATTTGGCCTGCACTCGTCAAAATGGGCGAAAATAGTACAAAGGCTTCCCAAAACATTGCGGAGCGGATCCACGAACTCCTGAGCGAATGACGAAATAATGTCGAGTGAGGTCACACCAAACCGGATGGCTACCCAAACCACCAACGCTGAAACCCAACTCGCCACCCGAATTCCCACGACCATGCGCGCCGTAGTCTACCGCGGTATCAATGACATGCGCGTCGAGACCCTCCCCGTGCCCTCCATCGGCCCCGGCGAGCTACTCGTCAAAGTGGCCACCTGCGGGATCTGCGGGACAGATCTGAAAAAGATCCACACCGGCTCCCACTCCGCTCCCCGCATCTTTGGCCACGAAATGTCGGGCACCGTTGTCGGCGTTGGCAAGGGCGTTACCCGATTCCAGGGCGGCGAGCGTGTCGTTGTCCATCATCATGTTCCCTGCGGCGAATGCTTCTATTGCCGCAAGGGCACCCCGGCTCAATGTCCCCTGTACAAAAAGGTTGGCGTTACGGCTGGCTTCGAACCGTCCGGCGGCGGCTTCGCGGAGTATATTCGCGTGATGGATTGGGTGGCATCGAGCTGCGGCGTCGTTCCCATCCCTGACGGCATCCCCTTTGAACAGGCCGCCTTTGTAGAGCCTGTCAACACCGTGCTCAAAGGCGTAAAGATGCTCAACCTGCATTCCGATGACACGGTTCTCGTGATTGGCCAGGGCCCGATCGGCCTGATGCACGCCGTCCTCGCCAGCCGCACCGGTGCCCGGGTTCTCACTTCAGACCTCTATTCCGAACGCCACGCCATCGCCGCAAAATACGGGCTCAAAGATCCTATCCATGCAGGCACCGAAAATGTCGTGGAACGCGTCCTTGCAGAGACGGAAGGCCGCGGCGCCGATGCTGTCATTCTCGCTGTCGGAGGCAACGCCCTCATCCGGACTGCGATCGATTCAGCCCGCTGCGGCGGAAAAGTCATGCTTTTTGCTCAGACCCAGCGCGGCGACGCAACTTTCGATCCCGGCGTGGTTTGTATGGACGAGAAGACTCTCATGGGGTCCTACTCGTCTTCGTTCAACATTCTCGACGAGGTCACCGACCTGGTCTTTGGCGGTTACCGCAACGGATTTGACCTGACTCAGCTCATCTCGCATCGTTTTCCGCTTGACCAGGCCGTGCCCGCAATCGATATCGCATCGCACCCTAAAGCCGACTCGATGAAGATTATGATTGAGCCCGTCTCCGGTGAAGGAGCAAAGTGATACATCCTTTGACGGACTTCCGCCGTCGCCGTTTCGCAGGCTCCTTCGCATATGTCGTGCCCCTCAAACGCGGCAGCTTCCGGACTGAGCCAACGAGTGAGCATCTTCTGAGCCACTCGTGGAGGAATCGATGCCAAACCCGGTGAAACGCGGGCGCCCGACGGTCGAGGATGTCCTCCAGGTTGGTCGAAGTACCGTCGGCGATGTGCTCCAGATCGGCCGTAACACCGTCGAGGAAGTCCTCCACGTGGGCAGGAGCACCGTCGAAGAGGTCATTCAGGTCGGCCGCAATACCGTCGAGTCCGCGCGCCAGTTGCGCCAGGGAACCATGCAGGCCGCGGTCCTGCACGGCCGCCAGGACATTCGCATTGAAGACGTGCCGGTTCCCCGGGCAGCCCCCGGAGAGCTGATCGTCCGCGTCGGAGCCGCCCTCACTTGCGGAACAGATCTGAAAGTCTTTCGTCGCGGTTACCATGCCCGCATGATCGTCCCTCCGGCTCTCTTCGGCCACGAGCTGGCTGGAACCGTCGTCGAGGCAGGGGAGGGAGTTGAAGGCTTTCCTGACGGCAGCCGCGTGGCGGCGTTGAATTCCGCACCGTGCGGCCAGTGCTACTTCTGCCGCCGCGGTCAGGAGAATCTGTGCGACGACCTGCTCTTCAACAATGGCGCCTATGCCGAGTTCATCCGCATCCCCGCCCGCATCGTCTCCAAGAACACGCTCATTGTTCCCGACCATGTTCCGCTGGAGCACGCCGCACTCACTGAACCCCTCGCTTGCGCCGTCCATGGCTTTCTCGATTCCAACCCGCATCCTGAAGACACGATCGCTGTAATCGGCGGCGGCCCTTTGGGCCTGATGATGGTCCACGTCGCCGCGCTTTCCGGTTGCAACGTCATTTCCATCGTCAAACACGACGGCCAGGTCGAAGCAGCGAAACAGCTGGGAGCAGCGCACGTCATCAAATCTTCGTCGATCCAGAAAGCCATCCGCGAAACCCGCGCTCTCACCCCCAATAATCGCGGCGTCGACATCGCCATCGAGGCAGTCGGTGTTCCCGAAGCCTGGGAAGAAGCCGTCGAAATGGTCCGCAAAGGCGGCACCGTCAACTTCTTCGGCGGATGCGCCGTCGGCACCCGTGTCACGCTCGACACCAACCGCATCCACTACAGCGACATCACCTTGCGCGCCACCTTCCACCACACGCCGGCCATTTGCCGCAAGGCGCTCGATCTCATCGCCAGTGGCCGATTCCAGGCAGGCGCATTCATCACCGGCCACGCTCACCTCTACGAACTCAATCGCGTATTTGAGAAGCTGATGAACCGCTCCAGCGAAATCAAAACTGCGATTGTGCCGTAAAGCGGTGTGCAATTCGTACCGAACGTCGCCTTGAATGAACGTGTCATCCTGAGCGGAGCAGCTTGGGGCCCCGCAGATGACAGTCTGTGGGGTAAGCGAAACGAAGGATCTGCTGTTGCTTTTCGATTTGCGCCGGGGAACCATCCGTCATGCTGGAAGATGCCGACAGAGTGGGGTTTGTATCAGGGCATGACTTCAGTCATGCCGCCAAAGCGCAATAAAATGAAGAGGGCTTCAGCCCCTGAGGGAATTGTGGCGTCACAACGAACAGCCGAAGGAGAATCAGACGCAAGAGACCCTCCTCGCCCTCGGATGGTCCGCCCTTCCCGCAAGCTATCGCATCCCCGAAAAAACACCGACGCTCGAAGAAGCCCGTGCATGGTGCAAGCGTCTTGCCGAGACCCACTACGAAAACTTCCACGTTGCGACCTGGTTTCTGCCTGAACGCCTGCGGCCCCACTTCCACGCCATCTACGCCTACTGCCGCGTCTCCGACGATCTTGGCGACGAAGTCGGAGACACGCAGCAGTCGTTGGCCCTCCTCGATCTGTGGGGCCGCGAACTCGATGCCTGCTACGAAGGCCGCGCGCGCCATCCCGTCTTCGTCGCTCTGGCTGAAACGATCCGCGCCTGCAATATCCCCAAGGAGCCCTTCGCCGACCTGCTCACCGCCTTCCGCCAGGATCAGGTCGTTACCCGCTACGCGAACATGCGGGACGTGCACGGCTACTGCCGCTACTCCGCCAACCCCGTTGGCCGCCTTGTCCTTTACACCTGTGGCTATTCAGACGAAGAGCGCTTCCGCCTTTCCGATGCGACCTGTTCAGCCCTGCAACTCGCCAATTTCTGGCAGGACGTCACAAGTAGATTTCGCCGAAAGATCGCGTCTACCTCCCGCAGGACGACATGCAGCGCTTCGGCGTGACCGACGCAACCATCCAGCAGGGAATTGCGACCCCCGAGTTCCGTGCTCTCCTCAAACACGAAGTCGAATATGCGCGCAGCCTCTTCCTTCAGGGCCTGCCGCTTATCAACATGGTCGATCGCGATCTTGCCATCGATCTTGATCTCTTCAGCCGCGGCGGCCTTGAGATTCTCAATGCCATCGAGCATCGAGATTATGACGTGCTCAGCGCCCGCCCGTCCATTTCCAAGACGAACCAAGCTGCAGCTTGCTCTGCGCGCCGTGAGCGGAAAGTTTCTCCCGTTCCTCCGCCTCGGATCGGACCCAAAGGGAAAGCGCCGCTCTGAACTCAAGCAATGACGCAAGCGATCACACTGGACAGGGCGTACGCAATTTGCCGAGCAATCGCCAAACGGGAAGCCAAGAATTTCTACTACGCCTTCGTCGCCCTTCCTGAGCCGCGCCGCAATGCCATCTGCGCCATCTACGCCTTCATGCGCAAGGCCGACGATCTGTCCGACGACGAAACCATCCCCCGCGAGCAGCGCCGCCTGAATCTCGAACAGTGGCAGGCCGCGTGGCGCAGCGCCTCGCAAACAGGCACGACGCAGGATCCCGTCTTCATCGCCGTCCGCGACGCCGCCCGGCGCTATTCCATTCCGCTCAGTCTTCTCGATGAACTCATCGCAGGCACCACCTCTGATCTGAAAGTGAATTCCGGCGACGCCCCCGACACCTACGCCACCTTCGCCGATCTCTATCACTACTGCTACCTCGTCGCATCCGTCGTTGGCCTCGTCTGCATTCGCATCTTCGGGTATACCGACCCCGCTGCTGAGAAATTAGCCGAGGAAACCGGCGTCGCTTTCCAGCTCACCAACATCCTGCGCGACGTATCAGAAGACGCCGAGCGTGGCCGCGTCTATCTTCCCCTCGAAGATCTCGCCGCGCACAACGTCTCTCTCGATTCCATCCTGCATCGTAAGCAAGGCGCATCCCCATCTGCGAATGAGCGCGCCCTATTGGCTGAAATCGGAGCGCGCGCAGAAGCCTACTACGCCTCCGCCGGAAAACTGCTGCCACTCATCGATCGCGAAAGCCGCCCCGCTCTATGGGTACTGGTTTCAGGATTTACCGCGCGCTTGCTGAGGCGGATTCGTCGCGCAGATTACGATGTTTTTCCCGCCGTATCAGCGTCCCAACCTTTCAGAAACTGGAAATACTCGCAGTCGGAATGGCCCGGCTTGCCATCGCCCGCCTCTCTCCATAATGCTCAAAATCTCCCACGTTGTGTCATCCTGAGCGAAGCAGCTTGGGGCCCCGCAGACGAAAGTCTGTGGGGTAAGCGGAGCGAAGGATCTGCTTTTAATCCTCACCAGTTGAAACGCCCCAGAGGGCCACTTGCACGCCACGCCGCCACAACTCGAGCCGCGCACCGTCACCGTCATCGGCGGCGGTGTAGCCGGCATGAGCACTGCCTGCGCCCTCGCCGAAGCCGGATACCGCGTGCAACTTGTCGAGCGCCGCGGCTACCTCGGCGGCCGCGCCTCATCCTACCTGCATCCCGGCGTCAACGAAATCATCGACAACTGCCAGCACGTCCTCTTCGGTTGCTGCACCAACCTCATCGGTTTCTACAAGCGCATCGGCGTCCAGAAGAAAATTCATTGGACGACCGAGATGACCATGATCGAGCCCGGCGGCCGGCGCTCCACGCTTGGACCTTCTTTGCTGCCGGCTCCTCTGCACGGACTACCAAAACTGCTTAGTGCGCACGCGTTCACGTTAGCCGACAAGATTTCTTTGGCGCAGGGATTCCGCGCGATGATGCGGCCGATCCACGACGACCAGGAATCACTGGCTGTCTGGCTGCGACGCCACAAGCAGACCTCCGGCGCCATCGAGCGCTTCTGGCGCCTCGTCATCGCCAGCGCGCTCAATGCCGACCTCGACGCCATCTCCGTGCCCTACGCTGCCAAGGTCATCCGCGAACTCTTCATGAACTCCGCCGAAGCTGGCGCCATGGGCATGAGTTCGGTCCCCCTCAGCGAACTCTACGACGGCGCTGCACGGTTTCTGAAGGAAAAGGGAGCAGAGCTTCACCTCAACACCAACGTTGAATTCGCCGAGTGGGACGAAGAGGTCTCGCAATGGTCCATCCACGCCCGCACCGGTATTCTCACCTCGGAATTCCTGGTCATCGCGCTTCCATTTGAAGCGATGCAAAAGCTGTTGCCGCATCTACCCCCCGCACCGCGCGGAGAAGAACTGTTAGCGCAAGATCGAGCGCTTCGAACACTGGCCAATCTGCAGCGTGCACCTCTGGTTCGATCGCCAGATCACCGATCTACCGCACGCCGTTCTGCTCGACCGCGAAATTCACTGGATGTACAACAAGAGCGCTCTGCAGCCGTGGCGTAAACATACAGGCAGCTATCTCGAGCTCGTTCAATCCGCGTCCCGCGCCTTCGCGGCCCTCGACCGTCAGCAGGCCATCGACCAGGCATTGAGCGAACTCGCGGAATTCTTTCCAGCGGTCAAAGAAGCGAAACTCGAAAAGGCCGCGCTCGATCAAAGAGGTCCGCGCAACTTTTGGCGTTCCGCCGGGCATCGATAGCATCAGGCCTGCATCGCCGTCGCCCTGGCCCAACTGCATTCTCGCCGGCGACTGGACAGCAACCGGCTGGCCCTCCACCATGGAGAGCGCCGCCCGCTCCGGCCATCTTGCCGCCGATACCCTTTGCGCCAGCGAAAGCGCAATGTGCAAGTTTTTCGAACCCGACCTGAAGCCGCAGGGCCTGATGAAGTTCCTCGCCACCACTGCAGGGTCGGAGCCGGCAGCTTGAGGCTAGTAGCTGGGAGCTGTCGTTCAATGCGCCAGAAAGTAAACCCCCGCACACACCAGCACCGCCGCCGTCCATCGCCGCCGATCCACCTTCTCATGCAGAAACAGCTGCGCCGCCACGGTATTTGTCACCAGCGTGAGCGAAGCCGCCGCCGGTCCCACCAGGCTGAGATTCATGTGGTTCAGCGCGAACAGCAGCGAAAAAAACGCCACCGCCATGAAGAAAATGCCGCCCATAAACAGTGGGGACGTCACCACCGCCTTGATCGCGCCGCCCAACCCGCTTTTCGCGCGGATCACATCCAGGTCGCCCATCGACTTCATCGCCGCCGCCGTCAGCACCTCGCCTGTGGACGACGTGATCACGATCGTCGCAATCATCCCCGCGGCCTTCCAGAACGACGCCTGCATCAATACGCCCGCCGTTGTCATCGCCTGGCCTCTTGCGCGTCCATCTCTTCCGGCGACACCGCCACATCCGCATTCACCGGCGGAGTCGTATTCGCCGGTCCATGCGCAACGAACGCCACACCGATCGTGATCATGGCGATCCCCATCCAGCGCATCCATGAAATGCTTTCGCGAAGCCAGTAATGCGCCAGAAGCGCCACAAACACATTGCCCAGCGCGGTCGCCGGCATCACGTAGGTCAGATCCGCCCACGACAGCGCCGTCAGGTAACTGGCGAAATACCCGATCAAGAGAGCAATCCCCAGCGCAATCCACGGCGTAAACACCGCGCCAATCAACGACAGAGGGTGCGCCACCGAAATCGGCGGAAAATCTCTCATGCCGCGCGAAAGGGAAGCGTCGCCCAGAGGCACGCTCACCGACACAAACGCCAGTATCAGATATTGATTAAAAGTAAGCCGATGCGTCATGCGTTCCGATGCGGCGTCCTTTCCCGCAAAAGAAAAGGAGGGCGAACGCAGCGCGCCGCCCTCCGATGTATCGTGCCCGTGAACGCCAGACGCCCGTTACGCGCCCGCGTTCACCGGTGCTGTCGGTTTGGCAGGCTGACTGCGTTTCTGCTTGACCGCCCTGTTACGCTCTGCGCGAAGCTTCATGAAGGCCTTTGCCTCAACATAAAGCCGCGGCACATCGCGGTTCACGATTGCCTTCCACACCACGCGGAACGCCGCCTTGGGACGGAAGTAGTACTCGTCGTAGAAGCGGTGCACCATCTCCATCACGTAGTCGGTGGGCAGGCCCGGATACTCGATGTGCGCCATCTGGTGGCCGCCGCCGTCTTCCATCTTCTCGTTGGTGATGAAGCCGTTGGCCTTGGCGTAATCGTAAAACTCCGTTCCCGGGTATGCGTGCGCAATCGAAACCTGGATCGTCTCGCAGTCCAGCGTCTTGGCGAAGTTGATCGTGTTGCGGATCGACTCCTTTGTCTCGCCGGGGAGCCCGAGAATGAAGTCGCCGTGAACCACGAGGCCGAGATCGTTGCAGTCCTTCGCAAAGGCCCGAGCGCGTTCAACCGTCGCGCCCTTCTTGATGTTCTTCAGGATCTGCGGATCGCCTGACTCAAATCCCACGATCAGCAGTCTGCATCCCGCATCTTTCATCGCCTTCAGCGTGTCGCGATCCGTGGTCACTCGCGAGGTACAGCTCCATGTGATCCCGAGAGGCTTCAGCTTTTCGCAAAGTTCGATCGTCCGGCCCTTCTGGATATTGAACGTGTCGTCGTCAAAGAAGAATTCCTTCACATGCGGGAAGTTCTCATGCGCCCACTTCAACTCGGCAGCCACGTCATCCGTCGAGCGCTTGCGCCATGCATGTCCGCTCAGCGTCTGCGGCCACAGGCAGAAGGTGCACTGCGCCGGGCAGCCGCGCGTCGAATAAAGTGCGATATACGGATGCAGCAGAAACGGCACGTTGTACTTCGTCACGTCCATGTCGCGCTTGTAGATCTTCGTCGCCCAGGGCATCGCGTCCAGGTCTTCCACCTGCGGGCGATCCGGGTTGTGGATGATCTTTCCGTCCTGCTTGTAGCTGATTCCAAGAATCTCATTGAGGGGCTTGCCCTGCGCAAATTCGACAACCGAGTAGTCGAATTCGCGGCGGCAGATGAAGTCCAGCACTTCGCACTCGTTCAGCGCCTTCTCCGGCGACGTCGTCACCGGCGGTCCGACAAAGGCAATGCGAATGGAAGGGTTCGCCTTCTTGATGGCTTCAGCGAGGCGCTGATCGCCCTCCCATCCGACTGTCGAAGTGAACAGGACCAGGAATTCATAGTCCTTGCAGATCTTGATCGTCTCGTCGGCCGATACGTGGTGGGGCGGCGCATCCAGCAGGCGCGATCCCTCCAGCAGACCTGCGGGGTAAGTGAGCCACACCGGGTACCAATACGACTCGATTTCGCGCGTAGCGGGCCAGCGCGAGCTTGCGCCACCGTCGAAATTCTCAAACGAAGGCGGGTTCAGGAAGAGCGTTTTCAGAGGCATAGGCATCCCTTCAATTCTATCAGTTAGCGAGGTTTTACCGGCTTTCGAGGTGTGTATCCGGTGGTTACTTGGCCTTCAATTCGTTGAGCCAGTCCGTCATGTGGCCCAGGGCACGCAGCAGGTTCAGGCGTGCCTTCGCCAGCTCAAAACCCGCATCCAGTGCATCTTCAGTCTTTTGCCGCACTTCGATCAAAGCTTGCTGCTCGGCTTTGGGGCTGGTTTGCGGTTGAGATCCCGGGCCACTCCCGGTTCCGTTGCCCAACTGCAGCTGCGCCATCACGGTCTTCAGTTGCTCGGCCGCGACCTCCTGTCTTAGACTCGCGATCTCAGCCCGGGTATCCAGCTCCAGAATGCTTCCGCTAAGGTCAACAATCTCAAGGTCATTCTGCTTCTCGACCTGCTCCGCCTCCACCTTCGCCCGAAGCGCCTCCGCGGCAGACTCCTTGGCCCGCGCCCGCCGACCCATGTCGAAAATCGGAATCTGCACCGAGATACCCGAGCTGAAATTGTTCGGCGGTAGATTATGCGCGAAGAAATAATTGACGTTGTTCAGAATGTTCGTGTCGCGGTTGTACTGCATAAAGAATCGCAACTCAGGCAGATAACTGATCTCGGCATCGCCCCTGGCTGTCTGCATCTTCGATTCAGCTACCATTTGCGCTGCCTTCACGCCCTCCAGCCGGCGCGACGCTTCCACGCCGTGCAACTGCGGAATCTCCGGGATGCTGTCGTGCACAATCCGGATGGATCCCTCCGGTAGTCCAGTCAAAATTGCAAGCTGTTTATTCAGCACCGCGGCGCGTGCCTCAAGGTGCAGCCGTCTCAACTTGACCTCAGCGGCCGTCAGCCTCGCCTGCAGCAGTTCTCCAAGCGGATCCACACCGGCCTCGGTGCGCTGCTGCTCAATGTCCTTGAGTCGCCCGGCAAACTCCTCCTGCTGGTGTGCATCTTCGAGTTCCTGATTAATCGCGTCCAATTCGATATAGGCCGTCGACGCATCCAGCGCTACCTGTTCGCGCGCATCTTTCAACCGCGCCTTCGCAGCGCGCACCCCGAACCCGGCCGCATCGATATAGCGCTTTTGCGGAATGCTGTAGACCAGCGACTGCACCGTCGCACTCCAGATCGAGGGCGGCGATCCCGTAAAGCCCACCTCAGGGAAAACCGGCAGACCCGTGCCGACTTCAACCGAGGGAATCACGGCGTCTTTGCTCTCCGACAACACGGCGCTTGCTTTGGTCACATCGGCCTGTGCCGCTCGCACTCCCGTGCTGTTGCGCAGCGCCAGGTCCACCACTGTTGCGAGCGACACCTGGGCATGTGCCGGAGCGGACAGTCCCACCAGCGCAGCAGCCAATCTGGCTACAACCCGGGCGATGGCCGCTGCAATCCTCGGTCTCCCGCTGTTCATTTGTGGTCGTGAATCCATCAAAATGTCAGTCCCAGTGCCGGCTTGTAATCGTGTGCAAGATTCAGTGCCGCCGTTCGCGCCTGTCTGGCGCCGTTCTTGTCGCCTAAATCCGACTTCAACTTTGCAAGCCGGGTATAAGCAACGAAAGCCGGCCCTTCTTCTGTCTTCGGATAATTATCGAGATACTCTTCCAGCATCTTTGCCGCGAATGCCAGGTTTCGCTTGCCGCGTGCCAGAATCGACGCTCCGTTAAAGAGCGCGACCCCCGCGTGCCGGTCGTGCTGCGCTGCGCTGTATCCAGCTTCGACCGTCTGTTCCATCTCTTCCCAGTGTTCGTGCTTGCGATAAAAGCTTGCCAGCGTCATCCATGCAAACGCCGGATGCTCGCTTGTCGCCGCCGCCTGCTTGAACTCCCGCTCCGCCTTGTCGTAATCCTTGCGGCTCTCGGCGATGCGCCCCAACAGAATGTGCGCGCGGGCCTTGTCCACTCTTTCCATCGCGGGCAGCAGAGCCTCTGCTTTGTCGTTGCCTCCGCCCACCACTCCCGGCGCAGAAGAGTAAAACTCTCCGAGATCGCTCAGCGCTTCACCATCATGCGGATCCAGATTCACCGCTTGCTCAAACTCCGACCGCGTGCGCTTCGCCAGGTTGTACGCCGACACAAACGAGGCATTGTCTGCCTTTTCTCCGAGCGCCCTGCCCAGCCACAAATGGTCCCTTGCACTCTGGCCGTCGAGCTTCACGGCCTGTTCGCATTCGTTGGCCGCGTCATCCCACCGCTCCAGCGTGAAGTAGACGCGGCAGCGCAGATTGTGCGCCTCGGCCGAGGAGGGCATGGCGTTCAAAAGAGCAAGCGCCCGATCCGCCTCACCCGCCTGCAAAGCTGCATCGGCCTGTGCCAGGCCCTCTTTTGGAGCCTCTCCCCATGCGCACGCCGCAAGAGCGCACACCAGGGCGATCTGAAGTACCTTCTTCACCGGACTCTCTTGATCGGAACGCCCTCTTGCAGGGGTTGTCCAGTCGTGGTTCCGATCGCAACCAGGTCACCGTCCTTCAGTCCGGAAACAATGGCGACCTGGGTAAGGTTGATCGCGCCTGTCACTACGAATGTCTTTTTCAAATCGTCGCCGTTGATCTTGTAGACGTAGGTCTTCCCGTTCTCCGAGCGCAACGCTTCTCTTGGAATGCTCAGCGCATTCGCCTCACTTGAAGTCGTTACGGTCACGGTGACGTTGGTATCCGGCAGAAGTTGGCTGTCGGCGTCGTCGATGTGAATCAGAACTTCGCCGACATTCCGCGTTCCATAGGTGGTCACGGTGATCGGCGTGCGCTCGATGTGCCCATGCCAGACCATTCCCGGCTTTGCATCCCACTTGATCAGGATTGGCTGACCCACTGCCAGCACACCGATCTCCGGTTCATCAAAATAGGCGCGAACACGTTCCTGGTGAAGGTCCGCCATCTGCAGCAGCAACTTGCCCTGCTCGGCAAACTCCGTCGCGTTCACATTGAGGCTGTAGATCGTGCCCGCTGAGGGAGCGTGTACCGAAGTCTGCGCCAAAACCTGTTGCGCTGCCTGCCTCCCGGCGTCCGCATCCTTGAGCGCCGCCTGTGCGCGCGCGACCTCCGCGGGAGAGTAGCGGCTTTGCGCACTTTGCTCCGCCGCATGCAGGTTGGCTTCGGCCGTCGCTAGTCTCTGTCGCGCCGCTGACACTTCGCTGGGCGCTGCGGCCCCGGTGGCGCTCAACTTAGTTAGAGCATCCAGATCGTGCTGCGCCTGGTCCCGGTCCAGCTTGTCGCGCACAATCTCCACAGCCACGCCCTGACGCTGCTCCAGGGTGCCGTTCTGCGTTGCCGCTTCAAGCGTTGCCTGGGCTGCCTTCACCGCGCTGTCGGCGCTGGCCAGCTTTGCCCGGGCGTCGATTGCGTCCAGTTGCAGCAGCAGTTTGCCCGCCGCGACCGTGTCGCCTGCCTGGACGTACACCGCCTTCACGATGGCGGCAATGGGAGCATGGATTTCGATATTATGATCAGGCTCAACCCTGCCGTTGGTGCTGTGGGTCGTCGCCAGCGGCTCCTGCGACACCTCGGCGGCACGCACAGGCAGGCGGTCCCGCGTAAGAGATCGCGCACCAAAATACACCAGAATCAGGACGACAACCGCACCGAACCAAAGCCATTTGCGGTTCAATTGCTTTCTTTCCGTTACCATGCAGGCGACCTAGGCCAGTATATAAGACTCATCGCAAAGCCCTTAAGAAGCAGAAATTTGCATGAATACGATGTAGAAATCCGCATGAACCGTTGTTCATTTTGATCCCCCTTACAATGGAAACATGTCTCAGCAACCTCGCTACACCGACGATCACGCCAAGGCTGGGCTCGATTTCAAGTTCCCCGAGATCGAGACCTGGCAGAACCAGTTTCCCGGCTACGAAATCGTCATCGACGATCCCGAATTGACATCCGTATGTCCCAAGACCGGCCTGCCCGACTTTGGCACGCTCTCCATCCGATACATGCCGCGCGGCCGCTGCCTCGAACTCAAATCGCTCAAGGAATATCTCTTCACCTACCGCAACCTCGGCATCTTCCAGGAGAACATCGTCAACCAGGTGCTCGAAGACGTGGTGAAAGCCTGCGAGCCGGTCTGGGCGGTGGTGCGCGGCGAGTTCCGTCCCCGCGGCGGCATCGGCACAACTGTAGAAGCCCGCTGGCCCCGCCCCAAAGAGTAAAGCGAACGCCTGCTCGGGCTGCGTTGAGAAAAGTAACTTCGAATCGTCCTTCCGCTCCGACCGCCCAGCGGCTCGTGTGTTTTCAGGTCCCCGGATTCTCCAATGGAACGAGGAAGCCGCTGGCAAGAAGGTAGTCGTAAAGGTGACCGAGCGGCAGTGGAGGATGAAGCTGGCGAGCAGAGACCCATTCGCCACTCCCTTCGGTCCACTGCCAGCCCGTGGCCGGGATGCTTTGAACCGCTTGCTGAAGGTCCTCTGAAGTCATCGGATAAGCGTAAAGGCGCACGTTTTGCGGCAAGAGGCGAGACAAAGCTTCAAGGAAGCTGCCGGGGAGCTTGTTGTAGCGATATTCCCAAATACGAACCAGCAGAGACAGACCCACGACGAAGCGGATGGGTTCGTTTGTGTAGCGGTTCACGAGAGCCGTCATGCCGTAGAGTTCTCGATCACGGAACAGTAAAACATCTCCGCAATGCTTGTGAAGCGCATCGATCCTTTCCAGCAGGTCAGAGACTCCTGGAGGGGGATCCTCTTCCCTGAGTGGCATTGCAGAAAAGCAAAAGAAACCGACAGGCGCGGGACCTTTTTCAGCTAACTCTCCGCGGAGTTGTTGGATCCCGGAGGTCAGTAGTTGATTATGGATTGCCGCATGAGCGGAATCCACGTGTTCGAACGTTCCTGGCGCGAGCACAGTAGCTTTCTTGTGGAGGACTTCCATGGGCGGCACGGGCGGCCCGCTGCAGGGAAAACAAACGGCTTCAGCAAGACCTGCAGACACGAGATGAACCAGAATCGCGCGCCGATCCCATCCTTCGAAGGCGGGGCCACGCACTTCCGCATAGTCAATTTCAATGCGTGTCTCGACGTCCTGAACAATAATCTCGAAGAAGGATTCCTTCTTCTCCAATTGGTAGAAGACGGCATAGATAAGGTTCACGCCAAGGACGCCGATAGCCTCTTGCTCGAGAGTGTTGGAAGGATCTCGCAGGTTGATATGGAGAAGTATCTCGTTCGGCTGGCCGCCAGGTTGCAACTGGAACCGCAGGCCGACCCATCCGTGAGGCTCATTTGTTCCGGCGTAGTTGCGGGCGGAGACGGTATCAACAAAGGAGAAGAAACGAGTGTTCGATCCCCGACTTTTGTTTAATTGGTTGATGAGCTGAGTCCATTCGCCATCCAGCATGGCCTGGAGGCGTTCTCCGGAAACGTAGCGCGCACCAGCACCGTACAAATCGTCGCTGACTTCCTTGTCATAGGCAGAGATCGATTTAGCAACTGTCCCGGAGGCTCCTCCAACAACCAGGAACCATCGGACGACTTCCTGGCCAGCGCCAATTTCGGCGAAGGAACCGTAGCTGGTCGGATCGAGATTGATGTGGAGCGCTTTCTGATGAATGTTGAGCCTTTCCACAGACGCCATAGAGCTTCTCCTTACTCCTTACTTGAGGGAATGACGGTCTAATCCAAGCGCGTTGTAAAAAATAACTGAGAGGTTAAGATGCATCACCGCACCTCGAATATGCGTTTTCTTCGCAAAGAGCAGAGGAAAAGCGAAAGGGTTCAGGAGGGTCATTTCCGCATCTTCCGGAATCGGTTTCCGCTTGTACCATTTGATTGCACAGGTCGCTTCCTGGTACGGTATTGGGATTGCCGAAATTGAACATTGCGCGGGCACTTGATCTAAGTCCCCTCATTTTTCGTCTATGAGAATGTGGGGGAAACTTATGAAAGATGCATTCACGAGGTTAGCGCTGATTCTCGACCGGTCAGGTTCAATGGCTTCGATTGACGAGGCGACTGTCGCAGGTGTCAACAGGTTCATTGAAGAGCAGAAGCAGGTACCGGGAACGGCGACGCTGAAACTGGTGCAGTTCGATGATGTCTATGAAGAGGTATTCGATACCTTCATCGCCGAGGCTCCCGAACTGACGCTTTCAAAGACGCCGAGACCCGGACAGAGGACCTACGAACCCCGGGGAAGCACAGCACTCCTCGATGCCATCGGGCGCACCGTAACGGAACTGGGGAATGGACTGGCAGCCATGGCTGAGGAGGAAAGACCATCCAAGGTCATTGTGATCATCATGACCGACGGGCTTGAAAACGCCAGCAAAGTGTTCAAAGCGCCGCAAGTGCTCGACCTTATTGTCCGTCAGCGTGACGTCTACAAATGGGACTTTGTATACCTTGGAGCGAATCAGGACGCCATTGCGACTGCAGCGTCGATGGGGATCGCTCCGGTCGCGGCTATCAACTACTCACCCATCGCTCCGGCCGCGGCAAATGTTATCGGCGCTACGTCGGCTGCGGTTAGCCGCTCCAGGGCCACCGGACAGAATGTAAGCTACACCAGCAGCGAACGCGCGGCGGCAGTGGTCGAAAACGACAAGGATGTAGTCTGGGGTGGTCGCCTCTGACGAGTTGCCATTGACGATGCATTCGAGGGCTCGCGACCTCTCCGTCTGAGTGACCTCCTGGGCGATTTTCCCCGGCGGATACACATGAGTGCGCGACCCGCCATGGGATACTCGGAATCGGAAGAGGATTCCGTGGCGGCACTCACAGCGACAAACCGCACGCGCATCAGCCCCGGTCTTGCCACGCTGATCCTCCTCATCGCCCTCAACCTCCTCAACTACATCGACCGCTACATCCTTCCCGGCGAACTCTCGCTCGTTCAAAACGAATTCCACGCTACCCGCGAGCAGATGGGCGCGCTCACCACGGCCATGTTTTTCGTCTACATGCTGGCCGCGCCGCTCACCGGCTGGCTCGGTGACCGCTACCGCCGCAAGCCCCTCATCATCGCCGGCGCAGTCCTGTGGAGTCTCGCCACGCTCAGCACCGCCTGGGTCCACAGCTACTGGACGCTCTACTTCCGCCACGCCATTGTCGGCATCGGTGAAGCCTCCTTCGGCATCTTCGCGCCCGCCGTCATCGCCGACTTCTACCCCGAGCGCGACCGCAATCGCATCCTCTCCATCTTCTATGTCGCCATCCCTGTCGGCGCTGCTCTCGGCTACATGGCCGGAGGCCAGATGGGCTCCGCGTGGGGATGGCGCCAGCCCTTTTTCATCTGCGCCATCCCCGGCCTCATCGTCGCCGCGCTCTACGGGGTTTTCGGTCGCGAACCCGCACGGGGTGCCCAGGACCACATCAAACCCACAACCGATCGCGCCACCTTCTCCGGTCTCTTTCGCAATCCCGCGTTCCTCACCGCAACCTTCGGCCTGGCCATGCTCACCTTTGCCATGGGCGGCATCTCCAACTGGGTGCCCGAATTTCTCCACGACTCCATCGGCCTCTCCGTCGCCAAGGCCAGCCAGGTCGCTGGTGCCAGCACCGTCATCGACGGCATCCTCGGCACCGCCATCGGCGGCTGGATCGCCCAGCGCTGGCTCCGCACCAACCACCGGGCTCTATATCTGCTCAGCTTTTGGAGCGTCGCCCTCACGCTGCCCTTTGGCATCCTGCTTTTCTTCGGTCCCGGCCGCTGGGCCATCCCCGCGCTCTTCGCAGCAGAGTTCTTTCTTTTTCTCAACACCGGCCCGCTCAACACCGCGATCGTCAACTCCGTCTCCGCGCCCGTTCGCGCCACCGCGGTCTCGGTGAATCTCTTCTGCATCCACTTCTTCGGCGATACCTTCTCGCCGCAGATCATTGGCAAGATCGCCGACCATTCGACTCTGCGCATCGGCCTCGGCGCCACACTCATCTTCCTCGTCCTCTCCTGCACCATCCTGCTCGTCGGCTCGCGTTTCGCGCCGCTTCTCGACGAACTGCCGTGATTTGACACCCATGCATCAAACTGCGAAAGACGCGTACGTGGCTCCTGCTCATTGCGCGGATAGAAAGGCTCGCGGCGGCCGCGGAGTGCAATCAGGAATTGTCTGGCCTTTGCTGCTCGTTTGATTTAAGGTGGTCTCCAAGTTTTCCCTCCCTCGTAAACACCTCGATCGACTCCGAAAGGATTCCGTGTCTTCAAACTCTTCCTCAATCTCAGACGTGCGCCAGGCCCTCGAGCGCAATGTGCAGACTGCAGACAAGGCCCTCTCGAAGATCGAGACGGACTTTGAGTTTTCCATGAAAACTGCGGAGATGAATTACAAGAAGGACCAGAAGGCCTGGCAAGCGCATGTGGGAAAGAGATGGGCGAAGAAGGCCGCCAAGACGGTTGCCGGGACTGTGATCGATCATTTTACGGTCATCGGATCGATTGTGCTGGAGGGGTATGCTGCCTACTGGACGGACAAACACATCGACAATCTGAGGAAGGTTCGTGACTCCTACAGGTGTTCCTGCAAAGCGGACAAAGATTCCAAGATCGATGAGAAGCATTGTGAGCTTGTGCTGATGCCGTACGTCCTGACGCAAAAGGGACGAAAACTCAATCACGCGATGCTCGCTGCGGTTCCGCTTGCCGGGACGGTTCAGGCCGTGGCTGACAAGGTTCACGCTGCCGCGAAGAAGGATCTTCATGCCGATCGTGAACAGCGGGCCAGGGAATTGATGAAAGCATGCAAGGGAGGATGCCTGATGGCAAACGCCATCGGCGCAGAATTGCTTGGGTCGTTCAGCGACATCTCGGCCCAAACCAAACTCGAAGCGTATAAGGCCGATTCAGAGGGTTGGAGATACCTCTACGAAAAGATGTCCCCCACCTAGCCCTGGCCTCTCGCTTGTCATCCCCAACTCACCCCGACCGGCGATACTTGCCCTATGGGTCTCCTCATATCGGGTGGACAGATCTTCGCGGTCCTCTGCTGGCTGCTTGCCGCCGCATGGCTGGGGAAGGGAATCGCCTCCCTTCGCGGCATGGCCAGTGTGCCCGACCTTCGCACGATCGATCCCGACACCCTCCCTCCGATCCCTGAGAACATCGGTCCCGGTCTAACCGTTATCGTTCCCGCACGCGACGAGGAAGACGCCATCGAAGCCTCGTTACGCTCTCTGATCGCCACCACCGGCGTCCGCCTTCAAATCATTGCCGTCGACGATCGATCTGCCGACCGCACCGGCCAGCTCATGGATGCGATCGCCGCACAAGCGAGCAAAACCGGTAGCTGCCATTCGCTCGAAGTCATCCACATTGCCGACCTGCCCGCCGGTTGGCTTGGCAAACCTCACGCAATGTCCATCGCCGCGCAACGCGCCACGGCGCCATGGATACTCTTCACCGATGGCGATGTCGTCTTCGCGCCACGTGCCCTTGAGCTTGCCCTTCGCGAAGCAACGGCATTGCAGGCCGGCCACGCTGGTCCTGATGCCGACGGCGATTCTGCGATCCGTCGGCGAGCGCGCCGTTCTCTCCGCCATGCAGGCCCTCTCCACGTGGGCAGTGCGCTTGTGGAAGGTCGCCGATCCGCAAGCCAGAGACTCATTCGGCGCCGGCGGATTCAACCTGATTCGCAACGACGTCTACCGGCAGGTCGGCGGTTTCGAAGCGCTGCGCGTGGAAGTGCTCGAAGACATTTTTCTGGGTATGCGCGTCAAGCGCGCCGGATTTGCGCAGCGCGTCATCCTGGGCCCCGGGCTTGTGAACCTTCGCTGGATCGAAGGCACATTCGGCGTGGTGCATCTGCTCGAGAAGAACGGCTTTGCCGTAACGCGATTCCGCGTCGGCCTTCACCTGCTCGCCTGTTTCGCCTTCGCTGTCGATGTATTTCTGCCGCTCGTGGCGATCTCGCGCGGTGGCTGGACGATGGCCGCGGGGCTTCTGACTTATGTGGGAATAGGCCTCGTCTACCAGTCGGGCCGCCGGGTCACCGGGATTTCGGCGTGGCATGCACTGCTGTTCGCGCCCGCTGTTCTTGTCTTCGGCTACGGATTTCTGCGATCGATGATCCTCGCCCTGCTGCGCCGTGGCGTCCTGTGGCGCGGGACTCTCTACCCGCTCCGCGAACTTCGCCGAAGCGCCCAGCGTTGATAACAGCAAGAAACCACGATGTCATCCCGACCGAAGTGGAGGGATCTGCGGTTGCTTTTCGGATTGTCGTGCGCGCATAGACCTCTCCTGAAGTCATTCACTTAACCAAGAGTTCCTGATCCCGCGAATTCATGAACGCGCGATGCCCGCCATGCGACCGCAGATTCGGATCGGCAACCGGCGGCTTCGCCTGATCGCCCGAGAACCCGCGCAGCAGCTTCGGATTCGGCTTGAACTTCGGTGGCCCGCCATAGAACTGTCGTACATGGCTCAGCACCATGCCATTGCGCCCATGCATCGACTGCACCATGCCGCGAATATGCACATCCGCGTCGCGAAACTTCGCGAGCTCGCCCACATCCTCGCGATCCTCTCGCAAGCTCACAATCGTAAAGGCGCACTTCGCATCCGGAATGTCGGGCGGACACACATCCAGAAACCGAGTCCCATCCGGCAGCTCCACCACGTCATAGACATGCGCATTGATACACACGTCCTTGTTGGTCAGCTTCGCTGCCTCATCGGTTGTAACGCATGTTCTTGGGTTTGCGGCGAATGCCACCAGTGGATACAACGAAAGGAACAGCGCCAGGCGCCCCATCGCAACTCACATTCCGGGGAAAAACCAGCTTACGCCTTGATGCAGAATTAAAGCTAGTCCTCCATATGCTCTAGATCGAACCGCATCTTGATGTTCAAATTGACGGTTCTGTACGAGCGCATGTCGATAATCTTTGCAATCGGAACGAAGCCTATGGAGTGAGCGAAAAAGGCGTAGATGCCGGGATTGAGCTGCAAGCTGAACTCGCCGTTCTCAGTGAGAGACACCCGCTGCGTCACCTTCACCCAGGCATCGCGGTGCACAAGAACAAATGCCAGGTTGATAGCCGCGCCCATCTGGTCGGCGATTCGACCGCGCACTCCAATTCTAGCGGTCCGTCTAACGTGTGCCCACTAGCTCCTCGCTCTTCGCCCCCTGCCCATAGTGGCTCTGCACGTAGTTATCAAGAATAGTCTTGAACTCCGCCACAATGGTGTCGCCGCGCAGCGTCGTATAAAGCTTCCCATCCACATACACCGGCGCCTTCGGCTCTTCAAACGTTCCCGGCAGGCTGATACCAAGATTCGCATGCTTCGACTCGCCGGGCCCATTCACAACGCAGCCCATCACCGCCAGCTTCAGCTCTTCCACGCCGGGATACTTCTTCCGCCACTCCGGCATCGACGTGCGCAGGTAGCTTTGAATCTGCTCCGCCAGCTCCTGGAAGTAGGTGCTCGTCGTGCGCCCGCATCCCGGGCAGCTCGTCACCTGCGGCATAAAGCTGCGAATCGAAAGCGACTGCAGAATCTGCTGCGCCGCCTGCACCTCTTCGGTGCGATCCCCACCCGGCTTCGGCGTCAGGCTCACGCGAATCGTGTCGCCAATCCCCGCCAGCAGCAGCGGTGCCAGCCCCGCCGTCGAAGCAATCAACCCCTTCGCGCCCATTCCTGCTTCGGTCAATCCCAGGTGCAGTGCGTAATTGCAGCGCGATGCCAGATTCGTGTACACATCGATCAGATCGCGAACGCCGCTCACCTTCGCCGACAAAATAATCTGGTCCGGCCGCAGTCCAAAGTGCTCGGCCGCCTTCGCTGACTCCAGCGCGCTCACCACCATCGCTTCCATCATCACGTCGCGCGCCGGCAGCGGGTCGGTCTTCTTGCTGTTCTCGTCCATCATCCGCGTCAGCAGAGACTGGTCCAGCGAACCCCAGTTCACGCCGATGCGCACCGGTTTCTGGTTCTCGACCGCGCACTCCACCATCACCTGGAAGTTGTCGTTGTCCTTCTTGCCGATCGAAGCGTTGCCCGGGTTAATCCTGTACTTCGCCAGAGCCTTCGCCGTCGCCGGAAACTTCTTCAGCAGCAGGTGCCCGTTGTAGTGGAAGTCGCCCACGATCGGCACTCGTATCCCGCGCTTGTCCAGCCCCTCCACGATCGCCGGAACCGCCGCGGCGGCCTCCTCGTTGTTCACCGTGACGCGCACAATCTCCGACCCTGCCATCGCCAGTGCAGCAACCTGCTCAATGGTGCTCGCGGCATCCGCCGTATCGGTATTGGTCATCGATTGCACGACAACCGGCACCTCCCAACCCACGCGAACGTGACCGATTTTGACCGTAGGTGTTTTCCTGCGCTGAATCTCTGGCATGGCAACCTCTTCTTCTCCAGTTTACCTGCTTGCGGATTTCTCCTCGTCGCCTTCGCTCTGGATGCACCAATTGTGCGAACAACGGCCGTATTCTCCGGCAAAACCTATCCTATTTAAAGGAGTTAGCGTGGCTGTGGTCGCGGTGCGCGAAACGTCCTTCGCCGGGGAAGGCTCAGGATCCTTCGCGAGCGAACGAAGACAGTTCGCGCGGGATGCGGTCCTATTCGGGCGGATAGGATTTGGTTTTGCCGGTGCGCGAATTGGTCACGCTGAAACTGCCGTCCTCGTGCGCGACTACCTTGAAGTAGTTCCCATCGCCATCGCCCTTTGGGTTTGCGATCAACGACTCCGCACTGTTGTGTGCGTCATCGGAGTCCTCGGCGGTGTGCAGCATGTAGAGATCCTGCAAGCCCGGGCTCTCGTGCACGGTTTGCCACGCCTCGGGGCTGCCCGCTTTGTGTGCGCCGTTGTCCATGATCGCCACCCGCGGGTGAATTGCATCCACAAACGCGCGCGAGTTAGAGAGGTTGAATCCGTGATGATTCACAAGATACAACGCGACGTGTCCTATCAGGTTATCGGGGCAAACCAGCGGAACCTCCTTGGCCTTGGTCAGGTCGCCAAGATCGAGAAAGCTGAATTTACCGAACCGCACGAGGATGCCTGCGGAACGCGGATTTTCCGTCGTATCCAGATCCCACTTCGGCTCGCCGGCGCAATAGGGATTCGGCCTCGGCTTTACACCCGGAACTGAGCCGATATGTTCGCCGTCTGCCTCGAGAACGACGATGCTGAGGCCGTGTATGTCGATAGTATCGCCGGGATGAACGGCGCGGCGCGGCGTGGTGCCGATGGCTTTGACGTATGCGGCGTAGTCGTGACGTGTGATGTCGGAGTCTTCGCGGTTTTCGCCGTGATCGAGGAATTCGCCGACTTTTACGTGCTCGACGAGGTTCGGCACACCCCCTACGTGATCCGTGTGGAAGTGGGTGATGAGCACCTTGTCGATCTGCGTGATCCCTGCATCCTTCATCGCCGCCTCAACGCGCTCGGCATCGCGGCCTTTATATCCCGGCCACCCGGTGTCGACCAGGAGGGAAGCCCCCGAAGGGGCGACCAGCAGTGTGGCTTGTCCGCCCTCGACATCGACGGTATAGATCCGCAGGTCTTTCCCTGACGGTTGGGCCTGCGCGAATGCCGGTGCGATGAAAAGCATCGCCGGCGCGCAAGTGGCGAGCAGAAACCAGAATGCGCGTGACAGCGGGAATCTCCGGATCGGGCTGGAAGGGCGGATGGATCGGTGAGCGTTTCGCATTTGCTCAGAAGTGTATCCGACCGAGAGTGCCGGAGCGGTCCTGTCGGAACCGCACAGCAAATAAATTCTTCATTTACGCCTCGCCTTGTTTGTTCTACCGGCTTCGTCCGCGCCGCTCATCGTTCCCGGCATCCGTGGCTCTTTTCACCCTATGCTGTTCCCCAAGAGAGACTTGGCAGCCCCCACCCGATCTTGCAGCCGGTAGCGCAATCGTCAACGGCCTGACCCTCGCTTGGAGTGCACGCCAGCGGATACAATGCTGGCATGTTGTCTTGTTCTTCTTTTCGCTCTCTCACCATCGCCGTCGCCCTCGTCGCGGTCTCCGGTATCAGCCTTTCTGCGCAGGATTCAGCCCATCGCGGCCGCAAGTACAAACCCCCGCCGCCTACTTCGCGCATCGAGGTCACGGTTCTTCGCGACGTCGACTCCAAGCCCATTGAGAACGCCTCGGTCATCTTCCAGCTCGAAGGTGAGAAGGGCAACATGGAACTCAAGACCAACGAGGACGGTAAATCGGTCATTGATGTTCTTCCCACCGGATCCAAGATGCGCCTCCAGATCATCGCCAAGGGCTACCAGACCTACGGTCAGGACTACACGATAGACAAATCCGAATTGACCTTCGGCATTCGCCTCAAGCGGCCCGGAGAGCAGTACTCCATCTACAAGAACCACGATCAGGACGCGCAGAAAGACGACAAGAGTGGCGATTCGCCGAAAGCCACGCCGCCTCCACCATCCGACAAGCCCAACGACTCAGCCGCTCCGTCCACAGATCCCCAGTCCAAACCCCAATAGCCATCCTGCCCCGAACGGCAAAAAGTCCCGCGTGCGAGCCCTGCCATGATCAGCCAACCCCTCCTCGGAAAAGCGGCGCTGGTCACTGGCGGCGCACGCCGCATCGGCCGCACCATCGCACTGGAACTCGCTGCCGCTGGCGCCGACGTTACTCTCACCTACCGCAATTCCAGTACTGAGGCCGGGGAAACCGTCCAACGCATCAACCAGCTGGGCAGGCAAGCCGCCGCTCTTGAATGCGACGTGCGTTCCGAATCATCCGTGCGCTCCGCCGTCACAAAATGCATCAACTTTCACGGTCGTCTCGATGTGCTGGTGAACAACGCGGCCATCTACGAATCTGCCCCGCTCGACAAGATCAGCCTCGACCAGTGGGATGCCGTCTTTGAAACCAATGCGCGCGGCCCGTTTCTCGTCGCCCGCGAGGCCCTGCCGCATCTGCGTTCCTCTCACGGCCGCATCATCAACATCGGTTCGCTCGGCGGCCTGCGCGCGTGGCCCGGTCACGCCCACTACTGCGCATCAAAAGCCGCGCTCCACATGCTCACTGCGGCCATGGCCAAATCCTTCGCGCCTGAGGTTGCTGTCAATTGTGTTGCTCCTGGATGGATAGAGTTCGATGAAGACAAGGATCAGCCGGCTACCCTGCGATTCGCCGCCAAAACGCCCATGCAGCGTAACGGCGCCGCAAAAGATGTCGCAGAAGCCGTGGCCTTCTTCGCGTCCGCCAGCAGCTTCATCACCGGCCAGGTATTAACCGTCGACGGCGGCCTCGGTTTGTAATGAATCTTCTTCCGCACTGACATTGGTGCCCCATAGCCTGCCCTGATCGGAGTCGAAGGGCATGACAATGCAACGAATTCAAGCAAGCACCGGGCCGTCTACCGCGAAAACAGCCGCTTCCAGAACCCCTTGCCATTTGTCTTCGTCGATTGGGATCCGTTTCCGTTCCGCGGCCGGCCCCTGGGTTCCGGCTTCGGTTCGAAATCCAGCGGCACGCCCTCCCAAAGGCCGACGGGCTCCGGCTGCGCCGGCCACTTCGCACCCTCGACTGCCGCACCAGGGTTCGTAACATACAGCCGGCGCGCTGTCTCCTCGCCCGCCTTCGCCGCCACGTAGTTGTACCCCTTCTTCAGGTGCGGCGGCCTCCACTCCGGATGATGCGCATCGCTGGCCAGAAAATGAATCCAGTTGCGCTCCAGCAGTGCATCCGCAAAGGCCTTCGCGTTGCGGCCGAATCGACCGTACAACGACGCCGACGTCACCTGCACCAGGCATCCGTCGCGCATCCACTCGGCCAGCAGCTCCGGGTCATGTTGCAACACGGGGTTCCGCTCAGGATGCGTAATGATCAGCGTGTAGCCTGTATTCCGCAGCCGGCCCAGCGCAATCGACAGATGATGCGGAATCAACATGTCCGGAAATTCAACCAGCAGGTAGCCTCGGCCATCGATGGAGTAGCGGAAAGGATTCTCAACGGCATCGGCAATGTTCTGTGCGTTCATATGAAAATCGCAGCCCAGGCTCAGCTTGATTGTGTCGCCAACCCGCTCTCTCAGCTCCGCCAGCCGCCTCTCGTTTACCGCCATCTGGTAGGGATAGCTCTCGTTGGCGTGCGGACTGCACACCATGTGCGTTACACCCTCGCTGATCGCCATGCCGACCATTTCGACCGAAGTCTCCAGGTCAGGCGAACCGTCGTCGACGCCGTAAATCAGATGGGTGTGGATGTCGATCATAGGTTTCGGCTTTCTGCGTTCTCAGCTCCGCTCACCGCGTTGCCAGTGCTTCCAACATCGATGCGAAGATCTTCCAGCCGTCAGCCGAGCCGAGCAGCTTCTCGCTCGAACGGTCCGGGTGCGGCATCATCCCCAGGACGTTCCGGCCCTCATTCAGGATGCCCGCAATATTGCCCAGAGATCCATTCGGGTTCGCCTCTCCCGTGATCTCGCCCTGCGGCGTCGCATACCGAAACGCAATGCGATCCTCCGCTTCCAGCCGCGCCAGGTCCTCCGGAGTGCAAAAATAATTGCCCTCCATGTGGCCGATGGGAATCTCCAGTACCTCGCCCTTGGTGAGCTGATTGGTAAACGGGCTGTTCGCCGTCTCCACGCGCAGGTGCACTTGCTTGCAGATATACTTAAGCCCTGCATTGCGCATCAGCGCCCCCGGCAACAACCCCGCCTCCGCAAGTATCTGGAATCCGTTGCAGATGCCCAGTACCAGCCCGCCGGCGGCGGCGAACTTCTGCACCGAGTGCATCACCGGCGAGAATCGCGCAATCGCCCCGGTGCGCAGATAATCCCCATAGGCAAACCCGCCCGGAACGAGCACGGCATCCACGCCTTGCAAGTCCTCCGAGTCATGCCAGAGAAAGGTGACTGGCTGGTGTGCAATCTCCGCAATCACGTTGTAGGTATCGTGATCGCAATTGGACCCCGGGAAGACCAGAACGCCGAATTTCATGCTTCTAGGTTATCAGTCTGCGAGTATCCATTTGCTATCCCGCTGAACAAAAGGAACCCACCTGAAAACAACATCATCTCCGCAGCATTGTCATTCCGACCGGACCGAAACGTAGTGAGGGGAAGCGAGGAACCTGCAGTTGCCTTTTTCCTGCTGCCCATCCATGACGCAGTTTCATCGCGGCATGGGTGGGAAAGCACGAACACTTCATTCCCTCAGTATGTCAGTTGCAACTCCAGCCCTTGCGCGTTGTCCGGGGCCAGCGCGGTCACCCGATGATGTTCCGCATCAAAGTTGGTCGAGATGGGAGCCGCGCCCGGGCGGTCCAGCGCCGTCACCGTCGCTCCCGCATACGGCTTCGTGACGCCATACACCTCAATCGACAGCAGCTTCCACCAGGGTTGGAAATCCCCCTGGCGCGGAGCCACCGTCACAATCAGCCCCTGTGCGCTCAGCCGGCACGCAAACTGCACGCGCAGGTAGTCGCCTCCCTTGAAGTCGTAGCTCACTCCGTCATCCAGATATAGCGATCCCTCGCAATCGGCTCCCAGCGTAGTGGGCGGATACACCCGCAGCGTCAGCGGTCCCACAGGCTTCTCATCCGTACTCTGCACAAGCGGCTGCTCCGGCACAATCGATCCCGCCCGCACAAATACCGGCAGCGTCTCCAGGGTCCGGTGGATATGAACCTCGGGTTGCGCAATTGCTGCATTATCAATGCCTTTGCGTCCAGAAGTTGGATCGATTCTTGAACCCGTCCAGTAGTCGTACCAGCTCGCCGGCGGCAGCGCCACCTGGTAGTCGTCCAGCTCATCCGGATACGGGCTCTGCGCTACCAGCAGATCCGGACCTACCATGAATGCACTGCCATTGCTCAGGTCCAGCGGTTGCCCATCCGCGGCCCCGTGGGGAAACTCCAGAAAAAGCGGCCGCATGATTGGCAGCCCCGTCCGGCTCATCTCCTCCGCCGTCGTGTAGAGGTACGGCATCAGCCGATAGCGTTCCTCAATGTAGCGCCGTCGCAGACTCACGTCCTCGGCCGTTCCGTTCTCCCAAGGCTCCTGCGGAAGTGTCCCCACCGCCGTATGGTCGCGATCGATGGGATGAAACGCGGCCACCTCCAGCCACCGCGTCAGCAGCTCCGGCTGCGGAGAACCTGCAAATCCGCCAACATCGGCGCCTGCCATCGCAAAGCCGCTCAATCCCAGGTTCAGCAATTGCGGCGTCGTCTGCCGCAGATGGTCCCATGTCGACGAGTTGTCTCCTGTCCACGTCACCGCATATCGATGTCCGCCCGCAAAACTCGCTCGCGTCATTACAAACGGCCGCACATTCGGCTCCAGCTTCAGCAGCCCTTCAAACGTCCCGCGCGAATTTTCCATCCCATAAACGTTGTGAATCTCCAGGTGATTCGCCACACGTGTCGCAAATCCCGGCTCCTCGATGCGATGCTGTGTGTCGTCCGGCATCGTCTTCGATGGCACCAGGAAGATCGCCGGCTCATTCATGTCGTTCCAGAAACCGGACACTCCCTGCTTCACAAAATCCGCGTACAGCGTACCCCACCACTCGCGAGAAGCCTTGCGTGTGAAGTCTGGGAACACCGCCTTTCCCGGCCATACCGTGCCCTCGTAAATCGTCCCATCCGGATTCTTCACGAAATGATCGCCTGCGATCCCTTCCTCGAATGGCTTGTATTTGGCCAGGGGCTGATCGGCGATGTGCAGGTCCGTGATTACCACCGTTCGCAGATGCTCGGCGCGCAGGTCCTTGATCATCTGCTCGAACGTGGGAAAGCGCACCGGGTCCACGGTAAACGGCCAGTTCTTGTACTGGAAATCGATATCCAGCCAGATCACATCGGCGGGAATGCGCTCGCTCCGCAGCCGATCCCCGATACGCTCCACTTCCGTCTCGGGATAGTAGCTGTACCGCGACTGCTGATAACCCAGAGCCCACTTCGGAGGCAGCGGGGTCGTGCCCACGAGCCAGGCCCACCGCTCCACCACATCCTTTGGAGCCGGGCCGTAAAGAACATAAAAGTCCAGTGGCCCGCCTTCTGACCCAAACGAATATCCGTCGCGATACTCCTTGTTGAAGTCGAAGCTCGCCCGCCACGTGTTATCGAGATAAATCCCCGCGCACACACCCTTGTTGAAGGTGATGAACCACGGAATCGACTTGTAAATAGGATCGGTCGACTGCTGCCAGCCGAAAGCATCGGTATTCCAGTCAGTAAACGCTTCGTTGCGCCGATCCAGCGGTCCCGGCTTGTCGCCCAGGCCGAAGTAGTGTTCATCCGCCGGTGATTTCATGTACACACGAAACGAAGCCCCGTGATACTCGATCGGCCTTCCGGGGAGATCCTGGACAATCACATGCCCCGCGTTATCGGTGACCGTCAGCCCCAACGGATCCCTGCGCACCGCAACGTGCAGCTTCTCCGTCCTGAACCCAATGGCCGATCCGTTCGACTCCGCCGTTACACCCAGGCTCGCCGTGCGCGAAGAGGGAAGCACGGCCCACGAAGCGTCCTCCGGCAACTGCCCCGCCGGTCCCACCCGGACTCGCACCACATCCTCGCGCAACGCCGTAATCTGCATGACCGCTGCACCCGAGCGGATCTCGATTCCGTTCGGCAGCGGCCGTGAGCCCGTCACCCGGTCCAGCCGCACAAACCCTGCCTTCGGCTGCGCCCCTGCAGGCACGGTCAGTCGTGGTGTTGCGGCCGAAAACAGAACTGCAAAAACAACAAGAAATAACCGACTTACTCTTTCCACCTGGCACCTCGAGTAAGCGAGGCCCTCGATGTGAGGTCAATACCCGCCCACTTCATTTCGTTCCTAAACTCGTGATTTCAAAAGCAGAATTTTCTGCTGCATTTTGCATGTTATTTCCGGCTGCAGGCGCACAATGGAAACAAATGAGAAATAGGGAAATGCGGCCGGCCTGCATCCCCGATTTCTCCTGTCTCAGAAGGCGGGATGTTTGACCCCACCCCCCTCCCGAAATTTGCAGTCTTCCACAAAACTTTTGCATGTTTTTCGGAAGTTCTTCAGGACCGAAACTGTCCAAAGAAACCGAAAATCAAAGGCAAACTGAAATGCGATGCCGGGTGCCCCATCCTTGCGACGCCTTTGTTTTTGTCGCAAGGGTGGGAAAGCACGAACCTCGACAAACTCAATCCGCTAACTCGCTGACCTGCTACTGCGCGAAGCGCAGCTAACCAGCTAAACCGCAATCAACCTACGCTCTGACTTTTGCCACTCGCGCCCGCGTCTCCTTCACAAACGCATCATCTTCAGCGAATCCCGCCTTCATCGATCCCACATTGATCTCCACATTCGAGAGCGCACCCGTCAGCGCTGCCTGTGCCAGCGCAATTCCCGTCGTCAGATCCGAGGCCATATTCGGATTCGTGATGGGCTTCAGCGTCTCCGCAATCCGCGATACCTCCGCCGCGCGCTCCGCCACGCCGAGAGGCACACTGGTTGCCTGCCGCAGCGCCGCATTCACGCCCACCCCGCCGTCCTCCGTCTCCCGCGCCGCGCGATACGCCTTCATCACCACGTTGTACGACTCGGCATCGGCATCAATCGCCGCCTTCAACTCCTCGCGCAATGTCGCCAGCCGTGCAATCGCCTCGCTCAGCTGCGCCTCATATTGCACGTAGGCTTTCTTGCCTCGCGACATCGCCGCCACCATGTGCGCCAGCCCGGCTGCCATGGCTCCGCTCGCTGCCGCCGCGCTGCCGCCACCGGGAGTAGCCGTCGGCGCAGCCAGTTGCTCGATAAACGGCTCGACACCCGCGCGCAATCCGCCCACGGCCGTCTTGCCTCCCATCACCGCCGCCAGCCGGTTTTCCAAAATCAGCGATGAATCAAAGTGCTCCACCTGTAGAAACCACTCCGCTGCCTGCTCCAGCGCCGCCTTCGGTATCAAACCGACAATCTCGCTCGACACCGGCATCACGCCATACCGCGCCGCTTCGCGCTTCACCGTCTCGAACACCCGCCCAATCGGCGTCTGTTCAAAGTCCGTCAGGTTCATCGAAACCTGCGCCATCCCGCGCACCAGGAACCCCGCGCCCTTCACAAACCGGAATCCGCCCGACGAAGCCCGGACCGCCTTCGCAATCTTCTTCGCAACGTCAACATCGGCCGTATTCAAAAACACGTTGTAGGCAATCAGAAACTTCCGCGCGCCCACCACCGTCGCGCCCGCCGTGGGATGCACCTTCGCCTCGCCGAAATCCGGCTTCCGCGCCGGGTTCGTCGCAATCTCCGCGCGGATCCCCTCAAATTGCCCGCGCCGAATGTTCTCAAGATTCTGCCGCTCCGGCGTCGCTGCTGCGGCTTCATACAGATACACCGGAATCGCGAATCGCTTAGCGATCTCCGCGCCTACGTGCTTCGCCATCGCCACGCAGTCTTCCAGCGTCACGCCGTCGATCGGGATAAACGGCACCACGTCCGCTGCGCCCATCCGTGGATGCGCGCCCTGGTGCTGCGTCAGGTCGATCAGTTCCGCTGCCTTGCCCACGCCGCGAATCGCCGCCTCCTGGATCGCCTCACGCTCGCCCACCAGCGTGATCACGCACCGGTTGTGATCCGCATCCATCTCGCGATCGAGCAGGTAGACGCCAGGAATCTTCATGGCCTCGACAATGGCATCCACCTTCGCCTTGTCGCGCCCCTCTGAGAAGTTAGGTACGCACTCCACTAATGTGTTTGGCACGAGGAGAAGGATAAATCAGCGCACCACCCCGGATATGTCATTCCGACCGACCAACGGGAGCGGAGGAACCTGCAGTTGCTGCTTCTGCGCCGGCACGACGGGACAATGTTGGTCCGCCCGGTAGTATTCTCAAAATGTTGATCTCGCCGGAGTCCCTAATGACCACAACCACCACCTCTTCCGTGATCCGCGCCCCCCGCGGCACACCACTCCGCTGCAAAGGCTGGCAGCAGGAAGCTGCCCTCCGCTGCCTCATGAACAACCTCGACCCCGAAGTCGCCGAACGCCCCCAGGACCTCGTTGTCTACGGCGGCATCGGCCGCGCCGCGCGGAACTGGGAGTGCTTCCATGCCATCGTTCACGAACTTGAGCGCCTCGGTCCCGAAGACACGCTCCTCGTCCAGTCCGGCAAGCCCGTCGCCGTCTTCCCAACGCATGAAATGGCCCCGCGCGTCATCATCGCCAACTCCAACCTGGTAGGGAAATGGGCCACGTGGGAGCACTTCAACGAACTCGACCGCAAGGGCCTCATGATGTACGGACAGATGACTGCGGGCTCATGGATCTACATCGGTACCCAGGGCATTCTGCAAGGCACGTTCCAGACCTTCGCCGCCCTCGCCGAGCGTCACTTCGGCGGCTCTCTCAAAGGCAAACTCGTCGTCACCGGCGGCATGGGCGGCATGGGCGGCGCGCAGCCGCTCTCCGTCACCCTGAACGACGGAATCGTCCTGGCCATCGATGTTGACCGCAGCCGTATCTTGCGGCGCCTCGAAACACGATATTGCGATACGCTTACTGAGAATCTGGAGGAAGCGCTGAGGCTTTGCGAATTGGCGCGCCGCGACGGCCGCGCTCTCTCCGTTGGTCTCGTCGGCAACTGCGCCGATATCCTGCCCGAACTCGTTCGCCGCGGCGTCCAGGTCGACGTCGTCACCGACCAGACCAGCGCCCATGATCCGCTCAACGGTTACGTGCCACAAGGTCTTTCCCTGAGTGAGGCAACGGAGCTCCGCAAACGCGATCCCGAAGAGTACGTCCGCCGCTCCACCGCCTCGATGGTCGTCCACGTCGATGCCATGCTCGCCCTGCAGCGCTCCGGCGCCGTCACCTTCGACTACGGCAACAACATCCGCCGCTTCGCCTTCGACGCCGGCTGTACCGAAGCCTTCCTCATCCCCGGCTTCGTCCCCGAATACATCCGTCCGCTCTTCTGTACCGGCGCCGGCCCCTTCCGCTGGGTAGCGCTTTCCGGCGATCCCAAAGACATCGATGTGACAGACCAGCTTGCCCTCGAGCTTTTCCCTGACAACGAAATCCTCACCCGCTGGATGAGACTCGTCCGCGGCCGTTTCGCATTTCAAGGCCTGCCCGCACGCATCTGCTGGCTCGGCTACGGCGACCGCGCCAAAATGGGCGAAGCCATGAACGACCTTGTCAAAAAGGGAAAAATCTCCGCGCCCATCGCTATCGGCCGCGACCATCTCGATACCGGCTCCGTAGCCAGCCCCTACCGCGAAACCGAAAAGATGCTCGACGGCAGCGACGCGGTAGCCGACTGGCCCATCCTCAACGCGCTGCTCAACACCGCTTCCGGCGCTACCTGGGTCAGTTTCCACCACGGCGGCGGAGTAGGCATGGGCTACTCGCTGCACGCCGGCCAGGTCACCGTCGCCGACGGTACCGAGATGGCCGCGCGCAAGATTGCCCGCGTCCTCAACAACGACCCCGGCATAGGTGTAGCCCGCCACGCCGACGCCGGCTACGAGTCAGCCCAGCAAACCGCCAGAGAGAAGGGAATTCACATCCCGATGGCAGGGAAGTAGACGATGAGTCGAAAAGGGGAGGCAATCGAATTTGTAGGCGCGCTGGCGCTCTTGGTTGCTCTCGTTGGTTATGCTCTGCAGGTTCTACTCCTTAAACGCACCAGATACTGGCCGAAAATATGGGCGACGATTCAATCAGCCGACATGGAAGTGATGGAACTGGATCGCAAGACTGACATCATGCTGCCGTGCTTCACATTTTCGTATGTTGTAGCCGAGAAGGAATACTCGGGGCGATTCTCTCTCTTCACCAACGGTGAAGAGGAGGGCGAATTAGTCGCCCGGCAAATGATCGAACGCAAATTTGAAATTCGGTACAACCCAAAGCGCCCGGCCAACTGGTACATTCCGGACAAGAAGATGGCCGGTTACGAAGTAGAACAGAAAATGGGTCCACACATGGAAAATCTCACTCCGAAGGATTGAATTGGGTGCCCAGGTCTCGATTCTGAGACCTGGGTTCGACGTGTCGAGTAGCACAACCTTCGGGTGCCCAATCCATTTCGCGTTTTTGCGGAATGGGTGGGAAACCAATACACTCATCGCGCCCGGATCCATCAAAACGCGAACCCAACTATGATCGCAATCGTCAACATCGGCCAGCTTGTCACCCTTGCAGGTTCACCGCGCCCGCGCACGGGCGCCCAACTCAACGACCTCGCCATTATCCGCGATGCGGGAATGCTCATCGAAAACGGGCGCATTACCGCAGTCAGCAAATACTCCGATCTCAAATCCCAGATTCCACCGCACTCGACAGAAATCGACGCCGCACAGAGTGCCGTTACCCCCGGTTTCGTCGACGCCCACACCCATCTCGTTTTCGCCGGCAACCGCGCTGCCGAATTCGAGCAGCGTATCGCCGGCGCCACCTACCAGCAGATCGCCGCTGCCGGCGGAGGCATCCTGCGCACCGTCGCCCTCACCCGCGCCACCACAGAAGATGAGTTACTAGCCGCCGCCCGCCGTCATCGCGACTGGATGCTCCGCAATGGCACCACCACCATCGAAGCCAAATCCGGCTACGGCCTCGATCGCGACACCGAACTCAAAATGCTCCGCGTGATCCGTCGCCTCAACCAGGAAGGCCCGGCTCGAATCGTCCCTACTCTGCTGGCCGCCCACACCGTCCCACCCGAATACAAAGATCGCCGCGCCGAGTACGTCCGCTTCGTCGTCGAAGAACTCATTCCCGAAGTCGCCATGCTGAGTCTGGCCCAATACTGCGACGCCTTCTGCGATGACCATGCGTTCACGGTAGACGAATGCCGCACCGTCCTCACGAGCGCGAAAAAGCACGGCCTCCAACTCCGTATACACGCCGAACAGTTCCGTCACAAGACGGGCGCGGAGCTTGCGGCCGATTTGGGTGCAACGACTGCGGACCATCTCGAAACAGTCTCGCCCAGGTCGATCTCCCGGCTTAAAGAAGCAGGAGTGCAGCCGATCTTGTTGCCCGGGTCAGTATTCGCGCTTGGTCAAGACGACTACCCACCGGCGCGATCCATGATTCGCGAAGGCCTCGCCATCGTCCTCGCTACAGATTTCAACCCCGGTTCCTCGCCAGTCCCGTCGATGCCCTTCATACTCTCGCTGGCTTGTTTGCAGATGGGCTTGTCGCCCGCGGAAGCCCTTACCGCCGCCACCATCAACGCCGCCCACTCGCTCGGCCTAGGCGCCCAGATCGGCTCGCTCGAAGTGGGGAAGCAAGCCGACTTCGTCATCCACGAGTTCACCGACTACCGCGAACTCGCCTACTTCATCGCCGCCCCCATGCGCCCCCGCGTCTTCATCGCCGGTCGCGAAGTCGCCCTTTAACAAAGAGCGTGTCATTCCGACCGACCGGAGGGAGTGGAGGAACCTGCAGTGCTTTTCGGATAGATGTCAGCGGAGAAATTGCCCTTGTTCCCAGTGCTACTCACGCCGCTCTCGCCCGAACTCGCGCCCGTCGCCGCTCCGCCACAAAAATCCCCACTCCCAGCCCCAACTGCACCAGCGTCGCCCCCACCACCTTCAGCACCGCCAGAACTTTGTCCGGCTGATCTGCTCCCGGAAACAACGACAGCGCAATCGTCGTCGCTGTCGCCACAAATCCCACCAGGCCCAGCGCAATCGCCACCGGTTTTCCCCCCGGCACGCGCCGCACATTCGGCCCCGCCGGCTCCCATTGCAGGCGAATCATCGACGCAAACAACAGCAGGTATGGAATGAAATACGAAATCGTCGCCATGCTCACCAGCGCGCCATACGCGCCGCGTACGGTCGTGCCCGCCTGCCCCAGAATCGCCACTACCACGCTCGCCAGCCCATACACGCCGATCGCCACCCACGGCGTGCGATACCGCCGATGAATCGACCCAAACACCGGCGGAAGATAGTGATCGATCCCCGCCACAAATGGCAGCCGCGAAGTCGACGACAGATTCGCCGCCGTCGAGCCCACGCTATTCACGCCCACCAGCAGCGCAATCGGCACCAGCATCCATCCGATTCCGAGCTTCTCACTCAGCGCCTGCACGCCATTCACGAATCCCTCTAGCCCGCTCACCGCACCGCTCGGCAGCGCCACCAGCAGCGCCATCGTTCCGCCGATATACCCCAGCGTCACAATCGTGCCGCCCACCAGGATCGCCCACGGCATCGTCTTGCGCGGATTCTGAATCTCGTCGCCCATCGCGCTTGCCGCTTCCACCCCGCCGAACGCGAAAAACACTCCCGACCAGAACACCGCATTATCCAGCGACCAGTGCGGTGTCAGGCTCGCAACTGTAAATTCCGTCGCGGGCCCAAACCGCATCCACGACACCGCCGCCATCATCATCAGCAGGGCGAGCGGCACCAGGCTGCCAATCGAGCAAATATTATTCAGCCATTTGCCCGCATCCACCCCGCGAATGTTCAGCACGATGATCACAGCCAGCCAGAACGCCGCAAATCCCATGAAGTACAGCGGACTGCTGTTCAACTGCTGCGCACGCGGTCCGAAGGCGATCAGCACCGACGCCGCGCCAAAGTAAAGCACTCCCGCGAAGAACGGCAGATTGCTCATCCAGTACATCCACGCCGCGATGAAGCCCGTGAAATCGCCGAAGGCGGTGCGCGTCCAAACGTAGATGCCGCCCTCTTCCGGATGTCGCGAGGATAGCTCCATCACGCTTGCCGCCAGCGGAATAAAGAAACATGACAGCGCCGCAACCCAGACAACGAGAATGCTCGGCCCCGCCGCTGCCGCTGTCGAAGTCCAGCGCACATTCAGCGCGACGACGACATAGAACAGCGTCAGGTCGCGAAATCGGATGCCCCTTTTCAAAGCTGGAGTGGAAGCCATGTGCGACGCAGCATAGCAGAGGAGCAAGTACCAAAGAAACTAAATCCGTGAACCCGATGAATCATTGGACACGCAAATCGTAGGACACCTGCAAGCCTTAACGGACCACTGTCATCCTGAGCGCAGCGCAGCGAAGCCGAAGGATCTGCCGTGAGAATTCAGACGTGAGCACGAACGAGGGTGCTCCATCCAGGCTCCGCTTGCGTGGGAAAGCACAGTCTCACCAGCAGCGATTTTCATACATTCTGGATGCCGCACCGCGAAATGAGTGACCGCGGTTGTCTTTCTCCGTCGCTGTCCTACTGAGCCCATGAAGATCGAGCGTAGAGAAGCGGCCTCTCTCCGCTGGTTCTCCAGAAGTAGACAAGGACGATCACACTTGCGATCGCTGCATAAGCACACCACACCGAGGTAAACGCGTACCGCTTCACAGCCGTGACAACCACCAGAATCGCCAGGTTTGCTGTGCCGAAGATGACCATCGCCTTTACCCTCGAGAAGAATAGCGAGCCGCAAGTGGCGATCAGATACAAGATCGCGACGGTCGTGTGGTTTGTTGCCTCGTTGATATAAACAATGCTATTTTCCCTGACGGAAATCTGCGTTGGGTACGCCGCCAGCCCCCACAAAATGTAGAGTCCCGTTAGCAACTCCGATGGCGAGGAAGGGCAGCATGCGTTTGCGGCTCACGCCATCAGGTTCGAAGAGCAGCACACTCAAGGGCAGCAGGAACGGCAAAAGCCCCTGTGCGTACAACATGTAGGCCGCGCCCATATTGTGGGTCACGGCAGGCGAGAGGGTTCCATCTAATCCGAGCCAGACAAACCCCTCGATGAACTGGTGAATAGCGAAAAGAGTGGGAAGCGAGGCAAAAAGCAATTCCCGCTGATGCTTTACCTTCGTTAAAGTCACGACGCCGACGGCTCCGAGAACTCCGCTCCCGACAAAGTTCGCTGTCGCTGAAAAGCACATCGCGCGTCTTCTCCAGTAGGTGGATTATACGTATCGTTGTCGCATTGCAGCAGATATTAAATCGCGCTGCGGATCCCGCATCGGCTTCTCAGGCAACGCCGCCGACATAAACCTCATCGCAGACGCAGTCTGTTGTGCCAGACGCCCTCATTCGGCATCGCGGACGCAACGGAACCCTACACCACCGGAGCGGTCGTAGGACGGCGCCATCAGCAGAACTTTGCTGTGCTCGTCGTTGCGGTAGGCCTGCGGAAAGTACCAGATGGAACCTTGCGGCTGATAGTAGCTGCCGCCTCGCACAATGGCCGCCCGCGTGTGATCATCCTCGAATTCATCGGTCCACTGCCATACGTTGCCCACGAGGTCCTGGACGCCGTAGGGGCTGGCGCCTTGCGGATGTGCGCCCACCGGTTCCGGACCGCGCATGGTGCGGCCGGTGTCAGGCGTAGGAACATTCGCGGGATTCCAGCCGTTGCCCCAGGGATAGGCGCGGTCGTCAGTGCCTTGCGAGGCCAGCTGCCACTCCCACTCGCGGGGAAGTCGCTTGCCGGCCCATGCGGCGTAGGCGCGCGCGTCTTCGAGCGAGACCCACGTTACGGGGCGGTCGTCCCATCCCTGGGGAAAGGAGCCGTTTTTCCAATCGCGCAGGAAGTTGCCCCGATCACGAGGAGCATAGTGCGTTGTGTCGAGGAATTGCTTGAACTGCGCGTTGGTGACGGGGAATTTGTCGATGAAGAAGGGTTTGATGGTCATCGTGTGCTCGTGAAAGCGACGCGGGGAATCTTCCCACGGGTACTGCACGTCGACGCCATTCATAGAGCCGCCTTCGATCTCGGTGCCACGCACGCGAAAGACAAAGGAGCCGCCGGGAATCCTTACCATTCCCTCGGGAGCCTCGGTGACCGGTTTGGTTGGAGCAATGTCAACGAGATGCTGTTGCAGGACGGTCGGCACGTGCGATAGGGAAGCCAGGGGTGTAGCCGTCATTGCGGACATGCGCTGCAAGAGGGTCTTGATGGCTTCGGATGGTTCGGTGGGCGTGGCAAGAATCGCGCCGTATCCATTGGCTTCGATGTCGAAGCTGAGGACGGAGACGGCGCCATCGGTTTCAGCCTTGAGTTCTCTACCGTGGTAGAGATCGAAATAGCGCATTCCGGGTGTAAGCTTCCCGTCCATCTGGCGGCCCGCAATGTCGTAGGGATTTCGATTCACGATGGTCCAGACGGTCTGATCGCCGAGCGGCCACCTGCTGGCATAGACGCCGAAGTTGTGCATCGAATAGAGCGGCTCCCAGTCGGGGCTTACGAGGAAGGGAGCGATAGCGCGCTCGATGGTGGCGACGCGGCGGGTGGCTTCGGCGTCGCGCGGATTGATGCCGTTCCAGATGCCCCAGATGTTTTCCCAGCTCTCCCAGCCGACGCCATTGAAGAAAGCGAATTGCAGGTCGCTGGTCTTGTCAACTTCCCAGCGATCGCTGATGTTGACCATGTGGCGTGTATCGAGCCATTTGTAGCGGTCAACCATGGGGATGAAAGGAAATGAATACTGACCCCAGGTCATGACGTTCCACGCTAGCGCTTCGTCGCTGGGTCCGCCTTCAGGTTCAAATGCGAGAGGATGGCCGGTTGCATCGGCAGCGAGCGAGAAGCCTAGCGGTACGCCATCCTGCGTGTCGCCGTTGATGCCGTCGGCATCGACCTGTTTCATCAGCTCTGCAATGGCCTGCGGCCACGGTTGCGTCGGCGGGTGTGTGCCTTCATCCCACATCATCATGGGGAAGAGGACGCGCACGCCGCGGCGATGAAAGTCGGCTACCATTTTTCGAACGCCTTCTACGCCTCCGGGCATGGACTCAACCATTTCGAGCTGGTTGCGGTCGTCGATCCCCATGTTGGGATAGGTCGACCAGATGAGAACCGCGTCGATGCCGCCGTAACGCTTTTCGAGGTCGTCGAGATAGCGATCGACGGTGTAGCGCCCGGCCGCAGGATCGTAGAAGTAGCGATCGTGGACCATCATCTGGGGCTGCATGAAGCTGGACTGCGTCCACTTGAGTGCAGGAATTTCATAGCGGGAAGGATCATACGCGATGCGAATGCGGCGCTCGGTGCGCCAGTGTTGCAGGTCGGCCAGCCAGCGCTCGTGCGCGAAGGGCAGGCAGATCATTTGCGGACTTTCCCACGCGTTATGGAGGTTCATGCATATGGGTGCAGGGATTTGCTGGCCGACCGGCTGGTAGAGAGTGTCTTGCGCGGCTGCGGTCACCGCCAGGGTTCCGAGCATTATTGCCAGACATGCCTTTTGGATCATTCGGCTCATCTCCTAGCTGCATTCGTGGAATGTGCGGGTCAAACTAGTCGCCGCGGTTGGCCAGGAACGCGTTGAGGTCCGCACGTGTGGGCATGGAGGCCTGAGCGCCGCGACGCGTGACGGAGATGGCGGATGCGGCGCAGGCGAAGTGCGCGGCAACCCAGGGGTCTTTGCCTTCGAGCAATGCGACGGCGAAAGCGCCATTGAAGCAATCGCCTGCACCAACGGTGTCGATGGCGTCTACAGCAAAGGGCTTGACCCAGTCCGCGTGGCCGCCCGAGACGGCAACGTATGCACCTTCAGCCCCGCGCTTTAAAACGACCCCACTTAGACCGCGTTGAAGCAGCTTCCTGGCGATTCGCTCCGGGTCGGACGCATCGTCGAGATAGAATGCGGCCTCAGTTTCATTTGGTGTGAACCATGCGACCCGCTTCCATACCGGATCGTTGAGCGCCGCGGCTGGCGCGGGATCGAGCATCACGGGGACGCCGAATTGTGCGCAGAGTGCCAGCGTGTGATCGATGGTGGCCATGGGTAATTCCAGTTGGCAGAGAACCATTCCTGCATTTCGGATGACTTCGAGGTGTTTGTCGACGTATGCCGTGTTGACCTGGCCATTGGCTCCGGGAACAACGACGATCGCGTTCTGGCCGTTGGCGGCGAGAAATATTGGAGCGAGCCCGGATGATCCGGACGCGGTCTCGATTACGGATGTATCGACACCGGCGTCGGCGAGGTTCTGGATCAGTTGCGGCCCATAGACGTCGTTGCCGACCATGCCGACGAACTGAACCGGATAGCCCAGGCGGGCGGCAGCAACGGCCTGATTGGCGCCCTTGCCCCCCGGCGTGGTGGAAAAGCTGGTGCCGATGACGGTCTCGCCGACGCGGGGGATTTGGGGAGTGCAGGTCACCATATCCATGGTGACGCTGCCGACGACAACAATCGGTTTGCGAGTCTCGGGCATGAAAGAACCTCAGTAGAGGGGCGCCAGGGCCACAGCGCCCAGGCCAAGGATGAAGAAGACGAACATGAGGACGAGGAGCATGTGCGCCGCACGTGGCGCGCCGGCAAATTCGCGCCAGACGAAGATGCCCCAGCAGGCTGAAACCATGGTTGCTCCCTGCCCGATGGAGTAGGAGACAGCGGGTCCGACGAGATGCGAGACCGAGGCGACGAAGTTGGCGACGGCGCCGACGCACCAGATGGCGCCTCCGAGAACACCTGCCAGATGCCAGGCGTAAGGAGCGCGCCAGTAATCGGAGCCGTTGACACGGGGCTTGCCGTCGAGGGGCTTCCACATCAGGAGGAAGTTGGCGGGGAATGTCGAGATGAGGACGCCGACGGCGAAGAACATGGCGATGGCATAGGGTCCTGGAGAATCGTGGCCGCGCATGGCGCGTGCAACCAGGGGATAGAAGCTGCCCATCAGCACGCCCGCGACGAGGCTGAGGACGATGCCCCGCGTGGTGGTTGCTTTTGCTGTGGCTTCGCGCTTGCGGTAGGCGGCGGCGTCCACGACGATCGCCACGGCTACCAGTGCAACTCCGCCGAAGAGAAGCAGGGGATTGCCGGCCGGGCTGACGAGATAACTTGAAACGGCTCCGACCACCAGGGCAAGGCCGATTCCGACTGGGAAGGCGACGGCGAGGCCGGCGACATCGATTGCCGCAACCAGGAGTAGATTGGCCACGTTGAAGATGACGCCGCCGCAGATGGCCCAAAGCATACGCTTGGGATCGGTCTCAACAATCGCCGCGAGGAATGCCGGGCCGGAGTGACCAGCGGATCCTGCCGTAAGGCCTAGCAGCATCGCACCTCCGAAAAGGCCGATGGCGTAATCCCAATAGAAGAGCTGAAAGCGGAATTTCGGGCAAAGTTTGAGGGTGTTGGCCCACGATCCCCAGCACAGCATGCTGAGAATCATGAGCATGAGCGTGACTTGATATGTTTCCGGCAGAAACATTCCGGGCCTCAGCCTGTGTTTTCGGATGCAACCTCGAACGATACGCGGATGGGCGGTCTGGGTGCAAATGACATGCATTCGTGCTTTCCCACGCATTCGACGAACAACAATCGAATGGATGGGGCACCCAGGGTTCATGGGCCCGGTGAAAGGCGTTACTGCCGGGCGGCTTTGATGGCTTCGGTAAGAGCCGGCACGACTTCAAACAGGTCGCCGACAATGCCGTAGTCGGCAACTTCAAAGATCGGCGCTTCGGAGTCTTTGTTAATGGCAACGATGCATTGCGAGCCCTTCATGCCGACGAGGTGCTGGATCGCTCCGGAGATGCCGACAGCGAGATAGAGCTTGGGCGCAACGGTCTGGCCGGAACTGCCCACCTGGCGCTCGATGGGAAGCCAGCCGTTGTCGCAGATAGGGCGGGATGCGGCGAGTTCAGCGCCTAATGCAGTGGCGAGATCCTGAACCAGCGGAAGATTGCCGGCTTCCTTGATGCCACGGCCGACCGCGACGATCAACGGCGCTGAGCCGAGGTCAACGGTCTGCGCAGTGCCACGGAATGGTTCGCCGGGTTTGGTGCGGATCTGTGCGGCGTCGATTGTCGGTGTGAATGTCGTGATCCCGGCGTTGGTGGGTTCAGCGGTTTCGGCGCGGAATGCGCCGGACTGCACGGAGACGAAGCACGTTCCGCCGTCGGCAGATTTGTAATTGCCGCTGAGACGGCCCTGCATCAGCGAGCGAACGAAGATGGGACCTTCGCCGATTGCCGTTACGTCGCCGATGAGGACGCGGCCCAGGCGCGCAGCGAGGGCAGGCACATAATCGCGGACCTGGTAGGAGTGCGGGAAGACGAGATAGTCGGGAGACTCGGCGCGGATGAACTGCTCGAGCGCAGTCGTGAATCCGTCGGAAGTGTATTGGGCGAGCAGGGGATGCTCGATGCGCACGACATTGGCGACACCCTTGGTGGCAGCTTCCTGAGCGAGGGCGTCGGTTTGAGCGCCGATGACGATGGCGGTCGCTTTGGCGTCCGATTGAACAGCGAGTAAATTTGCGGCCGCGACTGCTTCCCAGCTAATGCGGCCGATACGACCGCCGCGGTCTTCAAGAACTACGTATACGCCGCTCATAAAACACGCACCTCGAACTTCAGTTTTTCAACGAGAGTGGCCGCCGCTTCTTTGGCGGAGCCGGGGATAATCTGGGTGGATTTCTGTTTCTGCGGGAGCGTGATTTTTGCGAGAACCGCTGCCGGGGCATTGGCCTGGCCGAGATCAGTAGCACTGATCTTGCGCAGCTCCTTGGTTTTGGCTTTCTTGATGCCCATCAGCGTGGCGTAACGGAGCTTGGTGCCGCCGGACTGGATCATCAGGACAGCGGGAAGGGGGAGCTCGATGTTCTGGAACCATCCTTCTTCAAGTTCGCGTTTGACGGTGAGGCCGGTCTCAGTCTTGTCGACGTGGAGAATGAGAGATGCGTGGGGTACGCCCATCAGCTCCGCCATAATCACGCCGGTCTGGCCGTAGCCGAGGTCGTCGGATTGCAGGCCGGTTAGAACCAGGTCGGGATTTTCCGGCTTTGCGGCGGAGGCCAGTAACTGCGCAACACCGAGCGCATCACGCTGCGTGAGATCGTCAGCTTCGATGTGGATGGCGCGGTCGGCGCCTTTGGCGAGGGCTTCGCGAATGGTGGTTCCGGCGCGCTCAGGGCCGGCACTGAGCACGATGACTTCGCCGCCGTGTTTTTCCTTGAGCTGCAGGGCCTCTTCGAGGGCGTAGGCGTCGGACTCGTTCATGGCGAACTGCAGGTCGCCTTCTTCGATCCATTTGCCGGCGCTGTTGATGCGCACCTGCGCATCGCGTTCGGGTACTTGTTTGATAGCGACAATGATTTTCATGCGGAATGACTCCGGATTACGGTTGTTCAGTTTTTACAGGTATATTCTGCGGCAGGCTGCGAGCGGTGAGTTGGGCAATATCCAGGAGCCGCGGTGCGACTTCACCGGTGGAAGATAGTGCATCGCGGAACATCGTGTTGCAGAAGGGGCAGGCTGTACCGATGGTCGACGCGCCGGTGGCAACGAGTTCTTTGGCGCGGGTCTGGCTGACGCGGTCGCCGGTCTCTTCGCCAAGAAATGCGAGTCCGCCACCCGCACCGCAACAGAAGCTGCGTTGATGCGAGCGCGGCGCTTCTATGAGTTCTCCGGCGAGGGAGACTACGGTGCGGGGTTCCTCGTAGACGTTGCGATAGCGGCCGAGATAGCAGGGGTCGTGATAGACGATTTTTTCAGGGGAAGCGCCGTTGGCGGATTTCGGCTTGGGCAGCTTGTCGGCGAAGCGGGCGAGGAATTCGCTGTGGTGCTCGATCTCCGGCGGCGTGCCGAATTCCTTCCAGTCCTCCTGGATGGTGCGAACGCAGTGAGGGCAGATGGAGACGATCTTCTTGACCTTGTTTTGGGCGAGTGCCTCGAGATTGGATTCGGCGAGTTGCTGAAAGAGAAGATCGTTGCCGAGGCGCCGGACCGGATCGCCGGTGCATTTCTCCTTGCGCAGGACCCCGTAGCTGGTGCCGAGGAAATTCATCACGCGCGCGAAGTCGGCAATGATTTCGCGGCCTTTGGGATCGTATCCGCCCATGCAGCCCAGCCACAGGCAATACTCTTGAGTACCGTCAAAGATGCGGGAACTCCTGTTTCTGAATGAACTTGTCTCGCTCGAGTGCTCCCATACCCAGGGCATTCGATCCGCGCTCGAGTGCGAGGAAGAGCTTGGCGCCGTGGTCGTCTTCCCACTTGCCTGTATTCACGGCGCCGCGGCGGAGGCCGATGAGGATGGGGAGATGTTCGATGCCGACGGGACACTGGTATTCGCAGGATCCGCAGGTGGTGCATTGGAAGTCGGCAGTCATGGAATTGAATTTTCCGATCAGGGATTCCTGTGAGGCGGGCCCGAACTCGTTCAAGTAGCCACGCAGGCCGAGGATGATCTCTTTCGGATTGAGTTCTTTTCCGGTGTTGGTAGCCGGGCAGTGCTCGCTGCAGCGGCCACACTCTACGCAGGAGTAGGCCTGGAGACTAACGAGCTGGGTGAGGTCGGTTCCCGCAACGAGGCCGAAGTCTTCATCGCCGACCAGAGGCGGGATTCTGCTGAAGCCGCCGCGGGAGAGAAAGATGGTGGCCGGGCTCAGAACGAGATGCAGGTGCTTGGTGTGGGGGATGATGGGCAGGAAGATGAGCAACGACAGGGTGTGAGCCCACCAGAGCGCCCGGACGGCGGGGCTGGAATCGGAGACAGCAAAGGCCGCAAGGTACGTCACCATGAGAAGGAAGATCAGGAGCGCGATTACGCCTGATTCGTAGGAGACTTTGCCACCGAGCCACCGGGGCCGCACGAAAAACCTGCGGACGAAAAGGCCGAAGATGCCGACCGCGCAGGCGATGGCGAACGCCGCCGCGAGATAGAAGTAGAAACGCCCGATGACGCCATGGGGATCGAGGAAGCCCACACCGAGGCCGACCGCGATGTGGTTGAGCGTCACGAAGGCGAAGGCACAGAAACCCCAGAAGACGAACGCGTGAGCGAGGCCGGGCAACGGTCGTTCGCGAATGACTTTGGCCTGGCAGAGCACTTCCCAGAAGAAGTCCCAAACGCGTTTGCCGACAGGCGCCAGGCTGAAGTTCGGGTCTTTTCTGGACTTGAGAATTCGATTGAGAATAGGTCCGAATCGGCGCCAGAACAACGCTGCGGAGGCAACGATCAGAGCCACCAGGAGCAACTTCTCCCACGGCGAGAAGCTTTGCGGTTCAGCAAGCGTGGCAGTGAGGAAGTTCATATCCGAACTCACTCACGATACACGATCAGGCCCCTGGTCGGCAGGTCGACGGGCCATCGGGTTTGAGGGCGTGAAATCGTTCCTGAGGCTGGAGTTGCAGAGTAGCGCGGAACTCCGAGCACTCCCATGGCAGAAGGGCGAGGCCCCTTGCCAGACCTCGCCCTGGTGCTCTCCGAATTTTGGAAGATCCGGTTCGGCGACCGAATCACACCTCGGATCAAACAGATGGGGTGGTTCAATCGAGCTCCGCCCGAGTTTCCCTCCCTTGCCCTGTACAACCCTTGATGCACGAGTGTACTTGTTGCCATTCGTGAGTTTCGTTGCCGATTCTCTTGAAGGCCATAGACGACTCTCTCCTTTGAGGAAGATTTCTCTTCCGATAGTTCCTTAGAGTCGAGGTCTGGCCGGGAAGTTGTCGATTGCGATCCACAGGGTGGCAGTCGCTGCCACATTGTAGGACTGGATGTTGAACGTCGCGAAAGCCTGAATATTGCCCGCTATTTGCGAGCACGCTCCTCTGCCTCAGCGAGCCAGCCTCGGCGTAGTTTTTCTTCGGGGATGCTGGACATGTACGGCTTGATGTCGAGAATGGGCGTACCGTCGAGCATGTCGACTCCACGAACATGCAAGAGCCGGCCTTCGCGACTCAGTAATTCCACTACCGTCAAAGCAATCGGATTGGGGCGTCGCGGCGAGCGGGTGGAAAATACGCCGTGAGGCCGCTCATCGAAGGGGGGACTGCCCACCAAATCAAAGCCTTCAGATCGGTCGAAGGTCCAGAGGACAAAGAGATGCGAGAATCCCTCAACGTCCGTGAGGCCCAATTCGAACTCCGGGAGAATCTCGAGCACACCTTCCGCATCGTGTTTTGCGCCGAGTCCTTTGGGAATGGACTTGGTGTCGCTGTAGGGGCTGCGAACAAATCCGATGGCTATGGGCGTAAACATGGCCGTCCTGCTCCGATGCGGGGATCCCAGATGCGTGGCGCGGTAGTCACCGGCCGCAATCGGACGGTAGCGCAGCGGAATTTTCAAGTGCTTCGTAATCGAATTTACGAAGATTCCTCATACACTCGCCGAGCGCTCCAACCAGAGTTTCACTCCATCCGCAGGGCTGGAAACGTAGCGTCTTCTGATTGAGCTCAAGGTCGGCGGTGGCATAGAACTGCATGTCGCTGGTCTTCGCCGTGGCAAATTCTTTCACGGTGATGCGCGCTTCGATCTCGCCCCTGGCATGCTTCTTCGTTACGGAAAAGAAATGCAGACGAGCGAGTGCTTCGGAGGAATCCTTCTGAACCAGCTTCCATTCGTTCACGCGGTTTGACCTCGCCGGAGATTGAGTGTCTGATTGCCGAGTTTAGCGGATCAATGACGTGCATGGACAGCGAATTCTGGCGCATGGTTCGCTTCCAGCCCATGGTTCCAATTCATGCTGTCTCTCCGTCGTCTCTCAGCAGCGAACGATCTTGGGCGAGTCGATGCCCTTGGTGGCGTTGCGCGTGTCGACAACCAGTTGTGCCTGTTCCACGATCGCGGGGTAATCATAGGAGGAGTGATCCGTGACGATCACCACGGCGTCGTAGGAACCAAGATTTTCGAGCGGCGTGTTCGTCATATTCAGCGCGTAATGGCGACCCTGGCCGACCGTTGGGAAATAGGGATCGTTGTAGGCAACGATTGCGCCTTTGTCGCGTAACAATTCGATAATCGTAAGGGAAGGCGACTCGCGAAGATCGTCGATGTCGCGTTTATAGGCAAGACCGAGAACGAGAACCTTCGAACCGTTGATGGACTTGCGATGCCTGTTGAGGCCGTCGGCGAGCTGGTCGATCACGAAGTAGGGCATATTGATGTTGACTTCACCCGCGAGTTCGATGAAGCGAGTCCGGAAGTCGAACTGCCTGGCCTTCCACGAAAGATAAAAGGGGTCGATCGGGATGCAGTGTCCGCCCAGGCCCGGTCCCGGATAAAACGCCTGGAAGCCGAAAGGCTTGGTTTTGGCCGCGTCGATCACCTCGTGGATGTCGATTCCCATGCGCATGCAGAGCTGCTTCAGTTCGTTCACGAGGGCGATATTGACGCAGCGATAGATGTTTTCGAGCAGTTTGGTCATCTCAGCAACAGAGGGACTGCTGACCGGAACAACGCGCCGGAAGATGGCGCCGTAATACGACGCTGCAAGCTCAGAGGCGACCTGCCCGCAGCCACCAACAACTTTGGGGATGTCGTGACGCGCGACGGTCTCATTGCCCGGGTCCTCGCGTTCCGGCGAAAATGCAACGTGAATCCCCACATCGTCCAGATTGCGGGCAACCTTCAGCCCGTGACGATTCCCCTTTTCGATCAGTGGCGCGACGATCTCTTCCGTGGTTCCGGGGTAGGTTGTGCTCTCGAGGACGACGAGTTGTCCATCGTGCAGATGCGGCGCGATGGACTCGATGGTACCGATAACGTAGCTCAAATCGGGCTCATGGTACTCATTGAGCGGCGTAGGAACGCAAATGATGATTGCATCCATGCCGTCGATATCGGAGTAATCCGATGTTGCGCGAAAGCCGGATTTCTGCGCCTTTTGAATTGCGTCGGGGAGAATTCGCACAATGTAAGAACTGCCGGCGTTCAGCGTTTTGACTTTTCTCTCCTCGATGTCGAACCCGGTGACGGCGAAGCCTTCGCCGCTGAACAGCAAAGCGAGGGGCAGCCCGACATAGCCCATTCCGACGATACCGATCTGCGCGTGCCTGCTCTCAATCTTTTTGTTCAGTTCCGGGAGGGTTGTTGCTGTTGGGTTCATATACCTCATTGTAGAACCCGGGTTGCGTGGCTCAGCCTCTCGCTTCGGGCACCGATAGTATTCTTACTGTCGACGAAACGAGCGCGCGATTGGGGGGCTTGATTGGCGAAATATCTTGTTACAGGGGCTGCCGGATTTATTGGACGGTCGATTGCTGCCGCATTGCTGGAGCGCGGAGAGGCCGTGCGCGGCATCGACAACTTCATTACCGGCAAGCGCAGCAACCTGGCGGGACTGGAAGCCATGGAATTCCTGGAAGGCGACCTGACTGACCCGGAACAATGCGCTCGGGCCTGCAAAGGTATCGAAGTCGCTTTCCACGAGGCGGCATTGGCATCGGTGCCGCGTTCCGTAGCCGATCCGGCCGCCACGAATCTGCATTGCGTGACCGCGACATTGAATTTGCTGGTCGCCGCGCGCGCAGCGGGAGTTCGCCGCGTGGTATATGCGGGTTCGTCGTCGGCATATGGCGATACGCCCACACTTCCGAAGCGGGAGGAGATGCTGCCGAATCCGATTTCGCCGTACGCGGTGGCCAAGCTTGCCGGCGAGCAATATATGCGTGCGTTCACGCGTGTCTATGGTCTGGAGACCGTGGTTCTGCGCTACTTTAACGTGTTTGGGCCGTTTCAGGACCCGACTTCGCACTATTCCGGGGTGCTTGCCATCTTTTGCCGGCGCATGTTGGCTGGGGAGCAGCCCACCATCTTTGGCGACGGTGAACAAAGCCGCGACTTTACGTACATCGATAACGTCGTTCATGCCAATATGCTGGCGGCCCATGCACCGGCGGAGAGGGTTGGCGGCCAAATGATGAATGTGGCGACCGGCTCACGATGTACGCTCAACGAGACTTTTCGCATTCTCCGCGAATTTACCGGCTACAACGGACAGCCTGCCTATAGTGCGCCGCGTACCGGGGATATTCGCGATTCGCTGGCCGATATTCAGCTCGCAGGCAGACTTCTCGGTTACAGCCCGATTGTGGACTTCAGGGAAGGACTACGGAGAACGGTCGAGTGGTATCGGACCGGCGCAAAACCCTGAAGGTACCAAGGGTGAAGATTCCGGGCCATTTCCGCCCCTCTTCCTATGTGATGCGGCGCACTAACAAGCTGCTTCGGATTGGTAACACTGAGAAGTGACCAATCCGCTGCGGCGCTCGTAGAGTTCTGCGAAGAATGCCCTTCGGAAAGCAACGGGAACGAGGAAGCCGCCCTTGCCGGAGACAATCGAAGTGCGGAAAGACCCAGCGGGTGAAAATTTTCCGGCATCAAGCCGCATTCCTCCTTTCAGGTCGTCTCAGTCGTTTGGTGAGCTGTGGTTGGCAATCAGTCGTAATCGCCGTCTCTTCCTGTCGATCGTTGCGACGCTCCTCGGCTCATGTCTTCTCTATTGCGTGATAGCCCCCAATGTGTACGAAGCAACAGCACGAGTGGCCTTGCGCGGCACGCAGGTTTCACTCCTGACGCTTGATCGCAACGAGGGTGCGCCGTCGGGCTCATTCGCCTCGGGCCAGGTGCAGCTTGAAACGCTGGCAAACGTACTGCGCAGCGATCAACTTGCCTGGGACGTGATTAGCCGTCTCCAGCTCTACAAGGCTCCCGGATTCAAAGGCTCCTTTGCGCAGAAGTTTACGGATTTCAGCCCGAACGAGCCGAGCCCCGATGCCAGGGACTGGCTGCTGGAGCGGTTTCAGCGCGATCTCACCGTGCAGACAATCCCGCGCACGCTCGTCTTGCAAATCCGGTTCCGCTCACGCGACGCCGCACTTTCGGCTGCCGTTGTGAACGCCATTATCGACGCCTATAACCAACATGATTCCGGGGAACGGATCGAGGCGACGAATGACGCCACCAGGTCACTGCATCTGCAATTGACAGACTTGAAATCGCGCCTAGACCGGGATGATGAGCAACTGGCGGCATTCCAGAAGCAGCACGGAATCTTGAATACCCCGGAGATGCTCGGAAATGGCCAGCCGACCGAGGTGGAACATACCGCGGACCTGGGTGAAGTTGACGCTCTGAGCAGGGAAATGGTCAGCGCCACGACCGATCGGATCGTGCTTGAAGCGGAGTATCGGGCAGCGGCATCCGGTGATCCCGAACTGGTGATTGCATCGGACCCGAAGCTCGTGGGAACAAGCAGTTCTTCCTCGGTGCTGTTGCAACAGCTGCGAACGCGCCGCAGCGATCTCGAGCAGGAACAAGCGCAATTGCGCATCGAACACGGGCCAAACTTTCCCCGGGTGGTGGAGATTCGCACTCAAATGCAGGACCTGGACCAGCAGATCAAGGCTGAGGACCAAAAGCTGGTGGTGCGACTGAAGAGCGCGTGGGAAGCCGCCACAGATCGCGAGCGGATGGTGCGCAAGAGCCTCGGCGATGCCACGAGTGCCGGCCTGAAGGTGAATGAAGCGGCACTCCGGTATGCGGCAATGCGACAGGAAACCAACGCCAATCGCGATCTCTATATTCGACTGACCGAGCATGCGGAGGAAGCGGGCATGGCCGCCGGCAGCCGCGGTTCCGAGCTCTTCGTCATCGATTACGCGCGCCAGCCGGCAAAGCCGGTCTCGCCGAACCTGCCCGTGCTGATGGCGATCACTCTTTTTGTCTCGCTGTGGCTGGGCGTTGCCGTGGTGCTTATGCGAGAGTCGACCCGATCGAAGGCGACCCAGGTTGCGGTCCTGCTTGCGCTTGTTGCGGCTGCGTCCGGGGTGAGCCATGCGCAGGCGCCGACACCAAGCACATCCGGTTTGCCTACAGGCGTTGCCCGCATTCCGCAATCGGCGGAAACGAAGAGCCTGCCTAATGCAAAGGATGCACCCGCAGTTTGGAAACCGTCGCGGGATACAGGCCCGGCCGGGGTCCCGCCCGGCGCGACCGCTACGGCGGGAATGGTGATGGCTGCGCCGATCGGCCAGGGCGATCTGCTCGAAGTATCTGAGGCGCACACTCCGGAGATGCGCGCCTCGGTTCGCGTTTCAGCGAAAGGCACCGTGACCCTTGTGCTCGCCGGCGAAGTGTATGTCGGGGGAATGGATGAGACTTCTGCAGCTCATGCCGTTGAGACGGCCCTGATCGAGCGCGGCATGCTGCTCCATCCGCAGGTTACGGTTCTTGTGACTGCGTATGCAGGACAGGATGTGTCGGTCCTCGGCGAGGTGGCGCGACCGGGAATATACAGCTACACGGTTCATCATCGATTGCTCGATCTGATCTCATCGGCGTCCGGGTTGAGTCAGAATGCCGGCCGTCTGGTCACGATTGCGCATCGCGACGATGCAAAACCTGTTCAATCGGTGGAGCTGGATCCGGCTGGCACAGACACGACGTCAGATCACAACCCGGAATTGCTGCCAGGCGATACGGTGCAGGTGAGTCGGGCCGGACTTGTCTACGTTGTGGGGGACGTGGTCCGGCCGGGTGGTTTTCCGGTAGATCCGGTGCAAACCACAACTGTCGTGCAGGTGGTCACGCTTGCGTGGGGCCCGGGACAGAACGCAGCGCTGACAAAGGCCGTTCTGATCCGCGAGCAGCAGGGAAGCCGCACCATGACAACGCTGAACCTGAAACGGATGCTGCGCGGGCTTGACCCGGATATTCCGATTCGAGACCGTGACATTGTTTTCGTTCCGGATTCGATGGCGAAGAACCTCTGGAACCGGACGATGGAGTCGGTGATTCAGTCTGCGGCAGGCGTCAGCATCTATGCGGGCATGGTCTACTCGCAAAGGTTCTAGCGTGATGCGGCGAATTGCGTGGACCCTGCTGCTGCTTTTCGCTTTCTCGATCCCATGGGAATATTCGCTTGACCTGGGCCCTCCATTCGGCAATATCGCACGCGTCGCGGGATTGTTTTTGCTGGCTGCTGCAGTTCCTGCAGTTTTGCAGGCTGGAGGCTTCCGCAGACCCGGACCATTGCAATGGCTGACACTCGCGTTCTACCTTTGGTTTTGCGGTTCTCTCTTCTGGACGGCGGTACCCGATGCGACGCTTATCAAGCTTCGCAGCTATTTCCAGGAGACGATGATTGTCTGGCTGGTGTGGGAGTTTGGTGAGAGTCCGCGCGATGTGCGCGACCTGATGCGCGCGTGGCTTGCTGGTTCATGGGTCCTGGCGATCCTGACCCTCGCGAACTTTGCATCCTTTGATCCCAATTCTGCTGATCAGATTCGTTTCGCTGCTTCCGGTCAGGACCCGAACGATGTAGCACGATTTCTCGACCTGGGATTTCCGATTGCCGCGCTCCTGCTCGACGGCAGAGAGCGATGGGCCGGCAAATTGCTGGCGGCCGGCTATCTCCCTCTTGGCTTCGTTTGCGTTTTGCTTACCGCTTCGCGCGGGGGATTTCTGGCCGCGGTTGTCGCCCTCTCTGGCTGCGCCGTGCTGTTGATTCGACGCTTCCCCAAAGGCTTGTTGCGGGGAGTGCTCGCGCTGCCTGCTGCCGCGACGGCCATCTGGCTCTTGGTGCCGGGCGAGACTTTGGAACGCATTGCGTCGATTACAGGGGAGTTGCAAAACGCTGACCTGAACCAGAGAGTAAGCATCTGGTCGGCTGGATGGCACGCATTTCTCAATGCACCCTTCTGTGGCCACGGAGCCGGCTCCTTTGTCGCCGCGGCGAGGTTGGCGCCCATCGACACCGCGCACAACACCGCACTTTCGATTCTCGTTGAGGGCGGTGTCATCGCACTGGCACTCGCAATCGGCATCGTCGCCTTTTCTGCACGATCCTTATTTGCCCTCGGCGGAGCGATTCGGATCTCGCTGGCGACCTTGATGGCTGTGTGGCTGATGTCGTCGTTGGTTGGAACTGTAGGAGAAAGTCGCTCCACATGGCTGCTGTTCGCCGTGATCGCGCTGAGTCACCGGCTCACACAGGAGCGGCCGGAACGCGTAGATGAGGAATTCCCAAGCCCATCTCTCCCAGCGGAGTTCCGCATGGCTGAGCGACTCCCATGAGCACGACAACCGCATCGGGACACATCCGCGGTATCGATCGTACTTGGCATGTACGCGCTGCAGATTCCATCCTTTGCGTGTGAGTGAGCACACTGGTCTTTCTCAGCTACTGGAACTGGAGAGTTCTGCCCAGGGCTGAAGCGGGCATTCCGAATCGCGAAGGCAGAGGATTCTTTGCCAAGAGTGCGCGGTACAGATCTTCCCATTGGGTCAGCACGGGATCGAGGCCAAATCTTGCGCAAATAGACGTTCGGAGATGGCGGCCACGTGCGCGCCGTTCTTCACCGGGCAGACACATCACGGCATTCATCGCAGCAGCGAGCGCATCCGCATCTCCGACAGGGACAGCAGCGCCCGGAAGTGCGTCTGAGACTACTTCGAGTGCGCCCGGGATGTTGGTCGTGACAGCCGGCAATTCGCAGGCGGCGGCCTCAAGCAACGCCATCGGCAATCCCTCCCAGCAGGAGCAGAGCACAAAGCCATCCGCCGCCTGCATCCACCGGCGCACATCCCATTGAAAGCCCGGGAAACGCACGCGGTCGCACAGTCCAAGCTCCAATGCCAGAGAGCGCAACTCACCGTAGAGCGGGCCCGCCCCTGCAATTACCAGCCGGGCATTGCGCGGGATGCCGGCGAAAGCGCGCAATAGTGTGGCTTGATTCTTTACCGGGTCGAGCCGGCCGACCGCGAGCCACAGGAACTCGTCAGTCAATCCAAGCTCGCGACGCATTGCATCGCGGACACCCGGATCGCGGTTCCAATGATCGGTGTCCACCCCATTGGGAACGATTGCCAATTCCTCATCGCCGACAAGCCCCGCTTCGAGCCACGGTCGTGACGCAGCGTGACTCACAGCCGTAACAACGTCTACCAAGCCGGTTGTCAATCGGTAACCGAACTGCCGTGCACACCCACCGGTCGCCGGCGAGTGGATCGTATCTACAAATACCCGTACCGGTGAGGCGACTCGCGACCATCGTGCCAGCAATGACGCGTGGGGCAGATGCGCGTGGACCACGTCCGGATGATTTTGCGCGATCCAGGCATGAAGCCGAATCCAACCGCGCGGATCGGCGAGGCCCTTTCTCATTTCAAGGCTGCGGAATGCGACGCCCGCTGATTTCAACTTCGTCGCTGCGTCTCCGCCGTTTCCTGAAAGGGTGATGACACTGATTCCCCATCCCCGCTTTGCCAGTCCTGTTGCCAGCAGGAGGACCTGTTGCTCGGCGCCTCCAATGCGGTCCAGGGTTGGAATCAAATATGCGACGCGATTCACCATCAGCGCTCCAGCAGGACTGCTTCAATCATGTCCTCGTGGGCGGAGATTGCCTTGTTTTGATCGAAGGCTTCAATCCACGCATGTTCGAATCTCTGTCCCGGTTGGATTGAGGTGAGAGCGTCGCACAAAGCCATTTCGAGCACGGCGGCTGAGATCTCCCTTGCTAACCATATGCCGGTGCGCCCTCTCAATAGGGTTGCCAGTCCCTGTGAGGCAGGGAGTGCGACAATCGGGAGCCCTGCGGCTGCCGCTTCAAGCAGTGCGTTGGGCAATGCTTCGTGCCGGGAAGATAGCACAAAGGCCGAAACGCCGCGGAAGTGTTCGGCTGGGAAGACTACATTTCCGTGGAATCGAACACACTTCTCGAGTTCCAGGGTCTTTCGTTGCTGTTCAAGGGCCGTCCTGCACGGTCCGGTGCCAACAATCTCAAGTTCAGCATCGGGGAAATGGCGATGAACGCCGGCGAATGCTTCCAGGAGCAGGTCGATTCCTTTTTCCGGCGCCAAACGGGCGACGGCCAGGAGGCGAGGGCTAGGCGAGCGCGGAGCGTTAGTTTGACGGGCAGCTGTCCGGATTCGATGGATGTCGACCGGGTTAGGCAGAACGACGAGTTTAGACCTGTGGATACTGAGTTCTGTTTCGAGTTCCGTGGCCATGGATGTTGTTTGGCAGATTACCCTGTCCGCGCTCCGGTACGCGGCCGCATACAGGCGCCGGGCGGGCACCGCATTTCCGATGGCTACGAGTGTTGCCGGGAGTGCACCATTCTGGCGTACGCACAGGCGCATCTGAGGCGGAAAAAAGGGCCGAAGCAACAGGACCAGAAGGTTCAAATGAGCCATGCTCGACAGGATCACCGCCGGCCTCAAGCGCCACGCCAGGCGTATGAGGCGCCAAGCGCTATAGCGGACCCTGCTTGCACCGAGCGCATGTACTGTGACCCACCGCGGCAGATCGTGCGCCGCATTGGCCGATTGCGCCACGAGTCCCAGATGTATTTCGTACCGATTGGGATTCAGTGAGCGCGCCAGGGCCGCGATCACATGTTCGGCTCCTCCTCCGCCAAGATGCGGGATCAGCAAGAGGACTTTTGCGCGTCTGGGCGAAGGCATGGTTACCCAGCTTGGAGACTACCGAAAAGCCCGCTACTGAGATGTGTCCTGTCTCACAAGAACAACAGCAGCAAAGTGGTATCGTTTCGTTGATTTTAGAGAAATGCTTTGGCAGTGCTGTCGGCGAGCCACTGCGACTGCCGAGGCCTGCAACTCAGGCCGCTCAAAGACGCTCGCCCAAGAAATGTAAGACCGGCGAAGAGCCTCGTATGCATCAAAGGCAGCCTCACATCCTGGTGGGCGTCACCAGCCCGCAGACTTGCATCGTCCTGCCTGGCAGAGTCCGGGCGTTGCGCGATGCCGGATTTAGAGTCTCCCTGCTCTCGTCCCCCGGAGAGTTACTGGAACAGATCGCGCGAACAGAACAGATAGATGCCTTCGCCATTCCGATGGAGCGCGGGATATCATTTTTCCGCGATGTCGTTGCCCTGATTCGAATCTGGTGTCTTCTCCGACGCGTGAAGCCCGATATCGTCGAATTCAGCACCCCGAAAGCTGGGCTCCTGGGCATCCTCGCAGCGCGTTTCTGCGGGATTCCAGTCCGAATCTACTTGCTCAGAGGACTCAAGCTCGAGACTTCGCGAGGACTTCGGCGGTTTTTGCTGTTGTTGGCTGAGAGGATTACATCTGGAAATGCAGATCTGGTGATCTGCAACAGCCGGAGTCTGCGTAAACGGGCGCTGGCGATAGGCATGGCGCCGGCCTCGAAACTCGTCCTCCTGGGCGGTGGCAGCAGCAACGGCGTTAATCTTGCGCGATTCGCGCCGGGGCACTCGAGCGTTCGAAAGGAGTTCGAGATCCCGTACGATGCGTCAGTGATTGGATTTTCCGGCCGCCTGACGGCGGACAAGGGGCTTCCCGAGCTGATCGAGGCTTTCGCTGCAATCCTGCGCCATGTGCCGGACGCGTACTTGCTCTTGGTGGGATGGTTCGACGGGGCCGAGGATGCGTTGAAATGCGAAGTGAGAGTACGCATCGAAGGGCACCCTCGCATCATCTGCACCGGCTTTGTGGAAGACACGGCTCCTTACTACCGCGCCATGGATCTGATGGTACTGCCATCGTGGCGTGAGGGTTTTCCGAACGCCGTGCTTGAGGCCGCCGCCACCGGCATTCCCGTGATTGCAACGCAATGCACGGGGTCAAGCGATGCTGTGATTCCGGAAGTGACTGGGTTGCTGGTTCCTCCAGGTAGTCCGGACGCGATTTGCGATGCAGTGCTGAGTCTTCTCGGCGATCCGGACCGCTGCAAAGAGATGTCGGCTGCTGCGCGCACCTGGGTGGCTGAGAACTACGAGGATCGGAGGGTTCTGGGGTTGGCTGTCACCCTTTATATGAGCCTGATCAGGCCCGCAGAGGTCCAGGGTCTTCAATCGAGCGAGAAGCGGACTGAAGCCGTTACCGGCTTGCCTGTTTCGCTGTAACTTCGGCCGGAACGGAGGCTGGGGGCGGCACCTGCAGGGTATGTGCGCCAGACTCACTCGCGTGCAGGATATTCCCGGGCGCAATTCCCAGGACCAGAGTGGCGCCAACAGCAAACAACAGTGCTGCACCTACCGCGATGCCCATGGGCATCAGCGGCGACCGGTTCTGACCGGCATCTTCGTCCGGGCGCTGCGCTGCAGTAAATGCAAGGCGCAGATAATAGGCCGCCGCTAATCCCGAGTTCAGCAACCCAATGATGGCCAGCGCCACAGCACCGCCACCGACGGCGGCCGAGAAGGAGTAGAACTTGCCAAAGAATCCGCCGGTAAAGGGAATTCCCACGAGCGAGACGAGGAAGAAAATAAGCAGGCTGCCGAGCAGGGGAGAACGGTAAATCAATCCCTTGTAGTCCTGGATGAGGGGCCTCTCGTCGTTATAACCGCCTGCAAGCGTTACTACTGCGAAAATTCCCACGTTCATTGCCGCGTAGGCTGCTGTGTAGAAACTCGCTGCCGCAATTCCGGTCGTTCCAAATCCGGCGAAGGCAGCAAGCAGATACCCGGCATGGGCGATCGAAGAGTACGCCAGCATGCGCTTCACGTTCTGCTGGCGCAGTGCGGCCAGATTGCCAACGGTCATGGAGAGAACGGCGACGAGCCAGAGAACCGGCGACCAGACCGCACTCAACGTTGGGAACATCTCGTAGACGACGCGAAGCAGAAATGCGAATGCGGCTGCCTTGGGTGCGGTCGACATGAGAGCCACAACCGGCGAAGGGGCGCCTTCGTAGACATCGGGTGTCCAGACATGGAACGGCGCCGCGGATACCTTGAATAGAATTCCGACGAGCATCAAGGCGAGTGCAGCATGCACTGAGCGACTGATTTTGTGCGGTGGAGGCGCTTCGGGCGATTTCGTAGACAGAGGTGGTGCCTGTTGCACCGAAGACCAGCGCGATTCCGTAAAGGAGAAAACCTGTGGCGAACGACCCAAGCAGAAAGTACTTGATTGCAGCTTCGGGACCCTTGCCTGTCTGTTTGCGGTAGCCAGCCAGGATGTAGGTGCTGATCGAGGAGATTTCCAGCGCAATGAACACGACGAGCAGTTCGACGGCGCTGGTCATCAGGCACATGCCGACGGCGCCAAATGGGATGAGTGCGTAGTATTCGCCCTGATGGTGGCTATCGACGGGCAGCGTGTCGAGCGAGAGGAGCAAGGTGACGAGCACGATGCCGCAGATGAGCACGTGGAAGAATACTGTGAACTGGCTGGTCTCCACAGTCTCGGAAAAGCCTGTTCCGGCCGGAAGCGAGAGCTGCCAGAGACTCGCCCAGAGGGCTACCGTGGTGCCAATTGCGGCCACCCAGCCCAGCCCGCGGCGGGACCGAGACGGAGCCAGCGACGCATCTGTCAGCATGACGAGCACGCCGGTCACCGTCAGAACGACTTCAGGAAGAATGCGGTAGATGTCGGGAACAGGATTCATCGATGAACCTCCCCGGCATTCTGGCCTGGAATAACATCGGGCTGTCCCAGCAATTCCGTCGATCGCGCTTGCTGGAGCACAAGGGGTTTGGGAGCCATCTCGATGGCGCGAAGCCAGTAGTTTGGCGAAACTCCCATCACCAGCATCAGCACGGCTAGCGGCCATAGCACCAACTGCTCGCCCAACCGTAGATCCGGCGCTTCTGCTGCCGTCATCTTGCTCTCCTGGCCGTAGAAAAGTTTTTGAACCATCCAGAGCATGTATGCGGCGCTGAGGATCACTCCAAGCGTGGCGACGATGGCCCAACGATGGCTGACGCCCGCGAAGGTGCTCGACAGGATCAGGAATTCACCGATAAAGCCATTCATCAACGGCAGGCCGATCATGGCGAGGGAAACAATCACAAAGATCGTCGCCAGCCGGGGGACCCTGTTAGCGAGGCCGCCATAGGCTGCGATCTGGCTGGTTGCGTATCGAATCTCAAGCGCGCCCAGCAACACAAACAAGGCTGCGTCGATGAGTTCGTTGTTCAGAATTTGATAAGTCGCGCCGCTCCAGCCGGTGAACGTGAATCCATAAATGCCAAGCGTAATAAGACTCAAGTGGCTGAGCGCCGCAAAGGCAAGAAATCGCCAGAAGTCACGTTGGACGAGGGCGAGGCAGGCGCCGTAGAGGATCCCGATGACGGCGAGAGAGATCAAAAGAGGTGCAATGGCCTTGGCCTGGGTGGGGAAGAGGCCGACATGGAAGCGGAGCATCGAATAAAGGCCCAGCTTTCCGGCAACCACCATCGCCATGGCAACCGGCGCTTCGCCAAATGTATCCGCGAGCCAGCCATGGAGCGGGAACACCGGAACTTTCACTGCGAAGGCGAAGAGAAATGCGAGAGCCACCCAGAAGAGCGCTCCGGCCGGGACGACCCCGGCCGCGATGGATACACGGAGTTCGCTGAAATTGAATGTGCCGGTGCGGGAGTAAAGGTAAAGGATGGCGACGAGCAGGGGAGCCGACGGAATAAAGGTGAAGAGAAAGAACTTCGTGGCTGCCCTTTGGCCTTCCTTGCGTCCGTACATCGCGATCAGGATCGCCATCGGGACGAGCGACAGTTCCCAGAAGCCGTAGTAAAGCATCAGGTCGAGCGAGATGAAGACGCCGTACATCGCTGTCTGCTGCAAAAGGAAGAGCGAGTAGAAGACCTTCTGCCGCCGGGTTATCGATTTCCAGCTTGCCAACACGCCAACCGGTCCAAGCAGTCCGACGAGGACGACGAGCCACATGCTGAGGCCATCGACACCGACGTGATAGTAGATAGCGGGGTTTTCGATCCATCGCTGATTTACGACGAACTGAAATCCGGATTGACCCAGCGTGAAGTGTGCGGGCAGGTGAAGGGTCAGGCCGAACGAGACGAGCGTCGTGAGCAGGGTGACCCACGCGGATAGTTTTCCGCGATCAGGCAGCAGGGCGACGACGATCGCTGCGGCGAGGGGTACGAGGAGAATCAACGTGAGTATCGAGCTATCCATTGATGTCATCTCCTAGTGTCCCGCCCACTTGATGTCGATTCCTGAGGCTCCAAAGACGTACGGAGCCAGAACAAATACAAGAAGCACAGCTGCGCCAAGAGCCAGCCATGCGGCATACGACCGCAAATTGCCTGACTGCCAGCGCTGGAGAATCGCTCCGCCGAGCATGGCGATGCCGGCCAGCAGCCAGGCGATGCCGCCGAGGATTGCCACGTCGACGACCCACTCAAGGAGGTATTTCGAGAGTGCGAGGATTGGCTTGACGATGGCAAAGCTGTAAATCTGGTCGACGTAGTATTTGTTCGCGAGCAGGTTGTAGCCGGCGGGCGTGCCGGTGGCGAGTCCGTCTGCAGTTTTGGGACGATGGTACATGCGGTGCGCTACGTACCATCCGATGGCTCCGGCAGCGACAGCAAGAGCCATCAATGCGTATTCAAGTCCTCCAGCAGGTTCTTCTGGAGTGGCTCCGACGGAGGGAGCGAGGAAGGCACCGAAGCGTCCTGCGCCGATCCAGCCACCGCCAACCGAGAGAACGGCGAGGATCACCAACGGCCCGAGCATTACCCATGGACTCTCATGCGGATGGGCATCGTGATTGCGCGCCTCGCCGAAAAACGTGAGATACCAGAGCCGGAACATGTAGAACGCAGTGAGCGCCGCTGTAACCAGTCCGACAAACCAGAGGACTTTGCCCAGGCTGCCGCCCGATGTAAACGCCGCGGAGAGAATTGCATCTTTCGAGAAGAACGCCGACATGAACGGGAATCCCGAGATGGCGAGGACGGCCATCGTCATGGTCCAGAAGGTGACGGGAATCTTTTTGCGCAGGCCGCCCATCTTGCGCATGTCCTGTTCACCGCCGAGGGCGTGAATCACAGAGCCGGCGGCAAGGAAGAGAAGCGCTTTGAAGAAGGCATGCGTCATCAGGTGGAAGATGGCTGCCGAGTATGCTGCAACGCCGCAGCCGAGGAACATGTATCCGAGTTGCGAAATGGTGGAATACGCGAGTACGCGCTTGATGTCGTTCTGAACGAGGCCAATGGTGGCTGCGAAGATCGCCGTCGCCGCTCCGATGATTGCAACAACGCTCAGCGCGAAGGGCGAGCGATCGAAGATAAAGTGGGTGCGGGCGATCATGTAGACGCCTGCAGTGACCATGGTGGCGGCATGAATGAGGGCCGAGACGGGTGTCGGGCCTTCCATGGCATCGGGGAGCCAGACGTACAGCGGAAGCTGCGCGCTTTTGCCGGTCGCGCCGACGAGAAGGCATAACGCAATTGCGGTCAAAACTCCGCCGGTCATTGTGGGGTAGGCGGCGATCTTTGAAGCGATCTCGCTGAACGTCAGGGTGCCGAAGCTGGCCAGCAGCAGGAAGAGGCCGATCAGAAATCCGAAATCGCCAATGCGGTTAACGATGAATGCTTTTTTGCCGGCATCGGCTGCCGAGGTTTTCTGGAACCAGAAGCCGATGAGCAGGTAGGAGGCGAGGCCTACGCCCTCCCATCCGACGAACATCACGAGGGCATTGCCGGCGAGCACCAGTACCGTCATGAAAAAGAGGAACAGGTTCAGGTAGGCGAAGTAACGCCAGTAGCCTTCCTCCTCGTGCATGTAGCCGACAGAATAGATGTGAATGAGGAACCCGACGCCCGTGACGATCAGCAACATGACCAGGGAAAGCTGATCGAGGACGAAGATGAAGTCCACATGGAATGATCCGACGGATATCCAAGCTCGGGCGCGCCGCTGGCATCGACGGATGGCCGGAGCAATGGACCGGTCCTAAGAGCGAGAAACGCAGCGTGCAAGAACAATCAGGAAACGAGATAAGTGGCGCGACGAGTGCAATCGTCGAAACCAAGCCTTGGGCAAGCGACGGCCCAGCAATCCGTTGAGCAGAAATCCAACGAAGGGCACCAGCGGAATCAACGGTAGAAAGAGCAAGGGTCCGTTCATAGTTTCATCAGGTCGATGCGGTCGACCGCCAGCGTTGCGCGTGCGCGGAATACTGCAATGATGATGGCGAGTCCAACAGCAGCCTCAGCGGCGGCGACCATCATCACAAAAAAGACAAAAATCTGGCCCCTCACCTGGTGCCACTGGTGAGCAAAGGTGACAAAGGAAAGATTGACGGCGTTGAGCATCAGCTCGATGGACATGAAAACGGTGATCAAGTTTCGCTTGATCAGGAAGCCTAGGACACCGAGGCAGAAAAGGACGGCACTCAAAAGCAGGTACCAGGTGAGAGGGACTTCCTGTTGAACGAGATGAAGGCTGTTCACTTGGTGTACCCCTTGTCTCCGTCTCCATGGCGCGCCAGGGCGACGGAACCGAGAATCGCAATGAGAATCAAAACGGATGTGACTTCAAAAGGGAGCAGGAGCTTGGTAAACAAAACAGCGCTCAGATCGGCAACGCTGGTTACGCTATCCTCCAAAGTCGCAGTACCGAAGCCCTGAACCCGTAAAAGGATTGTTGCAATGATGGCGAGAATTGCCGCTACCGCCGGGAATCCGACGGTGCGTGCCGCCCTGCTGCCGAGTGTGCGCTCTTCGCGCCCGGCATTGAGCAGCATAACAACGAATGTGAAGAGCACCATGATGGCGCCGGCATAGACGATGACTTGCGCCGCTGCCAGAAACTCTGCACCAAGCAAAAGATAGAGAACCGCCAGCGAGACCATCACCACGATCAGCGAGAGGGCGCTGTTGATGGGGTGCTTCTGCAGCAGAAGATTGACGGCTCCTGTCAGGCAGAGTGCGGCAAACACAATAAACAGAATCAGGTGCATGTTTCCGTCACTTACGGGCGAGTGCCGGTTGACTGCGCCGGCAGGTTGAGGGGAGGAACTGTGCGAGCGGAACTCTCCGGCTCGTTGAAATCCCTTCCGATTCTAATTGAGTACATCCAACAGAACGGTGACAGATGAACACTGCTGCAATTCAATCAGGCGGCCACGGTGTGTACTCAGCGATAGGCGAGCCAGAGGCTCGTTCCTACAATGTTAAGCATGGCGAGAGGCATCAGCCAGCGCCATCCATAGTTCATAAGCTGGTCATAGCGGAAGCGGGGCAATGTGCCACGCACCCACACATAGAGAAACAGGAAACTGAAGACCTTCAACACAAACCAGAAAATCGGCAGCAACGCGCGGACAATAAAGATGTCCGGCGTGTGAAACAGACTCCCGAACGGACTCGTCCATCCGCCAAGAAAGAGCAGCGAAGCCACACAACCGACCATGATCATGTTGCCGTACTCGGCCATGAAGAACATGGCAAACTTCATCGAACTGTACTCGGTATGGTAGCCGGCCGTGAGTTCGCTCTCGGCTTCGGGCAGATCGAACGGCGAGCGATTGGTTTCGGCGTAGGCGGACATTAGATAAATAAAAAATGCCACGAACTGGAAGCCGCCGAAAACGTTCCAGCTGAGCAGACCGTGATCTGCCTGGCTCTTTACAATCACGTCCAGATTCAGCGATCCTGCGCGCAACACCACGCCGACCAGGGACAATCCCAGCGCCAGTTCATAGCTCACCAACTGTGCCGATGACCGCAACGAACCGAGCAGGGAGTATTTGTTATTCGAGGACCAGCCGGCCAGAGCGATGCCGTAAACGCCAATCGAGGTGATGCCGAGAATGACCAGGAGTCCAATGTTGACGTCGGCGATCTGGAAAAAATGAAAATTGCCGGGACCAACGACGCCGGGATCGCCGAACGGGACGACCGCAATCGAAATGAGCGCACAACTCAGGCCGATAATGGGCGCGAGCAGATAGAGCGGCCGGTACACGCCGGTCGGGATGATGTCTTCCTTGAGAAAAGACTTCGCGCCGTCGACCAGCGGTTGCAACAACCCGAATGGCCCCACGCGGCTCGGCCCCCAGCGATTTTGAATGCGCCCAACGAGCTTGCGTTCCAGCAGTACCGTGTAGGCGACAGCCATTAACAGCACCACCGTCACCACCACGACCTTCAGCAAGCTCCACAGGAAAAACTGCAAAATCGTCACGTGCCTTAAACCTTTCTTGCCAATCGATCAGTCTGCTGCTGTTGCCGCTGCTTCTGCTGCCTGGTGCTGCTCAAGTTCTTTGAGTCCGTGGCTGTATTGCCCAAGCGTCCCCGATGTGAACAATCCATTGTGCGCTGGTTGCACGAGGTCGTGACGTTCGGAACTAAGTGCCGAAACCGGAACGAAGCCGGGTTCCGTTTGCACATCATTACCGCCGAAAAGGTTCAGCCGATCGAGTCTGTAGGCGGGCACCAGTCGTTCGATTTCATCGAGAAGTGCCAGAGGATCAAACGGGCTCAGCTTTGGCTCCAAACCGTTCGCCGCGAGCCAAACAGCATGCCGGTCCGCTTCTCCGGCTTGCGCACCGCGTGATTGTCCGAGATCGGCTGTCACTCCGCCCTTGCCAAAGGGAACGAGCGCCTTGACGTCGACACCCATGCTACCGGCAAGGCGCACAAGGATTTCGAAATCGGGTTTCACGCCTGCGCGGTCCGCAGCCTTACGTGCCAGTTGCAGATCGCCGAAAGTGTTGGTCACGGTACCGGTCTTCTCATAAAGACTCGCGGCAGGAAAGACCACGTCGGCCGCCGCGCTTGTCTCTGTCAGAAAGATATCCGAAACGATAAGGAAGGTATTCTTAAGCGAAGTCCGATCCAGTTTTGCAGCCACAAAAGGATTCGCGCCGACGACCAGCAGGGCACCAAGCGCACCACTCCAGGAAGCATCCAACATTTGTGGCAGATTCTTCCCGGCAGTCTGGGGTAGATCGGCATACTCACTCGCAAATGCGCCCGGCGCGGTGACGGGAACATAGCCAGGCAGCAGGTCCGGCATGAGGCCCATGTCGGCAGCGCCGCGCGAATTCGCATAGGCGCCGAGATACGCAAAGCGCACGTTTCCGCGTCCCACTCCCCATTGGACCAGTTCCCCTACCGCCGCACCGCGATATTCCTCGCCAAAGACGACCAGCAGTTTTTCTTCACCCAGCACAGCCTCGCGAAAGGCAGCACTGTTGATCGCCCCATCGCTTCCGCTGAGATAAGCTGCCATGGCCGCATATCCACCGGCTGGCACCCGAAGTGCAGCCTTCGCCTGCCGTTCCAGCTTGATCCGCTTTTCGTTCGCGACATACAGACGCGCGCGATTGAGGCGGACATTGGTCCGTAGATTCCAGGCAAGGAGCGGATGCTCATTGGTCGGATCGCCGCCAATTAGCAAGATCGCCGGCGCGCTGGCGATGTCGCGGAGGCTTGCGGCTTTTCCTTCGTGCCCGGCCAGTGCACCGCGCAAATGCGACGTAATCGGTGGTGCGATCATGGTCAATATTGTTCGTTCTGAGTACAGTGCGCGCGAATTTCTGCAGAAGGTAGTTCTCTTCATTGGTCGTGTGGTTCGAACCGATGACACCGATAGCATCGCCGCCGCGACTGTCGCGAATCTCTTTGAGCTTTGCGCCGGTCAGGCGGAAGGCATGTTCCCAACTGACGGGCTCGAGCTTGCCCTGCGCGTTACGCGCGAGAGGTGTGGTAAGCCTTTCAGCGCTTTCTACGAAATCAAATCCAAACCGGCCTTTGGCGCAGAGAAAATCGCCGTTGATGCCGCTCTTGTCGCGATTGTCGGCGCGAACAATTTCGGAGCCGTCGTTTGCCTGGCGCACGCCGAGTGTGACCTTGCATCCGTCGCCGCAGTGTGTGCACACGGTGGAAACGTGATTCATCTCCCACGGGCGCGTCTTGTAGCGATAGCTTCCACTGGTCAAGGCACCCACTGGGCAAACATCGATGCACATGCCGCACTGTTCGCAATCGAGCCGGTCACCCTCATTGGGCGAAATTACAGAACTGACGCCCCGGTTCTGTATACCCAGCGCCCACACATCCATGCCTTCGCCGCACATGCGGGTGCAGCGATAACAGAGAATGCAGCGCGGCCGGTCGTAGAACACCGCGGGCGACCATTGCTGCTCCTCGCGATGCTGCTTGGCCTCCGCATAGAGGCTCTCTCCCGCGCCGTACTTGAAGGTCATGTCCTGCAGTTCGCACTCGCCACCTGCATCGCAGACGGGGCAGTCGAGCGGATGATTGCCGAGGAGCAACTCAATCGTTGCCTTGCGCGCCTGTGCAATCTCAGGGGACTCGGTTGTAAATACCTGGCCTTCGGCTACGGTTGTAGTGCACGCGGTCTGCAGCTTCGGCACTTTTTCCTGGCGCACCACGCACATGCGGCAGGCGGCCTGAAGGCTCAGACCGGGGTAATAGCAGAACGCAGGAATCTCGATGCCCGCCTTCCGGCACGCCTCAATCAGAAGCGTCCCCGCGGGAGCCGTCAGCTTCTTTCCATCGACCGTGAACGTTACGTCTGCCATTCCTCTCCAGCGCCCCTACACCACAGCCATTTCGGTGTGTTTGGCGAACGGGCAGGGCTTCCCGTCCAGGTGATCTTCAAATTCCTTGCGAAACTTCTTTACGAATCCCAGGGTTGGCATTGCCGCCGCATCGCCGAGCGGGCAGAAGGTGCGGCCCATCATGTTCTCAGCAAGATACCGGATATTGTCGATATCCTTGGCAGTGCCGAAGCCCGCGTGGAAGCGGGTCAAGGACTTCTTCAGCCAGTCGGTTCCTTCGCGGCAGGGGATGCACCAGCCGCAGCTTTCGTGCTGATAGAAACTGATTGTGCGCAGGGCGAACTCGACAATGCATGTCTGGTCATCGATCACCACCACGCCGCCGGAACCAAGCATCGATCCGGCCTTTCCGACCTGGTCGAAGTCCATGCCCAGAGTCTCGATCTCTTCGGGCAGAAGAACCGGAGTCGATGATCCGCCGGGAACGACAGCTTTCAATTTGCGTCCGCCGCGTACTCCGCCGCCCACCTCGTAGATCATCTTCTTGAGGTTGTATCCCATCGGCAATTCGTATACGCCGGGCCGTTCGACGTGACCGCTGATGGAGAAGAGACGTGTCCCGCCATTGCGTGCTGAGCCAACGGCTGCGAAGGCCGCTGCGCCCATTTCGTAGACGTGAGGAACGGTTGCGATGGTTTCGGCGTTGTTGATGACGGTCGGTCCGCCGTAGAGACCGACAACGGCCGGGAAAGGAGGCTTGATGCGCGGGACGCCCCGCTTGCCTTCCAGCGACTCCATCAGCGCAGACTCTTCGCCGACTTCGTATGCCCCGGCGCCGCTCTGGGTCATGATCTGAAACTCAACGTCGGATCCAAAGATGTTCTTGCCGAGGAAACCTTTGGTATAGGCGTCTGCGACGGCCTTCTCCATGATCTCGAGAAGGTAGCGATACTCGCCACGCAGGTAAATGAAGCCCATCTTCGAGCCGATGGCAAGGCCGGCGATGATGGTGCCTTCGATGACTGCGTGTGGATCGTGCAGAAAGATCAAGTGGTCTTTGCAGGTGCCGGGTTCGCTTTCGTCGCCATTCACCAGAACGTACTTTGGCTTGGTCGATTGTTTGGGAACGAACGACCATTTCATGCCGGTTGGAAAACCTGCGCCGCCGCGGCCCCTGAGGTTTGAGGCCTTCATCTCCTCGATAGTCCATTCGGGGCCTTGCGCGAGACACTTGCGTGCGGCTTCGTAACCGCCGAGCTCGATGTACTTATCGATGTTCGCCGCGCCCTGGCCGAAGCGCTTCGAAACGATCTTGACTTCATCGGGATGTGAAACCAGCCTAGGCATTCTTTTCCCTGTCTTGGTTCCGATACCGGTGCAGAATCCCGGGCACGCCCTCGGGCGTCAGGTCGTCGTGAAAGTCGTAATTCACCTGGATTGCCGGAGCCCAGCAGCAGGCGCCGATACACTCAACTTCTTCGAGCGAGAAGACTCCGTCGGCGGTCACGCCCTTGTGCCCGATGCCAAGCTCTTCCTGGAATTTCTCGTAGACGTCGTAAGCGCCGCGCAGCATGCAACTGATATTGGTGCATACCTGCACATTGAACTTGCCCGCCGGCTTAAAGCGCAGCATCGAGTAGTAGGTGGCCACGTTGCGCACATCGAGTTCCGTGATGCCGATGCGCCGTGCAACTTCAGCGATCACGGCGTCGGAGAGATACCCGATTTCATCCTGCGCATAAAGGAGCATCGGAACGAGCGCAGAGCGTCGCACCGGATACTTCTCGACCAGGGTATCGAAGCGGGCCGCCACTTTGGGAGAGAAGATGCTCATGGTTTCTGGACTCATCGCATCAACTCCCGTGCCCATGCTTCGGCTGCCATATCCATCTCTTCCTCACCTGTCGAACTGCGCAAATGCCCGGCCTCCGTCAGTTCCAGCGTTCCGTTCCGTCCGTCGTCGCGCATCCACATCACCTGCGCGCCGTCGCGTTTTAGATCGAGCCACGCATCCCCGTGACGCACTGTAATTTGTTCTTCTCCCAACTCGACTGTCGCCTGCCGATCCCCATTCAGCCCGTGCGCCGCGGTGTAACTACGGAGCAGGGAAGCGAGCGAAACCCAAAGTTCCATGTACAGCTGCGCCGTCTCCGGCATCAGCGGTCAATCTCCCCCAGCACAATGTCGATCGACCCAATCACTGCAACAACGTCTGCCAGCATGCGCCCTTTGCACATCGTTTCGAGCGCCTGCAAGCTTGCGAAGCCTGGATACCGCATGTGAACGCGGTATGGTTTCGCGGTTCCGTCGGAAACCACGTAGTAGCCCATCTGTCCGTGGCCCGATTCAATGCCCTGATAAACCTCACCGGCCGGGACATTGAAACCTTCGGTCACAATCTTGAAGTGATGGATCAAGGCTTCCATCTGCGTTTTCATTTTCTCGCGATCAGGCAGCACGATCTTCGGCGCATCCGCCTTGATGGCACCGCCCGGCATCCCGTCGAGGGCCTGCTGAATAATGCCGATGCTTTCGCGCATCTCGAGCAAACGCACTTCGTATCGTCCCCAGCAATCGCAGCGGTTCGAAACCGGCACCTTGAACTGGAACTTCTCGTAGCTGGAGTACGGCATGTCACGACGCAGGTCGAAATCGACGCCCGAGGCCCGCATCGTGGGTCCGGTCACCGCCAGCGCAATCGCATCCTCTGCGGAAAGGTGCCCAACACCCATCAGGCGGTTGCGGAAGATTGGATTTCCGGTCAGCAGATTTGAATATTCGTCGATCTTCTCGGGGAACGTCTTGATGAAGGCCTGGATGCGATCGAACAGATCGAGCGGCGGCTCCATCGACAACCCGCCGATGCGGAAGTAGCTGGTCATCATGCGCTGGCCGGCCACTGCCTCAAAGATGCGGAGAATCTCTTCGCGTTCCCGGAAGGTGTAGAGGAAAACCGTGAGCGCGCCAATGTCCATGGCGTGCGTGCCGAGCCAGATCAGGTGCGAATTCAGGCGTGTGAGTTCGGTCAGGAGCACGCGAATCCACACTGCCCGCTCCGGAATTTCCAACTGCAGGAGCTTTTCAACCGCCAGGCAGTAGCAGAGATTGTTGGCCATCGGGCCCAGGTAGTCGACGCGATCGGTGAGAGGGACGACCTGCTGGTAGAACTTCGCCTCGCAGGTTTTTTCGATTCCGGTGTGCAGATAGCCGATTTCGGGGTAGAGGCGGACGACGATCTCGCCATCAATCTCGAGGACGAGGCGCAACACCCCGTGCGTGGATGGGTGCTGCGGTCCCATGTTGAGGACCATGTGCTGATCGCGCGCGCCCTCGGCCGTGGGTGCTTGCAGAATCGGAGTGCCTACATCCAGCATCAGCGATAGCCCTCCACCGGGTAGTCCTTGCGCAATGGATGTCCAACCCAGTCGTCCGGCATCAGGATGCGGCGCAGGTTGGGATGTCCTTCGAAGCGGATTCCGAACAAATCGAAGACTTCGCGCTCATAGTAGTTGGCGCCGGGCCAGACAGAGGTGATCGATTCAATTGCCGGATCTGAGCTGTCGACCCAGGTCTTCAGACGGATCCGCTCTTTATATTGGTGCGACACAAGATGGTAACTGAGTTGAAAACGCGGTTCGGAAGGGAGCCAGTCGACGGCCGTCATATCTTCGAAGGCGTTGTAGCCGGCATCTTTCATGGCAGCAACGGCAGCGCAGATTGTTTCGGGAGTGACTGTCAGCGTCAGTTCGCCGCGATCGAAGATTGCGTCGGTAAAGGCAACGGGATTCCAGGCAAGAAGCGCTTTGACGGCCGGGTGATCCGGCAGTCCATCGAGCACAGCTTGCCTTCCGGCGAGAGTTTCCCTGGGAGCTTCTGCCATTCTTAGAGATCCGCCTTGTCCATGCTCCAGTTCAGAATGCCCTTGCGCACGATGTAGTAGAGGCCCACGGCGATGAAGCCGAGATACACAAGCATTTCCCAAAAGCCGAACATCTTATTCCCATTAACGTAGTGGGGAAGCTGGCGATAAATTACAGCCCACGGCATCATGAAGACTGCTTCAACGTCGAAAAGGATGAACAGCATTGCGACCATATAAAAACGCACACTGAATCGAGCCCGCGCGTCACCTACCGATTCGATACCGCACTCGTAGGCTGCCAGTTTTACGGGCAGATTGCGATGCCGCCCCACAAACCAGGAGGCGAGCACCATCATCGCGGCAAGTCCAATGGCAAAAAGGATTTGCATCAGAAGCGGAAGATACTGCCAGTGGTAGGGAATCATGTGCACCCTGTTCCAAACGGTACCGAGAATTTGCAGCATTTCCGCGGGGCTGAACTGTGCCCACTTCGACAGGCCGCTGGTTTGAGCTTAGGTTCCCAACCTCATCCCGTCAAGGCGCTCTGGCGGCATTGCGATCAGCCGGATTGATGCGATCCTCGGGACCTGAACGGATGATTTTGGGTCGAGACGAGACGAGCAGGCATTTCTGCTCGTGCGCGGGATCACTTCTTCTCCCTCGATTGGTATACCGTCTGCCCATTTTGCGCATCTGTGAGGCGTGTCACATGTATTCCGTTTAGTGAATTCCACTCTGCAGTCTCCGGATCTCGACTTCATGGCGGCTTGGGCGCTCCGCGTGGCCAATGTTAGGCTGAATTTGTGGATCTACCAATTCGAGAAGCCATTTGGAGGCGTGCGCGGAATTCCGCATTGTTCATTTTCGCGGGCGCGTTTTCTCTTTTCTTGTCTGCGCAATCGGCAGAGAAGATCGATGTAAATCCAACCTTCACCATCGCCAAATACCAGGCGGGTTCTCCGATCCACATGGTGGGATACGGAGACATGCGTTTCACCGATCCCTCGGTAAAGATCGGAACCAATCCACGTATCCGCAAATGGCTGGCGGAACGTGTCGCTGAAGAGAATCCTGAAGTGTTGCTGCTGACCGGCGATATGCCGTATATGGGTGCGAGCCAGGCCGATTGGCAGGTCTTTCGCGACGAGACGGCACTTTGGCGCAAAAACCAGATACTGCAGCTTCCGACCATCGGCAACCACGAGGTGCGGGGAGGCAATCAGCAGGGAATTGCCAACTACCTGCAGAATTTTCCTGGCATTGAAGGCCATCGCTATTACTCGGTTCTGATGGGGAGCGTGGAAGTCCTCTCGCTCGATATGACATCACCTTCCGGGGGCACAACTACGCAGGCGACTTGGTTTGCCGCCCAGCTCGATCACCTGCCGAAGCAGGTTGATTTCCTGTTTATCCTCTATCACACGCCGTGGGTGGTCGATGAACAATCGAAGCTCTTTACCAATATGCCCTCAAAGGAAGCGCTCACGCTGCGCCATCTGCTCGAGATTCATCTTCACAAAATGCATGCCAAAGTGGTTGTTTTCAATGGGCATATCCATAATTACGAGCGCTTTGAGCGGAATGGGGTGGAATACGTCACATCCGGCGGCGGCGGAGCAGAACCTTATCCTCTGCTCTTCCGCGGATCTGAAGATCTTTACAGGGATACGGATTTCCCGGTCTACCACTACCTCACGCTGGACTATCGCAACGGAAAGATGGACGCCGTCATGTGGAAGGTGAAAGACCCCGAGGCTGCGACCCTCAGTGTCGAGAAAAAGGATGAATTTACTCTGATCGCCGAACCAGGCAAGACCGGCAAATTCATTCCGTGATACGGCGGAATTAGTCCTGCCAGGAAGTGCGCTCTCTGCACCCTGGACTGTGCTGATTTTCAGAAATCTGACGGCTACTGCCCTGCAACGAGTACGGCAAAGAGAACCATCCAAGCCAGACCCATCGCATGCCAGTACCATGCTGTCCCATCTACTGCGATCTGTCGGAGTTCCACGCGCTTCAGCCTCCGCATAATCGCAAGGCAAACGGCCAGAGCGATGACGCCGACTATCAGGTGCGCCGCATGCAGCCCCGTAATGATGTAAAAGAAGTAGCTCGCGGGCGTGGACCAATGGTCAAACGCGAATCCCTGCGCGGTCAGCTGGCGCCACGCCATCCACTGCCCTGCGAGGAACATTGTTCCGAGCCCCAGTGTGGCTGCTATCCAGGGTACGGTGCGTTCAAGCGCGGGATGACCGAGGCCGAGCCACTCTTCCAGAACGTCAATCTCGCGAAAGATATTCCGCCGCGCAATTTCCATGGTCAGGCTGCTCAGCAGCAGCAGGGCTGTATTCAGGTACAGAATGGGGGGCAGCAGCACAGGGTGCCAGTCGCCAATTTGCTGATGGGTGCGAGGATCCATGTGAGTGCCCGCCTGGCGCGCAAAGAACAGCGCGACCAGGATGGCAAAAAACATCATGTCCGCCGCAAGGATGGAGAAGATAGAGAAGCGAATCTTGTAAAGCAACTCGCGCGGACCTCGCCGCTCGTGTTGCCGATCGTCATCGCCTCCACCGCCCCCACCGCCGGTGGGTCGCCGGTCAACAGGAGGTTTGCCGCCAATTCCCGGCTCTTTCCGTTCCGTTTCCGCAGGGGAATGCGTAAAGGTAGCGGGCATTCAGAAGCCTCTGTGCAAATCAGAGTACACCACAAAAGCGTTTCCGCAATCGCTGTGCTGGTTCGGCACTGCGATTATGTGGCCAATTTTTTCCGGGAAGAACCGAATCAGCAGGCAAATCTGAATCGGCCTTCCAACTGCGGCACCGCTCTAGTCTTTGGACGCAGCCATCCTCGAACGGGATGGCCTTTTTCTCGAATCTGCGTTTCGAACCCGGCTTACGGTCGGAGATTGGCATTCACAAGATCAACAAAAGCCCTGTGAACACGTCGATCAGTCGTCAGCTCGGGATGAAACGTTGCCGCCATCAGCTTCCCCTGGCGCACCAGCGTCGGATCTCCCTCCCGCTGAGCCAGCACTTCGACGTCCGGTCCGATTTCGGCGATGCGCGGAGCACGGATAAACACCATCTCCAACTTCCCGCCGGGCAGCTTCGAATCGGAGAAAAGAATTGAGGAGTCAATCTGACGCCCATATGCGTTTCGTTCAACCACAACATCCAGCAGGCCCAGACTCCGCTGTGCCGGGTTCCGCACTTCCCGCGCCAGCAAGATTGCTCCCGCGCAGGTTCCGAAGACCGGCAGGGTGGAACAGAAATGCCTCAATTCGTCGAAGAGATGCCCACGTTCAAGGAATTTCAGCATGGTGGTTGATTCGCCTCCTGGCAGAATCAATCCATCCAGTTCCGACAGTTCCTCGCGTTTGCGCACTTCAATCGGAGTTGCGCCCGCCTCGTCCAGAGCTTCGGCATGGGCGGCGTAGTCACCCTGTATCGCGAGAACTCCAATGCGCGGCCGCCTGACTTCCGCGTTCAATCTTCGCTCTCCTCCGCTTGTTTCTGGCACGATGGGTGAATTCAAGGTCGTCGAGATCGTCGAAACAACCCCGATGGTCCTCAATACAAAGTATAAAAGCCGGAATTGAGTCTCAATTCCGGCTTTCACAATTCAAAATGCATCCCGGTAAATCTACCAGCCGCGTGTCTGCAACAACTGAGACTCCTCGATTGCGGCTGCTGCAAGTCCCTTCATCGTGCCCGTGACCTGCTCGCTGGCTTCGGCGAGGATCTTGGGGTCGTTGAAGTGCGTTGTGGCGATCACGATTGCCTTGGCCCGCGAAACGGCTTCTTCGCGCTCGGCCGGGTCGTTCTCGACGTCGAGAGGCGTTGCGCGCTCCTTCATGAAGATCCCGGACCCGACAAAAATAGCTTCGGCGCCAAGCTGCATCATCAGCGCCGCATCCGCCGGGGTTGCAATCCCGCCCGCCGAAAAGTTCGGCACCGGCAGTTTGCCCGCCTGCGCCACCATCTTGATCAACTCATAAGGCGCCTGGTGTTCCTTTGCTGCCGCGTAGAGCTCTTGTTCGCTCAGCACCGTGAGAGCCTTCATCTCTTTCACAATCTGGCGCATATGCCGAACCGCGTGGACCACGTCTCCGGTCCCTGCCTCGCCCTTGGTGCGAATCATCGCCGCACCCTCGGCAATCCGCCGCAGGGCTTCTCCGAGGTTCCGCGCGCCGCACACAAAGGGGGTAGTGAACGCATGCTTGTCGATGTGGTGAGCTTCATCGGCCGGGGTCAGCACTTCGCTCTCGTCGATGAAATCCACTCCGATCTCTTGAAGGATCTGTGCTTCTGCGAAGTGACCGATGCGCGCCTTGGCCATCACGGGAATCGAGACTGCCTGGATGATCTGCTTGATGAGGCTCGGTTTGGCCATGCGCGCCACTCCGCCCTCGGCGCGAATCATCGCCGGTACGCGCTCCAGCGCCATGACCGAAACGGCTCCTGACTCTTCCGCGATACGGGCTTGTTCCACGTTCATGACGTCCATGATGACTCCGCCCTTCAACATCTCGGCAAGGCCAACCTTAAGACGTAAACCTGTTCCAGCAATGCTCTTGTTTTCATTCTTTTGGGGCATCTTCTTTGACCTCAAATCTTAGCTGTCGCGCGCAAATCTCGCTGGCAATCTCTATTTCTAGTGTAGCAGCGATCGGAATGCCGATTCATGCCACTCCGCGACAAGAGAAATATGATCCTTGAATGCATTTATGAGCCCACTCCAAGATTTCTGAACTCAATCTGGCCCTTCCCCTGCACGTATTTCAGCCAAATGCCAAATCAGCCACCACTGGCACCGCAACCTTCCGCTTCCGGTTCGGCTGAATCGGCCCTGGTTCAATCCTCTGCGGCTGCGGTGAGTGAAGGAGCCCAGAGTATGAATGCGCTGGTCTTCCGGTTGCCAGTCGAGATCGACGTTTCGGTCCCGATCCGGAAGTTCCGTGTACGCGAGCTGCTGACCCTTGCGAAGGGTGCTGTCATCGCGTCGCAGTGGGTTCAGGGAGATGACCTGCCTTTGGCTGCTCCGGGTGCGCAACTGGCATGGACCGAATTCGAAGTTATTGATCAACGACTTGCGGTTCGTATTACCCGCCTGGTCTGAGGAGAAAAAACTTGGGAGTTTTTGCAAATGCACTGGGTTTGGCTGAGGAGCGAAGCGTCGGTGCTGCCGGAGCTGCATCGCAGGTCAGGCCCGGTCTCGGGGAATGGCTGCTGGCTCGGCTCCGACGGCGTGCCCTCAGAGAGCCGAGGTTGGCGCTGGTGGAAAGAATCAGTCTTGCGCCCAGGCAGATCGTTGCGCTGATTGAAGCCGATGGCCAGCGATTGTTAGTAGCCACCTCGTCCGACGGGGCGCCCGTGTTCTTTCCTTTGAAGCCTTCTGCCCCTCGTCGTACCACGAAGCGGGCGCGCACGGCAGACGCAGAAGGCAAGTGCCTATGATCGCGTTTCTGCTCGCAGCGCATGCGGTTGCTCCCGAGGCGTCACTGCTGCCCAATCTCGATGCGCGCCTGCATCCGGGGGACTCAACTCCGTGGACAATTCTTCTCGCCCTGACGCTGATCACGCTTCTTCCCGCGATTCTTATGTGCATGACGCCGCTGGTGCGGCTGATGGTGGTCTTTCACTTTTTGCGCCAGGCGCTCGGCACCCAGACTGCCCCGTCCAACCCCACCCTGCTCGGGCTCGGACTGATGATGACCTGGTTTCTGATGACGCCGGTTCTCAACCAGGTCGATCAGCAAGCCGTTGAGCCCTACCGTGCCGGACAGATCACCGGCTGGGATGCCATTGAGCACGGCGCGCAGCCCGTCAAGCACTTCCTGTTGCATTACGCGCGCGAAAAGGATCTCGCCCTCTTCGCCGCTGCCGGTCAGCTTCCGCGCCCCAATTCCCCCGACGACCTGCCCATGCGCGTTGTCGTGCCGGCTTACATCCTCTCGGAATTGAAAGCAGGCTTTGCCATTGGCGCTGTTCTGTTTCTGCCTTTCCTGCTGGTCGATATGGTCACCGCTGCCATCACCACGTCCATCGGCATGTTTCAGCTGCCGCCCGTCGTTGTCTCGACGCCACTCAAGATTTTGCTGTTCGTCATGGTGGATGGCTGGAACCTGCTTGCTCAATCTCTATTGAAGAGTTTCTGAGGAGAATCTCATGACTCCGGATCTTGTCTCCGAATTGCTTCGCCAGCTGATGAAAGAGGCCATGGTTCTCAGCGCACCCGTGCTGGTTGTAGCCGTTGCGATCGGCTTCCTGCTTACACTCTTCCAGACGCTGACGAGTCTGCAGGAGCAATCTTTGACATCGGTTCCGCGCCTCGGCGCGGTGGCGCTCATTTTGCTTGTCGGCATGCCATGGTTTCTGGGGCGTCTTGCGGCCTACACCCTGCGCCTGATGACTGACCTTCACCGTTATCTCGGCTAGACCGGGAACTTTGCAGTTCCTTAGGGGCAATCTGATGAGCGCGTGGGCAGGTTTTCTCAGTGCGATGATTCTTACCCTGGTACGTGTGAGCGGAATTGTCGTCTTCGCGCCGTTCTTCTCATCCTCGGCTCTTCCGGCGCGGACCAAGGCCGTATTCGTCGCGGCGGTGGCGTTTCTGCTTGCCCCTGTGGTCGCTGCGCTGCCCCATGCGCATGTTGAAATCAGCCTGAACGCGTTGCTGGGCGAGATCGCCATGGGCCTCGTCTACGGGATCGTGCTCTCTCTGCTGAACGAAATGCTTCTCTTTGCCGGTCAGATCGCTGGCGTGCAGTTCAGCTTCTCCATGGTCAACCTGCTCGATCCAACCTCCAACATCCAGACGCCGCTCATGGGAGACCTGTTTCAACTCATGGGCACGCTGGTTGTAATCGCCGCCGGACTCGATCGCATCCTCATGGTTTCGCTGGTGCGCAGTTTTCGTGCCGTGCCGCTTGGGGCCTTTACTCTCGCGCCGCTCACCGCGCGCGTAATCGTTCAAGCCGCCGGCGGCCTGTTTCTGGCCGCCGTCGAACTTGCGGCACCGGTCCTGGCCGCGACGATGCTCATCGAGATTGCAGTTGCTCTTCTCGGTAGACGCAGCTCACGGCGGCGCAGACGAACCTGATGCAGGCCGATCTGGCGACAGTGGCGACGCAACTCTCGTTGTCGAAGACGCAGGAGACGGCGCTCGAGTCTGTGATTTCGCAACTCGGGTCAGGGAGTTTGTTTGACAAGTTGCAGGGATGAATTCCGAGTTCGAGGTGGCGTAACTCTTCGACCCCCCTATTATCCGGTCTCTCCAGATAAACACCTTATTTTCATCTACGTGTAGACGGAGTTGGCGCTAGATTCCTGCGTGGATTGCAATTAGCCGTAGATTCCTTTGTGGATTGGACTTAGCGACTCGCTCTCGTACTGACGAGCGCGATACGCTCATCCGCGGAATCGGGAGGTTCCATTCACGATTCCATTGTGCATCGGGACAGGGAAATTACCTGCAAATCCGCCGGGGGTTTTTTCGTTGTTTGTTTTGTTGGCTATGGCTGGGAAAGCGGCAGGATAGGGGTTGACATCGGGTAGGGAATCGACGCTACCCGCGCAAAGCTTCGGGCATCCGGAGGGCACGGCGGTCGCGGGACGAGATTTACACTCGGAGGGGGGATTCCAGGTTTGTTTGGAGCGATGCGGTTTCTTTGGAATGCGACGCGCGGGCATCGGCTGACGCCGTGGCGAAGTGAGTTTCTGCGATGGCGGGTGGAGACTTATTCGGGCAAGCCGGCCGAGAGCCTGAGGGCTCGCGATGTATTCGGATTCATGTGGGAACAGAAGTGGGAGCTGTTGAGTTTCCTGTTCTGGACTGGGGACCTGGAACGGGAGGCGCGGCGGCGGCCTTGACTCGGTGCAAGAGCAGTCATGGCGTCCCACTCATGCAGCAAAAACGCCGCATGAATGGGGCATCCAGCGTGTGCGGATGAAAAGCAGAAGCAGATTCTTCGCGCCGCTTACCCCACCGCGCCGCTGGCGGGCTGGGGCCCCAAGCGTGCGGCGCTCAGAATGACACCGTCTTCTAGAAACGGTTTCTGGCTTTCGGAAGCGGTTTCGGCACGGCTAAGGCCGGCGCCCCGATACAAGACGAGCCCGCAAGCAAGCGGGGTTGACCCGGCGCGCAAACAAGTGGTTTCGCCGATCGCAAGATGCAATTGAGAATTTCAAGGCTACGAAGGAGAAATGATGTCTGAGAAGCGCGGTTCGCGGTGGACGAGGCGGGAGTTTGGGCGGACGGTGGTGGCCGCTGGTGCGATGGCGGTGATTCCGCGATGGCTGAGGGCGGGGCCAACTGCCGCAGAGCCGGATTCACCGGCCGCCGGGCAGGGCGTGACGGGGTCGGGTTCGCTACGGGCGCATGCGGAAGCGCGCGGGCTGATGTATGGAACGGCGGTGGTTCCACAACTGCTGGACGTGGATGGGCTAGCGGCTGGGACGACCACGGATGGGTACACACTGCTGATCAAGGAGCAGGCGAATATCCTGGTCGCGGAAAATGCGATGAAGTGGCACGCACTGCGGCCATCTCCCACGAGTTTTGATTTTGCGCAGGCGGACAAGTTGATGCGCTTTGCGAAACTTTCGGGGCAGCGCGTGCGTGGACACAATCTGTGCTGGCACGAGGGAAATCCGGAGTGGTTGAAGAGCACAGCGACGAAGGAGAACGCGCGGCAACTTCTGACCGATCACATTCAGACGGTGGCGGGGCACTTTCGCGGACAGATCCATAGCTGGGACGTTGTGAACGAGGCGATCAATCCCAAGGATAGTTTGGCGAACGGCCTACGGAAGACGCTGTGGCTGGACCTGATCGGCCCGGAGTACCTGGAACTGGCATATCGTACTGCGGCGGAGGCCGACCCGACGGCGAAGCTGACGTACAACGATTACGACATTGAGCTGGACACGCCGGATCAGACAACAAAACGCGAACAGGTGCTGGCGCTGTTGAAGCGGTTCAAGGCGAAGGGCGTGCCGATTCATGCGGTCGGCGTGCAGAGCCACTTGAAAGCGGATGGACCGCAGCCAGGAGCGGGGCTGACGGCGTTTATTCGCGAAGCGGGGAAGATGGGGCTGGAAGTTTACGTGACGGAGATGGATGTGAACACGCGCAAGATTGAGGGCGGCCCGGAGGCGCAGGACACAGCGGTGGCGCGGGTGTTTGACGACTATCCGCGCCTGGTGCTGGCAGAGCCGAATGTGCCGTTGCTGCTGACGTGGGGGATTGCCAGCGCGCATTCGTGGCTTACGCAATCGAAGCAGCCATGGGCGCAGCGGCCGGATGGTTCGCGACAAAGGCCGTTGCCGTTTGATGACGATTTGAAGCCGACGCCGGCGTACTTCGCTTTGCGCCAGGCGATCGATGGTGCGGCGCGGCGTTGAGAGAAGTTGCTCTTGTGCGCGCTGAGGTTGCTTTCCCACCCTTGCTGCGCAAGGATGGGGCACCCGGCTTTCCCACCTTCCTACACGAGGATGGGTCCCGGGAAGTACGGTTTCCCGTCGAGGAGCAGTCGATTCATGCAGAGGAGAGATTTCGGATTGATCGATTGATGAAGCTTGTGGTTTCGGGTGGTTTGTTGTTTGCGGCGTTGGCGCAGGCGCAGCAGTTGCCGCCGATTGAGCCGCCGAAGCCGATGCCGGGAGTCAAGGTGGCGTCGCCGACGATTCGGGTGACGACGAATGAGGTGCTGGTGCCGACGCTGGTGGAGAAGCCGCATGGAGGCGGCATCGTCTACGGGTTGAAGCAATCGGATTTTGTGGTGGAGGACAACGGCGTTCCGCAGAAGATTCACGTGCAGGAGGAACTGGACACGGCTCCGGTGGCGCTGGTGGTTGCGATGGAAGAGGGAAGGGCGGGGTGCGCTGGAGTTTCAGAAGCTGGCGAAGCTGGGGCCGCTGCTGGATGTGTTTCTTGTCGGACCCGCGCAGCCAGGCCGCGCTGGTGGGGTTTGGATCGCAAGCCGCGACTGATGCAGGACTATACGCACTCTGAAGAGGAACTGGCGGCAGAGTCTGCAGCAACTGGAGCCAGGCGATGGCGGAGCGGCGATTCTGGACACGATCAGCTATGGGGTCGATCTGCTGGAGGATCAGCCGAAGGAGTATCGGCGCGTGCTGCTGCTGATCAGCGAAGAGCGCGACCACGGCAGCAAGCACACCAAGCCCGCGCAATTGGTAAGCAAGATCGGGCGATCGGATGTGCTGGTGCTGAGCATTACGTTTTCGCCTTCGAAGGCGGAGCTGGCGCACGACATCAAGGACAATGGCGAGGACCGGACGCTGAACATGGTGTCGACGCTGGTGATGGCGGTGCAGGCGTTCAAGAAGAATGTGGCGAAGCAGATTGCGATCATGAGCGGGGGCGAGTACACGACGTTTACCGGCGACCGGCGATTTGAAGCGCGGGTGATGGAGGCGGCGAAGGATGTGCGCAATCGGTACTTGATTACATTCAGCCCTTCGGATCCGACGCCGGGGCTGCACACGATTCGGGTGCGTACGGTGGAGGATTATGGGGCGAAGATTGTGGCGCGCGCGAATTACTGGCGGGATCCGGGGCCGTGAGTGTCGAGGCGGCATAAGCAAAAGCAGATCCTTCGTCCCGCTTACCCCATCGCGCTGACGCGCGACGGGGCCCCAAGCATGCGGAACTCAGGATGACACGCCTGAGAGGGCTGGCGGCATGACGGCTGCGCTGGTGGGAGACCCATTCATACAGCAACAGACGCCGCATGAATTGCGCCTGGCGCACGGTCAAATGATTTCGATGACTCTGAGGCTGCACTCAAAAAAGCAACTGCAGGTTCCTCGACTCCCGTTGGTCGCTCGGAATGACAGTGCCAATGACCCGCAGTGCTGACCTGGGACTACAGTGCTAACTTGGCGAAATTCAGAAACACATTTCAGGCGCGGGTCGGTTCGTTCTACGGCGGCGGCTAAGGGTTGCTCTTTGCGGTAGCGCGGGAGGGTGACGCCGACGGCGATGATCCAGATGAAGCCGGGGAAGCGCACCAGCGGAATCAGGAAGAGGAGTTGGGGGCTGATGAGGTGGAAGACGCTCAGTTCGCCGCAGGCTGCGAGGAAGAGGCCGAGAATCATGACCCATCGAGGGATGAGTCTGGAGAGGCCTGCGGTGATGGAGACTCCGGCCATCAGAAGGCCCATGGGGATGGAGAAGCCGGGGCCGCCGAAGGCATAGGACAAGTAGTTGAGGGCAACGAGGATTTGCGGATTTGCGGCGACGGCGGGGCGGATGAGTGTCCACGTCGTGAAGGCAGCAGCCATGCTGTCGAAGACGCAGAGGAATCCGCCGAAGAGGGCGATGGTTACGCCGGCGGCGCGTATGCCGAGAAACTGCAGGCGGCTGACGACGACGGCGGTGAAGAGGCCGAGACAGATCATCGCGCCGGTCTGGAGAAGGAGGCAGGCGAGCACGCGCGGGGACCTGGGTCTGGAAGAATGCCGCAATGACGGCGGGCGATTCCCATGGGCCGGGCCAGTAGGGCAGGCCGCCATACATGGTGACGGGGAAGAGTCCGGCGTTGAAGAGGACGACGTAGAGAATGGCGAGAAGCCAGAGCGGCGGTCCCGAGATGCTTGAAGTTGGCGGTCGCGGCGGGGTACGGAGTTGGTCGAGGTCATAGGACGCTCCTCATGGGGGAGTTTGGGAGTTGCGAGCCGGATGCGTACTGCGCGGTGGCGATCGACGGAACGAATCCAGAGTTCGAAGACGAGGACGTTGATGGAGAAGCCGATCCAGAAGGCGATGCCGAAGAACTGTTGCGGCACGAGGTGGGTGAGACGAGCGGTGGCGAAGAAGACGCCCATCACCGGGCGCGTGGTGGCGATGCCGAGAAGGATGGCGATGGCGCGGAGTTGCCAGCGGCGCTCGCGCATCATTGTCGGCGATGCAATCTATATACGATAAGCGCGGCCGAGCGAGACGAGAAAGAGTGTGTCGAAGAGCAGGACGGCGGAGCGTTCTGTCCAGCCGCCGACGGAGTACAGGCTCATGGCGTAGGCGGTGAGGCCGACGATGGCGCCGAGCGGATAGAAGATGCGATGCTACCCAGGCGGGCAGCCGATCGGGACGGAAGACGATGACAGGGGCAAGCAGGACGAAGAGCAGTGCGGGAAGGATGTGGGCGAGAGTGAGGGCGGCATGCGCGGCGAAGGCGTTGTCGAGTGCGGCCAACTGGGGCGGTCCGTTGGGGGATGGGGCGGCGAGCGCGACGATGCGGCGGAGGACGACGGCGACGGAGATGGCGATGGCGATCCAGAAACCGGCGCGGAGCCAGAGAGGAGCTTTTGAACCGGAATGGAGGAGCCGGGGCGGGTTGGGAATGAAGGAGCATCAGCGACCTCCCACTGACAGGATCAGAGCTTAATATTAGTTTTACATATTGTCAAATGTAATTTGGACGGGTAAGATGGATTTGATGGAAGCGACGGAAATCCTTCATGCAAGCGCCCTTATGAGCTGGGCAAGCGCCTGGAGCAGATGGGGCGCACGAGGGCGGCTGTGCTTTCGGCGGCTCGGGAACAGCTCGAGTCGGGAGGGATGCGGGAGTTTTCGATGGAGTCGCTGGCCAAGGCGAGCGGGGTAACGCGGCAGACCATCCACAATCTTTTCGGCACGCGAACTGGGGTGCTGGAGACGCTGTTCGATCAGATCGCCCGCGACGGCGGGATGGAGCGGATGCGGGAAGTGATGACGGCGCGCGATGCGGGGGCGATGCTCGACGGGTTCATTGATGTGTTCTCGACATTCTGGTCAAGGAACCGGCTGCTGCTGAAGCGCATTCACGGGATCGCCGCGATTGATCCGGAGTTTGGCAAGGCGATTGAGGCAAGAAACCAGCGCCGGCACGCAGGGGCTGCGCGGGTGATCGAGCGGCTTGGCGATCGCGCGCACGGGCCGAGGTCGGAGCAGATTGCGAGCCTGGTGGCGTTGACGTCGTTCGAGTTTTTCGATGCGCTGGCGGAGTCGTCTGGGAATGTGGAGGCGGCGCAGAGGCGGCTGCCGGGGCTGATCAGACGAGCGCTGCTGAAGGATTGATCGGATGATGAGGATCCCACTCATGCGGCGAAAGACGCCGCATGAATGGGGCATCCGGCAGCGACGACGATGTTTCAAGCGGGATTGACGGTGTTGCGGGTGCGACTTCGCATAATGCCGTAGATCACGAGTCTGGAAACAGAACACGGCGATTCCTGTAATCGCGACGATGGTCATGAAGCGCTGGGCTCCGTGCACTCCGTTGGGGAGGCCGAATGCGACGGCGCGGACCAGAGCGATGAAAAGCGCAATCAGAAACGAACAGGCGAGAGCGATTCTGTCGCGCCTCACGAATCTCCGATTGGAATTGGCAGAGACGGGTGTCGCGTTGCGATACCAGTGAATAGCCCAGAGCAAGAGAACGACGATGCCGAAGGCGGAACTGAAGTATTCCAAGATCGCGAACCAGGGACGAGGACCAAAGAGCGGAAGCGAAATGTAAACGCTGAGAAAGGGCAGGTGATTGCTGAGCCAATTTCCGGAGTGAGTAAACGAGTCCCACAGGATGTGGGTGGCAATGCCCACGAGGATGGAGAACACGATCAGGGCAAAGCGCGAAAGCGAGTTGATTGGCAGGCGTTGGGTCCGAGTTCAAGTCTTGCGCGCGCGTTTCCGGGCAGGCATGCGGCGAGGGGCTCCTTGGCATAGCGGTGAAAAAGCCAAAGTACGGCCAGGCTGAGAGGCAGGTCGAGGATAAAGACGCCCGGCAATGTGTGGCCAAAGGCGCTGTGGTGTTCAAAAGGAATGAAGTACTCGAAATCGGGGGCGAAGCAGCCGATGACCAGGGCCGACATGATGAGACGAGTACGCCGAAACGGGAGGGCTGCGGCAGCGTGCGAGAGCGTAAAAGGCATTATGAGAATTATGACTGTTTTGGGGCCGACGGGTCACCATGGGCTGAAGGGCACTGCGGGAAAACTCTGGTGAGAGCGTTGCACAGTCGAACAGGCAGTGGCCATCAGTAGACAGGAATCATTCAAGGAAACAAGAGCGCCGGGGTCGAACCATTCAGGGCGGCCGCCGGCGTTTCTGATATCGGCGGCAGTTTTTCCGCTGCGCCGGAACAGTTCGTTGACGGCGTCGAGGAAACCCCATGCGCCGATCGGCTGGACAGGGATGTAGCGATCGAGTTTGCCGGCCGCAGCGAGGGCGGCTTCTTCGCCTTTCGGGATCGGATCTTCGAGCCAATACCAGTCTTCGGGTGCTTCGTTGCGGAGGACAAAGCCGGCTTTGCCGTCGGGGTGGTCGCGGATCCCAGTCGGCGTAGCGGAAGGTCTCGTTGATGCGGGCGCCGTAGAGGCTGCGGATCAGGGTTGAAACGGACACGCTGCAGGGTGCGGCGGGGTCAATATAGGGCCAGGAAGTGAGCCAGCAGCAGTCGTACATGCGGCCCAGGACTGTGAGCTGGGTGATGACGAAGGGACGCAGATCGAATCCGGAACCGGGCAGGACCTGGGCGATGATGGTGTCGTCGATATCGATGTAGAGGGTTGTCTTTCGTTGCACTTGTTGGAACTCCACGGCTCGATATCACTGTAGTTCAGGTGATTGCATGGAACGGCAGGTGATGATTTCGCCGGGGCATAGAGGGCGCGGGGTTACTCGCGCAAGTCATTCATGGTAATCTCTATCTAGACACTTGAGAGTGGACTGAGAACACAAGAGGAGTAACACACGCCGTGCTGGCGACTGCAAAGAAAACTACCCTGATCGAACGCTTCCGCACCCACGAGACGGACACCGGTTCCCCGGAAGTCCAGATCGCGATTCTGAGTGAGCGGATTGGCGAACTGACCGAGCATTTCAAGACCCACAAGAAGGATCACGCTTCCCGGCGTGGACTTTTGATGCTGGTCAGCAAGCGCCGCCGCCTGCTGGATTACCTGAAGACGCACGATTCCGATCGCTATCGCGACGTGATCGGCAAACTCGGTATCCGCAAGTAATCAGAAAGCAAACGTTGACCCGGAAGCGCCCAGACCGGATATTGGTCACGGCCCCGTTTTACCCAGAACCTGGGGCCATGGTGTACCTGGCGAATCGAACATGCTGCCAGGGCTTGCGCAGAGCTGTCGCCTGTGGCGCTGCCAGCGCAGGCGATTCGCGCATGCGGCCAGCGCGAATTTGCTCCGCTGAGCGCATTGCACACTTCGCACGCTTTTGCGTCGCGTCCTGCGACTTTCGCGACGCACTCGCCAGTCGACTTCACCGCACTTCCGGCGCTACTCCCATCCACAAGTTTCCCAAGCGAACAAAACGAAACGAGGACTCTATGTCTAAACATGAAGTAGCCGTCGAGCTTGCCGGCGGCAAGCGGCTGGTCTTTGAGACCGGCCGCATGGCCAAGCAAGCCTCTGGCGCCGCACTGGTCACCACGGGCGAAACCGTGGTTCTGGCCACCGCAGTCGCCTCTCCCGACCCACGGGAAGGCATCGACTTCTTCCCCCTCACGGTGGATTACCGCGAGTACACCTATGCCGGCGGACGCATTCCCGGCGGCTTCATCAAGCGCGAAGGCCGGCCCAGCGAGAAGGAAGTTCTGACCTGCCGCCAGATCGACCGCCCCATCCGTCCGCTGTTCCCCGATGGCTTCCGCAACGAGACCCAGGTGATTGCGCTGGTCTTCTCCGCCGACAAGGAAAACGATCCCGACGTGGTCGGCATCAACGCCGCCGCCGCGGCGCTGGCTCTCTCCGACATTCCCTTCAGCGCCACGGTTGGCGCCGTTCGCGTGGGCCGCGTGAATGGCGAGTTTGTCATCAATCCCACCTATGCCGAGCGCGCCGCGACCACGGTGAACATCATGGTCGTCGGCCACAAGGACGGCATCGTGATGATCGAGTCGGGCGCCAAGGAAGAGACCGAAGAGGTCATCCTGGCCGCCATCGAATTCGCCCACGCCGAGATCAAGAAGATCGTCGCCGCGATCGACGAGCTGGTTGCCAAGGCCGGCAAGCCGAAGCGGGCATTTACCGCGCCCGAGTTCGACGAAGGCCTACTACGACGAACTGAAGGCCAAGATCGGCGACCGGCTCAAGGACGCGCTCGACACCAAGACGCACGGCAAGACCGAGAGCTACGCGCTGGTCAAGAAGATCAAGGACGAGCTGGCTGCCGAGCTGCCTGCCGACGATCCGACGGCCAAGAAGAAGCTGGCCACTACTACGAGCTGCTGCGCGAGCGGACCTTCCGCGAGCAGGTGACCAAGGACCGCATTCGTCCCGACCGCCGCGCCTTCGACGAGATTCGCGCAGATCACCATTGAGACCAGCGTTCTGCCTCGCACGCACGGTTCGGCGCTGTTTACCCGCGGCGAAACGCAGGCCCTGGTGACGGCGACACTGGGCACCGCGGACGACGGCCAGCGGCTGGAGAGCTATGAAGGCGAGAAGAAGAAGAACTTCATGCTCCACTACAACTTTCCGCCGTTCAGCGTTGGCGAAACGGGCCGTATGACCGGCACTGGCCGTCGCGAAATCGGCCACGGAGCACTGGCGGAGCGCGCCATCACCGCGGTTCTGCCGAGCGCCGAAGAGTCGCCTTACTCCATCCGCATCGTGTCGCGACATTCTGGAGTCCAACGGCTCTTCGTCGATGGCTTCGGTCTGCGGCGCGAGCCTGGCGCTGTATGACTCCGGCATCGCGCTCAAGGGCGCGGTGGCCGGCGTGGCCATGGGCCTGGTGAAGGAAGGCGACGACTACGCCATCCTTACCGACATTGCCGGCGCGGAAGATCACTACGGCGATATGGACTTCAAGGTGGCCGGAACGCGCAAGGGAATTACCGCGCTGCAGATGGACATCAAGATCGGCGGCCTGACCCGCGAGATTCTGCAGCAGGCGATGGAGCAGGCGAAGCGCGGCCGGCTCTTCCTGCTGGACAAGATGGATGCCGTGCTGGACGGACCGCGCACGGAGCGTTCAGCCTATGCGCCGCGCATCGAGACCGTCATGATTCCGACCGACAAGATTCGCGACCTGATCGGCAAGGGTGGCGCAACCATTCGCGGCATCATCGAGCAGACCGGCGCCAAGATCGATGTGGACGACACGGGCAAGGTGAGCGTTGCCTCGAGCGACGCCGACGGCCTGAAGAGGGCGCTGGAAATCATCGGCAACATCACGGCCGTGCCGGAGATCGGCAAGGTCTACCTGGGCAAGGTGGTTCGCCTGGCGGAGTTCGGCGCGTTTGTCGAGCTGTTCCCCGGCACCGATGGCCTGCTGCACATCTCCGAGATCGCCGAGCATCGCGTGAAGGAAGTGAAGGACGAGCTGCGCGAAGGCGACCAGGTGATGGTGAAGGTGCTGGCCATCGAAGGCAACCGCATCAAGCTCAGCCGCAAGGCGCTGATCAAGGAGCAGAAGGCGAAGCTGGCGCAGTCGGCTCCGGCGGCGGAAGCTCCGGAGCCGTGGTTGACGGCGTGGCGACAGCCGCGCTCCGCCGCGCCAGCGCGGCCGCGCCACGAGTTCGACGAGCGTCAGCCGAGCTCGAATCAGAGCACGATTCTGATCGAGGGCGGAGACGACTTCGACGAGGACGAGGAGGGCGAGGAGTTCGACGAGGAGAACGAGCCGAACTTCAATCGCGTCGATGGCGCGCCGGTGCCGGTCAGGCCAGGTTGCCGGCGCAGCTCCGCGGCCCGCTGGCTGCCGGTGGCGCCGCAGGAGCAACAACAATCGCCGTCGGCGTCGTCGTCGCGGCGGACGCGGCGGACCGGGTGGCGGCGGCGGCAGCCGGTAATCTGGCCAAATTCGACAAAACACACGCACGCAGAATGCCCGAGCCAAAGCCGGGCATTGTTTTGGCTGAGACGGTTGGGATCGGGTCCGGGCACGTCGTGGGATCGACGGACAGGCGTTTAGGGGCTGTCGCGACTCAGATTTTCGGTACGTGCGCGATCATTTTGAAGCCTTCGTTTTCCTTGCTGCGAAACTCGGGCAGGGGTTCTGACTTGACGGGGAGGCGCTCGGCGCCGGTCTCTCGCGAGACATTCTTGTCGTCGTACATGCGGAGGTCGGCAGCAATGCACAGAGCTTCAATGTCGGCTGCATCGTCGGGGAATACGGCAACGCCGATGCTGGCTCCGACCTTGAGGGTGTGATCGCCGACCTGCAAGGGCTGTTCGAGCATCTCCATCAGCGACTTTGCGACCCACTTGGCGTTGGAGCGGTTGGTGGGCTCTTCGAGGATGAGAGAGAACTCATCGCCACCGGTGCGGGCCACGGTATCAGAGCGGCGGACGCGGCTCTGGAAGATCGAGCTGACTTTTTTGAGCAGCAGGTCGCCGGCATGGTGGCCAAGGGTATCGTTGACCTGCTTGAAGTGGTCCAAGTCGATCACCAGCAGGGCGGCCTTGGATTCCATGCGGCGCGCGCGCTCAAGCGAGAGCGCCAGGCGGTCAAGAAAGAGACGGCGGTTCGGCAAGCCGGTGAGTTCGTCGTGCAGCGCGAGGTACTTGTTGTGCTCGATCTGGTCTTCGAGGAGGAGCAGAATCATGCCGACGGCGACAACATACTTGGGAAGGTTCCAGACCTCGTTCTCGATTTGCGCATTGGGCACAAGAAATCCGGCCAGAGGCGCCACGACAAACACCATTGCCCAACCAAGAAAACCGACAATCGTGATCAACGAGCCTGCGCTGACGCGTTCGCGGTAGCTGTACCAGACGTGGATGCAGCAACCGAAAAAGACCGTAAACAGGACCGCATTGGATGCGATATCGAGTCCACTGCCGGGCCGGTTCTGGAAGGCAAGCAGGAATACGGCGAGCACGCAGTAGAGGCCGACGAGCAACCAGCGCAGAAGGTGCGTAAAGTCGCGCCGCGCAGTGAGGGCGATGGTCAAGGGCGCCGCTCCAAACAGGATTGCCGCGATGTTGAGCGCCCACGGCCAGGGGTGATCGAAGTCCAGCAGCACAACGTAGATTGCGTTGGTGGCGAGCAACGAGATCAACATCCAAACGCTGGAGCGCTCAGTGCGATAGGGAACGGATGCCCACATGAACAGCACGCCGGCAGAGATGAGCGAGATCAAGCCGATGTCGGTTGCGATCGATCCCCCAGACGCCGGGAGCGGGAGAGAAGATGAAGGCGGCGAAGTGGACAGCAATCAGAACCCAGCCGGTGAGCCAATGCCGCGAGGCTGTGGTCTGGCCGCGCCGCGCCACGGACGCAAACGCGCACGTCAGCGCAGCCACCGCTGCAAGGTCGGGGAGTTTGGTCCAATCCACCCGGGTTCCTCAGTTCCACAAACCGTTCTGCTACCAATTTTAGATGCGGTCTGATATTGAGAATGAACGAGATGACGCTTTTGTTGTATGCGTGCAGCCATTCGCATGAAACTTGCGTAATCTTGCGCGGCGACGGAAACCATTAATCCTTTGGATTACCTGGAGGGGAAATTGAGCGTTTGCTTCAGTTTCTCTCCACTATGCTCAGAACGATGGCTGCGAGTTTGTACATTGTCGTGGAAGGAGAAGACCCCGGCTTCGACATCTTCGTCAACGGCCACGCGCTGGCGCGTAATGAAGATGCGCTGGAGCGTCTGGCGGAGTCGCTGAGGGTTGCGCCTCTGCTGCAGTTCTTCTCTGCGGACGAGAACTCGATGTGCCTGCTGCTGGACCAGGGCGCGGGCGATCCGGAGTGGGCTCGCAACCTGCCGGAGCCGCAATGGTTTGACCCGGCGGATGGGCTGGTGAGCGTACGCGCGCTGATTCGTTTTCTTGCGGAGACGCCGGTGGCATTCGGGTCGGAGACACTGCCGATCCTGGGCGAATTGCGGGAGTACGAGCGGGTGCTGGAGAAGACGGCGCAGTACAAGCTGCGGTGGCACCTGGCGGTGAGCTGGCGTTAAAGCAGTCTCGGGGTACGCGCGGGCTTATTCATAGGAAATTCAAAGTTATCCGCCCTGGGACGGGCCTGGTGACTCTCCGCGCATTGTTGCGGCAGCCTTGTCGCGCCTAAACTGTAGCGTCGACGCGAGGAGTCGCCATCGAAGTGCCGCATTCACCGCAACTTTTGTAAGTGGATTTTTGTACTGAGCTACCTAGAGATCGTCTACTCGTTGATCATCATCTCGGATGTGCTGCTGAGGCTCAGATTCTTCTTGGTAGCGAATGGTATCGCTAATGGATAGGTATAGGTGACAACAACCTTGACTTGATTTCCCGTGGCATTGCAGGGGTTGCCGTTGGCGTCCGTCGCCCCTGTGCACGACGTTTTCCAACTCGTGCTTCCATTCGCATCCTGACTCGCTACGTACCAGGTGACGCTTACGGAAAGATTGTTCTTATTCATGCCCGGATAATTCAGTTCCTCGACGTACTGAAGGACCGGGTTGGCACTGGGGTTTGTCGTGGAAGTCACGTTGGTTGGCAGAAGATTGCAGTGTGGAAAAGTAGAAGCGATGGTGCAGGAATTGGAACCGCGAACGACAACCCAGCGGGTGGCTTCCCGGGCCGCATCAGAAACGTAGTTATACGTATAGAGGGCAAGGGACACCTCAATGACGCCGATAAACAGAGCCATATAGACCGACATAGCAAGCGCCAGTTCGATCGCGGTCGCGCCTCGCTCGCTTAGCATGGAGTGTTTCATCACTGCAGAACCTGCTCCTGAGCATTGCCATACATTTTGAAGGTGTGGCTGGCGATCCCCGGAACGAAGACCAGCGGGTTGAAGGTTGCCGTTGTCTGGACCTGAATGGTGACGATCAAGTGAGAAGTGGTGCAGCCGGAGGGGGTGGCAGGCGGGGTGCAACTTGCCGTTCCCGTGCCGGAACATGAGCAGGAATAGGTCGGATAGCCGGAAGAAAATTGTACAAGGTTACTGAGGTCGCCGGCATCCGACTGGGCCGCGATCAGCATTCCAGCTGAGTCTAGTCCGGTTGAGTCTGATGGCAAAAAGGCGCCGCCATTCATTGCGCCATATTGCGCGGCAGCCCTCGCTGCGTTGGTAACTTCAATCGCGGAGTAAGTAAGCCTGCCTAAGGAGGCTGCTCCCAGCAGGAATGCCACGAGGAGCGAAGCGGAAAGAGCTGTTTCAACGAGCGCCTGTCCGCATTCCCGGTCTTGGCTGAATCCAATGCTGATGTAACGCTTCAACCAACGTGTCATCATTCCGACTCCCTTATTCGACCAGCGATACCTTGGTAAGAGGCGTTGTGGTGGGGTTGGCTGCGTTGTAGCTGTTGGTGATGTCCATCGTCGAGGCCTTGAGGTAGATTTGATACGCGATGACACCCCCCACCACTGTGCCCCCGCCATTGTCCTGCTGGTACACCTGCGATGTCGGCGCATAAACAAGGCCGTTGAGCGCGCCGGAGCCGCTGCCGAATTGAAGTTGCAGACACGGCTCGCCCAGCCCGTCCTTACATGTTCCGGCGGTAGTGTTTGACGAAGGTTGCATGACGGCTATGCCGTTGTAGGTGTAGGTCGTATTGGCAGGCGCATTCACCGTCAACGCCGAATTGCCCTGGCTGAACGTTCCCTGATAAATATCGATGGTCCCGTTTACCGTTACGGTGCCACCGATCGTGACTCCGTTCACGAAAACAAAAATCTGATTCCCTCCCGGTGTCCCCAATGTCACCCCGTTGGATATCGTCGGGTTCGTCGCACAAAAAAAGGTTACCGATGCTGTGGTTGATCCGGTGGTGACCGTGGTGGTCGGGATAGTGGTGGTAGTCGTAATTGTCGATGCGGAAACCGTATTCGCGCCCGTGCAGGGGCTGGGAGGCGTTGGTCCAGTCAGGTTGTTGAACGGATCACCAACGGGTGTTACACCTGTTGTGACAGGGGTGGTTCCCGGCGCCTTCGCGCATTTTCCTTTGCTGCTCTGGCTGCCTACAATGTGCAGAAATGTGGCTTCGATGGTGGCGGAGCCCTGGTCGCAAAATGCGTCCGGGCTGTTTGAATTCACCTGGATTCCGCAATTTGGCGTGGAGATGTCTGCGGCCCCCTGAATATAAAGAGTGGATGCGTCAGTAGGATCGAGAACATACACGCAAGCGGTGCTCGGCGTTGTCCCTGCGATCGCTCTTGCGGTCACCGTAAACGACTTTGACGTCTTCTCGAAGGCGCTTATGAAGAGCGTTGGATTCGGCACGCTGACGACTGCCTGAACATAGCCCGAGCTATTGTGATACGGGGACGTGATGTTCGGGTTGAAATTGAGTGTGACGTTGCTGGACGGGTTGGGGATGCCATTACTCCCCGCGGCGGATCGGGCAGCGGTGGTTGCGGAAGTCGTGGAGCCGTTGTACTCGTAGTTCAAAGCACCGGCAATCGCAGCAGCGTCCGCCCCCGTTTGCGCGATTCGCTTGGCGCGAAACAGCAGGCCCACGTCGATCGCCAGACCCATCATTCCCATCAGCACTGTCATGCCCAGCGCCGTGATGATGAGCGTCTGCCCCCTCTGATCTTGTATGAATCTCAATGTTGGCCTCCTCGCGCGACCAAACGCGAAACTGATCTGGCTCGAACCCCGTGTCCCGGCTATAGGAGAAGAAACAATTTCGGAAGAAACTGGCCGACGCATCAGAACGCGCTGGAAGAAAACACCTCGCAGGGACCCTGGATATGTGATCTTTGCTCGCGAGCAAGTTGCGCGCCGGACCACCTGTGTCCGAGTCTCAACCTGGGAGGCCCGATGGTCGATTTTCGCCCATCCGAGAAGGGATACGCAATGGAAATCGCGATCTGGAGAACACAACCGACTATTGGTAACCGGATGGGGCGGATTTACCGTTCCTAAAGTCACAACATCGACATGGCTAGTTAGTTAGAGCCTGTTTCGTCCCGGATGAATTAGCTTATGGCTCTCAAAAGGCGCTGGAATAGAGCTTGCAGCCAAGTCAGGGATACTCCCGAGCGTTGAGCCTGCGAACGATCAGGAGACCGGCAGAGTTACCGGCAGCCAAACGATGTGAGACGGCGGTCTCAGACAATTCAAGATTTATGGGGTGCATTCGATAACTTACGCCATGCCCATCGAACGGCAATTACAAGGCTCCATACAAGGGCTGGCGCTCCGATGGGGGCGAATGCGAATGCCGGCAAGAAACCGTCGATGTTGTTTCCGTTCGGGCCTGAGCAGCCATGTACCGAGCAGTACTGAACCGCCGAGAGAACTAACAATATCCAGAGAGCGGCAATCACAAATGCGATGTACCTGAGGATGCGCATACATCACATATTGTTACCACCCAGGAGCCGGGATCGAAGCTCAGAAACTGCACTACCCGGCGTGCGAGGGGTCAATCTGGCCCGCGAGCTCCTTCAGGGCGGGATTTCCTGCCTACCAAGTCAATTTCGCCGGTCGTGACATGTGCATGTAATCGAAATTCGCCATCGGCTGTTTTCTTGGTGATGCTGCGGAAGAAGCCGCCCTTGTCGGCGTCGTACATAGGCGCTCTAACTTCTCCGATCGCTACCGATGCGTTGACGCTGCGGTAATTCCATTCGTGCGCAGAGGAGATCGTAATCTGGCCCGCGTAGAGTCGATATCCTTGTCACCCTTGATCTCCTCCACCTTCACTTCTCCGGCGGGCATCCGCACGCTCAGGCTCGTTTTCCAGGGCACCTCGATTCGGACCTGAACTCCGCCGCCGTGCCTCATATGGCTGCCCTCGATGGTCAGTCTGCCTCCGTCGGAGTTTGCAGAGAATTGAAGGAGGATATGGCGAGCCGCATCCTCATCGTCGCCGCCATGACACGTGACGTGGATCGACTGTTGATCCGTTCCAACGATTTCGAGACCTGCCGGTCGCGAGTCAATTACGAGAACAGCGTTTGATCGCAGCGGGGCTGTGAGTGTCTGATCGCAAGGGACTTTCGTTTCTGCGAGGCCAGTAAGACTGCAGGCAAACAAAGCCGCGCCTGCGACGGCACAGACAGATCTCATGGTGCTATCTACGATGTTTTCGCGGCTGAAGTTCCCGAAGGTACAAATTGATGGGCAAATCGAGGTGCAAAGCAGATTCTTCGCTCACCACCCCCGAACCTACCCCACAGAGCTGAACGCTCCGCGGGGCCCCTGGTACGTTCGGGGCCCCGTTCGCTCAGAATGACACCTTCAACTTTTGCCGATTGAAAGTGGAATTTGGACTCAGCTGAAGACGTTGCCCATGCGGCGGATCTGGGCGCCGACGCCTTCGAGTTTCTGCTCGATGCGTTCGTAGCCGCGGTCCATGTGGTAGACGCGATCGAGAATGGATTCGCCGTCGGCGACGAGGGCGGCCAGGACCAGCGAGGCGGAAGCGCGCAGGTCGGAGCACATGACGGCGGCCGCCGATAGCGGCGCGGGACCGCGAACCGTGGCGGTGCGCCCGTCGACCTTGATGTTTGCGCCCATGCGCACGAGTTCCTGCACGTGCATGAAGCGGTTTTCGAAGATGTTTTCAGTGACGATGACTGACGCCTTCGGCCTGGGTGGCCAGCGCCATGTACTGGGCCTGCATGTCGGTGGGGAAGCCGGGATACTCTTCGGTGGAGATATCGGCGGCGCGGAGTTTGCCGTCGGAGCGGACGCGGACGGAGGTGGCGCCGAGAATGTCGATGGTCGCGCCGGCTTCCTGAAGCTTGGCGATGACGGCGCCGAGGTGGTCGGGGTTGCAATCGGCGACAGTGAGGTCGCCCGCGGTGATGGCGCCGGCGATGAGGAATGTGCCGGCTTCGATGCGGTCGGGATTGATGCGGTGATGCGCGCCGTTGAGGCTGGTGACGCCCTGCACGCGAATGGTGGAGGTTCCGGCGCCTTCGATTTTTGCGCCCATGGCGGTGAGCAGTGCAGGCGAGGTCGGCAGACCTCGGGCTCGCGCGCGCAGTTTTCCATCAGGGTTTCGCCTTCGGCGAGGACGGCGGCCATGAGGAGATCTTCAGTGCCGGTGACGGTGATCTTGTCGAAGACGATGTGAGCGCCTTTGAGCTTGTCGGCGCGGGCTTCGAGGTAGCCGTGTTCCTGGGGGATTTCAGCGCCCATTTTTTCGAGGCCCTTGATATGCAGATCGATGGGCCGGCCGCCGATGGCGCAGCCGCCGGGCATGGCCACGCGGGCCATTCCAGCGCGGGCGATGAGCGGGCCGAGGACGAGGGAACTGGCGCGCATGGTTTTGACGATTTCGTATTTTGCTTCAGGGTTGGAGAGGGTGCGGAAGTTAATGCGGGTGATGTGGTCGCGCGGTACCAGTGCCGAGCTCGACTTCTGCGCCCATGGCGACGAGGAGCTTGCGCTCGGTCTCGATGTCGCGAACCTGGGGAATGTTTTCGAGCGTGACTTCTTCTTCGGTGAGGATGGCGGCGGCCATGCAGGGGAGTGCGGAGTTCTTGGCGCCCGAGATGCGAACGGTTCCGACCAGCGGATTTCCGCCGCGAATGACGAACTTGTCCATGAAGGTGTGTGTGGCTCCGTGCTTTTCCCAGTGTAATGGGGCGGTGCGTGATATGCGAGTTGACAAGGGATATACTTGGCGGGGTTTTGACGATCGGAAGTATGGGGGAGACGAGATGACGACATGTGCGGATGGCGAAAGCAGTTGTTCGGATGGTCTTATTGCGTTGCTTTTGGAAACGTTTGCAGCGGGGCAATCGCTTGTGGCGCAGGAATCCGGTCCAATGGCTGCGGTCTCGCCAGAGCCGATTCCGGCGATTCGTCAAGAAAGATGGGCACTATGCGCTGATGGTGGACGGGGAGCCGTACCTGATGCTGGGCGTGCAGGCGAATAACTCGAGCGCCTGGCCGGCGTATCTCGACAAGGTGTGGCCGGCCGCGGAGACGCTGCATGCGAACACGGTGGAGCTGCCGATTTACTGGGAGCAACTGGAGCCGACGCAGGGCAAGTTCGACTTCAGCGTTGTGGATCTGATTTTGAAGCAGGCGCGGGAACATCATGTGCGCCTGGTGCTGCTGTGGTTTGGCACATGGAAGAACGGCAGTTCGCATTACACGCCGGAGTGGATCAAGCTGGACCAGGAGAAATATCCGTTTCTGCGCAATGAGAAGGGCGAGACGGTGGATTCGCCTTCGCCGTTTTCGGCGGCGTTTCTGGATGCGGACAAGAGCGCGTTTCGCGCGCTGATGCGGCACTTGAAGCGGCCGACCAGCAGCGCACCGTGATCATGGTGCAGGTGGAGAACGAAGCGGGCGTGTGGGGCGGCGTGCGCGATTACGGCGCGGCGGCGCAGAAAGCGTTTGCGGAGCCGGTTCCGGAAGCAGCTGGTGAAGGGGCTGGGGAAGCAGCCGGGAACATGGAAGGAGGTCTTCGGCGAGGATGCGGATGAGACCTTCGAGGCCTGGTACACGGCGGCATATATCGAGCAGGTGGCGGCGGCGGGGAAGGCAGAATATCGGCTGCCGCTGTACGTGAATGCGGCGCTGCGCGATCCGTTTCATCCGGGCAAGGCGCCGAGCTACGAATCGGGCGCGCCGACGGACAACAACATCGGCTTGTGGAAGATTGCGGCGCCCTCGATCGAGCGTGGTCGCGCCGGATATCTACATGCCGGAGTATGCGAAATACATGAAGGTGATGGATCTGTACGGGCGCGCAGACAATCCGCTGATGATTCCGGAGACGGGGAACGCGGCGATTTATGCGCACTATGTGTATGCGGCGATCGGGCATGGCGCGATGGGATGGGCTCCGTTCGGGCTGGACCTGAGCCGCTACAGCAACCAGACTGACGGGGCCGGAGGCGATGGAGGCGAACGCGTTGAAGCCGTTTGCGGAGCAGTATGCGTTGCTGGCGCCGATTGCGCGGCGGATCGCGAGGGCGAACCTCGACGGCAAGGTTGTGGGAGTGAGCGAGGACCCGGAGAATCACATGCAGAGAGATTCCGTTCGGGCGGTGGGCCGTCGAGGCTCAAGTACGGCATGCCGTCATTTGGGAACTGGATGCAGCCGAAGGGGAACACTCCTGCGGATGGCGGAGCCGTGGTGATCGAACTTGGGCCGGATGAGTATCTGGTGGCGGGGCATCATGTGCGCGTGGATTTCAAGCCGACTTTTGCGCCTGGGAAGAAGCGGTTGTTCCTGAAGGTGGAAGAGGGGAGCTACGACGCGGCAGGGAACTGGAAGATGGTGCGGATCTGGAACGGGGACCAGACGGATTATGGATTGAACTTGAAGGCGGATGAGAATGTGCTGCTGAAGGTGCGGCTGACGACGTTCTGAGGAAATGGCGTGGAGAACGGATTTGCGGCTTTGAGATGGAGACCTTTGCGGCGCAGGCAGCGTGGTAAACTGCGAGGCTTACGAGGTCGACGATGATTCCATTACATTTGAAGCGTTTTTGCCCACTCCCCTGGGCGCGTGTTGGATTTTGCCTGGTTCTCTGTTTTCCAACTTTGATCGCGTTCGCGCAGCCGACCGCTGTGCCCTTTGCCGGCGTGGCGGGTCCGCAGAAGGCCAACAACGAAGGCCGCACCCAGTTGCCGATGGTGGTGCGCAAGAGTGTCAGCTTCCGGGAGATCGGGCCGGCTATTTCGGGCGGGCGCGTGACTGCGGTTGCAGGCGTTCCCGGTAACGGCGAAGTTTTTTATGTGGGCGCCGCCGATGGCGGGATTTTTCGCACGGATAACGGCGGCACGACCTGGAAGGCGCTCTTTCAGTACGAGAGCGTAGCGTCGATTGGTGCGCTGGCGGTCGATCCCTTGAATCCGCAAATCATCTGGGCGGGTACGGGCGAAGCCAATGTGCGCAACGATGTTTCGTTTGGCGATGGCATTTACAAATCGACCGACGGAGGGGCGCACTGGAAGCGGATGGGGCTGGAGCACAGCTTCCAGATTTCGCGAATCGCCGATTGATCCTCGCCACGCGGGGACGGTGCTGGTGTCGACGATGGGCAGCCCTTATGCCGACGATGAGGACCGTGGCGTTTTTCGCACTACGGACGGCGGCACGACGTGGCAGAAGGTGCTGTACGTGGGGCCGGGCGTCGGCATTTCGGACCTCGCCATGAATCCGGAGAACCCGCAGGTGCTGTTTGCCGCTGCGTATCGTTTTCGGCGGACGCCGTGGAGCTATTCCGACGGCGGGCCGGAGGACGCGATCTACCGATCGATCGACGGAGGCACGACATGGCAGCGGCTGAGCGGGCATGGACTGCCGGAAAAGCCGGTAGCGCGCATCGGCCTGGCCATCGCCCCGAGCGATCCCGATGTGGTGTATGCGGTGATGGGTTCAACCGAGGGCGTGCTGTGGCGCAGCGACGACTCCGGCGATCACTGGAGCCTTGTGAGCAAGAACGAGGAGGTGGATTCGCGCCCGTTTTATTTCTCGCATATTGCGGTGGACGCCGAAGAATCCGGATCACGTAATCGCGCTCTCGAACCTGCTGATGGAATCGAAAGACGGCGGCCACAATTTTGGTTCGATTGCGAAGCAGATCCATGGAGATCATCACGCGATCTGGATCGATCCGTCGGGCAGCGGGCGCATGATCGAAGGCAACGACGGCGGCATCGCGCTTTCGCGCGACAACGCCGCGCACTGGGCCTTTGTGCACAACGTTGCGATCGGCCAGTTCTATCACGTGAGCGCCAGTGGCGAGGCTTGGACACGGATCTGCGGGGGCCTGCAGGACAACAGCGCATGGTGCGGGCCCGGAATCAGCAAAGACCCGAGCGGCATCCTCGATCGGCACTGGTTCGCGCTGAACGGCGGCGATGGGATCTTCGCCATTCCCGCACCGGACGATCCCAACCTCGTCTACAACAGCACGCAGAACCAGGTGCTGATGACGTTTCGACCGCGCGGCAGAGCAGGTGCACGACATGGAGCCCTATCCGCGCGACTTTAACGGCGGCGGTGTTGCGGATCTGAAATATCGATTCAACTGGAATGCGGCGTTTGCGGTCTCGCCGCAGGATCCGAAGGTGCTGTACGCGGGCGGCAACGTTGTCTTCAAAAGCGAGGACCGTGGACGTACGTGGAAGCCGATCAGCCCGGAGCTGACGCGCAACGAGAAGGAGAAGCAGCAGTCTTCCGGAGGGCCGATCGTCAAGGACAACTCCGGCGCGGAGGTTTATGACACGCTGCTGGTGATTGCGCTTTCGGCGAAGGATGACAAGGTAATCTGGGCGGGCACCGATGATGGCGAAGTGCAGGTGACGCGCGATGGCGGCGGTACATGGAAGAACGTCACGGAGCATATTGCAGGCCTTCCGGAATGGGGGCGCATTGAGTCGATCGACCTTTCGCCGGACGACGCGGGCGCGGCGGTGATCGCTGTCGATCGGCACTTCAGCGGCGATTTCAAGCCGTATCTGTTTCGCACCACGGATTACGGGGCGACGTGGCAATCGATCAACGGCGATCTGCCCGCAGATCTATGCGCACGTTGTGCGGCGCGATCTGCACAATCCGCGAATGTATTATGCCGGCCTCGAGAATGGCCTCTACGTGAGCTGGGATGCCGGGGAACACTGGTTTCTGTTCGGACTCGGCCTGCCGGATGCGGCGGTCTACGATGTGGAGCTGAACGACGCGAATAACAGCCTGGTGGTCGCGACGCATGGACGTTCGGTTTGGATACTCGACGACCTTGCGCCCTTCCAGCAATTCAAGCCGCAGAGCGTTGGGCTGTTTCCACCGGAGAAGGCACTGCGCTTCTGGCCTTCGTCGCAGATCGAGGGGCTGGGAGACGGCGCTTTCTACGGGAAGAATCCCCCGTACGGCGCGGAACTCAGCTACTATCTTGCGCGGGAGTCGAAGGAGCCAGGCGCATTGGTGATTAAGGACGCGACGGGGCACGTTGTGCGGACGATGAAGGGAACTCACACGCTGGATCCGGACGAAGCGCCGCCCGAGGATGAGGACCTGCCGCCTGCGAACCAGAACCCAACCGCCAGCGACGGCGCACGCGGCCCGCTCTGAGCAGCAGGAGGCAAAAGCTCCGGCAGGCGCCTGCCTCGTCGCAGACGCAGCAGCAACTGACGGCGGAGAAGCCGGGCGAAGCAGGAGGCTTCGTCGGAAAAGCCGAAGGAAGTGCCGTGGGTTCCGACGAAGGAAGGGTTGCAGCGAGTCGAATGGGACCTGCGCACCGACGGGCCAGTGCGCTGGGAGGGTGGCAAGGACTTCAACAAGGGACCGCGTTCGGGCGCGATGGTTCCTCCCGGGGAATACGACGTGACGTTGACCATCGCAGGACAGAGCAGTTCGCAGAAACTCGTGGTGATGCGGGATCCTACATCGCATGCGGATCCGGCCGGGATGGACGGAACGCTTTCAGGCGGTTGAGTCCGCGCTGCATGAGCTCTCGCAGGTCGACGTCGCGCTGAATCGCATTGACGCGATGAGCGGCCAGCTTGCGGCATTGCTCGAGGCCGCCAAAGGCATGCCCGAAGAGGAAAAAGTGAAGGCGGAGATCGATGCCTTTGGAAAGAAGATGAAGGCGGCGCAGGCCGTGCTTACAAGCAATGCGGGCGCCGGGGAATCGACGCTGCGCACTCCCGATCAGATCCATGAAAAGCTGTTTGCCCTGTATGGTCTGCTGGAGGGCGACGATACTGCTCCATCGGCAGCAGCGATGGACGACAAGACGCAGGTGGACACGGAGTACGGGGCGGCAATCCGCAAATTCAACCAGTTTCTCGCCGAGGACGCGAAGGCGTTCAACAGCGCAATGGCGGCGCGGAAGCTTACGGGAATTGTGACGGGAGAAGCACTGGAGCCATAAGGAGCGGGGAGACGGCGCTCAGGATCGACGGACCGGAAAACGGCACGCTTCCTCAGGGCGCGACCGAGGTGCCGCCCCAGCTCTCCGGCTCGATGTCGGCGAGCGTCTGCGTAAAGTCCCAGTGATGGCCGTGGAAGTCCCGCGCGTTGTACTGGCGCTCGCCGTACATGTGGTCAGTGGGTTCTGTGAGGATGACGGCGCCGGCTTGCCGGGCGCGTTCGCAGTGTGCCCGCGCGTCTTCTACGCGGACCTGGATAATATGCGAACGATTCGGGGCAATGTCGCCCTCGGCGATGGTGAAGCAACCTTCGCCGGCACGCATCTGAATGCGGTGGTTGGCGATGCGCAGACGCACGGTAAATCCGAAGGCCTTGCCTAACCAGTCTGCAGCTACCGAAGGGTCGGGGTAGATGAGCACCGGAATCACGGTACAGGGCGGAACGGAGCGGTTGGTCAGCATGAGGACAATTTATCAGGAAGCGGGGCTTGATTTTCTTGGCGCGGACAACATTGGCCGGGTTACAATCGCGGACAATTTCGGGCACGGGAAAGGAGCCCTTGCGATGAACCTCAAAGGCTTGATTCAATCGTCGGAGTTGGAAGATTGTTAGTACTGGCTTCCGGGATGGTGGCCGTTGCCTGCGTAGTTCCGGTGGCGCATGCAACCACTGCTCCCGCGGACCCATGCTCTCTGCTCACCGTAGCGCAAGTGAGCAAAGCGATGGGAAGCACGTACGGCGCACCGGCAAAGAGCGTTGCTCCGCGTCCGTTTGCGAACACCGTGCAGGGGACGGACTGCACGTACTCCGGCTCGGGAGGCAACGTATTGTTCAGAATTTACTTTGATCCCTCGGCCGAAGCTGCGACAGACCTGTTTGCGAAACTCAAGATGTTCTACAGTCCCCCGAGGCCGGTACCGGGAGTGGGAGACGACACGTATTTCGATCCCAGGCATGGCATCCATATACGCAAGGGCAACGTGCGCTTCTTTTTGAGCGGCGGAGACAACGAGAAGGCGCTGACCGACCTTGCGACGCAGGTGGCGGCGCAGCTTTAGCGATTGGAAATGTGCGGGTCGCAGGGCTCAGCGCGCGGCGATGAGTTGCTTGTCGAAAATGGTGACGATGCGGTAGGTTTCCGCTTCGATCTTGCCGTCGGCGCCGACCGGCCACTTGAGCTTCGCGCTCTTGCCATTCAACTCGGCCTCTACATGCTCGACAAGGGGCATTTCGCAGATGCGGCGGTTGATGTAGTTGCCTTTTAACGAGTACTTGTTGACGCAGTTGACCAGCGCGACTCTTCCGTCGGGCAGCAGCAGTGAAAGCGTGGTGCCGACGAGGTTGTAGGCAACCTCGCCCTGCGAGGCGATCGCCCCATTGGTGCGGCTGGGCGCGGCGCAGGCCTCGGAGAGCGGTTCGAGGGAGCAGTCTGTGCCACCTTCATCGGGAGTGTAGGTATATCCCGGGATCACGGCAAAGTAGTTCGAGTCGCTGGTTTGGCGGTACAGCACCGTGGCTTCCAGTTTCTGCGCGCAGACCGACTGCACGCTTGTCGCGATCAAGAGAAACGCCATCCCTAGACCCATCCAGCGGGGCTTGCTCATTTCAGGACCTCAATCCAGGTGTTTCCCCGAGTGTATGGGGGCCGGAAGTCGAACGGCGGAGCGTATCTGCGCGGGATGACACTCGGAGGTAACGTGACAGAAGAGCTTCCTTCCCATGTGGCCATTCGGCACACGAAGGTATAGACCCGCAGATGGGCAGGAAGTTCCGCTAAGCCGGCAATTTAGAAGGAGACGCTGAGCGCAATTCCGATAGGGCCGGGATGGCTGCGGTTGAACAGGTAGTAGCCGTCCCCCTGGTAGGCCACATAGACGTCATCGGTCTCATACCATCTTCCACCCCAGTCCTCAGGGAATGGATCGAGCATCGTGAACCAGTAGCCGCCGTACTGGAAACGCGGATTTCCAGCTTCGTACGCGAAAGGAAGGCCATAGATCCGGAAAGCGTGCCCATCGCCGTAATGGTCGTGGAAATAGTCATCGGGAAGGCGATAGCCGTTATAACCGCCTCGTTGCTGCCAACTGCGGCGCTCGTATTCCCAGTGGTTGGCGCGCCGCTCCTGCCAGGCGCTTTCCTGCTTCCTTTGCTGGTCATGCTCCTGATCCGGTGAACGCTCCATCTGCTTCTGCGCCTCGGCTGCCCGCACGCGGCATGTTTGTCCTGATTCTGGCGTGGTCTTTGTCTTTGCGCTTGTCCTGGTCGTCCTGGCTGTAGCCGAAAGCGCAGGCCCCAAGAGTGAGAAACAGGATGGAGGCTGAAGCGAAGAACCGAAAGCGTGTCATGCGTGTTCCCTCTGTACGGTTTCCGAATGCTCTCGTTGATGGAGGCTTGCCTCGCCGACAGCTTTGAGTGGCCGTTCGGGAACGGATGCTGGTGCTTATGCTACGCGCATCGCTGCTTCAGTGGTCATTTGTATCGCCTTATCGCACTCCGAAGTTCCGGGGTCATGGGACTTAAGGATGGATGCCGTTGTCGGTCCAAAAACACGAAAGCCTCCCAGTTTCGAGAGGCTTCCTGAGGTTGGAAGGGGCAGCGCGTGGACTAACCGTATGTGTTCCTCATGACAAAGTCAATCGAATATGCGACGTGAGCGGTGACAAATTCACACCGCCATTACGCCAAACCTCTCCGATGAGGCCATTACCCGCCTGCCGGGCAGTCATGTTCCGACCTGCCGGGCTTCGCGAGATTTGCCTCAATTTATGCCTCTATCCGCCGCCTGCAAGACGACGGTGGTGTTGTCGACAATGCCTTCCAGGGAGTCGGGCATCGCCATCGGAGCCGTGGTATCGGGATCGATGACGAAGATGTCGGCCGCCTTGTGCCACTGGCCCATCTGTCCCATGCCGCCTTCATCGCTTGAAACCTTGTAGGCCTTGATTCCGTTATCGCCGCTTGCGCGGGCGAGGACGTAGCAGTTGTAACCAATTCCCTTGTCTGTAATGACTGTGACTTGCTGACCCACTTCAAACATCGAGAAGCCGCCTTTTCTGGACAATCTCTCACAGGGTATCGGGTCTGCGGAGAGATAGATGGTCTGAATTGACCGCAATCTGGAGGAGCGGGAAACAAGGGCGACGATATAATTGCCGGCATGTTCCGCTCGATTTTGTGTTTGACGATCCTCTGCACCGGCACTGTCTATGGAGCCGTAAAGCAGATCCCAATCCGATCGGGTGTGGTGTTGAAGCCGGGCGAGACATACACGGCCCAGGTTGAAAGCGCCAAGCCGGTGGAGATCGGCTGGACGGCCGTTCAGCCGAAGAAGTGCGCCGACGGATTGCGTGCAGATGACCCTGATGAGTCCACATCCTCTACCGCCGTTCCCGGCGGCGACGGGGGCGCATGGGGAAGTACACGCCCACAGACGGAAAAGTCGTAGTGGAGTACAAGAACATATCGCAGCAGCCGGTGACGATTGATGTGTACCGTCTGGAGCGGACTTGCGAGGCCGAGGCCTGCAAGCTTTTCGACCCCGGCAAAAAGGGCAGCCTGCTGGTTTTCAAAATTGACGAGTTCAAATCGATCACGAACAGCAACGATGGTTCCTACTCCGTGATCTCCGGTGTGGTCGAGAGCGGGCGAGCGTTTCGCATTCACGTGGTGTGGTGGACGGACCAAAAAGGCGGGTTTCTGGGGTGTCCGCGTTGGATCAAGGGATATGTGGACAACCACACGCCCAAGGAGAAGTATCGGCCCTACATTATTTCCGGGTTGAACGTGGGAGATGCGAACAATATCGTGCTGACGTCGATCGATGGCTGCGTGCCGTCGGCTCCGCACTTTGGGGCGATGGAGAAGAGTGTTTATAAGTAGGCTGCTGAGCTAACGCGGGTCTTCGGACGGCGGCCTTGCACCTGCAGCCCTTGGTCAGGATGCGGTCCAGTCTCACTCAACATCGAGTAACTTCTCGGCCACCCCCTATTATCCCGTCTCTTTGGGTACATTCCCCGGAATCATTTGGTTAGAGAGGGGGAGTGGCGCTAAATTCCTGTGCGGTCTGGGATTAGCCGTAGATTCCTCTTCGGATTGGACTTGGCGGCGCGTCAGACGATGCTGTGTGGAGTGAGGGCACGCGAGGCGCACGTTCGTGGAACTAGTGGTTTCAATCACGATTCCATTGTGCGCCGGGAGAGCTTAATTACCTGCAAAATGGCGGGAAGTTTTTTGCGAATGGTATGAGGAGTTTAGCGGGAATGTTGGCTGCGAGGGGTTGACACGCGGGTGAACTGAGTTCGCGTGCTGGCGGAATTCGCAGCTGTGGGTAGGGGATTGCTTTCCCACCCTTGCTCCGCAAGGATGGGCACCCGGCGTTGTCATCCATGTCACGATGAAACTGTGCCACGGATGGGGCGCCTGTGATATTTCAAGAGGTTGTCCATTCGATCTGAACCGGAGAAGCTGTTTGTGACGAGCAAGCAGTAACTCTGGAGACCGAATGGACTGATCAGCAAGAATGCCCCATGGACGGCGATCAGATCGAGAGCGGCTGGCGCGGATGGTGATCAGCGATGGCGTAGACACTGGAGTTCGGCGGCTGCCCGGTTGCAGTGTCGAGCGCCAAGACGGCAGCCAAGTGGGTGAGTCGTTATCGGCAGTCTGGAGCTGCGGGCATGACCGATCGCAGTTCGCGTCCGCACCACAGTCCGCAACAGACCAGTTCCTTATTAGTGGAAAAGGTTCTTGCTCTTCGCCGGCTGAGCTACAACGGCTGGCGGATCGGCCGCGAACTGGCCTGAGTCCGGCCACCGTCGAGCCGCATCCTGCGCCGCGCCCGGCTAAGCCGATGGCGCGACCTCCATCCGCTCCCACCCGTGGTGCGCTACGAACATCCCGCTCCGGGAGATCTGCTGCATCTGGACATCAAGGGGATGACGCAGTTTTGAAGAGGTCTCGGTGCGCGGCGACGGAAGATTCGCGGCAAGGACAGAGCACCCCGGTTTCCTGGCCCTGCGATGTTGCCGTCGACGATCACTCGCGCATCGGGCCTTTACCCAGATGCTGCCCGACCAAAAGGCCGAAACCACCATCGGCTTCCTCGACCAGGCCGTGCAGTTCTTCGCCCGTCACGGCATCGGCGTGCGCGCCCTGCTGACCGACAACGGCAGCAATTACCGCTACTCAGCAGTTCCGCCAGGCCTGCCAGAGAATGGACATCAAACACCGACGCACCCGCCCTTACACACCCAGAACCAACGGCAAGGCGGAACGCTTCATCCAGACCGCGCTGCGCGAATGGGCCTACGCAGAAACACTGGAACAGCTCCCAGGAAAGAGACCTGCATCTTCAGCCCTGGAACGAGATACTACAACCGCGAAAGACCGCATGGTAGCCTCAACTACAAGCCGCCCATCAGCCGCTCCGACTACGGAACAACCTATTGACCTTCTACAGGCACCCATTTTCTCGGCGATTGGAAAGTGATGGGTGGGCCACCTGCCGGACGTCGCTGAGATCTGGGCCACGCGCCCACACAGGACGAGGCGAGAAGCAGATCCTTCGCGACGCTTACCCCATCGCGCGATGCGCGACGGGGCCCCAAGACATGCGTCGCTCAGGATGACGAGGCGACACAGAAGTCTAAGTCCATCACATAGTGGACGGCCAAGGATGCGTCGCTCAGGATCCTGACGTGTACGTAAGCTAACCTGATTGACGATCCATGGGGTCCCGAGACGAAGGGTGTCGTTCGACGCGATGACAGCTCCCTCAGGTGACAAGTGAGTGCATGGGGTCCGGTGGTGCGAGCCTGTCAATGGGATTTCGACCGCGTTTTCAACCGGAATCGCAGATGGTGCTGTCCCGGTAAAATGAAGGTAGACCATGGCTGAATTTACTCATCTGCATTTGCATACGGAATACTCGCTGCTGGACGGGGCTTGCGACATGAACAAGCTGGTGGACCGGGTGGCGGCGCTGGGGCAGAAGTCTGTCGCGATGACGGACCACGGGAACATCTACGGGGCGGTGCACTTTTTCAATGCGGCGAAGGCGAAGGGCATCAAGCCGATCCTGGGGTGCGAGCTGTACGTCTGCAAGGCGGAGGACCATCGCGCCGACGACGCCGAACGACCAGTACAACCACCTGCTGGTGCTGGCGGAGAACGAAGAGGGCTACCGCAACCTGATCCGGCTGACGTCGGAGGCCAGCCTGCACGGGTTCTATCGCAAGCCGCGCGTGAGCAAGAAGTATCCTGGCGGAAAATGCGAAGGGGCTGATCGGGTTTTCAGGCTGCCTGAGCGGGGAGCTGTGCGAGGAGCTGATGGCAGGGCACTACGAGAAGGCCAAGGGCGCGGCGCATGCAGTACCAGGACATCTTCGGCGAGGGAAATTTCTATCTCGAGATTCAGGACCAGGGGCTGGAGCAGGAGAAGAAGATTCAGAGCCGACTGTTCCGGCTGGAGCAGGAGCTGGACATTCCGCTGGTGGCGACCAACGACTCGCACTACCTGTGCGGCGAGGACTCGCATGCGCACGACGTGATGCTGTGCGTGCAGACGGGCTCGAAGGTTCACGACGACGGAGCGGCTCCGGTTCGATCAGCGACCAGTTTTTTGTGAAGAGCGCGGACGAGATGGGGCGGCTCTTTCCGGATTCGCCGGGCGTGATGCAGCGGACGATGGAGATTGCGGAGCGCTGCAACTTGAAGCTGCACGCGGTGGACAATCCGTTTCCGGAGTTTGCGGTGCCGGCGGGGCACACGATCGACAGCTACTTCGAGGAGGTGTGCCGCGAGGGCTTGAAGAAGCGGCTGGAGACGGCGGTGCGGCAACTGGAGTTGCGCGGGGTGCGCCGTTCGCAGCCGCATGAGTATGAGGCGCGGCTGGATTTCGAGATCGGCATCATCAAGCAGATGAAGTACTCGGGATACTTCCTGATTGTGTGGGACTTCATCAAGTATGCGCGCGACAATGGGATTCCGGTGGGGCCGGGGCGCGGATCGGCGACGGGGTCGCTGGTGGCGTATGCGATGGAGATTACGAACATCGATCCGCTGCAGAACGTGCTGCTGTTCGAGCGGTTCCTGAATCCGGAGCGCGTGACGATGCCGGATATCGACGTGGACTTTTGCCAGAACCGGCGCGGCGAGGTGATCGACTATGTGACGCGGAAGTACGGGCGCGAGCAGGTGGCGCAGATCATCACGTTCAACACGATGGCGGCGAAGGCGTCGATCAAGGACTGCGGGCGCGCGCTGGATATGCCGTACGGCGACGTGGACCGGATTGCGAAGCTGGTTCCGGCGACGGTGGGGATGACGATGGACAAGGCGCTGGAGGAGTCGCCGGATCTGCGCAAGGCGTACGACAGCGACAAGCAGGTTCGCGAGCTGATCGATACGGCGAAGAAGCTGGAAGGGCTGGTGCGCGGGGCGGGGGTTCATGCGTCGGCGGTGGTGATTGCGCCGCGTCCGCTGACGGAACTGGTGCCGCTGAACCGGACGAAGAACGACGAAATCGTGACCGCCTACGACATGAAGGCCGTGGAGAAGATGGGCCTGCTGAAGATGGACTTTCTGGGCCTGGCGACGCTGACGGTGATCAACGATTGCCTGAAGCTGATCGAGCAGAGCCGCGGGGAGAAGCTGGACATCGAGATGGTTCCGCTGGACGATCCGGAGACGTTCAAGAAGGTGTTTCACACGGCGCTGACGTCGGGGATTTTCCAGTTTGAGTCGAGCGGGATGCGGGACATTTTGCGGCGGTACAAGCCGGACACGGTGGAGGAGCTGACGGCGTTGAATGCGCTGTACCGGCCGGGCCCGATGGACATGATCGACGACTTCATCGAGCGCAAATGGGGACGGCGCAAGGTGGAGTATCATGCTGCCGGAGCTTGAGGGGATTCTGAAGGACTCGCTGGGCGTGATCGTTTACCAGGAGCAGGTGATGCGGATTGCGCAACGTGCTGGCGAGCTATCAGCCTGGGCGAGGCGGATCTGCTGCGGCGCGCGATGGGAAAGAAGGATCCGAAGGCGATGGCGGAGCAGCGCGATCGCTTTATGAGCGGCGCGGCGGAGCTGGGGCATCCGAAGAGTGTGGCTGGACGAGATTCTTCGACCAGATGGAGAAGTTTTCAGGGTACGGATTCAACAAGTCGCACTCGGCGGCGTATGCGCTGGTGGCGTACCAGACGGCTTATTTGAAGACGCATTATCCGGTGGAGTTCATGGCGGCGCTGCTGACGTCGGAAACATCGAAGCCGGAAAACGTGGTGAAGTACATCGGCGAGTGCAGGGAGATGGGCATTCGCGTGGAGCCGCCGGATGTGCAGGTCAGCGGCGCGCAGTTTACGCCGCATGGGGAGGCGATCCGCTTTGGACTGGCGGCGGTGAAGAACGTGGGCGGCAATGCGATTGAGTCGATCATGAAGGCGCGCGCGGAGGTTGGCGGGCGCTTCAAGAGCTTCTGGGAGTTCTGCGAGAAGGTCGATCTGCGGGTGATGAACAAGCGGGTGATCGAGTCGCTGATCAAGGCGGGCGCGCTGGATTCGCTGGGCAAGCGCGCGCCGCTGATGGCGGCGGTGGACAAGGCGATGGAGCGCGCGCAGAAGGCGCAGAAGGATGCGGAGCAAGGGCAGGCGGGGCTGTTCGGGCTGTTCGACGAGGGGCCGGCGCACGGGACGCGCGGCGACGATCTGCCGAAGGTTGCCGACTGGGAAGAAGGCGAGCGGCTGGCGAATGAAAAGGAAGTGCTGGGGTTCTTTGTGTCCGGGCATCCGCTGGACAAGTATGCGGAGAAGCTCGAGAATCTGACCGGCGTGATTTCGACGGCGGAGGCGCTGGAGCGCAAGCCGCCGGAGCGGCGCTGGGGCAAGGCAGGCGGATCCGGCGGACGAGATTCAGGTGGCGGGGATGATTCTGGGCCTGAGGGTGCAGAAGAGCAGGCGGGATGCAGAAGCTCTATGCGCAGGGGCGCTGGAAGACGCGACAGGGAAGATCGAGCTGATCTGTTTTCCGCGCGACTACGAGCGGCTGGCGGAGCAGTTGAAGATCGAGGCGCCGGTGCTGGTGCGCGGAGTGCTGATGGGCGATGAGGATGCGGCGCCGAAGATTTCAGTGAGCCAGATTCAGTCGCTCGAAGAGGTGCAGGTGAAGCTGCCGACGGGCAGTGCGGATCCGCATCAATCTCGACCGCGCAACGGAAGAGATGCTGGCCAGCGTGAAGAGCGCCGCGGATGCCGCGCCGGGGCCGGGCAAGGTGATGCTGCATCTGGAGAAGAAGGGCGAGTATGCGGTGATTCTGGAGCCGGAGCAGATGAGCGTGGCGGCGGATCGAGGCTGGGTGGAGCGGGTGGAGGAATTGACGGGCAAGGGGACCGTGCAGCCGCTGGGTTGAGCGGCCGCACTATGACGGGGACCTCCCCGAATCTGGCCAGTGTTGGTTCCAAGAAAGGATTTGTGTACCGACGTTAATACGGAATCGGAAGAACGCATATAGCACTAAAGTTTGAGGGCTGGGCAAGATATTTCGGAAAGAGCGGCGAAAGCGTGGATATAGAAAGACACCGGGGCTGAAGCCCCTGATTTTAAGAGCGTTATTCGTGGGCTGAATGCCCACGCCTCCTCCCGGAAAGACGAAGAAAGGCAAGAAGCAGATTCTTCGGTCACCATCCGCAAGACTGAAAGACGTTTGGGGCCCCGTTCGCTCAGAATGACACTGCTGATTATGAGAAGAACTGAGTCAAAATGACACTGCCAATTATAGGAAGAGTCAGCAGTCTCCGAGCAGGCTGGCCCAGTGCCGGAGCAGGTCTGGGCGTGACAGGGCTTCCCGGCCTTTCGCTTGCGGCCAACTGGACGGCGAAATTGCCGACGGTGGAGCTTTCCGGATGTCCGCAATCGACGGGCAGGCCGGTTCGCTGCGCGGTGAGATCGGCAAGCAGGCGGTTGCGGCTGGCGCCGCCGATGATGTGGATGCGCGTGAGTTTTCGGCGCAGCATCTGCTCAAGATCGGCGATCGCGGTGGCGTAGCGGGCGGCGAGACTTTCGAAGATCAGGCGCGCGAAGAGCGGCTCGTTGCCGGGAATGTCCGGAATGGGAGGATGGCCGGCGGTGACGAGTTGATCGTTGATGCGCGCGGGCATTTCGCCGGCGAGGAGCAGCGGCTCGGCATCGACGTTGATGATTTCGGCGGGATGCGCAGGCGGCGGCTTGTTCGACGAGATCGGGGATGGTGAGAGTTGCGGCCGGCGCTGGCCCATTGCTCCATGCACTGCTTCAGCAGCCACATGCCGTTGACGTTGGTGTGGAAGCAGAATCCGCCGGCAGGCGCGCCCTGGTTGGTGTAGCGGGCGGCGAGGGCCTCGCGGCGTGGTGATGGGCTCGGAGCATGAGCGTGCCGACCAGCGACCAGGTTCCGGAACAGATGTAGGCGGTTGAGTCGAGGTCGGCGGGAATGCCTGCGATGGCGGACGCGGTGTCGTGGCAGGCAGGGGCGATGAGTTCGGTGTCGCGAAAGGCGGCGAGCGCAGACAAGGGGCCCTGCAGGCGGCCGAGCCGACGTGCCGGCGCGGAACGATGGGCGGCGCGGCCTCGATGCGGAAGGCCGAGCCATGCGAAGAGGTCGCAGGCCCAGTTGCCGGTGGCGAGATCGACGAGGCCGGTGTGGGTGGCGTTGGTGTATTCGGCGACGCGCGGCGCGCCGAGCCAGTGCAGAACATACTCGGGCAGGCAGATCCAGGGAGCGTGCTGGCATCGCTCCGGCTGCGATCGGCAAGCAACTGATAGACGGTGTTGATGCGCAGTGGCTGCGCGCCGGTGCGGCGAAAGGCTTCGCAGGCGGAAGATCGCGTCGGCGTTTTGCTTTGCTGCGATGGTGCGCTCGTCGCGATAGCAGAAGGGATCGTGGAGCGGCTGGCCATCCGGATCGAGGCGCACGTAGTCCACGGCCCAGCCATCGACGGCGATGGAGGCGATGCCTTCAGGCGCCAGACTAGGCGGCCTTGCGCAGGCCTTCGTCGATGCCGGCGAGGATGCGCGTCGAGGGGCCAATGGAGCGAGAGCCGCGATGCACGGGGCCATTGGGAATGCGATGGACTTCGAAATCGTCGGGACGGTCATCGATCCAGCGGAGCAGGGAGACGCGGCAGCTTTCGGCGCCTAGATCGATGGCGACGCGGGCGCGAGGATCACGCGGAAGTTGGCTGGTGCGACCCGATTCACTCCCAGGTCTCAAATGCGAGACCTGGGGCACCCGTTCGACTCATCGCAGGAATGCCTCGGTCAGTCCGCCGTCGACGGGAAAGATGTGTCCGGTGGTGCAGCGAGCCTTGGGGCTGGCGAGGAAGAGAATGGCTTCGGCGCAGTCGGCCGGATCGATGGGCTGATGGGTCAGCGTGCGCTTGGCGTAGAACGCGGCCAGCAGGCTGCGCAGTTCGTCGTCGGATTTGCGATTCGTCGAAGGGGATGTTGTACTTGGTGAGCGAGGCGCGGACGCGGTCGCGGGGAAACATGGTGAGCCTTTGACGACGGTGGCGGGGCTGATGCCATTGACGCGGACGTCGGGCGCGAGCGAGACGGCGAGTTCGCGCACCAGGTGCGAGAGAGCGGCCTTGCTGACGTCGTAGGCCTCGCTGCCGCGCTTGGCGACCACGGCGTTGGCGGAACTGGTGAGCACGATGGAGCCGTCGAGACCCTGCTCGGCGAAGAGCTTTGCGGCTTCGTCGGCGAGCAGGTAGTTGGCGGTGACGTTGATGTCGAGCGTGGCGGCCCAGAGTGTCGTCGGGGATCACGCCGTCGGGCGAAGAGGGGAACAGGGCCGCGGTGTTGATGAGGATGTCGATGCCGCCGAAGGCGGCGATGGTGGCGTCGGAGCGCTTCGCGGATGGCATCGCGGCTGCGAATGTCGACCGCGGTGGTGGCAACGAATTCCTTCTGACGTGACGTGCGCTCAGTTCAGTCGGCGACGCGGCTGCAGCGGCGCTTCGTCGCGGTCGGCGACCACGACATGCGCGCCGCGGGCGGCGGCCAGTGCGCCACTTCGCGGCCGATGCCGCTGCCTCCGCCAACGACGAGCGCGATGCGGCGGCTGAGTTCTTTCTCCGGGGCTGGCGGCGAATCTTGGCTTCTTCCAGGGCCCAGTACTCGATGCGGAAGGCTTCGATGGCGGCAGCGCGACGTAGTTGCTGAAGACTTTGAAGCTGGCCGGATCCATGCCTTCGCCGCACTGCGGGAGCGTGCCCGTCACTTCGCCCTTCGGACAAGCAGGGTTGCGCCTTCCATCACGTGAATGGCGTTGGTGTAGAACTCGCCGACGATGCGGGCTTCGGTCTTGTTTTTGCCGAAGCTGAACATGCCGAGGCCGGGGATCAGAACGACGGTCGGGCTGGGATCGCGAAGTGCGGGCGAGTCGGGCGTGGCGAAGGAGTGGTAGTAGGTCGCGGTACTGCTCGCGATATTCGGTCAAGCGATCGATCGATCTGCGCCTTGAGATCGGCGATGGCTGCCGTTCTTCGGCCAGGGCACGAACAGCGGGCGAATCTTGGTGCGGATAAAGTGGTCAGGGCAACTGGTGCCGAGAAAGGCCAGTTCTTCGGCTTGCGCGGAGTTCGACGAACTGGAGCACGTCGGGCGCATCGCTGAAGCTCGAAATCCAGCGATTCTGCGTGCTGACGCGGCCGCGCAGGTAGGGCGCGATCTCGACCGCGAGCGCCTGCGCGATCATTGCGCGCGGGAACGGCTTCGCCGCCGAAGCGGACGGGTCCTTTGGCTGCCGTGGCGCTCGATGAACTGGCCGATCTGGTCGATGATGGTGATGGTGTTCAGGTAGCACTCGCGCTGGGTCTGGCCCCAGGTAAAGAGGCCGTGGCCGCCGAGGACGATGCCGTCGCAGCCGGGATTGTCGCGCGACGGCGTCGCGCATCATCAGGCCAAGCTCAAAGCCGGGGCGCTGCCACGGAATCCAGACCAGCGAGTGGTTGAACTCGCGGTTGAACTCCTCCATCTTCGTTTTGCCGTTGGCAGACGCAGCCAGGGCGATGCCCCAGTCGGGATGCAGATGGTCGACGTGCGGGAAGGGAAGAAAGCCGTGCAGCGGCGTGTCGATGGACGCAGCACCGGATTGTTGCGGAAGGCGCACAGCGGATACATCGCCACCATGTCGTCTTCGGTGTCGACGCCTTTGTAGCTGCGCTCGAGCGCGAGCAGCTTCTCCTGGTAGAGCGTGGCGAAGCCGGTGCGCTTGATGCTGCCCAGGTCGCCGCCGGAGCCTTTGACCCAGAGACTTCGACCGGCTCGCCGGTGAGCGGATCGGTCTCCATGACCTTGGAGCTGGTGTTGCCGCCGGCAAAGTTGGTGATGCGCAGGTCGGAGCCGAGCAGGTTGGAGCGATAGCGCAGAGTTCGGGCTCGTCGAGCGTGGCGGCGACGGCGGGGTCCCAGCGGTCTTCGAGGAAGCGGAGGGTTGCGGTTGCGAGAGTTGCCTGCGTCATAGTGCACCACCAGAGCGGGGATTGAGCGAAGCCCAGGGTTCAATTTTACTGCTGAAAGCGCAAAGTCAGGCGTAGCTGCTGACGGCGGACTGCCGGCCGGCGCGTTCGCGCGTGATGCGCTCGACATAGCCGTCGTCGCGGAGTGCGGCGAGCGGATCGGCGGCAGGCCGCGGGACTCGACGCCATAAAGCCGGCAGGGGGCGAACGTCGCGCCAGAATGCGCCGCGGAAGAGCTCTTCCGCGGCGACAAGGTCGCAGGATTGCTGCAGCGCTGCGAGCTGTTCGCGATCGATGAGCGCGGCTTTGAGCCAGAGTTCCTGCGCCGTGACGACGGTTTGCACCATGGCTTCGATTTTGCCTTTGAGGTTATGGCTCTGGTCGATCATGAACGCGCCGCTCCGCCGTTTGACTCTTTGGACGGGCTGCATGTGCAGCTCATGGAAGATGCGGAAGACCTGGTAGGGGTCGATGGAGCCGAGGGTGAGATCGTCGTCGGCGTAGCGGCGGTCGTTGAAGTGGAATCCGCCGAGCAGGTTCAGTGTGCAGGAGCCAGGCGACAATCTGCTCGATGTTCTGCGAGAGGTAGTGGTGGCCGGTATCGACGAGGACGAAGGCCTGCGGGCCGGCGGTGCGGCAGAGGTGCGAGCGACATGCCCCAGTCGGCAATGTCGGTGTGATAGAAGGCGGGCTCGAAGGGCTTGTACTCGACGAGCAGGCGCTGATCGGGAGCGAGGTGCTGCGTGCGCGGCGCGCGAGTGCTTCTTCAAGCCACTCGATGCGGTGGCGGATGCTCTGCGTGCCGGGATAGTTGGAGCCGTCGGCAAGCCAGAGGGAGATGTCGCGCGCAGCGCAGATGGCGTGGCGATCTCGATGGAGTCGAGAACGTGGCTGCAGCGCGCTTGCCGCGGATTTCCGCAGAGGGATTGCAGAGGGAGCCGAACTTGTATTCCTGATCCTGAAAGAGGTTGGGATTGATGGAGCCGGCGCGGATGCCGGAGCGGCTGCTCGAGTGCCTGAACCTCTCGACATCGGCAAGGCCATTGGGCAGATCCCACAGGACATGGAGGGCGAGCGTGGGAGTGGCGCCGGTGAGGCGATTGCACTTCGGCGGCGTCGCTGAATTTCTCTTCGAGCGTGGAGGCGGCGGCGGCCTGAACGAATTTGCCGAAGCGCGTGCCGGTGTTGGCGAATCCCCAGGAGGGGATTTCGATTTGGAAAGCGATCGAGAATGTGTGCGGCAGTGTTCGAAGAGCGCGGAATCGGATGGACTCATGGCTGCCTCTGCTCTGCAAGTGTAGCGCTGGAACGCGGGCAGGAGTGCGCGTCATGGAGAGGCCGAGGCTGGAGATCTCCGAAGCGGCATTGATATCGACCATTATGTCGGGGGCTGAAGCCCTCACGCTAGCCGGCTCTATGTACAAGGCACGAGCTTCTCCGCAACGTGATGCCCTGATACAACCCTGCCGACGTTCACGTAGCGAGGTTTTGCGAAGGGGCGTACAGGTCGTCGCGGACGAGGATTACGCTGAGAAAGCGGGGGCCATGGACGCCTTTGATGCGGGTCATTTCGATGTCGGCGGTGGCGCTGGGGCCGGAGATGTACGTGGCGAGGCGCGGCGGTGCCGGGCAGCGGGCGAAGTATTCGGGCAGGGTCTCGACGACCTGCGAGGCGTGGAGAATGCAGAGATGGAAGTCCGGCAGCAGGGTGAGGACGCGGCGGCCTTCGGCTGGGAGAGTGGTGGAGGACGATGGTGCCGGAATCGGCGACGCCCGCGAAGGAAGCCGGTGAGGACGCCGTCGCAGCGCTCGATCTTCTGATCGTGGAGAGATTGTTGTCGATCTTCCAGTTGATGCTTGGGAGCAAGCCAGTCGGCGGGAAGGCCGGGGGGCGCGACGAAGGTTCGGCGACCGCTGGATTGAAGCTTGGCGCGCGATGGTGGCGGGCAGATCGGCGGGCGAGGCTTCGACGACTTCGGCGCCGTATTCGCGAAGGCGCTCGGTCATCAGGCGGAGGCGGGCTGGCGTATCGAGCGCGCCGCGATGGGTGTAGCTGCGCGGCAGGTCGGCGTAGGCATTCGCAGTCGGCGTTCGGTGGCGGCGCGAATGCGAGTCGAGGATTGCCTGACGCGCGTGAAGGTGAGGTCATTGGCTCGCCTGCTTTTTGGCGGGCTCGCGCGCTGCCCACCATTCGCGGAAGGTTTGCTCGGGGAGCCCGCGGAGATCGCGGGACAGGGTCCAACGGGCGCCGAGGCGAGGGAAGGCGGTGGATCCAGCCGTCTTTGCCGGTGAAGAAGCGAAGGCCGATGCGGCCGAGGCGCTGTGCGAAGCTGGAAGCGCGCATGCATTGGCAAAGGCGAGGTTGGCGGCCTTCATGCCGAGGTACATGGGGTCGAACCAGCGCGCGGGCTGCGTGCGCTCCTGGTTGACGACTTGCGCGCGCAGCTCGATGAGCACTTCAGGGATGTTGATTTTGACGGGGCAGACTTCGTAGCAGGCGCCGCAGAGCGAAGACGCGTAGGGCAGGGATTGCGCGTGCTGCATCTGCTCAAGCTGCGGCGTGAGAATTGCGCCGATGGGGCCGGCATAGGGCGAGCCGTAGGCGTGGCCGCCGGTCTGGCGATAGACGGGGCAGGTGTTCAGGCAGGCGGCGCAGCGAATGCATTGCAGGGTTTGCCGCTCCACTTTTCGCGCCAGAATGCGGGAGCGGCCGTTGTCGAGCAGCACGACGTGGAAGCGCTGCGGGCCATCGCCGGGCATGATGCCGGTCCAGAGCGAAGTGTAGGGGTTCATGCGCTCGCCGGTGGCGGAACGCGCGAGAACCTGGAGCATCACTTCGAGATCGGCGAAACGGGGCAGGAGCTTCTCGATGCCGGCAAGCGTGATCAGGGTGCGCGGCAGGGTGAGGCACATGCGGCCGTTGCCTTCGGACTCGACGATCGCAACGGAGCCGGTTTCGGCGATGAGGAAGTTGGCGCCGCTGATGGCGGTGGGCACGCTGAGGAATTTCTTGCGGAGATACGTGCGGGCGGCTGCGGTGAGGGCCTGGGGATCGTCGGAGAGCTGGGGCAGGCCCATGCGCCGGGCAAAGATTTCGCGCACCTGGCGGCGATTGACATGCAGCGCGGGAACGACGATGTGCGAGGGCTCGTCGTCGCCGAGTTGCAGAATGAGTTCGGCGAGGTCGGTTTCGATGGCGGCGATGCCGGCTGCCTCGAGCGCGGGGTTGAGCTGGATTTCGGCGGAGGTCATGGTCTTGATCTTGATGACCTCGCTGGCGTTCTCTTCGCGCAGGATGTGCGAGGATGATGGCGCGCGCCTCGGCGGCATCGGTGGCCCAGTGAACGATGCCGCCGGCTGCGGTGCAGTGCGATTCGAATTGCTCGAGATAGTGCGCCAAGATTCGCAAGAACGTGGGCGCGGATGGCGGCCGCGGAGGTGCGCAGTTCCTGCCAGTCGGTCTTTTCAGCGACAAGGTTGTCTGCGTTTGGCCTGGATGACGTCGGTGGCGTGGGCCACGTTGTTGCGGAGCTGGGCGTTCTGGAGGATCGGAAGCGCGGCAGTGGGAAATGGCGGCGCAATGCGCGGGTCCATCACCGGGTGATGTGACTGGGTGCGTGCGGACGCTCACAGGCCGGCCTCGTGCGGATGCTCGCGCAGTGCTGGCGAGAATGCCGGCAATGTGGATGGTCTGGATGATGTTTTGCCTTGCCGGTGCAGTGCGCCGCCCAGGTGCATCAGGCAACTGTTATCGAGCGCGGTGCAATAGTCTGCGCCGGTGGCAAGCACGTCGATGCAGCTTGGCGTCGAGCATGGCGGTGGAGACTTCAGCGTTTTTCACGGAGAAGGTTCCGCCGAAGCCGCAGCAGCGTTCGAGGTTGGCGAGGGGAAGCAGTTCGAGTCCGCGGACTTTGCGGAGCAGCCGGAATGGGCGGTCGCCGACATGCAGTCCGCGAAGGCCATGGCAACTGGCGTGATAGGTGACGCGATGCGGAAAATATGCGCCGACGTCGTCGACGCCGAGTTTGTCGGTGAGGAATTCGCTCAACTCGAAGACGCGCGGCAGAAGCGCTGCGAACTGCTGTCCGCAGTTCCTCATTTCCCAGTTCCTCGAACAGGCCCGGGTACTGGTCGCGGATCATGGCGACGCAGGAAGAGGAGGGAATGACGACGCATTCGGCATCGCGATAGAGCTGAACGAAGCGTTTCGCCTGCGAAAAGGCTTCGCCGCGAAAGCCGGTATTGGCGTGCATCTGGCCGCAGCAGGTTTGCGCGGGCAGGAAGTCGAGCTCAACGCCGAGCCGCTCGAGCAGCCGCACCACGGCGCGCCCGGTTTCGGGAAAGAGCGTGTCGTTGTAGCAGGTGATGAAGAGCGATGCGCGCATCCGCGAGACCCATCAGACAAGCAGGGTGTGAAAGACGATGATATTTCGCAAGGGTGAGGCTTGTCGAATCGCGTGCGGCAGAGTTGTCAGCAAGCGGGAAAAAGGCGGGGGAGGAATTGCTCCTCCCCGATTTCCAGGGGAAGCCTATTTGGAGAGCTTGTCGAGAGCGAGGTTGAGCTCGAGGACATTGACGCGCGGTTCGCCGAGGAGGCCGAAAGTGCGGCCGGCGGTGTGCTGCTGAATGAGTTCGTTGACCTGCGCTTCCGTGAGTCCGCGCGCCTTGGCGATGCGCGGAGCCTGAAAGTGCGCATTGTCGGGAGTGATGTCGGGGTCGAGGCCCGAGCCGGAAGTGGTGACCACGTCGATGGGGACGGGGTGGCCGGGATTTTGTGCGTCGAGCTTGTCGATGTCGCCCTGGATGCGCTGCACGAGCTTGGCGTTGGACTGCGCGAGATTCGATCCGCCGGAGGAGGTTGGGTCGTAGCCGTTGCCGGCGGCGGAGGGGCGCGGATGGAAGTAGCGATCGGAGGTGAAGCTCTGGGCAAGAAGTTCGGAGCCGATGACCTGGCCGTTCTTGAGGATCAGGCTGCCTGCGGCCTTGTGGGGAAACAGGGCGCCTGCGATGCCCGTGACGACGAGCGGATAGCCGATGCCGAACAGCAGCGTGGTAAGCAGCGTGAAGCGGATCGAGGTGCGCCAGACAGAGTGGGTGACGGTGGAGGCCTGAACTGGTGCTGACGGAGCGAAAGTCGTTGTTGCGTGCATGTTGAATTCCCCTCAGGGGCTAAAGCCCCTCTTCTATCTGTGTGGCCGTACGGCACGACTAAAGTCGTGCCCTTTCAAAGCGACTTGATCTTTCGTCGTCTACGAAGCTCGTGCACTGACGCCAGTCCTGCTTGAAGTTCTTCGCATCAGAGCGTTCTATGCCAGGTGCATGGCTACGAGCAGCATGTCGATGGCCTTGATGCCGATGAACGGAATGATGATGCCGCCGACGCCGTAGATGAGCAGGTTTTGCCGCAGCAGCGCTTCGGCGGCCTTGGGCTCGTATTTGACGCCCTTGCAGCGCCAGCGGGATAAGCGCCACGATAATGATCGCGTTGAAGATGACCGCCGAGAGAATGGCGGACTGCGGCGAATGCAGGTGCATGATGTTGAGCGCGTTCAGCACGGGAAAGGCACCGGCGAACATGGCGGGAATGATGGCGAAATACTTGGCCACGTCGTTGGCGATGGAAAAGGTGGTGAGCGCGCCGCGCGTCATGAGCAGCTGCTTGCCGATCTCGACGATCTCGATGAGCTTGGTGGGATTGGAATCGAGATCGACCATGTTGCCGGCTTCCTTGGCGGCCTGCGTGCCGGAGTTCATGGCCACGCCCACGTCGGCCTGCGCCAGCGCGGGCGCGTCGTTGGTGCCGTCGCCGGTCATGGCGACAAGCTTGCCTTTGCCCTGCTCGCGCTTGATCAGGTCCATCTTGTCTTTGGGCTTGGCTTCGGCGAGAAAGTCGTCGACGCCGGCTTCGCGCGCAATGACGGCCGCGGTGAGCGGGTTGTCGCCGGTGATCATGATGGTGCGGATGCCCATGGCGCGCAGGCGCGCGAGCCGATCCTTGAGGCCGCCTTTGACGATGTCCTTGAGATAAATGACGCCGAGGGCCGTGGAGTTTTCCGCGACAACCAGCGGCGTGCCGCCGGCGCGCGCGATCTCTTCCACGTGTGTCGCGCACCTTCTGCGGCAGCGACGATCCCTGCTCTTCAAGGAAGCGGGCGATGGCATCGACGGAGCCTTTGCGGATGCGCGTGCCGGGCAGGTTGACGCCGCTCATGCGCGTCTGCGCGGTGAAGGGAACGAACTCCGCGTGAATGCCGCCGAGGTCGCGGCCGCGCAGGTTGTATTTTTCCTTTGCCAGCACGACGATGGAGCGGCCCTCGGGCGTTTCGTCGGAGAGCGAGGCGAGCTGCGCGGCGTTGGCCAGCCGCTCCGGGCTGACGTCGGGGGCGGGGATGAACTCCGTGGCCTGGCGATTGCCGAGGGTGATGGTGCCGGTCTTGTCGAGCAGCAGCGTGTTCACGTCGCCGGCGGCTTCGACGGCGCGTCCGCTCATGGCCAGCACGTTGTATTGGACGAGGCGATCCATGCCGGCGATGCCGATGGCCGAGAGCAGGCCGCCGATGGTGGTGGGAATGAGGCAGACCAGCAGCGAGACCAGCACGAAGACGGTCTGCGGCGCCTTGGAGTACATGGCGAAGGGCTGCAGCGTGACCACGGCGAGCAGAAAGACGATGGTGAGGCCGGAGAGCAGAATCTGAGCGCGATTTCGTTGGGCGTCTTCTGGCGCGTCGCGCCTTCGACCAGGGCGATCATGCGGTCGAGGAAGGTTTCGCCGGGATTGGAGGTGATGCGGACCTTGATCCAGTCCGACAGCACCTTGGTGCCGCCGGTGACGGCCGAGCGATCGCCGCCGGCCTCGCGGATGACGGGAGCCGATTCGCCGGTGATGGCCGACTCGTCGACCGAGGCAACGCCTTCGATGACTTCGCCGTCGCCGGCAATGTAGTGGCCGGCTGGGACGTAGATGATGTCGCCGGCGCGGAGCAGGCCGCTGGCGACCTGCTTCAGAGATCGCCGTCGGCGGTGTAGCGCTGCGCGATGGTTTCGCCCTTGGCTTTGCGCAGGGTGTCGGCCTGGGCCTTGCCGCGGCCTTCGGCCATGGCCTCGGCAAAGTTGGCGAACAGCACCGTGAACCAGAGCCAGAGCGTGATCTGGAGGTTGAAGCCGAAATCCGGCGCGATGGTGGATGGTGTTGTCGATGAGCAAGCGCGGTGGTGAGCACGCTGCCCACTTCGACCACAAACATCACTGGGTTCTTGACCATCCAGCGCGGATCGAGCTTGCGGAACGCATCGAGGAGCGCCTGGCCGATGATTTCCGTATTCCAAAGACTCTTTTGTTCCACAACGCCCGCTGTGGATTTCTTTCGGCGATGCTCGTGATGCTCCGGCGGCAGCGCAGAGGAATCGCCGGGTTCCGCAGAAGGCGTAGGCGCTGCTGAATCCGAATGAGCTTCAGCCTGAGCGGGAGAATTGAATTTGCCGCTAATACTCATGTCAGATCTCCTCAGAAAAGCTGTCCGGATTTCAGCAGCAGGTGTTCGAGAATCGGTCCCAGGCTCAGCGCCGGGAAGAAGGTGAGCGCGCCGAGAATGAGGACCACGCCGACCAGCAGGACGGTGAACAAGCGACGTATTCACCGGGAAAGTTCCGGGCGAGGGCGGAACGCTCTTCTTCTGGGCCAGGTTGCCGGCCAGGGCAAGCACCGGGATGCATCATGAGGAAGCGCCCGACCAGCATGTCCCAGCCCAGCGCGACGTTGTACCACCATTGCGTGGTCGGATTGACGGGAATGTTCAGACCGGCAAAGGCCGAGCCGTTGTTGCCCGCGCCCGAGGTGAAGGCGTAGAGAATTTCGGTGAGCCCGTGCGGTCCGGTGTTGGTGAGCGCGGACAGCCCAACGTTGGGAGAAAGCACAAAGACCGCAGTGAGGGTGAGGATGATGAGCGGAAAGATGAGCACGTAGAGCATGGCCATCTTCACGTCGTAGGCTTCGATCTTCTTGCCCAGGTACTCGGGCGTGCGGCCCACCATGAGGCCGGCGATGAAGACCGAGAGCACGACGAAGATGAGCATGCCGTAGAGCCCGGAGCCAACGCCGCCGAAGATCACTTCGCCGAGCATGATGTTGGTGAGCACGACCATGCCGCCGAGCGGGGTAAAGCTGTCATGCACGCCGTTGACGGCGCCGCAACTGGCGTCGGTGGTGATGGTGGCGAACAGCGCGCTTTCGGCGATGCCGTTGCGGACTTCCTTGCCTTCCATGTTGCCGCCGGGCGCGGTTGCGGTGGCGGTTTGCGCAGCGCCGTGAATCAGCGGGTGGGGATGCGCCTCGGCCCAGTACACAGTGGCGAATCCCGCAGCAAACAGGACGAACATCGCTGCGAAGACTGCCCAGCCGTGGCCCGGCGAGCCGGTCATGCGGCCCAGCGTGTAGGTGAGTCCGGCGGGGATGATGAAGATGGAGAGGATCTGCAGGAAGTTCGAGAACGGCGTTGGGTTCTCAAAGGGATGGGCGCTGTTGGCGTTGAAGAATCCGCCGCCATTGGTGCCCAGCATCTTGATGGCTTCCTGCGAGGCAACAGGGCCCTGCGCGATGGTCTGCGTTTGACGCTCTCGAGCGTGATGAGCGACGGTGTAGGCATGCAGATTCTGCGGACGCCCTGGCCGACCAGCAGCAGTGCATAGATGATGGACGCGGGCAGCAGGATGTAGAGCAGCGTGCGGGTCGTGTCGACCCAGAAGTTGCCGATCGTGCCGGAGGTCGTCCGCTTGATGCCGCGAATCAGCGCCACGGCGACCACGATGCCGACAGCTGCGGAGAAGAAGTTGTGCGTGGCGAGACCCGCCATCTGCGTGAGATAGCTCATGGTGGTCTCGGGCGTGTAGAACTGCCAGTTGGTGTTGGTGGTGAAGCTGGCGGCCGTGTTCCACGCCAGATCGGGACCGACAGCGGCGAGACCCTGCGGATTCCACAGCTGATGCACGGCCTGGAGGCGCTCGATCGCGTAGGTGAGCACGAGGCTCACGGCGGAGAAGCCGAGCACGGCGAAGGCGTATTCGCGCCAGTTCATCTCGTGATCGGCATTGACGCCGCAGAGCTTGTAGATGAGCCGCTCGATGGGACGCAGAACCGGATCAAGCCAGGTGCGCTCGCCTTCGAGCACTCGCGCCAGATAGATGCCCACCGGACGACGTGAGCAGCAGGACGACGGAGTAGAAAAGCAAATTGCAACCAGCCATTGGCGGACATGTCAGAATTTCTCCGGGAAGAGCAGGGAGGCAGTGAGGTAGACGAGCAACAGGACGGAAAGCAGGAGAGCCACTGCAGTGACGAGGTCCATGGCTTACCTCAACTTCTGGCAGGCCTTGACGTAGAGAAACGCCAGGGCAAAGAAAACTAGCGGTGAAGAACAGCATCGTGAGATCTTGCATTGCGAGGTCCCTCGATTCAGAACGGCACGACAGACACAGGGACGGCTGTGCGTAATTCCAAAATCGATTTTGCGAGGTGAATGCGTTGTGTTGCGCGGAAGGGAAATCTAAAGGAAGTATAAAGACGTAAGCGGTTCAGCTCTCAGATGCCTGCGGCACGTGGAGTGGACGCATGGTCTTACTCGTCTTTGCCGTTGAAGCCTTCGGGAACGAAGCGGTAGCCGACCCAGGGCTCGGTTTGAATGAACTGCTTGCCGGTTTCGGCCTCGAGCTTCTTGCGAAACTGGCCGACAAAGACGCGGAGATACTCCGGCTGGTGTGCCGATTGCGCGCCCCAGACGGCGGTGAGCAGGGCGCGATGCGTCATGACCTTGCCGGCGTGGCGCGCGAGGTGGAGCAGAAGATCGAATTCCTTGGGCGTCAGGTGAATGGGCTTGCCTGCGACCTCGATGCTGTGGGCGGCGGCGTCGATGACAAAGTCGCCGGCCTCGATGGCGGCTCGGTGCGCTCGGGTGCGCGGCGCAGATGGGCGCGCACGCGGGCCAGCAGTTCCTGAATGCTGAACGGCTTGGTGACGTAGTCGTCGGCGCCGGCGTCGAGCGCCTCGACCTTGGCGCGCTCGTGGTCGCGCACGGAAAGAACCAGGACGGCGTGGAGGAGGTGCGCGGATGGCGCGGCACACCTCGACGCCGCTGAGTCCGGGCATCATCAGATCGGTAATGACGAGGTCGGGCGGCCAGTCCGCGAAGACGCGCAGGCCCTCTTCGGGATCGTTGGCGGTGCGCACGTCAAAGCCCTGCGCGGACAATGCGGCGCGCAGCACGCGCGTGATTTGCGGTTCGTCGTCGATGACAAGAATTCTTCCGGGCATGTTCGTTCTTCTTCCACCGGAAGATTACATCATCGGGCAGGCCGAGCTATGATTCCGGATGAGACAAGCATGCAGTTGACGCCCAAGGCCGCAACATTATCTGCACTGGCTTGGCGCCACGCTGGCCGCGGTGCTGACGACCGTCGGCCTGGCGATGACGCGGCGCGCGAGCGACCACAGCGGGCATGGTGTTTCTGGTGGTCGTTGTGGTGACGGCGACGCAGGCCGGAATTGTGCTTTCGCTCTACAGCGCCCTGCTGTGCGCGGTCATCTTTCGACTATTTCTTTCTTCCGCCTATTCACACTTTCATCCTGGCTGGTCCGCAGGAGTGGGTGGCGATGCTGACGTTTGCTGGTGAGTTCGGTGGTCGCGGGCCGGGTGGCGGAACGGGCGCGCAAGCAGAAAGACCAGGCCGAGCAGCGCCGCGAGGACGTGGAGCGGCTCTACCTGCTGAGCCAGGAGATGATGCTGCATGAAGATGCGGCGGCGCTGATCCGCGACTTGCCGGCGATGATGGCAAAGATCTTTGCGCTCGGAAGCGTGGTGCTTGTATGTGCAGGACAGGACCAGTACGTCTCGACCGTGCGGAGTTGCCGGCGTTGTTCAAGGCCAATCTGCGCGAGGTGACTGGCGGGGCACAGCCCAGGCCATCGCGGCGCAGGATGGCTTCGAAAGCTCGCGCGCTGATGGTGGGCATGCGCGCCGTGGGGGCGCTGGCATGGCGGCCTGCGAGCCTTTCGCGCGAGGTGGCGACCGCGGTAGCGCGCAGGTGGCGATCGCGCATTGCGCGGGCCATTGCCATCGAGGCGACCGCGCGCATGGAGGCTTCGCGCGAGGGCGAGCGGCTGCGCGCGGCGCTGATCGACTCGCTCACGCACGAGTTGCGGACGCCGCTGACGTCAATTCGCGCGGCGGCGACAACGCTGACACAGGATGAAGGTCTGGACGAGGGGTGCGCAGGGAACTTGCTACGGTGGTCGACGAGGAATCGGCGCATCTCGACACGCTGATCGGCGAAGCAGTGGAGATGGCGGAAATCGATGCCAAAGTGGTGAAGGTGCAACGCTGCGCCGCAGCATACGCGGACGTTGCTGGAGCACGCGGTTGAGGCATCGCGGGCGCTGCTGCGCGGCACCAGGTCACGTTGATGGTGCAGGAGCCCGATACACCGGTGTGGTTCGACCCGCAAGCTGCTGGGCCGCGTGTTTCGCCACCTGATCGAGAATGCCGCGCGCTATTCGCCGCCGGAAAGCCGGATCGTGCTGCGAAGCCGGCGCGTGGAAGGCCGGCTGGAATTTGAGGTGGAGGACAACGGGCCCGGCATCGACGAGGTCGATTTGCCGCATATCTTCGAAAAGTTTTATCGCGGCAAGAAAGGCGCGAAACTCGGCAAGGGAACGGGCATGGGGCTGGCCATTGCCCGCGCGATTATGCTGGCGCACGGCGGCGGGATTGCGGTTGAGAGCAATCCGGAGCAGGGAAGCGTTTTCGGTTCTGGGTGCCGCTGGTGGAGAAAGCAGACAGACTGAAACACGCGTCGATGATCAGGCCGGTTCTCCGCTCCAGTCGCACTCGATGTCGCGCTGCTTCGCTGGAGCTTTGCTTCGCCCACTCGAGAACGCGGGCCACGCGCCAGGCGTCAATAGGAGTGACGGGCGGCGCGGTTGCATTACCGAGCAGCACATCGCGAACGCCGGCGTAGAAGAGCCGGTAGTCGCCGGTCGCCGACGGTTCCGGCCGCGTGACCAGGCTGCCGTCGACATCGACGCTGAGAGTGCCCCATTGATCGCTCGGCTCCTGACCCCAGTTGGGATCGGTGATCCTGGTGATGTTATTCAAGCGCATCTTCCTGCGGGTCCAGTCCCCATTTCCAGAAGTTGCCGCTCGTGCCGCGCAGGTGGAAGCGCGGGCGGGCCAGGGAAGAAAGACAGTTGGCGCCGAGAGTCACGGAAAAGCCGGTCAGGTAGTGCAGGCGGATCGTGAAGGAATCGTTGGCGCCCTCGCCATCGCGCTCGCGCCGGACCTCGGCGCCGACGGACGCCGGCTCGTCCGAAGAGCGCCAGCGCCTGGTCGACGAGGTGCGTGCCGAGATCGTAGAGAATGCCGCCTTCGTCGGTCTCTTCTTTCCAGGCGCGGGTCGAGAGGCCGGGACGCCAGCGGTCGAAGTTCGATTCGAAGTGAACCAGGCGGCCAAGCGAATGTTCATCTATCAGTTTCTGAATCGTCAGAAAGTCATTGTCAAAGCGGCGGTTATGGAATGGGAAGAAGTGCAGGCCGATGCCGCCCGCAAGTTCAGCAAGCTGGGCAATTTCGGTCGGCGTGCAGGGCCACAGGCTTGTCGACGACAACACTCTTTGCGGCCTCGAGCGCTTGCATGGCGATGGGGAAATGCGTGCTGTTGGGGGTGGCAACGACGATCAGCTTGATCGAAGCGTCGGCCAGCAACTCTTCGACGGAGCGATAGGTGGTGATGCCGGGGTAGCGCTCGGCGGCCTTGTTCGTGGTTCGCTCGACGACGGCGGCGAGTTCGAGACCTTCGACGGAGGAGATGAGCGGCGCATGGAACACGCGGCCCGCCATGCCGAAACCACCAGTCCAACGCGAATCATGCTTCCCCCGATCGCACCTGACAGTCGTTTGGTCTATTTAGCCTTCGAGTTTATACCGGGTTTCGGCGAGGCGGTAGAGCCGCCGCCAGACCAGGCGATTCATGGTGACGACCATGAGCGAGATCATGATGGTGGCGAGCAGGATGATGGGGAAGCGGCCGCTGTCGGTGGCGGAGCTGATCTGCGCGCCGAGGCCGATGGTCTGCGAGGGTGCGGTCTTTGAGGTGGGAGTATTCGGCGAAGACCGAGGCGTTCCATGCGCCGCCGGAGGCGGTCACCATGCCGGTGATGAGGTAGGGGAAGATTCCGGGAAGGATGAGCTTGGTCCAGCGCTGCCAGCGGGTGAAGTGGTAGAGCGAGGCGACTTCGCGCAGGTCAGAGGGGATGGACATGGCTCCGGCGATGACGTTGAAGAGGATGTACCACTGCGTGCCGAGCAGCATGAGCGCGATGGAGCCGATGCCCAGGCCGCCGCCGATCTTGACCAGGCCGATGAGCATGATGGGGAAAAAGGCCGTGGCGGGGATGGAGGCCAGGACCTGGGCGATGGGCTGGACGATGCGCGCGAGCCGCGGATTGAGGCCGATGGCGACGCCGACGGGGATGGTCCACGCGGCAGAGATGAGCAGAGCGGCATTGACGCGGCAGAAAGGTTGCGGCAGCGCCTTCGAGGAGCAGCTGCAGGTCGGGCCAGGTGACCGTTCTGAGCATGATGACGGCCTGCAATGCTCCCCAGCCGACGACTGCCGCGACCGCAACCGCCAGCGAGCATCCAAAGCCAGACGGAGCTCCGGGTGGATTTCTCTTCGTCGAGCGGGGTGAACGACGCGGCATTCTTTGGTGCGGGAGAGGCGGCGATAGATTGGCTCTTCGATGCTCGTCCAGACGCGGCCGGGGAGCGAGCTGAGCAGGCTGGAGCGGCGCAGGAGAGCGAGGATCGGCGAGGTGACGCGGTCGGCGGACTCGACCTGCTCGAATTTGAACTTGTCGCTCCAGGCAATCAGCGGACGCCAGACAAGCTGATCGGTGGCGACGACGATGAGGATGACGGTGACGATGCCGACAGGCAGCGCCCGGTAGTCGCCGGAGTTGGTGGCGGCCTGGAGATAGCTGCCGAGGCCGGGAAGCTGGAAGGTGTAATTCGCCAATGGTGAAGATTTCGCAGGCGATGAGGGCGAACCATCCGCCGGCGACGGAGACGATGGAGTTCCAGACCAGGCCGATGGCGGCGTAGGGCATTTCAAGCTGCCAGAAGCGCTGCCAGGCGGAGTAGCGATAGATGCGCGAGGCCTCAATCATTTCGCGAGGGATGGATTTCAGCGAGGAATAGAAACTGAAGGCCAGGTTCCATACCTGCCCGGTGAAGATGAGCAGGATGACGGCCATCTCGATGCCCAGCTGGTGGCCGGGAACCAGGGCGACCATGGCAAGGACGACGGGAGGCAGGAAGCTGAGCACGGGGATGGACTGCAGGATGTCGAGGACGGCGACCATCCAGGGCTCGATGCGCGGGTTGTAGGCGGCGATGTAGCCGTAGGCGATGGCGAAGACCAGGCTGAGCAGGTAGGCAATGCCGATGCGCACGATGGAGTAGAAGGCGTAGAGCGGCAGCGCGCTGATGGAGTGGGAGATGGCAACGACTGGGACGGGCTTGCTGAGCCAGTAGTCTGCCGGTGCTGACGATGGCGAAGAAGATGGCGAGGCCGCAGGCAGCCACGCCCAGGTCGATGACGAAGGGCCAGGTGCGAGCGGTGACGAGCGACCGGGCGAAGGGGTGCTGGAGGTTCACTCGTGCTCCTCCTGGCGGCGGCTTCTTCTTCCGGCGCATCGGGCAGGACGAAGCGGCGTCGCGCGGCGTCGAAGTCGAACAGCTCGGCATAGCGGCCCCAGGTGACGGCGGTTTCCATCTGGCGCATGCATTCCTCTTCGCTGAACTGCTCGTCGAGCATGTCGAGGAAGAACTCTTCGGGGACGGTGTGGTCGCTCTTGGCTTCGAGGGCGCGGCGAATCTGGCGCAGCAGCAGGACGTTGGCGAGGGCGGCGTCGCGGAAGAGTTCCTTCTGGCGGAGAATCTCGGAGTTGGCGAATTCCGTGCCGGTCTCGGTGATGGCGGCGTCGCCTTCCTCCACTTTGAGGAAGCCGAGCAGCTGCGCGGCATCGACGATGGGCAGCAGGTCGTCGATTTCGAAGGCCAGATCGTCGGCCAGGCGGTAGATGTCGTCGCGGCCGCCCTTGTCGAGCAGCAGTTCGAGCAGTCCGGCCATGCCGCCGGGGCGTGCGTGGGGCAGCATCTGGTAGTGCATCTGGCGCTGGTCGCGGACGCGCGGGCCGGGTGCTGATGGTCGGGCGCCTCGGCGGGGGCGACGTCGGGCCGGGTGAGCACCTTGTAGATGTAGTCGACCAGTTGGGTGAAGGGCTCGGATTTGCGGTCGCGGGGCTGCGGCAAGCTGCACGCGGAAGTCGGTGCGGATGTGGCCGGGATTGCGTCCGAGCACGATGATGCGATCGGCCAGCAGGACCGCTTCTTCAATGTTGTGGGTCACGATGAAGACGGCCTTGGTGGGCATGGTCTTGTTGGCCCAGAGCTCGAGCAGTTCGCTGCGCAGGTTTTCGGCGGTCAGCACGTCGAGGGCGGAGAAGGGCTCGTCCATGAAGAGGACTTCGGGCTCGACGACGAGGGCGCGGGCAAAGCCGACGCGCTGCTTCATGCCGCCGGAGAGTTCCTTGGGATAGGCGGCTTCAAAACCGTCGAGGCCGACCGTGTCGAGCATCTTCATGCTGCGTTCGCGGCGCTCTTCGGGGCTGACGCCGCGGGCCTGCAGCGGGGCTTCGACGTTTTCAAGCACGGTGAGCCAGGGGAAAAGCGCGAAGCTCTGGAAGACGATGGAGACGTTGATTTCGGCCTCGGCGATGGGCTTCTCGTGCCAGTAGACCTGGCCGGCCGAGGGGCGCGAGAGGCCGGTCAACATGCGCAGCATGGTGGATTTGCCCGAGCCGGAAGGGCCGAGCAGGGCGAGAATCTCTCCGGGAACGATGCTCGAGGTCGGTGGCCGAGATGACCTGGATGCGATTCTGGCTGGGCTGCGCGTAGTACTTCTCGATCTTTTCGGCGCGAATGATCGCTTCGCCGGCGCGGGAAGTCGATTCGCCATCGGGGCGACTCGCCGCGCCAGGGGCAGGATTCTGCGCCTCGTTCTGGATGCCCGCATGCCTGCATGCGTGTCTCTTCGCCTCAAGATTCGCCGGGAATCCGGCGGTGGACTGATGTTTCAAGAGCTTATGAGGGTTGCGTTGCTTCCCGATGAATTCGCCGACGTGGGAATGAGCCGCGATTAGAGTACCGCAACTCGAGGGAACCTGTGCAGGCTACAGCACGTGAGCTGTCCAAAAGAAATCGGTCGAATCCGGTCATTTCAGCCTGCGGAGCGTCGAATGATTGAACGAATTTGGAGATACAGCATCCATCTTGCAGAACGCCGAACGCATCCTTAAACTGAGAGCCGAGGCTACCGAGGGCCGGCTCGTTGTCCCTTTCCGAAGATGTTATCCTAACAACTGTTTACCAAGCTGATCGTACCGTAAGCGGTGCATTTGCTTCGCTGCGCGGCGCGTTCGACTGAAAGGCTTTTGCGCCATCCTCTTTGGCGTTCAGGAGAGTATGCCCGATAATCACGTTAAGCCCAAGGTTCTGGTAGTCGACGACGAACGCGTCATCGCCGATACGCTGGCCATGATTCTGAACCAGAGCGGCTTTCAGGCGCGGGCGGTTTATTCCGGCGAAACGGCGCTGGAGACTGGCCTCGACATTATGAGCCGGATATGCTGATCGCCGATGTGATCATGGCCGACCTGAACGGAATCGACGCGGCCATCCAGATTCGCGCGTTGCTGCCGAAGATCAAGATTCTGCTGTTCTCCGGCCAGGCCGCAACGGCCGATCTGCTGGAAAAGGCGCGCGCCCAGGGCTATGAGTTCGAGATTCTGGCCAAGCCCGTGCATCCGCAGGATCTGCTGACCAGGCTGCGCAGCTAGATCGAGAACAACCCATCCGATCAGGGCTTCATCTCGTGGCGGCCTTCGATGGCGTGCGCCATGGTGACTTCGTCTGCGTATTCAATGTCGCTTCCGGCGGGAACGCCCGTGGCGATCCGCGTGATGCGGACCTTGAAGTCGCGCAACGCACCGGCCAGCCAGCTGGCCGTGGCTTCGCCTTCGAGGGTGGGGCTGGTGGCCAGGATCACCTCGTCCACTTCGCCGCGCTCGACGCGCTGCGACAGACGCGCGACCGCGCAACTGGTCGGGGCCGACGCCATGCAGCGGCGAAAGCGTTCCGTGCAGCACATGGTAGACGCCCTGTAGCTGGGACTTCGCTCGACCGCGTCGATGTTGGTTGGCTCTTCGACCACGCAGACCAGGCGCTGGTTGCGCGTGGGGCTGGCGCAATAGGCGCAGGGATCGACGTCGGTGACGTTGTTGCAGATGGAGCAGAGGCGCAGGCTGGCTTTGAGGCCGCGCACGGCTTCGGCCAGCGCCGCGGCATCGTCGTCGGTGGAGCGCAGGATATGGAAGGCGAAGCGCTGGGCGGTCTTGGTGCCCACGCCGGGAAGCTTCTTCAATTCTTCAATGAGCCGGGCCATGGGCTCGGCATAGCGTGCCACGCAACTCCTCCTAGACGGTGCGGTAAACGATACCCACGAACATGTCGGGCGATCCGCCATGGAGCCCAGTCGGCGTCGAATGGAGCCGTGGGCTTCTTGGCGAGCACTTCCTGTTCGCTGGCGCCTGCTTTCTTATGGCGGCCACGTTATCGCGCACCGCAGAGAGCATGTCGATGTATTTTTTAAGATCGGTTTTGTTGCCGAGAGGGCCATGGCCGGGAATGATCTTGGTGTTGTCGCCTGCCAGCGCCAGCGACTTCTGTGCCGCGTCAATGGTGCCACCGATCGAGCCACCGGTGCCTTCATCGATAAAGGGATAGATGTCGTTGAAGAAGATGTCGCCCAGTGCAGCACGTCGGCATTGTGGAAGTGGATGTAGATGTCGGTGTCGGTATGCGCGGGGTCGTAGTGGACCAGATCGATGCTGTCGCCGTTGTGCTTGTGGTGCATCGAGGTTGCGAAAGTGATAGCGGGAAGGGCACTGTCGGGATAGGCAGGCAGGGAGAAGTGCATCAACTTCATCTCCGCCGGCTGCGACATGCGCACTTTCGTCTTCTCGTGGGCAATCATGGAATCCGGCGGCATGCATGCCTTCATTGCCGTCGGCGTGGTCGACGTGCCAGTGGGTATTGATCAGCGCGTGGGGTGCATCGGTGCTGACCGCGGCGATGGCCTCGCGGATATGGGGAACGGCGGTGGCGAAACTGGAATCGATCAGGATGATGCCGTCTTCGCCGGTCTGCACGGCCATGTTGCCGCCTGCGCCCTGCAGCAGCCAGAGGTTGTCGTAGAGCTTGGTGGTCTTGATCGGGGTCGCTGCGCCGCATGCGCGCATCTGCGTGAGACGATCGGTCGGGGGCGCCGCTTGCGCAAAGACCCATCGCGGCGCGAGCGCCGCAGCGCCGGCTGCCGCGCCCAGATGGAGAAAGTTTCTGCGATTCATTTCGCCTGACATCACAACCTCTTGGTGCTACACAAAAGAACTCTGCACGAGCAGGGGAGAAATCGAGTTTAGCCGAGTCCGGGAATGTGAGGTTCAGCCCGCCGAGCGCGCCCTTGACGCTGGACTGGATAGCCTCGTCGGCCTTATGGCCGGCATCGTTTACTGCCCCCACGATCAAGGCCTCGAGCATTTCCACGTCGGGATGGGGCCGCTGAGGCCGGCGACGGCGGAAGGATCGATGTGGATTTTAAGGAGCTCTTTTTTGCCGTTCATGGTGCGGTGACGGCGCCGCCGCCGCTCGATCCCTCGACCACCGTCTCGGCGAGCTTGCGCTGCATCTCCTCCTGCATTTTGTTGGCCTGAGAGAGCATTTCGGCGATCTTGAGAGGATTGATCATCAGGGCCTCCTCGGTTTCTATTTCGCGCGCAGGTCGATCACGCTGCGCACTTCGGCTTTGAAGATATCCTTGGCCCGCTGCACCATGGGATGCTCGAGCGCGGCCTGCTGAATGCTGCCGACAACCGGCGCGGAGACGGCGGATGTGGCGGCCGACGCCCTCGCCGGGAATCACCATGAACCGGGCCGGCGCGCCGAGCCGCTGCAATTCCTGCCTGATGATTTTTTCGGCGGCCGGGATTCACGGTGAGGGCGAGCATCTTCTTGCCGATGCCCGGAACTTCGATGCGCAGGCTGGTGCCCTCGAGGGTCCATGCGCCGTGTTGAGCAGGGCTGAGGCGGAGGCGTGACCATTCTGGCCAGACCGGCAACGATGGCCTGCTGCACGGATTCGGGAGTTGGTCCGCCGGCTTGAGGCTGACGGGGTACTCGGGCCTGCCGGCGGCGCAGGAGGAGGCGGGATCGCCGATTGCAGGAACGGGCGGCTTGAGGGGATCGCTCTCCGATTCGAGTGCTTCAGGATCGGTGGCCGTGGCTGAGCCGAGGGGAATGGGATGACGGATCTGACGGCCGCGACATCGGGGCGCGGAGATGCCAGCGCTGCCGAGCCGCTTACGGCGTGGCTTTCCACGATCGGTGCGGACTGCATGACGGGGCCGGATCCAAACGGCGAGCGCGGCGGCGGAGCGCTGGAAGCTGGCGAAGAATGATGCGTTGCGGGCGACGAGCTTCGCGGGGGCGCCGAGGAAGTGCGCGGCGCGGACGATGTGCCGCTGCGACGGGCTTGCCACTGGCAACGCTACTGAGCAGTTCTTCGAGCGGCAGCAGGCGCTGCGCATGGATCAGCTTCAGCAGTCCCAGTTCGAGATGGAAGCGCTGCTCCTGGCGGTAATTCAGATCGTCGAAGGTGCGCAGCATAATTTGCAGATTGCGCGTGAGCTCCTCTTCGCTGAAGAGCAGGGCGGTGCGGGCGGCGCGGGCGCGCTCATCGCCGGAGATCTGCAGCAGTTCAGTCTGCTCGCCGCCCAGCTTGGCCATCAGGGTATTGCGCAGGTAGCGGACCATCTGCCGGGCCAGCGACTGCGGGCTGTGGCCGGCGTTCAGCAGATCGTTCAACTGCTCCATCAGCTCGGCGCTCTGGCCTGCGGCGACCGCTTCGAGCAGGCGCTCGAAGACGGCATTGGGCACCGAGCCCATCAGTTCGCGAATCTGCGTCGCTCGAGAGCACGGGCGCGGCCGGCCTCGGCCGGGCGCCGAAGCAATGGCCTGGTCCATGATGGAGAGCGCGTCGCGCATCGAGCCGTCGCCGGCCTCGGCCAGCAGGGCGAGCGCGGCGTCTTCGGCTTCGACCTTCTCCTGAGCCGGCAATCATCTTGAGCTGCGCGAGAATGTCGTCGAACTTGACGGCGTGAAAGCTGAAGTGCTGGCAGCGCGAGCGGATGGTCTGCGGAATGTTCTCCGGCTCGGTTGTCGCCATCATGAAGATGACGTGCGACGGCGGCTCTTCCAGCGTCTTGAGCAGCGCGTTGAAGGCGGCCTCGGTGATCTGGTGGGCTTCGTCGAGGATGTAGATCTTGTAGCGGTCGCGGGCAGGCGCATAGCGGGCGGCGTCGCGCAGTTCGCGAATCTCGTCGATGCCGCGGTTGGTGGCGGCGTCGATCTCGATCACGTCGACGGCGTTGCCCTGGCGGATCTCGATGCAGGAGTCGCAGATGCCGCAGGGCTCAGGCGTGGGCCGCTTGCGCGGTGCCGATTTCGGTGCGGCAGTTCAGTGCCATGGCCACAATGCGGGCGATGGTGGTTTTGCCGATGCCGCGATGGCCGGAGAAGATGTAGCCGTGCGCGATGCGGTTCTGGGTGAGCGCGTTCAGCAGGGTGCGCGTGACGTGATCCTGGCCGGCCACGTCGGCAAAGCGCTGCGGACGATATTTCCGGGCCAGAACCTGATAACCCATGCGATCAAAGACTCCCAATAGGCTGCGATTTTTATTCGAGTACCAGGTGCGATTGTATCGTTTCGGGGTGTGCGGCGGCGGAGGTGGAAAACCGCAAGAGCTAGGATGAGCGAGGCCAGTCCGGCAGTTCCCAGGGCTCTGTGTAGAAGGTCGCGGTCTTATGCCACCACTTCCGAAACCACTCGGGCTCCATGGCACAGTCAGAATTTCTATATTTCTTCCACCTCGCTTCGGCGCGCTGGCATTTGAAAGTTGCGCGATAGACACGCGGCAGCTTTTTCCAGTAGAGAACCGGGTAATCTGAGTGCTTCTCGAGTTCAATTGATTGGATGTCAATCGCTTCGCCGCTCAATTCGGGGAACCAGCCCAACTTCGCCATCAGGAGGTTTAAATCCGGAGAGACTGCCTCCCCGGTTTCTTCGTCGTTGTCGCCGGAGTTGACGCCACAATCAAAGAACCGATCCCATTCAGGTCCTGCAATGGTCTCCCACAGCGCGCCACCCGACTCTGTCAGGGCGAATCGCACCCGCGGGATTTTCGACGCGTGCGGGTCAGTGTGGCGTTCTCTGCGTGCGTAGCGTTCTTCAGGTGGTTCGATCAAGTAACCCAGGAATCGATTCAGGATCGCCGTCACGCCTGGATCACTCTGCACATCATCTTCCGGATCCTCCGAGCTGAACAAGATATGCCCCTTGAGATGCATGTCTTGCAGGCTCATCAAGTAATCTTCTGCTCGGCAGTCCGGCACTTCTCGGGCATTCAGTGTCAATCCTCGGACTTTTGGCAGAATGTGGAGCAAGGAGCGTCGAAAATCAATCGCCGTGTTCAGGAGCCAATGCTGGATAAGGTCTTCGCGAGAAAGTCTTTTCATTTTCAATGACGCCGTAACTAGTGTGGCGTCCCATAAGTGGTTGGCATAAGTCTGGAAGCAAAAAGCAGATTCTTCGCTTACCACCCCCAAACTCCGCCCCAAAAAGCACAAATCGCTTTTCGGGGACCCCGAGAAAGACGTTCGGGGCTCCGTTCGCTCAGAATGACACCTCAACTTTTATGTTGAACTTCTGTGACACTACACTAACCGGCGTCGAGGTTGAAGCTGATGTCGTTGAGCCATTCGGCGATCAGGTCTTCGTCGCCGGGATCGAAGACGTAGGCGTCGTTGAGCAGGAGAATCGTTGCCCAGTAGACGAGGTCGCGTTCGGAGACGAGGCCGAAGCGCTTGTGCTCAAGGGCATTCGAGATATGTTCGCGGGTGATGACGATACCGGGTTCGGGGATGGGAAAGCGATTGTTGGCAGAACGGCGCTGGGTGATGCCTTTGGAAGTTTCTTCTCTGGGATCGAAGTTGATGTCGAAGGCTCCGGTGAGAGCCTGCAGCATGTCGTCCCGGCTCACCTCGAAGAGGGCAAAGCGGCGCAAAACGTCGAGTTGCGCATCGGTGAGGGGCGGTTGCTCTGGCTCTTGCGTCATGGTGGTGGCTGCCGGACGGGATCGGCAATTGCTGGTCTCAATTTACCTGAAAGGCGCGAGCGGTGGGTTCAACCCGGTTGGCCGATGAAGGCGCGCCCGAGGCGCAGCCACCACTCCGGACGGTGCTCCATGAGGCCAACGGCAGCAAGTTGCAGCATCACGATCGCAGGGATCGACCAGGCATAAACAGGGTGAATCCTGCGGATCAGGAAAAGGTCACGGAGAATCCCAAGCAGAAGCAACGCATCGACGCCGTAGTAAAAGGCAAGGTGCGGAACGTAGTACGGCAATCGGCCCCATGCCGCGGCTGTCAAACCACAGGCCGCGACGAGTATGAGGCGGCGATGATATTCCGGCCGCTTGCGCCACAGGATGGCAAGACCGAAGACGATGGTGAAGACGACCATATCGAGGAAGGGAATGGGGAGAAAGGCAGCACGCTCATTGGGATCGAAGTGCAGGGCATTAATTTCGAACCCGGACATCAGGCGCGTAATCGCGATGCCCAGGATGGGAATGAGCGCGCCAAGTGCAGCGATGTACCAGCCGAGCGTTTTGTGCAGCCTTACGCTGCGCACGCGCACAAGCGCGGATTGCAGAACAAAGAGTCCGACCCAGGCGAAGAAGACGGCGCCATGTACCCAGAGGAGCGCAGGCGGCTTGACAGCCGGGTGCAGGAGGCCCGCGCCGATGGTGCGGCTGAACCCGGTGACTACCACCGCGGCCACCAGCAGCGACATCAAGAAGTAGAAGTATCGATCGACGAAACGACGCAGGCCGGACAGGGGCGCTGTTCCGCTGGCACGCACAGCCTGGGTTGCTGCCATATTCTGACTCTCCAGGGGAACTGAACGACAGACGAGGTCAGGCAGATGTTAGCAGGAGCCAAAATCCCAAGCAATTGATTTCAATTCGCGCGACGCGCAATCAAGCGGCGTCTTCCTCTTCCACGACAGCGGGCGGGCGGGGAATGGGAATCTCGGTGGCGCGGGAGCGGCGTTTTGTCTTCTTTTTCTTCGCAGCTTTTCTGGCTGCGGCTTTGCGGCGGCGAATCTCCTCGGGAGAGTACATGGTGCCGCGGCACTGTTTCGCGCCGCAGTTGCAGATGGCCTCGTCGCCGCCGCCATCGTACAGGCAGTAGTCGTAGGTAATTTCTTCTCCGGGCTTAATGTTGCGGATGGCGGTGATCCACACGCGGCCCCGGATCTCCTCGGTCTCACAATTGGGGTCGCAACTGTGATTAATGAACATGGCCATGCAGTGGCCGTCGATGACGACCGCGCCGTCGCCGAGTCCAAAGAGGTAGGTAATCGGCGAGTCTTCGTTGGCCTCGTCGGCCTGGTCTTTACTGAGGCGCGGCCCGGTGTACTCGGCTACGCGCGTGCCTTTGCGAACCGCAGTAGTGCTATAGCAGCCGGCGGCATGGATGGCGGAGGAGCGGATGATGAGCGCCATGGGGAGTGCGGCTTTTTCCTGTGGTGAGTTGAAGTCCTGTATGGATCGCATCGTAACATTGATGTGATGAGAATGAACGGCGGGACGCGAAAAGAACTGAAATGAATCTGAGATATCACATGGCGCTAGGGATGGGATGCGGCTTGATGGCGGCAACGGCGCTCTGTGCGCAGTCCGCGCCACGCCGGCGCAGACGCCGAATCCGCCGGCGAACCCGGCGCAACAGAAGCCGCCTGCCACGTCGAATCCGTTTCCGGAAGATACGAATACGGTGCCGGTGGTGCCCATCAGTGGAGAGCCGGCGGCACCGCCGCCCGCAGCGGATAACGGTGAAAGCGCGGGAACGACGAGCCTGCTGAAAGACGATACCGACCCCGTGCACAGTCCCGACGATCCGCCACCGGGCGCGTCGGACTCCGGCAGCGGATTCAGTTCGAGCCTGACGGGAGCCGGCGATGTGAACATCCCGGATGAGGCCAAGCCAACCGGCCACCGGAAACTTAAAGTTCCCGATGAGGTCCACCAGGAAACAGCGAAGGAAGACGAAGACGTCGGCGCCCTCGAACTGGGCCGGAAGAACTGGAAGGCTGCATTGTCACGGTACCAGTCAGCCCTGGTTACGGATCCTGAGAATCCTGATGTGTATTGGGGACTGGCCGAAGCACAGCGGGGGTTGAAGGACTTCGCCAATGCCAGGGCGAATTACCAGAAGGTGATGGAATACGACCCCGACAGCAGGCACGCCAAGGAAGCAAAGAAACTGCTGAAGGAGCCGGATTTGGCGAATGCTCCGGCGGTGTCGGCGATCCAGGGACAGCCGAAATAGCCAACTGCGGGTCATTCTGAATCGGGTCACTGGCGATCTTCGAAAGAGAGTCTTCCAGCACAAATGGAAGGAATACGAAGGATTCAGCGCGAAATACAACTGCGACCGCCTGGTTCGGTTTGAACATTGCCAACAGGCTGGGTTGGCAATTGCACGAGAAACACAATTGAAGAAATGGAACCGTGCGAAGAAGATCACGCTGATTGAACGGATGAATCCGACATGGGCGGATCTGAGCAGAGACTGGTTTGAATGGAAGCCGGTCGACTACAGGCGGGCGACTGACAGATTGCTGTCTTGAATCAGTTGTAGCGAAAGGCAACTGCAGGTTCCTCCGCTCCCGTTGATCGGTCGGAATGACAGGTCTAGTCGGATTGACACTGCTTAGTCGGAATGACGCTGCCTGGTCGGGATGACGCTGCTTTGTGGATCCGCTTGTGGGGCTTCACAACCCCACCCAGCGCAAGTAAGTGGCGATGAGAGGATGTCCCCAGAGCGCGCTGATGATTCCGCCTGCGCAAAGAAACGTGCCGAGGGGCATTTTGGATAGGAGCCAGGTGTCGGATTCACGTCGCGCTGCCGGAACTGCGAGCACCAGAAGGGCGAAGGCCGCTCCGAGCAGGACGCCGATGGCGAAGGAGAGCAGAGCGCCGGAGAGTCCAAGCCAGGCACCCAGCATCGCCATCAGCTTGGCGTCGCCGAGGCCGATGCCTTCGCGGCGGCGAACGAGCCAGTAGGTCCAGCGGATGAGAAGGATAATGGCGGCTGCGAGGACGATGGCGATGAGGCAACTCAATGCGCGCGAGGCGAGCGTAGGTTGCTGATCATAGTAGCCGGGCAGGCCATACATGAGCTGATTTCGCCAGACAGTCAGGGCGAAACCGATCGCGATGGCTGGAAGCGTGACCCGGTCAGGTAGCCAGAGATACTCCGCGTCGAGGGCGGCCAGCCCGACGAGAGTCAAAGTGAATACCATCTTCCAGAAGATTGTTCCGAAGAACTGCGCGATGAAAAGAGGGCTGAAAGAAACGACCTCAGGGAACGGCGACGAAGGGAGCAAGGCACCGACTGAGCTGATCTGTTGCCAGACGATGACTGCCCAAAGCGCACCCACGAGTGATTCCACAAGCGGATAGCGCCAGCTGATTTTCTCTTGGCAGGTGCGGCAGTGGCCGCGCAGGGCGAGCCAGCTCAGGAGGGGGATGTTTTCCCACCATGCGAGGGTATGTCCGCAACTGCGGCAGTGGGAGCGCGGCTTGACGACGCTCTCACCCTCGGGCCAGCGGCTGAGGCACACGTTGAGGAAGCTGCCGAAGGCCAGTCCCAGCAGCGCCGCCAATACTGTCCCCAGAATGCGAATCATCGGAAGGTTGAGTATACGGCTGCGAGGCAATGACGACGGCGAGGACAGGAGCGTTCAGCGACGCGCGTCCCGCTTCAGTGGGGAGAATATCGGACCGGATTTGTCGCAGTATCAAGAGCGAAAAACCTGCAAACATTTTGTGGAAAACTGCAAATTCCGGGTAGGGGGTGGGGGGCAAATGTCCCGATTGATGAGACTCCCGGATGAGAGCATTCCGCAATCGAAGGCGGATTGGTGCGTGAGTTTTGCATTTGATTGTGATTATGCGCGAAATGCCTGAAATTACCTGCAAATGAGGGCGAAGAGATTTCTTCCTGGAATCAATGGCTTGACGCTGAAGGCGAGAGAAGATGGCTTGACATGGCGCCGCGGCTAAAGCCACGGTCATTCCTTTGTCATCCATTCAGGGGCCTGAAGGCCGCTGCTTCCTCCAACGGGTTCACGCCTTCCCGACTTGCCTGACCGTCGTCAGGATGCGGACCGTGTTCCGAACGGCAGCGGTACACTGGTTGCGATGGACGGCGCGAGAGACGCACACAGTCCTCAATCCACGAAGCCTGCTCCGGTTTGCACCGATCCCCAGCGGGCAGCAGCGCTATTTGAGCAGTCGGTCGCCATCATGGCGCGGCTGCGTGCGCCCGGCGGATGCCCGTGGGACCGCGAGCAATCGTTCGACACCATTCGCAAATACACGCTGGAAGAGACCTACGAGGTCTTCGACGCCATCGAGCGGCGCGACTTTGCGCATCTGGCCGAAGAACTGGGCGACCTGCTGCTGCAGGTGCTGTTCTATGCGGAGATGGCTGCCAACGAAGGCCACTTCACCATTGCGGACGTGCTCGACCACCTGAATCGCAAACTGGTGCGGCGTCATCCGCACGTTTTTGGCGAGGAGGCTTCGCGCGCGGCGGGCAACGAGGCCGCGGTGGATTCCGCGGTCGAGGGATCAGCGGCCAAGGTGCTGCGCAACTGGGAAGAGATCAAGGCCGCAGAAGCATCGCATGCAGCGACGCCATCCAGCTCGAAATCGAGACTGGATTCCGTGCAGCGCGCGATGCCCGCGCTGGCCGAAGCCGCAAAGATCGGCGCGAAGGCGGCGAAGTCCGGCTTCGATTGGCCGGACTGGCGCGACCTGTTGCCGAAGCTGGCCGAGGAAACCGCGGAGCTGGAAGCGGAAGCTGCGGCGGCGGAAACGTCCGATGATCCGGCAAGCAAGTCCGCGGTCGAAGCGGAGCTTGGCGATCTGCTCTTTACCGTCGTGAATCTCGGCCGGCATCTTGGCGTGGATGCGGAGATGGCGTTGCGTGGCTGCAATCTGCGCTTCCGCCAGCGATTCAAGCAGATGGAGATGGATTCCGAGAAACCGCTTGAAGAGTTGAAGCCTGCGGAGCTGGAGGCGCTCTGGGCGGAAGCCAAGAGGAAGCTGGCTGGCTCTGCACAGGGATGGGGAGCAAAACAGTGATGGAGCGGCGAATCATTGAGAAGCTTCCTGCAGGGGCTAAAGCCGACACGGGTTTTGTCGCGGCATATCGGCACGGCTGAAGCCGTGCCCTTTCAAAGCCGAAGGTTAGGGCGCGAGCGCATGCATTCCGCAGCCTGATGCAACCGGCGCGGAACATTCAACCTCGCGCAATGACGTCAATCTCGCAGCTGTGAGTGCGGGATGGCTCATCGATGATTCTGATCCGCGCGTGTTCGGGGCACGATGAGCTGGAAGCCTGCGTCCAGATGCAGATCGAGACGTGGGGCTATGACGACAGCGATATCATTCCGCGGAAAGCGTTTCTGGTGGCGCAGAAAATCGGCGGCCAGGTGATGGGGCATTCGACACGTCTCTGCCGGGCGCCGCGCCGGACGGCACACCCGAGTCGATGGTCGGTTTTGCCATGTCTTTGCCGGGAGTGAAAACCGACAAGATTTCCACATATCCACAGGCCTATCTGCACTCCCATATGCTGGCGGTCCGCGAGCGATATCGCGACCGCGGGCTTGGAGCGCAACTCAAGCTGGAGCAACGACGTGAGGCGCTATCACGCGGCATCCGGCACATGGAATGGACCTTCGATCCACTGGAGATCAAGAACGCGCATCTCAATATCCACAAGCTCGGTGCCATCGTACGCAGCTACTATGTGAATTTCTATGGTGTATCCTCTTCTCGACTGCAGGGTGGGCTTCCGACGGACCGTCTGGTTGCCGAGTGGTATCTCGACTCCGATCGAGTCAACGGCATCCTGGAAGGCCAACCTCCAGTCGCATATGAAATTGAAGAACGGATCCTGGTCCCAGCCGCCATCTACGAGTGGAAGGCTTCCCCCGGTGGCCGGGAGCAAGCGCTTGCTGTTCAGTTGGAGAATCGCGCAGAAGTTTCAGGAAGCATTTTCCAAAGGATTAGCCGTGGTCTCCTTTGACCGGGACGCGGAAGGAAACGGAGTCTTCGAACTGGGTCCCTGGGCCCAACCGGGCGCTAGTTCTGAAAGGGTTCTCAGAGCCGGCACATGGAAGTACCAACTATCTTTGCTGCCATCCAAAGGAAGCCAACATTTTATGAGAATTGACGGAATCGTTCTGCGCGAACTGCACCTGCCGCTGGTGCGTCCCTTTGAAACCAGTTTTGGCGTAACCCGCAACCGCCGAATTCTGCTGGCCGAGGTCCGGTCAGAAGGGCTGACCGGCTGGGGCGAGTGCACTGCCGGCGAGCGGCCGCATTTTTCCGGGCGAGTCGACCGACACGGCCTGGCAGGTGATCGTGAACGAGCTCGGACCCATGCTGGCCGAGTGCAAAGGTCGAGCACGGCGGCGATTGCCCGAGGATTTTCAGCGTGGTGCGCGGCAATCCCATGGCCAAGGCCGCGCTTGAAAACGCCATCTGGGATCTTGAGGCGCAGCGCGAGGGTATTTCGCTGTCGCAATTGATCGGCGGCGTGCGCGACAGGATTCCGTGCGGCGTGTCGCTGGGCATTCAGAAATCGATTCCGGAGCTGCTGGACATCATCGAGCGCGAACTGGCTGCCGGCTATCAGCGCATCAAGCTGAAGTGCAAGCCGGGCTGGGATGTCGAGGTCTTTGAAAAGGTGCGCAACCGGTGGCCGGACATCATGCTGAGCTGCGACGCCAACTCCGCCTACAAGCTGCGCGATGCGGACCACCTCGTCACCTTCGACGCTTTCGACCTGCTGATGATCGAGCAGCCGCTGTGGCACGACGATTTCTACTACCACTCGATGCTGCAGAAGCGGCTGAATACGCCGATCTGCCTCGACGAATCGATTCGCAACCGGCGCGATGCGCTGGCCGCGATCGAGATGGAGTCGTGCAAGATCATCAACATCAAGCTGGGCCGCGTGGGCGGATTCTCCGAGGCCATCGCGGTGCACAATGCGGCGCAGGAGCGCGGGATTCCGGTGTGGTGCGGCGGGATGCTGGAGTCGGGCATCGGCCGCGCGCACAACATCGCGCTTTCGACGCTGGAAAACTTCCGCCTGCCGGGCGATGTGTCGGCCTCGGCGCGCTACTGGCACGAGGACATCATCGAGCCGGAGGTCACGGTGTCGCCGGAGGGCGAGATTGCTGATTCCCGATGCGCCCGGGCGCGGCTACGAGGTGCGCACCGACCTGATCGAGCGGCTGACCGTGCGCAAAGAAGAGATTCGCGCTTTCGAACTGGTGGGACAGGGGTCAGAGACAAACCGGGCATACCTTATGAAGCCGAACCATCGAGGTCGTTCGGTCGCTGAGAGTTGCGACACGGCGACCTCGAATTGCGTCTGGCTGACTACTCGGTGCATGCCTATCACCGCGTGCCTACGTATTTCTTCCGCATGATGAGCGCGAGCGCGACGAGAAGAGCTGGGCAACGTCAACCTGCGCATTGGCTCAACGCCGCATCTTGAGCGCTATGCCGGGCCACATCGGATACGGTGTTCACGCGGCACATCGCGGCCATCACTACGCGGCGCGTTCGGTCGTGTTGCTGCTGCCGCTGGCACGTACACTCGGCACTCGATCCGTTGTGGATTACCTGCGATCCGGAGAATGCTGGCGTCGCGGCGGAGCCTGGAATCGGCAGGGGCGGAATTCATTGAAATCGTGGATGTGCCGGAGGACTGCGGCATTCGCAAGTAGGTGGCAAGACGCGCAAATGCCGGTATCGGCTGTAGATGCGAGCGTGCCTGGAACTATTGGGCGATCGGCTTGCGTACTGTCTTCGGGGCGGAGCAACTTTGCCGGCGGGATCGCGTCTCAATAGCGAGAGGCGGCCCGACCCCGCAGTTGCCGGCCGCCGGAGGTTATTTCGTTGACTCCCCAGGAAGAACAGCTTCTTAACTCGCTCATCGAGCGGATAAACCAGACACAACTTCAGGAAAAAGATCCGGATGCCGAAGCGCTGCTGAACCAGAAACTCGGCCCGAATCCCGATGCGCTTTACATGCTGGCGCAGACCGTTCTGGTGCAGAACATCGCGCTCGACCAGGCCAAGGCGCAGGTCGGCGCAGTTGCAGCAGCAGGTACAGCAACAGCAGCAGAGCCGCAGCCGGCGCATACCACGAGCTTTCTGGGACGGCTGCTCGGCGAGCACGATCCAACCGCCGCGACCCAGCAGCAGGCACCCGCACCGGCCGTATCAGCCGGTTCCGCAATATGCGCCTCCGCAGGCGCTGCCTTACGCCCAGTATGGCCAGCCGCAGTATCCAGCAGACGCAATACGTTCCGGTCGGCGGGCAGCCAAGCTTCCTGCGCGGCGCAATGCAGACGGCAGCGGGCGTTGCCGCGGGCGCGTTGGCATTTGAAGGCGTGGAGTCAATTCTGCATGGGTTCGGGCACGGCGGCTACGGCGGTCCCGGCTATGGAATGGGCGGCTTCGGGATGGGCGAGCGTCCTGTTGAAGAGATGATCAACAACAACTACTACGACGAACCCGGGCCGCGGCGCCGAGCACGGCGAGCAGCACTTCAGGATCAGGGCGGCGCGCAATTCAGCGATGCCGGGCGCGACGCAGGCGGGGGCTATGATCCGCGCGACAACGACCCGAACTGACAACCTGCGCGGATTCGACCAGAACGCCGGTCCAGCAGGCGAGCTGGACACCGCGGCTTTGCAGACACTTCGAATCTCGACGATCAATCCGGTTTCGCAGACTCAGAATGTCGATGACGGCTCGGGCTCTGACGACTCGGGCAGCTTCGATGATGGCGGAGGCGGTGGATTCGATGATGGCGGTGGAGGGTTATCTAAGGCCGTTGCTAACAAGTCTGGCGGTGGTCGCGATGAGCATCACGGTCACTGGTCGTTGTGCGGCCCCAGTCGAAGCTGGCGTCCGATGATGCCTTTCACGATCCAGTGATCGGTCGCCGCGGTCGGGCCGACGCCAACGCCGAAGTTGATCTCCCACTTCGGCGAGACGTTCAGGTCAATGGCAGGGAAGAACTGTTGCTGCTGGTCGTGCAGGCTGGCGATGTTGGTGATGCTGCCGTAGTCGGCGTAATACTCCAGGCCGCCGCTGATCTGTTTGGTGAAGTCGTAGCTGATTTTCGCTGCGGGCGAAAAGCCGATGCCGAGATTCACGTCCGGGCCGTGCCAGGTGCGCTCAAGCGCGGGATTGACGGCGAAATACCATCGGCCCACGGTCTTGTCGACGATGGGACGAATCTCCCAGGTCCAGGTGTCGCTGGAAAAGAACGCGCGCTGATAGCCGACCTCCGTCGAGAGGCTTACGCCGACCGGCCAGCGCCAGCTTTCAGGAACGCGCACGCGCGGGCGGATGTGATCGCCGACCCACTGCACGCCTGTCCCGCTCTGCTCGCTGGTGAAGATGTAGAAGCCAACCTCGGACCAGTCGTTGATGCCCTGCGTGATCTCGATGGTCTCGTGCTCGGCGTGATTGGTGGGATCGACTCCGTCGATGAAATTACTTCTGCCCATCGGCTGTGAAGTTGGAGTGCAGTTCAACCATGGTGCTGCGCGGAGGCACGGTGTCCGCGCCATAGACCTGGATTTCGTAGTTGCCCTGTGCGTCAGCCGCCTGGGCAGGAATAGAACGATGACACGGACCGCGGCAAGAGCCCAAGAGAAGGATGCTTCAAGTGAGCTCCTTTAGTCGTTATGACGAACGGCGCGGGATAGAGGACATCAGGAGAAATCACGCGTAGCGAAACAGTGCCATGAATCCGGAGTCCATGTGGTCCTGCTGATGGCAGTGGAAGAGGGTGTTGCCGGGATTGTTGGCAACCAGGTCGGCCTCAACCGTCGTTCCTGCTTCAACGATCACCACGTCTTTGATAACGCCGCTCGTGGCCGCGCCGCGAATGGAGACCAGTTCAAAAGCGTGCCGGTGCAGATGCACCGGGTGGTCGTCGGTGCTTCGATTGTCGAAGACCAGACGGTGACGCAGGCCCTCGTTCAGCATGACCGGGTCGGTGTCAGGAAACGATTTGCCGTTGATCATCCAGCGATCCAGCGCGCCGTGGCCTTTGAAGCTGCGAGGTGAATACCAGCGGAATGGTCACGTCTGGCTTGTGGGCTGCAGGCGTTGCGTCGCCGAACACGCGATAGTCCCATTGCAGTTTGGATTTCCGGCGGTGCCTGCGGCTTTCCGGTCTGATTTGCGTATTCGATGACCGTGCCCATGCCTGCGTCGCGGAAAGCTCGGCGCGGCTTCGCCCAGGACCCAAACGCCCGGCGAGTTCATCGTGACGATGGCGCTGATGCGCTCGGCCGGGCCCAGCCGCAGACATCGACCTTGGCCTGCGTTGGGAACGGGGCGCCATCGAGCGCGATCACCTGGAACTGATGTCCCGGCAAGCGCGAGCCAGTGCGGCTCGGTGGCGCTGGCATTCAGGATGTGAAAGAGCACGCGCTGGCCTTCCTTCACCTGGATCGGCTCGTCGTGGCCCAGCATGCGGCCGTTGATGGAGCCGCGGCGTAATTCACCATCAGCGAGCCGTCGCCGCTGGCCAAAAAATAGGGATCCCAATCGTGCAGGACGAGGAATTGTTCCTGGTCGTAAGGCGCGGGGTTGGCGCGCGGCTCGACCAGCAGCACGCCGAATTGGCCGCTGTAGAGGCCGAGCTTGAGGTCGCGATGGGCGGCGGCATGCGTGTGGTACCAGTGCAGGCCGGACGGCCTCGGCGTGAAGGTGATCTGGGTGCGGCCGCCGCGCGGCGATCATCGGCGAACCTTCTTCCATGGAGCCGTCCACGTCGACCGGAATCCACTGGCCGTGCCAGTGGACGATCTCGGCGTGTCCAGCTTGTTGACGATTTCGATGGTGACTGGCTTGCCTTCGGTGACGCGGAGCAGTTGGCCGGGAATCTGGCCGTTATAGGCGGCGGTGCGGATCTTCTTCTTGGGAGAAAGCTCCCATTCGATTTCGGCAATCTCGATCTGGTAGTCCGGCGACTGCCGGGTCTGGAGGGGGTTCGGCTGGAATCCGACCGTTCCTGTGCCGGCAAGATCGACGGGAGGAGTACGGCCGCTCCCGCCATGCGTCATATCCCGAAGAAACCTGCGGCGGGTCGGGGAAAGGCCCTGGTTTTGATCAGCCAAACCTTTACGGGTGTGTACCGAATTGGGGTTTGCATTCTTCACTTGAGGTCTATTGTCGCCTGTTTGCAGACGCGGCCAGCTTCGACCCAGTCGAGCGCGCCGGACCCGTCTCAGCGCCTTTATTCCGGAGCGGTTAAGACACTTGGCGGTGGGTTCGAGGCCCGGATAAGGGAAGCCTTTGCAGTGGTATACTCACAGGGGCGGCGCGGGTTCGCGCCCGCATTTTCACGTCTATTGAGGTTTCCATGTCCGGCCATTCGAAATGGGCGACAATCAAGCACAAAAAGGGCGCGCTGGATGCCAAGCGCGGCAAGATCTTCACCCGCCTGCTCAAGGAAATCGCCATTGCCGCCAAAGGGCGGCGGCAATCCTGACAGCAACGCTCGGCTTCGCACGGCGATTCTGGCGGCCAAGGCCGAGAACATGCCGCAGGACAACATCAAGCGCGCCATCCAGCGCGGCACCGGCGAACTGGAAGGCGTGAACTACGAGGAGATCACCTTCGAGGGCTACGGCCCCGGCGGCGTCGCCATCATCGTCGAGGTGCTCACGGACAACCGCAACCGCACCGTCAGCGAGATCCGCCACGCGTTCTCAAAGAATGGCGGCAACCTTGGCTCGACAGGTTCGGTCCTGCACATGTTCTCGAAGAAGGGCGTGATCGACATCGAGAAGTCCGCGGCCACCGAAGAGCAGCTGATGGACATCGTGCTCGAGCACGGCGGCGAAGACCTGCGCGACGAAGGCGAAGTCTGGGAGATCGTGACCGATCCGCATGCGCTTTGAAGCGGTGCTCGAATGCAGTGAAGGCGGCCAAGATTCCTGTCGCTATCGAGCGAAGTGACGATGCTGGCATCGACCTACACCAAGCTGGAAGGACCGGCAGCGAACCAGATGATCCGCCTGCTCGAGGCGCTCGAAGACTTCGACGACACGCAGAATGTGTACTCGAACTTCGATATGGACGCGGAGCAGATGGAGCAGGTGGCTGGGTAGAATCGGCGCATAGGCTGGCGATTCCGAGGCCGCCTGAAGATGGCGGCCTTTTTCATGGGATACAGAATTCGGATAAAAGGAAAAAAGGGAAGAACGTTGACCCCACTGCGAAGACTTCTTAGTTGTTCGACACTGATTGCAGCGTGCACCGGTCTGGCAGCTTCGGCGCAGACATCGAGCAACGCGTATAGTTCAGATGCCGTGAAAACAACAACGAACGGCGACGGGAAGTTCTTCGCTGGATGATTCCCCGGTTGCAGAGGTCCGGCAAGCAGCGAGAGCTGGGAATATGGCCCTTTGTGAATAGGGGTACGGGCGTGGGCGATCGCTCCGATTACGAATTCTTCTGGGCTCGGCTTCGAAGGTGGCAAGTGCTGTCCCCGGTCCGATGCATGCCGGCATTTTCAGCGGCCAGTTTGAATATGGCGGCAACATCATGCCGCTCTGGCAGGCTTACACCCCGGCCCCCCACGAAGAGAATATATTGCAGCGTCCATCAGGGCGCAACCTACAAGGTGCCGGTCGGCGGCGGAACCTTCCGCGGGGTGAGCATCACCCCGGTGATTTTCCGTTGGAATTTTCTCACCCGATCGCGCAGCGAGTTCAGCCCTGGTTTCAGGGCGCGGGCGGACTGATCTACACCACCCACAAGTTTCCGCCGAATCGTGCTAGTGCCGCATGGGACACGGTGGAACGCGGTGTGGAATTTCTCGCCGCAGGGCGGCATCGGAATCCACTACTTCACGCGTCCCAGCCGATCGATCGATCTAGGTGTGAACGCGGTGCATATTTCCTCGGCGTCGCTGGGCGACCGCAATCCCGGCGTGAATGCCAGCATCCAGGTGCAGGTGGGATACACATTCTGGAGGTAGAAGGGCAGCATCGCGCGAGGTCAGACCCCGGATGCGCGCGCAGGTTGAAAGACAAAGATGAAAGAGGCAGTTGTCGAGTGCGTTCCGAACTTCTCTGAGGGCAGGGACGCCCGGCGTGTCGAAGCCATTGTCGCCGCGATGCGCGTGGAGGGGGTGCGGCTGCTGGACTGGTCGAAGGACGCGGACCACAACCGCTCGGTCGTCACCATTGCCGGCGAACCCGGCTGCGGTGCTTGAGTCGGCGGTGCGCGGCGTGGGAAAGGCTGTCGAGCTGATCGACCTGACCAGCCAGGAGGGCTTGCATCCCCGCATCGGGGCGGCGGATGTGATTCCGTTTGTTCCCGTCTCCGGCATCAAGCTGGAACAGTGCGTGATGCTCGCGCGCCAGGCCGGGCTGGAGATCTGGCGCCGCTTCGGCGTTCCGGTTTACTTCTACGAATCCGCGGCGTCGCGTCCCGATCGCGCCAACCTCGACGACGTGCGGCGCGGGCAGTTCGAGGGCTTGCGCGATGCAGTTCGCAAAGAGGCTGCGCGGCGGCCGGACCTGGGCGGTCCGGGCCTGCATCCCACGGCGGGCGCATGCGCCGTGGGAGCGCGCAAATTCCTGGTGGCCTACAACGTCTATTTCGATTCCACCGACGTGGCGGTGGTGCGGGCCATCGCGCGCGAAGTGCGGGCGGCCTTCGGCGGCCTGCACGGCGTAAAAGCCCTGGGCGTGCTGGCGCACGGACGCGCGCAGCTCTCCATGAACATCACGGATTTCAAGGCGACGCCGGTGTCGCAGGTCTACAGCACGGTGTCGCGACTGGCCGCTGCGGCACAAGACAGCGCCTGTCGAGGGCGAGGTCATCGGACTGATCCCGGAAGCGGCCTGCGAGCGGGAAAGCGAGTGGATGCGTCAGTTAAATGAGTTCGATGACGAGACCAAGATCCTGGAGCGGCGGCTTGCAGCGCCTTTGTCGTGGCCTGGCGAAGGGTCAATAGGTACCAGTCACCAAACTGGTTCAACGTCTAGAAATGACTGTACAGAGGTAAAATGAGAATGCAGGGATGAGAGCATGTTTTCCTGCTCCCGTCAACGTGGCAATACGGCGAGCCATGTGGCTTCCCGGAGGATTAAGAGTGCTTAAGATTTTTGCCAGGATTTCGGTTCCCGCTTTGCTTGTGGCGATGACCGTTTCAGCCCCGGCAGCGCAGCTTACCGGCGATGCCCGGGCGGCGATTCCGCACGAAGTGCAGCAGCTGGTGGTGATCGACTACCGCGCGATGCAGAACTCCAGCACCGCCATGGAATTGCGCGACCGGGTGATGCCGCCGGATCTGAAACAGTTTGAAGAGGCGATTCGCAAGTCGGGCCTGAACGACAATCACGATGTGGACGAACTGGCGTTTGCGCTGTTCCGCGACCGGGGTCGACCGGCCGACGCGAGCGATCTGGAGACAGTTGGCATTGCGCAGGGGCAGTTTGACATGCAGGGCATCCTGGCCAACTTCCGCAAGAGAAGGTCCAGCCGAAGCTCGTCCGCACCAACCGCATTTATCCGCTGGCGCACACCGGTATGGTTCTGTGCTTTGTCGATCCCTCGACCATGGTCTTCGGGAGCCAGGAGGCGGTGAAGGCTGCGCTCGATGTGCGTGACGGATTTGCGCCGGGAATGCTGACCAATGCGCCGATGATGGAAGCGATGCAGTCGTCGATTCCGAGGCCTTGTGGAGCGTGCTCGACAAAACCGGAACGCAGACCATGATGAAACAGGTGCTGGGCCAAGCGGGTCGGTTACGGATTACGAGTCGGTGCGCAAGCGCCTCGAGTCGTCCTGGTACGGCATGGACTTCCAGCACGGCGTGAAGTTCGACCTGACGATCTCGACCGGCGACTCATTCGCGGCCGCTACGGTTTCATCGCTGCTTTCCGCCGCCATCATCTACAAGAAGATGAGCGGCGACGCGACGGAAAAGGCGGCGCTGGCGGCGACGGACATCAGCTCGAACTGCGGGATTGCTCAGCGTCCACTTTGCCACCTCGGACAGCGACTTCAACAGCCTGCTGCAAGTCCTCGCTGTTCCAGAGCATGGTGCACTGATCTTCACAGTTCGTCTCGGAACAGCAGTTTTGGAAACGGGAGCTTCGGCTCCCGTTTTCTTTTGGCCTCGATTGTCAGCTGGCTTGAGTGAGACTTCGCCGGCCGGGCACTCGGGATCAGCGCTGCAAACCTGGTTACGCCCGGCGTGTTTGGCCGCGTAGAGGGCTTGTCGGCGCGATGCATGAGAGTCGAGGAGTGCTGGCCAAGCGCCGGGAACGATGGTCGCGCAGCCGACCGAGATCGTGACACAGCCGAGCGGATTGGTGTCATGCGGCAAGTTTTCGGCGCCGGACCGCCGCGCAGATTTGCTCTGCGACCTCGATGGCGCCAGCGGCAGGCGTGTTCGGAAGAATGACAGCAAACTCCTCGCCCCCAATCCGTGCCACGAGGTCGCCGGGACGGCATGACGACGTCCTGCGCAGCTTCGGCAATCTGTTTTAGACAACTGTCGCCGCGCGGATGCCCGTACGTGTCGTTGTAGGACTTGAACCAGTCCACATCCAGCAGGAGCAGCGAAAGAGGCAGGTGTTCGCGCAGGCAACGCCGCCATTCGCCTGAAAAGCACTGGTCGAATTTCCGCCGGTTGGCAAGATGCGTCAACGGCGTCGGTTAGCGACGAGCGCCTCGAGAGCGGCATTGGCTTTCTTCAGCTCCAGTTCTGCCTTCTTGCGGCGAGTGATATCCCGCGCCATGTTGAGAAGCCCGATCGGTGCGCCGGTAATGGGATCGCGCACCGGGCGGAGGTTTGCTTCGACCCAGAGGAACTCACCGGCCTTGTTTTTCACGCGGCACTCCAGCAGGCCGCCGTCGCCGCCCGCTCGCAGACTGCGGATCATAGCCTCGGCTTTGCCGCGGTCCTCAGGATGGACAAGCGAAAGGCTTTTCTGTCCAGCAATTCTTCTCGCCGCCATCCACCCCACGTCGCAGCGGACGCAGAAACGTAAGTCCGGTTGCCATCGAAGTCGGCGAGGATGATGATATCCCTCGAATTTTCGGTGACAAGATTGTGAAGAGACACGATCTCGCGCAAGCGACGCTCCGTGGTGCGGAGCGTATCGAGCACGGAGGCGGCAGCGAGGACAAGAAACATTCCGCTTGCAATATAAAGCTGAAGCAGAATCGTTGGGCCTCCCGGGAAAGATGCGCCAGCCCGCGAGAACAAGCCAAGCCCGTGAATCGTAAACCAACCTCCGACCAACATGACAAAGAGTGTGCTGATGGAAGCCCAGCCGAGTCCCAATCGAAAGAGAATGAGCGCGACCGTTGGGTAGATCAGAAAAATGACCGGGACGCGTGCCTGACAGAAGGAGAGCAACTGTGACCGGAACCAGGGTAGACAGTAAAAACCAGTGAGCCTTCCGCTTGCCCGATTTCGTAACCGGTGGAGGAGAACAGAGAATACGCAGGCCGGAGTGACGACGGCGGTTCCGAGTCCGTCTGTCGTAATCCACGTGAGCAGGGGATACCACGGTGACGCTCTCATCCAGAGCCAATATGCTGTCGCGAACAGGATGCCGGCCGCGACCCGGAGCCGCCAAAACGGCGTATGCAGCAAACCGGAGGAGATAGCGCTGGTCAGTGAAGCGCGGCAATTCCGTTGAACGCCGGCGCAGCAGAAATGCGGCGACTGCCACTTCGAGCGCATTCAGGATGCTAAGCGCGATGCATTTTGCCAACGGCCGGGGTTTACTGCAATGCCGCCCAAGAAAATCGCCACAAAACCCGCGGCGAAGTAGTGCTTCCACAACCACCTTGGTGCGAGAAGCAAGATAGGAGAGCAAAAGGCCGTTGGCGACCCAGACAAGGTTGCCGCTGTCTTCCAGACCGATAACGACGGTGGCCGTGAAGATCGCTCCGAAGCACCCGCTGACGCGCAGCGCATGACCATATCGACGCAAGAGGCGCGCAGCATTCGTATACCTGCGAAGCTTGAGGTGCCAGCTCAATTTGATCCCCATCTGACTTATCGGCCTTAGTCGAATGGGAATGAATGAGCCTGGAGAGAACCGACGATCAACGAAGTGCGTTTCGTTAATGCTTCGGATTCAAGGCGGGATGAAACTCGGCCTTTCCATCGGGCAGCAGCACAATCTCGATGCTGCCGTTCTGCTCCTCGTATAGCGTCGGGCCACTGATCTGTGCGGGTTTTCCATCTGCTCCGGTGTACTGCACGCTGATCGGACCGTTGCCGCGCGTCTGAATGCGATGATGCATGGCTGCATCCGCGGCCAGCGTATCGGCTCCGAAGCTCGCAGTGGGATAGTCAACCTCAAGCAGGGTGATGGTGCCCCCGGTGTGATTTTGGACAGTGGCTTCGATGTGGTAGGAGCGGCATCCGACCGTGAAGTAGGCGTTGCAGCCGGCGCGACTGCCAGCAGCAAAGATGCGCAGCGCCACGCCAGCTTTTCCCCAGACCCGGCAATCCCCTTCATCCTCACTCCTCGCTTTCGGTCGAAGCGCCGGCTGTCGGGAGTCGTCGCCGCAACCCGCTTTTCCAGCCGGTCCAGGCGCTTCAGCAATTCCGGGAGGCGCTGAAAGATCGTTACCGCGCGCAGCCAGATGCGATTATCAAATCCCGGCGATCCGGAGATCATCTTGCCCGGCGGCACGTCGTGGCTTACCGCCGACTGCGCGGTCAGAATCACGCCATCGCCGACGGTGCAGTGGCCGGCGATGCCGGTTTGTCCGGCCAGGATCACGTTGCTACCGATGACGGACGATCCGGCGAGGCCGGTCTGCGCGCAGACAAGCGTGTCAGTGCCGATACGCGAGCCGTGTCCGATCTGCACGAGGTTGTCGATCTTGCTGCCGTCGCCGATCTCGGTTGCGCCGACGGTGGCGCGATCCACGCAGGCATTGGCCTGGATGTCGACGCGGTCACCAATGCGCACGGGACCCGACTGCGGAATCTTTTCCCACTGTCCCTTGTCATTCTTCGAGAATCCGAAGCCGTCGGCGCCGACGATCGCCCCATTTTCGAGCGTGACGTTGTCGCCCAGTTCACAGGCCTTCGCGTACGACCACATGCGCGTGGGCGAAGAATCGGCTTCCCGTCTTCACCCCCGGATAGAGAACGACGTGGGGCAACAGAGTGGCATGCGGCCCGAGTTTCACATGAGGGCCGATGACGACGTATGCGCCGATGTGTGCTCCTTCGCCGATCTGCGCGGTAGGGTCGATGACGGCGGTGGCGATGAATTCCGGGCGGGTAGGACGGGCGGCTGGTAAAAGAGGGCCAGCGCCTGGGAAAAAGCATGGTAGGGATTCTTGATGCGGAGGGTCGCTGCAGTCGATCTCGGGAAACTCGGGCTCGACCAGGACGGCAGCGGCGCTTGTTTTGCGTGCGAGTGCGGCGTATTTCGGATTAGCGACGAAGGTGATTTCGGAGGCCCGGCGTCTTCAATCCCTTTTACGCCAGTAATTTCCAGATCCGCGTCGCCGCGCAGTTCCGCGCCCAGCCGACTTGCAAGCTCGCCAAGTTTCATCGAGGAGATTGTAACGGAGTTGGCCCGAAGGGAACGGATTGAACGGCGGGCCGGGCATTTAGCAGTCCCAGACTTTGTATGCGGGGATGAAGTCTGGGAAGCCGGATCATTGCCTCAGACCGGAGCACTTTTCGTTATTGCAGAGTCGACGGTTATTCGATCAGAACGCGGAGACAAGGGATTCGTCACATGGAAGTCAACCAAAGATGTCGCGGCACTGCTTACTCAGTGATGGTGGAGCCATAGTTTGTGGGTTGCGGTGCGGTGCCGCGAATCTGCTGGATAAACGACGGCACCTCTTTTTCAATCAGGTCCGCACGGTCAATCTGAATGTAGTGCGAACTGTCTTTCGCGATGATTCTCCTGCTCCTCGTGGAAAGCTTCTTCAAGTCTTCCTGCATCTGGCTCCATATCCCCTCCGCCGTCTTTTGTGTCAAATTCTCAGTCACCATAGTCTTGTCAGGATCATGCGAAAAAATGAGAATTGGCAATGAGCCGTAGGGGCCCGAATGCTGCGTTTCCAGGCCGGATCGTTCCATATTGCGAAATTCGCTGATCGGAGAATCAACATGCATCTCGCAGCGATCCTCTGCCCGCAATCGCGAGGACTGTGCATCAAGGCCAGGGGATGTTCGCGAGCACATTCCCACGAGGCGGGGAATGCCGATGCCGAACGCGGCATTCCCGGCCAGGGCAAGCACCCACGGAGGCGGTGTTTTCCCTATCATCGCCTTGATCGCCGGGTTTTCCTGCTGCATGGGCGTTGAACCGTCGACAAACACCATCCCGGCAAGATCCTCCGGATGGTGCTCCGCATAAGCGCGCATGTAGATCCCGGCAATCGAATGACCCATCAGGACAATGGGGAGGTCAATCCTGGCTTGTCGCAGCAGGCCGTGCAATTCGGCCGCAATATGGTCTGCATCGCGCGGGGCTGGCCCTGCATCACTCCAGCCGAATCCGGCCCGATCGTAGGCACAAACGCGCGTGGTATTTGCGAGTGCCGGCTGGACGGCTGACCAGATGACTGCGTCATCTCCTAGACCAGCATCGAGGACAATCGTTGGCGAGCCGCTGCCGGTGCAGTACATGTGCATCTTGTGGCCGTCGACTGTGTAGATTTGTCCGGGCGGTGGGTGATGGGCGCGAAACAAGAGCCGTGCGATGGCGTTAGAGCTGGCACTCCCAGCCACAACAGCCGCAACCAGAACAATTGCGGACAACACAATCCTCTCGACAACCCGCCGCCATTTCGCAGAGACCTTTGCGGAAAGTGAAAGTATGCGGTGAACACTCAGCCAGGTAACCACAACTCCGATGAGCAGAATGAACGCGGGTAGGACTACATATTCAAAGTCCAAGAAACACCTCAGCTTCCAATTCTGGGAATCAAAGCTCAACAGAGAATTGTAAGCTCAATAGCGCTTTAGGCAACGGCGACCCCGAGGTTAAACCTCAGACGCGGAGCAAACAGACTAATGCGCTAATCGAGCCGGCCTGTGCAGGTTTTGCAAATTCCGGTTGGGTCGTGGCCAACTCGTCCCTTTGAAGGTTGTTCTCCCTTCCCCGTAGATCGTAGGGGAAGAGTAGGCGGTTAATCAGGCGTTTCGCGAAACAACGTGTCGCACTGCGATTGCAAACCTGGATGCTAGCGGATTCTTATCTTGACAGGCGTTGCGGGCACATGGCCAATGACCATCAAACCGTGGACCTCGGGAAGAGCCGCCACTTCCTCGATTCTCTCCGGGTGCGCGTAGTATTCAGCCTTGACTTCGTATGTGCCCGGGATTCTCCTGATCTGAGTCAGTGTTGTGTGCCAGGACCTGCTCTCACCGGGTTTCAGAAGGATGTAGCCCTTAAGCAACTCTCTGGCTGGAGGTCCGGGTGAAAGCCATGATCCTCCGCAACCTTTTGAGCTGGTCGAGGCGCGATCACCTTTCAGCGTGTAGATGTCGACGACGAAGCCCGACTGGCAGGTGTCATCCCAATCCGTAAAATGATTCGGTAAATAAGCACCGCGATCTCCGGCTGTGATCGTGAGCGTCACACCAAGATCCTGTCCAGATTTCAATTCCAAATTGTCCGGTGTTGTCGTGACAATCGCGAGTTGCTCCCTGTCGTCCGGCTGTTTTCCCCCAGCCTGTTGCCCCGATAATGTGAGCAAAGAAACACAGAGAAGGACAGGCATCGGCGTTCGTATCATGAGCTCATAGACAGCGCGAAGGGTTCGCGAGTTCCTCAAAGAGCAGGTTAAAGGATGGCGGAACGCATTGTCGGACGGGTTTCGGGTCGTGGTTGGCAACCCGGACATAATCCCATTTTCGAGTAGTCATTATGGTGTGACCGGCTCGATGCGCTAGTCGTGGGTTAGGCTGAGTTTGTTAAGAACGCCAGTCCAGAGCCACAAGCGGAGGGAACCGGTCATGACTGAGAAGTTACGATTTTTGGGTTTGGATGTCCATGCCGAAACGATAGCTGT
>CAWHLU010000007.1:0-433031 GCA_963830285.1 uncultured Acidobacteriaceae bacterium
ATTCTTCGGCTTCTCCAGTCATTGGCTGCGCGATTAATAACGAAAACGTCACCGGAACGTGTTCAGAGAACGACGCAAGTGGAACCCCGGTGACACTGACGGCGATCCCATCCGCAGGGTCTGTGTTTACCGGTTGGGGCGGCGCGTGCTCAGGAATCAGCCTGCAGTGCATCGTGACCATCAGCCAGCCGCAGAATGTATTTGCGACTTTTCAGTCGAGTCTTTCGGCAACATCAATACTTGCGCAGGTGGAGTCGCAGCGGGATGCATCGCCAGAACATTCGCGGTATCGCTGAATGTGCCGACGAGTGCGACGGTCTCCTCGACCAACGTGGTGACGCAGGGCGTGGGCAACCTCGACTTCACGTTGGGCGCCGGCAGCGGCTGCACGGGCTTCGTCGGCCCCGGCATTTGTGTCGTTAACGTCGACTTTGCTCCGATTGCGCCGGGATTGCGCCTGGGCGCGGTGCAACTCCTCGACTCCGGCGGCAATGTGCTGGCCACCCAGTTGGTCTCTGGCGTTGGCCAGGGACCGGCAGTTGCGTTCGGGCCGGGCACGCAAACCACGGTGCCTGGTACCGGGTTGAGTCAACCGTACGGTTTGGCGGTGGATGCAGCGGGGGATGTCTTCTTCGGGGAGCCCGGCGCCAACAAGGTGTTCGAGGTTACACCCGGCGGCGTTCAGACCAGCATTGGCACCATCACTGGCCACCCGTACGGTTTGGCGGTGGATGGAGTGGGAGATGTCTTCGTCGCGGAGCTCAACAACAACCAGATAGTGAAGGTTACGCCCAGCGGAGTCCAGACCACCGTTCCGGCCACCGGTCTCACGCAGCCAATCGCAGTGGCGGTGGATGGAGTAGGCGATCTTTTCATCTCGGATCGGAACAACAACCGGGTGGTAGAGCTTACTCCCGGTGGAGTCCAGACCACGGTACCCACTACCGGTCTGAATCAGCCGTACGGTTTGGCGGTGGATGCGGCGGGCAATGTCTTCATTGCCGATTACAACAACAACCGCGTGATTGAAGTTACGCCCAGCGGAGTCCAGACCACGGTGCCCACCACCGGATTGACTCAACCGTACGGCGTAGCGGTGGATGCCGCGGACGATGTCTTCATTGTGAGTTACGTCAACGAACGGGTGATCGAGGTTACGCCTAGTGGCGTCCAGACCACTGTGGCCGCCAGCGGCCTGAACGGCCCCTCCGGCGTGGCGCTGGATGGAGCGGGCGATATCTTCATTTCGGATTACAACAACAACCGGGTGTTGGAGATGAACCGCTCGCAGGCGCCTTCGCTGAGCTTTGCCTCCACGAACGTGGGCAGCACGAGCACCGACAGCCCGCAATCGGTAACCCTTCAGAATATCGGCAACCAGGCGTTGAATTCAGTCAACTCTGGGCTGGTCGTCACCGGACCCAGCTTCTTCGAGGTTCCCGGCACAGGCACTCCTGCCGATTGCGATGCCATCTTTGCGGCTGGTCCGCTGGGTCGGGGAACAAGCTGCAATCTAAGCATCAGCTTCGAGCCGCAGATCGCCGGCAATCCGCTCACCAGCACTGCGGTCTTTACCGACAACGCTTTGAATGGCAGTCCCGCCACGCAAACCGTAAATCTCAGCGGCACGGGCGTGGCTGCAGCGCCCCCCAACTACACGCTGTCAGTGACAGACCTAGGCACGGGCAGCGGCACGGTCACATCGAATTCTTTGGCTACTCCGGCGATCAGTTGCGTCGAGACGAGCGGGAGCGTTTCGGGAACGTGTTCAGAGAACGATCCGAGCGGAACCCTGGTGATACTGACGGAGACGGCAGGCGGCAGCTCGACATTCCTTGGTTGGGGCGGCGTCTGCGCTTCTTCGGGAACGAGCGCGACCTGCACCGTGACCATGAGCCAGGCGCAGAATGTCACTGCGGAGTTTGTGCAAGGGGATTTAGGCAGCGTCAACGTCGGCAGCAGCGGCAGCCTGCAGGTGACTTTCACCCCGACGACAAACGTTACCGGCGCCTCGGTCCAGGTGGTGACGCAAGGCATACCCGGCCTCGACTTCACAGTGGGCAACAACGGGTGCCCCAGCACGATCCTCGCAAACAATTCCTGTACGGTAAACATCACATTCACCCCGCAGGCGCCGGGATTGCGCATGGGCGCGGTGGAACTCTCAGGCAGCGCGGCTTGGTGGCAACCCAACTGATCTACGGCATCGGCCAGGCGCCGGAGGCTGCTTTTGGTCCGACGGTGAGCTATACCACCCCCTTTAGCAGCACGTCGACCATCTTCTATAGCAGCCAGGTAACTCAGCCGCCAAATCTGGCGGGCCCCCTAACGACCGATGCGGCGGGCAATCTGTACCAGGTCAACGGTTCAACCCTTCAGAAGCTCGCGCCGCCGTACACCGGTTCTGCAACCACGGTGGCTACTGGCTTCGCCAATCCGCACGCTGGAGCGATCGATGGAGCAGGCAATCTCTATGTCGCGGATAGCGGCCTCGGCGCGAATGGCGAGGTGGTGAAGCTTGCGCCTGGTTGCACCAGCATATCCTGCGCAAGTGTCGTCTACGCGCCGGCTTCTGCGGTCGGTGTGTACGGCGTCGCGGTGGATGGACCAGGCGATGTCTTCATCTCAGATAATTCCACTGGAGCATTTGAGATTCCCGCCGGCTGCGGCAACAGCAGTTGCTATATCCCGCTGTACAACCCCGGAGGCGGTTCGATTGCGGACAGCGTTGCCGTGGACGCCGCCGGCGATCTCTTCGTTGCCGATAGCGGTCTCAGCCAAGTCGTGAAGATCCCAGCGGGCGGAGGCGCGCCTGTCCAGGTCGGCACCGGATGGGTTCTTCCGATGGGCGTGGCGGTCGATGCCGCTGGCGACGTTCTCGTTGCGGACTTCGCACTTACCATCGGCACCCAGCAGAACGCCGGGGGCGTGGTGGAGGTTCCAGTCGGCTGCACCAACAACACCAACAACTGTCAAATCCTTTTGTTGACTGCGGGAGCGCCTGATCCCTACGCCGTTGCAGTCAGCCCCTTAGGACAGCTCTTTGCCGCCACAGATGGACCGTATTTCGAGATCAATCTGTCTCAGCCGCCTTCGCTGAGCTTTGCCTCCACGAATGTGGGCAGCACGAGCACCGACAGTCCGCGATCGGTAACCCTTCAGAATATCGGCAACCAGCATATGACGGGCTCGGTGTCGCTGACCTCAGGCCAGAACTTTGCCATAGGCCCAAGTTCCTCCTGCGGCGGATTCGACATGTTTCCTGGCGAAAGCTGTACTGAAAACTTCGACTTCTCGCCGGAGACTGCCGGCAATCCTCTGACGACCACGGCGGTCTTTAGCGACAACGCGCTGAACGGCGCTCCGGCTACGCAGACCGTAAACCTCAGCGGCACGGGCGTGGCCGTAGGGCCCAGCTACGCATTGACCGTGGCGGATATCGGCTCGGGCAGCGGCACGGTGACCGACAATTCGCAGATCACCTGCACCGAAACCAATGGAAGCATTACTGTGTCGTCGTGTTCGGGAAGCTATGCGAGCGGAACCGGTGTGACGCTGAATGCGAATGCGACCGGGACCTCGGTGTTCCTCGGCTGGGGTGGCGCATGCGCGAGCGCGGGAACGAGCCCGACTTGCAGCGTGACCATGAACGCGGCGGAGAATGTGACTGCGAGCTTCTCGCAGCAGTCATTTGGCAACGTCAGTGTTTGTCCGGGAGGAAACGTCGCAGGATGCACCGGCACCAGCCCCAGCCTCACGGTGACATTCAACCTGGCGGCGACCACGAACATTGGCGCGATCCAGGTGGTGACGCAGGGCGTGACCGGCCTCGACTTCACGCTGGGCAGCGGCGGCACCTGCGCTAGCATTGGCACCGTCTCCGCAGGCAACTCCTGCAACGTGAATGTGAACTTCACTCCGCTCGCGCCAGGATTGCGCGCGGGCGCGGTGGAACTCTATAACACCAACGGCAACCTGGTAGCGACTACTCCGATCTATGGCATTGGCCAGGCGCCGGCGGCTGCATTCAACCAGGCCACGCAGATTGCGGTAAATACGACGAGCTCCCCTCTCAATCAGGCGAAGGGCCTGGTCGTGGACGCTGCGGGCGACGTCTTCATCGCAGATACCGGCAACCATCGCGTTGTGGAGGTTGCGGCGAACGGCACGCATGACCACCGTAGGGACAGGGTGGATGCAGCCGCAGGGGTTGGCGTTGGATGGAGCAGGCAATCTGTACGTGGCGGATAACAACCTGAACGAGGTAGTTGAGGTTCCGGCCGGGCTGCACCAGCAGCACTTGTCAAAAAGTATTGATGAACGAGGAGACGCCGGTCAGCGGTACGACACTCCCGGTCAGGGCCGAGCTGGGTGTTGCCGTGGACGGAGCCGGCAATGTTTTCGTTGGCGATTTCGTCGACGGCGAAGTCGTGGAGATCCCTGCCAATGGGAGCACTCCGACCGTGGTGTACAACCCCGCCGGTGCGAATCCTGTCGGGTTGGGAGTGGATGCAGCAGGTGACTTGTTCATTGCCGATCACGGCCTCAAACAAGTTGCCGAGGTTCCAGCCGGATGCGGCAACAGCAGTTGCTGGAAAACAATCGGCTCCGGATGGCAACAACCCGACAGCGTGTCGGTGGATGCTGCAGGCGACGTCTATGTCGCGGACGAGGGGCCTACGAATTCGACTGTTTTGGGCGTGGTCGACGAGGTACTTCCGCCCACATGCACCAGCAACTGCCAGATTGTGTTGGCCAGCGGGCTCAATACCGTGGTTGCGACATCGGACGCAACCGGCGATGTCTTCATTTCCAACCAGGGCAACAACCAGGTAGTTGAGCTGACCCGCTCACAACCGCCATCACTGAGCTTTGCCCTTACGAATTTGGGCATCGCAAGCGCGGACAGCCCCCAAGCGGTCTCCGTTCAAAACGTCGGCAACCAACCGCTGACGGGTTCGGTTGGCGCGACCTCGACCACGAACTTTGCGGAGAACATACGCCTCGACTTGCACCACATTTACGTTGGCGGCGGGCGCGATTTGTTCTGAGAGCTTCAGCTTCACGCCGCAGAGCACCGGCATTCTCACCGATGCGGCGAATTTCAGCGACAACACTCTGAACCTTGCTTCTTCTGTTGTCGTGCAGACGGTCAACCTCAGCGGCATCGGCAGCGTGAACGGCCAGACTGGTACCGCTGTCCCCAACGTGGTTGGAATGACGGAAGCGGCAGCGGCAACGACCCTGACGGATGCGGGCTTGACGCTGGGAACGGTGAGCAGTGAGTACAGCAGCAGCGAACCTGCAGGCAGTGTGATCGGCGAGAGCCCGGCCGCCGGCACGCAGGTCAATCTCGGGATCCGCGGTCGCGCTGCTCATTTCCACCGGCGAGGCGCCACCGCCTGCGCCAAACCCGCTTACGTTCGAGAATAACTACTTCGTCACCGGTGACTTTGCCACTGCGGGAACGAGTCTGCGCGGGCACCGGCTCGGGCGGCGTGGCCACGCGGAACCATCAACATCCCCGACAGCACTTCCGGCGGTACCCAGGGTGTTCCCGACGGGGCTGACATCGTGGACGGTTTCCTGTACTGGGAGACGCTCGAAAATACGGCGACGCCTTCGGGCAACACGGGAACATTCCTCGGTTATCCCATCACCGGGCAGCAGATCGGAAGCGACCTGCCTTACACGGACTCGGCGCTAGTTGAGCGGGACGCTGCGCGTGTATCGCGCCGACGTCAATGCCTATTTCCAGGTGCGGCCGAGCTGGAACGGGGCGCGCCTCGGTTCGGGCGCGTTCACGATCACTCTGCCGGATAGCGGCAGCAGACCACGGCCAGTTCCCGCTCAACGAGGGCGCGAGCCTCGTGGTCATCTATCGCGCTCTTGTCGCACCGAGCACTCGTCTCCCCTCAAGTCGGTCGTCATTTACGACGGCTCGGCGATACTGACCGCTTCGACGACTCAGAACGTGCAGGGATTCTATGACGCGGTTGGCGGAGCGACTCCAGGAGAGATTGCGACCCTCTACTCCGCCGGCGGCAACTGGAACAGTAGCCCGAGTTCCGTCACGCTCGGCAGCAGACGCGAGCCAGTACACCGTGACCCTGAATTCCGGCAACGCATACGCCGCGGTGATTTTCTCGACGCCCGTGGCCAATAGCGACAACGACGGAATTCTGAATGCCTGGAAGACCGGCCCGTCGTCGGCCGATTTCTTTGCCGGGCAGCCGGGTTATTACGACGTGAAGACGCAATCGTGGGTGCCATTGCCGGGCGCAAAACATGGCGAGAAGGACCTGTTCGTTCAGCTCGATTGGATGTGCGGCGCCGTGCTGTCAAACGGCGTGTGCGATCCCAGCCAGGAGAATCTGTTCCCCTCGCCTGACGCCGACGGCAACGATCCGCTGGCGATGGTTCAGCAGGCATTCGCCTCCGACCGGAATCGTGCTCCATCTCGAAGTTGGCAACGCCGTGCCCGAAAGCACCTGCACCGACAGTCCCGGGCAGCTCTGCCAGTTCCCCGGCGAGCCGGGAGTGATCGGCTGGAAGAACAGCCTGGAATTCTCCAAGCTGTGGCCGCGCAATTTCACTTCCTGCGCGACGGGCGGCGATTGCACAGCTCGCTTCCCGTACGGGCAGAAAGACAGCTATCACTACGTTCTCTTTGGCCACTCTCTGGCGATACCGGCGTGGAACACGCGCTTCGGGTCGCTGACTGCGATCTCGGCGAACAGCGAGTACCGGCCAAACCACCATCACCACCACCAACCGCGGCGCTCGACCGGCATTAACTATTGCCCAAGCCGCTTCACGATCTCCGGCGTGCTGAGCAATCCAGGCCTCAATGGCGTGTACAACACCGTGTCGTGTCCCGACGCGCAGACCATTATCCTGTCAACTCCCGGCGTCACCACCTGGAGCTATACTATGCCACCAACACACCGCCTGAACCGGCCATCGGCCTCACTTCCGGCACGGTGACAAGCATCTCCGGCTACTCCGATCTGGGCGGCGCTGATTCAGCCGTGACCCTGGCTCTTTGGGAGACGGCTCCGAACCAGGACATGAGCAAGCGCGCCAACGTCATCGCCGGCACGCTGTTCCACGAGATCGGCCACACGCTCGGCTTGAGCCACGGCGGGCTTTATTACCACGGCGGGACCGGCAGTTATGTTCCCGACCTTCGACGTCAATTGCAAGCCGAATTATCAGAGCTCGATGAACTATCTCTTCCAGCTCGATGGCGTGGGCCCGAGTTCAGCCGTTGCTTACTCCAACCAGACGCTTGAAACCCTGACTGAAGCTTCACTAGGTGGGGTGACCAACCTTGTGGACATCAACAACGTTCCCGCGACGTTCTCAACCTCGGCGTGGTACTCCCCGACGGCCGCCGAGTTCGACGGCCAGCCCAGCCACAGCTGCATTGTGACGGCACTCCGCTCAACCCGGCGATACGGGATATCGTGTGGAGGGTCCGTCGTACCCGTCACTCCGGCGTGGTCGTCAACGGCTGACCAGAACATCACCTTCGATGGCGTGACCTATCACGGGCCAGGCCTGCTTGGATACAACGACATTGCCAACATCGATCTGCGCCAGGTGGGCGCCACCGGCGGCGAGTACGCCTCGCTGGCGAGCGTACTGAATTTCGGTTCTTCTTCAGCGCCGCTGAACATCGCTGTCGGGCGGAAGTGTGACTGTGGGCGCCGGCGGCACCGCAACGGTGGGCAACGGCGGCACCGTAACCCTGAACAACGGCGGAAGCGTAACGGTCCGCAGTGGCGCCGTGATCAATAGTGGCGGCACTCATCACCTTCGGCACCGGTGGCAGCGTAACTGGTCAGCGCCGGCGCTACCATCACGCCGGGCAGCAGCGGCATGGTGACATTGCCCAGTGGGGGCAGTCGTCACGCTCAACAATGCTGGCGGCACCATCACCATGGGCGGCGGCGGCACCATCACGATGGGTGGCGGCGGCACACATCACGATGGGTGGCGGCGGCACCATCACTCTTCCCCCGGCGGCCTCGGCACAATCACGATTCCCGCGGCCGGTGGCGAGTCTACACCGTTCCGCCGAATGGAATCGTCAATTCCCTGACGGCGGCAGCAGGTCACGATGGGTGGCGGCGGCAACGTCACCATGGGTGGCAGCGGCACCATCACCATGGGCGGCAGCGGCACAGTCACGATGGGCGGCGGCGGCAACAGTCACTGCTTGCCAGCGGCGGCACCATCACGATGGGCGGTGGCGGCAACTTCACGATGGGCGGCGGCGGCAACATCACCATGGGTGGCGGCGGCAGCATCCGCTTGCCAGCGGCGGCACAGTCACGATGGGCGGCGGCGGCAACATCACCATGGGCGGCAGCGGCGCCGTCTCTTTGGGCGGCGCGAGCGATGTATCGGTCGGCGCCGGTGGCAATGTCACCCTGCCCGCCGGAGGCGCGGTCACGCTGAGCAGCGGCGGCTCAGTCACGGTGAACGGCAGCGGCGGCACCATCACCATGGGCGGAGCAGCGGCACCATCACCATGGGTGGCGGCGGCACCATCACCATGGGCGGCGGCGGCAACATCACCATGGGCCTGGCGGCGGCACCATTACACGGCACGCCGGTGCCGGCAGGTGCTACAACTACCAACGTCGGAGCCGGCGGGTCATCCGCGCTGATCGGCCTGTACGTGCGCGGCGGCACCATCACCATGACGGCGGCGGCGGCAACATCACGATGGGCGGCAGCGGCACCATCACGATGGGTGGCGGCGGAACCATCACGATGGGCGGCGGCGGAAATATCACCATGGGCGGCGGCGGCGTCGTCGCTCTGGGCGGCGCTGGCAGCAAACGTCACGCTGGGCGGCGGCGGAACCTTCTCGCTTGGCGGAGGCGGCAACATCACGATGGGCGGCGGCGGCGCCACCACGAACGAAATGGATTACGACACCGCTAACTCGTTCGTTCGCCCACCGCCTGCGTCCACCTATTCGAACTCCGGCAGTGGGAATCAGTGTCCAGGTCAATTGGACGGCGCCGGCCTTCGGTGTGGTTCAAACCTACACGATCTCTCGCAGCGTGCTTGACTCCGCCGGACACACGTGGCGGTGCGCACCCACTAGTGATTGGCAGCGTGAGCGGCGTGAACGGATACGCACCTGCGACAACATTTACCGACACAACTCCTCCCACGCCTCCCGCGAACGGATCCTGGTCTACACGATTGCGACCACGCTGGTTCCAGACACGGTCGGCTCGACGCCACGCTCGAGCGCGCCGTCGCCGCCGGCTGTGCTTACGGTTAGCCAGACAATCGTGCTTGGCCCGTTGCCGAGTTCGGTGTCGATTTCAAGTTCGCACACCTTCGACTCTGACGATCACCGCGACTGCGGAGTCCAACAACTCCCCGAATGGGCAGCTGGTGAGCTTCAGCACGTCGGGACCTTGCTCTGTCGGAACGGCAACGATCGTACAATAGTCGGAGACGCCAATGGCGGCGTTTCTTCGGCCACCGTGACCCTCAACAGCACGGGAAGCTGCACCATCACCGCATCGCAGGCGGGCGACAGCACCACCGCGGCACCGCGCCACGACCGCCTATAGCGCGGCCACTCCTGTGTCAGGAACCTTCACCATCCTGCCTCAGGGTTCTACCGCGCAATCGCAAACCATCACCTTTGGATCGTTGCCGAACGTGCAGTATGGCAGCGGATTCTCAGTGAGCGCGACATCGAACGTCGGGCGCGCTGGTCAGCGTCTCGGCAACCGGGCCCTGCACGCTGAGCAATGTGCCGTCTTCAGGCGGCACGACGACCGCGAGCGGCACAACCTCCGGCGTCGGCTCGTGCACGATTACGGCTTCGGCGCCATCGGGTACGGGCGCGAACAATACCACGCTATAGCACCGCCTCGGTGTCGCAGTCATTCAGCGTTTTCCCGGCCAACATACAGCGTCACGGCGGCGAGCTTCAGCGATTACGGGCACCGTACGGTCAGACTCTGGCCGACATTGACCTACACGTTGAGCGGCTTTGTGAACGGCGACACATCCTCGGTTGTAAATGGCACAGCCGGCGCTGTCAACCACTGCGACTTCGTTGAGCAATCCGCTCCACCTACCCGATCACGGTATCCACCGGCTCGTTGGCACGACGGCAAACTACTCCTTCGTCTTCGTGCCCGGCACGTTGACGATTCAGCAGGCCACACCGACGATCACGGTGGGCACTTCGGGGAGCCCGTCGAATTACGGCAGCCCCGTGACCTTCACGGCCACGGTGACTACCGGCGACACTAACCTCGTGACCTTCTATAGCGGCGCTACGGTGCTGGGCACGGCCACGCCCAGCAACGGCGCGGCGATGCTGACAACCAGCAGCCTGGCGCTGGGCTCCTATACCATCACCGCCAGCATCGCTGCAGGTGGCAACTACACCAATGCCTCAACCACCAGCGGCATCACGCAGACGGTGAACCAGGCCAGCTCGAGCATCACGACCAATCCGACGGCCAGCGCGATCACCTACGGGCAGGCACTGTCGGCGTCAACCCTGAGCGGCGGGGTGGGATCGCCGGCGGGCGGCACGTTCTCCTGGACCTCGCCGACAACGATTCCCCAAGCGGGCAGTCCGACGGAGAGCATCACTTACACGCCCGGCAACACTACCGACTACAGCCCGGTGATCGGATCGATCCCGGTGACCGTCAACAAGGCCACGCCAACGGCGACACTGGGTTCTTCGCCCAACCCGTCCAGCTATGGAACCAGCGTTACTTTCACGGCATCGCTGGCTGCGGTAAGCGGCGGAGTGCTTCCGACTGGAACGGTGACCTTCAAGAATGGGGCAACAACACTCTGCAGCGCGGTCTCGCTCAGCGGCGGGTCGGCGAACTGCGCGACCACGACGCTGATTGCTCCATCCGACTCGATCATCGCGGTCTACAGCGGTGACTCGAACTACAACACAGCCACTTCGAGCAATCTGACGCAGACGGTGAACCAGGCCAGCTCGAGCATCACGACCAATCCGACGGCCAGCGCGATCACCTACGGGCAGGCACTGTCGGCGTCAACTCTGAGCGGCGGAGTGGGATCGCCGGCGGGCGGCACGTTCTCCTGGACCTCGCCGACAACGATTCCCCAGGCGGGCACTCCGACGGAGAGCATCACTTACACGCCCACCAACACTACCGACTACAGCCCGGCGACCGGATCGATCTCGGTGACCGTCAACAAGGCCACGCCAACGGCGACACTGGGTTCTTCGCCCAACCCGTCCAGCTATGGAACCAGCGTTACTTTCACGGCCTCGCTGGCTGCGGTGGGCGGCGGAGTGCTTCCGACTGGAACGGTGACCTTCAAGAATGGGGCAACAACGCTCTGCAGTGCGGTCTCGCTCAGCGGCGGATCGGCGACCTGCGCGACCACGGCGCTGCCTGCTCCATCCGACTCGATCATCGCGGTCTACAGCGGCGACTCGAACTACAACACGGCCACTTCGAGCACTCTGACGCAGACGGTGAACCAGGCCAGCTCGAGCATCACGAGCAATCCCACGGCCAGCGCGATCACCTACGGGCAGGCACTGTCGGCGTCGACTCTGAGCGGCGGGGTGGGATCACCGGCGGGCGGCACGTTCTCCTGGACCATGCCGACGACGATTCCCCAGGCGGGCACTCCGTCGGAGAGCATCACTTACACGCCCACCAACACTGCCGACTACGGCACGGCGACCGGATCGATCTCGGTGACCGTCAACAAGGCGAGCCAAACCATCTCATTCAGCAGCTATCCGTCGTCGGCCCCCGATGGCACCAGCTTTACGGTGGCAGCGACAGGCGGCGCGAGCGGAAACCCGGTGACCTTCACGAGTTCCGGCGTGTGCAGCAATTCCAGGGGCGCAACCTACACCATGACCGCGGGAACGGGAACCTGCTCAGTGATTGCCAACCAGGCGAGCAACTCCAACTACTTGGCTGCGCCGCAGCTTATCGTCACCGTAACTGCCACGTCGGGGCCGGTGATCACCGTGTCTCCGTCGAGTATCAACTTCGGCGCGGTAGCGGTGGGGAGCATCTCGACCAAGACAGTCACGGTAAGCAACACCGGAAACGCGGCTGCCACCATCAGCACGCCTAGAATCTCGCTTCTGCAGGCAAGCAACTCTAACGAGTTTGTTATGGTCAATCTCTGCCCGTCGTCGTTGGCCGCGGGGAAATCGTGCACGATTACGGTCTCCTTCGTCGCCGGTGCCTACTACAGCACACCGCAAACCGCGACCCTGCAAGTTATGGACAATGCTCCGGGCAGCCCGCAGCCGGTCGCTCTGAGCGCCACCATCCTGATTCCGCAGACCATCACGTTCACTGGCGTTCCATCATCGGCCGTCTACAACAGCAGCTTCACGGTGACGGCCACAGGCGGCGCCAGCGGGAATCCGGTCATCCTTCACGGCTTCCGGAGCGTGCAGCACCATTCGGGCGCGCAACCTACACGATGACCAGCGGCACGGGAACGTGCTCGGTGATCGCCAACCAGGCAGGCAACTCTACATACGCGGCGGCGGCGCAGGTTACAAAGAGCGTAACCGCAACTCTGGCCGCACAGACCATCACTCTCACCAACCCACCGACGAGCGCCGCCTACAAGAGCACCTTCACGGCGACGGCCTCGGCCTCCAGCGGGCTCGCGGTCACATTCACCAGTTCCGGAGCGTGCAGCAATTCAGGCGCAACCTACACGATGACCAGCGCCACGGGAACATGCTCGGTGATCGCCAACCAGGCCGGCAACTCTAACTACTCGGCGGCGCCGCAGGTCACGAAGACCGTAACTGCGACAAAGGCCGCGCAGACCATCACATTCACCACCAACCCTCCGGCGACAGCGGCTTACAAGACCAGCTTCACGGTGGCGGCCACGGCCTCCAGCGGGCTCGCGGTCACCTACACCAGTTCTGGGGCATGCAGCAATTCAGGCTCAACCTACACGATGACCAGCGGCACCGGAACATGCTCGGTGATCGTCAACCAGGCCGGCAACTCCAACTACACGGCTGCGCCGCAGGTCACGAAACCGTGGCGGCGACCTATTCAACGGCGACCCTCACTCCAAGCAGCCTCAATTTCGGAACAGTAACTTCTGGCCATAGCAGCGCAGCACAAGTCGCGACCCTCAAAAACACGGGAACCACGCCATTGATCATCAGCAGCATCGCCTTCACCGGCGCAAACCCGAGCAACTATACCGAAACCAACACCTGTCCGAGTTCGTCGAGTTCGCTCGCGGCGGGCGCCACTTGCACAATCTCGGTCACATTCAAATCCAGCGGCAAGTCAGCCCCCGAGAGCCTGACTGTCACTGACAACACCTCGACCGGCTCGCAGACAGTTTCGCTCCTGGGAAACTAGCTAGTATTGAGCAGCAGCAAGGGAGACGCGAAGATGTAAGAGGGGCTCATTCCATTTTCAGAGTTGATGTATCCCGAAACCTCCAGCCACAGCGGCGCGACCACCAGCGAGCGAAGACATTCGAATGAAGTCAATGGGACACAGTAACTCTGAAAATGCCGCGGAGTCTGAGAAGGATGAGTGGCGGCGTTTGCCTGCACCCCTCATTCCCTTGTTCTCACCGGGAATCTGGCGCCAGTGTTGCGGAGCCTTCAATTCCGAAGTGGGTTATTGACCCAGGCGGCGCCGGATGTCAATGACCAGCGGATCGTCTGACGACTGCCCGCGGATGCTGAGATACTTCTTATAAAAGTCCGCGAACCCCTCGCTCTTCATTCCTTCCCGCGCGCGTCCCTGGTAGTAGTACACGGGCGGAAAATAGGCATACGTCGGCACGTTATCGTCAAACAGTTCGATCGCTTCGCCCTGGCGCTTCGTGCATTCGTCGAACTCTGAATCGGCCTCAGTGAACTCTCCCGCGTCGAGATAAGTCCGCCCCAGATCGAAATGGCCGATCCAGGTATCCAGCAGGCTGTTCGCGGCTTTGATTTGTCTGATTGCTTCATTCGTGTCTTTCTTCTTCAATGCAATCAAACCCGCGATGATTTTGCCGTAAGCCTGTGACTCGCTTGATAGCGCGGAGGAAAGGGTCGCGGCAAGCTTTTGTGCTTTCGCAAGCTCTCCAGCGTCGGCATAGGTGCGCGCCGCCAAAAACTCAATCGAGGTAATCTGGCTGGTCGCCAATGCCTTGTCTGTATTGGAAATCGCTGCCGCGTGATTTCCCCGGATCTGCTCGATGTTTCCCAACGTCGCGTACTTCCTGGCCGCGCTGCCGGTGTTCTTGGCGGCCAGATCTGCAGCGGCTCCTTGCGTGAGGATGCGCTCTGCGTCTGCGTGCTTGTCCTGGTAGGCGTCGAGATCGGCCAGGCCTGCGGATGCCGTTGATGTGGCCACCGGACCAAAGGTCTCAAGTTTCTGGTAACTCGCAGCCGCGTTGTCGATCTGCCCCTGCCCGAGCTGCGCTTCGGCCAGCACCAGGTATCCCTGTGCGGCCGACGGATTTATCGATAGCGCGGTGCGCACCTCTTTTTCGCTCCCTTTAAAATCTCCGGCAAAAGCGCTGACAAACGCGAGGTTCAGCCATTGCCCCACACCTTTGGGGACAATCTTCACTTCCTGTTGCGCCGCCTCCAGTGCCTTCGGAGCATTGCGCAGCTGTGTATAGCACTCGGCCAGATTATTCTGGCCGACGCGATCGGCGGGGTATCGCTTGACGAGATCTGTGTATTGCTGAACGCAATCCTGCCAGTCTTCCTTGGTCAGGGCATACAGACCGCGATTGCGATAGCGTTCCCTGTCGGTCATGCTGTCCACGTGTTCCATCGCCAGCTTCATGTACTTCACAGCGTCTTCGGGTTTGCCCAGGTTCCGGGCCATGGCGGCCATGCCGGTGTACGCCCGCGCAGACTTCGGATCCACTTCCGCAGCTTTCTGGAACGAATCGAACGCCTCCTGGAACTTGCCGGCAAAGGTCTCATCCATTCCGAGGGACTCCTGGTGAACAGCTTCGAGGGAGTCGGCCTCAATGCCTCCGCTGACTTCATTGAACTGCACCGAGGCCGGTGTAGAGTCGCCCAGTGCTTTGCGAATCGGCACAGCCAGTTCGGGAAGGCTGGAGAGAATCTTCTGCTTATTGGCGACGCTGACCTCCGACTTCGCGAGCACCTTGCCGGTCGCGGCATCCAGGGTCGTCTCCGAAATGTCGTACTCGTCGCCCCGCAGGCTAATTTCGCCCGTAATCACCGCGTTGATTTCCTGGTTGACTGCGACCAGCCGCGCCGACTGCTCGTCGAGTTTGCCAGAGGGATGCGGGAGTTTCCCGGCCAGCTTGCGCGCGTCCGCACGTCCGAAGACGTTTACGAAGCTGGCGCCTTCCAAGGCCTCGCCGAGCATCGGCTCCAGAGTATTGTCCAAAAGCGGGTCGCCGGTAAGGTTCGTAAAGTCCGCGACCAGCACCGAGACCGGGCCATGCGCCACCGATTTCGCGGACTGTTGCCGCCCGATGACGAACCAGGCAATTCCGGCTGCGACAGCCAGAATCAGAATGCCTGTGACCGCGAGGCGAGGCCAGGGAATCTCCCGGATGCGGTTCATGCGCATTCGCGTCGCAGTCGCAGTGACTTTCTTCCCTTCGCCCCTGCCTTGCCACGCGCGAAGATCCGCATCCAGTTCTGCCGCGCTCTGGTAGCGGTTCGCCGGCTCCTTCTCAAGACACTTGGCGACGATATTGCTCAGCGATCCCGGAATGTTCTTATCGACATCTGCCAGCGGTACGGCGCGTTGCTGGGTGCGCTTCAGTAAGCTCGCGATCGCACTTTCCGCGTAAAATGGCGTGACTCCGGCCAGCAACTCATACAGAATCAGGCCGAAGGTAAAGACGTCGGAGCTGGCCTTCAGTTCCATGCCCTGCGCCTGCTCGGGAGACATATATTCGATCGTCCCAAGCATGGCGCCGGCCCGCGTCATACCATCGCCGGAAAACGTCCGAGCCAAGCCAAAGTCCATCACCACCACGCGACCGCTCTTGTCGCGCATGATGTTGCCCGGCTTCAAATCCCGATGGATGATTCCTTCGCGGTGAGCTGCGGCCAACCCGCAGGCCACCTGTTCCATGATGCCGACTGCTTCCGCGACCTCCAGCTTGCCCCGTTTACTCAGTATCTGATTGAGGTTTTCACCCTCCAGGTACTCCATGGTGATGAACTTTGTCTTTTCCGCTTCCCCGATATCGAAAATACGGATGACATTCCGGTCCGTGACCTGGCGCGCAAGGATCAGCTCCTGTTTGAAGCGCTGCAGAATCTCAGGATGGTCGGCCATCTCCGGCCGGATCACTTTGAGCGCGACTTCCCGCTCCAGTTCAAGGTCTCGAGCCTTGTAGACGGCGCCCATACCGCCTTCCCCTAGCAGTTGCAGAAGTTCATAACGTCCGCAAAGCAAATCACCAATCTTTGATTCGGCAGCCGTTGCTTGAGGGTTGGCAATCGTGCCCGCAGGCGTTGGCGATCGCGGCGACGGGGAAGGTCGAGCCAAGGTTCCCGGTGGAGTCGTGGCCTTTGCATCCGCCCCCTTCGGATGGAAATCAATAATGGTGGCGTCGGCGTCAACGAACTTCGTTTCGGGGACAAATCGCGATGTGGTGTCGATGATCGTGGCGTTGGGATCGACTTGGGGTCGCTTCTCTGCGGGAATTGGGGTGTTTCCCGAGGAACTCTCGCCGGCAAATGGGGTTCCGATGCCCGGAGGGCCGGGCTTTCTGGGGCTAGGCTTCTTATCGGACCGCGTGGAGTCACTCATGTTGAGTTTTCAGAAACCGCCTGGAGCTAGAGAAAGAGGCAATCCTGTCGGACACGCCGGAGAACGACCACGTGTTGACATCCCCTTAAAATCATATACCTTGCACCTCAACGAAGCCGCCCGATTACGTTGGCCGGTGCCACGCCAGACACCGTCTTCTCCGAGGGTCCCTACTTGCCCGAATGCCATGCTCGTTTTTGGTGGATTGGTGAGTGAAGGTCCTGGAATCGGGACGCGCTCGTGCCATTGAAGGGAGACGGCTAACGCAATACAGCACTTTGTGAGCGAATAACCTGACCAATGCGTCCAAGAGACGTCTAAAGGAAAAGTTCAGTCCAATCCGCACGTTTTGGCTTCTTTGTTCGTCCTTCCGCTTTTGAACCATGGGGAAATGGGCGTATATTTGCGGCAAAGCAAATAACGCTGGAGAAGGCTCGGATGGATTCATCTCCAGTCGAATCGGGCTCACATGAGTAGCGCCGTCGAACCGGCTCGTGAACCGGAGAAAGCGGAACACACGGATTCCGCGGCACGCTCGCGACCGGGCAAGGCGGGGCGCGTTCTCGTTGTCGCCTCACTGGCAGTGTTGCTGGTTGCCGCGGTTTGTGCGGCGTTCTATTTCCGAGCCAAAGGCGAGACACACAACCACGGTGCGAATTCCCCTTCCGGTTCCGGTCAAGCTTCAACGCAAAATGTTCTCCGACTGCGAGGAATGACGGCGGCGGTGGAGGCTCGATCGATTCAAGCCCCCCTGATTGCCGGGCAGCAGGTCGGCACGCTAACGATTACGAAACTTGTCCCCAGCGGAACCCGCGTCAAGCGAGGCGATCTGCTGGTTGAGTTCGACCGCCAGGCGCAATTGCGCGACATCGTGGACAAACAAGCGCAAAGCGACGACGAAAACGAAAAAGTGATTGAGGAGCAGGCCAAGGAGGCTGCTGCGCGGGCGAAAGACGAAACGGAAATCAACCAGGCAGAAGACGATCTGGCGAAGGCGAAGCTGGAAATGCAGAAGGTTGAACTGATGTCGCGCATCGACGCTGAAAAGGCCCAGGAAACGCTCGATGAAGCCGAAGCTACACTCACGCAGTTGAAGCAGACCTTCGATTTGAAGCGCAAGGCGGCGCAGGCATCCATTCACATTCTTGAGATTCAACGCGATCGGACACGCGAGACGATGCTCCACGCGCAGGCTAATTCCGCGTTGATGGAGATTCGCGCTCCGATCGACGGCATTGTTGTTCTGATCACAATCTGGAAACAAGGCAGCATGGGAGAAGTACAGGAGGGTGACCAGGTGCGGCCGGGTGTGCCGTTTATGCAAGTGGTCGACCCCGCGGTGATGGAAGTGCGGGTGCCGGTGAATCAGGAAGATCTTCTCGCCTTGAAGATTGGCGAGAAGGCGCATGTGCGCCTGGATGCTTACAGTGATTTCGGACTCCCGGGACAGTTGGAATCCATTGATCCAATGGGCACGCCCGGAGACTTCTCCTCGCGGCTTCGCAGATTCTCCGCCACATTTTCTATCGCGGGCCATGATCCACGGCTGATGCCCGATCTTTCTGCTGCCGTCGACGTCGATTCGGCCGACACGGGCAGTTCCGCGGGCGGTGCGCGATGACGCCAAGGCTCAGGGATGTGTGGGCAAGGCACAGAACTCTGCTGGTTGCAGCCGCACTGGTTCTCTCCAGCGGAGCTGTTTACGGCGTTGTTCACTTCTCGGGAAAGGCGCCGTCGGTTGCGACTTTCCAGGTGCAGCGCGGGGAGTTTCTTGACGCGGTCCAGTTTCGGGGCCAGTTGAAGGCGATGAAGTCCGTCACGATCACGGCGCCCGCGAATGCCGGCGATCTGCAGATTCTGAAAATCGCCACGGACGGAGCGCAGGTGAAGAAAGGCGACGTTGTCGTTGAATTCGATCCGTCAAAAACCCAGCAGGACCTCGCCCAGGATCAATCGGTGCTGAAATCGTCGCAAGCTGAAATCGAACAGGTCCGCGCGCAGGGCGGTCTGACCGAAGAGTCCGATACGACCGCACTGATGAAGGCGAAATATGATGTAGAGCTGGCAAAGCTTGACGCCAGCAAGAGTGAGGTTGTCTCCCGAATCGCCGGAGCAGAAGCAAACCTGAAACTCGCGGACGCCGAGCAGGCGCTGCGCCAGGCGGAAGCACAATTGAAATCGGACATCGCGATCAACCAGGCGACGATCGAGGACAAAAAGCATGCCAGCCGCAAAGCCGAATTCGATGCACAGCGTGCTGCTACTTCCCTGGCTGCTATGACCTTGCGTGCGCCCTCAGACGGATCGATCAGTCTGCTCTCTGTGTGGCACAACAACTCCGAAGGCCCGTTCAAAGCAGGCGAGCGCGCATGGCCCGGCACGCCAATCGCCGAGTTGCCCGATGCGGCTTCGATGCGTATTGCAGCTCGCGTGGACGAGACAGAGCGCGGCCGACTTGCGACGTCGCAGCCAGTTACGCTTCAGCTGGATGCGATCGCCGACCGCCAGTTTACGGGCAAGGTGGCGGAGATTGGCACGATCGCCACTCCTGACTTTTCAAACGGCTGGCCGATACCCCGGAATTTTGACCTTGAGATCAGTGTCGACCAGGCGGACGCACGGTTGAAGCCCGGGATGACCGCGCAAATTACGGTGATCGTCGGCCGGGTTCCCAATGCCATCACGATTCCCGCACAGGCTTCGTTCCTCAAATTCGGACAGACAGTCGCTTACGTATGGAACGGTTCGGCATTTCAGGAGCGTGCCATTCAGATTGAACGAAGGAGCCGCGACCGCATCCTGGTTTCAGCCGGCTTGAAACAAGGTGACCTTGTGGCTCTTCAGGACCCGACGGAGAAGAACTGAGATGGCGCGCATGCAACGACGTCGCTTCCTCATCTGGGCGGTATCCGGCGTCGTGCTCGCCGCTGGGATCGCCGTCGTCGCATCGAGGCGTGTCCCCTTGACTACGAAGGGCGATGATATTCCAGTTGCGCCGGTTCAGCGCGGTGCGATCGACCTGAAGGTACATGCGACGGGAGAACTTCGCGCCAGCCACTCCATCACGCTAATCGCTCCGGCCGTTGGAGGAGACGCGCTCCAGATCACGCATCTCGTGCAGACCGGTCGGCCTGTGAAGAAGGGCGATGTCATTATTGAATTCGATCCCAGCGAGCAGCACTACAAGTTGGAACAGAACCGTTCTGAACTGTTACAGGCCGAGCAGGAGATCATCAAGGCTAAAGCCGATGCCGCGGTGCAGACGGCGGAGGACAAAGTAGTGCTCCTGAAAGATCGGTATGCGGTGCGCAGCGCCGAATTGGATGTGCAGAAAAACGAACTCGTGAGCAAGATCGATGCGGACAAGAACATCCTGGCACTGGCACAGGCGAAACGCGTATTGGCGGAACAGGAGAAAGATATCGAATCGCACAAAGCTACGGGACAGGCCGCAACGTATCTAGCCCAGGAGAAGTACAACAAGGCCAAGCTGGGGATGGACCAGGCTCAGCAAAATCTGGACAAGATGCGCGTTACCGCATCGATGGACGGCTTGATTTCGATCCAGAAGAACATGAATGCGGCAGGCGGATTTTACTTCACTGGAATGACAATGCCCGACTACCACGAAGGGGACCAGGTGCAACCGGGAAGTGCGATCGCGCAGGTGGTTGATCCGCAAGGACTGGATTTGAGAGCGCAAATCGGAGAGCAAGATCGCGACAATGTGCAGAACGGGCAGCCGGTTGAGGTCACGTTTGATGCATTGCCAGAACGTGTGTTTCATGGAACCGTGAAGAGCGTTGGCGGCATGTCGGTGCGGCAATTCTTCTCCGGCAACACCAACGGGCACTTCGAAGTCTCGATCAAGCTGGACGATGAAGATGCCCGGCTGCAATCCGGATTCACGGCCAAGATCGATTTTCTTGGGGGCAGCAAGGGGAACGTGATTTACTTGCCCCGGCTTGCGATCTTTCTCAAAGACGGCAAGCGCATTGTTTACGTGAAAAAGGGCAACGGATATGAACAGCATGAAGTGACGATTCAATACCAGAATGAGAGCCGTGCTGCCGTCCAGGGACTGGAATTGGGAGACCAAGTCGCATTGATCGATCCCACCGCGCCTCGCAAGGCCGGCGGCTCCGGTTCCGCAGCGGGCGGATTGGGAGGAACCCCCTAATGGCGATTGACGTCTCACCGGCCCCGCACCGCTCACTTCTGGTCTATCAACAATGGACGAGAGACGCGCAGCTTGGAATGCAGAACCTGCTGCTGCATGGAACGCGGTCGCTGCTGACAATGCTGGGGATGATCTTCGGCGTAGCCGCGGTGGTGGCCATGCTGTCGATCGGCGCCGGAGCGCGGCAGAAGGTGATGGCGCTTATCGAACAGATGGGAGTCCACAATCTGATCGTGGAAGCCAAGCAGACGATGGAGTGGCAGGCTCATCAAAAAATTCGCGCTCTCTCGCCAGGCCTCACCCTGCAGGATTATCGGGTTATTCGCGATGACCTTGGCGGTATCGCGGCCTCCACGCCGCGCAGACAACTGACACCGTCGAAGATCATTCCCAAACCTCAGCAGGATATGCCAAACGTGATGGGTGTCAACGCCAGCTACCCGAAGATCGCCGGTCTCCACCTCTTGTCTGGAAAGTTTTTCGAACAGGCCGACGATGACCGGGGCGAGGCGGTGTGCGTGCTAGGCGCCGCGGCAAAATGGAGCTTATTCGGCGCGTCCGATCCGGTCGGGCAGTACGTCAAGGTGAATGAGCAGTGGTTCCGTGTGATCGGCGTTGTCAGCCCGCAACTCAGCGGACAGAGTGACAGCCAGGGAGCCACTACCGACGCCAATAACAACATCTACATTCCCCTGCAATCGGCGTTCCTGCGACTTGAAGATAGTTACAGCGATGTTCGCGATGAAATTGACGGCATTTATCTGAATCTTGCGGACACTGCCGATATCCCGGAATCCGCGCAGGTGGTCAGGGCGGTTCTTAATTCATCGCATCATGGCGCGGATGATTTCAGCGTTGTGGTACCCGCCGAATTGCTTGCCGAACAGAGGCGCACCGAACGGCTGTTCAACACCGTCATGGTTGCCATAGCATCCATCTCTCTGCTGGTGGGTGGAATTGGAATCATGAACATCATGCTTGCCAGCATTCTCGAACGCACCCGCGAAATCGGCCTGCGGCGCGCGGTCGGTGCACGGCAGTCGGACATCGTGCGACAGTTCGTGGTGGAAGCCACGATGATCTCCTTCGCCGGCGGAACGATCGGCGTGGTTTTCGGCTTCTTTATGTCCAGACTGATTGCGTGGCTAGCAGGATGGTCCACCATCGTCACCTTCAGTTCCATCGCGCTGGCCTTCCTGGTTTCGATCTCAGTCGGATTGATCTTCGGCATTTATCCCGCCACCAAAGCCGCCCGACTCGATCCGGTGGAGGCCATCCGGTATGAGTGATTGCGTAATGTTCGCCTCATGGGACCTTTGTCGGCGCCCTCGTGTATCGCTACCGAATTCCTTCGCTTCAGGGTGGGGTGTTTCTGGATGAGGATTTTTCGATTCGCCATCGTTTTGTTTTTTGCCTTGCTAACTTTCCTGCCGTCTCACGCGCAATCTTCTGAAAGTTATCGCGGCATGCTCACTGCGCGCGTGCGTGCAGACAAACTGCCGCCCCCACAGCACCTGCAGGACTACGTCAAGGACGGCAAGCTCACCCTGAGCCTGCGCGATGCCATTCTGCTTACGCTTGAGAACAACAGCAACATACATATTGAAGAAACCCAGATTGAAGCGCAAAAATTTGCGCTGCTCAGCCAATTCAGTCCTTTCGATCCTTTGCTGCAAAGCAGCATCAATGTGAACAGGTACTCCACGCCGACATACAGCCAGCTGCAAGGGACCGGAATTACCGGAAACACCACGCTCAACTCTTTGAGCCAGTTCGGCCAGGTTTCGTACACCCAAACCTTTACACTTGGCACCAACATTGTTGCCAGCATCTCGAGCAACAAGAATTCTACGAATAGCTCTTACTACTATTTCAATCCTTATTTCAGTTCAGTATTGAGTTTCAACTTCAATCAGCCGTTGTTGCGCGGCGCCGGGCGCTTTGCCAACACAGCCTTGATCACAATTGGACGTCGCTCGCTCGAACAGTCGCGTTCCAGCTTTGAGGGCGAGGTAAACGATGCGATTCTCCAAGTGGTGAGCCAATACTGGCTCGCAGTTCAAGCTCGCGGTGCTCTCGACGTGCAGCAGGAATCGATGAAGCTTGGCGAGGCGAGCTATCAGCGCGACAAGCGCTCTCTCGAACTGGGAGCACTGCCACCGCTGGATATCTATCGGTCAGAGTCAGAAGTTGCTGCTCGCAAGGTAGGAGTAATTCAAAGCCGCTATGCCCTCGACCAGGCCGAGGAAGCTCTTCGTTTCACCATTGGAGCCGATCGCGATTCCACTGTGCATGCACTGGAACTGAATCTGACGGAGAAGCCCGAGCCGACAGGAGAACTCGAAGCCATCGATGGAAGTGCGGCTCTTGCGCAGGCGCTCAGCCAGCGCCCCGAAATCGAAGCCATCAAGGATTCGCTGGCCATCGACGAAACCAGTATCCGACTGGCACACAATCAGCTCGAACCCAACCTTCAACTCCAGGGCTTTTACCAAAGCAGCGGGCTGGGCGGCAATCAGTTCAACATTGTGACCGGGCAGCTGATTGCGCCTGGTGGGTTTGGCTCATCCATGGGCCAGTTGTTTGGCTTTGGTTACCCTGGCTACGGCGCTTCGCTCACACTGTCGCTGCCTGTGAAGAACCACAGCGGCCAGGCCGCGCTGGGCTCTGCCCTGGTATCGCGCACGCGCGACCTCAATACCGGCGGGCAGATTCGAGAGCAGATTACGCGCGAGGTTCACGACGCTGTAGAGCAGCTTGAAGAGGCGCGCATGGCGCTGGCTGCCGGCACCACCTCCTACGACCTGGCCCAGAAGACTCTGTCGTCGGAGCAGCGCAAATTTGAGTTGGGTGCGGAAACAAACTTCTATGTTCTAGATGCACAGACGAAGCTGGCCCAGGCAGAACTCACTTTGTTGCAGACGCAGGTAAGCTACCGCCTGGCGCTTGCCGCCGTCGGCCACTCCACCGGCGACCTGCTGAGCCCTTACCACGTGCAGATCACGGACCTCTCGCGCTAAATGGTAATGTCGAGATGCAGTTGTTTATGATCTCAGAGACCGCATCAGAATAGTGGCCGGTCAGGGCACATTATCTTGCACAACTCAAGAACGAACCGTGGCGATTCGGAGCGTCGTTGGAGGAGGACCGCTCTCCCTTTGCTAGCATGCATGGGGATGGTGCCGGTCTCAATCTCCCAGGTGTCCGCAGGCCATCCAGCAGCGGATCATGCGGCGGCTCCGCCGCCCAGCGCCTACGCAGGCGATGCAGCCTGTGCGCAGTGCCATCGCAAGGAGTCGGAATTCTACGGGCTCACACCGCACGCCCGCGACTCCGGGCCGGCCACAGCCAAGAATATTATTGGCAGTTTCAGCCAGGGGCACAACGTCCTGCATACGTCGAATCCAAATCTCATCGTGAACATGGTCGCCGCGCCGGACGGCTTCTACCAGAGCGCCGTTAATCTGGCCGACCAGAGCAGCCTGTCGGAACGATTCGACATTGTGATTGGATCGGGACGTCACGGACAATCGTACCTTTACTGGCAGGACGATTTGCTCTACGAGATGCCGGCGTCGTATTGGACGTGGAACCACGAATGGGTCATCAGCCCAGGATTTCCTGCCGGGCAAGTGCATTTTGACCGCGCCATCGTGCCACGTTGCCTGGAATGCCACGGGAGCTACTTCACTTCCCTGGCTCCTCCGCTGAATCGTTTCGACAAGAGCAGCCTGGTGCTGGGAATCAACTGCGAGCGCTGTCATGGGCCGGGCACTCAGCACGTTGCTCACGAGCGCTCAGCCGCATCGACACACAGCGACAAGCAGCGTGAGATTATCGTGAATCCTGCGCGCCTGACGCGCGAACGGCAGCTTGACTTATGCGCACTGTGTCATGCGGGCGCCGTCGAGCCGACGCGGCCGCCGCTCACGTTCATAGCAGGCGATGATGTTCACGACTACCTGGCGATCCAGCCTCCCACTCCCGACGCTCCGCCGGACGTGCACGGGAACCAGGTCGGAGCACTGGAGCAGAGCCGATGCTTCACCTCGAGCAAAATGACTTGTTCGACCTGTCACAACGTTCACGAGAAACAGGAGAACGTGGACGCATTCTCGCGTCATTGCCTGGGATGTCATGAGATGAGCGCCTGCGGAAGGTACGCAACACTGGGCTCCAAGATTCGGACAAAGTGTGTAGATTGCCATATGCCGCTGCTGGAGTCCGCGAAGATCACGTCAGACTCGAGCGCGGGAACGCTGCACGCACTACTGCGCGCGCACCAAATCAAGGTCTACGCCGAGGCGAGCGAAACTGTTGAACGCAGCCTTAAAGGCAAGTGACCAATTTCCACGTCAATGGATGACGGGTGGCGTGTTTGCAGCTTGCGGCTGAGGCGCCGATACAATCTGATCCATCGGCAATTCGATCGCAAAGAGACTTGCATTCCCCTGGTCTGCGTGGATCCAGATGCCATGAAATGCCTGCTTCAGTTCAGGATGCTGGAGTAACAACGCGGACATGACATCGGTGACTTGCTGACGAGCCGAAACGGGAACTCTCAATTGGGCCACTTGTGCTGGGTTGGGGGCGTAATGGAGGTCAATGTCCAATGGACCGAATTGCGTGGTCGTGTCGACGGCCGTCACTTCGAAGGTCGAGCCCTGTGCGTTGAGCATCAGCGGTGACTTTCCCGGGAGGTCGAGTGGACGCGCCTGCTCGGCCTCCTGTTGCAACTTTTCGAGATTCGGGCTGGACAGGAAGTCAACGGGACTGAGCAGATTCTGCGCCACGCGGAAATAGAGCAGCGCCGGCCAATTCGACTTCGTCTGCGTAAACTTGCGTGCTGAAGTCCAATACCAGACACCATCATGATCGGCCACAAGCATCGGCTTGGCGTAGAAACCCGCAAGCTGCCACTGATTTCCCGGGGTGTTCGCGAGAATGATGGATATTTGCTGCGGGTGCGGTACACCGGTGGCATGCAGGATTGCCAATGCGTAATTGCCGGGGGGCATCCCATTGAACGTGAGCACGACGGTGGGCGTGCCGCAGAAGAATTGTGTGCGTTCCGTGCCAGGCTGCACCATGGAGGCATCGAGCAAATACAGATCTTCGACGGTAATCGTCGAGTTTTGCATGAGAGGGCTGAGAGTGGTTACCGATGCCGCAATGCCGTCGAAGTCCGCCGCGATTGCGGGAAGCGTGCGGGCGCGCAACCCCGTAGTGTTGCCCTCCTGCACGAGCGCGATCATGGCACGAGCCTGATTTGCAATCAGGTCGCGCTGTTGAGGCGCCATCTGCGACTGGGTTGAACATGTAGCCGCGTGTGCCAGTTGAAGCTGGAAGGCTAAACAACCGATGACCAAGCGCAAAAGAGTATGTCGAAGCACTTTAAATCTTGATGGCATAAGTGAACTTGCCTCTTCGCATCCGCGTCGACGACGCAATTCGAAACAGACTTACCGAGTTTAGATGCGAGGGCTTATCCAACTGAAACCTGGAGTCGGCAAGTTGTTTTTGGGATATGGGAAAGGGGCGAAAAGGCGGAAATCTATCTCGAACTCCGTGCGGGCACTCTATGAGCTTGCATGGTCCCGGCAGATGGACCTCAACACTTGTTATTCAAAGAGCATTCGATAAATTGAGTAATTTTTACCCGCTTTCAGAGTCAAACGCGTAGGAAATTCACGAAAATTCCAGAATTGCAATTTCCTTCAGTTCCGGGAGCGAAAAGGGGTTGCCTCAGCATGTGCAAGGGTGAAATATTGCACTTAAGAATCCAGAATCCTGGGGAGTTGGCCTGCTCGCGGCCAAGACTCTGACCGGCCATCGAGCAGACAAGCATGCTCGCTGGGCACGTGTTTTGGAGAAGCCTGAAAGCAAGATTTTAGGCCGGAGAGAGGGCAACCTCGACTCCTGTATTGAGCTGTGCGCAACGGACAGCCTGCTTCAAATCCTGCCGATCGCAATCACCATCATTTCTCACTCAAAAGGACTTTTCAATGAAGGTTTCGAGGAAGCTTGCCATCGCACTATTTCTGTCTGTCTCCACCGTGATTCCCTCTTTTGCAAGCGTCATTGTTAACACCCCTGCAAACAACAGCGAAGTCAGTTCGCCGTTCAGCCTCTCGGCCTTTACATCCCTGTGCTCGGGTCAGCAGGTGAGCGCAACAGGCTATTCACTCGACAGCAGTACGGACACGAGGATTTTCAACGCTCCCGCCATCACGACGACGGTTTCGGCGTCTCCCGGGGGACATATCCTGCACGTGAAAGCCTGGGGAGTTTCGGGCGCTTCGTGTGTGACTGACGTCGCGTTTACCGTTGGAGCGTCTTCAGCCATTCCGTCTTACGCGACCAGTGTCAGCAGCCTTCAGGCGCTGGGTGGCTGGACGGCAGTACACGATACAGGAACGCCGGGTAGTTCCAGCGGATCGTCCAGCATAACCAGTTCCCCATCGCGAAGCGGAGCTGCCCGCAAGTTTTCGATGAACTATTGGGACTACGGTGGGGAGCGCTACACGGTTGTGTTCGGTGACGACGAAGCGGCTTCGAATTTTCTCTTAGATACATGGGTCTATATTCCCAGCCCGAACAGCAATTTGATGAATCTTGAACTGGATCTCAACCAGGTGCTGAGCGGCGGCCAGACGGTGATGTACGGAATGCAGTGCGACGGATGGTCGAGCACCTGGGACATTACAGTCAACAAAGGGACGACGACAAGCCCATCCGATCAATGGGTTCACACGGGGGCTAACTGCAATGTTCGCAACTGGTCAACCAACACGTGGCATCACGTGCAACTGAGCTACTCCCGAAACGATACCGGATGGATTACATACCGATATGTGTCGTTGGATGGAGTTCAGCAAAACATCAACACTACCGTTCTGGGTGCATTCAGTCTGGGATGGGCGCCGACACTGTTGGCCAACGTGCAAATTGATGGAGCGACCAGTGGGAGCGGTTCCGCGACCGCAATTTTGGACGACCTAACCCTTTACAGGTGGTAGCTCATGCCGGGTCGGATCGTGGATGCGGTACCTGAAGCCTAGGTTTCGCTGGAGAGACTGACGTGGAGCGTCTCATCCAGCGGGCCTTCGGGCGCGAGGACCCGAAGGGTCTGGCTCAGAATATCTCGACTAGCTGCGTCGATTTGCGCCGGTGCAACGATGGTGAAAATGCCGAACAGTTCGTTTAACCGCATGTATGCATGACGGTTGACGCGAACAAATTCAATCGGGTACTCCGGCTTTCTGGCGTGAGCAGCCTCCGGATCGGCATCGAGGAGAAAAGCGACGTCAGGATCGGGGGCGATGCGCCGGATCATGCGCGCATACATGCGCGCGATGGGACTCTTGAGGTCAAGATTCGCCAGTTCGTCGTAGATATATCGATCGAATATGACGACGTCGTATCTTCCGCGGAGTTGATTTCTAACCACATTTTGTAACGAGATTGTGTCAACGAAGTAGAGGAAGAAGCGCAGGCAGGTCATTAGCCCGCCGCCGACGTTTTTATCCCGCCGATTGATGGGTGCCTCCGGGCTGCCAATGCCCTTGTCGCCCCTGAAGATTTTGTGGCCTGTGCCCTCACGCAGTCTTGTCAGCTTTGCGACGTCCTCCCAAAAGCGAACGACGCGAATCCGCAGACCGCGCTCTTCAAGGTAGGCGCAGAGGAGTGCGATCTGCGTGCTCTTCCCGGCGCCGTCAACACCGGAGAAGCTCACGAACCTGACTCTCTGGCTTCCGCGATTACTTCGCACTCGCACCATCCCTTTGATGACCACGCCTTCGAATTATTGGGGCGTGCTATGGGTCGCCTTGGATAGCCCCACAACTGTACCTACGGCGGCACCCGCCGCTAGAACGATTGCGACTCGAACAACAATGGCCCGCACCCGTCGCTGTTTTGCAGGCGCAATTGCGGCGCCAGCCGGCCGGGAACCCGGAACGCCGGTGGGTTTCTCGTATGGCGCAACCGCCGTGCCGACCGGTTGTTGTGGCGCTTCCTGCTGTTGTGGAGCCGCCTGCTGCGCGGGCATCGGAGAGGGCGCTGAGGGCAACGAATCCGGAGAGTCGTTTCGCGCATCCTGGTCGGTCGCCTCTGGCGGCGCGGCCGGTTGCTGCGCATTCAGCGATTGAGGCCTCTGCGAGGAGACGCTTGGGGGGGTAGGCGGGGGACTTTGCTGGGCGCCAGACACACTTGATGTTTCCAGCGTCAAAAGCGAAACGACACTGATCGCAACAAGTCGAATAACGCGACTTCTCGGATTATCTCTTTCCCTGCGAGGGAAGAGCCTGCTTTGTGCTATAGCCATTCGCGCTCCCACTCTTGCCTAGGCGGCATTCTCACTCGCGCGCCGATCGCTCGCGGCGGACTTGCCGGGCAGAATGAAGTTCATACGCGGCATCCGGAAGCTTTCAAGCGCATCCTCGACACTGTCGAAAATCTGGAAGAGTGAATCAAGGCCGGTTGACTGAATTTCCGCCAGCAGCTCGGGTTGCAGAGCTGCAAGTCGAATGTCGCCGTTTCGCTTCATAGCTTCTTCAAGGCAGCACAGAAGGAAGTGGATGGCGGGCTTGTCGACCTGGCAGAGCATGGAGCAATCGAGCACGACCGCGGGGCTGTCAACATTGATGCAGCTTTCCAAGTCGCGGTAGAGAGTTCTCAGCTGCGCACCATCGATCTGCACAGGAAGCGCTCGAACTTCAATTAATCTATTTCGATATTTCATCGTAGCTATTCCTTTCGATTAACGTTCGGCCCTATAGCAAGCGAGCAAGTTCGGCCGCGGGATTCCGCGTGGAATGCGTAAGGACATTCTTCGCATAGCGAAAGAGGGTCATCAGATTTGTTCTGTACCAACAGCACTCGGTCATGCGTGGGGAGAGCCCACAGATAAATCGAAGCTTCTTTAGTGCCTGCGGCGAATGCAGCATGGCCGCCATCACCCGGTGATTCCCGTCGAGAACAGTGACGGGGTCTGAATCACCCACGCCGATCATCAATACGGCGCCAAGTTCCGGGTCTTCTGCATCGAAGCGGCGAGCGATCGCGTCGATCTTTGAAACGAATTGTGCATCAAGTTGATCCCGACGCTTTTGCATTCCTTCGGCAATCGCGAGCGTTGAGAATCTTCCATTCGCAACCTTGCGCCATTGCGCCCTGGGAAACATGCGAATGTTTACGAGGTCATCCGTGGAAATCTCGGCCTCGTACCACTGTGTATCAGTGGGAATCTCCCTCCAAAGGTACAGATGGCGAAGGAAGAGGAGAGCACGGCGTTTTGCATTTTCGTTGGGCTCTTCAAGATTCGGAGATTTGACGATATTGCGGAGCGTGTCGTGATACTCGCGAAACGCCGGCCCATTGAAGTCGCTTTTTAAGAACTCTGCAATAGCGACATCCTCAGAGACTCTGCAGATCAAACGGAGAGGATGAGAACTGCCCGTCTGCACAACGTCTTTGGGATCCGTAAGCGAATTAATGAGAAATGGAACTGCGACGAACACGAGCATGAGACCCATGAGGGCAAGTTGCACCAGCACGACCTCTCTCAAGGAAGAATGATATTCACAGATCGCGACAATGAGAATGCCGCTGAACATCAATTGGACCCAGCTGGTATTTGCGATCTTGTAGGACATCTCAAATGTGATGATGACCCCGGCGAGCGAGTAGACCACGGTGGCAAGCGCGTAAAAGGCGAACAGATACGGCAGGTTGAATTTCCCTTCGATTGCAAAATCGTTTCCGAACAGACGCGACCATAGCTCGGGCGGAGCGAGGCAAAGCCCGACGGAGATGGTGGCACCCACGCCAAGCACCAGAGCCAGAGACGTCGCAATGACGCGGAAATCTCTTCTCTCTTCATTGCTGGTTCCGGCAACAAGGGGGAATGTTGAATTGACGACAGCCTGGGAAAAGGAAAAGATGACGCGGCCGACCATGGCGGCAGCAGCGTAGAACCCTGCCTCACGAGCCAGGAAGAAGTGGTTGACCAGAACGATGCCGCAGTTATTGATAATCATCTGGCCGGCGAAAAAGACGACAGCCTGGAAGGTCTCGTGAGCCGCACGGGAGAGGCGAAGCGGATTGGGAGCGCGGCCAGTGAGCTTGACCCGCGCAAAGTAGTACGCAATCGCGATCGCTGCTGAATTTGCCGCAATGACACCACTCAGCCCAAATCCCAGACGGATCAGTGCCAGCGCCCCGCCAAGCCGGATCGCCTGTTCGATGACGAGATTCAGCGCCAAACTGCGGAAGCCGCATGTTCCCTGGATGTAGCCACGCCGCGCTCCGAGCGGAACATAGAATGCCGCACCGACTGCAATCAGGCTGATGAGGTTTGCATCGGGCAAATTCAAGTAGCCTGAAATCGCTCCTTGAGACGCAACCAGCAGCAAGGCAACGGTTACGCTGCCAGCCCATGACGCGCGATGGAAGAAACGATAGATGGCGGTTTTGTTTGCAGGAGACTCCTGCTGGGCAATCATTTTTGCAGCGATGATCTGGAACGACAGGGTCACGGCCGACAGCAGGACGAGGATGGTATAGATGACTGTGGCGTGGCCGAAGCCTTTGGGTCCGAGATATCGCGCAACGGCGATGTTGTATGCGAGATTGATCCCGGTATTGAGCCCGGACCCGGAAAGCAGGACGATGCTGCCGGAAATGATGCGTGCCTGCAGGGTCTGTCTGGTTTGGACAACAGAACTTACCACAGTGAATGGGTCTCCATGCGCTTCTTGAAGGAACTGCATCTATCGCTGGCTTTCTGAATATGTTCCGGGGACAGCCTCTATTCATCCGATGCGTTAATTGACGTGATGGCTGCTCACGAGGGGCGACTAGTTCTTACGGATGCTGTCTGCAACCGAAGCCTGCTTGATGGCTTCTAAATCACTATTGATGCTGAATCGCTTAGGCGCTACGTTCCTTTTCTTCCTTTTTTGGGCACATGGATGCTTCGCACCGGCATCGAATGCCCCCGTGCAGTTAAAGTACAGAGCGACCGGGAGTTCGCCACAGGTTATCGCGCTCTATGAGGCGTGGTTTGGACACCCGAAGCACATCTCGGTTGGCTATTCTTCCCAGGATCCGGATGAGATTCGAGGCCAGATTAAGGCCGCCAAGAAAATGGGGATCAGCGCTTTCATCGTGGATTGGTATGGAGACCGGGAGCCATTTATCGATCACAGCTATGCTGAGATGCAAAAGCAGGCGGGAAAGAACGGCTTCCACGTCGCCATGATGTACGACGAGACCAACCATGAAGACGACGCTACGGACGAAGCGATCGCGGACTTCACGATGTTTCACGATACCTATCTCACGTCGAAAGCGGAGGGCCATCAGGCTTACCTGACTTACGAAGGACGTCCGGTGATCTTCATCTTCCCGAAGAGCGGTCACACCGACTGGGATAAGGTCCGTGCGATGGTCAACACATGGGATCCGGCTCCGCTTCTCATCCAGGAGAATCTCCCGGGCCAGTACTCAAATGATTTTGACGGCTTCTATGCGTGGATTAATCCCGGGACTAAGGGTTGGAAGCCCGATGGCAGTGACTGGGGCGAACAATATCTGAGCGACTTCTACGAAACAATGAAGACCAAGTACGCCGACAAGATGATTGTGGGCGGCGCCTGGTCGACCTTCGATGACAGCAAGGCATCATGGGGATTGAATCGCCATATTTCTGCGCGCTGCGGACAGACCTTCACCGACACATTCAATTTCTGGCGGAAGGAACTTCCTGGGAACGAACCTCCGCCCTTCATTATGGTGGAGACGTGGAACGATTATGAAGAGGGATCCGCGATCGAGCGCGGGATCCCAGCCTGCGGCAACGGGAACGACGGGAATCAGGTGTCGACGTCCAGCAGGACCTCAATCAACGATCCCACTCCTGCCCAATAAACACAGGCTCTTCGCGCCAAGTAAAACCCCGCGGGGCCGAGTGGCGGCGGGGTCCAGGCGGCATCCATCCTTGTGTGTCTATGCTGCATCCCGCTCTGAAAACCTGACGGCCTGCATTGCGAGGCTTCCATTCGGGACACCGTAGCTGCCAACGGGAACCTCGATCGATCCCGCCTCGGTTTCGATGGTAAGCCGCGGCCGATGGACTTCACTGATCAGCGAAACGGGCCGGTTGCGCACTTCGTCGTACACACGGCCAATGTACTCGCCGAGAATTCCAACGGATAGAAGCAAGAGTCCTCCGACGAAGAATACGGCGCTTGCGATGCCGAACGCGGCGGTTGACACGGCAGAGGAGGTGAGAATCATGCACAGTGCCAAAAACGCAGCCATCAGCGTCGAGAACCCAAAGAGACCAAAGCTAAGCCGAAGAGGCTTGTAGCTGAAGCTCGTGATGGCGTCCATGGCATACTTGATCCGGCTAAGGAACGAGAGCTTTCCATCGCCTCCGGCGCGGTCGTGCCGGTCGTAGTAGACAATAGAGTTCTTGTAGCCAACCCAAGCGCGCAATCCGGGAAGATATCGGTTCTTCTCGCGCAAGGCCACGATAGCGTTAACGGCCTTGCGATCCATGAGGCTGAAGATCCCGGCATTCAAGGGGATCGGATAGTCCGAAAGAGTTCCAAGAACGCGATAGAACAGCGGGAAAAGCGCCGCGAGGACCTTGCGGCTTTCCTGGCGGCTGCGACGCACACCCACAACGACTTCAGCGCCATCACGCCAGGCTTCGATCAAGCGCGGAAGAACCTGCGGCGGATCCTGGAAATCGCCATCCATCAGGATGACGGCCTGACCGCGCGCTGTCTGGAGGCCGGCAGAAATTGCCCCCATATGACCCCAGTTACGCGATAAGTCGACGACGACCACATGCGAATCCACGACTTGTAGTCCCTTCAAGAGCTGGAGAGAGGAATCGGTGGAACCATCGTTGATATAGACAACCTCCCAATCATCCACAACTCCCTTAAGGGCCGTTGCAACAGCGTCGTTCAGTCGCTCAATCAACTCCTGTTCGTTGTAGATTGGGATGACTATTGAGATCATGTTCAGCTCCTGAAGATTCGCATTTGATTTTTGGTGCTCCTTTCTCTTGCACTTTCACTTTCCATTGCCTGATTTGAGCCGTGCCGTAGCTCAGGCTGCCAGATCGGTTAGATGCGCGCAACGGGCAGTCACTGGGGTTGTGCCTGGAAAATTCGCACTCGCCATCGGACTTCTGTGGGAGTAAGAACGACAATGTATCGGGCGTGAACCTGTTCCGTTCCAATGGCTTTATCGTGATCGTAGAGTTGCACATCATACTGAACGGCATCGGCCAATTCGATCGACATGCCGTCGGGAGAGTAAAGAAGTATTTTCACATCGTGAGATTTATCGTGATAGACGGTGTGGATACCGTCTGATAGCTGTTGCTTGATCGTACCTGCAAGTTTGTCTTCCGCGTCACCGATAAAGCCCTGGTCCAGCAAGTCAGGCCGGTTCTGAGAGAAGGCGTCGCCTAATACAATCCATGAATCGAGATAGTTTTGAATTGCTGCCTTGGCCGTCTGCTGCTGAAGTTGCCGGGGACCCTGCAGATTGGGAGTTTCGATGCGCACGCTTGGCTGGTCTGCTGCGAATGCGGCAACAGTTCCACCCAGAGCGGAGGCTACCGAAAGTATTCTCAGCAAGCTCATTGTTCCCACCTAATCTGATTGCCCAATACCACGCCGCTGGCGACGGAGATCGTCGCACCGCGATGGGCGGGCATCTCGATGCTGGCCACGCCTCGCTTCAGAGGCACATCCACAGTGGATCTTGTGTCGTTATACGACTCTGTGAATGTCACGATTGTGCCGTCAGGAACTGCGTTTCCGCTGCAATCGCGTACGGGATCCGTCTTGAGTTGAACCTTGGCGCCCGCGGGTTTGGCATTCATTTTCAAGCTGCAAGGATCCCCGGGCACTTGGCTCACAACCCGGGTGCTCGAAACGTTGCCGACGCGGGCGACAAACTGGTCTTTTCCCTCGCGGGGCGATGAATCCATCTGGGTCCAGGCCGCGCCATCGCGCGTCTGCACGACGTGCGTTTGCATGGAAGAAGAGGGATTGGAGAGTTCGAATGACACCGATTCCGGCTTGGTGATGAGGTTGCGATAGCTGTCAAAAACATATGCCGCGCCTGTGATTCCTCCCTGCAACGCTACGGGGAGCCTTGAAGGCTTTGCGATGAAGGTCAGATCCGCCGGTTTATCTGTGGACAAAACGTCGAGCGAGCCTGTTTCGTTTATCGATTGCGAAGAAAGAAACACAATGTAGTGGCCGGCATTGCCGAGTGAACCCGCAGGGAACCAGACAGCCTCACCTAATTGAACTTCGCGCTTGATCAGTTGATTGGGACCGACGATATAGATAGCGGCCTTCCCCGAACCGCCGCATTGAATGGAGAATGCGGCGCCCGCTTCGATGCTTGCGGGGACAATCAGGTTACCGCTCTGCGCGGAAGCGGCGGAAATTCCCAGGAAAAGGGTGGCAAGCAGAGTTGCTAATCCCGGCCTCACTCGGAACCTCCGAAGCTGAAGGTGGAAACGACGGTTCGCTCACTACTGACCTTGCGAGCCAGGTCTTCCGGGATGTGGATGTTGAAGGCAACGGGCGTCTGGGGCAGTAGCGCATGATCGACGTATTGATCACCGACCCAAATCACTTGGCCCGATTTGTCGTAGAACGTTCCCAAAACATGCGCCACATTTGCGATCTGACCGCTCTGGTTGGTGAGTTGACCGGTGAGGGATGCATCCGGCGCAGGATTCAGCTTTTCATCTTCGATCTCAATCACGGGATCGGCCGAAGCGGTTATGAGGGTTGAGAAGGGGGTCATCCGCACGCTCCCGACGTCGGAGAGCGACACATTCGGAAATCGAATAAGGAATGGCGTGACCTGCTTTGGCAAAAGCTGATGGGATATTTTGTCGAAGCTGGCCTCGGTCTCGATTGGCTTCTGGTCTTTCGAGATGAGCGTGGCCGCGACCGACACATAAGCTGGAACCACGTCTTCATTGAGCAGTTCGCCCAGCAGGACAAGACCTTCCGCCCGCTGCACCGGATGCATATTGACGATGCGGACATGAGGAGCTTCGGCGTCCTGCGCTCCCCAATCGTCGCCTGCGGTGCGGTAAATGACATCCCAGCGCAGGTAATTCACGGGGATCACCTGAGGAGGGACAACCGGGATTTTTCTGATGGGCCACTCCACCTGCCACTCGTTGCCGTTCTTTACCACGTGAAGATCGCGTGTGCTTATCGAAGGCCCAACGACCGTAGACCACTGCATCTTGAGTTGAACACTTGCATCGCTTGCCGTGGCGTGCTCGGGTTGCACCTCGAAGCTATTGAGGGTCGCATAGGTCAGAAGATCGGGATAGGCGCTGGTCAGGTCGCGCCGAAACTGGGCCTCGGAAAACTCTGCTTTATTTGCCAGACCGGAGTATGCCCGGTCCCAGGCCTGCGCCCGAATGTCCTCGCCAAGGCCCTGCACAGCCGCTTCAGGGGTCGATGTCGATCCGGTGAAGTGCTCTCCGCCGGCGTACGCTGCGGCGGAGGCGATGGGCCATATCGTGCCGATCGCGATGAGGGCCACCGTTGCACCCGCGAGTGATATTGCGAGAAGGGGTCCTTTGCTCACGAGGCCAACCTCCTCCCCGTCACGAGATGTTCTTCTGCCGGATAAGCGTAGATCCGGCTCTCCAGCGGTTTTTTTTCCGGAATGAGGAGCACCAGCAGGGCAAGAATGCTACTGCCAAACGGGAGAATACCCCACATCAGTCCCTGCCAATGGGGTGGGATTTGCGGAGCATTCAACGGCGTTGCAGGAGGGATGCCGTCCTTGCTCCAGATGATGATCGTCCTGTCTTCGAGGTTGTCAACGGGACGCCATCCCGCGAAGGACAACAGCGGGTCGTAGTAGTGATCGCGGACCAAGACCCACTTCAAACCGTAATGATCCGCATGTTCCAGGATCGCGCGCAGGGCATCAATTCCGTTTTCGCCGAAGTACTTCGAACTCGTGAGCGCTCCCGCCCCGTTCTTTGTCAGTTCAGGAAGCATGCGTCCGGAGTTCCATTCTCCATCGACGCTGCCTGCGTCGGTCATCATGGCAAGACGGGCAATCTTGTTTCCAAATCCGAGCGTGACATATCGATACTGATCGTGCCCGTCACGATTGAGCCACGCAGCCGCTGAATCGACCTTGAAGTCTTCAGCGTCAGCGGGATGGAAGGTGGACCATCCTACGGCCAGCGCACATGTTGAAGCAGCCAGAATGCTGAGGCCAACTACGGCTGGAGTCCGGAACCTTTCAACGAGCTCCGCTGCGAGCAGTCCGACGAACGGTAGCGCGAGAAGCGTCGCCCAATAACTGAAGCGCTCCATCGTGAGCACTTCAAATGCGCGTCCCAGCAGAATATGTCCAACGGGAGTTGTGCCGCCGAGCCCCACAAGGAAGGCGACCCAGAAGCCTATCAGGAGCGGTCGAAGCCTGATCGCGGCCGATCCACGCCAAAAAATGAACGGAAAGGCAAGCACCAGTGCGCCATAAGGAACGACGAAGTAGTTGAGCCCCCATTGCGGACTGAGGATGTAATTCGCGCGACTCGGATGCGGGATGGGCGCCTGCGTCACCGGATAGTGAATGAGCGCAATCCAGAACGGCAAAAGGACTACGCCGATCAGTGCCGCCACCAGCACCACGATGCCGACCGTACGGGCGATGACTGCTGCTGTCGACGACTGCAGCCCTTCATGCCGATCCATAACCGCCAGAGCCACGACGGGTAGAGCGAAGAAGAAGGACCCAAACAACAACGTCGCATGGTGCGCAGCTGCAGCGGCTGCAAACAAGGCGCTGGCCTTGATAAAGGCGCGCCATTTCCCAAAGCGAATCCACTCGTACAGGAATGGAAGAGCATTGAGATAGATGGGAGCAGCCGCTGTTGTGCCTAACTGGCCGGCCGAATACACAAGAAAACTTTCGGAACCGAGAAATATGCTGGCGAGGGCTGCGAATGAAGCAGCACGCGGCGAGACCCATAACAGCGAAAAGCGGTACACGCCCACGGCGAGGAGAACAACGGCGAGCAGTTGGACTGCCATGTAGGCGAAATCGAGCCCAATCACATGCGAGATCAAAGCAACCCATTGTTGAGGCAACGGAGGGTAGGTGGTCTGCGAAAAGCCCGCGTACCACTTGGCGTTCCATGGATCGAACCAGTGATGAACATAATGGGACGCAAAGAATATATGGAAATTCGTGTCGTAGGACCGGAGCGGCAGCTTCATTAACAGGAGCGGAAGGTGAACCATCAAGGCCGCCAGCAAAACCAACGTTAATGGAATTGGCCGTCTGGATTGTGCAATCGACTCGGACGTCTCCACAGGTTCCTCTCTGCATTGTGTTGATTCGGAAATGACTGACTGCCTTGGTCCACATGCAAGAAGTGGTCCGCGGGCATCTGGATATGCACTCGTTCAGGGGTTTTGATTCACAAACTGCAAGAGCTGGTTGCATTCCACTTCGCATATTGGCGTAGAGTGACGCCTTGCGACTGGCTAATCCCTCCGAATCAATGCGCAGCCAACACTCCGGGCGATTTCGGAATCAAAGAAATACCGTGAGTTCGCGGTTGTGTGAACTCTTGCAGTTAACGAGCGGACTGGGTGAACTCTTGAAAGTAATCCATAACTGTTTGAGAACTGTTTGCCTCGCGGCATGCATGTTGGGAGATTGCGCGGTACACGCGCAGACCTATCAAATTGGGCCAGACACTTCGAAGCCATCAGAGCATCAACAAAAGAATGCACAGCCCGACTTAGGATGGGGCTCGAGCATCGAGAACGCGCGTCTTGCTCGCTCCGCACAACAGGCAATCGAGCGAGGGGATCGAGTTCAGGCGCTGGAATACGCACAGCGCGCCGCGCAGGAAGCACCAAATGATCCGCAACTATGGTTCCTGCTCGGCTACGCGGCACGGCTAAATGCCCGGTATCAGCAGTCCGTCGATGCCTATTCTCATGGTCTGAAGTTGAGCCCATCATCGCTTGAAGGTATTTCAGGGCTCGCGCAATCCTATTCCGCGATGGGTAAAAACGACGACGCGGTGCGGTTGTTGAAGCAGGTACTTGCCGCCGATCCCCGGCGCGGAAACGATGCGCTTGTGCTGGGCGATCTTTATATGCGCTCAGGGAACTACGACTCCGCGCTGGACGCGCTGGGCCATGCGGAGCGCTATCACCCTGATGCGCGGTCCGAGTTGCTGATGGCCATTTGCTACGAGCACGAGAAGAAGCTGGACATGGCAAACCGGTACCTTGAAGCCGCCAGGAAACACGCTCCTGACAATCCTGAAGTCCAGCGATCTATGGCCGGATATTTTCGCCGAGTCGGAAAATACCAAGAGGCCATTACGGCTCTGATGTCAATTCGCAGTCCAAAGCCGGACGTCATCGCAGAGCTCGCATACACGTACCAGCTGGACGGCAAGCTGAACGACTCAGCGAATCTGTATGCGCAAGCGGCGGACAAGCTGCCAAGGGATCTGGGATTACAGCTATCGGCCGCACAGGCAGAGGTGGGGACTGGGTCGATCGAGCGAGCTCAATCGTATTTGAAGCGCGCTGAGCAGATTGACGGGCACTCCTATCGGATGCACGCAATTCGGGGTGAGATAGACCGAATAGAGGACAAGGCAAGCGACGCTGTCACGGAATACCAAGCTGCGATTGCCGATCTGCCGGCCGAGCCCGTGGAGGGCCCTCTTTACGGGATTCAGCTTCATATGGATCTGTCGGAGCTCTATCGCGCGCAACGTGATGATGATGCAGCACGGCGCGAGGTCACGGTTGCGCACGAAGAGATCGACAAGATCAACGATCAGGGCCCCGGTAGAGCGCCATTTCTTCGTCTCCGTGCGCAAATCAAATTGGCGTCGGGCGATTTCAATGGTGCACTCGCAGACGTGAAAGAGGCGGTTGTAAGCGATGCGAACGATGCGAACGGTCTCCAACTAAACGGTGACGTGCTGATGAAGCTCGGGCGTACCGAGGATGCCATCGCAATCTACAAAAGGATTCTGGAAATCGATTCGAAGAACCGGTTTGCACTCGCTTCCCTTGGTTATGCGTCGCGGGCGGCCGGGAGAGATGGGGAGGCGGAAAAGTATTTTCAGCGCCTCGCCCAGGTGGACCCCAGCCTGTACATACCCCATCTGGCACTCGGAGATCTGTACACCGCGCGAAAGCACTTCAAACCCGCGCAGGCCTCCTATGAGACGGCGTTTGAGTTGGATCCGAAGAATGCGCTGGTTGTGGCCGGAGGGATGAACGCAGCAGTTGAGGCACACGATTTGCAGACGGCGGGGAAATGGCTGGGCCGCTCTACTCCCGAGATGGCACAGGAGCCAACGCTACTTCGCGAAGAGGAACGTTACCTCGCGTTCAAAGGCGATTATCGGCAATCGGCACAGATCGGCCAGGAGGCGATAAAGGCGTTGCCGCGCGACCGCGATGTCGTCGTCTATCTCGGATATGATCTGCTGCGCCTTGAGAAATGGGACGAGTTGCTCGCATTGACCGGGCAGTACGAAGAGGTTTTGCCGCAAGAACCTGATATTCCGCTTCTGATGGGATATGTTCACAAGCACCAAGGTGAATCCCAGAAAGCTGAAGAGGACTTTTCCGAATCGCTCAAGCGAGATCCCAACGTAGAAACGGCTTACGTAAACCGTGGTTACATGCTCAACGATCTGCACAAGCCAGATGCGGCCGCATCTGACTTTGAAGCAGCGCTCAAGCGGGAACCCAAAGACGGCGAAGCTCACCTGGGACTTGCATACTCCGATCTCGACCTCCATAAACCTGCGGCGGCTATTCGTCACGCTGACATGGCGAAGCAACTGATGGGCGATTCAAAGGATGTTCATGTCATTTGCGCAACGGCATACGGCCGCGAGGATATGCTGGCGAAGGCAGCACAGGAATACAAGGCTGCACTGGCGTTTGCGCCGGCTGATTCATCCCTTCATTTCGGTCTCGCCAACACTCTCTTTTCAGCGCGACACTACCACGAGGCCATCGACGAGTTGCAAACCGCGCAACGCTTCTCGCCGTCAGATCCGGGCATCTCCGCGATGCTCGCACGCTCCTATGCGAATCTGGACGATCGCGACCAGACGTATCATTACGTGCAAATTGCAGAACAGCAAGCCGAGGCAGCGCCGCCGCCGCGGGATCCGTTCAGGGAATCGGTGGAGAGTTCGACGCTGGTTTCGACTGGTGAAGCACTTAGCACCGTCGGCGAGCAAAAGGCCGCGCTGGAGCGTTTTCGCAAGGCGCTTCAAGTGCCGCAAGGGAATCGCGTAGATGTGCGGCTCGCGATTGCACAGGCCATGGCTGAGCAAGGTCACGACGACGATGCTCAAAGAGAGATTGCCCTTGCATTGATGGAGGCCACGGCCGGCGACGCGCAGCCCCCCAGTGGCGGCCAATACATCGAAGCAGCCGACATCTTCCGAGCCATCCACGACTATCGCCTGTCACAGACCTACATCGAGCATGCGAAATCGGCAGGTGCGCCCGATACACAAGTGCGCATTGGACTTGCGAACAACTACCTTGCGCTTGGAGAAACGACCAAAGCAAACGCCGAACTCTCGGCCATCAAAGTGGAAGCGGACAGCGCTCCCGACTACCAGTATCTGCTTGCCCAAGCGAACCTCTACCGCCAGGAGCATCACAACGCGCAGGCACTCACCTCATTTGCAATGGCCACGAATGCCGAAGGCGAAGATCAAACAGCCGCTACCAGTTTGCTGGAAGCAGGTGCGAACGAGGGGCTTCGGGTAACTCCGACAGTAAGCCTGCTCTCGGAATTCTCAATGCAGCCGATTTTCGAGGACACGACCGTTTACGTGCTCGATTCCAAGCTGGATGCCCCATTTGCCGTTCCCAGCTCGGATGTTTCCCTTCTTCCGCCGCCGCGCTCTTCGCTGCAGACGGAATCGACGAATGCTTTCCATCTCCATGTCGGAAACCTGCCGACGCCAGGCGGCTTCTTTCAAGTGCGCAACATGCGCGGTCAAATCTCGGTACCCGCCACAAATTCGATTGTGAACAGGGATACCACCGATTACACACTTAACTTTGGCTTGAATCCAAGCGTGCATCTCGGACCCAATGTCCTTACTTTCAGTGGTGGCGTCCAGACAACAATCCGCCGCGACTCCCGGTCGCCCGTCCAGTTGAATCAGAATCTTTTTCGCACGTTTATTTACATGAATACGAGCTCATTTTTCAACGCCATTTCCGCCAGTGGTTACCTCATTCGTGAGAGTGGTCCGTTTACGGAGGCAAACGAGCATTCTCGCGGACTTACCGGCGCTATCGACTTCAGGGTAGGCGCTCCATGGGGAAAGACGGCACTTCTTACTGGCTGGGGATCCAACGACCAGCTGTTCACGCCCGTAAATTATGAGGACTTCTACACGTCGTCTTACATCGGGCTGGAACATCGCTTCTCAGAGCGTCTGCTCATGAGGGGCATGATTGAAGATCTTCGCGCGTGGCGCGTGGTTGGTGGGGCGAATGCGATTGCGCAGAACGTTCGCCCGGCATTTTCTGTCGATTTCAATCCGAGACGGAACTGGGATTTCCAGGCATCAACCGCCTTTTCAAGCACGCGCAGCTACCACGTTTACGATGCCACCCAAAACGGATTCTCGATCTCCTACGCAAGGCCGTTCCGGCGCAAGTTTCATGACGACTCCGGATCGGTTGTGCTGCAATACCCGATTCGATTTGCAGCCGGATTTCAAGAAGAGACTTTCTTCAACTTTACCGGTGGTCAGAATCAGCAGTATCGACCGTTTGTTCAAATCAGCATTTTCTAAGGCCAGCATTGATGAGAATCTGTCTCGTAGCAACATTCCCACCGAGCGGCAGGCAGTTGAACGAATACGCCTTCCACATCGCGAAGGAACTCAACAACCATCCGGATGTCGAGCTAACGATTCTTGCCGACGAGCTGACGAGATATGACTTTGCGACAGACGAGAATGGCAAGTCGCTAACAATCGATCCGGAAGCCGAGTTGCCAGGGTTTAATGTCATTCGCTGCTGGAGGTTTGGCGCGCTCTCCACGCCCTGGCGCCTCCTCAGCACCATTCGCAGGCTAAAGCCGGATGTCGTGTGGTTCAACCTGGTCTTTTCGAGCTTTGCGACACCGGAGAGCCCGTTCGCTGCGTTTGCCGGACTCAGCGCGCCGGCGCTCGTCCGCGCTGCGGGCTTTTATACGCACATAACTCTACACCACATCATCGAACACGTAGATTTTGCGGCGGCGGGTGTGCGCCGCGAGCGTCTTTACCGGTTGGGCACCGAATTCGCAACCCGTGCGCTGCTGCGCGCAAACTCCGTTTCTGTGCTGCTCCCGGGTTACCGCAAGACGCTGGTCAAGAAATACGCTGCGCATAATGTCCTGCTTGGCACGCACGGCACATTTGCCTCAGCCCTGACTCCGCCGGACTTCAGCAAGCGCGGCAATCCCGATCAACGCATACTCGCCATAGGACATTGGGGTACATATAAACGGCTTGAAACGCTGATGGAGGCGTTCCCCATGATCCTTGAACAGGTTCCGAACGCAAAGCTCGTCATAGCCGGTGCAAACCATCACACGCGAGCCGGTTACTGGGAGTCCATTCGCGATAGCCAGCCGAAGAACCTCCCAATCGAGTTCCGCGGATATGTCGCAGAGGACGATATTCCCGGGCTGTTTCAATCGGCGTCCGTGCTGGTGTTGCCTTACGATTCGGCGACGGGGTCGAGCGGTCCGGCTCACCAGGCCTGCGAGTATGGTGTGCCTATCGTCTGCGCAGACATTTCGGACTTTCGCGGAATGGTCACTGATGAGGGTATGGCAGTGCGCTTCTACGAAATCGGCAATGCCCTCGATCTGGCGAATCAAGTCGGTCGCATCTTACGTTCGCCGGAGTTGGAGCACCGGATGGCGGAACAGAACTTCGCGGCCGGCGCTCAAATGACGATGACGAATGTGATTCGAAGCTACCTCCGCTGGTTTCGTCTCCATCAGGCGAAGAGAGCAATATCAGAAGATAGTTCATTCATTGGGTCGCGCATTCGCTGGAGGAACGGGAGTCTCGGCAGAGGGCGAGCACCGCGGTGGGGTTTGTGGCCGGGGACTTTTCTCCAGCACGAGGACGGCACAGTTCCTCATCTGGTGTCTCAAGAGCCCGATGAACTGCTCACGGTCGGCGAGACTGAGCCATCGATTTGCCGCGACGCGAATCCCTCGTAGGGAATCAATCCGGCTTCGCTCAATCGGGCATCCTGACACGGACGAAGAGTCATCCAACTTAGTGTTGACTTGTGGCCATTGAATTCCGCTTGCTGCTTGCTGATGCAGGCCCTCAGAAAGAAATGGAGAGTACCTTGCACACTGAGTACACGACCAAGCGACTCTCCCCTCCTCTCCTTGTTTCTTTCTTCGCCCTTCTCTGCTCCTTTTGTTCTGGATGCGCTCTTTTTGCAGGAAGCAATATTCTGACGGCGCCAGCGATCACAATTTCGGCGAATCCCACGTCAGTTACAGTTGGTCAGACCGCGGTACTTACCGTCACCCCAACCAATGCGACCCAGGTGACTGTCACGGGAAGCGACGGCTCGACGTACAACCTTGGAGCGGGCGGCGGAACTCAAACCGTGAAGCCCTCAGTGACTACGACGTACACCGCCCTAGCGACGAACAGCAAGGGGAACGCTTCCGCGACAGCCACGGTTACGGTATCTCAGACCCAACCGGCGGTAACCATCACTGCAACTCCAACGACGATCACCGACGGCGCTTCTTCGACTCTCACGGTCACCGCGACAAATGCGACGCAAGTGACGGTGACCGGAACGGATGGCAGCTCTTACACATTGCAGCCAACGGGTGGAACGCAGTCAGTCAGTCCGACTGCAACCGTCACGTATACAGCGACGGCCACAGGCGCTGCGAGCAGCGTGACCGCGACTGTGACTGTCACGGTTGAGCCGGCAGCCACGCTTCAATCCATCAAACATGTGGTTTTCATGCTCCAGGAGAACCACTCCTTCGATAACTACTTCGGGATGCTGAACCCTTATCGCAAAGCCAACGGCTGGAACATTGGCGATGACGGCATCGACTACGAAGTGGACGGCATCGACGACAAGCTTGGCTCGATCAGCAACACCGATGATGAAGGCGATGTGTACCCACTTTTCAAATTCACCAGTACTTGCATCGACGATGAAAGCTCGGATTGGCTCGCTAGTTACGGCGACGTCGATCGGTACAATTTCACGACCACGCGCCCGATTGCGATGGACGGGTTCGTGCACAATGGCGAAGGATATGCGAAGAGCTGTGCCGCCCCCGGCGCGACGTGTTCAGGGGACTTCACCGATCTCACCGGTGAACGCGTGATGGGCTACTATGACGAGACTTTTTTGAACTACTACTACTACATGGCATCGCAATTCGCAGTATCGGATCGGTGGTTCTCTCCGGTCTCGACCAAGAGCATCGGCAACCGCATTGCCACATTCACGGGCGGCACTACCCAGGGACTCGTCAGGGATCCTGGAGGCAACGATCACCTGCCGCAGCTGGACATTGCCAACATCTTTCAGGAACTTCAGCAAGCGAATGTTTCGTGGAAGATCTACTACACGGTCACGCAGGGCCTGTGCCTGACTGGCGACGACTGCAATGGATCCGCCAACGCGAATTTTCCCGCAACCGATTTCACGACATTGAGCTATTCAACCCAATTTGTATATGAAAACCCAACCGGAGCCGCGTGCACGCCACCTTTGCAGGCTTCGAGCGTGGTTGGAGACTCGACAAATTCATTTTGCATCGACACGAGTCACATCGCTCCGCTTTCGACGTACTTCACGGATCTCACGAATGGTACGCTCCCGAGCTTTGCCTTTATCGAGGCCGGTTACGGTAACAACGACGAACATCCCGGGTCCGGGCAATCGATACTGTTGGGGCAAGCGCAAGTGGCGAATATCATCAACTCATTCATGGCGAGCTCTTCGTGGAGCGATTCCGTCTTCTTCCTCAGTTACGATGAGGGCGGCGGACCCTACGACCACGTGCCGCCCGTGCCCGGGCACTCGAACGATTACACCGATACGACGCTTGGATCGATTCCCGATATATCGCAGATTGCTGTTAATGCCGATCAGTACAACCCATGCGTGCCAAGCGGAGGCACGCCGACAACCCATTGCGATCTAACTACTACCGACCCTGGTGCAAATCCGGCGGATGCAGCGGCCGTCCAGGGTTTCGCGGCGCAGCTGGGGTTCCGGTTACCGAACATCATCATCTCGCCATTCACGCGGCGGCATTACGTGTCTCACACACCCATGGATCACACGGCGGTCATCAAATTCGTGGAGAATCGATTCATCGGGAGTTCGGCGCACCTGACGGCACGAGATGCCGCGCAGCCCAATCTACTGGAGTTCTTTGACTTCAATAAGATTCCGTGGGCGACACCGCCGACACCGCCCGCTCCGGTTTCGGAGAGTTCCTCTTGCACGCCGACGAATTTCGCGCCGTGAGCTTCTCCGGGTGATAAGCCTGGGGATTGCCGGAAGCCGATTAGTACGCGATTACGTTATGCGCGAGATAGCGTGTTCCGTCGTATTCCGCCGTCACGCGCACGCGCTGGCCGGGGCGAACATCGGGTATGGAGGCCATGCTGTTGGAATTGAACTGGATCTGGTAGCTCTGATTGTTCGTTGAATCAAGCACGACCATAGTGCCGTTGTGCATGTCCAGAGCGATCAGATTTCCGCTGAACACGAATTGCGAGCCCGGGGTCGCCAGAACTGTGACCTTCGTGACCGTGCCGCGGCCCTTGCCGTCAGGCTCGAAGTCGATGGACACGAGGGTTCCCTTTTGCAGGTCGGACTGACCCGATTTCGAAGCAACAAAGCTTCCCTGCCCTGTACGAGCAAATGTCGCGTCGTTCGAAACCGTAAATCGGACTGGTTCGCCACCCTGGCCACTCACAAGTTCGAGGTCGCCCGTTGAGGGGCTGTAGCTCACTACTTCGCCGCGGTAGGCGCCCGGCTGGAGTTGGGAGAGGATGTGAACACTCATCGCGAATACCGAAGTGCCATCGAGCGTCGTCTCTACCGAAGCGTGACTGCTGGGGCGCAGCTCGCGCAAGGGGATCTTCTTGCCGTCGAGGAACACCTGGGTCCTCTCATCAAACAGAATCCTGATTGGCTTTTCCCCGACGATTCTCAACGTAAAGCGATCAAGCACCGGATCTACGTCGCGAATAGCACCGCCCAGAATTGTGCTCTTCCCGCGGGGCAGCGGTGGCATAGTCGAGACATCGTCATGAGCGCTGGCATGCGTTCAGATCCGACCCGACCGAAATGGCACCTGACGTCTGTGAACGCATTCTGTCCGAGGATGCGAGGACAAACAGACTCACAAGAGCGACTTCACAAACTCTTTTCATCGCCGAACACCTATGTTTGTTGGTTTCGGAATACCAGACAGTTGATTGGATGAGATTTGACTGCAATTCGTGGTCTCGCGCCCAAAAACCCTCCGCATGACAGAGCAACACCGACGACGATTGGGCATCTAACCAAAATGTGCCGGTATGGTCCGACCCATTCGGGATCGATATCTAAAGTCCGGCAGGAGAGCGCGTTGCCATTTTCATATTCCAGGATGATCGCGTGTCTTGCTCTCGCCGCCGGGTCAGGACTCTCGCTGTTGTGGGCGGGGGAAGGAAAGGTGATCAAGATACCGAGGCGGAGTGAACTGACGCCGGTTCAGCGCCTGAATCGGGACGGCGTCAAGGCAGTCGAGAAGCATGACTACAAGAATGCAGAGGCGCTCTTTTACAAGGCGTATCTGTATGATCCCGCCGACCCGTTCACGCTGAACAATCTTGGTTATGTGTCCGAGTTGGAAGGAGACCTCGATCACGCTACCCAGTTCTACCAGTTGGCGACGGAGCAAGGTTCGAATGCGAGCATCGACTTGAGCAACGCGAAGCATCTTGAAGGCAAGCCGATGCGCGATGCATTGATCAACCTGCAGGACGCGCAGATGCGCGTGAATCACACGAACATTCAAGCGATGCGATTGCTCACACAGAACCGTAGCATCGAGGCCGTTGCGCTGCTCAAACAGATCCTGCCGCTCGATCCGCGAAACGCGTTCACACTCAATAATCTCGGCGTCGCAAGCGAAGCCACAGGCGATCTGGACAGCGCACTTCGCTACTATCGTGCCGCAGCAGCGCTGAATTCTCCCGAGCCCGCCGCAGTCACCCTGGATCAGTCGTGGCGCGACAAATCCGTGAGCGAATTGGCTGGCGCGAGCGCGGAACGCCTCGAAAAGCGCATTCGCAATGGCGGCTCAGTCGAGGCTCAAGCGGAGATGTGTACCATACACGGAGTTTTCGAGGTGAACCAGAACGACTGGGCCTCAGCACGCAGGGATTTTCTTCGTGCCTATTCGCTCGATCCAACCAGTGCCTTCACGTTGAACAACCTGGGGTACGTTGCGGAGAAGGACGGCGACCTGGAATCGGCGCAGTATTTCTACGAAAAAGCGCAACATGCGAACGATGCCGGAACACGCGTTGGTTTTGCGACCCATCTCTCGGCAGAAGGCAGAAGCCTCGATGCGGTTGCAACCGACAGCAATGAGAAAGTCGATGGCGCGCTTGAGGTCTACAGCCAACAGAGACGAGGGCAAACCGGCCCTGTCGAGCTGACTCCGCGCGGCGATTCCGACGCTATTCACGGCCAGCCTATGGAAACGCCGAAAGCGGCGCCGCCGCTGCCGCAGCAGCAAGCACCTCAACCGCACTAGGGGGAGTCTTGGCCGATGACACAGAATTCCACGCAATTTCTCGCCCATCGATCGCTGAAACTTCTCTCTCGCCTAGTGCTTCCGCCAGGGCTAGCGGACAGCGCACTCTCAGTCGAACTGAAAAAAGATGTTCTCGGGCTGTCACGGTCTGAATTTGACGGCCTAGTTGCGTTGGCTGAAACGAACCATGTTCTCATGCGCGGGATTGGCGCTCTCAAAGAGATCGCCCTTCAAGCGGGAGACGCAATTCGGACTTCTTGGGCCGACGTTTGCCTTTCTGCAGAACGCGCTCGCATCGAGGTAGCGCTCTTCTATCTTTCGCGGATTTGCGACGCATTCACGCGTCATCAGCTTCGCGTTGCGGTGATCAAGTCGCTGGATCACTGGCCTGACCTTGGCAGCGATCTTGACCTGTACACGAATGCGAAGCCGGAAGTGGTTATTCGGCTCATGGAGAAAGAATTCGGGGCGCGCCCCGCATCGCGAAGCTGGGGTGACCGGCTCGCCTGCAAATGGAATTTCATGGTCCCAAGGTTGCCCGAACTCGTTGAAATCCACATCGGCCGGCTTGGACAGATGGGCGAGCAGTTTGCAATCGCGGATTCATTGATGGATCGGACGCGGTGCATCTCAATAGGCGATTTGCTGTTTCGCGTGCCCTCGATCTCCGATCGGCTGATGGTTTCGACCCTCCAGCGCATGTATCGCCACTTCTATTTTCGCCTGTGCGACATTGTGGACAGCGCGCTCCTAATCGAGACGGGGAGTATCGATTACGACGATCTTTACGTGGCCGCTCTAACGGCCGGTATCTGGGAAGGCGTGGCGACCTATCTCGCAATCGTTTCGGACTATGTATACCGCTATCGTGGGATTCCTCTGGACATTCCCGATTGGGTGATGGCGGCAGCGCGCTTCCGCGGCAAGGAAGTCTACTTTGCCAAAGATTTTCTTCGCGTTCCGATCCTTCCGCAGTCTGCCAGACTTTACGGTTCGCAATTGGCGAGAGTGATTCGGCGTCGACAATTCGAAAGCGGCGCACGTCTGAGTCTTTTGCCGTGGCTGGCAACCGCGGCGCTTGTGGGACAGAAGATCACGGGAAGCGACAAAGGGATCTGGTGAGAATTCTTCGCCTCGGGCCTTGCAAGGAAAGCGCCGGAGATTTTGAACGTGAAATATTCTTTGGTTCTACTAATCAGGAGAGGGGGGGCCGGAGGCCTCATTACACCGGCGTAGATTATGGGTGACTTTGAACCAAGAACACGGAAATCGGGCTCAAGACTCAGGCCGTTTTCGAACGGTTTAGGAAGCACAACCCGACAGGCAGATTTATACAACTCCTCATCGCTGGCGGTCGACCTGCGGGACCGCGACGCCGAAGAGACGCATCCTCTTTACCTTGTGCATGCGCGTCCCGCGCCGAAGTCATCTGCTCTCGTAAGAGTGCCGACGTTCGGCAACCTGGACACCGCACTCGCGGAGCGTAGTCCGAGATCGCGGATCATCTCGGGGATTCTCCATGCCGGGGGCATCGCTCTTGTGCTGTGGCTCGGAACCAGGATCCGCCCGGTGATCGTGCCTGAGACCACGACGATGCATGTAGACTTCAGGCTCTTTGCGCCTCCTCCTCCACCGAAGATTTTGCCCGTGGCGGCGAAATCCGGCGGCGGTGGCGGCGGCGGTGCGCATCAGCCGATTCCTCCGACAAGAGGCAAGGCCCCCGAGGTCGCGAAGGTGCAACTGAATGCCCCGCAACTGGTGAGACTCGAACGGCCAAAGCTTGCGGTTGAACCGACCGAGCTGGTGAAGATCCCGGATAATCCCAAGATGGTGAATTTCGGCATCAGCAATTCACCGCAGATCGCTCTGGCCTCTCAGGGCAACGGCAGCGGCTCTGGATTTGGGAGTGGAATGGGCGGCGGTCTCGGCTCTGGTCACGGAATCGGCGCCGGGCCGGGAAGCGGCGGTGGTTACGGCGGCGGCTTGATGAACGTAGGTGGTGGGGTGAGCGCACCGGCAGTGATTCACTCGGTGGACCCGGAATTCTCAGAACAGGCGCGATCAGCAAGTCTCCAGGGCACGGTTGCTCTTCAGCTTATTGTGGATGCTGAAGGGAATCCGCAAAACATCCGGGTTACCCGCCATCTTGGAATGGGCCTGGATGAAAAAGCAATGGAAGCGATACGGCAATACAAATTCAGACCGGCCATGTATCAAGGGCACCCGGTCGCTGTGCAGATCGTGGTGGATATCGACTTTCATCTGCACTAGAGAGCTAACCTCGTCTGTTGAACCGATCGGGCACGGCGCGAGCCGTGCCCTTGTTTTGTTGAGCAGAAAGCAGCGAGGTGTATGGGGTTACGGATTCGAGGACTTGGCGGGGCCCTGGGCGGTTTGATCGACGACGGCGGGTTTGGCGTAGTAGCCACGGCGCGTTCTCACGGTGAGTTTGCCGTGATGGGGAGAGTAGACTTCGACGTGTAACACCCTATATCCGCCGAGGCTCGCGGACTTCGTGGAGTGATATCCGACGGTGTATTGGTTGCGAATGTCTTCGGCAACCTCCGATGCGATCTCGTTGACCTCACCGAGTGATCGCGGGAAATAGGCGATGCCGCCAGTATCGTCGGACAGTGACTGGAGCGATTCGCGAGCGCGCTGGTATTCTCTTGGGCCGGAGTCGTAGAGCAATCCGATGGAGTAAACCACAGGGCCCCCGAGATTCTGGACACGCCGGATGGCCTCCTGCTCGTTCAGCCTCGAAGCATTGTCTGCTCCGTCCGATACGATGAGCAGCACCTGCTTCTCAAATTTTGCATGTTTGGCCAACTCGTCGGCGGAAGCGGCCACCGCGTCGTAGAGGGCAGTGGTTCCTCGCGTATCAAAATGCGCGAGACCTCGATGCAGCGCGACCAGATCTGAGGTGAAACTCTGATCGAGATAGGCGCGATCGTTGAAATTCACGATAAATGCTGCGTCCTTGGGGTTCGATTCCTGCAGCAGGTTCATCGCAGCTGCATTCACCGCGGTGCGCTTGTCGCGCATAGAGCCGGAATTGTCTACGAGAATTCCCATGGAGACGGGTTGGTCCTGATGTCGGAAGGAACTGGTACGCTGCGGCACGTTGTCTTCCCACACGCGAAAATCGTTCTGGGTGAGGTCTTCGACAGGATGTCCTTTCTCGTCGATCACGGTGCAACTGAGAAGAACTTCGTCGACATTCTCGTGCAGGGTGTAAATGCCGTCCTTGCCCTTTTCAAGCTCAGATCCGTGGGTCGGCACGTTGGGAGACGGCGCGGTCGCTTCGGGAATCTCCGCATCCGGCGAAGGCACCGGATCGCGGTCGACGGACAGGCTGGGTTGGATCTCCGGCCGCCTGGGATCGATTGGATTGAGTGGAACGGTCGCAGCCTGCGAGCCCGAAGACGACTGTTGTGGAGGCGTTGCCTGCGCCGCTAACGACAGGGCGGGCAGCAGCACGAACGCAGTTACAGACAGGCTTGCCCATCGGGACGGTGGGGCCAACATAGGGCTCAAACCGGACATGGCTCGACTCTCTGATCGGCGAAATCGCATCTGATAGTTAGATGCGCGCCCGAGCGGTCCCGGCCACTGCGTTCTGGCCGTTCTGACGCTGATTTGTCGGCTGCGATTTGCCTAACTTTAGCGATTTCAGTGGCGGGCTTTGCCAAGGCCCTGACGCGAGAGTCGAGTGGCCAAACGGGGCGATGGATTGCAATCAAAAGGTCAATCGAATGCCCAACTGCGCGGCAAAGGGTATGCCTACGGTGGTTCCCGGACCGAAGAAATCACCCAGGGCTCCGCCGGCAAGACGTAACTGATTTGGACTGACGATTGGCAGCGACGCTGAGCAGGAGGCGTCAGAACAGATATCGGTGACGTTGCCCGACTGGGCTTCATCCGCGGGAACCGGGAGCGATGCGATGTTGGTCACGTAGTTGGCGCCCGGGTTATTGCGATTGAAGACATTGAAGAACTCCACAAACGGCATGAGTCTATTGTTGTCGCCCAGCTTGAAGGGACGGTCGACGCGGATGTCTGCCTGGATATATGGCGTGCCGCGGAACTGGTCGAGTACGGTGGGAACGCCGTTGATCTGGATTCGGCCTGCATTGTCGGCCGTGGTGATGGTGAAGGGCCGGGCGCTCTCGGCCTGCGTGAGGGTACTCAGTTCTACTCCCAGAGGGGCCCGCCAGGTTCCTGCCAGGACAAAGCGATGGCGAACATCTTCGCCGGAAGGGCCGTAATCGCCGGGTCCGAACGGGTCAAGGGGATTGCAGACGCCGTTTACGTAATCGAAGAGTTCGCCGAGGACGCAGCCCCAGGTCTGCGCCTTGGAGAAAGTGTAATTTGCAACGAGCGTCAGCTTCCGCGAGACCTGACCTTGTAAGTGGACCATCAGTGCGTTGTAACTGGAGCGATTGTCGGAGTGAAAGACATTCACATTCGGAACGACGGCAGCCTGGTCTGGGTCGGAAGATGCCAATAACGGGGTGAGCAGATTTGTTCCGCCACTATAACTGTATGCGCGATAGCCGTGATTTCCCTGCTCGTGGGTGTAGTCGGCGCTGAGAGACCAACCAGCGCGGAAACCGTGCTCGACACCACCGGTGATTTGGATTGCGTAGGGAGTCTTGTAGTTCGAACTGATGAGGCTTCCACTTCCCCCAGATGCGGAACCGGAGAGGCAGCCGCTGTTCTCATCGCCGCCGGGATTTGCGATGGGGTCAACGCAGGGGCCAGCAGCGGTGTTGACTGCCTGGAATGCAGTGGCCCATCCGTTCTGTGCCAGGTCGTTTGCATAGAGCCCAATGCCTGCACGCAACACGGTACTAGCCTTTTCACCGGGAGCATACGCAATGCCAAGCCGTGGACCGAATTGTCTGCGGTCATCGCGAGGCACGCCCGTTGCAAGTGGAATTTTGAGCGCCTTGAGGGTGACGTAGGCGGGATTGTCCTGCTGTGAACGGCCCGACGCATCGAGCAATCCGAAGGAGGCGGCATAGCGCAAGCCGTAGTTCACGGTCAGGTTTTTCGATACACGAAGGGAGTCTTCGGCATACAACGCGAGACGTTGAATATCCTGCGAGAACCCTCCGCCGAGGTTTGTGGTCGACGCGCCGGCCTGCATGTCCGACGCGAACTGGGATAGGTTGGCGGCGCTCGCGATGTAGTAGTCAGGGTTCTGCGGGAATTGGTAGAGAGTTTCGTTGTTGCTCGGAAATGTACCGCCGAGAACGGGCTCGTGTATGAAGTTGACGCCAAATTTAATGGCATGACGGGCGCGCGCATTGGTTGCGTCGTAGCGGACCTGATACTTCTGCTGGTTGCGTTCCGACGGAAAGAAGGTAATCGGGGTGGCGAACTGATTGTCGCCGAATGTTTCGAATCCCGATACCGTAAGCGCTGTGGAACTGAAGGGAAATGCCAGCGCGAATCCAAGATTCGAATTGCGCGTCTGCGTCAGATGCAAGCCGCTCGCGCCGAAGACGAACCTTCCCAACCACGTGGAGTTGAAGATGAACTGGTTGCTGAGAGCCAGGTCGAGATAGTTGTTGTGGGTCAATAACCCCGTGGAAGGCAGAGTTCCCTGCTCCACCAGATTGTTGTGCGTTGTGTAGTTGTCGACGGAACTGCGCAGGAACCACGAAGACCTCGCGGATTGTGCCCAATCAAGACGCAGGGAGCCGAAGCCGTCGCGAAACGGAATCGGCACATTTGCGGGAATGGAGATGGATGGGACACCGGGGATGAGGCCGTCGGCGGCGATTGCGGCGAGGGCGTCAAATTGAGTACTGTTCGCGGGACTGTAAACGATGCTGGCGTCTTCGTGGATCAGCTCGAAGGCGGCAAAAAACCATAGCTTCTCACGCTGAAGAGGCCCACCTAACGTCGCGCCATAGTTTTGACGGGAGAACGGCTGCTTGGGGTCGGGCGCCGGGTTCTCGATGGGGAAACGCGCGTTGAGGGCTGCCGCGCGCTCGTAAAAAGCCGCGTCGCCATGCCACTCGTTGGTTCCACGTTTGGTTGTGATTACCACGGAACCAGCGGTTGTGCCGCCGGTGTCGGCGTCTTCCTGCGCGGTGCGAACAGCAAATTCCTGGATCGAATCGGGCGAGAAATTTTGCAGGAATCCACCAATATAATCGTCGGAGTTATCGGCGCCGTCGACGGAGAGCTCGTTGTTCAAGCCCGAACTGCCGCCAGTGGAAACAGCAGTGATGCGCGCTTTGGTCGGATCAGACGGCTCGACGGGTTCCGTGCCAGGAGCGAGGTAAGCGATGTTGGCGAAGCTGCGCTCGGCCAAGGGGAGCGACTCGAGGTCGTGCGCGGTAATCACGCTCTGGTGGGTCTGGCTGGCAAGATCGATGGGCTGCGTGGCGATGGACGATCCCTGCGCCCGAACTCCAACTGCCACCTGCACCGCCGCGGGCCGCAAGGTTACGGTGATGTCGCGAATGCTGCTGACGTAGATGGTGACATCGGAGGCCGCTTCGGCAAACCCAGGTGCAGTGGCGACAATGCGATATTGGCCAGGAGCCAGGTCGTCGACGCGAAAGAATCCGTGATTGTCACTCCGTACGAAGCGGCGCTCGGCGCCGGCAGGCGAAGAGACAACGATGGTCGCATCGGCGATTCTTGCCCCGGTCAGATCCTGCAGCGCCCCCCGGAGCGTTCCTCCGGCATTCTGCGCTGTGGCGGCTGCAGCTGCGATGATGATCACGAAAAAGATGGACAGGTTCTTCATGAATTCACAGAAAGGGCCGAGTGGGGTCTGTTTGGCGCCGTCCCTTTGAATTTTCGCATAACCCCAAGGTACGAGGCACAAGGAGAAACGGTTTCCCGTGTTTTGGGGTTTGGCCGGATGGCGGGATCTTATAGGATGGCTGATACGTCATGGCGACTACGGCTGGAATTCGGCTGCATATTTGTGCAGGAGTAGCAATGTTATTTGCCGCATCAACTGCATCCGGCTTGATGGCTTCAGAACCGGGCGTATCCCGTAGTCTGGCAATCGACCGTGCTGGGCGACTGTCGAACGTCCATTATCAGCTCTCATTCGCAATCAAGGAACACGGGGAGACCCTCGACGGGACGGAAACCCTCTCATTCGAGAGCAAGAGCAACGGCGACTTGTTGATCGACTATCGCGATGGCGTCCTGCATTCGGCTGAATTGAACGGTAAGCCCATTGCGCCCCAGATCGAGAACGGACACCTGAAGTTGACGGCGATCGCTGGAGAGAACACAGTCAAGTTGGCATTCACCAGCAATGCGGCACAGGCGGGCAAAGCAATTACTCGGTATGAAGACAAAGACGACGGCAGCGAATACTTTTACACGCTATTTGTACCGATGGACGCGAGCATGGCGTTCCCGTGCTTCGATCAGCCGGACTTGAAGGCGAATTTTCTTCTCGATATCGAACATCCTGCGCACTGGGCGGTGATTGGGAATACAGCTGCAACGCATATAGACCAGACACACACGAGATTCGAAGAGACGCGCCCGATCAGCACGTACCTGTTTGCGTTTGCGGCGGGGCCGTTTGAGGCAGTGCACGCCAAAAATGCAGGGGAGCCGACTGTCTATGTGCGCAAGTCGCAAATGGCGCGCGCAGAGCAGGAGGCACCGCAGGTGCAGCAGATGGCAGCACGCGGCATCGGGTACTTCTCGGAGTTCTTTGCGCAACCGTTTCCCTTCCCCAAGTATGACCTGGTTCTGATTCCCGGATTCCCTTTTGGAGGAATGGAGCATGCCGGGGCAACGTTTCTGAACGAAGACGGCGTTTTGTTTCGCTCGATGCCTACGCCGAGCGATTACTTCCGGCGCAACACTCTTGTGTTGCACGAAACCTGCCATCAGTGGTTTGGCGATCTGGTAACGATGCGGTGGTTTGACGATCTGTGGCTCAAGGAGGGCTTTGCTCAATACATGGCGTACAAGGCTCTGGCCACCCTGGAGCCCGAGTCGAACCCATGGAAGCACTTCTATGAAGACGTAAAGCCGCTCGCGTACGGAATTGATGAGACGCCGGGCACAACCCCGATCTACCAGGACATCCCAAATCTGAAGGATGCGAAGTCGGCCTACGGAGCGATCGTGTACCAGAAGGCGCCCGCGATTCTGAAACAACTGGAGTTTCGAATTGGCAGTGACGCATTTCGCGAAGGCCTTCGCACATACCTCAGCAAGCACGCTTACGGCAATGCAGAGTGGAGCGATCTGATTTCTGCGTTCCAAGAAGCGGTCACAAATGCCAAAGATGCGTCGTTAACAACTACCAGCAAGGGATCCCCCGATCTCGAAGCGTGGGCGGCGGCCTGGATCAAGCGGCGAGGAATGCCGGAAATTGACGTGGACTGGTCCTGCAGCAATGGCAGGGTTGATCGGCTCACGCTCACGCAGCACGACGTTTTGCCGGATGGATTTGCCTGGCCGATCTCGAACCAGGTGATGTTGAACTACTACGGACAGGGGGACAAGCCGAATCGCCTGTTCCGCGTTGATTGGAGCACAGCATCGATCAATGTATCCCAGGCTGTCGGGGAGGCTTGTCCTGCCTTTGTGTTTGCCAACGCGGGGGACGAGGCGTATGGAAGATTTCCGCTCGATCACGCGAGCGAAGCGGAGGCATCAAGACAGATTGTTGCGGTACCACTGGACAAGCAGGATCCGCTGCTGCGCGCAATGCTTTGGGGCGCGCTTTGGGACAATGTGCGCCTGGCGAAATCTGCGCCGAAGGGCTACGTCGAATTGGCGCTCAAGTCGCTTCCGGACGAGATTGACGAGTCGATGGCGCGCGTCCAGGGCGGCAGGATTTCGACCGCCCTTCACTCCTGGATGAGCGATGAGGCGCGCAAAGCGGCCCTGCCGCGCGTGGAGGCGGTGATTGCGGATCGCATGGTCAATGGATCGACGCTTGGCATGCGCATCGTCAGCTTCCGCTCGTTTACATCTATTTCCGAATCGCCCGATGGCCTTCAGAGAGTGAAAGAACTTCTGGCAGGGAAAGTTGAAGTGCCGGGCATGGAGTTGAAGCGGCTGGATCGCTGGAATCTCGTTGCCCACTTGATCGCGATGAGCGACCCGGAAGCGAGGGTCATCTATGAGGCCGAAAGGGCGCGGGACCAAAGCGGTGAAGGCCTGAAATATGCCTATGCAGCGGAGGCCGCAACTCCATCTGCTGAAGTGAAGGAGCGCTATTTCAACGAATACCTCCACTCCGCGACGATCCAGGAAGACTGGATCACGCAAAGCCTGCGTCCGTTCAATTCGTGGAACCAGGCGGGCCTCACAGAGCGATACCTGGTGCAGGCGCTCGACGAACTCGAAGCTATCAAGCAACACCGAAAGATCTTCTTTCTTGGCGCATGGCTGGGTGCTTTTATTGGAGGACAGGACACTCTGCAGAACAGCGTAAATGCGCAGACCGCGGTGCAGACGTGGTTGGCGACGCACCAGATCGATCCTGACCTGAGGCTCAAGATTCTCGAAGCGGCCGATGCACTCAATCGGACGGTTCTGATTCGCAAGAACCTGAGTTATCCGAAGCCTAACCTTTTTCCTTTACAATCCCATTCAATCGCTATCTGATTGTTTTCCCCGCCGTAGAACGAAATCCCGTTTGCACTGGAGTCTCTGCCATGTTTGCCGGCCGCCCTCATCTTGCCGTGTCACTTTGTCTGGTTCTTGCGATTCCGCTTGGAGCACAGCAATATTCCGCCACGATGCTCTCTGGGCTTCAGTGGCGAGATGTAGGGCCGATGCGCGGCGGGCGTACGTATGCCGTAGCAGGGAATGCGGCTCAGCCCGACACTTTCTACATGGGTTCGGTGGGCGGAGGCGTATGGAAAACAGAGAACTCCGGTCGGACCTGGTTTCCGATCGCCGACGATCCGGTGACAGGAATTTCGATTGGCTCCATTGGCGCGATCGCGGTGGCTCCCTCGGATCCAAACATCGTCTATGTGGGCACCGGTGAGCCGGACATTCGCAGCCAGCATTCGTATGGCGTTGGGCTCTTTAAATCGACAGACGCGGGCAAAACATGGCACTCGATCGGACTTGCGGAGACGCGCCAGATCGGGAAGATCGTTGTCGATCCAGAGGATCCCAATCGGGTTTATGTCGCAGCGCTCGGTCACGTCTACAAGGCCAATCCGGATCGAGGCGTTTATCGCTCACTGGACGGCGGAGCACATTGGAAGAAGGTCCTGATCAACGCGAAGGATCCTGACAATGTGGGCGCTGTCGATCTGGCACTTGATTCGCACGACCCGCGGACAATCTATGCTTCACTCTGGGCGACGAGGCGGCCGCCGTGGGCGGTGTACGCACCGTCGAACATGCCTGGCGGTGGGCTATACAAATCTACCGATGGCGGGGACACGTGGCACCAACTCGGCGGCGGACTTCCTGCCGACGACTATGTGGGCAAGATCGGCATCGCTGTTGCGCCGAGCAACCCGAATCGCTTGTATGCAGTCGTCGACGATCTGGGAACAGCGATTGCACGGTCTTTTCGAGGCGGCCCAAACAGCGAGAAAGGCCCGGAACCGAAACCGTCAGGGGGAGTCTATCTGTCGGATGACGCAGGCGCGACGTGGAGGCTGGTGAATAACGAACAGCGCCTGTGGGGGCGTGGCTGGTACTTTGGCCAGATCAGTGTGGACCCCACCAATCCCGATCGCGCTTATGACATCAATACGTCAACATATATGACGCTCGATGCCGGCAAGACGTGGGTTCCCGTAAAAGGTGCGCCAGGCGGCGACGACTATCACCAGCTTTGGATCAACCCGAAGGACGGGAACCGCATGGTTCTGTCGAGCGATCAGGGAACGGTGGTTTCTGTTGACGGCGCGAAGACGTGGAGCACCTGGTACAACCAACCGACAGCGCAGATCTATCACATTGCCGCCGACAATCGTTTCCCCTATTGGCTCTATGGCGCGCAACAGGATTCGGGTGCGGTCGGCGTCAGCACGTGGTCGCGCATGGGCATCCTCGATTTCCGCAACTGGGAGCCAATTTGTGAGGCGGGAGAGAGCAGCACGGTCGTGCCAGATCCCGACGATGGCAATCTGCTGTATGGCAACGGAGATCAACGCTGCAACCAGGAAGTGAACTTGCCTGCGCCCGCTGGTGGCGAGTTGCCCGCAGCCGACCCGAACGATCCCAATCGCAGGACATGGACGCTGCCGCAGGTGTTTTCCGCGGCCGACAAGGCGCTCTATTACGCCAACCAATTTGTTTTCCGGACGCGCGACCGGGGCAAGACATGGACGAAGATCAGCCCTGACCTCACGCGGCTACATCCGGAGTTGCCGACAACACTCGATGCGGTAACAGCAAAGGACATAGATGAACCAATGACGGATCGCTTCGGCGTGGTGTACAGCATCGGACCGTCGCCGCTCGATGCCAGGACAGTCTGGGTGGGTACCGACGACGGCCTGATTCACGTGACGCGCGACGACGGCGCAACATGGAAGAATGTGACGCCGCCGGAGATGACCACCTGGAGCAAGGTATCGCAAATCGAGGCTGGACACTTCGACGCGGAGACGGCATACGCTTCAGTCGATCGCCACCGGTTAGCGGATGATCGTCCCTATATCTATCGGACGCACGACGGTGGAAAGACATGGAAGAACGTGGTGGCGGGCATTCCCGAAGGAGCGTTCGTGAACTCGGTAAAGGAGGACACGAAACAAAAGAGCCTGCTCTACGCAGCCACAGAATTGCGCGTTTACGTCTCCTTCGATGACGGTGACCACTGGCAGCCATTGCAACTGAATATGCCGGTGACGTCGGTTCGCGACATTGTCGTGCATGGCGACGATCTGGCAATTGCGACGTTTGGCCGCGGGTTCTGGGTGCTGGACGAAATGGGGGCGCTACGCCAGATTGCAGAGCATGGTAAGGAAATCGAGGGAGCCACGGCATTCCTGTTTGCTCCCGGAGAGACGATTGCTATTCACCAGGGCGGCCAGAACGGGACTCCATTGCCGCACGAAGAGCCGCAGGAGCTGGACCCGCCGGCCGGCGTCCTCGCTTACTACTGGCTAAAGGGAGCGCCTACCGGTCCGCTGAAACTGGAACTTGTGGATGCAAAAGGCAAGGTGGATGTTTGCGTCGCAAGCGATACACCCGTGAAGCCGGTCGACACCGAGGCAATCAATGTGCAGGCGTACTGGCTGGAACCCACGCCACCGCCATCCGCGGAGCCTGGTATGCATCGCGCGGCACTGAACGTTGTGGCTCAACGCGGCTTCGGATTCGGCGGGCGCAGGGCGTTGCCAACGCCGCCCGCGGACGCCTGTCACCCAGCGGGAGCCCCGGCGCCTAAACCCGAGACGACACCGATGCGACCGGGCCGGAGTGCGCCAGGGCTGCAGCCCGGGAACTACACCGTTCGGCTCACCGTTGACGGACAGACACTGACGCAGCCGGTCGTCATCAAGCCCGATCCACGTCCATTACCCAAAGGGGCGGACGCTTCGCCTGACGATGATAATGATGACAAGTGAAGAATCGGTGCGACCGATTTCAATGTGTGTCGCCAATTCGCGCAGAGATGGAGCGACTCGTCTCAAACCAGGTGGGAGCAATTAAGATTCAATCATTGTGGATCATCCTCGAAAACATACGAAGCTCCTGAGGATGGCAGCGGTAATCCTCTCACTTGGAACAGGGGTGGCTGTGGCGCAGACCGATCCCGGCCAGGTTGCGTTTTCTCTCGAACGGGAGGGCAAGCTTGCGGAGGCGGAAGCGGCATGGAGCGCGCTGGCGAAGCAGTACCCAACGAATCCTGAGCCGCTGGCGCACATGGGTCTGATCGAATCGAAGCTGGGGCGCTACACCGAGGCAACTAAGTACTACACGCGCGCGATGGCGCTGAATCCACACATGCCCGGATTGCAGCTGAACATGGGCATCGCCTTTTTCAAGGCGGGTGACTACAAGCGGTCGATCGTCAGAATTGGATCCGTTGCTCAAGGCACAACCGGATAATCAGCAACTGGTCATTTTGATCGGCATGTCGCACTACGGGCTGGAACAGTTTTCAGAAGCTTCCCCACTACTGAAGCAGGCTTCCGACCGCGATCCAGCGAATCTAACGCTCCTGCTGACCCTGGCGCACAGTTGTCTGCTGTCACACCAATACCCCTGCGTTTTGGATGCATACCATCGGCTAGTCGCGCTGAACGCGGCGTCAGCCGAAGCCGACATGCTGGTTGGCGAGGCACTCGACGAGATGAAGGATCACGAGGGCGCGGTCAGGGAGTTCCGCGCTGCAATTGCGGCGAATCCGAGAGAGCCGAATGTGCATTTCGGATTGGGATATCTACTGTGGACGAAGGGGCACGACCCGGAGGCGGCACAGGAGTTCGAAGCCGAGATTGCGAATGATCCGCATCATGTGCAGGCGATGCTTTACCTGGCGGATACAAAAATCCGGATGAACAAGATGGACGACGCAAGGCCCCTGCTGGAGCAGATTCAGAAGACGGACCCGGATATCGCGATGCAGCACCTTGATCTCGGCATCGTATACGCGGATGAAGGTCGCAATCAGGATGCGAGGACGGAGTTCGAAACGGCAATCAAAATCGCGCCGGCGAATGTGAATGCGCATTACAGACTCGCACGGCTTTATCGTGCGATGGGAATGATGGCGCAGTCCAAGGCTGAATTTGACAAGGCAAGCAGCCTCAATAAAGCTGAAGACGATCGGCTGCTGAAGATCATGTCGACCATTCCGCGGCCGGGGATTCCACGGGTGCGACCGGAACCAAGCCAAAATAACACTTCAAGGCCGACTTGGCGACGTCGGCATCAAGCATCAATGTTGATGCTGATGACGCCAGTCCCAATATTGCTTCTGCTCATCCTGGCTGCGTTTCTTGAAGTCCCTATGATCCCGATGAGTTTCCTGTTTCCCATTGCTGGTAGTAAACGACCTCGCCACTCCAGGGATGCCGATCATGATAGTAGGGGTCATAGTAGCCGGCGTGAACCACGCAGCCGGTGCTGAGCCCGGCAAAGAGGATCACCAAGGCCAACTGTAATACAGAATGCTTTCTGTTTGGATGCATGTCGTTCCTCGCGCGCTTCCGCGTACCCAACTCGTAGATGCGGAATCTCCATCAACGGTTGCACGAGAGACGAGGGACGATTTCATGGGGTCGGCTGACAATTCGATGGAAAGTGAGACAAAAAATCAGGCCGGAGCGTGAGGCTCCGGCCTGTTCAGGAGAGTGATTCAACCCAGGGAACTAGAAGTTAAACTTGGCTCCGATCTGGATGCGACGCGGTGCGTGTCCGCTGACGACCTGGCCAAAGGACGCATCGCCAGTCGAGGTGTCCACGCCGCCGGCGGTCGATGCGTTACCGCTGCCCGAACCGAAGTTTTCGTGGTTGAAGGCATTGAAGAACTCGCCGCGAAGCTGGAAGCTGTACCGCTCATGTATTGCGATGTTCTTGATGGCTGCCAGATCCCAGTTGTCGTAACCAGGGCCAAGCATGCTGCCATTGCTTTCGGTGCCGAAGTGGTTGATGGCCGGCGCAAACGAGGACTTGGAGAACCATGCGCCGACTGTCTTGGTCATCTGCACCGGAGCAATCTGATCTGGACGCGGCGAACTGATGCCGAGGCCTACGTTCAAGCCGTTCGGATCCCACGGGTCGTGCGGCTGCGAGAGTGAGAACGACTGTCCGGAGAGGAACGCGGTGATGCCGGAGACCTGCCATCCACCCAGGATCTTGCCATCAACGCCATGCTGGCCCTTGAAGAACGGAAGATCGTAGACGTAGTCGGCAGTGAAAGTCTGCGGCTGGTTGAAATTCGACGGGCCGTAGTCGAGCGAGAAGTCATAGCTATCCGTCGCCACGTTGCTGCGGTCCGAAGTGTTGGTGGTGAGGTCCTTCGCGTAGGTGTAAGCGAGACCCACCTGCAAACCGTGTGAGTGGTGATTCAGGCTGACCTGCAGTGAGTTGTAGTTGTTTGAGAAGAATGGAGCGCGCGCGGTGATGCCCCCATAACCCGCGAATGGACGGATGTAGTTGACGCTGGAGTTGCCTGGAGCCGCGAGACGTGCGCCAACGGTCGGCTGGTTCTCGTCATATGCGCCGAGCAAGTGACGCGCCTGGTTTCCTACATAAGCGACTTCCAGAACCGTGCTGGAGAGAAGCTGATGCTGGATGCTCAAGTTGTAGTTCGCATAGTTCGGCACCTTGAAGGTCGGATTACCTGTTGCCGTCAGGCCGTTGGGGCCCAGCGGAACGGACGTCGAGCCGCTCGTGATGTTATCGAACGGCGCATTCACGATGGTAACGCGCTGTGCGAATGGCGGATTGGCAAAAGCGTTCTGTTCCCAGATGCCATCGAGCAGGCGGTCATAGAAAATGCCGAAACCGCCGCGGAGTACAGTTTTGCCGGTGCCGAAGACGTCATAGGCAAAGCCGATTCGGGGGCCGAAATTGGCATTGTAGTTCGGGTTAACATACGCGCCAAACGGCGAGCACGTTGACATGGGCGCGATAGCCTGGGCAGCGGTGCACTCCGCTCCCTTGGGGAAGATCAGGCCGTTGGCGTAGGTCGCGGGAAGCAGAGGCATTCCGCTGACGAACTGTCCGGCAATGAAGTTACCCGCATTTGGATCAGTCGCAGCATTGCCGCCGTCGATCTGCGGTGCCAGCTGGGAGCTGTAGAATTTCGGGTCGAAGTTCGACAGCGTATTGCGCGCGTCGGTAACTGAGGGCAGACGGCTCCATCGCACACCGAGGTTGAGTGTGAGACGTTTCGAAACCTTCCAGTCATCCTGGATGTAGGCTTCGGTGTTGACGAAGTGCAGGTCGGGGATAATGTCGGGCAGGGTCTGCGTAAACGACGCCACATTGCCTACCAGGAAGTCTCCCCACGAGTTGAAGCTGAAGTTCGGCTCGCCGTTGACCGCATTTTCGGTCTTGATCATCTGCTGGACCTGGAAGCCAACGCGGAGCGTATGTTTGCCGAAGTTGAAGGCCAGGTTGTCGAAGTACGTGCGGTCGAGGTTGCGCTCTTTCCAAGGGGCAGAGCCCGCACTGAAGCCAGTGACACCAACGATGGAGACAGCTGGAACCTTGCCATAAGGATCGGGCGACCACTGGTTGGTAAGCGCACCATTAATTGCAGATGAGGTGGCAAACTGCCCGCCTGCGATTGCCGAGTGATACTCGCCCTGCGACCACACAAACTCGAATTCGTTGACGACGTTTGGATTGATCGTATAGGTCAGGTTCCCGACGACGTTCTTGCCGGGTGAGTCGACAAGAGTGTTGACGAGACCCGGGTAATTGGAGCCGGCCCAGAGGCCCTCGGGATTGTCCACCGGCATAACATCATTCATGTAGCGTGCGTAGAAGTGGGCCCTGTCGTTGAAGTAGTGATCGACGCGGACGATGTCGTCACGGAAATTGTTCTGCGTCGAATCAGAGAAGCTATAGTTTCCGTTGGAGTTGTTCGCCGGATACTTGCTGAACACATTGGTCAGGTAGACCTGCGAGTTCTTGCTGTAGCAGCTAGGCGAGATCTGCGTCGTATTGGTAGTAGAGTCGTAGGTCGCGCAGCCGGCGGGCGCGTTGGTGAAATTGCCTGCAACAATACCGCTCAAATCCGCCTGAGAGGCTGCCGGCATGGAGTCGCCGCCCGGGGTGGAGAGCTTGCGCCACTCTTCTGAATAGAAGAAGAAGGTCTTCTTCCTATCGGTGTTGTAAGCCCCCGGAATAAAGATCGGTCCACCTACAGTAAAGCCGTACACGTTGTGGTGGTTGATGGGGTTCTTGTTTGGCTCGTTGTTCTCCGCCTCAGTGCGCTTGTTGAACCACTCGTTGGAGTCGAAGAGGGTGTTGCGGACGAACTCGTAAGCATCTCCGTGGAACGCACTGGTGCCGGATTTTGTGGCTACCAGGATCTGGCCGCCGCCCGAACGTCCATAGCCGGCGTCGTAGTTGCCACGCTGGAGGGTAAACTCCTGGATGGCGTCGACGTTGGGTGCGTTGATAACGGTGCCGTTTGAGCCCGAGTCGTTGATGTCGGCGCCGTCAATGGTCCAGTTATTGGCCGTGGCACGAGCGCCGTTCACCGACATCTGGGTGGCGCCGGCGCCGGTTTCATCGCCCATCTGGCTAACGACACCAGGCTGAAGGGTAACCAGCTGCTGGAAGTTGCGACCCGCGAGTTCAAGGCCCTCAATCTGTTCGCCGCTCAAGTTGCCGGCCTCGGCTGCGGATTCTGTATCCACCGTGACGGCGGTTGCTTCGACCGTGACCGTTGTGGAGGCTGCGCCTGCTTTGAGTTGAACGTTTAGGCCGCGCGCTTCGCCCACTTTCAGGATCACGTCCTTGGCCACGAAAGAGGTGAAGCCGGCCGACGCGGCCCTCAGCGTGTAGGTTCCAGCCGGCACGTTAGAGAAGACGTAGTTGCCAGACTCATCCGACTGCACCGTTCGGACAGCATTTGTACCCGTTTGCGTGATAGAGACTGTCGCTTTGGGAATCACCGCGCCAGTACTGTCCGCAACCGACCCGTTCAAGGTTGCAGTGAGTTCCTGCGCGCGTATAACGAATGGGCAGATGAGGAACAAGACCGCAACGAGACCCGCCATGACTCGCCGCAAATTCGGGCCCCCGCCGATTGTGGAGCGTCCTGGGCCAAGGTTGGAACGCACCAATGAAAGACTTTGATTGAGAACCCGATTCAGGTCAATCATTGCCATCACACCTTTCCTATGAGATCTCGTGGTGTCGATACGCAGCCGCGTATGGACGGGTGAATTCAAGAGCTTTCACACGGATTGCGCTTGAACGAATTCGCCCTGGGATTTCCTGAAAGAGACCGGCCGCCAAAACAGTTCTTCCCGTGCAGCGGGGCACGCTGCGCGTGGTTCACTATGCTGGCTCGCTGATGGGCTTTTCGGTACTGGCACTACGCCTCCCAAGGTGCTGCAGGTCGGACCGTCGATCGGAACTTGAAATATTCGCCGGCCCCGTTGCCGCCGCCTCCAAGACCTGAGAATCTGCCGGAAACGGATCGGTACACTACGGACGTTTACTCGTTGGGGACCAAGATACGACGTTCTCGAATCAATTTCAACAACAAAATGATCGAATCGGACTTAAACAATCATTGCCATGGTCTAATCGGCGTTGACTAATCGATTTTCTATTGACTCTTGATCGATTCTAGGTTAGTTGTCACAAGGGATTGGAGCGGTGGAAAGACCTGGAAAGTGCGACTTAGAGAAAGGATGATCCATTCATTTCTACTGGTAAACCTATATATTTAAATGCGTTACATAAATCACATCTTCAGTGAACAGATGGAACCGACAACCAGATGACCCCAAGGCCTGATCCTGCCTCGGCATTTTGCGAAGTATTTGCTCATAAGTTTTGAAGAGCTTCGACTGTCGATCGAGAAGACTTCAGGCTCGGATAATGCGAGTCCCCTGGCGTTCAAACGGCGCAAGGGCCTCGGGCGAGGCTCCAACATTGGTGATGATGGTGTGGATCTCGCCAGCCGGGCAGATAAACGCCGGGCTGACATTCCCGAATTTGCTTGCATCTGTGACCACGATGACCTGCTTGGATTGTTTGAGCATTTTGCGGTAAACGAGCGCCTCGTCGGCTTCCAATGTGGTGGCGCCCCTGTCAGCATCAAGACCGGTAACGCTAAGGAAGACTTTGTCCATGTACACATCGTCGAGGAATTCAAGAGCTGCATTTCCCGTGAGCGAAAAAGACCACGCCCACGGAATCACGCCACCGGTCAAATAGGTGCGAACACCTGGCTGATTACAGAGCTCCATGCCAATGTTGATGGCGTTGGTGATGACCTGGATCTTCTCGCGATGTCGAAGACTCCGGCCGATATGGGTTGTTGTCGTTCCTGCAGTGAGCCCGATCGTCTCATTAGGCTGAACGAGTTCAGCAGCCGCAAGACCGATGCGCCGCTTTTCAACGGCGAACTTCTGTTCGCGCGCGAGAAAGGAACTGTCGTAACGGAATGGTTCATAGAGAAGTGGCTCGACCAGGGTTGCGCCGCCGTGGGTGCGCCGAATCAGCCCCCGATTCTCGAGGCGTGCCAGGTCTCGCCGGATGCTGGGAGCCGAGGAACCGGCGACGGCCAGGATTTCCTCGATGCTGGCTGAACCTGAGCGAAGCAGAAACTTGATGATGAGTTCACAGCGGCCGTTCAATGTCTCTGGCATGACGCGAACGATTCTACACGCGCAGCTGTCGTGTTTGCATCTACTTTGCAGGTTTTTTGTCAATTTCCAGAGAAAACGGGCGCTATCTATCAATGTTGTGAATTAATTTGGGACTTACGATCACATATTTGAGAGCACTACCTCGTGAGAAATCGATCGGCGGTGCCGGAAACAAAGAACTTTGTGGCGATTTCCGATACTCGCGATGAGACGAAAGCAGAACGTGCTCGGTAGTGAACCAATTCATGGAAGCCTAACATCAGATTCTGATGCAATTTGCAGGAATTCGAGGCTGAGGGGATCCACTTCACGGCATTATAATGAGCAATCGAAGGCTAAACGATCAACGCTTGTAATCCAAAAAGTCCGATGTCTCACGATGTTCCTCCCGGGGGTGATCATGACGAAATTCCGCGGTCGCAGCTGCACAGCTCTCATTTTCTGCAGTTCTCTGGTGGCATTTGTTCCAGTTCCGGCAATCCAACCGGAGACTCCGGGGGCCCTTACCCTCATGCCCATGCCGCAGCAGGTTGTGCATGGGGAAGGGCAACTGAAGATTGACGGTGACTTCACCATCGCCCTTGAGGGATACAAGGATGTGCGGCTTGAGTCGGCACGCAAACGGTTTCTCAGCACCCTTTCGCGCATAACCGGAATTCCCTATCACGACGAAGTGACAAGTGGACAACCGGTTCTCACGGTAAGGACGGCGAGGGCTGATGAAGCGGCGCTGAGACTTGGCGAGAACGAGTCGTACCACCTGGAAGTGACGCCGACCCAAGCTGTGCTCACGGCACCCAATCCGCTTGGTGCGATGCACGGGCTGCAAACATTTCTGCAACTGGTGAAGGTCACGCCGGAAGGATTCAGCGCGCCGTCGGTGACGATCGACGATGAACCACGCTTTCCGTGGCGCGGATTGATGATCGACGTGGGGCGGCACTTTCAGCCGCTCGATGTGATTGAGCGCAACCTTGACGGGATGGAAGCGGTAAAGATGAACGTCTTCCACTGGCACCTGTCGGAAGACCAGGGCTTTCGCGCCGAAAGCAAGGTCTATCCCCTACTGACCGGCAAGGGATCGAACGGGCTTTACTACACGCAGGCAGAGATGCGCGAGATCGTAACGTACGCGCGGGATCGTGGAATTCGGGTGGTGCCCGAATTCGACATGCCGTGCCACACGACGGCGTGGTTTGCCGGGTATCCGGACCTGGCAAGCGGCAAAGGGCCCTACAAAATTGAGAACCAATGGGGAGTCTTCGATCCAGCGATGGATCCGACACGTGAGGGCACGTTTGAATTCCTCGGCAAGTTCATTGGGGAGATGACGACGATCTTTCCCGATGCCTACTTCCACGTGGGCGGAGACGAGTGCAATGGGAAGGAGTGGGATGCGAACCCGCGGATCAAGGCCTTTATGCGCGCCCATGGCATGAAAGACAACGCGGCGCTGCAATCGTACTTCACGGCGCGAGTGCAAAAACTCGTAGCCGCGCACCATCGCATCATGGTGGGCTGGGATGAGGTGTTACAGCCGGGCACTCCGAAGGATGTGGTGATCCACTCGTGGCGCGGGCCTGAGTCGCTGGCAACAGCGGCGCGGCAGGGCAATCGCGGAATTCTCTCGAATGGCTACTACATCGACCTGAATCAGTCGGCAGCCGAGCATTATCTCGTGGATCCGCTGGCAGGCGGCGCCACTCTGACGCCCGAACAAAAGAAGCTCGTGCTCGGCGGAGAGGCCACCATGTGGAGCGAATTCACGCCTTCCGAGATTATTGACAGCCGCATCTGGCCGCGGACAGCGGCGATTGCGGAACGGCTCTGGTCGCCACAAGATGTGCGCGATGTCAATTCGATGTATGCGCGGATGTCGGTCGTATCGGACAAGCTCGAATCCTGTGGTCTGACGCACCAGTCATTCACGCAGCCCATGCTGCAACGGATGAGCGGGCAGGCTGACCCAAAATACCTCGCGGTGCTGGCAGGTGTGGTTCAGCCACCGGTGGGGTATCAAAGGGAAGAACTGAAGAAATATGACTGGTATTCGCCGCTGAACCACCTGGTGGACGCGGTTCCGCCAGAAAGCGAGATGGCGCGTAAATTCAAAAACCTGGTCGCGGTAATCGTTGCCGGAAACGCATCAGCAGATCAGCTTCAAAAGGCGAAGGAATGGCTGACGCGGTGGCGTGATAACGACACCAAACTGGAGCCCTCGCTGAAGAACTCCGATATTACGGCGGAGCTGGCACCGGTTTCGCAAACCCTGACGCAGGTTTCAACGATCGGGCTTCGCGCGCTGGACGATCTCGAAAACCATCGCGTCGTAGACACGGCCATTACGCAAGGAGACACGCAAACTTTGAAGGCGGCGGAAAAACCGCAGGCCGTGCTCCGCGACATGGTGGTAGAACCGGTGGAGATGCTGGTGCAGGCTGCCGGCGCGCAGAAACAGTGATTTCGACCTGAAAGCCATCTGAAGGACGCGCGTGCTAGGGCTTGAGTACGGCGAATCCGCTTGCACTCTTCTCAAATCAATGGAGTTCACACCGCGGTTTGCGTCTGCGACGCTCGGCGACGTTTCCAACTCCCAAGGGGCTTTTGCCGCGTCGAGGTTGCAATTTTGCTGACATCCTGCGAATATCGATGCATGGACCTTCGGACCTGTTGTCGCCGCTGTATGACGCCTCGCGCGCACAGGTGACCATGGTCCGTTAAAGCTTCCATCTTTCCAAAGGTTTCCTGATTGCCCGCGACGCTGCCTTAGCTGTCGCGGGCTTTCTGTTTTCAGCGCATTTGAATCCCCTCGAAGAGGTCACATGAGTGAAGTCGCCGTTCCACCGAAAGAGACGAAAGCCCAACGCGCCGAACGTCTGAAGCACGCCAAGAACCCCTGGGAAGCATTTGACGAAGTGCGGACATTTGCACGCGAGGGGCGCTCCAGCGTGGTCCCGGAGTGGGCCGGCATGTACTTCAAGTGGTGGGGTATCTATACGCAGGGCGACGGTGTGGGCGCCACGGGAGGCAAAGGCGGCGAGGGGCTTGTTTCTGACCATTTCATGATGCGCATCGGGATCCCGAACGGGATCATCTCGTCGAGCCAACTGCGCACGATCGGCGGCATCACGCGAAAGTATGCGCGCAACCTGGCCGACATTACGGTCCGCCAGAACATTCAGTTGCATTGGTTGACGATTGAATCCCTGCCCGAAGTGGTGGATGCGCTGGATGCAATCGGCCTCTCTCCCAAGGGCGCTTGCGGCGACGTGGTGCGCAATGTAACAGGCTGTCCGCTGGCTGGAGTCGATCACGATGAGTTGATCGACGCTTCGCCGATCGCACTCGAGATTGCTCACTTGCTCACGGCGAATCCTGATTTCTACAATCTGCCCCGCAAGTTCAAGATTTGCGTGACGGGCTGCCCGACCTGGTGCTCCTATCCCGAGATCAATGACATTGCCCTGACGCCGGTGAAGCGCGATGGCCGGGTTGGATTCGCGGTGCGCGTCGGAGGAGGGCTTTCCAACGAGCCGCATCTTGCGGTCCGGCTCGATGCGTTCGTTCTTCCTGAGCAGGCGGTGCCTGTAGTGAAGGCGATCACGGAGATCTTTCGCGATCAGCAGGTTTTGCGTGAGAGCCGCGACCGGGCGCGGCTGAAATATCTCTTTATGAAAGAAGGTTGGACGGCGGAAAGTTTCCTCAGCGAGTTGCAATCGCGTCTTGATTTTGCACTAGCCCCCGGAGTCGATGAGGAGATTCCGGATGAGACGCTTCGCGATCATGTTGGCATTCATCGCCAACGGCAGCCTGGATTGAGCTATGTGGGAGCCTCGGTGCTGCGCGGCCGGTTGACCGGAGAACAACTGGAAGCTGCGGCCGACCTGGCCGACAAGTATGGCAGCGGCGCCTTGCGTGCAACTGTTTCGCAGAACCTGCTGTTCATCGACGTGCCAAACGAGAAGGCCGCAGAACTCGTGAGCGAACTCGGTGCAATCGGACTTCATGTGGAAGGCTCGCCCTTCTGGCGAGGGGCTGTCGCTTGCACCGGAACAGAATTTTGCAAGCTGGCCATCACGGAGACCAAAGGGTTCACGCGCTGGCTGGTGGACGAACTTGAGGAGCGCATTCCGCAATTTGATCAGCAGTTGCGGCTGCACGTAACCGGCTGCCCCAATGGTTGCGGACAGCACTGGATCGCGGATATCGGCATCGAGGGCAAGAAGATCAAGCACGAGGGCAAACTGGTGGATGCCTACTACTTCTGCCTCGGCGGGTCAGTCGGGCAGCACGCGGGCATTGCGCGGCCAGTGGGTTTTCGCACGCCTGCTTCCCATGTTCCCGAAGCGATCGCTCGGCTGCTGCGCAGATATCTCGCGACACGCGATGGCGAGGAGAATCTGCGCGCATGGTTTGCCCGCCACACGAACGAGCAGTTGCGCGAGTATCTGGCGGGAGAACTCCTTGCGCCGGTTGAGCGCGATCAACCCACAGGCCGCGTGCCCCACGCTGTAGCAGACTGAGGTGCCATGAGCTTATTGCCGATTTTTCTGAAACTCGAAGGACGACCGGGGTTGCTGGTGGGCGCGGGCACCGTGGCGCTCGAAAAGATCAACAGCCTGCTGATAACTGGGCTGCGTCTGCGCGTGATTGCGCCGGAGGCCAAGCCGGAGATTCAGGAACTAGCCCGAAACGACAGGCTGGATTGGATTCAGCGCCGCTTCGATGCGGCCGACCTGGATGACAACTTCGTGGTGATTGCTGCGACAGATGATCCGGAAGTAAATGCGACTGTCTATCGCGAAGCGGTGCGCCGGGGAATTCTGGTGAACAGCGTTGATGATCCCCCGCACTGCGACTTCTATTTCGGGTCCGTGGTGCGGCGGGGAGATCTGCAGATCGCGATCTCGACGGCAGGGGAAAGTCCAGCGGTTGCGCAGCGGCTTCGGCGCGAGATCGATGCGCGGCTGTCGGTGGACATCGGGCCATGGCTTAGTAATCTCGGCGCGTTTCGGCGTGAAGTTTTGGCGACGCTTCCACCAGGCGAAGACCGCAAGGCTTTGCTGCATGAAATGGCGGAGCGTGAGTTTTTCGAAGCAAGATCGACGCCTTTACGCCTTTCAGAAAATTCGCTCCCAAGCCGATCAGACGACAGCGTGGAAGGCAGGGTGTTTCTTGTCGGTGCAGGGCCGGGAGACCCGGATCTGCTCACCGTAAGAGCGATGCGTCTCATTCAGTCGGCCGAAGTGATTCTGCATGACGACCTTGTGCCTCCGGCAATTCTCGAATTGGCTGCGCCGTTAGCGGAAGTCGTAAACGTCGGCAAGCGCTGCGGAACGAAGAGCATTACGCAGGAAGAGATTCATGCGCTGATGATCGGGCATGCCTCGACTGGGCGACGCGTGGTGAGACTCAAGAGCGGCGATCCGTTGATCTTTGGGCGCGCGGCTGAAGAAATGAAAGCGTTGACGGATGCTGGAGTGGCCTTCGAAGTCGTACCCGGAATTACTGCCGCGTTCGCAGCTGCGGCGGCAATTCCCTGCTCGCTCACGGATCGCAATGCAGCTTCAAACGTGATCTTCTCGACCGGCCACCATGCACAATCGCACAATCACGCATCAATACCAGAAGTCGAAGATGCTACGCGAGTGGTTTACATGCCGGGCCGCGACCTCACCCTGCTGGCACTCGAATGGCTCGATGAGGGTTTGCCGGCCGATTTTCCCTGCGCAATCGTGTCCCACGCCGCGCAACCGGGGCAACAGGTGCAGCGAACCACACTTGGCGATTTGGGGAAGGCGCACCCAACCCAGTCGCCCAGCTTGCTCATTGCCGGGTGGGGCGTTCGTGATATGGCGGGGAATCGCATTCGCACAGCCGCCGGAGAAGCTGTGGTCGCGTGATTCCGGCAGCATGCCAGCCAAGTGCTCGTTCATTCCGAGCCAGTCTCGACCTTTATACTGAAGTGTTTGTTGAATCAATCAGACAGGCCGTCCAATTGCCTGTTGATGGGAGCGACATTGCCTCAGGCAGAGATCGGGATTATCGGCGGCAGCGGGCTCTATGCGATGCCCGGATTTACCAACGTCCACGAAGAACAGGTTGAAACACCCTTTGGCGAACCGTCCGACCCGTTCGTGCTCGGCGAATTGGAGGGACGCAAGGTAGCTTTCCTTGCACGTCATGGTCGCGGGCACCGGATTTTGCCCTCGGAGTTGAACTTCCGCGCCAACATCTATGCATTCAAGAAGCTTGGAGTAGAACGGATTCTCTCGGTCTCGGCCGTGGGATCGCTCAAGGAAGAGCACAAGCCGACAGACTTCGTGATTCCCGACCAGTTTATCGATCGCACTTTCCACCGCGTCTCTACATTTTTTGGCGATGGCATCGTCGGCCATGTGGCGTTTGGCGATCCCGTGTGCTCCGTCGTTGCCAAGGCGGCGGAGACGGGCTGCAAATGCGTCGGTGTCGTCGGCAAATTGGGCGGCACCTATGTCTGCATGGAGGGTCCGCAGTTCTCCACCAAAGCCGAATCGAACCTCTACCGCAGCTGGGGCGCCGACGTGATCGGGATGACCAACCTGCAGGAAGCAAAACTCGCCCGCGAAGCAGAGATTTGCTATGCCACCGTCGCCATGGTGACCGACTACGATTGCTGGCGAGAGGGTCACGATGCAGTGACGATTGAAGAGATCGTCGCAGTCTTGCATCAGAATGCGGAGAATGCCTGCAAGGTCGTGAAGGCCGCAGTTGCCTCTATGCCGGCGGAACGTACCTGCGCGTGTGCCTCGGCAGCGAAGTTCGCGGTACTGACGCAGCCCGATGCGATTCCAGCCGCTGCCAAAGAACGGCTGAAACTACTTTTCGGCCGGTATCACGGCTGGTAGCACCAGATTTCATCCAATAAACGAATTCAGAGAGGGTATGCATGGCAATTACTGTTGTAGGCAGCGTCGCCTTTGACACTGTCGAGACACCGTCGGGACGCAAAGAGCGCTGCCTGGCCGGCGCAGCCACCTACTTTTCGCTAGCCGCAAGCTTTTTCACCGATGTCCGCGTCATCGCCGTCGTCGGCGAAGACTTCGGCGCGAGCGAGCAAGCCGTCTTCGATGCCCGCAAGATCGACACCACCGGCATCCAGCACGCGCCCGGCAAAACCTTCTTCTGGCAAGGCTCGTATCTTGAGAATCTCAACGAGGCTCGGACGCTCAAAACCGATCTCAATGTCTTCGCCGGCTTCGAACCCAAAATTCCCGACGCTTATCGCGATTCGCAGTTTCTCTTCCTCGCAAACATCGATCCCGTTCTTCAGCGCCGTGTTCGAGAGGCCACGCCGCACGCGAAATTGGTTGCCGGCGACACCATGAATTACTGGATCAAGGACCACAAGCCCGCACTGCTCGAAGTGCTCAAAGGCCTCGACATCCTCCTCATCAACGACACCGAAACGCGCATGCTCGCCGGCAACGGCAATCTCGTCCTCGCCGCGCGCGCCGTGATGGAGATAGGCCCGCGCATGCTCGTGGTCAAGCACGGGGAGTACGGCGCCACACTGTTCTATGGATCTAATCCAGAGGCCGACCGCACGGAGTGCTTCAAAACTCCGGCCTTCCCTCTTGAGCAAGTCACAGACCCCACGGGCGCGGGCGACAGCTTCGCCGGCGGATTCTTCGGCTATCTCGCCTCGCAGCGCGAACTCACGCCCGGCGCCTTCCGACGCGCCATGTTCTATGGCTCCGTCATGGGCTCATTCACCGTTGAGCGCTTTGGAACCGAACGCCTGCAGCAGCTGACACGCGAGGAAATCGATCACCGCTTCAAGCTGTTCCGCGAGTTAACCCACCTTGACTGAAGAGCCGATTCGCCGCCCCGTCAGCCGCAATGAGTGGCTGGTGGTGGTGGCGTCTACGGTGGTGGCGTCTACGCTTGCGAGCCTCTGGAGCTGGCGTCACGGCGCAATGCTCAATTACGGAGACGCCGTCGCGCACCTGCACATTGCGCGGCGCGTCTTTGATTCGCATCGGCCGGGCCTGTCGCAACTCGGTTCGGTCTGGCTTCCGCTGCCACATCTGCTGATGATCCCCTTCGTCGCGGTTTACGCGTGGTGGGCCGACGGTATCGCAGGCATGATCCCCTCGGCACTTGCGTATATCGCCGGGTGCGTGGGGGTCTATCGTCTTGCGCGCCATTGGCTGCGCCCATCCGCGGCAATTGTGGCTCTCGCATTTTTCGCGCTGAATGCGAACCTGCTGTACCTCCAGACCACGGCGATGACGGAGCCACTGTTTCTTTGCGAAATGATCTGGCTCGCGGTGTGGCTGGTGGAGTGGCGCGGTGCCCTCAACAACGATCCACCCCGCGCGGCGCGCCTCTTATGCGGCATCGCGCTGGTCCTCGTCGCCGCCGTTTTTACGCGGTACGACGGCTGGATTCTGGCTCTTCTGGCGTGGACTTCCGTCGGCATCGTGCAGCTTCGCACCAGCACGCTCCGTTCCCGCACATTCTGGATCGCAAGTGCAGCCGTGATTGCGGCTCCGCTGGTTTGGTTCGCATACAACGCGGTCGTTTTCGGAGACTGGCTCGACTTCGCGCGCGGTCCGTACTCTGCCGCGGCAATTGAGATACGCACCGCGACGCCGGGATCAGGACCGCCGCATCCGGGATGGCATGATCCCTGGGTATCGCTGTCATTTTTCGTCAAGTGCGCCGAGATGGATGTCACGACGGAATCGTGGGGCAACTTCACGCTGCTGCTTGCGCTGCTAGGTACTGCGTGGGGATGGCTTACGACGCGTCGTAGGGCGTTCCAATGGACGCTGTTGCTGTGGCTGCCAGTTCCCTTTTATGTGTACTCGATCGCATTCGGCTCTGTGCCGATCTTTCTTCCCGTGTGGTGGCCTCACTCCTGGTACAACACGCGCTATGGGATGGAGATGCTGCCGGCCTTTGCGCTCGGGCTGGCATTCGGGGCGCAATTCATGATTGCCGTCTTTCGGGAATTCAAGCGAAACCTGGTGCCCTTCGCCGCCATTGCAATCTACGCGATCGTAGGCGTCAATGCATGGGCAGTTCTTCGCGATCATCCTTTAACGTATGTGGAAGGTACTAAGAACATCGAGTCTCGCCGCGCCTTCGAAGTCGAAATACCGCCAGTGCTGCGTTCGCTGCTGGCGACGCGACCTGGAGGCCTCGTTCTCATGGGGACATCGGTATATCCGAATCTGGTGGCGTTTACGGGAATCCCGCTGCGAGAGACAATCAACGAGAGTGACAAGGAGTATTTTTCCGATGCGCTGGCTGCCCCCGCCACACATGCCGCAATCGTGCTTGCATTCGATGATGACGAGATCGATCGGGCGGTGAAGGCTCATCCCGATGGGCTCAGACTTGTGCGGCGTTTTGATTGTCCCGGACAGAAATCCGGCACGGTTTACGTCTCCGATACCCCGCCAGTCACGAAAGCTGTGGGGCGGTGATAGCATCAGCCAAGGTGGCAGCCATGTACGCGCTATTGGCCAACATTTCGGCGCCCTTCGACTTCAGCTGGCTTCAGCAAGTTGTCGTTTTCAACGGCACCATTCCCCGACTAATCGTTGCGTCACTATTGGGTGCTCTCATCGGTTTGGAGCGCGAGTACAAGCGCCGGTCTGCCGGCGTGCGCACAAATCTTCTTATCTGTCTGGGCGCGGCGTTCTTCACGCTGCTCTCGGCTGTGCTGGCCGGCGACGGAAGCCCGAACAAGGGGCAGGTGGCATCAAATATCGTGCAGGGGATTGGATTCCTGGGCGCGGGGTTGATCATTCACAACCGCAGTCGCATCAGCGGACTGACCAGTGCCGCCAGCGTCTGGGTCGTCGCATCCATTGGCATGGCATGCGGCGCGGGACTGTTCGCCGCCGCCACGGTAGCCACTATGATCGTGATTATCGCTCTCGAACTAGTCGGCTTTCTTGAACGTCGAGCCAGTATCAAAATCTATTCGCTCATTTATGAAGCCCGCGGAGATGACCAGACGGCGATGCTTCGCTCGATTCTCGACGCGATGGATAAAGCCGGCGAGCGGTTGTCCGACTTTGTAACAAACGCGATCGGCGATCTGCAGCGTGTGAGCTTCACCATAACCGCTACCAAGAAACAGCATGAACGTATACGCGGCAGGCTTCTCTCGGAGCCGGCGATCAACGAACTGCTCAATTTCCGCGATCCGGAGGAAGATTGATTCCCTTTGCCAAGGCGCACGCATGCGGCAATGATTTTCTGATCGTGACGGAAGATTCAGCAGCCAGGCGCGACCAGGCGGAACTGACCCGCAAACTTTGCGCGCGCAACACAGGCGTGGGCGCAGACGGTATCGAGTTCTTTGCCTGGACCGGCTCGAAGTCCGGAAGAGTCCGGCTTCACAACGCAGACGGCTCGATTGCGGAAATCAGCGGCAACGGAACCCGCTGTGTTGCCGCGTGGATGAGCGCGATGATCGGCGCAAAGGCTGGTGATGAGTTGCGCATTGAAACCGATGCCGGCCTGCGCATCTGCCGGATCAACAACGTGCATGATAATGGCGGCTACTCGGTCGAAGTGACGACGGGAATGGGAATTCCCAGTGCCGCCCGCAAGATCGTGACGCTGGAAGGCGGCGGTGCCATCGAGGGTATCGCGGTCTCTACCGGAAATCCACATTTCGTGATCGTCGTCGAGAGCCCTGACTTTTCGGTCGCCGGAAATGCGTGGCAGGCAATTGGCGCAGAAATCTGCGCCCACTCCGATTTTCTACACCAGACCAACGTCGAATTTGTGCGCATCGTGGGTCCCGCAGAAATTGAAATCCGCATCTTTGAGCGAGGCGTTGGCCCAACGACTTCTTCGGGGACCGGGACTTCCGCATCGGCAACCGCTGCGATTGCATTTCATGCCTGCGCATCTCCCCTGCGCGTGGTATCGCCGGGAGGAACTCAGACCGTGAACTGGCGCGGCATGGGCACCGAGTTGGAACTCACTGGACCTGCAACCTTGATTGCACGCGGCGAGGCGTGGTGCGGATGACGACTGGATCAAAGCCGCTCATGCCCCTTGGCCCAATTGTGGCCGGCGGCGGCGTGAGCGTTATCTCACCCGCATCCTTCGCTAATCCGGAACGAATCGACCGGGGCGTGGAGCGGCTTCGCAAACTCGGATACCTGCCACGTCTCGGTGCGAATACGCAGAAGCGCGGTCCGCTGTTCTTTGCAGGAACATCGGAAGAGCGCGTTGCAGATCTGCACGCGGCATTCGCGGATCCTGAAACGAGTTTCGCAGCGGCCGTACGCGGCGGCTACGGGTCGAACTACCTGTTGGAAGCGGTGGATCTTAAACTCATCGCGGATCATCCGAAGCCTTTCTTTGCCTACAGCGACATGACCGGCCTGCAACTTCGGCTCCTGGATAAACTTGGTCTTCCTGCATTTCACGGCCCTATGGTAGCCGCGGATTTTTATCTTGAGGATGGCGTGCATCTCGCAAGCTTTCACGCGGCCGTTGGGGGCCGACCTTACTCCGTAGGAAGCGCGGAAGGCATGCGCACTCTGAGGGATGGATCCGCGCGCGGCACACTCTACGGCGGATGCCTCAGCATTTTGGTCTCGTTGATTGGCACGCCCTGGGAGCCTGCAACAGAAAACAAGCTCCTGTTTATTGAAGACGTAGGGGCCAAGCCTTACCAGGTTGACCGCATGCTTTGGCAACTGCGCCAGGCAGGAAAGCTCGACGACGTGCGTGGAATCATTTTTGGAGAAATGCTCGCCTGCACTTCGCCGGGTGCGCCAGACAATCTGCTCGAAGACGCGATCCTTTCTGCTCTCAATGGCATTGATGTTCCCATCGCCTTCGGATTGCGCAGCGGTCACGTCTCGCGGCAGAACGTCACGTTGATCTTCGGCATCGAGGCCGAATTACACGCCGGCGACGAAGCTCAACTGACGTTGCTCGAACCGGCGGTGAGATCTTGACTTCAACGCGCAAGCACATTCATCTCAGCGGCATTTGCGGCACGGCGATGGCCTCACTGGCTGGCCTGCTTCAACTTGAGGGTCATCGCATTTCGGGTTCAGACAAGGCCGCCTATCCGCCGATGAGCGACTTGTTACATACGCTTGGGATCACGGTGCTCGAACCTTATTCGGAATCGAACCTTGATCCGACTCCAGACCTGGTGGTCATCGGGAATGCGCTCTCCCGTGGCAATCCTGAAGTGGAGCGCGTGCTCGATGATCGGATGGCTTTTACATCGATGGCCGCACTGGTACACGAGGAATTCCTGAAGGGACGCGAATCGCTCGTCGTGGCGGGAACGCATGGCAAGACCACGACGACGAGCATGTTGTCATGGATTTACCAGGTGGCGTCTCATGAGGACGCCTCGCTTGAGCCATCATTCCTGATCGGCGGCGTCGCCGAAAACTTCGGAAGCAGTTTTCAGCTTCGCCCCACGCACACGTTCATTATTGAGGGTGACGAATACGATACCGCGTTCTTCGACAAGGGGCCGAAGTTTCTGCACTACTTCCCTGACGCGCTCATCCTCACGCATGTGGAGTTTGATCATGCGGACATCTACGCCGACCTCGACGCGGTGAAGATTGCATTCAAGCGGCTCGTCAATCTTGTGCCGCGTCGGGGCCTTCTGGTTGCGTTTGACGGCAGCCCTAATGTTTCCGAGTGCATCAGCAAGGCATTCTGTCGCGTGGAGCGCTACGGATTCAAAGCGGAATCCGACTGGCAGATTCGCAATCTGCGCCACGTGGATGGAAGGACAGAGTGGGAGGTCTGGCAACATGGCGAGCTTTGGTCGGAACTGGCGATGCAGCTCGCGGGCGAACACAATGCGCTGAATGCGACCGCGGCGGCGGCATTGGCTTCCGGCCGGGGCATTCGCAAAGACACAATTCGCTCAGCCCTGGCCAGTTTCAAAAGTGTGAAGCGACGGCTCGAGGTTCGTGATGTGATCCGCGGCATTACAATCATCGATGATTTCGCGCACCATCCCACGGCGATTCGTGAGACACTGCGCGCGCTGCGATCAGTGTACCCGGATGCGCGCATCTGGGCCGTGCTGGAACCGCGCTCGAACACGCTGCGGCGCAAGGTGCTGGAGAACGATCTGATTGAGAGCCTGCGGTTGGCAGATCGCGTGATGATGGCGGGCGTCTATCAGCAGCAGCGCATTCCGGACGCGGAGCGGCTTCACCCGGAAGATGTAGTCGACGCGCTGAATGCAGCGGGAACGCCGGCCGAGCTACATCCAGATGCAACCGAGATCGTCGAGAGCATCGCACCACGTCTGAAGTCTGGCGATGTGGTCGCCATCCTCTCCAACGGCGGCTTTGACGACATCTATGAAAAACTTCCTGCACGGCTCAGAGTTCGTCAGGACTGAACGCGAAAGTCCGCCATGATTGCTTCGCTGCTTCTCTTCATCACGTTCATCATTCTGGGGATTCCCACGGCGATCATTTTCATTCCATGGTCGATCCTTACCGGCAATGTTCTGCCGCTGTATAACGCGACGCAGATGATTGTCAGGACTGGTTACTTTCTTGCACGCATTCATGTCGTGGTAGTGGGACGCGAAAACGTCCCCGCGAAGACGGCGTGTATCTTCATGGCAAACCATGTTTCAAACCTCGATCCGCCTGCGCTGATTCCGAATATTCCGGGTCGGACATCCGCATTTCTCAAACGATCTCTGATGCATGTGCCCGTGCTTGGCTGGGGATTTCGGCAAGGCGAGTTCATACCCGTCGACCGCGATGGCCGTAAGGAGAGCGCGCAAGAGAGTATCGCAGCCGCGCGTCTTGTGCTTGCAAAAGGTGTGCACATCACTACGTTTGTGGAAGGAACGCGGTCAAGAGATGGGCGCATGCTGCCATTCAAGAAGGGCCCATTCTATCTGGCGCAGGAGACCGGGGCCCCCTGCATTCCGGTTTCGATCTGGGGCACGGAGGCGATGATGTCGAAGGGAAGTATCCGCATTCGTCCCGGCACGGCGCACGTCACGTTCCATGCGCCCATTTTTCCGGCCGACTATACAACACGAGAAGACCTGATGACTGCCGTCCGCACATCGATCGCTTCAGGCTTGCCGGAGTGGATGCGAAATTAGGGAGAAGCCAGAGTTGTTCCTCAATAGGCCGTCTCCTCCGGTGCGTGGCGATATGCAACTGATTGGTTGCATGGGGGGGTACCCCCCATACTCTGTGAAGAAGTTTTTCCTTTTCATGGAGTTACGAGCGACCTTCCGCCGCAGATTCGTTCTGCGATTGAACTTAGCCGTAGACATCTCTAAGAAAATGACTTACGGTACGACCGCTGGCGGCTGTGTCCGGTTCGATCGCAAATATCTCACGGGACAGCGGGTTTTCGCTTCGCAAGTCAGCCGCGCTTCGCGCGATAGCGAGTCAGCAAGTTAGCCAATGATGATTCTGCTCCCCTCAACGCCATTTCGTCGATTCCCTTTCATTGTGCAACAAGAACCAGAAAATACCTGCAAAGACGGCATGGGAATTTTGCCATTGATTGCAAGGGTTTGCAGCTTTCGACGAAGAAAAGGGCATTGACAACTGTCGACGATCCGCAGCTTCCGGTCCCGCCATAGCTATCGATCTACTGCACGATTGCGTTATAGCCGTCGTTCAGCAGCTTTTGGCGCACCGCATTTGCATCGTTGCGATTTGCAAAGGGACCGGTCTGCACGTGGATAAGATTGTCGCCAACTTCACGGCGGGCGGTAACGGTGTAGCCCCGCTTGCGCAACGCATTCACGAGCACTTCCGCGTCTTCGGAATGCGAAACCGCGGCAATCTGCACCATCCATCCCTGGACCTGCGTCATCGCCGGCTGCACCTGCAGAACGGCAGCAGGTTGCGTTCCGTTGGTTTGTGCGACGAGGGCGGGATGCACCTGGGAATCAAGTGCCAGCTTTCCCGGGGGCTGCGATGCGTTCGGACTGCCCGCCACGATAGCGGTTTGGGCTTCGACCGGCGGTCTGGCACTTGCAGAAGGATCGGTGGAGACATCAGCCATTGCATTCGCCTGAGGCCGAACGGGCTGCTGCCCGGCTGCTCCAGGCTTGGAAGCTGAACCGGTTGGAACGGGGAGTGGTTTCGAATCCGAGGAAGGCGACGAGATCGCTTCCGACTCGTGCGAAGTGCGATGGCCAACAGAGTACCCGATACTGAAGCAGACCGTGCATAGAACCAGAAGCCCGCAGCCAAGCATCAGGAGCGTGCCGCCCCCGAGCGTGAGTTCGGTGTCCTGGCCGTTTTCGGCTTCCAGTTCATCCTTGCTGAAGTCTCGAATCATTCTTTGCCCTTGGAATGAGGGAAATCCTCGATCGGTTCTGGCGAGCTCTGTTTTATGAGTTGTCGCTCACGGGCTTCGGGGCCGGCGGCGTTGAGGCCGGTGAAAGCTTGTTCAGCATTTGCATCAGTTCAATGGGCAACGGGAACACGATGGTTGTGTTCTTTTCGACGCCGATTTCGGTGAGCGTCTGCAGATAGCGAAGCTGTAGCGTAAGAGGCTGTGTCGCCAGCAGGGCGGCCGCGTCCACGAGTTTCTGCGCTGCGTCGAACTCGCCCTGTGAGTGAAGGACCTTCGCGCGGGCTTCGCGCGCTGCCTCTGCCTGCTTCGCCATGGCGCGCAACATCTGCTCCGGCAGATCCACCTGCTTGACTTCCACCGAGATCACCTTGACGCCGAACGGCTCCGTGCGTTGATCGATGATGGTCTGGATCTTCAGATTCAGCTTGTCGCGGTGGCTGAGAAGCTCATCCAATTCCACTTCGCCCAGGACGGATCGCAACGTTGTCTGCGCAAATTGCGAAGTCTGGTAGACATAATTCGCCACCTTGATGGCGGCAGCATTCGGATCGACGACGTACAAAGTGACGACTGCATTCACCTTGAGGGTTACGTTGTCGCGTGTGATTACATCCTGGGCTGGAACTTCCAGCACTTCCTGCCGCAGCGAAATGCGGACCATCTGATCCATTGGTCTGAATACTGCGATGATTCCCGGACCTTTCGGAGGAGTCAGAGCTCGACCGAAGCGGAAAATAACGGCGCGCTCGTAGTCGCGCAGGATCTTGATTGAATTGATGAGATACAAGGCAAAAATCGCTATGACAATCAGAATCGGAGTCAGCATTTCACTTCCCTCACTCAGCACGGATTGTACTCCCGCATCAATTCAGGCCGCCGTACGCGGTTTTGCCACCGACTCTGCCGGGGCAACACGAAGCAGGTATTGCTCGTGCCCCACGACGCGCAACCTGGCGCCCGCTGGAAGCGGTTCGCTGGCCACGGCCCGCCAAATCTCGCCTTCCACCAGCACGTGGCCTTCGAGAGCGAGCGGCTCCATCGCAGAGGCTTCACTGCCCACCAGAGCGTCTGCGCCCAGACGAGCTTTCAGCCGACGTGCGCGCCACGCCAGGCGCACCAGAAAGACGGTGATGCCCCCAAATCCGACACTCACGGCGATTGCAATCCAAGGATGAATCCGAAGTTCCGGGATCGGGGCGGCAACCAGGGTGAGAGTCCCGAATGCCAGGCAGACAATCCCAGTCAGTGCGAGTGCGCCGTGGCCGCCAAACTTCGCTTCGAGGAACATCAGCGCAAATGCGGCCACCAGCAACAAAACTGCCGTAAATCGGATGGGCAGCAGATCAAGAGCGAAGATGCCCAGCAGCACCATCAACGTTCCCAGGGCACCCGGCACGATTGTTCCCGGCGTGTTGAATTCGAGATAAATCAGCAGTGCTCCTCCGACCAGCAACAGGAGCGCGATGTTGGGATTTACCAGCCAACCGAGCAGGTTCTCGCGCATGGTGGGTTGCACAACTTCGATTTGTGCGTTTTTCGTGTGCAGGGTCAGTTTCGAGCCGTCCATGAGAGTGATCTGACGCCCGTCGACCGCGTCGAGCAGTTGTGCGTCGTTGGGCGCGATCACGTCAATGAGGTGCTGATTCAGAGCTTCTTCCGCGGTGTACGAGTGCGATGATGCGACGGCCGCAATCGCTGCTTCCGTGTTGCGATTGCGTCTGGCGACATAGGAACGCAGGAATGCTTCCGCGTCGTTCTCGACTTTCTGGCTCAGAACCTCATCGGGCTTTCCACCTTCGAAGACGACGTGCGCTGCGCCTGCATTGGTTCCTGGCGCCATGGCGGCGATATCGGCCGCCTCGAGCAGGAAGAATCCTGCAGAGCCCGCTCGAGCGCCCGCAGGGGCAACATAGACGATGACGGGCACGCGGGAACTTCAGGATCGCCCCCGCCATGGTGCGCATGGAATCGACCAGGCCGCCCGGCGTATTGATCTCGATCAACAGAGCGCCGACTCCCTGGCTGTTGGCGTGCGCAATAGCGCGTTCCAGCAGGCCGGCGCTGACGGACTGGATGGTGTCGTCGAGGACGAGCTTGTCAACCACCGGCTGCTGTGCACGCACGGCTCCGGCGCATACGAGCCCGATCATTGCGATCAGGCTGAAGTGTTCACGGAATTTGAATCCACCCCGAAGCATGGCTCGCTCCAATCGCTACGGTTTCTTCCCGGACCTCGCCTCGATTTCCCGGTTCAGCTCTTTCGCCGTGGCACTGCCCGGATCAATTCTCAGCGCTTCTCCGACATCGCGGCTTGCGTCGTCCATGTGATTCGCCGCCATATCGAGCCGTCCCAGCACCAGGTATGCATCCAGCGACGGCGAAAGCTTCAAGGCCTCATTCGCCTCCCTGCGGGCTGCGTTGACGTCTCCGGTGCGCTCGCGAACCGCGGCCAATCCGGCATGGGCATCGGCCAGCGAACCGTCGTCCGCATCCGCTGCCTGGTACAACCGCTCGGCTTCGAGGAGCAGCCCGCGGTTGAAATAGTCCCTGGCCTGGGCGGCAAGCTTCAATGCCCGGTCGTGAGGTGGAAGCGCTGCCAGCCGGGTTGACTCCATCTGGTCCATCACCACTGCCGCTTGCTTGAATGCAACCGCGTCAAAGGTACGCACGATGCGCTCGAGCGGTTCGCCTGCTTCATCGGCACCCGCGGGCGTGGGGGTCTTCCACGCCGCGAGAACGTGCTGCGCTTCTGTGTCGCTGGGTCGGAGCTTAAGGCACTGATCGAGTTCGTTCAAAGCGCTTGCGTCGGAACCGTGGCGCTTGAGGCTCACGGCAAGGTTGAAGTGGTAGTCGGCATTATTCGGGTCAGCGGCAGCAGCCTGCACAAAAAAGCCGGTGCCATCGTGATCCTGGCGGCTTATGGCGACGCCCTCGTTGTTGAGCACCTCGCCCAGCGGCAACTCTCGCGCGACCCCCGCAAAAGCATCCTCTGCCTGCTTATAGGAGCCGGAATACAGCCAAGAAAGCCCGCGGTAAAAGCCCGCCTCCAGAAAATCGGGATCGTTTGGGCTCACTTTGGCATACGCCGATGCAGCTTCTTCATACTGCTGCCCGCTGAAGTTCTCGCGACCGAGCGCTATCCACGCCGGACTGAAATTCGGGCTCAGGGTAACGGCTTGCTTCAAATGGCGCTCGCGCTCTTGCTGGTCCGGCTCGGAGATACCGCGAATGTACTGTTCGAAGGCGTCGAGGCGGAGCCCGGCGCCGGCAGCAAGAAATGTATCCTGCGCAACGCTGAATCCTGGTTCCATAATGCGGGTAAGCCGCCAAGCGAGCGAATCGAAGACGGCAATCAGGTCGCGCATCTCACCACGCGCCATCACGGCGTCGCTCATACGCAGATGGGGAACGTCGAGAACACGCGCTTCAGCCACGATGCCGGTCCCCTCCATGCGATAGCTGCCCACGATGATCGAGTCCACGTCAAGCGTCTGCGCCAGCTTGAGGGCACTGGCCCGCGATGGCTGAAACTGCTGCGGCAGGCCGAGGTGGTCGAGCGCATACATGCGGTCCTCCCGGCGCATGGGCGCAAAGCCGGCTGAAGCAAAACGCGCATCGAGAATTTCGGGCGCCGCTTCGCGAATCCATTCCAGGTTTGGCTGTCCGGTTCCGTTGTCGAAGGGAAGAACCAGCAGAATCCGGTTCTCTCCCGCGTTTCCGGCATCCGCTGCGGCAGCCTGGGCATTTGCCTGTGCTTGAAACGCCAGACCCGCGAGCAACAAGAACCCGGCCCCTCTGAGTGCAGGCTTAAACCATCCGCGATATCGAAATAGAATGAGCACAACAGGCTTGATTATAGGTGTTTCGGCTCATTCCTCGCAGTATCTCGAAGGTGTCGAGAGGTTCAACGCGGGTGCCGCGGCAACTCTATATGAGCTTCAAACTGCCGGTTGAATCGGATGAGTGCGATCCATTGCGCATGGTCTTCGCGTTCCCAGTTCAACGTCCCATGCAGACGCACCGCAATTGCTTCGGGCAGCAGGTCGTGATGCAAGCCAAAGTACCTCTGATCGAGGGCTTCGCTCTTCGGTCCGAGGCTCAATAGCAGCGAGGGGGGATCATATTTTGTCGAAAAGACGAGGGCTGTCGAGTAACCACCCGGGTCGTCCGCAGCGCGATCGATCTGTTCAGAGGTGAAGTCCTCGAGGCGGTAGACCTGATAGGGCGTCTTCACGTAGCCCAGCTCCGGCTTGGTGAGTTCATCTGTAACGGGCCATGCGGAAAGAACCGTGGATTCGGGGTAGCGCTTATTGAGCTGCGCAATGCCGGCCACGTGCAAGCGAATTACGCGGGCATATTCCAGGTTGTCTTCCGGGGCAAAGCGATAGGGCGGATTGACGAAGAGGCCCGCGATGAACGCCGCAGCCGAAAAGAGCGCGAGCGCCTGCCAGAACGGTACCCGGCGCGAGAACGTAGAGACGGCTACGAGCAGGACCAGTGGATACATGGGCAGCAGGTAGCGGGTGAGCAAAGCCCCACCAAGAACGCTGAAAAACACCGCGTTCGCAAGGAGAATAAAAAAGATCCGCCACAGAACCGAATTGCTGATGCGAGGCCGTTCGTGACCTTCCGCATCAAGGCGGGGACTCAGCATCAAAGCGGCGATGGTCAGCAGAGACGGCACAAACATATTCATGTGCGCCGTGAGATGCAGCAGGCGGTGTCCGAAGGCGGCCAGAAAACGCGTTGGTTCGAAATTGGCTTTGGCGTTGTACTGAAGAAATGCGGGGTTGCCGAAGACGAATCCGGTTTTGGCAAAGTGCCAGCCGTACCACGCGACCAGCGGAAGAGTGCAAGCGGCCAACCACGCGGCATCGATCCAGCGGCGCTTCCGCTCCGGCGCCGAACGAAATCCATCCACTAGCGCCGTGATCGCGAGCGTCAACGGAATCACGATGGCAGTCTCTTTCGAAAGCACGGCAGCGGTAAACCACAAGGCGGCAACCCCGGGCTGACGATCTTGGTCGGGCAGCGCGTAAACCAATCCCCAGAGAGAGAAAGCGGCAGCAAAGATGTCGGCCTGGGCGAGAGTGCTCTGGGCAAACCAGACGGGATACAACGCCGTCAGTATGACTGTCCAGAAGGCGACCCGTCCGGAATCGACGACACGATGCGCTAGTCTCCAAACGGCGAGAAGGCCGACGGAGGCAATCATCAATACGGCTTCGCGGGTGACCTCCGGGTAGAAGCCCGAGAGTTTCCACCATAGCGCAAGGTAGACGCTGGGGAGCGGCGGATGCGCATTCGACATGGTGGTGATCGGGATAAGGGAGCCGGTGCGGAAGAAATCCCACGCGGCGGGAATGTAGTAGCCCGCCTCGTCCCAATAGTAGGGCAGGCGCAGCAACGAGAAGTGACTGACGTAAAGCAGGGCAAAGATGACTGGAAACACCATCCAGAGCGGGAATGGCGCATCCATGCGCGGCTCGAGGATCGTTCTCAGACGCAATCGGTTGCTCATGAAGATGTCTTCTTAGCTCTGGAGGTTTTCCGCGGCGCGTTACAACTCTGCAGCAGGCGTGCGGAGCATCCCCGCTGCCCTTAGACGACGCTAATTGACCGGCCCCTGTGGGAAGTTCATATTCTGCGGCTCGAGATTGAGCGAGCCGAAAGCCTGCTCATACTGGGAGAGGTTTTGTCCCAGCACGTTCCAGAGGGCCTTGGCCTGTTGCGGACTGAGAAAGATGGCCTGGTGGTTGCGAATCGTGACCTGATCGGGGCTGTCGCTGGAGGCAAGGCCGAAGACCAGCGAGAAGTCCCACACGCTTACACGCACCTGCACGCTGTTGGCGTAGGACTCGCGATAGTCCGGAGTCTGCACGACGTTCATCTGGGGCTGTTGCGGAGTTGGGCTCATAGTTTCTTCAGATTACTCTGTCAGGGCGGAGGCTGGCTGCGCCAGACTGTGGGAAGTATGCCAGCACTCCACACCCTCTGCGGTGATGCGCAGCGCCAGGCAAGTTCCGAAAGTGGCGATTGAGGTTTTCGCACGGTTGCGCAACAATCCATTCCGCTTCTTCAATCGTCATTACGACAGGGATCGTGCTGCTTCGGAAGTGTGTGCTGAATAATGACCAGATCGTAACCGGCCTGCGGTTACCGGCGTGGGATGGTTTGCTCACGGGGCTCGACCTATTATCGTCCCGAACGACGTCGTGCCAGCTAAGCTCAGCCGACGATCTGTACGAGGCAAGTCGCGCGCAAAAACCTCGCGTGGCACCCAAAACGATCCATTCAAGAACAGGCAAGATCGGCATCACCGGTTGATTGAGGACGTGTATCTCCTCGATTTACCGGGTGGGTGTGGGCAGTTGTGAGGACGCGGCGAAGGCTGCAATCGGCCACAGTTACCCAAGCTGTTTCCTCATTCCAGGTGTATAGTCATCCTCGCCACAAGGGCGAAACGTTTTCAATCAATGGCGCACGATTCTCGAGAGGAGTTTCCAGCAATGAGATCCTTACGTTTTTCTTGGTTCTTGAGCGTGTTGTTTGCCGCGAGCACGTGTGTCGCACAAAATCCCGTTCCATCTATCGGTCAGCCGCTGGTTCCAGCAGCAGCACAGCCGACTGGACCGGGATTCACCCTAACCGTGAATGGCGCCGGATTTGTGTCGGGGTCCATTGTGGATTGGAATGGGACTCCTCTGGTGACCACGTTTGTGAGCGCCGGCAAACTGACTGCGGTAGTTCCAGCGGTGAACGTCGCAACTAGCGGGACCGCGAGGGTCACAGTTGTCAACCCCAGCCCCGGCGGGGGCAGCTCAGATCCGGCACCTTTCACCATCACTTACCCGACATCTTCACTGATGTTCAGGGCGTTGGCGGTCGGCGGAACAACTTCCCCAATTGGTGTGGTAGCTGCGGATTTCAATCACGACGGGATACCGGACCTCGCAGTGATAGACCAAGCACCAGCTCCATCGTGCAACTACCAGTACCACGGAGTCGGAAGCATTGAAATTCTCCAGGGGAATGGAGACGGGACCTTCTTCACAGCGTCGACGCTTTGTCTTTTGGATTACCTTAACGAAGAGCCGACGGCGTTAGCTTTGACCGGCGATCTGAACCGGGATGGCAACATCGATCTGATTTCGGTTAGCAGCTCTGTGGATTCCGGTCACGTCGCTGCCTACTACGGAAACGGAAATGGCACTTTCTCCGCTCCGCAGGAGCTGGGGCCAAGTGCCTACCCAGCGGTGAGAGCCGCTGTAAAGACGGCGTCAACCTCTCTCTATCAGCAAATCAAAGGGATCGCGCTGGGGGATTTCTACAGAAACGGCCAACTTAACGTGGCGGAGTCGGAGACTGACGGGACGGGCGCCTCCTATCTTTTCCTTCTTCCGGAGAACAGCTTCTTGTGGGGTTCTCCCGCCGGTGCCGCAACCGGGCCGCTGAGCGCTGCGGCTTTTAACATGGACGGAGTCCTCGATCTTGCAGACAACGGTGGCTCGCTGAAAATGTTCCTCGACAACGGCAGCGGCACGTTCACCGAGAAACCTGACGTTCCATTCGGAGATCCTGCGGCGTCGATCGCGGAGGGCGACTTCAACGGTGACGGAATTCCGGACCTTATTTCCGTAAATGGAAACTCGATTTCCGTACTGTTGGGCAACGGAGACGGAACCTTTACCGCAAAAGTAGGGCAACCTGTTTCAGCTCAGACCAACGTGTCTTTGATTGCAGCCGACTTCAATGGCGACGGGAAGCTGGATCTCGCAGTTGTGGATTCGGCAAATACGGTTTCCGTCTGGCTCGGCAACGGAGATGGCACATTCCAGGCACCCGTCGATACGACCGGAAGAGGAGATGGAGTGGCGTCTGGAGATTTCAACGGCGATGGACAAATGGACCTGGCGGTCTCGAATTCCGTTACCGGCACTCTGTCGATCCTCCTGCAGGGGTCGCCCTACGTGGCATCTGTTGAACCACCGATCGATCTCGATGGCGACAGTGTCTTCTCCGCGAGACGCTGGGTTCTTCCGGTGCGGTTCACACTTGCCGAAAACGGTGTGCCAACCTGCAGCTTGCCGCCCGCGACCATCGCGGTTACAAGGACGGAAGGCAGGAAGATCGGGCCAATCAGCGAACGTATCTATGCAACTCCTGCGGACAAAGGCTCGAATTTCCGAATTGACCGAAGCAGTTGCCAGTACGTCTATCACCTCGCAACGGCTTCGATGGGGAGTGGAAAATACCGCGTGGATATCAGCCTCGACGGAGTCGCCGTTGGACATGCTGTATTTACGTTGCGTGCGGATCGTTGGTGATGCTGATGTGAATTCGATTCGTTCGGCGCCTCAACGGTAAGCGTCCATCGAGTCCCTGTTGACAGCAGTGGAGTATGTCATCAGGTGTCCGCTTGTTGTTTTGGTGGACGCTTGATGAGTGTGTCTTATGCAGCCTGAGAAGAGTGGGTCTGGAGTGAGGAAGCCAGGTTCCAGGGCAACAGATCCTGTATTTGGCTGATGGGATGATCCGCGATCTGGGCCAGCACGGTTCGGAGGTAGAGTTCCGGATCGAGTCCGTTGAGCTTGGCTGAGCCGATCAGGGTGTACATGGCGGCAGCGCGTTCGCCGCCATGATCCGATCCCGCAAAGAGGAAGTTCTTGCGTCCAAGAGCGACAGCTCTGAGTGCCCGTTCGGCGGCGCTGTTGTCGATCTCGAGCAGGCCGTCGTCGGTGTAGCGAGTCAGAGCCCGCCACCGTGAGATCGCATAGCGAATCGCAGCTGCAGTCTCGCTCTTCGATGACAGCGAGCGAAGCGCCTTCTCCATCCATTTGCGCAAGTCATCGAGCAGCGGCTTGGCCCGTGTCTGCCGAACACTCAGCCTGAGATCAACAGGCTTCCCGCGAATCTGGTCTTCGATCGCATACAGAGCGCCGATCCTGGCCAGCGCTTCAGTAGTGGTCGGCGAGGCGTGCGCCAGATGGATGTCGTGGAACTTGCGCCGGGCATGTGCCCAGCAGGCCGCCTCATATATATGGTTGCCGTAGAGATGATGGAAGCCCGCATAGGCGTCAGCCTGCAGTGCTCCGGCGAAGTTCTTCAGATGTTGCCGCGGGTGTTCTCCTCTGCGGTCTTCCGAATAGGCGAACCAGACAGCGGGAGCGGCCTGTTCGCCCGCTGGTCTGTCGTCGCGAACATAAGTCCAGAGCCGTCCAGTCTTGGTCTTGCCGTTGCCGGGCGCAAGCACCGGCATGGGCGTGTCGTCGGCATGCAGCTTGCGGCCGGCGAAGACATGCTTGCCGATAGCCTCAACCAGCGGTGCGAGCAGGTCACTGGCTGCACCGACCCAGCCGGCCATGGTCGAGCGCGAGATCTCGACTCCCTGACGGGCATAGATCTCCGACTGCCGGAACAATGGCAGATGGTCGGCGTACTTCGAGACAATCACATGAGCCAGAAGACTCGGTGCGGCCAGACCGCGCTCGATCGGCCGTGATGGCGCCGGCGCTTCCACCACTCGGTCACAGCCTGTGCAGGCGAACTTCGGCCGCACATGGCGGATGACCTTGAAGCTCTCAGGAACATACTCGAGCTGTTCAGAGACGTCGTTGCCGAAGTGACGCAGACCGCCACCGCAATCCGGGCAGCAATCGCTGTCAGGCTTGTGCATGACCTCTTCGCGCTTGAGATGCTCAGGCAGCGGCTTGCGTTCGGAACGCGGCTTCGCTTCCTTGCGCGGAGAAACCCGTTCGTCCAACGCTTCGGCTTCCGCCTGCGTGGTCTCGTCCTCTTCGAGTTCAAACTCCAACTGTTCGAGCTTGAGGACCAGCTTCTCGCTCTTCTTGCCGAAGATGATGTGGCGGAACTTCTCGACCATCAGTCTCAGATGCTCGATGTGCTCTCTGCGTGTGTCGAGTTCTTCAGCCTGCTCGCTCAACGCCTGACGTTGCGCATCGAGCTCTGCCTCGAGCCGCCGGATCTCTTCATCGTAGGCCGCAGTCAGCGATGCTTGCTGTCGAATCAGTTCGAGCAGCGCCTCGCGATCGAGTGCATCCAGATCCGGCAGAGGCGTGCGATCCATGAACGCAGTATGCCATTAGTTCGAATAAGTACAAGCGTGGAAAACCTGCATCAATACTGAGGAATCATGATGATCATCAGACCGCGACTTCTGGTGTCCACGTGCGTTCGACTCTGCGCCAATCGATGCCTTCCAGAAGCATCGATAGCTGTGCGCGACTGAGATGAACAACTCCACTCTCGGCCTTCGGCCAGATGAATCGACCGCGCTCGAGACGCTTGGCAAACAGACAGAGACCGTCGCCATCCCACCACAGCAGCTTGACGATGTCGCCGCGTCTTCCACGAAACACAAACACATGTCCGGAGAACGGTTGCTCATGCAGAACGTTCTGCACTTGCGCACTCAGCCCATCAAATCCGCGCCGCAGATCCGTCACTCCTGCTGCAATCCAGACCTTGGTCCCGACAGGAAGCTGGATCACTGGCGAAGGCTCTCCAGCAGAGTACGCAGTAACGTCGGATCGGCACCACTCTCCACACTGATCACCGCTCGACCCGGAAGCTCGATGTGGATCGCACCGCCAGCAGCCGGCACAACCACTTCTGGCGCTCGCTTCTCCTCAACCGAGTTCGATAACTTGACCGGGATCAGCGCGACGCTCGACTCGCTCAGTTCGCCGCGCTCGAATGCACGCCTCCACTTGAACAGCTGGTTCGCGTTCATACCTTGCGCTCGCGCCACTTCGGCGACGCTTGCACCTGGTCTTAACGTCAGCTGAACTATCGCCAGCTTCTCTGAGGAAGTTCGCCACCGACGAACGCGACGTCCAGTGCTCACCAAACCATCGGCCATGTGCCGATCTTCACGCGCAACACTCTCCGCTGCTAGAAGGGGAAGAGCGTACGCTTACCCTCAACGGGACTTTTATCCGGTGTTATCAACTGATTGGTGCGAAAGGAGGGACTCGAACCCTCATGGGTTACCCCGCCAGATCCTAAGTCTGGTGCGTCTGCCAATTCCGCCACTTTCGCACTAGAGCCAATCTAACACCGGCGGCACTTTGGATGAAGGTGATCGTTGCGGCGGAAGCGATACGCCTTGCTCTCATTGCACTCCATAGAACGAGGCGCAATTGCCACCAAGGATTTGCGCTTTCTCGCCGGGAGCGAGCGGCTCGATATAGTCGTTCACGATGGCGATGGTCTCGCCATAGGTTGCGGAGACGGTACACACGGGCCAATCGGAGCCGATCATAAGACGCTGCGGGCCGAACGCTTCAAAGACCACGTCAAGATAAGGGCGGAAGTCTTCGGGCTTCCACTGTTTCCAGCGCGCTTCCGTGACCATGCCGGATAGCTTGCAGCAGACATTTTCATGTTGCGCCAGTTCCTGGATGCCGCGCGTCCACGGTTCCATAAGCCCTTCGTCTATTCGGGGTTTGGCGATGTGATCGAGCACAAAGCGCTGCAGCGGAAACTGCTGCACAAGCTTTATCGCGACGGGCAGGTGGCGCGGATAGAGAAGCAGATCGTAGGTGAGGCCGTAGCCGGCGAGACGAGCAATGCCACGCCGGAAATCGTTGCGCACCATGAATTCGTCATCAGGCTCTGCCTGCACCACGTGACGAACGCCGACCAGCCTCGAATGATTCGCAAGGCTATCCAACTGTGTCGGCAGGTCTGAAGAGCAGAGGTTGACCCAACCGACGACGCCTTTAATGAAGCTGCTCTTCTCGGCTAGTTCGAGCAACCACTGCGTCTCCTCGATTGTTTGGCAGGCCTGCACGGCAATGGAGCCATCAAAGCCGTTCGCGGCGAGCAGCGGCTGCAGATCTTTGGGCAGGAAGTCGCGTCGCAATGCTGTCATTTCATCGCTGATCCAGTCGTATGCGACAGCGCTGTATCTCCAGAAGTGCTGATGTGCATCGATTCTCATCATTTCATCTCGTAAACGATGGTATCCAAAGGCCATGCTAACCCCTGCGGTCAGACCGGTATAGTGCTGATATGCACCTCTTTTTTCGGCGGGCTACCACCGCCTTACTTTTGCTCTTTCCTTTGTTCGCCGTAGCACAAGGTCCCAAGAACACGATCACGCTTGATGAGTACCTGAACACCACCGAGATCACGGCGACCAGCCTTGCGCCGGACGCCTCTGCCGCGGTCATTGCCACGGAGACGCCGGACTGGAAGGCCAGCGTTTATCGCCACAATCTATGGCTTTGGACTGCGCAAGGCGGTCTGAAACCGCTGACGCACTCCGGGACCGACGAGGAGCCGCGTTGGAGTCCCGACGGGAAGTGGATCGCATTTGTGTCGAGCCGGGCGCCCGCGGGCTCGGAAGATGGCGATGCGGATAGCGAAAATGGGAAATCCAGCCGAATATGGCTGATTCCCGTCTTCGGGTGGCGAGGCCTTACCGCTTTACAGCGAGAAGCTCGATGTGCATGCATTTGCATGGGCGCCGGACAGCTCGGCCATTTACTTCTCGGCCACGTCGCCGCTGACGCACGTCGAGGAAGACGATCGGAAGGACGAGTGGAAGGATGTAGTGCGATGGCGCGAGCAGTATCGCGGCGACGTTTTGCTGAGGCTCTCCGTCGCTCCGGCGCTGGCGCGGGCGGTTGCGGTGCCTCTGGCTACCGAAGTTCCCAAGGCAGCCAAGGCCAAGGCGGAACCCTCTTCGAAGCTCGCAGCAGGTGCGGAGACGATTGCGAAGATCGATCTGGCGATCAGCGAGATCGCTCCTTCGCCGGATGGCAAGGAGGTTGCCTTCCTTACCGAACCGATCCACAAGCGCATTGAGAGTCCGGCAGACTACGAGATTTTTCTGGTTGGAGCGGCGGGCGGCAGCACGCGTCAGGTGACGCACAACCAGGCCGTTGAATCCAATCTTCACTGGTCGCCGGACGGGAACTGGATTCATTTTGCCGTGAATGCGGCAGCAGGTTCGCTGGAGGGGAAATATCGCGATGTGCAGGGACGGCTCTACCGGCTCGATCCGGCCTCAGGTAAAACCGAGCGGCTTGGCGCGTCGTTCGACGGGTCGCTTGACCAGTACACCCTGCTGGCAGACGGGCGTGAACTCGCGCTTGGGCTCAAGGGCACGGAGACGCACGTATATCTGATCGATGGAGAGAAGGCAACGAAGCTGCCGTCTATCGCGGGAAGCTATGCCGGGCTTGATCCGGCGCATACGGCCGACGCGCTTCTGGTGAGGTACTCGACCGTAAACGATCCGACGCAGGTTTATCTTGTCGCCGATCCGCTGCACCCTGACAAGCTGAAGAAGCTCACGGAGTTCAATTCTGTATTTGCCGAAAGAGCGCAGCCGGAATGGGAGCCCTACACGTGGAAGTCCGATGACGGACAGACGGTAGAAGGCATGCTGATCTTTCCGCCCGGCAAGAAGGGAGCGAAGCATCTGCGCATGTTCACGCTGATCCACGGTGGACCAGCGGATGCAGATGGCAACCGGTTTGGCGCGGATTGGTACGACTGGGCAACATTTGCGGCGGATAACGGATGGCTCGTATTCCGGCCGAACTATCGTGGATCGTCCGGCTATGGTGACGAGTTCATGCTGCAGATCGAGCCGCATCTGGTGTCGAAGCCGGGACGGGATATTCTCACCGGCGTGGACGCGCTCGTGAAGGACGGTTATGCCGACCCGGATCATCTCGCGATCGGAGGGTACAGCTACGGCGGCTACATGACGAACTGGCTGATTACGCAGACGGCGCGATTCAAGTCTGCCGTAACGGGTGCGGGCGCAGTAGAGCACGCGGCGAACTGGGGAAACGACGACGAGACGTGGGATGACGCATGGTACCTGGGCGGACGACCATGGGAGAACCCGACGCTCTACCAGGACGAAGCGGCATTGTTCCGCTTCGACAGGGTGAAGACGCCGGTGCACCTGGTGCAGGGCGGCGCGGACGTTCGCGTGAGCTTTCTGGAAGGCGAGACGATGGAGCGGGCGCTCGAGTCGCTGGGGATTCCACACACGTTTCTGGTGTTCCCGGGCGAAGGCCACGGGCTCGGCAAGAATCCATGGCACGGCTACATCAAGTTGCGCGAGGAGTTGAAGTGGCTGGAGAAGTACGATCAGCCGTAGATGAGCTCGCCTGGTTGAAAAATGGAGCATCAGCTTTGCCACCCCGCGCGTCCAACAATTGTGGCGAGTTGGCCGCCTTCATGGCGCATCCTAATCCTGTATAGGCGAGAATGAATCCCGTTGTCGAACAAGCCCGGCGCGCCGCATTTCAGCAGACTCTGCTGAGCGCGCGGCGCACCATGCTGATGAGCGAGGTCCTCAAGCTCGCCATCGACAGCTTTCGCGCCAGCAAGCTGCGGTTTGCGCTGACGGCGCTGGGCATGGTGATCGGGACGGCGTCGGTGATCCTGGTAGTGACGATCGGCCTGACAGGGCGGCAGTTCATTCTGAATGAAATCCAGAAGATCGGCACCAACGAAGTCGAGGTCGAGTACTCGGGCGGCGGCGCGGTTGGAGCCGAGAAGGTGCAGTACAACGACTTTCTGACACGCGATGATGAGAAGAGAGTGCTGACGCAGGTGCCGAGCGTAGTAGCGTCTTCGCCGGTGCTGGAGTCGCACGACCACATCAGCTTTGGCAGCGGGGTGGTCAAGGACACGCTGGTGCTCGGGGTAAGTCCGCAATATAAGCAGGTTCGTAACCTGATCGTGCTCTCAGGGCGGTTCTTTGACGAGCAAGATGAGAGTGCACACATGATGTGCGCGGTGGTCTCGGTGCCGTTTGCCCGCGATATGTTCGGCAGCGAGGACGCGGCGCTGGACAAGGAGTTCTCGATCCAGGGGATTCCGTTCACAATCGTGGGCATCTTCAAGGAGAGCGTAGACACGTTTGGCGAGACGGAGATCGCGGACGAAACCATTCTGATTCCCTTTTCGGTTGCGCGGTACTTTACCGGAACCGACGATGTGAAGCAGCTCTACTTCACCATTCGCAGCATGGACGAAGTTCCGGACGCGACGCGGGAAATTGAACATGTGATTCAGTCGAACCATAAACCGAATTCGGTTTACAAAACATTCGACCTGCGCGAACTGCTCTCGATGGCCAACCGCATTGCGCTTGCGCTGACGGCGGTGCTGGTGCTGGTGGCGGCGGTGACGCTCGCGGTAGGCGGCGTGGGCATTATGAATATCATGCTGGCCAACGTGCGTGCGCGCATTCGCGAGATCGGCATTCGCAAGGCGCTGGGCGCGACGTATCGCGAGATCAAACTGCAGTTTCTGGCCGAGGCGGTGATCATCTCGCTGGCCGGCGGACTGGTCGGGTGCTTTGTGGGACTCGCCGTTCCGTTATCGATTCGCTTGTTCTCAGATTACTCGCTGCCGATTTCGATGTGGTCGGTGGTGATCGCACTGGCCGCGGCGACTGTAGTAGGCGTGGTATTTGGCACAGTTCCGGCTACGCGCGCGGCGCAGATGGATCCGGTAGAAGCGCTGAAGTATGAGTGACGCACCGGAGCAGCAACCCGATTCGCCGGACAACGAGCCGTCGGGGCCAAACCTCAAACTGGCTTACAGCCTGCTGGCGGTTGCATTGGTTGCGGCGATCGGTATCGCGCTCTTCATTGTGCTGCCGTTCTATCATCGGCGCTGACGCGATTCAGCACTGCACAACTCAGTTTTTCTGCCGCTCTTTGCCGGCAAGTTCTCCCTCGATAACTTGCCCTTGAGGCTTGTCTTCGATCCGCTTCGACTTGCGCCAGACGTTTGCAACCGCCAGCGTCCAGAGAGGAACGAAATCTACGCCGGGAACGAGCTTCCCGAAGAAGGATGGCAGAAATTCCCAATGCCAGCCGAGCAGGAAGGTCATCGCGCCTGCCATACCCAGGTCGAGGAGGTCATCCGCGGGCGATGCAGCACCTTCAATAAACATGGGAAAGACGGCAATCTGGACAATATCCGCGACGATGGCCAGCGCGAGCGCGGTGTGTAGCCGCGTTCTCGGCGAAATCGTGATCGTGCTTGCGTTCAAATCCATTCCGATCTGCAAGGCGGCAAACTCTCCCTGTAAGAATAGACGTTTGTACGAGCGAGCTGGTTCCCTTGCCGGGATGAATGAGAATCAGTTAACAGAGAGTCATGCTTTCCCAACCAAGCGAAGCTTGGATGTAGCACTCACCGATTCTCGTAACTTACCGCTTTGAGGTGTTTTATGAAGACGCAGTCGGAAAAGGCAGCCATTTTTCAGGCTCTGCACGAGCGCAAGCAGCCTTTCGTGGTTGGGAATCCGTGGGATGCGGGATCGGCTCGCATCCTGACGAGCCTGAAGTATGAGGCGCTGTCGACGACAAGCGCGGGGCTGGCGTTTTCGCTGGGCCGCAAGGACGGGACGGCCGCGGTGAGCCGGGCCGAGGCACTCGCAAATGCGAAGAGCATTGTGGACGCGACAATTTGCCGGTTGCCGCGGATCTTGAGAATGGATATGGACATGCGCCTGAAGATGCGGCGGAGACAATCAGGCTGGCGGCGGAGGTTGGGCTCGTGGGCGGATCGATCGAGGACGCAACGGGCGACGATGCGAACCCGATTTATGAATTCGATCATGCGGTGGAGCGGATTGCCGCGGCGGCGCAGGCCGCGAAGGCATTGCCGTTTCCTTTCATGCTGGTGGCGCGGGCGGAGAATTTTCTGCATGGGCGCGCGGACCTGGATGACACGATCAAGCGGCTGCAGGCGTATGAGAAGGCCGGGGCGGCGGTGCTGTATGCGCCGGGGCTGACACAGCCGGAAGATATTCGGACGGTCTGTTCGTCTGTGACGAAACCTGTAAACGTGCTGATGGGGATGAAAGGAGCGCCGCGATTGACGGTGCAGGATCTTGGCGCGTTGGGAGTGCGGCGAATCAGCATCGGGTCTGGGTTCAGCCGCGCGGCGCTGACGGCGTTTCTGCATGCGGCGCGCGAGGTGATCGACGATGGCACGTTCGGGTTTGCGGATGAGACGCTGTACATTTCGGATCTCACCGCGATGTTTGAGTGAGGGGATTCCCTCTGGTTTGGAGTTCCCCTTAAAACGCTCATTTGCTGTGGGGTACCCCCCCACCCACACTCTGTAAGAAAAGTCCTCTGTTTTCATAAGTTTACCGACTGTATACGACCGTAAAGTCTTCCAAACAAGAAGGTTTAGCCGCAGAGTCGTCTACCCAAAGGATTTAGCCAGCATTTCGGGTCATTTGGCGTGCGCCCGCACCCGACGTCCCGAAAGAGGTTCTGTGTTTTCAATGGTTTAAGGACGATGTTTTCCACAAAGTAATCCAAACAAAGGATTTAGCTGGATAATCCTGGGTGCATGGCGAAGCAGCAGTGCCTGAAGTTTCGCGTCTATGGATTCAGCCTAGCGCGTTGCGCGAAATAATCTGCAAAGACAGGGCTGATCTTTTTGTCTTTGGATTGAGACGCTTAGCGGGGAACTCGGACGGAGGGGCTTGACAGCACAAGACGCGCGCCTTTTGAGTTCGTGCGCTTTTCCCTTCGCGGCCTTCAGGGTTTTCTTGGTTTTCAATCGTTCCCGCACCGGCCTCAGCTCCAGCAGTTCCTCGACCACATACGCGCCTGTCGTTCCGTCTGAGAACGTCACGATCAGCCCGTCATCGCCGTCGGGCGCCGTTGTCAGTATTCGTGTCGTTACAGTGGCCATAGAAAGGATGTACTCTCGTTCGACCGGCGGGTATGTATCGTTTTGCTCATCCCGCTCGAAACCTGTGCAGAAAGCGGGCATGAATGGGGCATCCCAGTCGAGAGGCGACGCAAGCCGTGTCACTCCGTTCGCAGTGCTTTCAGCGGATCGATCCGGACGGCGGCGCGCGCGGGAACGTAGCAGGCTACAAGCGCCAGGACGGACAACAGCGCGGGCGCCCCTATGAGCAGACGCGGATCGTTGGTGCCCAGGGCCATCGCATCGGCAATTACGCTGGTTGCCGTTTCAAGTGCTTTGGATACCAGCACCGTGCCGGCAAAGCCCAGCACTGTTCCGACGGCGATGAGCGCGAAGCCCTCCCGCATGACGAGCCGCAGCACCTGATTCTTATTGGCGCCAAGCGCCATACGAATGCCGATCTCTCTCTTGCGCCGGGCAACCGCGTACGCTGTGACTCCCGCCAGACCGATGGCACTTAGAATGAGGCCGAATCCGCCGATTCCACCGTATGTTCGCATGGCCGATCCTACTTCGCGGCGGCTCCGGGCCAGTTGATCGCTCAGCGTCTCCACGTGAAACAGCACCAGCCTGGGATCGAGGCCGAGGACGACATCGCGAATGCTCGCGGCTCCGTCGAATCCGGCCCTGGGGCGCGCCAGGATCGTGATTCCGACTGCCGGCGGTCGCAGAAAATCTTCGCGCGTCAGCGCCACGTAGGCGATGGCCTGCTTAATGCCCATGCCGCTCTTGAGGTCGTGAACCACGCCCACGACTTCGTAGCGGCGACTTCCTTCTTTCAGGTGCTTTCCGACGGCATTAGTGCTTCCGAAGAACGACTTTGCCGCTGTCTCATTGATCACCACGGGCGACACGCGCGTGGTGTTGCCGGGCGCGGGCTCCATCAGGCTCCGCTCGTCTGCGTCGCTGATTTCGCGTCCCGACATCAGGGGCTCATCGAGCGCGGCGAAGTACCCGGCGCCTACGGACTCTTTGATCGCGGGTTTCTGCACGCGCTGGGCCGCCTGCGGATCGTCGATCGTCAACTGATCGCTATCGTCGTCATCCACGGTAGTAAACGGCGGCAGCGTGGTGAGCGCTACGCTCGAGAACTTGCCCGAGTCTCTTAGACGCTGTGGGAGCTTCGCGAACAGGTCGAGGGTTTTCTCCGGTGTCTCTCCGTCGCGCACAGGATCGATGGAGGCCATGGCCATGGTTCTGGGGTCGAAGTTGGTATGGAGCAGGTAGCCGCGCGCAAAGCCCATGAGCACAAAGCCAGTGATGAGCAGCAGCATGAGCGACCCTGCAAGCTGAGCAGCCATGGCCAGGTTCCTGATGCCGAAGCGACGATATCCCGGAAGCTGCATGGCCGACCCTTCTTTCAGCGCAGGCGTCAGTTCCGACCTGGTGGCCCTGAGCGCGGGAGCCACGCTCAATCCCACTCCACACACCACGGCCACGAGGAACGCAAACACGGCGGCACGCCAGTCGACCGCCAGCGCCGGCAGCCCTGGGGCGTCCACGGCCTGGTGCAGCTTCGCATTCGACACATTGAGCAGCCAGGCCAGCCCGAAACCCGCCAGCCCGCCCATCAACGACAGCAGCATTCCTTCGCTCATCAACTGCCGCGCGAGCCGGAAGCGGCTGGCGCCGATCGACATGCGGATGGCAAATTCCTTGCGCCGGTTTGCGCCGCGCACCATGAGCATGGTGCCGAGGTTCATGCAAGCGATCAGAATCACGATCCCCATCAGCACGCCGAAGAAGCCTGCGAGCGCTTGCTTCATTTCCTGCGGGATGGGCGCCCGGGTTCCGGCCGGGAGCAGCGTGATGCGCCGTGCTTTGTCAGTCTGCGGCGGAGCGGACGGATCGTCCGCATCGAGCCGGCGCACGACGCCGTCGAGCGCGGATTCTGCCTGCTCCGGCGTGACGCCGGGCGCGAGGTACGCCAAAGCCAGAAAGTCTCGCGCATTGCGGTGGTGCAGCGGGTCGTCAGCAAGCTCCGGCGCGACGGCTGCGGGCACGGTCGCGGGCACAAAAAGTTCGGCGGCCGATTCGGCTGCAAGTGCGCCTTCAAACCCTCGCGGGGCGATGCCGACGATGGTCACGGCCTGCCCGTTGACGCGCAATGCAAGGCCCACTGCGTCAGGCCGCGCGGCGAGCCGTGTGCGCCAGAATTTGTCGCTGATGACCGCCGTGGGCGCGTCTCCCGCATGGTCCAGGCCGGGGTTCAGAACGCGGCCCCGCTCGGCATCCACGCCCATTACCTGAAAGTAGTCGGGGGAAACGAGCTGGCCGAAGATGCGTTCCTGCTTGCCGTTGAGCTCGCCCGGGAGGCGCACATCGAACGGAACGGCGCTCTGGAATGCGGCGACGTCCGCGAAGAGATTTTTTTGCTCGCGAAACCGCTCCACGTAGAAATAGGACACCGGCTTCTCGGCCATCACGAGGCTGCCGGCGTGAGTGACGCCCTGCATGGGCCGCATGAGCATGGCCCAGTTGGTGCTGTAGACGTTGGTGGTGAGACCGATGGCGAGCCCCATCGAGAGAATTCCGACGAGAGCGAATACCGGCGACTTGATGAGGGCGCGCATAGCGTATTGGAGGTCGCGGCGCATCTCGCTCAGGTACTCAAGCGGCAGACGCACGGCGGCATCGGCAACCAGGCGCACGACGCCTGCGCCGCCGCGTCGCCTGGCCAGCTGGGCCATGGTCTCAACGCCGGTCTCGAGCATCTCGTCGCCGTGGGCCAGCTTGAACTCATGGGGAAACGCGCGCGCCAACCGCTCATACACTCGCTGTGCTTTCATTCCGTGACCATCCTCCGCTTTGTGCGGATCGCGTGGACCAGACCTTGCAGCCGAACACATTCAGCGTCGAGCACCTGGCGGCCCAGACCGGTCAGCCGATAGTAGCGCCGGCGCGCGTCGTCCAGCTCCGGCCGCGGGCGCCTGGGCGACTCCTCGATCAGGTCTGCTTCGATCATGCGCTTCAGGGAGCCGTACAGGGTCGCCGGCCAGAGGCGGACCTTGCCCATGGTGCGTTCGAGGACCTCCTGCATGATTCCGTAGCCGTGCTGCTCTTCACCGGCGAGGGCGAGGAGGATGTGGAACCACTGAGGCTTGAGGGGCAGGAAGCGGTCGGTTTGCTGCTTGGTCATGTTTTGTATGTATATTAATTGATATATATATTGTCAAGAATAAACTTCGCAGCACGTAGCGATACACCGAACGGGGCGTCACTGAAAACGAAAGAAGGGCTGGGCTCACTCCGGTTCGAGTGAGCCCAGCCCGAGTTGCAGCGCGATTTGAAGAGCCCGATTAGTTGACGTTCAGGAGGGTAGATCCCGAGACGCCCTGGAATGTCGCGTTGATATCGGTCTGGCCATGATGTGCACTCCATGCCAAGCCATCCCAGATCACAATTGCCACGCCAGGAGTCGACGAAGACCACCTGGAGACCGTCGTAATGTCCTGGGTTGAGCCATCGCTAAAGAGACCCGAAGCCGTAAACTGCTGCAGCGCTCCGAGAACGACTGTCGGGTTCGACGGATTGACCGTGATGCTCTGGATGGTGGCATTGGATACGGTCAGGGTGCTCGTGGCCGGAGTCAGGCTGCCGTAGGTGGCCGAGATGGTGACCGAACCGCTGGACCGTCCGTAGCCAACACCCGACCAGTCGATGACTGCCGTTCTCCAGTTCGAGCTCTGCCAACGTGCCGAATGCGTCAGATCCACGGTCGTGACGCCATCGCTGAGGGTTCCGACCAGCTTGAACGTCTGGGTCGTGCCGACAGCAACGGTCGGGTTGGCAGGTGTGAGTTGCAGCGATTTCACGGCCATCGTGGATACGATGAGCTGTGTTTTCGCCGTGATCCCGTTAAGCGTCGCATAGATCTGCACAGGGTTGCTTGTGGCTTTGCGCGTACGCAACAGGCCGCTGCGGGAGATCGTTGCATAGTATCCGCCCCATCCCCACCATCCGTGATTGGATCCGCTGCTGGTGCTCCAGGTGGCGTTCGTAAGCAGAATCTGCGAACCGTCACTGTAGTTGCCATAGGCCGCCATTTGAAGAGTTGTGTGGGGCGGCAGGATGGGGTTGGTCGGCGCGATGGTGATGGAAAGAAGCGTCGACGTAGCCACAGTGAGGGTGGTTGATCCGCTCACTCCGCCATACGCCGCCGAGATGGTAGTCGATCCCAACGAAAGCCCCGTCGCCATTCCCGTACTGCTGATGAGGGCAAAGTTCGATGCGGACGAGCTCCATGTTGCCTGGGCAGTCAGGTCCTGAGTGCTGTTGTCAGTAAAGACGCCGGTTGCGGTGAACTGAACAGTTCCATTGACTCCAATTTGATGCAAGGCCGGGGTCACCACGATTGCGGTCAATGCTGCCGGGGTAACGGTCAGCACTGTTGAGCCAGTCATGGACCCATATGTGGCTGTGATCGTGGCTTGTCCAGCAGTGATTCCAGTTGCCACGCCGTTTACATCAACGCCGGCAACTGCCGAGGGTGACGAGGACCAGGACAATCCAGCCGTCAACGGCTGCGTGCTGCCATCGCTGTAATTTGCGTTAACCGAATATTGCTGCGTCGTTCCGCCGGCAATCGAGGCTGTCGCGGGCGAGAGTGTCAGCGACTCCATGACTGCTGCGGTGACAAACACCGTGGTGGTATCTGTCATTCCGTTCGCGGTCGCGGTAATTGTGATGGGGTTGCCATTACTGTTCGCAACTCCCGTCACAAGACCGAGGACTGGATCCACCGTCGCGGTCGTGGGATCGGACGATGACCAGGTCACGTTCGTGAGAGCCTGTGTCGAGCTATCGCTATAGGTGCCGGTGAGCGCGAGCTGGACCTGGCCGCCAATGGGAATGGTCTGGGCGTCGGGCGAGATATCGACCTCTGTCAGAACCGCGGTCGTCACCGTCAAAGCCGCGGATCCAGAAACGGTTCCGGACGTTGCGGTAATCGTCGCCGCGCCTGCGCCTACGCCTGTTGCCAGTCCAGTCGCATTGATCGTCGCGAAGTTGGTGGCAGTCGAGCTCCAGACAACGCTGTCGGTCATGTCGGTTGAACTGCCATCGGAGAAGATGCCGTTCGCCGCGAAGGCCTGGGTTTGCCCCGTGGCCATTGAGCCTGTACCAGGGGTCACGTGGATCGCCGTCAGCTGCGCGGCGGTTATGGTCGCTGCAGCCGAGCCTGTTACCGATCCCATTGTCGCTGTGATTGTTGAAGTGCCGGTCGAAGCGCCTGTCACCAGGCCCGAGGAACTTACTGTCGCAAAACCGGTGGGCGGGGCGTTCCACGTAACCTGGCTGGATACGTCCTGGGTGGTGCCGTCGCTATAGATGCCCTTTGCTGAAAGCTGCTTCGTTTGCCCCGAGGCAATTGTGAACACCGCCGGGGTGATCGTGATCGAGGAGACCGAAGCTGCGGTCACCACGATTGTTCCATTTCCAGAGAGAGAGCCCAACGTTGCCGTCACGGTTACGGTGCCCGTCTTCAAGGCGGTCAGCAGACCGCTACTTACCGAGGCGATCGTTGCGTCAGAGCTTTGCCAGACGACCTGGCTGGTCACGGATTGGGTGGTGTTATCGGAATAGACGCCGGTGGCCGTGAGTTGCTCAGTGAACCCCGATGCGAGGGATGGTGAAGTGACGCCCACATTGATGGCCGAGAGCACGGCGGGCGAAACTGTAACGCTCCCATTGGCCGTGACTGAGTTCATCGAAGCGGTGATCACCACGGTTCCAGCCTTGAGAGACATCACCATTCCCGAGGGGCTGACGGTAGCGATGGTGCTGTCGGAACTCTGCCATGTAACCTGGCTCGTGATCGCCTGGGTGGAGCCGTCGGAATAACTTCCCTGTGCCGTCAGCTGTTCACTCAATCCTGCCGCTAACGATCCAGTACCCGTGATGGCAATAGATGAAAGCGTCGGCGCGGTTACAGAAATCGCTATCGTTCCGGTCACGGTGCTCATGGTCGCAGAAACGGTGACGGATCCTTGCTGATAGGTCGTGAGCAGACCAGACGCGTTCGCCTTCGCAAGCGCGGAATTGGACGTCCCCCACGCTACCTGCGAAGTGAGGTTCGCCACTGTCCCATCGCTGTATGTGCCTTCCGCGGCGAGCTGCAGCGTCGTTCCAGCGGCAAGCGATGTTGCAGAATTCGCGCTCGTGACCTTGATGGAAACAAGTGTTTTGGTTGTTTCGGTGTTCTGCGAGTTCGACTTGCTGCTTCCGCCGCCGCAACCCGAGAGAACCAGGCAAACCATCAAAACCGAGCTGATCAATGCGCCAATCTTCTTCATAAAAACGAACCTCTTCCTGAATGCACTTCACCGCGTGTCCAGCCGCGCGAGTCATCGCGCGAAACTGGACAATCCCGGTTTGGAATTTCTGAGCCTGGCCGCCGGAGCGTGCTAAAGTCGCACGCTTATTCAATCAAGTCTTGGGAGCGATTCATTCTCTTGTGCGCTGGGTTTAGCGCGAGCTGTGGGAACCGAGAAGAGAACGAGTTGCGCGGCCTCAGTCTTTATGCAACGATGTCCAGTTTGGATTACCGTCGAATCCCGGTAAATACAACGTAGGTGTCCCGTTACTGACCCGGTAATAGCACGAATGGCGCACAACTTAGGTCGATTTGTGCGTGCGTCAAGTGCTTTTGGCGGATGGTGATTGCCCCGGCGCAGGTGCCCCAGGCGGTCGAGGATGAGGCTCGTTGCTTTCCCAGGTCTCAAATGCGAGACCTTCGGCTTCGCTCAGGGCAGGCTCCGGGGCACCCGGCATTCTCATGACGTAGCGGATGCGAAAAAGCTAACGGCCGATCCGATTCGATAACATCTAGCGGAGGGCTGCGCCACGAGTTCCCCACTCCCCTGCCCTCGCGGTGCGACATATCCCGATTTTGCTGACCGGTTGTCCACAAAGGAGAAGCATGAAACATCTGAGCCGCGTATTGTTTGTTGCCGTTTCGATGGTCTTGTTGGGAATCTGCGTGCAGGCGCAGGTAGACCCCAAACTCTACTCGGATATGAAGTGGCGGGAGATCGGGCCGATGCGGGCGGGGCGGACGCGGGCGCTGGCGGGTGTGCCGAGCGAGCCGGCGACATTTTACCTGGGCGCAGTGAACGGCGGTGTGTGGAAGACGACGGATGCGGGCGCGACGTGGCACAGCGTATGGAACAAGGAGGGGAGCGGATCGATAGGGTCGATTGCGGTTTCGCTGAGCGATCCCAACACGATCTATGCGGGCAGCGGCGAGGGGCTGCAGCGGCCGGATCTCTCGACGGGCGATGGAGTGTACAAGTCAACCGATGCAGGCAAAACGTGGACGCATCTGGAAGGCTTACGCAACGGACAGCAGATCGGGCAGGTCGCGATTGATCCGCGGGATGCGAATCGCGTGTTTGTCGCTGTGGAGGGACATCCGTTTGGGCCGAACGAGGAGCGCGGGCTGTATCGGACCGATGACGGCGGAAAGACATTCAAACGCGTTTTATTTGTGAGCAACAAGACGGGCGCTTCTGAGGTGCAGATCGATCCCACGAATCCGCAGGTTGTGTTTGCGGGGATGTGGCAGAGGCAGGAAGCGCCGTGGGAGAACGGGTCGTTTGGCGGCGGCGAGGGCGGACTGTATCGCTCGACCGATGGCGGGGATACGTGGAAGAAGCTCACCGGGAACGGACTGCCGGATGAAATTCTGCAGTTGCAGATGACGATTTCGCCGAGCAATCCGAAGAGGATTTATGCGGAGATCGCGCCGGTGAAAGGGGCGGTGTGGCTCTATCGGTCAGACGATGGCGGCGACCACTGGGTGCATGCGCCTGAAGACGATACGCGGCCCGAGGAGCGGATTGGCGGCGGCGATTGTCCAGTGCCGCTGGTCGATCCGAAGGATCCTGACACGGTTTACGTGGCGAGCATTGTGAGCTGGAAGTCGACCGATGCGGGGAAAACGTGGAAGGCATTCCGCGGTTCGCCCGGCGGTGACGATTATCAGAATGTGTGGGTGAATCCGAATAACACGAAGATTGTTGCGCTGGCGAGCGACCAGGGCGTGGTGATCTCGCAGAACGGCGGCGAGAGTTGGGCGGAGTGGTACAACCAGGCGACGGCGCAGATGTATCACGCGACGACGGACAACGCGTTTCCGTATCGCGTGTGCGGCGGGCAGCAGGATTCTGGATCAGCGTGCGTGCCCAGCAGAAGCGATGACGGGCGCATCACGTTTCATGACTGGCATCCGGTGGGAATCGAGGAGTACGGATATGCCGCGCCCGATCCACTCGACCCGGACGTTGTGTACGGCGGCAAGGTGACTCGCTACGACAGGCGGACCGGGCAGATCCAGGATGTAGAGCCGAAACCGCTGCGGAGTTACCGCGTCTTAAGGACGGAGCCGCTGATGTTTTCACCGGTCGATCCGCACAAGCTGTACTTTGCGACCAACACGCTGTGGTTGACGGAGGACGGCGGGAAGAATTGGAAAGAGGTCAGTCCGGATTTGTCGCGCGAGACGTGGGAATTGCCGGCGGTGTTAGACAACTACAAGGATGCGCCGGCGGCGAAGGTGACGCGGCGGGGCGTGATTTATGCGCTGGGGTTGTCGCCGGTGGATGGCAATCGACTGTGGGCGGGCACGGACGACGGACTGATCTGGACGACGGAAGATGCGGGCGCGCACTGGATGAATGTGACGCCGCCTGCGATGAAGCCGTTCTGGAAGGTGTTCAACATGGATGCGGGACAGTTCGACGCGCAGACTGCATATGCAGCCGTGAATACGATGCGGCTCGATGACATGCGGCCGCACCTCTTCCGCACGCACGATGGCGGCAAAAGCTGGACGGAGATCGTGAACGGAATTCCAGAGGGCGCGGCGACGAGTGCGATTCGCGAAGATCCGAAGCGGAAAGGTTTGCTGTACGCGGGCTCGGAGACGCAGGTGTATGTGTCGTTCGATGACGGCGATCACTGGCAGTCATTACGGCTGAATATGCCGGCGAGTTCGGTGCGCGATCTGGAAGTGAAAGGCGACGACCTGATCGCGGCGACGCATGGACGCGGGTATTTGATTCTCGATGACGTAACGCCCCTACGGGGGATCGGCGTGGATTTGATCGAGGGGGACGCGCGGCTGTACGCGCCGCAGACTGCGCTGCGGATTCGGAATGATATGAATCCGCCGACGCCGTGGCCTGCGGATTTTCCGTCAGCAAAGAATCCGCCGAATGGGGCGGTGATTGATTACTACCTTGGCGCGAATGTGTCGGGAGTGGTGACGCTGGAGATTGCGGACAGCAAGGGACAAACGATTGCGCGGTTCAACTCAGACGATCCGGTGCCGGCGACAGACCCGCGGTATCCTGATCCGCCGGTATGGGAGCGGAAGCCTCGCGTGCTGTCGGCTGAGCCGGGACATCATCGGTTCCTTTGGGACATGCAGTATCCGCAGGTGCCGGGGTTGTCGACGGGACCCGACGACATGTTGGCGACGCCACACGATACGCCGCAGGTGTCGACGGCTCCGTGGGTGATGCCGGGCGAGTATACCGTGAAATTGACAGCGAACGGAAAGACGCTGACAGAGCCGCTGAAGGTCGAGATGGATCCGCGTGTGAAGACGCCGATGGCAGATCTGGAACAGCAATTCACCGTGGCGAAGCGGATGTATGACGACCTGATGAAAGCAACCGCCGCGATGCACGAGATCAGCGTGCTGCGCGAGCAGCTGAAGGCGCGCAAAGGTCAGCCGGCCGTGGAACAGGCTGGGCCGACGATCGATTCCAAGCTGGATGCGATCGCGGGGCCTGAGCATGGCGGTCGCGGATTCGGACGCGGGCCTGCGGGGCCGGCTACACTCGGGTCGGTGCGGATGCAAGTGGCGCGGCTGGAGCATTCGATTGAAGCCGCGGATGCGGCTCCCACGGCTGCGCAAAGTGAGGCAACCGGGATCGCGGAAAAGCCGCTGGATGGGCTGATCGAGCAGTGGGAGAAGGTGAAAGCGACAGACGTGAAGGCGCTGAACGTGGAGTTGAAGAAGCAGCACCTGGCGGTGATCGATCTGGATACACGGGAACTGAATCGCAGCCGGGAGGATGAACTGGAGATGGGGGATGAGGAGTAGAGCTTCCTCCAATCTGAGGAGCAAGCAGGATGGCCACCTTTTGGGTGGCCATTCTGTTCATGCGAGAGAGTGTCGATGAGATGACAGAAGCGGTTTAGTGGTGCTTGCCGCTGTGTCCGCCGCTGGAGTGTCCGCCGCCGGAATGGCCACCGCCGAAGTGGCTCCCGCCGCCGCTGAAATGAGGCGCTTTCGGAGCTTTGTAGCTGCCGCCGCCCCAGGAGTGGCTGCTGTAGCCTGGGGCCTTGGGAGCTTTGTAGCTGCCGCCACCGTAGGCATTGAGCTGTGGCCTCCACCGAAGAGGTGGAAACCGCCGCCGGATGGGGCGCGCGCAACGTTGCTGGAACCCTTCGTAACCGCCATGGTGCGCGAACCGCCGTATCCATAACCGCCGCTGTAGCTGTAAGAGCGGTTTCCAGAGCCGGCACTATAGCTGGGCGAGCGGTAGGGCTGTGTGTTGCTGCCGCCGAAGCCGGGACGCATCCCGTAATTCTGCAGTGGATGGCTATAAAGGCCGGATGAACCGTAGGACTCGTGGCCGCCGGATGCGTATCCATTGAACTCGCGGGCGCCGCCGTAGCCTCCCTGCGCATACTCACGCGCGCTTCCATACTGCTGCGGCCGTCCGGCGGCCTCGGGAACGCGATTGCCGGCACCGTAGCCGTAGCCGGATGGCCGTAGCCGTTGCCGCGAGCATAGGTGTTTCCATTTTCGCCGTAGCGCTGACCGTAGCCCCCGTTGGTATTTCCAGACGCCTGGTAGCCGTTGCCGCCGCGGGCGTAGGTGCTGCCGTTGCCCTGGTACCCGCGGCCGTACTCACCGTTGCTCCGATTGCCGAAGTTGCCCTGGTTGCCGTAGGCGCGCTGGCCGCCGTTGAAGGCGCGGGGCGTGGGGCTGGTGGCATGGGGAAAGTTGCCGCGATCGAGGCCGGAGCGGAAGGTATTGTGCTGCCAGCCGCCAGGCTGCCCACTCCACCGACCGCGGAAGCCAGCCAGTTCACCGTGGGCGCCCCAGTAGCGTCCGCCGCCGTGGGCAAAGCCCCAGTCGCGGACGGAGCCGCTGTGCGTATCCAGAGATCGCCACCGAAGAAGATGGCGTGGGCGAGCCAGTCAAGACCCCAGCCGAGCCAACCGAACGGAGTCGCGGCGAAGGCGTTCATGGCGATGCCGGGGCCGAAACGAAGGAACGCATTTCCGACGAAAGAGCCGATGGCACCGAGGACATTGAAGCCGGGATAGGGATCAACGGGTTGTCCGTAGGCGGCCCAGGGGTTGTACTGGGGCACGTAGACGACTTCGGGCGTAGGCGGTGCGATTTCGATGTTGCCCTGGTCTTCGATGACCTGCTGCTGCGGGGTGTCCTGGAGATTGCCGGCTGCCTGGGCGCGGTCACGCATGACCTGGATGGTCTGCATCACGTCCTGCGGCTGGTTGTAATAGGCGTTGCCGAGGTCGGTGGTCCACTGGAGGTTCTGCGCCATCTGGTCGAGGACCTGCGGAAACGCGGTGAGGGCCTTGATGCTGGGATCCCACGTGGTCTGGGCGTTGGCGCCGGCGGCGATCTGCTCTGGCGGTGCTCCACCCTGCATGTGCAGCCACTGGTCGGCGGCGGCTACCTGCGCCGGGTACGTGGAGGCCGCGAGAACCATGGAGACGAGATTATCGGGGTAAAGAGCGACGGGCGCGACCATTTGCTCGAGACGGTCGGGGCTGAGCGCCTGGGCCGGCTGATAGGGCTGGGCAAAGCCCTGAGTGGGATCGTTGTAGGCCTGTTGCGGGTAGCCCTGTTGAGGATAGCCTTGCTGCGGGTAGCCCTGCTGCTCGCCATAGGCAGGCAGTTGCTGATATTGGGGCTGCTGAGGGTATTGCGGGGCTTGCTGGTATTGCGGCTGGCCATATTGCTGATTGGGCGAATACTGGCTGGCTGTGGCGCCGGGCTCGTCGGTTGGCCAGTTGGGGATGGGGGAGGGCTGTTGCGCAACCGCATGTACACCGGCCGAACCAAACCCGATGAGGGCTAATACGGCGAGTGTGAGGCGGCTCCGGGAAAATGGCGGCGCCGACTTCCCGTTGGAGGCTGCAAAACCGTCTGGAGGTAAATCCGGGAGCGAAGTGCGAGAGAGCGGGCGCAGGGTACGCAGATCGAATTGGGGTTTCATCATCCCTCACTGGATTCGTGCGAAGCGCCGCTCTGACTTGACGGCATTTGTCATCGCCGAATGCTCGTGTACCCCTGTTGCGGCTTCCGACACGGGTTGAACCGCCGCACGAGTACCTAAGTACCAACCCTGGGACCGCGGGTTAGTTTCGCGAGTGTAACGGAATTGTTGAAATGAGTGCAATGCGCAGACGCCAGGAGAGCTTGATGGTATGGATCTCGCGCAGGCGCAGATAGATAGCTGATTCCAGACCGTTCTCTTGGGAGGGCAAATAGGGCGGACGGCGCATGTATGTGGTACTGACACTCAAAGCAGACGGTATACTGACGCGCAATCGGGAAAAGCTATTCTTTTGGCCGGGGATTTGGACCGTCGGCCAGGCCCCAAGGAGGCAAATTGGCTACCCGTCTTCCCCCTTTTCCGGGATTCATGTTGTTGCTGGTTCTCGTCGGCGCATGCCTCGCGCCATTGATACATGCCCAGGAAGTGCAGGCTCCGCATGGATCGCACCAGGATGACGTTGCGAACGCCGAAAAGGATCTCAAGGCTGCGCGCGACCTAGGCGATGAGCTGATAGTAGGCAGCAGGCTGGTTGCGCTGGGCAAGGCTCATCTATGGCCCGGTGAGGAGAAGCTTGCGCTGGATTGCTTCAACCAGGCTTTGACGACCATGCGCGCGGCGGGAGGAGATCAGGAGGGCGAAGCAGCGGCTTTGCAGGGCATCGGCGAGGTCTACATCCGGCTGGGAGAGATGCAGAAGGCGCTGACGAATTTGAATCAGGCACTGGCGCTCTGGCGAGCGGCTCACGACCCGTACGACGAGGTCACGCCACTGAACGAAATTGGGGACGTCTACGCGAAGATGGGCATGCAGGAGAAGGCCAGCGAATTCCACGCGCGAGCGAAGCGGACGCAGAAAGTGGTGGATCGGCTTCTTCTTCAAACGGGAGGTGGGGGGCCGGGGGCCTCGGCAGAATCTCAGGCGATTCCCGCGGCGAGTGAGCAGGCACCTCCGGTCGAAGCGACGTCGCAACCGTCGCCACCGACGGAAATGGAGCCGCCCACCATTAGCTGTTCCGCCTCCCCAACGGCTCTGAGACCCGGAGACTCCGCCACAGTGACGGCGCTGGGGGTGAGCCCGTCGAACCGGCCTTTGACCTATGGATTCCGGGCTTCCGGCGGCACGATCAGCGGGAGTGGTCCGACAGCGACATTGACGACGGCCGGTTCAGCGGCTGGCCCTGTCGCGATCACGTGCAGCGTTTCCGACGACCATGGGCAAACGGTAATTGCGGAAACAAGCGTAGACATCGTAGCCACGTCGGCGGCGAGCGTTGACTCGGCCACGTCGGCGGATGCCCCTCCATTGGAGAGTGTGCGGAATGCTGAATCGCAAGCGCCGATGGAGCGATATCCGAGCATCGAGGCTCCAGATACAGTCAGGGCCGGCCAGGAGATCGCCGTCCAGGTGTCGCTGACGGAAGAGCAGATTGCGCCGGAGACGAAGATCGTTGCGGGAGCGCAGGGCAGCGGCGGCAAGGTCCAGTTGCAGATGAGCACGGCCGAGAAAGAGTGGACGCTGACCGTGAACCTGACTGCGCCGGGAATGGAGTTTGCGCGCGGCGGAACAAATACGCGAGAGATCACGATCCGACGGAGCGGCGACTCCACAGTTGCCCTCTTCTACCTGCGCGCAAAGCCTCTGAGCCCCGAGAACGCCGCGGGAAGTATGGATTCGAAGATTCTCGCGACGCTGTGGCATGATGGCGCATTCATTGCGCGCCTGAGCAGGCCGCTGACGATTCAGGCTGCACCGCGGCTGGCGGCGCAGAGCGAAGCTGGAACCGAGTCGAAAGACAGTGCATGCCGGCGCGCAGCCGATAGCAATGGCGAGCGCACCTGCGATGGGCGCGGCGCAGGTGTATGCATCCGTCAAACAGGAAAAGCCCGTGGTGAAGATCGATCCGACGATCGCCGCGCCGGACTTGACGATCATCGAGAACCGCATCGGGAACATGCTGCGGCTGACTCTGTACAGCGCAAAGACGGCTCCGGTAGAGGCCGATATTCCGAATGCGGATGAGTTGCACAACTGGATCAACGCACACTACGCGCAGATGGCGAGCAAAGGACGTTCTTTGACGCCTGACGTTGCTGTGCCAAACACGACATCGGTTCAAGCAGCAGACTATCTGGAAGCGTTTGGCGCGGAGCTCTATGACAAACTTGCGCCCCAGGCCTTCAAGGATCTGTACTTCAAAATCTGGCCGGATGGGAACGGTGCGGGAAGCATCCAGGTTTTCAGCGACGATCCTTCGCTGCCGTGGGAATTGATGCGGCCTGCCTTGCGGAACGGAATGGGACGCGGGGATTTTCTGGGAGCGCGGTTCAGCATTGCGCGCTGGCCACTTTCTCGCAAAGGAATGGCAAGGCCCCCGCAGTCGGTGGCCATGGAGCATTCGCTGGTGATTGCACCGAAGTACCGCGGGACTGCGACCTTATCGGCGGCTGCCGACGAGGTTGTGGCTCTGAGAAACCAACTCGGATTCAGGCAGATTTCGGGCAATTACGCTGAGATGCGCGCAGTGGCGACGAACCCACCGCAGGGGATCGTGCACTTTGCCGGTCACGGGGAAGTGCTGGAGCAGGCCGGTGTGCCGCAGTATGCCATCGTGCTGGAAGATGGCGATATTGATCCAGGGACATGGGAGTCATTGGGGAGCGCGGCCACACGATCGCATCCCTTGTTTTTCTTCAATGCGTGCGACGTCGGAGGGTCTCAGCAATTTATGAACGACGTGGACGGATGGGCTCCGGCATTGCTGGGCAACGGCGCGAGCGGGTACATCGGGGCACTTTGGCCGGTAAAGGACTCGACAGCGGCACAGTTTGCCACCGTGTTTTACGCACTGCTGAACAAGTCGCTGGCGGCGGGCGGTCAACCCAATGTGGCGGAATTGCTGGCCAGGACGCGCATGGAGGTTTTCAGCCAATCACATGATGCGACGGCGCTTGCCTATGTGTTCTATGGAGATCCCAAGCTGGTGTTGACTGGGCCGGAACAGCCATAAGCTCGGGGAATGAGTCGGGCGGGTATCTGAGAATCGATGCAGGCTCCCGGGGCAGAGAAAAAGCCTCCCGAGAGGGGCTCACGTACTCCAATGATGTGGAACGAAAAATCTGCTCAAGGGAATACAATCGATTCGCTATGGCAACTGTGACGCTTCCTACCGAAATTCAGCCGCGCTCGCCCCAGGGCGAGTTCCGCAATGAGCCGTTTACCGACTTCAAGAACCCTGAGAATGCCCGCTCGATGCAGGCGGCACTGACGCTGGTGGGCAGCCACCTGGGGCAGGAATATGACCTGATTATTGGCGGTCATCGGTTGAGGACGGAGGGCAAGATCAAGTCCTTCAATCCGGCGCGGCCGGCGCAGGTGGTGGGCGTTCATCAGAAGGCCGGGGCGGAGCATGCCGAGAAGGCGATGGCCGCGGCCCTTGACGCATTTGAGACGTGGAGCAGGACGTCGGTCGGAGACGCGCGTTTCACTGCTATTGAATGCGGCGAAGATCATTCGCGAGCGGCATTTTGAATTCTGCGCGTGGCTCACGTATGAAGTGGGCAAGAACTGGGCCGAGGCCGATGCGGATGTGGGCGAGACGATCGACTTTCTGGAGTTCTATGCGCGCGAGGCGCTGCGGCTGGCGAAGGCGGCAGACACCGATCCAGTTGCCGGGCGAGCGCAATCAGCTGATGTATATTCCGCTGGGCGTGGGCGCGGTGATTCCGCCGTGGAATTTTCCGTTTGCGATTATGGCCGGGATGACGGCGGCTTCGATCGTCACGGGGAACACCGTGATTCTGAAACCGTCGAGCGATTCGCCGACGATTGCGGCGAAGTTTGTCGAGGTGCTGGAAGAGGCGGGGATGCCGGGCGGCGTGGTGAACTTCTGTCCGGGGTCGGGCGCAAGTTTCGGCAACGCAATTGTCGAGCATCCCAAGACGCGGTTCATCGCGTTCACGGGATCGCGCGATGTGGGCCTTGAGATTCACGAGCGCGCTGCGCATCACCAGAAGGGCCAGATCTGGATCAAGCGGACTGATTCTGGAAATGGGCGGGCAAGGATTCGATTCTGGTTTGTGCGGATGCGGATCTGGATGCGGCGGTGGATGGCGTTGTGGCCTCGGCATTCGGATTCAGCGGGCAGAAGTGCTCGGCGTGTTCGCGCGCGATTGTCGAGGCGCCGGTGTACGACATTTTCGTGGAGCGAGTGCGCGAGAAGGTGGCGAAGCTGACCGTGGGCGATCCGGCGACGAATCCCAACATGGGGCCGGTGGTGAACAAGGCGGCGATGGATTCGATTCTCGGCTATATCGAGACGGGCAAGAAGGAAGGCCGACTGGTGTCGGGCGGCAAGGCCGTTCAGAATGGCGATGGAGGATTCTTCCTGGAGCCGACGGTGATCGCGGATATCGCTCCGGATGCGGTGATTTCACAGGAAGAGATTTTCGGGCCGGTGCTGGCGGTGATCAAGGTGAAGGATTTTGATGAGGGCCTGAAGGTGGCGAACAATACCGAGTACGGACTGACGGGCGCAATTTATTCCGGATCGCGCGAGGCGCTGGAGACAGCGCGGCGCGAGTATTACGTCGGCAATTTGTATCTGAATCGCAAGTGCACGGGCGCGATGGTGGGTGCGCATCCCTTTGGCGGATTCAATATGAGCGGCACGGACTCGAAGGCAGGCGGTCCGGATTATCTGCTGCTGTTTACGCAGGCGAAGAGCGTGGCGGAGAAGCTGTAGTCCGGATTGGATCGCCGAAGAGAATCCCTCAGGAGATTTTGGTCTCAGGGATTTTTCACTCTGAAGCGAACACCGATGATTGAGCGCCATTCGCAGACAGAATCGGATGCTTCAGTTCGCCTCCCCCTTCGAACGATTCGTTCGCGGGACCCCAAATCGCTGCGTTCAGGATGACACCAGTATCCGATCGTCGGAGAGAATCGACCGAAGCGCTGTGATCTTCCGAGACATCGAACGCTGCAAGGAGGAACGATGCCGACGATTGTTCGGTTTCATCAGCTGGGTGGGCCTGAGAATTTAAAGATTGAGGAGGCGCCGCTCGCAGCAGCCCGGAAAAGGCGAGGTGCGGCTGCGGGTGCTGGCGGCGGGGCTGAACCGCGCAGAGGCTCTTTATCTATCGAGGCCAATACCTCGAGAAAGCCGAAGTTGCCGTCGCGCATCGGGTACGAGGTTGCGGGCGTCGTTGAGGCGCTTGGCGAGGGCGTCGATCCGAGCTGGATCGGCAAGAGTGTCGCCACGATTCCGGCGTATGGCATGAATCAGTACGGCACACTGGGTGAGCAGGCGGTGGTGCCGGCGTCGGCGTTGACCGAGTATCCCGCGAACCTGACGCCCGAGCAGGCAGCGGCGGCATGGATGCAATACCTGACTGCGTACGGTGCGCTGGTGTCTTACGGCAAGGTTGCGGCGGGGGACTTCGTTTCGATTCCAGCGGCTTCTTCGAGCGTGGGTTTGGCGGCGATCGACATTGTGCGCGATGCGGGAGCTACGGCGATTGCGGTGACGCGCACTGCGGCGAAAAAGGATGAACTGATCGCGCTGGGCGCGCATTATGTGATCGTAAGCGGCGAAGAGGATTATGCTGCGCGGATACAGGAAATCACGGGCGGCAAAGGAACGCGGGTGATCTTTGATCCTGTGGCGGGACCGTACGTGGAGACGCTCGCGGCTGGATCGGCACGGGAGGGCATGCTGTTTATCTACGGCGGGCTCTCGATGCAGCCGACGCCGTTTCCGCTGATGCAGTCATTTCGGACAGGGCTGAGCATGCGCGCGTACAGCGTTCGCGAGATCACGACGAAGCCGGAGCGGCTGGCAATGGCGAGGAAGTATGTGTACGACCGGCTGGGGGATGGGCGGTTTGTGCCGAAGATTGCGAAGACATTTGCGTATAAGGACACGGTAGAGGCTTACAGGTATCTTGAGTCGAATCAGCAGGTGGGGAAGGTTGTGATCAGGGTGAAGTGATCGTACGACTGGTTCCGGACACCTGATCTTTGGTTGCTCATTTCGGAGAGCAGTGGTGGACGACATGAAGAAAGAGCAACTGCAGGTTCCCCGGCTGCGCTCGGAATGACACGTCGTTGCGGGGACGCACTTGGCTCGAAAAATCAACCGCTGAAACGCGAAGGCCGCCGAGTTGATCGGCGGCCTTCCGTTTTTCGGAATTGACTTGGCTACGACTGGGCCAGAGCGGGTGAGCTGGTGGAGATGGCCGGGGCTTGCTGCATCTCGGCTTCGAGCTTGCTGCCGACTTCGGCGGCGGCCTGCGCCAGGACGCGGTGGTGGATGGTGAAGAGCGCGAGCTCTAGACGATCGCTGACACCGGTTTTGTCGTAGATGGAGCGCAGATAGTTCTTGATGACCTGCTCGGTGGTCTTGAGGCGCAGCGCGATCTCGCGGTTCTTGCAGCCCTGGACGATGAGCGCGACGATGCGCATCTCCTTGGGCGTAAGGCGGTCGCGAACGCGGGTGCCGACCATATCCTCTTCGGGCGAGTCGGGAACCTGGAGCTGGGGCGGAGCCCAGGTATCTCCGGCAGCCACGCGGCGGACGCACTCCACCAGCGCCTGGCCGGTGACGTTGCGGAAAACGACGCCGCGAAAGCCCTGCTGCAGATAGCTGCTGGCGGTCTCGTTGTTTTCGGCGATCACGATGCCGCGGCTGTTGGTGGCTTCAAGCAGCGTGCTCAAACGGGCCATGTCGGGCCGCAAGGATGCTGCGAAGACCACGATGGAACCGGGGAAGGTGGTAATGGCATGCATCATCCGGTCCAGATCGGTGCATTGGGCAATGATGCGCAGGTCTTCGTCCATGGCCAGAACCTTGGCGGTCCCGGCACGAAAGATAGCCTGTGAATCAGCAAGAATCACCTTGTTCATGTTTTGCGCCTCTTCGCCTGTGAAACAAGTTCGATTGGGGCCGAAACCCCGGCTCTTCATCTCCCACGGGCCGGGTGCTGCTAATCCATCAGATGGCGTCAATGCCTATAGCAACTATCGGCAACAGCCTAAAAAACTCACGGGAATTCCTCTGATGGGTGTAGTGGAAATCATACACATGCCTTTCGTCACCCCCACTGCTCAGAGGTACCTGCACCTAGGTAATACCCTGAAAAATAGCTTACAGCCCAAATGACCGAGCCGTCACGGAGAATCCTTCCGGGTTGTTGGAACCTGTTTACCGACTTGGCACACGAGGGCGTTACCTTAGTTGTAGAGAACCACGGAATGGCCATTTGTAGCGGCCCCGTGAAGGCTATGGGTTTGATTGGGATGGAAGCGGTTGCGGCCCTGCGAAAAGACCGTAGACTGGATAGGTTATGGCGAGGCCGAATTTACTGGCGGTGGATGACGACGTAAGCGTTCTGGAGGCGGTGGTCCAGGACCTGCGCCGTCAATACGGCGCGGAATACCGGGTGATGCGCGCGGCCAGCGGCCAGGCGGCCCTGGATACGCTGGCGCAGCTGAAGACGCGCCAGGAGCCGGTGGCGCTGCTGTTGAGCGACCAGCGCATGCCGGGGATGACGGGGGTCGAGTTTCTGGAGCGCTCGCAGGAGCTCTATCCGGAGGCGAGGCGGGTGCTGCTGACCGCCTATGCGGACACGGAAGCGGCGATCCAGGCCATCAACGCGGCGCGGATCCACTACTACCTGAACAAGCCGTGGGATCCGCCGGAGGAAAAGCTGTACCCGGTGCTGACCGATCTGCTGGACGACTGGAAGGCGGGTTACCGGCCGCCCTTTGAAGGGCTGCGCGTGATCGGCCACCGCTGGTCGCTCAATGACCACAAGGTGCGCAATTTCCTGTCGCGCAACCACGTGCCCTATCGCTGGCTGGATGCGGCAGCGAGCGAAGACGCGCTGAAAGCTGCTGGAGGAGCGGCAGCTGACTGCGGAGCAACTGCCCGTGGTGCTGTTTGCCGACGGGAGCGCTGCTGGTCGAAGCCGACTCCGGATGCGCTGGCCGGCAAGGTCGGGCTGAGCACCCAGGCGACGCAGGAGTTCTATGACATGGTGGTGGTGGGCGCTGGGCCTGCGGGCTGGCAGCGGCCGTGTACGGGGCCAGCGAAGGACTGCGGACGCTGGTGATCGAGCCGGAGGCGCCGGGCGGGCAGGCGGGTTCGAGCTCGAGGATTGAGAACTATCTCGGGTTTCCCGCCGGCATCACCGGGGCGGACCTGGGCCGGCGGGCGCACATCCAGGCGTCGCGGTTTGGCGCGGAGTTTGTGACCCAGCGGGCGACGGGGCTGCGCATCGACGGGCAATACCGGTTTGTGCAGCTGGCGGACGGGCGCGAGGTTTCGAGCCACGTTGTGCTGCTGGCGCCGGGGGTGCAGTACCGCAAGCTGGAGATTCCGGGCGCGGACCGGCTGACGGGGCGCGGGATCTACTACGGCGCGGCGCTGGTGGAGGCGCAGCTCGTGCAAGGACGAGGAGGTCTTTGTGGTGGGCGGCGCGAATTCCGCCGGGCAGGCGGCGCTGCACTTTGCCAAGTATGCCCGCAAGGTAACGATGCTGGTGCGCGGGGAGGGCCTTGCGGCCACCATGTCGAAATACTTAATCGATGAGATCGAGCGCACATCCAATATTGTGGTGGAGGCGCAAACGCAGGTGGTGGCGGCGATGGGCGAAGAGCGGCTTGGAGGGCTTGCGGTTGCGCGGCCCGAAGGGGGAATATTGCGTACCGGCCTCTTCGTTGTTCGTGTTTATCGGCGCGGCAGCCGGGAGTGGAATGGCTGCCGGACAGCGATTCTGCGCGACGAAAAGGGGTTTGTGCTGGCGGGGCCGGATTTGCGCCAGGACGGGAAGGCGCCGGAGTGGCTGGCAGGAACAGCGCGAGCCGTTCCTGCTGGAGACGAGCGTTCCGGGGGTGTTTGTGGCCGGGGATGTGCGGCACGGATCGGTGAAGCGCGTGGCTTCGGCGGTGGGCGAGGGATCGATCGCGGTGCAGTTTGCGCACCAGTATCTGGCAGGGTTCTAAATGGGGATGGAAACGAGCTGAGATGAGCGCAGGGCAAACAATTCGATGAGCATCGAGCCGGTTGCCTCTGGAAGGACGCTGGCGGGAATGCTGAGGGCAGCACGCGGCCATTTGCGAGACGTGCCGATCGCGACTGCGCTGCGAGAGCCTGGAGCGTCGTGGATCGCGTGACGGCGAAGGCAGGGGCAGTCCTGAGCGAAGCCCGGGCAACGACGTGCTCTACTACTGGCTGGTGCTCGAGGGCGAGATCCGCGCCGAGCGGCCGGAGCCGGATGGATCGATGACGCACCGTGGGCACTGCGCAGCGCGGCGAAGGATTCGGCGAAGCTCCGCTGCTGATCGGCAAGACGCATTCGACATTTCTTGTGACAGCGGTTAAGGATTCGGTGCTGGTGCGGTTCACCGGAGACGCAGTTCTGGACGCTGATGGCCTGCTGCCCGGCGGCGCGCAAGGTGGTGCTGGCAGACATGGCGCATGCGGCTGCAGACCTACCAGGTGGAGGCGCTGCACCGGGAGAAGCTGGTGTCGCTGGGCACGCTGGCGGCCGGGCTGATGCACGAACTGCACAATCCCGGCTCGGCGGCCAAGCGCGCGGCGTCGCAACTGCGCGAGAACCTGATGCGGCTGCAGGAACTGAGCCTGCGCTCAGCGAGCAAGCCGAAGACGCCCGAGCAGCTGGAGTGCATGCACAGCCTGCTGGAGCACGCGATGAAGGGCTGCCATGCGCCGGCGATGAGCAGCATGGAGCAGGCGGACGCGGAAGAGGCGATGGCGGAATGGCTGCAGGCGGCGGGCGTAGAAAACGCATTCACGATTGCGCCGTCGCTGGTGGGGATCGGATTCGAGCAGGAAGAGCTGGAGTGCGCGCGGGAGTATTTCGATGCGAGCAGCTTTTCCGATGCGCTGAACTGGCTGGAGGCGCTGGTTTCGAGCGTCTCGCTGGTGTGCGCCATCGAGGAGAGCATCTCGCGCGTCTCCGACCTGGTGATGGCGGTGAAGAAATTTGCCTACGACGAGCGGTCGCCGGCCAAAGAACTGGACGTGCACGACAGCCTGCAGAGCACGCTGACCATCCTGGGCCACAAGCTGCGCATCAAGCAGATCGCGGTGGAGAAGCGATTTGAGGCTTCGCCGTCGACGATTCACACGCGCGGTTCGGCGCTGAGCCAGGTGTGGACCAACCTGATCGACAACGCCGCGGACGCTTCGCCGACGCAGAGCCAGATCGAGATTGCGACGTGGACGGAGCCGGCCAACGGGAAGAGACCGACCGGGATGGCTGGCGGTGAGCATCGCCGATCACGGGACGGGAATTCCAGCGGATGTGCTGCCGCGCATCTTCGAGGCATTCTTTACCACCAAGCCGCAGGGCTCGGGCACCGGGCTGGGCCTGGAGATCGTGCACCGCATCGTGACGCAGAAATTCGGCGGCAAGATCGATGTGGAATCGCAGCCGGGCAACACGCGCTTCATCGTGCGCCTGCCGTTGAGCGGCACGTCCACGGTCAACGGGGCCGGACCGAAGACAAAGTAGTTCCCTTCTCTCTTTTCAATTTGATTCGATGGATATCGCAGGCCCTACGGGACGGAGTCGACGTGCGTTCCGGTCCAGGACTTTGCACGGGCTATTTTTCGATTCCTCCGGGACATTCATGGCGCCGATTTCGCTCACACGCAGAGCGCGCCATGAATGGCGCATGGCGTATCGAATGGGCTTATCTCCAAGTCTAGAAGGAGACCTGGGCACCCAGGGCCGGGTCAAGACAATGAGTCTTGCGCCGATGAACGGGGTGGAAGGACTTGAATCGTGGACCGCACGAACTGCTGGAAGCTGCGCTGGACAGTCTTACGGAGGGCGTTGCGCTGGCGGATCAGGATGGCCGAGTTGCGCTCTGGAACCACGGCGCGCGAGACGATCACCGGGTATACGCGAGTGCGGAGGTTGTGGGGCAATGCGTGCGCGAGATGCTGGACAGGATTGTCGTGGGAGGCGCGCAGCAATGGATGCTGGCAGACGGACGCGGAAAATGCGCCTGGGACGCGGATCGCTGGTGCACGTGCGGCACAAAGTTGGGCCACGAAGTTGCCGTGCGATGGCGAGGATCCTGGTGCTGCGCGACGGCATGGGCGCGCGGATCGGGACGGCGGTGGTGTTTCATCCAGCGGAGAGTCTGGATGCGCTGCCGCACGGCGAGACTTGGCGAAGGATTCGAGTGTGCAGCAGAGCCAGGCGGAACTGGAAGACCGGCTGGCGGCAGATGCATGAGGACTTTTGCGCGGAGCGATACGCCGCTTGGCGTGCTGTGGGTCACCGTCGACCAGGCGCACGAATTGCGCAAGACGCACGGCGCGCGGGCCTGCGAGGCGATGCTGGAGAAGGTGGAGCGCACGCTGGCGACGGACTGAGCCGGCCGAAGAGATCGGGCGCTGGGGCGACGATGAGTTTCTGGTTCTGTCGCACGAGCGCAGCGCGGAGATGCTGGCGGCGCACGCGCAGATGCTGGCGGGCCTGGCGCGGACGGCGGACTTTCGCTGGTGGGGCGACCGCGTATCGCTCACGGTGAGCATTGGCGCGGCGCAGGCGGAGCGCGGACGAAGACGCTGGCCGAACTGCTCGAGCGGGCGCAGGCCAGCGATGTCGACGAGCATTCATGCGGGCGGCAACCACGTCACGGCTGGCGCACGGGGAGAGCAGGCATGTTCGCCATCATAGGCATTCTTGTGGTGTTTGGCGCGGTGATCGGCGGGTTCCTGATGGAGAAGGGGCACATCGCGGTGCTGGTGCAGCCGGCCGAGCTGCTGATCATTGCCGGCGCGGCGACGGGCACGCTGCTGGTGGCCAACCCGCTGCACATCCTGAAGGGATTGTGGCGGGCTTGAAGGGCGTGCTGAAGGGCTCGCAGTTCAACAAGGCGCGCTACCTGAGCACGCTGAAGATGATGTACCAGTTCCTGAACAAGGTGCGCAAAGAAGGATTGCTGAGCGTGGAGAACGATGTGGAGAAGCCGAAGGAGAGCACGATCTTCAAGAACTATCCGGAGTTTCTGGCCGACCATCATGCGCATGGATTTTGTGTGCGACACGCTGCGCATGGCGATCACCGGCGGCGTGGAGCCGTTCGACATGGACCAGATGATGGAACTGGACATGGAGGTGCATCACCACGATGCGATGCAGCCGGTCGAGTGCGCTGACCACGGTGGCGGATGCGCTGCCGGGGCTGGGCATTGTGGCGGCGGTGCTGGGCGTGGTGATCACGATGGGCTCGCTGGGCGGGCCGCCGGAGGAGATCGGCGAAAAGGTGGCGGCGGCGCTGGTGGGAACATTTCTCGGCATTCTGCTTTGCTACGGCGTGGTGGGGCCGCTGAGCTCGAACATGACGCAAGACGGCGGACGAGCACAACGATTATCTGCACGTGCTGCGCGTGCTGCTGCTGTCGTTTCTGAAGGGGTCGGCGCCGATGATCGCGATCGAACTGGGGCGGCGCGCGATTCCGGCGCACGTGCGGCCGAGCTTCGACGAGATGGAGAAGGGCTGCAAGGACGGCATGGCAGCAGCGGCAGCCGGCGGCGGCGGCGTAAGGCTGCATAGAGCGGAGGGCGAGATCGATGCGCGGCAAAGACGCAACCGATCATCGTGATCAAGAAGAAGGGCGGCCACGGCGGCCACCATGGCGGCGCATGGAAGGTGGCCTACGCGGATTTTGTGACGGCGATGATGGCGCTGTTTATCGTGCTGTGGCTGATGAGCTCAAGCGAGAAGGTGAAGAAGGCGGTGGCCGGCTACTTCAACGATCCCAAGGGCACGGCAAGCCTGCTGGGCACGACGATGACCGGCACCGGCGAGACGGTAACAGCAGCCAGCGCAGGATGACATGCAGAAGCTGAAGGAGAAGCTGGAACAGGAGATCAAGGCGAAGAAGGAACTGGAGAAGCTGTCAAAGCAGATTGAGATCACGATTACCCGGAGGGCTGCGGATTGAGCTGCTGGAAGACAAGAACGGAACCTTTTACGAGAGCGGCAGCGCGCGGCTGAGCGACAGCGGACAGGAGCTGCTGGCGCTGCTGGCGGCGAGTTGAAGACGCTGCCGAATCAGCTGCTGATCGAGGGACACACCGACGCGGCGCAGTACTCGACCGACGCGAACTACAGCAACTGGGAGCTGTCGGCGGACCGCGCCAACTCGGCGCGGCGGCTGCTGCAGCAGGATGGCGTGCGCGGCGACCAGGTGACGCAGGTGCGCGGATATGCGGATCAGATGCTGCGCGTGAAGAGCAATCCGTACGATCCGTCGAACCGGCGCATCTCGATCCTGGTGAAGAATCAGGACGGTGCACTGCCGCACTTGGGATGCGTGAAGAGGAGCGGCGCCGGTGCAGCCGCATGTGCTCAGGACGGCGGCGACAATCGAGCGCACGCCAGTGCATCCGGCGAACCGCAAGCCATAGCCTGTCTGGACAGCGAAGTGCAGATGCTGCCGTGTCGCGAAGAAGTCGGGCTGCCAATTCGTGCAGACGTTGCCGAGGAAGCCGTGCGTGAAGAACATGCGAGCTGAGCCCGTGCGCGAATGCTCTGCGAAAGCCCGGGATGGTGTAGTCTGGTCGCGAATGAGAAAGCGTTTACCGGAGAGTGGTTCCATGGCCATTGTTGCCGGTGTGGATTTCGGCACACTCAGCGTGCGCGTGACGTTGGTGGACAGCAAGAAGGGGCCGATTGGAACGGCGTCGGCCTCCTATCCGCTGCATCGCCGCCGCGAAGATCCGGATTTCGCGACGCAGTCGCACGCCGACCAGATGGCGGCGCTGGCGGCGGCGACGAAGGATGTGCTGGCCGCGACGGGCATCAGCGGCGGCTCGGTGGAAGCGATTGCGCTCGATACGACGGGCTCGAGCGTGATTCCGGTGGGCGAGAGGCTTGAGCCGCTGGACGAGTACTACCTGTGGTGCGATCATCGCGCACACGCCGAGGCCGAGGAGATCACGACGAAGGCGCACGCGATGGGATTCGAGGCATCGAGTGGTGCGGCGGCGTGTACTCGCACGAGTGGGGATTTGCGAAGCTGCTGCACTGGCTGCGGCACAATCCGGGCAAGCGGGAATAGTTTGTGACGGCGCTGGAGCATTGCGACATGGTGGCGGCCACGCTGTGCGGCGTGAAGAGCGTGACACGGCCTGAAGCGCAGCGTGTGCGCGATGGGCCACAAGTGGATGTGGAATCCCAAGTGGGGCGGGTTGCCGCCGGAGGAGTTTCTGGTTGCGGTGGATCCGCTGCTCGCGGGCGTGCGCGCGAAGATGGGCGGGGAGTATCTGACCAGCGACAAGATTGCCGGGCATCTTTCGCGCAGAGTGGGCGGAGAAGCTTGGACTGCGCGCCGGGATTCCGATTCCCGTGGGCGCTTTCGACGCGCATTGGGACGCGATCGGCTCGAATATCCGCGAAGGCGACGTGGTGAACGTGGTCGGCACCTCGACGTGCATCATCGCGATGGCGCACGAGGCGGACCTGGTTCCGGGCGTGTGCGGCGTTGTGCCGGGGAGCGTGCATCCTGCGTATACGGGGATTGAAGCGGGCCTGTCGGCGACGGGCGACATTTTTGAGGCCATCGCGCAGCGCGCGGGGACCACGGTGTTCGAGCTGTCAAAGGGGCTGGAGGCGTTTCAACGCCGGACAGACCGGACTGCTGCGACTGAGCTGGGACAACGGCGATCGAACGGTGCTGGTGAATCCGGAGCTGGGCGGCGTGACGCTGGGCTGGAACCTGGTGCACACCGCGCAGGATGAGCTGTTCGCGGCGATTGAGGGAACGGCGTTTCACACGCGGATTATTCTCGAGCGCATGGCGGAGCACGGCGTGCGCATGGATCGCGTGATCAATGCGGGCGGGATTCCGCAGAAGAACGAAGTGCTGAACCAGGTGTATGCGAACGTGCTGAACAAGCCGGTGCTGGTGCCGGCGGGAATTCCGACGAGCCTCGGGTCGGGGATCATGGCGCTGCTGGCGGCAGGCATCTACAAGACGATCGAAGAGGCGCAGGCGGCGGTGTGTCTGCCGTTGCGAACGGTAGAGCCGGACCGGCGTCGGTGGAGTGTACGAGCGGCTCTACCCGCTCTACAAGGACCTGTATTTTGCGCTGGGAGAGCGGCATGCGCCGGCGGTGCCGCTGGGGCGCGTGCTGCCGGAACTGCGCGAGATTGCGGCGGAAGCGCGGAGGGGTTGGGTCTGAGGCCGTCCCCTTTCAAACCATCTGCGGAATCTTGTTCCGGTAACTGCGGGTTTGAAGGAGTTGCGGGCTGGTCTTGCGCTTGCGGAAACCCGGGTTTACCGTGATGACAACCCCTGTTTTAACGAGGAGTGCTGTGCACTTTCCTGCCTTGCGCCGTCTTGTTCCTTGCCTTCTTCTCGTATTTCCCGGAGTGGCCGCCCTTGATGCGCCTGCCCAGCAGGATGCCGCGCTGTGGAGCGCGCCGCATTTCTCCGTTCCCGCCAGGGATTTGTACCAGGCCGCGTCCTCCATGGCCGCCCCCGACGGCGCGAATGTAACGCTGTTTGACGACGATGAGAAATTCAGTTTCGACGAGGGTGGCAGGCTGACGCACGTGGGGCACTACATCTACAAGGTATTGACGGCCAAGGGCGCCGAGGGCTGGGATACCTTGTCGGTGGGTTGGGACCCGTGGCATGAAGTGCGACCGGTAATTCGTGCGCGCGTGATCGAGCCTGATTATTCTGAGCACGATCTCGACCCAAAGGCAATCACGGAGGAGCCAGCACGTGGAGGCGACTACAAAACTTACAGCGATGGAAAGAGACTGCGGGCTCCGCTTCCGGCGATTGCCCCCGGAGTGGTGGTGGAGGAAGAGTACCTGGAGCGCGAGACGGAGCCCTTCTTTGCGCCGGGCCGCGTGGGCCGCGCCTTTTTCGGTCACGAACGGACGCCGGTGGCGCACAGCAGCGCGGTATTTGAAGCACCGCTGTCATTGCCGCTGCGGATTGAAACGCGAGTGCTGCCGGGACTGACGCCGAAGCGCGTCGAAGCCAATGGGCACGCAACGATTACGTACGAGATTGGAGCGCTGGAGGGCATCGAATCGCGCGATGCGAATCTGCCGCCCGATGCGTACGTGTTTCCTGAAATTGACTACTCGACGGGCGCTTCATGGCAGGCGCTGGCGACCGAGTACTCGAAGATTGTGGACAGCAAGGCGAATGGGGACGCTGTTCGATCGATCGTTGAGAGATTGATTGCGGGAACATCGTCAGTGAGCGAGAAGGAAGCCGTGATTCTCGATTACCTGGACCGCGAGGTGCGCTACACGGGGATCGAATTTGGCGAGGCGGCGATTGTGCCGCATGGTCCAGCCGAAACACTGGCGCTGAAATATGGCGACTGCAAAGACAAAGCGACGCTGCTGGTGGCGATGCTGCGCGCGGCAGGGATTCCGTCGTACGTGGCGCTGCTGAATGCAGGATCTCGGCTGGATGTGCCGGCGGAGTTGCCGGGGATGGGGCTGTTCGATCACGCGATCGTGTACGTGCCGGGAAAGCCGGGGCTTTGGATCGATGCAACCGATCAATATGCGCGACTGGGGCAGTTGCCGATCAACGACCAGGGAAGACACGCGCTGATTGCGCGCCCGGAGAGCACTTCTCTGACGATTACGCCGGAGTCACCATCGCGCGAGAACGTGCTGCTGGAACTGAGGGAGATCCGGCTGGGAGAGAACGGGCCGGCGACGGTGATCGAAAAGACGCTGCCGTCGGGGGTGTTTGAGTCGCACTACCGGTCGTTCTATGCGGACAAGCCGGACAAGGAGACGCGCGACGGGCTTACGGGTTACGTGAAGGCGCAGTATATCGCCGACAAGCTGACCAGCGTGGAGCGCACGGATCCTGGAGACTTGACAAAACAATTTGAACTCACGCTTGCGTGCGAAAAGGCCAAGCGCGGATACACCGACCTGGACAACGCGGTTGCGGCGATTCGCGTGGACACGCTCTTTCAGCAATTGCCTGAAGAATTGAAACGCAAGGACGATGCGGACGCGAAGAAGAAGGATGACGCAGACAAGCCGAAGCAGCCGCGCACCGCCGACTGGGAACTGGATCAGCCGTTCACCGCGGAGTGGAAATACAAAATCGTACCGCCGGCGGGTTTTGTGCCGAAGGAGTTGCCGAAGGACGACACGATGGCGATGGGACCGGCGCTGCTGACGGAGAAGTTTTCAAAGGCCAACGACGGCGTGGTGGAAGCTGACCTTGTTTTCGATTCCGGCAAGCGGCGCTACTCGGTTGCCGAGGCGACGGCGGTGCGGAACAAGGTCGCGGAACTGCTGGCGGGGCCGGCGATCATGGTGAGTTTTGAGCCGGAGGGCGAGGCGCTTCTGCACGAGGGCAAGGTGAAAGAAGCGCTGGCGAGCTATCGCGGGCTGATTTCCGCGAACCCGAATGACGCGGTCCATCATTTGCAGGTGGCGCGTGTGCTGCTGCAGGCGGGCATGGGTGAAGCGGCGCGGGCAGAGGCGCGCGAAGCGGTGAAGCTGGATCCGAATTCGGCATTGGCGGAGCGCACGCTGGCGGACACTCTGAAACACGACCTCGTGGGCCGCGACCTCAGGCCGGGAACGGATTGGGTGGGTGCGGCGGAGGCTTACAGAGCGGCGGAGAAGCTGGATCCCGACGATCACACGGCACAGGGGAACCTGGCGATTCTGCTCGAGTATGATGCCGTGGGCCGGCGGTACAGCGGACAGGCGAACCTCAAGCAAGCGGTCGCGGAGTACGAGAAGCTGGGGCAGGACAAACTGGCGGAACTGGAGATTCCCAACAATCTTCCGTATGCGCTTTTCTACAGCGGAGACGCAGCGGGGGCGATCAAGGCAGCGCAGGAGCTGAATCCGCAACCGGTGGCATTGATCGCGGCGAGCCGCGCGGTGCTGCAGGGGAGCAAGGAAGGGCTGGCGGAGATCAACAAGCTGTCGAATACCGATTCGGCATTCAAGGACACAGCCCGCACCGCCGGCGAGATGCTGATGAATACGCGTCACTATGCGCTGGCGGCCGATGTTCTTCAGGCGGGAGCGGCCGGTGACAACGCGGCGCAGACGGTGGGCCTTGCCAGCATGCTGCGCGGCGCAAAGCGGCATGAGGATCTGCAGTTTGCCAATACGCCGACGGACCTCGTGAAGCGGGCTTTCCTGCTGACGATGGATCCCGACCTGACGGACGCCAAGACGGAAGCCATCCTGAGTCGCAACGCTCTCGTGGTGTTCCGCGCCGACGATCCGGTCGATCGGAAGAAGGAACTGACCGCGGGCAAAAAGTTGAACAGCCAGATGGCGCGGCAGGACAATTCGCTGGATGTGACGATCGACATCCTGCTGCAGGCATTCGATCCGAAGGGTGATGGAGACGACGCGACCGGGTACCGCGAAAAGATTCAGATTCCTGGCGGCCCGACCATTACGTTCTTCGTGGTGAAAGAGAGCGGGCAGTACAAGATGCTGGACACCTTGGACAAGCCCAACTCCATTGCGCTGGAGATGCTGGATCGGATCAAGGCCGGGGACCTGAATGGCGCGAAGGTACTGCTGGACTGGATTCGCGAAGACCAGCACCTGGGCGGAGGAGATGACACGCTCGGCGGCCCGGTTTTCCCGCGGTTCTGGATCAAGGGCGAGGCTGCGGATGCGCACAAGATGACGCTGGCGGCAGCGTCACTGATGGTGGGCACGAAACCAACAGCCGCGCAGGGAGTGAAGCTGCTGGAAGACGCGCGCAAGAGTGCGACGACGGATCGCGAGAAGACGAATATCGAACTGGCGCTGGCAATGGGTTATTCGCAACTCGACGACTCCCAAAAACTCGAGGAGGTTGGATCGGAGTTGCTGAAGGAAGTGCCGGAATCACGGATGGCCTTCATGACGGACGTGGAGGGGCTGATCGGTCTGAAACGCTACGATCAGGCTCTGGCGCTGGCGGATGCGCGGCTGAAGCTGCTGGATGGCGATGCTGACGCGTTGCAGGGGAAGGTGCGGATCGAAGCGAGCAGGGGAAATTATGTGGCGGCACGCGGATGGATCCAGAAGCTGATCGATCAAGGCAAGGCGGATGCGAGCCTGCTGAATTCCATGGCATGGTTCGCGCTCTATACCGGCAAGATAGACGAGGCGGACGTGGCCACCGCGATAAAAGCAACGCAGATGGATCGCGACAATCCGGCAATTCTGCACACGCTGGCCTGTGTCTACGCTGAGACCGGCAAGACGAAGGAAGCGCATGACCTTCTGCTCCGCGCCATGGACGATCTGAATCTGGACGAGCCGGATGACGATTACTGGTACGCGTTCGGGCGCATTGCCGAGCAGTACGGCGAGCGCGATGCGGCGATCTCGGATTATCGCAAGCTGGAAAAGCCAAAGGAGGCGATGATGATTCCGACGTCGAGCTGGCAGCTGGCGCAGAATCGATTGAAGGCAATGGGGGCGGAAGTAGCCACGGCGAGCAAGTAGCGAAAGTTTGGGATGCCATCTGCGAAGCAAAAAACGCCGGAAGAGCTTTCGCTCTTCCGGCGTTTTCTTGTTGTTGAATGTTAGAAGTCGAGGCGCAGGCCGAACTGCTGACGGCGGAAGATGTGGGAGCCGAGCGTGCTGGCATAGAATCCCAAACCACCACCGGTTAATTGGTTGGCGAAGGTTGCGTTGCCATACGAGCCGGCATCGAAACGCACGCTGTTTGTGACGTTGTAGACCTCCCATGTGAACTTCAAACGCGCTCTTTCGCTGAGATTGAAGTCCTTGGCCGTGGACGAATCGATGTCGAAGACGCCGTCGGAACGGAAGTTATTGCGCTGGCCAGCTTCTCCCGGATAGGGAAGGCGAACTGGCGATCCAGTCTTGACGCCGTCTTGAATCGCCTGATCGTTGGAGAAGACCTGTTCAGCTCCGCCTTCCATGTGCTTGTGGGTTGTTACTTTCGCGGTGGTCACACCAAATGCCTGGAGTTCCCAGTTGGTTGTCCAGCCGGGCTCGATCAAGGAGAAGGGGAGACCGGAGGACCAACGGCCAAGTCCTGCCCACTGCCAGCCGCCCCAGATGGCGTTGCCGAGTTTGCCGGAACTTCCCAGCAAGGCTTTGCCAGTCCCGATGGGCAGAGCGTAGACCCAATCGGCTGAGATGAGGTGGCGGGCATCGAAGTCGGAGATGCCGCGGCTGAGCTTCGGCCTCCAAACATCCTGGATTGCGCCATAGGACGTGACTGAGCGTTCAGCATCGGAGCCCATGTCGAAGGACTTCGAGAGGGTGTAACTGAAATCGATGGCAAGTCCTTTTTGGGAGGGACGACGAAGCGTGAACTGTCCTGCGTTGTAGGAGCTATTGCCCATTGACGAAAGCGCGATGAGAGATGAGAACTGCTGATCCCAGAACAGCGTTCCATTGGGGCATCCATAGTCGCACGCGAAGTCAATGTCATAGAGCGCACCGGTTTCGCCGTAGACATAGCGCTGAGGCGCCCATTCATCGTTGTAAATCGCGTCGGTGGAGCTTTCACCATTGAAGTCGAGATTCTGCATCTGCGGAAAAACGTCTTCAAAGTACTGAATGGTCGGAATGTGCTGCAAGGTTCCGTCGCAGTAGAGACAGGAGCCGCCCAACTGGTCAGAGTCTTTCGACATCTGTGTTCCGGCAGTGAAGTAATCTCCAGCACCTTGAGGGTCGTTGTAGTCAACAGGCTCGGCCAGGTCGAGTTGCTGGAAGAGGTGTCGGCCGATACGCCCGACGAAGGCAGAATCGAGCAGGAAACCGCCAGGGAGCTCGCGTTGGACCGAAAGATTGAACGCATAGACGTATGGTGTCTTGATGTGGTTGTCGATGCCCCAATTGATGCCGAAGGTGCCATCGGGAACGGCGTAGGGGTAGGTCTGCGTTGACGGAGCTGCGGGCACGGGCAGGTTGGGAAGGTTATTCGCCCCGGTGAATATCGGCGCGGTGTTGAAGTTAACTGTGTTCGCGGGGCTCTCAAACTGTGAAGAGAGCCCGAAGGAACCGAGGCGGCTGAAGCGGCTGGTCAACGCTTCCCCGTAATGGTCGTAATAAGTGCCGAAGCCCGCACGGATCGAGGTTTTCGGAGTGGGTGCGTAGACAACTGCAAGTCGCGGCGCAATATTGAACTTCTGCTTTGGCCAGTAAGCTGGAGCATTGTTGGCTTTGCCGGCTGGGGTGAAGAAGAGGTCCGGCTCGTAAACCTGGCCTTTTGCTGCCGCTACACCACGCTGCACGTACCAGTCGTGAGTGTCGACGGTCGGGGCGATCTCCTGTCCCTTGGTTTCGTATGGTGTCTGCAGCAAGGTGTGGCGAAGTCCGACGGTGATGGTGAGATTCGGCTTGATGCGCCAGGCATCCTGCAGGAAGTATTCAAATTCATTGGCCTTGAAGTGGCGTGTAACAAATGCACCGTCCGGCAGAAGTGTGGCGCTGGTCGGGCTTGTCACTACGTAGTTTGCGCTTGCATCCCGCTCTGCAACGTCCCCAATGATCGTGGCGTAGAACTGGTCGAATGAGGTGGCATTCGCCCCGACCGCCGGCAGGCCCAGCGTGGTGGGATCGGGTGCACCTCTCTGGCTGAGGTAGGAGGGATTGGTATTGGCGCCGTTAAACGAGCCCGTGTCGTTTGCGTTGTTGTTCTGGATCATTCGCCAGTTGCCGCCGAAGGAGAGGGAGTGATTACCCTTGTTCCAACTAAGCGTGTCGTCGAGGGTGTTGACCGGCACATTCACAATGGAACTGCGAGTCTGCGCTGTTGGCTGGGTGATAGAAGCGAACGGTCACGTAGTCGCCCTTGCCGATTCCCGCGCTGGCATACCCCTGGCGAACATAGCCATATCGCAGGTCATTGACGATGTTCGCCGTTGGGGTCCAGGTGTGTCCGAAGGCCATGCCCTTGGTGTTGTCTTCAAGGGAGCTGGAGGGAGGCTGGCCGGGAAGGTTCTCATCGCCAACGGCTGTGTCTTTCTGGAGGTTGCCGCGGGCGAAGATGTGATTTGACTTGTTCAGCGCGTAGTCGATCTTTCCGATGCTGGTGTTGAGCGTTGATGGCGCGGGCGAGCTGAAACTGTAGGCCCCGAAGTTGACCCCGTCGCCCTGGCTAAGAACGGTGGCGGCAGGCTCGGTGGAGAGATAAGAGAGCATCGCCGGATCAATGCCGGGAGCCGTGCACTGAGTGCAATTGGCATCCAGTTGTGCGATCTGCTGAGAGCTGAGCATCTGGATATTGCCGTTGACGTCGGTGTAGCCGAGCTGTCCGTTGAGAAATGTAGCGGATGGCGTAGTGGCGGAGACTGCGTCGTTCGTGGCTTTTCGTTGTCCTTCATAGTTGAAGAAGAAGAAGAGCTTATCCTTCAGAACCGGGCCGCCGACGCTGCCGCCAAAGGTGTTGACGATGTACTTTGTGGGGCGATTTTCTTCCCCGGCAGTTGCCTGCTGATTCTTGATGAACCAGTCATTCGCCACCAGGTTGGACGGACGGTTGTATTCGTACAGAGAGCCGTGGAATTTATTGGTTCCGCTCTTGGTGACAAGGGAAATCTGCGCGCCCGATGAACGCCCGGCGTCGGCATTTCCATTGGATGTAGTCACGCGAAATTCTTCGGTGGAATCGAGGGTGGATCGAAGGACGCCATTGAAAGCGTAACCGTTGATCTGATCGTTGTCGTCGATGCCATCGAGGGTGACGTTGCCCTGATCAGAGCGTGCGCCGGAGACAGAGCCTTGCCGGCTGTCCAAATCGCCTGCCTGGGTTTTATCCATGAGATTGGCAGTTTCGCCGAGGTATAGGGCACCCGGCTGAAGGCTGAGCAGCGAGATCGGGTCGCGGCCATCCATGGGCATTGCCTGAATGGTCTCATTGCCCACCGAGTTACCGATGGTTGCATCGGAGGTGTTGAGTGTCTGCGCTGTTGCGCTCACGTCCACCGTCTCGCTGCTTGACTGGATGGACAGCGCAAAATTGATCGTCGCCGGCTGGTTCACAAGAAGCTCAGCGGATTTGGTCTGGTCTCCGAACCCGGTAGCCACAACCGCGATGAGATATTTTGCGGGTGGGATCTGGGGAAAGGTGTAATTGCCTGAGTTGTCGGAAACCGCGCTAAGACTTGTCCCGGTCGCCTTGTCGGTGATGGTGATTTTGGCGCCGGGTACAAGGGCTCCGGCGGGATCCTTGACGGTGCCGCGAAGGGAAGTGGATGCGGTTTGCCCGAAGGAGAGAGTGACGGTGGAGAGGATACAGAGAAGTATCCATCCCATAAGGGACTTTTTCACGGCTGGTTCCTCCAAAAAGATACTTGCTGCGTTGGTCGTGGGAAGCGACCTTATTTCTTATTTGCGCGAACGATTCAAGGCCGCTGGCGGCGGGCTTGCTTGACTTGCGACATCTTCGTTCTTACTGGGATTCAACGCGTGCTGCATGCGCTTTAGAACTTCGCATTGAGTGCTCGAGCAATGCCGACACCGAACGCCGCGCTCTGAGAATACCCTCCAAATCTATTTGGTAAGACGGTAAGGATTCAATAAGGAAATCCGGATGCGAGGTCGTGGCAGGAGTACAAAAACGCCGTTTCATCCCTCAAGAATGTAGGTTCGTGTCACAAATCCAGCGGTTGGTCATAAAAATGCCGTTTGTCCCTAAAAATTATCGATTGGTCTCTCAAACGCCGCAGTTGGCCATCATTGCTGCTGCTGCATCTGCTGAACGTCAATGAGGGGCTGGGGGCGCTCCGGGGGTTGTTGAGCGCGCTCGACAAGAACGGACCAATCCTCGGGGATGGGCATCTTGCGATCGAGGGCCGGGGGCGCATCGTTGGCTTCAACGTGAACGGCAACATAAAGCTCGCTCGAAGACTTGCCGCGAAAGATGCCGTGGGTTGGGGGGACGTCGGCGTAGTCGCGACCTACGGCGGTGCGGATATGGCGATGGTGGGCGACGAGATTGTTGGTAGGATCGAAGCCAACCCAGCCGAGATGAGGGAGCAGGACGTCGACCCATGCGTGAGTTGCGTCGGGGGTAGAGCGGTCGTGGTCTTCGCGGCTTCGATAGAGGTAGCCGGAGACGTAGCGAGCCGGGATGCGCACCAGGCGGAGCAAGGCAATCATGGTGTGGGCGAAGTCCTGGCAGACGCCGCGAGCACTGACGATGGCTTCGTCGATGGGAGAATCGACGCGGGTGGAGCGAGGGACGTATTCGAAGTAGTCGAAGAGACGTTGATTGAGTTCCTGAACGAGCATCAAGGGATCGTCACGCCGGGAGACTCCCATCTGCGATGCCAGCAGGGTCAGGGCCGGCGTTTCGACCACGAACTCGCTGGGCAGCAGCATCTCCCAGTAGTCGCCGGCTTCGATCATTGCGTCGAGGGCCTGCCACGCATCTGGGGAGAGAAAAGCGGGAACGTCGGGCATGGGCTGCTGCTCGACGACGGATTCGGCGACGATAACGAGCTGGTTGTGCTCACCGGGAATGTCGAAGTGATGGACATTGTTTCCGAAGTGATCGCGGTAGGTGAAGACACGGCAGCGCGGACTGACGGAGAGCGAAAAGGTGAGGCAATGCTGATTCGAGTCGGAGCGCGGGTGCATGCGTGTTTCCATGATGCTCTCGCTGACCGAACGCGAGTAGCGATAACGCGTAAGGTGCCGGATGGAGTAGCAGTTCATGCGTATCGGATCCTCAGTTAAATCGCCAGCGCGGACTGGATGGAGTACTGGATGTAATAGCGGTACATGAGTTCGTGGATGCGCATGCACTGCTGGCGAATGGTGTGAAGGAACGCAGCGGCATCGCCGTTCAAGATCTCGCTGATGGAGGTGAAGCTGAGCATGGCGTGCAATTTGCCTATGCCCGCCGAGAGTTCGTCGGGTGGCCGGCGACCTCCGGTGTGCTGGATGGATTGTATTGCCTGACGAACACCGTCGACGGAGTAGCGGATGGCGTGGGGGAAGTCGCGATTGAGGAGGAGGAATTCGAGAATGCGATCGGGCGTGAGGTCGGCGGTATAGACCTGGCAGTAGGCTTCGAAGGCCGTACAACAGCGCAACAGGCCGACCTGCTCCAGATACTGGTAGCCGGAGTGTTCGCGTTCCGGCTGAATCGAAAGCAAGGGCTGGTAGACCTGCAGGAGCGTCGCGATGGCGTAGGCGCGCTCGAGGTAGCGGCCGAGGCGGATAAAATGCCAGCCCTGGCCATGAATCATGGTTGTGTCGCTGACGCCTTTGAAGAGATGGATGGCGTCGATGAGCGAAGCGAGCACGTCGTTGATGTTGGAACGGAACTGCGTCTCGGTGTGCGGGGAGTGCATGAGGTGGTAGAGGCGGTTCAGGCGCTGCCACTGCTCGGTGGAGATTTCTTCGCGGATCTGGCGCGCATTTTCGCGTGCGGCATCGATGCAACAGGTGACGGATGCCGGATGGTGCTTATCGAAGACGAGCGTTTCAGCATTGGCGCCGGGGTCGCCGGACCACTCGAGCCCGGAAGGATTGCCGAGGGAGGCGACAAGGCGCTGCCAGTGGGTTTCGGCGCTGGCGCCCCCTGAGTCGAGCATGAGACTCATGGCAACGTCGAGCTGACGCACGGTATTCTCGGCGCGCTCGAGGTAGCGGCTCATCCAATAGAGGCTGTCGGCAACCCGCGAAAGCATTTTGGTACTCTCCCGAAGTCTGAAATGCGTTTGTGTTGCGCCCATCCGCTCTGCGTTTTCCTGCTTTCGGTTCCTCAGGGGCTAATGCCCCGGCCTATTGTGCTGCTCGTTCGGCATGACTGAAGTCATGCCCTGATACAAACTGGATGTGCGGCGGCTCGTGCTTTCTCACTCTGACTTCGTCAAGGATGGGGCACCCGAGATCGTGCCATGACGCAAACCGGGTGCGGTGGTTCGTGTTTTTGCATCCGTCGGCTACTCCAGAACCCATGTGTCCTTGCTGCCGCCGCCCTGGGATGAGTTGACCACGAGCGAACCTTTTTCGAGGGCCACGCGGGTGAGTCCTCCGGGGACGATGTTGATCTTGTCGCCAAAAAGAATGTACGGCCGCAGGTCGACGTGACGCGGCTCGAGACGGTCGCCGATAAGGCAGGGGGCGCGGGAGAAGTCGAGTGTCGGCTGGGCAATGTAGTTCCGCGGGTTGGCCTGAATGCGAGCGGCAAACTCTTCGCGCTGGTGCGCCGTAGAATGTGGGCCAATCAGCATGCCGTAGCCGCCGCTTTCGCCGACGGCCTTGACGACGAGCTTGTCGAGATTGGCCAGAACGTGCTGGCGTTCTTTTTCTTCGGTCATCAGGTAGGTTTTGACGTTGTTGAGGATCGGATCCTCGCCGAGGTAGTAATGGACGATGTCGGGTATGTAAGCGTAAAGGGCCTTGTCGTCCGCGAGGCCGGTGCCGAAGGCGTTGGTGACGGTAACGTTGCCGGCGCGATAAGCATTGAACAGCCCGGTGCAGCCGAGAATCGAATCGCCGCGAAAGATGAGCGGGTCGCTGAAGTCGTCGTCGACGCGGCGGTAGATCACATCGACGCGCTTGAGACCGTCGGTAGTGCGCATGTAGACAATGTTGTCGTGGGTGACGAGGTCGCGGCCTTCAACCAGATCGATGCCCATCTGACGCGCGAGGTAGGTGTGCTCGAAATAGGCGGAGTTGAAGACGCCGGGGGTGAGCAGGACGATGTTGGGCTCGGGGCGGCCCTCCGGGGCCAGCGAGCGCAGCGTGGCGAGAAGGAGTTGTGGATAGTGCTCGATGGGGCGCACGCCGTAGCTATGGAAAAGCTCAGGGAAGGTGCGCTTCATGACGCGCCTGTTGGTGAGCATGTAGCTCACACCGGAGGGAACGCGGAGGTTGTCTTCCAGAACAACGAATTCGCCCGTATTGAGGCGAAGCAGGTCAGAACCGACGACGGAGATGTAGACGTTGCGGGGAACCTGAAGGCCGCGCATCTGACGGCGGTAATGCTTGCAGCTGTATACCAGTTCACGCGGCACAACGCGGTCGTTGAGGATCTTGGCCTCGGAGTAGACGTCGCGGAGGAAGAGATTCAGGGCTGTGATGCGCTGCGTGAGGCCGCGTTCAATGCGATCCCACTCCTGGGATGTGACGAGCCGAGGGAGCAGGTCGTAGGGGAAGATTTTCTCGGTGCCTTCATCGCGGCCGTAGACGGTGAAGGTGATGCCCTGCGTGAGGAACGACAGCTCGGCCGACTGTTTGCGGCGCTGAAGCTCATCCTGCGGCAGGCGCGCAAGCGTTTCAGCCAGGGCACGATAATGGAGGCGAATGTCTCCGGTCGATTCGCGCATCTCGTCGAATGCGCGGTCGATGGGATAGTCGCCGTAGAGAGTTTCCACTTCCGTCATGGGCCCGGCGCTCATGCCTCTGAGAATGTCCTTGACGCGAGAATCAGGGCCTTCTGAAAATGGCTTGATGTCCGGTCGCTGCATTTTGACCTACGCAGCCCGGAAAGACAATTCGGCCTTGTACCCTGTTCCTTAGCTTTTAACACGCTGGACATAAAGGCACAATCAGGGAACTGCGGGGAGGCCGGCGAGAACCCTCTCGAAGAGAGAATATTGGCTGCGGGAAGGCGCAAAATCCCCGCTCACGGGATAGCATCAAATCATGAGCTACGACCTCCTGGTCTTCGAGCCCGATGTCGTTCCAGCGAGCCATGCTGAGTTTCTGGACTGGTATGCAGGACAGACGAAATGGGGCGAAGACCACGGCTACGATAATCCGGATCTCAGTTCGGTGAACTTGCGCGCGTGGTTTGAGGAGATGATTCAGATTTTTCCTCCGATGAATGGGCCCGTCGGCAAAGAGCGGCGCGAGGAGGAGGAAGCATCGAGTTCCGATTACGCCATTGGAGCCGATTTTATTCTGGTATCGTTCGCCTGGTCAGAGGAGGAGGCGGCCTACATGACCGTGGCGCGCCTCGCAGAGAAGCACCGTTTGGGACTGTTCAACGCGAGTTCCTCGGGCGAAGAGGTCTGGCTACCTTCGGACGGGAAGATGACGCTGGCGCACGACAAGAGTCCGCCGACGCTGGTAGGGCGGATTAAGGACTTGCTGAATATGAGCGAGTAGCTTGGCGCCGGACGTCAGATGGGTGGGGCAAACGGATTCGGGACGACGCGCCGGCATGGGATAACCTGAATTCTTCAGGAGGCCTCGTCGGGATGCTCACGTTGAAGCGCTGTGCCCACTACTTCCCTGCCCTTTTGGTGTTTGTCCTCGCCATTCCAATTGCGCGTGCGCAGAAGCCGCCGATAGAGATTACAGCTGATCTCTCAGACGCGCCACGCAAGCTGTTTCATGCGGAGATCGATTTTCCGGTGACGCCGGGACCACTGACCCTGATTTCGCCGGAGTGGATTCCGGGGCATCACATGCCTTCGGGGCCGGCGTCTTCGATTGTCGGCGTGGAGTTCACGGCCAATGGAAAGACACTGGAATGGCGCCGGGACGATGTGAGCCTCTTCGAGTATCACCTGACGGTGCCGGAAGGCGTGAAGACGATTCACATGCATCTGGATTCGATTGTGACGCGGCGGGTTTCGCAGCGGATGGCGGCGCTGGAGTGGGAGGCGCTGATGTTCTATCCGGCGCATGTGCCGGTGAAGGACATCGCGATTCAGCCGTCGGTGAAGGTGCCCGCGGGTTGGGGGATCGGGACGGCGCTGAGGCCGGTGAGCAGCGGGGCGTATCCGGTTCCGGTGGCTGGGAGCACGACGAAGTTTGCGACGACGACGGTGGAGCAGCTGGAGGATTCGCCGATTTTGACGGGGTTGTATTTCCATGAGTATCCGCTCGCGCCGACGATCAAGCCGCAGCATTTTCTGGATGTCGCGGCGGATGCGCCGGAGGATGCGAACCTGCGTCCCGCGGTGCTGGCCGAAGTGGCAAACCTGGTGCGCGAAGCAGACGCGCTTTACGCTTCGCACCACTACAGCGAGTACCACTTTCTGCTGACCATGTCGGATATCGCGGGCGGCATGGGACTGGAGCATGGACAGTCTTCAGACAACGGCGTCGGCGAGAAGGGATTCGCCGATGACGTGCACCAATTGCCGGACTCGGACTTGCTCTCGCATGAGTTCACCCACTCGTGGAATGGGAAGTATCGGCGGCCGGCGGGACTGTATCAGCCGGACTTTGCGACGCCGATGCAGGGCTCGATGCTGTGGGTCTATGAAGGCATGACGGAGTACTGGGGGAATGTGCTGGCGGCGCGGTCGGGACTGAAGAATCCGCAGGCGTACAAGGATGTGCTGGCGATGACGGCGGCGGAGCTGGATTACACGCGGGGCCGCGAGTGGCGGCCGACGGTGGACACCGCGGCAGGCGCGAGCATTCTGCGCGGGGGAAACCAGGCGTGGTCGAACTGGCGACGCGGGCAAGACTATTACTTCGAGGGCGAAGTACTGTGGCTGGACGCGGACACTCTGATCCGCAAGATGACGCAGGATAAGAAATCGCTGGATGACTTTGTGAAGATTTTCCTGGGTAAGGGCGGAAACACCGGGCCGCTGATTGTGACATACACCTTCGATGAACTGGTGCAGGATTTGAACCAGGTGGTGCCGTATGACTGGGCGACGTTCCTGCACGATCGCGTGGACAAGATCAATCCGCACGTGGACGCAGCAGGGCTGGAGCAGGGCGGGTACAAGCTGGTGTATCACGACAAGCCCTCGAAGTCAGAGCGGATGATTGCTGCTGCGGAAGGGCGGCGGGGCGGAGGCGTGGATTGCTGGTACTCGATCGGGCTGCGGGTTGGCGCGGATGGGACGATCGCCGATGTGCTGTGGAATGGACCCGCGGACAAGGCAGGGCTGGCGCCGGGCGAGAAGATCATGGCAGTGAATGACGTGGTCTATTCGGGCGATGCGCTGCGCGCTGCGATTCGCGATGCGAAGGATCCTGCGAAACCGATCAAAGTGATTGTCCAGGCGGATTCTTTTGTATCGACGGCGCAGATTGATTATCACGATGGGGAGCGGTATCCGGCGCTGGAGCGCGTGGATGGAACGCCGGCGTATCTCGATGACATCATCAAGCCGCTGACAACGCCGGAGAAGGCGCCGGAGCAGAAAAAGGAAGACGCGGAGTAGCGGAGCCATGAAGACGAAACTGAAACCGGTCTTTGCGATCGTGGTTGGCGTCTCTGTCGGCTTTATCGGCGGGATTGCGATCGGAGGGCAGCAGGCGAAGACGCCACCTGGCTACGTGATCGCGGAAGCCGAGATCACAGACCCCACTGCCTTGCAGGAATATGGCAAGAAGATAGGGGAAACACTGGCGCCTTTCAACCATCGCATTGTGGTTAGTACCAGCAAGATTCAGGCCCTGGAAGGAGACGCGCCAAAGGACCGGGTTGTGATCATCGAATTCGACAGTACGCAGATGGCGCGTGAATGGTACGACTCACCAGCCTATGCGGCAATCAGGCCTATCAGGCAAAACGCAGCAAAGAGCCGCATATTCATTGTGGAAGGCCTTGCGGGTCAGTGAGAACAAGGCGAATTGGAGCGCAGGTTCCGGGTGGCGTCGATTTCGATTTTCCGTCGCTCGTCACAAATCGCGTCCTATTCCCGAGTGCGCCGTCAAACAAGCTGGTATGATCGAAAACTCGGTCACATGACAGCTGGGAAAACAGCCGCGCCTGTGCAGTCTCGCCACGGACGACGCTCCGGCGATGAGACACGATCACGACCGGATTGCAGCGATGGAGTCCGCTTTTCGCGAAGTTAATCATGAGTTTCAGAAGCCTCTTTAGCCGCTCAGAACGCGTTGGAATGCGACCGATTCCATTTCTCGGCAGCTTCCTGATCGTCGGCCTGTTGTTCGCGTTGCAGCAGTGGCTGGGCATGCGAATCTGGTATCAAAAGTCTCCGTTCAGCTTTTGGCGCGCAATCGAGGCGTGGGAACTTCAATACCTGCTGTGGGGCATATTCTGCTGGTTTCTGTGGCTCTGGCTGGGAGAGAGCCTGCAGAAGGCCGGATTGCGCTACATCCTGTTGCGCATCGTCCCCATCAGCGTGGTGATGAGCGTAATTGTCGAAATGGCGCTGGCGGCATGCGGATTTCCCACTAGTCGAGTCCCAATCAGTTTCTGGAAGAGACTGGATTTCAGTCTTGCCGATGAATTCCTGGAGAATACGGCGGTTTTCTGGGGTGCGTTCATGGTGATCCGCGGCATCGGCTATTACAGGGAAGCGCGACAGAAGGAAAGAGACATGTCGCAGCTGGCCATCGAATTGACAGAAGCGCAAATGTTGGCGCTTCGCATGCAAATCAATCCTCATTTTCTTTTCAACACGATGAACAGCATTTCCAGCCTGATGTACTCCGATGTGCGGACTGCAGACAGAATGATGGAGCAGCTTTGCAGTTTGCTTCGCGTCTCCCTCGAGCGGGGACCGAAACAATTGATTTGTCTGCAGGAGGAGATGGAGTTCATTGAGATGTATCTGGCACTTCAGAACATCCGATCGGCAGGGCAGATCCGCCAGAACATCGCCATCGATCCGCGCTACTACGATGCCCTGGTGCCGACAATGATTCTTCAACCGCTCGTTGAGAATGCCTATGTTCACGGACTTTCACGGGTGAGTGCGGGGCTCATCGAGGTGACCGCAAAAGAAGATGATGGACAATTGAGCATCTCGGTCATAAACAGCGGGGCCGGGTTGAAACCGACGAGAGCACGCGAAGCAAGCGGCACGGGGATAGGATTGACCAACGTCAAGAAACGCCTCCGTCTGCTTTTCGGAGACAAGGGCCTTCTTACAATTCACGCGATCACCGATGACATGGTTGAAGCTGCGGTGAGGTTCCCACTGATTTTTGCAACATCAGATGAGATTGCCAGCCGCGAAGCAGAAAAGTCATTGCCAAGAAAAGCGGGATGACGGGCGGCGTAATATCGACGGCTCGTTAGTGGGGGCGGCCAGGGAGGACGAAGTGTGCGTCGCAACGGGGCTCGTAGAAGTCGCCGGCCATGATGATGGGGCTTGTGTAAGCAGCGGGCTTGCCGTCGACGAGGCGCTGGGGATAGAGGGCCTTGGCTCCGCAGCTGCAGTAAGCGACCAGCTCGGTGAGGTTGCCGGCGTAAATGCGCACGAGCCATGAGAGCTGGAGCATTTCGCCAAAGGGCATACCGCGAAAGTCGAGTTCGAGGCCCGAGACGATGACGTCGTGGCCCTGCTGCAGCATGCGCTTGGTAAAGAGGAAGAGGTCGGCGACGAACTGGCCTTCGTCGATCGCGATGCACTCGACACGCTTGCCGATGTTTTGCTCCGTCTCCGCCAGGATGGGGAGGATGGACCAGGGATCGGAGTTGGGGAACTCGACGGCTTCCATTTTTCCACAGCCGTTGGGGTTGCGGCTTTCGACCACACCGGCTGCGGACTTGGTGTCGGCGCTGGGCTTGAGGAGAAGCACGCACTGCTTGGCGTATTGACGGCGGATTTCGATGCGGCGCAGGAGTTCGGCGGTCTTGTTGCTCCGCATAGGTCCGACGATCATTTCGAGTTTGCCAGGCATGTTGTTTTTTTCGGGTGAGGATGTTCGCGTTGCACGTCGCGCAATTGGTCAGCCGAAGCGGGCGCGCTTGACGGTCTGGCGGAAGTCTTCGCCGGTAATCTCGACCTTGACGCACATCTCGGCGAGCCGGGAACGCATGCGGTCGCCGATGCGGTCGCCGAGGGTTTGCTCGCGGGCGGCGCGCTCCGGGCTGCTGAGGCCTCCGCCGGCGGCCGGCAGATCAGGGTAGTTCGTGGTGATGATGGTGGTCTGCTTGTCGTTGTAGCGGGTGTTAAGGATGAGGGCGACTGTGTCCCAGACCCATTCATTGGGCTTCTGCGCGCCCAGGTCGTCGAGCACAAGTACTTCGGCGGCAAAAACCGGCTTTAGCAGTTCGAGTTCGGTGGTGTTGACCTGCGGGTTGTAGCTGTTCTGGATGTTCTTGAGCAGTTCGCGGTAATCGCAGAAGAGCCCGCGGCAGCCCTTCTCCTGGATGAGGCGGCGCAGCACGCCGACAGCGAGATGCGTCTTGCCTACGCCGATGGAGCCGGTGAAGAGCAGGCCTTTGCCTGCGGTGTCGACGGGATATGCATCGACAAACTTGCGCGCGGTGAGATGAGCGCGGCTGAGCGATTGATCGGCTCCGCGGAAAGCGGTTTCGTAGCCGTCCAGCGTGTATTGGCGGTAGCGCTCGGGGATGTGGGCAGCGGCAAGGCGGCGCTCTTCGCGGTCAGCCTCCTGGCATTCGCAGGCGCGGGAGACCCACAGGCCGCCTTCGGAGACAACGCGGACCAGACCTACGCCGTTGCAGATGGGACATTCGCTCATGTGCTCTACAAAGCCTAGCGCAATCGGCGCGGCGCGTTGCGGTGGGAAAGGCGTGCGGGTTGGTGGAAAATGCGCCCTGCCCCGCTCAGCAGGGAAGGACATCCAAGGCCACGGCGTAGCGTTAAGATGGATTTCGATTGCAATGAGTTCATCGGGAAGGTGGATCGCTTTGAATCGGATTTCGTTGCGCATAGCCGTTGGCGTTCTTGCTGTTGTTTCGGGAATTGGTTTGACTGGGGTTCGAGGGCAGGAGCCGGGGAACGTGCCGGAGACACAGGCGCCCGCGCCGACGCCGGCTGCGGTGAAGCATCCTGACAACGATTATTGGCGCAAGCACGACCAGCAACTGTTGACGGATTTTCCGTGGCTGGCGCGGTTCAAGGAGGCTGATTTGAAACTGGGGTCACCGGCGGCGAGTGAAAAGCGCGTCGTGTTCATGGGCGATTCCATCACCGAGGGTTGGCATTTCGACGCGCCGGGCGGAGTGTTTGCCGCAAAGCCCTACGTCAATCGCGGCATCAGCGGGCAGACGACGCCGCAGATGGTGCTGCGTTTCCACCAGGACGTGATTGCGCTGCAGCCAAAGGCGGTGGTGATTCTGGCGGGAACGAACGATATTGCCGGGAACACGGGGCCAATGACGCTCGAAGAGACCGAAGCGAACATCGCCGCGATGGCGGAGATGGCAGATGCGAATCACATTCGGGTTGTGCTGTGTTCCATTCTTCCGGCTTTCGACTACCCATGGCAGCAGGGGCTCACGCCTGCGCCGAAGATCGACGAAATCAACGCCTGGATGCAGAAATATGCGGCGGAGCACAAGCACGTGTATGTCGACTACCATTCGGCGATGAAGGACGACCGGGATGGATTGCCTGCGAACCTGAGTCACGACGGAGTGCATCCGACGCAGGCCGGGTACGACATCATGGCGCCGCTGGTGGAGGCGGGGATTGCGAAGGCACTGCGGCGGTAGTGGCTTCAGTGCAAGTCGCCGGTTCTCAGCCATCGCCTTCCCCGTCTCTTAGGAGATTTTCTGTTTTCAGTGGTTTACGTGGGGGAAAAGACGGTAAACAGGGGGTGGGGCCTGAATCGTTTGCTCTGGCTGATGAATCCCAATACAATAGATAGGGAAGATTGCAGGAAAGGTTTGTCTTTAGCGATGCCCAAGGAAAAGATTCATCCCAACTATGCCGCAGTGCGCGTGATGTGCGCCTGCGGAAACAATTTTGAGACCCGTTCGACCCACAAGGGCGACATTCACGTGGAAATCTGCTCGAACTGCCACCCGTTTTTCACCGGCAAACAGCGCCTGGTAGACACAGCGGGACGCGTGGAGCGGTTCCGCCGCAAGTACGCCAAGGCTGCCGAGACGTCTCCGGCAAAGTAGGCTGGAGCACGGCTGAGCGATCGGGCCTCCGCCACGGCGGAGGCCCACGTATGTTTGAAGACAGTTGGCAGTTCAGAGTTCTAAGTTCGCAGTTGTTTAGAGCTTTGGAACTGTGAACTTCGAACTCTGAACTGAGAACAGCATTTATGGCTGGCAAGGGATTCACGGTAAAGAAGGACTGGGACAATCCCAGGGAGCATGCGATGCCCGAGGGGGTTCGTGTGCCGGCCGAGATGCGGATTGGGCCGGTGGTGGTGGCGCCGGCAACGGTGCTGGCGCCGATGGCCGGCGTTACTGATACCGTTTTCCGGCGGTTTATCCGGCATGCCAGCGTCTTCTCGAGAGACCAGGGGGCAGAGAGCCCAGGTCAGGAAATCGCGGCGGTTGAGGAAACCGTCACAAATCAGCAGTCGGGGTGTGGTTTGCTGATGACGGAGTTTACTTCGGCAGACGGGCTTTCGCGGATGCGGGAGTCGAAGCGCCGGAGGTATCTGACGTTTTACGACGACGAGCATCCGATCGGGGCACAGTTGTTCGGCTCGAATGCCGAGACACTGGCGGAAGCTGCGCGGATCGTCGAGGATACCGGGTTTGACACGGTCGATCTGAATCTTGGCTGCCCGGCGAAGCGGGTAGTCGGATGCAATGGCGGATCAGGCTTGCTGCGGGATTTGCCGAAGATTGGGGAGATCTTTCGCACCGTGCGACAGGCGGTGACGATTCCTTTCACCGTAAAGTTCCGCATGGGCTGGAACGATGCGGCGATTGTGTGTGTGGAATTGGCGCGGATGGCGGAGGCCGAGGGGTTGAATGCCGTGGCGCTGCATGCGCGAACGCGAGAGCAGGGATACAGCGGCCAGGCGCGGTGGGAATGGATTGCTGCGATCAAGCAGGCGGTGGGATTACCCGTCGTCGGCAATGGCGATATCCGCACCCCAGAGGATGCGGCAGCCATGGTTGCTCAGACCGGCTGCGACGCGGTGATGATCGGCCGTGCGGCAGCGGCAAACCCCTGGATCTTCAGGCAGATTGCGCAATATACGGCCACGGGCAGTTACGACCAGCCGACATTTGCCGACCGGCACCACATGATTCGTGCCTATTTTGAAATGCTTCTGGCCGAGGCCGAGGCGACGAAGGACCTGCCGCGCGACGCACGCCTGGGCGAAACAGCGGGCAAGATGAAGCAGTTTGCCACCTGGTTCACTCACGGCGTGACGGGCGGCGCCCGCCTGCGCAAGGCGATCTACCAGGCAAAGACCGGAATGGAAGTTCTGGAGCAGGTGAACGCCTTTTTCACCGCCCCACCCCCAGCCGCAGACGTTACCGAAGACACTGGTTCGGGAGCCTTCCCGGAGCACGCGTTGGTGTGCGACTGATGACATCACGGGCAGAATCATTCTGTTAGAGCTGATGGTCCGATTCGATACAGCCTGCGCACCCTGGTAACGTCTTGAAGTTACCTCTGCACCTTTGTCTTACAACAACTTAGACCAAAGTGGCATGTTCGCAGAGGTGGCCCAAGGCTATATTTGGGTTACTGACAAGCCAGAAATCAGAATCCGAGATCGAGATTTGGTTTTGGGTTGATCGTTTGTGGTTCTTCTCTAAGAGAATTTTCCCAATTTTGCCCATTCCAAGTGCCGAGAAAGACCGACCTTGATGAATCGGAGATCCAAATCGAGCAGTTTGCTTTGGCGCGCGACCGTCGCGGTCGTAGCGCTTTGCTCGATCTGTGCGATCTCGTCGGCCCAGCGGTACAGTTTTCGCGAGTATATCCAGGGTCTTGGCAATCCCAATATCACCTCCATCCAGCAGGACCGGGTTGGCTACCTTTGGATGGGAACGCAAAACGGGCTTTATCGCTATGACGGCAGCCAATTTCAGCGCTACGGTGCAGACGAGGGAATTCCCGATCGCATCATCGACAACGTTTTTGTCGGCCTTGATGGAACCCTCTGGGTGGGTACATCGGCAGGGGTTTACTTTGAACGCAAGGACGGAAAATTCTCTTCGGTTCCGCTTCCCTATCCCCTGAACGAGTTCACGCATCCGACGGGTACAACGTTTACGTCGCACCGGCCAGACGAAGTTGTAACGGCCTCGAGCAGTCACGGCGTGTTGTTGAAACGGCGAGGTACAGACAATTGGGTAGCCTTACCCCTGGATCTGAAGGGCGGGTTTGTCTGGAGCGTGCTCTACGGACCCGATGGATCGCTGTGGTACGGCTGCGAGAAGGATCTTTGCCGATTGAATGGCGGGCAAGCGACACAAGTGCGCGCAACGCTGGGACTGCCGGAAGAGCAGTGGCTGACGATGATGGTGGCGCGCAATGGGCACATCTGGCTGCGCAGCAATCTGCATGTTGTGGAGATGCTGCCCGATGGCAGCCGCGCTTTCGTGCGCAATCTGCCGGGAGAGCAATCGTCTGAGGCGTATCCGACGCTTGCTGAAGATGGGCAGGGACGCATTCTCACCTCGCAGGGATCTGAGCTGGCGCTCTGGGAAAAGGACCACTGGCGGCTTGTGACGGACCACAACGGATTGTCGCCGTTTGAAGTGCAGGAACTGTTTGTGGATCGCGAGGGTTCGATCTGGATGGGCGTAGTGGGCCACGGGCTTTTGCGCTGGGTAGGCGAAGACCGGTGGGAGGGATATACCCAAGCCGACGGATTGAGCGACAACCTGTTGTGGGCGATTAAGCGCGATCACCAGGGGAGACTGTGGATCGGCACGGAGTCAGGACTGGACTGGATTCCGGCGGGCGGAAATGCTCCCAAGGCCTGGCATTCACCGGGTGTGCACGTGGTGCGCGCGGGATCGCTGGAAGTGACCGCAGACGGGGCGATCTGGATGGGCAGCATGGCAGGCAACCTGACCCGCATCGACTCCAAATCTCTCGTAGGGAAGCAACAGACGATGCCGGCGGTGTATCGGCTTCTGGCAGATGGACCGAGCCGTCTCTGGATCGCGACGGTGAGCGGAATGTTCCAGCTGGATCCGAGCGGAGCTGACCGCACCCCGCATCCGGTGATCGACCCGGCGTTTCCGAAGGCAGGGCTGCGCTTTACAGATATGAGCCTGGATCAATCGGGGAACCTCTGGGTGACTTCGGACCAGGGGCTTTTCAAGCACGATGCGAAGGGCTGGCATGCGATTGATGCGGGCAAATCGGGAGCCAAGCCTGACCTGATTGCGGTCGACTGGAATGGCGATGTCTGGGCCGCCGGTCCATCACAGGACCTGATGCGGCTGCATGTGAGTGGGTACAAAGTGGTGGAAGCGGAGCACATAGGGCGGCCGCCGCTGATGTCGGAAGAAATTGTCTCGCTGGTGGTGGATCATCGCGGCTGGTTGTGGGTGGGCGAAGACGCGGGCGTCACGGTGTACGACGGACATCGCTGGCGGAGCTTTACGCAGGACGATGGGTTGATTTGGAACGACACGGACAGCTTCGCGATGACCGAGGATCGGGACGGAAGCATGTGGATCGGCACTTCCGGCGGTCTGAGCCACCTGATCGCACCGCAGGATGCACTGGCGGGATCGCCGCCGCCACCCGCCATTTCGCAGGTGATGCTGGGCACGATGCCGGTCGCGGACGGTGGTTCAGTGAAGTGGAACTCCAACCAGCTGACGATTTCGATGGCGCTGCTGTCGTTCAAGGATACGCAGGACATCGGTATTCGCTACCGTCTGATTGGCGAACAGGATTCCGGCTGGGAAGAGACGCGGGAGATGACGCTGCACTATCGCCATCTTGAGCCGGGCTACTATCGCTTTGAGGTCGCAGCAGTGAATGCGGCCGGCAGCACGGTTTCTCCGGTGGCATCGTTTTCCTTCACGATCCTTCCGTTGTGGTGGCAGGACAAGTACATCAAGTGGGAACTGGGCGTGCTTGCGCTAGTGCTGGCGGTGGGGACGTGGCGACGGCGCGTGGGCCAATTGATGCGCCAGAAGGCGCAACTGGAAGACGCTGTCAAGGGGCGCACCCAGGATCTTGAGCGCGAGAAGACCGAGTTGGTGCGCACGCGGGAGCAGATGCGACACTTTGCGGAGCACGACGGGCTGACAGGGTTGTGGAATCACCGCATCATCGTGGAACGATTGCGCGGCGAAGTGGATCGCTCGCAACGCGATGGATCGCCGCTAAGCATCATCCTGGTGGACCTGGATTATTTCAAGCGCGTCAACGATGCGATGGGCCATGTGGCGGGCGACCTTACACTGCGCGAAACGGGCGCGATCTTCCAGCGCGCGGTGCGGAGTTACGACTGGGTGGGCCGCTATGGCGGCGAGGAATTCCTGCTTATTCTTCCCGGGTCGGACTTCGAAGCGGCGCGCGCCAGGGCGGAATACATGCGCGCGACATTGGAAGCATCGCACATCGGCGAAGGCGACAAGACCTTCTCAGTGACGGCGAGCTTCGGGGTTGCGGCGGGATATCCGACGAATTACGAAGAAATGATCCAGATCGCCGACGCGGCCCTCTATCGCGCCAAGAACGCGGGACGCAACTGCGTGATGGCAACAGAGATCCGGTCGACCGTCGTTTCCATCTCTGCCGCCGGATAAGCCGATCACGCCAGGGGCAGATGAATAATGGCCCTGGCCCCCGGTCCATCCTCTCGATTCACAAGTCGGATTTCGCCGCCATGAGCGCGGGCGATTTGCTGCGCGAGCGCGAGCCCCACGCCACTGCCCTTGGGCTTGGTGGTATAGAACGGCACAAAGAGATTCTCAGTGTTGGCAATGCCGAGGCCGCTGTCTTCGATGCCGACCACGAGATCCGATTCAGCGATGCGCCATCCGATGCGGACCGGCTTGGCGCCGTTGGCCAGCGACGCGTCGACGGCATTGGTGAGCAGATTGATGAACATCTGTTCGAGCTGATCGGGATCGGCATTGAGCAGGACTGGAGGACCGGGATCAAGGCGGACGGGCACGCGCTGCTCGAGGAGCGCAACCCGTTCGAGCAGCGGGCCTGTCTGAACCGGCTTGAAATGCGGCGGGGGCAATTGCGCAAGCAGGCGATAGGACTGCACGAAGCGATGCAGAGCGTCGGCGCGGCTTTCAACGACACTGAGGCCGCGGCGGAAATCGCGCACCGTGGCGTCATCGCCGCCGATGCTTTCGGCACGCGCCAGCAGGCTTCCGGCGATGGACTTGATGGGTGCGAGCGAATTGGACAGCTCGTGGCCGAGAACGCGAATCAGGCGCTTCCACGCGATCTGTTCTCCTTCCTGCAAGGGCTGGCTGACATCGGCGAGCAGCAGGAGCGTATGCGGTGCGCCGTCCTGGCGGAAGAGCGCCTTGCGGAGAAGCCAGCGGGAGGGCTTCGTGCCGAAGGAGTGAATCGTCTGATCGGCGGAGGCGAGAAGATTGTCGAGCGCCAGTTCCCGCGCGCTGTGGCCGAAGCATCGCGCCAGAGGGCGGCCAAGAAGCTGGGCTCCGGCGTTGTTGACCAGTTGCAGAAGGTCTTCGCGATCGAAGGCGAACAGCGGCGCGTGCATCACTTCGAGGATGCGCGCAAGCAGGGCTGTAGCTTCGAGCGAGCGCACGCGCTGTTTTTGCAGAAGGTCTGCAAGCGCGTTGATTTCCCCAGCCAGTTCGCCGAGGGCGTCTCGGGAATTCGCGCCGCGGGCGCGAAACGAGTAATCTCCCTCCCGCAAGGACGAGACAACATTGGAGAGCGTCTGCAGCGGGCGCATCAGGCCTTCGATCAGCGCAGCTGCGATGAGCAGGAGATAGATCAGCAGGCAAAGCAGAAGCAGCAGAGCAGGAGCAGTGGTTACATGCTGCTGCCAGAGCAGGATGCCGGCAAAGAGGAACGTCGGCAATGCGAGCAGGAGACAGAACAGCCACGCCCGGCGAATGGCCGAGGGCTTGCGCTTCCGCACGTGCCTTTCATAAGCCATATTTTTCGATGCGGCGGTAGAGCGCTGCCCGGCTGAGACCGAGAGCCTCAGAGGCTTGCGAGATGTTGCCGTCGCAGCGGCGGAGGACCTTGCGAATGAGCAAAGCCTCAACCTCATCGATACTCATGTTCTCAAAATTGGTTGCCGATGATTTTGCGGATGCGATGGCGAGGTTGGCGGGTTCAATTTCTTCGCCGCGGCACAGCAGCACGGCGCGCTCGACGGTGTGCTCGAGTTCGCGCACATTGCCGGGCCATGGATATTGCATCATCTGCTGCATGGCGGCGGGTGAGAAGCCGGTGACCTGCTTGCGATAGCGCGAGCGATTGCGGTTGAGGAAGTGCACGGCAAGCAGCGGAATGTCTTCGCGACGATCGCGCAGGGCGGGGATATGGATCTCCACCGTGTTGATGCGGAAGAGCAGGTCTTCGCGGAAATTTCCCGCCTTGGCTTCCTCGGGCAGGTTGGCGTTGGTTGCGGACAAGACGCGCACATCGACGCGGCGGGTTTGCGAGGAGCCGACACGCTCGAGTTCGCCGGTTTCGAGAACGCGCAGGAGCTTGGCCTGCTGGCGCAGCGGGACGTTGGCGATTTCATCGAGAAAGAGGGTGCCGCCGTTGGCCAGTTCGAAACGTCCGACGCGGTCAGAGCGCGCATCGGTGAATGCGCCTTTGACGTGGCCGAAGATCTCGCTTTCGAAAGTGCCTTCCGGCAGGCCTCCGGCATTGACGGCAACAAGCGCCATGCGGGATCGCGGCGATGCGGCGTGCAGGAGCTTGGAGACGATCTCCTTGCCGGTGCCGTGTTCTCCGGTGATGAGGACGTTGGCGTCAGATGGTCCCACCTGGCCGATGAGTTCGAGCACTGGCTGCATGGAAGGCGCCGCGGCCACGAAGTCGGGCATGCCTTCGGCGCGCAGCAGGCGGTTTTCGAGTTCTAGCTGGCGCGCGCGGCGCAGAGCCTGGTGCAGCTCGGCGTGCACGCGAATCAGCGAGGAAAGGCGCTCGTTTTCCCAGGGTTTCTGGATGAAGTCGCGGGCGCCGCGCTTGATGCTTTCGACGGCGAGATCGATATTGCCCCAGGCCGTCATGACGATGACCGGCATGCGCGGATCGATCTCCTGCAGGCGAGCGAGCAGATCGAGACCTTCCTTGCCGGAGGTGGTGTCGCGGGTGTAGTTGAGGTCAATGAGCAGGACATCGTAATCGGCCTGGCCGAGCGCTTCGAGCAGCAGTTGCGGCGAGCGCACGCAGTCCACATGAATGCCCTGCGGCTCCAGCAGCAGTTCCACGGCCTCGAGGATGTGCGGTTGATCGTCGGCAACTAAAACCCGAATTCGTTCGTTCTTGCGTGAGTCGGCCATTTTAGTGGTTGTCCGCCTCTACCACGCCCGATTTCGCGGCGTCGATCGAGATTCCGTATTCCTCGAGCACGGAGCCGGTGGAGCGCTTCAGCTCGATGCGCGCTTTTTCGTAGGCCGTCTGCGCGGTTACGAGAGCCGACTCGGCTACAGCCAGATCGTGCTCGGCTGAGAGCGTCTGCTGATTGGATCCGGCGCCGAGTTTCTGTTCCTTTTGCATGATATCGAGTGTGCGCTGAGCGAGGTCGCGCGCCTGCCTGGCGGCATCCACGCGGCTGGCGCCTTGCTCCAGCGCGTAGCGCGCGTTGCGTACTTCAATCACGATGTTCTTCTTCAACTCTTCAGCGTACACCTGCGCCTGGCGGTACTCGAGCTCGGTGCGGTACTGGTCGGCCTTGGCTACGCGATTGCGCAGAGGCATCTGGAGTTGAAGACCAACCTGGTACTCGGGCGACGAGTTGTTCAGCGCATTTTCGAGAGTGCCACCGTACCCGCCGGGGGCGGTGTTGCTTGCGGCGAACGCAGGGTTCGGGACTCCTCCGAATGCCGTTCCGGAGTAAAAGCCATAAAGACCGAGCTGCGGCAGGAGGTTGTTGCGAGCGGACTTACGGGTCAGCTCGCGGTTGCTGAGGTCGAGGGCGTTTTCCTGTATTTCAGTGCGATTCTTAAGAGCGTCAGCGATACTCTGCTGTACCGGCTCGGTTTCCGGCTGTATCTGCGTGGCGAGATGATCGGTCGGCACCACCGGCAGCTCCTGAAGAACTGGATCGTCGAAAGAACGGGTGATGGCGTTCTTCATGTAGAGTTCCTGGAGTTCAAGGTTGGTGCGCGCGACAGTCAGGTCCTGCTGGCGCGTAGCCACTTCGCTTTCAGCTTTCAGCACATCCATCTCCGGAATAGCCTGGAGGGCGAGTTGCTTGCGGCTGGTGTCAAGAGTCTCGGTGGCAAAGGCAACCGAGCGCTCGCCAACCTGCTCGGTGTCGTAGGCGTTCACAAGGTCCCAGTAGATATTGCAGATCTGGGTGACGGTCGCGATGATCTGCGCCTTGAATGCGATGTCTCCAATCTTCTGGTTGGTCCTGGCAATTCGCAGATAGCGCAGGTTGGGCCCGGTTCCAAATCCAGCGAGCAACTGTTGCTGGAAGATGACCTCAAGGTTGGAATAAAGCTGCGGATTCAGCGTATTGTTCGGGCTATTCGACGTCTGTTCGGTTGTTGTTGAAATCAGTTTCAAAGTAGGTGCCGGTTGGAAAGGATTGTTGATAGCTGACGTTCGCAAGGTTTTCGTTCTGGTGATACGTGGAGACGCCATAGAGGGTCGTGTTCGTCAACTGTTGCGAGGTATGGTCGTTGTAGACCTTGGCAACGATGAAAGGATCGTAGCTGGAAACATTGGTTCCGACGCCGAAGGTGGATTGCACGAGACCGCCGCTTCCGGCACCGGCACCGCCGCTCCCGGTACTTGTGCCGCCGGCTCCGCTCCCGGTGCCGGTACCGCTTGCCGCGCCACCGGGTGTGCCGGAGACTACGCCGGTATTTACGCCTCTCACGATATCCGCCTGCCTGGGTGCGCAGAATGTCCATCTGCGCGATGGGCAGGTTATAGCGCGCGATGACCAGGTCGAGGTTGTTCTCGAGAGCGAGATCGATTGCGTTGTGCAGCGAGAGATAGAGCTTGCCGTCGCGGACGAGTGAGTTGAGGCGCATAGAGTTGGTCATGCTGGGGCGCGGCACAATCTTGCCGCGATAAGCGTCGAAGGGATTGTGCGAGTGGTGCAGCATCTCGTTGAACGGTACCGTGGGCGCCGTCTGCAGCGTTGTGGTGGCCTGGGGTGCCGTTTGCGCCGGGGCACTTGTGGATTCCGATTGAGCTGCAAACGCCATGTTGGCCTGGAGGAGGAGGATTGCCGCACCGGCAATGAATACGCGTGCCTATGGGAGCGCCCGGGTTCTTTTTCAATGCCTTCACCTGTGGGTTCTTCACTGTGCGCTGACCTCCGAGGCGGTGGTCTGCAGATTTTCATCGCGGGTCATCCAGCCATCGCGAAGCTCGATGATGCGCTTGCCGTAGTGGGCGTTTTCTTCAGAGTGCGTGACCTGCACGATGGTGGTGCCGGCGCGATTGAGTTCGCAAAAGAGGTCCATGATTTCGCGCGCCTGCGTGGAGTGCAGGTTGCCGGTTGGCTCGTCGGCCAGCAGCAGGGACGGCGCATGCACGACGGCGCGCGCAATGCCGACAAGCTGCTGCTGTCCGCCGGAAAGCTGGTTGGGAAACAGATCTTTCTTGGCGACGATCTGGAAGCGATCGAGAATGTCGGCGACCATGCCTCCGCGGTCTTTCGAGGGCAGGTTCTTGTACGACAGCGGGAGGTCGATGTTCTCGGCGACGGTGAGGTCGTCGAGCAGGTGGTAGCTCTGGAAGACCATGCCGATGCGCTGGCGGGCGAGGTCGGCGCGCTGCTTGCGATTGAGCGAGTGCACCGGCGTTGTGCCGAACCAGTATTCGCCCAGCCAACTGTCGTCGAGAAGCGCCAGCACATTCAGCAGCGACGACTTCCCTGCTCCCGACGGACCCATGATGGTAAGGAATTCGCCTTCGCGAATGGTGAGATTGATGCGGCGCAGCACCCAGGTTTCGGCGTGGCCCGTTTTATAACTGCGTTCGATGTTTTTCAATTCGATCATGGTGATTGTTTACTCCGATCTCAAGGCAAGAATTGTGTCTATTCGGTGCGCAATGCTTTCATGGGTTCAACTGCGGCGGCTCGACGCGCGGGCAACCAACTTGCAAGAAGCGATGCCGCGAACAAAACAAGTGCAACTGCGGCGACGGCCCCAAAATCGAGCTTCCCCACTCCATAGAGCGTGTTTTGCATTGCCCGTCCAACAAAAAACGCGCCAACCAGGCCAATCGCCAGACCCGCCAACGCCAGGAGCGTTGCCTCTTTGAGAACGAGCCGGACAACCTTGCCGCGGCTCGCGCCAAGCGCCATGCGCAAGCCGAGTTCGTGCTCGCGCTGTGCAACGGTGAAAGCCATCACGCCGTAGATTCCGATGGCCGCGAGCAGCAAAGCCACTACGGCGAAGGCGGCAAAGAGCGACATGGTGAAGCGGTCGTCGGCGAGCATCAGGCTCTTGACTTCTTCCAGCGTGCGCGGCTCGGCAATGGCGATCTGAGGGTCGACGGAGTGCACGGCGCCGGCGATGCTTCGCGTCATGGTTTCGGGGTCGACCGCGGTGCGTACGCCGATAACTGCAGAGGGCCACGGTATCTGCCAGAAAGGAATCTCGATTTCGGGGAAGTCCTGTCTGAAGCCGCCAGCGCGCACATTGTGGAAGACGCCCACGATCTGCCATTGAATGTATGGTCCCAGCTTGGTAACTCCGGGAATTAACTCTTCAACATTGATTCGCTGCTGAAGCGGGTCTTTGTCTTTGAAGTATTTCCGCGCGAATTCTTCGTTCACGACGGCCACGTGCACCGTGTCGCCGTATCCTGGTCAGTGAACGCACGGCCGCGCGAAATTTGGATCCCATAGGTCTTGAAGTAGTCCGGGGTGACCATGCCGAATGCCGCGCCCGGACGCTGCGAAGGATCGGCGAAGTCGGGCTGTCCGGCGATGGTGAAGGGCATGCCGAAGCCGGGCCCTTCGAGCGGCAAGCCGACGGAGACAGCTGCAGTCGAGCACGCCTGGCACGGACTTGAGGCTGGTGAGCATTTGCTGGTAGTACGCGATGATCAGTTCGGGATCCTTGGGGCGTGCATCGGGAACGGGCAGAGTGAAGGTTTGGACGTGAACCGTGTTGACGCCAAGGTCGACGCGGGTGAGATTCCAGAAGCTGTGAATGGCGAGCCCGGCGCCGGTAAGCAGCGCGAGGGCCAGAGCAAATTCACCGACCACGAGCACTTTGCGCACGCGCTGACGGCCCGCGCCCGTTCCGAGCGGCCGCCCTCTTTAAGGGCTTCGCCGGGATCGACGCGGGTGGCATACCACGCCGGAGCGCAGCCAAAGAGCAGACCGGCGAGCGTTGAGGCTGCAAATGTGAAGAGCAGAATGGGCAGATTGAGACTGAGATCGGCTTCAGAAGGAAGCGTATTCGGCGGCATGGTTGCGACAAGCCAGCCGCAGCGACCGCGGCTCCGACGCCCACGCCAAGAACTCCGCCGAGGCATGCCAGCAGCAGATTCTCCGTGAGGAACTGCGCGAAGATGCCTCTGCGCGAGGCTCCGAGGGAGCTGCGAATTGCAATTTCCTTCTGCCGCGTGGTGCCCTTGGCGAGCAGCAGGTTGGCGACGTTGACGCACGCGATGAGCAGCACGAAGCCGACCGCGCCGAGCAGCATCCACAAAGTCTGGATCCGCTCCTTGGGCAGAAAGTCGTTCTTCAGCGGCTCAACGATCGCGCCCCAGCCCTTGTTGCTTTTGGGATATGCCTTCGCGATGTTGGCGGTGACCGCATCCATATTGGCCTGCGCCTGCTGGATGGTGACGCCGGGCTTGAGGCGGGCCATCGCAAGGAGCCAATGGAAGTCGTGATTCAGCTGATCGGGCTTGAAGACCAGCGGCACGACAAGCCACTGATTCAAGCCGGTCCGCCTGGCCCGGCGCCAACACGCCGACAACCGTGTAGGCAGTTCCATCGATCTGAATCGTCTTGCCGATGATGTTGGGATCGGAGCCGAGGCGCTTCCACAGCTTGTTCATCAGGATGACGACATGTTCTTTCCCGGCGTGCCCTCTTCGGGAAGAAAATCGCGGCCATAGCGAAAGTGCGCGCCCATCATCCGATACATGCCGGGCGTGGTGAATTGGCCCTTCAACGTACTCCGGCTGATCTTTCGTGGCGAGATTGAAGCTGCCGCCGGTAAATGCATTCATATCCTGAAACACTGTGTTCTGGTTCTTCCAGTCGAGAAAGTCCTGCGCAGCGATGCCGTTGCGGCCGCCCTGAATCTTCGACCAGACCATGACCAGCTGATCGGGCTGGGGATACGGCATGGGCGCGAGAAGCGTGGCATAGACAACGGTGAAGATGGCGGTGTTGGCACCAATGCCGAGGGCCAGCGTAAGGATGGCCGTGACGGTAAAGACGGGCGACTTGCGCAACTGGCGCATCGCGTATTGCAGGTTTCGAAGAATCGATTGCATCCAGGTCTCCTTTCTTTTCGTTGTGCTACTCGGTGCGCAATGCTTGCATGGGTTCGACGGCTGCGGCGCGGCGCGCGGGCAATGCGGCGGCCAGGCAGAGCATGAAGACGGTGAGAATAACCGCGCCGCAGAGCGTGAGCGGGTCGAAGGTGGTGACGCCGAAAAGCTGGCTGCGGAAGAGGCGGCCAAGAGCAATGAGCGAAGGAAGAGCGACGGCCGTGGCGACGGCGGCGATGATCGCCATCTCACGAACGACGAGCAGAACGATGACGGATCGCGGGGAACCGAGCGCCAGGCGCACGCCGATTTCGCGGGTGCGCTGCTCGGTGGAATAGGCGAGCACGCCGTAAAGGCCGACCGCGGCGAGGAGCAAGGCGAGGCCGGCAAAGCCGATGGCGAGAAAGGCCAGAGCGCGCTCGTCGGAGGCGCTGCGCTGGACCTGTTGCTTCCATGGTGCGCAGGCCGTCGACGACCAGCGTCGGGTCAAGCTGATGGATGGTCTGGCGGATGGCCCCCTCGATGCTTGCAGGCGGAGCCGACGTCTGCACGTAAATCGCGACGCCGCCAGGATGCTTCATCTGTGCGTAGGCTTGATAGACCGCGGGGCCGAGCGGGGTGCGCAGATCGGTGTGGCGAATGTCGCCCACGACGCCGACGATGGTGATGTTGTAGTTCGGCTTGTCGCTTGCGCCTTCCATGATCTGGCGGCCGATGGCATTTTGCGGAGTGCCGAAGAAGCGCTTGGCAGTGGCAAGATTGACGACGGCGACCTCCGGTTGGCCCTTGGCGTCTGCCGCAGTGAATTCTCGACCCACAAGGATCGGCTGATGAATGGTGGCGAAGTAGCCAGCCGTGATGCGTGGCTGCTCGAAGTGCATGTTCTCTTCTTCGGCTGGCTTGTATCCCTGGATTGAGTAATTCGATCTCTCGGTGTCGCCCACGAGTTCGGGATCGTTGGTGGCCGCGACCGAGACAACACCGGGAATGCGACGCAGGGAATCGATGGAGTTGTTGACGATCTGCGCGGTGCGATCTTCGCCATAGCCGGAGTTGGTGGGGTCGAGCGAAAAGATGGCAAGGTTCCCGGTTTCAAATCCGACCGACTGGTGACGAAGATTATCGAGGGTGCGCAGGAAGAGCCCGGCGCCGCCGAGCAACAGGACGCTGAGCGCAATCTGAGCGCCCACGGCAAATTTGCGGAAGCGCTGCGAATCACGGGAGAGGGTTCCGCTGTTTTGCCGCAGGGTTCCGGCGAGATTGGGGCGGATGAAATGGAAGACAGGAGCGATGCTGAAAAACAGCGTTGCCAGAACAGAGAGCCCCAAGGTGAAGAGGAGCATCCGAGGATCGACGGAAGCGGAGTAGGGCTCAGATCCGGGATCGGAGTTGGTGAGAATGCGAACGAGGGCCGTTGCGACCGCGGGCGCGAGAGCGATTCCGGCGATGGCCCCGGTCAGGCCAAGGACACCGCCCTCGATCATCAATTGCGAGAAGATGCGGCTGCGGCGCGCGCCGAGTGCGTAGCGCATCGACATTTCGCGCGCGCGATTGGCGGCCCGCAACAGCAGCAGGGTCGCAACATTGATGGCGCAGAGAACCACGAGCAGGCCGGCCATGCTCATCAAGATCACGAGCGGCTTTTGGAGATCGATGCGGTTGGGATTGAAACCCTTGGAGTCGTCGAGGACGCGAATCGTGGAGAGGTCAAGGAAATTCTTGCGGAAGCGCTCGGATCTGGATTTGGACGATGCAAATTCATCCGCGCGCAGGGAGTGCCACAGCGGACGCATGCTTGCTTCGGCTTGCTGGCGCGAAACGCCGGGCTTCAGGCGTGCGACGAGCGTGAGCCAGGTCGAATGGTGATTGTTGAGGTCGTCAAGCGGCGCGCGCCACGGGATGGCGAAGTCGACCATGCTGGTGGGCACGAAGACGCTGGGGCGGTAGCCGCCGATGGCGGAGTCGAAGTTGGGCGGCGCGACACCGATGATGGTGAAGGAGTGGCCGTTGATGAGGATTGTCTGGCCGATCACGTCGCGCGCGGAGCCAAGGTGGGTGCGCCAGTAGTTGTAGCTGAGCACGGTGACGGGATTCGCGTCTTTTGCGGTGTCGTCCTCGGGCGTAAAGAGGCGTCCAGCCGCAGGCTTGAGCCCGAGAAGCTGGAAGTAATTGCCGGAGACTATTTCGCCGTCGTTGTTTTCCGCCTGGTTGTGCCAGGAGAGGCCGACCTGCGCCTTGTCGGCTGCGAGTATTCCGGTGAAGACCTGGTTCTGATCGCGCAGGTCCTTATACATGGGATAGGAGAAGTAGTTGAGATGACCTTCGCTATCACCGCCGAAGCTGCTCATGGAGCCATTAAAGGCCCCGTTCCACTCAAATCGAACCAACTCCTGCGGCCGCTGGACGGGAAGCATGCGCAGCAGGACCTGGTCGAAGAGGGTAAATACCGCCGCGTTGGCGCCGATGCCGAGTGCAAGTGTGACCACCACCGTGATGGTGAATCCGGGCGACTTGCGCAGTTGGCGAAGCGCGTAACGAAGATCCTGCATGAGCGAATTCATAGTGACCTCTCCTTATTCAGTACGCAGGGCCTGCATGGGGTCAATGGAAGCTGCACGGCGGGCGGGTAGCCATGCTGCGAGAGTAATGGCGATGGCCAGCACGGCGATCGCACAGCTCAACGAGAGAGCGTCGAGCGGACGAACGCCGAAGAGCATGGAAGTTTCGAGGCGCGTGGCGCCGAGTGCGAGGACGAGTCCCAATGCGAGGCCGATGCAGGCCATGCGGGCGGTGTCGCGAAGGATGAGCAGAGCGGTGCTCTCGCGGGATGCGCCGAGAGCCATGCGAATGCCGATCTCGCGCCGTCGCTGGCTGACGCGAAAGGCGAGGAATCCGTAGAGGCCGACGACCGTGAGAGCTAGACCGATGAAGCCCAGTGTGCTGACCAGTTCGGCCATCATCTGGTAGTTGCCGGCGGAGTAGTGGATCAGTTCGGGCAGCGAGGTGACCATCATCGGGTCGAGCAGAGGGTTGGTGTGGATGAGCACCTGTCGTGTCGGTTGCGCCAGGCTCATGGCATTCTGTTTCGTTGCGAGCGCGAAGGTGATCTCGCCCATCTGCGATAGGTGAAACGGCATGTAGATGTACGGTTCGGGGATCTCGCCGATTTGGTTGATTGGAGCATCTTCCGTAACGCCAATAATGCGCGCGGCGGTATTTGGCAGAGACCCGTCGCTATAGCCGATGAGTTCGATCGTCTGGCCGACGGGATCCTGGCGGGGCCAGTATTTCTGGGCCATGGTATGGCTGATCAGAATTACGGCTGGACCCGGTCGATCGTCAGCTTCGATGAAGCCGCGACCGCGAAGGATGCGCGTGCCGATGACATCGAGAAAGTCGGGACTCACGGCGTTGTATTTGATCTCGACGGGATCGCGCATCTCAGGATGGCCCGACAACTTGACCTTTACCGCGATACCGCCCTCGGACAGACTCAGCGGAGCGCGAATCGCATAGGCCACGCGATCGACACCCGGCATGGCCTTCATTCGCTGGACAACATCATCGCGCATGGGAGCGTCGGGCTCCTGCGCCCAGGCGAGCAGAACCTGGTTTCGCGTGAGGCCGATGGATTGTTGGCGCGTGTTGATGAAGCTGCGCACGAGCGCGCCGGTGGATACAAGCAGGGCGAAGGAGACGGCGATCTGCAGCCAGATGGCAGCACGGCGCATGAACGGCGCTTTGGCTTCAGTGCGAGTGACAGAGCCTGACTGAAGTACGGGCAACAATTCCTGTCTCGCAACCTGGCTCAACGGAACAAGGGCAAGCAACAGCATGGTGACGAATGCGAGCGCGGCGGCAAAGAGGAACACTCTCCAATCCAGCTGAAAGCTGGTGAAGCTCGATCCGATGGCGACCAGCATTGCGGGTTCGCTGACCATCAACCTCGGCAGAATCGCGGCAATTGAGGCTGCGAGCGCGATGCCGGCGGCGAGTCCGAATAATCCGAGCAGGAGATTCTCGACCAGCAACTGACGGGCGACGACAACGCGGCGCGCACCGAGCGCGAGGCGCAGGGCAACCTCAGAACCACGGGAGAGTGCGCGCGCCAGGAAGAGTTGGGCGAGATTGACGGTTCCCAGAAGGACGACGCAACCGACAATCGCGAACAACACCATGCCGGTGGTTCCCGCCTGGGCCATCCGGTAGGGGAAGTCGCCGACCGCGCGTGCACCGCGTCCGTGATTGGCTTGCGGGATCGGAAGTCTCGAGTGCCTTTGCGATTGCGGCGACCTGCTGATTGACTTGAGCAACGGAGGCTCCGGGAGCGAGACGGCCGATGACTTTGAACCAGCGGAATTCGTGCGAAGTGAGGTCCTCTGCATGCGCGACGGCAGCCCAGGTCTCGACTGGCATCCACAGGTCACGATCCATACCGTTATCGATTTCTCGGAAGGACGGGGGCAGCACGCCCCAGATATCCACCTGGCTGCGATGATGTTCCCCTCGCAGGATGGATAGCTGGCGTCCGACGATATTAGGGTCGCCCGCGAATTCGCGCTGCCAGAAGCCGTAGCCGAGCAACACGCCTGGGTGAGTGCGCAACTGCGTGGCGTCGGACGAGGAAAAAATGCGACCCACAAGGGGACGGACGCCGAGGCCTTCGAAGAAATTGCTGGAAACCACGTTCGTCAACAACAGGGCCGATGTGCCGTCGGGGCGGACGATCATGCTGCCGCGGCGCCCGAGAGCATAAGCACCTTTCAGCGCCGTGGTGCGCCCGGCGATGGTCTGATACTCGGAGTAGTTGAAGTAGGTATCCACGCCCTCTTCCGCGGCGGGAGATTGCTGCGTCGTAGCGAAAATCCGTACGAGTTCGCCGGGATGAGGAACACGCATGGGGTGAAGCCAGAGGCCATCGATGAGGCAAAAGATGGCAGAACTGGCGCCGATGCCGAGAGCGAGCGTGAGCACGGCGGTAAAGGCAAAGCCGGGAGCGCGCCGCAATTGACGGAATGCGTAGCGCACATCGTTAGCCAGTGTGTTCATAGCGCTCGATCTCCTTTCTGCTAGTCAATGCGCAGAGCGCGCATGGGTTCAATGGAAGCGGCGCGGCGCGCGGGAATGAATCCTGCAGCCACGGCACAAAGGACAAGCATGAGGGGCGCACCTGCAAGCGCCCATGGATCGTAACTGGCCACGCCATAAAGAAGGCTCTTCATCAAATAGCCGGCGTATAGCGAGGCAGGAATGCCAAGGCACAGGCCGATCAGCACCTGCCAGAGCGCGCCGCGCATCACCATGTTCAAGACGCTCGAACGCGTGGCGCCGAGGGCCATGCGAATGCCGATTTCGCTGGTGCGGCGTACGACAAAGTAGGACATGACGCCGTAAAGACCCACCGACGCGAGAATGAGCGCCACGATGCCGAACAGGGTTGTGAGGCGGGCAACAAGCCGATCCTGAGTGAAGTTGCTGGCGACCTGCGAGTCGAAGGTGCGGAGATCCACGACGGTCAAATTTGGGTCGATGGACGCCAGCGTCCGTCGCAGCAGTTCATCGGGGTTCTGCGAGGGCCTGCGGAAGTTGACGATGATGGAGTTGATGAACATCGATTGTGTTTCGCCGCCGATGATGGCATCGATATACGGCGGCGGTTGGCCGGCGCCGGTCCAGTTCTTGTAGCCGTTGTAGTACTGCGCAAGGGGCCGCAGAAACACCGGGCGCATGCTCGCTGCGCGGATTGTTCATCTTGAAGTCGTGAAAGACGCCAACGATTTCAAAGGCGCCGGAATACTGCGGCAGGTCGATGCCGAAGTGCTTGCCGATGGGGTCTTGATTGGGATAAAAGCGCTTGACGAACTCCTGGTTGACGATCGCAACCGGTTGCGTTGCCTGTGTGTCCTGGTCGGAGAGGTCGCGGCCATGAATCATGGGCACGCCGATGGTCTGAAGAAAATGCGGACTGACCCGGTCCCACGTGGATCCGCATTTTTCGTTGGGACCGGGGGCAGGGTGGCCTTGTTGAATGACGCACTCGCCCCAGTTATCGCCTTCTAGCGGACTGTAGAGAGCCATGCCGATATTAGCCACTCCGGGCAATGACGAAAACCGGTTTTCGATCTCGCGGTAGAGCGCGGGAACGCGATCCAGGGTATAGCCGGCACCTGTCGGGTCAACGTGAAGCACGTAACGATTTGCGGTAGTGACCCCGAAATTCTGATGCTCCAGGTTATTCAGCGACTTGGTCATCAGGATGGCGCCGGCCAGGAGCACAAGCGAAAGCGCGGCCTGAAAGACAACGAGCGCACGCTGCGGAAATGCGGACCGATCGCGTGTGGAACGATTGACTCCCCGCAGAACTTCAGCCGGCTGGGCATGCGACGACAGCCAGGCAGGCCCGAAGCCGAATGCCACGCCGGTAATTAACGAAACCAGAAAGGCGAATCCAAGCACAGCAGGCGACGGGCTTGCATCGATGGGCATGTTCCGCGCATCGGGGAACGCAAGGGCCAGGATGGTCCGCGACCCTTCATAAGCCACGGCCAAGCCTGCGAGCCCGCCGATGCAACTGAGCAGGACACTTTCGGTGACGATCTGACGGATGACGCGGGAGCGTCCCGCTCCCAGAGCCATGCGAACAGCAATATCGCCGCGCTGCGTGGTGCTGCGCGCAAGGACCAGATTTGCAATGTTGGCGCATGCGATCAGCAGCACGACCGAAGAGAGGATCATGAGCATCCTGAGGCCGCTGCCGGTCTCCAGTTGCATGCTCTGGATGCCACCTCCGCCTGGCACGATCGACACATGCTGCTTCGGAATGATGGACGAACCGCCGTGATCGGTATAAGCAGTGCGGGTGTAGAGCCAATTGCGCAGCGCCGCGGAAAGCTTCTGTTGAAGTACAGGGATATTGGTGCCAGGCCGGACCCGTCCCAGCGGATAAAGCCAGTTTTGCTCAGGGTGATGCAGGATTGAACTGTCGCCGTGCGCGTAGGGCTCCTGGTTTACAGGCAACCAGAAATCGGGAGGGCTGTCGGAGACGCGGTCGCCGAAGAACGACGGCGGCGCGATGCCAATGACGGTAAACGGATGCGCCTGGATGGAGACTACCTGGCCAACAATGGATGAATCGGCGCCGAACTCATTCTGCCAGGAGCGGTAGCTTAGCACGACCACGGGGGACGACGTCGGTTGATCGTCGGTGTCGCTGAAGACTCTACCCGCGTAGGAGCCGACTCCGAGCGTGGAAAAGTAATTTCCCGTAACGAATTCTCCGCGCAGTTCTCGCGGAAGTGCGCTGCCACGCCGCACGCTCCATTGGCCCTGTCCGGCCTGCACGGCAGCGAGAGATTCATATTCAGGGGCGGAATCTTTCAAATGCTTATAGAGATCGTAGGAGAAGATATCGAAGTCGCCGTTTTCTCCGACGAATCCGCCGTTGACGCAACAATTGTCGGTGTCGCCGATGCGATAGAGCAGCGCAGGATCGGCAACCGGAAGCGAGCGCAGCAGAATGCCCTGCACGAGCGTGAAGATCGCGGTGTTGGCGCCGATGCCGAGCGCGAGCGTAATGATTGCGGTAGCCGCGAATCCCGGCGATTTACGCAACTGGCGCAGTGCGTAGCGCATATCCTGCAGCGTGTTGTTCAGGACTTGATTCATCGCGATTCAGCTCCGTAGGGTTTGAGGGTCTGGATCGTGCCTTGTCTATTCGTTCCTCAGCGCCTGCATCGGCTGAATTACGGCGGCGCGGCGCGCCGGCACAAAACCGGCAATCAGTACCGTAAGCACCAACGCGATAGCGGCGCCGCAGAAACTGATCGGATCAAAGGGAGCGACGTTGAACAGCATGGAGCGCAGCAAGCGCACAGCGGCAATAGAACCGAGGCCGCCGGCAACGAGGCCAACAAGGATAACGCCGGAGCTCCCCTGCAACACCAGGCGGAAGATTCCCTCGCGCGAGGAACCGAGAGCCATGCGCAGTGCGAACTCGCGGTTGCGTTCGATCACGGAGTAGGCCATTACGGCGTAGAGTCCCATCATGGCGATGAGCACGCTGCAAATCGCGTAGACACCGAGCAGTTCCGCGGGGATGCGCGACATTTGATATTGCTGGCCGGTAACGTCTTCGAGAGTGCGAACGTTCTCAAGAGGCAGCGTTGAATCAAGGTCGGCGACCGCTTTACGCAGCTGCGGAGCCACCGCGGTTGCCCCGGAGCGCGAATGGATGACGATGATCGCGTAGCCGTATCCTGACTTACCTTGGAGCAATGGCAGGAACACGACCGGGGCTGGATCGGTGTTATCGGGACTGTGGTACGCGTAGTTGTGGATAACGCCCACGATCTGGCGCTGAACCTTATCTACAAAGATGCTGCTGCCAAGGGCATTTCCTTTGGGCCAGTAGCGATGGGCCATATCCTCGTTGATCACGGCAACCTTCGCAGCAGTCTCGTTATCCGAGAAAGAGAAGTCGCGGCCCTGCAGAATCTGAATACCTGTGGTGTGAAAGAAATCGGGTCCATCGAAGTCCGTCACGACCGATGTGTCTTCGCCTTTTGAGGGGACGTAACCGGGAACGCTGAAATCGCGCGTGTTGCCGGATCCCCAGTCGCCCATGGGCAGATGCGTGGTGAGCGTGGCAGAAGAGACGCCGGGAGCGTTCTGGAGGCGATCGAGAAGCTGGGTGAGAAAAAGACGAGCGCGATCGTCGCTGTAGCCGGCTCTTGAAAGGTCGATGGTGGTTGTCAAGGTGTTGGCGCGATCAAATCCGACCGGGCGATTAAAGATGTTGAGCGAGGTCCGTGTAAGCAGTCCGCAGCAAGCCAGCACGATGAAGCAAATGCCGAGCTGAATGCCGAGGAGGATGCGCTGGCCGATTCTTTTGCGGGTCGATCCAGCAACGGCCGTGCTGCCCTCGTGCAGGGCGTCGCGCTGCGAGACACGCAGGGACTGGCGAATGGGGTACATGCCGCAGATCAGCGTGACCACGATGGCGATGGCAGCCACAAATACCGTGATGCGCCAATCGCTCTCCAGATTGAAGGCGAGCGGGAAGCCGAAGTCGGGCATCAGGACGTAAACCGCACGAGAAATGCCCACGCTGGCTGCCCATCCGGCAAAGGCTCCGGCAATGGCGAGGAGGCCCGTCTCGATGAAAACCTGCGACGCAATGCGGAATGGCTTCGCGCCAAGAGCGGTGCGGATGGCGATTTCGCGGCGGCGGCGTGCGGCGTGCTGGCCGAGCAGAGAGGCAATATTGATGCAGACCAGCGTCATCAGCAGGCAGGAGGCACCGAGAAGGACAGGCAGCATTTCGCCGATCACACCGAAAAATCCGCGCTGGAAATGCGCAGAGTCGTAGATGTTCAGATCCCAGCTGTTGAATGAATCGTTGTGTTGCGCGAGAGCGAAAGAGCGGGCCAGGGTGTGGATTTCAGCCTTGGCGGCGGAGTCGGTGACGCCGGGACGCAGGCGAACCACGATCTGAAGCCCCTGATGCAGCAACGGATCAGGCGGTGCGTCTGCCGAGAGGTCGCGTTCGGCGGAAAGCGGCACCCAAGCAGCCTCGGCGAGGCCGCCGAAGATGCCCGAGAACCCCCTGGGCGCAACAGCGACCACGGTGAAGACATGTCGATTGATGGAAACAGGGCGACCGATAACGGAGGGGTCTGCGTTGAATCGGTCGCGCCATAAGCCATCAGAAAGAACGATCGCATCCATCGAACCATAGGCGCGGTCGTTGGCTGTCGGCTGGAAGAAGGTGCCGAGTGCCGGCTTGACTCCCAGCAGTTGAAAATAGTTGGATGAAACGGTCCCGGCCGCAATCGCCTGCGGTTGGGTATTCGGCAATGCGAGGTTGAGCGGAGCGAAGTCGAAAGCGGCCGCATCGCTGAAGGAACGCGACTGCTTGCGAAGGAACTCGAGCTGGTCGTAGTGGACGGAGTAGCCATCGTTGCCGAGCACGGTCGCCGAAACGAAGCGTAGCGAGCGGGCGTCCAGCACCTGCGGCCAAGGATTGAACAGAACCGCGTTGGTCCAGGTGGCAACCGTGGTGAGCGCGCCGATGCCCAATGCGAGCGTCAGCACCGCCGTAATTGTAAAGCCAGGCGACATGCGGAGCTGGCGTACCGCGTAACGCAAGTCCTGGCCGAACATGTTAGGCCTCCACTTCTTCAGTGAGCTTCTTCAGCTCGTCTTCCGAGACAACCTTGCCGTCGAAGAGGTGCACTTCGCGCTCGGCATGCTTGGCGAAGCGCGGATCGTGCGTCACCATGCAGATGGTCGAGCCCTCGCGATGCAGGTCGGCGAGCAGATGCATGACCGCTTCGCCGTTCTTCGAGTCGAGGTTTCCGGTAGGCTCATCGGCCAGCAGGATCGAAGGCGATCCGGCCAGCGCGCGGGCCACGGCGACACGCTGCTGTTGACCGCCGGAGAGCTGCGCCGGATAGTGCCGCATGCGGTGCGCCATGTTGACGCGCTCCAGGGCTTCCTTGACGCGCTTCTTGCGCTCCGCCGAAGGCATTCCGGCGCGATAGGTGAGCGGCAGTTCCACGTTTTCTTCCACCGTGAGATCGCCGATCAGGTTAAAGCTCTGGAAGATGAAGCCGATCTCCTGGTTGCGGATGCGCGAGCGCTCGCCGAAGCTGAGGTTCTCAACCGGCTTGTTGTTGAGCAGGTATTTGCCGCCCGTGGGTGTATCGAGCAGACCCAGGATGGACAGCAGCGTGGACTTGCCGCAGCCCGAGGGGCCGGACATGGCCACGTATTCTCCACGCGAGATGGTGAGGTGAATGCCAGAGAGCGCGTGGGTTTCCACTTCATCGGTGTAGAAGACTTTGGTCAGGTCTTCAATGTCAATCAGCTTGTCGTTTGCCATCCAATCCCCCTCTTAAAATCAGTTGTCAGTTATCAGTTGTCAGTGATCAGAAAAGACATTCGTTCCTGATTTCCTGCCGGTCCCTGAAGGTTGCTGCCTGTTCGCCCGTCAACTACTCGAGACGAATGCGATCTACTGCGTCGTATCGCGACATGTCGGAGAGAATCACGGTATCGCCTTCCTTCAGACCGTCGAGCACTTGAATGCTATTGACAGAAGCGCGGCCCACTTTCACCTGAACACGCTCCGCGGTCTTGTGGTCCGGAGACTCCTTGAACAGGCTCAGCGTTGAGTTCTCATTGCCCAGCGCCGGACGGCCGACATAGAGCACATCGTGCAAATGTTCCAAATCGATAGTTCCGTCGACGCTGAGGCCCTTTACCGCACCCGCTGGAAGCTCTCCATCAAGTTGTACGTCAACGGTGCGCGTTCCGTTCAATACGGCGGGGTCGATTCTGGCGACATGGCCCGGAACGACACCGTTGTGCGTATCGATGGAAGCCGGTAATCCGATCTGAATGTCGCGCGCCTGGGTTTCAGCGATCTGGAGAGCTGCCTTCAATTTGCCGAGCTGTACGACTTCGGCCAGCGATGTTCCCGCGGTGACGTGCATGCCCGCCTGCATGGGAACCGGTAGCGGATCGAGCTCTCCGGCAATACCGGCGCGCACTTCAAGAGCGGCAGTTTGCTTTTCATATAGAGCGAGCAGAGCCTTGGCCTGGTCGATCTTGGCCTGCGAGGAAGCGAGCTGAACTTCGATCGCCTTCTGATTCACATCGAGTTGCTGCTGGCTGAGCTGGTGCTGAATTGCCAATTGCTCGGCAGTGCTCTGTGACTTGGCGCAGGCGATTCCAGCGATCACGCCCAGATCGCACAGGGCCTTATCGGTTTTCGCCTGCAACTGGTCCTGGGTGTAGTCGGCGCTGATTTGGGCCGCGGCGGTCTTCTTGTCCATCAGGGTGCTTTGCAGCGTCGCCTGAAGGCTCTTGTAGTCGGCTTCAGCAGCTTTCACCTGCAGCTGGGCGTCGAGCAACTTCTGCTCGACTTCCGGCGCGGCCAGATCCATAAGGATGGTGTCGGGCTTAACGATAGTGCCGGGCAGAACGCGAATGCGCACGACCGTGGCATCGGTAAGTGCCGGGATGAGCTCGATCGAATCTTCGCGGGGAACCAGCGTGCCGGTTGAGCCGCGGACCTGGCGGGTAAAGTCTCCGCGCTTCACGGTGTCTGGCCAAATGGTTGACGCATCGACCGTGGGAGCTGCCGGCTTGAGCCGGGAAACCAGTACCACCGCAACCGTAAGGATCACCACCCCAATGCCGGCCCATATAAAGAGGCGGCGCCGTTTTTGTTTCTTCAAGTCTGGCCGTGCGATATCCATCACTCCACGATAGGAGCACTTGCCGTGCCAAAGGCGACCGGCGGCTAGATACTCGAATTAAACGGGTTATGCGACCTAAGGCTCTGAAGCGATGAGAGTTGAAATGACCGGTAGCGGGGCGGATTGTCCGATATCGGACAGTTCCGGATCCTGCACAAATCAGTGAGTCGCAATTCCAGTCACAGCCGCTCGACAGCCAGGGCCACCGCGCTGCCACCGCCCAGACAGAGCGAGGCGACTCCTCTTTTGGCTCCGTGATCGGCCATGGCGTAAACAAGCTTGACGAGAACGGCTGCGCCGCTGGCGCCAATGGGGTGTCCCAGTGCGACTGCTCCACCGTTCACGTTGACGCGGGCCTGATCGAGGCCGAGTTCGCGGATGACGGCGAGGGCCTGCACGCTGAAGGCCTCGTTCAGCTCAAATAGATCAACGGAATCGATTGACCAGCCGGCCTTCGCGACCACTTTGCGTACGGCGTCGATGGGAGCGAGCGAAAACCATTCCGGAGCCCGGCCTGCCTGGGCCTGGGCGCGAATAATGACCATTGGCTTCAGACCCAGTTCCCTTGCCCGCCCGGCGCTGGTGACGACCACCGCGGCTGCGCCATCGCTGACGCCGGGTGCGTTGCCGGCGGTTACCGTGCCGTCCGGTTTGAATGCCGGCTTGAGTTTGGAGAGTACTTCGACGGTGGTTTCGGGCCGGATGGCTTCGTCGGCATCAAAGGAACGCGGTGCCTCGCCTTTTTTTGTGGACGGTACCTCGACGGGCAAAATCTGAGCGCGAAAGCGGCCCGCAGCCGTAGCCGCGGCAGCGCGGCGGTGCGACTCAGCGGCAAATGCGTCCTGGTCTTCGCGGGTGATGTTGTACTTCTCGGCCACCATCTCCGCGGCAGCGCCCATGTGGAACTGGTTGTAAACGTCCCAGAGACCGTCGTGGATCATGGCATCGACGAGAATGCCATTTCCCATGCGATAGCCGGTCCGAGCCTGAGGCAGCAAGTAAGGCGCGTTGGACATAGACTCCATACCGCCAGCGACAACGATCTCGGAGTCGCCTGCTTGAATGGCCTGCGAGGCTAGGGAAACGGCGCGCAGCCCCGATCCGCAAACCTGGTTGACGGTCAGAGCGCCGACTTCTGGTGGAAGGCCAGCAAAGATGGCGGCCTGGCGCGCCGGGCTCTGGCCAACACCGGCCTGCAGCACGCAGCCCATGATGGTCTCGTCCACCGTTGCGGGTTCAACTCCCGCTCGCCTGACCGCCTCGCGCACGACGAGTGCACCCAGTTTCGGCGCGTTGTAGGACTGCAAGGAGCCCTGAAATTTTGCAATGGGGGTGCGGACGGCCGAAACGATCACGACCTCTGACATGAATGACTCCCGTTGGTGAGATTGATTGCAGCGGCCATCTTACGAGGCCAAACGTTAGATGCGCCCAGCTGCGCGGAGTTCGTCGATCTCCGCATCCGTAAAGACGCGGGAGCGGATGAGGAAGCGCACGCCTTCGGGGTTGTCGAGCGAGAACATGCCCGCCGCGCCCCGGCACCACATCGAGCAGTGAGTTGCGTGTGCTTCCAGTATTCGAACTGGCTGCGGCTCATGTAGAACGGCTCGCCGTCCACCTCGCCAAGTTGCACATCGGAGTCGCCGACCATGAATTCGCCGCGCGGATAGCACATCGGGGAGCTGCCGTCGCAGCAGCCCCCCGACTGGTGAAACATCAGCGGCCCGTGCTTCTCGCGCAGGACGCGGATGAGGTGAACGGCGAGATCGGTGGCTACGACTTGTCGGGTGGTTCCGCCATAGTTGCGCGCCTCGGAGTGACGTTGCTCAGCTTCGGCATAGGTTCGTGCTATCCCACCCATGCCGCGATAAGCTGCGTCATGGATGGGGCACCCTGAGTATCTGGCTCAGATACCCGTTTTTGTCTAGAAGAAGCCGAGCTTCTTCGGGCTGTAGCTGACCAGCATGTTCTTGGTCTGCTGATAGTGGTCGAGCATCATGCTGTGGGTTTCGCGGCCGATGCCCGACTGCTTGTATCCGCCGAACGCCGCGTGCGCCGGATAGGCGTGGTAGCAGTTGATCCACACGCGACCCGCCTGGATGCCGCGCCCAAGACGGTGGCAGCGATTCACATCGCGGTCCACAGGCCCGCGCCAAGCCCGTAGAGTGTGTCGTTGGCGATTTCCAGCGCATCGGATTCATTCTTGAACGTCGTCACCGAAACCACCGGTCCGAAGATCTCTTCCTGGAAGATGCGCATCTGATTGTGGCCCTTGAAGACCGTCGGCTGCACATAGAAGCCCTCTTCCAGTTCGCCGCCCAGATGCGCGCGCTCTCCGCCCGCCAGCACCTCCGCGCCTTCTTTCTTGCCGATATCGATGTAGCTGAGAATCTTTTCAAGCTGCTCCGTCGATACCTGCGCGCCGAGCATGGTGTCGAGCTCTCCAGCGGATTGGCCTGCTTGATGGCCGCCACCCGCTTCAGCGCCCGCTCCATGAACTTGTCGTAGATGCTTTCCTGGATGAGCGCGCGGCTGGGGCAGGTGCAGACCTCGCCCTGGTTCAGCGCGAACATCACGAAGCCTTCGATGGCCTTGTCGAAGAAGTCGTCGTCTTCATTGCAGCACGTCGGCAAAGAAGATGTTCGGCGATTTGCCGCCGAGTTCCAGCGTCACGGGGATCAGGTTCTGGCTGGCGTACTGCATGATCAGCCGACCGGTCGTGGTTTCGCCGGTGAACGCGATCTTGGCCACGCGCGAGCTTGAGGCCAGAGGCTTGCCAGCCTCAAGGCCGAAGCCATTCACGATATTCAGCACGCCCGGAGGCAGCATGTCGCCCACCAGCTCCGCCCAGACCAGGATGCTGGCCGGGGTCTGCTCGGCGGGCTTCAGCACCACGCAGTTGCCTGCCGCGATCGCGGGAGCAAGCTTCCATGTCGCCATCAGAATCGGAAAGTTCCAGGGAATGATCTGGCCAACCACGCCGAGCGGCTCGTGGAAGTGGTACGCAACGGTATCGTGATCAATCTCTGAGATGGTGCCTTCCTGCGCGCGGATGCAACCGGCAAAGTAGCGCCAGTGATCGATCGCGAGCGGCAGGTCGGCGTCTATGGTTTCGCGGATGGGCTTGCCATTGTCCCAGGTCTCGGCCAGCGCCAGGATGTCGAGGTTCTCTTCCATTCGCTGGGCAATCTGGTTCATCAGGATGGCGCGGTGCGTGGGGCTGGTGTGGCCCCAGCTCTCGCGAGCGGCGTGGGCAGCGTCAAGAGCCCGTTCAATGTCCTGCGCGTTGGAGCGGGGAATCTCGCAAAATGTCTTTCCGGTGATCGGGGTCACGTTCTCGAAATACTGGCCGGAAGCAGGCTCAACCCACTTGCCGCCAATGTAGTTGCCATAGCGAGGGCGGAAGCTCACTTTGTCGCTGAGCTTGCCCGGAATCGGTTCCGTCATGGTTGCCATCGAAATTCCTCCGGGGGATAAGCCGCGCGAAATCACCAGGGGCGCGCGGAGCAGGAATCATACATCCGCGCGGGTGCTGATGGGGAGACCCTGGGCGAGTTGCAACCCGGGAAAATCGTTGCACGAAACGAAACGTCAGGTGCGAGTCAAGGGCGAACCTGCGCTTTTATGTTCCGGCAACTCACTTGTTGAATGAATCCAACCTGGGTGGATCCGAAAGCAGCTTCAATCAGTCCAATTCAAGTTACTTTCCTGCACTGCTCGTAACAAGCGTGATCCCCATCAGTCACCATCTCGAGTTACGTAACCTGCAATGCAGGTACTACTGAATCAGCAAGATAGCCCCAAGATGTGATTGTGATTCAGCTCACCTTCCTGCTACGCTGGAGCCGACTCAGAGTAGTTAACAAATGCATACGGACCGTCAGCTGCATCCCTGGCCGAGTTTCATAATGGCGCGACCGACAGAAAAGTTGCCGTAATGACGCAGCCCAGTACTTCGGGGGCGCCCGGCGAAAGCGTTTGGCAGTTGGTACGGAGGTTGCTATGAAGTTTCATGGTGAGAAACGATCTATAATTGCCCGAGTTCGATCCTGGCCCGGCTTTCTTGAAGATGGCGCGGCGATCGTGGAGATGGCGTTGGTATCGTCATTGCTCCTCACGATGGTTACCGGCGTTTCTATCTTTGGCATCTTTGAGATGCAGGTCATGGCGCTAACCGAAGGCGTGAACAGCGGTGGACGGGTTCTTGCAGTCAGTGCGGGCCAGACTTTGGACCCGTGCGCAGCGGCAGCGAGTGCGATACAAGGTGCTGCGCCTCTGCTAAAGGCAAGTAATCTCACCTATAACATCCAGCTGAACCCGACCCCAAGCTCGGGGAGTTCGACCAACCACGCGATCCCTAGTCGAGTTGCTCGAGCACGAGCACCACAACTGGGGCACCGGGTTATCTGGTTTCAGGTGGGTCTGTTTCAGTGAGTGCGACCTTCACCGGTTGCAGCCTTCAAATCTCTTCGGCAAGAATTTCATGCCCAGCGGCTGTTCGATTACCCAAACCATTACGGAGGTTGTCCAATGAACTTGAAAAGCAGATTCTCTTTGCGTAAAGCACTCCGCGGTGAGAGTGGACAGACCGTGGTGATGGCGGCTCTTCTCACCGGAGTTGTTCTTGGAATGGGTGGAGTGGTCGTGGACGTCGGTCATGCCGATGTCCGCGACCGCGAAGCTTCAGGCCTCAACCGACGCGGCCGGCCTCTGGCCGCGGCCTCGCAACTGCCTATAACGAGTTCGAATGAGTCGAGCAATACGGTTACATCGACGGCCACCAGTACAGCGCCGTATCGGGCAAACAAGAACGCTTATCCGAATCTGAAACACGCCGTTGGCTGTGACCGGCGCGGCGATCACAGTTACTCCCGGGTGCGTGAACGTGACCGGCATGGAGCAATGCACCAGCCACCTTGCTGGCAAATGCAGTCCTAGTGAGGCAGACCGTCACGATTCCAACCATGTTTATCAGGGCTCTCAGTATCTTCTGGATCAAATCAGCCAAGTCAATCACATTGTCGGCATCTGCGATTGCACAAATGAGAGGCGCGCAGCGCGGACCTTACAACGTGGCAATGGTCGTGGACACGACCGCATCGATGGCCAACTCCGATGGCGGCAGCAACTGCTCGGGCACGAAAATCCAATGCGCAGAGCAAGGGGGCGCAGATCTTGCTCTCTGAATTCTCCACCGTGCCTGCCGGGTGGTCACAAACTGCGGTACAGCGACCAGTGGCAACGTAGCCAATGCGGTTGACGAGGTGTCGCTTTTTACGTTTCCCGCCGCAGACAGCAGGCACCCAGGTGGACGAACGACCAGAGCCTGCGGGAACCACGCGCCCAGCGAGCTCGCATAGCCAGAAGCACCGAACCACGCGAGGTGTCCCATTCAATCCGCGACGCCGGCCGATGGCACCGAGCAGACAATCTTCAGTCTCCACGACTAATTTGAATACCCTTGTTAGCGTCTACCAGGTGGTGCGCCTGGTCGAGCAATTACCGCAGCTCCGATGCTGCACCACAGGGACAACCCGTTACTGTAGCGAGTAGCGGGGGCTCTTCCACAGCTCCATCCATCGTGGATGCTGCTAGGAGGAGACACCTCATTTTGGGGGGGACGACCTGCCCCGGCATGGAGGCAAAGGTGGTGACGGTACGTTCTATGGGGCGTACTGTTCGCGGGGCAGCAATATCTCGCCAACAACGCAGACCAAATGCCACAAATGTGATCATCATCCTGCTCAGCGACGGCGATGCGAATGGCGGCACCATTCGGCCGGCACACCCACCTGAAACTCAGGCTCCATTCAACGGGACTCTACCCATCCAACATAACCAGTGCCAGCAGGCGATTGACTATTGCGCACCGCGGCCAAGGCTATGGGAACGAAAATATATGTAGTCGGTTATGGCGTTGCAACCGGCGGATGTTCAACCGACAAAAAAGATACCTACAATGGCGTGGGATGACCGCATGTGCGGCGCTGCGGGCCATTGCCAGCTCAGACCAGACATTCTTTGTTGACACTTCGAGCACACACTGCGCTGGCGCCACGTCCGTCACATACAATGGGAAAACCAACAGCCTCAGCGGAATCTTTACCCAGATTGTGGGGGATTTGACCCTCCCGCGATTGCTGCCTAATACTACTTCCTTCACAAGCATGAGTTCGTAGATGCTGGAAACATGAGCAGTAGGCGGGCACCGTCAATAGACAAGAGCCGGAGATCTCAATCTCCGGCTCTTTCATTTCTCCTTCCTGATTGCGCACTCCGTTGCGCGCCGGGGGTCGAAGAAAAGGAGTGCGGCGACACTCGACGCTGTCGGATACCAAACGCATCGATTCGATCCTGATTGCAAAGACAGATCCAGAGAGCACGCAGGTTGGGTGGGCTCAGAGGAGGGATGGCTTCTCCTTGAATTGGATAAGTGACTCACACATCATCTGATCGAGAAACGGAAGACTTAACTCGCAGCGCCCATCGACAGGATCTCGAACAGCGCGGATGCTTTCCGGTTGTGGAAGTCCATCTGATCGGCCTTCAGCGGCTTGCTGAAGAGGAATCCCTGCACGTCGTCGCACTGCTGCTCGCGCAAGAACTGCAGCTGCCGTTCATTTTCAACACCCTCGGCGGTGACGGTGAGATTCAGGCATCTTGCCATCTGGATGATCGCGGCGGTGATGGCCTCCTCGTTGCCGTTGCGGTGCAGGTCACGGATGAAGCTGCGATCGATTTTGAGCTTGCTGACGGGGAGTTGCTTGAGGTAACTGAGGCTGGAGTAGCCGGTGCCAAAGTCGTCGATTGCAAGCTTGACACCCAGGGCTTTGAGCTGGCTGAGAACTTCAAAACGCATGTCCTCGGTGGCGAGCAGAAGACTCTCGGTAATCTCCAGTTCCAGGTGCTCGGGATCCAGTCCGGTCTCCTTCAGAACTTTTCGCACCAGTTCGCAGAAGCCGATCTGTCGAAATTGAACGGCGGATACATTCACCGCGACCGGCACCTCGCTGCCGATATCGTGCCAGCCGCGAGCGTGGTGGCACGCGGTCCTAAGGACCCACTCGCCAATGGGAACGATCATCCCGTTCGCCTCGGCAATGGGAATGAATTTATCCGGAGGAACCAGACCGAGTTCCGGATGCTTCCATCGAATGAGAGCTTCCCAGCAGGAAACGGCACCGGTTCGCAGATTGAATTCGGGCTGGAAGACGAGGTAGAACTCGTCCCTGTCGAGAGCACCGCGCATGCTGTTGTCGAGTTGGAGGCGCTCAATGGCCTGCGCCGTCATTTGCTCAGAGAAGAAGCTGAACGTGTTGCGGCCCCTGCCCTTGGATGCGTACATGGCCGCATCGGCATTCTTGATGAGCGTTTCCGCATCATTGCCATGGTCGGGAAAGATGCTGATTCCGATGCTGCACGTGATGTTGAGCGAATTCCCGTTGAGATTGAAGGCCGGCCGGAGATCACGCGCGATCCGTTCGGCAACAATGGCCGCATCGCCGGGAGAATTGATCGGCCCAAGAGCGACCAGGAATTCATCGCCGCCCAACCGGGCAACCGTGTCTTCTTCGCGGGCGCAGGCCTGGAGTCGTTGCGCGATGCTTTGGAGCAGTTCATCGCCCCGCGAGTGGCCGAGACAATCGTTGATGATCTTGAAGCTGTCGATGTCGAGGTGGAGCACGCCAAGGGTTTGGCGCTCTCGCTTCGCGACGGCGACGGCCTTGGAGAGCCGATCGTGCACGAGTGTCCGATTGGGCAGGTGTGTCAGGGAATCGAAGTAGGCCAGAAACTGGATTCTATCTTCAGCGAGTTTTCGCTCAGTGATGTCGACCAGGGAACCCTCGAATACTCGGCTCTCGCCGTTCTCCCCGCCGGCTGCCCTGAGGCTGCACAGCGCCCAACCCAGCGTCCCATCCAGCCGCTCAAACGATTGTTCGGTTCCGATCGCGAAACTTGAATGTGCCGCGGTTTCGTGGAATCTCTGCACGATTTGCTCTGCCCGCGCGCTGTCCCCAAGCAACTCGCGACGCCCATGGTATCCCAGCATGCGGGCGCAGGCATCGTTGCAATCGAGAATCTTGCCGTCGGCCTCGGCGATGTAAAGCCCGGTCAGGTTGCGTTCGAAGATGTTGCGATAACGTACTTCGAGCGTCATCTCGTTCTTGAGCTTTTCGGTGATGATGTCGGTCTGTCTGCGTACCCGCCTGCGGAGAATGAAGACCCATCCGATCACGCCCAGCGTGGCCATCGCAAGTCCGAAAAGACAGAAGACGGCCCGCTCGGGGTTGAGCCATGTTGTCCAGTGCGGACTTTGAATGTAGGAGCTGAAGCCGAAGCCCACCCGTCCGCGAAGATCGAGCATCTGGCCGACGATCGCCAACGGCGTACTCTGTCGCATGAGAGAGAAAGTAGATTCCCGGGCAGGTGTCAATTCGGGTTCCGACTTCCGGTCAAGCGCCAGCCGTCCCATCTCCGCTCCCCGATCATTCCAACGTCCCGATCAAGCAGATCGCCTTCTTCGGGAACCCCGCCGTAAAGAGATTTATCCAAAAGTGTGGTTAGGCTAGCACAGGTTAACTCGCCGGTAACTGCCTCTTCTGGGCCAAAGTGGTTACGTTTGGGTAACAGCATCCTCGATGCAAGTCCATCTTTTGAAGCCACTTGGCTTCTTTCGCCCCGATATTCATCCCGGGAAGACTCCGCTTGCTCCTCCGTCGCGGCCATCGCTGGCCAACCCCAGCAATGCGGCTCTCTTGGGGCTGATACGACTTGATCCCGGAAGCCTTATCCCGGATGACGGAGGGACGATTCCGTCAAGTTCTTATGCGACTGTGTGAGCATGGGGCCCGACAATTTTTTGCGTCCTGGTGAAACGAAGCACGACAAGCTCGCACTATTCCTCGTAAGTAAGAACTGACTCCCCCAGCCAATTGCAGACGCTTGCTCCGAATGGCCTGCTTGGACCAGAGATCGCGGCTGACTCCAGCTAGTGCGCGCAACCCGGCTGAACGGTTGGCTTCGGAACTACACGGATCGAGAGGAATGAAAATGAACTCCCCCGTTGTTACACCCATCGCTCCATCAACTCATCCCGCTCTTGATCTGATTGCGCTCGCGCAGCTTTCCCGGGAAGAAGCCGGGCAAAGACTTCGGGCGCTGCTGCTGGGAAACCCGAAATATTTTGGAAACGTCCCACTCACTTCTTTTCATACGGTCCTCAGAATCCAAGAGGACACCACCTACGAATGCATCTCTCGTGTTGTCTACGACGCCCAGTTAAAGCAACTCCGCGCCACGATCGACATCAAGCGAGCCGTTGGCTATTCGGGCGTGGCGCGGATCGACGGTTCCGAGGAGTTTGTGCGCTTTTATGTTTCTTACGACGGTGGTGCGAAGTGGCTCGACCAGGGGATGCGTTCGGTGAACGTGGAGGACGCGATTGTGCCGAGACCGATTGTCCATGAGGTGATGCTGCCAATCGTCTTCGGGGGACAAACCGGTTCCGCGAAACCGCTGCCCAGGGTACGGGCCATTCTTTCGTGGAACTCACCGCCGCCTGCCGGTGCGCCCGATTGGACCCCAATCTGGGGCAATGTCGCGGAATCCGATATGCAGATCAGGGATTCGCGGGTGAGCTATGAAACAGGCAGGAAGATCACCACACAGGTTGAGTTGCCGCGATCTACATTGCAGGCAATGAAACTGGAGATGCCGGCTGGATCAGTTTTCGCCAAGACCGAGAAGCACACTTCCTCACAGAGGCTTCCCTCGTCCAAAACCGACCCGCAACATCAATTTTTGGCGTATTTGTTTGCCAGGGCGGCCCGCCACAGCCTGAGGCAACTTCCCATACCCGCGTTCAAAGGCATGGATTCGCCGCTGCGCGTTGTCGCGGCACCTGCGTTTCCAATTCCCAATGCGGCCGAGGCACGATTTGCCGCGGCTTTGTGAACCATGTGGGCTGCGCAAGACTGACGGTCCTCCCCCAACGCAGACGGAGTTCCTCAGAGACTGGGCTCCGTCTGCGGCCCAAAACAGCGGAGTGGCACGGAATGCATGAAGGTACCGACATCCTGAATGTTGCCGCATTCAAGCCCGACATGGGGCAAGTGAGACGCGGCGTGCTTAAGAGGGTTCATTCACGAAGTTGGAGACAGCTGCGCCTCAAGCTCCGCAACAAGACAATTGTCGGTTTGATGATTTGTTTCTCTGATTTCAGCCTTTGGTTCTCTCTACCTTTGTCGATCTGGCTCAGTACCGGCTGGGTCGGATTGATCTTCCACTGGCGGGCCATTGCAAGAATGGCCTGCCAGACGGAAGTTGCGTCCAGTTCAGGATGTCGGTTCAACAATGGAAAGTCCGCCGATGACGCATTTCTTACGCGCCGACCAAAGCAACATGCGAAATCCAGAGAAGTCGTAACCCTCCCGGGGGGAAACCACGCCCCGCAAACGATCAGCAGGTGATTCACGTGCCACTTTCAAAACCGGCTTTGCAGGACGCGGCCTCGCCCCGAAAGCACCCAACTTCCCGCGCACGCCATCCCCGGCGGCCCATTGCGCAAGTGACGTCGATGCTATACTTACGTCCTCTCGGGTTAGCGGAGAACGCTTTGCAATTTCGTTCATTCGATGCCGGTTACATCGAAAATCTTTGCGCTGGGGACCGGGCTACGCAGGACCATTTCGTCGCGTATTTCTCGGAACTGCTCCATTTGAAGCTGCGCTCGCGGCTCCAGTCCCCGCAGGCGATCGAAGATGTGCGCCAGGAGACCTTTGCGCGTGTTCTCGCCATCCTCCGCAAGGAGAACGCTCTGCGCCAGCCGGAGCGCTTCGGCGCTTTTGTCAATACCGTTTGCAACAACGTCCTACTCGAACACTACCGGTCCTCAAGTCGCAGCCAGTCGCTTGAGGAGGAGGGTATGCCGGAACCGCAGGCCAAGGGCGCGGACGTTGTAAGCGTTATTGCATCAACCGAATTGAGCGCAAAGGTCCGGGAGATTCTGCTCGACCTGCCGGCGCGCGATCGCTCATTGCTAAAGGCCGTATTCCTCGACGAGCGAGATCGGGATGAGGTCTGCCGCGAATTCGGCGTCGAACGAGAATATCTTCGCGTCCTCCTCCATCGCGCCAAGCAGGATTTTAAGGTCGAGTACCTCAAACGCATGAATGTGGGAATGAGCACGAATCATGCTGAAACGATTTGGTGACTGAATTCACCATCCTTTGTCACAGGATCTGCCGGAAATTTGGGCGGGTCACTCGAGGAACTGATCGATGGATCACAACGAAGCAACACAACAGATGGCCGCAGAACGGTACCTGCTGGGGGAACTCACGCCAGATCTCCGCGACGCGTTTGAGGAGCATGCCTTCGACTGCCCGGAGTGTACGGTAGACTTGCGCGCCGGGGCTGCTTTTATCGGCGCCGCCAAAGTCGAACTTCCCAAGATTGCGGAGGTCTCGGCAGCGCTTCCCAAGCCGGAGATCCCCCGAACGACGAAGAAGAAACTCGACTGGCAATCCTGGCTGCGGCCGGCTTTCGCTGTTCCCGCCTTTGCCGCATTGCTGGTCCTCGTCGCCTACCAGAACCTCGATACGATTCCCTCGCTTCGCAAGGCAGCGAACGACCCGAGCGTCCTTCCATCGACAGCTTTCCATGCCGGCACGCGCGGTACGGCGCACACCTCAGTTGAAGCGGACCGCACGAAGGGCGCAGCACTTTCGATTGAGCTTCCACAGGAATCCGGCTATGCATCCTTCGCCTTCAATTTGTACGATCCTCAGGGCAAGCAGCTTTGGACGAGGACGGTGGCCGCCTCGAGGCCGGGATCCGATGGTGACGGAACCGTCTCACTTGTCCTTCCGCCAAGCGGGTTAACGCAGGGCTCGTATTCGCTTGCTATCATCGGCATTGATAGAACGGGAGCGCACACCGAAATCGACAGGCGTATTCTCGATGTACACTTTGACCAATAAGAGCGCTAACTCTGTTTTTGGAAGGTGAGAAAGCATGCCCGAGGAGCAAAAGAGATATCACGTCTATGAAGCAGAAGCGGAAGCACTGTCCGGCCATCTGACGTTGCCGCTCGTCCAGGCGGTAAAGCCTCCAACGTTCGTGAAACTCAACGAGCGGGGCGGATATGTTTCGCAGCATGCGGAGAATTACAGGCTCGGAGGTGTTGTCTCTTTCCGCTCGGCCTACACGCAGGTGGCGGGCAACCCGGACGTCAAGGTCGAGCATGGCTGGAACACGTTGGCCACCGCGGTGGTTGAAGGCCTGAATGTTCTGGATGTCGTGACTGCGGACCGCATCGTTTGCCAGATATCAACGGATCATCCGCTCGTAGGATACGTGCCAACCGTTACATTTCTGGGTACGCGGATTGAAAATCTCAGGATTGCCGGCGTACACGTCGATTTCGAGATGAACCTCGACATGCTTGGCGAAAAGCCCTTGAACGATGCTTCCTACACAAGCGATCGCAGCTTTATTGAGCGCATCAACACCCAGCGGAATCAGATCCAGAGCCAGGAGAACATTCCCGCCGATATCTCCGCGCGTTACCATCGACTTCCGGAGATTTCAGCCAAACAAGGGAAAATTGAATGTTCGTTGGTGAATCATGTGGGGAGCGCGAAATTTCCGTGGCGGTGCTTCGGAAACGCGATCGATGTGCCACACTTTGGCAAGATTTACCTCGGCACGCTGGCTCTGGAGCAATCGGACTTCGACACCCCAACCGGTGCGCCGAGGAAGACGACCATCACCCTAAATATGATCGAAATGGTGATGGGCTGTATCGGCGGCGGAGGCCTTGTGGGCGGCGGTGGCAAGACCAACGGAGGCGGCTATCCATAACCGCGCGTCTGTTCCACAGTGGTCATTCGGTTGCGACCAGGGTCAATCGTAGACAATTGATATTTTGGTGTCTGCGAGAGAAACCATGGTCAGGTTCGGCGTCGGATGGCGTTGCGTCTTTGTGTCTGCAGCGGGACTGCTCCTGCTTGCTCCGCTCCAGGATACTGGGATCGCGCTTCCCCAGGTCGAGTACGAGAAGGCGAAGCGTCTCTTCCAGCATGGTCAGCTTGAAAAGAGCCAGCGAGAGGCGGAGCGGGGATACGCGCAAAATCAAACAAGCAATCCAGAATGGGCCGCGAAGTTTCAGCTGTTGGAGGCGGAGGTACTATTACGGCGCGGCATGTCCGACGATGCCTTGCGCCTTCTTCATGCGGATCTCCCTTCACCCGATAGTCCGCAGGATGCAATCCGTAAGTTGACGATCGAGGCCGTTGCTCTTGCCCGCCAGCAGCAACTGAATTTGGCGGATCAAACGATCACTCAGGCCGAAGGACTATGCAAGAAGACAGGCAGCGTAGCCTGCGGTGAAGTTTTGCAAGCCCGGGGGACCATAGCGGTGATTGAAGATAGATTTTCCGACGCCCGGCTTGATTTTCTCGGTGCACTCTCTATCGCCCGGTCCCTTCACGATAGATATCTTCAATCCACTGCAGCTTTGAATTTGGGATGGTTGGCACTTCAGGTCGAGCACTTTGATGAGTCGGTTGACTGGTCCACAGATGCACATCGAATTTCCGTTGAGCTTGGAGCTGAAGACCTCGCGGAAAACATCTCGGGCAATCTTGGATGGGCCTATTTCAAGTTGGGCGATCCCGAGAGAGCGCTGGAACTGTTCGTTGAAGCGGAGCAGGAAGCCGCAAGTCTTGGGAATTTGCATTATGAAGTCAATTGGCTGATGACGGCCGGAAATGTATATCAAGAAACCGGGGATCTTGCCAGAGCAACTCAGTCTTACGGCCGGGCTCTTCCGCTGGCCAGACAAATCAACAGGAAGGAAGATATTGTCAATGCCCTTGAAGATCTAGCGCACGCTTCGATTGACGCCGGCAACCTTGACGCAGCGAGAAGTTACTTAGAGCAGCTCAACCCGCTGGTGAAGGCCAACAACCATCGCCTCGACGCGCTCGACGTGACATTCGCCCAGGCCAGAATTGCGGCGTCCAATCACAACTACACCGACGCAGAGTCGCTTTTCCGCGAGGTCGAAAGAGACCCCGCCAGCCAGACCTCCATGCGACTCGGTGCGGAGCACGAACTTGCTCGGCTGTTTGAATCAGAAGGTGATGCCGCCGGGGCTGAGAGGATGTACCGGACTGCTTTGACGACATTTGAGTCGGCGCGGGATGAACTCAAGAACGAGGAATCGAAGCTTCCCTTCCTCGCCAATGCCACCGGCATCTACGACGATTACATTCACTTTCTCGTGGCTCATCACAAGACGGACGAAGCGCTTGCGCTTGCCGACAACAGTCGCGCTCGCACCCTCGAGCAGGGGCTTGGGTGTGATCTCCAATTCCCCGTTCTGTGTCGTATGCGTCCTTCCATCCCGGCGAGATCGCGCGCAAGACGAATGCAACGCTTCTCTTCTACTGGCTAGGCGAGCGCGAATCCTATCTATGGGCGATTGCGCCGACGAAGATCAGCATGTCCACGCTGCCTGCGCGGGACCAGATCACGCCGGTCGTTGAACGATATCGCAAGACATTGCTCGGCTTGAGCGACCCGATCGAGACTTCCAATGCGGATGGCGTCGCCCTCTATCGGATGCTTGTCGCGCCGGCTCGCGACCTTATTCGGCCTGCGTCGACGGTGGTGATCCTCAACGACGGCGTGCTCAGTCAACTGAACTTTGAAACGTTGATCGCTCCTGAGCCGACTCCGCATTACTTCATTGAAGATGCGACGCTCGTCTCCGCCTCGTCCCTCAATTTGCTCGCTTCCGCAAAGCCGCCCGAGCGAACCGGCAACAAGCTCCTGCTGGTGGGCGATGCTGTCTCGCCCAACCCGGATTACCCCGACCTGCCAAAGGCAGCCTCCGAAATAGAACAGATCGAACAGCACTTCTCTACCCCGGAAGTGACTGTCTTCGCGCGTGAGAAGGCAACGGCCGGATCTTATCTCACCAGCGCGCCGCAGCAGTTTGCCTACATTCACTTCGTGGCCCACGGCGTGGCCAGCCGCACCGACCCGCTGGACTCGGCAATTATCCTCTCCCGCTCAACGGCTGAAGCAGACTCCTTCAAACTGCACGCCCGGGACATCATGAAGCATCCCATTCATGCGCGCCTGGTTACCATCTCTGCCTGCTATGGAAGCGGCACCCGCGCCTATGCAGGCGAAGGGCTGGTTGGCCTGGCGTGGGCATTCCTGCGCGCTGGGGCGCACCACGTAATCGGGGCACTCTGGGAGGTCAGTGAAGAATCGACTCCGCGCCTGATGGGCTCTCTGTATCAGGGCCTGGAAGGCGGCCAGACGCCCGCCGAAGCCCTGCGCCAGGCAAAGCTCACACTGCTGCACTCCAAGAGTGAGTTTCGCAAGCCGTTCTTCTGGGCCCCGCTTCAGATCTACACGGGGGTCTAGCCAAATCGATTTATGAAATAAGCCAAGCGGGATTGATCGACGGCGCAGCCCCGCGATTGGCTCTCCGATTTCACTTTTCGTGGCAATCATTCGTGTGCGGGCTACGACGCTCTCAAAATGAGCCTCTCTCCCTTAATCCATCCGAAAAACTGGATTCTTTATGAATCTTTATTGAATAACAGACAATTCCGTGATAATTTGAAGCAACTTTCGGAGGGTCTCCCGCCGTGTTCCGGGGCATCGGCCGAAGAAAGACGGTTCCCCGCCGTTTTGACAACAACGTTCGATCAACTTCGAATCAACGAAAGTTTCTCAACGATTCTCAACGACGTTTCCCACGCATGAAATGGCATTTGCAAGTCTGACATTTTCCAGCGCACTCAGCGTTCGTGTGCAGTGGATCAGGGCTTATCGTGAGGTCCCCGGAGCCGTACCAGTTCTACGGTTTCAAGAAAGTACCGAACCCCAAAAGACTCAAGGGCATGACCCGCGAGCAGGTTCGTTATTTTTCGCGCATAAGCCTTTATAAGCGGTCATCGGAACGGAATACTCAGCGATTCAGGATTTTGGGCGTTTCTCCAAAACTTCGGTTCAAGGCTTCCGAGCCTTCGACACCGGATGGATGGAGAAGCGTCGGAAAGCTTTTATCGCTGCAGTCATATGCAGAGAAGCCGAATTCACTTGAATCGGCCTTTCGCAACATTGTGCGTCCCGCAAGGGACTCAATTCACTTACCTGGAGGGGCAGCTTCATGACGCAACATCAATCACGATTCACAATGCGAGCGATCGCGCTCCAGTTGTTCCTGTGTTGTATCAGCGTGACGTTCGGATTAGCGCAGGCCACAAATACTGGCACAGTCACCGGTACGGTCACAGATCAGAGCGGTGCCGTAGTTCCAGACGCAACCGTCACCCTTACCGATCCTTCAACGAACGATACCCGGACAGCGGTTACAAGCCACACCGGCCAGTATGCTTTTGTCAACGTTTCGCCGGGCAACTACATCATCACCGCGAGCAAGACCGGATTCGAACTCAACAAGATTGCGAACCAAACCGTACAGGTTGGCACGCAAACCACGGCAAACTTCAAACTGCATGTCGGGAGCGCGCAGCAAACGGTCGAGGTGCAGGCCGCCGGGACCGATCTGCAGACCCTGAACTCGACCGTCGGCAGCACGGTTGAACAGGAAGCGATCGCACAGCTTCCCAGCCTTCTCCACGACGCCGGAACCTTCACAACGTTGCAGGCCGGCATCAGTCCAGACGGCAGCGTAGCCGGCACAGTGGTCGACCAGAGCACGTTTTCGCTGGACGGCGGCAACAACTCCAACGACATGGACGGCAGCATGTCGGTGTACACAGGATCATTTGCGGGCGATCCCACAGGGCATCGCAAACCAGAATCCCAACGTCGCGGCGGGCCCGACCGGCGTGATGCCGACCCCGCAGACAGCGTGGAAGAGTTCAAAGTCAACGCGACCAATCAGACGGCGGACTTTAACAACTCGGCCGGCGCGCAGGTGGAAGTCGTAACCAAGCGCGGCACCAACAGATGGCATGGTACCGGCTACGAATATTACCTCGACAACAACTTCAGCGCCAACATCGTGGCAGGACAACGCCGCGGACAACGGCATCACCCCCCCGCCGGATTATCACTACAGCAAATTCGGCTTTGGCGCGGGCGGTCCGATCCTCCCCCACTTTATCGGGCGGCAAGACATATCTCTTCGCCCTTTACCAGGGATACCGCTATCCGAATTCCGAAGTGTTCACGCGCCCGGTACCCTCGGCGGCCTTGGCGCAAGGTCTCGTGACATTCGGTGGAACGAGCAGTACAACCTGGCGCAAATCGATCCGCGCCATATCGGCATCAACCCCGTCGTCCAGCAGATGTGGAACAAGTACGAACCGGCCGGCGAATGACGCCGGCTGCACCCGATATCGCAGGGCCAGACTTGCGATGGAGTCAACGAGCAGGAATTCACAAGTCCACCTTGAACCTCCCGACAAAGGATAACTTCCTCGTCGGCCGGCTCGACCACGACTTCAGCGATAAGTGGCACTTCATGACCAGCTATCGCTATTACAAGCTGACGCAGGCTTCGACCAGCCAGGTAGACATCGGAGGGTTCTTCTCCGGCGACAAACTGGGTGTACCGCAGCTTCCGTCGCCAGCCGTCCGCAGCAGCCGTGGTACTTGCGTGGCAGGACTCACTACCAACATCACCTCGAGTCTCACCAACGACTTCCACTACAGCTATCCTGCGCAACTTCTGGTCGTGGGCCGACCAAAATGCGCCGCCGCAGATTTCGGGACTGGGCGGAGCCCTGGAGCCATTCGGTGAAACAGGCAGTCCTCTTGCACCGTTTAACGTCAACACGCAGAATGTCCGCACCCGCTTCTGGGACGGCCAGGACAACTTCTTCCGCGACGACTTGACTCTGGTCAAGGGCAATCACCTGCTCACGTTTGGCGGCCAATACCAGCACAACTACAACTTCCACCAGCGCTCAGACAATGGCGGCGGCATCAACTTCACTCCGACCTACCAGCTCGGGCGAGCGGCGGAACGGGTGTCAGGAAACGTCACTTTTCCGGGATTGCAGGCCGCAGGATATCCGACAGCGGTCCACGGCCAGCCGCGTAGCGGCCGCAGCCCTGGGAATTGTCACCGCTGCGCAGGTGGCATATACCCGTTCCGGACCAACGCTGGCCCTGAACCCGCCGCTGACCCACGCGTTCGATCAGAGCACCATTCCTTACTACAACATGTACTTCAGCGACACCTGGCACATGAAGCCATCCTTTACGCTGAGCTACGGCATGGGGTGGACGCTGGAAATGCCGCCGACGGAAGCCAACGGCAAGCAGACCGTGCTGGTGGACGCAGCTGACGAACCCGTGAAGACCCTGGACTACCTGGCGCAGAAAAAGGCCGCTGCCTTGAAGGGCCAGGTTTACAACCCTGAACTCGGCTTTGCCCTCGTCGGCAACGTCGGCAACGGAAGCAAGTATCCCTACAACCCGTTCTACGGTTCCTTCAGTCCGCGCGTCGGCGCTGGCCTGGAACCCGCGCTTCGACGGCGACGGCCTGGGAAGCAAGATCTTCGGTCACGAAGGCACGGTCATCCGCGGCGGATATGGCCGCGTCTACGGACGACTGAATGGCGTGGACCTGGTGCTGGTGCCTCTGCTGGGTGTCGGCTTGATCCAGCCAGTACAGTGCACGCAGGCTCTTGCCAGCGGGCAGTGCGGTCCTGCCAACCCGACTGACGCTACGGCCTTCCGCGTTGGTGTGGACGGAAACACAGCCCCCCTTGCAGCGGCCAGCCCTACACTACCGCAGCCGGTCTATCCGGGCTATAACAACGGCGAGAGTTCGGCGGCCGAAGGCCTCGATCCAAACTTCCGGCCCAACGTCTCCGATTCCTTCGATTTGACCATCCAGCGCCAGATAAACCGTCAGAACACATTGGAAGTCGGTTACATCGGGCGTCTGATTCACCATGAATATCAGCCGGTCGACCTCAACGTTGTTCCCTACATGATGGTTCAGGGCGGCCAGGATTTCAAAACCGCCTATGCGGCTTTGGAAACGGCGCTGGGTTGCGCCAAGTCAGTGGCAGCTTGCGGACGCCGCAACGCCTTCCCACGAGCGTCACTCCGCAGCCGTTCTTTGAAACCGCACTTGCGGGCACAGGTTACTGCACCGGATACGCCAGTTGCACGGCGGCCGTGATGGCCAATGAGTTCGGCAACCTGCACAACGCAGGCTGTCTGGAGCATCTGGTCGGATCTCGACAATGGCAATTTCAACTTCAACGCCACGCAGGGCGCCACGATGATGAACAATGGGGCCCACGCCCAGGCGTCGAGCGGTCTCGCTCTCAACGCCAGCATCGGCTACGGAAACTACAACGGCGGGTTCATCACCCTGATCGACCCAGAACTGGCACGGGTTGCTGATGCATAACAACTTCACCTACAGCAAGGCTCTGGGTACGGGCGCCTTTGTGCAGGCAACCAGCGAATACACACCAAACGACGCCTTCGATCTGGGCAAGATGTATGGGGTGCAGGCGTTCAACCGCAAGTTCGTCTACAACTCCTACATGGTGTGTCAGGAGCCGTATCTTCAAGGGTCAGCAAGGCCTCCTCGGCCGCGTGGCCGGCGGATGGTCGTTTGCCCCAATCTTCACCGCAGGCAGCGGCGAGCCGGTCTACTGCGATACGCAGACAGATGGTCAGTCGTTCGGCTCTGCCGACGCTAACAACTATTACTCCAACGAGCAGTGCGTCTTCACCAGCCCGTACACCGGTGGCGATCACTCGCACTACAACGTCGGGCGGGAGATGCATACGGGATGTGGGAACGCAGTTGCCGGTCCGGGCGGCCAGGCCGTCAACCTGTTCAAGAATCCGGTAGCGGTCTGGAACCAGGTTCGCGCGCCTATTCTCGGCATCGACTCCAAGAATCCTGGCGTTGGTCCGATCATCGGTACGCCCTACTGGAACGTGGACATGAGCGTGCAGAAGAGCCTCAAGGTCTACGAGAGCGTCTGCACTCAAGTTCTCGGTGATCTTCACCAACGTCTTCAACCATAACGTCCTTGGCGACCCGGCGATGACGCTTTATGACTCAACGACGTGGGGCGTGCAGAACGCGCAGGACGAATACTCCCCGCAAGATGGAGTTCGGCATGCGCGCAAGCTTCTAAACCGTAACTCAACTCAAAAGAGGCCGGGAGCGAACCTCCCGGCCTTTTCATTTGCACGCACTCGACGCTCCCACCTTTCCCGTCGGTCCATTCACTCGCTTGTAGCAGTGCAGAATCCTGAGACGACGCATCCATAATTTCTGCACAAAAATCCATACATTAACAGAAATAGGCAATAAATTGGCAGGATCGGGATAGCGGTCGGGGAGCTCTCTTTCGTAGTCTGATCGAGGCGAATTGCTCGCCACGCATTTCCAAAGGTGAAGGGAATCTCCATGTACAACGCAAAAGCTTATTCGGTTGCCGGCGCATCTTCGCCGTTTGTTTCCACCACCATCGCGCGCCGCGATCCGACTGAGACCGACGTGCAAATCGAGATTCTGTTTTGCGGGATATGCCACTCCGACGTTCACCAGGCGCGCAACGAGTGGAGCGACGTGATGCCCACCGTTTACCCCTGCGTTCCGGGTCACGAGATCGTTGGCCGGGTGACCAGGGTCGGATCCGCGGTGAAGAAGTTCAAGCAGGGCGACCTCGCGGCTGTGGGTTGCCTCGTCGACTCGGACCGGACGTGCCCCGAGTGCCGTGCGGGATTCGAGCAGTTCTGTCCGAATATGGTTCTCACGTACAACTTTCCCGACAAGCATCTCGGAGGAGTGACGTATGGTGGCTATTCTGACAGCGTTGTGGTGGACGAGAGTTTTGTCCTCTCCGTTCCATCGAACCTCGACCTCGCGGGAGCGGCTCCGCTATTGTGTGCCGGTATCACAACCTATTCACCCATGCGGCACTGGGGCGTGACCAAGGGCAAGAAGGTCGGCGTGGTTGGTCTCGGCGGGCTCGGCCATATGGGCGTGAAATTCGCCCACGCTCTTGGCGCTCACACCGTTGTTTTCACCACATCTCCAGGAAAAAAGGACGATGCACTGCGGCTGGGAGCGGACGAAGTTGTCATTTCGAAAAATGCCGACGAAATGGCCAGACACGCAGGGAGCTTCGATTTCATTCTCGACGCCGTAGCGGTCGAGCACGATATCAACGCCTATATCCAGTTGCTTCGTCGTGACGGCAATCTCACCATGGTGGGCGCGCCGGAAAAGCCGCTTCCGGTTTCGGTCTTCGGCTTGATCTTCGCGCGCCGCAGCTTCTCCGGTTCGCTCATTGGCGGCATCGCAGAAACACAGGAGATGCTCGACTTCTGCGGAAAGAACAACATCACTTCCGATGTCGAAGTGATTCCCATTCAGAAAGTGAACGAGGCCTACGAGCGCCTCATCAAGTCCGATGTGAAGTACCGGTTTTCAATCGACATGGCTTCGCTGAAATCGGAGTAATTACCAGCCAGGGGGCTCGCAATTTGATTCGAAATCCTCCGGTCCAAACGGTTTTTGAAAGAGCAATAGGAGTGACAGATGCAAAAGCGGAGATTGGGAAATGGCAATCTTGAAGTTTCGGCGCTCGGCCTCGGCTGCATGGGCATGACCTTTTCTTATAAGCCGTTCCCGGAGAAGCACGAATCCATCACCCTACTGCGTGCGGCCGTCGAGCGCGGCGTCACATTTTTTGATACAGCTGAGGTGTATGGCCCTTTCAATAACGAAGAACTCGTTGGTGAGGGCCTTGCGCCCTTCCGTGGCAAGGTCGCGATTGCGACAAAGTTTGGATTCGATCTCAACCCCGATGGAAGTCACGGGCCGAAAGGCACCGACAGCAGCCCGCAGCGCATCAAGGCAGTTGCTGAAGCCTCGCTCAAGCGCCTGCAGATCGATGCCATCGACCTCTTCTACCAGCACCGTGTCGACCCCAAAGTGCCGATTGAAGATGTCGCGGGAGCCGTCAAGGATTTGATTGCGGAAGGCAAGGTCAAGCATTTCGGTATGTCGGAGGCCGGTGCAAAGACCATCCGTCGAGCACATGCCGTACAGCCCGTTGCGGCGCTCCAGAGCGAGTATTCACTCTGGTATCGGACCCCCGAAGAGGAAATCATCCCCACCCTCGAAGAACTTGGGATCGGCTTCGTTCCGTTCAGCCCGCTCGGGAAAGGCTTCCTGACCGGAAAGATCGATGAGAGCCGGACGTTTGACAAAACCGACATTCGCAGCAGCATCCCGCGCTTCACACCTGAGGCTCGCAAGGCGAACCAGGCATTGGTCGATCTTCTCGGCGAAATCGGAAAAAGCAAGAATGGGACTCCCGCGCAGATCGCGCTTGCATGGCTGCTCGCTCAGAAACCGTGGATCGTTCCAATTCCCGGCACAACGAAGCTTCATCGCCTTGAAGAAAACGTCGGAGCCGTTGCAATCGAACTGTCGGCGGACGATCTGCAGCAGATAGAATCCGCTGCTTCGAAGATTCCGGTACAGGGTGCGCGCTATCCAGAGCACATTGAAAAAATGACCGGGCTGTGAACGATTCACCAAGCCTCGCTTCATGCGCCATCGAAGCGTTCTCTTATCATCGATTCGAGGAGTAAGGAATCATGGAAATCACACGAAGCGGCTCTCACCCTTCCGGTAAAGGGCCGGCGGATTGGTTCACCGGTACGGTCCGGGTCGACCCGCTGTTCACAGCACCCGATCCCGCGCGGGTAGTCGGGGCCAGCGTCACGTTTGAGCCCGGCGCGCGAACGGCCTGGCATACGCACCCGCTCGGTCAGACGCTGATTGTCATCTCGGGACTTGGCCGGGCGCAGCATGAAGGAGGGCCTGTGACGGAAATTCGGCCGGGCGATGTCATCTGGTTTGCGCCCGGAGAAAAGCATTGGCACGGCGCATCGCCAGCTACGGCGATGACCCATTTCGCCATCCAGGAAAAGCTCGATGGCAAGACCGTCGATTGGCTCGAAAAGGTGAGTGACGAACAGTACCAGGGCTGATGGAGCCGCCAGAGGTTGTTCCGATTCGGATCGACGCAGGATTCATAGAGAATTGCAGGCCTCCCGGAATCCAATTGCCCGAGTCATATCGCGGTGAATTACAATCCCTAGCACCCGGACAGAAGAGGATTCGATCGCTTCCCCTGCGGCGCGTGTTTCGCCTTGCTGCCGCGTACGATCGGTCCAGATGCCCAACGGAGCAGAGATTTCAAAACCACAAGAGGAGCAACCCATGGAGATCGTTTCAGTCGGGCCCGAATGGTCACAAAAGGTCGTATGCGGAAGCTGCAAAAGCACGCTGAAAGTGGCGCAGAGCGACCTTGGTTGGTATAAGAAGACGAGCTGGGACCGAGGACACCTTGGGTTCCGATGCGGGCACTGCAAAACAGTGATTCTGTTTGATGCAACTCTCATCGATGGGAAGGATCGAGAGTGGGTCTTCGCCGAGTGCGACTACCCCCCAATTCATATTGGTCAATCGCTCCGGAACAAGAAAGTGGAGAGCATTTGACGGAGCGCGAGCCCGTCCGCTGAGTCCGGATTGGCGGTGTATCGCGCTTCTTTGCCAACGGACTTCCCCCAATGTGACATGCCGGACGAGGCGGAATCGAACACAACCCCCGGCTTAGAATTTCCATCTTGGGCAGCCACGCGCTGGCTCCGTTTGCGCATCCTTATTGCGCCCGCAATGCCTCGACGGGGTTCACCGCTGCTGTCCGCCTCGACGGAATGTAGCTTGCTAAAGAAGCCGCTCCGCACAAAGCGACGCACGCCAACACGTATGTGATTGGATCCACGGGACTCACGTGGAAGAGAAGTGACTTCAGGAACCGGGTCGCTGCGAACGCCAGCAGCAATCCGCACCCAATGCCTCCTCCAGCAAGCACCAGGCCCTGCCGAACAAACATCGTGGTGATGGTGTTGCGTTGCGCGCCCAGCGCAATGCGAATGCCGATCTCGCGGGTGCGCTGCGATGCTGAGTACGCGATCACGCCGTATAGCCCTACGATCCCAAGGAGCAGGGCGATAGCGGCCGCAATCGCCAGCATTACCAAGGTAAAGGAGGTTCGCGAAATGGACTTCTGGAAGTAGTAGTCCTGAGTGTGCACGTCGGTAAGGGGAAGGTTGGCATCCACTGACCAGACCGCCTGCCGCACATCTTTCATCAGGCTTTCGGAACCTGCCCGCGGAGTCCGAATCGCAAACACCACGAAGCGCCTCACGTTGAACATGTCGCTCTCGAAGTGAGACAGCAGTGTCGGCCAGTAGGCGACCGTGGGCGCATCCTTGCCCATCCCATCGGCGTGCACATCGCCGATGACCCCAACGATCTCGCGCCAATCATCCTTCGTGCTCACCCGAATGTGTTTGCCGATCGCATTCGTCGGACTTCCCCAGTATTCGCGCGCAAAGTTCTCGCTCACCATGGCAACGGGCAGCTTTTGGAAGGCCTCGTCCCACGTGAAGTCTCTCCCTGCAACCAGAGGGATGCCAAGCGTCTTCAGAAAGCCCGGAGCGCCAAAAACGAATTTGCGCAATGGCGGCATTGCACTACCCGCATAGCTGCGGTCCTGCGCATACACCGGGTCTTGCCACCCATTTCCATCCATCGGAACAGAACCGCCAAAGCCTACGGACTCTACACCGGGAACTGCTGCGATCTTCTGGGCGATCTCCTGCTGCATGCGGAGAACATCGTCGTCTTTCGGTACGTCTGCTTCGGGGATGCCCAGCCGCACTGTTTGAATCTTCGCGGCCGTATCGTAACCGGCATCGACTTGGATCAGTGCGCGAAAGGTTCGGATCATCAGCCCCGAGCAGATCAGCAGCACGAACGCAAGGCTTACCTGGATCACGACCAGCGTGTTACGCGTGCGATGCCGTTCTCGCCCCTGGCTTGTAGTCCGGCTCTCGCGCAGACCCGTTCCCGTCCGCGTGCCGGCATATCGCAGAGCAGGAATGGAGCCGAACAGCAGACTGCAAAACAACGACACTCCCAGAGTGAAGACCAGGACGTTCATGTCGATCCCGATGTCGTGCAAGCGCGGCAGGCCAGCGGGACCAAGCGCGATCAGCAGGCGCAGCGCGGCCCACGCTAGTGCGAGCCCCAACGCACTACCCACTACTCCCAACACCGCACTTTCCACCAGAAACTCCTTGGCGATCCGCCACGGGCTTGCCCCAAGAGCCGCACATACCGATAGTTCCTGATGGCGCCCTTCAGCTCGCACCAGCAGCAGATTCGCAACGTTGGCGCAGGCAATCAGCAGCACCACTCCAATGCTGCCCATCAGCACCCAAAGGAGTTTGCTCACGTCGCCGATCACATCCTGGCTGAGTGGCCGAACTTTGGGTCCTATTCGAGCCTTGTTGAAAAGGTCGATACTGAATCCCGGAGGTGCGGGGAAACTATTGAGCACGATGGGCCACATCCGCGCCACATCCGCGTTCGCCGCCTGCATTGTGACCCCAGGCCGCAATCGGGCTACACCTTCATAGCTAAATTGGCCGAGCGTCGTTTTGCCACGATCAAGACGAAGAGGCAGGAATAGCGCAGGCTGCTCCCAGTCGAGGAAGCGGAATTCCTTCGGCATCACTCCGATGACCTGGCGCGCTTTGCCGTCCACTCGAATGGTTCGCCCCACGATGGATCGATCCGAGCCAAGGCGTCTCTGCCAATAGTCATAGCTGAGCATCACCGTGTCGGGCCCGCCCGGGCTGTCGTCGACTCGATTGAACCAGCGACCCAGAAACGGCGTGAGGCCAAGAATCGGAAGAACGCCATCAGTCACGTCAAGAGCCTGCACCTGTTCGGGATTGCCTTGGCCGGTAACACTAACCGAGTCTCCCTGGTAAATCCCGACGTCTGCAAATGTCCGGTTCTGCTCCCGATAAATAAAGTAGTTCGATGGCGCCATATTCACTTCATCGATATTCAGTCCCGGGGCGGTATGCCAGACTCCCACCAACGACTCAGGATGCGGGTAAGGCAGAGGTTTCAGCAGGACTCCCTCCACAACACTGAATACTGCGATGTTGGCGCCAGCACCAGCGGCAAGCGTGATCAGCGTGATCGCGGTGAAGACGGGCGCGCGACGGAGTCTGCGCACGATTTGCTTGAGTTGGCTGAAGAAGGAAGTCATAAATTGATCCTCCGGGCGGCGTCGGCGTGGGAGCACGCAATGTGCTCCCATCAGACGCTACGCAGCACCCTACTTATAGGTTCCGCAGCGGAGTGTGTGTTTGCATTCATTTGTGACGAGTGACAGCTCGTCGTCCATCGCAGAATGGGGATGGAGAGCGGGTGCCAGGTCAATTTCCAGTTCGCGCGCGCTGAAGAGATGCCATGCCGGGGGCTAGAAAGCCTTTTACAGGGCTATTGCCATCGCGGAAGATGATGTATTGATCGGCCGTCAGCTCGGTGTTTTGCGCCTTGACGGTGCTGAGAGCATCATTCCCGGCGACAAGCAGCACCATGCAAGTGGGATCGAGTGGGTTTTCCGTCGCGAGAATAAGTGCCTCGCGTTCTGATGCGTGCATGTCCCCATTGATTCTGAAGGTTGCACCATCATAATCGAGGCCGAGTTGCATCGACCAGCGAGCGAGCGCGGAATTGGTCTCGGGCCGGCCGACAAACACCACGTTGCGGTGACGCAGCAAGTCATCCGAGACTTCGAAATCCTTGTAGACCGGGACCTCGCTTTCGTAGCCGTTGAGGAAGTTATGCTGCAGTTGTTCGGCCGCGTAGCGGTTCGCACCCGCATCGCGCATCGTCCCATACACGATGACGGCAGACGGGAGACGGCGCCAGATGTCGTTAACAAGGTAGGCTGGGCCCTCGGGAGGATCGATGGCGTCCAGATGTGCGGCGACCCGTGTGAGCCCCGCCTTCTCGAGGAAGGAGTCTGCCGTCACGGTTTTCGTGGTATGGGCTGCGAAATAATCGCGCATCAGTTTCAAAAAGGCATCGTCGCCCATTCGAATGCGGAGCGAATCGAGAAAGAGGACGCCTCTCGACCGCTCCCGCCGATACTGGTCGAGCGGAGTGGCCGCGCTTGCCTGCAGGCTGCGCCAGATCGCACGCTGGGCATTCATCGCTTCGTCGACGTCTTTTGACTGAAGCACCTGGTGAGTATTCAGCGGATCCAGCCACAAACCAGATATCACTATCGGAAGCGGGCAATAGCCAGCCCTTCCACAGTCGGTCCGTGTAATCCGCCTTGTTGGAGGCCGATACGGCCCTGGGCGTCCCCGTCCCGGCCGTGTCAGCCATCCGCATCTTTTCGTTTTGCTCAATCGAGGCGCGCAGGGTGGCGGAGGGCTCGGCGCCAAACAGGTAATAGCCGGACGGATAGAGACCATCATCTCCGTCGAAATCGTACTTCTTGTTGGGCAGCCATTCCCGCTGGTTGGGCCGGCCGATCTCGGCCCAGACCATCATGTGCGAGGCCATGTCCGCGGTCACCACCTTTGCATCCATGGTGCTGGCTGCGACCAGCGGCGCGGTGCGAAAGGCCAGAAATCCGAACTGCTCATCGATCTGGCCATGATACTTCTGATAAAGCTGCTGCCAAGCCGTATCGCGCACCAGCGGGACGTAAGGGATAAAGTCCGGATCGCTGCTGGGATCGGGATAATCTTCGAGCCGGACCTCAAGGTCCTTGGCGTTGTTGTCGCCCCAATAGAATCCGGGCGTGTCGCCGAACCACTCGTTCTTCGAACTGCGCCACAGTTTTGTATGGTTCGTGCCCAGATCGAAGATGGCGATCTCGTTTGTCTTGGCGTCGCCCATGATCCACTCATTGGTGTAGAGTCCGTTGTTCTGCTTGCTGAGAATGCGAACCACATCGTCAATGTTGTCGCTGTATTGAATGGCCATGCGCGCGCGAAAAGCAACCGGAGTCCCGCGCGCATTGAATGGCGTTTGATTGATCGTCGTTTCGGTGAGCACCACTCCGGCATCGTTCTGATACCAGTCGGTGCCGCTTTCGATGCCGCCGGGATAACTCTGAATCAGCATGCGGTGGCCCGAGGCAGGCTTGATGTCGAGCATGACGTTGGTCTGCTCGGCCAGTGTCAAAGGCCACCATGTGACGTGACCGATCACCATCTTGCCGTCGCGGGTCGCCGGCCCCGTGGCGGCAAACGCGCTGCAATGGTCCTTTACCGAATCGCGCTTTCGATCGGAGTAAGGCGGAGCATCGAAGCTCATCCCTTCGAGGCCCGTGGGCGTGGCGGAAACCGCAGAGGCAAGCTCCCCCATCTCCACGGTGGTATTGGCTACGGCAATGTCCAACAGGTCGATACGGCGGTCTTTCCATCGCGCGCCGGCATCGGAAGCGCCGTCGGCGATGCCGCGCATTTCCTCAAGGATTTCACGGTCGAAGCCGCGCAGAAAGAGTGCGTTCGCCGTGGTGCGGTAATCATCCCAATGATCTTTCGAGCCCAGAACTGCCGCGCAGCGTTCGAGATATTCGGGAATCTCGCGCGACATCAGGTGGCCGTGCTGATATCCGCGCTCATACGGCTGCCCTTCGATGTGGAGATAGATCCAGCCGGCGGCGGGATAGCGGTACGCCGGGCCAAACGTCTGCACCGCCTCCCTTGCCGGCCATTCGTCGCCGGATGAGGGAATCTCTTCCAAATCTATGCCTTCAAACCATGCTTTCCCGCGGAATGATCCGCCGTTGCCCACCGTCAACAGAACCTGGTCGTTGCTGCGGCTGGCCACGAACTTGAGAGAGACGCGGGTCCATGGCTGAGTTCCTCCCAAGGCGGCAGAATGTACGTCGAAGGGCATGGATGCCATCGCCAGGGCCGCGCCAATCGCAATCGGGGTGCGATCCACGTCCCGCACCTGGAGGTCTTCCGTTCGGACCCATCCGCTCAGTTCGTAGCGCTTGCCGATGGTGAGGGTGACCGGGGCCAGAAGAACAGATGCGTCCTGGGAAGTCGCGTCCCGTTCCAGCCGGATCGACTTGTGGCCCTCATGCAGAACGCTGGAATCGAGCACGGCAGAGCCATGGACCACCGTCCAGTGCTCTTCCGCGCTGTCAAACGATCCTCGATAAACAGGTGTCGCCGCATTGGCTGCCGTGACAACAAGCAGCAAGAAAGGAACGAGACGCATATTCGCCCTCCCGGTTTGGACCACAGGTCCGCAGTGAGTGAAAATCATACTATTCCGGTGCCGGGCGGGAAAGATCAAAGTGAGTTCCAGGCTGGGCTGATCGTGATGTCCTGGAACTCCTTGGCATGTACGTTAGAGATAGTAGAGCCAGACGCTGAAATCTAGGAACGGCGCTGCGAGAAGACCCACTTTACTAATTCCGGTTCGGTGAAAGTCCACCTCCAGACTTCGTGGTCGACGCCGGGGTATTCGGTATAAAGAGGTCGTCCGCCTGCTTTTTGTCGAGCTGCCATTCGATCACGCGATACAGATACGGGAACTGTCTTATCAGAGTCCCCGTGGAAGGCCCACAGAGGCGTGTCAACCGACCCTGTGCCATCTTCCAGCGAGACGCTGCCGCAACAGATAACGGCAGCTGCAAAAAACTGCGGGCGGTAGGTCAGGACGTTCCAAACGCCCGCGCCGCCCATGGATTGGCCCGTCACATAGATGCGGCGTTCGTCCACGGAGAATTCCCGACGCAGCGCGTCGACAATCTCCAAGGCCAGTCGTGAACCGTCTCCCAGTCCCGGGAGAACCTTTGCCGGGCCTACAGTTTGTTGCGAAAGGTCGTAGAGAACCCATCCGCGATCGGTCTGTGGCGCGACCACATAGCATGGAAATATCTTCTGGCTTCGTGGAAGAGCCCACACGCGCGTGCCGAAGATATTGCCAAATGCCATTTGCTTGACGTTGTCATCGCCGAGCCCGCCGCTTCCGTGCAAATACAAAACCAGCGGCATCTTCGACGAGGCGGTTGGACGGAAGAGACGATAAGGCATCGTCCATTCGCCTTTATGCGTTCGCGCTTCGAATGCGTTTTCGACTCCTTCGGACTCCTTCAGAAATGCATCGATCAAGGCGATCCGCTCGGGCGACATCGGGACGCCCGGCGCGAGAGGTGGAGTGACGTCCCCGCTCTGCACTGTCGCGAGGGATCGCGTCGCATTTGCAACGTCTCTGAACAACACTCCCGCCGAAGCAGATCCCAGCAGACGAATGGTCTCTCGTCGATTCATCTAGTGATTCAAGCCCCCATCATTCAAGTGAACTGGATCGTTGGCGCTACTCAATCCTTACGGGTCGCCAGCCAGATTCCGTCAGTGCGCCCGTCCACACGCATTCGTCCTTTGCCGGAATTGCCGTCGATCCAGCCGGCGAGATATGCGTTAGCCGGACCGGGCGCTCCTTTGTCGATTTCCTTGGGCCATTCCCCGGCAAGCGAGAGTTCCACGTAGCCGCCCCGCCAAGTGCCGGTCACCGTTCGGTCATTGCCCATTGGTCCAGACCATGTACCAGTAACGTCGTTTCCATTGCGGTGCAGGTCCATGATGCCGCCCATCCTGCCAACGTCGGTTGAGAACTGCATTTCCCAATGGCCTGCGATTTCCGATCCGTTTATCAGGTTTGCCTGTGCGGCTGGCGTGATTTTAATGTTGGAGAAATAAGCTTCCTCACCGGTAAAGCTCCACAGCCCGACGGCGCCATGCAGATCTTCGCCCTTCAATCCATCCACAACGAGACTCGGTTTCGGCGATCCGTTGAGGAACAGCTTCGCAGTGCGGCCCCTAACTTCAATGCGGAGCGGGATCCAGGTTTCCATCGCAATGTCGGCGTTTGACTCATACACCGATGGCCACTGGCGTCGCAGGCGATACCAGCCGTAGTCGGGTTCCGATGAGTATTGAACCGCATGATTCCGCATAGCCTGGTCAGGAGCGTCCGCGTTTCCGGGCCGCACGTAGAACAGCTCGTAACGGGTTGCATCCGGCCGCGTGCGAAATGCGATTCCGATAAAGCCCGGATACCGAACACCTGGAGGGACAGTAACCTTCAACGCGATATCCGCCTCGATTACACCATCCTGAAAGTCGGTTCCCGGCAGCAGCGCCAGACCATCGCGGTCATCGCCGTCCATTGTGATTCGAACGCATTTGCGCCCCAGGTAATTCACAGGCTCAGCTTTTACCTTCAAGGGAATCAGTCCGGTTGCATCCTGAAGAGGAAAAGTCTGCGCGTGTGACGGCGTCTGTGCAAACAAACCGGAGGCCGCAAGGACTGTTACGGCGGTTAACTGCAGACAGCGACTTAGTTCGATAGATCCGTTTGTTACGCAACCGGCCTGGATGCCCATCCGCGAATCTCCGATCCTGATCTCTTAGGTAAAGGACCGATACGACGAGGGAATGCTAAACCGGATGAGGACAAATCAAAACCGTTTTGCCATGAAACGCTTGATTCGAGGGACGAAGTTGTGCCTTTGGGCACTAAGAGCCGAGAATACCGGCTGATTCCGCGGGTGGTCCGTTTCGGCGCCCAGGCGCACTGCTTGTCACGGAATATCTCCCGGTGGTCCCAATTGCCTCGCGCACGGGCAAGATCGCCCCTACACTGACCCTCGACGATATGAGATCCAACTTGCAAGTGCAAAGGCTGCTTCGCGCTCTCCTCCTTCTTTCCTGCCCGGTCGCTCTCTGCCAGGACACCCCCATGTTCCGGGGCGATCTTGCGCACTCCGGCATCTATACAGCGGCGGGAGTGCCCCATCTTAAAGGTGTGAAGTGGACCTTTCACACGCAAGGGGAGATCGTATCGTCCCCAGCCATTGTTGACGGAACGCTTTACTTCGGCAGTAATGATGGAAATTTCTATGCGGTCGACCAGGTGACCGGCACAAAAAAATGGAGCTTCACAAGTGGATCACGCATTCCATCATCGCCCGCCGTTGCCAATGGCCTGGTGTATTTCAATAGCTACGACGGGAATTTCTATGCTCTTGACGCGACTGACGGCAAGGTCCGCTGGAAGTTCAAGAACGCAGGCGAGCGTCGCTATGCGGCGACTCACCTGCACGGCGCCCTGCCGCTGGGCGAAACCATGCCGGACCCGTTCGACGTGTATCTTTCCTCCCCTGCCATCTGCAACGGCAATGTTTACTTTGGCAGCGGCGACGGAAATATCTATGCCTTGGATGCAGCTACGGGCGAGCTAAAGTGGAAATTCCTGACTGGGGATGTCGTACATGCCTCGCCTGCCATTTTCGCGGGGAAACTCTTCGTGGGGAGTTGGGACAGCTACTTCTATGCGCTCGATGCGGCTACAGGCAAGGAGATCTGGCGCTTCAAGACCGGAGAAGACCACGACATTCATAACCAGGTCGGCATACAGTCTTCGGCCACGGTCGATGACGGCATTGTCTACTTCGGTTGCCGGGATTCGAACTTCTATGCGCTAGATGCTGAGACCGGCACAACGCGATGGGTCTTTTCAAATAAGGGATCGTGGGTCGTTGCATCGCCGGTGATCCAAGCGAAAAAGGTGTACTTCGCTACTTCGGATTCGGCGCTGCTGCAGGTGCTCGACGCGCAGAGCGGTGCGCCCGTCGACGTCCTTGCGTTTAAATGGCCGATCTTTAGTTCACCTAGCATCGCCGGCGGCCTGCTGTACATCGGAGGACAGGACGGCAAACTGGTTGCCGTCGATCTCGCCTCTAGAAAGCCAGCCTGGGTGTTCCAGACGGAAGGCTCCCGCCAGAACCTCGCAACATTTTCGAAGGCCGATGGCAACCCTAACTACCGGGTGGCTGTGCGCTCCAGTTTTTATGATGATGTACTGTCCGGTACCACGAAGCTGCATACGGTTGGAATGATCCTTTCATCGCCCGTCGTATCCGGTACGGTGGTGTACATCGGCAGCACCGATGGCAACCTCTACGCGCTCGAATAGCCGGGAACTGCGCGGCAAACGAGCCAATCAAACTATTCCGTGCGGCGGCGTGTCGTCGAATCATTTTCGCTGGTCGATCTCACCTGAATAAGGCTCTCAACCTGTCCAACGATCCCTCCCACATCTCAAGATGCCAGGCGCGCTCCTCTGCAGATCTAAGACCAACGTGATAAAGGCACAATCGAGTCCGAGCGAATTCCCCATAGAGGCGGATGAGAACCAGACTCGTTGGCCCGGCTTCACCGGCATTCCTTTGCCAGGTAAAGAGTAACTTGGCCCGCCGAAATGTTCGGTAGGAACCGGAAATGTCAATCTCGACTCCGTGGGGGCCGTATCGTTGGATTCGATAGCCGTTCGCGGTGCGGGAAGCAGATACCGATGGCATCGTGTCGCCAGGCAAACAAAGCCATGCTTCTATGTATTCAGGAACTGTCAAGGCGTGAAGAATGCGGTTACGATCTGCATTCGCGATTGAGGAGATCGCGAGATCCCATCCGCCTTCGGGAATTCGACCACCGCCAGCCGGAATTCTCGGCGGCTTTAGCTGTTGCTGCAAAATGTAAGTACTCATAGCGAGAACCACCTGCTACAGAAGGGAGCACGTCTCCACCCAATTCTTTGATTGGGTAGACGTTTGTGACGAATGCACCGGTCAGCAACTCGGCGTGGTCGATGGCTGGGACAGGATGTCGGTTCTGAGAAGGTAACTGAGAGCCGGCTGGCGCACTCAGGTTCCAGAGTTAGGAAGAGGGTGTCCGGCGTTTACACCTTTACATAAGTTGGGATGGGATGCATGAAATAAGGGACGAATGGCAGGTGCGCTAAGTCAGATACCAAAAATGCCCCGGGAAATCGCAGAAATAAGCCGCGCAGCATGAAGCGGGATTGAAGACGGCGGATCTTTGCCGGGAGCATGGGATCAGCCCGGCGACGTTCTATGGCTGGAAGTCGAAGTACGGCGGCATGGACGTGAGCGAGGCGCAGCGACTGCGGCAGATGGAAGATGAGAACCGGCGTTTGAAGTCGCTGGTTGCCGATCTGAGCCTGGACCGGGAAGTGCTGAAGTCGGTGATTCGAAAAAACGGCTGGAGCTTGCCGGCCTGAGAGAAGATGTTGCGTTCGCTCAGGGGGAACATGGCGTGAGCGAACGCAGGGCTTGCAAGCTGTTGGGCGTGGATCGAGCCAGCTATCGATACGAGCCGAAGCCGGACCGGAACGCGGAGTTGCGCGAGGAACTGGTGAAGCTGGCCAGGCAAAAGCCGCGCTACGGTTATCGACGATTGCATGCGGTGCTGGAGCGCCGCGGTGAGCGAGTGAACGTGAAGCGAGTCTACCGGCTGTATGCGGAAGAAGGTCTGGCGGTGCGCCGGCGTCGGCGCAAGAGGCTGGTCCGCGAGCGCGTCGGCAACACGCAGCTGATCCGCGCCAACCAGGAGTGGGCGATGGACTTCATCGTTGATGGCCTGGCGAACGGACGCATGATACGCATCCTCAGCGTGGTCGATGCGTTCACCCGAGAGTGTCTGGCGCTGGAAGCTGACACGAGCCTCGGCAGCGGACGTGTGACGCGAACTCTGGATCGGTTGATCGAAGAACGCGGGCTGCCAGAGAACGTGCGTTCGGACAACGGTCCCGAGTTCACTTCGCGGCGCATGCTGGGCTGGGCGGAGGAACGCAAGATCAACCTGGTACATATCCAACCGGGGCGCCCGATGCAGAACGGCCACGTGGAGAGCTTCCACGGCCGGCTACGCGACGAGTGCCTGAACGTAAGCTGGTTCCGCACACTGAACGATGTGCGGAGGACCTTGGACGCCTATCGGCAGGAATACAACTGCGAGCGACCACACAGTTCGCTGGCGTATCGAACGCCAGCCGAGTTCAGAAGCACCCTGGGCTGTGGAGATGTGGAAAGCAAAGAACGCTTCCCACATCTCCACAGCCCCGACTACGACGGCGAGATATACTCGCCCACAAACCCAAACCGAGAAACGGCCAATTCACAAATTGGAATTGCTACCGAAACAGAAGACGATTAATACTCGACCGGTAGCTTCGGCTCAAAGCGATCTTCTCGCCGCTAGTCAAAATAACTGTCGCGTCGCCATCCGATTCGCTTTTTACCTCTCTTACATACTGCAGATTGACAATCGCGGAGCGATGGACGCGCAGAAACATTTCTGGATTCAGTCTGGACTCCAGGCTGGTCATCGTTTCCCGTAACAAGTGCGATTCTCCGACCGTGCAAATACGCACATAATTCTCTTCCGCGGCGATCCAGCGGATGTCATCTACGGATAGAAAGAGAATGCGCCCGCGCGATTTAAAGACAATGCGGGATGCATAGGATTCCAGCGTCGACTCGGAGGTCAGGTTATCCGATGTCGCGAATTTGGAATGAATTCGTTCCCGCACACGCTGCACTGCCGACCGCAGCCGCTCCTGCGTGAACGGCTTAAGGAGATAATCCACGGCGTGAATCTCAAAGGCGCGCACCGCGTATTGATCGGCGGCTGTTGTGAAGATAATGTGCGGTAATGGAATGGGCTGACAGGCAGATAAAGCACCGATCACGTCGAATCCGTCCATATCGGGCATGCATATATCGAGAAAGAGGAGTTCAGGCCTGGTCGTACCAACAAGCTGAATGATCTCCGCGGCTGAGGCGCACTCGCCGACAATTTCGAGGTCATGCTCTTCTCGAAGAAGTTGGCGCATCTTTTGACGAGCCAGCACTTCGTCGTCTGCCACGACTGCATGAATCATTGCGCAACATACCTCATGGCAACCTCGCTTGGAACCGGCGAAAGCTGGAATGGAACACGAACGACGACCTGAACGCGAGCGCTATCAAGCTCAATGATCGAGAATGAGGCTTTGTCTCCATAGTGAAGTTTCAATCGATTTTGGATATTCGACAATCCCACACCGTGGCCATCGGAACTCGGCATCTTGTCCCGCCCCAGGCCGATACCACTATTGATGACACGGATCTGGATACTCTCTTCATCACGCTGGATGTCGACGCTCAGCCCACCCTGAGTGATTTTTGAAAGGCCATGAATGTAAGCATTCTCCACGATTGGCTGCAGGATCATCGAGGGAACCAGCGCGTCATACAATTCGGGATCGATAGTGAGCAACTGTTCAACACGTCCTGCATATCGTCGGGCCTGCATGGCCATATAGGTTTCGATGAACTCTAGTTCATCCCGAACCGTGATCAGCTGCGCATCTCCCCGCTCAAGCGTGATACGCATAAGGCTGCCGAGCTGTTCCAGCATCGCATCTGCCGCATCGACATCGACCCGCATGAGGCTGGAGATGCCGTTCATTGTGTTGAATAGAAAATGAGGATTCAGCTGCATACGAAGAGCGGATAGCTGGGCATTGGCCAATTGAACCTCCAACTGGGCCGCGGTGCGCTCATTTTCGCGGTACCTCTCGAAGTATCCCATCCCACGAAACAAGAAGAATGCGCACCAGAAGATGACCATGTTATAAACGAGCTCCTCATCAAGAAAAAGCGTGAGCCGGTGCCAATAGGTCAGATGCGAATAGTTGATGGGAACATCTGGAAATGACAAAACAAAAAGCATTTCCTCAATCACGCTGATGACGATGCTGAGGGGAAGAAAGCAGAGGAGCATCACTGCGACGGTCGCCCTTTGGACCGAGTCCCTCAAAAGGCGCCACAACAGCCAGCAAATCGTCCCCCACAAGAAGAAGTGCAGTCCCCAAACCTCAAAGAAGATAGTGGCCCCCCAGTGAGAGCCCATACGGCGGGAGAACACCCACTCCTGCAGCGCAAACAGAAAGCCAAGGCACACCACCGTGCCTATGAAGATTGCGGGATTCATGAAGAGCGGATCTTTTCGGCATTCGTTTACCCGCATGATGGCTGTGTCAGTACCTCGGCTTTCATTGGATGCGGTGCCGGACTCTCAATACTGGACCTGAATTTGGGAGCTTGCGATGAGCCGGCCGGCATGAGCATTGCTCTCGGGAGATTGGAGCGCATAGCCCGGAAAGTCCTTCCAGCTTTCTCCAGCCTGATAGACAAAATCCAAAGAGAGATGATGATCTCGATACCATGTCGAAGCTTTCAGATCGATCTCTTTTGCCTTTTCTACACCCAATACTGCAGAAAGGGAGTTCAGGTCATTTGCCACCAGGCGATCGGCTTTTTCTCCTCCCTGAAGAGTTGCGACACGAAAATGAAAGTAGGCTTCTTCCCTGTTGACGAGCATTCCCTTCCCGTCACGCGCGAGCGCACCAAGCACCACGGAGGACTTCCACGAGCCTGCCGTAGATGCTTCCTTGAGCAGGGAAACGGCCTCGTCCGGCGAGTTTGCCAGTTGCGGGCTCTGCACCAGCAGAAGGCCAAGTTGATGCTTGGCCGGAATCAGCCCTGCATCCGCGGATTCCCGCAACAGCATCGCCGCTCTCTTGAAGTCATTTCCGCGGGCCTGTTCCGTAGAGAGCATCAATCCCAGGCGAAATTTGGCACGCGGCTCGTGCAGTTTCACACCAGTCTCGTACCAATGTTCAGCTTGGGCCTTGTCAATTTGAACGCCATCGCCGAGGTAGAACATGTCTCCCAGGTAGCAGGCTCCCAGCCCACTGCCTTTTCTGACAGCTTCCTTGAATAGCTGTGCGGCAAGACCTTCATCTTTTCGCACTCCCAATCCAAAGAGATACACGACGCCAAGATTCACTTTTGCTTTGGCTAATCCGCCGGCGGCAGCGCGCTCATACCAACGTACGGCGCGCTCGAGGTCTTTGGGCACACCAATGCCGACTTCATAAAAATACCCGATTTGATTCTCCGCAGCGGGGTCGCCGGCATTCGCAGCCCTCTCATACCAGTACGCGGCGAGTTTTTCGTCTTGATTCACTCCGCGGCCCACGAAGTATGCGGCAGCAAGCTCAATCTGCTCCTGGATTGAGCCCCGCTCCGCCTCAGATTGGATCTTCGGAATGTCCGGTTCCATCGACCCGGCTCCAACAGAAGGGAAAAGGATGACAGGTGCAACTACGAAGTAGGTGAGCAGCACAACGATTCTTCGACGACTTGAGAGAATGTGTCTCATAATGTTTTCACCCGTCCGAATATGTCGTGCATTGCGTTCTGCGCCGGGCTGAAGGCAATTGTGACGGCCGATAGACTCCGCGTATGCATGGACGTTATCAGGAGATCTCGGGCGGTGGATGGGGCGCTGTCGCAGGAACGTGCCATCACGGCGCAGACTCAAGGCAGTTCGTCATCGTCGCGCGGCAGTTGGTCACAAATTGAGAAACTCGCAACACTGTTCATGCTTGCTTTCTGACGAGCGGCAAGTCATAACCCTCAGCGATAGCTCTGGGCGCACGAACTCTTGGAGATCGAATCGTGAAAAACCTTTTACGAGACCTCGGTTACGCGCTGAGACAGATGAGACGGTCGCCCGGGTTTACCTGCGCAGCGGTTGCAACCATGGCTTTGGGCATCGGCGCCAACGCGGGGGTATTTAGCGTCGTCTACGGCCTTCTGCTTGAATCGCTTCCATTCAGAGACGCAGGCCGCATCGTCAGCATTCTTGAAACGATTCCCCATGCCCCAGCCCCAATCGAGGCGACTTACCCCGACTACCTGGATTGGCGGACACAACAGAAGAGCTTTGAGGATTTGGCAGCATATTCCACTCTGAATCCAACCACCGTATCGCTGCGCCTGAATGACCGTTCGGAGCAAGTCACGCGAGTGCTGGCGTCTGGGAACTTCTTTTCACTGCTTGGCGTCACTCCGATTCTCGGTCGTGTGCTTAGCCCGAATGACGATGTGGCGGGTAGCGACCATGTCGTTGTGATCAGCAGCAGCGCATGGCAGCGCTACTTTGGGCGCGATCCAGGTGTCATCGGGCGCCGCGTGGATCTGAATGGAAGCAGCTACACGATCATCGGTGTCTTCCCGCAACGAGCCGCATTCCCCGCGGAGGGCGAGTTTTGGCTCCCATTATCGCTCCTTGACAAGCCGACGCAATCGTCGCGCGTATGGCACTCCGTGCGGGTGTTGGGCCGGCTACGCCCCGGGGTGAACGTGGCTGCGAGCAGAACGGAGATGCAGACGATTGCCGAGCAAATTGCCAAAACGAATCCCGCTACCAACCGGAGGGTCGATGTCCAGTTGAGTCCTCTTCGCGAGCAACTGGTCGGGACGTTACGGCCCGCGATTCTTTGCGTGATGGGATCAGTGTTGCTTGTGCTGCTGATTGCATGTGTAAATGTCGCGAATCTCTTTTTGGTGAAAGCAGCCGCGCGGCAAAGGGATATGTTGGTGCGGCAGGCGCTCGGTGCAAGTCGTGTCCAATTGTTCTCGCAATTTGTTACTCAATCACTGGTGATCTGCTTTCTGGGAGGGGCACTTGGGGTAGCGTTAGCCCAGGGATCCGTGCCGCTGATGCGCTTGGTGCTGTCGCACTCCGGAACCTTGGATTCCTCGATGATCCAATCGATTCGGCTCAGCATCCCCGCGCTTGCGATGACGTTTGGAGCTTGCGTTCTTACAGCCGTGATCTTCGGGCTCTTACCAATTCTCGGAATTCAGAGAAGTCCGGTCCAGGGTTCGCGCCTTGGGGATCGAGGCTATACCAGCGGCCAGACTCGACGGCAAAACATGTTGATTTCGTCAGAAATCGCTGTCGCCGTCATCGTCTTGTTTCTCAGCTTCCTGATGATCAGAAGCTTTCAACGGCTTTCGTCGGTTGATCCCGGCTATCGCACCGATCACCTGCTCAGTTTCGAGATCGAACTTCCCCAGCCACGCTATGACGATGGGAGCCCCAATACGGCCGGCTTCTACAATCAGCTTCTGAACAAATTGCTATCCGTCCCCGGAGTTGTTTCTGTCGGGACCACGACGCAACTACCCCTCAGCCCGTCGGCGGTGATGACTCGATTCCTGATTGACGGGAACCCGCCTGCCGTTCCAGGGGCATTTCCCGCGGCGCAAATTCGATATGTGACACCCAGTTTCTTTAGCACAATGGGGCTTGGGTTCCGGAGTGGCAGGACCTTTACCGAGAAGGAACTCAGCGATTCTGCCGGCGTCTTCATCGTGAACCAGGCGTTCGCAAGACAGTATTTGGCAGATCGTGATCCGATCGCTGCCAGGATCGTGATTGGAGTACTGAGCCCGCATCCAACCAGCTTGCCGGTAATCGGCGTTGTCTCCAGCGCCCACGAGATTGGTGTACAGGCGGATCCCCCGCCGGAGATATTTCTTCCGGGCTTCGGGGTGCACGAGGTATTGATCGTGCGCACATCTTTCGACCCGGTCCAGGCGATTCCGCTCGTCCGCCAGGCGATTCATGAGTTGGATCCGGGCCAGCCCATCTATCATGTTCAGACCCTCGAAGGTGTTCTCTCGGATTCCATGGCGCTGCAACGAGTGACGACGATCCTGCTTGCGGTCTTCGCGATCGTTGCTGTCATCCTTGCTACGATCGGCGTGTACGGGATTCTGGCGTATTCTGTCGTGCAGCGTACACGCGAGATTGGCCTGCGCATGGCGGTTGGAGCACGGCGAGAGGACATTTCGAGGATGGTGATGGGGCGAGCGCTCAGATTTGCCTCCATCGGGATCCTGGTGGGCCTGATCCTCGCATTCCTTGGTGCTCGCGCCGTCGACAGCCTGCTCTTCAAGACAAGTACGGTCGATCCACTTGCGATTGCGTTAACCATATTGGGGCTGATCGGGATGACCGCGGCGGCAGCCGGTATTCCAGCGCGACGTGCTTCGAAGTTAAACCCAACGGAAGCGCTCCGCACCGAGTAGCAACTTTCCCTGACCGATTTGGATAAAGCCACGAGCTGTCGGCGCCGGCAGAACGAGTGTCCGTATTCGAACGATCAACATCGGAAGTGAACAGTCTGCCTGTCCTTCTAACGTTGGCTGTGAGGCCAAGCTGTTGATTCCACAATGACCGCACGATGCCCCGACTGGCACGCATCTTGCGATTAAGCAAAGCGAAGACGGTCGATTCCCCCTGGCGCAACTGGTGAACAGAACTCCTACGGCTGGACGAAGAGGCTACGGTTATGGTCATTCAGACGCTGATTGCCGATGATGAAGTGCTTGCGCGGCGAAAGCTGCGCCAATTCTTGAGCGAAGAGCCGGACATTGAAATTGCAGGCGAGGGCTCAACGGCGTCCGAGATCATGGAGCTGGCGCGCGCTGCTGCTCCGCAATTGCTTTTCCTTGACGTCCAGATGCCGGGCATGAACGGCATTGACCTGGCCTATGCTTTGGCGGACTCAGTGGATATTGCAATGCCGCAGATTATCTTCACGACTGCTTATGATCGGTACGCATTGCAGGCGTTTGACCTCCATGCCGTTGACTATCTTCTTAAGCCTTTCACCGCAGAGCGCCTGCGCTCGGCGGTTGATCGGGCCCGCGGCCAACTCCAAGTTCGTCAAAAATCGGCGGAACGCGACCATGGCCACGACAACGGGGGGAATCTCTATACTTCCCGGATTGTCTTCAAGTCGCGCGGTCGTATTCTATTCCTCCCCGTCTCTGAAATCCGATGGATTGGCGCCGAGGAAAACTATGTCCGCATATGTGCCGGAGCGGAAACACATCTTCTGCGCGAGACAATGACATCGATGGAAAAGAAGCTCGATCCGTCCATTTTCTTGCGCGTTCACAGATCGGCTATCGTGAATCTTCAATATGTGAAAGAGGTCCGCACCGAGTCGCGAGGAGATTTTATCGTTCAGCTCAAGAATGGCCAGAAGGTTCCGATGAGTCGCAGTTATCACGCCCGGATTGGCGAGATGTTCGCGACTGCGTGACCTTCGGGCACGTGAAAATGTGGACCGCGCTTAGCAGCAAGGGCGCTACACAGTGCAAGATGAGCAGTGACGGGATCAGCAGCCGGTTACGACTGTCGTCGAATTCATCACACCACAATCCACGCGAGTCGTCCCCGATTGCCGTTGCACCAGTCGCGCGGATCGGGCCTTGGCGCTTGGCCCGATCGGTTGCGAGAACGGAAAGAACGCGCGCTTCCGACCAAATCAGAACTGCAAGCGAAGGGAAAACTGCCCAACCCGAGCATCGTCTGCTGGCACTGCCGTCGAGGGTGGATTGGCATTGGTCGACGTGATCTGGCCGAAGTTTGAAGCGTTGGATACGATGCTTAGAGCCGGCGGCCCAAAGTTCGGATGGTTAAAGAGGTTGAAGGCGTCGGCGCGAAATTCCAGGTTTAGCTTCTCCCGAACAATCGGGAAAGTCTTGGCCACGCCCGCATCAAAGAAGAAGGCTCCTGGACCGGTTACGAGATTCCTTTGCCCATACTCGAGTCCGATGGGGCCCCGGAATTCCGAAAGCGCTTTCGCCGCGCCCGAGGCTCCGCCTTCGAAGGCATAGACAGTGTTTGTGATGCGGTCGGTATTCACCTTCACCTTGAGGTCGGATCTCTTGCCAGTAAAGACTGCAGGGTCTTGATTGTCAAAAGAAGCGAGGTAGGCATCCGAATACGGGGTCAGCGCCAATCCTGTTCGGTAACTGGGCAGCGCCGAAAACCTCCATCCGCCGATCGTTTCATCCAGCCAACGTGGCGAATTGCCAAGGAATGATCTGCCTCGTCCGAATGGCAGGTCATAGATGATGTTCGATGTCACTTCCTGCCTTACGTCAAAATCAGAACTCGCGCGGCACGCTCGCGGCCTGAGAATGTCGCAGACGAAACCGGTGTTACTGAACAGTGCATTGGCATTGGCACTTTCCGAAGTATTGTCGATGGAGTGCGACCAGGTGTAATTAAACTCGCCTCTCAGACCACCTGAGAAATTCTTGTCCACTGTCAGGAGAAGGCCGTGGTAGTTTGAGGATCCCATGTTTGTGAGATAGGCATTGGTTCCGAATTGTGATGGAATTCCAATATTCGTGGGAAGGAATCCGGTCAAGCCGCCGAAATAGCTGTAAGCGGCGATGGCGGCAAGACTGTCTGCCATATCGCCCTTGTTACCAAGTTGGCCAATCATCGCGGCAACGAGGTTGGTATTATTGCCAAGCCCGACCGCTGCACCTGTTCCGGGCGCAAGGACATCTTCAAACCACGGCTGCGGCGTCAGCGGTGTGCCCGCTCTCAGTTGAGTTGTAAGTCCCGCGAAGGCACCCGCCATCGACTGATTGGATTTGCCCGTGTAGTCGGGAACATCGATGATCTGTGATGCATCAGCATCAGCCAGCAGGCGCCGACCGAGTCGACCCACATAATTCAGCTTCATAATAAGATTGCCGGGCAGTTGTTGTTGGATGCCGGCATTCAAAGCAATCGAGTATGGATCTTTCAAGTTCGGACTGATCACGAAGCCGGTTTCGCCTGCTGCCAATCCATAAAGGTTTCCGGCAGCGTCAACGTAGGGGGTGTACGGAGTTTTCACCGGAACCGGGGCGGGATTGAGACTTGCTGGGTAAGCGAGCCCGGTTCCCAGTCGAACATCTGTCGCGAGTGACGACCGGGCTGAACTGCCACCGAATTGGTTGAGTTGCTGATTAAAGAACAGGTAGGAAATCTGATCCTGAAGGAAGTTGATCGCATTGATCACTGTCCGGTCGTACACGATGCCGGCTCCGCCGTTGACCACAGTTTTTCGGGAAGCGAACGGACTATAGGCGAAGGCAAACCGGGGAGCCAAGTCTTTATAGGACATTCCGTACATATCCGGACCGTGATTGGCTTTGCCGCCGAGTACGAAGCTATAAAGCGGAAGCCCGGAGTTACTCGTGTCCCCTTTGGTGCTTTGGCTGATCCGATCTTTGATGTAGCTGGTCAAGTCTATTTGTGTCGAGACGGACTCAGCTCCGTGAGCTTCGTACGGCACCGAATAGAGCTGATAGCGAAGCCCATACGAGAAAGTGAGATTATGAGTCACCTTCCAGGTGTCCCCCACATAGGCTTCGGTTTCAAAGAAACGGTATGCGCGCGGACCACCGGCACCGGGAGGCTCTGCGACGCCTTTGTTAGTGTACGTATAGTCAGTGACGATTTCGCCAATCACGCCAAGAGCCGAAGCAAAGAGCTGGTCGTAGTCATTGATTGCCACATTGTTGGCATTATTGGGTCCGCCGCTGGCAAGATCGGCGGGGCGAACGGAGGGGTCAAGACCACCGGCGAGCGCGGAACCCTGCAGGCCCGCGTGGACGAAGTTAAAATTACTGATGAGATTGGAATTTGTCTTGATGAATTTAAAGGTACCGCCGAAGGTCACACTGTGCGCGCCTCGCTGCCAGTTGAAATCATCACGAATAACCGGCACAGGAATGCGGCGTTTCTGGCCGTCAAAAGCGGTGAATGGTCCATCAAAACCACTGAAGCTATACTGATTGGCTCCCGTCGGATTGTATAGATCCGGAAAGTCGTACTTGCTGATGGTGTCGCCATAGTAGAACTGATTGACTTTGTTTCGTCCGATTGTCCACACGTGGCTCACCACATATCCATAACTTCTATCAATGAATGGATGGGTGAGGGGATCTGTCGGAAACTGTGGCAGACCTGCTACCGCGTCCCTGCGGTTAATCGTAAAGCGGCCAAAAAGTCGTTGGGTAGAGGTCAGGTTGTAATCAATCCGACCGACATAGGTGCTTTGTATATCTGGCGTTGGAACCTTGAATCGATAGCCGCCAGTATTCACACCATCCCCCTGCGTCAGGTCGTTGGCTTCGGGATATCGCGTCTGGATGAAGGACATCAGGTCAGAATCAAATCCAATTCCTGCCGGGTCCAATGTTGCCAGTTGCGCCTGACTCAGCGTTGTAATGCAGTTCGGCTGGGTGTTAAGACGACTCGTGTCGCCGCATCCAGTTCCATTGTTGATGTAGTTGAGGGTTCCATTGCGAAAAGCATCGAGCGGAACAATTGGCTCTGACGCGGTCGATTCAATGACGCGTGAATCTGCCAGATCGAAAAAGAAGAATATCTTATTTCGTTTGATCGGACCACCGATACTTCCCCCGAATTGATTGCGGATCAGCGGAGTTCTGGGAAGCCCATTGAGGTTATCGAACCAATCGTTCGCTTCGGTTGTCGTGTCACGATGATATTCGTTGAGATTGCCGTGAAATGCATTGGTTCCACCTCTCGTCACCAGTTGAAACTGCCCACCACTTCCAGTGCCGACCGAAGGGACTAAACCGGCGACTGTACCGCTGAACTGTTCGACGGAATCAACGGGCGCATTAGCGACGATAAGAAATGTCTGGCCGGTGGCAAAATCATTGACATCCATACCGTCGACGGTAACCGAAGTCTGATCAATTCGCGCACCCGTGACCGCTCCCTGAAAAGAATCCACTCCAGGTTGCTGGGTAAACAATGTCGAGATGCCTGCGGTGCGATCATAGATGGGCAATTCATTGAGCTGATCGACGGTCATATTGTTCCCGATCGATGCGTCCGAGGTATCTAACGTCACCCCAGTGGTTCCGGCCGATACCTCTACTGTTTCGATATTGCCCGGTACCAGCGTGATATTTTGGGTTCGTGTGACTCCGACGATAAGCATGATGTCCGATACCTGCGATATCGAGAATCCGTCATGGCTGAATGTTGCCTTGTATCCCGGATTTGCCGGCACGCTTACAAAGCGATAGGATCCCCGATTGTCTGTCTTCTGGGAAAATGTCACTCCCGTCGATGGATTTGACAGAGTGACCGCGACTCCCGGTATCAGGGCCCCGGTCGAGTCAGTAACCACACCAGTCATTGAAGAACTGTCCTGCGCCATTACCTCGACGGTAAGCGAAGCAGCACACATCAGCAGTGCAAGCTTCATTAAAGGGCTTCGCATTGGTTGTCTCCGCATGTATCGACAGCTGTGTTGAATTTCTACGCAGCAGTATTGCATCCACGAAGCCAACTTCCCTTGGCCGCACAGCAAAGTGACGAATCGGTGCCGCTCGGGGACAGTCTTCCATCTCTCAGGGACCAGCGCGATGCGTGTGTCAGACAGAGCGAATCGAGAGCGCCACAGCGAAGCCGAAGAAATCTTATTATGTGTAAGAGAAATGCAAGAATCTACGTAGCCGTGTATTTGCAGAAATCTGGGTAAGATTGTGACTTCTTGCAGGTACACAACCCCATCGAAATGCCTGAGAGGCGAATCGCAGTGGAGCGCGTGGCGTTTGCCTGAAAATATGATGGAAGGAGACAAGAACAACGAGGCAAGTGCCCTCATCCAAACCTTAATCGGCTAGGCGAAGGCACTCACTGAAATCCTGGTGAGGAGTTAGAAGTCCAGCCTGAGTGAGAACTGCCCGAATCGACGCTCGTCGTGGTTAGCGCCTAATGCCACGCTATTGAGACCACCCTTCTCCGCGATGACAGGAAGTGGCGCTCCGATCGTGCCTGGCTGGTTCGTTACAGACAGTTCCGCTTCATTCACGTACAAGTTGTGGTGATTAAACATGTCAAATGCTTCAGCGCGAAACTCGATGTCCGTTGTTTCGGTGAGCCTGAACGTCTTACTGACTGATGCGTCCGCATTCCAAGCGCCCGGTCCGCGGAATTCATTTCTGCCAGTCATGTTTGTCGGGAACGGCCCGAAGTCAGAGATCCCAAGTGTTGTGTTAAATGGTGCCATGTCGTTCGCGCCTGGGATGGTTAGAATTTGAAACTGGTTTGATCCCAGATTCACGGGCGATCCCGCTTTGGCCTGTGTGACTGGAGTTGCTGGGACAATACGCGGCACGCCGGAATATCCGTTTACGTTATAGGTAAAGTCATACGCTGAGAAGGGCGTTCCGCTGCGCGCCGTAAAGATTCCTGATGCACTCCACCCCCCCGCCGTCTCAGCTAACAGTCCGTGCCCATGCTTGAGCCATGGCGTCTGCCAAATCGGCGAGAACACCAGTCGGTTCGTCACATCGAAGTCGGAACTACCCCAGTCAAGCATAGGATGAGTTGGGTCCAGATAACCAAGGTTGCCGACATATCCCGAGCCACCTTGCGAACTATCTGAAAAGGTGGAACTCAGATCATCCAGTGCATGAGACCATGTGTAGTTCGCAATGATGTCGAGCCCGCTGTTCAGCAGATTCTGAGACTGATACTTGACATTAAGCGAGTGGAAGCTGCTTTGACCTCCGCTGCCGCGCACGTTGATCGCGGAGTATTGGTTGTTAGGGCGGGTAAGGCACACTGTCGTTGTGCCGGGGCAATCCAAGGGCGCTCCAAGATATGCCTGGGCTCCGCCAATGGGGTTGCCCGCCGTAATGTCGTACAGGTGGACGCCGTGCGCCCCGCTGTATGACAGTTCAACAAAGGAGTTCCTGGCCATCTGGCGCTGCAGAGCAAGACTCCAGAATTGGGTCTGAGCAACATTGATGTTCTGATCGACGTTGCGGAGTTCTGTTGGGGGAAGCGCGACGGGTGGTCCCGGTTCGCCAAGAGGGCCGACATCGCTGTTTGTCACCGGAGTACCGAATATTTCGAGTACTCCAAAGTTAGGTACATTCTCAATGGTGTTAAACGTTACGTTGCCGAAATTGCGTTCGTAGCTGATCCCAAATCCGCCGCGTATGCTTGATTTGCCATCGCCGAAAACGTCGTACGCGAAGCCAACTCGAGGCGAGATTGTACCCCACCTCGGAGCCCACAATCCGCCAACCGGGCTATTGGGAGCTAGCTCCACCTGACCGGTTGCAATCTGTTCGAAGAAGTTCGAGCCGGAGCCGTAATAGAAGTTTGAATCGAGATTCTGCTTGTTGTTGTGCTGCACGCCATAGTGTTCGTAACGTACTCCGTAATTGAGCGTCAATCGAGGTGAGATCTTGAAACTATCCTGCGCATATGTTGCCCAGTCTTTGTAGCGATAGCTTCGCGCGAAATCTGGTGAAGCAGCTGGCGGGGTGACCTCACAGGAGGGTATTGCGTTCAGACTTCCATCTGGATTCTGCGTGCAGGGAAGTTTTCCCTGAGGATCGACAGCGCCTTGGTAGTACTGCAAGGTGCCCATCATCATGCCGTCCAACGCGGGTTGCAAGCCGGTTTGCAGGTATTCAACGGCTTGGCCATAGGCGCCATAGGCGATATTCATCTGGATATAGGTTGCTTGTCCGCCGAATCGCATCGAATGTCGGCCCTCGGTCCACGACAGGTCCTGCTCCAGTTGAACCGTGTTTTGTGGCCCGCCATACGGAAGCCCCCCAGCACCGGGCGCCATGAAGTTTTCAAGTCCCGGGAATGTGATCTGGAGGCCACCTGCAGTCGCGCCGCCGAACATGAGGTTCGGGACATTTTGCTCAGCGGAGCTATAAGAATCGAGCGCGGCAAACCTGGCGAAACTCAGTTTGCTGCTGCTGAAGAGAGCGGGGCTGAAGCTATGGCTGATCGAATAGAGGTAGCTGTTATTAGCAAACGATTCGCCTACGTCATACTGCGGATAGGGACTATAAAACACAGTGCCCGGGAACAAGTCCTGCCTCTCTTGCCCAAATCGGAAGAACATTTGCGTCGCTGGACTTAAGTTAAAGTCTGTTCTGCCGAGGATGCGATAAGTATTCTGCGGAAAGTCGCCTCCCGCATCGGCATCCGCAAGGAAATTGACTTGACCGAAAATCGGTGTCGATGCCGGAACACCCGGAAGTGTCACACCGATATCTGATTGCGCGAGAGTACTCGTAATGGAGTAGGGAGTGTGACCATATGAGCTGAAATAAGACTGGACGTTCGGCGCCGTGTAAGCGAGAAACTGGGGAGTTGGGATCAACTCTGATTCCGACGCTGCGCTTCGTACTCGTGTCCACTCTGAACTTGCGAAGAAAAAGAGCCTATCCTTCTTGATCGGCCCACCAATGTCGAACCCGAACTGGTTGCGAGTGTAGGTTCCCTTGGGGGTATCTGTCACGACGTTCTCAAATGTATTGGCGGTATATGCAGAAAGCCGGTTGAACTCCCATCCCGACCCATGGAATTTATTTGTTCCCTCTTTGGTCGTCAGATTTACAATTCCGCCTGACGCCCGGCCATATTCGGCTGCAAAGTTGTTTGTAACGATGTTGTATTCCTGGACTGAGTCAATAGGCACCTGTTCGCCCACGGCAAAGGAGAAGACACTGATATTCTCTACGCCATCCAGAAGGATCTCCGTACCGGTCTGGCGCTGCCCGTTGATTGCATAACCGACACCGCGGCTCGACAAATTCTGACCACTGTTCACATCATTAGTTGTGCTATCTCCATTACTGACGTTCCCGGATAGAACGACAAAGTCGTAGGGATTTCTGGTCAGGCTTGGCAATTTGGCGAGTTGCTGTGTGTCGATCACCTGCGACAACTCTTGAGTCTGGGTGTTGACAGCAGCCCCTCCCGCGGCGATAACTTCAACCTGGGTGACGCTGGTGTCGACAGAGAGCCTGGCGTCAAGCGTTACGTGTCCGCCAACGGTGATTTCAATGTTGGCAGCGAATGGCTTGAACTGCGGGGCCGTAACAGAGACGCTATAGGTTCCGGGCTCCAAACCTACGATCGTATACAAACCTGTGCCCGACGACTTAGCAGATCGTTGGGCGTTGCTAGCCAGGTCTTTGACGATGACATCTGCCCCACTCACCACAGCACCGGATTGATCAGTGATGGTGCCCGCTATCTCGCCACGATCTACCTGCGCGGACGCATTCGAGCTAAACACTAGGACCGAAAGGATGGCGCAAGCAACGACATAAGTTGCGCTGTACGTAGACCAATACGTTGGAAACTTTGCGACCAAGGAGGTTTTGCAGAACTGAGCGATCACTTGACGGAATTCCATTGATTTCCTCCAACTTTCCGATTCCAAAAAGAACGAGCGGGGACTAGGAAGCGCCTTGACATCCGGCAACAGGAGCTACGCCTGCTGCGAGCCTTTCTCGAACTTCTGCATGTAGTTGTCCAGTCTCGCCGGTTGCTTGGGCGATGTGACCGACTTCGATCTTCGGGGACGAACCGACAGCAATCCGGGAGGAACAACAGACGCCAATTTCGTTCTGAGCTGGGAATCTACTGGTCGGTACGGTATTCGGAATTGTCGAGGAAGTCGGTTATGCGGTTTCATATATTTTGGTGCTTGCCCACCGAGTGGGCCTAAGCGCCAGAATTCCCGCAGCCGAAGGAATTGCGAATTCGCGTTTCACCGAGAGTGACTTGCCCCGAAAAACTCGACCAGAGAGCCGGTACCCGAAAGAGCATTTCGTTGGGACGCTGAAGCAGGGTGAGGCCAGGTGAAGGATTTCTGCCGGATCAGCGAAGCGGTCTTCCCCAACTGGAAGTTGAGGCGCGGCGGCCTGCCGCGATCGAGGCGCAACGGCTGCGAAAGATGGAAGTTGAGAAATCGACGGTTGAAGTTATACGCCGACCTGAGTCTTGATCGCATGGCGCTGAAGTCAGTCATCCAAAAAAGCTGCATGGGCTTGCCGGCCGGGGTCCGGAAACTTGGTGAGGATCCCACCGAGGGCGATGGAGTGAGCGTGCAAGATCATTTCAATCTCCTGCTTTCACTCGGACGCGAATCTATGGACACAGCTTTTTGGCGCTTTCGACATTTTTCGGCCGGGGGTTACAGGATAAAGGGAGGGTCGAGATGAAGGTAAGTACATGAAAATAGGGGAAGTGCGGATTTAGTGGTAGGCGAGGCGGGAATCGAACCCACAACCCCCGGCTTAGAAGGCCGGTGCTCTATCCGATTGAGCTACTCGCCCGCGTTTCTTTCATTGTAACTTTGAACGATCTCGTCGGGAAATGGATCCTCCTCGACATCCGAAGCGGTCATTCCGGTGCCGTTACAATCGCTGCGGCAAAGGTCGCCAGGCATTCGGCGAGACGGGCCCTCGCATCGCCCTCCGACCGTCCACATGCGGTGAAATATGCAGTCGCGCCCAGATCGTATAGATCTGGCTGGATGTGTGCCCGGCGCACCACCACATCGACTCGGCAGCACCGGAGCGGTACATTCCGCAACCACTCGCACAACGTCCTGCAGGAATGCTCCGCCTTGGAGGGGGAATCCCATTGCTGATCGCTGCGCCTCAACAGGTCGACGTAGCAGGCGATGGCGTGCCGGGCTTCTTCGCGCGATGCGCCGAGTTCGTCGGGATCAATCGGGCCCGGGTCGAAGACATCGGTTTTCGAGGTCCACACCGAAGAGTTGGTCGCATTCATTCGCCCGAGCGCATCTGCAAGACCCGGAAGTTGCCACGCTTCTGTCAGTTCCCCGGCTCGATGCGGATGTTCCCGCAGATCGACGAATCCCGGCCAGAGCCCCTCAATGACGGGTGCATCGCCTCCGACTTCAAACTCCCAATCAGATTCCATTCGTTCCGTCTGCTGTTTGGCCCGCCGGAGCAAACTGCATCACATAGCGGATCACGCTGGCCTCGGCCCAATGGATGTCATCGCCGCGATCGCGCGAAAGATACGCACAGTGACCCCCATGCCGCGTCTCTACCAGCAGAACGTTGGGATTCGCATACAGCGCCGCGCGCGTCTCCGGCACCAGCCGAACAAAGGGATCATCCTCCGCGCGGATAATCAGCGTGGGGACGGCAATCCTGTCGACTACGCGCGCGCTCGCAGCGCGGTAGTAGTAATCCTCGGCATCACGAAACCCGCAGTAGCGGGCCACGATCGTGTTATCAAACTGCCGGAGCGAGCGAATGGACTCCACGCCCTTCATCTCGAAGAGGTGCGGAAACAGTGCGGCCTTGCGCCGGTATCGCCGCATCAGCCCGCGCAGAAAGTGCCGCTCGTACAACCGGTTCACCGGCTCATGCAACGCATCGGAACCCGCCGAGAGATCGATGGCCGGACAAACCGTTGCCACCGCGCTGAGCGGAGCAGCGCTTCCCCACTCACCTGCCAGTTTGAGCACCAGGTTGCCGCCCATCGAATACCCGATGAGCGCTACGCGTTCCAGTCCGAACTGCCTGGCATAATGGCGCATCACCGCGCCTACATCCGACGACAGGCCCGAGTGATACAGTGTCGGCGTCAGTTCGTCCGTGTCGCCGCAATTGCGCATGTTCATGCGAATCACGTTGCAACCCGCAGCCAGCGCTCTCGCAGCAAGGCCCCGGATATACTGCGACTGTGATGACCCCTCAAGACCATGCACCAGGATCACTGTCAGCCGGTCCGAGTCGCACCGCCATCGGCTGCCAATCGCAATAGCAAACCACGCGGCTGCCATCCATCGGGTCAACCTCCACCGTCTCTGCCACTGCGGTGGAGCGAAACGGGGTTCGCGGCAGATAATTGCCGACAATGGTCTGCAGGTGCCCGTTCGTTAAGCCCCGCCGCGGCTCAAACGGGCGCAAACCTGCTTTCAGCATGGCCGCGGCGACAGCATCCATTTCTTTGCGGGGAGATTGAGGGCTCACTTGGGCTCGGAAATCGGACTGCCAGGGGATTTTGGTGGAGTGCAATTTGGGGCGGCTAGTGGGGATCGAACCCACGACATCCTGAGCCACAGTCAGGCGTTCTGCCGCTGAACTATAGCCGCCATATACCTCTCCGATTGTAGCATCGAAACAGTTGATCCAAGGCGCGTCAGGTCCGCCCCCATATGCCCGATTCCGATGCCAAAACGACCCGTTTCAACCCGCCCGGCCCGTCCGTCCCGGAAAGCGATGTCCTTCCGCCCGGACGCTGGGGACGCGGAACATGGCTCTTTCGCGACGAAACCTTGCGGAAACTTGAAATCCTGCTCGATGAAGCCTTCCGTATCCCTTTCACGCGGATCCGGTTCGGCATCGACGGCATCATCGGCCTCGTCCCGGGTCTGGGAGATGTGCTCGCCGGGCTGCTTTCCCTCATCATCCCTATCGCCGCATGGACTCGTGGCGTTCCTTACATCACCCTCATGCGGATGGGCGTCAACCTTGGCATCGGTGTCCTGGTCGGCTCAATCCCAATTCTTGGCGACGCGTTCGACATTGGATGGAAGGCGAATCGGCGCAATTATCTGCTGTTGCAGCGCCACCTCGGCGAACCGCGACGTCATACCTGGAGAGATTGGGCGTTTCTCATCTTGCTCACGTGCGTTATGGGGCTCATCTTCGCCATTCCGATCGTGCTTGTGGTCTGGCTTCTTGCGTGGCTGATCCGGCACTAGGGGTAAGTCCGGGGATGTGATTCGCGAGATGTTCCGCGATACAATCAGAAAGCAACCGTCGGGGCGTAGCGCAGTCTGGTAGCGCATCTGCTTTGGGAGCAGAGGGTCGGGGGTTCGAATCCCTCCGCCCCGACCATGACCCTAAAACACTTACATGATATTCTGATTTTCCTTTGTCGCTGACACTGTGGATTCTGAGCGCGTCTGAATCGGAACGCACCACATCAAACACGGCAACGGCCGCCGCTTCGCTTCTCCCTAACATTGTCCACGATGGCAGATCAGACGATGGTCGCGGAATATGATGCTGAACAACAGCGGTAATGACTCTGCGCAGCGATTCAAGCTTCGGTGAGATCGCCTCCGCTCTTCAATCCATAGCTGAGTCGGTACGGTCGGCCACAATACTTCCCGTAATACCGATTTCGCCTGCTTCTCTCATCGCCAGTCATCCATCGCGTACACATCGGCCCGGTTGAATCCGTCCCCATGCGGTCGATGCATTGCGACGCCCTGTGTCATGGCTTTGTAGCCGTGGGTGCGCATCCGAGCGTAGGCGTTTCTGCGCGCCAGGCTCACACCCGCTTCCACATCGGTCTCGCGAGAGACAGCGAATAGGTCAATCGCATCGAGAAGTCGATCGAAACGGGCATCGGCTCCGTTACCCCCGCGGACCATGCCGAACTTCACATAGCAGGTCTTTGCGCCTCCTTCGGACCCAGAGCCAGTCATACACACGGCAAATCCGTCGATCTTCGAACGCGAGTCGATCATCACCACCTCGCCCACGCCCTGGCCCAGTACAGCACGAATCTCATCGCTCAGATCGAGGCCCTTTTCGATCCCGTCTGTCAGCCGCGTACAAGCACGTATCGCTTCTTCGCATTGGCTCCTATCCAAAGCCGAGATCAAAACGGGGGCGCTACCCTTCGAAGCGCGTGTGCCTGTCGCCGGAGCGTGCCGCATCAGTGCCGTCAAGTATCCAGGCCAGAAGCCGAATTTGTTGTACAGGCCCACGTGCTTGGCGCTGTGCGCAAATGTGAACAGACCGCTACGCCGTAGTTTCCAGCTGTCGAGAACCTTCACGGTGCCTTCCATTAGCCGCTGCGCTACACCATGATCCCAGAACTCGGGCAGCACCGTCAGCGGCCCAAAGAATCCAAACGAACCCCACCGCGTGATGACATTCGACCCGACGAGCCGCCCATCGATGTGTGCCGAGAGGACTCTCGTGTTCCGAGCTCGCCATCGCGGCGCCATCAGATCTCGATCTCCCATAAACTGCATGGGATCGGGTAAACCGAGAAACGTTCCAAAGGCCAGCCGAACAATGCGAATCGCCTCGCCGAGTTCGCTCTCACGCAGAGAGCTGATCCTGACTGCCTCGTTCTTTGCCATGCGCACAACCGACCTTCCTGCCTGCGTGGACCGCGGATACGAGGGAAGCTCCATCGTGTCGGCCAGGCTCTAATGAATTCCGGCCAAATCATACGAGCCCGACTGCCCTGCACACCATCAACTTATAACCGTTCACAGATTTGGCCACCTTGTTCGGGTAATGCGATGAATGAGTTACTGTCCCGCTCGTTGACAACCAACCATGACCTTACGCGTTCTTTTGAGAAGGCCCGACGGCTGCGGAGGCAAAGTTTCGTCAAAGGGAAGTGTGGCCCTAAATCCGCTCGGAATCGGCTCCGAAGTAGAATCGTCAATGCCGAACTCGACCGTCCGGGGGAATCACGCGTCGTTACAGGGCTTCTAAGGCGCTCCGATCTCTCACCTGATAGCGCAGGAAGAGGTAATCTGCTGCACTCTTCGCGCTGAGAAGCTTCCACCACGGGGCCGTCGCGGGGGAGAACTCGACGTTCGCAACCAGGCCAGGCCTGGACTGCGCTGCGCCTCTCCCCGCAATCTGAGGTGCCACTGTCAGGAAAAGTTCATCCATGAACCCGCCTGCGAGAAATTCCCCAAAGAGTGTCGGGCCGGCTTCGTGAAGTAGCAACTCCACTCCGGCTTCCTGTCTGAGCAAAGTAAGGATGGCGGAAGGAGAGATGCGGGTCTCTGCCGTGGAGAGCGCCTTCACCTCGACAGAGGCGAGTGCCCCCGATCCGCTCTGCGACAACCTCTGTTTGCCTTGCTCCGTCGTGAGTATGAGCACCCTGGTTCGCGGTGTATGGAAAACGGCGCTGGCGAGGTCCAGGCCTCCCGACCCCGTGACAATCACTACAAGTGGATACTCCAGCTTTCGGAGCACCTCGGTTCGGTAGTTTCGGTATAGGTCTTTCGCTGCCGGATACACTGATTCCGGGAGCCAGGAACCCTGCGGACCAGCGGCTTGGAGTGTCCCCGAGCCCACTACCACCGCGTCTGCTGAGGCCCGCAGCAGGCCCATGATGAACCGGTCTTCTTCGTTCGAAGCACTGATCTGAGCTCCTTCCGACTGACCCGGTAGGTTGAAGCTCACGACCCCGTCGAGTGTCGACACAAAGTTTGCGATGAGATAGGGACGCTCCACCGGAGCAGGCGGAAAAGAAAGATTTCCATCATATCTGGCGCGAAGGCCATCGGGAAGGACTGCTCGAGACGGCTCAGTGAATTCACTTGCGAATAGTGTGCGGATAGGCGCCATAGTAAAAAGGTTACTTCAATCGTTGCGTCGACGATTCTGTATAGCATTTTCGCAAATGGTGTATACCAAGAGACCGTACCCAAAGAACGCCCGCAGCGTAGTCGCAGTTCTTTGTTCCTATTCGCCGTTGAGTTGCGGGTGCTAAGTCATGGGATAGTACTCGGTTGTTCCAGTTCATTTCGGGCGCAGGAACAGAACCGGCCACAAGTCCACAACTAAGTCAGTAATTGCAGAGCCCCGATCGCGGCCCCGAGCGCACCGGCGCAATCCCCGTTTGGAATCACATGGATCGGGATATCTGCCTGCTCGGCGCGCTGGAGCGGCATGCCCGCACGAATCTGCCGAATAAACCACTGCCGGAATTCTTCCGTGGCCTCAAGCACGCCGCCGCCGATGATCAGCGCATCCGGATCGAAGGTATTGATCATTTCGTCGAAGAACAGGCCGAGCGCATGTGCCTGGACTTTGAAGATTGTTCTGCAGAGCGGATCACCCTTCGCTGCGAGCCCGCGCGCTGCGTACGCAGCCTTGGCAATATCCATTTTCGCCAATTCGTGTTCTGGATGCTGCTTAAGCAGGTGCGGCAACACATTAACCCGGATCGATGTCAGCGAGCACAGCGACTCGAGATCGCCAATACGCCCGCAGTTGCAGATCGGTTTCAATCCTGCAATCTCCAGAATCTCCGAGTATGGAACCAGCACGTGGCCCAATTCGCCGCCGAAGCCATTCTTGCCCTCAATGACCTTATCGTTTACGATCACGCCGCCACCGTTTCCGGTTCCGACGATAATGGAGATCGACGTCTTGCCGCTATTCGCGCCGTAGAGCGCAAAATGGCCCCAAAGAGCCGCCGCGTTGGCATCGTTTAAGTACACAACCGGCTTGCCGAGCTTGCTCTCGAGGGCGCCGCGAATGTCGAAGCTGGCCCAATCGTCGTGAACAAAGTTCGTGGATCCTTTGGCGCTCAGCACACCCTTGGCGCTGGCCGGACCTGGCGTGTCAAGTCCTACCGCAGCGACATCATCCATGGACACGCCGGCACGGGCCAGCGCCGGCGCCGCGCCTTCCGCGATTTGGTTGATGCAGATCTTGGGCCCCTCTACGGCGCGGGCCGGATGCTCACACAATCCTTCAACCAAAATGTTCTGTTGTTCGTCTACCACCGTGTAGTTGACAGCGGTTCCACCAAGATCGATACCAATTACATAGCGCATGCTTGTCTTCTTTCCATTTTCGGAGCACCTACAAATGTACAGTGTGCAACGTCAAACCGGGGCAAGGTTTCTCGTGCGAGTCTTGACTGGGAGTTCAGCCGGCTTGTTCCTTGTGACTCTTTGCCCCTTTGGAAAACGCCCAGCAAGACACGGCAGCAGTCACTGCAGTATTGATTTGATCAACTTTACGGGACCGAGGATACCGGATGGTAATGGATGCAGATTGTCCAGATCTTGAGGATCAAAGAGCCTTCCGTAGCGTTGCCATAGCAGTCGATAATCCGGTAGCGACTGGCCGGCCATGGAATTGATTGCCGTATTGCCAACCACGATTCGCAGATTGTTTTCACCTTCGCGCAGATAGGGTGTGACATCGAGACGGAAAGGCGGTCGCCACACCACACCCGCGACTTTGCCATTCACGTAAATTTGCGCTGCCTCGCGAATGGGCGATTCCAAATAGGCTTTCATATTGTGCTCCCCAGGGGGGGAAGGAAGTCTCTCCCTGGATCCGTCTCCGAAGTCGAGTAGGAACTTCGTTCCGCGTCTCAAATCGTCGTGTGGCAGATGAAAGCTCGTCTGATAGGTTGCAAGGCCGGAATAAAACTTCGTTCTTGCGTCTTCACTCCACGATGCGAGGCGATCCATGTTAGTGGAGAGCCCCATTCCATCGAACGTCACTTTCCAGGACTGCGAAAGATCGAGTTCGACGGTCTCGTTCCTTTTCGTATCGATTGGCGCTGCGGTTGCCGTATCGGCGAAGAAGATCAGGCGCGACTCGTAGGGCGCCAGATCGAGTTCAACGCTGCGTGGGTTGGGAATTCCGGAGACAGTGCCTGAAAACCCGTCCCAGGTCTCCGCTCGATTCGCCGTATCGCGAAATTGCGCACGCGCCTGCTTTCGCTCATTTGAGGTATTTGCGACAAAATACAGATTGCCGGTGGGTAGTTTCCGATGGATGAAGCCAATCTCCGGCGCGGGTGGAGATAGTTTCAAGTCCGGGAGCGTTTCGGACGCCAACTCCGAGCCAAGTTTTGTTTCATCGTCGAGAAAATGCGCGGTCGAAATCGTTGTTTGAAACAACTGCTGCGATAGCTCCTTGATCCTTGCAGATTCCTGGTCGGCGTGCATCAATCCGGGGGCCCTCGCCGGAAGGCGCCGAGTCGCAATCACGATTCCGCCTCTGCGCGCGAAGTCGGCGATTTTCTCGTAGGTCGAAACAGGCAACCTGTTTACGCCGGGAAGAATCAGCACCCGATATGGGATGCCAACGTTGTCAATGGTGTCTGCATCGATGAAATCGAGGTTGAAGCCGGCATCGAGAACTTGCGCGATGACCTGCTTTCCAAGCGTCTTGTCCATCGACTCATCGATGGTTACATTCGAGCCAGTTTCGTCGAAGCCCGCAGTGCTGGTCGGCGAGGATCGATGCTTGAGTTGCGCCTTGAAAGATGCCCATACATCATCATTGGGCAGCAGCAAAGCAACGTCGTTGGCAGGCTCTCCCTGACGCAGCGCGAAACTCACTCTCTGGAGATAACGAGCAAGATCGGGCATTGCAAAGAACCATGGATTATGGGCATTGAGCGCGGCAGCTGCGTACATGCGCCAACCGGGCTCGGTGGCCGAGGGTGGTGAATACGGCCAGCCATGTCCGACAAGCTGGTTGATGCCCTGCAGGAAATGCAGATCTGCTTCGGCCTTCAAATCCAATGGCGTCGCGCGAAATGCCGGGGAGTGTAACCATGTCCAGGTTTCAGAAGAGATCACGGGGCGATGAAACAGATGACCGGCGGATGCGGCCCAACGGACGTCAGAGAACTCGCGCCACATGTTGAAAGTGGCCTTGCCTTCGCCTTCCGGCAGGTCGGACAGTCGATTGCTCCATAGCGTGACCGGAGGGAAGCCGTATGTCTGCGAACGGAATCGCGTTGAATGCGCATGCGCCCACAACTGCACCGGTTTAAGAAAATTGTCTTCTGCCATCTCGGTTAGCGTTCTGCCCCAATCGTGGCGGATCGCTTCTGAGTCCGGCCCGGCGTCCATGATCAACGCGAGCAGATGAGGACGAAGATCGTAACCGCGTCGCCTTTGAAATTCACTGAGCAAAGCTGGACTCCAGTCCGATCCATAATCCTCTAGGCTGTCACTGAAGACGGCATAAGGCGGTTGATTACCGAAAGCAGAAAGCAGACGATCCCCGACCGCATGAAGGTGATTCTGAGTTGCACTGCTGTCGTAATGGTCGAGGACGAACCCCGCGGCGCCGACTGCCGGACGTTTCACCATCATTCCGGTACGGCTTGAGACAAAGCAGATCAACGTGCGAGATTGAGAGGCGGACTGGAAGGAATACCAGCCGGCGACAGGCGAAGGAAGTGTCACTGCATTGGCGACGTCTTCGGACGAGGCAGATTGCGAAACGATGAATCCGGAGATCAGAATCTCGCCTTGATCAATGAAGGGAGCCAACGCGGAAGTCGAGCCTGGATCGACGGTTTGAAACTCGACGCGAAGCTTTCCTGCGGCTTCGGTAACCGGAATGTGCGGACCACCGAGGGGCCATCCGCTGCCGAGAGTAACGTCGACTCGAAGCCCAAGTCGCCGAGCCTCTGCAACGGCGAAGCGCAGCGTTTCAAGGTGCTCAGGCGATAGATAGGGAGTATTGCGGAATCCCGTAGATGGATCGTCAAGCGCAAGCGCATAGAGGTTTGCGATTTCGACGCCGCCTATGCCTGCCGCTTTCATTTGCTTCAGCTCCCTCGCAAGCTCTGCATCGTTCGCGGCAGGTCCAAACCACCACCAGCGCATCATGATCCGGCTGGAATCAGGCGGGTTCATAAAGCCCCGGTGCAACTCGGCGATACTCGCATCGGGCTGGGCGTGCGAGGCAACCGTGACAATTATCGCGAACGCGCACAGCATCAAGAGCGTGCGGCGCATATTGGGGCTTCTGCTGGATTCATTCTCCCGAAACTTGCGTTGCAACATGAAAGGGATGAACCTCCAGGTCCGGGATGCTTAGCCTAATGCGCCTGAGCGTTCGAAGCCTGCGCTCGTCTTCTCTCAAGAGACGGCCGACCCTGGTTCGCGTGTGCGCCAAGCTTGCGGACAGTCTATCTCCCGATGGTTGATTTGTCTCAGCGGGTTCTATTGGGCCACGGTTCTTCACACCGCAAAGCGAGATCAATTAATCTCGTAATGTGTCAGGTCACTTCGGAATTCGAACATATGATCTGTTGCACAGAAGCTGATGTTCGCGAGGGACAGTTGTGATTTCAGAAACTCATTCAATTCGCCGTTTACTCGTGGGTGTGATTTTGACTGCGGCGTGCACTGGAATCTCGCCGGCGGCTCCGCTTGCCTCCTCTCCCTGCGATCCAAGGAACTATGGCGCCAAAGGTGACGGAATAACCAAAGATACCATCGCAATTCAGAAAGCTATTGATGTGTGCGCTGGCCGAGGAGGCGGGACTGTCCATCTTGCAGCGGGCACTTATCTTAGTTCTCCGATCATTTTGAAGAGCAAAATCACTTTGCATCTCGATAAGGGCGCAATCTTGCTTGGTTCCTCTAACCATGAGGATTATCCACCCCAAACCGAGTTTCATCTTCCTGACCTGCAACCGCTTGTAAGCGCAACCAATGCCACTGATGTAGCGATCACTGGGGACGGTGTTGTCGATGGAGCGGGCGAAAGCTGGTGGCAGGAAGCGCGCACCATGAAAGACCATGGCATTCTGGGGAGTGGGCATCCACGGCCAAAACTCATCATCTTCGATCATTGCCAACATGTTCTGGTGGAGGGAATAACGGTACAGAACTCGCCCATGTGGCAAGTGGTCCCGTATTACTCCGACGATGTAACGATTCGAAACATCCGAGTTCTGGCACCGCCTAACTCCCCGAACACAGATGCCGTCGATCCCTTTTCGTCTTCACATATTCTCATCGATCATCTCTATGCCGACGTAGGCGATGACGACATTGCGATCAAGTCGGGCCCAATCAACTCTCCAGGGCCTGACGACCCCAGCCGGGATATCACCATAACCGACTGCACGTTCATGCATGGACACGGCCTCTCAATCGGAAGTGAGATTGCGGGGGGCGCCCGTAACATTCGGGCTGAGCGCATTTACTTCGAGGGAACCGACAACGGCATACGGATCAAGGCGAATCGAGATCGCGGCAATGATGTCGGCGACCTGTTTTTTCGCGATATCGAGATGAAAGACGTGAAGAGCGCGCTGATCATCAGCGAGTACTATCCCAAGGTTCTGCCGCCCGAAGGAGAAGTGGCGCAGCCCGTCACTCGATTGACGCCACACTTCCACAACATTGCGTTGGAGAATGTGACGGCGACGGGAGGCGAGTCAGCCGGGGTGATTGTCGGCCTGCCGGAGTCGCCGATTGCCGGCTTGACTTTGCACAATGTGAAGATCAGTGCCCGCAAAGGACTGACGGTTGGATATGCCGATGTGTCAGCCGACGGCCTGGTTCTGCATGCCGCTGAAGGCCAGGAGATCACGAAGCTGGCGGGGGCGAACCTTTCTATTCGTTGAGGCGTAATGCGCTAATCACTGTCTTTCGACCCAATCGTAAACTCTAGCGGATGATGTGACGATTTGTTTCGGCCAAGAAAAACCGGAACTATGTGACGGTCATAAAGATTCTCGGTCACGTTCTTTGCGATCACGTCCTGATTGGCTTGGATCAGATCAATGTACCGCTGCCCCAACCTGGCAGCAATCTTGAAGCCGACATGCAGCAGTTGGCGAACACTGCTGTTGAAGGCCGCTGCGCCAGGATCATGACGCAACGCAGAAGTGTATTGCTCTGAGGTCCACCCGCGCACTTCAGCGGGCGAGGGCAACTTGGAGGCTTCGATGTCGATGACACTGGCATACGGAACGCAAAGTTCTTCACGGTGAACATAGGCTTCAGAGTAGATATCCTTCGCCAGCGCAAGGCCATCACCCCCAGCTTCAGCCATGCCGATTAACTCCTCTAACCACGTGGTTCCGGCCGTCTTCAAATGCACCCCGGCGTCGAAACGCTGCATCGTCGCATGGATCGCTGGATAGATGGAAAACTTGTCGCTGCCCGAGTGCACGCTGAGCTTCAAATTATCTGGAAGCCCAAAGTGAGCAACCGCAAAGGCGATGGCCGCGACATCGAGCGCAAACTCGCGCTCGAATTGTTCCACGTCGCCCACGTAGTCCACACCCTTGTTGAAGCGGCCGCTGAATTTGGGTGCGATGGTTTGCACGGGAATGCCTTCATCTGCGATAGCCGCGAGAATGATGAGCAATTCGACAGGGGTCTGTGCGCTATCAGTCTCGTCCATCGAGACCTCGGGGATGAAGTTGCCTTCGCCCTTGGCATTCGCAATGGCTCGGTAGACTTCTCCAGCTTTCTTTGCCGCGGCCAGATACTTTTGTGCCGTGTGGCGCAGAATCTGCTGCGTGATCTCAAAAGTTTCACCAGTCTTTTCAAAGCGGATAGGACCTGCCAATTCACGATGCCGCTTGACGAACTGCTCGATTTCGTCCGTCTGCGCGGGTTGGCCAATGGATTCCGCCACATCGATGGTGTAGAAGTCGCACACATCAAGAAATGAACCGACGGTCTGCAGCGTGATGTGGTCGGCATCGCAAAAGTACGGAAGTTTCCAGCCAAGCGTCTTGACCGCCCCATTGGCCGCCTCACGCACTGACTGCGGTTTAGAGCCAATGATGGTGTGCTCGCGATTTGACTTGTTCCAAACGGGAATGACTTCGAGTCCGCTTTCCAGAGCCAGGATGCAAGCCTGCAACTGGGCCTTCGCCTGGTGCGCAAATCTGTCCCCGGTTCCGACGGAATACTTGCTCAGTTTCAAAGCTCGATGTTCCATGATTGCCCCTTCGTCTCGGCGGATTTTAGAGACTTGCCTCTTTCACATCGACTCTGTTGAATTCCAGGCGAACATCCTGTGCTGTATCCAACCGGTATGCTTTCTTGACCAAACCGTATGCCAGATCGTACGCAACCTCGATTGCTTCATCCTCTCGAAGCCTGTGCTCGGCGACGAGTCTCGCCAGAAAGGCGCAGTCGATTCGGCGCGCTACGTCGTGACGGGCAGGGATCGAGAGAAAGGCACGCGTGTCATCGTTGAATCCGACGGTGTTGTAGAATCCCGCTGTCTCAGTTGCCAACTCGCGAAAGCGCATCATGCCTTCGGGGCTATCGAGAAACCACCACGGCGGTCCCAGACGCAGACACGGGTAGTGCCCGGCGAGCGGCGCCAACTCACGGCTGAAGGCCGATTCGTCGAGAGTGAAAAGAATGATCGTCAGATTGGTTTCATTGCCAAAACGGTCCAGAAGCGGGCGAAGCGCATCAACATAATTCGTCATCCTTGGAATGTCCGCACCTGTGTCGCGTCCGTACAACTCATAGACCATGCGGTTGTGGTTCCGAATTGCGCCCGGATGAATCTGCATGACGAGTCCGTCGTCCAGGCTCATTCGGGCCATCTCAATCAGCATCTGAGCCCGAAACAGCTCCTGCTGCCGCGCATCAGCCTTCCCGGCAAGAACCAGGTCAAACAAATCCGACGCCTCATGCGCGGAGAGATCTGCGGTTTGGGCAGTGGGGTGCCCATGATCGGTAGCAGTGCATCCGAACTGCCGGAATCGGTCGCGCGCTTTTCGCAAGGCATTCAAATACCCTGCCCACGAAGTAGCAGATTCGCCCGTCTGTTCTCCGAGCCTGGCGATGGATTCAGCAAACCCGGGAAACTCTGGATCAACCACCGCGTCTGGCCGGAAATTCGGCACAATCCGCGCATTCCATCCCGATTCTCGAATCTTCTTGTGGTCGGCAAGCGAATCCAAAGGGGAATCCGTTGTCGCCAGAACTTCCAGGTGAAAGCGTTCGTAAAGAGCGCGGGGCAGAAAATCCGGAGTTTGGAGCATTTCTGAAATCGTGTCGAAGTAGAAGTCCGCAGACTTCTCTGACAGCAGATCCTCCAATCCAAAAAGCTCCTGGAAGACATAATCCAGCCACATACGTGTTGGAGTCCCGCGAAACAGGAAATAATGGCTCGCGAAAATTCGCCAGACTTTCCTTGGATCCTTGATCTGTGGTCGGCCGATCTCCAAGTCCTCAAGCGAGATTCCCTGGCTGTATAACATCCGGTAAACATAATGGTCGGGCTGTACGAGCAATTTTGCGGGATCGGGAAATGGATCGTTGCTGGCAAACCAACCCGCCTGTGTGTGCCCGTGCGGGCTGACAATCGGCAGGTTTCGCACCTGCTCATAAAGTCCAAGAGCGATGGATCGTGTCTTTGGATCGGCAGGAAAAAGACGATCTTCGTGGATCAGCATGGCGGCATTCTTACCTCTTGTCCGATCATGGTGCCTACATGGCGCGTTAGAGGTCAGACCACCAGTATATACTCTATAGAGCTAACGCCATCCTCGCCGCCTTCTTAATTTTCCAACCAGAGGGTTTGCGTTCGGTGCTAATCTCGAGTTGCCCAAAATCTCGGCTTTTGAGAAGGTTTTCGCACAATATGCCGCGCGCTATTCACGATTCGCCCAACAGCCATCGAACGATGGACGTGGTCAACCACGTTCGCTCGCTGATCGAAAAGGGCGTGCTACAACCAGGCGATAAGATCCCGCCGGAGCGTGAATTTGCCCGTTCGCTCAAGATCAGCCGTGCCAGTCTCCGTACGGGAATTGGGTATCTCGCAGCCATGGGAGTGATGAAGATCCGGCACGGAGTTGGCACCTTTGTTGCGGATGGGCCACCGGATTTTGGCAAGGTATCACTCAGCCTGATGGGGGCTCTTCATGGCTTCCAAACCTGGCAGATGTTTGAAGCGCGCATCATTCTTGAATGCAATCTTTCCGCCCTTGCAGCGGAACGCGGGAAAGAAGAGCACCATGCCGCGCTCGCCGAAGAGGTGGCGGAAATGTTTGCCTCCCTGGGCTGTCCCGCCGACTACCTCATTCATGATGTGCTCTTTCATCGGATCATCGCTCAGGCATCCGGCAATCCCATCCTCGCCGCGATCATGGAAACCGTGACGTCGTCAATGTACGACAAGCGCCGCAAGACGGTGGAACACGCAACGGACCTCCGGGAGTCGGCGGAAATGCATCGGGAGATTTACCGCGCAATTCGCTCACGGAATCCCCTTGAAGCTCGAAATCTGATGGAAGAACACCTGCGGTTGGCGCAAACCGCTCAGGGCGCGGAACGTCCAGCCGAACGAAATGGTGGGGCGACTTCACCGAAGGGCAAGACATCAAGGGTAACGACATCCACGCATTGAAGTTGCGTTCCCTGCCCCGCGACTGGCGAGATCATTGAACTTCCATGATGGTTGCGATTTGCAGAAACGTCTGAGAAGAAAATCGCAAACATGACGAAGTTTCTGATACTCTTCCACCTTCAAGTGGTCAACCACTTCCTTGGGAAGGTTCGGCCAACCGCATGAAATCGGGAGTCTTAGTTTCCAGCCTAACCCCGAGAATCATTGAATTTATCAATGTTTGCGAGCAAATCGCTCCCGAGTCGGACAATCGTGTCGGTTCTGTTTTCAATTAAACCTTGACAAGGCTTGAATGTACCTGCAAATATTTTTCGGTCACGAGTGGTCGGACCACTCTCCACGCCAGGTTTCCCCAGGAACCGACAAGCAAGTAATTTTTTGGAGGCTTTAATGCAACGCATGTGCTCAAAAGCTCATAAGGCAATCGTTCGCCGTGTCGTCCTTCTGGGCGTCGTCGCAGCCGTTGTTCTGTTCGCCACTAGGGCCAATGCGCAAATCGCCGGAACCGGGAACATTCAAGGGACGGTTACGGATGCGATCGGGTGCCGTCGTTGCGAAGGCTTCGGTGACTCTCACAGATAGGTCGACTCACGTGGTGCGCACGAGCCTGAGCGATAACGCCGGGGTTTACGTATTTCCTGGCGTCCCTATCGGCACGTATGACCTGGCAGTCTCCGCTCCGGGTTTTAAGACCTACGTGACAAACGGCATCGTGCTTGAGGTGGGCAGCAGCATCGCGATCAATGCCGCCCTTTCCGTAGGCACAGCGGAAACCAGGGTTGAGGTCCAGGCCGAGGGCCTTTCCCTGCAGACTGAGGACCCCTCGTTCAAACAGACAATTGATCAGGAAGCGGTCACTGAGATGCCCCTCAACGGCCGGCAGATGACGGCCCTGATCACCCTTTCCGGCGGCTCCACCTCCGCACCTGCTGGCGACTTTACCGGGAGCAAGTACTCATATCAGACCATCTCCGTCTCGGTTGCCGGCGGCAACGGGAATACCACTCTTTGGCGGCTTGATGGTGGAGACAACCAGGACTACATGGGGAACGGCAACCTTCCCTTCCCTTTTCCCGACGCGGTCAGCGAGTTTAGCGTGGAATCCTCGGTCCTCGGCGCGCAGGACGGAGAGCATACCGGCGGCTATGTAAACGTGGTCACACGGTCCGGAACCAACTCCTTCCACGGATCCGCGTTTGAATTCATCCGAAACAATTTCATCGATGCCACCAATTTCTATTCCACATCCAAGGACACGCTGCACCAGAATCAATACGGCGGCACATTTGGTGGTCCGATCAAGCGCAACAAGATGTTTGCCTTTGCAGGCTATCAGCGCACAAAGGCCGACCAGTCGCAGGCAAGCACCGAGGCCTTCGTACCCACTGCCGCAAACCTGGCGGGCGATTTCTCGGTCACAGACGGACCAAATTGCGAAGCGTCTGGGAAATTTGTGCAGCTGGTCGACCCGCTGACCGGGGCGAGTTTGCCCGGCGACGTCTATCCAACCCCTCCCACATTCAACGCGCAAGCACTGGAGCTGCAAAAGTACCTGCCGACAATCGATCCCGCCGTTGACACCAAGGGCTGCGGACTTGTTTCCTACTCCATTCCGTCAGAGACATTTCGACAACCAGTTCGTTACACGAGTTGACTACACCATCAACCCCAAGAACAATCTTTACGGGCGGTACTTCATTGACGGGTATCAGGCTCCCGCTTTCTTTTCTCCAACCAACATCCTGATCACCACCCAGTCCGGAAACATAGAACGGGTGCAGTCCTTCACGCTGGGTGAGGCGTACACCATCTCGTCAAATGTCGTGAACGCAGCACATGCCACGATCATGAGGCGCGTAAACAACCGCGGATACGCTGCCAGTGACATCAACGCGAATACCATCGGCGTCAACTCTCTATCAGGCCGTGAAGAACGGACTGCAGATGGCAGAAGGCAAATTCAATATCGGCGGCGGAACAAATTCGGTTTCCCATTTCAACGACAATACCCTTGCCATTGACGATGACGTCACCTGGGTGCATGGCAAACACCAACTTGCCTTTGGTGGGGAGTGGGTTCAGAACGAGCTGAACATCGGCAATGCCTACGAATCAAACGGCATCTTCACCTTCAACGGCGAATATAGCGGCAGCGGACCGAACGGTGGAAGCGTCATAGGAGACCAGAGCCTGGACTTTCTTCAGGGAACCATGAGCGCCTTCCAACAAAGCAAACAACAGCAAAACGCGCTGCGTGGGCCCGATTCCCAGCCTCTACGTCCAAGACACCTACCACACCACGAAGCGCCTGACTCTTGTTGCGGGCCTGCGCTGGGGACCAAATTTCATGCCCGTCGATTATTTCAATCGCGGCAGCGTCTTCAATATGGCAGACTTCTTGTCGAACACAGTCAGCAGCGTCTATCCCAATGCACCCGCGGGAATGTTGTTTTACGGGGATAAGGGGGTTCCCAGGGGATTCACGCAAAATTCACCCTGGCAGTTTTCTCCCAATGTCGGGGCCTCATTCGATCCATCCGGCGATGGCAAGACAGTGGTTCGCGTCGGGGCACAATTGGCTTATGACCAACCCAACTTTTTCACCGGTCAGAGGGTCCAGCAGAACCCGCCTTTTGCCACCGCCATCAGCAACTTGCAAACGTCCTCGTCCGGGCCGCTCAGTTTTAGCGCTCCCTGGTCCGTGGGGTCCATCACGACAAGTCCTTTTCCTCAGCCGATCGTGCCTACTCCGGCGCAGGCGCAATTCTTCGCTCAATCCCAGTACATCGTGATGCCCAATCAATTCCACGCTGCCTACACCATCCAATGGACACTCAGCGCTCAGCATGAGTTCCCCCTCGGCTGGCAAGCGCAGCTCGACTACATCGGCAACACCACCCGGCACGATCCCACTTGGCACACTGCTGAGCCCCGCAGTTTCATCCCCGGCGTGTGGGGAGCAAGCGGTACGGGCTGCTCGGGAATCGTCACAACCGGTCCAGCCGCGGTGAAGCCCGGCGCGGCTGGAACAAATTGCTCCACCACCAAGAACGAGGCATCGCGTTTTTCACTCACGATTGCGAATCCGGCCCAAGGCAACCAGATTGGAGGCGGTAGCACTGGTTCGTCTCTCGTTGGTGACGAGGGCACAGCCAACTACAACGGCTTGGTGGCTACGCTCCAGCATCGCCTTTCGTCTACCTTCAGCCTGCTGGCAAACTGGACATGGTCGAAATGCCTGGACGAAGCCGACGGCCAGGGCGATCTTGCCGGCACGACTGTCGAGGATCCGAACAATCCCCGACTTGGACTATGGCCCCTGCGGCTTCGATTATCAAAATGTCGAGAACCTCGTGATTGTCGCCAAGAGCAATTTTCATCACTTCAACCACGCCGGGCGGATGCTCATCAACAATTGGGAACTCGCACCGCTGATGCATATTACGTCCGGCGCTGCCCTCAACGTGACCTCGGGACAGGATAACTCGCTCACCGATGTGAACCTCGATCGCCCCAATCTGGTGCCTGGAGTCAGCCCCTACCATAAGGTGAAATTCAACAAAGCCAGCGGCGAAGCAAACCGTGAATATCTCAATCCCGCTGCATTCGCCCAGGTTACCGCTCCGTGCGGGTCAAACCTCAATGGCTGCGCGCAACTCGGAACATATGGAAATGTCGGCAGAAACGCCTTCAGGACACCTCCATATTTCCAGCTCGACTCCCAGATCTCCCGGATATTCCCCATCCACGAGATACCTGGCCTTGATTTTCGTCTTGAGGCTTTCAATGTGTTGAACCATCCCGATTTTGGTCGTTGGTTCGCTGGGTGCAAACCAGGTCCTCACGTCGTCAACTTTTGGCCAGGTCTCATCAACCACGTCTACACCCCTCAATCAAGCCAGAGTCTTCCAGGGAAGCGTGAAGTTCTCCTTCTAGTTCTCTCCGTCGCCGGTAATAATGCCGGACGAGGTGAAGGTCAGCGAACAGCGCACGACGAATTACTTCCAGGAGATCGTTCCGATCTCCTGGCAATGTGAGGCCTATCGAAAGGCGATTCCGCGCCACCCTGAACCGGGACCGGCCGGCGGGAACGAATCGATGCGTCTGGCAGAAGAGAGTACTCAGGTGATATTGTCCGAGCGTTGCTGCAGATTCGCTTTCGTCTAGCGGAGGCTCAGAGTTGGCGCAGCGACGAAGAACCCGGTGTCTTCCAGGAATTCGCTTCTGAAGGAAGCAGTCAAATGATCAAGGAGATACATGGCAGTCAAGGACACGAATCGCAGGGATTTTGTGAAGAGCGGCAGCGCTCTGCTTGCCGCAACCGCGGTCTCGTGGAATGCCTCCAGCTATGCCGCCATCGTGGGCGCCAATGATCGCGTCAAGGTTGGTGTCGTCGGCTGCGGCGATCGCATGAAGAGCGCGTTGATTCCCGCCTTCCTTCAGCACTCCAAAGAGATGAACTTCGAGTTCGTCGCCGTTTCCGATATTTGGAATCGCCGCCGCGAAGAAGGTGCAGCCTACATCCAGAAGCTCAGCGGAAGCCCGGTGGATGCAGTTCGCAACAACGAAGAACTCTATGCGCGCAAGGATGTCGATGCAGTGCTCGTCGCCACCGCTGACTTCCAGCACGCGCTGCACGGTGTTGAAGCCGTGAACGCCGGCCGCGATGCCTACGTTGAAAAGCCCACCGCCCACACCATGGACGACGCGCGCAAGTTTCTCGCCGCCGTCAAGAAGACCGGCAAGGTCGTTCAGGTCGGAACCCAGCGCCGCAGCACGCCGAGCTATCAAAAGGCCGCCGAATACATCAAGTCCGGCCAGTTCGGCGACATCGTGATGGTCGAAATGACATGGAACGTGAATCAGCCCGGCCGATGGCGCCGTCCCGACGTCGTTCCGCTTCTGAAGGAGCAGGACACTGACTGGAAGCGCTATCTGCTCAACCGTCCCCATGAGCCATTCGACGCGCGCAAATATCTCGAGTTCCGTCTCTTCTGGCCCTACTCATCCGGCATCCCGGATCAGTGGCTCGTCCACCAGATCGACACCGTGCATTGGTTCACCGGTCTGCCTCATCCACGCAGCGTGGTCGCCAACGGCGGCATCTATCTGTGGAAGGACGGCCGGCAGAACTGGGACACGATGACCGCGGTCTTCGACTACGGCCCGCTCGACGATCCTCACAAGAGGCTTCCAGGTGCAATACACCTCGCGCTTCACAAACTCCGCAGGCGGCGTCAAGGAGCTCTACTACTCCAACGGCGGCATGATCGACATGGACAAGCAGACGGTGACCCCCGCCGGCGGCCTGACCGCTCGTTCTGCCGCCGAGATGGGGATGAAGCCCAACCTGCTGCCCAGCTTTTCTCTCGTCGAGAAGGCTGAGTCCGTTTCGACCGATGCCGACACCCACAGCGATCCGCAAACCTCGGCCAACATGCGCAACTGGATGGAGTGCGTCCGTTCCCGCAAAACTCCCAACGCGCCCATCGAAGCTGGCTACAGCCACTCCATCGCGCTGTGCATGAATGTCGCCGCCATCCAGACCGGCCAGAAGGTCACCTTCGACGACAAGACCCAGCAGGTCATGGTGGGAGGCAAGGTTTATGCGTAGCATGGCAGTGCTGGGACTTGTCGCCACCGCAATGCTACTCACAACTTCGACCTTCGCCGCCGCACCCGCCAGCGGCGTACAGGTGGTCGCCGACGAAGCCCATCGCCGCGTCGACATCACCATCGACGGCCAGCCCTTCACCTCCTACATCTGGCCCACTTCGCTCAAGAAGCCGGTCCTCTATCCGCTCATCACCGATGAAGGAATCACTGTCACCCGCGGCTTTCCGCTCGATCCGCAGCCCGGAGAGCGCGTCGACCATCCCCACCACGCCGGCCTGTGGTTCAACTACGGCAATGCCAACGGCTTCGACTTCTGGAACAACTCCGATGCCATCAAGCCGGAGAACCGCGCCAAAATGGGCACCGTTGATTTTCAAAAAGATTCTGTCCACCAAAAGCGGCGCCGACACCGGTGAACTGGTCGTCGAGTCGACCTGGATCACTGGAGAGAACCAGCCGATCCTTGATCAAACAACGCGCTACATTTTTTCGCGCCGCAATCACGCCCGTGCCATCGATCAGATCGTCACTCTCAAGGCTCTCGACCGTGTTGTTTTTAACGACGACAAGGAAGGCCTCCTCGGCATGCGCGTCGCCCACTGGCTCGAATCGCCCGACGAAAAGGGCGGCGTTTTCATGGATGCAAATGGGCGGCCCACCAAAGTAGAGGCTGCCGACACCACCGGATGCTACCGGCAGTGTACCTGACCAGCGAAGGCGTCAAGGGAGAAGCGGCCTGGGCGACACGCGGCCGCTGGTGCTCTCTCACTGGACACACCGGGAACCACACCGTGACCATTGCGATATTCGACAACCCGAAGAACCCCGGTTACCCAACCTACTGGCACGCGCGAGGCTACGGACTATTCGCCGCCAATCCGCTGGGGCGGAGCATCTTCGATCCAAAGCAGCCTGCATTTAATTTCACCATCGAAAAGAATCAGACCGCCGTTTTCCGTTACCGGGTGGTCCTGTATTCGCGCAATGCAGGGGTGGACGAGTTAAATCGTGAAGCTGATGTCTTCGCAAGTGAGTACAAGTAGCGAGCACCAATTCATTCAAGGAGATTGGCGGATGGAGCGTTTCAACGCGTTGCGCCGGGATTTTCTTCGCACCGGAGGCATGGGAGTCGCGGCCGCTGCGATGCCTATGGCTTCTCTTGCGGCCTCGGCTCAGGAGGGCGCGGGCATTGCCCCGGGAGCCTCCGGAATATTTGATGTGCGCAAGTACGGCGCCAAAGGAGACGGCAAGACACTGGATACCGATGCCGTCAATCGCTCCATTGAAGCCGCGGCCGCTGCGGGCGGCGGTGTCGTTCTATTTCCATCTGGAACTTATCTCTGTTTTTCCATCCACTTGAAGAGCCAGGTCCACCTCGTTCTTGACCAGGGAAGCACCATCCTCGCGGCCGATTCGCCCTTGCCGGGCCAACAGACCGGCTACAACGGCGGCGCATATGATGCCGCCGAGCCAAATACCGAGTGGGATGCCTATCAGGACTACGGCCATAATCATTGGCACAATTCGCTGCTATGGGGCGAAGACATGCACGACTTCAGCATCACCGGCCCGGGCCTGATCTACGGCAAAGGCCTGAGTTTCGGCGCGAATCGCAACGCCCGCGGCAATTACCCCATCTATATTGCCGAGCAGGCGGGCGTCGGCAACAAGGCCATCGCGCTCAAAAACTGCCGCAACGTCCTGCTGCGCGATTTTTCCATCCTCAAAGGCGGCCACTTCGGCCTGCTCTTACCGGCGTCGACAACCTCACCATCGACAACCTCAAGATCGACACCGATCGCGATGGCATCGACATCGACTGCTGCCAAAACGTGCGCGTCTCCAACTGCACCGTCAATTCGCCCTGGGACGACGGCATCTGCCCGAAATCAAGCTACGCCCTCGGCTACGCGCGCCCCACGCGCAACCTCACCATCACCAACTGCTGGGTCACCGGCTATTACGAACTCGGCACCGTGCTGGACGGCACTTTCAAGAAATTCGCACCGGACTTTCGCGTTCCTCGCACGGGCCGGATCAAGTGCGGCACCGAATCGAACGGCGGCTTCATCAACGTGACCATCTCCAACTGCGTCTTCGAGGGCTGCTGCGGATACGCGCTCGAGTCGGTCGATGGCGCGTTGCTCGAAGACTTCGCCATCACCAACACCACCATGCGCGATCTGGCGGCGCCGCCCTTCTTCATGCGCCTCGGCGCGCGCCTGCGCGGCCCCAAAGAGAGCACCAAGGTCGGCACGCTCAAGCGCATCCTGGTCAGCAATCTTGACTGCTTCAACGCGCCCCAGCGCCAGGGCTCGATCCTCACCGGCATTCCCGGCCATCCCATCGAAGACGTGAAGTTCTCCAACATCTATATCGAGACTGCGGGGGGTGGAACAGCCGACGACGCGAAGGCGCAGCCCACCGAGCAGGAAGACAACTATCCCGATCCCGGACGCTTCGGTCTCATGCCGGCCTCAGGATTCTTCCTCCGCCACATGCGCAACCTGGAAATGAGCCACGTGGAGATTGCGAACACGGCTCCGGATGCGCGGCCGGCGTTCTATTTGAACGATGTCAATCGCGCCGATTTCTTCGCCGTCACGGCTCCGCGCGGGACTGAAGGCGCCTTCGCATTACACGGCGTCAAGGATCTTCGCATTGGATGGAGCCGGGCCGCCGCCGATACAAACCTGAGCAGCATCGATGACAAGATCCTGTGAGCAAAGATGGCGCCAGTCTGAAGAACAACTTTTGCTGACCAGGCTGAGGTGCCAGCGCAATTCTCAGCAAAGGTGGTATTAGGCACTAAGAAGAGGATGAGGAGCCAGACACGATGAGTTCTCGAATGAAGTTTGAGGCGGTTGCATTGCTGTTGTTCGCTTGGTCCGCCGTTTCGTACGCACAACAGGACTACTTCAACAATTGGCCGGCTGGAAGATCTCCGCAAGAGGTTGGGAAGAGACTTGCAGAACACTTCATTACCAGTCCTCATCAGCATCCGACCATCTTCTACGGAGAAGTCGGCACCTGGTATGGGGCGCTGACTTTCGCAAAGTTGACTTCGGATACCGCTCTGAGAGACAAACTCATCAAACGCTTCGATCCATTGCTTCCAGGCGGATCCGAGACCAATATGATCGGCCCACGCAGACACGTGGATGACGAAATTTTCGGTATCGTCCCCTTGGAAATTGGTATGCAGACCCAGGACCAGAAGTATCTCGACTACGGCAAGCAGAATGCCGACCGTCAGTGGGAAGACCCTCAACCGGACGGTCTTTCGTCGGAAACCCGATATTGGATTGACGACATGTATATGCTGACTATCCTTCAACTGGAAGCGTATCGGGCAACAGGAGACAAGAAGTATCTGGACCGGGACGCGCAGGAAATGGTCGCCTATCTCGATAAGCTGCAGCAGCCGAACGGGCTCTTTTATCATGCCCCCGATGTGCCATTCTTCTGGGCTCGGGGAGATGGCTGGGTAGCAGCGGGAATGGCCGAAATGCTGCGGGATCTCCCGGCAGACCATCCCCCAGCGAGCTCGCATCATGCGCGGTTACAAAACGATGATGGCCGCTCTGCTCAGCTATCAGGGAAAGGACGGCATGTGGCGACAGTTGATCGATCACGACGACGCATGGCCGGAGAGTTCCGGATCGGCGATGTTCACCTTTGCCTTGATTACGGGTGTGAAAAACGGCTGGCTCGACCCTCACACCTACGGTCCAGCCGCTAGAAATGCGTGGATCGCCGTTACCGGATACATTGACCAGAACAGCGATGTGACCAGCGTCTGCGAAGGTACCTCGAAGAAAAACGATCTGGAGTATTACCTGGACCGCATGCGCAGGACCGGCGATTATCACGGGCAGGCACCGATCCTATGGGCGGCTACGGCGCTGCTTCGCTAGTTGATCGTTTCTTGCACCGAGGAAAGATAGCCGGAAGTATCCAGTAAGTAGGAATGCGAATCGCGTTCAGAGAGCAGAGCAACCGCCATGAGGGTAAGTTGGATGACGAAGCTGCTGGTTGTTTTCCTCTTCGCATCGCTCGCTTGTTTCTCGCAGACTCCGCATGTCGATGGTATAGCTCATATCGCGCTCCGCGTGTCAGACCTCGACAACGCGCGAAGCTTCTTTCGCCGCCTCGGTTTCGAAGAGTCATTTTCTCTTGCCAGCGGTGGAAAAACAAAGGAAGTCTTTGTCAAGATCAACGACCATCAATTCATCGAACTCTATCCACGAGTCGACGCGAACCAGGCGTTGGGATGGATGCACGTCTGCTATGAATCAGATTCTCTGAACGACCTGAATTCAGCGTATGCTGCGCGTGGCCTGAAACCTTCACCCGTGGTCAAGGCCGGAGCCGGCAATCTGATTTTCTCTCTTAAGGATCCGGAGGATCGTGTCGTCGAGTTTACACAATACATGGCAGGCTCACTTCATTTCGTAGACCGAGGGAAGCATTTAGGTGAACATCGAATCTCGAACGAGTTGATTGGAATTCGAATTGCCGATTCCAACGTGCGCCTCTTGGATAGGTTTTATAAATCCGGCCTCGGATTTGACGAGCATCATGTGAAATCAGGGCTTCAGATGCGCATTGCCAGCGAGACTCTTCAGTGGATCGAACTCGACAATGCGCATGCTATTCCTCAGACTGAATTCTGGATGCTCGTGTCCAATACCAACGAGGCTGCGCGTCAGGCGCAGAAACAGGGGTTTGCGGTGAGACAGAAGAAGCGGGTTGCATTTATCGATGATCCAGACGGAAATATCTTCGCATTCACAGAGAACCGTTGAAATTGCCTACGGATACGGCTAGATGCATGAGAACCAGCGCACCTGTTGCTGACGCATGCAGTGAAGGAGAACAATGCCTATGGCGAGCGGCGGCTGTGGATGAATAGGTAGCTGTCAAAACACCGGAGCTTTCAACGACCAGGATGCATAATTAGGATTCCGGCGCTACGAGCCAAGCGCGGTAGGAACACAACACCATGAGCAGTTTCTGGACCAGGCGACAATTCATGAACCGCGCGGCAGGGTCCGCGGCCTCTCTGGCGCTTGCGCCAGTGGGCAGGAACGCGATGGCCTACGGCACTGCTAAGTCGGCTCTGCAGGGTCGATTCCTGACCCATGTCTCCGTGGTGCGCGTAAATCAGATTGAGGTCACTCCCACCCGCTCAATCGGCGAAGATGAAGCCGCGGACAATAGCCCGGACCAAATCCGCTCGCGACGCGAAGCTTTTCTGCGCGGCATGTCCCAACGGCAAAATGACCTGGGCGATCAGCTGGCTGGCACTCAACGACACTCGTCAGGAATACCAAGATGCGCGCCGCCTGCTCGCTTCCTATCACGACCAATATGGCGACGAGATCACTTTCATTCCCGGCGGTTACTTCGCGCCGATGTATGACACCCGCGAACACATCCGGGTGACCATTCACAAGATCCCTTCAACTGATCTCAGAGATGGTGGGCAACCGATATCGCCCGGAGTGCCTCGTCGCTGGCTTTATGGATGCTGAAAACCAGCGCTTCCTCGCCGCTGACGAGGGCATTCATGTTTGCCAGGGACAGATCTGGAGCCAGCATGGCATCGACAACGGCGATGGCGACGGCGGCATCTGCTATCCCTATTACCCCAGCCGCGAGCACTACCTGAAGCCGGCGCAGGGCCCCGCGGACTTTATCGATTGCGTATGCCTCGACGGCTGGACGTGCGATTTTCTCGCGGCACGTCGCAACGGCTTTGAGGGAGGATTTAATAGCCGCATGGGCGTAGGTCCCATCGAGACGGTTGGAAACCTGGGAGAACAAAACGGTCGCAACGAGATGATGGCGACCACCGCGATGCACTTTGACCAGGGTCACGCTCTGAATGGATTCGGTTGGGTCACGGGAATCTGGGAAGTATCAGTCCACCATGACAAAGACCTCGCATGGTGGCTGCAGGCCGTCAACAGCCGATGGCCAGACACGCAGGTGCTCACCGAAGGTGCGTTCGGCATGGAGTGGCGCAAACACACGCCTAACAACGCCTCGCTCAACTACCGCTTCGATGCCAAAGGAACCGGCGCGCCCGGCTCAGAGAAAGAATTGGAAATCCGGTGGTTCATGAACCAGGAGTTTCGGCTGGCGCTGCTCCGCAACTGGAAGACGAACGGTCCTGCAGATGGTCATCGACTTCACCCGATACGATTTGCCGGCACACGAACCGCAGGGACTGCAGCGCGAATGGAGCCTGATGAACGTGCTTGAACCAGAAGGGAACACGTTCCCAGGACAAGCCAATTCGGTTGGGCCAACTGCCTCCGGAATATCAGCAGCTCATTTATCGACGCTATCCGGAGTTGAATAAACTGGATTGAGAACCGGCAATCAAACGACTGGTAAGCTCTCTGTATGGCTGAATCGAAGCAAAGTCTCGACGTGTTGCTGAGGCGGATCGAGGATGGAAGCCAGTCTGGTTCATCGAGCCTCTTTTCGTTGGTTCTCTGCCTGACGTCGCGCTGTTCGTGGCTTCTGAAGCCGACGGATCGCGAAGGTCGCTTGCGTTTCGTTCTTAGCCGGAAAGTACACCTTGAACGCCGATCAGCCGTCGTCAGCGTCGGATCTTCTTTGCTGTTAAAGGTGATGTGGTGAATTCGTTTCATTTCGACGTTTGGGTTGTCACTGCAGGCCGGTGGATTCTCATCGGAGCCGTGCTCGCTTCGGGGGTGGTTTGCGGCGCAGTCAATTCAAAAGTTTTGGCGCAAGCCAACTCTTCCGGTGCCCCACCGATTGCGACGATTCACGGCAAGGTACTGAATGCAGCGGGCGATGTTGTTATCGGCGCGACCGTTGACCTTCAGCAGGATGGCGCATTGCGGGCTGAAGCCGTGGCAGACGCAAAAGGCGAATTCAAATTCTCTGGCCTCGCGACGGGTACCTATCTCCTGGTTGCCGAGAAGGCGGGTGAACGCAGTCGTGTTGTCTCACTGACGATCTCTCCGCTCCACGATCAGCCGCCGGTGGATCTCCAACTCGGAGGCCCCGTGACGGTCAGCGGCAAATCGGACCTGGGATCGACAGCCCCAACGGGGGCAATGGAATTCGCAGACAATCCGAACTTCGCAGTTGCCGGCGTCACGGATTGGACTGCGGCCGGCGGCCATGGGTCAGACACCAGTCTGCGTACGAGCGAGGCTCTTTCACGAGAGACTCTCACGCTCAAGCCCGGTTCTGTGAGCCCGGGCGCGGCAGCCTTACCCGCAGAGGCAGCTATCGCCAGAGCCACGGAAGAAAACCTCCGCACAACTCTGCGCGGCGCGCCCAGAGACTTTGAAGCCAATCACCGGTTGGGCGAGTTTTATCTCCGTCAGGGCAGGTATCCGGAGTCAGCCACGTTGTTGAAGACCGCGTACGAGATCAAGCCCGGAGACTTTGATAATGAATACGACCTGGCTCTGGCCTGCGAGGAAGTCGGCGACCTGGCGCAGGCGCGTGATCATGTGCGGCATCTGCTCGCAAATCACGATGGAGCGAGCCTGCACCGTCTCGCCGGCTCAATCGATGAAAAACTCGGCGATCCTTTGACCGCGGTTCACGAGTACGAACAGGCGGTGCGCATGGATCCAAGCGAACAGAATTACTTCGAGTGGGGCTCCGAGCTGCTTTATCACCGCGCGGTATGGCAGGCGCGCTCAGTCTTCGAGCAGGGAGCGAAGGCTTACCCGAAATCCGTCAGGATGCTTACCGCTCTTGGCGCAACTTTGTTTGCCGGTGCGCTTTACGACGAGGCGGCGCGTCGTCTCTGCGAAGCTTCCGATCTCGATCCGGCCGACCCCGAGCCCTACAACTTCATGGGCAAGATCGAGATTGCGGCGCCTAATCCGCTCGCCTGCGTGAGCCAGAAGCTGGAACGGTTTGTTCGGCTGCAACCTGATAACGCGCTCGCGATTTACCTTTATGCGATGGCTCTTTGGAAGGAGAATGGCCGGTTGGCCGGCCAGCAAACTCTTGAGCAGATTGAGACCATGCTGACCAAGGCGATCACCGTCGACCCGAAATGCGTCGATGCCTACCTGCAACTTGGCAATCTCGAAGCGTCGCGCCACGAATATCAGAAGGCGATTGGCTTTTATTCAAAGGCGATCGCCGTCAATATGCAGTTGAGCGAGGCCCATTATCGCATCGGAATCGCCTATGAGCGAGTCGGCGAAAAGGAAAAGGCCAGGCTCGAATTTCAGAAGCATGACGAAATTGAAAAACAAACTGCTGCTGAAATCCAGCGCCAGCGCAAAGACGTCAAACAATTCGTCATCGCTCTTCCCGACAGCCCACCGTCGCCGCATGTCAACTGAGGCACGCACGGGCCGCTTCCCTAGCTCGTATGCGGCTTCATCGGCGACACGATCCCGTCGCCCTCGCGAATCGTGATGATCTGGTTGACCTTGACCTGCGTAAATCTCTCCAGCTTCTGCGTCGTAGGCCACTTCACTTCAATCAGGTCCACGGTGTCCACGGTCCCGAGTCCAAAATGAAGGCGCAGATCATTCTGCGACATCACACTTGTGCCGCTGTTCACTTCATCTATCTGGATATGTTTTCCAGTCACGACGCGCACGCGTGCGCCGATCGCCGTTCGATTGCACTTCGTGCCCACCAGTTTGATCTTGATCCAGTTCTGCTTGTTGCCCCCGATGTTCTTGAGCAGAGAGGGCAACTCGTTCATGTTCAGGATCAATATATCCATGCCACCGTCGTTATCGAAGTCGCCGAATGCCGCACCTCTGCTGGAATACCTCGCCGATATGCCGGGTCCCATTGTTGCCGAAACATCTTTGAAGTGGCCGTTTCCAAGGTTCTTGTAAACCAGCCTTGGATTCTTGAACGTCTCGCCAAAGTTATAGTGGTCTATCTCCGGATAGACATGCCCATTTACTTGCACAATGTCGGACCAGCCGTCGTTGTCGTAATCAATGAAGCCGCATCCCCACGCCACATAGCTGTTATTAATGCCGACGCCCGAATCGAATGACAGGTCGCTGAATGTGCCGTCGCCGTTGTTGTGATAGAGGTTGCTCGTATCGTCGGCGAAGTTCGTCTTGAAGATGTCGAGCCAGCCATCGCAATCATAGTCTGCAACGCCGAGGCCCATGCCCGCCTGCTCGTGGCCGTCATCGTTATACGCGCATCCCGCCATCACCGCGACATCGGTGAATGTACCATCGTGGTTGTTCTTGAACAGAATGCTGGGTTCGGAATCGACAGCTACATAGATGTCGGGCCAGCCGTCATTGTCAAAGTCGTATGAGACCGAAGTGATGGCATATCTTGGTCCTGGCTTCAGGATTCCGGCCTTCTCCGAGACATCCGTAAATGTGCCGTCTCCATTGTTGTGATACAGGATGTTGGTATCGCCGGGAAGTCCGCGAGGGCCGCACATGGTGGGCACACCCTTCCACTGGCAGAAGCTCTGTTGGTCCATGGTCAGGGGCTTATCGGGATCGAGCTTCACGAAGTTGCATACGAATAGATCGAGATGACCGTCCCGGTCATAATCGAAAAACGTACAACCTGTGCCCCACCGACCGTGTTCCTGATGGAGGCCGGCCTTGTGAGTCACATCTGTAAAAGTTCCGTTTCCATTGTTATGGAAGAGAATGTTGTGACCCCAGAACGTGCAGAACAAGTCGTCCCATCCATCGTTGTCATAGTCGCCGACGCACACGCCGGTCTGCCATCCCGACCGTCCGAGGCCAGACTTCTCCGTCACGTCCGTGAACGTACCGTCACGGTTGTTCTTGAAAAGATGCGTGGTGGGCTCTTTCCCGGGAGCCCAGTGCGCGTCCAGTCGGCTTCCATTGGTGAGATAGATGTCGAGCCATCCGTCATTGTCATAGTCAAAAAAGGCAATGCCACTGCCTTTCGTCTCGATGATGACGTGCTTCTGGTCGATACCTCCCCAGACATTGGGGATGTTCAGGCCGGCCTTCTCTGCAACGTCGATGAATTGAACGGGAGATTCCGGAGATGCCGCCCCGCCGCTTCAAGTCGCGATGCTCCGTTCCATCTCCAGAGGGGAGTTGTCAGCGTGTCCAGCAGCGAACTGCCGAGCACGAAAAGGGATGACCCAAGAAAGCGGCGCCGCGAGAATCTTCATAGAATTCGATGATTATAGGTTACAGATACTTGTCTCATAAATCGCCTGGCGACAGGTGCAGTGCCTCTTCCGCTTGCACGGCGCTCTGCTCATTTGCGCTGAAACTTGGGAAAGGGATGCGGCACGATCCCAACGCCTTCTTTAACCGCAATGATCTGATCAATTGGTACATTCGTCAGTTTGTCTACTTGCCCGCTCGGCCACGTGATGACTAGTGATTCGATTTTGGTTCGCTTGCCTATCCCAAAGTGTATGCGAGGGTCGCTCGCGGACATGTAGCTCGTCCCACCCTTCGACTGCTCCACACGAACGAACCCCTCCGAAGTCAGTTTGAGTACTGAACCAATCCCATCGCGATTAGATTTTGTGCCGATCAAGAGAACCTCGAGCCAGTTGTTTGCATTACCGCCGTCATTGCGTAGCAACTCAGGCGAATCGCCTCTGCACACCACCGCTATGCCGACCTTGCCGTCATTGAAAAAGTCAGCGGTCGCCAGGCCGCGCCCGGCTACCGGCTGGTTGAAGTCGGGTCCAAGCGAGTCAGAAACCTTTTCGAAGTGGCCTCCGCCCAGGTTATGGAACATGAGCAGCGGCTCTTTGTAGGAGACCTCGCTGTGGTAGAGCTTTACATTGTCCACCATGGCACCGTTCGCCTGAACGATATCCGGCCAGCCGTCATTGTCGTAGTCGATGAACTTCGCCGCAACCCCGCTCAGCGTGATCGCTTTGTTGCCGATGCCGGAACTGTAGGTGACATCGGTGAATGTGCCGTCCCCGTTGTTGTGATACAGACGGTTCAACTCAAAATCCAGATGCGTAATGTAGACATCGAGAAATCCGTCGCCGTCTACATCGGCGGCGTCGATGCCCATTCCGGCTTCGTAGCGCCCATCCTCGCTCGCCGCCAACCCCGAGATCAGAGATTCGTCTGAAAAAGTTCCGTCATGATTGTTCATAAACAGGAAGTTCGGCCAGGTGTCATTCGCAATCGCGATGTCGGGCCAGCCATCGTTGTTAAAGTCGGCAGTGACCACGCCCATGCCCTTCGATTCGGCCCTGCCGATTCCCGACTTCTCGCTCACGTCTGTGAACGTCCCATCATGATTGTTGTGGTAGAGCTTCGTTTTCTGCCCGTGGTAATTATTTGGATTGCAGTATGAGCGATACCCCGGAGCGCGCTCGCCGCACCACTCATTATTCTGCGGCGCCCACTCAAGATAGTTCGTCACCACCAGGTCGAGCCAGCCATCCTTGTCGAAGTCCACCCACGCAGCACTCGTCGACCACTTACCCTCGTTTGCCACGCCGGCCTTCGCAGTCACATCGGTAAAGGTGCCGTTGCCATTGTTGTGGTAAAGAATGGCGCGCCCATACCCGGTGACATAAAGATCCGGGTAGCCGTCATTATCAAAATCGCCTACTGCGACTCCCTGTCCGTAGTGACCCTCGCCCCCCACACCGGCCTTCTCCGTCACGTCGGTAAATGTCCCGTCGCCATTATTGTGATAGAGAGCCGAGCGCAGAGGCTTCGCCGGCTTGTAAGCATCAGTCGCCCCTGCCTGCACAAAGTACAGATCCATCAGCCCATCCTGGTCGTAGTCGATCCACGCCACGCCGGTGCCCATGGTCTCCAGGTAATACTTCTCATCCGTCTCCGTAGAATCCTGTACGAAAGTGATGCCGGCAGATTGGCGGATGTCGGTGAACCGAACATTGACTGGTGGATTTTGTGGCTTTGGTGGTCGCTGCGCACCGGCCTTTGCAACGCCAGTCACGCTGACCAGTGCAATGAGCAAAATCGGAACTGCATCCGCTAGCGGCATTAAACGTCGCGACTCGTCACGGCGCCTGCGCGATCCCGCCGGTCGTGTTGTTCCTTCAATGCCGGGAAGGTGCCGAGTGGATTTCATAGTGTTCGATCGGCCAACGACAACGCCAACTGCAAGAACTGTTCCTTGTCTGCTAAGGCTGTGGGTCCACTCTCCGCGGCAGTCACCGGTGCGGCCTGGTCAAGCACCTGCGCAATTCTGTCGATATCCAGGCTCGCATTCGCGCTGCTGTTTCTGAAACGATTCAGCACATCCCGGGCCTTACCAATCTGTCCCGTTTCAAAGTAAAAAACGCCAAGAGTTGAATATCCTCCCGACCACTCGGGAAGCAGGTCGACGGCCCGTTCGAGCTTCTCCGCGGCGTCATTCGGGTTTCCCTGCAGTGCCGCCGCCAACCCCAACCCCCAATACAACTTGCCTGAGCCCGGAATCCTTCTCTGGCCGTTCATCAGAATCTGTTTCGCCTCCGCGATGTTCCCGCTGCGCAAATTCAGTAGCGCCAGGGAGAGATACGCCTGGTCGTCGTCAGGATTGCGGACGATTTCATCTTGAAAAATCTTCCGAGCTGGGTCCACGTTCTCCATGTGCGCATAGATGTCGCCGAGTAACGCCATGTAGGCATTGTCGCCGTGCTCATCTGCGGACACCTGTTGCGCAACGTTGAGCGCCTGGGAATACTCCCGCTTCCGAAAATAAGCGTTTGCCAAATCGAACTTCACATCATCCGCATTTGGGTTGACTTGTAGCGCTTGCTGAAAATGTTGGATTGCATCATCGTAGAGATGAAACCGAGCGAACAAAACCCCTATACCGGTGAGCGTTCGAAAATTCCCACCGCCGAGTTGATCGAGTTGTGCGATCGTACTCCTGGCGTCTTCTACGTTCTCAGCTTTTAAGTACGCTTCGGCCAGCAGGTACAGGCTTTCAGGTTGATCCGGATGCTTCTTAACTTCACTCGTCAACTCTGCCAGATCGAGCTGACTACGCGCGCCTGCAGCCAGCGTGGAGCGATGATTGAGATAGTCGAAAAGATTCTCAAAAGGAAGCGGCCCACGTGAGCGGCCCTTTGACAGGGATTTGAACAGATTCAAATCGCGATCCGCAGCTGCAGTTTCGTGCAGGCTGCGCTCGGCCATGGCCAATCTATAGTAGCCGCTGGCCGGGTCTCGACTCACGCGGACGTACCGCCGCAGCAGTTCCTCTGCCTCCGGATACTTCTTCGCAGCCATTCGCAGATTGGCGAGTTCGAGCAGTACGTCAGGAAAGTCGTGGTTGTAACGCAGCGCCTTCTGAAAATAATCTTCCGCACCAGAGGCATCCCCTTGGCGCTCGGCAATGAACCCAAGATTGAAGAGACACGTCGCGTTATGAGGATCAAGTTTGATCCCCTCCTCAAAATATCTCTTCGCTTCCTCGAACCTCCCGAGATTCCTGTAGGAAAGTCCCATGAACGAATAAGAGCGCGCGGAGTTCTCAATCTTCAGCAACTTCGTGAACTGGTCAATTGCCTTGTCAACCTTGCCCGCCATGAAATAGCTCTCGCCGAGAGCCGCAATTAAGTCAGTTCGTCCAGGAGCAATCTTTACTCCTGATTCCAATAGCGGGATGGCGTCTTCAAAATAGTTCTGCGACATGCTGATCTGCGCCATCAGAAAAATCACGTCGATATTCTCGGCCGCCAGCTTGTGCGCTTGCAGCAAGAGATCCAGCGCGTCCAGAGGCCGCGACTCGTTCGTGTACGACTGCGCCAGCAGGTACATTGCCTCAACTGAGTCTGGCTTAAGCTTCAGGGCGCGATTCAGCGCAAGTTCCGACTTTGCATTCTCTCCATTGCGAAGATAGACCTGCCCGAGGTTGTAAATTATCTCAAACGTCTCTGGCTGAAGGGCATCGGCTTTCTCGAGCTCAAGCCGAGCGGCTTTGTACTGCTCATTTGACGCCAGAAGCACCCCAAGAGAAAAATGCACCTGCACATCATTCTGGCCATGCGTTGAGACGTCTCTGGCAACGCGAAGTGCATCTTCAACTCGCTTGGTTTCGAAGTAAGCGCGAATCAGGTTGAACCGTGCGGCGACGTTCTGCGCCGGCACTTTCTGAAAGTGAGGTATGGCCTGGGCCGCGTTGCCCTCCATCATGAGCAGAACGCCGAGGTCGTAGTTGCCATCCTGGTTCGCCGGATCCAGATGCAACCCCATGCGGAAAGCCTTCTCTGCAGAATCAAGATTCTTCACCGCGACATAGGCATTGCCAATGTTGTTGTACGTCTTAACGGAACTTGGGGCAATTTTGAGGGCCTTCTTGAAAGCCTCAAGCGCATCCGCATAATCCTGCTGATTCGTTTCGATGATGCCCAGCAGGTTATAGCCTTCGACGCTGGAAGGGTGGTGCTGCAGTGCTTCCAGTGTTGCCGTCTTTGCTTCCGCGACTCTGCCCTCTTGCGCCAGCATGGCAGCTTCCGCGAAGTCGTCCGAATGCTTAACTGTGGCCTGCTGCGCCATGCTCATAAGGCCAGCATTGACCGTAAGAGCCAGAACGAGGAAAGAGGCAACCCCGGAACCCGTGCCGGTAACGACGCCAGTTTGCATAGACCTGGCAACGTTCGCCATCTCGTTAAAAAACAGTGATGCGCGTTTCCAGACGGTCATTGCAGCATTTCCAATGCTTGCTTCGCGGTCGCATTTTCCGGCTGCACGCGAAGTAAGTCCAGAAGCACATTTCTTGCCTGCTCCTTCTCATTGCGCATAGCGTAGAGACGCGCGAGGTTCAAATAGGATTGATCAAAACTCGGCGCCATACGGATTCCGGTCTTGAATTGGTCTTCTGCCTCCGCGTACCTCTGGGTGCGCACAAAGAGTACGCCGAGATTATTCAGGGCCTCAGGATAATCAGGACGCAGTTCCAGCGACTTGCGCAGAAATTCAGTTGCGTGCGGCACATCGCCCTGCTGCGCATAGAGCATCCCCATACTGTAGTTCGTCTCCGGATCGTCCGGCTGCAGTTGAAGCGCGCGGCCTAACCACTCCTGCGCTCTCTCATACGAACGCTGACGGCGGTAGACATTTCCAAGATTCAACAGAGCGATCGCATATCCAGGCTTGAGCTGGAGCGACTTCTCAAAATCCTGAATCGCTTCGTCAAGCTGTCCCTGTTCAGCTGCGATCATGCCGAGATTGTTCCACGCCTCAGGATGACTAGGTTTCAGCTCAATCGTCTTCTCGAGATACTGCCGGGCCTGCTGGAAATCGTTCTTCCTAAGATTGAGTGTGCCCAGGTTGTAGTAGGCATCAACGTTATCCGGCTTTGTCAGCAAGACCTGCCGAAACGACTCCGCTGCCTGCTCAAAGTAGCCATGCTGATACATTGCCACCCCATACGTAAAGTCGTTGCGCTGAAACGAATCATGCACGAGGAGTCCTTCGAAAGGAAGCGCCTTTTCCATGCGACTGGCCGCACTGGTTGGCACGGAGTTCAAGTCTGCCTGCAGGTGTTCAACGTTCATTAGGCCCTGATACACCTTCACGATCATGCCCTGTTGATCCAGCAGGAATGCAGCTGGAATCGGTAGATCTCTGCGCCGATCGAAGAGATGGCGATAAATGATGTTATAGATCCCGGCAACCTCATCGTCGGCGAATAGCATAGGAAACGAAAACTGTCCTTGCGTTGCAAACACGCGCGCCTTTTCGATCTCGGCTGCACGGTCAACGTTCAACCCCAGGATCGAGATGCGGTTCGCACCAAGCGTGGCCCGAAGCTCGTGGAGGTGTTCAAGGTGTTCAAGGCTCACAGGCGCCGTTGTCGCCCAGAAAGCCAGCAACACTAATCCACCTTGGAGTGAATTGAGATCTACACTCTTCCCGGCGAGATCGGGTAATGAAAACCGAGGTGCTTTCAACGGCTCAATGAGCCACGTTTCTACCTGCGAGGGCAACGACTCTGGCTGAGGCGCTTCTCCGGCGCGCGCATAGATTGGCGGCGCCTTTCTGAATGGTCTTGCTTCAAATTTGCTTCGTCCCTCGTCAATTTCAACGCGATGGTTAAGCGGCAGTCTTTCAAATTGCTGCGACTCTCCTGTAGGCCAGCGAACGATCGCACGAACCGGACCGTCCGGATTGCCGACGCCGAAGAAAAGCTCCTTCGAGTGTTGTGAGAGAAATCCAGATCCCGCTTGCAAATATTTGGTCTGGCGCAGCTTTCCGGTCTCCACTGTTATCGCCGCACCAATGGCATCGCGGTTGCTCTTGTACCCCCGCAAGCGGAACGAGATCGAGTCGCCAATCTCCGTCATCGCATTGTGAAGCACGCGCACCTGCGGCGCGTTGCGATTCTTGAGAATGACCTCCAATCTGCCATCATGATCGATGTCCGCAAGCGCGAAAGCGCGACTATCCTCAAGAAAATCCATGCCAATCGAACCGGAAACCTCTGTGAAAGTGCCGTTGCGATTGTTGGCGAACATCACGTTGCGCGCATGACCATGCCATGTGTTGTCTGATCGAACCAGCTCATTGATGGCCTGCCATCCGCGCTCGTAGGCCGGCGCCGGCGTTGCGTCCTCAGAGGACTTGGCGACCACCTGACGCCAAAAGAAACTCGCGAGATCGTTTTGTTCGGTCCCAGAGAGATACCCATTCGCGACGTAAAGATCGGCATAGCCGTCGTGGTCGATGTCCCAAAAGTCCGACGACCAGGACCATCGCCCCATCTCAACCCCAGCCTGCTTCCCCTGGTTCTCAAATGTTCCGTCGCCGTTGTTGCGATACAGAGCATTGCCGCGCGCATGTCGCTGATAGAGTTCGCGAATGCGTTCTGCCGCGCTTTCATGAAATTGCTTCTGTCCTGAAACGCGCTGCCCCGCGGCCTCCCACATGCTGGGTACGTATATGTCTTGCCGGCCGTCGTTGTCGAAATCGGCCCAGCAACAGCTCATGCCCGCGCCGACACCTTCAACGTGTGCCTGCGACGACACTACCGTGAACGTCCCGTCGCCGTTATTGCGATAGAGTTGCGAGCTCCCAAAATCATTGGCAACAAAGAGGTCCTGCAGTCCGTTGGAATTGGAATCACCCCATGCGCACGCAAAGCTATAGCGGTCGTTGTCCGCGTTCAAGCCGGCGGCTTCCGTGGTCTCGACGAAATTTCCGTTGCCTTCGTTGTGGAAGAGGCAGTTCGGTGGACCGTTGCGCGCGTCGTAGTAGGGAATCGGATAGTGATACTGATCGAGGCCCAGGTAATACATGTACATGCAGAAATAAATATCGAGTCGCCCATCGCGGTCGTAGTCCGCAATTGCCGCATGCGTAAAGGTTCCCTGCGGCTCGCGCGCAAACTTGAACGCATCGCGCTTCAACACAAAGGTGCCGTCGCCCTGATTCGATAAACAGCAGCGGCCCCGTCCCGCAAACCACGAGAAGATCCTGCCGACCCTTGTTATCGAAGTCGGCAAAGAGCGCGCAGGCCGTGTTATCGAGCACGCCTACTCCGGCCTTTTCGGTGACGTCTTCAAAGGTGCCGTCGCCGCGGTTCCGGTAAAGGCGGTTTGGCAGTCCGGCAGGCTGGCAAACATAAAAATCGTCGAAGCCATCGTTGTCGAAATCGCCGGCCGCCACGCCATTATTGCCATAAACATCAACGCCGATCGCTCCATCCAGAACCGTGCGCCAATAGTCGGCTCCATGCGCCAATTGTTTCGTGTAAGGACTCTGTCTGGCCGATCGCCTGCGCCGTCACATCGATGAACGCGGGTCCGCGCACCACGCTCAGCGTCTCTTCTCCGGCCTCCCATCGCAGCGCCTTCCATGACTGGGATGCATCGCGCGACCAAACCATACGCCACGATCCAACTCGCTCCTCGCGGCCGTCATCGCTCCGCTGCGCAACAAGGTCGTAACGCACGTCGACGCGAACCGTGAGTGGGGCACTTGCGGTCTCTTCGATCCCGAAAATCTCAAACTCTGCGGTGTCCACGCGCGTCAGGGGTCCAAGCCAGGCATCGATCTCTTTCAGCAAATGCTCGCGCCCTGTCACTGGCGTGCAGACGCAAACTCTCTTCTGACCACATCAATCCCGAAGGAAGACCGCACTTTCGTTTCTTTGCCGTCAGAAAACGGCGCCGCTTGAATTGCATCATCAACGAAATCTGGCCAGCGCAGAATGATCACGCGGCGAGTTCTTCAGAGCTTCGCTCCATTGCTTCAGTGCGGATTCAATTTCAAATGCATATTTCTCGGTGACGAATTGATCGGACCTGGCGCCACAAGTTTGAGCACATCTGCCAGAGGAGATTGAACTGGATAATGTGGAAATAAGACGAATGTCTGCAAATGGAAATGCCGCCTGCGAATTCAGTCGAATTTTCTGGCGCGACGAATAGACGTGAAGCTCCAAACAACGGCGCGGGACGAAGAAATAAAGGCGCGAACCCCATACTCTTGAGAAGCTCTCGGCGAGAAATGCGCGGCCTCACGTTAAGGGGGGGTGACTTCATTCTGCGGTCTGGAGACGTGGACAATATGACGGGATAATAGCACTAGGTTCGGAACGCGTCGGGCTCGCTCTTCCGCGCTGTGTTTCACCTTGTCTTAGAGTTCCCGCGGGACTAACCTCACAGCGTTCTCTCGGCGGTTTTCATAAAGGCAACGCGTCCAGGGCATCCCAAGACGGCGTTGACTTTTTGATGCGTCTGCTACTTGACCATGCGAATACGCTCTCGCCGGGTGCGATCCGCCAATGCAAGCGTTATCCACTGGCAAAGCGCGGTCTACAACTTTTGGTTGACAAAAATTGTACGAATATCCTACGCTTCCTCGCACGCTGATGAAACCGTTTACAAAACGGTTGAAAAGCGGGCAGTGTTGCTTCCCCGACAATCTGACAAGCAGAAGCTGAGAACGGGCAGACGGAGGAAATTGAGATGGGCCGTGAGCGCAGAACCGTCAATTGGTTACGAGTGGCTGTTTACACAACTCTCACTTGCTTTTGCCTCCTTTTAGTCCAAGGCCGATCCGCATTCGGCCAGGTGGACGAAGGAGCAATCACCGGAACGGTTCTGGACTCCACTGGCGCGGTAATACCCAACGCACAGGTGACCCTGCTGAATACCGACCAGGGCATCACCCTGGAAACCAAATCGAACAGCAACGGCGGTTACACCTTTTCGCCGGTCAGGCAGCTGGACACTACACAATCACCGTCACGGCGCAAGGGTTTGCCAAGACGACCCAGAAGAACGTCACGTCAATGTGGCCCAGGTACTGCAGGTCAACGTTCCAACTCAAGCTGGGTGCAGCAACCGAGACCGTTGAAGTCAACACCGCGCCGCCCTTGCTGCAGACCGAAGAAGCTTCCGTCGGCCAGGTGATCGGCGAGCAGGAAGTCAATGCTCTGCCCCTCAACGGCCGCAACTTCACGTTCCTCGCCCAGCTGGGCGCCGGCATGCAGACGCCGCAGGCCGACACGCGCGGCAACGCTGCCTCGGGCGCATTCTCCGCCAACGGCCTTCGCCCCGCGCAGAACAACTACCTGCTGGACGGCATCGACAACAACTCCAACGCCGTCGACTTCCTCAACGGAACCAACTTCGTCATTCTGCCTCCGGTGGATGCCATTCAGGAATTCAAGGTCCAGACCGCGGACTTCAGTGCTGAACTCGGCCGTTCCGCAGGCGCGGTGCTCAACGCCACCATCAAGTCCGGCACCAACAGCATCCACGGCGCGGCATGGGAGTTCTTCCGCAACGACAAACTCGACGCCGCAGACTGGTTTGAAGACAACTCCGCGACTCCGCGCAAGGGCGAACTGCGCCTAAACCAGTTCGGAGCGCACGTCGGCGGCCCGATCATCAAGAACAAGTTTTTCTTCTTCGGCGACTACGAAGGCAAGCGGCGCGTGCAGGGCAACACTGCGTCTGCGACTGTCCGTCCCGACGGCGGCAGAGCGCAGCAGCGGCTACACCAACCTCTCCGACAGCCTTATCGAGCGGCACAGCGCGGCCAGGACCGACATCTTGGCCGACCGATTCATACCGGGCACGATTCTGGATCCCGCGACAACGCGATCCGTCGACGGCGGGCACAGTTGATCCAGTCTCGGGCTTGCAGGCAACTACGGCACCGGCTATGTTCGCGATCCTTTCAGCAGCGCGTGCGGGCCATCCACCCTGTCCTTCACGCGCAGCCTGCCCCGACCTGAATCATGCTTCCGCCGGCCGCGATCGATCCGAATGCCGTCAAGCTGCTGAATCTCTATCCCGCGCCGACCACGTCGGGAGTTCGACTTCCAATTTTGCAGTCCAGCCCGGCTCTCTACGAGCACTCCAATCACCTTCGACACGCGCGAAGATTTCAACCCCAACGAAAAGGATCAGATCTTTGCTCGCTTCAGCTATGCGGATGACCCGCAATTCATTCCCGGTCCGTTTCGGAGGCATAGCCGACGGCGGCGCCTTCCAGCAAGGGATTCAGACCGCGAAATCCGCACAGATGGTCGCGGCCTACACCCACGTGTTCAACCCCAGCACGATCAATCAGGTGCGCGCCGGATTCGCTCACCTCCACACCACCCGCTACGGACCGGACGGCAAGCACGATGGGCATTCCCGCGCAATTCGGAATCCAGGGCATTCCAGCAGGTCGCAGAAAACGGCGGTCTGCCCAACTTCTACTTTCAGCGATCTGCCCAACCTGGGCAGCAACAACTTCCTGCCTTCGGACGAAGTCAGCCAGACCATCCAGGTCACCGACGACTTCACCAAGATCTACGGCAAGCACAGCTTCAAGATGGGCATCGAGTATCAGCACGTGAAGTTCTCCACCTGCAGCCGGCGTGGTCGCGCGGCGCATTCGACTACAACGGCAACTTCACCGATATTCCTGACCAGAACAGCAACACGACGGGGCATCGCCCAAATCCTGCTGCCACCCGCGCCAGCACCGGCAACCATCGAACGGCGAAACGATTCCGAATCGGTGCATTCAGCTATTCGGGCGGCTCCGACGAGGTAAACGCCTCCAACATCAACAAGACCTACGAGAAAAGAACTACTTCGCCACCTATTTCCAGGACGACTGGAAGATCAATCCCAAGCTGACCCTCAATCTTGGCCTGCGCTGGGACTACTTCGGCCCGATCGACGAGACGAACGGCGGCCAGGCCAACTTCGTTCCGAGCGGCCCTCCTGAATAATCGTGCCCGAGTACATCATCCCGGCCACCGGAAAGGACAACCGAACGCTTGTCTTCAACGGCAACAATCCAAGTCTTGCCGGCGACGGATTCCTCGATCTGCTGGCCGCAGGATGGCATCGCACTGAGCGAAACCAACAAGTATGGGCAAGGGACTGCTGCAGACACAGAAAGCCAACTTTGCTCCCCGCGTCGGCTTCGCCTATCAGATGACTCCAAGCTCGTGGCGCGCGGCGGGTTTGGCATATTCTACAACTCGTTTGAAAACCAGGGATATGGACCGAACATCGGCGAGAACTATCCCTTTGTGTACAACTTCGAATACAAGGTCTCTGGGCTCCGGCAATACCACTCTGGTGGCTCCGGTAAGTGTTCGACACTCCGTTCGCGGGCTGTTCGACAGCAGGTCCGGGTGGAACCGCTACTTCGAGTCCGGCTTCTCCTGCATTCCATTTACCCCGCTGACGTAAATGCTCCGGTCTGGGTCTCCAGGGACTTCAGTTCGACTACCACACACCGCGCACCATGAGCGCCAACGCCACGGTCCAGTATTCGCTGACACGCACCCTGACCGCGCAGGCCTCGTATGTGTATTACGCATGGCGAGAACCTCCAGACTGGCGTTGGCGCCAATGACGTAACGGCAGATCTTGCCGATTCGGGGCAAGTACCACGTCCCCTACCAACGCGACATGTAGCCGGTACCGTTCCTTTCCCGGATTTGGGCAAGGTGGCAGTTACCAGGCGAACGATCGGCATCAGCACATACAACGGCTTGCAAACCAAGCTCGAACAGCAGTTCTCAAACGGGCTGACTTACCTTCTCACCTACACCTGGTCGAAGACAATTTCCGATGCCGGCGACTTGCTAATGGCGGCAGCACGAGCGGCTATCGCGCTCCCTCGGTACCCGGCCTTGGCCCAGTTCGATTGCGGACTCGGCCGATTTCGATCTCCGCCAGGTCCTCCACTTCAGCGGCGGGTATCAGCTTCCCGTTCGGCAAGGGCAAGACACTACATGAAACAGGGGGCATCGCCAATGCCGTCCTCGGTGGATGGGCCGCAACTGGATCGTCACGCTCCAGGGCGGTCAGCCGATTAACTCTCAGTTGCCCAACCGGACCGACCTCCGGAACAAGCTGCAACGATATTCAAGGTCCCCGGGCAGAGTCAGAAACTTGGATGTCACACAGATCGATCCAATGGACAAGCTGCCAGTCTGGTTTGGGAACCCGGAGCCTTCCAGCAACCTTGCCAGCTCGGAGCTGAACCCGCCAACTCCGACCGGATGCATCGCTCCTATGACACTGGTGCCGCGTTATTTGGGCGGCATAGCACGGCCAAACGACGGACCGGGATTCCACCGCTTCGACTTCTCGTCTTCAAGGCCTTCCAAATCAGCGAGCGATTCTCCATGCAGTTCCGGGCGGAGTTCTTCAACATCCTCAACCATCCGAATTTCAATGCTCCCGGCTTCGGCGGCAACGGCGTAGTCGTCGATTCGCGAACTCAGGCAACTTCAAAAGCTCGCAACTTCGGCGAAATTGGATCCACGCGCGATGCTCCGTACGATCCACGGCAGATCCAATTTGCTCTGAAGCTGTACTACTAGGCTAGAATGAAATCGCCCCGGGAAGGCACGCCCATCGGGTGCCTTCCCGGGGTTTTCTTCTGCGTAGCAAAATGCTCACGCGGCAATCATGGAGGCGGGCGGTGAGCAAGAGGTCTCGATACCGGCTGGCGCTTATCGGCACGATCCTGGCCTGCACGATTCTCTCGTCGGCCGAGGATCCGCAGAAGCAGAAGCTCGATCGCGAATATCAATCCGCGGTGTCAGACTATGATGCCGGACGATATGCCGCGGCCGCAGACCAGTTGGAACACCTTCTCCCCTATGCCCCGAACAGCTTCGAGATCCACGAGCTTCTCGGACTCGTGTACGCTTCGCTCTCGCAGGATGCGAAAGCGCAAGAGCATCTCAAAATAGCGGTCCAGTTGAAGCCCGACTCTGCCGTCGCCCGAACGAACCTTGGAACCAGTCTTCTTCATGCGGGCAAGACGATCTGGCAGGAGAACAGTTCCTCAAGGCACTGCAACTGGAACCAGAGAGATTCGACGCGAACAGAAACCTGGGTCAGTACTACATTCAGATCGGAAAGATTGCTGAAGCGCAGCCGCTTCTCGAGCAGGCACAGCGCATCAAGCCCGATTCCTACGAAAATGGCTACGACCTGGCGATGGCGGACCTCCTCCTGGGACGGCTGTCCGAAGCAAGGCAAGTGGCACAAACGATCCTGAAGACGCACGACACCGGCGAACTGCATAATTTGCTCGGCCAGATCGATGAGAAAGACGGAAAGTTTGTTGCGGCCGCCAACGACTTCGAGACTGCAGCACACCTCGATCCCAGTGAAGACAACTGTTCGATTGGGGAAGCGAGATGCTTCTTCACCGAACCTACGAACCCGCAATCGCTATCTACCAGCAGGCAACAACCCGATTCCCCAAGTCTCCTCGGCTCTACATCGGCCTCGGCCTCGCACTCTATTCGCGTGGCAAATATGACGAGGCTGTAAGGCCTTCTCACGGCTGCAGATTTGAACCCTGCCGATCCTCGCTGTTATGTATTCTTATCCAAGGCCTACGACAGCTCCCCGAAACAGGCCGACGACGTCATTCAGCAATTTCGTCGTTATGCGGAGCTCCGCCCCAACGATGCCCGGGCCCAGTACTACTATGCAATGAGCTTTGGAAAGGGAAGCGCGCGGGAGACACCAACGTCGATCTTCAAACTGTTCAGAGCCTGCTGCAAAAGTCAATCGCCCTCGATGACACCCTTCCTGAGGCGCATGTGCAACTCGGAGATCTCTACGCCGGCCAGCATCAATACGACAAGTCCATTCCCGAGTATGTGCGCGCCCTTGAGCTCAATCCAAATCTATCGGATGCGCATTACCGCCTCGGCACCGACTACGTGCACGTAGGGAAAAAGGACCAGGCACAAAAAGAATTCGCGGTCTATCAAAAACTCCGTGCAGAACACTTGGCGGAGAGCGACAAAGAGAGAGCAGAAGTTCAACAATTCGTGTATTCAGAAAAATCGGATTCTTCCACTAAGCCGTGATTGGGAATCCCCCGAGCGTCGGAAAACGGCTCGTTCTGCAATCGAGAACATTCGCAGACGCGTAGATGATTGGATAAGTTGAGTTGATGATAAGGTCGGCACTGACGAAGACACTCGCTCCGGAATTCCCTGCCGGTGCCGGGCGAAGTCCCCGGGAGATCGCCTCCGGCTTGAGCTGGAGCCGCCGCGAATTCCTGCGCAATACGGCCGGCCTCGCTCTGGGAGCAGCGCTTGCCGGCGCAAGCCCCTTCCTGCGCGGGGAGACCGCCCGCAAAAAGCGCAAGGTCATCGTCATTACCTTCGGCGGCGGCGCCAGAGACCAGGAGACCTTCGCGCCCGAAGGCCAGGAAAACATTCCCCACCTGCTCAACGAGTTGGTTCCTCAATCGAGCTTTTTCACCCACGTCACCAATCAAGGAATCCTCGGCCATTACGTTGCCACGGCCAGCCTCACAACCGGAGTCTACGAAACTCTCAATAATTTTTCCGCTGTTGCTCCCGAGCATCCCACCGTCTTCGAATACTTCCGCAAGGACCTTAAGCGTCCCGCTTCCGATACATGGGTCGTCGCACCCAGCAACGGTTTCAACCGTATCGGCGAAAGCGATTGCCGTTCTTATGGGCCGGGAACCGGCGCCACCGTCATCCTTCCAAAGCATCTGCTCAGCGCTGCAACATCTGGCGGCGCCGCGGACTTTGACCATCTGCTCCGTGACAACTACGAGAACCCGCTCTACACGCCCCAACTCGGCGGCGGCGAGTTCGAATTGCAGCAGCTTGACGGCATCCTCCGGCTCTCCGTCGCAGACTTCATGGCGCATGCGCGAACGCTCTCCAGCCCCGACGAACTTTCCGTCTACATCGCCAAGCGCCTTATGCAGCAGGAAGCGCCAAGCCTTCTGTGGATCACGATGCACGACATCGACGTGGCCCACTCCGGCGCATACTCGCTTTACATCGAAGGCATTCGGCGCACCGATCGTCTCTGCGCTGAACTGTGGAAGGCAGTTCAGGAAAATCCCGAATACGCCGGCAACACGACACTCTTCGTCCTTCCCGATTTCGGTCGCGACTCTGACTACGATGCCGGCGGTAACGGATTCCAGCACCATCGCACTGGCGATGCCGCCAGCCGCACGACGTGGATGATGGCGCTCGGAGCAGGCGTTCGCGAGGGCGTGATCTTCAATGAGCCCATGCAGTCCATCGATCTGGTGCCGAGCCTCGGCGCAATCATGGGCTTCTCACCTGCCCAATCGCAGGGCAAGCCAATCAAGGAACTCTTGTAGCCATGTTGCCACGCAATCTTCAGCCCGAGCATTTCACGGCCTATCCGCCGGAGGCCAGAAAGTTGTCCTCGATCACATCGAGGTCCTCCGGCAACTTCCCATCACGTTCCTGCCGAGCCTGTTGCGCGAGGTCATTGAGTACGATTTCAAATTTCCAGCGGAACGAGCGGCAATCGATATCGAGCTTTCGACGATCGCCGCGCTCTCTCCGTCGCAAGCCAGGGAATGGTTTCAGCCGTTCCAGTCCATCTCAATCTCTTCAAAGCTCGAAAGCTTCGATTGGATCAATTCACCCGCGCAATTCGTTGAGCAACAATCCGCCTACCTCTGGAGCACACACCAACTCGATGCCTTTCGCAAGGCTGCGACCGATTACGGCACACGCTTGCAAGCAACCGTCGCGCAGAAACCGCTGCCTACGCAGAGACTCGGCGTCGCAATCATTGGCCAGGGTGTTTCCACCTACGACGAGCCATTGTTCCGCAATCTGCGTGCACACGGTACCTACTTCAACCAGATCAAACCTGAAAACGGCCTGCAACTCCTTCTCGCGGCAGTAGCCGCGCGCGCCGAGGCTCATCCCGCTCCATTTGGTCACTGGTATGTCGATGGAGGATCTGAGGCAAGAGCACAGTCCGCTCCTGACCTGCGTCTCGTACCAGGGCACGCAGTCTATGCGCACGGCCCTTCTGAAAAACATTCAATCGCAAATTGAACGCCCGGGCATGGGCCCTGAAGAGTTGCGCACGCATCTCGCCCGGATGAATCCTTCCGATCTGGGCGCAGGCGATACGAGCAGTGCTGTTCTCGAACGTTTTAAGCTGAAAGTCCTCACAGAAGGCTCGGGGACACAGATCTTCGCCACAACGTTCGCCCAGTGGGCAACCCGCGAAGCCTTGCGCCGCGCCGAGCCGCTCACATTATTGGTCCGCTTCGCGCCACGGCAGAGGCAACGTCCCATGAACGAGTTGCTCTCGAATGCCGGCGGAAACCCTGAACTCGACCCAACGGGCTCGCTCGTCGACGCAGACATGGGCGCTTACTATCACTGGATCAATCAGCAACGGCTCCAGGGATACGACCAATCTGCATTCCTGGTGTGGTTCGAAGGCCACAACCAGGCGCTCGTGATCTCTCCCACCCTGCCTCGAGGAACGCAATCGAGCTCATCTCTGGATCTTGGACAGCTCTTGGCGCTAGCTGTCAGCTAATCGGCGAGACTTCGGTAAGTGTCTCCGTTCTCGGATATTGAATGTAATGGGCCTTTTTCTCATGCGTCATCTCAGAAGGGAGTCATCCATTGATCAGACGCGACTTTATCAAGACTGCAGGTGCAGTGTTGGCCTCTACCGCAATGACCGGTTCTCGCGCACTCGCCGAAGAGCAGATTTCTCCGGGAAGAATGATTCTCCCGATGAATCGGAACTGGCGCTATCACCCGTCCAAAGTGGCGGGCGCCGAAGCAGTCGGATTCGACGATTCCAAGTTTGAACGAGTCGTCATTCCTCACACCAACGTTGAATTGCCCTGGCACAACTTCGACGACAAGGATTATGAATTCATCTCCACCTATCGGCGACGGTTCAAATTGCCCGAAGGTGCCGCAGGCAAGCGTGTCTTCGTCGATTTCGAAGGCGCCATGACAGCTTCGACCGTCTGGATCAACGGCGTTCTTCTCGGCGAGTACAAGGGTGGCTTTACACCCTTCTCCTTCGAGCTCACAAAGCACCTGCATCCTCAAAATGAAAACGTCTTAACGGTGCAGCTGGACTCAACGGAACGCAGCGACATCCCGCCCTTTGGATACGAAATCGACTACATGACCTTCGGCGGAATCTATCGTGAAGTTTCTCTTCGCGTCGTTCCCGAGCTCTACATCGACAACATCTTTGCCCAACCGAAAGATGTCCTGAGCGGCAACCCGTCGCTCGATGTCAATTGCTTCCTCGCCGGTGATCTCGCGGCAGGCGGCTCCATCTCGATCGAGGCAGAGCTGCGCGACGGAGACAAGATCATCGCGAAGGCAAGCCGCACTATTGAACGGCCATCCTCGGCCAGTCGATTCATCGAGCCCCACCCCACTCGATCCCTACACCGACGCCCCTGTTTACACCACCGTCGAAACGCTTCAAGGATCCCGCGCGCTACACCGTGTCACTCACGCATCTCGGCGATATACAACTCTGGAATCTCGATCAGCCCCATCTCTACACGGTCCACGTGCGTCTCTCCAAGGCCGGCCAGGTCATCGATCAGGACACGCGGCGCATCGGCTTCCGCGAAGCGACGTTCACCGATCACGGATTCTCGCTGAATGGCAAAATCATCAAGCTGCGCGGACTCGACCGGCATCAGACATTTCCCTTTGTTGGCCAGGCCATGCCGGCGCCGCGTCCAGCGTCAGGATGCCGACATCCTGCGCAAGCAACTCCATTGCAATATCGTCCGCACTTCCCACTATCCGCAGTCCCGCCACTTCCTCGATCGTTGCGACGAGATCGGCCTGCTGGTGCTTGAAGAGATTCCCGGCTGGCAGCATATCGGCGACGAGAAATGGAAGCAGGTGGCCATCGACAACGTCGGCCGCATGATTCGCCGCGACTGGAACCATCCCTCCATCGTCCTCTGGGGAGTGCGCATCAACGAGTCTCGCGACGACCACGACTTCTACACGCGCACCAACGCACTTGCGCATGCCCTCGATGATTCGCGCCAAACCGGCGGCATCCGCTACTTCCAGGAGTCGGAGTTTCTCGAAGACGTCTTCACCATGAACGACTTCGGCTTTCCGCTTGAAGCCGCCGAATCATCCCCGCTATCTGAATACCGAGTTCGTCGGCCACACCTTCCCCACCAAGACCACCGACGACGATGAGCGCCAGCGCGAGCACACCCTGCGTCACGCGCGCATTCACAACCAGCTTGCCTCGAATCCGCAATACGCAGGCGGCATCGGCTGGTGCGCCTTCGACTACAACACTCACTCCAACTTCGGCGCCGGCGACCGCATCTGCTATCACGGCGTCACCGATATCTTCCGCGAGCCGAAGCCTGCTGCCGGCTTCTACAAGTCGCAATGCGATCCGGCAGAAGAGGTCGTGCTCGAGCCTGCGTTCCACTGGGCGCGCGGCGACGAGTCCGTCGGCTTCACCAAGGCTGTCTTCTGCTCCAACTGCGATCACATCAAGGTCTTCGCCCGCGCCAACTCCGACCCTGCAAACCCCTGGGTTCTCGTTGCCGAAATCGATCCGGATCGCGCGGAGTTCGAACACCTCAAGTACCCGCCTTTCGTCCTCGAAGTGAACAAGATCGACATGAAGAAACTCGACGCACCCTGGGGAGACTTGCGTGCAGACGGTTTCATCGACGGCAAGCAGGTCATCTCCAAATCGCTCTCCGGCAGGGGCGTCGATACAAGGTTCACTCTGGTTGCCGACGACCGTGAACTCCACGCAGACGGAGCCGACACAACCCGTGTCGTCTTTCGCGTAACCGATGAGTTCGGCGCAATCCGCACCTACGCGAACGACCCGATCACCTTTACACTTGAAGGTCCCGGAAGGTTGATCGGCGACAATCCATTCGCGCTTGTCGGCGGAACGGGCGCCGTTTGGATTCGCGCCGGTGATGAGCCGGGCATTGTGCGACTCTCAGCGAAACATCCACGCCTTGGCGTGCAGAAAATCGAAATCAATCTCCTTTCGGCACCTCGCGAGGAAGTCTAGCGTTCAAGAGAACAGTCCCGACTTGGCGGCCCAGGCCAGCGTAGCCATCCTCAGCAGTATGTGTTCCTGCTGATATCGGCTATCGCCTTTGGGTTCCAAACCGCCAGGAGACCGAACCGCCGACCCACGACACCATGCGGACTCCGACTGCCATTTCGCTCGTCCCGCAGTTGAAGTCGTTGTACTCGCCTGTCAGACCAGATCCCGGACCGCAATATGGCGTCTGGCCCAAGGTCCAGCCTGGGGCCAGCGTTTCGGTGGTCTGGCCGGTGTAGCCGCGAGCCACCAACCCGTTCGCGCCAAGCTCCAATCGTCCTTCCAGGAATTCGCGCACCACGGCCATGCGGACTTCACCTACGGGTATGGCTTCGAATTGGCTTGGGTGCTGTGAGTTGCCTGCGTCCAAAAACTTGTGGCCTACATATTCGTATTCGCCGCGGGCGCGCAGTCGCGCGGGCAATTTGTCGAGTGTCGCAAGAGCGTCGAAGATGGTGCGCGGCGCTTCCGGCACAACGGTTCCTGGAATCCCGCTGAAGGTTTCGAGGCGTGCATCAGCCTTGGAGAATACCCCCTGCAGCGTGCCAAAGCCAAATTGATGTCGCGCACTCGCGGTGAGGGATTTCAGAGTGCTTGGTCCCAGGTCTTCTGCAGAGCCGTTGTCCGGGTCGATCTTGGCCAGGGTCGCGGTCATTGTCGATCGGCCCACGGTCACCCACATGTCAGTTCCTGCGACTTTCTCATCGAGGACCAGTTGCTCTGCGTGAGATCGCTCGAAGGGTTCGGCACCATGTTCGCGCCGGTCCCGGTTGCCGATGGAACCAGATGGGTGCGCGGGTCTTCTGTGAAGAATGCCTGTCCGATGCTGAAAGAAGCTGTGGGAAGCCAGTGCGCACGCCCTGCGCCGAAAGACCATGCCACCGTAACCTTGGGCTCCTCGAATCCCTTCCATTCGTCATAGGAATACGCGGGTCGAAGCTTGTCGATGTTCTTCATCTCGACCTGTTCAGAGCGGAGGCCGCCGTAAAATTGCACGTGTTTGTCGAAGGTGGCATGCGCGGCTAAGTACGGCGCCAACTCGCGGATCGTGACATTGTTGCCCAAGACCGGCACAAGCGAACCATAGGAAGGTGGATTCGGGCTGAGGTAATGGTCCAGATCGTCATTATGAATGTCGTCTTCGTTGTAGAGAAGTCCGGCCATCCCCTCCAGCGATGGGTGTGAACGTGTGGGTTTCGCGAGCCTCAGCGCCCTCTACCGTGCGGAATTCACTCTGACGGATGAGTCCCTCGCCAAAGTTCGAGAACAGCGCCAGATTGTACGTGCGAAAGAAGCCGGAAAAAGCAAGCTCGTCACTGGCCGCAAGTTTCCACTGGTCATTTGCGGCCAATAATCCCGTATGGGTCTGGTCTTTCTGCCGCGGGTCGAGCGTGTCATTCAACTGCACACCAAATCCGATCGGAACTAGATTTCCCTCGTGGGATTCTCCCCAATATCCAAGGCCGTGCAACGTGATCGCGTGTTTGCCGGGGCCGAAGACGCGCATCGCATTGCACTTGAACTGCTTGCGGTGTTCCAGCGTCCTCATCAGCCCATTGCCATAGTTGGCTTCGAGAGCCATCCATTCCTTCTTTGTGACGTTCGAAGGCGCAAATCCTGCAGTTAAGTCTATGTCGCGATCGTCGCCGGTGAGGGTGAGGAATCGTTGTAATTGCGGACGCAAGCTGTAGGCGGCCGCCATGTTGAGCGCATGATCGCCTTCGAGCACGTTGTAAGCTCCACCGTCTGTCTCCACGCTGTCCAGGGCACCGGAAATGTAAATGTTCGGATCGGCATAGCCGTTGCCGTGGGCATTTGCCGAGAGGTTGTTTGGAACCAGGTAGCCGCCCACTGCAATGTACTGGGCAATCGGTTCCCCGTGATCGCCCGCAACTCCGGGCACAAAGTATTGCGGCGCCTTGATGCCACCCGCAGAGGTCTCGATGGGCATGCCGGGAACTGAGATCGGGCGCTCCCGGACGTCCCGGGTTGGCGTCGAGCAGTTCCTCGCGCACCATCACCTTTTGCGAAGGGTCGGGAGAGGCAATTGCAATATCGCTGACGTCAGCCGAGACGACCACTTCCTGGGAAGCGCCTGCCACCCGCTCAAGCTTCAACGTGAACGTCGCTGTGCTCGGGGTCAAATCCAGATTGACCGAGGTTGCGATAAATCCTGCGGCTTCCACGCGTGCTGTGTAGGTGCCCCATGACGGCAACGAAATGGCAAAACTACCGTCGCTTCCCGTCGTAGATGGAATGCGCATTCCTGAAGAGGAATCGAGTTCGACATGCGCTCCGGACACTGTCCGGCCGCCGGGGTCGAATACTATTCCATTGATGCGAATAGTGCCGCTCTGCGCAGTTCCCGACAGCGCGATGAGCAACCCGAATAGACCGAGTATTACGTTTCTTCCATTCGTGCTGCCCTCGGCCATGATTTTTCCAGTCTAATAACCTTATGTGGAGCCAGTTGTTCAATTGTCTCTCGCGCCGCTATGTAGGTCATTCGAATGACCACCTGCTACCGAGGAATCCATTGCGGGTGGCTGGTAAACAAGCCGCCCAGAAATCCGAGTTGGTAGACAAGAAACGAGCCGAAACATAGGCTCGCCATCCCTGAGGCGGCTCCAAGATATCTGCCGAGTTTGGCGAAGCGATCTCCTGCAAATGCGAGCGGGACGGCGATCATGGCTGTCATGCACATCATTCCAATCATGGTGCCGGCGCCAAAGATAAGCAAGTATGCAGTCGCCCAGATGGGGCTGTGAATCGTGGAGAGAACAAGAAGCGCAACGGCTGCGGATCCGGCAAGCCCGTGCACAAGCCCGATCGCCAGGGGTCTCACGCATTGATAGATCCCAAGACGGCCGACTGAATTCTCAAGCAGGCTTTCGATCCTTGATGACGCGGCTCTTCTCGGCTCGAGGGAGCGGCTGTCCCCGGGATCAACAATCGACGGAGTGAACTGAGCTGTAACCTTTTGCATCACGCCTGTCAGGTTGAGGATGCCGAGAAGTACGAGCATGATGGCCACGCTGAACTCCATTGACAGACCGAGTCGAGGCGGAATCTCGACTCCGAAGAGAATGATGAGCGAGCCGACGATGAAGATGGTAATGGTGTGCCCAAGGCCCCAGACAGAGCCGATGACGGCGGCATTGCGAATACTTCGCTGCTTGCTGATGATAGTGGAAATGGCAACCACGTGATCGGCATCGGTGGAATGTCGCATCCCGAGGACCAGCCCCAGACCTGTGACGAACAGGATCGGCCCCAGGTTTTCCCTTGAAAGCAGGTGCGTATCGAAGTGCACGGAAGCAAGGGATTGAATTGTCAGTGTAAGCCCCAGAACCGTGATGAACGAAGAGGACACAACGGGAAGCCATCGCTTTGCCAAAGGTCCGTCGCTCTGAAAACGGCTCATAAAGCGGCGCGCATAGACCATCGACATTCCAAAGCCAATCAGAACGGAAGCTAGCCCGACGCTGAAGGCAACGATCAGGAAAAAGCCCAGACCGATTCGATGCAGTGCGAATGCGCTCAACAGAACGATGAGGGCGGCTGGGCATGGAATGATTCCGCCGGTGATTCCGAGGGTAAAGAGTTGAGGGAGGCTCACGGACTGCGCTGCGGACACTGCACTTGGAACCGAGTTCACTCCGGACTCGTCGTCTGCGCGGCGCTCCCAGAATTTCCAGTGAGCCTGAGACGAGCCGGGCGCGTGAGAGTGATCGGTAGCTGTGCCAGTCAGACGCCGCAGAAGCATGTAGCCGCCGAGCCCTGCAATCGTGACACCGGAGAGCACTCCCATCCAGGGATAGAGTTGCTCGGGCACGATATAGCGCGACGCGCACAAGGTGACTGCTCCGAGAGCGAAAACACCGGCCGTATGCGAGATCGTGACGATCAAGCCAAGGAGAAAAGCGTGACGCGGTGTCCCCTTCGATCCGACGAGATAGGCTGCGACGATCGTCTTTCCATGACCAGGCTCCAGGGCGTGGAGACCTCCAAGACCGATGGCGATGAGAGCCGCCGTGAACAGGAACCATGCACTGAGGTCTTGTGCCTGAATCAGCTCGGTAAATCTGCTTCTCGGCGTCTGCTGAACGTTGGCTCGGAGATGAACCTTAGGCGAAGATGAAGGCTCGGGCAGCGCAAGTCGAGAGAACGTGGAGGCGGAATGAATCGCGGGCTGCCTCTCCGCGATTTTCTCTTCCGCCTTCGCGTGGTTGAGAGCTGCCCCGGTAGAAGTTGCGGGAACAATCTGCCGGGGCTCCCCTTTTGCCACTGCTCCGGACGGCGTAAATGCGACGCTAAAGGAAGCTTCGAGGTCCTGCGGCGGGCTGGTGAGCAAATCGGTCGGATAATTGCTCAGTTCTGCACTGCGGTCGGTTGTGGGCACGGAACTGTGGAACAGTGATCCTGCTGAAGCGAGAGCGATGATCTCTTTCCATCCAGTGTGGCCCGGATAGTTGTTGTCGGAGTAATGAATGCTGAGATTTTGTCCGTCGAGATTAAATGTCGATGGCGTCGACGAATACGCCGCCTCATATACAAAGCCCATCTTCATCGTTGGTAAGCCGCCTGCGCCTGGAGGAAAGATGACTTCCCTGGAGATCAGGCGAAGGCTAAGCGGCTTGCTGCCAACCTCGAGAAGGAGGCCGCGCGCCAGTTCCGTGCCTCGGGCCGTCACGTAGTTGAGAACCACCACGGAATTCGGATCGACGGAAGTGGGTGGGACATTGGCTTTCTGTAACTCCTGGAAGGTGGGAATCTCTGCCAGATCGATGAAGTAGTTAATGCGAACCCGATCGCTCTCGAAAGTGATTTTTGAGTAATGGTTCACGCTGAAATTGCCCATCGGGTGCGCCAGCGCCACGTGGCAAAGCCCCAGCACAAAAAGCTGCAACAACCATTCAACCACTCGCCTAACGCGCGTCCGCATGCAGGTCTCCTTTTGTTTCGGATTGTGCGTCCAGGGTGGCGAGTCTTTGCTGAGCTGTGTTCGCGTATATCAAATGGAAGTGCGGGTTGATCTGAAGTGCTTCCTTCATTTCGCTCCGCGCTTGCTCTCGGTGTCCAAGCCCTTCAGCGATCATGGCCGCATGAAACAAGAGCAGCGGATCACGAGTGCCGAACTTCAGGGCTTTCTCGCTTGCGTTCGAGGCCTCCGCGATCTTGCCGTTCTTGTAAAGAGCCCACGCCAGCGCATCCCAGGTGTAGATGTCGTGGCGGACTTCAAGTTCCTTTTGCGCAAGGTCTAGTGCTTCGCCGAGGTTTCGATCATGGTCGGCATCGAAGAGCGCCAAATCGCGATTGTGGAGAACTTGATTGATGTGCCCCAGCAGGCCGATGTATTTGACCAGTGCGTACTGTTTCTCCGCTTCCCCCTGATTTCCTGAGATCGCATACAGATCTCCCAGCTCCGCAACGTAGAGAGGCATCGGCACGACGGCAATGGCCTTCTGATAGAGAACAATCGCTTCGGCATATCTGCCATGAGTCGCCCTGAGCTTGCCCAGTGCGCCAAGAGCGCGGTAGTCACCGGGATGTATGCTGAGGGCCTGAAGATAGGCAGCATCGGCAGAGGCTGCATCGCCAGCCTCTACTTCGTACTCTCCTAACTCGTAGTAGAGCCATGCGAGGTTTTCGCTCTGAAGCTGAGCCTCTACTCCTTCTGCAATTGCGGTCTTCATGAGGGAGATGGCAGCGGAGGTGTCTCCATGAATGAACTTGAGATACGAGAGCCTGCTGTCGCGAGCGTAGGCGGCGCGGGGAGCAAGCGTCATATCGCGAGGCGCCAGACGGCCATAGGCGTCGGCGGCCTTTTCGTACTCACCCATATCAGCATAGGCGTCGCCAACAATTGCAAAGGGAGATACGTCGCCCGTTCCGAGAGAAAGTGCCTTCTGCGCATAGTGGAGAGCGTCGGCGAAGCGATGTTCTCCCATGCAGACCTCCGCCATAGTTCCAAGCGCTGCTTCGGCAGAGAAGTCCGCTGAAACGAGGTCGAGCGATTTGTTCAGCGAGTCTTCGGCGAGTTGGTAGTCAGCGACGTCGCCGGTTTCCCGGGCACGCTGAAAGTACGCGGCGCCCAATGCCGCATATGCCTGCGCGTCTTTGGGATTGCGAGCTGCCGTGACCTGCGCCGTATGGATTGCCTGATTCGTACCTGTCGGTTGCGGCGTGAGCAACGCTTCAGGAACAGGAACGAAGATTGGCGCACCAGCCATTGCGAAGTCGCCCGCTGATGCTGATCGGGCCGGCACGGGCTGATGTGGGGGAGGGGCTGATTCTGCTGGTGCGGGCTCGGTCTTGGCGCCCGTTGGATCCCGCTCATCATTCCGCGCGACGTCCTGAGTAACTCCGTCGGCGCTAAGGAACTTCACAGCATCTGCGGCGTACGCAGACGCGGGATTGGTTTGGACGGAAAGCTGAAAGTCTTTGGTTGCGTCTGCGCTGTGATTGAGCTTCAGCGCGATATGCCCCGCGTGATCGAAAATCTGCGCGCTTTGGACGCCGACCGCGATCGCCTTCTGCGCCGCGGCATTGGCATCCTGGTATCTGGCATTCGCGTAAAGCGCCCACGCATACGCATCCAGTGTCCATACATCTTGCCGCGCCTGGGTCTCGTGCTCGGCAAGCTTTAGCGCATTGGGTGCCATAGCGGCGTTGCCGGCATACATCAGGATCAGATCGAGCCGTGCAGAATCCGTGGCCGTTGGGGCCGCGCTTGCCTGCTTTTCGAAGTCCGCATAGGTGGCACGAGCTTCCTGGGTCTGTCCGGCGGCCTCTTGCGCTTTCGCCAATTCAAAGAGCACATGAGGGTCATGATCAACTTGCGCCGCAACCATCCACAACCGCGCCGCATCGCTAAATCTGTGCTGGTTCATGCGCACGCGAGCCATATTCTCCGTGGTGTATGGATAACGTGGAAATACCTGCTCCGCCTGTTCCACGGTCTGTGCCGCTGAATCGGTCTCCCCCAGCTCAATTTGAATCGACGCAATCTGGTTGGCAATCCACGCGAGGTCTTCAACCTCTTCCGGCGATGTTTGCGAATAGGCCTGGTTCAAAAACTCGATGGCTCCATGCGCGTCACCATACACAGTCCGCAGCCTCGCGCCGACCACTAGCGCCGGAGTGTTATTCGGCCGCATGTTCATCATCCACTGGGCATTTGTTTCGGCTTCTGAATAATTGCCCAGCGCGATGTCTGCTTCGGCGATATAGCCATATGTCATCACGTCGTCGGGAGTATTGTGATGGAGCCCCGTGGCCTGCTCCTTTGCGGCCGCGAATTCATGGCGACTCAACTTCAGCGCGACTTGAGTCTTTTGCAACTGGAAGTCTGCCGCATCGAGTTTCAAGCCTTCCGCAAGTGCGACTTCGGCTTCTTTCAAATATGCGGAGTCGGTTGTCTCACGCGCCCTTCGCAGAAAGGCGATGGCCAGCTCGTTATACGGTTGCACCTTTTTCTGGTCGTTCGCGATTTGCTGTTTCGCGGCAGCTATGCGCTGCTGCGCGGGAGTCTCATCCAATGCGACGACCTCGCCGGATGCGCCCTTTGGATGCTCCGACGACAACGCCGTCGACTGGGCATGTCCAAGCATGGAAACGAAAACAGAAACAAAAAGGAAACTCGCGGTAAGAGTTTTCATGGATGCCCCATTCTGTTGAGGTCTTTCGGATGATTCCCTGCGCGGAGATCCGCATCCGCGCAGGGTACCGGTTCACATCATGGCGTTACGCGGGCTACTCGCCCCCGTGCTCGCTAGGCATTAGTTGACGGGGCAGGCCGCAGATCCACCCTGGTTTCCCGGGGGCGGATCCGAATTCTGAGCACTTGACGGATTCGGCTGGTCTCCGCAACCCGTCGCATCGCCTGCGCTGATGTGGCGGCTGTCGCGCCCACTGTATGCATAGTGAACATAAGGGAACGCCTCTTGCGGGGGGACATCGGGCGCATTGACACCGTCGCCAATAAGGGTGTTTGGAGCAACACCGAAACCCGGACTGAGGATGCCGCCCCCCACGACACGGGCAGCGATATCCACGACGTCATCGGTCAAACGACGTCCATTCGGGAACCCCGCGGCGTCACCTGCGATGAGTCCCAAACGGCTACGAGTGGCAATCGGCGTCGGAGGTACGCCGGTATTCAGTCGCAGCAAATCTGCGATAGGGCCGGCGGGTGTGCCCTTAGGAGCGATTGGCGGCGCATACGTTACCAGGGGCAGTAAATCGGTGCGCGGAGGAGCAGGTATGTTGATCCCATATACCGCATTGAATACTCTCGCAAGCAGGGGGTCCAGATCGAACGACGCAAATTGGCTGTCGTTTACCGGTTCTGACATGCTCCAGTAATCTTTGCTTCCCGTTCCGATAATCAGCTCGTTGATCAAAGGATTTCCGAGGCGTTGAATCTGTGCCAGATTGCCAAAGTTCTCTGCGGGCCATGGAGATCGACGAATGGTGATGGCGGGCCTTGACGTTGTGGCCCATGCACCGATCGTTCCCTTAGGATCGGTGGCGGGATGAACGGCGCCATCGCTGGTCAGCAAGCGAATTGGAACCTCGATGACGATGGTATTCACATTAAATCCGGCTACAGAATTGGGTGCCGAATTCAGGTAATTGTCCTTGTCCTGCGCAGCGGTCAGAACGCCACCTCCCGCGCCGGGACGGAAGTTGAAACTGTCGAATGCCGCCCCCAGATCGATGAAGAATGGATCGGCGACTGTTCCGGCAAATACCCGGATGTCAGAGGCGCCGTCATTTCCCTGCAGATCATAAATGCCTTGCTCAGCCAGCGAATCGTAGTCCGGCATGGTGCGCGGGCCAACGTTGCTGGGAACCGCAATCAATGGTGCACCGCTAGTGTTCCTCAGAGAGGTATTGTGATGGCCCCTGACCATGTTCACCGAGTAGGTTTGTTGAAGACTGAGGCCTGCTGCGCCGGGACCGCTCAGCGAAGTTATCGCAGGAGGCACGATCGGCGTTCCAGGGGGAACTGGCGCGGGTGAGTTTGCCGGTGCGCTGATTCCATTGCCCGCGCCTACGAAGCCCGTAAAGACCTTGGGAGCGCGAATTGTCGTCTGAAATCTGAATTGGAAAGTTACGTCTTCCCGGGCATCATGGTCGTTATCGATCTTGATCTGGTACACGATCGAGGGATCGAAAGGAAAGTAGTTCGGTCCATTGCTGGGTTGCAGAAAAGGATCGACGTTCATGATGAAGGTGACGCGATCTGGATGATCGTAGCTGACAAACGCGTAGAAGTCGGTAATGTCAGCTGTGTGATCCAGGGCGGTAATAGGCGCTTCGCGGTGGCTGGACGCAAAGGCGCCCGGCGGACAGGCAATCAGCAAACTCAATGCGAGTGCGATTGCAGACCTCAATCTCGGCATAGGACTCTCCTGGTTAACTTCGGTTCATGGGAGTGGGCTAACCTGACCCCTGGGGTAAGGAAACAGATGAGAGGCCAAAGTCTGGCCGCTCGTTTGATAGAAGTACGCCGTTCCGTCGGGGTCGGATTGCATGCCTATCACAAGGATTGCAAGAATATTGAAAAAACGGGAACCATCCGAGGGCTAACCTCTCGATGGATTCTCGTCACTCGGAGCGCCCATGATCGCCAGGCTGCTGCTCAATGAATCAGGCGCGACGGGCACAGCTATGACGAAAAAGCCAGCTGATGCTCGGCCTCCCGTGGGTGCGCGACCCGGAGTTCCAGGACCCTGTCGTCGGTGAAACGCGGACCCTACTGTCGATGATTCCAAGATTCGCTGGGTTAAGCGACAATACCGTCTGAGAACAAAACTCCCAGGTTTTGTCACGAATGTTGCTGGGCAGAGGCAGATTTCGAGGTCAGAATTGAAGTCGAATCCTTGCCTTCGTGAGAACTCCTGCGGCGGCAAGCATAAAGAAAGTGAAGAGCACCGTCTTTACAACTCCAGGCCAGCCAACGTTGAAGTGCACATCCAGGTATGTGAAGCCAATCGCACTCAGCAGGAAGTACCAGAGGTCAGGCAAGAGATAAGTCAACAGAGTGTTCGATCCAGCAGGACGAACGATCACTGCCCAGCGCTGCCAATGCCTCAAGTCGCATATCCAGTAAAGCAGCGTGAACAGAAGAACGCTGGCGGCGATGCTATAGAGCGCCCAGGTTGGCGTTGCGCGAATCTTGGAAATGCCGAGGGGAGTCAGAATGAGTCCTGCGATGAGCGTCACGATGCTGAAACCCAATGCGAAACGGATCGCCTTGTTGGGAGGAAGGCGGCCGTCCCGATTAAGAAAAATCGAAGACGCGACCACTCCCGCCATAATGATGCAGCACATTGCTCCATTGCCGAAAGGCCAGAGATAGAGAGGAAGTTGATCGGGAAAGGTGACGATCTTGGCTGTGGAGAGCGCGCACAGAGTGACGAGCAGGATGAACCAGATGGGCGGTGCCCACACCCATCGGCGGCTGGGGATATACAGGATTGCCGCGGCCAAATAGCTGTATCCGATTAGACCGAGAATCTCAGGGTACGAAAAGTCCAGCCAGGCAGCGTGACCGCCAGCAGCTGTGCGACGAAAGAGAACAAGCAAGAGCAGTACTCCCGCGAGCCCGATGGCGCGCAGAACCCGGGAATAAGTCTTAGCTCGTCCCGACTTTCCGTAGACATTTAAATAAAGAGCCGAGCAGATGAGAGCGAGGAATGCCCAGGTACTGCCGCTCATTCCCATCCGGGCGGGATCTGCCTTCTCAGCGTTCGCGAGGATTTCTCCAAGCACGATCAATCCGAGAACGCGAACCGCGACATGACCCCACAATGACGACAAGGATGAGTTTTGCTTCAATCTCTGCGCGACCGATAGGGTAAAAGACATGCCGACCGCGAATAGGAAGAAGGGAAACACCATGTCAACGTAGGTCATAACATCAACGCTGGCAGGCGCATGACGGGTCCACCATGGGAGGCCGCGCACATCAGACAGCGCGTTGACGAAGATCATCACCGCCATGGTGAGGCCGCGGAAAATGTCAATGGAAACGACGCGCGGAGAGGTTGCGAGCGCCGCCCCTGGCACTCGCGGTGCTTCGCTCGTCATCGGCGCCTCAACAATAGGGTTCAGTGGCAGATCGCACCTCTGGCCGATCGTTCATGAGAAAAGTACATACCCTTCGGCGACCGGCTTCGGAACTAAGACTAACAAAGGTATGGGCCGCCTCTATACTGGAGCGTCATCGCAAAAGCGTCTTTCTATTGCGAGGAGGACTTATTCCCATTGAGAAGAGGCGGTTGATCATCCGTACTTTGAAGCTCTTGCTGGCAACTTGTCTAGGCGCGGTGTGCAGCCCTGCGTGTTTGGGGCAAATGCACGCACTCGTGAATCAGGTGGGCTACGAGGCTCTGGAACCAAAAGAAGCGATCGTCTCGAGTCCCCCGCACGATAGCCCTCGAGAGTTTTCGCTCGTCGATTCCGAAGCGGGAAAGATCGTTCTGAAAGGTAGTCTTCGACCGTCCGGACAGGTTCATGCATGGGGTGAAACGATCTTTTGGATCGCCGATTTCTCTTCGTGGAAAACGCCTGGGCAATACATTCTTCGCGTTTCATCACGTGAAGGCGAGACAAGTTCCTGTCCATTCACGATTGGCGAGAACATCCTTGAGCGTAACACCCTTTCGAACATCGTCTACTATTTCAAGGGTCAACGGGCGAGCGGACTCATGGACAAAGCCGACCGCCGTCTGGAGGTCCCCGGAAGCCCGGGCACATATGTCGACGTGCATGGCGGTTGGTACGACGCCACGGGTGACTACGGTATCCATCTCTCCCATCAGAATCCGACCTCTTACTTTAACCCGCAGCAGACCCCCTTGGTGGTGTGGAGTCTGCTGCGAAGCTACGAAATCCTTCGAGAGCGGCACGACGACAACTTCGGTGAATATGAGCGCCGTATGCTTGACGAAGGCCTCTATGGTGCTGACTTTCTAGTTAGAATCAAGCGACCAAACGGTTCCTTCTTTGAGTCGATAACCGCGCCTGGCAAAGAAAAGCTCGCCCAAGATCGAGCGATCGGCAACCCGAACTGGCGCACCCGGATCAAGACCAGCACCGCGGAATCCACTGAGACCATAGAGACTGCCGTAGGGCCGCACGCCTACGAAGCGAGTTTTCGAGCTGGCGGAGGAATGTCGATTGCCGCGCTGGCGCTGGCGAGCACGATGCCCATTGACGGTGATCATCCTCGAAGCGAGTATTTGAAAGCGGCCGAAGACGCTTTTCAGTTTTTGGATAAACATAACATCGAACTTCTGAATGATGGAATTGAGAACATCCTCGACGACTATTGCGCCCTGATGGCAGCAACAGAACTCTACAACGCAACTCACGAGGACACGTATCGCGCCGCTGCCGACCGACGCGCGAATCAATTGATGGGGCGCCTCACAGAATCGGGATCGTGGAAGAACTACTGGAGAGCTGACAGCGGGACGCGCCCATTCTTCCACCCATCGGACGCAGGCCTTCCTGTCATTAGTTTGCTGGAGTATTCCAAAATTGCCACTCCCGACCAACGAAGTAAGGTGCGCCAGGCAGTGGAGCGTTCCCTTGCGTTTCGAATTGAACGTCACCGCAGAAGTCAATAATCCCTTTGGATATGCGCGCCAGCTCGTCAGGATGGGAAACGGGAAGATACAAACCGCGTTCTTCTTTCCGCACGACACAGAAGCCGCACCATGGTGGCAAGGAGAGAACGCGCGGCTTGCTTCGCTCGCTGCTGCAGCCAGGATGGCGATACCACTCTTCGCCGATAGCCCGGAATTCCAATCACAATTGAGAGCTTATGCGTGGAACCAGTTGCATTGGATTCTGGGTCGCAATCCGTTTGATACCAGTATGCTGATCGGGAGCGGTCACGGAGATGCAGCCTACATGTTCTTTCGCTCCTATAAGTACACAAATGCTCCCGGCGCAATCGTCAACGGCATCACAGCGGGCTTGCAGAGCGAGGATGCCATCGCCTTCAATCAAGGATTTGCAGTCACAGGCAAGGACGAAGACTGGCGATGGACAGAGGAGTGGCTCCCGCACGCAGCCTGGTATCTATATGCGGTCTCGCTTCCCCACTAGCTGCGGGGTAATCATGCCGGCGAATCGGGAATACTGGTTGCGTTCGACGCGTCTCCGCACGCGGAACACGCTTTGGATGAGGCTCTGTCAATGGCTTCTTTGAACTCCAACAGACAATTGGCAGCTGGAATGGCTCCCCAGGATCGCAGGAAATTGTCTATACTCGCAGGCACCGATGAAATGTCAAATCACTCGCTCTCTAACTCCGCAATTCACGCGCGAATGCTTACGGCCTTTGTCGCGATGTCCCGCAGATCGCGGCCTGCATCTGATTCTCCTGTTCACGCTATTCGGCGCCTGCTCCTGGTCTCAATCGCTTGCGATCAAACGCGTGACAGTGATTGACGCCACTGGCCGCGGCCCCGAGCCGAACATGACGGTGATCGCAGATGGCGATCGCATCGTTGCAGTTGGTCCATGGAGAAAGACACATATCCCAAGAAATGCCGTAGTCGTCGACGGCACAGGCAAGTTTCTCATCCCCGGCTTGTGGGATATGCATGTACACGGCGCGTCAGACGACCGCGCTCCCTGGAGCCACCTTCTTTTTCTGGCGAATGGAGTCGTCGGCGTCCGTGACATGTCAGGTCCGCCTGACGCCCATGCGTGGCGCGCTACGCAGGCTTCCAACGAAGATCCATCGCCGACCATCTATCTCGGCAGTCCCATCATCGATGGTCCAAATCCCGTCTGGCCCGATTCCATTGTTGTCACCGATGAAGCTCAAGGGCGCGAAGTAGTGGAACAACAGCAGGAGCGTGGCGCAGACTTCATCAAGGTCTATAGCAGGTTGTCCCGCAACGCCTACTTCGCGATCGCCGACGAGGCCAACAAGTGTGGTATTCCATTCGAAGGGCATGTTCCGGAATCGGTGACCGCGGCAGAAGCATCCGACGCCGGCCAGAAGAGCATTGAGCATCTGACACGCGTGGCTGACGCCTGCTCAAAAGAAGAAAAGTCGATCGATTCCGAGATGCAGCGGCAAGAAGCGTTGTTCCGGGCGCCGGACGCGACAATGGCGCAAAAGATGGACTCAGGGAAAAGCATCATTCGCCTTAACATGCGCGTCGTTGAAACCTTTGACGAAGCCACAGCGCAGTCCTTGTTTGCGCTGTTCGTGAAAAATAGAACCTGGCAATGTCCCACCCTCACTTTGCTGCGAGCGCAGATCGACGATCCGCTGCTCGCGAATGACCCGCGATTGAAATATTTGAGCAGGGAGGTGCGAGCGAAATGGGATGCCGGTTATTACAAGAACGTTCCTCCCGAGCCTCGGGCCGCAATTGTCAAATTGAGTAGGCTTCAATTTGACGAATCCATGAGGATTGTCGGGCTCATGTACCGGGCGGGCGTTCCCATCCTCGCCGGCACTGACACCATGAATCCGCAGTGTTTCCCCGGCTTCGGCATCCATGATGAGCTCGCGCTGCTGGTCGATGCCGGGTTATCTCCGCTTGCCGCTCTCCAGGCCGCCACTCGAAATGCCGCTGAGTTTATGGGGCAACTTGACCGCCGCGGAACCATTGAGGTTGGCAAGACTGCCGATCTTGTTTTACTCGACAAGGACCCGCTCGCCGACATTCATAACACGCGCTCGATTCAGGCGGTTGTGCTCAGCGGCAAGCTTTACCCGCGCGAAGCGCTCGATGCGATGCTGGCGAAGGCGCAGACGCTAACGAGCAGTCAGGATGCCAGCGCCTCCGGGAAATGAACTGAATGCTGTCTTCCCTGTCTCGATCCGAGAATGGCACGATCAGGAGCGCACCTCTATTTGACCTCGACTTCCGCACCGTGGCCATCGTCTGGAACCACGAAACCGATGCTCTGAGCTTCATGGTCGATATGGACTGGAACCTCCTTCTCGTGAACAAATACTCTTCCCTGCGTTGGTGTCCAGCCGTAGATCTCGGCACGAATCTCCTTCCACCAGGCAGGATAGGAGCCCAGATGCTGACCAAGAACCAGATGCAGGCCCCCTTCGGTCCGCTCACAGCTAAACTTCATCTTCAGAAAGGCTCCATGCTGATATGCGAAGGTGTTCCCGTCATCGAGGTAGAGCTCACCCGCACATTGATCACCGACAAAGACACGGAGCGTGAGAGTTCCCTGTGGAGTCTGATTCGTGCTTTGAACCACAGGCGCGATGGGCAGTATTGATCCTGCACGCGCGAAGACGGGAAGCTGATCCAGTGCGGGCGTCACACGAATTGTGAGCGGCGCGTTCCGGCCCGGAATACCGGTAGTATCCGGTGTTGCCGCAGATACTGGATCGGGATATGAAACCTTTTCCCCGGTCCAGTAGTTGTACCAATCCGAAGAGGGAAACTCAACGGAGTATGAATCCAGCTCATCTGGATACGGTGAAGGAGCGATGAGCAGATTTGCGCCAAGCAGAAACTCGCCGGCCGCTGCGTTGTCTGTATCGATGGGATGGCGATCGGGAGCGGCGTCGGGAAATTCAAGGAACAAGGGCCGCAGCATTGGGAGCCCGGTACGCGAAGCCTCCTCGGCGAGCGTATAGAGATACGGCATAAGCTGGTAGCGCGCCTCAATGAAGCGGCGGCGGATCGCCTCCTGCTCCGGGCCGCCAACCCAGGGCTCTTGATCGGCTGTGCCTCTCTCCGAATGATCGCGATCTATGGGCTGGAACGTGCCCAATTCAATCCATTTGGTAAGCAGCTCAGGTGACGGAGATCCTGCATAGCCGCCCACATCCGCGCCACTGAAGGCGAATCCGCTCAAACCGAGATTCTCGAGCATCGGCGTGGTGAGGCGGAGATGATTCCAACTGCTGCTGTTGTCTCCGGTCCAGGTGGCAGCGTAGCGTTGTCCTCCCGCATAGGTTGCCCGGGTGAGGACAAACGGGCGGCTATCGGGATCGAGCGTGAGGAGGCCCTCAAAGGTGGCACGGGAGTTTTCCATGCCGTAGACATCGTGGATTTCAGCATGGGTTGCGATCCGCGGTTTGAATCCCGGCTCATCGACGCGATGAATAACGTCTACGGGCATGGTCAGCGTGGGCGAGTCGAAGACGGACGGTTCATTCATATCGTTCCAGAAACCTTCGATGCCGCTGGTGCGCAAGCCGCCGTAGAGCGTGCCCCACCATGCGCGTGTCTGCTGTCGGGTGAAGTCTGGAAACACACTGGGACCAGGCCAGACTTTGCCAGTGAAGACGGTGCCGTCAGGGTTCTTGACGAAGTGGTCTCCCGCAATGCCACTGTCGAAGGGCGCGTAGTTTTGGCCGGGTAGATTTGCGATATGAAGGTCGGTAATTGCCACGACGTGGAAGTTTTCAGCCTTGAGCTGGGCAACCATGCCGGGAAGATCAGGGAAGGCTGTAGTGTCGACAGTGAAGGGACGATTCTTCTTCTGGAAATCAATGTCGAGATAGATCGCGTCGGCTGGAATCGAGTCTGCCCTGAAGCGATTCGCCACTTCCAACACGCGGGCCTGTGACATGTAGCTATAGCGCGATTGTTGAAAGCCAAAGGTCCAGAGAGGCGGCAGTGGCGGGGTTCCCGTAAGCCACGCATAGGTTTCGACAACCTGCTTTGGAGATGGGCCGTAGAACAGGTAGTAATCAATCGGCCCGGCGACGGCCCCGAACGAATAAACTCCGCTTGTCTCCTTGCCGAAGTCAAAGCTGGTGCGCCACGTATTGTCCATCAAGATGCCGGTTGCGATCCCGGCGTGATAAGCCATGAAATAAGGGATGCTCTTATAAAGCGGATCGGTTGATTCCTGGAAACGGTAAGCGTCGGTGTTCCAAAGTGTGAAAGCCTGGTTGCGCCGGTCGAGCGGCCCGGTCTTGTCGCCGAGGCCGAAATAGTGTTCGTCCAGCGGCATCGATTTGTAAATGCGAAATGCGTCGCCGTCAAAATGAATCGGCCGGGCATCGTCCTGAAGAGTATTTCCTGCCGAATCGCGGACTTTGATCTGGAGAGTCTTCCTGTCTACCTCGACGATTAACGTGCGCGTATGGAAGCCAATATGATCGCTGCCGGCATCGATGACAACCGGCACACGGCTCGAGCGGGCGGATGGAAGCACAGCCCATGAAGCATCTTCCGGCAAGGTGCTGCCGTGCGCCATCGTTATGCGCAAGACATCTTCGCGCAAAGCGACGATCCTGAGTCGCAAATCGACGCTCTGCACGTCAATCCCATTCGCCAGCGGCGTCACCGTTGCCTCGCGCACAACGGAATGTGGCTCAGCTGCAGATGATCTGAATTGAGTGCGGGCCATTCGAGATGTGCAACACACCAGAAGCATGATGAACAAGGCGAGGAACTTCCGATGAAAAAAGCGAAAAAGGCGCATGATGACTCCTGGGCTGAAAGGATGCCTGTGCTGTGGTTGTGAATGGGAGGTGGCAGACGCGGTTGGTGTTGCTACGGTGCGGAAGCCTGGCCGGGCGGAGACTCCAGGGAGGAGAGATCGGGGTCCTCGACGGTTTTCACGCCCCGTTCACGGCGCTGCTGCTTGATCGTCTTTACTTGATCGAGCGCGGCTGCCGCGTCTTTGGTATCGCCGACCTGGCGATAAAGCCGGGCAAGCAGGTAGTGGATGGAGCCGGTCTCATCGCTTGATTCGCCCATCTTCAATTGGCTGATTGCCTCGCTGGTTCTGCCGGTCTCTGCATAGACCTTTCCGATCAAGAGCGTGCACGTGACCGAGCAATTGCGGTTTCACGTTAAGGCTCTTCATCAGGAACGGCTCAGCCTCGGCGAATTGATTTTTGGCCACCATCGCCTCAGCCACGATCATATTGAGTTCTGGATCCTGCGGACTGCGCTCCAGGGCGGTGCGTGCGGTCTCCATGGCTTTGTCGTTGTTGTTGTTGCTTAGGTAGGAAGGCCAGACCGAGCATGGCTGCCGGATTGCCGGGTTCGAGAGCGAGGAGCCTTCTGGTATTCCGCCTGCGCATCATCCTCCCTCTCAAGCTGGTGGTAGATGTCGCCGAGAAGAACATGGCTCCTGGCGGAGTCCGATTCCAGTTGCTGGAATCGCGCAAGGGATTGGACCGCGAGCCGTTCGTTGGCTTGAATCGACCAGTAAAGAGCTTCGGCAGAATGCGGCTGCAGTGCCTCAAGTGCAGTTGCCGCGCTAAAGGCGCGCTCGTTGTCTCCGGCAAAGAATGAGCAGGCGGCGAGCAGGCGGAGTTTATCGGCTGCGCCCCGCGGCGAGGGCAGTGATCGAGCTGCTGCGCGCACCGCTCGAACTCTCCCGCCGCATAATACTCTTCCGCAGTATGCCGCACAGCGGAGACAGGCGAGGCTGCAACAGGCGCACCCGGTTCGCGCAGGTCGACGTTATCGTGTTGATCGTCCAGCGCCTGCCCGTAGCGGTTGAGCGCCGCGAGGAGAGCGTCACGGAAATCCGCCGGAATAGTGGTCTCCGGTTGAGAGAAGTAGGCGGCAACGGCTGAAGCGGCTTCGTTCGAAAGGCCCTCCATCAGGATGGCTGCGTTGAAGACGAAAAAGCCATGATCGCGCCCCCATAACTCCTCGAGCAGCTTGACTGCCTGCTCATTGTCTCCGCGGTCAATTGCGATGCGCGCCTGACCAAGAACCGCCAGGCCGCACTCCGGATGCGCCGCGCGCTCGGTGGCAAATTCAGCGGCGGCACCCTCCGGGTCGCGATGCCTGAGGAGCGCAATGCCCAGCGCCGAATGCAGGCATGGGGGTTGAGGATGGGAATCAAGCAAGCTCCGGTAGAGGGTTGCGGCCTCGTTGAATCTTGCCTGCTTCTCCAGCGACTCGGCATAGAGCGCCCCGGCAAATGGAGAAGTCTTTCGATTCCGCCGACATTTTGCGAGCGTCCAGTTTCCACTTGGTTCAGGCGTGCAATCCCCAGGGCGAACCAGGCGGCGCCAAGCTTGGGATCGAGCGCGACTGCGCGCTCAAATTCCTGAGCCGCGGTAGAGAATTTGCCCATGGCGTAATAGGCGCGCCCAAGCGCAAGCGGCGCCTGCGGATCGGTCTTGTTGGTCTTTTCCGCTTTGGTCAGAAACGGAATCGCTTCCGGCGCTTTGCCGGTGCGCACATAGTCGTTGCCGAGAAACAGATTGGGAACATATAAAGACGGGTTGAGGTGGTTGGCTTGTTGAAAGCTGGGAACGGCCGAGGCAATGTCTCCGGCTTCCTGCTGCATCAGTCCTAAATTGGCCCATAGTTCCGGCATCGACGGCTCGATCCTTACCGCTTGTTTGTAAGCCTTTTCTGCCGCGGCATAGTCATGCGCCGCCTGGGCCTGTTGAGCCTCGGCAACCAGAGACTCCAGCCGGGAAGCCGGCGGCTGCTGGCCGAATCCGAAAACGGATTCGGCCAGCAGCGACCAGCAGACAACGATCTGAGCAAGTGTTTCACGTGCGTCTACCAGTAGAACTTTCCGGCAATCTGGACAATTCTACCGGGGAACGCAGTTGTGATTAACCCGAAACTACCAGGGCTATACAAACTCATATTCCCAGGTCCCGGCGCATAGAAGTTTGGATGGTTGAAGGTGTTGAAGGTCTCGAAGCGGAACTGGGCTCTCATGCTCTCCCCGAACGACCAGTTCTTTTCCAGAGCGGTGTCCCAGTTCTGGTAATGGGGTCCGCGAAGATTTGAGAAGTAGCGTGGCGCCGTACCGAAGCTGCCATACGGCGCATAAGCGAAGGCTGCGAGGTTGGCCCAGGTTGGACGTTGCTTATGTTTGATGAGCCGGTTTTGGATTCCCTACGACATCCGGCCTGGGATCGCCGCCGTAGGAGTTCCAATCGTTTCCGAAGACGCTAAGTGGAATTCCCTCCCTGAAGGTTGCGATTCCTGAGAGTTCCCATCCGCCGACCACGGCATCCGCTATGCGGCTCATTCCCGAACCGACCGACTTGCCGCGGCCGATGGGGAGTTGATAAACGTAGCTGGCCACCAGCGCGTGCGGAATATCGCCCGCGTCCACGCTCTTTTCGCCCGCTATGTTGAAGTAGTTTGCCGTGGCGCCCCAGTTCGCCGCTCCGTTGTACGACCAGGAGTTGTTGCCCTCGACGTTGTCGAGGAACTTGGAGTAGGTGTAGGAGACCAGCGCGGTAAGGCCCTTGCTGATGCGGTGGTTGTAGGTGACCTGCAGGCTGTTGTAAAGGGACTGGCCAACAGGCGCGTCGGTCTGGCTCACGCCGCAATACTGCGGATAAGCCAGGAGCAGTTGGAAGTTTGGCATCGCTGTTGCGCTATCGATATTGCAAGAGCTGGGTGCAATCGTTCCACTTTTCTCAAGGGCCTGGAGCGGCGCGGCTAAGGGATTGTAAGCTGCCGTCGCACTGAGGAAAGCGGTATTGGGTTGCCCGTTCGCTGTGAACAGGTACTTCGGATTCAACTGGTTGTAATTCCAGCCGCCCTCCATGCGAACGCCGCGGTTGCCGATGTAGTTAACTTCCAGTTGATCGTTCGGCGTGAAGGCATACTCCACGCCCAACAGCCATTGTTGAACGTAAGGGGATGGGCGGCTCCTGAAAACACCGCCTACGCCATTGCCGTCTTGTTGATACGAGCCGTTGGCGTTGCCGGTAACCTGCGCGTATACGCCGCCCCAGGGATTGCTGGTGCTGATATTCGGATTGGGCGTAACGCCGCCGTCCAAGCTCAGGTTGGCGTTGGTTGTCGCGGTGAAACCATCCGTATCCGCTGAGCCCGAGCTGGTAACCGCTTCCGGATAGAAGATTCCGTACCCGCCGTGGATAACCGCCTTCGGGATCGCCTGATAGGAGAAACCTACGCGAGGCGCAATGTTGTGGTAGTTGGTGTTGTAGAAATCCCGGTTGCCGGGTCCCAGGAACTGGAGCGCGCCGAGTAAGGGCATGCCCGCCGAATAGCTGAGCGGGTTCAACGCGTTCGGGTCGAAGATCGAGCCCTGGTTATGGCGCGAAGTGTACGGAGTTTGAATCTCATAGCGGACGCCAAGATTCAGAGTGAGGTTGTGGGTCGGCTTCCAATCGTCCTGCACGTACTCGCCAAAAAGATGGTTCGATTCATACGGGGTGGTCGGCGTTCCGATGCTTGCACCGTCCATGACGCCCAGCAGCATCTCAGCCACTCCGTTACCGGTGGTGACACCCGATCCCTGCAGGGGATTCGGTCCGGTAGTGTAGTTTCCGTCGAACGTAAGGGAGTTTGAGTAGTAGTTGAACTGGCTGAAGACCTGCTCTACGCCCATGAACCCGAAGTTGACGGTATTCTTTCCGAGCGTTTTGATGAAGTCAACAGCCACTGTGCCGATGGGTCCGTGGTTGGTGACACCCTGCGCGTTCCCGCTGAATGGGCCGAGTTGGGAGATCCCGTTTCCCACGTTGATGATGGGAAACAAGGGATCCTGTTGGCTGACATACGCCGGAAGTCCGAGAGTGGTCGCTGGGTTGAAACCGAACGACTGATTGTCGGAGGTTTCATGCCATAACTGGACGCCCGAAGTGATGTTCATGGTGAAGGTGGGGTTGAATATCCGCGAGAGCCCCGCCCACATGCCCCAGCGGTTGTTGGGCCGCTGATTGCCTTGGCCTGCCGGATCGGATCCCCAGTTCGTGGCAGCGCCAGTCTTTGCCTCTCGCTTATAGGAATAGCGGAAATAGGCTCTGGTGTTGTCGTTGATATTCTGGTCGGCCCTGATCCCGTACTCGTCCCAATACGTGGGCGCCGCTCCGGCCAGAGTCAAGTTGTTGGCCACATTCCCTGACTTTTGCGCCTTCGGATAGTAACTGAGCAGTTTGGCGCCGACAGCATCCGGGACGTAGCCGGCAAGGTTGGAAAGAATGTTGCCCGGTATCGGGTCGCGTATGTAGCCGGTCTGAGCTCAGCCGTAGGAGGCCGGTCTTAGGATCGACCGCACCCGCGGTGATGGCGCGGCCGCTGCGCGGATCGTAAATCTGACCGGGATAGATGGGTCGGCCGAGAGCGTCTGTGCCCGACGACGTGGTTCCCAGTTGCTCGGAGAAGTCGCCGGCCAGGAAGTTGGTGTCTGGCACAGTGTACTGCGAGGGGGATGGTTGGTTTGAGGTGAAGTGATCGTAGATACCGAAGATGAAGGTCTTGTTCCGCTGCTTGTACAGGCCCGGAATGTACAGCGGGCCGCCAGCCGTTGCGCCAGTCTGGTTGCGGCTAAACGTGCAGATATTTGTATTGAGGAGACCTTGGCAACTGCCGGGTGATTGGTAGTAGTTGAGGGCGTTGAAGTTGTTGCTGGAATAAAACTCGTACGCCGACCCGTGGAAGGCGTTGCCGCCCGACTTCGTTACCACGTTGACCACGTTGCCCGTGCTCCAGCCATACTGAGCCGTGAACGAGTTGTTCTGGACCTTGAATTCCTGAACCGCGTCCACGCCGGGCACAAAGATGACCGCGCCCCACTCACTGTCGGTATCCCACGAGCCGTCGATCATGTAGGCCGTCGTTCCAAAGAAGCCGCCAGCGAAGTTCATGAACGAGATGTCCTGGTCCGCGGTGTCCGTTGTGTTGCTGCCGCCACCAAGGAGCAATTGCGATTCCGACGTGTTTTGAACGGAAGAGTTGAGCGTGGCCAGGCCATAGACGTTGCGCACGTTCAGCGGCAACTCCACGATCTGCTTCGCTTCGAATGTCCGCCGCCACGTTGGAATTATCTGTATTCAGTTGGGAGACATCCGAGGTTACGGATACCGATACCGTCTCGGCACCGATCGTCAGCCTCACGTTCTGCGTGGCGGTTTCGCCGGCGTTGAGGACAATTCCGTTCTGTTGATACGTCTCGAAGCCTTTCGCTTTGATCGTCAGACTATAGGCGGATGGCGGAAGTTGATTGAAGGAGTACCGGCCACCGTCGTCCGTGTTGAAGATTCGAGTGATGCTTTTCTCCGAACTCGTCAGAGTCAGCGTAGCCTTCGGCAGCACCGCTCCCGAAGGGTCTGTGACCACACCGGAAAGCGTTGCCGTGGTTGTTGCGATTTGCGCGTTGATCCATGGGGCACTGCTCACCAATAAGGCAAGCAGAATTGCTAACCCGCCCCAACTCCAAAGAGACTGTGGTCTCCGGCTCCTTTTTGTATTCAAAATGCAGCCCCCCTCAGGTTTCTCCCCGTCGGTCTTGGTTCCCCGGCGCATGAAAAACGCGCCTAAAGAAATCCATCATGATCGGGATTTGAAATGCAGACCGTTTCTAGCCTTCTTAATCAACAACTGTTAAGGCCTTTACGGCATCGAGCGGGAGGGTCTTTACGGCAAGCAAGTAACAGTCTTATCAGGTAAATGTTTGCCGTAAGGCATTTGCTATCAACTATGTATTGATTGTAGATAGCGGACACCGCGTCGCTTTCGGATCGCTGTGTATAATCGGTTCGATCCAGCGGAGGAATCTACCGTGGCTGACTCACATGGGATTGGTCATGCAACCCAGGGAGAGCCGCACGCGGATGAGGTTCGCGAGCAGTTGAGCCGGCTTCTGAGCAGCCCCTTTTTCAGCCATAGCAAGCGCTTTCCGACTTTTCTCCGCTTTGTCGTTGAACAGACTCTGGCTGGGAAATCGGAGAACATCAAGGAACGGACGCTGGGAATTGAAGTTTTTGGCCGCGATGCGGAGTACGACACAGCCTCCGATCCAATCGTGCGTGTCACAGCGGCGGAGATTCGCAAGCGCGTTGCCCAGTATTATCAGGAGCCACCCCATGATCAAGAATTGCGCATTGCCCTGTCTTCGGGATCCTATATTCCGCAGTTCCTCTGGCCCAGGGGCGCCAACGATCCGATCTTGAGTGAGATGGCTGTAGCCGCTGCGGAAGATGTTGCGCCTGCCGAAATCCTCCACCCTCTACATCCCGTGCTTCGCCGCCGACACTCCCCACTCGTCCTTTGGCTTACTTGCATTGCCGCCGCGGTGCTGTCCGCGGGAGCAGTCCTTCTATGGCAGACAACGCACCATTCTGCGCTCGACTTTTTCTGGGGGCCGGTGCTCGAGACAAAAGACCCCGTGCTCCTCTGCATCGCCGACCAACTGCAGTACTCGAGCATTGTTCTTCGCGATGCCTCCCAGCCGGCCCATCAGGTCACCTTGAGCGACAAGCTGACGGCAATCGTCATCGACGACGTCTACGCCACCATCAAGGTCGGAGGAGTTCTTCAGTCCAGAGGAAAGCAGTACTCGCTCAAGGGTGAGGGCGCAACCAATCTCGCAGACCTGCGCAATGGGCCAACGGTTTTTATCGGGGCCTTCGATAACGCATGGACGCTTCGGATGACCAACCAATTGCGCTATCACTTTGCCAACGATGCCCCGATGACGAAGATGAGCATCGTGGATAGGACAGCTCCATCACAAACCCAATGGGTATTGGACCGCTCCGTCCAGATGGCTACAAACAACTACCGGGATTACGCAATCATTGCGCGCTTTACAAACAGCGACACGGGGAAACTGGCGGTCGTGGTGGCCGGCATTGGCCGCGGCGGCACTATTGCCGCCGGAGAGTTTCTGACCGACGCTGGCGATTTGGCCCAGCTGCAGCGTGCAGCGCAAGCTGCTGGCAACAAGAAGAACATAGAAGTCGTACTGAGCACACAGATTATTGATGGAGAGCCTGGGACCCCTAAGATGGAAGGTGCCTACTTTTGGTAGCGCACTGCTGGAGCGCCTGTCGCAACAAAGGGTAAGGCAGCGCAAAGCGAGGCAAGACCTCAATTGGCCTAATTTGGGAACCATGGTCCAGGGGTTTGAATCCCTCCGCCCGACGATTGGCTGCGGATGCTTGCCAGCCCAGTTCACTCGGGAACGCCTTTTTCGTGGGTCACAAGTGCATCCGAAAAACTCGTTGCAATCAGGTCCTGCAGGCAGGAGAAGTCCGGAAGATTCAACAATACTTCCCGAAGGAAAGAGCTTTCCTCTCCTGTCGTCTCCGCTCGAAGCTCGCCCCACACATCACATCGAATATTCGAAAAGACATTCACAACTTCGGGGTCAAATTGAGTGCCCGAACTGTCCTGAATCTTTTTATATGCTGCGGCGAAGGTGTGAGCTTTATGATAAGGCCGGTCGCTGGTGATGGCATCAAGCGAGTCAGCTATAGCGAAGATGCGTGCCCCAAGGGGAATTTCTTTTCCGCGCAAGCCGTGCGGATAGCCGCTCCCATCAAAACGCTCGTGGTGGGCTAGGACAATCTCCGAGGCGTCAGCCAGAAAAGGTATCCTGCACAACATCTCATACCCACGTTCGCAATGCGCGCGCATAATCTCCCGCTCATGCAAAGACAACTTGCCAGGTTTTCTCAGGATTGCATCCGGAACAGCTATCTTCCCGACGTCATGCAGTAAAGCGCCCTGAGCCAGTGTTTTAATCTCGACAGGCGAAATCTTTAAAGCACGGGCCAGGGCGATGCTGTAAGCCGTCACGCGTTTGGAATGTCCCTCCGTTTCCGAATCCCTCAAATCGAGCGCATCGCCTAATGCCAACAACATCATGTCGTGAGTGCGCTGCAGATCGTTCACAGCCCAGCGAAGCATATCCGTACGGATGCGGATTTCGTTTTTCAACCTGTGCTGCTGTGCGCGAGCGTTGAGGATTTCGAGCCGCTGCTCGAGGGCGCGTCGGATTGTTTCGAATAGCTTCCTGTGATCGAAGGGCTTCAGCAGGTAGTCGCAAGCGCCTCGATGCATCGAATCAAGGGCCATTCCAATGTCGCACGCCGCCGAGACCATCACCACGGGAAGACCGGGCCGGTTTATACGGACCCAATCGAGCAGCATGAAACCGTCCCCATCCTGCATCAATACGTCGCTGAGAATTAAGTCGAATGCAACGCAATCAACCATTTCCTTCGCTTCTCGACCACTGGAGGCAAGGTGTACCTGGTAGCCCCACCGTTCGAGGGTCGATTTGATGAGTAGACAGGTGGCCAATTCGTCATCTACGACCAGAATGGATGGCGGTTCGCTGGGGATATTGCTTCCGCGCGAGTCCGCGGCGACTCCCGCGAGCTGCAATCCTGCACTGGGTTTCGAGTCCGACTTCGGTTCACGTTCTCTCAGTTGCACCCTCGCATCGCAGTGTTTAGTACGCTTCACCGGCTCATGCGAAGATCGACGGTCGTTCATAACAAAAGTGATGCCTTTCTTGTCAGCTCACCTGGATTGAAAAGGTTCGTGCTGTCCATGCCGCTTTAGGCAACGGCCTCGGTACCCAATGCATCGTTAATCCGCCTCTGGATTGGGTCCGATGATTTGGCGGGAATCAAATTCTCGGGGAGATGCGAAGGTTCCGGGAAGGATTCGATCCTGCAAGGAATCTGTGGCTCAACCGATGGGCAAGGCGCCTTTTGATCTAAGGAGTCTGCTTCCTTCCCTGCTTGAAAGAGAACCTCAAGAGCCTGAGCAGCCTCCATGAGACGACCTTCTCGAGTTTGCAGTTGCTCGTAGGTTGCGAGGATTCCATCTAGTTCCGCATGCGCTTTAGCGAGGGCTGCAAGATATGCGCGGTGACGATCGATTATGGTCATAACTCTCTCCATTACGGGTATCGTAAGGCGAGCGCTCATCCATGGATATGCCACAATCGAGAGTACTTACGAACTTTTGTCGCATGCACCGTGATCTAAATCACAACTGTTTTCCTCAGGCGCGAGCAAGGCGAGCCTTTGGGTACTGCAGGTTAAACTGCAAAGAATCGATGGTATTTTGCTGGCGCACTTGATCAGCCGAGAGCTTCGAATCTCAGCGGGAATCCCTTGATATTCCTCGGAAACGCCTCTCCGCCCGAAAGCCAATCCAGCAGAAAACCCGTCTCAGGGAGTTTCGAAACAGCAACCGATCCGGTCGCCGGATCAGAGAGATTGGTTGCGGTCTGAAGGGGTCCGTTCGGCTTTGCATTCGCGCTTCCCCTTGCTGCGCGTTTCACTTCGACTCGCTCGAATTTGCGCATATCATGGCCAGAAATATCCCGCGCCCCGCAGATACTCGAACTCGGCTGTAACCGCCGTAACCAGCAGAACGATCGCGATCGCCAGAAAGGTGAGACGCGGAAAGAGTTCCGGCAGCGGTGGAGGCGTACTCTCCGCATGCTCGAAGAGATGGATCAGGGCCGGTGGAATCGCAATCGGTTCGCTCAGCGGACTGTCGCTGGGAGTAGACGGTAGATCGAAGGTGCGTTCAGAATCATGGACGTGAACCGATATCCAACCTGTGATCCCGCTATGTACGCGGCCGTCCTGATTTCCAGATGTGTGCATGGTTTCCTCGCTCGCGCGCTTCTCATTCACTCTCTGGCCAGCGCGTCGATGCTTGAACCTTATGCCCTCAACTATAGCCAGGCAATGCTGCAAATGACGTAAATTGAATGATTTAGAATCACACCTTGGAGATAGGTGGACAGGCGAATCAGTAATTGGCTTCCATTACCGGGAGCCGAAAAGTAAGTACCGCGCTTCGGGTTGGCAGAGCCGAAGAGCATCGCGCGAACCGCCGCGAAACACGTTCTGTCTCTGTCGAGGTACTCTCCGCGAGGCGGGCGGAACAACCAACCATCGTCGCGCAACACGGCATCCGTGACAACAGAAGTCGGCCGTACGCCGAATTCCCACCGGAAGAGATACCTATGCCCAGCGAAGTGGGAAAGAAAAGGGTTCTTGTCGTGGAAGATGAAGCGATCGTGGCCGACACGCTCCGGCAGATCCTGTCTTCAAACGGCTACGATACCCACGTCTCCTACTCGGCGGAGGCCGCGCTGAACAGCCTCTCTCGATGGACGCCTGATCTCGCCATCCTTGACGTGATGCTCCCCAAAATGAATGGAATCGACCTTGCGTTGGCGCTGAAAGAGCGGCTTTCAGGGTGTCGCATCCTGTTGATCTCTGGACAACCGTCCGTCGAAAATCTGCTCCGGGACGCCAGAGCAAAAGGTCATGGCTTCGAGATTCTTGCCAAGCCCGTTCATCCCACAGAGATCCTGAATACAATCGAGGGTCTGCTCAGCGCGAACGGCAGCCACCGTTGCCATCAGGATTGAAAACCGGGCATGTCATCCCACCTAATTTTGAATGGATCTGAAATCGTGAAGACAACCGCGCCCTGCAGCGGTTTCCGATCGGTATGGAACCTAGCCCTCAGCACGCACCAGCAGGCAAGTGATGTTATCGTGGCCGCCCGCCTTCTTCGCAGCTTCGACGAGTCGGGCCGATTGCGATTCCAGGGAATGGTCGCTATTGAGCAAATCCTCAATGACGGAATCCGATAACTCGCGCGTCAACCCATCGGAGCAAAGAAGGAAGAGGTCGCCGGGTTCTGCCTGGAACTCGAACACATCCGGCGTCACCTGCGACTGCGTTCCCAGCGCGCGCGTGATCACATTCTTTAAAGGAGAATGCAGAGCTTCACGCGGAGTCATCCGGCCAAGCCGCACCTGCTCTTCCACCAGCGAGTGGTCACGGCTGAGTTGTTCCAGTCTGCTCTGCCGCAGCCGATAACAGCGGCTGTCACCGACGTTCAGCACCCATACGCGTTGCTCGTGCGTGGCCAGCGCGACTAGGGTCGTCCCCATTCCGCTCAAACGGTGATTCCGTTGCGCGCGGGCGAAGATGGCTTCATTGGCCTCGCAGATGGCACTCTGCGCTGCGTCCGGCAGCGGGGTTTCCTTCTCTCCGCTACGATGGGTCAGCAACCGGAGTATTTCGTCAACGGCAGTCGTGCTGGCAACTTCTCCCGCTGCTGCTCCGCCCATCCCATCGCAAACCAGATACACGCCCGCTTCGATGGAGAAGCCATAGGCATCTTCATTCGAGGGCCGCTTGCGCCCGCGGTCTGAGACCGCCGCAGCCGTGTACCGTATGACAGCTGTGGCCAAGAAAAACCTCCGCAGGCAAGTTTACACGTCAAAGGCAAGCCCTGAAAACCCGCCCCGACTCAACGCGCCGCGGGCAGACCAGCCGCTGGCGCCGGCAGTTCGTACACTTGGATGGCGCCCGCATCGAGAATGGCGACGCGGCGCGCTGATGGCGATATCGCCACATTTCCACCCCCATCCAGAATCGGACTGGCAGGAGCCGTCAAGTCTACCTTGCCGCTGATAGCGTCGTACACCTCCACCAGCTGGCCCTTCACATCGTCAAAGCTGAGCGGCGCAAATGTTTCCACCGCATGCGTGACCATCAGCGTCTCCCGCGCGAACCGCAGTCCGTTGGGAGCCATGATCAGGCGTGGCCAGATCTGCGTCGGCGGCTTGGCTACATTCCAAAAACGCTTGCCGTCGGTCGACATGGCCACCATCCAGCGGCTGTTGTCGGGATTGCAGGTAGTTACCAGGATCTCGGGATTCGACACAAACTCAACCGATGGAGCGCACATGGAGTCGAGGCTCCCTATGACGCGGTTCCCACCTCTGAAGAAGTTCAGATCCAGCGCCCATTCGCGTCCCTTGCCCCGCAGGGTTTCGACGAACCCTTCGGAGTTGATGGGAAGATGCACCGTTGTTCGGGTGCGGCTGACCAGCATCACCTGTCCGGTGTCGCGGCGCACGATGCGCAGAACGATGTCGGGCTGCGCGTATTGACTTCACCTCATCCGAAGTGATCCAGGCAGAGGCCGTGGAAGGACTCGACACGGTGCCCGCCTGCGGCCTTCCATCCGCCGATTCGCGCGAATCCGTGGCAATCAAATCCTGCGAAGGATCCAGCTCCAGCCACAAAAGCCGCCCCTGAAACAACAACGACGGCTTCAGTTCCAGCGATGCATCCCCAAGCTGCAAGTCATTCTGATTCCGCAACAGGAAATGCCCATCATCCAGCATCCACAAATAACGGCCCCGGTCGTGGAGTGTCCACAGGGCTTCGGCGTTCACCGTTCCCGAGGGAAGCGCCAGCACCACCGCGCGGATCTGGCGCTCGTCGTCTGCCGATGAATTGCCTTCCCGCCGGATCAGGCCCGGCGCATGAAACGTGAACAGGAGATGGTCTTCATCCAGAAAATCCAGCGAGACAAGACTCTCGCGCTGGCCCTGGTAAATCGCGCCCGGCGCAAAAAACCCAAGCGGCTCGACGGGAACCGTAAATGCGGCTCGTTGCGATGCGGGGTGTTCCGGTTTCGCTGGTTCAGAGGGAGGCGGGTCCGGCTTATCCTTATCGTGATGTCCAAAGAGCTGGCCCTGCGCCGCCGAAGTCGATAACACTGCAGCGATTGCCAGAACCCGGCCCATGCGCGCATACGCAGCGCACCCATCAAACCCGAAAGAGCGCTTCACCATCTCTACGTATTCTCGCTGATTCTCACGACTTGATCGCGTGACAAAGTCAATTTCTTGCGGACGATACGTTACCCAATTCCTGTTGCATTCTATTCCGCGCCCGCTTTACCCTGACAAAACTCCTCATTGGGGGCCCGATTGACAGCATTCTCCGCGCTTACCTCTCCTTTTCGGAGGTTCCCGACTCCGGAAAGCGGACGTTCCAGCCATCGGCGCTATCTGACTCGAGGAAAAGCACGAAGCGGACTCAATGACCTGGGGGTTCCAAAATGAGGGCCAGATCGATTGCGGTGTTCGGTTCCCTTGCTCCTTTGTTCCTTTGCCTGCCTTGTGCTCGAGCACAGAGTTTCGGAGCAGCCAAGGAAAAGGTCCTGCTGCAACGCAAGCTTCCCGCCTTGGCTCATCTTTCGGGCAAAACGATCAAAGTAAAAGTCACGGCCCACAAAGAGGATGCCATTCTCGCGACCGACTTCAGCGCAAAGCTGGAAACCGAACTTCTCAAGAATGACCCTCGCTTGACGACCACCGAAAGCAATCCTTCTTCCGTCATCCTCTGCCAGATCACCGACTACTCCCATCCGCAGCCAATCGCTACCACGCAACAGGCGCTCTCGATCAGCAAAAAGGGAACCAAAACCGAGGCGGCTACTCGCATCACCGGAACCCTTAGCGTCGCATTTCAGGCCAAGACTGCCGGCGGTCAGACGTTGATCTCAGACAACATAACATCCAAATACGATGAGACCTTCTAGCGGCGGAAACACCACACTTGAACGGAATCAAGAATTCCGTGACAGGCGGCTGGAAGAAGCTGACGGGAGGTGGCAGCAGTGAGGACGTCAACCCGCCTACGGATGCCGAGTTGCGTTCGCGTCTCATCAATGATGTCGTTCGGCAGATTGCCTCCCACGTCGTGAATACCAACGAAACCATCGAAGTTTTCCTCGCCAGGGATAAGGGACCGCTCGAAGCAGGCGACAAGGACGCTATGGCGGGATTGTGGCAACGCGCATTGGAGACGTTTGAGACCGCACCACAACTTCCCAAGCGGGAAGACGACGCCTATCGCCTCTACGACATCGGCGTCGCCTATGAAGCCCTGGCGTATAAGGCAGAAGATCCGAAGTCGGCGATGAAGTTCCTCGATGAGGCGGCCATCAACTACGGCAAAGCCATCGACGCCAAACCCGGCGAGAAGTACTTCCTTGAGCCCCAGAAGCGCATCGAAACCGCGATCGCCCACTATAGGAGACTCGAGGGCGAAGGGAACGGAAGGGGACGTACCGCGTCAGCAGAAGGCGCCGAAAGGGACACCGAGGCGCAGGGCGCCGGGCAAGTCAGACGATCCCAAAGCACTTACCAATGACAAAGTCATCGCCATGGTCAAGGCCGGTGTGGATGAGGAGACGGTTGCGCAGGCTATTCGCAATGCAAAGCTGGCACGATTCGATCTGAGCACTTCCGGGCTGCAGGCTCTTTCGTCAGGCGGCGTAAGCGACCAGGTGCTGAAGGCCATGAAAATACGCGCATCTCACAAGACCGTGGCGGCGAAATGATCCGGGGCGCAAAGGTCGTTCTGGTTCATATCGCCGCGCCGATCCTGTTTGCTGGGCGCATGCATCTCTGCGCCTGCTCAGGACGACCGTTGCGGCGCGGGCAAGGACCTCGTAGTGCAGGCGCTCGAACGGGTGACGCCGCACAGCGGCAACGACGCATTTGAAGATGCTCTGCAGTTATTGAAGCACGCGGTTGCAGAGTGTCCCGAACTCGGCGACGCATGGTACTACCGAAGCCTCGTGGAAAAGCGGCTCGGCCATGACGCCCTGGCCAAATACGCCATGGACAAGGCAAGCTTCAATTCCTCTGAAGCATTGCAGCAAGGTTTGAATCCACTGGTTCTCTCCACGCCGTCAAGCCGCGGCATCTCTGCCATGCCGGGCTCCGAAAGTGCAAGCGCTTCCAGCGCGGTTCCCGTGGGCCCGGTGAAGCAGAAGTGGGCTCTCGTCATCGGCATCGGCAAGTTCGCTGACCTCGGCGTTCCGGCGCTCCGCTTCACCACTGCCGATGCAAATGGAATTGCCAATGCACTGAAAGACCCCACAATCGGGCGCTTTCCGCCGGCGAATGTTCATGTCCTGACCGATGAACAGGCAACCACAAAGAACATCAAGGAGGAACTCAACTGGATCGCGCGTCACGCCCAGCCCAATGATCTTGTGCTGATCTACGTGGCCACCCACGGCACGCCGCGCACGGTGGATTCGAGCGGCGGCGCGAACTACCTGGTCACCTACGACACCGAAATTTCCGGTGGAAGCGGGATTAACGAAGACGCCCTCTATGCCACCGCGTATCCCATGGTGGAGTTGGCCAATGCAGTGGCCACGCGCATGAAGTCGCTGCGGACGGCGATCATCCTCGATACCTGCTACAGCGCAGGATCCATCAAAACCCCTGCAGCCACCGGTCCGCCGATCGCCAGTTCAGCGCCCTCCGACCAGATGCTGAAACACATGACCGATGGGACCGGCCGCATCGTAATCGCGGCAAGCGGCGTCAACGAGGAGTCCCTCGAAAGCCCCGACTTGAAGCACGGGTACTTCACTTACTTTCTGTTGCAGGCCCTGCAGAAGGGCAAAGGAAAAACTCCCCTCAGCCAGGTATTCGCATCCGTTGCTCGAGCAGGTGTCGCAAAGCGTGAACACGCAGCACCCGGTCATGAGCCGAAGTTCACCCGATGCTGACTTCGCCATCGGCGCGGATCCGTCAGACAGCGCTTCAACGCAGCCATAGCCACCCAAAGCTGCGCAAATCGAATGACACCTTACGGCGCACTCCGAGCGCGTCCGTACCGCGGCCGCAGCCTGCATCCCAGCGCTTATTTCCTTGCGCCTCCTCCACCTGCCGGCATGGAAGGAGCTGCCGGAGCAGGCGCCGCGGTCGACCCGCCGCCGCGCATTCCGCCTGCCGTTGCTCGATCCGGCGTAGGAGCTGCTGTAGGAACTCTGCGAGGACGATGAACTGAAAGACGGCGCAGTACCCACGATGGATCGATGTGGCCAGCATCTCCGACTTGTCCAACGGCTGCCGAAGGTCTGGCCCGACCGCGGAACGCTTGCGTAAATCGCAGTGCTGGCAGTGCCATGGCTGATGGATTCGCGCGAGAACTTGTTCAGGTTCCCGAGCGTTCCCCGCGGCACGCCCAATCCGGCCGAGTCCTTGCGGAAGACAAACGAAGTAGACGATGCAATCTGCGAAGCCGCAACGGGCTTGGTGTTCACCGCAATCATGGAAGGCGCATGCGGAAGCGGCGGATGGCCGGGCAGGCGCGGCGGCTGCGTGTGTCCGCTGCCTCCTGAAGTGCGTCCGATCGGCGTGAGCGCCGCAACGTTATTCAGGCCATACCATCCTCCGTCGCCGGGCATCCATCCCCAGCCCACGTTGTCGCAGTACGCCCACGAGCCGGAGTGATACGGCGTCCACGCCCAGGGGTACGGAGAAACCCATGAATAGCCCCGCGCCCGGGTACCACGCCCAGGTGCCATTCGCGAATGGATCCCAGGCCGCGCTGGCGAAGTAAGGCCGCCACATTGACCCACCACAGCCGGCAGAGTTCATGAAACTCCCGTAGTACGACATATCCCGAAGGCCGTACGCATAGGGCGAATTGAATGCGCTCAACGAAGCTGCGCTCGAGTGATACGACGACGCTTCGTGATCCCATCCATCGAATGGGGTGGTCTCGACATTCCGCGCGATCGTGGGTTCACTCTGATCGAAAATCTCGAACGTTGCCGTCTTCTTTTTGGAAATGTCCACTGCACCGTTCGCTCCATCGACGTGAACGGCCCCATCCAGCACGGCCAGCTTGGCCTCGGTGACCGTCGATAGTCAGTCGAACATGCGTCGCCGGGTCGAGTTTGAGCTTGCGGTCGCCAAAAATCAACGTGAATTCATTCGCCGGCGCTTTGCCGCTCTGCGGCTTCACCAGGCTGATGTATGCGGTCCCCTCGATGAGGTGAACGGAGGAGATCGTCGCGCCGCTTGCCGAGCGCTCCAGGCTGGGAAACTCCACCTCAGAGTTCGGCGCCAGCCGCAGCGAGCTGTTGTCTTCAAACTCCACCTCGGCGATGCCCTCGCCGGTCCGCAGCTGGTTCTGCTCGACGATCGGCAGGTTTGCGATGGCCCGCTCATAGCCGCGCCCATCGCTGCGGTCGATCTGAACGGAGCCCTTCACCTGGCTCAGGCGCACAATGCGCACCTTGGACACGCCGGGATTTGTACTGGTTGCATCGTTTGCCTGCGCCTGAAGCACTGGAGCAAGCAGCAGCAGCGAGGAAGGTCATGGCCTTGGAAAAGTATTTCGATCTCATGTTCGCATCCTCGTTTTGGTTGGGCGAACGTTGTTGTAGAAGTGCCTTGCCACAGGAAGCACCGGCCAGGACGCACCGTGCCACAAATGCTAGCACGATCTTGGACGGTTTGCCGGTCTTTCAGGTTCCGCTGTTCCTCAGGAATATTCCGCTTCCGGGAACCGCCCTCCTTTGAAGAAATCCATCCTCCTTCGCGTGCATTTTGGAGTAGCGGAGCTCGAAAAACCGCACAGCCGCAAACATCCAGATCTCGAGACGTCTCAACTGCCCTCCACCTTGGCTGTGCGACAGTAAAAGTAAGCATGGCCGAAACAGCGACATTGACCCCGCGCACCCGGTTTCTCGGCTATGGCGCATGCGCGGTCGCCGGATGCCTGTGGGGTACCGGTTTCTACTTCGGCCGGCTCGCGCTGAATGAGATGAGCGTGGAGCACATGGTGCTCTATCGGTTCCTCTTTGCCTGCGTCGGCCTGCTCCCCGTCGCGCTGCTCAACCGGGTTCGTTTCACCGGAAGCGAGATTCGCATTCTGCTCGTTTCCTCCGTCTTCGGCATTCCGATCCAGTTCCTGATTCAGTTTCACGGCCTGGCGCACACCACGGTCAGCCACGCATCCCTGATGGTCGGTTCCATGCCGGTTCTGCTCGGCGTCGCCGCCGCCCTCTTTGCCGGCGAGCGCCTCGATCGCTTCGGCTGGGCCGCCCTGGTCGCCTCCACCATTGGCGCGGCATTGATCGTCCTCGGCGGCCACATCGGGGTCCCCGACGAGCGGTCTTTGCTTGTTGGGGTGATTCACCGCGGTCCCGCAGCGCAGGGAGAACCCACTCTGTATGGCGATCTGCTGGTGGTCCTTTCGCTCTGCACTGCGCTCACCTGGATCCTGCTCAGCAAAAAGCTGATGCAGACCCACAGCCCGGTGGTTGTCACCGCCTACAGCATCGTGGCCGGCACCGTCATGCTGGCCGTGTGGATCCTCGGCCCGATGCTCCTGAACCCGTGGCGAGCGGACAAGGTTGCGCCGCCGCCCTTCGCCCATGTCAGCCTCACCGCATGGGTCGCGTTGGCCATCAGCGGCCTTGCCTGCACGGCCACCACAACCTTTCTGTGGAACTGGGGCATTCACCACGTCCCGGCTTCGCGCGCCGGCGTCTTCCTCAATATCGAGCCTGCACTCGGCTCCTACCTCGGCGTCAAGCTTCTCGGCGAACACCTCGGTCCCTACGCCTGGTTCGGCGGAGCTCTCATCCTCGGCGCTGCCATCGTTTTGACCACGCGCAGCCATGAGCCCCAACCGGACGTAATCCTGGAGTAAAGGAACACCGGGGTAATGCGCCGGAAGTCACATGCTGGATGAACCCAAAAGGCCCATGCCCTCCCCACCATAGCGCCATTGTGACTTCCCGCAGCGGGGCTAGACTTGCCCTTGTTCGTGGAGGTAGTATGTGACCCTGTTGACGTGGAGTCACGAGTGCATCGTCGGCGTCGAAGCCATGGACGACCAGCACGGCATCCTGATGGATACCCTGAATGAACTCCGCGTCATGCTTCTTCGCGGAGCCGACCGGCGTGGCGTCACCCTGCAGCTCGAACGCCTCATCGACTTCACCCAGATGCACTTTCAGAGTGAAGAACAGCTCCTGCTGCGACAAGGCTTCCCCGGTATCAACGAGCATCGCACCGCACACCACCATCTGCTGGCGAAGCTTTACATGGCTCTGGAACAGATAAACCACGAAGAAGCTCTCCACATCCCATCGCTGCTTGGGTTCCTGCCCTCTTGGTATCTCGACCACGTGGAGAGGCTCGACCAGCCCTGCGGCACATGGTTGAACGATCACGGCGTCTATTGATCGTTCCATTGCCGCTCCCGGCGAATCCCCAAAACCGCGGAAGATAAAACGCACCCCGCTCAACTCCATCGCACCGCCGCCGATATCTTGATTGCCGGGGCTTAGGCAGGAGATATCCGGAATGGCGCTCTTGACGTTCGACAAGACGTATTCAGTTGGCATCCAGTTCGTTGACGACCAGCATGCCGGCTTATTCGATACGCTCAACGAACTACATGCGGCCATGCTGAAGGGGCGGCCTGATGCAGTGACTGGCCGCCTGTTGCAGGATCTGCTGGCTTACACACGGAGTCATTTCTCCGCCGAGGAGGCAATGCTGGCAAAGGCAAAATACCCTGGCTTGGGAGAGCATCAGGCAAAGCACAAGAAGCTGACAGCGCAGGTGGCCGACTACGTGGAACGCTATAAGCGAGGAGAAGCCGCCCTCAGCGTGCACCTTCATCAACTTTTTGCGTGATTGGCTGACCAGCCACATCCTGCGAGAGGATCGCGCCTACAGTGCGTGGATCTCGCAGGCCGGGCTGCGACCCTAATGTCCTGAGTCCGTAACTCTTCTCATCATTAGCACTGCATTCTGCAGCGAACGGGGCCCCAAACGTAGTCTCGGGGTCCCCGAAAAGCGATTTGTGCTTTTTGGGGCGGAGTTTGGGGGTGGTGAGTGAAGAATCTGTTTTTGGCCTTCCGTGTTAAGGACTCAGACGCGCCCCATGGCTAACCCTCGAACGACAACTGCGCCGAGGCCCACGGCAGCGTCACCGCTTTCGGCTCCGCGGCCAGGTCGTACACCAGCCGCTCCAGCACCAGCCGCTTGTCCGGCGGCGACGAGCGAAGCTCCAGATCGGCACGCGCAATCAAGCGAAGCGCCCGCGTCAGTTCGCGCCGGCTCTTGTACCGCCGCGCCTGGCGAATCAGATCGTCCGCCGCGAAAGGCGGCATGCGAAATCCCTGCCACAGCGCCTGCCAGATCGCGCGCGAGTCCCGCACATTCTTCTCCACAATCACCAGCATCTGCCGGAACGTCCGCGCCAGCATGTACAGGTGGCCAATGGCGGCATCCTCGCCTGCATCCGAACTGTTCAGCAGCCCATGCAGCAGCGCCAGGGCCTTCGCCGTATTGCGCGAGCTGATGGCATCCGTCAGCTCGTAGAGCGATCGCTGCTTGGCAGCCAGCACCATCGTCTCCACGTCCCCCAGCGTGATGCGGCCCCGGCCCAGCGTGTAGAGCAGCAGCTTCTCCAGCTCCGACGCAATCAGCATCATGTCCGCGCCCAGGGCATCCACCAGTTCGCGCGCCGCGTCCGGCTCCAACTTCGTTTCGGCAGGCCTGCGCCGTCGCAACCGCCCAGCGCATCGCATCCTCTTCGGCCACGCGCGCCAGTTCTACCATGCCGCAATGTTCACCCAGCGTCTCGGCCAGGCGCTCAAAGCGGTTCTTGTCGTCCATCTCCATGCGCCGCGTATCGGTGGGAATGCGCAGAAAATCGGCGACAAAAATCAGCAGCGCCTGCGGATTCGGCGACTTGAAATAGCGATCCAGCGCTGCAAACTCGTCCTTTTTCGCCCCCCGCGTGTATAACTGGCGCACATTGCGCACAAAAATCACCTGAAACGGCGCCATCAGCGACGGCGTCTGCGCGCGGTCCAGCACCTCAAAAATCGGGGTTGAACTCAGGTCCAGATCCGAGAGGCAAAAGTCCTTCAGGTCGGCTGGAACAAATGCCTTCAGCACAGCCTCGCGACAGCGATCCAGCAGGAAGATCTCATCGCCTGCGAGCACATACCCCGCCCGCAGCGAGGCCTGCCCGGCAGCGGCAGCCTCAATCTCCCCCACAAAGCGCCCCACGGCGCTGAAGCCCGCACCCCAGCGAGAGCCGGTCATCGCACAAAGCTCCAGGTTGGCCGTACAGCGAGCATGCGTATACAGATTACCAGCGCAACACCAAGAGGAAACTGAGGATTAGAAGGCCGAAACCCATCTGCAACGCATTTTCACCCTATTCCCTAGCCTCTATCCCTGGTCCCTGGTCCCTATTCCCTGCTTTTTCACATTCCTTCCAGCACATCCGCCACCAGCGCGCGGGCAAAATCGCGCGACAACCGGTCAATGGCCGCAGGGCGCTCATCCAGAAACGTCGGCAGATCGGAGGTCGACTGGTACTGTCCGCGAAAGACGTAGTTCTTGTTCTCGTAGAGCACCTTGCCGTCGCGGTCCTTCAGCGTCACGGAGACAACCAGGGTGATCAGAAAGCTCGAGGACTGTTGCGTCGTGGTGTTGTAGGTCAGGGGCGCGACAGTTTCGTTCAGAATCGTCCCCTGCAATACCACATCGGAATCAGCTGTCTGTGGCACGGCGTCACGCGCATCCGCGAACGCGCCGCAAACTCGCGAATCACCGCGTCGGTCAGTGCAGCTTCGGTGTGGTACGCCTCGGCGTGCGTAGCAAACATCGGCACTGAAAGGGTGCGCGCATCCGGAGGCAGATGCGTAGCCGCGCCGAGCGTATGGTATCCGCAGCCCGACACTGCTCCCAGAGCCGCCGCAACCGCGAATCCCAAAATCCTGCGCATCATGCTTGGTCCATTGTAGCTTCGCGCCGCTTCCGACTTCACACCCACGCTGTCGCCAGCATCCCCAGTCCGAGGGGCGACAATTGCAGCCCGTCGGCACGGTTGTTGAAGTAGAGATCGTTCAATTCAGCGGAGCCAACCTGCTCAATGCGCTGGAAACCCGCCCGTCGCAACTCCGCTTCCAGATTCTGCGGTGTAAAAAAGAGCCGGAACGGTTCCCCCGCCGCTGCGACGCGCTCCGCCAGCCTGTCAAACGCAACGCGTCCGATGGGGCTCAGCGTCTCCGGATCCACCGCGTAATCGAAAGTGACCGCACTTCCCGCAGGCATCTGGGCCACCACGCTCAACGTCGCACGAAAAGCGTCGAGCGTCAGATACGGCACAACACCGAGCCAGCCGAAGAATGCCGGCTTCTGAAAATCCACTCCAGCCTGTGTGAGCCCGTCCGCGAGCGTCTGGTGCTCAAAGTCCAGCGCGACAAACACGAGATTCGACGGCAACAGCGATCGCAGCTCTGCTCCAGCATGGTTCGCTTCCACACCTGCGTGGCCGGAAAGTCCACCTCAAACACCCGCAACGCCGGAAACGGATTGCGATAAGCAAACGTGTCGAGTCCCGCTCCGAGCACCACGTATTGCGATCACGCCCTGCGCCACAGCCTCAGCCAGCCGATCCTCGGCATAGCGGCTGCGCGCCGCCATGAAACCGCGAAAATCGCGACCCACCGGGTGCAGCGCCCGCTCCATCAGCCGCGGATATCCTTCGCCGACCAGGCGCAGCGCAATGGGGTCATCCAATACCGGAGGCTTGTCGGCCAACTGATGCGCCGCGCGCCGAATCGCCACACCCAAAGCAGTCTTGCTGGCCCGTCCAGTCTCCATAAAATCCAGTCTAGATGAAGAGCTAGCGGACCCATGCCGCATACCATAAAAGCTATGACTTGGATTGGATGGGCGCTCCTCTCGGCCTTCTTTGCCGCTGCCACAGCCCTGCTCGCGAAGGTTGGCGTTGCGCATGTCGACTCAAACCTTGCCACCGCCATTCGCACCACCGTCGTTCTCGTATTTGCGTGGGCCATCGCCCTGGCGCTCGGCAAGCACGGCGAGATCCGCCTGCTCGACCGGCGCACTCTCCTGTATCTCGTGCTCTCCGGACTGGCCACCGGCCTTTCGTGGCTCTGCTATTTCCGCGCCCTGCAACTGGGGCCGGCCTCGCGCGTCGCCCCGCTCGACAAGCTCAGCGTGCCGCTGGTGATGGTCTTCGCGTGGCTGCTGCTGGGCGAAAAGCTCACCGTCCCCGCTGTCGCTGGCGGGCTGCTCATCACCGCCGGCGCCGTCGTGATGGTTCTCGGATAAGCGGCGAGGCGGCGCACCTTCTTATACTGGTGATAGAGCGCATTTCATATCCTGCTTGTGTCAGGGCAGACTGGGGTATCCTCTGGGTCGCGTGCCGCAAGAACGAAAAAAGAAGTCGGGTCTTAGCCCCTGAGGGATAGAGCATACTCTGGAATTTCGCACGAAAATTGGAAGAATCCATTTGGCCTCCAGAAATCAAACCGTCCGGCAACGCCACCGCGCCGCATCGTTCTCACCGGCTTCATGGGCTCCGGCAAATCCACCGTCGGTCCCATCATCGCCGCACGCCTCGGCTGGCAATTTGTCGACGTGGACAACGTGATCGAAGCCGAAGCCGGCGCCGCCATCGCCGACATCTTCGCGCGTCACGGCGAAGGCGCCTTCCGCGACCGCGAACACGCGACCATCGCGCGGCTCGCCACAGGCGACGGCCTGGTACTGGCTCTCGGCGGCGGCGCCATCGAACGCGAAGACACACGCACCCTTCTTCTCGACGCTCCCGGCACCCTGCTCGTCCATCTTGAAGTCGAGCTCAACACAACGCTCGCCCGCTGCAGCGGAACCGAAAACACACGTCCCGTTCTCGCCGATCACGCCAACCTCGCCGCGCGCTATCAGCGGCGCTTGCCGCTCTACCGCACGGCGCACGTTTCCCTTCGCGCCGACTTCTCTACTCCCGGACAGGTGGCAGACGCCGTCCTCGAAGCCGCAGGGCTGAACCGCCGTATCGACTGAATGCCGGCACGATTCCCTCTTCTGGCTGGTGCCCTATGCCTCGCAACGACGACCTCTACAACGAACTCGCCTTCTACACCCTGGCGCACCCCGACCCCGCCTTCATCCATCAACTCGTGGTCGATGCCTACGCCGCGCAAAACGCGGACGAAGCCACCAAGCCGATCGCGATCGTCTTCTCCCTCATCGGCCTCTACCTGCACCTCGAGAAAGGCTTCACCGGCAAACAAGTGCAGAGGGCTCACATGCAGCTCGCACGATGGCCGAATACCTGGACGAAGCCACCCCTCCCCGCAACTCCGCGGCACCATTCGCATTAAAGATGTCCTCGCCGCCGAACCCGGCCCCGCCCGCGACGCGATGATCGAGCACTGGTGCGCCGACGTATGGGCATGCTGGCAGGCGAGCCGCGCACAAATCGTGGAAGTGGCACGAAAATACCTTGAAGTCGCCTGATCAGCCGCTCGCACCTAGCATTCGCCGCCGCTTGATATCATCAAGATAGGTGCCAGGCGCCTTCCCGCGCCCCACCGAGGTCACTTTCCGCCCAATGACTCCCGTTTCCCAGGCTGCTGCCTCACCGGACTTCGCTGCGCACGACGCAGGTCTGCCCGGGGAGCCGGTCCCTGCTCATTCCGCGCACCAGATTCACGCTCCGAGCCCCGGCACCACGGCCACACTGATCAGCGATCTGCGCGAGTTGTTCAAAGTGCGCGTAACGGGAATGGTGGTCATCACCGGGCTGGGCAGGCTTCTACCTGGGGTCAATGCAGTCAGGCATCTCCAGCGTGCAGCGCGGCCTGCTCGACACCCTCATCGGCATCGGCCTGGTCTCCGCCGGGGCCAGCGCCCTCAACCAGGCCCTCGAGCGCACCAGCGACGCCAAAATGAAGCGCACCGCCGACCGGCCCATCGCCGCCGGACGCATTTCGCTTGCCCAGGGCATCATCGCCGGCATCGGCGCCCTCGCGCTCGGCGGATGGTGGCTGCTGCTGCACACCAACCTGCTCACCGTGTCTCTCGCGCTGCTCACGGCATTTCTGCTACGTGGCGATTTACACGCCCTGAAACGCGTCACCTCGCTTGCGACCTTCATCGGCGCATTTCCCGGCGCCATGGGCCCGATGCTCGGCTGGACCGCTGCCCGCGGGCGCATTGAGTGGCCTGCCGTCGCGCTTTTCGCCATCCTCTTCGTCTGGCAGTTTCCGCACTTCATGGCCATCGCCTGGCTCTATCGCCATGACTACGCGCGCGCCGGCATCCGCATGCTCCCCGTCGTTCAGCCCGACGGCTGGTCCACGGTGGTCGAAGCCCTGTTCTACGCCGTAGTCATGATTCCCGTGAGCCTCGCTCCCTGGCGGCTCGGCATGGCCGGACCGGTGTACGCATTTCCCGCAACCGCTCTGGGACTTTTTTATCTCGCCTACACCATTCGCTTCACCCGCATTCTGCGCGCGACCAGCGAAACCGAGAGCCGCATGGTGGCCCGCGATCTGCTCAAGGTAAGCGTCATCTACCTGCCTCTCCTGCTGACCACGTTGATGGTTTGCGCCATCGCCAAACACTGAGGAACGCATGAGCGCCACGGCAACAGCATCGCAACCCCGCGCGAATACGCGTCCCGCCATTCTCGCCATTCTCGCCATCAGCGCGGCTGCCTCTCTATTTCTGTTCTGGTTGATCTACGAACATCCGGCCGCCGACACGTCAAGCACAAAGCTGGCGTTTCTGCCTGCGCTCAATGCTGCGCTCAACGGCCTCAGCGCGACTGCACTCCTTGTCGGCTACACCTTCATCCGCGCCCGCAAGATCGCCGCCCATCGCGCGTCGATGATCACGGCCTTCCGTTTCTCAACGCTGTTCCTCGTCAGCTACATCCTGCACCACTACCTGCACGGAGATGTCCGCTATCCGCTCCACGCTGCCATGGCGCTCGGTCTATCTGCCCTTGCTCGCAAGCCACATCGTCATCGCGGTGATTGCCCTGCCCCTGGTGCTGGTCACGTTTTTCTTCTCGCTCACCGGCCGCTTTCCCCAGCACCGCAAGGTCGCGCGCTGGACATTTCCGATCTGGCTCTACGTCTCGGTCACCGGCGTCGTCACCTACGTGATGCTGCGCCTCGCGCAGGGATCGTGAGCCGCATGCCCGTGATCGAACGCGTCCCCGCATCGCCAAAGCGCATCGCCTCCACCGAACGACGGCACCCGCCAGCTTTTGCAATGGGGTTCGTCCATGATGGGCGCGGGCGTGCTGGCCGCAATTCTGCTTCAGACGCTCCTCGGCGGATTCGGCCCCACCGGCGCCAGCACCAACACCGGCTGGTTCGCCCTCATCGTCGCGCTGATGTGCATCCCGTTTGGCGGACTTCTGCTGACCCTCGGCATCGCCAAATGGCTCCGCAATCGCAGCCTGCGGCGCTCTGGCATTCAGTCGCGACTGACAGACACGCCGATCTTCGGAATCGATGCCACGTCCGCGCCGCCATCACTCAATCGTCCACGCTCACCGCGATCGCTTGTGGAATTTTCCGTCCTTCACGATCATGGCGATGCTCCGCGTGCTCTCTGTCAGCAGAGAAATCTTCTCCAGCGGATTCCCGTCGATCACCAGCAGATCGGCCGCCGCTCCCTTGCGGATGCAACCCAGCCTGCCCACCTGCCCTATCAACTCCGCATTCACCGAGCAAGCCGAGCGCAGCACATCGATCGCGGGCAGCACCTGCGCCCGCAGCGTGAACTCCGTACTCTGCCGCACATGCTGCTGACCCAGCAGATCGGTCCCGAACCCCATCTTCACGCCGGCTTGCTTCATAATCTCCAGGCCCTTGAGTGCGGAATCGCCAATCTTCTGTGAGCTTTGTCACGCTCACTGCGGGAAGACCCAGTTTCTCCCCCTCTTCGAGAAGCCCGAAAAGTGTTGCCATGGTCGGCACCGTAAACGAACCGCGCTCCGCCACAAACTCCGCCGTCTCCCGATCGATCAGCGTCGCGTGTTCAATCGATCTGACCCCGAATGCAGCCGCGCGACGCACCGCTTCGGCGCGGATGACAATGCGCCGCAATGTACGATCCGGCGCGTTCCGCCTCGTCCACCGCGGCCTTGATTTCATCGTCGGAATACTGGCACCGGTCCAGCGGATCCGTAGGAGACGCAACACCGCCTGACCCCATGATCTTGACGTGCGATGCTCCACGCCGCAACTCCTCCCGCACCGCGCGCCGCACCGCATCCGCTCCGTCCGCAACCACCGCCATGTGATCGCTATGGAACGAACATCCGCAACACGCCACGCCATCCAGTGCATGATCGCCGGGCCGGAAATCCCCATGCCCGCCCGTTTGCGAAATCACGCGGCCTCCATAAAACAATCGCGGCACGGTCCCCAGCAGCCCGTCTCGGATCGCCGCCGCCAGCCCCACATCCGCTCCGCCGACATCGCGCACCGTGGTAAACCCGCGATCCAGGCATCCATGCAGAAACTTCGCCGCAAAGTGCGCAAGGTACGACATCGGCGATTGCACCACGCGCGTGATATTCAACCCCGCCGCATACACATGCACGTGCGCATCAATCAATCCCGGCATCAGCACGCAGCCGCTGCAGTCAATCACTTCCGCGTCCATGTCATGTCCGGTGATCTGGCGCGGCAACATCCTCGATCACCCCACCCGCGACGACAACATCCCTGCCCTCGATCAGGACATCCGAATCGCCATCGAATATCCGTGCCGACCGGAACACCAGCCTCTTACCTGCTTCTTCCACCTTTGCCATCGAATCTCATCTCCTCGAAACCCCTGCGCCTTTACAAAACTGGGTGCGCAGAGCCTGCCCTGAGCGAAGTCGAAGGGTCTCGACTTCGAGACCTGGGATGCTGCTGCAGATCCTCGAAGTCATCAACCTGGCCTGCAGCCTCGCCCTGACCTGCAATTTGTACCACGGAGACTCGATCGATCTCGCCTGTCACGCCGCGAGTCGAACCGGTTCGCGGAAAGCATCGGTTTCGAGGCATTCCATCCCCGCCGTTCCGGTCAGGCCTGCTCTCCGGCCTCGCATTTATACTTTCCGACATTGCAATGGAACCCTGGGAAAGGGGCCTCCGCAGTTGTTCTGCGGGCAAGCAGTGTTCACTGCCAATTTTTCGTGTCCATCACATCGCCGAAAACATTGGAACCACCCGCATCGATTTTGCCAATTGCTCGTGTCATTCTCGTAACTAGCAAAGACTGAAACGGTTACGTCCTCTTGCTCGACGTATCACTAAAGCTCCGATCGGCAACTTGATCTGAGGAATATTTGCTCCTTCCTACCAAGCCGGTACGCTCAAGTGGATTGCAACATCGAAGTGTGCTCCACTCATTCCTATACCCTCGGGTTTTTAGCCGGGACCGATTCCAGGTTAACCAGGTCCAGAGGCTTGACCTGCCTCGGATGCACCCATGCACAGCCCAAGAAATGCGCCGCCCCGCTCTTCAGGCGGATGCTCGCCAGTCACCCGCGCAGCCTAAATGCAGCACGTGACATAACGAACCGGCCGGTCAGATCGCCTCTCGATAATTGGAGATTTTCAAAATAAAAGAAGCAATGCAGGGCTGAGGAATTGACTGATGACGTAGCTGCGGCGATCGAAGGAGTTTTTCTGAAGTCGCACAGTTGCAGGATACGAGTCACAGCAGAGGATATGCTGCCACCTGTTCTGGGGAGTCCTGCAGCCGCGCAGGTCGGGAGAATGATACGCATCAGAACCTTTCCCGCCCAATCCTCATGGAACGATGGGCAGGTCCATGGTGGGGTTTTTGGACAGGAACTGGTAAGGCAGCAGAGTAAATGTATGCCACATGATCGGCATTTGCGGCCAGTCCTCAGGACGTGGCACGTGGTGGAAGCCCATCGTGTACCAGGCCACGATGTCGGTGTTCATGATGTTACGGTCTTGCTTCACCCATTGCGGCAGGCTGTCTTCGCCCTGGCTGCCCACCACGTAGACGCCTGAGGCATATCGCTCCGTTGGGTCGTAGGGAGTTACCCAGAGATTGTGCTGTGAGAAGCCGGCGCGCCGCTGCGGCCACTCGCTTGCGGGCAGCAGGCTGATGCCGGTTTCACCGGGCATAATGGCGAAGCTCGTCGCCTGGCCCAGCGAGTTCTTCACGCCCTCATTCACAAAGCGCCACATGGCCGGATGCTCGACCGAGACATCGAATTTTGCGTCGCCCTCGGTCTTCACCATCTCCGGCTTCATGGCCCAGATCCAATGCCGGCCCAGCGCCGTATCGGGCAGCTTGTAAGGCACTAGCTTGTCCACCATCAGCGAGTTGTTGAGGCCGTCCACGTCAAGGTCCAGCCGGAAGCTGAAGAAGTGGTCGTGATCGACGGCGGAGATTCCGGGCGCGATCAACTGCCCGAACTGTACCTCGTGGCCCTCAGGATCTTTTGCCGCCATGGCTTCGGTCAGCGGCCCGTCAGCGCGCTGATCCTTGACCGACTTCACCTCCAGAATGCCCGTCGCTCCCACGCCAACCGTGATCGAAGCATCCTGCTCAAACCGCCAGTCGAATACGTAGTCGTAGTTGCCCACGGTGGCCACAGTGCGGAAGACAAGCTCGCGGGTGGGTCTGCCTACAACCGCCGCGATTGAGCTTTCGTAGTGACGCCACACCGGGTCGCCGCTGACACGCTCGAAGAGGCAAGCCAACTGCGGGCGAATATAAGGCAGGCCGTTGGAGTGAAAAAAGGTTCCGCTGAAGAACCGGGCATACGCCGGGCAATCGATCCCGGCCTGCAACGGCTTGAGGATGCCGCTCAGGGAATATTCGCCGGCATCCAGATACACATCCTTATTCCTGCTCACATCCGGATCCTGGTAAGGCACATACATCTCGGAGAGCGAGCCCTCGTAGAGCACAGAGCGGCGCTTGCCGGCATCCTCGTAGGTGACCAGGTTGATCACCGGACCGATGCGCGGATCGAGCCGAAAACGGAAGCGCCAATTCTGCCAGCTCACTTCGCCATCCTCGATGGTGAAGCTTGGCCCCTCGGGTTCCGTGGTCACAATTGGCTTGGTTCCCGGCAGCGCGGGACCGCCGTCGGTGTCGTAGTAATTGCTGGGCGGCGGCATCGGTACCGCGCCGAGATCAGAGAAGCGCGTAATCTTCTTCTCTTTCATGTCCACGACAAAGAAGATGCCGGCGATCTCGCGATCCCAGTCGTTGAGTGCGTTGGCGCTGTAAGTGCATCCCCCCCAGCCAATGCGGCGGCCCTCGGTCTGTTCCGGCAATTCGACAAAGCCCGCCGGGTGGACATAGCAAGTCACCATGCGCATGTCGGTAATGCCGCGGGCCTTAAGCGCCGCCTGAATCCGCGGATCCTTCTTGAGACCGTCGCCGAAGCTCAATTCACCGGGAGATACGGGCGCCTGGTCTTTGCTGAGTTCGGCAAACGTATCGAGTTTGCCCGCGGTCACGTCCACCACCGCGGCGTAGGACTTCCCTTCGTCGTACAGAACCACATCCACTTTGCGCACGAAGGGATCGCCTGGCTTCCATGCCAGTACCTGCGACTTCAGCGGTTCTTGCAGGAGAATGCTCGCGAATAGAGTCTTTTCTCCCAGTTTACCGGCGGCGTTCAGAGTGTTGTAAACCTTCCAGTACTCATCCGGCGTGAGTCCATCCAGAGGATGGTGCACCACGGGTTGAAGGGCGCAACAGGTTTGTAATGTGAGGGCGAGAACAACGGAAACAACGGCTCTGATGCGAGAAGGCATGCACGACCTCCGCGGGAATAGCATCGATTGTGTGAACCAAAAAGAAGTATTCCGGAGAAAGGCGATGACGTTGGACTACCCGATCTTCTGTGGGAGCGAGATTTATTCGTGTCGCCCAAAGTTGGATCCGGGTGGTTGGGGGCCAATTGGGAAGTTTTGACTTCCCGGGTTCTTGTTGGTGCATGTCCGACTATTTGAGGCCAGATGAGTGCGTCTGGGACTCAACTCTATTTGAATTGACCAAGTAAGAGTGGGCTCTCTTCCACTCCTGAGTTTGGTGTCTCTGGAACTTCGGGATGACGGAAAGCACGGTGTATGTGCCGATACCCACGATCATCCCGAAAATCACAATCGTGAGAATTGTGAAGTAGGCTTCTGCGGCCTGCTCGCCATTGAAGTCACGGCGTCGAGGGCGTACCTCGCGTTTGTTTTCGTATGTTCTTTGCATCGGAATCGCTAATCGATACATCGGAATCACCTCTTGCTTGAGCCAGCCCGATGCTGCGAAAGTAGCAATCCCAGATCTCGAAGTAACGAAGCCTTGACGAAAGAGCAACGAAATTCTCCGAACCTCAGTACACAACAGCAGTTCCGACCGATGGGCGGCCGGTATCCGTATAGATGTTGTTCGGGTTCTCAGGGACAACTGAAGTTGATGTGCTCATCGATCAAACGCAGCAATTGGTTGATCGGTACCTGATCTCAGATGGAAGTAGCTAAAACAGCGATCCCGGGCAGCCGTAGTGACCCATCCGGTCCTCGGCCGAACGCCTCCGCTCAACTTGAATCGCATGAAGCTAATTTCTACTTTTTCGATCATGTCGAGAGGCAAAGACATGCATCTCAGGCGTTGCCATCTTCCAATCCTCCCGCAATTACTTCTTGATCTAAGCCAATCTTCAGGCTCTTGCCGGTCCGGACCGCACAATCAAGCAATGTGTCCATGGCGTTTTTGGACAGGTCAATAGAAGAGGATCTGTATGGCGTCTTCACCAGAGCTCCACAGGTAAGTCTTTGCAATAATTAGTTTTGCGAGATGGATTTTTAATGCTAGAATTCGTGTTTATGCCTCAATTCGTCATTGAACGCGAGATTCCGGGTGCCGGTTCACTAACTGGAGATCAGATCCGGGAAGTCTCTCTTCAGTCCTTGGCTACCCTGACGCAGATGGGCCCGCACATTCAGTGGCTGCACAGCTATGTCACTGAGGACAAGGTGTATTGCGTCTATGTGGCGCCGGACGAAGAAACTATCCGCGAGCACGCGCGGAAAACCGGCATTCCTGCGAATCGAGTGTCCGCGGTGCGCAGACTCATCGATCCCGCCGCGTTCAAGCAATAAGGTCCGGTTCTTCTAGCGCAAACCGAATCGCACTCTCAATTAGCATCTCGGAACCTCTCTGCCACGCCAGTTTTCCTTCCGAGCTTTGGAGAATCTCCCGTGCAGAGCACAATCGTTGTGTCAGCCTAGTGCGATCTGCGCTTGAAAGAGGCGCGCCGATCTGATTGCGGAGGCGATCCGCGGCGGCTTCCAAAGTGAGGGCTCGAACAGCGTTGCCGTTTGCCGCGGCGACGCAAGCCTGGCCTTCGAGTGCTCGAGCGATTCCGCGCCGGTTTCCAAGTTCCACGAAGAGTTCTGTGGCTTCCCGATATGCCTTGCGAGCGGCGTCAAAATCGCCCCGTATGCAATGTATATAGCCCAGGTCGGCAAGGGACCGTGCGCTCCCCCAGCGATCGTCAGTCTTGCGAAAGACATCGAGCGCTTCATGATACAGATTGTGCGCCGATTCGATGCGATCTTGCTCCAATTCAAGGTCACCCGACTGATTAATGGACCACGCGGCGCCGCTGGTATCACCGAGTTCCCGGAATATCGAGATCGCCTCGGCCAGCGCTGTTGTTGCACGTGGAAAATCCCTTTGCATTTTGGCAGCGCTCGCGAGGTTGTGCAAACACCGTGCCATCGAGATGCGATCGGGCAATTTACGCCAATACGCAAGGCTAATTTCAAAGTAGCTTTCCGCTTCCTCGAAGTTCCCACGATCTCGCGCTGCAATCGCGAGCGCGTTCCACGAAGCTGCGATTCCCCATTCGTCATCGAGTTCGTCATAAAGCGCGAGGCCTTTCTTCAGAAATGCTTCGGCAGACTCGTGGTCGCCTTGCGACGTCGTCATGGCGCCGAGAAAGGTACAGATTCTTCCGCGTTCCTTTACGTAGCCGCTCTCTATGAGTTGAAGCAGGTTCTTAAGATGCTTGCGTGCCTCTATAAAGTGCTCGCGCATGTCCCAGAAGCGGATCAGTGCCATTGAGAGACGGATAGCCCATTCGAGTTCATGATTTTCGAACAACCAGTTCAGTGCGGCGCGAAAATTATCAATCTCAGTGTCGCATCTCGCCAGCCACTTGGTCCGTGCAATCGGGTCGAGCTCGGGGTTTCCTTCCTCCGCAAGAACCATGCAATATGCTGCGTGACTCCGTCGCGTCAAGGGTCCTTCATCACTCAGGGCCAAGCGCTCAAGCGCGTATTCACGGATTGTTTCGAGCATGGTGAATCTTGGTTCGGACTGATTTTGATCGACTCGCTGAATGAGGTTCTTGTCGAGCAGGGAGGTAAGCCCGTCGAAGATATTCATTCCGAGGTCAAGGCATGTGTCGCAAACAGCCTCAGCGGCCTCGATAGTGGCTCCGCCAACAAAGGTTGAAAATCTCCAGAAGAGCTTCTGCTCTGATTCGCTCAGGAGGTCGTAGCTCCAGTCAATGGTCCTCCGAAGCGTCCTTTGCCTTTCAGGCAAGTCTGAGGCCCCCTTCGTCAGGAGATCTAGCCGGCTCTGCAGCCGTTCCAGAATGGCCCTCGGCGACAGAATCTTGGTACGCGCGGCCGCCAGTTCAATCGCGAGGGGGAGGCCATCAAGCCGCTCGCAGATTGCCTGGATCGCCGTCTCGTTTTCAGAGGTGATGGCAAAGTTAGGCCGAACCGCCGTCGCGCGTTGTTGAAACAGTTGGATGGCTTCATTTCCAAGAAGCGGCGCTACGGGAAATTCCTGCTCTCCATAGATTTGTAATGAAGCCCTGGTTGTAACCATCGCCTTGATGAATGGACAGTGAGCCAGAATCTCCGAAACCAGTTGAGCGGCCGGCAGCACCTGCTCGAAATTGTCCAGGATAAGCAGAAAAGGGCCGCCGGCCTCCATTTGATCGGAGATCACCTGCGGAATTGTCCGGTTGGCCACCGGTCGCAGATTAAGAGCCTTCACAATGGCAGCACCTACAAGGTCCGGATTCGTGATGGATGCCAGCGCCACAAATTGCACGCCGCCCGGAAAATGCTCAGCCACGTGTTTCGCGACCGCAAGGGCGAGCCGGGTCTTTCCTGCGCCGCCGGTGCCGGTGAAACTGAGCAGTTTGATATCAGTATTAAGAAGCAGCCGTGCTGCTTCGGTCACGTCCTTTTCCCGGCCTACGAGGGATGTCCTCGGTACTGGCACGTCAAAGCGCCGTGACAATAGCTTCTCAACCGCAACACTGCCGTCTTGCGCCGTTGACAGTTCGCGGGCGCTCTCGGGCAACGCCGCTGGACCATTCGACGGGTGGACTGCACCATCGAACAGATATCCACGGCGCGGAATCGTTTTGATCATCTGCTGATCGGAATCCCCCAGGGCTCGCCGAAGCTCAACCATGCACTGGACCAACGAGTCGTCGGTCACAAAGCTTTCCGACCAAATCGCCTTGGCCATCTCTTCCTTGCCAATAAGCCGGCCGGAATTCTCGACAAGATATTTCAGGACCTCAAATGCCTTTGGGCGAAGCTTCACCTCCTTACCAGATCGGAAAAGTCCGCCCCGCGCCAGATCCAGCGTGAATTCTCCGAAGCTATAGGCTGAGTGGCGGGTTTCCAACGGGAGGCATCCTTCCTTGTCAGTTTTGGGCAGAGACAAGTTTCGGAGAATTTCGTTGTTCTTTCGTCAAGGCTTCGTTACTTCGAGATCCGGGATTGCTACTTTGGCAACATCGGGCTGGCTCAATCATTCCCGACGCACCAAACGGGAACAGAAGTTGCCGCGTTGGTGCGGATTTTATCAAAACCAAAACACGCGGGCTTCCCTGCCGTCCCTCCGGTATGCGGCCGGGGAGCAATTTTCCCCGACACCTGTTAAGGAGAATCCGTTCATGAAAAAGCTATCGCATCTGATGCTGATGGTAGTTTCCCTGGTGCTCACTTCTTACGCCCTTGCGCAAGGGGCCCAAGACCCGCTCGTCCAGATTGTTCGCAATGCTACACAACGTTACCAGAATGTCGCCAACGCGAGTCCGGATTACGGTCCCGCTGCCGGCTGCGTCAGCGGCCCCGACCATGGTGCGATGGGCATTCACTACGTCAACGGCAGCCTGTTGAACGGCGAGACCCTCCTTGGCGACTCACAGCAGCTCGACCCCACGAGACCGCAAGCCCTGATCTATGAGCCGCAAGCGAATGGTGAATTGAAGCTGGTCGCGGTTGAGTTCATTATCCTGGCGAGTGCCCTCCCTCCCGGCGCCGCTCCGGAAGTGGATGGTCACCTCATGCTGTACATCGACGGTCAATCTCCTTTACGGCCCAACGGTACACCAAACCGTTACGGCCTGCCGGCGATCTTCGAACTGCACGTCTGGGCGTGGAAAGACAATCCCGAGGGCTCTTTCGTGGATTGGAACAATCACGTGACTTGCGCGAACCAGTAGCGCAGGGACAGATCTTCGCAGCTCGCCGCACTCGCCGCGTAACAACACTCCCTGTGCCCTGCTCGGCCACGTGCCTCGATCTGTGCGTGCCCGGCAACCAGAGTCTGAGAAAGGAGTCGTACATGTTTTCATACGTGGTCGAACGGGAGGTTCCCGGAGCAGGCAACTGGACGAGAGAGGAGTTGAAGTCGATCTCCCAAATCTCGTGCAGGGTGTTGTCCAAACTCGGCCCCGAGATTGAGTGGGTCGAAAGTTACGTCACCGGCGACAAGATCTACTGCATCTATAGAGCCTCCAACGACGCCTTGATCAAAGAACACGCGGCCCTCGGCGGATTCCCGGCGAACCGAATCTCAGTGATCGCATCAGTAATCAACCCCTCCACGGCCGAGGCTTGATGGGGCGGTTCAGTGAAATTTCGCGCACAAGCAAACATTCCACAAAAGGAGAGTCATATGAACGCCAAGAGAGGCTCACTCAGGAACAATTGGAGGAAGTTGATCGTACCCGTGTTTCTTTCTCTGCTGCTGGGTTCGACGTTTCCCGCGCTTGCGGCAACAGTGGTGGTAGGCACCTGCATGCCAACCAAAGTTAGCTACGATTCGATAACCGATGCCGTCGAGGGAGCGCCTGCGGGCAGCATCATCGAAGTTTGTCCAGGCGTGTACACGGAACAAGTGGTCATCAGCAAGTCGGTTACGCTGAAGGGCATCACGGTTGGAAACAGCGGGTATCCGGTTATCACGCCTCCGCCTGGCGGGCTCTTAACCAATGCGTATTCCGTTGACGGATCATTCTGGTCTTTAGGGGTGCCGCTGGCCGCCCAGGTCCTTATCCAGGGAGGGGCCGACGTGACCATCTCAGATCTCACATTTGACGCGACGGGCATAGGCAGCTCGCTTTGCTCCCCTTTCACTCTCGTCGTCGGAGTTCTGGTGCAGAACGCATCCGCGACGCTGAATGAGTTGTCAGTGAAGAACCAATTGAACGTGTGTGGCGGGCACGGTAATGGCCAGGGAGTATGGAGCCAGAACGATACCGCCAGCCCAACTACCTTCACTGTCAAGAACAGCACCTTTGTTAACACCGCGCAGGCGTTCGAAGCAGATGGGGCGAACGTCACCTCGACGGTGACCGGTAATTCATTTCTTGGAAGCTTGTCCAGCTACTTCAACGCAATCACCATTGAGAATGGAAACAGCACCATCGAGAGCAACGACATCAGTGACTTCAATTACCCCCCTGCGGGCACAAATGTCGGGGGCTCCTCGTTCGGGATATTCCTCAACTGCACCCCAGGCGGGACCGTGACGGGTAACGTAATTGCAAACACTCAAGTCGGGATCTATCTGAGCAACGGTTGTACGACAACCGGAGTGTCATTAACGAATAACACCATATCCAATGCACCGCTCGTCGGCATTTTTGCCGGCGCGACAAACGGAGTGGTGCAGGGAAACCATATACGGAGTTCGATGACTGCGATTCGATTCCCCGCCGGAGCCAGCAATCTGGTCGAGAACAACGTGATCAACGATGCGTGCGCCGCCTACGGATCAGACCCAACTGCCGGAACCACTACGCTCACCGGTAACACCATCTTTAACGCCGTGAACGTCTCCCTCGTAAACACAACGGCGCTCTGTCCCTAGTAGCACGACTTTACTTCGACTCGCCGGTGAAATGGATTCCGGCTAGTCGCTAATCGATCCCACAAACACAGAGACCTGATTGGGGCGTCGGCTGGCCACATGCCGTCGACCCAGGAGACAGACCATGATTCGACGCCTCTCTTTTCTCGTTGCATTGCTACTCGCCTGCACTGCCTTGGCAAAAGCGCAGGAGATGCTGTTCCCGATCATCCAGAGCGTCAAAGAGAACTCCTTGGGAACGCAGATCATCATTAACGGAAAGGGCTTCGGGACAAAACTGCCCCGAGTCGCATTGACCGGCACGCCGTTGACTGTCAACAGCGCGAGCGACATCAGCGTCACCGCAAGTCTCCCATCCGGCATCGTGCCTGGAGCCTATCTACTGACCGTCCAGAACGCGACCACTGGCCTGCTGGGGATTTTCGACGCCACGATTGGGCAAGTTGGTCCCACTGGTCCCCCGGGTCCTGCCGGGCCCGCCGGTGCGACGGGTCCGCCCGGACCCACAGGGCCGACCGGCCCGGCTGGCCCGACCGGCCCTGTGGGACCGTCGGGGAAAATTCCGGCGAATCTAACCACCTTGGCCAACGCTCTCAGCACGAATGGAGGCACTGCGTTCGGGAACAACAAGATTTCCGCCGCATGTCCCAACATGAATATCGGTGATGTCCTCCTGTCTGTGAACTCATATGGCCAGGGAGCGCTGCCCGCTGACGGACGCCTTCTGACAATCAGCGATTACCCGGCGCTCTTTGATCTGATCGGCACGCTCTTCGGCGGCGATGGCAAAAGCACATTCGCCCTGCCTGATCTGCGGCCCTTTGCGCCACAGCTTCTGCAGTATTCCATTTGTGTTGAGGGAAACTTTCCTACTGGTACTTAAATCGGACCGAGTCCCGCGGCAATGAAAGTGTGTTCCCCCTTGTTTCAACGCAGATCGGCGGCATGACTTCCGGTTCAAACCCACCGAGGGCGGAATCTCTCGGCATCAGGAGATATTCATGAAAGTGATTTCGATGGGCAGTGCCGCCTGTGTGACTATGTTCACCTTGTGCTGGATCGGCTTGCCTGCTCTTAGCCAGGCGGCGAGCAGCGTTTCCGATGAACAGGCGTTGTTGGAAATAGAGCGCCAGATAAACGATGCAGACGCACACCACAATGCCGATCAGATGTCAAAGTTCCTGGATGACGCCTATCTCATCAAAAGTTTAGAAGGCGATGTATTCGATAAGTCCGCGACATTAGCATCCATGCGGCTTGATGCCGACATGGAAAGGAAGACTGGCAAACTCCTGCCGGCGCCACTGGTAGAGGATGCAAAGACAGCTGTTCTCGGAGGAAGTGCCCTGGCTGTGTTCAACTTCACGATTGATTTAGGAAATCGGCCACTCCATTGCCGAATGACCGATACCTTCCTCAAGAGAAATGATGGTTGGAAACTGGTGGGGAGGAACTCAGTCTGTCGTTGAAGCTGCGTCTGCGAGGCCGTCAATGTGGGCGCGAGGAGGCTACGAGTGACAAGGACAATCCTGTTAGTTCTACTGACTACCATTATCGCAACCGCGCAGAGCGCCTCAGCTCAGAGCCCGTTCGACGGTACATGGAAGCTGGACATAAACACCATCCATCAAACACCTCCTGCCGAGCCGGAGGTGCTGTTGTTACAAGATGGTATTTACGAGTGCCAGGACTGTCCAATCCAAGGCAAGGCTGACGGAACAGACCGACTGGTCAGTGGGGAGCCCTCCTACAATGCCGTTGCTATAAAGATCATTGATGACCAGACGGTCGAAATCACCGGAAAAATGGACGGCAAGGTCATCTGGACAACCCAATTGGTCGTTTCCACAGATGGCAATATGCTCAGCCGGAATTCCAGGACTACAAACGGCGGGAATGCGATCATCGCCCGAGCGACTCTCAAACGTATCAGCAAAGGACCCGCACGTTCACATCTGATATCTGGAACGTGGGAGCCTGGAAAACTCGAAAGTATATCGGACGATGGGCTCGTGTGGACGTTCAAGGTCAACGGAGATGAATTTAGGAAATCAAGTCCAATGGGCGAATCCTATACCGCGAAGTTGAACGGACCAGAGGCACCCGAGATTGGCGATCCTGATACAACCAGTGTTTTGCTCAAGACGCTGGATAGCCGAACACTGCAAGAATCTCGGATGCATGATGGCAAACTCATTTCAACCATGACGATGGTTGTTTCATCCGACAACAAGACGGCCAAAATCAAATTCGAAGACAAACGACAGAACACGATTAGCGAGTCGGTTGCCATCAAGCAGTAGTGTCTCTTTGAGAGGTGAGAATATGCGCCTTCCGGGTGTTCTTTTGTGCGCTATGGGTTGCGTTTCTATTTCGGCGTTCGCAGACGGACCGTCCGACCGCAAGCCCACAGATCCGCACGCTGTCGAATCAGCAAAGCAGATCGGCGCGACGCCTTTGGCGGTAGAAGCGCTCCTGACGACGACCCGCAGTTACGGGTTTGCGCACTCTAATGACGGCCGCAAGTTGGCCTATATTAGCGACACATCGGGCCGCCCAAACCTGTGGATCATGAGCGTCGACGGCTCCGGTGCGCAGCAATTGATCCACAGCGATGACCGCCAGGCAAGTGCCCGATTCACCCACGATGACACGCAGGTGGTCTACAGCCAGGATCGCGGCGGCAACGAGTACTACGACATCTACGTGGTGCCGGTGAGCGGAGGAGAGCCGCGCAACCTGACCAATACCGCAGACGTGAGTGAGACGGTGCACGAATTCTCACCGGATGGCAAGCTGCTGGCCATCGGGATCAAGCAGAGAACTTCGCCCTCCACGAACCTCGGGATGATGGAATGGCCGGGCGGCGCCATTCGCCAACTCACGCATGAAACCGATCCGAAGGCCTCGTGGAGCGAGAATGCATGGAGTCCGGACGGCAGCTTTCTCTATGCCACGCGGTCGGTGGGCATCGATGATTCCGACATCTTCCGCGTGGACGTTGCCAGCGGCACAGCCGAGAAGCTGCTGGAGCACGCGGGCAAACAACTGACGAGAATCTCGGCAGTCTCGCCGGACGGGCGAACGCTACTCATCACCTCCAATGCAAAAGGCGGGTATGACAACGTGGCCCTCCTCGAACTGGAGACCAAAAAACTGCGCTGGCTCACCGAGACGCAGTGGTCTGCCCATGGCTCAGCTTTTACACCGGACGGCGGAAGTGCGGTCTACTTGCTGGATGCTGATGGCCGCATTTCCACACGTTTTGTCGACTTGAAGACCATGCGCGAAACGGACCGCGGCGTCCCTCCGGGAATGAATTTACCCACAGGCGCGCCCACGCCGTTTCTGCCGGATGGTTCCATGTTGCTCTCCCATGAGGATTCCAGCCACCCCGAGGAGTTCTATCGGCTGACCAAGGATGACTCCCTAACGCAGATCACGCACAATGCCAATTACGAGTTGCAGCATGCCGTGCTGCCCAAGTCGCAGCTGGTCGCGTACAGGAGCTTCGATGGAAAGCTGATCTCGGCCTTCGTCTGGGTTCCCTTCAATCTCAAGCGGGACGGCTCAGCGGCAGCAGTGGTGATGCCGCACGGCGGCCCAACGGGGCAAACGGCTGACTTCTTCATCGGCCAGGCTGAACTGCTGGCTTCACGAGGGATGGTGGTGATCGCGCCCAACGTGCGCGGATCTATCGGGTACGGCGTAGACTTCCAGAACGCCAACATCAAGGACCTGGGAGGCGGCGACCTGAAGGACGAGATTGCAGGCGTGGAGTTTCTGAACGCCACAGGTTTCATTGATGCCAAGCGCGTGGGTATCTGGGGCGGATCGTACGGCGGCTTCATGACCTTGATGGCGATTGGCAAGACGCCCGAGGTATGGTCAGCAGCGGTGGATGAATACGGCATCCTGAATTGGCTCACGATGCTGGAGCACGAAGATCCGGACCTGCAGGAATACGAGAAAAACCTGCTGGGCGACCCGGTGAAGGACCGCGCCGTATACGAAGCGAGCTCGCCGCTGAAGTATATCCGTAACGAGCACGCACCGCTGCTGGTCCTGCAGGGCGAAAACGACATCCGCGTACCCAAGGAAGAGGCCCAGCAGGTGGTGGACATCCTGAAAAGAGAAGGCCGTACGGTCGAGGCAGTGTTCTTCCCCGAGGAGGGCCACGGGTTTGTCAAGCGTGAGCATCGGAGGGAGGAACTCACTCGCGCTGTGGCCTGGTTGCAGAAATACCTTCAGGGCGTGCAGTAGGACGCAAGGCGCCCTTTCCAAATTCAAATTGCGCTGATCGCATCCGGATGCACGACCCGGGAATCGTGTGGAAATAGAGGCCGTCCGGAGGAAGGAGGGAATCTCTAATTATGTTCTCGCTTCTTCAGCTCAAGCAACTAGCGATAAGCCTCTCAAGGGCACCGATGTTCACCGTTACGACTTTGATTACGTTGGCCGTTGGCATAGGCGCTAACACTGCCATGTTCAGTGTCGTCGAAGGTGTGCTGGTCAAGCCTCTCGATTACCCCGGGGCCGATCAGCTGATCGGCGTACGGCTGAAGTCTCCGAGGGTCGCTGCGCCGGTGGAGATTGGACCGTTCTTGTACTACATCGATCGGGAACAAACTACCAGCTTTCAGGATATCGGCGCCTATGCGAGCGATTCACTGAGCGTAAGCGGCACGGGTGAACCGGAGCACGTGAATGGCTTGGACGTAACCGACGGCACGCTCCCTATCCTGGGCGTGAATCCAGTACTAGGACGACTTTTCGGCCCTCGGGACGACAAGCCAGACTCACCGGAAACAGTCTTGCTCTCGTATGCATATTGGCGGCAGAAGTTCAGCGGAAGCAATTCTGTCATTGGCCGTTCGATTACCGTGGAGGGCAAGCCGCGAGAAATCGTCGGGGTTCTTCCAAAAGACTTTCATTTTCTGGATAGGCCGGACGCCGCGCTGATTCTACCCATGCGGTGGAATCGGAACAAGACGCAGTTGGGTGATTTTAGCTATAAAGCAATAGCGCGATTGAGACCGGGTACGACTCTGGCCCAGGCAAATGCCGACCAGGCCCGTCTGCTGCCCATCGCCCTCGATAGCTTTCCCGCACCCAAAGGATACAGTCCCGCCATTTTCAAAAACCTTCAGTTTCAGCCGAATCTCCTTCCTCTAAAAGAGCAACTGATCGGTGATGTCAGCACCATTCTCTGGTTATTGATGGCATCGATATCGATGGTTCTCGTCGTAGCCTGCGCAAACGTTGCCAATCTGCTGTTAGTGCGCGTAGAAGGTCGGCGCCAGGAATTCGCCATTCGATATGCGCTCGGGGAACAACGGGGACGACTCATTGCGGAAGTCCTGATAGAAAGCTTAGTTCTTGGAGTCACGAGTGGCATTATCGGGCTGGCCCTCGCATTTGTGGGATTGCGTTTTTTGGTCGCGATGGCGCCCGCCGGATTGCCGCGCCTGCGTGAGATCACAATCAACGTTCCGGTACTCCTCGTTACGGCGGGGATCGTGCTGCTTGTCGGTTTTGCGATCGGTATGATTCCGGCCATAAAGTTGACTCGGGAGCGGAAAAGCGGATTGAGAGTGTCGGGACGAGGGCAGAGCCAGAGCCGCGAACGCCAACGCGCGGGCAAGGTGCTCGTTACCGTTCAGGTAGCAATTTCACTCATATTGCTGATCTGTACCGGACTAATGAGCCGTACGTTCCGCGCTTTGCTAACCGTGAATCCGGGATTCGCGCAGCCCGCCGCACTTCAAACATTTCGCATCGACGTTCCGGAAACCCAGATCCCTGACACCCAGCTTGACCGCGTGACCCATCTCGAGCAGGAAATCTTAGAGAAGATAGCCTCCATCCCCAGTATCTCTTCCGTTGCGATGACGGATTCTGTCCCGATGGACGGGAAGCCATATATCGGCACAATTTTTGCTCGCGACCGAACTTACCGAGAAAGTGAGGTGGCGCAGCTACGGATTTTCAGGTTCATTTCACCAGGATTCTTTGCCACGATGGGAATGCCGCTGATCGCGGGCCGAGATATGACGTGGAGCGATACCTACGGAAAGCGGGCGGTCGCAATCGTTTCAGAGAATTTAGCCAGGGAATACTGGCGCGACCCGGCCAGCGCTCTGGGAATGCAAATCCGCGCATCTACCGCTGATGATTGGCGAGAGATCGTCGGAGTGGTCGGGAACGTTCACGACCGCGGGATGGATCAACCGGAGCCGAGCGCGGTATATTGGCCTCTCATTCAGGATCGCTTTGAGGGTGAAGAGGAGTTCCTCAGACGTGACATCGCATTCGTGATTCGGTCGGACCGAGCTGGTTCCGCGACTTTGCTCAAAGAGATTCAAGGCGCGGTTTGGTCGATCGATCCCGAGATGCCGTTGGCCTATCCGACCACACTAGGTGAGCTATACACCGAGTCGATGGCGCGGACTTCTTTCGCGATGGTCATGATTGGCACGGCCGGTGGCATAACTTTGACGTTAGTTATCGTCGGACTTTACGCTGTCATCTCCTACGCAGTGTCTCAACGCACGCGTGAAATCGGCATTCGCATAGCTCTCGGGGCCCAACCTAGGCAGGTAACGGCGATATTTGTTAAACAGGGATTGTGGCTGACCGGCATTGGTACCGCATGCGGCCTCGTCTTGGCATTTGCAGCGACGCGCCTAATGTCGTCGCTCCTGTTTGGCGTGAGTTCCACAGACCCGTGGACCTATGCCGGGGCAGTTGCATGTGTCGTTGCCGGGTCCTTGCTTGCCTGTTATTTGCCGTCCCGCCGAGCGGCATCTCTTGACCCCGCTAACGTGTTGCGCGCCGAGTAGCAAGGAAGCAATGGACTCGGGTATGTCGTCAGGAGCGGGTCATCGATCAACTAAAAAGATCAAATCTGTAAATTTGCCCAGTTCCATTCCAGCCGTAGAGGGCTGGGGCCATGTCCGGACCTCTGCTCAGAATCGCTAACAACCGCTCGTTTTACCAGGCTCGGGCCGATCACCTATACTTTTGATTAACGATCTTACGGGAAAGGAGAAACTGTTCCTGACTAGTTTAGCCACAAACTCCTGTGTCACCGAGATTTAGAAGAGCAGGGACACGAGATTTTGGCAAGACACGAAATATTAGCCGTGCCGGACATGAGATTTAGGCACAGGACATGAAAAATTGGCAGTGAACAGGAGCAGCAGCAGGCATATGGCAAAGTCAGTAAATAAAGTCATTCTTCTCGGTAATGTGGGCAAGGACCCCGAGATCCGTTCCACGGGCGGCGGCACCATGGTGGCAAACTTCACTCTCGCCACCAGCGACCGCCAGAAAGATGCACAGGGCAACTGGCAGGACCGCACCGAGTGGCATAATCTTGTCGCCTTCACGCGCCTCGCTGAAATTGTGCGCGATTACGTAAAAAAGGGATCCAAGCTCTACATCGAGGGCAAGATCCAGACGCGCAGCTGGGACGACAAGGAAACCGGCGTGAAGAAGTATCGCACCGAGATCATCGTCAACGATATCTCTCTTCTCTCTGGCCGCGAAGACGGCGGTTCGACTTCCGGCGGATACAGCCGTCAGTCCGGATCAGCGAACAACGCCGACCAGCGCACGGCCGCCGGCCACGACGAATACAGTCAGTCCGCCGAAATCTCCGACGACGACATACCCTTCTAGACGAAATTGAATTTCACGACGGCATCAGCTCTGCCGGCGATGGAGCGCCCTTCGGTTGCGCCTGTGAAGACGGGCGCGACAGCGTCAAGACTGTGATGTCGTCTTCCTGGCCGAAGATTTGAGCCGCCCGGGCAATGAATTCGGCGGGCTGCGTTGAGAGCGTTGCGGCGCGCTCGAATCCCAACAACTCCCCACTGCGTGCGCGGGCCTCAACCACACCATCCGTGACAAGCGTGAGCTGCGCATTTTCCGGCAAAGTGAGCGCAGTTTCAGGATAGACGGACTCGGCTGCGAGCCCGAGAGGCAAGCCGTTGATCACTTCCAATTCCCTTCCTTGCAGATAAGGCGCAAGGTGGCCGGCGTTTGCAACTGTCAGGGTGTAGTCCGGTGCGATGCGAACAACCACGCAGGTCGTGAAGCCTCCCCGGCTGCGCGCCAGCATGCGCTGATTCATGGCGCTGAGAATTTCCGATGGACTCTGCGTGTAGTGGGCGAGAGTGCGCAAGGTGCCCACGAGCAATGACACAGTCATCGCCGCGGGCATTCCCTTCCCGCTGACATCCCCGATAACGATCAGCGTGCCCCCTGAAGCGATTGGAATGATCTGAAAGAAGTCACCGCCAACCTGCCCCGCCGGCTTGTAGACACATTCAATTTCGAATCCCGGGACCAGGGGAATTTCGGTTGGGATAAGTACCTGCTGAACGGTCCGCGCTGATTCCAGCTCTGCTGAGAGCCGCTCTTCGTCGCGGCGGGAGCGGGCGAAGCGCAGAGGAAGGACGGCAGCCACCGCCAGCAGCATAAGCATATCGGCCAGGTCCTGGAACGAAAACGGAAAGGGCCATTGCGAAATCTCAAAAAACCAGCCGAAGTCCTTGCCGACCCAGCTATGCCCAGACACCCAAATGTATACCAGCACGATTTCTGCAAACCATGAGGTGTAGCAAATGGCGACGGGAACGAACAGTAGTTGGGCATCCGCGACTCCCTGACGGGCTCTCCGGTAGAGCAGATCAAAAATGTACGCGAAGTAAGGAATCAAGCAGGCTGCCCAGGCGATTCGCCACTGATCGTAGGACAGCCACTGCACGACGACGGCGAAACTGATGAGCACCGTCGCAGGTGCGGTCGCCATCGCGGCCCAGAACAGCCAATTTCGGCGTCCATTCAGAATCCTGAACACGAACACGAGAAAGAACGGCCAGCTTGCAGCAGATAAGCAACTGTCGAATAGCCAATGACTCGTCCACCCGGTCGGATAAAACATCGGCCAATCTGTGGCCAGGTGTTCAACGCCGGTGAGAAGCTCATAAATACCGAACCACAGGTATTCGCGATCGGCGGGACGCATCCAGAAGAGAAAGAACCCGGCAAGAGCAGCCAAAAGGTTCATCAACATCAGCGCGTTGCTTGAAGTCTCCGACCAGAAGCGAGTCCGGTCATTTTGTGCCCTCAAGTCTTTCAGCGCATCCAGTTCGCCGAACGTCGCCGCTCCTTCCGGGCCGCCAACGGGGTCGAACCAACCTACTTGCCACACGCGTATGGCAATCGAGAGCATTCGTGGGGCGTTTGTCTCCCCAGGTACAAGCGGAACGATATGGTCGAACTCGGTTAAGTACCCAAGATGGGGTGGCATGGCGCCAAATTGCTCGATGAGCTTGCCGTCGGCGAAAATCTGGTAGCCGCTGTGCATGCGCGGAATGCAAATCCCCAAGGCCTTGTGCGTTTCTGGCAGGGAAACTTTGAATCGATACCACGCAAAACCGGCGTTTCCCTGAAACCCCTGGGCTGTCCACGACCTGTCCGATCGCAGCAACTGCCATTTTGAATCATCGAAGGCCGGACTGGCCCAGCCCATCGCTCCCTGAGGATCATCGCCCACATGGAAACGCCATAGGCCATCGAGTTTGATTGTCTGGGGATGGCTGCTCTCGAAATCGAAGCTCTGGGCACGAATCCCAGCTGCGACCGCCATGAACAAGAAACCGAGAAACACTCTTTCGAGGCTCTTCGAGATCCTGGGAATCATCGTCCAAAAATGGTGTCACACCCACATGGGCCGTGCAATTGGAAAATCGCGTTGCAGCGAAGGCGGTCATCCAGCCCCGAGTGTTCGAGTTAGGCCGTATTGCGAGCCGCAGTTCACGGGGCTCGCTCTATAATCATCGCTACCCAACTGAGATCAACCATGCCGACTGCAGATTTCGAGGTTTCCCAGGTTCCCATCGCACCGGAAGTACAGCGCAGCGAGCGCGGCTTCTGGGCGCTGATTGCCACGCAGTTTCAGGGCGCCTACAGCGACAACATTCTGCGCAATCTGCTGCTCTCGATGATCGTCGGCATGGGCCTGCGCAACGACGAGCGTGAGACCTTCGTCTCCGTGGTCACGTTCCTGTTCTCCGTGCCCTTCGTGCTCTTCAGCATGCCCGGCGGCTGGCTGGCGGACCGATTCAGCAAGCGCCAGATCACCATCTGGACCAAGGTCATGGAGATCGGCTCGATGGTGGTGGCCACCGCCGGCCTCGCCCCGCATCTTCGCCGCTTTCGCTGGTCGCGCTGAGGCTCGTCGCCACGCAGGCCGCGCTCTTCGGGCCGTCGAAATACGGCCTGCTCCCGGAGTTGCTGCCCGCCAAGCGCCTGTCCTGGGGCAACGGCGTCATCGAGCTGGGGACGTTCCTCGCCATCATCGTCGGCACGGTCACCGGCGCGGCCATGGCCGAGCATTTCCGCGGCCACGAAGTCTATGCCGGCTACGCGCTGCTCGCTCTCGCCTGTGCTGGCCTTGCCACCAGCTTCGGCATCGACCACGTTCCGGCCGCCGCGCCGGAAAAGAAATTCCGCCTGAACATCGTCGGCGACCTGTGGACGCAGATCAAGTCATGCGCCGCGACCCGCCGCTGTTTCTCGCGGTGCTCGGCAACACCTACTTCTGGTTTCTCGGTTCGCTGCTCTTCTCCACCATCGTCGTCTACGGGCCCGATGTGCTGCACATCGGCCAGACCAAGACCGGATATCTGAACGCCACGCTGGCCGTGGGCATCGGCATCGGCAGCATGATTGCCGGCTGGCTCAGCGGCAACAAGATCGAGTACGGCCTCATTCCGCTCGGCTCCATCGGCATGACCGTCACCGGCCTGCTCCTCGGAGCGTCGCCGCACGGCATGCATCGGCTCGGCGCTGCTGCTCGGCATGCTCGGGATTCTGGGCCGGATTCTTCGCCGTGCCCGTCAATGCGCTGATCCAGCATCGCCCCGCCGAAGAAGACAAGGGCGGCATCATCGCCGCGGCAAACCTGCTGTCGTTCGTCGGCATCTGCGCTCTCGTCCGGCGTCTACTTCGTCTTCACCGAATACATCCATCTCGATCCGCGCGGCGTCATCGTTGCCGCCTCGGTCATCACCGCCGCTGGCACGGTCTACGTTCTCATCCTGCTGCCGGAGTGGTTCGGCCGCCTGATTCTGTTCTTCGTCACGCACACCATCTATCGCGTCAAGGTGATCGGCCGCGACAACTTTCCCGAGAAGACCGGCGCGCTTGCTGGTGTGCAACCACATGTCGTTCGTCGATGTGGCGCTGCTGATCGCCTCGACCGACCGGCCGATCCGCTTCCTCATGTACAAGGGCATCTACGACCACACGATCATCAAGCCGTTCGCCAAAATGATGAAGGCCATTCCGATCTCAAGCGAACAGCGTCCGCGCGAGATGATCCGCTCGCTGCACACGGCCAGCGAAGCGCTGCGCAACGACGAAATCGTCTGCATCTTCGCCGAAGGGCAGATCACGCGCACCGGCCAGTTGCTTCCCTTCCGCCGCGGCCTCGAACGCATCATGAAGGGCGTCGATGTTCCCATCATCCCCGTGAACCTCGACGGCGTATGGGGCAGCATCTTCAGCTTCGAGCGCGGCCGCTTTCTGTGGAAGATGCCGCGTCGCATTCCCTATCCCGTCACGGTGAGCTTCGGCACGCCCATGCCGCCCACATCGACAGCCATCGAGGTGCGCAGCCGCGGTGCAGGAGCTGCACGCCGAAGCCTTCCGCGAAGCGCAAGCCCCGCATGAAGACGCTCGATCGCGCCTTTGTGCGCACCGCGCGCCGCTTACCCGCTGCGCTTCATGATGGCCGACGGCAAAACGCCCAAGGTGACCTTTGGTCTCCGCGCTCACCAAGACCATCTACATTGCGCGCCGCCTGCGCCGCCAGATCGGCGAGCAGCCAGATGGTCGGCATGCTGCTGCCGCCCATCCGTCGGCGGCGCGCTCACCAACTACGCGCTCATGCTGCTGGGCCGCGTGCCCGTCAATCTCAATTACACCTCGTCGAGCGAAGTCATTGCATCCTGCGCACAACCAATGCGGCGTCGATGTGGTCATCACCTCGAAGGCATTCGTCGAGCGCTTTCCCAACCTCGTCATTCCCGGCCGCACCGCTGTTTCTTGAAGACGCATTGGCTGCTCCGCGCTTCACGCGAAAAATTGCCTGCGCTCGCGTTTGCTTGGCTCGCATCCACCGCTCTGCTGCGCAGACGTACTCGTGCGCAAGCGCGCGAACTCGCGTCGCCCGTGTTCCCGGCAGACGACCGCAAAGCCTCACCTGTCGATCGACCTGGCCACGGTCATCTTCTCCAGCGGCAGCACCGGCGATCCCAAGGGCGTCATGCTCACGCACTTCAACATCATGTCCAACATCAGCAGGTCTCGCAGGTCTTCATGCTCGATGGCCGCGACAAGATCCTCGGCATCCTGCCCTTCTTTCACTCCTTTGGCTTCATGGCCGCGCTGTGGATGCCCGCGGTGAACGGCGTCGGCGTCGTCTACCATCCCAATCCGCTCGACGCGCAAGGTCATCGGCGAACTGGTCGAGAAGTACAACGTAACCTTCCTCATCGCCACGCCAACATTTCTGCAAGCCTACATGCGGCGCTGTTCGCCGGAGAGCTTCGGCAGCCTGCAATACGTGCTGGTCGGCGCGGAAAAGCTGCGCCGAGCGCGTCGCGCTTGCCTTCGAAGACACCTTCGGCATCCGCCCTCTCGAGGGCTATGGCTGCACGGAGTGTTCGCCCGTGGTCACCGTCAATGGGCGCGACTTCCGCGCTCCGGGATTCCGCCAGGTCAGGCGCACGGCGCGGCAAAATCGGCCATCCGCTGCCCGGCGTCTCCGTGAGGGTCGTCGATCTCGACACCGGCGAGCCGGTCGCGCCCGGAACCCGGGCATGCTGCTGGTAAAGGGCCCGAACGTGATGAAGGGCTATCTGGGCAAGCCGGAGAAGACCGCCGAAGTGCTGCACGATGGCTGGTACACCACCGGCGACGTCGCGCATGATGGAGGAGGACGGCTTCCTCACCATCACCGATCGCCTCTCGCGCTTCAGCAAGATCGGCGGCGAGATGGTGCCCCACATCCGCATCGAAGACAAGCTGCACGAGCTGGCCGGAGTCACCGAGCAGGTCTTCGCTGTCACCGCTCTGCCCGACGAAAAGAAGGGCGAACGCATCGTCGTCATCACCACGCTCTCGACAGAAAAGCTTGCTCCCGTGCTGGAAAAGTTGCCGCAGTGCGATCTGCCCGCTCTGTGGAAGCCGCGAGCCGAACCAGTTCTTCCACGTCGATGCGCTGCCGATGTCTGGGCACGGGAAAAATCGATCTGCGCGGCGTGAAAGCGCTGGCTTCTTCAATGGCATAAAGACGCGCCTTGCTCGCCTCAGCATGCGAAGCCCGCCATTTGCTCTAAGACTGTCCTCTCGCTACCAGCGATAGACCGTCAGATTGTCCACGTACACCGTGGCCGATCCGTATCCGCCCAGCCCATCAATCTGGAAATTGGTCAGTAGCGCCGATCCCCAGCCCAGGGCAAAGGCCGAAGGCGTGGTCTCGTTCAGCGTCTTCCGTATACCATCAAACGTGACATATTCGTACGTCACATTTCCCTCGTCATCGCGCGAGTATGCGATCTGGATGTGATGCCACACGCCGGTCGCCCAGTTCCGCGGATTGCAAGGTGCGCCGGAATGCAGCCACTGATCCACGGGATCCTCCGGCGTCCCGGCATTGGTCGTGTAGTCCCACGTGCCGGTATAGCCGTCGCACTGGAATCCGAAGATCACCGTCTGCCCGTTGGCCATCACCTGGTTCATATCCATTTCAATGTTGGCAATATCGCCCGAAGGCGCGGCAATGTATACCTTCGCGTCATACAGAAAATTCTTCGCATTGGTATCCGCGCCAAACACCGACCAGAAGCGCTCTCCGCCGGAGTTGTTATAGCTCATCGAAAACCGACGGGCGAGCCCACTCAGCGACGGCCATCCAACCAGGCTCAAGGTCCCGCTTGCGAGTCCGCCACCCGTCGCCGAATCGCTAGCTCCCTGCCAGACAAACTGCTTCTGAATGCCGTAAACGGCAATTGCATTCGGCGGTGGCAAGGCAACCACCGTAATCGCAACATCCACCACGCAGGAGGCGCCCTGATTTCCCCACGACTTGACGTGCAGCACGTGCGCGCCGATCGCTGCCGAAACCGCCGCGTTCACCGATGTTCCATTCACGATGGTTGTGTTCGTGCTGTTGTCGAGCGAATACCCCATCGCCGATATTGCCTGCGACGAACAAGGCGTAGCCGTCGCTTGCAATGTAAACGGCGAAGACACCTGCCCGCCAGTCTCGGGGCTCGTCACGGTAACAGCTGAGAACGTGGGCGCTGCAGACGCAAGCAGCAACAGGCAAACTGAGCTGACTCTAGTTATCATTGGGACCTGCCTCGAATTCCGAGCTCACGCGAAACGGCTTGCAAGATCTCTCTTGCTTCGAGTCACTCGGGCACACCACCACTTGCAGGTGCGCCAGGCAGCCCAAAATCAGATCTACTCGACCCGTAATCTCTGAAATGTTGTCTACGAAACTAAGGGAGAGTGCGACACGCGTCAACTGGAAAAACGGAGGAAATTTAAATTAAGTAACAAACGTCGTATTGAAAAGCGAAAGCCGGGAGAAGATCAGCGCCAAGGGTGCATGCAAGAACCCTCATCGGGGGCTCGATTGCAGGACGAACCTATTCCGTGGTGTACCGAATCTCCAGCCGCCGCATCCGATAGCACGTATACGTCAGCACCAGCGCAATCAACGCCAGCAGGCCCAGTACGGCGACCCATGCCGATACTGGCTCGGTCTCAACAGTCAGCAGCGCAAAGACGCCCTCCGCCGGGACACTGACCGGCATCAGGTGGCGCAGGTACGAGGCCACGCTGAACTTCTGCAGCAATGAGGGCATCACCGGATTGATCGCCTCCCACCCGAGCAGCAGCATCGCGCCCGGCATGGGATTGCGAAACATCAGGCTCAGCAGCAGGAAGATCGATCCGTACCCCAGGCAGCCCAGCACCACGATCAGAAGATACGCCTCGATCTGTCCCAGCCCCGGCCCATGTAGCATGAAGTCCCGGCCCGCAGCGCCATATCCCACATACATCAGTACGAAGTCGGCAACGACCGCAACGCCAAACAACAAAACCGAGCTCACGGCGCCCGCAAAAAACTTGGACAGCAGGATCACTTCACGACGTACCGGCGACAGCAGGTAATAGTGCAGGCTCCGTTCGATCATCTCGCCGCGAATCAGCCGCGAAAAAATCCCCAGGCACCCGAAGAAGATCCCCAGCCGGACGTAGTAGAGCTGCACCACGCCTCCAAGCACTTCGGTGTCGTCGCTCATGCCGAAGCCAGAGTGCGAGTCGATAAGCAGGTGGATCAGGATGATCACGGCCGGGATGAACGCAAGAAAATAAATCCACCATGCCCGTCGCGTAAACAGGTTGCGCCTGATCTCGATCCGGGTCAGGCGGCGCGCCTGGACCCACCACAGCGACCAGGGCTGTTGCCGCAGAATGCCGATCGCGCTGCCGAGACTCTGCTGCATCATGACGCGCTCCCGTCTGAACCAATCAGGTACTGGTAGATGGCGTTTGCGTTGTCATCGGCCGGAGCCACCGCGTCGATCTTCACCAATCCCTCGGCTGCAATCTCATTCAGCAGCCGGTAAAACTGATCAATGTCTCCAGTGCGCAAAAATACGCCGTGTCCATCCGCATGCAATCGCGCTTCCACGCAGTGATTCACCGCAAACATCTTCGACGCCAGCAGTTCCGGACTGTCGCAGCGAATCAGCACCTGCATCGGCTTGTCGCGCACTTCCTTCCGCACTTCGTGAATGTTCCCCTGCGCGATGAGATAGCCGCCCGTAATCAGCACCACGCGATCCGAGATGCGATCCACTTCGTCGAGAATGTGGCTCGAAATCACTACGTGCATCCCCTGCCGCCCCAGTTCCTGAAACAATGCCAGCGACTCCGCCCTCGCCATCGGATCCAGTCCGTTCAGCGGCTCATCCAGCACCAGCACCCGCGGATGATGCGCGATCGACTGCGCCAATCTGATCTTTTGCCGCATTCCTTTGCTGTATCCGGCAATCTTCCGGTGCGCCGCCTCGCCGTCCAGTTGAACGCGCTGCAGTGCCTCCGCCGTTAACGCATGTGCGTCTTCCTCGCTCATGCCGAAAAGCATGAGACTATCGAGCACAAATTGGAATCCAGTCAACCCACGCGGGAACGAATCAAACTGTGCGCAATACCCCACGTTGCAAAAAAACTCCGTTGCGTTCGACGGCGCCAGCCCCAGCACCGAGACGGTTCCGCGCGAAGGCTGCACCAGTCCCGTCATCAGGTTCATCAGTGTGGTCTTGCCTGATCCGTTCGGCCCCACCAGCGTAGTAATTCCCGGCGTCATCGTCAGCGAAACCCGGTTCACGCCAAGCACCTCGCCGTAGAACTTCGAGACATTCTCGAAACGAATTGTGTCCGTCACCGCGTTCATCCGCGCACCACCTCGCGCGCACGGATACGCGCATTCAGCACCGCTACGCACAGCAGACACGCAATGACCAGTGTCACCACCATCGGAAAAGTCGGCAGTATAAACCGCTCGTTCATACGGATCGGCACCGGCGCACCCAACATCCTTTGCCAAAGTTCCGACATCATGAACGGAAGATTCAGCAGTAATCCCCACCTGGTTCGCAGAATCAAACTGGCCATTCCACCCACACCCGCCGGAACAAATACCACCGCGAAAATCGCCCCCGTCGCAATTACCCGCCACTTCACCCACGCCGATACCGCCAACCCCACCATTGAGAGCAGCACAACCCACACCACCGCCCCGGTGAAGATCCCCAGCGCAAGAGACAAGTTCGCCATCCCCCACGGCTGCGGCGAAGCATAGCACTGATAGACAAAAAGGATGAGGCACGGAATCCACGTAACGTAGGAAAGCGATAGAGCCAGTGCGACAAACTTGCCCAGCAGATATCCGAATCGCGAAATGGGATGGCTCAGCAAAATCGGCAGTGCGTTATCGCCCAGGTCAAACGACACCAGTCGCGGCGCGATCCACGCCGCCAGCACCAGCGCAAACCAGCACTGCGTCTCCAGAACGTGAAGAAAGAAGCTCCGATCGACGTCGAGTCCTGGTGCCCCGCGCATGATCAGCGCCCGCGCCATGGGATTATCCGCCACATAGATAATCACCAGGTCCACCAGGCACGGCAGAAGCGACAGGACAAAAAGCCCAATCGTGATCTTCGACGACCACGCTTCATTGAGCGCATACCGCGCCAGCACCAGCGGACGCGATCCCAGCGGAGTCAGACGGCCTTCATAGGGCCGGTAATCATGATTAAACACCGACATGATCTACCCTGCCTCCCTCATACTCCATCGCCCGCAGGAAGATATCTTCCAGAGAATCCCGCCGCTGCTGAATGCGCCGGATCTGCACGCCAAACTCCGCGGCCGTTACATACAGGTCTTTCGCGCTCAGTGCATCCGGCATCACCAATTTCACGCGACCGCCGGCAAAGCTCGCGCACTCGCATCCCTGCGACTGCATCTTCTGCACAAACCCATCGGTGCTGCCCGTCATCTCCATTTCAATGAAATGGCGATGCGACCGCCGCTCCTCTTCGATATTTGAAATTGCGGCAATACGCCCCTTGTTCAGAATCAGAACCTCATCGCACGTCTCGTCGATATCGCGCAGCAGGTGCGACGAGATCAGCAGATGCGTTCCGCCCTGTTTGCGAATGTCCTTGATCAGCTGAATCATGCGCTGGCGCGCCGTGGGGTCTAGCCCGTTGGTTGGCTCGTCCAGGATCAGTAGCTTCGGCCCGTGCGCCAACCCCTGCGCCAGCTTGATCAGTTGCTTCATCCCCAGCGAATACGTGCTGATCCTGCGATAGCGCACTTCGCCCAGTCCCACGTAAAACAGCGCCTCGTGTGCGCGCTCCAGCGCCTCGGCCGGAGGCAGCCCGGCCAGTTCCGCCATGTAGCGCACAAAATGCACGCCATTCATGTTCCCGATAAAGGAGTCGTTCTCGGGCATGTAGCCGACGCTCTGGCGGATACGCATTCGATCCACCCGTGCATCAAGGCCTAGCACCTTTGCAACCCCGCCAGCCGGTTCGTGAAACCCAAGCAGCGTGTTGATCAGTGTCGATTTTCCGGCGCCGTTTGGCCCCAGAAGTCCGATAGCGTGACCGCGTAGCTCTCCCGTCAATCCATTCAGGACGGTGCGGCCACCAAGCCGCACCTCCAGTCGATCAAGTTCGATCACGCCCATGTCATCTCTTACGTGCAACTCACTGCATTTGTTCCGCAGCAGGAGTTGCTTGTTTGTTGCCTGAATGCAACAGGCTGCCGAGAGTCAGAAAATCGAATCCGAACAGGTTGCTGTTGCTCGCTACCTCGATCCCCGCGTCCTTGCCCCACGCGCAGATCGCTGTCGGATGCGAGTCTGAAGCAAGCTTCTTCAAGGCATCCGCCGACTCGCCGCTCATGTGCGACAGCAATGGCGTCAACACCGGCCCCAGGTTTTGATACGCTACCGCCGAATAGTTCTCATTCTGATCCACCGGCAGCAAAGCCTTGAAGCTCGCCGAGCGCCCCAGCGTGTCCCCTGTCGAATGGGCACGCAGTGCATCCATCAACAGTGCCCGCGTAGGAGCAACGATCATATACCCATCGGCATAGGTATACTCCGCGACCACAACGCCAGTAGACGAATTGTGCACACTATGAAAAGTCTGCCCGCCCGCCTGGCTCGCGTCAATTGTCACGCCGTGTCCACCTTTATCCTGCACATGATTGTTCACCGCCGTCACCAGTTGCTCCAGCGTCGTCTCGAACCGCGCAGAGTCGCGTACTTCGATTACTGCCTTCCACGATGGAGTCGGCAGCACCGGCCCATCGAGCGCGAACAGGAACTCCCCGCCGAGGTTCCCGGCAAGGTCGTTGCGAATATCGATCCCCAACTCAGCCTGCGCCTTGTTGAACTCATCCGCGCCGTTCTTGTCCGCCGACATCATGGCCATCAGGTCATCCACAATCGCCGTCGGATCTTTGGAAACGCCGGCCACTGCGAGTGCTGCATTGGGCGAAACAAAGTCCAGCGAACCCACGGGTGCCGGATTACCCAGCCACGAAGCCACGCGCTGCCGCGTGCCGGAGAATTGCAGATTCAGATGATTTTCCGGGGTTCCATTCGACTCGCGATGCTCGGCAATCAGGTACCGCACGCCGCTGATGCCCGACTGCTCGAGAAACGCTTCGTGCCCCTTTGCCCCGTGGCTTTCCGCCCCGGCCAGCATCTGCTGCAGGTTCGCCGCAAGAATCACGCCGGCGCCGCGGTCGTAAGCAGCCTTGATTCTCTGGCCGAAATCCGTTGCGGCAAACCCGCTCGATCCCGCATTCAGTTGCGCGTCAATCGTCTTCAGCGTGTCGACATTGTTGGAGAAGACCACTTCCTTCTCTCGCACCAGCGCATACGCGCCATCTCCCTTTTTGCCCGCAGCCACTGCACCAAGCGCGCTCTCATCCAGCACTGTCAATCCGCCCGGTGCGCCCTTTGCAAATTGCTCCTTCAACAGGTCCGCCAGCCCGCTGCGCTGCACATCCGCGACCACCGCAAATCCAGCGCCCGTCTGCTGCTTCAGCGCCACGACCACCATCTCGTCCCCGAGATACTGGCTCAGGTCGTGCACCTTGTTCACCAGCGCATCCATCTCCGCCGTCTTATCCTGGTTGCCCCTGCTCCACCACTGTTGCAGCACGGGGCTCTGCTTGAGCTGATCCTCGAAGATTGTCTTCGCCTGGCTCACAAAGTCGCCCAGGTTCGGAATGCTCACGTAAAGCTGCGTATCTCCCGGCATCCGATCCAGCAGATCGCTCCCATACCGCTGCGGAATCGGAATCTGCCCAATGCGATGCTGCAGCGTCGAGAATTGCGCCAGCAGTTCGATGTACTGCTCGTGATTCGGACTCCACGCCACCTGCTCGCTCACCGGCTCGGGAGCAAGATTCTGCGAAGAGGTATATTCATCGCCCGCATGGATCGTCGACGTTACGCCGGCGTGCGCCACTTCCACAGCGCCCTGCAGAACAGCCACGCGCGATCCTTTGATGCCCGCATTCACTGAAAAGACAGTGCCCGTCACCGCAACGCTGCAATCGTCCGTCTTCACATACAAATGACCCGAAGTCCGGTGCGCGGCCCTCACGATCACCGCTCCGTGATCGAGATCGACCGTCATGTTGTGCCCGCGCGCGCCAACGCTCACCGCGCTGCGCTCGTTCATCTCCACCGTCGAACCATCCGCCAGCCGCAGCACCGCATGCGACCCACCGGAAGTCCGCAGTTCGTCGCCTTCCTTCAACTCGGTGCCCGCCGCAAGCAGCCGATCCCCGTTATCTGTAATCAGCGAGGCCGATCCGTCGATCGACTCTACCTCCGCCCGTACTCCCGGCGGAATCTGCCAGTAGGTCCTGTACACAAATAGTCCCGTCGCCGCCACCGCCAGCGACGCTGCCATCGCCCACTTCATTACCCACGGCTGCATGCGTGCCGCGCGTAGGCATCGCCTTGGGCGTTGACCAGTCCACCGCACCAGAGCCTGAGTGGAATCGACGCAGACATACGCCGCACTCGCGCAGATGCGCCTTCACCAGCAGTGCGCGATTCTCAGCTAATGTTCCCGCGCGATATGCGCTGAACAACGAGCGTACGTCTTCGCAACTCTCAATGGACGCGGATTCGGTAAATGCAATACCCAGCTTGCCCGCTACCTTCTCAGCTGCAGCGGAAATCTGACCGGCCTCGGGCTGTGCATCCCGCATCGCCTGGGTCGCATTGTCCAGCAGAATTTCGTCGTGGTTCTTCATCGGTTCCCCCGTTCCATCTCTGTGAGCTGCTTCTTCAGCTTGGCTCGCGCCTGGTGCAGCGTCACCGCCACCACGGCCTGCGACGCGTTCATTAGCGAGGCAATCTCGCGATTGTCCAGCTCTTCCACATACCGCAGCGTAAACATCTCCGCTGCCCGCGGGCTAAGGTCACCGAGTGCCGTTCGCAACCACTGCATCAGCTGGCTGCTTTGAGCCTCGGCCTCCGGCCGCGAGCCGCGTCCCTGCGACGCCACGCCCGATGCCGAATCAAGCGGCTCGCTTGCCGCGGCGTTTCTTCGCCGCAACAGGTCGAGCGCCCCATTGATCGCTGCACGGTACAGGTAGCTCCCCGCGTTGCTGACCGCAAACTCGGTGCCCGCCGCCAGCCGCAGAAATACGCTCTGCGCCACATCTTCGGCATCCGCCATGCTGCCGGTAATGCGATAGGCAGCCATTAATACGCGTCGATGATGCATCGCGAACAGGTCGGAAAGACTCTGTTGCAATTCCACCGCCGGCAGGGTTGGACTGGCGCTTGCCACGGGCTGACCTTTCTGACTGTTCATAGAGATGACGTTGAAACCAGCCGATTATTAATCCGGCTGAACCAAATTACGCCAAAAAAGTGTGCCTGGTTCAGATTCATTTGGCCGGGAGCGCCGGATGTGTACGGTTTTGCACCACCGCCCAACTCATCCCATTCAGAATGAGCTGTCCACCGACCTTGACCGACTGCGGGGGACGAGGCGCCGGAGGCGCACTGTTGCTTAGCCCCGCGCTTCAGCGTGGGGAAATCGGATCCTCGGAAGGCCGCGAGTCCCGTAGAGATGGTGTCTTCTCAATTCCCATTTCACTCGTCGAAGCCTGACAAGCTCCCGCATCTACTCCGTCTTCGCCAGCGCCCCGATCAAATTATCGCGATTGCGATTAGCGAGCGAATCGGCATGCGCCAGCACACGCGTCCACGCCACCAGCGATATCCCTGCCATCACCAGCAGACACGGCGCGGCCAGCCACCGCTTATCGAAAAAAGTGCAAAGCGCAAGCACGGCCACACCGCACCCCATCACAATCGCCTGGATCAGCATGCTCACCAATGCGCTGGCCTGGGATCCCCGCTGCCGGGAAACACGCCCAAGATTCACGCGATACGGCATCATCAGCGAAAGCAGATTCCCGGCTGCAAGATTCGTCGGCAGCGCAAACAGCACCCAGGCCGCCGTGGCCGCCAGCAAAGTCCAGTCCGGCTTGCCCAGCCGAAGGGCAGCGAGAACCCCCGCTAGAAATGCCACCGCAACAAACAGCGTCCCATGGAAGAGATTCTTCGCCAGCATCACCTTGCGGATCGGCGTGGGAGACAGAAATAGCAATTGAATCCCCGTCCCTTCCGCTCCCAGGTTGTTGAAGATCATCTGCGTGAATCCCAGCAGCGCATAGCAGACGCACAGCGGAAACCCCAGCGGAAACGGGCGTCCGCCCAGCGCTCCATTGCGGATTACCGTGCTGATCACCAGGACCGTCAGAAGCGGCGCTCCGATGGCAAACAGCAGCGGCATCGATCGCGGTACGGTGCGAAGCTCTTTTTCGACCACCGCTGCAATTGGACCCGAACCGTCGATCAGCCACTTGCTGTCGCTCGCGTTCTTCTTTTGCGCGGAGGGCGCTTCACTTAACTGCTCGCCGCCATATTCCGCGTGAAGCCGAACTCCCAGCAACACCCCGGTCGCCAGGATGTAGAGAACGAACACACCCAGCGACGTCAACATCCCCCCCGGCTTGCTTTCTTCCGAATCCACGACGACCTCGGCGGCGAGTCCCGGCGGCAGCCACTCTTCCAGCGCCTGGGCGGTCTTCGCCCAGACCTCTAATTCCTTCTGGATTTTCTGCTGGTTGGCTTTTGCGGCTTCTTTGTCTGGTCGTTGAAAGTGGGAACCGCTCCGAAGCGCCGGATTCAGCAATTGCAAACTCAGCATCAGCAACAGAAAAATCGCGCTCACAATCTCGCGGGTCCTGCGTTTGGCCAGCCAGCGATCCACCCATGCCAGCACGGTTCGCGCCAGCAGAATGTTGAACAACGCAAAAATCGCCAGCGCAAACGCCGTCCAGGCGAACAACGCAGGCCGCGCCAGCGTCACCCCGGTCAGAATTCCCAGGCAGCAGATGCCCCCCAGGATCGTCGGCACGTCCACTAGCCCGAAGACCACGTTCAGCACGTAGAACGAGCCGAAGTTCACCGGAAAGCGCAACAGTCCGCTGAGGTCGAATTGCTCCTGGAACGATGCCAGCACGATGGGCAGTGCCTGCCAAATTAGAAACACCGTCCAGAACAAGGCGGAAATCAGCCGTTGATGTCCGCCCGACATCACGGAGTACGCACCCGCACCAAGCCCGAAGCCCAGCGCCAGACCCATGATGGAGTAGATAAGGAGCGCCACTCCACGCGCGCCGAATTCAAAGGCGCCCTGCACGGAGCGCACATTATTGGCCACCATGCGCAACCGCATTTGCACCAGTGCCGCATACTGACGGCGCGCGATCTGGCCGAGTGGGCCGCCTGCGCCCGCAGCCGCGTCTTCCGCACGCGCTACGCCAGCCATGAAAGCTCCTGCGCCTGTTCCTGCCCGCTGGCGCCCACGATCGAGAGAAAGATCTCTTCAAGAGTCAGCTTCTGCTCGGTCTCAGCTCCCGGCACAGTGCTCGCCACACCCGCGCGCAGATCCTCGATTGATCCATTTGCAACCAGTCGCCCCTGGTGGATGATCGCAACGTGCGTGCAAAGCCGCTCCACAATTTCCAGCACATGCGTTGTCAAAAAGATCGTTGCCCCGCGATTGATCATTCCCTGCAGCATGGTCTTCAACATGCCCGACGCAATCGCATCCACGCCTTCAAAGGGCTCATCGAGAAACAGCACGCGCGGCCCGTGAATCACTGCTGCTGCCAGCGCCAGCTTCTTCTGCATGCCATGCGAGAAATCCGTGACCAGCTTGCGGCGCTCGTCAGCCAGCTGCATGAACTCCAGCAGTTCTTCGGTTCGGCGGTTCACCGTCTCGCGCTCCAACCCGTACATCCGCCCCACAAAGCGCAGGTACTCGGGCGCTGTCAGCCGACCCAGCAACGCCATTCCCTCCGGAACCACGCCAATCTGGCGTTTCAGGTCGAGCGCCCCAGCGCTGAACGGCTTGCCCAGAATCTCAATCGTGCCCGCCGTCGGCTCCAGCAGCCCGGTCAGCATCTTGATGGTGGTTGACTTGCCCGCGCCATTCGGCCCCAGAAACCCGAAAAACTGACCGGTTGCCACCGTGAACGTCACATCCTGCACCGCGGTCAGCGCGCCGAAGCGCCGCGTGAGCCCGTGGGTCTGAATCGCCGCAATTTCCATGTGCGGCAAGGATAACAAGATCACCGCAATCGACAAAGGCGACGCACGTAACCCGCACTCACACTTTGGTATCGCCCGATTCGGTATTCCCCGCGCCGAGAGGATCGCTTTCGCGATCCGTCACATCCACGAGGGCCGCCATTTGTGCTGCGAGCTGAGGTTTCCAGCTCCCCTCCGGCACCCGCCAGCTCCAGTTTCCCTGTGGCACCGCCGGCGTGTTCATCCGCGCTTCTGACCCCAGTTCCAGCAGATCCTGCGCCGGCACAATCGCAATCTCCGCAACGCTTCCCGCCGCCGCGCGAATCAGTGGCCATGTCGGGCGGTTGTTCACCGGTCCAACGAGCGCCTCAACGGAAGCGCGCTCCGTCTTTCCCAGCGTTCCCCACCACCCGGGCGTGGTGTCGTTATCATGCGTGCCGGTGTACGCTACCGTCCCCGGCGCGAACTGATGCGGCAGGTGCATATGCGAGCCCTTGTCACCAAATCCGAACTGCAGCACACGCATTCCCGGCATTGCCAGCTTCCGCCGCAGCTCCTCCACCTCGGGCGTAATCAGCCCCAGGTCCTCAGCTACCAGCGGCAGCGGCCCCAGAGCCGACTCCAGCGCGCTAAACAACTCCAGCCCCGGCGCCTTCACCCACGTTCCGTTGATCGCCGTCTCCTCATCCGCCGGAATCGACCAGTATGCTTCGAACCCTCGAAAATGATCGAGCCGGATCATGTCGTACAGGTCGCGCGATCTGCGAATCCGATCGATCCACCAGTCAAACCCATGCGCGCGCAGCACATCCCACCGGTACAGCGGATTCCCCCACCGCTGCCCCGTGGGCGAAAAATAATCCGGCGGCACGCCCGCAATATGAATTGGCCGCAGATCCGCATCCAGCTCAAAGATGTCAGGGTGCGTCCACACATCGGCCGAATCCATGTTGACGAAAATTGCCACGTCGCCCAGGATTCGAATCTTGTGCCCTGCCGCCGCTGTGCGCAGATTCGTCCACTGCACCGCAAACGCAAATTGCAGCACCTGCTCCTGCGCCAGCATGCGTCCCGACTCCGCCGCCACCCGCGCCAGCGCCTTCGGCTCCCGCCGCCGGATCGCCTCCGGCCATTCGGTCCACGCGCCTGTGTTGAACCGACGCCGCAACTCCGCGTACATCGCGTAGTCGGTCAGCCAGCTCGACTCGGCCTTGCAGAACTCCTCGAAACGCTTCCACTGCGCTGCCAGCTCCGGATCGTGCGCCCCGCGATCGAGAAAATTCCCCGCCGCCTCGTACAGCAGCGGCAGCTTTCGCGTTTCCACTTCATCGAAGTTCACATTGCCGCCGCGACCCGCAAGCCCCGCAATGCGATCACCGCCGATCCAGCCCCAATCCACCAGGTACTCCAGGCTGATCAGGTACGGGTTTCCGGCAAACGCCGACGACCCCGCATACGGCGAATTCCCGTATCCCGTCGGACACAGCGGCAACACCTGCCAAACGTGCTGCCTTCCCGCCGCCAGAAACTCGATAAACTCATGCGCGGCAGAGCCAAGATCCCCAATCCCTCCATACGAAGGCAAAGAACTGATGTGCAATAAAACGCCGGAACAACGCCCGAAATCCATGTCGCTATTATCTCCGCTCCGTATCCCGGGGCAGCGCCTCAGTGCATCGCTCGCGCACCCACAAAACAACGGCCCGCTTCCAAGCGTCGGAAGCGGGCCCATTCCCCTCGAAACCTCACGGCGAACTACTCGCCCGTAAGCGGACTCTGCGACTTCGCGTTGATGCGCACGAGATTCTTCTTCTTGAAATCGGTGATGATGGTGTTGGCGAAGATTTCAAAAGCCTCCTGCCGCTTCTGCTCGAGAATCTGGTCCCTGACCTGGTCGAGATTCTTCGCGATGTCTTCGTCGCTGGGCTGCTGCTTGTCCACCAGCTTCGCCACCACGCCCGTCCTGCCCGCATTGAGCGGTCCGCTGATCGAGCCCGGCGTCTGGTCGAACAACTGCGGAGCTACCTGCCCTACCGCGCCAAGATCCGGCACCTGCCCGGTCTGATCCACCAGGTCGCTCGTCTTGAAGCTTGCGCCCATCTCTTTCGCGGCTTTGGCGAGGTCGTTTTCCGCCTTCGCCTTGGCTGCCAGTTCCGCGGTCTTCTGGCCTAGCAGCGTGGGAACCTGCTCGTTGCGGTAGTCGTCTTCGACATGGCTCTTCCAGTCCGCAAACGTCGGTGCATGCGCCGGAATCACGCTCTTCACCTGGAAAATCGCATACCCCTCGCCCGTGGGCGCCGACTGCGGCGGATCGCTCGGCTTTGCGCCAAACGCATGCGCAATCAACTGCGACCCATCCGGCAGCGCCGGAATCACCCCCTGCGCATTGACCGGAGGCGTCGTCACCACCTGCAGGTGGTGTGCTGCAGCCGTCTTCTCGAGCCCGTTCTTGATCGCCTCCGAGGTCAGCTGGCGCGCAAAGGAATCCTGCGACGCCGTCGACTTCTGGCGAATCAGCGTCGCCTGGATCGTCGGTAGAACTTCAGCCAGCGACTGCGTATGCGCGGCCGTCCGCTCCTCCACCTGCACAATGTGATAGCCGTACTGCGACTTCACAATCTTGTAGTCGCCGATCTTCTGCGTGAAGATCGCGTTGTCAAACTCCGGCACCATGTGCCCGCGCTGCGCAAAACCCAGTTCGCCGCCGGTGTCCTTGCTGCCTGGGTCGTCCGAATTCTTCTTCGCCAGATCGGCAAAGTTCCCGCCGTTCTGTAGCTGCTTCAAAATGTCTTCAGCCTTGGCCTTCGCCGCCGCATCGGTCTTCGCATCCGCGCCCGGAGCTACCTGGATCAAAATGTGACGCGACTTGGCCTGCTCCGGTACCGAGTACTCGCTCTTGTGCGCGTTGAAGTAGGCCTCGATCTCCTGCTGCGTCGGCTGCTGCACACCCCCCGGCACCTCATTTGGCGTAAATGCAAAGTAGCTGATCGTCCGCTCTTCCGGTACCGCATTCGAGTAGCGAGCCGCATTCTTCTTGAAGAACGCCTCCAGCTCCGCGTCCGTCGGATTGATCGACTTGCGAATATCGTCCGACGAAATCACGGCGTAGTCGAACTTGATCTTGGTCCCCTTCTTGAGGTAATCCGCGCGCGCTTCCTTGTCGCTCACCGTTACGCCGGCTGTTACATACGCCCGCAGCCGCTGAATCGTGATGTCATGACGGACGCTGTCTTCAAACTCGGTCACCGACATGTCAAAACGGCCCGCGATCAGTGCGGCGTATTGGTCCTGTCCGATGAACTTGCCGTTCGGAAACAGCACCTGCCCCGCCTGCCCCTCGTGAAGGAATTGGAGCACGTCATTGTTGTTCGCCGAGATCCCCAGTCTGCCTGCCTCGGCCAGCAGAATCTGCTGCTGCACCATCTGCTGTCCGACCTGCTGCTCAAACAGCTGCACGATCATCGGGTTCGACGCATACTGCGGATTGCGCTGCTGCAACTGCTGCCGCGCCTGCATCTCCACCTTTTCCTGGCTGATCGTTTCGCCGCTGGCGAAGAATTTGCTGTACCAGTGCGGGTACACCACGGCGTACGTATTCGCCGAAACGGCCCCCTGGCCGGTCAGGCCGGGAATCAGGTAAACGACCATGGAAACCGAGGCCGCCGCAATGATAACAACGAACAAAGCTTTGACGAGGCGATTGTCTTTCGACTGCAGGAAACGAATCATGGGTGGGTTTAAGCCTTCAACTCTCTACGCGCATTCCCGAAAGCCTCGCCGCCCCGCAACCAGATTCACGGGGACACGAGCACTCTGAAAAAAGCGCAATTCTCGCTTATAGCGATACCCCTTCATTATAGACGACCCCATACGCTGCCACGGCATTCACGCCAACCCGGCCTATCGAGAGCCGCAACACACCGTTTCATCACTCCCGTATGGCCTTTTCCCAGATGCCAGGGTACGATTCGGGACATCGTGTGCTCTCCCCGGAGTACACGGTTCCGGCCGCCAGGCTTTTCTCTTCGCGAGGTCCGCCTTGACCATCCTGCTTCAGGACTTGCGTTACGCCCTGCGCATGCTCCTCAAATCCCCGGGCTTCACCGCCATTGCCGTCCTCACCCTGGCTCTCGGCATCGGCGCCAACACCACCCTCTTCTCCGTCATCAACGGCGTGCTCCTCAATCCCCTGCCTTATGCCAGCCCCGGCCGTCTGGTCGCCATGTACGAGAAAAATGCCGGCCTCGACCGCGCCCCCATCAGCTATCTCAACTTCCTTGACTGGGAGCGGGCCAGCCAGACCTTCACCTCGATGGCCATCTACCACCATGAGGATTTCAACCTCACCGGAACCGCCAAACCCGAGCGCCTCAACGGCCTCATGGTCTCCGCGGCTTTCTTTCCCACCCTTGGCGTCGCGCCGGTCCTCGGCCGCACCTTTACGCGGGATGACGATCATGCCGGTGCCGCGCCCGTTGTTGTCCTCAGCGGCGGCTTCTGGAAGCGCCGATTCGCGGCATCGCCCGACGTCATCGGCCAATCCATCACCCTCCGAGGCACGGCCTATCAGGTCATTGGAGTTCTCCCGCCCGGCTTCGCCTTCTACGGCGTCGATCGCGACATCTTTACCCCCATCGGTCAATGGACCGATCCCTCGTTCCTCGATCGCCGCGTCGACATGAGCGCCCATGCCGTCGGCCGTCTCAAGCCCGACGTCACCCTCGAACAGGCCCGCACCGATATGGACTCCATCGCGCATACCCTTGCCGTCAACTACCCCGAAGCCGACAAGGATGTGGGCATCTCCCTCTTTACCATGAAGGACGACCTCGTCGGAGACGTACAGCCGCTCCTTCTTGTCCTCCTCGCCGCCGTCGGCTTCGTTCTCCTCGTCGCCTGTGCCAATGTCGCCAGTCTCCTGCTCGCCCGCGCTACCCGCAGGTCCGGAGAGTTTGCCCTGCGCACGGCTCTCGGCGCCGGCCGCATCCGCGTCATCCGCCAGCTCCTCACCGAAAGCGTCCTCCTTGCCGGGGTAGGCGGCGCGCTAGGACTGGCACTGGCCTTCATCGGGACCCGCACCGTCGTTCGCCTGTTACCCGCCGCCCTGCCTCGCACCGATCAAATCTCCCTCGACACCCGCGTTCTGCTCTTTACACTCTCCGTCTCTCTCGTGTGCGGCCTCGTCTTCGGACTTCTTCCCGCTCTCAAATCCTCGCGCACAAATCTGCAGCAGGTCCTCCGTCAAAGCACCCAGGGCGCCGGCGGAGCCCGTCATCGCCTCCAGGGCATTCTCGTCTCTCTTGAAGTTGCGATGGCCCTTGTTCTTCTCATCGGCGCGGGCCTCATGCTTCGCTCGCTCTCCGCGCTCTGGCGTGTCGATCCCGGCTACGTCCCCGCCAACGCCATCACCTTCTCGATGTCCCTGCCCACCAACGCGAAGACCTCTGCCGCGGAAACCCGCGCGCGCCTCCGCCGCTTCGATGCCGCCATCAGCAGCATCCCCGGCGTTGAAGCCGTCTCCGTCACCCTCGGCTCGCGGCCCATGATTCACGACTCCGAACTTCCCTTCTGGATCAAGGGACAGCCCAAGCCCGCCAACGATAACGACATGCCCCAGGCCATGTTCTATCTCGTCGAATCCGGATTCCAGCGCGCTATGGGCATCACGCTACAGCGCGGCCGCTTCGTTTCTGTGCATGATGATGAAAGCGCGCCGGTCGTCGTCGACATCGACGACGTCTTCGCGCAAACCTGGTTCCCGAACCAGAATCCCGTCGGCCAGCACATCCATATCGCCGAGTTCGATGTTGAAGCAGAAATCATCGGCGTCGTCGGACACGTCAAGCAGTGGGGCCCCGGCAACGACGCGCATTCCCCCGTTCAAGCCGAGTTCTACTATCCGTTCATGCAGCTTCCGCCCAAGCTCATGGCCCTGGTCGCCGACGGCGTCGCCGTTGTCGTGCGCACCCACGACAGCCCAGCGAGCGTGATGCCCCCGGTGCGCCTCGCCGTCTCTGAAACCGATCCCGGCGCCGTCATCTATTCCGTCCAGACCATGAATGAAGTCCTCGCCAACTCTCTCGCGCCCCGCCGTCTCTCCATGATTCTGCTTGCCGCATTCGCTATACTCGCCGTCGCCATGTCGTGCGTGGGAATCTTCGGCGTCACGTCTTATCTCATCGGCGAACGCACCCGCGAAATCGGCGTCCGCATGGCCCTCGGTGCGCGCCGCGGCGACGTTCTGCGCCTCGTCGTCGGCCAGGGTGCGCGTATGGTTCTTCTGGGTGTGTTCGTCGGAGTCGCCGCCGCTCTCGCCCTCACACGCCTCATGAGCAATCAACTCTACGGCGTCGGCGCGCGCGATCCCCTCACCTTCATCGGTGTCGCTGTCACTCTCTTATTTGTGGCTGTATTCGCGTGCTACATCCCCGCCCGCCGCGCCACCATGATCGACCCCATCGTCGCCCTGCGCTGCGAGTAAGCCCGAGCAGCGCGAACATGACCCATCGGTGATTGACGATGATCGAGGTCGGAGGCTCGCGATCGGCGCTTTCGAACCGCTCTACTGTTCCTCTTCCGTCGCGGTGGCCTCGGTGCTTCCTCTTCCAAAGTTGAACTTGAGCATCCAGACGCTGCGCTCCGGATCACCGTTCTGTACGGGCGGCTTGAACTTCCACGACAGCGCCGCCCGCTGGGCGACCCTGGCAAAGTAATTTCCCGGCCCCGGCACCACGTATGCGGCATCCGAAACTGTGCCCTCCTGGTTCACCGAGACACGGATCAGAACCTCGACTGGCCTTCTCATTCCTCCGCGCGCACCGGGCGACACCGTCGGTAATATGCGTTGCGCTACCAGCCCTTTTGCATTCCCTTCCGTCCGTTCGCGATCCACCGAAGCGGGTGCCCGCGCAACCGGCGGATTCACCGCCGATGCACTCCGGCTTTCACCCTGCGGAGTTCCGTCGGCTTGCGTTGCCTGACCGCTGGCGGGTTGCGCCTGCGGGACATCTTTGCCTGGATCCTGCGATCCGACTGGGCTGGTCGCCGGTTCCGTCTGCGCCTGTTCCGTTTGGGTTGGCGTCGGCGGAGCGGGAGCAGGTTCCTGTTTCTGAGGCGCGGTCGCACTGGTCGCGATCACCTTCTCTATCGCCACCGGCAAAGCCCCAGCCTTGTGTTCGCGAACAAACAGAAATGCGCCGATCGCGGCCACCGCGAGCAGAACAACGGCATAGGGCATCACCCGGGACCTGGGAAGGTGCGCCTCTTCAAAGTGGGTGAGCGAGCGGGAGAAAACAGCCTCTTCAGAAGATGCTTTGCTTTCAATCTCCTCTGGCGCAGAGAAGTGTGTCGCAGAGAAGTGTGCCACCGGCTGATCGATGATTGGACCCTCGCTTGCGCCAATTGGATTCGTCGCAAGCAGCGTGTCATCAACCTGCGGGCCCCCGATGACGGGCTCCGGAATCGAGCCCTTGGAAAGGGGCATAGCCTCACGCGCATCCAGCCGTTCCTGAACGGTCTGAAGCGTGCACCGGCGGACCGGATCCAGGCGGAGACAGTCCTGCGCAATTTCGCGAAACGGACTCGGCAGCGATACCGGGACCTCTGGTTCCTCGTCACGCCACAAGTCCCGGGGGGGCGGCGTTTGCGTCATCGCCTCCCACATCGTCATACCCAGCGACCAGGTATCCGCCGCCTCGGTCACCTCTCCATTTCGCAGTTCGGGCGCATCATAGTTGCCGGCTGCACCGATGCTCCTCTTCACTGGCCCGGCGACGAGTAAATCGGTGAGCAAGAGTCTCGGTTTCGAGCCGTCGAAATGAATATTCGATGGATTCAGATGGCCGTGCACGACGCCATTGCTGTGCAGGTACTTGAGCGCATCGACAATCGGATTGAATATCTCTTTAGCCCGGCCTGCCTCGAGCGTTCCGCTCTCAATCGTCTTTGCAAGATTCGTGGAAGAACGTTCGCCGACGACATACACCAGGCTCATCTGATCGATAACGCATCGGCCCGCGGCAAACACCTTCGCCAAATGCGGATGGGACAGAGACATGGCGAAATTCCATTGCGCAATGTCTGTGTCCGCTTGGGCGGCATCCGTTGAAATCAGTTGAATGACGGCTTCGTGCATGCCCTGCAGGACGGTGAAATACAACCCGCAATTCTCTGTGCCTCCCAATCTTTCCAGGAGCGGAAACCGGCCCTCGACAACGCGTCCCTCCCATCCGTCGCCAAAAGAAGCCATCTCCATGGGACCAATTCTATCCAAAGACACTGCGATTTCCCGCCACTCCCGCTTTCACGCAGTACTTCCGATCAGCCTGTTTTTGTTGTTTTCGAGATCAATACCAGCAGGGAATCCAAACGAGCTAGAGCACGCGAGCTAGAGCCACGATCTGTCGATTGCGCTTGGCCTACATCTAAAGACGGCGGGCACCCGTGAGAGGATGCCCGTAGTCCTACATTCGCAGATTTGTCTTACACGTCCTGCCCGATGTCTTACATAATCCGGGGTGACTTACAAACTGTCTCACAATGACTTACCGCCAGTAGTAGTACCCGCCCGAAAAGTAATACGGCCTGTAATACACCGGAGCATACGCATACGGGTACGGCCTGTACCCATAGGGCCCGCGACGATATAGATTCGGTCCGCCCGGGTACAACCCCTGCGACAACCGCATCGCCTCTTGCTGCGTAACCGGCTGCACCGTCACCGGAGCCGCCAGGTGGAAGCTCACCAGCGCTTCCGCGGGAATCCACACTCCCGGCCCCGAAGATGCTGCCGATGCCGCCACACCGGCGCCACCGCCGGCAGCCGCGCCAATCGCCGCGCCTTCACCGCGGCCAATCGCACCGCCGATAATCGCGCCGATCAGTGCGCCGCCAACCACGTTTCCAGCCGAGCGCTCACCTTTGCCCGGCCCCTTCACTTTGAACAAGTCCGACTGCAGCGGATAGTTCTGACCCATCAGGTCCAGCGAAGTCAGTTCCAGCGCCAGCTCATTGCTGCCAGTCAGCGAACCCTTGTCGGGATGCTTCACCTCGGCGATCACGCCATGCACCGTGGCGCCGCGCGGAATTGCCAGCACACCGCCCATAGTCACATCCTGGATCACCGTGAACTGGATCGGCTCGCCGTCCTTGGCGCGCTTGCTGTTCACCGCTTCGCTCGTCCGCACCTGGATCAAAGTCCCTTCCGGAATGTTCACCGGTCCCCGCGGCATTTCATACCGCGGCTGGGGCGGAGCCTGTGCATAGTCGGGACGTTGTCCGTATCCCGGAGGAGGTGGAGCCTGCCCGTAGCCTGGAGGAGGCGGCGCCTGTCCGTACCCCGGAGGAGGAGGTGCCTGCCCATAAGCCGGAGGCTGATTCTGACCGTATCCCGGAGGCGGAGCCTGCTGCTGCCCATACGCCGGCTGCTGCGGCTGGTTCTGATCGCCCCAGTTCGGCGGAGGAGCCTGGTTGATGCTCGGCGCATTCTGCCCGCTATTCTGCGACCCCTGGTTCGGCTGTGCCTGTGCATCCGCCATGTCGTTGGAAGGATCGTTCGCCGGCGCGCCCTGCGCATTTGCGTCATCCGCCGGATTGCCGATCTTCAGGTTGTTGTGGACTGCGGTCACACCCGGAACCGTCTTCGCAATCGACTCCGCCAGTTGCTTTGACGAATCGCTCGACACCGTTCCCGAAAGCGTCACCTCGCTCTGCACCGTCGCCGCCGTGATCAGGTCGTTCTTCAGGGCCTGTGAGCCGTCCAGCGCATGCACCACGTCCATCTCAATCTGGCCATCGCTCCGCGGTCCGCTCGACGGCGCTGCATCCTGCGCCAGCGCCATCACGCCCGCCAAAGCAACCACTGCTATCGAGGGAAATACCCTGAACATCCATGATTTCTTCATTCTCAAATCTCCCGCACGCCCTACTGTATTGATGCGCATCATTCGGTGGCGATGTCCTTTATATTGACGGTCACCTGGCTCTGCCGTCATCGTTACTAACCCCGAGCCGGACCAAAAGTTCCGCGCATTGGTAACAGATTCCCGAACCGCGCGCAGCCGCCTGGGCTCCTGAATCCGCATGCCTTACGCCTTTGCCACCGCCCGCTCCTCCGCCGGCGCCCTGCCCGTCAGTTCCTCGTTGTCGGGAAAGAAGATCTGGAACACCGTACCCGACGATCCCGTCTCCGACGCCGCCCGGCTGCGCAGGTGGATAATTCCATGATGCTTCAGGATGATCTCGTGACTCACCCAAAGCCCCAGTCCGGTCCCCGTAGCGCCCTTGGTCGTAAAAAATGCCTCGAACAGCCTGCGCCGCACTTCGCCAGTCATTCCGCTGCCGGTATCGGCAATCGTGATCCGCACCCCCTCGCGCTGCGGATGCACCCAATCCCGGGAAGGCCTCGCCCGCACCACCACCCGGCCGCCGCCCTCCGTTGCATCCATCGCGTTGCTCACCAGGTTTGAAATCACCTGCCGTATCTCGCCCGCAAAGCAGAACACATCGAGATTCGGATCGTAGTTCCGCTCCACCGTGATGCCCAGTGTCCCCAGCCGCGCGCTGTACATGTCCAGTACTGCATCCAGCAACTCTTCCATCGTCGCGCGCGCCGGCAGCGTCGACTGCCGGTAAAAGCGCAGTGTCTGCTGCGTGATCTCCGACATGCGGTGAACCTCGCGCTCCGCAATCGTCACGTAATTCAATGCAACAGCATCCAGCTGGCAGAACTTCCGCAGAAGGTAGAGCAGGTTCGTGATCGCCTCCAGCGGATTGTTGATCTCGTGCGCGATTGAAGCCGCCAGGCGTCCCGTTGCCGCCAGCTTCTCTGTCCTCCGCAGCGCATCCTCGTTCCGTTTGCGCTCGCTCACATCGATCACAATCGCACCTACCCAGCGCACCTTCTCGCGTGTGGGCCGCACCGGGTAAGCAGTCACCAGCCAGGTCCACATAGCTCCCGGCTCGCTGCCCGCTCCTTCCAGGTCCAGATCGTGTACCGGTTGCTCCGCTTCGATCACGTGCCGTATCGCTTCCTCCAGGCGCATGGCAATACGCTCCGGCAACACCTCCGGCAGCGTGCGTCCCAAATGTCGGCTCAGCGCGACGCCCGTCATCTCCGCGAACACTTGATTTACCCGCACAATCCTGCATTGCCTATCGAAAAACACCAGCCCGATCGGCGCATTCGCCAGCATCGAATCCAGCAGCGACAGCGTATCGTTCAGTCCCGAACGCTGTTCCTCCAGTACGGCCACCATCCGGTTGAAAGCCTGGATCAGATCCCCGAACTCGTTCTCCACTGTCACAGGAAGCGGAAAACTCACGCTCGTTCCCGGCCCCCCCATCAGCGCGCGCGTGCCTTCCTGCAAAACGCTCAATGGCCGCGAAATGGAGCGCGACATCAGCAATACCAGCAATCCCGACGCGCCAATCCAGATCAGCCCGAACGAAAATGAACTCCGCCAAACGATATTGAGTTGATCGGTGTCCCACGAGCGGTCCGTCTCGACCCACGCATAGCCCTGAATGTTCGCGCCGTCGTAGATCGCCTTCACGCCTTCACGCCGCTGATCGCCAAATGAAAATACGCGCGGCTCGTGTGCAGGTATCAGCGCAATCTGCGCCTTCTCCGCTGGGTCCAATGCAGATGCCGACGCCTCGCCCTGGTTCGCGAAAAGCACTTTCCCCGCGGCGTCAGTAATCTTGGCGTGCGCCACGCTCGGCGCTTCTCCCATCATCCGCAACGAGGGCAGCACCAGCTCTGGATGCTGATACCCGGTACGCTTCTTCCGCCTGCTGGGCAACCGAAGTGGCCTGGTGCGCCAGCCGCTCCAGCGCGCGCTGCCTTATCTCCAGTCCCTCGATTGTGACAAGAATCGTTGCAAACAGCCCGACGGAGAGCGCCTCCAGCAGCATCAGCCAGACAATCAGCTGCCACCGAACCGTGCGCGGCCACCATCGCATCAATTCGACCTCGATCTCATGGAAGAGCCCGTGTCTTAAGAGTTTACAAGAACTACAAGAAATTGTGCGTCAGGCGAATATCCCGAGCCTCAAACCCTTCCAACCATCCGAAGTGGACAGGCCCCGAACGCTGTTCTGCCTGGGAACCCTTCTAATCTTGAAGGTGTCATTCTGAACGAAAAGGGGCCCCAAACGCTTTTCAGTTTGGCGGTGGTGAGCGAAGAATCTGCTTCTTCTCCTCATCCGACTCACCCACTAATTGCCCAGAAGTGCCCGCGCAATCTGCCCGCCATGGAATCTGCCGTTCTCGATAAAGATCTCGTTGGTGCGCGATCCCGCCACAATGACGCCCGCCAGGTAGATCCCCGGCACATTGCTCTCCAGCGTCTCGGCATTGCACACCGGCAGCTTGTCCGGCCCCTCGAAACGCACCCCCATGCTCTCCAGAAAACTGAAGTCCGGGTGATATCCCGTCATCGCAAACACAAAATCGTTCTTGATCGTCTTGAGACCTTCCGGAGTTTCAATCAACACCGCATCCGGCGTGATCTCGACAGCATTTGCGCGGAAGTACGCCTTGATCTCGCCATTCTTGATGCGATTCTCAATGTCCGGCTTGATCCAGTACTTCACATGCGGCTGAACCCCCGCGCCGCGATAAACCAGCGTCACCCGCGCTCCGCTCCGCCACAATTCCAGCGCCGCAATCGCCGCCGAGTTCTTCCCGCCGATCACCACCACATCCATATCGAAATACGGATGAGGATCGTTGTAGTAGTGAAACACCTTGCTCAATTGCTCGCCGGGAATGCCCATATAGTTCGGCAGATCGTAGTAGCCGGTGGAAACGATCAGCTTGCGCGCCTTCAACTCACCCGGCCTTCCGAACCGATCTTCCGTATGCACCGTGAACGCGCCATCCACGCCCGTCACGCGCTCTACGCGCTCATACTGCCGCACATCCAGCTTGTAGTGTGCCGCCACCAGCCGGTAATACTGCAGCGCCTCGTTGCGCGAGGGCTTGGGATTCGGGCTCGGAAACGGGATGTTCCCAATCTCCAGCAGTTCCGGCGTCGTAAAAAATGTCATGTGCGATGGATAGTGAAACAGCGAATTGCACACGCATCCCTTGTCCACCAGCACCACCGAGAACCCGGCCTTCTGCACCTCGATCGCGCAGGCCAGCCCTGTCGGCCCTGCTCCAATCACCAGCACATCAAACACAGCATCCGAAGTTTTCCCCCCATCGCGCACCAGCATCGACGAGGGCTTCGCGTCCGGAACAGAATCCGCAGGATAGTCCGCCATTCTTCTAGCTTAGGACATGCCCCCAAACATCATTTGTTCGATCATCCCCGCTGACTTGCTGACTCGCTTATGCGCGAAGCGCAAGCTGACTTGCTAAACCCAAATCCTGCATCCATCAAAACGAATTGTCATCTTGAGCGGAGGTCGCCTTGACGACCGGAGTCGAAAGATCTGCGGTTGCTCTTTCTCTCGCGTCCTCCGAACGTGCCAGCACCGCCACACATCCTTTACCCTAGAAGGTTCGAGGAGCTCCACCCATGACCGTCATCCGCCAGGAAGATTTCATCGCCAGCGTCGCCGGCGCGCTGCAGTACATCAGCTACTACCACCCCGTCGACTACATCACCTCGCTCGACCAAGGCCTACGAGCGCGAGCAGTCCCACGCCGCCAAAGACGCCATGGCGCAGATCCTCATCAACAGCCGCATGTGCGCCGAAGGCCATCGCCCCATCTGCCAGGACACCGGCATCGTCAACGTCTTCGTCAAAGTCGGCATGGACGTCCGCTTCGAAGGCCCCGATGGCGGCGCACCCACACTCGACCTGCAGGACATGGTCGACGAAGGCGTGCGCCGCGCCTATCTCGATCCCGACAACAAGCTCCGCGCCTCGCTCCTCGCCGACCCCGCCGGCGCCCGCAAGAACACCAAGGACAACACCCCCGCCGCCGTCATCGTCGAACTCGTCAAAGGCAACACGGTCGAAATCACCGTCGCCGCCAAGGGCGGAGGCTCCGAAGCCAAATCGCAAATTCGTCATGCTCAACCCCTCCGACTCCGTCGTCGAGTGGGTGCTCAAAACCGTCCCCACCATGGGCGCCGGATGGTGCCCGCCCGGCATGCTCGGCATCGGCATCGGCGGCACCGCCGAAAAAGCCATGCTCCTCGCCAAGCAAGTCGCTCATGGACCCCATCGACATCCAGGACCTCATCGCCCGCGGCCCCAAAACCACCGCCGAAAAACTTCGCGTCGAGCTCTACGACAAAGTCAATCGCCTCGGCATCGGCGCGCAGGGCCTCGGCGGCCTCACCACCGTCCTCGACGTCAAGGTCCTCGACACCCCCGCCCACGCCGCCAACCTTCCCGTCGCCATGATCCCCAACTGCGCCGCCACGCGCCACGCCCACGTCGTGCTCGACGGCTCCGGCCCCGTCTATCTCGATCCGCCCTCGCTCGAAGACTGGCCCAAGCTCACCTACGACGTCTCCGGCGCACAGCCGCGTCAACCTCGACACCGTCACCCGCGCCGAAGCCGCCACCTGGAAGCCCGGCGAAGTCCTGCTGCTCACCGGCAAGCTCCTCACCGGCCGCGACGCCGCCCACAAGCGCATGACCGACATGCTCAGCCGCGGCGAAAAACTCCCCGTCGACTTTCAGCGACCGCTTCATCTATTACGTCGGCCCCGTCGATCCCGTCCGCGAAGAAGTGATCGGACCCGCCGGCCCCACCACCGCCACGCGCATGGACAAGTTCACCCGCCAGATGCTCGCCGAAACCGGCCTGCTCGGCATGGTCGGCAAAGCCGAACGCGGCCCCGCCGCCATCGACGCCATCAAGGAGTTCGGCGCCGTCTATCTGATGGCCGTCGGCGGCGCGGCCTACCTCGTCTCCAAGGCCATCACCGGTTCACGCCAGCTGGCCTTCGAAGACCTCGGCATGGAAGGCATCTACGAATTCGAAGTCCGCGACATGCCCGTCACCGTCGCCGTCGACTCCAAAGGCACCAGCGTCCACCAGACCGGCCCCGCCGAGTGGCAGCAGCGCATCGCCAACATCCCGATCCTTCAGTGAGTCACATCGTCGGATCAAAAATCTCCGCAACGTTGTCATTCCGACCGAGGCGCCTCGGCGACGAGCGGAGGAACCTGCAGTACCTTCTCTTGGCGCCCGCACGTACCCGGTTGGCGCATCCTTGGCCTATGCAAATGCGAACCGGTGAAGAAGACGTTAGACTCTCTCCACTGCGGTTAATCATTGACCGCGCGTCCCTGCACCCCGATCCTTCGCGAGGAAAGACATGAAACCACAGTTCGCTTTGAAGATCGTTCTTGCATTGGTCGGAATTCTGTTTCTTGCCCTGTCTTATCCGATGATTGTCTTTATGCGCCAGGCTCCTGCACTCTCCATGATGTTCAGCCTCTATGTCACTCTGGGCGTTTTTCTGTTGCTCGCCATTCGCAACCCTTCCGCACACCGCAGCCTCATCGCCTTCACTGCGTGGTCAAGCCTCGTGCACGCCGTTTGGATGGGTACGCAGGCATTCTGCAATATGGTTGAGCGCGGAGAGCTGATTGGGGTAGCGGTTCTCGTCGTCATCGGCATAGCCCTGGTTGCTCTAGCGCCGCCGCCACCCGAGCCCTGCCCAGCCGCCTACCCGGCGCAGCAACCCTGAAGACCGTTCCCGCATTCCCGCACTAGAAGATCCCGCCGGGCTTGCTAGATCTTGAAATACCAGCAAGGAGGTTTCCATGCACGAAGTCATCCTCAAGCAATTCGAAAACCCCGACGAAATCCGCACCTTCGAAAAAGGCAAATTCGAACTGGTCCACATCGGCGGCATGACCATCGGCCGCGCCACCTACGAGCCCGGCTGGAAATGGTCGGAGCACGTCGGCAAAGCCCTCGGCAAGACAGCTGCGACGTCTCCCACATCGGCATCGTCATCTCCGGCCGAGCCACCGCAGCCATGGACGACGGCCGCATCATCGAGATGAAGCCCGGCGACATCTTCTACATCGAGCCCGGCCACGACAGCTGGGTCGTTGGCGACGAACCCTATGTCTCGATCCACATGATGGGCGCAGCCGACTACGCCGCCCACAAATAGAAACGCCTCACCAGGCGGTGAGGCGTTTTTAACTGATCACTGTCCCTGATCCCTGATCCCTGTCTTCTCACTGCTTTCCAAACCGATACACAAATCCATACGTAAACCCGAGATCGTTCTGCAGCGTCGATCCGAACCCGGTTGCCATAGTAGTCCGGCGCCAGCCGCAGCGAGAGATTCGGCGAAATGTTCATCTCGCCAATCAAGCTCGCGTTGATCGCATACGTCGTCGTGTCCGGATACAGCCCCAGCACCGCCGTCCCGAACCCGTTCGTGTCGCCGGAGAAATTGCTCACCGCCACGCCGCCCTTCACGCTTCCCGCAATCGAATACTTCGGCCGCATCCTGAATCGGTACGTCGGTCCTACCAGCACGTCGTAGTGGCTGATCGCCGGCCGCGTCACCGACGTCTCGTTCAGCCCCACATAGGCCGTGCCGTAGTAGCCGCGTCCGTCAAACGTCAGGCCCAGCTTCTCACTCCAGAAGCGCGTAACCGCCACATCCCACGAGTACATCGTGGTCCGCTGCAACGCCGGTCCCGGCGTAAACCGCTGATAGCCGCCGCCCACAAACACCTCATACAGATGCGAATACGCGTCGTGGATGGCCTGTGCCCGCCGCGCCTCGCGCCGCGCCCGGATGCGCGCCTGCACCGTCTGCGGACCCTCCTGGCTCGGCGCAGCCGCCGGGGCTTGCGGCTGCTCCTGCGCCGGTGTACTGCTGCTGGAATCTGTGCTCTGCGCCAGAGCACCGAACGATAAAAGCGAAATAACCGCCAGAACACCTGCAGAACGGCGAAAAGAAAACATCGGTCTTGACTTACCTCCAACTGCTGGGTCCCCGCGAACAGGTCTCTCGTCCGTGGGGTGTAACATCATGGGTCCCCGCGGACAGCTCTTCGTCCGTGGAGTGAAACGCAGACAAAGCCGAGCGCATCCCTACCGTTATTTAAACATCTCGAACCGGGCTGCGCTTGGCTGTCACCGTTTGGACGCGCGCCGGCGGATTTTGCCGCTATCTCCTCCTCCATGCAATACGATGAGAGCGACGGAGGACATTACTCTCCATGGGTCGATTCCTGCTCGGATTCATCTTCGGCATCGTCCTCGTTCCCCTCGGCGTTCTGGCCTACCTCACCTACGGCAAAGTCCCGGTGGCCGTCGCCGATCCTCCCTTCCCCTACGAAAGTCAGCTTGTTAGCATGCCGCTCGATGCGCGTATTCAGAAGGAGATGGTCGGCACCCACATGGAGCCCGATCAGCCCAACCTGACCGCCGGCGCTCACATCTACGTTGAGCGCTGCGCCGTCTGCCACGGCCTCCACGGCAAACCCGCTGCCATCGGCGACCACATGTATCCCGACGCTCCCCCCTTGCTTGAGCCCCACCGCAACGATCCCAGCATCGTCGGCGTTAGCGACGACCCTCTCGGCGAAACATATTGGAAGGTCCAGAACGGCATTCGCCTCACCGGCATGCCTTCCTTCAAGACCCAGCTCAACGATACCCAGATGTGGCAGGTCAGCCTATTCCTGGCCAACGCCAGACAAGCCCATGCCCCCTGCCGTCCTTGAAATTCTCAACCGCGCTCCCGCCCCTCCCGCCGATGCCCCCATCCGCCTGCCCACCGCTGCGCCTGCCTCAGAAGATCAGTAGCCTTCCTGAAGTCTCAGATATTGAGAACCACCCGTGCTCGATCGGAAACCTGAGCCGCGCCACCTGCCCCTCGCGATACTCTGAAAGTGTCTCCGGAAAGGCCGTGCCATGAGTATCCTCGATTCCCTCCGCAAAGGCTTTCGTTTCTTCCTCATGAGCTTCGGCATCTCCAGCCCGGCCAAAAAGCCGGCCCCCAAGCCCGACCCGAGGCCCAACTCGAGTCAATAAGGGTCCCCACCGGGTAGAATTTCTTCGAGCCGAACAGCCGCGCTCGCCACTCCAATAGATGCAGGCCATCCGGCCACCACGACATGGAGCCGACTATGAGCTTCGAGCCGAAAAAAGGAACCCTTCGCGCCTTCTGGGACTGGTTCGTCCTCTTCAGCGGAATCTCCACCGCCTCCAACCTCTCCCGCACCCGCCGCGACCCCGTCCAGCGCCGCGGCCTCTTCCTCTTCCGCAAGTCCAAACGGATACCTGATCCCTACTCCTCTCCCATCGCTATTCTCCTTGCGTCCCTGGTCCCTACTCCCTACTGCCTGTCCCTCTGTCCCTTGTCCCCTGTCCCTATCTGTCCCTGTAAACTTGATCATATGTCGCTGACCCGCCAACAGGCCCTCGACTACTTCCACTCCCCTGACCTCATCGGCCTGGGCTTCGAGGCCGACGCCGTCCGTCGCCGCCTGCACCCCGAGGGCGTGGTCACCTACATCATCGATCGCAACATCAACTACACCAACTTCTGCACCGAATACTGCACCTTCTGCGCCTTCTACCGCCCGCTCCCCAAAGAAGGAAAAAAATCCCCCGCTCCGACGAGGGCTACATCCTCTCGCTCGAGAAGATCTACGAGAAGATCGCCGAAACCCAGGAGATGGGCGGCACCGGCGTCCTGATGCAGGGCGGCACTTCATCCCGACCTGAAAATCGACTGGTTCGAGCGCCTCTTCACCGGCATCAAGCAGCGCTTTCCGCAAGATCTGGCTCCACTGCCTCTCCGCCTCTGAAGTCCTCGCCATCGCCGAGTACTCCGACCTCGATCTGCGCACCACCATCGCCCGCCTGCGCGACGCCGGCCTCGACTCCATCCCCGGCGGCGGCGCCGAAATCCTCGACGACGACGTCCGCAAGCGCATCGCCCGCCTCAAGTGCCGCACCGCGGACTGGGTCAGCCGTCCATCGCACCGCCCATCAGCTCGGCATGCGCACCACCGCCACCATGATGTTCGGCGTCGGCGAAACCTTCGACCAGCGCATCAACCACTTCGAAGTCGTCCGCAACCTGCAGGAAGAGACCGGCGGATTCACCGCCTTCATCCCCTGGAGCTTCCAGCCCGGCAACACCGCCCTCGGCGGCCGCGGCTGGGAAGAAGCCACCTCGGTCGAATACCTCAAGGTCCTCGCCATCGCGCGCCTCTATCTCGACAACATCGAAAACGTGCAGGCCAGCTGGGTCACGCAGGGCCTCAAGGTCCTCGAGCTCGGCCTCCACTTCGGCGGCAACGACGTAGGCTCCGTCATGCTCGAAGAGAACGTGGTCAAAGCCGCAGGCACCAGCAACTGCACCACCGAAGAAGAACTCCGCCGCATCATCCGCGACGCCGGCTTCAAGCCCGTCCAGCGCGACACCCTCTACCGCACCATGTTCCTCAACTAAGAATCCCAATCCGCAACAGGATGGGTGCCCATCCAAGACGCAGTCTCATCGCGGCATGGGTGGGAAACCACGAACCCACCAACAAGCGATGTCATGCTGAAAGCGCTGTCATCCTGAGTGCCGCAAGCTTTGGGCCCCATGTAAGTAGGGTAAGCGGCAGCGAAGGATCTGCTTTTGTTTTTCCCCGCCCCAATCCGCAACAAACTGGGTGCCCCATCCATGACGCAGTCTCATCGCGGCATGGGTGGGAAACCACGAACCCACCAAAAAGCGATGTCATGCTGAAAGCGCTGTCATCCTGAGTGCCGCAAGCTTGAGGCCCCACGTAAGTGGGGTAAGCGGCACGAAGGATCCGCTTTTGTTTTTCCCCGCCCCAATCCGCAACAAACTGGGTGCCCCATCCATGACGCAGTCTCATCGCGGCATGGGTGGGAAACCACGAACCCACCAACAAGCGCTGTCATGCTGAAAGCGCTGTCATCCTGAGTGCCGCAAGCTTGGGCCCCACGTAAGTGGGGTACGCAGGGTCCAGAGAAAGCCACGAGAATTCCGGAGTCATTCACGCGTTGCTTGTGCTATCCTCCCCGCGTGTCGGTCACTTTCTCGCCTCGAATGCAAGGCACGCAGCGGCATACCGCGCTGGTCCGCATAACCCACTGGTTCACCGTCATTTCGTTCCTTGCCCTGCTCATCACCGGCGGCGAAATCGTCATCTCGCACCCCCGCTTCTATTGGGGCGAAACCGGCAACTCCGGCACTCAGCCACTTTTCAAAATTCCCATACCCGCATCGAGAGACACGGTCCCCTCCGGCTACAACTACGTGATGCCCGACCAGAATGGCTGGAGCCGCTATCTTCACTTCGAGGCCGCATGGGTATTGGTGCTTACCGGGCTCGTCTATGTCGTGGCAAGCCTGCTCAACAGCCACTTCCGCAGGGAATTGCTCCCGGCGCCAAGCGATCGCAATTGGAGCGCATTCCGTGAAGTGTTCGCAAAGTATCTGCGCCGCGCGCCCCCCGGTCCAGCGGAGAGCAGCACCTACAACGTCGTGCAGCGCACCGCATATCTCGTCGTTATCTTCGCCCTGTTTCCGCTTGTCATCTGGACCGGCCTCGCGCTCTCACCCGCCTTTGACTCCGCAGTGCCGGCAGCCGTCAACCTGCTTGGAGGCCGCCAGTCCGCGCGCACCCTCCACTTCTTCGTCTCCGGATTCCTCGTCTTCTTCCTCATCGTCCACGTAGCGATGATTGCCCTCGCCGGCTTCTGGAGTCGCATGCGGGCCATGATCACCGGACGAGCCAACATCCCCTCGGAGCGCTCATGAGCAACATCTCTCGCCGCAAGCTCATCACCACAGGCCTTGCTGCAACCGCAGGCGTGGCGGGTCTCGCCGCTGCTTCTCGGATTGCTCGCCACTACGGCCTCATCCCGCCCGATAGCGGCGGAATCTACGGTCCCGGCGAAACGCTGACCTACGCTGCCCAACGAATTCTCACCAGGCATTCATTGGCCCGCGAATTCCCGCGCAGCATGATTTCCAAGGTGCCCTTTCGTAACGAAACCGCCCCTCCCAGCGATGCTTTCAAGCGCCATCAGGCCACTGGATTCTCTGACTGGAAGCTGTCGGTCGATGGCATGGTCGCGCATCCCGCATCGTTCTCGCTGTCCGATCTGAAGAGTCTTCCCACTCACAGCCAAATTACAGAAGTGGCGTGCGAAGAAGGCTGGTCCTACGTTGCCGAGTGGATCGGAACACCGCTGGTCAACGTGCTCGACACCGTCGGCGTCCTGCCCCAGGCTCGCTATGTGGTCTACTTCTCCATCGAGAAAGACTGGTGGGAAAGCATCGACATGGCCGACGCGACGCATCCCCAGACGTTCCTCACCATGGGCATGAACGACGGCGATCTCCCCGTTGGGTTCGGCGGTCCGCTTCGCCTGCGGGTGCCTCGGCAACTCGGCTACAAGAGCGTGAAATACATTACCCGCATCACGGCCACCGACTCACTGAAAAGCTTCGGGAAAGGCCTGGGCTCTGCGTCCCCAGAAAGCGGATACGCATGGTACGCCGGCATCTGAATGACCTGAAAGCCCCACCGAATTCTCAGTGTCATTCTGAGCGCCGCCAGCCATTCACTCAACACAAGTGGGAAATGTGTCATCCTGAGCGCCGCAAGCTTCGGGGCCCCACGCAGAGGGGTAAGCGGCGCGAAGGATCTGCTTTTACGGATTTCCGATAATCGCCGGGTGCCCGGGCCTGGATTCTCAGACCTGCCACAATCCAAGGCTGACGACAACGGAGGGAGCAGCGGCCTTCAGGCTGCTGAATAACGTGCCGGAAAAGTGGGCCCTTCAGGCCCGGATGAGTCGCCTGTTCAAATTGTTCTCAACTCGCCCTACTTCTTCAGCGAATACACCACACTGATCGTCGTCTTCACCTCGATCGGATCCCCATTCAGCAAAAACGGCTTGTACCTCCACTGCCGCACCGCATCCAGAGACGACTGCTGAAGCTCGCTCGGCCCCGACGCAACCTTCAGGCTGTCTACTTGTCCCGTCTTGCTGATCACCGCATCCAGCACCACCGTTCCCTGGATCCTCGCCTTCTTCGCGTCCGGCGGATAAATCGGAGAAACCTTACTGATGAGGTTTCCCTGCATCTCTCCCGGCGGAACGGAGTGCGCCGCACCTTTCTTTGAGTCCTGGCTATCCGCGTTCGCCTGCATACCCACACCGACCCGCAGCGCCACAGCCGACGCCGCCGTTGCCACGCCCAAAACAACGCACACCGCAACCGAGACGCATGCACGTAACCGTCCAATCTGCTTCTTCGTCTCCGTAAGTTTCATAAGTCTCCTCTCCAACGTGTTGGCATCAAAAACTCCGATCGCATGCGGAACCCTCACCGGCCTGCCCTGCAATAACAAGGCCGCCAGCCGCAACAGCGATTGCGCATACTCCACACTCCCTGAAACCCCTGCTGCCATCTCGTCGCACACCATCTCCCGCGTCTCTGCGATGTATTGCCGCGTAACCCAGAGACAAGGGTGGTAGCTCATTGGCAGGGCCGCAATCTCATAAGCCAGGTTCTTCAAAAAATCCTTCCGCCGGATGTGCGCAAACTCATGCGCGATCACCGTATCCAAATCCTCCTGCGGCATGCGCGTCACCATTCCCGCCGGCAGCATCACGCGCCTTTCCACTACGCCCATCGTCACCGGCGCAAAAATCTCCTTTGAGCTCTCCATCGCCACCGGCCCCGCAATGCCCAGACGTTGTAACCATCGTTCGCACGAAAGTGCAGCTTCACCGCTCAACCGCAACGGCTCCGACCCTCGCCGCAAGACTGCCAACCGCACGCATCGCCACGCAAACCGCACAACAAAATAGCCCGTCATCACTGCATACGCGATCGCCAGCGCCCTCACAACCTCCGGCGACAACCGCAGAGCTCCCAATCCAGCGCCCGCGCCCATCCGCACCGCGACGTGCCCGTCTGCTGCTGAACCTCCCTGCGCGTACCACGGCCATGCGAAGTGCAGCTTCTCCCAGGGAAAAATCGACAACGCCGGCAGCGCGCTCTCCAGCACCAGCGCGGTCACCCACACGCGATGCTCCGCCGCCGGGCCCGCCGCTCGCAACCCGCGCGCCGCAATCCACGCTCCCGCAAACACGAACGGCGCCTGCCAAAGCGAATTCAAAACATACGACACCAGCGCCGACTCAAAGCCGCTCATGCCGCGCCTCCCTTCTCCTTGCTGAATTGCTCTGTCAGCTTCGCCAGCCGCTTCGCGTCGATCTGCCGGCTCTTCAGCAGGCTCATCACCAGCTCTTCGCTCGACCCGCCGAACATCCGGTCGATCAGATCGCGGAGGCTCTGTCCGTAAGCCTTCTCCTCGCTCACCTTCGCCGCATAAACAAACGCCCGCCCCTCCAGCTCGCGATGCAGCTTGCCCTTGCGCTCCAGGATGTTCAAGACCGTCTGCACCGTCGTGTACGCCAGCGGCGGTCGCATTTCTGCCTGCACCTCGGCCACCGTGCTGCTCCCCAGCTTCCAGATCACCTGCATGATCCTCAGCTCCAGCTTGGTCAATCCACTCTTTGCCGGACTCCCGCCCACGCGACCTCCTATATTTTTAGGACTCTACCCCCATCCCGTCCGGCTGTCAACTAAGGTCTTAGGACACGAGCCTCGCCCTTCGAAATCCGATTGACCCCTCCCCGGTGCCGGTATTACAGTCGCCTTACTCCGCGTACTCCCCAAGCACGGGCGCAAGACCCACAGCATCGCTATAAAAATTCCAACTCTCAATGAGGTGCCGCCGCATGCGTAAACTCTTTGCCTGCCTCTTAATCCTGTCCATGAATGCCTATGCCGTGGACCCGTCGCACACGGAATCCCTGCGCGGCTATACCGCGGCCCACTCGTCCGCCGAAGTACAGTGGGAACAAAAGTTCCGCGCCATCCCCGAGCCAGATCGCATTCGCGAGAATATGCGACGCCTTTCCGCGCGCCCCCACCACGTCGGCTCTCCCTACGACAAGGACAACGCCGAGTGGCTCCTCGCCCAGCTCAAGTCCTACGGCCTCGACGCCAAGATCGAGCAATTTGAAGCCCTCTTCCCCACACCAAAATCGCGCAAGCTCGAACTCCTCGGCCCGACTAAATTCACCGCCAAACTCGACGAACCTGTGCTATCCATCGATCCCACCTCCAACCAGAAAGACGAGCAACTCCCCACCTACAACGCCTATTCCCGCGACGGCGACGTCACCGCGCCGCTCGTCTACGTCAACTACGGCGCCCCGGCCGACTACGAGCAGCTCGACGCCATGGGTGTCTCCGTTAAAGGAGCCATCGTCATCGCCCGTTACGGCGAAACCTGGCGCGGCATCAAGCCCAAGGTCGCCGCCGAACACGGCGCCGTCGGCTGCATCATCTACTCCGACCCTAAAGACGATGGCTACTCCCGCGGCTTGCCCTATCCTGAGGGCCCCATGCGTCCCGCCGATGGCGCACAGCGCGGCAGTGTCATGGACATGCCCGTCTACCCCGGCGATCCGCAGACCCCCGGCGTCGGCGCGAAGCCCGGCGTCAAGCTCATCCCTCTCGACCAGGTCCAGACCATCACCAAGATTCCCGTGCTCCCCATCTCCTATAGCGACGCGGAGCCGTTCCTGAAGTCGCTCGAAGGACAAACCGTTCCCGAAACCTGGCGCGGCGATCTCCCCTTCACCTATAGAACCGGCCCCAGCAAAGCTCAGGCCCATCTTGCCGTCGCCTTCAACTGGGACCGTAAGCCTCTCTACGATGTCGTCGCCACCATCCCCGGCGCCACCTTTCCCGATGAGTGGGTCATTCGCGGGAATCATCACGACGCCTGGGTCAACGGCGCCGAAGATCCCCTCAGCGGATCCAGCCCTGAACTCGAAGAAGCACGCGCGCTCGGTGAACTCCTCAAGCAGGGTTGGAAGCCCGCCCGCACCATCATCTATTGCTTCTGGGATGGCGAAGAACCCGCGCTCCTCGGATCAACTGAGTGGGCCGAATTCCACGCAGACGAATTAAAGCAGCACGCCGTCGCCTACTTCAACTCCGACGGCAACGGCCGCGGCTTCTTCCATGCCGGCGGTTCGCACTCGCTTGAAAACTTCATCAACAGTGTTGCGAAAGATATCGACGACCCCGAAACCAACATGTCCGTCTGGAAGCGCGCCCGCCTCGCCGGCCGCCTCCGCGGCACTCCCGAATCGCGCACCGAGGCCAAATCACGCCCCGACAGCCGGATCAGCGCACTCGGCTCAGGCTCCGACTACACCGTATTCATCGACCACCTCGGCGTTCCCAGCGCCAACCTCGGCTACGGCGGCGAAGACGAAGGCGGCGGCCAGTACCACTCCGTATACGACGACTTCTACTACTACACTCATTTCGCGGACACGACGTTTGTCTATGAAAAGGCCCTCGCGCAAATCGCCGGATCCATGATGATGCGTATGGCCGATGCCGATGTCCTCCCTTACCAGTTCACTGACCAGGCCGATACCATCCACACCTACGTCACCGAGGTCAAAAAGCTCGCCGACACCATGCGCACCCAAATCAAGGACCGCAACGCCGACCTCGCCGATGGCGTCTACAAGGCTGCCGCCGATCCTAAAAAAACCTCAGTCCCGCCCCCGGTCGACTCCGTGCCTCCCTACTTCAACTTCGCGCCGCTCGACCAGGCCTCCGACGATCTCACCGCCGCGGCCGCCGACTACGAGAAAGCCTTCACCGCTCACGCAGCTACGGCAGATCCAAAGGTCAACGCTCTTCTTCTCGAAACCGAACACGCCCTCACCGATCCCACCGGTCTCCCCAATCGCCCCTGGTTCGAAAACATGATCTACGCCCCTGGATTCTTCACCGGCTACGGCGTCAAAACGCTCCCCGCCGTTCGCGAAGCTATCGAGCAAAAACAGTGGTCCGCCGTTGATCCCCAGATCGCCAGAACCGCCGCCGCCATCGAACGCGAAACTGACAAACTCAACGCCGCCACCAAAGTCCTCAATGGCGAATAACCAGAATCCACGCACCCCGGAGAGCCTTCACCCAACCGTGCAGGCTCTCCGTGGTCCTTGCAGCATGGACTACGAAATGGCAAACGCTGGAGTTGAAAGTCGGCAGAGCATCTGAGATTGGGAGCGGGTCCATCAGCGCGGTGCAGCCACAAACGGCCATTGCTGCAGCCGCTTTGCGCGCCACAGGTAAATCAATGTCCCGCTCACCGCAATGCCTCCGGCCATCGCCAGTCCGCCCATAGCCTTGCTCCGGTTCATCAGGATGAACGCAAACCCCGCCATTGCCAGAAGCGGCGGCAGCGGATACAGCGGAATCTTGAACGGCCGCTCCAGCTCCGGCCGCTGCACCCGCAGCAGCATCACGCCAACATGCTGCAAAAAGAACTGCAGCAGAATGCGCGTCACCACCAGCATCGTGATCACGTCCTGCAGCGAGAAGAAGCAGAACACCGTGGCCACCAACCCCAGCGCCACCAGCGACCGGTGCGGAATCCCGTGCCTCGGATGCACCGCCGCCAGAAAGCGAAAATAGTTCCCGCTCTGCGCCGCCGCATACGGCACGCGCGAGTAGCCCAGCAGCAGCGAGAAGACGGAAGCAAACGCCGTCCACATCACCAGCGCCGCGATCGTGTAGCCCGCCCACTGCCCGAACGCCGATCGCGCAATCTCCGCCACCAGTTGCACGCGCACGATCGCGCTCTCTCTCGGCATGCGTCGCTGCATCGCGCATCGAGGGCAGCGCCGAAAGATTCATGACGACATACAGCGTCGTTACAAACAGAACCGACAGCAGGATTGCACGCGGAATCGTCTTCTCCGGATGCTTTACCTCGCTGCCCAGAAACGTGATGTTGTAGTAGCCCCAATAGTCATATGTCGCGATCAGTGTCGCCTGCGCCAGCCCGCCGATCGCCACGGCAGCCGACTGCGCCGGACTCGCCGGCATGTGCCATCCGCCCATCGCCGCTGCATGCGCAAACCCTGATGCGATCACGCCCGCCATAGCCGCCATCACACCTGCGAACAGCACCCACGCGAGCCGAGTCACCGAACTCAGGTTCCGATACAGCAGCGCCGTCACCAGCAAACATGCCGCAGCCGCCGCAAAGTTTGCATAATGCAGCGCTGGCAGCGCCGCAATCGGTGCCAACTCCAGCCCCGGCCAGAACCATGCCAGGAAACTCGACAACCCAATACACCCCGATGCAATCGACAGCGGCGCCGAAAAACTCAACTGCCAGACGTACAAAAAGCTCAGCCAGTTCCCCGCGTTCTTCGGGCCGTAGATTTCGCGGAGAAAAGCATAGGATCCACCGGCCTGCGGAAACGCCGCGCCCAGTTCCGCCCACACCAGCCCGTCCATCACCGCAATCGCCGCGCCCAGCAGCCAGGCCCACACGCTCAGCTTGTAGCCGGCAGCCGCAATCACCAGCGGCAGCGTGATGAACGGCCCCACGCCGATCATCTCCAGCATGTTGAACAGCACCGCCGACCGCAACCCGATCCGCCGCTCGAGCGTCGCAGATGAATCCGATCGAGAAGACCTTTTCAATCGATCAGACACTCGGCTCTTCATCATAATGAACACCTGGCCGCCGAGCATCGGGTCCCCCAGAGTTCACGATCAAGAGTTAGACAGACGAGTCATGTATATGGGCGCAACTTTAGGCAGAAGAACCTTGCGTCAGGGCATGATTCAGTTCGTGGGGTGGTGAGCTCCGGAAGAAGTCTGGGCTTTAGCTCGAGGGATCTCCAAACTTCGTATGCGCAGCTTCTATCCCGATTTCCGCTCACCGGATTGTACACTGACCACAACCATGTTCTTTTCCCAGGGAGCACCTCGCACACACACCAACGCTGCCCTCGCAGCCCTGATCGCAACGGCCTTCTTCGCACTCGCCTGGGCGCCGCAGGTGCCAGCGCAGGCCGCACCAGCCGCGCAGTTGCCGCCGTCGGAGCCGCGCCTCGTCGCCCTCCCGCTCCCTGAGGATCGCGGCGAAGCCAGGCTCGAGCAGACGCTCAAACAGCTCGGCACCACCGCCAGCATCATGATGATCGTTGCCCATCCCGACGACGAAGACGGCGCGCTGCTCACCTACCTTTCCCGGGGCATGGGCGTCCGCGCCACGCTCTTCACCCTCAATCGAGGCGAAGGCGGCCAGAACGAGATGTCCGGCGAGCTCTACGACGCCCTCGGCATCATTCGTACCAACGAACTTCTCAAGGCCGATCAGTACTACGGAGCCAAACAGCTCTGGGGTACAGAAGTCGACTTCGGCTTCTCCAAGACGCAGGAAGAATCCTTCCAGAAGTGGACCCACGAGCGCGTCCTCTATGACGCAGTCCTTGCAGTCCGAAGCGAGCGTCCCCAGGTCATCGTCTCCACCTTTGTGGGCGGCATCACTGACGGCCACGGCCAGCACCAGGTCTCCGGCGAAATCGCCCAGGAGGTCTTCAACGCCGCAGCCGATCCCAGGATCTTCCCCGATCAGCTCAAGCCCGTCACCGAAGGAGGCCTTGGGCTCCAGCCCTGGCAACCCCTCGCCGTCTACTCCATGACGCCTTTCGCCCCCGTCACTGACAAGGGCATGTTCGACTACGCGACCGGCAAGTGGGCGCCCGCGCGGTTCAAGAATTACGTCACCGGCGAAACCACTGCGACCACCCCCTCCACTGACGTTCGCATTCCCGTCGGTACCCTTGACTTGACCCTCGGTCGCAGTTACGCGCAGATCGCTCGCGAGGGCTGGGGCGAGCAGAAGTCCCAAAACGGCGGAGCCAATCCATCCCTCAGCGGCCCCGCGACGGCGAGTTATCACCTCTGGGCCGTCGCACCTTCGGCGCAGATCGATGCCAACATCAATAAGACCGGCTCAAGCCTCTACGGAAACTCCCGCGTCCAGATCGATACCAGCATCGCCGGACTCGCCCACCTGGCGAAATCGCCTGCGCCCGATTGGCTCGCGACCGGTCTCCACCAGATCGACTCATCACTCCAGGAATTCGAGTCGAAGTGCCCCTGCAACTCCGGCTTGCCAGTGGCCCAGGCCCTCGCCCCGATCTACCGCCAGACACTCGCACTCCGTGACAAAACCGCCACCAGCAGTCTCGATCCCGAAGGCAAAGCGAGCATCCTTTTCGAACTCGACGCCAAGATCAATCAATTCCAGTCAGCTCTGGCCGATGCGCTCGGCCTCGACCTCGTCGCCTACCGGACCAACGAAGCCCACGCCCAGTCCGCCGGTTTTCGCGGTGCCGCAGCCGATGAAGCTCCCACCAGCGTCTCTCCCGGAGAGGAGTTCCGCGTCCACGTCCATGCGGCACAGGCTACGAACGCCACACGCCTCGAGAAGGTATGGCTCCAGAGCCGAACCGGCGAAGATTGGAAAAGCACCATCAACGTCGCCATTGATTCCACTGTGCAGGTCGTCGATCCGGTGTTCACGGTCCATGTCTCCGACAACGCGGAATCGACAGCGCCGTTTTTCACGCGTCCCAACACAGAGCAGCCCTTCTACGACATCGCGAACCCGCAATGGCGCGAACGCTCCTTCGCTCCTTACCCGCTCGACGCCTGGGCGGAGTTCACCTTCGACGGCCTGCCCATCCGTCTCGGTGAAGTCGTGCAAACTCTTCAGCGCGTCGCCGGCCCCGGCGGCTTCTACGAACCATTGGTCGTCACCCCGGCCATCGGCGTCAGCATCGCTCCGCAGGCCCGCATCCTCCCGCTCGACGGCAGCGCTCTGCCGGTCCGTGTCACCGTCCACACCCAGGCCGCAGCCGATGGCACCGTCACGCTCAAACTCCCCGATGGTTGGCGTTGCGATCCGGCCCAGGCCGAGTTCCATCGCAAGGCGGCCGGGGACACTGACCCGATCCTCTTCTCCGTAACTCCCGCGGCCGCACAAACCGGAGCCTATTCCATCGAGGCCGCGGCACATTCCGCCGGCCGCAACTATCTCACCGGCTGGCACAGCGTCGGCTATCCCGGCCTTCGTCCCTATAACCAATACGCCCCCGCCACTCTCCAGACTCGCAAGATCGACGTCAAACTCGCTCCCGGTCTACGCATCGGATACGTCATGGGCCCCGGCGATTCGGTCCCTGAAGCATTGGAAGGCATGGGCATTGTTCCGCATCTGCTCTCCAGTGCTGATCTGATCTCCGGCGACCTCGGCGCCTGGAACGTCATCGTCATCGGAATTCGCGCGTACGCCGTCCGTCCCGAACTGGCCAAAGTCCAGCTCCGTCTTGAAGAGTGGGTCCGCAACGGCGGCACCCTCGTAGTTCAGTATCAGAGCGGCACGTTTCCCGCGCCGTTGCCGCTCTCCATGGGCGGAAGCCGTCTTCCCGAGCGCGTCGTCGACGAGCAGGCTCCGGTCAAGCTGCTCGATCCTTCCAACGCTCTTCTCAATTTTCCCAACAGGATCACCGCTGCCGACTTCGACGGCTGGGTCGAAGAACGCGGTCATTCCTTCCTCGATTCCTGGGATCCGGGTTACACGGCTCTCACCGAAACAGCCGATCCCGGTCAGGATCCCCAGCGTGGCGGATTAATCGTCACTCACCCCGGCAAGGGAACCTATATTTATGTCGCCTACGCCCTCTATCGCCAGTTGCCCGAACTGGTGCCCGGAGCCTATCGCATCCTTGCCAACTTAGTTAGCGCAGGCAAACATTCTGACGCAACCCACTAACGCTTCGAACATCCCGGGACCACAACAGTGACCCCAAATTTGCGGGGCCCATTAGCCTCTCGATTGCTCTCTGTGAAGATGAATAAACCGTAAATTCTACAGCGCCTGAATATCTCCGCCGCTCCGGCCCGTAAGTTGTTAAAAGTATGTGAATTCGTCAAATATTCATCAAAATCTGCGACTGTGAAAGACAGATGCAACGGGGAAAAGCTACGTCTGAGCACTCGCTCTTTTCATGCGATTCCTCGCTTGCGCGCGATTCAGCTTAATCTCCACGTGGCTTAATCTTCAGCACCAGTGCGGTGATCCACCAACGGGCGCCAGAGGTGAACGGGCGTCCGCACGAAACAACCTGATCTGAGAGGAAAAAAGACGCCCAATGAAATCCCAAATGAAAGTGGTTGCAGCCGCAATTCTGGCAGCCAGTCTCGTTGGTTCGAATGCATACGCTGGTGATCCCCCCCAGCCCGCGAAAAAGCACGCGACCAAGAAACAGCCTCCCAAACCCACCGTCGAAGACCAGATCAACGCTCTCCGCCAGGAATTCCAGGGTCAGCTCGACAGTTTGAAATCCGATCTGGCGGCCAAGGATGCTCAATTGAAGCAGGCGCAGCAAACCGCAGCAGACGCCCAGGCTGCTGCTGCGAAAGCTGAAGCTGACGCAACCGCCCAGCAACAGGCCACCTCCGACAACGCAGCCGCTGTCACCACGTTGCAAAGCACCGTAACCGATCTCAAAGCGAACTCCGTTTCCCTCGCCACCACAGTTTCCGACGAAACTGCCAGCATCAAGAAGGCAATCAGCAACCCCTCCGCTTTGCACTACAAGGGAATCACGATCACTCCCGGTGGATACGCGGCGGGTGAAACAGTTTGGCGCAGCAAGGCAACCGGCGGCGATATTCCAACCGCATTCAGTGCGATTCCGTTCGAGCACGCAGACGCTTATTCGCTCAGCGAGTTCTACGGAGACGCCCGTCAGTCGCGAGTCACCATGATGGCTGAGGGCAAGACAAACTGGGGCACGCTGCGCGGCTACTACGAGGCTGACTGGTTGGGTACCGGCATCATCATCCAACAACAACCAATCCAACAGCTATGTCCTTCGCCAGCGAGTGATCTGGGCCCAGGCCGAGACCAACAACCACTGGGCTTTCACGGGCGGCCAGCTGTGGTCTCTTGCGACTGAAGACAAGAAGGGCATCTCCAACTTGTCAGGCGATATCATGACGCCGCAGACCATAGACCCGAACTACGTTACGGGATTCGTCTGGACACGTCAGTATGGTTTCCGCGTGACCAAAACCGGCAAATATGCGTCCTTCGGTATCGCGGCTGAGAACCCGCAGCTCATCTACACAGCCTCCTTGGCCGGCAACACACCCTATGCCGTCATCGGGCAGCTCGGGAAACAACGGCGGCAACTTCAACGCGGGTATCAGCACCTGCACACCTGCGACATCGATCGTCAACTACACCAATCAGACCGAGATCACCAACACAGGCAGCACAATCCAGGTTGCGGTTCCTGTTTATAAGACGGTCAATGGGTGCGCAAACATCGCCAACCTCTCCTTCAACGAAGCCCCGGACGTCATCGCCAAACTGGCTCTCGATCCGGAATTTGCCCACTTCGAAGTCTTCGGCATTGGCCGCTTTGCTCATGAGACCGTGTACCCGGGTGAAACCACAAACAGCAACCTTTACGGCGGCCTGACCGACAGCGCCGCCTCTCAAACGGCAGGGTCCACTGTCTTGGTCGCGCCTGCTTTGAGCAGTGCAGGGGCCTACTCGAACAGCATTACGATGGGCGGCGGGGGCGCCAGCTTCCGCCTCAATTTGGCTGGAAACAAATTCATCGTGGGCGCCAAGGGCATGTACGGAACGGGCCTGGGACGCTACGGCAATACGACCCTTGCCGACCTCACCGCGGACTCCGCCGGCGAGTTCTCGCCAATCCACAACCTTTCGGGATTGGGAACCCTCGAGATCAATCCCAATCCGCGCCTCGCGATTTACCTCAACTACGGCGGCGACTATGCCAGCCGCGACGATTGGGGAACTGCGGGTCTAACCACTTCTCTGGGCGCGCCAAGTGCGGTGTTCTGTCCTGCGACTGCGGGCGCCTTCACCTGCACCAAGACTCCGACCGCAGCGAACTTTGCGGCTGGCGGCAAGTGGGGAGCAACCTGGGGCGCTCCGAGTAACGCTGCGGTGGGCTATGGTTCACGCCTGCTGAGCAACTCGGCTTGCACCACTAACGCCAACCCCGGCTACAACGGTGGTGGTTCGACCGGCTACATCCCCGGTGGCTCCTGCGGCGCTCAAAACCGCGACGTGCAGGAAATCACCGGCGGCTGGTGGTACGACATCTACAAGGGCGACCGCGGCCGCTTCCGCCAGGGTTTCCAATACGGTTATGCGGTGCGTGAAGGCTGGTCCGGAGCGTCCGGTATCGGCGCCAAGGGCATCGACAACATGTTCTGGACTTCGCTCCGCTACTACCTCCCATAACTCCTCCGGGATCTTTGCAAAACAAAAGGGCAGTCCTCATCGGACTGCCCCTTACTTTTTCTCACCGATTGTGACTGAGCACCATGTTTGCTATTGAATCTTCGGCTCTCCAGTCGAAAGAAACGCGACTCCATCGATCCGGTCGCCTGAAGCCAACACGTCGCGAAGTTTCTCTGCATTCGGTCCGCTCTTTTCCGCAGCCTCTTCAATCAACTTCATCGCAGCCGCAGGCTCCGTCGCAGCAGGCATCCTGAAAATCCAGGGCACATTGGTAGAAGTCAGCTTGCGATCCTCGCTAAGCGCTACCACCGGCACAAATAGCTTTAGTGCCAGCTGCTCCGAGAGGTGAGCCGCATCGCGGTCCAGCGCCAGGATTGCTATCGCATCTTCGTCCATCAGCGCGTGAACCAACTGCGTCGAAGCTGCCCCCCAATTCTGATCGCTTGCAACAGGTAACAGCGTCCACTGCACGCCCCTTCCGGAATCGCGGTGAAGAACCGCCTGCATCTCCGCCGATTGCGCCACCAGCTCCGCGTGCGGTCCGAACAGCACCACCTTCCTCGCACCCTCTGGCAGATCCTGCAAATGCGGCCCGGCATACGCCACGCCATCTTCACCAACGCGCGCGTAAGGTGCGTTCGATTGTCCCGGCGACCTCAGACCCTCCACCCGTCGCAAGCGGAGTTGGCCGCCACCGCAGGTGCTAGCGTTGCAGCCCTGTACGAAATTGTTCCGTCATGAACTGTGCCCAGGTACATATGCGCCACGTTCTTCTGGTTCGGATCGAAGATCATGTGCCCGGTCACGCCGTCGTATTCCGCAATGTCGGCGAGCGCATCATGAATGCGTGCGCGATTCAGTCCGGCCTTGCAGATGGAACCCAGCAATGCGTTCATCGCGTCATAAGCGAGCGAAGCAAACTGTTCTGGCTTTTCACGAAACCGCGCATCGAACCGCGCATTGAATTCCCGCCACCTGTGGTCATTGCGGGTCGGGTCATAGGGGAATACCGCTTCGAATCCCTCCGCCGCGTCACCGGCCTCCGTCAGCATCTCGGGCCCGATTGTGCGGTAAGAGCCAAACACGCGCTGCTTCATGCCCAGCGCCTTCATCTGCTTCAGAATGTTTGCCGCCGGAATCTCATCCGCCCACAACACAATCGCATCCGCGCGCGACGACTGGATGATCCGCAATGCCCTCGTAAAATCGGTATCGCCCGGCATAAACTTCTGCTCGATCACCACCGGATGGCCCAGTCGCCGCGAACCATCGCGGAATTTCAGCACGCCGAACCGTCCATAGCGGCTGTTCACGCGCAACAGCGCAACGCGTTTCAACCCGAGTTCCGTATAGATATGCCGCGCCAGCGTCAGTCCCTGTACCCGATCGTCCTGCAAATCGGTGAAATACCACGGAATGTAAGTCTCCGGAATGGTTGGGTCGGTGGACGCTGAATTGACAATCGGGATTTCGGCTTTCAGAGCGACGCGCAACACAATGTGCGTAGACTCGGAGCTGATTGACCCGAAGATCGCCCAGTCCTGATCGTCGTACACCATCTTCACCGCTTCGTCAGAAGCAGCACCCCATATCGATGGATCGGTTGAGCGATCGTCGCCGTACACCGCCTTGGCCTGCCAGTTATCGTAATCGTTATGCAGCATCAGCTTGAAGGGCTTGCCGCCATATCCGCCCCGCGCGTTGGCTTCTTCGATCGCAAGCTGGGCACCGTGCAACATGCGCAATCCAAATATCTGCTCCGGACTGTGCTCGATGGGTCCGAAGAAACCGATTCGAACTTCGGTGAGATTCTTCGGCTCCGGGATGTCGCGTCCAGCTCCCGCATAGATATTCGGATGGACGTAATTCAAATCGTACGGTGCAGCGAACTTCGAATACGGGCTGAGATCGGCCGGCTCCCCGGCATAGGGCGTTACCAACCGATCCTTCGGCGGACCCGGAGGATGCGCCCCGCATTCACACGCGCTGCCCTTCGCGGGCTCCTGCGCAAACAAACCCGTCGTCGTGCCGGCGGCCATTACACAGACCGCCGCCATCAACCATGCCTTCCGCATCGCTCTGCTCCTTACTTTGCCGTCTTCTCGGTGCGGAACATCGCGATTGCTTCAATCTCAATCAGAAGTTCCGGACGGCAAAGATGAGCCTGAATGCCGGTCGAAGCGGGCAGCGGATCCAGCCCCTGCGCCTTGAAAAATGCGGTGCGCTCCTCGTTGAACGCGTCGTAGTCGCGATCGATGTCGCGCAGGTAGCACGAAGTGCGCACGATGTCATGCCATGTGCAGCCTTCGCTTTCCAGCAGGCCGGTGATATTGCTCAGGGTCCGCTTCATCTGCGCGCGAAAATCGCCGATATGTACGCTGACGCCGTTCTCATCGATCGATGCCGTCCCTGAAATCAGCAGGATCGTCAATCCGTTCAAATCGATGCGCATGCCCCGCGAAAACGAGCTCGGCTTGGCGTAGGCATAGGCTTCGTTAAGTACGCCATAATTCGTCATGGCGCGCTTTTGGATCGGTGCGTGTGCGATGGTCTCCAGAATCTCTGATAAAGCAATCATGATTTATGGCTCCTTATGGCTGATGAATCCCGTGACTTAAACCTTTGGCAGTGGCGACCCAGATGTCGCTGCCTTGAAAATCAATTCCCAGAACATAGTTGTGCGCCGGCGCCGTGCTCACGGCGACGAATGAGACGTTGCCCTTCGCATCCCGAATCGTCATCTCCGGCTTCCCGGTCGCGAGCGAGGGACGGTAGACAGCCCAGTTGGTTCCGTCGTAGTAGGCGAGCCCCTTGTCGGTCCCAAACCACGCGCGCTTTCCATCCACGCCCTTGATGACATTGGTAAAGTTCGAGGGAAGTCCGCTGTCTTTCGTCAGAAAGTTGTGCCAGTAGCGGCCGTCATATCGGCTGTCGCCAAAGTACGTAGCCACCCAGAGAATCTTGTCGACATAACTCACCGACGTCGTAATCTCGTGGATCAATCCCTGATCCTTGAACAACACCATCTCGTTCTCACCGTCGGGGTCTTCATACTTGTCCCAGATCTTCTTCTGCTGGTCGTACTCCAGCACGCCGCTGCCCCACACCGCGTAATACACCTTGGTTGGCGTCGCAGCCACTCCGTACGCCCAGATCTCGATCATGGGCGTGTTGCGCTCGTTGTAGAGCGACCACTGGCCCGTGTGCAGATCGAGTTTGCATGCGCCTGCAGCCGTCGCTACCCACACGTTCTCGCCCTCCACCGACACCCCGTAAACCACGTCGTTGCTCAGTCCCGAATTCAACTGCGTGAAGGTGTCGATCCGTCCACCTGAAATGCGGCTCAACCCTCCCATGGTTCCCGCCCACACATCTCCGGTGCGCTTATCGAGCGCCAGCGAAAGCACTGCGCGGTGCGCCAGCCCGTCCTTGGTTGTGAACGTCTTCCACTTCCCGTTTTCATAAAGCCCAAGCCCGTTTTCAGTCCCTGCCCAGATGCGATCTCCATCGACAAGCACACTGAACACGTGGTCGTCCGGCAACCCGTTCGCCGTGGTGAAGTTCTCAAACCGAAAACGCGGCATCGCCGGCGTCAATGGCTTCGCGATTCCAATCGCATCCTTGCGAACTCCTTGGCCAATACCTTTCGATTGGCCCGTAGCCCCGTTTGCCGGGCCCAGCAGGATCACAGTCATTGCAATTGCCAAAATCGCTTTCATCGTGTCCTCAGATACTCAATCAGGTCGTTGAGTTCGTCCTTGGTAAGGTCGTTGGTCCGGCCGTGCTTGTCTTGTGGATTGAAGACCGTCCATATCTGTTCCAGCGTTGCAGCGGAACCGTCATGCAGGTAGGGAGCGGTGATGGCGATATTGGTCAACTGCGGCGTGTCGAGAAGGCCCGAATTGTCGGTCACCTTCTTCGTGCCTACGTCAAATGATTTTTGATTCGTCCCCTTGGACCCACTGTGGCAGTACACGCACCGGTTTGTCTCTGGAATCGTCTTGCCGAACTTGTCCGTCTCGCGCACAAACAACGCTCGGCCTCGCTCCTGCGCTGCCGTCAACTCCTCACCCGGCATCCGCCACCGGTTTGGCCTCGCCGGCAAGCCGCGCACATACACCACCAGATCCGTCAGCGTCAGATTGTCGTAGTTCTCTGCGCGCCAGAAATACTTCTCCGTGCGCGGTCCGCACTCCGTCGGCAGATCCGGATTGCCGCCATTCCACTTGAAGGGCTCCGTACCCTTTACTGCCTCGATTGGTCGGTTATCGACGATATCGCGGCCAAACCCGTCCGGCTCCAGGTCCCATTGCAATCCATCGAAGGTCGAATCGATATGGCAGTTCGCGCACCCGATCTGGCCTTGAAACGAATACCGAGCCGTGTAGAACGTCTGTTCGCCATGCCGTAACACCGAAAGCTGTTTCGGCCCGGTCAGCGCGATCGTCGATGTCACGCGGTCCGTCTTCGTATCGATCACACTGATCGTGTCTTCCAGGCGATTCGCAACGAGCAGCTTCGAACCATCGCGCGTCAGCGCCACGCCGCGCGGATCGTGCCCCACCGCTATCCGCCCCACCACATAGTTCGCACTGGCAGACAAGTCCTGCGCGCTCGACCCCGGATGCGTCCGCGCATACCCGACCAATCGCGGCACGTCCACAACCGTAACCATCTCCGATCCGCCGCAGGTGATGAACATCCGCGATTTGTCCGGAGTAATCGCAATCCCGAAAGGCCGCACTGCGTAGCGCTCCAATTCATCGAGCGGAACTTCTACCGGCTTACCCACATCCGCGCCAAACAAAGTCAGGGTGTCCGCGAACGCCCCGCCGTGCTCCAGATGCGCCAGCGGCACGAGGTTCTTCGGATGCATATTGGCTGCGACGCCCAGTCTTCCATCCGCTGAGAACGCCACGTGAAAACCATGCGCGACAAACGGCAGCACGATGCGGTCCGCAACCACCGCGCGCACCGTATCAATCACCGTGATTTCCGATGCCGGCGGCGTGCGATGCGGCGTCGCGTTCGGATACACATGCGTTACATACAGCTTGCTTCCACCCGGAGCTGCCGTGATGTAGCTTGCCCCGCGCCCCGTTGCCAGCCGCTTCTCCTCCGCGCCGGTCTGCGCGTCCAGCACGGCCACATCGTTCGAGATGCGGTTGGCCACAAACAGGTGCTTGCCTTCACGATCTTCGGCCACGCTGGATGGCTCAGCCCCCACCGGCCATGTCGCCGTCACTTCCAGCGTCTTCGTGTCGATCACGCTGATCGTGTCGTCCCACGAATTCGCCACAAACAGCCGATCCCCCCTCGGCGAAAGTGAGAATCCGCGTGGCACCGCGCCGACCTCGACCGTCTTCACCAATGCATAGCTCTTCGCATCCAGCACCCGCACCTGCGAACTCTCCTGGCAAAGGACATACAGACGCGTTTCATTCGGCGAAAACAGCACCTCGACCGGCGACGCATATTCAAGTTGCTCGCCCGTTCTACCGGTCGCAACTGATGCCCGCACCGCTCGCCCGCTCCACGCGCAAATGCCAATCGCGATCGCGCACACTGCGGCAAGCGCGCTCACCGCCTCTGCCGCATTGCGCTTGCGCCCTTTCACTTCGGCTCCTCCACCGTCAACACGCGATCTACACTCTGCTTCTCCAGCGTTTGCTCGCGGCCGCTCGGCCACTTCACAACGATCTTGTCAATTGCCTTTGCCTCGCCCAACCCAAAGTGCAACCGCGCATCATCCTGCGACAGGTAACCCGATCCCGCCACGCGCTCCGCCGTCCAGCGCCCATTGCCTGCATACACTTCAACCCGCGCGCCGATGCCATCGCGATCGCTCTTCGTCCCCACAAGCTTGATCGCGACCCAGTGCCCCGTATTTGTCGAGACGTTGTGAACCAGCGTCCCCTTCGCGCCAAGGTTCACCAAGAATGCATCCACTTTTCCGTCGTTGTCGTAATCCGCAAAGCACGCCCCACGCGCCACCGTGCGCTCACTCAACACCGCGCCCGCGCTCTCTGAAACATCCGCAAACCGCTCGCCGCCCAGTCCGCGAAACACCGTGTGCTCCTGCGGGATCAGGTGAATCAGGCCGCCATGAAAAATCAAAATGTCGGGATAGCCATCGTTGTCGAAGTCGTAAACGCCCGTTCCCCAGCTCACATATTGCGCATTCGTCTGCGAAACGCCATTCGACGCGCCAATGTCTTCAAATCCCTGTTTGTCGTTATTGCGCAACAACCGGTTGTAGTGCCCATCGGTCACCCACAGGTCCAGTACGCCTCGCCCTTCGATATCCGTGAACACCGGGCCCATCGAAGAAGTCGACTCGCCATTCTGCCCGAACGCCGTGCCCGTATCGTTCCCCACTTCTTCGAATGTCCCGTCATGCTTGTTGTGAAAGAGGAAATTCTCTGTGCGGTCATTCGCAACGTAGATGTCGTCCCATCCGTCGTTGTCAAAATCAGCCGCCGTCACGCCCATCGTCCGCCCCACAAATGCGCCGATACCGGACTTCTCCGTAACATCCGTAAACGTCCCGTCGCAGTTGTTGTGGAACAGCTTGTTCGTCTCCCCTTCATAATCCAGCGGCCCCGGATAGTTATCCGCCGCATAAAACGCGCGATACTTCGGATCGAACTTCACATAGCGCCCGACAAACAGATCGACACATCCGTCCTTGTCGTAATCCAGCCACGTTGAACTGATCGCCCACCCATCCACCTTGATGCCGGCCTTCGCCGTAACATCGGTGAAGTGCCCGTTGCCATCGTTGTGATAGAGAATCGTCCTCCCGTATCCCGTCACCAGCAGATCGACGAATCCGTCATTGTCGTAGTCCGCCGCCGTCACTGCCACTGCGTACATGTCGGGATCGAGCCCGGATTGCTCCGTCACATCCGTAAAGTGCCCGTCCCCGTCGTTGCGATAAAGATGATTGTGCGGCGGCGGCACCGGCTTGTCTTTCAGCGGATATGGATGCATCGCATCATCCAGCGGCCTTCCATTCACCACGTAAAGCGAAGGCCGGCCGGAGTTGTTGTAATCGATCCACACGCATCCCGCGCCCGTCCCCTCCAGCAGCGAGCCCAGCTTGGCCGAGCCAAAGCTGTGCGTGTAGTTGATCCCGGCTTTCGCGGTCGCGTCTTCAAACCGTATCGTCGACTTCGTTCCAGGGCTCGTTTGCGAACCAGCCGCCGCCGAGGCGGCGGGAGGCACGCTAGTCGTCTGCGCCATCGCAATGGAGCCAGCACTCAACAAAAGAAGAAAAGTGCGATAGGACACTCAGTTGCCTCCCCGCTGCGACGACTGCGCCGAACCAGTCAGATCCACAGGTATCGTCGTGCGCAACAGAACTGCAGGCACGCGATTCTCCGCGGCATGCTCCGGTCCCGCATGGCATCCCACGCATATCCGCTGCTCACCGCTTCGAATCCAGAGCCAGCCACGTTCCTGCCTCAGAACAGAACCCTTCGCATCCAGCAGTACGAACCGGATCGCCCGATCCGCAGGCGCCTTCACAAAAAACGATCCATCCTGCTCCACCGGCGCCGTGCCCATGGTTACGGCATGCCCCGCTGCATCCTCTGTCTCCAGCCGCACGGTTGTCGGCACGCCCTTCAACACACCATCGCGCGAGACACGCGCATCCAGCGCCAGCAGATTCGCATAGTTCCAGTCATGCAGCCCCGAGGGATGCCGCCGCGGGCCGGTCGTGCGCCGCCACTACCACCGGCTCAACAAGATTCTCGCCGTCCTGCGCCAGCACTGTCTGCATCGCCGCCGTGCCCGGCTTCCAAATCTTCAGCGCATAGTTGGCATTGGCCGAATCACGCGCGCTTACAAGCCACTCGCCAGTCGCAGTCTCCGCAATCGCGCCTGCGTACTCACCATGCGGCGCTGCGACCCGCTCCTCATGCGCCAGCGAAGAACTAAACCGTGCCAGCGAGCCGCCATGCGTAAACACCACGTCGCCCGAACTCAACTGTCTTCCGCCCCATCGCGCGCCGGCAGCATTCACCGGATGATCGCAGCGATACGACTCCACACCCGACCCATCCGAATAAACAAGAAACATCTCAGGCGATGCACCCGCACCCAGCGGAAAACCCGCTTCGAACAAGATCCGACCGTCCGCCAGCACGTCCGCGGCTACCGCGCTGGCACTCATGTACGTCAGCGGAAGCACCGACTTTGCGCTCGAGCCTTCAATTTCCGTCAGCGCCTTCGATTCCATCAACCGCGCCGACTGCAATTGAAACCCCCGCGGCGTGCGCAGCGCATAAACCAGCCGCCATCCCGGCAAATACAGCGGCCGAATCGCATCCGTCAAACCAGAAGTAATCTGCCGCACCTTGCGATCGGCCAGCGTCATTTCCCAAATCTGCCACGGATCTCCCGCCGCCTTCTTCCCTGCAAAAAGGACAGAAGCACCGTCAAACGACACGCTCGCATCCGCACTCGACGCAAACTCCGGCACAAGCGGCTCAGCGTTGCCCTCATGAATCAGCAACAAATGCGCGCCTTTCGGAAAGCGCTCCCCGCCGCGCAACGCCGCCAGCGGCTCATACGCCGGCGCCGCCGTAACAATCACATCCGCGCTAAGCTTTTGTGATGGATTCGGAGCGAACCCACAGATCAAGTTGGCCAGGGCAGCGCAGCCGGACGCGAAAAGCAATCTGGAAACTGCACTCATCCAACTGTCTCCAGAACTTTTTCAAGAGAAGCTCCGCGCAAGGCGATATACGGCTCAAGCGACATCATCATCGCGTCAAACTCGGCAAAATTCAGTGACTGTTCCCCGTCGCTCCAAGCTTTGTCGGGATCTGGGTGCACCTCGACAAGCAATCCGTCCGCTCCCGCCGCCACACCAATGCGCGCCAGCGCTGGAACCAATGCACGATGTCCGCATGCATGGCTCGGATCTGCGATGACCGGCAAATGCGAAATCTGTTTCAGCAGTGCAATCGCCGCCACGTCAAACGTGTTGCGCAGCGTCGCGTCGAACGTGCGAATCCCCCGCTCGCACAAAATCACATTGGAATTGCCGTTCGCGAGCACGACCTGCGCCGACTTCAGCAGGTCGCCGATCGTGGCCATCATGCCGCGCTTCAGCAGAATCGGCCTTCCCGACCGCGCCGCCGCTTCAAGCAGCGTGAAGTTCTCCATGCTGCGCGAGCCGATCTGCAGGATGTCGGCATACTCGGCCACCAGCGGCACATCGTCTTCGCTCATCACCTCGGTGACCACCGCAAGACCGGTCTCCGCGCGCGCCTGCGCCAGCATCTTCAGCCCGGCCAGACCGTGACCCTGAAATGCATACGGAGAACTGCGCGGCTTGAATGCGCCGCCGCGAAGGATCTGCGCCCCATGTTCGCGCGCGTGATGAGCTGTGGTGAGAAGCTGATGCTCGGTTTCAACCGAACACGGCCCGGCCATCGTGATAAAGTCGCGGCCACCAATTTCGAGATCCAACACCCGCACAACAGTCTGCTGGTGTTTGTCACTCTTCAGAACATCACTAGCCTCGGCAAAACGTTCCTGCCAACTTACGCGCACCCGCGGCGCTCCGATCCGGGGAAGCGTCAGAGTACCGCCAGTCGGTACACCCTCGCCTCCATCCAAAGGTTGAGGTGCAGAATCAGCAACTTACCGCACCCGCCACTCTGGTTCTATATGTGAGCAGGATCACTTGTCTGTGACGGATAAACTTGACTGCATAGCGCGCTGGAATGCCTTTCGTTTGACAGGTTCGCAATCAAGCCTGCCTTTCGTGTGATCGCAACTTCGATCAAAGCAACGGAAAACCTGCCGGAATTATGAATGCGTCAGGGAACCGCCGAGCTGAAAGCCGACGGCTGAAAGCTACGCGGGAGCCCATCCAGCCTCCGGTTGGGTCGGATCGCCTGCCCAGGATTTAACCGAATTTGAGGAATCGGCCCGCGAAGGCATCCCCTGCAACTAGCCCGCGATAACTCCTGCACAAAGCGTTAATGCTCGAGTGAATGCTCGAATGGTGACTCAAAAACTCGTTCCTCATTCAGCCGCTCTTTCTCGATCAAGGGAACGGCGTTTTCGGGGACCTATCCGAGAATCAGCGCACTACGCAAGCTCGATGAGTGAGTGTTGGCCTAAGTTGACGTTTTTGACCAGAGAACTCGTCGCACCCTTGTCTGCTCCCCAGAACCGATTTCGGGCACGCCGGAGGCAGTAGTAACATTGTCGTGACTCTCCAGCCGCAAATCGCACAAGGCAGAAGACGAGGTTAGAACGATGGTCTTGCTCAGGGACCTCGAGGCCCTCGACAACGGAGCTCAGTTTCGCAACGTTGATCTACACATCCACTCCTACGGTGCCTCTCACGACGTTAAAGACGCAACAATGACGCCCGAGGCTATTGCGATTCAGCCATAAAGCAGGGCTTGAGTGTCATCGCGATCACGGATCACAACTCGGACGCGAACCTACAAAGAGCACTCGAGCACGCCGGTCAAAACTATCCGGGCCAGATCCTTGTGATCCCGGGAGTCGAAGTAACAACGGCCAACGGTCACCTCCTCACGTATTTTTCGCCTGAACGCATCGCTGACCTTACGAAGTTCCTTTCACGGCTCGACCTGACTGGGCCGATGGGGGCCGATAACACGCGGACGTCCAAATCCATGGCAGACGCGATCGCAGAGGCAGCGAAACTTGGGGGTATCTGGTATTGCTGCCCACATCGACAGGGACAAGACCGGCTTCGATGCGTTCACCCCCGGGTTCCAAAACTGGAAGAAAGACATCATTACCAGCCCCGGTCTCTACGGGCTGGAATGCGACGCGGCAAGTGCTCTCACTTGGTATTCCGAACGCGACGACGCCAGCCCAGCCGGGGTTGAGCGAGAGAAAATATTTAGCGCGCGTCACCTAGTGCCGGACCTCTCCGCCCGACATCACCTAGCGCACGTCCAGGGCTCTGATTCTCACTCCATGACAGACTTCGAGCATAAGGACCCAAACAAGCCATGGACGCGGATCAAACTGGCGGAACTCACCTTCAATGCACTGCGCGTCGCATTGGTGGATCCGACGGCCCGAGTTCGGGCTCGCGCCTCGATTCCTCGGTCAATTCCGCGCGTCCTGGGAATGGCAATTACTGGTGGCTTCCTCAACGGAGAAAAGACCCACTTCAGCGACAACCTCAATTGTTTTATCGGGGGACGTGGAACTGGGAAATCGACTGCAATTCGAGCAGTTGCATACGCCCTCGGCCTGAACGACGATTTCGAGGAGTTCGATAGCTGTCCCGACTCCGTCACGGTGTACTGCGAGGGCGAGAGGCTTCCAATACCGCTATGTTCGTACTCGCGGGGGTGAAATCGAGGTGAAGGCGAAGGACGATCAGTCACTGAACGACGTACCGGTAGACGCCTTCCGTGTTGAATATTTTGGCCAAGGCGACCTTGCCAAAGTCGCCGAAGATCCACTCAAACAGCCTGAGCTATTTCAGGAGTTCCTAGATCGGCACACGAGCCTGCGGGACCTCCTTGAGACTGAGGAATCTCTTGTCACAAATCTTCAAGAAAACGCGGGGCGCTTGGGCCCGCTCGAATCCGCCTTCGGGCAACTGACAGCAAAGAGGCAGTCTTTGCAGGAAATCGAGAAAAAGCTGAAGATCGCCGAAGAGGGAAACCTACGTGAAGTTGTCGGAATCCAAAGCAAGCTTGCTTCGGAGAAGGCCATCCGAGAATCTGTCGAGACAATTGCAACCGAATACACGACGGGATTTACCTTCTCAAATACCCAGCGAGATTTTGACCAAATCGTGACTACGGCTGGAATTTGCACTGAGGACGAAGAATCCAAGAGAACACTCGCGGCGATCAAGGAGGCGCTGACTAAGAGCAACGCGGCCGTGAAGCAGATGGAGATCGAGCTAAACGTTTCCTTGAAATCCTGCGCACGGTATCTAACAAGCCTGGCGAGAGAACTACGGACCAGCCATCAGCGAATGAGCGCTGAGGTGGCAATCAAGCTCGCAGATTTAAGATCCCGCGGCATCGCCACCGACATGCCCGGCTTAGAACTGCTACTTCGCCAGAAAACCTCAGTGGCGAAGGAGATCGCGGCAGTCGAACAGCGTAGCGGTGAACGAAGGCAATGCCTAGACCAGCGGAAGAAATTACGCGCACAACTGGCGGAGGTTAGAGAGAAAATGACTGCGCGGCGGAAAGAGCAACTCAAAGGGATCAACGCGAATCTGGGTGAAACAATCAAGGACTACACCATATTTGTGAAGTAATGACGAGGCAGGGATTACCACTGAATTCGAGTCATTCATCCAAGAGAAGATGCAAGGCACATACTTTCAGGACAACTTGATAGCGGACTTGTGCAGCCGCATCACCCCGTCTAGGCTTGCCGACCTAGTTCTTGAGCGTCAACACGGACAACTCGCCACAGAAGCAAAGATTTCGAAGGAATGGGCTGAGAAGATCGTCGAGAGGCTCTGCTATTGGGAAATCTTGTTTCGCCTCCAAGTGCTCGCGAAACAGCCGAAGCCTACGATCACTGTTCGAACCAAATCGTCGCCACCCCGGGAAATCCCGGTACTTCAGCTCTCGGATGGGCAGCGTCACACGATCCTGCTGACAATTGCTATGCTGGCGGAGTCGAATGTACCACTAATCATCGACCAGCCCGAGGACGACCTAGACAATGCCTTCATCTTTTCAAGCATCGTTGCGACCCTGCGGCAAATTAAAGAGCGGCGACAAGTAATCCTCGTGACTCATAACGCAAACATTGCCGTACTCGGCGACTCTGAACAAATCTTGCCAATGTTCCGCGAAAACGATTGCGGGATGACCAAGGACACCGGGTCAATCGACACCGATGCGACCAAGCGGTGCGTGTTGGACATCCTAGAAGGCGGGCCTGATGCATTCCAGAGGCGGAAAGAAATGTATAGCCATTAGCGCGTCAGAACCAAGGCACGGGAGCTCCCGGTCTATCCCCAAAGGACGCCGATGTCGTCCGGGATTGTCGCCTCATGCGAAATCGCCAACTCGCTCATCGACGGCGGATCAGTCCGACTAGTCGGCTTGTGTCCAGTATTTTCACCCGAAGAGAGCAGGCGGCTATCCATGACAACTTGAAATCTGTTCCCCGCTCCCTGTGCAAAAACCTGTCAAGTGCCGCAGGCCTCGCGCTGCTCACCATCACCTTTCTCATCAGCGACTTAAAATCTTTCTCGGTTTTGCAGGTAATTTCGTGGGTTTTTGTATCCTGATCAATATGTCACCCCGCGATCTGCATCGAGAAGCGTCTTGCCCCGCCGTTCGTCGCGGAGCGTTCCGCAGAGAGCCGGCAGGGCTGCGCGAAAACGAATCCTTTTGAAAGAAGAACTCCACAATGCGGGACCAAACGGCTCAAACCGCGTAAATCTCGCGCACAACTTCTTTGTACAGAGGAATCTATGGCGATCCTCAATGGAAAGAATAATCTGGATGCCACCCCTCCCGGCAACCCGATGAAAACAGCAAACTTGTCTAAAGAGACGGGAGTACAGGGGGTACACGCAACCGATCGGTTGCACATCGGTTACCGGCACATATCCGGTGCCCGATATCCAAACGCCCGATCCACCACACGCCGCCACCCCCAGCGCCACCTCGTCCTCAAACGGCCGCGCCGCAACCTGCACCCCGATCGGCAGACCCTCAGGCGAAAGCCCCACTGGGACAACCGCCGCCGGCGCGCCCAGCGCGTTGAACCACTGCGTGTACCGCACGGCATCGAGATACTCCACCGTCTGCCCGTCGATTACCCACTCCCGCTCGCCATGCCGCCAGGCCGGAACACTCGCCACAGGGCACAGCAGCACCGGAAACATCGCGCATCTCCTCCAGCGTCTTCGCGCGCAGCAGATCCATCTCCGCCCACGCATTCAGAAGTTCGGTCGACGTCAGCGGACCGGTCCTGTGCCGCGATCTCCAGAAACTCGCGGAAAATCGGACTCAGTTTCTCCCGCCCGCCGCGCACTTCCGGCTCATAGAACATCGCCCCGCACTGCACAAAGAATGTCCACCAGAGCTTGCGCAAGGGTTCCAGCGTGTTCGGCCTGAAGGGCTCCACGCGAAACCCCGCATCCCGCAGCGCCGCAGCCGCTGCCTGCACAGCCGCGCGTGTCTCCGCCGTCACCGGCGTCAGCCCATCATCTTCGAAATATCCAATCCGATTCGCCCGCAACTCAGCCTCGCTGAGTTTGCGCAGCGCCACCGGCGGGCTCGCCGGATCGGCGTCGTCCTGCCCGCTCAATGTGCGAAACATCAACTCCACATCCGCCATCGTCCGCGCCATCGGCCCGATCGCACCCAATGTCGAAAACGGCCCCACACACGGTGGCAAATGTCCGCGCCCCGGGATCCGTCCCGGGGTCGGCTTCAGCGAACAGATCCCCGTGAAATGCGCAGGAACCCGAACCGATCCCCCGCTGTCCGACCCCAGCCCCGCCGCCGACATCCCCGCCGCTATCGCTGCCGACTCGCCACCGCTCGATCCACCGGGCGTCCGCTCCAGGTCCCACGGATTCCGCGTCTGCCCATGCAGCAGGTTGTCCGTCTCATAGGCCATCAGAAATTCCGGACAATTCGTCGTCCCCAGGATCAGCGCACCCGCCGACCGAAGCCGCTCAACCACCACCGCATCCACGCGCGGAGTTTCTCCTTCGTGGTTCAGGCTCCCGATCTCGCATTTGTACCTGGCCGTCGCGATCGATGACTTCACCGTCACCGGCAGCCCATGCAAGGTCCCGCGTGCGTCGACTGGCGCCGCATCCAGCGAGCGCGCGTCCATTCGCACGCGTTCCGCATCGAAATCCGCAAAGGCATTGATCTGCGGATTCAGCCGCTCGATTTGCTTGATATGCGCCTCGGCCAGTTCCACTACCGAGATCCCACGCGCCCGCAGCATCTCCAGTTGCCGCACGGCGCTCACAAGAACCAGTTCACTCATCGCGCGTACTCGTGGAAATCTCCAACAAAGCTGTCATCCCGAGCGAACTCACGGCGTGGCCGCTTGCTTCGGCAGAGCTACCGAGTCGTCTGCCGGCGTTGAGGGCATCAGCTTGTAATCGAAACGATACGACCGCACCGGCTCACCCGAATCAAACCGGTCATTCCACTTCAACTGGTATTCAATCGCATCTGCATCGTCTGGAAACTTCTCGCTTGCCGGATACGGATACGCGCTCATCGTGTGGAATGGAAGTGGCGCCACCGTGAACGGCATCGCATCCCACCAGTCCATGTCCTTCACGTATCCGTTCGCATAGAAGAAGTAGTCGCGCTTCCATCCGGCGGGCAGCACCGGCAGTTTTGTCGCATCAAACTCTGTCGCGATCTCCTCGCCGCTGCCGAAGATGGCATACCGGTCGTCCACGCCCTTCACCAGCGCCGTCACATCTCCCAGGTGCGTGTAGCTCCCGCGCTGGTGCTGAAACGGCCCCGTCAAACTCACGCGATCGTAGTCGTAGTCGAGATCGCCGGAGCTCTTCCCTTCGATCTGCGTCGGATATCCACGGAACCGCTCCGTCGCCAGCGCCAGCGGAACCTCCGTTGTCCGCGTCGCCGCCTCGGCATGGTTGTCGATCAGCACCTGGTCCCAGTAAATCTCCAGATTGCTCACCAGCCGGATCTTGCGCGTTCCCGCCGGCAGTTTGCCCGTGAGGTCGACAACGATCGTGCGCTCCAACCCCGCCGGGAATCCAGCCTCGCCCGGAATCGTCTGCCACGTTCCATCCGGCCGCTCCGCCTCCACATACGGCGAAATCGGCTTGATCCCCGCCTGCCACGCCGCATACAGCGACGTCGCACTGAAGTAGTTCACATACCCCGTCATCAGCAGCTTCAACGGCGAGCTCGCATTCACGTCGCCGAGATCGAGCGTCAGTGAATGCACATTCGCAAATCCGTCATAAGGCGTTGCTGTAAATCCGCTGGCAAACCTGTGATCGCGGTGTGCTAACGACATCCAGCACATCGCGCCCTTCGCCATCCCACGCGCCCACCGGCAGCCGCGCACCCTTCGAAGCAACCACGCGCCCCGAAGCAAACGGCGGATCGTCGAGGAATCGTTCATCCGGATTCACCTCCACATCCCCCGGATGATCCACCGCAACCAGCCGCAGCTGGTCGATGTAATTCACCTCTTCCATGGGCTCAATGAAGCGCAGGCTCAGCTTCCCATCCGCGCTCGCGAGCCGATCGCCATCCACCTTGATCCACTCGCCCGAGTTCGGAATGTTCCGCCGCTTCGGCGTAAACCAGTGCCCCACCACTGCTGCGCCAATCACGTCCGTGACCAGCTTGTACTTGTGCCCATCCCACGCAAACAGCACCGGGCACGAACTCCCGCGCCGGTCTGCTTCCTTCATCGCAATCACCTGCGTGTGCGGCAGATCGATCTCATCCTGCAGAATCCCCGTCGGCCACAGGATGCGCAACAGATCAATATGGTCCGCATCGCCCAATCCGATCAGCAACTGCGGAGGTGCCTGCGTCGCCAGTCCCGAAGCGCCTGCCAGTTCCCATTTCTGCCACTGCCCGTTGGCAAATATCTCGACCTTCGAACCGATGGCCGTCTTGTTGTCCGCATAACCGCTCAGATCGAGCCGCACAAAATGATTCTTGTTTGCGCCTACGTTACGCAGCAGAACGGGTGGCGCATTCTCCTGCGTCACGATCAGGTCCGGCGCACCGTCACCATCTGCATCTGCCGCGATCAAGCCACGCGGCGCAGTCAGCTTCACCGCATCCAGCCCCAGAGAGCCACTAACATCCTCAAAGCTTCCGTCTCCCTTGTTGCGGAATACCTTCACCTGAGGCCCAGCACTCGTTTCTACAACCGCCGCCAGATCCACCCATCCGTCGTTATCGATATCAACGGCAGTCACGCCCCATCCGCGCGTTGCACCCGTCAGCGGTAGAGGCACGCGCTCAAATCGCCGACCAACTCCTTGCGGTCCCGCCACGTTGCGCCACAGCGTCAAGCCCGGCGCTCCCGCGTGCGTCACCGCGATATCCATCCATCCATCCTTGTCGTAATCAAGAACCGCGATCCCCTCCGTCGCCGGCAGCCCGCCCGCTAACTTGCTAACTCGCTCACTCGCCGACTCGCTATTCTGCTTACTAGAACGGTCTACACTGCCGTCAACCGCATTTTCATACAATGCTTGCGTCGGATATTTCCCCTCCCGAGGATTCACGAACAACACCGGCGCAGGCCCATTTCCCGTCACGGCCAGGTCCACCGCACGATCATTATTGAAATCAGTCAGGATCACGCTCGCGGTCCTGCCCGACCCACCCAATCCCGTATCGGCAGTCCACTCCGTAAACGTCTTGTTCCCGTTGTTCCTCCACAGCACATTCGGCGAGTCACCATCCCTCAACGGCGCTCCGGTAAGGAACAAATCCAGATCACCATCGTGGTCGTAGTCCACAAATGTGATTCCGGTTGGATGGTTCCGCGCTGCCAGCCCTGCCTCCGCTGTCACATCCTCAAACTTGCCCTTGCCCAGATTCCGAAACAGCCGCACCCCATCATCCAGCGCCACCGCCAGATCGTTCAGGTTGTCTCCGTCGTAATCGCCCACTGCACACGCCACCGCACGACCCGAAACCTTCAGCCCCGCACCCGCCGCATCCACATCCTCAAATCTTCCATCGCTCTTCCGATGCAGCACACGAATAGCCTGTGCTCCCGATTCCATCAGCACCAGGTCCATCTGACCCGACCCAGTCACATCCAGCATGCAAGCCCCGCCAGTCTCCGTCGAACCTCCCGATTTAACGCCAGAAGTGGGTGCCCCATCCATGACGTGCTTTTGCGTCATGGGTGGGATCGCACGAACCATCGTCTCCGCAACCAGCTTCACCGGAATCATCGTCCGCTGTCGTGTCTGCGGTTCCTCCACCGGCATCACCGTCGAATAATGTCCCTGCTCTCCATACGCCAGCCCGATCGCTGCCGAAATCTTCGTGCTCGTCATGTGCTGAAAGAGCTTAAAGTGCTCCTTCGCTGCCTCTTTGTCACCCGTAGCCTGCAACGCCCGCGCCAGCGCAAACTCCGACGAAGCATGAAGCGGCTGAATCGCCAATGCCTGCTTCAGCACCTCCACAGCCTTGTCGAACTGCTTCATCTCCCGATAGCACACGCCCTCGAAGTAATACGAATCCACATCGCGCGGGTCCAGCTTCACCGCCTGCCGAAAACTCTTCAGAGCATCGTCCAGTTCGTTGTTCGCATGCTGCGCCAGGCCAAGGTTGTACCACGCCTGCGGACTGTTTGGATTAATCGCAATCGCCCCCAGCAGCACTTTCTTGGCATCATCGGTCTTCTGCAGGGTCAGCAGCGCAATACCATCATTGATCGCAGCCTGCGCGAGCTTCGGATCCTTCTTGAACGATTCCGCAAAGCTCTGCTCCGCCTTCTCGGTAAACTGCTGCCCCATCAGCGCCACGCCGCGGTTGTTCAGCCGCACCGCTTCGGCGTCGAACCGTGCCTGCGCCCCGGCCATGCTCGCCGCCCCTGCCAAGATCGCCGCCAGAAGCCGGCCAGATTGCGTCCACTTTCCGCCCAAAATCCATCTCCATCGCAGCCATTTACCGAACGCGTAAACGACGCTCGATCACACAACCATTCAGTGTATGCGAGCGCAGCATCCACCCGCAGCCTCCATTGCAGCCCTTCCATCTCATCAACGGACCAGTACGGTTTTTCACGCGGCACGAAGAAGCCGCACCGTTCGCCAACGCCAAGGAGGTTCCCAGGTACCGGCGAGTTGATGAATTCGGCTTAGGAGGCCGGTTCTATACTTACCAGTGTGATTCCTGCCCTCGAGACCCTGCAGTGGCACACCTTTCTCTGTCGTGCGCCGCTGCCAACCGCATCGCCGGCAGCCGTCTCATTGCTCATTCAACACCCAATCCTCATCACCGGCGCCGGAGGTTCGGTCGGCTCCGCGCTCGCACTTCGTCTCGCCTCCGCCGGCGCGCGCACCATTCTCCTCGAATCCTCTGAAAGCGGCCTCCACGATCTTCAGCAGGACCTTGCCGGCGCGTCTGCCAACGCGATCTTTTATCTCGGCAGCGCCTCCGATCGCTCCCTCCTTGACGAGATCTTCTCTCTCCGCCGCCCGAGCCATGTCTTTCACGCCGCCGCCCACAAGCACGTTCCGCTCATCGAAGAACAACCCCTTGCCGCCGTCGCCAACAATGTCTTCGCCACCGAGACACTGGTCGCTGCTGCTTCGTCGCATAATGCCCGCGTTGTCCTCGTCTCGACCGACAAAGCCGTCGCTCCCGCCTCCATGATGGGCGCAACCAAGCGTCTTGCCGAACAAATCGTCCTCACAGCCGGCGGGACCGTCCTCCGCCTCGGCAATGTTCTTGGCTCCCGCGGAAGCGTAACAGAAGTCTTCGCCCGCCAGATCGCGTCCGGCCTGCCTCTTACCGTCACCGATCCCGCTGCCTGCCGCTACTTTCTCACCATCGCTGAAGCCGTAGAACTTCTCCTCACAGCGGCCAGTGAGCTGCAAACGCCTGCCCTCCTGGTCCCGCTGCTCCCCCAGCCGCATTTCATCGCGCACCTGGCGCGTTTCATGGCCACCGCACTTGCTCCAGATCGAGAATCCACCATCGAATTCACGCATCTCCGCCCCGGCGACAAGGAATCCGAACAACTCTGGTCCGACAGCGAAACGCCGCAGCCCGAAAGCGCAAGCAGCCTCATCGGCCTTCACTCGCCATTGCCCGCACGCAGCCGGCTTCAGGCCCTGCTTGCCACCCTGCGCCAAGCTGCCCAATCGCGCGATCTCTCTCCGGCGCTTGCCGCTCTTCGCATCCTCGTTCCCGACTACACGCCCAGCCACGCGGTTCTTGCGCAATGTTCTACTGCCGCGTCGCAGGTCTCCGATGAGTAAGTCTCCTTCAGCTAGAAGAAAAATTGCTGTCGTCACTACCTCGCGCGCCGACTACAGTCACCTCTACTGGCCCCTCCGCGAACTCGCCGTACACCCCGGAGTCGAACTCGGTGTGATTGCGCTCGGCCCCCATCTCTCGCCGGAATTTGGCAGTACCATCTCCGAAATCGAGCGCGAAGGCTTCCCCATCAAGGCGCGCATCGAGTGCCTCCTCAGTTCCGACACCGATACCGGCATGGCGAAGACCATCGGCATCGCCATCCTCTCGCTCGCCGACACTCTCTCCGCCTGGCGTCCGGACCTCATGCTTCTCATCGCCGACCGCTACGAGATGATGGCTCCTGCCTGCGCCGCGCTCGCCCTGCGCATTCCCGTCGCTCATATCGAAGGCGGCGAAGTCACTCAGGGCGCCATCGACGACCAGGTCCGCAACGCTCTCACCAAGCTTGCCCACATTCACTTCACCTCGACTGAAACCGCCCGCCGCCGCGTTATTGCCTTGGGCGAAGAAGCCTGGCGCGTTCACCATGCCGGTGCACCCTCGCTCGATCATCTGCGCCGCTCCAACCTTCTCTCGCGGACGGCCCTCGAAAAACGCCTCAGTCTGCAACTCGCATCCCCCGTGATCCTCGCCGCCTGGCACCCCGTCACCATCCTCCGAAATACCAATGCCGAGGCCGACGCCTTCTTCACCGCGCTAGGGCAAGTCCCGGGCCAGTTGATCTTTGTTTATCCCAACGCGGATGCCGGCAGCCACGCGCTCATTGAACGCACCCGCGTCCTCGCCGCCATGCGACCCGACACGCACATCTTCGTCAACCTCGACGCCGTCACCTATTGGAGCCTTCTCGGCCAGGTCGATGCGCTGATCGGCAACTCCTCCAGCGGCATTATGGAAGCGGCTTCGTTCGCGCTCCCCGTCGTCAACGTCGGCATGCGCCAGCAGGGCCGCGAACGCCCCCGCAACATTCTCGACGCTCCCGCCGATACCGCCCAGATCACCTCCGCCCTTAAACGCGCCCTCACTCCCACGTTCCGCAAGAAGCTGCACGGCATGGCCAACCCCTACGGCAACGGCACCGCTGCCAAGACGATCGCCACGATCCTGACGTCTGTCCCCCTCGAAAACCTTCTAATAAAGCAACCGGCACCTCTCCGCGGCAGAAAGTCCGGCTGACTTGCTAACGCCGCTAACGGGTGCGCAGCACCGCCCCCTCTGCTCGGTTCCGGCCCATGAAGATTAAGCGTTTACCTGCTCGGATGTTTGTATCGATCTTGTTCTTTGCGTCTGCGCACGGCCTTTACCAAAAAATTGTTCATCCTTGCACAACCCGTTCACCTGCCCCGTGCATCATTGTTCTTTACGAGCTTGTGTAGCATAGCGGGCGTGTCCTTTGACTCACAATCGATCAACCAGACCCTCTCGCTAACGGGCGAGAAGGGAGTTCCTCCTTCTTCCCAAGTTGGTCTGCGGCAGAAAGTTCATCCTCGAACGGGAATTGTCGCAAAGCGCTTTCAACCTGCGCCCATCGATTCGTAATGTGTTGTTTTACTGTTACCGAAACCCAAAGCAGGTACCTTATGGTCGTCAAAACTCAAAGCAAAGGTCACGGTGTCACCGGATTGCACGTTGGAACAGCGAATGTCCGCCGGTACTTCCCAAAAAACACAAAAAACATCGAACTGCAACTCGGCCACCTCCGCATTCAGTGCGGCCTAAAACCCGACTTCTGGCAAGGGCAACCGGATATCTACGATCCCAGGCTCTGCGCATGGCTTGAATCCAAGAATCTCCACGGCACCGCCAATCGCACCGTGCCGCTGGCCTTGATCCCCTTCGGAAACAACTCCTTCGAATTGCAGCCGATGCCGGTCATGTCCCTCGCCCCTCGCCCTCGTGCCAAGGTCGCTCCAATCTCCGCTGCCTGAAACCGAACGCACTGCCCAGCTCCTCGCAAACGGCGCCAAGCCATTCTTTCCGGCGCCGTTCTTCTTTTCTGCCCCCATTCTGGGTGCCCCATCCTTGCGACGTCGTTGTTCTTGTCGCGAGGGTGGGAGAGCAGGAACCCGGATGCGCCACTCTGTGCGCCACATCCACGACGCAGTTTCATCGGGTCATGGGTGCGATCCCCGATATCTACACTTGCCCCTTGCTAAACTCATAACGGAATGAATCCCAATCAGCTTCAACAGGCAATCGAGCGCCACTTCGCCGCTGGCGCCTCCGCCATCAACGACCCCAGCGCCATGGAAGCCTTCCTTGCCCTGCGCGATGCTCTTGAGCGCGGGGAACTCCGCTCCGCATTCCCCGACTCGACCGCACCTACCGGCTGGCGCGTCAATGCCTGGGTCAAAAAAGGCATCCTCCTGGGCTTTCGCATTGGCGTCCTCCAGGACTTCCCCGCCGGAGCGCTTTCCTTTGTCGACAAACACACCTACCCGGTCCGTCATTTCAGCGCGAACGACGGAATCCGGGTCGTGATGGGCGGCTCATCGATTCGTGCCGGCGCTTTCATCGCTCGTGGAGTCGTCTGCGTCCCCCCCAGCTACATCAACACCGGCTCCTGGGTCGACGAGGGCACCATGGTCGACTCCCACGCCCTCGTCGGTTCCTGTGCCCAGATCGGCAAGCGCGTTCACCTCAGCGCTGCCGCCCAGATCGGCGGCGTACTCGAACCCATCAACGCCAGCCCCGTCATCATTGAAGACGATGTCCTTGTGGGCGGAAACTGCGGCGTCTACGAAGGCACCATCGTCCGCACCGCAGCCGTCCTCGCTCCAGGCACCATCCTCACGCGTGGCACCCCCGTCTTCGACCTCGTCAACGGCGCCAGCATCCGCGCCACCGCTGAGACGCCACTCATCATCCCTGCCAACGCCGTCGTCGTCCCCGGCTCGCGCGCCGTCTCCAAGGGCAAGGGCCACCCGAACTCCGAGGCCTGGGGCCTCTCACTCTACGCTCCTGTCATCGTGAAATACCGCGACGAAAAAACCGACCTGAGTACTGCCCTTGAAGACCTGTTGCGCTAGCTCGCTGGATACCCGCGATTTTGCTAACTTGCTAACTCGCGAATGGTGCGAAGCATTTTGCTGACTTGCTAACTCGCGAATGGTGCGAAGCACCGCTAACTCGCTAAACGACAACCCCAACGCGCTACCCTGTTCCCGTGCCCCAAGTCTCCAAATCCATCCGCTTCGCCGTCATCGGTCCCGGTCGCGCTGCGGCTCGCTTCGCACGTGGCCTTGAGGTAGTCGAGGATGCCGTTCTCAACGCTGTCTGGGGCCGCCGTCCGGCAAGCTCCCACGCCTACGCCCAGCGGTTCTCCGTTCCCACAATCGCTCCATCACTCGATGCCCTGCTCTCCGCCGACATCGACGCCGTCTACGTCGCCACCCACCCCGACTCCCATGCCAACCTTTGCCTCCAGGCCCTCGCCGCCGGCAAGCACGTCCTCTGCGAAAAACCCGCCGCCCTCAACGTTCACCAGCTTGAAAGTATCCTTGCCGAGGCACGGCGGCGCGACCGTCTCTTCATGGAAGCCATGAAGCCGCCCTTCTTCCCGCTCTATCAGCGCCTCACCCAACATCTGCAATCCGACCCCGTCGGCCCCATCGGCTTCGTCCGCGCCGGCCACTGCGACTCTTCCATCGGACCGGACTACCCGCTTCATTTCGCTGAACTCGCCGGTGGAGGCATCATGGGCATCGGTCCGTACGAAGCCTTTCTCGCACTCGACTGGCTTGGCCCCCTTAAGCGCGTGCAGACCATGGGCCGCCTCAGCCCCTCCGGCGTCGACAACTTCGCAATCTTCCAAACGGAACACGAGCGCGGCATGGCTCAGCTCCACACGGGCATAGACCTGCTCAGCCGCGGCGATGCCCTGCTCTCGGGACCGCGCGGCTACGTGCTCCTCCGCGCCAACTGGTGGAACCCCACCCACGCGACCGTCCATTACCTTGATGGCCGCGTCGTCGAGATCGACGAGCCCTACACCAGCAGCGGTTTCAACTACGAGACCGCCCACTTCTGCGATCTCATCCGACAAGGCCTCCGCGAAAGCCCCGTCATCCCCCACGCACTCTCGCTCGGCATGGCGCGCCTGCTCGAAGAAGCCCGCATCGCCCTCGGCGTTCACTTCCCCGCCGAAGACAGTCCTCCGCAGATTGACGAACGCCATCCCTTTGACCGTGCCACTGGCCTCAACACCGGCGGATTCATTCCTGGGAGCCAGCTCCACCCCGGCCATGCGAACGATTCCCATATGGGGTCCTACTACGGAACCGCCCCCTCTCTCGTCCAGGCCGTGCTCGATCGCTGGCTCGAAACACCTGATCGCCTCTTCGTGGAGAACTACACCTTCATCGACTTCGGCTCCGGCAAAGGCCGCGTAGTCCTCATCGCCTCAAAGCTTCCCTTCCGCAAGTGCATCGGCGTTGAGCGGAACCCTGATCTCCATGCAATCGCCGTTGATAACTTCGCGCGCTGGCAACAATCCGGCAACGCGCATAGTCCTCTGGAAACCGTTTGCCAGGACGCGCTGGCGTTCGAATTCCCGCCGGGCCCCTGTCTGATCTACCTCTTCAATCCCTTCCCTTCCGAAGTGCTAGCGCAACTCATCGACCGCATCGCCGAAGCCTTCGCCGGCCGCCCCGGTCAGCTCGACCTCCTGTATGTGAACGCGGAGTTCCGGAACATCCTTGACCAGCACCCCGGCTTCACCCCGCTCTGGCAGATGCCCGTCACGATGTCTGCGGAAGATGCCGCTGCAGATTTGCTTCACCAGGTCGACGCCTCCGGCAACAAGCCCTTTGCCGAAGAGTCGCAAGATCCCTGCGCCGCCTGGCGCTTCACCGGATCACCAAATGCAATACGCCCCTGATCGTGTTGCCACGGCCGCCCGTAAACGAGTTGTCATCCCGAGCGGAGCCGAGGGATCTGCGGTTGCTTTTAATAGGATGCGCAACGGCCACCTGACTCATTCGTTGCACCGGCAAACAACTCCACCCTCAACGCAAACGCACTCTTCTAATACCGCAGCCCCAATCGCATCGGAAAATCCTCTTCGCCCTCTTCCAGCTCCGCTTGCGCGCTATTGATCCGCACCCCTTCGCGATGCCGATAACGAAACCAGAGGTGAATCACGACAATCGCGATCGCCGCCAGCCCAAAGTTCTGCCACCCCTCTTCGATCCATCGATCGGAAATCATAGCCACCGCCGTCACGGCAGGAAAGAACGTGAAATACAACAACAGCGTGAACGCCAGATTTGGCTTCTCCCGCGAAGGCTCGCCCGTGAAGGGCACAATCATCACGTTTGCAAACAATGCATCGGTAAGCACCACGCACAGCCCCGCTCCCACCAGGATTTGCGCGGCCGTTGCCTGCAGGCTGAACAGCCCTGCAGGCGTCACCAGCCGCAGCACGCCGACTGCTAGTTCCGTAATCGCCACGCTACACAACAATACCCAAAGTTTTGCGGACTCCAGTTCATCCATCGCCGCATCGAAGTTCGCCGGCTTGCCATGGGTAAAGCGATAGATCCAGCTGCCTTGCTGATTCCCCGAGGAAACAAACGCAGTCCGCAACCCGGTTGTCACCCAGAAAGCCACGATCCCCACCGCCACCCGGATTCCGTCCGCGGAAGCTTCCGCACGCAACTCCCCATGCGCCACCGTCAGCCGCAGCACCGTCGCGATCAACACCGAAAGCCCCACTCCTCCGTAGAGCACAAGATAAATGCGGTAGCGCGGAACTCGAAACAGCGTCTGGTTGATAAAGTGAAATACCGCGCGCCCGATCGGCCTTCGCACTAATCCCGCATGCAGCACTCCATTGAATGGCCTGAGCAGCCCATTCCGTCTCGCCCGCGGCGGCGCTCCCACGAGCAGATACTTCACCCGCCGAAGATAGGCCACCGGATAAGCAACCACTCCGATGGCTGCCGCACCAATCAATGCCGTGATCCCAATCCCCGACAGTTCGTGAAAAATCGGCAATGCCGACGAACCATCCAGAAGCATCTGGTACATACCAAGAAACCAGTACGGAGGAAACCAAAATACGGCGCTGTTATTGGCTTGCAACAATGCGGGTGTCACGCCCGACAATACGGGAAATAACAGCAGCAGCATCACCAGCACTGTAACCGCCACGCCCTGCAATACCAGCGAAATCCTGCGGAAGACCCGTTCGCCCAGCACCGCCAGCAGCACGCTCTGCAGCGCAACAACGGAGCCCGCCCCGAATAACCCTGCCGCTGCAACCGCCACCACGTGCCCCGCAAGAAAACTCAACAAATTTGGCGGATCTGTCGCCGCCGGCAAAAACACCGGGGCCAGAAAATTCGCGTCGAACAAGAACCCCGCAATGAAAATGCCGATCGCCGCCGCACGCCCGAAAAATACTCTCCGCTGCGCCAATGGCAAGCGTCCCCAGCACCAGCACGTCCAGCAGGTCCGGGAAAAACAGGTCCCACTCGAACACCGTGATCAGCCCCATCGCGACAAACGAATACAGCACGAAAAAGAAGTGATGGTTCATCTGCACAAAATAAGGCGGCGGACCAACAGCGGTGCTCCCCGGCGGCCAGTTCGGAAACCGATGATACACAGGCCACAGGTATATGGCGACCACGAACCCCGGCAGCCCCGCGGCAAACGCCAGTTGCACCAGCCGTGTCTTCCCGTCTCCATCCGGCGACGCCGTTTCGTGATTGAAGAAGCGCTCCAGAAAGTGCCGCATCAGCAGCACAAACTGGCTCCGCTGCGGCTCACGCACCGGCCCCATCGCCGCCTGCACGTTCAGCGAAAGAACAGCCGGTGCGGCATCTCGCACCACAAGCAGTTTTTGAAAGTCACCTCGCATGGGCGATCTGCATGACCTCCACAATTCTCTCCGCAACGACTCTCGTATCCTGCTGCTCTACCAGTTGTGCAAACACGCTCTCCAGATTCGGCAGGTGCATCAGCGTCTTCAACTCCGCAGGCGCCGCATCGGCCAGCACGTGGCCCTTCGCAATCACGATCACGCGATCGCAAACCTGCTCCACTGTCTCCAGCACATGCGAAATATAGAGGACAGCCTTGCCATCCTTCGCCAGCATCTCCAGCAGATCCTTGAACAACCGCGCCGAAGCTACATCGAGTCCCGACAGCGGTTCATCGAAAATCAGCAGCTTCGGATCGTGCAGCAGCGCCGCCGCGATCAGCACCCTCTGCCGCATCCCCTTCGAGTACGACGAAATCGGCGAATACTGCCACGATTCCAGGTGCAGCAGCTTCAGCAGTCCCGTCGCCTTGGCTTCAATCAGCGCCTCGCTCATTCCCCGCAGCCGGCCTACAAGCTGCAGATATTCAAGCCCCGAAAGATACGCGTAGAGCTGTGCTTCCTCCGGCACATACCCGATCGACGCCCGATACCCGACCATATCGTCGCGAATGTTCTTCCCTTCGAACAGCACCTTCCCGTCATCCGCCCTGAGCATCCCCGTAATGATCTTCACCGTGGTGGACTTGCCCGCCCCATTCGGCCCCAGGAATCCCACAATCTCTCCCCGCGCGACCTTGAAGCTCACGTCCTCAACGGCTGGAATCGTTCGATAACTGCGATACAGATGCTGAACCTCAAGCATTTCCGGCCTCCCATTACACCCCTATGTAGCATTCAGCATAATCAAATAAAAACCGTTGTCAAGTAGATTGCTACATAGGTAGAATGCTGCGCATGGCAGGCGAGCCAAAACTTTCCCATACCGCCGCAATGATCCTCCAGGCTATCTCCGCCGGCTACGTCTACGGATTCAGCATCATGGAGATGACCGGCCTGCCCAGCGGGACCGTCTACCCCGCCATGCGACGCCTCGAACGCGACGAGTTGATCCGCTCCCAGTGGGAACGCCAGTCCATCGCCGACGCCGAACAGCGCCCCCCGCGCAAGTACTACAAGATCACAACTCCAGGAAAGGCGACGCTCGAGGCTTCTCGCAAACGGTATCCCCTCCTCGATCGCCTCATCTCCACCGAGGAGGCCAGCACCCGATGAATCCTCAAAGCGATCAGGTCTTCTCTGGGTTCGAATCCGCGCTCCTGCACACGGCATCGCTCCTCGTGCCGTCTTGTCAACGCGAAGACTGGCGTCGCGAATGGTACGCAGAACTCTGGCACGTTCGTCGCTCCTACATCGGAATCGACGAAACTTTCTCCTGGACCGCGCGCCGTGAAATCACCAGCTTTTGTCTCGGCGCATTTTCCGACGCGTTCTGTCTTCGCAGCCAACCCGCAAGATCAGCCTCCGCGCATGTGCACGTCCACGGTTCTGCGGGACAGACGCTCCTGTGGTTGTCTGCCGCGCTGGCGCTCTGCTTCGTCATATCGCGCCTGCTCCCCGGTGTCGACGCAGAGAGCGAGGCCGCGCGCTACCAGATCAAGCCCGGCGTGCTGCTCGTTAACGAAGCCGCGGCCGACATCAACAGCCCCAGCATCTCCAACGCTCTCTATCAGAATTGGAAGACGTCCCCTCAGCGCTTCTTTCAGGACCTGGCTTTTTACCGTATCTCGCGCGAGAAAGCGGATGCCGACCCCACGTCGAATCCCTGGAACATTGCGTATTCCTCCGCCAATCTTCTTTCCCTGCTCGGCCTGCCTGTCCTCTATGCGGATCGCCTGAATCCGCACGATGCCACGCCAGAGCCCAACGAGCCCTCGCTGGTTCTCAGCCACGATCTCTGGATGCGCTCCTTTGCCGGCGACCCGCGCATTGCCGGCCGCATCGTCCGCATCGGCTCAACCCGGGTGAGAATCGCGGGCGTCGCTCCTGCAAGCAGCTGGCAGCTGCCCGGCGCTCCCGACGCCTGGATGCTCGAGTCGAACGCGCAGCTTCGATCTGAGGCGTCATCCAGCGCGAGCGGTCTTCTCATCGCCCGGCTCTCCCCACGCGGCCAAGCCGCCATGTCCGGCCCGACCATCTCCATCAGCGCGCTCAATCAGGATGGCGTTGAAATCGATCTCTTTGGCGCTCCCATCTACGCGCCAATCGTGGGGGCTTGGGGCATCTTTAAATTTGCGCTCTTCCTTGCGCTCATAGCTCTGCCCGCCGTTATCTCCGTATCTCTCGGAGATTCCGGCGTCACCTCACATCGTCCATCGTTCCGCCAGCGCATGAACCGCATCCTGTTTCTCGCCGCAAAATTCGCGCTCGTCGCAGCCATCGGTTTCTCCGCGTCGCTCGATCTTGCTTACGGCACCGCCATCGGCTATTCGCCGCTTGCCGAGTGCGCCCAGCTGCTGTGGTGCTTCACCATCTGTCTCTTCGGATTCCGCTGGGCCGTTGCCGATCAGCGCAAACGATGCCCCGTTTGCCTGCGCCGCGTCACGAATCCTGCCAGCGTGGGACTGGCCTCGCGCACCTTCCTCGGCTGGAACGGCACCGAGATGATCTGCGTCGGCGGTCATGCCCTGCTCCACGTTCCATCGCTGCCCACCAGCTGGTTCAGCGGCCAGCGGTGGCTCTATCTGGACAGCTCCTGGGATTTCCTCTTCGCCGACACCCTCACCTATTGAAGACGCCGTATCCCAGTCATTGAAGTGTCATCCGAGCCAGGTGCCCCATCCTTGCGACGTCTTTGTTTTTGTCGCAAGGGTGGGGAACCAAAAATCTAAATCAGGTAGTGTCATCCTGAGCGAGCTCAGCGAGTCGAAGGACCCGCAGTTGTTTCTTCCTCGTTGCCAAGTCAACAGACGCTCAACTCAGAGCTTAGAACTCCCCTCACCCAAGCCCGCGTCAATCGCCTGCAACAACTTTCCATCAGGATCGCCGAAATACTCCCAGAACATCACTCCGCCTAGCTTGCGACTTCGCACATACCCACACTTCACCTTCAGCGATTCCGTATCCTCGTACGACACAAAGATATGCTTCTCCGCGTTATATAAATACGGCGCCTTCGCCGCATCATCCCAATAACGCGTGAATCCCTGCCCCAACATATCTGACACGATTGCGCTGTACTGCGCGTTGATTCCGGCAATTGTCTTCCCCGGCTGAAACAATCCATGATTTTTATCAGGAACGTCACCCCATACCCGTCCGTAGAACGGCACTCCCAGCAGAATCTTCTCCGCCGGCACTCCCGCCTTTTCGTAATCCCGCACCGTCTCATCGGAAGAGGCTTTCTTCGGATCCGCCGGATTGGCAAACAACGGCGCATGATGTCCCGTCGTCGCATCTGAACCCGCCTCGTAGTAGTCGTAGGTCATCAGGTTCACAGTGTCCACATACCGTGCAACCTTCCGCATCTCCGTATGCGCGATCACGTCGTCGCCCGCGCCCATCGCAATCGTTAGGTACAGCCGCCGGTGAGCCTTCTTCGCTTCGGCATCGAATCGCCTCCGCAACTCTGCAAGCAGTGCCGTGAAGTTCTGTTTGTCCTCCGCGCGATACGGATGCCCCGCCCCCGGCAATCCCGGATACTCCCAATCGATGTCCAGGCCATCCAGGTCATACTGCGCCAGAAACTCCATCGCGCTGTCTTCAAACACGCGCCGGCTCTCCGCCGTCAAAACCATGTCTGAGAAGTTCGTCGACCACAACCACCCACCAACAGACACCAGCACCGTCAACCGCGGATTCGTATTCCGCAGCGCCGTCAACTGTGCGAAGTTCTGCGCATCCGCCGGCGCACCCAGCACCATGCGTCCGCCCTGAATGTTGGCGAATGCGTAGTTGATGCGCGTCATGTACTTCGCATCGACCTGCCCCGGTGTAAGCGCAGTGCCCCGCGTGAATACGTACCCCGTCACTTCCAGTTTTTCTGGAGTTCGCGGCGCACCAAAACTTGGAGAGGAGAGCGCAACTGCGAGGCAGATCGCAAGACAACAGATTCGATACATAGTGATAACCCACCATCAAGCTATCAGAATGCCCGCATCTAGAGTTCGCTCACAACCTCGCCTATGAAGAGTGCGCTAAGGCCTGTCGCCCATCGGCCTCTCGTGAATAATCATCCACGACGTCCCGAACCTATCGCGCAATTGCGCAAACCGCGTCGCAAAGAATGTCTCCTGCAGCGGCATGAATACTTCTCCGCCCTGGGCCAGCAGCGCAAACAACCGCTCCGCATCGGAATCGCTCGGTACATGAAGAGCCAGGTACGCGCTCCGCATCGGCTTCCATCTATCCTGTGGCACATCGCTTGCCATCAGCAATGTATCGCCAATCGTGATCGTCGCGTGCAATACGGAATTCTCCATGCCCGGCATCACCTTGCTCGGATCCGGCATGTCGCCATGCTTCATCATCATCCCGATTTTGCCGCCCAGATGCTCCTCGTAAAACTTGAACGCTTCGGCGCAGTTCCCGCCGTAGTTCAAATACGTGTTCAGTCTCATGGCCTCGATTCCCCCTGAAGAATCCCGCGCCCGCTGAAGGCTCCGCCGCATAGAACACTCGCCTTCAACCGGGCCACATCAGGATACGCGCTTATTCGCCTGCTGCGGGAACGGCTCCCACCAGCAGGATCGGTGCCGTCGGCGTTGCCGACCCTTCAGCCTTTTCGATCGTCACTCCGAACGCCTTGGCCGGTATACCCCTGGGCAGTGGCGGCAAGACGACGCTCGCACTTCCCGCAGCATCAGGCCGGAAGAGGCCCGCCGGAATGGGTGCCTTGCCATCGGCCGGAATCACCCACAGTTCGTATGTCTTGCTCTCCGCCAGTTGTCCCAGGTCGTTTGCCTGGAATATCAGCCCGCCGTTATCCGCCAGGTAGACCGCGCGTCCTGTCGGCTCCGGTTTTGACTTCGCAGCCCTCAACATCACCCGTTTCGCCGACGGCGCCGTCAGCACATCCAGAACCAGCTGAGCCCGTGCATTGGCTGTATACTGCTCTTCCGCCGCTCGCTTCTGCTGCTCCAGGCTGGTCGTCCAGCACCTGCACTTTCTGTTCCAGCGAAAACGCAAACAACAGCGATGCCGCCGCCGCAAGCCATCCAACCCACACCGCAGCCAGGCGCCCCGGATGCTTCCTCTCACGCAATGGCTCCTTGCTCTCAATCGAAACTACAGGTGCGGCGCCGGCTTTGCCTGTCTGCGCCGAATCCGCCGCCAGACGCTCCACAAACCGCGCCCGCGCGCCCTCCGGCAGCGGTTGCGGCTCCACGCTCATCGCCACCAGCGCAAGATCGCCGTTCACCTCCGCCAGCGCCTGCCGGCATTCCGCACAATGCTCCAGATGCAGACGCACCGCAGCAAGCTCATGCGACTGCATGGCCTGCATTGCGTAGAGGACCAGGTCCTCCTGCGGGATGTGTTCGTCCTGCATCATGCGCTGATCGCCTTCCTCAAAGTAATCAATGCCGATCGAATCCGCGTCTTCACCGTCCCCAGCGGATCGCCCGTCCTTGCTGCGATCTCCGAGTGACTGAGCCCCTCAAAAAACGCCAGCTCCACCGATTTTTGCTGCTCCATCGGAAGATCCTTCAATACCCCTCTCACCTTCTCCATCATCCGATTGCGCTCGACTTCCGATCCCAGATCCAGCGGCGAGGCCAGCACCACATCCTCCACGGAATCCGTCGGCCTCCTGCGCCGCAGGGAGTCGATTGCCCGATTGCGCGCCATTACCGCAAGCCACGCTCCCAGCGAACCCCGTCCAGACACAAACGCGTTGGGGTTGCGCCAGACCTGGAAGAATATCTCCTGCATTACATCTTCGGCCTGTCCGGGGTCCTTCAATACTCGCAGCGCTACCGAATACACCATGCCGCTATATTGATCGAAAAGCTCGGTCATAGCCTGCTGATCGCCACCCTTTACACGCGTCAAAAGCAACCCATCGCCCCCGGCACGGTCACCGGGGCCGCGACGAATTGCATCCCCATCTACGGAACGCTGAGGTTCTGCTGCCGGATTGGTGGGGCTTTCACTCAAGGATCAACGCCGGGTAGCTATCGAAGGACAAACCGTATTCTAGTGAGCATTTGCAGCAGGTGCATAGACAATTCATGCATATATTTGAACAACTTCGCTCCCCCACACCCGCGCGTCCAGGTACCCACACAGGTGTTAGCATCGAACCTGACAGATGCAAACAAATAAACTGAAAATCATCCCCCTCGGCGGCCTCGGCGAATTCGGAATGAACTGCCTCGCCCTCCGCTGGGAAGACGACATCATCGTCATCGACGCCGGCCTCATGTTCCCTGAATCGGAGCTGCTGGGCGTCGACATCGTCGTGCCCGACATCACTTACCTCATCGAGAACAAGGAGCACGTCCGCGCCATCATCCTCACCCATGGCCACGAGGACCACATCGGCGGACTGCCCTGGATCCTCAGCGAGCTCAAGGTTCCCGTCTACGCCACCGAGTTCACTCTGGCCTACGTCGAAGGCAAACTCGAAGAGCACCAGCTCCTCGACGAAACCACGCTCATCGAAATCACGCCGAAGGAAAAATTCACTCTCGGCCCCTTCACCATCGAGCCCATCCGCGTCACCCACTCGCTGGTCGACTGCGTGGCCCTCGCCATCGAAACGCCGGTCGGCGTCGTCATCCACACCGGCGATTTCAAAATCGATCTCGCCCCACTCGACGACAAGGCCTTCGACCTGCACACCTTCGCCGAGTACGGCAAGCGCGGCGTCCTCGCCCTGCTGCAGGACTCGACCAACGTCGAGCGCTCCGGCTACACGCCCAGCGAACGCGCCGTCATTCCCCGCCTGCACGAAATCTTTTCGCAGACCAAAAAGAAGCTCTTCTTCAGCTGCTTCTCGTCCTCCATCTACCGCATCCGCATCGCCCTCGAGCTGGCGCGCAAGCACGGCCGCAAAGCCGTCGTCCTCGGCCGCTCCATGATGGAGAGCACCGAAATTGCGCAGGACCTCGGCTACATCGAAGTCCCGCCCGGCCTCGTCATCAATCCCGGCCAGATGCGCGACTACCCGCCCGACGAACTGATGATCCTCATCAGCGGCACCCAGGGCGAACCCATGAGCGCTCTCAGCCGCGCCGCCGTCGACAACCACAAGCACGCCCACATCGACGCCGGCGACACCGTTGTCCTCAGCTCGCGCATCATTCCCGGCAACGAGAAGAGCATCTTCCGCGTCATCGACCACCTCAGCCGCCGCGAAGCCAATGTCATCTTCGACGACGGCTCTCACGGCCTCATCCACGTCAGCGGCCACGGCTGCCAGGAAGAGCTGCGCCTGCTCATCAACCTCGTCCGCCCCAAGTTCTTCATCCCCATCCACGGCGACTACCGCAACCTGCGCCGCCACGCTCAGCTCGCCATGGAGACCGGCGCCGTCGAGCACGCCATCGTGATTGAAGATGGCGACGTCCTCGAACTCGACAAGACCGACGCGCGCAAGAAAGACAAGGTCACCGCCGGCCGCATCCTCATCGACTCCGGTTCCACCATCGACGTCGTTGAAGACCTCGTGGTTCGCGATCGCCGCATCCTCTCGGAAGACGGCATCGTCCTCGCCATACTGGCCATCAACAAGCGCACCGGCAAAGTCGAACGCGAACCCGAAATCGTCATGCGCGGCTTCGGCGGCGCCGACATCACCGAAGAAGCCCGCCAGGTAGTCCTCAAAACCCTCGACGGCCTCAGCAGCGAACAGCAGAACCGACTATGGCATGGTCAAAGAAAAAGTCCGCGTCGAACTAAAGCGCCTCATCCAGAAAACCACCGGCCGCCGCCCCATGATCATGCCCGTAATCCTCGAAATCTGACCCACTGGATTTTCGCGAGCCATCCACAACCTTGGGTGCCCCATCCATGACGCAGCTTCATCGCGGCATGGGTGGGAAAGCACGAACCCAGGTCATCCAAATCTGACTACCGTTACAATCAATCCCAAACGGCAACCGAAGGAACCAGCCGATGGGAAATACCACCGCCAGTGTTCACGTCGCGTGGAGAGGCAAAGTCGACGATGCGGCCAAGGCCATCAGCCGCTGCTATGGCAAGCTTGGTTACGAACGCGCCAAAAAACCTCCGTCCCAAGGCGGCAAGCATGTCGTCCTGCTGGCGCGCCCCGGCCAATCCTACGTTTCGATCTATGACAGCGACAACGCCAAGCTCGACAACGGCGAGTTGAAAGATCTTGCGCTGTCTGCCTCCAAGGCTTTGCGAGCACCTGCCGTATTCACCAGTCTCTACGACAGCGATTCCTACGAATTCATCCTCTTCTTCAACGGCCGGCAGATTGATCTGCTCACCACCGACGCAGAGAACTACCAAGGTCCCCTGAAGCGTCTCAGCAACAAGGCACGCCCCGTCAAGTGGAACAGCGTTTTCAGCCGGACGCTCAGCGCCGAGCAAATCAACGCGGCGGCCGCGCCCGAAAGCGTGTTCGCCGACAACATCATCGCCAGACTATCGGAGTTGATCGGCCTCAGCCACGGCCAGCCGCAGATGAATTACCAGGATTTCCTGGACGAGCCGGAAGAAATAACTGCCGAGTTCTATTTCAAAAAGAAACCAAACAAGACTCCCGATATCCAGGCGCCCGATCTCACCGCGGGAGCGATCCGGCTGGAGGACTATTTCGATACCGAGCAGTCGTACATGCGCGGTGTCTACCCGGCAGGCTTCCCCGTTCCCGTTGACCATCCGTGCGGGGCAAGATGGCTGGCATTGAGCAAGGGCGAGGGCTTCACCGGGGGAACCGCGACGATTCAGGTTTCCGGGCCCGACTCGCTGACCCTTTCCAGGGCCATCATCACAGGCTGCAAGTTCCACAACGGCCAGATCGTCGGCAAACTCGAGACCTACCCAAACATCACTACGCAAGAGGAGGCAGCCGCCTTCGCCGAAACCCAGAAATTCGCGCTCACTCCGTCGGAATCCTCATCCCCTGAATTGCGCGAGTATCGCGGAGAATTCCCGAACCTTATCGTCCCTGCGATGACTCGCGGAGCGCACAACCCAGATCCTTCTCATGATCGGACTTGACCTTCGCGCCGCTACTGCCGGCGAATGGGAGATCAACTTTTCGATTCAGCCCGGGGCGCAAACTGAAATGCGCCACCACCTGCCGTCCGTGCGCATCGCCGCGCTCGAACAGGGATGGTTACCGGTCATCTCGGGGCTGAATCCCAAAACCACATACGACAAATCCAATCTGGACCCGAATCACCTGCGGGAGATGGAACACAACCAATCCAGGATTCCGCTGCGTCGCCGGCTCGACCACCCGGCAATCACCTCCAGCGTCGCCATTCTTAACGACAAAGGCCAGCCAACGCTCGATGCCTGCAAGACGTGGCTTGAAGCATGGCTCCGTCCACTCGCTGACCAGCGCGAAGGCGAGATCCGCATACACGCCGAAAAGCAGATGTCTGCCGCAGCCTATGTTGCCAAAACGAAGAAGACCCTGCCCGTGTCCGCTTTCCTCGCCGACAAGTTGTGGGGAAAGCTTTTTGACGATTCCGCCAATTATCCAAACCATCCTCCTGAACTACGTTCCTCAGAATGGCGACCACCCCGTCGCGGGAATCGGCCTGCAGCACAGCTTCAAGAGACACGAAGAAAAACGAACCGAATATTTTGAGCAGCAAATGGCTAAAACCCTGACCACGATGCGCGGCCGTCCTTTCGATCCTCTGCCCCCCGGCGGCACATGGCATGTCTTCACATGGGTGATCAATCATCAGGACTGCTACGAGCGCCTGGGCACTTCCGCAAGCGAAATGGAGCAGGAGTTGGATACTTTCGCCGCGCAGAGCCTCCCGCTGCAAGCGTGGAGCAGCCAATGCACTTGGATCCCCGCATTTGATTCCGCTGAAGACTACGAGCGCACCCTATATGAAGAATCCAGCACGCTGAACTGGTTCCGCGGCATTCTCAATACCGATAGCGGGTTGAACGACGCCAAAATGACAGCCCTGTGGTGCGGTAATGTTCTGCGCATGGTGACACCACACATGTGGCTGTGCCGCAACCTCATCGACCAGGTCGACAGAGCCGCGCTTGAACGCGTTGCCGAGGTCAGTGAAACCAACGGCATCTATAAAGTGGCACTTCGCCAGGGCTGCACGCTCGACGCGTTGGAACTGGCCTTATTGCCCATCCTCCCCGTCGAAAACACCAGAATCTCGATTCTTTAGTCACTATCGTCGGGTGCCCCATTCATGCGCCGTATTTTGGCGCATGAGGGGGAAACTACAACTCCACCGTGTCATCCCGAGCGACGCACGCTTGGGGCCCCGTCGCGCCAAAGCGCGGTGGGGTAAGTGTCGCGAAGGATCTGCTGGTTCTCGAAACCCGCAGCAATCCCCAAAACAAAATGTCCCAATGCCTTTCCTGAAAAATAGAATTACTTGAACAACCCAAAGCCATGAAACTCGTCTTCGCCATCGCCACCAACACCGATGCAGCCGAACTCGCTGCGCTGAAGGCTGCCACCGCTGAAGACCTGACCCAGCGTTTCGGCCCTGGTTTCTGGTCGTCCCCACCATCGGAGCGCGGCATTCTCGCGAACATGCGCATGCCCAAATTCTCACGATTCCTGGTTGCGCGCTCCAACCACCGCATCATCGGCACCCTGCGACTCGCCACCAAAAAACCCTGGGCCATCGACACCGCGTATTTCACTCCGGCATCCCAGCCTCTGTATCTAACCGGCATGGCCGTCCATCCAAGCCACCAGCACAAAGGAATCGGCCGTCTCCTGATGAAACAAGCCGAGTCCCTCGCCCGCGCGTGGCCCGCCGACGCCATCCGCCTCGATGCCTTCGACGCCGCCGCCGGTGCCGGCCCCTTTTATGCCAAATGCGGCTACCGCGAAGTCGCCCACGTGGTCTACAAAAAGGACCCTCTCATCTACTTCGAGCTGATTCTCCGCTGATCCAACAGACCCATATCATTCACACCCGCGCCAGCGTAGTCACGAAGCCTGGGTGCCCCATCCATGACGCAGTCTCATCGCGGCATGGGTGGGATAGCACGAACTCAAGTTGTCCCCAAACCGAAAGCGAAGGATCTGCGGTTGTCTTTAAACATCCGTAGAGTCCGACACCGCCTCTTGACCACCAGTGTCAGCACTCCCGATACCTTTTTGAGACTCGATCCACAGGCAGACCGCCAATGATACCAGCACTCCAAGCAACCTCGCGTCCATTGGCCAAAGTGGACCAATAGGCGGGACAAGACTGCTTGTCTTCGGATTCAGAATTGAGAACAGATTGATTGCCACAAACAACACTGCAATCAGGCCAAACCCTACCCGGGCAATCTTTGCGGACACGTTTTTGGGCAACACTATGGAAAGAAATAGAAGGAGAGACATCCCGGCAGAGAAGCCCTTGGAAAACTGGAGCGGTGCAATCGCCCAGATTGGAGTCAGAATGCCAACATATCGGAACCCCACCAAATCAAGTGCAGCGTAAGACAGGCCAAGCAGTCCGATAATCGTGAATGTTCGCTGTTGCGCCTTTCGAGGTTTGTCTTTTTCCAGTAAGGAAGATACCAAACACAACAAACTCCCGAGCGAGATTACGGAGAGAGTGACTTTGCTAAATGTGCTCAGGTCCGGCCACTTGATGTGCAACACTTGCTGGGCGTACCGATCGCCGTGATCGGCGGCCTTACGGTACCACCGAACTGCCTCCGATCGATCCGGTGTTACTCCTCGACCGTAGAAATACATACTGCCAAGGTTGTATTCGCCGCTCGCATATCCATGGTCAGCCGCTTTACGGTACCAGAAAAGAGCCTGACCATAATCCTGCGGAACTCCCAGACCCTGCGCGAATATCAGACCCAGACTGTTTTCAGCGTTGGCGTTTCCCTGATCCGCAGCCTTTCGATACCACCGGATGGCCTCAACGTAGTCTTGAGCCACTCCCTGGCCGTGAAAATACATGTAACCCAGCCCAGCTTCACCCTCCGCATAGCCTTGATCCGCAGCCTTTCGCCGCCAACGAAGAGCCTCGTCATAGCTCTGGCCAACGCCTTCACCGCGCGAATACATGTACGCCAGTTCCGACTCAGCCTTTGGATCTCCCTGTTCGGCAAGGGCGCGGCATACGCGCGCAGCATCCATCGCCTCTTTTGAGGTCTCAGCAAGTCTTCTCTCATCGGTTCGCGCTTTGTGCACCTGCCAGGCAATTGCAGCGGCGCAGATCCCTGCCACGCTCAGAAATGCCAGCACGTTCTTCCAAAACGAATTCATTTCACCGCGATTGTATCGCCGCAAGTGAAACGACCCGACTGAATCCGCTGCTACCTGCTCCCCTTCGTTTTACCCGTGCTCGTTCTGTAAAATCCCTTCATGCGCCGCCCAACGCTTGCCGCTGCTGTTCTCTCCACTTTTCTAGCCCCCCCACTTCTCGCTCAAACTCCCGACGCGAAGCCCCCTATCGTTACCGTGTGCCCTTCCGCCGCTACGCTCGATGAATTGATCGAAGCCATCGACGCCGCCGTCAGCGGCCCGGGCAATAAAGACCGCACCTGTTTCCGAGCGCTTTTCGCCCCCGACGCCCGCCTCATCCCCATCCGCATCGGCGCAGACGGCACAGCCACGCCCCGCATCCTCACCGTGCAGGATTGGATCGACGCCGTGGCCAAGCGCGGCGACGCTATCTTCTACGAGCGGCAGGTCAAGGTCACCGCCGAGACCTGGGACCACATGGCTCATCTCTGGAGCACCTACGAAACCCGCACCACTCCCGACGGCAAGCCGCCCGAAGGCAAAGTGATCGATCGGGGCATCAACTCCATCCAGGCCATCTTCGACGGCAAGCAGTGGCACATCATGCAGATCATCTGGCAGGCCCAAACCCCCGCGAATCCCGTCCCGGAGAAATACCTTCCATGACTGTTGCCACTGACTCCCTCGTCTCCCTCGACGCCATCCGCGCCGCCGCAGATCGCATCTCCGGGATTGCTGTCAAAACCCCGCTGGTCCGCGCATACTTCCCCAACATTTCCGGCAACGTATTTCTCAAAGCCGAAAGCCTCCAGCCCATCGGCAGCTTCAAGCTGCGCGGCGCCTCCAACAAGATTCTTCAGCTCACGCCGGAACAGATCTCTCGCGGCGTAATCACCTACTCCAGCGGCAATCATGCCCAGGGCGTCGCCTACGCCGCTCGCGAAGTTGGCGCTAAAGCCGTTATCGTCATGCCTTCCAACGCCCCCGCCATCAAGCGCGCCGCCACTCTCGCCTATGGAGCAGAGGTAGTCGACGTCGGCGTCGCCTCCAGCGAGCGTCTCGCCAAGGCGGAAGAACTCGTGCGTGAACACGGCTACATCGTCATCCCGCCTTATGACGACGAACAGATCATCACCGGACAGGCCACCTGCGGCCTCGAGATCGTCGAGCAACTCCCCAACGTCGACCTCGTCCTCGCACCAGTCTCCGGCGGAGGACTGCTCAGCGGCATCGCTACCGCCGTCAAGCGCCTCCGCCCCAATGCAAAAGTCTTCGGCATCGAGCCCGAACTCGCCGCCGACACGGCCGAAAGCTTCCGCACCGGCAAAGTCGTTACCTGGGGGGCCGAACTGACCAGCCGCACTATTGCCGACGGCCTGCGCACGCAAAGCGTCGGCGAGCGTAACTTCGCCCACATCCAGGCCTTCGTCGATGGCATCATCACCGTCACTGAAGCGGAAATCCGCGCCGCCATGCGCGCCATTATCGCTTCCGCGCGCATCGTCCCCGAGCCCAGCGGTGCCGTCTCCTCTGCCGCACTGCTCTTCCACGCTGCCCAGCTCCCGTCCTACAAAAATGCCGTAGCTGTGGTCAGCGGTGGCAACGTTGACCCAGCCCTGCTCGCCCAGGTGCTTACCGAAACAGAAGTGTAACGTCGTTTCGACTATGATCTTCTCTGTGACGAATTCAAGATTCCGCGCCGTCGGGGCGCTTGCGCTTGGCCTCATCCTCTGTACGCTGCCGCTGGCAGCCCAGAAGAAGAAAGACCAGATGCAGAAGCCCTTGGCCGGACCGCGCGCCACCGCCTTGCGCGTCTCCTGGCTCTACGTCTCCGCCGATACCCAGGCACAAAAAGTCGGCCGCGTGCAGATCGGCCGCGAAATGGTCGTCGCCGAAAAAAGCGGTGACTGGCTCCGCGTCTACGCCAATACAGACATCGAAGAAGAACACACAAGCGACGCCCCCATCTTCGACACTGCCGAAACCCCTCCGCCCATCTCCGGCTGGATGCAGGCCAAGGGAGTCGTCATCGAAAATACCCCCAATGGCGACGAGATTCTCATGGGCGCCGGTGCCGATCAGGAATCGCTGGCCAACGATCCCCGCGGACCCGTCAACGCAGCCCGCACCGCTCACCTGCTCTATCGCCGCCTCGTCGAAATGTTCCCCAACTCTCCCCTCGACGCTGAAGCAGCCTGGCGCGCCGCTGACGTTCTCTGGCAGATCCAGAAGGCCGATTCCGCCAGCCGCCCTTCCGCAAAGGAAAAAGATCCTTACATGCGCGAGCAGATGGATGAAGACGGTCTGCGCAAAGTTATCAAGTATTACCCCAACACCCGCTCGGCTGACCTGGCCGCCTACGAACTCATTGACAACAAGCTTTGCGGCGACTGGCAAGGTCAGGAGAAGTGCCCCGAAAAAGAGGCTGAGCTCTACGAGAAATACGCGGCCGAACACCCCGACAGCCCACGGACCCCGCAGGCGCTCTACCAGGCGGTCTACCGGCACGCCGTCCTCACCAACATGTACGCGGACGACAACAACGACAAAAAGAGCGACGCCGCCCATACCCGCGCCCGCGATCTCGCCGCAAAGCTCAAAGACAAATTTCCGCAGTCGGATTACACAGCACGTGCCGCGATGCTCGTGTTCAAATTGGATCAGGGAATTCAGGTCTACGGCGGCGATAAAGAATAGCTCTCTGCGTATTCCGCATTCTTTGCCCCAATCGCGCTTTTTCATACCGGAGGATTTTTGAACGTCTATATCCAGTCAGTACTCCTGGGAATCGTTGAGGGCCTGACCGAGTTTCTTCCTGTCAGTTCCACCGCGCATCTGCGTATCACGGAAGCAGCAATGCATATCCCGCTCGACGACGCGTATTGGAAGATGTACACCATCGTCATTCAGGTTGGCGCCATCCTCGCACTTCTTCTTCTCTATCTCGAACGCATCGTCGGCTTCGTCAAGAGCTTTCCCACGTGGCGAAAGCGGCGACCGCACCTGGAAAAATCATCCAATCTCCCTGACGTTGATTGCCTTCTTCTTCACTTCCATCATTGCTCTGCCGCTTCACAAACTCAGCGAGAAGCATCTCGGAAGCGTCTCCGTCATGGCATGGGCTCTTCTCCTCGGTGGCGTCATCATGTGGGTCATCGATGCGCGCGCCTCTCGCTACGAACCCAATACCACGCACGTCGAAGAGATGACCCTCGGCCAAGCCATATGGATCGGCATTTGCCAGTCGCTCTCGGCCATCTTCCCGGGCACATCGCGCTCCATGTCCACCATCGCATCGGCGCAGATGGTCGGCCTCGATCGTCCTTCCGCACTCGAGTTCAGCTTCCTGCTTTCCATCCCCACCATGATGGCTGCCACCGCCTGGGACCTGCTCAAGTCTCTCCACCCCAGCAAGGCGGACCTTGCTGCGGGCGCCTCAGTCAGTTTCGTCATGAACTCCCAGCGCTGGATCGTCCTCGCCATCGGTGTTTTGGTCTCCTTCCTCGTCGCCCTCGGCGTAGTCGAGTGGTTCCTCATGTGGGTCCGTCGCCACGGCTTCACGGTCTTCGCCATCTACCGCATCATCCTCGGAATCCTCCTGCTCGCTCTGGGAAGCCGCCTTCTGGGAAGCTAGGAAATGAGCACCCCTGCCTGCTCAGGCGCGTCCGCTTGAAGACGAAGCCCCTTCTTGGCGATCGGGGCGCGGCTTCGCTTTGAAGGGGTAACGCCTTTTAACTTGCTGGAGAACTCGGATTTTTGCGGCCCGGAGGCAGCGTGGAGTTTCAGCCCCACGAATAGCTCGTCGGTCCGGAGGGAGCCTGGGGCTTTTAGCCCCACGAATAGCCGACATTGAATCCGCAGGCTTTAGCCCCGGCTTTCTCATCGCGTCACTCCCATGGGATTTTCCAGCAAGCCGTTTATTCGTGCCCTAAGTGCTGCACAGCCAGCCACCCCCACCCTCTACCTCGATTCAACGAAGACCGACCAGCGCTAGGTGATTCAAGTCACATCGCGAGACGCTTCCACGAGAGACAGTAGAGGAACCAGCACTTTATATTGATCCTCTTTTCTGCGAATTTCGCAGTCGAATCTGTCGATCAGCTATGTATGGAAGTTAGAACGATTCTCGGGTGGCTGCGTCCGGAGGCCGATGCCTTCAAGTCGACGCGACCGTCACCGGGGTCCCCGCGAACAGGTCTTCGTTCGTGGGGTGGAGCACCGGGGTCCCCGCGAACAGGTCTTCGTTCGTGGGGTGGAGCACCGGGGTCCCCGCGAACAGGTCTTCGTTCGTGGGGTGGAGCATCGGGGTCCCCACGAACAGGCCTTCGTTCGCGGGGTCGAACTGGAAATCGCCGACTCGTCCCAAACCCTGACGGGAATCGCTCTGGAAACAAGAGTTCCAGCCGTCATGCACTCCTGCTGAAGTGCTGCCTGCTTTTGATCGCATCCCTGCTCACGGCAGAACGATGTCCGATGGCCAGCGCACTGGATCAGTTGACCAATCTCGCTTCCGTCCACGCTCTTACCAACGCAGAAGCCGCCAAGGCCTACCCGGTCAGCTTCGAAGCAACCGTGACCTACTACCGGGACTACGACATTGACCTCTTCGTGCAGGATGGCTCCGCCGCCATCTACGTACTTTTCCACTCTGGCGCAAATTTGCAGCCTGGCGATCGCGTGCTCATCACGGGAAAGACCAAGGAAAGCTTCCGCCCCATCGTCGTCGCAGACAGCGTGGAAGTATTGCGGCATGGCAAGCTCCCCACGCCCGCAACCGTAGCCACCAACCAGTTATTCAACGCATCGCTCGACTGCCTGCTTGTGACCGCGCGCGGCACCGTCCGCAGCGCCGCGATGGTCTGGAGCGCAAATCACCGCAACATCTACATGGAGGTGCTTACCGACGGAGGGTACATCGGCGCCGCCGTAAACAGCGACGACGCAAAGGTTCTGTCCAGTCTGCTCGATGCCAAGGTCGAACTTACAGGCGTCATGACCTCGAAGTTCGATGAGAAGTTGCAACAGACCGGATCCGCAATCGACATCGGATCGGCGGCAGGCGTGAAAATCCTCCACGCTTCCCCCTCCCGGCCGCAATCTCTTCCGGTCACGCCCATGGAAAATATCCTCCACGGTTACCGGGTACATGACTTTTCCCAAAGGCTCCAGGTCGAAGGCATCGTCACGTACGACCAACCCGGCGTAGCGGTGGTGCTGCAGGACGGCCCCAGGAGTATCTGGGTCATGACTACGTCCGACGTTCCTCTTGGGATCGGCGATCGGGCATTTGCTTCAGGCTTTCCCGATGTTCGCAACGGCTACCTCGCCCTCAACTACGGCGAAGTCCGCGATACCCATCTTCTCGAACCGATCGTTCCGGCTCCCCTGGATTGGTCTGACACCGAGTCCGGCGACCACGCCTTCGATCTCGTCTCGGTGCAGGGTCAACTCGTCATGGAGGCCCGCGAAACCGCCCAGGACGAATATGTGCTGAATTCGAAAGGAAAGCTGTTTTCAGCCATCCTCCGTCACCCGCGGGGCATGAAAACCGCAGATCTGCCCCCTATGAAACTGGTGCCGATCGGCTCGCGCGTCCGCGTGACCGGCGTCAGCATGTTCTACAGTACCGATCCCTTCACCGGACCCGTCGCTTCCGATCTTCTGCTCCGCACCTTTGATGATGTTGGCGTCATCGCTCCTCCTCCCCTGCTCAGCGTTCGCAACCTTCTGTTCACCATCTCCGCCCTGCTGATTGCGGTGATCCTTTTCGCCGCCCGCGGCTGGATGCTCGAACGGAGAATCCGCCGGCAAACGGCTCGGTTTGCGGCTCTCTCTGAATCTCAGGCCGAAATTGAACGACGCCGCAGCCGGATTCTCGAAGACATCAACGGCAATGGGCCCCTCACCGGAATCCTCGAACAGATTGCCGCCCTCGTTTCCTTCCGCCTTGGCCAGAGTCCCTGCTGGTTTGAATCCAAGGACGGCGCTTGTCTCGTGCCCCGCCCGCGTGATCTGCGCGGCCTCCACATCGCGCGCCATGAAATGCTCACCGGTTCGGGTACTCGGCTTGGCTCTATCGTCGCGGGCCTCGCGCCGGCCATTCAATCAAACACCGATCATCCGGAATCTCTGTCCATGGGTGCGCATCTCGCCACCCTGGCCATCGAATCCCGCAAGCTCTATGCCGACCTTGTCCAGCGTTCCGAATTCGATCAACTCACCGGTGCGCACAACCGCTTCTCCCTGGAAAAACACCTCGACGCTCTCATCGAATCCGCCACCGTCGAAAAGACTCGGTTCGGCGTAGTCTATCTGGATCTCGATGGCTTCAAGCAGGTAAACGACGCCTTCGGACATCACATCGGCGACGTCTATCTTGAGCAGGTGGCTGCGCGCCTCCAGAGCCGGCTCCGCGCCCATGACATCTTGGCTCGTGTCGGCGGCGACGAGTTTGCGGCACTAGTAATCCAGGAAAACCCGGCGGGAAATTTCACGAGGCTTTCGACGGTGACGGCGGCGCCTGTCTGGGCGCTGAGATAGTCGGCAAGTCGAGCACGCGCAGAGCGGTCGCGTCCTCGAAGGTCGGCGTGGACACCGACCCTCCATCGCTCGCGCCGCGAACACCTTGCCGCTCTCCCTCTGTCTGCTTCATTGTGCAGCCGCCCGCCCTCGAAGGCCTTCGATCGTTTTCGTCCAGAGTCCGCGCGCCTTGCATCGCGCGAATTCTTTCGCCGCCGTCTACCGCCTGTCGGCGCCGAAAACAATAGTAAACTAGCACATCAATTTTATCGACGCAACGCCATCGTGCGTGGCTGGAGGAAGGATCAGGCAATCGGCGCGGCGCGCCACGATAGACGCCATGCAACCTTCCGGCGCCATTTCGCGAGAGCCGGAAACAAAGTTCTGGACGCGCTTCGCGAAGATATGATAATGTAGTGTACGAGTTTGACGGCGAACTGCCGCGGATACGAATTTTTGCCGCTTGGACGATGCCAGGGCAGGAGAGGAAACCAGGGCCGGCTCGGGCGGCGAGGGCGTCCCCGACGGCGAAACCAACCAAGGACGGGTTCGATGGAGTTGACAGCATTCGCCTTCGAGATCAAGCAGGGCGTCGCCCACATCACGCTCAATCAGCCGGAGCGCGGCAATCCGTTCGATCGCCGGTTCGCCGAGGAATTCGACTATCTCGCGACCGAATGCACGATCAGGCCGGAAATCCGGTCCGTGCTGATCGACGCCAAGGGCCGCTTCTTTAGCGTCAGCGGGGTATTCAACGCGCTCGCGAGCAGCCAGAGAGATTGGCCCGCTTCGTTTCCGTGGGCAACCTCCATCTGCACATGGGCATCGCCCGCTTCGCCCGCATGAACGCGCCTGTCGTGATGGCGGTGCATGCGAGTGGCCGCGGGAGGGGCGGTCGCCCTCATCGCCGGGGCCGATTTCGTGCTCGCGGCTCCTTCCGCCAAGTTCTACGCGGCGTTCGCAGGAATAGGTATCGTCAGCGATAGCGGTGGCTCCTACTACCTACCCCGGCGTATCGGATCGCGCCGCGCCCTGCAATTTCTGTTGCTCAACGAAACCTTGAGCGCACAGCAGGCGGCTGAGGCCGGACTGATCAATCGGGTCGTCGAGGGCCGACGCGCTCGCCGACGAGGCCTGGGAATTGGTTCGGCGACTGGCTCAGGGACCGACGCTCGCCTATGGGCGAAATGAAAAATCTGCTGATCGCCAGCGGAAACCGAGAGTCGAGGGCCAACTTGAGAATGAGGCGCGTGCGATGGCGCGGGTGACTCGGACCAACGATGCCTGGAATGCGATGCGTGCGATGCTCGCCAAACAGAAGCCGGTGTTCGAGGGGCGGTGAGCCACTCGCGTAGAGACTACTTGTCTGTCGCCGATCGAACTCCCACCATAGGATGCGCCGCCGATAAATCCCGAACGAAGACCAGATGGCCATCCGCGATCTCGCACGGCGTTTCGCGCGGGAACGTCTAGCGCCGCACTATCAGACACGCGAGAAAGTCGGCGTGCTCGATCGCGAGCTGATCCGGGAAATGGGAAGCCTCGGCTTGATGGGCGTCGATTTGCCGGAGAGTTTCGGCGGTCTCGGCGCCCCCGGGGATCACCGCCGGCATAATCGAGCGAGGAACTCGCCTATGGCGATTTCAACATCAGCGCGGTTCCCGTCGGGGTCTCGCTGCTAGGGGCGGTCATCATGAGCAGCGCGACGCCCGCGCTTGCCGAGTATTGGATTCCGCGCATGGTCTCCGGCGAAACCCTGATGGGGGTCTGCGTCGCACGAGCCCAGCGGCGGTTCGGACGCGAGCGCGCTGAAACTGCGCTGCCGCCGCGACGGCGGCTATTACATTCTCGACGGCGAGAAAAGACCTCGATTACCTTCGCAGGATGCCGCCGACGCCTTCATCGTGTTCGCCCGCACGGGCGCGCCGGAGAGCGGCGCTGCGGGAGTGACCGCGCTGATTGTTCCCGCGGATGCGCCCGGCCTCGCGCGCACGCGTTTCAACGATGTCGGCAGCCGGATCATCGGCCGCGGTTCCGTGTTCTTCGAGGGCGTGCGGGTGCCGGTGTGAAAATCGCCTGGGGCAGGAAAACCAGGGCTTCACGCATGTCGATGCGCGGCTTCGATTTCAGCCGCGCGCTGATCGCGCTTCAATGCGTGGGCTGCGCGCAGGCCTGGCTCGACGAGGCGTGGGAGTACACCAAGACCCGAACGGCTTTCAACGCGCCGA
>CAWHLU010000008.1:0-1465304 GCA_963830285.1 uncultured Acidobacteriaceae bacterium
CCCGCGTCACGAGCTTCGCCTGCGGAATTTCCCCGGTCAGCCACGCAAAGACCGTGCGGAGGCAGCCTGATGGTACGGTGGTTGTCACCGACGGGCCGTACACCGAGACCAAGGAGCACATGGGAGGGTTTTGGATACTGGAATGCGCCGATATGGACGAGGCACTCGCGTGGGCGCGCAAGGGCGCCATCTCCCCCGATGCGGTGGGCGAGGTGCGCGAGCTTCTTTTCTTCCCGGCCCCGGAGCAAGAACCCGTCGGAAGCAAATAGAACACCCTGTGCTACGGCGGCCTCAGAAGCCGCGCCCTAATGACGGGATGGACAAGCCGGCGCAGCGCCCTGCTGCCGGTTCGTTCGAAACCCAATGAGGAGACGAACGATGAAATATATCTGTTTGGGCTATTACGACAAAGGGAAATTTGACGGCATGACCGAGAGCGAGCGAAACGCCATGTTCGATTCATGCTTTGAATATGACGACCATCTTCGCGCCAGCGGGCACTGGGCCGGTGGAGAAGCGCTGGAGGGGCCGGAGACCGCCCTGACCCTGAATTGGAAGAACGGCAAGGTGGCAACGACCGACGGCCCCTATGCCGAGACCAAAGAACAACTCGGCGGCATTCTCGTGGTTGAGGCGCGGGACATGAATCATGCTGTCGAGCTCATCGGCCGGCATCCGGCGCTGACGTATGGCAACATTTTTGAGATTCGGCCGGCAGGGGATCTGAGCGAAATCATGAAGACAAGCAAGCAGCGACGGAGACAGGTCGTTGCACCCTGAAGAAGGCTCGTTTGTTACGGGCCGATTGTCGACAGATGGTCTTATCGCTGGTTGATCAGGCGGATCGTTTCCATGAAGACGTCGCCGTCGATGGTCAGGCTGTGGGGGCTGACCTTGTCGATCGTATCCTGAACGGTGTGGTGGTAGCTGTTGTTGGGGCCGTAGTCGAGATCGATCACATCGATGGAAGGGACGCCGCGATTGACAAAGGGCAGGTGATCGTCGTCAACGGCTTCTTCGGTCTGGAAGAAGTAGCGCTCATCGCCGAACTTTTTTGCGGCCTGTCGGACAAGGTCGACGAGCCAGGCGGTGGAGCGGGTTTCGCGCTGGATGTCGAGATCCTTGTCGCCGATCATATCGGCCAGCATAAAGGCCTTGATGTGGCTCAAGGTTCCGTCGCTGCTCCACTTGGCGGCCAGGTGCCGGCTGCCATACGTGGAGTCGGACGCGGACCAGTGTTCGATGGCCTCTTCGCCGTCGAAGAAGACCAGCCACACCGAGTAGCCGTCGAGCTTTTTGCCGCGCAATTCGTCAGCGATTGCCATCAGCAGGCCTGAGGTTGCTGCTCCGTCGTTGGCGCCGACGAAGTTGATGTTGCGCAGCGGATAGTTGGTCTCGTAGTGAGAGCCGAGGACGATCACTCCATCCTTTTTGCCGGGAAAACGGACGATGAAGTTGTGCAGGATGACCGGGCCGATGGGGGTGTTGGCGGTGAAGGTGTCTTCTTCAAGCTGATCGTGCTGGAAATGGTCCTTGAGGAATTGTTCAGCTTTTACATGTCCGGGACCCGTCGGCCAGCGCGGACCGATCGCAGCGAAGGCACGCGCATATTCATAGGCTTTGGCGCCATTGAAGTGTTGCTGGGCGGGGAGAGCGAGAGGGAGCGAAGAGGAGAAGGAGAGCAACGACGAGTGCCTTCCGACCTCTCGATATCGAGACATGTGGCGCCAGCCGATGATGCTCAAAGACGAAAGCAGATCCTTCGCTCCGCTTACCCCACTGCGTGGGGCCCCAAGCTGCTCCGCTCAGGATGACACGGGCTTTCGCCAACGAGCGGGTCATACCGCAGCCTCTTTGGCCTTCCTCCGCGAGGGATGGACCCACCATGCTACCGCGATTCCAATAAGGTAGAGCGTCAGCATGGGAACCGCATACATGCACATCGTCCATGGATCGGGGCTGGGGCAGATGACGGCCGCCACCAGGAAAACGGCCAGGATTGCGTAGCGGATGTTCTTCCAGAGGAAACTCGGGCTGACGATGCCGAACATCGCCAGGAAGAAGATGAGGATTGGCAGTTCGAAGCTGATGCCGAGTCCGAGGATGATGGACAGAAAGAAGCTGCTGTAGTCCTCAATTGTGATCATCGGGGTGAAATTGTGCCCCATCTTCACCACCAGGATCTCCATGGCGCCTGGAAGCACGAAGAAGTAGCCGAAGGACGCTCCGGCTAAAAAAAGGGCAACGGTTGCGGCCATGAACGGAATGGCGAAGCGCTTCTCTTTCTGGTAAAGGCCGGGGGCGATGAAGAGCCATACCTGTAAAGGACAAGCGGCGCGGTGATGATGGCTCCGGCGAGGAAGGCAACCTGCAGATCCAGGTTGAGCGCGTCCATGGGATGGGTGAAGACAAGTGACTTGTTGATGTGGTCAAGCGGAGCCTGGAGGAAGTTCACCAGGCGATCATGGAAAACCCAGCACACGACGAATCCGGCAGCGAGGTAAGCGGCGGAGTGGACAATGCGCTTGCGCAGTTCGTCGAGATGCTCCATCAGGCTCATGCCCGGAAGATCCGCGCGCTCGGCTACGGCTGCCCGCGCCTTGCCGATTGCTTCGGTGGCATCAACCATGCTGGTTCAGAGCCTCCGCGGGGCCCGCGGTGTGGCTGACGGGGGCCTGGGATTCCTCAGTATTCGGGACTCGGCAGGATTGTTGGGGAGGACTCCGCCGATATTTCCGATGCTGGCTCCGGAGCGCGGCCCGGACGCGCTGCGGCAACGGTCTCGCCGGTGGAAGGGGGCATGATGCGGGGAACGGATTCGCTGCTGGCGCTTGCTTCTGAAGTATCGTACGGGTTGAGCACGGGTTCAGCGCCCACTGCCGGAGGCGGCAACTCGAGGTGTCTTTGCCGGCGGATCAGCGGAAACGGATGCTTGTTCCGCTGCTGCAAGAGCGGCCAGGGACCGCTGGCGTTCCTCTTCCTTTTTGCGGCGGTCGGCTTCCTCGGCGTTGCGCAACTCCTCTTCCATCTGGAACTTGAAGTCATTCGAGGCTTTGCGAAACTCGTACATGAGCTTGCCTACCTGGCGCCCGATCTGGGGCAGGCGTCTCGGCCCAAACACCACGAGCGCCATCACCATGAGGATGAGAGAGTCGGACATCCCCAACGTGCCGAGGAGGATTGGAGGGTGTGCGCCCATGAAGGCTAATGATAACTGTATGCGCACCGTACTCACAAACATCCGCGTTACTTAGGCTCATCCAGTGATAGGCGCTCGCGGCGTCGCGTGGATGCAACCGTTTTGCTAGAATTGCAGGGATGGGTATCGCCGAGCGCGGGCTGGATTGTGAGTCCGCCGCAAACCGGGCGCATCCATTGAAGTGAAGGCTGCAACATCCCCGTGGATGGGTCGCTGCCGAGAGGCCTGGTGGAAATTGCCAGGCAACTTTGCAGAGAAAGCGCATCCGCTGCAGGCCATTGATTGCTTTCAACATCCCCGTTTGCTGGTTTTTTGAGCCGAGCGAACTGAAGGCGGACTAAGGTGAATTTGATTATTGACGAACAGACGGCGGTCTCGCCGGAGACCGGCAGTTCCTGCAGCCTGGAAAACTACCTCGCTCTTCCCGACCACACCATGGATGAACGCATCGCGAAGGCTCGCGAACGTCTTGGCGCGACAACCATTTTGCTCGGCCATCACTACCAGCGCGATGAGGTGATTCGGTTTGCCGATTTCACGGGAGACAGCTACAAGCTTTCGAAGATCGCAGCGGAGACCGATGCGGATTACATCGTGTTTTGCGGTGTGCACTTTATGGCGGAGAGCGCCGACGTGCTCGGGCGCGACAGCCAGCAGGTGATTTTGCCGGACTTGAACGCCGGTTGCTCCATGGCGGATATGGCGGAGATATCGCAGGTGGAAGCGTGCTGGGAAGCACTCGAGAAGCTGGGGCTGACGGCGGATATGATTCCGCTGACCTACATGAATTCGACAGCCGCCATTAAGGCCTTTTGCGGCGAACGCGGTGGGCTGGTGTGTACGTCTTCGAATTGCCGGGCGGCGTTCGAGTGGGCTTTTGCGCGCGGCAAGCGCATCCTCTTTCTTCCGGATCAGCACCTGGGCCGCAATACCGGCTTTGCAATGGGAATTCAGCTGGAGCAGATGACGGTGTGGGATCCCTGGGGGCTGCAGGGCGGACAGTCGGCGTCGGCCTTAGCCGAGAGCCGCATTGTGCTTTGGAAGGGACACTGTTCGGTTCATCAACGCTTTCTGCCGAGCCACGTAGATGAGATTCGCGCTCAAGCATCCGGGCGTCCAGGTGATCGTGCATCCGGAGTGCCGCTGGGAGGTCTGCCAGAAGGCGGATGCGTTGGGGTCGACGGAGCGGCTGATCAAGATTGTCGAGGAGGCTCCAGCGGGCACGACCTTCGCGGTTGGAACCGAGATCCACCTGGTGAATCGCCTCGCGCAACGATTTGCCGGGAAAGGCAAGCGGATTCTCAGCCTCGACGATCATGGCTGCCTCTGCACGACGATGTATCGCATCAGCCCGCAGCATCTGGCATGGGCGCTGGAAAACCTGGTCGAAGGCCGTGTCGTCAACCGCATCAAGGTGCGTTCCGGCGTGAAGCGGTGGGCGCGCGTTGCGCTTGATCGGATGCTGGAGAGATCGGCGGTCGTCACTCTGCTCAGGGTTTCTCGAGCGGTTCGGTGAACTTGAGTTCATTGCCGAACTCGTCGCGCACTCTGAAATCGCGATTGCCCCATGGCTTCTCGCTCAATTTTCTGGGTGATGGTCGCGCCTGAGGCTTGCAATTCAGCAAAGAGCTGATCGAGATCCGAGGTGAAAATATGAAGACCAACTGCGGTGGACTTTGTCGCATGGTTGGTGAACAAGTGGATGGCTAGGCCATCGCGCTCCACGATGGCATACTCGTTTTCGGGTAGTCGCATGGCAACCTCGAATCCAAGTTTCTTTTCGTAGTAGGCAAGGGCGTTGTCAAGATCTGCCGAGGGCAGTTCGGGTGCAATGCGGGCGAGTTTGGCCATGATGCATTCCTCCGTCGGGCGGCTGCGATATCAAAGGAGATCAGGGTAGCAGACACAAGAATTAGTCACCGATTTTTGGTGACAGAAGATGCGACGAAGGTGACTACTCCGGTTACCGAAGGTGCTGGTCGCGCGAGCGCATCCGTCGTATCCTTAAGTCTAGGAAACTCTATTGAAAACCTTCACCATTGACGAAGCACAATCGCTCTTGCCACTGATGGAGTCGTTGCTGAAACGCGCCATCGAGGGGAAGCGTGCCGCGCAGGAGATTGAATCGCAGATTGCCGAGCTTGGCAGGCGGATTTATCTGGCCGGAGGCATGCGCGTGGATGTGGCAGAGGTGGGGCGGCAGCGCACCGAGATGGATGCTCATCTGCAGAGAGTGCGCGAAAGCATTGCCGAGATCGATTCCATCGGCGTGCAGGTGAAGGATGTGGAAACGGGCCTGCTCGATTTTCCCTGCCGCATCGATGACCAGGTGGTTCTGCTCTGCTGGCGCATGGGCGAGACTGCAATCGAACACTGGCATACGATCGAGGACGGTTTCAAGGGCCGCAAGCCGGTGGATGACCGGTTCCGTCGCCGATCGAACTCAAGCAATAATCGCCCCAACTGAATTGCGCCTTCCCGGCGCGGTAAACTGGCAGCCTCCATGTACGTTTCCGAGCAAGAGGTTCGCGCAGTTCTCACCTATGAAGCCCTGATCCCGGCGATCCGAGAGGCGCTGATCGACTACTCGGCCGGGCGCGTGAATCAGCCGCCGCGCATGATTCTTCGCGCCGGCAATGCGGAAGACCATCGCAACGGCTGGTTCGGCGTCATGCCCGTGGTTGCGCGTGATGTGATGGGCGTGAAGACCGTTACGTTCTATGCGGGAAACGATGAACTTGGTCTGCACACGCACATGGCGATCGTGGAGCTCATTCGGCGGGAGACGGGAGAGCCGCTGGCGCTCATGGATGGCCGCCTGATTACCGAGATGCGGACCGCGGCGGTGTCTGCGGCGGCATTCGCAGGCATTGCTCCGCTCCATTTTGAATCGGCGCCCTCAAGCTTCGGCATCATCGGCTCGGGCGTGCAAGCCCGGGCGCATATTGCTGCGCTCAGGCTTGTGTGGCCGGAGATGCGAGAGATTCGCATCGCGAGCCGCAAGGCTTCCAGCGCTCTGCATCTCGCGGAAGACGTGGGTGCTCGCGCGGTTCCGGTGGAGGAAGCTGCTGCCGCCGACGTGGTGCTGACGGCAACAACTTCGCCTGTCGCTGTATTGCAGGGAAGATGGCTCAAGTCGAATGCGCTTGTCATTGCTGTTGGCGCGAGCGGCGCGAGTGTGCGCGAACTTGATGACGAGGCCATGCTTTCCAGCTACGTCGTTGCGGAAGGCAGATCATGCGTCGAACGGGAATCCGGCGACGTGATTCTTTCGGGCGCAAAGGTCCGGGCTGAAATTGGAGAGATCCTGGCTGATCCATCCGTGGCGACGATCCCCCGCCGTCAGCGAGTTGTCTTCAAGTCGGTTGGGATGGCGATCGAAGATGTCACTGCCGCCCGAATCGTGTGGCTGGCGCGGCAGTCGCGTGGAATCGATTGAGGGTCTGCGAGACCGGGCGAGCGAATTGTCTCTTTTGCTCGTCCTGTCTGTCAGATGGGAAAATGAGGGATGTCCCTGTCCGCAATCGTAAGGGACAGATGCGCCGGAAAGCGTTACCCTGATAGCGTTCCGAAATTGTAATCTTCAGGGCCAATGACCTCGAGTCGACGCGTCGTCATCGAGCGGCTGACGCAAGGAAGCTTAAGGAAGACGGGTATGCCGTCCTGGAAAAGTTATTGAACGGCACAGGGAACCCCGGGTTTGCAGAAGGAGCGGCGATGAGGTTTCGTTTTTGGGGGTGCATGGCGGTGGCGGCGTTTTGCCTGACAGGCTGCAAAGGGTTTTGGACTGCACTGTCGAGTTCAGGCGGCGGGACGGGATCGACAACCCTCAGCAGCGGCGATATCTATGTTCTGAATGTCGCTACGAGCCAGATGGTCGGTCTGTATGTCAACGCAGGTAAGCTGACGACTCTCCCCGGAAGCCCGTACACACTCTCTGCCGCTCCGATCGCCATCGCGGTTGCGCCGAATAATGCCTTCCTCTACGTCAGCACACTAGGCGGCATCTTCGTGTACAGCGTAAACACTTCGACGGGACAGCTGACCGTGGGGAATTCAGGCCAGCCGATTTCGTCGGATCCGGCAACAAGCATGCAGGTGGATTCCACCAACACGTGGCTCGTGGAGGGCGTCTCAGGGACTTCGAACCTATTTGCGGTTCACGTGAACTCCTCTACCGGGCTGCTGGCCTCGAACACCGAACAAACCGTGGTGCTGCCGGCCACGACTCTCGAGCAGGTTGCAGTTTCTCCGGACGACACATTCGTTTTGGCTGCCATGGGCTCGGGGGGTACGGCAACGATTCCGTTTAATCCGAACAATGCCAACCCTTACGGTACGGTGGGAACCATCGGAGTGAAGAACGCGAGCGGCGCCGCGCTTTCCGTTGCCTTCGATCCGATTCCTGCAGGTGCGACGGCGCCTCGTCTCTTCTATATCGGAGAAACTGTGGCCACCTCGGGATCGAACACCGGTGGTTTGAGAGCCTTCGACTTCAGCACGGTGAAGGAAATCTCAGGCTCGCCATTGGCAATTGGCGGGCTGGCACCTTATTCCATCCTGCCGTTCTCCACCGGTGATTACGTGTATGTAGTGAGCAAGCAGACCAGCAGCGGCTCAACCGGCGTCATCGCAGGTTTTTCAATCGGGACGACAAACAGCGTCTACACCCTTACCGCATTGGGAAGCACATTTGCCACCGGCACGAATCCCCAGGCGATGGTCGAAGACAACACGCATGCGTTCGTTTTCGCCGCAGACTTCGGGGGCAGTCCTGACCTGATCGGATATGTATTCGACACCACCAACGCAGGCTATCTTGACCAGGTGATCTCGAATGCGACGGGGACAGATCCAGTCCAGGCCGGCGCTATGGCCGCTCTTCATTGATCTGGTGCAGGTTGCAATCTGTCGCCTGAGCCAGCATTGCTGATATCCTCAGGTAGATCGTCCTGGCTGTGTTCATCCGATTGCCAAATCCCTCTGTCTCATCTGTCCGTTGCGCTGTGGCCGGAATTTCCGGGCTGCTCGTGTGTGTTTCTCTTCTGCTCATCGCGGGATGCAACCGGTTACGCCATCCAGGGCATGAAACCGTCTACGTCTCCGTCCGACAGATGTACCTTAAGGACCGCGTCGCCGCGGTATCGAACCGCGTGGGCGAGGTGGTGAACGGGGAGCAGCTCGAAGTCCTGGAACACGGTCGCCGGTTTCTCCGCGTAAAGACTGAGAAAAACGAAATCGGCTGGATTGAAGAACGTGCCGTAATTGACTCCAAAACCTACGACGGGTTTGCGCATCTGGGAACAGAACACAAGCAGGATCCGGTTGTCGCCACGGGCACGCTGCGAGATGATATCTATCTGCATATCGGTCCGGGCCGCAATAGCGACCGTTTCTATCTGCTTCCCGAAAATGACAAGGTGCAATTGCTGGTGCGCGCCTCGGTGCCGAAAGCAGGACCCGGCGAGCCGCTTGAGACGCCAAAGCATCCCCTTCACCCGCCGGCGAACACTGCCAAATCCGCTTCACCAACGGCACAGGCATCCGGCGCCAAGTCCGGATCGTCGACGGCGGCGAACGTGCCGGATGCGCAGAATGTCGAAAAAGCGGAAGAGCCCGAAGTTCCCATGGAAGACTGGTGGCTAATTCGCGACAGCCAGGGACGCACGGGTTGGCTGCTTTCGAGCCGTGTGGATGTCGATGTGCCCGATGAGGTCGGCCAATATGCGGAGGGGCAGCGCATCGTGGGAGCCTACGTGCTTACCCACGTCAATGATGCCGAGGCGAACGTTCCCAATCACCAGGTTCCGGAATACGTGACCGCGCTGAGTCCGCCGAAATCAGGTTTGCCTTTCGATTTTGATCAGATTCGCGTTTTCACGTGGAGCGTCAAGCACCATCGGTATGAGACAGCCTTCCGGGTACGTCCAATCCAGGGATTTCTGCCTGTGAAAGTCTGGAACCAGCCGGGACAGAATGGCACAGAACCTGTGTTCAGCTTTCGACTTTCGGGCTCTCCCGGAGTTTCGATCGATCCGGCCACCGGCGTTACAAAGCCCGTGAACCCGCGCACCATCACCTACGTGATGCGCGATAACATGGTGCGCCGCATTGGTCCCGACATGGCGCCCCTGCCTACATCGCATGTGCCGGGAGAGAAATCAAAGCCGGGAACAGCGGGGAAGAAGAAACGGCGGTAGTGATCGCGAAATTTGAAGAGCGATGACGTTGATGACACTGCCCAGAAAAGCAACTGCGGGTTCCTCCACTCCCGTTGGTCGGTCGGAATGACAAATCGGGAGAGTTCGCGTTACGCGATTGGTACGCTTCCGGTCGATGGGGGCGCCGCCTATCACGAGATTCTCTACGCACTTCGTCATCGCTGCGGCTTCTTTCGTCCCACGCACAGGCGGCCTGGTGTGAACCCTTCCATCACAATCTGGTTCTCAGGAAGTCCCGCCGCAGTACACATGTTTCGCCAGTCCTCCGGCACAAAGGCGCGAGCAATGGAAACGGGGCCATCGTGCTGCACAAAAGGATGCAGACCTGCCAGCCTCGAGAATGCCTTGAAGAGATGATAGGGAATCGGTGCGCGCGAAAGATCGTTGATGAACCACCCCACGCGCGCTTGTTCCTCCATCCACCGGAGAAAACGGACAATGTCACTTTCGACCAGGTGATGCGTGAACAGCGAGCTCACGACGATGTCGATGGGGCCGGTGCTCTGAAAACTGAAAACATCGGCGGCTACCCACTCGATCGCGCTTGTCTTCGCCGTGGCTTCCGCAGCAATTGCTACCGTGTCAGGGTTGAGATCGCAACCTGTCAGCATCACCGGGATTTTGTGCGACAGTGCCCAGATCTCAATTCGCCGCAGAGTGTCGCCGTATCCGCAGCCGACGTCCACGATCCGCACCGGCGTTTCGAAGCGCTGCAAATCGAGAGACTCGAGCCAGCAGAGGGTGGGCCTGTACGCCAGGAACCAGCGGTTCACTTTGCTTAAGTCCCGCAGACAGGCCCGCATCACTTCTCGACTGCATGGCGCGTCCATCAGCTCCGTCAGCTTCGCGCGGTTGCTGAAGTCGAGCGGTTCAGGCGGCATGGAAGAGCATCGTCTCCGCCGTGACTCCGGGCCCGAACGACATGGCGCAGCCCTGCTGCCCCGAGCGCGCCTGCTTCAAGATGCTCTGCAAGACAAACATCACGGTTGCAGACGACATATTGCCGAAGGAGCTCAGAACCTCACGCGAGTGACGCAGAGAATCTTCGCGCAGGCCTAGTCCCTTTTCGACGGCATCGAGCACCGTTCTTCCTCCGGGGTGCACGGCCCAGAGATCGATATCCAGCGCGTTCTTTCCCGGCGTGATCAGGGGTCCCACTTCCTTCATGGCTTTCGAGATTTCTGCCGGCACCTGGCCGGAAAGGTGCATGTCGAATCCCATTTCGCGAATCTTCCAGGTGATCAGATGACTGGTTTCGGGAATGCGCAGGGCACGAAAGCTGTCGATGCAGAGACCCATGGGGTTGGCGCTTACAAGGCTGGCAGCGCAGCCATCGGCGAAGAGCAGGAACGACAGCAACTGCTCGAGTTCCTGCGTCTCCTGCATGTGCAGGGAACAGAGCTCCAGGTTCAGAATCAGAACGTGAGCATCCGGTACCGAGCGCACGATGTGATGCGCAGATTTCAGTGCGTTGATCGCGGCGTAGCATCCCATGAACCCGATCATGGTTCGTTCCACCGAGGGATTTAATCCAAGATGATCCACGATATCGTAGTCGAGTCCTGGGGCATATAGGCCGGTGCAGGAGGTCACGATGACATGCGAAATGCGCGCGCGCTCCGGTGCGGTCAAACCAAGCTTGTTCAATGCGCACGCGGCAAGTTGCGGGGCAAACTTTTCGAAGGTCTGCATGCGGCGGGCGGTCCCCGGAAAGCTTCCCGTAGCGTAGAGATTTTCAGAATCTCTCCAATCTCCGTTGTCGCCTGCGATCGGCTGCAAAAAAGAGAAGCGGTGTTCAATCGCCGACATTCGCACCATGCGCCGGAAGAGCGACCGCATGGTTCCTTGCGGCAACATGCCCTCGGCAAAGTCGATGAATGGTCGATGCACATCGTGCGGTGGAACCGATGTCGCGATGCGATTGATGTAGGCGGTTGTCACGATATACCTCGGTGCACAAAAATAGGTACTATTGACATTCTTAGATTCATCAGGGGCCGATGTGTCATCGAAATGTAATGTCGATTTCGGCAAATCATCCCGCAATCCGGTGAGTGTTCAGCCCATGAACATCCTGGGCTATCGAATCACCACTGAATTCCCGGATAGAGGCTAGGCCAGCGGTAGGCGTGGAACTGGTAGGCATTTGGCGTCGTCCCCTGCCAGATTACCTGCGTTGCCTGCGGATTGAGTTCCTGCACGATCGCACCAGTCACCGCAGCGCTGAAGTTGGCGTGGATATCGCCATTCGGGAGGAGATCCGCGTTTCCTCCAAAGAAAGAGAAGTAGCTTGGCGGCGGCTCATAGTGGGTCACCAGCGTGGCGGTCATGTTCCCTTCGTTCAACTCAAGGACAGGAACCGTTGAATAGCAAGTCGCGGTAGAAGGCGTGAGCGGCTGGCACAGCACGGGCCCGCTGGGAAACATCCGATCGTTGCCGTTGTCCATCAAGCCCAGCCGAAAGACGCCGGTGGTATTCGGACGAAAAGAAGCTCAATCCGTGCTGCGCATAGAACCAGTCGGTTGGATCGGTGCCGCCGATCAGCTTGAAATCGCCGCCTTCCCCCAGCCTCCACATCACCGCGCCTGAGCCCGCGCCGTCGAGGAAATTGATCTTGATGATCCAGTTCTGGTGCCGGATCGACAGCAGCAGGTTGTGGTCGTCGCTCGAATACACCATGTCGTTCGAGTGCGTCCAGTCAGGGAAATTCATGGGATGCCGATTGATGTCGAGATGATCGAAGGTATTCCACACCCAGTCTGGATTGCCGTTCGGGTCCACATCGATAATGGCGTCGCCAATCACCGACGTGGTTCCGGAATAACCTGGGAGATTGGTGTAGCTCTTGTTATATGCCGCCAGCATCACCCAATGCCCGTTGGGCAACGCAATGACGCCGTGGTGAAAGCTCTTGAACTGGTATACATTCCCCTCGGCATCCCTCAGGCTCGATGCCGCGAGCTTCTGGTTCAGCGTGTCCATGGTGATCTCGCGGACCATGTTTCCCGCCAGATCGACTTCGCGAACGTCGTTCACCAGCCCCAGGGTTCCGTTCACCGTGGTCGAGGAAAGGTACGAAATCAGCATCAACATGTCGCCGTCCGGCAGAAGCTGAATCCCCTGGATCAAATCAACCGTTGAGCCCTGGTAGAGATAGGACCAGATGATGTTGCCCTGCAAATCCGTGGCATACGCCTGGATCACGTTGGATGGGATAACCGTATTCCAAATCTCAATTCCCGGCTGAGGCGTTCCGCCATTCGGAGTTGAAACCTGCACCGTCGGCGTTGGCGGTGGAGTTCCTGTCGTGCACGTGTGGTCAGCGTCGGAATACGTGGTTCCGTTGTCGAGCGCGACGTTGGCTCGCATGTGATAGAGCGTCTTGCCCATCATTCCGGCGACCAGGACTTTCACCGGGCCGCCACTGGCGCCACTGGGCACCTGCCAGGTGTTCAGGCCATAGTTGGTGGTCTTTCCAAACTCGATGGATACCTTGCCTGGGGAGGGAAGACTCATGGTATATGCCGCGACCAGTGGGCTTCCGGTCGCGTCGGGGCACGATACCTGGCCAGCGGGAACGATGGCAGCGACAGCCGTCGCATAATTTTGCGGCGGCGAGGAGGCAAGTGCGGCCGTGACCGAGATGTTCTCACTTTGCGTGATCACGGCAGGGGCCGTGTAGTTGCCCGCGGTGTCGACCTGGCCCGTCGCGGGAACTCCGCCGACGACACTGTTGACGAGCCACTCAATGGCGCCGCCGCCCGCAGCAGTTGCCGTGAACTGAAACTTCTGTCCCGGCGAGAGCGCCACATAGGTCGGGGAAATCGTGACCGACCCTTTCTGGATGGGAGTGCCCGGGCCGCTGGGGATTTGTGCATTCGGATTGATGAAGTAGCCACAGCCGGACAAAAGAGCGACCAGACCAAGGATGAGGAGGTGAGGGGGCGAGAACGACCGCTCCCGCTCAACGAATCCAAGTCCGCGCTGCGGCCGATTCTGGGGAAGGCACTCATCAGCCACTCTCAATCCGATAAAGGCGGGAAGTCTCAGTCAGATACAACGGGAACGAGCGCTGAAGCTATTGACGGGCACAGGCGGCAGAAAGGTGCCTGGCCGGTTGGACTTTTTGGAAAGTCCGTAGAATTCATTGTCGTAACGAGAGTTGGATTGGATTCGGAATGGATCAGGTCAGCCACGCTTGCGCAGTTCATGTTCGACAACGCGCATCATCTCCGATTCGGGAGCGGGTTTGCCGGTCCAGATCTCGAACTGACGCGCACCTTGCTGCACGAACATTTCGATTCCGCTGATGACCGGGATGCCGCGCGATTTTGCAAGCTTCAGAAGGGGTGTTTCCAGCGGGCTGTACACCATGTCAAAAACGAGACTTGCATTCAATTCATTTTCGGCGATGGGGAGCGGCTGCTTTGTCCCCGCCATGCCACAGGGTGTTGCGTTGATGATGACGTCAAAGCGCTGCTTGGCCAGCAACTCGTGCTTCAGGGATTTTGCCTTCGCCTGGCGCGCCAAGGTAACAGCGTGTTCGTGGGTGCGATTGACGACCAATACTTCCGCGCCCTGGTCGACCAGGCCGAAGACAGCGGCACGCGCTGCGCCTCCGGCTCCCAGGACCACAACGCGAGCGCCCTTCAGCCTCAGGCGGCGCTCCAGGGGACGAATGACCCCGGCTACGTCCGTGTTGAACCCGTAGAGCTTTCCATCCGCGCCCATGCGCAGGGTGTTGCAGGCGCCGATGCGCGCGGTGAGCGGGTCCATATTGGCGAGGTGCGGCAACACCTCGGTTTTGAGGGGCATGGTGATGGCACAGCCCGCCAGCGGCAGCTCCAGCGCGAGGGTCAGCAGATCCTGCGCGGACTTGGCCTTCAAGGGAAGGAGTACGGCATTCACGATCTCGCGCCGGAAGGCTGCGTTGTGCAGCAGCGGCGACAGGGAGTGGCTGATCGGGTTTCCGGCGACGCCAAAGACACGAGTCGCCTGATCGAGGTGCTCCAAACGGTACACATCGCGCAGAGTCTCGGCCGTTACCTGTCCGGGAGCGGTCTCTGCGCCCTCGGAGAAGGACGCAAAGGTGAACGCAGCGCCTGCTCTTGGACCGAGTACGCGGCTTACAAGTCCCTCTTCCCCCATGGCGATGCCGACGACGTGCGAGGCGAGGGAGTGATCTTCGATGACCCGGAGAACCGCCAGATTGTCGACGAGCGTGCGCGCGGTCGACACCACTTTCACGAAATCGGGCTTGAACGCTTCAATGCGGTCAGCCGCCTGATCCAGCCCCTTGGTCCGGCTGAAGTCGTGAAAGCTGATCAGTAAGGCCGCGCCAGCCGCCCGCAGCTTGGTTAACTGGGCGGGTTTCGCTTCTTCGGCGGATTCAACTTCGAGATCGATGATGTGGCACCCGGTCTGGGCGGCCTTGGTCAGAATTTCAAGCTCTGCAGCGAGCGGCCCGTCAAATCCTCCGCCGTGGGATTTGCGACGGCAGGTGGCGATCACGGTGGCGTCTTTGTGTTCGCCCAAAAACTGTTTCAGGTAAGAAAAGGCATTGGCGGGCTTGGACAGGGAATCGAGTCTCAGCTCGATGAATTTGAAATTTTTAACAGCCGACTCGGCCCGGTCGAACAATTCCGCAGGCGAACTGCCCTGAATCGCGACGCACAGCTTTCCCACGCGCAAGCGGTGCGCGGCGGGGGTGGGGGGTGGGGGGGGCGAAATGGCGAGGGCTTGCGGCATTTTCGTTCAATTGACGCATCTTAGATGGCTTAGGTTTCGTATGCAACAGCAAGATAAGCCCTTTCGTAACTTTTCCGGGGTGCCCGCGGCGACCCCTACCCCCACCCATACTCTGTTCGCAAGTTTGGCATTTTCATGGGCTTACAGCGAGGGGAATCGCCGCAAAGTCCTCTGCCGGTTGAGCTTAGCCGCAGAGTCGTCTCAGCAAAGGAGTTACGGGTCTGCTTCACAGTCTCACTGTTTCGCAGCTCACAGGCCTGGTTCTGAGAAAAGGAGGTGGAAGGAATAACTCCCTCGTAAAACGACGGTTATCAACTGCTGACAAAGAACCGCCCGCAGCGGGCAAAGCCGTCCTCATGTTGCTGGACTACCCTTACGGTAAGGCATCGACCAGGGAATGGAGATTCTCCGCATAGATACAGCCTAGGCGGATCAGCGAAATAACCTGCAACAATAGGCGAATCTTTTGCCTTTTGTTTTGAGCGATTTAGCCAGCGATGCTGGGATGAAGGGCTTGACGCCGCGGGTCGAGTTTTGCGGGGATCGGTTCTCCTACTCTTCGCGCAGGGTGGTGGCCGGGTCGATGCGGGCGATGCGGAGCGCGGGAATGGTTGCTGCCAGCAGAGTTACCGCCGCCAGCGTTCCGATCACTGCGAACAGGCTGGGCGCGTCGTAGACACCTACACCGTACAGGACGCTGTGCATCGTTCGCAGTGTGATGAAGCAGAGCACGAGACCAAGCGCGAGGCCGACGCCCGCAGCAAGAACGCCGGAAGACGAGACATGCGTCATGGCCTGCCGGATGGTGGAACCGAGCGCGATGCGGATGCCGATTTCTCGTGTTTTCTGGGTTACGAGGCTGGCCACGAGCGCGAAGATCCCAACAGCGCTGAGCAGCAGGGCGAGACCCGCCATGGTGCCGAGCAGGGCAACTTCGACGCGTTGCTCTGAGAGAGCCTCGGCCTGCAGATCGCTCATGCGATAGAAGCCGGAGAACGGAAGGGCCGGATCGACGCTGGCCAGCGCCTTTTGCATTTGCCCGGTCAATCCTTCCACGGGTCCCGCGGTGCGGACGACCCAACTGGGCTGGAACCAGACATGGACCATGAGCATCGGCGCCGCAACCTGAGTGGCGGGCATGTAGATGGTTTCTTCGCTTTGGATGGGGGCGGTGGGGTTGAGGCCGGAGGAGAGATGCGTGTCGGAGACGACGCCAACGATCAGAGCGTTCCTGGAAACAATGAGGCCGACTGGATTGATGCCCGGGAAGAATTTTTGCGCGAAGGCGGAGTTAACGATCACCACCGGTTGGGTGTTCGGACCGTCTGCATTGGTGAATGCGCGACCGCGGATGAGAGGCATCTGGAGCACGTCGAAAAAGCGGGGAGTGACATAAACAACATCGGTGCCTACAGACTTGCCGGTTTGCGGACCATCGTGGAGGATAACTCCGTCGTTAAGGGTGCGTTCGTAGGGCAGCGTCAATCCGACGGCAGCCGATTGGACACCGGGAATGCGCTGCATGGCGTCGATGCTGTTGCTCATGAGCCGGCGAAACGCGACCGGATCCTGGTAGCGGGCATCGTCGAGTGAGGCCTTGGCGGTCATCACGCCTTGTGGGTTGAATCCCGGAGGCAGGGTTTCCAGATGGATGAGTGAGCGAATCAGCAGACCCGAACCTGCGAGCAGCACCACCGTCAGCGCGACTTCGCCGGCAATCAGCGCCTGACGCAGCCGAGCCGACTGGCCCGCGGAAGCGCCCCGGCTCGTCATGGAAGAGCGAAGGTCAACCCGGCCGATAACGAGCGCCGGAAGCATGCCGAAGAGCACGCTGGTCAGCAAGGAAACCGCCATGGTGAAGGCAAGGACGGGACCATCGAGGGGTACGCTGGCGACCGGCAGAAAGCCCTCGGGCAGCAGGGAGAGCAGGCCATGCAATGCGGCGTAACCAACGCCAATTCCAGCGGCACCACCAAGACAGGCAAGCAGCAGGTTCTCAAGCCAGAGCTGCTTCTGAATCTGCCAGCGGCTGGCGCCCAGGGCCATGCGCGTTGCGATTTCGGGCAGGCGCCGCGACATCCGGACCAGTGTGAGTCCGGCGAGATTGGCGCAGGCGATCAGCAGGATGAATCCTGCGGAAAGCATGAGGGCGATGGCGCGGGGACGTAGCTCGGCGGTCATTCCGCGCTGGAGGGGAACGGTGTAATAGGCGATCTTGGTGCCGGGGTTTTTGCTTTCAATCTGCGAGATGCGATAGGCCCAGGCGCGATTGATTTCGGCATCGGCCTGCTGCCAGGTTGCGCCGTCTTTCAGGCGGAAGATGGCTTCGTAGTTGGTGCCCTGGCCTTCGCCGTCGGGGCTGGGCTGCAGTGCGGTGTAGAGGTCGGCATTCAGCGGGCGTGATCTGGCCCTGCGGCAGGATGCCGATCGACGGTGTAGGGCTCGCCCTTGAGATGGATTACCTGGCCGATGAGGGTGGGATCGGCGGCGAAGGTATTTCGCCAGAGGTTGTAGCCGAGAATGGCAGCCTTCGGTCCGCTGGGACGGTCTTCTTCTTCACTAAAGGTGCGGCCGAGAGCGGGGCGAATGCCCAGAACATCGAAGTAGTGCGCAGAGACGCGGCCATCGTGGACGTAATCGATCCGGTGCCCGGCTTCGAGGTTCGCGCCGGCCGCCAGCGAAGAAGAGACGGCGGAGATGAGCGAGGGCACATTGTCGCGCAGATGCTCCCATTGGGTGCCGTCGATCCAGCGCAGTTCGTCGGAGGGGTCAGGGCCTTGTTCGCGCTGAAAGAGGGTTCCGATGCGATCGGGCTGCGGGTAGGGCAGGCTCTTCAGCATCAGCGCGTTCACCACGGAAAAGATGGCCGTATTGGCACCGACGGAGAGCGCCAGGGTGAGGATCACGGTCGCCGTGAAGCCCGGATAGCGGGCGAGTTGCCGCAAAGCCTGGCGAAGATTCCGACTGAGAGAGCTCATGCGTAGCGCCTCCTGATGGGGCCTTGTGCAGAGGTAGACGAGCAAGCCTTTTGCCAAATCGCGTGCGTTGACAAGTGGATGTTTGTGCGGGGCAAGCCCGATTGGAAGATTGGATGTCGTGTTTCTAAATTGTGCGCTAGCGGACACGGTCGTTCGTTATCGCACGCGACTTGTTCTGCTTGAGTACGTTCGGGTTGGCGGTGATCCGATCGCAACTCGAAACTCCAAAATGGATACCTAGTTCCACACCGCGCATCAAGCATTAGTTCACCGAGGAGACTGAAGCTGTGGGGCCCTACAGAGCCCTATAGATTGGCCTTTCAGAAGACTCCTGACCAAGAGCAGATGTTTTTTCAACTAGTTGAATATTGTCAGGCAGAAAAAGCTGCGTAGGCCGCATCCATTCGCGTGTCAGGAGTACCGCATGCTCAGGCTTTTTCTCTCCTCCCTCTGCTCGTTTGCAGTCGCACTCCAGGTCTTGTTCATCGTCGGGTGCGGCGGTTCAACAAGTGGCAACAACTCAGGCTCCGGCAGCGGCAGCAGCGGCTCGGGAAGCAGCACGCTTCCGACCATTGGCTATAACAGTAACCCCAGTCCGGGATGTGGCGGAGCGGAATCGGGATATAACAACCAAAATGGCTCCATAAGCGGGATCTGGTTGCAGAGCCCCGCACCGGGTGAGAATCCTGGCAATGTCACGGTGAATGCAACCGGATATTCCACCGGTACCATTACCCAGTGGACGGTTTGCCTCGACGGGCAAGCCGTATATCAGACGAATAGCCCTGCAACTTCCATCTCCCAGGCGATCACCATTCCCACTGGCCAGCATCTTCTGTGGGCCAGCGTTGCGGACTCCAAGAATGATTCCGACAGATCGGAAATCAGGCTGATCCAGGTCGGGACCCCACCGCCGAGCAGTACGGTGCTGCCCACTCCACCCGCCAACGCAAAGGTGCTGACGGAGATGCAGACTGTCCAGTCCAACTGGAGCATCTGCAGCGAGTGCGCGGCCGGGACGAACGACACCAACAATTACACGATGACATTTGACCAGAGCCAGCCCTCGCTGAGCGGCAGCAGCATGGAGATGTATGCCGGCGGGCCGTCCTGGAGCAACGTTCTGTTCAAGGACATTATCCCGGGGACCACTCCCTATACCCATTTTTTGTGGGACTTCTGGGTCTACCACGACCCCGCTGCCGAAGCCCACTTCTGGTCCTCGGAGCTCGATTTCTATGTGGTTCAATCAGGCAACGAGTTTATGGCCGGCAGCCAGTGCGACTTTGGAGACGGCTACTGGGCAACCTGGGATAGCCAGGGCTCTCGATGGCTTCTCGATCCGATCCCCTGTCCGCACTGGGCGCCGGGCTGGCACCACGTTCAGGAGTACGATGACCTGCCCAATTCCACGCAGTATCGCTACGATACGCTGGTCCTCGATGGAATCCCCTACGGACTCAACCAGACCTGGACCGTCAACAGCACTACCTGGCCAGATCAGGTCGGTCTGCAGTTCCAACTGGACGAGGACACCTCCGGTACGCCCCTTCACGAATGGGTCGATAACGTGACTCTGACGATGTGGTAGGGCGAGCGGTGGTGAAGCCGGGCTGAGCAGCGATGTCTGCGACCAGGGGGGATACCAGTGTTCGATTTGGGACAGTGTTTCTCGATTGTGGACGGAAGCACGCGGAGTTGAGATGGTGGGACGGCGCGCAGTGGCCTCTGCCGAGATGCCCGACAAGCAGCATGACAGAACGACAGAATGCTCCAATGAGTCAGATTGAGCGGCCACCGGTGGCCACGGCCATCGGCGTGCTTCCGGAAGGACTTGGGAGGTGTCTGTGTTCGACCGAATTCTCAAGATCCTGCCGGCAGTTTGTTTGGCGACGAGCATGGCGTGGGCGACGGAAAGCCCGTTTATCGGCACGTGGAAGCTCGACCCATCGAAAACCAGAATGCCCGACGAGATGAAGGTTCAAAACCAGGGCGGCAACAAGTACGCGTTCGATTTTGGCGGAGGCGCCGAAACCATCGTGGTGGATGGGAGCGACCAGCCCGGGTGCTGCGGGACGAAGCTGTCGGTGAAGCCGGAAGCGGCCGATACCTGGATCGTCGAACGCAAGAAAGACGGCCGGCTCCTGCTCAGGGCGACCTGGAAGCTCTCAGGGGATCAGAGTACGCTCACCGACTACTACCGCGAGTTCGAGGCCGACGGCGAAACACACAGTATGGATTACGTCTACCAGCGCACAGGGAGCGGCGGATCGGGTTTTGCCGCAGACTGGCAGAGCATCAAGGAGACGATGAACTCGCCTTATTTGATCGAGGTGAAGGCGTTTGATGGCGACGGTCTCTCCTTTATCACGCCTTCCGACCATCAGACGGAAAACGTGAAGTTCGACGGCAAGGACTATCCGAATGGGGGAGGCGGCGTGACATCCTCGATGCGGCAGGTGGATGAGCGCAATCTGGTGAAGACCGTCAAGGCCGATGGGAAGGTGATCGAAACCGATGAGATTGGGCTCTCAGCCGATGGGAAGAGCTTGACGATCACGAAGCACATCCCCGGCCACGACAAGCCGATTGTGATGGTGTTCGAGCGGAAATAGCTGGGAAAAAGCCGCGATGAACTGAGCGGGAAGTGTCGTGGCCAACCCTTCAATTGTCTTTTCGACAATCGTTTTTGGGGTTACTTCAGGATCAGTGAACTGCTCATAATCGCCGGCGGCATCTACGGGGTTGCGCTGTCTGAGGCATGGAACGAGACAACGCGCCATTGCTCTGCCCGTCTGAGATACACCTTCGTGAATCTCCAGTCGTCAGACACCTCTTTGCCGCTCATCGTCCTCGTCCGCTGCAATCGTCCGGTTACAACAGCAGTGTCACCGTAAACACGAATGTGAAGGTCCGACGTTGCGTAGCGTGAGAACCTCATTCGGCCTGATCGAGCGAAGTTCAGCGCAACTTCTTTTGTCATTGGGGCCATCCGGGGGACATCTACTTCCAAGTCGTCTGACCAAAGTTTATCGAGAGCTTCTGCATCCCCGCTCTGATGGGCCTGGTTCCAGGTTTGTTCAAGTTTCTCAAGTTGCTGAGCATCCTGTTCACTTGCGGACTGAGCCAAGGCTGTGCGCGTCGTGGTGAGCGAGAGGAGGAGGACCAATGCTCGGGCCGTCCAAAATGATTTCATTTGGTATGCCCCCCTCCGGCGAGGGTAGCACCCGCAATACGCGAATCGCGACTTCCCCAGATCGATCCGCTTAAACAACTGACTCGTTCGATGCGCAGCGCAAAGAGTCTTCCAAAGCATACGATTCATTGCGTATAGTGCGAGCAGCGGTTTCCCTGCGCACAAGAGGTCCGGCAATGGCACGTCGTTTTCGTTGCTTTGTCCTATCCATGGCAGTTTGTGGATTCGGCATTCTGTCGCATGCGCAGCCTGCTGCGGCGCCCAGCGAGCGAGTTCACCTGGGCGACAGCGTGGTCGCGCTGAATGGCCCATGGAAGTTTCACGTGGGCGACTCGCCCGTGGATGCGGCGACGGGTAAGCCGTCGTGGGCAGAGCCGGGATTTGACGACACCGCATGGGAGACGGTCGACCTCACGCCGGCGAGCGGGGCGGTTGACCCAATATCAGGATTGTCAGACTTTGTTCCCGGATGGACGGCGAAAGGCCATCCCGGCTACTGGGGCTATGCGTGGTATCGGATTCACGTAAGCCTGGAGGCCAAGCGGGGAGCCGCGCTGGCTCTTGCCGGCCCGTCCAATGTGGACGACGCATACCAGGCCTTTGACAACGGTTCAATGGTGGGCAGTTTCGGCAAGTTCTCTGGGGCCACGCCGGTCATTTACTTCACGCAACCCGTCATGTTCAATCTGCCGGCAGGCGCGGAGGACGGTGTCAGCAGTTCCGAGCGGGTGATTGCCTTCCGTTTGTGGATGGAGCCGAATACTCTGCAGCAGAGTAACTCTGTGGGAGGCTTCCACACGGCGCCGTTACTCGGTGAAGTGGGGGCAGTAACCGCGCGCCACCAGATGCGGTGGCTTGAGTTGATCCGCTCCTATCTGCTGACGCCTTTCCTCGCATTTGGCTTTGGCCTGCTGGGAGTGGTTGCCTGCAGCCTGATGCTGTTTGACCGCTCCGACCGCGCCTATCTCTGGATCGGCCTTGTCCTGCTCACATCCTCGGCGTTCTACGCATCCGTCGCGATCGGCACCTTTACCCAGTGGACAGGCGCCATGGCAAACACGCTCATCCAGGACGTGATCCTTGTTCCGCTGACCTATACCGGGTGGGTCATGGTGTGGCGGGTCTGGTTCCGTCTGCGGCGGCCGACTTGGATGCCCGCACTGCTGGCCGCGCTGGTGGTCCTGCTGATGGTTTCGAACGCGCTGGGAGACAACATCTTCTACAACATCGTCTCGCAGCCGGTGAGCCATGTCTTCCATCTCATCGCGCTTGCCGTTCGAATTTCGCTGGCACTCCTGATGATTGTGAACGTGGTTCTGGGGATCCGCGAGCAGGGCTTTGAAGGCTGGATCGTTCTTCCGGCTACTTTTTTTGCGGCGCTGGGAGGATTCCGCACGGAGTTCGGCTACCTGAACATCCCCTTAAATTGGTCAGTTTTGGGCACAGGCGTCTCGCTGAACTTCCTGGCCAACCTGTTGCTGGTGGTTTCGGTTTCGGTGCTTCTACTGCGGCGGCTGCTGGTGAGCATGAAGACGCAGCGGCAGATGGCGCTCGATGTGCGACAGGCGCAGGAGGTGCAGCAGGTGATTCTGCCGGAAGGCAGGACTACCTTGCCGGGCCTGGTGATCGAAAGCGAGTATCGGCCGGCGCGCGAGGTAGGCGGAGACTTCTTCCAGATTATTCCGCACCCGACAGACGGCAGTTTGCTGATCGTGGCCGGGGACGTCACGGGCAAAGGTCTCAAGGCTGGAATGCTGGTGGCGCTGCTGGTGGGGGCGATCCGCAGCACAGCGGAGTTGAACGCCCAACCGGAGTTTGTGTTGCGCGCTCTGAATCGCCGCCTGATGGGCCGCGGGGACGCACAGGCAACCTGCCTCGCACTGAGGATTGACGCGGATGGACGTGCGACGCTGGCCAACGCCGGGCACATGCCGCCTTACCTGAATGGACAACTGATGGCGGTTGAAGGCACGTTGCCACTGGGAATGAAGGATGGCGCGGAGATTTCCGTGATGCGCTTCAATTTGAAGGAAAACGATCGGTTGGTTCTGCTCTCCGACGGCGTTGCCGAAGCTACCGACGCGGACGGCCACCTCTTTGGCTTTGAGCGCGTAGAGGAGTTGCTGCGCACCGCGGGCAGCGCTTCGGAAGTTGCCGTCGCAGCACAGCGGTTTGGCCAGGCGGACGACATCAGCGTGATTTCCGTGACCAGGACCGCGCCTGTGATGGAGGAAGCGGTGGCCTAGGTTTTGCCAAATTGCGATTTGGTGCCAAGTAATTGCAGATGACAGACAGTGCCCTTCTCAAGCCTTTGAGATTGGGCCGAAGAAGAGCAGCAGACGTCGTTGGTCGCTCGGAATGACAGAGATGATGAGCGGGAGATCCTGGGTCGGTGTGGCAACCTAGAACTGGAGGTTGTGCTTATTATGCCGGTTGAAACTGTCGCTGCCGCTCAAGTCACCAACGATGTTCATTCCTGGGATGCGGGCGGGGCTTCGTCCGCGGAGGCGCTTGCGGCCTGGGTGAGCGCGCGGCTTGCCGCGCATGAGGCAGCGCTGGCCGCACTGCTGGCGGTCGAGGGCGAGCGCAACGCCGGAGAACACGCTGCGGCTCTACGATGCGGCGATCGAGCACCTGGCGCTGGCGGGAGCGCAGGCGGGGGTCTTGAATTCCGTGGCCGCGGACAAGGCAGTGCGCGACCAGGCGCAGATGGAAGCGCAGCGCGTGGCGATGGCGGGAAGCGCGCTGAGCCTGAATCGCGGTGTGTATGACGCGCTGGCGGCGATGGACCTGGACGGGCGCGAGCGCGGCCACGCAGCACTATGTGGAGCGCACGTTGCTGGGCTATCGGCTGGCCGGCGTGGACAAGGACAAGGCGACGCGCGATCGGCTGCAGGCGCTGCACGAAAAGGCGACACGGCATTCTCTGGATTTCAGCCGCAACATTCAGGAGGGCGCGAAGACGATTGAGGCGACGCAGGCGGAACTGGATGGGCTGCCGCCGGATTACATTGCGCGGCATCAGCCGGATGCGGGCGGGCAGATCACGCTGACAACCGATCAGCCGGACATGCAGCCGGTGATGACGCTTTGCGTCGAACGCGGCGATTGCGCGAGCGGATGTTTCTGGCGTACAACACGCGCGCGTATCCGGCGAACAAGCAGATTCTGCTCGACCTGCTGGCGACGCGGCAGGAGATTGCTTCCGTGCTCGGGTTTCGCAGCTGGGCCGACTTGGCGACGGCGGACCAGATGATGGGTTCGGCGGCGAATGTGCGCACGTTTCTGGCAAAGCTGGAGGAGGCGAGCCGCGAGGGCGCAGTCCGCGAGCACGCAACAGGTGCTGGAGTTTGCGCAGAGCAGACAGCCGGAATTGAAGGCGATCGACATCACGAGCCGCGGCTACTGGTACGAGCAGTTCCGGCGCGTCGGCGTTCGATTTCGATTCGCAGTCGGTGCGGCCGTATTTCCCGTACGAGCAGGTTGAGGCGGGCGTGCTGAAGACGGCGGCAAAGCTGTTCAAGATCGAGTTCCGCAAGTCGACGGCGCCGGCGTGGGACGAGGCAGTTTCAGTGTCTTCGATGTGTTTGAGGAGGGCGATACAGGTTGGGCGGTTCTATCTCGACATGCATCCGCGCGAAGGCAAGGACAAGTGGTTTTCCGCGGCGCCGGTGGTGACGGGCGTTCGCGGGCGCTACATGCCGGAGGCTGCGCTGATCTGCAATTTTCCGGCGGGAGACGACGGATGATCCGGGGCTGCTGCAATACTCCGATGTGGTGACGTTCTTCCACGAATTCGGGCACCTGATGCACGCGATTCTGGGCGGGCAGACGGAGTGGGCGGGGCTTTCAGGGTTTGCGACGGAAGGCGACTTCATCGAAGTGCCGTCGCAGATGCTGGAGGAGTTTTTCCGCGACGAGAAGCTGCTGCAGGCTTTTGCGAAACACTACGAGACGGGCGAGGTGCTTCCGGCGGAGATCGATTCGCAAGATGAAGACGGCGGGAGCGTTTGGCCGCGCGGACTGGGTGCGGACGCAGCTCTATTACACGACGCTGTCGCTCGATCTGCACGACCAGGACCCGGCGCAGATTGACTTCGACGAGATTACGCAAGAGGCTGTACACGTCGCTTGCAGCCGTGGACGTGGCTTGAGGGCAATCGCATGTATGCGAGCTTTGGGCACCTGACGGGCTACTCGTCGAACTACTACACGTATGCGTTCGACAAGGTGATTGCGCTGGATTTCTTTGGGCAGTTCGATACGGCGGATCTGCTGGGCGGCGATGCGGGGGCGCGGTATCGCAAGCTGGTGCTGGAGCAGGGCGGGTCGAAGCCGGGACGGGAGATGGTGCGCGATTTTCTGGGGCGCGACGAGGAGTTTGCGGCGTTTTCGAAGTGGCTGAATGAAGAGTTTGAAAAACAGGGACTAGGGACTAGGGAATAGGGAATAGGGAACTAGGGAATAAAAGCCAGGAGCTTGGCGGCGATGAGTGGATTTCACATTGCGCAGGTGAACATTGGGCGGATTGTTGCGGAGTTGAATGATCCGGTCATGTCAGGATTTGTGAGCCGGCTGGACGAGATCAATGCGCTCGCTGACGCGAGCCCGGGGTTTGTGTGGCGGCTGATCGAGAGCGAGGGAAATGCAACCTATCTGCGGCCATTTGACGATAACCGGATGCTGATGAACATGTCAGTCTGGGAGACGGTGGAGCAACTGCGTCATTTCGTCTACAAGACCGTACACATCGAGTTGCTGCGCGAGCGTCACGCATGGTTTGAAAAGCTCGCCGGTGTTTATACGGCGCTGTGGTGGGTGCCCGAGGGACACATTCCCAGTGTGGATGAAGCCAAGCAGCGCCTGGCGCACCTCGAGGCGTATGGGCCTTCGGAGTTTGCATTCACGTTTCAGGTGGTTGTTCCGCCGAGCGCTGAATTTCAGCGGGCAATTGACTGGTCGGCGTTCCGGCCGTGCGCGGCGCAGTAAAGCGCAACGACGGGATTTTGCGCTGCCGTTAGCGGTAACTCCCTTACCAAAGCGTTTGAATTTGGTTACCGCCGGGCTTCTCAAATGAGAACTTGAGCATCTAATTCCCCATGCCGCAAGAAGGCTTAGTGGCAAGGCGCCGTTGTTCTTTGTCTAAAAGCAGCGAGATACCGACGCAGGGATTCGCACTTATTTTATGTCGAAAGATCACGACTGCTCTTAAAGAGCCATTGCAATCGAGAGACTCAAGAGATTCTTAGAGGAGTACTTACTGTGACCGCAACAGATTTTCGTCGTATCGCTCTCAAGCTTGAGGGAGCCGAAGAAGGCTCGCACATGGGAGCGGCGGATTTTCGCGTCGGCGGAAGAATATTTGCAACCCTGGCTTCGGAGAGGCAGGGATTCGGCAATCTGATGTTGAGCCCCGAGCAACAGGCGGCCTTTGTTGCCGACCAGCCGGACGTGTTTCTTCCGGTTGCCGGCACGTGGGGGCGCAACGGTGCGACCCATGTGCGTCTTGCAGTGGCAAGCGAAGACGTTCTAGCGGGTGCGTTGCGCTGTGCCTGGAACCTGCGCATTGAAAAGAATCAGAATGCGCGGCTGGGAGCGCTGAATGCTGCAAAAAGGCGAAGCGCTGCGAGCACGAAAACGCCGGAGATCATCCTGCGGGACAAGCGGCGGAAGGCCGAGATACGCGCCCGGCTCACGACTCCGGAGATGCTGGAGAGCGTAAAGCGCCGCTACGGGCTCAACGAATGAGACGTTGCTGAACCCGTCTCCTGCACGCTCGCTCTTTCGCCTTCCCTACTCAACTCCGCTGGACCTAATGGCTGCCCATTCTGCCGTGGGCGACGCGTATCCTGTTCAATTCTGCCCCGCACTGTGCGCCTGATCGGCTTGCGCGGTGGCCCCTTCGCGATTGAGAATGGCGTGCGAGATACCTTCCTTTTCGCCAGGGCAGCAGAAGCCAAGTTCACGCAGTCGAAAGGTCTGTGTCATGACACTCAGCGTGCGTTTTGCATTTTTCGTGGTGGTGCTTGTTTCTGTGGTCGCGCCGGCGTCGCCGCAATCGGAACAGAGGACCACGGCGGGTGCCGGGCCGGGTGCGATGCCCCAAGTAACGTTTCTGGCACATCGTCTGGGAACCGATCACGCGGAGGGCGTGACCACGCTGGATATGAACGCCGATGGCTATCCGGATATTCTGAGCGGCGCGTACTGGTATGAGAATCCCGGCCCCAACGGCGGCGAGTGGAAACGGCATCAGTATCGGGAGGCGGCAACGGTGGGGGAATTCGTCGCCGATTGCGGCGAGTGGACGATTGATGTGAATCACGACGGCGCGCCGGACGTGGTGACGGCGGGCTGGCAGACCAATGGAATCTGGTGGTACGAGAATCCGAAGCAGCCCGGCGTAATGTGGAAAAAACACTTCATCACCGACAGCTATGACACCGAGGGCGGCGTGATGGCCGATGTGAATGGCGATGGAGTTCCGGACCTTGTGTTTGCGCATTACAACCACTCCGGAATTATCTGGATTGACTTCTCGGGTCCCGAGCCGAAGGTGCATCACCGCGGGCGGCCCTGAGCAGGATGGGCACGGGGTGGGTGTGGCCGACATCGATGGCGATGGGCTGGCCGATATTCTTACGCCGAACGGCTGGCTCAAGCAGATCGACGCCAACAAGAATGACTGGGAGTGGCATCCGGACTGGCAGTTGGGGGATGCGGGATTCCCGATCATCGGCTATGACGTGAACAACGACGGCAAGATGGACGTGATCTACGGCGAGGGGCACAGCTATGGACTCTATTGGCTTGAGCAGATCGGCGAGGGGGACAATCGCCATTGGGTGCGGCGGGCGATTGATGAGTCCTTCTCGCAGGTGCATGCGCTGAAGCTGGTAGATATCGACGGCGATGGCGAGCCGGAGTTGCTGGCGGGCAAGCGATACCGCGGACACAACGGAAATGATCCCGGTTCATACGATCCGCTGGTCATCTACTACTACAAGATCGACAGGAAGACGGGCACGTTCAATCGCTATCCGATCAGTGTCAACGGGACGGCAGGCACGGGGACGCAGTTCGTGACCGAAGACATGGATAAGGATGGCGACCTCGATATTGTGGTGGCGGGCAAGACCGGGGTGCACCTGCTCGAAAATCTGAAAGTGGACAAGGTTCCGAAGGCGCAGCGCGAGAAGGAACTGCTGCTGGACCTCAATTGGCCATTTCCGGATGAGGGTCCGCAGGTGAAGCAGGAGGAAGCACCGAAGCCCAAGAGCCAATAAATACAAGATATGAAGCGGTTTACCGCGAATAATTCGCTTGGATTGCACTGTTTTTGGTGCAGCGGTCGTGGATCGAAGAGGCCAAAATCGGGGTTTCGGTGGGGGATTTCCACAGATAAATGAGTGCGGAAAATAATTTCGGGCCTGCGGGGCAACGTTTCGGCCCTTCCCGCATCTGACTAAGTAATTAGCAGAGGCTTCCCCGAATTTGGCCCATCCAAGAAAGGTAACTACTCCTTTTGAGGGTCTGATTTAAGACCCCTTCTCTCGACCCCTTCAGGACCTCCCTCCCATAAAATGCCTCTCGAGCGGGCTCACCGGAAGGTGGGCCCATTTGCTCTTCCCCGGAGCGAATGGCCTCACGGCACAATCGTACAATCGGATTCGTGAAGCGGCTTCTGCCTTCCCCCAGGATAAAACCCGAACAAAACCTGCTGCCTGTCGACGACGTGTTCCGGAGTGCGGGCCTGGCTCGGAGCCGGCGCAAGTCTCCACCGACAGATACGACCTTGCGCGTCCCGGGGCTGGATGCTGCGACAAAGGAGGAACTGGGGGGCGCTGTTCCCTGCCCCACGGTGTCGAGCAACGGAGTGGGATTGCTTCAGGTTCCGGCGTGGTGCGGTCGGACGGCGGTCAGCAAGTGGCTTTGGCACGGGTTCAGCACACGGCTGGGCGGCATGAGCCGGGCTTACTGCGGCGAGGATGCGGCGGGCGAATTGAATTTGGGCTTTACGGCGGACGATGATCGCGGAGCGGTTGCGCAGAATCGCCGGATGCTGGCAGAGGCCGTCACGGGAGTTGCAGGTACCCCAATTGTCGCGTTGCGCCAGTTTCACTCGAACCTGGTGATTGTTGCGAGCGCAGCGGACGCAGATCGCGAGCGGCCACGGAAGGCGGATGGAGCGATCACAGGCGAGCCGGGATTGTTGATTGCGATACAAACAGCGGACTGCATTCCGGTTCTGGTGGCTGACAAGCGGCGTCGGGTTGTCGGGGCCTTTCATGCGGGCTGGCGGGGGACGGTGAAGCGGATTGTGGAACTGGGCGTGGGGCGGATGCGAGCGGAGTTCGGTTCGCAGCCGGAAGACCTGATCGCCGCGATCGGACCGGGTGTGGGGCAGTGCTGCTACGCGGTCGGAGAAGAGGTGGTCTCTGAATTTGAATCGCAATTCCGCTATGGGCGGGAGCTTTTTCGCGAGGTTTTCGATTCCGATCCGGTGCGCAAGAAATATCCGATGCTGTTTCTTACGCAACGGGCGCCGGGCCATTCGCCGATCGGGCCGGCGCGGCATCTCGATCTGATTGAGGCCAATCGGCGGCAGCTGCTCGATGCGGGGCTGAAGGCCTCAGCGATCAGCCTTACAGGCGGTTGCACGAGTTGCCACACGGAGCTGTTCTTCTCGCATCGCGCGTCGCAGGGACATGCAGGGCGCATGATGAGCGTGATTGGGATCCGCAGAGATAGAATTTGAGGCGCTTCAGTGACTCAAGAACGATGACCTCGAATTGGCGGATTTCCAGTCTTTGTCTTGCCGTTCCAATGCTTCTCGCATCGGGCGGAAAACCGCAGCACGCAGTGCCAGCGGGACCTGTGGTTCACATTGCCGGCGGCATGCTCCGAGGCACGCAGCGCGACGGCGTCGCTGTGTTTGAAGGTGTTCCCTTCGCGGCGCCGCCCATTGGTCCGCTGCGCTGGCGTGAGCCGCAAGCGATCGCTGCATGGGCGGGCGTTCGAGAGGCGACCGCGCCGTCGCATCCTTGCATGCAGAACGTTGCGGGCACCGACAGCTTCCTGGCGCCGCTCGCAGCAACTTACGGCGTCACGTTGAACCGACAGACGCTCGATCCCTCGGAGGATTGTCTCTATCTCAATCTATGGTCTCCCAATCTGCGACCGGACGCGCAGCTCCCGGTGATGGTCTGGCTGCACGGTGGAAGCAACAGGGTGGGAAGCGGAAGTGAAACTGGTTACGACGGCAGCGTGCTGGCATCGCATGGCGTCATCGTAGTGACGATCAACTATCGGCTCGGCGTGATGGGATTTTTCGCTCATCCCGAGCTGACCGCTGAGTCGCCCCATCACAGCTCGGGCAACTATGGACTTCTAGACCAGATTGCCGCGCTGAAATGGGTGCAGCAGAATATTGCTGCGTTTGGCGGCGATGGCGCGAACGTGACGCTTTTTGGCGAGTCTGCGGGATCGATAGACGCGACGACGCTGATGACGTCTCCGCTCACGCAAGGGCTTTTCCGCAGGGTCATCGCGGAGAGCGGGACGGCCTTCGGGCTGGGGCGTGAGCGCACCGTCGCGGAGATGCAGCCCCTGGGTTTAGCGGTCGGCAAGGAAGCGCTCGGGGGCAAGCCCGGATCGCAATTGTCGGCGCTGCGAAGTCTTCCGGCAGCACAGGTCGCCGACATTGAAAACCGGTTGATCGCATCGCAGTTCAAGGGATATGACCCTAATGCTTCGATCGTGGATGGGTGGGTGCTTTTCGAGTCGCCGGCCAAGGCTTTCGCAACCGGGAAAATCCAAATGGTCGATTTGCTGGCCGGAGTGAACGCGCGCGAGTTCTCAGCATTTCGCGTGGTGGCCGCGGAGTCCGCCGGGAAGGCCGCAGTAGCGAGTCCCAAGCCTCGCTTCAGCGACCAGCTGAAACAATTCGCGGATATTGCTCGCCCTCTCTATGGAAGCTGGACCGACCTCGCAGTGGCAACCTACACAGGAAGAATCATTGTTCATGGAAATGCGGCAGTTGACCAGGCGAGCAACGACATTCTGGGGGCATGTCCTGTTGGAGCGGAGGCCGCGCTCACGACTAACGCGGGCAGGCACGTTTACATTTATCGCTTCGATCGCTCTGTGCCCGGCAAGGGCGAGGCCGAGCTTGGCGCCTTTCATTCGCTCGAGATTCCCTACGTTTTCGGGACATTTCACGCGCGCGCATTCAATTGGCTCCCGTTCAGCGCGACAGACCAGAAGCTCTCACAAGTCATGCAAAGCTACTGGACAAACTTCGCAAAGAATGGAGATCCGAACGGGCAGGGTCTGGCGCACTGGGAACCATGGAACACAAGCAAGGAGCCCTTCCTTGTTTTCAGCCACAGTGGCGATGCTATTCCCCAGCAGAACTTCTCCCCGATCTACTGCCATCTGTCGCCGGATCGTCTGAGGAAACAGCTCGTCGATTATTGATGGGATCGTTGGGATGGGGAGGGCGTCGTCCAGATTGGCCGTGCCCCATCAGCAATAAGGATTCTTGAATCGTCCGGCCCTAAAGGGCTCTGTGTAGGTTTGCGCGTGATTTCAGCAGCCTGAAGGCCGCTGCTCCCTCCGTGTTCGCAGCCTCCGAGCGGTGCTGCCCAGAGGAATATTCAAGGCAGATCTTTCAACTGCCCCTTACAAGCTTGCGAATTGCCGTGAAGGCGAAAAGCTGCGGCCTGATGGGCCGCAGCTTTTGTTTGAAGCACTTAATCGCGATGGGCGTAGCATTCATGGTTCGGCTGCTGCGCATTGCCCGGGGAAGCGGATGGCGCGCAGCAGATTCGAAAACAATCTTGCCTGGACTACGAGGAAGCGTGAGCGGCTTCGTTGGGATTGACGAGGTCGCGCAATTCCTTTGAAGGCTTGAAGTAGGGAACGCGCTTGGCGGGGACTTCCACACGCTCTCCGGTCTTGGGGTTGCGGCCAATGCGGGGATTGCGCTGGCGAATGCGGAAGGAACCAAAACCGCGGATTTCGATCTTGTCACCGCTCTGCAATGCAGAAATCACCGAATCAAAAACCGTCTCCACGATGACTTCGCCATCGCGGCGCGTGAGGTCGCCCAAGCGGGTGACCTTTTCCACCAGATCTGCCTTCGTCATGTCCTCTGGCCTCCGTACCACAGGATAAACGCATTCGCGACATGGAGTTAAGAAAAAAGCTGATTCTTCTGTGAAATAGACCTCCCTCCATTACGGACGGAGGACAAGAGAAGACGTTTCCCGTGGGAGGGTCCCGGCGGACGGGGCCAAGCGTTATATCATGTCTGAGTCTTCCCAGTCTAAGGAGCATCCAGAAGACCAGGAGCAAACGCTCGTGGCATTTCCGAAGTACAGCGTTGTCATTCCGGCATACAACGAGAGCGCCCGAATCCCGGCGACGCTGGAGTCGGTCGTGGCTGCGATCCGCGCCCACGGGTGGGATGCCGAAGTGATTGTGGTCAATGACGGTTCGACGGATTCGACAGCCCAGCTGGTGCGGGATTTTGCCCTGAGCGCTCCGGAGGTCCGCCTGCTGGAAAACCCGGGAAATCGCGGCAAGGGCTACAGTGTGCGGGCCGGAGTGCTCAATGCGCAGGGCGACATTATCATGTTCACCGATGCCGATCTGTCGGCGCCGATGGACGAGGCAGGCCGTCTGTTCAAGGCTATTGCCAACGGAGCCGACATTGCCATTGGTTCGCGGTGGCTGGAGAGCGGCCGCCAGACCCACCGCCAGCCGCTTTACCGTCAGATTTTCGGGCGTTGTTTCAACGCGGTTTGCCGGATGGTGATGCAGTTGCCGTTTGCCGATACGCAGTGCGGATTCAAGGCGTTTACGCGCTCCGCGGCGCAGACGGTTTTCCAGTTGCAGACCATTGAACGCTGGGGGTTCGACCCGGAGATTTTGTTTATCGCCATCAAACGGGGATTCCGTGTGGTCGAGGTGCCGGTGAGCTGGGCGCACGATGCGCGCACCCGGATGAGCTACTTGCGGGACGGGCTGCAGATGCTGAAGGAGCTGGCGATCGTGCGCTGGAACGCGATGACGGGCCGATACAACAAGCAGACCGAGGCTATCCTTCGGACCGGCGAGACGCGCTAGTCTTACTGATCCAACCGGGTCATCTTCAGTTTCTCTGTTCTGTTCTTCTTCCAGGATGTTAGGTTGGACAGGAATCCTCGGGAGGTCCGATCCGCGCCATGGCTTGCTGCATTCCGCGTCTGTCCAGGCTCCCGTTCATCTGCATCGTCACAATCGGGCTTTGGGCTGATGTCTTTGCGCAAGCCCAGACCTTCGATGCTTCCAATCTCAGCGAACCCGCCAATCTCGACGCTCGCTGGCTGATTCACGCCGGCGATGATCCTGCCTACGCCCGGCCCGATTTCGACGACTCGCAGTGGACGCCCTTCGATCCCAGTTCGCCGCTCAATGCAGTCTTTCCGCATTCTCATCCGGAAATCGTCTGGTACCGCCTCCGCGTCAAAGTAAATCCTGCCCAGGCCGGCCTTGCGTTGAGCGAGACCATGATCTCCCGAGCCTTTGAAATCTACGTTAACGGCGAACGTCTGATGGCCGTCGGTCAGGTGCAACCTTACGTCCCCTATACCCTCTTCGCCAGAGTCCTGGCACGCGTGCCGGACCGCATGCTGGCTTCCGGCACGATCGTGATTGCCCAGCGTGTCCACATCTCCCGGATTGAGTGGGCCGTCGGCCAGGATCCCGGGTATTTTGAAACCAATCTCAGCATCGGCCAGGAGGAAACGCTCTACCGCGACGGCTGGCTTTCGATCATCGGCCAGAACGTGGTCGACTGGCTCGATCGCTTCTTGCGTATCGGTCTCGGATGCGTCGCGCTCGTCTTCTTTGCAACGCAACGCCGCCAGACAGTCTATCTATGGATTTTTGCCGTTGGCGCCATCACTCTGGCGGAATCCATCGTTCCCGTGGCCACCACCTTCTACAACATTCCGGCGATGTGGGAACTCGTCGACAGCATTCCGCGCCTGGCGTCGCCGTACATTTGGGCATCGCTTTATTTCTCCTTCGTTCATCAGCGAGTCGGCTGGCGCTGGCGAACATTTCTGCTTACAGCCGGAGTTCTCGACTTCCTAGCCGGCCTGCAGGGTTGGTTTCTTGCTATTCCGCTGCCGCTTCAGTTGCTCACCAATCTCCCCTTCGTCATCCTTCTCTCGGTCATCATCCCCGTGGTGCTGATCATTCACTTGCGCCGCGGCAATCGTGAAGCCGGCATCCTGCTCATCCCGGTCATCTGTTACAGCCTGTTTATCTACGCCGACATGGGGCTGCAAACGCTCTTTCAATTTCCCGCCCGGCGCGCCATCGCCCTGCACTGGCTCAACCTCATCAACGGCTACCCCGCCGGCCCATTCTCTGTACCGCTCAACAGCATTTCCGGAATCCTCTGCACCCTCTCGCTCGCCGTGATTATGTTGCAACGCTCTGCCACCATGAGCCGGCGGCAGGCGCAGCTTGAAGGCGAGCTGGTCGCTGCTCAGGAAGTACAGCGGCTTCTCGTTCCGGAGGATTTCTGCTCTGTTCCAGGCTTCAAGGTCGAATCAGCCTATGAACCTGCGCAGCAGGTTGGGGGCGATTTCTTCCAGATCCTCCCCGCTGGAGATGGCGGTGTGCTTGTCGTTGTGGGAGACGTTGCCGGCAAAGGGCTGCCTGCCGCGATGCTGGTCTCTGTGCTGGTGGGAGCCATTCGCGGCGTGGCCGAATTCACGAAGGATCCGGCCGAACTGCTTTCCAATCTGAACGAGCGACTCGTCGGCCGAGGCGGGAGCGGATTTTCTACCGCTCTCGTGGCGAGAATCGGCGCGGATGGTCACATCCGAATCGCGAACGCCGGGCATCTTTCGCCCTATCTGGATGGAGAAGAAGTGGAACTTCCAGGGGCGCTGCCGCTCGGCGTGGCAAGCTCCACCGTGTATGAGATGACCGAGTTCCAGCTGAATCCTGGGAGCCGTGTCACGTTTTATTCCGATGGCGTGATTGAGGCCCAGCGTCCGAATGGGGAGCTGTTCGGATTCGAACGCGCGCGCGATGTTTCGATGAAGTCCGCGGCGGAGATCGTCGAGACTGCAAAGCGTTTCGGGCAGGAGGACGATATTACTGTCGTTACTGTGACCCGAACGGCTGCGGTTGCCAGCGCGGCTTGAATCGTACTGCGGCTGGATCTCTGCGACTAAGCAGTCGCTGTCTTCGCGACTGACTGCAGTCCGCGCGCCTCGATTTCGAATTCGCGGATCTTGTACTTCTGGATTTTTCCCGACAGCGTGGCGGGAAATTCGTCCACGAAGCGCACGTGTGCGGGGATCTTGTAATAGGCGATCTGTCCGTTGCACCATTCGCGAATTTCTGTCTCTGTCGCTTCGGCGGCGGGCCGGAGGCGGATCCAAGCCAGGACAATTTCGCCAAGGCGTGCATCCGGAATTCCTATGACCTGCACTTCGCCGACTTTAGGATGCGTGTAGAGAAACTCCTCGACTTCGCGGGGATAGATGTTTTCGCCGCCGCGGATGATGACGTCGCGGGAGCGGCCGGTGATATGCAGGCAGCCGTCTGCGCGCATGATGCCGAGGTCGCCGGTGTGCAGCCAGCCGTCAGGCTTGACCACGTCCGCTGTCCCGACAGGGTCGCCATCGTAGCCCTTCATTACCGCGTACCCGCGCACGCAGATTTCGCCCTGCATTCCCAGGGGAGGCGCGCGCCATCGGTCGGGGAAATGACCTGAATTTCAGTCTGCGGCATCGCGCGGCCCACGGTATTGACGCGGATTTCGAGCGAATCGCCGGCGTCGCTCATGGTCACGACAGGCGAGGTTTCGGTCTGGCCGTAGGCGATAACCAATTCGCCGATGTGCATTTCGTTGAGGACGCGCTTCATGAGCTCGACTGGGCAAGGAGCGCCGCTCATCATGCCGGTGCGGAGGCTGGTGAAGTCGAAGCCCGCAAACTCGGGCAACGAGAATTCGGCAACATACATTGCCGGTACGCCGTAGACCGAGGTCGCGCGTTCATCGTGAATCGCCTGCAGCGTGGCGTGGGCATCGAAGGTCCAGTTAGGCAGGATGAGAGCTGCGCCGGAGTTGAGTGCACTCATTGTCCCGATGACGCATCCATAGCAGTGGAAGAGTGGCACGGGCACGACGATGCGGTCCTGCTCGGTGTAGTGAAATCCATGGGCGAGAAACTGGCCGTTATTGACCACGTTGTGGTGGGTGAGCATTACGCCTTTGGGCAGGCCCGTGGTTCCGCTGGTGTACTGGATGTTGGCGATGTCGCTGACCGATATTTGGTCGGGTAGCTGCCCGGCAGACTCGAGGAGCGCGGGCCAGAGCGGGGAGTCGAAGTAGATGGTGTGTTCGAGGTCCAGCTTGAGGCCGTGGCGGGCGCGGTTGAGAATCTCTTCGTAGTCGGCCCGTTTGTCCTTATGCCAGAGAAATAGCGCTTTCATGCGGGAGCGGGTGAGTGTGTATTGGAGCTCATGGGAGCGATACGCAGGGTTCACATTGACCAGAGCGGCGCCGGCCCGGGCGCAGCCCATGTGCAGCATCACCCACTCGATGCAGTTGGTGGACCAGAGGCCGACGCGATCGCCGCGGCGGATGCCGAGGGACCAGAGGCCGCGTGCCACGCGATCGGCGGCATCGCTCAATTCGGCCCAGGTCATGCGCTCGGACTGGTGGCGCGAGGCGACGGCGAGGCGGTCGGGAAAGCGGCTTGCGGTGCGGTCAAGGAGCGAGCCGATGGTGAGGTCGAGGAGCGGGCGGGCGGGTCCGTGGGTGTAACTGAGGGTGACACGGTCTTCGTCGACAGGCATGGGCGAGTTTACAACTCCAAAGGGGGAGTGTAACGCGATCGTATAGGGCCAAAATGTGATCCAGCACACCAATCGAAGGAATCGACCTGCAAGCCCGTTTTTGCGATTGAATATTTCCTCAGGGGCTAAAGCCCAGTTCATTTTTGCCGCGTTTACGGCACGACTGAAGTCGTGCCCTGATACAAAACCGATGCGTAGTTTGGTGTTTCAGCAAGCTGTAACGTCGTGCCCTTTCAAAACGCCGGCATAAGTCAGAGGCTCCCTTGTGTTATGTGAGAGAAGTCATTGGCCAAAGCATGGAAGAGAAAAAAGCAGGTTCTTCGCTCACCACCCCCGAACCTACCCCATAGAGCTAACGCTCTCTGGGGCCCCTGGTACGTTCGGGGCCCCGTTCGCTCAGAATGACACCGCTGACTGGTGCTCACCATCCCAGACTGAAGTACAATTGCGCCCCGTTCGTTCAGATGACAGCGCAAGTCAGGGCTTACTGCTGGGGTGTTTCCCACTGGCCGGAGGTGGCGGAGCGGAAGATGGCTTCGATTACGGCCATGTTGGCGATGGCTTCTTCTAACGGTACGGGGACTTCGCCGCCTTCGAGGACGGCGCGGGAGAAGACGTCGCCCTGCATGGTGTACTGGTCGGCGGTGGCGAATTCTTCCACCTTGATACCGCTGCCGAATAACTCGCCGGTTTCATCGATGAGGATGCGGGTGGGGCGGTCCCTGGGCGCGTTGAAGGGGATTTCGATTTCGATGCGACCGGTTGTGCCGAAGAACTGGACTTTCTGATATGGGACGAGCTGGGTGCTGCAGGTGAAGATGGCCTGGCCGGCTTCGAAGTCGAGCATAGCGGAGGTAAGGCGGTCGATCTTCATCCTGGGATCGCGCTCGACGAGGCCGATGACGCGTTCGGGTTCGGCTCCGAACGAGTAGCGCGCGGCCTGGATGCAGTAGCAGCCGATATCGAGCAGCGCGCCGCCGCCGCTTTCAACATGGTTGCGGATGTTGGCGGGATCGTCGTTGAAGTAGCTGAAGAATCCTGCGACGGAGCGCAATCGGCCGATGCGGCCGGAGCGCAGCAGCTCGCCTACGCGCAGCCACTGGGTGTAGCTGCGGATCATGAAGGCTTCGCCGATCTTGACGCCGGTGCGGGCACGGACGGCAAGCAAGGTTCTGGCTTCGGCAACGGTGAGGCTGATTGGTTTTTCGCAGAGCACGTGCTTGCCGGCCTCGGCTGCCTTGATGGTCCAGGGAACATGCATCTGGTTGGGCAGGGGATTGTAGATGGCGTCGATTTCCGGGTCGGCGAGCAACTCTTCGTACGACCCGTATGCCCTGGGGATACCCAGCGCGGAGGCTGCCTGTTTTGCTTTGGCCAGGTCGCGCGAGGCGATAGCGTCGACGGTCGTGTATTGGCCCAGTTGCATGGCCGGCAAAACTTTTTTGATTCCGATATTCGCTGTGCTCAGTACGCCCCAGCGCAGTTTCGTTGCCATGGCAGCCATCATACAATTCGGGCGGTTGGTTGGGCTTGGTCACAGGGGCTGCCAGCCCTTGGCGGAGAGTTTGGGGCCCCTTTCGCTCAGAATGACACCGCAAGATTGCAAGAAGGCATTGGCAGAGCGCATGCGAGCTGCGGTTGCACGAACCGAGGGGAACCAAAGTTATCGCGATTTGAAAAGCAACCTCGGCTATAATCGGTTCGAGCTTCCCGATGAACCCCTTACCCTCTTTTGAGGCCTCCCCTGCAGGTGTGAGTGTGCGAGTGTCGCCTGAAGAGGCGACGACAAATTCGCAGGGGGAGCCTTCGCCTTCGGGGCATGGCGAACCGCGCAGCATGCTGCTCTTTCATCGCATGTGCCTGGTGGTTTTGCTCGTCGTGGTTTCGGCTTCGTCGTTCAGCGCGTTCTACGAGAAGTGGCACTTCCGCGAACGGGGCGCGCGCGGTACCGACCTCATCGCGGAATTCGATCGAATCATCGATGGCACGGCCAGCCGTCCGTACATCTATCGACAACTGCTTCCCGACATTGCCAACTCGCTCACCCGCGTACTGCCGGTCGACGCGATTTCGCGCCGGGTGCCGCAAAGGGCGAGAGACCGGATTAGTGTTGCGTTCAACCTGTCGTCAAAGGCATACCCGGCGCAATACCTGATTTTCTATATCGCAACGTATCTGTCTGCTCTGCTCGCATCCCTGGCCCTGTACCGAGTTTGTACCGCCGCAAACGTTGCGGAGCCAACGGCCCTGTTTGCAACGGTTGTGTTCATGATGCTGTTTCCGCTGTTCGGGGTGAAGGGTGGATATTTCTTCGACTTTCCCGAACTGTTGTTTATGGCGGTTGCAGCCTGGATGGCGCTGAAAGTCGACTGGTGGTGGATGATCCCAGTCGCAGCCTTGGGAACGTGGAACAAGGAATCGTTCCTGCTCTTCATGTTCACCCTGTATCCAATTTTCCGCCAGCGCCGTTCCCGGCGGAACTCGCTGATGGCAGTTGGTGTTCTGGTAGCGGTGTGCGCGGCGGTTTACCTGCCGGTCCGTCTTCACTTCGCCCACAATCCGGGTGGGGCGGTTGAGTGGCACTGGAAAGATCAAATCAGCTTTTTCCTGCACCCCTTCCAACTGGACACGTGGATAGACAGGACATACGACTTGCCGTTTCCTGCATTGAGCGCACCGATTCCGATGCTGCTGCTGATTTGGACAGTCTGGAGAGGCTGGCGATTTCTGCCTTACTGGCTGACGCGCCACGCACTGATCGCAGCATTGATTAACATCCCCCTTTTCCTACTTTTCTGCCAACCGGGAGAGTTGCGCGACCTGAGCATGCTCTATGTTTCACTTTTGTTTATCCTCGCGTTCAACCTGGAGGAATGGATGGGGTCGACAAGGCTTCAGCCTATGGTCGCGGCTGCTTAGCCATCCCGGAAGCCGGTTAGTGACTGAGTGGGCTTGCGCCCAGCGAGTTTCTGATTAGCTGGAGTTCGGACGGCGAGAACCGGCACTGTTCGATGGCGCGCATGTTGCTGTGGAGATGCGCCGGTTTCATCATCGACGGAATCACTACGGAAACGCCGGTGTCCTGGAGGATGCTGTTCAGGACGAATTCGGGGAGCAGGCCTCCATCACGCGCATCGAGTTTCTCGCGGAGGGATTGAGGGACGGCCGGGTCCTGGCGAAGGCGTTCGATTTGAATACGGCATCGGGCGATTCCCTCCGCGCCGCCGAAGGGATGGTTGGCGATAAGCATCAGCGACTTTGCGGCGTCGAGGGTTTCCCATGCCAGGTCCATCGAGAAAGGGTTCATGGGGAATTGCGCTGCCTGCAACACGGGAGAGTGCTTTCCGAAGACAGTGCGAATGACTTCGCCTTCCGCGGAAACACCGGCCAGGCGAACCTTGCCTTCGTCCACGAGCCGGCGAAGTTCTTCGAGAATCCCCTCATCCTGGAGCACGCTTGCGGGCGGGCCATGCATCAGGAGGATGTCAACGTAATCGGTCTTCAACTCACGCAGGCTGGTTTCAAAACTGGAGCGCAGCGTTGCTACTGAAAACTGGCCGGGCACGAACTGGCCGCCGGCGTGTTTTCTGACCATTCCGCGGAGCTGAGGAACAACGCTGAGTGCCGCGCGAGCGAGGGGCTTGACCTTGTTTTTCCATCCGTTGGGATTTCCGGGAAGAATTCCGAATTTTGTGCAGAGGACGACGGAGCTGCGGCGACCTGCGCCAAAGAATTCTCCGAGCAGGCCTTCGCAGGCACCGTATCCATAGGAACGCGCGGTGTCGTAGAAGGTGATGCCGGAGTCATAGGCCGTGCCAAGGGCAGCGAGTGACTCGCGCCGGCCGGCTCTGCCCAGCATTGCTGCGCAGCCGAGGCCGATGACGGACACATTCTTTAATGGTGTCGATTGGCCGGGGATATGGATATCGATTGTGCGCATCGGATTTTATTGCCGGCTGGTTGAATTCGCGAGGCGATGGGCGAGACGCATGGCGAGCGCGACGGCCAGCAAGGTTGAGTTGGCCTGACTCCCGCTGGGAAAGACGGCCGATGATGCGACGCTGAGATTCGACAACCCGTGCACATTCAGATCGGGATCGACGACGCTGGTTGATGGATCGGTTCCCATACGCACGCCGCCTATCTGATGAAATCCGTCGCCCGCGGTCTCTGCGATCCATGCGCGGGTTTCCTCAGGAGAGTTCCAGTATACGAGTTGGCCGATGCGGTTCTGGCGGAGAGCTTTGTCCAACAAGCGATGGGATGCGAGCACGCTGTCGGCGTCGTGATCGGAATAGCGCATATCGATGGAGGCACGCGGCATGCCGTATGCATCTTTCTCGGTTGTGAGGGTGATCCGGCTGAGGGGGTTTGGAGCCTGCTCGGCGTGATAATGCAGGGCGTAGCGTCCGCCTTTGTTGGGAACAATGAAGCCCGGCTTTCGCGGTCTGGTCATGAAGCGATCGCGCAGGACGCGATACATTTCGACGGCTCCGGCGGGCGCGCCGACGATTGCATTGCGGAGATGGGCAGCGATTTTGTAGGGGCGGGGGCCGGTGTGAGCCAGGCGAATGGCTTCGCTGAGCAAGCGGCGGCCGGAGGGCGGAAACGCAAGGGCCAGAAACGTTGCCGACAAGACTGCGCTGCGGTGGCTGGGATCGTAGAACGGAGGGTTGTCGGCCCAAAACACTGCATTCTGGAGCCGGTTCTCGATCTGCGCCTCGGAGGTAAGCATCAGGCGCCGCCGATAGTAGGCTCCGCTGCCGTCGAGATTGAAATCGAGGTCGCTCACAGACTGGGGAGATATGCAATTGCAGGCTTGCGATCTTGCCCGACAGATGGCCCATGTAATAGCGGCCCAGCGGGCCATCGACGCCGCCAAAATGAGAGGGGTATTTTTGCTGAACGGCGAGCAAAAGGCGATTTGTCTCCACGCCGCCGAGTTGCCAGGATGAAATTGCGCGCCTTGATCGCGCGCGTGCCGCCGGGAGTGGCAACTTCGAGGCTCTCGACCCGGCTCCTGTTGTCGCTCATATTCAGGCCGACAACGGTGGTGCGGAGGCAGATTTTGATCCGCTGAGAGCGGATGAGCGCATCGCGATGAATCTCGATCAGGCGCGGGGTCGTCGCCCATCGTTCTACGGAATCGAGGGTGAGGCCGTCGGTCAGGGCATGCTCGTAGGGGATGGTAAAGCGATCGTTGCCGCAGAGCAGATATTTTGAAGCGACGGTGTACCAGGGACGGATCGTATCGTGGGCGATGGGCCAGCGGGCATCGGGGACAAAATCTCTTGGGGTAAAGTCGATGTCGTTGTAGGCGACGCAACGGCCGCCCCAGGTCCAGGAGGTTCCGCCCAGAGCGCGGCAGACGGTAAGGCTCATGTCGGCATGGCGGCGGCTGTCGACAATCTCGGCCCGCGAGGCATCGGCGATTTTGGGATCGAGAGCGCTATCGCCCGACTCGAGGAGGAGAACGTCATGTCCGAGTTGCTCAAATTCAAGGGCGAGGGCCATGCCGACGGGACCGGAGCCGACAATGCAAATATCCCCTATCGATGGATCGGGAAGGAACTGCTCAACGAGCATTAACCGGTCGCATTCCGGGCGAGTTCTCGTTTCGCGACGAGATGAGAACTATCAACCCATCTGGAGGTCATGCCTTTGGATTGGATCAGCTTCTCGATTCGCAAGGGGGCCTCGGCCCGGCCACGCGACTCGAGAATCCCGAAATGCACTTCCAGAAAAATGGCTCGCAATTCAGGCGCGTCGAGCAGCCCCATCATGCCAGCCAGTACTTCCTCCTCGAAACCTTCGACGTCGATCTTCATGAGGTTTGGCGTTGTTCGGGAAGATGCCCGATACGAATCCCCGCACATGACCTTGACTTCAATACTGTTCGCCGCATTGGCTTGCCCCGCAAATCCTTCAAGGCTACCCATCGTGTCCGAGTCGCTGACGAGGAGCCTGGCGGCCCCATCAAAGTCGCTCAATGCGATCTGTTCATTTTTCACCCAGGGATACTGACTTGTCTGACGGCATAACTCGGCATAGGTTGCCGGCACAGGCTCGAAGGCAACGACTCGGCCGGTCTCGTCCCGTTTGTTCGGCAAACGGCTTTGTGTACAGCCCGATATTCGCTCCCACATCCCATACTGAATCGCCGGGACGAAGTTCCGCGAAAATCGCCTCTTGAAATCTTTCCTCGGGATTGACTTGGGGCGCCAGGCGATAAAAGAGGCGTTTGATACCGAGACGTCGTGCGATGGAGCGAGCTTTAATGATTGCCTTATTCATCGCAAAGCCTATACCTCGAAGATAGAACTCCCACGCTTTCAGTTTCCCATGAGGGCAAGGTTGACATCACGCACAACGACGGGATGTTCCCAGCATGCAACCCGTGGCGGCCCCGGGGGCGAGGACCAGAGCCTTGGTGTTGCCTGTTCGTCGCGTTCCGGAGGCGGGGCTTCGGCCATCTACAGGTCATCATAAGTCACTGATTCACATACGTCTGAGTCCGGAGTGACTGAAAAGCAGATTGGCTGAGGAAGTCGGAAGGGGTTTTATGGTGGGCGCTGCAGGATTCGAACCTGCGACTTCCACCGTGTGAAGGTGGCACTCTACCGCTGAGTTAAGCGCCCGGCCCGGATGGCACCCGGGTTGGCGGGAGGCGCGCCAGAGGGGCTCCCTGTAAGGTAGAGTATCACCAGCGACACTCGACGGCCAACCTGGGCGCCCTATGGACTGGGAGCCGTCGTGAATTCGCTCCAAGTTACTGATGCGCTGGCGAGTACGCTCAATCCGAGAGGTTCGCAGGTCCGCTCCCGGGGACGAGCCGCCGGCTTCCCTCCTCCCCTATGCGGGGACCTTGGGCATAACCGGCTTGGAGCTTGCTGCAGCCGGTGGGTCGTCCCTGACGGGCTGTTCCCATGGCAGCCATGTCGAGCTATTCAAACGAGGATGAAGCGACGCCAGCGCCTGGGCCGGTTCGGGACAGCGCGGTCAGCACGGCGGACAGCATTTCAGGGGTCGAAAACCGGTAAAGGATGCAAAATCAGAGCCGGAAACTGACGAATTTGCGCAACCTTCCGATGGGGACGGGGTTCCTGAAGATATGGCAACCCTGGTACTGGACAATCCGGCACTGGGACGGGGCACGGCGCTGAATCCGACGGAACCGCAACGGCCCGTCAATTACGCGCAGGACGAGTCCAGCGACGCGGCCGTGATGCTGCGGGTGGCGGCAGGCGACGAGGCAGGTTTCAATTACCTGGTGGGCAAGTATCACCGGGCGATGATTAATTTTCTCTTTCGCATGGTGCACAACCAGGCGGTTGCCGAAGAATTAGCGCAGGAAGTGTTTCTGCGGGTGTATCGTTCGCGTGAAAGCTACAGGGCCGAAGCGAAGTTCACAACATGGCTTTATCGGATCGCGACGAATCTTGCGGTAAACCACGCACGCGATACCCGGCATGAACGCTCGGCGCAGACGGTTTATCTGGACGCGCCGGACGAAGAGTCGGGGACCACGCCGGATGTGGCAGATGACGCTCCTTCGGTGGAGCAGAGCATTTTGCGGGATGAGCGCATGGCGGCGATCCGGGCGCATGTAATGGCTTTGCCGGAACGCCAGCGCATGGCAGTGTTGATGCACAAGTATCAAGGGATGGATTATCGGCAGATCGGGGACGTACTGAAACTGAGCGAATCGGCGACCAAGTCGCTGCTCTTTCGGGCTTACCAGACGCTGCGGGATAAGCTCAAGGATTTCGTTTAGCCACCCCGGCGACAAAGACCTGTCGCTGGGGGCCCCGGACCAAAAGCGGGGTGGAATTGGAAGAGAAGCCGGGCGACACCGGTGGGAGTGGGGTGGTAGCGATGGAAACGATGAAGAAATGCACCGCGATGGAAGAGAAGCTGGCTGAGATGCTGCTCGATCCGGAAGCGGCGCCTGCCAAGGTGAAGACTCATGTTGCGGAGTGTGACAGCTGCCGCAAGGAGCTGGAGGAGCTGCGCGCGACCATGGCTGCGATGGATGCCTGGACGGTGCCGGAGCCGAGTCCCTACTTCATGACGCGGCTGGGCGCACGGATGCGCGAGGAACGCGAAGCTCCGCGGCAGTCATGGTTGCAGCGCCTCCGCGCCCGCTTTGCCTATGGCCCGCAGATGCATGCTCGTCCGCTGGCAGCGATGGCGCTGACGGTGATGCTGCTGGTGGGCGGTGGAACCTACCTGGGCGTCACCAACGTGGAACATCCTGCAGGTGCAACCGGGTCCTGAAGCTGCTGTGGTACATGATCTGCAGACGCTCGACAGCAATGCACAGGTGCTCGATCAGCTGGAATCGATCTCCGATAGCGGAAACAGCGGAGACCCGCAGCAGCAATAGTGAAGAATTCGTGAAGGGATTTGGAGTCGGCGGGGGCCAAGACAATGAATGGGGCACGAAGCAAAGGCGTTGCAAGGGAGACGCGCCGAGCGGTTCTGACCGCGATGGCGGCGGTTGCTCTCTGCCTGCCCCCAGCTGGTTTGTTGGCGGAGCGCCAGAATACGGCGCGACCCGCTCCTCGTCCCAGCACCGCGTCAGCAAAGCCGGCCCCAATCATCCACGCCAGCAAACCAGCGGCAGCCCGCAGCCCCAGAACCAGCCGTATCGCGGCCCCGCCGGAACGCAAGTCCAGCGTCCGGCACAGAACCCGTACGCACCGCAGACAGGCGCACGTGGTGTCTATCCGAATGCGAACTACAACATACCGGCCTATGGGCGACAGTCTTATCCGGGCACGGCCCAGCAGACCTATGCGCCGCCGGGGCATCTTGGCGCGTGGCTGAACACGCATCGCAATGTTCCGGTGCAGCAGCAGCAGCAGGTGTTGCGCAACGACCCAAGTTTTCGCCGACTTCCGCCGGGCGAACAGCAGCGCTTGATGAACCAATTGAACCGGGTGAACCAGATGCCCGACGCCCAGCGGCAGCGAACGCTGGCGCGTGCTGAGAACCTTGAGCGGCTTTCGCCGGAAGATCGCGCCCAGGTTGCGGCATCGGCGCGGCGCTGGAGCAACTTGCCACAGGACCGGCAGACGATGATGCGCAATGCTTTTCGCGATCTGAAGGCCGTTCCGCCGGATCAGCGCTCCATCGTGCTGAACTCCAGCCGGTACCAGAGTCCAGTTCAGCCCGGAAGAGCGCGGCATCCTGTCAAATATGCTGCGGGTTGAACCGTACGCGCCGCCGCAATAAGGATCATGTCAGGTGCATTCGGAATCGTCTCGATTTATTTGCCCGTCGAGCGGGATTGACCTCGGCGGGATTTGTTTCTTCGGGCAGTCAGACCGCTCGGAGTTGGGTGCATTTGGCAGATCCGTCGAGGGCAGAAGCAGATTCTTCGCCCACCACCCCCAAACCTGCCCCAAAGAGCTAAGGTCGCTCTTCGGGGATTCCGAAGGACGTTTCGGGGTCCGTTCGCTCGGAATGACACTCGCTAAATCATGTGCGTGCGGTTGCGCTGTTTCACTTTTACGGCGGGGATCCGGCATAAACGCCCCAAGGCTCCAGGTCGCGGGTCGCCACGGAGGCAAGTCCGAGCACCGCGCCTTCGCCGACGTTGACTCCGGGAGCGACACATGCTCTCGCGCACACCCATGCGTATGCGCCTAGTTCCATGGTGTAGGCCAGTAGCGGAAAACCGGGATCGTCGAAGTCGTGCGTTGCGCCGCAGAGGTAGGAGTTCTGCGAGAGAATCGCGTGCGAGCCAAGACGGACAGGTGCGGGATTGTAGATCTCGGCGCCATCGCCCACAGCCACCAGGTCAGAGCAGATGAGATTCCACGGCGCCCATACGCGCGACGATGGATAGAACTTGCAGTTTGGTCCGAGTCTTCGCGCCAAACAGGCGCAGCAGCATCGACCTCCACGCAAAAAGGGGTCGCGGCGAGAAGCGAAAAAAGACAGCCCAGCAAAGATTCCACATCAGCCGCCGCAGGCGGTTGCCGAACGAGAAGGCAGGCCGCAGATAGGGATCCTTTGCCGTTTCGGGGGCGATGTGTTCTGCCGCGTTGTAGTGGATCTGCCTGGGCATCTTTGCCGAGTTTATCAGGGGTTGATTTCTACCGGGACCTTGAGGCGGATGTCGCGCGATGAAGCGCCGATTTGGATTTCGAAGGTGCCGGGATCGAGGGTCCACTCTTTTGTTTGAGGGCTCCAGTATTCGAATGCCGAATTGTTGAGACTGAACTGGATGGTCTGGTTCTCGCCGGGCTTCAGTTCAACGCGGCTGAAGGCTTTGAGTTCATGCGCTGGGCGGTCGATTTTCGCGTGGCCATCGTGCACGTAGACCTGAACGACTTCGGCGCCCTGCGCGCTGGCCCGTGTTGCGGATCTTGACGCTAAATTCCCACCGACCGTTCCTTCCGGCGTTTTCGGTGCCGATCAATTTCAGATCGCTGTATTCGAACGTGGTGTAGCTGAGTCCGAAGCCGAAGGGGAACTGGGGTTCTACGTTCTTGGTGTCGTAGTAGCGATAGCCGACGTAGATGCCTTCGGTGTACTCGGTGTGGAGGTTCTGGCCGGGGTAGGTCTTGGCGGCGGGTGAGTCTTCGAATTTTTTCGGGAGCGAGACGGGCAGTTTGCCGGAGGGGTTGGCGTCGCCGAAGAGGATGGAAGCGAGCGCGTTGCCAGCTTCCTCTCCGCCGTACCACATATCCAGCAGTGCGGGCGTGGTGTCGAGCCACTTCGTCATCGTTACTGGATCGCCGGTGTTGAGAACGACGACGGTATGCGGATTTGCTTTTTCGACAGCAGCAATCAACTCGTCCTGGCCTGCGGGCAGATCCATGGTCTTGACGTCGAAGCCCTCGGATTCGAGCTTGTTGTAGCGGCCGACTACGACGATCGGCAACGTCGGCTTTCGCGGCGGCATCTGTCGCTGCTTTCAAATCGTTCGCGCGACGCTTCCGGCGTATCATGCGCAGGGTCTTCGCCCTCCATGCCGACGCCGAGTGCGGAGGTTATATCGATTCCGACGCCCGCGCGCTTCTGGATACCCTGGAGCGGCGAGATCGCATATTTTGGCCGGACGAGCGAACTGCCTCCGCCCCCGGTGCGCGCGACGAGCGCGTTGGGACCAATGACAGCGATCGAATGGATTTTTGATGGGTCGAGCGGGAGCAGGTTGTTTTGATTTTTCAGAAGGACGATGCCTTCGGTTTCGCCTTCGCGCACTACCTGCTGCTGCGCGGGAGTGTCGACTTCGCCCGATGCAGCGTGCGGGTTATCCATGATGCCGCTGAGGAGGATCACGCGCAGGATGCGGCCGACGTTGTCATTGATCGTAGCTTCGGTGATTTTGCCGGCCTTCACATCGGCCAGCACCTTGTCGGCCTCGAGCCAAACTCCGCTGTTGCCGCTCATGATGGTTCGCGGGCTGCGTCAACATGGCCTTGGCTGGCGCGCCGCCGGGCATCTCGAGATCCATGCCCGCGTTCACGGTTGGCGCGGTTGAATAGGTGCTTCCCCAGTCCGAAACTACAAAGCCCTTGAAGCCGAATTCCTTCTTGAGGACGTCGGTGAGGAGGTAGGGATTCTCGGCACAGTACTCGCCATTGACCTTTTCGTAGGCCGACATGATTGTCCACACGCCGGCTTGCTGGATTGCGGCTTTGAACGCGGGCAGATAGATTTCGTGGAGCGTGCGTTCGTCGATCTTCTCGTCGAGGCGATGGCGCTCGAACTCCTCGTTGTTCGCGGCGAAATGCTTCAGCGATGGAATCACGCCCTCGCTCTGCACGCCGCGGATATAGGCGACGCCCATCTGGCCCGCGAGGTAAGGATCTTCGCCATAGCCTTCGAAGTTGCGGCCCCACAGGGGAACGCGATTGATGTTGACGGTGGGGCCGAGGATCATATCGCGGCCCAGTGCTTTTACTTCCTGCGCAATGGCCTGGCCTTCGCGCTGCACGAGTGCGGTGTCCCAGGTTGCGGCCATGGCGACGCCTGAGGGGAACGACGTTGTCTCCACTTTCACCGGATTGGTCGAGGAATTGGTGATCGCCGAACTGCCCGCCCAGGAGCGTACGCCCATGGGACCGTCGGCCATCTTGATTGCGGGAATGCCGAGACGCGGAATTGGCGCCGACTCCATCCAGCCGGAGCCGGAGAGCATGGTCGCCTTTTCCTCCAGGGTCATGCGCTTGAGCAGGCCTTGCACGCGCTGGTCCACCGGTAGAGCTGTGTTCTTATGCGCCGGTGTTGTGGATGGAGCTTCCTGCGCGTAGAGACCAATCAATGCACCCAGGTTTGCAGTGAGGAAAAGAACAATCAACGAACGAAACGGGAAAGGACGAGCTATGCGCATCGAAAAACTCCAGGAGCGAGAGGTTCTGTCCCCTCACGCATTTTCGGCGTGAGACCTTCCAGTCCTCCGCGTCAACGGAATTGTATGGGTTTCAGGGCGCTGGTCGCCTCATTTGTCGGGAATCACCATGTTGCGAAAGATTTTCCAGCTGCCGTCAGCCTGCCTTTGCCAAGCCGTCAGATATTTCTCGACGAGCTTTTTGCCGCCAGCATAGGTCGCTTCCGCCTCGCCCCATTCATAGGCAAAATCTCCCTGCTGAGTCGATCCGGCAGACGCCACCGCGGCTGAGCGGGCCAGTCCGAGAGTCGCAAGCTGCGTCTTCATGTGCCGCTCGATTTCAAGTCGACCCCTGAAACACTCGCCCGACGGTCCGCAGTCAACAGCGTCATCGGCGTACGTGGCGATTATCAGCGCGATGTTGCCGGTCTTCACGCCATCGACCCAGGCTTGATTTCCAGCGTCGATTCCAGCTCTTGCCGAGACAGAGGCCGGTGCGCTCTGCGCGAGTGCTGCGGCGGAGAACAACGTCCCGGCAGTGATCATGATCATCAGCGATTTCATTTCCTTGGCTCTCCTCTGGGAAAGGCTTCGCGGAGCGAAGACATTGGCTCGATGTAGACGATATCAACTTTTCTCGTGAACTTCGGGCACTAGGTGATCCCGAGAGGCGAGCCGGTTCTCTCCGGCTCGTCTCCGGGGGTGAACAAAAGCCAACCTGATCCTAGCGCTATCAGGAGCAAACCTAGCCAGCCGCGCACTTGAACTCCGGGCCGCAGAAATGCCAGGACGATCAGATTCGCCGTCAGCGGAGCGATGAGAAATCGGGTGGTCATGCGGACCGCCGACATGCGGCGAATGAGCCAGAAGAGCAGCGCGAGGGCGAGCAGATCCGGTATGGCCCAGGCATCAATATGCGCAACGGGCCACGCGCGACGTTCGATCGACAGGCCGGCGATGGCGAGCAGGATTGCAGCCGAACCTGCGGAGACCGCAGCGAAAGCGGGCAGGGATCGAGCCGTTTCGTTTTGTGCGATCTTCGCGGCGATGCAGTTTGCAGCGGCGACAGAGGCAACTGCGAGGATAATGCCACAGAATGCAACGGCTTGCGCCGGCCCCCGAGGCAGTTCCAAGGGAAAAATGAGCAAGGTTCCCGTTACGGCGGCCAATGCAGCTGCCAGACTGCCGCGCTGGGGCGATTGCAATGCACTACCGAGATAAGGCTCGAGCACGACTGCAAAGACCGGCACGAGGGAAAAAAGGGCGACGCGCGTGGAATCGTCGACACGCCCTTTGGCGAGTTCGACCAGCAGTGCCGGCAAGGCGAGGAGACCGGCACCCACCAGTACGGCTCCGCCCAGCGCCGGTCCCCGCGGCCAGTTTGCTCGTCGCACGAAGGCTGTCGCCGCGGCGAGGATGGCGAAGAGCGCCAGGACGCTCGCCTGGTTCAACAGGGGCGAGGAATTGGTTTCCGATACCAATCCCGGCAGGAGATCGGAACGGAGAGTGGCAACGACCCACAGCAGGCAGAGCAACAACAAAGCGCCAAGACGCGCCGCATTGATTCCAGATGAGCGCAAGCTGTGCCCTCGCTCTTCGATCAGAACACAGTGTCGCGCAATCGCGCTGCGGGGCTGGGAGGATGCGTGGAGTGGCCCTAAGTTACAATGGAGATTGGGCCAAGGCCGAATTTTTCACGTACAGCAAGGAGTTTCACGTCTATGGCGATTCCCGCCACCCAAATGCGTCCGGGCATGATCATCAAGCACAACGACGTTCTCCACCTGGTGTTCAAGGTGGAACATCGTACCCCGGGCAACCTGCGCGCCTTCATCCAGGCAAAACTTCGCAATCTCAAGTCTGGCGCCATGTTCGAGCACCGTTTCCGCTCTGGAGATGCCATCGAGAAGGTCGTTGTGGATGAGATTTCGATGGAGTTTCTCTACGCCGACGGCGACGACTACTACTTCATGAATCCAGTGGACTATGAGCAGACCGTGCTGAAGGGCTCGACACTTGGCGATGCGGTGGAATACCTGACGCCGAACCTGCAGATCAAGGTCAGCTACCACGATGGGCAGGCAGTGGGAATCGAGTTGCCTTCGTTTGTGGAACTCACGGTGGTGGAGACGGAGCCGGGATTGAAGTCGGCGACAGCATCTTCCGTGACCAAGCCTGCCAAGACGGAAACCGGTCTGGTGGTACAGGTGCCGCCTTTCATCAACGAGGGTGAAAAGATCCGCGTCGATACGAGCGAAGGCGCTTACATGAGCCGGGCCTGAGGCGGTTCCGAACGCAAATGTGAAAGCGCCGGGACTCGAGTCCCGGCGCTTTCATTTTAGGGCGAACCATCTGCCACGGCGTTCTGAAAGCTATCAGAGCGCGGAAAGGCGATGGGACAGATTCGGTATCGGCTCGCTTTAGCTGCGACGGGTGCTCATCCAGCCGATCAGGCTGCCCGCCAGAACGCCAGCGGCGAACACGACAGCAACGGCCTGGAGCGGATTCTGCTTGACGGTGTGCCTTGCATCGTCGATTACGTCTTCGGCAGCATTGCGCCCTTGCTTCATAGCCTTGATTGCGGATTCGACGCCTTCTTCCACCGCCTCGGTGACTACCGATTTGAGCCGGGAGACTTCGCGAAGAATATCGTCGACGGTCGGTTGCTTATCCAATATGCCAGATGTCATTTTAATTCGTCCTCTTTCTCCTATAGATAGATGCCGCGATCCTCGGTCAGGCTCGGCTGTTACTAACTTATTTATGTGATGTGCACGCGTCCTTCCCTGTTGCACGAGTGACCCGATATTTAAAACACCAAGGCGGGGGTGGTTTTTGAGTACGGCGCCGGCGTTATCGAGGGATAAATTGTGCAAAGAAAAATTTTCTTGCATGCTCACCTCTCTTCTATGTTACAGTCTGTAACACTATGGCGAGTAACACTCACGATCCTGCCGAACTCGGGGAACTGGAACGCGAAATTCTTTCGATTGTGTGGCGGCTTGGCTCGGTAACGGCCGAAGCGGCCCGCGAGAAGCTGGACCGCACGTTGAAAGACTCAACGGTGCGAACGGTGCTGCGGCGGCTGGAGGAAAAGGGCTACCTGGCGCACTCCGTCGATGACCGCACCTTCGTGTATCGGCCGGCGGAATCGCGGCAGAAGGTGGCGGGGCGAGCAGTGAAGCGCATCGTGGACTGGTTCTGCGAAGGATCGGTGGAGGCGCTGCTGGTGGGCATGGTGGATTCGCAGGTACTGGATCGCGCCGAACTGCAAAGGCTGGCGACGCGGATTGCCGAGGCGCAAAAGCAGGCGGGAAAGTCGATTGCTGCGGGTGAGAACAAACAGGAGGCGAAGCGATGAACTCCTCACTTCTGGTGGAAGCTGCCTTTCGTTCCGTATTTCTTGCGCTGGCGGTTTGGATGGGGCTTGGGGTGTTGAAGGTGCGCAATGTGCTGGCGCAGAAGGCGGCATGGGGACTGGTGCTGGCAGGGGCAGTGGCGATGCCGCTGGTGCTTCCCATGGCCGCGCACTGGAGTGTCTTGCCCGCCAATGTGCGCGTCGTGCTTCCGGCCGATCCGCAGACACTTCTTGAGGAATTGCAGGCAAGGATTCAAGCCAGGACATCGCCCGAGCAAAATCAGGCAGCGGAAGCGACCACGGCAGCCCAAAGTGCGCCGCTGGTCGAGGAGCAGGCGGCTGCCGTCGGTCAATGAGCCAGCGCGAAACGGCGCTGCCGCAGCCGAACCTGAATCCTCCGATGCGGATGCGGTCGAGTATGTGCAGCCCCAGCCGGTGGCCCAGACCGAGTCTCTGCCGCCGCGCGCAGTGGCGCCGGCACGCGCGGCGCTATCTCTTTCGAAGATCATTCTTCTGCTTTATCTCGCTGTTGCGGGCGTGTTCCTTATTCGCCTCGCCTGGGGGTTGATTGCGGCGCTTGGACTATGGCACCGAGCGACGCCGATCACCGGCGAGTTGCTGACTGTTTCAGCGTCTGTCGACCTGCGCTGCAGCAGCGAGGTTTCGTCGCCGGTCACGATTTGCTCGGCAATCGTGCTGCCCGCGGATTATGCCACCTGGGACAGCGAGAAACTGCGCGTGGTGCTGGCGCATGAGCGTTCCCACATCCGGCAAAGGGACTTTTATCTGCAGCTCCTGGCGGGGGTCTACGCGGCCGTGGTATGGTTCAGCCCGCTGGGCTGGTGGCTCAAGCGCAAACTTTCTGATCTGGCTGAGGCGATCAGCGACCGGGCGGGACTGGAAGAGGCCGCCGATCGCGCATCGTACGCGCAGATTCTGCTTGAATTCGCGGCCGCGCCGCGCCCAACCCTGATAGGAGTCGCCATGGCCCGCAATGGATCTCTCTCGCGCCGCATCGAACGGCTGTTGAATGACGTATCGTTCCGCCAGGCGTTTGCGGGATCGAGCCGCGCGCTGGCAGCGGTGCTGGTTGTTCCGGTTGTGCTGTTCGCGGTCACTGCGCTGGTGCGGGTGCAGGCCGCAGGACAGCAGGCGCCGGAGCCACCTGCCCCGGCTGCTGCGCCGCAACGCGCGGTGGCTGCTCCTCCGGCGCCGGTTGCGCCGGCAGCGAGCGGCGTGTCTGAACCCGAGCAGATCTCGGGCGAGCTTGCGCCGGCTGCTCCGGAGGATCCGTTCCCCCAGGCCGTTGCGCCCGCGCCGGCGTCGGCGCCTCAGCGCTCCTGCGCCGGCGTCAGCGCCTTCAGCTCCCGCCGTGGCCCCGACTGCACCGGCCGAGTGCCGGTGTCCTTCGGTCATGACGCTCGTGCCATCCGAACCACTGACACGAGCGATGACGCTGGTTGTGCCGAAGGCACCGCGCGCGCCGGGAACGGCCGCGTTGTTGGCGTTTCCGCCGGACGCTGCACGTATGAAGTTGATGATCCAGGCGCGCGCTCTTGCCAACAGGGATCTGATCCTTACTCCCCCGGCAGCGCCGAGAATGGTGATCGTCGCTCCGCGCATGGGCATTGGCGATGGACGCGGATACGGCTTGAGCCAGAGCACGACGACTGAGAGCGGCAGCAGCGAGCTATAGCGAGGATGGCAAACACTCGGGATATCACTACCGTTATTCATCGAACGGCGAGTCGTATGCGGTGATCCACGGTGGCGACATGAATCACGTGTCGTTTTCGGGCAACTGGATGGAAGGCCGGCGCGAGGAGATCGAAAAAGCGCGCAAGCAGGCGCATGGAGATTTCCTGTGGTTCACCCGCGACGGCAAGGACTATTTCGTGGACGATCCGGCAATCCTGGGGCAGATCGAAGCGATGTACAAGCCGATGGAGGAGCTGGGGAAGCAGCAGGAAGAGCTGGGCAAGCAACAGGAAGCTCTGGGCAAGCAGCAGGAAGAACTGGGTCGCCAGCAGGAGGCCGCAAGCGTTCCGACTCCCGACATGAGCAAGGAGATCGCGAAGATCGATGAGGCGATGGCCAAGCTGAAGGCCAACCAGGGAAAGAACATGACTCAGGAACAGTTCGCCGATCTGCAGGAGAAGCTCGGGCGAACTGCAGGCCAGAATCGGCGAGATGCAAGGGCAAATCGGCGCAAAACAGGGCGAATTCGGCGAGCGAATGGGCAAGCTTGGCGCGAAGAGGGCGAACTGGGTGCGAAGCAGGGACGACTTGGAGCCGAGCAAGGGCGGATAGGTCGAGAAGCCGACCGAAAGATAAAGTCGATCATCGATGAAAGCATGAAGAACGGCAAGGCGCACCCGGTGCAGTAGGCTGAAAATTCATTGGGCGGGATTGGCGAATCACGGCGTAGAATCCCGCCCATCATGATCAACGGCGTTCATCTTCTCCTGTATAGTCGCGATCCGGAAGCGGATCGCGTTTTTTTTCGCGACGTGCTCGGCTTCGAGTCGTGTCGATGCCGGTGGAGGATGGCTGATCTTTGCGCTGCCGCCGGCGGAGGCTGCAATTCATCCCGGCGACGGCAAGTTTGTGGAGCGGCATGCCGATCACGAACTCTCGGGCAGCGTGGTTTACCTGATGTGCGATGACCTGCGCGCGACGATGGAAAGACTGCAAGGCAAGGGCGCGGAAACCACCGAGATTGTGGAGGCCAGGTGGGGCATCACTACAACGGTTCGGCTGCCGGGCGGCGGAGGACTGGGTCTCTACCAGCCGAGGCATGCACCGCATTGGATCTTGGCGGCAAGTGATTTTGCAAGAAGACAATATTCTTGCGGCACGGCGGACGTGTAACCTGATGGGGCAATCAGGAGGAAGATCCAAATGTCTCTTTCGCCACGTCTTGCCGTTGCGTCGCAAAGCTTCAATTTGAATGCCGGTTTTCTGAAGCAGTCCCTGGCCGGATTGAGCGCTGAGGACTGGTGTCAACGTCCCAACGATCACACCAATAACCTCTGCTGGCTTGTGGGCCACCTCGCGTGGTCGCGCACCATGGTGCTGGCGCGGCTGGGACAGAAATGGACGTTGCCGTGGATGACCGTTGTATGCGCGCGGGACGAAGTGTGTCGAATCGCCGGAGGCTCCGACGTCGCGAGGCGATGATGGAGGCATGGGATGAGACATGCGGGAGGCTCAACACGGCGTTAGAGGCCGCATCAGAGGAATTGCTGGATACGCCGGCTCCGCAGCCGGGACCGCCGAGCGCGGACGGAAAGCTAAGCGGGACGGTCAATTTCATGGCACTGCACGAAACCTATCACGTGGGGCAGGTGGCGTACGTGCGCTCGTGTCTGGGGCATGCCGGCGTGATGGGATGAGAGGCGGTGCGAACCTGGTTGCTTCCCCACCCTGGCAAAAGGTTGGCGCTGAACTCCAGGAGCAGATCCTTCGCTTCGCTTACCCCATGATCGCTTGGCGATCACGGGGTCCAAACTGCTCCGCTCAGGATGACACGGCTCTTGGAGATAAACGCAACCAGATGGTTGCGGTTTAGAGCTGGACGAGCTTGGTCTCGAGCAGGGCTTCGATGGTCATGAGGGCGTCAAGGACTGCGCCGGAGACCGGGGCATCGACCTGGACGACGGCGAGCGCCTTCACGGGCTTTTCGCCGCTGCGTTCGCGGCCGAGGGCGAAGTTGGCGATGTTGACGCCCTGCTCGCCGAGGATGGTTCCGATCTTGCCGATGACGCCGGGAACGTCGAGGTTGCGGCAGACGAGCAGATTGCCTTCGAGCGGCGCTTCGATGTCGATGCCGTCGAATTCAAGCAGGCGCGGCTGCTCGCCGTGAATCACGGTTGCGGTGGCGTGGCTGCGGCCGGCCGCCGTGTGCAGATCCGATGGTGAGCAGCGTGGCCGCGCCGCCGCGATGGCTTTCTTCTTTTTCTTCGTGGACGCGAATGCCGCGCTCCTGCGCGACGGCGGCGGCGTTGATGCGGTTCACATTTTCAGAGCCTTGCAGCAGGCCTTCAATGGCGGCGTTGCGGACGAGGTCGGTTTTGGCGTCGGCGAGCGCGCCGCCGTAGGTGAGATCGATGGCTTCGATGCCGCTTTTGCCGGCCTGCGCGAGGAACGATCCGAGGCGGCCGGCGAGATCGATGTAAGGGCGCGAGCTGCACGTATTCTTCGTGGCTGAGCGAGGGCAGGTTGACGGCATTCTGCACCACGCCGAGCTTGAGATACTCGCGCACCTGCATGGCGATCTGGATGCCGACGGCCTCCTGCGCTTCGGCCGTCGATCCGGCGATGTGCGGGGTGAGGATGACGTTGTCGAATTCGGCGTAGGGCGAATCCTTGGGCGGCTCGACGGTGAAGACGTCGAGCGCAGCGCCGGCGACGTGGCCGGACTTGAGCGCGGCGACGAGCGCGGCTTCGTCGACCAGCTCGCCGCGCGCGCAGTTGATGATGCGCACGCCCTTCTTCATCAGGGCCAGAGATTTCGCGTTGATGACGCCGGCGGTTTGCGGGGTGAGGCCGACGTGGAGCGTGATGTAGTCGGAGCCGGCGATGACTTCGTCGAGGGCGACGAGGCGAATGCCGTTCTCGCGCGCGACGGCGGCGGAGACAAACGGATCGCTGCCGATGATTTCGAGACCGAAGCCGCGGGCGCGGCGTGCGACTTCAAGTCCGACGCGGCCGAGGCCGAGGATGCCGAGGGTTTTGCCGCGAAGTTCGGCGCCCTGCAGGCTCTTCTTCTCCCATTTGCCGGCGTGCATGGTGGTGTTGGCGGTGGGGAGCTTGCGGGCCAGCGCGAGCATGAGGCCGATGGTGAGCTCGGCGACGGCGACGGCGTTGGCTCCGGGGGTGTTCATGACGACGATGCCGCGGCGCGTGGCGGCTTCGGCATCGATGTTGTCGACGCCTACGCCGGCGCGGCCGATGACGCGCAGTTTTGGCGCATGCTCCATGAGCGCGTCGTCGACCTGGACGGCGCTGCGGACGACGAGGGCGTCGGCATCGGCGAGCGCGGCAGGCAGGCCGTTCGGGCAACTGGTCGTGGGTGAGAACTTCCCAGCCGGGTTCGGCCGCGAACACGGCGAGGGTTGCGGGGGATACTTTTTCCGCCAGAACGATCTTCATCTTGTCTCCCTTGGCCGCTGTGGCGGACCCGGTTTCAAATTCTTCGAAACGGATGTTGTGCTTCTCGCAGAGCAGGTCGAACATGCGCACCGCGGCGGCGTGGGGCTTGCCCTCGCCGCGCTCGTACTTGGTGATGGAGTTTGGATGCACGCCGAGCAGCTCGGCCATCTGGTAGGAGTAGAGGTCGAGCTGCTTGCGCGCGATGAGAAGTTTTTCGCCGAATGAGAGTTCTGGCATTGCTGAGCTCCTGTGTGAGCAGTGAGCGGGGTTAGCGCCGTTCCGGCGTTAGCGGATCAGAGCTGAACCGTGCTTGCTACTCGCTAACAGGCGCGAAGCGTCGGCTAACACTGCTCGCTCCGCTATCCCTTCGTTGCTTCCGCGTAGACTTTCTGCGCTGCCGCCACGGCCTGGCCGTATTCAACTTTGAGGCCCAGGGTGTCTTTGGCGATGTGCTCCATGGCGCCGAGGAAGGCGACGGTGTCGAGGTAGTCGAAGAAGCCGAGGTGCGCGACGCGGAAGATCTTGCCCTGCATTTCGCCCTGGCCATTGGCGGTGACGAGCGCGAATTTCGACTTGAGCGCCTTGACCACTGCGCCGGAGTCCATGCCTTCAGGAACGGCGACGGCGGTAGCGGCGGCGGCGGGGGCTGTCGGCGCGAAGAGCGTGAAGCCGAGAGCGACGAGGCCGGCGCGCGTGGCAGCGGCGTTGGTCATGCGCGTTGTCGATCAGCGCGATGCGGCCCTTCTCGAGATCGCCACCGGCCTGGCCGGCGATGTAATCGAGCGCGGCGCCGAGGCCGGCAACGAGAGCCACGGCCGGCGTGTAGGCGCTTTCGCCCTTGACGGCGTTCTTGCGCTCCTTGCGGAGATCGAAGTAGTAGCGCGGGTTTTTGGACTTCTCCATCGCCGCCCATGCCTTTTCGCTGACGCTCAGATAGGCGAGGCCCGGCGGAATCATGACGGCTTTCTGCGAGCCGCCGATGAGGATGTCGATGCCCCATCCGTCCACGTCGAAGTGCGTGGTGCCGAGGCCGGTGATGCCGTCGACGACGAATATTGCTTCGGGCGCGACCTCGTGGATCAGCTTCGCGATCGCTTCAACGTCGTGGCGGACGGCGGTCGAGGTTTCGGTGGCCTGCACGTAGACGGCGCGGTGCTCGGGCTTGAGGGCTGCACGGATATCGGCGAGGTCGAAGGTCTGGCCGTAGGGGGCGGTGACCACGTCGGGTTCGCAGCCGAAGGCTTTGGCGAGGCCGGTCCAGCGCTCGCCGAATTTGCCGGCGGTGAGGACGAGGACGCGGTCGCCGGGCGAAGTGAGATTGGAGACGGAGGCCTCCATGGCGCCGGTGCCGGAGCTGGAGAGCAGCAGGACGTCGTTCTTGGTGCCGACGAAGACTTTGAGCTGGGCGAGCACCTTCTGGAAGAGGGCGCGGAACTCGGGAGTGCGGTGGTGCATGTCGGCGGCGGCCATGGCGAACTGGGCGGCGGGCAAGCAGCGGGGTCGGGCCGGGGGTATAAAGACGAGTCTTGCGAATCATGAACTTAGCCTCCAGAAAGGGTTGGAAAGCGTTGGTAGGGCAGGCAGAAATTCTCGCAGTCAACGAAATCACAGAATACACATATTTGTGATTTTTGTGAAATTATGGCTGTGCAAAAGTGAGTGGATTTTGGCGGATTCGACGCGGGAGCTAACTGGGGTATGGGCGGGAAAGAGCTCCGGCGGTTGGCCCCCGTTCACTCAGTCGGAATGACTCCAGAGTGCGCGTCTTAGAGGTGGCCGCCGTGGGCTTTGAGTATTGCTATGGCTTTCTCGTTGGAACTGGTCTCGCCGTAATACGAATGGAAGGCGTTTTGGGCATAGTACAGGGGTGTGTGGCCAGCGCCGTCCTTCGCATTGGGGTCCGCGCCGGAGTCCAGAAGCAGCTCCAGAATTTGGGTTTTCCCATGGACGATCGCCCAGATAATGGCGGTTACATCCGGGTCAGCTCCATTGGCAAGCAAGAGTTCGACATCGTAGGGAAGGTCGCGCTCAATTGCGAGCTGCAGTGGAGTGCCGTGCGGGTCCGATACGTTTGGGTCCGCTCCGTGGGTCAGCAGCAGCTCGACCATCTCCTTGTGGTGATAGGAGAGAAGTGCCAGTGTCAGGGGCGTGTCGCCGTGAGCGTTTTTACTGATCCTCGTGATCCGCGATACATCGACGCCTTGCGGAGCATTTTGAGCATTGACGTCAGCGCCGTTGGCGATCAGGAGAGCCGCGATTGCGGCCTGGTCGTGAATGGCGGCGATGTGGAGCGGAGTGTTGCCGAGTTTATCCCGGCTTGAGACAAGGTCAGGATTTTCTTTGAGCAGAGCGACGACTTTTGCTTCGTCGCCTTTGCGGGTTGCGTCATGAATTGGTCCACCTAGCGCAAAGGTGGCCCAGGCAAAGCAGAGCGCCAGTGTTGCTGCACAGCGGGAGATCTTCGACGCAGGGCCCAAGGTTGCCGACCGGACGTTCATTTTTTCGGCTCCTGGGGAGTGTCCGGCGCATCTGTGATGATCTTGTGGGTTGAGCCAAGCCGATGATAGTCGTGGAACGTGGTGCGATTCAGGATCAGGGGCTGAACAAGAGTTCGATTGTGAACGAGAGCCTGATCCTTGAGGTCGCGGAAGCAGGTGCTGACTTCTTCGACGCTGAAAGCCAGGCTGTGCAGCGGGCAGATGTAAGTTTGTCCGCCGATGTCGACGGGGCCATATTCGATGACCGAGGCGACATGGGAGATCGGGTCGTCAGGCTTGGAATCGGCTTGCAGCGTGAGCCGGAGAATTGCGCCGGAAACAGGATCAATGGCCAGCGAGCCATGATACGCGGGCTGCGCATGAAAGGCATTGCTGCCGTTGCAGGCGTAGTTCACCTCATATTTCGAGTCCTCCTCGGGGACGGAATAGCGATAGACGGCAGCCAATCCGGCGGGTTCCTGCTCCCAATGATGAAAGGCGATCGTCCCGGTGGAGACGCCCAGCAGAACGATTGCCGGCTCGGGGCCAAATTCGCCCCAACTCTCCAACCCCATTGTGGGCAGCGACTGCGCGGAGCGCTGCGATTTCATGGGGTCGATGACCTCATTGCCGTTGCGAAACGTGATTTCGCGGGTGGACGCGCCCCTCGGGTACAGGCCGATGTGCACCGGTTTTCCTGTCTTGTTCACTTCGGGCGAGATTCCAGCGAATCGCTCGGTTGTGCGAGTGGCGAAGAAATTGGGCAGATGGGTCAACGTCTGGAAGACAAAGGCGCGTGCCGCATCGAGCATGTGCTGCTGCTGTTTCGGGTCGGGTGGAGGCTGATCAGGCAGATCGCTGGCCGGCGGATCCATCAGGGCAGAACGATCTGCCAATAACTGCAATTCTCGCTGCGTACGCGGTCCGAAGGTTTGCTTCTTCAGAATGCTGTCAAGCGTGGCGGAGGTCAAACGCTCGGAAAGCTGTATATTGTCGATTTTCGTTGCCAGTGTAGCGTCTTGAAGTACGGCGACAGGTACTTCGCTGGCGTCGGAAGCTGGCGGCAGAGGTGCGGCCAGTTTTTGCTCGAGCTGCAGGATGGTGAGGGATTGGGCAGAACATTCGATCGGAATTGACAGGGCGAGAAAACTAACCAGCACAAGCCGATGCAACTTCAATGCACTCCCCCGCAGATTTTTCTCATCTCGGCAGGCTCCCCATGCTCGGAATTAGATCTGCCGGAACATTGAAGCTGACATGCCCTGACGTTCGAAAGGGAGGGTTGTCAAACTTCGCCCAAACCATACCACATTTCGGAAAGTACTTCTGTGCCGCGCCTTTTGCGATGTCCGTCATCACAATAAAAGGCGCCCAATCCGACATTCTTATGGCCGAATCGTCCGGCCCGTCAGGAGTGCGGTCCGTTAGAATCGATATTTCAGGAAGGAAGTCATGATCGATCCAGGCGCTCTTGCAGCACTGATCACCCAGCAAACCGTTGTCGCGATGAAAGCGCGCGATGCCGAACGCACCGGCACTCTGCGCCTCATCAAGGCAGCGTTGATGAACAAGGCGCTCGAGAAGAATGCCGTACTGACGCCCGCTGATGAGCAGCAGACGCTGACCATGATGATCAAGCAGCGCCGCGACTCCATCGAGCAGTTCACCAAAGGGAACCGTCCGGAACTGGCGGCCAAGGAAGCTGCCGAGATCGTGGTGATCGAGGAGTTTCTCCCCAAAGCGCTCGATGAGGCAGGCCTGCGCGCGATGGTGGCCGAAGTCGTGGCAGAGCATGCGAAGGCCACGGGTCGTGCAGCGACGCCCAAGGACATGGGACCGGTGATCAAAGCCGTCCAGGCACGGTTGCAGCAGGCAGGCGTACGAGCCGAGGGCCGCATTGTGAGCGAGATGGTGAAGCAGGGGCTTGCAGGATAGCGGGTCGGAAGGCTATTGCGCGCGGAAGTCGTCGAGCTTGAACTTCCGCTGACTCCCATCAGGCTTGACGATCTTCGGCCGGAACACAAGCCACACCAGAAGTCCGAACGGGAAAAATCCAATCACCATCAAGGTGACCAGCCAGGGCGACTTGCCGCGGCGTATGGCATCTTTCGCGCACATGCGAACCGAAGCGATGAGTGCCGCGAAGATACAAAGAATAAGCACGACATCGACGATGATCGAGATGTCATCCGCATTCATGATGCCCACCTGCAAGAGAGACTACCGGTAATCGATTTGTGCGTCCACTGCTCTCGGGATTCGTGTGTAAAGAGAGGGATGCGTGACCCCGCGACGGTCAGATCTCTTCGGAGCCCTGGTCACCGGTGAGCCGGCGCGGGTGCTTTTCGTGGAGCTCGTGGTGGAGCTCATCCACTTTTGCCCGGGCTTTTTCGAGGGCGCGTTTGCCTGCAGGAGTGATTCTATAGAGCCTGCGACGCCGGCCCTGCACGCGATCAAACGCCGACCGAAGCAGGCCGGCTCTCTCCAGGCCGTGCAGTAGCGGATAAAGGGTACCCGGCCCGATGCGATAGCCATGATGTTCCAGTTCCTTCATCATGGCGAGACCGAAGATAGGCTCGTGCACTGCATGCAGCAGTACATGGATGCGGATCAAGCCGTCGAAGAGTTCTCGTTTTTGATCGGCCACGTGAACAAATATACCTCGGGCCAATCGCCATAGTCTTGACTGTTATCGAAATCCGATATAACGTCGGCTGGAGATGGCTTCCTCAATCCGAATTCTTCCTCAATCTTTCAGAAGAACGCTGAAGAAGTCCGCTCGATGCCGGTGGAAGGCTGTGCTGCTATTGCTGATCGGCCTCTGCGGATCGAAGCTATTGGCGCAGGGCCCCCCATTCCAGGTGGACGATCCAGTGCCCGTGGATTTCAAGCACTACGAGTTCTACATCTTTGGCTCGACCGATGGGACCCCGGCGGAGACGGATTACAGCGGCCCCGCATTCGAGTTCAACTGGGGCGCCGTGCCGCGCGTGCAACTGCACGCGATCCTGCCGTGGGGCGGGATCAATCCCGCAAACAAAGCGGTCTACTATCCTGCCGGAGCGGGGCCAAGCGCCAAGGGGCTGACCGATGTGGAACTCGGCGCGAAGATCGCCTACATCAAGGAATCAAAATACATCCCCCAGATCGGCACATTCACAATGTTCGAAATGCCGACGGGCAACTTCGACAAAGGGCTGGGGGTGGGCAAGGTCTGGTACCGACTGCCGCTGTGGCTGCAGAAGAACGAGGGCAAGTGGCTGTTCGACGGGGGCGCGGGCGAGACCGTAGTGCCGCAGACGGGATATCACGACTTTCCGTACGGAGGGTTTCTGCTGAAGCGCGAGATGAGCAAGAAGCTGGAACTGGCGGCGGAGGTATTTTCGCATGGCGGTGAGGGAGTTGCCACGCCGCAGACACAGTCCTCGACGATGCTCGATGCCGGTGGCTACTGGCACTTGAAAGGCGAGGACACTATGCAGTTTCTCTTCGCGTATGGCCACTCCATTGCGGGCCAAACGGAGAACTACGCGTATCTCGGCCTCTATTGGACGTGGGGTAAGGACGATAAGAAGCCAGACGACAAGGACTCCGACGAGAAGAAGACATCGCTGTTAAAGAACGCGATGTTCTCAGGTCATGCGCTAAAGAACGGATTCTGATTCGGCCGGGAAGCCAAGCGCCGCAAGACGGGAGCAACTGCGATGGAGATGACCACGCGCGGATTTTGGACGATGGTGCACGGCATGGGGTTCGGCGCGCTTTATTTGCTGGCGTGTTCGTTCGCGATTGTCGAGTTGTATCGACGCTACAAGCCGCGGTCGTTGCAGCCGATTTCTGAGGAGGATGAGACGTTTCTGGCTGAGTGGCTCATCGTCATGGCGGCGGTTGCGTGGATTACTGTACTGACGGGCGCATACGTAATCTATCCGTGGTATCGCGCGGTACCCCCGGCGGGCGCGGCATTGGCGGGATTTCCGCAGGCGATGCTCAAGTCAAATTCAAATACCATTGGCTGGCACTCGATCGGCATGGAATGGAAGGAGCATATCGCCTGGTTTGCTCCCATTTCGATCACGATGGCCGCGGCGGTTTTTGCGCATTACCGAAGATGTCTCACCCATTACCCGCAGCTGCGTGCCGCGGTGCTGGTTTTTGTCTTTGTGTCGTTTGCGAGCGCCGGGATCGCGGGATTCTTTGGCGCTGAATTGAATAAGCACGCTCCGGTGGAAGGTGGAGGAACGATTCAACTGATGCGCGGAGGTCGATGACAGTGGGCAGTGATCGCGTAAGCGGCGTTTCTGCAATGATGATGCCGAATGGCCCCGGTGCAGCGGCGGTGCTGGCAGCCTCGATCGGTTGTTTCGCGATGGGGGTTTTTTCTGTCGCTGCCGACAAACTGCCGGCGCTCGCGCGCCTGTTGCAGTTTTATGCGCCGACCGGGCCGCTGTCGGGAGTTTCGACGGCGTCGATCGCCGTGTGGCTCGCGTCGTGGGCGATGCTTCATTACCTCTGGCAGCAGCGAAACGTGAATCTGGGGCGGACGAATGGAATTGCCTTTGTGCTTCTTTCGTGCGGGGCGCTACTCACGTTTCCGCCGATCGGAGATTTGTTTTAGAAAAGAAAACGCCGGAACCTGTGCCGCTGTTGCGGCTCGGGCTCCGGCGAATTAAGGGATACAGGTTTCGTTCAGTTCAGGCATTTCAGTTCAGTTCAGTTCGTCGACGTAGTGGCCCACGAGAACCGTGTTGCCATTCACCGGATTCTTGAGCAACAGGCCGACGACGCGTACGTTGGTTGCCGCAGAGACATCGGACAGTTGCGTGAGCCCATTGCGGAACTGGCAATTGCCGGCGATGTAGACGGTAACGGTTTGCGGAATCAGGAGGCCGGCGAATCCGTTTACCTGCATCTGGAACGAGTCGCTGCCGGTATTCACGCTACCGGGTACGACGGTTCCGTTGAAGCCCCAATGACGCAGCACGACGCGCTTGACGGTGACGGAGCCGGCATTGGCGGCGCCGCTGGCCGGTCCGCCGACGGCGATGTGCTGGCCGGGAAGCAGCCCGCTCTGGTTGAAGAGGAACTGGGCGAGCGGTCCGTGCATCCAGTAGATCGAGTACTTCTCTGATCCGTTGAGATCGACGGTCGCAAGCTGGCCGAGCGTGAGGCCAGTGGTTGTGGGCAGCAGGCCGCGCACGTAGAGATCAAAGCTCGATGCCGGCCCGGATGACGGATTGACGTAGGTGACCTGGCCGCCCGCGTAGAAGCCATTCTGCGAGAGGACGGCAATTTCGTCGGCGTCGATGGTTGCGTCAGCGCGATCGAGGAAGCCGGAGACCTGCACGATGCTGCTCGAACTCAGGTCGCTGAAGGCGTCGCCTCCGTCCCATTCGGTTTGGCCATTTACATTGACCGTGAATTGGCGGCCATGCGGACCTTGAATGGTGAACGACTGGGTGCCGGGATCGGTGTTAACGACGGCTGCATCAAACTCGTCGATGTAGGCGCCTGGGTCCTTGTTGTTGACGCCGTTGACAGTGAAGGTTGGATTGACATCGCCGGAGATCTGGCCGCTGTTGACGCCGATCGACTTCCGCAGATCGAAGTCCATGTGCAGGCCAACCGGCGCTCCGGTCTGGGTCACGATCATCGGATTTGAAAGTGTGTAGGTGACGGTGGGATTGGTGATGTTTGCCGTCATGGATTGGATCGTCGGCTCTGCAGTGCTGGTGTCGAGATAGCCAATGGTGCCATTGCTCAGCGTGATGGCAACGGAGGAGTAGGTGCCCACCGGAACATCATTCATGTCGATCAGCGTTTGCAGGCCGTTGAAGCGTGCGAAGTCGACCGCGGGCGAGCCGCTGGTCAAGTTCACGGTATTGCCGTTTGTGTCCGTTGCAGTGATGGCGACCTGTACGTTGAAGGAAATGACGCTGGCCAACGGGGCGTCGGTGCCGACGACGAAGGACGAACCCGTAACCGTCTGCGTGTTGCTGTTGGTGGAGATATTGCCGCTGGTGCCGCAGCCTGCTACTAGAAGAGTGGCGACCGTCAGTACAAAAAGAGACGGAAGGGCAAGCCTTCCTGACTTTGAAATAAGCATTCCAGATTCACCGCGCTTTCTGCGAATGCCCGTGGCCTCACGGAGCTTTTCGCGGGTTGGAGCACAGCATCGGGTAGGTTGCTGGCTGTGTCCCTGGAATGCGGAACCCTGTCCGGCGGAAGGAAGTTGCGAAATTCTTAAGGTATTTTTAAGGCAGATTACGTGCGTTACCTAAGTCGATTGAGAGACATTACCCTTTTGGCGAGTATCTCTCGCGAAGGGCTCAACCTGTGCCTCGATTATCCGTCTACCAACTTCCGGCGCTGTTCGAGGAACCGCCTCACGGATGGGTCTCGCTCGAGACCGATGGCGATCGAATACGCATGGCAGGACTTCTCCCTCGCATGGACGCGCGCAAGCAGATCAGCGCGCGCGGCCCAATAGGGTTGATACTCGACGAGGCGCGGGTCCGCAGCGACACCGTCCAATTCTTCAAGCGCGCGATGCGGGCCGTAAAGCTCCGCGATCGCGAGCGAACGATTGACGGCCGCGACGGGAGAACCACTGATCGCGAGCAATGCATCGTAGAGCTCAACAATCGCAGTCCAGTCGGAATGACCAACGAGGGCGCGCGCGGCGTGCGCTGACTGAATGGCCGCTTCAAGCTGGTAACGGCCGACAACCTTCATGGTGCCCGCGCGACGAAGCAGCGATTCGGCTTCGGCGATCATCTGCGAATTCCAAAGTGCCGGGTCCTGCTGCGCGAGCGGAACGTAGTCGCCTTCGCAGTTGCGGCGTGCGGAACGCCGCGCTTCGGCATACAGCATCAACGCCAGAAGGCCAAGGCCCTCCGGCTCAGCCGGCAGCAATGCGACAATGACGCGTCCGAGGTAGATCGCCTCTTCCGCCAGATCGCGGCGCGCAACGTCAGTACCGGCGGCATCGATCCAGCCCTCGGCGAATGCCGCGTAGATGGCATCAAGCACGGTATCGAGGCGCGTCGAGAGTTCGCCGCGCCCCGGTATTTCGAGCGGGATTCCGGCCTGGCGAATCTTGTTCTTGGCGCGCACCAGGCGCTGGCTCATGGTGGCGGGCGAGATGAGAAACGCGGAGGCGATGCGTTCTGCGTCGAGTCCGAGAATGGCTTGCAGCATTAAAGGAGCACGTATCGCGCGATCAATTGCGGGGTGCGCGCAGGCAAACATCAGGCCGAGACGGCGATCAGGGATCTCCGCAGAGTCGACGGCGGCTTCCATGGCCTCGGCGGTGTCTTCGATTTCGTCGGATGCAACTTCGCGATACTGAGATCGACTGGAGTCGAGAAATTTGCGGCGCGCGACGGTCATAAGCCACGCCTCAGGATTTTGCGGGCAGCCGGTGTGGGGCCAGCTGGCCAGAGCAGCGGCGAATGCCTCGGAGAGCGCGTCTTCGGCGGCGGACAGATCACGCGTGCGTGCGGCCAGGAAGGCGACCAGCTTGCCGTAACTGCGGCGTGCAACCTGCTCGGCCAGGTCGCGAGGTTGCACGCCGTCTTCGCATCCGCTCATGATCTACATCGACCAGATGGGCCGTACTTCGATGATGCCGTGCTGCGAGCCGGGGCAGCGCGCAGCCCACGACAGGGCCGCATCAAGATCGGGCGCGTCAATGAGGAAGTAGCCGCCGAGTTGTTCTTTCGAGTCGGCGTAGGGTCCATCGAGCACCTGTGTTTTGCCGTCGGCGGTTCGCACCGTGGTGGCAGTTGCAATCGGCTGCAGGCGGTTTGAACCCACGTAGGCACCTGCCTGTTTGAGCGCTTCAGTGTAGGCCATGTAAGCGGCCATGCCCTGTTGCTGCTGTTCTTTGGTCATGCGCTGAAAGCCTGCTTCTTCGGCGTAGAGCGTTAACAAATACTGCATGGGAGATTCCTCCGTTGTGATTTTACGGCGGTGGTTGAAAGCGCCGTCACCACGATGACGCGCGAGGCGGCTGGATTTCGACAACGAGGGGCCAAATTCTCTGAAGATTCCGAAAATGGCTCACGATGCAGGCAGATATGGAACGACTTTCTTGCGGAGTAGTTCTACCAGTCCCGGGTCCATGCAGGGATACTCGTCCGGAATGCCGAGTACGATGATCTTTTTGCGGGATAGCGATTTTCCGAAATACTGTTCGATTCTTCGACGATGGACTGCTTCCATAGCGAAAATGATGTCGGCCCAATCGATCAGTTCGGCTGAAAGCGGCGTTTCCGCGTCCGGCGCCGTGCCAGCGGAGAGCGTCTCGATGCCGGCGCGACCCGAAAACAATGCTTCCGCGGTAGGACTTCGAAAGCGGCCTCTGCTGCACACGAAGAGAACGTTCATACCGCGTGCATCAGAATATCCGCAAGTCGCCGGCCGGGACTGGCGCGAACTTGAGCAGGCCGAGTTCACCGGCAAGACGTTCGAGCCTGGCGCGCGTGGCCGCGGTGGGGGTAACGAGAGGCAGGCGGACCGTGTCCGATGCACGTCCCATCAGATTGAGGACGGTTTTGACGGGGCCGGGATTGGACTCCCAGAAATTTGCGTCGAGGAGTCGACTGTAGCGGCGCTCGAGCTCGCGTGCCTCGGCCCACTCATCGTGCAGCGCTGCGCCGACCATACGCGCCATTTCCGCGGGAATCTCGTTGGAGGCTACGCTGATGAGTCCCTGCGCACCTATGCCAATGGCGGCCAGGGCCAGGTTGTCGTCGCCCGAGAAGACCTTGAAGGTGGCCGGAAGGGAGTGAACCAGCTCGGTGATCTGCGGCAGCTTTCCGCTGGCTTCCTTGATGGCCACGATGTTGGAGGCGGCTTCAGCCAGGCGCACGACTGTCTCAGGATCGAGATTGACGCCGGTGCGGCCGGGAACGTTGTAGAGGCACACCGGAATGGGGTCTAGCAACTTGGCCAGGGCCAGGAAGTGCTGGAACTGGCCTTCCTGTGTGGGCTTGTTGTAATAGGGATTGGCAGAGAGGACGGCGTCGACTCCGGCAACCTGGCGGAGCATGGCAGCCTGACGCAGCAGGGTGCGTGTGGAGTTATGGGTGCAGCCGGCCCACACGGGCACGCGTCCGGCTGCGGCGTCGATTACGATGCGAACGGCGCGCAGCCATTCCGCTTCATCGAGGGTGGCAGCTTCACCCGTGGAGCCGCAGGCCACAATGAAGTCGATTCCAGCGTCAATCTGCCAGTTCACCAGCGACCAGAGCGCCGTCTCGTCAATCGAACCGTCTGCCCGGAAAGGCGTGACGATTGCCGTGCCACAACCCGTAGTTTCCATCACTGAGAAGTGTATATCGGGCGGAGGCGCGGCGGAGTGTGATGAGAAAGAGGGACTCGGGACTAGGGACTAGGGACTAGGGATTAGAGGGATTAGAGACTGGAGATTAGAGACCGCGATTATCTGAATTCGGACTCAAGGATCGACATCAGGCAGAGATTGCACCAGTGGTCTTCGCGCCGGGCGGCTTCGCGCATCAGGCCCTCGTACTGGAAGCCGAGGCTTTCGTAGAGGTGGCGCGCGCGGGCGTTGTCTTCATAGACGTCGAGAAACAGCCTGTGCGCGCCAAGTTCACGAAAGGCGATGCGCATCACTTCCTCGAGCATGCGGCGGCCGAGTCCGCGCTCCGGGACGGCAACCACGATGCGCTTGAGTTCGATGGCGCGGGAGTGTTCGCTGATGCCGCGCAGAATGGCATAGGCGTGCACCTCGCTCCAATCCGTCTCGCTGACGAAGTAGCGGGCGTCGCCGCCGGCGAGGGTGGCGCGATGGCGGTCCTCGCTCCATTGACCTACAAATTCGCGAGCCATGGGCGTGCGCTCGAGGGCAAGGATGGCAGGGATGTCGTCCAGAGTCGCGAGGCGGAGGCGCATGGTGGATCTATCTATTGTAGCCATGCGGAGGATAGAACCTCCGGTGCGCTCCGGAACCTTCCGCCTCCTGGTTCAGAGTTTGGCTTGCGTGGCCTGCGGCGTTGCGAGAGCCTGCTCGGCCATAGGCAGGACTAGCCTCAAGCCACATGTGACGAAAGGCATGTACCCTCTAGTACCCAGTAGTTCCATCGGGGGTAAGAACCCATATACCATGACCGTTACAGGACCGGAGTCCAGCTTGCGACCTTCAACCCGGGAAATCCCGGAGCATACGGCGCAATTAGCTGAATTCAAAGGATCTTGATCTGCGAAGGCTGGAATCGATTCGCAGGCAGTTGTCACTCTCTTCCCAGATCCGTTTGCAGCGCCGATTGTCGCGATGGGTTTCCACGCCCATTTTTGACAGGAATCGCGTTGCACCATGTCGACTCAAGAGCTGCAGCCGGACGGCAACAGCAGCGGCATTGGCCATCGACATTGACCGCTAAGAAGGATCGAGGATCATGAGCGCCAGAGCTGAGATGACAACCAACGCGCAGAGCCCACAAGCCGAAAAGAGCGCCACAAATGGCATGTCTGTCGCCCTGATCGGCCCAAACGATGCGCATCGCAAAATCGTTGCGCGCGCTCTTGCTTCATCCCATGGACGCAAGGTCCACGAGTTCATTGACTATCCAGGCAACCTGAACGACCTGGCAGGCATGGTCGAGCAGAACTTCGACTTCGTACTGGTCGATGTGGACACCGACGAAAGCTACGCGTTGCAGATCATCGAGAAGCTGGCCGAGATCGGGCAGCCGGTAATGGCCTATTCCGCGCGCACCGACCAGGAATTGTTGATGAGCTGCATGCGGGCCGGCGCTCGCGACTTTCTTCCGCTGCCGACCGAGAATGCGCCGGAAGAGAGCCACCCGGAACAGAGCCGTCCTGCGCCGCCGGCCACTTTGCCCGTCGCCAAGCCAGCTGCTGCGGTTGCGCCGCCCGTCGCTGCACGGCCGGTTGAGCCACGGCCCGCGCCGACGCCAGCGGCTCCTGCCGCGCGCACCAACGTGAAGCCGATTGTCCCGGAAAAGCGGCTCGATCCCGGCGCCGAAACATGGATGGCGCGCGCCCAGGAAGAGCACAAGGATCCGCCAATTCCTCACAAGGATCCGGCGATTGAGCAGGTCATCCAAGAGATCACGATCGGTTCCCGCACAGGGAACTCCGGGCTCGAGATCGCCGACACTGAAAACGCTCCGTCGGAATTCGCCGCGTGGGACGCTGCCAATTTGCGACGGGCGCCGCTGGCGCCAAACCCCATCAAGCGCGCGGAACCTCGTCCGCGTCCCGCTCTTGTTCCGGAGCGCAGGAAAACGGAAGCCCAGCCCCGCACGGTACCGAGCCCGGAAACGGCCACGGCGTCTTCGATCGAGCGGCCACCCGTTGCGGTGGAACTGTTCCGCTCGTCGATTCATACGGAGTCTGAACCCGATGAAGCCGCCGAGAAACAGGGAGCCAACTGGATCAAGTGGATTTTGATCGCGGCTGGTCCACTGGTGCTTGCGCTGGTGCTGCTGGTTGTCTTTACCCGGCCCTCGGCTTCGAAACCAGTGGTGACAACCCCTGTGGTCAAGGAGACGCCGCCGGCTCCGGAGCAAGACCAGGCAAGCCTCATCGCGAATCAGCCCGTGAATGCGACCCCAAAACCAACCGCAGCGACTCTGCCCGCCAAACCAGCTGCGACTCCGGTAGAGAAAGCGGATTCTACGGACGCTGCGCCCGTTTCGCCGGATGCGATGGCACAGCAGCTTGTGGCGCCCACGCGGATCGCGGGCTCGATCAAGAAGGCTGCGCCGGCCGATGAGCCGCCACCGTCGGCTCCCGCTGCCGTGACGATGGACGATAACACCGGCGTGTCAGGGTCGGTGTTCGGAAGCGCCAGCAAGGCGAAGGTCGCGCCTCACGTGGTGGCGATTTCCGCGGGTGTTGCCGATGGCATGATTCTGCGCAAGACGCCGCCCGTTTATCCCAAGTTCGCCCAGGATGCGCACATTACGGGCAAGGTCGTTTTGAAGGCGACGATCACCAAGCAGGGCACGATTGAGGGAGTGCAGGTATTGAGCGGACCGAAAATCCTGGCGCCTGCCGCGGTCGAAGCGGTAAAGACGTGGAAGTACAAACCCTACACGCTCGACAACCAGCCGGTGTCGGTTGAAACCGATATCACCATCGTCTTCGGCTCGGTGAGCAAGTAGCGCTCGGTCGTGCAATTGTGGCTTTCCCCTGAGGAAAAAGCCACTTAAATGCGCGCTTCCGGTCTGCACCAAATTCCGAAGGGCTGTAATGCGCACGCCTGCTACAGCTGATCGAAGATTTCGCGGAACTCCCAGACACCGGATTTGCTGCAAAGCCATTCGGCGGCGCGGACGGCGCCGATGGCAAAGCCGCGGCGGGAGTGGGCGTCGTGGCGCAGTTCGAGGATGTCGTGCTCGCTCTTTGCAGTGACGATATGTTCGCCGTTGGCGTCGCCCACGCGGTGCGACTCGATGGGCACGTCCATGCCGGGCTGCTGCGATTGGATGATCTGCTTGAGGGTGATGGCGGTGCCGGAGGGCGCATCGAGTTTTGAGGTATGGTGCGTTTCGCTGATGGAGAACTTGTAGCCTTCAATGCGGGCGAGTTCGGCAGTGAGGCGGAAGAGTTTCTGCACGCCGACGGAGAAGTTGGTGCCGTAGAGCAGGCCGCCGCTGCGGCGTTCGGCGATGGCTTTGAGCTCAGGCAATTGCGCGTACCAGCCGGTGGTGCCGACAACGATGCGGGAGCCGAGCGCGAGGACTGCGCGGATGTTTTCGACGGCGGCTTCGGGCGTGGTGAAGTCGACGACGACATCGACGCCGGCGAGGCTCGGCGCGGTGAGGGCCGAGGCGTGCTGGTTTTCGTAGATGTCGAGTGCGCGCACGCCGTGACCGCGCTCGCGAGCGACTTCTGCAACGAGCGTGCCGGTTTTTCCCTTGCCTAGAACCAATAAGAGCATTGGCGCTCCATAGAAGTGAATTCGACTTTCAGATTACAACTTGCCGGCGGGGTGGTTACCGAGAATCGATTTGATCGCTCTGTCAGTACTTCTCGTACACAAGTAGATCTTTGTGCGTGGGGTTTTCGGGCACCGAGGATTCCTCGTAGAGAGTCTTGCCGTCGTCACTCACCTTCCATGTGGTGCGTCGAATGACGCGGCCTGCACAGGTGTCTTCGGTCTGGAGTTGGCGGGGACCGAGTATTTTTACGGATCGTGAGAATCCGAAGGGTTGATTGGCGCCGAGAATGGGCCTTGGGGGCTCGTCGACGAGGGAGTCGGAGAATTGACCCCAGTCTTGATACTCGATATGAAAGGCGTTGTAATTGAGGATGAGCACCAACGTTTTCGAGCGCGTGTCGAAGGGCCTGGTCGCTTTCCAACGGCCGGAGAAGCCGCTCGTACCTGAGTCTCGGGCATAGACGAGTTGCTTATCTTTGGCGGATCCGCCGATCTGAATCAACCGGGCGATGGTGGTGAGCGTTTTGCCATCGGCTGAGAGTTCCCAGCGTGTGTTGGTTGGGTCGGGGCCGTTGGTCTTTTCTTTCAAAACGATTGTTGTCGGGTCGGTCTGAGTGCAGGAGATGGAGCTACCGGTGCCGGCGGCGGTGGGGTATGGGTTGCCGTCACAGCGAAACGAATAATTGATGACTCCATCGTCGAAGTGGTACATGCCTTCTGGAGAAACCGCGACGGTAAAAGTCGGCGCGGCGAAGTGGCTTTTGGATTCGTCGAGCGTCCACTGGCCGTCCCAGGGGGATGGAGTGTGGTGGCATCCTGCGAGAGCGACGGCGGTGATGCAGAGGGGGAGCAGGGGCGAGGATTTGTCTTTCATCATCCGGTTACGAAAACTCACGATCGGGGAGGTTTGAATGGATGTGAGTTTACGGCTTCTGCCAGCGGACTTGCAACGGGGAAACCCTACTCAATATGACACGGTGATGCACGGCTTGGACAGAAATGTCCAGGCGGTGGCCGGCAATCCAGAGTATTGAGCTCAAGCAACCAAGAATCTCCACGCGGTTGATTGAAGGCGTGTTCTACACGCTACTCGAGACAGAACGCTTTGGATGCGGCAGCGACAAAAGCAACCGCAGATCCTTCGGCTTCGCTCAGGATGACAAAGCAAATGGAAATCGGAACTAGGAGGTGACGGCGGCTTTGCGTGCTTCCGTGTCGAATATGGTGGGGTCGGGCTCTTTGAAGAAGGCAGCGTGGAGGGAGCGGACGGCTTCGTCTGCGTCTTCTTCTTCGATCATGAAGCTCATGTTGATTTCGCTGGCGCCCTGGGAGATCATGCGCACGTTGACGTGCTTGATGGCGCTGAAGACCTGGGCAGCCATGCCGCTCTGCCCGCGGATGTCTTCACCGACGAGGCAAATGAGCGCCTTCTTGCCCTCGTATTTCACATCGGCGAGTTGGCTGAGGTCGGCGGCGATGAGGGGTAGCTTGTCGTTGGAGTCAACCGTGAGGGAAACCGAGACTTCGCTGGTGGAGACCATATCGACGGGGCACTGGTGCTTGTCGAAGATGTCGAAGATGGCCTTGAGATAGCCGTGTGTCATGAGCATGCGGCTGGCAACGACGTCGATGATGGAGAGCTTCTTTTTGACGGCGATGGATTTGAAGGGGCTGCTGCAGTGGGGCGCGATGGAGATGATGCGCGTGCCTTCGTTGGTCGGGTTCTTACTGTTGAGGACCAGCACCGGAATGTTCTTGCGGACAGCGGGCAGAATGGTAGCCGGGTGCAGAACCTTGGCGCCGAAGTAGGCGAGTTCGGCCGCTTCTTCGAAACTGATGACCTTGACGCGCAGTGCGTCGGGGCAGACGCGGGGATCGGAGGTCATGATGCCGTCTACGTCGGTCCAGATCTCGATGGCGTCGGCGGCGAGCGCTCCGCCGAGAAGCGCGGCCGTGAAGTCGGAGCCGCCGCGACCAAGCGTGGTGGTGATGCCCTCTTCATTGGCGGCGATGAAACCGCCCATCACCGGGACTTTGCCATGGTCGAGCAATGGGCGCAGATGTTCGACGGCGCGTTTCTCGATAAGGACGTCGAGCGGGGCGGCTTTGCCGAATTGCGAGTCGGTGACGATGACTTCGCGCGCGTCGACGTGTGCGGCGGTGATGCCGCGCTCGATAAAGGCCGCGGCGATAATGCGGCTGGAAAGGCGTTCGCCGTAGCTACCCACAAGGTCGGAGATGCGCGGCGTGAGCTCAAGAATGGCGGCGAGCCCCCGCAAGATTTCGTCGAGCGAGTCGAATTTCTGCTCGATGAGATTGCAGAGCGCAGAGGCGTCGGCCGGGGTCTTGATGAGGGCGCAGGCGGTGTCGCGATGGCGGGCGCGGAGCCGGGAGCTGATGGCAAGGGCGCCGGTGCGGTCACCCTTGGCGGCGGCGGCGGCGGCGCGTAAAAGCTGGTCGGTGACCTTGGCCATGGCGCTGACGACGACGACGGTTTGTTTGCCGGCGGCCACACGGCCCGCGACGATGGTGGCGGTGCGGTTGATGGCGGTCGGGTCTTCCACCGAGGTGCCGCCGAATTTCATCACGACCAGGCTCATGCAGTTCTTTTTTCCGACCTCAGGGGCTGAAGCCCCTCTGTTTCTGCGGACTGTTCGGCACGACTAAAGTCGTGCCCTGACACAAAGCAATGGCGTTCTGTTCAGCCCTTTGAAGTCGCGCCCTGAAAGATGACAGCGATCCTCTACTACGCGCGCGTGGCGGTTTCGGCCACGGGTTCCAATTTCCCGAGACTGACGAGCAGCTCGGCGTTGAGGATGGCGGCGCCGGCGGCGCCGCGAATGGTGTTGTGCGAGAGCACGGTAAACTTCCAGTCGAGCAGGGCGCAGGGGCGCAGACGGCCGACGGTGACAGCCATGCCGCGGCCGCGATTGCGATCGAGGCGGGGCTGCGGGCGGTCGGGTTGTGGCGCGAATTCGATTGGCTGCTCGGGGGCCATGGGAAGATGTTGCAGCTTGAGCGGCTGGAATTCAGACCAGGCGGCGAGGATTTCTTCGTGGGTCACGGGACGGCCAAGCTTGTTTCCAAGCTTGATGGAGACGCTTTCGGTGTGGCCGTCTTCGACGGCAACGCGGTTGCATTGGGCACTGATCTTTGCAGGAAGCGGGGTGACGTGGTTGCCATCGAGATGGCCGAGGAGCTTGAGTGTTTCGGCTTCCATCTTTTCTTCTTCGCTGCCGATGTAGGGGACGACGTTGCCAAGGATGTCCATCGACGCTACGCCGGGATAGCCCGCGCCGGAGACGGCCTGCATGGTGGTGACAAAGATCTGCTCGATGCCGAAGCGCTCTTCGAGGGGCTTGAGGGCCAAAACGAGTCCGATGGTTGAGCAGTTGGGATTGGTGACCATGTACCCGCCCGACTCGCGGCGCGAGGGCTGCTCTTCGATCAGGTGGAGGTGATCGGCGTTGATCTCGGGAATGACCAAGGGCACATTGGGGGCCATGCGATAGGCGCTGGAGTTGGAGACGACCGCACAGCCGGCGTTGGCGAATTTCGGTTCCATTTCGCGGGCGATGGCGGCATCAAGCGCGGCAAAAATGATCTTCGGGGCGCCTTCGGGCTCGGCGGCCGAGACGTTCATACGCGCGATGCGGTCAGGAAGCGGAGTGTCGAGGCGCCACTTTGCGGCCTCGCCGTAGGGCTTGCCGCTGGAACGGTCGCTGGCTGCCAGCCAGGCGATCTCAAACCAGGGATGGTCTTCGAGCAGTTGAATGAAGCGCTGGCCCACCATTCCGGTCGCGCCCAGGATTCCAATTGGATATTTGTTTTGCATGACGAGTGAACACTCCAGTGTACCTGAGGGATGGCTGGGAACAAGGAACAGGGATTACGGAAGTGCTGCGATTGGTTTTGGTTTGCTGGGGAAGGGCTGGAGTTTTAGAATTCTCAAAAATCTCGCTCGAGGCTGGAGCCAGGGATTCCGCATCGGGATCAATATCGCTGTTTGGTCGCGATCCACGGAGTTGGTGCGAAGGAACGTATGCAACCGTACATCCGGCTCTTTGGGCCCGAGCACCTCGTCATCCTAATCACGGTGCCCGCGCTCGCGGCGCTTCTTGCTGTGCTCCAGCGCAGGTTTTTTGCCGGGTCGCGGGGACTCCGACTGCTGCTGGGCGCAATTCTTCTACTCGATACCGTCGTCTTCTACTGGTACCAGGTTGCGCACGGTCTGCTGTCGTTTCCCGGCCATCTTCCACTGGAGCTCTGCGACCTTTCGCTGGTGCTCGTTTGCGTTTGCCTTTTCAGGCCAAAACGGACGGTTTTCGATCTTGCCTACTACCTGTCGCTGGGCGGCGCGACGATGGCTTTGCTGACGCCGAACCTGTGGGAACCGTTTCCGTCATTCGGGACGGTCCAGTTTTTTATAGCTCATGGGTTAACGGTGGCCGGGGTACTCTACCTGGTTTGGTCGGGGCTGGCGCGGCCGCGGCGGGGGTCGATCGGCAGGGCAATGCTGGGACTGAATGTGTTCGCCGTTGCGGTGGGCGGATTCGATTACTTCTTCAAAACCAATTACATGTACCTGCGTGCGAAGCCACCCAACGCGTCGCTGCTGGATGTTCTTGGGCCCTGGCCGTGGTATATCGCGAGCGCCGAGGCATGCACCGTGGCGATCTTCGAGCTGCTGTATCTGCCGTTCCGAAGACACGTTGAATAGAGAGCATAAGTGACTGCATTTGAATAGTTTATGTGAGGTTATTCGGGTCGCCGCAGGCCGGTGCTAATGAGAGAAATGTGCCAGTCTTACCTCTGTTGTGTATGATGGACGACACAGCAGGCCACTGAAAACTTTGTCACCTGCCCAGGGTGTGTGGATTTCGGATACGTCCGGAGTCCGCAGCTTCACGTTTGCGCGTTGAGGCACGCACCTGGAAAGCAGGGCTATACGAAAGTCCACCTGGTCAATCCCAGCGATAATTCCTTTGGCACGGCCGTCATCACCCCACGGTGGCTTTTTGTGCTGGCAGCGGCAACGCCGGCATCGGCCGGAACCCCCATCCTCATCGACGAGTCCCTCGAGCAAATTGTGCCGGAAAGCATTGAAGCCGGGGATATTGTCGGCATCAGCGTACACACGGGCAATGCCTTGCGCGGATACCAGGTCGGCCGCATGGCGCGGGCGCGCGGCGCCTGGGTAGTGTACGGCGGCATTCACGCCACGTTGTTTCCCGAGGAAGCGCTGGAGCGCGGCGAAGCGCATGCCGTGGTGAAGGGCGATGGCGACATTGCCTGGGGTAAGGCCGTGGCAGGTTGCGTAGCCGGCAAGCCCGAAAAGGTGTACGAAGGCGGCCGGATTGAAGGCACAGAGTTTCTCGCGGCGCGATGGGACCTGATGCGTCCCGACAAATATATGTGGGCGTCGGTGCAAACGATTCGCGGCTGCCCAAAGCATTGCTCGTTTTGCAGCGTGTGGCGCACCGATGGACAAAAGCCGCGGCAGCGGTCGTTTCAAAAAGTGATTGACGAGATCGTGAGCCTGCGGAGGCTTGGATTCCGATTCATTGCCTTGGCCGATGACAACTTCTATCCGGTGACCCTGACGGACCTGCGCCTGGCGCGCGAGCAGAAGAACTTTGCCAAGGTTGAAGAACTGACCGGGATTCGCAATGAACGATTCCAACTGATGGCGGAGTTGGCAAAGCTGCCGAAGGATATGGTGTTCTTTACGCAGATCACGATGGAAGCGGGGGAAGACGGCGACTACCTCGACGCCATGCGCAAAGCCAACATCAAGGGCGCCCTGGTGGGAGTGGAAGCGGTGACGCCGGAGGGCCTTAAGGCTGTCTTCAAGGATTGGAACTATTCCGGCGAAGCTCTTGCAAAACAGTTGCAGACGTTCAAGAAGCATGGAGTTCATGTACTTGGCTCGTTCATTTTCGGATTGCCGACGGACAAGCCGGCAACCTTTGATGCGACCGTGCAGATGGCGCTGAAGGCGGGCGTGACATTTGCGCAGTTCGTCATGATGACGCCCTTTCCCGGCACTGTCGATTTCGGGCGATGGGAGAAAGAGCAGTCCACACATCCCACGCTGGTTGGCGATGTACCTCTCACTCGTTACTGGTTGATCCCTACCGAGGTTCGTCCCAAGATGTTTACGCCGCATCCTTCTATGAGTTCTGATGAGATTCGCGAGCGCACGCAACGGGTTTGGGACAGGTTCTACAACTGGAGCGCCATCTGGCAGCGTTCGGCATGCACGCCGAACCTGCGGTCGAGGATCGCCTTCATCTTTCTGTCGAAGCTTTATCGGCAGATGTATGCGGGCACAGGAATCTCGACGGACAGCGCGCGCCGCAAGAAATCAAAGAACTGGGCGCGATGGACGGCCCGCCAGTGCAAGAAACTGTTCGAAGCCAAGCCGATGCCGGAGTTGAAATCGCCCGCGTGGCAACCAGCGGTGGCGGTGGGCCCGTTTGCCGGCATGGATTTTCCTGGTGCGATCACGCCGTTCGTTGTGCTGCCGGAAGAAGAGTAGCGGCCGCGCAGGCAAGTGAACAGGCTCTCGGCCCCATCAGCGGGTTTGTGCGGCATCGAGGGGCAGAAACAGCGCAAATACCGTTCCGGAACCGGCTGCTGACTGTCGCGATCTGACAGTCAGGTGACCGCGATGCCTGTCGACGATTCCGCGGCTGATCCAAAGCCCGATGCCGTTGCCTTTGTTCTCCTTGGTGGTGAAGAAGGGCACGAAGATTCTGGATAGCGTGTACGGAGACATGCCGTGGCCGGTATCGGCGACGGTCAGGACAACGCCTTTTCTTCCTGTCCTCCAATCGCATCCATTCCTGGTTCGAATAAGGAGACGACCGCCTTTCGGGCTCATGGCGTCGATGGCATTGCCAATCAGGTTGCTGAGGACCTGCAGCATTTCGCCCTCGAAGCATGTGATGGGCTGGGTGGAGCGATCACGCCGCTCAACCTTGACCCGGGCGTTGAGCAACCGTCCCTGGTAAAGCGGAACGGTGGCGTCAACCAATTCAGCCCCGGTTACATGGCGAGGATTGGTTGACTGGCGGTGAAAGCGCAAGGTCTGATTGGCGATGGCGGAAACGCGGCGAAGCTCGATCTCAGCGCTTGCCAGATAGCTTCTCGCGTCAGGCTCCAACGCGGCTTGTTGCGCGAGGTAGATGAGGTTGGTGACGGCAGCCAGAGGATTATTGATTTCGTGGGCGATGGAACTGGCGAGGCGGCCCACGGCATTAAGTTTTTCCGATTGCAGCAGGAGTTGTTCGGCGCGCCTATTTTCGGTCACGTCGATGCCGAGCACGATGACGCCTGTAATGCTGCCTTCGGCGTTTCGTCGAGGCTGATAGACAAAATCGAGGTAGCGCATTTCGAGAGCCTGCGATTTGCTGCTCAGCAATTGAATCGGCATATTGTGCCCGACGAATGGCTCGCCCGTCTGATACACGCGATCAAGCAATTCGATAAATCCCTGTTCCTCGGCTTCCGGGACAGCCTCTTTGACGGGTTTACCCAACATCGCGCGCTGGCCGATGAGTTCGCGATAAGGGGGATTCACCAATTCGTACCGGTGCTCGGGCCCGCCGAGTGCGGCGAAGAAGGCCGGCGCCTGCTGAAACAGCTCCGCAAGGCGCTGCGTTTCGAGTTCCAATTGACGCTTGGCGATAACGCTCTCGGTGGTTTCAGTGCAGACAACCAGCGTTGCCTTGATGTTTCCTGCCGGGTCGCGAACCGGGCTGTATCCATACGTCCAATAAACGTCCTCGAGCTTGCCATTGCGATTGATGGGCACGAGCTGATTCTCATGCCAACTGGCCTCACCGCGCGTCATGACGGCGTCGATCTGGGGGCCGATGAGGTGCCAGATTTCCTGCCAGCATTCTCTTCCGGGCTGACCGAGCGCGCGAGGGTGCTTGTCTTCCCGGATGCTGGGTCGATATGCGTCGTTGTAAAACTGCACGAGGTCATCGCCCCACCACAGAAACATGGGGTGTCGCGACCCCAGCATGGTGTTGACGATGATAAGCAGCGATTCGGACCAGGATCCGATAGGCCCGACGGACGTGCTACCCCATGGGAAGGCCCGCGTTAAATCGGCCATCTCTCCGGAACCGAAGATCCGCTTCGAGCCCCCGTCGAAGTCCGACTGAGGAGACACAATCTGATTTGAAACCGCTTGTCGCGCCATATCTGAAACCCGAGTCCTGCATTTCGAAGGAGTTTACTTGAATCCGCGGGTCGCATCCAGTCCGCGGTTCCCGCGCACGGTCAGTTCCTTGAGGCGTCAGCCTGGCCGCTTCGGATTGGCTGCGAGATCGCCGACCACGGTGGTCCACTCCCGCACATACCAGCGCTTGACGATGCCGTTGGTGACGTAGGGGTCGGCCGCGGCGAATTCCTCAGCGACCGCTGGCGAGTCACCCTTGAAGAGAAGAACTGCGCCATCGACAGGATTCGCCAGCGCACCCCCCAGGACGAGTTCGCCGCGCTCCACCGCCTCCCAGCCCATCTTCAGGTGAACGGTGCGGAACTCTGCGCGGCGGTTGAGGTAGTCGTCGGCTAATTCGTAGAAAAGCAGGTAATGCATATGCGGGTTCATTCCTTTCCTAAAGATAGAGACGCGACTCGACCCAATGACCGTTGCAAGCGCAGAAGCAATGCGTCAGAGAATCTGCATGGGTACGACGGATACTGTACGCGTGATTTCGCCGCGACGCACGGTCAGGCGCGGACCTCCGTGGCACTACTTCATACAGTCTTCTTGATCATCGCTACAAAGAATCCATCGCACTCAAACATCCCCGGCAGAAGCTGCAAATTGCCCTCCGCGGTGATCTTGGAAAGCAGTTTCTCCGCCCCACAGGCAGAAAGCACACCCTCGCCGTGTAACTCCTCAATCCGCGCTCGAAGCGAGACCTGCAGCCCATCCGGGTTTTCCGCCAGCACCGCGGCGACAACCTCCTCGTTCTCCTCCCGCTCAAGAGAACAGGTGGAATAAACCACGTATCCGCCCGGCTTGGCGGCACGCAAGGCTGCGCGAAGAATCGCGCGCTGCCGCAACGCCTGGCGCGCAAGATCCTCCGGCGCCAGCCGGTGGCGAATCTCAGGGTTGCGGCCCAGCGTACCCGTGCCGCTGCAAGGCACATCCGCCAGCACAGCATCGTACTCTGCGTGATCTTCAAGCGTGGCGACATCGGCGAGACGGCATTCGCCCCGCTCTCCCAACACCGCCAGCCGCTCCTGCAATCGCGCCAGTCGCTGCGGACTCGATTCGCAGGCCACGATGCGTGCATCCGGGTTCCGCTCAGCGAGAATCAATGTTTTCCCGCCGGGTGCGGCACAGCAATCGAGAATCGCGCTGCCGCGGGGCATAAGTTCCGCAACCAGTTGCGAACCCTCATCCTGAAGACGAACACGCCCTTCGCGAAATGCTGCACTCGCGGTGATATCTCCCGAAGCCACAGCGAATGCAGGGGTGAGAATTTGCCCCGGCTCCAGTTCGATTCCGGCCGATGCAAGCTCTTCCCGCGTTGCAGGGGAGTCCACGCGCAGCGTGAGCTTCGGTTCACTCTGCCCGTGTCGACAGATCGCGTACGCCGCGTCCTCGCCGTAATTGACTGTCCAGCGCGCAACCATCCAATCCGGAAATCCGCGCCGCCAGTCTTCCTCGGCCGGCGCTTCGCCCTCTCGCTGCAGACGCGAAAGTGCAACTTTACGAAGCACCGCATTCACCATGCCCGAAGCAAACCGGTGTCCCGCCCGCTTGGTCAGTTCCACGCTTTCGTCAATCGCCGCATGCACCGGAATCCGGTTCATGTGCAGCAACTGAAATGCACCGAGCCGCAACGCGATCAGAACTTCGACGTCAACCTTGGCGTGCGGATGTTTAAGGAAAACCCGGATGCGCTGATCGAGATCGATCTGCCAGCGCAGAACGCCGAGCACCAGAGCGGTGGTCAGATGACGATCTGCTTCCGAGAGAGCTGAGACATTCTTGCCACGCAGCAAGTCATCCGAATGGCCTTTTCCCTTCTCGATGGCTTTCAGAACGCCATAAGCAACACTGCGTGCTGGCGAAACCGAATTCATGGCTACTCCAGCCGAACGCCGGAATTCAATCTGGCGCCGCGCCAAAACTCCGCCGCCCGCATGCTGCGCTTGCCCTCGGGTTGAACCTCGCATACTTCAAGCCAGGTTCCCTGTGCGCACGCCAGGAAAAGCCAGTGGGTAGCGAAATGCAGTTCGCCAGGCTCTCCCATGGAAAGACTGTTCGGGTAAGGTCCGGAACCAGCAAGCAGCCGAGTGAAGGTGAGCTTGCGGCCGTTCAAAAAGGCAAACGCTCCGGGCCACGGCTGGAATCCACGCCAGCGGTTCCAGAGTTCTTTCGCTGTGTACCTGCGGGGATCGACCCGCCCATCATCCCGCGTCAGAATCGGGGCAAGCGTAGCCCGCGCGTGGTCCTGCGGCATTGGTTTGATAGTCCCATCCTCAAGTCCGGCCAGCGTTTCGACCATAAGCGGCGCGCCCTCCCTCGCCAGCACATCGAACAAGTCTGCCGCTGTCTGTTCGGGCCCTATCGCAATCTCCTGCTGCAGCAGAATTGGCCCGGTGTCGAGACCCTCTTCGAGCAGCATAGTTGTGTTGCCAGTAACGGCTTCGCCCATCGCGACAGCCCACTGGATCGGCGCCGCCCCGCGATACTTCGGCAACAAGGATGCGTGCAAATTGATGCAGCCCAACCGCGGCAGGGCCAGCATCCATGGCGGTATGATGCGCCCGTAGGCGACCACGACAATCGCGTCCGGCGCAATGGCCTCAAGCCGCGCCCGAAACTCCGCATTGTTCCTGATCTTTTCCGGCTGCGTGACTGCGAGGCCCGCGGCCACCGCCGTTTCTTTCACCGGAGGCGCGGTCAACTCCTGCGTGCGTCCAACCGGGCGATCGGGCTGCGAAACCACCAGGGGAATCTCGTGTCCCGCTGCAATCAAAGCCTGCAACGTCGGCACGGCGAAGTGGGGCGTTCCGCAGAAGACAAGCCTCACGGTCTTACCATGTGCCTTCGCGTTGCATCTTGCGAATCTTGCGCAGCACAAGATCCCGCTTCAGCGAGCTCATGCGAAAGATGAACAGCATCCCGTCGAGGTGATCGATCTCGTGCTGAAATGCACGCGACAGCAGTTCCTCTCCATCCATCTCAAACCACTTGCCCTTCAGATCCTGGGCGCGGATGCGCACCTTCCCGGCGCGCTGCACTTTCTCGCGGATCTCGGGAAAACTCAGGCAGCCTTCCTCTTCATACTGCTTTCCTTCGCGGAATATGACCTCGGGATTGATGAGCACCAGCTTTTGCGCCGGATCCTTGCCCAGGCTCAGGTCGATCACGGTCACACGCTTCGAGACTGCCACCTGTGGCGCCGCCAGCCCAATGCCCTGCGAGGCATACATGGTCTCGAACATGTCATCGACCAGCTTCTTCAGCTCGGCATTGAATTCGGTGACCGGTTCGCCGGGTTGCGAAAGCACCGGCTCGGGATATTTCACTATCTTTAAAATCATCTCTGCTCTAATAGCTCCGTATCTGTTCGATGTAACCCGCAAAATTTCGTTTCATCTCGGCAGCAGAGTCGCCTCCAAACTTCTGCTGCGCCAGTCCTGCGACGGTCAATGCCACCATGGCCTCGGCGGCCACTCCCGCCGCGGGTACCACGCAAATATCGCTGCGCTCATAACTTGCGCTCGTCGCTTCGCGCGTGTCAAAGCGCACCGATTCGAGCGGACGCCGCAATGTCGAAATCGGCTTCAGATAACCGCGCACCACGATATCCTCGCCATTCGAAACGCCGCCCTCGATGCCGCCCGCATTGTTCCGCTCGCGGGTAAAACGTGTTGGCCTGCCCGGTGTCTTCCTTGGCGTAGTGAATGGCATCATGCACCGCCGACCCGAAGGACTCAGCCGCCGTAACCCCGCGCCCGATTTCAACCGCTTTCACCGCCTGCAGGCTCATCACGGACCACGCCAGCAACCCGTCGAGCCGCTCATCCCAGTTGGCATAGGTTCCGAGCCCCGCTGGCGCGCCGTGGACCACCACTTCAAAGACGCCGCCCACCGTATCGCCGGTACGCGACGCGTGTTCAACCTCTTCCTTCATCCGCGCTTCGGTCGCAGCGTCAACGCAACTCAACACGATCTCAGGCCGCTCTGCGACCGCGGCAATCTCGTCCCATGTTGCCGTGCGCTCCAGTTCCACACGTCCCACTCGAATCACGTGGCTGCCGACCTCGATTCCCAGGTACCGCAGCAGCAGCTTGGCAAACGCTCCGCCGGCAACACGAGCGGTGGACTCACGCGCGGATGCCCGCTCCAGCACGTAACGCGCATCAGGAAAGTCGTACTTCAGGGCTCCGGCAAGGTCCGCATGTCCCGGCCGAGGCGACTCTACCGGCTGGTGCTTTGCCGGGTCCCCGGTTTCGACCGGTAGCTTCTCTTCCCAGTTCTTCCAGTCACGGTTCACAATCTCGATTGCGATTGGCGAGCCAATTGTCTTCCCGTGACGCACGCCGGAGAGAATATGCGCCTTATCCGTCTCGATCTTCATGCGCCCGCCGCGGCCGTACCCCTGCTGTCGGCGCCAAAGCTCGCGGTTGATAAATTCGAGATCGACCGGCAGACCCGCGGGCAGCCCGGAGATGAGCGCAATCAGAGCCTCTCCATGGGACTCCCCAGCTGTTGAAAATCGGATCATGTTCTTTTGATTGTAATGGAAGGGATGCAGCCTTTCTCGGCGGCCGGGCCCCCGGAGAGCGACCCGCTCACCGGCTCATTCTCCGGTCAGTAAACCAATCCGCCTCCTGCTTTCCTCAACACCCCCTTCAATGCCGGTCAGCTCGTAAAGTTTCCCGGCTTCCTGCCATAGGCGGGCAGCCTGCTCGCGGTCTTCCTGGTCTTCTTCCAGCAACGCCAAGCCTCGAATTGCATTGGCAAGATCAAGAGGCGGTGTTTCCGGATGGTGGCGATAGATCTCCAGCGCCTCGGCATACAAGACCGCAGACTCGTCCCGCTTGTTTTCCTGACGCAGGATATCTGCGGCGTGGCGTATCGTGTGGGCTACTTTCAGAAGGTTGCCGAGGCCCCGATAGAGCTGGCTGGCCTGGCGATAATGTTTCTCCGCTGATTCCAAGTCGCGCAGGTTTCTCTCGACATAGGCCAGCTCTTCGTAGAGCGTCGCAACCAGCGGCCCGTCTTCGCTGCCGCGGCATTCCGCCAGGGCCTCGCGGAATAAGCGCCTCGCATCTTCAGGCCGACGCTCCCCTTTTGCAACGCGTCCCTGCTCAAGCAGCGATTCCGGAGTACGGTGCGCCATGGGGACAGGCTAGCACGACAAATCTGAATACAGATTCCCAATTCCCACATCCCCGCTCCCTCGCTTACGATGGAGCGCATGACCTACTTCCTCTTCAAGACAGAGCCCGGTGTCTACTCCTTCGACGACTTCCTGCGCGATAAAGAGACCAACTGGGATGGCGTGACCAACCCCACCGCCGTCAAACATCTCCGCGAGATGAAGCCCGGCACAAAGTGGATCTTCTATCACACCGGCGACGAGCGCACTGCCGTCGGAACCGGAACGGTTGTCAGTGTTGACGCCAAGGACCCGAAGGTCCCCATCGTGCGCGTGAAGGTTGGCCAGCGGCTCAAGCACCCCAAAACTTTGGACGAGATCAAGGCTGACCCCGTCTTCGCCGATTCCCCACTCGTCAAGATCGGGAGGCTCTCGCGTGGTCCCGCTGACTGAGAAACAGTGGGACTGGTTCCTCAAGAACCTAGCGTTGTCCCGGTTCCAGGCTTCGCGTCGTCTTTCAGCCACTCACGCGTGTTCAGCATCTGCCGCTGATCCAGCGCCCATATCCGGCCCGTCAGTTCGTCGGCGCCCTTGCCCTCTCGTGCAGACTTCTCGAACTCGCTCGCAACAGCCTGCATCTTGGCGTCGAGATCATCGATGAAGTTCAGCACCAGCGCCTCGGGAATCATGGGCAGCTTGGGCGATCCAAACTCCAGCTTGCCGTGATGCGAAAGAATCAAGTGCAGCACCAGCGTCTTCAGCCGCGGCGGAAAACCAGGCAGTCTGTCGATCGTGTTCTCCACCAGTTCCATCCCCATCTGGATATGCCCCAGCAGAACGCCCTCCACCGTGTATTCAAATCCAATCTCCCACGCCAGTTCGCGAACCTTGCCGATGTCGTGCAGCATAACGCCGGTGAGCAGCAAATCTCGATGCAGAATGGGATAATGCGGGGCCACGCGATCGGCCAGCGCCAGCAGGCTGACAACATGCTCCAGCAAGCCGCCGAGCCAGGCATGATGAAGCTGCTTGGCCGCGGGCGCTTCGCGATATGCCTGTGCCAGTCCCGAATCAGCCAGCAGTGTATTCAGCAGCAACTTCAGATTCGGATCGGTAAAGCTCTCCACAAACCCCAGCAGCTTGCGCCAAAGCTCATCCACGTCGCAGGTGGTGCACGGCAGCATGTCGCTCTTTTCCACTTCACCGGCGGCAGCTTTGCGCAGGTGCTCGACCTTCATCTGCAGTCGGTCGTCAAAGCGCGAAACGACGCCGCGGATCTTGACAATATCTCCCCGCTCAAAATCCTTCGCAATGCGCGCGTCGCCGGGATCCCACACGCGGCCCTCAACCTGCCCGGTTTTGTCTCCCAGGATCAAATTCAAATAAGGCTTGTTCGTCTTCGTGGTTCGCTGCTGCTTGTGCAACACCAGAAAAAATGCGTCGAAGTTCTTGCTCTCTTCAAACCCCGCCAGATCGGCAATATAGATGTCCTTCATGCTGCGGGAAAGCATACAGCAACCAGCGGAGCGCTTCCAAAACGCCGGCCGCTCCGTGAGAATATGGTGATCGTGAACGGTCGTTCCGCGGAAGAATCTGCCAGGCTCGCGATCCGCCCCATCGAACTGCGCGACGCGGCGGAAGTTTGCGCCCTCATCCGGCAGCTTGGCTACGAGCGCTCGGTCGACGATGTCGCAGACTGGATTGAATTGCTCGCAAACACGCTCAAAGCCAGGCCGCATTTGTTGCCGAACTCGCCAACCAGGTCATCGGGTGGATCGAAGTATCCATGCGAGCATCGGCTGCAATCAGCCCCTTATGCTCTCATCGGCGGACTCGTGGTGAAAGAGGGCTTTCGCAATCAGAAGGTCGGGCTCAGGCTCTGCGAACGGGCCGAAGCATGGAGTTGGGCAACTGGCGTTGCGATCATTCGCGTAACCTCACGCAACACGCGGCTCGACGCGCACCGTTTCTATGAGAACAATGGCTACCGTCTGACCAAAGTCTCGCAGATTTTCGAAAAGAAGCGGCCGGTATGAATTGGGCCGATCCAAGCTGATCATGTCCAAAGCGGCAAATGGAACGGGCCTGAGATCAAGATCTCAGGCCCGTTAATTCTGGAATTGATCGCGATCTACTGCGGCGGAGCTGTCGGCAGGCCCGATTGCGGAGGTGCCGGCGTGGTTCCATTCGGAGCCTGCTGCTGCGCAGGCGGCTGTTGAGCGTTCCCCAGCGGCTTGTCTCCCGTATCTTCCGTGCTGTCTGTCTTTTTCTTGTCGCTCAGACGCGTCTTGTCGCCGGTCGTGGTTTCCTTCTTTTTCTTCTTGGTTGGAGTCTGGTTCCCTCCCAGACCCAGCGGCCCGGACTGCGCCTCGCGATCAGCCACTTCGGCTGCATCCGCCGCCGCTGGCGCCTCGGGATCCAACTGCGGCCCCTTCGGCTTTGGCTGCTTCGGCAGGCGCGCGCGGTCGCTGAAGCGCGATCTTCTTATCGGGCTTCGGATTGCTCACCAGCGGATTGTCCGGCTCAGCGCCTGCGTTCGTGGCAACCTGCTCGCCCGCGCCTGCATCTTCAGTCTGGCTCGATGGCGCCTTCGGCAGAGTCTCCTGCGGTGCCTTGCCGAAGCGGATCTTTTCCTTCTTGCCGGGCTTCATCGAAGCCTGCGCCGTCGTATCCTTCTTCGTGCTCGCCTTCACTGGAGCCGTAGCCGTCGCAGTCGCCTGATCCGACGTTGCGGCCGGAGCCGACTTCTGCCGGAAGGTGTGCGTGGTCTCGCGGAACCGGGTCCGCTCGACCTTCCGCTTCTTCTTCGGCGAGGGCGGCGTGTAGGCGCTGAATGTGATGCTCGGATGCTTCTCGGCCGCTGTCGCTGCGCTGTCCTCGTATCCCGGCTTGATGTAGATTGCAGCCTCGTCGCGCAGCTGTGCCAGATATTCGCGCATCGCCGGTCCGGCTTTCGCCTCAAAATAGTTCTGCTCCACGTCGTTCTCAACGTCCTTGAGCTGCGGAACGCCCCCCGGAATATGCTGGATGACCTTCAGGATGACGTATCCCTGCTTGGTGCGGATCGGATCGGTCACGTCTCCGGTCTTGAGCCCGAATGTCTTGTCTTCAAACACCTGCCCGAGCTGGCCGCGCTTGTACTGGCCCAGGTCTCCGCCCTCTGCCGCGGTTGTGCCGTCGCTGAAGCTGCGCGCCAATTGGCTGAAATCGCCGCCTGCGTGCAGCCGGGCTTCAATGTCGTCGGCCTTGGCCTTGGCCTCGGCCAGCTTCTTCTCGATCATCCGGTTGCGTGCCGGTCGAAATCAGGATCTCGCTGAGCTTTACGCTCTCCGGCTGCGCATAATCCTGCTTGTGCGCCTCGTAATAGCGCTGAACCTCGCCCGGCGTCGGCGCGATCTTGCGGCCCACCTGGTCCCGCATCACTTCCTGGGTGATGATCTGGTTGCGGATGTTGGCCTTGAAGTCCTCGAACGATACGCCCTGTTCCTTGGCCGCCTTCTCCAGATCCTCCATCGTCGCCAGGTTGTACTGCTTGCGGATCTCGTTGAGCCGATTGACCAGCTCGGTCTCGCCCGTGATGCCGAGTTCCTTGCCCTTGGCCAGCCACAGCTGCTGATCGATGAGGTTGCGCAGCAGATCCTTGTGGGCCTCGGACATCTCCTGCATCGTGGCGCCCCGCTGCTGCATTTCCTGGTCCAGTTCGGCTTGGGCGCGGTCGTAGTCGGACTTGGTGATGATCTGGTCGTTGACGCGGGCAATGATTTCCTCAACCGTCGTGCCGCCATAGGGGCTTTCCGGATTCGAGGGTCGGGCCTGCGCCAATGCCAAGCCGCTAAGCAGGACTGCGGAGAGCGAAACCGCTCCGGGGATACGAAGAATTCTCAGATTCATAAGTTGGCACGCTTCGGAGGTCAGCAGGCTCCCACCATAGGCATAGACGTCATTGTAAATGCCTGGGCAGCAAAGATGCCGGGGGCAAAATCGTGACAGATGCAGCGGATTCCCAGGGCAAACCCGGACCATGAGCCCCGATTGCAAACCGGCTCACTGCGTCTCGCCACCACGGTAACGGCTACCCGAAACCGGCCGAACTTCGTCAAATAACCCAGTGCTATACTTTAGCCCAGGTTTGGCCTGCGAGGTCCCTCGGAGGCGCCTGGTGCAGTTGCAGTCCGGAGGTTCCTTCCGCCTATGACTCCCCGCGCCCGCCGCGCACTTTTCAGCCTCATCGTCTTTTTCGCCGTCTGCGCCGTTGCCGGCACGTTCTTGCAGCGCAGGGTGGGCGCCCAGTCTTCGCAGGACGAGAGCCAGCTTCGCGACAGCCTGAAGTCCTTCACCGACGTCTACGCGCTGGTGGAGCAGAACTACGCCGAGCCCATCACGGGCGACAAGGCCGACGCCGCCATCTACGACGGCGCCATTCCCGGCATGTTGCGGGTGCTCGACCCGCACTCGCAATTTCTACGATCCCAAGGCCTATGCCAGGATGCGCGAAGACCAGCGCGGCCACTACTACGGCGTCGGCATGGTCATCCAGCAGCAGCAACAAGCAAGGTCTACGTGATTACGCCGTACGAGGGCACGCCTTCGTTCCGGGCCGGCATTCATCCCGGCGACATCATCTCCGCAGTCGACGGCAAGTCCACCGACGGCATGACCTCGGACCAGGTGGCCAAGGCGCTCAAAGGCCCCAAGGGCACCCACGTGCAGGTGACCATGATTCGCGACGGCCAGTCCAAGCCGCTGCGTCTTCGACCTGGTGCGCGACGAGATTCCGCATCCCTCGGTCGATCTGAAATACGAGATTCGTCCCGGCATCGGCTACATCCACCTCACCCAGTTCCAGGAGACCACCGCCCAGGAAATGGACGACGCCATCGACAGCTTCCCCAACCTGAAGGGACTGGTGTTCGATCTGCGCGGCAATCCCGGCGGCCTGCTGAGCCAGGCAGTCGACGTCTGCGACCACCTGCTGGCCAAGGGCCAGACCATCGTCTCGCAGCGCGGCCGCGCCTATCCCGACCAGAACTACACCGCGACCCACGGCAACGACGGCAAGACCTTCCCCATCGTCGTGCTGGTCAACCGCAGCACCGCTTCGGCGGCTGAGATCGTCTCCGGCGCGCTGCAGGATCACGACCGCGCGCTGATCGTCGGCGAAACCACCTTCGGCAAGGGCCTGGTGCAGACCGTCTACAACCTGAGCGAGAATACCGGCCTGGCGCTGACCACCTATCACTACTACACGCCCTCGGGCCGCCTCATCCAGCGCAACTACGCAGGCGTTTCGCTCTACGACTACTACTACAACCACGCCGGCGCGCAGCCGCGCCGACTCGACCAACCGCGAAGTCAAGCTCACCGACTCCGGCCGCACGGTCTATGGCGGCGGCGGCATCACGCCCGACGAGAAGATCGAAAGCCCCAAGAGCAACCGCTTCCAGGACGAGCTGCTCTATCAAAAGACGTCTTCTTCCACTTCGCCCCGCTCTACGTGGCCAACCGCACCGTCGACAAGAACTTCCAGGTCGACGACGCGGTGCTGGCCGAGTTCAAGCAGTTCCTCACCAGCCAGGACATCGCCGTGGACCGACAACGACATCAACGGCGACATGGACTGGCTGAAGGCCAGCATCAAGGAAAAGATCGTCACCATCCAGTTCGGCCAGCTGCAGGGCCTGCGCGTCCTGGCCGACTGGGATCCGATGATCCAGAAGGCGCTCACCTACCTGCCCGAAGCGCAGGCTCTCGAAGACACCGCCCACAAGGTGCTCGCGCGAGAAAGCCGAAGCCCGCAGCGGAGCAACTGCCCAATAACGGCATCATTCCGATAACAAACGAGAAGGCCATCCCTCGCGGATGGCCTTTTCGTTGTACCCGTCATCACAGCTCGCTTGTAACCGTTATCACCGCGTCCCGTGTGCTCGCATCCTACCCTTGAGGGTTTACACGGAGGCAAAAAAATGTCTCAGGCAGTTGCAGAAAACACAGTCACCCTCGCAAACCTGCTCGCCGCATACGAAGGCGAATCGAATGCACACGCCAAATATGATTTCTTCGCTGCCAAAGCCGATGCCGAAGGCTGGCACGGCGCTGCAAGTCTCTTCCGCGCCGCGGCACGAGCCGAACAGATCCATGCCGCCAATCATGCGCGCGTCATCAAGCAGCTTGGAGGCGAAGCTCGCTGCGAGATTCATGCTGTCGAGGTGAGGTCGACGCTCGCAAACCTGAAGGCGGCCCTGGCCGGCGAACAGTACGAAGTCGAGACCATGTATCCCGGCTTCATCGCTGACGCATTCGGCAGTGACGTAGCCCTCGCCAGGCGCAACTTTCACATGGGCCATGGAGGCCGAAAAGACGCACGCTCGGCTCTTTCAGGAAGCAATCGAGATCGTAGAGCTGCGCATCAAAGAATCCTGGGTCGGCTTGCCGTGTGCTTTCTATATTTGCGCCGCTTGCGGATATACAACCAGAACACCGCGAGGAACAGGCCCGCTGCCCGTTGTGCAAGCTCGCGTCTGACAAATTCGAGGTGATCCGCTAAACCGAATTTATCTCTGGCTGGCGTCGCCGGTCGCAACCTTGCGATTGAACTCCGCCGATTTGTTGCGCGCCACGCTGAGCGACTGCCATTGCTCGCCGGCGTAGTGTTTCGCCAGAAGAACAATCTGCCCCACGTGCTGCGGATAGTGCGCCAGCTGCCGGTTGATCGCCTGCATCACCGAATGAGCCTCCCCGCGAATCGTGACGATGCGGCCCAGATCCGCATCCGTCAGCGGTTCGATCGCTCCGAATACGCGCGCCCAGCCGTCTTCCCATTCGCGCATGAGTGCTTCGCGTGTGGCCGGCGGATCGACAAATTCGCTGTCGCGGTTGCGATTCGGCTTTTCCCCATCCGTGGTCAGGAAATCGGTCCAGCGCGATCGCATGTTGCCCGTGATGTGCTTCACGATGATTGCAATCGAATTCGACTCTTCATCGAGCGACGTAAACAGTTGTGCATCGGAAACCTGCGCCATGGCCCGCTCCCCAAGCAGCTTGTACTGCCTGAAGACCGCCAGCGCATCTTCAATGTACGAGGTGGTGAATTTCAGCGCCATGCGGAGAAGTGTAGTTGAGGTCTCGGTTCCGCGGCGATAAGGAAATCTGTGTCCGACGTTATTGCGGCCGGCTTCGCCCCCGGTCCTTGCCGGCAAAATAGGCGCAATGCGAACGGACCGGGCACTCCTCGCATTTCGGCTTGCTGCGCTTGCAAAGCTGTTTGCCCATGTTCCTTCAGCAGCAGGTAGGCGCGTTGCCTTGGGTGAAATTGCTCTGGAATCTCCGCTTCAATTAACGCCTTTGCCTCGCCGTATGTGACCGGGTAGTTCTCCCGCTCCAGTCCCAATTGAATGCGCACCAGCACATGCGGGCAATTCGAGGGCACCGCCGCAACTGGCGCGACCTTGCCGAAAAGCAAGAATCCGATCCGCACCCGGATCGGCGATATTCGGAAACTTCTTCAGCTTCTTGCGAACGTCTTCGATCCGGCCCACCAGCGCATTGCGGAGATCGCCGCCAAATTCATTCTCTACTCGTTCGGCGATCTGCTGAAGCCGCATCGCTCTCAGTTCCGGCACCATGCCGCCGGCCTTCAGTGCGTGAGCCAGCTTCTCCTGCGTTGCTTTCAAAATCTGACCGGGCTCAATTCCAAGTTCCTTGCTGAGTGCGTTCCATCCCTTTGTGCAGGTCGTGTCGCTCGCCGGATATCCGCAGTGCCACCAGATCAAAAACTCGTAGGGATCAACTGGCCAGCATGGTTCCTGCACACCATAAAACGCCTCCAGCTTGTCCAGCAGCGCGGCAATACTGAGAGGCTTCAAGGTCACGTCTCCTGCGACAACTGAGGGCGCGGAGAGTATAGCGCCGCCTTTTAAGGCTCGTCCCGGTAAATCCCCATCTGCACCTGCCCGCCTTCCACCAGCCGCGCACGAAACATCCCCGGCGTATTGAAACTCCAGGCCAATTGTCCATCCGGCGTAATGGCGATCACCCCGCCGTCTCCGTGCAGCGCCTCAAGCTCTTTGTGAATCACCTCATCCACGGCATCCTGCAGCTTCATTCCCTTGTAGAAAACCAGGTTGCAGACCTCGCGCGCCACACCCAGCCGGATAAAGTACTCGCCCGTGCCCGTACCCGAGACCGCGCACGACTGGTTCGATGCATACGTGCCGGCGCCGATAATCGGCGAATCCCCGATGCGTCCCGGCATCTTGCCCTGCATTCCGCCGGTCGACGTGCCGGCCGCGATGTTGCCATTTCTGTCGACCACGACCACGCCGGTGGTGCCATGAACACCGGAACCTTCCGACTCGTCGAGCACTGCGACCGGAATCTCCTCTCCTGCTGGTGGGACCCCCGCAGGACGCGCGGGAATGGGCAGTCCCTGCTTTTTGAGTTGCTTCACCAACCCCTGCCAACGGCTCTCGGTAAAGAAGTAACTTGGCTCCTCCATCTTCAGGCCAACACTGGCCGCAAAATCATCGGCTCCGTGTCCGGCAATCATCACGTGTGGCGACTTCTCCATCACAGCGCGTGCGGCGCTGATCGGACTGTGCACGCGCTGGACCCCGGCAACGGCTCCCGCCTTCAACGTCGCGCCATCCATAATCGACGCGTCCATCTCGTTCTTGCCTTCCCGCGTAAACACCGCACCCTTGCCCGCGTTGAAGTGCGGATCTTCTTCGAAGACATGAAGCGTAGCTTCCACCGCATCCATCGCCGAACCGCCCTTGTCCAAAACCGCCGCACCCGCATGAATTGCGCGGTCCAAACCTTCGCGGTAGGCCTTGTCGCCCTCAGGACCCAGCGCCGACTTCTCAATGACGCCCGCACCCCCATGCACCACGATCGCCCAATGATGGGCGGGTTGCTGCGCGAATGCTCCTGCTCCGCCCACCGCAACCACTCCAATCAACGCGCACATCCGAACCGCCATTCTCATTGCGATGACCTCCCTTGAAATCGAGCCTCACGTGTCGAATCCGACTTATCGAACATGGTATAACCCCGGAACGCCACTCTCTCGATTACTGTTACTCCACTGCCCACTATTCGCTGTTCCCTGCTTTTCGTTACCATCGCATGAAATGATCCTCCGAATACGATATCTAACCAGCCTGCTGGCTCTCATTGCTGCCACTATCTCTCTCGCGGCCGCCAAGCCGCGCCCCATCCCGGTCAAGGTCGTCATCGTCGCCATGTTTGAAATCGGCCAGGACACCGGTGACCAGCCTGGCGAACTCCAGTACTGGGTCGAGCGCGATCATCTCGACAAGATCTATCCGCTGCCCGCCGGCTACCATGCCGCTCGCATGAACTCGAGTGGCGAGATGGCCATCCTCACCGGCCAGGGCACCGCGCACGCCGCAGCCACCATCATGGCCCTCGGCCTCGATCCCCGTTTCGACTTCTCTCACGCCTACTGGCTCATCGCGGGCATCGCCGGCGGCAATCCCGATCGCATCTCGCTCGGCTCGGCCGCATGGGCACGCTGGGTCGTCGATGGCGATCTCGGCTACGAAATCGATCCCCGCGAAATGCCGTCGGACTGGACCACCGGTTACGTACCTCTGCGCAAGACGCGCCCCTACGAAGCGCCCGCCGCTCCTCTCGATGGCCAGGTCTACGAACTCAACACCGACCTTGCCCAGTGGGCATACGACCTCACCCGCTCGATACCGCTAGCCGATTCCGCCGCGCTCCAGGAAATCCGCAGCCACTTCGACGGTCCCACTGCCCAGCGCCCGCCTTTCGTCACCCTTGGCGACGAAATCTCTTCTTCCACCTACTGGCATGGCAGACTCTCCGACGCCTGGGCCAACGAGTGGGTCAGCTACTTTACGAGTGGCAAAGGTCAATTCGCAACCACGGCAATGGAGGACACCGGCACCCTTCAGTCCCTCAAGTATCTTGCGCAGGCCGGCCGCGTCGACCGCCAGCGCGTCCTCGTCCTGCGCGCCGTCAGCAACTACGACCAGCAGCCGCGCGGCATGTCCGCCGCCGACAGCCTTGCTCACCAGCGCATCGGAACATACAGCGCCTACCTGCCCTCGCTCGAAGCCGCTTACACGGTAGGCCATGCGGTGGTAGAGGAAGTGCTGAGCCATTGGCCCCGCTACGCACATGCAACACCAGGGCATGGCGAAAAGAGCGTCCCTACTCCGTAGCAACGCGTTGATGATCCCGCGTTCGACCCCGGCTCCGGCGTTGCTACAGTTGCTTGCGAAAATGCACACAAACGTCGACGACTTCAAAGCCGAGCGCGCTATGGGCCTCCCGCGACTCCTCGTTGTCCACCAGGGCATCGGACGCGATCTCGCGGCAGTTTTGTGCCCGCGACCAGTCTTCCGCGGCTTTCATCAGTAGCTTTCCTATTCCCCGGCCGCGGAATTCCTCACGCACAAACCACCCTTCCACAAAGCCGACCGGTTGGGACACATCGCATCCGTCTGCATGGGAGCGCAAACCAACTTCGAGGAAACCCGCCAGTCCTCCATTCGCATCGATCGCGACCAGTACCGTTGCCGGCAATGTTCCGCTCATCGCGCTCAGGATCAGTTCCTGGACTTCGCGACGGTGTTGCTCAACGGTTCCGTCGGGCCACAGCAGTGCTCGCAACTCCGCGACTTCGTCTTCATCGCCTTGCCGCGCAGCTCGAATCGAGGTCACCCGCATTGCCACGATTCTACCCAGTCCGGAAACTGGAGTCCCTTGGCTTCTTCAGCCTGCACAGTGCACAATGCTTTCATTCGCAAACCCGCCTGAAAGCAGAGGACGTACGTGAAACTCAACCTGATCACTCTCGCTATCATTCTTGTCTTTGCTGTCCTTTTCATCTTCCAGGCTTCCCGCATGCCATGGACACCGGCCCATATCCTCGGCATGTCCATCGCAGTCCCGGCTTTTTTGCTTCTCGTCGTTGCGCGCCTCCAGTTGGGGAGCGCCTTCAGTGTGCAGGCCAAAGCCTCCACCCTCGTCACCACAGGACTTTATTCACGCATTCGAAATCCGATCTATGTCTTCGGAGCGCTCTTCATTACTGGAATGGTCATCTGGGCCAACAAACCCTGGCTCCTGCTCATCTTCGTCATTCTCATCCCCCTGCAAATCATTCGCAGTCGCAAGGAAGCAAAGGTCCTTGAAGAGAAGTTCGGTCCAGCCTATCTCGCATACAAGCAAAAGACCTGGTTTTGATTCCTTCCGAGCTGCGTTGCGCGCCCTGCCCTTTATCTGCGACACTCAATCCACTTTTTCCGGAAGGGTTTTATGCACTCTGCTTGGTTCGGCGAATTCATGGGCACCCTTGTTCTCATTCTCCTCGGCAACGGAGTCAACGCCGGCGTCACCCTGCGCAAGTCCTACGCCGCGGACGCGGGGTGGATGGTCATCACCACCGGCTGGGCCCTCGCCGTCCTTTGCGGAGTGCTGGTGGCTCAGGCATTCGGCAGCCCCGGCGCCAATCTCAACCCTGCCATTACGCTCTCTGCTGCCATCTCCAGCGGCAACTATTCGCAGTTGCTCTTGCTCTGGTCCGCGCAAATGCTGGGAGCTATCTGTGGCGCGGCCCTCATGGCTTTGCACTACGCCGCCCATTGGTCGATCACGCCCGACCCCGCAGCCAAGCTTGGCGTCTTCTGCACCAACGGCGCCGTCCACCATCCTGCCGCCAACTTCGTCGGCGAAGTCATCGGCACCATGGTGCTCGTGATCGTCGCTGGCGCTATCTTCTCCCACGGCGTCTCCGATAATGGGCCCGCCGCCGGAATGGGACAATGGCTCGTCGGCAGCCTCGTCTGGGGCATCGGTCTATCGCTGGGCGGCACCACCGGCTACGCCATCAATCCCGCCCGCGATCTCGGCCCGCGACTGGCGCATGCCATCCTGCCCATTCCCGGCAAAGGCGGTTCCAACTGGAGCTATGCAGCCATCCCCGTTCTTGGACCACTCACCGGTGGCGCGCTTGCAGGCATGCTTCTTCACTTCGCAAGACTGTAAGTCGACGCGATGGCTGCCTCCCTGTTCTGATTCTCAACAAAGATTGGTGGTTGTCATTCTGAGTGAACGGGGCCCCGAACGTACCAAGGGCCCTAAAGAGCGATCGAGCTCTTTGGGGTAGGTTCGGGGGTGGTGAACGAAGAACCTGCTTTCTACTTTTTCCGCTTCATGCCACCAGCTTCTCATGCCCCTGGCTTCCAGAGCACCACACTAGCTCACCTCAACCATGACCTTCGTAAAGCGCGCCGGCTCCCGGCTCCACGCTTCCAGTATCTTCGGAGTCTCTTCGAACGACACCATGTGCGTTACCGCCGCATCGACGGGAAAGCGCTTGGCCTCGAGCATCCCGATCACCGCGCGAAAATCTTCCGGCACGGCATTGCGCGAACCGAGAATGTCGAGTTCCTTATGGACGAAGGGCCGCGTCTCGTAGGCAACCTCATCCTTGGCCCACCCGATGTACACCACCCGCCCTGCATACGCCACCTCTTCCACCGCAGCCCGATAGGTCGCCGCCGATCCGATCGCCTCGATCACCACATCTGGCCCGCGCCCGCCCGTCTTCTCCATCAACTGCGCATGCACGTCGCTCGTCTTGGAATTGATAGCCTCCGCAGCGCCTGCCTTCCGCGCCGTCTCCAGCTTCGCGTCATCCAGATCGATGCCGATCACCCGCGCGCCTCGATAGGACGCGCCAGCCACCACGCCCAATCCCACGCCGCCGCAACCGAAGACGGCCACCGTATCCTCTGCCGTTACGCGCCCGCGCCCCACCGCATGAAAGCCGACCGTGAGCGGCTCAACCAGGCACAACTCCTTCAGGGAGAGATCGGCTCGATACAGCTTCGACGCCCGCATCGCAATCCGCTCCGTCAGCGCTCCATCACATTGCACGCCTAGTGTCCGGTTATCCCGGCAGGCATTTTCGCGCCCCCGTTCACAAGCCGGGCATCGTCCGCAAGCCGCATAGGGCGACAACGTCACATGCGTGCCGACTGACCACTCCTTGTGCGATCCGGCGTCCAACACCGTCGCTGCAATCTCATGCCCCGGAATGCGCGGATAGCTCACCAGCGGATTCTTACCCCGATACGAATTCAAATCGCTTCCGCACAATCCAATTCTCCGCACCTGGAGCAGAACCTCGTCCTCCTTAGCCCTCGGCTCTTCCACGCCTCTGACCACCGCGCGCCCCGGCTCTTCGAGCACAATCGCCTTCATTTCCAATTCCTCTCCCCGCATTTGCTTGGAACCTCTGATGATAGCCGAGTTATAACCTCGAACCCATGCGAAGCGATATCCTTTGCAGAGAACGTATGAGTCCGTAGCCCTCAAGGAACCGCCCCATGCCTGATACCGCTCTTCAAATCGATCCCCGCGATAACGTCCTTGTCGCTCTCGTTCCGCTTGCAGCCGGAACTACAGTGCCCTTCGGACCCGGTTCCTGTCCCGTCACCGAAAACATTCCTCCCAAGCACAAGCTCGCTCTCATCGATCTGATGCCAGGCGATCTCGTCATCATGTACGGCATGGTCGTCGGCGAAGCAACCCAACCTATTGCGCGCGGTGGTCTCGTCTCCACGCGCAACGTCCGCCACCGCACCGGCGGATATACCGCAGAGCGCCATCCAGTTTCGTTCGTGTTAGCCGATGCCTCTTCCTGGTCCGGTCGCACCTTCATGGGTTACCACCGCGCCGACGGTCAGGTTGGTACCCGCAACTACTGGCTTGTCCTCCCGCTCGTCTTCTGCGAAAACCGCAACGTCGATCGCATGCGGGAGGCTCTCGAAGAAGAACTCGGCTATGGCAGCCGCACCGGCTACCGCCAAAGTGTTCGGGACCTCATCAAGCGATATGCCGATCACGATACGAGAGCCGAGACAATCAACACCCCCAAAGATTCCGTCGCACGGGAACGCATTCGGGCAATTGAGGCCAAAGCACTCGGCAAGCTGCGCGACAGCCAACGCACCTTCCCTAACGTTGATGGCATACGCTTCCTTACCCACCAGGGTGGCTGCGGCGGCACACGCCAGGACGCACAGGCCCTGTGCGGCTTGCTTGCCGGCTATATTCACCACCCCAACGTCGCCGGCGCCACCGTCCTCAGCCTCGGCTGCCAGAATGCACAATCCAGCATGCTGATGGACGAACTCCGCGCCCGTGACCCCAAACTGACCAAGCCTGTCCTCTTCTTCGATCAGCAGCGCTCCGGCCGCGAGACCGTTCTCATGACCGGCGCTCTGGAGCAGACGTTTGCGGGCCTCGTCGAAGCCAATCGCGTCACCCGCGCGCCCGCACCGCTCTCCGCGCTCACCATCGGACTCAAGTGCGGCGGCTCCGACGGTTTCAGCGGCATCTCTGCGAATCCCACTCTCGGCTACATCTCCGACCTCCTCGGCGAACTCGGCGGCAAATCCATCCTCAGCGAATTCCCCGAGCTTCACGGCGTCGAACAGGAACTCATCGACCGCTGTGCCACCGACGAACTTGCCCAGCGCTTCTTTGACCTCATGCAGGCCTACTCCGCGCGCGCCAAAGCCGTCCACTCCGGTTTCGAAATGAACCCATCTCCCGGCAACATCGAAGACGGCCTCATCACCGACGCCATCAAGTCCGCCGGCGCCGCGCGTAAGGGTGGCATCGCTCCCGTGCGCGACGTGCTCGACTTCCCGCAGTACGCAACCGCTCCCGGTCTCACCCTTCTCTGCACCCCGGGCAACGATGTCGAGTGTGTAACGGCGCAGGCAGGCGCAGGTGCGAACCTCGTGCTCTTCACCACCGGCCTCGGCACTCCCACGGGCAATCCAGTCGCGCCCGTCGTCAAGATCTCCACCAACTCGCAACTCGCTGAGCGTATGGGCGACATCATCGACTTCGACGCGGGCGGCATCGTCACCGGCGAAACGACCATTCCCCAATGCGCCGATCAACTTCTCAATTTGTGCATTGACATCGCCAGCGGCAATCGCCACACCAAAGCCGAAGAGTTCGGCCAGAACGACTTCATCCCCTGGAAACGCGGCGTCTCGCTTTAGCCTTCGCGCTGAATGCAGGCGCTCTCGGCATGCTCGCTTCATCCAGGACTTGGGTGTCCGACCCATGACGAAGTCATGGGTGGGAAAGCACGAACTCCGGAAGACGCTGTCTACTCCAGCATCGAAGCCACCACCGCCAGCGCCGCGATCGCCGCCGTCTCCGCGCGCAGTATCCGCGGCCCCAGCGACACAGCTTGCCATCCATTCGCGTCGAACAGCGCCTCTTCCTCAGGCGCCCATCCGCCCTCCGGCCCGATGGCGAGTTCTAGATCCGGCATCTCTGCCCCGGCCGCTGCAACAGCCTCCGCGAGAGCTCCGCGCAGAGTTGTCGAGCGTTCCTGCTCGGCCAGCACAATGCGCTTCAGGTTAGACGCAGCCTTCACGCGGTCTGATAGTTTCCCCGGATCGTGAATCACCGGCACATCCGACCGCCGCGACTGCTGTGCCGCCTCATGCGCGATGCGCCTCCATCGTTCCACGCGTCTCATCGCTGCCAATGCGAGATGCTTTTCAGTGCGTCGCGCGATAACCGGCGCAACCGCGGCAACTCCCAATTCCGTCGCCTTTTCGATCGCCCACTCCATGTGGTCGAACTTGAAAATGGACATTACCACCGTAATGGGCATTGCCGGGTCAGACTCGACCTCGGCGATGAGATTGAACCTCACTTCCGCTCTCCCACCCGGTCCTCCGTCGGAGATCGAAGCGACCACCGAGTGGAATACGTGCCCCCCGGCAACCACGTCGGCTTCCGCTCCCGGCTGTGCTCGCAGCACGCGCACCATGTGCTCGGCTTGCGCCCCCGCCAGCGTCGCAGTGGCCTCGTCCCATTTCTCGGCAATCCATCGACGTCGCGTCATCGCCTGTATTCATGCACCTTTCCGTTTGTGCGCACAAACACTTCGGGGGACGCTGTTGCGTCCCCCGAGGTGTTGCCTTTTTGGTTGGATGACCCGTTACTTCTTCTTCGCGGTTTTCTTCGCGGCTTTCTTCGCGGGTGCTTTCTTGGCTGCTTTCTTTGTTGCCATTTGCCTATTCTCCCTTTTCGATGGTTTGCATCGAGTTCTGCAACATTTGTTGCAGTTGAGGAATGTATAGATTCATGCGTCGTAAGTGTCAAGAAAAAAACGACAATGAGGTGGAAAAAGTGGCAACAATTTTTTCGGAGCGCGGTCGCCCTCTCTTCGCTCCCAATCACAAAAGATGACGGGCGTGAAGGAACCCCACCATCAATCCTGCGATCGCATCGTGCCAGCTGTGCGCAAAAATTCCGGCGCGCAGGTTTCTTCGGAACAGTGCGAGCAGACTGAAAAACGCACCGAACACCGCCAGAAGAAACATCGCTCGCGCTCCTTCATACCCGTGTGCAGCACCGAACATCATCGCCGAGAGGACCACACCGCCAGCCGCCGCGCCGCGTGTCCATGCAGTGAACTGCTGCTGCAAATACCCGCGAAACACAAGCTCTTCTGCAATACCTACCAACACACACAGCAACAACCAGCTCACCATCTCTTTGCCGTTGCTCGGCGCCAGTTGCACCACTGCACGCGCTGCCTGGTCCTGCGGCAATCTCGGCACAGAGGTCTTTCCGCTTTGCCCAGTTTCGATTGGAATGGGCTTGTGCGTGATGGCTGCCTCGATGCTGATCCACATCAGCGCGACCGTCGCCAACGCCATCAGTGAACCCATCCAGAACAGAATCGCGATCCCGAGATCGATGGCAATCGAGCGGAAACGATTCGATGCCTTCCCGAAGAGCGATCGAAGCGGAACCCTCCTGAGCCGTACCCCGAAGGCAACCCAGCCGATCAGCACAACCTCAAGTCCCGCGGTCACGGCGTAGGTGTGGAGGCGATTGGCGTCCCCTACACCACGACCACCCGGATGCCGATATCCCCCTGAGAGCGAAAGGGCGAGTACGCCTAGTATCAGCACGACCGTGTGCCACGCCGGAGCAATCGAGGTCGCTTTCGGTGCGGCAGGCTCGCCGTTGGCCGCGGCAAAAGTCCGCGCCACTGCTTCCGACTCACTGTGAAGTTCGTTGATTGGCTCCATTGTCAATGGATATTAGACGACCAGGCAGTCTCCCAACAAAGGCCAGCGCATGAAGCTCAGCACTCGATCACATTCAGCGCAAGCCCCGCAAGACTCGTCTCCTTGTAGCGCGACTGCATGTCGAGTCCCGTCTGGTACATCGTCTTGATCACCTGGTCGAGTGACACCTTGTGCTCTTCTGAGTCGCTCTGCGAAATCCGCGACGCATGCACCGCCTTCACCGCGCCCATGGCATTCCGCTCGATGCACGGGATCTGCACCAGCCCGCCAATCGGATCGCAGGTCATCCCCAGGTTGTGCTCCATTGCGATCTCCGCGGCATGCTCTACCTGCCCGTTGGTACCGCCCATCGCTGCAATCAGCCCACCGGCCGCCATCGAGCACGCAACGCCAACCTCGCCCTGGCATCCAACCTCCGCTCCACTGATTGAAGCATTCTCCTTGTAAAGAATCCCGATCGCCGCCGACGTCAGAAAAAATCGAATGATCCCTTCGTGATCGGCTCCCGGCACGAAGCGCTCGTAAAACCGCCCCACCGCGGGCACCACGCCCGCTGCTCCGTTGGTCGGCGCCGTCACCACACGCCCGCCTGCCGCATTCTCCTCATTGACCGCCATCGCATACACCGTGACCCAGTCCAATGGCGCCAGCGGATCGCCCGGCTGTCCCGTCGCTTCCTTCTCCGTCAGCCGCTCCGCCAGCCGATGCGCTCTGCGGCGCACATTCAACCCTCCCGGCAAAATTCCTTCCGTAGCAATCCCGCGCTCGATGCAACCTTTCATCGTCTCCCAGATTGCGTCGATGCCAGCGCGAACACGAGCCGCGAGCGCTTCGTCGCTGGCATTTGGGTCATGGACACGCATGCGCGCGCATTCGTTCGCCATCATCACTTCGTCAATGGATAACCCGTTCGCATGCGACACCTCAAGCAGCTCCGCCGCGCTGTGAAAGGGATACGGCAGACTTACCTGTGTCTCGCCCGCTCCAATTGCATCGGCGCCGTCCTCCACAATGAACCCGCCGCCGATGGAAAAGTACGTGCGCTCCACGATCGATGATCCCGAATCGTCGTAAGCTGTAAGCCGCAATCCGTTCGGATGCTGCGTGCGCGCTCCCGGCGGAAACATCGTCTCGCGCTCGAACCGCAGATCGCGCGCCTCATCGAATCCGATGGCTCTCTTTCCGGCAAGGGCGAGCTTCTTGCTCGCGCGAATCTCTGCCACCGTTGCCTCAATGACCCCGGGATCAATCGTCGCTGGTTCGTTCCCCGACAAACCCAGCAGCACGGCGCGATCCGTACCGTGCCCCTTCCCGGTCAAGGCAAGTGAACCGTAGAGTCTCACCTCGACCCGATTCACGCGTTCCACTTCACCCATCCGCTCGAGTTCTTGAGCAAAGCGGCACGCTGCGCGCATCGGACCCATGGTGTGCGAACTCGAAGGTCCAACGCCAGGCTTGTACAAATCGAATAGGCTCGTCGTCACGCAGAAGATTGTAGGCCAGTTGCCATCGAGCCGTGAATCGCCCACAGAAAACAATGACATTGCACCCAGCAAACGACTGTTCACTGATCACTGACCACTGGACACTGTGGTCTGGTACACTCCAGCCGAAATTACTGCCATGCTCTTTAAAGCCCTGAGTGCAGCCGTATATGGAATCGACGCTAATTTAATTGACGTAGAAGTTGATTACAGTGGCGTGGTCACCGAAAAAGATATCCTCCACACCGTCGGCCTGCCCGATGCGGCGGTTCGCGAGAGCCGCGATCGAGTGCGCGCAGCCATCAAGAACTCCGGCTACTCGATTCCGCCAACCCAGATCACCATCAACCTCGCTCCCGCCGATCTCAAGAAAGAAGGATCGGGTTTCGACCTGCCCATCGCCCTCGGCATCCTCGGGGCCTACGGCGCGTTGCGCGTCGATAACGTTGATCAGTTTCTAATGGTCGGCGAACTGGGACTCGACGGCAGCGTCCGCCCCATCCCCGGCATGTTGCCTGTCGCCATTCTCGCTCGCGAGAAAAAGATTCCCAATCTCCTCCTTCCCGTCGCCAACGCAGCCGAGGCCGCTGTCGTCGAAGGCGTCAACGTCTATCCCGTCGCTTCACTCCTCGACGTTATCGATCTGCTGAACTCCACCGTCGTCGGCCAGGTCCAGCGCGAGCCCTTCAGGGTAAAGACAGAAGAGTTGCTCGGCGAGCTGCAGCACTTCTCCGTCGATTTCAAAGATGTTCGCGGTCAGCAGACCGCCAAGCGTGCACTCGAAGTCGCTGCCGCCGGCAGCCACAATATCCTCATGATCGGCCCTCCCGGCTCCGGCAAGACGATGCTCGCCAAACGCCTGCCCTCGATCCTCGCGCCGCTGAGTTTTGAAGAGGCTCTCGAGACCACCAAGATCCACTCCGTCGCCGGAGTCCTCGACGCCGCTGCCGGACTTGTCACACAGCGCCCCTTCCGTTCCCCCCATCACACCATCTCCGATGCCGGACTCATCGGTGGTGGAATCATTCCGCGTCCCGGTGAAGTCTCGCTCGCTCACAACGGCCTGCTTTTCCTCGACGAACTCCCCGAATTTCCCCGCAATGTGCTCGAAGTCATGCGCCAGCCACTCGAGGACCACACTGTCACGATTGCCCGCGCCTCCATGTCCCTCAGCTTTCCCGCTCGCTTCATGCTCGCCGCAGCCATGAACCCCTGCCCCTGTGGATATTTCAACGACAAGTCGCGCGAGTGCCTCTGCACCCCGCCCATGATTCAGCGCTACGTCGCCAAGATCTCGGGCCCGCTGCTCGACCGCATCGATATCCACATCGAAGTTCCGGCCGTCCAATATAAGGAGCTGCGCGGAGGAGCCGCCGCTGAAGGATCTGCCGAGATTCGCGCCCGGGTGATGGCCGCACGCGACCGGCAGAGGGCCAGATTCAAGCCGACCGGCGAAAAGATCTTCTCCAACGCCCAGATGTCAACACGTCAGATCCGCGTTCACTGCGAACTCGGCCCCGACGCCGAACGCCTTTTGGAACGAGCCATGCAGCAGCAGGGACTCACCGCCCGCGCTCACGATCGCATCCTTAAAGTGGCACGTACCATTGCCGACCTTGAAGGCGTCGAACGGCTTGCCGTGTCCCACCTTGCGGAAGCTATCCAGTACCGCACTCTGGACCGTAGCTATTGGGCCTGACGCTTGACGCCGCACTTTATTGCGTGATGCGTGTCACATCGCGCGAGTAACTCTAATGGTTCGTTCATTTGAGAAGAGTGGATTGAATCTCCCTTATTTCACGTTAGTTCGGCGGTAGAACCATCTAACCATCACAATAAAAATGAGTTAAGTATCGTCCCGCTCTGGGAAACCCACCACTCCTCTCGGAGCCAAATCCGCAAAAAAGATGTTGACCCGGAATCAGCCCCGTTGTACATTCATGAGTGCCATCCATAGGGGAAGACTGCAAAGCGCGATCGCGCGTTTTTCCGCTTTTTCTACCTCCAACTAAGGGCTCGAACTCATCCACAGGTGGCAGGGTGTGTTTTCGGGTTCCAGGGGGCTGAAAACGCCAAGCGCAAAGCTCGCCACAGCAGTCACTTCTATCCGATACAGGGCAAGCTGCCTGAAACCTCCGGACACTGCTTTGCGGCAAAAGTTTTTGAACTCGATGCCCGATTCGTGCGTCTAAAGGGAGAACAGGCTGTTTGGGGCAGCGGTTCGATCCTATTTCTAGCCAATAGCCGTATCGCCGGCGCCAGGGAGTGCCAGCGGACAGGCTTGGAAGGAGATTCACTTTATGCGTTCTGATTTGGTTTTTGGAGCACTTTCTCATGTCTCCAATCGTTACCAGCTCTGCCAGTTGGCCAGCAAGGCCACCCGGAAGCTGCACAAGCCGAACACTCGGTTGCAGGACACCACAAACGAGGTCCTCGTCCGCTTCCACTCCACCAACCCCGGTACGCTGGCGCAGGTTTACGCTCCAGTCGCTCGGCCCATTGAAACGCGGCGCGCCGCGTAACGGATCTCCCGGTTCTTCAGAGGAGTTAAGCAAACCAATCGGGCGGCCTTTTCACAAGGCGCAATCGGCCGCCCTCTCGCCTGTGTTGAGCTCCCTTTCATTGAGGTTCTCCCGTTAACGCAGAGCTGAACTCTATTCCGCAACTCTAAACCCCGCCTATTGTTCCTGGAGTACTTCCCCCTCTCGGGTCCCCCACTTACCCCCTTCCGCAGGTGAACATGACGATCGCCGAACTCAAAGAAAAAAACATCACTGAACTGAGCCGCATTGCACGCACCCTGGAGATCCCGGGCGCAAGCGGCCTCCGCAAGCAGGACCTGATCTTCAAAATCCTTCAGGCCCAGAGCGAAAAAGAAGGCCACATCTTCGCCGAAGGCGTGCTCGAGATTCTGCCCGACGGCTATGGCTTCCTTCGCTCCCCCGACTACAACTATCTGCCCGGCCCCGACGACATCTACGTCTCGCCTTCGCAGATTCGCAAGTTCGACCTCAAGACCGGCGACTCCATCAGCGGCAACGTGCGCCCGCCTCACGAAGGCGAGAAATACTTCGCCCTGGTCAAGATCGAGGCCATCAACTTTGAGTCGCCCGAGGAGACCCGCAACAAGATCCTCTTCGACAACCTGACGCCGCTCTATCCACAGGAACGCGTGAAGATGGAGACCGTGCGCGAAGCTACCAGCGGTCGCGTGATGGACCTGCTAACGCCGCTTGGCAAAGGCCAGCGCGGACTCATCGTCGCTCCGCCGCGTACCGGCAAGACGATGCTGCTCCAGTCTATCGCCAACTCCATCACGACGAATCATCCTGAAGTGGTCCTGATCGTCTTGCTCATCGACGAGCGCCCGGAAGAAGTCACAGACATGCAGCGCTCGGTCAAAGGCGAAGTCATCAGCTCCACCTTCGACGAGCCCGCAGCCCGCCACGTACAGGTCGCTGAAATGGTCATCGAGAAGGCCAAGCGCCTCGTCGAGCACAAGCGCGACGTCGTCATTCTCCTCGACTCCATCACGCGTCTCGCCCGCGCCTACAACACCATCGTCCCGCCCTCGGGCAAGGTGCTCTCAGGCGGCGTTGATTCCAACGCTCTGCAGCGGCCAAAGCGCTTCTTCGGCGCCGCTCGTAACATCGAGGAAGGCGGGTCCTTGACGATTGTCGCGACTGCCCTCGTCGACACCGGCTCGCGCATGGATGAAGTCATCTTCGAAGAGTTCAAGGGCACCGGCAACTGCGAAATCATTCTTGACCGCAAGCTCGTCGACAAGCGCGTCTTTCCGGCCATCGATATCCAGCGTTCCGGCACCCGTAAGGAAGAGCTGCTCATCCCCAAGGAAGATTTGGCGCGCATCTGGATCCTCCGCAAGGTCCTCAACCCGTTGTCGCCCGTCGAAGCGATGGAACTTCTCATCAGCCGCCTCGAAAAGGTCCGCAACAACGCCGAGTTCCTCGCCAACATGAACCAGCTCTAAGAAATTCCAGCTCTGGGGTCTAGGTGGTACTGGTTTCCAGCAGCTGGCAAAAGGCCGGGGACATTCTCCCCGGCCTTTGTGTTTCGAAGGAAGGAACTGCCTCATTAGCGTGCGAACCTGATAGCGTAAAGGCCGGTGCAATTGCATCTTCAAGTAGAGGCCTGAATGCCACACCGTTCCATGCCACCTACTGCTTCCTCGAAGATCAACTCTGATCTCGCAGCCCCAGGCACGATCCGTTTTGGCATCTTCGAGTTCAGCTTTGCCACATCAGAACTCCGCCGCAATGGGATCCTCGTGCATCTGCAGGCGCAGCCTGCCAAAGTATTCTCTTATCTCCTCTCCCACACAGATCGAGTCGTGTCCCGCGAAGAATTGCATAACACCATCTGGGGCAACTCTACCTTCGTGGACTTCGAACGCGGCCTTAACGTATGCATCGCGCAGATCCGCGCTGCTCTCGGCGACGAATCCAGCGCGCCGCGTTACATCCGCACGATTCCTCGCAAAGGATATGAATTCATCTGCCCGGTGCAGCGCCTCACTTCATTGGGATCTCCAGAACCTGTTCCGGTTCAGCGCCCATCGCGATGGCATCTCGTCGCCTCGTTGACCGCATTGTTACTGATAGCTGCCGTCGCTGGCGGATATTTCTTTGTACACGCCCGATCCCGCACCGCCGCACCTCTCATCGTAGCGATTGCAAGGTTTGACAACGAGACCGGCGACGCTGACGTAACCGGCTTTTCCGACGCGCTCACTGACGATGTGGTCGCACAACTCACTGAAATAGGTGAGAGCCGGCTGCGCATCATTGGCAACGCATCGCTTCTCCGCGTGCCCCGTCAACAGCGCGATCTGCTGCAGATATCCAGGTCCCTGCATGCGCAGTTCATCGTGCTCGGACAGGTGCAGCGCATCGGCACACAAACGCGTATCCTTGCCCATCTCATCCGCATGCCCGAGCAGAGTCACGTCTGGGTCGTTCGGATTGATCAGCCCTTCAACAATCCTTCTGCGCTCGAAACAGCGGCCTCGCGCGAGATCGCCGCCCAGTTCTCTGCGAAACTGAATAGTCCCGCCCCACTTACCGCTTTACACGACACCGCAAACCGATAAGGATGCAGCGGCTTATCTCTTAACAGCGAATTGGTCCCCCACCAGCGCATTCTGGCTTGCTCTTCTGAATGCCGCGAGATCAACCTCACAGGAGTTTCATGCGAGGTGATCTCCAATGTCCACTTTTTCCTTCGACCTCCCTTCTCTCCGTCGTCGTCGTCTCCTCCAGGCCGTCGGCCTGGCCTTCTCTGCGCCGGCCTGGTCTCTCGCATTTTCTGAGAGCGCAAGCCCAGCCCAATCCGGCGCAGTCAACACTCCAGATCACCCGGCGCTACCTTCAGGCTTCCCCACGCAACCACCCGATCTCGTACGCGAAATGGTCATGGTCTCGCACTTCGATCTCAAACGCGTCCAGCAACTCGTCGAAGCAAAACCCTCTCTTGCTCGGGCCGCGTGGGATTGGGGGTTCGGCGACTGGGAGTCGGCTCTTGGCGCCGCTTCCCACATGGGCAACCGCCCTATCGCGGAGTACCTCTTGTCCAAGAGGAGCTCGACCATCGCTTTTTCATCTGCGATGCTCGGCCATCTCGATGTAGTCAAGGCCTTCATCATTGCGCAACCGGGCGCCGAGCGCATTCGCGGCCCCCACAGCATCAGCCTTCTTGCCCATGCAAAGGCTGGCAAGGAAGCTGCCCGCCCGGTTTACGACTACCTTGCGTCTCTGGGCGACGCCGATGCTGAACCGCAGACTCCGTTAAGCCAGAGTGACTTGGACGCCGTAGTCGGTCACTACCCATTTGGACCGGGAGAGAACGATCGCATCGATGTGACGGCCGAAAAAGGCAACGTGACCTGGACCCGGGCAGGAACCATGGGGCGGCCGCTTTTCCATATCGGCGAACGCATTTTCTATCCCTCAGGTGCGCCCGCTGTCCGTATCTCCTTTGCGGCCGAATCTCCTGGATCGCGCATGATCGTCCGGGATCCGGATATTGTTCTCAGTGTCCTCCGGAAGCAGTAACATCATCTTGCTTTCCCTTTCCGCGTAGTGCATTGTGGACAACAACCACCATGCCCGCCCCCGCCAAGCCCTGGAATGGCGTCTCCTGCGCACTCATCGCGCTGCTTCTCTTTCTCTCGATTCACTCCGACGCGCTTCCGCATCCACAAGGCCGTCTCGCCCCATTGCCGCGCGTCACGCTATGGGCATGGGAACGCCGCGAAGATCTGCACGCTATCGATACGCGTCGCTTCGCCGTCGCCTATCTTGATCGGACCCTGACCATCGGCCCTACCGTCCATGCCCAGCCACGACGCAATGCGCTCTTCTTTCCGTCGTCAGCCACGCGCATCGCCGTGGTCCGCATCGAAGCGCCATCCACGGCAATCCTCAACAATGAAAATCGCAACGATGCCATCCAATCGATTCTTGTCTCCGCGCGCGAGCCCGGCATCGCCGCTCTGCAAATCGATTTCGACGCCACCCGCTCGCAGCGCAACTTCTATCGCGATCTTCTCGTCGACCTTCGTCGTCAAATGCCCGCCAATCTTCCCCTCTCTATCACGGCCCTCGCCTCCTGGTGCAGTTGGGACAATTGGATCCACGATCTCCCCGTGGAGGAAGCCGTTCCCATGATGTTTCGCATGGAGCCGGATCATCGCCGCGCTCCGCCATCCGTCGACGACTTCCAGATCCGAGAACCACTCTGCCGCACCTCATCCGGCATTTCCACCGACGAGCCCTGGCCGTCCAACCTCGCCGGCAAACGCATCTACGTCTTCCCCGACCACGGCTGGCGCAACGATCCGCCCGCCAATCTCGCGCGGAGACTCCCATGAGAACTCGCCTGCTCGCTCTCGCGGCATTCGTTGTTGTTGTCTTGTTATCGCCCATCGGCAGCGTTGAAGCCTGCGGTCCGTGGTTTGAAGACGACGTCTTTGTCAGCACCAACAGCCCCGATGACACCTCTGCCTTCGCCAAAGGACAACTCGGCATCCTCCAGGCCGGCTTCGATTCAAACGAGTACGCCGTCGCCTACCGCTACCTCAACGGCGGCAAGCTCTCCGATGCCGAGCGCGCTATCTACGCGCCTCCCATCGGTCCGCCTCAAATTGTAGGAGACTGGAGAAACTTAACCCCTGCACAAATCGCCGCCGCCCAGGAAGCGCAAAAGCAGACACAGGAAAACGCACAACCCTTTGGCCAATGGTTGAGCGCGCGCGCAAAGATCATTCCCGAAAATACATCCGGGAAAGAGAAGCCTTTCTTTCCCACCGAGTATGACGGCACCATGTCTCTCGACGAGGGATATCTCAACTGTCCGGGACCCGCGTTTGCCAATGCAGCACTCACGCTGACGAAGCGTGCGGAAACCTGGGGACGACAAAACACCTCGCTCGTCGACTGGGTTCACGGCCAGGATGCCGTCTTCTCCAATTGCGCTGGCAAGACCGTCAGCATGCCCGCTTCCGCGCCACCCGACAGCCCTGCCTTGCTCAAAGCCGACCGCGCCTATCAGATTGCCTCCGCCACTTTTTACGCAAAGCACTTCGACGAAGCCGCCCGCCAATTTGCCGCCATCGCCGCCGACAGCAACTCTCCGTGGGCCGCCTGGGGCGCCTATCTCTCCGCCCGCGCCACGGTGCGCAAGGCCTTCGCCATGGGCAAGGCAACCGATCCCTACAGCGGCGACCTTGCCAGCTACGACCAGGACACCATGCAGCGCGCGCAGCAGATGCTGGAGTTGCTGCTCAAACAGCCCAAGCCCAAACCTTCGCGCACCATCCTTCAGGACGAGCTCAACTTCATACGCATCCGCACCGAGCCCGCACAGCGTGCAGCGGAAATAAGCGCCTCTCTTGCCGGACCGGCGCCCGATGCCAACTTCGCGAACGACATCAAGGATCTCAACTGGATTCTCGTGAAGCAGATGAAGATTGCGGACCCGCCCCCTCTGCTTGCATGGATCGCCGCATGGCGCGGTGGCGCTACCGGATCTTCCGCCTACGCTACGTGGCAGCAAACCCACGCCCTCCCATGGCTCGTCATGGCCATGGTCAAGGCCGACGCTGCCGACGCTTTCGCATCCTCACTCCTCAACGAAGCCGCGAAGATCGCGCCCGGCACGCCCGCTTACGACACCGTCTTCTTCCATCGCGTTCGCCTGCTCACCGCCCTCAAGCGCACCGACGAAGCACGCACGATGCTCGATGCCGCCCTGCCCGCATTGGAACGCCAGAAACCAGGCTCCAACCTCAACGCACTTCTCGGCGAGCGCATGGCGGTTGCCCGCAACTTCAACGAGTTCCTCACCTATGCACCGCGTTCCATTCTTAGAATTGGCTCCCAAGGCTCCGAGGACCTGCAAGGCCAGTGCAACGAGAATGCCCACGCCGTAAACGCACAGGCAGATTGCCCGGAGCTCAAGCAGCCCTTCGAATTCAGCGACGACGCCGTGACCGTCCTCAACCAGCAAACGCCCATTAGCCTGCTGATCACCGCAGCCACTGCGCCGAGTCTGCCCGCCAATCTGCGCGAGGATCTAGCCATCGCCACGTGGACGCGGGCCGTTCTCCTGGAGGACGCAGGCAGCGCGGCAAAGCTCGCGCCGCTCCTGCCAAAATCCATCCGCGACGCGGCCGGCTCCAGCATAGGCTTCCCCGCCGATCTCGCGATCCTACGCAACTCCGGTATCCGCCCCTATCTTGAATCCGGAATTCCGCGCGTGGCCAGCTTCAGCTACTTCGATCAGTTGCGCGACAACTGGTGGTGCAAGCCATGGGGCGAACGCCAGAATTATGACGAGACGAAGCCAAAGTCTGTTCCAATCCCCAGCTTCATGCCAGCGGACGCATTGGCCCGTGCCAACTCCGAATATCAGCAACTCCAACAGATTCCCGACTCAGTTGCCGTTATCGGCCAAAGGGTTGTTGACTACGCCAATGACCACCCTGACGACGGGAACGTCCCCGAAGCCCTCGCCCTCGTAGTACGAGCCGGACACTACGCCTGCGAGACGTGGGACCCCCACCGCTCTGCGGATGCCAAATCGGAATACACGCCGGTCAGCAAGCAGGCTTTCGAGTTGCTTCACCGCCGCTACCCCAAGTCGCCGTGGGCTCTCAAGACGCGCTATTACTACTAGAAACGTGCTTTGAAAGGGCACGACTTTAGTCATGCCGCAAAGGATCATTAAAAATGCGCGGCTTTAGCCCCAAAACGATTTCATGTTTGCGAACGAGAGTATGCAACCAACCCTGGGTCGTTCTCGTAAGCCACCCCTTAGCATCGAATCCGGTCCGAAAAGCTGAGGCGCCGAGCGTGCCTTTCGCGAATCCCCGCTCGCTGGTAAACTAGTTAGAACGTGGGGCTGTAGCTCAGCTGGGAGAGCGCCTCGTTCGCAACGAGGAGGCCAGCGGTTCGATCCCGCTCAGCTCCACCAATCCTCAAAATCTTCTCCGGACTTGCCCGTCGGGCACGGTATAGTGCCTGCATGACCCGCAAGATTCCCTGCCTGCTGCTGCCGGCCCTTCTCTGTCTGGCCTGCTCCACTCTTGTCGCCCAGGATAAAGACCCGCGCGCCCGCCTCACCGCCGCCCACACGCTCTATTACACCCCAACGGCGAGCGGCCTCAAATCCTTTCACTGTGAGGCGGCAATCGATTGGAAGTCGATGCTGACACGCCTCAGCGGGGTCGATATTCCCGACGACAATCCGGCTCTGAAATTCCTTCAGACCGTTCATCTCTCCGTCGATGACGAACTCAAGGGCAATGGCTCCCTTGGCTGGACCAGCGAAAGCGATGCGCCCCAGGACAAGGCAGCCGCAATTAAACAAATTCAGGATGGACTGAAGACCTCAGTCTCGGGCTTCTTTCAGACGTGGAATGTCTACATGAACGGCAGCATGGTGCCGATTCCCGACGCGAGTGTGACCATCACCAACGCGGGAGATGGCCTTCATCTGAGCGGCACGTCAGACGGTTCGAGTTTCGATGAAGACTTCGACAAAAATATGCTGCTCACACAAGTCAAGGTCATCAACCCGAACTTGAAGGTTCTGGCGACACCGACCTACGCCTCCACGCCCGACGGACTTCTGGTATCCGCCGTCGCGTCCCAGGTCAGTCAGCCTGCCACGGCTCCTCCGGCTGAAGCCATTTTTCGCATCGATTACTTGAAGGTCGAGACGTTTCAAATCCCGTCGCGGGTCGTATTCGACATCAAGAATACCGGCGTCATCGAGATCGCATTCAATTCCTGTCACGTCTCGGTCGCGGACTGGGCGAAAAAACCACCGGCACAGTAGAAGGTCGCCACGGATTACGGCTGAATCCAGTCCAGCGCCATAGATGTCTTGCGTCCCGCGATCGCGCAGCAGCAACGCAGATCCGTCCGGCGCTACAGACACTGCGCCCCCGCCCAGCCCTGTCAGCACAAAATCCTTCAAGTCCACGATCCGATCGACCTTTCCGTCCGGCACGTGAAACCGCTCGACTGAACCTTTGCCTTCGAGATCTTTCAGGTAAATATACTTCCCATCGGGCGACCAGTTCAGCCAGCTCAGTGTTCCGCTGCCGATCTGCTTCCAGCTGTTGGTCTCGAAATCGAACAGCATCAGCTTGCTCGAATCGCTCGTCATGGCTGCAATGTACCGTCCATCCGGAGACCACCGCGGCGAAAACATCCCCTGCGAACCCGCCAGCGGTGAAACCTTGCTCGTCTGTACATTCAGGATCTTGATCGCAGGATTGCTATTCCGTACGATCGCATCGTTCGCATCCCCCGCAAACGCGATCTGCTTGCCATCCGCCGACCAGGTCGCGTCCTGCTCGTTCTGCTTGTCATCCGGAATCAATTCGTGAGGAGTTCCGCCCGACGCCGGAATCTCATACATCTTTCCCGGTTTGTTCGGGCCGTCCGGAAACTCGAAGAAGAGAATCGTCTGGCCGTCCGGCGACCACCGCGGCAGTACTGGTTTGATCGGACCAAACGTCAATTGCACGCGATTCGACCCGTTCACATTGCTCATCCACAGGTCACCCTGCGGATACGAAACGTAGACAACCTGTTTTCCGTCGCGGCTTGTGTCTATCCAATCGGCCGAAATCCCACTGAGAAAAAGTGAAGGCTTGCCGGTCTTCACATCGATCGCGGTCAACTCGCCTCGAAACGTCATTCCCACCAGGAACAGCTTCTTCCCATCCTTGCTCGGCAACGGCGATTGCAATTGCATCGGACTCGAGGTCAGTTGAACGGGCCTCGCTCCTTGCAGAAAGTGGCTCTCCTCAGGAAGCGCCCATATCTGTCCGCCCGACTGGAAGACGAAGAATTTTCCGTCCGCCGTCCACCTGCCGCAGCATTCGTTCGTTGCTCCTTGCCACTTCGGAATCAGGGGAGTCGGATTCGATCCGTCGACGGGCACCTGCCAGATTGTTCGCTCACCCACCACCACACTCGTTCCGCTTTGTGATATTTCTTCCGTTTCGACTTCAACCCTCGAGCTATCCGGCGAGAGCGTGAGTCCCGACACGAGGTTCTTCATCGTTGCAAGCTTGTGTACGTCTGTTCCGTCCCCTTTGGCCAGATACACATCTGTGTCTTTCCCGAATGCAAGTTGCTTTCCGTCAGTCGACCAGGCTGCGACATGACCCGCCGCATCTCCAAGTCGCCTCGGCGAGTCACCCAGAACGGGTAAGCTCCACAGCGGACCCGTCGCAGGATATCCCGTACCGTTCACGACTAGGAAAGAAGAACCATCCTGCGACAGGTCCACCGGAAACATGCCCGGACCCGGCAACGCGATCCGCGTCGGCTCGCCGCCAGTCACCGGAACCGTCGCCGTGTCTTCCACGCCCGAATCAACTACAGTAAGGAACAGCCTCGATCCGTCTGTCCCGATCAGCGACTTCTGCAACCCGTCATGGGTCAGCTGAACGTAATTGGCGACCTGCGGTGCCGGCACGGGCCGCAGCCATGTATACGCGACCACCATAATGATCACGGCGATGGCGCCGGCAAGCGCCAGGAGAAATCTAGGCGACCAGGCCGACCGTTTTTCTCTAATCCTGTGGTTTGAGGTGTACACCGACTGCAATGGCCCCGCTGCCGCCTCCAGCGCAAACCCCAGGTCCGATGCCGACTGAAAGCGCTGCTCAGGATTCTTTTCGAGACCACGCTGCACGACTCTCTCAAGTCCCGGAGGCGCACTGGGCAGCAGTTGCACCAGGGGCGTTGGCTCCTCGTTCAGGATCGCGCTCATCGCATCGACCGACGTTGCCTTCTGGAACGCCCGCTGACCCGTCAGCATTTCATACAACACCGCGCTGAATGTGAAAATGTCAGATCGGTGATCTGCCGCCTGTCCGCGGACCTGCTCCGGAGACATGTAGCCCATGGAGCCCATCAGCATGCCGGCCATTGTCTGCACTTCGTGCGAAGACTGCGCCGGTATCGCGTCGTTCACTTGGGTTAGTCGCGCCAGACCAAAATCCAGAATCTTGGCGTGGCCATCGTTCGTCAGAAACAGGTTTTCCGGCTTCAGATCGCGATGGACGATGCCCTTTTCATGGGCCGCTGCCAGCCCCTTCGCAATCTGTACCCCATAGTCGACAACTTTCCGGATAGGCAGCGCGCCGCGCTTCAACCGGTCGCGAAGCGTTTCGCCCTCCAGGAGCTCCGAAACAAGGTACGGCGCTCCGTGGTGCAGCCCCATCTGGTACACGGCCAGAATATTGGGGTGATTCAGGGCGGCCGCCGCACGCGCCTCCTGTTCGAAACGGCGCAGCCTGTCAGGCTCGGTCGTCGAAAGCCCCGGCAAAACCTTGATGGCGACGTCGCGATTCAGCCGCGTGTCCCGGGCGCGATACACCTCGCCCATGCCTCCCGACCCAATGAGCGAAATGATTTCGTAGTGATCGATGAACTGGTGCGGACTGAGCGGCATCTGCGCGATTATATCTCCCCCATCGTGTCCGCGATTGTTGCGCGAACCAAAGTCACCCGTGTAGATCGCAGCAAAGACGCAGGTTCGAGCCATTGGCCGAAGTTTTCATTCCTGCCGCATCCATCCCTCGTTGATTTGTTTTCTTGAAGCGGTTGTATACTTGAGCCGTCCCTGCGGCTTCTACAATCAGTGAAATTCGTCGCATCCGGGCGACGAAGCACGCATCGAGATCACGATTGCAAGGCCCCTTCGGCTTTCGCGCGCGAGGTAACGGTTGACCCAAATCCAGTCTCAGACAGAATCCGGAACGGCAGAGCTCATGCCTCTCTGCGTCGACCTGGATGGGACTTTGGTCAAATCAGACACTCTGATCGACTCGCTGCTCGTTCTGGCGCGAACCCATCCTTTGCTCCTTCTGCGCCTGCCTGGGATGGTCCTTCGCGGCAAAGCGCCCTTCAAGGCATTTGTTACTGAAAACGTCGCCCTCGACGTGGCGCATCTGCCCTACAACCGAAAACTGCTTCAGTATCTCCAACAGGAAAATGCGCAGGGCCGCGAAATCTATCTCGCCACCGGCGCCGACGCCCAACTCGCGCGCCGCGTTGCCGATCATCTCGGATTCTTCCATGAAGTCCTTGCCAGCGACGGTACTCACAACATGACCGGCAGCACGAAACTCTTGAGCCTCCGCCGGCGCCTCGGCGAAATCGATTTCGCCTACATCGGGAACGACACGCCGGATCTCCCCGTGATGGCGGGTGCCGCTGAATCCATGGTCGCGAATCCGAGTCGACGATTGCGCAAGAAAATGCGCGCTCAAGGCATCGTTCCCTCGCGCGCCTTTGAAGAACGCAGTCGGCCCCTGAAATCGCTGGTCAAAGCACTCCGCCCTCATCAGTGGGCCAAGAATCTTCTCGTCCTGCTCCCGCCGCTGCTCGCCCATAATCACTCGATTCGACTATTGGGCTCCGCGGTGCTGGCCTTCCTTTGCTTCTGTTGCGCCGCATCGGGCACCTACCTCGTCAATGACCTTCTCGACATTGAGGCCGACCGCCGCAGTCCAAAAAAGCGCCTGCGTCCGTTCGCCTCTGGCGATCTTGCGCCTTCCACCGGACTGGTCGCCATCGTTCTCCTGTTGGCCGCAGCCTTCGCCGCAGCACAGTTCCTTCCCGCCGCGTTTACATTCTGGCTGCTCGTCTACGTGGGTTCGACGCTCGCCTATTCCTTCTATCTTAAGAGGATCGCTCTCCTCGACGTGGTCGTTCTTTCCGGTCTCTACACCCTGCGGTTGCTCGCGGGCGGCGCCGCCGCCGCCACGCCCATCTCTCACTGGCTCGCCGGCTTCGCGATCTTCCTGTTTCTCTCCCTTGCCATCGTCAAGAGGTTTGCGGAGCTGGAGAATCTGCGTATAAGGGGCATGCAACTCAAGAACGGCCGCGGTTATCTCATGAGCGATATTGAGCAGATCCGGGCCTTCGGAACCGCCAGCGCTTTTGCGGCAGTCGTCGTCTTTGCCAACTACATCAGCAGTCAGGACGTTACGACTCTCTACCATCATCCGCAGCGCATGTGGCTGATTGTTCCCTTTATGGTTCTCTGGTTATGCCGTGTTTGGCTGCTGGCCTCGCGCGGAGAACTCGACGAAGATCCCGTCGCGTTTGCTCTCACCGATCCCGCCAGCCTCGTTATGGGTGTAGCCGTCGCGGCAATCGTCCTGCTCGCAATCTGAATTCCCCAACGACCCTCGCTCGTACGCCTTGAGGATTTGGCATATAGGGCTTGCGTCGGGAAAACCGCGGAGTGGTAGAAGACCACCAGGTGCGAGTAGTTTTGCCCTTCGTTCGACATGGGCGATCGCGGCCTTCCTGAAGTTGTGATGGCCTTTAGGTTACGAAAAACGCGATCGCGCGCTGTTTTGTAACAAGGGCCTGGCTTCAGCCGGGCCGAAGAAGGTCCCAAGACAGAAGATGGCTTTAGCCCCTGTGCGACTCATCGCAAATCGAATTCGACTTTTCCGCAGCCTGTTCAGCCACTGCCTCGCTTAGCTGAACAGATCCTTCATCTTGTCCAGCAATCCCGGCGACGTTGGCTTGTTCTCCACGGACATCGAGTTGCCCAGTTCCGTAATCAACTCGCGTTGCGCGCGGCTCAGCTTCTTCGGGATCTGCACCACTACCTTCACGATCAGGTCTCCGCGTCCCTTCTCGTTGAGATACGGTACACCCTTGGCGCGGATGCGCAGTTCCTTCCCGCTTTGCGTGCCCTCGGGAATCTTCAGCATGACCGGCCCGTCGACACCGGGAATCTCGATATCCGCCCCCAGCGCCGCCTGCGGAAAACTGATGGGAATGACGCAGTGCAGGTTCTGCCCATCGCGCTCGAAAAAGTCATGCCTGCGAATCGAAAGCACAACATACAGATCGCCGCTCTGCGCGCCACTGCGGCCCACATCGCCCTCACCGGTGTACCGAATCCTCGTTCCCTCTTCGACGCCCGGCGGCACCTTCACGGTGATTTGGACCTCCTTGGTTAACCGCGTTTCTCCGCGACACGTCAGGCAGGGATCTCCGATGATCGAGCCGCGCCCCGCGCACGCATTGCAGGTCCGCGCAACCGAGAAGAACCCTTGCTGATAGCGGATCTGCCCGCGTCCGTGGCATTGTGGGCACACCGATGGCCCGCGCCCCGACGTGCTCCCGGTTCCCTTGCAGGTTTCGCAGCCCTCGAGCCGGCGAATCTTAATTTCCTTCTCGGTTCCGAAAATGGCTTCTTCAAATTCGATCGCGAGATCAAAGCGCAAGTCATCGCCGCGCAGTTGCCGCGCACTCCGCTGCTGTCCGGCATTCATGTTGAACATCTCGCCGAACAGATCGCCGAAGATATCCCCCAGGTCCACCGCACCCGAGAATCCGCCAAATCCACCCGGACCTCCGCCGCTCACGCCGGCATGGCCATAACGGTCGTAAGCTGCGCGCTTGTCCGCGTCGCAAAGCACCTGGTAGGCTTCGCTCGCCTCTTTGAACTTCTCTTCCGCAGCATGATTCCCGGGATTGCGATCGGGATGGTACTGGAGCGCAAGCCTGCGATACGCGCTCTTCAATTCCTGGTCGCTGGCTTCTCGCGAAACTCCCAGCACCTCGTAATAGTCTGCTTTAGCCACTCTCGTATTCAAACCTGTCGTAACCTTTTCTCGTTGTAGGCACGGGATTCGCCCCGCGCGTCGCATGTTCGCCGCCCCGGATATCCTGACCCGGAAACGTCCGCATCCTCAGCGCCACTCGTGTTCATTCGCTCGTCTGTTTTGGGTTGGATACTACCCGCACCAGCGCCGGCCGCAACAGCTTTTCGCGCAGTCGATATCCGCGGCGAATCTCCTCCGCCACGTGCTGATCCGGCAGATCGTCGCGCTCCACCGAACCCATCGCCTCGTGATGACGCGGATCGAATTCCTCGCCCACAGTTGCCACCGGCTGCACTTGCAGTCCCCGCAGGATCTCTTCCATCTGCTTCACAATCAGTTCCACGCCCGCGCGCAACTGCTCCAGCGAACCGGTCGACTTCAGCGCCAGTTCGAAGTTGTCCAACACCGGCAGAAACTGCTCCACCACGGAGCCAAGCGCGAAGTCTTTGAAATCGGCCTTCTCCTTCTCTGCCCGCTTGCGGGCATTCTCAAACTCCGCCTGTAGCCGCGCCAGCCGTTCCAACAACGCATCGCGCTCCTTCTTCAGCTGGTCATACTCGGCCCTCAGTTGTTCAAACTCCGCTCGGCCAACCGCTGCCTCATCGCCCGGAACGTCAGCCGCGGGCGTCTCGGCTGTCTCTGCCGACCCGTTCTCCGCCCCAGCGGTTCCCTCGTTTTCCAGCGCCGTCAAATCTGCTTCCTTCTTTGGCATATCTCTACGAATTCCCCAAATATTTCTCTTCTTAGTCAATGATAAATTCCTCGGCAAGTGCCCGCACAGTGCAGCGGCCTCTCGCGTGGCAAAATTCCATCGCTTGCGGACTTGTATCCGCGCCCTTCCCGGCTTGTTCTCCGGGCCCTTTACTGAGTCGGAATCTCCAGGATGCGCTCCGAGAGCCTCGCCACGTACCGCACCGCCTGGATCATCTCCTGGTATTGGATGCGGGTGGGTGCAATCACTGCCACCGTTCCCAGGCTGGTGCCACCCAGCCGCGCGGGAGACCCGATCAGCACCAGGTCTTGCATCGCCGGGGAAGCCTCATCCAGTCCTACCACTACGCGCACTTCCTGCTGGCTGCCATTCACATAGGCCGTTAGCAAATCCACCAGGCGCTGCTTGGCCTCCAGCGCCAAAAGCATCTGTTTCAGCCGCTCCCGGTCAACCTCAACCGCAATCAGGTTCGCCATGCCCTCCACGTAGAGCACTGATGCCGCATCGCCCATCGCCAGTGCCCCCTTGCGGCAGAGTTCCTCCACCGACGACAGCAACTGGTTGTAAGCCGCACGTTCCTCATCCATCCGCCGCGTCACTTCGGTGCGAATTCGCTCCACCGGCCACCCGTGAAACGTCTCATTTAAATATCGCGCTGCCGTTTCCAGTTCCAGATGCGTCATCTCCCGGTCCAGCACCAGCACCCTGTCCAGCACCGCTCCGGCGCGCGTCACCACCACGGCCAGGACGCGCCCGACCGACAACCGGGAAAAATGAATATGCTCCAGCACCTGGTCCGCCGTCGCGCTCGCCAGCGCCACCCCCAGCCCGCTCGAAATCAGCGCCAGCACATGCGAGGTGCGCTCCAGGTATTCGTTCGAACTGGTCACGCCCGAGAAACTTTCCTCAATCTGCCCGCGGCGCTCCTCGCTCAGCGGAGCTGCGGCCTGCGGCAGCGTAGCAAATGCGGCTCCGCCCACTCCGATCCGCCCTAGCGGCGCGTCCGGCCTCGTAATCTGTTCCACGTAGTAGCGAAACGCCGCCGCTGTGGGCACGCGTCCCGCCGAGGTGTGCGGCTGCTCCAGCAGTCCGGCCTCACCCAGCGACACCATCACATTCCGGATGGTCGCCGAGCTCAAACCCTCCTTGTGGGCAAAATGATCCGCAACCGTCTGCGAAGCCACAGGTTCCCCGGTAGCGATATAGAGCTCGATAATCGCCGTAAGAACCAGCCGCTCCCGCGGACTCACGCGCGTCTCAGGCATCGGATCAGCTACCTCGCTGGACGGCGCAGGCCAGTCTCCCGCAAATCGAACCGGAAACCGCCTTAATCCTCCCAAAATGAGATGCTTAGAGCCCCAAATAGGTGGAAGTCGCCTTTTTAATTGTAGAAATCTCACAACAGCACTGTCAAGTTCCGTAAAGTCCTGCGCTGCATCTGGCACAGATCAAGGCGCTTAGGGCAACCGAATCGGTCCAACGCCTCTCTCAACTGAAAGACGAACACTCGTAGCTAGAGCGGAGCGTGAAATGGCAAAGAAAGCTGCCTCAAGCATGGCAAACCCCGTCCTCCTCAAACCGGTGAACAAAGCCGACGGAATAATCCAGGTCATTATCGAAACCCCCAAGGGCAGTCGCAACAAATTTGCCTTCGATGTCGAGCAGAACATCTTCACGGTCAAAGCAGTTCTTCCCGCGGGCATGAGCTTCCCTTATGATTTCGGATTCCTGCCCAGGACCCTCGCCCCGGATGGCGACCCCATCGACGTGCTGCTCCTCATGGATGAACCCGCATTCCCCGGCATCGCCGTCCGCGCCCGCCTTATCGGCATCATCGAGGGCGAACAGACCGACGGGAAAAAGAAGATCCGCAATGATCGCCTTCTCGCTGTTGCGGAAATGAACCACGAATATGCCTACATCAAGCGCCTTGGAGATTTGCCCAAAAAATTCCTGCGCGAACTTGAAGAGTTTTTCGTGAATTATCACCGCCTTGAAGGCAAAAAATACACACTCTTAGGCTGCAAGAAAGTCGACGCCGCCATGCGCATGATCCACAAAGCGCAGCGAGCCGCGTGAGGGTTTGTCTCCATGCAGGTTGAAGTTGGAGAGCTTCTCGCCCGCTTCCTGATCGGCGGCGTCATCGTCAGCTTCTTCGCCGTACTGGCTGAAATGTTTCGCCCCAAGAGCTTTGCCGGCCTCTTCGGCGCAGCTCCTTCGATCGCGCTCGCCACCATCGGCATCACCATCGCCAGCCACGGCAAAGCCTACGCAGCCGTCGAGGCGCGCTCCATGATCTTCGGCGCGATTGCGTTCCTGCTGTATGCCTTCTGCGTAAGCTGGATGCTGCTTCGCCTGAGGCCGCACGCTCTTGCAGCAACCGCCGCTCTGATGCCGGTGTGGTTTGCGGCTTGCGGCGCTTTCTGGCTCATCGTGAGATAGCCGCCATGATCGTGCATGCCAGGCTCTCCGCGATCAAAGGCATCAAGCCCCACGAATGGATATTTCGCTTCGTATTCGGCGGAGCTGCATGCGTGATCGCAGGCTTGATCGCACAGCGATTCGGTCCTGTGATTGGTGGCTTCTTCCTTGCCTTTCCTGCGATCTTCCCAGCCAGCGCAAGCCTCGTCGAGGCCCACGAAGAAGAGCACAAGGCTCGTGCAGGCTTCAACGGCACCAAGCGCGGCCGAGTCGTCGCTGCCATCGATGCACTCGGAACTGCCATGGGCTGCATCGGCCTTGCCGGGTTCGCTCTGGTGTTCTGGATGTGGCTGCCGCGCGCCGGCGTCGCTCAGACCTTCGTCCTCGCCACGCTTGTCTGGCTCACACTCTCCGTCGGAGTCTGGCTGTTGCGCAAGAAACGTATGCTGCACCGTTAGGCCGTGCGTCCCGATGCATCTTCGCCAAAAACGCCGCAGCATCGCCAACCGCCCGGCCATCAGCCTCAGTGGCCCGGCGGCTCGTTGTAGAACCCTGAATTTGTACGAACCGTTACATCCGGCTTATTCACCACTACCTTCAAATCGTGATACTCATCAGCGTGTTCCGCAAGCGGCGGATCAAAAGAAATCCGGTAAAAATCATTCGCATCCGTAATGCATTTGTCGATCTGGCTTGCCAGGTCGTTATTCGGTCCCAGAATCTTCCCGCCCGTCTGGGTCGCCAGCACCTTCAGCGACAGGTCGCCGGGGTCTGACTCCCGCGGCGACTTCACCGGCTTCAGATAGTCCTGGTAGCGAATCGTATAAGTCGTGTCTGCGCCTGTCGAGGGAGCAACGCTGTAGACAACCATGCGCGCTTGCCGGAGCTTGGTTGAAAGCTCAACAATGCCGTCGAAGTATCTCTGCTGATCTTTTTCGGAATAGTACCCAAGCACGGGCTGATTCAACATCGGCCAGCCGGGGCCCACCCAGATCAGCAGCTTTCTCCCCGGCTTGCGCGCTTCATTTTCTGCGATAGCCCCCATCTGCCGCGCGCACAATTGAAAGCGTTCGAGCACACCTTCGCCGGCCATCGCCGAGTCGATGGTCCTCACGCTGCCCTTGATCTGGTTCACCACGCTCAACAGCGCATTGCCGTCGATCGAAGGCCGGGGCTGCACGCGCATTCCGGCATCGCTCAGTAAAAGCAGCGTCACCGGCTGTTTCAGGTGCCCGTCATTCTCTTTGAGAAACCGTCCAATCTCCTGCCGTGTAATGGCGACCTGCTGGAAAGGCAGGTTCACCAAGTCGATCACGAGGATCACCTCAACGGGTGGATCGGGTTTCCCCTCGGCGTCGTTGAAAGCGCGAAACGACATCACCTTGCGCGTCTGCCCATTGTCGAGAATCTTGAAATCCAAGGGCTGCAAATCCAGCACCGGTTTTCCCGCCCCGTCATCGACCACCACGTCCAGCTTGATCTTTCCTTCAGGAATCAGCGAGTTCTTCGGCTTCGGCGGAGGCCGGTGCTCAAGTACCGGATCGCCGCTACCCGGTTGCTGCGCCGGTGCTGCCTGCGCAAGGGCGCCCGGGTTATGCCCCGCCGCCATCCCCAGGAGCCCGATTGCAAAACCGATCGACCATGCGTGACGCCAGCCCATGAATTTCTCCCCCCACGGAGTCTACATTCCGTACACCCTTACTCATTGGTCACTAAGACGCATTTATCTAGGGGTAGGGCGGCATGAATTCGCATCCGAAATGGGAATACAGTGCAGTCACCCCTGCAGTTGACCTTCTGCCGGTTTGCAAGAATGATGGCCCGACTCATCGTTCCAGCAGCCAAGCTCACCGCCAGCGGACCCGACGTCACCTCCGCCACGCAGACGTTCACCGTCACGATTCAGTAATCTGGATTCATCTCTCATCCAGGAGCCGGCTCGATGGTCAAGCTCGAACTCACAAAGCAACAACGCACCGACGCCATCGCATCCATGCAGCGCTACTTCGAAGAGAACCTCGAGCCCATCGGCGACATGCCGGCGGGTCTCCTGCTCAATTTCTTCCTCGAAGAGGTTGGTCCGGCAATTTACAACATGGCCATCTCCGACGCACAAACCCGCCTCAACCAGCGTGTCGCCGACCTCAACGGCGAACTCTACGCCGACGAATTCCAGTTCTGGCCGCGCGCCGACGCCAAACGCAAATCCCGACGATGACACCAAGAGCACTGTCATTCCGACCGACCGAACCCTGAGCGAAGCCGAAGGGGTAGGGAGCGGAGGAACCTGCAGTTGCTTGCCGCTTCCGCGGGGCACAATCCAGCGACCGCACATCGGAGGCTGATCCAAGAGCGATCGTGGCTGAGTACCCATCCAAGCCGCGCCATTGCGACTAGAACCACGAAGCATAATCCTGATAATCTTGACTCAAAGATCCTTTCCGAATCGCTGCCAGGTTTCCCGCCAACTCAGCATCCGGCATCTCCGAAGAGCTCATGAATCAAGGCATTGAAGACGTTCGCATCCAGTGGACCAAGGTTGTCCTCCCCCCGGTCTTCCTCGAAGAGGAACGCCCGATCACCGAGGAGGCAACCGCCACCATCTTCAATGCGCGCCTCGATATCTCCCGCATCCTCGCGCATCGAGACCCGCGTTTGCTGGTTCTCGTCGGCCCCTGCTCCATCCACGACACCAGGGCCGCCGTCGAATACGCCGCCCTGCTCAAATCCGCCATCGCCGAATTCTCCGCCGACCTCCAGATCGTCATGCGCGTCTACTTTGAGAAGCCCCGCACCACCGTCGGCTGGAAGGGCCTCATCAACGATCCCCATCTCGACGGCTCCTACAAAATCAATGACGGCCTCCGTCTCTCCCGCCATCTTCTCCTCGATCTCGCAGAGATGGGCGTCCCTTCCGGCACCGAGTTCCTTGACATGATCTCGCCGCAGTACATCGCGGGTCTCGTCAGTTGGGGAGCCATCGGCGCCCGCACCACCGAGAGCCAGGTTCACCGCCAGCTCGTCTCCGGCGTGTCCTGCCCCGTCGGATTCAAGAACGCCACCTCCGGCGACATCCAGGTCGCCATCGACGCCATCCTCTCCGCATCGCACTCGCACACCTTCCTCGGCCACACCAAGCACGGACAATCCGCCATCTTCGTCACAACGGGCAACCGCGAAACCCACATCATCCTGCGCGGCGGCCGCAAGATGGTCAATTACACCGCTGCATGCGTCGCCGATACTGCTGCCCAGATGGAGAAGGCGGGGATCGCGCCGCGCATCATGATTGACTGCAGCCACGCCAACAGCAACAAGGATCACCTTCGTCAGCCCGTCGTCTGCCGCGACGTCTGTGCCCAAGTCGCCGCCGGTGACCGCAACATTATCGGCGTCATGCTCGAGAGCAACCTCGTCTCCGGCGCGCAAAAGCTCGTTCCCGGCCAGCCCCTTGTCTACGGCCAGAGCATTACCGACGCCTGTATCGACTGGAACCAGACCTACCCGCTGCTCCAGGAATTGGCCGCGGCCGCGCGTGTCCGCCGTTCGAAATCCTGAGTCGAGATTGTCGCTTGCTTTCTCAGAAAGTTTCTCGCAGACCACCTTTTCGGCGGCTCCGCCATCTTATGTTTCGTACCAAACATAGCGGGTTTCTCCGCTCCACAAAAAACCTGCCGTGTCGAAGCTCCAGAAACTGGCCTGCGGAGGCGCTTCCCTCCGGGTAGTTGATGTCTGCCAATGGCATCCTCCCCAGTGTTTGACGAGGGGGGTAATCCATGAGCCGGCCAGTCGCACTCGCGCTTGATCCATCGCAGGAAGCCCAGGACATTCTCCGTCACAATCAGGAACTCATAGTCGCCGGACAGTTTGCGGCCATGGTCATGCACGAGATCAACGGCCCTCTCGAAGCCGTCCACAATCTCAACTACCTCATTCAACAGGAGGCAGATAGCCCCTCCCAGGTTCGCGTGTTCAGCGGTATGCTCGAGGAGCAGCTCGCCACCCTCACCAAGCTCTCCCGGCAGACCCTCAGCTTCTATCGCTCGCCCGAAACCCGCGAGTTCACCGCCATCGCTACGTTGGCCGAAGCGGCTCTCCGCGTGTATCAAAGGAAAATCATCGCCAAGCACATCACTCTGCGCAAGCGCCTCATGGCTGACGTCACCGCTGAGGTCCACGCCGGCGACATGCTCCAGGTGCTCTCAAATCTCATTTCCAACGCCATCGACGCCCTGCCCGAAAATGGCATCCTCGCGGTCAGTGTGCGGCGCGCCGCCGAAGAAGCGCATGTCACAGTTGCCGACAACGGACCCGGCATTCCAGCTCGCATCCTGCCCAGGATCTTCGACCCCTTCTTCACCACCAAAAAGGAGCGCGGCACTGGCCTCGGCCTCTCCATCTCCAAATCCATCATCGAGAAGCATCACGGCCGCATTCGCAGCCGGACCACGACGCGCCCCTCTCGCAACGGGACGACCTTCCGCGTCTCCATCCCTCTCTCCGCCAAGGCTGACTAAAGCAGTTCCTGGGTCACGGTATCGGAAATTCGCTGCGCTCAAGTCGACGCGACCCTCAAGAGGCGCCGGCCTCAAACAAGACCCGCAGCGTCACAACTCAGAATTGCCAAAAATTCACAATTCCGCAGTTATGTGCGGTATTGAACATTCCTCCCCTGGGAGGGGAGGATATAGTCGTGCGCAGGAAGCGATAGATCTCCTTTATTTTGATCGCAATTCTTCTCGCCGGCATAGGCGGAATCCCTTGCGACTGTCGCAAAGGATATCCCTGCAATGACCGCCGAATTGACAAACCTGATTATCAATGCCCTTCCGCCTGAGCTGAAATCGTCTCTGCTCGCCCGGTTGCAACCAGTCGACCTGCCTGTTGGAACAGTACTCACCAAACCCGGCCAGAAGCCCCAGTTTGCGCACTTCATGACCTCTGGCATTGCTTCCGTCGTTACGTTTATGTCCGACGGCGTCGGAGCCGAAGTCGGCGTGATTGGCCGGGAAGGCCTCGTGGAAGCGATCAGCGTTCTGGGGCCCGCCGCCGCCCCGACCACGGCCTTCATCCAAAGTGAAGGGACCGCCCTGCGCATGCCTTTCGGTGAGTTGCAGCAGCTCTTCCACGCGCACCTCCCGCTTTCGCAGCGCATTCTGGAATGTGTGCAGTGCCAGGGCTTCATTCTCAGCCAGCTCGCCGCCTGCCATGGCCTCCACGAGATCGAAGAACGCCTTGCCCGCTGGTTGTTGATGGTCCGGGACCGACTGGAATCAGATAATTTTGAGTTGACTCAGGAGTTTCTCGCTGAAATGCTGGGCGCACGCCGCACCAGCGTCACCCTTGCCGCGGGAACGCTGCAGCGCAACGGCGTCATCAAGTACAGCCGTGGCCGCATTCATGTGATCGACCACAAAGGCCTGGAAAGTGCCGCTTGTGAATGCTACCCCATCGTCCGCAATCTCGTCGCACACCTCTACGCCTGAAAAACAAAATGCGCAACCTAAGGGTTGCGCATCCTGCCACCTCCGCACGAAGTGGGATCACCTCTGTCAAGAATCTGACGATGCACCTGGAAGCCGGGAGCGAGCGGATCCTAGCTTTCCTTAGTCCCCAGTCCCTGGCCCCTGCCCCTACGCATTCCCCATCACAATCGTGTGCGGGCTCATCGGAATCGGGTGCGCCTTCACGTCCTTGAATCCCGCCTCGTCGTACATCGCACGAAGTTGGCTGAACGGATACGCATCGCCTGCTGCGGTGGTGGTGAGCATCGTCATCGCAAATCCGGCCGGCATCGGTGGCGATACCCGATCCTCGTTCGGCACAAATTCGAGCGTTGCCGCCTTGCCGCCCGGCTTCAGCGAAGAATGCACTTTCTTCAACAGGCCCACGCACGTCGGCTTGTCAAAGTGATGCAGGAAGTTTGTCAGTAGCACCGCATCGTATGGCCCGCCAAACTCCACTTCGAACGCGCTTCCCGGCAGCATATTGTAGCGGTCCTGTACGCCGGCCTTCTCCGCGTTCTTCAACGCCACGCGCAGCACCGGCGCCCAGTCCAGCCCCGTCACCTGCGCATGCTTGTTCTGCTTGGCAATTTCAATCCCGAAAAGTCCATGCCCGGCCGCGATGTCCAGCACGTGCATCGGTCCCTCGTGCCCATCAAGAACGACTGCGCCCAGCGGCCCCGCCATAGGACCCATCATCGGCGCCATGTTCTCCGCAAACTCCACCCACAGCGGGTTCTCCGGCTCTACACTGCCCTCGCCAGGAAGGTGGGTTCGCCCTGCACGCACCACATCCGCAAGCCCCGCCAGTCCTTGAATTAGCTCCGGACGGGCCATGAAATGTGCCACCGATGCCATGCACGCCGGCGACGCGGGATCAAGAAATGCAGCGCTGTTCGGTGTGTGCCTGTAGCTGTTCCCTTCCTTGGTCAGCAAGCCGTTGATCACCAGAAAATCGCAAAGAATGCGAATACCCCGCTCCGACGCCTTCGCGTGTCTTGCAATCGAGGCCACGTCGCCCGGCCCCTGTCCGACTGCACTGAAAATGTCCAGATCGATGGCCGCTTTGAGCGCCGCCGTCTTCTGAACCGCCTGCACCATGTCAAAAACAATGCCTGGATTGAGCTGCGCGTCCACATGACTTCCGTTTTGCATGAATGACCTCTCCTACCCGACACGAAGGGAATGCAGTCAAATGGGGATTCGCTTTGGGCTTGCGCAGTCTATCAAATGCCCCGCGCGATCGCAGCATGTTTTCCGCACGTTCCTGCCAGATCCCAAAAACTGCTATTCACGCAGACCAGCGTTTGCTATCCTTCCGCGCACGGAGGTCACGCATGTCCGAAGAGAACAAAAAATTGGTCCGGCGCTGGTTTGAGGAAGTATGGAACCAGCAGCGCGAAGAAGCCATCGATGAGATGTTCGCTCCGGGAGGCAAAGCCTATGGATTCCCCGACCCGAACTCTGTGCTGGTCGGTCCCGAGAGCTTCAAAAGCGTACACCGCATATTCCTTGGGGCCTTTCCCGACCTTCACATCACGGTGCGGGAAATTGTTGCTGAGGGTGACAAGGTCGCCGTCGCCTGGTCTGCGACCATGACCCACCTCGGCGAGCACCTCGGATTCGCGCCCACTCTGAAGAAGGAGGCCCTCGACGGATCGTCCTTCCTGATTGTAAGTGGCGGCCAGATCCAGGAGGGAACGAACTACATGGAGATGCAGGGCCTGATCCTTCGCCTCAAAGAGAGTTCCCAGGCAATCATCCCGGAGAAGGCCGCTTCGCTGGCGTAAATCCGCAGCCCTTACCGGCTCGCCTGCAACCCCCGCGGCCTCGGCGCTCCCGGGCCCATAATCACGCGAATACGCTCCCGCGTCATGCGGACACTGCAGGCAATCCCATTCGGCCCGCCGCAGGTGCTGGCGCGCATCGCAAGCCACGCCGTCTGCTCCGGATCGAGCATCCATGCGGTTGCATTTGCCGCGTTGTGCGTTTCCTTCATGAAGTATGCTGCATCCATGTCCGCATTCGCTGCGTCCAGGTTGGCTTGCATGCAATCGCCCTCAGCCGGCGCCGGCGTGCCCTCCGGATGCCAGCAATAATCCTCGTCGTGCTCCAGCACATACTTCTTCCCGTTATCGGGAATGAAATACCGTGGCGTAATCGCAGGAATGCGCGCCACCGCGCTCCACTGGCTCAGATCATCTACAAACGCGCGGGGCAATTCGCTCAGCGCCAGCGAACTCTGCTTCAGCTGCCGCGAAAACACCGTCAGCGTTGGCGTCGGCTCCCCGTTGGTGGGCGTGAAATAAAATGCTCCCAGACCAATTCCTTCCTGCAGATCGAACCATAAGAAACCGCGTCCATGCAGGTACGGCCCCTGCATCCCCATCACCGTCACGTAGCGTCCATCACGCACATTTACCGGCAACGGCGATCCGTCCAGCACATCGTCCATAGCATCCGTCAGCGGCATATCGCGGCCGTAATGATATTCCGTGCGCGGCATCATGGCCTTCTTCAACGCGCGAAACTGCTTGTCCTTCGTTAGTTCTTTCGTCGCTCGTCCCGCGTACCCACTCAGAAAAGCCAGATCCCCCGCCGAAATCGGATTCTGAAGAACAGGGGGTTGGGGAACGGCCTGTGGAGCCGGCGAAGGCGTCTGACTCATTGCCGCCACAGGAAAAATGGCAGCCAGCGCAACCATGCACCCGGCTGCATTGCACCGAAAGGAGGCCAGAGCAAATCCCATCACGCACCTCACGCCATCAATGTAAGACAATCCCCGCTCCGGACCAACGAATATTTCGCCAAAATCCACTCGGCCCTCCTCGTTCCGACTCTGAAATCCCGGCATGCTTCTCCGATTTCCGGTCCCCCGCGCATTCTTTCCTGAATACCTGCAAAACTCTGCATCCCCAACCCTTTATCATTGTTTTCAGCGCGGGATGAGGCGCACGGATGTCCGAGCCCACCATTTTCATCTCCGCGGGCGAAGCCAGCGGCGAGCTCTACGGAGCCATGCTGGTCGAAGAGCTGCGCAGTCAACTCGCCGTGGAAGGTCGCCATGCCCGATTCGTCGGAATGGGTGGGCCGCGCATGCTCAAGGCCGGCCTTCGCCAGATCGTTCGCTCTGAAGACATGGCAGTTATGGGCATCACCGAGGTCATCCAGCACCTGCCGCGCATCTATCGCGAATTTCGGAAACTCAAGAAATCCATCCGCACTCACCCGCCCGTCATCGCCGTCCTCATCGACTTCCCCGACATCCATTTCAAGCTCGCTAAGGAGTTCCACCGCCTCGGCATTCCCGTCATTTTTTTCGTCAGCCCCCAGATCTGGGCGTGGAAGAGAAAACGTATCAAGCTTGTGCAGAAGTTCGTCGACAAGATGCTCGTCATCTTCCCCTTCGAACAGGCCTTCTATCGCAAACACGGCGTCTCCGCCGAATTCGTCGGTCACCCGCTCGCCGACCTGCCCCTGCCCTCCGTCACCCGTGAGCGCTTTGCCCGTGAAACCGGACTCAACGCCTCGCGCTCCTGGATTGGCCTTTTGCCCGGCAGCCGCGCCAAGGAGATCGGCGACAACCTGCCCCCGATGCTCTCCGCCGCCCGCATCCTTACGCTCCGCGGACCTCGTGCCACCAGCCCGCGCAAGGAATTCGAATTCATCATTCCCCTCGCTCCCACGCTCAACCCATCCCAGCGCAAGATGCTCGCAGGCCTGGTCAAGCAATACGGCGAAGGGCTCCCCGTCCAGCTTGTCGATGACGCACGCGCCGCTCTCATGCACGCCCGCGCCTCCGTCGTGGCCAGCGGAACCGCCACCGTCGAAGCCGCGCTCATCGGCAATCCCTTTGTCGTCGTCTACCGGGTCTCGCCGCTTACCTATGAAATCGCCCGCCGCGTGGTCAAAGTCCCGTTCGTCGCCATGGCCAACCTCATTGCCGGCAAAATGGTCGTCCCCGAGCTCATCCAATCCGACTTCACCGCCGCCAATATCGTCCGGCAGATCGAGCCCCTGCTACCCGACGGACCACTTCGCCAGTCCATGATGAAGGAGCTGGCCCACTTTCGAGGCCTTCTCACCCCCGGCGAGTCCGGGTTGGGGGACGGGGTCGAAACCGCCATCAGTCGTGTTGCAGGCATCACAATCAGGCAGATCGGCAATGCTTTACCCGTCTCCGAATCCGTACAATCCTGATGGTGCAGGCTGCGGAAAAATGACAATACAAAGCTCCGTCGCGATTGGGAAGAACATGCGTCTAACACTGGAAATGCTGAATCTGAAATCGGCTCTCCGCCGGCCGTTGGCGCCTTGCGGATTTGGGCCTTTGGCGGCGCTCCTGATTCTTGGCGTCGGCTTCTTTGCGTCTCGCCCCCTCGCCGCGCAACGGCCCGAACGCCCTACGCTTGAAATCACCGGCTACGTCATCGACGCCGAAATCGACACCGACCACGCACCATCTCGCGGCCAAGACGACCGTCACCTTTACCGCGCCTGAAAACAGCGAGATGGTCAGCTTCGGATTCCATCCCGCCCTGAAGATCACCAAGATCACCGATGACTCCGGCAAACTGCTCACCGGCGAGCGCACCGCCGACGGCACCATCCGCGTCACGCCGGCATCCGCCGTTCGTCCCCGGCCAACCAGCTCGCTGGACATTTGAATACGACGGCACCATCACCGGCAGCGAAGACGGCCCCATTGAAGGACTGAAGCTGGCCGCCATCCAGGAGCCCATCACTTACCTGCTCTATCCCGCGCGCTGGTTTCCCAGCACCGGCTACATGACCGACCGCTTCACCGCCGAGATGCACATCCGCGTGCCGCAGGGCATGAAGGTTCTTTCCAGCGGCGCGCAGGGTGCATCCCACTCCGTCACCCTCGCCGACGGCAAGCCCGGCGACCAGTACGACTTCAACTGGAACAAGCCCGGCTTCCCCGGCACCGTCATCGCCGGCCGATTCGTTGGCCCCGTCTCTGTCGGCTCGGGCAACGTCAAGGTCTATCTCACCGTCAGCCCACCAGGCGCTCGGCAAACCAGCTCGCGCAAACGGCCACCCGCGAATTCGACTTCTTCACCGACAGCTTCGGCGAGCCGGAATCCACCCACCTCAACGTCGTCGAAATCCCCGACGACACCCTGCCCGCCGTCTGGGCGCCGGAACTGGCCGCCATCATGGGCTCCCGCGTCGGCGACAAGTCCGGCATCCGCCTGCTCGCCAACACCATCGCCCACCAGTGGTGGGGCTCCGAAGTCAGCCCCCGCACCCTCAACGACGCCTGGATCACCAACGGCATGTCGCGCTACGGCGAGCTGATGTTTGTCGAAGACGAAAACGGCAAAAGCGCCCTCAAGACCGCCCTGGAAGACGTCTCCGCCGGCGCGCTCGCCTACGACACGATTCCCCTGTCCAGTTCCGCACGCCTCAATCCCTTCTCGCCGGAGTTCCAGTCCATGACCCTCGAAAAGGGCGCCATGATCTTCCACATGCTCCGCGGGGAGATCGGCGACAAGGCCTTCCTCGCCACCCTCAAAGGCGCCCTCAGCCAATACACCGACAAATCCATTCGCGCCGCAGACTTCGAGAAGGTGGCCGAAGCGCAGAGCCAGCAGCAGCTCCTTCCGTTCTTCTCGCAATGGGTCGACGGCACCGGCGCGCCCACCTTCACCAACAAGTACGCCGTCTACCGCCTCGGCAATAACAAGGGCTTCCGCACCATCGGCGAAATCAACCAGGACCTCGACCTCTTCCGCATGCCCGTCGACCTGCGCGTCGAAACCGACGGCAAGACCGTGGACCAGAAGATCGACGTCGTCGGCACCGACTCCCAATATGTGGTCGACACCTTCGGCCGCCCTCGCCACATCATCATCGATCCCGGCGACTGGGTGCTCAAATCCTCGCCCGACCTCCAGGTGCGCATCGCCATCCTCAAGGGCCAGCAGCTGGTCGCGCAAGGCGATCTCGTCGGCGCGCTCGCCGAATATCAGAAGGCGCTCGAGGCCAACTCCCAAAGCTCCCTGGCCAGCTATCGCATCGGCGAAGTGCTCTTTACCCAGCGCAACTACCAGGCCAGCGTCAATTCCTATCGCGACGCCCTCCGCGGCGACGGCGAGCCCCGCTGGACCGAGGTCTGGAGCCACATCGCTCTCGGCAAGATCTTCGACATCACCGGCCAGCGCGACCGCGCCGTCAACGAATACCGCCTCGCCGTCCAGACCAACGACAACACCCAGGGCGCCGTCAACGAAGCCCGCCAGTGGCTCTCCAAAGCCCTACAAACTCCCCGACACCGGCCAATAGCCGTCAGCTGACAAGTACACCTTGTCATCCTGAACGTAGCGCTTCGGAGCCCCATGGACGAGAGTCCATGGGGTAGGCGAAGTGAAGGATGCTTTGCTTCAGGTCCGCCATCCTGAGCGAAGGACCTTCTACTTCGCTGTTCGCCCGAACCTGAACTCATTCCGATCCCAACCTTGCGACGAAACCTGCTCGTCGGACCGAGGCTCAACGGATTCGATCGCCATCTCCGGCCTGAAGAATCGATAGCTCTGACTTCCGCTCTTCTTTGCTTGATACATGGCTATGTCTGCATTCTTGATCAGCGTTTCGCCATCCTGTCCGTCGCCGGGATAGACGCTCACACCAATGCTCGTCGTAATGGAGATCTGGTGCGAGTCGATCGAATATCCTTCCGCCAACTTCTTCAATAGCCTTGCCACCGTATAGACCGCATCCACCGGGCGCCCCAATTCCTGAAGCAACACAATGAACTCATCGCCACCATGGCGTACCACGGTATCCGGAGCACGCACGCACTCCAGCAGCCGCTTTGCAACGGACTGAAGAAGCTTGTCGCCGAGGGAGTGCCCGAGAGAATCGTTGATCTGCTTAAACCCATCCAGGTCTAGAAATAGCACCGCCGCATGGCACCCCTGACGATGTGCAAGGGAGATCGCCTGGCCAATCCGGTCATTCAAGAGGATTCGATTGGGTAGCCCAGTGAGAAAATCGTGGTGGGCGGAATCCGTCAACTCCTTCTCCAACGCCCGAGTCGCACTCACGTCGCGGAACACGATGACCGCTCCTGTCACTTGTCCATCCCGATCGTGGATGGGAGCGACCGAGTCTTCAATATGAACTTCATGCCCTTCACGGCTGATCAGGATACAGTTCAACGGCAGGCTGCCCGTTTCATTTTTTGAGGCGGCTTTTGCCATCGGGTCTATGATTGTCTTTCGAGTGATCGCGTCGACAATCCGCAAACACTCGCCCATCGCCCGGCCCATCGCATCCTTGAGAGGCCAGCCAGTCATTGTCTCCGCGACGCGATTCAAGAACGCGATGTTTCCCGACGAATCGGTGCAGATCACGGCATCGCCAATGCAATCCAGAGTGACCTGGGCGCGTTCTTTCTCTACGGAGAGGATTTCCCAGATGCTTTCGCGCTCAACGGCATTGAGAAGAGCCCGTTTCAATTCCCGGGGTTCAATCTGTCCCTTGATTAGATAATCTTGCGCGCCTTCATGAATCCCCTGAACTGCGATTGGTTCGTCGATCGGGTCGCACAGCAAAACCATCGAAACACGCGGCTCCGGGGTGTGGAACCTCCTGAATGCTTCCAATCCGTGCGGCTCTGTCAATCCGAGGTCCAGCAAGATAATGTCTACTGCATTCCCTGCAACATACCGCTCCGCATCGCCGATCGACGACACATGCGTCACCTGAAAGACGTTTGAATCCAGTTCATTGAACATCTCCCGAATCCGGCTCGCCTGTTCGGCTTGGTTTTCGATTAGAAGGACATTCTTCGCAGCTACCGGTTCCACGGTTCACCTTCCCCCGGCAAACCTTTCACTCCGGAACTCAGGACGGAGGGCGCTTTCTGCCGCTCCACCCGAAGATATATTGTCATCATTTCAGGGAAGAGCGCTGAAATCTGACCCCTTCTGCTCAATCCTCCACCCCTACCGTTAAGGAGACGGCGCTTGCTCCCGCTCGCCGGGAATTCCAGCCGGGTGCTCCAGGTCCTGTCTCTTACAGGGGCCCCGGCGACGGGTCTTCGTCGCAGGGGTGGTTGAACTCTGGGGAAATACTCCCCAGATCGAGACCGAGAGCGCCCCATCCTTGCGACGCATTTGCTCTTCGTCGCAAGGGTGGGAAAGCGACGAACCTCACCTCAAATAAAAGGCCAGCCCATGGCTGGCCTTCCTTTGACATCAGACTCGAAGGACTACTCGCTCGTCGGCTGCTCCGGCGACAGCACCTCGACCGAAACCCGCGCCAGCCCCGCCTGCGTCATCTGCAGTTTCTCGGCCGCCGCGAACGAAAGATCGATGATTCGTCCGTTGTTGCTCCCCAGGTCGCCGCGATCTGTGATCCGCACCACCACCGACTTCTTGTTGCGCAGATTCACCACCTTCACCACGCTACCGAACGGCAGTGTAGGATGGCACGCGGTCATGTCGTACATGTTGTAGGTTTCACCGCTCGCCGTCTTCCGCCCGTTAAACACCGATCCATACCAGGACGCGATGCCGCGAAAGATCTTGCCGCGTTTCTTCGGCGTTGGTTGTGCCGCTGCGTTCATCTCCGGAGTCGCCATCGCGACTACCGGCGGGGTTGTTGCTATTGGCCCTTGCAGCCGAGCATCCGCCTGCACTGTCCGGGTGGAAATGGTTCCCAAAAACCCGGCCACTGCCAAGCAGGAAATCCCCACAAGCAGCCAGAACGGCAGCGGCTTTTCGGGGTTCATGTTGGTTGCTTTTGGTCGAATAAGCATCCTGTGATTTTACCAGCCCGGGGGCCGATAACCTCCAATAAAATCTTTGAGATGCAGGCAAAAAATACAGCAAAATCGGCTCACTTTGCGGTACGCTCGGTAAGCCTTTTAATCAGCGCAGTTAGGGGTTGCAACTTTCCTGGTGCACGATCATCTTTTTGCCGGTGTCCGACCACTCCATTGCGGAAGTGAACCGCGCCAAGAACACCCTGCGGGAACGCGCGGAAATCCCCGAGGTCGCACAGACTATCACGTCAAACTCGCCTTGGGAAAGTAACTTTCGCCCGGTATTGACCCCCTCCCCCCACACTCTGGAAAGAAAGTCCTCCTTTTCACCAGGTTACGGCGAGTGAGCTCTGCAAAGTATTGTCCTGATTACACTTATCCATAGAGTCTTCTTCGGAAAGGAGTTACGAGTCAAGTTGGTATCAGGCGGCGGCGGAGTTCGGATTCCAGAGTTGGAACTCCGCTTCCCGGCGAGCCTTGAGGCTGGCGATTTCGCGTGAACCGGCATGATCCCAGGCGAGCAGTGCCCAGGCAGCGGCCTCGTACTTTCCAGTGTTCAGGTATCTCAGCAGCGTTGAGGAGGCGAGTCGACCGGCGCCAAGGTTAAAGACGAAGTCGACCAGGGCATCGAACTGGCCCTGGGTCAGCGTGACTTTGACGAGGCGGTCGACAGCTGCCTCGGCGATGACAAGGTCCTGGCTGAGAAGCGCTTCGCCCTGTGACAGGCTGATGCCGATTGGATAGGCTTCCTCAGGGCTCAGCCTGTGGCCAAAGCCGATGGTGGGGAATCCGGCGACGTCGGCATAGACGCGGTCGCGGAACCCCTCTGATTTTTTCAGCAGGCTCAGGCCTGTGGGACTCAGATGCATTGGTTTCTCCTGCAAAAAGAAAAGGCCGCGGGTTGCGGCCTGGTGTTGCGGTTCTGCGAAGGTTGAAAGAGCGAAGGAAAACGGCAATGAGATTTGCTACATGGATTCAGCTTAGGCTTATCGCCGAATTAACCTGCAATTCCGCAAGAAACTTTTGGCATTTGTTTTGAAGAGCTTGGGTAGATTTGATGGAGTGTGGGGCTTGACGTCGAACGTCCCTGGAGGCGGTTCGGCCTGATTTTGGAGGAGGATGAGCCCGCGCGGTAGAGGCAGAGATTCGAGCTCACTTCGCACTCAACTCCGTGATCTCCACTTGCTCGCCCGCTTTGATGTACCCCTTGCGCCGGAACCAATCTTCCATCGCCGTTCGCAGCCGATCCAGCGGGACCCGATGCCCTGCTTCCAGCAGCCCGTCGCCGCACGGCAGGGTGTCATCGAAGATCGCATCATTCGTGAAGTTCCGCATCGCAAAGTTGTCGATCCAATGCACCGGGCACGCGTGACGTGCCCCCGCCGCGTCCACGCGCTGGATCGATAGCTTGCGGATGAACATGCAATCAGCCTACAGCAGGGTCTCAGGGTCTTTTGTCCGGCGCGACCTTAGCATCCTTCGGTACTTGCGTCTCCACTTTGAAACGCTGGTAGTCGAAGTCCCGCTCCCGGAAGTGCTGCCGCAGGTTCTTGAACAGCAGCAACCGCGCCTGCACGGTGCCCTCGGCGCCCGTCGGCAGCCAGATCTCCCCATTCACCTTCGCCTGTTCGAAACGAAAACTCGAGCCCTTCTGCACGGTCGCGAGGATTCCGCCGATCATGCGGAAGTTGTCGTTGAACCTCGCCTCCATGTGCGCAACCTGCCGATCGGCTTCGTTGATCCAGACGGTTCCTTCCAGTTTCTTTGAAGCGTCTTCAGCCATGCCATGCGTCTTTGCATCCTTGCGGCCCACGAAGTCGAACACAATCGTCGGATCTCCGCGGTAGAGTTCGCGTCGTTCATTGCGCACGTCCATGATATCGAGCAGACGGCTGACGCTGATCGTCGGTCCCTCCAGCGGCTGGTCCCGTGGTGTCTTCTGTGCTTTTTCCACCAGCTTGGTAACGCGCTCCGTCTCTTTCTGTTCATCGTGCGCATTCAGAGGCTGACCGTCCGACTTGATTTTGCGTTCAATCACGTGGCCGTTGACAAAAAAGTCCTCGTACTCCGAAGACTCCGTCTTCTTCACTTGCTGGTTCGCATCGATGTCCTGCACCATCTGCTCGGAGGTGTAGGTGTAGTTCTCGCGGATCTTGTCGAGCTGCTTCTGGTGCTCCTGTACCTGCTGCATCAGCTCCCGGATGGGCGGCAGCGGCGCCTCCGTCCCCTGCTCGCTGGCAGCAACGGAAAGCAAGACCGGGAGAAGCATGCAGCCAGCTAGGAACGAATGATTACGTATGGGCATGCCGGATATTGACCGTCGGTGCTGTAGTTGGTGTGGGGAATCGAGAGAGAGTAACTACCAGGGATTGCATTACTAGAATGGTCGCACATATTGCGCGCGGCTGCCCGTTGGCCGCGCTATGATTGCTATCTACGCTGTCCGAAGTTCTTGCCGCACGAATTCTTCCGCGACTCCGGAGAAAAACACCACATGTTTCGAGCACTGATTCACTGGGTACTGAGCGCCATTGCACTGATGGTCGTGGCCAATCTAATCCCCGGATTCTACGTGAATGACCTGAAGTCGGCCCTGATTGCCGCAGCTGTGATCGGCTTTCTCAACGCGACGCTCGGCTTCCTGATCAAGCTGATCACCTTTCCCTTTGCCATTCTGACCTTCGGAATCTTCCTCCTGCTCGTCAACGCATCCATGATTCTGCTGGCCGCAAAGATCGTGCCCGGCTTCATTGTGTATGGATGGATTCCAGCATTTTGGGGTGCGGTTGTGCTGGCTCTGCTCGGCATGCTGGTCCGCTCGGTGATGAAGGAAGAATAGACCCGCGAACCGCTCGACCTTAACGAACTACCGGTGTCGCCACCGGAACCGATGGTCTGTTCTTTTTTTCTTGCCGGCGATCGCCATGCACGCGCTGCCGGGTAGAAACATTACCCGCGGGTGTTTGCTGCACCGCGTTCCCGGGAACGGCAATCCTTGGGCCTTCCACCGTCTTCGGAGTCCGCTTGGCTCCCGCCGGGGAAAGTCCGCTGCCACCGTCGATGCGCTGCGGTACAGCTTCGGCAGCGGGCGCAGGCGCCGGCCCGAAACGCGCATGGACTTCCCAGCCGACGCCCGCAACCACGAATACAATCGCCGCGGCAGCGGCGGCGCGCAAGTACGAGACCTGTGCCCAGCCCACCCTGTTCGGCGAGGAGAGCGGCCACGCGATCACGCCCGTTTGATTAGGAGTGCCGCGCAGGCCGGACTTCAGGCGATCCTCAATCCCAACCGGGGCCGGTAGAGATGCGATCAAACGCAGTGACCGTTCCGCGTCGATTACGCCAGCATTGCGTTCGAGATCGTTCTCATTATGTGTCGAGAAATTCATCGGATACTCCTGGGATGGCTGAGCAACTCGGCCAACAGGTTGCGCGCCCGAAACAGCCGGGAACGCACGCTCGATTCCGTAACCTCGAGAACCGACGCGATCTCCACGCTCGAGAGTTCCTCAAAAGCCGAAAGCATCATCACTTCGCGTTCCCTTGCGGGTAGCTTCCCAACGCATGCCAGCACGTGGGCATGGTGCTGCGCGGCGGCAGCACGTTGCTCCGCGGTAAGCCCGTTCGCGGGCAACACACGTGCGACTTCGGTAATGTCGTCCGTTTCAGGGCGCGTCTTCGCCCGGCGCTTGCGGTCGAGAACAATATTCCAAACGATGCGAATCAGCCACACGCGGTGGTCGCGAATCTCTCCAAGCGTCTCGCGGTGCCGCAGAACGCGCAGAAAGGCTTCCTGCACGGCGTCTTCCGCGTCCGATTGATTGCGCAGAACCGAAAAGGCTACCCGGTACAGCGTGGTGGCATACTGGTCCACCAGCGCCTCGAGTGCTTCTTCCTGGGCGCGGGCTTCGTCATGCACGGGGCTCTCGACGATCTCCATCCAAGCGGGAACTAGAGTCTGGCTGGCGCTCATACAACCACCAGACGCAGGCAACGCCGAAAATGCTCAGACGTTGAATCTTCTGGGACTTCCGCCTCGTCGTCATTTGCTCCGGAACCTACTGGTTGCCGGAAAGCTTTTGCGCGGCGATCGAACCGGCGGCGCCATCCTTGTCCGAATCCTTCAGCTTCGCCCACAAGGCACGGGCCTGGGCCTGTTTCCCCGTCGCGGCGTACAGGTCGGCCAGGTCAAGCTGCGCCGACCCGGCAGTAACGGTATCCGAGGGCTTGGCAATGATCTCGTTGTACAGATCGATCGCCTGCTGATCATTTCCCGCCTGGTGATAGATTGACGCCAGGGCGACCTTGGCAAGGTTGGCGAGGTTGCGATTCCACGAGCCCGCCACCTTCTTGAGTTCAGTCTCGGCCGCTGCGGTCTGGCCAAGTTCCCGATCCGTAACGCCGGTAAAATAACGGGCCTTCCCGCCTTCGGGGAGCCATCCATATTTATCGGCTACTGCCTGGAACTGCTGGTTGGCTGCCTTCGACCGCTCGGCGGAGGTCGCATATTCCCCCTTCTGTGCGGGCGCGCCGGGCAGCGCCAACGGTGCTGCATACGTATCCAGTGCCTGACCAAGCAGCGTTTCAGCCGTCGCTTCGCTCAGGTTCCAGAAGATGAGCAGCCCGGCGCCCAGAATAACGACCGTCGCGGCCGAAATGATCCATCGCACCACGTTGCTACGGTGGCCGCTGAGCCAGGTAACGCTGGTTTTGGTCGCCTGGGCAAATTTGTCGCCCTTCAGGGCATGACGAGTCTGTGTATCCACGGGGTGTTTTGTCCTTCGCTTCGATCAACTTGCAGGCGGGTCCGTACGGGTGGGAGCACAGCCACTGCAACCCTATTAGTTTATCAGCGCGCGAAGAGCAGCGTCCACCAAAGGTGACGGCTGCGCTTGCCGACCTCGAGCAGGGGCGATAGGCTAATTGCATGTACGAAGATTTCCATGTGACCGACCGCTGGAGCGGTGAAGACCTGCACTGTTCGTGGAAAGCCAACATTGTGGCCATCGCCACCCGCCACGCCGACGCCGTCGATGTGCGATTTGACGTAAATGGCCGTCCCATGTGGATCGCCCTGCCATGCACTGCCTGGCTCGAACAGAAAAAGCGCTCCGGCAAAGTCATCACCGACCAGCTTGCCGCCCAGGTTGCCGGCCGCCACCTCAGGCAGCTGATTGAAGAGGGCTACGACGCCGCACGCGAGGTCTACGCCGTCTCCGTTCCGGAAGTGCTCGTGCACCTTGACGCCATCATTGCTGAAGCCAAGCAGCAGCGCGGCCTCCCGCAATTGCCCGTCGGCGTGAACATGATGCCGTAGCGGCGGCAGAATTCCACCAGCTTCGTCCTGCCTGCGAGATTCTACTCGTGCCGCAGCGCTTCCATGGGTTGAACTGAGGCCGCACGCCGTGCCGGAACCCATGTGGCGGCAAACGCAACGCCGAAAAGCAGAGCCATGCCGCCCACAAGGGCGACCGGATCGTTAGGCGTAACGCCGAAAAGCATCGCTTTGACAAGTCGCGTCAGCCCCAGCGCGGCTGCGAGTCCCACAGCAATCCCCACGCCGGTAAGCCATGTGCTCTCGCGCAGGACCATGCTGCGCACCTGTCCCGGTTGCGCACCCAGCGCGAGACGTATCCCGATCTCATTCGTCCGTTGCGCAACCGAATATGCCATGATGCCGTAAATCCCTACGCATGCCAGCGCCAGCGCCAGCACGCCAAAGCCGGCGGTCAGAGCAGCAAAGGCGCGCTCCATCTGCATCGTAGCGTTGATCTGCTCTCTCTGCGTGCGGAAGTCGATGATGGGCAAGTCGCGGTCGACCGATTGAACGGCGCTTCGTAACGCCGGGAAGAGAGCGGACGGCTGCATGTTTGTGCGAACCTGGTAGACCAGCGTGCCCACTTCCGGCTGCTGAACGTAAGGAAGGAAAAACTGCGGAGGCGGATTATCCCGCAGATCGGAGTACCGGGTGTCGGCACAGATGCCAACGATTTGTATCCAATCAGAGGTCGCGCGATCTGCCTTGAACCGTTTGCCGACTGGATTACTATTCGGAAATCTCTTGCGGGCAAGAGACTCATTGATGATCCCAACCTTCGGTGAGGTGGACGTATCCTGGGGTCCAAAACCGCGTCCCGCCACAATCGGAATTCCAAGCGTCGGAAAGAAGTCGATGCCCACACTGTTTTCGTCTTCGGCACGTTTTATCTTGGGATCGACGGTTTCTCCTTCCGGAAGGAAGTCCTCATTGCCCATGCTCTGCGCGATGTAAGGAATTGTTCCGGGAGCGACCCGTTCCACGCCGGGAAGAGCGGCGAAACGCTCTTCCAGTTGCTGGTGTAAGCGCACATCTCTGGGGCCGGGATAACGCCGTGCAGGCGGGCTGATTTCGAAGAGGACGAGATGATCTGCCTGGAATCCCACATCCACGGCGTTCAGCTTCAAAAGCGTCCGCAAAAACAGACCGGCGCCCACCACGAGCAGCGTGGAAAGAGCAATCTGAAAAGCCACAATCGATTTTCCGGTAAGACCTTTCCGCCGGCGTGAAGCGCTTTGCGCAGTCTCTTTGAGGCTGCTGCTCACTTCCGATCGGGCCGCAAGCCACGCGGGAGCCAATCCAAAAACAATCCCGGTAAAAAGTGTGACGGCGACGGTGAACGCGAATACACCCCAGTCGAACCGCGGACTGAAGGATCCCCCATCGCTGCGCTCCCACGCGTTGGTCAATAGCCTCGGAAGAGCGCTGCGGCCGAAGTAACCGAGCACCAGGCCACCCGCGCCTCCAATTGCTGCCAGCATCAGACTTTCAGTCAGCAACTGGCGCAGGATGCGCGTGCGGCCTGCACCCATCGCAAGCCGGACGCTCATTTCACGTTGGCGTTGTGCCCCTCGCGCCAGCAGCAGGTTGGCGATGTTCGCGCACGCGAGAAGCACGACAAAGGCGGTAAACCCCGACAAGACAAACAGCGGCTTCTTGAACTCGCGGTCCGCATAATGCAAACCACGGCTGCCGTCGACCAGCGCGAGCCGCGGAATGGTTTCGCCCGCCCCCACCGTCGTCGTGGCGCGAACCGCGGCCTGCAATTGCACAGCCAGGGCGGCCTCGGCCTCACTGTCCTTGACGCCCGGCTTGATGCGGCCGACGATATTCACCCACCATAGCGTTTTGTCGGTCAGCAGCGATGTTTTGCCTTTGGGATCGATCACCGGCTGCATGCTGACAGGCACAAACAGATCGGGAGGCTGCTGTACATTCTTTGCGCCCGTGAAGCCGCGCGGATTGACGCCGACAATCGTTACGACTGCCTGGTTCAGGGTCAACGTCTTTCCGATAACGGAAGGCGAACGGCCAAAGTGCCTTTGCCAAAGACCATCGCTGATCACGACGACCGAGCCCGATCCCGGCACCGCATCGTCTGAAGCCTGCAGCACGCGACCCAGTTCCGGATGCACGTCGAGCGCGGTATAAAAGTTTCCCGACACCATGGCCGCATTCACGCGCTGGGCGTTGCCGTTGATCGTCGCATTCATCCCATCCTCTTTGAACGCGATCAGATCCTGGAGTCCTTCGTTGTGGTCGCGCAGTTGCTGGTAGACGGGGTATGAAAAGACCGAGCTGGTGGTGCCGGAGTCGGGCGTTGAATCGAAATCTCCCCACATTCCCTGGACTGCTTCATGGCCATCGCCATTCCAGCGCAGCATTCGAAGCTCTTCCGGATGCGGGACAGTGAGACGGTCGTACAGCAGTTGCTTGCCAATCGCGAAAATAGTTGTGTTGGCGCCGATCGCGAGCGCGAGCGACGACGCGGCAATCACGGTGAACCCAGGGCTCTTCGCCAGTATCCGAAATCCGTAGCGAATGTCGGCTCGGAGTTCATCAAACCAGCGAAGCCCCAGCGATGCACGCATGCCTTCCTTGTGCATGAGTGCCGGACCCAGCGCAATCCGAGCCCGGCGGGCTGCCTCGGCAGGCGAGTGGCCGGCACGGACAAGGTCATCGGTGAGCTGCTCGAGATGAATCTGGAGCTCGGCTTCCATCTCGGATTCGAGCCGGCCACGCTGCGACATGGCTCGCAGCCATGAGCGCATCTGGGCAAACATGCGGAACGCAGATGGGCTTAGTCTCATCGTGTGCTAATCCCTGTTCCCTGATCCCTGCCCTTCATACATTCTCCGGTGTCGTGCGAAGAATTCCGGCGATCACGCCGGCCATGCGATTCCACTTTTCGGTTTCCGCTTCAAGCCGACGCCTGCCCGCCGCCGTGAGCCGGTAATACTTGGCGCGGCGGTTGTTCTCGCTCTCGCCCCAGTCGCTGGCAATCACGCCCTGATGCTCAAGCCGGTAGAGCGCCGGATACAGCGAACCCTGCTGAATGACCAGTTCCTCGCCCGAAATCTGCTGAATGCGCAGCAGCACGCCATAGCCGTGCAGGGGCCCAAGCGAAACAGCCTTCAGGATCAGCAGGTCCAGCGTCCCCTGCAGCAGCTCCATCTGTTTGTCTTGCGATTTATCAGGCAAGCGTTGCTCTCCTTGTCACTCTAGGAGAGAGCCTACGACGACTCTCCTAGTCTGTCAAGGAGAGCAATGCAGTTATTGTCCGGCTGCATTCAACGCGTCTTGACGGCGCTGAGCGGAACTTCCAAAGTGCCAACCTTTTGCGAAGCCTGGTCGTAGACGCCAGTCCGGAGCCAGAGATTGCCCTTAGGCACGCCGATCTCGGCATGAAGCTGCACGCCTGTGCTCTGGAAGACTGCATAAACATCCGGCTTGATGCTCAACCCGACGAGGTGGTCCTTGCGGCTGACGATCTTGCCGTAACGGTCGTAGACGATGAGGGAGATATTGATCTTCCCTTCGTGATTGCCGTCTGCGTTGAGCTTGAGATCGAGGTCGTTGAGGTCGACAAGAAAATCGATGCCGTACGTCGTGTGCTGGCCTTGCGCTGCGTCATCGGTAGCGGCAGCGCCGGCCGCGCCGGCCGGCAACGGCTGAATGCGCGTCTTGTAGATGATTTGCGTGCTCTGCGGCATGCCTAACTCCATGAAAGCCAGAAGCGGATCCACCGCGCCGGGATTTTGTGCGGCGAGTTTTTTGATCTGCTGATCGCGCTCCGTAATGGCAGCGCCGGGCAAATCCGAATCCAGGGCAAAGTAACCCCGCCGATAGGAAAGCGCATATTTGCCATCGCCGACCTTCACTTCAATCTTGCGGAATCCCCCATCCATCTTCGAATTGATAGGCGTGTACGAAAGCGTGTAAAAGTCACTGCTTGCTGCGGCGATACTATCGATAACCTGTGAGAGCCCGTTGGTGTTTGCAAAGGCCTTGCCGCCAGAATCGTGGGCGAAACACCTCCTGCATCATCTGGTCGCTGTTGCGCTTCGTTGTCTCGTCGTTCACATTCGACACCTGCGCACCAGGAGCGCTGGAAGTCGGGGAAACCGTGGGATCTTTCCCAATTCCAGTTGGGTTGCTGTCGACTCCTGTAATTTGGTAGGACGCAGAGGTCGTGGAGGGTAATTTGTTATCAGCCTGGTAGAAGCTGGTCGTCGCCACACCGCGCGCATCAACGGGATAGAGAGCGATCCGCGCCGCAGCGAGCAGATTCATCGTCTTCTTGTACTCACTCTCCAGTCCGGGATCGCTTGCCATCGTGGCCAGGGCGTCTGGACCATTTCCTATCGCGAGAAAGGGCGGAATTGACTCCGTAAACCAGATCACGTTCTTGCGTCCCGGAAACGCGGTTAGAAATGTGGCGAGGCGCTGAAGGTTAGCCAAAGTTACAAACCCGCGATCGAAGTTCTGCGCAGTATCCTGCTCCGCAAAAAACTCTTTGAGGGCGTTAATCGTCTCCGGAGATGCTGTAGTTGAGCCGGCGGGCGTCGGCGCCTGCATCATCCCCACCAGATCTGACTGGGCGTTGGTCTCATCCTGGCCCTTGATCATCATGGATGACTCGACTTCATTGTTTTTCTTGTTGTTCAGCGCGGCCATCAGGAGCGCGGGATCATCCGTGAATCCTTGGATGAAGTGAAGCCCCAGCCCCATCGAAAAGATCGCCATGCGTGATCCAGGCTTGGCGCTCTTCAGAAACTTCATGGCCTGGCTGTGTACGAAGCTCTGGCTCTCCATGCGCGTGTTCACTGAGTCGAGCAACAGCACATTCACCGCATCAGGCGTGGGGGACGGGGAAAAGTTGCTGAAGGTGTTGGGCGGGAGTTCTGGCAGTTCGACGGCTGCGTCCGAAACGACCCCGGTATGCTCCTCGAAGAAGGAAACAGTCTGTGGCTTACCTTGCTCCGACACCGTGAAGTCTTCCTGCCTGAGGCCGGCAACGGGCTTACCCTTGCGATCAGAGACGATGACGTCGACGAGGACGGCACGGCTGGTGGTGCGCAGGGTTTGGGTGGATGCATCGGCTGGCGTCGCAGGGGATTGATTCTGGGCTGTCGGGGTTTGTGCCAGGAATGGCGACGCCAGAATGAAAACAGCAAAGAGCGGAAGTTTGAAACGGGCCACGGCACAATCCTCCTCGAATGGAGAAGCTTACTCCGTTTCTTTGCACTGCACAGTGATCAGGCGAGCTTGCACACTAGTGAGAGTGAACTCCAGCGCGAAAGGTTCTGCGGTGGTAATGAGAAGGCTTTCCGCGGACGCTCAAGACGCCACGACGGTCTTTCGTTTTGCCTCTGCCTCTTGGACGGGTAAGAGCAGATGCCTGCGACCACCCGCAGATTGTAGAAATATTTAGTGCAAAACCCAGGGGGACTTCTATAAGCTCCCTCGATGGGAATTTAATCGCTCAAAAGGAGAGAGTGATATGGGGCATGGATGGATTGCGTGGATCATTATCGGCGTGATCGCCGGCTGGCTGACCGGGAAGCTCATGAAGGGGTCGGGGTTCGGCTTCTTCATGGACATGATCGTCGGCTTGGTAGGCGCCCTCATCGGCGGCTTTTTGTCGAGCCACCTGGGATTCGGCGGCGTCGGTCAGCACGGCCTGATCATCAGCATTGTGATTGCTGTAATCGGAGCCGTAATTCTAACCTGGATTTTGCGGCTGATTTCGGGCAATCGAGGCGCCAACCTCTAAGTCAGGTTACGAGGACGAATACCGCGGTATCGGGCAATTGTTTGCGCCCGGATGGCGTTCGTCCTCGAAGCACCCCCGTTCATCGCAAGACCTCCCGTTTATCCAAACCCTGTGAGAGACTTGCACGCAGGCAGTGTGCGGCCACATCGTGCCGCTTTCCCTGAAACGAAGACGGATGCGAGGTGGCCTTGAGCCTGGTAAGAGACCTGCGGTATTCCCTGCGCCAGCTGCGCAAGAGCATGGTGTTCACGGTGGTCGCGGTCGGGACGCTTGCTCTCGGCATCGGATGCAACACGGCGATCTTCAGCGTGTTTTACAGCGTGCTTCTGCGGCCGCTCCCCTTTCCCGATTCCAATCGGCTCGTCATGCTTTCAGAACGCGCTACCCAGTTCCCCACCCTTTCTGTTTCGTGGAAGAACTACAGGGACTGGCAGGCTCAGAGCACTTCGTTCGAGGAGTTCGGCGCCTCGCGCGTCTTCACTTCAGCGCTCACCGGCAACGGCGATCCGGAGCAAATCCCCAGCCAGATGATCAGCGGAAACCTCCTGCATCTGCTCGGTGTCAACGTGATCGCCGGCCGCACAATCATCTCGGCCGACGACCAGCCAGCCTCACCCGCCGTGGTGCTGCTGGGTTACGGCCTGTGGCAGCGCAAATACGGCGGATCGCAGGAAGTGATCGGGCACGCAATCACTCTCGACAACCAGAGTTACACCGTGATCGGCGTTCTCCCCAAGGGATACGAATTGCTGCAGCAATCGCCCGATGTGGTGATCGCCATGGGTCCATGGGCCAGTAAGCTGCCGGACGATCGTTCCTGGCACCCCGGCATCTTCCCCATCGCCCGCCTGAAATCCGGCGTTTCACTCAACCAGGCGCGCGCCGAAATGACCACCATCGCCAAGCGGCTGCTATGAAAAGTATTCCGCTGACAACATTGCACTCGATGCGGTCGTCAACCCCATGCACGATCAGCTCGTAAGCCAGGCAAGACCCGCCCTCGTGACCCTGCTCGGCGCGGTGATTTTTGTGCTGTTGATTGCCTGCGGAAACATCGCCAACCTGATGCTGACCCGGGCGACCGCGCGACGGCGCGAGATCTCCATCCGCATTTCGCTGGGAGCCTCAGACCTGCAGATCATCAAACAGCTCGTCATCGAAGGTCTGCTGCTGTCCCTGATGGGTGCGGTCGCGGGAGTCGCCCTGGCCTATGCGCTGATGCCGTCGTTACTGCGCGTTGCCAGCGGCTCCCTGCCACCCGGAACCGACGTCCACATCGATCTGCACGTACTCCTGTTTACAGCGGTCCTGTCGATCTGTGCGGGGGTGTTCTTTGGAATCGCACCAGCTGGACACGTGCGCATGACCGATCTGCGCTCGATTCTGAATGAGACGGAACGCGGGGCAGTCGGGCACCAGGCCAGGGCGCTGCGCAACACGCTGGTCGTTGCTGAGATTTCCCTGGCGCTTCTCCTGTTGATGGGTGCCGGGCTGTTTGTCCGAAGTCTCAGTCGCCTCGCTGAAGTCAACATGGGATTCTCTGCCGATCACATCCTGGTCGCCGATCTGCCGGTGCCTCCGCCCAGTCCCAACCCCGCGGATGCGCATCGCAACATGGATTTCTACGAGAACACCCTGCGCGCAATTGCGGTCCCTGCCCGGCGTGCGATCCGCCGCAGCCTCATCGTTCCTTCCGGTCAGTGGCCAGGGAGCGGTGATTCATTTCAATATTCAGGGCAGACCCCCGCGCAATGCCTCGGAATACATCATGGCGAACTATCGCACCGTCAGTTCGGGGTACTTCCAGGCGCTCCGCATCCCTCTGCTCCAGGGACGATGGATCGAAGACTCCGACCGCGAGAATATGCCGCCCATCGTTGTCATCAACGAGGCCATGGCCAAGACTTACTTCGGCAACGAATCACCGATCGGCAAAAAGATGCAGCTCGGCGCAACACCCGAGAATGATGTGCCCTGGATGATGATCGTGGGCGTAGTCGGCAATGTGAAGCAGTCCCTCGTCTCCGACATGCCCACCGAGTTTTACGTCCCTTACCGCCAGGCCAACGAAGTTCTGCCGGTCCGGACCATGTCTGTCGTGCTGCGCACTGAGGTCGACCCGCGCTCGGTGATTCCCGAGCTGCGCGAGACGGTACACAAAATCAATCCCAATCAGCCCGTCGTTAAGATCCGCACCATGGAAGAAAATGTCGATCAGAACTTCGCACAACCGCGCTTCCGCACCTTGTTGCTGGTCATCTTCGCAGGAATCGCATTGCTCATCGCAGCGCTCGGCGTCTATGGCGTGATGGCGTATGCGACCGTCCAGCGGTCGGGAGAGATGGCGATTCGCATGGCGCTCGGCTGCAGCGTCGAGCGCATCTTCATGCTGGTGCTGACCGACGGTCTGCGCCTGACCCTGATCGGCGTGGGCATCGGAACCGTGCTCGGCTTCGCACTGGGACGCTGGCTGAAGTCGTTGCTCTTCGGTGTTTCCGCTGCGGACGCCGTGTCGATCGCAGGCGCTATTGCCGTCGTAGTGATTGCAGGAGTAGTAGCCTCGCTTATCCCCGCGCGCCGAGCCTCCCGCGTAGATGTCATCACGATGATGCGCGAGAACTAGAGTTCCAGCGACAAGAAACCGCGCCGAATGCATGTCTCCTGGAGAGATTGATATTGGCGCATCATCTAATCTCGCCCGCTGTACCATCGACCTAAGCGTGGGCGTGGAGATGAATAATCTATTCATCAAGGCGGTGGGTGGACTCCTCTATATCTTCGTTGCCATTTCGGCGTTGATATTCCTTTCAGCATGGACGTTCAACTACTGGCAGGCCTGGACATTCCTTGCTGTCTTCATGATCTCGATATCGGCGATCTTCCTCTATCTTGCAAAATACGATCCGCATCTCCTCGCCAGGCGGGTAAAGACAATCGAGAAAGAGCAAAACCAGAAGGTCATACGACTTCTTGTAAACCTCGCGTTCAGTGCGGCGATCGTTGTATCCGCGCTCGATCATCGCTTTGCATGGTCTGCAATGCCGTCACCAGTCGTCTTTGTTGGAGATGCTGTTGTCCTGCTCGGCTTGCTGATCATCTTTTTTGTATTTAGAGAAAACACTTTTACTGCCCAGACCGTGGAGGTCGAAGCAGGGCAGAAAGTCATATCGACTGGACCCTATGCGGTGGTTCGCCACCCCATGTATGTTGGCGGCCTCATCTTTATGCTGGGTATCCCGCTTGCGCTCGGCTCATGGTGCGGTCTTCTTGCGATCGTTCTGTTTGCGCCTGCATTGTCGTGGCGGATTCTCGATGAGGAGAAACTACTCGCGAAGGATTTGCCGGGCTATGCGGAATATCGCCAGAGAGTGAAATATCGCCTGGTCCCGTTCGTCTGGTAGACGGACGGCGTCCGAAGAAAATCGGCGTTCATTTTAAGTAGAAACGGGCTCTCGGCTCTTCATTGGGACTTGAGGTATAAACGCAAAAAAGCCATGCCCGGAGGCATGGCTTTTTGCTTTGAATTTATTGCCGGCGATCACCTAATCTCCCACACAGTCGCCCGTGCAGTACCATCGGCCCAGCGAGGCTTAACTTCCGTGTTCGGGATGGGAACGGGTGATCCCTCGCAGTATGGTCACCGGCAAAACGAGGCGTTTTCAGGGCGTGAGGCGCATAACGCCGGGAGCCCTGAGCCGAGTCCCTGAGCGCTACACGCGAAGGGTCTCTAGCTCGCCTTTGATCTTGGTATGGCGCTTGGCGGGTTGGTTTGCCCGCAGCCTGCCGCGGCGTCTACGTGTGTTCCGGATGGTTTCTCCCGGAGGCTGCGTAGGAACGCGGACTGCAATCTGGCGCCACAAAAATTTGCTCAGAGTTTATCTGAATGACACGAAATTGATTGGTCGTACAAGGCTTGTAAGAAGAACGTCCGCGAACAACGTACTGCGCGGAGTTAATTCTATGGACAAGCCGAACGGGCGATTAGTACTGGTAAGCTACACGCATTACTGCGCTTCTACCTCCAGCCTATCAACCAGATGGTCTTTCTGGGCCCTTCAGGGAGATCTCATCTTGGAGCGTGCTTCCCGCTTATATGCATTCAGCGGTTATCACAACCGAACTTCGCTACCCAGCCGTGCCCTTGGCAGGACAACTGGAACACAAGAGGTTCGTCCATCCCGGTCCTCTCGTACTAAGGACAGCCCTCCTCAAATCTCCTACGCCCACAGCAGATAGGGACCGAACTGTCTCGCGACGTTCTGAACCCAGCTCACGTACCGCTTTAATAGGCGAACAGCCTAACCCTTGGAACCTTCTACAGCTCCAGGATGCGATGAGCCGACATCGAGGTGCCAAACCATTGCGTCGATATGAACTCTTGGCAATGATCAGCCTGTTATCCCCGGCGTACCTTTTATCCGTTGAGCGATGGCCCTTCCATACAGAACCACCGGATCACTAAGGCCTGCTTTCGCACCTGCTCGACTTGTAAGTCTCACAGTTAACCACTCTTATGCCTTTACACTCGACGACTGATTTCCAAACAGTCTGAGAGTAGCTTCGCGCGCCTCCGTTACAATTTAGGAGGCGACCGCCCCAGTCAAACTACCCGCCTAACTATGTCCCTCTCCCGGATCACGGGAGGAGGTTAGAATCACAGCACTCGCAGGGTGGTATCTCACCATTGGCTCCACCAAGTCCGAGAACCTGGTCTCAAAGCCTCCCACCTATCCTGCGCAGCAAGAACCATAACTCATAGTTAAGGTGTAGTAAAGGTGCACGGGGTCTTTCCGTCTAGCTGCGGGTAACCGGCATCTTCACCGGTACTACAAGTTCGCCGAGCAACTCGTTAAGACAGTCGTACGATCGTTACGCCATTCGTGCAGGTCGGAACTTACCCGACAAGGAATTTCGCTACCTTAGGACCGTTATAGTTACGGCCGCCGTTCACCGGGGCTTCAATTCAAAGCTTCGCTTGCGCTAACCTCTCCTTTTAACCTTCCGGCACCGGGCAGGCGTCAGCCCCTATACGTCGTTTTCGACTTAGCAGAGACCTGTGTTTTTGTTAAACAGTCGCCGTACGCGCTTCACTGCGGCCCACTTGCGTGGGCGCTCCTTCTCCCGAAGTTACGGAGCCAATTTGCCGAGTTCCTTAACGAGCTTTCACTCGAGCGCCTTTGGATATTCTCCTCGTCTACCTGTGTCGGTTTGGGGTACGGTTCCCTTTGTTCTCCTTAGAGGTTTTTCTCGGCAGCGTGGAATCAGAATCGTAAGCCCCATACGGGACTGTGTTGCACCTCACTGTTAATGACCCAACGGATTTGCCTGTCGGATCCAGCTTACGTGCAGCAACCGCAATAGCCATAGTGCGGCATTCTTATCCTTCTGCGTCACCCCATCGTGATAACGAACATTGGGAGGGACGGAATATTAACCGTCAGTCCATCAGCTACGCCTTTCGGCCTCACCTTAGGGACCGCCTAACCCTGAGCGGATTAACCTTCCTCAGGAAACCTTAGACTTTCGGCGCGGAGGGTTCTCACCTCCGTTATCGCTACTTATGCCGGCAGGGTCTCTTCGCAACGCTCCACCAGTCTTTTCAGTCTGGCTTCGCAGCTGTTGAGAATGCTCTCCTACCACGCACACCTAAAAGATGTGCATCCGCTGCTTCGGTGTACAGTTTTAGCCCCGTTGTATTGTCGGCACCGGACCGCTTGACCAGTGAGCTATTACGCTTTCTTTAAAGGATGGCTGCTTCTAAGCCAACCTCCTGGCTGTCTGAGCGTTCCGACTTCCTTTCCCACTTAACTGTAACTTGGGGACCTTAGCAGGCGGTCTGGGCTGTTTCCCTCTCGACGATGAGGCTTAGCCCCCACCGTCTGACTCCCGGATATGTTGTCGCTGGCATTCGCAGTTTGGTTGGATTCAGTAAGCCGGAAAGCCCCCTAGTCCATCCATCTCTCTACCACCAACGCAATTCGTCCGAGGCTAGCCCTAAAGCTATTTCGGAGAGAACGAGCTATCACGGAATTTGATTAGCCTTTCACCCCTACCCACAGCTCATCCGAGCTTTTTTCAACAAACACCGGTTCGGTCCTCCAGTGGGTGTTACCCCACCTTCAACCTGGCCATGGGTAGATCATCCCGCTTCGCGTCTATTCCTGCCAACTGAACGCCCTGTTCAGACTCGCTTTCGCTTCGGCTCGCTTACGCTTAACCTTGCTGACAAGAATAACTAGCCGGCTCATTATGCAATAGGCACGCGGTCAGACATTCCCTTGCGGGCATAGTCCTCCCACTGCTTGTAGGCACACGGTTTCAGGTACTTTGCACTCCCCTCGACGGGGTTCTTTTCGCCTTTCCCTCACGGTACTGGTTCACTATCGGTCAGAGACTAGTATTTAGCCTTACGGGATGGTCCCCGTGGATTCAAGCAGGGTTTCACGTGCCCCGCCTTACTCAGGTATCCGCTTCGAGTCTGGACTACTTTCGCTTACGCGCCTGTCACGCTCTATGGATCCACTTTCCAGAGGATTCAGCTAGCAGCCAGATTGGTAACTCTACTGTTGCGGACCCTACAACCCCCGAAACACCGAAATGCTACGGGTTTGGGCTATTCCGAGTTCGCTCGCCACTACTATCGGAATCGAGGTTTCTTTCTTTTCCTTCAGGTACTGAGATGGTTCACTTCCCTGAGTTCGCTCTATCCCACCTATGTATTCAGTGGGTAGTTCCTGGGGTTTGCCTAGGAGGGTTTCCCCATTCGGAAATCTCCGGTTATAACGCCTGTGTGCGGCTCACCGAAGCTTATCGCAGCTTGCCACGTCCTTCTTCGCCTGTCTCTGCCAAGGCATCCACCGTGCGCCCTTAGTAGCTTGACCATAGAATTAACTCCAGCGCAGGGAGCCGAATCACTTCGGTCCTGTCTGTTTGTTATTCCCAGTTATTCGCCTTGAGAGTAACTCAACCACGCTCACGCGCGTTCAAATTACAACTCCTAAAGACACTCTTCTTACTTTGAACACTTGCCTGAGTTATCACTAACTCATTGCTTGTGCTCGGCCTTGTATGTATACGCTCCTCGGATACTTTCACCACCCTGCGCGCCTCGCGGCGGACAATGCGGCTATCCGATTTGCGTTACCCAATCAATTTCGTTGTCAAACATCAGATCCCCCTCTATCGAGGAGGACCAGCCCTGAGGCTGTTGAAACCTGCCCCGATCCGAAGATCGCGGCCTGCTTCCAGGTCGAAGCCCTCTTGGAAGAAGGCACCGAACTGGACGCAGTGAATGAGGTTGGTGGAGCTGACCGGGATCGAACCGGTGACCCCCTGCTTGCAAAGCAGGTGCTCTCCCAGCTGAGCTACAGCCCCTTAAGGGTTGCGTGGCTAAGATGGTGGGCCTGGGTAGAGTCGAACTACCGACCTCACCCTTATCAGGGGTGCGCTCTAACCAACTGAGCTACAGGCCCGCGTTGCGCGCTCCCCCGCCGATAAGTGCCGGCGGCTCGCCCAAATCTCATTCAATGCTAATGGGTTTCGAGGACAAAGGTTGAACATGCTAAGTGGCTACGCCACTTATGACGATCGTAAGAATTTGCGGCCAGGAAAAGAAGGCTCGTATCGAATTTCCTGCGCCCGCCGTTTAACCGGCTGATGCAGGATTTGCATGGACACCTATCCGATCGCCGAAGCGACTCCGCCATCGCGGAAGGAATAAGTGTGCCATGTGTTCTCTTTTAGAAAGGAGGTGATCCAGCCGCAGGTTCTCCTACGGCTACCTTGTTACGACTTCACCCCAATCATGAATTACACCTTGGGCGGCTGCCTCCTTGCGGTTGGCTTACCGACTTCTAGTGCAACCCACTTTCGTGATGTGACGGGCGGTGTGTACAAGGCCCGGGAACGTATTCACCGCGGCATTCTGATCCGCGATTACTAGCGATTCCAGCTTCACGTAGTCGAGTTGCAGACTACGATCCGAACTGAGGCCGGCTTTTTCCGATTAGCTCCCCCTCACGGGTTTGCGACGGTTTGTACCGGCCATTGTAGCACGTGTGTAGCCCTGGACATAAAGGCCATGAGGACTTGACGTCATCCCCACCTTCCTCCCCGTTATCCGAGGCGGTTTCGTCAGAGTGCTCAACTAAATGGTAGCAACTGAAGATAAGGGTTGCGCTCGTTGCGGGACTTAACCCAACATCTCACGACACGAGCTGACGACAGCCATGCAGCACCTATATTACGGCCCCTTGCGGGGAAGGAATATTTCTACTCCGGTCCATAACATTTCGAGCCCAGGTAAGGTTCTTCGCGTTGCGTCGAATTAAACCACATGCTCCACCGCTTGTGCGGGCCCCCGTCAATTCCTTTGAGTTTCAGCCTTGCGACCGTACTCCCCAGGCGGACTGCTTAACGCGTTAGCTACGGCACGGCGGGATTGGGTACCCGTCACACCAAGCAGTCATCGTTTAGGGCTAGGACTACCAGGGTATCTAATCCTGTTTGCTCCCCTAGCTTTCGTGCATCAGCGTCAGTTATGGTCCAGTGAGCCGCTTTCGCCACAGGTGTTCCTCCTGATATCTACGCATTTCACCGCTACACCAGGAATTCCACTCACCTCTCCCATACTCAAGCCCGGCAGTTTCTCATGCAGTCTATGAGTTGAGCCCATAGATTTCACATAAGACTTACCAAACCGCCTACGCACCCTTTACGCCCAATAATTCCGAACAACGCTCGCCCCCCTCGTATTACCGCGGCTGCTGGCACGAAGTTAGCCGGGGCTTCTTCTTCCGGTACCGTCATTATCGTCCCGATCGAAAGGAGTTTACGTCCCGAAGGACTTCATCCTCCACGCGGCGTTGCTGCGTCAGGGTTTCCCCCATTGCGCAAAATTCCCCACTGCTGCCTCCCGTAGGAGTCTGGACCGTGTTTCAGTTCCAGTGTGTCCGTGCGCCCTCTCAGGCCGGATACCGATCACTGTCTTGGTGGGCCATTACCCCGCCAACTAACTAATCGGCCGCGACCCCCTCCTGAAGCGAATTGCTCCTTTGACCCGTAGGTATTATGCGGTATTAGCTAAGGTTTCCCTCAGTTATCCCCCACTCCAGGGTAGGTTAGTCACGTGTTACTCACCCGTGCGCCACTGTACTCATGGATTGCTCCACTTTCTCGTTCGACTTGCATGTGTTAGGCACGCCGCCAGCGTTGATTCTGAGCCAGGATCAAACTCTCGTTTGAAACCTAGTTGTCTAACTACCCGACGGAGGTCGGAATAGTTTCGACTCGCCTGCGCATCACTGCGCAGAGCGTGTTACTTACCTTGTGAGAAGATCAAGCCAAACCTGATCGTTTCTCACGACTGGCACGTTCAACCTTATTGTCAAAGATCCTTGAGAGCGGTCCGCCTGAGCGGTGCCCCTTTTGGATCGAGGCCCGGGCTGTTACGCCAAGGTGTCCTCGAACTTATTGCGCCCTGCCGGAATCTCGCTTCCTAGCGGTCATCGGCATTTTTGCGCGAACCTTCTAAACCTATCGAAGTTCCGATGTCATGTCAAGCCAGGATTCTGTTGGAATCAAGTCAGTAACTTTTTCATCTTCGGCAGGCAGGTTTACCTGCCTATTCGATCGACGTGGCGGCGAGGTTAGTCGGCCGCAGAAGGTCGCACTGCGCAAAATTTCAAACAACGACCGGCATCAATCCGCCTAGCGCCACAAAGGCGCACGAAAGGGTTTTCCTCTCGGGTCATGCAATGGGTTTGTTCTCTGCGGGATTCCCTACAGGGGCCGGATGAGCTTACGCTTCCTATCCGCCCTACGAACCGGCTTCCCACTTCCCTCAATTCAAGCCTTGCTGCGCTCAAAAGGGGCAGGCCCAACGGCCACCGGGAGGCTCCACTGCTACATCTGCAACTTTTCAAGAGTAGCACAGGCCACTCTTCAATGCAAATCGCGAATCGCCTTATTCTTAGCGCCCATTCGCGACTTCCTGAGAATAGCAACCGGCTCCGCATCACGCAACCCCTTCCAGCTGTGGAAAGAAGCCGGAATCTGTGGGAAACGACCCAGCAGCCGCGCCAGATCAGGCGGTTACTGCCGCGAAATAACCCCCAGGTCCGTCAGCCCGTTCACGAAAAACTGCATCGCCAGCGCCACCAGCAGCAACCCCATGATCCTGACCAGGATGCGGATACCTGTTTCCCCCAGCACTGCCCTGACGCGTCCTGCCCCAGCTAGTACTAAATAGCTGACAAAACAGGTGATAGCAACAGACCCGAGGATAGCACCCATCTGCCAGTGAAAGAAGCCGGGCACCGTCCCCACCAGCACCATCACCGACGAAATCGCCCCCGGTCCCGCCAGCATCGGGATTCCCAATGGCACGATGCCTGCATCTTCCTTCGCCGCGCCCTCCTCCGTGTCTCCATGTGCCTCCTGGGTGGGCGAGCGCTTGGCCTCCAGCATGTCCAGCCCGATCAGCAGCAGAATCAACCCGCCCGCTATCTCAAATGCAGGCAATGTGATACCAAACATCCTGAAGATCAGCTGCCCCGCCAGCGCAAAGCTTGTCAGCACGATGAAACAAGTGATTGCAGCTTTGCGGGCCATCCGTTTGCGACGCGCCGGATCGACGCTCTGCGTAATCGCAAGAAACGATGGAATCGCCGCAAACGGATCAACCAGAAAAAAAATGGAGCTGAGCGCCAGCACCGAAAAGCGCACAATCGGCGCGGTGCGGATCTCGTTCAACGCGGCAGCAGCAGGGTTCGTCCAGTCGAGCATTGCCTTTTGATTCCTTACCGGTCCCGGTTGATTCGCTGAGGGGTTCTAAAGAACGCTAAAGCTCTTGATGCGACGGTGGCCGTGGCTGTCATCCACCGGAGCGTTGCCCTCGCGCATCACCAGGCGCGTATGGCATCCGGCCTCGCGTGCTGGATCGAGTTCCCTCACCACGTCTGAAAAGAACATGACTTCGCGTGGTTCGCATCCCATGGCCGAAGCAATGGATTCGTAGCTGAGTTTTGCCGCCTTCGGTCCCGTCCGGGTGTCGAAATAGCCCGAAATCAGCGGTGTCAGATCGCCGAAACTCGAGTGCCGAAAAAGCAATAGCTGGGCCGCGACGGAACCCGAAGAGAAAATCGCAACCTGGGCGGCCGAAGACCAGCGCTCCAGCGCCGGCGGCACATCCTCGAACAACGTTCCCTTCAGTTCGTCCGATTCAAATCCGCGCTGCCAGATGCGCCCTTGCAGGCTCTTCAACGCTGTCGATTTGCGATCCCTGTCCATCAGCCAGTTCAAGTAGGGAATCGCTTCGTCCCAGTATTCCGGCGTGGCAAACTTCGGAGCAGTCGGATCGACTTCGGCGCCATTTTCTTCGGCCAGCATCGTGAGGTCGCCGGCAACGCCAGGGTCGCTGCCGTGCAACTGGAGAAACCTCTCAAAGTGCGCTCGTGCGTAGGGAAACAGCTGATCGTAGATCAGCGAAATGGGCGCGACGGTTCCCTCCACGTCCAGCAGAAATAGTTTCGGAGGCCCCAACGACGAGTCCTTGTTGTTGGGGTGATTCTTCGGCGGCTTGGGTTTGGTCATAGGCGAATGCCAGTGACCGCGCGCGGCCCAAAATACGCAGGACCGAAGCACAACGGCTGGTAGCCCTGGTCGACGCCTGAACCGGTGTAGTGCGGCGTCCATCCGGTCGTGTCCTGAAACCAGCGAATGGCGCGAATTCGGCGATCTTCACACAGCGTGAACCAGTGCGTGGTGCCTCGCGGAACGCGCAACATATCGCCCGGACCGACCTCGACCGAAGCGACCTGCCCCGCAATGTTCAGGAAAAAGATGCCACGGCCGGCAAGGATGAAGCGCACTTCGTCTTCGTCGTGGGTGTGCTCCTTGTCAAATCTCGCCAGCATGACGTCGAGATTCGGCGTAGCGGGATTCACATCAATGACATCCGCAGTCACATACCCTCCCCGGCGCTTCATCTCTTCAATTTCGCCCGAATAGGCGGCGAGAACCTCCTCGGCAGAAGCGTCAGGACCAACCCTGTCCAGATTCCAGCGTTCGTAATCAATGCCCAGCGCCGCAAGCTCGCTGCGGATCGCCTGTTCACCGTCAATCTTCCGTTCCTCTTTGGGGAAACGAAGAACTGCCATCGCCAGCTCCTTGCAAGAGCAAGTTCAGAGATCACGTCCGCTGACTTGCTGACTCGCTTGCCGCGCAGCGGCGCTAACTTGCTGCTTTAGCCCTGGAAACTTGCCGCCGAATCGTCCAAATGGCGGCACTCCCGCAACAACTTTGACTCAAGCCTGACCAAACAGCCGCCGTCCCTCCACCTCGAAGAGGAATTCGAGGGCCTCCAGGTGACGGCGCGCTTCGGCTACCGATTCACCCCAAGTATAAAGCCCGTGTCGGCTCAGCAAAACCCCGTGCGCATCGGGATGATCACGAAGTACTTCGCTGAGGTCTTCCGCGAGCGCCGAATATTCCTGTGTATTCGCGATGATTGGCACGCACTCTGTATGGTCGTGCGTCGTGACGCCTGCGAGGCCTTTCAGCAACTCATATCCTGAGAGACTGAAATGACCGGCGGCCTCGAATTTTCCCGAAAGAAGCGTGTTCCAAACCGTGTGCACATGCAGAATCGCACGCGCATGGGCGCGCTCCCGATAAATCACGGTGTGCAGGCTCGTCTCCGCCGAGGGCCGGCCGCGTCCACCGAGCACGCTGCCGTTCATGTCGATCTCCAGCAGATCCTGCGGTACAAGCCTTCCCTTATCCAGGCCTGTCGGCGTAATCGAAATCCGGTTTCCCCAACGCACGCTGAAGTTGCCGCTCGTCGCCGGCGCCCATCCCCGCGCATAGCAGGCGCGCGCTGTGGCGCAAAGCTGCTCGATCTCCTGAACCTCGGATTGCGTTTCATCGACCATCGGTGAAAGCAGTGTAGCAATCCAATTCCGCAACCGGAGTCGGAATTGACCCGTCAGATATACTTAGCCGTTCTTCGCGGAGGCAAGCTTTGCAGAACCGCAGTCGTTCTCTCTTATCCGCCCTGCTCGCGCTTCTCGTCCTCCCACTCCACGCACAGAGCACTTCCAGTGATGCCCCGCAGAATGTGCCCGTGCTGAAAACCACTGCGCGCGCCGTAGTGGTAGATATCGTGGTCACCGACAAGGGTGGGGCCTCCGTCGGCGGACTGCAGCAGCGTGATTTCTCGGTCCTCGAAGACGGCAAGAACGCAGGCGATTGACTTCTTTGAGGAGCACACGGCGAGCAATGCGCCACCCGTTTCGCTTCCGCAGTTGCCGCCAGACGTCTATAGCAACGAGCCCTCCGTCGCTCCCAACGAAGCCGTCAACGTGCTTCTGCTCGATAGCCTGAACACGGAAGAAGCGGACCAGGCCTATGCCCATAAACAGATCGAGGGGTTTATCGGCAGTCTGCAGCCCGGAATGCGCGTCGCCATCTACACTCTGAACACGCGCCTGAAGCTCCTCCAGGGGTTCACATCGGACGGCGCACTGCTTCGAGCGGCAATTGAAAGCAAAGCCGCAGCTCCGGGAACGACCATCCTCTCGCGCAGCCGGCAGGACGACCTCTTCGACAAGGAAGCTGTCTCCATGGCTGGAGACGCACAAGCGAGGCAGGCAGCAGAGCGTTCGGTCCAGGAATACACGGGTACCCAGCAGAGTCAGACCGCATCCCTCACGCTCGCGACGTTGCAGCAACTGGCTCGCTCGTTGTCGGCCATTCCTGGCCGCAAGAACCTGATCTGGTTTGCAAGCAAGTTTCCGGTCGCTCTCTTTCCTGAGGGCGACAATCGTGCGTTGCTCACGGCATTCCACGGACACGAGTTGCCCGAAGCACTTCGCGAAACCGTAAACATGTTGACGCGGGCTCGCGTTGCGCTTTATCCCGTATCGGCGCGTGGCCTGATGGACGATCGCACCACAAATGCCGACAATGGCGACGGCAGCATGGCGTGGAACCCTTACCAGGAATCGCCCGCAATCCGCGCGACTGCCGCAACCATGGACCAGCTGGCGACCGATACCGGCGGACAGGCGATTTATACAACCAACGACGTGAAGACAGCGCTGACGCGCGACATCCAGAACGGCGCGCACTACTACACCGTGTCCTATACCCCTTCGAATGAAAAGACGGATGGAGCCTTTCGCCGCATTGAAGTGAAGCTGACTGAGAGCAAGTACAAGCTGGCCTATCGGCGCGGATACTACGCCGACAGTGGATCGACGCCGGCCCAGCCGACTGCAGATCTGCTGGCGCCGCTGCTCACTGCGGGCATGCCCGAAGCGACACAGATCGTCTACCGAATGCGCGTAATTCCCGAGGGTCCTCCGGCATCAGGAGCAGCCAGGGCCGGCGGCAATGCAAAACTGGCTGGCCCGCTCACGCGCTGCAAAATGTTGTTCCAGATCCCGGCAGACAGCCTGAGTTTTGCGAAATCGGATAGCGGAACCTACGACGTCCGGATCAGGGTTGCCATGGTCGCATACGGCCACGACAGCAAACCGGTGAACTGGACCGGCGGTGTCATGACGCTCAAACTCAACGAAACCCAGTACGCGAAGGCGCAGCAAACCGGAATCGCGGCTCCCATGGAGATCGATCTGCCGCAGGCAGACGTGTCCCTCGCCACCGGAATCTTCGACATGAACACCCAAAAGGCAGGCACTCTGCAGATCGCATTAAACCCCGCCTCAGACGCATCCGCAACGCCGCCGGCGCAGTGAGCTTGATGCTCTCCGTGTGATCCCTGCCGATCGCCGCAGTTCTACAATCATTCTTTGCTCACCGAGTCTCAACGCGAACGCATCGACGTGGTGCTGGTATCGCCGCGGAATCCGCTGAACATCGGGGCGGTCGCGCGCGCCATGGCGAATTTCGGATTCATGCGCATGAGCGTCGTGGCCCCGTATCAACCCCATTGGCGCGAAGCTCGCTCGGCCGTAGGTGCGCCGGAGTTGCTCAAGAGCGCACGAGAAACAGCGTCCCTGGCCGAAGCCATTCGCGATTGCTCTCTCGTACTCGGAACCGGTACCCTGACCCATCGCAAAGCAGAACAGCCCGTCGTGCGCCTCGATAAACTCGCACCCCTGGTCACCGAATCCCTGGGGCGAGGCGAACGCATCGCACTCGTCTTCGGACCGGAAAAGCACGGCCTGACGCGCGAAGACCTCTCCTGGTGCCACATCCTCGTCGAAATTCCGACAGATTCGCGCCAGCCTTCGATGAACCTGGGGCAGGCCGCCGCCGTGTGCTTTTACGAACTGACGATGCGCGCAGGTCCAGCGAGCACAGAATCGGAAACCGCGGTGGATCGAATCGATCCAGCCACCCAAACCCCGGATCACCGCCAAACTCCTCCGAACAGTCGCCAACTTCCGGCAACCTCGAAATACTTGCCGGTCTGATCGAAGAGGTTATGGTCGCCGCAAAGTATTCGCCTCGCACGATGCAGGAAGCCAACCGGCATGACCTGCGCCTGATGGTGCGGCGACTGAACCTGAATACGGTCGACAGACGGCGGGCGCTCGGACTATTCCGGCGGATTCTGAGACGCCTTCGCATCCCTCGATCGTAACGTTACGTGGCGAGTGCTCAACAACTTACGTGTGATAGACATCACACCTCCCGCAAATCAAAATCCTGTTAGATCAGGAAAGGCGAAAGGTAGCCGAATGCGCACGTTCATCGACGCTCTTCGCGAAGTAGTTTTTCCTTTCGAGCGCTCTCATTCCTTCAGGACAGTAAGCGGGGTCGTCGCGCTTTCGATGATCGGCATGACCGCCCCTTGCCAGACTCCACCCCCCGCCCCGAGCACGTCAGCATCTCCAGCCCCTGCTCAGACGACGCAAGCTCCGGCAACTGAACCGGATGCAGCCGCTTCCGCCCCCGCAACCCACGCGGACGCCGGCCCCGTTCCAGCAAAGAACCCGGTCCTGAGTCAGGGAGCTTTTACTGTCCAGACCATCGGCGGCGAAATCAAAGACGACCAGTTGAAGCTGTTGCTGGTCGGCAAGACCCTCTACCTCCGTGGCGGCTACCAGGACAACAGTCTGGAATTTGATGAACAAGGGCGATTGCTGGGACACTCTTCGAAAGCCTCTTTTACGCTCAGCCAGATCCAGATCAACAAGGTGAAGCTGTCGAAGCGCAAAATTGAACTCGAGGGCGACCGATATGGACTTCACTTTCTCGGTGCTGCGCCCTATGAAGACCCCACGGCAGCGACAGACAGGGTGAGGATCACCCCGAAAAAGAAATCCGTGCACATTTCCTTCGTCCGCGAAGAGGTCGAGAAGCCAAAGAAAAAGGACAAGAGCGAAAACAAGAAACATAAACATCAAGCGAAGCCCCAGGGCACAGAAAAGAACATCGAAACCGCCAGCGACCAGCCAGCCGTCCACCGGCTCTGCCGTCTCCGATTCAGCAAGTCCGGCTGTGCCCAGCGATCATCCGTCCGACAAGAAAGGCACGCTCGCCAAGACAGAGGCCCAGTCTTCTCAACTGCTCCTGGGCGCGCTGGATACCGTTTTTTCTGTCGGGATCGATGAGCGCATGATTGCGGCAATGCCGGATTTCTGGAAGCTCTACTACCGGGCCGCTGCGGAAAAGACCGATTACAAACCGACGGATCCCGCCGTGCTTCGCCAAAGCACCGTCGACCAGAAAGCCCGGTTGATTTCGGCGATCGATCCACCATCGAACGAGTTCGCCCAGGCCAACGGTGTGGCGGGGATGGCCTTGTATCACGCCGTGATCGGCAGTGACGGCAAGGTTGAAGAGGTTGTCGCCGGCCGGCCAATCGGCTTCGGCCTGGACGAGAGCGCCGAGCAGACCATTCGCAAAGCCACCTTCCAGGCGGCGTTGAAGGATGGCAAGCCGGTTCCGGTCGCTTTGGATCTTGTGGTGTCGTTTCGAATCTATTCGAAGAGAACGTCGCAGCCCGCCGCTGCCAGTGCCGATCTGAAGGCGGACGCACCAGCATTGCCGGGACCCTACACCGCGGAATCCGAGACCGCGCAGGCCACAACTCAAAAGCAGTAATCGACGGCCCGACAGAGGTGTCGTTCTGAGCGAACGGCGCCCATCCGCACTGTCATTCTGAGTGCACAAACGTACTTCAGTCTGGGGCTGGTAAGCGGAGAATCTGTTTTGGCTTTTCGCTTCTATCTTGGCTTCTCGCTTTTATCGGCGTGAATTCTCACCCACAGCCCCAAATCCACGCCCTTCTTGGGCCGTCGTTACTCCTCCTGCTGCAGGATCTGCTCCAGCTTCGGCTTGTGCTTGGCCTGGCGACCGGTCCGGGGCGTATCCTCAACAATGCGCGCAGGCTTTGGCTGGCCCACGCGGTCGCGGGCGTTGGCCTTTACGGCCTTGATGGCCGAGAATTTCCCTGGCTTGCGTTTCGTCATTGCAAGGTCGAGTATGGAATAGTTCGGGCCAGAGTGGAAGCCGCCTGAATATTTTATCTGCGAGGCTCTGTCGTGAGCGGGATGATCCGGCGGGCACTTTCGCCGAAGTGGAGAAGTGGGGGAGATGGAAGAGCGGGAATTTTTCAATGAGACAACAGAGGCAAGGACGCATACGCTGACCTGTCCCAAGTGCGGTCAAGCCGGCGAGTACAAAGTGACCTGGGTAGTTCGGCGGAAGCGGCCCCAGCTGCCCCGCAACGCCGATGAGCGGGATCGGGCCCGGTTCGCCAAGGCGCAGTCGTACATGGTGCGGCGCGACGATAAGCTGAGCTGCGTGAATGTTCGCTGCCGCAAACCCTTTGAGATCACATCTCTGCAATCCCTGGCTTTTCTGAACGAGTAGTCGATATCATGAAAAGTCCCGCGCGCACCTGTGGCGCTTCCCGGGCGGCATGTGATTGAATCAAAACAGTGAGCGGCACAGGGCCGGGAGGCCGATGGGTGCCCGCGAGGAGACAGTGTCCGATGGCGAATTCCCTTCTTCCCCCTGAAGAGCGCAACCTTACCCCCGACCAGGTGGAGGCGCTGGACAAACGGCGCGAATGGGGACACACATTGCTCGTGATTGCCGGCCAGTTCGCCGTAATTGCGACAGTATTGCTGCTGTGGGTTGGCCAGGACCTGACCTATTCGCCCGGGTGGGTTCATCCCATGGCCTACTACTTCGTTATCGCGATCACGCTGGTTGCCGTGCTCGGCCTGACTGGCCTGATTTTGAGATCCGGAACGCCTCGAATCGACTGAAGCCGCATCGAACGAACACAAGTCGTCAAAATGAGCCGGCCTTCGCGCTGGCTCTCGTTTTTGAGAGGACGGCATACCTTGAGAAAACGGTATAGCCTGAGGATGTAGAGATGGCTTCCGCTTCCCCAATCGCAGTTTCTGCAAATTCCGCCCGGCGGCTCGTCGACAGCCATGGCCGTGTGATTCATGATCTGCGCGTCTCCATCACTGACCGGTGTAATTACAAGTGCGTCTATTGCAGAACGGGCGAGTTGGGAGCCCAGTATCCCGAACTGGGGATCGACGAGTACCTGCGGCTGATCAAGCTCTTTGTAAAGCTCGGCATCGAAAAAGTGCGCATCACCGGGGGCGAGCCGCTCTTGCGCCGTGGCTTGATCGAACTGATCGAGCAACTCGCGAAGTTGCGTACGCTCGCCGGCGATCCGCTTGACCTGGCGCTGACCACCAATGGGCATCTTCTCGACAACCTGGCCGCTCCCTTGAAAGCCGCGGGGCTGAATCGGGTCACCGTGAGCATGGATGCCGTCGATGCGCCGACCTTCGAACGCATCACGCGTGTTCCCGGCAGTTTCAACCATGTTCTGGCCGGCATTCGCGCCGCGCGCGCTGCGGGCCTGACGCCCTTGAAAATCAACTGCGTCCTGCTGCGCGGATTCAACGACAACCAGATCGAAGGATTTGCTCGCTTCGCTCGCGAAGAAGATGTCGTGGTGCGCTTCATCGAGTTCATGCCCCTCGAAGAGGGCCGCCTTTGGACGCCGGAAATCGTCGTTCCCCTGGCCGAGATCGTCGCCCGCATCGGCCGCGAAATGCCGCTGGTGCCCTTGCCGCCACGCGAACCCAGTGAAACCGCCCGTCGTTATACGTTTCCTGACGGCGTGGGCGAAATCGGGATCATTGCGCCGGTCAGCCAGGCATTCTGTGGTGCCTGCAGCCGCGTCCGCCTCACGTCGGACGGAAAGATCCGGACATGCCTTTTTTCACAGGTGGAACACGATCTCTATGGAAGAATGCGCGCCGGGGAAGATGAAACTGCGCTGGCTGACTACATTGTCAAGACGATCTACGGGAAAGAGGCGCGCCACCATATCGGCGAGCCTGAATTTATGAAACCCTCGCGCTCCATGGTCCACATAGGCGGCTGAAAGGCTTCGTTCATCCCCAGATCCCCGATTCGAATCTACAGATCCCCCATTCCAAACTGATGAGCCCGACACACCGCTTGCATCGATGAAACGGTTTCCAAGGCTGCCCGGGCCACGAAAAAATCAATCGCATGTAACTTTAGTACATTGGGGCATGGACTAAAGAAACTCTACCTGCGCGTTTTGAACATGCACGTGTGACAGAATTCACATCAGATGAATCGCCGCTTTTCGCGCCGACATGAATGAATTGACTGAAAATCGAATTCCCCTTGACGACCTGATGGTCTTCCACCAGCTGGCGCGTTCTCTCAATTCCAGCCTCGATCTCGACACGATTCTGCGGACGATCCTCGATCAGATGGAGCAGGTCATCGCGGCCGAGATGTGGACCCTCCTGATGCTGGACGAACAGCGCAAGGAGCTCTATTACGCCATCGCCTCCGGAAATTTTGAGGGAGCCCTGCGCGATCTGCGCGTGAAGATGGATGAGGGCGTGGCAGGCTGGGTGGTTCAGCACGGCGAAACGCTCATTGTTCCGGAATCAGAGGATGACGATCCTCGTTTGCAGCAGACGCTCGCTGCGGACAGGCGTCGCGTGCGTTCCGTGATCGCGATGCCGCTGCGCGGCCGCAAAGGGGTGCATGGCGTGATTGAGATTCTCAATCCGCGCTCCAGCCAGATGAGCGATTACACCATCGCCTTCCTTCACATTCTGTGCGATCACGCGGCCATCGCAATTGAAAATGCGCGCGACGTGGCGCGCATTCAGCAGCTCACCATCACCGATGACGCAACCGGACTCTACAACGTACGGCATCTCTACAAGACGCTGGAGCAGGAACTGGACCGCGCCCGGCGCCTGCGGCAGCCCATCAGTCTGGCATTCATTGATCTCGACCGCTTCAAGATGGTGAACGACATTCATGGACACCTGATCGGGAGCGAACTCCTCGCGCGCGTGGGAAGCCGATTGAAGCAGCTCAGTCGCGAAAAGGATAGCTGCTTCCGATACGGAGGCGATGAGTTCGTCATCCTGATGCCGGAGACCTCTGCATCCGAGGCACTCGCCCTGGCGACAAACCTCCACATCGAGTTGATAAACACGCGCTTCCTGATGAGCAACCGCCTTGAGCTAACCGCAAGCGCCAGCGTTGGCCTCGCCACCTGCCCGCCGGAAAACCCCGCCGTCCACGCCATCATCGGAGCCGCCGACGCGCGCATGTACGAAGTCAAAAGCAACGGCCGCGGCAAGGTTCGCGGCGCATGAGGCTGCAACGTCGTGCCACCATCAGCGACAAATTAAGCAGACGTTCAAGTCGCGGGATCCTATTCGTCGCTGACTTGCTAACTCGCTTGATCGCGAAGCGATCGCTAACTTGCTGTATTTGTCAAAGCAAACCTTGGTGTCGCGCTCACAGGCCCGAATCTTCCGCGGAGTTACTCTTCGAATTTGTCATGCTGTTTTTCCGCCAGCTTCTCCAGCTGATTGCGCCAGTCCAGCGACTCGACAAATGGCCGCGACTCGCGCCAGTTGGGCTCGACAATCACGTGCAGTTCGAGATAAACCCGCGTGCCCAGCAGCGATTCGATCTGCTTGCGCGCGCCAGTCCCAATCTCTTTCAGCTTCGATCCGCCTTTGCCAATGAGGATGGCCTTCTGGCCTTCGCGCTCGCAGTAGATTGCCGCGGCAATGCGCGTGAGCGGCAAGCGGGCCGGCGGCTGGCCTTTCTTGCGCGGCGGGGCGGGCGGCTCGGCTTCTTCAAACTGCTCGATCACAACGGCCGCCGCATACGGCACCTCTTCGCCCGTGTCCACAAGAATGCGCTCGCGAATCAGTTCCGCCACCATGAAGCGCATCGGCTGATCCGTGTACTGGTCCTTCGGGTAATAGCGCTCGCCCGACCGGCAGCGCATCGACAATCTTCCGGACAAGAAGATCGAGCCCATCGCGTTTACGCGCGCTGACGGGGATGACCTCCGCAAAGTTGTATTGCTTCGTCAGCGTCTCGATCAGCGGCAACAGAACATCCTTCGCAACAAGATCGATTTTGGTAAGGACCAGGAAAACCGGGCAATCGAGACCTCGAATCAGCGAGAACAAGAATTCGTCTTCGCTCGCCCAGTTGGGCTTGCCGTGCTGATGCGCTTCGGCCGGCTCGCCGGCGGCTTCCAGTTGCACGCGACGGCTGGCGTCCATCAGCACCAGAACCACATCCCGCGTCTCGAGCGCCTCATGAACTTCCTGCAACATCCGACGGTCGAGGTGCGAGGCAGGCTTGTGAACGCCCGGCGTGTCCACAAAGACAATCTGCGCCGCGGGATGGACCTTCTTGCTCGCGGCCACCTCCAGCACGCCGATGATGCGGTTGCGCGTCGTCTGCGGTTTGGCCGTGACAATGGCGACCTTTTCGCCCGTAAGGGCGTTCATCAGCGTGCTTTTGCCGGCATTGGGCCGGCCGAGAATGGCTACAAATCCTGATTTCAATTGGAAAATCACTCCTGCACGAGTCTACGGCATCAACTCTCGCCAGGAGTTTCGGCGCGAGTCGCTCCCCATATCCCAGGTCCCTACGTCCCTGGTCCCTGGTCTTCACGGCAGCGCCGTCGCTTCTTCCCTTGCCGGTGGAAAAATCCGCAGCCGGTCCACGCGCCGATCGGTGGATGCGACAACCTGGATGCGCAGTCCGCTGTGTTCCAGCAGCACGACCTCTCCCGGCAGCGGGATGCGTCCTTCGACCTCGCTTACCAGCCCGCCAAGGGTCGTGGCTTCGTACTTTCCATCGACCGCGACCTCGTCACCAAACAGATGCTGCAATTCATCGACGGGGAAGTCGCCAGGGACAACCCATACGCCGCCCGGCTCGCGCTGCGGATCGGTTTTGTGGGCATCCTTCTCGTGCTCGTCCCGAATGTCGCCGACGATCTCTTCGAGAAGGTCTTCGATGGTCACAAGGCCTGCGACGCCTCCGTACTCATCGATGACGATGCGCATGTGCTGCTTTTCGCGCTGCATCTCGCGCAGAAGCTCGTAGCCGCGCTTCGTCTCCGGAACAAAAACCGCGGGATGCTGGATACTGGCGACCGTCCGGATGCGCGCTTCCTCGTCGGCAATCTGCAGCAGGTCGTGCGCAAATGCGATTCCGGTGATGGAATCCAGCGTTCGTTCATAGACAGGCACGCGCGAAAAATTGTGCTCTTTCAGCAGTTCGAGAAAACGCTCGAGCGTGATCGATTGCGGAACGGCAAAGACCTGCGGCCGCGGCGTCATCACCTCGCGCACCAGCTTGTCTCCGAACTCAACGGCGGAGCGCACCAGTTCACGATCACTCTCTTCGAGGATGCCTTCTTCTTCGCCCGCCTCAAGCAGCGACTCAACATCGGGCGCCGGCTCATCCTCTTCGGCGATCGGTTTCTCCGCAAGAGACGCCAGGGAGAAGAAGAATCGGATGACCGCCGTGATGGGCGTCGTAAGCCATAGCAGACAGGCGGATGGGCCACACCAGTCGCGCCGCCCAGCGGCCTTTGGTGTGCGTAAACAGCAGCGAAGGCAGAATCTGGTTGCAGAATACGACCGCCAGCACGACCACCAGCACCGCCTGCGCGATCTCGGGATACGTAGGCCGTGCCACATGCGGGGCGCGATCGAAAAGCACCGCTCCGATGGCCAGCGCAAACACTGCAAGCGTAAGTTGCTGCAGCACGGCAGCGCACAAGGCAGCATGCTCGCGCGTGAGCCCAATCAGCGGCTCAACCTTTTCTTCCCACTGGTCGAGATTGTCCTGCACCTCGCGGGGCAGAATCTTGCCGAATTCCGAGTACAACCGGCTGATATAGGCGGCGAAGGTATCCACCAGCGCCGCAATCACCAGAAGGATGATGGTGATCCAGCTCATCAGCGCGATCCTTTCGCGGGTCTGGCAGTTCCCGCCCGGACTTGCTCGCTCGATCAGCCCATGAGGCAGACGAAGGCGGGCGCGAAGTCTCTGCTCGCGGCGCGCCATCCGGCCCGCGTCAATTTCGTGGTCGTACCCCGCCAGATGGAGCAGTCCGTGAAGCATCAGCACCTTGATTTCAATTGCCAGCGAGTGACCGCGATCTTCAGCCTGCCGGCGCGCGGTGGGAATGCTGATGGCCAGATCGCCGGCGATCTTCAGCGGTCCCGGCGTCACGGCGGGAAACGAAAGCACGTCCGTCGCCTTGTTCTTCCCTCGAAACTGCCGGTTCAGCCGCCGGATTGCCGCATCGGTAGTCAACAGGACCGTGACCTGGCCGCGCAATTTCACCGCTGCCTGCGCCTCGCGCAGGAAATGGGCGAGCGTCCGCGTGCTCGGAATGCTTTTGTTCCGTTCAGGGGCGCGCTTGGGCAGAGTTCGCTGGCCGTCTCGGCGCCTTTACAGGCGGAGGGGAGGTCAGGGTCCAGATCTGGGTCGAGAAGGATCATCGTGCGCGAGGCCGCCATGTGCAGCGGCCCCGTGTCTTGTTTATTTTACGCGAACGGCACAATTACTGCGGTTTTGCCGGGTGCGCAGCCTGTTGAGGCGCCTGCTGCTCCCCCTGCGGTCTGAATGGCTTCACCCAGGTTCAGCGGCAGTTCCTGCTGCTGCGGCTTGGCGGCGTCGTAGGCGCGCACGATCCGCTGCACCAGCGCATGGCGCACCACGTCCCCATCGGCAAAGTGGCAGAACGAGATGCCCTCCACCCCGTCAAGAATGTTGATCGCGTCCAGCAGGCCCGACTTGCGCGGATTCGGCAAATCGATCTGCGTAATGTCGCCGGTGATCACCGCCTTCGAGTTGTTGCCCATGCGCGTCAGGAACATCTTCATCTGCTCGATGGTCGTGTTCTGCGCCTCGTCCATGATGATGAACGCGTCGTTGAGCGTGCGCCCGCGCATGAACGCCAGCGGCGCAACCTCGATCACGTTCTTCTCCAGCATCTTGTCGACCTTCTCAGGATCGAGCAGGTCGTAAAGCGCGTCATAGAGCGGACGCAGATAAGGATCGACCTTCTCCTGCAGCGTGCCGGGCAGAAAGCCAAGCCGCTCGCCGGCTTCCACCGCCGGCCGCACCAGCACGATGCGGCTGACCTTCTTGGCGTTCATGGCGGCCACGGCCATCGCAACCGCCAGGTAGGTCTTGCCCGTGCCTGCCGGGCCGACGCCAAACACCATGTCGTTCTGCTCGATGGCCTCAATGTACTTGCGCTGATTGAGCGAGCGCGGCTGCACCGTGCGCTTTACGCCCGCCGAGCGCTGCTTGCCCGAATCCGCAAGCGAGCGCAGCGTCGTCGCCGGATCGGCCACGACCAGGCGCAGCATGCCATTCAGTTCGCCATTGTGAGGATTGATGCCCTGCCGCCGCAGCGCCTCGAAGTCCTGAAAAATGCGCTGGACTCTGCCGACCGCTTCGTCTGGCCCTTCCACGTGCACGGCGTCGGACCTCAGATCGATCCTGACACCTAGTGAATCCTCCATCAGTCTGAGGTTTTCATCGCGGGTCCCGAATAGGGGCTCAAGATTTGGCGTGATCTCCAGAGCAGCGTTCAGATGGCCTCCAGTGGCCCTGCCTCATGGGCAGAAAGCGGCTGTTGTTTTGATGATTGCACCGGTGTAATGGGTGGAATGGTAGGGCAAATATTTGCGGATTGCGGAGAATAGCGCACTCGACAGCGGCCGATGTGAAGAATTTCCGTATTGGCGCAGGCAACCAAGTGGCTGTATATGGGGAGAGAGTAGCGCCGACGCCTAAATTCCGTCAATCCCACCACCCATGAATATTGCACCAATTAGTCACCATCTGGGTACCAGTCTCGGGCACATCCCCAGCAAGTGTCATCCTGATCGAACGGAGCCCCATCACCGGCGCTGTCATCCTGATCGAACGGGACCCCAAACGCCTTTCAGTTTGGGGGTGGTGAGCGAAGGATCTGCTTTTGCTTTTCGCCTTCCCTCACCTCGATCACGGCTTCATCGAAGCCGCATCCACTCGACGAGGCTGCCACGCCGGTCCGCCTTCCTCCCATTGGTCGTCCGTCAATTGCTCCACGTGCGTTCCGTCCGCGTCCATCACAAAGATCTCGCCGTAAGGTTGCGGCGCGCCGATCAGCAGCACTTCATCCTTGAATCCCATCCGCGAGCTGGTGAACAGCAGCCGTTCTCCGTCCGGAGACCATGCCAGGTGCGCCTCGTTGCCTTTCGTATGCGTCAACTGCGTCATCCCCGTCCCGTCCGCATGAACGGTGAACACCTGAAAGTCACTCGCCGGTTCGCCGAATGAATGCGATCAGATCCCCGCGCGGAGACCAGACCGGAAAATTGTCCCACTCGTTCGTCAGCACCTTGATCGAATGGTCTTCCAGATTCATGATGCGCAGCCCCATCTCCTTCGCCCCCAGCGTGCGATACACAATGTGCTTTCCATCCGGCCCGAATGACGCAAAGGCATTGTTGTTCTCTCCCGACGTAACGATCTGAAAGCCCGTTCCATCCGCATTCACAATGCCAACCTGCGCCCCACCGTTTACCGGATCGATCGGTTTCTTTCCGCCCGATTCCGAATCGAGAAATGCCGTAAAGTTCCCCACTCCCACCACGATCTGTTTGCCGTCCGGCGACCAGCCCGGGGCTGAGAATCAGGTCCTTCCGCTCCAGGATCGCGCGCGCCGGTTTGCCCTCATCCACGATCAGGAGGCTCACCCCTCCCCCACCGGGTTTCATTTTGGTGACGGCCAGGTGCTCTCCCGTTGGGTCGTATGCCGGCAGCCACGCCGTGCTGTAGAGATCGAACTTTGGATTCATGCTGAACTGCTTCACCGGTTCCGTGGGGCGCTTGAATACGAACCGGCTGAACACAACCTGCTTTCCATCCGGCGCCCACGACGGACTCCGCACATCGTCCCCCTTCGGTCCCGGCTTGCCGTTCCCATAAAAGACCCCGCTGGCCGTCGGGTCCAGGCGCAAATACGCAATCTCGCCCGACGACAACACTGCCGGCTGCAGTTTCACGCCGGGTCCCGCCGCCACCGCTGTCGCGCTCCCCGCGCCGATATCGAACTTCATCAGCTTGTCTTCGCCGTTGCTTCCGCCAAAGCGAAAATCCCACGTCTCCTGCGCCAGCATGCAATACGCAACCACGCTCTTGCTGTCCGGCGTCCACTTGGGACTGCCGCAAAAATCCCCATGCTCCGAGATCCGCTTCAGCCCCGAGCCATCGGGACGGATCAGGTAAATGTCCACCAGGTGCAGTCGCTCCCAACGCCCTTTCGCATCCGGAAAACTGCTCTCGCGATCCGACGAGAACGCAATCCACTGTCCGTCCGGCGACCACGACGGCCGAAAGTCGCCGCCATTCCCTGTCGTCAATGCCCTCGCCTTATGCGTGGCGGCATCCAGAACCCACAAGTTCGCCCTTCCGCCGCCTCGTGTCGAGACAAAGACAAGCTGTTGGCCATCCGGCGAGAAGGCAGCCTGGTCGTCATACGCCGGGTCGTCTGTCAGCCGTTCGATTCCCGTGCCGTCAGGATGAATGCGATAGAGATCCGCCGATCCCGCGCGCTCTGAAGTAAATACGATCCAGTCTCCCTTGGGAGACCACGAAGGGTTGTAGTCCAGCGACCCTGACTGTGTGAGAGCGTGCTCGCCGGTGCCATCGGCATTCGAGAGAAAGAGATTCGCCTGCGTCGGGCCAAGCCGGTCAAGGACGACGCGATCGACAGCACTGCAGCAGGTCGCCCCGGAAGCGACCACAAAGGCGCAAAGGAACCATGCACGGAGACAAGACATTCTTCACTCCGAATACGGGATTTGGGAGACAGGAGAAGTTGCCTGCGAGCATAGCACCGGCGAGTACCGCCCGGCGATGCCGAGAATAACCAAATGTCGAACGTGTCATCCTGAGCCCCGCAGGCTTGGGGTCACGCGAGCGACGAAGTCATCCGTGGGGTAAGCGGGGCGAAGGACCTGCTTTTGCTCTTGCGAAAGGGCGCGAATTTCATGGATTGCTGAAAGCTCTCCGATCAGAGCTTTGTAACAAGGGCACGACTTTAGTCGTGCCAAGAACGGCTAAATACAGAAGTGTCATCCTGAGCCCCGCAAGCTTGGGGCCCTCACGGACGAAGTCCGTGGGGTAAGCGGGGCGAAGAATCTGCTTTTGCTCTTGCGAAAGGGCGCGACTTTCATGGACTTGTGGTATTAGCCGCAAAGCTCTCCGACCAGAGCTTTGTAACAAGGGCACGACTTTAGTCGTGCCAAAGAACGGCTAAATACAGAAGTGTCATCCTGAGACCCCGCAAGCTATGGGTGGCCCCACGGAGCAAAGTACTGATGGCGGTAAGCGGAGGCGAAGGGACCGCTTTTGTCAGATCGCGTCAAGAGCGCGACTTTCATGATTGCTGAAAGCTCGTCCGACCAAAGCTTTGTAACAAGGGCACGACTTTAGTCGTGCCAAGAACGGCTAAATACAGAAGTGTCATCCTGAGCCCCGCAAGCTTGGGGCCCCACGGACAAGTCCGTGGGGTAAGCGGGGCGAAGGGATCTGCTTTTTGTTCTTGCGTCAGAGCACGACTTTCGATGCTTGCTGAAAAACTCGCCCGAACCAAGGCTTTGTAACAAGGGCACGACTTTAATCGTGTCGGCAGAGCCGTCAAAGACGGTCGGCTTTGCCGCTGAGCGATGTCCAGAGTGAGACAATCCTCGGTCTCGGTAGTGTCAGTTTTCAAAACTGACCCACTGCGCACCGCCTCCACATTGACCCAACCCCCGATTTCCCGTAGACTAGGAAATTGCGAGGGATGCGGTGTGTTTGCATTCTGACCCGCATCAATCTCCCTGACAAATCAGGGCTTTAGACCAAGGAAGCTTAATGGCAAACCATGTATCGTCGCTGAAGCGCGCCCGCCAGACCGAAACCAAGACCGTTGTGAACCGCGCCAACCGCACCCGCGTGCGCTCCAGCCTCCGCGCCCTGCGCGAAGCCATCGCCAAGGGCGATGTCAAGGCCGCCCAGGCCCAGTTCCGCGAGACCGTTTCCGCGCTCGACAAGAGCGTCCAGAAGGGTGTTCTCCACTCGAACACCGTTTCCCGCTACAAGAGCCGCCTCAATGCCCGGTTGAAGGCTCTGGCGACGGCAAAAGCTTAAGTTTTGGGGTGGCCGACCCCAGGGTCCCAGCGACAGGTCTTGGTTGCTGGGGTGGTCATAGGCCATATGAGCAGGTGACGGCCGGGAGCAATCCCGGCCGTTCCGTTTTGCCCGGTCAAGCCTCCTCGCCGCCGAATCCATGCTAAATATCAGAATTCATTGAGCGAAAAACTTCTCCGCATTTTGCAGGTAATTTCCCCTCGCAGTCGCATAATCGAATCAAAGCTCCGAGACTCATTCCGCCCCTCCAACTACGCCCGAAGGCTCGAGATCGTATAACTGCTTTTCTCAGAGGAATCTACAGCTAAGTCCAATTGCAGGAGGATTCTGTAGACTTGCACGTCTGTACACCCATGAAAAAACGGCCTTTGCTCACAGAGTGGGGGATATGGGGGGTCGGGCCTCGTCGCACACCGCTCTGGCGACGGCAAAAGCTTAAGTCTTGGGGTGGCCGATCCGGGGTCTCAGCTCTTCATTGCTGGGATGATGGCAAGGCCACATGAGCAGGTAACGGCCGGGAGCAATCCCGGCCGTTCCGTTTTTATCGGTGCTTCCTTCTACGGCACCGGGTCCTTCGTTCCCATCGGTACACCCGGCCGGCATGATGCGACTCTGCGCAGGCTCATCCAGCCCCCTCGCGCGATTCCGTACTTCCGCACCGCTTCCACGGAATATCTCGAACACGTTGGGCTATAGCGGCAGCGGATGAAGCCTCCGGTGACAGGATGGATGAACCGGTGATACCCATCCACTGACAGCGCAAACAGGCGCACGCTGACCTGCTTCTCAGGCGAACGCATCGCATCTGCGCCGAACAACACGGCGACCATCAGAATTGCCGCCAGCCACGGTCCCGGTCTCAGGAACCAATGGCGCAATGAGGACACCTCACGCTGGCTTCGAGTCGCTTGTTCCCGCAGTTTGGACATGGAACCAGATTTCCTTGCGGTCTTGCAAAGAGATAGATCACCAGGCCGATGAAATTGAGGAAGAAAACAAGCGCCATCCAAAGGATCGCACTGTCCATCCCGCGCGCTTTCGCATCTCTGGCCACCCAAACCAGCAGCGCAATGCTGAGCGCGAAAAACAGGATTGGCACCAGAATGAAGGTGCTGCAGCAACCGGCGCATGCCGCGCCACCTGCGGCGTTTCCGGCGGGGTTGTTCTGTGCGAAAGATGTCGTTGGAATGAACAGAGCAAGGACTGAAAACAGTCTGAGAGACTGGTTCCCCATTTTCATTAGCTTACCGACTTTCTGCTGCTGTTTGATTTGGCAGACAATGCTATGGAATGGGGACCAGCTAAGTCAATAAGATCGCATCACATCCGCTCGAAAATGCCCGCGGCTCCCTGCCCCCCGCCCACGCACATCGTCACCATCCCGTAACGCAGCTTCCGGCGTCTCATTTCGTTCAGGAGGGTCGCCGTCAGCTTGGCCCCGGTACATCCCAGCGGATGCCCCAGCGCAATCGCCCCGCCGTTCACATTGACCTTCGCCGGATCGAATCCAAGCTCGCGCATCACCGCCAGTGCCTGTGCGGCAAAAGCCTCGTTGAACTCGATCAGCTCGATATCGTTGAGTGTCAGTCCGGCCTTCTTCAGCGCCTTCGGAACCGCGTACACCGGCCCCATTCCCATCTCTTCCGGCAGGCACCCCGCTACTGCATAGGCCACCAGCCGCCCCAGTGGCTGGATTCCCAGTTCCTGCGCGCGCGCCGCGTCCATCAAAATCGTCGCCGCGGCCCCATCCGATGTCTGCGAAGAATTGCCGGCGGTCACTGTGCCCTTCGCATGAAAGGCCGGCTTGAGCGCGGCCAGCGCTTCGGCAGTCGTGTCCGCGCGGGGCCCTTCGTCTGCCGAGAAGACCGACTCCGACGTTGCCGGCTTGCCTGCCTTGGCTGTCGGTGTCGCCGTCGTCACCTTCACCGGAACCAGTTCCTCGTCGAACCGTCCCGCCGCCTGCGCAGCCACTGCCTTCTGGTGACTTCCCAGCGAAAACGCGTCCGCATCCTCGCGCGAAATGTTGTAGTGCTTCGCGACGCGCTCGGCAGTCAGTCCCATCGTCAGCAAGGCGGCCGGATAATTCTCGGCCAGCCAGGGATTGGGCCGGGGCTTGACGCCGCCCATCGGCAGCATGCTCATGGTCTCCGCTCCGCCGGCGATCACCACCCGCTGCACTCCTCCGCGGATCCGCATGTCGGCCTGGGCGATGGCTTCCAGTCCCGAAGCGCAGAGCCGGTTCACCGTCATGCCGGGCACATCCACCGGAAGCTGCGCGCGCAGAGCGACCATCCGCGCCATGTTCCAGCCCGCCTCGCCCTCCGGCTGCGCGCAGCCGAGAATCACATCTTCGATCTCGGCCTTATCCAGTGCAGGGACCCGTTCCAGGGCATTCGTCAACGCCGCCGCCGCAAGATCGTCGGGACGAGTGGTCGAAAGAGCGCCTTTGGGCGCGCGTCCCACGGGGGTTCGTACAGCGCTTACGAGTACAGCTTCCGGCATGACACGCTCCAAAGAAACTCGGATCAGGTTCAGACCCGCTGGCTCATTGTTAGACTGCAAGGCATTCCACGGTCAAATAGGCTGCAACTATTCCGACGTATCCACCACCGTCCACGCACTGTGCGTGTAGAAGCGATACACCGTCTTCTCGTTGAGAACGACATCCTGAAGCGCGTCGTGATCGAGCGGCGGAGGGTGGTGCTGCATCCCTGCCTGCGCCTCGCGGACCTGGCGCGGGGAAGCTGGATCGATCCCCCAGTCGAATCCCAGAACTCCAGAGGAATCGTGCCGCTGCAGGCGATCGAGCTCCGGAACCGATGCCAGCGTCATCGGTTTGTTCGGAGTACGCGCAAAAAACACCAGCAGCTCAACGTTGCCATGCATCGAGCAAAGCACCGCCCAGTCCGACGAGCCGGGACGCTCGAAACTCGCGTTAATCACGTTTTCCGGCCGGTGCGCCTGAAACGTCTGCGGAATCATGCACCCGCGCTTGTCAATCGCTTCCGCGATCGCATCCGGAAGGTCAGGAAAGGAACTCGCCGGCAAGCGGCGAATCAAGTACGAAGCCATCCGGCCATCGACATTCGTCTTGCCCGACTCGTTGAATTGTTCCGAACCGTCCGGCTGCCTGGGGGTTGATTCCTGAGCGAATGCGCCTGCATGTGCGAGCGCCAGCGATGCCGCCGAAACCAGGATGAGTGCTGCGAATTTCATTTCAATTGCGCAGTGGCTTGCCGGTCTTCAGTGTATACGCGATCCGCTCCTGCGTCTTGCGCTCGCCGCACAGCGAGAGAAACGCCTCGCGCTCCAGATCGAGCAGATACTGCTCGCCGACCAGCGATCCCGCCGTCACCTTGCCGCCGCACAGGATGTACGCCACCCACCGCGCCACCTTCATGTCGTGTTCCGAAGCGAACCCCGCCTCCCCCATCAAAAAGACGCCGGTATTCAGGACAGCAAGCGAAGCGGTTCCGGGCGCTGGAATCACGCGTGGCTGCGGAGCCGTGTAGCCCGCCTCAGCCAGTGCAATCGCCTGCGCCTTGGCGTCGAGCAGCAGCCGTTCGCGGTTCAGCGTAATTCCATCACCCGGCAGCAGCAGGCCCAATGCGCGTGCTTCCGCGGCAGACGTCGACACCTTCGCCATGGCAATCGTCTCCAGCGTCCGCTTGAGCGCCGCATTCATCTCCGCCGATTGCGCAAATCGCGATGGCGGATCCTTGGGATCGGGCGGCGCCAGCGCGGTAGCCGCATCCACGGCGCGCAGCAGCATCTCCTTCGTGCCGCCGCCCGCCAGGAATCAACCCAATGCCCGTTTCCACGAGGCCAATGTAGGTCTCCGCATACGGCTGCCGACGCGCCGCGTGCAGCGAAATCTCCGCACCCCCGCCCAGGGTCAGGTTGAACGGCGCCACAACCACCGGCCGCGGGCAGAACTTGATCGACATCGACATCTGCTGGAAGGCACGAATGGCCCCCTCAACCTCGTCCCACTCGCCTTCCTGCGCACCCAGCAGCAACTGCATCAGGTTCGCGCCCACGCTGAACCGGTCGCGATCGCCGCTGATCACAAAGCCGCGAAAATTCTTCACCGCCTCCGACGTTGGATTCAGCACCGACGAGATCATCGCTACTACGTCGCCGCCGATCGCGTTCTTCAGCGAGTGCAGTTCGATGCAGCCGATGCCGTCGCCGATATCCACCAGCGATGCGCCCGGATTGCTCCGAACTACGCCATTGCTCCGCCGGAAATCCGCAACTCGCGCGTGCCCCGGTTGCTGCTCGATCGGTTCCCACGCTCCGGTTGTCGGGTTGTAGCATTGCGGTCCGTCCGGCGAATACCACGAAACCGGCACGGCCTCGGGCGCAGAGTCCAAGAGCCCCTTCACGGCCTTGCTCACCGGAATGCCCAGCACCTTCATGCGGCCCACGGATTCGCGCACTCCTGCCGCATCCCAAAGCTCAAAGGGGCCAAGTTCCCAATTGAATCCCGCCCGCATCGCCTGGTCGATCGACGGCGCATCGTTCGCCGCCTCGCCAATACGGTCCGCAGCAAAGTTCCACAGCGATGCAAGAAACGGCCACAGAAACCCTGCCGCCTTGTCCTTCCTGGGATCGTTGGCCAGCAGCAGCTTGATCCGCTCCTGCACTGTGGTTGCGTTCTTCGCCATCTCCAGCGCAGGCAGCGCCGGCTTGGCGGACGGGCGATACTCGAAGGTCGCCAGGTCGAGCACCATCCTCTGGTCCTTACCGTCTGCGCCGCGCGTCTTCTTGTAGAACCCCTGGCCGGATTTGTCGCCCAGCCAGCCGCGCTTCACAATCTCCTGAAGTTTCTCCGCGAAGCCGCCCGGCGTCACTCCCTGCGGAAAATTCGCCGCGACGTGCGCCAGGATGTCGATTCCCACCATATCGGCCAGGCGAAATGTCCCGGTTCGCGGAAACCCCAGCGGCCGGCCCGGTCAGCGCGTCCACTTCCTCAATGCTCAGCCCTTGCTCCAGCATCAGCGTTGCCGCCGTGAACATGACGGCCACACCGATGCGGTTGCCGATAAAGTTCGGCGTGTCGTTTGCGAACACCACCTGTTTGCCAAGCACCCGATCCCCGAACGTCGCGAACGCGCCTACCAGCGCCGCATCGCTCTCCGCCGTCGGAATAATCTCCAGCAGCTGCATATACCGCGGCGGATTGAAGAAGTGCGTGCCGAAAAAACGGTCCCTGTGGGACTTCAATCCCGCGGCGATCTTTGCAATCGGCAACCCCGATGTGTTGGTCGAAAGCACAGCCTGCGGCGCCAGGTGCGGCACAACCCGATCGAGCAGTGCCCGCTTGATTTCAAGATTCTCGGCCACCGCCTCGATGACCCAGTCGCATTGCTTCAGCTTCGGCAGGTCGTCTTCAAAGTTGCCCGGAGTGATCATCGAAGCCAGCGCCGCGTCGTAAAAGGCCGCGGGCTTTGACTTGGCCAGGGCAGCCAGCGCCGATTCTGCCAGCTTATTCCTCGAGCCTTCCCCGCTCGGAACCATATCGAGCAGCAGCGAGGGAATGCCCGCATTGGCCAGATGCGCAGCGATGCGCGAGCCCATGGTTCCTGCGCCCAGAACCGCCGCCCGGCGCACCAGCAGAGGTTGAGCAGCAAAGCGAAAAACAGGCGTAGTTGCCGGTGGGCTCGTACTCATGCTGTGTTCTCCCTGCGCAGGCGTAACTCAATGCAGCCCATGCACGTAATCGTTCCCGAGCATACGGGGCGCGCTTCGCCGGGTCAAGGCGCGGGTAGCACTGAAAGAAAATGCAAAAGTTGGCCGGACCGAAGCCGAATCGTGTCGAGCGTCTACCGAAGTGTAGATTCCAGGTTGGCCGCAAACCGGACGCGGTCCGCAAGTGACCTTCCCAATCTCATGGCCGGGCGCTCGAGGAAAAAATAGGACAACGGCACGATTCCAAACAGGAGCGGGAGCCAAAACACGATGGACGAGCCGGCAATTTTGACTGCGCCTTCCGGACCCGTGAACAGCTCTTGCCAGAGGTAAATTCCGTAGGAGGTCAGACCGATCGCCTGTACCGGCTTCCAGCACAGAAAAGATCGCAATCGCGTTTTGCGTTCCAGGCTGAAGACTAACAAGAGCGCGATGGCCGATGGGATATAGATACTATCGAAGAGCGCCGATTCCCAGGTTATGGCTTCCCATGGATGCCAAAAGAGGCTAAGTGCAATCATAAGGATGACGAAGGCAGGCACCGCACGGGCTATCGCGCGAGCGCGCTCTTCAAGAATAGCGATCAATACGCCGCAGCAAATGCAGCTAAACCCCGACCGAATCCTTGGCGTTGTGAAGTCATTCCACCCGGCCACTGCTGCCCAAAAATTCCAAAGCGCGAGCAGGCAAAAGATGCCGAGAAACGCACGGGCCCTTCCAATCTTGCGCGTGAGTATCCACAAGGTAGGGAATAACAGATAGAACTGTTCTTCTACGGCGAGGCTCCAGGTGTGTCCGACAAACCAACCGCCGATTTGCGCTGGGACAAAGTCGTACAGGAAAAGTCCGGCGCTGGCGATCCCGCGCCCTGTCACAAAAATCACTCCGAATTTGTGCAGAACGAATACGAACAAGAGATAAAGATAGAACGGGGGAAGGATGCGAAATACTCTACGAATGTAGAAGGCCGGCATAGAAAAAGCGCCGCGATGCTTCTCTTCAAGGATGATGAGGCGGCAAATCACGAATCCGCTAATGACGAAGAAGATTCTGACCCCAAGTACAGTGAAATTGAATTCGTGAAGCAGGTGCTTATGACCTGCCGCGAAGTTGAAGAATCGAATGAACAGGACGTGACCCGCAATCACCAGGAAAACGCTGATTGCTCGCCATCCATCCAGTTCCCTCAGGCGCGTCTCTGGGGCAGTCCGAGGCTTTGTCGAGGTCATGGTGTCTGCAGGGCGAGCAACACCGCTGTCGATTTTACGAATCGCAAATGTCCGCACATAACTTAGACCGTATCAACGGGATGCTACCCGAAGACGGAACTAACGTCAATGTCAGGCGCTTAATTGCTAAAGGCACGCCTGCGGTCGCCTCGAATCAATAGGGGGCGCTGTGAAGTACGAGTTTCGCGCGAAAGACGACAGAGTAATAGGGGGAAGAAGCGGATGCGATAGCCGTCAGGAAATCGGCGCGAATTTCTATATTCCTTATTCGCCGGGTGCTCCAGGTCTCGCTTTTGAGACCCGGGAAACCACAAACCCTACTCAGCCCGTGTCATCCTGAGCAGAGCGCAACGCTGTCGAAGGATCTGCGGTTGCATTTGCGTCAGTACCGCCCGAACGCCCCCCGGAAAAAATGCCTTACTTCCGAATCGGCCACCAACCACCAACAAAGGCCAGTCGCTGAGGGTAATCTCAAATGAGAGGTGCAGATGGGAGGTATGTGAATTGGTTTGTGACTGCACTCGCCGCAATCTCTGGAACTGCTGCGCTTTCCTTCAATCGCCGGGGCCGGACACAGTGGACGACCTTGGCAAGAAAATGCTGTGACGGTTGACTTCATGTCAGTTGGCGTTGCCATCGCTCTTGCATCCTCTCTTGTCCTTTCCGGCCTTAGGAAGGAAGTGCCGAGATGATTTGGAGTTTCCATCAATGAAAATCCCAATCCCCGCCATGGTCGTTCCCGCTATTTGTTTGCTGCTCTATTTCTTCGTGCCCGGCTTACGACAGCGACCTTGGACGGCATTAAGAATCGCGGGGGCGATCGTTGCAATTGCCGGATACTCCTTGCTGATTACAGCTCGTATCCAGTTGGGAAGGTCTTTTTCCGTCTCGCCTCAAGCAAAAGAGCTCGTCACGCATGGACTCTATTCGCGGATTCGCAATCCAATCTATGTCGGCGTTGGTGTGATGTGGCTGGGACTGATTGTGGCCCTTCATTTGTATTGGTTGTTCATTCCTTTTCTGATATTGATCGTGGCCCAAGTAATTCGTTCGAGCCGAGAGGCGAGAGTCCTGCAAGAGAAGTTCGGACAGAACTATTTGGATTACCGAAAGCAAACATGGTTTTGATGATGGGAGTGGCAGTTCGCCTTGTTTTGACAAACTAACGCGCATTCGCCGCCATCCAGTCATCGCATTTGAGACGGTAAAGCACGTGGCGACGGAGAGGATGGCCCGCTGGAATTGAGGGGTGATCAAAGTCGCCAAGCGGGTCGCGGATCATGCCGAGTTTCTCCATCACCCGCAGCGAGCGCAGGTTTGCCGGTACCGTAAAAGAGACCAGTTCGTGCAGCCTTTGCACTTCAAACCCGTGACGCACCAGGACGCGGGCGCCCTCGGTTGCCAGCCCCTTGCCCCAATGTTCCCGCGCCAGCCGCCAGCCGATTTCAACGCAGGGTGTAAAGGGAGCTTCGAATTGGGGAATGAAGAGGCTGACGTATCCGATGAATTCCTGCGATTCGCGCAGTTCCGCAGCCCAGGGTCCAAATCCATGCTGCTCAAGATGCGCCTCAGCGCGATCGGCCAGCGCGTCGCTCTCTTTCCGCGACAGCACTCCCGGAAAGTGCTCCATCACCTCCGGATCGCAATTCATCCGCGCGAACGGTTCGCGATCGCTTTGGCGCCATTTCCGCAGAATCAACCGCTCGGTCCCGATTTTCGGAGCGACGTCCGTCATTTCGTCAGCAACTTGAATGCATGCATCCAGTCGTTGCGGAGGAAGCCGGGAATGCACCATAGCATGCAAAGCGGTTCGATCGCGCGCGCAGCCTCCGCCGCGCCCATGTCCGCAGTCTCCCAGCCGAATTGCCCGTTGACCTGCGCCACCTGCTTCTTCGCACCCTCGTCGTTGCCGCAGATAAACATGGTCGGCTTGCCGCCGGCAAAATCAGGGTTGACCATGCAGGGAGCGCCCACCGAATTGAAGGCCTTCACGAACCGCGCATCGGCAAACTGGTTCTGCAGCGTCTCCATCAGCGACAGGTTGATGTCGGTGAAGAAGCGAAGCACCCCCTTCTCCGGCGGAGCATCCGCAATCGGGTTGCAGGCGTCGATTACCGTTTTCCCCGCCAGATTCTTCACACCGGCAAGCGTCAGGGCTTCGGCAGCCGCTTTCCCCTTTACTGCCAGCACCACCAGTTCGCCGAACGCGGCTGCCTCGGCGAACGTCCCGGTCGAGCCTCCCTTGGATTGCTCCGCCCAGTCCGCCAGCTTCGCCGGTGAGCGGCTGCCCACCTTCACCGCGTGACCATGTTTCAGGAACCCTCCGGCCAGTGTCTTCGCAACGTCGCCCGATCCAAGCACTCCCACCTTCATTGCACGCCTCCGATCAAGAGAGTTTAGATGCGGCGGATGAACGGATCAAGAACGCCGCCCGCCGGTACCTTCGGATGGCGTCCCTCTCTCCCTGTGATACGAATGAAATAACTCTGCGGTATGCTCAAATCGGGATTGTTCTCGATCTCCTCGCAATGACGCTTCTCACCAGAAACGCCTGGGAAACGACGGCCAGCGTGACCTTGATCGCCGGCCTGGCCGTTGGCGCGATCCTCTATCTTCGGCGCAAGCGGCCGACAGAAGAGGAGTTGGAGCGCGCACGCCGCAAAATGCTTGCCTTATCGGGTCGTGTCATCGATGGCATGTTGCTCGACATCCGTGAGATAACCCTCGAGGATGGTCGGTCGCTGACCATGCTGGAGTACAGCTATCGCAGCGCCGGCGTGGACTACGAATGTTCTCAAGACATCACGTCCCTCCTCGACGTCGTCGATCCGGGGGAGATGCGCGCCGGCTTTCCCTGCTCCGTCCGTTACCAGACCGGCAACCCGCAAAACAGCATTGTGATCGCAGAAACCTGGTCGGGGCTCCGATCGAGCCTTCCCGTGTATCCACTCCTCGAGTCCTCAAAGCGCAAGGATCTGGGGCAGTTGCACCCCGATCGGAGTTAGCAGGAGTGAACCGGGAAACCCGCAACTGTTAGCGAGCCATACCCAACCCTGTTTACACTTGACCTATGCATGTCCACGCCGCGCCTGCGTCCGCCGGCACATCCAGGACACAATCCGTACTGCGCTTCTCCCTCGTCGCCACGCTCGCCTACGTCGTGGTGACATTTATAGCCGGACTGCGCGCCCACTCCCTTGCACTCCTCTCGGAATCGGGCCACAACGTCTCCGATTTCCTGGCGCTCCTGCTCAGTTTCGTTGCTGTCTATTTTCAATCGCGCCCTGCCACCCACTCCAAGACCTTCGGCTACCAGCGCGCCGGCGTACTGGCTGCCTTCGTCAATGCCGCCACCCTCATCGTCATCTCCGTGTGGATCGCCATCGAAGCCATCCATCGCCTCAGTGCCCCGGTCGCCGTACAACCGAAACTGATGATGGTCGTGGCCGCCGCCGGAGTGCTGATGAACGGTGTAATCGCCGCGCTCCTCTGGGGAGTGGCCCGCGACGTCAATATGCGCAGCGCCTTTCTCCACATGGCGGGCGACACGCTTTCGACCGCCGCGGTCATCGCCGGGGGCGCTGGCATCCTGTTCACCGGCCGCAACTGGATCGATCCGGTGCTGTCGCTCGTCATTGCAGCCTTGATCCTGTGGACCAGCTTCGACATCGTCCGCGAAACCCTCAATATCCTTCTCGAGGGTACGCCGCGCGGCATTTCGCTCAACGAAATCCGGGAAGGGATGCAGGCAGTCGACGGCGTTCTCAACGTCCACGACCTGCACATCTGGAGCCTTGGCTCTAACAGCCATGCGCTCGCCTGCCACGTCTGCATCGCCGACATTCCCCCGTCCGAGAGTGCCTGCATCCTGGTCAAGCTCAACCACGTTTTGCGCGATCACTTCTCCATTCAGCACTCTACAATTCAGTTTGAACACGAAGGATGCGAAGAACTCCACGGCTGCGTCGTTCCCATTGAAGAAATGTCCAGCCCCGCCGCTCACAGCCATCACGGCCACGCCCATTAGCTCGCGTTATTTGGAGGTCCCTGCTTTGACCAAGCGTCGAGTTGCCCTGTGCTTTGCGTTTCTCTTCTCGGCAAACAATGTTTTACAGCTTTCCTCCATCGCGTTGGCCGAAAAACCTCTCCAGGCCACACCTTCCGCAACGGCTCAACTAGACGCCCTCTCCGGCGAATACACCAACCCCACCGACCCCGACACCCCCGTCAGTTTCTACGTCCAGGACGGCAAGCTCGTCCTTGAATCCGAACGCCAGGTCCCCACTGCGCTCATAACAAATTCGCCAACCGAATTTGCTACCACCGGAATCAAGATCATCTTCAGGTTCACACTGGATGCCAACGGCCACGGCGCCACGATGGTTGCCTCCAACGATCCCGAGGCCATCTACAAGCGCACCGGCGACGCGGTCCACCACGTCTTCCATGACTACCAGCGCACCGAATCCATGATTTCGATGCGCGACGGCGTCAAGCTCCACATCGTCATCCTCAAGCCCGCCGACATCGCCACGCCGCTCCCGTTCCTTGTCCAGCGCACTCCCTATGGTTGCGACGGAACCAGCCGCGCGTCATTCTCAGGCAGCCGTCCTGAACTGGCGCGCGACGGATACATTTACGTCTGTGGCGACATCCGCGGCCGCTACAGGAGCGAAGGCCAGTTCGTGATGAGCCGTCCTGAGGTGGATCACGGCAACCCCAAAGCCATCGATGAAAGCACCGACACCTACGACACCGTCGACTGGCTTCTCAAAAACGTCCCCGGCAACAACGGCCGCGCCGGTTTCGTTGGCACCAGCTACCCTGGATTCCTTGCGATGGAAGCCGGCATCGATCCACATCCGGCCGTCAAAGCGATCTCGCCTCAGGCACCCATGATCGACGTCTGGATGGGCGACGACTTCTTTCACAACGGCGCCTTCCGCCAGTCATACGGCTACGACTACGTCTACGGCATGGAGTCCAACAAGGAGAACGCCGATGTCAGCTATGGCAAGGACAAGGACGGAAAGCCGGTCGATGGGTTCGACTACTTCCTCGAGCGCGGTTCATTCGCTGAAGACATCAAGAAATCCGGTGTCAAGGAGCCATTTCCCACCTGGAAGCTCTTCCTTGACCATCCCGGCTACGACACCGTCTGGTCATCTCGAGGCGTCGAGTCTCACCTCGACAAGGTCGCCGTCCCAACTCTAAGCGTTGGCGGCTACTACGACCAGGAAGACATGTGGGGACCGCAGGAGGAGTACGCAAAGCTCGAACCCCATGACACCAATCGTGAGAACTTCCTTGTTCTCGGCCCCTGGCGGCACGGTTACTGGTCTTCTTCGTCGCGCCATCTCGGCAACCTGAATTACGGCGAACCCATCGGCAAGGAGTTTCGCGCGCAGATTGAAGCGAAGTTCTTCGGCCACTACCTGAAGGATGAATCCGGATTCAATCTCGAAGACACCGCCAGCTTCCAGACTGGATCGAATGCCTGGAAGTACTACTCGCACTTCCCGCCGAAGGAAGCGCAGCCCACCAGCCTGCACCTCGTCGGCGACGGACAGCTTAGCTGGAGCGACGCCAAGGATCCCGCGCGGACCACGTACCTCAGCGATCCGGCAAATCCTGTGCCCTACCGTCACCGTCCCATCCAGGTCACATACAGTCAGGGCTCGCAGTGGGGTAACTGGCTTACGGAGGACCAGCGCTTCGTCACCGATCGCAAGGATATTGCCGTCTGGAAACTCCCCGTGCTCAAGAAGGACCTGATCGTGACCGGAGAGGTGATCGCCGACATCTTCGCCTCGACCTCCGGCTCCGACAACGACATGGTCGTCAAGCTCATCGACCAGTACCCGGACGACGATCCCGACCCGAAGATGCGCGACTACCAGTTGATGACCAACGAAGAGATCTTCCGCGGCCGCTATCTCGACAGCTTCGAGAAGCCAACTCCCTTGCGCTCCGGCTCCATCCACGAGTACCGCTACAGCCTCCACGACGTAGACCACGTCTTCAAGGCCGGCCATACTGTGATCGCGGAGATTCAGAGCACATGGTTCCCGCTCTACGACCGCAATCCGCAGACCTTTGTGCCCAACATCATGACCGCCAGGCCCCAGGATTACAAAGCTGCAACTATCACAATCTATTCCGACCCCGATCACGACTCAAATCTGCAGTTACCCCTGATGAACGCCTGCGACCATATCGCGTGCTTCTGAAGATAACTTGCCGATACTTTGCACTGTAAAGTATACTGCGACAGTTATCTGCGAAGGACGCACATCAGGGGTTCGAGATGTCCATATTCGACCTGCTCTTGATTTTTCTGGTGCTCGCATCGGTTGTGGGAATTGTGGGCGCCCTGGTGGAATTGCTCTTCCGCCGCAGAGCCTTGGCCGCTCGATCCCTCCTTGCGATCGCTGTCGCATGGGCTATCTACCTGGGAGTCGGAACTGCCATCGCTGTCATGACGCCCCAGCACATCGTGTCGATCGGGGAAGACCGCTGCTTCGACGAACTGTGCTTTGCGGTGATGGGCTATAAACGGACTCCTTCAACGAATCCGGGCAAATCGTTCTACATCGTAGATGTGCGCATCTCCAGCCGCTCGCGCGGCCGGGCTCAACGGGAGATTGGCCGCAAGGGCGTGCTGATCGATCGAGCCGGCCATGTGTACGAGGTGTCCATGCTGGGCATGCAGGCAATCTCACCCTGGCAAATGCACCCTTATCCTGGCCTTGACGCCGAAGTCTTGCCCGGCCAGAAGCTGGAGACAAAGCTTGTGTTCGAATTACCCGAAGATGTCGACTGCCCGGGTTTTGGGCTGGGCAGCGAGCTGGCTATCAATCCGGCACGGATCGTGATTGGGGATGAAGATCATTTTCTGCATTGGCCGACCGTGGTGCCGCTCTACTGAAAACCCCCGCCACGCCGCGGCCGGAAGCTACGAATCCCAAAGGTAACTCGACGCATCCAAAAATCGAGCTACAATCAATAAAGAGCTATGATTCTCCATCAGCCCATCCCGGCCCTCCTCTAGCGGCGCCCGCCGCCTACACTGTTCTGCGCCCTTTTTTTGAACCAATCCCGAAACAGACAGCCAGCAGCAGTTGCGCCAACTTTGGCGCGAAACGGAGATCCGGAATGCTTGATCGCCTGGAACAAATGGAGCAACGCTACAACGACCTGCAGGCGCAGTTCTCGTTGCCCGAAGTGTTGAACGACCACGAAAAATATCAGAAAACCGCCAAGGCCCTGCGCGAAATCGAGGAGCCGGTCGAAAAGTATCGCGAGCTGAAGCAGGTGCAACAAGGCCTCAATGAAGCCCGCGCCATGCTCGCCGAAACCGATCCCGATCTGCGCGCCATGGCCACTGAAGAGATCGCCGCGCTTGAACCCCGCGCCGCTGCCATCGAAGAAGAAATCAAGATCCTGCTGATTCCCAAAGATCCGCTTGACGAAAAGAACGTCATCCTCGAAATCCGTGCCGGCACCGGCGGCGACGAAGCCTCGCTTTTCGCCGCCGAAGTCTTCCGCATGTACACCCGCTTCGCCGAGCAGCATCGCTGGAAGGTCGAAGTCATGTCGCTCTCCGAATCCGGCGTCGGCGGATACAAGGAAGTCATCGCCATCATCGAGGGCAAGCGCGTCTACTCGCAGATGAAGTGGGAGAGCGGCGTCCATCGCGTCCAGCGCGTTCCCGCGACCGAAACGCAGGGCCGCGTCCACACCTCCGCCATCACCGTCGCGGTCCTCCCTGAAGCCGAAGACGTCGACATCAAGATCGAAGCCAAGGACATTCGCATCGACACCTTCTGCTCCTCCGGTCCCGGCGGCCAGTCCGTCAATACGACGTACTCAGCCGTCCGCATCACTCACATTCCGACCAACACCGTGGTCAGTTGCCAGGACGAAAAATCGCAGATCAAGAATCGCGAAAAAGGCATGCGCGTCCTTCGTTCCCGCCTCTACGAAATGGAAATGGAAAAGCAGAATGCCGAGTTGGCCGCGGCCCGCAAATCCCAGGTCGGATCCGGCGACCGCAGCGAGAAGATTCGCACCTACAACTTCCCGCAGAACCGCCTCACCGACCACCGCATCGGCCTCACGTTGCACCAACTGGACCTCATCATGGAAGGCCGTCTGCAGCCCATCGTCGATGCCCTCGTTGCCCACTACCAGGCCGAGCAATTAAAAGCCGACAACGACCAGGCCGCATAGCATCGTGGACCTGCAGAAAAAACTCGCCGAACCAGGGCTTTGTAACAAGGGCATGGCTTTAGCCACGCCGAAGACAACCAAACATAGAAAGTGTCATCCTGAGCCCCGCACGCCTGGGGCCCCGCGGACATAGTCCGTGGGGTAAGCGGGGCGAAGGATCTGCTCTTGCTTTTGTGTCAGGGTACGACGCAGGTTGCCTTAAATCTTGATGGGCTTTAGCCCAGCGGGAGTTCTTGTTGAGATCCATTCCTCGTTCCACTCTTATTCTGAGGATGCTCCCATGACTCTGCGCGACTTTCTCGAGTACGGTGAGTCGCAGCTCAGCGCCGGCCCGCATCCCGATCGTGCCAAGCGCGATGCCGAAACGCTCCTGCTACAGCTCATCGGCAAAAACAAGGCCTGGCTGATGGCCCACGCCGATGATGACTTCGCCGGTTGCAATGCAATCCGATATGCCAGCTTGCTCGAACGCCGCCGCAAAGGTGAGCCCATCCAGTACATCACCGGCGAAACCGAGTTCTACGGCATGCCCTTCCTTGTCACTCCTGCCGTACTCATCCCTCGCCCTGAAACCGAGCACCTCGTCGAGAAAGCTGTCCAGTTAATTCCATCCCTCGATCGCAGAACGAATAAGTTCTTCTCAATTCGCAAGATCAATCCTGCATTTCGCAACGGGGAGAGAAGGATCAGAGAGGGAGATCCCAGACAAATCGGCTGGCCACCGCGTATTCTCGACGTGGGCACCGGCTCCGGATGCATCGCCATCAGCATCGCGCATGATTGGGGGGAGGCTGAAATCACCGCGATCGACGCGTCGGCGTCCGCTCTCGATGTCGCACGCTCGAACGCCGAACAGCTTGGCTTCGCTGACTGCATCCGTTTTCTCCAGGGCGATCTTCTCTCCCCGGTCGCCGGCGAAACCTTCGACTTCATCGTGTCCAATCCGCCTTATGTTCCCGCCACTGACCGCGATTCCCTCGCCGTAGAAGTGCGCGATCACGAGCCATCCCTCGCCCTCTTCGCCGGCAATGACGGCCTCGACATCTACCGCCGTCTCATTCCGCAAGCCTTCGCCGCTCTCGTCCCTGGCGGCTTTATCGCGCTCGAAATCGGCTACGGCCAGCAGACCGCCGTCCAGTCGCTCCTCGCCGACACCGGCTTCACCAACATTGAGTTCTCACTCGACCTGCAAGCCATCCCACGCGTCGCCGTCGCCCGCCGACCATAAACGCACTCGTCATTTCATTCCTCGAATCAGCCCCAAAGAATTGCATATCTCGACCTCGCTCCCACATCACTCTCTGTGCGCCTGATTTACACTCGTCTCCGGAAAGGATTCCCTTCATGCCCTCATCCAAAGGCTACGCGGCCTTCGATTCCAAATCGCCGCTGGCTCCGCACGCTTTTCACCGCCGCGAGCCCGGACCAACTGAAATCACGATCGAAATTCTCTATTGCGGCGTTTGCCACTCCGACCTCCACATGACGCGCAATGAGTGGGGCAACGCGATCTATCCCATGGTCCCCGGTCACGAGATCGTCGGCCGCGTTGTTGCGGCAGGAAACTCGTCGAAAAAGTTTAAGGTCGGAGACCTCGCCGCCGTCGGTGTCATCGTTGACTCCTGCCGCCGCTGCGAACCCTGCAACCGCGGCGAAGAGCATTTCTGCACCGAAGGCTCAACCCTCACCTACGCAGCCAAAGACCGCGTCGACGGCACCATCACCATGGGAGGCTATTCCAGCAACTACGTCGTCGACGAACGGTTCGCCCACACGGTCCCCGCCAACCTCGACCCCGCTGCAGTCGCTCCACTGCTCTGCGCCGGCATCACCACTTATTCGCCCCTGCGCCACTGGAATGCCGGTCCCGGCAAAAAAGTCGGCATCGTCGGTCTCGGCGGCCTGGGCCACATGGGGCTGAAATTCGCACACTCTTTCGGCGCCCACACCGTCCAGCTCACCACCTCGCTCAAGAAAAAGGATGACGCGATCAAGCTCGGCGCCAACGAAGTCATTGTCTCTACCGACAAAGCGGAGATGAAAAGGCACGCCCGCACCTTTGACTTCATCCTCGACACTGCGTCGGCTCCCCACGCTCTGGAACCGTATCTCTCGCTGCTCAAGCAGGACGGCACCCTTACCCTCGTCGGCCTGCCCGAAAAACCTCCCTCCATCGACATGTTCGCCCTCATCACCAAGCGCGCCTCCATCGCGGGATCCATGATCGGCGGCATGCCCGAAACCCAGGAGATGCTCGACTACTGCGGCCGCAATGGCATTGTTTCTGAAATCGAAGTCATCCCGATCCAGCAGATCAACGAAGCCTACGAGCGCATGTTGAAGCAGGATGTGAAATACCGCTTCGTGATCGACATGAGTTCGCTCAAGTAGTTCAAGAACCCGCAGCACCGGCACGAGACCAAAGCTGATCCGAGAGGAATCACATGATTCTGACGAAGGCAAAAGCCATCCTGACCGACATACATTTCGTGATACCTGTCGTCGTCTTCTGCCTGGGTCTCGCGCTGCTCATCGTGCTGCATTGAATTAGAAGCATCGGACTTCCGTTACTGGCGCAATTGCACGAGGGGCCGTGAAAATCGAGTCGAAGGAGAAATTCCAGCAAGCATGAGCGCATCGGCCCGGACCAATCCATCCCCCGTCATCAAGTCCGTTCACGGCATCGGCGTTGTCTGCGGATTGGCTGCGGGGGTGTGGCTGGGCGCAGCCGAAGCGCCCACCAAGCTGGTTAACTCTGGCCTGTCTCCCTACGCCATCTCGCTCTGCATGGTGGCCGGCGTCTTCACCGCGCGCTGGACCTTCCCGACGTTACTGAAAGGCACGCGCCAGGTCTTCGCCGATCTCGCCGCAAATAAACATCTGATCCCCATCGCCATCCTCGCGGGAATGCTCTGGGCTGTCGCCAATACGCTTACCGTCTTCGCCATCCGCGACGTCGGACTGGCCATCGCATTTCCTCTTTGGAATACGAACTCGCTCGTCGGCATCCTCTGGGGCCGGCTGCTCTTCGGCGAGTTGAAAGGCGCCAGCCGCATCAACATCGCCAAGGTCGTTCTCGGTGCGCTGGCCATCGTCGCTGCAGCCGTCATGCTCGGCTTCAGCACCATCCACACGAGCGGTGCGCACAATCGCGCGCTTGGCGGAGTCCTCGCCGCCATCGGAGCCAGCCTGTTGTGGGGAACCATGTACATCCCCTATCGCAAGGCTTACATCAGCGGGATGAATCCGCTCTCCTTCGTCACCGTGTTCACCATCGGCGAATTGGGAACCATGATCACGCTTGTGCTCGCACTCGACGGAGGAACCAAGGCCGCGGTCTTTCACTCCGGCGAGACGCGCCACCTGCTCTTCTGGCTCTTCCTTGGCGGATTCGTATGGGTCGTCGGCGACCTCTTCCAGCAGTTCGCCACCAAGTATCTCGGCATCGGGCGCGGCATTCCGCTTTCCAACACCAACCAGATGTGGGGCCTCGCCTGGGGCGCACTGGTCTTCGGCGAGCTCGCGCATGCCGACGCCGCTCATCGCCTCCTCGTTCTTGTCGGCTCCCTCGTCATGATCTGCGGAGCGCTCGCCGTCACCACTGCCGTCGCCACGGAAAAGGAGCGCGGATCCATGCGCGAGGCCCTCGTCCGCGAGTGCGCCCGCTACGACCTCGACTACGACCGCGTCATGAAGTCCTATGCGGGCGAGAGGCCTGCACCAACCATCGAGCGCCGCTCCTGGTGGGATTATGCGATCCTTGCGGCCTCCGTCGTCACCTTCATCTGGCTTGGAATGAACGCGCGCGTGCCTGAGCTGGCCATGAACTATGCCTGGGTCGGCGTACTCGCAGTAATCCTCTTGGCCTCCGCCGTCGGATGTACGTGGGTCTTGTGGAAGACGACTCGCTTCTCCTGATCTCTTTCGAAACCTTGTGGGCTTTCAGCTGTCAGCCTCAGCTTTGACCTCACGCGGCTTTTACTGATGGCTGAAAGCTGACGGCTGTCCTCAAAAATTCCGACAACCCAGCCCCGTTCAGTTCCGCACCTTTACAATGAAACGAATGGCAGAATCGGTTCAAGTTGACCTGGTAGGCGTGGGCCTCAATGCAATCGATACCCTCATTCCTCTCGCTCAATTCCCTTCCCGTGGATCCAAAACCGAATACACCAGCGCCAGCATCCTGCCCGGAGGCCAGGCGGCCACCACGGTGATCGCCTGCCAGACCTGGGGCCTCACCACGCGCTACGTCGGCAAGCTCGGCGACGACGAGGGGGCCAGTCTCCATCGCCGCGAATTCGCACGGGCCGGGGTGGATGCGCGCCTGATCACTGTGGCAAATGCCGCCAGCCCTCAGTCGCTCATCCTCGTCGATGACGGAGGCGAGCGCACCGTCCTCTGCCGTCGCGACGAGCGTCTCCTGCTCCAACCTTCTGACCTCGAACGCTCCTGGGTCGTGAATGCACGAGCCCTGCTCGTCGACGGATTTGAAACCGCCGCCGCAACCCAGGCCGCATCATGGGCCCGCTCTGCCGGCGTTCCCGTCATCGCCGATCTCGATGAGACCTACTCCGGCGTCGAAGACCTCATCGCAAACGTCGATTACCTCGTGGTCAGCCGCGATTTCCCCTCGCGTCTCACCGGCGAACGCAGCCTCGAGCAGGCACTCCGCACCGCCATGAAGCGTTTCGGCTGCGCTATCACCGCGGCAACGCTCGGCGCCGACGGCGTCATAGCATGGGACGGCAATCACTTCCATTCCAGTGCCGCCTATCGCGTTCCGGTCGTCGACACCACCGGCGCCGGCGATGTCTTTCACGCGGGCTTTATTTACGGCCTCCTGCAGGATTGGCCGCTCCATCGCCAACTCGACTTCGCCTGCGCCGCTGCTGCGTTGAACTGCACCTGCTCCGGTGCAAGAGGCGGCATCGGCAACGTCGATGCGATCGAAGAGCTCATGGCAACCACGCCTCGCTACGCCGTCGCCCCGGCTGCCAATTGATCGGAAAGGTGCCCCAACTATGCCGTCTTTGCGAATGGCTCGCGTGATTCTCTTCACTGCGCAGATGGATAAAATGGCCAGGTTCTACGGCGAGGTCCTCGGCCTCAAGCAAATCTCCAACGAGAAGGGCTGGCGCGAGTTCGCCGCCGGCACCGCGAGCATCGGTCTGCACTCCGGTCCCCCATCTCCCGGCCGCAAAGGTCCCAAAATCGTCTTCTACGCCAAAGATGTCGCAGCCCTCCGCGCAACACTGGTCGCGAGCGGCGCGACCTTGGGCAAAGTCCGGCAGGGTGAAATCTATTGTCTTTGCGATGGCAAAGATCCCGATGGCAATCCCATTCAGCTCTCCAACCGCTGAAACTTTAAATCTGCACGCCTGCCCTCCCACGCGCCACTTGTCCGTCTACCTCAAAGAGTTTTAGTATCAAACATCCTTCATCCTGCTTTCGTCCGGGCCCTCTTCATGCCGTAACTCTCCGGGGACGATCGATCCAGCTCGCGTCCTTCGGAAGATCATTGGGAGTTCACCATGATCCTGTTCGAACCAGGCTTCCGCGGTTTTCGCGCGCCACGCTTCGCTTTTTTCGCGTTCCTCGCCGCCCTGTTCCTCAACATCTCCGCGGCCTCGCAGGACATACCCATCGGCGTCACCTACATCTGCAGTGGCGAACATATCTACATCGAAAACTGCAACATCCGCGACACTTCCGACACCAGCAACTGTATGGTTGCGCATCCTGATCACCTCACGCCCACCGGCCTCAACTCCTACACCTACGTCTCGCGTGGAGCGCTCAAGAAGCTTCTGCCCACCTGCACCCAGCCCAGCGCCAAACAAGTTGCCGCAGCCAAGGCCTTCCAGCAAAAGCAGCAGGACCTCTACAACGCCAACGTGCAGAAAGCCGAACAGCAGATGAAAGCGCCCCCGCAGGCTGCTTACCAGGCCGGCAGCGCCGCGCAAATCGCACCTCCGAAAAACGCCGAAGAGCGCGCCCTCCGTCGCTGCGTCAGCTCCGGCCGCCTGCCCTCAAGTTGCACCGGCAATCAGTCTGCTCGGCGCGTTCTCGAATATGCTTTCGTCGACTCTCAACTCCCTCGGAGCCGCTGCACCGGCGAACTCAGCACCTGTTGCTGGCCCCGTCATGGCGGGAGTCTTCCAGGGCGCAGGCAACTGGCGGCTCGACTTCATCGACGGCGGAGTGCTCGTCAACTGCTCCTTCCTCTCGCCCAACCAGGAAGCCTATTCCTTGAAATTCGAGGCGAATCGCACCGCCCTCGTTATCGACACAAGGCCCAAGCCGCTCGACCTCACCCTCCGAGCCGATGGCACCATCACCGGGCCGGGACCGGTCACCATCCAGGGCGTCGTTGCCGCAGGTTATGTCAGTGGAGCCGCTGGAACCGGCGCCACGCAGAAAGATCAATACGGAAATCTCTATGACGCCGCGGGCAATCATGTCGCCGGCAATGCCAACAACGGCTACACCAAATTCGACCCTCGAACGACTACTTGCCCCGCGCTCAATCTCACCTCGAAGGGCGCCGGTGTCGGCATCCAGACCATGCAAACCGATCTGCTGAAGACAGCTTTCGGCGGCGACAAGGGACCACCCACACCGCCGGGCATTCGCATGCACGGCATCTTCGCCGCGTCCAGCGGCTTCAGCGTCGAGTTTTACCCCGAGTCCGCCATCCTCGGCTGCGGCCCCGACTCCGCCCGCGCCTATCCCTATACCGTCACCGCAACGGCAAGCGGCGCGCAGATCAAAATCGACGCGCCCGATCATCCACTGGTTCTGGCATTCAAGCCGGATGGTTCGCTTGTACCCACCTCAACCGGCCCATACCAGGTCCATGGACGCATCGTCACTGGCCAGGACAACAACGACGACTTCACCTTCGCGCCCCTCGAGCAAACCTGCAATCTCGCCGCACTCAGCCCGAGTAAGACGATTCCGATGAGCGGGGGCGCAGCCGCGACGGTGACGGCCTCCGCTTCGGCGCCGGCGAGCGGAACTCCCAACAACAACGGTGGCACGTTGTCGACTCCGCAGGCTCCACTCGGCAACGCCACGCTGTCGGTGGCCTCCGGATTCCCGGCTCAGCCCGGCGTTCCCAATCCGCTCGCCGGACGGCCTTACGTGCTGCTGCGCTCGAGCTACGCCGATACGGTAGCGAGAGCCGGCGTGAGTGTTCCCACCGGCGTGAACGCGCAGAAATATGTGGCCACAGCGTGCGGAACGCGTCAACCCGATTGCCAGAAGGCGATGGACGCAATCAAGGCGAGTGCAGCATCCGCCGTGCGCGCCGATGGCAACGGCAGCGGCACGTTCCCGGGCGTCCAGCCAGGCACCTACTACCTGATGATCTCGGCGCTCTACAACAACAAGACACTCGTCTGGACGCAGGCCGTGCAGATTCATGCCGGCTCAAATTCGATTGCCTTGAGCGCTCAAAACGCTACGCCCTTGAATTAGAAACGAATTCGCGCTTTTAAAACTTTCCGATGGTCTCACCGATCGGGTTCTGTCTCGATTGCCGGAATCGTATCTGCCTGCGCGGCCGCTCGCGTTCGCACCTTGTAAAACACGAAGGCAAGCAGGTTGCTCGCCACCAGCGTGCATACAATCTTCGCCGCGTAGGCCATCGGGTTCACGACATCCACAAACGGATACGCCGAAATCAGCAGGCTGAAGATGGTTGATCCCAGTCCAACCACCGACGTCCACTTCAGCCACGCCGGAAGCTTTCTGCGCAACCCCGCCGCTCCCACCAGCGGAATAGCGAACATCGCCAGATAAGCGACCTCGTAGTGCGTGAGGCTCGCGTTCGAAAGTACCTGAAATGCTTCCTGCGCATGAACCCCCAGGTTGGCCATTACCACCAGCAGGAGGATCAGCACCGACGTACAGAGAATTGAATTCACCGGCGTCTTCCAGCGCGGGTCGAGCTTCGTGAACCACGGCGGAATCAGTTCATCCCAGCCGACAGCGAGCGGCAGCCGGCTCACGCCCGTCATCAGCAGACTTACCGCTCCCAGCAGTCGAACCTCAACCAGAAGAATCGCCGTAGTTGCCAGCAGATTGCCAATCCCCACATTCCCCAATGCCATCCGAAACGTCTGCGGAATCGGAGCAATAAAGTTGATCTCGCCTCGCGGCACGAACGCTACCACCGAACCCGTGCCCAGGATGAACATCGCGCAGATGATCGGTGAAGCAAACCAGACCGACTGCGTGATCGTTCGCTCCGGAGCCTTGCTCTCACCCGCCAGGATCGCGATATATTCAAGCCCGCATAACGCCCCAAACAGCATCTGCCCGAATAACGCCAGCGTCCTCAAGTCATGCGGCGGAATCTCCAGCGCCAGCGGCGTCCAGTGAAGCGGATTGTGCCGCAGCAGTGCCCACGGACCGAGACAAATCAGCCCTGCAAACGCGATCATCATCGCGACCCCGCCTGCATTGTGAATCCACTTGCCGATCTCCAGCCCGCGCACCTCGGCCAGCGTCAGCGCCACCACCAGCGCTCCCACGATGATCAAGGCCGCCGCGCGATTCTCAGGCAGCCACTCGGCTCTCGGTCCAATCAGGTACGCCAGCTCGGTCGGAATCTGATAGAGAATCGCCGCCGTCACCGCGATCCCGTAGAACCAGATGTTCCAGGCAGTCAGAAATCCGCCCAGGTTCCCAAAGGCCCGATGCGCCCACACGTAAAGCCCGCCCTCGAGCGGCATGGCGCGATTCAACCCGATCACCGATGCGGCCATGGGCAGATAAAACAGCACCATCGCCCCAATCCACATCAGCGTCTCGGCCTTTCCGAGTCCCGCGGCCACGCCCACCCAGGTGCTGCCCACCACGCACAGCACCTGCGAGATCACCAGGTCCCGCAAACTCAATTGGCGATGAAGGCCGTGCTCTGATGAGGATGAGGCTTGAGCCATCGTTCCAAGATGTTCGCATGCCGAACCGCTTACCTCTCCGCAAAAATCGAATCCAAACTACGTTCGGCGATTGTCAACCAGAACGAGGGCGGCTTAGTATTCCCTGTTGTAATCGTTTCCAACGGAGATCAACCAATGCGTTTCTCTGCTTCGTTTTCCCTCGCTGTAATCACTCTTGCTGCATTCACCGTTGCAACTCCAACGCCAGCCAAATCGCAGGTGGCGCAAACGCCGCCCATGGGCTGGAACAGCTGGAACTACTTCGCCGGTAAAGTCACCGACAAAGACATCCGCGACTCCGCCGACCAGATCGTCGCCAGCGGCATGAAAGACGCCGGCTACATCTACGTCAACATCGACGACACGTGGGAGGGCGAACGCGACGCGAGCGGCGTGCTCCATACCAACTCCAAATTCCCCGACATGAAGGCCCTCGCCGACTACGTCCATTCGAAGGGCCTCAAGCTCGGCATCTACTCCGGGCCCGGTCCGAAGACCTGCGCGGGGTACGCGGGCTCGCTCGGCCACGAAGAACAGGACGCGAAGATGTACGCCGATTGGGGCATCGACTACCTGAAATACGACCTGTGCAGCTTCATCCCCGAAGTGATGCAAAAGCAGGCGCCCAACGACAAGGCCGCGCAGATGCGTCTCATGGTCGCCGCGTACGACAAGATGGGCAAGGCGCTCAAGGCCACCGGCCGCCCCATCGTCTATTCCCTCTGCCAGTACGGGTGGGACAACGTGTGGGAGTGGGCGCCCGCCCTCGGCGGAAACCTCTGGCGCACCACCGACGACATTCAGGCGCGCTGGCAGAGCATCTACGACATCATCAGCGAGCAGGCTGGCCTGGCTTCCTACGCCGGTCCCGGCCACTGGAACGATCCCGACATGCTCGAAGTCGGCAACGGCAAGCTATCGCTCGCTGAAAATCGCACCCACTTCTCCATGTGGTCCATGCTCGCCGCCCCGCTCCTTGCCGGCAACGACCTGCCCCACATGAAGCCCGAGATTCGCAGCATCCTCACCAACCGCGACGTCATCGCCATCGATCAGGATCCCCTCGGCCACGAAGCTCGTCACATCTACAGCAAAGGCGAAGTCGAAGTCTGGGCTCGCGATCTCAAAGGCGGCGCCAAGGCCATCGCCATCGTCAACGCCGGCAGCGACGTCTATTCAACGCACCCGTTCCATCTCGATCTCGCGCAACTCGGCCTTCACGGCGCTCAGCACGCCAAGGACCTGTGGACCGGCAAGGAGATGGACCTGACCAACAACATGCCCATCGAACTCCCCAGCCACGACATCCTGCTGCTGCGAATCGCCGAGCCGAAGTAGAAGGTGAGCGCAACTGACCTGTGGGGTCACTGCCGGGTCCCCATCCTTGACGCAGCCTTATCGCGTCAAGGATGGGAAACCGCAAATCTCAATAACTTAATCGTAGAAATCCTTCACACCACTCGCGCCAGGCACACCGCAAACCAGCCGCGCTCATCCGTCCACGTAGCTTCGGGCGCAAATCCCGCCTTCGCCACCAGCGCTTCCGCATCGCCCGGCTGGTACTTGTAGCTGTTCTCCGTGTGGATGCTCTCGCCCGCAGCGAACTCCACGCGCAGGTCCATGCCCGCCAGCCAGACGGTCTGCTTCGCCTCGCTCACCAGGTGCATCTCCATCCGCGAATGTGCCGCGTTCCAATCCGCGCGATGTGCAAACATCTCGGGATGAAAATCCGCGTCCAGTTCCCGGTTCAGCCGCACCAGCAAATTGCGATTGAATGCTGCTGTTACTCCCGCCTTGTCGTCATAGGCCGCTAAAAGCACGGAATGCTCCTTGACGAGATCAACCCCAAGAAGCAGGCAATCGCCCGGATCGAGCGCCGCCCTTACCCGCTCCAGCAGCAGCAACGATTCGCCAGGTTCAAAGTTGCCGATGCTCGAACCGATGTAGAGTACGAGCCGGCGTTCCGTAGGCAGCGTCGTATCCAGCTCCAGGTTGTGCGTGTAATCTTCCACGCGAGGACAAACCAGCACGCCCGGAATCTCTTCCTCAATGCGCATCTGCGCCTCAATCAGCGCACTCGCCGAAACATCCACCGGCTCATAGAAGACCGTGTCCTGCCGCTCCACCGCGGCGCTCAGCAGCAGACGTGTCTTCTCCGCCGAGCCTGCACCGAGTTCCACCAGCCGCAACGCATTCTCGCCGGCCGCCCGCGCGACGATCTCCGATGCGCGTGACTCCAGAATCGCCCGCTCGGTTCGCGTCACGTAGTACTCGGGAATGCGCGTGATCTCCTCAAAAAGGCGCGATCCGGCGGAATCGTAAAACAGCCACGAAGGCAACCACTTTGGACTGGACAACAATCCCTCGTACACCGAAGAGGCGATCTTGTCTGAAATGTGAATGCTGGATGGGGAAACAGGGATCGTTGTCATGCCGTTACTAGGATGCGCCTCCACCTATGGGAGTTACTTGTCGGCCAATCGGATTCCGGAAAATTGCCAGCGCGTTTCCGGTTGAAAAAAATTACGATAGCTCGAGCGAACGTGCGCCTTGGGAGTCGCACACGACCCGCCACGCAGCACCATCTGCCCGCTCATGAATTTTCCGTTGTACTCGCCCAGCGACCCCGCCAGGGGCTCGAATCCCGGATATCCGAGGTACGCGCTCGCTGTCCATTCCCAGCAATCGCCCCACATTTGCATAAGAGGCGCGCCTGCATCTCCCGCCGGCGCAGCCATAAGCCGTCCGGTATCCAGCAGGTTTCCGTCAACCCTATTCCCTTCGGCCGCTACTTCCCACTCCACTTCGGTGGGCAGGCGCTTGCCGGCCCAGCGGGCGTAGGCGTCGGCTTCAAAATAGCTGACATGGCTAACCGGCGATTTGTCAGCAGCTTCCATCGGAATCTCACCGCGCAGCGTAAACAGCTTCCAGCTCGCTCCGTCCTCATTCCAGTAGAGGGGCGCGCGCCAACCATTCTGTTCCACCGCATCCCAACCGGCTGAAAGCCACAACTCGGGCTCCCGGTAGCCGCCGGCGGCAATAAACTCTGCAAACTCCCCGTTGGTCACCAGGCGGTCTCCCAGCGCAAACGGCTCCAGAAAGACACGATGTCGCGGCAACTCGTTGTCATAACAAAATCCGAACCCCGAGAATCCCACGTCGACCAGCCCGCCGGTAAACTCCACAAATCGCCGTGGATCCCTACTCCCTGGGTGCCCCAGAGCCTGTCCTGAGCCTGCCGAAAGATCTCGCTTTTGAGAGCCGGGATGCGGATCATCTGAGCCACTGAAGCCTTGCTCCTGCTTCCGATAAGCCGGCCGCAGAGGATTGGTGTAAAACGCATGCAAAATATCCGTCAGCAGCAGTTCCTGGTGCTGCTCTTCGTGGTTCGCTCCAAGCTCTATCCGCTTCAGCACCTCCGGTTCAGGAGCCGCGTCGAGCAGTTTCTCGATGCCCTCGTCCACGTGGCTCCGATAGGCGATCACCTCGTCCAGGCCGGGGCGCGAAAACGAAGAGCGCAGCCGTTTCTCCGGGAATTGCGCAAAACTACGGTAATAGCTGTTGAACAGCCAGGGAAAATCAGGATTAAACAACTTGTAGCCGGGCAGGAAATCTCTCAGAATGAAGGACTCAAAGAACCATGCCGTATGCGCCAGGTGCCACTTCGCGGGCGACGCCTCGGCACACGATTGCACCATCATGTCCTCGGGGGTCAGCGGCTTACACAGCGAAAGCGTGCGTTGCCGAACGGTGCGAAAGCGCTCGGCTACGCCGGGTTGCAGTTGCTCCGAAACCGTGGTGCTCATTCTCGACAATCCTCTCTTCCACTGCCTCCGGAAACGAACTCATCGTTCCGGCTCATGCCCCTTCCAATCCGCCTTGCACCCCGGCAACAAACAAGCTTGACGATGCTGCACAAAAAGGTGCTCTAATTTGAGGAGACGATGCAGGTTTGTCGCCTCGATTCCTTCGTAAGGGGGGAATATGCGCAGGTTCGATAAACGCCCGCTTCCGGCCCTGATTCTGATGGCAGCCATTGTGTGTCCCGGTCTGATCGTCGCCCAGTCTTCACCCGTCGATCCTTCCGGCTCCGCGCAAAAGCCCACTCCTTCCGATCCCGCGCCACATTCCGCCGTACCGGCAGCTACTTCCACGACCGTGCCCAAGACCCCGGCAACCTTCGAACAGGTGGGCGACGCGCTCATGGCTCACCAAAGGTATCAGGCAGCCATTGAATCGTACAAGAAAGCACCATCCGACGATCCTGTCGTGTGGAACAAGCTCGGCATCGCTTACCAGTTGATGTTCAACCTGACCGACGCGATGCACTGTTACAAGACTTCTTACAAGCTCAACCCCAAAAACTCAACTGTCCTTAACAATCTCGGCACTGTCTACGATGCTCTGAAGGAATACAACAACGCAGAAAAAATGTATCGCAAGGCGCTGAAAATCGATCCCGGCTCAGCCCTGATTCTCAAGAATCTCGGCACCAACCTGCTCGCGCAGCACAAATTCTCCAAAGGTTGGGCAGAGTACCAGGCCGCGCTTAAAGTCGACCCGCTCATCTTCGAAGACAACTCCCGGCCGCGCATCGAAAATCCGGCTTCGATCTCCGACCGCGGCGCCATGAATTTCTATCTGGCCAAGGGATGCGTCCGCGCCGGCATGCCTCTGCGCGCGATTGAATACCTGCGGATGGCCCTCAACGAGGGGTACACCAGTCCCAAAAAGATCATTGCGGATAACGAATTCGCAGCGCTGCACGGCCTGCCCGAGTTCGAAGAGTTGCTGAATTCGCAAACCCAGAAACGGCAATAATCGCGGCCTCCCGGGAGCCATCCGTCGACAAGACCGTCGTCCTCTTGCGCGCGGCGCTCGTCTATCTCCATAGGTTGCACCGCATATCGGGGGACTTATGAAAGCCTGTCGTGTTTCCTTGTCGCTTCTCATCCTGCTCGGCGCTCTCAGCCTCAGCGCCTCGGCACAAGCCACAAACCCTTCGCAGGATCCGTCGCAAGCGACCCAGGGCCGCGGTTCCGGCCAGCGCGGAAATCGCGGCGCATGGGGCGGCGGTGCGATGGGACGTGGCGTCCTGGGAACGGTAACGGAAGTCGCTCCTGATCACTTCACCATCAAAACCGATGCCGGCGAGCTCTACACCATCCACTACAGCGTCAACACCCGCATCATGAAAGGTGGCGGAGGACAGCGCCGTGGGCAGGGCAGCAACGACAACGAGCCTCCCGCCAGCCCGCCCACCGCCATCAAGGCGAGCGATATCAAGGTCGGCGATGCCATCGGCGCCTCCGGCGAAATAGATGCCAACGCCAAATCCGTCGGCGCTGTCGCCATCTTCCAGATCGACCCCGAACGCGCCAAACAGATGCGGGAGATGCAAGCCAATTACGGCAAGACCTGGGTGATGGGCCGCGTAACTGCCATCAACGACGTCAAGGTCACCCTGCAGGGCGGTCCTGATAACGCGATCCACACCTTTGTCGCGGATGAAAACACGACCTTCCGCAAACGCCGCGATCCCGTTACCCTGGCCGACATCCAGGTCGGCGACATGATCCGCGCCGAAGGCTCCGTCAAGAACGGCGCGTTCCTCGCCACCGCCGTCTCCGTCATGGGTCCGCACCCCAGCGAACCGACAGGCGCTGCACCCGCCCCGCAATAGCCTGGGTGCCCCAGTCCGATCAGATTCTCCGCCGGGTGCCCCAGTATTGCGTTTAGGTTTAGTGGGAAACCACGAACCTCGGCCCCCTTCGGACTCCCCATCTTGGGTGCCCCCGGCCTCGATTTTGAGACCTAGGGATGGAGTGCAATTCATCCTCTCGTCAGCCCCCTTCATCCATCTCCTGAGCCTCTCATCCGATTCTCCGCGCGATTCAACCGCGCCCTCGGCTATCTTCCTCTCCAGAGCACAAAACCGCTCCGGAAAGGAAAGCCCCCGATGGCTCCAACCGACTCACTCGTCCGCGTTGTACAGGTCACCCGCAGATTTCCCCTCGATCACAGCGCCGTCACCGCGCTCGACAATGTCAGTCTCCAGATCGAGACCGGCGAATTTCTCGCCATCTCCGGCCCCAGTGGCAGCGGCAAATCCACCTTGCTGAATCTGATCGGATGCATCGACAAGCCCACCAGCGGCCGCATCCTCATCGACGGAATCGATACCTCCCGGCTAAGTCCCTCTCAAACTTCTACCCTTCGCCGCGAAAAGATCGGCTTCGTCTTCCAGACCTTCAACCTGATTCCCGTCTTCACCGCCAGCGAAAACGTGGAATATCCCCTCCTTGTTCAGGGAGTTTCCTCCGCCGAACGCCGTAAACGTGTCGCCGAAGCCCTGGAAAACGTTGGCCTCTCCGCCCGCGCCGGCCACCGGCCCGACCTGCTCTCCGGCGGAGAACGCCAGCGTGTCGCCGTCGCCCGCGCCATCGTCCACCGCCCCTCGCTTGTCCTCGCCGACGAGCCGACCGCCAACCTCGACACCCGCAATGCCACTCAGCTCATCGACCTGATGCGCGACCTGAACCGCAGCCTCGGCCTTACCTTCATCTTCTCCACCCACGACCAGCGCCTGCTCGAACACACACCGCGCATCGTCCGCCTCACCGACGGACGCATCCCCAGCGACTCATCCTCTGAAGGAGCCTCCCATGAGCAAGTTCTTGCTGCTTGCATTTCGTAACGTCTTTCGCAACCGTCGCAGGACCCTGATGACCCTGCTCATGGTCGGCGGCGGCGTGGCTGGGCTTCTCCTCGCCGGCGGATACTTTGCCTTCATGACCCGCGGACTCCGCGAAGACACCATCCGCGCAGGCCTCGGTCACCTGCAAATCTTCACCACCGATCACTTCAAACGCGACGAAGTGCGCGTCCTCGACACCGGAATCGAAAACTGGCGTCAGGTAGCCTCAACCGTAAGTTCCGCTCCGCATGTACGCGGCGTCGCACCCCGCATCGAGTTCTACGGCATGGTCTCCAACGGAATCAAGGCGGTTGGCTTCATGGGCAGCGCCGTCGATCCCGACGCGGAAAGCAGTCTCGGCTTTTCAAGTCAGGTCACGGGCGCAGGCCGCAATCTCTCTTCCAAGTCCAGCGGTGACGTCGAAGCTCTCATCGGCGCCGGCCTCGCCAAATCCATGAACGTCAAAGTCGGCGACGGCCTCACGCTGCTCGCCATGACCTCTGACGGAGCGCTCAACGGCGTCGACGTGCAGATCGTCGGCATCGTCAAAACCGGCATCGCCGAAATGGATGCCCGCTATCTGCGCATCACCTTGCCTGCCGCTCAGCGTCTGTTGCAAAGCGATCGTGTCACCAACCTCGTTGTCGGCCTCGACTCCACCGACAACACCGACCTGGTCTACACAGAACTCGCCCCGCGTCTCCACGGTCTCCATCAGGAAATGACGCTGAAAAAATGGATCGACCTCGCCACCTATTACAACCAGGTCCACACCATGTTCAATGGGATCTTCCTCTTCATGGGCCTCATCGTCTTCCTCATGGTGCTCATGTCCAGCATCAACACGCTCCTGATGGCCATGCTGGAACGCATCCGCGAAATCGGCACCATGCTCGCCATGGGCACGCCGCGCCTGTGGATCGTGGCCCTCTTCATGCTCGAAGCCACGCTGCTCGGTATTCTTGGGGCCGCCATCGGCGTCGCCGGTGGCAATCTTCTCGGCTGGCTTCTCAACTCCGCCGGTCTGCACATGCCGCCACCCCCGGGATACACCGTCAAAATTCCCTTCCGCGTCCTCCACGTGCCGGCGCTCATGATCGGCTCCTCCATCATGGTCGTCCTCTCCCTGGCGCTGGCGTCCATCCTGCCCGCGATCCGCGCATCGCGCCTGCAAATTGCGGAGGCACTAGCCCATGTCTAAATATTCGGCAATAAGAATCAATTCGATCTCAGTTCCAAATTTCACCGCATGGCTCTCCGCCAAGGGCACGGAGCGTCCGGGCATGGATCATCAGAGCACCACGCGTGAAGGCATGAAGCAAATCAGGACATGGATGATCAGAGCACCAAGCGTGAGGGCATGAAGCATCAGGACATGGATGATCAGAGCACCAAGCGTGAGGGCACGAAGCATCAGGACATGGATGATCAGAGCACCAAGCGTGAGGGCACGAAGCGTCAGGGCACGACTTCAGTCGTGCCGAAAGCGTCACAACAAAAAACTGGGGCTTTAGCCCCTGACCACATCTTGCTGTCTTCGCGTTTCACAGTCCGCAACATCAACTGGTCACTCCGCGCTCTTCTTCTCGCCGTCACCACCGCATTCCTCATCGCCTGGGCTGCAATCGGCCACGCCGCAACACCCGATCGCCGACGCCCTGCTGAAACGTTCCGACACCTACCGCAACGGGTGGCCGGCCTACGTCCTGCGCGTCAAGATCACCAACTTCGAATCCGACAAGTCCGACGAAGAGTCGCTCTACGAAGTCTCGCAAAAAGGCACTGACAAGACCTACGTCGAATTCATGAGTCCCCGCGACAAAGGCCGTCACCTGCTCATGCTCGGCGACGACATGTGGATCTACCTTCCCGATACCAGCCGTCCGGTGCGCATCACGCCCCTCGAACGCCTCTCCGGAGACGCCTCCAACGGCGACGTCGCCCGCACTAACTACGCCGTCGATTACTCCGCCGCCTACGTTCGCGAAGAAAAAGTCGGCAGCTGAAAACTGCTACGTCCTCGACCTCACCGCCAAGCGCAAAGGCGCAACCTACCAGCGCATTCTCTATTGGATCCGCGTTGAAGATGCGCGGCCCGTGCGCGCCGAGTTCTATCTGACCTCCGGCAAGCACATCAAATCCGCCACCTTCGATGAATACGCGCCTTCCGACGGCAAGATGCTGCTCAGAAGCTCACCCTCTACGACGAAATCCGCCACAACTCGCACAGCGTCCTCGAGTACTCCGACGCCGTGCCTCGCAATCTTCCCGACAAGCTCTTCTACCAGGGCCGCTCCGACAGGTTTTGATGCGCCGCGCTCACTAGCTCGATCAAGAAAGGAATACGCAATGATCGCAACCACCCGAAGAAAATCCTGGCTGACCATACTGCCGCTCTGCTTCTCTCTGTTCATCCTTGTCGGCCAATTTTCCATCGCACAAACTCCGAAAACCGGCAAGCTGACCGTCAGGATTACCGGCATTCGCAACAACGAGGGCAACATTCGTGTCACTCTTCGCACCGGTGAGACTACCATCGTCGACAAAAAGGTGGTCGAGATCGACCCGAAGACGCTCACCGCCGAAGCCGTGTTCGACAATCTGCCGGAAGGAGCATACGGAGTCGCAGTCATTCACGATGAAAACAAGAACGGAAAACTGGATTTCAACGACATGGGTGTGCCGACCGAAGGCTACGGACATTCGAATAATCCCGAAAAACGTCCCGGTCCTCCCAGCTTCGACGAAACAAAATTTGCCTTCGCCGCGCCCGGCTCCAACCTCGAGATTGCGCTCATCTACTGGTAGAGATTCCAAGGCCGCAAATCATGAATTCTCGATTGCTCATCTCGGCTCTTTTCCTGGCGACAGCCTGGTCCTGTGCATCTGCGCAGGATCCGCCGGCCGCCGAAGAGAACGCCGTAAGCACACGCTACTCTCTCGCCATCATCGACGACGCCACCTTCTACGGCGGTCTCCCTCATCCCGCTCCGCAGGTCCTCAACCAGGTCCTTGTCGAGCCAACCTTCGACCTTCGCTATCAAAATCGCCTCAGCTTTTCCACCAGCCTCATTGGCCTCTCCACCACCTATTCCGATACCGCCTCGACCCTTCGCGTCAAAGAAACCTACGCAGGTCTCTCTGCCGGCGATTTCGATTTCACAGCGGGCCGCAAAATGGTCCGCTGGGGTACGGGATACGCCTTCACTGCCGCCGGCGTACTCGATCCCCCGCGCGACCCCACCAATCCCACCGACCGCCTCAACGTGAATCAGGGTCGCGACATGATCAAGGCCGATTAGGTCCACGGCCCGCACGCGCTCACCTTCGCCTGGTCAACCGCCGCGCTCGCGCCCGCCAACTCCACACTGCGCGACACCACCGCGTTCCGGTATAACGTTCTGGTGCGCGGATTCGATACATCCCTTATCGCCGGCAACGATCGCGGCGGAGATTCCTTTGGAGCGCTTACCTTCACGCGCGTACTCGGGCAGGCGTGGGAAGTCCACGGCGAAGCCGTATGGCGCGAGCAGGCCGCCGTCCTCATCGGCGCCAAATGCACACTCACTCCGGCGTCACCTTCATCGGGGAGTTCTACACTCCGCCTAACACGTCGTACTTTCGCGACATGTCCGTATCGCCGCTCGCCGGCCGCCAGCACTACGCCTTCTTCAACGTCGGCAAAACTCGGCTGCGCCAATTGCCCGGCTGGAAAGAGTGGGATGTCTCCGGCTCCGTCGTTGCCAATCTCGACGATCACAGCTTCATCAGCGTCGTCGATGTGAGCCGCTGGTTCGGCAATCATTTCTCTTCCTACGTGCACATGGAAGTCCCCACAGGCAGCAAGACATCCGACTACGGCTCGACGCCATATAGCACCGCTACCTCGCTCGGGGTGCGCTTCCACCTATGAGCCCTTTCCGCAATCCATCCGTCGACGCATCCAGCGACAAGGCGGACAAGACTCTTCGCGCCTTCAAGTCCTTCTTCCGAGAGCTTTGGCTTGTTCTCGCCATAGCGGTTGTCGTTACGCTGCTCATCCTCGTCATTGAGCACGTTCGACTCCATCACATTGGGGCCAGTCTCCTCTCAGCCTTTCTTTATGCCATGCTCATTGGCTTCCCTACCGCGCTCTCCCTCAACTGGATCGGGTTTCGTTATTCCAAGCGCTTTCCCCGATTTATCTTTGTCATCTACTCTGGCGTGCTTTCTGCTACCGCTACGTGCGGTTGCTTTGCTGGCGCGTTTCTCCTTCAGCTTGCCGGCATCAACCCTCCACGTTTCTTTTGGCCCGAGATCCAGTATTCGTTGCCCACTTGTCTCGTCATCACGTTTATCGTCGGCCTCAGCATCACCTCGTACGAGACCCTCCGCCACCGGCTGCAGGACGCAACCCTCGAATTGCGAACCCGCCAGGTCGAACAGGAACGCGCGAACAAACTTCTCGTCGAGGCGCGCCTCTCGTCGCTTGAGTCGCGCATCCATCCGCATTTCCTCTTCAATACGCTCAACTCCATCGCGTCACTCATTCCCAGCGATCCCCAACGCGCCGAAGACACCGTCGGCAAACTCGCATCGCTGCTCCGCTTTTCCATCAGCGCGAATCAATCCAGCCTTGTCCCGCTCTCCCAGGAATTGAAGATCGTGCGCGACTATCTCGAAATTGAAGCCACGCGCTTTGGGCAGCGCTTGCGCTATGAGATCTCCGTTCCCGATGCGATCGAGCACATCAAGGTTCCGCCTCTGGCACTGCAAACCCTGGTCGAAAATAGCGTGAAGCATGTCGTGGCCCAGCGCAGCCAGCCTTCCTCCATCCGCGTCGAAAGCTCACGGCAAGACGGCCGCATCGAACTCACCGTCACCGATGACGGCCCCGGATTCTCGCTGGCCGACATCTCGCCCGATCATGGCCTCGGCAACCTCGTCGGCCGTCTCGAACTTCTCTTCGGCGAGGCTGCCCAGCTCAACGTCAACCGCATTGGAGACAAAACGGTTGTCACCATTGCACTTCCCGCCGGGGATCCGCAATGACCCTGGAAACTGCCCCGCTGCGCGCCTTCCTCGTCGACGACGAAAAGCTCGCCATCGAACGTCTGCAACGTCTGCTCGCTGGCTTTTCTGAGATCGCAATCACCGGCACCGCGACCGACCCGGCCAGCGCCGTCACAACTCTCAACGATTCTCATATCCAGCCGATCGACGTGCTCTTCCTCGACATCCAGATGCCGGGCATCAACGGATTCGAACTGCTTTCCCGCCTCAACGTTCAGCCCTTCGTCATCTTCACCACAGCCTACGACCAGCACGCCCTCCGCGCCTTCGAGACCAACGCCATCGACTACCTGCTCAAACCCATCGAACCCGACCAATTGAAACGCGCCCTCAAAAAGCTCGGCCGCCTTCGCCCCGTCGTGAAACCAGACTGGCAGCAAGATCCCGCGTTGCCTGCAACTACTGCAGGAACTCACCGCATCGCTTCGCGAAGGCCAACTCCGCTATCCTAGCCGCATCGCATCCCGCGTCGGCGAACGCATCTCATTTCTCCCGCTCGACGACGTCACCCATTTCATCGCCCAGGACAAGCTCACTTTCGCCGTCGTTGCCGGCCGCCGTCACTGCGTTGATCAGACCATCGTCGACCTCGAGCGCCGTCTCGATCCCGCAAAATTCCTCCGCATCCACCGCTCCGCCCTGGTCAATGTCGAGTGGATTCACGAGGTCAATTCCTGGTTCGCCGGCAAGGTCGTCCTCACGCTCAAAGACGCCGATCACACCCAGCTCACCGTCGCCCGCGATCGCGTCCGCACCCTGAAAGACCGCCTGGGAATCTAAGCCTCGCGCAGGTCCGACCAGTTCCCGCAGTCTAGGTGCGTTTAATGGTCGCGAACCAAGCCGGTGCGCCGATGTCGTGGTATTTCGTCTGAATCCGGTCCGCTTCGAGTGTGGCAACATCCCAACCACTGCCGGCATTGAACGCTGCTCGCAATTCTTCCGGGCGGATGGGGTGCGGGCCTGTATCGGGACCCTGGTCACTAAAGCACAACACATACAGGGTCCCATCCTGTTTCGTCACCGATGCCAGACTCGCCACGTATTCTGGTCGCTCGTCGGCGTCGAACGTATGGAAAAGTCCGCAGTCCAGCACCGTTTCAAACCTGCGCCCCAAACGCTCCAGTTGGAGCACGTCGGCCGCTGCGAAATCAACCTTGATCCCACGACAGCTGGCTTTCTCTCGGGCGATCGCCAGTGCCGTTTCAGCCACGTCGACGCCTAGAACCGACACTCCCAGCGAGGCGAGATGGAGAGCATTCTCGCCGGTGCCGCAGCCCGCATCAAGCACTGCTCCGGCAAACCTGCCCTCAGATGCCAAACGCACTACTGCTGGCTGCGGCCGGCCAATGTCCCAAGGTGCAGGGCCGTCGCGGTACGAGGCGTCCCAGGGCAGTCCAGTCATCCGTTCATGGCTGGTCGGGTGCCGACCACTGAACGGATCAGCAGTTAGACTTCCTGATTGCTCCGACATCCTCATCGCCTCCTGGCACTGGTCGTTGCATTAAAAAGCAATACGTACCAAAGCCCTGCATCTCTACCCTGCGCTTCCAGGAAACCGGCTGCTTCGTTGTTACCCCCCCATGAACATCCCGCCATTCACGTCCAGCACATGCCCTGTAATATAAGCGGCCGCATCCGACGCCAGAAACACCACTGGTTGCGCAATTTCCAAATCCGTTCCCGGCCCGCCCCAGCGGAATCTGCTCAATCATCTTCTCGCGCAGCTTCTCTCCCAGCACCGTCGTCATCGGCGTCTCGATATATCCGGGCGCCACCGCATTCACTGTGATGCCGCGCGACGCCACTTCGCGCGCCAGCGACCGCGTAAACCCGATCAGCCCCGCCTTCGACGCCGCATAATTCACCTGTCCTTCCTGTCCGGTCCGGCCCACCACGCTCGTGATGTTGATGATCCTGCCCCAGCGGTTCTTCATCATCTGCCGCAGCAGCGCCTGCGTCAGCAGAAACGTCCCCGTCAAATTCGTGCTCAGCACGTCATCCCAATCCGCTCGCTTCATCCGCATCATCAGATCGTCACGCGTGATGCCCGCGTTGTTCACCAGGATCTCCACCTTGCCGAATCGGTCCGTCACCGCCTTCGCGCCAATCTTGATCGACTCCTCGCTGGCCACATCAAGTGCAAATGCCGCAGCCTGTCCTCCCGCCGCCTCAATCTCCGCCGCTACCTCCGCCAGTTTCGTCTCGTTGCGCGCTGCCAGCGCCACCGTGGCTCCCGCCTTCGCCAGTTCCAGCGCACACGCCCGCCCAATCCCCTGCGAAGCCCCCGTCACCAGCGCAATCCTTCCCTGCAAATCCACCATCGTCCTTCCACCTTCAGCGCCGACCTAACTTCAATCGCATCGCGCACTTCCAACGGCAATTATAGGCAACAACCCCGCCGACACGGTTTCGCTGCCGGTCCAGTGCCGATCATCCTTTTCAAGTCGCATTTGTCGGAAATCGCTCAGGTTGCTCGCAAACGTGACGTCCCGCCTCAGCCCGACGGCATGGCCTGCGCCGGAATCCGCTGCCTGCGCCGGGCCGGTTCCGCCAACTCCGCCGGCCATACATACACCGCCAGCCGCCGGGAGTAGTGCAGCACCGGCTCATGATCCGTGACCTGGATTCCGAGCGCGGCCGGCAGATCGTTGCGCTCGATCTCCGCCTCGGCATCTTCCAGCGGAGAAGCCACCGCGTGAATATTCGCCCGCACGGCAAGCCCCGCATGGTTCCGCGTAAACAGGCAGTAGCGCTCTGTAAAAAAATATTCAAGCGATCCGCTGCGAATCTCCGCCAGCCTCCGCGTAGGGCCCAACCCCCGGTAGCGCGCGTTGAAGATCGCCGGATGAGCAACAAACCGCCTTCGGCTATAGAACGAAAACTCGCGTTCGGTCCGCTGGTTCAGCCGCATCTCCGCCCAATTGCAGGGCAGGCGGAAAACGAGTCGCACTGCCGCCGTAGCCAGCAGGCTGCCGATATCCACCGAGAGGTTGTAGATGCCCGGCGTATTGGTGTGCTGGTCATGAACGTAAGTGCGAAAGTGCAGTTCGGGAAAACTCCGCGTTCCGGGAACGGTGGGAACCCCGCGGAAGTTGAAGCGATCCATCCACAGCGGCACAATACCGATCCACGCCGAGCCCTGAAAGGTATCCGGCTGCAACCCCTCGGGCAGGAAGGGCGACACGGTCGCTGCGGGCACCCGCCAATGCGCAAAAAGCAGGTCGTTCCAGCGCTGAGACAGTATCCAGCGTCCGGTTGGCAATGGCCGGGGCCTTTGCGATGTCCGCAATTTGAACTCCCGCATTCTGCCCTGTGCTCCCGCTCTTAGCTTTGACGTTTTTGTCGTTCCAAGGGATTCACAGCCCGGCCTTACCCGATGCCGTATTCTGGTCGCGAGCCCTCGTCCATGTCCAGTGAATCTTACTCGCCCTCCGGTGCCCATAACCAGACTGATGTCTATGCCGTGCACGGAGCCGATCCCGAAGTACTGGCCTATGCCATGGCCAAATACTCGCGTTCCTCGCTCTCCATGCGCGAATCCCTCACCGAAATCAGCGCCCAGCGCGCCGAGCAGTTCCTCAACACATTCTATTTCCAATACGGCCACCGCTCCATCGCCGACCTGGCGCACATCGCCTTCGCCGTTGAGCGCCTGAGCCTGCTGGCCGCCATCGTCCTGGTCGACGAACAGCGCTGGGACGGCCAGGAACGCTCCACCCGCTACCAGAACTTCCAGAAGTCCGGCTGGTACTTCCCCGACTTCGGATCGGACTCCGCATCGGCAACGCTCTATGCCGAGACCATCGGAATTCTCTTCGCCACCTACCAGCGCACCACGGCGGCCGTCCACGAAGCCCTGCGCCAGCGCGTCACCCGCCCCGAGGCCATGAAGCCCGAGGCCTACGACCGCACCCTCAAGGCCCGCGCCTTTGACGTCGCCCGCTACCTGCTGCCTCTCGCCACCAACACCTCCCTCGGCCAGATCGTCAACGCCCGCACGCTCGAAACCCAGGTCTCCCGCCTGCTCTCGCATCCCATTGCCGAAGTCCGCGACCTCGGCGCAAAACTCCGCGACGCCGCCACTGGCCCCGCCTGGAACGTCAACGCTCGCGCCGGCGACGCATTCGTCGAAAAACTCAAAGTGGCGGAGGTCTTGTATCAGGGCATGACTTCAGTCATGCCGCAGAGAGCCGAAAATACGGAAGGGGCTTTAGCCCTTGAGGGAGGCCTCGCCGCCGAAGCCGCCAGCCTGCTCACCCGCGAAGTCCGCACCGCCCCGACGCTCGTGAAATACGCCGAGCCCAACCAGTACCTCATCCAGACGCGCACCGAACTCGAAAAGGCATCGGCAGAAATCCTTCAGGGGATCGCACCCGCGCCATCCCCCGTGGTCGATCTCGTCGAACGCACAGAATCTCTCGAAGTCGAACTCGCCGCAACCCTGATCTATTGGGCCAGCCATCATCCTTACCGTCAGGTACGTGACACAATCGCAGCGCTCCCCGCCTCGCGCGTTTCAGAAATCATCGAACTCGGCCTGCGTCATCGCGGCAAACACGACGAAGCCCTCCGCGTCTTCCACGCCGGTGCGGCCCTCCGCTTCGACATCCTCATGGACATCGGCGGCTTCCGTGACATGCACCGCCATCGCCGCGTCACGCAGATCAAGCAGGGATTCACCGCCGTCCACGGCTATGAAACGCCCCACTCCGGCGACGCTGCCGGACTCGAAGAAGCCGGCGTTCTCGGCGAATACCAGTCCGCTATCGAATCCGCCTATGCCGCCAGCGCCAAAATCGCCGCCGGCTCCGCACCGGAAGCAAAATCGTCAGCACTTTACCTGCTCCCGCTTGCCACCCGCGTGCGATGCCTCTTCAAAATGGACTTCGCCGAAGCCCAATACATCAGCGAACTCCGCTCCGCCCCCGCCGGCCACTTCAGCTATCGCCGCATCGCCTGGGAAATGTATTTAGCCCTCGAGCGCCAGCACCCCTCGCTCGCGAAATACATCCGCGTCACCGACTTCACCCAGCCCATCGACCTCCTGCAACGCTAACCATTCTCCCGTCATTCTCCATAACTCTCGACCTCTTGAATCTTCAATCGATGCCATGCCAGAAAAACCATCGGTCCCATTGCCAGGACGGAGATCAGCGAACAGGCGACGAGAATGTCCATCGTCAACCATTGCCTTCCCGATGCATCAGTCACCGCAGATGGAAACAGCCCGTCCCTGAAAATCAAAAGATTTCCGAAGGCACAGACTCCATAACAAAGGATGACGGAACGCCAGAAACCTTGGGCGGAGGAGGGAGCCTTTCCGGGAGTGTCTCGACAATACAGCGCGAAAGCTTGATAGAAAAGATACGCCGTGAAATACCATCCGAAGAAGTTGCTCGCCGGAACGCCGTAGAAGGATCCGCCATCCCGCCATATCCAGGCCCGGTCGATGGTCGACCAGATAGCTTCCATCGAGAAGTCCCAGGACAGCATAATGAGACTGGCAAGCAATGGAACCGAAATCAAGCCGGATCCCGTAAGGGGCCTGTTTCTCAATCCCAGGATCAGCAGGCTGAGTATCCAGGAGCAGTAGCCAATTCCCAGGTAAGCCAGAACCAGCAGAATCGGCAATTGAATCACTTTCGGCCCCATGAGGCTTGTGAAGTAGTAATGCCCAAAGGGAAAGCCGGTGCGAAGACTGAGACTCTCGCACGCAGCTCCAATCCCAAGACAGAAGGCTGTGAAAATTGACATGCCTCGAAACCCGTACAGGATGCTTCCGTGGACCAATGCCAGCACGGCGGGCGGAACGACCTGCATCATCACGATCAGCTGAATCGAAATCCTGTCTGGGTAAAGCTGACAAATGCGGCCTTGAGCATAGAGCAGGAGAGCCACCCACAAAACGATGCTCTGCCATTTGGCGATGCCCGGGGTCGTCATCATCGATCCTCTGTGTCCGCAGAAAACACCACGAACGGCGCGTACGATGAATGTACCTTCAAACCAAACTCGAATCGCGGCATATTCATGGGCTTCAGTTGCGCAACGAGATTCCCGCCTGCTCCGCTGCCGAGCCAAAACACGAAGGCGCCTTCTCCCAACTCGCTCTGCTTCGCATAGTCCGGAAGGTCCACATCAAACTCTCCGTTCGCGTCTGGAATCGCCATCGCGATTTGGACGGTCGTCACCATGCCATCGGCGATGCCAAAGAAGCCGTGATCCCAGTCCGCCTCGTAAATCACGGTGACCTTGCTCCCCGGCGCCTGCACCCGCGAGATCGGCAATATTCTTCCGTGCAACCGAACCACACCGAGCGGCCTGCATCCCAGGGTTCGTGTCTGCGATGTACCTTGCATGGCGATGTCCATCGTCACGATCTCGCACCCCGGCGTGATCGCAATGATCTTCATATTCTCTGCCGGCTTTCCATCGACTGCAGCGGAAATCTCGTAAAGGACCCGCCCCCGCTCAGTTCGCACAAAACTGCCGTAACCGCCGAATGGCCCGGACATGAAGTAACGAATCTCCACCGTTTCAGGCGCAACATCCGCGGGCAGATACAGCGAGACCTCCGGAGTCTGCCCACCGGGCGTCACTTCCTGAGCCCCAGCCTGGACCGTTATCCCGCTCAATAGAGCCAGAAAAGCCACTGCCGGTATTCGCTTCGACGGGCTCCTTCGACCACGAAACCCGCGCTCAAATAGCTGCTCGGCACTCAACCGAGCCCGCCCGTGTTCTGCGCTTCGCGCCATCCTGCTCCCTCGATCGCCAAGCCGTCCCAGCTCAATTCTCCCGCATCCCGTGGATTTATGCTGAGGATATGGACGTGAAAACGGCGATTCAGAATGGAAATGCGGAAGCCTTGCGTAGCCTTCTCACAGAAGATGCGTCGCGGGCCAACGCGCTCATTCGCTGGGGCGTGAACGATGGTAATCTGACGCATCCACTCCACTACGTTTCGGATATGTTGTTCCAAAAGGCCTTGAAGAACCGCATGGCAATGCCACTGGTTGAAGCGCTGGTTCAGGCCGGAGCGGACCTCGATTTTCAAAATAACGGAAAGGGCGACACCCCGCTTATCGGAGCAGCGAGCCTCTCTGCGGAAGACGTGGGTTTGCGGCTGCTGGACGCCGGAGCAGATGCCCGGCTACGCGGACTGTTCGGAGAAACAGCGCTTCATTGGGCCGCATTGCTCGGCGAGGATCGGCTGGCCGAAAAGCTTATCGAAACCTCCGATTTGAATCTCAAAGACAAAGAGTACAACTCGCCGCCATTGGGATGGGCCATTCACGGCCACTTCAACGCTCCTGCCGGGAACAAGGGAAATCAACTCGAAGTGGTTAAGTTGCTCGTTGCTGCAGGAGCAAAAGTTGAGTCTGAGTGGCTGGAATCTTTGCAAGTCAAGGGTGATCCAGCAATGCTTGCTGCACTGCGCACCGGCACGCTCTAGAATCCTGCTGCTAAAAACTCAAATGGCTCACCAGTGGTCTCTCATCCAAAGATCCATTGTTTTTGGGCGGAGAAGTGCGTCAAGTCTCGGCAATCGCTTATTCCGCCAACATATTGATTTCATTGCGAAAAAACTTCTACAGGTTTTGCAGGTTAATTCCCGGCTCCGAGCATACTTATTCACAGTCGATCCGAATATCAATGGTGGCCAACTCGCAATCGACCTGCCTCAACCTCGCCTTCGTGGCCCGGAGTTGAGAAAATCAGCCGTAACTCCTTTGCTGAGACGACTCTGCGGGTAAATCCTGTACCGAGAAGACTCTACGGGGAATTATGCGCCGTGCACTGCTGAAAAAAGAGACTTTCGTTGCAGAGTACGGGTGGGGGGGTACACCCCTTCCCGCGATCGCACAGCAGTCTGAGAATGCCCGGCGAATTGGTTCCCGATCCGGGTCTTCCGACCTCATCCGCCCTGAACCGTTGTCGCTCGATCGTTCACGAAAGTCACCGTCCACTTCTTTCCGTCTGCGTCATATGTCACCGTGCGATTTCCTTCCGTCTGAGGATTGTCGGTCTGGATCTTCTGCCCAACTGCCAGCCGCGTCTGCAGTTCACTCATTCCCTGCTTCGGCTGGTGCGCATCCACGGCCGCCCAAACATCCTTCGGCCAGTTCGTATAAACCGAGTGCGGGTCGTCGTAGAAATAAAGTAAGTCGCTGTAATACTGCTCCTCGCTTCCCTCCATTGCGCCCACCGGCGTCGCATACTCCTGTGTATCTCCGGGCAGCGTAAACACATACAGCGCCTGCTTGCTTCCGTGGCTGATGCCGTCGTCAACATCCGCCGGAACCGAAGCTTTGATGGCCTTCTTGATATCGAGCTTCTCCAGCGGAGCAATCACGCCGACCCGCTTCTTGAAGTCGACTTTGCCGCCCGAATACGGGAAGTACGGCATGGTGTAGCCGTTTTTCATCCAGACGCTCTTGGCCTCCTCATCCTTCAGATCGTCGAAGTGTGCCGGAAACTGCATCCGCACCACGGCCACATCGTCCGCGGTCAATTTCTGCTCCTGGCCCTGGTTCACCACGCCGGGGTTCTGCCGTTTTTTAAAGACTGAGAACATGTAAATGCCGGCAATTACCAGCATGATTGAGGTCGGAACGACCACGATTTTCCAGGGCTTCACGCTTCCTCCTCGTCTCTTCGTCTTCTTGGCCTTCTTGTGCCCGAACTCAATCGGCCGCGGGCGTCTGCAAACTCGCCGGTCCCGGCTTCCGCCGCAATGCCTCGGCGCTCAGCTCATCGGCGCGCCGCAAGCCTGGAAAGAAAACGGCCCAGGTGCCTGCGACTGCCAGCGAGGCCAGTCCGCCAAAGATGGTGGCCCGAACCGCGCCCCACCATTGTGCTGTCAGCCCGCTTTCAAACTCGCCCAGTTCATTGGATGCGCCGATGAAAAGCGAGTTGACTGCGCTCACGCGTCCACGCATCTCCGGTGGCGTCGCCAGCTGCAGCAGCGATCCGCGAATGATCACGCTGATCATGTCGGCGGCGCCGCTTATCGCCAATGCCGCGAGCGAAAGCCACAGGTTCTTCGACATGCCAAAAATCACGATGGCCACACCAAAGATCGCAACGCAGACAAACATCCGGGCCCCTGCCTTGCGGCTGATGGGGAACCGCGCCATCACCAGTGACATCGTCAGCGCCCCGATTGCCGGCGCCGCCCGCAACGCGCCCAGCCCGCGCGGTCCCGTGTGCAGCACGTCGCTGGCAAAGATCGGCATCAGTGCCACTGCGCCGCCCAGCAGCACGACAAACAGGTCCAGCGACATCGACCCCAGCAGCAGCGGCGATGTGCGCACATACTGGAAGCCGGCAAAGATCACCTTCAGCGACGCGGCGCGATGCTCCATGCGCCCCGGCCGCGCGTGAAGGCTCAGGATAAGCGCCAGGAACCACACCAGCGAGGCCAGCGTAAAGATGTACACGATGCCGGCGCCCTCCAGGCCCATCCCGCGCAGAACAAAAGCCAGCGGTAGCGTAAACAGCAGTCCACCCAAAGCCGGCCCGGTTACATTGGCGAGCTGGAAGATGGCTCCTCCCCACGTCACCGCATTCACAAAGTGCTTCTCTGGAACCAGATGAGGCAGCAGCGCCGAACTTGCCGGTGCTGAAAACGCGCGCCCCGTTCCGATGAGGAACAGCACAGCGTAGATGTAAAACACCTTGTGCGTGCCGGCGACTGCCAGCCAAAGTAACGCTGCTGTGCAGAACACCTGCAGCGTATAGCAGCAGAGGATGACATGGCGCCGGTCGAACCGATCGGCCACGTGCCCGGCCGGCAGCAGAAACAGCAACCCCGGCAGAAACAGCGCGAGGCCCGTGTATCCAAGGTCGAGAGCCCGATGGGTAATGGAATAGACCTGCCACGCCACCGCGACGGCCTGCGCCTCGGCACCTAGAATGACCGCAACACGCGCCATTTGATATCGCCGAAAGTCGCGAAAGGCAAATGCCTCCATCCCGCGTCGTGGAGGCCTGGTGGAAGGGGAATCCATCTCCTGCCTAGGGTAAACGTTCTACGCGACCCCGCGAAAGATTCGATCCGTATCGCCACTCGTCGCCTGCGGATATTCGTTAGCGCTCCACCGGCACCTGTATCCTGATGCTTGGAACTCCCAGCCAAGCCAGACCAGCATCCCGAGCCCGGCAGCAAGGCGGCTGCCGCAGTCGCTTTATGCGGTGTCTGCGCATTTCTTGAGCTCTACTGCACCCAGCCGCTCCTGCCCCTTCTGGCTCACTTGTTTCACGCCTCCAAAACCGGTGTCGGCATGACAGTCTCGGCCGCCACTCTGGGTGTGGCCATATCGGCACCCATCTTCGGCGCCATTACAGAACGCTTGGCGCGCAAGAGAGTCATCGTCGTGTCGCTCCTCGGTGTCTCCATTCCCACGCTCCTGGCCGCAACCTCAACGAATCTTGCGCAATTGATCTTCTGGCGCTTCCTGCAAGGAATCATGGTGCCGGGCATCATTGCCGTCGTGGTTACCTACATCGGCGAGGAATGGCCGCCGGAACGTGTCGCCCTCATCATGAGCTTTTACGTCAGCGGCACGGCGCTGGGTGGATTCCTGGGCCGCATTTCGGCTGGCATCCTCGCCGACCGCTTCAACTGGCGTGTCAGTTTCGTTGCACTCGGAGCAGCCTCACTCGTCGGAGCGGCAGCCGTTGCAGCGTGGCTGCCGCACGGTCATCGCCGTGCCCCAGTCAAGCCCAGTTCCGATCCTCTTCCGCCTTTCCCATATCAAGTGCAGGAGATGCTCCGGAGCCGGAGACTGGTAGCCACTTTTGCCGTAGGGTTCAACGTCCTGTTCTCGCTTGTAGGTGTGTTTACGTGGATCACCTTCTACTTGAGCGCCGCGCCATTCCTTCTCTCGATCACTGCGCTGAGTTCCCTCTTCTTCGTGTACCTGATCGGACTCGTTGTAACCCCGGCGGCAGGATATCTGATCACACGCGTAGGCCTGCGTGCCGGCATTGGAGGAGCCATGTGCTGCTCGATCGCGGGGGTGCTGCTCACGCTTGCGCACTCGCTCCCCGTTGTCATCGTTGGACTCGCCATGCTTTCGAGCGGCGTCTTTATCGCGCAGACCGCCTCGCAAAGCCACCTTCGCGTTGCGGCCCCGCCCGGAGCCCGGGTCACCGCTGCCGGAATCTATATCACCTGCTACTACCTTGGCGGCACCGCAGCCGGAGTCGTTCCGGGAGCTTTCTGGGCGTTCGGCAAGTGGCCGGCCTGCGTCGCGTTTATCGTTATCATGCAGATCATTGCGCTGTCGATCGCGCTGGTTGGCTGGCGGACACCGATCATAAGACAAATCGTTCAGCCCGCTCCGGATGCCGCCATTCATCACAATCCATGAACCCCGGCGTCGATGAAGCACATCTATAGTTGAGTGGCAGGCCGGCGACATTTTGAAGCCGCGAAACTGCCTTTGAAGCCTTTCGTTCCCCGCAACTGAAGAACGCTACAAACCGCCAGGAGATAGCTCTTGCCCGAGTTGCAGACAGAACCGCCGGTCCCCGCACGAGCGGCGCAGTCCACGACGGTCGTTAATCCCGACGCCGCCGCGATGGCGCAATGGAAGCCGCGCGTCAATCCCTGGCTCATTGCGGCCACGGTCGCACTAGCGGCTTTCATGGAGGTGCTCGACACCTCCATTGCCAACGTCGCATTGCCTCACATCGCCGGCAGCCTGGGCGCAAGTACGGATCAGAGCACCTGGGTGCTGACGAGCTATCTCGTGTCCAACGCCATCGTGCTTCCTCTTGGCGGATGGGCGTCGAGCCTGATGGGGCGCCGCAATTTCTTTGTCTTTTGTATTACGGTTTTCACGATCGCAAGCTTCCTCTGCGGCGCTGCACCGTCTCTTCCCATGCTGCTCATCTTCCGCGTCATACAAGGGGCCGGCGGCGGCGGAATGCAGCCGATGGCACAGGCCATCATGGCCGACTCGTTTGAACCGCACAAGCGCGGACAAGCTTTCGCGCTCTACGGACTGGTCGCCGTGCTCGCCCCTTCCATCGGTCCTACGCTCGGTGGTTGGATCACCGACAACTACACGTGGCGCTGGATCTTTTTCATCAACATTCCGGTTGGCATTCTTGCATTCATCCTCGTCACGCGCCTCGTTGAAGATCCGCCTTGGATCAAGGCCGACCCATCCAAGCTTCGGAACATGGACTACATGGGCCTCGCATTCCTCACCATCGCGATGGGCGGAATGCAGATCATGCTTGACAAGGGCGAGGAAAATGACTGGTTCGCTTCTGGCTTTATCCGGTTCTTTGCGTTCCTCTTTGTTGGCGGCATCATCGGACTCGTGTGGTGGGAGTGGCGACAAAAGAATCCGCTCATCAATCTGAAGCTATTTCGCTTCAAGAACTTCGCAATATGTTGTTTCCTGATGATGCTGGTGGGAGGTGTGCTCAACGCGAATACCGTTCTGCAGCCGCAGTTCATGCAGCAGTTGCTGGGCTATAACGCAACCACCGCGGGCCTGGCGCTCACTGCAGGCGGCATCGCGCTCGTAATCGTAATGCCGATGGCTGGATTTGCCACTGGCAAGATCTCCGCGCGCACTTTGGCTGTAGCCGGGTTCATCATGTTCATCGTCACCTTCCGCTATGCCGCTTATGTCACGAATCTGCAGATGAGTTTTTCGCAGGCATCGTGGCTGCGCGTCGTCCAGATGCTGCCGCTGCCCTTCTGCTTCATCTCGATCACGAATGCAGCCTACGTCGGAATGCCGAAAGAAGAAAGCAACCAGGTCGCGGGCCTTGTCAACTTCGTGCGCAACCTCGGCGGCAGCATCCTGATCGCCCTCACCAACGCGCAGGTCACCTCGCGCTCGCTTTGGCACCAGCAACATCTTCAAAGCGCTATGCAGGCTGGCTCCGATGCATTCGAACAGCACCGGCAAGCACTCAGCGGCTTTCTCGGCGGCACGTTTGGCGGACCAAACAGCGGCGGCCTCGCGCTCGCCTCCATTTACAACCAGCTTAATCAGCAGGCGCAGATGCAGGGCTACCAGGACGTCTACATGGAGCTCTCATGGCTGTCGTTCTTCCTCGTGTTCATGGCATTCATGCTCAACGCCAATCGCCCCGGGCAGGGCCCCGGAACTTCGGCAATGCATTGATTGTTGCGAAGGATGGCGTCAATTTGAGGCGCTCCGCCGCCGGTGGCGAAATCGACATCAATATCGTTCTAATCCGGGTCGGAGGGCAGGGTCAGACCTGGATCATTTCGACCTAAAATCGAAAACGCCAGAGACCTTGCGGCCTCCGGCGTTTTCCGGATGATCTTTTAGCTCAATGGATCATGCATCGTCCCGTTCTGCCTGCCGATGAGGCGGCGGGTTGCCCCGCTTCCTCGATCTTCCCGCTCTGCCCGGGTTGCGTCTCTGGGTTGCCCCGTCCCCGCTCCCTTTCTGCTGAGCCGGCGTCCGAATCCTCAGGTTGCCCCTTGGTTTCGGGCCTTCGGCTGTGCCGGCGATGGCCGCTCGAGTTGCCCCGAACGTCGCATGCCTTTGGCGTTGCTGGTTTCAGCGAGGCTCCGAGTTGCCCCGGTGGCTCGCCTTCTCCTGCCCCGCCTGTGATGTAGGACTCGGGTCGCCCCTTGCCCTGCATCTCCGGCTTTACCGGCGATGGATCATCGAGTCGCCCCGATGCTCGCATCATTCGGCGGTGCCGACTGGCCGGTCTTCAGGTTTCCCCAAATCACAGCCTTTCGGTATCGCCGACGATTCGCCGTCCGAGTTGCCCCAAACGTTGAATCCTCCGGCACCGATTGATGGATATCCGAGTTACCTCGGATCACACACCATCCGGTTCGCCTTAGTTGAATCTCCGGGTTGCCCCGGACATTCTTCCTTGGCTACGGCGATCGACCAATTTCCAGGTTGCCCTAAATCTTGGGTCTCTCACCGTTCGCCGATTCTCCGCGCTTCGAGTCTCCCCGAATCTTGGTTCCTCGGCTGACCCGCGTCTGCTTCCTCGGGTCGCCCCGTTTCGGCATCTGCGGCTGAGTCGATGATGTCTCCCTGGCTGAATCGAACTTTGCATCCTCGGCTTTCGCCGCGGATGAATCTTCGTGTCCATTCAGGTCACAGCAAACTTGGTATGGCGTCCGGCGCTTTCTTAATCCCGATTCGTCGATCCACTATCGGCAAGCCGACCATGAATTCCCTTACCGAAACCCTTACTTACGCTCTCTACCACGCCAGTGTTGCCGTTCCAACCAGCTACAGAGTCACCAGCTAGTTAGAGACAGTAGGCCCACCTAACCTGTGGATGCAAGTGCAAAACCCTAGTGTTTTCTGTGGATATCACCATTCATGGTGCATTCACATTCGAATTCTGCTTTGTTGTCACTTATTTCCGATCTAAACAGGTTCAACCCATGCCATTAGTCGCTTGAACGCGCGCGCCAATTGAACGCGAAGCTCCAGTTACCACAATTCTTCGCGACTTAGCCCACCATTTCGCAACAGTCGGTGTGCATTACCACGCATGGCGAAATTCTCGGCTTGCTTGATCGAGTTTCCAAGATCGCTCGGCCTGCTGTACAACAATGAAAACCCGACGTTCCGCTTGTTGCGCGATTCCCGCATCGTTTCCCTGAGGTCAAACTGTTATGCAGAAGCAACGTCGGCTTCCGGCAATCTGGCTGATGGGCCTGACGAACGTGCCCTTCGGCCTCACCGGCGGATTCTGCGCCGTGATCATTCCCCAACTCCTGGCCGCACACGGAATGCCTGCTGGCCACGTCGCCGCCATCGCCTCGGCCATTCTCTCTCCCGGCTTCTGGATCTTCCTCGTCTCGCCGTTGCTCGATGCGTGGCTAAGCCGTCGCACGTATGCCCTCATCTTCGGATCGTTCACAGCAGTCGCTGTCGCGCTCACAGTTGTCAATGCGGGCCACCCGGGCCTCGTTGAAGCGATCATGATTCCGGGCTTTGCCTCGGCCATGCTCTACCAAGGCGCAGTGGGGGGATCATGCAATTCCTGGATGGCCGCGGCTACGATTGGCGTGGACTCACCGGCGCCTTTCTCACAGACGCCGCCGTCAGCATCGCAGCCTGCTTCCTTCTCGGCTGGATGCTTACCCGATGGCGCGTTACCTCGGAGGCAATCGTACAGTCTCTCGCTCCCGTCCCTGAAAACGCCGATTGAGTGTTCTCCAGATCGTCATCCTCGACGCACTCGATTTGCATTCCACTCGTCCGCAGTGTTCCAATCGTGTGTATTGAAACAGGGGTGCTCCACGATGTGGGGCTGAGAAGATACCCTCGAACCCGATCCGGATAATGCCGGCGTGGGAAGCGTTCGAAGCCAGTTTGGCCAACTTCCTCGAATCCCAGCGCAGACGCTCTTGTTTCATGAAAGTGGGAACAAGATATGCGTGCGTTTCCGTCTCCTCCAAATTGGTTCGTGCAGCATCGTCCGCGCTGGGCTGCCTCTACCAGCCGCCTCCGATTCGCAACAACCTTCCTAGGCGTCTTTCTGTTCAGCACTGTTCTTGTCGGTCCTTTAGTCTCGGCGCAGAGTACGCCCTCACCTTCGACAACTCTCACAGCGCAGGACCCTACCACGAACGCATCTCAGCAGAAGCCGGACCGGGTGACGACGACGGTCGTCGTTCACGGCGAAGCCAAGGACGACTACCTCGCTGACGCCGGGACCGCCAGCCTGGACAACACGCCGATCCGCGATACTCCGCTCTCCGTGACCGCTGTCACCAGCGCCCTGATGAGCGATCAGGTCGCGCGTGTGCTCTCAGACGTCGTCAAGAACGACGCTTCGGTTGGCGAGGACTACGCGCCGGTGGGCTACTACGGCGACTTCGAAATCCGCGGCTTTCCCATCGATCTGGCTACAGGCCTGCAGATCAATGGCATGACCATCGCCGGTGAGCAAGACGTCCCGCTTGAGAACAAGCAGCGCGTGGAAATCGTGAAGGGCATTGCAGGACTTGAAAGTGGCGTAGCCTCCGCCGGCGGCGTAATCGGCTACGTGACGAAGGAGCCCTACCCTGGCGAACGACCCGCGATCGATCTCGCGACCGATCACCGTGGCAGTTCCTACGGCTCCGTGCAGTTCACGGTCCCCGGACTGCATGGCGGATCGGGCTTGCTGATTACCGCTGCGGCTGAGGACATCCACACTTATGTGGAGGGAGCAAACGGCTTGCGCGGCATGGGTGCAGCCAACGGCAGATGGCAGCTCGGAGCAAACACCCAACTCACCACGGACTTTGAATATCAACACAAGGTAGAGCGCTCCGAAGCTGGGTACCAGTTGCTGGGTGGAACGACGGTTCCTGCTCCCGTTTTTCCCTCGGTGATGCTCGGCTTCCAGCCGTGGTCGAAGCCCAATACCTTTGACACATTCAACGCTGGATCGCATCTCGAGCACCGACTGGGTAAGAACTGGAGTATGCGCTTCGGCAGTTCCTATAGCCATTCGCTCATCGACGACAACGTAATCTGGCCATACGGCGCAGCGCTCGACTCAAACGGCAATTCGCTCTGTCCCAATTCGCCGCCCTACTTCTTCTGCCCCGACGGTAGTTACGAAATCTACGACTATCGCAGCCCAGGCGAATTGCGTATCGACGCGGTGGGAGAGGCATTGGTGCTGGGGCACTTCACCACGGGCAAGATCAGTCACGATGTAGTTGGCGGAGGATCGCTCTTTCACCGCTCCGTGGATCTTTCTCCGACTATCGTTTACACGCCGCTCGGCGTCGAAAACGTCTATCAGTCGAATGTCTCCTTTGCGCCCGAAAGCCCTTACCAGCAGGCCGGTCCCGCGACCCTCGCCGATTTCAATCACCAGGGCTCCGGCATCGTGCAGGAGCGCGCGCATCTCCCCGGTCACATCGTCCTCCAGGCTGGCGGGCGTTTTGCCCAGGTCAGCGACTTCAACTACTCCGCAGCCCGATCGCTCTGGCTTCCGCAGTATGGGGCGACGTATTCGCCATTGCCCGATCTCACGCTCTATGGCAATTACGGCGCGCTCTTGTCGCTCGGCCCCCAGGCACCATGGTGGGTCGACAATGCGAACCTGTTTCTCACTCCCTTTATGACACGCCAGTCCGAGATTGGGGCGAAATACGAACGCACGATTCTGCTCGCGGGCGACGTGTTCCGCATGCGACAACCCTTTTTCTATCCGAAGGTCATCGCAGGGCCCGACGCATTCTGTTCGAGCGGCAATGCCGGAGATCTTTGCTTCGAATCCGAGGGGCGCGAAACCCACGATGGTGTTGAGTTCAACGCACAGGGCAAAGCCGCGACATGGATGCAACTGAGCGCGTCGGCAACGGCCATTCACGCCATATCAAACAACACCGGCACACCTGCCTTCGACGATAAACAGGTGATCAACGTGCCGCGCTTTCACACTGCCGTGTTCGCGGATCTGCTGGTGCCGCGCGCACGAGGGCTCCGCGTTATGCCGGGCTGGAGCTACACCGGCCGCAAGGAGGCGACGCGAGATGACGCCGTGAGCGTTGGCGGATACAACCTCTTCAACCTTGGCGCTCGTTACAGCCCGGGGGGTGAGCACGGCCGGCTCACGCTCCACATGTATGCCGACAACATTCTCGACAAGCGCTATTGGAAGGACACGGGAGCCAGCTACGGCGACACCTTCATTCACCAGGGCGCCCCCACAACCGTGAGGATTTCTGCGCGCTACAATTTCTAGCGATCATGCCAACAGGCAAGGGACTACATTGAACCAAACTGCTAAAACGCACGGACTGGATGGCACGCTCGTCGCCCCCGACTGGCCACCGCTGAACTTGGGCGAAGTTCAAGCCCTCCTGAAAGCCTTCCCGGATGCCGGCGAGCCGATCGAAATTGTTTCTGCCAGTCCACGCCCGTTTTCAGCAGCTAGCGTGATCACAACCGGCAGCGGCAGAATCTTCGTTAAACGCCACTCTCGCGCAGTCCGTGATGCCGAAGGCCTGATGGAAGAACATCGATTCATGGAACACTTGCGCGCGAATGGAATCCAGGTTCCGCTCATTTTTGCAACCTCCTTGGGCGATACTGCTGTCGAATCGGGTGAATCGACCTACGAAGTCCATGCCATCCCAACCGGACTCGACGTTTACGAAGATGCAATCTCGTGGACGCCATTTCGCTCGATTGAACACGCTTGCTCCGCTGGAGCAATGCTGGCACGCCTTCACCGTGCTGCTGAAAGCTTCTGCGCTCCGCCCCGAAAGCCGCGTGCGCTGGTCGCCAGCTTCACGATCTGCGCATCGCAAAATGCGATCAAAGGCCTGGAGCAATATCTCACCGCGCACCCTGTGCTCGAACACGACGCGCATACTCTCGAGGACTGTGCCGTTGCCCTCGACCTGCTCGCTCCCTTTCACGATGAGTTGAAGCCGCTGCTGCCGGCGCTCAATCCGCTGTGGACGCACAACGATCTCCATGCTTCCAATCTCTTCTGGAGCGACCGAAGCCAGGATGCCCACGCCACCTCAGTAATCGACTTCGGATTAGCGGACCGCACCAACGCCATATACGACCTCGCTCAGGCAATCGAACGTAATATCGTGGAGTGGCTCGTATTGACGCAGGATCGCAGCCGTGGCGATGACGTCCCAGTCCACTTGGACCACTTATGGGCAATGCTCGACGGCTACGAGCAGATGCGCCCACTCAGTCGTTCAGAAGCTGTCGCACTGGCACCCATGCTCGCCCTCGCTCACGCGGAATTCGCACTCACCGAGGCCGATTATTTTCTTCGCGTCTTGCAATCGCCGGAAAAAGCCCGCGTCGCTACCCGCGACTACCTTGTTGGTCACGCGCAATGGTTTCGCGGCCCCGGCAGGTTGAAGATCATCGAGCCTTTACGTCAATGGGCCGAAATACGCCAGACCAGGGCGGTGCGCGCATGATCGCCTCTGCAGTCGCTCATTACCTGGTTGCCAACTGGGTGGAGCTCGGCGGCTTTTTGACCACGGCAGTTGGAATCTGGCTCACCACTAAACGTCTACTTATCTGCTGGCCTGTCGTTCTCGCCGCGGATTTTCTGTATCTCGTTGTCTTCTTTCGCGCCCGGCTCTACTCAGACACGCTCCTGCAGGTTTTCTTTATCGCCTTCACGCTCTACGGCTGGTGGCACTGGTGGCGCGGCGTGCGCGAAGAAGGCGAGGTGCGCGTAGTTCCTCTCGCTCTGCCGAGTCTTTTAATTGCTCTCGTTGCAGGCATTGCCGGCAGCTTTGTGCTCGGCGAACTTGCGAAGCAACTCCACGCAGCGCTGCCCTATCTTGACGCCGCCCTCGCCAGCTTCAGCCTCGTCGGCAGTTGGTGGCAGGCGCGCAAACACATCGCCAACTGGTGGCTCTGGATCGTCGTCAATCTCTTCTACATCGGCGAATACATCTACAAGGACCTGTGGCTCACCGCAGTCCTGTACGCCGGTCTCGTTGTGCTTGCCATCGTTGGCCTTCGCGACTGGCAACGCGCCGCGCGAGCCAATCAAACCGCAGACTGCACCACGTTGAGCAGCGGCTCTCCCGCCATGTAGCGACGCAGCTCATCCGCTGCGACCTGAAGCGCTCGCCGCGCAAACTCCGGGCTCGATCCGCCCACATGCGGCGTAATCAGCAGATTTGGGCACTTCCACAACGGATGTCCGGCCGGCAGCGGCTCGGGATCGGTCACATCCAGCGCCGCGCGAACCCGCCCGCTTTGCAAAGCAGTGACCAGCGCGTCGGTGTTCACGATCGGTCCGCGTGCCGCATTCACCAGCAGCGCTCCCTTTTGCATCAATGCAAACTGGCGAACATTAATCAGCCATCGCGTCTGCGGTGACGAAGGCAGAATCAGCACCACAACTTGGGCCTTCGGCAGCAATGCATCCAGATCACCCACCGCATGCACCTTCGGATTTTCCTTTGACGTTCGTGCAACCCGAATCAGGTTCACGCGGAAGGGTTCGAGCATACGCTCGATCTCCTTGCCGATCGAACCATATCCGACCAGCAGAACCATCTTCCCAGTCAGCTCCTCCAGCATCACCGGCGGATAATGCGGCTGGCTATCACCTGTAATTTCCGCATATTCTGCGCTTGCTTCAGACCTCCGTTTCCACTCGCCCGACCGCTGAATATCCAAAAACAACGGGAAATGCTTCAACATCGCGAGGATCGCAGAAACCGTCCACTCCGCCGTAGAAATATTGTGAGCGCCACGCGCATTGCAGATCGTGACATGAGGCCCCATGGCCTCGGGAATCCATTCCGTTCCCGCCATCAGCGAAAGAACCAGCTTCACTCCCCGCAAATGGGGAACAATCTTCAGATTCCTCGTCGGATAAGGATCGGGTAACCAAACGTCGATCTCGATATCATGGTCAAGATCACGCGGCAGCCGAATCAGCTCGATCCCTTGCGGAAAATCGGAGAGCCACTCGGCGGCAAGATTTGCTGAATATCCTACTCGAAGCATAGTCAATCAAGATTAAGTATAAATTTGTGATCCTTCTTCATGTTGCATCTTCGGTGCTCTACGGTGTGTGTCCCACGCCACAGCGCACACTTGGACTCAATCCGGCATGCTATGACTGAGGAGTCGCGTTTTCTCATCCTATGCGCTTGGCTAGATCCAAATCGTGGTCCCAGCAGCAACTCGCCGTTAAACTGGGCGTCGACGGAGATTCCGCGCAGGGCCTGCTGAACTGGGAGCGCAAGCGGCTTCTGATCCACGCCACGAGAACCGCCCTCGCCGCGGCTCTCTGCTGGTGGATCGCGCTGCGATTCGGCCTCCAGGACGGCTACTGGGGAGCCATCAGCGCCATCATCGTTCTGCAATCGAACTTCGGCGCCACTATCACTGCATCGCGCGACCGCATCCTGGGGACGATCATCGGCGCCGCATTCGGCTTCGGATTCTCACTCTTTGGGGTTCTGCCGTGGAACTTCATCCTCGCCGTGTTGTCTGCCGTCATCCTCTGCGGACTGCTCGGCCTGCGCAATAGTTCCCGGCTCGCCGGAGTGACCATCTCGATTGTGATGCTGGTGCAAAAAGGTGGCTCACACTGGATCCTTGCCCTCCATCGAGTCGGCGAGGTTTTCCTGGGAATTCTCGTCGCCATCGCAGTTTCCACCCTGGTCTTTCCCGATCGTGCGCGGCTGCGATTGCGCGACGGACTTGCGCAGGAGTTCCTGGTGCTCAACGCGTTCTTCGAGGGCATCCTGCAAGGGTTTCGCGGACATCCGGCAGAGAACCTGCCTCAACTGCGCGAAGATGCGCTCACCCTGCTTCGCGGCAACAATGCGCTGCTGGAAGCGTCGCGCAATGAACCCTCCGGCGGTCCCGGGTGGCGAGAAGGTTTGGGAATGCTCGCCCAGTTTGGCCGCACCATCTTCGACGCCCTTGTCGCTCTGGAACTCGCCGTACGCGAGAGCCACGAGGACCACTACGCAGTGCAGTTGGAGCCCGAGTTGGGCCGTCTCGCCGCCGACATTCAGTCAGGATTCCAATACCTCGCAAAGTGCATTTATGGCTGGCGCTTCCACGTTCCGCCTCCCCATATCAATCTCGAAGAGGACATCGCACAGCTCGAGCAGCGGATGGACAAAGTGCGCCACACCGGATACACCTTTTCCCAGGCTGAAATTCTGCGCGCCTACGCCGTCCAGCTTCACCTGAAGCAGATAGCGCGCCTGCTCCGTTCTTCCCGCGTCGAAACCGGCCGCGCCATCGGCGAAGCGCAGCTCAACGAAGGCTAGCCGAGAAACTTGCGCAAAGCTTCTCCGCAGTCCTCGATTTCCTTGATCGTGATCGCATAGCCGAAACGAAGGTGTCCTTCGCCCTGCGCGCCGAACACCGACCCCGGAATGGTGGCGATATGCGCCTTTTCGAGAAGAATCTGCGCCGCCGTGCGGCTGTTCTTGTGAATCCGCTCGACGTCCGGAAACGCATAGAACGCACCGGCGGGAGGATCGCACTTCAACCCAACTTCATTCAGAACGCCAACCAGAAGATCCCGCCGTTTTCTGTACTCTTCACGAGTTGCCGCGATCTCAACCTCAGTCGTCTTCAACGCGTGGATCATGGCCTGCTGGACAAAGGTGGTCACACCGTTCGTCGAGTACAGAACGATCTTTTTGAGCGCTGTCATGAAGGGTTCCTTCGCCACGGCATAACCCGCGCGCCATCCCGTCATCGCGTACGTTTTTGAGAATGTGAAGCACGTAATGGTGCGCCCCGCCATGCCCGGCAGGGAGGCAATGGAGACGTGCTCGCCCTCATATACAAGATCCTCGTAGGCTTCGTCGGCGATCACGATCAGGTCGCGCTCGCGGGCAAACGACGCCACTTCCTCCGCTTCAGCCCGTGTGAACACCAACCCGCTCGGGTTCTGCGGCGTGTTGTAGTAGATGGCACGCGTTTTGGGCGTTGAGAACTGTTCCAGCGTCTTGCGAATCCCATTCCGTCGCGCCGTCGTCGTCGGCACCGACAAGGGGCGCGCCTGCGTTCCTGTCACAAGATCGGCGATCGGCGTCCAGTACGGCGAGAATATCAGCGCGTCGTCGCCTGGGTCGAGCACGCTCTGGAACGCCCCGTACAAGGCCTGCGATCCCCCTACCGTCGCAATCACCTCATCGGTCGTCGCTTCGATTCCATTCTTCGCGGCAAGTTTCTCCACCAGCGCCATGCGCAAAGGAAGCACGCCTGACGACGGCGCGTAATGTGTATAGTTCTCCACCAGCGCCTTCACCGCCGCATACTTGATGGCTTCCGGCGTTTCGAAATAAGGCTCGCCGCCGTGCAGGGAGTGCACCTGCAGGCCTTCTGCCCGCATTTCCATCACCTTATTGCGGATCTGCACGATATCAGAGAATCCAACCTCGTCCAGGCGCTTTGCCAGGCGGATCCCACTTGGTTTCGTCATGGCCCGGTCTCTCTTTCACACACATCGTTGATTACGGATGTTTCCAGAATATCCGACGACTTAAGACGCCGGGCAGAATGTGAGATTCAGGGATGAAGTTCTTCCAATTCAAACCGGGAGTAGATTCGTATAGACCGCCATCCCCACCACGGCATCCACTCCCATCGCATCCAACACATCGATTTCCCGCTGGCTTCGAATTCCCCCCGCCACGATCAGCTGGCGCGCCGTCAATCCGCGCAACCGTGCCGCGGTGTCGGTCGGAAATCCCTGCATCAACCCCTCGCCATCGACATGCGTGTACAAGTACCCAATCACATACGGTTCCAGCTGCGGAATCGCCTCGTCTGGAGTCAGCGCCACCTGCGCCTTCCATCCCTTCACCGCAATGCGACCATTCTTGGTGTCGATGCCCGCAACCATCCGCTCCGCCCCCACCGCAGCAGAAAGCGCTGAAGCAGCATCCACATTCACTTTTCCATCTTCCGAAAACAATGCCGATCCGATGATGACCCGCTTCGCGCCGGCGTCAATTACCTCGCAGGCACGGTCGGTCGAACGAATCCCCCCGCCAACCTGGCAAGGAAGCCGCCTCGCGATCTGCGCGACCAACCCAGAGTTATCGCCTTGCCGCATCGCCGCATCCAGATCGATCAGCTGCACCAGCGGAAACCGCGAAAACTTCTCAATCCAGTATTCAAAGTCGTCAAATGAAAGCCGCAGCTTCTCACCCTGCACCAGTTGCACGATCCGCCCGCCCATCAAATCAATCGAAGGGATCAGCATGGCAACCTCACCGGAATGCCAGCGGCAACCAGTTCTTCTTTAAGTGACCGCGCACTCGATACGCCGAAGTGAAAGATACTCGCCGCGAGCGCCGCGTCTGCCTTCCCTCTGCCAAACACGTCGGCGAAGTGCGCAACCGTCCCCGCTCCCCCCGATGCAATGACCGGAATGTTCACTGACTCGCTTACTGCCGCCGTGAGCTCGCAATCAAATCCCGCACGCGTCCCATCGGCATCCATCGATGTGAGCAGGATCTCTCCGGCCCCGCGGGCTTCCGCCTCAAGCGCCCATTCCACCACCCGCCGCCCCGCAGGCTTCCGGCCACCCTGCACAAATACCTGCGCATCGCGCACCGGGTCGTCGGCTTCCGGATCGCGCCGCGCATCGATCGCCACCACCACCGCCTGGGCGCCAAAACTGCGCCCAATCGCGCTGATCAGCATCGGATCCACAAGCGCCGCCGAGTTAATACTGATCTTGTCGGCACCGGCCTCGAAAACCTGCTCCGCCTCCTCCGCGCTGCGAATGCCTCCTCCCACCGTGAATGGCACAAACAGTTCACGCGCCGTTCGCCGGACCGTCTCCAGCAGCGTCTGTCGACGTTCATGCGTTGCGGTAATGTCGAGAAGTACAATCTCGTCCGCGCCTTCGCGTGCATGCCGAGCCGCCAGCGCCGCTGGATCGCCCGCATCCACCAGGTCCAAAAACTGAACGCCCTTCACCACGCGCCCGGCATGGACATCCAGACACGCAATGATCCGTTTCGTCAGCATGTCCAATCCAGAAAATTGCGCAAAATCTTCAACCCTGTCTCCCCAGACTTTTCCGGATGAAACTGCACCCCCATCACGTTGCCGCTCTCTACGGCTGCAGCGAACGGCTCAATGTACTTTGTCGTTGCGGCGGTGCCACTCGTGACGGGAGCTTTATAAGAATGCGTAAAATAAACAAATTCACCCGCTCCTACCCCGGCAAGAAGGCGCGAACCAGAATTAACCTCTAGCGAATTCCATCCCACATGCGGAACCTTTTGGCTGCATTCCGGAAAGCGCGTGCACGACGCTTCGAAGTGTCCGAGTCCTGGCTGATCCGCGGCTTCCGTCGAACCCGCATACAGCCACTGCATCCCCACGCAAATCCCCAGGAACGGCACTCCCCGCGCAATTGCACTCCGAATTGCCCCAGTCATTCCAGACGCATCCAACCGCTCCGTCGCCGCAAAATGTCCCACCCCCGGCAGCACAATCCGCTCCGCCGACTCGATCAGCGACAAATCCGAGTCCGTCACGACCGCATCCGCACCCAGATGCCGCAGTGCCTTCAGCACCGACGTCAGATTTCCCGCCTTGTAGTCGATGACTGCGATCATTTCGTCACCAGCGACCAGGCGATGTCGAGGAACCATGCGACACACACGGCCATGGCTCCAATAAGCACCGGAGCCTTGAATCTCTTGTCCGTGCTGATGAGACCCAGAATTATTCCTAGAATACCGAGCAGAAATCCGGTTTCCGCCCAACTCGCCATCGCGTCAAAATGGCTCAGAGTAAAATCCCGACTCACCACTAACTTACCGACGTAAGCCAGCAAACTGGCGCCGACGACAGCGGCTCCCACCGCCCCACACTTTTGCCGCCACATGCGTTCTGCCATCAGAGTAGCCCCTTCGTGCTCGGGAGCATTTCTCCCAGTTGCTTATCGCGCGAACAGGCCACGCGCAGCGCCCGCGCAAATGCTTTGAAGATCGCCTCGATTTTGTGATGATTCGATCGGCCGTACATGGTCTTCACGTGCACATTCGCTCGCGCCCCGCGCGCAAATCCCTCAAAAAAGTCCGTCACCAACTCGGTCTGCAGATCGCCAACCAGCCGGGTCTTCACCTTGGTTTCGACCGCATACGCCGCACGCCCGCTCAAATCCACTGCGGCAATCGCCAGCGTCTCGTCCATCGGCATGATGAAATAGCCAGCACGTAGAATCCCGCGCTTGTCGCCGAGCGCACGATCGAATGCTTCGCCCAGAGCGATCCCGACATCCTCCACGGTGTGGTGCTGATCGACATCGAGGTCGCCCTTGCATGTAAGTTCCAGGTCAAACGCACCGTGCCGCGTGAACAACTCCAGCATGTGGTCAAAGAACCGGATGCCGGTCGATACCTTGTACTGCCCCTTGCCTTCGATCTTGAGATCAATGGCGATGCGCGTTTCATTCGTGTCGCGTACAACGACACCGCGCCGAATCGCCGTGCCCGATGTTTTCCGCGCTTTACCAGTCATCATTGTCCATCCTTGCTGCCGCGCAGTGTCTCCAGAGCCCGGTTCAATACGCCCACAGCTTCCCGCATCTGCTCCCGTATCCCGACTGTGATGCGAACGCAACCGTCACATCCGGGATCGCTCGACCGGTCGCGCACTAGCACGCCGCCGGCCGACATCAGGCGCACAAACTCAGCATGTTTTGCGCCGATCTCTACAAGGATAAAATTCGCGTGGCTCTGCCATCGCCGCACGCCCGCAGTGTCCAGTGCGGTTGCAAACTCCGCACGCGCCGCGATCACTTCACCGACATACCACTCCAGGTAACCTGCATCTTCGAGCGCCGGGGGCAAACAAGCCAGCGCCAGCGAGTTAACGCTGTACGGTGAAAGAACGCGCCGGATCCACTGCATCGACTCAACCGGCCCCACCAGCACTCCAAGTCGCAACCCCGCCAGGCCATACGCCTTCGAAAATGTTCGCGCCACCGCCACGTTCGATAACCTGCCAACCAGGTCGAGCACTGTCTCGCCATAAAAATGAAAATACGCTTCGTCCACCAGCACAATTGCCTGCGAAGCATGCTGCGCAATTTCGACAATCTGCTCTCGCGTCATGATCGACCCGGAAGGACTGTTGGGGTTCGCGATCGCAATGATCTTCGTTCGAGGCGTAATTGCACGCAAGAGCTGCTCATAGGGAAACTGCAAGTCGCCGGCAGCCTGCACCGTTACCACGTGGGCATCGGTCGCCGAAGCGTAGACTTCGTACATCGTGTACGTCGGAACTGGCAGCAGCAGTTCATCGCCCGCTTCAAGAAATGTTTCGAATAGAACGTGGATCGCCTCATCCACTCCATTCGTCAGAACAACTTGCTCCGGCTCGACTCCCAGATGTCCCGCTACGATGCGCTCTACCGGGGCCCGTTCCGGGTAGCGCGTAAGATCGCCGGCCGAAATGCGTCCAAGAACTTCGCGCACTCTCGGCGAGCACGCAACGGTGTTTTCGTTGAAGTCGAGTCGTATCGCATCGCGATTCCCCAGCGGCGGGTGATACTCCTTCATCGCTTGTACTCGCGCGCGCGGAATGGGGCGAACACCTGAAGGGGACTTATGCACGGACACTCCTTTCGGGTGCGCCAGCCCGGTTTGGACTCCGTGAGGTCTTGTGCAATCGCTCGCGAATGGCGTCAGCGTGTGCCATCAATCCCTCGGCCTCGGCCAGCAACGCCGCCTGTGGACCCAGCGTGCGCATTCCCCGCGCTGTGTACTCCTGCACGGTAACGAGTTTCACAAAATCGTTGACGCTGAGTCCGCCGCGCACGCGCGCCATCCCGCCTGTCGGCAGCGTGTGATTCGGTCCTGAGATGTAGTCGCCCATCGGCTGAGCCGACCAACCGCCTACAAACACAGACCCCGCATGTGTGACCCAGCCAAGGTCCGAGACCGAATCCACAGTCAAATGCTCCGGAGCAAGCCGATTCGTGATCTCTCGCGCTTCCTCAATGTCCGCGGCAACAATCGCGATGCCGTTGCGAACAAGAGCTTCATGCGCTACCGGATTGTTGCGGCTTTGCAGTTTAGCCTCTGCAATCACCAGTTTTGCAAGGTCAGCACGCGTGGTCACGAAAATCGCAAGTGCCTGTGGATCGTGCTCTGCCTGCGCCACAAGATCTGCAGCAATTTCTGCCGGATCGCCACGCTCGCTGGTTACGACGATCTCCGTTGGTCCCGCCAGCATGTCGATCGCGCAATCAAACGCCACCAGCCGCTTGGCCGCGGTCACATACAAGTTACCCGGTCCGACAATCTTGTCGACGCGCGCAATCGCCGCCGTACCGTAAGCGAGCGCCGCAATCGCATGTGCCCCGCCGATCCGATAGAACTCCCTGATCCCAAGCAGATGTGCCGCTGCCAGTGATTCCGAAGCAGGCTTCGGCGAAACCACCACAACCCGCTCCACTCCCGCGACCTGTGCGGGAATTGCCGTCATCAGCAACGTCGAAGGCAACGGATGGCGTCCGCTCGGTACATAGCAACCCACCGAACCGATCGGCCGCACAAGCTGACCCACCGTGAGCCCCGCTATCGATGAACGGCTCCACGATCTGGGCAACTGCCGCTTCGCGAATTCCCGAATCTGTCGGGCTGCCGTCCTGAGCGCCTCGCGCAGCGCCGGATCAATCGCCTCCCACGCCTGAGCCATCTCCTGCGGCGAGATCCTCAATCGCGCCCTGTCCCCAAGCCCGTCAAATTCCGCGGCATAACGAAGCAACGCAGGATCGCCGCCGCGCCGGACGCGAGCAACGATCCGCTTCACCATCGGTTGCACAGAATCCAGCGCCGATCCGCCCCGACTCTCCAGCACAGCAAGGACTGAGGCAGCTTCGCGTGCTCCCCGTCCTCGAGTTCGAATCACCTTCATCGCTCTCGTCCCGTATTCTTTCTACAGCACCACTTTATTCAGCGGATACTCAACAATCCCGGTGGCGCGCGCCGCTTTCAGCTTGGGAATTACGTCGCGGGCCACGCGTTCTTCCACAATCGTGTTCACGGCCACCCATTCCGAATTGCTCAACTGCGAGATCGTCGGCGAATTCAGCGCCGGCAACACCGCCAGCACACCCTCCAGATCAGCGCGCTTCACGTTGAGCATCAACCCCACCTGCGACTGCGCATCGATCGCTCCCCGCAGCATCACCGCAAGCTGATCGATCTTCTCCCGTTTCCAATCGTCTGCCAACGCGTTCCTTCCGGCGATCAGGTGCGTCTCGCTCTCCATCACCGTATCGATGATCTTCAAATGGTTTGCCTTTAGCGAGCCGCCTGTCTCCGTCACTTCCACAATCGCATCAGCGAGCGTGGGCGGCTTCACCTCGGTCGCGCCCCAGCTGAATTCCACTTTCACACTCACGGCTTTTTCTGCGAAGTACCGCTTCGTAACTTCCACCAGTTCCGTTGCAATGATCTTCCCTTCAAGATCCTCGGCTCGCTGATACCCGCTCGCTTCCGGCACCGCAAGCACCCAGCGCACCTTGCGTCGGCTTTGCTTGGCATAGGTCAATGTCGTCACGCTGGTCACATCCAGACCGCTTTCGACCACCCAATCGATCCCGGTTAGTCCTGCGTCCAGGACGCCGTGCTCGACATAGCGCGCCATCTCCTGCGCGCGAATCAGCATGCATTCAATCTCCGCATCGTCAATCGACGGAAAATACGATCGCCCGTCCGCGTAGATATTCCATCCTGCGCGCTTGAACAGTGCAATCGTCGATTCCTGGAGACTTCCTTTGGGAAGCCCGAGCCGCAATTTGTTAGCCACGCGCCACCTCCACCGCATTTGAAAACGCAAGCGGCTTCGTAAAGCAACTGACCGTGCCCTCGTGGCACACCAGCCCGTCGCCTTCTACCACCACGCGAAACAGCAGTGCATCGTTGTCGCAGTCGGTCGCTGCGGAAATAATGCGCAACCGATTGCCACTGGTCTCGCCCTTCATCCACAGCTTCTGCCGGGAGCGGCTCCAGAAGGTAACAAATCCCGTCTCAAGCGTCCTGGCGTAGCTTTCCGGATTGAGAAAGCCCAGCATCAGCACCTCGCCGGTCTGCGCATCCTGCACGATGCCGGCCACAAGGCCGTCCATCTTTTCGAAATCAATTATCGGTTGTGTGCTCATTCTCTTTCCTGGTTTGCGTTGGATTCTGCTGCAAAATCAAAAAGCCCACCGGCTCTTGTGCCGGCGGGCTTTGGGTTTCTTCGATCTCTCTGGCCGTCTAGTTCAGGCCATGGCAGTCCGCCGGCATGGATGTCCCATGATGGTGGTGATGACCGTGATGGCGGCTGCTCTGCATCTGTTTAAAAGCTAAGGCAAACATCACTTTGTGTCAACTTCAGGCGCTTCGAATCACAGAATTTCGCGGCCAGTTTACCCGCTTTTCGCGCTGGAAGCGGCTTCTGCTTGGGTCTGCTGTCCGGGATCGCGCAACAGATCAATCAGCTTTTGATACAACCGATTGCGCACCTCAAATCGCTCCGATGCGCGCGTCACGTAGCGAACCAGGACCTCGATGCCCGAGGCCGACGGCCGAAGATTCTCTACAGCAGTCGCACTAAAGTGGCTCAGGCTGCTCCCGTGCGCACCGCGCTTCCATTCCTGTTCAGCGAGATCGGCGTTCTTCTCAGTTTCCGCCACCACTGCTTTTTGAATGCGATCGAGTATCTCATGGACGTTGCCGGACGCTGGAAGGTCCAGCGTGATCTCGTCCCACATCCACTGACCGCTTGTCGAAAAATTGAAGTATTGGCCGCGGATGGCGAATCCGTTCATAAACGTGATCCTGCGGCCGGTCGGCAGCGCTCTGTCGGCGAGAGTTCCGGTCTCCAGCAAAGTTGTGCTGAACAACCCAACTTCAACCACCTCTCCGCCCACACCGTTGATCTGCACCCAGTCGCCTACGTGGATACCATGTTTGCCGATGAGAACAAACCAGCCAAGGAAGGCGATGATGAAGTCCTGCAGCGCGATGGTGAGCGCTGCTGTGGCCAGCCCAAGGATCGTCGGCGTCTCGCGCGGAGAACCGAAGATCACCAGCAGGATTATCACCCCTCCGAAAACCTGGATGGAAAGCTCCAGAATGCTGCGCAGTGTCTGCGAGCGCCGCCGGTCGAGCGCAGGATTGTCCATCAGGCTGCGCACCAGGAAGTCGCAAAGAACCATGCAGATACCGATAAACGCAATCAGAGCCAGCGACTGGAGAATCAAATGCAGCACAATACGATGTTGCAACTGCACCTGCGAAGACCACTTGCCGTAAACAGTGGAAAGTTGCTGCTTCGTCTGTATGCGATCGTCGTAGATGCTGAGAATCTGGCGCTCCGCGGCCTTGTCCTTGATCTGGGCAAGCCTTGCCGAGCGATCGGGATTGGAAGGCGAGGCGCTAGCCGCCCCAGCATTGGCCTTCACCTCAAGTGCATTATGAGCCGACGTCATCGCTTGAATATCGGTCTGCGTTTGCTTCAGAGCCTGCTGCAGCAATTGTGTGCGATTTCTCTGCGCAAACCATGCCTTTACACGGGTCGCCATGGTGCCTTCACGCTGCGCTGAAACCACTGCAACGTCACCGCCAGACTGGACGCGTTTGTCGTACGCGCGCATCGACGCTTCGTGCGCGCTTAACTCCGCCTGAATCTGCGCCGTCTGATCGCCCGTCGCGCGATCAAGGTCCTGTTGCGCATCGGCAAGCTCATCCGAATCGAGCCCAAGCTGGGCTTTGGCAACATCCAGGTCACCGCTGTCCACGGGCGCCGGCGCACCATTTTTTGCCTGGTTTGAGGGCGAGTTCAATTGCTGCGTGATGCTCTGGACCTGTGCCTGGTCCTGTTTGATTAGCTGCTGCAGCGTTGCGATCTTCTGCGAAAGCGCCTGAGCATCTCCGCTCAGCGTTATGTGCTGCGCCCGCAACGTAGCTTGGCGAAGCGCCGAGGCAAATGCCTGGTCGACATCGTGATCGGCAAGACGTTCGGCGTCGTGCGCATATTCCTTCTCTTCGGAGGTAACGGCCAACGGAGCAAGAGCCTCGGCGGTCTGCCAGGGGCTCAGATCAACGATCGTCTTCTTGCTGCTGACACCGCTAAGGGGCCCTGGCTTTTCAGAAACGAGAGGTTTGCCATCGCGTCGCGCGTCAGCCACGCAAACACCAGGCACGCGCACAGGACCAGAGAAAGCGCGAGAAGGATCACAAGCCTGGTGCTGCCGAGTATCTTTCTGCGCAGCGCGAGGCCAGGGAATGGAGCAATCGGGGGAATTGCCATACCTCTATTTTTGCAGGAAACCGGCGGTCCGGTCTCCAACTTTTCAGAACGCCTGCCTCCAAAGTCCTATAAGTTCGTTCAATAGCATGGCGCACAATAGGAAAAGTGAGAATTCGGGTCATCTTCGAAGTCTTGGGGGTCGCAACAATCTGCGCGCTTCTCGACCGGCCGCTTCAGGGCCGCGTGCGAATTTCCTCAAATCTCCCACCGCACCGGCCCCAGACGCACGGCGTCGACATCAATGCGGCCAGCCTCGACCAACTCCTCAAGGTTCCGGGCATGACGCGCACCTGGGCAGCACGCATCATCCGTTACCGTCCCTATCACGCCAAAAACGACCTCGTCGATCGAGGCGTTGTCACGAGCCAGGTGTACGACCGCATCAAGGACTACATCATCGCGCATCGCGCAAAGCCATGATGTTGTTAGATCGCTTCCTCGTGCGCGGCTTGATGATCGTCGCCGCGTCGCAACAGCCGGCTCAAGAGCACATACAACACAGGAATGAACACAAGGTTCAGCACGGTTGAGAACAGCATGCCGCCAACAATCGTTGTGCCCACCGAGCGTCTGCCCAGCGCGCCCGCGCCCGTTGCGAATACCAGCGGTAGTACGCCAAGGATGAACGCGAACGAGGTCATCAGAATCGGTCGAAGTCGCAATTCCGCGGCTTCAATCGCTGCATCCGCAATCGATCGGCCTTTGCGCCGCAATTGCTCCGCAAACTCCACGATAAGAATCGAGTTCTTGGCTGACAGACCAATCAGCATCACCAGGCCGATCTGGCAGTAGACATCGTTCGAAATGCCGCGCAGCGACACCAACCCCAGCGCGCCAAGCACCGCCATCGGCACGGCCAGCAAAATAATGAAAGGCAGCGCAAAACTTTCGTACTGCGCCGAAAGCGTGAGATACACCACCAGAATGCCAAGTCCGAAAATCAGCAATGCGCGCGCCGCTCGACTCAATCTCATCCAGCGTCAGTCCCGTCCATTCGTAGCGCATGCCGGGCATCATGTTCTGCTTTGCCAGATCCTCCATGCCCGTGATTCCCTGGCCCGAACTGTATCCAGGCGCCGGCGATCCATCGATCTCGACCGCTCGAAACAGGTTGTAATGCGTAATCACTGGCGGCCCCGAACTCTCCGTTACCGTTGCTAGGTTATCCAGCGGAATCATCTGGCCCCGGATCCGAGCGGACATAGATAATTATGCAGATCTTTCGCAGGTCATGCGATAATGCCTGGTCGGCCTGCACAAACACGCGATAGGTCCGGTTGTTGAAATCGAAGTCGTTCACGTACTGCGATCCCATGAACACGCCGAGCGCGGTGGTGATCTGCGAAAGCGGAACATTCATCGCCTTCGCCTTCTCGCGATCGATCGTAACCAGCACCTGCGGATCATTTGCCGAAAACGTGGTGATCAGCCCAGTAATGTCTTTGCGTGCGCGTCCTGCCCCAACAATCTGGTGCGCTACGCGATCAAGATCGGTGATCGTGTTCACGCCCGTATCCTGCAGCATGAATTGGAAGCCGCCATAACTGCCGACGCCCTGCACCGCCGGTGGCTGGATGACTGCGACGAGTCCACCGTCCGGTTGAAACATGAACGCGCCGAGTTTCGGAGAAAGATCGGCAACAATATCGGCGGCAGAGTGGCCTTTTCCCCGGCGATCCTTGGCAGGCTTCGTACTGATAAACATCAATCCCGCATTTGAAGCGTTCCCCGTAAAGCTGAAGCCCATGATCGAGAACGCGCCGGCAATATCTTTGTTCGAATAAATGACCGCCTGCGCTCGATCGGCAAGGGCCGTCGTATAGGCCAGGGAAGAGCCCGGCGGCGCCTGCACGATTCCAATCAGATATCCCTGATCTTCCTGCGGAATAAAGCCGGTGGGAACCCGGTTTGTAGATCCAGACCGTTGCGCCCGAGACCGACAAAGAAGGACCAGCAACAACACAACCGCAGCTGCAGCGCCACATGAATGATTTTCGCGTACGTCTTGCCAAGCCAGGTCACCAGTCCATCTGCGCCATGGACGAAACGCGGCAAATGCACGCGAAAGCGGCCGGATATGCAGAAAGTCGAGCTGCTGCGGCCGCGCCTCTTCGCCGCGCAGAAACATCGCCGACAAGTGCCGGCGAAAGCGTTAGCGCATTGAACGCCGAGATCGCAATCGAAAATGCAATCGTCAGCGAAAATTGCCGATACAGAATGCCCGTCGTCCCCGGGAAGAATGAGACCGGCACAAACACAGCAATCAGCACCAGCGACGTCGCAATCACCGCGCTCGTCACCTCGCTCATGGCGCGCGAAGCTGCCTCGTGCGCGTTCGAGTGCTCCATTGCGATGTGGCGCTGCACGTTCTCAATCACCACGATCGCGTCGTCTACTACCAGGCCGGTCGCCAGCGTGATTCCGAAGAGCGTCAGCGAATTGATTGAGAAGTTGAAGATCCGAATAAACGCAAACGTTCCAATCAGCGAAACCGGAATCGTCACCGCCGGAATGATCGTCGCGCGCCAGTCCAGCAGGAACAGGAAGATCACGAGAATGACGATTCCGACGGCCTCCGCCAAGCGTGACGAGCACTTCGCGGATCGAGTCGCCTACAACGGTCGTCGAATCAAATGCAACGGCATATTGAAGTCCCGGAGGAAAGCTCTTCGAGAGTTCCTTCAAACGGCCTTTGCCTTGGTGTCTACATCAAGCGCATTCGCGTTGGAGAGCTGGATCACGCCAACGCCCTGCGCGGAGTGGCCGTTATATTCGAGCGACGAACTGTAGTCCTCTGCGCCAATCTCCGCGTGTCCGACATTCTTCAGCAGGATCAGCCCGTTGGCATTGCTCTTCAGGATGATATTGTCGAACTTTCTGGGGCTCGAAAGCCGTCCCACCACGCGCACTGGGATCTCGAAGGCCTGCTTGTTCGTTCGACGGCGGCTGTCCCAGCTGGCCGGCAGGAATCTCGACATTCTGCTCCAGCAGCGCGTTGACTACATCATTTGCCGTAAGACTATTCACCGAAAGCTTCAGCGGATCAAGCCACACGCGCATGGCATACTTGCGCTCGCCGAAGATGTTCACGTCGCCCACGCCGGGAACGCGCTTCAGCGCGTCCTTTAACGTAAACATCCAGGTAATTCGAAATGAACTCGTTGAGAATACCGGCCATCGAGCGTATAAAATCCGGCGCCGAACACAAAATTGGTATTCGCCTTGGTGATGGTGATGCCGGTTGCATTCACCGCAGCAGGCAGCCGTCCCGTTACGCTGGCGACGCGGTTTTGCACGTCGACCGCCGCGATATCCAGGCTGTAGCCGGTCTGAAATGTAGCCGTGATCTGGCTCGTTCCGCTATTGGTGCTGGAGGAGCGGATGTAGCGCATCCCCTCCACGCCGTTGATCGCCTCTTCGAGCGGGATGGTGACTGCTTTCTCCACCGTGTCGGCATTGGCACCCACATAGTTGCAGATCACGTTCACCTGCGGCGGCGATAGCGTCGGATACATCGCAACCGGAAGATTGGGAATGCAAACCGCGCCGGCCAGAATAATCAGCAGCGCGCAAACCGTTGCAAACACTGGTCGATGAATAAAAAAATCAACAAACAAGATGAGCCCTCTTTCGTTGTGTTCCGGCCAGCGCCATCAGGCGCATCGCTTGCAGGCGAGCAGCCATGCTCAGCCAGGAATCGGAGAAACCGGCATTCCGTTCACAAGGAACTGCGTGCTCGACACCACCACCTGGTCTCCCGCAGTTCAATCCAGAGGTGACGGAGTAGGAGTTCTCCACAGTGTCTCCAAGGGTGACGGGGGTCTCCGCCGCGATGTATTGCCCGTTCGGCTGTTTCCGCGCGACGAAGACGAACGTCTGCCCGGCTTGCCGCGTCACCGCCAGCACCGGAACAACCACCATCGGCTTGGTGCTCCAGATCACGCGTGCCTTGATCAACTGCGCATTGCGCATGATGTCCGGCGTGGCATGCACCGGCGCCTTCGCCAGAATGCCCTGCAGATTCGGGTCAACCTGCGGCGACAGGAAATCGATCTTCGACTTCTCCAGCAGTTTGCCGCTCGTGTCGTACAGTTCCACGTCGAGACCCAGACGTGCCTGGCTCGACCGCTCCGTCGGAATGTAGATGTAGGCCTCAAGATCCCCGGGCTGGTCCACCGTCGTCAGAACGGTGCCGTCGGCGAGATCAAGTGGGGAAACGTAGTCCCCCAGATGCACCGGGAATGTCTCCGACCACGCCATCAAACGGCGCGCGAACCGTGTAGTACCCAAGCTGTGCTTCCTGCATGTCGCGCGTTCCCCGTCGCGGCTTCGTAGTCAGCCTTGGCATTGTCGTAGGCCTGCTGTGCCTGGTCCAGCGCATCCCGGCTGGTCACACCCGCGTGCGAACAGCTTCTTCTGGCGGTCCAAGCTCGATCGAGTCATAGTCTACAAGAGCCTTCTTCTGCCGCTCCGTCGCGCCCTGCGAAGCCACCGTCGCCTGCTGCTGCCGCGGATCGATCTCCATCAGCAGCCTGGCCGGCCTTCACGCGTTCGCCGCTGTGCACCAGGATCTTGGTCAGAAGTCCGCTCACCTGCGGCAGAATCGTCGCCGACCGACGCGACTTGATCGTCGCCATGTACTCGCTGCTTTGCGCTACCGGCTGCAGCTGATACCGCCACCGTCTTCACCGGCATCGCCTGCATCCCCGCCCCTGCCGGGGGGCCTTCTGCGTTCCCTGCTGGCACCCGATTACAGCCAGACTGAACAGCAATGTGCTGCTTGCACAAAAAATGCGTTTCAAAATAAGGACCCCTTACTCAGCTCCACGCCTCTTCGGCTAAATGGAGTACGAAATGCAGCATTCATGGTACAACCCGGCCGCAGCCGGCTCATGTGATCTCGCGTCAAACCACGGCATTTTTCTACAACGCAACTTCAGGCTTTGTATGGTTTACGGGATGCATCAAATCAGCCGATTGTCGCAAAAAGTCTTCGCCCCGACACCCGCCTTGTTGCCACCCGGCCCACTGCGATGTCGGATGACCGCTCTCTGCCCGGCAATCGGGTTCAGAATTGACAACCGACCCATGACAACTGTGAACTGAAACCCGACCCCTGACAGCTAGCGGCGTTTCTTTGACATGGATTCAGCGGGTTGGTACCCTTCTTTAGGGCGCATCCCGGCCAGTCTGACCGTCTTTCTGCCCTTTTTAATAGCGTCCCCGTCGTCTAGCCCGGCCTAGGACACCGCCCTTTCACGGCGATAACACGGGTTCAAATCCCGTCGGGGACGCCAAATAGAATCAGATACTTAACACTAGATCGGTGGTTTCCAATTTTTCCGCCCGGTAACGATACCAACCCGAACTCGGCCCATTTTCGGGTATTTCAAGGCTTCCCTTTTCGAGCCTTTCATTCCAAGAGCGTGGCTAAATTCTTCAGGCCGCGGCTGCGCGATCAGATAGTGCAACCTCGGCTTCACTTCCCGGGCAGAATCCGAGCGGCGCGGCTGCCGTGATGCCGGTGGCTTCAGATTCAGTAAGAGCTGGGTCTGCCATGCGATCCCGGCTCACGTCCACAGTCCGACCGCTGCGGCGCAAATGGGTGTGCCGACTTCGCGCTCATGGGGCTCGGCCCTCACGGCACCAGCTAATTGACTTGCGCTTCTTTCGCCCACTATGCAACGTGCCGCAGCTTGCTAACGCGTCCCACTTCTACCCATTCCACCACATAGATATCGCCTTCGTGATCGAAACACGCGCCGTGAGGGCAAACAAACTTACCCGGCCGGAAGTAATCTCGCGACAGTTTGCGTGTTGCCATGTAGTCGCTGGCGGAGTCGTCGCCAAGGTTCTCGATGATGCGATTGTCGCGATCCATGATGGTGACGCGCGCAAAAAGGTCGGGAACCACCATTTCGCCATTCCTAAAGATATTGAAGTGGCACGGCGCGTTTGTTCCAAAGAGGAAGTCGATGGGCTTGCCGTCGAGCGTGAAGCGCTGAATTCGCTTGTTGCTGCGATCGGCAACATTCAGGATCGGCGACGAGCCGCGTTGGTCGACGATGATTCCATGCGGGCATTGCAGCTGCCCAGCTTCCGTCCCCGGACCTCCAAAGGTGCGAATGTATTCTCCCTTGCTGTTGTATTGGATGATGTAGCTTGAACCGTACCCGTCACCAACATAGATATCGCCGTTCGGTGCAACCGCCAGGTTGGTAGGGCTCCATTTCAAGGGCTTTCCATCGGGTCCCGGTTTCGAATAGGGCTCGGACTCCTTCGGATAGCCGAGAGTGAATACTTCTTCGCCATTCAACGTGGCTTTCACCACCAGTCCGCGTTGGATGTCGCACAGGTAGAGATACTCCGTGCCCGACTCTTTGCGGATGTGGAGGCCGTGGGCTCCTCCGCGAAATTCCTTGCCCCAGCTTTTCACGAACTTGCCGTCTGCATCGAAGACGACCATGCTGTCGGGCTTCTCGCTGGTGGCGTAGACCGTGTGGTGGATGTAGATGTGTCCCTGGGAGTCTTCGCAGACGCCATGAGTGTTTCCATACTGGATATCTGCAGGTAGTTCTCCCCAATCGTGGGTGACTTCGTATGTATGTTCCCCGGAGCCCACGACGGGCTTCTTGCTGCTGGATTTATCGGTCACGCCAAGCAGCAGCGGCGCGACAAAGCCAGTGCTGACCTGGGTTATAAATCCACGACGCGAAATGGTCATAACGGTCCTTCCATCGAATCTGAATTGTCAGTCTTGAATTAACCCTCCGCGAAGGTTCCGAGACTATGGGTTGGGAGCGTTCACGCTGTTTATCGGCTTTCGATCTGGAGCCGCCCGGTCCTCGCTTGCCGTCTGCTTGTTTGAAGTTACCTTCAACAGGATTGGTGCAGAGGGGTGGCTGGTCGAGGAGTTTGATTCCACGACGGCAACGACATAAATTGGCTGATCGATTGGCTTGGCCCAATCCTCGGCGCGCAAAGTAAAAGTTCGGCTGGTCTGCGCCTCGGTGACCAGCACACCGTTCAGACCAACGTTGACGACGCGAACACCCGGAGGCAGATTCTCAATCGAGCAAGGGACGCGCCCCGCGAATCCGTTGTGCCGAGCGATGTTTAGCGTTACGGTGACCTCTTTCCCCGGTTCGAGGGCAACCTCACTCGCTCCGGTCGTGACGGTGACGTCGGGAGCCGGTGTGATCGAGGCAAGTTGCAGAGGCTCGTCGTCGCTTTCCCCGTGGTTTGCTGCTCGCGTCAGTTCATGTCCGTCAACGACTGCATGACCGATAACCTGGATCGGGACGGCATAGGCGTCGCTGTCGGCGTCTGGAGTCGCAGTTAAGACCACAGCCGTGGAAATCTGCCCGGGAAGGATTTTTGCCTTGCTGGCAGCGACCCCGCGTGGCAGGCCCTTTACTTCTACCTCGATCGGACCATCGAATCCGCGAATCATATCCAGCGAAACGGTCACGGAGGTAGTGCCGCCGCGCGGAATGTTGGGATTTGCAGGATCCGAAGCAACTCGAAAATCGGGTACCTGCTCGCGGATGCTGAGGCGATAAGCGAAATCCGCTCCTTCCATCCCGCGCACATCCTTGAGATGGACGAAGTAGTCGCCATCCGCGGGTACAACGAAGTCGAGCATCGAGTCTGAGCCGTATCCCGGACCACCATCGTCGTTACGCCAGGTGAGATGAAAGACAGGTAATCCGTTGGATGGGAACTCGGCATCGGGCGGAAGGATCTGAGCCTTGTAGACCGGCGTATTCACGGCGTGCACATCGGGCGAGGTTCCAAGGTACGCGATGCGCAGGTCACCCATGCTCTTCAAAATCGTGTCGGCGTCGGGTTGGTCGGGGATGAAATCGATACGGTCCAGTTCATCGCCAACCATCAGGTAATCATGTTCATGCAGACCGGCTGTGGACACCAGCCGGATCCCGTTCGTCCGCGAATCGCGATCAGAGAGTGTTGTTGTCGTTTCGTTCAGACAGCGGATGGTTGCGCGAGGAATGGCATTCCCTTGCGCATTTAAGACCTCGACTACCGAATCGAGCGGCGAGCCCAGACGCGATGCAGCCACATCGATGCTGAGCCTCTGACCCTTCTTTGCTGTGAATCGAAAATAATCCTCGTCGGGATTCTTGTCCCGGTCTTTGCCACTCGCGATGTGGCCGTTGATCGTAATCGGAAGACTGACTGTCTGCGCTTGTGCCATCGAGTCGTTGGGTTCGTGCTCTTCAATTTCCGGCACGTCGCTAACCGCCAGCTTGACCTCGTTCAATGATCGTGTACTGCCGATTGTATCGAGATGCATGGTCTTCCAGCCATCGGTTGTTGCGGGTGGCTGCACCGTAATACTGTTGATCCCACCAAGATTCGCGCCGGATACGGAAATCTGAGTCGGTTGTCCTGCGCGTACACCCAGCGGGAAGACAGTCTCCACGTAGGGCAGCGCGCCCGCATCAAGTCTGTAGAAATATTGTTTTCCCCCGCCGTTATCCCGGTCACTGATCGTAATGCTGTATCTTCCGGCCTGCTTGAGGTGATACAGCAAAACCGCATCGCGGCGATTGGTATCTTGTCCAGCCGACGCAAGCACCTTACCGTCGGTGTCGCTCAGGGCGAGCGCGGACACCAGCTTCGAGCCAATCTCTGAGGCTTGTACGCGGAAGACGATGTCTTCGGCGGCCTTTCCTTCAAATTGGTACGTGTCTTTCTCTCCTGGTGCGCCGATCGAACCAAGCAATGTCGCAGGCAGATCGACGGATTGCGGCGGTCCGCCGGTGTCCGTCGCCGTTTTCTCTTGCTTCTTTACCTCCGGCAAAATCCCTACCGCAAGCGAAAGCATGTTTGACGTGCCCAGCGGAGTCTTCACGCGGAAACGATGGATACCCGGAGCCGCATCCTTCGCGACGGTAACCTCGAGTTTGGCACTCTGCTTCTTGCCGAGCGGAACCTGGGCAACCAGGTCCTCTCCGGCCTTTGGTCCACTGATCTTTTCCGCAACGTCGGCAATCTCAGTTAGCTTGCCAGTGATACCCGGCGCATCAAAGACCACCTCGGTGGCGCCTGCAAGATTTCTTCCTTCGACAGCAAAGGTGGCCGTAGTGCCACGCTGCATCCCCGCAGGCGCGATGCTTGAAACCGTCGGCGGAATAATCGGTTCGGAGGAAGAGGCAAGAATGGGGAGCGCAAGAACCAGCGCGACCCAACCAATTCGGCAATTGTTGTTCATCGCCCTGCATCCTCCTTCGCATTGGAGAATACGACCGGTTTAAGCGCATCGAAAACCATCGTGGTGCGCGACTCCTTGTAGCTCGTCGTGTCGTAAAGGCTGAGTGAGCCGTTGTATCGGCCCGCTGCCAGCCATCTTCCATCAGGACTCACGTCCAGCGCTCCCACCCAGTCGGGCTGTCCGTCGATGACGCCCTTCAAGTCGAGATTGGTATCCCGGAAGCGAATCGAACCGTCGGACGACGCGGTGACAAGTGTCTTGCCGTCGCGTGTCCATGCGAGCGAGAGCAGGCTATCTTCGTCCGCTATCAGGGAGTGAATAAGTCGTCCGTCGTCATCTCCGAGCTGCCAGATGTATATCGTCTTGTCGTAGCCCACCGCTGCCAGCTCGTCGCCGGCCGGCGACCAAGCCAGGCTGGTCAAACCATCCGACGCATTGCTTAACGTGTACAGACGCTTGCCGGTGGCCACATCCCAGATCTTGACGGTTCGATCCTGGGATGCCGAAGCAAGGCGCTTGCCATCTGGACTGAAGGCGACGGCGAAGACGGCGTCGATATGGTCCTGGAGGTTGCGAAGTTCTTTGCCACTTTCCACGTCCCATAGCTTGATCATCTTGTCGTAGCTACCTGTGGCAATCAGCTTGCCGTCGGGGCTCCACGCTACGGAGTAGATGCAGTCCTTGTGTCCTTTCAGAGTGCTGATCGAGCGATACGATTCAAGGTCCCAGATTTTGATCTCGCCCTCTCGCTGTGGATCGCCGCCCGCTGCAGCTAGTTTCTTGCCGTCGGGGCTGAACGCGATGGAACGGACGGCGTCCGCATGGCCTGTGAGTTCGACAATCACCCTGCCCGAATGCGCATCCAACAAGCGAACCTTCTGGTATCCGCCCACGGCCAGCACGCCTCCGTCAGGGGAGAATTTCACCGATGACACAGGGGAGACGACCGGCGCCTGCGGGGAGATCGAAGGAAGCGAGGGGCTTGCGATTGCAGCCGGCAACGTACCTGGTGTTGGGCCGGGCGCGCCGGCATTGATCCACGACCGGATCACGGCAACGTCTGCTTTTCCGAGCGGATCGCTCTCGAGCGGCATTTGCGGGTCGAGTGTGCCCTCCAGCATTTCGACCAGCCGGCTTGCATCGGCGTCGCGGGCGACAATCACCTGCCCATGTTTGCCGCCCTGCATCAAGGAGTCGTAGCTGTCGAGAACCAGGTGCCCTTTGTGCGCTGTGCTCGAATGGCAACCGAGGCAATTCTTCTGAAAAACTGGTGCAACATCCCTTGCGAAATCCGGGGCGGACACGGCAGCCGCGTGGGGTTGCTGCTGCCCTCCTGCGCTCAACGCCACACTTAAGACCGCGATAAGCACACCAAGGCGCATGCGCGGAAAAGAAAGGAAGAGCGCGCGAGTTTTTGGGAACCATTTCGACATAGCAAGTCGACAAGTGCACAAGGGAGGTCCACATGCCGGACCTCAGTGGTCAAACATGAATTCTTCACCGGTCAACAAAGCCCAGGACATATCAATCAATGCTGTACGTCGCGCCTCATCCATATTGGAACTCTCTTCGCGTTCTGCCGTATCAAGTGCACGAAACAGAGTGGTTCGTTCGGTGTCGGAAGGATGCCGGCTAAGCGACGCCAGGTACAGATAATCCACGATTTGTTTGTCCGAAAATCCCAGGCGCATCAACATCGCAATCGAACTGGAAGGCGCACGGAGCTTGTTGTTCAGGGTATCGCCGTTGATGATGTCCAGTGCCTGTGTGATGGTGGGAGCTGAGGAACGCTCGCTTTCGCGCGTCTGCTGGCGTTCCGGACGGCCAAATGTCGTGAGGAAGTAGGACTTCACGGCGGTATCGGGCAACTGCAGCCCCCTGGTACCCGGGGGATAGCCATCGAAAGCTTCCGGCGTTTGTGTCACCTGCGAATACGCATCGAGAAGTACCTCAGCCGGCAGCCGCCGAATCAAAAAATGGGAACCGTACTTGTCGTCTCCCGCATTCTCTTTCACAGGTCTGGAAGACGTCTGATAGGTTGCGGACTGCATGATGGTGCGAATCAGGTAATCAACGTCGTAGTGATGCGCAACGAAGTCTTTGACCAGCGCATTCAGCAGTTCATCATTGGTTGCCGGATTGGTGTCGCGCAGATCGTCGACGGGTTCGATCAGACCGCGGCCCATGAAATTACGCCACACGCGATTCACGATGTTACGCGCGAAGAATGGATTCTCGTCGGAGGTCAGCCACTTGGCAAAGTGGACGCGCGTGTCGCCCGGGACATTGGTCGAGAGCGCTGTGGCATCCAGCGGCTTGGGCGGTAGCGGAATCATCAGTCGATCGTCCATGAACTCGCCCGTTGGCGCGGAGTAGACAGTGACGTTATTGAAGATTGGGCCGACCCCTAGACGAGCTCCGGAATCCGAGAAAGTCTTGAGCCGAACTCGCGCAAAAAGGTTCGCCATTCCGTAGTAATCCTTTTGCGTCCACTTGGCGAGGGGATGGTTGTGGCAATGGGCGCAGGAGATGTTGATGCCCATGAATGCCTGCGCCATGTTTTCGGAGATATCAAGCGGATCGCGATGAATGACCCAGTAGTTTGCCGCGCCGTTGTTGAGTGTGTTGCCGTTCGCCGTAATGATCTCGCTGGCGAATTCATTCCAGGGTTTGTCGTTGGCCACGCTGGCACGAATCCAGCGATAGTAGCTCCACATCTCTTCGTTCGAGAGGTGATTGCTCGAAACCAGCAGCAGATCAGACCACTTGTATGCCCAGTAGTCGACGAACTCAGGTCGCTTGATCAAACTGTCGATCAGGTGATTCCGCTTGTCTGGCGACGGATCATGCAGGAAGCTTTCAACCTCGGAAGGCGAAGGCAAGGTTCCGGTCGCATCGAGATACGCCCTGCGAAGGAACTCCGCGTCATTGGCTTGAGGAGACGGCGGAATGTGCAACACGCGCAGGTGATTCAGCACCAGATCGTCGATGTAGTTGTGGCGCGGCGCCCTTCGGAATACGGCTTGATCAAGTTTGTATGGGAACGGAATGCGAACCCGCGAAAAAGCGACGTGGCTTTGGTACCAAACCGTCACTGGCGCTTCACCATAACCGTGCATCGTCACATAGCCGTCATTGTCGACGGTGGCTACTCCCTCATCGCCGCTGTCGAACTTCGCCCAATGGGTGACATCGGCGGTATGGCCGTCGGTGTAAAGTGCCATCACAATCAATTGCTGCTGAGCACCAGGCGTAAGCGAGGCTTCCCCTGGCAGCACCCGAATCTCCTTCACCAGTGCGTCGGTCTCCCGAGGCGCTGGCATGCCTTGGGCAATCCAGCCCGACATCACCCTGTATTCGGGCGAGTCCACTCCAAAACGCCTGCCGCCCCCGTGCGGAATCGTTGCCGTCGGCTTTAACAAAATCAGGCTTCGTGCCGGTTGGATGCGATCCGTTCTTCGTCCAAGCGCCTGGTGGGTCAGCGTGTAGTAGTCCGTGATGGGATCGTAACCACGCAACGACAATTTGAAGCCGTTTTTCCCCGCCGCCGCGCCATGGCAGGGTCCGGAGTTACAACCCACCTTTGTCATCACCGGGATAACGTCGTTGCGAAAGCTCCAGGTTGTTGCCGTAGCGTTGTCGCTCACGGTGAACTGAGCGGTGGCCTGATGGCCGCGCAGCGTTGCCGTAATGGCCGCGTGTCCATCTGAAACGGGAGAAAGCACACGATCCTTACTCAGAATCCCAACCCCGGTGTTTGAAATCGCGAGAGTCGCCCGCGAGGTCAAATCTTCCTGATGCCCATCAAGGAACGTTCCCTCAACAAGCAGCCGTTGGCTGTAATGAGGACCGGTGATCGAAATGGATGAGGGAAGGATTACGATTTTCGTCAGATTCACGAGCGAGGAAAGTTGAGTCACTGCGGGCTTGCTCGCAGATGGATTGCTTACCTCTGGCGGTTTGAGAAAACCCGAAGGATGAAAAGGCGCGTTCTCCTGCGCCTGGCCCGCAGCGCCGGCAATGGCGAACTGCAAACCCAGTCCAGCCATCAGTAAGAGATCACGATTCCTCATAGAACTCCGCAGCCAAACTGCAGGCACCTACTCGACTCAGGCCAGCAACTCATCAATTGGGTCAAATCCATGATCCACAAGCCGGACCACGCGTCCCTGTTGCGTCTTCAATTCCGTATCCACGGGTATACCGAGGCACTTGTAAACCGTCGCCGCGAGGTGGGCGGGCATCACCGGGCGATCCTGCGGAGCAGCGCCGGTGGCATCCGACGCACCGACGACCTGACCACCCTTGATGCCACCGCCGGCCAGAACCACCGTCCAGCATTGTGGCCAGTGATCGCGGCCACCTGCGGGATTAATCCGTGGGGTGCGACCGAATTCTCCGGTCGCAAGCACGAGCGTTGAATCGAGGAGACCGAGATTGCTCAGGTCCTCGAGGAGCGAGCTGTACGCGTTATCGAACATCGGACCAACCAGGTCGCTGTAGCAGCTGATGGGACTGAACGGCGCTGAACCGTGAATATCCCAGGTGATGTCGTTGAAAACTGTTTCGAACATATTGAGCGTCACAAATCGTACGCCGCGTTCGACAAGTCTCCGTGCCAGCAGACAGCCCTGGCCAAACCGATTCAAACCGTACCGTTTTCTCACGTCTTCCGGTTCCTGCGTGAGTTCGAACGCCTCGCGTGCCTTTGCAGATGTCATCAACGTATAGGCCTGGTTGAAAGTCGCGTCCATCAGCTTCGAGTCCTGGTTCGTGTCTTCAAAGTACTGAACCGATTGATCCACAACCTGCCGCCAGCTCCGCCGTCGATCAACACGAACTGCTGATATGTAATCAGGCGGCAGGAGATCAGGTACCTTGAAGTTCGGATCCGCGGGATCGGCATTCAAAACGAAAGGATCGTAGGCCTTGCCGAGGAATCCTGCCGTATCGCCGTGAGGCAGATTTCCGCCCAGTTGGCCAATCATGTAAGGGAGAAGCACATTGGGAGGCATGTCTCCTTTTGCGCCCTTTTCAAACCGCACAACCGAACCAAAATTGGGAGACTCAAGGCCTCCCTGGAAAAGCCGCCCGGTCTGCATCATCTGGCAACCCGTATCGTGTACCGCGGCGGCCGTGTGATACATGGAACGAAGCAGGGCAAACTTGTCCGCGTGTTTGGCCATCCGCGGAAAAATTTCGGAGATTTCGACTCCGGCGACGTTGGTCTTGATTGGCTTGAATGGGCCGCGGATCGAGGATGGCGCGTCCGGCTTCATATCCCAGGTGTCGAGTTGGCTGGGGCCGCCGACCAGCATCAACTGGATGCAGTTCATGTCCTTTTCCGACTTCACCGCTCCGGCCGCCTTCAGCCGGAAAAACTGCGGCATCGATAAGCCCAAAAATGCCAACGATCCCGCATGAAGGAAGTCTCGCCGGGTCACTCCGTCGCAGAAATGAACTTTCTTGTCGGCGTCGAGCCGAAACATGACTGTGGCCCCCGATATTCGCAGATCTGCCCAAGGGAGGCGATGGAGCGCCAAGGGAAGCCTTGTCCCGGAGAAGCTCTGCTCTGCGCGCGATCCACGCATTTCACACAAGCGAATGACGCGCGCAATCTATTGCGGGGAATGCTAGTTCATCCCAATATGCTTCGTCCAATCATTTGAGGTCCAGCGGCGCGCCAGGCAACCTGAAAGCGCCGCGAATGAACTGGCGGAAGCGCGTGTGAGTCGAACACACCGTCGCCCGTTAAGGACGACCGCCGGTTTTGAAGACCGGGAGGATCACCGGAGCCTGAGCACTTCCATCTTTTGATGCTTTCCATGATTCCTTCCCCATGTTACACATCACGATATGAGCAATGAAGGTGTCAAAAGCGCGAATTTGGAGCACGCCCAGCCGGTGCGCTTGACGCAACAGGTAAAGGCCGGCGGATGCGCAAGCAAACTCCCTGCCGGATCTCTGCGGCAAGTACTGTCCGCGCTACCTGCCCAGAGCAACCCTGACCTGCTAGTGGGGTTTGATACGTCCGATGATGCGGGCATATTCCGAATCAGCCATGACCTGGCGCTGGTGCAGACCATCGATTTTTTCACCCCGCTGGTCGACGACCCATACACATTCGGTCAGATCGCAGCGACCAATGCTTTGAGCGACGTATATGCGATGGGAGGGCGGCCGCTGACGGCACTTGGGGTGGTCTGTTTTCCGCTCGAGGCCGATCTGGGAATCCTTGAGGAGATCATGCGCGGCGGCCTGGCAAAGATGATCGAAGCGAATTGCACCGTGGTTGGCGGCCACTCAGTTCGTGACCCAGAGATGAAGTTCGGCTACGCCGTAACGGGACTGATCGACCCGGCGCACATTTCCATCAACGCAGGCGCAGTGACGGGAGACGCCCTGATTCTCACCAAGCAGATTGGGACAGGTGTTATCACGACTGCTCTCAAGCAGGGAAAGGCAGAGCCAGACTGGGTGGATCGGGCGATCTGTTCGATGACCACGTTGAATCGCACGGCTGCTGCCCTTGCGACGGCATGTGCGGGTGTCCACGCGATTACGGATATCACGGGGTTCGGACTCATGGGCCACGGTCGGGAGATGGCGCTGGGAAGTGGAGTCACCCTGGAGATTGAAACCGCTCGCGTGCCTTTGATGGAAGGAGCACTGAGTGCGGTTCGCGCTGGAGCAATCCCTGGAGGCTTGTTATCGAATCGCGAATTTGCCGAGTGCCTGGTTGCGGATTCGCCGGAGAGCCACATACCCGACGACCTGCGCGCATTACTTTACGATCCACAGACATCCGGGGGATTGTTGATCTCGGTCGCGAAGGCGGAAGCGCCGGCTCTGCTTGATTCTCTTCAAATTGCCGGCCTTCCCGCGGCAATCATCGGATGCGTGTCAGGCTCTTTCAATACGGGCGCCGGCGCGCCAGCGATCGTTCTGAGATGATGAGGTACTTGGATTCCGGAGTTCTCCGCCATGGCGATTCACAATCTTCAACACGAAGACGAGACGGTTCATAGGTTGCTTCGAGTACTACCGTCTGTCAATGACCTGCTGTTGACACCGACGTGCCAGGCGCTTCTCCGCACACATTCGCGGACGACGCTGCTGGTCGCGGCGCGTAGAGCGATTTCCACATTGCGCAGCGAGATTTCTGCTGGTCAGCATACGAACGATAGTCTCCGGCAAAGCGTCGAACAGCTCGATGACAAGGTTGTCGAACAGCTCGAATCTGCGAAGTGTTATTCGCTTCGTCCGGTGATTAATGCGACTGGCGTCATTCTTCATACCAACCTGGGGCGTGCTCCGTTGAGTGACGCCGCTCTTCGTCACGTTGTGGAGGTCGCGCAAGACTACTGCAATCTCGAGCTCGATCTTGAAACCGGCCTTCGTGGCCGCAGAGACGCACATGCCGAGTCGCTCGTTCTTCGTGTATTGAGTGGGACCGGTGCTCAGACCGCGGAGCTCGACCGATACGGCGTTGTCATTGTCAACAATTGCGCAGCAGCGACAATTCTCGCGTTGAATTCGCTTGCCGAGAATTCTGAAGTTGTGGTGTCGCGTGGAGAGCTGGTCGAGATCGGCGGCGGTTTCCGCATTCCTGAAGTCATGGAGAAGTCCAGGGCCATTTTGAAGGAGGTTGGCACCACCAACCGCACCCGTATCGCCGACTACGAAGGCGCCATCGGTCCGGGCACCCGCCTCCTGCTTCGCGTGCATCAGTCAAATTTCAGTATTGAAGGATTCTCGGAGCGACCGTCATTGCCGGATATGGTTGCCTTCTCAAAACGCTCGGGCATACCGCTTTTTGAGGACCAGGGCACCGGCCTTGTCTCCTCGCTTGAGCGATTCGGAATCAAGGGAGAGCCGAGTCTGCTCACGTCTTTCGGGTGCGGGGTAGACCTCGTCGCAGCGAGCGGAGATAAACTGCTCGGCGGCCCGCAGTGCGGAATTCTCGTTGGCCGGAAAGACCTGATCGACAGAATCCGGAAGAACCCGCTTCTCAGGGCCTTCCGTGCGGATAAGCTCACCTATGCCGCGCTTGAGGCTACGCTCATGGAACATCTGTCGGGAGATGCGACCTCGATTCCTGTCGAGCGCATGTTGAGTGTCCCGCCCGAAGAAATCATGCAGCGATGCAAATGGATCGCCGCTCAGATTGCGCCTCCTGATCTCATGCTCGACGTGCGTCCGGTTGAGAGCCTGATTGGTGGGGGAACTGCTCCCAGGGCGATCGTGCCAAGCTGCGCAATTTCGATGCGGCATGCCTCCCTTACTGCTTCAGAGCTGCTGGCGGCGCTTCGCAAACTAGACCCGCCGATTATCGGTCGTATTGAGGACGATGCAGTTCTGCTTGACCTGCGCACTGTTCATCCACGGTTGGATGGCGACATCGTCTCTCTTCTATGCAGTCTCCAAGACTAGGAACCGATATACACGAAATGACGAAAATGCCGCGATCCATCGTCATCGGAACTGCCGGTCATATCGATCATGGCAAGACGGCCCTGGTTCGCGCCCTCACAGGCGTTGACACCGATCGACTTCCCGAAGAGAAGCGACGCGGCATCACCATCGACCTCGGCTTTGCTTCGATGGAGATGCAGACGCCCGATGGATGGCCCTTGCGCATCAGCTTTGTCGACGTGCCGGGTCACAGCCTTTTCATCCGCAACATGCTCGCCGGCACTGGTTGCGTCCAGGCATCCATGCTCGTGATTGCAGCCAACGAGGGCGTCATGCCGCAGACGGTGGAGCACCTTGCCATCTGTGATCTTCTCGGCATCTCGCAGGGAATCACCGTCATCACGAAAGCGGATTCTGTGAGCACCGCGCAATTGCAGGAGGTTACGCAAGCCATTGAAACATTCCTGCAGAGGACCTTTCCGGACAAGGGTCGCGCCCCTATTTTGCATGTGAGTGCAGCGACTGGTGAAGGAGTGGAAACGGTGCGCGCGGAACTGCTAAAGCTCGCCATGCAGTCGCATCTCAAGGCCCCGGACGCTTTAATGCGCTTGCCGCTTGATCGTTCGTTTCTCATGAAGGGCTTCGGCACCGTCGTTACCGGGACATTGCTCTCGGGAACGATCCAGAATGGGCAGACGCTGCAACTTGAACCGGGGGGCCGAGCGGTCCGCGTGCGCGGTCTGCAAACACATGGCCAGCACGAAGAGACTGCTGTGCCGGGCTCGCGCGTCGCCGTGAATCTGTCGGGCGTGGATGCTGCCGAAGTCAAGCGCGGGCAAACGCTCGTCGCTCCCGGCACCTACGCCTCCGTCAATACGATTGACGTCGAGGTCCGACTTCTGAAAAGTGCGCCTGCGCTGAAACATCGCGCGAACATTCACTTCCACGCTTTCACATCCGAGACAATGGCGACTGTTTCTCTCTATGGCTACGACGCGGTTCAACCGGGAACTGTTCGTCTGATGCGCATCAAGCTCGCCGAACCCATCGTACTGGTCCCGGGCGATCGATTCGTTCTTCGCCAGCCTCTGCCGGCAGGCACAATTGGAGGCGGTCGTGTTCTCGATGCTCGCCCCGAACGTCGTGAGAGAAAGGTGGCAACGCTTGCCTGGCTGGAGCAGTTGAAAGTGGCTTCCCCGGCAGAACAAATTGTGTTGCAGGTTGGGCGAAACAAGGCAGATGGAATCACCTATCAGGCACTTTCCTCTGAGACAGGTTTGACCGTTGGAGCAATTCGCAATCATGTGAGTCCAGCAATGCAGAGCGGGGAACTATTGGCGATAGCGGAAGACTTACTTCTAAGCCGCGAGGCATCACTTGCTGCCGAGGCCACGATCACAAGCCGTCTGCAACCGGGACGCTCGAAGAAGTCTTCAGAGTTGCGTAGCCAAACTGGACTGATTCCGACGGTCTTTGACTTCGCGGTCAGCGCGCTCGTACGCGAGCATAGAGTGCAACTTCGCGACGAAATGATCTCGATCTACAGCGACGGAACGCCGCCTCAAAATGAAGAGAAAGAACGAGTGGCGGCGATCGCGCAAGTCTACGAAGCTGCCGGGCTTCGAAGTCCCTCTGTCGCGGAGCTCGCGCAGAGATTCAGTCTCAAGGAAGCTGACATGCGGCTCATCATTACTGCGCTGATCCGCGCCAAGGTCATTGTGCGGATGGGCAGCGATGACTTGTTTATCCATACGGAGGCTTTGCGAAAACTCCTCACACAAGTAGCCGCACTTCGGGGAAGCCTGATTGATGTCGCCAGGTTCAAAGAGCTTACCGGGCTTTCTCGCAAGTACGCGATCCCCTTGCTTGAGTATCTTGACCGCCAGCGCGCGACTCGCAAGCAGGGAGACCAGCGCCTTATCCTTTAGTTTCTGCCTGCCCTGGGATGGATGCGTTTCGACCGGACGACGTGCTATATTGCGAATACTTCGCCGGAGAAGTGGCTGACAATGCCTGACCACGAAACCAAGATCAAACTCATCGAAGATCGCGACGCGACCGGGGAAGTCGCCCAGGTCTACGATGAATGGCGTGCCAAGTCAGGACGGCAGCAGATGCCCGGCATTTTGAAGTGCTTCAGCCATCGCCCGGACTTTTTGCGTGACGTCATGAAATTCAGCGACACCGTGCATTTCTCGCAGGGTCATCTGGACCGCAGAACCAAGGAAGCGATTGCGAGCTGGGTATCATGGCTCAATCGTTGTCCATATTGACTGGATTCCCATGCATACTTCCTGCGTGTTCAGGGAGCAGAAGAAAAGACTGTGCAGGCTTTGGCACATGGCAATCTTGAGGATGCAGGGTTGATTCCTGCCGAGCGCACGTTGCTCGATTACGTAACCAAGGTGACAGAAGCGGCGTATCGCACTACTGCTGAGGATGTCCAGAAGCTGCGGGATCAAGGCTGGACCGAACCGCAGATTGCTGAAGCCGTATACGTCACCGCAATGTTCGCTTTTTTCAATCGGGTTGCGGATGCTTTCGGGATTGCCCCGCAGGGTTATCTTGAGATGAATAGGATGACAAAGTAGGAGGGTCATGATCGGCACAACGAAGAGGCGCGTGCGCATGTGGATCGCGAGTATCGCGGGCGTCTGTTTTGTCGGCTGGCTGTGCCTTGTTGGTTACGTGAACTGGGCAATGCACCAGTCGCCGGAGGTCTTCGGACATGTGATGGCGAAGATGCCGACGCCTGCCTACTTTGTGCTTCCCTTTGAGACCTTGTGGATGCGGGCTCGCAAGGGGCAGTTGAATGTCGGGGATGCTGCTCCGGGCCTGACGGTAAAAAAGCTGGAAGACAGATCGTCCACCGATCTGGCCTCACTTTGGACCGACAAACCAGTCGTCCTGGTGTTCGGGAGCTATACTTGACCGCCTTTTCGGCGGGAGGTTCCCGCCCTGAACAAGCTTGCCGAGCAGTATCGAGACAAGATCGGCTTCTACGCCGTTTATATTCTTGAGGCGCATCCGACTGACGTTTGGCAGATGCAGTCCAATGTGCACGATAACGTGCTTTTCAGCAGTCCGAAGGACGAGGTCGAGCGCGCTTACGTTGCAGGCGCGTGCGTGCGCAAGCTGGGGATCAAGTTTCCTGCGCTGGTTGACGCTTTCGACAATCGTGTCGAGACAGCTTATACGGGCTGGCCCGACCGGCTCTATTTGATCGGAAAGGGAGGCCACGTTCTTTACAAGAGCAAGCCCGGGCCATTCGGCTTCCACCCGAAAGATCTGGAGCAGGCAATCAGGTCATCCCTTCCGGGGGTTTAAGGACCGGTTCGCACACACACTCCGGAGCGCAGCCCCGCATCTGTCCCTTTCCCCCTTTTCTTCCCTCAACAATGCACACAAATGATTAACCTCCCCGCTCGCCCGCTAACACTTCCGAAACCTGAATCACGGTAGAATGATGTGTTTGCCTTGCACCAAGATCCCGAAAGGGAGGTGCGCGGCTCTTAGGATCAGGAGAATTGAAAGCGGATGAACGAAAAGCGTTGGGTGTTGTTGATTGCGAGTGAGGTTGGGCAGACCGAATCTGTCTCCGACCGGGCCATGGAGCGCCTCGTCGAAGCCATCGGTGCCGAAGGATATATTGTCACTCGCACCACCTCACCGAAAGATGGCCTCTCGCTCGTCACATCCGATCCCAGCTACTCCGCCGTCCTGCTCGACTGGGACCTCGAAGGCGACTCGCAATTTGAAGAACGTGCCGCGCTCGACATAATCCGTGGCGTGCGCCACCGTAATAAAAAGGTTCCCATTTTCCTGATCGCCGACCGCACCCTCGTCTCCGAACTGCCCCTCGAAGTCATCAAGCAGGTTCACGAATACATCCACCTCTTCGGCGACACCCCCGCCTTTATCTCGTCCCGCCTCGATACCGCCATCGAGCGCTACCACGACCAACTGTTGCCGCCCTACTTTCGCGAACTCCTCAAATACAACGATCAGTCCGCCTACTCCTGGGACGCGCCCGGCCATATGGGCGGCGTTGCGTTCCTCAAGCACCCGGTAGGCCAGGAGTTCCACCGCTTCTTCGGCGAAAATCTCTTCCGCTCCGACCTCGGCATCTCTTCCGCGCCGCTCGGCTCATGGCTCGATCACGTCGGACCTCCCGGTGAGTCAGAGCGCAACGCGGCTCGCATCTTCGGCGCTGACTGGACGTTTTACGTGCTCGGCGGCTCGAGCACCTCCAACCAGATCGTCGGCCACGGAGTCATCGCGCAGGACGACATCGTTCTCGCCGACGCCAACTGTCATAAATCCATCTGCCACTCACTCACTGTCACCGGTGCCCGCCCTGTCTACTTCAAGCCCACACGCAACGGCTACGGAATGATCGGCCTGGTTCCGCTCAAGCGGTTCTCGCCGAGTTCCGTTCAGGAATTGATCGCTCGCAGCCCATTCGCCATCGGCGCCCGTTCGCAACAACCCACGCACGCAGTGGTCACCAATTCCACCTATGACGGGCTCTGCTACAACGTCGATGAAGTGGTCGAACAACTTGCCGGCTCGGTCCCACGCGTCCATTTTGACGAAGCATGGTACGCCTACGCGAAGTTCCATCCCCTCTATCGAGGACGTTTTGCGATGGGTGTGCCGGAAGAAATGAAAGACCGTCCCGTCATTTTTTCCGTGCAATCCACACATAAGATGCTGGCTGCGTTCTCAATGGGCTCAATGATTCATGTCAAGCTCTCTGATCGCGCTCCGCTTGACTTCGACCAGTTCAACGAAGCTTTCATGATGCATGGCACCACATCGCCCTTTTATCCGCTCATCGCTTCGCTCGACGTTGCCGCCGCCATGATGGACGATCCCGCCGGCCCGACATTGATGGACGAGACGCTCGTAGACGCCATCAGCTTCCGCCAGGCCATGAGTTCCATCGCTCACCGACTGCGCACCACATCCGAAAATGGCGATGGATGGTTCTTTGGCATCTACCAGCCCGAACGCGTCATCGATCCTGGAACCGGCGAAAGCATTCTCTTCGAAGATGCCGAAGACGAGCTTCTGACCACCGAACCGAGCTGTTGGACCCTTAAGCGGGGGGACGATTGGCACGGCTACCAGAACGAAGACTCACCCGATGACTATTGCATGCTCGACCCCACCAAGGTTACTATCCTGACGCCCGGCGTCAACGCCCAGGGAGTCATGTCCCAATGGGGAATCCCGGCGGCCATCCTTACCGAGTTCCTTGACTCACGCCGCGTCGAGATCGCCCGCACCGGCGACTATACTGTCCTCGTGCTCTTCTCCGTCGGAACTTCGAAGGGCAAATGGGGCAGCCTGCTCGAAAACCTCTTCGAGTTCAAACGCCTCTACGATTTGGACGCGTCGCTTGAAGAGGCGCTCCCTGAGCTGGTCCAGCGATTCCCCCTTCGGTACCGCAACGTTTCGCTTCGAGAACTCTCCGACGAGATGCACGCGGCAATGATCGAGCTCGATCTTCCCGGCCTCGTCAACGCGGCGTGCGACGAGGACTTCGATCCCATCCTCACGCCTGCGCAGACCTACCAGAAGCTCGTGCGCCACGAGACCGAAAGCATCCGTTTCAAAGAGATGGCCGGTCGAATCGCCGCTTTCATGCTGGTTCCCTATCCTCCGGGGATACCCATGTCGATGCCCGGCGAACGGCTCGGTGCCTCCGAGTCACCCGTCATCAAGCTGATCCTCGCTATGGAGGAATTTGGCAAGCGCTTCCCTGGGTTTGAGCGCGAGGTCCACGGCATCGAAGTCGATGGAGACGGAGATTACTGGATGCGTGCAGTGATCGAGGAACCCGTTTAACTCGAAAGACTGCTTTAGACCTTCTTGACGCCTTTAATACGTCCGTTAACCCACAGCATTTCCGGCCCATCCGAAAGCGAATAGCCTTCCATCCGCATCACTTTTTCTGCCACGGCCAGGCTGATGAACTGGTTGAGCGAAATGCCCTCCCGTTTCGCCAGATGGTCGATTTGGCGACGCATGGTCGGCGTCAGTCGAAGCGGAAAACTGTTGATTCCCTTTTTCTCCCCGATCATGGTCTTTGAAACCTCCGCGCCGTGCTGGAAATGAACCTGCTCCGGCCGGGCCGCTGTTGCCCGATTCGTCTCGATGGTGATTTCAGAGGCAAAAACGTTTCAGGATTTCGGAGATTTTTTCGCGCCCGAAGTTCGGGGTTGCGCCGCCGCTTGGAATCCCGCTCCTCGGAAGCATCACCCCCGGGGCTTGTCGCGACGAGTTCCCGGGCTCGCACCTTAGTCAGAACCCCCGCGCTAAATTCAACCTGAAAACTGGCTTCCGTGGTTCCCTCTCCTCTTGCCTAAGTCCACTTTCAGGAGCAAGATGATCCCTGCGTCCCCTTTCCCCGAGAGCTCAATGCACAGGAGGTCCTGTGGCAGGTACGGCCCAATCGACTCAGCCCATCGCAGAGATCGATGTCCTCTGGATTACTGCAGGGCTCGGATGCGATGGCGACACCATTGCGATGACCGCAGCTACCCAGCCGAGTATCGAAGATATCGTCTTCGGCGGCATGCCCTGGATTCCCAAGGTCAATTTCCATAACCCTTTTCTATCCATTGAAAATGGCGACGAATTCCTGGCGCGTTTTCACCTCGCGGCCCAGGGGGGCGTCGATCCCTTCATCCTCGTCATCGAGGGATCCATTCCCGACGAGAACAACAAGAAAGAGGGCTACTGGGCATCACTCGGCACCGACGCGGCTACCGGGCAGCCGATCACCACCTGCGAGTGGATCGACCGCCTCGCCCCGCGCGCCTGGGCAGTGATCGCGGTCGGGACCTGTGCCACCTATGGCGGAATCCATGCCATGGAAGGCAATCCCACCGGTTGCATGGGCCTGCCCGACTACCTCGGATGGCAATGGCGGTCCCAGGCGAAGATTCCTATCGTTTGCGTGCCCGGATGTCCCATTCAGCCCGATAACTTCATGGAAACGCTGCTTTATCTTCTCTACATGGCCGCCGGACGCGCTCCCATGATTCCGCTGGATGAGGCTCTGCGCCCAATCTGGCTCTTCGGAAGCACCGTTCATGAAGGCTGCGATCGCGGGGGGTATTATGAGCAAGCCCAGTTCGCCGAGGAATACGGTTCCCCGCTCTGCATCGTAAAACTGGGCTGCTGGGGACCTGTTGTGCAATGCAATGTGGGCAAACGCGGATGGATGGGCGGAATCGGTGGCTGCCCCAATGTGGGGGGCATCTGCATTGGCTGTACGATGCCGGGCTTCCCTGATAAATTTATGCCTTTCATGAATCAGCCGCCGGGGTCACTGCTCTCCTCGGCCGCCGTCCAAACCTATGGTCGCGCCATCCATGCGCTGCGCAAGTTCACCCAGGCATCGCTCAACAAAATCCCAGCCTGGCGGCGCCCGCAAGCTGTTCCCGATAACACCGACCTACATCCAAGCTAAAGAGATTGGGTCGCACCGGCTTCCGGAGAAATCAATGGGACTGCTTGCCCAAACCGAATGGGGTGATCGCCCTCCCGGGCGTGAACCGGAATGGGAGAATACCCCGTTCCTGCCAGACTTGGGCGAGGCGGAAGCGCTGCTGTTCGAGTTGGCCAGTGTGTTCGCGGCGCCAAAGAATTCTTCTCCACCCTCCGAAGACGGAACTTCGAATCTTGAGGCAAAGTATCGCGCTCTGCTGGAACAGATTCCAGCCGTCGTCTTCATGGCCTATCTCGATCGCGGAGTCAGTGAGGCCTACGTCAGCCCCGAGATTGAGGCCTCCCTCGGATACTCGCGCGAAGAGTGGCTTGAAGATCCGGTCCGCTGGTACGACCGGATTCATCCCGACGACAAGCAGCGCTGGAGCATTGAAGCAGCCGGCATGTTCCTCTCCGGCAAGCCGCTGCGCTCCTCCTACCGTGTCATGGCGCGCGACGGCAGCGTCGTCTGGTTCCGCTGCGACGCCCGCATGGTGCGCCGCCCCGATGGTTCGCCCTGGTTCGTCCATGGAGTTGCCTTCGACATCTCTGATCTGAAAGACACCGAACGGGCCCTCCAACAGGAACGCAATGTGGTCTCGGCCATTCTCGACACGGTGGGCGCCCTCGTGACCGTTCTCGATCCCGAGGGACGTATCGTGCGATTCAATCGTGCCTGCGAGCTCACGACCGGATATGCCCTCGAGGATGTTCGCGGCAAAGCTATCTGGGACTTCTTCCTCCAGTCAGAGGAAGTGGAACGCGCCCGGTCCATTCTTTCGCAACTGAGCGCCGATCTGCTCCCCCAGGATTTTCAAAGCCATTGGGTCACGCGGCACAATGCGCATCGCCTGATTGCCTGGTCCTGCTCCATGCTCCCGGCCAACGACGGAACACCCAGCTACTTCATTGCAACCGGCATCGACATCACTGAACGCGAGCAGTTGGAGAGAGCCCTGCTCGACATCAGCGCTCGTGAGCAGCGCCGCATCGGCCAGGATCTGCACGACGGCCTGGGGCAGCACCTTACTGGCATTGCGTTCATGGCCAAGGTGCACGAATCCAAGTTGGCCGAAAAGCAGATGCCCGACGCTGCCGATGCCGCCAAGATCGTGAAACTTGTGAATGAAGCGATTCACAAAACGCGCGTGTTGGCGCGGGGCCTGTTGCCGGTTGTAGTCTCAGACTCTCAGGGCCTCATGTCGGCTCTCCAAGTCTGGGCCAGTGAGGTCGAGGACCTCTTTGGCATTTCCTGCCGCTTCCAGTGCGAGATTGACGTACTGATTCATGACGACACCATGGCGACGCATCTCTACCACATTGCTCAGGAAGCCGTGAATAATGCAATCAAACACGGACATGCGAAGAACATCCTTATCCGCTTGTCTGCGGAAAATGGCTGGGGCACACTCCAGATCAGCGACAACGGCACAGGCATTCAGGAAGACCGGCTCTCCAGCCAGGGAATGGGATTGCATATTATGAGCTATCGAGCGGGAATGATCGGCGGAAGGTTGGACGTCCGTCAGAATCCGCCGCGCGGAACGTGCGTCACCTGCATGTTCCCCCTTGTCTCCGCCAGCTCGAAGGGAAATACCGATGTCAACAAACATGGTTCTTGAAAGACCGCTGCAAGCCGGTAAAAAAACGGTCCTCGTTGTCGACGACCATCCCCTGATGCGTCAGGGGCTTGCCCTCCTGATCAATCAACAGCAGGACATGCAGGTTTGCGGCGAAGCCGAGGAAGCGCAGGCTGCCATGCAGGCCATCACGCAGTTGCGACCCGACATCATGATTCTCGACATCTCCCTCAAAGGTCCTGACGGCATCGAACTGCTCAAGAACATCCGCGCCACCGACCCCGACCTTCCCGTACTGATTCTGTCGATGCACGACGAAGCCATCTACGCCGAACGCGCTCTCCGCGCACGCGCCAACGGCTACATCATGAAGCAGGAAGCTACCGAGAAGGTGCTCGTTGCGGTGCGCCGCATTCTCGGCGGCGAAGTGTATCTGAGCGAACGCATGTCCAACAAGATGCTCCAACAATATATCGGCGGCGCGCCCAACGCGATCCAATCCCGCATCGCCTCGCTCTCCGATCGGGAACTCGAAGTCTTTCGCAGGATCGGAGAGGGCTGCGCCACCCGCGAGATCGCTGAAGAACTTCATCTCAGCGTGAAAACCGTCGAGACTTACCAGGCCCACATCAAGGACAAACTTGCCCTCCGCAGCGGCCGTGAGCTGATTCAGCACGCGATCCAGTGGAAGATCAATGAAAAAACTGCGTGATCTTTCTCGAATACTCTTCGCTCTTCGCTTTGCCGCGCCCAGAGTGTCGGGGATTTCCCTATCCACTCGCGAGCAAAAGTATGAAGTGAGAATAAGGTCCGTCCCGCTTGCGGCATATTCGCTCACTCTGTTCCGATAGCGTCGTTTGAGGGATGCGACTTCCCTGTTTCTTTCTGGAGATAACCCGGCGCTTGACTGAATCAACTCTATAGTCGTCAAGGCATTCCAGAGTTCTGAACGCAGCGCTCAAACGGGGTCCCAAGAGGCCGGCTCCAGTTGCGCCTCTGGCTCACTCCACAATTCTTCGCATCGATCGAACCAGGCAAGACCAGTCAGCTTCCGAAAAGGAGATCCCAGATCATGACTGCACAAGCTGTTCCCTATGGTCGAGTAACCCAGAAGAAACCCGCTGTGGCCGAACTGCACATTCTATGGATTACGGCCGGTCTGGGTTGCGATGGCGACTCCGTCTCCATTACCGCGGCCACGCAGCCGAGCATTGAAGACGTCCTGCTGGGTGCGATTCCCGGCCTCCCCAAGGTTCATCTGCATAATCCCGTCCTCGCCTACGAAAACGGCGATGACTTTCTGAAATTCTGGTACGAGGCTGAGGCTGGCCGGCTCGATCCGTTTGTGCTCGTCGTCGAGGGTTCCATCCCGAACGAGAATATCAAGAAGGAAGGTTACTGGGCGGGTCTCGGAACCGATCCCCATACCGGCCAGCCTATCACCACCTGCGAGTGGATCGATCGCCTCACTCCCAAGGCTCTTGCCGTCATCGCCTGCGGAACGTGCGCCACTTACGGCGGCATTCACGCCATGGAAGGCAATCCGACCGGCTGCATGGGCCTTGCCGATTACCTCGGCTGGGATTGGAAATCCAAGGCTGGACTACCGATCGTGAACGTACCTGGCTGTCCCGTTCAGCCCGATAACTTCATGGAAACCGTCCTCTACCTCCTCTACCAAGTCGCCGGTCTGGCGCCCATGATTCCTCTCGACAAACAGTTGCGGCCCACGTGGCTCTTCGGCAATACGGTTCATGACGGGTGCGACCGCGCGGGCTACTACGAGCAGGGTGACTTCGCGACCGCATACGGTTCGCCCAAGTGCATAGTCAAGCTCGGCTGCTGGGGCCCGGTGGTGAACTGCAACGTCCCCAAGCGTGGCTGGATGGCCGGCATCGGCGGATGCCCGAACGTCGGCGGCATCTGCATCGGCTGCACCATGCCCGGATTCCCCGATAAGTTCATGCCGTTCATGGATGAGCCGCCCGGCGCGAAGGTTTCCAGCGCCGCAATTGGTACCTATGGCAAAGCCATGCGCACGCTGCGCAGCTTTACCAATGACACCGTCAATAAGGAGCCCAAGTGGCGGCATCCACGCACGGAACTTACCACCGGATACCGGTCCAATAACTACTAACCGAACAAAGAAGGAGAGACGACGATGGGGACGATTACAGCTACTCGTTCGGAGCAAGAGGCCGGGAAGAGCCAGTTAGTAGAGATGAATTGGGATCCGATTACCCGGATCGTTGGCAGCCTCGGCATCTTCACCAAAATTGACTTCGGCAAGCGCAAGGTCGCAGAGTGCCACAGCACCTCTTCGATTTTTCGCGGATACAGTATCTTCATGAAGGGCAAAGATCCGCGCGACGCTCACTTCATCACCAGCCGCATCTGCGGCATCTGCGGCGACAACCACGCCACCTGCGCTACCTACGCGCAGAACATGGCTTTCGGCGTTCGCCCACCGGCAATGGCCGAGTGGATCGTCAACCTCGGGGAAGCCGCCGAATACATGTTCGACCACAATATCTTCCAGGACAACCTGGTCGGCGTCGACTTCTGCGAAAAGATGGTCAAGGAAACCAATCCCGGCGTTTGGGAAAAGGCTGAGAAATCCGCCTCTCCGCATGCCGAACTCCACGGTTTCAAAACCATCGGCGACATTATGAAGGCGCTCAATCCCTTCACCGGCTCCTTCTACATCGAAGCGTTGCAAGTCAGCCGTATGACCCGCGAGATGTTCTGCCTGATGGAAGGACGCCACGTCCACCCGTCCACCCTCTATCCCGGCGGCGTCGGCACCGTACCCACCGTCCAACTCTTCACCGACTACATCGTCCGCCTCATGAAGTACGTCGAATTCATGAAGAAGGTCGTGCCCCTGCACGACGACCTCTTCAACTTCATCTACGAAGCCATGCCCGGTTACGAAGAAGTCGGCCGCCGCCGCATCCTCCTCGGTTGCTGGGGATCGTTCAACAATCCCGACGTCTGCGACTACACCTACAAAAACATGGACGAGTGGGGCAAGGCGATGTATGTTACCCCCGGCGTCGTCGTCGACGGCCAGCTCGTCACAAACAACCTGGTCGACATCAACCTCAACATCCGCATCCTGCTCGGCAGTTCCTATTACGACGACTGGCAGAACTCCCAGACCTTCGTTCAGAAGGATCCGCTGGGCAATCCGGTCGACCAGCGCCATCCCTGGAACCAGAGCACTTTCCCGAAGCCCCAAAAGCGCGACTTCAAAGATAAGTACACCTGGGTAATGTCTCCACGCTGGTATGACAAGCGCACCGGCGACTATCTGGCGCTCGACACCGGTGGCGGTCCCATCGCGCGCTTCTGGGCCACTGCGCTCGCCGGTATCGTCGACATCGGGTACATCAAGGCCACCGGCCACAGCGTCAAGATTTATCTGCCCAAAACCGTCTCGCTCCCCGAAACCGAGTTCGAATGGCACATCCCCAAGTGGAGCAACGCCATCGAGCGCGACCGCGCACGCACCTATTTCCAGGCCTATGCTGCGGCGGCAGCCCTCTACTTTGCCGAGCAGGCACTGGCAGAGCTGCACGCCGGACGCACCCGCACATGGAACGACTTCAAGGTCCCCGAAGAAGCCATCGGCTGCGGCTTCCACGAAGCCGTGCGTGGCGTCCTGTCCCACCACGTCGTGATCAAGGGCCACAAGATCGCCAACTACCACCCCTATCCACCGACGCCCTGGAATGCCAACCCACGCGATGTATATGGCACTCCCGGACCGTACGAGGATGCGGTGCAGAACACGCCGATCTTCGAAGAGAATGGGCCCGACAAGTTCAAGGGTATCGACATTATGCGCGCCGTGCGCAGCTTCGATCCCTGCCTGCCCTGCGGCGTCCACATGTACCTTGGCAACGGAAAAGTGCTGGAAACGCATCACTCCCCGATGTTTGGTGTCGGCTCCGGCGTGCTTCCATAGAGGTTCTTCGCAGGAGCCAACCTTGAGGTACGGGCCGGGCTCTTTCAGAGGCTTGACGCCAATGACGGCCCGGCTCATACTCTCTGCGTCTCACAGCGGTTCTGTTCCACGCCCCATCCGAATCGCTGCTCTTGAGTGGCTTCCCCTTTAACAAAGCCATTCGTTTAGTGCCCGCATGGCACGCAGATTGTGGAACCGCTCGAAAAGGAGGCGTGTGGCGACTGGCAGCGAATTCCAGGAACAGGTTCGACAACTCGGAAAGCTCATCACGCAATTCGACCAGATGCCGGAGGGCCCCCCGAAAGTGGCGTGCAAAGAACTCGTGCAGCTTCTGATGGACGTGCACGGGGCGGGCCTCGACAGGATGATGGAGATCGTCTTCGAAAGCGAAGGTCCCGGACCCGCGATCATCGACAAACTCGGGCACGACGCCATCACCAGCAGCCTGCTCCTCCTCTACTCTCTGCATCCCCAGGATCTGGAGACCCGCGTGCAGCAAGCCGTGGAGCGCATGCGCCCTCGTTTGCGCAAGCTCTCATGCAGCGTCGATCTCGCCGGCATCGTCGAAGGGGCCGTGCAGGTGCGCGTCACCGCCGGCGGCCATGGCTGCGGCTCCTCCGCAAAAGACATCCGCGCCATCGTCGAAGAGAGCGTCTTCGAACTCGCGCCCGACGTAGCATCGCTCGAGATACTCGGGCTGGAAGAGCCTTCCAACTCGGGCTTTGTTGCGCTTGAAAGCCTCATCGGTCACAGCCTGGTAGGTTCGGCCCACAACCCGCATGCTCTCGCGACGGAGAGTGCCGATTGATCCCATTGCCTCCATCACCCATCCTCGCGGAGGAAGCCTGCCATGCCTGAAGAGTCCTCTCTCGGCTACGAGCAGGCATTCAGCGTCCTGCGCCGCTTCACCCGTGCGCGCAACTCGGCATCGCGCGCCGTCGAGCACTGTGAGCTCTGCAGTGCCGGGCTGCATCACGACCATCCTCACCTTGTAGAACTCGCCACGCGCAAGATTCTCTGCGCCTGCGACGCCTGCGCCATGCTCTTCGACGGGATGGAGAAGTCGCGCTACAAGCGCGTATCGCGCGATTCCCAGTACCTCGCTAACTTCGAAATGACCGATGGCCAGTGGGAAAGCCTCATGATCCCCATCAACATGGCCTTCCTGTTCCGCTCCAGTATCGAGAACAGAATCGTCGCCCTCTATCCCAGCCCCGCCGGCGCGGTTGAATCCCTGCTTCCGCTCGATGCCTGGACGGAGATCGCCGAAAATAATCCAGCACTCCATGACCTGACGCCCGACATCGAGGCCCTGCTGGTGAATCGCGTCGGCCACGCACACGGCACGCGCGAAGCCGAGTATTACATCGCCCCCATCGACGAGTGCTACAAGCTCGTGGGCCTCATTCGCGCCAACTGGAAAGGCCTCTCCGGCGGCACAGAAGTCTGGACCGAGGTCGGCCGCTTCTTCCGAGAGTTGCGGTCCAAGTCCGAAGTCGTTCGCGGAGGCGTGAATGCCTGACCTCACGTTTCAAATCGACTCCGCAAGCGTCGTTCCCTTCGCCGCTGTACCCATGGTTGCTTTCCAGCTTCAACTCAAAAACCGTGTGCCCGATGAAGCAATCCACACCGTCGCACTCCGCTGCCAGATCCAGATCGAGGTCACCCGCCGCCGCTACACTCCAGCCGAGCAGGAGCAGATGCTCGACCTCTTCGGCCAACCCGACCGCTGGAGCCAGACCCTGCGCAGCCTCCTCTGGACCCACGTCAATCACGTCGTTCCCACCTTCGCCGGAAGCGAGACCGTGATCGATATGCAGGTCCCCTGCAGCTTCGATTTCAACGTCGCCGCAACCAAGTATTTCGCCGGCCTCTCCGATGGCGATATTCCGCTTCTGTTCCTCTTCAGCGGAACCGTCTTCTACGCGCCGCCGGATAGCCCCCTGCAAGTCGCGCCCATCTCATGGGAGCAGGAAGCCCGCTTCAAGCTGCCCGTAAAAGTCTGGCGCGAAATGATGGACACCTACTACCCCAACAGCGTGTGGATCAACCTGCACAAGGATGTCTTTGAACGCCTCTATGGCTACAAGATGCGTAACGGCCTTCTCAACTGGGAACAGGCGCTTCAGCGCGCCCTTGCCCGCGCCGAAGAAGAAGTTGAGGTAAATTCGTGAACCTGGATCGCGTCGAAAAGATCGCCGAAGCCGTTCTCTACGAGGGATACATGCTGTACCCCTATCGGCCTTCTTCGGTTAAAAACCAGCAGCGCTGGAACTTCGGCGTCCTTTACCCACCCTCCTGGTGCGACGCGCAATTCAGCTCCGACCGCTGCAGCATGCAGACGGAATGTCTGCTCAAGACCGATTCCTCCACGCGGCTCACCGTCAAGGTCCGCTTCCTCCACATCGTGCAGCGCTCCATCGCAAAGCTCACCACGCCATCGGCAACCCCAGGTGAATCAGACCTTGAACTCGTCGATCGTCTCGAACGAGCCGGACGCGTCTATCAGCCGTGGCAGGAAGCAGTCGAGCGCGAACTCTCCTACGGAGGCCTCGACCCCGCCGATTTCTGCACTATGGAGCCACTGTTGTTCTCCTTCCCCGCCGGGAGAGAAGTCGAGTATCTCCGCGATGAGCAGGGAAAAGCCGCGGGCGCAATCATCCGCGAATGGAAAGCCCTCAATGGATCGGTCGAGATTCGATCGCTCAACTGTCACGACGAGGTCGTCCGCGTTACAGTGCAGGTTGATAACCTCACCGAAAGCGCCCCCGCCACCTCACCTAATTCCGCCACCCGCGAAGACACGCTCCTCCATTCGCTCGTCTCCGCTCACACCATCCTCGGCGCCGAGAACGGTGAATTCCTCTCCCTGCTCGAACCTCCCACCGGCTTTGAAGATTCCGTCGCCCAATGTCATAACCTCGGCACCTGGCCGGTCCTTGCCACCGACACCGCCGATGCGATGCTGTCCTCCCCGATCATCCTTTACGACCATCCGCAGATAGCTCCGGAGAGCGCCGGAAATCTCTTCGACTCCACAGAAATCGACGAAATCCTTTCTCTGCGCATCCTCACCCTCACCGAAGACGAAAAGCGGGAGATGCGCCAATCGGACGACCGCACCCGCGGCATCCTTGAGCGCACCGAGAACATGCCGGAAGAACAGTTCATGAAACTTCACGGAATCCTGCGCGGCCTCCGTCCCACGAAGGAGGAGATTCAATGAACGAATGGGAATGGAATCTCCTCGAAGATAAATCCGCCACGGTGAGCCATGTCGAAATCGATGGCATCCCGGTGAACATCGGCGATCGCGTTCGTCTGCGCCCCAAGGAAGGCGGCGACATTCTCGACATCGCATTGCGCGGCCAGATCGCCATCATCGAAAGCATTGAAGAGGACTACGAGGGCGCGCAGCATATATGTGTCGTCATCGAAGACGATCCCGGCCGCGACCTCGGCATGATGCGCCAGCCCGGCCATCGCTTCTTCTTCACCCCGGCAGAGATCGAGCCCCTCCCACAGATCCCGACGACTGCCGCTGAAGCACCGGCGAAAGCCGTCAAAGCTACAATCCTCGTCGCCGGCATTGGCAACATCTTTCTCGGCGACGACGCATTCGGCGTCGAAGTCGTGCGCCGGCTCATAACGCGCAGTCTACCCGCCGAAACGCGAGTCGTCGACTTCGGCATTCGCGGCCTCGACCTCGCGTATGCCCTGCAGGATGGCTACGAAACCACCATCCTCATCGATGCATTCCCGCACGGAAAAACGCCCGGCACCGTCTCCATCGTCGAGCCGGACGCACAAGAAATCAACGCCCCGCCCGACAGCCTCGTTGAAGCGCACAGCATGCATCCCCTGAATGTCCTCCGCATGGCCGCCGCCATGAACGGATCTCTGAAGCGAGTGCTGCTCGTGGGCTGCGAACCCGCATCGCTCGGCGGCGAGGAAGGCTACATGGGCCTCAGTGAACCGGTTGAAGCTGCGGTCGAAGAAGCAGTCAACGCAACAGAAGCATTGGTCAGGCGTCTTCTCGCAGGAGAAGCCGTTTGAGAAATATCAAGGCGGAAAAGGAGAGATGAAATGGCACTCGATCTGATGGAGTCAACCGCAAATGGAAACGCAGGCGACAAAGATACCATCTACCTGCTCGGCGGCGTAGCCCTCATGGTGTTCGGAGCGGGATTGGTTCTCTCCAACCCCACCATCCGTCGCTACATGTCGCAGTTCGGCGTAGGCAACCTCGCACAAACGGTAATTCCCGACGTGGAGCGCTACTTCAAATTGCGCGCCATGTGACCAGCGTCGCCCACAACTGCCGCCCGCCGCGTCCCATACGACCCGGCACGCGCAATCACGATCGGATACATGGAAACAGCCAAAGCCACTCTTTTCCATTACGTTGTCGATGCAAGGGCCAGCCGGTTCACCGTTCAGGCCTTTGCCACCGGACTACTGTCTGCCATGGGCCACAACCCCCGCATCGGTATCCGTACGTTCACGGGTGAGGTCGACTTCAGCGCCGAGGCCGCCCAGGCCGGCGGCTTCCGGCTCTCGATGAAAGCCAACTCCCTCGGCGTCCTCGATGACATCAGCGATAAGGACCGCCGCGATATCGAAAAGATGATGAACGATCAAGTCCTGGAACCATCCCAGTACCCGGACATCGTCTATCGGGCCCCCAATGTCACCATCACGCGTGTTGAAAGCTCTCTCTTCTCCGCCGCTCTCGCCGGCACATTAGATTTTCATGGTGTCACGCGCAACCAGCCCATCACCGCGCGGATCGCACTGTTCGATGAAATGATTCGGGCATCGGGGGAATTCTCGCTCAATCAATCCGATTACGGAATCAAGCCGATCTCCGTCGCCGGTGGAACACTCAAGGTGAAGGACGAGCTGAAATTCTCCTTCGACATGGTCGCGCGCAAACAAGATTGAACGGGCTAAATAGAGGCTGGTTTGCCATTGGCCAGCCGCTCCAGCTGTTCTCTACGGGCCCGATCTCAATCAGCGCAGCGATTATAGGTGAGGTCAGGCGAATATTCGGTGTATCTCTTGCCAGGACATGCTTCGCACTCACAACGTTCCTCGAGGAGGGATATGGTTGCTTCCTTCAGCGTAGGTTTTATGGAGCACATTTGTCTCAGCAATGGCGCACGCTGGCTGAACCAGCCGAAGAACCGATCCAGAGGCGAGAGCAGCGAGGGTGGGATGGCGTGCCTGTTCCAGATGGACCGGACGCGAGGGTCGGAGCGAAGGGAAATGGATTTTCAGCGTATGGCAAATGAAGAGAATCAGGCTACGAAGCCCGTTCCCACGCATCGGAACTCGGTTCCGACAAGGGGAGACCGTTCAGAAATCGTGCCAGCTTGGTTAGATCAAGGCGTGCTGCAGAAGAATTGCGAACTTCCGCGGCCCTCTCGTCTTCCTCCGCCGGCTTCAGAAACGTGAAGCCCACTCCATCCACGCCGTTCCGTACCACGGTGGAGAAGACGGTTAGCGTCTGTCGATGTGCACCTTCGTCCGTACGCTCCAGCGTTACCGGAAACCCGGACCCGGGTACCCACCGCTCGTCTGTCACCATGTAGAACCCCGCGACGCTGATGTCGCCAACTTTGTATTCTTTGGAAGAACGAGTCATCCCGAGATATGCCACTACTGGCGGCATGCCGTGACGATTTGCAACACGCTGCTCCGGTACGAGCCATCGCATCAACCGCTTCACCAGGGGATGTTTGATGCTGAGAGCTTTCATTATTCTCTCCATCGAGCGGGTAGAGTGAATGACCTTGAACGCAGCCACATGCAATGTTTCTCGACGATTTCGGCCATGCCTTGCACGTTCATGGTCGCAGATTGTTCTGTTGACTCCGGATTAAAACCATTCCCGGCCGATCAGATGAATCGCGCAAGAGTGAACTTGTCCGTTGCTTGCGAAGGCTGGATGTCGCGGCTCTGTTGATTTAGACCGTCCGGCATCACGAACTCCGCCGCCACACCGTCTGATCCTCGGCGAACGATCTTCGAAAGGACGTTGATGGACTGCTTCCGCTCGCCCTTTGCGCAGGGCTTTTGCAGGGTCATCTGGATCATCGTATCCGGCATCCAGCGATCCTCCGTTAGCAGGTAAAAACCGGTCATGCTGATATCCGCGACGTCATGCGGCTTCGGCGCTCCTCCGGTGTAGTAGTGGGCCACCATCCCAGGAACATACCGTCGGTGAGCGCGTCGGCGATCGCTGGAAACCGGAGCGACAGGGTTGAGCCAGCGCTTGAAGCGCTCTCCCAGACTGGGCGGTACGGTTTTCGGTTTGCCGTTCGCATGCGGGCGTTCGATCGGGGGTTTCGGTTGGGTTTTCGGCGCAGCGGTTTTGGCCGGGACGGTGGCCTTGGACTCAACCTTCACCTGTTTCGGGGCGGCTCCCGCACTTCGTGCAGGAACACCTTCCTTCGCAGCAGGAGCTTCGGGTTGCGACGTCCGCACCTTATTGTCGCGAACCGCGACAGCCGTCTCCGCCCTTTGCGGTCTTTCGGCCAATTGCGCCAACTTCTCGGGGAGCCGATCACGGGAGCCTGTTGCAACCTCCACCGCGGGCTTATTCTTCGCGGATAGCCGCTGAGGCCTTATCCACCGTCTTTGAGCTCTCGGTTGAATCAGATGTCGCCCTCTGGAAATGAGCGCTCGCAGCGATCCCTTGCGTGGCTGCGCCCGGCGGCAGAACTGTCTTTTCCTGCCCGGGCTTTGATGGTGCAGTCTCCGAGGGCTCTCGCACCTTTGCTGCAGCCGGTGCGCGCACGCTCTCTTTGGGGAGATCAGCGGCGCGGGCAAAGCGCGACACATCCGAAGTCGTCGAAGCTTCAGGAGGAGAATCAGCTCTCTTTGCAACAGGGACTTGTTTCTCCTCGGCAATTGTCTCCTTCACGCTCGAGGATTGCTTATCTGCGACAGGTTCTGTCGGACGCGTTTGGCTCGGTGATTGAGCCGCCGCAAGAGTGCCGATGGCAGTGGGCATACTGACTCGCCACATTCCAAGGGTACCGGCCGTAAACGTCGTCGCCTGGGGTGTTTGGGGAATGGTGGACCTTGTCGGATTAGGAGTTCGCGCTGGCGCCGTCGCGTTCGTCGGAGCGGCCGCACCTCCTTTTGACTGTTCGAACTGGATGGCGGGATCCGGCGAAATGGTAACAATGTCGGGAACGGCGTTCTCCGGCTTCGGGATCTGATGCGAGTCGAGAGCGGCGGACGCTTTGGAGTCAGGCTCTACTCCAGACAAACTCTTATCCGGTGGTGTGGCTGCGACAAACGTGGGCGCAGGTGAAATCGTCGGCGCACTGCCGGGCCTCGGATTTCGCGGGATCCAGGCCGAAGACAACGATGGCGCATCCACCCAGTTCGAAAAAAGATCTTCGACGCCGCCTTGTTGCCCATTGACGACCGACCGGTTTCGGCTCTCCGGCCCATCGATGATCGATTCAGTCTTCGAATCGACCGGCTCCTCGCCTGGAATCGCGACCTTTGCTTCGTGGCTGGAAGTCACTTCCGTCGACGCGGCGGCCGTGGACTCGATGGGTTTTCCAGCCATCCCCGCCAGGGCCCCCTTCAAATCGAGAACGAACCTCGACAACTCCGCGTCTTTTGTCGGATTCGCCTTGGACACATCGAAAGGCTCAGTTCCGGCCGTATCAATCCTGCTCGAAGCGCCGATTTTCCCTTCCGGTTCCAACGCCGCCGCCCCATGCCCGATTGCGGGTTGATTCGCAGGAGGTTCCACCGCAACTGCGCGTGCATTCGCTGACCCATTAACCGGGACACTGCCTTCGGCAAGTCTGGTCACAACAGACGAAAATGGCTCTGTCAATACGGCGCTGACCGGAGTTCCCTGTTGTCTGCCATTTTTGTCGAAAAGTCCCTGGAACTTCCCGGCAGAAGACCGGCCGTTCGCAACGATTGGTTCGAGATCAGGCGCACCTGCTGCCGCTATTTGGTGCTCAATCTCTTCTTCGACGCAAATGATCAGCCGATCACCTCGTCCGGTTTGCGTGGATTCCACCGTCTGGCGCGCCAGTACAAGCGCACTCGCAACCTCGTATCGGTATCGCGGAAACTCGGCTCCTGGAATAATCTCCGCAGATTCGAGCACTCGTTGGTCCCGGTCGAGGTAGATCAAGTCAAAAGGAAAAAGCCGCGGTACGGACGGAATTGCGGAGAGAGGAGAAATCCAGAGTCCCGTTTCCGTGTCTAGTCCGAGCCCGCCGACGAGCACCTTCAGGATCTTGAGAGGCTCATTCACCCCATCGGCAGCAGTCACCTTCGAGCTGAGGAAAACTCCTCGCGCGAGGTTGTAGACGCAAAAGACTCTGGTATCCATAGGTCCACTGTCTTCGGGAAGACGGGATGCGCTTGCTCGCCTGCGTTCGCCTTGATTTCGCTTTCGGTTCCCGGGGTTCGGAAACCAATCGTAGCAAAGGATTTTCTCAGTTGGGAAGGCGAAATTCAATCGAAACCGGCCCGGAATCTCCTCATTCAAGGTCCAGACGAGAGGATTATAGAACATATGACGCTGCTAAGCATCAGATTCTAAGGTAAAAAGGCCTCATGACGGGGACCATCCGGAAGACGAGAAAAAGCCTCTCAAGATCGAGGAATTCCGGCACGAATTTGGTGCGGCAAAAACCGGATTTGGAAGAGGGGGAGGTCAGCCCGACGCGTCTGGGGTCGCGCCCGGCTGATCTCGCGGGGGAAAGCAGGAGCTGCGGTGAAGTCGGTTAGAGAACAGTCAGGCGGGTGACCACGGTGCAATAGGGCAGGTGTGTCGTTCTCTTTACATGGTTGTCGCCGTCAGCCTGCTCCGCCATCCCGAGTTCGGGCTTGAGGACTTCCATGAGTTTCTCGACGCGGTCCTTCTGGGCACAAAGCTGCTCAAATGCTTTCAGGATCTTGCGCAACTCTGAGGAAGCCTCATCGTAAGCAAACCGGTAAACGTCTTTATGAACGTTCTCTCGCATAGAAGTTCTCCACAATTGAGAGTCTAGCCACTTATCCCGAATGAGGCATCGCACGATCGTTGTAACAAAAGTACAACTTCCATCAGGCCCTTATGCCCCCAGTGAGCGATCTGTCGTGATTCAAGTCACAGATAAATGAGTGATATAACTCCCGAAGCAGTGCCGCCTGCCACCGCGCCTTATCGGACTCGGATGATCATCATCAGTTACCTCGACCGGAAGGTCAGTTCGCAGATCCTCCTTCCCGAATGTGGCGCCAGCATTCAGCCACTCGAAACCCATCTGACCCGTCAATGGGAAGCATGTTGGCAAGGACGCAGCAGACATTGGCAAGGCTGAAGAGCGGGAACCATGGCTCAAGGACAATCAAAAGAAGATTCACAAAGGGCCCGGCCAGCGCGATAAGCAGATTCTGATGAACCGTCCCCCTTTCGCGAACGGTGAAAAAGCCTTTGTTCCACTGAATTCCAACCCGTTTCACCGGGACGCCAAGCGCCGCAGCGGCTGCTAGATGCCCGCATTCGTGCAGGATCATCGCGATTACTCCCAGCGCAAAGCCGACCATAACGGGCTGAAACAAACGAACCCAGTTGACGTGCATCTGACCAGCACCCCCATCGCAAGTTGCGTGGCGCACTTCAATTCTCACTGCGCGGCCTGTGGCACGGGCGATGGCGTCGCGGAAACGAAATGTCAACTTACCGGATTGGGAATCTTTCGTTGTCAGCGTTCCAAAACCGAATTGAACATGGAAGAGCCCCGGCAGAGGGCGGCAGCCGGGGCTCTTATTTCTGCAACACAGTATTGGGTATAGGTTCTATCTATTATTTTGACCCTTCATCTGAAATCAACTAGTCGGTCTGTAGGCTTATGAGTTGGTGGTCGAGTGCTTCTTCGGGTTGACTTCGATCTCGTTGACCACCTGCTGCACGTTTGGCACCTTCTTGGCGAGATCTTCGGCTTCCTTCTTCTGTTTTGCCGTCTTGACCGACCCCTTCAGCACAAGCGTGCCGTTCTTTGCCGACCCGCTGATGCTCTGATCATTCAGGCTGGCGTGGGCTTTAATCACCGCTTTGAAGTTGTCTTCGATGGCGCTGTCGAGGTTTGAAGCCACAGAACCGGCTTCGCTGGCGCCCGGAGGCCGCACGCCAATCTCGTCGGCAACTGTGTAGTCGGGAGCCGCCTGTTTCGCGACACTTTCAGCCTGGCTCTTCAGATCCTGGGAATCAACATCGCCCTTCAGCGTGATGACACCCTTGTCGCGGTCTTGCGAAACGCTGACAGCACCGATATTGTTATTCTTGAGTGAGTCGGTAACCGCTGACTTCTCGTCAGGGTGGGACGGCTTATTACAGCCTGCAACAACCATGACTCCTGCCAGAACGGCGGTGGAGCTGAGCAGGAATCTGTGGCGGGACCCTGTAAGTTTCATATAGTTCCTCTCCTGGTTCAACGTTCAGTACATATCTCTTACAAGCAACTCTGATGTGACGCGCGCCAGCGCGGTTGTCCCCCTTCCAGCACAGAATCGTCGTTAGCATCGGGCAGGTTGCACGCGCTGAAGCACTTGCAGATGTGCCGGACCTCGTCGTCTCGCCACATCCGCGTTCGTGCTGGTGGTGCTAGTCCAACTGGCTTTTTCAGGTCCGTCTCACTCCCTGAAAGTGTCCTCGCCCCACGAGTTCTTCGGGCAGTCACGGGTGACTGTCGTCACAGTCCGGATTTGGTGGTCGAGAGCAACATATTCCGGGCTTCGGGAGATGCTTTCCGACGCCCGAAGTTGAAGCAGGCCTTGATGTTGTTAAGTGAACCTGCCGAGAGACGAAACATCGTGAACTGGCGAGAGGAATACCGGGGCAAGTGCATGAGCGCTTCGCAGGCGCTCAAGTCTGTACGCTCGGGTGATCGCGTCTGGATTCAGCCGAGTTGCGGGACACCGAAGCCTCTGATTGATGCGCTGGTCGCGCGATCATCTGAGGTGATTGATGTGGAACTCGTTCACATGAAAACCCTGGGGGATGCCGAGTACACGAAACCGGAGTTTGAAGGCCATTTCCGTCATCGCGGTCTGTTTCTTGGCGAAAACGTGCGCGAAGCTGTGGCCGCCGGACGGGCCGATTACACGCCGATCTTCCTCAGCGAGATCGAATCGCTCTTTGAAACGGGCGCTCTGCCGCTCGATGTCGTATTGATGCAGGTCACTCCGCCGGACGCCCACGGATTCGTAAGCCTCAGCACGACGGTTGACTGCACGCTGACGGCGGCGCGATGCGCCAGGATCGTCATCGCGGAGGTGAACGATCGAGCCCCGCGCACCCACGGCGACACTTCAATCCATGCGAGCCAGATATCCGCATTTGTCGAGACTTCACGACCTCTCCTCGAGGTGCACTCCGAGCCTTTCACAGAGATGCATTTGCACGTAGCCCGCAACGTCACATCCCTGATTCCCGATGGCGCGACGCTGCAAACTGGCATTGGCGCCATCTCCGAAGCGGTGCTGAGCTGCCTCGGCGACAAGCGCGATCTCGGCATTCATACAGAAATGTGTCCCGACGGCGTGGTGGATCTGATGGAAGCGGGTGTGATCAATGGATCGCGCAAATCGCTCCATCGCGGCAAGGCCGTCGCTGCATTTGTTCTCGGCACGCAGAGACTTTTCGACTACATTCACGAGAATCCGAGCTTCGAGTTCCGTTCGATCTCCTACACCAACGATCCATTTGTGGTTGCGCAGAATGATCGAATGGTCGCCATCAATTCAGCGCTGCAGGTGGATTTGACGGGGCAAGTTTGTGCCGATTCCCTGGGCACAAGACCCTATAGCGGGTGTGGCGGCCAAATTGATTTCATTCGCGGCGCAGCACGCTCTCGTGGAGGCGTTCCGATCATCGCGCTACCTGCAACAGCCTGCCATGGCTCAGTGTCTCGAATCGTGCCGGTTCTGGAGCCCGGAGCCGGCGTAGTGACGTCGCGCGCAGACGTGCACTTCGTCGTAACCGAACATGGAATTGCCTACCTGCACGGGAAGAGCCTCAGGGAACGTGCAGAAGCGCTGATCGGTATCGCGGATCCGCGTTTCCAACAGGAGCTTCAGGACTTCGCACTGAGTGCGCACTACCTGGAACGCAAGACAGCCACGTATGCATGAGGCAGCCATCACGATGAGGAGCGAACTATGACCTTCGCGGAAGGTTCGAATCCAGGCAAACGGGACCGAGGTCTCTTGCGAGTCGATGGGAACGAGTGCAAGGGCTGTGGGCTGTGTATCGAAGCATGCCCGCCCAAGGCAATTCATCTCAGCGACAAACTGAATCATTACGGCTACCGCGCCGCGACCTACAACGGCGCCGGCTGTACCGGCTGCGGAATCTGCTTCTTCGCTTGCCCCGAGCCGGGTGCAATCACGGTTCTGCGTCTGCGCCGCCGCGCTGCAATACAGCTGGAGGAGGTCGTGGCATGCGCAAACAACTGATGAAGGGTAACGAAGCGATTGTGAAGAGCGCAATTCTTGCCGGGTGCCGCGCTTTCTACGGATATCCGATCACGCCGGCAAGCGAGATCACCGAGGCTGCGGCGCACTACATGCCGCTTGCCGGTGGTGTGTTTCTACAGGCCGAGAGCGAGGTGGCCGCAATCAACATGCTCTATGGCGCCTCCTCGGCCGGTGTCCGCTGCATGACGGCCTCGAGCGGCCCAGGCATCAGCCTGATGCAGGAAGGTATCAGCTACATGGCAGGGGCCGAGCTTCCATGCGTAATCGCCGACATCACGCGCGGCGGTCCCGGTCTCGGCAGTATCGGATCGGAACAAAGCGATTACCACCAGGTGGTGAAAGGCGGAGGCAACGGCAATTACCGGACCCTCGTGCTGGCACCGTACTCCGCGCAGGAAATGGCCGATCTGACCATGCTCGCTTTTGAACTGGCCGATCGTTATCGCAATCCCGTCGTGATCCTGGCAGACGGCTTTGTGGGTCAGATGATGGAGCCGGTCACGTTTGCCGAAACGGCTATTCCGCCGCATCTGCCGGAATGGGCGGTGGCCGGAACCGTCGAAACGCGTGCCAATGTGATTACCTCGCTGCATATGGGCGCAGATGATCTTGAAGCGCACGTGAACGCGCTCGAAGCCAAGTACCGGCAGGCCGAGCAGCGCGAAACCCGGGCGGAACACTGGTTCACCGAAGACGCCGAAATCGTTCTCGTCGGATACGGCATTGTTGGACGCATCCTGAAGGCCGCGATAGCCGAGGCTCGCGCCATGGGCATCAAGGTCGGCCTGTTGCGGCCGATTACCTTGTATCCGTTCCCCATCGCCGATTTCCAGCGCCTCGCCATCCGCGCCCGTTCGTTTGTCGTGGTCGAGATGAGCAATGGTCAGCTTATCGAGGACGTTCGGTTGGCCCTGAATGGGAAGCGGCCCGTCGAGTTTCTGAATCGCATGGGCGGCAACGTTCCCTCGCACGAAGAGATCCTGAAGTTTGTTCTGGCTATCGCGGAGAAGGAGCAGATGGCCCATGCTTGATTCCTTGGAATCTGAGTACGAGGTTGTGCATTCGAAGGCCAGGGTCTTCTACCAGACCTACGAGCGCAAAGAGGAGCTGCAGCACCAGACGCACTACTGTCCTGGCTGCGGACACGGTATCGCGCACAAGATGCTGGCCCGGGCCATCGATGAACTGGGTATCCAGAACCGGACTGTATTGATCAGTCCCGTTGGCTGCTCGGTATTCGCCTATCACTACTTCGATGTGGGCAACATTCAGGCAGCCCACGGCCGTGCGCCGGCGGTTGCGACCGCGGCCAGGCGCAGCCATCCGCAGAGCATCGTCATCAGCTATCAGGGCGACGGCGATTTGTCGGCGATTGGCGCGGCGGAGATCCTGCATGCTGCCAATCGCGGTGAAAACATCACCGTGATCTTCGTCAACAACGCCATCTACAGCATGACGGGCGGGCAGGTGGCGCCGACAACGTTGCTCGGGCAGAAGAGCACCACGACGCCGCTTGGTCGCAGCGTTGCGAATGAAGGTTATCCACTGCGCATGAGTGAACTGCTGGCCACACTTGACGGGCCGGTTTACATCGAGCGGGTGGGACTTGGCGACAACAAGCAGATAGCGCAGGCTGCGCGCGCCATCAAGCGGGCCCTCGAGCACCAGGTGCAAGGGCTCGGCTTTTCGCTGATCGAAGTACTGTCGCCTTGCCCGACGATCTGGAAGATGTCGCCCGTGGACGCTCAGCGCTGGGTGCGGGATGTGATGGAGAAGACCTATCCACTGGGTGTAGTTTGCGACCGCACGAAGGAGCGGCAGCCACGCGCAATTGCGGAACAGGGACCGGGGCTTGAGGAGATTCCAGCGCTGCTGGGAATCGCGCATGACGAGAGGCCTGACGTTCCGCCGGCGTGTGACGAGACCGCTGATGTCGATTTGCACGTGCGGGTCGCGGGATTCGGAGGGCAGGGCGTGCTACTGCTCGGCGAAGTGCTGGCCGAAGCGGGTCTTGAAGCGGGTCTCGAGGTCTCGTGGCTGCCTTCGTATGGTCCGGAGATGCGCTCGGGAACTTCGAATTGCCACGTACGCGTTTCGAACAATCCGATCGATTCGCCGCTAGTCGTAGCGCCCAATTATCTCGTCGCGATGAATGAGCCGTCTTTGCGCAAATTTGACTTGAGCGTAAAGCCCGGCGGCTGGGTTATCTACAACGGCGACGTCTTTCCCGCGGACTGCAGGCGAAGCGATGTGCACGTGCTGGCGCTGAACTTTACTCGCGCCGCGGATGAGCTGGGCGATCCGCGGGCCGCCAACATGGTGATGCTGGGAGCACTGCTGGAGATCGCGAGTGCGCTGCCACAGGCGAGCATCGATGGCGCGCTGCGGCTGCTGGTCAAGTCAGAGCGATGGTATCAGCTGGATCAGCTCGCCCTGGCGCGCGGGCGGGCACTTTACCGGGAATCGCGCAACAAAGAGGTTGCATAATGAAAGGCACCGCCGATCCGAATCTGATCGTATTCTTCGATGGCAAGTTTGTGCCTCTGCGCGATGCGAAGGTCAATATCCTCACGCATGCGCTGCACTACGGCACCGGCGTCTTTGAAGGCGTCCGCGCACACTGGGTTCCCACCGGGGACGAGCTGTTTATCCTGCGGGTCCACGAACACTACGAGCGCTGGAAGAAGAACTGCGGCATTCTGCGCATCCACGTTCCAGCCACAGTGCCGGAGCTTTGCGCCATCACCGTCGAGTTGATGCGCCGGAATGCGTTTCGCACCAATGTCTATGTCCGGCCGCTGGCCTACAAGTCCGCCGAACGCGTCGGCGTCAGCACCGACGACCAGAATGCCTTTGCCATCGTTGCACTTCCTTTTGGCGAATATCTGCATAGCGACAAGGGACTGCATGCGGGCGTAAGTTCCTGGCGTCGGATCGAAGACAATGCGATTCCGGCGCGCGCCAAGATCTGCGGCGCCTATGTAAACAGTGCACTGGCCAGCGATGACGCGCGGGAGGCCGGCTTCGACGAGGCGATCTTCCTGAACGAAAGCGGGCACGTTGCCGAAGGCGCAACCTCAAACATCTTCATGGTGCGCGACGGCAAGCTGATCACGCCCTCGGTCACGGAGAACGCTCTCGAAGGCATCACGCGCCATTGCATCATGGAACTCGCCCTTCGCGAAATGGGGCTACGCGTCATCGAGAGACCGATCGACCGCAGCGAACTCTACGTTTGCGACGAACTCTTCTTCACCGGCACGGCAGTCGGCGTCGCACCTGTCGTGCGCGTCGACCATCGCGCGGTGAAGGACGGCACCATCGGAGCGGTGACGCAAGGATTGCAAAAGCTATATTTCGACGCGACCCGCGGACACCTGCGGGCGTACTGGAACTGGCTTACGCCGGTTTACCAATCACGAATGAGGCACGAGCAGGAGTTAGTCTCCACTGTCGAAGCCTTGTAGACCAGCGGCCAGCCGTACCCCTATTACCCGGCATCTTAGCGTAAATATTCTGCCTTCATCAAGTTACAGCGAGAGTCGGCGTCAGATTCTTCTTTCCACTGAGGTTGGCTGTAGATTATTCTTCCATAAGGACTTACGGACACGCTCACGGCTTCACAATTTCGCGGTTTCACAGGCCGTCTTGTTGAGGGACGGTCTGGTCTAAGAAGCTAACTCGCTGTGGGGTGATGGTTAACTCATTTTCACATGTGGTTTTATGGCGCTTTTGGCGGATTCTGGCGTTTCTGGGCCGGAGATAAGGGCCATCGAGGCCCGTGGAACAGCGGCCGAGCAAGATAGCTGGAGAGAACATCGAGATTTCCCGCATAGATACAGCTTAGGCTGACCGGCGAAATAACCTGCAAAAGTGGGGGAAACTCTTTCGCGTTTCTTTTGTGCTGGTTAGGCGGCAATGACGGGATGAGGGGCTTGACGCGCGTGAGGTGAAATCTCAGCCAGTGATTCGGCAATTCGCGCTCGTCGGAGCAGCTTGCCCTGAGATCGGCGCTAGTTGGTCTTGCTTGCAGCGGCCGGAAGAGAGACAGCGCTCACGGGAACTTCCAGAGTTCCTGCCTTGCCGGAGTTAAAGTCGTAGACTGCGGTTACAAGATGGATAGCCGTGTTGGGAGGCATGTCAATCTCCAGGTGCGCCGGAAGACCTTTGTCGTGGACGGTGCTGTACTGGTCCGGCGTTATCTCGAGATTCTCCGCATCGCCCTCCCAATTGAGGGCATTGCCATCGCGATCATAGGCCTTCAGGCCAACAAGGATTTTGCCGGTTCGACTGCCCCCGGGATCGGACTGCAACGCAACGTCGTCTGCACGAATAATCAAATCAACATCGAAACGCGTGAGTGGCGCATTCAGCTTCTCATTTTGACCGGCGCGCCTCGCACCGGGTGCGGGCTGGGTGGCGGCAGGTCCGACGCGAACTCCGTAGAGAATCCCGGTCGCACTTGGCATTCCGAATTGCAGGAGCGGCGCAAGGGGTTCCATGCCGGGTCTGGTGTCAGAAACCGGAGTATCTTCGGCGTTGTACCCGTGCCGGTACGCTAGCTTGTACTTTCCCTTCGCAAGCTTGACCTCGATTTGACGGTAGCTTCCGTCCATCTTCTTCTCGGCGGGCGCATATCCCAGCGTGTAATAGTTGGCGCCGTCGTCGACGGCGTGGCGCATCGCCGCATTCAGATCGTTGGTGTTGAAGTACGCCTTGCCGCCCGTCGAGGAGGCCAGTTGCTCCATCGCGTTTATGGTGTTGGCGCGCTCCGTTGCGCCTGCGCTGTAAGGAGACAAAGTCGAGTCAGCCTGGCTTCCCACATGGCCCTGCGCTCCATTCAGACCGGGACCTGCAGCCTCGGCTTCTCCGACGTGTTCCGTCATCATTCCTTCCGCATCGATCGGATACACCGCAATCCTGGAAATGGTGAACAGATCGGCTGTTGTCCTGACCTTGTCGAGATATCCGGGAACGGCAGCATTCTGTTTCATCGTCTGCCGCTGTTCGGAACTGGGAAAGATGATCACGGGAAATGAGCTTGCAAACCATATGAGGTTCTTGCGGCCGGGAACGCCCGCGAGATAGTGCCCAAGATAATTGAGAGCCTCGAAGGTCATGGAGGCCCGCGCACCATAATCAAAGGCGCGAGAATCGGCCTGTGCCTGTTGGATTGCCGCGATGGCGAACGGAGAGGCCTGCATCACCTGTAACTGGGTAACGGTGGATGCGTCGTCGGCTTCATCGCTGCGGCTGCGCGAGGCGTGATTTTTTCCCACTTTTAGACCACTCTGTTTATCGTTAAGCGCCGCAATCAATACCGAAGTGTCCGCCGTGAATCCCTGCACAAAGCGCAGCTTGGAACCCAGCATGAAGATTGCTACACGCGTTCCTGGCTGCATGTGGGTGAGGAAGTCGAGCACCTCTCGATGGACATATGCCTGCTGCTGCGGTTCAGTGTTCAACGTGTCGAGCAGCAGGACATTGACAGCATCGCCCTGCGGCGCCGGGGGAACGTTCGTATGCATGCCTGCGGGCATGGATGGCATGGAGGGAATCGCCCCGGGCGTTGGAGTGTTGATCGAGCGTTCCTCGAAAAAGTCGATGCTCTGAGGCTTGCCGTCTTCCAGGACTGCAAAGTCCTGCTTGCCCAGACCCATGACCGGCTCGCCATTGTTTTTGGTTACCACTACGTCAACCACTACTTCTCGCGTCGTCGTTCTTAGGATCGGAGTCGGGGCGGCGTCCTGCTTTGGCATTGTGGGAACGTCAGGCTGTGTTGGCGAAATCGGAGGAGGAGGCACGGATTCCGCCGGCATCGGGGGCGGCGTGAGGGTGGCAGATTGGGTTTTTTCTGGTGAAGATTCGGCCGGGGCTGGCTGGGACTCGTTGGGGGGAACAGGTACATTTGCGACCTCACTGCCGGCTGGGCTTGCCTGCTTGTCAGCTTCGCTTTCGGGTAATACGCGCACATCAGCCCGGAACATGTGATATTGCTCGAACGCAACTTCGTTAAGCATCGTTTTCAGTGGCCGCGCCGCAAATTCCAACGGCTGCTGATATCGGCCCTTCGAATACTGGACCTCCTGCGCGATCGACATCGACAGACTTTTCATCGGGACAGAAATAGCTTTTGCCACCGATTGCAACCGAGCCGTATTCGACAACGAGAGCTGCTCGGGTGATGGGATCGGCGGCGGTAAGGTTCGCTTCAACGCTGAGACGAACAACGGTTCCGTCCTGAGGGTTTATCGTAATTTCCCCGTGATAACCGGAAAGTTGATGGAAGGGAGCCAAATTGTCCGACGCCAGGTCGCTGGTCGGTGTGCAGCAGTAATTCACCTCGTAGTGCGATTTTTCCTTGGGAACCTCATAACTGAAGACCGCTTCAGTCCCATTCGCTCCATTTTCCCAGTGGCTCCAGACCAGCTTGCTTCGCGCAGCATCAACCAGAACGGTTCCGAGAATAGGTCCGAACACGCCCCAGGTGCTCAAACCGGGTTCCATCGCCACCGTCTTCTTCGCTGGTCCCGCATCGACCGTCTCAAGGCCATTGCGATAAAGCACGGTCTCGCTCGAGGCGCGGACAAAATGCAGAGGTTGGTAGGCAACGCTGTCAGTGGATCTTTGCACGAGCGGCGTATCTTCGAAATACTTCGTCTCCCGGGTGGCAAAAAAGTTGGGCAGCTGCGGAATGGTGCGGGTGACATAGCCGACGGCGAGACCCATGATTCTGCGTTGCTCGGCAAAGTCTGGCGCCGGCTTCGCAGGAATGTCAGACGCCGGAGGGTCAAGAAACGCCGACTTATCGGCCAGGATCAGCAGATTCTGATTAGACTTTTCGCCCGGCAAACCCGCCTTTAGTTGCGACACCCTTTCCGCACTCAGCCGTTCGGTCAGCTCCAGATCGGATATTTGCTGCGCAACCTCAGCGTCCGGCCTTCCCCGGGCGGCGACCAGGAGCTGCTCCAACTGCGCAACCGTTATGCGCTTCGAAGCAAATGCCGGGAGCGTCATTCCGGCCAACAGAATCAGGACCGCCAACTTGCGCATGGCAAAGCACCCACGAATTGAGAACACTGACTCGCTACGATCGCGAAAGAAGGTCAACTACAAGCCGGAAGCGGCAGCACTGACCATGGTCAGCCAGTCGTGCGGTAAGAACACATTCGTCTGACAATGGAATCTTAGCCGGTTGGATCACCCGCTCCAAATTCCGGCTCGTCATGTGTCACGATCGAGGCAGATCCGTTTGCTCAATGATGCCTTGAATTCGCCGCAACGGGTGTCTCCGTTTCGATGGTGGCGGCGATGGCTGCCAATCGGCGGTAGGAATCCAGACGCGCTTCGTGGTCCCAGGTGTCGGTAACCACAATGACTTCGTCGGCGCCGGTTTCACCCACAAGCTTTTCAAGGCCGGCCTTCACAGTGTCATCCGAACCAACAATAGCTGCGCTGAGCCTGCTCTCAACCGCCGCTTTCTCCAGAGCGTTCCACGGATGATCGATCGCATCGAGGGAATCCACGGGCGGCAGGAGTTCGACTGGCTGGTTGCGAATGAGCCTGAGAAAACGCTGTTGCGGCGTGGTGAATAGCCTTCGAGCCGCGACATCCGTGTCGGATGCGATGACCGGAACGCCGACCATGAGCCATGGCTGCCGCAAAACTTCACTGGGCCGGAAGAGCCTGCGGTAGAGACGTGATGCCTGCAGCAGCATGTCGGGGGCGAAGTGTGCGGCGAAGGCGAACGGGAGTCCCAATTCCGCGGCAAGCCTGGCACTGAAATCGCTTGAGCCGAGAAGTGTGATGGGTACGCGGCTTCCCTGTCCGGGAATCGCCTTGACAGGCTGGCTCGGAACTCCGGGACCTAGATAGGTCCGCAACTCCGCAAGCAGCTCAGGGAAATCGTCGCCGGACTGTCCGAGATCCCGGCGAAGCGCACGCATGGTGTGGAAGTCGCCGCCGGGGGCGCGTCCCAGGCCCAGATCGATGCGGCCCGGGTACAGGGCTTCAAGGGTGCCAAACTGCTCAGCCACCACCAGGGGAGCATGATTGGGCAGCATGATACCGCCGCTGCCGACGCGCATGGTGCGTGGTGGCAGCGGCCACATGGCCGATGAGCACCGCGGTTGCGGAGCAAGCGAGTCCTTCGATGGAATGGTGCTCGGCGAGCCAAAAACGGCTATAGCCCCACTGCTCAATGTGTTGCGCGAGGTCCACGGATCGGGCGATCGCGGCACCTGCGGGCTCTCCCGGGTGCATCGCCACGAGATCAAGCACTGAAACCGGCAAAGTCATCATTACATTGGATGAAGGAGGGGCTGGGGCGATTCATCGCGTAGGTCGACCCGGGTCGAATCGAAACTTGAAAACAACCGCAGATCCTTCGCTGCGCTCAGGATGACAGTTCCTTTGGCGAGGAAAGGTCGCGTTTTCTCGGAGAGTTCGAAGACTGTGGCGAGTTCAAATTCGCAGCAAGCGCGGATAACATTAAGAATTGTTAATTGGGGTGGGAGCCTCTTGTGGTGTGTGAGACTTAGGAGCGGTAGGGGTGTGTTGCGGTGTCGGTCGCGGTTGAGATGAAGCAGATGGAAAGCGCGGAGAGGCAAAGGCAGCTCTCGTTGTTGCTGGTGGACGACGATGTTGAGCTCTGCGGCATGATGCGGGAGTTCTTTACCCTGGAAGGCCATCGCCTGGACTGCGCATACAACGGGCGCGAAGGCCTGACCGCAGCGTTAAACGGCGTTTACGATTTGGTGATTCTGGACGTGATGCTGCCCGTGGTGGACGGGTTTGAACTGTTGCAGCGACTGCGGAAACGGAAGGACCTGCCGGTGATCATGCTGACGGCACGGGTGCAGCAGCAGGACCGGATTCGCGGCCTCGACTCGGGCGCCGACGACTATCTGCCCAAGCCCTTCGATCCGGATGAGTTGCTGGCGCGGGTGCGTGCGGTGCTGCGGCGTTCTGAGTCGCTGACGCGAATGGAAGCCGAGGACCTGGTAATCGGCAACATTCGCGTGAACCCGACGACCCGCGAGGCGAGACTTGACGATGTGCTGGTGGAGTTGACCGCGACAGAGTTCGATCTGCTGGAGATGCTGATGCGCGCGGCCGGACGCGTGGTTTCGCGGGACGAGATAACGGCGGCGCTGTTCGAGCGGGAGGCAACGCCGTATGACCGCTTTCTGGATGTACACATCAGCCACTTGCGCAAGAAGCTCGAGGGCGGCCGCAGCCTGATCAGAACGGTACGTGGAGTTGGATATGTCTTCACCGGCGCAGCCTAAGGTCCTGCTGAGGCAGTCGCTCTACATCTGGGTGCTGCTGGCGATGGTGGGGATCCTCTCGCTTTCGTACGTTGCATTCCGCGCGATCTCACAGCAGATGCAGACGCAGAAGATCGATCCGGTTTATGACCGGTTCGACGAAATGCAACTGGAGAGCGCGCGCAACATTCTTGAGAGCAGCGGCGAGCCGGCGCTCAAGAAATATCTCGACAGCCTGAATCAGATTTTCGGAGGATCGCATTATCTGCTGGATGCTAATGGCAGGGATATGGTCGCGGGCTCAGATCGGTCGGCAATGCTGCCGGCACCCCCTGCCACCAAATCGCGAATCGGCGCGCACAATCATTGGGAGATTACGCACCGATCGCAGGATGGCAGGTTCTGGTTTGCCGCGGAGGGCCAGACACCTCCTCCGCGCATCTGGTCGTTTCTTCCCTACTACTTTCTTGTAATCGGAGCGACGGGGATCCTTTGCTGGATTGCGTCGGCGGGAGTGATTTCGCCGATACGGAAGGTTGCGACGAGCATCGCATTGTTCGGACAGGGCAACCTGAGCGTGCGCGTGGAGACGGATCGCGACGACGAGATCGGGCAACTGGGGCGTTCGTTCAACGAAATGGCAGAGCGGCTGGAAAGGCTTATTGTGAGCGAGCGGCGTCTGCTGGGCGATATTTCGCATGAACTGCGATCGCCGCTGGCGCGGCTGAAGTTTGCCATGAAACTGGCGCGGACCAGTTCGGATTCGACGGCGGCGCTGGAGCGGATCGAACGGGATGTGGACCGGATAGCATCACTGGTTGCGGATATCGTGGAGATCAACATTGTGGAGGATGATCCGGCGCTGCAGGACACACGGGAGATCTGCATTCGCGACGTCCTCGAAGAGGTTGCGCACGATTGCAGCGTGGAGGCGGAGATCCGGGGCAGCAGCATCGAGCTGACCGGAAACGTATGCGGGCCGGTGCATGGCAACCCCGAACTGCTGCGGCGCGCGGTCGAGAACGTGCTTCGTAATGGAATCCGGTATACGCCGGAGAAATCGCCGATTGAGCTTTGTCTCCGTGAGAAGGCTGACAATGCCATCATCTCGATTCGCGACTACGGCCCGGGAGTTCCCGAGGGATCTCTCGCGCGGATATTCGACCCATTCTTCCGCGTGGAAGAAGCGCGCAACACGAACGGCGGCGGATCGGGGCTGGGGCTCTCCATCGCGAAACGTGCGGTGCTCTTGCATCGTGGATCGATCATGGCGGAAAATGCAACCCCGGGGTTGCGTGTCACGATCACGATTCCGGTCACGCGCGTGGAAGCCGTAAAGATGGCATAAGGAAACCGCTTCGAGTGCGCTCCAACAGCGGAGATTTCATGCATTCGGTGTTGTAATCAGCGACTCTGGCGCAGCGACTGGAGCCGATCTTGTTTTCAGCGATTTACAGTGCGAGTGCAGTCGTGCTGTGGGATGAGCAACGCTGCAGAAATGCGGCGTCGAGAATCCTCTTAACGTTTCTTAAGCTTAAAAAGCTTGCCAATGGTGTTCACTGTCGACAGTGCCTCACTTCATCCTCAAATTCATCGAGGCATCAGAGGAGAACATCATGAAGCGTTTGTTTGGATACGCACTTATGGTCGCACTCACAGCTGCCCCGGCGTTCGCTGCCAAGAATTCACAGTCGCTGAATTTTGCGTCGCCAGTGAAGGTGGGCACCACCGAACTTCCCGCAGGAGACTGCAAGGTCACCTGGAACGGCACGGGAGATAACGTTCAAGTCACAATCGCGGAAAACGGCAAGACGCTGACGATCCCGGCGAAGCTCGTGGCAGAGAAGCACTCGCACAAGGGATACGTGGTCAGCCGCGCGAGCGGAGTCGACCAGCTGCAGACCATCCAGCTGAGCGATATCAGCCTGCAACTCGAGACCGCGACCGCTTCGGGCCGGTAATAACGCCCAACCGAGGTCAGAACCAAGCCTGACACTTCCCCTGGAGGTTTTCGTTCAGTCACTCTCCTGAAACTGAACCGATCCCCTTCCGGCTCGTCCGGAAGGGGAACTCTTTTTGCATGAACGGCTTCCCCTGACGTTCGGCGGATGGACGGCTGGGGCAAAACTACCGCGCCGGTTTGGCCTGAGAGACGCTTCAGGTTATACTAGAGATTCGGCAAGCTGAAGGGTGAGTGTGTCTTGATTCGCCCCTTCGCCCGTCTCAGAGCTGACATGACAGATCAGGACGGATGAGAGCTGTTCCAAGGGCGGTACAGGGAGCAGTTCGGGCTGGCCCGGAAACTCAAGACAAGTCTGGAGCAGATTGAGATGGCACAGGTATGTGATGTTTGCGGCAAAGGGCCGCAGTTTGGCAATAATATTTCGCACGCGCACAACGTAACGAAGCGGCGCTGGAACGTGAACCTGCAGGCGGTGAAGGCGCTGGTGAACGGCAATCCGAAACGCATTCGCGTGTGCACCAGCTGCATCAAGACCGGCAAAATCGCCAAGGCGTAGAGCAGCGGCAAGAATCCGGCGATTCGCGCCGGGAAAATTGGCTGAGCCATTCGTGGCTCGAGAACCCCGTCTTTGCAGGCGGGGTTTTATTGTGCCCGGAAGAATTGCTACGGTGCGACTGTCTTGAAAACCGGGACCGCTTTTGCCAGGGGATTTTCCCACGGGAAGGCCGCGGCGTCGAGCCCCCGCGGCGACCAGCGATCGATGACGGCCTTGGCCAGTTTGCCGAGTGTCTGTTCGGCTTCGTTGTCGCCGGTCCAGCGCTGATCGACGTTCTGCCATGTGAAGGCAGCGATGACGACGGGGCCGGATTTTGTGGAGATGATGGCGACATCGTTCCGCACCTGGTTGAGGGCGCCGGTCTTGTTGCCGATGGCGGAGCCCGTTTCGCTGGTGTCAAGCGTCTCGAGGTAACGGGGCAGGCTGTCGCGGTCCTGCTGGCTGCGAAGCATGCCGAGAATGGCGCCGCAGATTCTTCCATCGGCGGGGAGCGCGGTCGAACTGTCGAGGGCGAGATGGCAGGTAACGATGCGCTCCATGATGGAAGCCATTTCGCGGGCGGTGGTTTTGCCGAGGCCGAATTTCGCCTGGTCGGGCGGCAGGGGGCCGGTGGCGGGAACGTAGACCTTCTTGTAGAGCACAGTCTGTCGAAGTCCGGCTGCACGCAGCGTTTCGTTGATGTGCGAAAGGCCGAGGCGGTCGATAGCCACGTTGGTGGCGGTGTTGTCGCTGAGCACTACCATCAGGGTGAGGACGTCGCCGAGTGTGAGTGCGAGGGGCGGGGTGAGTTCGCCGAGCACGCCGGAGCCTTCGACCTGGTTGGGCTTGGTGAGAGTGATCCGTTCCTCCAGAGTGGCCTGGCCCGCGCGGATTTGCTCGGCGGCATCGAGCAGGATTCCCATCTTGATGACAGAGGCGGTCTGCACAGCCTCGTCAGGCAGCAGCGATGCAGTCTGGCCGGTTCGCAGATTGTGCGCGAAGAGCGCGACCTGGCCGTGATGGGCGGCAGCAATCGTTTTGATCTGCGCGTCGAGTTGGGTGTCCTCCTGAGCGGCGACAGGAAACACACAGAAGAGTCCGAAGATCCAGCCGGCGATAGCAACGCGGCGCCTGATATCAGCCATGCGGTTCAGGGTAACGCATCCGGTGGCTTGAACGTGGACGCCCTGTCCCAGCGGAGCAAAGGTGGGAACCACGAGCTCACCTCCGGTGTCATTCTGAGCGCCGCAAGCTTGGGGCCCACGCAGTGGGGTAAGCGGCGCGAAGGATCTGTTTTTGCTTTTGTCCTCCGTCAGCGCACGACTCTAAGTAGCAAGAAGAAGCGGGCTTCAGCCCCTGACGAGAGCGCCCGCAAGCCCGGCGCAGCCAAGTACACTGAACATTCCACCCATGCCTCCAGTGATCGAAGTCTCGAAAGTCCGCAAGGCCTACGGCAAAACCGTGGCCGTCGCGGAGGCTTCGTTTGAGGTCTTGCCGGGCGAGATCTTTGGGCTGATCGGGCCGAACGGAGCCGGCAAAACCACAACGATGGAGTGCGTCGAGGGGATTCGCAGGCCCGACTCCGGCAGCGTCGCTGTGCTCGGACTTGATCCGTATCGCCAGGAGTACCAACTGCAGGAGCGCATCGGCGTTCAGCTGCAGCAGGCGCAGTTGCAGAAGCGCATCAAGGTGTGGGAGGCAGTCGATCTTTGGGCGTCACTCTATGGAAAGCGATCCATCGACGGAACGCGGCTGCTGGAGCAGCTCGGCCTCGCTGACAAGCGTGGCGCATGGTTCATGAATCTCTCCGGAGGCCAGAAACAGCGACTGTTTATCGCATTGGCGCTGATCAACGATCCAGAAGTGGTGTTTCTGGATGAGCTGACCACCGGACTCGATCCGCAGGCACGGCATGCAATCTGGGACATGGTGCGCAGTATCCGCGAGAGGGGCAAGACGGTATTTTTGACGACCCATCTGATGGAAGAGGCGGAGCGGTTGTGCGACCGCGTGGCCATCATGGAGCACGGACGGATCATCGACATCGACACACCGGAGGGGATGGTTCGACGGCACTGCCCGGAGCGCACCGTCATTCTGGATGCGGACGATCCGGCAGCTGATGAGCATTTTCGTGCGATTCCCGAAGTTGAGTTGGTGACCCGCGACGGCAGGCGATTCACCATTCGCGGGCGGGGCGACGACCTGGTCACAAAGGTGATCGACTGCCTGTCGGAAAACCGGATTCGGGTGACGGATTTCCGCACCATTCTCCCCAACCTTGAGGACGTCTTTCTCAAGCTGACCGGCCGCTCGATTCGCGAATAGGAACGACGATGATGCTGCGTGGACTGTGGAAACTGACGTGGATCGAGATCAAAGTGTTCATGCGCGAGCCGCTGGGCGCGATCGGGACGATCGGAATTCCGGTGTTGCTTTTTATGGTGCTGGGGCGCGTGGCAAACCTCCGGTTCGGTGGGATCCCGCCCGCTGCCAACGGACTTCCGCGCGGTGATGTTCCGGTTCTGGTGGCGCTATTGATCGCAATCAGCGCGGTGCTTTCGCTGGTGACCATCATCTCCATCTACCGCGAGGGCGGTATTCTCAAGCGGCTTCGCGCGACGCCGCTGCGGCCGCAAACCATTCTGAGCGCGCACGTGATCGTAAAGCTGCTGCTGACTGCAGCAACGCTGGCGCTGATGTTTCTTGCGGGGAAGCGCTACTTTCCTCCGGGAGCCCATGTTCCGTGGTTTTCGTTCACGATCGCGCTGCTGATCAGCACGTGGAGCATTCTGTCGGTCGGCTTTGTCATCGCCAGCATTGTCCCTACGGCCCGCTTTGCGCAGCCGATCGGAGCCGTCATTCTGTATCCGATGCTCGCTCTCTCCGGTCTGTTTGTGCGACTTGACTATCTGCCGCCGGTGTTGCGGGCAGTGGCGCACGTACTGCCGCTGACCTACGCGGTAAGCCTGATGGAGGGGATCTGGAACGGGGATGGGTGGCTGGCGCACATGGGGGATGTGGCAGCGTTGACGGCGTTGTTCCTCATCTTTACGGCGATCTCGGCGAAGGTGTTTCGCTGGGAGTGACGAGGAACTCATCGCCTGTCACTCGTTGAACGCAGCTTTGTAACAATGGCACGGCTCGGGGAACCCACTTGGTGGGTTGCGGGCCCGGCCGCAGATCCCTCAAGATACGAGAGCGGCTTTAGCCTCGGAGGATGCCATCATTCCTGATCACCTTCGTGGGTGAAGGTCAATGACGCCGAGTTGATGCAGTAGCGGAGGCCGGTGGGGCGGGGTCCGTCGGGGAAGACGTGGCCGAGATGCCCCCCGCAGCGGGCGCAGGTGACTTCGACGCGCCGCATGCCGAAGGTATTGTCTTCGTGCTCGGCGACGGCTTTGGAATCAGCCGGGATGACGAAGCTGGGCCAGCCACAGCCGGAGTCAAATTTGGCCCCGGAGAGAAAGAGCAGCTCGCCGCAGCCTGCGCAGTGGTAGTTGCCGGTTTCATGATTCTCGGTAAGAGCGCCGGTGTAGGGGCGCTCGGTACCCTTTTCGCGAAGGACGTGATACTGCTGCGGAGTCAGTTTCTGGCGCCATTCGGCGTCAGAGAGGGTGACCTTCGCGGGCGTGGCGGACTCTTTTGGTGTGGTGCTCATGGGGACCTCCGGGGAGCTTATTCGATGCATTCGTGGCCCGGTGCGATTCGTCAGCCGACTTCGGCTATCAGCTCAATCTCAACGAGGGCATCCTTGGGGAGCCGTGCGGCCTCGATGGTGGTGCGAGCGGGAGCGATAACGCCTTGCGGTGCGAGGTACTCGGCGTAGACCGCGTTCATGGCGGCGAAGTCGTTCATGTCTTTGAGGTAGACGTTGGCTTTGACCACGCGATCGAGGGTGGTGCCTGCGGCTTCTAATACGGCCTTCAGGTTCTCGAGTGTGCGCCGGGTCTGCTCGGTGACTCCGCCGGAGATAAGCTGCTGGGTTGAAGGATCAAGAGCGGCCTGCCCGGCGGTGAAGACGAGGTTGCCGCAGCGTATGCCCTGCGAGTAAGGTCCGACCGCCTTGGGCGCCGATGAGGTGGAGACGACGGTTTTGCTCATAGAGCAATTTTAGAGGCTGCTCCGGCTTCGGGTCTCGCGAAATGAACAGGCGAGACCCGCCTGCGGCAGATCCACAGCGATCAGCGCCAGGCCCCGAGCAGCCCGCCAACAATGAACAGCCCCACGAACCAGTAGCCGCCATTGATGGCAAAAAGCTTGAAAGGCCTTTTTTCATAAATGCCCTGGGGCAGATTCGGCGCGGCGATGAACCCGATCCATACGAGCACGCCCAGGACGCAACCGTTTGCGAAACCGAATGCGCTGGTGGCAAAGCCGAATGCGTTTGCCCAGGAGATGATGTGCGCCAGGATGTACGAAAGCACCAGGTCGCCAATGAAGGAGGAGATCATGCCGAGCATCAGGCCGCTCTGCTTGCCTTCCCCTTTCTTGATGCCCAGGATCTCCATCCATGGCTTCGCAAAAAGTGCCGGCGAATACCAGATTGCTCCCAGAACCCAAAGAATGACCCCGGAAACCACGATCGCAATGTAATTCAAAGAATGAGGTTGGACCACGAAAATCCCTCCGCATGCGCAGTTGCGCCACAGTTCAAACGACAATCAGTATGATTTGTGATTGCGGATTAGACTCTCGACCCGCGGGGGAGCGGTGTCAAGCAGAAATCGTGCCGGAACAGCGACAGCCTCCCAAAATGATACTCGTCGCCGTGTCAACCCGGGGTCTTTATACCCTTTTGCAACATTGCGACGGCTTTTGCAATGCGGGCCTGGCGCGTCTCTTCCTTCTTCGCCTCGGTGATCCAGCGGCAATACTCTTTGCGGTGGGTGAAGCTCAACTTCTCAAAGGCTTCAAGCAGGTGTTCTTTCTTCATCAGCTTTGCAAACTCAGGCGGCACCTCGACGGTGCGCTCTGAGTCATCGCGATCAAGCACTACCGCGACCGTGTCGCCGGGGCCCTTGCCGATCTGCTCCAGGATGCTCTTCACCACGGGTAGCATGTGCTGGGGCGGTCCGTACTTCACCAGCGCTCCCACATAGGGCACGCCATCGAACGTCGCATGCACACGGATCTGTCCACGCGTGCCGAACTCTTCCTGCGTATCGAAGGGGAAGAAGACGAATCCATGACCGTGATCTGTGGGTTCGATCTTCGCCGTGAATTTGTATTCCTTCATTGGGGCCGACCTCGCGCCTTGCAGGAACGTGCGATCAATTTGGCACACGCGTTCCCCTCTTCGCAATACAAATTAAGTGAAAACTGCCTGCAAACACGCATCCCATCCGGATGGCAATCGCAAAGGGCGATGCGACCCGGATGGGACGGACTTGCGGAGTTGGAGCGGCGCCTAAACCAGCTTGGCGTCTAAGGTCACTTCGGTGTTGTTGGCGAAGAGCTTGGAGATCGGGCAGCCGGCCTTGGCATCCGCGGCCGCCTTGTCAAAGGCTTCCTTTGATGCGCCGGGAACGCTGGCGGTGGTGGTGAGGGCGATCTTGGTGACGGCGAATCCGCCTTCGACCTTGGCAAGGGTTACGGCCGCGTGGGTCTCGATTTTCGCAGGGGTCAGGCCCGCGCCGCCGAGCTGAGCGCCAAGCGCCATTGAGAAGCAGCTCGCATGTGCTGCGGCAATCAGCTCTTCGGGGGTGGTGCCGCTGGCGGCGCCCTCAAAGCGCGTTGCAAACGAGTAGTTGGCGTCCTTGAGCACGCCGGTTGCCGTGGAGATGGTGCCCTTGCCTTCCTTCAGTGAACCTGTCCAAACCGCACTTGCCTTGCTAGCCATAGATATTCTCCTTTGGGGATTCTGAATCGAGATCTCTGATCGATTGATCGCTGTTCTGGGGGTGCGCCGTCGCAAGAGGTGCCATGACGGCGTTACGGGTTTGATTCTTCGGGCGCCTGCCGCGATGCGACGTATTCCGGGCCCACATCCCCTATGCTAATCTCTCACCCATGCTCCCCAACAGACCCCACGTCTTCGATGGTGAATTTGCGTCTGATTTCTCACAAAGTGGTGCGATTTGCGACGCAGCGGCTGAAGAACCGCCCGTTGACCATCATTGCCAGATCTGCCCGACCTGCTCGCACCGTCTCACTGGCCATAAGTGCAAGCTGGTATGCACCCACTGCGGCTATTACCTGAGCTGTGCGGACTACTACTGAGGGACAGACGGGGAGCAGAGAGTGACGAACCATTGGCGTCTGGGATTGACTCGATCTTGATCCGCCGCTATATTTAGCCCATGGAGCACGTTTTCACCCCTGCCGTATGCGTTGCGTGTTGTTGCACGCTCGACCGGCCGTGTGGGTGATCCAGGCTTAGTTTTCAGGATTCGCTCCCATAGCCGCAATCAGCCCACTTCGCTGATGCGGCTTTTGTGTTTTTGGTATGTGGTTTTCCCGGTGTATTTTGCCCAAGGTTCGATGAATTCAGCTCTGCTCAATTCGCGGCTCCACGCCACCGCCTCCCGGCGGTCTGGCTGTTGTTGTAGCCGCTAACACAATTCCCCAAAAAATTACCCGCGAATCCTCAGCTTCAGGCTGATGTGCGCAATTCTTCCCCGGCCTTCAAGAAATAAAGGCCTCGATCCATCGCAATTCTTCAGGAGATCCCGTGACTATGGCTTCCCGCTTCTTACGCATTCTTTCTCTCGCAGTTTTCGCAACATCCCTCGCCGCGCGGGCACAGGTGGTCGGCGGCACCATCGGCGGCGTGGTTCGCGACATCAGCGGCGCAACCGTTTCCAATGCCACCGTGACCGTCCGCCAGGCAGAAACTGGCGCGACGCGCACGCTGACCACGGACTCGGAAGGCCGCTTCTTCGCGCCCTCCGTCCCGGTCGGCGCCTACACCGTCGCGGTTCAACACGAAGGGTTCGCGCGGCAAGAGCAGACCGGCATCTCGCTCACCGTCGGACAGAGTCTCCAACTCAACTTTGTTCTTGGCGTTGCCGCCGTGCAGCAAGCCATCGAGGTCGACGCTTCCGATCAGGGTGTGAACACCACCACCCAGCAGACTGCCGGCCTCGTTGACGAGCGCCAGGTGAAGGAACTTCCGCTGAACGGCCGCAGCTACGACGAATTGCTCACCCTCAACCCTGCCAGCGTGAACTACACCAACCAGCGGTCCGGCGGCACAGGTACTTCGAATTCGTCCGTCGGCAACATGTTCGCGGTGAGCGGCCGCCGCCCCCAGGACAATCTGTTTCTCCTGAACGGCATCGAATACACCGGTTCTTCGCTCATCAATGTAACGCCGGGTGGAACGAGCGGCCAGTTGCTTGGCGTCGATGCTGTGCGCGAGTTCAACGTAGCGACCGACACCTACGGCGCCACCTACGGCAAACGCGACGGCGCGCAGGTCAGCATCGTCACCACCTCGGGCACCAATAAACTCCACGGCACCGCGTTTGAATTCATTCGCAACAGCGCACTCGATGCGCGCAACTACTTCGACCAGGGCGCCATTCCCGAGTTTCAGCGCAACCAGTTCGGCGGCTCGCTGGGCGGACCCATTCGCGCCAACAAGCTGTTCCTCTTCGGCAATTACGAAGGATTCCGCCAGAACTGGGGACTGAGCGCCGTCACCCTCGTGCCCGACAACGAGGCTCGCCTGGGCTACCTGCCGGACTCCTCCGGCCAGGAGCAGTATGTCGGCGTCAATCCTGCCGTCGCGCCGCTGCTCGCGTTGTGGCCGGTGCAGAACGGGCCGGAATTAGGCAGCGGAATCGGCGAAGCTTTCAGCCACCCGCCGCAACATATCCGCGAAGATTTCGGCACCACGCGCTTTGACGACAACCTCAGCGGCAAAGACCTGCTCTTCGCCGTCTACACCGTCGACGACAGCACGGCCAACACGCCATCGCAGAATCCGCTGAGCCTGATTGATGAGAGTCTGCGCGAGCAGGTCGTGAGCGTGCAGGAACAGCATGTGTTTTCACCGGCTGTGCTCAACACGGCGCGCTTCGGCTATTCGCGCGCAAGCTATTTCTTTACCGGCTACAGTCCCGTTTCCATTCCCGGATGGGTTGCCGGCCAACCCATCGGCGCAATTGTGATCAGCGGCAGCACCGCTTCCAACGGCGCATCGCAGATCACGCAGGCGGGCTTGAACGTAGGCAGCAACAACGCCGCAACGCGCAACCTCTTCACGTGGGACGATCATGTTTACTGGTCGCACGGCCGACACCAGGTCGAAGTTGGGTTGTGGCTGCAGCGCATTCAGTCAAATGATCTGCTGGCGCAGGATCAGTACGGCCAGGCCTCGTTCAGCACGCTGCAGACCTTTTTGCAGGGCACGGTGAAGACATTCACGGTGGTACCGTCCCCGACCGAACTAGGCTGGCGCTCACTCGAAGGGGCGGCCTTCGTGGAAGACACGATCAAGCTCACGCCGCGTTTCGAGTTGCGCGCCGGCTTCCGTTCCGAATCCACGAACGGATGGAACGAGGCACAGAGTCGCGCTTCGAACTACGCGATCGTGGCCGGCGTTCTGCAAACGCAGCCTGTGATCGGTGGTTCCGCACTCAGCAAGAATCGCGGCCGTCTTTCTTCCCGAGCCGCGCGTCGGCTTCGCGTGGGATGTGTGGGGCAATGGCAAAACGGCGGTTCGCGGCGGCTTCGGGTTGTATCATGGACTGCTCGATACGCTCGACTATCGCCTCGACCAGACTGCGCCATTCAATACTGCCGAGTCGATTTCGAATATTGCGGTATCAAATCTGCAAATCACGCCGGGGACAACACCTCCGGCGGGAAGCAAGGTTTCGCCGAGCAACGTGCAGCCGGACATCAACACGCCGGCAGTGCTCAACTGGAGCCTGCGGATCGAGCAGCAGATCGCTCCGCGCACTTCACTGACCGTGGGTTACGTCGGCTCGCATAGCTATCACCAGATTCTTTCAGAGGACATGAACGAGCCGGTGCCGACCTATCTTGCCAACGGATCGCCCTTCTATCCCACGGGCGCGAAGAACGCGAATCCCAATCTCGCCAACTCCACATCGTGGGTCTCGCAAGGAGTAGGCGTGTATCAGTCGCTGGTTGTCGATGTGCGGCGATCGTTTGCAAGCGGCTTCCAGTTCCGCGGCAATTACACCTACGCCAAAAATCTCGACGACGGATCGGCATGGAACACCAGCGTCAGCGGCAACACACCTGCATTCGTGGAATTCCCGCTCGATCCCAAGCTCGACTGGGGGCCGGCCGCCACCGACGTGCGCCACCTGGCCTCGCTCAACGGCAGCTACGAATTGCCCTTCGGCCCGCATCGGCGCTTTCTTAGTCACGCATCCCGGCCCGTGAATTTCGTTGCGAGTGGCTGGACCGCGAGCGGCATTGTGGCCGTACAGACAGGCTTCCCGTTCACCCCGCAACTCGGCTACAACCCTACGGGCAATGGCGACACCCGCAATCCCGTACGCCCCAACTGGAATCCGAACTTCAGCGGAGTTCTCTATCCGCGCACGCCCCAGCAATACTTCAACGCCGCGGCATTCCTGCCACCTGCCACAGGAACCTACGGCAACGTCTCACGCGACGCGCTGACGGGGCCGGGATTGTCGGAGGTCGACTTCTCCGCCACCCGCACTGCGCATCTCACCGAACGCCTTGGATTGCAGTTTCGCGCTGAGTTCTTCAACATCCTGAATCACACCAATCTGCAAACGCCGAATGAAGTTACGTACACCTCAGCCACGTCGGGAGTCTCCCCCACGGCGGGCCTGGTCTCATCGACGTCGACAACATCGCGGCAGATCCAGTTCGGAGCCAAGCTGCAGTTCTGATTCGGTCGGCAGAATCTGCACGCACAGAAAAACCAGCGATGCCCCTCGCGTCGCTGGCTTTCTGTCCACCGCTCACTGTTTCACTGTTCACTGTCCACTGTTCACTGCCCTTTTTCGCTAGCCTTGCGGGCGGTTTCGAACTCGTCGCCCGCCTGCCATTCAACGGCGTGGCTTTGTTCGCTGGCGAGCCAGCCCAGGACGAAGCCGAAGCGCGCCATCTTGGCGTTGCCGCGGAAGTCCCAGTCGGCGTGGTACTCGTCGGAGGGCTGGTGATAGTGATGCTCTTCGAAGTCGGTGGACTGCGCGCGACCCCATGCTTCATCGTGGTTCTCGAAGAGGATGCCCTGATCGACGGAGAAGGCGGGAATGCCGGCGCGGGCCAGCGAGAAATGGTCGGAACGGTAGTAGTGGCCGGCGGAGGGATCGGGGTCGGGCAAAAGATCGAGATGGAAGTCCTTCGCGACGGCTTGAATCGTAGGCCAGAAGTCGATGCGCTCGGCGCCGCCCAGATCGGCTGAAAGCGGAACGCCGATGGGCAGCAGCATGTCGTAGTTCAGATCGAGAGAGATGTCGCGGGCGGGGACGGGCGGATGCTCGCCCAGATATTGCGAACCGAGCAGGCCCTGCTCTTCGGCCGTGACGGCGGAGAAGTACATGGCGTGGGGCGGCCGCTGCGATGATTGCGCGAACGCGCGGGCCATTTCGAGCAGAATGCCGCAGCCCGTGCCATTGTCCGCAGCACCGTTGTAGATGCCGTCGCCTTTCGCGTCGGGATCGATGCCGAGGTGATCGTAATGGGCGGTGTAGAGAACCGCGTTCTCAGGTTTGACTGAGGATCCGGCGACGCGAGCCACGACATTGGTGGAATCGTATTTGCGGACGCGGCTTTCGATGTGAGCCTTGAGGCGGACGTTAAGTTCCTGCGCGTGGAATCCACGCTTGCCTGCGCGGTCGATTCCCTGGTCGAGATCGCCGAGTCCGGCGAGGGTGAACAGATGCTGGGCTACGTCGTGCTGGATCCATGCGGCGGCGCGGAGGGTGTTGAGCGGGTCGCCTGCGAGATAGCTCTTTTCGACAGCCTGGGAGTTTTGCACGACCGACCAGCCATAACTCGCCAGATCCGTCCGGTGAATGATCAGCACGCCGAGCGCGCCGCGACGGGAGGCTTCTTCGTATTTGTAGGTCCAGCGACCGTAGTAGGTCAGGGCTTTGCCCTTGAAGAATTTTTCGTCGTCGGAGGGCGGCTCATTGACGATCACGAGAGCGATTTTGCCTTTGACATCGACGCCGGCATAGTCGTCCCAGTTGTATTCGGGCGCGTGAATGCCGTAGCCGACGAAGACGATGGGCGCGTCGAAGTCGGCGGTGGGCTGGCCGGTTTCGTCTTTCGACACGATCTGGCTGCCGTAGGTGAGGTCGACGGGCTGGCCGCTCGCGGGCACGAAGGCGAACTTTGTTTTGTCTTCGATGGTGTGCACAGCGATCAGCGGGACTTTCTGGAAGTAGCTCCCGTTGTCGCCGGCCGGTTCAAGGCCGTTGAGCGCGAATTGCGTGGCGATGTATTCGGCGGCGAGTTCAGCGCCGCGCGTGCCGGGGCCGCGGCCTTCCAGCAGATCGAGAGAAAGGAAGCGCACATGCGCGCGGATCTTTTCCGGATCGATGGAAGCAGCGGCAGCGCGGGCTGCAGCAGGCAGGCCCTCGACGGACGGAACGGAATCGGTAGATGAGGCAGAATGCTGCGCGATTGCAGCGCACGGCAAAGAAAGGCCGGCGGCCAGAAGGCAAACAAGTTTTGCGTTATGCATGAACTCTCCCCGGGAGATACAAACTGGAAGGACAATGTTTCCGCGAACCTTCAGACTAATTCCCTGATCGTGGGCGAAGCAAACGCTGCGGAGCTGCTGCGTGCGGTGGTTTTCAGCAGGCCGGCGCGGGTGAGGACTTTGCGGGCGAGGCCGGTGAGGGCCATGGCGCACGCTTCGGCCAGCGAGAACCAGCGCTGATGGGCGGCAATGGCCGGAGACGGGGAGACTTCGTGCAGCGGCAAAGTATAGACGCGCACGGTGTAGTTGACCTGCATGATGGCGTGGCGCACGATCAATCTTTCTTCGAGAGCGGCAATGTCAGCGATCGCAATGGGGGGCAGTTCCCACATGCCGGGCATGACGGTGTTGTTCGCGGCGCGCTGTTCAAGCAGGACTTCGGTCGCGGAGTTGTTTTCTCTGACTAAAAGCAGGCAGGCGATTTCGCTGCTGGTCATGGGGGCGCGTTTGGGAGTCTTGTGCTCGCCAAGAGTGCGGCATTCTGTTTTCAATGGACAGACAAGGCACTGCGGATTGCGGGGCGTGCAAACGGTGGCGCCGAGTTCCATGATGGCCTGGTTGAAGTCGCCGGGGCGGCGAGGGTCGACGAGTGCAGCCGAGAATTCCTCCACTTTGCGGCGGACGGCCGCTTCGCCGACAGCATCGTGCGATTCCCATCCGCGAATGCGGCTGAGGACGCGCTCGACGTTTCCGTCGACCACGGCGATATGCTCGCCGTAGGCGATGCTGGCGATGGCGGCAGCGGTGTAGGAGCCGATGCCGGGGAGCTTGCGCAGTTCGGCGGCGGTGCCGGGCACGATTCCGAGGTGCTCGGCGACGACGGCTTGCGCGGCCTTGTGGAGCATCCGGGCGCGACGGTAGTAGCCGAGTCCGCTCCAGAGGGCCAGGACGTCTTGCTCATGGGCGGCGGCCAGGGCCTGCAAGTTCGGGAAGCGCACAAGGAAGGCGGTGTAACGTTCGATGACCGCCGCGACGCGGGTTTGCTGGAGCATGATTTCCGAGACCCAAACCGCGTATGGATCGTGGGTGTGACGCCAGGGCAGGTCTCGCTTGCTGCGGTCGTACCAATCCAGAAGCTCGCGGCGCATGCGGGCGACGATCTCCGGGCTCGGGAGACGGGGCATGCCGCAAGATTACGGCATTTGAGGCGGTTTGCACCGGTTCGTGAGCAGCTTGTGCCATCCCGCTATGTGGGTTATTCCTGTGATAACCTCGCAAAGAGAGGCTCTTGTCATGTCTACGAACAACGCACCGGGCATCCGCATTTACATGGATGCCAACGCCACCACTCCCCTGCTGCCGGAGGTGGTGGACGCGATGCGTCCTTATTGGATTGAGCAGTTTGGCAATGCTTCGTCGATCCATCTCGATGGGCAGCAGGCACGTACGGCGATTGACCGAGCGCGCGAGACACTGGCGGAGTTTTTCAATTGCCACGACGCCGAGGTGGTGTTCAATTCGGGCGGGACGGAGGGCGACAACACTGCCCTGTTCGGCCTGCTGCATCCCGGCGATCACCTGATTACGACGTCGATTGAACACTCGGCTATCCTTCAGGCCGCAAACAAGTTAGCGAATTTTGGGGTGCAGACAACATTTGTGGCTCCGCAGCCGAGCGGGTTGATCGATCCGCATGATATTTTGCGGGCGATCCGGCCGGAAACGCGGCTGATCAGCGTGATGCTGGCCAACAATGAGACCGGGGTGCTGCAGCCGGTGGCGGAAATCGGCAAAATTGCGGCGGATACGGGCGTTTTCTTTCATATCGATGCCGTGCAGGGCGCCGGAAAGGTCAAGTTCGACGTGCGGCAGTTCGGCTGCCATCTGCTTTCGATCAGCGGCCATAAAGTGCATGGACCCAAGGGCGTAGGCGCGATGTTTGTGCGGCGCGGGACGCCGGTGGAGTCGCTGATCGTAGGCGGAAGCCACGAGCGCCGCCGCCGCGCAGGAACGGAAAACGTGCCGGGCATTGTGGGGCTGGCCAAGGCAGTGGAACTGGCGATGCACAGCCTGGAAGACGGCACCATGACGCGGCTGGCAGTTCTTCGCGACAAACTGGAGGCGGGAGTTCTGGCGTTGCCTGCGACAGGGTTAAACGGGGCCTTGCCGGACGGAAAGCCCGCTCCTCGCGCGGCCAACACCACCAACATCTGGTTCGACAACCTTGAGGGCGAGGCGCTGGTGATTGCGCTCGATCTCAAAGGGATCGCGGTTTCGGGTGGGTCAGCCTGCCACTCCGGCGCGACGGAGCCGAGCCACGTGCTCATGGCGATGGGCCTCGATAAAGCCCGCGCGCGGGCGAGCCTGCGGTTCAGCCTGATGAAAACAGCGACCGAGGCGCAGATCGATCGCGTGCTGCAGATTGTACCGGAAGCAGTGCAGCAATTGCGGTCCTTGTCGCCGGTTGCCGCCGGAACGCTTGGCTAGTGTTCCGGGCCCGAAATTCTCCTCACGATTGACGGTGTCATTCTGAGTGAGCGGCGCCCAACGCTTCCCGGTCCGAGGAGCGGCGGGGCCCTCTGGGTGGCTCTTTGGGGCCGAGTTTGGGCGTGGTGAAGGAAGAATCTGCTCTTCGGCTTGCCAGCTGCCGACTCACCACACTCGCTAACAGCCTCGATTCCGGGAGCGAACCTGCCCGGCATTTTTCATAAATGACTCAAAACATTCCATCCTGACGTGTCGGCTACGCCCACCTGCGCCCTGAGCCGAAGACGGAAGGCAAATTGCTAGTTCCTCTGCACTAGAGGAATTGGAGATGCGCCTGGTTGAGTTCTAGATGAAAGGAGCGAAATCCATGGCTCAGACTTATAGATTACAGTTCACACATCGACTAAATGATGACGGCACAATGGATTCCATCTGCCACAAATGCTTCATGACCGTTGCAACTGCAAGATCCGGAGCTGCCCTGGAACGCGAGGAGCACGAGCATCGTTGCGACGCCTTGCTCCTCGAACGGTATAAAAAGGTTCGGGAACACTGGAAATTTTCTACGGTTGACCCTTCATCGGCACATCAAAATATCTAGCATCCCCGATCGGTTCCAGGTCGTTGTTCCTTGAATAAGTTCTTTCCTGAGAGTGCCATACGGGCAACTCGAATGGATGGCGTACTTTACGCGTGGCGACCCCTCGTACCTTGAATATGCGACTGGGCGGTTAGGCCGGCGGGGGATTGCGCAACCAATTGGTTGCGCAATGTTCAAGCCCCTGCAAGCAAGCGGGGCCGTCACTCCGCCGGGATTCTGCATCCCGAATGCAATTGATGCGAAAATAGAGTTTGCACGCGATCCCCATGCCTCGAAATCACACCATCGCCGTCGCCATGTCCGGAGGAGTTGACTCTTCTACGGTGGCGGCGATCCTTGCCCGTCTCGATGAGGGCACGAAGGTTGTGGGGCTGACGCTGCAGCTGTGGGATCAGACGCGGCTGGCGGGCAAGCATGGGATTCCGGATGCGCCGAAGGCGGGGCGATGCTGCTCGCTCGATGATGTGTATGACGCGCGTCGCGTGGCTGAGCACCTCGGGATTCCCTATTACGTCGTGAACCAGGAAGAGCGGTTCGAGCAGGATGTGGTGCGGCCGTTTGTGTCGGAGTATCTGGCCGGGCGGACGCCGATTCCCTGCTCGCTCTGCAACAACCATCTGAAGTTTGATCAGCTGCTGAAGACGGCGCGTTCGATCGGCGCGGACTCGATTGCGACGGGACACTACGCGGTGAACGAGTACGATGCGAAGCGCGGGCGGTGGATTTTGAAGCGGCCGGCGGATCTGGCAAAGGATCAGACGTATTTCTTGTTTGGGCTGACGCAGGCACAGCTGGCGCACACGCTGTTTCCGCTGGGGCACATGACCAAGCCGGAGGTGCGCGAGGTGGCGCGGCAGAAAGGCCTGGCGCTGGCGGAAAAGCCGGACTCGCAGGAGATCTGCTTCATCCCCGGCGGGTCGTATCAGAACTTTCTTGCGGCTTATCTCGAAGAGCAGGGCGAGGCGATGCCGGATACGGCCGGCGAACTTGTGGCTTCGACCGGCGAGGTGCTGGGGCACCACGAGGGCATCTCGAACTTCACTGTCGGGCAGCGCAAGGGACTCAAGGTCGCGTCGCCTTCGCCGCTCTATGTGCTGAATATCGATGCGGCGAACCATCGTGTCACCGTTGGCGCTGATGCCGAGTTAGCGACGCATACGCTGCGCGCGAACCGGCTGAATTGGATCAGCATTCCCGAGCTGACTGGGCCGATGCGCGTGAAGGCAAAGATTCGCCATCGCCATGAGCCGGCGTGGGCAACGCTGGAGCCCGCGGGTCCCGATGAGGTGGTCGCAACCTTCGACGAGCCGCAGCGGGCGGTTACTCCGGGCCAGTCGGCTGTGTTCTATGACGGCGACGAGGTTGTCGGCGGTGGGTGGATTCTTTAGCCATCGCAAGGATCGCGATGGCGTATCCTCCGGGCGCGCTGGAGCATACCATCTGAATCGGCAGCTCATTTCCCCGACCTCCGTCGTGATCTGGTTTGCTGTTTTCCTTCGTGGCCTGTCCCTCGCCCAGGCGCAGCAGGCGCCGAGCCAACCGTTGAATGCATCGGTTTCTGACTTCGGCACGACCTTTGTCTTCAGCCCTCCGCCGGTTTGCGCCGGTTGCGTGGAGACAGAAACTGGGTTTCTGTGGCTGGATAACGGCTCGTATTTGCCGGCAGTCGTCTCCGTTGCTCTGCCCCGCGGAAACACCGACATCAGCGTGCTTGCGAATCTGCTTGATTCCGAATCAGCAAACAAGCATCGCGTGACGCATTTTGGGAATCGGCTCGACTTCGTCGTTCGTCAGAAGGTCTTCGAAAAGGGCGGATTCGAGCTCACCCTTTCGCCTCGCGGCACGGCCTTCATTCGCGGCACCGATGGGGGGCGAGTTGGCGCGACCGCAGCGCCACAGTATGGATGGGGCAGGAACCTGGCCATTGTGAATTTCACATGGACGGCGGCCGTGGGCACCTCGCCGGCCAATCCGCGGAGCGATTATGTGGGTACATTCGACTACTTCCGCACGCTGGACAAGCGCGGCACGGCCTTCTTTCTCGGCCTTCAGCACGAGTTGACCGCAGGGCAACAGACGGCCGGCATTGAAGAGGGCCTCATTCTTCCCTTCCGCAACGGGCAGGTGGAACTCGCGACCCAGCAACTCGACCTCAACACAGGCCCTGAAGCCCAGTTCCAGGCTCGGGTCATCGTAAATTGGGGCAAGCTCTTCGCACGGCACTGAAGCGCTGACTGCACAACCGGCACACTGCAACCGCGAGGTTGCGCTTTATTCTGGCCCGGCGTTCCTTTGGTGACGCTTGAACCAGCGGGCTTAGCCGATGTGCTTGCGCATGAAGAGCGTGGCCTGGGGATTGTCGTTGTAGCGATCGCATCGCGTATAGCCGCGCTTTTCATACAGCGCGATTGCAGTCTTCAGGTCGTCATAGGTATCGAGGTAGATCCACTCGATTCCCTGGGCGCGGGCGAATGCTTCCTGTTCGTCGAGCAACCTGTCGGCGATACGGTTGCCGCGGGCTGAGGGCCTCACATAGAGACGCTTGCATTCAGCGGATCGTGGAATCGAATCGAGTTTGCGCAGGACGACACACCCCACGACTTCGTCCGCGAGAAACGCCAGCCACATTCCGCAGGCAGGCGCGTTCAGCAGCCGCTGGATGCTCGCGGGTGTATCCCGCTGGACCACGTGCACGGCCTCGTAGTACTCGTGGAGGATGGCCAGGGCCTCGCTGCTTGAAGAATGGAGGCGCTCGATTCTAACCGGGAGCTTCGCCGGCCCAACGAGGATGGACCGGACGCGAGTGAGGGACGCGACCATGGCTTCGCGATCCGCGGCACTCAAGTGTGCGAGCATCTTCTCAATTTGCGTGGTGGACTGCCGATTGAGTCGCGCAACGGCGTTTGTGCCTGTCGCGGTGAGGGTGAGCAGTTTTTCGCGCGCGTCTGCTTCGGAGGTTGACTGGCGCACCAGTTTTCTCCTGGTAAGCGCGGACAAGAGGCGACTGATGTAGCCTGCGTCGAGCTCGAGAATCTGGCACAGGGCGGACGCAGTCATCCCGGGGCCGGCGCCGATCTCGTAGAGAATGCGCGCTTCAGTGAGCGCAAAATCGCCGTCGAGATGGCGCCGCCGCAGGAGGCCCAGTCGAGCCGTGTAGAAGCGGTTGAACTGGCGGACGGCAGAGATCTGGTCGGCGAGGTGCGGCTCGATTCTGCTGGAGACCGGCATAAATCGCAGGTTATTCGAAATTAGTTGCTTTTGGCAACTATCAAGCAAGCGACGGAGCCGACAAGCCGGGGAGGATTCACGCGATATACTGGCCCGGCATTCTTTTCGGAGAGAAATCCGCATGCAAAAGAAAACGTTTGCCCACCTGTCTGCGATCGCTGCCTTCGCTGCTTCAACCCTTGCTGCGTCTGGTCAACACGCACCGGCAACGCTGACGCTTCATCCTGACCAGCCCGTCTCGGCAGTGAGCCCAACGCTCTATGGGCTGATGACCGAGGAGATCAATTACTCCTATGACGGCGGTTTGTACGCGGAGATGGTGCGCAACCGCACGATTCGCGGCGACTGGAGCGGCATTCTCTACTGGTACCTGGTCGAAGACGGAAACGCGCGGGCGAAGATGAGTCACGACGCAACGACTGGCCCGAGCGCCGCGCTGCCAACCAGCCTGAAGATCGAGATCGAGCAGGCGGATGCCGAGAACCGGGCCGGCGTTCTGAACGTGGGATGGTGGGGCATGGCCCTGCATCACAACACGGAATACAAGGGCTCGTTCTACGCGAAGGCAGACAGCACGAACCTGGGGCCGATCGGCGTGAGCCTGGTGAGTGACGACACCGGCAAAGCGGTTGCCTCCGCGACCGTGAACGGGATCGGTAACGAATGGAAGCAGTTCACCTTTGCTCTGAAGACTGGCCCGATGGAGGCATCCAGCGCGAATCACCTGGTGATCTCTGCCGGCCATGCGGGCACGCTCTGGCTGCAGCTGGTGTCGCTGTTTCCACCGACGTATCACAATCGGGAAAACGGCAACCGTATCGATCTGATGGACAAGCTGGCAGCAATGCACCCAGCATTTTTGCGTCTGCCGGGAGGAAATTATCTCGAGGGCGACCATATCAAGGAGCGCTTCGAGTGGAAGAAAACGATTGGTCCGCTTGTAGACAGGCCGACGCATCGCAGCCCGTGGAATTATCAATCGTCGGATGGGATGGGACTGCTCGAGTTCTTGGAATGGTGCGAGGACCTGCACATGCAGCCGGTGCTGGCGGTGTACGCGGGCTACTCTCTCGCGCAGGAGCACGTGAATCCCGGCGCCGATCTCGAGCCCTACGTGCAGGACGCGCTGGATGAACTGGAATATGTGACCGGCGGAAAGGACACGAAGTGGGGCGCCGAGCGCGCGAAGGACGGGCATCCGGATCCCTTCAAGCTCACCTACGTGGAGATTGGCAATGAAGACAATTTCGACAGGTCCGGCAGCTATGAAGGCCGGTATGCGCAGTTCTACAAAGCCATCAAGGCGCAGTATCCCGACCTGCAGCTCATTGCCACCATGCCGCTGAAAAACATGAAACCCGACGTGCAGGACGACCACTACTACGTGCGCGCGACACAGAACTTTGCCGACGCGACGCACTACGACAAGGTCGACCGCAATGGGCCAAAGATATTTGTGGGCGAATGGGCAACGCGCGAAGGCGCACCAACGCCGAACATGGGTGCAGCTCTCGGCGATGCTGCGTGGATGACGGGTCTCGAGCGGAACAGCGACCTGATCGTGATGGCTGCGTATGCGCCGTTGCTGGTGAATGTGAATCCAGGCGGCATGCAATGGGAGACGGACCTGATCGGCTACAACGCGATGAAGAGCTACGGCTCGCCTGCGTATTATGCGCAGGTGATGTTCGCGTCGTATCTTGGCGATCACACGGTTGCTTCGAAGCTTGAGAATGGCGGCGCGAAGCTCTTCTACTCATCCACGATCAATTCGGCGAAGAAGCAGCTGTATCTGAAGCTGGTGAACGCCTCGTCGGACCCACAGCCATTGATGATCGCGATGCCCGGAGCACAACCGAAGGCCATGGCGAAACTGGTGCGGCTGAGCGCCCCCGACACGCAAACGACGAACAGCATCGACGACCCTAATCGGCTGGTGCCTGTCGAGACGCCCGTGCATGACGTGAGCAGCAAATTCTCAATCACGCTGCCGGCATATTCGATCCAGGTACTCCAGATCGATCTGCAATAACTTAAAACTCCACAAGTGTCATCCTGAGCGCCGCACGCCTGGGGCCCCACGCAATGTGGTGAGCGGCACGAAGGATCCGCTTCTTCGGAGGGCGCGTTGTCAGGGTGCGATTTCCGGTGTTCAAAATACGATCCGCCCCGTCAGTTCCAGACTGCGCGGTCCTGCGCCTTCGGCGGTTTGCAGCGCAGTGATGGAACCGAAGCCTGACGAATCCACCTGCATGTTCGGCGGCTCATAGTTGCGATGGTTGAAGACGTTCGCGGCTTCGACGCTCAGTTCGAGTCTTGAATTTTCACGCAGGGTGACGCTCTTCATCAGCGACAGCGAAAAGTTTGTTGTGCCCGGGCCGACGACACCGCCAACAGGAGCATTGCCGAACCGGCCGATCCCCGTGCCATCGGGGTTTTGCAGATTGAGATAAGGAAACGCCGCCGGATTCAGCCATTGCGTTGTGGTTCGCCGGGGCGCGTAGAGCGAAACGCCGGTAAGCTGGTCGGGCCGCGCCTGGCCCACAGTCGTGAGGATATTCGTATTCGCAGGATCGACCGATTGCTGATAAGGCGTGAGGAACGGCCCCGACTGCAGCACCGCGACGCCGGCTAACTTCCAGCCGCCGGCGATGGCGTTCCCCGCGCCGCCTGTGAGCCAGCGCTCGCCGGTGCCAAACGGCAGATCATAGAGCCATGTCGCAAGAAAGCGATGTTCGCGGTCGTAGATGACGTTGCCGTAGTCAAGACCAGGATGGAACCGCGTTGTAAGGTAAGTGCCGCCGGCTACGGCAAATGCATTCGGCGTTGCGCCGCCCGCATTCGAAAGATCGCGCGTCCACGTATAGCTCGCATCGAAGGTGATGCCCTTGCCGCTGTGCCGTGAAACCTCGACCGTGCCGCTGTTGTAGTTGCTCTCCGCAAGATTGGTAACGCTCTGGATGATGCTCCAGTCGGGATAGGGAAGATTTGCGGCAGCGGCGGCATAGCCGATCGTGTTGGGTTGCACCTGGTTCAGATCGACCATCGCTTCGAGATTCGAGCCATGACTGCCGCTGTACGAAAGCCGCATGCCGATGCTGTGGGTCAGGTCCTGCTCCAGCGTAAGGTTCCATTGCTGCACCGTCGGATCCTTGTAGTGGATCGGAAACGCGTAGTAGAACCCGGCGGTGCCCGTGGAACTGGCCGCAGAGGAATCAAACGGATCAGAAAAGCTAAGCAATGGCGTTACGCCGTCGGCCTGATAATCCTGGTTGTACGTTCCCACGTAGCTTGACGACACGGCCCAGCCTGACACCAGCGAGAAGCCGAGAGGCGACTCGATGAAGCGCCCCCAGCCGCCGCGCAGTACGGTCGTATCCTTGCCGTAGGGCCGCCAGGCAAAACCGATGCGCGGTCCGAGGTCGGTGTGATCGGCGTAACGGAGCACCGATGGAATCCCGGCCTGCGATGCGGTGAGGATCGGCGTAGGGGCAATCGCCGCTTCGAGGTCCTGCGATGCGTTAGCGAGCGCTTTCGCATTTGAAACGACAACGGCGCCGTTGACTTGGGTCGTGCCATCCGTTCCGACGCCGGACCAGTCGGGCATGAATGCCGCGGTGTTCGCGTGGGTTTCGCGCAGCGGCGGATGCAGTTCGTAACGCAGTCCGAGATTCAAAGTGAGATTCGGCGTCACGTGCCAATCATCCTGCCCATAGAACGCAGTAGGAATATCCCAGCCCATCCATGGTGTCGTTGTTCGTCGTGCTCACTTCGGTGTAGTCGGGATATCCGAGCAGAAATGCAGTGTAAGGATCGCCGATGGCCGTGCCAACGTCGGAAGATCCGTCGAACACATACCAGCCCGAGCGGTAGTTGCCGAAGACGTTGTCGTCGTGATCGGCCAGGCGTTTGAAGTCGGCGCCGAATTTGAATGTGTGCTTGCCTCTCGTCCATGTCAGGTTGTCGAGCGCCTGAATGATCTGCCCGCGCTGTGTTCCGGGATTGCCTGCGCCGGTCGACATGAATCCGTTGATCAGCACCTGCGGCGCTTCGGACCATTGCGTATCGGGCTGCGGAATTGAGGTGATACCGGTCTGCGCGAGGAGCGCTGTTGTGGAGTAGGACTGCGTTTCGGACGTGTGCTGCGCATTGAACCCAGCGCGAAACTCATTCAGAAGCGTCGGCGTGAAGACGTAGTTGTGCGCGAACGTCAGGCCTTCGTCGATCTCCGGCGTGTTATAGCCGCCCTGCAGCGGGCTGCCCGCTTCGGCGCAATAGGTGAATGTGCAAAGTGCCGACGGCGCCGTAATCACTTGCCGGTTCTTGTAGGAGAAGCGCGCAAACATTGACTGCTTGTCGGAGACATTCTTGTCGAGGCGAACGTCGCCCTGGTTCGAGGAGATGGGCGATGGGAAATTGATCTGGTAGTTGTTTGCATACGACCCGGCACCGCCGAAGTTGGGCATCGGCATGAGCGTTGCCAGCAGGTCTGGCCGAGATCGGGCTGACCGGCACATTCGCAGGATCGATTGGCGTAACGCCGTCCGGCTGGTAGATGGCGCTGATCCCCTGCCCGGCCAGATAGTCGGTCAGGTTGCCGTTGCGCATGTCCGCGGAGGGAACGCTCAGCAGGATCGGCGTCTCGCGCGGCAGGCGCAGACCTTCAAAGCTGATGAAGAAGAACCCCGGCTTTTGTTTTGAGAACAGCTGTGGGAAATGGAGAGGGCCGCCAAGCGTTCCGCCAAAGTCGTTCATGATGATCTTCGGCTTTGCCAGGGCAAAAGGATTATTCGAATTGAAGACCGTGTTTTCGTGATTCTCGAAGGCTCCGCCGTGATAGTGCAGGGTTCCGGCCTTCGAGACGGTCGTGATGTCGGCGACGCCGGAGAATTCGGCATTGTTGTTCGACTCGCTGACGCGAATCTCTTCAATCGAATTGAACGACGGAAACATCTCGTTGACCGGGCCGGAATACTCGACGCCCACCGAGGAAATGCCGTCGACGGTCACGCTGAGCAGGGCGGCCGTGGTGCCCAGCACGGCGAGATTGCCGCGTATCGTCGGTCTGGACGCCGGCTTCGGTCGTAAGCGTGGAGATGGGGCTGGTGGATCCGGTCGACCGCGAGTAGATGGCCACAGGCAGATTGACAAGCTCGTCGCCGATTTTGGTTTCGGCCAGGTTCGAAACATCGGTCGTGATGACCGGCACCGCCGATCTGTCATCGATCACCACCGTCTGGACGCCTCCACTCACCCGCATCGTTGTGTCGGCTCGCCGTGTCTCGCGCGCGGTGAGCGAGATCGAGGGCATTGTCTGCGTCTGGAATCCCTGCGCGGTAACGGCGACCGAATAGACGCCGACGTCGATGTTCCGGAAGGCGTAGTTGCCATCGACATCAGTCACTTCGGTTCGCACCGCGGCCGTGCCAACATTCGTCAGCGTCACCTGGGCGCCCTGAAGCGCCGCGCCGCTCGAGTCATGAATCGTTCCCAGGATCGAGCCGAAGGTGGATTGGGCTGATGCTGTCGCGGAAACCAGCGCAACGAAACAAAAGATGAGAAGAATTCGCATTGCAGCCGCGCGCCACGCAGACGCGGAAAAAACTCTGGCCATCAAAATTCCTTTCGACACATATCCCGCGGGCGATTTGTGCTTTTCTCGCTGTCGGGAATTTCCTATTTAAATGTAAAGCTTGCGCATCGGCGCGGACCCGGTTTTTTCAGGGAATCTGCAGCGCTCCAGCACGGGAGTCGTCTGTCTGAAGTCCGACCCATCTTGGCCGCGTCTTTCCGGCTGCTGCTCGCGGCGGGATTGTGTCAGGCGCAACAAAGCGCCAAAGAAGAAGACGCAGTCTGGGCACGCGAGCAAACCTACTGGCGCGCAGTGCAAGCCAACAATCTCGATGACTATCGCGCATTATGGCGCGATGATTTTCTCGGATGGCCGGCCACCAGCTCTGATCCGGCGCGTAAAGCGCAGATCACCGATTGGATTACCGCCCACACCGCCAAAGGAGAACACCTGAAGAGCTACAAGCTGGAGCGTCTGGCGGTGCAGGTCTCTGGTGGCTTGGCGACGGCGACTTACCGCGCCCGCTCGATCTGGGTGAACAAGGACGGAGCGGAGCAGAGCGGGGAGATGCGCATCCTGCACACCTGGCGGCGAGACGGAGATGGAACGTGGCGAATCTTTTCCGGCATGAGCGCGCCGGTCGGCCCTCAGGCAAAATGAAAACCGCGTCGCTCTTCGCTTGTAACGGGGCATGACTTCAGTCGTGCCGCAATGCTCACGATAAGGGTTGTCATCCTGAGCGCTGCACGCTTGGGGCCCCATGAACGACTTGTCGTTCATGGGGTAAGCAGCGCGAAGGATCTGCTTTTCGGAAGATCCTCTGCAACGTTGATTCCTTCACCGCTGTGGCGGCGCCGTTGTTCCATGCGGGCTCTCGTGCGATCCCGAATGCATCTGTGCTTCCATTTCATCGAGCTTCTTCTTCTGATCATCGGTTAGAAACGCACGGACCGCTTTGTCCGCTTTGAGGAAAACCGGCCCCATCGCGGCTTCGCGTTGATCGGGGGTCAGGCTCTGATCGTCCGCAATTTTCTGCGACCCGTCATGCATCTCCTGCAGGATGGGCCTGACTTTGTCCTGCTGGTCGGCGGTCAGACCCAGCTTGTCACTCAGCATCTTCAGATGCTGTTCCACGGGCGAAACCGCGACAGCGTGCGCGTCCGGACTGGCTGTTGTTTGTTGTGCAACCGCGCCCAGCGCAAACATCAGCACGGTCCCCACTGCAAGTAAGCGAAGTCGATTCATGGTCACTCTCCTTTTTCAACGGTGAACTTTTATTCGGCGAACCGCGCGATTCAGCCTATGATTCGCACTGTAGCTTTGAAATGCGGCCGCGTCGAGAGGGCCAGCCGCGTTGTTGAACAAAGAGGCCGTCGATGTCCAAAAACGTGCGCACAAAAGTCGCTGCGCTGCCTGCGCGATTCGCAAAGCCGATGCCGACGAACAGCCCGCTATCCGCCGTCGAGTCCCTCTCGATGCGGACTGCGGATGCCCGCGTCCGCCGTACGCGCTTGCAACTGGGCACGGCCCTCCTCAACCTCATCATCGAGAAGCCCATCAACGATGTCACCGTGCAGGACATTCTCGACCGGTCTGGCGTCGGCCGATCCACCTTCTACCTCCACTACCGCGACAAAGACGACCTGCTCGTCAGCCAGTTGGAGACCTTCCTTGAAACCATCAGCAACTCGCTCAGTGATCGCAAAGACAAATCGAACCGCGTGATGCCTGTCGCCGAACTCTTTGCACACATCGGCAACCAGAACAAGCTCTACCGCGTGCTGTCCGACTCCGGCCATCTCAAGGACTTCTTCGAGCTTGCCGAGGGCTACTTTGCGCGCGGCATCGAGCGCCGACTTACAGAATCCGGAAGGCTCGCGAAGATTCCGCAGCGGGAGCTGGCTGCGCGCGCCTCGGCGCTGTCGGGCAGCCTGCTGTCGCTGCTGCGCTGGTGGCTCGATCGCGGCGAAAAGGAATCGCCGCAAGAGATGGACCAGATGTTCCACCGCATGGTCTGGACCGGAATGCAATCGTCTGCGATTCTCTGATTTTTCGCCTGATTTTGAATATGCTCTGAAACCCGCCGATGCGGGGTATACTCGGCGCATGCGAGGTGGAGGCGGCTGTCTTTTCAAACTTGGCGGTTGTCTGACGAAGATCGTGCTGATCTTGATCGCCGCCGTCGCATTCATGTGGGTCGTGATGGTGGCGTTGAATCCGTGGGCGCTGCACATCGGCGGACGCTCCACTCCGCTGCTCTACTGGCACGGAACGGGCACTTTGAATTCAAAAGACGGCAGGACTTATCCGCTGTATGTGTCGTGGTTTCCCGGAAAACCTGGGCGACACGGTGGCGGGCGGCGTGAGGGTAAGATCTGGAGCGCTGACCTGAAGGGCACGGGGTGGCTCTGCCTTGCGCCGGGCTCGGTGGAGCGGATGGACCTGAGCGGCACGATGTATGGCGGCTACCTGACCAGCGATCAGAGCCTGTTTGACTTCCGGTTTCTGGAGTGGCAGAAGCCGTTCCAGATCAACTACCACAATCGCGGCTTTTTCGACGTAGCCGGAAACTGGCACGGGCCGCTGCTGGTGATGGACCGGCCGAACGAGCAAGGCATCAAGCTGAACACCGGACCGTTTATCGACCACGCGACGGTGACGCTGCACTGGGCGAGCTACGACGAATTCGAGACGGCCTGCCGCACTGAGGGTGGCGGAGCGGCGAGGTAAGCGTTCCGCGACGGCGGGCTGCGGGTGCGACCCAAATCTACGAATCGGTGATGAACAGATTCGCCTGCTCATTTCCGATGTGCCGGTACATGTCGGCGATCGCGGTGTATGTCGAGGCCGTAGGGAAGGCCTTGTCGCCCAGCGTGCGCGGCGAGATACATCCAGTCAACCAGCCCACATGCGGCGCCGCATGAATCAGGATGCCTAGCTGCGCCGGGGTCTTGCCGCCGTGCACCCGGAAGCAGTGTCCCTGGGTCGCACCAAGTTCTCGCACGACCCGATTGTTCGGCTCCCAGGTCACGAAATAGGGCTCCCGCTTCCGCGGCATGGAGACCATGTGGTGATCGAAGCGTTCGATGGTCGTGTAGCGTGCAACTTCCTTCAGTTCGCCGGAATAGGCAATCAAGAGCCGCCCGCCGGGAACGATGGCCGATGTCGGTCCCTGCTCGTCACCTTTCAGAAGCTGGACCTCGGTGATCTTTTCGGCACTGAAGAGGACCAGCGTGCCGTAGCGGCCCTGTTCGACCTTGAATTGCATTTTCTCGGGTCTGTCCTTGGTCAGTCCCGTGTTGTAGGTGAAGAACTCGGTCGGCTGACGGGTCAGTACCAACGCATATGCCATGATGCGCACCCTCACAACAATCGTGAAGTATGAATCGCAAACGTATCGGCGGCAAGTAAAATTTCTGGTCGAATCGAGAGCAGTCAGACGTTTTGATGGTGCCGAATGAGGGGTTTGTCTGGTCTAGTATAGGCAGACGATCCTGCGGTGAGGGATCCCGGACTTCACACACAAAATACTTCTTTGGAGGCTGTCATGCGGAAAAACAATGTTGTGATCATCGCTTTGGCGATGATGGTTTCAGTTGGCCTGCCCGGCGCCACCTCTATGGCGCGAGCGCAGGCGGAGAAGGCTGCTTATCCGGCCATGGCTCCGGTCGATGCGTATTTGATGCCCGATGCAAACTCTGAAATTGCGCTGGCTCGCACGGGCGCGCCGGCATCCATTTCGGATGGGGCCGAAGTGATGGTGCTGGGACGGACGGGATTCACGACCGCCGTCAAAGGCACGAATGGTTTTCTCTGTATCGTGGAACGCGGATGGGGCGCGACCACCGATGCTCCGGAGTTCTGGAATCCTAAAATTCGCTCGCCCATCTGCTTCAATCCTGCGGCCGCGAGGTCGTTTGCGCCGATTTTTCTGATGAAGACCAAGCTGGTGCTGGCGGGAAAGTCGAAGGCGGAGATCCTCGCGGAGACCTCGGCAGCGCTGGACAGCAAGGAACTGCCCGCGCTGGAGCCGGGATCGATGTGCTACATGATGTCGAAGCAGCAGTACCTGAACGACCGCGACGTGAAGTGGCATCCGCACCTGATGATGTTTGTTCCGGGCGACGCCGGGAAAAGCTGGGGCGCCGATGGGGACGGTTCTCCGATCATCGCGGCGAATGATCCGGAAGAGCGGGTCACGATTATGATGGTCCCGGTCTGGCATTGGTCCGATGGAACGCCGGGGCCGCCGCTGGTGCACTGATCGCGAGTCGATCAATGCTCAAGATGACGGGCTGGGGTTGAGTTCGTGCATTTCCCAGGTCTCAAAAGCGAGACCTGGGGCACCCGGCCCTCAGCCTTTGGTCAGATAGTTATGGACCTCGAAGAAGGTGATCTTTGGCGGTTGGGTGACGCCCACCTGTGCGGTAATTGGTCCAATCTTCTCTCCGGCAAATTTCTCGAATTTCTCTTTGCTCTCCCACACGTCGACTACGCGGATACCTGCGTCGGTCTTGGTTACCCAATGAAAGAGAGCGCCATGTGCACCGGGACCTCCGGGACGAAATCCCATCTTCTGGATCACCTGGTCGTATTGCGCAAGGGTAGTTCCGGAGAAATCCTGCTGTACGCCGATTGCCATGTTCAGACCTCCTCGTGTGGACCAAACAAACTTACACCAACAAGGCGCAATGAGTCCGCTATGTCGCCCGTGACTCACGCCAGAAGCAACTGCAGGTTCCTCCGCTCCCCATTCGCGGCGCTCAGGGTCGGTCGGAATGACAGCGCTTTTTTCATCTCTCTCTTGGTCTTGCTTTTCGGCTTCTGATTCGTTGGGCTTGACCCCTATTACCCCGACTCTTTGGGCAAATACACTCTAATCATCGGGTTAGAGAGAGGGGGTGGCGCTAAATTCCTGTGTGGATTGGGACTGCTTGTAGATTCCTCGGCGGATTGAAGTTAGCGTCGAGGTGCGGAGTTAGCGTGTCGCGCGGCGCACGTTCGCAGAGCTAGTAGTTTCAATCACGATTCCATTGTGCGCCGGCAGGGGGAAATTACCTGCAAAAATGGCGGGAAGTTTTTGGGGAGTGGAATGAGGGGGTTAGGAGATTTTTGGGTGGAAAGGGGGTTGACGGGTTAGCGGAGCAGGCCGTGCTTCGCGAGTGTTCGCGGAGTCAGGAGGTTCGTGCTTTCCCACCCTGGCAGAGCCAGGATGGGGCACCCACTCATCTTGCAGATCGAGAGCGGCAGGCTGGGCCACCCGCAATAGGGAGGACAACCGCAGGTTTCTACCCTTCGCCGCGCTTCGGTCGAAATGACAGAAGTTAACTGATAGGGATTTTGATTTTCGAATGATAGTAACGTGATGGTCTTTATACCTTCGAGATTGGTACCGACTAATTCACAAACATCTCTGGGATCATGGGGCATGGAATCGCTGTATACGCTCTACATGCTCGTGGACAAGTACGCCACGGAGATCGAGAAGCTGAACCTCGACGGCGACCAGCTTGAAGAGTACAGCACGGTTTTGCTGCACCTGCAGAACCAGGTGGAAACCGGCGAGCCGAGCCACAAGATCGTGAACCACTGCCTCGCCTACCTCGAAAAGTTTTCGGCTCCGTCGCGAAGATCGCTTAAGACTGATGCAGCGAAAGTGGACGATCCGGTCTCAATGACGGGCTGGGGCGAGTTAGTGTTTCCTATGTCTCAGAATCGAGACTTGGAGAACCCTCTTTGAATTTTACTTGCATCGAGCAAAGTTGACGCCCATTGAAAGACTTGGCAGATCTATTGAAGCAGTCCATTCTGGCCGCCGAGATGTAAGCGGAATTTCTTCAATTCGCTTCTTTTCCAGCGAAATAGCTGGATTCTCGTCAACCTCAACACGTGTACATGTTCTTTGGACAAATTGCGCGATCCGTGGGAATAGAGGCATTCCTTCGCAGCACCCCATAAACGCCTTGAATTGCTGGTCCTCGAGCTCACGGTCTAGTCGGCTTATCTCTGCGATCAGACCTACAGATACCACTGCGAAGTCCTTCGCAGGGAGACGACGTCTTGCCCTATCGGGAGAAAGTTGCAGTCCGGACCTATACTCTTTGGTTGCTTTGATGGCATTCATAGAATCAGCCCTTCAAACCTCTCAAGATCAAACTTGATTATTCCACGCTGTTTTGTCTTCGTCTTGTTCATCCGCCAACCTGAGAGCAAGTCTTCAACGATTTCAGGACTGTCGGAGCAGCAAAACATATCCCAGTTCCATCTCTGTTTCATTGTCCCATAGTTGAGCAGCTCTTGGCACTCGGGACGAAGCATCCCGAAGTCACCTTGGTATACCCACATCAGGTCAATGTCATTCGGCTCCTCTTTTCCACTTATGAACGAGCCAAATAGATAGACGGCTCTGAAACCACAAGTTCGAGCTATCTGTATGAATCTACTCATTTGATTGCAAAGCTTCCTTCTCATTCTCCCGCACCAAACTTCTCTTGGACTTCAATCCAAGTGGCCTGACGTAGCTCCCGTCTGGCAGAAACTCTCCATCATAAAAGTCCGGAATCATCTCGCTAATCAACCGGGATCATTGTTCATCGGCGCTTATACGGATTACCTTATGTGCTCGCCGCATTGGTGCCTGAAGGCATAGTTCCGGCCGTAAAAAGTCTGTAAGCATCGGCTGCCTAGGCTGAACCAAAACCCCGGGAGCGAATGTCGGGTACGCCCCGGTCACGAAGGGCATCGATCCAGTCTCTTTTATGCAAATGCACGGAATCTCTTTGACTCCCAACTGTGCCAACAAGAATGCCCGATGGATCCCGTTGCGCAAAATAAACCTGTCACCAATATCAGAGACAACGATAGCTTGAGGGTTGGCGGCTATTAAGTAGCTCACTTCGGTGCCCTCAGGGCAGGTGAACGAAGCCGAACATTGCTTGCGACATTGTTTCTATGGAGACAAACGAAACAGTCTTTTGAGTTGGTTCGCCAACCATTGTAATGGGCATCGTCATTGTCTCGGGGAAGGCGAAACGCACAATGTCAATTGGTGATTTTCCGGTCAACTCTGGTTTAAGATCTTCAAGTAATTAGTAGTCGATAATGACACATGGATTCGTCAGTGTGTCTATCGAGATATATCCGACAAGCATTTCTTGTCCGGCGATTTGAGCTGGCGCCTGCTAATGACTTTGTGCGATTACAAGTTGCAGTTGATCGAGCAGGTCGGAGGCAAGGTTCGCACTTTCCCTGAAATCGGTGAATGCCCGGCTACTTGTCAATGAGAGGCCTTCAGTTTCCAAACGCGATGCCAATCAACGCATCCTTAGCATCGAACTCAGGATATCCCCATGTGCTCACATGTCTATATCCCCCGCCCGCTCTGAGGACGGACAACTGAACGACATCTCCCGCCGTTCGCCCACATATACGCGAGATCTCCGATTACCACCCATAAGCTGAAAAACGCTCGGCTGCCAGTGGCCTCGCTCCCTACATCTAAAATCTTTGGTCTTTTGCATCTGTCGTTCCTACACCGAGACGGCCGCGCCTTTTGCCAGCATCTGCTTGATGCCGCGGATGGCTTGTCTGGTGCGCTCTTCGTTTTCGATGAGGCTGAAACGTACGTGGCCGTCGCCGTAGTCGCCGAAGCCTATTCCGGGGGACACGGCTACTTTGGCTTCGTTGAGGAGGAGCTTGGAGAACTCCAAGGAGCCAAGGGCCGGTAGGCTTCGGGGATTTTGGCCCAGACGAACATTGTCGCCTTCGGGTGACGGCACGGGCCAGCCGGCGCGGTTGAGGCCTTCGATTAAAACGTCGCGGCGGCGGCGGTAGTTTTCGCGGATTTCGGCGACACAGTCTTGCGGGCCTTCGAGTGCGAGAATGCTGGCCACTTGAATCGGTGTGAACGTCCCGTAGTCGAAATAACTTTTCAATCTGGCGAGGGCGTTGACGAGGACGGGGTTGCCGACCATGAATCCGACGCGCCAGCCGGGCATGTTGTAGGACTTCGATAGAGTGAAGAATTCTACGGCGACATCTTTGGCGCCGGGGACCTGGAGGACGGAGGGCGGCTTGTATCCGTCGAAGCCGAGGTCGGCGTAGGCGAGGTCGTGGATGAGGTGGAATCCGTACTGGCGGGCGAGCTCGACGAGGCGCGCGAGGAAAGGCAGGTCGACGCACTGCGTAGTGGGGTTCGACGGGAAGTTGACGATGAGCGCCTTGGGGCGCGGGGTCATGCGCGGGATGATGGCTTCAAGCTCGGCAAGAAACTGATCGCAGTCGTGGACGGGGACGCTGACGACGTGGGCTCCGGCGATGACAGGGCCATAGATGTGGATGGGGTAGCTGGGATTGGGGACGAGCACGGTGTCGCGCGAGTCGAGAATCGCCAGGCACAGGTGGGCGATGCCCTCCTTGGAGCCGATGGTGACGATGGCTTCGGAGTTGGGATCGAGGTCGACGTCGTAGCGCGACTTGTACCAGTTGCAGATGGCCTTGCGCAGCCTTGGAATCCCTTTGGACACGGAGTAGCGATGGGTGACGGGCTTCTGCGCCGCTTCGATCATCTTGTCGACGATGTGTTTGGGCGTGGGGCCGTCGGGGTTGCCCATGCCGAAGTCGATGATGTCTTCGCCGCGACGGCGGGCGTTGACCTTTAATTCTCCGGTGATGTTGAAGACGTAAGGCGGGAGGCGCTGGATGCGGCTGAACTCTTCCATGATGACTCCAGTGTAAGTGCGACAGGGGACAGGGACGCAGTGACGATCAAGGGACACAGGGACCGAGGGACGTAGGGACATGAGTGTTGGAACTGTGGCTGGATTTGGGATGAGGTGGGGCGGAGTCTAGGCGGCCGGGGCCGCAGCACGGGCCGCGGGCGCGAGAGCGGCGGGATGGTGGATCTGCGGCATGGGGAGATTATACAGGGTGATCCGCGATCAGTGCGTCAGTGGTCAGTGATCAGTGGTCAGTGATTGGAAGTGCTGCGATGTCCGTTCGATGGGCGAAAGTACGGAGCGAGCGTGGGCACATAGGGTTTCGTGCTTTCCCACCCATTTCGCGATGAGACTGCGAAATGGATGGGGCACCCACAGTCGGTGCGAAGGGTAGTTTCGTGCCCAGGTCTCAAAAGCGAGACCTGGGCACCCAGCTGCAATTCACTGATCACTGATCACTGAACACTGTTCACTGTTCACTGACTTTGAGCACGACGCGGAATCTTGCTTTGCCGGAGATCATTCTGGCGTAGGCTTCTTCGGCTTTCTCGAGGGGGTAGACCTCGTTCATGGATTTGACGCCGGTGAGGGCACTGAATTTGAGGGTGTCTTCGGAGTCCATGCCGGTGCCGGAGGGCCAGCCGGCAACGGTGCGTCGGCCGAGGAGCAGCGGAAAGGGGCTGATGACGATGGGGCCGTCCTCAGGCGCGCCGACCACGATGAATTTGCCGGCGGGGGCGAGTCCGTCGATGACCCATTCAAGGGCCTTGGCGCTGGTGATGGTGGAAAGGATGATGTTGGCGCCGCCGATTTTCTGGAGTTCTTTCGCGGGGTCCTGCGTGGTGGTGTCGATGTAGAGGTGCGCGCCGAGTTGCCTGGCGAGAGCAGCCTTGTCCTCGCCGCGTGCGACGGCGACGGTGCGATAGCCGGCCTTGGCGGCGTACTGGACGGCGAGGTGGCCGAGTCCGCCAATGCCGACGATGGCGACGGTGTCGCCGGTGCGAGCGCCGGAGTTGCGCAGGGCGTTGAAGGTGGTGATGCCGGCGCAGAGCAGCGGGGCCGCATCGGTGTCGGCGAGCTCGTCGGGCATGAAGGCGAGTGCGTTGGCGGGGGCGATCACGTAGTCGGCATAGCCGCCGTCGTAGTTGATGCCGCTGATGGGCTGGTTTTCGCAGAGGATGAAGTCGCCGCGACGACAGGGCGGGCAGTAGTTGCAGTGGCCCCCGTGCCAGCCGAGGCCAACGCGCTGGCCGGGCTTGAAGAGCGGAACGTCGGGGCCGACCGCGTCGATGACACCGGCGATCTCGTGGCCGGGGGCGCGCGGGAATTGAAGGCCGGGCCAGTGGCCTTCCTTGGTGAGCGAATCACTGTGGCAGACGCCGCAGGCGTGGACGCGGATGCGGACCTGGCCGGGACCGGGCTCGGGAAATTCCTTTTCAACGAGTTGGAATGCACCGCCGGGGGCGGCGACCTGCATGGAACGGCCTTTTACTGGTGGCATGGGACAGTCTTCTCCTCCGCCTTGGATGGGACGGCGATGGGGAAGATGCAAAAATCCAATCAAAGTCCATGACAAGCCCGGGCGGGTACTGTACGCGGGCACTTGCGCCGCTGAGCTGGCTCCAATAGTCTTCACGGAACAGTGCCGCATTCCTATTCTTCGAATAAGAGGACTTTCGTGCAATGAGAAAAAACTCACGATCTGCCGTGCGCCTTCGCTCTGCCTTCGGATTACTGACGCTCTGCTTGTTGTGCGCGCCGACGCCGCAGGCGCAAACGAGTAATGCTGGGCATCAGCAGGTGCAGAAGCTGGTGGAAGCCAACAGCGCGAACTGGAAGCAGGTGTCAAAGCAGATCTGGGACTATGCCGAGCTTGGGTATCACGAAAACAAGAGCTCGGCGCTGCTGCAGGAGCAGTTGAGGGCGGCGGGATTTGCGGTGCAGAGCGGTGTGGCCGACGAGCCGACCGGCTTTATCGCGAGCTACGGCGAGGGCAAGCCGGTGGTCGCGATTCTGGGCGAGTTTGACGCACTGCCGGGGCTGTCGCAGCAGGCGGTTCCGGAACGCGCGCCGGTGACGGCGGGCGGGTCGGGCCATGGATGCGGACATAACCTGCTGGGTTCGGGCGCGGCGCTGGCGGCGGTTGCCGTGAAGCAGTACATGGAGGCGAACCATGTGAAGGGGACGCTGCGCTACTACGGAACTCCCGCGGAGGAGGGTGGATCGGGCAAGGTCTACATGGTGCGCGCGGGACTGTTCAAGGATGTGGACGTGGTGCTTCACTGGCACCCGGCCGATCGCAACGGCGTGATCGATGGCGGGGCGCTGGCGGTGACTTCGGCGAAGTTCACGTTTCACGGCGTGGCGGCGCATGCGGCGATGGCGCCGGATCGCGGACGGTCGGCGCTGGATGCGGTAATGCTGATGGGCAACGGCATTGAATTCATGCGCGAGCACGTGCCGAGCAATACGCGCATGCACTACATCATCTCGAAGGGCGGCGTGGCGCCGAATATCGTTCCTGACCTGGCGCAGATGGACCTGATGGCGCGCAGTCCGTCGAATACGGTGCTGCAGGGAATCTGGGCGCGGATTCTCGATGTGGCCAAGGGCGCGGCGCTGATGACGGGAACGACGGTTGAGGTGACGGATATCGGGAGCGACGCGGACATTATCGGGAATGATGCTCTCGCGCAGGTGGCGCAGAAGAATCTTGAGGAAGTGGGCGGCTACACGATGAATGACTCGGAGAGTAGTTTTGCCCGTGATCTGCAAAAGACGCTCGGCCTGGACACGGTGCCGAGCCTCGAGCAAACGAAGGTGGTTGAGCCGTTTCATCGGCCCGATCCCAACGCACCCTCGGCATCCACCGATGTAGGTGACGTGAGCTGGGTGGTGCCGACGATCGGCTTCTCGACGGCCACGTTTGTGCCGGGCGTGGCTGCGCATACGTGGCAGGCAGCGGCGAGTGCGGGCATGAGCATCGGGCAGGATGGGATGGTGGTGGCGTCGAAGGCGCTGGCTTTTACGGCAGTTGATTTGTTTACGAGGCCGGAGCTGATCGGAGCGGCGAAGGCGGATTTCGCGAAGGAGCTTGCGGGAAAGACGTATCGATCTGCGATTCCGGAGGGGCAGAAGCCGTTGATTGATTACCGGGGGAAATAGGCCACAGCGATTCCGCAGTTTCTGCGAGGGAAGGTTGTTGTTGTGTGACCGGACAGAGGTCGGACTGTTTGCTGGTTTGTTACTGACGGGTCGACGGTTATTGTCCGGGAACGGCGCCAGGTCGGCGGAAAACGTCCGCAAAGCCGACTTATTGTTCTTGATCCAGGGCCGATGAGAGGTTGGGCAACTATGCGTGTGACCGCCCGCAAAGATAGTTTAACGAATTCACACACGCTTCCCTTGACATTCGACCTGAAGGGGAGCTAATCTCAGGTCGAATGTCGACTAGAAGCTCTAAAAATCAATCCGGGCTCCTTCAGGGCACTCTTGATCTGCTCATCCTGCAGACGGTGGCGCTGGGCCCGGTGCATGGTCATGCCATTGCGAAATCAATTGAAAGCCGGTCGCGGGAAATGTTGCAAGTCGGCCATGGTTCCCTCTACCCCGCGATTCAACGGCTCATCAAGGACGGCTTGATCGCCGCCGAAGACGGCACATCTGAAAACAATCGCAAAGCCAGATTCTATCGGCTTACCGCCAAAGGGCAACGAAGGCTCTTCGCTGAGACATCGAGATGGGAACGGTTTTCTGAAGCGATCGGGCTCATCTTGAAGCCACTCACCTAAGAGGGAAAGTAGACTCGCGAAATATAAGAAGGGGTTTTGAGATGACGTGGTTTGAAAAACGCGCTGAGCGGCTAAATGACGAGATTCAGGCTCACATCGACTACGAAACCCAAGCGAACATGGAAGACGGAATGGCGCCCGAGGAAGCCCGCCGCGCCGCCAACATGAAGTTTGGCAATCTCCTCACAGCCCGTGAAGAGTCCCGTGAGATATGGGGTTGGCTATGGGCCGAACGGCTATGGCAAGACATTCGTTACGCATTGCGGGGATTCCGCAGAAACCCCGGCTTCGCAAGCGTTGCACTGTTCTCGCTCATGTTGGGAATTGGCGCAAGCGTCGCCTTATTCAGTGTGGTCTATGGAGTCCTCATCTCTCCTTATCCCTATTCGAAGCCGAACGAGATATGGGCTCCGGCGGTGGTTGGTCCCAATGATCCAGTGCGCGGCTGGCACCGCTACACCAAGCGGGAGTTTCTCGAAATTCAAAAAATTCGAGCATTCGCCGACGTCATGGCCACTGACAACAACCAGGTCCTGATGACCGGTGATAACAGCACAGAAAGCTTTCTACGGGGTCTTTCTCACCGGCGGAGCTTTCAACTTCATCGGCGTAAAGCCACTGATCGGCCGCACTATACAGCCCTATGATATCCGGGCCGGAGGCAAGCCTAGTCCAACGTCGTGGTATTGACCTACGGTCTATGGCTCCGCATGTTCGACGGCGATCGCAAGGTACTCGGCAGGACGATCGATCCTCGACGGCGTTCCGCACAGCATCATTGGCGTCATGCCACCCCGATTCGGCTGGTGGACTAACGACTCGTTTTGGCTTCCCATGCCGATGGATTTCACCGATGAAACTCCAATTAATGTCATCATGCGTCTGGCTCCGGGAACCACGACGCAAGTGGCCGAGCAGCAACTTAACAGATTAAATGTAGAGTTTGCTCAAATTGAACCCGCGCAGCTTCTCCCCGGGGGCAGATGCACACCGTTCTCCTCGAACTACATGGACATCACCCAGGCAAGCGGATCAATGAAGACCAGCCTCAAACTTCTGCTCGCCGCTGTAGGTCTTTTGCTTCTGATCGCTTGCGTGAACGTAGCCAATCTGCAATTAGCCCGCATGACAGCAAGGTCGCGTGAGATCGCGATGCGCATGGCAATCGGAGCAGGTCGCGCTCGTTTGATCCGGCAACTCCTCACCGAGAGCGTCTTGCTGTCGTTCATTGGCGGCGCTCTGGGAGTCCTGTTTTCCTTCGGCATTGCTCGGGCAATCGTGGCTTTGATTCCTCCCAATTACGTTCCCAACGAAGCGCGCATCGCCATCAACGGTTATGTCTTGCTATTTGCGGTCGCCGTCTCGATGCTCACCGGCATTCTGTTCGGGCTCGTGCCGGCACTCCGCTCCTCGCGTCCCGATCTATGCAGACAGTCTGAAAGATGGCGGTAACGGCGCGGGCGGAAGCATCCGCGGACAAGTCGGTACGCAGTGGCCTGGTTGTCGTCGAAATCGCACTATCGGTCATTTTGCTTGCTGGCTCGAGCTTAACGATCCGAACCTTTGTCCAAATTGCTTCACACCGATCCCGGCTTCCAACCGGAGAAAACTCTGACCGTTGCGCATCGATCTTCAACCGAAAAGCTATCCGACTATGGAACAGCGCAACATCCTGGGCCGGGAATTGATCGAAAATGTCTCGAGCCTTCCCGGTGTGCAGGCGGCGGCGATTGGCAACGGCGGAATGCCTTACGGTGGATGGCAATCAACATACGTGATCGATGGCCATCCGCGAGTCGACGGCCAAAAGCTCGCTATTTCACTCGTCAGCGGCAGCTATCTTCGCACTCTTGGTATTCCTCTCAAGCGTGGACGCAACTTCACATCCAGCGAAATTGAAAACGGGATGCATGTTGCGCTGATCAATGAAAGCGCCGCCAGACTCATGCCGACCGGAGCCGACCCGACCGGTCAAAACGTACAACTCGACGTCTTTGGGCAAACGCTTCGCGCCCACGCTCCTTGCACTTCCCAGCATCAATTCCAAGATCACCGTAATCGGCGTTATTGGAGATATCAAGAATGACGGACTGCGGCGACGCCACGCTGCCGGCCATCTATCTACCCTACACATTGGCTGCGCCTCGAGACGCGTCCTGGCCATTCGGACCACTGGAGAACCCTTGAGCATTCTGAACGCTGTCAGGGAGAAGATTCACCAAATGGACCGGAGTATCGCGGTCGGCCGCCCCATGACGATAGATGAGATGCTTGGCCACGAGACCGATCAGCCGCGTTTCAACATGGCGCTATTTAGCAGCTTCGCGGCTCTGGGTCTGGCACTCGCAGCCATCGGTATCTATTGCGTTATTTCTTACAACGTCACCCAGCGTGTACACGAGATTGGAGTACGGATGGCCCTGGGCGGCATCGCGCAGGGCAAATCTCGAAATGGGTCTTGCGGGCCGCAGCGAGAGTTGCGATTGCAGGCCTTCTGATGGGGCTTTGCGGCAGTATCGCACTCGAAAAGCTCGTCCAATTCAGCGTGTTTGGAGCGGCAAAATTCGACGGCGTTTCTCTCTCTGCGATCGTTGTGGCGCTCAGTGGGGTGACTTTGCTTGCAGCCTGGATGCCCGCACGACGAGCGGCGCATCTCGACCCGGTGACCGCACTCAGACATGACGCGTAACTGCTGTAATCTCTAACCGCAGTCATAATTCGGCTCGCGCGATTCAAGACCATGAAAATCAGGTGGGATCGTGCTTTCCCACCCAAGCGGAGTTTGGATGGGGCACCTCGGTCAGTGCTAAGGATCGTGAATGGAAAAGCAGATTCTTCGCTCACCACCCCCGAACTGAACTACGTTCGGGGCCCCGTTCGCTCAGAATGACACATCCGTTTTCCTTAGAGGCGTCCCTCGGCTTGCGCCAGGATCTCTGCGGATTTGGCGGAGGCAGATTCGAAATATTTGACAAATCGCTGCGTCTCCGAGGACTGGTAGGGCGCGAGGTTGTGCGCCCAGCGGAAGCCAACGGGCTGATAGAGCAATTCGGCCTTTACGACGAAGGTGCCAGCGGCCGCTCCTGTGGGAATTTCGTAGCGCGTGGTGGCCGTGCCGCCGATGAAGGCGGGGTCAGAGGCGGCTTCGCCGCGAACAGCGATGTCGGGCGAGGCGGACTGTTTGTCAAAGCCGGCGGGGAGGATGCGGTTGTCTTTGAGGTAGTGTGTCGCGGTGAGCAGTGCGGTGGTTACGTGGTCCTGTGCGTCACCGAGGATGGGCTCAAAGATCTGCACCTGATCGGACGCGGTAATGGTGGTGTAGTGCGGGGAGTAACGCGCGGGGTCGGCGTCATTGAGGTTGCCTGTGATGGAGCCGTCGTCATTGAGTTTGCCGGACTCGAAGAGGACGTGGCCTGAAGCATCGCTGGCGGTGACATGGAGCCACGCGCGGCGCGATGGGTATGCGGTGGGAAACTTGTGGCCGGTGAGGTTCCGGACGGTGACGGAGAACGAGAGTTTTCCATTCGAAGCGGCAAGCGGGCTGATAGAAAGATGGGCGGTTTGAGACTTGAGAAATCCGCTGGTCTCGGTCGCGGCCGCGGTGAGCTCGGCGGGAGAGGCGGCCACGTCCAGCTCGTCGTGATGAGTGACGAGAATATCCTGCATGAAGAAGTTGGCGCCGGGGAATGAGTGACGGCGGAGACCCTCACGGGGCTGGCTGCCGAGGGTTGCGTCGGGCGCGGGGCCGGCAATGGCGGGCATGTGGCAGGACTGGCAGGTTTGCTTGTCGTGGTAGTCGCTGTGAAGCCACTCGACATAGGGCATTTGTTCGGGAAAGCGGCCGGCGGGCTTTCCGGAGGCGTCGAGCGTGGGCGTGTAAAGGGTATGGCAGGAGCCGCAGAGGCCAGCCTGGCCGAGTTGATCGGACTGGGTGACGGTGAGGCCGGAGGCGAGATTGTGAATGGAGATGGAGCGCGCCTCAGCCGCATAGGGACCGTAGAGCGGGCGCGGATGCTGGCTGAGCGGAGCGGTGGTGATGTTGCCGTTGTAGGAGTCCGCGGTGCCCAGTCCGGCCGGCTCGGCTTGATGACAAACGGCGCATGCCACGCCGTCGGCGGCAGAGGCATCGGCTTCGTGAGAAGCATCGAGAGGCAAGCGGGAGAAAACAGGCGTGTCGTGGCCTGCGGATTTGTCGATGAAGTGCTGGAGGGGCATATGGCATGTAGCGCACTCGTTCTCAATGGACGAGGCGGCGGATGCGTGGTCCAGGGCCTCGCGTCGGACGCTCGCCTGCCAATAAGGATCGCGGGCGGAGTTGGCCATGATGCTGGCGCGCCATGGCGAGCCTATGGAAACGTCTTGCCCTTTCGCGGTTTTGAGATTGTTGTGGCAGCCGAAGCAGTGGTTCGAAATGGGAAAGGGCGACTGCTGCGCGCGGAGAGTGATCGGCATTGTAATCACCACTAAAGTCCACACGACCCTGGAAAGTGCGCAAAGAGACATTCGATTACTCCCGGAGACCGCGACAGTCCTGGCATAGAGCATATAGAAGGTGAGCGGCGAGAATGGAAATGACGTTTCACCACAACACGGCGATGGCGACGGATAGGACCGGAAGGCTCACGATCACAGGACTCTATACTTGAAGATGAGATGAGTACGTTTCTTCCTGTAGATGAACAGATGGATCTGCTGCAGAAGGGTGCGGCGGAGATTATTCGCGTTTCGGAGCTTCGGGAACGGCTCGAAGAGAGCCGCAAGACGGGCCGTCCGTTGCGCGTAAAGGCCGGATTCGATCCGACGGCGCCGGATCTGCACCTGGGGCACACGGTGCTGCTGCGTAAATTGCGACACTTTCAGCAGCTTGGGCACACGGTGATCTTTCTGGTGGGCGATTTCACCTCGTTGATCGGCGACCCGTCCGGGAAGAATGTGACCCGCAAGGCGCTGAGCCGGGAGCAGATTGACGAATTCGCGAAGACCTACCAGGAGCAGGTCTTCAAAGTACTCGATCCCGCAGTCACCGAAGTCCGCTACAACTCGGAGTGGCTTGGCAAGCTTGGCTATGAGCAGACCATCCGCCTCGCGTCCCATTTCACGGTCTCGCAAATGCTGGAGCGCGACGAGTTCCACAAGCGCTTCCAGGCCGAGCAGCCCATCAGCCTTCACGAACTGCTCTATCCGCTGATGCAGGCCTATGATTCGGTCGCTCTCGAGTGCGACGTGGAGCTCGGCGGCACCGACCAGCGCTTCAACCTCGGCGCCGGCCGCGAGCTCCAGCGCCACTATGGCCAGAAGCCGCAGATCGTGCTGATGACGCCCATCATCGAGGGCCTGGACGGCGTTCAGAAGATGAGCAAGTCTCTCAACAATGCGATCGGCATCAACGAGCCGCCGGCGGAGATGTACGGCAAACTGATGAGCATCTCGGATGAGTTGATGTGGAAGTACTGGGTGTTTCTGACGGATCTGAAGCTCTCCGAGCTGGAATCGCTCAAGGCTGATGTCCGTGCCGGAACAGTTCATCCGATGGATGTGAAGAAGCGGCTGGCGCGGACGATTACGGCGGGGTTTCACGGCGAGGAAGCGGCGCAGCACGCGGACGAGAACTGGGCACGAATGTTTCAGCAGAATGAAGTGGCCGAGGATCTTGAAGAAGTGCACATCGCATATGGGGACCTGGTAAGCCCGTCGTGTCCCGCGGGAGAGCTGCAGATTCGCACTTCGAAGCTGCTGCTGCAGCTCGGGCTGGCTGCAAGCGGAGCCGAGGCAAGCAGGAAGCTTGCGGAGAAGGCCGTGAAGATTGATGGCGAGGTTGTGACGAATGCGGCGATTTCGATCGATACGCTACCGACGCGGCTGGTGGTGCGGTTGGGGAAACGCGCGAAGGCGGCTGTGATCGGCGGGGTTGGCGAGGGTGTGTAGAGGCAAAACCACGAAGGTATGAGGTTTCCCAGGTCTCAGAAGCGAGACCTGGGCACCCGGAAAATGTCCTCTCCGGTGCAATCGATAAAGCAAAAGCAGATCCTTCGCGCCGCTTACCCCACTGCGTGGGGCCCCAGGCTGCGGCGCTCAGGATGACACATCCAACGAAACAGGACTGAGCGGCTTCGAGGTTTCCCAGGTCTCAGCTAGAAACTCCGCGAGAGCCCATGCCACCGACGCGGACCTGTATGCAAAATAAAACACAACGACGAGAAACGATGGTAAGCTAGCCGACACCATGAACAGACGGGACTTAACGAATGTGTAAGGAGTGATCGATGAAACTCGTCACAGTGGCACTTCTCGTAGTCGGAATGTTGAGTAATTCCATGTTCGCGATGGCGGAGGGTCCCGTTCCTTTCAAGGCATTGATGCAAACGGCGGGCGCTCAGCCCACCGCGACTCCCTCGCAGAACCAATCCACCGCTGTACCAACTCAACCGGCTCACAGGCCGATGACCAGAGGCGGCAAGATGATGACCGGCTTCGGCTTTGGCCTATGTGTAATCGGGGGGAGCGTCCTTGTCGCAAGTGCGGTATTGAACAATGTGTGGGGTTTTAGTTCCTCCGACAAAGCCAAGGCCTATGGTGCCGGCGGCGGAGCTGTGGCGGGCGGAGCCATATTGATCGTTCTTGGCAATCGCCGGCGTTCCGCAAGGTGAGCAACTGCAGGTTCCTCCACTCCTCTGCCGGTCGGTCGGAATGACAGCTCTTTCCTGGAGCAGCAGCCTAGAAGCGGAACAGGTAGGAGAACTTTACGAAGATCTGTTTGCCGTCGTTGAGGTAGTTGCCGGCGCGGGGCGGCGTGGGATTGTCGGGGTCGCAGGCGCCGGTGAGGCCGCGGTTGCAGAGCGACCGATCGAGGTTCTGCAGGTCGTTGTTATAGCCAATGTAGAGGACGGTGCCGGGATGCGGGAGCCAGGTGAAGAGCGCCTGAGTGCCGATTTGCTTTTTGCGCAGGAGAGAGGTCTCCGCGGGATTTGCGAGCGTTGAGTCGTATTCAGCGATAACGCGCGCGGAGAAGGAGCGCGTGAACTGGTAGTTGATCTTGGTGCGGAAGGTCTGGCTCTCGTAGACCAATGCACTGTCGGCAACGGAGTGATCGCGGTCGAGCAGATAGGTATTCGCAATCGTGAGCGGGCGAACGGGCTGGAGCGTGAGGAGCAACTGGACTTCATCGGCATTCAGAAGCGAGGGAACACCGCCGGCTACCGGGTTGTAATTCACGTTTCCCGAGCGAAGGGCCACGAGATAGAAATTCAACTGGGAGTACGGTGCGCCGCGCACCAACATGCCGCCAAAGTTCTCAGTGAAGTTCACATTGTGGGTGAGCGGGTATCCGTCCTGGGGCCCGAGGGTATCGGAGTTATTGCCCAACTGCGGCGCGAATACCAACTGGCGCGGAAGCGTGACGTAAGGCGAAAACGTGAAGTAGTGGTACAGGCGATTGCCCTGGTGGTCCCATCCGAGGAGTTGAACAGCATCAAGGCCGACGCTCTGAATCGCTTTTTTCTTCGGATACCAAAGATAGGTGGCGTGGTTTTGATCGCTGTAGAGATCGGTTGTTGGAATGAACCCAAGCTGGGTTTGAAAGCCGGTGCTGAAGTCCTTGAAGACGGTGTCGAGGTTGAAGGAGTGTCCGGTGCGCAGAACTTCGAGAGAACTGGCCGGTCCGGCGGAGTAGGTTGACGCGGTTCCGGGGTTGGCCGGACTCATGGAGGAGGACTCGACCATCTGGCCGATCGCGGACCAGCTTTTGTTGATGTGCGCGGTGAAGTCGAGGCCGCCGATGCGGTTCCAGCCGCCGCCGAATTCCTGATCGGTGTAGATGAGACCGACACTCGAACTCCTTCCCAGATCCTGCGAGACCCTGCCTACGACGTACTTGGCGCGCTGGCGATAGAGCGGATCGCCCGGAGCGTAGGTCTCGCCCGGTTCGCGATCGTCGATGGCGAACAAGCCGAGATTCGTGTTGCCGACTTTTCCCGTCAGGCGAATGCCGTATTCCGGGTGAACGATGTTGCGCGTGTAGACGAGCAGGATGGGCGTGCTGAAGTAATTCGCATTCTCGAGAAAAAACGGGCGGAGTTCGGGGAAGTAGACGGGGTAGCGCTGGTTGACGGTGAACTGCGGCTGATCCGATTCGACGTCGCTGAAATCGGGATTGATGGTTCCGTCGAGAATGATGCTGTCTTTGACGATGAGTTTGGCTTCGCCGCCCGCTGTACCTTCGAGGCCGCGGGAGCTGAAGTAGGGGTTGAGCGGATCGAGATTGATGAGTTCCCGTTCATTCTGGGCGAGCACGTAGGGATTGATTTGCAGGTCGTGGGAGCCGGTGACGCCTTCAATGCCGTGCATGGTGGCTTCCTGGGTGAGCACGCCGGAGATGCGGGTGGAGACGCGCGGCCAGAAGTCCTGTTCGCTGTTGCGCGGAAGATTCCGCGAGAAGACCACACCCCAGTCGGAGGCGGCGTTGCGGAAACGGATGCTGCGGAAGGGAATGGCGATCATGGCCATCCAGCCGGTGGAGGTAACGCGCGCTTCGGAGACCCAGACCTGGTCGTAGCTGTAGTCGGCATCGCTGCTGTAGTCCACGCTGGGACTGTCGGTCCACGCGGCATCGGCTTGCACGCCGACGGGGTTTACGGTGAACAGCACTCCCCTGCGGCGGTCTTCGAAGGGATCGAGGAGGACGGAGACGGTGTCGTCGCCGGCTATGTCTTCGCGGCGCGTGAGGTGACCGCGAATCAAGCCGGGATGATCGTCGTGGCAGATAAATATGAAATAGAGCGTGGACCGGGTATGGGCGATCCAGACGTCGGTCTGCTGGGTTGCAGGATCACCGTCGTTGGGAGTGTTCTGGACGAAGCCGGTTACCCTGGCCAGTTTGTCTTTGATTGCGGGAGAGGGCTCCATGCCGGGAAAGTCAGAAAGGCGGAGCGGTTCGGTGAGCAGCGGAACCTTGAACTCGGAGGGCGGTGCGGCCATTGGAATCTGCGGCGTGACCGCGGTCGGCTTGCTGTTTTGCGCAAGAGAGCGCTGTCCGCAGAGCAGGGGTACGCACAGAAGTAATCCAAGAAAGAGTGCCCTGGAGCCACTGGAGTACCGGGCCTGCATCGTTACGTTCAGAGGAATTCCACAGCCGAATCGCTCGTTGGTAAGGATCATTCGAGGGTCCCGGACGATGTTTGCCACGCGCAAGCAAGGATGTCACACATAAGTTGTAGTGATCTATGCTCCCCTGCGGATATCTCTCGTGAGGACAGGATCCGTTGGACTGAAGTGCTGCTTTTCCAACGATGACGACGGCTGTCCAAAAAACGGGGAATGGAACGAACGTGCAATTGTGACAGTTAAACTCATGCGTATTATATATTTATTCGATCCATTCACCTCGCGTGTGCGCTTCGAGTTATGGGGAACCATCTTAGGCATTGTCAGTCGGCCAGTGGTTAACTCGGACGGCATTGAGTGTGAGGAACAACGCTGAGCAAACGATGAACCCGTTTTGGGGATGAATATTGCCTGTGATGCCAACGGGTGCGATTGCGTGATTACGGTGGTGCTTGCGGCAGGTGACGATTTGCTCGGTTTTTCCTCTGCCGAATTGGGGTCAAGTCATTGAAAACACGTTCACGAGACGTTACAATTCGAGCACACAAGCAGCTGCAGAACGGCAATCCTCAATGTGCGATATGCCTACCTTAGAGAACCGAAATTTCCTCGAGCAGGCAACGGTGGGGATTGTTCATACCACGCCGGAAGGCCACATCCTCCGCTGCAATGCGGAGTTTGCGGAGATCATCGGCTACCCGCGTGAAGAAGTCCGCGGCCTGATGATGCAGGAAATTACGCCGGATGAAGACGGGGCGCAGTGCCTCGCATCGTTTCAGAAGCTGTGGACGGGCGCCAGCGACGCGCTGAGCCTGGAGATCCGGCTGATCCGGAAAGACGGAAGCCTGACGTTGGCGAAGCTGACCGTATCGCTTCTGCGGGATCGGGAGGGCTGGCCTTCCCACCTGCTGGCGCATGTCGAAGACATCCATGAGCGCATGAAGACGGAGGCCGCGCAGACTGCACCTGCCGAGCCGGCAGCATCCGCGAAGGAAGACCGTTATCGAACCACATTCGATACCAGCCCCGACGGAGTGCTGATCGCTCGCGCGGAAGACGGCAAGATCGTGGAAGTGAATCCGGCATTTCTTGAGATTCTGCAATTCACCCGCGACGAGGCGATCGGCCATACGTCCACGGAACTGGATATCTGGGCGGACGAGAGCGACACGCTGCGGGTGGCGGAAGCGCTGCACGAACAAGGCGCCTGCCGCGATCTGGAAGTGAGGCTGCGGCGGAAGAACGGCGAGGTTTTCTGGGGACAGCTTTCGGCTTCGTACGCGGAGTTTGACGGCGAGTCGTGCGTGATTTCGTACATTCGCGACGTTTCGGCGGCCAAGGCAGACGAGGAGAAGATCCGCAGTCTCGCGTTTTACGACACGCTGACAGGATTGCCGAATCGCCGGCTGCTCTGGGAGCGGCTGCGTCAGGCCCTGATTTCGAGCATCCGCAGCGGCAGCAAGCATGCGCTGCTGTTTGTCGACCTCGATGGATTCAAATCGCTGAACGACACGCTGGGTCATCACATCGGGGATCTGCTGCTGCAGGAGACAGCGCGGCGGATCGCGGGCTGCGTGCGCGAGGTGGACACGGTTGCGCGACTGGGCGGCGACGAGTTTGTCATTGTTCTCGAAGACCTGAGCCAGATTGCGGAGATTGCGGCTGCGCAGGCACGCACCGTGGGCGGCAAGATTCTGGGCGCGATCGACCAGCCGTTTCTGCTGGAAGGGCGCGAGTGCCACACCACGTCGAGCATGGGAATCACGGTTTTCGGCAACCAGAGCGAGAGCACCAACGAGGTGCTGCAGCAGGCCGATATCGCGATGTACCAGGCGAAGGCAGCGGGACGGAACGCGATGTTCTTCTTTGCGCCGGCGCTGCAGGCATCGGTGAATGCGCGCGTGGCGCTGGAGAGGGATCTGCGCGCGGCCATCCGCGAGAATCAGTTTTCGCTGTTCTATCAGCCGCAACTGGATCGCGGGCTGCTGACCGGCGCGGAAGCGCTGATCCGCTGGAAGCATCCGACGCGGGGTTTAGTGACGCCGCAGGATTTTGTCCCCCTGGCGGAAGAGACGGGCCTGATCTTTTCGCTGGGCAACTGGGTATTGGAAACCGCGTGCCTGCAGATTGCAGCGTGGGCCGCACGCAAAGCGGGTGAGCATCTCTCCATCGCGGTGAATGTGAGTTCGCGCGAATTCCGGCAGCCGAAGTTTGTGGATCATGTGCTGGCAGCGCTGGAACGGACCGGCGCCAACCCCAGGAACCTGCAGATCGAGTTGAGCGAGAGCATGTTCGGCGAGAACGTCGAGGACGTGATCACCAGGATGAACAAGCTGAAAACGCACGGGGTGCGATTCTCGCTGGAGGATTTCGGGACGGGCTACTCGTCGATGACGTATTTGAAGCGTCTTCCGCTGGACCAGATCAAGATCGATCGCACGTTTGTGAGCGACATCCTGAAGGATCCGATCAGCGGCGCAGTGGCGCAGGCCATCATTTCGTTCGGCAAGGCAATGGGGCTTTCGGTGATTGCCGAGGGCGTGGAAACCGAGGAGCAGCGCGCGTTTCTGGCGAAGCTGGGCTGCCACTCATTTCAGGGATATCTTTTCAGCCATCCGCTGCCGCTGGGCGAGTTCTTCGAAGAGCTAAGCGCACTGAGGCGACAGCATCTGCCTCTGACTCGTAGACACCGAAGAGCGTAAGAATGCCAACCATCTTGAGAGTTTTGGCAACAAACGGCGCGGGGTTCACGAGTTTCACCGTGCCACCAGCCTTATTGACCTGGCGTAGCGCGTTGACGAGGGAGCCGATGCCGGACGAATCGATGTAGGGCAGCGCTTCGAGGTCGACGACAAGAAAGGTGTGTCCGCCGGCAAGTGTTTGCTGAAACGCATTTTCAAACTGGGCAACGGCTTCTCCGCTGACCAGCCTTCCCTTCAATTTCAAGATACAGACAGCACCAGATTCCTTGATATCGAGATCCACGGCACCCTGATCTCCAAGCGAGATTTCGCTTTACATCGAGAGTTGATACTTGTTAATCTCCAAGCCTCAACTACCTGAGAATTAATGGCGTCTCCCCCGTTGTCAAGCTAACTTTTACCGGACGTCCCGGGACCGGATGATTTCACCAGTCAACGAGGCCGCTCTCGAAGTCGGCGCGATGCTGCTTTCCACGCCCGACGCGGCTTCGCGCGCCTCGATCATCGCTTCGGCTGTTGTGACGCAACTGCCGAACTGCGCCTGCGCGGTCCACCGCTTCCTGCACGAGGAAGTTGAGAACGCCTGGACGGTGATCGGCCTGGCGGGAGATATCTCACCGTCGCCGGATATGGCAGGATCGGGAAACCGGCTGATGGCTCCGCTGGTTCTGGAGACGCCGGAGATTCTGATCTACTCCTCCGCCGATATTCTGCGCGAGGACTACGCGCATTTGAGCATCTCGCGTTCGGTCTCGTCGATCGCATACATTCCGCTGCTGCTGGGAGAGGACCTTGCGGGAGTGGTGGAGATTCTCTTCTTCTCGGGAACGCCGAAGTTACAGGATTTCGAAGCAATTGCGCCGGTCATTCAGCTGGCGCCGGCGGCGATTCTGGCCGCCGAGAGCGCCGACGCGCAGCGCCAGGATCTGCTCGACTCAGTCCACCGGATGTCGCAGCTCTACGACCTGGAGAAATCGCTGAATGCAACCCTCGAGATGGAGGCGGTCACAGCGCTCATTCCGGTGAAGGCTGCGGCCATGCTGCCGTGCCAGGCGATTCATCTGTGGATGTTCGATGGAGAGATTCTGCGCCTGATTTCGACCCATGGCGTCGACGAGACGGTTGAAGACGGCATGACGCAATCGCCGGGCGAAGGCTACGTAGCGGATATGGCCGAGGAGGGCGAGGCGCTCCTGATTGCCGACGCGGACGACGAGCGGCTGGCAGCGCGCAATGCGAACCTCGACCCTGCGTCAGGCGCCGCGCCGGTGACCAATGCGCTTCTTGTCCCACTGATGCAGGATGGAGCGGAAATTGGCGTACTTGAAGCCATCAACAAGGAAGACGGAGTATTCGACGACGACGACCAGTTCCTGATGATGTCGATGGCGGAGACGATCTGCCAGCGCGCTCAAGAACGCGAGCCTGATGCTGGCAGAGCGAAAGCTGGAGATCCTGAAGGCGCTGGTGCATGTGAGCGGGGAGATTACCTCGACACTGCGCCTCGACCGGCTGCTGGGAATTATTGTCAACAGCCCGCAGAATGTTTTGCCCTATGAGCGGTGCGCCATTGCGCTCGATCAGCGGGGCAAGCTTGCAGCTGAAGGCCGTCTCGGGCATGGCAACTCTGCCGCTGGGAGACATCACGGTGGAGCGGCTGAATCAATTGATGCGCTGGCTATCGTCGGAGACCGAACTGATGTACCTGCGCCAGGACGATGCGGGGGGCGACAAGCAGACCAACCTTCCCGCGCCGGTCGCAGAGTATTTCGCGGCGACCGGTTTCCGCGGGCTCTACGCGATTCCGCTGGCCGACGATCAGGGCCGAGTGGGTGTGCTGACGTACGAGAGCAGCAGTCCCGATTTTCTGGATGTGCCGCACGTTGAAATGATCAAGATCCTTGCGGGGCAGGCCACGGTTGCCATTCGCAATGCGATGCTGTATCGCGAAGTGCCGCTGATCAGCATCATCGAGCCGCTGGTGAGGAGGAAGCGGGCTCTGCTCAGCAACCGTCGCCGAAAGCTGGATGGCAATCGGCGTCGCGCTGGAATGCGTGCTGTTCCTGTCGTTCTGTCCGTTGCCGATGCGCCTCGCGGGTGACGCGGTTGTTGCGCCGCAGCACCTGGTTACGATTGCCGCACCGGTGGATGGGAATGTGACCGCCGTTTATGCCCACGAAGGACAGCACGTAACCACGGGAGAGGTTCTGGGAGCGATGAACGACTGGCAATGGCGCGCCGATCTTGCATCGACCGAGGCCAAGTATCAACAGGCAATGCTGGTGATGCAAAACGATCTTGCGCATGGTGCAGCGCAATCGGGTGCCGATCGCGAGCAGGCCGAGTTTCTGCACGCGGAGATGGAGCGTGCCCGCACACGCGTCGACGATGCGCAATTACGTTCGCCGATCGACGGGATCGTGGTGACGCCGGCCCTGGGAAACACCGCGGGGAAACATCTGGACGCGGGGACAGCCTTCGCACAGGTGCTCGATCTCTCCACCGCAGTGGTGCAGATTTCGATTCCCGAGCGCGACGCGGTGTTGATGAGTCCGGGCCAGAATGTCGGCGATCAAGCTGGACAGCTATCCGCAACGAACCTGGCACGGAACGGTGTCGGTTGTGAGTCCGGAGGCGAAGGCGGGAGACGGCGAGCGCACGTTTACGGCAATGGTGCCGCTCTCGAATGCAGACGCCAGCCTGCGAACAGGCATGACGGGCCGGGGGAAGATTTCGCTGGGATGGAAACCCGCCGGCTATGTAATGCTGCGGCGTCCAGCTCTGTGGATCTGGCAAACACTTTGGAACTGGATTGGGTGGTGATGGCATGACAACTCGTATTCGCTGCCTGGATCGCCGGTGTGCCGTTACGATCGCGCTTGCCGCGACGGCATTGTTGTGCGCGGGTTGTGAATCTCATCCGGCCGCGGTGGATGCAAGCGCAGCGCCGGTCGCGGCGGCCACGCCGCTGCCCAAAGCGGCTTCCGAGCCAGGGGCACCTTCCGCGTCGGAACCGGCCGATCCAAAATCCTTTACCACGACCGGACCACTGGTTGCAGAACAGCAGGCCGACATTGCGGCAGAGCGGAACGGCCGCGTGGTGAGCATCAACGTGCGCATTGGGGATCGCGTGAAGAAGGGGCAACTACTGGCGCAGCTCGACGATCGGGCGCTCAAGTCTGCGTGCGAATCGCAGAAGGCGCGGGTGGCTTCAGCGCAGGCCCAGCTTCGAGAGTGGCAAGCCGAGCAATTGACCGCCGAGGCTGACTTGCGCCGCGCCGACGCCATGCGCGACGCAAAGATCATGAGCGAGGAGACCTGGGAGCACGCGAAATACCGGGTGGATGAAACCATCGCGGAAGTCGCACGATTTCGCGAGGAGGCGGCAGCATCCGAGTCGGAGCTGAACGCTGCCAACCTGCAGCTGGAGCAATCGCGCATCGCGGCGCCGTTTGCCGGGGTGGTGGGGCGGAGCACGGTGCGTCCCGCGCAGGAGGTGAAACCGGGGGATGTGCTCTTCTGGATCACGGCAGAAGCGCCATTGGAGGTGTTGTTCACTGTGCCCGAGACCTCGATGGGGGCGTTCACGAAGGGAAAGCCTCTGGAATTTGCGACGGCTGACTTTCCGGGGTTGCATCAGGAAGGACGCATCGCACGGGTCAGCCCGGTGGTTGACCCCGCCAGCGGGAGCATCCAGGTCGTGGGCGCCGTGGTGCATCCGTCGCGGCTGCTGAAGCCGGGAATGACCATGCAGGTGCGGCTGGCGCCATGAATCTGAGCGAAGCTCTCGACGCGGCACTACCGGAAATGCCCAGGGAGCGACTGGCGCGGCCTCGTTTGCCGCGGCTCGATCCTAACCTCGTCGTACGCGAGGACACGCTCGACGGAGAGCAGGTCTTCAGCATCATCCAGCGCGAAAAGGGCACGTTTTATCGCATGCCTCCGGCGCAGTGGCAGCTTGCGCTTCTCTTTGATGGCGAGCACACCTGCGAGGAGATCGCAGAACTCTTCTCGGAACAGACCGGTTCAACTGTCGACCCGTCGGATGTACGGGTATTCGCCGATAACATGGCCGAGTCCGACTTCTGGTACAAGACTCCGCAGGAAAGGAATCTCGCCCTGAATGCAAAGCTCACGGCGCAGCGAAGCCGGCGCGTGCAGCAAAAAGCAAAGGTAAATCTGGCCCACATCAGCTTCTCGGGGTGGGATCCTGACCGTTACCTCGGCTGGCTCGACCGGGCTGCCGGCCGCTTCATCTACAGCCAGTGGTGCGTCCTGGCCGTGATGCTGCTTTTCCTTTTTGAGGTCACGGTGTTCGTCTCCCAGTGGAGCAATCTTGGACCCGATATCGCGCTCTACTACAACTTCTCTCACAAGAGTCTTCTGGACCTTGCGCAGTTCTGGATGCTTTTCCTGGTTCTGGGTTTTCTCCACGAGACGGCACACGGCCTGACCTGCAAGCACTACGGCGGCGAAGTGCACAGCATGGGTCTGATGTTTCTCTATCTTCTGCCGGCGTTTTACGTCGATGTAACCGAAATCTGGACATCCGCCACCAAGCTGCAGCGACTGGCCACGATCATTGCCGGCATCTGGATTGAGATGACCGTCTGCGGCATCGCCATGATCGTCTGGGCGAACACCTTTGCGGGCCAATGGATTCACGACTTTACCTATCAGGTAATCTTGATCACCGGTGTGGCCGTTGTCGTAGTGAATCTGAATCCGCTGATCAAGCTGGACGGCTATTACCTGCTCACCGACATCATTGGAATTCCCGATCTGAAGGAACGGTCCACTGCTTTCCTTTCCGCCTGGTTTCAAAACCAGATCCTGCGCCTGCCGGTGGAGACCCCGGTCGTGCCTCGCAGGCGTGCGCCGCTGTTTGTTTTTTATGCGGTTGCCTCAGGCCTGTACAGCTATACGCTGCTCTTCTTCATCATCCGTCTTTCTTATAACGTCACTTCGCAATGGCTGGGTGAGTTTGCACTGATCCCCGCGAGTGGGCTGGCGTTTCTGATGTTTCGCTCCCGCTTGCGCTCGTTGCGAAACGTGACAATCCAATTCTGGGAACAGAAGGTTCGCGGGTGGAAGTGGTCTCCCTTGCACATCGCGGCTGCGGCGTTGCTGGTTGCCGTCCTCTTCCTGCCGCTGTGGCGCGACCGCGAGAACGCCTATTACGTCATCGAGCCGTCACATTTGCACGCGCTGCGTGCGGCGGTTCCGGGGCGCGTGAGCACGGTTTTCGTCCATCAGGGTGAGAGGGTTCGAGCGGGCGAGGAGCTCCTTCGCATGAGCAGTTTTGCGTCCTCATCCATGACCGGTGCGGCCGCGGCGCAGACCGGCAATGCCCGCTTTGCATCTTTCAATGCGGAACTTCACGGGCAAAGCACCGGCGCAGCATCGGCAGATCAGACGTCCGCTGCACATTTCACCGCCATTGCGCACGAGGCGCAATCTTCCCTCGTGCTGGTGGCACCCGCCAATGGCAGCGTGCTGACCATCAATCCGAGTCAGCTGGTGGACCAAAATGTCGGCTCGGGGCAGGAACTGCTGAACCTTGCAGATGACGGTCCGCAAATCGCGAGAATTTTCGTTCCAGCCAACGCGCTTGACCGCATTCCTCAGGCAGCGGAAGTCGCGCTCGCTTTACCCGACCGCTTCTCAATTGTTCGATTGCCTTTGTCCCGGCTTGGGGGAGAGCCGGTTGCACTCCCGCCGGGTTTGGTTGCCAGTCAGGATTACAAGGGAATGAAGCTTCCGGTCTTTTATTCCACAAGGATTGAGTTGCCGCCGCTCGACGGCAATCCGCTGTTTGGCGTCGCCGGAGAAGCCAAGATCTTTGGGGCACGCCGCAGCGTCGCCGAACGATTTCTTACCGTGGCGGTCAACCTGGTGAAAGCGCACGTCTGGTAAAGCAAAACGGCAGCTGCAAAGCAGCTGCCGTCGTTGCGTCACGAGAGAAACCAAACCAAGGTGGCTTTGCAAGAGCTGCACGGGGGATGCAGCTGGTCATCCAGAAGAGTTGCGTGCTACGAAGACCTTGCCGCGGCCTGCAACTTAGTAGAGCGTCTTGCCAGTAAGCGTCTTGCCAGTGAGGGTCTTGCCGGTGAGGGTCTTGCCAGTGAGGGTCTTGCCAGTGAGGGTCTTGCCAGTGAGGGTCTTGCCAGTGAGGGTCTTGCCAGTGAGGGTCTTGCCAGTGAGCGTCTTGCCGGTGAGGGTCTTGCCGGTGAGGGTCTTGCCGGTAAGGGTCTTGCCGGTAAGGCTCTTGGCGGCGACGAGCTTGCCTGCTGCTGCCGGGAAGCTGGAGTTGGGGGAGGGCGAGTTGACAGACTTGACGGGGGAGCCGCTGCTGATCAGGGACTTCTTCTCGATGGCCATTATTGTTCCCTTTCAAGAAACTTTGAAATGTTGCTGCACCCGGGTTATTGCATTTGACACGCCAAACTTCTGCCCGGATTAGGCAATTCTTTAACGTGCTGGATATATTGCGTTTACATTAGAATCACGATTTTGGGAGGAGGATCACGGGGAAGCTGAAAAGGTTAATAATTAACCCATGTGCGGTTAATTTTTAACCACGCTGCACGCTAAAGGGAATATTTGCGGCAGAGGTATTTCATCTTCTGCACATCAATATTCAGCAGCCGGGCAGCGGCGGTCTTGCTCCCTCCTCCGCGGCGGAGAGCCGTCATCAGCAAGGCCACTTCGAGTTGGCGAATCTGGTCGTCGAAGTCGGTCCCTTCTTCGGGCAGAAGAATGGCCTCCTGGGCGGCGATGCTTCGCGCCACAACCCGCTGCGGCAGGTCCAGAGCGCCAATCTCCTCTTGGCGCGAGGTCACGACCAGCCGTTGGACCAGGTTTTCAAGTTCGCGCACATTCCCGGGCCAGGTGTGCTCTTCAAGCGCCGCCAGAGCATCTGCATTGATGCGCTTCATCGGGACCCCGTTGGCAGCGCAATGCGTCTGAAGAAAGTAGTCGCACAGAAGCGAAATGTCGCCAGTGCGTTCGCGCAGCGGGGGAAGTTGGATGGGGATCACGTGGATTCGGTAGTAGAGATCTTCGCGGAATTTGCCGACGCGCGTCATTTCTTCGAGCGGCTCATTGGTTGCGCAGATCAGGCGAAAATCGATTTTGCGGAAGGTGCGGCCGCCAAGGCGCTGGACCTGGTGGTCTTCGAGGACGCGGAGCAACTTGGTTTGGAGCGGCAGGGTGAGGGTGGCAATCTCATCGAGGAAGAGCGTGCCGCCGTCGGCCATTTCGATGTGCCCGGGGCGGGATTCGGTGGCACCGGTGAAGGCCCCGCGCTCACTGCCGAAGAGTTCCGATTCAATCAGGTTTTCGGGGAGTGCGGCACAGTTCAGCTTGACGAAGGGTTTGTTGGCGCGGCGGCTGAGGGCGACGATGGCGCGCGCGGCGAGTTCTTTGCCGGTTCCGCTTTCGCCGCGAATGAGCACGTTAATATTGCTTGCGGCGATCTGTTGAATGGCGTCGTAGACGAGCCGCATGGGCTCGCTTGCCCCGATGAAGTCCTGGAAGCGGCTGGCCTCCAATGCTTGCTGGCGCGATCGCTCGCGGACGGCATCCTCGTTGCGGCGCCGAATCGCATCGAGGAGCGTGATTCGCAATTCGGGTACATCGACCGGGTTGCGGAAGTGGGCATCAGCGCCGGCGCTCAGCGCCTGCTTTTCAACGGAGCGGGCGCGAGCGCGGCTGATGGAGATGAGAGTGAACGCCTCGTTGAGCCTGCGCAATTCGGCGACAACGGGGAGGCCGCCGAACGCATCGTCTCCCTGGGTATCGATATCGAGCACCACAGCGGAGACCTGCTTTTCGCGCGTCCATCTTGCCAGGTCGTCGTAGCTGTCGCGGACGACGACCCTGACCCAGGGGACCAGCTCACTGCGGAGGATCTCGAGGAATTCCTCATCGAGCGTGACGATGCAAACGGTGGGAATGGAAGGAGCCGGGGATGCCTGAGGAGTGTTGGACACATCCTGCGCCTGGGCCATACCGCATTCTATATACGAAGCTTGGGCCTGCCCTCAACTGTTTTCCAGAGTGAATCGCCTGAAATAGTGGTAGAGTGAGGCATTCCGCGATCGAGTAAGAGTACACGAAGGTGTCTACGGTAAGCACGCAAGTGTACCGCGACCTAGTTACCGGCGTGCCAGATGAAAAACGATATTCCTGTTTCCAATCCACTTGCTAAGAATGAGACATATACTCTATGTCTTGAGGAAACGCGATGGAGCCACTGCTGAATCTGCAGGAATTCATGAAGACCGACCCCTTCCACGGGGCCGACGCATAAGCCAATAACCATGCCGGAGGTTGGCCTTCGCCAGGCGGTTCTGGAGGATCTGGCGCTCAAGCATCTTTATCTTGCAGGACCATTTTCGGTGCTGGAAATGGCGAAGCTGATGCGCATCAGCTTCGAAGTCGCGAGCGAACTGCTGAAGAGACTGCGCGCGGAACAACTGTGCCAGGTTACCGGATTGAGCGGCCAGATTCCCAATCTTGCGATCACGTCGCAGGGCAGAACGCGCGCGCAAGAGCTGCTGATGCAGAGCCAATACGCGGGACCGGCGCCGGTACCGCTGTCGAGCTATGTGACCCAGGTGAAGCTGCAGAGCGTGTCGCACACTGAGGTTCACCCGGCCGAGGTGCATCGCGCGTTTTCCAGCATGGTGCTCGACGACCGGATTCTCTGGCAGCTTGGAACCGCGCTGAATTCCGGCGCGGCGATCTTCCTCTACGGCCCTTCAGGCGTAGGCAAGACAACGATTGCCGAGTTGCTGTCGAAGGTGCTCTCGGAAGATGCCGTCTGGATCCCCTACGCGATTGAGATCGACGGACAGCTCATCACCGTTTACGATCCGACGCTGCACACACGGCTGGCGCACATGGAGCCGCCGAATCATGACGAACGCTGGGTGCTTTGCCAGCGGCCCTCCGTGATGGTTGGCGGCGAATTGACGATCGAGATGCTCGATTTGCAATTCAACCCAGCGAGCAAGTTCTACACCGGGCCGGTGCAGATGAAGGCCAACAACGGCGTGCTGATTATCGATGATTTCGGCCGCCAGAGGGTGCGGCCCGATGAACTTGCTGAACCGGTGGGTGGTTCCGCTGGATCGCAAGATCGACTTCCTCACCCTGGCAGGCGGACGGAAGATCGAAATGCCGTTTGAGATGCTGGTCGTGTTCGCTTCGAACCTCGACCCGGCGCAGCTTCTGGATGCGGCATTCCTGCGCCGAATTCAGAGCAAGATTCACATTGGCGAAGTGAGCGACGAGGAGTTCTGCGAGATCTTCCGCAGAGTGGCGACGGACCGCAAAATTGATTGCGACGACACCGTGGCGCACACGCTCATCGACTTTGTCCACGGCACGCTGAAGCAGGAACTGCGTTCGTGCTTTCCGCGCGACATCATCAACCAGATTTGCTGGGCCGCGAAGTACGAAGGCAAGGATCCGCAGATCAATCACCGGACGGTGATGCGGGCAATCGAGTCCTACTTCCTTACGAAGGACTAGTGAGCTTCTGGCGCGTGAGCCGGGCGATCTCAGAGCGCAGTTCATCTTCTGAGGTTGCTCGCTTCACGGCCTGCTCCAGTTCGCGCAATTTTGCGCCCACGAGAAAGCGATACCAGAATCCCTGGAGTACGTGGTAGATTAACCCCCGCCTGCCGTCGAGAAATCCCAGTTGACATACGTATCGATACAAAAAGAACAGTGAAGCCGAGACTTCAAATGGAAGTCGATTGTAGACAGACTCCTTCAGGAACCTTTTGATCTTTGCCTGCTTGGCGGTTGATTCGCGCAGTGAGAGCCAGTTGCGGTTCAAACAAGTGCAGCCGCTGATTCAGCACGTCCAGCGCTTCCCTGCTTGCATATCCATTGTGCTTGGCGGTAAAGAAGGTAAGGTCGTAGAGGTTGTGATCGGCGAATCCGCCTTGAAACGTAACCGTGCGACCATCGGTGAGTACATATGCTCATCCATCCAGCGATCTTCGATGCGCGCTTTGCCGCGGCGCCAGATGCGAAGGAGGGTGAGGGGATATCGTCCGCCCCAGCGGATGAACTTGCCCTGAAAGATTGTCTTGCGATTCAGATTGATCCCGGTCACATCTGGAGGCACGGCCGGGAGCTTCAACCTGATTTCTTCGGCAAGATCGGGCTCGATGATCTCGTCCGCATCGAGGCGCATGACCCAGTCCGAGGTGATTGGCGCATTTTCAAGCGCCCATTCGAACTGGCGCGCATAATTCTGGAACGGATGTTGCAGGACGTGCGCGCCGGCTGCCTTCGCGATGCTCTACGGTGTCGTCGGTGGAAAATGAGTCGATGACGAAGATCTCCCGGGCAAAGCTGCGCACATGATGGAGGGCGCGCGGGAGATGAACGGACTCGTTGAACGCGAGGATGACGACCGCGATACTCGGTTTCTCATGCATACGAGGAACTCCGTCGCATTGCGTTCATGATGCAGGCGCGTGCGAGAAGCGCTGTGCAGTCCGATCCTGTCATTGCTGATCCGAAGCCGATGATGAAAGGGGCGCCCCGCTGTCGAATCCGATGGCGCGCGCAAAATCACGGGCTGTCACTTCTATATCAAAGTACTTGAGAAAGCCGGAACGTGCTTTGCGCGCCATCTCCACGCGGTCCTTTGCGGGGAGAGCGATAAACCGCCGGATAAGATTGCGGGTACCGTCAAGCGAATCCGGTTCGACAAAGCCGCACCCCGACGCTTCGACTTCACGCCAGATATTCACCTGGTTGCTGACCAGCACCGGCGTGAAACAGGCCATCGCTTCGGCAACGACGAATCCGAAATTCTCCTGATGCGAGGGCAAGATCAGGGCATCTGCACTGCGAAACGCGCCCCACTTCACATCGCCCTTGAGCATCCCGGGCCAATGGACGCGCGCCGTAATGCCGAGGCGTTGCGCAAGCGACCGCAACTCCGGCACCCAACCAACCTGGTCAGGCCCGGCGATTACCAGGTCGAGGTCCGGCGGCAATTCCGATATCAGCCCGGCAAAGGCCTCGAGCAGCAGATCGCAGCCTTTCTTGGGGTGAATGCGGCTGAGAAAGAGGAGATACTTCCGATCGCGCAAATCGGGAAATGCCGATCTGAAGGCGCTCTTCTGGCGCTCTGGATCATCATCGGGATCGGCAGTTCCGAAGAGCACGACGCGTTCCTTGTAGGGATGTCCTTTGAAGACCCCTCGCGCACGGACGCGCTCCTCTTCGCAGGTGAAAAGGACGGATTGCGCATCGCGCAGTACGCGCCCTTCAGCGAGCGTCCAGAAGACTTGCTTGGCCAAATGCTTCAACGGATACTTTTCGCGGAACCATGGATCCATCATTCCGTGCGCAAAGATGTAATAAGGAGTTGGACCGTTTCGCAGACCGCGCCACGAACCAAAGGACGAATAGTTCCACAGGCCGTGCAGCACCACGACATCAAACCGGCGTGCGTTTTGTTCAAGCCATGGCGCGAGATTCGGATTGTAGCGGTAGGGCCTGGTGCCGTGACCAAGGCCGGCGATCGGAAACGGGAAGTTGCGCCGCGCGACCTCCGCTTCGTCTTCGAGGGTGACTACGGACACCTGATGTCCGTCTCGAACCAGGACCTCCGAAATGCGCAAGAGGGCTTCGATGGGTCCGCCCGACTCCTGATCAGAGCTGGATATCACATGCAGGAGTTTCATCGCTATCGCCTGGCACGAGAGATCAACAATTGAACTGCTTCACCCAATCTCACGATGACTGCATCTCTGCTTCGAGCATCAGCTTCACTACATCACGCATCTTCACTTCGGCTTTCCAGTTGAGAATCTGGGCCGCCTTGCCGGGATTGGCATAGCTGGTCATGATGTCAGTCGGCCTGAGCAAATTGACATCATGCTCGACATACTTTTCCCAGTCCAGATCAACAGCGGCAAACGAGCATTCAACAAACGATCGAAGTGAGTTGGTCTCGCCCGTTGCAATCACGACGTCTTCGGCAACGGGAAGCTGCATCAAGCGCCACATGGCGCGAACGTACTCCGGGGCCCATCCCCAATCGCGTTGAATATCGAGATTGCCAAGTCTGAGTATCTCCTTGCTGCCACGAGCGATGCGGGCAGCCGCGGAAATCACTTTTCGGGTAACGAAGCGCTCACTGCGCAAGGGCGACTCATGATTGAAAAGAATTCCATTGCACGCGAATATCCCGTATGCCTCGCGATAATTGGTCGTCAACCAGCAGGCCGCTGATTTCGCCACGGCATATGGGCTTCTGGGATGAAAAGGCGTTTCCTCGCTGGCCCGCGAAGACCGGGTGTCTCCGAAGCATTCGCTCGATCCCGCGTTGTAAAGCTTGATTTCCTTCCCAAAAAACCGAATTGCTTCCAGAAGGTTCAGAGCCCCCGTACTGATGCTTTCCATTGTCTCGACGGGTTGCTCAAAGGAAAGAGAGACCGAACTCTGGCCGGCCAGGTTATAGACTTCGTCCGGCTTCGCGATAGCAAGAGAATTAAGAACACTGCGAAAATCACCGAGCGACGCCGAAATCAGTCGTACTCTGTCGAGGACGCCAACCTTACTGAGCCTGCCAAATTGGGCGGTAGCCGCATCGCGCGATGCGCCCCACACTTCGTACCCGAGATCAAGGAGATATTGAGCGAGATACGCTCCGTCCTGTCCGGAGATTCCATAGATGAGGGCTTTCATTATTCGGATAACAGCCTTTCATATACTGCGTAAGTCTGCTTCGCGCACTTATCCCATGAAAACTGACTGACTCGATCTCTACCTCTTTGGATAAGTTGTCGTCTGCCGTCAGGCGAGTTTGCAATCTTCAACATCGCCTCGGCAATTGACGAAGGATCCGATGCATCGAAGTAACCTGCAGCATCTCCGGCAACTTCAGGCAAGGAGCTCGAATTGCCGCATAGAACCGGACAGTTGCATTCCATCGCCTCAAGGAGGGGTATTCCGAAGCCCTCATAAAGCGAGGGGTACACCAACGCCAGGGCTGACGCGTAATAGCGTGCGAGCAGGTCGTCATCCCCGGCTATGGTTTCGAATCTATCCAAAGGCAGGCCCAGATCTTTCAAGCGCTGCAGTTCGTGATCGGTAAATCCGTCACCGCCGAAACAAACAATCTTATGCGACTTATACAGGTTCGATTGTCGGAAAGCCTCCATAAGTCCGGTGAAGTTCTTGTATCCCCAACGGCTTCCAACATAGAGAAAGAAGGGCTCTTCGATCGGCAAAGGCGGCCTGGTCGATGGGACGATCGACGATGCAAGCGGGATAACGCTCACTTTGGCGGCATCAACTTCGTAAAGTCTGATGAGATCGGTTCGCGTGTTCTCGGAGATGCAAATCAGGTGGTCTACGCGATCGAAGGCGGCCTTTCGCACGGGGAAAATGCCTGGCGGCCTCGATGGCGGATCTGGAAACTGTTCTGCAATCATGTCATACACGGTAATGACCGACTTAGATGCCGAGGGTACGGTCTTCCCAGCAGAATAATAGGTCTCGTGAACGATATCCGGACGATACCAGCGCGAGCTTGCTTTGGAGTATATCGAGCCCACACGCATGCAAAGGCCAATTGCTTTCGTAAATGAGCCCGAAAAGTACGTTCCAACGACCGGGAGGCGGTTTCGTTTCTCCTGGAGCAGTTTGGAGCGATAAAGAGGTGCGAGAATTTGTACATCGGCTTCTGGGAATTGACAGATTCTCGATGCTATCTCGACAAAATATCTTGTGATGCCGCCATACTTCTGCGCGGCAAAAATCTGATAGTCATAGCAGATACGCATCGACTGTGTATGCCTTTCCCCTGTTCACACTTGTTGTTGCGAGTTGTACCGATGACTTCAACTCGTCATTTTCTCCAGGTCACCCGGGATCAAACTTGGACGACGGAACACGCTATTCAGAATACGGGCGGACCTGGGCCGCACGGCGACCTGAAAGAGGAAACGGCTATGCGGCTTCGTGGAGAAAAGGTGATAGGAGTTGAACGACAACAGGTGCCTTTGAAAGCGGGTCGCCAAGCGCTGAAGCGCTTCCTCTGTGTAGAAGGAGATATGCTGCCCGCTGCTGGGCATGTAATACCACCACTCATTGATCGTCGGCGGGGGTGTTGGAAGGACAGCCGTGGAGACGAAGACGTTGTCCGATAGCTCCATCAACCGCGAAATATCGGAGACCGGATCAGGAAGGTGTTCGATTACTTCAAAGGCCGTTAGAAAGTCGAACCTTTCTCCTCCGGATGCCTCGAAACCTCGCGCATAGTCGTTGGTCGCATATAGGTCTGACCAGTGGAAATCGAAACCGCGATCCCTCATCATCCGGACAAATATTCCGTGGCCCGCACCAAAGTCAACCGCCTGGGAGACCCTGGGAAACAGCAGGTTGAGAACCGCCGATACCACCTGGCAGTTCGTAAGGTTCCGCGTCATAATCCCGACATCCTGCCCGGCAATTGCTGAGGAATATGCCTCGTCAAGCCAATACGGTTCCTGGGTCTGCAGAAATCCGCATTCGACGCAGCGAAAATACTTCACCTTATGCTTTTTGAGCACAATCGCTTCAGCGAAGAGTCTCGATGTCGCACCGCAGATCTTGCAACCGGGAAGACTTGAAGGCAGATTGTTGGCTGAATTCATCGGAACCTTGGATTTCATCTGGAAGATGCGGGCAGCGCTATGGCACGTCTACCAGCGGCAGATGTTCGAGGATTGACTCCTCCTGAGACTGGTCAAGGAACAGGAGTTCCCCGGACGGCCCACGGGTCTCGCGAAACTGCGCTCGAACGAAGGCTTCTTTCGGCGTAAGTTCGGGAAGGTTTTCTGGCTTCAGAGTTCGCTTAACGAAAAATGCATTGCTCCCCGCAGAATTGGAACCCACAAGCGCGTACCCTTTTCTTCGTCCGAGGTTTGCAAACCCGGAAAGAGACGCGCCGTAGTAGATTCCCGAACCCGTTGCGGAATCTCGTTTGAAATTCGCGTCGTAAGGAATGGTGACGGCCTTATGGGGGCCGAAGCGCGAGTTGTACTCTACGATGACGATCGCCGGAGAGACCACATTAATTGCATCCCAGACCCAATAGTCGTTCCCATCGATGTCAATCGAAAGCAGACCCACTTCTCCTTCGAGTCCATTGGATCGAATCAGGTCATTGATGTTCTCTCTTGTGATGAAAGCCTGAGTAGCCTTAAGGTTGTGACGCCAATAGATACTATCTCTCTTTATAAAATCGATGTTTGACTGATTGCCATCGATGACCAGACCGGCCCACTGATCGTTGACCAGGAGAAATCGGGTGTTGGACTCCGTGTAGTTCTCAACTCCGAATTCAATAAAGACTTTGCGCGAAACCGGAATATGCCGCAGCAAGTGCTGGATGATGCCGTCTTCGCCCCATTGCGAAAAGACGGCGAATTCTGAATCCGCAATCCGGGATGGATCCAGGTCGAGGAGTTGCCGATTCTCGATTCGGCCCAGCGATTCCTGCATTCTCTTGACTTGCTGTTCGATATTTCGAATTCGCTCCGCAATTCTAGCCAGAAACGAGAACACTTTGGGTCACCTCTCTGCTTCCGATGTCCAATTTCATCTGCTAGCTGCAGGCGTCAGCACGGACTTCAGCTTCTTACGAACTCGGAAGAAGAATCTCGGCGTATAAAAGCGATCCTGTAAGCTCTCTGCATACTCCGGCCAATCCATCATCGCCGGCGGATGCGCGATTGGGAAGCTGAGGGTCTCGGCCGGAATCTTAAATCCAGCATCGGCCTTCTTGGTATGTGTGGCGTCCTGACCAAAGCCGATATTCTGGACGAGATTGCGGCTGGGGATGATGTTCAACCAATTCCGCATCCAGGATGTATAAACCAACCGATAACTCCAGGCGTCGGGCCCTGCACCGGAGTACATACTCTCGAAAATCGCCGTCCACATCTTGCGAGCTTTCCGATCTTTCCACATCAAGTTCAGGAGCCCGTCTTCTTTGACCCTGGGCCAGGAGGTCAGCTTTTCGTCGTACTTTTGCCAGGTTCGCCGCCAGGTAGCCCAACCCCAGATCAGGACGAACTTGGTGAAGTAGTAGCTATAGGGGAATGGGAAAGAACTCTGCATGGGGTTAAAGCCGGAGATGATGCCGACCTGACCGCAATCGCGATAGCGCTCGAGCAATTGAGAACAGTAAGGGAAAAAGCTTGGATCGGGCAGGCAGTCATCTTCGAGGATGATCGCCTCCTCCACAAGGGAAAATACCCAGTCGAGCCCTGACTTCACGCGGCGCCGGCATCCGAGATTTTCCGAGGCAAGGTTGGTCTCGACGGTGCAGGGCCAGTCCACCGCCGAAACAATCTTCAAAACCTCCTCGCAGCGTTGCCGCTCTCCTGGCCGATCTGTGCGCGGAGCATCTGCAACGATGAGGAGCCGGGATGGACGCGCTGCAGCCACTGCGGCAAAGACACGCCTGGTTGCTTCGGGGCGATTGAAGACGATGAGTGCAACGGGAGTATTGAGCGGAATCATCCTGGCGCCGTCAGAGCGAGGAGCAGACATTGGATCCAAGAAGGAGTCGGAAGTCATCAGAGGCCTTTCGCTTCACTTATGTTGCACGGCTAAGAGCGGATTCGATCCTGGTGCGAAGTCGGCGAAGCAGGCTTGGGGAAGTGAAACGATGTTGAATGCTTTCGGCGTAATCCGGCCAGTCGGTCATAGCCGGTGGGTGCGTGAGGGGGAAGTCCAAGTTCTGCGCTTGAATCTTCAGCCCCGGATCCGCCGTCTTGGTATGCGTTGCTTCTTCGTCGAAACCAATATTCTGGATAAGATTCCGGCTGGGAACAACGTTGAGCAGGTTCCGCGTCCATAAAGAATATACCAGTTGATAATCCCAGGAGTCCGGTCCCTGTCCGGCGTGAACTTTGTCGAAGATCCCCGTCCACAGCTCGTATAGACTTGGCTCTCTCCACATCAGCTCTAACAATTTGCCTTTCCTAACTTCCGGCCAGGTTGTCAGGTGTGCATCATACTTTTGCCAGGTTCGCCGCCACGTCGCCCAGCCCCAGATAAGAACCTGCCGGGTGAAGTAGTAACTATAAGGAAGAGGGAAAGACTGCGGCAACGGGTTAAACCCGCCGATGATGCCAACCTGATCGCAATCGCGATAGCGTTCGAGCAATTCCGTGCAATAGGGGAAAAAAGTTGGATCCGGCAGGCAATCGTCCTCGAGGATGATCGCTTCCTCGACAAGCGAAAAGACCCAATCTAGCCCCGAAATAATGCGCCTGCGGCATCCAAGGTTCTCCTCTGAGAAACTGGTCTCAACCTTGCAAGGCCAATCGACCGCCGAGACAATCTTCCTGACTTCATCGCAGAGCTGGCGTTCGCCCTTGCGGTCGGGACGCGGGCCGTCCGCAACCACAAGAAGGTGATTGGGACGCGCCGCAGCTACTGCCGCAAAGACGCGCCTCGTGGCCTCGGGCCGGTTGAACACCATCAGTGCAACCGGCGTTTCCAATTGCTTCATTTATCAATTCCTGGAGATCAGTCCACGACCATGTACTGCGGAGGTCTACGCCTGCCCCTTCGCTAATTTGGCGAGCCGCGCCCTTTTATGGACCGCGAAGTAATCACCGCCGCAATCGTCGACGGAGTAGCTATGACCGCGAAGGTAAGAGAGCATTTCCTCCCTATGAGTGGGCGACAGATGCTTGTGCTCGATGAGGATTGCTTCCGGGATGTGGGCATTGAAATCCAAGGTCTTCAGGACTTCGTAGTCATATCCTTCGGCATCGATGTGAAGGAAATGGACCTTCCTCATGCCATTTCGATTGAGAGATTCTTCCAATGGGCACACTTCGATGCTGCTTGCGACGATGAACGGTTCAAGCACCCCGTTCAAGTGCTTCACAATGTGATTTCTGTCGAACGATCCGAGTTGGTCGTAGTAGCTCGGCAGCTCGGGTAAGGATTCGGCTGCCTTCTGATCCACATAGTAAAAGGTGGTGTGCCCGGAGACGGGGCCAATTGCAATTCTCTCGAGGGTAAATCGTCGCGGATCGCTGAAGTTCTGCTTGAGACGTTCAAAGCAATAGGGCACTGGTTCAATCAGCAATCCCTTCCATCTCTTGTCGGAGAGCAGGATATCGGAAACAGGGTCGCCGGTTACTCCGTCGTTTGCACCGACCTTCACGAATGTTGGATCTTGAACGAGACGAGGGAGTGTCGAGCAGTAGAGTCTGAGGCGCGCCAACTCCCGCCCCTGCCGGCGGAAGGGCATTTGCGCGGTCAGAAGGAGGTTATAGATTAGCGGAGAAGATTTGATGGCTGATTTGGCCTTCCTAAGAAGCACGACTATCTCCTGCTACAGACGTGTACGGTCAAATTCCAACTGCAGAGCGTGGTGGTCCTTCACTCTTATCGATCGCCGGTGGGGCGTGCTCACAAGCAAACGCGCTCGCCGCAAGCACCATTGCACCGCCCGGGAGAAGTTCAACCCCTCAGGCAAGTAACGCTTGAACGGGGTCTTTCTGGAGTAGTGCCAATACAGATCCCGATAGCGATGCGGCCGCCGAAATACCCACGGCTTGGCGGACCCGGTGTAATGAATGATGACTGGATGGCTGATAGCTTCCGCTAACTCCTCCGGCGGATAGGGGGAAGTAAAACGGGAGGGGTATCCCTCATCGAGAAAGGATGATTGGAGGTTGTACCTTGGATGAACGGCTTTCCAATGACCATTCACCACTGCATTCGTGCCACACTGATCCACGAACGTGATGGCCTCCGGCTTGCGCTTGACGAACTCAATCACCCTCTCTTTGACTCGATCGCTTCGCCACTTCTCGAGATTCATGACCATAACGCCGGAGTTAAAGTAGAGCGCATCCTCCGACATCTCGAGCTGCGCGTGCCTGTTAAAGTGTGCCTCACAAACAGCGGCCAGGTAGTAATCCCCAAGCTCCGTCATATAAAGGTCCCGTATCGATCCGTTCACCACAACATCAGAATCGAGGTAAAGGGCCCTCTCGAACGGCACCTTCTCTGGAATAAAAAGGCGAAAATAGTTCGCGAGTGTGAAATGAAAGGTTGTGACAAGGCCCTCCACGTCGCCCTGGGCTACCCTGAGATCTATTAGGTTTTGCCCGTACCGTCCCGCGAGGCCAGATAACTTGTCGAGCGACGCCTGATCCACATCAGCGTGCAAGATGTAGGCGTCAATCGAGAGATCGCGATTATTCTCAAACAGCGAACAGAGAGCCGTCGCGAGGTGAGGAACATAACGATTATCTGTTGCGAACACAATATTCGTCTTCACGGTTCCCGCTTCGCTCAACGCGCCTTCAATGTCCTTGACATCAGGCAGCCTCATGTTCTCCCGCGAATCTCGTCTTGATCTTGGACTCAAGATATCCGGAGAATGGCAGGAGGGCTTTTCCGAGCATCAGAAGGGCCTTGCGTTGGGACGGAATGAGAGCTGCAATGATCGTATGTGGGACCCAGTACGAGATCAAGGTGGCATAGGCTGAGCCTATAATTCCGAAATGCGGGATAAGGATCAAGTTCAGGATCAGATTCGCGATTGCGCCATTCACCTGGAGCGCAAACATGGTCCGCGTTCGGTTTTCCAAAACCATCCAGCTTGACCAAGCACTTCCGAAACAGACGGGTATCCCACTCCAGATCAAAATATTCAGAGCAGGAGCAGCGCCCAGGAAGGATTTGCCGAAGAGCAAGAGGATAAGCGGCTTCGAGAGAAATGTCATCAAAAGCGCAATGGCAATCCCAACCCTGACAAGCACGTTATAGAGCGACTGGAGCTTGTCGTAGAAAAGCGCGTCGCTGTTCTTTCGACACTCAATGAGCGCCGGGAATGTCGAACTAGCCAGCGTGACAGGGACGAAGTACCAAATCTCGCTGATCTTTGCCGCCGCTGCATACAGGCCGACCTGCTTGTCATTGAGCATCTGGCCGATCAGCACCTGGTCAACGCGCATCGCAATCATGATTGAGACGCCGGTGAGAATGAGCGGCCAGCTATCCCTTAGAAGGCTAATCATGACGTCACTGCTGACCCGCCACTCAAACATGTTTTTGCGATGCAGGCGATAGGCAATGCAGAGAAAGATCGCTGTGAGAATGCCTTCGACCATTCCGGCGGCTGCGAAGGCGATAAGCGGCGCTTTCACCAATACCAGAACAATCTTGGCAACGGCCATCAGAACAAATGCAGCGTTTGCGGAGATGACGGTGTACTTCGACTGGACGATTCCGCGAAAGAAAAGATCGATTACATTGAGTGACTGCGTCACAAAGCCAACCGCGAACATAACCACGAGCCAAAAGGAGAGCCAATCGCCGGGTCGCAGGAAGAACACTGCAGTTACGACCGTGGTCATGGCGAGGGCTGCGCCTACCAGTTTGAGAAGCATCGCGCTGCCGAGGAGGACATCGCGTCGCTCAGGCGTCTTGACCAGTTCACGAATGACGATGTTATCTGCGCCGAGCGAAGCAAGCGAAGCCACCAACGAGGTAAGCGCGATCGCATAGTTAAGTTGTCCATATTGGGTTGGGCCGAGATAACGCGCTACCCAGAGATAGACAAAGAAGGTCACCCCCATCCGAAAGACACGATCCGAGACAAGCCAGCCGCTGTTTCCAAGAGCGGCCTGGAGATTGTGACGACCGGCGAGCCTGGTTCGGAGGAAACCGGGCAGAAACCTAAGCCAGAGCGAGTTTGTTTGAGCCAGAGCCATGAGGGAGTGTTACCGATCCGGGCCGTGATGGGCGTGTTGGTGAATTGTCGATGGAACTTCCGATCCACGCCGATTGACTAATTGTTAAGAGGCGCGAATCAAAACTCCTATCGGGGACGAATCGGCATCGCTGGACCATTACTCAGTCTATGGGGCTTTAGTGGAGCGATGGCGCCCAGGCGCTGCCAGGGATCGTGAACGAACTCCAGTTTTTTCGCCATTAGATCCAGCACGAGCATGACCGCCACTGCATCGATGACGCGGCGATTGGCGGCGAAAGGCGAAAAGAAGATATCCCACCACATCCCGATCAGAAAAAATAGGTAAGCTGGCGCCATAGGGGGCCGAAAGATTGCAATCCGCACGATTCCCTTGAGAACGTACCAGGCCATGTACGACCAAAAAATCAGCCCGGCGACCCCAGCCCAGACCCAAGCGGTGATAATTTGTGAGTGACCGGGGATCAATCCGTTCGCATCCAGTTCGAAATCCCTGTTGTAGCCGATGACTCCCGCGTCGACTTCGATATCGGTCAACATTTCAAGGTACTTGTAATCTTTTGCCCAAGATCCATGCCCGATGATCGGACTATCCAAGGCAGCTCTCAATCCCACAGCGAATTCCGGGCGACCTCCTAAAAACCCCATCTTTGCCTGCGACTCATTTTTTGCTTGAGCCTCTTCGTTGACATAACCGGCCTGTGTCACGAAGCCGACCAGCGCGCCTGCGGCCTCGGCAGCGACAAAGGCGAGAACCGCGAGAAGCGACAGGCGGACGATCACGGATTGGGGAACGATCCTCATTCCGACAACGCGCTCAGGAATTATCGGAAAAACGAGAACAATTGTTAACAAGAGTCCGAGGACGGGGGATCGGTAATTCAGGAGAAGATTGACAGCGCAAATGCCGAGGATGGCCAGCACAGAGACAAAATACCGTCCGCGGCTATAGAAGTAGGCGCTCAGCAGCATCGCCAACTGGATTGTTGCGGACGCATATCCAAATTTCCAGGGATATGTCGCAAAGGCCGGCGATGGCTGCAGTTTGACGGCTGCAAACGAGCCCACCATCAGTCCAACCATGAACAGGACTTTTCTCTTTTCATTATGTCCGAGAAGCATCGACAAGCTGAAAAGGTTGATGGCGAAGAAGATGATCAGGGCGCTGCCACGCATCCGGTCGACCATGTCGGTATGGTTGTAGACGTCGGAGACGATGAGGCCGAAAAGCCAGAATCCCAACAAGATGTAGGCGATTTTTAGTTCGGGCCTCATTACCCTCTTTCCCCTGAGGACCAGGAAGAGGGGAAAGAGGAACATTAGCATGATCTCAGCGAGGTAGAGTTCTCCGACAAAGTGGACTGAAAATTCGGTCGCACATCCGAGAACGAATGCGAGAACATCGGCGCCATTGCTTATGAAGACCTGGCCTCCCGTCTTCATTTTATTTGCTACGCCGTATCTGTTTGCGACTGACATCTTTGCTTTGATCCCCCGGTGCCGATCAGCTAGGCGCGTGCGCTTCGCGAGTAAACTTCGACGAGTTGACGAACCGACTCTGCCAATTCAACCGACTCTGTATTCAGGAAGGGCGCGAAAAGCAAAAGCCTCATATTCCGAAGGGTCTCGCAGCAACCGTTTGATCGCGCGAGCAAACTCGGCGGCTGAGCTTCCCGGCGCGATGCACACGCCATTGACTCCGATCCGGACGTAGTCGGGCTGACGGCTCCCACGCTCAGGCGCTATTCCGGGTTGCGTTCTCCGTAGTACTCGTAGTATTTCCGCCCGTAGTAATCCGAATACTCCGGAGCCGTAAAGTCGACGGCGTTCACGGCAACACCAAGCAGATGCGTGCCCGAGCGTTCCAGAAGATCAATACACCGGCGCACCACCTGCTTTTGTGCGGCGTTGTAACGAATAATGAGAATGGCCGCATCGGCGAGTCGCCCAAGTACAGAAGCGTCTGTCACCGCAAGAACCGGAGGCGTATCGAGAAACACAAAGTCGTACTCTGCGCGCGCTCGTGTCAGCAGGTCTTCCATCTGCTTCGAACTCAGCAATTCCGAAGGCAGCGGCGGAACAGGGCCGGAGGTGAGAATGTGCACGTTTGGCAGATCGGGCCACGCCACCACCGCCTCGTCCAAGGTGGACTTGCCGGAGAGCACGGAGGAAAGACCCAGTCCCTTGCCCATCCTGAATCGGAGGTGAATGGCAGGCCGGCGCAAATCCGCATCGATCAGCAGCACCTTGGAACCATTCAGCGCAAAGGTGATCGCGGTCAAGCCAGCAACCGAACTCTTTCCTTCCGCAGGCCTTGTGCTGGCAACCATGATGACTTTAGGAGGAGCGCCGGGGCTCGACAGCAGGATCGAGGTCCGCATTCCTCTGAGCGCCTCAGCAACCTTCGACCACGACGAAGTGCCGGGGGTGACGGCGTGCTCTTTGAATTTCGCCGGGAAGCAGATTCTCAGCATCCACTTCAGGAATGGCAGCGAGCAACGGAAGCTGCAACGCCTGCTCGATTTCGGTCATCGTCTTGAGGTTGGTATCCATCGCCTCAAGCAGAAGCGCAATGCAATACACCGATCACGAAGCCCAATGCCATGCCGACGCCAGTATTGAATCGCTCGCGCGGACGGCTCGGTGAAACAGGGACATCCGCGCTGTCGATCGTGTGGATGGCCGTGGAATGCAGGCCCGACATGAGGGCGGCTTCCTGCAGCCGCTCCTGGAGCCCGTCGTAAAGAAGACGATTGGTTTCATAATCGCGGCGAGCTAGTTCGTATTCCATGGCCTTCTGTCCGAGGCCGTAAGCGTCCTGCTCCTGATCTGTTCAGGGCGGCCAGCAGTTTGGCCTCGTTGCTTGTAGCTGCTTCAAACTTCTTTTTGGGCGCGTGCAACCTGCGCTTTCTCTTCGTTGCTCAGCTCACGTTGCAGCTGATCAATCTGCGCCTTCAGAGTTTTCACCCTTGGGATAGGCAGTACCATACGTTTGCACCAAAGAAGTGTAATCCGAGTTAAGTTGCGCGAGCCTCTGCCGCCCAGCCGTAAGTACGGGTCAGTGTTGCCGAGTGCAGCGTCGAGCACGTCCGGCGAAGAAGTCCGAATCTGCTGGAGGGTTGGATTCCTTCAGTAGCCGGTCTACTTCAGCATCTGCGTATCTCTTGTTCATCTCTTCCAAATTCGCGGATACGACGCTATTGGACTGGTTAATGCCATAGAGACCGATGTCTTTCTGCAGATCGAGGATGTGTTCCTGGCTCTTTTCCAGATCTAATTTCAATCCATTCAGCTTCTCGTTAAGGAAGGTTGAGATTTTCGCAGTCGCCGCGTAGTTCTCTTGGAAGGAATGGTTCGATGTAGCTGTCGATCAACGAATTGGCGATCAGAGTCGCTAACACGGGGTTTCGGTTGGTTGCGTAGATCTGGACGATATCGGTATGTCCAAGACGCGCAATTCTCAGCGATCCGGCAAAATTCCCAAGCAGCATTTCGCGGACATTTGGCTTGGACATATCCCACGGCTTCCCGTCGACCAAACGCACGAAGTCGGGATTGGCATTGAGATGGAGTTGCTTGATGGTCTCCATGGCCAGATTCCGGCTGCGCAGGATTTCCATCTCCGTATCCAGCTTTTCACTGACATCTTCGCCGCCGCCGAGGCCTTGCATCTGTTCGAGACGGAACTGGGAAGAAATATCCTCCGCATCCACCTCGATGTTGGCCTGTGCCGTGAAGAGCCGCTGCGAAAAGTGGTTGACCAGCGAGCCTCCCAGGAATCCCAGGAGAACTGTGACGACCACGATCCAGGTTCGCTTCTTGAGGAACTGAGTGATGCGCCTGAGCGGATCTTCATCGTGGAAGCCGCCCGTAGGCGCTCCACTGCTCGTCGGAATCTCCGAGATGGTTATGGGCGGATCGGGGTTCTGATTTTCTCGTATTACCAAATCAATGTCCTTGAAATCACTTCGAGTTTAGGTGTGCTGCCCGAGGCTGCGAAGCATCGAACTCGCACTTTTCAAAAAAACCAAGACTTAGCCGCTGAGACCTTGTTGTTATCCCGCAAACCGCGGTATCACCGGGAATTGAAATTGACGGCACGCGAATGATAGGAATGCAAAAGCGTATCCGCCCATTGCTTCGGAGAGAACTGCAGGGAAAGAAGGTAACTCGCCCTCGACATTCGATCGAGCTCGGTATCCGTCATATCGCTCACACGGGACATAAGGCTGGCGAGTCCGGCCACGTCCTCGTTGTTGAAGATGAAGCCATTGTATCCGGGCTGCACGAGGTGCGTAACGGCGCCCACATTTTCTGAAGCCAGGATCAATCTGCCCGCGGCAGCGGCCTCGTGCACCACCAGCGCCCAGGGTTCGAACCGGCTAGGAAGGATGAGGCATCCGACAGAGCCGAGAACCTCCGGCATTTTGTCCGGTTGTACGAATCCATCCACGCGAATGCCCTCTTCGTTTTCGAGGCAGGATCGCAAAGGCCCGGAGCCGCAGCAGATCAGAGGCCAGGGATTTGCGTCGTGCCGGCGATAGATGCGATAGGCCTCAACCAGTTTGTCAACGCCCTTCGCCTCCACCATTCGACCGATAAAGACAAAGCGCCGGGGAACGGGCTGCCCCAGCGCGAGACGCGCGTTGTGGACGACTTCAAACGCCGGATGATCACAGGTAAACGATCCGCGAAGAATGGCGTTCTGCGAGAAGCCAAGCCTGCGCGCAAATGCCGCCTGCCGTTCGCCCGGCAGCCAAACCATGTCGGTAATCGGTTTTACATAAAGCGGCGAAACCACTGTGCCCAGTCGCTGCTTCAGGCTCCCTCGCCATGGATTGTCCATCACCATTACGCGCCAGCACCGGTTCGCAAATTCGCGCGCGACGCGTCGATAAGCCGGCACATGCCACGACGGCATAACCATAATCTCGGGGGTAAACTCCCGCAGTCTTGCGTCGAGCTGATCAAGGTCGGCCTGCGAGCGCCAGGCGAGCCGGTTGGAAATCCATGCAAATTGTCCTTCGTCGTACGGAGCCTCCTTGTCGGGCAATTCATGAGTGACAAAAAGCTCGACGCCTTCGCGGGCGGAGAGTTCTTTGAGGCATGCATTCATGTAGCCGGACAGGCCGGTCCACAGATAGGCGATCCTCATGCGGAGTTCTTTCCTGCCCCCATCTGGATGCGCGTGCCAAGGCTCTTCAGAACTCCTTCCGCCCGATAGAGGAAGTGCAGCAACTCATCGGTTGCTTTCCATTCGTGACCCCGCAATTGACGAAAGATTCTTCGGCAATCGCGCTGATACTGCTCGTTCATGCGGCCGGAGCCGGAGATGGAGCTTTCATGGATGCGAAAGCCTGCAAGATCCGCGTGGATGTATCCGATTTTCGCGCCAAGATCGGCGATCTGAACGAACAACTCCCCGTCCCAGCAAGTTCGATTCTCGAGGTTGAACCCTGGCGATCGACGATAAACCCCTGCTCGAAAAAACGTGGCTTGCTGCAGCCACTGCGTTCCCCCGTAGAAGAATCGCCGCACCGAAAAGTCGCGGGCAACAAAATGCCTCGTCCTTTGTCCGTGCCCGTCAATCTTGTATCCGTTGCCCATCGCCATATCGCAGTCGGGATGCGCCTTGAAGAAAGTGGCCACGTGTTCGAGCGACCCTGGAAAGAGTAGATCATCGGCATTGAGAAACCCGAATACTTCGCCCGTGGCGCAGGCAAAGCCCTTGTTGAGTCCGTCGGCGGCGCCGCGATCGGGCTCGAGGATCGTGCGAGCGATCCGGCTTCCATAGCTTTCGATCATCTCCCGGCTGCCGTCGGTCGAACCGGGGTCCACCACGATGTACTCCAGGTCGGGATAGCCCTGCGACAAAACCGATTCGATGGCCTCTTTCAGATAGGCTCGCTGGTTGAACGACAGGGTAACGATGCTGATTTTCACGCGACTCCGTGCGGGCGCAGCTTTGGCGGAGCGCGGTCTTCGAGAATTGGTTCATTACCCGGAGATCCGGCGCGTTAGTGATAGATATAGAAGACCGACGGAGAGATGGAGAGCGCAAACGCCAGTGCGCCCTTCAAAATCTCCTTCAACGGGCTTGGCGAAACGTAGATGATGTCATCTTCGTGCACGATCGGGTCAGCGACCCGCGAGGTCAACACCTTTTTCAGGTCGATCTGTTCCACAACCTTTGTACCGTCCGGCTGAGCGCGCACGAGATACGTCTTGTTTTGCGCGGAATTTGGCGCAACTCCCCCGGCAAGCGTCATGATTTCCGACAAGGTCATGTTGGGAGAACCGCAGAGGGAATAGGCCCCGGCCCTGAGAACGTTGCCTCCGACATAGACAAGGCCACAGGCACGCACCAACACCCGATCACCGGCAGCAACAGGACGATCGAAGTTCTCCGTATTGTGCATGGTCGGATCCCACGAGAGGAATTCCGGTTTGCCGGGGTCGTGCTGGTGTGTGATTTCGATGACGCGCCCGGTGTTCGAAGTCAGTCCTCCCGCAGTTGCCAATACATCTGAAAGCTGGTGCTTGCCCGGGGGCGAATAGATTCCCGGGCTGCGCACTTCGCCAAGGATCGTAATCCCGGTGCTGGCAGAGTCAACGGTGACGGTCACCTCCGGGTCAAGCATCAGGTTCCGGTCTTTGAGCTCGTGTGCGAGGACCTTCGCCACCGCGGCGCTGTTGAGACCCTCAATGTGAATCTGTCCGAGAATCGGAAAGGGAATATCTCCGCTCTCGGAAACCCGGGTGATGAGGGAGAAGTCCGGCGCGTCAAAGACGTTGATGTGTACGACCTCGCCCGCAGTGATCGGGCCGTCAGAGAGGCCTCCGATGGATCCGGCAGACCCGGCCGAAGAGGCAGAGCCGCCGCCACCGGTACCCTGAGCGAGCGGGATGAGGGCCGGGCGAGGCTCCTGTGCTGAAAGAAAGAGTGAGGCAAACACCAGGAAACAAGCGATAACCGTTATGCGTTTGTTAAAAGCCATTGTCCTTCTTGTGGTCACGTGATCAATGTTAGACTGGCGTGCGATCCGATGGATTGAAAGCATGCCGGTTTCTATGAGTCATCCGGCGGCGCCAAACTCCGGTTCAGCATATGCCGGTGACAGGATGCTCAAGTGCGACGGGAAAGTTGCAGCCTGCCGGCAAGGCGCGGATGTTTTGCGCGCATCTTCAGTGTTGACAACTTCAGGCTAGCATAGCCCCGGTGTCGAGCCCGCTTTGAAATAATCCAGCCGAAAAATCAGCATCTCGCGGCCGGTTTCTGCCATCGGCAGCCGCGCGGGGCGCACTGTGCCGTGCATCATTGGACAGCAAGTTCAAGTTGAGATTGCGCGGATGCGAAGGTTCGCCGAATTCCTTCCTCGAGGCTGACCTTTGCCTTCCATCCAAGTGCCCGGATTCGGCTGATATCCAGAAGTTTCTGGGGAGTGCCATCCTGTCGTGAAGTGTCGAAGACGAGTTCGCAGTCGAAGTCCAGGACGCGTGTCACAAGCTCCGCTAACTCGCGGATCGTCAAATCCTCGCCGGAGCCGATGTTGATCAGTGGCGCATCGTTCTGCGTCAAGAGAGATTCGTACGCGCCCTGGGGCAGATTCAGGAGATGTACACAGGCTTCAGCCAGGTCGTCGCTATAAAGAAATTCGCGCCGGGGTCGACCCGTGCCCCATACCACCAGCTTCCTTTCACCCCTGCGCCTGGCCTCAAAGACTTTGCGGATCAAGGCGGGCAGCACGTGGGATCCTTTGGGATCGAAATTGTCGCCCGGGCCATACAGGTTGGTCGGCATCGCGGCCAGATACTGTGTGCCGAATTGCCGGTTGTAGGACCAGCACATCTCGATGCCTGCAATCTTGGCCAGCGCGTAAGCTCGATTGGTGGGTTCAAGAGGCCCCGTAAGCAGGTATTCCTCCTTGATGGGTTGGGGAGCGAGTTTGGGATAGATACAGCTTGAACCGAGAAACAACAGCCGCCTCACTCCACTGCGATAACTCGCATCGATGACGCTGGTCTGAATTTCGAGATTTTCGCGAATGAAATCCGCGGGATAGGTATCGTTGGCGAGGATCCCGCCCACCTTCGCAGCCGCAAGAAAGACATACTCCGGTTTTTGCCGGTGGAAGAAATCAAGGACCGCCGCGCGATCGGTCAAATCAAGTTCGGCGTGCGTGCGAACAACAAGGTTCGTAAACCCCTGCCGCTGCAACTCGCGGCAGATTGCCGAGCCGACGAGTCCGCGATGTCCCGCAACGAAAACTCTGCCATTTTTCTGCATGATCGCGGATCTCAGCCTTCAATTCTCGTGGAAGTTGAATACGGAGTAGCCGTGCTTCCTGACCAGTGCATCCTTCTCCGCAATCTTCAGGTCTTCTTCGACCATCTCTTTGACGAGTTCGCGAAACGAGATCTTCGGCTCCCATCCCAATTCACGGCGCGCCCTGCTCGCATCGCCTAACAACGTCTCTACCTCGGTCGGGCGATAATAGCGCGGATCGACGGCAACGACCACGTTTCCCTGCTTGTCGATGCCCCTCTCCTCTGCGCCGGAGCCTTCCCAGGCGATGTCCATGCCCAAATAATGTGCCGCCAGGTCAACAAACTCGCGCACACTGTGCTGCTCGCCGGTCGCGATCACATAATCCCTGGCCTCTTTTTGTTGCAACATGCGCCACTGCATTTCAACGTAGTCGCGGGCGTGTCCCCAATCGCGCAGGGCATCGAGATTGCCCAAATAAAGGCTATCCTGCAGCCCGGTCTTGATTCTGGCCAGCCCACGTGTGATTTTGCGCGTCACAAAGGTTTCACCGCGCGTGGGCGATTCGTGGTTGAACAGAATGCCGTTGCACGCGTAAATCCCGTAGGCTTCCCGGTAGTTCACCGTAATCCAGTAGGCATAGAGCTTGGCGACAGCGTAAGGAGACCGCGGATAGAAGGGCGTCGTCTCTTTCTGCGGCGTCTCCTGAACCAGGCCGTACATCTCCGACGTCGAAGCCTGGTAGAACCGCGTGATCTTCTCGAGCCCCGCAATTCTGATCGCTTCCAGCAGGCGGAGCGTGCCGAGCGCGTCGGAGTTCGCCGTATACTCCGGCTCTTCAAACGAAACCTTTACGTGACTCTGCGCCGCCAGATTGTAGATTTCATCGGGTTTTACATTCTGCACGATCTGGATAAGGCTGCTCGAATCAGTCAGGTCGCCGTAATGGAGCAGGAAATGACGGCCCTGCATATGCGGATCTTCGTAGATATGGTCGATACGTGTGGTGTTGAATGAAGAGGCGCGGCGCTTGATTCCATGCACCTCGTAGCCCTTCGAGAGCAAAAGCTGCGCCAGGTACGCGCCGTCCTGCCCGGTAACACCCGTAATCAGCGCTCTTTTCACAATAATGCTCTCCGGCCGCTCACGACCTGCTTGCCGCATCGTACAAGGCCTGGTGTGAAATTGTCAGTGATTGGAAAGGACTAGGCGGCAGCCTCGATACATGCTCTGAAGTATTCCAGACTCAGGTTCAATCCAGTATCCAAGTCGATGAAGGGCTCCCAGTTCAGCAGGCGCCTGGCCATGCCGATGTCCGGCTGGCGCTGGGAAGGATCATCCTGAGGGAGAGGCCGGAACACGATCTTGCTGGCTGAACCGGTTACACGCAGCACAGCGTTTGCGCATTCCAGAATAGTCCATTCCGTCGGATTGCCAATATTGACCGGCGTGTGCACTTCGCTGCGCGCAAGCCGGAGGATGCCGTCAATTTCATCAGAGACATAGCAGAAGCTGCGCGTCTGACTTCCATCGCCGTAGATGGTAAGGTCATCGCCGCGCAACGCCTGTGTCAGGAAGTTTGAAATCACACGGCCATCGTTCAGCTGAAGCCGAGGGCCATAGGTATTGAATATGCGCACGAGGCGCGTATCCACCCTTTCGTAGCGGTGATAGGCCATGACAAGAGCTTCGGAGAATCGCTTGGCCTCGTCGTAAACCGAACGCGGTCCAACCGGATTCACATGCCCCCAGTATTCCTCGGTCTGCGGATGCTGCTCCGGATCACCGTAGCATTCCGAAGTCGAGGCATGCAGAAACTTTGCGTGATACTTCCTTGCGATCTCGAGCAGGTTCCGGGTTCCCGCGGAGCCGACCCTGAGGGTCTCGATTCCCAGCCGCATATAGTCCTCGGGACTGGCCGGGGAGGCGAAGCTGAAAACGTAATCCACGCGCTGGGGATCGAAGGGATCGCAGATATCCTGCTCGAAAAAATCAAATCTCGGCTCAGATCTCAAATGCTTGAGGTTTTCGAGCGAGCCAGTGCTGAGGTTGTCGACGCCCAACACATCATGCCCTTGCGCGAGCACGGCATCTGTCAGGTGTGAACCAAGGAAACCTGCAGCCCCGGCGATCAACACACGCATGTTTTGGACATCCTTAAGTATTGTTTTTTCCTTCTACCAAGCTATCGCAATTGAGCCCGATTGAGAATACCTCGAAAGCAGAATCGACCAATGCGCATGGGTTGGATGCAGCCGGGCAACGAAAGGCAGCAACGCGAAGACCGTTCTAGGCCTTCGCGCCATCCCTGCGACGAGGAAGGAAGAAGGCTGCCACAGGATCCATCGGTTGGGCAAGGCCCGGCCGTCCCACGCTCAGATAGGTAAACCCTGCCTTGGTCATCTTCGCCGGATCGTAGAGGTTTCTTCCATCGATCACAATCGGATAGCGAAGGGTGTAGTGCAATTTGGCCAGGTCGAGTTCGGCAAATTCTTGCCAATCATTCAGAATCAGCAGCGCATCGGCATCCTGCGCCGCCTTGTATGGGTCGTCGACGTAACGCATGTTCTGACCTTCGGGAATAATCTCCTTTGACCGCTCTGCTGCCGCAGGATCATGGGCGGCAACCACGCAGCCTTCGCTCAAGAGCCTTTTGACGATATCGAGCGCCGGCGACTCGCGTACGTCATCGGTTCCCCCTTTGAACGCAAGCCCGAGGACGCCGATTTTCTTCCCCCGAAATGTCCAAAGCGCTGAGCGGATCTTTTGGAAGAAGCGCTGCTTCTGTTCCTCGTTGATTTTTTCCACTTCGTGCAGGAGTGCGAAATCCACCCCCACCTGTTCCGCCACATGACGGAAGGCAGCAACATCCTTGGGGAAGCACGAGCCGCCGTAGCCGACGCCGGCGCGCAGAAACTTCGGGCCGATGCGCGTATCCATGCCGATGCCGCGTGCCACTTCTTCCACATCCGCTCCCGCCGCCTCGCAGACATTGGCGACGGCGTTGATAAAGGAAATCTTGGTCGCCAGCAGCGCATTGGAAGCGTGCTTGATGATTTCGGCGGCCTTGGTGGAGGTATGCAGGATCGGCGGGGGATCGGCAGACGTGCGCGGCCCCGGAATGGAACCCGTGTGGTTGTAGTACTCGCCGCTCGTAAGCGGTTGATAGATCAATTTCAGCAGATCGGCGCCAATTTCAGTAGCAGCGCCGATCACAATGCGATCCGCGTGCAGGAAATCAACAACTGCCGTGCCTTCGCGCAGGAACTCCGGGTTAGACGTCACGTCGAACAGGTCCTTTGGCACCCCGTTGCGCTCGATTACACGCCGGATCCATTCATTGGTGTAGACCGGAACCGTGCTCTTCTCGACGATTACTTTGTAGGACTCGATGGAGCGCGCGATTTCGCTTGCGACGGCATCCACATAGGAGAGATCGGCGCTTCCGGTCTCGCTCTGCGGCGTTCCCACGGCGATAAAGATGGCCTGCGCCGATTGCGTTGCAGACCGCAGATCCGAGGTAAACTCCAGCGACCGTCCGCGGTGGCGCGCGAGAAGTTCGGGCAGGTGCTCTTCATGAATCGGAATTCCGCCCTCAAGCAAACTGCGTACCTTGGATTCATCGTTGTCGACGCAGACCACGCGATGTCCAATTTCCGCAAAACAAGCCGCAGCAACCAGGCCCACATAGCCCGAACCCACCACGGCAATCTTTACCGGTTCACTCTTCGGATTCATACGTCAGCTTTCACCCCTCTTGGCAGCTCGGGAAATCCTGCCGGCAGCCGCTCACTCCGCTTGCGTCAACGCGTGTTCGCTATCGTCGGTCACCGGGAGCTGATCTCGGTAGCGCCACAGAAGCGGAACCAGCTGCGGCGCGGAAAAGTAGCGCGGAACATAGCGTCGGGGTGATGAAATACAACGGAATAACCAGCCCAGATAAAACCGATCAGCCCATTCCGGGATCCGCACCTGGTCTCCGCTGAGAAAAGCGATTGCCGCCCCGATGCAGTGAATCGCCGGCAGATAATCCAGATTTCGCTTCAGATAAAGCCCGAGCCGCTCCTGCGTTCCGCCGCCCACCGTGATTACCACGTGCTTCGGCCGTAAAGCCTGCAGCTTTTCAATGAGTTCCTTGTCTTCTATCTTTACTGCCATACATGGGCGCCTGGTAGACACACTTTGGTGGTACTTCGATCCCTTCCGACTTGAGCCAGTCCAGGTTTTTCTCCGAACTGGCGTTTCCCGCCATCACCCAGAAGGTGTTTCCGGGCGCGCGCACGTCGTCCTCTTGCAGCAGCCCTCTCAGATACTTGAGTCCCGACAGCCGCCGGATCGAGTCGCCCTGGAGAAAATTCCAGACCAGCACCATAAATGCCGAATCGGCAATCGCCACGTCCGCATTCGTCAGCGCCTCGCGATAATCGTCGTTCCATGCGACATCTTTCAATGCCGGTGCGGCCGGCACCACGAGCAGCCCGCCGCGCTCAAGACGCCGGATCGCGCCTTGCACATCGCCGACGTAAAAATTCACTCCCAGGATTTGCCGTTCATTCAGGGTTTCGCTCATTTTGAATCTCTCCGGTGGGGTGTTGCCGGTTAAATGGAGCGCCCGCTCAAAACGTGCTTAGGCATGGGCAAGGGTGAGAATCTCTTTCTGAATCCAGTCATAGGTTTTTGCGAGGCCGTCTTTGAGCCGGATAGAAGGCTCCCAACCCAGGCACTCGAGAATTCTGGTGTTGTCGCTGTTGCGCCCGTTCACGCCCTTCGGCGCGTCCAGCTTGTAGCGGCGCTTCAGCTTCACGCCGGCAATTTCTTCAACAATGTCCACGAGCTGATTGATCGTCACGAGCTCGTTCGACCCAAGATTGAGCGGCTCGTGGATCTCGCTCTCGGTAATCGCCTGTGTCCCTTTCGTGCAATCGTCGATGTACATGAAGCTGCGGGTCTGGTTGCCGTCGCCCCAGATTTCAATCTCGTGCTTTCCCGACAGCTTGGCTTCGAGCACCTTGCGGCAGATTGCAGCCGGAGCCTTTTCGCGCCCGCCGGTCCAGGTTCCAAGCGGCCCGTAGACGTTGTGGTACCGCGCCACTCTGCATTGCATTCCGAAGTCTTCTTCGAAGTGGCGGCACATCCGTTCGCTGAACAGCTTCTCCCATCCATAACCGTCTTCGGGAAGAGCGGGATATGCGTCCGACTCCTTCAACGGAACAACGCGGGGATCCTTCTGCTTTTCGGCGTTGTAGACGCAGGCTGAGGAGGAATAGAAGAAGCGTTCGACGCCGGCATCGCGCGCCGCAACCAGCATGTGCGTATTGGTCAGCACGCTGAGCATGCAAAGCGCCTTGTTGTTCTCAATGAAGCCCATTCCGCCCATGTCGGCAGCAAGCTGGAAGATGACATCGGCTCCTTTTGCCGCCCGGTTGCAACTGTCCTTCTCTTTCAGGTCTGCGACCAGGTTCTCGACATCCGCGGAGGCCTGGTACCACTCTTCCATCGGCTTCACATCGACGGCGCGAATGACGTTGACCCCGTTGGCAAGGAGGCTCCGCACGAGATGACCTCCTATGAACCCTCCGCCGCCGCAAACCACTGCAGCTTTACCTTTGAGATCCATCAGCCTTGTGGCTCCTTTTGACTCTTTCGAACCGCGACCGTCTATGGCACTTCCACGCACTCATGCAAGGCAAAACTCTGAATACGTTTCGAACAAGGAATTGAGATTCTCGGCATCGCCAAGGAACACGCGACGCAGCGGACCGCGGCTTAGCACAATTGCGATCAGCGTGAGAACCAGCGTCTTGGCATTGGAGCAGCGCAGTTCCCCGCGCTGGATCCACGGTTCAAGATACCGGGTGACCACCTCAACCAGCTCGCCCAGGTGCCGGCGCAGAAGCGGGTCGAGATCCTCACTCAGTTCCAGTGCGCTGTATTGCAACAGGCGCAGCAACTGCGGCTGCTGCTGGAGGGTCGTGGCAATCAATTCAAACGTGCATGCAAGGGCGGTGCGCCCGTTCTGCGCCTCAGCCAGTCGCGTCAGCAATTCGCCGCGAAGTTGAACACGCTGCAACTCTGCTCCGAGGACCGCAACGTAAAGATCGCGCTTGCGGGGATAATGCCGGTAAATGGTGACCTCATTTACTTCCGCGGCCGAAGCAATTTCGCGCGTGCTCACTCCGTTGTAGCCAAATTGGGCGAACAGCGACGCAGCAGTGGTCAGAATGCGCTCTTCCGTGCTGCCTCTTGTAGAGCCTGATGGTCCAGTCATAGGTTCTTTTGCCGCCTGTCTCAAGCTGGAAGGTGTTAAAACCGCTTGCTTCTTTCCGGATCGACGGGGGTTACCGAGCGAGATACTTGCCATAATTTCCGTTACCGCCGAAGCCAGGAAACAACACCAGGGTTAAGGGCACTGCAAGCCGGAGAACAGATGCGGATTGCCGTACGTACCGCTCTGGCGGCAGTCGAAGAAGCTTTCTCGAGGATTCTGCTTGCACCCAATCGCTCCGGGCGCATTCACGCTGTTCCGACCTGGGAAAGACCACAGTTTTCAACCAGCGCTTACTGCATCAGATGGGCGCGAAGACCCTTTGCTTTCCGAGTCTCCGTGAACTACGATCCCTGCACGCAAAGACGATGGCCGATCTCCAGCAGGCTGCTGGAGCTGGTTTTCTCGCCGGTCAATGGCTCCACGTCTTCTTCGTCCAGTTCGACTGCGACGCTCTGCATGATCTGCTCGAGCGTCAACACAACCCTGAAACCACTCTTCTTCCGCACGACGACGCCTTCCATCCCGGCAAAGGCACCCGACCGGATGCGCGCGAACTGCCCAACGCGCAGCAACGGATGCGGTTCGATCCGATGCTCCATAATGCCGGCCCGCAACGCTTCGATCGCACTGTCGGGAAGCGGCGCAGGCTCACCACCGGTACCTCCCACCACGGCTAGTGCTCCGGGAACACTCAAGACGCTCACACGCTGAGAACGCTGTATGCGCACGAAGATGTAGCCAGGGAAGAGCGGCAAGTCCAGCGTTACCCGGGATCCGTCGCGCCATTTCCGGTCCGCCTGATAGAGCGGCAGGTAATGCTCAATTTCGCGCTGAATCAAGTGCTGTGCAATTCGTTTTTCGTGACGGCAGGTGGTATAGAGCGCAAACCAGCGCGAGGCAGTGGTTACTTCCCCGCCAACCTCGACCACGGGAGACAAAAGCTGGACATCCTCGAGAACGCTTCGCTGCAAGGCTTCGCCATCCTCACTTGGGTGAAGGTATTCCACAAGGCAATGAGCATTTGTTCAAAGCAACAATCGGGAAGCTGGTAGAGGCAAGATGAAAGCAAGTGCTTCCATCCAATTTGCACCTTGCACGGGCACCAACTGGTTGCCAGTGCCTTCAATATACCAGCAAACTCGCGAATATCGAGTTAAAAGCAAACGACACTAAAGTACCTGTTCCAACCTGTAAAACACTTCAGTGCAAGCGCCTGCAAACATTTCAGACGCAGGCAACCTTTTCAACGCGAATTGCACCAAACTACGCTCCGTCATCCTGATGGTGCGGTCAGAGCCATCAAGAATCCATCGTGACGGCATTACCTTCGATTTCGGATGTGCATATTCTTATGCGCTTTGCACGGTCATTTTTTGTATGACTATGGATGAACATTGGCAGTTGTGTTTACCTCCCGGTTAATAGCTCCCTTGACTCGGCGCACGATTCACTGAAGAGTCTTGACCCTCTGGCTAGCGCGACCCAAATCTTCATATTCGGACGGGTTTCCCATGATGTGCAGACTTCAGCTCCCTTTAAACCGGCCTTTTCTTCTTCTCTTCCTTCTTCCCTTCGCTTGTTTCAACGGCTTGGCAGCTCAGTCTCCCGGCTTGTTCGCTCTCGATTCGAAGAGCGACGAGGGCGGCGGTGTCACCGCGAGTCCCACCAGTCCTGTGGCTCCCGATTCTGGCCAGCCATTGTCGAAGGTGGCCGTGGGCGGCGGTGTTTCGCTGCTCGGTATCGGGGTCGAACTGACGACCAATCTCAACCGGCATCTGAATGTGCGTGGATCGGGCAACTTCTTAGACCAGCCGATTCATTTCACCACAAACGGTTTTCACGCGGACGCCAAGCTCAACCTGGCCTCGACGCGCGCGTCGGTCGATATCTACCCCTTCCGCAGCGGATTTCGTATCAGCCCGGGAGTGATGCTCTACAACCAGAACCGCATTACGGCGACCGACACCCTCGCGGGCGGAACGAGCTTTACCCTGAATGACGACACCTTCTACTCCGCCAACGCCAATGCGGCGACTGGCGCGACTCCGGTAAACGGCTCCGCGCTGCTGAATCTGCACGCGACCCGTCCGGCCTTCACCATCACCGGCGGTTGGGGCAACCCCCTGGCGCGGAACGGCCACTGGTCATTCCCGGTTGAGGTGGGCGTCGCCCTGGTGGGCGCACCGGCGCTGAACGTGAAGCTGGCTGGATGGGCCTGCCACGACCAGGCACAGACGCAGTGCACCGACATCTCGAATCTCAACAACCCGATTGCCGTGCAGGTGCAGAACGACCTGCAGGCCGAGATCGGTAAATGGACGCAGGACCTCAACCCCCTGAAGACCTACCCGATCATCAATGCGGGCGTGACCTACAGCTTCCACACGGGCAGGCGCTAGGCCGGAATGCGGATATCTCCGCCTACGCAGCTCACCCAAGCAGTTCGGCAACGAGCACTGGGAGCAGCCTGCAGCGCAGCGTCGATCTGCGATTGATCTTTGCCGCCAGCTTCGGCGATATCGGGCTTGCCGCCGCCTGATCCGCCGACGAACTTCGCAACCGCGCCGACGAGTTTGCCTGCCTGAATGCGCTTGGTCAGGCCCGGCGTTACTCCGGCGATGATCGCGACTTTGCCTTCGGGCTGCGCGGAAGCCAGCACCACCACGCCCTCGCCGAGCTTCTGCTTCAGGTTGTCGACCAGCGTGCGCAGTTGGCCGCGCTCCAGCGAATCGGCGCGATGGGTCAGCACCTTCACGCCCTTCACCTCCGTGGCGCGGCTGACAGCTTCGTCGAGTCCGCCGGCAGCCGACTTCATGCGGGCTTCTTCGAGTTCGCGGCGCAGGCGTTTCAGTTCGTCTTCCTGCGAGGCAAACTTGGCGCGGAGGCCTTCGGTCAGGTTGTCCACGGACGGCACGTACTGGCCGGCCAGCTTCGCCACCTCGAAGTCGCGGCGAAACGTATCGAGCGAACCCAGCCCGCTGATGGCTTCGACGCGGCGAACGCCGGAGGAGACGGCGCTTTCGCCGGTCAACTTCAGCAGGCCGATTTCGCCGGTGGCTGCGGTGTGCGTGCCGCCGCAAAGTTCGGTCGAGAAGCCATCGGACAGCTTGACCACGCGCACCTTGTCGCCATACTTCTCGCCGAAGAGCGCCATGGCGTGGTACTCGTTGACGGCGACTTCGATGGGGACATCGACCAGGGTTTCGACTTTGGCGTTGGCAAGAACTTCCCTGTTGACGATGTCTTCAATTTCCTGCAGTTCTTCGTCGGCGACCTGGGCAAAGTGGGAGAAATCAAAGCGCAGACGGTCAGGGTGAACCGCAGAGCCGGCCTGCTTGACGTGGGTGCCGAGAACCTGGCGCAGTGCGGCGTGGAGCAGGTGCGTGCCGGTGTGATTGCGCTTGATGTTGTCGCGGCGTGCGCCGTCGACGACGGTGTTGAGGTGATCGCCAACTGCGATGTCTTGTTTGAGGATGGCTTTGTGGGCGCGCACACCCTGCACGGGCAGAACGCAGCCGGTAATTTCGGCGATAGTGGTATTGCCGTCGGGCGACGTGAACCAGCCAGTATCGCCAACCTGGCCGCCGGAGTCGCCGTAGAAGCTGGTGTGGTCGAGCACGACTTCGACCGGATCGCCGGCTTTGGCCGAAGGCACGCCAACGCCGTCCTTCACAATGGCGAGGACTTCGGCGTCGTTGGCGTTGAGCTGCTTGTAGCCGAGGAAGTCGGTTTTGGCGAGATCGCGGAAGGCGGGGCTGGCGGATTTCTGGCTGCCGCCTTTCCAACTGGCGCGAGCACGAGCCTGCTCTTCGGCGCGGGCACGTTCGAATCCCTCGTCGTCGAACTTGACGCCGGCATCGCGCGCTGCGTCGACCATGAAGTCGAGCGGGAGGCCGAAGGTTTCGTAGAGATGGAAAGCATCCGCGCCGGGAAAGGTCACTTCCTGCGTGAGAAGATGATTGGTGCCGCACTCGTCTCCCCAATACTCGCCACGGAATTCGGGGTACTTTTCCTGGATCAGATCATATAGATCATTGATTTTGCGGACGTCGTCGTTAGAAAGCGAGGGCGTCGCCTTCTCAAGTGACACGAACTCGCCAAGCAGCTTCTTCTTTTCGACCACGCGCGCAGTTGCTCATCCAGTCGCGTGAGGCCGATCTTGAGCACGCGATCGAATTGCTTTTCTTCCGCCTCAATGACTCTGGCGACGCGCGAGGCTGAATCGATCAGTTCGGGATAGGCGCCCTGCATGAGGTCGCGGACGGCAAAGACCATCTGGTAAAGAAAGGGCTTCTCCTGTCCGAGCAGACGGCCGTGGCGAATACCGCGGCGGAGGATCTTGCGCAGCACGTAGCCGCGGCCTTCATTCGAAGGAAGAACGCCATCGTTGATGAGGAAAGTGGCGGCGCGGGCATGATCGGAGATGATGCGCAGGCTGGCGGCGTTGTCATCGGCGGTTCGGGTCTGCTGTTCGATCGACTTGTCGCTGACGCGCTTTCCGGTGAGTTCCTCCGCCCGCTCGATCAGCGGCGTGAACAGATCAGTCTCGAAGTTTGTGACCTTGCCCTGCAGTACGGCGGCCACGCGTTCGAGGCCCATGCCGGTGTCGATGGAGGGCTTGGGTAATGGCGTCAGCTTGTATGTGGTTTTCTTGGTAGAAGGGTCCACGACCGCTGAACGCTCGAACTGCATGAAGACGAGGTTCCAGATTTCGACGTAGCGGGCTTCGTCTTTGCCGAAGGGCAGATCGACGCCGGGGGTTTCGGCGGCTTCGATGCCCATGTCGTAGAAGATCTCGGAACACGGTCCGCAGGGGCCGGTTTCGCCCATCTGCCAGAAATTGTCCTTCAGCCCGTACTGAAAGATGCGCTCCTTCGGAACGCCGGTTTCGATCCAGAATTTCTCGGCCTCGTCATCGCGCGGAACCCCGTCTGCGCCCTCAAAAATCGTCACGTAGAGGCGGTCTTTGGGGATGCCCATCCACTCGGGGCTGGTGACCAGTTCCCATGCATACGCGATGGCATCGCGCTTGAAGTAGTCGCCGAAGCTGAAGTTGCCCAGCATTTCGAAGAACGTATGGTGGCGGCGAGTGAAACCGACATTCTCAAGGTCGTTGTGCTTGCCGCCGGCGCGAACGCATTTCTGACTCGTGGTGGCGCGGGAGTAATCGCGCTTCTCGGCGCCAAGAAAGAGGTCCTTAAATTGATTCATGCCGGCGTTGGTGAACAGCAGCGTGGGATCGTTGGCAGGCACCAGCGACGAAGAGTGCACCCGGCGGTGGCCCTTGGTCTCAAAGAAGCGCAGAAACAGCTCGCGAATTTCGTTTCCCGTGCGGAATTGCATGACTCCTTTAGTGTAACGGGAACAAACCGGCGCCGAAATGCGCCCGGCCACCATGTTGGACAATTCGCGCGACTTGTTCAGATAGTCTGCATCCTACGGTGAGTATGTTCCCCTGGAGGACCTTTATGGACAAGCTTGCGATCCTGGCGCTGCTGACTGCCCGGCCCGGCAAAGAGAAGGAAGTGGAAGAGTTTCTGAAGTCGGCGCAGCCTCTGGCCGCGCGTGAGCCCGGTACGACGACCTGGTACGCGCTGAAACTGGGCGACGGCAAGTTCGGCATCTTTGACACGTTCAAAGACGAGGCCGGACGCAATGCCCATCTGACGGGAGAGATCGCCAAGGCACTGTTCGCCAAGGCGGAAGAGCTGTTTTCAACCGCACCGCTGGTAGAGAAGGTAGAGATCCTTGCTTCGAAGGCTCCGGGCGCATAGTGCACCGGAGAGTCAGGCTTTTCGTCAAACCAGGCATGGGCATTTACAAGCGGGGTCGAAGTCTTCTGCGCAATTTGTGTCATGCGAGTCTTGCGTTCGCGCTCGTGTGTCCAACGCTGGCTGCGGCCCAGCCCGGCCACGGGCTGACGATCGTGGCATCACGCGTGTTGAAGGTCGGCGGCGGAGAGGTCCATGTGGATTTCGCCGCCGGTCCTCTCGATCTTTCTGAGGACACCGTCGTTGCGCACGTGCAGGCCGCGGCGTCTGCCATCGTCGCGTACTACGGGCGCTTCCCCGTCGATCGCGCGCGGGTTTTGATCGTGCCCGTGCCGGATGGTCGTGGAATCATGCAGGGGACGACGTGGGGCGACATGGCCGGGTACCCCGGAATGACGCGAATCCGGCTCGGCCAGCATGCCACGCAGGAAGATCTGAACGATGACTGGATGATGACGCATGAACTCGATCACATGGCGTTCCCTTCCCTTCCCGACGATCAGCATTGGATGGAGGAGGGCCTGGCTACGTACGTTGAGCCAATCGCGCGCGTTGAATCGGGAGAATTGAAACCGCAGCAGATATGGCATGACATGCTCCGCGACATGCACAAGGGCGAGCCTGCCGAGGGCGACCAGGGGCTGAATCACACGCATACCTGGGGACGCACGTACTGGGGCGGGGCGATGTTCTGCCTGGTGGCCGATGTCGAGATCCGTCGGCAGACGGGCAACAAGAAAGGCCTGCAAGACGCGCTGCGGGCGATTGTGGCCGAGGGCGGGACCATCGACCACGAGTGGCCGCTCGACAAGGCGCTGGCGATTGGCGACAGGGCCACGGGAACGCATGTGCTGACCGAGCAGTATGCGAAGTGGAAGGATGCGCCGGTGACGGTGGATCTGGAGAAGCTGTGGGCCGAGCTTGGAATCCGGCGCAATGGCGATGCGGTTGAATTTGTCGATAACGCGCCGCTCAAGAATATTCGCGAGGCGATTGCGCATCCGTCGCGGTAGACAGGTTGAGACGGATTGAGTTTTGCGAAAGCCCGCCCTGAAGAGTCAAGTCACAATAATTCAAAATCTCCTCCAACCCCCTGATTCCACGTCGCAAATTCATAGTCCACCTTTGCAGGTAATTTCTGCTCCGTGGCGCACACTCATAGTGAGGAAGGAAAAGACTGCCGTGCCCATCTCCGCAATCGCACGATCCGTCTTCGCTAATCCTCTCCATCCCATGCTGTGAGACCCGCGCCCCCCCCCACCCCCCTCCCCAAAATTTGCAGTTTTCCACAAATGATTTGCATGTTTTTGCTTCGGCCTTCTCGACTATTTTGGTCCGGAATCGTTCTCGGTTAGCGGGCAGGTGCACGCAAATGAGCGCCTTCAAAAGGTGAACTACACTGATCGCAACCCGTGAAGCCGAAACCGTACCTCAATGAATCCGGTCTCTACGACTACGCCATCAAGGCTCTCGGCCGGCACATGCGCACCGAGGCCGAATTGCGCCGCCTCATGCGCACGCGCGTCGAGCCTGGCGATCGCGGCGATGCCATCATCGCCACGATCGTCACAAGGCTTAAGGAAAACGGCTACCTCGATGATGCCGCCTACGCCGAAGTTTTTGCCCGCCTTCGCCAGCAGAATGAGAAGCTGGGTCAGCGCCGCGTTCGCCAGTCCCTGACCCAGAAAGGCGTCTCAGCGCCGATCGTCACCGCTGCAGTCGATGCTCGCTACGCCGATACCAATGAAGAAACTCTCGCCCGCCAGTATCTCGACCGAAAACGAATTCCAAAACCTGAGAGTCCGAAGGACACTGCGCGCGTCATGCGCCGCCTCGTCACTGCCGGCTTCTCCACCAACGTGATCTACAAGATCCTCCGCCAGTGGGACATCCCCGACGAATCGCTCTCCGCCCTCGACAACCTCGAAGAGGATTGACCTAGTCCCTAGTCCCTGGTCCCTGGTCCCTGGTCCCTATTCCCCGCCTTCACCCACTGGTCGACCCAGTCGTTGACAGTTTTGTACCAGAGCTGGCTGTTCTGCGGCTTCAGCACCCAGTGGCCTTCGTCGGGGAAGTAGAGCATCTTGCTGGGGACGTGGAGGAGTTGCAGCGTGTCGAAGAGCTGGTAGCCTTCGCTGACGTCGAGGCGGTAGTCGAGCTGCGAGTGGATGACGAGGGTGGGGGTATTGAAGTTCTTGGCCGAGAGCGACGGGGACCACTTGCGGAAAGGGTTCATCGAGTCGGGCTTGCCGTAGTAGTCCCAGGGATTGCCTTTGAACTCCCACTGTTGAACCAGTCTTCTTCGGTTGAGCCGAAGGCGGATTCGGCGTCGAACATGCCGTCGTGGGAGACGATGCACTTGAAGCGGTTGGTGTGGCCGAGAACCCAGTTGGCCATGTAGCCGCCGTAGCTGGCGCCGAGGGCGCACTCGCGGGTCTTGTCGATGAAGGGGTAATGCTGCTCGGCGTAGGTGAGGCCGATCATGAGGTCGGTGAAGGGCTTGCCGCCCCAGTCGCCGTTGACGCCGTCGACGAAGGCCTGGCCGTAGCCGGTTGAGCCGCGCGGGATTGATCATGACGACGACGTAGCCGTTGGCGGCGAAGAGTTCGGCGTTCCAGCGGTAGGACCAGGAGTCGCCCCATGCGCCTTGCGGGCCGCCGTGGATGAGGAATTTGACGGGGTATTTTTTGTTGGGGTCGAAGGCGGGGGGCTTGATGAGGAAGCCCTGGACCTTGGTGCCGTCGGCGGCGGGGAACCAGAAGGATTCCATCTTGGGGAGATCGAGTTGGGCGAGGAGGGCGTCGTTGAGGTGGGTGACTCTGTGTCATGCCAGCGACGTATGTTTCGTGCAGGTTGCTTGAACACTTGCGCGGATTCGACGTAATTGCTCGAGTTCATGGACACCTCGGATGGCTGACGAACTGTCATCCCGTAGGCGATCACTGATCCGTCCTGATGCGGATGAATGGTCGGACCATTCAGCCTTCGTGCTCGAGATGCTGTCTCGCATCGGAGTGTCGAATGTATTGCAGCTTCCCTTCAAGCAGACTGAGCGAGATCGAGGCCCCTCGCTCACCGCTGACAATGTAAATCGCTTCGACTCACGGCGCCCACGCAAACTCATCCACCCAGTTCTCGAAGTGTCGGCAGCAGGTCTTTGTCGTCTTTGCGGCACGGTCGTAGAGCAGCAGCCGGAACTTGTCGCTCTCGTAGCCGGCACGGGCGCTGGCGAGCGCCAGGCGAGGTACTTGCCATCGGGCGAGTAGGCGGGGTTGAAATCGCCGCCTTGGGACGTGCTGACTTTCACCGGCTTGGCGGCGGGGTTAGTCAGGTCGAGGGTGAAGATGTCGGCGTTGGTGCTGATGGCGGGCTCGGGGTCGAGGTTCTCGGTGAAGGCCAGTTCCTTCGAGTCGGGCGAGAAGGCGAAGCCGCCGCCGCCTTCGAGCGAAAAGGGCGGGACGTCGTGGGGATCGTTGGGCGTGAGATCGCGGACAGCCTGTGTCTTCAGCGAGGCAGTCTCGGCGTCGACGACGAAGAGATGGCTGCGCTTGTCGCCGGTGAAGTGGTTCCAATGGCGGTAGAGGAGATGGGTGAAGATCTGCGCCTTGACCTTGCTGTCGGCGAGGGCGGCGTCTCGGTCGCGATTGCAGTTGTCGGGGATGGAGTGCTCGGATTCATTGGCCTCGGTGAAGGCCGGGCAGTCGGGATAAACATCGGCGGTGAAGACGATGGACTTTCCATCGGGCGACCAGAGGGCGTTGTCGGGCTCGATGGAGTTGTGGGTGAGCTGGAATGCGTTGCTGGAGACGCCGGTGGCGGCGTCGAAGTCCGCCAGCCAGATTTGCTGTGAGCCCGATCGGCTGCTCAAAAACAAAATGCGCTTGCCATCGGGAGCGAACTGCAGGCCGTCGTCGCCGGGTTTTGCCGTTTCGACCTTGTGCGGATTGCCGCCGGCGATGGCCTGCACCCAGAGCTCCGGTGTTTTGGTGTTTTGCTTTAGATCCACGGTTGTCACGCTGTAGCCAAGCCATTTGCCGTCGGGCGAGACGGCGGTTGAGCCGAGGCGCTTCATGTGCATCATGTCTTCGAAGGTCATGGGGCGCTTGGTTTGGGCGGAGGCGAGAGTGGCGGCGAGGAGGAGGGCAGCAATGATGAGGTTGCGCATAGGTTCTTTCTGGTTCGAGCATTGCATCCCAGGTCTCAGAATCGAGATCCTTCGCTTTCGCTCAGGACAGCCCGGGGCACCCAGTTTTGTGGGTCTTGCGCGAAGGAGAAGTGTAACTCGGTTGGGAGCTCTCGGCCGTCAGCCCTCAGTTTTCCGCCTTTTCGCGGCAGCGTGAAGGGCATTGCTTTCCCACCCAGGCAGAGCTTGAATGGGGCACCCAAAGCTGATGCGGATTAGAGCTGAGTCAAACGCTGATCACTGACCCCTGATCACTGACCCCTGATCCCTGTTTTTAGGCGGCCTGGAGTTCGAGGAGGATGCCGGCGCCCCTCGGTTCGAAGTTCATGGCGGAGGCTTTGCCATTGTTTTCACGGAGGATGCTGGCGCACATGCTGAGGCCGAGGCTGGTGGATTCGTCGCCGGCGGGCTCAGGGATGAAGGGATCGAAGGCGCGCGCCGGCACGGGGAATTTCGATCCCGAGTGGGCGACCAGAATGTTCACCTGGTTCTTCTCGGCGACGGCTTCGAGGCGAACGGTCTTCTCATTGGAGGTGTCGAGCTTTTCGACCGCATCCATGGCGAACTGGAGGCAGTAGAGGACGGCCTGGCGGACCTGTTGTGCGTTGCCGAGGACGCGAGGCAGGGCCGGCGAGATGTGAACGCGGAAGTCAATGGAACGCTGAACAAACTCGGAGCGATGGAGCTGCTCGAGGTCGTTGAGCAGCTCGGTGACGGAGATGGCGGCGATCTGATCGCCCTGGGGCCGCGACATCCGGGCGAGGCTTTCGAGGGTGAGGCGCATGTGGCGCGCTTCGTTGAGGATGGCCTCGATTGCCTTGTGGGCCTGGGCACTGAGTTCCTCTGTTTCATCGAGCAGCGAGGCGTAGCCAAGGATGACGGTGAGAGGATTGTTGAGCTGGCGGGTGACGTTTCCGGCCAGCTGGCCAAGGCCTACGAATTTTTCGGCTTCGACCAGTTTCTCGAACATCATGGTCTGGCCGCGGACCGACTGCAGGCGTGAGGCGAGGACTTCAAGCGGCAACAAATCGACCGCGGTGACGGGTTCGGCCGGGTTTTCGACACCCGTGAGAAAGAGGGCGCCTTCTGTGGAGGTGCGACCGCGCAGGGGGATGGCCTGCACGGTGGTGAGCTTGAGACGGCTGAGGTCGTCGCCGGGGACCAGAAACGGGTTCGAGATCGAGGCTGAAGGCAAGGCTGTGCTCGGCCGCGGCGGGGCTGGAGCCGGGGTCGAGAAATCCGGCGACGGGGATGCGGGCGACCAGTGCTTCGAGGCCGTTGACCGTGGCATCGTCGAATCCGGCGGCGCCAGCGAGGCGGTAGTGGCCCGAGCCCTGCAGGAGGATGAGCGCCGTCTGCCTGAATCGGCTATTGGAGACGATGGCCTGGCAAATGGACGTAGCCTGGCGGTCGAAGTCGTCGACACGGCGGCGGGAGAGATTGAGACGGGTGTAAGCCTCCAGCTCTTCCCGGGCATGTCGTTCGCGCATATGTCCGGCCTGATTGGCGGCAAGCTGGTCCTCGAGGGTGAGTAGGATCATGCCGATGGCAGCGATGACCTTGGACAGGGCGAGGGCGCGGATGGTCCAGATGCCGGGCGGGCCAAGGTGCAGCAGGGGAAACGTTTCTTCAATGTTCAGCGACCAGGCGAAGAAGCCCAGGCTGGCAAGGAGCGTTCCAGGTGAGATGCGACGGAAGACGTAGAACACGAGCAGGGCTGTGACGCCATGAATGGAGCACTCGACGAAGAAGAGCGGCGCGTCGCCCCCGACGCGGACGGAGATCCAGAGCCCCGCGGCACCGAGGATGATGCACAGGGCGAGCGGGATGGCCCGCGGAATGCCGCGGTACGAAATGGCCCAGGCGCATCCGGCAAAGAGCGACAGTCCCCCGAGAGCCGGGAAGATGAGGAAGGGCCATCCGCTTGGCGTCCTACCGTGGTAAACACCATAGATTAAGAAGGCGTAAGCAATGAGCGGGATGGCGAAGGGAATGGCATAGAGGATGCGGACGCGGCCAACGCGGAATCCGAGAGGAGACATCGACGCCAGGAAGAGCGCTGAACTGACGAGCATGGACGACATTCCGATGGAGGCTATCCACGGATGCGCGTGTGTGTCGTAGTAGTTCCACCAGCCGAGGTTGTAGAACTGCAGCATGCGGAGGCAGGCGAAGAAGAACCCCAGGAACCAGAGGAGGGTGCGGGTATCGCGGAAGCGCAGATAGAGCTGAAGGAATGCCGGCAGCAGGAGCACCGTGAGAATAAGCGCGGGAAGGTGATAACTGTCCGGCATGGAAATGTGAGTGTCTCCACCAACGACTGCGTAGCGAAAGGGAGCGCCAAGAGTTGGACGCTGCGCCAGAATCAAGTACTCCCCGGGCTTTGTTCGCTACCGTTAATGAGCGAGCTTAAACCATTGATGCCGCGAGGTAAATGGCGAGTTGGAGAGGATGGACAGTGACGCACCCTCCTCGAAAACATATTCGGCTTTTGGTGGCGCTGCGCTTCGACAGCTTTGCCAAGCGAAGATTTTGCCGCCACCCCGGCCGGATGTATATACGTCTAATGTGGTAGCGGGACGTGTGAGCGGTTGGCGCCGGGAACTTGAGCGATGGCCCCGGGAACAGGCAGAGCGGTGCAGAGGAGAAACGCAACGGTGAGAAATCGATGGTGGTTGACGCTGGCGGCGCTGGCGGTGTTGGGGCTGACAGCGGGTGCGCAGTCAAAGGACAGCTTTACGCCGATGCCGCTGGACTCGGGATTCGGGAGGCTCGATCTCACGGATCCAGCGACGCCGCCCGAAGAGATTATCAAGAAGTTTGCTGCCAAAGAGAGTGAGTTTCAGGAGGCACTGAATCACTATACCTATCGCCGGGAGGCCCGGGTGCAGACCGTCGACGACGACACCAACAAGGTGGACGGCGAGTGGTACCAGGTCGATGACGTGACCTTCGACCCGACCGGGCGGCGCATGGAAAAGACTGTCTTCGCCCCGGAGAGCTCGCTGCAGCGGATCTTGATGACGCCTTCGGACTTGCAGGATATTCAGAAGGGCTATCCGTTTGTCCTGACGACGCAGGAGATTGCCCAGTACAACGTGAAATATGTGGGAGGCCAGCAGGTCGATGAGGTGAAATGCTACGTCTTCGATGTGGGGCCCAAGCAGATCGAGAAGAACAAACGGTATTTCCTGGGCCGCATCTGGGTGGATGCGACCGACCTTCAGATCGTAGTCACCAACGGCCGGATGGTGCCGGATGACACCCGCAAGGGAAGAGAGGATCTTCATCCGCCTTTCATGACGTGGCGGGCGCAGATCGACGGCCACTTCTGGTTCCCGGTGTACACGAAGGGTGAGGGCGTACTTCACTTTTCCGGCGGAACCGGGTACATGGGCGAGGACGTGCACATTCGCGACACGATTAAGTACGGCGACTACAAGCGGTTTGGCTCGACGATCAAGCTGATCTATGACGGGCAGGATATTACGCAGAACGGACAGCAGCAGGGACAGCCGGCAGCACCAGCGCAGCCGAAGGAGCAGGGGAAGCCGCAGAAGTAGCTGTCAGCTGTCAGCTATCAGCCTTCAGGTTGTGAGTTGCCGACGCTGGGCTGCTGTGGCCAGCGTGAGACTCGAGAACCTAAGCGTTCTAGAAGCGCAGGGAGAGGCAGCTGAGGCCGCCGTCCATTTTTTGAAACTCGGACATGTTGAGGGCCAGGGGGCTGAAGCCGCGCGCGATCAGTTCGCCCTGGAGGTGGGGAAAGCCTTGGGCGATCAGGACGCGCCGGTTGACGCGGACGCAGTTGGCGGCGTAGCTCTCCCGTGGCGTGACGCGCAGCAGATGGAAGCGGTCGAAGTCGGATTTGAACCGGGGATTGTCGGCCATCTCCTCCATGACGACGAGGGTATTGTCGCCGATGTAGCTGATGCCGCTTTTCAGATGCAGGATAGTGGTCATGGAGCGGACATCGATGGTGGACGCCGAATAGCCGATCGCGTTCAGATGGGCGGAGAGTTGGCGAGCGCCTTCTTCGTTGGTGCGGTGCGAAAGACCGATGAAGAAGTGATCTTCGGCTTCGCAGATGTCGCCGCCATCGACGGCGGCCGGCGGTTCAATTAGAAACGTCCGGGAGTAGAAGCGCTCGACGACGGGCCGGATGGACGCGACTTCACCCTCGCGGCTCGATGCTCCGGGGCGCGTAAAGATAGCGGCATGCGGAGTGAGGATCGCGGCGTCCTCGACGAAAGTTGAGTCGGGGTGGCGAAGATCGGGACCAAGGACTGTGAGTTCCAGGCCGCACTCGCGAAGGGCTTCGCAATAACGTGCATGCTGGTGAAGAACTTCGTCAAAGTGGGGGGTACCGAGGTCGACGGTGGTGAGACCGTCGGCGAAGTTACTGCCAGGGATGCGAACGATGGCGCGGGTGAACAAGCGCGAGGCTCCGGTTGCATGAATTCGCGGACGGGGGCTTCAGTATATCGTTTGCGGTTGCAGAGTGAGCTACCGATCACAGGCAGATAGAATTGAGCGCATCTCACCTGCGGCAGATTGCAGGCGGGAGTATGCTTCTTGCAGTTTTCGAACAGTTTTTGGCGAGCCGTTGCGTATTGCCGCGAATTTCGTGAAGTCTTCTGATCAGGACTCAAAGGGGTGAGATTTGCGCTGTCTCGCAGGAGAAGTTGTCATGCGCTCGATGCCTGGGTTCGTTCGTGGTTTTATCACTTCGATTTTCGGTTATGAATTCAAACTTCCGGCCATCCGGCGCGATGCGATTCTGTTTGCGATTCTATTCTCCACGATTTTGTGCGGCAGCAGCAGTCACGCGGCGGCACAATCGCAGGGATCTGTGCCGCCTGGCCGCGCGGCGCGGGATCTGATCACGCGGCCCATCGATGATGCGCGGCGAACCGTGTTGCGGGGCAACCGGCACCCGCTTGCGCGCGCCGAGTTTGACCGCGGCACGGCGCCGGCAGGTTTGCCGATGCAACGGATGCTGCTGGTTCTTCAACGCAGCGATGAACAGGAATCGGCGCTGAAGGCAGTTACTTGACGATCAGCAGGCGAAGGGATCGTCGCAATTATCACCAGTGGTTGACGCCCGAGCAATTTGGCGAGCAGTTTGGGCCCACGGACAGCGACATCGAGAAGGTAACGGCGTGGCTGAACGCGCACGGGTTCAAGGTTGCTGGCGTTGCCAAGGGGCGGACCGCAATTGAATTCTCAGGCACCGCCGGTCAGGTGCAAGGGGCATTCGGGACCGCCATTCACAGCTACGAGGTAAGGGAGAGCAGCACTGGGCCAATGCCGATGAGCCTTCGATCCCCTCGGCGCTGACACCGGTGGTGAAGGGCGTGCTGACGCTACACAATTTTCCACGGCATTCCAATGCAGTGATTCATGGGCAGCTCGTGAGGCCGACACAGGGCAACGCGTCGCCCTATTTCACGTTCACGTCAGGGCAAACCACCTATTACGGTTTGGGGCCAACGGATTTTGCGACGATTTACGACGTATTGCCTCTTTGGAAAGCTGGGATTGATGGAACGGGACAAACCATTGCGATTGTCGGCGAAACGAACATTAACGTAAGCGACGTGAATTCGTTCCGCAGTTTGTTCGGCTTAACGGCAAATGCGCCGCAGATCATTTTGAATGGGCCGGATCCCGGGATTGTGGGCGACGAGACTGAGGCTTTGCTGGATGTCTCGTGGTCGGGTGCGGTGGCAAAGAACGCCACCGTCGACCTGGTGGTTTCGGCGAGTACCGATACTGCGGCGGGCGTGGATCTGTCGGCGTTGTACATCGTGGACAACGACCTTGCGCCGGTGATGAGCGATAGCTATGGCGCGTGCGAGGCGACGCTCGGCAGCGCGGGCAATGCTTTCTACAACGCGCTGTGGCAGCAGGCGGCAGCGGAAGGCATCACGGTGATGGTGTCGGCGGGGGACTCCGGATCGGCGGTCTGCGACAATTTCGAAACGCAAACCTTTGCTTCCAAGGGCCTTGCAGTCAATGGATTCGCCTCGACGCCATATAACGTTGCTGTGGGTGGAACCGATTTTGATCAGTCGGCTGCGACATTTGCGAACTATTGGAATCCGACGAACGATCCGGCAACCGGGGCTTCAGCCAAGTCGTACATCCCGGAAACGACATGGAACCAATCGTGCGCCTCGCTGGGTCTGGATGGATGCGGGCCGAGCGCTACAAATCTGAATATTGTTGCGGGAAGTGGCGGACCGAGCAACTGCGCGACCGTGGATAGCAACTCGATGTGCCTCGGGGGCTATGCAAAGCCGTCATGGCAGGTGGGCAACGGAGTGCCGCAAGATGGTGTGCGCGATTTGCCGGATGTGTCGTTGTTCGCGAGTTCGGGATTCAACGGCAGCTTCTACATTATTTGCGAAGCAGACTTCACGCCGTTCGGCCCGATACCCGGAAGCAACACGCCGTGCAGCCTGACAACGTTCAGTTTCGTCGGGTTGGGAGGAACTTCGGCATCCTCGCCTGCATTCGCGGGGATGATGGCGCTGGTGAATCAGAAGATGGGGATGCAAGGGCAGAGCGCACGACAAGGGAATGCGAACTACGTGCTCTACAACCTCGCGGCACAGAGCGGCGCGAGCTGCGACTCCTCGAATGGGCCGGCGAGCGGCGCAAACGCTTGCATCTTTCACGATGTGACGAAGGGAAACAACGCGGTTCCGTGCGCGATGAACTCGGCTGATTGCGGGCAGTCGGTGATTGGCGGATTTGGCGTGCTGGTGGACCCAAACAATTCCAATAACCCGGCGTGGACGACGACCGCAGGATATGACCTTGCCACCGGTCTGGGCACAATAGACGCATTCAACCTGGTGAACGCGTGGGGTTCTGTGGCGATGGCGCAGACGACAACGACGCTGACGAATATTTCGCCGGTAAGCCTGGTGCACGGGCAGGCGGCGAGCGTAAGCGCTGCGGTTGCGGCAAAAAGCGGGACGGGAACGCCGACCGGGTCCGTCGCCCTGATGGCGGCGCCGGCGGGACAAACGTTGAGCATCGATAACTTCGCGTTGACGAACGGCGTCGCCAGCGGTTCGACTGCGCTGCTGCCGGGCGGTACGTACAACGTAACAGCACATTACGCGGGGGATGGAACATTTGCCGCGAGTGATTCGGCGCCCATACAAGTAACGGTGAGCAAAGAGAACAGCCAGACAAAGGCGAGCCTGTCCTGGTACGACTTTGACAATGGCACTTTCACATCGACGAATACAGTGCCGTATGGATCCGTTGCGTTCCTGCGCGGGGACGTGACCGGCTCTGCGGGTACGGGTTGCGCGCCGAACCCGACGGAGACGAAAGTTGCGTGTCCGACGGGAAGCATGAATTTCACCAGTGGCGGAAAGCCCGTGGATGCGGGCGCCTACGCGCTGAATTCGCTGGGTTACGCGGAAGATCAAACCGTGGCGCTCTATCTGAATGCGGTGGGCAGTTATTCGTTGCAGGCGCAATATGGTGGCGACGCAAGTTACAACGCGAGCCAGGCATCGCTGAATGCGGCGGTGACACAGGCGCCGACATTTATTTACTACATTGAGAGCACGGATCTCACCCCGTCATCGAATGGAACCACGTCGACGTATCTCGCATATTCGGGGCAGCTGTTTCACCTGGTCTCGGTTGCGTATAGCGAGAGCGTGCTGGGTGCGCCGACAGGGACATTGTCGTTTCTCCAAAATGGCAACACACCGTCGGGAACCGTGACACAGGTTCCGCTCAATGGCAGTTATATCGGAGGCTTTACCGGGGTTAATTTCGCATACCTCGAGGGCGAACTGGCGACGAGTATCGACACGCCGGGGAGTTACAACTTCACGGCTTCATATCCCGGTGACGCCAACTACCTGGGGTCGCAGAGTCCGTTTCCAGTGAACGTGACGGTTCAGGACACGACGTTCAATATCAGCGGGACGATTGCGAATATCACCGTGAAAGCAGGCCAGACTGCAACAACGACTGTGAACTTTGCGGGTGTCGATAACTTTGGCGGGCTGATCACTGTGAGCTGCAAGCTTCCGGCAGCGATGACGGAGGCAACTTGCTCGGGAGCATCTGCCACATTGTCGAATACTCCAACGACGAGTTCGACCATCACGATTACGACGACGGCCGCGCATCAATTGGCTGCAAATGAAAAGCCCCACCTTGGCGGGGTTGCGCTGGCGCTGGCCGGTGGGATCTTTCTATTTGCCTTCGGCGGGACGCGGCGCGGGAGCCTGGCGACCCTGGTATTGCTGATTTGCGCGGGCACAGTCGTGGGCTGCGGTGGTGGCGGCAGTAGTAGCGCGGCGGCGGGTCGACTGACCCCGGAACCCCGGCGGGCGCATACACCGTGAATGTGACGACGACCTCGCAAAACATTACCCGCACGGCGACGTTTACGGTGACGGTGCAGTAAATCCTTCGATGCCGAACGTACGCAATTAATAGAAAAGATACTTGCGCCAGCGGTCATCGCCGCGGCCGAGCATGCGCATGATCTGGCGGCTGGTGTGCAGTGAGAAAGGACGCGGTTCACGCAGCAGGATCATGTCGTCGATCTCGACGAGCATGCGATTGCCCTTGCGGCGATTGCAGGCATGGCAGCACGCGACCAGGTTTTCCCAGGTGGAGTTGCCGCCGCGCGAACGGGGAATGACATGATCGAGGGTGAGTTCGCCGGAGGGCAGCACAACGCCGCAGTATTGGCACTGGTTGCGATCGCGCAGCAGGATGTTTTTGCGCGAGAGGGCGCGGGTCTGATGCGGGATGCGGCGGTATTCCAGCAAGCGGATGACCGAAGGCATGGCGATGATGCTGCGCTGCGCATGGAGCGAGAGTCCGTGCTCTTCTTCGGTGCGGGCGATCCCCTTGAGCACCAGTACGAGGGCGCGGCGCGCGCCGCAGATGTTGATGGGCTCGTAGGAGGCATTGAGCACCAGCACCGGCATCTGCAGGATGTGGTTGGCGTGCACAGCCGTGTGCGTGCCTGATTCAGCAGCATAAGCGGCGGCGCGGGCGGCGGATTTTTGCTTGCGTGCATGAATCATGGCTTTTCCCAGCGACATCCTATTCCCCTCGTGGATAAGGTTGATGAGTGGACGATGATGACGAATGCAGGCCTGCTAACTGTGAATCGCCGGCAGTAGGTATGCCGGGTTGGGGGCGTCTCATATCGAATGGAACGCTCTGGTTGTTGATGAATCCGGCGGGCGCGGGCGAGCGTAGCAACATAGACGGTGGCTGCCCCCGCCTTGAGGAGAGACTGCGCGGCAGCGCGTGCGGTGGCGCCGGTGGTGAGAATGTCATCGACGAGCAGAATGTTCCTGCCCTGCACTGCAGATGGGTCGGAGACCTTGAATGCGCCGCGGACGTTCTGGCGGCGCTGGCGCGGCGTGAGGCCGGCCTGGCTCTCGGTAGAGCGCAGGCGCATAAGTGTGGTGGGCGCCAGCGTGAGATGCCAGTCGGGATGCGACTTGTGCAGGGTGTTGATAGCGCACTCGGCCAGGGCGCGCGCCTGGTTGAAGCCGCGCTCTTTGTGCCTGATGCCGTGGAGCGGAACGGGAATAACAAGGAGTTCTTTTGGCGCGTCGGGACCGAGCTGGGTAATTGCAGCGGCCAGCATCGCGCCGAGCCTGCGCGCGGCGGGATGCATGCGGTCGTACTTCAAAGCGTGTATGGCGGAGCGCATGCGGCCTTCGTAGGTTCCGAAGGAGACTGCGCGCGCAAACGATGGCGGCGCGAGGCGGCAGGCGCGGCATAGTTGCGAAGAAGCGATGCCTTCTATGGGCGGCTGGTCAAGCGTATCGCCGCAACGCCGGCATACGGGGCCGTCGTGGGCAGGAATTTCAGTCCAGCAGGCATCGCAAATTGGAATGGAAGAGAGTTTCGGCAGCGGGGAGCCGCAGAGGGTACAGGGGGCAGGAAGGAGGGTGGAACCGATTGCGTCCAGAGGACTTCGAAGAACGCGCGCAACAGCGCGCCAACGGGATGTCTCCGAAAGTGAACCGTCGATCGTCAGTGAACCGTAGTTCCTGCGGAAGACGCACCTCACTGGGGCCGGCGCGGTCTCTAAGGAAGAACCGCCGCAGCGGCGCTACCTATATCTATAGCGATTATGCGGGTGTTTAGCAAGTCCGGTGCCAGATTTGACACCGCTGCAGCTTGCGTTTTCACAAGGTTTTATTGTGAGTCGATGGCGGTGCAAGGACTGACTGGACAAAGAGATGAATTGATTGCCGGCAGGGTTTGGGCGGCGAACTTGGCTCGCCGCCTCGTTGTTTTTTGAGCTGCCAATCTGCAGCTGGGCTTCCGCTCAACTATTCGCGTTCGCGAACGCTCTCACGATCGCGGTTGTCGTCGATGTCGCTATCGCGGTCGACGGGGCGGTTCGGTGGCGTCATGGATGGCATCGCGGACATTCCCGACAACCTTCTCGGCCTTGCCCTTCACCTGCTGGGCTGCGCCGTCCACCTGAGTCTCTGTATCCCCGGTCCATTCGCCTATTTGGCGCTTGGCACGGCCTGCCGCATCATCGATGGTTCCTTTAATCTTGTCGCTATTCATGTATCCACCTCCGTGGGGTCACGTATGTTTGGTTGCAAAAAGCGCGCACTGAGTGCGCGCTTTTTCTTGAAAGACGCGGTGCGCAGGTTGCGCTAAAGTGCGGCCCTTCGTCCAGAGATCAGCTGGATCACCAGAACGACGAGTGCGAGCACCAGCAGAATATGAATGAATCCGCCCAGGGTGTAGCTGCTGACAAGGCCGAGCAACCACAGGACAAGGAGGACTACGAAAATTGTCCAGAGCATAACTTACCTCCCGAGAACGCTGCGTATCTCTACAACAGCAGGTTGGACGCGGCGCTGAATGCGCAGGTTGTTCGTAAGATGCAGATTCATGCAGGAAAGATAGGGTGCAACTATGCGAAGTCAATCAGCATCGGCCAATTTGAAGCCGGTGACTCTGCAAATCCGGCGCAGGCGCGGTACAGCGCAGCACCCAACAAACGCATCACAGGATGGAGGCCGGGTGAATCCTAGAAGGCGCGTGTGCGCGAACCCGGTACCGATTCATTGCGCGGCTCGCTGAACATCCGGCGGAGCCAATGCGCAGAACGACTTGGAGAACGAAGGAGAGACTATGTTGCTGATCATTCTTCTGATCATCCTGATATTCGGATTTGGTTATGGTGGTTACCGCGTCGGTCCCGGCTGGGGATATTACGGCGGAGGAGGCCTGAGTCTCATACTAACGATCGTGCTGATTCTGCTGTTGCTGCGCGTCATCTAACGACGCGGATGAACATGACGCCGGGTGCTGTCGCGCAGCCCCGGCGCGCCTTCCATCCCATTCGATAGGCACACCCTCGGTGCGGTACACTTCAACCGTCGAGGGGGTCGTGTCTTTTGCGGATTCGCGGTCTGGTGTGTTGTGCGTTGGTTGTTCTGATTGCGAGCGGCAGCACGAGTTCCCAGGCGCCAGCGAGTCCACCTCAACAGACACAGAAGCCGGGAATGAGCAGCGGCATCGCTTCGGGTGTGCAGTCCGCGCCTGTGTACGATGCGCAAAAGCGCCCGATCACGGCGGGCGGATTTGTCGACCAGGGGACGGTGGTCTTCGAAGACGACAGCAAGGCTGCGGGTCTGTCCGGCTGGGTCCACAAGATGGGCGTGCCGCAGAAGAAGTTCATCGTGGAGACGAACGGTTCCGGCGTCTGCCTGATCGACTATAACAACGACGGGTGGCTCGACATCTACCTGGTGAATGGATCGACCTTCGACGCTCTCGATGGGAAAGAGCCGACGCCGCATGCCGCGTTGTTCCGCAACAATCACGACGGGACATTCACCGACGTCTCGAAAGAGGCCGGCGTTCAAAACGACCGCTGGGGCTATGGCTGTTCTGTTGCGGACTATGACAACGATGGCTGGCCTGATCTGTACGTCGGCAACTACGGGAAGAATCGGCTCTACCACAACAATCACGATGGAACGTTTACCGATGTGGCGGAGACGGCGAAGGTAGATCTGGGCAACTGGTCGCCGGGTTCGACGTGGGGCGACTACGACGGCGATGGAAAGCTCGATCTCTACGTCACGGGGTATGTGCACTTCGACCGCGAATAACCTGCCCATCGCCGGCACCAAGGCGGTGGATTATGCGTCGTGCCTCTATCGCGGCATAAGCGTGAATTGCGGTCCGCGCGGGCTGCTGGGCGAGCCGGATCACCTGTTTCACAACAATGGCGACGGAAAGTTCACCGATGTGACCGTGAAGGCGGGCGTTGAGGATAAGGACAAGTACTACGGATTCGCCGCGATCTTTGTGGACATCAACAACGACGGCAAGCCGGACCTTGTGGTGGGCAATGACTCGGAGCCGAATTTTCTCTACATCAATAAAGGCGATGGGACGTTCGACGATCAGAGCTACGTGTCGGGATTTGCGCTGAACAAGGACGGCCGCGAGATCGCGTCGATGGGCATTGCCGCGGGCGATTACGAGAACAATGGGCTGATCGATTTTTTCGTGACGGACTTCGGCGACGACTACAAAGTGCTGTATCACAACGACGGCGACGCGAGCTTTACCGATGTGAGCTACAAGGCAGGCGTGGCGCAGACGACGATTCCGTTTGTGGGCTGGGGCGACGGGTTCCTCGATTATGACAACGATGGCTGGCTCGATCTTGTTCGAGGTGAACGGGCACGTGTATCCGGAGGTGGACCAGCATGACTGGGGCACGTCGTTCGCCGAGCGGCCACTGCTGTTTCACAACGTTCCGGACGGGCCGGGCAAGGGACGGAAATTCGAGTATGTGCCGCCGGTAAAGGGCTCGGGACTGGCGGTGGTGGTTCCGGGGCGCGGTGCGGCGTTTGGCGATCTGTTCAACGACGGCAAGATCGATGTGGTCATCAATCCAGTGGACGGACCGCCAGTGCTGCTGCAGGAACGTGAATCCGGATCATCATCACTGGGTGGAGATGGGATTGGTTGGCGGTCCAAAGAGTCCGCGCGATGCGACGTGCGCCACGGTATACCTGAAGGCAAACGGCATGCGGCAGCGGCAGGATGTGCTGTCGAGTGGAAGCTATATTTCCGCGAATGACCGGCGGCTGCACTTCGGGCTGGGCGACGCGACAGATGCGGGTACCGCGGAGATTCACTGGCCTTCGGGCGCGAAGGAGACGGTAAAGATTCCGGCGGTGGATCGGATCTACACGATCGAAGAGGGCAAAGGGATCACAGGAGCGCTGTGCGGGGGCAAACCTTGCGCCGATCCGAAGGCGCCGAATGCGCATGCGGCGAACGCCACGGCGAAGAAGTGAGCGCATGCAAGATATTCGTCGCGTTGTCGCATTGGCTGTGGTTGCAGTGAGTGTGTACGCAGCCCACAACACCGGAGTGTCGCAGCAGGCGACGCAGAAGCAAAAACCAAAGTCAGCGGACACTCAACAGCAGAGCGGGATGGGGGGTATCTCATCCGCGGGGTCGTTTGCGCCGGTGTATGACGCGGAGAAGCGGCCGATCACGGCGGGCGGATTTGTCGCGAACGGCACCGTGGTGTTTGAAGATGCCACCAGAGCCGCGGGGCTGAGCGGCTGGCAGCATGTGATGGGCACGAAGACAAAGAAATACATCCTGGAGACGGATGGATCGGGCGTCGGGCTGATCGACTACGACAACGACGGCTGGCTCGATATTTACCTGGTGAATGGGTCGACCTACGATGCGCTGACGGGCAAGCGGACGCCGCCGCATGCCGCGCTGTTTCACAACAATCACGACGGAACGTTTACCGATGTGGCAGCGAAGGCCGGCGTGACGAACGATCGCTGGGGATTCGGCGTGGCGATCGCGCGACTTCGACAACGATGGCTGGCCGGATATTTTTGTCTGCAATTTCGGCAAGAACCGGCTGTACCGCAACAATCACGACGGAACGTTTACCGACGTGGCGGAGAAGGCGGGCGTGACGCTGGGCAACTGGTCAGACGGCGCGACGTGGGGCGACTACGACGGCGACGGGCGGCTGGATCTGTTTGTGTCGGGATACGTGCACTACGACCTGAATCATCAGCCCGATCCGGCCAATGGCGATGTGCCTTTCGGCGATTGCCAGTTGCATGGGTTTCCCGGTGATGTGCGGGCCGCGCGGGCTGCCGGGCGAGCCGGATCACCTGTTTCACAACAACGGCGATGGCACGTTTACCGACGTGAGCGTGAAGGCGGGCGTGTCAGACCCCGGGCACTACTACGGATTCACGGCGATTTTTGTGGATGTGAACAACGACGGCAAGCCGGACCTGCTGGTGGCCAACGATTCGAACCCGAACTATCTCTACATCAACAAAGGCGACGGAACTTTTGAGGACCGCAGCTATGTGTCGGGATTCGCGCTGAACAACGATGGCCGCGAGATTGCGTCGATGGGCCTGGCGGTTGGCGATTACATGAACAACGGGCTGGTGGATTTGCTGGTCACGGATTTTTCAGACGATTACAAGACGCTGTATCGCAACGATGGCGATGCGAGCTTTACCGAGGTGGGCAGCGAAGCGGGGATTGCGCAGATTCCGGTGCCGTTTGTGGGATGGGGCGACGGGTTTATCGATTACGACAACGATGGCTGGAAAGACATCATGATGATCAACGGCCACGTGTATCCGCAGGTGGATGAGCACGACTGGGGAACGACGTTTGCCGAACGTGCGCTGCTGTTTCGGAATCTGCACGACGGAAAATTTGAATATGTGCCGCCAGTAAAGGGGTCGGGGCTGGCCACGCTGACCTCGGGACGCGGAGCAGCGTTTGGCGATCTGTTCAACAACGGGAAGATCGATGTGGTGATCAATCCGATCGAAGGGCCGCCGGTGCTTTTGAAGAACGTGAATCCGGACCATCATCACTGGGTGGAATTGAAACTGGTCGGGGGCGAAAAGAGTCCGCGGGATGCCGTGGGTGCGACGGTGTATTTGAACGCGAATGGCATCCGCCAGCGCCAGGATGTGATGAGTGGGGGAAGCTACATCTCCTCGAACGATCAGCGGCCGCACTTCGGGCTGGGCGATGCGACCGATGCGGGCACGGCGGAGATTCATTGGCCGTCGGGCGCAAAAGAATCGGTGAAACTGCCGGGGGCGGATCGGATTTTCACGATCACCGAGGGAAAAGGAATTACGGGTGTGCTGTGCGAGAGGCAGCCGTGCGGGACCAAGGCGGCGCGCAAGGTGGGAAGCCACTAACCTTGGGTGGCCCTTTCACAGCGCTTGGTCGAAGTTCATGCTTTCCCACCCACGACGCGATAAAGCTGCGTCATGGATGGGGCACCGGCAGTTCTGGGTGACCGAAACGAAAGCGACAGCTGGTCCTTCGACGCATTGCGCCACGCTGCGTTCGCTCTGGATGACAAGCCTTTTGCGGGAATGTTGAGAAAAGCCGGACATGGTCGGCATCGCCGGGTGGATTTTGTGCGCCTGGATTGAATCCACCCGGCGTGCGCGTCCGGTGGGTGTCGCCGGAGATTCCGCGCTAGAACACTCCTGCCAGGAAGCTTTCGGCGTGGTGCTCGGGCATGTGTTTGACGCCGCTCTCGGCAAGCACCGCGGGAGACAACGTGATGACCGGGCAGTGAGAATGGGCCAGCACCTTGTAGACGATGCCATGACGGGTAATCGCGGCGAAAGCGGAGGCACCGTGTGCGCCTAGGACAATGAGGTCGGCCTGCTGGGCACGGCTCTGGTAAAGCAGTTCCTCGGTCGGATCGCCTGGGACAACGATGGTTTGAACGGAGATCTGATCGCGCAGCTCCGCGGGAATGAGGCAGAGGAGTTCGGTCTCGATCTCTTCGATGGTGCGGCCGGCGAGGACTTCGGCACGATCCTGGGGACGAATGACGTGCTGCAGGATCAGGCGCGCATTGTGGTGAAATGCGAGTTCGGCGGCAAAGGATGCGACCACGAAGCTGCTCTCAATGAGGCTGACGGCGGAGAGAATGGTGCGGGTGGCGAAGTTGCGGTAGGCGCCGTCGACCACTTCGGGGCCGACGATGAAAACCGGGACGTTCGCAGTGCGTAGTACGGCCTCAGCGACGGAGCCGACAAGAATCTTGCCGATGGGGCCGGGCGAGTGGGTGCCCATGACAATGCGGTCGATGTGGCGCTCGCGGAGGTAGCCGAGAATCTGGTCGGCCGCAAGGCCGGGACGCACCACCACCTCGCAGTGGACGCCGGACTGGCGAGCGCGCTGGACAAGGGGCTCGAGCTGCTGGACTTCGGCGCGGGCGGCGGCGGCGTAGTCGTAGTAACGGATGCCCGAGGTTTCAGAGGCAGCCACGACCAGCGTGTCGTAGGCGTGAAAGACAACGAGATCGGCAGCGAATTCCCTGGCTTGCGCGAGAGCGTAGTTGAAGGCGCGGTCGTTGGCAGGGATTTCAGAAGCAAAGAGGATGGTGGAGGGGCTGCTCCAACCCGGCTTGTTGGCCATGGGAACCTCCTTCGAGTGCTTAAAGATATTAGGCTGCGTCCAAAGTGCGATCAGTGCTATGGGCCACACGAATAAGTGACTTGAATCACCTGCTGAGTCAGTAGCTATTTCGGCTACGTTTCATGATCCTCAACCCAGCGAGACGGGCGAACAGCGCGGGAGGATCACCTTGTTGACTTGGATTCTGGACCAGTCGCAATAATTTGTCCAGCCGTGAAAAGGCTTACTTGGATGAATTTCGTATCTATTTGGTGATCTGAATCACTGAACGCTCCATGCCGGCGGTGCTCTTCTGTATGGGAAACGAAGCATTTGCTGCACCGAGGAGGTCGGAGGTCGTATGCAACAACAACCAATGCATCACATCCCGGCACGTGGCGGGTTGAATTACGATGAGGCGCCGTTCCTGGCGATCTGGGAGGTCACGCAGTCGTGCGATTTGGCATGTAAACATTGCCGGGCGGCGGCGCAACCGATTGCGCATCCCGATCAACTGACCACGGCCGAAGGCAAGGCGCTGATCGACCAAATTGCAGAGATGCACATTCCGATTTTTGTGTTCACGGGCGGCGATCCGTTGAAGAGGACCGATGTTTTTGAACTGATCCGGTATTCGGCGGAGAAGGGTGTGAAGGTGGCGGTGACGCCAAGCGCCACTCCGCTGCTGACGCGGGATGCGATCTTCAAGATGAAGGAAGCCGGCGTGGTCCGGCTGGGAATTTCGCTGGACGGGTCATCGCCGGAGATTCACGACAAGTTCCGGGGATTGCCGGGGGCCTGGGCGCGGACGATCCAGGCGGTGGGGTGGGCAGGAGAAGCCGGTCTGCCGATCCAGGTGCATACCACGATCAGCAGACACAATGCGGAGGATCTGGACAATCTTTGCGCGCTGTTCGAGAAGCTCAACATCGTCATGTGGAACGTGTTCTTCCTCGTCCCGGTGGGACGAGGGCAGCTGGGCGATCTGCTGAGCGGCGAAGAGTTCGAACAGGTGTTCGGAAAGATTTACGAGCTCTCGAACCGGGTGAGCTTCCAGATTAAGACGACCGAAGCGATGCACTACCGCCGCTACCTGCTGCAGCACAACCTGCAGGAGCGGAAGATGGGGCACGGAGCCGGACATCCGGCGGGCGTCGCGCGGGAGTATGAGCCTGGCGCGCCCGAGGCTGATGCGAAGACGAGGACGTCGAACTGGATGACACGGCGCGTGAACGACGGCAAGGGGTTCTTGTTCGTGTCGCACATGGGGAATGTGTACCCGAGCGGCTTCCTGCCCATTCATGCGGGTAATATTCGCGAGAAGCCCTTGGCCGAGATCTACCAGAACGCTCCTATCTTCAAGGCATTGCGCGATACAAAGCAGCTCGAGGGCAAGTGCGGAGCATGTGAGTACAAGGAGATTTGCGGCGGTTCGCGCGCAAGGGCCTACGCCGTAACGGGCGATCCGCTGGCGCAGGAACCGTGCTGCATTTATCAACCCAAGAACTGGGTTCCCACGGATACGCCGGCGAAGTGCCAGCCGGAGTTTGCGGGTCCCCTGGTGTCGTTAACTATTTAGACTTGCGGGTGGGGTGGTCAGGCCGGGGCGCATGGGCTCCGGCCTGATTTCTTTGGGATGGAGATTCGGCAGCCGCTTTGATCCAACTGAAGCGCTTAGACAACCATCCCGCCCGTTTGGGCGTCGAGATCATAAAGCGCAGAAGTGATTTAAATCACAATCGAAGGGGAATTTGGGGGTTGATTCTGTTGTCAGGGAGATGAGGTCCGACCCGGAATTTCGCTGGGTGGGTCGCGACTATGCCCGGTATGGTATCAAGGGACTGAGGACACGGATGCGGGTAGCCATTATCGGAGGCGGAATCGCGGGGCTGGCAGCCGCCTATGAACTGGAGAAGGCGCGCGGAGCGGGTGCGGAGATCGAGTACACGCTGTTTGAGACGCGGGAGCGGTTGGGAGGCTCGCTCGCTTCGGACACCGTGAATGGGGTGATCCTGGAGCGCGGACCTGATTCGTTTCTGAGCGAGAAGCCGGCGGGTGCGGAGCTTTGCCGCGAGCTGGGGCTGGCCGATCAACTGACGCCTTCTAACGACGCAAATCGCAAGACGTACATTGTGGTGAAGAACCGGCTGGTTTCGTTGCCGGATGGTCTGATGTTTCTGATTCCGACGAAGCTGGTGCCGACAGCGCTGTCGGGACTGTTCAGCCCGGCGACGAAACTTCGGATGGCGCTGGAACTGCTGCATCCGCCGCGGCCGAAGCGGGCAGGACGAGTCAGTGGCGGCATTGGTCAAGAGGCACTTTGGCCAGGAGGCGGTGGACAGGCTGGCGGATCCGCTGCTGTCGGGGATTTATGGTGGCGACGCGACTCAGCTGAGTGCGCGTACGGTGCTGCCGAAGCTGGTGGAGATGGAAACGGAGTACGGATCGCTGACGCGCGGAATGCTGGCGGCACACAAGCAGATGCGGGCCAGGATGGCGGCGCGGAATGCGAGTGCGAATGGCGCCGCGCCAGGGCAGGGCGGCGAAAAGCGCGCAGTTCCGCGATCGATTTTTACGACGTTGAAGGGCGGGTTGCAGCAGCTGGTGGATGCGCTGGAAGCGCAGCTCAATCCAAAGTGGGTGCGGAAATCGGCGGCGGTGACCGCGCTGGAGCGAGTGGGTATCGGCTGGCGTGTTCGGTTGGCCGGTGAGGATGCGTTGTACGATGCAGTCATCGTGGCATCGCCGGCATGGGCGGCAGGCGGGCTGCTAGCGGCTACCGATGCTGCGCTGGGTGATGAGCTGAGTGCAATTCCCTACTCTTCTTCGATCACCGTAAATCTGGTTTTCGACGAGTCCCAGCTGGGGCGCCTGCCGGATGGTTTCGGATTCCTCGTGCCGGCGGTGGAAGGGCGCGCGATGCTGGCGTGCACGTTTGTGCACCGGAAGTTCGTGGGGCGGACACCCACCGGCAAAGCGGTGCTGCGGGCATTCCTGGGCGGGCAAAAGAACGAAGGGCTGCTGGACCAAAGCGACGAGGTGCTGGTGGCGACGGTCCGTCGCGAGCTGAGCGAGATTTTAGGCGCGCGCGTAGTGGGGCCGCACATTCCGGCGGAGGCAACGCAGGTTTCGCGTTGGCGTCGAGCCATGGCGCAGTACTCGGTGGGGCACCAGGAGCGCATGAAGCGGGTGAAGGAACTGGTGGCTGCGCTGCCCGGGCTGCGGCTGGCTGGGAATGCGTATGACGGAATCGGAATTCCGGATTGCATTCGGACGGGACGGCAGGCGGCAAAAGACCTGATGGCGGAGAAACAACCGACCGTGTCGAGCCGCTGAGTTTTTATCTCCAGATTCACTCTTGGCTTCAATCGTTCACTCGGCAGGCGTATCGGCAGAATCAGAACATCTCTGACGATGAGCTGTTACAGAAAAATCGAGATGGCTTTGAAGGCGCTCTGCGGTTCCAAAGCCATCCTCGTTTCTACTTCTCGCTGTGCGCGGAGATATGATGCTTGGCCGCATGCTCAGCGTGTTCCTGTGCGTGGACGTGATGCCCGTGTGCCAAATGCGCGTGATGGGCGGCCGCTTCGTGATTCCCTTCTGAATGGTGCCGTGCGGCTTCGTGGTGGTGGTGCGCAGCATGCTGATGATGTTCCGCTGCGTGCTTGTGGTGTTCGGTTGCTTCTTTTGACATGGGGAATTTCCTCTCCGTTTTCTTCTGTGCTCGTTGCACTTGAGAATTATCCGCACCTGAAGCTCGGCCATTATTACCGCACGGCGAACGCGAGATGAATATCTGTCGTGCGGGAAACGCGAGACTAGGGGCGGCGGTAGGACAGGCGGCGAGGGTCAACGAACAGTCTGGCGGTGACGACGCCGAAGAGGAATCCGCCGATGTGGGCGAGGTAGGCCACTCCGCCAGTGCGGACCTGGGCGACCGCGCCGACATTGAAGACCTGGATGAGAAACCAGAAGCCGATGAGGAGCGCGGCGGGAATCAGGGTGATCCGGAAGAAGATGAAGAAGAAGACGAAGGTGCGGATGCGGTCGCGGGGAAAGGTGATGAGGAATGCGCCCATGACGGCGGCGATGGCTCCGCTGGCGCCGAGCGAGGGGATGCGGGAGAAGGGGTCGCCGAGGATCTGCGCGGACATGGCAACAATGCCGCCGGTGAGATAAAAGACTGCGAAGCGGACGGGGCCCATGGCGTTTTCAATTTCGCGGCCGAAGGCCCACAGGTAAATCATGTTGCCGATGATGTGCATCCAGCCGGCGTGCATGAACATCGAGGTCACGATCGTGATGAGCGCGCGGCCGTGGATGATGCGGATGGGAACGGCGGACCATGCCGAGACGAATGGATCGCCATAGGTCAGTTCCTGGAAGAATACCCAGACGTTGAGCACAATGATGAGAGTGGTGACGACGGCAAAGCGGTTGAGCGGGCGCGAGGCGTCGCCCAGGGGAACGAAGCCGCCCACTTACATTCCGCCTTTGCCCAACAGAATGCCGATGCCGTAGGTGACGGCGCCCTCGACGGCGCCGACCACGGTCATTTCAAGGCCGGAGGACCACCAGGAGCGGATCGTAATAAGGCTCTTGGCTGCGCCGACGGCGAAATGCGCGGCGAGCGAGACAACGGCGGCGGCGATGACGGCGGGAACTCCGCTGCAGGAAGAAGAACGGAATGATGGGAATCATGGCGCCGACAGCGGTGGAGAGCGCGCCGGAGGTGGCGGAGACCATGGGATTCGACAGCGCTTCTTCCGAGGTGCCGAGGCGTTCGCTGGCGAGGGCGCGAAGCATCTGCTCGGGGTCGCTGGCGATGTGGTTGACCATGTGGTCCGCGTCGGCTTCGGGCAGACCCTTGACCTGGTAGTAGAGCGAGAGAAGTTCGCGGGCCTCGGGGCCGTTCATCTGGATGGCTTCGCGCTCGCGGGCGATTTCAGCGTGGTAGATTTCGCGTTCGCTTTTGGCGGCGAGGTAGGCGCCGGAACCCATGGAGAGCGCGGAGGCGATCATGCCGGAGAGGCCGGCGAGGAGTACATATTTGCTGTCGCCGGCGGTGGCGCCGGAGACGCCGGAGACGATGCCGAAGATGGCGCCGAGGCCGTCGTTGACGCCGTAGATGGCGTCGCCGATCCAGGCGCCGGGCTGCTTGCGGCCCTGGGCGCGCTTGGCGAGCAGCTCGTCGAGGACGGCCTTGGCGTCGACTTTGGGCGCACCGGCGGGGGCCTGGTAGTGGCCGCGCAGCAGCGACCCGAGTTCGCGGTAGTGATCCTTTTCGTCTTCAATGACGTGGTCGAGGATGGCGATGGAGCCCTCGTCGCCGAGGTCCTTGAGCTGCTTGCCGTAGTTGGCGATGTGGCGGCTTTCTTCGATTTCGAGACGGCGCAGAGCCATGCGGACGCCGCCGGCGCGGTTGGCGAGGGAGTTGGCTTCGCCGCCGGGATTGCCGTTATAGACGGGCTCAGTGCCGCCGAGTTCAACGATGCGGCCATGCCAGAGAGCAGCGTGTTCCCACTCCGCACCGGCGAGGTGGCGCAGAACCTGGGCGCGGACGGGATCGTTGTCGCGGTCGGCGAGGGTCTTGTAGGTGTAGTAGCCCTCCATCTCGGCCTGCCAATTGGCTTCGAGAGCGGCCAGAACCTTTTTCAACTTGGCGCTGCTGAGGGTGGTGGTGGCCACGGTGCGTCTCCTTGCGTTCTCTTGAGAATAAGGCATTCTCACGAAGAATCGCAGAGACAGGCGCGCGGAAAACGGGTGTTGCAGAAGTGGTAGGAACGGAACGAAGCCGGGAGCGAGAAAGATTCTCAGGCAGTTGGGCGCGTCACTTCCCCAAGCCGGGGTTTTCCGTATAGTGTTGTGTGCAGCAATTTGGCCGGGATTATGACCGCCAGAAACACGCCGGCGAAAACCAGCTGGCAGATTGAAAGCGCGAAGGACGCAAAGAACGCGCAAATGCCCCAACCGGGCATTATTTCCAGGAAGCGGGGGGAGCAAACCAGCATGGCAACAAAAACCAACCAACCGGCAGGAGGGGGACTAACCTCAGCCGGGTATCTTGTGCCGTTTATCACGGTAACGGCGCTGTTTTTTATCTTCGGGTTCATTACCAACCTGAATATGGCCCTGGTACCGCACCTGAAGGCAATTTTCACGCTGCCTTATGCATGGGCAATGCTGGCCGAGTCGGCATTCTTTCTGGCATATTTTGTGTTCTCTGCCCCGACTTCGAAGCTGATTGAAACGATCGGGTACAAGCGAACGATGGTGGTTTCGCTCTTCATCCAGGTGGTTGGCTGCCTGTTGTTCATCCCGGCGGCCAAACTGGTGAGCTTTCCGCTGTTCCTTACCGCGGTATTCATCGTGGGAGCGGGCGTAACCGCCCTGCAGACCTCGGCCAACCCGTATGTTTCGATTCTGGGTCCCGAAAGCAGTTCTTCTATCCGGCTGAACCTTGCGCAGGCTTTCAACTCCATCGGTGGAACCATTGCGCCGCTCATTGCCGGCGCTTACATACTGACCGATCCGGCCAAGCTGGCCTCGCCTGCCAGCGTCGCGGACACGGTGCGGATGCCCTACATGCTGATAGCAGGCGGCCTGCTTCTACTGGGCCTTGCCGTTGCATTTATGCACCTTCCGCACGTTGAGCAGACCCAGGCATTCCGTCCCGGCAAGGAAGGCGATCCGATCCTGAGCCGCAGCATCTGGAGCTACACGCACACCGTGCTCGGCGCACTCGGCATTTTCTTTTATGTCGGTGTCGAGGTAGGCCTGGCTTCGATCGCTGTGAACTACTTCAAACTGGAGGGCATCAGCACCGCCAAGACGGCGTCCTTTCTGTTATCGCTTTACTGGCTGGGCGCGCTCGTCGGCCGCCTGCTGGGCGCCGGCATCATGACCAAGGTCAAACCCGGCAAGTTGCTGGGGATTTTTGGCACCACCGCCGCGTTGCTTATCGCCATTTCGATGTTCACCAGCGGGCAGATCGCCATTGCCACTCTTGTACTCTGCGGCTTTTTCAACTCCGTCATGTTCCCCAACATTTTTACACTGGGAATCACCGGACTTGGGCCGATGACGAGCAAGGGCTCCGGACTCATCATGACCGCGGTAGTTGGCGGCGCAGTGATTCCGCCGCTGATAGGCGTGCTGGCCGACAAGATGGGAATTCAGCATTCCTTTATCGTTCCCATCATTTGCTATCTCTACATCGCCTTCTACGGTTTTGTGGGACATAAGCCTACGCGGACAGTGACAGCGTAGGTGGGTTGGGGGTAGTACCCTTGAAGGCCCTCCGGTTGCCCGGAGGGCCTTCGTATCTTTGCCGAGGAATTCGGACAACAGGACCAGGGCTGAAGCCTGCTCCCTTCACCGATCGTACGATTCAGGGCCTAAAGGCCCCTGCTCCCTCCCCCGATGCAGCAGATTGTCGGTCGAAACGCGCCTGGCCGCAATCCATGAGCAGAAGATCGTTCATATCTATCTGAAAGCAAATAAGAAAAGACTTGCATCCGATTTCCATTGACACCTATTACGGATTGCGATATTGTTATTGCAATTTGCGATTAGATAGCCGGAGATTTGGAAAACTGATCGCGGACGGACCGGATGAAGCTCGGCGAAAAAATCAAATATCTCCGCGAAATTGAAGGCAGCCTGCGGGGAATGAGTCGCGCGATGAGCCAGCAGGAACTGACGCGGGCGATCGAGGCAGAGACAGGCTCGAAGCTGAGCCAGAGTTATCTTTCGCAGATTGAAAGCGGGGCGCGGCCGCACCTGACGAACACGACGCGGCAGATTCTGGCGAGTTTTTTTAAAGTTCATCCTGGATACCTGGTGGATGATCCCGAGGGCTATCACCCGGAACTGTTGAGTGAAGTGAGGGGCCTGGAGGACAAGCTGGATTCGTGGATGGTGTCTGGAGCGGAGCGATTCCGACGCGATCCGGAGTTGAAGAGTGCGCTACTGACGGTGGCGCAGCATGAGCACACGCGGGAGTGCCTGCTGCTGCTGGAATCGATTCTGGAGACGCCGGGTTTGATGGCGAGGCTGACGGAAGTGCTGAGAAAGCCTGGGGCAGAGAACAGGGATCAGCGGTCAGGGATCAGGGAACAAAAGACTGCGAAGGCGCGCAGCAAGTAAGGGGGGATGGCAATGAACTGGGAGACGTTTTATCTGGTTTGCTTTCTTGCGGGGCTGATGCTGAGTTTCATTTCGCTGCTGGGCGGGATGGGGCATTTCGGCGGGCACGTTCACGCGCCGCACCTACATCTTCCGCATGCTGGGCACGTGGGACATGTGCCGCATGGCGCAATGGGCGCGTCCCACGGGCCGAGCGGTGCAGGATCGTCGGCAAGAGGGGTTGGGCCGGAGGTTCCGTGGTGGAATGCATTCTCGATCATGATCTTTCTGTGCTGGTTTGGCGCGGCGGGATTTCTGCTGACGAAGTATGGAAGCTTTGTCGCAGGCGTGGTGGTGGTGCTTGCGGCGATTTGCGGCATTGCGGGCGGAGCGATCATCTTCGTGTTTTTGACCAGGGTGCTGATGCCGCACGATCGCGAACTGACCGCGGACGAAACGGATGTTGTGGGCGTGGTGGGGCGCGTGTCCTCTCCGATTCGCGCGGACGGAACGGGAGCGATTGTTTACCAGCAAATGGGCGCGACCCGGTCGGCGATTGCGCGGGCGGAGGATGGCGGAGCTCTTGGGAAGGACGAGGAAGTCTTCGTGCTCCGCTACGAGAAAGGGATCGCGTACGTGAAGCGGTGGGAGGATTTGCCGGAGGCAAATCCTCGGGGAATCGGGACCAGGGAACAGGGAATAACAAGCAGGACCTAGGGACGCGGGGAGTTGAAGAGTAACAGGCGGGATATGTCAGCGGATTGACGGGAACTGTAACCGCAACTTGAAGTGCCCGGCCGAAGGACCGGGATCGCAATGACGAATTCAACCGTGCTGATTGCGGATATGGCTGTCCTGGTAGGGATTTTTCTGCTGGGATTGCTGGCGAAGTTGTTTCCGAGAAAGACAGAGAACATCCATTCCAACGGACACAGATCGTTCGTTGGGAACTCCGGAAGGGATCAGGGGTCAGGGATCAAGGATCAGGTTGATTCGCACTGATCACTGTTCAGTGAAAACTGGGAACTGTTCGCTGTGAACTGAAGTAAAACCATCAACCATTTCAACCCCTGTTGAAAGGACAGGGATCGAATGAAACCAGAACTTGTTCTGATTGTCGGACTGGGAGTATTGGCGCTCATTTTCATCATGGGCATATTAGCCAGGATGTATCGCAAGGCAGGGCCCAATGAAGCACTGATTGTCTATGGTTTTCGTGGGCCGCGTGTGATCAAGGGACACGGCACGGTGATCTTTCCAATGGTGGAGAATTGCCGCGAACTGAGCCTTGAGCTGATGAGCTTTGACGTGGCTCCGCAGCAGGATCTCTACACCAAGCAGGGCGTGGCCGTGACGGTGGAAGCCGTTGCGCAGATCAAGGTGCGCAGCGACCAGGCTTCGATTCTGACCGCGGCCGAACAGTTTCTGACGAAGACTCCGCCACAGCGCGAGGGGCTGATCCGGCTGGTGATGGAAGGCCATCTGCGCGGGATCATCGGGCAGTTGACGGTGGAGCAGATTGTGAAGGAGCCCGAAATGGTGGGCGAGCGCATGCGTGCAACATGCGCGGAGGATATGAGCAAGATGGGGCTCGAAGTGATTTCGTTCACCATCAAGGAAGTGCGCGACAAGAACGAATACATCTCGAACATGGGCAAACCGGACGTGGCGCGCATCAAGCGTGACGCGGAGATGGCGACGGCCGATGCGGAGCGAGATACGGCGATCAAGCGGGCCACGGCGTTGCGGGAATCTGCAGTTGCAAAGGCGCAGGCTGATCAGGAGCGCGTGATTGCAGAAACAGCTTCGGCGACGCGTCAGGCGGAAGCGCAACGCGACCTTGAGATCAAGAAGGCCGAGTATGCGGAGCAGAGCCGCAGGCAACAGGCCACGGCCGACAAGGCGTACGAATTGCAGACCAACGTCATGCTGCAGCAGGTAACGGCTGAGCAGGTGAAGGTGCAGCAGGTCGAAAAAGAAGGCCAGATCAAGGTGCAGGAAGCCGAAATTCTGCGCCATGAAAAGGAACTGATCGCCACGGTGCTGAAGGGCGCAGAGATCGAGCGGCAGCGGATCGAGAACATTGCTTCCGCGGAGAAGTCGCGTTTGACTACCGAGGCGGAAGGCCGCGCGGCTGCGATTCGTTCGCAGGGCGAAGCGGAAGCCAGCATCATCTTCCAGAAGGGTGAGGCGGAAGCCAAGGCGATGAACGTGAAGGCCGAAGCCTACCAGGCAGTGGAACCAGGCCGCGGTGGTGGACAAGCTGCTGACCAACATGGCCGATGTTGTCCGCGCAATGGCAGAGCCGTTGAGCAAGGTGGACCACATCACGATCGTGTCGACGGGCAACGACGACGCTGCCGGGGCGCACAAGATCACCGGCGACATGACGCGGATTGCGGCGCAGGTTCCGGCATTGTTTGAAGCGCTGAGCGGCATGGACATCAAGCAGTTGATGTCGAACGTGCAGGCGATCAAGACCAAGCCGGCGACGAGAAGCCGCAGAACGGAGAAGCGGCGAAGAGCTAGTGCCAGCTCTCAGCCGTCAGCTTTCAGCTCTCAGCTGGGTTCTGGTTGAGAGTGGAATACAGCGCAAGGCAGCGTGGCGAGTGGACGAAGGTTAGCTCGCCGCGCGAGCCAGGAAAAGGAGATGAGGACAGCATGATCCGTAATATTCGTGTCGCCTTGATTTTTGGAGTGACGATGGCGGCGGCGCTGTTGGCCGCGGCGCAGAGCGCACAACAGGCAGGACCGGTTGGAATGGTGTTGCCTCAGGCGGAACCGGAGAAGAAATTGGTTCCCCTCGATCAGCAGCCGACGAAAGAACAGCTGGCAAAGCTGTTTGACGCGATGCGGATTCGGGAGCAGATGCAATCGATGCGGCAGATTGTACCGGGAATGGTTGCGCAGCAGATTCAGGGCGCGATGAAACAGACGGAAGCGATCTGCCGCCAGGAACGAAGCTCACTCCCGAGCAGCGGCGAAGCTATGCAAAAGGTGATGAGCAAATACGTCGGAAAGGCGATGGATCTCTATCCAACTGACGAGATGCTCGCGGACATGACCACGATTTATCAGCAGCATCTCAGCAAGGACGACGTGGATGGGCTGATCACGTTCTATAGTTCGCCCGCCGGGCAGCATTTGCTGGATGCGCAGCCGGTGATTGCAAAGGAGTACATGCCGATGGTGATGGGCAAGGTCACGGAGCGAAGCCAGGCGATGACGAAGGAAATGATGAAAGAGATGGCGGAGATTGTGCCATCCACAAAGCCTGCTGCAGCAAAGCCGGCTGCAAAGGCAGGAACAACGAAGCCGCCGGTGCAGTAGGAAATCTGAGCGTAATGCAAAGGGACTCGAGGATATCAGTTCGGAAGTGAGGAGGAGGGATTGTATGTCGTTACTGGATAGAGTAAGCACGTTGTTGAGGGCGAATCTGAATGACCTGGTGGAGAAGGCCGAGGATCCGGAGCGGATGTTGAAACAGGTTGTTCTCGATATGGAGAACCAGCTTATGCAGGTGAAGACACAGGTGGCGATTGCGATTGCGGATCAGCATCTGCTGGAAAAGAAGAAGGCCGAGCACGAGCAGCAGGCGTGCAGAGTGGCGGCGCAAGGCCGAGCTGGCGGTACAAAAGGGCCAGGACGATTTGGCTCGTGCCGCGCTGGAGCGTGCATTGAGCCAGGACCAGCTGGCAATCGGATTCACCACGCAGGCCGAGGACCAGAAGCACGAGGCGGACAATCTGCGGCAGGCTCTGCACAAGCTGGAGCAGAAGCTGACGGAGACGCGCGCGCATTGCGAGATGCTGATCGCGGAGCATCGCAGGGCGAAGGTGATTGGCCGCGCCGCGAAGGCGCAGCACATCGTGGGCAACGATCAGGAGAACACGATCGGGCGCATGAAGAGCAAGGTCCATGTGACCGTCGGCAGAGAATGCTGCGGCGAGCGAGGTGTTGACGCCAGAGTCGCTCGAAGACAAGTTCAGGGCGCTGGAGAGCGAGGACAAAGTCGAGTTGATGCTGAACGAGTTCAAGAGCAAAGTTGCGGCTAACGGATAAGGGTAAGGGAAGGCCGGGCCTTCCCTTCTGCTTCTAACAGCGTAGTCCTCGAGTTTCGGCCCGCGATTGCGAGGCATGTGCTGCTTCGCAATCTGTGAAGGACAGTTATGAGTTGACGGTTATAAGATGTCGATTAAGCAACGAGGCCGGGAGCCAAACTCCAGGCCTCGTTGCTTTTTGAGTAAGAACTGACAGCCCTTCGGGCACGTATACTTCTGGTCGCGAATAAATCGGTTCGCCTGGTTGCGGCGGGAGGCAGACGGTGCACATGCGGGTTAGTTTTCCAGGCATGGTTGGGGCTGGTGTGTTGTGGGCGGCATGTGGCGCAATGGCAATGCCGCAGGCAACGCCGAACGATGGCGGCGGCGCGTATGCAACCGGCAAGTATCGCAACCTTTTCGCGGAGGACGGGCACTCGCAAAGGAGATCCGGGCGAAGATCGAGGCGGCGTATCAGCAGCTGTTTCACGGCGACAAGCAAACACAGGCGATTGCGTTTGATGCGGGGAGCAATGCGAACGGGCCGTTGATGTATGTGACGGACTGGGCGAATCACGATGTGCGGACCGAAGGCATGTCGTACGGAATGATGATCACGGTCGAGCTTGGCAAGAAGGCCGAGTTCGACGCGATCTGGAACTGGGCCAAGAGCTACATGTACATTTCAGACCCGAAGGCGCCGAGCTACGAGTTTTTTGCGTGGTCCTGCAAGACCGATGGAACGCATAACTCGGAGGGGGCTGCGCCCGATGGGGAATCGTATTTCGCGATGGCGCTGTTGTTCGCGTCGAATCGCTGGGGAGATGGGCAAGGGAATCTACGACTATCATGCCGAGGCGGAGAAACTGCTGACGGCGATGGTGCATCGGGAGCGTGATCACGGCGCCCGGCAAGTATGGGCCGCACACGGTGGGGCCGATGATGAATCCTGATCCGCCGATGATCCTGTTTGTACCGGATGTCTTTGGCGCAGCCATTCACCGATCCTTCGTATCATCTGCCGGCGTTTTACGAATTGTGGGCGCGGTGGGGGCCGGAGGAGGATCGCGCGTTCTGGGCGAGGGCTGCGGAGACAAGCCGGGCATTTTTCGCTGAAGACGACGAATCCGCAGACGGGGCTGGCGCCAAGTTATGCGAACTTCGATGGCACGCCTCATGTGAATCGGTTTCCGCAGTCGGGCGAGTTTGGGTACGACGCGTGGCGGACGGCGAGCAACTGGTCGGTGGATTGGTCGTGGTGGCATAAGGCGTCAGAGGAGCAGGCGCTGAGTGATCGGATACAGAAATTCTTCGCGTCGCAAGGGATCGACAAGTATGGGCCGGTGTATACGCTGGACGGGAAAGATATGGGCGCAACGCCGGGACTGACGCACGAGGATCATCCGGCAGGGTTGGCGGGGACCAATGCGGTGGCGGGGCTGGCGGCTACGGATCGAGCACGGGCGAAGGAGTTCGCTGAGGCTTTGTGGAACACGCCGATTCCGTCGGGACAGAATCGGTATTACGACGGAATGCTGTATCTGATGAGCCTGATGCACTGCGGGGGAGAGTTTCGGGTGTGGGGACCGAAAAACAGGCAGTAGGGAGTAAGCAGGTCCTTCGCTCCGCTTACCCCAACTTCTTTGGAGCCCCAAGCCGCTCCACTCAGGATGACACTTCATTCTTAATGCTTGCCCCAGGCGCCTCCGCCGGGGGACTCAATGCGAATTCTTGTGCCGGCTTTGAGTTCGCGGGTGCATTTGCCGGGGAGGTTTTCTTCGGCGTTGCTGCGGAGGATGGTGGTTTGGCCGGGTGCGCCGGGTTGTCCGCCAGCGAGACCCCATGGCTGCGTTTTGCGACGATCAGCCAGGAGCGTGACTTGCGCGTCGCCGAGTAATTCCAGTTCACGGATGATGCCATCACCACCGCGATGCTTCCCTTCCCCGCCTGAGTCGCGGCGGATTGCGTATTGAATCATGCGGAATGGGTATGCGTACTCGAGCGCTTCGACAGGCGTGTTGAGGGAGTTGGTCATGTGGGCGTGATGGCCGCTGGCGCCGGGGGATTGCGGCGAGGCTCCGTGACCGCCGGCGATGGTTTCGTAATAGGTATAGGGCTGGCCGCTGCGTGGATCGATTCCACCGATGGTCAGGTTGTTCATCGTGCCGGAGCTTGCGGCGGGGATGCGTTCGGGCAGTGCGGGGGCAAGTGCGCGCATGAGCGTATCGACGATGCGCTGCGAGGTTTCGACATTGCCGCCGGCGACCGCAGCGGGCGGGCGCGCGTTGACGATGGAGCCTGCAGGCGCGAGAACCGTTACGGGCCGCATGAGGCCGGCGGTAGCGATGGCGCCCGGCGGCAGCAGGCAGCGAAAAACATAGAAGACCGCCGACCATGTGATGGCGTAGACCGCATTGATGCTGCCGGGAACCTGCGGGTCGGTGCCGGCAAAATCAACTATGGCACGGCGGCGTCGGGGATCGTTGGTGACGCAGACGCGAATGGCGATGGGGCCGGGGATGACGCCGTCGTCATCGAGGAAGTCTTCGGCTTGCCATTTGCCCGCGGGAAGCGAGGCAAGCACATTGCGCATGAGGTGCTCGGAGCCGGAGAGCATCGCGCGCACGCCTTGCAACAAGTCGCGCGTGGCCGAAGCGCTCGACCAGTTCGAGCATGCGCGTGGCGCCGATGCGGCAGGCGCCGAGTTGCGCGGTGAGGTCGCCTTCGCGCTCTTTCGGCGTGCGCACGTTGGCGAGGATGATGGCGAGAAGCTGCGCATCCATTTTGCCGGCGTGCATGAGCTTGACCGGAGGAATGCGGATGCCTTCCTGCGCGATCTCGCGGCACGGGCCCATGGAGCCGGGATACATGCCGCCGACGTCGGCGTGGTGGGCGCGATTGGCAACATAGAACGCGGCGCGATTTCGGCCGGCGAGAAAGACGGGCGCGACCATGGTGATGTCGGGCAGATGGGTTCCGCCGCGATAGGGATCGTTGAGCAGTGCGACGTCGCCGGGCGTTGAGGCGCAGATCGGCGAGTACAGCCGCGACGGACATGGGCATGGAGCCGAGGTGGACGGGCATGTCGTCGCCCATGGCGATGAGGTCGCCGTCCGCGGAGAAGACGGCGGAAGAGTAGTCGCGGCGCTCCTTGATGTTCGGCGAGAAGGCGGTGCGGCGCAGGGCTGCGCCCATCTCGACGGCGACGGAGTGGAGCGCGTGGCCGATAACGGCAATCTCGGCGGGATCGAGTTGGCGGCGCGTCGTCATGGGCGTGCTCCTGATTTGGGCGTGAGAATGAGATTCGAAAACGCGTCGACGGAGGCGGTCCAGCCGGCGGGGAGATACGTAGTGGCGCTGAGTTCGGCGATGGCGGCAGGACCAACGATGCGATTGCCGGGTCGGAGGCGGGAACGATCGTAGAGCATGGCGCTGCGCCAACCGCCATCTTCGAAGATGCGGTGCACGGAGATTTGCGCGTGGCGGGCGTCGGGTTTGGCGAGTGCCGCGCGGGCGATGCGCGGTTTGCGCGTTCGCGCGATGGCCTGCACGCGGAGCGTAACGATTTCAACTGGGCGCGCGAGATCGGCGTAGCCGTAGGACTGAGCGTGGAGGCGATGGAAACGCGCGACGGCATTGGCGGTCCAGTCGACGCGGAGTTCGAATCCCTGGCCGTGGTAGCGGAGATCGGCAGAGCGAGCGAGGCTCGGAAGTGAGTTTTCTGCAGCGAAGGCGACGCGGGCTTCCTCTTCGAGTGCACGAAAGACCTGCACGATTTGCGGAGAGCCCGGTGCAAGCATCACGGTGCGGGAGAACTCGCGGCGCAGGTCGGCGTCGAGAATTCCGAGGGCTGAGAGCGCACCTGGAGCGTTGGGAATGAGAACGCGGTGGATGCCGAGCGACTGTGCAAGGGCGCAGGCATGGAGCGGGCCGGCGCCGCCGAAGGCGAGAAGCGTGAATGTGCGCGGATCGTGGCCGCGTTCGACGGAGACGCGGCGCAGGGCTGACTCCATGCGCGCGTTGGCAACGCGCAGGATGCCTTCGGCAAGATGTTCGAGGGTAGCGAAGGATTTGGTGGGGATTGCCGCGAGTGCGCTGCGGGCGCGGGCCCCGTCGAGATGCATGGCGCCGCCAAGGAAGTGATCGGGATGGAGACGGCCAAGGACGAGGTTGGCGTCGGTGACGGTGGCGCGATTGCCGCCGCCGTAGCACGCGGGGCCGGGAACGGCGCCTGCGGATTGCGGGCCGACCTGCAACGCACCGGCATGGTCCATCCACGCAAGAGAGCCGCCGCCTGCGCCGGCGGTGTGAATGTCGAGCATCGGCACGCCGACAGGGAGACCGGCGACCTGGCCTTCGGTGCTGGTTGGGGGTTCGCGTGCGGTGTCGAGAAGAGCGACGTCGGTTGACGTTCCGCCCATGTCGAAGGTGAGGATGCGATCGATTCCGATAGCGCGGGCAACGCTGAGAGCGCCGATGACGCCGCCGGCGGGTCCGGAGAGGATGGTGCGGACGGGCTCGCGCTCGGCGGATGCGGAGGAAAGAATGCCGCCCGAGGATTGCATGATGCTGAGGTTGGCTCCGCGCTTGGAGAGGCCGCGCTGGAGAGCGTGAACGTACTGCTGCAAACGCGGGGCGAGGTACGCGTTGAGCGCGACGGTCGAGCCGCGCTCGTATTCGCGGAATTCGGGGAGAATCTGGTGGGAGAGCGAAATGGGAAGGCGAAGCGAGGCTAGAGCAGCGCCGATGGCTTGCTCGTGGGCGGGATTGGCGAAGGAGAAGAGGAGCGAGACGGCGATGGCTTCTGATTTTGATTTGCGGATTTCGCGCCGGAGTTGATCGAGTGCAGCATCGGTCGGCGCGAGGAGAACAGAACCGTCGGGTCCGATGCGCTCCGCGATTCCGAAACACTGATCCGTGAGGGGAGCGGCGCGGTGGTGATTCCAGTCGTACAGGTCGGGGCGCGCCTGGCGGGCGATGGCGAGGGTGTCTTCAAATCCGGAGGTGGTAACGAAAGCGACACGCGCGCCTTTGCGTTCGAGCAGAGCATTGGTGGCCACGGTGGTGCCGTGGCGGACCTCGACGGAGGCTTCAGGAATGAGGCCCGCAATTTTGCGGACGGCTTCAAGGATGGCGCGACTGGGATCGTCTGGAGTCGAAGGAAGCTTGAGGACATCGACGCGGTTCCCGATGCGGTAGACGCAGTCAGTGAAGGTGCCGCCGGTATCGATGGCGATGGTGAGGTGCGGAGCCACTGAAAGCCAACATATCAGGCGGGGGTGATTCGGTTGAAGACGAGAAAACCGAAAGACGAGAGCCTGACGATCAACTACAGTCATCCATGTGGGGTGTAACGCACCCCGCGCGAAGGAATGGATCGTGCTCTCCCACCCATTCGGCGAAAAGCTGTCGAATGGATGGAGCACCCCAGTTCTTTCTTTTCCCTTTTCATCGCGCCTATGACAGATGAGGCTTCCCCACTCTCGACAGGACCGACTGACGCAGCCGCGGCATTCAGCTGGAGTGCGGCGACGACGGCGCAGCGGCGTGTGGTGATTGCGGCATCGCTCGGGTGGATGCTGGACGCGTTCGACGTGATGCTGTACTCGATTGTGCTGGCGACGCTGATGCGCGCGTTTAGCATGAGTCGGACGACAGCGGGACTTTTGAATGCGCTGACGTTGATCGCATCGGCTCTTGGGGGATTGGTATTCGGGGTTCTCGCGGATCGGCTGGGGCGGCGGCGGATGTTGAGCGCAAGCATCCTGGTGTATTCGGTTTTCACATTTGCATGCGGACTTTCGACGAGCATCATGATGCTCGCAGCGTGTCGGTTCCTGCTGGGCCTGGGAATGGGCGGGGAATGGAATACAGGCGCGGCGCTGGTGGCGGAGACGTGGCCCTCTGCACTTCGGGGACGCGCGCTGGGGATTGTGCAGAGCAGCTGGGCGGTCGGATATGCGATCTCCGCGGTGGTGGCGGGTGCGATCCTGGCACATGGAAGCTGGCGCTGGGTGTTTTTCGCGGGGATTCTGCCGGCGGCACTCGTGTTCTGGATACAGAGCCACGTGCCGGAGCCGCCGCTGTGGGAGCGGGTGCACGCGAAGGATCGAAACGCGAGGAGGTCCGGCAAGGTACGGGGATCCGTCAAGGCTCTGGTGGTGCTGACGGCAACGAATACACTTGGCATGTTCGGGTGGTGGGGGCTGTTTACGTGGATTCCCGCGTATCTCGTGTTGCCGGCGTCGCAGGGCGGTCGGGGATTTACCGCGCTGAGTCTGACGGGGTTTCTGGTGACGGTGAACCTTACAGGGATGCTGCCGGGGTATTTGCTGTTCGGCGTGTTTGCTGATCGGTTTGGACGGAAGCGGACGTTTGCGGTGTATCTTGCTGCAGCCGCTGCGGCAGTTCCGCTCCTGGCAGGGGCGCGGGAGGCAGGATGGATTCTTGTGTTTGCCTGCGTGGCAGCGTTCTTTGGAACGGGGTTCTTTACCGGATCGGGGATCATCGGGAGCGAGATCTTCCCGACGGAGAGCCGGGCCACGGCACTCGGTATTTCGTATAACGTGGCGCGCGGGTTGAGCGCGCTGGCGCCGGTGACGATTGGCGCGCTGAGCGAGCGGCATGGACTGGCGTGGGCGTTCGGCGCGAGTGCATTGGCCTTTGCGGCGGCGGCATGTGTTGCGCTGTTGCTGCCGGAAACCCGGGGAGTGGAACTGGCTTGAGCACTGAGTTCGAACGTCAATACCGTGCGCCGAGATTTCTTTGCGGTGCTGGGTTTATTGCTGGACAGCCCAGGCGAGGCCGTCGGGATTTGCGCCGGCATCAATTTTTCCGACCACTTCGAGTGTCCGCAAGTCGATGACGGCGACGAAGCCGTCGGCAGCGAATGCAACGTAGGCGCGCTGTCCGTCGGGCTGGACCTGAATGCCGCCTCCGCCGCCGCGGCCGATTTGGAGGCGCTTGATTTCTTTCTGCGTGGCTACGTCGAAGATTACGAGCTGGCCACCGGTGGAGATGAGGGCTTTCAGGCCGTCAGGCGTGAACTTGATGCGGTTGGCGCCACGGGCATTGGCCTGGAGGGTGGCTGTAACTTTCCTGGCGGCGATATCGACGACGGACAGGGTGCCGTCCCACGCGTTGGCCACCCATGCCTGTGCGCCATTGGGGGTAACATCGAAGCCTTCGGAGCCACCGCCGACGGGGATGACGGTTTCGTTCCAATCACCACCAGGAGGGCCAGGCGGAGGGCCGCCGGGACGGGGCATTCCCGGAGGAGGAACTCCCGCGCCCGGCCATTGAGCCGCGCCAGGGCTTTGAGGGCCGGCTCCCGAAGACGGCGGACCCTGACGAGGACCACCAGCCTGTCCTTCCGTGTGCTCGAGAATCGTGACTGTTGCCGAATTCACATTCGTTGTCAGGATTTCCTGAGCGGCAGGAAGGACGTAAATCATATGGGTGCGGTTCTGGCCGGTTCCCATGATCCAGTCGATCCTGGCGTTCAGAGGATCGTAGCTGCCAATGGCCTTCGCGGCCTCGGCTGTGAACCAGACCTTGCCTTCCACGAATGCGAGCCCATGAGGTCCGCGAAGAGCGCCCAGATCGATTTGCGGTTCGGCTTTCTGGCCGATAAGGTCGACCACGGCGAGGGTATGGAATGCGCCGAAACCATAGTTTGATACGTAGGCCGTGTGGCCATCGGAGGAGGCGACAACTTCGTGGGGATCATCGCCTACGGGAATTCGCGCCACAACCTGCAAGGTTGCCGGGTCCACGATCGCGAGGGTGTGGTCCTGCTTGGAGAGCACCAGGAGTGCCGTCTTCGGGGTTGCGGATTGAGCAGATTTCGGTGACGGAGGCTGCGCGTTGACGGCCTCAGCGAGGAAGGCGGAGCAGGCAGCCAGAGCGGCCGCCTGCCAGAAGCTGGTCTTCATCTTCATAGAGTCATCGGGCTAGACGAACATATCCTGATCGGCGACCACATCCACCTGTTGACCGGGCCGGCGTCCGGTGGCCAACACGGTGAAGAATGCCTTTGCCCCGGCCAGCATCGCCGCAATCCGCCGAACTGGTTTGACGACGGTATCAACGACCATGTTGCTGGCTTGCTCGACGCCGTCAACCATTCCGGTGAACATGTTGTCCACGCGGCTCGTCTGGCGGTGTACGCGTTCCAGAATCTCCGCAGCGACAGCCTGGAACTCGACGCTCTGTTCTTTCAGGGTATGGGCAAGATCGGCTACGTCGGTCGCGATCGACTCGATCTTCGGAGCGACTTTCTCCAGGGTCTCCCTGGTCCGGGCCAGAATCGGCATGGCACTCGTGCGCAGTTCCTGCACGTCGCTTTGCAGAGACACGATGGTCTTGCGCATGGTAAGGAAAGCCACCAGCATCACGATGGCCTGCACAACCAAGGCGAAGCCCGTGATTCCAACAAAAATTACCAGCAGGGTTGTTTCGTTGTTCATTTCGGCTCCGGCGCTATCGATCTTCGCAACCAGCCCTGGTCTTGAAAGCAGAGAAGGGAGCCTGAATTGAAAGACGATTCAGGCTCAATCCTTCGTCAGGCCGTGGGTTCAGTCGGCTTGGCATTTGACTGGTAGGCTTCGCGTCCAGCATCAACGGCTGCACCAACGCGGCTGGTCTGATCCTGCACCAGGTTCTTGCCACGCTCGACAAAGTCTTCCCACTGCGCTCGGCCGCGATCCACGACTTCGCGTCCACGTCCGACATATTGAGTGACCTGTTCCTTGCCCTTGTCGACAATCTGACCGACCTGCTCGGCCGCCTGACGTCCGCGGGCGCGCAAATACTCAGACCCTTCGCGAGCGCCCTGCGCAAGATCTTCCCGAGTTTCACGTCCACTCTTTGGGGCATACAAAATGCCGATTAAAGCTCCTACACCCAATCCGGCCAGAAACCAAGCAACTCCCTGACCCTTGCTCGAATCTTCGCTCATAACCTATATCTCCTTTTGCCCAGTATCAAGAAGCCTGAGCCTATCAAAACTCCATGTTACGCCGCAAATAGGCCGAGGCGCTGAAATTGCAATATACGCCCGGGAATGGAATTGCGGGTTTGCCGGGAACATTGGCTTTCCCTTACCCGGTTCTTCTGGCATTGGACGCCGTTGGATCGAAATCAGTTGCAAAATCGGCCGGTAACCTGCTGCGGAACGATTGGGTGGACGCCGCGCCCTCTTACTTCGGCAGGAGACTGCGGGCGATTGCGTCGAGGATGCCGTTAAGGAAGTTGATCGACTCCGGAGCGCAGAAGCGTCTTGCAATCTCGAGCGCCTCATTGATAACGATGGGGAACGGAGTCGACTTGAATCCGATCATCTCACCCACGGACATGCGGAGCAGGTTGCGGTCGACGGCCGGCATGCGTTCGAGACGCCAATGGCGCGAATTCGCGGCAATCAGTTCGTCGATCCGCTCCTGATGCGCAATTGCCGCACTGAAGAGATCTTCGGCAAAGTTTCTGGCTTCCGGCTCGACGGCGTCAACCGACTCGAAGAAAGTTGCGCGCACATGATCAGGCGTTTGCTTGCCGACATCTGCCTGAAAGAGCATCTGCATCGCGAGTTCGCGGGATTTGCGTCGAGTGCCGGCGGTCAAGCTTTCCCGCTTTCCATCAGCTTGCGCCGCAGGCTCACCATCTCGATTGCTGCGAGGGCAGCCTCGAAGCCCTTGTTTCCGGCTTTGATGCCGGCGCGATTCAGCGCCTGCTCCAGCGTTTCGCAGGTCAGCACGCCAAAAGCGTGCGGTATACCGGTTTCCTGTTGTGACTGGCCGATGCCGCGCGCCACTTCGTTGTAGATGGCCTCGTAATGCGCCGTCTCGCCGCGAATCAGGCAGCCGAGCGTGACGATCGCGTCTGCCTTCTGCTGTTCGGCCACGGTGCGGGCCGCTGCGGGAATCTCCCATGCACCGGGCACGCGAACCACGTCGATATCTGCGCGTTTGGCGCCGCTGCGGACCAGCGCATCGAGAGCGCCGTCAAGCAGGCGGTCGGTGATCACCGCATTCCAGCGAGCGACTACGACGGCAAACCGCATGCCTTCCGCGGAGAGGTCGCCTTGGACAGCGACTGGCTTCCCCGCCAAAGGATCTGACCATGCCCAGAATGTAAAGGCGAAGCCCGGTTCAGGCTCGACGGTGAAGATCCGCGACTTCCAGATAGTGTCGGAGATTTCGGATAAGCGGGCAGTTGCGGATTCGCCACCATCGGCGTGGAGCCATCGTGCCGCAGCCTGGTGGGCGGAATCGAGGGAAGTCACTTCCACCATGAGATCGGCAACCGACGGAAAGCGGCCAAGAACCAACTCAAGGTTTCCCAGGGGAGCGAGGAACGACGCACCGGAGCTTTCTGGATCCTTCCATCCCGGGCCCCTCGAAAATCCAATCGCCTCAAAAAAGCCTGCCAGGCGCGCATAGACATCGGCGTCGGCCGCGGGGCGCAGGATGGAGATGCCCTTGATCATCCCTTGATTCTATCGTGCTGCAGCGGCTGATTTTTCATCACGCTTTGCGTGCCAAAGGTGAATCGGGCGCATGAAGAAGGCCGGCACGGAGCCGGCCTTCATAAAGCGTCACGCGTGTTGCTAGGTGGTCGAGCGCGGCTTGACAGCAATTGCAGTCGCCGGCACGGAATTCGTGGTCGGGGTGGTGATGAGGCAATCAGGATCGGACCCCGGCGTGCACGCGGGCAGGTTGGGATTGATCTGCTGCGTGTCCTGGAAGGTGGACGTGTTAACGAAGTGAATGAGGTTGTCGCCTGTTGTCGATACGAAGAAGAGCTTGTCGTCGAGACTGAAGGCCCCGACAACGGGAGCCGTTACCGCATTGCCGCCGCTAAGCGTGACGTAGTTCAACGTGCCTGGAGCTCCACCCGAGCCGGGCATGTAGTAGGGGAGCTTCGCGCCCGGCGTCGCGCCGGTGTAGGTGAGGAACGCGAGGTTCGACGCAGGCGAGGCAACAATCTGATTGACCGCCGTCGCGCTGATGCCGCCGACGCTGAGCTGCTGTGTCGGATTCGGATGCGTGATCGTGAGGGGCTCCAGCGTCTGGCCGGACTGCGGACAGGCGATGGGCAAATTCACCGGAGTGGTTGATCCCCCCGTTGCCAGCCCGCTACTGGCGACGAAGGGGACCGAGATGCTTATGTCGGAAATCTGGGCTCCGCCGCCGACAATTGCTGCGCCAAGCATGTGCTGCCCATCGTTGGTTGCGGTCAGTATCTGGGTCTCGACCGGAACGGAGTCCCCCTGTGGGTAGAAGACGAGGCTGCTGTAGTTGCTTGCTGTTCCGGAGGGGCACCACGTGTGAGCGACAGTGGGATTGCCGCTGAGATAAGCACCGACGCCGGGGACGGTGATCGCGACGTCAGTGGCGCCACCGGATGGAGTCAGATCGTAGGTTGTCCACCCCGTGTTCGCGTTGTAGACATACAGCGTATCGGAGTGTCCCGCGCCGAGCGAAGCGCTGTCGCTTACATACAACGTTTGCGAATCGGGCGTCCACGCTGCGGAGCTGCCCATGCCGGTAAATGTGGCGCCGACCGAGCCCGATGAGTTGTAGATGTAGAACACACGCCGGACCGGATCGTTGATGAGCACCTGCTTATCGCTGGGGGAGACCGCAAGCACGACACCTGGGACTGCCGTGTTGGGCGTGCCCGTCAAGGCGTCGGTCAGGGTGCTGAACGTCATCAATGCGTGGGAGGAACCAAAGTAGAGGGTGCTGCCCAGCTGATCCATCACCATCGAATTGGGCACATAGGGCAAACGCACGGTGGAACCGAGTGAGTTGCCGACCAGATCGTAAGGGACAAAGTACTGGGATTGCCCAGGCGCCGAGAACCAAACGTAGGAACTGGCGGTGCCGGGAGTGGTGATATTGACGGCATTGCTGGAGATCGACAGGCCCGTTCCGAAGAGTCCGACTTGATTGATTGGCGAAGGATTACACGTAGATGGCTCGCAGATGGCGTACACGGAGGTTGCGCCCGGGAAGGATGGCACCACCGATCCCGCACCACCGACCGAGATGTCGAGCGGATTGGTTGAATCATAGAGTAGGGTGAGGCCTGTGATCGGTTGGTTATTGGTGTCAAGCACAGTCGTCAGAAGGTTCTGCGTCACTCCCTGGGTCACAGTTGCATTGGTGGTGCCGTTCAATGTGACGGAGATGGATTTGGGCGGGCACGTGCTGAAGTATCCCGCGGAGGATCCGGAGCCGGCGACCGACGCGGTAATTGTGGTGGTGCCGGGTTGCGCCGCGGTAATCACGTTGGTGGCGCTGTTCAGCGTTGCCACCGAGGAGGTGCCGACCGAGTAAGTCAGTGCGCCGATCGAGTTGGAGCAGCTCGGCACGGAGGTGATGCCCGGCGGCAATCCACCGGGGCAGGAAAAGTTCGTTACCGTGGAAGGAGCGCAAAATTCGTATTGCTTACCGCCGGAAGCGTAACAAGCTTCGGAATCGAGGGTGGTGCTCACGCCTTGGGAGTAGCACTGTTGCGGTCCCGATAACGCGAGCGCGACCGAGGTCACCGGCGCATGAATGTAGACCTCGACCGGATTGGAAGTCACGGAGTTGGCGGAGGCGGAAATATAGACGGTGCCGTAGGGTAATCCACCGGTATAAGGAAGGGGATTCGGAAGATTGCAGATGGTATAGTCCGGGATGCCGCCGCCGGAGTTGCGATTCCATGTTCCCGCGCACATGTTTCCGGTGGGACTCATATCGAGAATCTGATTGTTGGTGGTGGCATAGGAATAGCTTGATACGCTTGCGCTTAAGCCCTTGCAGGTGGTTGCCGTGGGGGCATTGATCTGCCGGGTCTGTCCGAAGGCCATGGAGACGCCTGTCGTTTTTGGCTCCAGGTCGATCGCATAAACATCCGTATCCTTCAATCCGTAGCCTTGACCGTTGCAATAATTCCCTGCCGGGTTGCGAGTACAGCCGGAGAAGGTCATCCCCGCTGGAATTGCCAGAAACACCATGAAAACAAGCGTCAGATACCGCCGCATGAATCCTCCCCGTCCCGCCCGATCGAACCGCGGAACGGTCTCTGCAGAATGCGTCAAGAAATATGGGTTAAAAGCGAGCCTGGGTTGTACCCGGCGCCGGCCAGAAGCCGGCTCACAGTGCGCGGGCTACCGGCCTTCGGCATTCGTCCACTGCATGCAGCCGGTCGACAGAACACGCTCGATTTGCTCCAAAGAAAAGTGTATCAGGGCGGGATGGCCGCACCGCGCGGCCCCGCGTCTGTCTGAATGCTTTGTATTCATAGACTCGGCCGCCCGCGGATGGGGAGCAAAGGGGCTCAATGGGAGCCCGCACCGCTGTCGGTCGACGCCGAAGCCGCCGGCATATATTTGGCGAACCATTCGACGGCACGATCCATGACGTCGCGGCGGTGGTCGGGGTTGACAAAGCCGTGTCCCTCGTTGGGATACACGACCAGCTGTGTGGCAACGTGTTCATCGCGGAGGGCATGCCAGAACTCATACGACTGCGGCGCAGGACATTCGCCATCGCGGTCACCGACGACCACGAGGGTGGGGGTATGCGCCTGTTTGATGTAGTTGATGGCCGAGCTTTTGGCGTACACCGCCGGATCATCGTAGACGGAAGCACCGAAGTACGGAATCATCCACTGGTCGATGGAGTTCTCGCCGTAGTAGCTCTGCCAGTTGGAGAGACCGGCGCCGGAAACAGCGGCCTTGAAGCGATTGGTCTGGGTAACGGCGAACATGGTCATGAATCCGCCGTAGCTCCAACCGGTGATTCCAACCCTATGGGGGTCTACCGGGTATTTCGCCAGCACGGTATCGACGCCCGCGAGGATATCGCGCAGATCGCCGTAGCCGAAGTCTTTCCGGTTGGCCTGGGTGAAGGCCTCGCCTTGACCGTAGCTGCCGCGGGGATTCGGTTCCAGAACAAAGTAGCCGAGCGCGGAGAATGCCGTTGAGCTAAGTCCGCCTCCGCCGCCCCATCGCGCCTCGACTGCGGCGGCCGGGCCGCCATGCACCTCCACGATTAGGGGATATTTCTTGTTGGGGTCGTAGTCCTTGGGCAACAACAGCCATCCCTGCACTCGGAATCCGTCGCTCTTCCAGCTCAGCGATTCTGACTTGCCCCAGGCAGGCTGGACGCCGTCGTTAAAGTGGGAGAGTTGCACAACGCCTTCGAGGCCCGAGGTCATGACGGTGCCGGGCTTGGCCGCGTAGATTTCGCGGGGACGCTCGAAGTTGCTGGCGCCGAAGACGAACAGGGACATATCTGCCGTAGATGAGAGGCTCATCTCCATGCGGCCGTCGCCTACGTTGCCGGGGATGGAGAAGATGGGCGAACCGAATGTCACCTGTCCGCTGCCGGTGCGGTCTCCGCTGAGCTTGTATCGAACCAGCTGGCTGTTGCCGCCGGCGAGCTCGCTCGCAAACAGATAGTCGTTGCTGCCCCACTCGATCCAGGCGGGCGAGGTCGGCCTGCCCCGTGTGAGATCGCGCGGTTGCCCACCGTCAGACGACACGATCCAGACATCGCCGCCGGTGGAACCCTGATCGCTCATCAGGCCGCCGATGAATGCGATGGCCTTGCCATCGGGCGACCAGCGGGGAACGGCGATCTGCAGTCCGTGGAGTGGGCCGGATACCGTTTCCGGCGCCAGAATCGGCTTGGGCTGACCGTCGAGGGTCTGCGTGTACAGCTTCGCCACCCACCAGTTGTTCTCTCCCGGCGGATCTGCAGCCACGTAGGCCATCCCTCTCGAATCGGGTGCCCAGTCGAATTCGTAAACATGGAGGTTGGCGGGCGTCACCAGCGTGGGCTGAGCTGCTTCAGCGTCGACGCGGACGACTGCCACGCGCTGCACTTCGACACCGTCCTCGCCAATCACTCCGGATGGAGGCTTCATGGCAGCAAGGGCGCCTGCGGGCCGAGTCGCGCCTTCCACGTACAGGAATGCAATTTGGCTGCCGTCCGGTGAGAATGCAGGGGCTTGCGGAAGTCCCTTCAGGCTTGTGAGGCGCTTCGCCGGAGTTCCATCGAACCTGGAGAGATAGAGGTCGACCTGGTGGTCTGTGGAGTTGGCGCAGTCTGAGAAGAAGGCAAAACTCTTCGAATCGGGCGCCCAGGCGAACTCGCCTTCGCGGCAGTGCTGCTCTGGGCTGGTTGCCGCCGTGACGTGATCAGTTTTGGCGAGGTCGGACGGCGAAGCGACACGAATCTCCGAGCCCCCGCGGCCACCCTCGATCCATGCGAGTTTTTTTCCGTCGGGCGAGACGGCCACCTGCCCAAATCCCCGCCCGCGATTCAGCCCTCGCAAGACCTCCTCGGTGTGGGAACGATCCGTTGCGCCCGCTGCGGCGGTTGCTTGCGCAAAAATCTGCGGAGAGCTCATTGCGGCCAGTGCGAAGCAGGCGCCAAACGCGAAAATGGAACAGAGAGCTTTGCGAAGGGGAATCTGTGACATACAGAAATGCTATCAGGACAAAGGCTGCACAACTCGAGGCTGGAGCAGCAAAAAGGCGGTGCGCTTTTCCGGCTGGAATTCCGGGTTTCGTTGAGAGGACAGCCTCTCGAAACGTGAGACGGCGAAACAAACCCATGGCAAGCATCTGCATCCCAATTGCTTATTAAGGGCTCAAGGTGACTCCTTAGAGCTTTACATAGACGTAATTTCCACTCGCTGTGTGAACCGGCCCGTTAATGTAAGCGTTTGCCGACGCTTGGGCGGTGAAAAGACGGAACAGGAGAAAGCAGGGTCAATGTTTGCTGACAGCCAGAATCGTCTGTCCACCGGGATTCCCGGTCTGGACGATATTCTCCGCGGCGGTCTTGCCGGGGGCTTTCTCTATCTTGTTGAAGGGAATCCGGGCGCGGGAAAGACGACGCTGGCACTGCAATTCCTGATCGAGGGAGCCAAGCGCGGCGAGAAGGGGCTCTATCTTTCTCTCGCCGAGAGTGAGGATGAACTGCGGCACGTGGCAGCGTCCCACGGGATGAACCTGGAGAACGTGGATATCTGCAAGATTTCGCCGCCGGAGATTGCCAACGAGATTGCACAGCAATACACGGTATTCCAACCGGCCGAAGTGGAACTGGCGGATGTGCTGGAGACGATCCTGGCCAAGGTGCGCGACATTTGCCCGTCGCGCGTGATTATCGACTCGATGTCGGAGTTGCGCATGCTGGCTCGCGATTCGCTGCGCTACCGCAGGCAGGTATTGAGCCTCAAGCAGTTCTTCGAGGGCCAGGATTGTACGACGCTGCTGCTGGATGAGCGCTTTCGCGACAATCCGGAGAGCCAGGTCCAAACCATTGCCCATGGGGTGATTTCGCTGGAAGTGCTGCAGCGCAGCTACGGAATCACGAGGCGACGGCTGGAGGTCTTGAAGGTCCGGGCATCCAGCTTTCGCGAGGGATATCACGATTACATCATCGTGAAGGGCGGCATGCGGGTGTTTCCGCGGCTGGTGTCGGGCGAGCATCGCGGAATCAAGGTGGAACCGGAGAATCTGCCCAGCGGTGTGACAGAGCTGGATTCCCTGTTCAATGGCGGCGTGCAGCGGGGAACGAGCACGCTGGTGGCAGGGCCGACGGGATGTGGAAAGTCGACCCTGTGCACACAATTTGCACTGAGCGGGGCCAAACGCGGAGAGAAGAGCGCTATCTTTACCTTCGACGAAACGCACCAGGCGTTCACGGTGCGAAGCCGGGGATTGGGGATGGATCTTGATCCTTACCTCGAGGACGGAACGATTCACCTCGACCAGATGGATCCGGCCGAGCTTTCTCCGGGCGAGTTTGTGCATCGGATTCGTGCCGGAGTTGAAGAGAAGAAATGGCGGATCGTGGTGATCGACAGCCTGAACGGGTTGTTGAACTCGATGAGCGAAGAACAGGCGCTCACGGTGCAGCTGCATGAATTGCTTTCGTACCTGAACCAGGTAGGCGTCGCTTCATTCATGGTGCTGGCGCAGTACGGCATATTGGGCAGCATGATGTCCTCGCCAACCGATGTGAGCTACCTGGCCGACAATGTGCTGGTTTTGCGCTACTTCGAGGCGGCCGGCGAGGTTCGACAGGCTATCTCGGTGATGAAACGGCGATCGGGACCGCATGAACGCTCCATTCGGGAACTGCAAATGCGCTCGGGCAAGCTGACGATCGGCGATCCGTTGCGCAATTTCACCGGAGTGCTGACCGGCACGCCGGAGTACAAGGGAGGACAACCCTTGCTGTGACGGAATCGCTGACCAACCTTCCCCGCTTCCTGGTAGTCGCTCCATTGGGTCGTGACGGCGAATTGATAAGCGGGTTCTTGAATCGAGCGGGATACCGCGCCGAGCGGGTGCCGCACGTGCGCGAGGCGGCGATGGTCGACAGCCAGCTTCTGATGGGACTGATCCTGACGGATGAAGCGCTGTTGCGTGGCGGCATCGAAGCTTTCCGGAACCTGATTGAAGCGCAGCCGGTGTGGTCGGAGCTGCCGGCAATTCTTCTGACCAGCAGCGCAGGCGAATCGAGTTACGCTGTGGTGGCGAGCCGCGCACGCATGGAGATACATAGCCTGGTTCTGCTGGATCGGCCGGTGCGAAAGGAGATGCTGCTGAGCGCCATCCAGGTGGCGCACAACTCGCGGCAGAAACAGCTCCAGGTGCGCGACGCAGCGACCAGGCAGTTTCAAAGCGATGAGGCTTTGCGGAAGTCAGAGCACCTGGCGGTGACGGGCCGCTTGGTCGCCACCATGGCGCACGAAGTGAACAATCCCCTGGAAGCGCTTGGCAACCTTCTCTACCTGGTGGAGAACAGCCATTCGCTCGAAGAAGCGCAGGGGTTCGGACACCTGGCGGCGAAGGAATTTCAGCGCATCAGCGAGATCGTAGATCACACGCTGAAGTTTCATCGCGCACCGGCCAAGCCGGCTTTCACGGATGTATCGGAACTTGCCATGTCGGCACTGACCTTGTTCCGCGGAAAGCTGCGCGAGCGAAAGATTCGCGAGCGAATCAGGGTGGAGCGGGCATTTGGATATTGTTGCGAAGGCGAGATACGGCAGGCTTTGGTAAACCTTATCGGCAACGCGGTCGATGCCATGCGGGAGGGTGGGAACCTGCGAATCCATGTTTTGCCGGTATCGCTCAACGGGGTGGAGCATGCGCGACTGACCGTGGCGGATACGGGAGGCGGTATTCGCAAGGAAATTCGCCAGAATCTGTTCAAGCAATTCTTTACCACCAAGGGCAGCAGCGGAACGGGACTGGGGTTGTGGCTGACGCGCGATGTCGTCGAGAAGAATGGCGGGAGACTGCGTTTTCGATCACGCACCGAGGCCCCGAGCGGGACGGTCTTCACGATGTACCTGCCGGCGGAGCCGCGACGCAGGGTGGATCACGGCGAGGTGGGCGTGAGGCCAGACAACAATGTTCCGGTATCCAGCTAGACGGCGTGTAAGTGCAGCTGACAGTAATAGCCGCATTGACGTGCGGCTATCTTTCGCTGTCGAGAACCTGCATCTGGTGCGCGTCGTAGCGGGTACCGGCAACGGCGTCAGCGGGAATGGCAGCTTCAATCGCGGCAATCTCGGCAAGCGTGAATGTGACCTCGAGCGCGGCGAGGCTTTCGGCGAGCTGGGCACGGGTACGCGCGCCGATAACCGGAATAATAGAGGGGCTCTTCGCGAGGACCCAGGCAACGGCGAGCTGCGGTGACGTAATGCCTTTCCCGGCTGCGATTTCGGCGAGCCGCGCTACGAGTTTCTGATTCTGCGCCTCGTTCTCGGCGGCAAATCGGGGGAAGCGGTTGCGGATGTCTCCAGGACCATTTTTGGAAGAACCGGAGAGCAGCCCTCGTGATAGAACTCCATAGGCGGTGACAGCGATGCCAAGTTCCTCGAGGACGGGAAATATCTTCGACTCGGGCGACCGGCTGATCAGCGAGTACTCGATCTGCAAGTCGGTAATGGGATGGACCGCGGCGGCGCGGCGGATGGTCTCGGGGCCGACTTCCGAAAGTCCAATATGGCGGACGTAGCCCGCCTTGATCATGTCGGCGATGGCGCCGATAGTGTCCTCAATGGGAACATTCGGGTCAAGGCGCGCAGGGCGGTAGATGTCGATGTGGTCGACGCCAAGACGCTTGAGCGAATAGGCGAGCGCGGTTTTGACCGCGGCGGGGCGAGCGTCGTAGCCGAGCCAGGCACCGTCGGGACCGCGCTGAGCGCCAAATTTGACTGAGATGAGCACGTTTTCGCGGAAGAAACGCAAAGCCTGGCCGAGGAGCATCTCGTTGTGGCCCATGCCATAGAAATCGCCGGTGTCGAATAGGGCGACGCCGGCGTCGATGGCGGCGTGGATGGTGGCGAGCGATTCCGGTTCGTCGGCGGGTCCGTACATCCCGCTCATGCCCATGCAACCGAGTGCGATGGGGAAGACGGCGGGGCCGGAGCGGCCCAATTTACGCGGCTGGATGGCGGATGCGGTGGTCATGGCGGAATCCTCTCCGTAGGGGATGGTAAGCCTGGCGATCAGATGCGGCAAGGCATACAACCGGTGCGATGATGCAATCGCCGGAACGCTCTCGGATGTGATAGCGCGCAGCATTCACGGCCAAAGACTATGCTGTGATTGTCGTGCAAGGCGGCCATCTCCGATGAAAGCTATCGTGTATCGCGAATATGGATCGGCGGACGTACTAAAGCTGGAAGAACTGCCAAAGCCCACTCCGGTGGACAATCAAGTCCTCATCAAAGTGCGGGCCGCCGCCGTGAATCCGCTGGACTGGCATTTCATGAGGGGCGTTCCCGGGTTTGTTCGCATCTTCGCTGGAATGCGAAGACCGAAGCGTACGAGACTTGGCATGGATCTAGCCGGGGACGTGGAGTTTGTGGGCCCGGGAGTGGAGGGCTTCAAACCAGGGGACAAAGTGTTTGGTTTGATCGAGGGAGCTTTTGCGGAGTATGTATGTGCTCCCACGTCGGCTGTCGCCCGGATGCCGCAGAACATGACGTATGAGCAGGCTGCAGCTGTTCCGATCGCGGGATTTACGGCACTCCAGGCTCTTCGAGACAAAGGAAAGGTTCAATCTGGTCAAAAAGTACTGATCAACGGCGCGGCGGGGGGCGTGGGCACGTTTGCCGTGCAGATTTCCAGATGGATGGGTGCCAAGGTCACGGGAATTTGCAGCACACGCAACGTGGATCTCGTCAGCGGAATCGGCGCGGAACGAGTGATCGATTACACGTGTGAGGATTTTGCGGCAAGCTCGGAACGCTACGACGTGATTTTCGATCTGGTTGGGAACAGGTCGCTCGCGGAGTTCCGGCGCGTGCTGCATCCCAAGGGCGTCTTCATTGCGTGCGGCGGTGGCGGTCCGGAGACGCCGGCAGGTCAGTTGCTGGGCGGCATGATCAAGCAAATGGTGCTGGGATGGTTTACGAGTCAGCGGCTCGTTGGAATCCTGGCAAAAGGGAACAAAGAAGATCTGGAGATCCTCGGCAAACTGATGTCGAGCGGAAACATCACTCCCGTAATTGACCGGTGCTACCGCTTGAGCGAAGTTCCGCAGGCGATTCGTTATCTCGAAGAGGGGCACGCACGCGGAAAGGTTGTCATTTCTGTGGAATGAGCGATGGCCTACTGGCTTGCGACGCAGCCGCCCGCTGTTCTTCCTGCGGGAGGTGCGTCCGCAGTGCCCTTGAGCAGTTTCGCGATCTGGCTCATCTGCATGGGGCCGGCGTAGTTGTAAAAAATTCCAGAGCAAACGACATTTCCGCTGATGCGGAAGAGCGAATAGGTGCCCACTGCGCCGCCGCTAAAGTTGGTCTTGTTGCCGAAGATCGCATTTCCCGTCTTTGCCACGGTTCCACCGGACTCCAGCGCCTTGAGCCAGAGCAGATACCACGTGCCGTTTTCGCCGGATTGGCTGTCGGCGGAGGCGGAGCCAAGTTCCTGCGCAAGTCCATCTGCACGTAGCACCGCGCTCAGGTGAGAAATGACAGGCGCGGGCGGAGGGGTTGTCGTGGTGGTCGATGACGTGGCGGGGGGCGTGGAAACATGCGCGTCGGAAAGCGACTTCAAGAATGCGTCGATGGCGTCGCCGATAGCCTTCTTGTCGGCTTCATCCTGCTTGTCGCTTCCAGCCTGCTGGTCCTTCTCCGCTGCAGGTGCACCATGCTCCGCATCGGGTGACCCGGCGTGCTCCGGCTGCTTGGGCGTGGAAGTTGCGGTGAGGCAATCCCGGGCTTTCAGTAGAGCTGCGAAATTGGTCATATACGGGGAGTGGGCGTTGTCGACCGCGGCAAGAGAGTGCGGCATATAGGTGTCGGGAATGACGACCGATAAGCCGAGCGCTCTCAAGTGTCCAGCGACGTCCGCGACGAGAGCCTGATCTCCGATGTTTCCTTCGACGGGATTGCTTTCTGAGGAACTGGAGAACAGAGCCTGCGCAAACGAGAGAGCCTGGCCGCCGGGAATCATGGAGAGGATTGTCGAACCCAGGGACGTCGAAGACGTTGTAGCACCTCGATCCCGCGAGCTTTGCGGGCAGTAGTGGCTGGCACGCTGCGTGAGCATCTTCATGTTTGAAATGTCGGCGCGCCAGAGCTGAAATTCTGTCAAAGCGCTGGACGGAGATGCCACAACGACGATGCCCGTGCCCGGACCTGAGGCGGAGCGCGGGGTGCATTTGTCATCGGCGGCGCCGACGTTCCGGGCAATACCGCAAGCGACCGCCTGCGCCTGGGAGTCCATGGCGGTGTAGGTCAGCATCTCGGATTCGATGGCGAATGAGGTTGGCGAGGAGGATCCGGGCGTAGCCGCGGGTTTGGCGGTGGTGGACTGGGGATGCGCGCCGACTGAAGCGAGAACCATTGCGGCAACACTGAAGACAACGTGTGGTGCGGGACCACGCCAAAGCAAGACACTCATCGCTGTGCTCCGAGAGGAAGAATAAAAACAGTTTGTCAGCGGATTAGACGGAAAGAGCGCGCACCAAGGAGTCGAGGCCAGTTCTTTTTGATCCGCTGATGGAAGGGAATGGTAGCACTGTTCTTGCGATAGCGCATGGAAAACAAATTATTGACGCGGATGCAGCGGAGCGCGACGCCAGCCAGACGTCGGGATCTTCGACATTGATTTCGAGGCTCGCGCAGGGAAGCGCGTGGTGTTCCGGGACCGGAGAGACGGTGACGCAGTTCACACGAATCTGCCACAGACGATCGGCGTTGTGTCCGAAAAAAGATGGGATTGAGATCGGCGAAGTTCCTTCAATAGCAGGGCTTACGCACCACGATCTGAGAAAGTGCAGTTACAGAATCGATTTTGTGGTTCAACGCGAACTGATTTTCTGCCATACTTGATTGTGCCCACCAGGTACAGCCAAACCCAACAATTAAATAGCGAGGTTGCAGCGATGTCGGCAAAGTATGTCTTTGTAACGGGCGGAGTTGTGTCCAGTTTAGGCAAGGGTCTTGCGGCGGCGTCGATCGGCTGCCTGCTCGAGAGCCGCGGCCTGCGCGTGAACCTGATGAAGTTTGACCCTTACCTGAACGTCGATCCGGGGACGATGTCGCCATTTCAACACGGTGAGGTCTTCGTGACCGATGACGGAGCAGAAACTGACCTCGATTTGGGGCACTACGAGCGCTTCACCCATGCGCCGCTGTCGCGCGATAACAACCTGACGACAGGACGGATTTACGAGCAGATCATCCTGAAGGAACGCCGCGGCGATTACCTGGGCAAAACCGTGCAGGTGATTCCGCACGTGACCAATGAGATCAAGAACGCGATGCGCAAGGTCTCGGCCAACGGCGCGGATGTAACGATTGTGGAGATTGGCGGAACGGTAGGCGACATCGAGTCGCTTCCCTTTCTGGAAGCGATTCGGCAGATGCGGCAGGAACTGGGTCGTGAGAACACGGTGTTCGTTCATCTGACGCTGGTTCCCTGGATTGCGGCGGCGCAGGAACTGAAGACCAAGCCGACGCAGCACTCCGTGAAAGAGCTGCTGAGCATCGGCATCCAGGCCGACGTGCTGCTGTGCCGCAGCGATCGCAATCTGAGCCGGGAAATGCGCCAGAAGATCGCTGCATTCTGCAACGTGGAAGAGCGCGCGGTGATTGGGGCGACGACCGTGCCGTCGATCTACGAGGTGCCCCTGAACTTTGCGCAGGAGGGTCTGGATGGACTGATCCTGAAGTATCTGCACAAGGAGGCTCCCGAGGCGGACCTGAGCAAGTGGAAGGATCTGGTTGACCGCTGCTACCACCCCAAGGATGACGTCTCGATTGCGATTGTGGGCAAGTACGTGGAGTACGAGGACAGCTATAAGTCACTGAAAGAAGCTCTGACGCATGGCGCGCTGGCGCACAATCTGAAACTCAATGTGACCTGGATCGAGGCCGAGGGGCTTGAGTCGAAATCACCGGAGGACAGGAGCTACGAGACGCAGCTTCAGGGGTTCGACGGGATCCTGGTGCCGGGAGGATTCGGCAAGCGCGGCATCGAGGGGATGCTGAACGCCATCAAGTATGCGCGCGAGAAGAAGGTGCCGTATTTTGGCATTTGCCTGGGCATGCAGACGGCTTGCGTTGAGTTTGCACGCAACGTCTGCGGATTGAAAGATGCGAATTCGAGCGAGTTCGACCCGGCGACGCAGCATCGCATCATCTACAAGCTTCGCGAGTTGCTGGGCGTGGAAGAGATGGGCGGCACGATGCGGCTGGGCGCGTGGACCTGCGTGATTCAGCCGGACACGCTGGCGTATCGCATCTATGGCGCGACGGAGATCAGCGAGCGTCACCGGCATCGCTACGAGTTCAATCGCGAGTATGAAGCGCTGCTGACGGGCGGTGGGTTGCAGATCAGCGGGTCGACGCCGGATTCAACGTATGTGGAGATCGTGGAACTGCCGGAGCATCCGTACTTCATCGGCTGCCAGTTCCATCCGGAGTTCAAGTCGAAGCCGCTGGAACCGCATCCGCTGTTCAGGGAATTCATTGCGGCGAGCTACAAAAAAAAGTTGGCAGGAACAAACGAGGGATTGATCGACGGTGCTCCGGTCAGTGTGAACGGACATCCCTCGGAGCGGGCCTCGGCCTAGCACTCAAGCGGTCCTTGCGAAGGCGCTGATCCATCTCGCCCCGAGTATTCGAATCTCGACTAGAGTCGCAGCGTCCTGGGGCGGCTGAGTATCAATAGACACTAGACTCCCCACGACTGGACCCAGCGAGCGAATCCACGCCACGGGCCTGTGGTGCAGATCGAAAGGGCAAGCTGGTGCAATGAAATGAGGAACGCGCTTCCCCAGAGCGTGGCGCGATGCAGCTTGCGTAACGAGAGGATGTCGAACGCGGCAAGAGGGACAAGGAAGACGTAGGTGTAGGCCCAGAAGAGACGGAGTTCTGCGATTCCTCGCAAATGCCAATCCGGCAGGAACTCCATTCGTCCCACAGCAGCGCCGATAATGCCGATGGTTGCCAGGATTATCAGGCGCTTATGGATGTCCGGCCTGCTTCGATAGAGAAATGCCGCAGCAGCGAGAACTCCAAAACTAAAAAGCTCAGTGATAGGCATGACCGAGGCCATCAGCCCGCCGGGCTGCGGCGCCATTCTCGCCAGGAATTCGGCGGTGGCAAGGAATCCCAGGGGAAGCATCAGGCAAGCGATCCCAATTCCAGCCATACCGAGCCTGCGGTGCAAATCCACGCGGCCTGCGGACGCCAGCCCGGCTTGACAAAGAAGCACAACAAACCAAAAGGTGAACACCACACCGTGAATGTGGATGAGGGGGCTCGGTAGTTTGGCGCGGAGCAGACCGGCAAAAAAATATGTCTTCGCGAAACCTGCCACGGCCGCAAGGGTGAGCAGAACGCTCATCGAAAAGAAAAAGAGATGCTCGAAGCGTCGGCTGCTGGCCGGCGGCGAAGAAGTGAGAGGACCCCCGGAGAGAGTGGCCATGGCAACCTCCTGCATCGATCACCGTATGGACCTTGGGGCATACAAACAGCAGTTAAGACATGACGAGTATAGCGAGGAATGACACTTCTAAAATGCTGAGACCGGACGAAATATTTCACCCGGACCGATAACGTGCGGACGCATCAACATGCAAGTTCGCGGCCCCCTCGCCGTACAATCGGCTTCGTGAGTCATTCATTTGAGATCGGCCCTGTCCGCGTAGGCGAGGGGCAGCTTTTTCTGATTGCCGGGCCATGCGTCATTGAGTCTGAAGCGCATGTGCGGCGGATGGCGGAGGCCATTCAGCGGATCACCAGCGATCTGGGCGTTCCGTACATCTTCAAAGCCAGCTACGACAAGGCGAACCGGACCAGCGTGAAGAGTTTTCGCGGTCCTGGCCTGGTGGAGGGCACAAGGATCCTGGGACGGCTGGCGAAGGATACCGGCCTGCCGGTGCTGACCGATGTGCACGACCCTGCGCACTGCGAAGTTGCAGCAGAAGCCGTGGACGTGTTGCAGATTCCTGCGTTCCTGTGTCGCCAGACCGATCTGCTGGTGGCTGCGGGAAAAACCGGCCGCGCGATCAACATCAAAAAGGGCCAGTTTGTGGCGCCGTGGGATATGGCGCATCCGGTCGAGAAGGTTCGGTCGACGGGCAATGAACGCGTCTTTCTCACCGAACGTGGGGCCAGCTTTGGCTACAACACGCTGGTTGTGGACTACCGCGCACTGCCGGTGATGCGCGCGATGGCGCCGGTGGTGTTTGACGGCACGCACTCGGTGCAGCAGCCTTCGGCGGCAAACGGCGTGAGCGGCGGACAGCCGGAGTTTATTCCGCTGCTGGCGCGGGCGGCGGTGGCGGCGGGCGTCGACGGCATTTTTCTCGAAGTCCACGACGACCCGGCGCATGCGAAGTCGGATGGCGCGAATGCACTGCGACTGGATCTGCTGAAGCCGCTGCTCGAAAGGCTGCTGGCAATACAGACTGCGAGTTCTTAGCTCCCGCAGCGACAACGGCCTTGGCTATTTCGTCTGTGTCCTCGATGCATTCAACAGTTGCACACGATTGATACGGCGAGTAGGATGCGTCCTCAACAGAGTTGAGCATGCACTGGACTCGCATTATCGTCGTGGTGATTGGCGCTGGCGTCGTGACGTCGATGACGGACTGGTTCTTTGCGGGGGACTGGATCCATCGGCGCTGGACGTACCCTGAGATTTGGCGGAACGGACCGGAGAGCAAGGCTATTGCCGTGTCGAGCGCGCTTCCATTCATGACGTGCGGAGCGTTCGTTTACCTGGCGGCGTGGCTGGGCGTGAAGACGCTTGGCGACGCAGTCAGGCTTGCGTCGTTGGTATGGATTGTCGGGCCTTTGCCGCTCATCCTCACCAATGCAGCGTTTATCAAGCTGCATCGGGTGTTTGTGGTTTCGTACTCGGTGGGGTGGCTGGTGAAGTTGTGCCTGGCTGCGATCGCAGCAAACCTGGCTCTGCGCTGAATCTTTTCAGCGCAAAGCCCATCGCGAGGTCTGCTGCACTATTCCCAGCGACAAGTCGGTGTCGCTGGGGCGTCTTAAAAGTTGAAAGTCACCTTCGCGGTAATAGCGCGCGGAGTCAGGTAGTGCGTGCCGCTGAACGTAGAGAGAAAGTTGTAGAGTGCGTACTTGTCGGTTACGTTGATGGCTGTGATATCAAGATCGGTCTTCAGGCGATCTTTGTGAAACAGGTTGTTCTTGCCAACCGAGACATCGAACAGATTGCGCGGCGCGATGCGTTGCGGATTGTGGTCGTTGTCGCCGGCGCCGGGTGCAGGGACATTGATAAGGCTCGAGGAAAACTCGGAAGCCGGGCAGACTGAAGGCAAGGCTTGCGTGGGCGTGGCTTTCACGCCGTTGCAGGCGAATCCCGCCTGAAATTCCTGATCGGCAGTCAAAGGAAGTGCAACGCTTGCGCCGGTTACGGGATTAATGGTCGGGGGAATATTGGTATCCACCATCGCAACGGCCGGCTCGCCGTTCAGGGTGGTCGAACTGTTAGCGCACGGCGTGTTGGGGTCGGTGACGCCAAAGCAGGGAGTCGATCCGGCCACCTGCCCGGAATCGAATCTCCAGTTGAAGCCGCCCCACAGGCCATTGAGAAAGTCGCCGCGCGAGTAGGTGTATTGCACGTGCGAAGTCTGGTTGAACTTTTCGTCGTGGTCGATGCGGAACGGCAGTCCGGTCTGGCCCACCGTAGCGCCGGCACCCGCAACCTGCGGCGGGAAGAAACGAGCTGCGACCGAGGACATCACTGAGTAAGCGCTGAAGTGGTGGTACTCCGGAACTTCCACGTGCAAGGCGTAGCCGGGGATCTTCGAATTGTGCCAGTCGATGGGGAAGGTGATCGGTGTGTTGCCGAGGACGCTGAAGTCGAAAGCATTGTGCGTGTACTTCCAGATGTACTCGCCGCTGACGATCACACGCTTCCCGAAAGCCTGCTCAAGGCCTGCGTGGAATTCGTTGCGGAAGCCCGGTTGCTCGGTCGTGGCGACTCCGGACGAGCAATTGAGCAGGGGAGCCAGAACTGCACTGGAGCAGCCCGTGCTCGACAGCACGAGATTTTCGTTGAAGGGCGTCTCAAGCGTTCGGGCGTAGGAGACGCGCAACACGGTGGCGCTCGGCTTGACGTTGTAGGCAATGCCCAACCGCGGTTCCGTCTGCTTGGCGGCAGTGAGCCCGTTATAAAGGTCCTGGCGAAGACCGAGGTTGAACAGCCAGTTTCCTGTCTTGATCTGGTCTTCGAGGTAGAGCGCAGTCTCTTTCACGTCGGCGCGGCCATTAAAGCCAAACAAAGTGCCGCCGCGCGTCAGGTCGTAGGGAGCGAGTACCGGTTGGTAGGTCGGATTGGCGAGGACTCCGTCCGAAGCGCACTGCGAGGGATCGGAATAGCCGGGCAGCGGATTGCCGAGCAGGTCCATGCAAGGCGCGTCATAGACGGCCTCTACGATGCCGAGCTTGTCGTTTTCGCGCAGAAAGGTGTGCGAGAACTGCACGCCCGCCTTGATGGTGTGGATGCCTTTGGAGTACGAGATATCAGAATGGAGCCCCGCATTGGTCAGAGTGCGATTTTGGCCGATCGAAGAGGTCTGCAGAGTGGGTGGTCCGAGATCGGCGAGAGGATTGCCGCTGGGGTAGTAGTTGTAGTCGTCGCGGCGAACAAATGCGCCGAAGTTGAAGACCGAATCGTTGCCAATCACGCGCGTGTAGGTCGGCGAGATGTTATAGGTGCCGATTTTCGAGTGCTGATCGGTGTTTCCGATGACGCCGAATGTTGGACTCGCGCTGGTACCTCCGTCGACGACATTCAGGACATTCAGGTTGTCGAAGGAATTGGGTGTCTGGAACCAGGAGCGGCTGTAGTTGAGATCAAGGTGCATGGAGTCGACCGTGGAGAAGCTGTAGTCGATGCGATCGAAGAAGTTTTCTTCATTTCCCTTGTCGTGAAAGACCGCGAATTCCGGCGGATCGAGGAAACGTCCGGTGTTCAGGCCATCGAGTTCGACGAAGTTGCCCCAGGCTTTTCCGCCGTAGGAGAGATCGAATCCGCCAGTCGCGGAGCCAAAAGTCCCATAAGAGCTGCTCACGCTTCCAGTTGGTCTTGGTGATGCCCTGGCCGGAGCGCGTGGTCGCCACGATCACCAGGCTGGTTTTGTCGCCAAATTCGGCGGGAGGCGCGCCGGAGATGACCTGGATGGACTGAATGGAATTCGACGGGACCTGGTTGGAGAAGACTTTGCTCTGCTGGTCGGTGATGGCCTGGCCATCCACGGAAAACGAATTGGAGGCATGGTCGCCGAGTCCGTGGAAGAGCCCGTTGGAATCAGCGGCCACGCCGGGAGTCGTGGCCGTCACGAGGGAGCTGAGCGAGGACGACTGGCTCTCCATCGGCACCTTGATGAACATGTCGCGATCGACGTCGGTGTGGAACGTGGGATCGGTCTCAACGAGGTCGCCCGAAGCTTCGACCGTGACTGTGGAATGCGCGGCGGCAATCTGCAGGACAAGCTTCAGCGTCTGGCCGACGGAGGACCGAAGAACGAAGCTCTGACTCATCGGGGTAAATCCAGAAGCCGAAACGGTGAGTTCATAGTTGTTAAAGGGAACGTTGTCAATCTCAAATTGCCCGGTTGCATCGCTCGTGATGGCTCTGTCGAGCCCGCTAGCGCGTTTTTAGGTGCACCGTGGCACCCGGAATCACGGCTCCGGAAGGGTCGGTTACTGTGCCGCGAACCGAGCCGGCATTGCCTCCTTGCGCAAGCGCGCCAGACACGCCGAAGAGGAAGAGGAACAGGGGAAGAATGCGAAGCATTGTGCCGCATTTGGAATGCATGATAAGCCTCCGATTGTTGACTGAATGGGCGTAGCCCGTGCAGGAAGCGCACGGCGTCGTCAGTGCAACGGCGGCATCGTTGACCCAGGTCAAAGCCAGAGAGCGTTGGATATCCAGCCCGGTGCGGGCTGTCTTGATTTGAGAATCCGGCCGAAACGCGAGGTCAGAACGAAGCCGTGGAGAGGCGCGGAGGAGGGCGAATGAAGAACTGACGGTGCCAGAGGATCCCCAGGGGACGACTCGCGACGATCGGTGCGACGGCCTCGAATAAAACAAGGACAATGACCAGCACTGCCACAGCGACAGGTGCTGCCGCGGTATGCAAAACGATGCAGAGGGAGCAATGGTCGGCGTCGGTGTCGACGGAGTGGACGTGGGCCACCTGGACGAAGGCGAGCAAGACCAGCAATGCCAGGCACAACGCAACTACAGCAGCGTAGGCTTTGGGCCTTGCGCCTCGGTCACTGCGCATCCATGTTTGAAGTCCAGTCAAACCTTAAACATCCTTGTGAGAAGGGCCTGGAACAAGTTTACACAGGATTGGATGCGGCAGGTAAGAAGAAGTCACTGCCTAAAAGAACTTCTGGCATGCGCGAAACGCATACCAGACTTTGCCGTGAGCGTCTAAACTGTTGGGCAATGAGGCATTTCTACCATTTGCGGCGGATGTCGGCTTTGGCGCTGGCAATCGCGTTACCGGCGGCTGCGGTGGGGATTGCCTGGAGCCAGCAGGATCAACAGTCCCAGCAGAGTCAAAGGACGGCCATCAAGCCGGATGCCCCGGGGCTGGCTCGCAATCATCGCCTCATTCTGAAAGACGGTACCTACCAGATGGTCCGCAAATACGAGGTTGCGGGCGATCGCGTGCGGTACCTTTCTCTGGAACGGGACGAATGGGAGGAGCTGCCCTACGCCCTGGTGGATTGGGACGCGACACATAAGTGGGAGCAAAACCACGTGGGTCCGCACGAGAGCCCGGAAGCGGCTTCGCCGGCCATGAAAGAGGCTGAGGAAATCGACAAGGAAGAGGCAGCGGAACGCAACGAGATGAAATCCCGTATGCCGGAGGTCGCCAAGGGTCTTGAATTGCCCGACGAGGACGGCGTGTTTGTGCTCGACACCTTCGAGGGCACACCGGAACTGGTCGAGCTGAAGCCGTCTGATCTCAGCCTGAATCAGCGAAACCGTAAGGGCCTGGCGACGCTGAATCCGCTGGCAGGCCAGAAGGCGACGGTTGAGCTGGATGGAGCGCACGCAAAAGTGCACCTGCACGTAAATGATCCGGCGATCTATCTTTCGCTCGAGGGCCAGGATAACGTGGAACAGGTCCTGTCGCATGCCGTGACGGTGCAGACGCATGGCGCCAAAGAGACGGCGAATCGAAAACATGGCGCGCACTCACCGAGCTCGGGATTTGCAATTGTGAAGGTGGATGAACGCCGGGCGGTGAGGATCATCGGCGCGGTAAGCGTAAGCGCAACGGGCAAGGCGACGCAGAGCGAGGATGTGATTCCGACCAAGGCGGAAGTGATGCCGGGCAAGCACTGGCTTAAACTGACGCCGGAGACAGCGCTGACCATCGGGGAATACGCACTGGTGGAGATTCTGTCGCCGTCCGACATCAGCCCGTCGGTGTGGGATTTTCGGGTTGACCCGCAGATGGGGGATAATCCCGCTTCGCTGGGACCGATCGTGAAATAACGGATTTAAGGCCCGGACGTTGCCCCTATGGCGCTGCGCGGCGGGCAAGCTTGATGCGGCGCTGCTCCCACTCTTCGCTCGAAAAGATGCGTGGGCCGACTTCGATCAGGCGCGGCATCATGTTGAAGACAGCGACGCGGCTCCAGGGGCGGCCTTCTCGGGTTCGGAATCCCTTCTCGTTCAAATCGCTCACAATTGCTGAGTAAGAGAAGTCCTGGGCTAGCAGATCCATCATCAGCAAGAGGACCTGGTTTTCGTGGGGATCGACTTCGAGCCGCTTGCAATCCTCGGAGATGCGCAGGCCATAGGGAATGGCTTCGCTGAATGCTCCATCGGAAGGAGTTTCGGAGTCGGGCAGCTCGCGCCGCCACTCGATAGAGACCATTTGCCACCCGGCAGTAGTGCGCTGACGGATCACATCCGAGCTGAACGGCTCGGAAACCACATCACGAATGCGCTCGAAATAGGCCATGGGAGCCTCCAAAAGACACAGCAATGTGCCCTGTGCAGAGCAATTTCAAGGCCGAAGGCTGGCGCCGGGGCCGCAGGGCAAAACATTGAAGCAGAATGGTTTCGGAAAACCGGTCAGGATCCGTCCATAGAAAATTTGCCCATTTTTGCAACTTCATGTCCGTTAATGGACAAGGCGCAAACCAGGTAAGGTCGAAAGGCCGGGCGCCCGAAGCGAACAAATATTTGCTCTCCATGAGACTTTTCCTGAGCAGAAGAAAGGCTGCTACAATTCAGCATTCCCCCGTGACCAATCTATAATTTGCCCGCACGTTTGAGAATCGAGACGAAAGACAGACAGGATGATCGACTACTACGAATTCCTGCAAATCAGCCCCCAGGCAGATGCGGAGACTGTTCACCGCGTCTATCGCTATCTGGCGGCGCGACTGCATCCAGACAACCCGGAGTCAGGCGATCCGGAGAGGTTCCGGCTGCTGAAGTCGGCATTTGACACGCTTTCGAACCCTACGCGCCGCGCCGAGTACGATGCGGTCTGCCGGCGGGAAGCCGCGGAGGTCAAGCCCTATTCGAATTCTGTCGATTTCATGGACAGCGTAGAAGGTGAGTTGAATCGGAGGGTTGCAGTGCTGGCAGTGCTCTACTTCAAGCGGCGCGCGAATCCGCGCTTTCCTGAAGTGTCGCTGGCGGAGATCGAAAAGCGGATGGGATTTCCGCGAGATTACCTGGACTTCACCACGTGGTATCTCGCGAAGAAGGGCTACATCATCAGGGCCGACAACTCCGACTTTACGCTGACTGCTGAGGGCGTGGACTACATCGAGACACAACGCGGCAATCTTCCCGTGCTCAACAAGCTGCTGACCGACGGCAAGGTGCAATTCGACAGGGCGGCCAAGGCGCAGACTCAACAGCCGCAAGGGACAAATGGCTCGGGGCCGATTATCCTGCCATCTACCATGTCGGTTCGGATGGACCGGCGTCAAAATGGTGGAGACCGGCGCAGCCGCGTGGTTGCACAGGGGATGCCCGTTTACGAGCGGCGTGCAGGAACCCGCGATCGACGGGTGAATGCCGGTGATCGACGACAGAACAATGGAGATCGCAGGTCGTATGCGCTGGTAAACAGGCAGGAGAATTCGTCGACTACTCGCGCACGCTGATGCCTAGCGCTTTCATCTTGCGGTAGAGGTGGCTGCGCTCGAGGCCGAGCAGTTCGGCGGCGTGGCTGATGTTGTTGCGGGCTTCTTCAATCTTCTTCAGGATGTATTCGCGCTCGTAGGCGTCGCGCGCCTGCTGCAGGGTGGAGAACTCCTCCGTGGAGCGGGTGCCGGCTTTGTGCGTGAGCGGCGGCAGATGCTTGCGCTCGATGCGCAGCACGCGGGGATTGAGGATGAGCACCCGCTCGATCACGTTCTTGAGCTCGCGCACGTTGCCCGGCCAGTGGTACTGCGGCCAGAGTCTCGAGCGCCTCTTCGCCGATCTCCATGCGCGGGCGGCCGTACTGGCGGCCGAATTCGCCGAGGAACTCGCGCGCCAGCAGCGGGATGTCCTGCTTGCGCTCGCGCAGCGGCGGCACAAAAAACGGAACCACATTGAGCCGGTAGAAGAGGTCTTCGCGGAAGTTGCCCTTGGCGATCTCTTCTTCGAGATCCTTGTTGGTGGAGGCGATGAGGCGCACATCGACGCGCAGGGGCTGCGTGCCGCCGACGGGCGTAAACAGCTGGTCGTCGAGCGCGCTGAGAACCTTGGCCTGCGTCTTCAGGCTCATGTCGCCCACTTCGTCGAGGAAGAGCGTTCCGCCGTCGGCGCGCTCCAGGGTGCCGCGCTGCTCGTGGACGGCCCAGCCGGGCTAGCCCTGGCACCGCGCTGCCGATAGCCGAAGAGCTCGGCCTCAATGTGCGCCTCGGGGATGGCGGCGCAGTTCAGCTCGACAAAGACGCGGTCGCGGCGCAGGCTCTCGGCATGAATGGCGCGCGCGATGAGCTCCTTGCCGGTGCCCGACTCGCCGTAGATGAGCACGCGGCCGTTGGTGGGCGCCATGAGCCGGATCTGCTGGCGCAGCGCCTTGACCGGCACGCTTTCGCCGGTGAGCACGGAGCCCACGCTGAACTGGCGCTTGAACTCCATGTTCTCGGTGCGCAGGCGGCGCGCTTCCACGGCGTTCTTGAGCACGATGAGCGTGCGATCGAGCGAGAGCGGCTTTTCGAGAAAGTCGTAAGCGCCCAGCTTGGTGGCCTTGACCGCGGCCTCGATGGTGCCGTGGCCGCTGATGATCACCACCTCAGGGCGCATCTCCACGGCTAGCTGGTGGATATCGGCCAGAGACGTCGAGCCCATCGCGGTCGGGCAGCCAGATGTCGAGCAGGACCACGTCGTAGGGCGCGTCCTGCAGCAGCACCATGGCTTCGGCCGCGGTGGCCGCGGTGGCCACGCCGTAGCCCTCTTCGCGCAGAATCTCTTCAAGCGAGGTGCGAATCTCCGCCTCGTCGTCCACCACCAGAATGTGATTCATGAGTGCAATCCCTTCATGGGAGCGGCGGCACTGCCTTCGATCGCGGTCTGGGTTGCCTGCGTGCCGGACTCCGGCATGGACTCCGCTGGAGGCTCCATCAGCGGCAGGCGCAGCAGGAAGCGCGCGCCCTTGGGACTGTTGGCCTCGGCGCGGATGGTGCCGCCATGCTCCTGCACGATCTTGGCCGCGATCGAAAGACCCAGCCCCGTGCCGCGATGCTTGGTGGAGTAGAAGGGCAGGAACAGCCGCTCGCGAATCTCATCGGTCAGGCCGTGGCCGGTGTCGGAGACGGCGACTTCGACGGCGCCGCCATCTTCGCTGAGCGAGCTGTGCACGCCGAGCACGCGCAGCAGGCTGCCCTGCATGGCTTCGGCGGCATTGTCGATGAGGTTGGCCAGCGCGCGGCGGATGGCTTCAGGATCGGCCAGCACCGTTGGCAGATCCGGGCTCCAGATCCCACTGCACGGTGATGCCCTCGAGCCGGCCGGCAAACAGGGCCAGCGCCTCCTCGGCCACACGGTTCATGTCGCAGGCCCGCGGCTGCGGCGCGGGAAACTGCGCCAGCGCGGAGAACTGGTCGACCAGCGTGCGCAGCGTGCCCACGCAGCCCAGAATCACTTCACTGCATTTGCGGATGACGTTCGGCGAGTCCGGCTGGCCGCGATCAAGATGCCTGGCCGATGCGCTCGGCGGAAAGGGCAATCGGCGTGAGCGGATTCTTGATCTCGTGGGCCACCCGCTGCGCCACTTCCTTCCAGGCCAGCTGCCGCTGCGCGCGCAGCAGCTCGGTCGTGTCTTCGACCACCAGCACGGTTCCGGCCTGGCCCCTGCGCGAGCTCAAGCCGCGCGCTGGTGACGGCCAGATGGATGGTGCGGCCGCGCGCGTGGAACTCAATCTCGGTGGACGCCGCGCCCATGCGCTGCCCGCGCCGGATCACGCCCGCCAGATCCTCCGCGCAATCGGCAGGCAGCAGCGTATCGATGCGCTCCCCGGCAAGGCTCAGCGTCCTCGCGCCGGCCCATCAGCGCGGCAAAGGCGCGGTTGGACTGCAGCACGAATGCCCGCGCCATCGAGCGTGACCACGCCGCTGGGAATGGTCTCGACGATGGTCTCCAGCTCGCGGCGCCGCTCTTCGATGGCCTGGTTGGCCGCGGTCAGTTGCGCCGACGAGCTCTCGGCCAACTGCCGGCTGGCATCCAGATCCGCCGCCATGTGGTTGAAAGAGCGCACCAGGTCGCCCATCTCGCCGGTGGCGATGAGCGCCGACGCGATGGTCGTATTTGCCGGCGGCAATCTCGTCCATGGCGTCGGCCAGCGCTTCAACGGGCCGGGTAATCTGCTTGGACAGAAACAGCGCGAGCCAGACGCTGGAGAAGAAGACAAACGACCGTGATCAGCAGCAGCAGAAGGAAGAAGATGGTGCGGATGCTGGTTGCGCGAGCGGAACAGCTGCCAATATTCGCGTCTGCGCCGGCGCGGATGCGCGCCGCGGTCTGGCTCAGCCCCTGGGGCATGGGCAGCGCCACCACCACGACCTTTCCGGAAGCGGTCGCGGACATTGCCCAGCGCGTACTCCTGCCCGGCCACCTGGATTACCGGCTTCATCGTTGCGCTGCGCAGAAGAGAGCAGATCTGCCGAGAGCGGCCCGTGCAACGCAATGGCGGTACCCGGCATTACCTGCATCGGCTTTTGTCGGCAGCCAGGGCAATCAGGCTGGCCTGGCTGTGCTCGGGCGGCGCCTGAAAGCTGGCCAGCACGTGCATGATCCTTGCCGTAGACCTGCGGCAAAGCCGCCGGCCAGCGTGATGCGGTGCGAGCCAGAACTCATCCTGGAGCGCCGGCAAATCCCGGTCGGGCGCGCCGGAGGCAGCGATCGACTCCGCCTCGACGCGCGCATTGCTGCCGTAACGTATTGCGCCAATTCCAGCACCGACGCGGGTCGAGTCCTCGCGCAGCTCCGATGTGTTGGCTGCGAGAACCAGCGGTCGATGGAGCGGTTCATCAAGCTGAAAGCTGAACAGGAACATGAAGACCGCGGGAGTCAGCGCGATGAACGCCGCGCCCAGCACCATGCGCGTGCGCAGCCGCGCGCCCAGGGCGCTGCTGCTTTGGTCCGCGTAGAGCTTGAGAATGTTCCTGAGCAGCAGCATCAGCAAGACCAGCAGCAGCAGGAACACCAGGACGGTGAGGCCGGTAAAGGCCAGCGTCTCCCCGGAGGTTTCGGGATTGAGGAAGCGGACATTCGAGGTGTTGAACGCCTGCAGCCCGCCCAGCAAGGCGAAAAACAGCACCACACCGGCGCCAAGAAACACCACAGTCCTGCGCCGCGAGCCGCTTTCGAACGACATGGGGCGATTATAGTGCCGGCAGCAAACAGGAGGCAGGCACGACGGACGGAGAACGTCAGACGACGCGCCAGACGACGAACTTTAGCCAACCCTCCCACACATCGGTGAAGGCGTGCGCAACGATATTGATGCGCAAATTGCGACGCCATGCCGCCAGCGCACCATACAAGATTCCGAGCGCACTGATAACAACAACATTCCGCCAACCCTGATAGCTGTGGACCAATCCAAAGACCAAACCCTGCCCCAGCACGGCAACCGCAATGTTCCCGCTCAGGGCATGGAGTTGACGCTGCAGAAAGCCGCGAAATGCCATCTCCTCGCAGATACCGGCAGTGATCGAAGTTGCAATCCAGATCAAAATTTCAATCAGGCTCTGGGGCAGCAGGCTGTCGACCGTCTTTGCGCTGCTAGGCCCAGCCGAACCGGCCAGTAGCCTCCAGACTCCATACGCTGTGCCCTCCCAGATTGCCAGGAACGGCAATGCGATCCCGAGATCCACCAGCACGTCTTTCCGTGAGGTCCAACGATCCCCCGACAGGGTCTTTAGATTGCCGCCGAATTGATGCACCGCGACCCAGCAATAATAAAGCAAAGCCCACTCCAATGCGATCACACCCAGGTAGACGGGAATCGCTTGTCCGTGGCTCGCAAGCTGGCCGCTGGCGGCAGCGCCGTTGCCGCCGGCAGACCCATGCTGGGCAACGAAACCCATAACCGTAACGCCGGCTCCAATCAACAGGAAGCCGATGAGCCTGCCCCACGAGGCGATCTGCGCCGGTGCTTTTCTGTCATCGGGATTTTTCGGCACAACAATCTCATTTGCCAGCATGACCTTTGTCCTTTCGACTGCCCGACCCTCGATCCTCACCCCTATCGAGTTTGCGTAACGCTGCCAGAGTCTCTTCGGCCCATCGCATGTGCGCCTCGATTTCAATCTGCCCGAAGCGCAACGCTATCTGCCAGTAGGGCGCTCCGGGGTAATTTGTGTTTTTTGCGATTTCGCGCTCGATGACAGCGAATCGCCCGAGCACTGCGCGCTCGCGCACCGCCATCTGCTCCACGTAGCCCTTGATCGTTTGGGGAGAAGCGTTCGCGCCAAAAAACAGTTTCAACAGCAGTTCATTGCGGGGAACTTCAGGCTGAGGTTCAATTTGAAGCCAGCGCTGAAGCCGCTCCCTGCCCTTATTCGTGATGGAATAAATGTTTCGGTCGGGTTTGCCCTTCTGCTTTTGAGTCTTGCGGGTAACGAACCCGTCGGATTCGAGCCTTCTCAGGTTTGGATAAATCTGCCCATAGCTTTCGTTCCAGAAGTGATGAATGGTTTGCTTAATCATCTGGCCGAGGTCGTAGCCCGACATCGGTTCGATGGTCAGGAGGCCCAGAAGAACTTCCATACTTGAGCTAACACGTCTTGCCATAGAACTATTAGATATATGTCTGATAGACATATAAGTCAAGAGAAAACTTTTTGAGCACCTACGGACCCGTCGATCTGCGGCGTATGGTTGTTGCAGTTTGTCTTACAACTCAGAGGAAGCGATGAACAAAGTCATTCTGATGGTTTTATTGTGTCTTCCCGCGCTGGGAAGGGCGGAAGAGCTGGCGCCGAATCCAGCGGATTACACCATCGCCGTGCACGTGCAATCGTCGCGCATCGCAGCCGATTGCAGCGATGTGACGAACGGAACGAGTGTCTGCTTTTGGAATCAGCACCTGAATGTAACGATCGACGGCAAGAAATACGAACCAGTTGGGAATCGCGCTAAGAAAAACGTGTATGTGCTGCAACTGGGCGACTACAAGGCCAAGGTCGTGAAAGAAGACACGTCGCGATGCTTTGAATATTCTCGAAGTTATGAATTCCTGTTTGCCGACGGGACGACTGGGGATTTTCAGGTGACGGGCGAATTGGAATAATGCCTCAGTCTCCCCAGCGTTTGGGCCGGGCGCACCGATTGCTAGAGAATCGACCTTGGCCTGCTGACCGGCGAGTCTAGCCGAGGACGATGTCAGTTCCTGTCCAGGGACGCTTCTGGCTGTCGGCGACTCCCCGATGGGTAAGCGTGCCGAGATAGGTATTGAGGCCTTCGGCGAAACCCGCATCGCGCTTGAGCGCTTCGCGGGCGCCGAGATTGGCGATGCGCATGAGGTACGGGAAGGTCGAGTTGGTCAGCGCGAGCGTGGAAGTGTGAGGCACCGCGCCGGGCATGTTGGTGACGCAGTAGTGAACGACTCCGTCGACGACATAGCTGGGGTTCGAATGCGAGGTCGGCTTCGCGGTTTCGACGCATCCGCCCTGGTCGATCGCGACGTCGACGATAACAGCACCTTTTTTCATCGCCGAAACCATGGCGCGGGTGACGATTTTAGGTGCGGTTGCGCCGGGAATGAGCACGCCGCCGATAACAAGATCGGCCTCCCGTGTAGCCAGGGAGACGTTGTAGCTGTTCGAAGCCAGCGTATAAAGGCGGCCGCTGTAGAGGTCGTCGAGCTCGCGCAGGCGTGTGAGATTGACGTCGACCAGCGTGACCTTGGCGCCGAAACCGATAGCAATCTTCGCGGCGTTGGTGCCAACGATGCCGCCGCCGATGATGGTGACGTTCGCGGGAGGAACGCCGGGGACACCGCCAAGAAGAATCCCGCGGCCACCTCGCTCCTTTTCAAGATACGCGGCGCCGACCTGAACGCTCATACGCCCGGCGACTTCGCTCATGGGCGTGAGCAGCGGCAAGGTGCCCTGCCGATCGCGAACAGTCTCATAAGCGATGCCTATGACCTTGGAATCGAGAAGCTTGTTGGTGAGAACGGGAATGGGAGCGAGGTGCAGATAGGTGAAGAGGACCAGGCCTTCGCGGAAGTAAACGTACTCCTGCTCGATGGGCTCCTTGACCTTGACGACGGTGTCTGATTTCCCCCAGACGTTGCCGGCATCTCCGACGATCTCCGCACCGGCATCCTGGTAGCTTGCATCGGTGAAGCCCGAGAGTTCGCCGGCGTGCGTTTCGAGCAGAACTTTGTGGCCGGCTTCGGTAAGCGACTTCACCCCTGCAGGCGTCACGCCAACGCGGGCTTCGTTGTCCTTGATTTCTTTGGGAACGCCAATGATCATGGATGGCTCCTTCGTCCGGCTCCGGTGGTTCGACTCGCGGGGAGGGCTGTCGCAAGGCTGGAGAGCTGTGCGCCGGACAGTAGGTGCTACCCGGGGGAGGGCTTGATCCGGCGCAGCGGCTCGTTGCTGACTTCCAGTTGGACACATCCTAAGGCGCTTTTGGGTTCCAATGTATGCAAAGTTCGTGTTAAAAGACATGCATGGACACGAAACGTGAGGGAAAAGCCGTTCCCGTGCAAGAAACAGGTGGCGTAGAGATTAATTCCGAACTGGATGAGCTGGACATTTCGATTCTTCGCTATCTGGAGCGGCACGGACGGGCCACCAACTACGAGGTAGGGGAGGCGGTGGGTTTGTCGGCTTCAGCGGCTTCGCGCAGGATTCAATCGCTGGAGAGTGCGGGGACCATTCGAGGCTACCGGGCGATGGTGGACGAAAGGCTGCTGGGGAGGCGGATGACGGTTTACATCCGCGTGACGCTGGAGCGTCAATCGGCGCCGGTTTTAAGCGCATTTGAAGCAGCGGTGCGGCATTGCAGGGAGATTGTGAGTTGCCACCTGATGGCAGGCCAGTACGACTACATGCTGGTGGCGCGGGTAGCCGGCATTGACGACTACGGACGGCTTCACCAGAACGAACTTTCACGGCTGCCAGGCGTGACGCGCCTGGAAACAAGCTTCGCGCTGCGAGATGTGCTGGAAGGAAACCGGGGGTAGGCGGAGCCCGGCGAACCTACCTAGTCACGTGAAGCTGTGACGCGGTTTGGCCTTGCTGGAGGTACATTGGTTACGCTGGTACTTTGCTTTTGACGTTACCTGCGTGGGAGAATTCCCGATGGCGTTGTTGAAGGCGTAGTCATGTTTGAGTCCGACCAACACGAATTCGATGAGGAGTATGCAGAGATAAGCCATCCGGCGCCTCCGCCGCCCCCCAAGCCACCCGCGGCTGCTGCGGCTCCCGCGACGGCAGCACAATCCGGGCAGGTAGCGGTCCACGAACCAGAGCCAATCGTGGAAGAACCCGAGGAAGAACAGCACGAGCAGGCCGAAGAAGCAACGCAGGAGGAATTTGTCGATTCGGCAGAGCAGCCGCCGGCGGTCGAGCCTCCGCCGAAGAAGAAACCGAATATTCTCCTGCTAGGTGGATTTGCAGCACTGATCGTTTTCGGAATTTTTGTCCTTATGACCATGAACAAGCCGAAGGACGACACTCCGGCGCCGGGGGATCTGGGCCCTGGAATCGTGGCCGTCGACGGCCTGCGCGGACATCTTGATACCCGGTGGGAAGGCAATGCCAAGACCGGCAGACTCGTATACAAACTGCAGATCGTGCCGATGGAAGATCGCTGGGGGGCTGGATTCTCGAAGGTTGTGAGCAGTCCGCCGATGCCGATGTCGGTCAATATTCGACTGCTCGATTCAACGGGATTTGCGCTGTGCGGCAAGGAAATCGACTTTCGCTTCGATCCTCAGAGCGTAGCATTGCCGATCACAGTGTCAGCAGTAGGCGCGAATGGGAAGAAGCTTTCCCTGGCCGAGCGAAACGCAGCGATGCAAGCAGCGATGCAAAGCCAGATCACCCAGATGCAGGCTGCGGAAGCGACCAGGGAGCGCGGAAAAGACATCTTTCAGAACCAGACTACGGCCGAGGGACAGGTTGCCGCCATCAATGCGCAGGGCTCGCTGCCCTGCTCTCCTGATCAGTACAGGCACGTCGACTATTGGGACTTCAGCACGAATTTCCCGACGCTCGACGAGCAGGCTGCTCTGCTTAATCCCAAGGCAGGGGAACATGCGAAGGAATTCGAGCCGCCGGGACATCTCCAGAAGCGGGTCCTCCCCAAGTTGGGAGATGGATTCGTTATCCAGGGAGATGACCGCGTGACGGGATACGACCAGGCGCGGGGAGTGCTGTGGGCCGAGAACAAGACCTTCGCGATCGACAACAAGTATGGGCAGGCAACAGCGTCAGCATGGGCGAGCAACTACACGCTTATCCACTACCGTTGCGACCAGCATGCCAGTTGTGCGCTGACGGCGGCCGGCCAGGCTGCAGTGCTTCATGCGCGGCTGAGTGAGTAGCTGAAGGCAGTTGCCTGAAGTCTCGCCGCACCGCGACACTACGATTATTGTTCGCGCAGAGCCTTGACGGGGTCGAGGCCGGATGCCCGGCGAGCGGGTAGCCAGGATGCTAGCGCGGAGATCGCCATGAACCCTGCCGTCATGGCGACATAGGTCGGGACGTCTGTGGGTTTTATGCCGCCCACGAGCAGCGCGGAGATAACGCGGCCGAGCAAGATTGATCCAATCACTCCGATGAGAATGCCCGCCGCGCTCAGACGCAGTCCCTGAGCGACGATGAGACGAAGGATATCGCCGCGCTCGGCTCCCATAGCCATGCGGACGCCGATCTCGGAGGTGCGCTGTCGTACCGAGGTGGAGATAACGCCGTAAAGTCCTACCCCGGCGAGCAACGCGGCAATGACCGCAAAGACCGTGATAAGCAGAAGAGAGAAACGCGTGCCGGCCTGCGAATCGTAGACCACGGAGTCGGCGGTGTCCATTTTGCTGACGAGGAGTTGCGGATCGAGCGCCTTGAGAGTTGCCCGGACCTGGTTTTCGTAAGAAGCCGGATCACTGCCGGTGCGGAGAGCCCAGGATTGGATTGCGCCGGATCCAAGGAATGCATCGGGAAAATAGATCTGCTCGCGTCCGACTTCGGCGAGCGAGTTTACGCGCTGATGCGCAACCACACCGATGATCTGTACCTTTTCCGCTTCTGGTGTGCGCAGGCGAATGAGGATGTGCTTGCCGATTGCCGACTGGCCGGGGAATGCCTTGGCAGCGAGAGCGTCGTCGACGATTACGCCGTCGCGTCCAGGCAGATTGTCCTCGTCTGTAAAGGTGCGTCCCGCGTGCAGGGGCGTGTGCATGGCTTCGAAGTATCCGGGAAGAACGATTTGAAAATCGGTTGCCTGAAAGCGGCTTGGATCGCGCGCGGCATCCTCCCTGCCCCATCGAATGGGACTGAATTCACCGGTCAGTGGAAACGGGAAGGAGCCGGTGACGCTCTGAACTCCGGGAATGGACTTGAGTTGTTGAGTGACCACGTGAATGAAGGCGGCGCGCTGCTCCGGAGTCTTGCGATTGAGGCGGATACCCTGTAGCTGGAAGGTCAAGAGATGATGCGGATCGAAGCCCGGGTCGATCTCCTGCAGCTTAAGGAAACTACGAAACATGAGTCCGGACCCGATCAACAGAACGAACGAGAGCGCGACCTCGGCCATCACCACCATATTGCGAAGAACGGCTCCGCTGCCGATGCCGGAGGTGCGACTGACGCCGCGCAACACATTCATGAGCGAGGGACGCGAAGCCTGCAACGCGGGAACAATCCCGAAGATGGCCGCGGATGTGAGACCAGCAAGTGCGCTGTACGCCAGAACTGCACCATCGATGCGGACATCTTCGAGGCGGGGAAGGTTGGCTGGGGCGAGAGCCCGTAACGCGAGGATTCCGGCCCAGGCAAGGCCGAGACCGGCCACGGTGCCCATCGCAGAGAGCAGGAGGGCTTCCGTGAGGATCGGAGAGACAAGCCGCGAGCGGTTCGCCCCCAGGGCTGCGCGCACTGAGAATTCCTGTTGCCGCAGCGAAGCGCGAACCAGGAGAAGATTGCCAACATTCGCGCAGGCGATCAGGAGCAGAAAGATCACCGAGACCATGAGGGTGAGAATTGCGGGACGCACGGCAGCCACGAGATGCTGTCGCATCGGCGACAGGTTGATGGCATAGCCGGCAGTCTGGTCGATCGTAAAATTCTGCCGCGCCTGGGCGGCCACACCGTCAGCTGCACCTTGCGCACTCTGGAGCGACGCTCCCTCTTTGAGCCTGCCAATGGGCCGAATGGAAAAGTTGTTGCGCTCCGCTGAGTCGTAATTGAGGCGATTGGCGATGTAGATGTCTGGCGTGGACTCAATGTCGGCGCTGGGAGGGAAGTAGAGGCGAAAGCCGGGAGCCAGAACGCCCGCGATCAAGGGACCAGGCAGGCCGGGAATCGTGATGTTACGGCCCAGCACAGCGGTGTTGGCCCCGTACCGCCTGCGGAAGTACTCGTAACTGAGGATGGCGGTGCCGGGCAGCGCAGGCGGGGCATTGGCCGCGTTGTTGGCTGGCGGCTGCGGCTGCGGAATCCCATCCTGCGCATTGAAGTCCCGGCCAAACAGGATCTTGCCGCCCGTCACGTCGAAGAAGTTGGTGGTAGCAATTGCGATGCTGATCTGTTCGGGTGTTCCATCTTCCTGAGGAACGATGGTGCGGCCGGTGAAGACGCCGGCCATGTCAGAGAAGTACGCCTTTGTGCCTTCGCGCAGGTCGACGAAGTCTGCGTTCGAAAATGGGAGATCGTGGACGTCCCGCCTGCGCAGGTCCATTCCGGCAATCACCAGTTTGTTCGGATCGCGGTATGGAAGAGGCCTCAACAAGACGGCGTTGGTAACGCTGAAGATTGTGGTGCTCGCGCCAACCCCGAGCGCAATCGTCAGTACGGCGGTCAACGTGAAGGCAGGGCGCTTGGCAAGAATGCGCGCAGCTATGACGACATCTTTCAATGTCATGGACGACGACCTCTTCCCTGAGAGTTGAACCGGGAAATTGACCGAATGTCAAATCAGGAGTCGATGAAGGAGGCGGCACGATTCGAGCCTTTGCACCTCAGTTGCAGGAGCAGGCGCCGTTGGTATCCGGTGTTGTGGAGCATGAACCGATCTGGACGGGTGGGCCGACGGCCTTGATGCACGCAACGTGTCCTGCGGCTGCTTTCGGAGAAGCGACGGGGATCTCTGCGGCGGAGACACCGCTGTCGGTTACGTTGCCGGAAGAATCGTATTTAGACAGATTCCCAGTTGTTCCGGTGCCGTCGCTGATCTGGACCCTGGCGCCAGAGCCGTGATAGCCATCGAGGCGCGACGACAGAACCGTGTGCGGCCCGACTTGGAAAGAGGCGGCTCGCGCCGTGCTGGCGACGGTGAGGGAGTTGTCGATGGTGGTGGCCCCGTTCTTCTGGACGAGGAAGGTGTACGCGTTGTTGGCTGCGTTGGTGACGGAGACCGCGGCACCGCTTTCTCCATTGGCGTCTGGTGTGATGCGGATGGCAGCGGCACTCGCAGCGGGCAGAAAGACGTTGCTGCCGTCGTCGCAGAACTGCTGGCGAAGGGCGGTCGAAAACGTGTAGTTGTAGCAGCCAATGGGATGGGGGCCGGCGGTTGGCGCGAACTGGCGCTTGAGAACTTCGAGCACGGATGCGTGGCCATCCCAGAAGGACTCGACATCGGCCTGCGGGATGCTCGCGAAGTTGTGCACCGGACCGGCGCTGCCGGTGGCGTTGGAGACGACGGACCATTGCAAGTCGGAGCCTCCGCCGACGGGACCGGCCTCGAGCGCCGCATAGATGGCGCGTTCGACCCACAGGCCGTCGTACCAGTAGGAACCGCTGTTTTCGTCCGTGGCGAGGAAAGCGGATGTTCCATGCGTGATTCCTGATGCGTTGCCGCTCATGGTGGCGGCTATGCCGAAAATCTGGCTCATTGAACGGGACGGACTGGCAGGAGGGCCCGGGTCGAGTCCGGTTTCGTTGAAGATATTGGCTTCGACTCCGTAGGTGAGGGAACTTGCGCTGCCGTGGCGCTGGATCGCGATGGGATTGATGCCCCACACGCCGTTGTGCAGATCTCCGGGGTTGTTCTGCGAAACCATGAATGCGCCTACACAGGGCGCTGCCGAGGATGCAACGGTGTAGTCGCAGTTGTGGTAGGTGTAGAGCGGCGCGGTGTCGTTCACGCCGGCGTCGGAGGAGACGATGCGGGTGACGGGGGTGACATAGGGATCGCCCTGCGCTGTCGAGGTCTGCACCCGAGTGGCATTATCGAAGATCGACTGATTGAATACGGGACTCGTCCACAGCAGCGGTGCGGCAGGTGCAGAGACGTAGTTCTGATTCACGCGGGTGTTCTCACGGAGGGCGTTGTTCCGGGTGAAAGCTTCGAAAAGTTGAAACACCGGCGCGCCAAGGAGGCTTTTGAGGTCGAGGTTTTGTTGCGATGTGTCGTGTAGATCCGCGGGCGACTGCGCGCAGGCCAGGGTGGCGCTGAGCGTGAGGACCAATGGAATGGAGAATGGCAGGAATAGCCGCATAAGGTCGGAAAGAACCTCCGGGGAATTGTGAGTGCCAAGCGCGTGGCGCTATATCTAAGACGCATTTTGCGGGGCAAGGGCTCGTGAAATGCTCTAACGCGAGGCAAGCTTTCATCGATGGAAAACGGAGGTTCTCCACCATCTTTGCGAGAGGAGAGGCATCCTGTTTCACGCCGTCCGACGCCTCGTTGCCTTCCCACCGATGCGCGATGAAACTGCGCACGGATGGGGCACCCAGGTCTTTAGCGAGTCCCGAATATCAGGAATCTCGATTACTCCGCGTTGTCGATTTGGGCGCGCTGGAGCTTGTCGCTGTAGTCGATGTACACCGCTTTCCACGTGGTGAAGAAGTCGAGGGCGCCCAATCCTTCGCGGTGGCCGTTGCCGGTGTGCTTGACTCCGCCGAAGGGCAGGTGGACTTCTGCGCCAATCGTTGGCGCGTTGATATAGGTGATGCCGGCTTCGAGATCGCGGATCGCGGCGAAGGCGCGATTGAGGTCTTTTGTGTAGAGGGCGCTGGAAAGGCCGTAGTCGATGGAGTTGGCGATCTCGATGCCCTGCTCGAAAGTGTCGAATTCGATGAGCGAAACGACGGGACCGAAGACCTCCTCGCGCGCGATGCGCATGGTAGGAGTGACGCCGCCAAAGATTGTCGGAGCAAAGAACGTACCCTTTTCATAGTCGCCATCCGTAAGCGGGCCGCCGCCGAGGAGCAACTTCGCGCCTTCCGCGCAGGGCGATCTCGACATACTTGTTCGATGTTTCGATCTGGCTGGCATTCACCTGCGGTCCCACTTCAATCGACTCATCGAGCCCGTTGCCGACTTTCAGAACTTCCGCTCGTTCAACGAACCTCTCGGTGAACTTCGCGGCGATTCCTTTCTGCAACAGGATGCGGCTGGTGGCAGTGCAGCGCTGGCCCGTCGTTCCAAAAGACCCCCAGAGCGCGCCATCGAGAGCCAGTTCGAGGTTGGCGTCGTCGAGAACGATCTGCGCGTTCTTGCCGCCCATCTCGAGAGAGACGGGCTTGAAGGTGGCGGCGGCACGCTGGGCAACATGGGAGCCCACTTCGCTGGACCCGGTGAAGCTGATGGCGCGGACATCGGGATGTTCGACGAGCGGGCTGCCCGCGCCGCCCCCGCTGCCGCTGACGATGTTGACCACTCCCGGCGGCAGGCCGGCGTCCACAAGGGTCTGCACGAGGTTGTAGACGGAGATGGGCGTATCCGTCGCCGGTTTGATGACGCAGGTATTGCCCGAGACGAGCGCTGGGAAAAGCTTCCAGCTGGGGATGGCCATGGGGAAGTTCCAAGGCGTGATGAGTCCGACGACGCCTACAGGCATGCGGATGCTCATGGCGAATTTGTTCTGCAACTCCGAAGGCGTGGTCTGGCCGAAGAGACGTCGGCCTTCACCGGCAACGTAGAACGCTTCGTCGATTGCTTCCTGCACGTCGCCGCGCGTTTCGGCCAGTACCTTGCCCATTTCGCGGGTCATGTCGTGGGCAAACTGCTCCTTGCGCTGCTGCAACAGGATGCCGGCGCGCAGGAGGATTTCCGCTCGCTTGGGAGCAGGCACGAGACGCCAGGTGGCGAAGGCTTTCTTCGCGGCAGCTACGGCAGCATTCACGTCTTCCGGGCCCGAAGATGGGAAGGAACCGACGATGTCGTCGTGGTCGGCGGGATTCACGTTCAGGATTGTCTTGCCGCTCGCGGCCGGCAGCCATTCGCCGCCGATCAGATTGTGAAATGTGGGGTAGGTCATGGGTGAGTTCTCAGTTCTGAGTTCTTGGTTCGTAGTTGGAGTTGCCAGTTGTCAGTCTTCAGTCGTCAGGCGCGGCGGCCTGAACATGGGGCTGGCGGCGCATTGCCCAGATGGGCACAAAAACACTTGATTTTAGCGCACCGGGGTAATGGGTCGCCTCAAGCTGAGCGGCAGTAGTCGGTTATGATTCTTCGCAATGGAACAGTACATTCAAATGCTGATTCCGGCGGAGCCGAATTTTGCGCCTGCCCCAGTGCAGATTGCAGCGTATTTCGAAATGCTGGCGGAGTCGTGGAAGTACGAAATCACCTGGGATCTACCGTACATTCACGGGCTGCGCGTGTTCAAACACGTGAGTAAGACCGAAGTCGAGGAGAGCGTGAAGGCCACCGGAATGTTCCCGAACCTTGAGCAATTCCGCTTAAAGGGAATCGACGGGATTCCACAGGCTATGGAAGGACTTGCAAGCTGTACCGTCGCGGCCAGTGGCAACTTCCGCCGCGAATGCTCTCCAATCAAGATCGTGGAATCGGCGTGGCCGGGAAGCAGCAAAAGTCTCTATTGCGGGCTTGGTTGCGATCTGCGCCCGACGCCCGTCCTCTTGTCGAACTGGTGGACAGATGGGGACCACGCGGGACTGATGCAATTCGGCGAACCGACCGATTCGGCACAGAAGGTTGGAATCTTCACCCATCCGATTTCGCGACGTAATGAGGAGATTCCGGCGACTGGAAGCGCACGATTCTGGATAAATTTCGATTTTGGAGAATGGCTGCTCCCGTACATGCCCGAAGATTTTGACCTCCTCGATTATGCATTCATCCGCGCGACGGAAGACCATTTTGGGGTTCGCATGGCGCAAGTGGGACGGGCTCTGCCGTAGAGTCATTCTCCAGACCTGGGACAACCTTGCATAGGCGACATTTCCTCGGCCTGGGCGGCTGGCTGAAAAGGGGTATTTACAAAGCTCCCCTCGTTCCTGATTACCAATGGTGTTTTTCGCAGCGTTACCCGTTGGCCGTACAATGCTTAATTGAGGTAGATTCCACTCATACATGTCTCAGAACGGTTATCCTTCGCGCACTTCGCGGTCACATGGCCTGCGCTCACTTTTCAGCATGTTTTCGAGCGATCTGGCCATCGATCTTGGGACCGCCAACACCCTGGTCTTCGCCGCCGGCAAGGGCATTGTTGTCAATGAGCCCTCTATTGTGGCCATCAACAAGAACACCGGCGAGGTGGAAGCGGTAGGCAAGGAAGCCAAGGACATGCTGGGGCGCACTCCCGGCAACATCGTGGCCATCAAGCCGATGAAAGACGGCGTCATCGCGGACTTCAAAGTCACCGAAAAGATGCTGAACTACTTCATCCAGAAGGCGCATAACCGCAAGATGCTGGTACATCCGCGCATCGTGATCGGCGTGCCCTCGGAGATTACGCAGGTGGAAAAGCGCGCGGTCGAGGACTCGGCCTACCGCGCCAAGGCCAGCGAAGTCTACCTGGTGGAACAGGCCATGGTGGCGGCCATCGGTGCCGGACTGCCGATTACGGAGCCGGGCGGCAACATGGTGGTCGACATCGGCGGCGGGACAACCGACATTGCCGTGATTTCGCTGTCGGGCATTGTGTATTCCCGCTCGGTGAGAATGGCCGGCAACCAGATGGACGAGGCCATCACCAACTATCTGAAGCGCAAGTACAACCTGCTGATCGGTGAGCGCACGGCCGAGCAGATCAAGATTGAAATCGGGTCGGCTTACCCACTGGATAAGCCGCTGACGATGGAGATCAAGGGCCGCAACCTGATTGAAGGCGTGCCGAAGACGATCTCCATCGACGACAGCGAGATTCGCGAGTCGCTGGGCGAATGCATCGCGGTGATCATGAACGCAATTCGCGTAGCGCTGGAGCGGACGCCGCCGGAGTTGTCGGCGGATATCTCGGATCGCGGCATTGTGCTGACGGGCGGCGGCGCGCTGATCAAAAACCTCGACAAACGCATCCGCGAGGAAACAGGGTTGCCGGTCTCGGTTGCGGATGATCCGTTGGCCTCGGTGGTGCTGGGGACCGGCAAAATGCTGTCGGACTTCAGGCTGCTGCGGAAAATCAAGATCGATTAAACGCAGTGAACAGTGATCAGTGGACAGTGATCAGTTCCGGCGCGAAGGCTCGCTGCTACTTTAGCCCCGAGGGTCAACGGCCTGGTGAATCTGTCCACTGTTCACTGACCACTGATCACTAGTTTCATGGAATCCTTTGTCGTTCGGTATCGGAATCTGCTGGTGCTGCTGGCGTTGCTGGTGGCCCAGATTCTGGGCCTTGCCATGCAGGTGCACCGCACCGCAAGCGGGCAGGTGGGCAGCGATCCCGGCGACGGACGCAGTGTCAAGCTGATTCGTTACTGGGCCAATTCGCTGGTATCGCCACCGGAGAAAGCTCTGCACTCTTCGGGCTCCGGCATCTCCGGACTGTGGAACAACTACGTGGATCTGCGCCACGTGCGGCAGCAGAACGCCGATCTGCAAAAGACGGTTGATCGTCTGCGGCTGGAGCAGGCCGCTTTGCTGGAAGACGCCAAGCAAGGTCAGCGGCTGCAGGCTCTATTGCATTTTCAAGAAAAATACATTTATAAGACTGTTGCGGCACAAACCATCGGAACCAGCGGAACCGACCAGTCGCGTGTGTTTTACATCGACAAGGGCAAGGATGACGGCATTGAGCGCGACATGGCGGTCATCACGCCCGACGGGATCGTGGGCAAGATTCGCGACGTGTTTCCCCACACCGCGCAGGTGCTGGCGATCAACGACCAGTCGAGCGGCGCGGGCGTCATCCTGGAGACAACCCGCATTCGCGGCATTCTGCGGGGCAATGCGGCAGGGCAGCCGCAGGTGGAAGACGTGATTCGCGATCAGCGGATCAAGGCCGGCGAGATCGTGCTGACGGCGGGCGGCGACGAGATCTTTCCGCGCGGCATGCCGGTCGGCGTGGTCGAGAACGTTGCGAATGATCCGGAGCGGGACGGATTTGTGGATGTGATCGTGAAGCCGGCGGCGCATCTCGACCAGCTCGACGAGGTTCTGGTGGTGACATCGACGCAGCCGCGATTCCCGCCGGATCAGCAACAGGACATGGTCGCAAGCGAAGCGTTGAAAAGCTCCGAGACCGCGGATCAGAAGGCATCGGATGGAATGGCGGAGAAGCTGCCGGGGCTGATCGTACCGAATGTGCCGCCCGAGCAGCAGCCGCTGAAAGACACTTCGAATCCCAACCCTGTATCGAAGCCACCGATGGCGATTCATCCCGACCGATTCACGCCCGGAAATGCGGTAACGCCGAAACTGCCGGCGACACCGGAAGGCGTTCCGCCGCAGTCGATGGGAGTGGGCCACCCAGAAAGAAACCGGCGCCCAACGCTCCGGACAGCAATTCGAACGCAACCCCGCCCACCACGCCGCAAGGAGAGAATCGCTAGACATGTCTGTCCTTTCAGCGGAGAGTCGCCGCGAATTCGAGATCCATCGCTACCCGGCACTGATTTATGCGCTGGTGCCCATCGCCGCGTTGGTCCTGCAGGCGTGGTTGCCAAGGCTCCTGGGACGATTTGCGTGGTTCGATCTGCCCCTGGTGGTGACTGTGTTTTTTGCACTCAGCCGGCGCAATCCGATTCAGGGCTCGATTCTGGGCGGCATCCTGGGCATCTTTGAAGACGCCCTGACAGGACATCCCATCGGCATCAACGGCATCGCCAAGACGCTGGTCGGGTATCTCGCAGCGTCGGTGGGCATTCTGGTGAACGTTGAGAATCACGCCATTCGGCTGGTGATGACGTTTGTGCTTTCGCTGGTAGGCAGCGCGACTTATTTCTTCGTGGTTCGATTTCTGCTGGGCATGACGATCGATACGAACTGGTTAATGGAGTTGTACAAGGCCCTGGGCAATTCGCTGATAGCGCTGGTGCTGTTTCCCCTGCTCGACCGGACCAAGATCCGCGATTGAGTACGTTGGTTCATGGAATGGAAAAGCGTTACGCACTCGGCGCAATGCCGCAAGAGCAGAATGCAGGATAGAGGTATCCTAGAAGCAGCTTCCCATGCGCTATGACACGGTCACACGCGGCGAGAAAGTCCCCACCCTCAAGCTGGCGGTGGTGCAGTACGGAGTTCTTGCGCTGATCCTTGGCCTCACGGCCGGTTTGTGGCGGCTGCAGATTCTGGGTGCTCAAAACTTCAAGATACTGGCGGAACAGAACCGCATCCGCAAGGTGCCGATCCTGGCTCCGCGGGGCAAGCTCTTTGATCGCGAGAACCGCTTGATCGTCGACAACTATCCTTCCGTCTCGTGCTACCTGGTGCGCGAGCAGAATCGCAATGTCGAAGCCGACCTCCCTTTGATCGCGCGAGGGCTGCACCTCGATCTCGATCAGCTTCAAACGACGCTTCGCAGGTACCGCCTCGTCCCTGGATACCAGCCGATTCCGATCAAGGAAGATGTATCCGCCGACGAGCAGGCATTTATCGAGGCACATCGCAACGAGCTGCCGGAGTTGGAGACGATCGAGGGGGAGCGGCGGCTGTATCCGCGCGACGGATTTGCGGCACACCTGATCGGGTATGTTGGCGAGGTAAGCGAAGACGACCTGAATCAGGCACGATATGCCGCGGATGAACCCGGCGACGTAGTTGGCAAAGCCGGCGTGGAAGAGGAGTACGACCAACTGCTTCGCGGTCAAAATGGCTCACGCGACGTGATCGTCGACAGTCACGGGCGCGAGGTGGGCTTCCTGGGAATACAGCACGCGATTCCAGGACAGGATTTACGGCTGACGATCGACAACGATCTGCAGAAGGCAGCCGAACTGGCGCTGGGTGACCGCAACGGGGCAATTGTGGCGATGGATCCGCGCAACGGCGACATTCTGGCGCTGGTGTCGCGGCCCAGCTTCGATCCCAATGCCTTTGCCGTGAAGATCGATCGCGCGGAGTGGAACAAGCTGATCACCGATCCGGACCATCCGCTGATGAACAAGGCGATCCAGGCGCAGCTGGCTCCGGGATCGACGTTCAAGATCCTGATGTCGGTGGCCGGATTGCAGGAGGGCATCGCGCAGAATCTGAAGGTCAATTGCGCGGGAGGATGGGGGCCGTACGGGTTCTACCATCACTGCGATGAGAAGCACGGCGCTGTCGACATTCACAATGCAATTCCCTACTCCTGCGACACGTACTATTACCAGCTCGGCGACAGGCTCGGCATCGATCGAATCTCGAAGTACGCGACCGAGTTTGGGTACGGGCAGAAGACCGGGATTGATTTACCTGGCGAGCAGCAGGGGCTGATGCCAAGCGCGCACTGGTTGATGAAGAACTACCACCGCAAGTGGTATCCCGACGAGACGCTCGACGTTTCCATTGGGCAGGGCGCGGTGGAAGCGACGCCGATGCAGCTCGCGCGGATCATCGGCGGCATCGCATCGGGTGGACACCTGGTGCGGCCGCATGTAGTGGCTCCCGACCAGTTGCCGGCTGATTTTCGGAAGGAACTGCTGGAAAGCTTGCCCGGATCAGGCGATGTCGACATCCCCATCGATCCGGAAAACTGGGAGATCATCACCGACGGGATGGCCGAGGTGACGCAGCCGGGGGCCTTCCATACCGCAGGCGGCGAACACCTTGAGGGCATCGACTTCGCCGGCAAAACGGGAACTGCCCAGGTCATGAGCCACGAGGCTCTGGACAAAACGAGCAAGGGCAGATCCACCAATCCCAACGTTTGGTTCGTCGGCGTCACGCCCCGCCGCAACCCTGAATTGGTCGTCGCGGTGCTCTGGCAAAACGGCAATAAAAGCTGGTTCGCGGCGCGCATTGGCGCGAAATTCGTCTCCGACTACGTCGAAAAACAGCGCAGGCTGGCGCACAACCTGGTTCCGCCGAAGACGCCTGCTCCTCCGCCGGTGGAAGTCGGCGCGGTATGGACCACGCCCAATCACGACAGCCGACGGAAAAGGCGAGACGACCGCAAAGCTGCATGCGGGCAAGTTCTTCGTGGGGCCGAATGGAGTAGTGCAACCGGGCTCGCAGAATGGTCAGCCGGCAAAAGCCATGAAGCCGGGGCAGGCAGTGCCTCTGGTTGCGAAGAAACAGACCGCAAAGACAGCAGCGACAGCCGCTCCGACGCGGGCGTGAGTCGGCAAAGCTGAGTTCGCCCGCTCTTCCGGGGAAGCCTGCCCAGGGGAAATCGCAATGAGCCCGATGCGCCGCATCATGAGCTTTCGTGATTTCGACTGGACGCTGCTCGGGATCGTCGCCCTGTTGTGCACCATTTCAGTGCTGGAGATTTACTCGGCAACGCTGCACACCAAATATGTGGGCTTTCACACCAAGCAGATCTACTGGATTTTGGGCGGCGTGGTGGCGATGTTCCTGTTTTCGCTGATTGACTACCACAAGCTCATCGATTGGGTTCCCTGGTTTTATGGATTCTTCCTCCTGGGCCTAATGGCGGTGCTGGTGCCGGGGATCGGCCACAAAGCCCTGGGAGCTCGGCGCTGGATCAAGCTGGGTCCGATCCTGTTTCAGCCTTCCGAGTGGATGAAGCTGGTGATGATCCTGGCGGTGGCCCGATACTTTGCAAACCTGGGCGGACGTAACCTGACCTGGAAGGAGATCTTCAAGGCCTTTGCGCTGGTCGGGGTGCCGATGCTGCTGATCCTAAAACAGCCAGACCTTGGGACATCCCTGACCTACATACCGGTGCTGGTGATCGGAATGTTTCTCGGGGGAATCAACCTCAAGCAGTCGTTGATACTTGTTGTTGCGGCCACGGTTCTGGTCGTGGGCGGCTGGAGCAGCGGGAAACTCCTGAAGCCATATCAGAAGGCTCGGCTTACAGGGTTTATTAATCCCGATAACGACCCCCGAGGGGCCGGCTATCAGGTCCTGCAGGCAAAAATCGCGGTAGGCGCCGGGGGCATCTGGGGCAAGGGGGCCGAGAAAGGCACGCAGACGCAGGGGGCGTTCATCCCCATTCCCCACGCCGACTTCATCTTCGCCGCCTTCAGCGAGGAACATGGGTTTGTAGGCGCGGTTTTCGTGCTACTGCTATACTTCCTCATATTGATGCGTTTGATTCAAAACGCTCAAACAGCCGCAGACCTGCCTGGCTCTCTGATTATCATGGGCATCGTGGCTGTGTTGGCCTTCCAGATTGCGGTCAACGTTGGCATGGTCATTGGCTTTATGCCAGTCACCGGAATCCCTTTACCGTTAATGAGTTACGGCGGATCCTCGGTGTTGTTTACCTTCCTGGCGCTGGGCGTGGTGATGAACGTACGCATGCGCCGGTTCGTAAACTAAACGTGACCCGGTCTTGAGCGATCGGGGGCAAGCTTGCACGGCAACACCCTCTTGGGGATCGCCGGGATTCCGGACCACAAGAGCAAAGTTTGTAAGTACTTACAGCGTCGTCAGAGATGCTGGCCCGATGGCCGCCATTTGATGAAGCCGGTTTAGCAAGATTCGGCGGATTTGATGGGAAGGCTCGGCGCGCAGCGTCGATGAGGATGCACAATCCGGTCAAGGTCCTGGTGACCGAGCGCCGGACAGGATTGGGTTCAATGAGCACGCAGAGACGGGCAAACCGGACAACTCCAGCGATCAACAATGATCGCGCGGCTGTCTGGTTCCGCTGGTTTCGAGCCTGCGGGGGTCGCACTGGAATTTCGATTCCTGAAACGCGAACCGGCAGAACGCTCGCCAGCATAATCCCACCCCAGCGACAAGGACCTGTCGCCGGGGGCCCCGGTATAACGGCCCCGCTCATGTCGATCATCTGGTTGGCGTGGATATGGTTGAAAACCGGTGACGAAAGGTCGCGGGAGTCAATCGATCGGATGGCCACAAACTCTCTGCCTTCGGATTACTGTTTCGAAACCTTTGCCGGACTTGGAAGTCTCTCAGGTTCGCCACCCCGCGTTGGGGCAGGCGACCGCAGGCTGTCAATCCCGCAGGCCACGCGCAGGTCATCCCCTCTGCACATTCCCATCATCCCCGTCCGCGCCCGTCTCCACCCCACCTTGCCGCAAGCCCCAGCAGGCAAAGTCCGCTGGGCGGAAAGGCACGATGGCAAAAGAGATTTGTATTTCCAGCACGCCGCATGAGACGCGGCTTGCAATTCTAGAAGACGATCAGCTCGCGGAAATCTACTACGAACGCGAAAACGAGTACACGCTGGCGGGGTCGATTTATAACGGCCGCGTGACGCGTGTTCTCCCCGGCATGCAGTCGGCATTTGTCGACGTCGGGCTCGAGCGCGACGCCTTCCTGTACGTCACCGACTTCATGGAGTTGGAAGACCAGGAAGAGACGGACGAACTTGAAAAAGCCGCAGTAAGCGGCGGCAACCAGGCTCCCCGGGAAGTCCGCCACACCGGTAACGGGCAAGACCGCGGCCAACAGGATCGCGTCCAACGGGCCGGACGACCGGAACAGAGGCCGGATCGCGAGAGCCATCCCACGATCGAAATTACTTCGGAGCCCGACGTTGCCGAGTTTGCAGCGCCCGCCGAGACACAGGACCATGCAAGTGGCGCAGAGGGATCCGACGAACAGGGCGGCAAGCGTTGGCGCGGGCGCAAGCGGCGGCGTGGTGGCCGCGGCGGAAGCAATGTTTCAGCGACACCGACCGAGAGCCAGGAGTTCATTGAAACTCATGTGAATGAGACTGGCGAACTCTTGCCGGAATCCACGAATGAGATCCACGCTTCGGCACCTTCTTCGCGGAATGCGCGGACTGAACGGCCTGAGCGTTCGGAAAGGCCTGAGCGCACTCCAGAGCCGTTTGTACTGCCGGGGGAATCCCTGAAGAAATATGGCGGTGCTGGAGCTGAGCCGGTTGCAAAGCCAGAGTCTGAGACACCTGCGCCCATTCGACCCGCATCGTCCTACAAGCCAGCCACACTGATCGAGTCGCCCATCGTGTGGGACGGCAGCGGGTTGCTTCCGGGTGAGTCTCTCTCGCGGCATCGGAATCAGCCACCCCAACCGCCAGTAGCGGAAGAGCGGTCTTCTGACGCTTTAACGCCCGAGATGGATTATGGCTCGGCAGACGATATCGAAGAACAGGAATTTGTCGAGGAGATGATTTCTCCGACACCCCAGCATGAAGTTGAAACGGTCGCCTCGGAGTCGCATCGCGAGCCAGCCCCACTTTCCTACGAAGACGAAATGGAGGAGGAAAGCTTTGAAGCTTCTGCCAGCGAGCCTCATGCTGTTGCCGGCGAGCCTGTTTCGGAATCCGCGCCAGGCGAAGCTGTCGGCGTAGAGAACGAAAGCACCGAATTTGAGGGTGATCGCACCGCTTCGCACAACGTCGATCCGCTGCCGCCGGCGGAATTCCGGCTCTTTGGTCTTGGGGGCAAGAAGAAGAAGTCTGAGGAAGTACCACCAGCGCCGGCCCCCGAAATAAGCGAAGCCGGCATCCGCTCCAGTCGCGTCGTCGTTTTCGCCCGGCGCCGGGTTGGTTGAGGAAGAGGTGATTGAGGGTGAGGAGTACGACACGCCTCATCATCACCACAAGACGGACGAGCACGATCTGGAGGACTACGAAGAGGAGGAGAAACTGCATACGCAAATTCGTTCGGGCGAACTGGGCGAAATGCTGCAGGAAGCTCACCTCGACCATCGCATCCAAATGAAGTTTGAAGACAAAAACGGCGAAGAGGGTGACGACACCGAGGGCGAGGAAGACGACGAGGAAGAAGGGGCAACCGCTGTCGGAACCCAACCGGCAGGCAGCGGCCAGGCTCCACAACGCCACGATCGTGGTGGGCGTGGCGGACGTCGCGGCCGCGGAGATCGAGGCGATCGCAGCGGACACCGGCCCGGTGGGCGCGGGCCATCGCGGCGCTCGGCGCAGACCTCGGATTTGCCGATCATTTCCGACCTGCTGAAACCAGGCCAGGAAATCCTGGTGCAGATTGCGAAGGAGCCCATCGCCAAGAAGGGCGCCCGCATCACGAGCCACATTGCACTGCCGGGACGGTTCCTGGTGTTCATGCCGACGGTCACGCACGTGGGCGTCAGCCGCAAGATCGCGTCGGATGAAGAGCGCCAGAGACTCAAGCGGATCCTGACGCACGAGCGCGGCGAAGCTTCGGGGGGATTCATTGTTCGCACTGCGGCGGAGGGCGCCTCGGAAGAGGAGCTGCGCGCCGATCTGCGTTTCCTGATTCACCTTTGGAACGAAATCAAGCAGCGGTCAGACAGTTCAAAGTCGCCGGCACTGATCTATCACGATCTGTCGCTGATCGAACGTATCCTGCGCGACCAGGTCAGCTCGAACTTCTCGTCGATCTGGGTCGATTCCGAGGCCGACTACGAGCGGATCGTGCGTTTCCTCAATCGCTTCTCGCCCACGCTGGTGCGGCGCGTGAAGCTGTATACGAAGGAGACACCGCTCTTCGAGCACTTCGGCATTCAGGACGAAATATCGAAGGCGTTGCGCTCGAAGGTATGGCTGAAGTCCGGCGGATCAATCGTGATCAACCAGACAGAAGCCCTGGTGGCGATCGACATCAACACCGGCAAGTACGTCGGAAAGTCGGCGAGGCTTGAAGACACCATTGTCAAAACGAACCTTGATGCGGTGCCAGAGATCGTTCGTCAGATTCGCCTGCGCGACCTGGGTGGAATTATCGTTATCGACTTCATCGACATGGACGAGCGGAAAAACCGATTCAAGGTCCTGGCCGCGCTTGAAGAAGCACTCAAGAGCGACCGCGCCCCCACCAAGGTTTTGCAGTTCAACGACTTCGGACTGGTGGCGATCACCCGTAAACGCGTAAAACAGTCGCTCGAGCGTACGCTTTCAGTTCCCTGCCCGACATGCCAGGCGACCGGCATGGTGAAGAGCCCGGCCACGGTGTGCAACGAGATCTACATCGAATTGCGCAAGATGAAGCGCCACTTTGAGAGTGCTGACGTCATGCTGCGGGTGAACCCGGAGACGGTTAAGGTGCTGAAGGGAAATAACGGAAGCTGGATCAATGAGTTTGAAGAACTCGTTGGGAAGAATATCCTCATCAAGAGCGATCCGACCCTGCACCCGGAGCAATTCGACATTCAAGGTTAGTGCTTCCATTTTGATAGCTTCAAATCCAAGGGCCGGAGGCAACTCCGGCCTTTCAGTATCTGCACGTTGGAAGCAACTTTGATTTCCAAACGGAGTCTAAGTGCTTACGGGACTGTTTGATCTCCCATAAAGACAACTTATTCTTGCGAGGTACAAGATGATCTCCGTTCGCACTCTGTCACTTTTGAAGCACACGACCCTGCTGTGTGCAGCGTTCGCCTTTTCACTCGGTACTGCGGGCGCCCAAATCTCAACTGCCCCCGGTTCTCCAAGCTCGACGTCCGTTCCGTCGACGGAGTCCAGTTCGAACGCCCTCCAGCTTACCGACGATGGCGGTACGCCGAGCAACGGAATGCCGGGCTCAGCCGCGTTGCCGGCCGCGCCCGCGCCGGATGGATCCGGTGGCGGGCAATACGACAACCGGTCTCACGGCGGCGGTGGTGGCAGGGGAATCGTGAGCCACCTGACCTACGAGGTCGGGGGCGGCGGCAATGCTCCATCCAGTGACTCCTCGCCCTATATCACCTGGGGTGGCAACATCACGGTAGGCGGCGGTTATCGCTTCAACAAGAACCTCAGCCTCCTGCTGGAGTATCAGTTCATCGACGACAAGATTCCGGGCGCAATCATCGCGGAGGCCGGCGCGACCGGCGGCAACGATCACATCTGGTCGTTGACACTGGACCCCGTCTATAACTTCAATCCCAAAAGTGCGATCAACTTCTACGCCACCGGCGGATATGGCTTCTATCGCAAGGTGACTAGCTTCTCCGATCCCGAACAACAGCAATACTGCACCTATTTCTACTGCGGCGTCGTGACGCAGAACGTGACGGTTGGGCACTTCTCAAGCAACCAGGGCGGATGGAGCATCGGCGGTGGGCTGTCGCACCGGTTCGCTGGATGGAACGGCGATGGCAAAATGAGCATTTTCGCCGAAGCGCGCTATCTCGACGTTCTGTCTCCTGCCGTCACAACCCAACCCAATGGCCTGGGCACCACGGCTGTCGGCGCGGATACCAAGATTATTCCGGCTACGTTCGGGTTGCGCTTCTAACAGCAGTTCTTCAAACGATTGGACAAAGACAGCGGGCCGCCCCGTCGAGAGAACAACGACGGGGCGGCTTTTCGCGTTCATGCGGGGCAACGCCGAGCATCAGAGGATGCCCAGGACACGCAATCGAACGAAGCCGCCCGCCAACACGCCCAGCGGCGTAATTGCCACCAGCGTCAGCGCATACCAGATGGGTTGCTGACCGCGTTGTTGCAGGGCGCTGAGCGCAGCAAGAAGCAGCACGGCGATCGCGAGGGCAAGAACATGAATGAGCGGATTGTGCTGGGCAACCCACGCGGTGACGTAGCCCCCTGCAGCTGCGGCCAGAAATGAGTATCCAAGGTTGACGAAAATGTAGGCTGGATTTGGCTTTGCAGTTTCACCGACCCAGCCGGGAGTGAGCTTCTGAAGCAGGACCGTGATGACGGCGACGAGCGCGGCCATGGTTGCAAATCCGCTGAGCAGCGCGAGAAATGCGTGAAGCGCTACCATGGCTTCTTCGGTTCTTCGGTTGGCGTGCCGACCTCGCCGCGCTCGATGCGGGCGAGAAACAGGCGCGCAAGCCGCGCCTCACCTGGATGGCTATCGCCGTGCATCGAGCACAGGTCGAGAAACTCATCGCAAAGCGGGTTGCGCTGCTCCTGCTGGGCGAAGATGTTCTGCAGCGCGAGGGCGAGTTCGCGCAGGCGAGCCGCTTCGGGCCACGCACGATCGCTCTCTGCGTCTTCAATTAGTGCGACGTCAGAAAAAAGTCCGCGGCGGCCATGCGCGCATTCTTCGAGGCACGCCTGGAGCTGCTCAGAGAAGACGTGGCTCAATGCGTCGAGCTGGTCGGATTCGATTGCGTCACGGGGGTCCATGCTTGCACTGGCTTTCCGCATGCTAATTCCGCATTGCTGCTTCCACTTCTTCGGGGGTGTGCGGCAGTTCTGCGTCGAGATCGAGGAGCTTGCCGTCGGGCAGTACGAGAAAATCGCATTCGATGCGCACGCCAAGTTTCTCTTCGGGAATGTAAACGCCAGGCTCGATGGTAAAGACCATTCCGGGCTTCAGTACGGCCGGATACTGCGCGGGATCGTGCACATCGATGCCCACCATGTGGCCGAGACCATGCAGCCAGTACTTGCCGAGAGGCTCACCATGCAGATCCTTGCCGTGCGTATTGATGTAATTGAACGCAGCCACGTCAAGCGAGTCGGGATCGCGGTGGTAGAAGTCATTGATCTTTGACTTGCCGGCGACAAAGGCATCAATGGCGGCTTTCTGCGCTCCAAGCACGACGTTGTAGATTTCGCGCTGGCGTGCGGTGAAGTGTCCGTTGGCGGGAACGGTGCGCGTGATGTCGGAGGCGTACATGGAGTACTCACACGCCGCATCGACGACTACGACATCGCCGTCCTCGATCGTGCGCGCGTTGGCGGAGTAGTGCAGAATCGTTGAATCAATGCCGGTGCCGACTATAGGAGCGTAGGACGGGCGTTCGCAGCCCTGCTCATACCAGACGGCCGTCATCCTGCCGGCGATGGTGCGCTCGGTCACCCCGGGCTTGACGGACCGCATCATCTCTCGCTGCGCGGCAATCGAGGCGGTCGAGACCTTCTTCAGCAGGTCAATTTCGCCGGCATCCTTCACTTCGCGCAGCGGCATCGTGAGCGTGGTTACATCGTGGGTCGCGGGCAGCGAGGAGCCGAGGGTCGCGGCTGTGTAACCGAGCAGGGATTCGGCTGCCTTGACGCCGGGTTGCGTCCAAACGTTCAAGGCAACTCTGCGATCCTCCGCGATGAGCTTGCTCAGATCAGCCGGCAAGATTCGTCATGGGCTCTACGTTGTCGACGCCGGTGGCAGTGGTCACGCCCGGGGTTGCCGCGTCCATTTTTGCACCGGTGTAAGCCTCGGTGCGCAGATTACGCGTGGGCAGAAAGAGAATCTCCTTGTAGTCGCGCTGACGTGCCGGCTGGCCGGGGCGCTCGGGCTCGTTGATGGGGCCCATGATGAGCAGCGCTGCTCCGGGTTCATTCCAGCCGGTCAGATAGTAGAAGTCCGAGTCCTGGCGATAGGGATCGAAGTCCAGCACCGGCTCTTCCGCTGCGAAAAGGATGGCTGCGCCGCCATGCAATTCATTGGCGAGCGCCACGCGGCGAGCATGATAGTCGCTGGCGGGCTGCTTCTCGAGGGCCTGGGCTACGGGGAAGGTGAAGGCAAGCAGAAACAAAACCGGGGCAACGAGCCGGACAATCCTCATTCCGCTATTCTTACGCGTACTGATCGCAGGGTGCAAAGAGGAAAGGGTCGGACGAGCTCGATTTCAATGCAGCGGAAGCGTTGTTAACCGATCGCTAGCAGACAGCAGCAGCGGCCCCGTGGGGGATTTCTTCTTCCTGCTCCCTGGCAAACTTCGCCTCTTCTTCATCGAGCATCTGAAGGAACTGACGGGCGGGAACGGGGCGTCCAAAGAGCCAACCCTGCGCATGGATACGCTGATCGCTGGCGGCAAAATACGCGGCCTGGGCCTTGGTTTCAATGCCTTCGACCACAACGCGAAGTTTGAGCGTCTCGGCCATGGTAAGAATCTGCGGAAGAATAGAGACGGTGACGGCGTCAGTGCCGATCGCTTTTGTGAACGCCTTGTCGATCTTGATCGCGTCGACCGAGAGATCGTGCAGATAGGCCAGGCTCGAATAGCCGGTGCCGAAGTCGTCGATGGCGACGTAGTGGCCCTTCTGACGAAGGCGGAGGATCGTATTGCGGGCAACCTGCTGGCGCGCGGTGTAGCTCTCGGTGATCTCAATGCCGAGGTTGCGCGGCGAAACCTCCGCATCGGCGAGAGCTCGCTCGACCATGGGCAGGAAATCGCTGTCTGCAAGGTCAGAGGCGGCGATATTCACGTTCACTCGGAAGGTGGAACGCGCGCGCAGGGTGGGGCCAAAGTCGCGCAAGGCATGGCGGAGCACGAGTTTTGTAATCTGGCCCACGAAGCCGCGTTCCTCGGCGATTTTGATAAATACGTCGGGACCCACCGCGTTCTTGTATTCGTCTGTCCAGCGGACCAGGGCTTCGGCCTCGACGATGCGGCCGGTCGAGAGGTCGACGATGGGCTGATACGCAACCGTGAGAGCGTCCGCACGAATTGCACGCACCAACTGCTGTTCAATGCTCTTGTTGCGGCTGTAGAGGAGTGGGAAGAGCAGCCCGATAAATGCGCCCGAAACTGCACCAGCGGCGAGGTATGCCAGGGACAGGCCTCGGCCGACAGCCAATGCGTCCGGAAACGAGATGTTGGCCGTCATGCAGGTTTCGCCATCGGTCGAGCAGCGGGTGGCATACAGAGTATTGCCTACCTGAACTTTGCCGTCCCGCATCAGAACGTGTTTCTCGACGTTCGGAATCTGGCCGAGCAACGAGTCGCTCTGCCGTGTAAATGAATCAATGGCGGTCGCAGTGAAATGCATGGGCGGTGCATCCAGCGAAGCGAGATCGTAAGGATTGTAGACAACGAAGGAATCGCCCAGTTGGACCGAGATCACATCCTGATCGTCGACACGGAACGGGGAGAGATTCTTGTAGATTTTCGTTCCATCCTTGCGGGCGATCGTCGGGGTAAATTGCGGTTGGGCCAGAACGGTGCGGCCGGAGGTCGTGGAGCAGCCAATTGTTCCACCCCGCATGCGGCCCGCGGCTTTCAGAAACTGCGATTGGAAAATGAGCTGGCGGAAGTATTCAATTTCGGCATCGGAACAGAAGGCGTAAGGCGAGGAATTCATCGTCGCCAGGATGGCCCGGGACTCCGCCGAAGACGTGATCCCTTCCATCAGTATCCGATTGGCATACGCATCGAGCCGGGCTTCGGCCTGTCGAAGCACAACGGCGTGTCCCAGCAAATAACCGGCCAGCGCACCGGCTGCGGCAAGAAAGATGGTCGACACAAATGTGACGACTACGCGCTGGACAAGAGTACGCATGAAAGAGCAGGCCCATTATTTCGGTTGATCGGGACGAATTCTGCTCCCCATAGGTGGTACCCGGATACCCCGCGTGTGCCAGCGGTGTAAATTGATCATTCCAAAGGCGTACGAGTGATTACTTTCGAGGTATCGAGTGGGCTGAAGATGGGATTCGAAACTCCTTTACAACTTAAGAGCAAGCCCTGCGCGATCGATTGCGCCACCGAACTGTGACATAGAACGGCGGAAATCACGTTTCGCGCACGTGTCTGTAGCCGTTCAGAAAGGCCGGCGCATTGAATTTCTGCACAAAACGCCGTATGCTGGAGGTGCAGACGAGTTTGTCCGCCTGAGTTGCCGTGAGTATGCCGGCTGGCGGAGAGATGAGTGGGCTTACAGCCCACTTTTTATTTGGTGCAAATTTCTCCCGGAATACGGCCGCTGATTTTGACCGGGAGCCCCTTGATTGAGGGGCCAATGGCCGGGCTTCGACGCATGGCAGCAAAGCTGGACGAGATTCGGATGGCAGCACAGCGGGTGGCCGCATCGCATGGTCTGGACGTGGTGGACCTGGAATTTGCCGGGCCGGCTAAAGAGCGTGTATTGAGGGTTTTTCTCGAAAAGAACGCCGAGGGCCGGGCGCGACTGAAGGCGGAGATTGCCGCCGGGGTTGAGGGGCTTCCGGAACGGCTGGTGGAAGGCAAGTTGAGCGTGGAACAGCTTTCCGGCGTGACTCACGAGGATTGCGCGGCGTTCAGCCGGGATTTTGGTGTCCTGCTGGACGTGGAAGACCTGGTGCCTGGGGCAGAGTACACGCTGGAAGCCAGTTCCCCGGGGCTGGATCGGAAGTTGACGAAGCCGGAGGAGTTTCGCCGGTTTGCCGGATGCCTGGTGAAAGTGCAGACATTCGAGCCGGTTCGCAATAACCGGCACTGGAGAGGGCGGCTGCTGAAGGGTGAAGGGCAGAACATCACGCTCGATCTTGCTGCCGCGCATCAGAACAGCAAGAGCCGCAAGGCAGGCGTAAGCACAGTAGAGATCGCTCTGGACAACGTTGAGAAAGCAGAGCTGATCCCGGAGATTTAGCCAGGCCGCGAGGTGTGGCTTCGGAGGCGGAAGCGAAAGCCTCCTCAACGACAATCCAACGGTGCAGCCGGTCAGCAGATCGGACGGTCGCCGGAAACAAACCAAGAGAGTAAGAAGAGTATGGCCAGCGCTTTGTATCAAAGTATCGAACTCCTGAGCCGCGAGAAGGGCATCGAGCCCCAGATCGTGGTGGGCGCCGTGGAAGAGGCGATCGCCCTGGCCACGCGCAAGTACTACAAGACCCAGGAGAACATGCGCGGAGAACTGAACAAGGAAACAGGCGAGATCACCGCCTACATCTACAAGACCGTTGTCGCCACCGACGATGAACTCGAAGATCCGGTGAACCAGATCACGCTCGAAGAGGCGAACGAGCTGGCGCCGGGCGTTGAAGTGGGCAGCGAGATTCGCATGTATCGCGACACCACGCCGCTGGGCCGCATCGCCGCGCAACTTGCCAAGCAGGTGATCTTCCAGAAGGTGCGCGAGGCCGAGCGCGACACCGTCTTCAACGAGTATGCGCATCGCGAAAAGGAAGTGCTGAACGCGACGGTGAAGCGCATCGAAGGACAGGACGTTATTTTCGACCTGGGCAAGGCCGAAGCGCGCTGCCCCAAGCGCGAGCAGTCGCGGCTGGAGCAGTTCACCATCGGCGAGCGCGTGCGCGTGGTGCTGCTCAAGGTGGATCGCGCCGCCAAGGGACCGCAGGTGATCGTTTCGCGCGCCGCGCCGGAGCTGGTGCAGAACCTGTTTCAGTCGGAAGTGCCTGAGATCTACGACAACACCGTGGTCATTCGCGCCATCGCGCGCGAAGCCGGCGAGCGCACCAAGATTGCGGTGCAGTCGCGCGACAAGGATGTGGACCCCGTGGGCGCCTGCGTGGGAATGAAGGGCATGCGCGTGCAGTCCATCATTCGCGAACTGCGCGGCGAGAAGATCGACATCATCGAGTTCAGCGACGAGATTACGACCTTTGCGGAAAAGGCTTTGCAGCCCGCCAAGGTAAGCCGCGTTTCCATCACCGACCTGACCGACAAGCAGCTCGAAGTGATCGTGGACGACACGCAGCTCTCGCTGGCCATCGGCAAGAAGGGCCAGAACGTGCGGCTTGCGGCCAAGTTGCTGGGCTGGAAGATCGACATCAAGAGCGAGGAAGAGAAGCGCCAGGAAGTGGAGCAGCAGATGCAGGCGCTCACCGGTGGACCTTCGACTCCGATCGAGCAGGTTACCGAACTGGGCGAAGGCATTATCCAGAAGCTGGTGGCTGCCGGCATCACCACGGTGGAAGGTCTGGCCGACATGACGCCGGAACAGCTCGAAGAGATTCCGGGCATCGGCGAGAAGACGCTGGAACGCATCAGTGTCGCCGTTCGCCACTACTTCGGCCACTTTGAAGAGGGCGAAGAAGCTGAGGCGACCGAGGGCGCTGGCGTGGCGGGAGCGCCGGAAGTGGAAGGCAGCGACGAGCCGGCGGCTCTGACTGCGGCGGCCGACACGGGCAAGCTCTCGGAAGGCGAGTCGGAGATCGAGACTGCCGAGGCTGTTGCCGGAACCGCGGAAGCGGAGCTGGAGAATTCGCAGGAAGTGCTGGAAGAAGCGACCGAAGATCAGGACGAGACTGCGGAAGAGCTTGCGGTCGACAACGTCCCGGAAGCAGACGAAGGAATCGAAGAGAACGAAGCGGACAATGAGGAGGGCGGCGCATAGTTATGCGTCGCGCTTTTCAACACGAATCAAGTGATAATGGTTGTAACTTAACCGGCCAATGCCAAGAGGTAGCTATGCGCGACTAACGGGCTTTGGGCAGCACATTCTGAAAAGAGGCGGATGAGTAAGGTTCGAATTAACGATCTCGCGCGCGAGATGGAAGTCAAGAGTCGTCAGATTCTCGACGTGCTCGCGGAACTTGGCCTGGGTGAAGGCAAGACGCACTCGAGCTCGATCGAGGAGCACGAGGCCGAAAAGGTTCGCGCGCACTTTCAGCATGGGCGCCAGGGCGGCCACGCAGGCGCCGGGTCATCGCGCTCTGGCGCAGGCCATTACGCCGAAGATTGATCTGTCTCACGTCTCCAAGCCCGGCGACGTGATGAAGGCCATTCTGGCCAAGAAGCAGGAGGAGGAAGCTGAGGCGCGCAGGAGCCATATGCCTCCCAGCAAGGCTGCCGCGACCGCGCCGCAAACCTGCCTGCAAAGCCCACACCGCCAGTAGTTTCGGTTGCAGCGCCGCCGGCAACCCCGGCGCGGCCTGAGCCGCGGAAGATTGTGCCGCAGCCGCGGCCTGCTCCGGCGATTGTTCCGCCTGCCGCTCCGGCCATTGCATCGAAGCCGCCGGTCGGCGCCGTCGTGGCCAAGGCTCCTGCAGCGTGCCGCGACGCGTCCGATCGTGACGGTCGTTCCGCCGACGGTTGTCGTAAAGCCGCCGGCTGCCGGACCAACGTCCCACCAAGGCCGTCGAACCAGCACCTGCGGCCCCAAAGCCGGCCGCTGCCAAGGCTGTTGTCGCACCAGCACCGCCGGTCCCGCCAGCACTGGAGAAGCCTGAAACCCCGGCACCGGCCGCACCGGTTGTCGAAGCACCCGCCGCGCAGGCTCCCGAAGTTGCCGCGAAAGCAAAGGAAGCTGCCGCAGCACCAGACACAGTCGCAGCAGAGCCCGAGGCTCCCGTTTCAACAAGCTCCCGAAGCGACTCCTGCGCCAGCGCGACCGGTAGTCGCTCCGCGGCGCGTGGTGATGCCGCAAACGGGCCCGCGTCCGGTCTACAAGGCCCCCATTGTCGCGGCAAGCACCGTTCCGCTCCTGCTCCCGCACAGAGGCGGGGCATTCAGCGCGGCAAGCCGATCTTCGATCGCAGGCCTGCCGGCGCACCCGGCGGCGATTCCAGCAGCGCACGCCTGGCCCCGGTGGACCTCCCGGCCAGTTCCCCGGCGCGGTCCGCGGCCCAAGCACCCAACGCCGCACCGGATTTGCAGGCCCTGGCGGCGCCGGTGCACCCGGCGGACGTCCCGGATTTGGCGCACGCCCCGGATTCGGCGCTCCGCGTCCCGGCGGCTTTGGCGGCGCGCGACCTGGCGCAGGCGGCGCTCCGCCGACCGGCGAGGCGCCGCGTCCGCAGCGCGCGCCGCAGAATCGCGCCCGCCGCGGCGGCCAGCAGTATCCCAAGACCAAGGAAGGCCCGATGAAGGGCTTTGTGCCGCCGCCGCGTTTTGGCGGCGCCACACAGTTCAGCGACGAGCCGCTTGCCCATCACGCGCGAAATCACCGTGACCGAAGGCATCAGCGTGAAGGACCTGGCCGAGAAGCTCGAGATTCGCGCCAAGGACCTGATCGCCGCGCTGCTGATGCGCGGCGTATTCGTCACCGTGAACCAGTCGCTCGACGCCGAGATGGTGAAGGATGTCGCCGCCAAGTTCGGCGCCGGCGCCACCGTCATCAGCTACGAAGAAGAACTGGCAAACGAGGCGATCGAAGAAGTTCTCGAGGCCGAGAATACCGGCGAACTCGAAGTGCCGCGCGCGCCGGTGGTCACCGTCATGGGTCACGTGGACCACGGCAAGACTTCGCTGCTCGACGCCATTCGCGAAACCGATGTGGCAGCCGGCGAAGCCGGCGGCATTACGCAACACATCGGCGCCTACAAGGTGCAGTTCACCAAGGAAGGCTCGCCGGCTTCGGGCCGCGAGATCGTCTTCCTCGATACGCCGGGCCACGAAGCCTTTACCCGCATGCGTGCGCGCGGCGCCAAGGTCACGGACATCGTCGTCATCGTGGTGGCAGCGGACGACGGCGTCATGCCGCAGACGCTGGAAGCCATCGATCACGCCAAGGCCGCCGAAGTGCCGATCATCGTCGCGGTGAACAAGATCGACAAGCCCGAGGCCAATCCCGATCGCGTGAAGAAGCAGCTTGCCGATCGCGGCCTGATTCCGGAAGAGTGGGCAGCCGGCGGCGAAGGCACGGTCTTCGTCGAGGTCTCCGCCAAGAAGCGCATGAATCTCGATCTGCTGCTGGAAATGATCTGCCTGGTTTCCGACATCAAGGCGCCCAAGGCGACGCCGGGACGCAAGGCTGTGGGCTCGGTGCTCGAGGCCAAGCTCGATCGCGGCCGCGGCGCCGTGGCTACGGTTCTGGTGCAGGACGGAACGCTGCGCCTGAACGACAGCTACATCGTCGGCAACACCTTCGGCAAAGTTCGCGCCATGTTCGACGATCGCGGACGCCCGCTTGAAGAAGCCGGCCCATCGACGCCGGTCGAAGTGCTCGGCCTTGAAGCCATGCCCGATTCCGGCGACACGTTCCTCGTGGTTGCCGATCGCGACAAGGCCAAGGGCATTGCGCAATACCGCAAGATGAAGGAGCGCGAAGCGCAGCTTGCCAAGAGCTCGCGCGTCTCGCTCGAAGGACTGGCGGAGCAGATTCGCCAGGCCGGCGTCAAGGATCTGCCGCTGATCATCAAGGGCGACGTGACCGGATCGGTCGAAGTGCTGGCCGACTCGCTGGTGCGCATGTCGACCGAGAAGGTGCGCGTCAAGGTGATCCACTCCGGCGTCGGATCGATCACCGAGAGCGACGTGCTGCTGGCGACGGCTTCGAATGCCATCATCATCGGCTTCAACGTGCGCCCCGAGCGCAAGGCCGCCGAACTGGCGCAGCAGGAAGGCATTGAGATTCGCCTGCACTCCATCATCTACGAGTTGCAGGACGAGATGCGCCTCGCCATGCTGGGTCTGCTCGACCCGACCTTCAAGGAGAACTACGTGGGCCGCGCGGAAGTGCATCAACGTCTTCCGCATTCCCAAGGTCGGCACCATCGCCGGCTGCCGCGTGCAGGACGGCGTGATCCGCCGCGACTCGGAAGTCAAAGTCATGCGCGGCGAGCGAGCAGGTCTTCAAGGGCAAGATCGGCTCGCTCAAGCGGTTCAAGGACGATGCGCGCGAAGTCACCAACGGCATGGAGTGCGGCATCGGCCTCGGCAACTTCAGCGACCTGAAGGAAGGCGACCTGATCGAAGCCTTCTCCACGGAGAAGCTGGCAGCGGATCTGGGCGCGCTGACTTCAGCCAAAGCATAGTCAGAAAACAAGAATGGGAATGGCCCGCTTCTTGCAAGAGAAGCGGGCCATTTTCTCGCGCTCCCAGCAACTCGATGATTTCGCACAATCGCGCAACCTCTCTTTCACGCGAGCGCGTCTTAACCTTCTGCACGACCCCACAAGGAGGAGAAGTATGTCTTCAGAATTGAAAGGTAAAGAAGATCGCCATTTTAGCTACAGACGGCTTTGAGCAGGCAGAACTGACCGATCCGCGGAAGGCGCTGAATAACGCGGGCGCCACCACGGTGGTGATATCCCCGAAAAGCGGAGAGATCAAGGGCTGGAACAAGAAGGATTGGGGTCAGGGAGTGAAGGTGGACCTGCCTCTGGCCGATGCCAACCCCAACGACTACGATGCGCTGGTGTTGCCCGGCGGCGTGATGAATCCCGATCATCTGCGCATCGATCCGGCTGCGGTGAATTTCGTCCGCCAGTTTGTTTCGACGGGAAAAACAGTGGCGGCCATCTGCCACGGGCCATGGACGCTGCTGGAAGCCGGCGCGCTCAAGGGCAAAACCGTAACCTCGTGGCCTTCCTTGAAGACCGACATCAAGAACGCAGGCGGCAACTGGATTGACCAGGCTGTTGTCACAGACGGTCAATTCATCTTCAGCCGCAAACCCGATGATATTCCGGCGTTCAACAAAGCGATCATCGAATCCGTTGCGCAGGGTGCGCATGAGCACGCCCACGCATAACCAACAACGGACCCACCATCACGGCAACAGCCATCCTTCCGCAGGAGCATTGCGAAAGGATGGCTGTTTCATTTTTCTCTCACGATAGAGGTACACTGCACTGTCTTTGATTACGTTGTTGTAATGCATGCTGTAAGCAAATGTGAGGCTTCTGGAATGATTCGGCTTATGCATTCACTTGTTTTTCGTCTTCGAACTTGCGTTGACGGTGTGTGGTTTCCTGGCCTTTTGATGCTAGTCGCACTAATGCCAATTCAGGCTCAACAATCCAAGCCCAACATCACGGGCGATTATGTTGGGGTACTGGGCGGCTCGCTCCATCTCCGCCTGCATTTGAAGGCGGACGCGCAAGGGGCTGTGAGCGGAAGCCTCGACAGCCTTGACCAGGGCGCGATGGGACTCGGATGCGCAGACTTCCACCTGGACGGCGATGCTCTCAGCTTTTCCGTTCCTTCTGTTCATGGTTCGTGGAAGGGCACTATTTCCGGTGACGGCAGAACGCTTAACGGGACATGGGATCAAGGCAGTCCCATGCCTCTGGTTTTGACGCGCGACACTTTCGTCCCAGCGGCCAAGCCCTCGCGCGTGGATGGCATCTGGCTGGGAACGTTGCAGGCAGGCGGATCCCAGCTCCGCATCCAGCTCCATGTCAAGAGTGACGACAAAGGCCAGGAGTTCTGCTCGCTCGACAGTCTCGACCAGCACGTTATGGGGCTCGATTGCGCCAAGGTCGCGTTCAGCGGCGATGACTTTTCGTTTGATGTTCCCGTCGTTGGTGGCCACTACGAAGGCAAGCTCTCTTCAGACTCAAATACGGTGACTGGAAGCTGGAGCCAGAACAAGAATCCGCTGCCTCTTGCGCTGACACGACAGGCCGCCGAGATCGCCGCCAAACCCATGCCTCCGCCGAAATACGATCCAGCCATTGCACCGGTCAATGGAGAAGGACTGCAGGCTGTCCTCGATCGTGACCTCGCCGCCGCTTTGAAGTCCGGCCAACTCGCGCCGTCGACGAGCGCCGGCGTTGTGATCGGCGTCCTCGATCACGGAGTGCCGCGCATTTTCGCCTATGGCGCGGCAAAGGCGGATTCAATCTTCGAAATCGGATCGATCACCAAGACGTTTACCGGCCTGGTCCTGTCGCAGATGGTGGAGCAGGGCAAGGTCAAGTTCGACGATCCGGTACGGGAGTTGTTGCCGCCGGGCACGGTGCAGAAGCCAGCCGGAGCGGAGATTACTCTGCTCGATCTGGCGACGCAACACTCGGGCCTGCCGCGGATGCCAGGTAACTTCAAGCCGGTCGATCAAGAGAATCCCTACGCAGACTACCGTGCAGCTAATCTATATGCGTTTCTCGCCGAACACGGAGTGGCGAAGCCCGATAAACCCGGTTTCCTTTATAGCAATCTTGGATTCGGCTTGCTCGGCAACGCGCTCTCGGTCCGTGCCGGCAAGACCTATCCGGCCCTCCTTAAAGAAGAGGTCCTCGACCCACTCGGCTTGAACGACACCGCCGTTACGCTGACGCCCGATCAGCAAGCGCGCTTCATTCCCGGTCATACCGGCGACCATCATCCAGCGCACGCCTGGGACCTGGACGCCTTTGCCGGCGCAGGCGCCATCCGTTCAACGGCGTCGGACATGCTGAAATACCTCGAGGCCAATCTGCACCCGGACGGCTTCAAGTTCACGAAGTCGTCACCAGCTTCAAAAACAATTACGGCCGCACTCGTTCAGGATCATGAATTGCGCGCCGAATCGTTTGGCGACCAGAAGATTGCGCTGGCGTGGCTCTTCGATCCGCAAGCCGGTAACTACTGGCATAACGGCGCGACCGGCGGGTACAGCGCGTATGTGTTTTTCAATCCCAAGGGCGATTACGCTGCGGTCGTCCTGCTCAACGCGACGATCAGCGAAAAGGGCAGTTACGCCGATCAGATCGGAGAGCACATTAGCGAGCGGCTTGCAGGCAAGCCCGCAATCTCGCTCGGAGAGTAGCGGTTCACCGTCGGCAGAGGTCCCGCATATTTCCGTCGCGTGGCCCTCTGCTCGCGATGTATATTTTGAGCCATGCGCTTCCATTGCTATGGCCTGCACCGAGGCGGCGTGCGGCCTGCTTCTCACCCTGACCATGCGCGGTTTCTGCCGGCTTCGGGCTGATTTTTCTGGTTGTGGCTGCGGCGATTCCCCTCTGTGCTCAGCAGCCGATGCCGGCAGGGCACAACATGGCCGACATGCAACCGGTGCTGCCACCGGAGCAGCTTCCCGCACCGATTCCCATGACCGGCATCGGCAATGCGCACATTGCAATCACAGCCAGTCCGGAAGCGCAGCAGTGGTTCGACCAGGGGCTGAACCTGATGCACGACTTCTGGGATTACGAGTCAGTGAAGGCCTTCGAGCAGAGCGTGCGCGTCGATCCGAAATGCGCCATGTGCTGGTGGGGGCTGGCGCAGGCGCAAGGGTTCCGCAACGGCTCCAGAAAGTCGTACGCCAAGGATGCGCTTGAGAAAGCGGTCAAGCTTGCGGACCATGACACCGAGCAGGAGACGCTCTACATTCAAGCGGCGCAGGCAGACGCCGCCGTCAAGAATGAATCGAAGCACGGAGCCAACAAACAACAGATTGCGATTCTTCGTGAACTGGTCGCCAAGGCACCGAAGGATACTCAGGCACGGCTCTCCCTCGCCCTGGCGCTGGAAGATGGCTACGACAAAAATCGTGAACCGAAGAAAGGCCAACGGGAAGCCATCGCAATGCTGGAGAGCATTCTGCGCGATGTGCCCAATGACTCGGCGACCAATCACTACTGGATTCATGCCATCGAGCCGGGCAATCATCCTGAGCAGGCGATTCAGAGTGCAGCGCTGCTGGCGAGCCTGGCGCCGACATCGGGACACATGGTGCACATGCCGGGGCACATCTATTACCGCGTGGGAAATTACGCCGAGGCCGAGCACTGGTTTTCTGCCTCCATGGCTGCCGACGAACACTATATGCAGGAACAGCACGTGGGCCCCGACGATGACTGGAACTACGCGCACAACATGATGTATTCGATCGCCAATCTGATGGAACAGGGGCGACTTGCCGACGCGAATGCGCTCTCAGATCACCTGGCTGCAGCACGCGGTCAGCTTTCGGCCTCGCTTTATATCTGGTCGGCACGGGACCAACTGGCGCGCATTAGCCGGCGCCTTCCCGTAGCTTTGCGTGTGGGCGACTGGGATGCGGTGCTCACGATGCTGAACGACGCTAATTTGCCAAAGGGAGACAAGGCCGCAAATCTGCGCTTCTTCGCCGCCGAATTGACCGACTATGCCAAGGGGATGAAGGCGCTTGATGCAGGCGACGCGATTGCGGCCGAAAAAGACTCCACCAGCCTGGATGCCGGACTGAAGCAGATGATCGAGATGCAGACAGCTCTGGGAAAACGCAAAGATGCGGATACAAAAGAAACAAATCCGCCGATGATGCCGATCTTGCCCGATGCGCTCTCGGATCCGATCATGAAATCGCTGAAGATTGAGTCAATGGAACTGCAGGCCGGCGTGCTCGTCGCGCAGCAGAAAAGGCGAGCCGCAAGGAAGCTCTATGCAGAAGCTGAAAAACAGGAGAAGAAGCTCGGATATCACGAGCCTCCGTTTTATATCCGCCCCGTCGCCGAAACCGAGGCCGAGGCACTGCTGAAGGCGAAAGACTACAAAGATGCGGAGTCGGCTTACCAGGCGGCGCTTGTGGAACGGCCCAACTCCGGCTTTGGATTGTATGGGCTTGCCAGCGTAAAGGAGTCCGCCGGCGATGTGGCGGGAGCCCGTGCAGCCTACGAAGCATTTCTGAAAGCGTGGCCCAGGGCAGATGTGAACGCTGCCGGAGGTTGCCCATGCGCAGAAGTTTATCGGTGCCGGGATGCAGGCGACGCGGTAGAAAGGACCCGGATCGCGCCAGATTCTAACTAGGGAAGGCTGAACCCAGCCATAACAATGAAGCGGCAATCTCACGCGGAGATTGCCGCTTTGCAGATCCGAGGGTGGGTTGAGCTCTTAGTTGCGGCTCCGCATCTTGGCGAGCAGCCGGAGAATCTCAAGGTACAACCACACAAGCGTCACCATGATGCCGAAGGCGCCGTACCATTCCATGAACTTCGGGGCGCCGGCATTCACACCCTGCTCGATGAAATCAAAATCGAGCACAAGGTTCAGCGCCGCGATGGCACAGACAAAGAGGCTGAAGGCTATACCGATCACACCGGAGCCATTGATCGAAACAAACTGGATTCCGAAGAAGCCAAGGACGATTTCCATCAGATAAAACAGGGCGATGCCGCCGGTGGCCGCGATGATGCCGATGCGCAGCTTGTTCGTCACCTTGATCAAACCGGAGCTGTAGAGCACCAGCATGGTCAGCAGGGTGCCAAAAGTGAGGCCCACCGCCTGGACCGCTATTCCCGGATAGCGCAGTTCAAGGAAGGCAGAGATGCCACCCAGAAAAAGCCCTTCCAGCAGCGCGTAGATCGGTGCCGTAATGGGCGCCCAACTCTGTTTGAAAATGGTGACCAGGGCGGTGATGAAGCCGCCAAAAACGCCAACCATCAGCAGCCCCGTCACATCGGCCGGGTCGTGCGTCTGCATGAACGCGCGCCACGTATAGGCAGCGGTAGCGAAGGCGCAGATCAGCAGAATGCCGGTGCGGTTCACCGTGCCATTCAGGGTCATCCGGTTGGCCACATCAATCGCGCCGCCGTATCGCGCTGCCGCGTCCTGGAAGGTCTTGGAACCCAAGGCAGGATTGGACGTCTTAAACAGAGCCATCAGAGTCTCTCCATTTCAGGGCCAGGTTTCCCAGGATTTCAAACGGGAAACCGCGGCTCCTGTCAACATTCTAAATCCGATAGGGGCAACCGGCCATGCGGTTACCGATTCCAACCCCGGAAGGTACGGATGGGACCCGATTTACGCCTTCGTACCCTGTATCGAAAAAATCTCTTGAATTTCTTGCTTTTCGGTCGCTATCGCAATGGGCTATAGTGACCGTCATTCGCTTGGCCCCAGGAGGCCCGTAATGAAGATCAACGACACAATCGGCATTTTGCTCGGTTGTCGACCCACGAGAACTGTGCTTTCCATCGATCCCGATGACTCGGTCTATGAGGCGCTGGAGATGCTGGCCAAGTACAACATCGGTGTCCTGCTCGTGTGCAAGGAAAATCGACTGGTCGGAATCTTCTCGGAGCGGGATTATGCGCGCAAAGGCATCCTGGGCGGTCACACCTCCCGCGAAACCAAGGTCAGTCAATTGATGACGAGCCCGGTCATCTCCGTCAGCCCCAGGCACACCGTTGACGAGTGTATGACCCTAATGACCGAACACGACTTCCGCCATCTGCCCGTTGTTCAGAACGATACGGTGGTCGGCGTCATCTCCATCGGCGATCTCGTGAAGTGGGTAATCTCCGGCCAGCAACAGACCATCCAGGCGCTTGAAGGCTACATCGCCGGAGCGTATCCGTCCTGAACGTTTCGAAGGTCTCACCCCTGGACCGAATGCCGGCCCACTGGAACTAGAGCGGATACCGCTCCATCTCAACGCACTGTTTGGCAACCGCGTGGCTCAGCGCAACGGAATCAACCGGCGTGAATCGCGCAAGCCGCCGCAGGATTGCCAGTTGCGTCCTCAACATGTCGCCCTCGCCGCATGCAGCCAGTACACGCCGGGTTGTCTGCTCGGCCATCCCCATGCTTTCCTCGGCCAGCAGGCTGGTCATGGCGGCAGCTACAGCCGCGGTGGATTTGCCTACTCCAGCCAGCTTTCGGGCCCGCAACAGCGCCGACTCGAGCGCGAACACCTGGGTGATGATGTCTGCCAGGTCGGCCATCACCTCCTGCTGATCCTGCAACGCCGCCATGTAGCGCTGGCTGGCAACTCCGGCCGCAAAGAGGCCGATCTTCTTCACGGCCGCAAGCATTGCCGCTTCGCGCGCCAGCACTTCGCCGGTATCTTCCGCGGTGTCGAACGACGGCGGCTGCATCACTTCATCCATCAGCGACTTGATGGCAGCCATCAGCGGCAGTTCGCCGGCGATGGCGCGCTTCATCAGCCAGCCGGTGATGATCATGCGGTTGATTTCGTTGGTGCCCTCAAAAATGCGATTGATCCGCGCGTCGCGATAAAAGCGTTCCGCCGGGTAGTGTTCCGTATAGCCGTAGCCGGCCATGGTGGCGACCAGTTCATCGGCGACGAACGACAGCATCTCGGAACCGTAGACCTTCAGGATTGAGCACTCGACCGCGTACTCCTCGATACGGCGCTGGATATCGCGCGGCGAACGGCTCCCGTGGTCTCCCAGTTGCTCCAACGATGCGTCAATCATGCCCACGGTCCGGTAACCCATGCTTTCCGCGGCGTACAGGCGTGTGGCGCTCTCGGATATCTTTCTCTGGATCAGGCCGAACTCGGCGATCGACTTGCCAAAAGCTTTCCGCTCTCTCGCATAGCGCGCCATGTGCGCCAGAGCGTGGCGCGCCCCGCCAACACAGGCAACGCCCAGCTTGAAGCGGCCCACGTTGAGCACGTTGAACGCGATGTGGTGGCCCTTCCCGGGCTCGCCGAGCAGGTTCTCTGCCGGTATTTTGCAATCCTGCAGGACCAGAGGGCAGGTGGATGAACCCCGTATCCCCAGCTTGTGTTCCTCGGCTCCGACTGTCAGTCCGGGAGTGTCGCGCTCGATCAGGAAGGCAGAGAACTTCTCGCCGTCGATCTTGGCAAAAACCGTGTACAGCCCGGCGATGCCGCAGTTGGTGATCCACATCTTCTCGCCGTTGAGCGTGTAGGTGCTGCCATCAGCCGAGAGGGTCGCTCGCGCGCGGACATTCATCGCATCGGAGCCGGATGTCGCTTCAGAAAGCCATAAGCACCGATCCACTCAGCGCTGGCCAGCTTGGGCAGATACCGCTGCTTCTGCTCCTCGGTTCCGTACCAGACCAGGGGCAGCGTGGCGATGCCCGTGTGCGCTCCGAATGCGGTCGAAAAGCTTGCCTGGACCGAGAGATGGTCCGCGATGATGGCGGAGGTAGTCTTGTCCATCCCCAGGCCGCCGTACTCTTCGGGGATGTCGACCGAGGTAAACCCCAACTCTGCCGCCTTGCGCAGCAGTCCAGCCAGCACACCCGGCTTCTTTTCATCAATGTCTGTGGAGGCAGGCAATATCTCATCGCGGGCAAACTGGGCCACGGTGACTGCCATCTGCCGCTGCTCCTCGTTCAGGTCCTCCGGAGTGAAGACTTCCGCAGGCGTACGTGTCTCGATAAGAAAGCTTCCGCCCTTGGCGGCAACAACGGGAGAAATAGCGGTCGTAGACATGAAGTTCTCTCCAACTGTCTGGAAACATTACGCTAATCCGCAAAACTCGGCAATCGGCGGGTGGTGAAATTGTGTGCAGGCGTAACGCCAATGAGACGGCATAAGAGCAAAAACGCGATCGGACTCGTGAAGATTTCCCTGGCCCGCCGTCGGGATCGGGAGTGTCCGCTGACGCAGCTTCCATTCGAGGCAATCGCATACAATGAACTTATCCCGTTCGTGGAGGATCCGCACTGCTCGCCGACATCAAATTGATCGTCAGCCTGGTCTCCGGGCTGCCTGCGCAAGTCGCGTTTTTCCTTGCCGGCAGCCAACAGAACGGCTTCCGCCACTAGGTGAAGATGCTGCTCAGCGACCCGTTCTCTACGGTGCGCCACTATTGGAACTGGTTTGACGCGGCGCTGCTGCTTCCCTATTTCGCTGGTGATGATCGTGCTGGCGATCTACGGCGTTCACCGCTACACGCTCTGCTACCTCTACTTCAAGTATCGCAAGAACTACAATCCCAACCCGCTCAAGCACTTCGACGAACTGCCCCGCGTCACGATCCAGCTGCCCATCTTCAATGAGCAGTTCGTGATCGATCGCCTTGTCGAAGCCGTCTGCGCCATCGACTATCCGCAGGACAAGCTCGAAATCCAGGTCCTTGACGACTCAACCGACGAAACCACCGAGGTTGCAGCCGGCATCGTCGCGCGCTATGCCGCGCTGGGCCATCCGATCGTCTACATTCACCGCACCAATCGGCACGGCTTCAAGGCCGGAGCGCTCGATGCCGGCCTCAAGGTCGCCGAGCGGCGAGTTCGTCGCCATCTTCGATGCTGACTTTGTTCCGCCGCCCGACTGGCTGATGAAGGTGATCCACCACTTCGCCGAGCCCGATGTCGGCATGGTGCAGACCCGCTGGACGCATCTCAATCGCGACTACAGCCTGCTGACGCAGCATTGAAGCCATCCTGCTCGACGGACACTTTGTGCTCGAGCACGGCGCCCGCGCCCGCTCCGGCGACTTCTTCAACTTCAACGGCACGGCTGGCATGTGGCGCAGGCAAGCCATCTCCGATGGCGGCGGCTGGCAGCACGACACGCTCACCGAAGATACCGACCTCAGCTATCGCTCGCAGATGGCGGGTTGGAGGTTCAAGTATCTGCCCGACGTCGAATGTCCCTCCGAGCTGCCCATCGAGATGACCGCCTTCAAGACGCAGCAGGCGCGCTGGGCCAAGGGCCTGATCCAGACTCGCATCAAGATGCTGCCGAGGATCTTCAGATCGAATGTGCCGCGGCGCATCAAGATCGAGGCCGTCTACCACCTGACGGCCAACCTGAGCTATCCGCTGATGATCGTGATGACCGCGCTGCTGATTCCGGCCATGATCTGCCGCTTCTACCAGGGCTGGTTCCAGATGCTGCTCATCGACGTCCCGCTGTTCACCGCGTCATCGGCGTCGATCGCCGTCTTCTATCTCGCCAGCCAGCGCGAGCTCTATCCGAAAACCTGGATGAAGACGTTCCTGTATCTGCCGTTTCTGATGGCGCTCGGCATCGGTCTCACCGTCACCAATTCCAAGGCGGTGATGGAGGCGCTGTTCGGCATCAAGAGCGCCTTTGTGCGCACGCCCAAATATCGCGTGGCGCAAGAAGGGAGAGAAGTCGCAGGCAGCCAAGTATCGCAAGCGGCTGAAGCTGGCGCCGTGGATCGAGCTGATTATCGGCTGCTACTTCCTGCTGGCTATCCTCTACACCTTCTCGAACCACAATTACTTCACCGCGCCGTTTCTCATCCTGTTCGTGATCGGCTACTGGTACACAGGACTGATGAGCCTGCTGCAAGGCCGCTTCGAGCGCTGGCGCAGCGGCACGGCAGCGAACACCGACGAGTCGAGCCCCAAGCCGTTCCCGGTGGGCGTGTAGGTTGGCGCAGCGGGTCGTGATGAATCGTCCCGCCTGGCCTCCTGCAATGCAACACGCCTCTCGAGTCAGCGTCCCAGCGCACTCCGATACAATAGCGATAAGCGCCTGCAGTCCTGGTGAAGGTTTCGCGACCCGAATCCCGGAGCCTCCAGGCGCATCAGAGCATTATGCTAGCCAAAAACCTCCCGGAAGCCCTCACCTTTGATGATGTCCTGCTGGTGCCTGCCTACAGCGAAGTGGTGCCCGCGCAGGTGAGCACGCAGACCCAGCTGACGCGCGACATCACGCTGAACACCCCGCTGCTCTCCTCGGCCATGGACACGGTGACCGAATCGCGCATGGCCATCGCCATGGCGCAGCAGGGCGGCATCGGCATCGTCCATCGCAATCTCAACATCGAGGCGCAGGCGGGCGAGATCGACAAGGTGAAGCGCTCTGAGAGCGGCATGATCGTCGATCCGGTGACCATCGGGCCCGATCAGATGATCGCCGACGCGCTCGAAGTGATGCGCCGCTACAAGATCTCCGGCGTGCCTGTCACGCAAGGGCAAGAGGCTGGTCGGCATTCTCACCAATCGCGACCTTCGCTTTGAAACGCGCACCGATATTCCCATCGGCGACGTGATGACCAAGGAGAATCTGATCACCGTCCCTGTTGGCACCACGCTTGAAGAGGCGGAACTGATTCTGCACAAGCATCGCGTCGAAAAGCTTCTCGTCGTGGACGATCAGTACAACCTCAAGGGCCTGATCACGGTCAAGGACATCCAGAAGAAACTCAAATATCCCAACGCCAGCAAGGACGAAAAGGGCCGGCTGCGCGTTGGCGGAGCCATCGGCGCAACGGGCGACTTTCTGGAGCGTGCCGCAGAGCTGGTAAACGCCCGCGCCGACGTGCTGGCCATCGATTCGGCGCACGGCCATTCCTCGCGCGTGCTTGAAGCGGTGCGCGAAGTGAAGAAGCGTTTCCCGAGTGTCGGTCTTCTGGCCGGCAATGTGGCCACCTACGAAGGCGCGCTGGCCTTGATCGATGCCGGAGCGGACGCCGTCAAAGTGGGCATCGGACCCGGATCCATCTGCACCACGCGCATGGTCACAGGCGCGGGAATGCCGCAGATCACCGCCATTGCCGAGGCCGCACGGGCCGCACGCGAACGCGGCATTCCCGTCATTGCCGACGGCGGCATCAAGTACTCCGGCGAAGTCACCAAGGCCATCGCTGCGGGCGCAAGTTCCGTGATGATCGGATCGCTCTTTGCCGGCGTCGACGAGAGCCCGGGCGAAACCATCCTCTACCAGGGCCGCAGCTTCAAGAGCTATCGCGGCATGGGCTCGCTGACCGCCATGAGCCAGGGATCGGGCGAACGATACTTCCAGAGTGCCGAAGATCTGGCCAGCGGAAATCGACACCGAAGGCGTGGTGCAGCGCGAACGCAACGGACAAAACCGCCTGGCCAAGTTTGTTCCCGAGGGCATTGAGGGCCGCGTGCCTTACCGCGGACCGCTGGAAGCCATGGTCTATCAGCTAGTCGGCGGCCTTCGCTCCGGCATGGGCTACCTGGGCTGCGGCACCATTGCCGAGCTGCAGGAGAAGGCGCAGTTTGTGCGCATCTCCGGCGCCGGCCTTCGCGAGAGCCACGTGCACGATGTCATCATCACCCGCGAGGCGCCCAATTATCACGTTGAATAGCGCCGCGCGATCAGCTAACCGAAAGTCCGCCTGGTATTGGATCCGGGCCTGGTGCCCGGTCGCTGTAGCCATCTGCGTTATCGCGGTTGAGTCGACGCCATATTTCGGCGCCGATCACACCAGTGGTCCCTTGCGCTGGGTGTGGGAACACATCTTCGGGCACGTCTCCAACGCACGCTGGGAGCTTTTCCATCACCTCATTCGGAAAACAGGTCACTTCGTGGGCTACGGAACCATGGGCGTGCTGTGGCTGCGCGCCTGGTGGATGAGCCTTCCCCGCGCCGGCTTTCTTCTCGATGCAATGCTAGCGCTGCTGGGCACGGCGATGGTCGCCAGTTCCGACGAGTTCCACCAATCCTTCCTGCCCAACCGCACCGGCACCCCCTACGACGTGCTGCTCGACTGCTGCGGCGCCTTGGTGCTTCTGTTCATCGCGTATCTCTGCATTCGCCTGAGATGGCCTGACCGGCTTTCCAAGGCGGCTTAATCGAATCGATCGCAATATTCTCGACGCCTGATACACTGCCGGTGTGAAATCGCGATTGTCGCGAGTCCAATATCGCACGACCAAGATCAGATGAGCCAGCAGGGACAAATCCGCATCGGCATCGCCGGGTGGCGCTACGACGAATGGCGCGGAACCTTCTACCCGGAGGACCTCACGCAGAAGCGCGAACTCGAGTACGCCTCTCGCCAGCTCAACTCCATCGAGTTGAACGGGACCTTCTACTCCACGCAGCGGCCGCAAAGCTTTCAGGCATGGAGCAAAGACACGCCGGACGATTTTGTTTTCTCCATCAAGGGCTCGCAGTTCATCACGCACGTCCGCAAGATCGAGAACGTCGAAACAGCACTGGCGAACTTTCTTGCGCAAGGACTGCTGCGGCTCGGCAAAAAACTTGGGCCGATTCTCTGGCAATTCCCACCAGGCTTCTCGATTGATTTGCCGCGATTCGAGACGTTCTTCAAGCTTCTGCCGCGAACCCAAAAACAGGCGGCGGCCTATGCACGGCAACGCGACGAATGGATGGCAAGCCGGTCATGGCTGGAAGTCGAAGAAGACCTGCCGCTTCATCATGCCGTTGAAACTCGCCACAAGAGCTTCGCTGTTCCCGAATACGTCTCGCTGCTTCGCGAGAACAATATTGCGCTCGTGGTGGCCGACACCGTGAAGCTGCCGGTGATGATGGACCTGACTGCGGACATTGTCTATTGCCGCCTGCACGGCAGCGAAAAGCTCTACCCCAACGGATACACCGCGGACGCTATCGACATCTGGGCCAGGAGAGTGATCGCGTGGTCGCGTGGAGAAGAAGTGACCGACGGAACAACAATCCATCCCGATCCGGGTCCAAAGCGAAACTCACGCGATGTCTTCGTCTACTTCGACGACGATGTGAAAGTACGCGCGCCATTCGACGCACAGAGCCTGAGCAAGCGAGTTGCTGAGTTGCAGAAATGATCAATGCCTGCGGACACCGCACGCAAATCTTGGGGCGTCCAAAAAACGCGGACGCCCCAAAGTGTGAAACTTTTTGATCATCATCGATCGCTAAGAGACCATTTGCCAGGGGTAGTCTGCACTAGCTTCGCGTTCTTGAATGTCGCTTGAGATGCCATCTTGAAATCGGGCTGATGCAGTACCCAAATGCGGTCTGCCCGCGAGATCGGCGCCCCAGCCACAAATTCCCACGCGTGCCCGCCTTCTTCGAACGAAACGCGACCCAGCTCGACATACGCTTCGACGGCTCCGTTCATCGGTAACTGAGACAGCAGAAAACGACCCTGCCCCGGCATGTAGATCCCTAGAGCTTGATTCGGATCATCCGTGGGATTGATCGCGCCCGACAAACCTGCCAGGTCGCCGGCCACAGTTTTGTCCTTCAATAGCAACGCGCTCACGATGCGAATTTCTCCTGGGCCGGGGCTGAGATCTGTTCCACGCGGGCTTATCAAAATCGGTTTGTGGTCCATCCACTCCCCAGTCAAGGTCAGGGTCCCAACGTCGGCCACGTCCATCTTCGACTGTTCGCCAGGTACAAACCAGATTTCCGTGACCTTCGTGGCAGGGTCTGCGTCCCGCGTGAATGAGGAAAGGTCATCTCCCTTAGAGTAGGTGCGCGTGCGAATCGCTAGCAGGACCCGATTGCCGTCGCGTGAAAGCAGCCTGACCCTATACGCGAGGTTTTGCGATCCCATCTTCCCGTACCAGTCGCAGGCCGGATTCGTGTCCTGTGTGGACAGCGGACAAGGCCAGAGCGTTCCGTCCGGCCCGACTGCATTCAAGAGAACAACGGTTCCAGTGGAATTTGCGCCGACCTTGACGACAGCGAGGGTGCAGACGAGGGCGACAATGCCGGTGATCATGGCGGCGAAGGCGAGACGTGGAATGCGCATGGTTCCCCATCCTTTCTGGAGGAATGCGGTGAGTGGGTTTTGCGGGCGTGTCCAGGTGCGTGCTGGCACGGGCGCAGATTGTTCCAGGCTGGCGGCGCGGCGCAGTTCCACGCCCATCGCCAGATAATCCCTAAGCTGCCCCTGGCAGGTGGAGCAGGTGCCAATATGTTCGGCTGCGGCGGGCGGGATGATTTCGCCATCGCAAAGCGCGGAGACGAACTCGGCGGCTTCAGCGCAGATCATGGGGAACTCCTTGCGGCGCGCTGTGCCAGAGGGCGCGCAGAGCTTCGCGGGCAGCGAACAGCCGCGAGCGGACGGTACCGATTGGGATATCGAGAATGGCAGCGAGTTCGGCGTACGACTGGCCTTCGACCTCGCGCAGCCAGAGCAGGCTGCGCTGCTCGGCGGGTAGCTGGCCGAGGAGTTCAGCCATAACGGAGGACGCTTCGGCACGGCCGGCCGTCGCGTTCTCAAACTCAAGCGGGTCAGTCGGTTTCTGTCTGCGCCACCACTCCGCGGCCTGTTTGCGGGCGATGCCGTACAGCCATGCGCGTAGGGTTCCTCGGTCGGGGTCGAATCCGTGCGGGCGGCGCCAGATGTGGGTATAGGTTTCCTGCATGACGTCCTCGGCCGCTTGCGAGCTGGCGAGCAGGTGGAGGAGGAAGATGCGCAGCCGCGAAGCGGTTTCCCGATACCAGGCGTCAAAGGCCTGCGCCTCGCCTGCGGAGATCTTCTTCCAGAGTTCCCGTTCGTCGATCAAATGCGGTCTCCGATCTGTACTTCGGGCGGAGGACTAAAAAGGTTCAGGAGCTGGAGGAATTCTCGCAAAAAAAAGGTGCATCGCCCGTGATGGACGATGCACCTCTGCTTGCGACGAAAACAGGTGGTCAGGAGCCGATAGAACTATGCGGCTTCTTCGCCGCCTTTTTCTTCGTCTTTCTTGCTCTCTTCAAGCTGCTTTTCGAGTTCGGCGCGCTTTTTGGCCTTGACCTCATCGCGCTTCTGGCGCTTCTCGTCGAGCTGCTTTTCAGCGCCCAGCAGTTCGATGAACGCCTTTTCGGCGCCGTCGCCCTTCTGGAAACCGGTGCGGACAATGCGTAGGTAGCCGCCCTGCCGATCGCCGTAGCGCGGAGCCACGGTGTCGAACAGCCGCTCGACTGCCTTGTCGGTCATGAGAAAACTGAGTGCCTGGCGCCGCGAGTGCACGTCGCCCTTCTTGCCCAGCGTGATCATCTTTTCCACGTGCGGGCGCACCGCCTTGGCCTTGGCCACGGTGGTCTCCACGCGGTCTTCCACGATGACAGACGTCACCAGGTTGCGCAGCAGAGCGCGGCGATGGCTGGTGTTGCGTCCGAGTTTGAATCCTGCATTGCGATGGCGCATGACGTATTACTCTCTTTCGAAATCTAGTGAGCTTTCATCTCTCAGCCCTCAGCCTTCAGCTCATGCAAGTTTCTGCTAATGGCTGAAAGCTGATAGCTGACGGCTGTCCTTAAAAGTTCTCGGTCTCGGTGGGCAGCTGGAGATCGACCGAATCCAGCGGCTCGTCCTCGTCGTCGAAGTGGCTGTAGTTGGCAGCCAGTGCTGTCGCCGGCGGAATGCTGGTCGGTCCGGGAACGGCATTGCCGCTCTCGTCGATCTTCATACCCAGCGAAAGGCCCATCTGCGCGAGAATTTCCTTGATCTCGTTCAGACTCTTGCGGCCAAAGTTCTTCGTCTTCAGCATCTCGGCTTCGGTCTTTTGTACCAGTTCGCCGATGGTCTGAATGTTTGCGTTCTTCAGGCAGTTGTAGCTGCGGACCGACAACTCCAGCTCTTCGACCGAGCGGTTCAGGTTGTCGTTGCGCAGCATCACACGGCCTTCTTCGCCGCGGGACTCAGCTTCGATTTCTTCTTCGAAGTTGATGAAGATGTTCATGTGGTCTTTCAGCAGCTTTGCAGCCAGGCCCACGGCATCGGCGGGTAGAACCGCGCCGTTCGTCCACACCTCGAGCGTGAGCTTGTCATAGTCGGTGATCTGACCCAGACGGGCAGCTTCGACCACGTAGTTGACGCGGCGCACAGGGGAGTGGACCGAATCCACGGGAATAAAGCCCAGGCCGAGATCGGCGTCGAAGTTCTTGTCGGCCGAGATGTATCCGCGGCCGCGCTTCAGGCGCATCTCCATTTCGAGCCGGCCGCCTTCAGAGACGGTGGCGATGTACACGTTCTTGTCCAGAATCTCCACTTCGCCGTCGGCTTCGATCATGCCGCTCGTGATTACACCGGCCTGGTCGGCGCGCAGGTACAACGCCTTGGGCCCCTCGCCCGCAAGCTTGAAAGGAATCTGTTTGAGATTCAGGATGATGTCGGTCGCGTCTTCCACAACGCCGGCGATTGACTGGAACTCGTGCAGCACGCCTTCGATGCGAACAGCAGTAACTGCGGCGCCCTCGATGGAACTAAGCAGCGTACGGCGCAGGGCATTGCCGATGGTTGTGCCAAATCCGCGCTCAAAGGGCTGGGCGCTGAACTTGCCAAATGTTTCGCTGAGCGACTCGGCATCGACTGCCAGGCGCTTCGGCTTCTGAAATCCTCTCCAAAGCATATCGTTTTCTCGTTTCCCGCACGGCAGGTACGTCGCGATGCATTTTGCGGCGGCCGCGCAAGTTCTCCTTCGGTTTGAGATGCAGCCTTCAGCCGTCAGCTCTCAGCTTTCAGTTTGTTCGTGCAGCCAGAAACTTCTCCGGACTGCACGAATGAGCTGATAGCTGACAGCTAAAAGCTGATAGCTGTTACTTCGAGTACAACTCGACGATCAGCTGTTCGTTGATCGGCAAATTGACATCCTTGCGTTTGGGCAAGCTGAGAACACGCCCAGACATGTTTTCAAAATTCGCTTCGAGCCACACCGGAACGGGATTCTGCGCAGCGTACTGCGTGCCCTGTTCCACGATGATCAACTTCTTCGCGGCTTCGCGAATCGCGATCTCGTCGCCCACGTTCACCTGGAACGAAGGAATGTTTACCTTGCGGCCGTTGACGGAAACATGGCCGTGACGAACAACCTGGCGAGCCTGGCGGCGCGAAATGGCGAAGCCCAGACGGAACGCCACGTTGTCGAGGCGACGCTCGAGTTGCTGAATCAGCAATTCGCCGGTGACGCCCGGTGCGCGGTTGGCCTTCTCGTAGTACTCGCGGAATTGGCCCTCGAGGGTGAAGTACATGCGCTTGGCCTTCTGCTTTTCATGCAGTTGCAGGCCGTAGCCCACAATCTTGGCCTTGCGGTCTTTGCCGTGTTGTCCCGGCGGAAAGTTGCGCTTCTCCAGCGGGCAACGGTCAGATGTACATTTGGTGCCCTTCAAGAAGAGCTTGGTGCCTTCGCGACGGCAAAGGCGGCAGACTGCTCCGGTATAACGAGCCATTTCTTCTCCTGACTTCGGATGTCGGCCGGTTTACTCGTCCGGAGGAGACTTCCTCCCGGCCCGGTGTTTAAGAGGGACATAGGGACGAGGGACGCAGGGACTAATTCCCAATCCCTCTACATCCCCCAAAGCCTTGTCCACTCCTGTTGCGGAACCAGCAAAAGCAATTCGCAAGAACCGCTTTTCTAGTCCCTAAGTCCCTAGTCCCTACCGCGTCCTAGACGCGGCGTCTCTTGGGCGGCCTGCAACCATTGTGCGGAACCGGCGTGACGTCGCGAATCGAGCGAACGTCGATGCCTGCTGCTGCCAGGGCACGGATAGCCGACTCGCGGCCCGATCCGGGACCGGCAACGCGCACGTCGACTGCCCGCAGACCATGATCGCGCGCCATCGACGCCGCATTCGACGCAGCCTGCTGCGCCGCGAACGGCGTGCCCTTGCGCGAACCGCGGAAGCCGAGCGAGCCCGAGCTCTTCCAGCTGAGCGTGTTGCCCACCTGGTCGGTGATGGTCACGATGGTGTTGTTGAACGAGGCCTGAATGTGGCAAACGCCGTACGGCACATTCTTGCGCTCGCGTTTCTTGAATTTCTTGTTCTTGCCAGCTTTGCCGGCTGCGGCCTTCTGCTCTGGTTTCGCCATTAGGTCTTCGCCGTCGCTTTCTTCTTGCCCGCCACTGTGCCCTTACGCGGTCCCTTGCGGGTGCGTGCATTGGTGTGGGTGCGCTGTCCCCGTACCGGCAACGACCGGCGATGCCGGTTGCCGCGGTAGCTCTGAATATCGATGAGGCGCTTGATGTGCATCTGGGTGTCTTTGCGGAGATCGCCCTCGACATCACCCTCGTCCTCAATCACCTGGCGGATGCGGTTTACCTCTTCTTCGCCGAGGTCCTGGATCTTCTTGTGGGCGTCAACATTCGCCTTCGCCAGGATCTTCAGCGATCGGGGGTTACCGATGCCGTAGATGTACGTGAGCGCGATCCGAGCCTGCTTGTTGCGGGGCAGATCGACGCCAGCAATACGTGCCATTCTGAATCCTTTGCCACTTCAGTTTGTGCCTCCGGCCTCAACCGGCTCGCACGGGTTAATGCGGTCCACTCCGGGGTTCATCGCAAGCCTTGACTCAAGCTAACTAGCCCCTGAAAAACAGGGTCAGATCAGTGGTCAGTGGTCAGTTTTGTTCTTACCGATTCAAGTGCTTCAACTGTTCACTACGCACTGTGCACTGTTCACTCTCGTGGAGTTTCCGCCTTCTTGCCAGGCTGATCTAGCCCTGACGCTGCTTGTGCTTTGCGTTTTCGCAAATCACCCGAACCACCCCACGGCGGTTGATGACCTTGCACTTCACGCAAATCTTCTTTACCGATGCACGGACCTTCATTGGTTTACTGCCCTTCTCCGCGCATCTACTAACAACGCGGTTTGAAACTCAGATGTCAGTGAACAGTGGTCAGTGATCAGACGGCTTGCTCAGAGTTTCTAACTGATCACTGAGCACGGATGACTGATCACTTGTATCTGTACACAATTCGTCCGCGGTTCAGGTCGTACGGACTCAGCTCAACGGCTACGCGGTCGCCCGGCAAAATGCGGATGAAGTTCTTCCGCATTCTGCCCGAGACATGAGCCAGCACTTCGTGATTCGTCTCGAGCTTCACCTTGAACATGGCGTTGGGCAACGTTTCAACCACCGTTGCCATGACCTCAATCGCGTCTTCCTTCGACAAACTGTATCCACTTCTGGGCGCTTCCGCACCCTTGTGCTTTGGACTGAGTTTCTACCTTTACCTACTCAGTCAGAACCTTTGCCCCGGTGTCGGTAACCGCCACCGTGTGCTCAAAATGAGCACTCATGCTTCCATCGCCTGTTACAGCCGTCCAGCCATCGCGCAACACGCGCACATCCGGCTTGCCGGCATTCACCATCGGCTCAATCGCGATCACCATTCCTGCACGCAACCGCATTCCCGATCCCGCTTCGCCGAAGTTCGGCACTTGCGGATCTTCGTGCATGTGGCTACCGATCCCGTGGCCCACAAAATCCCGCACCACCGAGAATCCCTCGGCTTCGACCACTTTCTGTACCGCGTTGCCAATATCGCCCAGCGTCGCTCCCGGCTTCACCACCGAGATGCCCGCATGCAGCGACTTCTCCGTCACCTCGAGCAGCCGCGCCGTGTCCGGCGCAATCTTCTCGCCCACCGGCACCGTAATCGCGGCATCCCCGTAGTAGCCATCCACGATCGCTCCGCAATCCACCGAAACAATGTCTCCTTCTCTGAGGACACGCTTCTTCGAAGGAATGCCGTGCACTACCTCGTTGTTGATCGAGGTGCAGAGCACGCAGGGAAACCCGTGGTATCCCTTGAAAGCCGGCTTGGCGCCGAGTTCGGCGATGCGCGCCTCTGCCACCTTCTCGAGATCGAGAGTGGTCGCACCCGGCTTGACCTGGTTGCGCACCAACTCCAGCACCTCGCGCACAACTTTGCCCGCGCGGCGCATCTTTTCGATCTCTAGAGATGACTTCAGCACGACTGCCATTTCGTATACCTCTTCGACTCCGCTACACGCACAAAATCCCGTTCGCGCACTGCGCTATTGGCGCAGCCGCTCAACGGCAGCAACAATTCCAGCCGCAATTGCGGCAATCGGCCCATCTCCAGCCACTTCTACAAATCGCCCCAACTCCCGATAGTGCTCAATCACGGGCGCGGTTTGAGCCGCGTAGGCGCGCATGCGCTCCGCAAACGCCTTCTCCGTGTCATCGGCTCGCTGGATCAGTGCAGCCCCTTCAACATCACAAAAACCGGCCCGTTGAGGCGGCTTGGTATAGATGTTGTAGATGGTCTGGCAGACCGGGCAGTTCCTACGCCCCGTAATGCGGCGCAATAATTGATTATAATCCACTTGGATACTGACGGCAACCAGCGGCAATGCTTCTGTTTGCGTCGAAAGACGCCCGTCCAGCCAGTGCGCCTGTGCCAGGGTCCGCGGGAAACCGTCCAGAATGTAGCCTCTAACGGTATCCGGCTGCTGCAGTCTCACCGCCACCATCTCATTCACCAGGGAGTCCGGAACCAGCTCTCCCCGGTGCATGATTTCTTTGGCCGTCTTGCCCAGAGGCGTGCCCTGACTCACATTGGCGCGGAGCAGGTCTCCGGTCGAAATCTGGGGTATCCCCCAATGTTGCACCAGTTCCTTGGCCTGGGTACCCTTTCCCACGCCCGGCGCACCCAACAGGAGAATCGGTCCGGGTACGATCATTCTTGCCGACCCTCGATCTCCTTCTATTGCACTTTCAACACTTGCTGCAGACGACGACATTACCAGGTTTTCCTTCCGCGTATACGACCGGAACGCGGGGAAAAGCCGTCATAATGGCGCATGATCAGCTGCGATTCGATCTGGTTGACAGTGTCCATGGCGACACCCACTACGATCAGCAGCGAGGTGCCGCCAAAGTAGAAATTGACCCCCAAACCGTGCGTCGCCCAGGTGGGCAGGCTCTCAAAGAACCTGCCGATCAGCCATATCTTGTCAAATCGGATGCCCGAAATCAGGAAGGTGGGCACCAGGGAAATAATGATCAGATACAGTGCGCCGACCAGCGTAATGCGGGTGAGGATGTCATTGATGAAGTCCGAAGTGCGCTTGCCGGGCCGGATTCCAGGAATGAACGAGCCCGACTTGCGGAAGTTGTCGGCAATGTCGTCCGGCTTCATCACGATCGAGACGTAGAAGTAGGCAAAGAAGATAATGCCCAGCATGTACAGCAGCTCGTACCAGGGATAGCCCGGGCGCCAGCGCCTGAATGATCGGCTGGAAGAAGCGGTTGCTCTGCACCCACTCCATCTGGCCGAATAGCAACGGCGCCGAGAGAATCGAGCTGGCGAAGATGACCGGCATCACGCCGCCGGAGTTCACCTTCAGCGGCAGATGGCTCGAGGAGCCGCCCATCATGCGCCGGCCCACAATGCGCCGCGCGCTCTGGATGGGAATGCGGCGCTCGCAGCGCTCGACAAAAACGATGAACGCCACCACTGCGACCATGCCGGCCGCGAGCAGAAGCACGGCAAAGATGGTCAGCGATCCCCACGCAGCGGTCTGCACCTTGGCACCAGGTCGGCAATGCCGCGCGGCAGACCGGCGACGATGCCGGCAAAGATCAGCAGGCTCATGCCGTTGCCGATGCCGCGGTCGGTAATCTGCTCGCCCAGCCACATGATGAACGCCGTGCCGGTGGTCAGAGTAAGCACCGTCATCAGGCTGAAGCCGATCCCGGGATTCAGCACCAGGCCCTGCTTGGTGAGAATGGCCGCGATGCCGATGGACTGCAGCGCGCCCAGCACGACCGTCATGTAGCGCGTCCACTGCGTGATCTTCCGCCGGCCCAGCTCGCCTTCCTTCTGGATGCGCGCCAGCGGCTCATACACCACGGTCAGCAACTGGAAGATGATCGACGCGGTGATGTAGGGCATGATGCCCAGCGCGAAGATGGTCATCCGGCGCAGGTTGCCGCCGCCGAACAGATCCATCAGGCCGAGCGCCGATCCGCTCTGCGGCGTTGAACATCAGTTCAAGCTGGTGGGCGTTTACGCCAGGCGTGGGGATGAACGCGCCCAGGCGGTAGACGGCCAGAATGCCCAGGGTGAACAGCACCCGCTTGCGCAGGTCGGGAATCCGGAAGATATTGAGAAATTTCTCAAGCATGTTTGGTTTTCCGCTTCAGGCGATGTCGCCGCTCGAATGTTGCCAAAATCCAGTGTAAGCGCGAAGGTCGCCCCATGTCCCCGAATTCCGCCGGATGCCTTCAGCATTCGATCTTGGCAGCCCGAAAGCCAGCCTGGCGGTGTTCCCGGACACATTGGGTGCTGAAAATCACCCCATACGCTGGTTGCCCCATCCTTGCGACGTTTCTGCCTTTGTCGCAAGGCTGGGAAAGCACGAACCTACGCTGCGGCCGGCGCTCCAGCCACAACAGCCTTGCCGCCGGCCTTTTCGATCTTCTCGATGGCCGACTTGGAAAACTTGTGCGCGTGAATCGTGATGGCCGCGGTCAGCTCGCCCGAGCCGAGAACTTGATCAGCGCCTTCTTGCTCGAAGCCAGGCCCAGCTTCTTGTAGTCGTCGAGGCCGATCTCCTTCACGGCAAGCTCGGCAATCCGGTCAAGATTCACCACGGTGTACTCGGTGCGGAAGATGTTGGTGAAGCCGCGCTTGGGCAGCCGGCGGTGCAGCGGCATCTGGCCGCCCTCAAAGCCGCGCATCAGGCTGAAGCCGGAACGCGAACCCTGGCCCTTGTGGCCGCGGGTCGAGGTCTTGCCCATGCCGGATCCCATGCCCCGGCCCACGCGCTTGCGCCCGGTGTTTGCTTTCCTGGGCGCGCGCAAATTCGAAAGATTCTTTGCCATGATTTTCCTCGCTATAGCGCCGATGAGGTTGATCCTCAGCGACTCGCGTTGTACGTTCAGTTCTCAGTTCGTCAGTTCTTAGTTCGCCAGTTACTCAAAGTTCCTGAACTGCGAACTCTGAACTGAGAACTGATGCATTCTGGACAGCTAGTTCTCCAGAATCCGCACCAGATGCGGAATTGCCTTCACCATGCCGCGAATCGATTCGTTGTCCACGCGCTCGACGATCTGGTTGAGCCGCGTAAAGCCCAGACCCTTGACCACCAGCTTGTGCTTGGCGGGCGTGGAGTTCTTTGAGCGGTAGTACTGAATGCGAATCTTTTTCGTCTCCGCCATGATTACAGCTCCTCAACCAGCTTGCCGCGCGCCGTGGCCACATCGCCCTTGTCGCGCAACTGCACCAGCGCATCGAATGTCGCCTTGATCACGTTGTGCGGGTTCGGCGAGCCCAGGCTCTTGGTCAGCACGTTCTGCACGCCGACCGAGGTCATCACCGCGCGCACCGCGCCGCCGGCAATCACGCCCGTGCCTTCCGGAGCCGGCTTCAGCAGCACCTGGCCGGAGCCGTAGCGGCCCAGCACCTGGTGCGGAATCGTGGTCTCGGTCAGGTTGATGCGAACCAGGTTCTTCTTGGCCGCTTCAATTCCCTTGCGAATGGCCTGGGGAACTTCCTTGGCCTTGCCCGATCCGTAGCCCACCACGCCCGAAGCGGCGTCGCCCACCACCACCAGCGCGGCAAACGACATGTTCTTGCCGCCCTTCACCACCTTGGTCACGCGATTGATGGCCACCACCTGATCCTTCAGGTTGTACTGGTTGGCATCGAGTTTCTTCTTCAAAATCGTCATTGCTCTCTCTTTTTCAGTGAACAGTGTTCAGTGAACAGTGTTCAGCTCAGATCCTTTTGCTTGCGAAAGTTGTCAGCCTCACCGCGAACCAACTGATCACTGATCACTGACAACTGATCACTGTTCTTAGAACTCCAGCCCTGCTTCGCGCGCCGCATCGGCCAGCGCCTTGATGCGCCCGTGATACAGGAAGCCGCCGCGATCGAAGACCACCTTCTTGATGCCCTTTTCCACCGCCTGCTCGGCCACTGCCTTGCCGATCTCCTTGGCCGCCGCCACGTTGCCGCCGGTCTTCAACTTGAAGCGTCGAGGCCGAAACCAGCGTCTCGCCCTTCTGGTCGTCGATCACCTGCGCGTAGATGTGGTTCAGCGAGCGGTACACGTTCAGCCGCGGCCGCTCTCCGGTGCCGGCCAGCTTCGCGCGGATGCGCGAGTGAATGCGCTGGCGAATTTCGTTTCTCTTGATCATCTTCGTCTCTTTCCTATCAGCGGAGCCGCCCTGCGGCCCCGTTCGGTTGAACTGCAGTGGTCAGTGAACAGTGGTCAGTGATCGGCACGAAATATCCGTTCAGCTGATCACTGATCACTGATACCTGATCACTGTTTTACTTCGCTCCCGTCTTGCCGGCCTTCTTCTTCAGCTTCTCGTCGGAGTAGCGCACGCCCTTGTTCTTGTACGGATCCGGCTTGCGCAGCGAACGCATGTCGGCCGCCACCTGGCCCACCTTCTGCCGGTCGATGCCGGAGACGGTCAGGTGCGTCTGCTTGGGATCGATCGCGACTTCGATGCCCGTGGGCAGCGGAACCTCGATGGGATGCGAGTAGCCCAGCGTGAACACCACCGTGCCCTTGCCCTTCAACTCGGCGCGATAGCCGATGCCGACGATGTCCAGTTCCTTCGTCCAGCCCTTGGTCACGCCGTGCACAGCGTTGAACACCAGCGCGCGCGTCAGCCCGTGCACCGCGGCCTTGTCGTCGCTGGCGCGGTTCACGTGCAGCGCACCGTCCTTGGTCTCGAGCGAAATGCCGTCGGCGATCAGCGCCGAAACTTTGCCCTTGGGCCCTTCGACCAGAACGGTGTTGCCCTCAACCTTGTACTTCACGCCCGCGGGCAGCGGGATCGGCTTTCTTTCCAATACGCGACATCGATTCAATCCTTCATTGGCTTGCGAGTCCCGAAAAACAGTGGGCAGTGATCAGTGTTCAGTGATCAGTTGCAACGCACGCTCGTTCCACTGCAGCCCGCAAAACAGTGAACAGTGTTCAGTGGACAGTGATCAGTAAAAACTTTGCACTTACCTCAGCGGCTCGATTCCAGCACGAACAAACTGACCACTGATCACTGACAACTGTCACTGCCTTTACCACACTTCGCAGAGCAGCTCGCCGCCCACGCCTTCGCGGCGCGCCTGGCGGCCGGTCATCACGCCCTTGGGCGTGGTCATAATCGAGATGCCAAGGCCGCCCTGGACGCGCTTGATCTCGTCGCGGCCGATGTAGACGCGGCAGCCGGGACGCGAAATGCGCGCCAGGTCGCGGATGGCCGCTTCCTGCCGCCGTACTTCAGGTACACGCGCAGCACCAGCTTGCCTTCTTCTTCCTGCGTCTTGTAGTTCGAGATATAGCCCTCTTCCTTGAGAATGCGGGCAATCTCGGTCTTCAGCTTCGAAGCCGGCACATCCAGCTTCTGATGACGCGCCCGGATCGCATTCCGGATCCGCGCCAGAAAATCTGCTACTGGGTCGGTCAGACTCATTCCTTCTCCTTCATTCCCCGTTCGCTCCCGGTCTCACTTCAACAGGAGAACCAGCGGGAATGCGTACTACAGTGATCAGTGCTCAGTGGTCAGTGATCAGTAAGAACCTTGCTCTTACCTCAGCGGCTCACTTCAGAACTACAGAACTGACCACTGATCACTGTTCACTGACAACTGTCTTGCTACCAGCTCGACTTCACGACGCCGGGAATCTCTCCCTTGAGCGCCAGTGCCCGGAAACACAAGCGGCAAACGCCAAACTTGCGCAGAAATCCCCGCGGCCGTCCGCAGAGCTGGCACCGGTTGTGCTTGCGGCAGCTGAACTTCGGCTTCCGCGCGTCTTTCACTCTTTTTGCAGTGGTTGCCATAAATCCTCAAATCACCTTCGCGCCATCTACGCGCCCTGCCGGAACGGCATGCCGAAGTGCTTCAGCAGCGCCCGCGCTGGTTGTCGTCCTTCGCCGTGGTCACGATGGTGATGTTCATGCCCTTCAGCTTCTCCACCTTCGAGTAGTCGATCTCCGGGAAGATCAGCTGGTCGCGCAGGCCGAGCGTGTAGTTGCCGCGCCCGTCAAAACTCTTGGTCGACACGCCGCGAAAATCGCGCACCCGCGGCAGCGCCGTCGAGATCAGCCGGTCGAGAAACTCGTACGCCTTGTCGTTGCGCAGCGTCACCATGGCGCCGATCGACATGCCGGCGCGCACCTTGAAGGCCGCAATCGACTTCTTCGCCTTGGTCGTCACCGGCTTCTGCCCGGCAATCTGCGTCAGATCGGCCACCAGCGGATCGAGCAGCTTGGTGTTCTGCGTCGCTTCGCCCAGGCCCATGTTGATCACGATCTTCTCCAGCTGCGGCACCGCCATCGTGTTCTCGAGCCCGAGCTCCTTCTTGAGAGCCTGCTTGATCTCCTTGTGGTACTTCTCTTTCAATCTTGCTGCCATTTGCTTTGCTCTCTTTCTTCCGGTCCTCGGAGTGGATCGCCTCGTCGACCCGTTTACCGTTGCGGAAGGGTTACTGAGTCAGCCTTCAGCTTCAGCTGTTCAGCCAGTTCCTGCTTCCAGCTGCTCTTCAACTCACACAAAAAACTGAAAGCTGAGAGCTGATGGCTGATAACTGCCTCTCTACTTCTTCGTGGGCAATTCCTGCCCGCACTTCTTGCAGATCCGCACCTTGCTCGTCGCCTTCAATCTTGTAGCCCACGCGCGCCGGCCCGCAGTTGGGGCAAACCAGCACCACGTTCGAAACATTGATCGGCGACTCCTGCTCGGCGATGCCGCCCTTGGTGCGCTGTCCCTGCTTGCTCGAAACCGTCTTCTTGACCACCCGCACGTGCTCCACCAGCACCGTGCCCTTGTCGGGAAACACGCGCAGCACGCGGCCCGTCTTGCCGCGGTCGGAGCCCGTGAGCACCTTGACCGTATCGTTGCGATGAATATTCAAACTCGGCATTTTCTTCTCCAAGCTTTCAGCCATCAGTTGTCAGTTATCAGTTCATCCTGCTATCAGCCGCATTCTCAGCCAGCGAACTAGCTGAAAGCTGAGAGCTGAAGGCTGACAGCTACTTCCTACACCACTTCCGGCGCCAGCGAAACAATCTTCAAAAACTTCTTCTCGCGCAGTTCGCGGGCCACCGGCCCGAAGACGCGCGTTCCCACCGGCTCATGCGCGTCGTCGATCACCACCGCCGCGTTCTCATCGAAGCGGATATAGGTTCCGTCGCGCCGCCGATGCTCCTTGCGGGTGCGGACGATCACCGCCTTCACCACTTTGCCCTTCTTCACCGTGCCGTCCGGCGAAGCTTCCTTCACCGCCGCGGTCACAACGTCGCCCAGACCGGCCTTCTTGCCCAGTCCGCCGCCCAGCGGCAGAATCACTTGCAGCTTGCGCGCGCCGGAGTTGTCGGCCACCGCGAGCATGGTTCTCATTTGCACAGCCATGGATTCTTCTCCTTGACCGCTCCGCTTACTTGGCGGCTTCTACTTCAGCGGCTGTTCCAGCCGTGTCTTCAATCTGGCCAGCGACGAACGCCGCACAATCTCTTCAAGCGACCACCGCTTCAGCTTGCTCAGCGGCCGGGTCTCGCGGATGCGCACCACATCGCCCATGCGCGCCGAGCTCTGCTCGTCGTGCGCATAGAACTTCTTGGTCGTGCGCACAATCCGCTTGTACTTGGGGTGGGCCTTGCGCATCTCGACCTCGACCACGATGGTCTTCTGCATCTTGGTCGAAACCACTTGCCCACCTTCTCGTTGCGCCGCGCGACGCCGGCGCCTGCTTCTCTGTTGCGTCGCCGTCATTTACCGGCTCCCTTCTTCTTTGCGCTGGCCGCTGCATCTTCTTCTTGGCATGGAGCTGGGCCCTTCTTCGCTCTTCTTTGCGCCGGCCTTGGCTTCGCCGGCTTCGCGCCTTCTTCACGCTTCTTGCTCTTCTTCTCTTCGCCCGCCGGCAAGTCGAGCCAGCTCATGTTGCGCACCGCGAATGCCCAGCTCGCGCTCGCGCGCCACGGTCTTGATCTGTGCGATCTCCTTGCGCAGCTGGCGGAGCTTCTTCACTCCGTCGTTCTGCCCCAGCGAGACCTGAAAGCGAAGCCGGAACAGCTGCTCGGCGGAGGTCTTCTCCTGGTGCAGCAGTTCTTCGTCGCTCAAACTGCGAATCTTTGCGAGTTCCATCTTCTTATCTCCTGGCGCTCTAGCCTCAGCTCCTCGCGGGACTCAGCTCGGCGCGTCTTTCATCGCACTAGCTGAGCCGAAGCTGCAGCTGAAGCTGCTTCTACTCGGCCTCGACTGCTGTCTTCTCCGCGCCCGGCCGCTGCACGAACTTGGTCCTCAGCGGCAGCTTGTTCGACGCCAGGCGCATGGCTTCCTGCGCGATCTCCGGCGTCACGCCTTCCATCTCGAACAGGATCTTGCCCGGCCGCACCACTGCGACCCAGTGGTCCAGCGCGCCCTTGCCCGAACCCATTCGGACTTCGGCCGGCTTCTTGGTGATCGGCTTGTCCGGGAACAGGCGCAGCCAGATCTTGCCGCCGCGCTTGATGAAGCGCGTCATGGCGATACGGCTGGCTTCGATCTGCCGGTCGGTGATGTAACCGCACTCCAGCACCTTCAACCCGTACTCGCCGAACGACAGCGACGAACCGCGCCACGCCTTGCCGCGCCGCTTGCCCTTCTGCTGCTTGCGAAACTTCACCTTCTTTGGCATCAACATAACGAAACCCTCGAAAACCAGTGGTCAGTTGTCAGTGATCAGTGGTCAGTCTCTCTTGCTTAAACTGACTTTCAATCCTCACGTCCAGCAACCAGCCCTGGACAAATCACAAACCTACCGGCACGAGTCACTGACCACTGACAACTGATCACTGACAACTGCCTTTAAAACACTCCCGAACCTGCCGGCGCGGGCCTGGCGGCGCTTCTGCTCGTAGATATCGCCGCGATAGATCCACGTCTTCACGCCGATCACGCCGTAGGTGGTGTGCGCCTCGGTAAATCCGTAATCGATATCGGCGCGCAGCGTGTGCAGCGGCAAACGCCCCTGCAGATACCACTCCGAGCGCGCGATTTCGTTGCCGTTCAACCGGCCCGAAACGCGCACCTTGATTCCCTTGCAGCCGAAGCGCAGCGCCGAATCCACGCTCTTGCGCATCGCGCGGCGGAAGCTCACGCGCTTTTCCAGCTGCAGCGCGATGTTCTCCGACACCAGCTGCGCGTCCAGCTCCGGCTTGTTCACCTCGATGATGTCGATGAACACGTCGCGGTTGGTGCGCTTGCCGAGCTCGGTCTTGAGCTTCTCGATCTCCGCGCCCTTGCGGCCGATCACGATGCCCGGACGCGCGGTGCGGATCAGGAAGCGCAGCTTGTTGCCCGGACGCTCGATCTCGACCGAGCTCACGCCCGCCGCCTTCAGCTTTTCGCGCAGCTCAGCCTTGAGCTTCACGTCCTCGACCAGGAGCTTGTCATAGTCGCGCTCTGAGAACCAGCGCGAACGCCACGGCTTGTTCACTCCCAGCCGGAATCCGTAAGGATGGACTTTCTGTCCCATACTTTTCCTCTCAAAACCTCTCTAGGCCTTCTTGCTGGCCTTCTTCTTGCGTCGCTGCAGCCGGTTTCTTCGCCGCTGGCCTTCTTCGCTTGCCTTCGGCCGCCGCCTTCTTCGCCGCAGCCGTCTTCGGCTGCCTTCTTCGCGCTTCGCCGGCTTCGCCGCCGCCTCCGGCTCTTCCACCTTGGTCACCAGGTCTGAGCTTCGCCATCGCGCTCGGCCACCGACAGCATAATGTGCGTCAGCCTGCGCTGATAGCGATAGGCCCGGCCCATCGGAGCCGGACGGATGCGCTTCATGCGCGGCCCGTCGTTGGCCAGCGCCAGCTTGACGTAGAGGTTGTCCACGTCCAGATCGATGCCCTGCTCGCCGGCCACATACTTGGCGTTGTCCACCGCCGAGGTCAGCAGCTTGTGAATCACCGGGGCGATGCGCTTCTTGGTGAAGGCCGCCGTCTCCAGCGCCTCCTGCACTCCCCGGCCCTTGATCAGATCCAGCACCAGCCGCGCCTTCTGCGGCGACACGCGCTGGAACCTCGCTTCGGCCCGGTATTCTTTTGTCTCGACTGCCATTGGTCTCTTCCTCAAAATCAGCTACTAGCTTCTAGCCTGCTCAGCTATCTAGCCTTATCCTGTCTTCACTCTTCCCGCCTCCCTGCTCCCACTCGATCAGCTAGAGAGCTAGAAGCTGAGAGCTAAAAGCTGCTTCTTACCCTACCGCCGGCTTGGCCGCGGCTTCCGCCGCCTTCGCTGCCGCCGGTGTGCCCCTTGAACGTGCGCGTCGGCGCAAACTCGCCCAGCTTGTGTCCCACCATGTTCTCGGTCACGTACACCGGAACAAACTTCTTGCCGTTGTGCACCGCGATGGTGTGGCCCACAAACTCGGGAAAGATCGTCGAGCGCCGCGACCAGGTCTTCACTACTTTCTTGTCGTTGGCCTGGTTCAGCACCTCGATCTTCACGCGTGAGGTGCGCATCCACAAACGGGCCCTTCTTTGTCGAACGTGCCATAAAAACTCAGCTCCTAGCTTCTCAGCCTTCAGCTCTCAGCTTCTTCTTGCTCAAGCTATCTGCCGGCTATTGCCTGAAATCTTTTCCTGCCACCATCTAGCTAAAAGCTGAAAGCTAGATAGCTAAAAGCTGCCTTTCTACTTCGCCCGGCGGCTGACGATGAACGCGTCGGTCCGCTTGTTGTTGCGCGTCTTGTAGCCGCGCGTCGGCTGGCCCCACGGGGTCACCGGATGACGTCCGCCCGAGGTCTTGCCTTCGCCGCCGCCGTGCGGGTGATCCACCGGATTCATGGTGACGCCGCGGTTGGTCGGGCGAATGCCCATCCAGCGATTGCGTCCCGCCTTGCCGATCGACACATTCTCGTGATCGGTATTGCCCACCTGGCCGATGGTCGCCATGCACTCGACCAGCACCTTGCGCGTCTCGCCCGAAGGCAGCTTGAGCAGCGCGTAATCGCCTTCCTTGGCCACCAGCTGCGCCTGCGCTCCGGCCGAACGCGCCATCTGCGCGCCCTTGCCCGGCCGCAGTTCAATGGCGTGCACCGTGGTGCCGGCAGGAATGTTCTTGAGCGGCAGCGCGTTGCCCACCAGAATGTCGGCCTCGGGACCGGAGCTCACCGTCGCGCCCACCTTCAGCCCAACCGGCTGCAGAATGTAGCGCTTCTCGCCGTCGGCATAGTGCACCAGCGCGATGCGCGCCGAGCGGTTGGGATCGTACTCGATCGTCGCCACCTTGCCCGGCACGCCGATACTTGTCGCGCTTGAAGTCGATCAGGCGCATCTTCTGCTTGTGCCCGCCGCCGTGGTGGCGGATGGTCAGGTCGCCCGAGTTGCGGCGTCCGCCGGTGCGCTTGCGCGTCGTCAGCAGCGGCTTGTGCGGCTGTCCGTCGTCAGGTCGTCGTTGACCAGCGAGGTCTGAAACCGCAGCGTCGGCGTGATCGGTCTGTATGTCTTGATTGCCATCGTCTTTGTCCTTGATGAGCCAGCTTCAGCTTTCAGCCGTCAGCTCTCAGCTCATCCTTCTCAACCAAACTTCTGTGACTTACTCTCAGGCTCTCGCTTCGCTCCATCACCCGAAGCTGAAAGCTGAGAGCTGACAGCTAAAAGCTGCCTTACAGGTTGCTCACGTACTCCGGCAGCTTCTCGCCGGCCTTCAGCCGGACGTACGCCTTCTTCCAGTCCGGCCGGAAGCCCGCGAACTTGCCGCGGCGGCGTTCCTTGCCCACCACATTGGCGGTGCGCACCGCGGCCACCTTCACCTTGAAGAGCGCCTCGACGGCCTGCTTCACTTCGGTCTTGGTCGCCTCGGGCGCCACGTCGAACACCAGCGTCCCTTCGGTTTCCTTCACGCCCAGACCCTTTTCGGTAATCAGCGGGCGGCGAATCACGGTATAAAGTGTCGGCATTACGCGGCCTCCTTCTGCGCGAGCGCTTGCGCTTCGAAACGGACTTCTCCAGCGCCTCCGTCAACTGCTCGATGGCGGCCTTCGAAAAGATCGCCCGCTCGTAGCGCAGCAGATCGTAGGGATGCACTTCGTTGTTCAGCACCAGCTCCACGCCCTTCAGGTTGCGCGCGCCCAGCATCAGCGCCTGCGAAAGCGTCTTGCCGTTCTCGACCAGCAGCGCCGTGCGCGTCACGTCCAGCTTGTCCAGCGCCTCGCGATAGAGCTTGGTCTTGCCTTCCTTGATCTCCAGCGAATCCACCACCGTCAGCTTGCCGTCGGCCAGCTTCGAAGCCAGCGCCGAGCGCAGCGCGCCCAGCAGCTTCTTGCGCGGGAACGCATAGTCGTAGCTGCGCGGCTGCGGTCCGTGCACCGTGTAGCCATGGCGCCACAGGGCGAGCGCACCGAACCGATACGCGCGCGGCCCGTGCCCTTCTGCTTCCACAGCTTCTTGCCGGAACCGGCAACCAGCTGCGGTTCTTGGTCTTGTGCGTGCCCTGGCGCAGCGAGGCGCGATAGTGCTTCACCGCCTCCCACAGCAGAGCCTCGTTCACCTGCTCCGGCGCAAACACCGCGTCGGCCAGCTCGAGCGAGCCCACCTTCTCGCCGTTCAGATTCACTACATCCACGTTTGCCATCGTCTTCTTCTTCCGCCGAGCTTCAGCATCCGGCTCTGAATCTCTTCCACCGGCATCTGTCTACCGGCTCTCGCATCTCGTGCGCCGCAAGGCGCGATTGGCCGCCACCGCAGGCTGGTTACTTCCTCTTCGCCGTCGCCTTCTTCGAAGCCTTCAACGGATCGACCGTGCCCGAGCCGGCAAATCCACGGCGCTCGCGCGGCGGAGTCTTGGCCTTCGAAATCAGCACATACCCTTCGCGCGATCCCGGAACCGCGCCTTCAACCATCAGCAGGTTCTCGTCCAGATCGATGCCGCGAATGCGCAGATTGCGCACCGTCACCTGATCCGTCGCCCATGTGCCCCGGCATGCGCTGCCCGGGAAACACGCGCGACGGAAAGCTCGATGCGCCGATCGAACCCTGCACCTGGAACATGTGTCCGTGCGACTTGGGTCCGCCGCCGAAACTGTGCCGGCGCACAACGCCCGCAAATCCGCGGCCCTTCGAGGTGCCGATCACGTCCACAAACTTCGCATCGGAAAAGATGTCGACCAGCACGCGATCGCCGGCCTTGGTTTCGTCCTGCGCCTTCGGCGGCAGCTTCCACATCCACTTCCTTGATCACCTTCACCGGCGGCGCTTCGGTCTTGGCGAAGTGGCCGGCCTGCGGCTTGGTCACGTTCTTGAGCTCTTCACGAACTCCACCAGGCCGATCTGCGCGGCGTCGTAGCCGTCCCTCGCCAGCGTCTTCAACTGCGTAATCACGCAGGGGCCGGCCTGCAGCACCGTAATCGGGTGCACATCGCCCTTTTCGTCGAAGACCTGCGTCATGCCGATCTTTTTTCCCAGAATCCCCGTAACTGCCATGTCTTCCTCACCTCATCATGCGATGCTTGAATGCACCGCACTGCCGGAATCATTCCGAGCCATCAGTTGTCAGTTTCAGTTCACTCGCTTCACCGTCGACCTTGCTCCAATCGCTGCTCTGTCCGACTCATCAGCTGCAGCTGACAGCTGATCACTGACAGCTGAAATGCCACTATTTCTCAAACGCCTTGATCTCGACATCCACGCCGGCCGGCAGATCGAGCTTCATCAGCGCGTCCACCGTCTGCTGCGTCGGCTCGAGAATGTCGATCAGCCGCTTGTGCGTGCGAATCTCGAACGCCTCGCGCGACTTCTTGTCCACGTGCGGCGAACGCAGCACGCAGTACTTGTTCTTGATCGTCGGCAACGGAATCGGACCCGCCACCGTTGCTCCGGTGCGCTTGGCCGTCTCCACAATCTCGCCGGTCGAGGTGTCCAGCACGCGATAGTCGTATGCCTTCAACCGGATGCGAATTCTCTGTCCTACCATTTGGCTTCCCTTCGGTGAAGCCAGTGAACAAGTGAATCAGTGAGTCAGTTCTCATCGCCTGTCCGACTTCAGCTCTTTCACTTCTTCATCCCTGATTCACTCTGTTCACTCGCTACTTGATAATTTCCGAGATCGTGCCCGCGCCCACCGTGCGTGCCGCCTTCGCGGATCGCGAACCGCAGGCCCTTTTCCATGGCCACCGGCGTAATCAGCTCAATCGCCAGCTCCACGTTGTCGCCCGGCATCACCATCTCCGTGCCCGCCGGCAGCTCCGCCACGCCCGTCACGTCCGTCGTGCGGAAGTAGAACTGCGGACGGTAGCCCTTGAAGAACGGCGTATGACGGCCGCCTTCTTCCTTGCTCAGCACGTACACCTCGCCCTTGAACTTGGTGTGCGGCGTAATCGATCCCGGCTTGGCCAGCACCATCCCGCGCTCCACGTCTTCCTTCGGAATGCCGCGCAGCAGGATGCCGGCGTTGTCGCCCGCCAGGCCTTCGTCCAGCTGCTTCTTGAACATTTCCACGCCCGTGCAGACCGTCTTGCGCGTCTCGCGGAAGCCGACGATCTCGACATCCTCGCCCACCTTCACCTTGCCGCGCTCGATGCGGCCCGTCACCACCGTGCCGCGTCCGGAGATCGAGAAAATATCTTCGATCGGCATCAGGAAGGGCAGGTCGATGGCGCGCTCCGGCTGCGGAACATACTTGTCCACCGCCTCCATCAGCTCGTCGATCTTGCGCTTCCCACTTCGGCTTCGCCGTTCAGCGCGCCCAGCGCCGAGCCGCGAATCACCGGCACGTCGTCGCCCGGGAACTGGTACTTCGACAGCAGCTCGCGCACTTCCATCTCCACCAGGTCGGTCAGCTCTTCGTCTTCCACCGCGTCGCACTTGTTCAGGAACACCACGATGCAGGGCACGCCCACCTGGCGGGCCAGCAGAACGTGCTCCTTGGTCTGCGGCATCGGGCCGTCGGTCGCCGCAACCACCAGAATCGCGCCGTCCATCTGCGCCGCGCCGGTGATCATGTTCTTGATGTAGTCGGCGTGGCCGGGGCAGTCCACGTGCGCGTAGTGACGGTTCGGCCGTCTCGTACTCCACGTGCGCCGTCGCGATCGTGATGCCGCGCTCCCGCTCTTCCGGCGCGTTGTCGATCGAGTCGAACGAACGGAACGTGATTCTTCGGGTTGTGCTTCTGCAATACCTTCGTGATCGCCGCCGTCAACGTCGTCTTGCCGTGATCGATGTGCCCGATCGTTCCCACGTTCACGTGCGGCTTCGAACGATCAAATTTTTCCTTCGCCATAAAAGTCTCTAATCCCTTTCGTAGCTGGTACTGCCCGTTGCCAACCGGGGCGCCGGCGATCCGGCTCCAGCCCCAAAAACTCAGTGCTCAGTGATCAGTTGTCAGTGTTCAGTTCTCTGCTTGCCTCCTCATCGGCTCGATCCTCATCACTGAACTCTGACCACTGATCCCTCGTATCACTTCCCCTGCGCCCGGCCGATAATTTCATCGGCAATCATGCGCGGCGCCTCTTCGTAGCGCGCAAACTGCATTGAATACGACGCCCGGCCCTGCGTCGACGAACGAATCTCGTTCACGTAGCCGAACATTTCCTTCAGCGGCACGATCGCCTTGATCACCTGCGATCCGGCCGCGTGCTCCATGCCTTCAATGCGCCCGCGGCGCGAGTTGATGTCGCCGATAATCGCGCCCATGTACTCCTCGGGCACCGTGACTTCAACCGCCATCACCGGCTCCAGCAGCACCGGCTGACGCCTTGCGCGCCGCTTCCTTGAACGCGATCGAACCGGCAAACTTGAAGGCCATTTCGTTCGAGTCCACTTCGTGATAGCTGCCGTCGAACAGGGTCACCTTCACGTCCACCATCGGGAAGCCGGCCAGGATGCCCAGCTCCATCGCACCCTGCACGCCCTGATCGATGGGCTTGATGTATTCCTTGGGCACCGAGCCGCCCTTGATTTCGTTGATGAACTCGTAGCCCTTGCCCGGCTCATTGGGCTCGATGCGCAGCTTGCAATGCCCGTAGTTGCCCGAGCCGCCGGTCTGGCGAATGTACTTGCCCTCGGCCTCGGCCGTCTTGCGGATGGTCTCGCGGAAGGCCACCTTGGGCTCGCCCACATTGGCTTCGACCTTGTGCTCGCGCTTCATGCGGTCGACAAGAATCTCAAGGTGCAACTCGCCCATGCCGCTGATAATCGTCTGGCCCGAATCCTCGTCGGTACGCACCTTGAAGGTCGGATCTTCATCGGCCAGCCGCGACAGCGCCATCGCCCATCTTTTCCTGGTCGGCCTTGGTCTTGGGCTCGATGGCCACCGAGATCACCGTCTCCGGGAACGTGATCGCGCCCAGCGCAATGGGGTGATGCGGCGCGCACAGCGTGTCGCCCGTCTTCAGTTCCTTCAGGCCCACGCACGCGCAGATGTCGCCGGCTAGAATCTCGGTCACGTCCTCGCGCTTGTTGGCGTGCATCTTCACCAGGCGGCCGATGCGATCGGTCTTGCCGGTGCGCGGATTCAGAACCGTGTCGCCGGTCTTGAGCGAGCCCGAATAGACGCGAACAAAGGAGAGCTTGCCGAACGGATCGTTGATCATCTTGAAGGCCAGCGCCGCAAGCGGCTCGTTGTCGTCCGCCTTGCGGATCACGATCACGCTGGGATCGTGCGGATCGATGCCTTCCACCGGAGGCTTGTCGAGCGGGCTGGGCAGATAATCGACGACCGCATCGAGCAGCGTCTGCACGCCCTTGTTCTTGAATGCGCTTCCGCAGATCACCGGGAAGACCTTCAGATCGATGGTGGCCTGGCGAATGCCCGCCTTCAGCTCTGCGATGGTCGGCGTCTCGCCTTCGAGAAACTTCTCGAGCAGCACATCGTCGGTCTCGGCGATCACTTCGATCAACTGCAGGCGGAAGGCTTCGGCCTTCTTCTGCAGATCGGCCGGAATCGGCTCGAACGTAATACTCGGCGCCCATGGTCTCGTCGTGCCAGAGAATGGCCTTCATCTCGATCAGATCGACGACGCCCTTGAAGTTCGCTTCGGCGCCGATGGGAATCTGCAGCGCAACGGGCCGCGCGCCCAGCCGCTTGCGGATGGTGTCGAGAACGTGCTCGAAGTCCGCGCCGTTCTTGTCCATCTTGTTCACGAAGCAGATGCGCGGAACCTTGTACTTGTCGCCCTGCCGCCACACCGTCTCCGTCTGCGGCTGCACGCCGGAGACCGAATCAAACAGCGCCACCGCGCCGTCGAGCACGCGCAGCGACCGCTCCACCTCGGCGGTAAAGTCCACGTGGCCCGGCGTATCGATAATATTGATGCGGACGTCTTTCCACATGCAGGTCGTTGCGGCCGACGTGATCGTGATGCCGCGCTCCTGCTCCTGCTCCATGTAGTCCATGGTCGCCGTGCCCTCATGCACTTCGCCGATGCGGTGCGTGATGCCCGTATAGAACAGGATGCGCTCTGTCGCTGTCGTCTTTCCGGCGTCGATGTGCGCCATGATTCCGATGTTCCGGCAACGATTCAGAGGTATGGTGCGAGCCACGGCTCTTTATCCTTGCGGGCCCAGCCCGCCGTTTCCTTCAGTTCAAAAGCCCAGTCCTTGCAGGGCATTTGCCCGGACCTTCTTGCTGCCGGCTAGAACTCTCCTTGGGTGCCCCATCCTTGACGCGTCTCTTGCGCAAGGCTGGGAGCCACCAATCTTCGTACCCGCCTAACTACCAGCGGTAGTGCGCAAAGGCCTTGTTGGCCTCGGCCATGCGGTGCACGTCTTCCTTCTTCTTCATCGCCGCGCCGCGCCCGTTGGCCGCGTCCAGCAGCTCGTTGCTCAGCTTGTCGATCATGCCCTTTTCGCCGCGGTTGCGCCCGTAGGTGATCAGCCAGCGAATGGCCAGCGAGGTGCGCCGATCGGGATTCACTTCGATCGGCACCTGGTAGTTGGCGCCGCCCACGCGGCGGGTCTTCACTTCAAGCAGCGGCTTGCAGTTCTCGACCGCCTTCTTGAAGAGCTTCAGCGCGTCGTCGCCGCCGCCCTTTTCCTCCAGGTTCTTCATCGCCTGGTAGAAGATGCCCTGGGCGGTCGACTTCTTGCCGCCCCACATCATCGAGTTCACAAACTTGGTGACCAGCGTCGACCCGTAAACCGGATCCGCCGCCACTTCCCGCTTCGCAATGTGCCCTTTTCTCGGCATAATTCCTCAAAATCAGCTTCGCGCTCTAAGCGCCAGCTTCTGCTGCCCCAGTCCCGGTTCCATCACTGCCGCGCACTGAGCTGAACCGCAACTGTCTACTTCTTCGCTGCCGCCGCGCCGCCCTTGGCGCGCTTGGCCCCGTACTTCGACCGGCTCTGCTTGCGGTTGGCCACGCCCACTGAATCCAGCGTGCCGCGCACCACGTGATAGCGAACGCCCGGCAGATCCTTCACACGGCCGCCGCGGATGAGCACAATCGAGTGCTCCTGCAGGTTGTGGCCGATGCCGGGAATGTAGGTCGTGACCTCGATCCCGTTGGTCAGCCGCACGCGAGCTACCTTGCGCAGCGCCGAGTTCGGCTTCTTGGGGGTTTGTGTGTACACGCGGGTGCAAACACCGCGCCGCTGCGGCGAGGCCTGCAGTGCAGGCGACGCCGTCTTGTACCGGGGGGCCGTGCGCCCCTTGCGAACCAATTGATTAAAAGTCGGCAAACTGAAACTCCTTACCCCAAAACCTTTAACCCAACCCGCATTCAGCCGCGCGCAGACCTTCGGGCTTCTCCATGCCTCTGGGCGCACTTTTCAGCGCGCACACGCACGGAAGCCCAGGTTGCTGCTTCGCGTCTGCCTTCGTTCCAATCTCAGACGAGAACCGGGACGGTGGCCGGTCGTTTTCCCGCATTACGCGGGAAAAGCCAACTCCGTTTCGCCGGTTCCGGCCCGCATAGCCCTCCAAGGTGGAGAAACGCGCGAGCGCCGATGCGATGAATCGCCTTCCCGTCTTTCCTTCACCCGGGTTGACGATTTGTCCCTGCCCTTCGCAAGACGAGAGCGATTCGGGGACTGTGGCCACTCTTTGCTGCTTGCGGCCTCGGGAACTGATCCTCGCCAAACTTGCCGGCCGGGATCTCCCGTTACTCACCTGCCGTTAGCACACACGGATAGGCGTGTTCTTGCGGAACCTTATAAAGATAACAAGAAACCGGGGTGGGGTCAACGAATTCCAAACCACCCTTCCAGCATTTTCGTCGATTATTCGATCGATTTCAGCACCCAGGCGCCGTTCTCCAGTGCGAAATCCGCCTGCTTCTTGGTGCTCAGCTTGTTCCCCGGGTTGTGCGCAATATCGTCGAGCACCTGCGGAACGCCGGTCAGATTCACGCCCTCGGTGTATTTCCCCTCCTTGGCGGCAGCCGAACCCGTCAGCATTTCATCCTGCAGATCGCCCATGTCATGCGCCCGCAAATGATTCGCAGGAACCGTCATGACGACAATCGTGTAGTTCGTGTCATCCTGATTCGCTGGCCGCCACTCGATCACGTCGCCGCCTCCCGGCAGCGTTACGGCCTTCTTGCCATCCGGGGTGAGCTTGAAATCGGCCCACAGCTTGTTCGGATAAACCTTGGTCCTCTCCCACAACTTGGCCGTTACCCCCTGACGCACGCCCGCCTCATTCACCAGAATGGTCGTCCCCACCGGAGGCGTCTGGTCATACTTGGCCTGCACCAACGCCAGCGCCTGGGTTGGGGTCAAATCCGGTGCCGACTTGCATCCAACGCCCGCAAATCCGAAACCAATCGACACCCAGAGCCCCTAAAGTCTTCCAATTCAACACGGTTCTCACACTTCCTCCTATGCATCTTCAAATGGGCAGTATCCTGACGACTCGCCATTTTTCTCCTACTATCCGGCGCTGTCAATGGGGTTGCATGTGACACGGAACACACTGCATCGTTTTCCGAGCTAACTCGTTTTAATTAAGCCAATTAAGGATGCAAAGATCGGTCTCTTGCGCCACCTTCATCGCCCGGTCAAACGGCTCAGAAGCAGATCCAGAAACCCTTTCTCATCCGATTGCAGACAAACCTGGGCGTTTGGCGCTCCGGTCCCGGGTGATGTCAGCCCTTCGTCATTGACATCAATATGCATTGGCTTTGCCGGGCACAGATCTGGCCGAAAGGTATACGTCACCGCCACCGGATCAAACAAGGTCGGCGTGAGGCTGTGGGTCGGTGTTCCCTGCACCCACTCCCGATAAAGCAGCGTCAACTGCTCGTTCAGAGGTGATCGGTACGCAGACAGGGTCTCCCGATTCTTCTCATCGAGGGGCACTTGCGTTGAATCGAGCGGCATCATGAATACCGGCACCCCTGATGCCAGCAGCGCCTTCGCTCCGGCCGGATTGCACAGAATATTCCACTCCGGCTGCGGCGGATTCGGCTTGCCCTGCGCGTTCACACCATATCCGCGCTCAATGCTGCCGCCCATGATCACCACGCGCCTCAGTTTTCGGAATGCTGCCGGGTCTCGCTCGATCGCCGCCTGAACCGTGAACAGGGGTCCAATCCCGATCAGGGTGATCTCGCCCGGATGCTCGCGCGCCTCTCGCAGGATGAACTCCGCTCCATCTCCAAATCTCCGCGCCGGGCTGCGCAAAGCGTACTCCGCCTGCGTCATTCCAGGAGGCGTTTTCCGCTTCTGCCATGCGTGCGACTTCCGGGTGTCCGCCAACAGGCTTGGTCCAGCATTCACGGGAATATCGCTCCGCCCCACCGCCTTCAAATATCGATCCAGCAGCCGCGCTCGCAGCGCCGTGTCCCCGAAGGTGGTCGTTACTCCCAGAATTTTCAGTTCGGGGCTCTTCAGCGCCAGCGCCACAGCGTACGCATCGTCAATGTCATCGCCAATATCGGTATCGATGATGACCAGTTGCGGCGACGTTACAGACTCTTGCGCTCTCACGCACGCGATTCCTCCCATCAAGACCGCAAATACCGCTACGAGAAATACTCTCGAACTTTTCAATCCATTCACCTGGCCGATTTCTTCGCTTGTCGAGCGCTGCGCCAACACATCGAATTTGACACATCACTCCACAGTCAGCAACCGCCGCGATTCGATCTTCGCTTCATCGAGCTGGACATCGAATCCCGGCCCGGTCGGCGCTGCGATGTGCGCCTGCTCCACCACCGGCTGATTCTTCTCAAAGTGATGATAGTGCCGCATCTTTGTCACCAGGTATTCGCCGAGCGGAAACGTCATCGGCGATTGGCTCAGGATTGTATGCACCGCCGCGCGCAGGCTATGCCCGTGCGGAATCACGCGCACATCGTGCAGAGATGCCACAGTCCCGATCTTCACCAACTCACTCACGCCGCCGCACCACTCGGGATCGGCCTGCACCACCGACAGCGTCCGTGCCTGTAGATAGCGCTCTACCTCCCAGCGCCCGTAGAAATGTTCACCTGCGGCAAGCGGCACCGTCGTCCCTTGCCGGATCGCCGCAAAGCTGTCGAGCTTCTCCGGATGCGTAACCTCCTCCATCCAGTACGGCCTGTATTGCTCGACCCGCCGCGCCCACTCCAGCGCATAATCCTGATCCCAGCCGCTGTAGGCGTCGAACATGATCTCGTAGTCGTCGCCGAGCGTCTCGCGCAGCGTCTTCACCAGCTCGATGTTTTTGCGCATGCCCTCGGAACCCGAGCCCGGCCCATAGCCAATGAACCATTTCTGGTAGCGGAATCCCTGGTTCTTAAGTTCCGTCGCCCTCTTCTGCACCTCGTCCAATGCGAGCGAAAAACCCAGAGCGCTTGCATACATCTCCACTTTCTCGCGCGATGGGCCGCCCAGCAGCCGCCACACCGGTACCCCGTAGAACTTTCCGCGCAGATCCCACAGCGCGTTATCGACCGCGCTGATCGCCATCATGAAGATCCCCGCGCGCGATTGACGGTTTGAGCGATACATCTGGTCCCACACGATTTCGCCCGCCAGCGCGTCCTTGCCGATCAGGAAGTGCTGCAGGTCCTCGAGTACGAGGGTTGCCGGCTCGCGATCGACCGGACCGTAGAGTCCATCCAGGCCGGCCGCCGTACGAATCCGGATGTAGATCGCCTCGGCCTGCACCTCGCGCGTTCCATCAGGCTTGTCCTTGTAGGGAGCGGGCCGGTACGCGTCATACACATCCAGAGGATTCACCTGTGGCTGGTGATCGACACCGGCCTCCTCCATATAGCGCCCGTGCAATTCGATCAACTCCACCGCATCGATCTTCAGGGGCGCCAACAGATCCGGACGATCCGGACCGCGCACCGCATCTGTGGTCATCCCTTTTGCCATCGACGAACCCGCACACGCGCTCGCCATCGTCAGCGCTCCCAGAAAACTCCGCCTGCTCACACCGGAACTATTTCCAGTCATGGATCTCAATCCTTGTGCAACCCAGCGGTTGCTTTTAACAGAATCGAATCAGCTACGACCCTGGGTGCCCCATCCCTGACGCGGCCTTTCGCGGCACGGGTGGGATACCAAGAACCTCAATCAGCTGACTTTTGGGACACCAGTGCAGCCACAATCTTCTCCGTGTCGTACACGCATCCACCCCAGACGCCCCCGCTCGCCTCTACCAGCGCTGCCCACAGCCGTGTATCCTCTGGAAGCGCCGGATGAGGCTTCAAATCTGCTCGCGGCGATCTGTTCGCCAATTTCCCTGCAGCTTCTTCCGCGCTCAACTCGCCGCTGACATCCCCTACCAGGTCCACTGAGCCCGTCAGCCTCCCGCGATCGATCACAATCTGGATCCGATCGCCTTCCTGCACTTTCCCGATCGGACCACCTGCCAGCGCCTCCGGCGAAATATGTCCGATGCACGCGCCCGTCGAAACTCCACTGAATCGTGCATCCGTCAGCACCGCGACGTGCTTGCAATGCGGCAACTGCTTCAGCGCCGACGTCACCTGGTAGATCTCCTGCATGCCCGCGCCCTTCGGGCCGCCGCAGATCAGCACGATCACATCGCCGTGCCCGATGGCGCCGGCTTTGATCGCCGCAATCGCGGCCGCCTCCGTCGTGAACACGCGCGCCGGCCCACGATGGCGAAAGACATTATCTTTGCCCATCAGCGAAGGATCAATCGCCGTGCTCTTGATCACCGAACCCTCCGGTGCAAGGTTGCCGACTGGGAAGCAGACCGTCGCCGTCAATCCGCGCGAACGCGCTCGATCCGGCGTCATAATCACGTCCCCGGCGTCGATCCCATCCAGTTCCATCAACCTCTTGCGCAGGGTGTGCCGCCGCTCGCTGTCGCGCCACCAGTCGAGGCTGGCGTCGAGTGTGTCGCCACTTACCGTGCGAACGCTGCAGTCCAAAAGCCCCGCGGCGCGCAGTTCCAGCATCACCTCAGGCACCGCGCCGGCCAGAAACACCTGCACCGTCGCAAATCCACGGGGACCATTCGGCAGCGCGTCAACAAGCCGCGGCACTTTGCGATTCACTTCCTCCCAGTCTGCGCGCCCGGGTCGCTTCAATCCCGCTGAGAACGCGATCGCCGGCAGATGCAGCAGCAAGTTCGTTGACCCACCAAACGCCGCATGCAGCACCATCGCATTGCGCACCGCCGCATCCGTCAGCACGTTGCGCGCACCCAGCTTCAATTCATGCAACCGAATGATTGCACGTGCAGATCGCTTCGCCGCATCCAGCCAGATTGCCTGCCCCGATGGCGCCAGCGCCGTATGCGGCAGCGCCAGGCCAAGTGCTTCGCCCACAACCTGCGCCGTCGCCGCCGTGCCCAGAAACTGGCATCCACCCCCGGGCGATGCGCACGCGCGGCAACCCACCTCGGCCGCATATTCCAGCGTGATCTGCTGCTGCGCAAACCGTGCTCCGATGGTCTGCACCTTGCCTGCATCCTCGCCCGACTCCGGCAATAACGTGACTCCACCGGGAATCAGAACTGCTGGAAGCGGCCCGGCTGAAGCCAGCGCCATCATCATCGCCGGCAATCCTTTGTCGCAAGTGGCAACTCCCAGCACACCTTTACTCGTGGGTAAGGACCGCATCAGCCGCCGCAGCACCATTGCCGCATCGTTGCGAAAGGGCAGGGAGTCCATCATGCCCGTCGTGCCCTGCGTCCGTCCGTCGCAAGGGTCGGTACATGCCCCCGCAAACGGGATCGCATGCAGCGCTTTCAACTCGCGTGCTGCCTCGGCAACAAGCAGCCCCACTTCCCAGTGTCCGGTATGAAATCCCAGCGCGATCGGACGGCCATCCTCCGCGCGCAACCCGCCATGCGTGCTGAGAATCAGAAACTCCGGATCGAGCAACCGCGCTGCCTCCCAACCCATCCCCGCGTTCTGGCTCAAGCCAAAAAGATTCCCAGACGGCTCCTGCAACAGCATCTCTGCGGTCAGCGGCAGCGAGCCCCCGGGGCCCGCGGCATGCGTTGCCACATCGCGCAGTTCCATCCCTTTCGTCTCAGGCCCTCCCGTCCCGGACCCTTCCGTCTCCAGCACCGACTTCAGCGAAATCTTCGCGATCACACCCTCCTCGTCGCGCTCTCGTCTTCCGCGTCGCTATGCTCTGTCTTGATCACCGCGTACTCTGCGTCGTTCCCGTTGCGACAGGCGTAAGCCGGAAGACGTGCGGCTTGGGCGTGGCCGCCTCATAGATCGAGTCCTCCAGCGAATTTTCAAACGCCTGCAACACATCCTTGCCTTCTTCCGCGCCGGTATCGGCATTGCGCACGCGCATGCGCAGGTGAATGTAATGGGTCTCATCGCGATCGCGCACCAGCCAGCTTACGCGCTGTGCCTGGTGAAACATCGGCGTCCCGTAGTCCGCCAGGTTGATTCCGCTCTCCAGCGCCTCCGGCGAAAAAGTATCGACGGCGTCGCCGTCAATGCTGAGCGCATAGCGCCCTGCTGCCAGCCCGGTTACGCGCAGCGATTCCTGATTGAGCTGCCGTTGAATGTCGGTTAAGTCCAGAAGCAGCGCGGTGGTTGCATTGCTCCGTGTCAGCGGCAACGGCAACGCATCTTCAACTTCCGTCCACTTCCACGCGCCGTCTGCCTGTTCCACCCGGCTTACGCTGGCATTGAAGGCCTGCGTCACCGTTCCGTCGTGCGCGTCTACCGTTACATTGGATACCAGCGACGGAGCATGCCATCCCTTCAGCAACGCCTCGGCCATCACCCAGTGCGCCAGCGGATCGGGATGCACGCGGTCCGGCAGCAGCAGCACGGCCAGCCTCGGGTCCAGTACGTCGGCTTTGCCGATCGCCGCCACCACGGATGGATTCAGATTCGCAAATGCCGCGCCATACTTATCGGCAAGCGACTGATCCACTTCCGCGAAATGTTGCATCACTGCGTTGTATCCGCCCGGGAAAATCACCGGCCTCGTCACATCGTCATAAGGGGATGGCCCCAGCAGCGTGAGCCGCGCGCCCGGCACGTGCTCGCGAATCGAGTCGAGCAGGTGCTCGTAGCCCTTCACATACGTCTGCTCTTTCTCGTCCGTCATCGAGCTATAGCCGCCATCATTCATGCCCAGCATCACCGTGACGACGGTCGGCTTCTCTGAGAACACATCGCGCTCCAGTCGCTGATCGATCGGCCCGCCGCCGCCCCCCGTCACGCGATCGCCGCCTACGCCCGCGCCGTAGAAATGCACCCGCATCCACGGAAAGCGCGTTGCCACGTACAGTTCGACATACTGGTTGTAGTAGTTCTGCTCGGTGATGCTGTCGCCGTAGAACACCACGGTGTCGCCGCCGCGCAGGTAGAACCCATGCGCATTCGCCTCTGCGCCCGGAGGCGCACCGCCAGCGGCCGGCATAACCCGGGGTCCGGGCGCGCTCTCTTTCGCAGGCGCCATGCGCAGGGAATCTACACTCATCCCCTCAGCCGGGGCGGTCGCCACCGCGACCAGCGAGTCCGCGCACCCGTAATACAAGAACCATTTCTTGTGGAAGAAGACCAGGCCCTCCGCAAATGTCGTGCCGGCTGCGTACTGTCCGGTCTTCTCATACGGCAGTTCCGGCATCAGCACCGGCTTGTCGGTCTGCTCCAGCAGATTCGCGGGATTGGCCGGCTCGAAGATCGCCTCGCCTGCCGCATAGGCATTCGGACCCAGCGCAGGGTCGCCGCCTTCCGTTGCGTTCTTGCCGTTGTAGAGCACCACGATTCCCGCGCTGGTCAGCACCGGCGGCGGACCCGTCTCGGGAAAGGTGCTGTCGAAGTGCCCAGCCCTCGGCTGCAGCAGTTCCACCAGCTTCCCGTGCATGTCTTCGACAGGTATCCAGTGAATCGCATCGTCCGACGTGGCAAGCTTGATGGACCCTTCGCCCCAGTACATCCAATAGCGGCCCGCAATCTTGGCCGCAATCAGGCGGCCATCTTTCAGTTGCGTCACAATCCCGGCTGACTTGTACATCAGGTTGGCGTATTTGCCGCCCAAAGCCGTCAGAAATGCCGGTCCGTATTTCGTCCAATGCTTCAAATCGCGAGAAGTCGCGATTCCCACCGAATACGTCTTGCGATTCCACTGTGTATACGTCAGCACATAGGTGCCGTCGTCGCGCTCCACAATACGCGGATCTTCGACCCCGCCCGGCCACTCGCGGGCTTGTTGGTCGTCGGCGGCCGGGTAAAACACCGGCTCGCCCGTTCGCTTGAAATGGACACCGTCATCGCTCTCGGCCAGGCCCAGCCGCGATGTATGCCCGCCGATCTCCATCGCACCCGAATTGTCCTCTGCGCGGTACAGCACGTAGACCTTGCCATGACGCACGATTGCCGCAGGATTGAAGGTGTGCAGCGCCTCCCACGCGACAGGCTGGTGCAGGATCGGGTCCTGAAACGTCGAAGCCGGATCGGGGGAGACTACCGGATTTCCCGTCGCCGGCCGCGCGAATGGGCCAATCACCCAGTGAGGAACACTCTGCGCCCCCAGTAGCTGCAGAAATGACGTGCAGAACAAGAACACCGCGAATCGCATACGCATGTTTGCCTTCATTCTGTTCGACCTTACTCTTCTCTTTGCGTCGCGTGATGATTCTCGCATTTTCCGCCTCAACAAGCTTTGTTGGGTGCGCTTCTCGTGATCCACACCTTGACATTCGCGAAGGACGGGTGGGAAGCTTGTCGCAAAACAGTCGCGCTGTAAAGAGGAGAGCATCATCGTGGCAATGCCCGTGGAGGAGATTAGCGGCCAGTTCGTAAAAGACGAAAGACTCGTTGCCGATTGCAACAAGTTCGTTCAAGCGGTGGCAGGCAAAGTTGCAACTGAATATGGAATTCACGACCTTTCCAGCGCATTTGCGGGCACAGCCGATAACATTCGAGCACGATTCGACAAGCCGCCCTTCATCTCTATTGCAAATGACAAGAATCTCGCGACAAAACTGGCAAATGAAGGCCAGTTGGTTCTGGGAGGCTTAGGCCTGAATGAAATGCGGACATATGAGCCCAAGGCGACGATGGGCCATATTGTTGTGATTGCCCCCGGCGGCCCTTCCAAGCCTTTAGCGCCTGGCGGTTCATTTAAGGGTGCGAGAGGCGGGTATCCGTACTGCTTTCAGGGCGCTCACATCCTTCAATATCGGTTCAAGACCCGAACACAGGTTGACGTGGTTTTTCCCAAGGATTCGCTGCCGCATATCAACTACGCTTATATCAATATTTTGAAGAAATAATTGCCGTCGGATTACGGATTATCTTTGTTTGCAGATTCATCCAATACGCCGACGACTGCTTCAAAAAAGCTCAGTGCCGCATCCCCCTGCTCCAGCACTCGGACCCTGTGCAACATTCCATATGCCTCCTCTAGCTTCTCCTTGCGCCGATGCTCGGCAATCACCACGGCACCCTCCGCCAGCAACGCCGATGCCGCGCCGCCCAGCAAGCCGATCGCCATCGCGTACTCCTCTGCGGCCTCGTAAGGCGGATCGAGAAACACCACGTCGAAGCGCATCGCCGAACCCTCCGGCCTCACACGCCGCAGAAATGCCCCCACGCTCACTGCCTCCACCCGCACACCGCTCCGCAGCCCCAGCTTTTCGAGATTTGCGCGCAGCACCTTCAGCGCCGGCTCCGCCCTCTCTACCAGCACCACGTGGGCGGCGCCGCGACTGGCCGCTTCAATGCCTACGGCGCCCGACCCCGCGTACAAGTCCAGAAACCGTGCACCCTCCATCCGCGGTGCAAGTACATTAAACAGAGTCTCTCGCAGCCGGTCGCTCGTAGGACGGGTCCCCAGCCCCGCCGGAGCATCCAGTGTCCTTCGCCGCAGCATTCCCGCAATCACCCGCATCGCGAATCAGGATATAAGAAACGCGTACTCACCCTGAGACACTACAATTTGGATATGCGTGGCTGGACCATACCGCTGGGCCGATGGATGGGCGTGGAGATGCGCGTTCACGTCTTTTTCCCCGCCCTTGCGCTGGTCTGCCTCGGCCTCAGCGCCCCCAATGGAATCATGCGCGGCCTCGGCCTGTTCCTCGTTTGCGTGTCGGCCGTGGTGGTCCGCGAGACCGCGCGCCTGATGATGGCTGCTTATCTCCACCTGAAGCTGCGCGCCGTACTCCTGCTTCCCATCGGCGGCCTCTTCGCCTACGCCAACCCCGAAAGCCAGGAAGCCGCGAACCAGGGCTTTGGCCAGTTCGCCATGGCATTCACGGGTCCGCTTGCCAATTGCTTTACCGCGCTGATCCTGGCTGCGGCCTTCATCGGCGCAGGCGGGGATGTGCGCCTGCTCGGGCGTCCCCTCATTACGGCCGCTTACCTTTTGCGCAGCATGGTCTGGATGCAGGCGGGACTTGGCCTGGTGCACCTGCTTCCTGCTTATCCGCTCGACTTCGGCCGCCTGCTTCGAGGAAATTTTGCCCGCACCCACGGCCTTTCGCCGGCAGGCCGCGCCGCCACCGGCATCGGACAGCTCATTGCCCTCGCCGTGATGATCTGCGGCATGGCGCTGCAAGCCTACTGGCTCATCATCGCCGGCTTTTTCATCATGATCGCGGCACAGGTCGAGGACCAGGGCGTCTTCTTCCAATCCGTCGTCGATACCGTGCACATGCGCGAAGTGATGCTCACTGACTTCGCAACGCTCTCCCCTTCCGACACGCTGGCCGACGCGCTCTTCCGCTGCGTCCACTCCCTGCAGGAAGACTTCCCGGTGGTTCGTGGCCCGCAGTTGGTCGGCATCGTCTCGCGTCAGCGCATCGTGGACGCGCTCCGCAACGACGGCAATGGCTACATCCAGTCCATCATGTCGCGAGCCTTCCAGGTCGCCCGCCCTGAAGATACGCTCGGCACCACGATCCGCCGCATCTCCGGCGGCCAGGGCCTTTCGCTCATTCCCGTCACCGAAAGTGGGAAAGTCGTCGGCATCGTCAGCGTACAAAACCTCATGAGCTCGATGTCTCTCCTGGCTGAGCAGCGCCGCATCGAAGCCGAAGACGCGGGCGAGTAGGCGCACCCCTCTGCCAAGTGGCGTGGATCCGTCAAAGTTCCGAGTGGCCGGTGACGCGCCCACGATGGAGTACTCCGCTGGATTAAAGGCCAATCGAGATCAGGAGACCAGCTTGAATCCATGCAGTCGCCGCGAGGCATGGTCATCGAAGGTCAGAGTCGCGGAACATCCCCTCCAGAGGCCAAGGGCGCCAATCAACCCGTCTTCGAACTCGCCGGTTCCTCTGAGCGCAACTACGGCGTGATAGACCTCCTGTTCGTTCTGTACCTCAAGCGTGTCGGCCGCTAAAATCATCTCTATTTCATCCGCGATTTCATGCGGTGTGCGCTTGTAAATGCTCTTGCGAACCCAGACGATTTCGAGAATGGTGACGAGGCTGACAAAGCCACGCTCCTCTTCGGTCAAACGCTGAATGACTCGCGTCGCCTTTGGAGACTGCACGGGGTCGTCTTGAGTCAAATAACGCAAAAGAAGAATTGTATCTAGAGCAATCATTTCCTGCGCCTGAATCTCTCCGTGGCGCCGGCCTCGATACCCGCGTGGATGTCGTCGAGCGATACAGGCTTGGCGGGCTTCGGAACGACTCCTTTGAGCCGCGAAGTCGGGATCTTCGGCAGAATGATCACACCGTCGGGATGAAAGAAGAACTTGAACCGGTCTCCCGGCTTCAAGCTCAACCGCTCCCGCACAGCTTTAGGAATCGTTGCTTGCCCCTTGCTGCTGAGTGTGGCTTCCAAAGTACACCTCTTCTTTACATTATAGCAAAAGTAAAGACTAATTGTTCGAGCAGGAGCTGGCAAGATCTTGGCCTCAGTTTCCCCTTTGGCGGTTATTCGACCGCAACTTCCATGGCCAATTGCCTTTTCAATGTGCTTTAGGCGTGTTACGTCGTGCGATCTCGCGACGCTTCGGTATGTCTCGGCGAGGCCTTCTTGGTGATGTTGCTTTGGAGGGGGTAGAAGCTTTCAGCGTTAGGCGCTCTTTACTGAGTTCAGCCCGAACGATTGATTTAGACTTCAAGCCTTTCGTCACGAGGAGGAGAGGGAGGTTGGAGTCCGGGGTCATGAGCGTCTCCTCTATTGATTTGGGACAATCGCGCGATTTGCCTGAGGTCTAAACTGCGATAGTGTGCGAGTTCGCGGCCGGCACAGAGCTTTCGCCCGGGTCCGGCCGCGATCGTGAACACGCCGTCCTACTTCATTGCAATTTCAATCGTTGGGACCTTGGGTTCCCTTTGTGCCAGCGTCTGCTCCTGCTTATGCACCACAGCCATCTCGCTGTGCATGCTCGACCCGGCGATCCAGACCTCTGCCAGATACTTCTTTTCCCCGTCTTGTTTGAAGATCAGACGGCCGCGCGACTGAATTGCCGATTCCGCTTCGGGACGAACCATCAATACCTGTGTCTGATTTGTCTCTAAGTTGCGAAGAGAGACGAAACGGTCCGAAAGCAGTTCAACCTTGTAGTGACCGGCTCGAACAGTCTGATTGTCCGCAGAAAATGCGAACGGGATGTTGACAGACGCGGTGGTCTGGGCTGAGGCGATGACACCGGCGCAGAGCAGGCCGGCGGCCAGGGAAAAACTCGAAATAGACTTGGCGAGGTGAGCATATCTCGGGGTCATGGCACTTCTCCTATCAAATGGCTAGCCGGGAAAAATTGCGCCGTGAGTGCGATAGTAGGGAAAGCTGCGCCGACACACCGCGCGAATCCAACCCAGGAAGCGCGATTGGATCTGACCTCGCGCTTGATCGGACTTTGGCCGAAACGCGCTTTGCCATCAATGCACAGCGGGTAATCGAAGGTGAATTCTGGGTGACTCGTGAAATTGGTTAGGAATCTTGACGAAAAGCTGGCAAGATCGGTTAATCGCATCTAGCTTTTCGCTGATCTTCTTTCTTGACCCTGATTTTGGAAGCCGCTAAGGTCGAATCTAAAGCGCTGGTGATTCCCCGCCATGCCAGAGCCAGCAACAACCAATACGCGCCTCCGCGTCGGAGAATTCGAAGTTGACCTTCGCAGCGGAGAACTGCGGCGCAATGGCGATAAGGTTAAGCTGCAAGAGCGGCCGTTCCAGATTCTTGCTGCTCTTCTTGAACACCCCGGGGAAATGGTCAGCCGGGAAGACCTTCAGCGAAAACTCTGGCCCGGCGATACGTTCGTTGATTTTGAACACAGCATTAATACCGCAGTGAAGAAGTTGCGCGAAGCACTCGGGGACGACGCGGAAAGCCCGCGCTTTATCGAAACCTTGCCCCGGCGCGGGTATCGGTTCGTCGCTCCGGTTCAGGTTGTTGAAGAAGAGCGCACGAACTCTGAGGCATCAGCGACTCCTGGCTCACCGGAGTTTAAAGACCTGAAAGAGGTCCACTCGGTAAACAGCCGTCGAAAGGCCGTCTTGGCTGGTGCTCTTGTAGTGCTGCTCGCCGTTGGTTCTCTGGCGCTGTTTTTCTATCTATATCCATCGCGTCGGACAGGCACCGCTTCACGCAACTCATGGGTGCAGATCACGCGGTTCTCCGATGGAGCAACTTCGCCCGCTCTCTCGCCCGATGGGCGCATGATCGCATTCATTCGCGGACCAGAAACATTTGTCTCACCGGGCCAAATCTACGTGAAGATGTTGCCGGATGGAGAGCCGGTCCAACTCACGCATGACAATGCAACGAAGATGGGTCCGGTCTTTTCGCCGGATGGATCGCGCATCGCCTATACGGAGACGGATGCTAGCTTCGGATGGAATACCTGGGTCGTCCCCGTTCTCGGAGGAGAACCCAAAGAACTGCTGCCCAACGCTTCTGCGCTGACGTGGGTGGACCCGCAACACGTGGTGTTTTCTGAGATCAAAAGGGCAACCCACATGGGAGTTGCCACCGCCCTCGAGAGCCGAGAGGCAGAGCGCGATGTCTATTTGCCAGCTGACGAAATAGGGATGGCGCACCGCTCTTGGGTTTCTCCGAATGGTAAGTGGGTACTCATCTCAGAGATGGACAAAGTAGGATGGCGTCCCTGCCGCGTGGTTCCTTTTGATAGCAGCAACAGCGGAGAGACAGTGGGGCCGAAGACCGCGCAGTGTACCAATGCGGGTTGGAGCCCGGATGGGCAAACCATGTACTTCAGCGCAGATGCGGGAGACGGATACCACATTTGGCGTCAGCATTTTCCCGGGGGACAACCGGAGCAATTGACTTTTGGCGCAACCCAGGAAGAAGGCATCGCCATTTCTCCTGACGGCCATTCGTTGATAACCTCCGCCGGCATCAGGCAAACGACCGTTTGGCTTCACAATCAGCAAGGGGATCGCCAGATTTCCGGCGAAGGATTTGCCAGCATGCCTGGTCTGGGATATGGGGCGGGAGCTGCCCATTCCACGTTTTCGCCTGACGGGAAGAAGTTGTATTACCTTGTGCTCGAAAAAGATTCGCGGGCCCCTCCCTCGGGACAACTTTGGAGGGCGGATATTGATTCTGGCCAGAGTGAGCCGGCTCTGCCAGGGGTTTCGATGAGCAGCTTTGATATCGCGCCGGATGGCGAACGCGTTGCCTTCTGGGCTCCCGATGCAGAAGGGATTCCACGTTCTTGGATCGCGTCCCTCGATCGCCGTTCACCGCCGAAACAGCTGACTTCGTTCGAGACCCAATGGCCGTCCTTTGGACCAACCGGCGAGATTTACTTTCTGGTGCGCGAAGGCGGCCAGCAATTCATCGCAAGTGTTGGGCCCGATGGAACCGTACACCGGAAGATGATTGTCGATCCTGATGCAAGATTCGCCGGTGTCTCGCCTCGAGGAGACTTATTCCTCATGGACTTCACCCCACTCATCGCTCAGCCTCTACAGGGAGGATCTGCGATTAAAATCTGCAAATTCTGTTCAGTTGGATGGGGACGGGACGCCAGACTCCTATATATGAGATTTCGTGGGGTCGGGGAAATGGGTCCGGGAAAAACGATCGTGATTGGTCTGCCGCACGGCAAGGAATTACCTGAGTTGCCGTCGTCCGGCCTGAAATCCATTGAAGAGGCCGAGCGACTCAACGTAGTTGCGCAGATTAACACAACAGGGATGTCTCCCTTCGTTCTTGGTCCCGACCCCTCGATCTACGCCTACGTCCGCGCTACGATACAGCGAAATCTATACAAAATCCCTCTGAATTAGCCTGTTTCTTCGGGACTGGAAGACCCAACCCAAATGCAGGTTGGCAGATCCGCTTCCATAAGGGGAATCTTCCGATGACTGCACAGGTCGAGGACACTCACCGACTTTTTGACCATCAAATTACGAATCGCGGGCGGGTTGTGGGCCACTCTTCCCTTTGACGATTCTTCGCCTTGAATTCGGAGGGAACGGTGAGGCACTACCATGTTCTAAGCAATGTCAGAATCAGCTAGCTCCCGGCCTCTACCTCGTCGCCACTCCGATCGGCAACCTCGGCGACATCACCCTCCGCGCCCTCGAAGTCCTCAAACACGCCGACCGCATCGCCTGCGAAGACACCCGCCAGACGCAAAAGCTCCTCAACCACTTCGCCATCACCACGCCAACCGTTAGCTTCCATCAGCACAACGAGCGTGATCGCGCAGCAGAGCTGATCGCAGCGATGAAGAATGGCGGCACCATCGCCGTCGTCTCCGATGCAGGCATGCCCGGCATCAGCGATCCCGGCTCCTGGCTCGTCACCGAAGCCATCGCCGCGGGCGTCCCCGTCGTTCCTATCCCCGGCCCCAATGCTGCCCTTAGCGCCCTCGTTGCATCCGGCCTGCCCACCGGCGAATTCCTCTTCCTCGGATTCCTGCCGGAAAAAGCCGGCGCCCGCCGCACGGCTCTCGACGCCCTGGCTGCACAACCTCGCGAGACTTCGCAGACCATGATCTTCTACGAAGCCCCGCACCGCATCGCCGAAACCCTTGCCGATTTCGAATCCGTTTTCGGCCCGGCATTGCGCGTGGTGGCTGCGCGCGAACTCACCAAGATCCACGAAGAATTCCTTCGCGGCACTGTCGCCGATGTCCGCCGCGATCTTGTTGCCCGCGACCGCATCCGCGGCGAATTTACATTGCTCATCGAAGCCCCCGCCAAAACCCTGGGTGCCCCTGGTCTCGCTTCTGAGACCAGGGAATCACTTTCCGCCCGCATCGCCCGCCTCCAGTCCGAATCCAACCTCGACGAAAAGGAAGCTCTCAAGCGCCTGGCCCGCGAACTTGGCCAATCGAAGAGCGAACTTTACCGCGAACTCCAGCGCGAACGCGCCCGCCGAAAATAGCGAGATTTTCGACGAAAGCAATGGTCGCGGCTCGGCAGGCGAATGGTTTGACCCAGTGACAGAGCATGCTTAACGCCTATTGCTCAACCACTTGCTGGACAACCGCCGGCACAACTGCGCGGACAACCTGGGGGACAATCAAAAACGCGAGATAGGCAGCAATCATTCCGATGGGAAGTGCGACCGCTGTGATAGCAATCGCCTGGGAACGCTTGAGTCGAGCGAGCATGGTCTGGCCTCCTGTTTTTCCAATACGAGTGCCCATGGCGATCGGTTCACCAAATCGCTGGAGTGGGGTTAAGATCCTCCTCGCGCTCAAATCTTGGTTGGCGGCTACACTCATTCCATCTCTCCACCTACGAGGCCTCCATGCGCCGAAGTCTTGCGCTGCTCTTCGCCCTTCTGCCCGCCTTCACCGCGACTCCAGCTTTCGCAGACATCGCCGCCATCCACGCCGCCGCTCTTCCGCAGGAGACATCGATTCTCGCCGCGCTCGACGATGCTCGCCAGCTTGAACCCTACGCCGGCACCTGGACTGACAAATGGAATTATGCAATCGCAAAAAAAGACGTGGCTGACAGGCTGGAAAAGGATCTCGGCTTCCTCGGATCCGCACTCCAGAAGCATCCTGACAGCGTCGAACTTGCACTGCTCACCGGCCTCGTCGCCCACTACGCCTACAACGTCGACGTCCCCGACAGCCACGACAAGGCGATCGCCGCGTTCGAACAGGCGCGCAAACTTGCTCCCGCCGACATGCGGACAACCTGGTTTCACGCCAATCTGCTTTGCCAGACAGCCCAAACCGAGCCCGGTGCCGAAGAATTCCTCGCCATCGAAGCCGCGCACCCATGGGACCAGCTCCTGCCGGCGTTCTGGGGCGACTACATGTACTGTGCCGCGGTGGCAAACATGCCCGCGCACGTGCTGCGCGCTGCTTCCCACCTCGATAAGCTGCATGCACCTCAAACAGAGATGCGTTCTCAACTCGTGGAAATTGCCCGCAAGCGTTTCGACGTATTCGATCCCGGCAAGAAATATGATTCGAAGGAAGTCTGGCAGGCAGCCAAGGCAGACGATGCGGTCCGTTTCACCTCGACACTGTGTGGGGTGCGCTTCACCGTTCCCGGCCAGTGGACCGCGAATCAGCTCGGATTCAGTAACCACTCCTGCGTGGCCTTCTTCAGTTCCGGCGAGTACAAAGCCACAACGCGCGATCTGCGGCCCAGCGTTCTGGTATTAGTGCAGCAGCCCGCCGCCGCCGAAACGCTCGAAGACTTCCTCAAGAAGTTCACCTCCAAGGGCACCTTCGAAGCCTTCACGCCTTCGCGATGCCCCGCATCCAACTGTCTGGCTGTGAAGGGTGTGCAGCCGGGCATGTACAAGGACGATGGCGACGGGCATGGACGCATCCTCGCCTTCGAACGCGATCAGCCCGAGTTTCCCGGACTGCTGTTCGAATCTCCCGCAGCTCTTCCGAAAGGGGATGCAGCCAGCGGACCGCAGGTCTTCCGGCCCGCCCAGACGCAGGAGCGAATTCCCGGCAAGCTGTTCTACCTGGTGCTGCTCGACACCGCCGCCTCGATCGAAACACCGGCCATGGCAGACTACGATCTGTTCCTCAAAAACCTGACCGTGGAGTAACCTCTACCTCGCTCTGCATTTCAGGAAGGAACAGCTTCAAAGCCTCCGCCTGAGCATCCGGGATCGGATCCAGCAGAATCACGTTCAGCAGCGATTTGTGCACGCCGATGCGGTTCTTGTATTCGATCAGCAGCGAAAAGAAAGGCTGCTTCGGCGCAAATCCAATGATCCTTCGTCCCGGCCCTGCTTTCGAATGGAAGATGCCGGCATCAAACGGAGCATTTTCGAAACTCAACCATCGAGCTAGCCTCTCTCTATTCAGCAGAATAGCCCGGACGCGCTGGTCAGAATGCATCCGCCAAAGCCGGCATCTCTCGTTAGTGAGCTTTAATGCTCAGACGCCTCATCTGAACCCCAAATAGTATCGGACTTACCTGACGCGCTCTGTCGACGCGTAATGAAGAAAACGCACCGCCCGGGTAGAAAAATGGTGTTTCGCATGAAGAAAGTCCTTACCTTCGTCGCATTACTGAGCATGACCAGCATTGGCTGGGCGGGAACCAATCGTGAAGCAACCAACGACCGGCTCGACCATGCCGGCTCCGTGCTCCACGAGATCATGAACGCACCGGACAAGGGCATTCCTGAAGAAGTCCTTGAGCACGCCAAGTGCGTCGCCGTCGTGCCTCATCTTCTCAAGGGCGGATTCGTGTTCGGCGCAGAAAATGGCCGCGGCGTCGCAACCTGCAGAACCGCGAACGGCTGGAGCGCTCCAATCTTCTTCGACATTACCGGCGGAAGCTGGGGATTGCAGATCGGCATCGAGGGAGTAGACCTGGTCATGATCATCCAGCACGAACGCGGAATGCGCCAGTTGCTCTCCAGCAAATTTGAGATCGGCGCGGATGCCTCGGCGGCAGCCGGCCCTGTTGGTCGTCATGCCTCTGCGGATACCGATTGGAAAATGGATGCCGAGATTCTCACTTATTCGCGAGCCAGGGGCGCGTTTGCCGGCCTTACACTCAACGGTGCCTCAATTCGCCACGACGAGGATTCCACGCGGGCTATCTATGGCCGCAACGTCTCGAATGCCCGGATTCTCAAGGGCGAAGTAACCGTTCCCTCCTCAGCGGCTTCCTTCCTCAATGCAGTCCGAGGCGCGAAGGCGCAAGCAATCGCATCTAACTAACAAGACACGTGCTGCAAATAGCGGGCGTCCCAACCCCACTGCTAGACGCCCGCTTCATTTGGAAAGGTAATTATGCTCTGGACAATCTTTGTTGTCGTTCTGATCTTGTGGCTTCTCGGCTTCAGTTTCCACCTCGCCGGGGGTCTCATCCATATCCTGCTCGTCGTAGCCCTGGTAATTCTGGTCTTCAACCTGCTCAGCGGACGGCGCAGCGCCCTCTGAACACGGGTTCACCCGATGCGTCCTTCCCCGTTCCGTGGTTGAGTGTCATTTCCGATCGCAATTCGAACCGCTTCTTCCCCGGTGGCCGCAACCTCCAGCAGCCGCCGGTTCTCAATTTTTAAAAACCCAGCCTCCACCGCACGATCCAGAAATGCCAGCAGCCCATCCCAGTAATTTGCCGTATTGATCAGGATGCAGGGCTTGGCATGCAGTCTAAGCTGCTTCCACGTCACGATCTCCATCATCTCGTCCAGCGTTCCGTAGCCGCCGGGAAGCATCAGGAACGCATCGGCGAGCTTTACCATGCGCGCCTTGCGTTCGTGCATGGTCGGCACCATCTCAAGCCGCGTAAGACCGCGGTGTGCAATCTCGCTGCCCGAAAGAATCTCCGGCAATACGCCGATCACTTCAGCGCCACCGGCGAGCGCCGCATCGGCCACCGCGCCCATCAGCCCCACGCTTGCACCGCCATATACCAGGCCAAGCCCCGCTTCGGCGATCGCTTTTCCCAGCGCCTTTGCCTCCTCCAGAAACACCGGATCGCTCCCGCTTGCCGACCCACAATACACGGCCACCGTTTTTGATTTCATCGCGCACCCAGAATAGCGCCGGCGTGCGAGCCGCGCGCAACGCGCCTTTAATCCTTTTTTCATCGTTCATTTACGCGGCGCTGTTAGCTTCATCGACGGCGTTCCGTTTGCCAATTCTCCGCACGTTCAAATCAACCGCTCCAGGAGGCCACTCAGTGACGCAGCAACCCTTTAACTTTCCCCAGTACCGCGTTTTGTTCGGCACGATTACGCTCCTCATGGTCACCGCTTTGTCTCAACCCATTTCAGCCCAGGACGATCATGGGACGCTTGACCGCAATAACCTCATCGTCAGCCGCAGTGTCTATGACAATCGCGCGAGCAACGTCTCGGTGGGGCAGGTACTGCCTCCGAATTGCCTGCCGGCATCGGGCGGATGTGTGAACGCTGTCAACAATGGGCTGTTCCCCTACATCTTCAATAACGCGCCTGTCGACGCGAGTTTCGGGATCACGTCGCGTATCTTCCTGGACGAAGTCAACCCTTCGGGCCATGTCATCAGGTCGCTCGAGGTTCCCAACAGCCTCGACTGGTGGATCAATCCAAAGAGCGACCAGCTTGTCACCAGTTTCAGTTCCAAGTCCGAGATGGGACTTCACCTCTCCACGGATGGCCGCTATCTGAGTTTCATGGGATACGTCGCGCCAGTGAATGAGCTGGACGTGTCCAACTCCAACACGCCCATGGCCCCCGACTCCACAAATCCGGTCCCTTCTGCCTACTATCGCGCCGTTGCGCGCGTGGATCGCTGGGGACATTTCGACTTCACCGAGACCAATGCGTACAGCGGAAACAACGGCCGCGCAGTGATCCTCAACAACACCTGGGGTAACGACGTCTACTACACCGCTGGAAACGCCGGCAACGGATCCACACCGCAGCCGCAGAATGTCGTGCTCGGCGCCGGTGCGCAGATTCTCAGCCCCGTCAACGCCCCCGAAGCAGATCAGACTCCCGGCCTGCCCACGCCCGTCGGCAGCTTCTCCGTAACCGAACTCGGCGACAAGGCTGACAAGGTTGGAAAGGACGACAACTTCCGCGGCATGACGGTCTTCAATAACGTCCTCTACTTCACCAAGGGTTCCGGCGGCAACGGGGTGAACACGGTCTACTACGTGAATACCAGCGACACGCCCTGCGCCAACGGCGTCGGCCTGCCCGTCTCCGGCGCGAAGTTGCCGACCACACCGCTAGGCTATTCGCTACCGCTTCCCTCGACCGGCCTGCCCAACAACATGTGCATCCTGGCCGGCTTCCCGACGCTTTCGAACAAGAACGGAAACCCGGTCAACTTCCCCTTCAGTCTCTGGTTCGCCGATGCCAATACCCTGTATGTCGCCGATGAAGGCGACGGCACGGCCACCTACGACGCCACCACGAATACCTACACAGACGCTGCCGCGCAGACCAACGCCGGCCTCGAAAAGTGGGTCTTCAACTCATCCACGCAGACCTGGAGCCTGGCCTACACGCTGCAGAATGGTCTCGATCTCGGCACGCCTTATACGGTTCCCGGATATCCGACCGGAATCAACACGGCAACAGGCCTGCCCTGGTCCCCGACCACCGATGGCCTGCGCAACATTACCGGCCAGGTAAACAAAGATGGAACGGTGACCATCTGGGCCATCACATCAACCACAAGCGGTAACGGCGACACGGGCGCAGATCCGGACAAACTGGTGGTCATCACCGACCGGTTGAGCAACACCGACCCCGCAGAAGCAGGCCATGAGAAGTTCCGCACTCTCCGCACCGCGGGCTTCGGCGAAGTGCTGCGTGGCGTCTCGTTTCCGCCGTCAGACGGTGACGGCGATCATGATGGCGACGACAACTAAACCGCGCTTTGCGAATCGAGACCCCGGCGCCCAGTCCTGGTCACCGGGGTTTCCCGTCTCCGTGGAAGTCACCAAGTCGCTACGGGCGATACAGCCGCGTCGTTCAACGGATCGATAGTGATGCGCAGTGAACAGGCCACGCGAGATTGCGCACACTCCAGCAGTGGCTGCGATCGTAAGCACTCGAAGGAGTCCTGCTGGCTGTCTCACGGTGCGCAGTGAGACGGCCATCCGTTCTTCCGTGTTCCAACGGGCTGCCATCTCAAACTTTGAGCCTTGTCTATTCTCCGCGTCCCAGAGTTCGCAGAGACGGCTCCTGCAATCTCCGCGCAAATCCTCCCTGCCCGTTCCACTGTTCAAATTCTTTCGCCGACAATTCGACCGATCCATGGATGCGATCCGGGATGCTTTCCGGCTCCATGGAGAGGTTTCCCAACCGGCGTTGCGGTTGTTGCGGTGAACCGGACAAGATCGGCGACTCTTTCGCAAAGACGTCTGCGAGCGATGCTGCTTTCTCTGTTAAAAACTCGCTCTGAGGATCGTTGTGGCCATGAAGTGAAAAATCCACACGAACCTTGGCACCAAAGCGCGTACCAATCATCAAGACTTCTGCGCCGTCGAGCAGCCGCGTCAACACGCTGTTCGGTTGCGTGAAAACAAGACTCCCTTCAGTGCTCGGAGATCCCACGAGAATCGTCCACGAAGTCACGTCGTGACGCATCTGGGCCAGCCGCTCCATCAGCGGCATATCGATGTCGGCGTGAGCTGCGTAACGGCGCAGCGCGTCTTGAACCATCGTCTCCGTTCCCAGCATTGCAATGCGATCGTTCAGGATGACGAGCCAGCGCGTGTCCAGCATCTCTCCCTGTTCGCGAGCGAACGGTTTGATCAGCAAAACCGTCAGGCCCTCGTACTCACTGCGCTGCGCGCCGTTCAGTTCAGCGGCTTTGAAGATTCGCTCCCGATCAAATCGTCCCGCCACCAGCAGCAGGTGTTCGGTCAGTCTCCCCGATGCGGAAGAAGCGGCTACCTCGATCACTTCATCGATGACCCTTTTGTTGTCGACTCCCGCAAGTCCTTGCCAGTCATCCAGGTCGAGCCGGTCGTTACGAGTCGACAGCAATAGCCGGCCGTGCCCGTGTTGTCCGACTGGGTGGTTGTCGAACCCGGCAACAATTTCGGCGCCGCGCGGAACCAACGGAAGTAATGGGTTATTCAGCGGTGAAGCGAAACCAGAAGCGGAGAAAACAGCCGTCGAAACCAGGAGCCATAAGAGCCTGTAATTATAAGGGGGCACTGAGCCACACCCCTTTTCCCTGGATGGTCTCCAAGTGACCCCCGGATCGTTTCTGATCCGTGGATGAGGCGGCCCTACCAGGTCCAAAGTTGAATCTCTGGAGTGAACGAGAGAGAGCGTACTACCCCTTTTCTCCGCGAGCTATGTTGGCCATCACAATGAACGGGTCGGCAGGAAAAATATTCGATGGCGATAGCTGAATCGCTTCGATCCATCTGCTTTCAGGATTGATCAGCGCGCAAATCCTCTCGATCGGCGTGGACATCGCAAGGCAGGTAAACTAGAGACAGGAACCTTTCCGCCGGACGCCACCTTTGTCGCAGTCACTCATCGAAAAGCTGAATCCAGAACAGCGTGCCGCCGTTGAAACCACTGACGGGCCGCTACTTATCCTCGCCGGCGCCGGTTCAGGCAAAACGCGCGTCATCACTAGCCGCATTGCGTGGCTCATCCGGGAAAAAGGCGTCGCGCCCGATTCGATTCTCGCAGTCACGTTTACCAACAAGGCTTCAGCCGAGATGGCGGAGCGCGTCGAGCGCCTGATCGGCCACTCTTCCCTCTCCAAACCGCTGATCTCCACATTCCATTCGCTTTGCGTACGCATCCTGCGCCGCGATATCGAAGCCTTGAAAGTCGATGGTCAGGGTCTCACCCGCTCCTTCGCCATCTACGACGAAAACGACCAGCAGGCCATCGTGAAGCAGGTCATGCGCCGCATGGGGCTCGATACCAAGCAACTCACGCCGCGCACCGTCCTGGGCCGCATTTCCTGGGCCAAGAATCACATGGTCGATCCGCAGGACTATTACCTCGGCGCCAAGGACCCCGACAGCGAGCGCATCGCGCACATCTACAAGGGCTACAAAGACGAGCTGCGCAAGAATAACGCCATGGACTTCGACGACCTGCTGCTCGAAGCCGTCAGACTGCTCAAGGTCTCCGCACCCACGCGCGAGTACTACCAGCGTCGCTACCGCTACATCCTCGTCGACGAATACCAGGACACCAACCGCCCCCAGTACGAACTGATGAAGCTGCTGGCCGGCGAGCACAAGAACGTCTGCGCCGTGGGCGACGAAGACCAGAGCATCTACTCGTGGCGCGGCGCCGACATCCGCAACATTCTCGAGTTCGAGAAGGATTTTCCCAATGCTCACATCGTCCGCCTCGAACAGAACTACCGCTCCACGCAGATGATCCTCGAAGCTGCAGGAGCGGTGGTGGCCAACAACCTTCGCCGCAAAGGCAAAAAGCTGTGGACCGATCGACAGGGCGGCTCGCTGATCGGCTACTACGAAGCCCCCGACGGCGAAAATGAAGCGCTGTTTATCGCCGATCGCATCCAGAAGTTTCTCCGCGAGTCGGTGGAAGCCGGCGACGAGGCCCACTGCGCGGTTTTGTATCGGACCAATTCGCAGTCACGCCTGGTCGAAGAAGCCCTGCGCCGCTATGGAATCAGCTACTCCATGGTCGGCGGATTCAGCTTCTATGAGCGCGCCGAAATCAAGGATCTGCTTTGCTATCTGCGCCTGATTCGCAATCCGCACGATTCCATGGCGTTGAACCGCGTAATCAATACACCCGCGCGCGGCATCGGCAAAACCACGCTCGAGACGCTGGAGCGCCTGGCGCTTGAAACCGGCCAGTCCACGTGGGAAGCGCTGGGAACAGCAATCGCGCAGCGGCTGATCCCGACCCGCGCGCAGATGTCCCTTGAGTCGTTTCGTCAGCTCATTCTCGATGCCCAGGCCATGATGGATCCCGACTTCGCGGGCAAGCTCTCTGCGGATGTGGGAGTTGAAGATGCCGACACCGATTTCTCCTTCGGGACAACCGAGCCCGGCCCGGAAGAGAAACAGGACGTGGCCGATGCGCTTGAAGCGGCAACCGAATTCAGCTTCGGCGATAACGAGGATCAGATCCCTCTGCTCGACCCAAGCCACTTTTCGCCCTTCGCCCAAAATCCGTTCGCCGAAAAGAAGGTGCGGCCGTTTCTGCAGATGCCAAAACAAGGAATATCAGGGCCAGATCGGCCGGAAGCTGAAACTCCTTCCGCCTCAGAGACTGGGCCGGCCGACGCGGAAGGGCGCGGAAGCGCCTTTCGCAAGCCCGGCGATCCCGCCACCCTTCCCGAACTCATTCGTTTTCTCATCGATCGCACCGGCTATATCAAAGCGCTCGAAGCCGAGGCATCGCCCGAAGCCTTCAGCCGAATTGAAAATCTGAAGGAACTGGCCAACGCCGCCCACGACGCCGAAGTACGCGGCGAAACGCTCGCCGAATTCCTCGATCATGCCGCGCTCGCATCGGATACCGATCAATTCGATCCCAGCGCGCGCGTCACGTTGATGACCCTGCACGCCGCCAAAGGTCTGGAGTTTCCTCTCGTCTTTCTCGCCGGGCTCGAAGAAGGCCTCTTCCCGCATTCGCGCACCCTGATGAATCCCGATGAACTCGAGGAAGAGCGGCGCCTGTGCTATGTCGGCATGACCCGCGCCATGAATACCCTGATCCTCACACGCGCACACTACCGCCGCCGCTACGGCAACGACGCGCCGGAGCAGAGCGTCCCATCGCGCTTCCTCGAAGAAGTTCCAAGCCAGCTTGTTGAAAATCTCGGCGGGCGGTCGCCGGCATGGTCTGTCCCGGGCTACGGAAACGGCCGCGGAGGCTACGGCGCCGGACGTCGACAGCCACAATTCAACGAATTTGACAGCCGCCACTACAACTATGAGGACGAGAGTCAGGAAGTGACCAGGATTTCAGCCACTGACTCCCGTCCAAAAAGTAAGAGCGCGCAAGCGCCGGAGGGCGGCGGCTCGATCGATAACATCGCGCGCTTTTTTGGCGGACAAGCAGTCAAGCCTGGCTCGTTTGCGCGGTCAACCTCCCGCCCGAAGATGGATATTCCCGCACCTACCGGTGCAGCGGGACTCAAGAAGGGCCAGCGCGTCCGCCATAGCAAGTACGGCGAAGGGCAGATCGTGATGCGCGAAGGCGACGGCGACGACGCCAAGCTCACCGTGCTCTTTTCAGGGCACCATGGCATGAAAAAGCTGATGGAGAAGTTTGCCAACCTCGAGAAGCTCTAGCCACGCGACAGCAGTACAATCCATGCGATGTTGTGTGCGCTGAAATTGCCGTGGCTCAAAGTGAGCGTTCCTCCGTGGCTGTTGGCGCTAATCGCAATTTCGTTTCTCTCTCTTCCAACGTTTGCGCAATCGCCGCAGCTCGCCTACTTCACCAGCGGAGACCGCCAGATCTCCTACGAAGTCTTCGGGCCCGCGTCCACCGGTCCCATCATCATCATGCTGCACGGCGTGGGCGGCCCACAAATTCCGCTCTACCGTGGACTGGCGCAGTTCCTGGCGGAGAAGAATTACACCGTCCTTTTCCTGCATTACTTCGACGCAACCGACACCTATCGCGCCTCGGACCAGAATTATGTTGCCTGGGAAAAGGCCGTCAGCGACCTGGTCGACGACTGCCGCAAGAATCCAAAATGGACCAGCCGCAAAATCGCGCTTCTGGGTTTCTCGCTTGGAGCTTCCGTCGCGCTGGCCGCCGGATCGCAGGCCCGTCCCGTCGATGCGGTAGTGGAGTGGTACGGCAGTCTGCCCGATGAATTCTTTTACAAATTAAAGGGCATGCCGCCGCTGCTGATTCTGCACGGCCAGCACGACGACAACATTCCCGTGGCGAATGCGCAACAGATCCTGCAACTCTGCGGGATGAAAAAATTCACCTGCGAAAGCCACATCTACCCCGACCAGGGGCACGGATTCCTGCCGCCCGCCTACGATGACGCGGTGAAGCGCACGCTCGATTTCTTCTCCCGCGAACTGAAATAAAAATCCGAGATTCTCATCCGTGTTGCCGGTGAGTTGAGCCGCCCTATCCGCCCACGCATCCGTCCCGTGGCAAACACATTGCCCCATCGATCAAGATCGCCGACGATGTCTTCACGAAGCACGCACCGCCTTCTCCTCGAGGTCCCGATGTCCACTCTTTCAATCTCCGCAGCGGCCAAAAAGACCAGCCTCGCGCTTCCGATCCTGGTGGGAGGAGGGGTTGCAGGCTTGCTCGACATGACCTCTGCCTACATCAGCTTTGGCCGCTTCATGCCGATAGGAATCGCCGGCGGCATCGTCGGTGCAGCCGGGCGTCATGTGTCGGTCGGCCAGTACATCCTCGGCCTATCGATTCACTACTTCATCGCCTTCTCGGCCGCCGCCGCGTATTGCCTTGCCAGCAGGAAGCTGGACTTCCTGGGCGACCACTTCCTCGTCTGCGGCCTCTTTTACGGGATGGGGTTCTTCCTCTTCATGCAGCTGGTTGTCCTGCCGCTCAGCGCTTACCATGCCATGGGCCCGTACCAATACCGCGGCCTGGTTCAGGGCCTGCTCGCACACATGTTCCTCATCGGACTGCCGATCTCCTTCAGCCTCCACAAGCTTTCGCGCTGACGCGATGGGGCGGTCGATTCGGCCCGTTTTCGGAGTTCAGATCCGGGGCTGGGTCGCCTCGGAGGCGCACAGATCTCGAGCATGCAATTCCGGTACATGGTGAAAGCTCGCGCGCTTGCTGCAAAAAAGGTTGTAGCGAACGATGTAATAGATGGCGGCCACGCCGTCCCACGCAGTGATCTTCTTGCCTTCTTCGTACGTGCGCCCGTAATAACTGATGGGAACCTCGTAGATGGCGCACTTCAGCTTGGCGACCTTGGCGGTAACCTCGATTTCGAAGCCAAAGCCGCTGGATTTAATCCGGATGTTGCGGATGATCTCGCCGCGAAATGCCTTGTAACACGTCTCCACATCCGTGAGATTGATATTGGTCGCAAGATTCGAAAGAAACGTCAGGAATTTGTTGCCCAGGTAGTGATAGAAGTAGACCGCGCGCGATGCTTTGCGCACCAAAAAACGCGAGCCGAACACCACGTCGGCGTTCCCCTCGATGATCGGGGCAATCACTTCGGGAATTTCCTTCGGATCGTATTCCAGATCGGCATCCTGCACGATCACAATCTCGCCGCGTGTCACCGCGAACCCGGTCTTCAGCGCCTCCGTCTTCCCCTTGTTCTTTTCGTGGCGCATCGTCACAAGCTGCGGGTGCTCGACGCGCAAGACGTCGAGAATCGCGGGGGTCCTGTCTGTCGAGCAGTCGTCGACAATCACGATTTCGAGCAACTGCGGAAGCGCGAGCAGTTTCTCGACGATCGTGGCGAGAGTCCGTTCCTCGTTGTAGACAGGAACAACGACAGATAGGCACCTGTCCTGCAAACACCCTCCCTCGTCGATCGTGAGTTCCAGCTATCTTAGCGGTTCAGATTCGCTCCAGCATAGACTTCAAAGGCATTGCGAGCCATCGATATCAAACCAAGGTCACCCGTTCCAGAGATCCTACTCCAGCCCGATCACCAGCGCTTCGCGGCCCTTGACCGGCTTCTCGGGAGTCTCGAATCGCCTGGCCTGCTCTTCGCCATTCAGCACGCGGAAAACGCCCTCTGCCAGCGCCTGCAACTCATCTTCGCCGGGATAGACGGTGATCGGCGCGATCCATTCAATGTACTTGCGAAGGCCGCTCACCAGGCGTCCGGAGTGGGCCATGCCACCGGTCAGCAGCAACGCATCCACGCGTCCCTCCAGAACCGCGGCCATCGCGCCCGTCTCTTTCGCGACCTGATAAATCATGGCATCGTAAACAGCTGCTGCCTTCGCGTCGCCTGCATCGATACGATGTTCCACCTCCTCAAGATTGCGCGTCCCGAGGTAGGCAAATAGGCCGCCCTCGCCGAAGACCTTGCGATCGAGTTGTGTCTCAAAAAACTCGCCGCTGAAGCAAAGCTTGATGAGTTCGCGTACGGGCAGCCATCCTGTCCGGTCCGGCCCTAACGGTCCTTCTTCGGGCGTATTGTTGTCGATCATCCTTCCGCCGCGATGAGCCGAGACGGTGATGCCGCTCCCCAGGTGCGCAATGATCAGGCGCAAATCGGAGTACGCGCGCCCGGTCTCGCGTGCAAATCGCCGCGCTACGGCCTTGATATTGAGTGCGTGGCCGACACAGGATCGCTGAATCTGCGGCATCCCGGAGATCCGCGCGCAATCCTGCCATTCGTCCACGGTGACGGGATCAACGATATAGGCATTGACTCCGGCGGCTTGCGCGAAGTGAAGGGCCAGAACGGCCCCCAGGTTGCAGGCATGTTCACCCCGGCGCGCCAGACGGAGTTCCTCAACCAGCGCCTTGTCCACCAGGTATGTCCCGCAGGCCATCGGCGGCAGCAATCCGCCCCGGCCACCCACGGCAGCAAAGTCCTTTGCATCGTATCCCGCCTCGGCCAATGCCTTCTCAACCAGCCCTGCGCGGTAGCCGGTTCGTGCCAGCATCGAGCGCCCGCGAAACTGCTCAATCTCCTCGTCGCCATGAGGAATTGACCTCACCCATTCCGCGCCTTCGGCCGTGAAAACACCGAACTTAGTCGAAGTGGAGCCGGGATTGAGGACAAGGACGCAGTTACTGCGGTGTGGCACGGAATTCTCCCCAGCCATGCTACACTCTTTACCAATCCCAGAATTCGATTAGAAGTTCTTGCCTGTTCCGAGTTACCGCTCCACACGCAACACTTCCACATTGCGTTCGCGGTAAATGCATCAAAGGAGCATTCTTCAAATGGAACAAGGCACAGTCAAGTGGTTCAATGACGCAAAAGGTTTTGGTTTTATCACCCGCCAGAATGGCGAGGACGTATTCGTCCATCACACCGCCATTCAGTCGCAGGGCTTCCGCTCGCTGCAGGAAGGCCAGCAGGTTCAGTTCAACGTGGTCAAGGGACCCAAGGGCTGGCAGGCTGAGAACGTCCAGGCTCTTTAATTCGGAGCCACATTTTCGAATCAGCAGAAGGGCGGCCAACCAGCCGCCCTTCTCGTTTTGGTGCCCCTGTTGCAAACCTCGCGCACGACACGATCAGGGTCTTGACGGTTAATCCCAGAAGTGGGATAACTAATGACACGAAAGCTTTCGTGTATGTTCTTCACGCGTTCCAGAAGAAGTCACCGCATGGAATTGCAACCCGACAATCCGACGTTGCCTTGGTCAAAGAGCGTTTGAAGTTGGCGAAGACGGATTACGAGGAGAGATATGACTAAGAGGATTTCAGAACAAGTCATTCGCAGCAGCGGCAACGTCTTTGCCGACATGGGATTGCCGGATGCGGCGGAACTGGATACCAAGGCCCGGTTGGGAGCCGCCCTCAACCTGATTGTCAAACGGAAGAGACTCACCCAGGCTGAGGTCGCGACTGCGCTTAGCATCAACCAGCCAAAGGTCTCCGCCCTCCTGAATTACAAACTGGAAGGTTTTTCCGTCGAGCGCTTGATGCATTTTCTCGTGGCTCTCGGGCAAGACATAGAAATCGTCGTCAAGGCCAAGCCAACCTCACGCTCTGCCCGCATCGCCGTCAAAGCCGCCTGATTTTGTCAGCTTTATACTCTCCGGCTATCCGTACGAACGCCCCGAAAAACCGAAAAATCCCATCGTCCACCACTCGTCAAGCAAGATGAATTTCGTTATAACCTCAGATCAATTGAAGAACCATATGGGCGAAAAAGCAGAATCAGTTTGGCGAGCGGGGGTTACGTCCATTGCTGTTCTTGCTCTCTTCGGCGCGTGTGGCGCGATCTCAGTGCCAGCACCGTCTCACTTCGGTTCAATGGGCCGCATCCTGATTTTGCCTTTGCCGTTTGCTCTTCTTTGTGCGGTTTTATTTTTGCGTAAATCGCGGCGGGTCTTTTTGGCAGCGCCGCTCTTTCTTCCTTCGTAGTCTTTCGTTACGACCCGATTTGGCTCGCTCGCTTGGTTCTACAGCGGCTGCCCCAACCGCTTTTCCAGCTGCACCCGATACGTCCGGCTGACCCGGGTACGAGCGCCATTCTTCAGCACCGCCTCGAATTCCCCGTGCGAGATCGGCTCCAGTTGCAGAACGCTTTCGATATTGATCAGCGCTGAGCGATGCACGCGTACAAACCGCCGCGGATCGAGCTTCTCGGCCAGGTCGTTCAACGCCGCTCGATACAGCAGTTCCTTGCCCCCCACATGCAGCGTCACGTAGACGCCTGCCGCTTCGATCCAGTCGATATCGATTACGCGCACAAAGCGCGTGGTTCCCCCGGCCTTCACTACCAGCCGATCGAGCCTGCGCTCCGGGGATGCCGGTGCGGCGCTCACCATCTTCATCACGCGCTGGCCAAACTCCTTCATGCTGCGCTCATCCAGCCGAGCTTTGGCGCGCGTCATCGTCGCTTCGAATCGCTCGTCGCTGAAAGGCTTCAGCAGGTAGTCGAGCGCATTGGCTTCAAAGGCCCGGATCGCGTGCTGATCAAAGGCCGTCACAAAGACGGTCAGCGGCATCTCCGCCGCGCCAATCGCATCGATCACCGCCAGCCCATCCAACTCCGGCATCTGCACATCCAGAAACAACAGATCCGGATTTTGCCGCTGAATCATCTCGACGGCGGTCTGTCCATCCGCGGCTTCGCTCACTGAATCCACCTGCTCATCCCGCCGCAGCAGGTCCACCAGCCTCTGCCGCGCGGGCAGTTCGTCGTCCGCCACCAGCACGGCAATTCGCTCATGCGAAGGCGCGTTCATTGGCCTCTTCTCCCCGGCGCAAAGGCAGCGAGACCTCGACCTTGGTTCCGCCCTCCGCGCGATTTCTGACCGCAAAACTGCTCGTTCCGTTCGGATGAAGACCAGCAATGCGTTGCCGCGTAATCGACAACCCCAGGCCCTCTGAACCCTCGAGCGTCCAGCCAAGCGGCAGGCCAACGCCATCGTCCATCACGCAGATCTCCAGCCGCTCTCCCACAGGCTTGGCGCGCACCACCAGCGTGCCCCCCGAAGCTCGGCGTGAAATGCCGTGGCGGATCGCGTTTTCGACCAGGGGCTGGATGCACATGGATGGAACCGTCGCATACTTCACCTCGGGCGCAACATCCATCACCACCCGCAGCTGATCGCCAAAGCGGATTTTCTGGATCTCGAGGTAGTGCCCCAGGAATGCCAACTCCTCGGCCAGCGGCACCTCCTGCCGGTCCTTCGATTCAAGTGACATGCGCAGCAGGTCGCCGAGATGCTCGATCATGCGCCGGGTCAGCTTTGGGTCGCGTTCCACGTGAGATGAAATGGTGTTCAGCGCATTGAAGAGAAAATGCGGATCGAGCTGCATCCGCAGCGCATTCAGCCGCGCCTCGCTGAAGCTGTGCTCCAGCCGCTCCAGCCGCAGTTCGCTGTTCATATAGCGCTGGTAGTAGTGATACGCCTGTATGCCGCCCAGAATGACCCAGTAGATCAGCCAGCACCACAGCTGCCAGCCGATCACCGATGGGCTGAGTATCTGCGACAGCCGCAGCGAACTCCACGGCGTCACCCCGAACAGAGCGCGAATCGTGGTGAAAAGGTAGAAATAGATCTCTGTGAAGAACAGGCTCGCCAGGATGTGCGCTGCCAGCCGCTTGCCCAGCGCATCGCCCGCAAAGGGCAGGCGCCGGTCGAGCAGGACAATCGCGGGCGTCAGCAACCCCCAGGCCCAGAACTGCGCCAGATAAATGCGCAGCTCCTCGTGCCAGTGATCCGTCCCGAAGACTGGCAGTGCGAACAGTATTCCGGCTCCGGTGCACACCACGGCGCCAAGGAGAGCCATGCCCCACCACCGGCCGCAGAGCCGGCCGAGGAGGGTGGTTTGCGGTTGAACCGCTTCGATCCCGCCCCATTCGGTTGTGTTCGCCACGAGCATGTTCTCCCTCACCCGCCGCCACCCCCTCGCGTTAGCCGCCTGCCGGCGCGCTCAATCCCGCCTGCAGGCCGAACAATCGGCGACCACATTATCTCGCGGCAGTCCTTTTTTGCGCTGAATTGGCCTTCGATCGCCCCGTTTCGTGCCTCTGCGCAGACGATCTACCAGAACGCACCATAAAGGGATGCCCGCCCCTCCGCCATCGATATGTCATCATCGGGTCCGGTTGCAGCGTAAGACGGTTCCCTTGTTCTTTCAATGGGGCGGTCATTTGTCCGGCAAGCGCCGAACCATTGGAAATCCCTCCAGCGCAATCAAGAGGCGTCCTGTGTTATAGTTGAGCTAATCGTAGAATTCGATTTGAAGTTCTTGCCTGTTCCGGTTACCCGCCTACTCGCAAACTTCCACATTGCGTTCGGCGGTAAATCAGTATCAAAGGAGCAACACACAATGGAACAGGCACAGTTAAGTGGTTTAACGACGCCAAGGGTTTTGGATTTTTGAGCCGTGAAAACGGCGAGGACGTATTCGTCCATCACACCGCCATCCAGTCAAACGGCTTCCGTTCGCTTCAGGAAGGCCAGAGGGTTCAGTTCAACGTGACCAAGGGCCCCAAGGGCTGGCAGGCTGAGAACGTTCAGGTTGTCTAAATCCGGACGAAAAGTTCGAAGTGAGAATCAAAAAGGGACGGCATAACTGCCGTCCTTCTCGTTTCTATACGTATATTTTGCGGAAGCGATCCAGCCTATGCGGCTGGCTTCAGGCTCTTCACGCTTCGGAGCAGGATGAACGACCTTCTGATCTGATTTCGTGGGTGCCCAGAAATTGCAGCACATCGTTGATGGAATCTTCAAAGCGCGCGCCTCGTCTTGTGGGTGGCTTTCACGCCCTTTGCCACGAGCTGGCACACTTCAAAGCGGTTCATTCCCTGCGCAAGCGCGCGATGAATCTTGTCGGAACGCATGACGACTCCGATCACGAGAGAATGTCGCCCGTGGGTGCGGCGGCATGTGATTGCAGCGTGGGTTACGGAGCTCGTCGAAAGCAGGATAGGACGGCCAAAGCCGAGCAGGCTGGAAGCTTCCAGATCGCGTCTTGTTCTCATTGTACGCTGAGAACCGAAAATAGCGCGCTAATTCGCACGCTGCGATTCGGCCTAAAGCGAGCAAAATGGCGATTTGCTGCCGATTCCCGTAGCCCCGGGACGTTTCCCCGAAGAGAAATCCCTGTTAACATAAAGTTCGCACGTCCGACACGCGGAACACATTGAACAGATTCAGCGAAAGAGGTTTTTCATTGGCAGATACCAACAAAATTGAAGACAAACTGGAACGCAAGAAAGTGAAACGCGCCGCCCGCAAAAAGGCAGCCCCCAAGGCGAAGCGCACCACGCCGCGCGGCGCAAACAAGAAGAAGCTCAAGAAAGCGGCACGCGGCCAGTCGAAGCGCTAAACGGCCGAATCGCACAAGCAATGAGGGCCCGGATCGGCAACACGCCGGCCCGGGCCTTGTCATGTAATCCCTTTCTCCGCAACAGTCCCGCCACACGGTGACCCTCCTCTGCTGGTCCAATCTCCATCCTGTACACTTCCGCATAAGGTTTCCCAAAGCTCGCGGTAACCGCGCCGGAACGGATGAGGAGAACTGCCCTGCCCAGCCAACTGCTTGCCCGCAAGTCGATCGATAAGCTGATTCGGGACTCGGAAGAACCCGAGCACAGGCTCAAAAAGACCCTCGGGCCCGTGGTCGCTTACCGCGCTCGGCATCGGCGCCGTCATCGGCTCGGGCATCTTCACCGTCATCGGCACGGCCATCTCCGGCGAGCAGTTCGACACCTCCAGCGTGCTCAACACCCCGCTGGGCGACTACCTCATCCACCACACCGCCCTGGCCGGCCGCCCCGGCGCCGGTCCGGCGATTGCGCTTTCTCTCGTCCTGGTGGCTTTCGTCTGCGCGCTCACCGGCCTCTGTTATGCCGAACTCGCTTCCATGATTCCCATCGCCGGTTCGGCCTATACCTACACCTACGCCACCATGGGCGAACTGATCGCCTGGATCATCGGCTGGGATCTGATCCTCGAGTACGCCGGCTCCAACATGACCGTCAGCGTCGGCTTTGCCGCCCATGTCGTCGATCTGCTCGACTGGTTCGGCCTGCATCCCGCCTGCCACCTGGATCTCGCCCGCCTATCTCCCCGAGGGCCTGCAGGATCTGGCCGGCAACTGGCTCTATCAACCCGGCTGGCACTTCGGCTTCAACATCCCCGCGTTCCTTATCGTCCTCATTCTCACCGTCATCCTGGTGCGCGGCATTCGCGAGTCGGCCGAGACCAACAACATGATGGTCGGCATCAAGCTCATCGCCATTCTCATCTTCGTCTTCGCCGCCATCAGCTTCATCCATCCCGGCAACTGGCATCCCTTCATGCCCAACGGGTTCAGCGGCATTCTCACCGGCGGGTCCATCATCTTCTTCACCTACATCGGCTTCGACTCGGTCTCGACCGCGGCCGAGGAATGCAGGAACCCGCAGCGCGACCTGCCCATCGGCATCATCGCCACCCTGATCGTCTGCACCGTGCTTTATGTCGCGGTCGCCGTCTGCCTCACCGGCCTGGTGCCCTGGCAGTCCATGGTGGGCGATGCCGCGCCCGTGGTCAACGCCCTCAAGAAGCTCTCCCTGCTCCCCGGCGGCCACTCCCTTCACTGGGTCAGGCTCGTCGTCCTCTTCGGCGCGCTCATGGGCATGCTCTCCAGCCTGCTCGTCTACCAGCTCGGCCAGTCCCGCGTCTGGTTCTCGATGTCCCGCGACGGCCTGCTGCCCAAAATCTTCTCCAGCATCCATCCCCGCTTCCGCACTCCCGCCTTTTCCACCTGGGTTGCCGGATTTGTGGTCGCCATCCCTTCCGGCCTGTTCGACATCGGCACCCTCGCCAATCTCTCCAACATCGGCACGCTCTTCGCCTTCGTCCTGGTCTCCATCGGCGTCATCGTGCTGCGCTATCGCGAGCCCGAACGCCAACGCGGCTTCCGCGTTCCCTTCGGCCCCGTCATTCCAGCGCTCAGCGTGATCTTCTGCTTCCTGCTCATGGCCGGCCTGCACATCCTCACCTGGTTGCGCTTCGTCATCTGGCTGGTCATCGGCTTGGTCATTTACTTCCTCTACAGCCGCCACCGGTCCGAATTCGCCGGAATGCGGTAGACGATCACATCTGCATTCGACCTTGCATCGAGCCGGCCTTCGCTCACCAATTCTGGTGCAAGTGCGTAATCAAGCGTTCTTGCTGAACGGATGACCGCCTGTTCTATATAGGTGGGCGTCTGTGACGATGAGAAGTAGATTGGCCGCACAAAATAGAGGCTGCGCACATTCTCCTCGGCCAGCTTGCGGACTAGTTTTTCCGGGACCCGGAACTGCCCGAAATTCAACTTCCCCAACTGCGGCACCAGATTGATATCAGTCCCGCCAGCCAATGGAATGGGCCATCAGGTGTCCCCGATGGAATTCAGATCCCGCCGAAAGAGGGTATCCCGCCATCCGCGCTGCATCTCGGCGATGCTATTGAATACATGGGCACACCGAAGGCTGCGATTGTACGTTCGGATTGAACGTCGAAGAGATAGCTGAATGTCGTGCCTGCATCACTAAGGTCGACGACTACTAGATCTGCACGAGGGTTGCTGAAATAGTATTCGTCACACCAGAGCGGAACAAGCTTGTCCGGAAGCTCCGAAAGAAAATTGGGCCCCGAACAGGACTTCACTAACTTCTCGTAATCCTCGCGGGTCAACATATTCATCCCCCGAACGAGCCATGATTTTAGCATCTCCAAATCGCTGTAAGAGATTCGCAGCTACAGTGGGTACCCATTGACAAGGCGAACGTGAATTCCCAAGGCTGCAACATTCGGACGCTTTTCAGTTTCTCGCGCGGACGCCCGTCGAAGATGGCATCCCGCGGCACCTCTTTACCTTCAGCCCGGCTTCGCAATGCAGGGTCCAGTCCAGCGAAGTCAGAAGTGCCCCTGCGCATATCATGCTCTCAATCTCATCCCTCAGGAGTTACGCGTTGACGAGCCACAGAAAGTTCATCCTGACCGCAATGTTTGTCTGCACAACTGTGCTCGCCACATCCGCGCCGGCAGCTCCGCCCGATTCCGCCGACGCCCTGTTCGCCCATGCCAAGACCGAAGCGCAGACCGAGCACAAGCACATCCTTCTGGTCTTTTCCGCTTCCTGGTGCGGTCCGTGCAAACTCTACGAGCGCTTCCTTCAAGACCCGCAGATGAAATCCATCACGGAAAAAGCCTTCATCGTCCAGCGCATCGACGTCGGCGAGTTCAAGAAGGACACTAAGCACGCCGATACCCCCGGCGGGACCGAATTGCGCGCGGCCCTTGGCGGCGTGGGCGAGCCGGGCTTCCCGTTCCTCGTCATCACGGATGAAAACGGAAATCCCCTCATCAACTCCTACCGGGATGGAAACACATCCGGCAACGTCGGCTATCCGGCGCTGCCAGAGGAAATCGACTGGTACGTCGAAATGCTCAAGCGTGCCGCACCGTCTCTTTCTCCTGCAGACCTCGCCGCAACCCACACATGGCTGCAGAAGCACGCGCCGCACTAAGACGCCAGCAGGCACAATTCCGCCGCTTAGTCGAAAACCGTGGCCCTCAACAAGATGGTTTCAGCAATGAATGCTCCTCCAATCCCGCCACAGCGATGGATCGGTAATCTTCTCGAAGCCGCGCAAAGCATCGCGGATCGACAGTTGCAGGAGTCCCGATGGCTCGCGCAAGACGCAAAGCTCTGGGAATCGCCCGATGAAGCGATCAACACGCTGGATGAATGCGCTTTGCCTGAATTCATCGCAACATTTTCCGAGACATTCACGGCGGAGCAAGCACTCGCAATCACGCGGTTTCGGGACGAATTGGAAGCGTACGCCAAAGCGACTCCTCAACACCTGGAGCCAGCCGATGTCCTTGCCGATCCTCGATGGGAGTCGGTCCGCACCCGGGCATCGCAATTCGTGCTGTCATTTCAAGAAAAGTGGCCACGCTAGGCACATCGCATGGCCGATCGGGTACTTTTCGGAATCGAGGAGCTCAAAGCGAATTCAGAAACGCGATCAGCTGCCGCTTTTCCTTCTCCGTGAAGTTCATCTGAAAACGCTGATTGTAGAAATTCACCAGCTCTTCCAGGTTCGCAGCCGCTCCGTTGTGGAAATAAGGCGCGCGCGCCGCCAGGCCCCTCAGGATCGGTCCCTTCCCACGATTGACGTCCGCACATTTCCCGCTGACCAGCCCCTTCCCCGGATCCGAACTGTAATAGGTAATCGTGCTCCCCGGATTCGCAGGATCGGGGCAGCCCCTGATCTCGAACACCGGCAAATCCGGCGGGCTCAATTCCTGCAGACCGGCCACGATCGCGTTATTGGATTCGTAGCCGGGCAGCCGGCTCGTTGCAATATCCAGTGGAAGCGCAACCGAATGGTTGCCTACGTTGGGCGAGTCGTGGCAGGTCGTGCAAGTTCCCGTAATCGACGCCGGGCTCCCGAGTGCTGCATTGTCATTCAGTCCACGCACCCCGGTGATGATAGCCGCTCGAGTATTGAAAAGCACCTCGCCCGCGGCGATATCCTCCCGCGCCGCGTTTCTCTGGGGATCGTCCCAGCCATCGCGCCCATCGTACCCTGATCCGTTCGCACTCGGCTTTTCCCAGGCGGCGTAAAGCGAAAATGCGCTCGAATTGAACGGAGCGCCCGTCGGGTCCCCTCCAAGAGCATCGTTCGCCCCCGGGTAGTACGGCTGGTTCGATAACGCCAGGGCGCCTCCCGTCGCGCCATGCTTCTCCAGCGAGCCCGCCGCGTAATCGCGCATCTGCGCCGTTGAGAGCCCCATTTCGAATTGCACGATCTGCGCCAGCTGTTCGTCGCTCGGCGCCATCCCCTGCGCATGCTGCAGCACGGCAGTCTTCGCCTGATCCTCCAGGTCAAAATTCATATTCGCGGCGATCGTCTGCGCATTGTTTAGCGGCATCAGCGTCTCGCGCCCATCAAACATGATGGTGCTCAGGTAGCGCAGATTGGTGGTCGGCAGCGGTCGGCGATACACCGAAATCAGCGGCCGCCCCGTGGTCACGTCCGTCGTTATCGCACAGCCGTAAGGATCGTGCACCACGGCGATCTGAAACTCCGGCGCCGCCGGCAGGGTGATGCCGATGCGAATCAGGCCGCGCTCGAGCAGCAGGCTGTGCGCGTCGCGTTCCGTCGAGGTCGCCGTCGGACAATTCGCGCCATCAAATGCCGCAAACAGCGGATCGGTGCCCTGCGTGCGATCGTAGAGTTCCTGCACTCCCTTCGCGCTGATGCTGAATGCCTGATTGGCCTCATGACATGTCTCGCACGTCCGGCCATTCGTGCCGAGACTCTGAAAAAAAGGATTGTTGTCCTTATGGATATCGCCCGCGATGTTGAACGTCGAAACCGCCCCCGTCCCGTCCTCAAACGGCTCAAGATTGGGAATGAACGTCAGCATTGCAGCGCCCGCGCTGAGAGTGACAAACGAAACAACCGCTACTACACCATGACGATTCCAGACGACCTTCATGCCGACACCCTCCTGCGACGAGCCCATGGTCCCATGATTCGATTGGTTATTAGTGATCCCAAACCGCTCGTCGTTTCATCAGCCGGTTCCAGTGCAGGGCCAAGTAAACTCGTTCCATGGACGATATCCAGGCGTTCATCCGTCGCCTTCCCAAGGCCGAGCTCCATCTCCACCTCGAAGGCACCATCACCCCAGCCACTCTCGTTGAGCTGAGCCAACGCCACGACGCAACGCCGATCACGCTGCCCGAAGCGGAAGCCCTCTACCAATTCACTGACTTCACCGGCTTCATCGAAGCCTTCAAGGCTGTCACCCGCCAGCTGATGCATGCCGAGGACTATGAGCTCGCGGCCTGGCGCATGATGCAGCATCTCGCCGAGCAGGGCGTCGTCCACGCTGAAGTCTTCATCTCCGTTGGCGTCATCTACATGTGGCGCAACCACGACCCCAGCTGCTTCGAGCCCATCTTCGAGGGATTGGAACGCGCACGACTCCGCGCCGATCGCGAACTCGGACTGTCGGTCTACTGGATCTTCGATGCCGTGCGTCACTTCACTGTACCGGAAGCCGGGCGCGTCTTCGCCAAGGCCGCTGAGATGCGCGCTGAGTTTCCCTCCATCATCGGCATCGGCCTCGGCGGTGACGAGCGCCGATGCGGCTCCGAGCCCTTTCGCGAAATGTATGCACACGCCCGGGAAGCGGGTCTTCGTCTCACCAATCACGCCGGCGAAACCACGGGACCCCAAGCCATATGGGAAGCGCTCTCCATCGGCTCCGAGCGCCTCGGCCACGTGCTGTCGGCCATCGATGACCCGGAGCTGATCCAAGAGTTGAAAGTGCGGAGCACCGCGGTGGAGTTGAATCCTACGTCGAACGTTCGCACCGGCGTATGCCCGTCGTTCGCAGCTCACCCGCTGCGGCTCTACTTCGATGCCGGCCTTCTGGCCACACTTAACTCCGACGACCCGGCCTTCTTCGGCTCCGATATTGCGAATGAGTATCTGCTCGCCCACACCGAACAGGGATTCACTCCCGACGAGCTTCGACAGCTGGCCGCCAACTCATTCCGCGCCAGCTTTCTTCCGGAGTCAACAAAAAATTCATGGTTAAACAAGATTGCTGAAACGTAGCGGCGTCTACGCGCACTTTATGTAAGGGATGCGCCCAACAATATACGCATCAAACCAAAGTTGTAGTCTCACTTCACGCCCGTGGGATACGTCAAACCAGAGTTGGGCTATCATCGATATAAGGAGACCCTCAACGTTATGTCTGCAGAAGCCAGCAACCTGACGCTCCTCGACGAGCAGGAGGACAGCAAGACCCTCAAGGTCATTGGATGGTTCTCTGTCGGCATGGCCGTTGCCGCTCTTAGCCTCTACGTGGGTCGCGAGATTCGCCAGCGCTACAAATTCAACAAGCGCACGCCCTACGACTTCTACTCCAACGCCGGCAATCGGCAGTCGACCGAGTTCGGCGTCGGCATCTAAAGTCCGCCACATCTCGAAAATCAAAATGCCGCCTCGCGCGGCATTTTTCGTTTCCGATCATTTTTTGAGCAGCGCGACGAAAGACAAAACTCTCACTCCCATTCGACCTGCGGGTTCAGACGAACTCGGCATGCTCGCTGCGTTCGTTTTTTCCATGCGGCATCTGGAGCGCTGAGACGCCACGCGCACCTCGGCGCCGCATCACCACCGCAGAGTCGCATTCTGCTCATCGTGGATTCACATTTTGCTTGCAATCGAAGCGCGAAGTAATCTTCCTTGCACACCGCACGTAACCATTCAACATCGTTACCTCTTTATTTTCAGATGTTTTCAACAGGCTTCCACGGGTGCGTGGGCATCTTGTGATGAATAGGAAACATCAGACACATAAGAGGGAGTTGAGAGATGAACTACCTGCTGACACACTGGCTCTTCTCCCTGGCAGGAACGATGTTCCTTGGCATCTCCGCGATGGTGCTCCATGAGTTTGGACATCTCGCAACATCGCTGATGGTCGGCATCAAGGTCAAAAGCGTGGGCATGTGCATGAAGGGTATGTACATCGTTCGCGAAGCCGGGACGCCGATGAAGAACCTGCTCGTCTCGCTCGCCGGTCCACTGACCAACGTTGCGCTGATCCTGCTTTTCTGGAATGTATCGACTACATTCACATTGGCGAACCTCTGCCTTGCAATCTGCAATCTCGCTCCCGTGCGAGGCTCAGATGGAGACCGCGTCTGGACATGCTTCGAACAGATGCAAAAGGAATCCAACCCCGCGCAAGCACACTAATCCCTACTCCCTAGTCCCTTGGTCCCTAGTCCCAGTTCCCTTGTTCCCTTGTTCCCTCGCTCCCTGTCGTTCCCTGATACCCTTTCCCCATGGGGCGCATTCGTGTTCTTTCCGACCAGGTGGCGAATCAGATTGCTGCCGGTGAGGTTGTCGATCGTCCCGCCTCCGTCGTAAAAGAATTGCTGGAAAACGCGCTCGACGCCGGCGCGCATCGCATCCGTGTCGAAGTCGAAGCCGGCGGCCGCAAGCTCATCCGCATCGCCGACGACGGCCAGGGCATGAATCGCGATGACGCCCTCCTTGCCTTCGAGCGCCACGCAACCTCGAAGCTCCGCACCGCCGACGAGTTGCTCTCAATTTCCACCCTCGGCTTTCGCGGAGAAGCTCTCCCGTCCATCGCTTCCGTGGCACGCGTGATGCTCGAAACCTCCAACGGCGAAGACGGACCCGGCACACACCTCGAAATTGCGGGCGGCAAAATTCTCCACGTCGAAGATGCCGCCCTGCCTCGCGGAACCACCATCTCCGTATCCGATCTCTTCTTCAATACCCCGGCGCGCCGCAAATTTCTTCGCGCCGAGTCGACCGAGCTCTCTCACGTAACCGCGCTGGTCACGCACTACGCGCTGGCCCATCCTGAAAAGCACTTTGAACTCATCTCCGCCACGCACTCGCTGGTTTCCGCGCCTCCCGTCAGCCGGCCGGCCGAGCGCATCTATCAGATCTTTGGCAAAGACACGCTCGCGCAATTGCTCCCCGTCGCCGCCGAAACGCAACTCGATCGCGCCGGCCTTCCCGAACCACCCCCATGGAAGCGCGATCCCGACCAGCCGGCACGTGCGCCCGGCGCGATTCGTATCTCCGGTTTCTACTCCAAGCCGGAACTGCAGAAGCTCAATCGCAACTCGATCTACATCTTCGTCAACAAGCGGCTCATCCGCGACCGCCTGCTGCTCCACGCCATCGCCGAGGCCTATCGCAACATCATTCCGCCCACCAGTTCCCCGGTCGTGTTGCTTTTTCTGGAGATGCCGCCCGAGGAAGTCGACGTCAACGTGCATCCCGCAAAGACCGAGGTCCGTTTCCGCCAGCAGTCGCTGATTCACGACTTCGTGCGCGACAGCCTGCGAAATGCGTTGATCGCCGCGCGCCCGGCTGCCGGCTTCAGGGCTGCGCTCGAGTCATCTCCCGCCGCGACGCCGTCGCTGATCCCCATACCTATCTCCCGTCTTCCCGGTGCCCCGCAAGATCTGGAATGCCGCCCGACAGCGACGCCGGTGCAGTCCTCGCCTCAGAGGCTGAGACCTTTCGCCTGACGTCGCGCGCCCTGACGCCGGTCCCCGGGAAGCTTCCCTTCGGCGAGCGCGAGATCTCCACGCACCTCGAGCAGCAGGCCATGCGCGAAGTCGCCGCCGCGCTCATGGATCCACCCCCGAATGCGGCTGGCCACCTCGGTTGCTCGCCCGACGCTGACAACGAGGCCAGCCGGCGATCGGCGCAGTCCGGAGCCGCCCAGGTTGAAGCCGAGCAGGCCGTCGCGAACCTCAACCGTCTCGGCTCCCTGCGGCCTCTGGGACAGCTGAAAGAGTCCTTCATCCTCGCAACCGGAGAGGACGGCCTATGGATCATCGACCAGCATGTGGCACACGAACGTGTGCTTTTTGAAAAGATTCTTCGCGATCGCCAGGTAGAACAAGTCCAACGCCAACGCCTGCTTATGCCCCTCCTGGTGGAACTCAAACCCTGGCAAATGGTAATTTTTGCGAAAATTGCTGACGAGTTGGTGCAAAACGGCTTCGAAGTGGAACCCTTTGGGCCTCAGACACTTGCGGTCAAGGCCGCTCCGGTGGGTCTCGAGGGCGCGGCTCTCGAACGGATGCTTCACCAGGTCATCGAGCAATCCGAGGCTCCGAGCGAAGCCTCCTTGAATGAGAACCTTACGGCACTCCGCACGCGCATTGCCGCGTCCATTGCCTGCCACTCCGCCATCAAGATCAATACCCCACTTGACCCGAAGCGAATGGAGTGGCTATTGTTGGAACTTGCAAAGACCGAGCATCCAACGAGTTGCCCCCACGGTCGTCCGATAGCTCTGCTGTACTCCTGGAAGGACATTCAGCGGGCCTTCCATCGAATTTAAAAGGCATTTAAGATAAAACTTGGGTGGCAATCCTCCGCTTTACGTGAGGTTGCCGGGGCGCTAGCGCCCGACCCGGAAGTGAGGGGTTTCTTTGACATCGGAACAATTACTACAAGCGCGCGCCGAAAGAATGCGCCAAAACGGCCTTGGAACACTTACCTTGGATGAAACCCGTACGTGGATCGAGGAGACCGGGCTTTGTCTCTTTTTGCCCAGACGCCAGTTTCCCTCTTCGGTGGCGCCATCTTTCGTTGAGGCCATTGCAGGGCGACCGGAGGCGATTCCGGACCCCAAGACCGTTGCTATCGCTGAAGATCTCCTTGTCCGCCTTGAAAATGAGGGTGTTGCGGTAAGGCTCAACTTGCAGGGCCAGCCCGGCGAGCAGCCCGATTTCGTCGTCGCTGCCTGGGTTCTGCCCTACGTGTACGCGCTGCGCGGCGACCGCGACTGGCGCCGCAGTCCGCAACTGACCGGCTCCCGCCAGGTCTCCCAGCTCGCGGTCCACGTCTACAAACAGCTCGAAGGCGGCGATGCGAACGTCTCCCACCTCAAGCAAGCGCTGGGACGCGAGGTTTCCGAGTCGGCCGTTGTCCGCGCCATCACCGAGCTCTGGCAGCAGTTGCGCATCATCCCGGTCATTGCAGCTCGGGGGCAGGCAGCCAAGTGGCAGTTGCTCCGCACCCGCTTTCAGCGGGCCATCGCCGAGGGTGCCTCCACCTCGCAGGTTACGGCAATTTCAGTACTTGCCTCCATTTACCTCCAGGCTGTGATTGCCGCCAGCATGGAGGATGTCGAGCTTTTCCTGGCCGCGCTCACCGCCCGCAGCAAGATACGCGAAGTCATCCGCGGCCTGGTCGCCACGCGCCAGGTGCACACCATTTCGCTGGGCCATGCGCCGCACTTCTACGTTGCGGGCACGCTGCCGGAGTTCGAGCCGGTTTCGACCATGTACGCCAGCTCGTCCATGCCCGCTTCCGCCTACTTCCTGCGCTCATTTGAGCGGGACGAGGAAGCGCACGGTCCGGCCATTTCGCTGCAGCGCGCACCTCAGTCGATGCCTGTTCCGCAGCCGCCAGCGCCCCCGGTTCAGGTCGATCATCACGTGCAGGTGGAAAACCATGTTCCGCGCACGCCGGTTCGCAGGCCCTCCGCCAATGGAACTTCCAACGGCGCCACCAATGGAACTTCCAATGGAGCGAGGCCGCACTTCAACCGCACCGCTTCAAACGGGCACGATCGCAAGTCTGCCGGTACGAGCAGGCCCGCATCGTCCGCTTCCAACAGCCGGCCGGCGCGCCGGAGTCCTGAAACGCGGCCCACATCGAGCCGCACGCCGAACAGCGCGCGATCTGCCGCGGGAACGCGCTGGGGCGCACCCGCCAAGAACGGGAAGCATAACGGCACACATGCTCCATCGCGCAACGGCAATGGAGCCCGCTCGACGGGAACCTCTTCGCGCGTCTCAAACGGCAACGGAGCCCACCGCAATGGCAAGTCCACAGCTGCTTCGTGGAGCAAGCGCACGGGCAACGCCAAAACCGTGAAGCCGATTGCAAAATCGTCGACCGCACGCAAGGAAGTGCGCCCGGTGCGCAAGAGCCGCCCCACGCTGGCCGCAGCCGGACGATCCGGGACCAGCGGCAAGCGGTTCTTTAACAGCCGCAGCAAGCAGGGGACGAAGAAGCGCGGATGAGGGCGGACGAAACTCCCGAGTCAAAACTGAAGCGAAACCTTGTAGTTGCCATCGACGGGCCGGCCGGTGCGGGAAAGAGCACCATCGCGCGACATCTGGCCCGCCATTTCGGGCTCCTCAACCTTGAGACAGGCGCGATGTACCGCGCCTTTGCCTTGAAGGCGCTACGTCTCGATGTGCCCCTTGACGACCCGGCAGCTCTCGAACGTCTCGCCGCGGAAACAGAGATCAAGCTCGAACCCGGCGAAAACGAAAACCGGGTGCTGCTCGACGGCGAAGACGTGACCGGCCAGATTCGCAACCAGACCGTCACCGATGCCGCCTCGCGCGTGAGCGTGTTTCCCCCGATCCGCGCAGCCATGGTAAAGCGCCAGCAGGAGATGGGGGCCAGGGGCGGCGTGGTGATGGAAGGCCGCGACATTGGAACCGTCGTATTCCCCCATGCCGAAGTCAAGATCTTCCTCGACGCGGCGCCCGAGGTGCGTGGCATGCGTCGCTATGACCAGATTGGCCAAATCGGTCAGAGCAGTCCGGGTCACCCGAAACCCGCTCCGCCGCCCGAGGAGGTAATTCGCGACCTCCGGGCGCGCGACGAACGCGACCGCAATCGCGCTGACTCCCCGCTGAGGCCCGCTCCAGACGCATTTCTCCTCGACTCCACCAACCTTACTCTGGAAGAAGCCGTCAAATCAGCAGAGGACGCTGTCGAGGCGTGGCTGGCCAGGCAGGGAGAGGCCGGCGCTGGCCGGTAACCTGTTCGGTTTCTTATCGTAATCTTCAATCCTTGCACTACAGAACCTCCGCGCTGCACCCATTTTTAATGAAGTTGAGATCGTCTCTGTGTCACACTGGCTCGGCACGCATTTCCTCCCAACCACCGATTCCGTCTGGAGGCTCAGGTGTCTCTTTATTGCCACGAATGCGGGTCGAGCAATCTGCGACGGGCACGTTTTCGATTTGCCGATGCGCTGCGGCTGATCACGTTCCGATATCCGGTTCGCTGCCGCATGTGCAAGCGACGGTGGCACGCTTCCATCGTGGCAGTGCGCCAGTTACCGCATGCACCCCAACGCCGCGAAAACGCCGAAAAGGTGTCGTGAACCCAGCCGGACTTCCGCGCGGCGGGCGATCCGCTTTGAGTTAGTCCTGCCTGGCAGCCCCAGAGCCGACCCGCCATGGTCGCCGCTTCCCGCCCAAGCGCTTTCGCCCATCCTGAAGCCCGATGCGATAGGCTTGTCAATGGATGGAGATCACCTGCAATCGCTGTCATCAGTCGGTTCTGGCGGAGAGCTGCTATTGCCCTGCCTGCGGACTGCCGCAGCTTGTTTACAGCGCAGAGGGCGACAACGTCGTACCGCCAGCCTCGGAACGATGGCCCGAGCCTGCGCGCGATGCCGGTTCCATCGACTGGAAGCCGGGCATCCGCGCGGCCCTGGCACTCGCCGTTCCCGCAGGTCTGCTCTCTTCAGGAATCTCGCCGCTAAGCGTGCTGGGCATCTTCTGGATGACAGGAGCCGCAGCCTGGGCAGTGGTGCTCTACATGCGCAGCCAGCGACCGGCATGGATCACGACCGGAGCCGGTGCACGCATCGGCCTCGTCACCGGCTTGATCGCAGGATGGGTCACCTTTGGCGTCAGCGGAATCTGGCTATTCGTGGAGCGCGTGTTTCTTCACCAGTCCGGGCAGATCGACGTGGTCTATTCGGCCTTTCTGACCACATTCCAGCAAAAGACGCGCGAATCGATGTCCAGCATGTCCGGGCCGGATGCGGCACAGGTGCAGGCGTCACTGGCTCAGGTGCAGGCATGGCTCACATCGCCCGAAGGTCACGCCGGGATCTGGGCGCTTTCCATCGCCGTCAACTGCGCCTTCCTTATCCTCTTTGCCGTTGGCGGAGGCGCCCTCGGCGCGCGCATCCAGGGCCGCAAACGGCGGCCTGAAGTCTAGGCGAATCGCCGTTTGCTCAAGGCGCCGATTGCGACGTCTGCACCGCGCAGCCTCCCGTGCCACTTCCAGTGCTCCCATTGCCCGCGCACGTCTGGTTCGAGAGCGTAGTGTAATAAATCTGCGACGCGCCGGCAGTGGTGGATGAGTTATCGATGACAATGCCGCTGGAGCCACCGGCTGCCGCCACTGCGTTCGTTGGAGCCATGCCGGTGACGGCGCGGCTGCCCGATGCCGTGCCCACTGCAATGCTGTAGAGACATTCTCCTCCCGCGCAGCTGAGTGCGCCAGGGGTTACGTTTCCAAGCTTTGTCACGCTCAAATAGATATAGTCAACGGCTGGGATGGTAATGTTGCCCGTCGCGGTGTGTGCGGCTTCGGTCGTCCCAATTTGCGCCCGGGCAACGGTGATAGAAGTTGTGCCCGCCGTACCGGTTACCAGCATGATCTCACTGCCGATCTGAATATAATTTCCGATCGCGAGGTTTGTATTCGAACCCACTGCGATTGTGGTGGGGGTTCCGGTGCCGCTGATGCCCGCGGTGTAAGTGGTCACCGCACTCGCATTGCCTGTGTTGTAAAACTCGGTCACCGGCGAGCAGGTGGGCGCCGTAGCGTTTCCAGATGTCAGGGATGGGATCGCTGTAACGGTATTTCCGGTATAGAAAACAACGTCTCCGGCAGGAACAATGCCGCCATTGGATTGCATGACGACCGCAGATAATCTGGGCCCGATGTCGGTGCCACCGGTGTTCGAAGGAGGGCACTCCCAGAGATTACCGGTCTTTCCCGTGCCGGCGCTGTAGTAGGTGTTGTCAAAGTCGCCGTCGTACATGGTGGGGTAGGCCCCGGTCCCGAAGATGGCTTCTTCGCCGCAGTTTGATCCCGTCGGCCAGACGCCCGGACTGGCGGTGGTAGCAGTACAGGAAAGCCCGGCCGCTTTGGTTGTATTTCCCGCTGCGAATTGGAAGACGCCGCTGCACCCCGCGGCGACGAGGCATGTGGAATTGCCGCTCGTGGCGGTGTTGGCATCATCGCCGACCGCTACGTAGACCTCTTCGGTGGTGGAATCGACCATTGGGGCGTCGACAATGCCAGTCGTGTTGGTTGCATTGGTGAGCCTGCTGCTCGTCATCTCGTTCGTGGCAGTGGTCGCGTTATAGGAATAGAGAAAGCCGCCCGAGTCGGCCACAAAAATGTTCCCAGACGCCCCGGAATCATAAACGGGGCTGGTAAGAACATTTCCGCTCACCGGAATTGGCCAGACAGGCGCGGTTGCGCTGACTACCTCACCTGGAGTTCCATTGAATACACCGGTGAATTTATGCAGTTTTCCGCTGTGGTCCCCTACATACAGGATGTCGCCGGCGTAGTTGGGAAAGGGCGCCGAGAGGGTGTCAGTAGGACTGCCGTTCAACGTGATCGTCGTGTAACAGGGCGCTACGCAGTTGCGGTAATTGGCGTTGGATTGCCACGTAATGGCTGTAGGGGAGGCGGCATTGGCTCCAGTGATAGGGGACGGTTTCAACAGCACAAGGGTCGCGGCAGCGCCAGAGACCTGCTGGATGTATGCAACCTGCGTGCCGTCACCGGAGACGACGGGCGAAAGGCTGGCCAGGCCGCCGGATCCGGTTCCCCCGGTGAGGGTGTTATAGGCCCATGCGACGTTCGGTCGCGTGGCGGTGCTCCCACACGTGCCGCCGCCGTAAAGATTGTTGTAGGCGACGATCGTAGCCTGAGTGCTGCTGCCGGCAAGCCCAGTGGGGTAAACAACGAAATCAGTGCAAGGCGCCGTGGTGGTTGAGAAGTTGTACTTGGCGGGGTATTGGCCTGCACCCAAATGGCCGCTGCTGCCCAGGCTCATGCTCCAGTCCCGCGTTAATGCCTGATCTTTCTCTTTTCGTCTTTCCCACGGATCCCAATGAAATTTCTTCCAAATCTCGCGCGTCTTCCGCAGCTTCCCTATACCGCATCATCACGTCGTCCGCCGCGGGTCCCTCCACGGGAAGGTTTCGCTTCAAGCGGCTAATAACGTAGCGGGGATCGTTCACGACTTTTAGCCATTGGTCGTGAGTGCCCCGCTGGATCGCGTCCTCTTCCTTCCCAGGATTGGAGAAAACCTGGCGATGGTGTGACCAATCGTCAGGCAGGCCGGTGATGCGAGTGTAGCCGGCGTGGACCGCCGGGGCTTCCTGCCCCACACTTGGAATACCGCATGTGGCAATCATCCCAATCGTCATAGCGACAGTCATTAATCTGGGGCAGTAAGGATTTGCACTCATCTTTACTCAAATTCTCCGATCTTGGGGTCTTGGACCGATGTCCTGCTTTGCGTCAACGAGATCGCAACAACCAGCTCCGGGCCTGCATGGCTCTGAGCTGGAGCTTCCATTGATTTTCTCTGTTGCTAGTCAATGTATACCAGCGGTTTTTCGGCTTTTCACTCCAGCCCGTCCCTGCGTCGTCCACTTCTCCACAACTTGCCCCATAACCCTCAAGCCTTCTATCATCCGGCGAGGGATAAGGGTGAAACCAAAGAATTCGTCTACGAGCTGCGCTGCTCCATGACGGTCCCATCCACCTGAGCGTTCCAGCGCAACGATCTCGAGTTTCTTTGAACCGCGGTTTCGAGAGTGCTTATGACCGAAAAAACAAATGCAGCCGCCCTGCGCGTGAAGGGCAGGCTGATGTCCGCCTCGGAGGTTGAGCGCACGTTGGTGCGCCTCGCTCACGAGATCGTGGAGAAGAGCAACGGCAGCGAGGATCTGACGCTGGTCGGCATCAAGCGCCGCGGCGTGCCCCTGGCCGAGCGCCTGGGCAAGCTGATTGCCGGCATTGAAAAGCGCCCTGTCGACACCGGCACACTCGACATCCAGTTCTATCGCGACGATCTCTCCACCGCCGACGTGCGCCCCGTCGTAACGCCCGGCGCCTCGGCTGCGAAGTCGAGGGCCGCGACGTCGTGCTCTGTGACGACGTGCTCTATACCGGCCGCACCATTCGCGCCGCTCTCGACGCGCTCTTCGATCACGGCCGTCCGCGCCGCGTGCAGCTTGCGGTCCTCATCGATCGCGGACATCGCGAGCTGCCCATCGAAGCCACCTACGTCGGCAAGCCACATCCCCACCAGCAGCCGCGAAATCATTGAAGTCAAGTTCCACGAGGTCGATAACGACGAGCAGGTATTGCTCGTCGAGCGGGTGGACTGAAAAAGCAGCTGTTCAGCCATCGAGCTTCAGTTTTCCTGTTGGAAGCGAATGGCCTGAAAGCTGAGAGCTGAAAGCTGAGAGCTAGGAAAATGAATGCAATCGCAGCAACGCCGCCGCCCGTCGCCATCTCGCAACCGCCACAACCGCCGGCATCTCCGTTTCCCTACAATCCCGGTTCGCTGCTTTCCGTCAGCGACCTCAGCGTCGAAGACGTCAGCCACCTGCTCTTCCGCGCAACGGTGCTCGAGAACCTCGATCCGCTCGATCCGCGACCGCATCCTGCTCAAGCGCCGCATCGCGCTGCTCTTCTACGAGTCCTCGACGCGCACTCGCACCAGCTTCGAGCTCGCCGCCAAGAGCCTCGGCGCTGACACCACGCTCGTCTCCAGCCTCTCCTCCAGCATCGAAAAAGGCGAGATCGCTCAAAGACACCGGCCTCACCCTGCGCGCTCTCGGCGCCGAAGCCATCATCCTCCGCCACAACTCCTCCGGTGCGGCCTGGCTGCTCGAAGAATCCACGCGCCTGCCCGTCCTCAACGCCGGCGACGGCATGCACGAGCATCCCACCCAGGCGCTGCTCGATCTCCGCACCATCCTCGCGCATCTGCGCCCCGGCGTCGAAACCGTCACCGCCGAAACACTCTCCGGCGTCACCGTCACCATCGTCGGCGACATCCTCCACAGCCGCGTCGCCCGTTCCAACATGCTGCTGCTGCCGCGCCTCGGCGCACGCGTCATGCTCTGCGGACCCAAAGAAGTTGCTGCCCGAGATCGGCCGCCAACGCCGGCCCCGGCATTGCCATCGAACGCAACTTCGAAGCCGCACTGCGCCAGTCGCAGGTCGTCATGATGCTGCGCATTCAGGCCGAGCGCCTCGCCGGCCTGCAACTCGACCTCGAGGAATACAAGGCCGCCTACCAGCTCACCGGCCAGCGCCTCGCCGCACTCGCGCCCGCAGCCGTCGTCATGCATCCCGGCCCCATCATTCGCGGCCTCGAGATCACCGCCGGCGTCGCCGACGGCCCGCAGTCCGCCATCCTCGAGCAAGTCACCACGGCGTCGCCATCCGCATGGCCGTCATGGAACGCGCGCTCGTCGCAGCCCACCAAGGAAGAAGGCCGCCCATGACCGCGCCATCGCCATCCGTCAACGGCCACCTCATCGATCCCGCCGCCGGCATCGACGCCGCCAAAGACATCCTGCTCAAAGACGGCCGCGTCGCCGAAATCGCCGCGCCCGGCAAGCTCAAGCTCGCCAACGGCGCAGAAGTCATCGACGCCACCGGCCTCACCGTCGCCCCCGGCCTCATCGACATTCACGTCCATCTGCGCGAGCCCGGCCAGGGCTACAAGGAAACCATCGCCACCGGCACCGCCGCCGCAGCCGCCGGCGGATTCACCGCCGTGGCCGCCATGCCCAACACCACGCCCGGTCAACGATTCGCCTGAGATCACCCGCTGGATGCAGGCTCCCGAGCGTGGCGCATCGCGTGCGCGTCTTTCCCATCGCCGCCGCCACGCGCGGATCCAAAGGCGAAACCCTCAACGACTTCGCCGCCCTCAAATCCGCCGGCGCCGTCGCCGTCACCGACGACGGCCAGCCCATCCTCAAAGACAGCATCATGCGCGAAACCCTCGCCGCCGCCGCGCGCGTGGGCCTCAGCGTCATCCAGCACGCTGAAGACACCCGCATGACCCAGGGCGCCAGCATGAATGCTCGGCCCCGTCTCGCATTCAAGCTCGGCCTGCGCGGCATGCCGCCTGAAGCCGAAACCAGCCTCGTCGAGCGCGACATCCGCCTCGTCACCGAGCTCGCGCGATGCGCGCGCGCATCTCCACGTCGCGCACACCTCCACCGCCGCAGCCATCGCCGCCGTCCGCCAGGCACGCCGCAACGGACTCCGCGTTACCTGCGAGGTCGCGCCGCATCACTTCCTGCTCACCGAAGAGCACGTCGGCCTCTACAACACCCATCGCCAAAATGAATCCGCCGCTGCGCTCGGCCGCCGATCGCGACGCCATGATCGAAGCGCATCCTCGACGGCGTCGTCGACGCCATCGCCACCGACCACGCGCCGCACGCCACGCACGAGAAAGAAGTCGAGTTCGAGCACGCGCCCAACGGCATCACCGGCCTTGAAACAGCCCTCGGCCTCTGCCTGCGCTGGCTGCACAAGGAGTGGAAGCTGCCCCTCGGCCGCGTCCTCAGCCTGCTCAGCGCGCAGCCCGCCGCGCTGCTCGGCCTCAAAGGCCGCGGCACCCTCGCCGTCGGCAGCTTTGCCGACGTCGTAGTCTTCGATCCCAAAGCTGAGTGGACGTATCGCGCCAGAGAAACTCAATATCCAAGGCGCACAACACTCCATTCGACGGCTGGGCAATGCAAGGCAAAGTTCGCTGGACAATCAGCGAGGGCCGGATAGCGTATGGAAGCCGGTAAAAGATGAAAACGGAATGTGTCCTGCCCGTCCCCTGCTGAATTGGATGTCCTGCTAAATCTCTGTCCTTACGAAGCCTTGCCTCTCAGCTCCTGCTCTGCGCGCAGCCAGTCTTCCGCGTCGTGTCCGTGCTGTCTGCCGCGTTCCGCCCAGAACTTGTGTGCAAGCCGCGCAATCTCTTCGTGCGAAATGCCGATTGCGGTCACCTTGGCGCTGGCTTGCCGTTTGGGTGCGATCTCTTTGGTTGCGGCCGCTGTCGCGCTGGTCTTTTTCCGCGTCGACGGTTTCTTCGGGGTTTCTGCCATTAAAATCTTCTCCTTCGTGTGGCCCTGGCCTGCGAACGGGCCATCCTTTATAGGTTACTAAATAGGCAAATCCCAATAAAGCCCGAACCGGCCGAGCGTACCATTTCCGTCAGGACAGCTCCGCATCCCCATTCATTGCAATGTGACCGTCACCCGCACCCAGCGTAGTGTTTCGTAATGCGAAACAATTTTGCCGCGGTCTTGCCCATTACTTCCACCCCGTTCATCTCTCGATAACATTCGCTCACTCGATTCTCCCGTTCCGCCCATCCCATCCGGCCTCAAAACACCGCATGCTATAAGAATTCCATGCGCCACGATTACGCTCCCCGCCCCGCGCATATCCGGTGGCTTCTCGACTCTGACCCCTCCATCCGCTGGCAGGTCATGCGCGACCTTACCGACGCGTCTCCCGACAATATCGCCGCCGAGCGTTCCCGCGTCGCCACCGAAGGCTGGGGAGCGGAACTGCTTGCCCGCCAATCTCCGCGCGGCTACTGGCCCGGCGGACAGTGGGACCTCATTACCCTCTGGAGCCTCACCGTCCTTAAGGACCTCGGCCTCGACCCAGCCAGCAAACAGGCGCGCACCATGATCGGCCGCGTCGAAAAACATCTCGTCTTCAAGCCGCTCAACAACCGCCCTTATTTCAGCGGCGAAACCGAACCCTGTATCAACGGCCGCATCCTCGGCTTCGGCGCATACTTCAAGGAACCCAACGACGCGCTCGCCCGGCAACTCCTCGCCGAGCAGCTCCCCGACGGCGGCTGGAACTGCGAAGCCCCCAAAAGCACTTGCTCCTCCTTCCACACCACCATCTGCGTGCTTGAAGGTCTGCTCGACTACGAACGCGCCGGTCGCAAGTCGGCTGCCCTCACCAAGGCCCGCAAGCGCGCCGAAAACTATCTGCTCCAGCGCCGCATGTTCCGCTCGCTGCGCACCGGCGACATCATCAACAAACACTGGCTGCGCTTCACCTATCCAACGCATTGGCACTACGATGTCTTGCGCGGGCTCGACTATCTGCGCAACGCCGGCATCAAGCCCGATGACCGAATGCACGAAGCCATCCAGATCGTGATCGCACGCCGCCACCAGAACGGCCGCTGGCCCCTCAATCTTCTCCATCCCGAATACATCCCTTTGCAGATGGAGACCGCTGTCGCCAGCGCCAGCCGCTGGAACACCCTCCGCGCCCTCCGCGTCCTTCGCTGGTACACCAACTCAACCTATATGTTGTGACCCGCGCGTCGCCCGCCATCCCGGCTAAGAAAGGCAGCATCATCCGCGCCGGAGGCGAGAGCCATTCCTGAAAGACATGGAAGCCGTTGGTGTGACACCCCGCATGCCGTGGCGTAGCGGGGCGCACTCAACGCAAAGATGCATCGGAACTCAATGTGAGCCACCTCACGGCTAGTCCACGACAGTGGCACAAGCATCGTGATACCCATCACATCCCGACACGACAAATAAGGAAGATTATTGGGGCGATCTGGCGCCCTGAAATCGCAGAAGAGTTGGACTCTGGCGCATGCTTGGAGGAGAAGGTCTTGAAGAGCGTTTTTATAGTGGGGGCCGGTCCCGCCGGTCTGTTCGCCGCACAGAAGATTGCCCTGGCGGGGCATGAGGTTTTCGTCTTCAACCGGGATATCAAACCGGGCGGACTTGCCGAATATGGAATTTACCCGGCGAAGACGACCATGAAGGCCGGCTTGCGCAAGTTGTTTTCCCGAGCGCTCTCGCTCCCCAATCTTCACTACTTCGGCAACGTGAAGATCGGTTCCGCATACGACCTTACGCTGGATGATCTCAAGGCGCTGGAGCCATCGGCGCTGGTGATTGCCTGCGGAGCGCAGGGCTATAACAAGCTGAATCTCTCCGGTGAGAATGCCCGGGGAGTTTATTCCGCCAAGGACTTTGTCTATCACTACAATCAACTGCCTCCTTACGCGTCGCAGGACTTCTCCACCGGCAAACGCATCGCGGTAGTCGGAATGGGAAACGTGGCGGCCGATGTCATGCGATGGCTGCTGCAGGATAGCCCAGCCCGGCGCACCGAAGAGGTCATCGTGGTGGCCCGCCGCGGACCGTATGAAGCCAAATTTGCAGAAAAGGAACTTGGCCACGTTGAGACTCACCTGCATCGCGGCGAATTTGTCCAGGAGCTGGAGCGCGTGAAAGCACCTTGCGTTGCCGCCGGCAATCAGGATGTGTCGGTCGAAAATATCGGCCGCGCGACGTTTCCTTGCTTATTGAAGAACGATCTCGCCCATGCCGCGCCGAAGCTGACGTTCCGCTTTCTCTGCTCGCCCAAGGAGATCGTCGTTGGGCCGGATGGAAGGATCAGGCAGTTAGTGGTGACGGAAAACGATCTGGTGCTGCGCAGCGATGGCAATACCGGAGCGAAGGCTACCGATAAGACTGCCGTACTCGATGTGGACACCTTGATCTTCGCGATCGGCGACAAACACGATCCGGGACTGGGATTGCCGATGGGTCCGGATGGCTATGCGACCAGGCCGAATGTCGAATCGCCATCGGAGCCGGTATACGAGATGTGGGACCCGCGCACGGGCAAAGTGCTCGATGGAATTTATGTTGCGGGCTGGGCCAGGCGCGCCAGCACAGGATTGGTCGGCATTGCACGCCATGATGGCGAGAACGCCGCGGGCCGGGTCATTGAGTACCTGAAGACCGTCCCCGAGAAGGGCTCGCTCCGTGCCTTCGAGATCGAAGCCCTGCTTGAGAGCAAGGGCATTCACCCGGTAATGAAAAGCGATCTCCTCACACTCGCACGCGTTGAAGAGCGCGAAGCGAGAGCGCGAAACCTGGTTAGCTTCAAGTACTCCGACAACAGCGAAATGCTGAAGGCCATCGCGCTTGAACTTGCCGCATCGGCGGCCGATGTGTCTCACGCCGCGCAGCCGTCGGCGGCTTCAGAGGCATCGGCTATGGAGTCTTCGGAAGCGCTTTTGACAAAGCGTTGAAATCATCCGGCAGCGCCCGCGCAGCCTGCAACTGCCCGAATTCCGGCCGGCAGTATTCCAGGCTTCAGGAGCCTGATTCGCAGGCGCCGCGACAATTTTGCAATCGGGACTTTTCGCAGAACTAATGAAATGACTCCGAGCAAAGGAGAGAAAAATATGGCAATCGCAGCAGGTCAATCATCGATTCAAGACGCGCTTGAGGTCCTTCATAAGTCGGGCGTCAAGTCAAGATACGACAACTTCATCGGAGGCAGATTTGTACCGCCCACCACCGGCCGGTACTTTGTCAGCCACAGTCCGATCAACCAGGAACCTATTTGTGAGTTTGCACGCTCCGGGGCAGCCGATATCGAATTGGCCCTGGATGCCGCGCACGCGATCAAGGACCAGTGGGCCCACACTTCCCCGGTCGAACGCGCCAATGCTCTTTTGAAGATTGCGAACGTGCTGGAAGAGAATCTGGAGACCCTGGCGCTTGCCGAGACCATCGACAACGGCAAGCCCATTCGCGAAACGCGCAACGCCGACATTCCTCTCGTCATCGACCACTTCCGCTACTTCGCCGCCTGCATTCGCGCCGAAGAAGGCCGCATGACCGACATCGACAACGACACCGTGGCCTATCACTTCAAGGAGCCGCTGGGCGTCGTCGGCCAGATTATTCCCTGGAACTTTCCGCTGCTCATGGCCGCGTGGAAGCTGGCTCCCGCCATCGGCGCCGGAAACTGCGTAGTCATCAAGCCGGCATCGAACACGCCGCTGAGCATCATGGTTTTTGCTCAACTGGTGGGCGGGTTGTTGCCTCCGGGCGTGCTCAACGTCATCAGCGGTCCTGGCGGAGAGATGGGCAAGTCCCTGGCCTCGAATAAGCGCATCAACAAGATCGCCTTCACCGGCGAAACCACCACCGGCCGCCTGATTATGCAGTACGCCTCCGAGCCCATCATCCCGCAGACCCTGGAGTTGGGCGGCAAGTCGCCGAACATCTTCTTCGCTGACGTGATGGACGCCGACGACGACTTTCTTGACAAGGCGCTCGAGGGTTTTGCGCTGTTCGCCTTCAACAAGGGAGAGGTTTGCACCTGCCCGTCTCGCGCACTGGTTCATGAGTCGATCTACGACAAGTTCGTCGAGCGCGCTGTGGCTCGCGTAGCCAAAATCAAGGTCGGCAATTCGCTCCTGCCGACGACCCAGATGGGACCGCAGGTCTCAAAGGATCAAATGAACTCGATCCTGAACTACATCAAGATCGGGAAGGAAGAGGGCGCAAAGTGCCTGACGGGCGGCGATCGTGCCCATCTCGGCGGCGACCTCGAGAACGGCAACTTCCTGCAGCCGACCGTTTTCGCCGGCGATAACAGCATGCGCATCTTCCAGGAGGAGATCTTCGGACCCGTCCTTTCCGTCACCAGGTTCAAGGACCTCGACGATGCCATCAGGATCGGCAACGACACGGTCTATGGCCTCGGTGCGGGCGTGTGGTCGCGTAACGCAAACAACCTGTATCGCGTGGGCCGCGAGATCAAAGCCGGCCGCTGCTGGACCAACTGCTACCACCTGTATCCCGCCGGCGCAGCCTTCGGCGGCTACAAGGAGTCTGGATTCGGCCGCGAAACCCACAAGATGATCCTCGATCACTATCAACAGACCAAGAACCTTCTTGTGAGCTATAGCACCAAGGCCCTGGGCCTTTTCTAGAGAGCATCTGTCTCGCGTAGCGATTGCCTGCGGAAGCCGATTTCGGCCCTCCGCAGGCATCGTTGCCGCCTACTCCCGAAGCATTCAGTCCGGTCTGCCTCTCACGCTCTTTCTCACCCCCCGGAACCTTATCATGCTGAGCGAAGGTCGCCGCAGCGACCGCAGTCGAAGCATCTGCGGTCGCTCTTCGCCCTTCCATCCGGGGCGTTGGAGACTGCGTGCCCCATTCACGCGCGCCTCTTGGGCATGAGTGGGTCTGGACCCATCTTCGGTTCGCACAAGAAGCATCAATGCCGGGTGAACCAGAGCCTGCCCTGAGCGTAGCCGAAGGGTCTCGATTCTGAGACCTGGGAATCGAACCCATATCAAACCGACGACCTCTGCCCTTTCGCGCATCAGCACATGGCAGCACGCCGCTGTTGAACTCTGCCTTTTTGCAATTACAAGCTGGCTCGCAATGCCTCGATATCGCGCATCGGCGGCTGCCCGAAAAATCGCTTGTACTCCCGATTGAACTGGCTTGGACTCTCGTATCCAACCTCGAACGCTGCGCTCGCAGCATCTAGCTCTTCCGTGAGCATCTTCTGCCGCGCCGCATGGAGCCGAAGCTGCTTTTGAAACTGAAGTGGGCTCATAGCTGTGAGACCACGGAAGTGATGATTCAGAGTTGATCTGCTCATGCCTGTCATCGATGCGAGTTCATCCACATTCAACGTCTTCTTGAAGTTGTCGCGCAGCCAAGTGACGGCCTTCGCTGTCCTATAGCTTTGGTCTGCAAGCGTAGCGACTGAACGGAGGCGATCTCCCTGTGGTCCCTGAAGAAGGCGGTAGATGATTTCTCGCTGGAGCATCTTGCTAAAGAACGGAACATCGTGTGGAGTGTGGAGAAGCTGCACCATCCGTAAACATGGCGCGAGCAGTTCTACCGTTGCTTCACCAAGAACCATGCCGCGGGTTCCAACCGGCGGTGCAGGAATGCGCACTTCTTCGGAATGAAGAACGTCGCGGACCATCGCCATATCAAGTTTGAGGAAGAACGCCAGGTACGGCTTCTCTACACTGGCAGCGCACACCCGGCTGATGATTGGGAGGTCAATTGATGTGAGGAGGAAGGTTGATTCGCCGAAGACGTAACTTTGCTTGCCCAGGTCGACACGCTTCTTTCCCTGCGGAATGACAAGCAGACTGGGCACATAGGTGCAAGGATTTGGTGCGGTCGGAACAGTGTTTCGGTAGAGTGTGAGTCCCGGAACTGCGGTTGACACTTCTGAGGCATCTCCGATCACTTTGCTAATTGCATCAGCCAGCTCTTGGAGCACTTCCACGACCTGAGGATCGTCGCTCTGTCTTGATTTATGGGCCTTCATTCCATTTCCTCGACATCTCTAAGATAAGACCTACGCAGGCCCATTGCAGCGTTTCTTAACTTGCCTCGGCGAAATAGGCAATGATTTCAGTCGATCGGGCTACCGCCATACGGCCTTTTCGGCCTAGCGTTGAGGTGGAGAGGCAATTCGTAGGAGAAGACATGAACACGAGAAAACTTGGAACGCTGGAAGTATCGGAACTCGGATTTGGCTGCATGAACCTGGCCACAAATTACGGCCCTGCCGTCCCTATCGACGACGCCATCAAGGTCATTCGCGAGGCACATAACAAGGGTGTGACATTCTTCGACACGGCCGAAGTGTACGGTCCGTATACGAGCGAGACGATCGTCGGCGGCGCGCTCGAACCGTTCCGTAATGAGGTGAAGATTGCGACGAAGTTCGGCTTCGATCTCACCGAGAAGGGCGGTCTAAACAGCCGACCCAATCACATCAAGTGGATGGTGGACGGATGCCTCAAGCGCCTCCGGACGGACCACATTGACCTCTTCTATCAACATCGCGTTGATCCAAATGTCCCGATCGAGGACGTTGCGGGGGCGGTGAAAGAGCTTATCGAGGAGGGCAAGGTATTGCATTTCGGCCTGTCGGAAGCGAGCCCGAACACCATCCGCAAGGCGCACGCGGTTCAGTCCGTCACTGCACTTCAGACAGAGTATTCGCTGATCAACCGAGACCCGGAAGAGAACGGGTTGCTCGACACTTGTGAGGAACTCGGAATCGGTTTCGTGCCCTGGGGACCAATCGGCATGGGCTATCTGACGCAGAACCTTGGCGCGCAGACCAAATTTGATCCGAAATCGGATCTCCGTTCTGGATTTGACCGCTTCCAGCCGGAGAACATAGCGGCGAACAAGCCGTTTGTCGATCGCATCAACGAGCTTGCGAAAAGGAAAGGCGCAACGACGGCGCAGCTATCGCTCGCATGGTTGCTGGCCAAAAAGCCGTTCATCGTTCCGATCCCCGGAACGGGCAAGGTCAAGCATCTTGAGGAGAACATCGAAGCGGCTAACCTCGCACTAACCGCGGAAGACCTGAAAGAGATTGACCGTGCTCTGTCCGAATTCAGGGTTCATGGGGGTCGCATGAACGAACAACAGATGAAGGTCGTGGAGCAATAGGGTCAGCACGCATCACTACGCACTAGGGAGGCACCGTTCTCTCAGAGAAGAGAGAAAATGGAGGAGATACCACTATGACCGCAGAAAACAACAAAATCGTTATGCACCGCTTCCTGGAGTTCATCAACACTGCCAGCGAGAAGCTTGCTCAGGAGCTCATTTCGCCCGACGCGATATTTCATGTACCGGGGCGTCCCGAGCCGATGCGCGGGCCGGCTGGCTACCTGGCTATCATCGGGATGATGCGCGGAGGCTTCCCCGATATTCAATGGACGCTGGAGGAGATGGTTGCTGAAGGCGACAAAGTGGCCGCAAGGTTCACAATGCGGGGCACTCATCGGGGTACATTCTTTGGCGTCCCGCCATCGGGAAAAATAATCGCGGTGCAGGCCATGAATATCTACTGTCTGTCCGGTGGTCAATTCGTTGAAGAACATGGCCAGCCAGATATGCTTGGGCTTCTGCAGCAAATCGGCGCTGTGCCGGCAGCTTAGGGAACAATGGGGCACAGTCGTGCCCCATTCATGCGCGCCTCTTGCGCATGAGTGGGCCTGGACCCGTCTTCGGTTCGCACAAGAAGCACCAATGCCGGGCACCCCAGAGGCTGCCCTGAGCGCAGTCGAAGGGTCTCGATTCTGAGACCTGGGAAAGCAGTCCCATCGCCCGACGAAAGACGCGCATTCTGTGCAGTCAAGTCCCCACACCCGCATCTCAACCTAAACCCCACAATCCAAACGCAGAATAATCTTTCGGTTTTTGCAGGTTATTTCGCGCATCGCGCTACGCTGAATCCATCCATGCAAACTCTCGGCACCTTCGTTCGCCTTGTCCGTCGGCCTTGGAACGGAGCCCCGGATCGTTCGTCCCTTTACAGCGTGCCAATGACGCCCAAAACGGAACAAAAATAGACAAAAAAACCTCCGATCGTCCAGGTTTCACTCCCGGAGTCGGTTACCCAAATATGGCCTTGAATCTCGAAAGGCTACCCGTGAAACCATGAAACGGTGGAGGATGAGGTCCCGGAGGGCCGCATGAATCGAGGTTCAACCGCAGCCCGTCGTCAAGGGCCCGCTAAGTCCTATGCTGAGACGACTCTGAGGCTAACTCCCAATCCTAAGAAGACTCTGGAGCAATGGCTCTCTAGTAACTCCATTGGAATCATGACTTTCTTTACAGAGTATGGGTGGGGGAGGGTACTCACCGTTGCAAGGGACAAACTGACCACCGGCAACAGATCACTGACAACTGCAACTCACCCTTTGCGGCGGTAGAGAATCTGGAATTCGTAACCCGCATTTGGCGGAAAGAGGCTGGCGATATGGCGCAGGCGCTCTGCCAGTGCCGGGGCGGCCAGCAGCGGATATTCGCGCTCGCGCAGATCGTGATAATCGAAATCGACCGCCAGCGAGAGCATGTAGATGGCCAGCGAATCCGAGAAGGCCGATTCGTAGAAGGTTGTCCGTGACCGCTCGTCGATCGTCTTCTGCTGCCCGTTGTGCGAGTCCTGTGCGCGCCGCCGTGCCTCCCACGCATCCTGGCTGGTCTCTCCGCGCACCTGCGCCTCGGCCTGCGACCATATCAAGCTGGGCAAAGCTCTCCGGCACCCCCGCCACATCGGCAAAGTTGTGTGCCACGTTGATGAAGAACTCAAATGCCAGTCCGAAGCGGTCCTCGACCAGCCGCGTCGACAGAAACACCGCCTCGGTGGTGCCGAAGCTCGCATTGCGATGGCACACTGCGCGGTCGCCCAGATCGACCGTATACGAAGGCGCGATCAAAACTTCGCCGGTATCGGCAATCGCCAGCGGAACAAAGTAGTACGCGCGGCTCTTGAGCGCGGGCGCCAGCATCGGAGGAACGGCGCCGACCAGTCGCTCGAGATCGGCCTCGCTGACGCGCGTCTCGCCCCATCCGGCAAAGTTGATGCCGTTGATGGCCCGGCTCACCTGCGCCTGCGCAGCCACCTTGTCGGCTGGCCAAAGCTCGATTTGCGCGCCGCTCGGCATAAGACTGTATTCTAGACGACGGAGGTCGCGTCGATGCAATCCGCGCAGAGCCGGCGCCACCCGGGCGGCACATTCCTCGGATTTCCCCTCGAGGGATTCAGCCTGTTCAAAGCCTGCTGCTGGCATTTTCGTCGGCGTTCTTCACTTTTTTCGCGACAACGACCGTCGCCATCTTTTCGCTGTTGGCATGGAATCTCATCGGCCATCACGCAGTGAACTACGCCGACAGCTATCTTTACGTCGGCTTCCCTGCGGGCGTGATTGTTCTCATCGTTGCGTTGCCCGTCTTCGGCACTCTCTGGATTCGCGCCAGGCTCCATCGGTAACGAAACGAGCCTAAAGCAAACGGCCATTCCTCCGGGAATGGCCGTTTGCAATTGCGCAAATACGTCCTGTGTCTTAGAGACCCGCGGGCTTCGGGTCGGCGGGATCGAACTTGGCCACGTGAATCTTCTTGGCCAGGCCGATCTTGGAGAGCAGCCAGATACCCCAGAAGTTGGGATCGAGCTCGTACCACCTGAGGCCATGGCGCGCGGAAACCGGGTGCGCATGGTGGTTGTTGTGCCAGCCTTCGCCGCCGGTCAACAGCGCAACCCACCAGCTGTTGCGCGAGTCGTCACGGGTTTCAAAGCGGCGGCTTCCCCACAGGTGCGTGGCCGAGTTGACCAGCCATGTAGCATGCAGGCCGAGCGTCACGCGCAGCAATACGCCCCACAGGACCATCGCAATGCCATTGATCCATCCGCCCCAGATCCATCCACCGGCCAACAGCAGCAACGCCGCTGACGGTAATGGGAAGCCAGTGATACTTGCTGAGCCAGACGTGGAAGTGGTCGCGGCTAAGGTCGGGCGAGTAGCGCTTCAGGATTTCGATCTGCGCGTGCAGCGCCTCGCCAAACAGAATCCAGCCGGTGTGCGCCCACCAGCCGCCCTCGCGCGGCGTGTGCGGGTCGCCTTCCTGATCGCTGAGCTGGTGATGGACGCGATGCGTCGACACCCAGAATATGGGGCCACCTTCAAGCGACATCGTGGCGAAGATGCTCATCACGTATTCGACCCACTTGGGAGTCTGGTAGCCGCGATGCGTCAGCAGCCGGTGATAGCACATGCCGATGCCCACATTGATGGCCAGCACATAAAGGATCGCCATGACCGCAAGCCGCTGCCAGCTGAAGAAGAAGAAAGCGGCCAGCGCGCCCGCGTGGAAGATGGAGATGATCGCCAGGGTTGACCAGTTGATCCCATAGCCGATCGTTGCGGCTTTGCCCATGCGGACAAGAAACTTCGCAGGAACCCTGGCTGACAGGCGCGGAGTAGTCGTGCTCTGCAGCAACCTTTTTGGTGGTGACGGTTTCGGCGGGAGGGGGAGCGGACACGAGTGATGCCATGCGGGTGCTGATTCCTTTAGACGGGGATCTGATGAACCTAGTCTATACGACGATTGTATAGGAGCGGTGTGTTTTCTCCACGACATAGGCGCATCATTGTCACGAAAGTTATGGGGTTGTTCCAACGCGATGAAAACAATAAGCTCGCGAGGTTGATGACATTGCGACGAGCTCCGTTTCGGCTTTGCTATGTTCCCCATCGCCGTCCACGCTGAGGCTCGGGCGGACTAATCGCCGGGCGCAATTCCGTATTCGCCTCCGCCCGTAACGAAGATTTTCTCGGCCGTGCCGCGGAGCACCCGGTAGAGCGCGAACTGCCGCTGCGTGGCGCCGCGCAACTCAAACAGCAATTCGCCCCGATTATCGGCAAGGGCATCCACAGCGTCGATCAGCTGCATGCGGGGGGTCTCGTCGAGGTGCTGGCCGTCGGTGACATTCTTGAGAAGGACGAGCGCGTTGCCGTAGAGGTCGGGCTGTGCAATCAGGGTGACGAATTTCTGCTCCTTCGGCGGTCCGTCAGTATGCGCCGAAAGAACCATGGTGGCGCCAGAGCCGTAGGCGAGCTCAAAGACGCGGAACTTCTCGTCAATCAGCGGAGGAGGCTCGGGCGGCGGCGCGGGCTTGGCGTGCGCTTTCGCTGTGACATGCTTCGTTTTAGGTGCGGGAGGAGAGGTGAGGCCGAGAGAATTGCGCGCAATGTCTTCCATGGCCTCTTTCATTTTGGCTTCGTCGTCCGGGTTGGCCCACGCGTAATTCCATGGATGCTCGGGATGGTTCTTGGCGTCGGAGACGGCGACAGCCTGGTGCATGTCTGCAGGAAGCCCCATCAGGCTCGGCAGCACGTCAGGGCCATTGCCGGTGGGTTTCCCGCGCATGAGATGGGGACGATTGGGATCCGCGGCTCCGGTGCGATCTCCATCGCTTGCATCAGTCGACGGCTCGGTGCTCTTGTGCAGAACGGGGTGGTCAGGGTTGCTGCTCGAGGTGCTGCTGGATGAGTCGTCGGAAGTCTTCTTATGCAGGGTCGGACGATCTGGATCGGCGCGGATTCGGAGCCGGAGGTGGAATTGCCGGAATCGTCGGAACCGGACTTCTTATGCATAGTGGGCCGGTCGGGATCGGGCGACGGCCCCGAGGCGCCGGAGTCAGAGCTGCCAGAGTTCCCCTGATGCTTGCGATGCAGGACCGGCTTGTCATCATTGGGGTCGAAGCCGTCGTCCAGTACGGGTTTGGGGGCAGCCGGCTTTGCGGAGGGCAGGGGCTTCCACAAGCCGTAGCCGACCCAGGAGCCTTGTTCCTGGCCGGCGGTCCTGATGTCGTAGAGGCCGAGGGAGCGCCGTTCTTCTCGAGTTCGTATTCAACTTCGCCGGCGAGCGCAAGCGGTTGGGGTCGGGCGAGGTAGACTCCGCCATCCTGCAGCGCTTGTCCGTCGTAGACGGTGATTGGAACGATGCGGCTGGTCTTCGGTTTGCCTTCGTCGCCGGTCCACTCGAGAACAGCGACGGAGCGAAGCTCAGGAGTATCTTTGTCCTTCCTGACGATTTGTCCGGGATACTGCGCGCTGGCGACCGCCGCCGCAAGTCCCAGAGCAAGGGCGAGGGATACCGGTCTGGTAAAACCTGACTTGGACGTGCGCGATGACACCCAGCCTGCTCCTCGGGAATAATGCAATCGAAACAGCCTGTGCCGAAACTTTATCCACCATACTGACGATACGAGGAATCTCCCATGGAAGTGAACCAGAAGGTCGCCGATTTTACACTGCAGACCGACGAGGACAAGACTGTAAGCCTTTCAGACTACGCCGGCAAGCCGGTTGTGCTGTTCTTCTATCCCCGCGCCGATACGCCCGGCTGCACCATTGAGGCCTGCGGCTTTCGCGACACTTTCAAGAAGATCCAGGCCGCAGGCGCCGTGGTGCTGGGCATCTCGCGCGACACGCCCAAGGCGCAGGCCAAGTTCAGCGCCAAGTACGACCTGCCGTACACACTCCTTGCTGATGTAGACGAGAAAGTCTGCAATCAGTTTGGTGTATTGAAGGAAAAGAACATGTATGGGAAGAAAGTCTGGGGGATCGAGCGGACCACGTTTCTGATCGGACCGGACCAGAAACTCATGCATATTTTTCCCAAGGTGACGCCGGAAGGCCACGCGGAAGAGGTGCTGGCGCTCGTTAAGGAATGGAAGAAATCGCACAAATAAGGCTCAAAAAGGGCAAGGATAAGCTTCCCGGGCGACTGATTTCGCGTGAGTTCTTTGAGGATTCGCCGGAATCTGTGTCGCCCCAGGCTGCTTGGGCAAGCTGTTGGTGGCGCGGACGCGACGCAGTTCTGTGCTGGCGGGGCGGATTGTGGAGGTCGAGGCGTACCTGGGGCCGCATAATGATCCGCCGGATCCGGCGGCGCACACGCATCGCGGGCCTACGCCGCGGAACCTGGTGCTGTTCGGGCCGCCGGGGTATGCGTATCTGTATTCGATCTACGGGAAGTATTTTTGCGCGAACATCAGCTGCGAGCGTGAGGGGCTGGGGGCAGGCATTTTGCTGCGTGCGCTTGAGCCGGTGTTGGGAATCGCGGAGATGAGCGCGCAACCGGGGGTTGGAGGAGAAGGCACCGGTGCGGATGATTGCGTCGGGGCCGAGCCGGCTTTGCATCGCACTGGGGCTGACGCGTCCGCTGCACAACGGGCTGGATCTTACGAGCGCAGCGTCGCCGCTGCAGGTGAGAGACGACGACTGTCCCGACGCGGAGGTGGTGATTACGCCGCGAATTGGCATCAGCCATGCGGTGGATTGGCCGCTGCGATTTGCCTTGCGCGGGCACGGGTGCGTTTCCGGGCCCAAACGTCTTAACGGAACTTCAACCAAACAGAACCGAAATTCGTCAGTAGAATAGACGTCATCCCACTCGCGAGGAACTTTGCACTTGAAGCTCTCTTCCCCGTCCTTCACTGCCCCTTTGACGGCATTGGTTTCAGCACTGTTTGCCGTTGCCGCTCTTGCCCAAACCCCCGCAGCCCAGCAGGCGCCTGCCGAGGAGCATCATCATCACGACGAACCTGCGCCGACTAACCTGAAGGTGCTTCCGAAGACCATGACGGGAGAGCAGGTTCACGAATTGATGCATAAGTGGGAGGCCTCGCTGGGCGCCGAGTGCAGCACCTGTCACGCTGCCGATCCCAAGAACATCGGGCCGAACGGAAAGCCGCGGCTGAATTATGCCGACGACTCGAAGCCAGAGAAGAACACGGCGCGGCTGATGTACCGGATGGTGCAGGACATCAACGCGAACTACGTGGACAAGGTGGAGAACTCCGGAGTGCCGGTAGCGTGCGGGACATGCCATCGCGGCCATCTCGATCCCCCCATCTTCACTCCACCGAAGGGCGAGCACGATCATGACCATGACCACGGCGATCACGACCATGACGCGCCGCCGGCGGCTGCGGCCAAGCCTTCCTCGCGGTGAATGGCGCTGACAGCTGGCGGCTTTCAGCTGTCAGTTGTCCGGTGTCCTGTGACGGGGTGCCCCCATCAGGGCGTCTGTTTCAAACGGACGGTGCTTTCCGTGCTTTCTCGGCGCGTGCCAGGAACTCCGCCATGTTCTTGTCCTTGGCAGCGTGGGACGCCCACCCTTCAGCCGTCGCGTTCCAGCGATAGTCGCGAGTCGTCATATCGATACCGTGATCGATCAGGAATTGTGCTGCTTCGTAGTTCCCTCTGATGGCGCATTCGTGAAGAATGCTTGCCGGCTCGTGCGTGCTCCAGTTGGTATTGATGTTGGCTCCACGCTCCAGCAGGAAAGACGCAATCTCAAAATGCCCGTTCATGCACGCCCAGGCCAGCGCTACGTCCAGGACTTGTTGCGTGTTAGGAGGAGTCCAATGCAGGTTCCGCAACGCGGAGGGGTTGTTGGTGGGGTGATGCCGGGCAAGGCTTCCCAACCTCGGACGGCCGACCTCATCAAACCACCCCTTCACTCGCGCAAAATCCCCTGCGCCGGCCGCATGGCAGAGATCGTCCGGTAAAGGCCAGATCGGGGTCAGCAGAGGAAGCAGATGCTCCTTCCCATATTCCAGAGCGAACCACAGCGCCAACGAAGGAGGGCGCCTGATCGCGAGCGCGGGAGCGGACGCCAACATCAGCGTTATGAAGGGCTCGCGATCCTTCAAGACTGCATGTTCCAGTATTTCCAACTGCCGGGCGACTTGCGATTCGCTGAGCAGATCCGGCTCGTGATGGAGCCACCGCGTAAACTCCTGGAGGTTGTCCTCGTCGATAGCCAGGCGAAGTTCGTTCATAACAACCGTCTGCCAAGGGCTGACCGGGGTCTGCCATGACTGTCCAAACTGCGACGCATGTTCAGCCAGGTAGTCAACAAAGCCCCTTCGTCCGCGCCATTTCTCCACTTGCTCGCCGAGCGCGGGGTCGAGTTCGATGCAACGGTCGAGAATGAGAGCAGCAACCGCCCGATGGTCGAACCCGCAGGCAATGAGGAATGCTTGCGTTACCGCAGCGTCACCATTGGGGTGGGCCCTCGATGCGTCGAGGCAATCTCGCACACCGTCATGGTCACCCAGTGCCGCCAGAGCTTCGAGACTGCGCGGTAGAACCCCTTTTCGCGAAAGAAGCTGCAACACTCCGCTGGCGCGAGCGTGAATTGCGCCTTCCCATATCGCCGGGTTCATGATGGCCCCAGAGTCCAGGAGAAACTCGGCACATTGGAGGCGTGTGAACATCTGCTCCCGGTAAGGATCGCCGCTGTCGCCAAACGAGCTAGTGGCAAACCCAAGCAGGGATTCTCCGGAATCGCCGCACCAGGATAGAAGCGCAGGATAATCCTGAATCAGTTGCGCCAATTGCTCAACTTTGTTGTCGTGAATGGCGCGCTCTGCCTCGGCTGCGGCCGAATCCAGGCTTATACCTTCCTTGCGGATCACGGCCGCGCGAAGATCCTGCCAACCTGCGAAGCCGTATTCTCGGGCGAGCACAAGCTGGGCGTCTCGCAGCGACAGGGGAAGGATGGGAGCCGGCAGTTGGGCGTGGACACGGGTAAGAGCATCGGAGTCACCAGCGGCGAACTGGCGAACGAGTTTCTTTGCCTGCTTCCGGATGGACTCAAAGGATGGGCGAGAGGGCAAGAGCTTCGACGGGGACACAAATCCTCCTTTCATATTTGCCGGTGTCCCGCTGATACCAGGCTGAAAGAAGGTAGTTGCTGACTGAAGACGAAAACAGGTAGGATGCTTCCCTTGCCGCGGGTAGGAGACGCCCTGTTAGCGCACTTCCACGACTTTATCCAGCTCCTCCATGGTTGTCAATCGATTCCCTTCCACGCAATTTCGCCGTTGAGCCCAAAGTCCTCCTATCGGAAATAACTTCCTGAAAAACGCACAAGGCCACTCCGATTCTCCAGAGCTGCTGGTTCACGAGATTCCAGGCGCCGTCCTCTCTCCCCTTGACATTCGACAAGAAACTAGGCGATGCTATTGTCGAACGTCGAGGGGAAGATGCCACCATCCACTGATTTGCTTCAGGGCACGCTGGACATGCTGATTTTGAAGACGCTCGCACCCGGCCAGGAGCACGGGTGGGCGATTGCGCAGAGGATCCAGGAGATGTCGAACAACGTTTTGCAGATCGGGCAGGGTTCGCTGTATCCGGCGCTGCACCGGCTGGAATATCGCGGCTGGATCAAGGCGACGTGGGGCGCATCGGAGAACAATCGGCGGGCACGGTTCTATGCGCTGACCGCTGCCGGCCGCAGACAGCTGGACGCGGAACTGGAGAACTGGGATCGGCTGACGGGCGCTGTGAACCTGGTGCTGCAGGGCATATAGCTCGCAGTGGCTGGCAGGAGAATTATGTTGCGAGAATTGTCGTCGCGGATTCGCTTTTTTGTTACTGGCAAGAAGCGCGCAGACGTGGATGAGGAGCTTGCGTTTCATTTAGAACGCGAGATCGCGGCAAATATTGCTGCGGGGATGCCTGCGACGGAAGCAAGACGGCGCGCGATGATTGCGTTTGGAAGCAGAGAACGTGCGCGCGAAGAGTGCCGCGAAGAGCGACCGTCATTTTTTCTGGAGTCACTGGGACGCGATCTGAGGTTTGGACTGCGCGGGTTGTGGAGGAATCCCGGCTTTACCTCAATGGCGGTGCTGACGCTGGGCCTGGCGATCGGGACGAACGCAACCATCTTCAGCCTTTTCGACCAGGCGCTGATGCAGACACTGCCCGTGCGCAGCCCGAATGAACTCGTAGTGCTGAACTTCACGGGATCGCGCGACGGGCATTTGCATTCGGAGGGCGGAGACACGCCGGGGCATCTGCACGAATTTTCGTATCCCATGTACAAGGATCTGCGCGACCGCAATACCGTGCTGACGGGATTGATAGCGGAGACACCGGAAACGCTCGGAGTGACCTGGAACAACCACGCGGAGTCCGTTCAGGCGGAACTGGTAAGCGGGAATTATTTCGAAACTCTGGGCGTGCCGCCTGCGGTGGGCAGGGTCTTCGGATCGGGTGATGAGACGGCACCGGGAGCAAATCCAGTGGCGGTGCTGAGCTTCGACTACTGGAAGTCGCACCTGGCGGAGGCGCCGGTGGCCGGCAAGACGCTGCTGGTCAACGGAACTCCCTTCACGATTATCGGAGTCTCAGCCCCCGGATTTCACAGCATGGTTTGGGGACACACGCCGGCCGTGTATGTGCCGCTCACGATGGAGCAGGTGCTCACGCCGGAGTGGACGTATCTCGCCGATCACCGGTCCTACTGGATCGCAATCGCTGGCCGTCTGAAGCCAGGCGTCACCCGCGCGGAGGCGGAGGCATCGCTCAATCCGCTCTTTCACGCGCTGCGCAGCGAAGAGTTCAAGCAGTTGCGGGATCAGTCGGCGAAGGCACGGCAGGACTTTATCGGGGCGTCGTACCTGCATGTGGACGCGGGAGCAAAAGGCTTCAGTCCGATGCGCGGCGATGTGCAGGCTCCTCTCACGATCATTCTCGCGATGGTGATGCTGGTGATCGGCATGGCGGTGGTGAACGTGGCAAGCCTGCTGCTGGTGCGGGCGGCCGCGCGCTCACGGGAGATTTCGGTTCGCTATGCCCTGGGTGCAACCAGCCGACAGGTTCTGCGACAACTGCTGGCGGAAGGAATGATCCTGGGCCTGGCGGGAGCTGCAGTGGGACTGGCGCTTGCACCGGGGGCACTGCGGCTGTTGATCCATCGGCTGTCGAGCAACATGAACGGAGGGTTCCCCTTTGCGCCAGTAATCAACTGGCATGTTTTGGGCTGGTCTCTTTTTGTGACGCTGGTAGCGAGCTTGCTGTTCAGTCTTGCACCAGCGATGCAATTTCGAAATCCGCGACTGGCAGAGGTGATGCAGGAGCGCACTGGAACCAGCGGTGGCGGATCGCTGAAGTTTCGCCGTTCGTGCGTCGCATTGCAGATTGGATTCAGCCTGCTGCTGATTGTCGCTGCGGGAATGTTTGTGAGGACGATCAGCAATCTCCGCCAGGTGGATACGGGGTTCGCGACCGATCATGTGCTGGCGTTCAATCTGAACCCGACGCTGGCGGGCTACCCGGGAAGCCAAGTTGCCCCGGTGGAGCAGCGGGCGCTGGACGCGATAGCAGCACTGCCTGGCGTGCGGGATGCGGGAGCGACGAACGATGAAGATTTGACGGGCGACGATGTTCAAGGCGATATGGTGCCGGCGGGATATGCAGGCAAACCCGACGAGGAATTTGATGTGGAGCTTCCCTGGGTAAGCAATGGATATCTGCAAACGCTGGGAGTGCCGCTGGTGGTGGGACGGTACTTCAACAAGGCCGATACGGCGACTTCGCAACGGGTGGCCGTGGTGAATGAGAGCTTCGCAAAGCACTACTTTGGCGGAGCGCAGCAGGCACTTGGGCGGACGGTGGCGCGGCCGAACAAGCCGGGCACCGACGCTTCGATTGTGGGAGTGGTGCGCGATGTAAAGCACGCGAGCGTGCGCGATCCGGCACTTCCAACTTGCTATACGCTCTTCTCGCAAGCGACGCGGCAAACCGGGCTTATCTATTACGTGCGAACTTGGCAGCCGCCAGAAGCCGCCACAGCAAGCGTGCGCGCCGCAATTGCGGATATCGATCCAAAGCTAATTGTCGGCGATCTCAAGACGATGCAGGAATCGATCAACTCAAACCTGGTGGCGGAGAGGGCCATTGCCATGCTGGCCTCGGTGTTCGGCCTGCTGGCGACGCTGCTGGCCGGGATCGGGCTGTATGGAATCCTCGCGTATTCGACGGCGCAACGGACGCGGGAGATTGGCATTCGCATGGCGCTCGGTGCCGGCCGCAGTACGGTCGTGGGACTGATACTCCGCGAAGTGCTGATGCTGGCTGGCGGCGCTGTCGCGGTGACGATTCCCATAGCGATGCTGGCAACGCGAACCGTGCGAAGCGAGCTGTTTGGAGTGTCGGTCGCGGATCCAGCGGTGTACGGGGTCGGGATCTTGATTATCTGCACAGTGGCCGCACTAGCTGGATTTATTCCGGCGCGGCGCGCGGCAACGGTGGATCCGGCGCGAGCGCTGCGCACAGAGTGATCAGTTGCCTGTGGTCAGTGGTCAGAAGCGGTAGCGCAGGGCGAGTTGCATCAGGCGTGGAGGCATTGCGCTGACGGCCTGGCCGAAACTGCCGCTGGAGATGTTGCCTTCGACAGCAGGGCTCCGAAGAACTGCGCGTGATTGAAGAGGTTGAAGGCTTCGGCGCGGAATTCGAGAGCGCGATTGTCAGTGACAAGAAAGCTGCGCGAGAGCGTGGCGTCGAAATTCTCGATGCCGGGGCCGGAGAAGAAGCGACGGCGGGCATTACCCATCGTTCCCAGCGCGGGCAGCGTGAGCTGCGAAGCATCGAAGATGGGCGCACCATTGCGAGGATTGGTTTGCAGAGGGAGAGAGCTTCCGCTCCACTGCGGGGTGTCGACGCCATTATTGTTGATGCCGTTGGGAATGGTGCCGAGCAGCGAAGTGTCGTTGTTATTGAGCAGCGTAACGGGCAGGCCCGATGTGAAGCGCGCGATGCCGGCGAGCGCCCATCCTGCCGCGAGAGTGTCGAGCGGCGACCGGGATGTGAAGCGCGGGCAGTTGGTAATGGAAGCTGCCTACCAGGTTATGGCGCAGGTCGAACGCGGAGAGGCCGCGGCTGAGCGAGGGATCAACGGGGTTGACCGGCTCCGGCAGGCCGGCAGACTGGTCGAGCGATTTGGAGTAGGTGTAGCTGGCCAGCAATTCAAGACCGTGCGAGCGATGGTTGATCGTCGCTTCGAGCGCGTTGTAGTTCGCGTTGGCGATAGTGCGCTGCAACTCGACGCTGCCAAACGCCGGGCCAAACTGCGTGCGCGCGGCCTGCTCGTTGAATGGACCGCAAGCGGAGCCGAGGCTCAGGCATAGCGCAGGATCGGCGGGGTTGGCTTCTTCGAGCACCAGCAGATGATGCGATGAGGCGCCCACGTAGCTTAGAGAGATGAGCGAGCCCGACCCGAACTGGCGCTCAACACTCGCCATCCAGTGCTCTGCGTAGGGAGTTACGTCGTTCGGATCGACGGCGGGAATTCCGACCAGCGGCTCAAACTGGCTCCAGTCGACAGTTGCATTGGGGTTGCGCGCGGCTGGCGCCATAAGCCACTTTTTGCAGAGGAAAACGCTGGCCGGCGTTAGCGCCCGTGGCGGCCACGGTAAACGGCGAAGCGAAGAGCGGTGGCGCTGCGGAGGTGTAGGTGTAGCCGTAGGGCGGGTTGGCGCTCATGATGCCCGCCGAGAGGCCTTCGTAGGCGGTGTAAAACATGCCGTAGCCCAGGCGAATGCTGGTTTGGCCGGCTGGGCCGGTGAGCTTGTGAAGCCAGGGCGCGGCGAAGGAGGGGATAGGCGAGGCCGATGCGCGGAGCAAAATTGTTGCGGGCGGCAGCGAGAGATCGCGGAACGCCGGGGTCGCCAGGGAAAACCAGGCCCCGCGGCGCGCCAGGAAAGACCTGCGACTGCTCGCCCTTCACCAGCGTCTGAAGCTGGTTGAACTTTTCCAGCCAGGGGCGGATGCGGTCCCAGCGCACGCCGTAGTTGACGGTGAGCTGGTCGGTGAGCTTCCAACTGTCCTGCACGAATGCGGCCATGTAGAGGTTGCGGTTGTAGAAGTCGCCGGCCTGGCCCTGCGTATAGCTGGAGGGAACGCCGAGCAGGAAATCGGCAAAGTCGATGCCGGTTTCAGAGCCATTGAAGGCGAAGCTGCCGTTGAAGATGACGTCGGGGTGAGTGTTGATCTGGTTGGCGTGGATTTCGCCGCCGAACTTGAGCCCGTGCTTGCCGACGATGCGCGAGAAGGCGTCGCTGACTTCGTAGATGTTTTCGGCTTGCACGAGGGCGGTGGTGTCAACGCCCATGGTGAAGTCGTTGAAGGCGACGTTGTCGATGCCTTCGGTGGAGGGCTTTAAGCGCAACGATGTTGGATGAATCCCTGCGTGGCAGCGAGGGTCCGACGCCGCCGTGGGGCTGGCCGACGGCGTTGGCGTTGCGCATGTAGCTGAGGTGGAATTCGTTGAGCGTGGTGCCCCAAAGGTGATGCGTGGCTCAGGCTGGCAAGTTGCGCGCGGCCGTTGGACGTGGCGTTGAAACCGGGAACGCTGGCCCCGCCGGTGCCGGTGGGATAAGGATTGTCGAGCGAATAATCATCGAGAAAGTAGTAGGCCGTGAGCCTGCCCTTGCTGTGGGTCCAGTCGGCGCGCAGGGCGCCTTTGTTGTCGCTGAGTGTTTGGGCCTCGGCGGATGTTGCGAAGAGCGCTGCGCCGGCGTTGGGATGGGGAATGTAGGCGAGCAAGATATTTTGCCGGCGCCGACCAGGCGGATTGCGGAATATTGCCGTCGGGAAAGACGGTGGAGTAAGGCTCGCCGGCGGTGACCGTGCGGCCCAGGCGCGAGGAGAGCAAGGCGGCCCAGTAATTGCCATTGACGCTGCCGGTGAGCGGTGCCTGGCTGAAGTCGCCACTGCGCTCGGCCAGCGAGGGCACAGCGATGTCGCCGGTGTCGATGCCCTCGGTGAGGCGCGTTCCCTGGTAGTCGGCGAAGACCGTGAGGCTCTTCGTGGAAGGCGTGCCGCCGACAGTTCCGCCAAATTGGTTTTGCCGGTAGGCAGCGCGATCCTGGGAGAAGTAGTTGCGCGCGTCGAGAGCGGTGTTGCGCAGGAACTCGAAGGCAGAACCATGCATCTGCGCGGTTCCGGACTTGGTGGTGACGAGCACCTGGCCGCCGCTGGAGTTGCCGTACTCGGCGTCGAAGTTGGAGGTGAGTACGCGAAAGCTGTCGATGGAGTCGAGGTTGGGAACGATCGATGTGCCCATGTTCACGTCTTCTTCCACGTCGCTGCCGTTGACCCGAAATCCGTTCGAGGCTTCGCGCTGGCCGCTGATGGAGAGGTTGCCGGGGTTCGCGTCGCCCGAGGGGGGCGTGGAGGCGACGCCCGTCATGATGACCGCGCCCGGCTGCGCGGTGCTTTGGGGGACGATGCCAGGCTGCACCGCCATCAGATCAGTAAAGCTGCGGCCGTTGAGCGGTACCGTTTCAATCTTTTGCGTGTCGAGAGTTTCGCCCAGCTGGGTGCTGGTGGTTTCGGCGGCGAGCGCGTCCGCGGTAACTTCAACGGTCTGGGAGTTTCCTTCAATGAGCAAGGCGATATCGAGGGGAGCCGACTGAGCCGCTGGGGTGACGATGAGCTGAGTTTGGTAAAGAGCGAAACCGCCTGCCTTGATCTCGAGTTGGTAGGTTCCCGGGGACGGAAGCGCAAGCCGAAATGCGCCTTGATCGTCGGTCTGGGTTGAAGCCTTATAAGCGGTCTCCGGCTGCCGAAAGGTCACCGCAGCTCCGGGAATAAGAGCGCCGGTTGAGTCGTGAACGATGCCGTTGGACTGGCAGGACTGCGCGGTCGCTACGGTGACAGCAAATATAGGAAACAAAAAGAGATATGCAAACAATGCGTTAAGGGGTTTCATGCTGATTCCTTGCAATTGGTCGTGGATTGAGCCGACAAGAACAGTGATGATGAAGGTCCCTATGCTGAATCCCGACCAATTCAGTCTTTGTTAGATATACGACAAATTAAGTCCGATACTTTTGCAGTGATTTGAGTCACATCAGATGGTGGAACGAACATTTCGCCGGAGGTTTTCGCAGCGAAGCGAGACTGTTGCCAACTGGGAGTGCTGGCGGGAGATTGCGAGAGCCCACGCGAGAGATTCGCGTATCCCTTTTATTCGGTTCGCAATGCGAGCATCGGATCGAGGCGCGATGCACGCCTCGCGGGAACAAAACATGCGAGTGCGGCCACGACGAGCAGCACGGCGGCTACCTCGGCAAAAACCGCCGGATCGAGCGGCCTGACCTCATAGAGCAGGTCGCGCATCAATCGGCCTACCTCGAAGCTTGCAGCAAGCCCCATGACAAGACCGAGAACCGCAGGCCACATTCCATCCATCAGCATCTTTCGCATTACCTGTTGGCGCTTTGCGCCCAGCGCGATGCGTATACCGATTTCGGTCGTTCGTTGCCCTGCGATGTAGGACATCACACCAAAAAGCCCAACCGCGGCGAGGAGAAGTGACAGGGTTGCAAAGGCGGTGAGCAGCGTTGCGTTGAAGCTTTGATCGAACGTATGTTTGCCCAGCAACTGGTTCATGGTGAGCACGTCGGAGACGGGCAGGTCGCTATCCATTGCGGCGACAATGCGCTGAACAGGCAGAGCATATTGCCCCACATCCTGACGGGAGCGAACGACAAGCGTGCCGACGGTCTCGACGCCGGCATCAAGCGGGAAGTACATCATCGGCAGCGGTTTTTCGCCGATCACGGAGCGCGTATCGCCGACGACGCCCACAACCTCCGCGGTGTGATGCCGAAGCGGGGCATTGATGTGCTTGCCGACTGGGTTCTCGCCGGGAAAGTACTGATTGGCGAACGACTGGCTGATGATCACTTCATTAGCCGCATCCAATCGCTTACTGAAGTCAAATGTATGGCCACGCAGGAGAGGAATGCCCATAGTGGCGAAATACTTTGGATCGGCCCAAAGCTTACAGGCACTCATTCCGTTGCCTTGCGGCAAGGGCGGATGTTCGACAATAGTGAATCCCCAATCGCCCCAATACCCCTGTCCGGGAGCGACCGTGACAAAGCCCGTCGCATCCACACCGGGGAGGGCGCGGACGCGCCGAAGCAGCGTATCGAAAAAGTTGGCGCGCTGGGCCGGCGTGGCATAGCGGGCATCCGGCAGGCCGAGATGCATGGTCAGCACGTTCTGCGTGATGCAACCCATGTCGGTGGAGCGGAGCCGTTCGTAACTCTTGACCAGAAGGCCGGCGCCGATGAGCAACACCACAGTCAAGCCGACTTCGATCGTCAGCAGCCCTTTGCGCAGCGCGGTTCGGGCGCTGCCTCCGCTCACCGAGCGCGATGCCTCATGCAGCGCGCCGAGAACGCGCTTGCCGCTGGCGCTGAACGCAGCGATGAATCCGGAAAATAGCGCGCACAACACGATGATGCCGATAGTAAAGGCAACAACCACGCCGTCGATGTGGATGGATTCGACCCTGCTCATGTCGTGGCGAGTTCGCGTGAGCCATTCGAGCGCGGCGAAGGCAAGCAACAGGCCCAAAGCACCACCGGCGGCTGACAGCAGCAGGCTCTCCAACAACCGTTCGCGCATCAGGCGAAGCCAGCCTCCGCCCAGCGCCGTGCGAATGGCCAGTTCCTTGCGCCGCGCCGCCGCGCGCGCCACCAGCAGGTTGGCAACATTCAGACAGGCAATCAGAAGCAGGCAGAAGGTTGCCTCCAGCAGCACGTAGAGCGGCTTCTTGATGTCACCCACGATGTGATCCAGCAACGGCCGGGTGCTGGCACTTCTGAATACGAATGGGTCGCTGAGATGCGCATCGTGGATACGACGAGAGATCAGGCTCAGGTCGGCTGCGCCCTGCGCCGCACTGACTCCCGGCTTGAGCCGCCCAACCACCCCAAGTGTGTGGATGCTGAACGAGGTCATCTGTTCCTCGGGCCTGTCATGGTAGACCGACGTCCAGAGCTGCGTGGATGGGTCAGGAAAGTCGAACCACGCGGGCATGATACCGATGACCGTGTAAGGCTGGGCATCAAGATAGATTGTGTGATTCAGGATGGCAGGATCGCCGCCGAAGCGTCGCTTCCACAGACCCCAGCTGAGCAATACCGTGGCGCCGGCCGCAGGGCTGTCATCGGACTGGATGAAATCGCGGCCCAGGGCAGGATGCGCGCCCAGCGTGCGGAGCAAATCCCAGGAAAACTCCGCGCTAGCCAGCTTCTCCGACAATTGCCCGCCCGACCCGGAGAGTCCGACCCGGCTGCTTCGCGTAACCGCAAGACCGCTGAAACTCTGGTTTTGTTTCTTCCACTCGGCGTACATGCCGCCTGCGACCGTGTTGTAACCTATTGCTTCGTTTTCATGCAGGCCCCACTCGTATAGCATGACGAGGCGACCCGGATCCTGAAATGGCAGGGGCTTGAGCAAAACGCCACGCACCACGGTGAAGAGCGCGACGTTGGCGCCAATGCCCAGTCCCATGACCAGGATGACAATGACCGTGAAACCCGGTGAGCGGCGAAGCGCGCGCAGACAGAAGCCCAGTTCGCGGGCGAAGGATTCAAGCCAGTTCCAGGACCAGACGGCGCGCGTCTGTTCGCGAATCAGAGCAGGATTGCCAAAGGCGCGCAACGCTGCGTAGCGAGCCTCTTCCGCTGAAACGCCACTTGCCCGCTGCTCCTCTTCTTCCAATGCCAGGTCGGAACCAAGCTCCCGCTCCAGGTCCGCATCCCTCTTTTTAGTCGGCCACCATCTCATCCCAGTACTCCCCGCGCATAAGCCGCGCAATTCTTATCGCAACTCAACCATGTCATTCACTGCGTAAAGCGTGCATTGGATCGACCTTTGTGGCTCGCAAGGCTGGAACAATACAGGCCAGGAGCACAACTGCGCAGAGGAGTGCCGTCATAGCAAAAAAGTTTCTGGGATCATGTGGGCCAATCTGAAACAGCATGCTGCGCATGAATCGCACCAGAAGCAGAGCCGCCACAAGTCCCACGCATCCGCCCAGTGCCGCCCACCGCACTCCCTGGCCGAGAAAGACTCTCAAGATTTGTCCCTGCTGGGCGCCAAGCGCCATGCGCACGCCAATCTCGTGCCTGCTTTGCGCAACGGCATACGCAAGAACTCCGTAGACTCCGATTGCGGCGAGCAGCAGAGCGGTGCATGCGAACAGAGACAGCGTGAGCGCAGGAAACCTGGTTTGCGCAATGGATGACGAGACAAGCTCCTTCAAGGTTGAGACCTTGTAGATCGGCAGCTCCGGGTCGAGTTGTTTGAGCTGCCCGCGAATTGCGCTCACCATATTTTCAGGCTCTGAGCTTGTGCGGACAACAAGGGTCATGGAGCGCAGATCGACCCAGATCTGAAACGGCTGGTCGGTAAGCAGAAAATAAATCTCGGGCTTGGTGGCGGCATTCGAGCCATGGTTCTTGATATCGGCTACAACCCCAACAACTGAAAGCCATGGGTAGTCTGGGCCGAGCCTGATTCGCTTGCCGATGGGATCTGTCCCCGGCCAGACTTTGCGAGCCAAAGTTTGATTGACAATAACGGACGCAGGAGGATGCCTGGCTTCTTCGTCATTCAGGAATCGACCCTGCACCAGCGAGATCCCCATCGCGCGGAAATAGTCGGGGCTGATGATCTGCGTATCTGCCACGTTGATATCGGCATTCGACGGCCTTCCCTCGACATCAAACGAAGCATTCGCGGTGACGTCGGTCATGGGCAACTGATTGACGATGGCGACTGCCTCCACTCCAGGCAGAGCTCGCACTCGGTCCTGCAGCTGGTGGTAAAAGGCAGCGGTCCGGGGGATCGGAATAGCGCGCTTCAGGAAGAGACAGCCGCATCGTGATTACGTTCTCTGGATTAAAGCCAAGACTAACTCCGAGCAGGTTTCGAAGGCTGCCAATCATGAGACCCGCCCCGGCGAGCAACACTAGCGAGAATGCGATCTCGGTCATCACGAGCAGGCTGCGAATGCGCGTGCGATGACGGCTCCCCATCGCATCTCGACCACCCGCCTTCAACGCGCCATTGAAGTTCGATTGCGAGGCCTTCAAAGCTGGGACCAGCCCGAAGAGCAGTCCAGTCGAAAGACTAACCACCGTCGCGAAAGCCAGAACACGCAGATCGAGTTTCACACCACCTAACTGCGCGACGTCGAGATAGTCGGTCAAGTTGAGCCATTTCACGCAAGCGAACGCAGCCAGCAGGCCGAGGCCTCCTCCGGCCAGAAACAGAACCAGGTTTTCGATCAGAACCTGATAGAGGATGCGCCATCGGGTTGCGCCGAGGGCGGTTCTGGTGGCAATCTCCTGCTTGCGATCTTCTCCGCGAGCCAGAAGCAGGCTGGCCACGTTCGTACAAGCAATCAGCAGCATGAAGCCCACTCCGCCCATCAGAACCAGCACGGTTGGGCGCAGGTTTCCCACCATCTGTTCGCGTAAGGGAATGAGGTTGACGCCAAGGCCTACGGCACCGCCGTAGTATCTGGCATACTTCCGCAAAATTCGATCCAGGATGGTAGCCATTTCGGATCTGGCCTGGTTCAGCGTCGTTTGCGGCTTGAGTTCCGCGACCAGGTTGAGGTAGTGGTTGCCAATTCTGTCGCTTGCCAGTGCGATGGGAAGCGGCTGCCATACGTCTACATCGTTGCCCGGAAAATTGAACGTCTGCGGCATCACCCCAACGACCGTACAGCTTTGCCCGTTAAGGAGAATTGACTTTCCGACGATCTCCCGGCTGGACGCAAAGCGGTTTTGCCAAAGTCGGTGGCTCAAAACAGCGACCTGGGCATGTCCTTGCTGTTGTTCCTCGTTCGTAAACACGCGGCCCAGGAATGGTGCAGTCCCCAGGATCGAAAAGAAATCCGGCGTTCCCCAACTCGCGGCCAGGTGCAGGGGATCTCCGCTTCCCGTGAGAGTGAGTGTGCCCACCGAAAAACCAGCCACATGCGTAAAACTCTGACTCTGGCGATATTCATTGAACTCAGGCTCCGAAAAGGGTATTTCCATCATCCCGCGGGGAGCAAAGGTATTCCAGATTCTCACAATGCGCGGAGCGTTGGGATATGGAAGAGGCCGCAACAAAAGCGAATCAACTACGCTGAAGATCGTGGTTGTCGCGCCGATTCCAAGGGCCAGCGTAATTGCGCAGATTGCTGCAAAGCCTGAATTCTTGCGCAGCTGCCGGAGTGCATAGCGCACGTCTTGGAGAAACCGCTCGACGGTGGCCCAGCCCCACGCTTCGTGCGTCTGCTCTTTAATCAGTGCCGTATTGCCAAACGCTCGCCGGGCAGCATAGCGTGCATCCTCCGTTGAGACCCCGTTTTCCCGTTGCTCCTCTTCTTCCAGTTCCAGATCAGAATGCAATTCGCGCTCGAGATCCGCATCCCGTTTCTTCAACTGCCACCACTTCATCTCAGCTCTCCTCGGCGGCGGGCCTATTGCCCACCCGCAGGCATCACCGCGTCATTCGCTTCGCAGTGCTTTCATGGGGTCAACAGACGCGGCGCGGCGGGCGGGCAAATAGCTCGCCATCAGTGTGACAGTAGCCATGGCAACGCGATGCGCCGATAAAAGTGATGGGATCGCTGGAGTTCAATCCAAAGAGCTGGCTGGCAATCAGCCGCGCCGTTACGATTGCCGCTGGAATTCCGATAGCAACGCCCGTGAAAACAAGGAGTAAAGTTTCGCGCAGGATCATCCGGGCGATCCTTCCCCGTTCCGCGCCGAGCGCCATGCGAATGCCGATTTCGCCGGTTCTTCGATTCACGGTGTAGGCCATGAGTCCGTAAAGGCCTACGCATGTCAGCAGCAGAGCAAGGATGCCGAACAAGCTTGAAAGAGAAGCGACCAGGCGTTCTTCGACGAGTGAGTCTATCGAACTGGTTGCCGAGAGATTTGACGGAGTAGACCGGCAAACGATCGTCGATGGCTCGAACCGCAGCGAGAATAGCCGTCTCCGCATAGGCGGGATCCATCGCTGTACGAACCTCGAAAGTGGCGCCCCCTTCAGGAGCCTGGAACATAGGCACATAGAGCATGAGCGTGGACGTTTCGCGCAGATCGTGGACTTTGATGTCCCGAACCTCGCCGACAATTTGAAGCCAGCTCTCATCGGCCCGATAGGCAGGAATGCTCACGAATCGCCCGATTGGATTTGTGTCGCCAAGAAAGTGTCGGGCAGTGCTTTCATTCACGATGGCAACTTTGGGCGACCCGGCGCGATCGGCAGCGGTGAATTCGCGTCCGTGCAGAACCGGTGTCTCCATGGTTCGAAAGTAGTCTGGGCCTACCGGTTCAATGTCGACCGGGGTCAGGTCTTCGCCCTCCCGAAGAACACGGCCCTGCACCTTGACGCTGCTGTCGCTCACGTTGGTGGTGAGGGGTTCATGTACCGAAAGGGACACGCTGCGAACGCCGGGGACAGCTTGAATTCGTTGCTGCATCTGCTCGTAGAGAGGAACAACGTCTTTGTAACCGATCACCGTTGGGTTGACTGAAAACAGCAGAACATCGTCCCGGTTGAAGCCGGGATAGAAGTGGTTGAGATTGGACAGGCTGCGGGTGAGAAGTCCAGCGCCGATCAGCAGCATCAGCGAAATGGCAACCTGCACTACGACCAGCGACTTGCCGAGGCGGTTGCGCTCGCCGACACCGGTAGAGCTGCGAGAACTCTGTGCAAGCCCTGCGAGGGATTTACGTCTGCAGCGCGCCAAGCGGGGATCGTGCCAAAGACCAGCGCCGTGAACAAGGAAAGCGCAAGCGCAAAACATAGCACGGCGAAATCGGGATGGACGCTGAGCAACACTGGTCTGCGGCCCTGCGCCATCAGGTCAAGCAGCAAGTGTCCGCCCCAGAATGCCAGGCCTACACCGAGCGCGCCGCCGGTCAGCCCCAGCAGCAGGCTCTCCGTCAATAGCTGGCGGACCAGGCGTCCTTTCCCTGCGCCCATGGCAAGCCGCAGGGCAATCTCCCGCTCCCTCGCATTGGCGCGGGCCAGCAACAGGTTGGCGACGTTGGCGCACGTGATGAGCAAAAGCAATCCGACAACCGCCAGAACGACCCACAGAGGCTTGGAGAACTGCTCGCGCAAAACCGCGAGACCCTGGCCGGCTGGATCGAGTTGGAGCCGCATCTGAAGAATGGCCTGCTTCCTTGCCGGTGAATCCCCCGGAGTGCCGGCGAGACTCGCTGCAATTTCACGCTGCGTCCCAGCGAACACAGGCTGCAGGCCGGCTTCTGCTTTCTCCTTCGCGAGGCCTGGTTGCAGCCGGCCAATCACATTGAGCCAGTTCCGGAACGGCGCTTTCAGCGTGTCGTAGGGGCTTCCAGCCGCTGCAAAGCCGGGGTTGATCAGGGAAATCGTTGTGAGAGGTACGGAGATGTCGATTCTCGCGCCCGGCTGAACGCCATAGAACTCCGGTTCCGTAACGCCGATGATCGTGTAAGCAGCATTGTTGAGAAGGATTTTCTTTCCGAGGATAGCGGGATCGAGCGCAAACCTGGATCTCCAATAGTCGTAGCCGATGACTGCCACGGGACTTTGGCCCTCGACAGATTCGTCCACAGGCAGGATGGTTCGGCCCAACGTCGCCTGGACCCCGAGCACAGAGAAGTAGTTGCCGGAGACCAGTTGCCCGTCTGCCAGGCCACTCTGTCCGTCCACTTCAAGATTGATCTTGTACATTTTTCGAAATGCAATTGCACCCGCCAACGTCTGGGATTGCCCTTGAAATGTCTTGAACTGGGGATAGGAGAAGGCATCGTCTACGGGAAACGTGTCGCTGATGGTTTTGAACTGCACCAGTTGTTCGGGATTCTGAACCGGCAGCATCTTCAACAGCGCCGCATCGATCAGGCTGAAAACCGCTGTTACAGCGCCGATGCCGAGCGCGAGAATCAGGATGGCGGTGATCGCGAAGCCGGGAGAACTCCGCAGCTGGCGGAGTGCATATCGAATATCTTGAAAGAGACGCTCGAAGGTCGCCCAGCCCCAGGCTTCATGCGTCTGTTCTCGAATCAGGGTCGCGTTGCCGAAAGCGCGTCGGGCGGCGTAGTGAGCTTCTTCCCGGGAGAGGCCGTTTTCGCGCTGCTCTTGTTCTTCGAGGTCGAGATCGGATTGGAGTTCACGCTCGAGGTCAGCGTTGCGCTTTTTAAATTGCCACCATGGCATTTGTGGTCACCTCATCTCAGGTAGATTGCCTTCGAAGTACCCCCGCTCATTCGCTCCGCAGCGCTCGCACGGGATCGATGGATATCGCCGCCAACACCGGCCCCAGCGAAGCGGCCGCGGTTGTGAGCAACAAAAGCCCTACGACAATCGTGAGCATTTCAGGATCGCGTGCATTTCCGTTTGTCCAATGCGCAAGGAGCCGGCTCCAGCCGAGATTCGCGACTACACCGATTCCTGCCCCGACAAAAACCGACAAAACCGATGGCCGAATCACTTCATCGGCGATGTGAGATTGCCGCGCCCCCAGCGCAATCCGTACGCCCAGCTCCCGCATTCTCTGCGCTACGAGATAAGACTCGATGCTATAGAGTCCGCTGACAGCGAAGGCCAATGCCAGGAAGGCAAATACCGCAAACAGACTGGCCACGAATCGCTCCCGGCCCAGGCTATCGCCATCAAGCAGGTCGGTTGCGGTGGTTAGATCGCCCACTGCCTGGTCTGCTTCGACGCCATGCACTCGCTCCTTGATTGCGTGGAGAAGACCAGCGGGATTTCCGGCGGCGCGAAACGCGATCGTAAACCCGTCATAAGGCGTCATCGAATAGGGCACATAGACCGAGGGAGCCGTCTGCTCGTTCAGCCCGCTATTCGGCGTATCGCCCACGACCCCGATCACTTGAAAGTGTTGATCGTCGCCAGGCGCAACCAGCCTCCACGCGGTAGCCTTCGCAACCCCGTTATTCAATACAACCGTTGCGCCGAGAGGATTGGTCGTCGGCCAGTAACGGCGGCGCATCGTTTCGTTGATGAGTGCGAGACGGGCGCCGCGTGCCGTTTCGTCTCGAGTCCAGACCCGGCCCGCCAGGAGGGGAATGCGCAATGTTGCGAAATAGTCCTCGTTCACGCCCGGTGCGATCGCCTGACTCGATGCGCTCTCTCGGCCTGGCACCGTTACCGGTGTCGCATTGAAACCGCTGGGAGGAAGCACGCCGATTGCTGCCGAAAGCACGTCTGGAGTAGTCGCGATGGCTGCGCGAATCTGCTCGAAGTAATGCACGCGGTCAGCCCATTGATTGTGTGTGCCCTCCCGCGATACCAGGCTCACCGAAGCCAGATTCTGCGGTTCATAGCCTAGATTTGCGTGCAGCAGTCGCAACAACGCGTTCAGCGTCGCTCCAGAACATGCCAGCAGTAGAACTGTCATAGCGATCTGAACGGTAAGCAGCACCATTTGTGCACTGCGTGTGCCCTTTTGTCCTGCAAGTTTGTGCGCATTGCTGTTCAGTGCGCCGCGAAGGTCGGTTCGTGAGACTCGAAGCGCCGGCCACAGTCCAAACAGAACCACGGTCAACATCGAAATGCCAACACCGAATGCAAGCACCGGAAAGTTGATCGCGATGTTGGCTTCGGCCGGAAACAGAGTTGGCAATGGCTGTGTCAAACGCAATATGGCGTGAACTCCAGCCCAGGCGAAGAGAATGCCAAGTCCTCCCCCTGCTGCCGAGAACAACGCAGATTCCGTCAGCAACTGCGTAGTCAGGCGTCGTCTTCCCGCGCCGAGCGCCTTCCGCATGGCAATCTCGGCTTGCCGTGCTTCGCCTCGCGCCAGCATCAGAATCGCCACGTTTACGCATGCGAGCGCAAGAAGAAACGACACCGAAACGAACAGAAGAACAAGAACACCTCTGAATCGCCCGATTGCCACTTCGTTGATGTGCACCAGGTGCACTTTGAAATGCTGCGGGAAGCTGGCGGGGGTCTCCTTTGCAAACCTATCCAGCAACGGTTGCAGCGCCTGTTCCGCCACACCATCACTCACGCCTTCGCGGACGCGCGCGTAAACATTCGCAACTCGGCTGGGATCTGCCGAATAGGACAGTGGAACATAAGCGTCTCCCCACATCCAAGCAAATCGCTGAGGCAACACGCCGACAATCGTGTAGTTTTCGCGGTTCAGTTTAAGCGTCCTTCCGATTGCATCGTCGCGCCCGGCATAGTGTGACTTCCAGAAGGGATAACTCAAAACCGCAACCCGGGTTCCGTCCGTAGGGCTGAACTCGCGCCCCAGAAGTGGCGGGACGCCGAAGTATTCGAATGCATTCGGCGACATGCGCCCGACACTTAGTTGCTCCGGCAGGTCTTCGCCGGTGAGCGACATGGTGTAGATGTCCTCGGCAATTGCTCCATCCAGCACCGGAGATTTCTCAAACTCCGCGAACTGCGGTCCACTCAGGGAAAGATCGTAAGGGGCAGGATCTTTATCGTAAAGGTGCAGATGCACCATGCGCATCGCGCCGCGATAGGGGTAGGGGTCGATCAGGACGGCATGAATCACGCTGTAAATCGTGGTCTGCGCGCCAATTCCCAAGGCCAGCGTGAGGATGCAAACGGTGGCAAAGCGCCTGTTCTTGCTGAATTGCCGCAACGCGAATCGAACATCCTGCCAGAACAGCTCCAATGGTGCCCATCGCCAGGCTTCGTGGGTCTGTTCGCGAATCAGAGCCGTGTTGCCGAAAGCGCGCCGGGCAGCATAGTGAGCTTCTTGCGAGGATCGGCCATTTTCCCGCTGCTCCTCTTCTTCGAGGTCGAGATCGGATTGGAGTTCGCGCTCGAGGTCTGCGTCGCGCCTTTTGAATTGCCACCATCGCATGTCAGCCCTCCTCGGCCGCGGGCCACATCACGCGCGCCACGGCTTCGGCCATCTGCTTCCACTGCGACTCTTCAACCACGAGTTGTTTCCGGCCCTTTTCCGTCAGCCGGTAATACTTGAATTCGCGATTCCGGTCCGGTGCCGTCTCCCATTTGGCGCTCACCCATCCTCTTTCTTCCAGACGATGCAGCGCGGGATAGAGTGAACCGTGCTGCATCTGGAGAAATTCATTCGTGGTCCTCTGGATATGCTTGCCGATCTGGTGGCCATGCGCGGGTCCGTGGAGAAGCGTCCTCAAGATAAGCATGTCGAGCGTTCCCTGGAGGAGCCCAACCCGTTGCTGTGCTTCTTTCGCCATAGAAGGCATTCTACCCTCAATCTGGCCACGATGGTAGACAGTCGACTATCGGTTGTCAAGAGTGTCGCGAGAAAGCACGTTCGAGCGAGCTTCAGGGTTTCCGGCTGCGGGTGTACTCACCGGACTTGCCGCCGGACTTTTGTTCGAGCTGGAGGTCGCGAATGACGATGGATTTGTCGAGTGCCTTGGTCATGTCGTAGACGGTGAGGGCGGCGACCGAGGCGGCGGTGAGGGCTTCCATCTCTACGCCGGTTGGGCCGGTAGTGGCGGCCGTAGCTCGGATGCGAACGCCGCCGGCGACGACGGTTACCTCGACGTCGATGTGCGTGAGCGGGAGCGGGTGGCACATGGGGATGAGTTCCCAGGTGCGCTTGGCGGCTTGAATGCCGGCGAAGCGGGCGACTTCAAGAGGGTTGCCTTTGGGATTTGTGGGGAGCGCGCCGAGGACTGCGGCAGAGAGCTCAACGAAGGCGGAAGCGGTGGCGGTGCGCTTCGTGGCTGGCTTCGCGCTGACGTCGACCATGCGGGCGTGGCCTGCGGCGTCGTAGTGAGAAAGCTTCGGCTTGGTTTGCTGCGGCATTCTGGCTTCTTAATGTAGCAGGATATGGACGGTTGAGCCGGCTTCGAGAAAACCTGCATCCTCAGGAATAACAAGGAGGCAGTTGGATCGGGCGAAGGCGGTGAGGTCGCCGGAGCCTTGCCAGGGAACCAGGGCGACTTGCGGGAATTCGTTGAGGGATGGATTGAATGCGCAGAGTGCGGGGAGGAAGCGGGTGAGGCGTGGCTTGGTTTTGCGATCGGTGTCGCGAGAGAGATGTGCGAGGACGAAGCGCGGGTGAATCTCACGGCTGCCTGCGAGGGCAGCGATAATCGGCGCGGCGAAGAGATGGAACGTGGCCGCGGAGGAGATGGGATTGCCTGGTAGACCGAAGAAAATCTGCGCGGTCGACGATCCCCCGCTTCGCGGGATTTGGCCGAAGACGAGGGGCTTGCCGGGCTGAATTCTTACGCCAGTGAAGTGAAACTGTGCGCCGATCCGGGCAAGAGCGGGTTCGACGAGGTCAAATTTGCCAGCGGAGACGCCGCCGGAGATGAGAAGCATGTCTGTGTCCAGAATTCGCGCGAGAGCGGCGTCGAGGGCTTCGGCGGTGTCGGACGCTGTGGGTAGGACGATGGGTTCGGCGCCGGCCTTGGCGACGAGGGCGGCGAGCATGGGGGCGTTAGAGTTGCGGATTTTGCCGGGGCCGGGGGTGGCGTCGACCGGAACAAGTTCGTCGCCTGTCGTGAGGATGCCTATGCGGGGGCGGACGTAGACGTCGAGGTGCGCGTATCCGCAGGAGGCAGCGAGGGCGATCTGTGCGGGACCGAGACCTGTCCCCGCAGGGAGTTGTTCATCGCCACGGCGGGCTTGCGCACCCTTGGCTACGACGTTGTCGCCGGGAGCGATCGTGCGCGGAGGGACAAGGCGGACTGCGTCGGCTGATTTCTCGACGTGCTCGAGCATGACAACGCAGTCAGCTCCGGTGGGGATGGGGGCTCCGGTCATGATTTCCCACGCAGAAACGGGCGGCAGCGGACCGGCGGGAGCATCACCTGCATGCGTGGATCCGGCAACAGGAAGCGCGAGGTACGCAGAGGCTTCGGCGGCGCGGCAGGAATAGCCGTCGCGGGTAGAGCGTGCGAAAGGGGGCTGATCGTCGTCGGCTGCAATGGGGGTGGCGAGGATGCGGCCGTCGGCTCGGTCGAGAGCGACGCGCTCGGTGCGGGGGCGGTGTTGCGCGATTCCTTGGGCGTGAGCGGCTACGAGTGCGGCGGCTTCTTCGTAGCTGGGGAGGTCGGAACTCATCAAGGGAATTGTAGTGGAGCACCTCGAATGATCGGGGTTTCCACTCAAGGCGCTGCGAAGGCATCGCCAGCAGGATTCCCCGATCACGCACTTTGCTTGTGACGGTCAAGGACCCCGCACCAAGACCGCACTGCAGAGGCGGAGGTTCCGCTTCCTGGGCGGCTTTTGCAGCAGCGTGGATCACTTCGAGCACCGCGCGCTAATGCTTCACGACGCTGAGGGTGATGATAGAGGGGTATTGCGTTGAGTGGTGGACCTGGTTATGGGCAACCACTCCCTTCGTTTCGTCGAAGTTGTTGCCACCGGTGTTCAGGTTGCGGTCGTAGCGGGGGAAGTTACTGCTGCTGATCTCAACGCGAAATTCTTCGCCGGGTGCGAAGTAGGTACTTGTTTGCATGGGCTGGAAGGCGACCTTGTAGACCTTGTCCTTTTCCATCCAGACGGGAGGCTTTTCGTAGCCTTCGCGGTATCGGGCGCGCTGAATGTTCTCGTCGATGTTGTAGGCGGTGCCATCGGGGAGGACTTCAATGAGCTTGACGGTGAAGTCGGTGTCTTTGGCGTCGCTCGAAACGTAGAGTGTGATTTCGACGGGTCCGGTGACTTCCATGCCCTCTGCGAGCGGGCCGGTCGAGTAGACGAGAACGTCATCGCGTGCTTCAAGAGGACGCTGATCGACGGCACCCGGCTTGAAATCGGCGCCCATGCAGCAGAAGCCGCCGCCGCGCGTGGGCACCGGGTTCATGGGATCGTAGAGGAATTTGTCGGACGCGTCTTTGGGAGGCGCTGCGGGAGTCAGTGCTCCGTCGCCGGCGAGAGAATTGGCGTGGCCGGTTGACGAAAGATAGAAGGTGACGGGCTTGGCTTCTTTGGGAGGCCAGGTGTCAGACGATTGCCACTTGTTGAGCCCCATGGTGTAGTAGCGGACCTTGGGAGTCTTTTCGAGAAGTCCGTTGTCTTCGCCTTTGAGGAAGTGATCGAACCAGCCGAACGTGAGCGCATCGTAGTCGAGGCGCGCATCGCCGAGATCGCGTTCGCCAACGATGGTGTGTTCGGCGGCGCGCTTGTAGCCGCAATGCGGAACGGGCGCGATGATGGCGTACTGTTCGTTGGCGACTTCGGGGCTGGCGGTACTGCGGACGAAGTTGTAAGCCGCAAGATTGGGCGCGACGCTGACGTCGTACCAGGTCATCATCCAGAGGCCCGGGACGTTGATGTGCATCGAATCATTCCACAGACCGCCCTTGGACCAGGAGGGGTCGTTAGGTGTCCGCTCGATCATGCCGCGCTGGCCAGAGGGCGTATTGTCGGCGTAGATGCCTTTCGGCGCACCAACTGCGGCGAGGATGTCTTTTTCAGGCAGGTGGGCCAGGGCCTTGCTCCAGTCGACCTGCGGGGGATGCGCGTTGAGGTCCCACCATTTCGCGGCTTCGACGAGCGCCTGCTGCGATGTATTCGACGGAAAGTTGGGCTTGGCCTCATTGGTTTGCAGGCCGGCATCGTAGAGCCAGGTGGCGAAGAGCATCTGCACAGCTCCGCCGCGGAACCAGTTGCCCTGCTCGTAGTAAGGTCCGACACGGCCGACACCGGCGCCGTAGCTTTCGGGGATGATGGTGGCGAGGGCCTTATTGCCGCGTGAGGCGACGTTGAGCTGCCACTCGGCAGTGGAGGAGCAACCGATGAGGCCGACTTTGCCAGTGGACCAGGGGAGCGCGGTCATCCAGTCGAATTCGTCGTCGGAGTCGGTGAGAGGAACGCCGAGGATGTCGTAGTCGCCTTCGGAGAAATAGCGACCACGCTCGTTCATCTCAACGTAGGCGTAGCCATGCTTAACCGCGTCGAGCGCGGTGGTCATATCGCGGGGTGCGCCGAGAGCGATGTCCCAGTAGTTGAAGTCATAAGGCGTGCGGACGAAGATGATGGGATATTTTTTCGATTCGTCCCTGGGGCGGTAGAGATCGGCCTGCATGCGTTTGCCGTCGCGCATGGGAACCATGACTTTGCGCTCGATAATAGCGACGGATTCGAGTTCCTTCTCAATGGCATTGCGGTGAGCAATGGTTGCGGCGTCCTGCGCAGCACGCGCCTGGGAATGCGCGGCGAAAGAACATGCAAGGCAAATGAGAGTGGCGGCTGCGAATTTGAAGGTGTGTCCCATGGTGACCTCAAGGATGTGCTGGAGAAAGTGATACCTGTTGAGCAAATATACTGCAGTCGCGCGGGCATGGGGACGGCATGGAAAAGAGAAGGGCGCGCCCTGGATGGACGCGCCCCTTGATGAAGCGTTGATGAGTTGCGAGCTACTTCTTGGTGGCCTTGTAGCTGGAGTTGATCTTCTGACCGGCTGAATCGAGGATGCCCTTGACGTCAGCAGAGTATGGGCCGTTGGGATCAAGCTGCAGATACTTCTCATAGGCTTCGGCGCAGCCTGGAGGCATAATGACGTGCTGCGCCTTCGTCTTGGGATCGGGCTCGGACATTGTGGCTTTGCCGATGAGGGCCTGGCCCTTGAGATAGTAGGGCACAGCGTCGTTGGGATTGGCGGCGATGGCTTTGTCCGCGGCGGCGGCCTGGGCATCGCCGTTGCCGACCTGCGAGTAGATCACTGCTTCATTCTTGTAGTAGAAGCCGGCCTTGGTGGGGTCTGCCTTGACGGCGGCATCATAGGCCGCTGCGGCTTCAGGGACCTTGCCGTTGCGGGCATAGATTTCGCCGAGACCGGAGTTGGCCAGGCCCTCGATTTCGGGGCGAGGTTTTTTGGATGCGGTGTCGAGATCGATGGCCTTCTTGAAGGCGGTTTCGGCATCATCGTACTTCTTGAGCCCCAACTGTCCCTGGCCGAGGTAGGCCCAGAGCACAGACTCCGTCGGCCGGAGCTCGGTGTCCTTGGTCATAAGGGTCACGACGTCGGTGTACTTGGCGCTCTTGATTTCGGTCTCTTTGGCCGCGAGATCGGTCTTCGAAGCGGAGGCTCCCAGTTGCTGAGCGGCGGTGGCTTTGGCGCCATCGGCATCGTGAATGTCAGCCATCGCAGTCTTGAGATCAGCGTTGAGAACCTTGATGACGGCGTTGGCCTTCATTGCCTCAGCATTGTGCTGCTTCATCTCAGCGAGATTCTTGCGGGTTTCTTCGGGGAGCGAGTCGATGTACTCCTTGCGGGACATGTCGTCGTCGGCAACGGTGTCCTGTCCGACAACAATCTTGATGTTGTCGATTTTGTCGGTCTCCTTGTCCGGAGTCAGGCCGGGTGTGCGATAGACGAGGGTGTAGGTGCCCGGAGGTGCGGACCCGCTGTAGTCACCGTTGGCGTCAACGGGAAAGGAAGCCACTTCCTTGGTTTCCTTGTTGAGAGACACGGTGCCATTCCCCTGGGCCGCGCCGGTGGGATTGGACACATGACCGTGAATCTTTCCAGTGGGTGCAACGTTGGCGGGCGCGGGAGTCTGGGCCAGTGCAGGCAATACAGCGATAGCCAGCAATCCAATCCAGAGCGAAATCGTGCGTTTCATGTTCTTCTCCTTGGGAGCTTGGGCGGTACCATTCCGCGTGCTCGATCGAAAAATTTTCGTATCACTCCAACATCAACGAACCTATACCTGCTCATCCGGTTAGATGCACTCTCGGCGGCTTGCCGGACGGCGCCCGGGAACTCGACGTTTTGCGAGGATCACCAGAGGCATACGAACCGGGAAAATGCAATGGCGAGCAGCTGCGTTGGCAACCAGTTACGAACGCAAGCAACCGCACTCCTCGGCACGACTCAAGGTAAATCCAACGGATGCTTCAGCACAAGGCCGGAAGCGCAACAGTCCCGAATGCCGACCCGAGATGTGCTTCGGGGCTGCACGCTTTCCGATGGTAGTTTGAGCTCTGGCATCCCTCATGTGGCGCGCGTCACACCCTACAATACCGACATGGTGACCACGATTCGACCTGCGGAAGTGAAGGATGTGCCGCAGATTCTTGAGTTTATTCGCGCATTGGCCAAATATGAGCGCGAGCCGGATGCCGTAACCGCGACGGAGGCGGATTTGCTGCGCGATGGGTTCGGGCCGAACCCCTACTACTGGTGCCTGATAGCGGAACACGACGGTAGGCCAGCCGGGTTTGCCCTGTGCTTTTTCAGCTATTCAACATGGCTGGGGCGAGCGGGTGTGTACCTGGAGGATTTGTTTGTACTTCCGGAGTTGCGCGGGCTGGGCATCGGCAAGGCACTGCTGCAACGGGTAGCCGCCATCGCAGTGGAGAGGGATTGCCCGCGGCTGGGCTGGGAGGTTCTCGATTGGAACGCGCCAGCCATCGATTTCTATCGCGCTATGGGGGCCGAGTTTTTGGATGCATGGCGGAATGTGCGTGTGACCGGCGAGGCGCTGAGGCGGCTGGCAGAAGTTGAGGAGCCGGCGCGATGAGAATTCGCGTGATTGGCGGAGGGCTGGCGGGACCTGAAGCGGCCCTGACGGCGGCGCGTCTGGGATGCCGGGTCGACCTCTACGAGATGCGGGCGATGGTGGATGGGAAACCGCGTCTGACGCCCGCGCACCAGACAATTGAATTTGGCGAACTGGTGTGCTCGAACTCGCTCAAGAGCGAATCACCGAACACGGCGCCGTGGCTGCTGAAGCAGGAAATGCGCCGGGGATCGTCCGCTCTTTTGCGCCTCGCCGACGCCTCAGCTGTTCCAGCGGGACATGCGCTGGCGGTGGATCGCGTGGAGTTTGCGCGCAGGATTGAGGAAACGATTGCGAACGAGCCCGCGATTCGCGTGATTCGCGAAGAGGTGACCAGTCTTGATCCGGGGGAGTATGCGCTCACGGTTGTGGCGACCGGGCCCTTGACGTCGGACGCATTGAGCCAGGAGATCGCGCGGATCACCGGATCAGAGCACCTCGCGTTTTACGATTCGATTTCGCCGATTGTCGATGCGGAGTCGATTGATATGGAGCGGGTGTACTTCGCAGCGCGCTACGACAAGGGCACGGCGGACTATATCAACTGCCCGATGAATCGCGAGGAGTACGACCGCTTCTTGGATGCGCTGCTGGCGGCGGAGGCTGCGGAAAGCAAGGAGTGGGAAAACCTTGATTATTTCGAGGGATGTCTCCCCATCGAGGTGCTGGCGACTCGCGGGCGCGATACGTTGCGCTTCGGGCCGATGAAGCCGAAGGGGTTGAATGATCCGCGAACCGGCAGGATGCCGTGGGCGGTGGTGCAGTTACGCAAGGAGAATGTGCGCGCGGACAGCTACAACCTGGTGGGATTTCAGAATCATCTGAAGTGGGGCGAGCAAGCGCGAGTCCTGCGGATGATTCCAGGACTGGAAAATGCGAAATTTCTGCGCTATGGACAGATTCATCGCAACACCTATATCTGCGCGCCGATTTTGCTCGACGATTTGCTGCGCCTCAGGGGGCGGGAGCGGACGCTGTTCGCGGGGCAGATTTCGGGCGTGGAGGGGTACACGGAGTCAATCGCCACGGGGATGCTGGCGGGGATTTATGCGGCTGCTCTGGCGCAGGGCGAGGAACCAAGGGCCGTACCGCGCGGAACGGCGCTGGGATCGCTGGTGCACTACATCACGCATGCGGATGCGAAGGATTTTCAACCGGCGAATATCACGTTTGACTTGCTGGAGCCGCTGGAAGAGGAAGTGCGCAGAAAGGTGCGTGACAAGAAGGAGCGGCACCGGATGGTGTGCGAGCGAGCGCTGGAGAAGTTTGATGCGTGGTGGGCTGAGCAACACGCATTCACTTCAGATTAGGCTGGGCCCGTGCCGGCGAGATGGGCAGAAAGATGCGAACGATTGTGCCGTGTTCGGCCGCGCCGTTTTTGCTTTCGATCTCGATTTGGCCGCTGTGCCCTTCGACGAATTGCTTGGCGACGAACAAGCCGATGCCGGTGCCCACGGTGTTGCGGGTCGTAAAGAATGCGTCGAAGACCCTGGGAAGATTTTCAGGCGCGATCCCAAAGCCTTCATCCTGGACGGTCAGAACAATTCCATCCAATGGGCTCATCGTATCGTTCACGAATACTGATAAAACGCCGCCGGACGGCATCGCGTAAATCGAATTGGAGATCAGATTCGAGATCACCTGCATCATTTCTCCGCGACGCAGCGGAACTTTCCTCGATGAATCGAGTGACTTCTTGATTGCAATGGGAGAAACCGTGAGCGAGACATCGATGAGTTGGCCGCCCTTGACCTCTACTTGAATATTGCAGCCAATCGACGCGCTTTGATCGGCCAGCGGCTTTTCGCCGCGAAACACGCACTGCGGGGCGGCACGACGGAACCGCGGATGTAAGATTTGCGTAGTTTCCGTGGTAGGCTGGGTTCCCCTAAGGAAGGTTACGGTATGTACGCCATTTCTGCTGCCGATGCTATCTCCCCCGCGGTGCAACGCGCCTGGGCTTTTCTCTTCAGGCCATTCAAGTGGAGCACGTTCTTGAAGCTTGGCCTTGTGGCTTTGATTACGGAAGGGCTAGGCGGCAATTTCCGTTCGACGTCGCCGTCGAACGGTGGGGGCGGCACTTCGTCGGGCAACGGGCCCATGATCCATTCGCTGAGCGACATTCAGCCGCTATGGATTGCGGAGGGCGTGGCGATGTTGCTTCTGCTGTTCGTGATCGGCGCGGCAATTTTCTACCTGATTACTCGGCTGCGATTCGCGTTCTTCCACTGCCTGGTGCACAACATCAGAGAGATCCGGCCCGGATGGGAGCTTTATAAAGAGCAGGCGTCGCGCTTCTTCTGGCTGAATATCTGGGTGGGAATCTGCTTTCTGCTGTTGATGGGCTTGATTGCGACTCCATTTGTCATGGGCTTCTGGCGGGTATTTCATGACATGCCGCCGGGCGGGTCTCCGAATTGGGGAATGCTGCTGGGGCTCATCCTTCCCCTGCTGCCCATTTTCTTTTTGCTGGTTCTGACGGGACTCGCGCTCGACATTATTCTGCGCGACTGGATGCTTCCACATATTGCGCTGGAAGATGCATCGGCCGGAGATGCGTGGAGTTCGGTGTGGGCGCGAATCAAGGCGGAGAAGGGACAGTTCTTTGCATACGCGATACTGCGCCTGATTCTGCCCACGATTGCGGGCATCGCCATCTTCATGATCCTGCTGATTCCGGGGTTGGTGCTGGCGGGAGCTGTGGCGGGCGTGGAGCTGGGCATTCATTCGGCATTTGCAAATTCGACCGGCTCGGCTTCAGTGGCGGGAGTGATGCTGCAGGTGTTCTTCGGGCTGGTGGCATTCGGCTTCGCACTGCTGGCGAGCATTTGCCTCGGCGGTCCACTGAGCACCGGCGCACGCGAGTATGCGCTGCTGTTCTACGGCGGGCGCTACCAGGTGCTGGGAGACTTGCTGTATCCGCCGGCATTGCCGCAGGGATCTGCACCGGCAGGCCTGCCTGCCGTGTGAGTACACATCATTGATACCTTAAGGCGCTCGCAACGTAATCATGATGTGACCTCTCAATGCAAGAACGTTGCTGTCTCGCTGCTCTCACGCTGTTTGCCGGGCCACGAATATTGCTGGCGCTGACTCAGTGGCGAGTGACGCACTTTCGTGTTCCAGCGAACGAGCCGAAATGGCGGATAGCATGCTGCGCGGCAGTGGTGGTCGCCGGGCTGGTCCCATTGCTCGAATCGATCTTGCGATTCGTTGTGGTGCGACGTGGAACTCTGGTTCCGGCCGTGCCCCGGAGCACCTGGTGGTGAGCGGGTTCTATTGCAACGTGCGCAACCCGATGTACGTCGGAGTGCTTTCGGTTATCACTGCCCAGGCGGTACTGTTCCGCAGCCGAGCTATGGCGATCGAGGCTGTGTGGGCTTGGTTTGCGATTGAGTTGTTTGTGCGCCTTTATGATGAGCCGAAACTGCAGCGGACATTTGGCGATGAGTACACAAAATATCGCCGGCACGTGCGACGGAAGCTGCCGCGACTGACGCAGTGGGAATCGCCGCACGTCTAAGTGGCGAACATTTCCATGGTTGACGGTGTCAAAGAAGAGAAGGGCCTGCCCCAGCGCCAGGGGGACGATCCTGTGCAAACGAACAGGGTGGTAGCCTGAGACTGGGAGTCAACGCGATGCGGTGGATGGCGATGGCGGCGGGTGCGATTGTTCTGGCGGGAGCGGCACTGTGCATGAAAGCACAGCAGGCTGGGCCAAAGAAGCCTGCTCCGATGATGGTGACGACGGGCGTTCCCGTCGCACCGAAAGACAAGCCATTGCTGCCTGACGCATTTGCGGGCTGGGATGCGGCGGAGAAGCCAAAGTCTGTTACCGATCTCACGCAATTGGACAATGCGAGCCTGGCCGCCCTCAAAGAATACGGCTGCACGGGCGGCATGGTGGCAGACTACAAGCGCGGCGGTGAAACGCTCAGTGTGAAGGCGCTGACGTTCAATGACGTAAGCGGGGCATACGGCGCATATTCGTTCTATCGGCAAAATGGCTGGCCGAAGGCGGACATCGGAACCGGAGCGACATCGGATAACAATCGCGTGCTGTTCTGGAAGGGCAATACGGTCGTGGACGCGACCTTCTCGCACGTGGGGCCAATGTCGGCGGCTGAGATGCGGGAACTGGCCGGGGGTCTGCCCACGCCGCAGGGAAACCGGGCGCTGCCGCCACCGATTCTATCCAGCCTGCCTAAAGGTTCGCTGGATCAACAGACGACGCATTTTGCCCAGGGTCCGGACGGCTACGCGGGGGCTGGTGGTGTGCTGCCGCCCGAACTGGTGGGGTTCAATCTCGATGCGGAGGCGGTGACCGCGAACTACTCGCTGACCTCCGGCCCGGCGACGCTGACGCTGATCGACTATCCGACACCGCAACTGGCGGAGGCGCAGGAGAAGAAGATCCGCGCGTACATCAAGGCGGGCAGCGGGGCGCAGCCTGCGTTTCCGAAGCCTCTGGCGGATTCGGATCAGGCATCCCTGGAGGTGTTGCACAGCGGACCCATTGTGGCTCTGGTGAGCGGCGATGCAATTCCGGATGAGAGCCACAAGTTGCTGGCGCAGGTGCACTACTCAGCCGACCTGACGCGGATGGCGCAGAACAAAGAGAACGAAATCGTAAAGACGAGCCAATTCCTGCTGGGTGTGGCGATGCTGGTGATCGTCGGCTGCAGCGCGGCGGTTTTGCTGGGATTCTTCCTGGGCGGAGGCCGAGCACTCTACCGGGTTGCGCGGGGCAAACCGGCCTCGTCGGTATATGAGGTGGAATTCATCCGGCTGCATCTCGAAGATTGAAACTCAAGTGTGAGAAGTGTCACCGGCGGCATCCGAAGCGTCAACGGAGACGTTTTCCCTGTGGAAAAACGGACGTAAACCCTAGAAAACACCCAAAAAACGCGGTTCTAAAGGGAGTTAAAAAGGCGAAGTTCCGGCGAAGACCTGTTGACCGGTACACGAATTAACTTCGATGTAAGTTATTGTTAATAAATTAGTTATATTGGTCCGGATTTATTCTTGACACTCCGGCCCCCCGCACCTACTATGCAGCCAGAAAGTTCTGATGGTTTTGCCTCCGTTGGAACTATTCTCCCTGAGGAAGGAGCTGCCCTGTTGCCGGGCGGCTCTTTCCGTTTTTGAGGGCTAAGTTGCGGTCCGTGGCTCGGTTGGATCGGGAACTGGGTCAGACCAGGTGTAGCCGCAGGACTCGCAGAGCCAGTTGTTGGAGGGTTCGACGGATTCGAGGGTGGGATCTTCGGCTTTGCACTTGGGGCAAACGGGGATTTCGTAGGCGGGGGTCGATTCCTCTTCCTTCATCTGGTTAATGATGTCCTGTGGGATCGGTTGCGCGATCACCGCCCTTGCCTGATCGAGTTGGTCAGCCGGGACATTGATTTGGAGGTCACCGACGCCCAGTTCATCTATCCAGGGGGTGGGATATCGCGCACCCGGCCGCTGAATCCAGCTCTCGATGCCAGCACGGCGCAACATCTCTCCCAGCTGCGCAGCTTCGTCGATAGACTCGCAACGGCAGAGCCCTGTCTTCCATGTGTACGCCGCAGCACCGCCTTCCGGAGCGCCGTCAATCATATTCTCGATGCTTTCTTCTCTGGGATCCCAATGGACCGCGGCAAGGTCATCGGGATCTTGGCCACCTCGTGCAGAAAAAGCAAAGGATTTTCCAGAAATGCCACGCTTCTTCAATTCGTCGCGCAAAATCTGTTGCGCGTTAGGCGTGAGGTCGTTGATCTGGTCGACGAGTTCGCGGATTTCGAGGTCGCCCATTTCGCCGTAGAGCGCTGTGAGGCGACGCCATTCTTCCATGGGGTCTTGTTGCATGGGGAGCAGTATAGCGGGTTGGTTTACCGGAAGCTGTTCCAGCCGATGTCGGCGAGCATGGCGCGGCCGACCACGAGGGCAGTGACGATGAGGGCGGCGAGGACGCACGTCCAAAACCCCATCCGGCTGAAGGGAATGAAGAGGGTGCTTTGCCTGCTTGCCAATGTGAAGCCCGCCTGATCGGGCAAGAGTGCTTCGACAGCCACGGCGATCAGAAAGCCTGCGGCCCACACGAGGGCGATTCTGAAGGAGAGCTGCAGGGTAATGTTCATCATTGAATCGTTCGACTCCTCTCCCATTGGATATTGAAGGGACGCCGCGCGCAGCGCTTTGGCTGCCTTGGTGTCCTGCTTTACCGAATACCGGCGCAACGATACAATCGTGAAGGAGACACGAACAGCGGCGTTCTCAGTGTGCCCGTTCGCATGCACCCCGCTTCATCGGCCGACGTAGCTCAGTTGGTAGAGCAGCTGATTCGTAATCAGCAGGTCATCGGTTCAAGTCCGATCGTCGGCTCCATCTGATTCGAACCACGGCAATTCCCCTCTAAGACTTAGACACCATGGAGCGCCGGTGCGGGCAATGGCGTCGATCGGTCATCGCAGAAGCCCGAGGCAACCATGGCCAATCGGTTCTCAGGCCTTGGGGACTACCAGAATGGTTATGGACTGCGCGGGAAACGTTGTCGAGAGCGTGCTGGTAGTGCTGCCGCCCGAAGGCGCGGTAACGGTGATGTTGGACTGGGCCACGATGGCGTTCAGGTTGGCGCTGCTGTAGAGGAACGATTGCGCGGGGCCGGCGGCGGTGAAGTTGGCGAGGTTGAGCGCAGTGGCGAAGTCGCCATAGGTTTTGTTGATGACGACGACGGTGAGCATGTTGTCTTTGCTGCGCAGCGCTCCGTAGATGGAGAGCTTGCCCTGGTCGGCGCTGGTAGAGAGTATGGCCTGGTCGCCGAAGGTTGACTTGGCTCCGTCGTAGTTGCGGAAGATCTCGAAGGCGATGAGGCCGGGGATTTGCGTCGTTGGATCGGGCGCTCCCCAGAGAGTGCCGATGTCGAGGCCTTCGCGGCCGAAGATGCCGAGGATGTCGGCCTGCGCGAGGGCGCCGTTATGCTCTCCTGGCCGCCCCAGTTGTATTCAGTGATGGCGAGCTTGGTGCCGGGATAGTCGTTGGCCACCCACTTCTTCATCATGGGAATCACATCGCGGCGCCTGCAACGGAGTGCTGCAGTTCGAGGTGTAGTTCGCGTCGGTGGTGTAGTTAGGTTGCGGGAAAGTTGGGGTCGGTGTACGTCGGATCCCAGAAGACGCGGGTTGAATTCAGGCGTATCTCCTGGGTCTGCGTATCGCCTCCGGTGCTGAAGGCAAGATTGTCGGGCGCGAAGTAGGTGTGCAGATCGAGGTAATCGAGAAGGCGCGTGCCGTGAGCCTTTTCATATGCCGCGAACTGCTGCAGGTAGTACTCAATGAAGGGGACGCCACTGTGGGCTTTGCGATCCACGGGGTTGCTCCACGGTTCGTAGCAGGGACCGGAACCCCAGCCGCTCTCGATATCCTTTTTCGAGTAGAAGTAGGCCCACCAGTAGTCCATCACGGGGCCGCTGACTTCGGCAGTTGGATCGGCGGCCTTGATGGCAGTTGCATGCGCGATGCCGTTGTTGGTGACTTCGTCGTAGGTAAAGGGTGCGGGGTGCACATCGCGATGGACTGCGTCCCACCAGCTTGGCTCGTTGTCGAGATCGTAGACGGCGACGCCGCCGTTGGCCGCGGTGCCGAATTTGCTGACAAGGTAGGTGACCCATCCGCTTGTCCAGGTCGCATCGACCGCGGTGCTCGTGGCCGTGGATGAAACGCCTGTGATGTCGCAGCCGGTGGCGTTGGTGCAGCCGCTCACTCCGTTGGGGTACAGTCCGTCTCCACACGCTCCGGCGTAGGGATCGAAGCCCACCTGACTGGGATATGTTGTCTTGGGAAAGCTGCAGGAGGTCCCATCCTTGGCCACCCATCCATTGACAGGAACAGTACCGATGGTTTTGGTCCCGGTGGCCAGGTCGCTTTGGACCTGCTGGTTGAATTCGCTGGTGTCCTGGAGGCCGGTAGCTCCAGTGTGGTTTTCGAAGTACCAGTCGCTCGCGGAACTGGTGACATCCAGTTGGTAGTTGTAGCGCGAGGTTGCATCGCCGCCCCAACGATTGATGGGAAGGTTGGCCGCATTCTGCTCCGATTGCGCGAGCTGAAAGGCATTCATTCCGTAGATGTAGGGATTAATGGTGTGGATCACCGTCCCTGCGTCGAGGGTGAGTGCAGGTCCCGTGGTGGCGGCCGGCTGCGAGAGTGCGACGGTCGCAGAACCGACGACGGTCGCATCCGAGGTGCTGGTTGCGGTGACAGTAATGGAAGCGGGAGCTGGATAAGGCGTGTTGTAGAGACCGGAGGTGCTGATGGTGCCGGGGCTGAACGTGCTGCCGGAGGGCGCTGCGATAGCCCATGTCACGCCGCCCGTGACGCCGGCGGGAAGGGCCGCATTGAACTGGACCTGCGAGCCGATGACTGCGGAGTTGGGCGTAATCGAGATGGTGGGCGACACAAAGGTTGCAGTGACGGTCGCATTGGCATTCAAGGTTACGCTGCATGTCACGGTGTTTGCGGAAGTGCATCCGGACCACGCACTGAAGGTGTGTGTGCCGGCAGTGGCCGGCGCCGTGATGGAGACGACTGTGCCGGAGTTGTAGGTGCGGGTGAAGCTCGCGCTGCCATTGCCTGCCCCGTTGTTGTCTGCGGGCGAAACCGTCATTCCCACACCTGCCGTTGGATCGACGGTGTTCACCGTGAGGGAATAGGCCGTGGGTGAAGGTGGAGGCGTGGTAGTTCCGCCGCCCCCGCCGCAAGCTGTCATGGCCGTCGCGAGACATGCTGCCAACCAACTCGCTGCATTCTGGCCCAAATTCTTCATGGAGATTCTCCGGACTTTGCGCGTGAAACGTTTTCATTTTCTTAAGCCCCGAAGTATGCAAGGGCTCGTTGAAAAGCGATTTACGACGTTTTCAGGACCACTGGAAATTTTGCGCAATGATAACCCATGTGACAGGAGAAAGGCGAGACGCAGGGCGGAATCTGAAGTGACTTCAGACACAAGGAGGGAATGGACCAGAGGTTAGTTGAACGCCTGCAGAAGGTTACATCCCCTGAAATCCTGCTGAAGGTGATTTGTTGGCGTTATTTGTGGGCAAAGAGCGTCCCTAATGCGGCCAGGAGGCTTTCGCGGATGGAGTGAAGGCGCGCTACGGCGTCCGCCGCTTCTGCGGCACGATTTTCGGCATTGAGGGTGAGGATGTCTACGCCGCAGGAATGGAGTTCCAGGTGGAGACGGGCGACCTGACGATAGATCGGAGGCCGGCTCTCGAGGCGATTCAGAGGCCATCCACGCGCCGAGGCGGCATTGCGTGGGATCGATCGAGGGCGGCACGCGGCGCTTGCCGTGAAGAAATGCCTCGATGGCGCTGACCCACGCGATATGTTCCGCGCCGGCGTAGAGGAGGGGGCGGTCAGCTGGATCGAGCACGGTGACATTCGACCACTGCGGATGCGGAGTCCAGGAGGCGACCCAACCGGGAAGATCGTTGGCCGGCATGGGGCGCGCAATGCCAAAGCCCTGCGCAACCTGGCAACCGAGGCGAAGCAGCAGAATTCCCTGCTCCACGGTTTCGACGCCTTCTGCAACGGCGAGGCGGCGAAATGCCGTTGCGAGGCCGAGCATCCCTTCGACGATGGTGAGGTCTTCAGGGTCGTCGAGCATATCGCGGACAAAGGTCTGGTCGATTTTGAGCACGTCGACGGGAAGCCGCTTGAGAAAAGCCAGAGAGGAGTAGCCCGTGCCGAAGTCGTCAAGCGCAAAAGAGACGCCGAGCTTGCCGCAGGTGTGAATGACCTGCGAGACCTGGGCCATGTCGGGTAAGGCACTGCTCTCGAGGACCTCGATTTCGAGGCGGGCGGGATCGACCGAGGGGTGGGCGGCAAGCAACTCGTGCAGGCGCGCGGGAAAGTCGGGCTGCTGCAACTGCTGCGCCGATATATTGACGCTGACCGGAATGCTGAGGCCGCGGGGCGCCCAGGCTTCCATCTGCAGGAGCACGCTTTCGATGACCCATTCGTCGATTTCGAGAGCGACAGGATGCCCTTCGACAATGGGCAGGAATGTGCCGGGCGCGAGGAGGCCCCGGTCAGGATGCTGCCAGCGGATCAGCGCCTCGGCGCCGACGATGGCGCCGGTGGCCATGTTCATTTTTGGCTGGTAATAGAGGAGGAATTCCTTGCGAGCGAGAGCCGCGCGGACGCGCTCCAGGTCTTCATGATGTCCGCGCGTGGAGCGGGCGAGCCGCGCGTCGTAAAGGTGGTAGCGGTTTTTGCCGCTGATCTTGGATTGATAGAGTGCCTGCGCAGCCTGGCGCAGCAGCTGGTCGGCATCGACATCCTCTGTCTGTGGGTAGCAGGCGATGCCTGCGCTGGCGGAGAGTTGAAGCGATGCGTCTCCGATCAGAACAGGCTGCGAGGCCGCTTCGAGAAGCAGCCTGACCACGGGCAGGCTCTGGTCCGGATTGTCGAAATCGCGGAGCACGGCGACGAATTCGTCTCCGCCGAGGCGGGCGAGGGTGTCATCGCGTTGCATCGTGGACTTCATGCGATGGGCAATCGGTGGTGAGGAGTTCGTCGCCGACGGTATGGCCATGGCGGTCGTTGATGCCTTTGAAGTTGTCGAGATCAAGACACACAACAGCCAGCGTACTGCCACGGCGCTCTGCCTGAGCCATGGCTTGACGCAGGCGATCGCGAAGGTGCACGCGATTGGGCAGACCGGTAAGCAGATCGTATAGAGCCGCGCGTTGCAACGCCTGCTCGCGCTCCTTTGCTGACGTGATGTCAGAGAAGAGGGCGACATATTGCTGCGTATTTCCCGCCGAATCGCGCACGGCCGTGATGGTGAGCATCTCGGGGAAGATGCGGCCATCCTTGCCGCGGTTCCAGATTTCCCCGGACCAGTGTCCGCTCTCGATCAGGTCGCGCCACATGTTGGCGTAGAATTCCTTGCCCTGCCGGCCGGACCGCAGCAGATTGGTTCCTTGCCCGACGGCTTCTTCGCGGCTGTAGCCGGTGATCCGCGTAAAAGCGTCGTTGACATCGAGAATGACGCCGGTCGGATCGGAGATGACGATGCCTTCCGAGGCGTGCGTAAAGACGCTGGCGGCGAGTTGCAGGCGGGACTCAGAGCGCTTGCGCGCGGTAATGTCTTCCGTGAAGATGATGATGCCGCCGATGGCTCCGGTACCCGTAAGCCAGGGCCGCGCCTCCCAGCGCAGAAAGTGAACGGAGCCGTCGGAGCGTTCAAAAGTGTCTTCATCGCACTTGATGGTTTCGCCGCCAAGGGCGCGGCGGTGAACGGTGAGCCAGCGCGGGGGGATATCGGGAAATATTTCGTAGTGGGAACGACCGAGAATGTCGGAGCCGCGAAGGCCGAAGTCATCGCACCAGCGCCGGCTGACAGCAATATAGCGCATATCGCGATCGAACATGGCGAGAGCGGCCGGGCGCATGCTGGATAAAGAGCTGAAGCAATTCCTCGCTCTGGCGGAGATCGGCCTCGGTTCGCTTTCTCTCGGTAATGTCCTGGATGGTGCCGCGCATAAAGACGGGTTTGCCAGACGGATCACATTCAATGCGGCCGCGGCCATGGACCCATCGTCCGGCGTGATCATTGTGGCGGATAATTCGGTATTCGTGGTCAAAAAGCGCACCGCGTCCGAGCACCTCTTCGGCAAAATAGGAGGTCATCATGGCGTGATCGTCGGGGTGAATGAGGGCGATCCAGCCGTCAATGGAGCGTTCGTATTCGGGCCCGATTCCGAAGATTTCATCGAGGACATCGGAGGAAGACCAGAGCCTGGTCTGCAACTCGAGCGTGTAGCTGCCGAGACCGGCGATGCGTTGAGACTCCTGCAGCGAGCGCGCCAAGTCGCGGAGGGTGCGATCGGACTGCGCTTCGACAGGCTTGTCCATAGTTCCCGGAGACCCAAACTTAGGGGACTTCTAGGCTTGTTTGAGGATGAGCGGGTCAAAACTACCACATTCGACAGTCAAAACATAGGGTTTTTCCTTACCTTAGAGTAAAAGCTTGGGAAACTCGGATCAGGCGTCCGACGACTCGTCCGGCGGGAGAATGCGGCGATTCCTTCGAGAAATTGGGGCCGCGCCGATACGTGAACGCGAAGGTTCTGTGATGAAAATGGTGTCGATTTTGTGCAGATGGAACCGCCATGACACTGGAACCAAATGAGGTACGAGTTATCCACTCACTTTTTCATTCAATCTTGTTTCGTCCCGCCTTATCCACGCATATTCTTGGCATAATCCAAGCTGTAATGTGACTTACGCAGGCAAGGGCTGAGCAAGGGCAGGCAGATGGCATCACGAGCGGCGGGCACATGACGAGAGCGGTTCCTTCGTCGCTGATGCGCGCCACGACCAGGAGCAGAACTGGGAATCGATTTTCAGGACCGAGTTCGAATCTGTGGACCTGCGGACGACCGGGAAGTAACCACCGGAGCATTGAAGAGTGAACAGCTTTAGCCGCCAGGATGTGTTGAGGATTCTGCAGATCAGTTCCCGCCAGTTGCAAGGGTGGGAAAGAGCCGGGCTCATCAGCCAGCGCGAAATCTACACTTTCCAGGATCTTGGTCAACTGAGAACGCTGCGTTCGCTGCGCGAGGAAGACGTGTCGGCAGCGTCGATCCGCCATTCGGTTGCGGCGATGCAGGCTGTGGCGGGGATGTCGAATCCGCTGCAGGAGGCGTCGCTCGTGCGGACGGGCACGCGTCTGGCGTTTCGATGCGACGGGGCGATGGTGGACCCGATCCGCCGGCAATTGCTGTTTGATTTCGAGCGCGTGGACCGGCAGACGGGGAATGCGGCAGTATGCGCGGTCGACCGGGCGCCAGAGGATTTCCGCGGGGTGCAGGAACTGTTCATGGCGGCGGTGCAGGCGGAGGAAGCGGGCGAGAAGCAACGCGCCATTGCTCTCTACGAGGAGATGCTGCGGGTCGATCCGGACTACGCGCCGGGCTACATCAACCTCGGCACCATTCACTTTCATCTCCGGCAGTATGTCCGTGCCGAGGAGTTGTATCGCCAGGCAACGGAGAAAGACCCCGGATACGTGCTGGCATTCTTTGACCTGGGCAACGTGCTGGATGAACTGGAGCGGCCGGACGAGTCGATCGCAGCCTATCAGCGGGCGGTGGCACTGGCGCCCCGCTACGCCGATGCGCATTACAACCTGGCCCTGGCCTTCGAACGCAAGGGCGAACAGCGGGCTGCGCTGCGCCACTGGCAGGCGTATGTGAGGCTGGACAAGTCGGGGCCGTGGAGCGAGCACGCGCGGGCGCAGATCCGCAAGCTGCTGGACGGCGAGATCCTGTCGATCTCATGGCGAGCCGCGGGGTACATGGCTCCCCGCAAGGGCATGGCGGCACTGCAGGTGCTGCAGCGGCTGAACTGATCCAAGCTCCCGAACAGACGATGATCCTTCGTACTCGGTACCCTGCCCCTAGAACGGCCGGAATTGCCAGAGTCTAACTTGCGCACCGGAATCGTCAAAAGTGACCGGAGCCACAACTTTGTAGCGGCTTCCGAGTCTAAAAAAGGGGGCAAAGACTGGAGGTAGCCCAAGGGGCTGCCCAGACACACGTTGCGCCTGGTGGCTGACTCTCTCCTCATCGATGAGGATTCTCATGACTCTGCTGAACATTGGCTTGACTGGCGCATGAGCCGGCCTGGCTCATGTATGGTCTCAAACCTTTCCATTTTCAAGGATGGATATGATTACGAAGCTGCTTCAAGGTCAGGACAGGCTTCGGGTATGCGGGTGGATTGCTGCCTGCGCACTGGCGACGACCGCAGTGGCCGCGCAGACGCCGGCTCCCCGCATTCGAAGCGAGATCAGCAACGTTCAGGTTTCGCCGCTGAAGGGATCGCAGCAGCCGCTTGGTTCAACCCAGTTTGATGCCGGGCGGATGCCGTCCGACGCCAGGCTCAATGGCATGAGCATCGTATTCAACCGTTCGGCCGCCCAGCAGGCCGACCTGGAGGCGCTGATTGCCGCGCAGCAGGATCCGCCGTCGCCGCTATATCACCAATGGCTGAGTCCGGAGCAGTTTGCCGCGCGGTTTGGCATGGCGCAGTCGGACATCGACAAGGTACAGACGTGGCTGCAGCAGCAGGGCTTTTCGATCGACTCGGTGGCGCGAGGCCGGAACATGATCCGCTTCTCGGGCACAGTAGGCCAGGTGGAGCAGGCGTTCCAGACCGCAGATGCATTACTTCAAGACCAATGGCGAAACGCACTATGCTCCGGCGACGCTTCTCTCGGTGCCGACAGCCATTGCGCCGACCATTGCCGCGGTGCGGAACCTCAGTGACTTCAGGCCGCGGCCGATGCACATTTCCACGCATCGCGCGTTTACGTCGGGCCAGTCGGGCAATGTGTTTTTTGCGCCGGGCGATATCGCGGTGACCTACGACATCAACCCGCTTTACGGCGCCGGAGTGAACGGCACCGGACAGTCGATTGCGATTGTGGGACAGTCGGCGGTGCTGGCAAGCGATATCGAGGCGTTTGAAAATGCGGCAGGGCTTCCTGTAAAGGACCCGGTGCTGGTGCTGGTACCCGGTTCGGGCAGCGCGACCGTGGTTTCGGGCGGCGATGAAGGCGAGTCTGACCTGGATATCGAGTGGTCCGGAGCGATTGCAAAGGGTGCGACCATCAATTTTGTGTTCACGGGCAGCAGCACGAACTTCAACGCGTTCGACTCGATCGCATACGCAATTGACGAGAAGATTGCGCCGATTATCAGCATCAGCTATGGCGCATGCGAGACGGCATTACAGGGATTCTCCCTGGAAACACAACTAGCCCAGGCGGCGGCGCAGGGCCAGACGGTGCTGGCGGCATCGGGCGACCAGGGATCGACGGCCTGCTCGGGCGATACCACCAATAATCTGACAACCACGCAGCAGTTCGCGCTGGCAGTAAATTATCCCGCGAGCAGCCCGAACGTAACGGGCGTCGGGGGCACGGAGATCAGTGCGGCGGACAGTGTTTCTACGAACACAACATACTGGAGCAGCAATGGCACAAACGATGTGCCGACATCTGCAAAGACTTATATCCCGGAAATCGTGTGGAACGATGACTCGACACAGTATGGCCTGGGAGCAAGCGGCGGCGGCACCAGCGCGCTGTTTACGAGGCCAAGCTGGCAGACGGGTGTGACCGGCATTCCCAGCGGCACCCAGCGCCTGGTTCCGGACGTTGCACTCTATGCTTCGGCCGGATTTCCGGGCTATCTGTTTTGCAGCAGCGACCAGTCAGACTGGAACACTTCGACTCCTCCATTCCAGACGGCGAGTTGCAACAGCGGATTCCGTGACAGCGCGACCGGCGATCTCACGGTTGCGGGCGGCACCAGCTTTGCAACGCCGATCTTTGCCGGCATGATTGCGCTGATCAACCAGAAGCAGGACTGGACGGCTGGGCAAGGCCTGGCGAACACGACGCTCTACAAGCTGGCGGCGGGTGCGAACTATGCCACGGCTTTCCATGACGTAACCAGCGGGAACAACAACTGCACTGCGGGATCGACCTACTGCGGCAGCGACGACGACGGGCTTTTCAGCAGGAACGGGATATGACCAGGTGACAGGGCTCGGGTCAGTGGACCTGGCAAACCTGGCCGGAGCGTGGCCAACGAATGCGGCGCCGCTGGTGGCGACCACGACCACGGTTTCGGCCGCGAGCATAGCGCCAACCGTGAGCACAAATGACACGATTACGATCACGGTCGCGGAGGTGAGCGGGAGCGCAAATCCGACGGGCACCGTGAACCTGTCGATTGATGGCAGCGGCACAGCGTACGGGGCCACCGGCAGCTCGGTCACACCCGTGACCCTGACGGCGAACGGCACCGTGACCTACACGGCAAACTTCGCGACCGCCGGTGCGCATACGATTGTGGCCCAATATGCGGGCGACGCCGCGAATGCTGCATCAACGGGAAGCATCGTGATCAACGTGGGTGGGATCGAGCTCAGGCAAAGGGACGTTTGCCATGGCGTTCAGCCCGGCGACCCTGACCTTAAAACAGGGATCGCAGGGGAACGAAGGACTGACGGTCACCCCTGCGGGCGGATACACCGGAACGGTGAACCTCACCTACGCCACATCGAATGACACGGCGCTGGCCAATCTCTGCGTGTTTGCAGGCACGGGTACTAACGCCAACGGATCGATCACCGTGGCGAGTTCGACAGCAGTCACGGGACAGATCACGATCGATACCAACGCATCGGACTGCGTGACTGCTGCGGCCGTAAAAGGGCGCGGCCTGCGCGTAATTCCGCACACGAGGGGATCGCTGAAAAGCAACAGCACTCCGAAGAGGAACAAGTCGGTTCCGGCGGGGATGGCCTTTGCGGGGCTGGTTCTTGCAGGGTTCCTCGGACGGTCGTCCCGCAAGCTGCGGCAACTGGCTTGCGTGATTGCGCTGGCGTCGCTGGGATTGGTGCTATCGGCTTGCGGCGGCGGCTCGAGCGGTAGCGGCACTACAGTTTCGAATCCAGCGAAGGGAACGTATACGATCACGTTCTCCGGACAGGATTCGGCTACATCCTCGATTACGGCGCAGTCGTCGTTCTCGCTGGTGATCCAATAAACAACAGGATTTGGTGAAGGACGGTTAGGGGGCAGACTTCGTGAGAGTCTGCCCTCTTCGTTTTCTACGCGCGCGGAAGCCTGGGCAAGCGGTTTGGCCCGAGCGAATCGAGTTCAGCGGCGGAGCGTGTTTGTTTGCCGATGCGGTCACCCGGCGCCATCGTCTGATACACTCCGATGCCGGAGGCATTGTTTTCCTTGTCCGACAAGAGCCATTCCCCTTCCCCACTAACTCTCCTGACCGAAGAAGAACGGATGTTTTTTGCGACGGTGCGGCAGTTTGCGCAGGAGACGATTGCGCCCGCAGTGCGCACCATGGACGACGAGCAGCAGTTCGCGCCCGGACTGGTAAAGAAGCTCTTCGAGCTTGGACTGATGGGGATTGAAATTCCCGAAGCGCACGGCGGCGCGGGCGGCAGCTTCTTTGATGCGGTGCTCGCGATCGAGGCGATTGCCACAGTGGATCCGGCTGTTGCGGTGCTTGTGGACGTACACAATACGCTGGTGGTGAATGCAATCCGGCGATGGGCAAACGAAGAGCAGAAGCAGACATGGCTGCCAAGGCTTGCCGCAAATACGGCGAGCGCGTACGCGCTGAGCGAAGCCGGCTCGGGATCGGATGCGTTTGCGCTGCAGACGCGGGCGGAGAAGGTGGACGGCGGCTATCGCCTGAATGGGCGCAAGCTGTGGATCTCGAATGCCAGGGAGGCGGGAATGTTCCTGGTGTTTGCCACCCTCGATCCGGCGTCGGGATATCGAGGGATCACGGCGTTTCTTGTGGAGACTGGCACGCCGGGTTTTTCAGTCGGCCGCAAAGAAGACAAGATGGGGATTCGGGCGAGCAGCACGTGCGAGCTGCTGCTGGACAACTGCGTGGTTCCGGCAGCGAATCTGCTGGGCGAGGAAGGCAAAGGATACAAGATTGCCATTGAGTCGCTGAACGAGGGCCGCATCGGCATCGGCGCGCAGATGCTGGGGCTGGCCGAAGGCGCATGGGGACATGCGGCGAAGTACGCGAAAGAGCGGCGGCAATTTGGCAAACCCATCGCCGAATTCCAGGCCGTGCAGTTTGCTCTGGCCGAGATGGCGACGGAGATTGAGGCAGCGAAACTGATGGTCTACAACGCGGCGCGGTTGAAAGATGCGAGGCAGTCGTACGTGCGCGAGGCGGCAATGACGAAATACTTCACGTCGCAAGTAGCGGAGCGCGTGGCCAGCCAGTGCGTGGAGGTCTTCGGCGGCAACGGATTCGTGCGCGATTATCCGGCGGAGAAGTATTATCGCGACGCGAAAATCGGCAAGATCTACGAAGGCACGTCGAACATGCAGTTGATGACGATCGGGAAGATGGTGCTGTGACAGTGGTCGGTGATCCGTGATCAGGAAGTGGCTAACGGAAGAGCTGTGCTACTTGGCGAACGTGCGCGGGGCGCGTGCGGCAGCAACCGCCGATGATCTGCGCGCCGGCTTCGAGCCACTCCGTGGCTTTGGCCCCGTAGGCAGCTGGATCACTGCTGCCGGTCCAGCAACGAGCCTGGGCATCCCAGCCTTCGCCGGAGTTGGGGTAGACGACGATGGGCTTGTCTGAACCTGCGCGGAGTTCAGCAATCAGTGCGGGGATCAGCGTCGGATGCGTGCAATTGACGCCAATGGCGGCGGTCTGCGGAAATGCGGCAACAGCCTTGGCGCACTGACTCAGCAGTTCTCCATGGGCCACGTGCTCGCGATCGGGACACGTGAAGGCGAACCATGCAGCGAGTTCCGGATGCGGAGCAAGAGCCTGGCCGATAGCCTCTGCTTCTGCGAGAGAAGGCAGCGTTTCGAAAGCAAGGAGATCGGGGGCTTCTCGTCCTCCGGCCTTCGCGAGGATCTTAATCCGGTCAGCGTGGAATTCGACAAGGTCGTTGAAGGTACAGGTATAGTTGCCGTGGTATTCGGCTCCGTTGTGGAGCGCCGCGCCGTAAGGACCGAGCGATGCGGCGATTACGATGCGGCGGTTGGGAAATGCGGCAGCCGCTTCACGGGCGAGCGCAACGGATCTAAGGAGCGCGACGTCGGCACGAGCAGGGTCGAGGCCAACTTCGGCATAGCCCATGCGCGAAACCTGGTAGCTCGCGGTTTCGATGACGTCGGCGCCGGCTTCGATATACGCGCGATGCACGGCGACGATTTTTTCGGGCGCGTCTTCAAGGACGTGGGCGGACCAGAGCGGGCCATTGATATTGGCGCCGAGGTATTCGAGTTCGGAGGCCATGCCGCCGTCGAGAATGCGGATGCCGCGGAGGATTGAGTCGCGCAGGTCAAGGCTCTTCTGCATAAGGCCATGTTATCGCCGTGCCTGATCCGCAAACCGCCTCTGGATCAGGAAGCGGGGTCTTTCTGGCGTGTGGCCTTCACAGCCGATAGAATCCCGACGCCCACCAGCACGACAGCGCCAGCGACGATCCAGTGAGAAGGGACATGCATCAGGTGCGCTGAATAAATCACGCCACCGATCAAGACTATGAATCCTCCGACATAAAGTCCGAATGACATGGAACTGCCTACTCTCGTCGTTTGTTGGGCTTTGGTTTGAGGTTCGCGGCTTTACGCCGGCTTCTGCAGTGCAGTGTCCGACGATGCCGAGATGGAACCGCAGTTCGCCGCATCACACATGGGGACCCCTTACCAAATCGTTGCATCGCCCGAACGCAGCTGTCTGAGCAATTCAGACCAGTCCTCGTTAGGCTTCAAGGAGCGAAATTGTGGAATGCTCTCAGCTGAAGACATGCCAGAAGAAAGTCAGGTAGACGGCAACGGAGCAGAGCACAGCGCCGATGAGCCACTCGATCCAGAACAGCCATCTCCAGCCGGGGCGCAGTGCGGCCAGAACAGATACCGCGAGGAATCCGAGCAGGAATGGGAGCGTTCGGAGATCGGTGTTGTAGGCAGCCTGGCCCAGTTTGCCGACGCCGTGTGCGATATCGAGCAGCAAGGCGAGACAAAGCGCCGCCGGAAAGAGTACGAGCAACCAGGTGCCGATTACGCGCCAGCGCGTGAACTCGAGGACAGCGCAGGCGACGAGAAGAACGATTGCGAACCAGCAGAAGAGACTTTCCACAGGATGCCTCCCGCGACGGTTGCTCCTGGGCTCAATGATAAATGAGGGGGCCTTCCCGAGTTCACACCGGCAAAAGCAGACCCCTGGAGGGGATACCAGCGGCTACGAGATGAATAATCGCGAATCTGCCCAGCGACTATTTTGAAACGATCCCGTTTTCGGTGCTTGCATGATCGGGCTGTTCGTGGACGAATGTCCGATTTTGACTGATGTTCAACGTGAATACTCTCCCGTCTGCACTCAGCACGGTTGCTCCACTGATCACGTGCTTGTCTGAGAGCGTGTAGTCGTATGAATAGACGCTCCCATCTGCAAGCGTTTGCTTTACCAGCAGCCCGTTGGCGTACTCATTGCGCATCAGGATGCTCGCCTCGGCGTTTGAACTATGGGCGACGCTGAAAGTGAGCAGGTGCTGCGCGTCATCATATTCGAAATGGCAGCTTTCACCGGAGGGATAAGCAACGCTGATCAGCCGGTTCTTCGCATCGTAGCCGTAGTGCACGACACGACCAGTCGTGTCGGTGATTGTAGAGATGCTGCCGGTCGGGGTGTACTCAAGACGAATCGAACTCTGATTGGGAGAAGTAAGGCGCATCAAGCGACGATGCTCGCCACGCTCGAACTTGAGCTCCTGTCCCTGCGGACTGCGGTATCCGATCTGATAACTCAAGGCGGACGGATTTGTGGAGGGAAGGTATGACTTGACCGCGCCGTCGAATCGCCTCAAGTCATAGTGCTCAAACGGCGTGGGTTCCCAACGCAACTCGTCAAGCCCCGGTTTCGTCGTATCGACATACTTCACGAGAGCCAAGTTTGCTACAGCGCGCGGGACACGCACGAGTTCTCGACGGCTGGTATCGGCAGCGATCACTGAGATGGTGATGTTATCGGGAGAAGAAAGGAATTCGTCGTATGTGTCTGTTCCGCTAATCCCGAACGGATTCTGATTGCGCCATCCGTCCCGTGTTACACGCTCGAATTGAATCGGGATGTCGTCCGGCAGGTTGAAATCGGTGTGCATGTCGATCAGGAGTCCAAGCCTGAGGTCGAATTCAAACCTTTCAACCGTCGTATCTTCCTCCGGACGCCTGTCTTCTCCGCAGCCGCGAATGAGCCTTCCCGGCATCGGCTTCATTCCCTGCCGAGGAGAGTATTCGAAGAAGATACAGGGTTCCTCTTCGAGCTCGCCTTTCGCGCTGAGCGCCGGGTTGACGTCGGACTCGAAGATATCTTCCGCAGGCACGTCCGGATCAAGCGTGTTGTGGAGAAGGCTTGTGGGATCGTTACTGAAAGGAAGATGCCAATAGAGAAGCGCGATATCCTTCAGCAGGATTCGACGAAGCCGCGCATGGAAATGTTCGGTTGCCTCCGCCCTGTTCAAAACAAATTGCGAATCTTGCATGCCGTCGGACGAGATGATGGCGGCGCGTCGCCAGTCACGCTGCGTAAAGGTCCCCTGCCAGGACTCGTTTACTGTGTACATATTGCCGTCGGTAAATCCGATGAGGTAAGCATCAGGATCAGCCGCCAGATCCGGATAATCGTGATTCATCTGCGCGCAAAGGGACTCGGCCACGTATTGCCTGCGGATTTGATTCCAAGCGGATTTGTCAATCTTCACGGCCGGCAGCACCTTTACGTCCAGAGCATATTTTGTCTGCAACCACTTCGCGAAATCGTCGAGCGAATACGGAACTTTGTGATCGCCCATCTGGACTAGATAAATGCGGCCGGCTCCCTTCAATTGATCGAGGCGAGCGGCAGGTCCGACGTGCTTCAGAGACAACGGACTTGAGTAGGATCGAAGATACTTTTGAAGAACCCACCTGCCGCAGAGCCCCAGCGATGCGAAGGCAATAACGAGATAGCCAACGACCGTAATCGAAGAATACCTTCGATCACCCGGTGAACCAGGAGCTGCGGCAGCTGCCTGCGCGACGGGAAATGATTCGTTGCATGCGATGCAACGTCCGGTAGACATCAGCAATTGACCGCAACGCGGACAGATCATCTGGGCCATGATCGAGGAAGTTAGCACGAATCATAGCAGGCCCGGATATTCCGGGTTTGGCCTTGGGCAGCGGTAACTTGCCACCATAGCTTCATAGCTTCTTTCATGCGCACCGGAAGGCGGTTTGAGTGGCTCAGAGCTTTTGGGTGCGCTGGACGGTGCGGACGCCCTGAACGCGGCGAATGCCGAGGACCATGCGGTTCAGGTGGCGAAGGTCTTCGGCTTCAACAACGAATTCGATGATGGCCTCGCCGTTGTCGTCGTGGTGGATGTCGACGCCGCGAATGTTGGTGTTGTCGTCGGAGATGACAGCGGTGAGTTCTTTCAGCATGCCGGTGCGATCGTCGCAGTAGACCGTGATCTTGACGGGGTAGCGCTGTGCGCGGCCGCTATCGTCGCCCACGCGCGACCACTCCACGTTGATGCGGCGGTCGCTCTCGTAGAGAAGATTCTGCACGTTCGGACAACTGCGCGCATGGACAGCAACGCCCTTGCCGCGTGTCACGTAGCCGACGATTTCTTCGCCGCGGATGGGATTGCAACATCGCGCGCGATAGACCAGCAGATCGTTCTGGCCTTCGACCTGGAGCGAATCGGAGCCGGTGAGGTGCAGCTTGCGCACCGCATCGGACATTGCCTGATCGACGGTGCCGGGCGGCTGCGGCTCCGTGGTCTGCGAGCCGTCCTGGGGATTGGCATATCCGGGTGCGAGTTTGTTGAGCACCTGATGAGCGGAATGCTTGCCGGCGCCGAGGGTCGCGAGCAAATCGGCGGCGGTCGCAACACCGTATTCGCCGGCGATGCGAGCCAGGTCCTGATCGTCGATCTGGCTCATGGGCACTTTGAATCGTCGTGCTTCGCGCTCGAGCAGTTTGCGCCCTATCTCGACGGCGCGGCGGCGCTGGTCCTCGTTGAGCCAGTGCTTGATCTTGTTGCGTGCTCGCGGGCTCTTGACGAAGGTGAGCCAGTCGCGGCTGGGCTTGTGGTCTTTCTGCGTAACGATTTCGACGATGTCGCCGGTGCGAAGCTTGGTGCGCAGCGGCACCATGCGGCCGTTGACCTTGGCGCCGACGCAGGTGTGGCCCACCTCGGTGTGGATGGTGTAGGCGAAGTCGACGGGTGTGCCGTCGGCCGGAACCACGACAACCTTTCCCTTCGGCGTGAAGGTGTAGACCTCATCGGGATACAGGTCCATCTTCAGGCTGGAGAGGAATTCGTTGGGGTCCGTCATCTCCTTCTGCCACTCGACGAGCTGGCGGATCCAATTGAGTCGTTCTTCGTCGCGCGCCGTGACGACGTCGTCCTTCGTCTTGTACTTCCAGTGCGCGGCGATTCCCTCTTCCGCGATGCGGTGCATCTCTTCGGTGCGGATCTGCACTTCGAACTGGTGGCCGCCTTCGCCGATGACGGTGGTGTGGAGGGATTGGTAGCGATTGGCGCGGGGGATGGCGATGAAGTCCTTGATGCGGCCTGGCACCGGACGCCAAAGCGTATGAATCAGGCCGAAGACCGCGTAGCAGGCGGAGATGTCGTGGGTGATGACGCGAACGGCGAAGCAGATCGTAGACCTGCTCGAAGGTGACTTTGGAGCGCTGCAGCTTCTGGAAGATGGAGAAATAGCGCTTGATGCGCCACTCAACGCGCGCCTCGATTCCGTTCTCGCGTAGCTGCTCGTTCAGTGTGTCCTCAACGCCGCGGAGAAACTGCTCACCCTCGACGCGCTGCGCTTCGACGGCCTCGGCGACTTTTTCAAAGCTGACCGGATCGGTGTAACGGAAGGCAAGATCTTCGAGTTCGCCGCGAACTTTGCCCATGCCGAGGCGATGGGCGAGCGGAGCGTAGATGTCGAGTGTTTCGCGGGCGATGGCTTCGCGGCGGTCGGGCTGCAGGTGCTCAAGCGTGCGCATGTTGTGCAGGCGGTCAGCCAGCTTGATGAGGACGACGCGAACATCGGTGACCATGGCCAGAAGCATTTTGCGGACGTTTTCCGCCTGGCGGTCTTCGCGGTTGGCGAACTGGATCTTATCGATCTTGGTGACACCTTCGACGATGTGGGCCACCTGGTCGCCGAAATCGGCCTCGATCTGCTCGCTGGTGGCCGGGGTGTCTTCAACGGCGTCGTGCAACAAGCCGGCAGCGATGGCGGTAGCGTCGAGTTTCATCTCGGCCAGCACTTCCGCCACTTCGAGCGGGTGGATGATGTAAGGCTCACCGGACGCGCGCATCTGGCCTTTGTGATGCTGGACGCAGAATTCCCATGCTTTGCGGATAAGCCCAATGTCTTCAGTGGGTCGATTGACCTGAACGAGGCGGAGGAGGGATGCGAAGCGGCGATCGATGGCGGCCTGGTCGACAACCGGACGGACAGGCGCGGAGGGCACTGCCGGTTCCCCGGTGGCGCGACTAGGCTCTGTCGGTGTGGGCTGGCGGGCGGTCGCCATACTTCATTATAGGCTGCAACTGTTGAACATGCCTCAATGGACGGACGGGAGCGAATCGGTTGTCGGGCTTTCAACGCAGAGCCGAGCCAGATTCTGGTGGGAGAACCAGGTTGTCACCAATCGAGCTGTCTCGAAGAAGGGTTGAGCAGTCTGCGATGTTTTTGGAGTTTCGGGCTGCATTTCTAAATTGCGTAGATTACTTAACGAAGTGTTCTGATTTTGATTTTATGCTTTCGTTATTAAGCGGATTAGGCAATAGCTTCACACTTTTAGGCCGTTAGCTGTGTGTTGGCCATCACTGCCGGGTATCCATCAGACGGGCGTAAAGTCGCGTTCGGACTAGAGGTCCAGAACCGAGGAAATTATGCTGAAAAGCCTCTTAGTTACAGCTGCAGCCGCAACGCTTGCGGTCAGCTTGAGCTTTGCAGATCAGTCTCAATCGAAGATCGTGATTCCTGTCAATCAAACCGCTCCGAACAACGGCAAGCAGATGTACACGAGCTATTGTGCTCCGTGCCACGGCGCAGACGGAAGGGGAAGCGGGCCGGTGGCAACATCGCTGAAGGCTCGCCCGACCGATTTGACGGAATTGAAAAAGAACAACAAAGGGAAGTTCCCCGACACGCATATCGTCGCTATTCTGGAGTTCGGTGCGGATGCACCAGCCCACGGTTCAGCCACGATGCCGGTGTGGGGACCGATCCTTGGTACGATGAACCGGACGAACATTCAGGATAAGCAGCTCAGAATCAGCAATCTGACTCGCTACCTGCAGACAATTCAGGCACAGTAGACGCCGGCGGCATTGCTCCCCGTAACGGCGATGAGCCCAAGGGGACAAATGACAAAGGTGAAGAGGCCCAGACCTGACCGGAACGAAAAGGCGCCCGAAGCATCTCTGCCGACGGCGCCTTCTCTGCGCCGTGGTGAGAAACGGCAGCCGGATGAATCGGTCGTTGCACACGAGACGCCGAAGCGCGAATCGAAACGAATTCCCTATTCCCAGGACAAATCAACGAGTCGGAATGCGACCTCGCATGAACATGCGTTTGGTGCGCGCGTAAGTCGGCGTGCGGCCGATCGGCTGCGTGCGGGACACGTCTGGGTCTACGCGTCGGATGTCGAGTCGCTGGAGGTTGGCGAGGATGCGCCGGCGCTGCTGCCGGTGGCGGACAGTCGCGGATTGCTGTTGGGCACAGCTCTCTACAGTCCGACTTCGCAGATTGCGCTGCGGATGGTGTCGCGTGAGGCAATTGGCGAGGCCGAATGGCTGGAGTTGCTGGGGCGACGGCTGAAGAACGCCATTTCTCGCCGGGTTCCAGAGCTCAATCCGGAAAAACTCGATAGCGATTCGTTCCGCTTGTGCTTCAGCGAGGCGGACGAGATTCCTGGACTGATTGTCGACAAGTACGGCGAGTTGGTGATTGTGCAACTGCTGGCGAAGGGGCTGGATTCAGCGGCGGTGCGGCAGAAGATCGTTTCGACGATTCAAGAGTTCATCAAGCCCGCATCAATTCTGGAGCGGCCTGATCCGCGGATTCGCGAGCTGGAGGGACTGTCGGCGCCCTCGCTTGAGCCGCTGTATGCGGCTGATCAGAAGAATCCATTGACGGCAACGCAGTTCATGTTGAACGGGCTGACGTTTCACTATGATGCGAATGCCGGGCAGAAGACGGGGGCATTTCTCGATCAGCACGCAAATTACAAAGCCGCGAAGGATTGGGCGTGGATACTTGCTCCCGGTGGGCGCGCGCTGGATGTGTGCACCTACCAGGGCGGATTTGCGTTGCACCTGGCACACGTATCGAAGCGTGTGACCGGGATCGATGCTTCGCGAGCTTCGCTGGAAGTGGCGGAACGCAATCTGGCGGCCAATCGCAGCAAGCTCAATGCCGAGGTGGACTGGGTGGCGGGCGATGCGTTCGAAATTCTGCGTGACTGGGCATCGGCGCGCGAGCAGTTCGACGCGATCGTACTCGATCCACCGGCCTTCGCGAAAAGCAAACGGGCCGTGGAAGGCGCATTGCGCGGGTACAAGGAACTCAATCTGCGTGCGCTGCAGATGCTGCGACCCGGCGGGCTGCTGGTCACCTGCTCCTGCTCGCACCATGTACCGTTGGCAGAATTCGAAGCGGTTGTGGCTTCGGCGGCAGCAGATGCGCATCGGCGCGTGCGGTTGCATGATCGGCGCGGTGCAGCGCCCGATCATCCGGTGGTGCTGAATATCCCCGAGACCGAATACCTGAAGTGCCTGATCCTCGAAGTTGAGTAATGTGTGCTTGCGCAGTACACGGCTATGCAGAATCGCGCGCTTGCGACCAGCGAGAAAAGAAGCGGGTGCGCCAGCCGGACGCTGGCTTCGATTGCGGCTCATCGGATGCGTGAGGGCTGAGGGCTGTTGCGGCCTTCATTTGCGACAGGGCTTGCTTGACCTGAGAGCGCAGCAACTCCGCCTCAAAGATGCAGGAACGAAGGTAGGCGGAGACGCTAAGCTGAGCAGCTGCGGCGCGCTGGTGGAGTTGAGCCTCCTCGGACTCAGTCAGGCGAATGGTGATGCTGGCGGACTTTTTCTTCTTGCCAGGCACGCCTGAAAACGATCGCTCAGTGGCGAGACCCACGGCAGATAGGGATTCGTCCGCGGGCAGTGCTTCGACTGGCAGAACGCGACGGTGAGAACGAAGAGCCTGCTCGTAGCTGATGGTCGCAACATCCTCGAGCAAGGCGCTGTCATCCCAAATCCCATTGGAATTTTTCGCGGAGCCAGTGAAGGATTCAAGGAGGCTGGAAAAACTGCCCGCACTCTTGATCGCCGGGGTTGATACCAATTCCGACATCGCATACGAGCATAGGCGGAACGCAGCCGCCACATCAAGGAACTGCGATGATTCGCGCAAATGCTTCCTCAATTTGGAACGGCGCGACGAAAGCATTTCAAAATGGGATTCAGAAGCGCAATTTATTCAGAGGGCGAGTGAGCCGATTTTCCGGTCTTTGCCGGACTGCCTGTTTCCGTCCACAGGAATGACAGCTGATCGGCGTCGTCCTGGATCTGCTGTTCGACGCTGACGCCTGCGGAGTGGCCACCGGCGGTGCTGTAGTGGAGCAGGATGGGCCGACCGCTCTTCGATTCCGCCTGCATCAGTGCAGTCATTTTTCGCGCGTGCAGAGGGTCGACCCGGGTGTCGCTGTCGCCGGTGAAGAACATGATGGCGGGGTAGTCGGAGCGTGGCTTGACATTCTCGTACGGCGAATACTTCAGGAGATAGGGAAACTGCTTCTCGTTCTCGGCAGAACCGTACTCCGTTGTCCAGTGCGGTCCTTGTTCGAATTTTTGGTAGCGCAGCATGTCGAGCAGCGGGTAGCCGCACCAGACGGCAGAGAACAGCTCGGGATGCTGCGTGAAGGAAGCGCCCATGAGCAGGCCGCCGTTGGAGCGGCCGGTGATGGCAAAATGCTCCGGCGAGGTGTACTTGTTGTCGATGAGATAGTGAGCGGCGCCGAACCAGTCGTCGAAGACGTTCTGCTTTTTCTCGAACATTCCCTGCTCATGCCAGCTCTCGCCGTACTCGCCGCCCCCGCGCATGTTGGGAACTGCGAAGTATCCGCCTTGCTCGAGCCACCAGGCCCAGGCAGGATTCCAGGTTGGCGTCTCACTGAGGTTGAAGCCGCCGTAGCCGGTCATGAGTAGACGAACAGATCCGTCCTGCGGCAGGCCCTTTTTACCAGCGATGAACATGGGGATCTGGGTGCCGTCGGTTGAATTGTAGAAGACCTGCTTGAGTTCGTACTGGGCGGTATCGAACGGGGTTTTGGGCTGGGCGAAGATTTCGCGTTTGCCGGTCGCCGTATCGATGCGATAGATAGTGGGCGGCTGAATCCAGGATTCGAAGCTGAAGAAACCATAGTGGTCGGTGGTGCGGCCGGCCACACCAGAAGCCGAGCCAATGCCTTCGAGATCGACCTGCCCAGCGGGTTTCCCATCGAGCGTGTAGACGCTGATCTCGGATTTCACATCGTGCAGGCGCTTGACGTAGATCTTGTCGCCGACGATGGAAAAGGTTTCGAGCACGTCTTTGTCTTCAGGAACGATGGTTTTCCAGGCTTCGGGCATGATGCCGGGGTCCGCGCGGAGGATGCGACCGTTCGGCGAACTGTAGTCGGTGCGGATATACCAGGCGCCCTTGGCATAGACAGTTGAGAAGCGCGAGTCCAATCCCCAGACTAGAACTTCGAAGGGCGCACGGGGTTTGGTGAGATCGCGGAAACAGATGTCGACACGTTTGGCGGGCACGCCGCGATCGATGGTGATGACCAGGTAGCGGGCGTCGTCGGTGATCTGGGCGTGGAAGAGATCGATGGGGCCGAGGAGCTCTCCGTGAAATTCGCGGCCGAAGATAAGCTTGTCGTCGGCATTGCGGGTGCCGATGGTGTGCAGGTAGAGCAGCGTTCCTTTGCGGTCGGTACGCGCACAGTAGAGGCCTTTGCCGTCCGGGGCGAAGGTGATGGAGTCGTAGATGCCGGAGGGAAGTTCGTCTTCGAGCGGCTTCTTTTTCGCGATGCTGAAGATGCGGACGGTGGCCTCGTCTGCGCCGCCCTGGCGGACCTGGTAGGCGAGCAGCATACCGTCGCGGGAGACATCTGCGAGGCGAACCGATGTGTTGGGGTCGCGACTGAAGCCGGCGGGATCGATGAGGCGCTCATCCTTGGGCGTTGCGTTCTGGCCTTTCGTCGCTGCACCCGTCCAGCCGTGGCGCACGTAGATCGAGAGCTGCTCTTCCCCGGCGAGGCGCTTCATGAAATAGTAGTTGCCGGCGCGCTGAATGGGGATCGTCCAGCGGGAGGTGTGTTCGAGGGGGTCGAGATCGTCGAGGGCCTGATTGTGGATGGGGTCCTGTTTCAGATAGCGGGTGGTATAGACGTTCTCTTCGTCGATAAAGGCGCGGGTCTCTGCGCTTTTGGCATCTTCAAGCCAGCGGTAGTTATCGGTGATCTTTGTTCCGAAATCGTTGTCGATGACAGGAGTCACTTCGGCAACGGGAGGCGCGGGTAGCGTAACGCCGTCGCGGCCGTGGATGGACTGGGCAGCCGAGTAAGTGGCGAGCAGAACGGTGAAGAGGAACAGAAGACCAGCGGTGCGCCGCATCGAAAACCCCCTGCCACACAGGATACGCGGGGAAAATGGGCACATGCGCTCTGGAATCTGTGCAGCCCGGGCAGTCAGGTGACGCCATTGGCTCCGCGCGTGTGTTGCATGCGCAATGCGACCCACCGGCATCTGCAACCCCGGTAGAATCGACAGGAGTGACGGACTCCGTGCCAATTCAGCCGCGACCCTCTTTGATGGCGCGGGCGATGCGCGCGATGCGGCCTTCGCACGCGCACTCGGCCTTCAGCGCGACGGTTGTGCTGATGGTCTCGACGTTTCTGTCGAGCGTGTTCGGGTTGCTGCGCAACATGTATATCGCCTGGAAGTTCGGACGCGGCATGGAGGCAGACGCCTTCCTGGCGGCGTTCCAACTGCCCGACATGATTTCGTACTTCCTGGTGGGCGGAGCGGCGTCGATCACCTTTGTCACGATTCTGACGCGCTATCGCGATTCCGGCCGGGAGGAAGAGGGTACGCGTTCGCTGTCAGTAATTTTGACCACGATGTTCCTCGTATTGGGCTGTGCGCTGCTGCTGGCGGAGATATTTGCGCCGTGGTACGTGCGCTGGTGGTTCAGCGGATTCGACGCGAAGAAGGCAGCCTTGTGCGTGAGCCTGACGCGGATCCTGCTTCCAGCGCAGCTGTGTTTTTTTGCGGGTGGGGTTTTCGGCGCGGTACTCCTGGTGCGCAAGCGGTTCACCGTGCAGGCCGTGGCGCCGCTGATCTACAACCTGGGCACCATCGTGGGAGGCGTCCTGCTGGTGAACCAGTTGGGGATCTCCTCGCTGGCGATCGGTACAGTGGCGGGTGCCCTGGTGGGGCCATTCCTGCTAAACGCGATCTTTGCGCGCAAGGCTGGAGTCCGCTACAAGCCCATGCTCGACTGGCATGACGAGGGATTGCACGAATGGGTGCGCCTGTCGCTGCCCCTGATCATCGGGGTATCGCTGGTGACCGCGGACAACTGGATCATTGCGCACTTTGCCTCGAATACGAGCGGGGCGATTTCGCTGATGACGTATGCCAAGCGGCTGTTTACCGCGCCGATGTCGATGCTGGCACAAGCTGCGGGCGCGGCTTCAATGCCCTTCTTCGCAAGCTTATGGGCCAGGGAACAGCGCTTTGAATTTGCAGGCGCGGTGGCCGATTCCGTGTCGCGCGTTACGTGCATGGGCCTGCTGGCGGCATCGGCGATGATCGCGCTCGGCAGACCCGCAATCGATTTGCTGTTTGTAGGAGGGCGCTTTTCAACGGCCGATGCACGCGAATGCGCGGCATATTTTGCCGTGTTCTCAATCTCGCTGTTTTTGTGGTCGGCGCAATCCATTTATTCGCGCGCGTTCTATGCCGCGGGCAACACCTTTGCTCCGATGGTGGCCGGGACGATCATTACGGTGATCTCGCTACCCATGTACGCGGCGTTTTTCCGGGGTTACGGTGCCATGGGGCTGGCGTTTGCGTCGGACCTGGGGATCGGCCTGCAGACCCTCACCATCGCTTTTCTGCTGCATCGTCGGCACATGGTATCGCTGGCGAGTCTCGACTATCGCGAGTTGGGCCGGTGCCTGGCGGCGGCGCTGACCGGCGGGGCGGTCACCTGGATCGTGTTTTCGTGGATGGCGGCAGAACTGATTCCGAGAATGCACCTCGCAGGTCTCCGCCGCTTGAACGACCTGGTGGTGCTGCTGGCTGGCGCCCTGCTTTGGGCGGCGATTTCGATGGCTGTGCTGAAGAGGACGGGATCGCAACTGCCGCGGGTGTTGATGAAACGATTGCGGCTGGCGTGAATTCTCCCCATCGAGTGGATCTTCCGAGGCTGAAGCTCACTTGCTCGCGGAGCATGATTCGAGAGGCTGAAGCCCCGCGCTCCCTCCGGCGAAGTCGGCACCTTGTCGATCTCTACCGCACGTGGCGATAAGGCACCGAGACCCCTGCCGAGACAGGGGTCTGTGGTCAGAGAAAATCGGCAGCGCGTTACGAGTGCACTGCGACTTTGGCGTGCTCAGACGACGGTACGGCGGTCGGCTTCGAATCCGGCTTGCGGATGTCGATGCCGCCTTTGAAGAACGCGCCGTCTTCAATGCTGATGCGGGCCGCGGCTACATCGCCGGTGAGAGCGCCTTCGGCACGGATGTCGACACGGTCGGTGGCATTCACGTTGCCCTTGAGCTTGCCGAGAACAACAATTTCGCGGGCACTGATACTGGCCGTGACGTTGCCGTTCTTGCCCACCGTAACGCGATTGCCGGGAATGCTGATGCTGCCCTCGACCTTGCCGTCGATGAACAAGGATTCGGTTCCGGTAATCTCGCCCTTGATGGAGAGGCCCTTACTGATGCTGGCTTGCTCGCCACTGGACGTTGATGCGGCCGGGCGCGGCGTTTCAAGAGTAGGTGCCACCGGCGTGGGGCGAGCGGGCTCGGGGGTCGGAGTCGGAGAGGGTGATTGGCCTTGCTGGGTGGGTTTCCACATAGCGCTCAAAACTATTCCTTTTCTGTCCTGACGGGACTTAGGTGGTGCCAAGGCAGGGACCACAGCTGTGGACCCGAAAACTTAAGATTCCCGGACGGGCGCTCAAAATGACGGTGAGCGAGTGCGTCCGCAATATGAATTCAGTCCTTGCTCGGCCTTACCAAGCATGGTTGTTGCCGTTATTGTAAGACGACAGGGCAAAGTTGCACGAATGCAGAGATTACCGTAGTGTTCCGGTTGCCATCTCTGACAACAGCCGGCAAAGAGAAAACCCGGTGAATCGGGGCGATTTACCCATAACTCCCAAAGTGAGGACCGGAAGCATGCAGGGTTGGCCTCGATTTCCCCTGGTGATGTGCGGAGCGATTGCGTCGCTGGCGATGAATTTGGGCGCCCAGCAAACCGTTAACGAGGCGTTCGACGTGGTGATCCTGCACGGACGCATCCTCGATGGCACCGGATCGCCGTGGTATTCGGGCGATGTGGGCATTCGCAACGGACATATTGCCGCGATCGGCGACCTGGGCGGCGCGCCGGCAAAGCAGAAGATCGACGCCAAGGGAAAGATCGTTGCGCCGGGATTTATCGACATGCTCGGACAGTCGGAGCTGACCATCCTCGTCGATCCGCGGCTGCCCTCGAAGGTTTACCAGGGCATCACGACTGAAATCACGGGCGAGGGCAATTCCGTCGCTCCGGTGAACGATGCAATGCTCGCGTCGGATCGCGCTGGATACGCGCATCTGCACATCACGCCGGACTGGCGGACGCTGCGGGAGTACTTTGCGCGGCTTGAGAAGCAGGGGATGGGCATCAATCTCGCGACGTATGTGGGGGCGACCTCGGTGCGGCGGATGGTGCTGGGCGATGCGGATGTGCAGCCGACACCGGCGCAGCTCGACCAGATGAAGGCGCTTGTGGACCAGGCGATGCGCGATGGGGCAGTCGGCCTGTCGACGGCGCTGCAGTATGCACCCGCTCCTTATGCAAAGACCGACGAACTGATTGCGCTGGCGCAGGTAGCATCGAAGTATGGGGGCATCTATGCAACGCACATGCGCAGCGAGGGCGATACGGTGCTGGAGTCGATTGACGAGGCGACGCGCATCGGACGCGAGGCTCAGATTCCGGTGGAAATCTGGCACTTGAAGGCTGCGGGCAAAGCGAACTGGGGCAAGATGCCGCAGATTGTCGCGCGCATCGATGCGGCGCGGGCCGCGGGCGTGGATGTGAGTGCGAATACCTATGCCTACACGGCCTGGTTCAACACGTTTTCAGCCTTCGTGCCGCCGTGGGCGCACGATGGCGGCGACGCAAAGCTGGTGGAGCGGTTGAAGGATCCGGCCGTGCGCGCGCGGATTCGCAAGGACATGACCAGCAGCGGAAAGAACTCGGCCGGCGAAGACTGGGACAACGAATGGCAGGAGATTCCCGGCCCCGAGGCGATTCTGATCGCGGTAGTACAGAACCCGGAGTTGGTGCCGTTGCAGGGAAAGCGGCTGTCGGACGTTGCGGCGCTGTGGCATGAGGATGCGATCGACGCGCTCTGCGATTTGCTGATCAAGGACAAGGCATTCACCGAGGTTGCGGTCTTCGGCATGGACGAGCCGGACGTGAAGCTGGCGCTGAAGCAGCCGTGGGTCTCAATCGACAACGACTCGCAGGGGACTTCGCCCGAAGGACTGCTGGCGAGCGAGCATCCGCACCCGCGGGCGTACGGGACGTTTCCGCGGATTCTGCGGAAGTATGTGCGCGAGGAGAAAGAGCTGACGCTGTCCGATGCGATTCGCAAGTTTTCGGCGCTGCCGGCGCAGCGGATGCGGCTGACGGATCGCGGCGTGCTGAAGCAGGGCATGTGGGGTGATGTGGTGGTCTTCGATCCGGAAAAGATTACGGACAAGGCGACATTCGAAGAACCGAATCAGCTATCGGTGGGGATGGAGTATGTGCTGGTGAATGGCGTGCCGGTGATTGCGGAGGGAAAAATGACGGGGGCGCTGCCGGGGAAGGTGCTGCGGGGGGCGGGATATATAAAGTAGCGTGATTGAGTCCCGTTTGACTCCTGCAATAATCGTGCCTATGGCGATGAGCAAGCTCGATAAAAGCTGTTTCATGAATGTAGCTCTCGAAATCTTTTCGAAATCCGATCTGAAACCAGTTGCGGACGCATTTGGATCGAACGTGACTGTCTTTTACCTTGGAAAGGAATTTGGATTATTCAAGGCCTATTTCTATCCCGGCTGGCCGCAATCCAACACACCAGAAACCGGAATTCTCCGGTATTGCAAACTCATCCAAAAGCTTCCCAAAAAAGAACGGAATCTGTGGGATTCTGCCAAGTCTCGCAGCTTTGATCTTGGCTTTGAAGGGCCAAAAATCGGCCGTTACTTCTGGGGCACAGTGAGCCAAAAAGCGGTCCGCGCCGCTGCTGAAGTTGGAGCGCAGATCGCGATCACGATCTATGGTCCGATGAAGGTCGCCAAACCCAAAAAGAAACGCGCAGCCTCGCCCAAGTGATTTCGCTGCGTCGATTCTGGTCTCAAACTCATCTCTTGATTGGAACGGAATAATACATACTGCATGAGCCATCCTCTTTTTTCGCCATTTCAGCTGCGTTCTGTTGTGTTTCCGAATCGCATTGGCGTTTCGCCGATGTGCGAGTACTCGTCGCAGGACGGGTTCGCCAATGACTGGCACCTGGTTCATCTCGGCTGCGCGCGCGCAGGGTGGCGCGGGGCTGGTGATGACGGAGGCCTCGGCCGTTACGCCGGAAGGCCGCATCTCGTCTGCCGACCTGGGCATCTGGAAAGATGAGCACATCCCGAAGCTCGAGCAGATCGCGCGCTTCATTCACTCGCAGGGCGCGCGGGCCGGGCATTCAGCTGGCGCATGCGGGGCGCAAGGGCAGCATGACCGCGCCGTTTGGCGGCGAGCGGCTGCTGACCCCGGAGGAAGGACGCTGGGAGCCGGTAGGGCCAAGCGCGATTCCGTTTTCGCCAACCTATGCAGTGCCGAAGGAACTGGATGAGGCAGAGATTGCCGGAGTAGTCAGCGCATTTGCCGATGCGGCAAAGCGGGCCCACGAGGCCGGATTCGACCTTGTTGAGATTCACGCGGCGCACGGCTACCTGCTGCACGAATTCCTGTCGCCGCTTGCCAACCAGCGCACCGACAGGTACGGCGGCAGCTTCGACAATCGCATCCGGCTGCTGCTCGAGGTGGCCGACGCGGTGCGCGCTGCGTGGCCTGATCATCTGCCGCTGTTTGTGCGCATTTCGGCGACGGACTGGGCCGAGGGCGGCTGGACGCCCGATGAGTCGGTGGAGCTGGCGCGGCGGCTGCGCGAGCACGGCGTCGATCTGGTGGATGTTTCGTCAGGCGGCCAGGTTCCGAACGTCAAGATTCCTCTGGGTCCCGGATACCAGGTTCCGTTTGCCGCGCGAATCCGCAAGGAGGCGGGCATTCCGACAGCTGCCGTGGGGATGATCACCGAGCCCAAGCAGGCCAACGACATCGTCGCAAATGGCGAAGCCGACATGGTGCTGCTGGCGCGGGAGATGCTGCGCGATCCCTACTGGCCCCTGCATGCGGCTGCGGCGCTGGGTGAAACGGCGAGCTGGCCGGTGCAGTATCTGCGCGCCGCGCCGCAGGGATCGACTGCGCGGGCATCGATTGAGCGGCCAAAGTAGAGAGCAGCCTGGCGATTTTTGCCCGATTTTCAACAAGAATCGGGGGCTTCGGAGGTTCAAGTCGCGCATTTTGCTTCACTTCAGGCGGAAGCAGTGGCCTATACTGCGTCTAAGCAGTGAACCGCGTTCACGCGCGGCCCTTCTGTATTCGCTATGGCAACGCATCCGTCCCCGAAGCGCGCCGTTGAAACTCCGACTATCCCCGACCGTCTTTATTTCAAGATTGGGGATGTTGCGCGCATTCTCAAAGTCGAGCCCTACGTGCTGCGTTTCTGGGAGTCCCAGTTCCCGCAGCTGAAGCCGAACAAGAGCGGCACCGGCCAGCGTCTCTACCGCAAGCGCGATGTCGAAATCGCGGTCGAAATCAAACGGCTCGTGTACGGCGAGGGTTATACGCTGTCGGGTGCCCGACAGGCCCTGGGACAAGCGCGGCGGGCTGAGCCTCAGGCTGCAGTTGCCGCCACGGCTCCGAGTCAGGCCCAGGCGCCTGCTGCGACCGTGACCAAAAAGCGCGATAAGGTGGCCGAGGTCGTTGTTCGCACGCGCGCTGAGCTACGCGAGATTGCCGTAATGCTCGCTTCACCCGGCAGCGCCGCCACGCCACCCGTGCAACCGTTGCGACGCCGTACGCGCTCGTCGCCGGGGGAGAATGCATCCGGCTCGCTGTTCGATGCGTAACTCTTAGCTCCGAGTATCCACAGCCGGAAATGGACTGAGGTACGCCTCAGCGACGAGGACCTGTCGCCGGAGACCCCGAAGCAGGCACCTTTCATACGCATATTGCGTCTTACTCTGATCACCCGAAAGTGACATTGTGCAGCTCTTGCCTCTACGGGCGAATGTAATGTAGTTTGTCACTTAGTCGCTAAGTTCAATTCCTTCTATTCGCTTGGTCAATTTCTTGACTCCGGTTGCACCTCGAGAGGACGGTCGGGATGTGCCTAAATGCCCTGAAGTCGCGCCGAGGAAGCGTCGTCAACCTTAGTCTCACGCGAGCCTGCACGGCCGCCTCGGTAGTGGTCTGCGTTTTTCTTCAGGCCTGCGGTTCGTCGTCGAATTCGAAAGTGACAGTCAGCGCGCCCGTCATTACGACGACATCTTTGCCGAACGGCAAGGTCGGGACGACCTACAGCACGAGCCTGGTTGCCAGCAGCGGAACACCGCCCTACACGTGGTCGTTAACAAGCGGAACACTACCTGCCGGGCTCAGTTTGTCCGCGAGCGGTGTCATCAGCGGCACGCCGACTGCCGCCGTCAGCGCCGCGTCGCTTACCTTCAAGGTCACCGATTCAGGACAGCCGGCACAAAGTAATTCTGCAGTGCTCTCGCTCACGATTGTGGCGGCAGCAGCACCGGTGATTACGACGTCGTCGTTGCCGAATGGCCAGGTTGGCACGGCCTACAGCACAACCCTTGCAGCGAGCGGCGGAACACAACCCTACACGTGGTCGTTAACAAGTGGAGCACTACCTGCCGGGCTCAGTTTGTCGGCGAGCGGCGTCATCAGCGGCACGCCGACTGCTGCGGTCAGCGCCGCGTCGCTTACCTTCAAAGTCACCGACTCAGGACAGCCGGCACAGAGCAATTCTGCAACGCTTTCGCTCACGATGTTGCCGCAGCAGGACCGATGATCACGACAACGTCGTTGCCGAATGGCCAGGTCGGCACAGCCTACAGCACAACCCTTGCAGCGAGCGGCGGAACATCCCCTTATACGTGGTCGCTAACAGCTGGGACATTGCCTGCAGGGCTCAGTTTGTCGGCGAGCGGCGTCATCAGCGGCACGCCGACTGCTGCGGTCAGCGCCGCGTCGCTTACCTTCAAAGTCACCGATTCAGGACAGCCGGCACAAAGCAATTCGGCAGCGCTCTCGCTCACGATTGTGGCGGCAGCAGCACCGGTGATTACAACGACATCTTTGCCGAACGGCCAGGTCGGCACAGCCTACAGCACAACCCTGGTTGCCAGCGGCGGAACACACCCTACACGTGGTCGTTAACAAGCGGAACATTGCCTGCCGGGCTCAGTTTGTCTGCGAGCGGTGTTATCAGCGGCACGCCGACTGCTGCGGTCAGTGCCGCGTCGCTTACCTTCAGGGTCACCGATTCAGGACAGCCGGCACAAAGCAATTCGGCAGTGCTCTCGCTCACGATTGTGGCGGCAGCAGCACCGGTGATCACAACGACATCCTTGCCGAACGGCCAGGTTGGCACAGCCTACAGCACAACCCTGGTTGCCAGCGGCGGAACATAACCCTTATACGTGGTCGCTAACAGCTGGGACATTGCCTGCCGGGCTCAGTTTGTCGGCGAGCGGTGTCATCAGCGGCACGCCGACTGCTGCGGTCAGCGCCGCGTCGCTTACCTTCAAGGTCACCGACTCAGGACAGCCGGCACAGAGCAATTCGGCAGTGCTCTCGCTCACGATTGTGGCGGCAGCAGCGCCGGTGATCACAACGACATCGTTGCCGAATGGCCAGGTTGGCACAGCCTACAGCACAAGCCTTGCAGCGAGCGGCGGAACATCCCCTTATACGTGGTCGTTAACAGCGGGACATTGCCTGCCAGGGCTCAGTTTGTCGGCGAGCGGTGTCATCAGCGGCACGCCGACTGCCGCCGTCAGCGCCGCGTCGCTTACCTTCAAGGTCACCGACTCAGGACAGCCGGCACAAAGCAATTCGGCAACACTTTCACTCACGGTTACCGCAGCAGGACCGGTGATCACGACAACGTCCTTGCCGAATGGGCAGGTCGGCACAGCCTACAGCGCAACCCTGGTTGCCAGTGGCGGAATATCACCTTATACGTGGTCGCTAACAGCGGGAACACTGCCAGCGGGCCTGTCGTTGAACGCATCGACCGGGGCTATCACGGGTACGCCGACGGCGACGGCCAATGCTGCGGCGCTCACCTTCAAGGTGAGCGATTCAAGCAGCCCGGCGCAAAGCCAGTCGGTGAATCTGACGCTGACGATTGCGCCGCCACCCGCCCAAATCAGTCTGGACGGTTCGAATCACTGCACGAACGGCGGGAGCAATGTCTCGTCAGTGAGCTGCACACTGTCCAACGTAACAGCGGGAGACCTGATCACCGTAGAGTTCTCTGATCGCAGCGGCTACGAGACGTCGATCTCCGATGGCGCAAACGGGGCGTACACCAGAATCTATTATGTGCAAGACTCAGCCGATCCGAACTACTCGGGCATGGCGTTTTTGATGAATTCTGCCTCCGGCAGCCTCACGGTCCAGGTCTCAGAGTCAGGCAGTGATCCCTGGGCGCTGCTGTCGGTCCAGGCGTGGAAGGGAGCGTCAACCACGTCGGTGCTGGACACAGGCGCCATAACGCAGCACCTGACCAGCACCTCGGGCACCGTGGCCAATGCCAATTGCGGCTCTGCACAATCGCCGGCCGGAGCCGGTGAGCTGATCATTGGCTATCTCGTGCCGGACAACGACTCTTCGGTCACCGCAGGCACGAACTATACCTTGATCGACGTGCCTAGCGCGTCCATCGGCAATCCATCTTTTCCGGAGTACTGGATTCAGACTATATCGCAGGCGACAAATGGGCCGTACACGAGCGCTGCCGATGACTGGACAGTGGGGTGCGCCGCATTCAAGCCGATGGGCGGTTCGCAGAACTCGCCGCCCCTGACGATCACCACCAGTTCGCTGCCCGCCGGCCAAGTCGGAGTAGCCTACAGCGCTAGCCTGAATGCTACGGGCGGCACGATTCCTTACGGGTGGTCGCTGACGAGCGGCACGTTGCCGGCGGGTCTGTCGTTGAACGCATCGACCGGGGCTATCACGGGTACGCCGACGGCGACGGCCAATGCTGTGGCGCTCACCTTCAAGGTGACCGATTCAAGCAGCCCGGCGCAAAGCCAGTCGGTGAACCTGACGCTGACGATTGCTCAGCTGATCACCGTCTCTGTCTCTCCCAAGCGGGCGGGGCTGACCATTACACAGGGGCTGTCCGTTACGCCGACGACGAGCGATGGAGGCGGCGTGAATTGGAGCGTGAGCGGGTCAGGATGCAGTGGCAGCGCTTGCGGAACGCTTTCGTCGGGGAGCACAGCGAACGGAATCGCAGTGGTCTACACTGCTCCAGGCACTGCCGGGCAGTACACGATCACGGCGACCAGCGTAAACGACGGGTCGAAATCGGCATCCGTTTCCGTGGCCGTAACGGACCTCGCCGGAGTTTCGACCTATCACAACAACACGTCTCGCAATGGCGTGAACTCGCAGGAGTACGCCCTTGCGCCGGGCAACGTAACCGCGAGCACCTTCGGGAAACTCTTCAGCTGCACGGCCGATGGCGCAATTTATGCGCAGCCGCTGTGGGTCCCGAATCTCACGGTCGGCGGAGTGAAACACAACGTCATCATCGTCGCCACCCAGCACGACAGCCTGTACGCATTCGACGCGGACGCCAATCCATGCACGACCCTTTGGCATGTGAGCCTGATTGATACCTCACACGGCGGGACGGCAGGAGAAACGTCAGTTCCGGGCGCCCTCGTCGGTCAGGACAATGGCGACATTCAGCCTGAAGTCGGGGTGACCGGCACGCCTGTCATTGATCCCAGCACAAACTTGCTCTACGTGGTTTCGAAGTCTGTAGATACAACCGGAACCAACTTTTACCAGCGTCTGCACGAGATTAATCTACTCACCGGAAACGAGAATCTCTCTACGGGGCCGGCGGTCATTTCGGGCACATTTCCCGCGATCAGTTCTACGGTCACCTTCTCGGCGCAGCAGGAGAACCAGAGAGCCGGCCTGGCACTGATCAATGGCGTCGTTTATATCGCCTGGGCGTCGCATGAGGACACGGACCCCTGGTACGGGTGGATGATGGGGTACAGTGCTACAACTCTGTCTCAGCTGTCGGTCTTCAATGACGCGCCCAACGCAACGCAGGCGGGCATCTGGATGGGAGGGGGAGCACCGGCCGCAGACTCCTCCGGAAACATCTACGTCATTACTGGAAACGGAGGCTTCGATGCCAACAGTTCCACCGCGCCCAACAACGATTACGGCGATTCATTTCTGAAACTCACCGCCAGCCTGGCTGTTTCACAATATTTCACGCCCACAGACCAATCCACCGACAACCTGCAGGACCAGGATTTCGGGTCAGGAGGCACCGCGGTTGTTGTGGACCTTCCAACCAACGGGACGTATCCGAACCATCTCGTAATCGGGGGCGGAAAGGATGGTTACCTCTGCCTGCTCAACCGGGATTCCCTTGGTGGGTACAGCAGCACAAATAGTGGCGCAGTTCAGTTGCTGAATTTTGGAGCCGGAATTTTTGGTACTCCGGCTTACTTTAACTCGTCGTTCTATCTGGCTGGAGTCGGCGGCCATCTTCAGCAATACACTCTCAGTTCGTCCACCTACACAATCAATTCCACACCGACGTCGGCATCGCCCTCCACCTACGGTTTCCCCGGTGCGACGCCCTCGATAACAGCGAAGCCGGACAATTCCAACGCCATTCTGTGGGCACTCGATGACTCGCAGTATTGCACGCTGACTTCCCCCGGTTGTGGACCGGCCGTACTCCACGCCTACGACGCGACCAACCTCGGGACGGAATTCTGGAACAGCACGCAAGGTACGGGGAACAGCGCAGGCTTCGCCGTAAAGTTTACTGTCCCGACAATTGCGAATGGAAAAGTGTACGTTGGAACACGCGGGAACGATAGCCAGCAGGTGGGGAATACGCCAACGATCCTTGGAGAATTGGACGTTTACGGCTTGCAGCCCAATTGAGCAGAATTCAATTCGGGAAATCGCGAACGGGCGAAAGAGGTTCGGCAATTAGGCCTTGCGTGTTTGCGCTTTTGAGCTTTTGCGCCTTCACATCCCAGGCTAGGCCCAGAATACGCAGGACGAGGATTCCATACCAGTTCGGGTCGAATTCGTACCATGCCATGCCATGACGGGCTGATTGAGGATAGGCGTGATGGTTGTTGTGCCAGCCCTCACCAAACGTCAGCAGCGCCACCCAAAGGCTGTTCCGCGAATCATCATGGGTGCGAAAGCGCCGTCTTCCCCACATATGCGTGGCGGAGTTGACCAGCCAGGTCGAATGAAGGCCGATTACCGTACGAAGGAAGATGCCCCACAGAACCCAACGCCACCCACCCACGGCAAAAAGCACAACGGCTAGTAATGTGATCGGAACCCAGTGCCAACGGCTGATCCACATTTGGAAGCGGTCTTTGCGCAGCTCTGGCACGTAGGGCAAAAGCTGAGCTGAATTCGTTTGCATGGTCTGACCGGTAAGAACCCAGCCCATATGAGCCCAAAATCCGCCATCGTGCGGGGAATGTGGGTCGCCATCCTTATCGGTGTTCTGGTGATGCATGCGATGGGTTGCAACCCAGAGCAAGGGTCCTCCTTCGAGGGCCAGCGTACCGCACACCGCCAGGACGTATTCCATCCACTTGGTAGTCTTGTAACCGCGATGCGTAAGCAGCCGATGGTATCCCATCCCAATGCCGAGGCTCCCCGCAACCCACCACAGCAGCCCGGCAAGAAGCAGAGCTTTCCAACTGAATACGAAGAGCGCCGCCACTGCGCCTGCGTGAAAGAGGATCATGAAGAAGATCGTTATCCAAATAGCTGGCTGTCTGAAGGTCCTGTCGCGTCTGAAGAATCCTGACATTTGCATATTTCCGCCGATACTCAACGAATCAGTGCTCTGAATCTCAGGTCCCGTTGGCTACCTGCATTCAATCTTCGCCTCTGGTTTCAGAGGACCTCTCAGCAAGGGGTAGTGAGCGACCCGAGTGGCGCCACATTTCGCTACTGTCACCGTCTCACAAAAGAACTTCCTGAGCTGTTCAATCTTGAACATTCCGGATAATTTCCCTGGGGAAAGCCTGCAAACGGAGGATCCACGGTCATTTTGCCTGAAAGCGCTTCATCCAATGGATTTACGCGGCGCGACGGGTGGGTGACTTTGCGCTACGTGAAGGCTGAATTGGGCGGCAAACCACGCAACATTGTCGATCGGGGTCGTGATGCGCGGTTTGCCTTGAGGCATCTGTTCGCCACAAAGGGAACACTTCGCTGAGACAGGAATACTGTTCTCGTCATATCTCGTTTGCAGTGCTGGCACCTGTGGCATACCTGGATTGTAACCTTCTCCGCTTGTGCGCTGGCTTGCAGCGATACGAGGCGCCCGAGGTGCTTCTCACAGTAGACGATCGCAGCACCAGGGTCTGAGCAATAGCGCTCTACTTTTGCCAACTCCGACGGTCGACCGCGCTAACCCCAATGGAGAGAGGAGGATAGGCAATCTCCAGCATCTCTGCACTGGACGCTGACTGTCAGCATCGCGCCATGGTGGCGCAGCTCGAGGGCTGAACCCCCCGGAAAATAATGTCAAAACTGAACATAAGGGTCCTGCTGGGTGCCATACTATGTGCGGCTCCAGTTCCAGTCGTTTATCAGATGCTCCCGTAAAAATGGGCGCAATTGCGAACCATTTGCAGCATTCATCGATCGGATTCGCATCCGGGGAAGGGGCCATCGATCATGGTTGAACTGGAAAAGCTCACATTCGATGCAGGGACCTTTCTGACAAATGCGGGCCTGGGCCGCAAAATCGTTCAATTGCTGCCGAAAGAATCCTTTTTTTCGCAGGGAGAACCTGCGGACTCCATCTTCTACCTTCAAAAAGGTCGCGCAAAGGTCATGGTCGTTTCGCCGGCCGGCAAGGAAGCTACCATCACCCTGCTTGCGGCTGGAGACTTTGTAGGAGAAGAGTCCCTGGCCGCGTTGTCCGGACTGCGGTTGGCCACGGCCGTCGCCGTTACTGCCTGCACGGCGCTCAAGATCAAGCGGGACGAGATGGTCCGCGCAATGCACGAAGAGCATAACTTCTCTGACCTGTTCTTGAAGTTCCTGCTGGCGCGCAGCATGCGAATTCAGGCTGATCTCGTCGATCAGCTCTTCAACTCCAGCGAAAAGCGCCTGGCACGCATCCTCCTCTTGATGGCGGAATTCGGCAGGCCCGGCGAACCCGAGCCGATGATTCCCAAGATATCGCAGGAGACACTTGCGGAGATGATCGGAACCACCCGGTCCCGTGTCAGCTTCTTCATGAACCGTTTTCGCAAGCTCGGCTTCATCGATTACAGCGGCCGCATCCGAGTCCACAAGTCGCTGCTCAACATCGTTCTGCATGATCAGTTACCCAACGGCAACGATGAAAAGCAAGATTCAGCCACGGCTGCAATCGATCGGTCGAAAACGCGACGTCCGAGATAGGCAGCCTCCCCGAAATCGTGGTCAAAAGTGAGCAGCCGGAAAAGCTGCGCCATGCCATACTCGCACCAGTCCCAAAATACGCCTCGTACCGGTGCGCTGCATGTTCTGCTGGCGGCGCTACTACTGGCTTTCTCTGCGCGGTGCGGCATGAGCATTCTGATAGCGGACTGGATTCACACCTCGAACCAACTTCTGCGACACCTCATGGTAAAAACACGCCCCCACAGTACCAAAGCATCAAGTCATTTCTCAAAGCGCCGAGGATGTTCAGAACGTCGAGAATGCACCGGCCGTCAGCGTGGCCATGTCGAGTCCCGGCAGAGAAATCTCTTGAGGACAATCAGCATCGATAGCTTCCTCGGAGAGTCGCGTGCCGTTGTGTCTCGTCCATAAGAATGGTCGGCGTTCAGCGCGATTGTGATGGCCTTCACGGAAGAGTGTGCAATCACAGCTGCGCGCCGAAACGAAGAAGTTACTTGCTGGCTCTCAGGGCCGAGGCCATTTGAACGACGACACGGATATCGGTGGGGGCATCCTCCGGTACTCCGTTGGCGGAAGCGGGGGCTGAGGCTATGCTCCAGCGGGCGGTCTGCGGTGAAATGTCGGCGGCCACAATGAAGGGAAATGGCTTGGTGTTCTTTACGTGAGTGAAGAAGCTGCCATCTGTGTCCGAAACTACAGTCTCGTTCCCGATGTTAATGGCGATGCCCCACACTCCTCTACCATTTGTGTCGATGACCTTACCTTGAATGACGTACTTCGAGAAACTTGGGCTGCCCGATGCAGTCGGCCCGACGGCATCGTAACGGAGGCCCCCCAGGTACCCGCCCCACATGATTTGTCCTTGTTGAGTCACGAACGTATTGAGATGCGTATTGGTGCCATGCGGTGTGCGGAAACGGATGTTGAACGTCCAAGCTTGAAAGACTGACTTGCCACCGAGCGCCGGAGCCAAAGGGCTCATGTAGACCTGGTTGTCTACTGAGAGTGAAATCAGATTGGACATCCACTGACCGCCAAAGGTCAAGTTGTCCTGACCATTCATTCTGTTGTAATTCTGCCGAGTGGACAGTCGAGGGCTCACCCTAAACTCATTCGTCGTCACGAAGGTCTTCTGATCGAAGGTCGGAGACTTCATATAGATGAAGGCTCCGAAGGCTCTCCATCGAGGCAGGATTTGCCTTGAAACGGAGGATATCTCTGACAGCGTATGACCGGGCAGGTTACTCGTGCTCACAAACCCGACTGAAGATCCCAGTTGTGTGCCCTTCACGCTGGCATAAGTGCTTGCCGTGTTTTCGCTGTCCGTTATGGATAGCAGCGAAGGGATGAAGACGCGGTTCCTTTCACTATCTAGTATCAGTTTGACTGAAGAAGCTGGCTTCAGAGTCAGCTTTCCATTGAAGCCGAGGCTATCAGAGCTATAGAACGGCGTCTCCTCGCGATGGAAATCTTTCCCAGCAACGGTGTAAGATGCCCACCCTTCCGCTTTATCGAAGGAGAACTCTCCCTTACCAGCTAAGTAGTGGGAGTTAGCACCTACGCCCCCTGCCCCAGCAAGACCCCAATTCCTAGAAGGCCTCCAGCCCACGGATCCAATGGAAGTGTACTCACCAGCGCTGTACATGGTTATGGAATGCATCTGAAGAGTTTCGGAGATCCTTCGCTGGTAGAGCAAGGCTGCAATCGGCGTCTCCGTTAGGTTGCTGCCGCTTGTGGCGCTCAGGTGTAAGAAAGGGTAGTTTTCCTCTTCAGAAAGGAACCCGGTGAATAGTTGGACGCTGCCGTTCCTTCCCTTGCGAATTTTAGGAATTGCTGGTTCATTTATTTTGCGAATTAGATTGACGCCTCGCACAGTAAAGGTGTGGGTATCATATTCATCCACGTCCAAATACCCGGGCAGCGTCTGGTCGCCCACTCCCAGGTAGTTGTCGTGGTGAAAGGGGATTAGAGCGTAAGCGCCCACTTTTAAACCGTCGCTATATCCAAGGCCTGTCCACCCGGATAGAGTGTGCCATTTGAAATCAGTCTGCAAGCCGATCGCGTTGTACGTCTGGTCGCCGCCTACGGTCGTGTTGAATGACTGACCCTGGATAGTCATTGTCAGGAACAGCGACGACCCCAACAATCCAAGAAGATGCGCTGAACTTCTCACGGCACATTGACCTTGAACCCATCTTCAAAGGTTACGCTGGCTTTTTCGCCATTAATGGGTACATCACGAGTCTGCCCCGGAAACAATGGAAACCCGCCTAGGTCATGTTTAGAGGTTTCCACATTTTCTACTCGGCCTAGTTTGTTGCTGAGGTTTTGAACATGAAGTATTCCATCTACCAAATCCACTTTGATGTCGGATTTTTGGAGTTTGTCCTTTTGATACACGTAAATCATGTGGGGCAGAATGTAGTTGATCCGCACTCCGGTAAGCACTCCCGCTTTGGTCATAGTGGGAATGATGGAAAAGCTTGCTGGTGCCGAAGGAAACGTCGCCTTGTAGAAGATCATGCGGCTATCGTGAGCGCGCAACACAAAGCTGTTGGCTCCCATGCTGATTTTGATACCAGGGTCGAGGGGACGATACTGCACTTGCCCGTGGTCGTCCACTGAAAAACTCTTGGTTTCCAATACCACGACCATGGGATAGTCCACGGTGTTTTGCAGCGTAAACATTCCCTCCGCTTTGGCTCCGCGATACTCCGCTATCGGCGGAGCAATGGATTGCGCAGCCATCGCTCCGCCGACAAAGAAGGCGACCCAAACTGCTGTGACGAGTTTGATTCGCGTGGTCATGTTAGATTGCTTGTGCAACGATGTTGATCGTGCCGGTATAGGTGTCGGGAGTCTTTCCACCCAGCACGCCGATTTGGAGCGCGATTTTGTTGTTAACCACAGCCGAATGGACAGAAGAAGTTGCCGTGAGTGTCTGCACGAGAAGGCTGTTCGTTGCACCGCAAGCACTGCCACCGCCAAAGGGAACATAGTTGCCAGATCCGTTGAACTGCGCAAGTACGCCATTGACGCCGATGGTGTCGCTGTTTCCAGAAGTGGATCCAACTAGCGGAGCGGTCAGGTAAGCGCACACGCTCAACACACGACCGGGCTTCAAGCTGTAGTTCGTGTTAAATGTCGGAGCCACGTCGCCGTCTGTAGCCACGGTAGAAAACGGGTTGCCAACGATCGCAAAATTGACCACAGCCGCCGAAGGAGCGTCAATGGTGATTGCCTCCTGCAGAACAGCATTCAATGCGACGGTCTGGGTATTGGAAGAGATCGGCGTCTGAGCAATGGCCGAAACTGCGAACAACGCGAGAACGAGAAGAACGGATGCAGTGAACAGCTTTTTCACGTGAAAATCTCCTGAGAGAATACGGAACTCGTTACGGAATGTGCGCGAGTTGTTCCGAGCGCAAGCTCCCACGCCAGACATGGGAGTCCGGTGGAGGGTATTACAACCATTTGGGAGCGTCGAGTCTCACTTTACTTCGCAGGAATTAGATGAAGTTAAAGAATTCTAAAGATAAGTCCAGTCTGAAGTTATCATCTCGGCTCCGTTTAGTAACCTGTCTAAAATGTGAATAAGATGATGGATACGAACTTGGTTAGCTCGTTTTAATCAGTGTGGTCGATCCGGTGATAAAGATCACGCGAGATGGATCACATCAACACGAAGAGTTTCTGCGTAGAGAAAAACCGGACGGCAAGTCTCTTATACTTCGTCGATGCGCTTCGACTATTTTGGAGACGAGGACGCTCTTTAACCTGAGGCCGAGGATGTGGCCAGGGTGTCTGAGAAAGCAGTATCCATGGCGGTCTTGCGACCGTGGGGCAATCGTAAAGTCTGTGATGGGCGTACGAGCATCTATCCACAAAATGGTGGCTGCCCCTTCCAGGCCAATGCCGTAATCCGGAAAATGTCTCGTCGTGCAGGCAAGGGTCCCACATCGGTAACCAAGGAGGGTAACCGTGATGTTCCGGAAGGGGTGGGGAAGAGACTTCAATTAGTGATCTTAGTCACGGGGCCAAGGCATTGTCCGGCGGCTCATGATGTGGTTTCGGCTTCCAGTTCCGCGATGTCAATGCTGAGCTTAAACCCTGCTTCGTGGGTCGCCCACGAAGATCCTTGGCCTCGGGAAGCGTTTTAAAAGGTGCGAAATTGGTCGGGACGGGCAGATTTGAACTGCCGCAGCTCGGCATTGCCTCGCACCCTCGCAGGCCTTGTCTCGGGAATCCGCTCAGGCGGATTCCAAGATTGGGGTCCTTCATGGGTCGGCCACGAAGATCTTGGCCAATTGAACTCTGAGGCAAAACTAAGATGGTCGGGACGGGCAGATTTGAACTGCCGACCCCTCGCACCCCAAGCGAGTGCTCTACCAGGCTGAGCCACGTCCCGACACAGTCGAGCCGGCTCGAGTGAGCCGGCCCATGGGGTTCTGATTCAGTTTACACCAGCACGCTTGAAACCGGTCCCTGCAAGCTGCGAAGCTGCTACGCGCCGGCGGAGCACAGGTCGGCGGACCACGCCGATCAGTGGGATGGCGGGACAAATTCCTGGGGAAGCGCAGAGCCCTCGCCAAAGAAAAACTGCTCCATCTGCTCCACCAGGAACTCCTGCGCCTGCGGTGTCCAGGGTTGCAGACGGTACTCGTTCAGCAGCATCTTCTGGCGGTCGACCCACTCACCCCACGCGGCTTTGGAAACATTCTTATAAATCTTCTGGCCGAATTCCGAGTCGAAGGGCGGCTCATCGAGGCCCTCCATTTCTTTCTTGTTGCGAACACAAAAAACCATATGCGCCATCGTTCCTGCTCCTGATTCCATTGTATTGGATCGTGCACTGTATTCATCGGCTGGACCGGTTTGTGCCTGGCATCGGCGGCGGCATGCAGGCTATGCTCAAGCCATGTGCGGCCGATTTGCTCGTCGATCCACGCAAGAGGTCCTCGCCGACTGGTTCGGCGTGGAGCTGGAGGACATGCCTTGGTTTGCGCCCGACTATAACGTGGCTCCGCAGAGCACTCAGCCGGTATTACGGCTGAACGCCGACACAGGCAAGCGGGAGTTTGCGCTGATGCGCTGGGGGCTCGTGCCTTACTGGGCCAAGGACGCGAAGATCGGCTACTCCACCATCAACGCCCGGGCCGAAGAGATTGCGGCGAAGCCCCTCTACCGGGAAGCCTTCAAGAAGCGCCGCTGCCTGGTCCCGGCAGATGCCTTCTACGAGTGGCAACGAATTGACACAAAGACGAAACAGCCATTTGCTTTCGGGCTGCAGAGCGGCGATCCATACGCCTTTGCCGGGCTTTGGGAGCGATGGAAGCCGAAGGAGGGGGAGCCGCTGGAAACGTTCACCATCCTGACCACCGACCCCAACGCATTGGCGGAGCAGGTGCATAACCGCATGCCGGTGATCCTGAATCCGGAAGACTATTCCCGATGGATGGAACCGGGCGATCCGTCGCGTCCGCCCCTCGATCTGCTTCGGCCTTATCCCGCTGAGAAGATGTGTTCCTGGCCGGTGAATGTACGCGTGGGAAATGTGGGCAACAACGACCGCGAATTACTCACCGAGTGCCCGCCCGAAAAGCTGCTTTTTTAATTGGCTTCCAGGATTACCGCGGTGTGGGCAATGCGATGATTCTGATTGACTTTGGCGCACGCCGGCGTTCTTCTTTAAATCAATCCTGTTCGATCTTGAGGCCCTGCAGCCGCAGCCGGCCGATTCTTTTGCCCGGCCGCAGGCGCAGACGCCAGGGCGGAAAAATCGGGTAGGTCCTTCAGGAGGCAGGAAGGCTTCTTATGACCGTAGCGACACGATCCGGCCCGTCAGACAGGGGAGCCGGCGCAATTTCTTACTTCACGTTCTTCCCGGCATTCGCTTTTCTCCTTCTTCCGTCCTACAAGAACAACGGGTTTGTCCGCTTCCACGCCTGGCAATCCGTTCTGCTATTCATGGTCGCATTCGCAACGGAGATCGTCTTAGGCATCATTGCCCTTCTGACTTTGTTTCTTGTGTCTGCTTCTTTGATCTATACCGTGAGGGCCCTGTCACTGCTTTGGCTGGTGCTTTGGGTGGTTTGCGTTATCCAGGCAATCAACGGCAAGCGGTTCAAAATTCCTCTGCTCGGGAGTATTGCCGAAAAGCTCGCGATGAAGTAGTCTTCTCCCCATCCCTTGGGATTGGTAAGCGCGACCGTCTGTCTTCCCGGGCGCTTCCGTGCCATTGCTGTAACGAAACATCGGCTCTTCTCACTATGTTCCGGGTCTAATGCAGGTCCAACGCGAAGGAGCAGAACCATGTCCGATTCTCCGCAGTACACTCCCGTTCCCCCGCAGGCTCCGCCGGCCGGGCAACCGCAGGCCGCGCAGAGCGGCTTATCTGATACCGCAGCCGGAGCCTTGGCCTACGTCACCATCATTCCGGCGATTGTCTTCCTGCTTGTGGAGCCTTACAACAAGAACTCCTTTGTGCGCTTCCATGCCTGGCAGTGCATCTTTCTCGGCATCACCGCCATTGCAGTTCAGATTGTGCTCGGGATTATCCCGGTCATCGGCTGGATCCTTCTCCCGTTTGCCTCACTGGGCATCCTGATCGTATGGATCATTGCCCTGATGAAGGCATTGAAGGGCGAGAGATATCAGCTTCCGATTATCGGCAAGTACGCCGCGCAGCAGGCGGGCGCCTAGCGCAACCCGATCGCTGAAAGCCTGACCGTCGGGGTAATTGCGCCTTCGCGCGACCGCCTCTCAGCGGCGTTTTTTCTTCCCTATATGGCGGGGCTTTCTCTTCGACCCGGAAGCAGCACTTTCCTTGCGCCGATTCGCTTTGGATTTCGGCGGGGGGTTGGGCTGCTTTTTGCCGGTCAGCGGGATGCCTTCTTCCACGATGGAAAACTGCAGCCTTGCGTTCCTGCGCGAGGATGCGGTCGAGAATCACCTGCACACGATCTCCTGCGCGGAAGCGGCGGCCCCAGCGCTCGCCGATGATCTCGTGCGTGTTTTCGCGCCAGGTGTAGCGGTCGTCGCGCAGCGTGTCGATGGGGACCAGGCCCTCGACAAAAAGGTCGGTGAGCTCGACGAAGAGGCCGTATTTGGCGGGGTTGAGCACCAGGGCGGCAAATTCCTCGCCGACGCGGTCCTGCATGAAGCGAACCTTCTTCCACTCCACCAGCTCGCGCTCGGCCTCGGCGGCGCGGCGCTCGGTCTGGCTGGTTTCCTCGGCGATCTGCGCGAGCTCGGCTTCGGGAATGGGCGGTTCGCCCGCTGAATCCTGCGCCGTGCGCCTGCTCTTCGCGCCGATGAATGACGATGCCTTGTCAGGCCTTCGTTCGGGTGCGTCCACGGCGAGCTGTGGCGGCCCTCAGCAACTGTGCGCTCGGCCATCGACGCCGGCCCGCAGCAGCGCCTTGGCGATGCGATGCACGATGAGGTCGGGATAGCGGCGGATGGGCGAAGTGAAGTGCGTGTAGGTGGGCGCGGCCAGCGCGAAGTGGCCCTCGTTGATCTCGGAGTAGCGCGCCTGCCGGAGCGAGCGCAGCATGAGGTAGCTGAGAATCCGCTCCTCGGGCTTGCCTTCGATGCGCGCGGCCAGCTTTTGATACATCCTCGGCGTGACGGCGATGTCTTCGGGAACTTCGTGCGTGCGGACCTTGCGGCCGCTGCGCTGCGCATCGCGCCGCTCGCCGCGGGTCTGGATGCGCTTGACGGGCAGCGCGCCGAGACCGAGCGAGTAGCCGAAGCTGGCGGCGAGCTCCTCGAATTGCACCACGCGGCGCGGCTCGGGCTTCTCGTGGATGCGGTAGAGCGAGGGCACGCCGAGGTCTTCAAGCCAGGTGGCGACGCACTCGTTGGCGGCGAGCATGAACTCTTCGATGAGGCGGTTGGCCCAGGTGCGCTCGGACTTGGTGACGCCGCGCATCTGGCCTTGCTCGTCGAACTCGATGACCGGCTCGGGCAGATCGAAGTCGATGCTGCCGCGCTCTTCGCGGCGCTTGTTCATCAATCCGGCAAGGTGCTGCATGCGCTCGAATTCAGGGACGAGCGCGTGCGTACCGCGTTCGCGTCTCGGCATCGCCTTCGAGAATTGCGTGACATCGGTGTAGGTCATGCGCGCGGCAGAGCGAATGACGCCTTCGACAATCTCGTAGCTCTCGATGCGGCCCTCGGAGTCGAGCTGCATGATGCAGCTCAGGACGAGCCGGTCTTCGCTGGGGCGCAGGCTGCAGATGTCGGTGGAAAGCTCCTGCGGCAGCATGGGGATGGCGCGATCAGGGAAGTAGACGCTGGTGCCGCGCAGGCGCGCTTCGAGATCGAGATCGGTTCCGGCGCGGACATACTCGGCCACATCGGCGATATGCACCTGCAGTTCGTAGCCGCCGTCGGCGCGTTCGTGCACCAGGACCGCATCGTCGAAGTCCCGCGCGGTTTCGCCGTCGATGGTGACGATGGGGAGGCCGCGAAAATCGCGGCGGCGATTGGCTTCGACATGGTCGAGATGGGCGACGGCGCGCGCTTCGGCCAGCACGTTGTCGGGAAAGATGCGCGGCAACTGGTGCTTGCGGATCATCATTTCCACGTCGACGCCGAAGTCGTCGGGATCGCCGAGCACTTCGATCACGCGGCCGATGGGCGGACGCGTGGGCGTGGGCCAGCTGGTGATTTCGACATCGACGACCAGGCCTTCGAGATCGTCGTGGTGCGGCAGCGGTTGCGGCTTCGCTGCCGAGGACGCGATGCGGCGTCTCCTGCCGCCTCGGGCTCGGGCAGCTCCTGACCAAGGGAATGAGGATGTGCTGCGTCATGCGCTCGTCGAAGGGGACGACCTTGTCGCCCATCTCGCGATCGGACTTTGCGTAGTGAAATATGCCGACGACCGTGGGGTTGCGCCGCTCGAGAACGCGCACAATGCGGCCCAGGCGGCGCCCGTCGGCGTTGGGCGGCTCGAGTTCCACCAGCACCTGGTCGCCCTGCATGGCGCCGTTGATCTCGTTGGGAGGAATGAAAATATCGTCCTCGTCTTTGCCGAACCCTGGCGCGCATTGGGACGGACAAAGCCGTAGCCATCGCGATGCAGATCGAGGCGGCCGGCCATGAGATTGTCGCGCGTGCCGGCGCCGGCTCTCTTCGGAATGCTCCAGTGTTCGCGATCGAGTCTTGACGAGGTCTCCCCGCGCGGTCATGCGGGCGAGTTGCTCGAGCAGCAGGCGGCGCTCCCGGCCGCCGCCGAGGCCCAGCTCGCGGACCAGTTGCTTGTATCCGGCTTTGCCGCCGGCGGAGCGCGCAATCCGCGCCAGCAGTTCCCGATCGGTCATAGCTTAAGAGTAGGGCAACCGGGCCGCTTATGGCGTCCACAGTCAGAGTGAAACGCATCCGCCGCTTCTGGAGTCGCTACACCTGCCGCAAATGCGCAGGCCGCGCGCATTGAGCCGCACGGCCTGCACCCCCCAGGGTAAATTCACCTACTGCTTTTTCAGAACCGCCGTTCCCTTTTCATCCCTGAGGATAGCGCTTTCGAGCTTGCGGAAATCCGCGGCACGCTCCGCAGGGAGTTCGACCTGGCGCACAACGTATTCGCGCTCGTAGTGGAGATTGTCGCCTTTTGCGGTGATGTTCGAGTGGTAGCTGGCAAAGTCGAGATCCAGATTCACGGGGTCGGGCGTCTCATCGACCACATAGCCCGGCGGCAATGTGATGTCGAAGCTATCGTGCCAGCGTCCCGTCGCATTGAGATCGATGGGCACGGTGCGCGGCTTGTCGTTGAAGGCCAGAACGTGCGACCCCACCACGCGAGGCCGCACCAGCAGCAGCGTGCCGGCTTGGTGGGCGTATTGCGCGGCAGTCAGCTTGTACTGCACCTCGAGCGGCTTGTCGAGTTCAGAGGGCTGCGTAAACTGAAACGAGTTCAGCACCACGCCCGGCACATCGTGCGACACCGCCGTCTCGAGCGACTCACGCCGTTCCTTCTCGTCGGAATATTTGAGGATCATGCGAAGATCGGCGCCTTCGGGACCGCTATGCGTCGTTTCGACCTGGCCGGTAAGGGTGCCATCGGCGGCCAGGGCAAACTCGCCTTTGCGCTCGGTGCCATTGGCTTCGGGCGGCAGAATCGGCAGTTCAATCATCTGGCTGGCAGCGCCGGCAGCGAGGGTTCCATAGCTGCCCTGCAGGTACGATGGCAGATTGCCGACCGGCGTCCGCTCGTTGGTGGGGTCGAAGATGAGATAGCGCTTGCCATCGTGCGCCTTCACGATCGCCATCAGGCGCGGATCGTTCACGTCCGGCGGCAACTCGATCGCGGTGATCATGTGATTGCCGTAAAGCGATGGATCGTCGGGATCGACGATGCCGCGGCGGTCATCCACCGGAACGTAATACGCGTTGATGCCGGCGACGCGCAGCATGGCGATCAGCAGGGTGGTCTTGTCTTTGCAGTCGCCGTAGCGGTTGCGAAAGATATCGGCGGCGTGGTTTGCCTGCAATCCGCCGATGCCGCGCTCGACGATGAAGTAGCGGATGTTCTTCTGGATCGAGTCGGTGATGCGGCTGAGTTTGGTGTAGAAGTCGGGCGCTCCGGCGATCAGCGTCTGCGTAAAGGCCGTGATTTCAGGCGAAGGCGTGGGACGGTCCGCTTCGAGCGTCGTGACCCATTCTCCGATCGCTTTCCACTCGTTGTCGGTTCCCTCGACGGCCGCATCGCCCCATTGCACGCTCATGCGCGCTGCCAGGGCTCCCCACTCCGGACGCGAGGGAATATCGCGAAGGTCGAGCGCGGGCGTGTCCTTCACTTCCCAGCGCCAGTGGTTCGGGGCAACCTCGACCGGCTGGAAGGGTTTGAAGCTGTGCCCGGACTGGGAATACGCCGCGGCCCGGAGGAAGGTCGACTTCGAGCGCCTGATAGACCACGGGGACGCTCTGCTGAATCTCCCAGATGGTTTCGTGCAGGTAGGGCTGCAGCAGTTCCTCCGACTCGCAGACCATCGTCGCTCCCACATCGACGGCTGGAGGAATTCCAACCCGCGTTTTCGCGGTCGAGAGCATGATGGGGACCGCGGTATTGCCCACTTCCGCGAAGTCCGTGTCCTGCGCCATGTATTGCTTTTCGTCGGCGGCAATGGTCCAGGCGCGAAGGTAGTTGATCTTCTCGTCCACGTCGTAGCTGACGGTGCAACCTTCTTTGCGCCCCTGCGGCTTGAGGATGCGCAAGGCTTTGCGATGGCGCTCGACCGCTCTTCCGCCGGCATCTACGGTTTCGATATACTCCTCGTAAAGAACGACGGACGAAGCGTCCTTGGCGTAGTCCGGCGTGTGCGTTTTGTTGGCTTCGATAGCCCAATCGGGCACCGGCTGATTTTTGCTGAAGATGCCGGCCGAGCCCGGAGTCGTGGCAAAGGAGAGCAGCACAGCCACCAGGACGGGCTGAAGACGCACGATGGTTCGGAACCGCATTTCCATCATCAGTTCCCCTTGGCAACCTGCGAATGTGTCAGCACGAGTTGCTGTTGATCGGCAGTAGCAATCTTCTGATAGAAGTCGTGAAGGTCACCGTAATCCTTGGCGGGAAGAACAGAAAAATTGAATGCCACGGTGCGGGCCACCGTTACGTCGCTTCCGCTGACATCCGTCTTCACCTTGAATACGGCATGGGAGGGCCAGGAGACATCCGCTGCCTGAGGGGCGGTTTCAACGGCAAACCCGGTGGGCAAATGGTACGTGACATGGTCGCTCTGCATCTTCGGATAGTGGACATCGACCAGAGTGGTGCGCTTGTCCTGCGCCACGAAGGGATGCCGAGCGTGAGCTTCGAAGAAGAGGCCGGGCAAAAAGAAGCGTTTGCCCGTCGCGGTCCCCATGTTTCCGGAAACGTCGACCATGGCAATCAGGTTCGAGTTGTAATCAGGAAGTGCGACGAAGTGATTGAAATCCGCCTGAACCCCATCGGGCATGTAGCCGCGAACAGATTCGTTGAACTGCTTCTTTACCTCGGTTTCGTCGTTCTGAATCGAGAGCTGGCGCCAATAGAGAGCTTCCTGACCCGTCAGAATGAAGCGTGCGGTTCCCTTGACGCCGCCGGAATCGTCGATTGTGAGATCCGCAACACGGTCGTAAGCCGTAGCGGTATATGTCCCCATGGGCGTGGTCACTGCGTTCGGCCCGCTATCGGTAAGCCGAAGGCCCGATGCGAAGCTATGCTTCCAATGAAGCAGCCCGAAAGGACACATCTTCTGGCCCGGATCGAGGTAAACATCCTTGCCATTGAGAACGACATCCACGATGTAATCGTCCAGCTGGCTGAGGGTGAGGTAGGAGCCATCAAAGAGAGCCCGGTCCCGGTTGACGACCTGCATGGGGTATACATGCAACCCCGCCGCCCGCGCGAGCGCAACATATAGAAGCGCAAGATCATCGGACGTGCCACTCTTCTGCGTCCAGACATCCTCGGCATTCTTGATTGCTTTCAACTTCTCGGTCTTACGCTCGGCACTCGATTTTTGACGTGTGAAATCGGTATTGTCCAGCTTCATCACGGCATCGTAAAGCTTGCGAGCCTTCTGCTCATCCGAATCGCCGGGAGCGACGAGTTCTGCGACTGCATTCTTCAGCGTTTTGCTGGGGTCGGCGAACCGGTCTGTCTCTTTCGCCCAGCGCTTGCCTTCTTTCGCCCAGAAATCGGCTCCGGTAGCGTACGCGGAATAGTAGAACTCGGCCCGCCAGTTGATGGAATTCATCGGCGGCATCCAATCGTCGGTAGGGATGGGCGGGATATCGTCTACGTCGAGGCTGAAGCGCCCGGTGACATCGTGCTTCATCTTGGCGCCGTTGGTCAGGATCAAGGCGTACATGAGGTTGTTGGCCGTATTGCCGTGGGCGTCGGTAATGTCGGCGAGGTCTTTCGCTGGCTCGAACTGGTAGTGGGCCTTGTGAACGAAATAAGCCTGCTGGATCTGCCAAGTTGGAGAAGATACGGTGGTGTCTTCGTAACGAAGCTGCAGACGATACTCGAGGATGCTGCCGACTTCCACGTTCGGCAGCGTGAACACCATCGAATTGACCTGGTAATCCTTGGTCTTGACATCCGTAAGGTCGGATGGCTTGGCCGTAAGGGGTATCACCGTCCCGTCCCGGTGAATCGTGCGTCCCTGAATGTCGGTCACCTTGAAGCCACGACGCTCGTATGGGGTTCGAACGGTCGCGAGTTCTTTGGCCTTTTCGGTAAGCACTTTGATGCGCACGTAATAGCTGTGGTAGTGGAGATTATCGTCTGTCTTCTCTTCGCGATAGAGATACACGGCGTCGGCTCCCGGCGCCTTGGGGTCAGAGGTCATCTCCAATTCTTCCTTCGACGGAGCCTGAAACTGTGCGGAAAGGAAGGTGGGAAACACACATGTCACACAGCAGAGCGAAACCAGCAGAGCGCTTTTCGACCGCATCAGTCTTGTCCCTTGATGAGAATTGACTCGAAGTGTAGCGCATTTTTCATGTGCACGCTCGCTGTTACATCACACATTGGGGCTATTTTCAACTGCTTCGGACTACGCATCCCGTGCCCATGTCCCAGAGTTGCCCGACCCAAGCGCGGCCCCGGGCAGCCGGCGCCGCACCCGGGCGTTACACTTGATGCGTTTGGAATCTGCGCGATAAGAGGAAACGTATTCAATGAGCGATCGTCGGCGGGCAGGGACATTTCTTCTAACGTGTGCCGCGGTATGGGCACCGCTTGCGGCTGTGGCACAGTGGAATCCGCCGAACCCGGTGGTGAGCTTTGACAAGCAGTCCAATGGCGTCGAGATCCGCCAGAAAAACGGAGTGCTCAAGCTCGAAGTGGATGCGCCGGATGTGCTGCACGTCACTTATGCGCCGCTCGATGCCGGTGCGGAAGTTCGACCCTCCGATCACGTCGTCATCAAACAGGATTGGCCGGCCGCTTCGTTTGATGTCGCCGCCAATGAGAAGGCCATCACGCTGACAACCAGCAAGCTGAAGGCCGTGGTGGAGCGCGAATCGGGCGCGCTGCACTACGTGGGCCCGGACGGCAAGCCGTTGACCACCGAGGGCTACCGCTCCCTGAAGCCGGTCGAGGTGAATGGCGAGAAAACCTATCACGCCGAAGTGTTTTTCCCTATTTATGGATCACATGAGGGCCTCTATGGCCTCGGGCAGCACCAGGCCGGCGTATGGAACTATCGTGGCGAGACCATCGACCTGTCGCAGGAGAATACGCAGATCGCGGTGCCGCTGCTGGTCTCGACGAACGGCTACGGCATCTTCTGGAACAACCCCTCGCGCAGCCGCGTGAATAATCGATTCGTTCATTCGCTCTATATCAGCGCCGAAGTCGCGGATCGCATCGATTACTACTTTATTTACGGACCGGAAGCCGACCAGATCGTCGGAAAGTATCGCGAACTGACGGGCGAAGTGCCGCTCTTCGGGCGCTGGGCCTACGGCTTCTGGCAGTGCAAGAACAAATACCAGTCTCAGGCCGAGATTGAGGGCGTTGCAGCGAAGTATCGCGCACTGCACATCCCGGTCGACAACATCGTGCAGGACTGGTTCTGGTGGGTGACGATGGGCGAGATGAAGTGGAATCCCCATTACCCCGACCCGCAGGGCTTGATCGACAAGCTGCATGACGAGCATTTCCATCTGATGGTGTCGGTGTGGCCGTTCTTCAGGCCGGGAACCGGGGTTTACGACCAGTTCGACAAGAATGGCTGGTTCATCGCGAAGACCCTCACCGGTGGGTTCCATCCCGTGGGCCAGGCGCTCTACGATCCGACGAACCCGCCAGCGCGCGCTGAGTATTGGAACAATATCAATACGGCGCTCTTTCAGAAAGGCGTGGACGCGTGGTGGCTGGATACCGATGAGCCCGAGACGGAGGGCAGCGAAGACAACATCCTCGTCGACAACAAATTGCACATTGGCTCGGGCGCGCGGTTTGCGAATGTCTATCCGTTGTTTCACACCGAGGGCGTCTCGGAAGGCCAGCAGAAAGCTTCGGACAAAAAGCGCGTCTTCATCCTGTCGCGTTCGGCCTATGCAGGAACACAGCGACTGGGCGTGACGGCCTGGTCGGGCGACGTGCTCAGCGACTGGGTTACGTTTGCGCGACAGATTCCGGCCGGACTGAACTTCTCCATCTCCGGCATGCCCTATTGGACGACGGACATCGGCGGGTTCATCTCGGGCGGCAATTTGAACGATCCCAAGTTCCGTGAGCTGTTTGTACGGTGGTTCCAGTTCGGCACGTTTTCGCCGATCTTCCGCGTGCACGGCACACGCTATCCCGACGAGAATGAGCTTTGGTCCTATGGGCCGGAAGCGCAGAAGATCCTGGTGGATTACGACAACCTGCGCTATCGCCTGCTGCCCTACATCTACTCCGAGGCATGGCAGGTGACGAGCAATCACGGCACCCTGATGCGGCCGCTGGTGATGGATTGGCGCAACGATGTCGAGGCGCAGAATACCGGCGATGAATATTTGTTTGGGCCGGCGATCCTGGTGAGCCCCGTGACCACGCAGGGCGCAACAAGCCGCGAAGTCTATCTGCCGAAGGCGACCTGGTACGACTTCTGGACAGGCGCGAAGGTCGAAGGCGGGAAACGGGTTGAAGCGGACGCTCCGCTGGCGAAACTACCGCTGTTTGTGCGCGCAGGCTCGATCATCCCCATGGGACCGACGATGGAATGGTCAACCGAAAAGCCCGCCGACCCGATTGAGATTCGCATCTATCCCGGAACTGACGGCGACTTCACGCTCTACGAGGATGAGAACGACAACTACGACTACGCCAAGGGCGAACATGCAACCATCCAGTTGCACTGGAACGATGCGGCGAAGACACTGAGCTTTGGCGCGCGCGAGGGAAGCTTTCCGGGGATGCTCGAAAAGCATACATTCAATGTGGTCGTGGTAGGCGAAGGTAAGGGAGTCGGCATCGGTGACAGCGCGGCGCAGGCACACGCGGTTGTTTACAAGGGAGACCGTATAGAGGCAAAGTTGTAAGACTTGCTCTCAGTCTTCAGCTATCAGCCTTCAGCTCTCAGATTATTCGGACAGCGCGGGCACTCCCCGGATCTGTTGATCAAGGATCCGGGTTAGAACGAGAGGTTACCTGCTGAAAGCTGACGGCTGAGAGCTGTCAGCTTCTTCCAGCATCGTCGCCACCAATGCGAGCGGCAGGCCGACAACGTTGAAGTAGCAGCCTTCGACGCGAGGAATCCACTTGGCGGCGAGGCCCTGGATGCCGTAGGCGCCGGCCTTGTCCATGGGCTCCCCCGTTGCGACATAGGCGGCGATCTCCTCATCGCCAAGCGCTCGGAACTGCACTCCGGTGACTTCGGCTGCAACTTCAACGCCCTTCGCCGTTGCCATCGCGACGCCGGTGATCACGCGATGCGTGCGGCCTGAGAGCATCCGCAACATACGCGCCGCATCGGCGGCATCCTCGGGTTTCGCGAGAATGTGGCCGTCGACGGTGACGGTGGTGTCGGCGCCGAGAACGACGACATGCGGTAGGGCGGGACCCTTGGACGACATCTCCGCAAGGACAGACAGCGCTTTCTCCCGCGCCAGGCGGACGACATAGGCAATCGCATCCTCTCCGGGCCGCAGATCTTCGTTCACATGCGCCGGCCGCACCTCAAATGCATAGCCCGCCTGCGCGAGCAGTTCACGGCGGCGTGGCGAGGCGGAAGCGAGTACAAGTCGGCGCATAGCAGCTTCTCTAGGGTAGCGCGGCGCTGCGGCTGCGATGGAATGTTGAGTGAATTAACAGGATCTGCGTGTACGATCAGGAACGCGATGATCTTTGCGAATGTGGAATTGGCAAAACGGCTGGAGGCTGCGGAGGCCTACGCCTGCGCGCAGTTCGCGGAGGCGCGTCGCCGGCTACACCCCGACAGCACGTCCGCGTGGATGACGTGCACGGGGACGACGGTGGTCTTCGATGGAGTGGGTGCGCCAACAACGCAGACCTTCGGACTCGGCTTGTTTGAACCACTCACACCGGCAGCGCTGGATGGGATCGAGCAATTCTTTCACGCCCGCGGCGCCGAGGTCATGCATGAGGTTTGTCCATTTGCCGGTGCCGCGGCACTCGACCTGCTGTGCGCGCGGGGCTATCGGCCCTTCGAGATCAGCAATGTGCTTTATCGTGCGGTCGAGCCGCCAACTGCGATTCATGCAGGCGGCATCCGCGTTCGCGTTGTCGGAGCGGATGAAGCGCAACTGTGGAGCGACATCAACGCACGCGGATGGACACATGAGCATCCCGAGTTCGAGGACTTCGTTCGAGAATCGGGCGTTCTTGTTGTCGCGCGCGAAGGAAGCCCGTGCTTTCTGGCGGAGATCGATGGCAAGCCCGGGGCTGCGGGGGCGCTAACGCTGCATCAAGGCGTTGCTCTGTTCGGCGGTGCCGCCACGGTACCGGAGATGCGGCGTCGCGGACTGCAAGGCGCATTGTTGCAGGAGCGCATGCGCTATGCTGCCGAACATGATTGCGATCTCGCGATGATGGTGGCGGAGGCAGGAAGCAACTCGCAGCGCAATGCCGAACGCAAAGGCTTTCGGGTGGCGTATACACGGCTGAAGTGGAAGCTTGTGCGAACCTAAGGCGCAGGCTTCGCATTCCCTATTCCCTATTCCCTATTCCCTATTCCCGCTAAATCTTCAGCCCCGTCTCCAGCTCATTTGCGGTAGCCAGGCCCCAGGCCATCGCAGGCGTGTTGTGCGCCATGCCGAATCTTCCGTCGGGGCCGAGCAGGATGATGCCGCCATGGCCGCCGAGACGATTGTGCAGATACGAGATGGCTTCGCGCGCAGCGAACTCGGGTGCGCTGCCGGCGGCAACGCGATCGGTAGCCCACTTGCCCAGCACCAGCTTCATGATGGGCTCGCCCCATCCGGTAAGCGACACTGCAGCGGACATGTTGTCGGCGTAGCAACCGCAGCCGATCAGCGACGAGTCGCCCACGCGGCCGGGGGTTTTGTTGAGCGTGCCGCCTGTCGATGTTGCGGCAGCGATGTTGCCACGCGCGTCCAATGCCACCGCCCCAACGGTATCGTGGGATTCGTCGATCACGCGCGGTATCGCTGTCTCCGGGCCCTTGTCGTCTTCCAGTCCTGAAAACGTCGCATCGGCAAATCCTGCGGCTTCGCGCTCCCGCGCGATCTTCAGCCGCTCGCGTTCGCGATCGAGCACGAGTTCCGTGTTTTCGATGAGCGGCATGCCGTGTGAATGCGCAAATTCTTCAGCGCCGGCGCCAACGAAGTAGACGTGCGGGCTCTGCTCAAGAACCAGCCGGGCCGCCTGGATGGGGTTGCGCAGCCGCTCCACGCAGGCCACGCCGCCGGCCTTCATGCGTCCGCCATCCATCAGAAGTGCGTCAAGCTGCACGCGGCCGTCGGAAGTGAGGAAACTGCCGCAGCCCGCGTCGAAGGTGGGATCATCTTCAAGCACAGTGACGGCCGCTTCTACGGCGTCAAGCGCCGCGCCGCCCCGGGCGAGGATCCGATATCCGGTTTCGAGCGCGTTGCGCACGCCGTTCTCGTGAGCCGCGGCTGCATCGTCAGGGATGGCCCAGGCTCCGCCATGAACCAGCAAGGTTGGTGTCCGCATCACCCGGTAATGTTAGCTGATCGATGCCGGGACCCGGTTGCGCTCGATCACAGGCGGTGCTGTCTCCGCGACGTTGCCTCTTCGACGTTCGCTGTCAAGACCGAGCCAACGCCCCGGTTGAGCTAAGCTCATGAATCCATTGCGCAAAAAACTTTGCCGGGATTTGCAGGTAATTTTCTAACATTCCGCTAAGCTTGAAGCATCAATCGCAATCATGCACAAACAGGAGCCGCAGTGGCTCCTATTTCTATCGGACTCCTTCCGCGACGAACCTGCCGCAGAGAGGAAGCTGAATCTCGAAAGCATTTGACGCCATTGGCCGGCGGACCTCGTAAACAAGACGGGTGTAGCAGCGTTGCATCCAATTGGCAGCGAGATGAGCCGGTAAGATTGCTCGTCCTCTCAGTGGTTTGAAGCTCCAAAAATGGAAGGCTGTCTGGGAAAGTTGGACAGATGAACGCAGCAAAACCCAAGCTTGTCGCGATCAAGAAGAAAGCGACGAATGTTCCAAAGCAAAAGCGCAAACGGGGCGCAGCGAAGATGCGGGAGGCGGCCGACAAGATCGTTGGTCGCGATTGCAAACCGATCGTCGAGGCGCTCTCATCGAATTGCAAGAAGGGCCAGACGCTCAGCGCCAAGTTCCTCTATGGTCTGGCACAATCGGCCGAAGCGTCCGGCGAAGCCGATGGCGCTCGGAAAATCCGCAGCATCGCCACGGAATGGGCCAATTCGCCGGAATGGAAGGGCGATGCAGAGTCCGAGACACCAGCCGAGGAAGAGGACGTGGACTAGGAATCCGCATCGACTTCTGCTTGCCAGTCATAGGGTCCTTTATCAACGATAACCTTGAACGGGTCATGCCCATCAGCCACGCGTACGTGTTTCGCCGCGTAGTGCTGACGGCCATGGCCCGTGTTGCACCACGGTTAAAAAGGAAGAATCACGCATGAGCCTCCTTCGAATTGAATTCACTCGCGCCGCCAGAGTCCTGGGATTGTGCCTTGCTTGCATGGCGACAGCGGCTGTGGCCCTTGCACAATCCGTCAGCACCACGACGGTGCAGGGCACGGTATATCTGGCCAACGGCACGCCGGGAGCAGGAACGCTGCAATTGAGCTGGCCCGCGTTCAATACCGCATCGAGCCAGACTGTCGCCGCGGGCAAGATCGCGGTGACGATCGGCGCGGATGGATTTGTGAGTGTGAACCTGGCGCCCAACCTGGGCTCATCGCCTGCAGGGCTCTACTACACCGCGATTTATCATATGAGCGACGGCACCACCAGCACGGAGTACTGGGTGGTTCCCGCTGCGGCGCAAGCCAGTATCGCGCAGGTGCGATCGCAGGTAATGCCCGCCGCGCAAGCCGTGCAGGCCGTGACCAAGGCATACGTCGACCAGGCGATTCAATCCGTCGCGCAAGGCAACCTGACATCAACCGGCGGACAACTCACCGGCCCGCTGTATCTCACCGGAGATCCGACGCAGAGCCTGCAGGCAGCAGACAAACACTACGTCGACTCGTCGTTTTCGCAGGCCGTGCCTCTCTCCGGCGGGGTGGTCAATGGCCCGCTCACCGCGCGGCAGCTTGGCGCTGCCTACCAGGTTGATCAGTTTTCCGGAGCGGACTTTGGCGCGAAGCTGCAGGCCTGCCTGGCAGCCATCAACAGCAACTACGGAGGCACCTGCGACGCACGCAATTTCAGCGGCACGCTGGCGATGGGCGCCAACCTGACCGTTTCCACGGCAAACACCACGGTGATGCTGCCGTGCGCGACCATCACCACGGCCAACCAGATCCTTGTTACCGCCGGCACGCGAAATGTTTCGCTGCGCGGCTGCGCCCTGCGCGGAGCAAGCAATGCAAGCGGCAGCCAGGGCGGCACCGTACTGCTGTATTCCGGAGCGGCCGCTGCGATCGAGGTTGGCGATAGTTCCTATGCCTCCGATACGCTCGGGTTTCATCTCGACAACGTCGTCCTGAATACCACCGCAGCCACAGGCGCCAGTGCAGAGGCATTCGCGGCCTATCGGACGCAGGAGATCGACCTGGAGAGTTTGTACCTGCTCGGGAATGCCAATCAGACGGCCATCACGCTTGATGGCACAGGCAACTACACCGGCGGCACGTTTTACGACAACCACATCAGCGGATTTCAAATCGCCATCAACGGCATTGGCCATCAGATCACAAACTCGGCCGCGACCGACTGGCTCAACGCCAGCACTTTTGTGCGGCTGCACATCGACTGCCCAACGGCCAACGGCAATCCAATCGCGGGGACATACGGCGTAAATCTGCAGCAAGGCGACGGCAATACCTTTACAGGCGGCGACGTGGAGAACTGCGGCACTGCACTTCATCTGGGCGCCAACGCGCAGAACAACACCATCGTCGGCCTGCGCAATGAGAATTCCACCAACCAGGTGGTTGCCGATCCAGGCAGTTCCTACAACAGTTGGATAACCGGCGGCACGATGTTCACCGGCAAGCTCACTGACAACGGCACACGCAACAGCTTTCTCGACGCATTCCATCGGAGCTTCAACTCCCTCAACGGCGATTGGTACGGCAGCCAGCAGGATGCGACGCTGACCAACCACTATCGTCTCGGCGTCGGCAGCGGCAATGAGCGTGGATTGCTCGATCGCTACCAGACCGACTACGGCTATCGGTGGACGATGGGATTGAGTGATGCTACCGGGGGCGAGCAGTTCTACCAGTTGCTGGACGAATTGAACGGCGTCTATCGGCTTTCGATTGGCCAGTACAACAATGGGCAGGGAAGTACAAACAACCAGACTGTGATCAATTCTGCTGGTTCGGGCGCAGTTGTTCTGAATGGATCAAACAACGCGGGCACGGGCGGCGTGGTCTTCGGCTCCGGCGGCGCAAATGAGAGCACCGTTGCGACCGTGAGTAACACCGGCAATGCGCAATTCAACGGCACGCTCCAAGTCGGTGGCACCGCACAATCCGCCGGAACCATGACGGTGCGCAATAATGCCGACAGCGAGGTCGATTACTATCTCTGGCCCGGCCTCACCGGCAGCCAGAAGGGTTCCTTTACCTACAAGGACTGGAATGGCAACAGCCAGTGGTACATGCTGAAGGATGCGAGCAACAACTGGGCTCTGAATTCAGCCCCCGGTGGGCTCGACAGCTTCAAGGCATATCAGAGCACCAACAGCGGCGATACCTATATCAATGCCTCAAATGCAGCGGGCGTAGTGCGCGTCAACTACGAGACGGGCGCGGGGTCAGCCTTCAACATCTATGGCGGCAACAGCAGCAATCTCTATGCGAGTTTTTCGGGAAACACATCCATCAAGTTTCCGGGACTCTCCGCAACCAGCGGTCACGACTGTCTGCAGATCGACGCCTCGGGATACATCACCAACACGGGTTCTGCCTGCGGCACAGGTGGGGGCAGCGGCACGGTCAATAGCGGTGTGACAGGACAGATCGCCTACTACAACAGCGCCGGAACCGCGGTTAGCGGGATGAACATCATTCCGATGTCTGCCGGCGGAACGGGCGCATCTACAGCAATCGGCGCCCTGGCTGCGCTGGGTGGCGTATCGATGTCGACGACCGCCGCGCAGAATCTGGCAGGCCCTATCAACGCATCGGTCAATTCGCAGCTGAACGTCATGGTCTATGGCGCGAAGGGCGATTGCAGCACGGACGACCACAATGCGATCGTAGCGGCGCAGACAGCAGCGCAGACTTATGCAGTCGGAAGTAATGCACCGGCCGCGATCTACTTTCCCAAGCCTCCGGGCGGATGCTATCTGACCTCCACGGTGCAGTGGACCGGCGTTTCCCTTATCGGGCAACCTGCCGGGATTGGTATAGGTTCCCCGACAATGGCGGGCGTGGTGATCAAGGGCAAGCCGGGGCAGGATGTTTTGCACGTTCCCGATCCAACCGCGACCACCTATACGTGGAATCCCACCTGGACGATCCGCGACATTACTTTCATGGAAGATACAACCACGGCGGGGAGCTTCCCGCACCGCTGGCCTGGCCGGTGGTTTGACGATGCCGGGATGACTGCGGGCAGCGCCGTGCTGACCACAACCGCCGCGAGCGTGGGATGCAGCGACATAGGGCAAGCGGTTCAAGTGAACGGCGCAGGAGCATCGGGCGCGAATCTTGTTACGACAATTGCGAACGTTGATCCATGCTGGGCCAACGTGGGGTCATCGGGAGGGTGGAAAGTTATCACGCTGGCAGCAACAGCGGCCACAACCGTCACCAACGCCCATGCGTATATTTCTGTGCTTGGGTTGCCTGTGACCGCAACAGTTGGAGCGTGCGCCATCGCGATGGATGACCTGGACGCAAACCCAGCGCATTGGGTGAACCCTGCACAACCGGTTGGCAGCATGTATTCGACAATGGAAAACGTCTCGTTTATCGGTTTCAATGGCCCAGCGAACAATGCTTGCGGCCTCTATGTGCAGGGAGCACAGGGCCTCTACGGGCTGAATGTTACCCATTCCCATGCGCAGTATCAGACATTTGGCGTGGTACAGGGCGCATCGGAACTGAACTCTTTTTATACCAGCAACGCGGGCGACTTTGAAACATGGAAAAACATTCTATTTAACATGGATGTTAACCCGTGGATCAGCTACAACGGCGGCGAGATGCGATGGGAAGATGTCGAGCTGACCGTGCAGTCTGGGCCGCAGTTTCTTTCGCTCGGTAACGAGTGGGCCGATTTTCCGTCGGCCGATACGCTGAATATCGCGGAGTTTGAAACGTGGGGAACGCCGAGTACATACGGGCTGAGGATTACCGGCCTCGGCTATCAGATCAACGGCACGGAGATCGCAGCGTCGGGCATGGTGGGGTATCTCGACGCCTCGGGGATCAACTGCAACGGATGCTTTACCGGCGGCTCGGGTACGTCGAGTTACCTGTACGGCTATGGAAACACGGTTACGGGCATGACGCTCGGCGATCAGATCATCGATAAGGGCCGCGGAAACACGGTAACCGGGATCTATTCGCCGAGTTACTTCTATGGCCTGCCGATCGACGCGCAATACTCTTTCACGCCGATGAAAAACGACAATACCCTCAACTCGTTTTCCCCGAATTTTCTCGACGCAGGTTACCCCTCGACGCCGTACAAAAACGGCGATCTCTGGTTATGGCCGAAAGATTTCGAAGTCGGCTACAGCAGCTCGACGCCGTGGAGTTACTGGTATCAGGACGACGTAAACTCTCTGAGCGGCGGCGAGATCTATGTGCCGGCCGGCGGCAATTTTACGCAGTGGGCTCAGTTTCCAGCGTCTAGTTCCTATGGCATGACGGTCGGTACTCAGATTCCCGCGTCCCAGGGCACGTTGTATTACAGAGGGCTATGCCCGGCAAGCGTGACGACTGCAAATATCGGTGTCACTACTTCCGGAGGCTACGGCTTAGGCTCAATGCAATCCTGTAGCACCACGCTGCAAACCTATTCAATGGCGTACAACCTGACCGGGCAGACTGGCAATGTGGGCATCAAGAATTTCCTGGGTACGGGTTTTTGGCTGGCATGGGCATATTTTCAGCCTGCGCCTGCGCTGCCGGCCGGAACAACGATCGGCGGGGCTGCTCCCCTCGCAGGTGCGTCGACGAGTACGGCGTATGACCTAACCTGCTACTCGAATGCGACTGGCAGCATCTTCGACTGTGCGAATTCGGGGGCTGGGGGGAACTACGCTGCGAACATTGTCGCCTCTACCGGGATGACTCTGCATGTTAAGTCAACATCGAACACCGCGGGGGGAAACGCCATATTTGAGGCCGACAAGGGTGCCTCATCGGCAAGCGCGCTGCTTAGGTTGCAGGATAGCGGCACCACTGAATTTGACGTGGGCTTGATCACTTCCGATACTTTCAACATCCACGATGCCGTAAACGGCCATTACATCTTCAGCTTGCCCGTAAACACGATGCCCACCAACTCCATTGGAGGCAACTCGAATGGCGCAACGGCGATTACGCAACCTTCCGCCGATAACTCGAGCAACATCGCCACAGACGCCTTTGTAAAATCCAACCTCCCGCTTGCCGGAACCACGGGAAGCATCGGAGGCTCGGCCCTTGCGGCCGGCGGCTGCGCCAGCGGAACGGTCAACGTGACGGGAGCAACCACCAGCATGGCCGTGGTTGCCACGCCTGCTATATATCCGGGAGATGGGATGGCGTGGCGTCCCTACGTCTCATCAGCAGGCGTCATCACCGTGAAGGTCTGTGCCGACGTGGCAGGAACACCATCGGCCAGCACATACAACGTGAGGGTCATACAGTAAGGACCGCTTCGTTGCGCTTTTGAAATTGGCTTGACCGGCTGCGTCAGAACTTGCCCTGTGCTCGTTCTGGAGTAGCCGGTCCGCGGCGAGTCCGGCTGCATCATCGCGGTTGGCTTGCTCTCGCGGCACACATTGAAAATGGCCGTCTTGTCTATCTCCAGATCCGGCGCATAGCGAGGCACCTCAACCATTCCGTTCCTGAGAATCCGATAGAACGCATGGCGAGGCGACGGCAATTTGCCCGGTTGCACGATGCCGGTTTCACTTCCTGCCGCCGCCTGCTTGAGCTTGATGCGCGGCGCCAAAACGCTCGCGGAGCTTTCGAAAGCTTGCAGACTGCGGCTCAAGAGACCAGGCCTTCAAACGGTCACTCTTGGCTTCTCATAACGAACGAGCTGGAATTGACCCCGACAACATCACTGCAAGGAAAGACACTGAGGAAAGAGCTTGGAGAACGCTGAGGATGCTGTGTTCGAACCCTCTTCGCTGGATGCCGCAGACTTGTTGCAATTTGGACAGATTCTCGACCATCGGCCTGCTCAGTTGCACGGACGCAGCGCGCTGACCGAACTTGCCCGGCAACTGCTGCGCGTGCGCACACGTACTGGAGCTACCGTTCCTCTTTGCGCCAATCCAGTGCAGGAGGCATTCGAAACGCGGCACGGAGCGCACAACATTGTGCTGAAGGCTCGCCAGATGGGGCTGACCACCTGGGCCGCCGCTCGATTCTTTCTCAAAACCATTACGCGGCCAGGAACGCTGACGTTGCAGGTCGCGCACACGCAGGAGTCAGCCGAAGAGATCTTCCGCATCGTGCATCGCTTTCTGGATTACCTGCCCGACCGGCTGCGCACAGAGTGCCTGAGAACGTCGCGCGCCAATGTGCGGCAGATAGTCTTTCACGGCGCTCGATTCTGAATACCGCGTGGTTTCCGCGGGGGAGCGGAACGCCGGCCGCGGCTTGACGGTGCAGAACCTGCATTGCTCAGAGCTGGCGCGGTGGCCGGGCGATCCCGCCGAGATACTTGCGGGGTTGCGCGCCGCTCTCGCGCCGGATGGCGAAGAGATTCTCGAGTCCACGCCGAACGGCATCGGCGGGTGCTTCTACGAAGAGTGGCAGATGGCGCCGGAAACCGGAGCCGTGCGCCATTTCTTTCCCTGGTGGATGGAGCGGCGTTACCGTACGAAGTCCGTCGATGAGAATTCCCTGACGGACGTAGAACGAACGCTCATGGCGCACCAACATCTCAGCCTTGCGCAGATCGGGTTCCGACGGAAGATACAGGCCAACTTTCGCGCGATGGCGCGGCAGGAATTCGCCGAAGATCCCGAGAGTTGCTTTCGCGCCAGCGGCGAATCCGTCTTTGAACTTGCCGCGATCGAGCAGAGACTTGGATCGGTGCCCGCGCCCCTTGAGCTGCGCCGCAATGGAGAGCTCGAGATATGGCTGCCTTCATTGCCGGACAAGCAATACCTGGTTGCGGTGGATCCGGCAGGCGGCGGAAGCAACGGCGATTACTCCGCCGTCGAGGTGCTGGAGATGGCAACTGGCTTGCAATGCGCCGAGTTTGCCGGGCATCTCGGTGGACTTGAGCTGGCACGATTCGTGACCGCCATTGCGGCCGAGTATAACCATGCCTGGGTCGTGGTGGAACGCAACAATCACGGCCACGGCGTGCTTGCGCTCCTCGCGAGCGTCTGCCACTGCGCGCGGATCTATCAGCAGTCGGGTCAGCCGGGTTGGCTCACCACGTCTGTCAGCCGTCCGGCGGTGATCGGGCGCTTGAATGCCGGACTTATCGACCAGCCCGATCACTTCATGAGCAGACGGCTCCTGGCGGAATGCCGATGCTTCGTCCGTCAACCGGATGGAAGTACGGGCGCCCACGCGGGTACGCATGATGACCGCGTCATGGCAATGGCGATCGGCCTGGCAGCGCGGGCGGAACTGCTCGTAGCCCGTGACTCCTGGCGTGAGCCGTCGGGCGAGCCAACTAAGAGCTGAAGGCGGTGGCTGACCGCATTCCCTGGCTCTGCACATTACAATTTGATGTGACTCCCACAGAAGCAGGTACACGGGCTTGGCAGTTCAGGCGGTGCAGCATATCCGACGCATGCGGGGCGGTGCACAAGGCCAGTTAATGCTCGGGGCCGACGGTCACGCATACGTTGTCAAATTCCAGAACAACCCGCAGCACATGCGCGTGCTGGCAAACGAATATCTCGCCTCGAAGCTTGCCGCGGCGGCGGGCCTCACGGCTCCGTTGGTCGAGCTGATCGAGGTGTCGAGCTGGCTGATTGAGAACACGGCTGAGTTGGAGATGGATATGGGGCGCACCCGCCAGCCCTGCCAACCCGGCTTGCAATTTGGATCGCGGTTTGTCGGCGGCTTGATGCCCGGCCAGGTTGTCGATTACCTGCCCGAGGAACACTTGATTGCCATAAAAAATCTGGGCGAGTTTGCCGGCATTCTCGCCCTTGACAAGTGGACCGGCAACGCCAATGGCCGCCAGGCTGTGTTTGCGCGCAAGGCTCGCGAGCGCCGCTACCGCGCCGTGTTCATCGATTTCGGGTACTGCTTCTTTGCCGGCGAATGGAAATTTGAAGATGCGCCATTGCGCGGCGTCTACTACCGCAACGATGTCTATCGCGAGATCGCGGGGTGGGAGTCGTTCGAGCCATGGCTCACCCGGCTTGAAACCATGCCGGCCGATACGGTCTGGGCGGCGGCCAATGAGGTGCCGCCCGAGTGGTACGGAGGCGATCTGTCCGAAATGGAAGCGCTGGTCGAGAAGTTGCTGGCGCGCCGCAGCCGCATTCGGGAACTCATCGAAGCATTCCGGAATTCGGATCGCAAGCCCTTTCCCAATTGGGGCAATCTGACCAACGAATCTTCCAGCGGAACATGGATTCCGGAACGCTGGGGGTCTACCATCGTCGGCAGGATCATGTAGGCATTGCCTGGCGACGATGAACGAGGAAGCATGCAGCCATGACGACTGACCATCAGCGATACACCTGTGAGTTTCAGCTGCTGCGGTATGTGCCCGATCCGGTGCGCAACGAGTTCGTGCACGTCGGCGTGCTGCTGCGCGAGCAGGGCCCTGCGCAAGCCGGCGAGCCCGCAATGGAGCTGCGCTTTACCCGCGACTGGCGACGCGTACGGTGTCTCGATCCCGACGCCGACACCTCTGTGCTTGAAGGCATGGAAACCGAACTGCGCCAACGGCTGCGCCATGACCCCGACGGCAAGATGATGCGCATCCTCGACGAATCGCTCTCGCTTAATGTACAGATCACGCCGCCGAAGGCCTATCTGGCAGAGAGTCTTCCCGCCGGCGTGGAAGAGCTGATGCGAATGTACGTCGATCCGCCGAAGCGCGAACGCATGCCGCGGCTGAGCGGGCGCGCCGCCATCCAGTCCATCATGCGCACCGAATTTGAACATGCAGGCGTATGGGACCTGCTGCGCAAGCGCATCCCGGCCTCCGATTACACGCGGCCCGGCGATCCCCTGCGCCTCGATGCCGGCTACCGGCCCAACGGCATTATTCGCATGTTCCATGCGGTCAGCCTTGAACCCGGTCTCGACCTCGCCAAGGTGCTTGCCTACTCTGCGGCTGGCCTGCGTGCAGGCGTCGAGCGCGTGGAGAAAGCCGATCTCGAGTTGACGGCGATTATCGAGCCCGCCGCCAAACTCGGCGCCACCGATGAAGAACCCGACCGCCTGGCGATGTACCGGTTTGGCGTGGAAACCATGGAAGAGAACCAGATTCGCGTATTGACTACAGCCGACATGGGTCGCGTGGCCGACACCGCTCGACGCGAGCTGCACGTTTGAATCTGTCAAGGATATGCAGGCAGTTAATCGAGCGAGCTAAGTCGACTTAACGCCTGTTACACAACGACTTAGTTACTTGAAAAAAATATTCAAATACTTTGCAGGTAATTATCTGCCAGTTTCGTAAGATAGATTCTGTTGAGAGCGAGATAGTTACTTCGCCTGGCAGCTGACGAATTTCGGAACAGTTCGCTTTACGGCTCACTGTTCACTGGAAACTGATCACTGAGACAGAGAGGGCATGGTCCTGTAGACCATGCCCTCTCTGTTTCTAGAAGGAAGGTAACGCGTGAAGGTACGAGAACAACTGCGAACACTCTGGCGGCAGGCGACCGGCGGCGCCAGTGTCGCCGTCGACGCGGCGAATGCCAACCCGGAACGCAAGACGCTGGCGTTGCCGTCCATTCTGAGCCCGGTGCAGTTTCCGGGGCAGTCTTTGCCGAAACCGACGCCCGTAAATCTGCGCAGGTTCGCCGAGACTCCCGTGGTGCGGCGCGCCATCAACGTCATCAAAGACCGCGTCGCGGCCATGGACTGGCAGGTACGCGTGCGACGCGGATACGCTGCCGGGGATGGCCGCAGTTCTGAAAATCCTGAAGAAACCAACCGTCGCCTCCTTGTCCTGCGACGCACGCTCGAAGAGCCCAACGCCGTCGACAGCTTTCGCACCCTGATCGAGCAGGTCATTGAAGACGCGCTTTCGGGCGGTTATGGCGCAATCGAGATGGAGCCGACAGGCGATCCCGAGAGGCCCGCGATGCTGTGGCCGGTGGATGGCGCTTCGATCCGCATCAATCCGCGCTGGGATGGCCAGCCCGACTCGCCGCGCTACGCGCAGGTCGCTCCCGGTCAGCTGGAATCAAGTGGTGTGGAACTTCGCGACAACCAGCTGATCTATGTGCGCATGAATCCGCGCAGCTTTACGCCCTTCGGACTCGGACCGCTTGAAGTCGCATTTGAATCCGTCAATCAGTTTCTCAGCGCGCATCGTTTCGCCGGCAAGCTGGCGGCGAACTCGGTTGCGCAGTATGCTCTCTGGCTCAACGAAGCAACTCCCTCGCAGCACGACCGGTTGATCCGATGGTGGCAGGACGAGATCGAAGGAACGGGCCGCGTTCCGCTGCTCTCATCAGAGCAGAAGCCTGAGGTCCTGCGCTTCGCCCAGGGCACCGATGCCGACCTGCGGCTTGCGTGGCAGGAGTTTCTCATTCGCATGATCGCCAACGCATTTGGCCTGCCGCCTCTGCTGCTCGGACTCGAAAGCGATGTCAACCGATCCACCGCCGCCGAACTAGCCGACGAAGCATTCCGTGGCGCGATTCTGCCGCTCGCACAGTTGGTCGCCGGACATCTTACGCGCGATCTTTTCGCGAAGTGCATCGGATGGCGCGAATTTGAATTTGTCTTCAACGATCTGAATGCGCGCGATGAAGCGACGGAACTCGCGGTCCAGGTTCAGCTCCTCCAGGCTGGAGTGCTGACCGTGGACGAAGTGCGCGCCATGCGTGGGCTGGCGCCGATGATGCAGGGAACAAGAGAACAAGGGAATAGGGAATAGTTCCCCCTCCAGTAGCGTGGGACTCCTGATCTCTGTTCCCTCGATCCCTCGGCCCCTTGTTCCCTTGCGAAGTGAAACGGAGCATTACATGCGATTTGAAGCAATGGCAGTAACGATTCCACACGTTGAAGGACATCCCAACCGGGTGCCGTTCGAGGGTGTGTTGACGGTAGTGAACTCAGCCAGCGATAAGCCGCCAGCCGGCGCGCGCGGCCATCGGGTGATGCTCACGCGAGAGGCAGCAGACAGGGCTCTGCCCTCGCTGCTGGGCATGGCGGTGGATTATCGGCCCGGCTGGGACGGGCACGACGCGCGTTGCAAGGTCGGGCTGCTTACAGAAGCCTGCCTCGCCGGCAATCGCCTCGTGGTGCGCGGCTACATCTATGCACGCGACTTTCCCGAAGTCGCCAGGACCATCACGGCGCACGCGCCGGAATCGATGGGCATGAGTTACGAGCTGGCCGACGCTCGCGTGGAAGATATGCGCGCCGAGGTCTGGAAGCTGACGCGCGTCACGTTTACCGGCGCTGCCATTCTGCTGCGGGAGAAGGCTGCCTATCGCGCAACCAGTTTCCGCATGGCGAGCTAGAAAAGCAGCTATCAGCCCTCAGCCTTCAGCGTTCGAAGGCGTCTTGAAGTGTTCGTCAACTGACAGCTGAGAGCTGATAGCTGACGGCTTTTTTATTAGGAAAGGAAAGGATGGAGAACAAAAACCAGATCATGGAACGGATGGAAGCAGCTACCAGTCTGCTGGAACGAACGCTTGCGCTGATCGAAGAACGCCAGCGCGCCGGCGAGGTAGAGAAAATCTCGGCAACCGTGGAGCAAACCAGGCGCGAAGCGGAGTTGCAGGAGAAGCTCGCCACCGCCGAGCGCGAAATCTCGGAGCTCAAGGCAGGGGCGGCGCAATCTGCTCTCAATCCTCTTCGCCGCACCATTCCCGCTTCAACATCGGAGATGCTGGCCAAGCACGGCATCGCCGAAGGGCCTGTCGACGTCCGCACTCTCGATGCGGCGCTTGCCGGCCTGAGCCTCGAACAGCGCATCGCCGTCAAAAGCCAACTGCTCCGCGCTGGTGCCATCAGCTAAGAACTGCCAACAGAAAACAGTGAACAGTGCGCGCTGCATCGCGCGCCACTGAGACCGTTCACTGCTCACTGATCACTGTCCACTTTCAAATCGGCCCCATGGAGGGGGCGAGACACTATGAACGCATCTTTTGCAGACATCCACGCGGCAGCCGATTTCATCGGACCAGGCGCAATCGAAGTGCCGTTATATCAGACCGAGATCTTCGACATCTGCCGCCGCTCCAGCCCCTTCGGCCAACGTATCAAGCAGGTTCCGGCTACCGGCCATCCGTCGCGCTTTTTTGAAGAGACGTCGCTGCCCAATCCCGGCACCGCGGGCTTCGTCAATCCGCGCAGCATCGTCGCACCGGTCGTCACTCCCACGCGTGTGGAACGCAGCGTACCGCTGAAGGCGATCGTGTCGCAGATCAACTACAACCTCTTCGATGTCGAGCTCGGCAACCAGCAGCAGCAATTCGCTTATCTGCAGGCTAAAGATCTGGTCGACACCGTCAGCGGCGTGATGCTTACGCATGATGTGGCGCTGTGGAACGGCAACGACACCAGTCTCAGCTCGCCAACGACCACGCAGTATATGGGCGCTGTACCGCAAATTGTTTCCGGCGGCCTGACCACGACCATCGGCACCTCGGCCTCTATCGTCGACGGCATCAAGTCAGCCGTAGCGCAAATGGTAGCCAACAACGGATATCAAGTTCGTCCCACGGCCATCTATGCCAACCCGGTGCTGCTTGACCTGATCGACCGCGAGATGAAGACCGAGTTCAACGTGGTGCTCAACTCCGACCAGATCACTGGCGGCTTCCGCGTCAAGATGCTGTCGACCCAGGCCGGCGACCTGCCCCTGATCCCCGACTGGAGTTTGAGCTACACCGGCACTCCGGGATCCGGATCCGCCGTGTTGCCCGCGTACATCGTGACCGAAGACCTGATCGAGTATCACTGGCTCGGCGATCCCGCTCCGCGCATCTTCCAGCTCGGCATGCCCGGCTCGCTCACACAGCAGTATGTCGCCGTCAAGTTCGGCGCTGTCGTCGTGAAGGGCGCGAACTACGCGCACTACCAGGTGCTGGTGGACCGCTAAAGCGGCCCACAGTTCACAGTTGTCAGTTCACAGTTCTCAGTTACGGGAAGTCTCTCGCGCTGAAAACTGAGAACTGGCGACTGAGAACTGCGAACTCTGAACTACGAACTCTGAACCGCGGAGCCTACCATGCCCTACCTGCAACCTGCCGACTATAGCAACTATGGATTGCCCGACAGCACTTCTGCCGACTGGATTACTGCCGCGACCGCACTGATCAATAGTTTCTGCCGCCGCCCCGACCTCAATATCACGCAATACACAGAGCGTGTGCGCGTGATCAGCGGATCGCGCACGGTGCGGCTCAGTTATTTGCCCCTGGCCCCACTCGGCAGTGCGATCGCGCCGCTCGTCAGCCTCGAAGGCCGTTATGCGAAACCACGGCGCGGCGAGGCGATCGACAATGCGCTTGCCGAAGTTGCCTGGACCTTCTCGCTGCCCGGCCAGTGGACCGCCATCGATCCCACCACCGTGGACTTCGATCCGAACACGGGCGAACTCACACTGCCATGGAACGTCTTCGGCCTGCCGTACAACGAAGTCTCGGTGACGTACACGGCCGGACTTGCAACCATCGGCGACGACATCAAGACCGCATGTGCCCAGATCGTTCGCAATGCGCAGTCGACACCTGCACTGAACGCCAGCAAAACGAAGATCGACACCATGCAGATACAGTACTTCTCAAGTTCGTTGGTGGATGAAACCGTGCAGGCCTGGTTGCGTCCCTACATCGCGAACAGGCTGGGGTGAACGATGAGCGATACAGCACCGCGCAATCCGGTGAGCGCGCCGCAGATGCTTGCCGATGCCCTGCTGCGCAGCGTAGCCGGTACGAGCGCGCAACTGCGGGTTACAGGAACAACCACCGATTCGAATCAGTCCGAGGTCGGCCTGGTGGCAACCACGTTTAGCCAGGTCGTAGTCAGTCCCGTCGTGATGCGCAAGCTTCGCCCCACGATCAAGGAGGGCGATGCGCCGCGCTGGGAGATGCTGGTCTCGGCAACCGGCGTGCAGGCTCAGGTCAATGCGCTTGATCTGTCGTCGGCGCAGGCCCTGTTTGCGATGACTCTGGCCGTCACCATCGCCGGGCAGGATTACCTCATAGAGTCAGTCGCATCCAATGAGGCCTTCGGCCAGGTGTATCTATACCGCCTCTCGTTGCGCGAAGCCTGCGTGCAATCACTTTGAGCGGAGCAGACCACAGGGATCAGAGATCCAGGCTGTGACGGCTGCGCACTGAACACTGACCACTGATCTCTGACCACTGGAGTTCTCATGCAAAACGCGAAAGATTCCTTCTACCTGGCGCTTCGCACGCGACTCGCCACCATCAATCCAGGGCGAACGGTTCTGCTGCGCGGCGCTCTGCGCCCGGGCATTCTCGTCGAAGAGGCCGAAGCTCCGCTTGCGCAACTGCCCTCTGACGTCTTTGTTCTGCGCTGGCTGGGGCTCGGCGTCGATGCGGATCTGAGCTCCGCAATGGCCGCCGCGGATTGCGAAATCCTCTACGCGCACGTGCGGCACGCAGGCATTCGGCGGGCTTGATCGCGGACGCATGCTGAGCGCGATGGACGAAGAAGTGATGGCGATGCTCGAGCCTTTCTACACGCCCAAACTTAATTACTCCGTTCAACCGGCAACTGCCATGCAAACGCACATCTTCTGGGATGAGCCCACCTTCGCGCCCATCACTACGCAGCGCGACCGGCTCAGCCGTTCTGTCCGGGTAATGATCTACAGCTACCAGGAGCAGGGGGAATAATGACAGCTACTTTGTTTGCAGCGCCCGCGCCGGTTGCGCGGCGCATGCGCGCCTATTTTGCTCCGGTAAACCGCGTTACGCAGGTTCCGGTGCTATTTGATCCTTCGCAGTCGGCCTCGTTCAGCCTGGACGCACCGCCAGCTCCGTGGATCGATTTGGGCTGGATTCAGAATTTCATGCGCAAGCCCACAGGCAAGAGTGGTCCTATCCTCACCGGCATTCCCGCCTCGCCGTTGGAACAGACGCGTACGTCGCTCGAGGCGCAACTGAGCTTTGAGTTTCTTGGGTGGACGAAGTTGACGATGGCGCTCGCGACGGGCTCACAACACATGAACCTTCTGGCTCCAGCCGCAAGCGCAGCACCGGCCGCGGATGGCGCAAAGGCTGCTCCGGCTGCGACCATCCAGAGCGGCTCGACGGCGTCGGTCATTCAATTGGCTGCATCTGACGCTGCTAACTTTGTCCCCGGCTCGATGATCGCGGTCGATGCGGACTATGCGGGCCAGACGGGCTATCTCGGATCTCCCGTCTCGGGCTGTTACGTGCGCCAGCCGCTCACCGACGTGGATTACATCCGCCGCATCACCTTCAATGTCGCACTCGTACTCGGGGTAGGTGCAACGAGCTTGATTCTGGCCCAGCCTTTACCGGGAGGAGCGCCTGCAGCAGGCGCGAAGTTACAAGCTATCACTGGCTTTGTCGATCGCGAGGGAGGCAGCTTCTATCACGAGTGGTCGGCGCTCTTCGTCATGCAGGGCAGCCAGGGCGATCGCATCTTCTTTCACTACCCACGTCTGCAAAGCCTTACTGGAGCGGAAGAATCCGCGACGCCTCTCGACAGCAAGCGTACCGGTGGACTTGCGCGCATTCTGCTCAAAGGTCAGTTTCTCGCGCTTCCAGTAACTGATCCGCTCGACGGCGAACGCGTGCTCTGCTACCGCAGTTTCAAACCGGCGGCTTATGCGCGGATCTAAACCTGGACCACCTCCGACGGTAAACATCTTCCCGATAACTTCAACAAGATTCGGAAAAACATCATGAAGATTACGATTGGCGGACTGGACTATACCTCGGCGCTCGACGCGGCGCATCCACTGACCATTGAGCGCAAACTCAACGAGCCGTCCGTCTGCCGGCTATGGATCGCTCTACCCGCAAACGACTCGGCGACGCTGACGCGCAGTCAGCCAATTCAGGTAACCGGCGACGACGGAACGAATTACTTCACCGGCTATCTCGCCGCGAGTCCTATGCCGGAGTATGCCGGGCTGGGCCTCGAAGGTCCGCGTTATCGCATCGCGCTCGAGGCCATCAGCGATGAATATCTTCTCGATCAGCTGCCAATGGCGCCTGGCACCGGCGCGGCGGGAGTCAATGCGGGGCCGCTTCTCGCCTCTCTTGTGGCGAAGACCGGTTCGACCGCGCTTTCAACCCAGGCGCTCTCACTGAATTCCCCCGTTTCCACCTTCATGCCTGCACCGGGCGCAACGTTCAGCAGCTGCGCCGGGGCCGCGTCAAACCAGGCTCGCGCCGCGTATCGCGCGACGAACGGCGCACTTGCCCTTGCCGAAATTCCCGCTGCCGTCCACGTTCTCGACGAGACCCAGGGGAGCCTGGCGCTCGGCAATCTTACGCTTTCCGCCGGTGTGAGGCGCGCCCTCGCCAATGACGTCACGGTCTGCGGAGAGCATGAGCCAACCGCCTATGTCACCGAATACTTTCTCGGCGACGGCGTCACCACACAGTTCAACCTGTCATCCGATGCCTTCGCGATGCCGTCGTCAAAGTCAACCATCATCCGCGAGTTATTCAATGAGGGGCAGATCGACCTGTGTCTGTGGGGCAATCCGGGAAGCCATAACTATCTGTCGCTCGGGGCCGGCGGACTTACCATGCAGGGCGGAACTGGAAGGGACGGAGATACCCAGTTATCCTGGATCGATCCGGTGGAGATGGGTGGAACGCTGTTACTCGAGGCGAGCGGCGTGACTCTCGCGAACGGAAGCACCGGAATACTCGCCGGCCTCTTCAGCGGCGAGCAAACCCAGGCGGGATGCACTGCGGGTTTTCAGGTTACCGCGCAGCAGGGCACGGGCGCCGTCTCGGTGCAGCCGTTCGTCATGGGCTCGCCGACGGGGAGCACGTATTCGATCAATCCGTCGAATCAATATGCGCTGCGCGTCCGCGTGCATTGTCCGGAGTGCGAACGCGGACTCGCCGTCTATCGCAGCTACTGTGACAGCGGGTCGATCAGCTATGGCGGCCAGTGGAACACTGCTCCAGCCAATCTGCTCTTCGAGATTCAGGAATTCGTGAACGGCGTCGCCGGCATGCCGATTACACTCTACGATGGACAGATTGCCGACCTTCCCGGCGCATGCACGGTGATCGCAGCCAGCAGCATCAACCTCGTGGGCACGATGCGGGCATTGAATCTGACCAACCTTGGATCAGGCTGGGTGGTCACAACACCGGCGGGCGGGGCCCCGGTCACGCGCCGCACCGGCACCACTGCTCAGTCCGCCGAATGCCACATCGAAAGCACGGGAAAACTTGTCTTCTATACCGGCTTTGCTCCGCCGGCAGGCGAGCAGATCGCTGTCAGCTATCGCGCCGTGGGCAGATCCGTCGGACGGAGTGTGAACATCACCAGTCAGCAAGCTCTCGCGCAGGCCGGTTTGCCTTCGGTCTCGGCATGGATCGGCTCGGTGACCAATCCTGCCCCACGGAGTTCGCAGGATTGCCGCAACGCCGCACTGGCAATGGTGCAGGCCGCCGCAAGCGCGAGCGCGCTCTGGAGCGGGACTTACAAATGTACGGGTACCGAACTCGACGCTGATGTGTGGCCGGGAGATGCGCTCGAACTGAATGCTCCGTCGGCTAACTTGAACGCGCAGGTGGTGGTCCGTGGCGTAGCGCTGAGTTACACGGCTACCTATCCCGACGTAGTGCAGTATGCAATTGTCTTTGCGAACGATTGGGCCGACGATCTGGCGATCAAGACCAGCGCCACCGTCCCCGCAGATACATGGCTACCGGCTGCGGTTTCACCGACCTATCTGCCCAATTTGAATGCTCTCGCGGTAACCGCAATGACCGGGGCCAATGTGACCATCAATACCGGAGCGACCGCCCCGAGCGGCGGTGGCTTCGAGCTGCGCCGCCGCGATAACTGCTTCATGCCCGGTGTAGATCCAGACCTGGTGATGCGCGGTTCGCAATCGACCATGACCTTCGCTCGAGCTTCGGCCAGCGACCGCTTCTATATAAGGATGTATGACGGATCGAACCCGCCTAGCTACTCGGAGTTTTCGGCGGCCCTCATCTTCAACTTGCCGCTCTCTTCCTAAGCGGCGTGGAGCACGATCGAATGCGCATGATGAACGAATTCGAAGCACAGGTGCTCAGCGACCTGAATGTGTTGAAGACCCAGATGAACGGGCTGATGGGCGACGGAAACGGCGGACGCATTGCCGAACTCGAGCACCGCATGGAGCGGCATGAACAGAGCTGGCAGCGCGCCAAGGGATTTCTGGCTGCCTTCAGCGTGCTGCTCGCCGTTGTGGAAGTTGCGGTCGAGGCATGGCATCGCCATTAGTCGCCCATAACAACGACCTCAAGTCAGCGAGCCCAGCTACAGCAATCATCGCAACGCGCCTTATAATCACTCCATGAGCAAGAAGCCGTTAGTCGGCGTGGTGATGGGCAGCAAGAGCGACTACGAAGTGCTGTCCGCGGCCGTTGAAATCCTGCTGGCGCTCGAAATTCCGCACGAGGCCCGCATCGTCAGCGCGCACCGCACCCCCGACTGGCTCTTCCAATATGCGGAAACGGCGCGCGAGCGCGGCCTCCGCGTCATCATTGCCGGCGCCGGCGGCGCCGCGCACCTGCCGGGTATGCTGGCGTCAAAGACGCTGGTACCCGTGCTCGGCGTTCCGGTCTCCGCCACGCAGCTCAACGGCCTCGATTCCCTGCTCTCGATTGTGCAAATGCCCAAGGGTGTTCCTGTCGGAACGCTGGCCATCGGCAAGCCTGGCGCGGCCAACGCCGCGTTGCTCGCGGCCGAGATTCTCGCCGCAACCGACTCCACACTCTACGACCGGCTGGCTGCCTGGCGCGCCGCACGGACTGAGGAAGTGATGAAGCAGGAGTTGCCTTAGTGCCTGAAGAATCTGGGCTGCACAAGAAACCACCGGTGATTGAGCCCGGCGGCCTGATCGGCATCCTCGGCGGAGGCCAGCTCGGCCGCATGACCGCCATGGCCGCGCGCACCATGGGTTATCGCGTCCGCGTTATGGACCCCGAAGCCAAGTGCCCGGCCTGCTTTGTCGCGGACCAGACCATCGTGGGCAAGTGGGACGATGTCGCCGCCGCGCAAAAGCTGGCAAAGGGCGCCGACGTTGTCACGCTGGAGATTGAGCAGATCGGCGTGGATGCGCTGAGCGAAGTCGCCCTCATGGCGCCGCTGCGCCCCGGCGTCGAACCCATCCGCATCATCCAGGACAAAATCCTGCAAAAGACGTGGCTCGCCGAGAACGGATTTCCCGTCGGCCCATTCCGCGTCATCCACAATGAAGAAGAACTGCATCATGCCGTGCAAGTGCTCGCCGGGCGCGTCTTCCTCAAGATAGGGCGCGGCGGATACGACGGCCGCGGCCAGGCGCGCATCGGCATGGAAGCGTTGTTGAACGAGCAAATCGTCAAGGACGCGTGGACCAGCATCGGCGAAAAACCGTCTGTCGCCGAACAGGCGCTTGACCTCGTGAGCGAGATCAGCGTGATGGCCGCGCGCAGTCCTTCCGGCGAGATACGCACCTATCCGGCTGCGCGCAATCACCACGAAAATCAGATTCTGGCGTGGAGCGTCCTGCCTTCCGGCATCGCACCGGAGATCGAGTCCCGCGCCGAAAAACTGGCAGCGTCCATCATCGAGAAACTCGGCATCGAGGGGCTGCTCTGCGTGGAGATGTTCATCACGCGCCAGGGACGCCTGCTCATCAACGAACTCGCGCCGCGCCCGCACAACAGCTATCACCAGAGCGAGCGCGGCTGCGTAACCAGCCAGTTTGAGCAACTGGTGCGGACAACGTGCAATCTGCCGCTCGGCGATACGTCGCTGATCACCCCGGCCGCAATCGTGAACCTGCTCGGCGACCTCTGGCTCACTTCGGCGCCCAACCTTCCCGCAGCGCTCGAGGTTCCCGGCGTGCGGCTGCACCTGTACGAGAAGCGCGCCGCCAAGATGGGCCGCAAAATGGGACATCTCTCCGCGACTGGCGCTACACCAGAAGAAGCGCTGGAGCGCGTGCTGGAAGCGAAACGGCTGATGTTGGTTCCGGCGCGTTAGCGCCTGTCTACTGCGGTCATTCCTCAATACCTGGGGAGCAATCCTTACTGCAGATCCTTCGACTCCCTCCGGTCACTCAGGAGAACTGCTCAGCCTTCTCCCAGCGCTTGGGCCTCTTGTTGGCCTGCAGAATCTTCTTGCGCAGGCGCAGCGACTTCGGCGTGATCTCCACCAGTTCATCATCGGCAATGAACTCGATGGCCTGCTCAAGGTTCAGCGTCTTGTACGGCACCAGGCGAATGGCGTCATCTGCGCTCGATGCGCGCATGTTGGTCAGCTTCTTTTCGCGCACCACGTTCACGTCGAGATCGTTGTCGCGCGAGTGCTCGCCGACCACCATGCCCTCGTACACGTCGACGCCCGCGCCAACAAACAGAATGCCGCGCTCCTGCAATCCATTCAGCGAATAGGTCGTCGTCAATCCCTGGCGATCGGCGATCAGCGCGCCCGTGGGCCGCTGCGGAATCTCGCCCTGGTAGGGGATGTATCCATCGAAGAGCGAATTCATCACAATGGTGCCGCGCGTCTCCGTCAGCATTTCGCTGCGCAGGCCAATCAGCCCACGGCTGGGTACGCGAAACTCCATGCGCACGCGGCCCGAGCCGTGATTGTGCATCTTGTTCATTTCGCCCTTGCGCGGCCCGAGCTTTTCAATCACCACGCCGGTGTGCTGCTCGGGAACGTCAATGGTGAGGTGCTCCACCGGTTCCATGCGCGTGCCGTCAACGACCTTCGTCACGATCTCCGGGCGACCGGCCAGCAGTTCGAATCCCTCGCGGCGCATCATCTCGATCAGAATTGCAAGCTGCAGTTCGCCGCGCCCCAGCACCTTGAAGGTGTCGGGCGAGCCCGTCTCTTCCACGCGAATCGAGACGTTCGTCAGCAACTCTTTTTCAAGCCGCTCGCGCAGATTGCGGCTCGTCACATAGGAGCCTTCCTTGCCGGCAAAGGGCGAATTGTTCACGCTGAACGTAATGGCGATCGTCGGCTCGTCGATCACGATCAGCGGCAGCGGCGCAGGCGTTTCAAGCGATGTGATGGTCTCGCCGATGGTGATGCCTTCCACGCCGGCAACGGCAACAATGTCGCCCATGGTCGTCTCGGTAATCTCGGTGCGCTTCAGTCCTGAAAAGGTGAACAGCTTGGTGATGCGCGTCTTCATCAGCGATCCGTCGCGCTTCGAGATGTTCACGTCGTCGCCGGCATGCAGCGTTCCCTGAAAGACGCGGCAGATGGCGATGCGGCCAAAGTAGTCGGAGTAGTCGAGGTTCGTCACGAGAATCTGCAGCGGCGCGTCCACATCGCCGGTGGCAGCAGGAATCGTGGAAACGATCGTCTCGAACAGCGGCTGCAGATTCTCTCCCGGCTTGGCCAGATCGAGCGTCGCCGTGCCGGCCTTGGCCACCGCATAGAGCACCGGAAAATCCAGCTGCGATTCTTCCGCATCGAGATCGATGAAGAGGTCGTAGATTTCGTTCAGCACTTCCTGCGGGCGCGCATCGGGGCGGTCGATCTTGTTGATCACGACAATGGGCTTGAGCTTTGCTTCGAGTGCCTTGGCCAGCACGTACCGCGTCTGCGGCAGCGGACCTTCGGCCGCATCCACCAGCAGCATCACGCCGTCCACCATCTTCAGTGCGCGCTCCACTTCGCCGCCGAAATCGGCGTGGCCCGGCGTGTCGACAATATTGATCTTGCCGCCTTCAAAGTTAACGGCCGTGTTCTTGGCGAGAATCGTGATGCCGCGCTCGCGCTCCAGGTCGTTCGAGTCCATCACGCGCTCGGCCACCTGCTCGTTGGCGCGGAAAGTGCCGGACTGGCGCAGCATGGCGTCAACAAGGGTGGTCTTACCGTGGTCAACGTGGGCGATGATGGCGATATTGCGTATCGTCTGGCTCACAGGCGTAGTGTTCCTTCTCTTCTAGGGCAAATCTGGAATTTGCGCTCAGGTATGGCCTCAGGCGGCCATCAGGTTGGGAATGAATACAAGATGAATGGCCACACATTGCGGCAAGTTCTATTTTACCAGCATCGCAGTTTTCGGACTGCGCAGTGCGTAGATCGACGCGGACAGCGTCACGGCGAGAGCCAAGCTATCGCCAATGATGCTCGTGCTTTCGGCCTTCTGCTCCGTCCATTGGCTTTCCAGCGGTGTCAGGGCACGACTTCAGTCGTGCCGCGCGTGGCAGCCAATGCAGGGGCTTTAGCCCCTGCTTCCTTTTGCTTCCTGAGATATGGGGAGCCGTAAGGGTATTCGTCAGCATTACTTTCCAGTCCCGCTTTGATCGGGTTCTGTTCCATGTACGATTGGTGCTGTTCGGTTCGCAGAATCGGTCTTCCGGCAGCCGTATTCGTTGTTACAAAGAAAGTCCTCGGACGTCCCCTGGCATGATCGGGAACCGATGGACGCGAAGGTTTTGACATGGCAGGGGCTGAAGCCCTCCTTCGAAAAAATCTTGGATTCGGCACGACTGAAGTCGTGCCCTGACACATTGGCAGACTAGATCTGCCGTCATAAGATGGGACGTGACCGAGAACACGATTCGAATGTTCTCAACGCCTGCCCAGGAGCCCCCATGGCCATTTCGCGCCGAAAATTCATCGCCGGAGCAAGTGCGGCTGCATCGTTGGCAACCTTTACCCGCGCGGCCCGTGCCGCCTGCCCCTTCCGTGTCGCCGTCATCAACGACGAAATCTCGCAGGACTTCGACCACGTTTGCTCGGTCGTCGCCCACGACTTCGGCCTCCAGTGGATCGAGTTGCGCAGCATGTGGGGCAAGAATGTTACCGACATGCCCGACGCCGACATCGAGCGCGCCAAGACCATCCTCGCCAAGTACAACCTGCGCGTCACCGACATCGCCAGCCCGCTCTTCAAGACCGACTGGCCCGGCGCACCGCTCTCAAAGCAGAGCGAGCATCGCGACCAGTTCAAGGCCGACTTCACCTTCAAACAGCAAAACGACCTGCTCGAACGCTGCATCGCGATCGCCAAGTCCTTCGGCACCGACCGCATCCGCTGCTTCGATTTCTGGCGGCTCGAAGACGTCGCCCCTTACCGCGTCGCCATCAACGAAAAACTGCGCGATGCCGCCCGCCGCTGCGCGCGCAGCAACCTCATCCTGCTGCTCGAAAACGAAATGTCGTGCAACACGGCCACAGGCGCCGAAGCTGCCGACACCCTGCGCGCCGTGCCCGAGCCCAACCTCATGCTCAATTGGGATCCGGGCAATGCGGCCACCTTCCCCGACAGCGAGGCGTTTCCAAAAGGCTACGATCTGCTGCCGAAGAAGCGCATTGGCCACTGCCACGCCAAGAATGTCGTCCGCAAACCCGACAACAAATGGGAGTGGGCTCCGGTGGGCACGGGCGTCGTTGACTGGGCCGGCCAGCTGGCAGCGCTCCAGCGCGATGGCTTCCGCTACGCCGTGAGCCTCGAAACGCACTGGCGCGGCGCCGGCACACCCGAAGCCTCGACCCGGGAAAGCATGAAGGGCCTGAAAGAAGCGCTGGCCAAGGCCGGGACGGGCTGCTGAAAGACCGGCGCAGTGCAACAATCGCATCGGCCGAATAAGAGGAAGAGACCGCGTATGCCTTTTGTAAACGTCGATAGCTTCCCAGCCAAAGAACGTCTACCGGGCTGGCACGGGCGCTACTTCCATTCCGACACCATGACTTTCGCGCACTATGATTTCGTGCGGGGCGCGTCCATTCACGAGCACTTCCACAGCCAGGAAGAGGTCTGCGAAGTGATCGAAGGCGAACTAGAGATCACCATTGACGGAGTGACGCACGTTGCACGTTCCGGCGTCGTCGCCATCGTGCCTTCCGGAGCGCGCCACTCCGTCAAGGCACTGAGCGACGGCCGTGCAATCATCATCGACTCTCCACGGCGACCTGAGTTCGAATGAAATGCACGTGAACCGTCGCTGCCAGGCAGCTGCTACTGGTTGCTGGACATCTCCTTCGAGCCTTCCACCGCGATGTTGTGGGTCTTCGCGATCTGCTCGATCAGTTGCAGATGTTGCGCAACGATATTTGAGCCCTGCTCGGCTACCTGCTTCACATTGGGATCCTGGGCCGCTTGCGCTTCGTCCTTGAATTCCTTCAGGTCCTGCTGATGATCCTTCACCATCATCGTGATGTATTCACGGTCGAAGTCGTCACCCGAAAGTCCCTGCAATTTGGCGATCTCCTTCTTGTCCTTCTTTGACGGACCCTTCGGTTCCGAAACGCCAAGCTGCTGCGCAACCGGCTTGAACCACTTGTCGGCCATCTGGCTGTGATCGGCCACCATCTTCTGCGCAAACTGCTTCACGTCGTTGCTTTGGGATTTCTGTTGTGCCAACTGTCCGAGCTGAACCTCAGCCTCGCCGCCTTCGAGAGCCTTACTCACAAAGGCACGCTCCCCGAAATCCTGGCTGGTCGGCGCAGTTCCTGGATAGGCGCCCGGCCCCATACCCGGAGCTCCAGTTCCCGGATTGGTTGTCGTCTGCGGCTGCTGGCCCGGCATCGGCTGTTGCTGCTGCGGGCTTCCGGGTGCTTGCGCGAGCGCGACAACCCCGCCGCAGCAAAACCGCCCCCGTACCGAGGCACAGCGTGTAAGCTATTCGTTTTAATTGCATAATCATCCTCCTGCTGCTGCGGGCCGTGATTCTGCAGTCATGCGCGTCGACCGCCCGCACGCATGCAATCCATGTCCGATGCGCTTCGCTTCAAATGCGGTTGCTCTGCGGATACGGCACGCCGGTGATGGAAATGTAGGAATTAGAGAGGTTTTCGATGATGCAAACAAACTATTCCAGGCAGCATTTATTTCTTCTTGAATACCAGGCAACAGATTCGGCATAACGTACGGTCCAGCTCCTGGGACTAGCCGCTACGCAGATGACGAAAACGAGAAGACATCCCACGTCTCGCCGGCTTTCTCAGCGCTGGTCGAACTCATCGCCTCTCCCGCAAACTCGGCGATGGCGCTCTGCCAGAACTTGTGCGCCGTTTGATTCGCACGCATCACTCGCACCTGCCAGGGCCCCGGGAATTGGCGCCATACGCTGCGAGCCGATTCCTTCCCAACTCCGCGTCTGCGATATGCGCGAAGGACAAAAAACTCGGCCATATCCCAGACAATAGCCTTGCCCGGGTGTCTTGCGAAATCCCGTCGCACCAGAACGAATCCAGCGAGCTTTCCACCGATCCTGATGAGAAACGGGTAGCGCCCCGGTTCGCTCCAATAGAGGGGGAGATCGGGATAACCGAACCGGCCATCGGGACCAGCCTCGACAGAATAAAACTCGCTGAAGTCGTGCGCATACAACTCAAACAGGTTCGCGACAATCGGCATCTCTTCCTTCGTTGCCGGAAGTACTTCAGGATGCCCGATGGAAACGGAACTGCTGAGTTTCGTCATTAGGTTTTAATGGTCAGGGGCGGCGCCTGCCGGGTCTTCGCGTACAAACCCTCCAGCGCATCGCACGCCGTCTTCACGCCGTCTTCGCCGCGCAGTTGCTCCGCCACCGCATGCGCTTTTTCGGCGAGTTCCGGATCCTCCAGCATCTTGCGCAGCTTCTCGCGTCACCTTCTTTGGCGTGTAGCTTGATTTCTGGATCACCTTGGCCACGCCCAGCCGCTTCATCCGCCGCGCATTGTCGGGCTGGTCGTGCGAGTAGGGCATGATCAGCATCGGCTTGCCCGCGCGCAGACACTGCGCCACCGTTCCCACGCCGCCCTGGTGCACCACCAGCGACGCCCGCGAAAACAGCGCGGAATAGGGCGCATACTCGGCCACACAAATGGAGTCGGGCAGCTTCTGTTTGATTTCGTTGCGCGGATCGGCGCCAATCAGCAGCACCGCGCGCTTCCCCAGTTCGATCGCGGCCTTCGCCGAAACCTCGTAGAAATCTCCAGCGGCCAGCACCGCCGCCGACCCCAGCGTAAACACCATGGGCGGCTCACCGCTCTGCGACAAATTCCTCCAGGTTCGGCGGCAGCTTCGCGTTGCCCGCATCCGCATCGTAGTACGCAAACCCGGTGATCAGCGTGTTCGGCGGCCAGTCCTTCTGCTCCGTCGCCCAGCACCCGCGAAAACAGCGCCAGCACCAGGTTGGGCGAATGCTTGGCATCGAACAGCGGATTCTCGCCGCGCGGCAATCCCAGCTCCTGCCGCAGCTCATAAATCGGCTCCGGCCACTTGCGGCTCACCAACCGCGCCACCCGCTTGATCACTCGCCCGAACCCCGGCACCTTCTTGTCGGCTTTCGCCAGCCTGGGATACGGCGGCAGCACCGGCGGATCAAATGCCGAGAAAAACGACAGCGGCGCCAGCACATAACTCGCCCACGGGATCCCCGTCACCTCCGCCACCATCGGCCCTGCATAGTTCAACTCGCCCAGCAGCAGCAGGTCGGCGCGCGCCGGTTTCGTCGCCGCGTCCAGCAGGTCGTCATACGTCTGCCGCAGCGACGGAAACAGAAAATCGCGCAGCCCGTGCTCGGTGCCATGCTTGATGTCGTAGACCATCTCCACAAGCGCGTTATTGGTCGGGTCGATGTCCGGCCGCATCGCGTGAAACTCCAGACCCAGCGGCTCAATCTTCGGCCGATAGACGTTGGGCACCGCCATCACCGGCGTGTGCCCGCGCCGCTTCAGTTCCAGCGCCAGGGCAATCAGCGGATTGATATCGCCAAACGTGCCGATGTTCGAGAGAACAATGCGCAAAATTCAGGTCCGCCGATTGGATGGAAACGCAACGATAAGAGTAATGCATCCGCCTTGAACGATGCCGGTTACTTCAAATAGCCTCACGCAACGCCGGCCGCACGCGGGTGCCTTCAGCCTCATTTAATCTTGCTGCAACAATAATGAATAAGGAGAACTCCGCATTATGCGCGTCCTGCTCGTCGAAGATGAAGTCCGGCTGGCCGACAATCTTGCTGCCGCCCTGCGCGACGGCCCGGGCTTTGCCGTCGACTGGGCCGCCGATGGCGAGGCCGGCGACGACGCTGCGCGCAATCTCTGCTACGACCTCGTGATCCTCGACCTGATGCTGCCCAAGCTCGACGGCTACGGCGTCCTGCGCCGCATGCGCGCCCGCAAAGATGCGACCCCCGTCCTCATCCTCACCGCGAAAGAGGGCAAGGACGCCATCGTCCAGTTGCTCAACGCCGGCGCAGACGACTACCTCGCCAAGCCCTTCGACCTCGGCGAACTCCTCGCCCGCGCCAAAGCCCTCATCCGCCGCGGCAAGGGCGCAGCCCATCCCACACTCAACGCGCTCGGCGTCAACTTCAATACCCTGGAGCAGACCGTGCACCGCAACGGCGCGCTCGTCGATCTCTCGCCCACCGAGTACCACATTCTCGAATACCTGCTGCACCATCCCCGCAAGGTCGTCAGCAAGCAGGAACTCCTCGAGCACCTCTACGACTACAACTGGGAGCATCACTCCAACGTGATCGAGGCGCACGTGTCGAACCTGCGTAAAAAACTCGACGCCGCCGTGCCCGATGCCGAACCCATCATCGAGACGCTGCGCGGTCGCGGCTACCGCCTCTCGCCCGAGCCCATCGTCATGACCACCGCGCTCCACATTCGGAAAAACCAGCATCGCCTTCCGCCTCATCGCCGCCGTGCTGCTGGTGGAGCTGGTCTCGGCGGCGCTGGTCATCGCGGTGGCATGGGGATTCGAGCGCCACAACCACTTCCGCTCCTTCGACGTGATGATGCACGGCCGCGCCGATTCCGTCCTCGGCGCCGTGCAGGACGCCGAAGATGTGGGCGACAACGTCATGCTCGACCTCGCCGACCTGCATGTGCCGCCCGACGACGTCTACGAGGTGTGGGACGGGCGCGGACACCTGCTGGGCCGATCGGCAAACTGGCAGGGCAGCGCCGGCATGGCGGTCCCCGATCGCAACGGCTTCTTCCACACCGAAATTCGCGATCACGACTACCGGCTGCTCTTCATGCGCGGCACGCGCATCGTCGATCCCGGCTTACCCGGCGGCGGCAAGCTGCGCTTCGTCACCATCCTCTACGGCGCGCCCACCGAGCGCGTCTGGAAGGCGATCTACGGCGCGGTCGAATTCTATGCGGCCGGCATGCTGCTGCTGGTCTTGATCACCGGGCCGCTGATTGCCTGGGTGCTTGCATCGCGGACTCGAGCCGCTGCGCCAGCTTGCCTCGATGGCCGGCCGCGTCTCGGCCGATTCGTGGGAGTTCTCGCCGCCCGCCTCCGCGCGCGAAACCGCCGAGCTTGCGCCGCTGACCCAGGCACTCGAAAACGCCCTGCAACGGCTCGAGCGCTCCTTCACGCAGCAGCGCGCCTTTGTTTCCGACGCCGCACACGAACTCAAAACTGCCGTCGCCGTCGTCAAGTCGTCGCTGCAACTGGTGGGCATGCGCCAGCGCACGCCAGAGGAGTACCAGGCCGGCAATGAGCGCGCTCTGGCCGACACCGAGCGCATTGAAGAACTCGTTGCCAAGATGCTCGACCCTGGCCCGCGTTGAAAGTGGCGCCGGCAGCAGCAGCGACCGACAGGCAATGCGATCTGAACCAGTGCGTCTGCACAGACTGTTCCGAGCTTGAGACCTTTGCCGCCGTGCGCCAGGTGGACGTTGGCCGTGCGCGATCTGCCCGCCGGCGCGTGCACCGTTCCGCTCGGCCGCAGAAGACTGCGCGCTCGTCATCTCCAATCTGCTGATGAATGCGATCCAGCACAGCCCGCCGCACGCGCAGGTTGAACTTGCGCGTCTGCACACGCTCGACGGCTCCGTCGAATTCATCATTCAGGATCACGGCGACGGCATCGATCCCGCCGCCCTGCCGCATGTCTTCGACCGCTTCTATCGCGGCGATCCTTCACGCGCCCGCGCCACCGGCGGCGCCGGCCTCGGCCTCGCCATCTGCAAAGCCGCGGTAGAAAAAGCTGGCGGCACCATCACCCTGGCAAGCAAGCCCGGCGACGGAACAACCGCAACCGTCCGGTTGCCTATAGCCGTGCCAGGATCACCTTGAAGTGTCATCCTGAGCGGAGCAGCTTGGAGCCCCCGAAGTGGGGTAAGCGGAATCGGGGGCCCCCAGTGACTGGTCTTCGTCACTGGGGTGAAGGAGCAAGGATCTGCTTCTGCCTGTCCGCGCACGCCTTTACGTCTCTTCCCGTTTCGTCTCCCGCGCGCGCAGATAGGCCTCCACCTCCGTTCTTCCTTCATGCCGCGCCCAATCCGCCGGCGTGCCGTGCCACAGCAAATCCCTTGTATCCGCGCTTGCACCATGTTCGATAAGCAGCCGCACGATGTCCTCGTGGCCGCTCAGCGCCGCCTGGTGCAGCGGCGTCGAATGCGAATGGCACCGGGCTGTAGCCGTTCGGATCTTCGCCCGAATCGAGCAGCAATTGCACAATCGCCTCACGGCCAAACTGGCTCGCGAGCGCAAGCGCCTTGCGCCGGTCCAAGTCGTCTGCACTCGCAAGCAGGCCCTCGGCATCCTGGACTCGTCCCAGGGCTGCCGCAACCGGCAGATTAATCTGGCTCCCTGCCGCATCAACGCTTCCGCCGCGCCGAACTCGCCATGCGCCACGGCCGCTTCCAATGCTCCATCCGGATCGCATCCTCGATCGCAAAACAGATCGATCAGGGCAATCTGAACTCCGCATTCACGCGGAACACGCCCCGTCGAAACCAGCCCGAGCGTCTCGTTCATCGCTGCCCGATCCGCTCCCGCATCGAGAATCACCTGTGCGACTTCGACAATATTTTTCGGCAACGTCCCATGTCGAATCGGATTCTCCGCAATGAACTCCAGCAGCGTCGGACTATGAAAGTAGTTCCCGCTCTCGAATTCAACATGCTGATGCACCAGCTCGGGATGCCGCTTCAAATGGTCGCGCAATCCAGCCGCGTCTCCGGCATCCAGCAGATCGACCGCACGACGAAATTCAGCGTCCTCGATCCGCTCATGGTGCGGCAGCCTCAACCGGCTCGCCAGCTCCGGCGACTCCACGTGTGCCTTCAGCCGCGCCCAGCTTTTGAAGCCGTATTCGCGCGCAATCGTGAATTGCGCATCGCTCAGCCGCAACGCAGCCGCGAAAATCTCGGCATCCGTCGCTCCCCTGAAATGCGGGTTGAATTCGCGGATGCGCTGCGCGACGCCGCGATCGTGGGCGGCATGTCCCTTAAGCAGATCCTTCGCTTGGTATTTGAGATGGTTGAGGTCGGGTTTCGACGGGAATTGTTTTGCCGGCATGACGAACTTCCTCTCGTGCGCCCAGGTCCGCATGTTGAGGGCTGAAAGTCAGTTCGCAAATCAGATTGTGAGAAAAGGTGGACTTCTGTCCTTCCCGCGGACCGGATGCGCCCTTCAGCGCTCCGAAGAGCGTACCACGAAACGTGCCCCGGTCAGCCATAGCAAACTACTCGATCCTCTCAGAATGTTTACAGTTTCGTTATTGACGAGTAGACGGTAACACGCCCACAATCTGCAATCAAGCCGCCAATGTTCTACTTCCATACGTCCGTTCCGAAGATTGCGCCCTGCAATAACATTATGCCCATTAGGATATTCATCCCAATGCCAAACGGAAGTAGAGGCTCATTGTCAGATCGCTTGAAAGTAGAAATTTCAGTCCGATCTCGCCAGTGGACACGGCTCTTATTGCGAACCAAATAGCAACCGCGCCCAGCAGAAAAAGGTGACCTTTTCAGAACCAGAATACGGCGGTTTAACATCAAGCACCCTGCAAACTCCTTAGATCAAATGCCTGCTCCCAATCGTATTACCGATCACCCCCGTTTTAGTCTGCAATTCTCATTGCTGGTGTGTGGTGGCCCACTCGGACATTACCCCCAAAACGGGCTTACTTCCGTATTGGCGGTGATCCAGCGCAGAGCAGAGACTGTCCTCTTCAACTGGACTATCGGGCTGTCTCATTCATCGCGTCGTCTGCCGCTTTTGCAAGCTCGTGGCACAGTCCGCTAAGTTGAGCAGGACACTTCTGAACAGCGTTTGCTTTGATCTTTTCCACGTCGCTTTGGTTCAGTGTGGAGTTGACACCGCCGAGAACGAAGGCTCTGAAGTGCTGGTCCTGTTGAAGGATTTGTCCCAGTCGAGGTAATGTTCTCCAGTGAACTACCAGAATGCGAGCTATCGATTCGCTGTATCCCTCCTGTGCGCTCACGTCATCGCACCGTCCGTATAGCCGATACGACTTGTGGAGCGAATCCCAGGTCCGCAATGTCTCGGATTCCTTCTCCGATTGCGATTCTGCCGCTTTGGAACAGGGCTTGGATTGACCAAATGCATAAAATGAGACGGCAAGAGTTGCAACGATTGCTAAGGCTCTTACCATGTCAAGATCGTGACCTCTCTGCCCGGCAAACAGAATTCATCCCAGGGCCTTGCAATAGATGCAGTCGTTCTAGCTAAGCGATTCCGGTCGGGTCGTGGGCAACTCTTCCCTTTGACAAATCTTCGCCTTCGGCGAGAGCTGCGCCCTGGTGTACCTCTTGATAACCAGGATCCGTCCGGAGTCGCCTGGCTTCGAAGTCTATTCATAGCTGTTCAACGCAATTCCCTGCAGGCATTCACGGCATCTCCGCCCTTCCTTCAGCATCCCTTAATCCCCCCGTGGAACAATGCTTGCGCCGGCATATCCCAGAGAGATGCAGCTTCCGATTTGCCGAGCTCACGCGGAGCCGAACATGCAAAATCAACGTTGTCTCCCAGCCTTTGCGCGCACCTTTTTTGCCGCCGCTCTCTCTTTCTCCTTGCTTGCCGCCGCCTGCAGCGCGCAGGGTCCCTACAAAGTTCTCGATCAATGGAAACTCGCCGACGCCGGCGGATGGGACTACCTCCTTGCTGACTCCGCTGCCCATCGCGTCTACATCACGCGCGGCGATCATGTGGACGCCGTCGACACCACCAACGGCAAGCTCCTCGGCGCCATCACCGGACTCCACGGCACCCACGGCGTGGCGCTCGATCCCGATGGCAAGGTCGGCTACATCTCCGATGGCGGAGGCAACGCCGTGGTCGTCTTCGATCGCACGAACTTCTCCACCGTCGCCACCATTCCCGCCGGCACCAACCCCGACTGCATCATTTATGAGCCGGCTACCAAGACCGTGTGGGCCTTCAACGGCCGCAGCAAGAACATCACGGTCATCGACGCCGCATCGCGCAAGGTGGTCGCCACCATCGATGTGCCCGGCAAGCCCGAGTTTGCCGCGGCCGACGGCAAGGGCAACGTCTACAACAATATTGAAGACAAGAGCGAAGTGCTCAAGATCGACGCGCGTGCGCACACCATCACCGCGACGTGGCCTGCCGGCTGCGAATCGCCCTCCGGCCTCGCCATGGACGTCGCCGGCAATCGCCTCTTCCCGGTCTGCGACGGCAACAAGATGAGCGTGATTGACGCCGCCAGCGGCAAAATCCTCGCCACGCCCGCCATCGGCGACGGCCCCGATGCCGCCGGTTACAGCGCCGCGCAGAAGCTGGCCTTTGCCTCCTCCGGCGATGGCATCCTGTCGGTCGTCGACGCTGCCACCTACAAGACCATCGAATCGCTTCCCACCAAGCGTCGCGCCCGCACCATGGCCTACGATGCGGCTACTGACCGCGTCTACCTCGTCACCGCCGACTTCGGACCGCCCCCCGCTGCCACCGCCGAGAATCCACGTCCGCGCCCGCCGATGATTCCCGGCAGCTTCGAAATCATCGTCGTCGGCCGCTAGAATTCCTGAGTCACTGTATCGCTGAGTCTGAACTTCTTTCCATCGTTGGCCGTGTCATTCTTCGCTCAACCACCCCCCAAACGCAGTTCAGTTTGGAGGTGGTGAGCGAAGAATCTGCTTCTGATTCAACGTGTCATTCTGAGGGAACGGGGCCCCAAACGCTTTTCAGTTTGGGGGTGGTGAGTGAAGAATCTGCTTTTCTTTGAAGTCGCCTCTCGAACGCAACGCCGCCGCGGCCAACCCCGGCGGCATTTTCGCCATCCGCATCTGTGAGGTCCACCCGATGAGGTCTAGTCCGATGAGATCCAGCCTCAGGGCGACACTGCTTGCGGCTCTCCCAATCGAGATCGTGAACTTCTGGGTCATCGGCTATCCCACCGCGGGCGGCTCCCTCACCAGGGCCGGACAGAACGCCGGCGTCGCATTGGAGTGGGATCTGCTGCATCTGCCCGGCCTCATTGCCATCGACCGCATCTCTCTTCTCCGCGGGCACCCTCATGCCTGCTCCGTGGTCTTTCTCCTTGCCGGATACATAGACACCGCCATCCTGCTCGCCGCCCTCCTCTGCGCCATCCGACTGGTGCTCCCCACCCTCCGCAAGTTATCCTCCCCCATGAAGCACGCTCTCTGATCCCTGATCTCTGATCCCTGACCCCTGATCTCTGACCACTGTTTTTATGAAATTCGCCCTCGCCATTCTCGTCCTCGTCGTCTTTGCCCTGTCGTTTGTGGCCGACTACAAATGGCGCAAGTGGATGGCCCAACGCCGCGCGGATCACGATGCCGCGCAGGCCTCCGGATCAGACCATCCCCGCCAATCCCCGTAATGCCCAAGAATTACCGCCCCCCTCCGCCGCCCTGATGCGCCTGGCCCCCGTCTTCCAGAGTGGGATTTCCGCCCGCAACTTTCTTCTTTGCCACCCGTTACAATGGGTGTAAGGGAGTCGTCCAAGAAACCATGCCCAGAAACCTTGCCCGCACCCTTCGCTCTTCCGCCCTTCGCACCGCAGTCTTTGTAGGCCTCGCAACCGCCCTGCTCGCGGCTACACCTCTCGCACGCGCCCAGTTTGCCGGACCACCGCCCACGACGCCCGTGCACGACCCCGCCGCCCTCAAGCCGCCCGCCGGCGCCCACGTCGCCATCGTCGAATTTGAAGACATGGAGTGCCCCGACTGCGCCAATGCCAATCCGTTGTTGCGCGAGGCCGCAGCCAAATACGACATTCCCTGGGTTCGCCACGACTTCCCCTTGCCCTTCCATCCCTGGAGCTTTCAGGCCGCTGTGAACGCCCGCTGGTTCGACACCAAGAGCAAGAAGATCGGCGACGACTACCGCGACCAGGTCTTCGCCAACCAGCGCTCAATCGAGACCCTTGACCAGCTCCGCCAGTTCACCGAGAACTACGCCAGGAGCCACAACATCGCCCTGCCCTTTGCCATCGATCCCCAGGGCAAATTCTCCGCCGAGGTCAAGGCCGACTACGCACTCGGTCAGCGCATCGGCATCGAGCACACGCCAACCATCTGGATCACGACCGCCAACAGCAAGGGCGCGCCCTTTGTCGAGGTCGTCGACCGCACCAAGCTATACCAGCTCATCGACCAGGCCATGGCCGACACTCGATCGGCGCCTGTAAAAACAACGGCTCACAAATAATTTTGTCTTCGTTCGGGGCCTATTCCCCATGTCGGACTTTCGTTACGTCGTTGAAATTCATGTCTCGCCGGCGCACGTCTGGGACGTGCTGCTCGATGTCGAGCACTGGCCCGAGTGGACCACTTCCGTGAGCAAGGTCCAGCGCATGGATATCGGCCCGCTCACCCTGGGCAGCCGCACGCGCATCTGGCAGCCGAAGCTTATGCCCGCCGTCTGGCAGGTCACCTCGCTCGATGAGAAGCGCCACATCTTTGCCTGGACCACCCACACCTTCGGCATCAAGATCGTCGCCCGCCACCAGGTAGACGCCATCGGCGCGCTCAGCCGCGTCACCCTCTCCCTCACCTACTTCGGCGTCGTCGGAGCCGTCCTGGCGCGCGCCTATCGCGACCTCAACTGGGACTACCTCACCCGCGAAGCCAACGGCCTCCGCGGACACTGCGAAGCACCGGTGGTTCAGCACGCGCAAGCGCGGTGAACCAGTGATCCGTTGTCAGTGATCAGTCTTCTGCGCTCTGCTCCTGCTCACTGCTCTCTGCTCTCTGATCTCAGCTCTCTGCTCTCTGCTCTCTGCTCTCTGCTCTCTGCTCTCTGCTCTCTGCTCTCTGCTCTCTGCTCTCTGCTCTCTGCTCCTGAAGTGTCATCCTGAGCGAAGCCGCTTGGGGCCCGCACGCCGTGGGGTAAGCGGAGCGAAGGATCTGCTTCTTTGCCGTTTCTGCATGCCGCAAACAAAAACGGGGGCCATCGCCCCCGTTTCCACTGACCACTGACCACTGATCACTGACCACTACGTCTGTATCTTCACCAATTCCCCATGCCCGCCCGGCGACACCGTCTTCGTCTGCGGAGCCCGCCAGTGGTCGATGTGGCTGATGCGGTGCACGCAGCCAATCGTGCAATTCGGCGCGCAGCTCTTCGCCGTCAGAAACTCCCGCTTCACATCCGCGGTCGTGTACTGCGCAAGCGGCACGCCCGGATACCCGCGCTGCTGCGAGCAGTAATGCACCAGCCCGTCCTCGCAGATGTAGAGGTAGCGCGAACCCGCGCGGCAGCGCCAGTCGTTCGACTCGCCTTTCACAATCGCTTCCTGAAACATGTCGAACTGCGCGTAGTTGGTCTTCTTCCGATTCGTCATCTCGAAGTAGACCTTCGCCTCTTCCGGCTTCAGCGGCTTCAGCTGCCCGTCGCCGTCATGAATAATGCCGATGGTCGACTCGAACCCCAGCTCCAGCGCCCGCTTCCCAATCACCAGCGCATCATTCGGATCCTTGAATCCGCCGCCCACCACGGAATTAATGTTCACGTGAAACTCGGCATGCTCGGCCAGCATCTGCAGCTTCTTGTCCAGAACCTTCAGGCTCTTCTTCGAAACGTCATCCGGCTCCAGATTATCGATCGAGATCTGCATGTGATCGAGCCCCGCGCGATTCAGCCGCTCGATCCGCTCCACATTCAGCAGATAGCCATTCGTGATCATGCCCGCAATGGCGCCCGTCCTGCGCATGCGCACGATGATGTCGTCCAGTTGCGGATGCGTCAGCGGCTCGCCGCCCGAGATCCCGATCATGGCCGTCCCCAGCCGCCCCAGGTGGTCGATCCGCCGCAGCATCTCGTCCAGCGGAACAGGCTCGGAAACCTTGTCGTACTCGTTGCAGTAAGCGCAAGAAAGATTGCAGAACCGCGCCGGAACTATCTGCGCCAGAACAGGATGCGCCGTAGACGCCAGCGCCCGCGCCACCATCGCATACTCCCGCGCCTTGCGCCGAGCCGCAATCAACTTGCCCTTAGCCGTAGATCTCCGGGGAACACCCATTCTTACTATTGAAACATAAAGAGGGACGGTTGGATCTGAACATGCCTGAGTCTTATCGAACATCTAGATGAGTCAGTGCTTTCTCTATCAATCGAGGCATTTATCGTCGCATCCATAACGTGCGATGGGATTTACTGCTTGAAAACAATAGACAGCTTGGTCCATCATGGTTTCAAGCGAATCGAGGCGATAACGTGGAAAATCAAGACGGGTCAAATGTCGATAGGCTTGCGCTTTTAAGTGATGCATTGACGGACGCGGTCGCCGTCTTTCGAAGGTTAGACGAGGAGGGCAGAGCCACTCTGCTGAGAACCCTCTCAACTTTATTCGGGATACAGACCAACGTGGAAGATTCAATTGGTCCGAAGACCGTGCAGTTCGGTTCAGCCACAAACAGATTTTCCAAAGATCTAAACTTGTCGCCCAAAGAGTTTCTTCTCAAGAAGCAGCCGCAAAGCGACGTCGAACGTGTCGCCTGCTTGGCATACTACCTAGCTCACTATCGGGACCAGCAGCATTTTAAGACATCGGAGATCAGCACTCTGAACACGGAAGCGGCTCAGAGACGATTTGCAAACACTGCCGATGCCGTGAGCAATGCCACCAAGCGAGGCTATCTCGCTCAGTCAATAAAGGGTATGAAGCAGCTGAGCGCAGGTGGCGAAATGTACGTAGAAGCCCTTCCCGATAGGGAGGCAGCAAATTCCGCCTTATCGCACTCGCGCCCGAAGCGAACATCGAAAAAATCGTCGTTCCGGAAAAAGGCAGTTGATTGATGGCTAATGGTTCGATTTCGAAGCGGCATAAGGCTAAACGTATAGCTATCTACAACCACAAAGGCGGCGTTGGCAAGACCACGCTCACCGTGAACATTGCGTACGCACTCTCTGACCTTGGGAAGAGCGTGTTGCTCGTGGATTCCGATCCCCAATGCAATCTGACTTCCTACCTCATCGATCCAAGCGACGTTGACACGATGCTCGATGCTTCAGAAACCTCTGCTGGCCGGACCCTTTGGTCCGCGATCAAGCCTGTGGCCGACGGGGTTGGAGAAGCACGCGTGATTAGGCCAATTAAGGTCAATGGTGTTCAACTTCTGCCTGGCGATATATTGTTGTCAAAATTTGAGCAAGATCTATATCAATTCTGGTCCGATAGCTTCCTTAGGCGTGTGCGCGGGTATAGAGGAACAGCTGCCCTCAGTGCCTTGGTCAACGATATCTCGACTGTTAACGACATAGACTATGTTTTCTATGATTCAGGACCCAACATTGGCCCGTTGAATAGATCGATTCTGCTAGATTGCGACTGCCTGATTGTCCCCGCAGCGTGCGACTCCTTCTCAATCCGCGCATTTAAGACCCTCGGACAAACCCTTTCCGACTGGATCAAGGATTGGTCTACAGCTGTTTCGCTGGCGCCGGAAAATGTATATCTATTGCCCGGGAAGCCGAAGATGATCGGATATATCCCACAAAGATTTAGGGTTTATGCCGACGAGGTCGCCTCGGATTATTCACGCTTCTTGCCCAGAATCGACAAACAAATATCAGCCGATGTGGGTTCGGTGTTACGCGCTATCGACAAGAATCTCGCGCCCTTGGCCTTTCAATCGCGGCTAGGGCTCGTGAAAGATTTCGGGAGGCTCGCTCCGCTCGCTCAGGAGCAAGGCGTTCCGATCTGGGATGTTGGAAATCAACTTGAGAGGGAAAAAGCAAAAGCCGCGTTCCATGGAATTGCAAAAAAGATCATTGAGAGGGCGCGCTGACGATGAAAAAGCGCTCGCTCCGTGAAAAGAAGATTGCGCAAGAGCTAGTTTCTCACTATGGAGAGAACCGATCCGGCTTCCAGAGCGTCTTGAACAGTCTACAAGACCAAATCTGGACCTCTTCGAAACTGAAACCATATATCCACTCGCTGAAATGGCGAACTAAGTCCTTTGACAGCTTGGAGGATAAGATTTTCCGGAAGATCGATGAGGCTAAAGAGGAAAAGAAGCCATTTCGCATCAACACCAAAAACCTATTCGTGAAAATCAACGACCTCGCGGGCCTGCGAATTCTGCATTTGAATACGGACCAGCTCCCTCATCTGGCCGCCGGTCTAAATGAACTTATTGAGGAACAACGCTACTCGCTCGTTGAGAAGCCTACTGCTAGGGCATGGGACGACGAATCACGAACGCTTCTGAACGAGATGGGATTCAGAATCGTTAATAAGCGAAACAAGCCCTCTTTTTATACCAGCATTCACTATGTAATTTATGCAAACAGAAAGACGAAGATTACTTGTGAAATTCAGGTTCGCACTCTAACGGAGGAGCTTTGGGGAGAAATCGATCACCTCATTAACTATCCGCACAAAACCAAGATTCTAGCGTGCAAGGAACAGCTAGCAACGCTCGCAAGGGCAGCTTCGACATGTAGCAGGCTCGTGGATTCCATACTTAGATCCCACGACGACTTGAGCTAGTCAGGGGGGGTGGCTGTAGAAGGTCAATAGGTTGTTCCGTAGTCGGAGCGGCTGATGGGCGGCTTGTAGTTGAGGCTACCATGGGGTCTTTCGCGGTTGTAGTAGTCGTTCCAGGGCTGAAGATGCAGGTCTCTTTCCTGGGAGCTGTTCCAGTGTTTTGCGTAGGCCCATTCGCGCAGCGCGGTCTGGATGAAGCGTTCCGCCTTGCCGTTGGTTCTGGGCGTGTAAGGGCGGGTGCGTCGGTGTTTGATGTCCATTCTCTGGCAGGCCTGGCGGAACTGCTGTGAGCGGTAATTGCTGCCGTTGTCGGTCAGCAGGGCGCGCACGCCGATGCCGTGACGGGCGAAGAACTCGCACGGCCTGGTCGAGGAAGCCGATGGTGGTTTCGGCCTTTTGGTCGGGCAGCATCTGGGTAAAGGCCATGCGCGAGTGATCGTCGACGGCAACATGCAGGGCCAGGAAACCGGGGTGCTTGTTCTTGCCGCGCAATCTTCCGTCGCCGCGCACCGAGACCTCTTCAAAACGCGTCATCCCCTTGATGTCCAGATGCAGCAGATCTCCCGGAGCGGGATGTTCGTAGCGCACCACGGGTGGGAGCGGATGCAGGTCGCGCCATCGGCTTAGCCGGGCGCGGCGCAGGATGCGGCTGACGGTGGCCGGACTCAGGCCAAGTTCGCGGCCGATCCGCCAGCCGTTGTAGCTCAGCCGGCGAAGAGCAAGAACCTTTTCCACTAATAAGGAACTGGTCTGTTGCGGACTGTGGTGCGGACGCGAACTGCGATCGGTCATGCCCGCAGCTCCAGACTGCCGATAACGACTCACCCACTTGGCTGCCGTCTTGGCGCTCACACTGAACCGGGCAGCCGCCGAACTCAGTGTTACGCCATCGCTGATCACCATCCGCGCCAGCCGCTCTCGACTGATCGCCGTCCATGGGGCATTCTTGTGATAGTCCATTCGGTCTCCAGAGTTACTGCTTGCTCGTCACAAACAGCTTCTCCGGTTCAGATCGAATGGACAACCTCTTGAAATATCACAGGTGCCCCGCCCAAGCCTCTCAAACCCAAACGCAACCCGAAATCTGGGGGGCACGTGGCCCAAGTCCCGGAACTCCTTACCCACACACCAACGATGGGTGCCCCAGGTGCCGTTTCCGGCACCTGGGAAAGCACCAGCCTCAATCGTCCTTCTGCAAGAACAGACCCCGGCCTCAATCCATCTCTACGGTTGGCCGTAGATTTCGGGCGCGGCTTTGGCCCAGCCAGCGTCCGCGTAGCTCTCCTTCGCATTCACGACGAAGAGGTTGGTCTGCACTGACTCGATGCAGGCGGCGGCCAGTTCCCCCGCGTGCTTCATGTTGGCCTCGCCCTGTGCCGCAAAGAATGCCTTGCCATCGGCCAATCCTTTATCCGCTTCGTCGAGCGTCCGCATGGGGTTGATGACGACCCACAATCCGCCGTTGTTCTCGCCCCACTTGCTCTCGTACATGGCCCAGTGAGTATTCGGAAATTTGCTGAAGCCATCCACGTACATCTTCACCAGCTCGTTCCATTCCGCATCGTGGCCAGCCTTGATGTGGAACGAGGTGAACTCCCAGTAACGCTGGTGAGGAACGTCGACGGGCGCGTGCAGGCTCATCTCGGGGTGGTAGAGAAACGCCTGGCTGTCGTAGCGGGTCAGCAGTTCCCCATCTGCGAGGCCGGCTGCGTCCATGGCTGCTGCGTACTTGGCATTGGCGTTCTGCGCTTCCTGGTCCTTGCCGTAGGCCTCCAGGGAGTCGTAACCGAACACGAAAAGAGCGCGCGTCGGGCCGGAAAGGGAGTCCATGGCGATGTAGTGGGTGGGCCACTTGGCATCGTTGGAGGCCTTGATGAAGTTGCCTTCCGACTTGACGTGGATCGCGCCCGATTTGCCTGGCTTGAGGTACTCGCGTTGGATGACCAGGACATTCGGCGGCGCGTTTGTGCCGGCATCCTGCGCGATGGCGAGGGCGGCGGATGCGACGAAGAGACTCGAGAGCGCAAGGGAAAAGATGGTGCGGTCTTTCATGGTGCAAGCCCTCCTGAGGCTAATGAGCGCGCGAACAACAGCAGTGCCGGCCCTGGGGAAGTGCAGAATGAGGCGGACGCTGGTGCGCGGTTACAGGTTGGAGAGTGTGAACGATCCGGGTTATCGAACCCGGCCGTGCATTGCGAGGGGGAGTGGACCCGGCGTCGCACGGGAGGGCGAGAAAACACTCGCGACTGAAAAGGGTGCTCCTGGAGACGTGGCGCCATCGTCGGCGCGGCAGAGGTCAATTGTCAATCGAAATACAAGTTCAATAACCGGATGGGCGGTTGGCCCCGGTCCCTTGCCTTTGGGGACCGGGGATGGACGCGAGGGCCACCCAAGCCTTTTAACCCAAACTCAATCGCGCCGTCTTTGCATCGTCAACCCCTCAATCCGCACATCTCCCGTAAGCCCCTGAAGCCATTCACAAAAAACATTCAAAGCATTTGCAGGTTATTTCCGCGCAATCGTTATCCTCGAAACATGATCCATCCTTCAATCAGCCGATCTATCCGTCAGGATGCTTAGCAGCCGCTGCTAAGTCCTTTCCTGAGACGACTCTGCGACTAAGTTCAATCGCCAGACGACTTTGCGCCGGCAAGCACCGCGCAAGCCCTGAAAGCAGGGAACTTCCCTGCAGAGTATGGGGGGAGGGGGGGGCGACATGCAACGTATCGGTTGCATATTCTCCTCGAATGGCCCCGCCGTGGCACCGTCCCACTCATGGACTATGGGCTGTGCCCCGTTCATCGCGGCATTATCGCGATGAGCGGGTCTTAGACGCTGATATCATCTCCTCGAATCCTCGTCCTCAGAAGGACCGTACCCCATGAAAAACCTGTTTCAACCGGCTACCGTGCAGGAGTTGAAAGAGCGCCTCGCGCATCTCGGCCCCGACAGCCCGCGCCTGTGGGGCAAGATGACGCCGGCGCAGGCCATGGCGCACTGCACCATGGGCGTGGAGCTGGCTCTCGGCGAACGGCGTCCGCCACGCATGCTGATCGGCCGCCTCATCGGGCGCGTGATCAAGCCCATGGCATTCAAAGAGAACGAACCCATGCGCCGCAATTCTCCCACCATTCCGGGCTTCGAAGTCCCTGACAACCGCGACCTCGCCACCGAGCGCGAAATACTCAGCCGCACGATCGACCGCTTCGCCGCCGCCGGTCCCGCCGGTTGTACGACGCATCCCCACAGCTTCTTCGGCCGCCTCACGCCCGACGAGTGGTCCTTCTGGATGTACAAACACATCGACCACCACCTCCAGCAATTCGGCGCATAGCAACGGGGGGCCCATCCCCGGATCCGAACATGACCCAGACCTAAAAGCCCCATGTCATCCTGAGCGAGACTGGGGCCCCATGAACGCCTCAACGTTCATGGGGTAAGCGAAGCGAAGCTGCTTCTCGGGCGGAATGGCGGCGTTTAGCGCCATCGGCAGAAATCATCTTGCGGGCGATGCGAGGACTTCGTATAGTGCCCGCATGCATGCCCAGATGCAATGGATTGTGTGGTCGGCGGATAGGCGTGGTCGTTCTCGCGTTCTGCGCGCTGCTGTATGTAGCTGCCCGATCGTGGCGGAAGATCGGAACCGGGAGATGGATTGTCGGGCTTCTACTTCTGATCCCGCATTTCCTCCTGCTGGTGTGCATCCCCTTCGCCCTGCAGGGTGGGAATGCGCCGCAGGGATCGCCTCGATTCAATGAAGCTTTTGCCGCCGACGTTTACATGATGTTCATTCTTCCGGTTCCGGCTTTGCTGGGTTCCATCGCGGCGCTTCTGGTGTTTTTGCTCTCCCGGCCGGTGAACAGGCCGGACGCGCAAGCGACGCCATCGGAGCAGCCTCCGCTTCGACCCTGACCTTCCGTAGACCTTCCGAAACAGGCTGGAAAGCGCCCTCGCCGCCGGCGTGGCAGAGACCCTGTCGATGGAAGCCCCCGCCTCGCCTGCGACGCCCAGCCCGGCCGCTCCACTCAGCAGCCAGGACGCGAAAACCCGATCAGGACATGCAACGACGCCCGCTCCTCATCCGCATAAACGCGCCCAGGCGATGAGTTCGAGTCGAGCGGAACCTCAACAGCTTGTCTGTTCCGGTTTCGCAATGGATGGTGACGTTCGACCCCTAAACGTTTCAAACATTCCGCAAAAAAGTTACAGGATCTGGGTGGCAAATCACCGGAATGGCAGCGTACGGTGCATTCGCATGTGGTCCTTATAGCTCAGACAGCAATCCTCGAACCCACTACGGTCGGGTTGTGGGGATGTCGTCTGACACCCCTGCAAGGTTAAGGAGAACTATGAAGGGTTTGAAGCTTGTTGTGTTATCGGCTATTGCTGGATGCTGCATGTTGGCAGTCGCCCCCAAAGCAATGGCTCATGGGCAAATCGCGGTTGAGATCGGCACCGCCCCCGAGTGTCCCTATGGCTACTATGACTCAGCGCCCTATGCCTGCGCCCCCTATGGCTACTACGGCACGGAGTGGTTCAGCGGCGGAGTGTTCGTTGGCGCGGGCCCATGGTTCCATGGCGCTGAAGACTTCCGCGGCCATGTCGACAATCGTTTCCATCCGGACAACGGCTATGTCGGCAAGATGCCCGGACGCGGCGAGAAGGCCGAGCCCAACAATCATCTCGATAAGAACGAAAACTTCAAGGGCAATGAAACGCGCGATGGCCGCGGACATAAAGACGCCGACCGCAAACCGGACGAAAGAAAATAACTATTCAACGATCTCTGGTGGGTGTTCGAGGTTCAGCTAACTAGCCATCCGGAAAGGTCTTAGGCCGCCGGACGAGTTAGCGGGCCGCGAACACTCACCTCTTTAAGTCAATAACTTCAACGCCGGACAATCAGTAAAGATAGCGCGTGGGCCAGCCTGAAAGGGCGTACCATTAAAGATGAGCGAGACGTTTCTCTCCTCTTTCAGATTCTCTGAACTAAGGCAGTTCTTCTGGAGTATTTTCCCTCTTAGCCCTTGATAGATCCGAAGGGTTACCCATGATCGTCACTAAAGTAAAAGCAACACACGATAAAGTTATCGCTTCTCAGCCTTCTGCATCCTCTGAAGCATCCACTTCCGGAATCCGCGTCTCCTCCGACGACATACGCTTACGCGCCTTTCACATGTATCAGAAGCGCGGCAGTAAGCACGGCTACGACATTCAAGACTGGCTCAAAGCCGAGCGACAGATCACCCAGCGCTAGGGCTCACCTTTTCCATTGACCGCAAGTCTGGCCAAAAGGCTGGAAGGAGAAGTTATGGGTTGCTCACGGTGCCGTGATTTCGAACGAGCCCTTGAAGACAGAGCGGGCGAATACCATCGGGCGTGTGCGAACGAAACCTATGGGCGCATCAGCTCGAGATTCGTCGCCTATAGCATCGTAGAAATGGAACGAGCCAGGAGCGAACTGGAGGTGCACCGCTCCGTGTGCATTTCAGCCGTCGTCAAAGCTCGCGAACGGCCGGCCTGCGCCAAGATCTGACTTCCCCGCGATTGAACTCCATGGCGTGGCCCTATACTTAGCTCGTGAAACTCCCACTCCCCGGCCAGGAGCTTGTCGCGTTGATTGTCGCGGTTTCGTTTGCCGCCGGGCTCAACGTTTATGCCACGGTGGCAACCCTCGGCCTGCTGGCGCATTCGGGCGCGCTCGCGCTGCCTGAGTCGCTGCATCTGCTCGAAAGCTGGTGGGTCATCGGCGCCAGCACGGCGCTCTTTGCCGTGGAGTTCTTCGCCGACAAGGTCCCGGCCTTCGACCTCATCTGGAACGCCCTGCACACCTTCATCCGCGTCCCGGTTGCCGCGCTGCTGGCATGGCGCGCAACGGCCACGCTCTCTCCGGGCGAGCAGCTTGCCGCAACGCTGCTCGGCGGGCTCATTGCCCTCGCCGCCCACGGAGGCAAAACCGCAGCCCGGGCCGCCGTCACGCCCTCGCCCGAGCCTTTCTCAAACATCGGCCTCAGCCTCGGCGAAGACGTGCTGGCCGTCTCGCTCACGTGGTTGTCCACCGTGCATCCCTACATCGGCGGCGGCATTGCCCTGGCTTTTGTCGTAGCCGTCGTCCTGCTCATCCGCTGGGTTTGGCGGGCGCTGCGAGCCCTCTTCCGCGGAGCCGAGCACGCCATCGCAGGTTGATCCCGTTCTATTTCCCGCGAATGCTTTGAAGCAAATCCACGCTTCAATAATCAAGCCCATTTTTTCAGCTTGACATTGAGACGGAGTATATATAACTTATTGTTTATATAACATGAACGCTATACAAAATCTCGACTCGACGTTCTTGGCACTGGCTGATCCCACGCGCCGCGCGATCCTCGCCCGCCTTGCTCTCGGCGAGGCGACCGTGATGGAACTGGCGGCGCCCTTTGAGATGACCCAGCCTGCTGTTTCACGGCACCTTAAAGTACTTGAAACAGCAGGGCTTATTGTCAGGCGTGTCGATGGCGCCCGCCGTCCCAGCCGCCTCGCGAAGCCCGGCCTCGAGGCCATCGATCAGTGGCTTGATATGCTGCGCACCGCGTTGACCAGAAACTACGACCGGCTCGACCAGGTTTTGGCCGACATGGCCCCGAACACAACCCCAAACACTGGAGGAAAACTCGAATGAACACCATGACCAGACTGACCCTGAGGACCGAAGGCGACACGCATATCGTCGTCACCCGTCATTTCCACGCAAACCCCGAAGCGGTTTACCGCGCCCACACCGAGCCGGAACTGATTCAGAAATGGCTGCTTGGCCCCGACGGCTGGACGATGCCTGTCTGCGTGAACGAAGCGCGCGTCTGGCGGCATCTTCCGGTACGAATGGGAAAACCCAGCCAAAGGCAAAGCCAGCCGCTTCCACGTTACCGGGGAATTCCTTGAGCTTGAGCCATATAGCCGCATCGTCCATGTGGAGCGGATGTTCCTGCCCGGCCCCACCCCTGACAACCACGTCGAAACGCGCTTCGAACCCGACGGCGACGGCACGCTGATGACGATGCGCATGACGCTGCCCGACGCGGCCACCCGCGCCCAGATGCTCGCCACCAACATGGAGCAGGGGATGGAAATGAGCTACGTCCGCCTCGAGGGCCTGTTTGCCGCCTGAAGTTCTCGGCATTGATCCCAACACCAGCTTCCCCAGTCCTGTTTCCCAGTGGGCTGGGGGAGCTGTGCTGTCACTAAGATCTGTTCCAGGAAAAACTTGAGACGGAGTTTCCAGGCGTCGTAGCCTAGAGAGCTTCGATGGTTACCGGCGCGCGGCCGGAATCAGAATTTTGCAGCGAAATGAAATCGGCCCGAGTCTATACTTGTAGAACCTTTGCTGCACCGTTCGAGGAGCCAAGGATATCGTGCACGACGAACTCCCTATCGCGACCAGGACTGAGGCGCAGGTCGAGCGCCGGAAGCTGATGGTCGCGCGTGACTCGGAAGTGGATGTCGCTGTAAGGCAGTTCTTCCGGCCTTACGTTCTCGTGTTTCTCGCGCTGGCCATGGCGGTCGGCGGCAACGGATACGGCAACAAGCTCGCACAATATTTCCACCACTCCGAGGTTTCAAAGGCTTCGGCCACCCGGATGTGGGTGGACCATCGTGACGATTCTTCCGCTCACGGTTTCGCATCAGCAAACAGCGGCCGCAGCGGATTTCCGCTCTTGAGCTTTTCCTCGTTTTCTCTCCCCAGGTTCCGCGCCTCTCGCGCGACCACGCTTTAACCACGCCGGCCCCGGCGCGCGCAGCTTTGTCATCATCTCCTCGCATATCCCCTTCCGGGCTCCTCCTGCAATGCAATCTTCTCTGGCGTAGTCGGCAGTACCGGCCTGTGTTGTAGCCAATCCATCAGGCCGCACGTATTGCCTTCCGGCTCTTCATTCCAACCGAATGAACTTGAAATGCCCACCCGAATAGGAGCGGGTGCTTATGCCAATTGCCTATGAGTGCAATGGAGGTAGAAACCGACGCGCCGATGCGCGAAGGCAGGATCCGCGAGTTTCTTGAAACCGCTGAGCGGCGCCGCCCGCAGCTTTTGCGTATGGCCCGGCGTCTGACCAATTCCAACGAAGACGCAGAGGACATCCTGCAGGAGGCGTTCATGAAAGCCTTCAAGGCGCTCGCGAAGTTTCGCGGCGAATCGCAGATGTCGAGTTGGCTCGGCGCGATCGTGCAGAACACGGCCCACGAGCACTTGCGCAGCCGCCGCAACCGCGTTTTCGTTTCGATTGAGTATCTCAGCAAGCAGGACAATGAAGTCGTGGAGATCGACCTGCCTGACCCCGGCAAAAATCCGGAAGAGACGTGCCAAGGCAAAGAGATGGAGACCATCCTGCGAGAGGAAGTTGGCAAGCTGGGCCTGGTGTGCCGTCGTGCCATTGAGATTTGCGTCCTGGACGAACAGCCTCAGTTCGCGGCAGCGGACTCGCTCAGCCTGAGCGTGGCCACCATGAAGTCGCGGGTCTTTCGCGGCAAGCGCCTCCTGGGGCACGCGGTTTCACGACGGCTGGGTGCGCGGCATGGGGCTCTCGCGATGGCAGCCGAACACCACGCGAGGTGCGAAATGCAGCCGGAGGCCATGCGCCCGGTTGCCTGAAATTGGTTGGAAAATCTGCCCCGCATTCTCGAGCGCCGGACGATTCCGGCGCTCATTTTTTTCTCGCAGCGGCCGGCATGGGCGAAATACTCTGCGCGACCGCCCACGCTGCAGCGGCGATGATCAAGGAAATGAAGAAGGCCGTAAAGGGCAGCCGCCTGTCGGATTGACCAAAAACCGCCTGCATGTTTTGAGCGGAAATAAAGCAGGCCGGCAGCCAGATCAGCAGCGTGTAGATGGATATCTGTGCGGCTTCGGCCCAGGCAGCCACACGCGGCAACACGTTGAAAAGCACGCCGAGACCGCTCGCGATCTGGCCGGCGCCGGTAAGCCTGGCCCATCCCTCGCGATACGGCAGCCACGCCGGAACAAAGTGTGCGGTGGCCTGCAGGTATACAAAATGCGATAGCCCGATTGGCGGCAGCGACGCGCCGAAGAGCATGCGAGCCGCTCGCAGGCCGCGCTCTCCGGCAGCAAACGCAAAAAGAGAACCCCGGGGCAGATCGGCAAGCTGGGCAAACAGGGTCCAGCCGCCGGAGAGTAGAAGCGTCAGCTCGCCAAGGCCGAGCCATGCTCCTTCCGTCTGCGGAGCGACCATGATGTCCGGCAGCTTCAGCGAAGCCCACAGAATGAGCCCGGGAAACACAATGCGCACGGCCAATGCGCGCGTGGGGCGGAAGAGCAGGCCGCAAGCCGACACTCACCTCGAGAAAGCCAGCCAGGTACGCCAGAGCGGTGCGCCCCGGCACCCACGCAGCCACCGGTTGCCACACCATAGCGAAGTCGCCGACCACCAGCCCGATTACACCCAGGCCAATCAGGCCGATGGCAAACAGGATGAGCGCCGGTTGCTGGCTCTGCGCCATGTCCCCGGGTGCGGCGGACGGAGAAGGAAATTTGAGAACCGGCTGCGGGCTCGACATCATGAGTACTGGAAGCTAGCCGATTCCTGCGGCTATTCCAACCCCGATGTGTCGCGCCCACGCAATGAAGTTCCGAAGCGGTCTACGGACACAGGTTGGCGGATGACCACGGAGAGCCGCGGCGTTATACTCCGAGCACTGCATCTCCCGCGAGGTCGTTCGATGAAAAAGTTTGCGTTCCTTCTGCTCCTGTCGGTTCCCCTCTTCGCCCAGACCAATGACAAGAAGCCGCCGACCACCTTGCGCGGCGTCCTCCTGGAGCAACTGCGCACCACCCATGATCAGGAAGACTGGTTTGTCCCGGTGAGCATCGCCGTGGATGGGCTGACCGCGCAGCAAGCCATGTGGAGTCCCGGCAAAGGGAACCACTCGGTGGGTCAGCTCGCCTATCACATCTGGTATTGGGATCAGCGCGCGCTCAACGATTTCAAGGGCGAAAAGAATGAGAAATTCGACGGCAACAACAACGAGACCTTCGACAACTTCACGGCTGCGCAGTGGGACGATCTGGTAAAGAAACTCAACCAGGTGCTGGCCGATTGGGACAAGGCAGTGGCCGATGCCGACGATGCCAAACTCGCTGCCAATGCCTCGCTCATCGCGCATGTCGGCGCGCACAATGCCTACCACGTTGGCCAGATTCTCTATGTCCGCAAATTGCAGGGCGTCTGGAATCCGGACAAAGGCGTGAAGTAATCGATCAACCTGTCATCGAATCACCACGGTTGCACGTTTCCGTTGCGCCTGCGTCTCGGCGGCCGCCACCTCTGCGCCGTGCCTGACAATTGTCCATATCCAGCCGAAGAACGTGAGCACCAGCACCGGATAGGCAAAGAACGGCAGCGGGCGCGCGATCGGCGTCAGCGGCGTTCCCCGGAAGATGTGCAGCGAAACTACTCCGAACAGGACCGCGGCAACCAGCCCGGTCAGTCGCGTCAGAAGCACGAATTCTCGTGGCACGCTGATCAGGATAAGACCAACTGACCAGAGCGCGGTACCCGCCGCAAAGGCCGGCACACTTGCATCGAGAGACATGGATGTACCGGTAAGCATGATGGCCTCTCCGATGGCGTAAATCAGGAACCCTGAGGCCACTTCCATCTTGCCGGCGCGAAGATAGCTGAGCGCCAGGATCACGGTGGCGACGATGACGCCCGCAGCATCAATCGCCCAGCAAACTGCTCGTACATTCGACGCAGCCACCATTGATCCCGCCATTCCCAGAATTGCACCAGTCACCAGCCCAACTACCGCCAGGACACGCAGTTCTTTTGTCATGCAGTACTCCTTCCTATATGCGCCCGGAAGCTGCCACTACACAGGCAAGCACCTGCGCGGCAAAACCACGCCGCTAATGAATTGGGGGAAGAGAGGATCTTTCAGCGAGTGTATACATTCGCCCGGACGTAGGGCACCTGCTTTTTTCGGGAGAATCAGGAAACGTTTGCCGGGCGCAGCTCCGCGTCCACCTGCTTGCCGAGGCGAACGAGGATCGGCAGCAGCGCTTCCACATCCTGAGTCGTAGTGCGGAAGTTCACAATGCACGCGCGCAGCGCATATTTTCCGTCAACGATGGCATTGGAAAGATAAGCTTCTCCGCCTTGCTGAAGCCGTGAGAGCAGTTGGCGATTCAGATCGTTCAGATAGTTGTCCACGTCGTCGCTGTCGCGCTTCAGATCCGGCGGAACGTAACGGAATGTGGTGATGCTCAGCCCCTGCGTCAGCGCTTCCAGTCCCGGATACCTCGCAATGCAATCGAACATGGCGCGCGAAAGGCGCATGTCGTCTGAAATCATCTGCGCATAGCCGTCGCGTCCTGCTTGCTGCAGCGCGAGCCACACTTTCAACGCGCGAAAGCCGCGCGAGTTCTGCGGGCCGAGATCGAAATAATTGATGGCTTCGACCCCGAAGCTGTAGTACGGGGGGTGGTACGCGAACGCGTCGCGCAACTTCGAGATGTCCCGCACCAGGGCGCAGCCCGCCTCGATCGGCGCGTAGAGCCATTTGTGCGGGTCCACCGCAACGGAGTCCGCCGCGCCCAGTCCCGCAAATTCCGGTGGCGCATCAGGACATACGGCAGCGAATCCACCATAAGCGCCGTCGATGTGAAACCACAAATCAAATTCCCGGCATATCTCGGCGAGTTCGGGCAGCGAGTCCACGGCGCCGGTGCTGACCGTGCCGGCATTGCCAATCACCATGAACGGCTTGTCGCCGGCGGCGAGGTCGGCGCGAATTTGTGTACGCAGAGCATCGAGGTCGATGCGCATCCTGTTGTCGGTCGCGATCCACCGCACCGAGTCTGTGCCCAGGCCGCCGATGTCGGCAGCCTTCTGAATCCAGGTGTGCGTCTCTTTCGAGCCGTATGCACGCAACCGCGCGCCATCGACGCCCTTCGACCGGACATCTCTGCCTCCCTTCGCCTGGCGCGCCGCAAGAAAGCCGACGATGTTGGCCATGTTGCCGCCGCTGACGAAAAGGCCTCCGCAATCGGTTGGGTAGTTGAGCATCTCCGCGATCCAGCGAATACTCTGCGCCTCGATCTCGCTCGCCATCGGCGACAGCAGCCACGCACCGCAGTTGGGGTTCGCCGCCGCCGCCAGCATTTCGCCCAATACTCCGATCGGCGCGGCCGACGAGGTGACATAACCCCAGAAGCGTGGGTGTGCGTTGAAACAGGAATGATCGAAGAGCAGACCAGCCGAGCGGTTCAGCAACTCCGCCGCATCTGTGCCCTGCATCGGTAGCGAGCGGTCGGCATCCAGCCACTGGCGTATGGCGGAAGGGGTTTCGCCCGTCGTCACCGGCCGCTGCGGAAGAGAGTCAAAGAAATCGGCGATGCGATCCACGAGCTGGTGCCCGGCGGCGCGAAAGTCGTCGGAAGAAAGATTGAGCGGCGATGTTCGATGTTCGATCGTTTCAGTTTGCTGCATGGGGACGCCTCGCAGAGATTTTACTGGACAGCGGTGCAGGCGCGATTCCCGATTCTTGCGCCCTGCCGCGCGCTCTTCCATTCGCTGTCGGGGTACGATCTTTAGCGACCCTGTCGCGTTGCGCCTGTACAATTGCCTGCATTCGGAGGTCGAAGAATGGGCAAGTATGCAAGCATCACGGAAACGGTCGGCAATACGCCGGTTGTCAGGATCAACCGCCTCGCGCCGCCGGATGTAAACCTCTACGTCAAGATCGAGGCATTCAATCCGCTGGGCTCGGTCAAGGATCGTCTCGCGCTGGGTGTGATTGAGGAAGCAGAGCGCACCGGCAAGCTGAAGCCGGGGCAGACCGTCGTGGAGGCAACCAGCGGCAACACTGGCATCGGCCTCGCCATGGTCTGCGCGGCCAAAGGCTATCCCCTGGTGGTGACCATGGCCGAGACTTTCAGCATCGAGCGGCGCAAGCTTATGCGGTTCCTCGGCGCAAAGGTCATCCTTACGCCCGCCGCGGCGCGCGCTGTCGGCATGGTGAATAAAACTGTCGAACTCGCCGAAAAACACGGCTGGTATTACACGCGCCAATTCGAAAACGAAGCCAACGCGGACATGCATTCGCGCACCACCGCACAGGAGATTGTGAACGACTTCGCCGGCGAGCGGCTGGACTACTGGGTCACAGGATTCGGCACTGGCGGCACGCTCAAAGGCGTGGCCCGCGTGCTGGCCAAGGATCGTCCGGAAACAAAGATCGTGGTCTGCGAGCCTGACGATGCGCCAATGCTTTCGAGCGGCATCGAACAGGAGCGCAACGCCGATGGATCGGCGAAGTCCGGTCATCCCAGCTGGAAGCCGCATCCCATGCAGGGCTGGAGCCCGGACTTCATCGCCAAGCTGACCGGCGATGCCGTCGCGTCGAGAGCGATCAGCCAGGTGTTGCGCATCGCCAACGCCGATGCCCTCAAGTGCAGCAAGGAACTCGCCAAGAAGGAGGGCATCTTCGTTGGCATCTCCTCCGGCGGAACGTTTGCCGGTGCGCTTCGCGTTGCCGCGGAGGCCCCAAAGGGATCGACGATCCTGTGCATGCTCCCCGATACCGGTGAGCGCTATCTAAGCACCCCTTTGTTCGCGGATGTGTCCGTCGATATGAGCGAAGAAGAATGGGAGATCGCGCGCTCCACGCCGAACTGCATCCTGCAGCCGCCGCAAGCGTAGCCACGATTGGTTCGCACAAACACCGAGGGCGCCGACTCTCTGTTCGGCGCCCTCGGATATTCGTCACCCAGATTATTCAAACTGCGGAAACGCCTGCTGGAACTCGCGCATTTCGCGCTTCAGTTCATCCATCTGCTTCGGGTCAAACTTGAAGCTGTCCGCGCCGAAAAACTGCTTGTTGAATTGTTCCATCTGCTGCTGCAACTCTTCCATCTGCTTCGGGTCGACGGCGAAGTTCTGGCCCTTGAACGCATCGCGAAACTCCTCGGCCTGCTTGCGAAATTCCTCCGCCTGTTGTGGCGTGATTTCGAAATGCATCTTGCCCGACTCATCCTTCCACTCTTTAAGCTGATCCTTCAATGCTTCGCTCTGATCGCGCATCGACTGCACGGCGGACTCGTCCAGATCGAGGTGCTGCTGCAATTCCAGCGCGACATCGGGATCGGCAAAGGCCATCAACGGGCAATCCCCATCCGGGAAGATCCCGTCGAAATCCAGTTCGCTCTTCTTTTTCGAATCCACCTGCAGCGTCAGCGTCATCGGCTTCTTGTCGCGAAGGACAGTGACCTGGACGGCCTTCCCCTGGTTGGTGCGCATCGAACGATCCCAGTCAGAAACGGTCGCGATGCTCTCCGCTCCAACCTTCAGGATCACGTCGAAGGCTTTCATCCCCGCGGCGGCGGCTTCGCTCTTGCGTGCCACCTGCTTCACCATCAGGCCATTTTGAATGCCAAGATAGTCGGCCATCTGCGCCGTGAGCGGCTCAACCAGCGCGCCAACGTGCAGTGTGCTGCTGCCGACAAACGGCATGTGGAATCCGCCCGGAAGCGGCGCATCCCCGCTGAGACCGTTCCCCAGAATGCCCAGCCCTTGCACCGGCGAGCTGATATCGCTGCCGTCGTTCAGCTTGTTCCAGATGGCGGTGTCGAGCTTCCGGCGATCGGCTAGCTGAACGGTGAGCGTCTGCGTTGCGCCGTCGCGGCTGATCAACAGCGTCACTTTGCGGCCCGGCGGAATTTCGCGCATCATCCGTCCGAAGGCCTCCGCGCTCTCGACGGTTTGTCCGTTGATTTCGAGAAGCACGTCGTTCACGCGAAGCCCGACCTGCGCCGCCGGTGCGTCGTGATCGATAAGCGTAACTACGGCGCCCCGGACTTCCTTCAGCTTGAGCTTGCTTGCCGAGTCCGAGTCAACGTCGCCGACCAGTACGCCAAGATACCCCTGCGAATTTGAGTGCAGCAGCAGAGGGTTGGGTTCTTCCACGATTTGCGTGATGTGCGTCCCCTGCGCCGACGCCATCGATGGCGCCAGTAGGATCGCGGCTCCCACCAGGGCGACTCCAGCTTGGATGTAAGGCCTCATAAAGCGGTTCATGATACTTTCCTCGTGTTCCTTCATCCAGGTCCGCACTCTTGTATGGACGGAGCGGTTGCCTGAAGGTAAGGGGTTCGTTATTGAAACTGCGGAGCCCGGCTTAGAACTTCGCGGGACACCGTGCGGATATGGGGATTATTGTCCGAATTGGCAACGGTAGACAATACGCGTTTTACGCCCGTATCGGCTTCCACCGGCTCCAGTTCACTGATCGCCGTCGCGCGAATGCGCGGATCTCTGTCGTTCAGCAGCGCTTCCAGCACGGCGTCGCGAACCCGCATGTCCTCGGCCACGTACGGCTGCAAACCCTCGAGCGCCTTCTCTCGAACGGCCTCGCTCTTGTCGTAGCGCAACGCTTCCATCAGAGCGTCGCGGATGCCCTCACCCTGGCAGGCATGCCCGGCCCGGCATTCGGCCGCCAGCAATCCCACTGAGTCGTCCCGCACGCCCTGTGAAGACGCATTCTGCGAGGCCAGCATCAGCAATTGGCGGATCGCCGGATCGTCGAGCGAACCCTGGATATGCTGCGGCACCACCTGGTTATACGTCACATCGACTAACTCGCTGTTCGGCTGGCGCACAATGCTGGAGATGTTCGCCACCTCCGCCGGAATCGGCGTCACCTGACCCTGGTCGCCCTTGTCCACCGGCGTTGCCGCAACGCGTTCCGCGGCGCGCGCTGCGCGGGCTTGGGCGTACTGATAGCCGCCCAGCGTGCCGGCGCCACCCCCCACAATCAGCAGCAGAACCGCCGCAACCGGAGCAGCCTGCAGGTTCGCGAAGTTGTTCAGTACGCGCTGGCCGAACCGCTCGAACCACCGTTTGGGCGGAATCGCATCCAGAGACTCTTCCAGGCGGATGCGCGAGCGGGTGACAAAATTGGGATCGGGCTCGGAGACAGGGTAGGCCGTGGCCAGCGTCTTCAGCGCCAGCAGCTGTTGCCGCTCCTGGCTGCACTCTGTGCAGGCAGCAAGGTGCCGGTCCAGCTCGTGTACCTGTTCGTCGGGCAGCTCGCTATACGCCGCCAGAACGATGCGCTCATGGGCAAGTTCGCAATTCATCTCTCTACGTCCTTCCAGCCTCTTAAGTACTACCGCGGATCTGATCCAAAGATCCGCCGCCCCGCGAAGGGCCTAACGCAAGCCTGCCAGTTGAAGTCTCAACTTCTTAGTCGCTCTGAAGAGCGTATTCTTGGCAGTTTCTTCCGTGGTATTCAACATCTCTCCAATCGTGCGCAGGCGGAGTCCCTGATAATGCTTCAGTTCAAAAACCATCCGCTCCCGCGGCGTCAGTTTGCTGAGCGCGGCCTGGATCCGCTCGCCCAGCACCTTGCGATCCAGTTCCTTGCTCGGGTTCGAGAATGACCGATTGTCCGAGACCGAACCCAAGATGTCGATCTCGTCGCCGGAGTGATCCACCACCACGGCCTGGTCTTCGCGGCGCGTCTTGCGGCGGCGAAGCTGATCCAGGCACAGATTGGTCACGATCCGGTAGATCCAGGTGTAGAACGAGCACTCGAACCGGAAGTTCCCGATATACCGGAATGCCTTGAGAAAGGCCTCCTGGTAGATGTCTTCCGCATCCTGCTCTGAGCCCGTCAAGTGCAACGCCAGCCGCAATACCTGCTGCTCATACTGGCGAACCAGGGCGTCGAATGCCGCCCGCGACCCGGACTGCGCCTCGCGAATCAGTTCCATCTCCGGCGCACGGGCCTGCAAACGCTCTGCAGCCCGATCCGGTCCGTCCATTGCTCTCGAGGCCATACCTGCGGAAGATTGTATCCTCCTTTTGGCAGGCCACGCTAAAGCGCCGGGCAGAGCCGTCGGCGAAGTGGGGTAACTCACAGCATCCGATGCCATCGAGATTTTCACTCCGGTGGTGCAGACGTTATCGCACTTGTGTAGACTGCGGCGAAGCCTGTTTGTGAGCCGCAATTGCGGTCAAATCCCGCTTCAGGTGACGCCGTCGGTCCGGAGTCCACAACCACCGCCGGCACGGTGCCCTCTGGGCTAGATGCGTCGAAGGGGTGGCGGGCCGGGTGCCCATCGACAGGTCTTTGTCGATGGGCTTTACACTGGGAAAGCATGAACCAGAGCCTTTTTGCGGAAACGGAAGCCGCGCCCGGTGAATCCAGCGGCTGGTTTACGGCACATTGCGATGGCGGATCGCGGGGCAATCCCGGCCCGTCCGGCTATGGAGCCGTCATCGAAGACCCGACCGGCAAGGTGGTCGCCAGACTGAGTGCATTCCTCGGCCGCCAAACTAACAATTATGCTGAATACAAAGGACTTCTCGCGGTTCTTGCCTGGGCACAGGAGCACGGCGCGCGCCGGCTTCGCGTCGTCTCCGACTCCGAGCTCATGGTCAAGCAGATGAAAGGCCAGTACAAGGTGGCCAGCCCCGGCCTGCGTCCGCTCTGGGAGGAAGCCAAGGGCCTTGCCCGCCGGCTCGAGCGCTTCGAGATGCGTCACACCCTCCGCGGCGGCAACAAGGAAGCCGATCAGCTCGCCAACGACGCCATGGATAAGGGAACAGGCCGGCCCGCAGCAGGCAGGCCCGATGCTGATCCCACCGCCGCAGCCGCCGGTAAGAAGTTGCCTTCAAAGCCTGTAAACGATCAGATTTTAGAGGGTTACGTGAAGGGCGGCGTCGTCCATCTGCTCGAAGGTGACCTGCCCGATGGCACCTTCGTAAAGGTCACGAAAAAGTAGCCGGGTGCCGGGTGCCCCGGAGCCTGCCCTGAGCGAAGCCGAAGAGTCTCGATTCTGAGCCCCGGAAATCCATCTGATTCGAAACCGAGGGTGCCCCATCCTTGCGACGTTTTTGTCGCAAGGGTGGGAGAGCAACGAACCCACGCACACCTGGTCTCAATTTTGAGATCCGAAAAACGTTGAGATTCGTTCCTACGCGGCGTTGGCCAGCTTTTCGTACTCCGCAAACTCGGCGGGACGATTCAGAACGACACTCAAATTCATCAGCGCCCGCGAAGAGCAGGCAGGGCACTCTCGATTGGCGTCGCTCACGCAATTGCAGTCAAGGCAAAGCACGGCATGATCAAGCGGAATGGTCGATTTGTTTCTTAGTGAAGTCATAATATGTGGTCCAGTCTCATTGGACTCCTATTGGATGAGAACCGCCTCCCGCCTCGGAGTTGCGCCCGCTACCACGAAGGTGGCAGACCGAAGCCCTCAATAACCGCGAGTCCTGCAAAGTAGTGACCCAGATCACATAATCGTTTCAAGCGAGCGTGACTTGGAGTTGTTTTCCGTATCGCCGGCTATTCGATCGAAGCGCCCCTGTCGGTCCAGGAAAGACCGACGACCCCAAATTCAGCGCCCGATCAAGACGAAAGCGCCCCAATAATAAGCAAGATCGCGCCCGTAGCGTTTGCGGACAACGTCGCGTTCCTGAAGCTGCGCCTGGCGAAGCGCTTCGGGTTTATCGAGGCCGCCGAGCCACTTCGCGTAGAAGAGCGCCATCAGCTCCTGCGTTTCCTTATCGGGAACGGACCACATGCTCATCATGACGGCGTCGGCGCCGGCTTCCTGCAACGCGCGGCGAAGGCCGAAGACACCCTCACTGTTGCCCTGTTCGCCCAGGCCGGTTTCGCACGCGCTCAGCACAACGAGTTCCGTCCCCTCAAGGTTGAGCTGGCTGGCTTCGTACGCGGTGAGCACGCCGTTGTCGGGGCTGTTCGCAGCGCCGGAACGAGTGCGATTGGCGCCGCCAAAGAACAGGCCGGAATGCAGCATGGGATCGTCGCCCGCCCCGCGAAGACGAACCTGGCCCCCGGACTTGGTGGGCGCAGGATGATCTTCGAGGAAGAAACCGTGAGTGGCGATGTGCACGACGCGCGGGCCGCGCACGCTCTGAAGCGAAGTCTTGAGAGCGCGATCGCCGGTATAGAGCGTGGTTTGCCACCCGGACTGGCGGAGCATCTTGTCGATCGCTGTAACTTCGGTCTCAGTGCCCGGAAGCGGAGGAAGTGGACCACCCGTGAGGTCGATGGAGCTCGGTGAGCCGGAAGCCTGGGAGGAAACAGGGGCGCTGCCTTGCGCTGTCTGCGCGAGGTCGAAATTCGGATTGCCAAGCAGAATGGCCTGCTTTACGGTTGGGCTCTTGGGTGCGCCGCAAACATCGCGCGTACTGTTGACATACCGGAGCTGGTATTTCTCGAGAAGCAGCTTGCCCCTGGAGTCGGAGAGCAAGCCGATGGGAATCTGGTTGAGCACGCCATCCGCGGCGACGTAGATGCGCTGCACGCCGGCGAGCGCGGGCTCGAGCGGCTTCCAGAACGCGTCGTAGGCGGCGCTTGCATTGACTGGCGCGGCGACCGCTGAGCCGGAAGCGCCTTCTGCGGCCTCAGGCTCGACAGTTAATCCGCGGGTTTTCGCGACGACGGTACGGAAACTGGTGAGCGGCATGGCTTCGAGCTGTTTCGAATCGCCAAGCACAACAAGTTGTGGAAACTCCGCGCCCGGCCTGACGACGAGAGCGACGTAGATGCGGTTGGCGATGAAGGCGTGACCGGTGTGCACCTGGAACTTCGTGATTTCGACGGCGGCTTCGCCAGGCTGGAGAGCCTTCTGCACGTCGCGCCAGGTGGCAGCCGAGAGAGTTTTCGCCTGTGAGTAGGCTCCCGAGACTTGAGCGAGCGCTTCTTCGGTCTGATTGATCTGCTTGCTGAGGTCCGAGATCCGCGCGCGATTGTCAGCGGACGACGAGGCGAGTGCGGCAAACTGGGCTTTTTCCGCGGCAAGCCTGTCCAGCACCGAGAGCGCTCCGCGATTGCCGCTGGCCATGATTCTCGCCCGACTGGAAGCAGCGCTCTCGGCGACAAGCCCGCGTTCGGCCAGCAGCGCGTCGTACATCTTCCCGGTCAGCGCAGGATAGCGGTCGTGATACTTGGTGACGAAGCTGAAGTAGATGGGAAATGTGCCGGGAAGCGTCGCGTAGTATACGAGGCGATCCTGCTCGCTCATGGTCCAGGCATTGGCCTTCCACTGCGCCAGACGACTGGAGATATACCTGTCGAACCAGGGCGCCGCGCGATCGGGCTTGTCCCAGCCAAAATAGAAGAGCGCGATGTTTACATCGATTTCGTCGAGAATGGGATTGTCGAGACTGTAGTGTTGTTGAAGGATCGCAATCATGCGGAGGAAGAGTGGTTCCGCTTCGGCGTAGCGCTGTTCGTTCTGGTAGACATCGGCCAAGTTGCCGAGGTAAGTGCCGTATGCCACGCTGGTGGCGCCATCTGATTTCTCGCTGAGATCGATGGCTTTCTGGAACAGCGTTTCAGCGACCTTGTAATCTCCAGAGTCGCCGACGTCCTGCCCCGCCAGATTGTAGGTGGCCGCGAGCTGGCTGTTCCACTCTGGACCGGCATGGGTGTAAATGGCGATCGCTCCGCGCAGAACATGCGCTGCGGGCTCAAGTTTGCCCTCGTCGATCATGAGGCTGGCGCCGTCGCGCATCACATCGGCGACATGCGGATCCTCCTGGCCGTACGCCTGGACGGCGATCGTGAGGGCTTCGCGGAAGTCGCTTTCCGCCTCGCCCCAGCGGCCGTGATCTGCGTACAGGTCGGCAAGATTGAGAAGCACGGTGCCGGCGTCTTTGCCCTGCGAACCTTCAGCGGCTTTCAAGATGGCGAGCGCGCGACGAAAGCAACTGTCGGCGTCGCCCAGGTCGTCGAGACTCTTGTACAGAAGGCCGAGCGCGTCGAGCGAAAGGCCGACCCTGCGATCATTTGGGCCAAAGGTGGCTGCGGCAACCTTGAATGCCTGTTGCGCCACGGGAATAGCTTGATTAATCTGCCCCTGCTGGCGGAGTTGTTCGGCCTGCTGCGACAACTGCGCCCAGCGCTCTTCCTGCGCAGAGGCGAGAGACACCGCAAGAAGGAGAACAACTAGAACAGCCGAAGCGCCGCCTGCACCCGGCCGCTGCTCCACGCTTCGCGTTCTCAGCCGATGTTGTTGCGCCACACGTGACCCTCGTGCTCCAGCAGCCGATCCGCGCAGTCCGGTCCCCATGTGCCCGCAAAATAATTTGGAAACACCTCGGGATTCTTCGCCGCCCACGCTTCGAGAATCGGCGTATAGAGCGTCCAGGTCACCTCCACGCCGTCGCGGTGCGCAAACAGCGTCTGATCACCGAGCATGGCGTCCAGCAGCAGACGCTCGTATCCATTCGCCGTTGATGTCCCGAACGCAGCGGCGTAATCGAAATCCATATTCACCGGGCACACCGACATGTTCGGCGTGTTGGGAACCTTCGCGCCAAAGCGCAGCGCGATTCCTTCGTTCGGCTGAATGCGAATGGTCAGCAGGTTCGGCTGGATATCCGTGCACGGTCCGCTGGACTGCATGCGGTTGAAGATCAGCAGCGGTGGCTGCCGGAACTGGATGCTGATCTCCGTGGCGCGCTTCTTCATCCGCTTGCCCGCGCGCAGATAAAACGGCACGCCCGCCCACCGCCAGTTCTCGATCCCCAGCTTCAAGGCCGCGTATGTCTCGGTTCCCGACTCGGGGTTGACGCGATCTTCGTCCCGATATCCGATTACCTTCTTCCCCTCCACAACGCCCGGGCCATACTGCCCGCGCACCGCATCCTTGATGGGAATGCTCGGAATCGCACGCCACACCTTCACCTTTTCCCGGCGCACCGCTTCCGCCTCAAAGCTCGATGGCGGCTCCATGGTCACGAAACTCAGCAATTCCATTACGTGGTTCTGCACCACGTCGCGCAGCGCGCCGGCCTTCTCGTAGAACGGCCCGCGCCCCTCCACGCCCAGCGTCTCCGCCACCGTGATCTGCACGTGGTCGATGTAATTGCGATTCCAGATGGGCTCGAAGATGCCGTTGCCGAACCGGAAGACCAAAATGTTCTGCACCGTCTCCTTGCCCAGATAGTGATCGATGCGGAAGACCTGGTTCTCGTGGAAGACCGCGTTCACCTGATGATTCAGTTCGCGCGCCGAATCGAGATCGTGCCCGAATGGCTTCTCAATCACCACGCCTATGCGTCCCGGGGAGCCCTCCGGGCCGGGTTGCGCCATCCCCTGCGCGCCAAGGTTCTCGATAATCGGGGCAAAATACTCCGGCGCCGTCGCCAGATAAAACAATCTGTCCGGCCCGATGTTCTTCTCTGTCGCAATCTTGTCCAGCTCCTGCTTCAATCCCGCGTAGTGTGAGGCGTCGTCGAAGCTCAGCGAGTAGTAGCTGATTTTCCTCGTGAACTCCTCAAGCCGGGGATCGGCCTTGTCCGCGTCTCCAAAGTCGATGATGCCTTCGCGCATGTCGGCAGCGAACTCATCCCCCAGCGCCCGGCGCGCCACCCCGACAATGGCGAAGTCCTTCGGCAGAAGGCCATCCTGCTCGAGATGGAAGAGCGCAGGCAGCAGCTTGCGCTTGGTCAGATCGCCGGAAGCGCCAAAGATCACCAGGATCCCCGGATTCGGAATCCGCTCACCGCTCTTCGGAACCTGCTTCAGATCCTCCGGGCGAATCTTCATTTGCACAGTTGCTGATGCCATGGCCTGTCCCCCTTCTGCGTCCTGATCTCTGATCTCTGAATCCTGAATCCTAGTCTTTCTTCACCGCATGTCCGCCGAATGCATTGCGCATGATCGCCAGCATGCGGTCGGTAAAGTTGTTCTCTTCGCGCGAGCGAATGCGCCGAATCAACGATTCGGTGATCACCGGAGCCGACACATTCAGATCAATGGCTTCAAACACCGTCCAGCGTCCTTCGCCGGAATCCGCCACATACGCCTCAAGTCCCTCGAGAGTCGGATTCTTGCTCAGCGCATCAGCCGTCAGGTCCAGCAGCCAGCTCCGCACCACGCTGCCGAAACGCCAGATCTGCGAGATCTGCGCCAGGTCGAGGTTCAGCTCTTCCTTCTTCTCCATAATGGTGAAACCCTCGGCATACGACTGCATCATGCCGTACTCGATGCCATTGTGCACCATCTTCACAAAGTGTCCTGCGCCGGCCGGCCCCACATGACCCCAGCCTTTGTCTTTTTCCGGCGCCAGCGTTTCCAGGATGGGCCGCAGATAGTCGACGGCCTCTTTGTCGCCGCCCACCATCATGCTGTATCCCTCCTTCAATCCCCACACGCCGCCCGACGTCCCCACATCCACAAACTGGAATCCCTTCGCCGTCACTTCCTTGTAATGGCGCTGCGAATCCTTGTAGTTCGAGTTGCCGCCGTCGATCAGGATGTCGCCCTTGTTCAGCAGTGGTTCGAGCTTGGCGATCGTGTCGTCAACCGGCTTGCCCTGCGGCACCATGATCCAGATAGCCTTGCGGCCGGTGAACTTCTTGGCCATGTCTTCGAGCGAATTGACCCCCACATTGCCAGAGGCAGTTAGTTTTTGCACGGCCTCTGCATTGAAGTCGAAGCCAATCACCTGGTGGCCGCCGAGGCGAATCCGCTCCGCCATGTTGCCGCCCATCTTCCCCAGACCAATCAATCCCAATTGCATAACGCTCTCCCTTCCAATCCGGTTAAAAAACTTCCAATGTCTGCAGGTTGCTGCGCAATGTATCAGCTCCGGTGAAGCAAATCACCCGCATTCCTGCGCTCGCGGCCGCGGCCGCATTTTCCGCGCGGTCGTCGATAAACAACGTGCGCTTTGCCGGCTTGCCCAGAATATCCAGAGCGCGACGATAGATCGCGGGGTCGGGCTTGCGCAGTCCCATGTAGCAGGAACTGAGGGCCACATCCAGTTGATCGCGCAAACCAAAGCTTTGAAACCGGTATTCATTCGGCTCCCGCGCTTCATTATTCAGAGCACCAAGCATGCACCTATGGGATGCCGCCAGTTCACTGAGGATTCCAAGCGCCCCGTTTGGCAGAGCCTGCGATTGGGCAAAGATCGCAGCCATGAATTCGTCTTTGCTGAAGCTTCGCGGTTCATAAAACACCGTTGCGTCAAGATACTGCGCCGCGCTGATCGTATCTCGCTCCCATGCATCGTTTGCCTGCGCGTGCCGCCGCTCAAACTCCGCACGATCCAGTTGAAACTGATCCACGACTGCCGCGCGTTCACGATGGTCCCAGCCGTTGGTCAGCAGGACTCCGCCTACGTCGAAAAGGATCACGTCGAAGGGGAACATCGGCGTCTCACAAAAACGGTGGTCAGCAAAGGAAAACTGGCGGTGTCATTCTGAGTGAACGGGGCCCCAAACGTATTTCAGTTTGGGGGTGGTGAGGGAAGAATCTGCTTTTCCCCCATTTCTGTTAAGGATTTCAAACTCACCATCTAGTTGGAATCGCGTTGATACTTTGCTTCGATGGCCAGCACTTTCTTGAAGCGGCGGACAAACCGTGGCTCATTGGAGATGAACTTCGCCTTGAGAAACGCATCCACCAGTTCGTAGGCGAGCGATGCTCCCACGATCCGCGCGCCCAGCACAATCACATTCATGTCGTCGTGCTCTACGCCCTGGTGTGCGGAATAGGTGTCGTGGCACATTCCCGCGCGAATTCCGGGAATCTTGTTCGACGCCACGCAAACACCCACTCCCGAACCGCATATCAGAATTCCGCGCGGCGCATCTCCTGCACGAATTGCCTCGCCCACGCGCTCGGCATAATCCGGATAGTCGTCCTGCGGCTCAACCTTGTATGCACCCAGATCGAGAATCTCGTGTCCTTCACGCGTGAGATAGGCTCGCACTTGTTCCTTAAGCTCAAACCCCGCGTGATCCGATGCAATCACTAACTTCATGTAACTCCTTCAACGTAAAGCATCCGTAACAGTAAGTAGGGAGTAAAAGCCTGCGAAGATCCTGCAGCGATTCGTTGTTGTTCGTTACTCCCTGGTCCCTGGTCCCTGGTCTCTGGTCCCTTGTTCTCTCGCTCCCTCGTTCCCTATTTCTTGATCAACGCCTTCGCCCGCGCCGCCACGTTCTCCGGCGTGAACCCATACTCGGCCATCACTTTGGGACCGGGTGCCGATGCACCAAAGCGATCGACGCCCACAACATCGCCGTCCAAGCCAACATACTTCCACCAGCCCAGTGTGGCCCCCGCTTCCACCGCGAGCCTGGGCACTCCCGCCGGCAGCACGCTGGCCCGGTACGCGGCCGTCTGCTCTTCGAAGATTTTCCAACTCGGCAAGCTGACCACGCGCGCCGCAATTCCTTCGCCGGCCAGTAACTTCGCCGCATCAAGCGCCGTCGAAACCTCCGAGCCCGTCGCAATCAAAACCACCTTTGCGTCCGCCGCGTCTTCCAAAACATACCCGCCCTTGCTCACGCCGGCATAAACATCGTGCTTCGTCGCGTCGATCACCGGCAGATCCTGCCGCGTCAGCGCGAAAAAGCTCGGGGTCGTGCGGTCCAGCGCCAGCCGCCAGCATGCCGCCGTCTCATTGGCGTCGGCGGGCCGGAAGTCGGTAAGGCCCGGCACCGCGCGCAGCATCATCAGCTGCTCGATCGGCTGGTGCGTTGGACCGTCTTCGCCCAAACCAATCGAATCGTGCGTGAACACAAAGATCGAGTGGCACTGCATCAACGCGGCCAGTCGCAGCGCGGGTTTGCAGTAGTCAGAGAAGGTAAAAAAAGTCGAGCCAAATGGCACCAGGCCGCCGTGTACCGCCATGCCATTCACTGCCGCGCACATCCCGAATTCGCGCACGCCGAAAAACACGTTCCGCCCGGCAGGATCCACATGGAAACTCTGGCCCGGCTTGAAAATGGTCTTTGTCGACGCGGTCAGGTCAGCCGCGCCGCCAAACAGTTCCGGCACGACACCCGCCACGGCATTCATGATGGCATTGCCCGCGTTGCGCGTAGCCTGCTTCTTGTCGACGGGGAAAGAAGGGATCGACTTCTCCCAGTCTTTTTTTCGCAGACCTTTCTGCGTGCGATCGAACTCAACGGCCAGGTCGCGGAACTCCGCTGCGTAATGCGCGAAGAGATGCTGCCATTCGGCTTCTGCCGTTGCACCGCGATCGATAGCCTTGCGCCAGTTCTTCAGTGCATCATCGGGAACATAAAAGCTCTGGTCGTCTGGAAAACCGTAGAACTTCTTCGTCGCTGCCGTATCTGCCACTCCCAGCGCCTCGCCATGCACCTTGTTGGTGCCGGCGTTGGGACTTCCATAGCCGATCACGGTGCGCACCGCGATAAGCGAGGGCTTGTCCGTCACCGCCTTGGCCGCTTCAATCGCAGCCTCAATGCCCTTCAAATCGTTGCCGTCGGCGACTCGCTGCGTGTGCCAGTGGTAGGCTTCGAAGCGCTCCAGCACGTCGTCGTTGTAGCTCAGCTCCGTGGGACCATCGAGCGAGATCAGGTTGTCGTCGTAGAGCACGATCAGCTTGCCCAGAGCCAGCGTTCCGGCCAGCGCGCACGCCTCGTGCGAAACGCCTTCCATCAAATCGCCGTCGCCGCACAGCACGTAGGTGTGGTGGTTCACAATCTCATAGCCGGGCTTGTTGTAGATGGCGCCAAGGTGCTTCTCCGCAATCGCCATCCCCACAGCCATTGCCAACCCCTGCCCCAGCGGACCGGTCGTCGCTTCCACGCCGTCCGTGTCGCCGTACTCGGGATGTCCCGGCGTTCGCGAGTGCCACTGCCGGAATCCCTGCAGATCCTCGATGGTGACCTTGTATCCGGAAAGAAAAAGGGTGCCATACAGCAGTGCCGAGGCGTGCCCGTTCGAAAGCACAAACCGGTCGCGGTCGGGCCACTTCGAATTCGCCGGATTGTGCTTCATGATTTTATGAAACAAAAGATAGGCAATGGGGGCGCAGCCCAGAGGCGCGCCGGGATGGCCGCTATTGGCCTTCTGCACCTCATCGACAGCGAGCAAGCGCAATGTATCGATCGACAATTCGTCCAATGAAAGATCCGCAAGAGTTGCCATAAAACTCGGTTCCCATTCCTTTCGAAAAAATGCTGCGGAATTTACGCCTCGTTCCGAGGCTCGATGCTGATATCCACGTTGTAACCGAGCCAGCGGTTATGCTCGCGCCAGTGGAGAGTCCATGATAGACCACCGCTCGCCGGGTTCGGAGCGGTGGAAAGATCCACGCTGTAGCCCGCGCTGCCAAGACTGCGGCCCATGGTCGATTGCGATGTCTTCCATTGGTCCGTCGTCCAAATCACTTCAAATGGCGCGTCGTCGAGAATGCGCAGCGTGTCTCCTGCTGTGATCTTCTGGATCGGCCGCCGGAGGCTGTAAAACTCCAGGTTGGCGCGCAGCTGCTTTCTGCCCCGCGGTTCGCAGTATCGCTCGTAGACGCTATCGATGCAGTCAAACACCTTGCCGTCGACTGACGAGCGCAGCAGTTTCAGATACTCGGCATGTGCCCACACCAGCGGGACCGCTGAACCCGCCGGCTTGCCCTTCTCAAGGCCCTGCCGATCCGCCTCGTCCCACACCTGTTCCGGCATCATCTGCCCAAGGGTTGCGAATCGCTCGTACGTCGCGATCAGGGGCGATGGATCATTTCCCGCCGCCAGTTCATAGTGCGCCCGTTCGCCCGTGAACAGCGGCCAGACACGGCCCTGTCCCCATCCTTGAAATGGTCCGCCATCGGGGCGCTGGCCGTAGCCGTCAAAGTTGTACCGGTGCCATCCCGGTCCCTGCGGAAGATCCACCTTCAAAACCGCGTCCACCACCTTCAGCGAATCGATGACCAGCGGATCGTCGGCGCGGCGCACCCCGTACCGAACCAGCTCAAGAAAACCCGCATCGATAATCTCGCGCGCTTCAAATTCGGTGCGCTCGCCGGGGGGCCGGTTGTTGATGTGGATCATCTCATCCCCACAGTCTTCGCAGGCGTAGGCCTCGCCCTGCTCCGGCGGCCGGATGCGCATGTAATGCCGCTTGACCCCGGGCAGCAGTACGCCCTCATTCGTAACCGTCCATTCCTCCAGATGCCGCTCGATCCAGTCGGCAAACTCCTCCAGGAACACCGCAAACTCGATCGAGTCGTGAGCTCGTGCCAAATCTGCCGCGCAGATCAGGCCGCCCATCACGGCCGCCAGCGTCGAAGGCGAATAGCCCGCGTTCTCCTCCCATCGTTCCTGGTGCGTGACCGGCGCGTGCTGCACCAGGAATCCCGCGGCCCGCTCGATGAAAGGAAATATCTCGAAGTCGCCCAGTCCATTCGCCTTCCACAACCGCCAGGCCAGGATGATGGGGAATGCCACCTCGTCCAGTTGCTCTCCAGACCAATACGGGCGCCCGTCGACCCAGAAATTCTGCGCAAATCCCCCGTCGGGCTTCTGCGTGCAGGCGAGATAGACCAGTGCCCTCCGCGCCGTCTCGATGCGCCCGCAGGCCAGCAACGCCGTCGCCGTCTGCACCATGTCCCGGGTCCACACCAGGTGATAGCCGCCCAGGTCGTCGTCGCCATGCGCCTGTCCCCACGGAATCGACGCCGAAGCCACAAACGCACCCGAAAATGTCTTGTCTTCATGCGCCAGCAGCACGTTGTGACTCGCGCGCATCAGCTTGCCGCCATCACACGCCTTTGCCGCCAGCTGTTCGGGATTGGCCAACCGGTGCCACTGTTTAATGAACCGGTCGCGATGTTGCTCAAATGGCGTGGCCAACGCACTGACGGTCTTCTGAAGCGCTGTGTGGTTCCCTTCGCCAAGACCAAAAGCCAGGGTGAACTCGCGCGCGCCGTCTGTCCCCGCTGCGCCCAGGTTCAGTTCGCCAAACAATGCGATATTGCCATTCGTGGCTGAACCGAACTCCCAGTCCATCACGTAGTTATCGCGCAGGTCGTGCCACCCGTCGCTCGTGCCCACAAACCCGCAGCTTACGCGCGAAAAGCCGCAGCTGGCGCCCATGGCGAGCGACCACTGATTTTTCCATGCCAACAGCATCTTGCGGCCCGCCAGGTCCAGCACCCGCCCGGTGTTGCCTGCTCCGCCGCCATCCAGATGCGGCGCCAGCAGCGCATAAATCTTCAGGCGCGGAATCAGTTCCTCATGCCCCTCCAGCCGCACGTGCTGCAGGATCACACTGTGGTGAGGATCGCAGATGATCTCCTTGGTCAGCGTGTACCGGCCGCCGGGGTCGCGATTGATGTAGCGCACCCCAAGCGCCTCCGGGTGAATGTACTCGAACGTCGACACCAGGTCGCGCTTCTCCTCGTGCTTGAACGTCTCCCCATCCGTCACCAGGAACTCCATATCGCGGACCTGGGCGCTGTCGATCGTAGGGTGGTAGATCTCGTTCAGGATGCCGTGCGAGCAGGTAAACCAAACCCGGCTCGAAGCCGAATAGGCGGTTCCCACCGCGTCTTTGACACTGGATGTCCAGCGGGGCAGCAGTCCGGGCGCGCCAAAAGCCTCACCCTGCTGGTCAAGCCAGCGGTACGACGGTCGTTCATTCATGGATTCACACCGGTAGTTCGTTCAGAGAAGTTCAATTCTAGCTTTTCAACTCCCTAGGGATGTTCCCAAGAGCCTCAAGGTTTCCATTTTCACACCGATTCCTTCGAACCCTGTCACTGTCTTAACGCATCCATCCAAACATAGGGCCCGGCCCGCGAATATGAATGGAGGGTTGCATTGATCGCCGTTTCGCTCGGTTCATCGCGCCCGGCAACGTCCCGATACACCCTGCGATGACCTTCCATTGAAACAGTACAATCCCAACTGAGGAGATTTCCCCGATGGCATATGAACTTGCACCGCTTCCTTACGACTACGCCGCCCTCGAGCCTTTCATCGACGCGGAGACCATGAAGCTGCATCACGACAAGCACCATCAGACCTATATCACCAACGTGAATGGCGCGCTCGCCAACCACCCCAATCTGGCCGCCAAATCGGTTGACGACCTCATCAGCGACCTGAACGCCGTTCCCGAAGACATTCGCACCGTGGTGCGCAACAACGGCGGAGGCCACTCCAACCATTCCATGTTCTGGACCATCATGGCCCCTCCCAAGTCCGGCGGTGGCGGCAATCCTACTGGCGCCCTTGCCGACCAGATCAACAAGGATTTTGGTGATTTTGAGGCCTTCAAGAAGACTTTCAATGAGACCACAGCCAAGCAGTTCGGCTCCGGCTGGGGCTGGCTCGTCTTCCAGGGCGGCAAGCTCAAGGTCATCACCTCCGCCAACCAGGATTCGCCCCTCAGCCAGGGCATTTATCCCATCCTCGGCAACGACGTCTGGGAGCACGCCTACTACCTGAAATACCAGAACAAGCGCCCCGACTACCTCGCCGCCTGGTGGAACGTAGTCAACTGGGCCGAAGTCACCAAGCGCTTCGAAAAAGCGAAGAAGTAGAAAAACAGCTCGCAACTGTCAGCTCAAGTCTGACAACTGAGGACTGATAACTGAAAACTGGCTCTGTGTCCCATTCATCGCGGCTCCATCGCGATGAGTGGGACCGGTCAACCACTCGCTTCAATCCAAACCAACTCGACATCCTCCCAACCAGCAAAATGTCATTCCGACCGGAGCGCAGCGCTGTGGAGGAACCTGCAGTTGCTTTTCGTTTCCCGCCAAATCCCGAAGATTTCTAAATCATTTGTATGCTCACGTCGGGCATGCTTCTACAATTCGTAGCGACATACGATTCGAAACCGAGGGAGCTGAGAATGGCAGAGAAATCAATAGTAGAGAAGGCTGCGGAGAAGGTGGGTTATGGACTCGCGATGGCAGAAGACGTCGCGTCCTCCGTCAAGGCGGCGGTTGGCGCTGCCGTGACCACGGTGACCAAGTCGCTGAAGAAGGCGCCTCCTCCGAAGGCTAAAAAGAAAGCGGTGCCACCACGAGCCGCGAAAAAGGCCGCCACGAAGAACGCCGTTAAGAAAACTGCGGCGAAGAAGTCTCCTGCCAGGAAAACTGTGGCGAAAGAAGCCTCGAAGAAATCCGCGAAGAAGCCGGCAAAAAAGGCTGGCGCGCGGCGATGATCTGATGCCGGAAGGCAGGCAGGTGGCTCCGGTCTCGACGGTCATCCCGCGTCAATGCTGATGATTGAGGGTGCCCCCGAACGCCCCTCCACAACCTGATGCGCACTTCCGTGTCTAATGGATTAGGAAAGAAGATGCGTTTTCGCCCCCTGATCCCGTTAATGGGACTTTTTGCCCTCGGTTCTCTCGGCGCTGCGGTTTCTGCCGCGGCGCAGTCCCCCACCTTCACGGTCAGCCAGAACGGCAAACCGGTCGGCACGGCCAGCTTCACCTTCACATCTAAACCGTCCGGCATCGACTCTACTTCCCTGGTCCGCGTCAACATGCAGGGCCTGACCTACAACCTTTCGAAGACTGAAGAGCTGTCCCCAGCCAGACGCCTTCTTCACGTCCAGCTCAGCGCCATCGTCAACAACTCGGCTGTCAACATCGTCGCCAAGCCCGACGGCGCGCAGTTCCTCATGAACATCTCAGCCAACGGCCATGCCGGCACCACGCGCCTCGACGCCCACAAATCAGCCGTCTTCCTCCCCGACTTCGATCCTGGAGCCCTGCAGACGCTGCTCACCCTCGCCGCCGCCAGCAACAACCGCGACCTCTGGGCAGTCATCCCCAAACAGACCGGATCCATCTCACCCGTCCAGCTCGCCACCTACCCCGATTTGCAAGGCACACTCGACTCCAAACCCATCACCGTCCACCACCTCATCGCCACGATTGCCGGCACGTCGAGCGACCTGTTTTCCGGCCCTGAAAATCAGCTTCTCCAGGCCGAACTCCCGCAACAGGGATTCGCCCTCGTCCGCAAAGGATTCGTCCTCACCCCTCCCGCCAAGCCTCTTGCACCCCCGGCCGCTCCGACACCGAACCCGCCGGCGGCGCAATAGCACTCGCATCCGGTTCTCCCGCGCAACCGTCGGCGCCTCGGGATATGATCAAAGCGTGGCTACACCTTCCTTTCTGTACCGGTAAATAGTTGCAAATAAATCGGTAATCCGGCTAAGCATCGACCCTTGCTGACTCGCTGACTCGCTGGTGCGCGTCGCGCACGCTGACTCGCTAAGCCATGTGAGACCCGTTTAGGCCAACTACAACTACATCCCGGCAATCCCACGGTTCGCGATCGCTAATTCAGCAGCCTGGGTTCCCATCTCATAGAGATCGTCCCGCCGCAACCGCCGAAGCCCACGCCCACTGGAAGTTGAAGCCGCCCAGATGTCCGGTTACATCCACTCCCTCGCCGATAAAGTAGAGTCCCGGCACCGCCCTCGCCTCCATGGTTCGCGAATTCAGCCCCGCGGTATCCACGCCGCCTGCCGTCACCTCGGCCTTGTCGAATCCCTCCGTGCCCGCAGGATGAAACGGCCAGCCGCGCAGATTGCGCTCGGCCGCTTCGAGAGCCGCATTGCTCCATCCGGCAGGCGCGCCTACTTCGGCCAGATGCCCCGCCAGCCGCTGCGGCAGCAGTGCGCGAAGCGCCTGCTTGAAAGCAATTGCGTCCCGGCGTGCTCCGTCTCCGCGCAGAAGTTCAAGCAGTCTGCCGTCTGCATCCGGCGCGAAGTCCACCTGAATCGCCTCTCCCGGACGCCAGTACGACGAAGCCTGCAACACTGCCGGCCCGCTCAATCCGCGATGCGTCACCAACAGCTTTTCGCGAAACTGTGGCCCGCGTGCGGCCCGCGCTGTTACGTCCGCCGCAACCCCGGCCAGTTCCACCCAGCTCTTTTCCTTCCCGCCCAGCACCAGCGGCACCAGTGCCGGCCGTGGTTCCACCACCTTCAGCCCGAACTGCCGCGCCAGCTCGTATATCAATCCCGTCGCGCCCATCTTCGGAATCGACAGCCCACCCGTGGCCGCCACCAGTGCACCCGCCGCAAACGCGCCGGCCGAGCATTCCACCCCAAACGCGCCGGATCCGCCCTCAACGGCAATCCCGCGTGCGTTCAGCAGAATTTCGACATGCCCGCGCTCGCACTCCGCAAGCAGCATATCCACGATCTGCCGCGCTGAGTGATCACAGAACAGCTGCCCGAGTGTCTTTTCGTGCCACCGGATTCCGTAGCGCTCGACGAGTTCAAGAAAGTGTCGCGGCTCGTAGAGCGCCAGCGCCGACTTCGCATAGTGCGGATTCTCTGAGATGAAATTCGCCGGCGTGCAGTGAATGTTGGTGAAATTGCATCGCCCGCCGCCGGAGATCAGGATCTTCCTTCCCGGCTGCGCATTCTGCTCCAGCAGCAGAACCCGCCGGTTGCTCTGGCCCGCGACCGCCGCACACATCAGGCCCGCCGCCCCCGCGCCGAGCACAATCACATCGAATTTGCGAGTTTCCCCAACCACGCTTCCATTGTCGCCGAGCACACTGGAACCGATCGCTCATGTGCCGGCGCGATGCCCGCGACTTGCAGAATCGGTCTACTGCGTGGTCTTCATCCTCTCGAGAATCTGCGCCACGCGCTGGGTCGCCTCGGTCAGGCCGAGCTTCTGCGTGCTCCGCACCAGTTCAATTGCATCGATTCTGCGGCCCTGCTTCAGAAGTGAAACCACCGAAGCCTCGTCATCGACTCCGCCAGACTGGTCATCGCCCTGAACAGACTTGGCCGGTTCCGAATCCAGATGCAGGAATGCCAATATCTCCTGCCTGATCGATTCGTAGTGACTCCGATTGCCGTTGTACACATCCGACATGGGCACCGGCTTGTCCCGGGTAAGAATCGTGAGGCGGTATGCCAGCTCCCCGCGACTGCCCGACGTGGTCTCCATCCCGATGCCGGTGATCTCGCTGAAAGGAACCGTTCCGCTCGCGACACTGAAAGCTCTACGCCGCGTCCATTCCGCCTGCTGACCACCCGCATCGAATGTGACAATCTCTTTTCGCCAGAAGAGAAATCCACAGAGAAGCAGAAAGCCGACAGCGATAAAGCCAGCGCGGGAACCCTGAATATAGCTTCGATAAGCAGCAAAGACCGAAAGCCCAAGGAGCAGAATCGCGAGCCAGATCGTACTGTCTACAAACACCAGGTCCTGGTTCGTCTTGCGCAGGGCGTGCATGAAAGCACTATGCCACGATTCAGCTCAAACGCAACAATCCTTTGACCATGCGCCCTGACGCTGGTCACTTGGAACCGTCCCACCCCGCCATCCGTATTCATGGGTGGCATGGAACGCGGTTACAACTGGTCGTGGGTCGAGTCCGAGGTCTCCTCGACCATTGCGGAGTGGCAGTCCTGCAGCCTTTTCCGCGCTGAAAACGGCACCCGGTTCTCGCCGGCCAACCAGCAGCGAAACGAGGACGCCTACGATCAAGCTCTCCGCACCGTCGAGCGCGAAGCGAAGCAGGCGCGGCGCAGCGGGTCAGAGCGCGCTGCGGCTCAGCGCCGCATCGTCGCCGTCTTTCCGCCGTTTGCTTCCATCGCTCTCGGTCTTGAAGAGGACGCCGTCCACCTGCTCACGCACGGTTTCTTCCCCATCGGCACCCGGTTTGCGCAGTGGGCGCAGCGCTTCGATCCGAACCTGACCATGGCCGATACGATCCAGGCCTGTCGCAACGCCTGGACGGTCTGCGGAATTCAGCCGCTTCTCGGCGACCGGATGCAGATGACGCCCTCCATCCTCGGCTACAGCCTGCTCTATCCCTACAGCGACAACTATCTCGATTCCGAAAAAATCCCTGCTGGCTACAAACTTGAATTCAGCGCGCGCTTCCGCGATCGCCTGTGCGGCCTGCCCCTCGCGCCGCGCGATCGTCATGAAGCTGCGGTGTGGGCCATGGTGCGATTGATTGAAGAGCAATTCCCGCGCCATCGCTTTCCGCGCGTGTACGAATGCCTGCTGGCCATCCACCAGGCACAGGAAAACAGCATGGCCCAGTTGAAGCACAGCAGCCGCCCGGGCGATGCGGAACTGCTGCGGCTGAGCTGCGCCAAGGGCGGTACGTCGGTGCTCGCCGATGCATGTCTCTCGCATGGATTCCTAAGCGACGACGAGGCACGGTTCGCATTCGACTGGGGCGTCCTGCTGCAACTGGGCGACGATCTGCAGGACGTGCAGGACGACTTGAAGCACGGAGCAGCCACTCTGTTTTCGCGCGCCGCGGCGGCCGGACTTCCGCTCGATAATCTCGTGCGTCAGCTGCTTGCCTTCAGCGAACGGGTCGCCGACAAGATTGAACAGATGCCGCACGGACAACCTGCACTCAAGCGCCTGCTGCGCACGAGCTGGCGATCCCTGATCCTCATGGCCGTCGCGCGCTCGCATCGATTCTTCTCCCGCGAGTTTCTCGCTGAGTTCGAACCAGCGTCCCAGTTCCGTTTCGGATTTCTCCGCGCACGCCACAGAATGCTGGCTGGTCGCCGCGGACTCTACAAAATCCTGTTCGAGTCATTTCTGGAATCCGAAGTTGCCGATCTCGCTGGTTTACCGGATCCGGAAACCTGGCTCCATCGCAGCGCGGAACGCCCTCACGATCTGGATTTTTCCGCACCCGTTAGTTCTCTCGCCTAGAACCCGCATCCAATTCCGCTTGAGGCCCGGTCTCCCGGTTTCGAATTCGCCCCAATCGAAAACCAACTGACTTCCAATTGATGCGAGGTTGCATTGTTTGAACCCAGGCAGAGCAAGTCGCGCAGTGTGCGCGCTCTCGAATGGCGTTGTGCGCGGTCTCCTCGTGTGCGATAGAGTAGGTGCAGTTCCCTCAAGATCGCAATCATCAACGGAGCGAAGGATGGCCAGGAAAGAAACCCGCGAACCAGCGGCCGAAAATACAACTCCGACACCGGCAGAACCGCCGAACGAGACTCCTTTCGAGACGCTCTCCGGTTTGTGTTCGGTCCTTGTCATCGGCCTGTTCGCGCTCGAGCTTCTCGGTCAGAATTTCCTAATCCCCAGCGGATCGATGGAAGACACGCTGCTCATCGGCGACCATCTGCTCGTCGATCACATCACGTTTAGCCCCGCCACAAGCTGGATGCCGCTGGTCCATCACCGCGACCCGCAGCGCGGCGACATCGTTGTCTTCATTCGTCCCGCGCCTCAGCCCGAACCCGACGCGGACGGCAACCCCGTCTATTCCACCCTCGTTAAGCGCCTGGTCGGCATGCCTGGCGATCGCATTCATCTCCACGACGGAACAGTCTTCATCAATGGTGTCGCGCAGCCCATGCCCAAAGAAGGCCTCGACACTCCGATTGCCCCCAGCGAACGCGCCTACGCCGACGAGTTTCCGTCAGTCCTGCCGACCGTGGAGGACTCACACGGTGCCGTCACCACGTGGGTGGTCGATCTGCCTAACCATATTGAGAACGGTGACCTCGTCGTCCCGCCCGGCAAATACTTCATGATGGGCGATCATCGCCACGCCAGCCTCGATTCCCGTTTCTGGGGCTTTGTGCCGCGTGAGAACATCATGGGCCGCCCGCTCTTCAACTACTGGTCCTTCAAGACTCCAGAAGATCAGGAGGATAAAAAAGGCCTCGGAAATCAATTGGCCTGGATGGGCCATGTCGCGATCCATTTCTTCACCGACACGCGCTGGCGCCGCACATTCCACCGCGTGCACTAGAACCGGTTGCAAAATTGCCGTTTTGCAAGGGCACGGCTTTACAGCTTGCTGAAAAACTCGTTTGGACCACCATCAGCTTGGCCTTTGTAACAAGGGCACGGCTTTAGCCGGGCCGTAATCGCAACAAAGCAATTGAGGGCTTTAGCCCCTGCGAGATTTCTTTCACGCCAATTCGACCCTCGCTTCAGCCCCTGAGGGACGTTTTCGAGCAGCCCCAAACCATTTGTGGAACGGGCTCTAGTCAATTGACCGGCTTCACGCGGGGCCCAATCGTTCCCGCACCAGCGCCATCGCTTCTTCCTCCGTCGTGATCGAACCCTCCAGTTGCGCGTCCTCAACCGTCTGAAGCACTTCTTTGAACGCCGGCCCTGGCGTGTAACCCGCCGCAATCAACTCGCGCCCAGTGATCAGCGGTGTCGGCCGCACGGCCTCCTCTGGCATGGATTCATATCGTTCGCGCACGAAGTTCCAGATATCGAGGTTGCGATGCGCAGCCAGGCAATCCATCCTGTGCAGGGTAAGGTGCTCGGGAAAATTCTCGAGGCGGAAGAAGCGCTTCAGCGTCGAAGCCTTCATCCGCGGCGCATCGGCAAACCGCATGTGATTTTCGATCAGCGCAAGAACCTGCTTCGTTTCGTCATTGGAGAAGCGGAACCGCCGGCAGATCTCCGCGCCCATCGCCACACCCACGTCCACGTGACCGTCAAAGCGAATACGGTCGGGCGCTTCGCGATACGTCGGCGGCTTGCCCACGTCGTGCAGCAGCGCGCCCCAGGCCAGCGTCATCGCGCAACCTGGCTCCAGTTGTTCGAGCAGCATCAGGGTGTGGATCCAGACGTCGCCCTCGGGATGATACTGCGGCGGCTGTGCGACTCCCTTCATGTTTGAGACTTCAGGTAGCACCTGAATCAGCAGATCGGTTTCGTCCAGCAGTTCGAAGGCGCGCCGCGCATGGCCCTCGGTGAGCATCTTCGTCAGCTCTTCACGAATGCGCTCTTTACTCACTGCGTGAATGCGCGCCGCCAGTTTGCGTATCGCGCTGAGAGTCGCTGGCTCGAGGTCAAAGCCAAACCGCGCCGCAAAGCGAACCGCGCGCAGCAGCCGAAGCTGATCCTCTTCGAATCGTATTTCGGGCTGGCCGATGGCGCGGATGACACCCGCATCGAGATCCTCGAGTCCGCCAACATAATCGATTACAGCTGCTCGAAGATCCGGGAAAACTCGCAGCGGATCCAGCAGCAGCCCATTGATCGTGAAGTCCCGTCTCTCCACATCCTCCGCGGCCGACTTCGTATAACGCACCGCATCGGGATGCCGCCCATCCGAGTAAGCGCCATCCGACCGAAACGTTGCCACCTCGGTCACACACCGCTCTTCGATCGCGCCATCTTTGCAGGCTCCCCCAATCTCCGAAGCCACCAGAACCACACCAAAATGCGCACCAACCGCAAATGTGCGGGGAAACATGTCAAGCACGATCTCCGGCGTCGCCGAAGTCGCAACGTCGTAGTCCTCTGGTTCGCGCCCTAGCAGCAGATCGCGCACGCATCCCCCGGCAAGATAAGCCTCATAGCCAGCCGCGCGCAGGGTTTGCAGGATGTCCAGCGCTGCTTCGATTTGGGGCGAAGTTGGCAACATCTCTCTGCTTGAGGATAGTCCGTCTCAGGCGTCGGATTCGAGAACCGCTAAACTTGAAGTATGCCTCGCGGCCTCATCCTCGGCATTGAATCCTCCTGCGACGAAACCGCCGCCGCCGTCGTCGAACGCGGTGCCCGCACGCTTTCCTCCGTCGTTGCTTCGCAGATCGCGACCCATCTTCGCTACGGCGGGGTCGTGCCGGAGCTGGCCAGCCGCGAGCATCTGCGGGCCATCGTTCCCGTGGTTCGCGCAGCACTGGCCGAGGCGGGAGTGACGCTGGCCGATCTTGACGCCATTGCCGTCACCTCCGGCCCGGGGCTGGCAGGAGCGTTGCTGGTCGGCATCACGTATGCCAAGGCGCTCGCTTACGCGCAGGAGCTGCCGCTCATCGCGGTGAACCATCTCGAAGGCCACATTCATGCAGTGCTCCTGCAGGAGCGCTCGCTGCCCGGCGGTCAGCGTTCCGAAGCGGACGAGGCTGCGCTGGCTCTGGTTGTCTCCGGAGGCCACACGCACCTTTATCTTGCTGAGCCAAGGGACGGAACCTGGCACTATTCGCTCATCGGGCGGACGCTCGACGATGCAGCCGGCGAAGCCTTCGACAAGGTCGCCAAGCTGCTGGGGCTCGCCTATCCCGGCGGCCCCTGGATCGACGCACTGGCCCGCTTCGGCGATCCGCATGCGGTGCCGTTCGCTTTCGCCCAGATCAAGACCAAGGCGCATCTTGGCGGCAAGGCGCCCCGCACCAAGGCTGCAAAAACCGCCCCCATCGCCGCGCTCGATCCACATTTTCTGTTCTCTTTTTCGGGAATTAAGACAGCGGTTCTTCGCTATGTCGAGCTGCACGCCATGCGCGAAGAGGCTGCCGCGCGCGTTCCACGCATGCTGGCCGCCGGACGCCCGCCGCAAACGAGCGAAGAGGCTCTGGAATTATGCCCCCAGCCGACACTCGACCTGATCGCCAGCTTTCAGCATGCCGTGGTTGGCGACCTGATGAAGAAGACCTTTGGCGCGGCCGAGTCCCTCAACGCCAGTCGCATTCTGGTCACCGGCGGCGTTGCCGCCAACCGCGAATTGCGCGAGCGTTTCACCGCGGAAGCTGCGCGACGCGGTATTCAAATCGCATTCCCGACTCTCGCGCTTTCCACGGACAATGCAGCGATGATCGCTGCGGCGGCATGGCCGCGCTTCGTCGCCCGTCAGTTTGCTGCTCCCGAACTTACAGCCGACCCGTCCCTCGCCCTCGGTCGATGAGTCTATGTCGAATCGGGTGCCCCAGGTCCCGCTTCTGGGACCTGGGAGACGAAGCAGAAACACATCCTGAAACCTGGGCCACTCACCCTTACGGCTTCCGAAAGGTGAGGCAGTAGAGCTTTCCGCCGCAGATCTCCTTCGCAGTGATGTCCTTCATCTCGCTGGGAACAAGATCGACCGGGCATTTCACCTTCTCGGTTCCCGGCCCGTAGCTATTTCTGACCACCGGTGTGCGCTGATAATTTTCACGGATGGTGCGCTCCGTTTCGTCCACAATCACGATCTTGGTGCCCGCTTTCGCAACCCAGATCATCTCTTTGATGGCGCGCACCTTGTCGGTAAAGAAGTTGATGCCGCCCACGTGAAAGACGCAGTCGAAAGCTTCCACTTTGAACGGAAGCCGCTCGGCCTCAGCCTGAAAGATGTGAGCCTTACGCTTCCAATGGAGCAGATTGCGCTGGCACTTTCTCAACATTCCCCACGAGATATCGACACCGTAGAAGTCAATATCGCGCGGCAGGAAACGCAGGTTGGCGCCGGTGCCCACTGAGGTCTCCAGAACCCGCGCGTTCGGCCTCAACTCAAGTTCGCCAATAAATTCGAGCCGGTAGTTGGGCTTGCGGGTGAACCAGTGATAGAGGCGCTCGGCCAGGTCGTAGCCGGGTGCGATGCGATCGTAGAGGGTCTGGTATTTCAGATTCGATCCGGTGACCGTACTCACAAAGAGAGGAATGCCGTCGCGGATGGGATAGATCCGCCCGGTCGCGGTATTCCGCAGATTGCCGCCGGACATCTCCAGGGCATAGCGGGTATCCGGGTCGCAAAGTAAAGATAAGACGTGATCTTCCATCTGATTGCCGACGAGCACACACCGCCTCGAACCAAGCATACGACGAAGTCAAGGTCACAGTTTGCGCCACAAAGGTAACCAGAATCCCACCCGTAATCCCCACTGCTACAATCAGAAAGGCCAATTTGCCCCGATTTCTGACCCGAAATATGAGTCGCCTGCCCGTCACCCCCATGCCTGTGCGCCTGTTCAACACCCTCTCAGGACAAATAGATGAGCTCGTCCCCATGGATGGGAAAGAGTTGCGCATGTACGCATGCGGGCCCACCGTCTACGACTACGGGCATATTGGCAACTTCCGCACATTCCTCGAAATAGACGTTCTGCGGCGCTTTCTCAAGCTGATGGGGATGCCGATTCGCCACGTCATGAACATCACCGACGTCGACGACAAGATCATTCGCAACGCCGCTGCAGCCGGAGTGTCGATCGGCGAATACACCCCCAAGTACGTCGACGCATTCTTCGAAGATCTCGACGCCCTTGGAGTCGAGCGGCCCGAAATCATTGCCCGAGCCACCGAAAACATCGGGCGGATGGTTGAGCTGATTCAGAAACTCGCGGAGGCAGGCGCGGCCTACCAGACCGACGACGGCTCCTGGTACTTCCGGCTCAAGTCATTCCCCGAATACGGCAAGCTGAGCAAGAAAGATCTGAGCGGCATGGAAGACGGCGCCCGCGTGGATGTCGACGAGTACGAAAAGGACTCGGCCCGCGACTTCGCCCTATGGAAAGCGGCGAAACCCGGCGAGACATCGTGGGAAACCGCAATCGGCCGCGGCCGCCCCGGATGGCACATCGAGTGCTCCGCCATGTCGATGAAGTACCTCGGTGACAGCTTCGATCTCCACGCAGGCGGCGAAGACCTGATGTTTCCCCATCACGAGAACGAAATAGCGCAGAGCGAAAGCGTCACGCACAAACCGCTCGCCCATCACTGGATGCATGTGCGCTTTCTGCTCGTGGACGGACGCAAGATGGCAAAGAGCGAAGGCAACTTCTATACGCTTCGCGATCTGCTGCTGAAAGGCTACAAATCTTCGGCTATCCGGCTGGCGTTGATTTCGGTTCCCTACCGCCATCAGCTCAATTTCACCTTTGACGGGCTCGTAGATGCTACCGCAGCCATCGAACGCCTGCGCACATTCCACGACCGGCTTGGAAAAGGCGCATTCCCCGCCGGCGAAAATCCCGAAGTCCAGACCGCTGCATCCAAAGCTCAAGTGGACTACCTCGCCGCTCTTGCCAATGACCTGAACACCGCCGAAGCGCGCGCCCCAATCTTCGAACTGGTGCGTCTCTCCAACACGGCCATGGATCAGGGCAAATTCCACCAGGCCGATCGAGACGCAGTTCGAGAAGTGTTGGCCGCCTTTGATGCTGTGTTTGCCGTAATTGAAGACCGCGACACTGAGCCGACGCGGCGCGCCGTCGAGTGGGCTAAAAAAGAAGGCCGCATCGCCGACGTCGCACCGGAGTTGCTCGCACAGCAGTCCCTCACCGATGAAGCCATCAACGCACTGCTTGCCGAGCGCGACACCGCCAAGAAGCGGCGCGACTTTGCCCGCGCCGATCAGATCCGCAAAGAGCTGACGGAAAAAGGCATCATCATCGAAGATTCGAAAGACGGCGTGCGCTGGAAGCGGAAATGACGCTGCCCCGTCACATTCGTCACGGAGGACATCACGCCCCCATGGAAGCAAACGAAGCCCAGGAATTAAAAGAGCATGCCGAGCACGGATCAAGCGAATCTTCGCTGCGCCCCGTTGCCTTTACCATGAGTGTGCTGGCCGTGCTGGTCGCGGTCACCACCGTGCTTGGCCATCGCACCCACACTGAAGCAGTCCTCGCTCAGAACAGGGCCACCGACAAGTGGAATGAATATCAGGCCCATAAGATTCGCTCGAATGATACGGAGCTGATTTCTGACTTGTTAAGTGTGGTCACGGTAACCGACAAGGATGCCGCGAGCAAGATCGCCAAATCCTACGCCGATCATCAGGCGAAGTGGGTAGACGACTTGAAGAAATCGAAAGACGAGGCAGAAGCGCTGGAGACGGAAGTGAAAAACGCCGAAGCGCGGGCCGATCGTTTCGACCTCTCCGAAGCCCTGCTCGAAATCGGACTCGTCATCACCTCCGTCACGTTGCTCACGCGCAGCCGATGGTACTGGTATCTCGGTATCGTGTTCTCCTTTGGCGGCATTGTTTCGGCGCTCTCGGTGCTGCTGCTGAAGTAGTGCGCAAGCTGGCCGTGCGCACAACTCAGCCTCTCCGTCCGTGGTAGACTTGCCGCGAAATGAATGTTCGCTATCTTCTACCGAGCTTTCTTCTGATCGCCGCCCCTTTGCTGGCGCAGGCTCCGCCTGCCGCCGCTCCCGCCCCCGAGGACTTCGGATTCACGTATCACACTCCGGAAAGCTGGGATGCGATTGACGCGCAATCCACGCTCCCCGAGGTAAAACAGCAACAAGCTGCGAAAGCCAGGACCGACGACGAAAGAAGGGAGATCGCGTGTGTCCAGGTTCCGATCAGCGCGCGACGCCCGGCGCCGCCCTCCTTCCTTGCCGTCATGGCGCTGCCATTCGATTGCTTCGGCCAGATTATGACGGCGAAGGATCTTCCGGGGTTTGCCGAGGGCAGTTCCAAAGGGCCAAGAAACTTTTTCGATTTCGGCGATCCGGTGTACGGGTCCTATGCCATGGGTAGCCACACCTTGTGGATCGAGCGCGCAAAAGGAAATCCCAAGGGACATCCCGAGATGCCCTATACGCTCGAGATCGCATGCGGCCTGCTGAAAAAGGCTGCCGTTTGCTGGATGACCGTGGCCGGCGACGACCAGGCGCTCAAAGACTTCGAGGGAACCGCCGTCACGCTCGATGGAGATTCCTATCCCCAGCTCGTACCGGCGACGGCATTCGACAAGAAGCCCGCATCCTGAATCGGATTTGCGAACAGGATCGCTCTGTTCAGCCCTGAACGACCTTCGTTTTCATCTGTGCCGTTGTAAGCAGAAACACCGCAATCACCACTGCGGCCATGCCGATGAACTCTGCGGCTTCCGGCCGTTCGTGCAGCAGAAAAATTCCCAGCAGGACCGCGACGACGGGGTTGACATACGCATACGACGTGACCTTGGCAACGGGTACATGCTCGAGCAGATAGATGAAGCTCGTATATCCCAGCAGTGATCCTCCGGTGACCAGCCAGGCCAGCGATCCTACCGCCGCTCGAGTGAGATGAAACTGCGGCCACTGCCCAAGCAATGATCCGAGGGACGTGTTGAAGATTCCGGCGGCCAGCATCTGCCAGGAGGCCGCGACAAGACTGTTGACCGGAAGCTTGGTGCGCCGCGAAAAAATGCTCCCGACCGTCCAGCAGAGAGCGCCTGCCAGAAGGGCGATGACCGCGAGCAGCCGCGAAGGATCGCCGGCAAAACCCGTGCGCAGCGATGGCCACAGCAGCGCGGCCAGACCGGCGAATCCGATGCCCATCCCCAGCCAGCCGCGCGGCGGCATCGGCTCTCCACCCGGAAGAAACATTTCAATCAACGCCACGTACAGCGGGACCACCGCAACGATAAGCGAAGACAGGCCGCTCGGCAGTGTCTCCTCCGCATACACCAGTCCCACATTGCCGCCGCCGAGAAGCAGCAATCCCATGACCCCGAGCAAAAGCATGGTTCTTGCGGGAAACACAATGCGGAATCCGCGAATCCTGCACCATGCAAGCAGAATGGCCCCGGCAATCAGAAAGCGCGTACCGGCCAGCAGCAGCGCGGGCATTTCCGCCGCGCCGATTCGGATCGCCGTATAGGTCGATCCCCAGAAGAAGTACACGCTGGCAAATGCGAGCACAATCGACAGCCTGTGTCGCCGGTTTGCTCGCGGAATGTTCTGATTCTGCTGAAACAATGCCCATCTTTGGGTTCCATCGTAGCGTGCGACGGCTCCTTTGGCTTCTCGCAAATTGCGCGGTATCCGGCCGAACCGCCCGCAACGGGCCGGAGAAACCAATGGAAAGTCGTTATAAGCGCGTGCTATCCTGCCACCAGCGGGGGCTCTCATGCACAGGCACTTCTCATGCGCTCTGCAGCCGATACCAGCCATAAAACGCTGGTCGCGAGCCCGCGCGCAGTGCATCTGCCCTCGACGCCACCTGCGCGTTTTGCCCACCCGCACCCGACCTAGTCTCTTCGGCGGCGATTAGTTTAGAGACCGCCGAAGGCCCTCGCCTTTTGTCGCAGATGTCTCCAGTCTGCGAAACGGAAATGCCCCTTACCCGGGGGGCGCGGCGTTGCCACATCCGACGCCGCTCAAACGAATCTGACGAGGAGACTAGAGATGAATAAACAAGAGTTACATGCCAAGTTCGGACCCAGGCTGGTCGGTCCCGTGCCGGGCCCCAGAGCCCGGGCCGCGGTCGAAGCCGATGATCGCCTGATCTCGCCCAGCTATACCCGCTCGTATCCACTGGTTGCCAAACGCGGTCGCGGCATTCGCGTCGAAGATGTGGACGGCAACGAGTTCATCGACTTCGCTGCCGGCATTGCCGTGACGTCCACCGGCCACTGTCATCCCGAGGTCGTTGCTGCAATCCAGAAGCAGGCTGCCGAGCTCATTCACATTTCGGGGACGGATTTTTATAACGAGCCGCTGACTGACCTTGCTGAAAAACTCTCGGCCGTTGCCCCCATGCCGGGTCCGCATAAGTTCTTCTATGGAAACTCCGGCGCCGAAGCGATTGAATGCGCCCTGAAGCTGGCCCGCTATCATACCGGCCGCCAGCACATCATCGCCTTCTTCGGTGCCTTCCACGGGCGCACCATGGGAGCGCTTTCGCTCACTGCGTCGAAGCCCCAACAGAAGCGTCGCTTCGCTCCGCTCGTTCCGGGTGTGACCCATGTGCGCTACCCCTATGCGTATCGCGGATGCACCGGCGGCCCTCAGGAGGAAGAAGCTTTCAGCCTCGACTGCGCGCGCTACATCGAGGAGAAACTCTTCAAGACGATCCTGCCTCCCGAAGAAGTAGCAGCCATCTTCGTCGAGCCAATCCAGGGCGAGGGCGGCTACGTCGTCGCACCCGACAACTTTCTGCGCGAGCTTCGCGGGATCTGCGACCGGCACGGAATCCTGCTGGTTGCCGATGAAGTGCAGTCGGGCGCAGGTCGCACCGGCAAATGGTGGGCCATCGAGCATTCGGGCGTCCAGCCCGACATCGTCTGCATGGCCAAGGGCATTGCCAGCGGCATGCCGCTGGGCGTGTGCATGAGCCGCGCTGAAATCATGGATTGGGTTCCCGGCTCCCATGCTTCCACCTTCGGCGGCAACCCCGTATCGATTGCAGCCGCGCTCGCGACCATCGACGTCCTCGAGCGCGAGGGAATCGAAAACGCTGCGAAAGTCGGCGAAAAAATGCTCGAGCGGTTGCGCGGCTGGAAATCAACCCACCCGCTGGTCGGCGATGTGCGCGGGCGCGGCCTGATGATCGGTATCGAGCTTGTAAAAGACAAGACAACACGCGAACCTGCAGCGGCACTGCGGAACCGCGTGGAGACCCTCTGCTTCGAAAAAGGCCTGATGATCCTGGGCTGCGGAGAGACCTCCATTCGCCTTTGCCCCCCGCTGATTGTCACCGAAGAAGAAGCCACCGTCGCTCTCGACATTCTTGAAGAATGTCTGTCGCAGGTTGAAAAAGAATCCGCCGCAACGCGGGAATTGGCGAGTGTCAACGGATAACAGCTGCAATGCTGCAAGCGTCAAGAGCAACAAAGGCCGGTGCGAAGCTGCCCGGCCTTTCATTTGCCGAAGATTCATTCGCATGCCGCGGGGCTGCGCACATATACTCTTCTGGCACTTACCGTCCGCCTTTTGAGAGGAAAACACCATGAGCATTTTTGATTCCGTGACCGAGATAACCAAGGAGTTTTCAGGCGGTGGCGATCATGCCGCCGTGGCAAGCGGCCTGATGCAGGAACTGGGTGGCTCTGGCGGAGTCGCCGGGTTGATCCAGCAGTTCCAGCAGAATGGCGCCGGCGGTCTCGTGCAGCAATTTGCCAGCGGCCAGACGCAGGGCGCCGATCCCGGCGCAATGGAACAGGCTCTTGCCGGTTCGGGGTTGATTGACAGCATCGCGCAGCGGACCGGAATGTCTCCCGATACCGTGAAATCGAGCCTCGCCACAATTGTTCCCGTTCTGATCAACCACGTTACCGCCAATGGTCACGTGACAACCGATGGCCAGCCCACGGGCAATCCCATGCCGGACGCGGGAAGTCTCCTTCAATCCGTCCTGGGAAAAATCCTTTAACCGCGCAAGTTCTACCGGCTGTCGCATGTCCCATTTCGGCGAGATCTCGGCGGAACGCCTCTACCGAATCGGGACGCAGTTACTGAATTCGTCATCCTGAGCGAAGCCGAAGGATCTGCGGTTGCATCTCGCCGGCGCCGCGCAAACTGCGCCCGAAAAACACGTCGCTTCCAGATTTTCGACCAGACGTTCAGAATCAGCAGACACCTTGACGACGGTCTACTTAGTCTCTTCGAATCCAGGCAGAATGCGGGCTTCCGAGCCGAACTTGTGGTACCCGCCGAAGCTCGCGTCGTTGATCATGGTTTCGAAGTAGCCGTACAGGCTGAAGACCACGCCCCACTCGCGGAGTTCGCGCTCGGAGCGGCCGCGGGAGACTTCGACGCTCCGCTGGGGGGCAATATAGGATTTGCCGCCCAGTTCCACCGGCCCGTACTCGACCATGATTTGCGACCGGATGAGCGGCACGTCAGGGTCCCGTTCTTCGTCGAGATCTGCATTGGTCACGATCCGCATGATGGCTCCGGTATCGGGGTTGAGAGCGAATTCACCGTAGTCGTCGGGCCTGTTTTGGTAGAGAGTGGTCCCGTTGCCTTCAGGAAGGCAGCAATACGTAAGCTCGGGCGTGATCTTGGTGCTGACGGCTCTGTAGGAGAACACCGCCAGGTCTCCGTCCTTGCTGCGCTCCCAGCGCTGCCACCTCAGGGTGCTTGAACTCGCGGTTGCGGCCATCATCACGTAGACAAGAATGGGACCGAACGTGCCCGAGGATTCAAGATCGCGCGCTCTCACCCCGCGGACGACGGGACGCTTGCTCAGTTTCTTCTTCTTCTCAACCACTTCCTGTCCGTTTCGATAGAGAACGGTAGCGTGCTCCCCGGCAGCAAAGTGCAGAGTCTGATCCTGGTGCAGCACCTTCCAGCTCTCCCTCTCGTGTCCGACCGGCTCTTCGAAGCGCACGGTGTTTCTCAAGGCATAAAAGTCGGGCAGTTTGGGAATCGCATTCTGCAGGTAGTCGAATGTTCGCCGCAGAATGGCCCGCTGCTCGTCCAGCGGAGGCGGCGGGCGATCCACGATTTCGTCAGGCGGAGGCGCGAGCGCGAACGACAGATCGGCAACCGCCGTCAGCGCCTGCCGTTCCCGTTCGTTGCTGATCGCGCTCAACAACGCATCGAGCCGGCGCGTACTCAGCCGTTGGGTGAGTTCGACGTTCTCCAGCTTTCGGAGGAGGTCGTTGTGCGAATGCACCAGTTCTTCAAGTTGCGCGACAGTGACCTTTTCCACCCCAGGCCGGGGATTGTCGAAATACACCGGCTCGTTGTAGTAGCCCGTGGGAGCGCAGATCGTCAGGGCAGCACGATCGACCTGCACACGGAGGTCGTGGAACTCGTCCACCCGGTTGGTGTGCGGTGGATTGAAGGTGAGAGTGTAGAAACTCCGCGCCTCTTCAACACACCGATCGATGTCTCGATCCAGATCTTCCGACGAGTCCAGCACCAGGCCTCCGGTGTGCGTCGCGATCACCTGCAGAGCCATTCTTTCCGGTTGCATGTCCTTTTGCGCCCGGGGCGCGTCGAGGTAGTCGTGATAATTGAACGACGGGACTGGACTCAGCCACACGTTAAGGTTGTCCACCGTGATGCGCGCTTCCCGCAGCCGCGTAGACAACTCCGTCGCCTCGTCGAAACCGATGTCGCCGCCATTCACAGGCCAGCCCGGACCGATCCACACCACGAATTTGTGGCCGGGGACGTCTCTCTGACCGATGGCAATGGAGCCGAGGGCGCGCAGGGGGAGTCGGTTCCGGGGGAATCCTGGTTCCCATGCTCCGAAGGAGTTGAATTCCTGACGATCGGCTTTCCACACGGTCCACTGAGATCTCTTCTGTTCCAGTTCTTCAACCAGGAGAGCCCCGTCCTTCACAGGCCTCAATGAGGAAAACAGTCCGTTGCGCGTGAGTCGGAAGAGAGAACACGGAAATTCCAGGTGTCCGTTATTCCGGAGGAGGAAATGAGCAATCGCGCTTTCGGTTTGCGTTAGCTGCTGCGGCGAAAGATTGACGGCGTCGAGGACGAAGATCAGCTCCGGCTCCGGTTCGGCCGACTTCGCGAGAGCGTTGTGGAAGGTGCGAATCTTTGCCCGCTGGCCATTATCGAGAAGAGTGAAATCCCTGGGCTCGAGGTCCGAAACCGGATTTCCCGCCGCATCCGTCACCGCGACGTCAATCGTGAAGAGGCCGTTGCGCACCACGGCATCGGTGGCGCTCAGGGGCGCCAACGGCTTTGGCGCAACAGACGGATCTCGCAAAGAAGGGGTTTGCCCGGATGCCCCGCAAGTCCCCAGAATGATCGCGCCTGCGACAAAAGCCATGCGCTGCGCGTTGGGTCGATTCACCAAGATTCCACAGGCCCGGAGACTCGCGGCGAGCATAGCATGGAAGCCGTCCGCGGCGCTATGCGAGGCCGAGGTGCGCTCACGGGTTGCACCCTTGCTCCGACCCGCTCACAATAAGGATGCAATGAATCTGAGAGAGATGCGTGTCAGCTTGGCGGAGCGGTCGCTCGCCACGCTCAATCGCCTTGCAGGCAGGCGCGGACGGAATGCCATGCCCGCGCACCTCGTAGTAGGCATTGAAGGCGAAGACGCCGCGTTTTTCTACCTCCAGCGCAAGGGATACACCATCGTCGCGCGGCGCTGGTCTTCCGGCGATGTGCCCGGCGATGTCGACTTGATCGCATGGGACGGCCCCATGCTCTGCTTCATCGAAGTGAAAACCCGCACGGCCCGCGATTTGACGCCCGCCGAGACCGCCGTCGATGAACACAAACGCAACGTGCTGCGCCGCCTCGCACGCCGCTACGTGCGCCAGCTTCCGCAGCAGAGCGCGCCGCCCGTGCGCTTCGATGTAGTCAGCGTTTATCTCGTTCCCGGACAGAAACAGGAATTCCAGCACTTCGAAGGCTCATTCAGCTGGGACGACACCTGGCGCGACTGATCGCTCCTCTGTCCTGCAACTAAATATCACAGGTGTCATCCTGAGAACCGGTTCGGACAACGATCAGCGCAGGTTTTGTAACAAGGGCATGGCTCGGGGAAACTAGTTAGTGGGTCGCATGCCGAGACCAACTGAACATCACAGGTGTCATCCTGAGCCCCGCAAGCTTGGGGCCCCGCGGACAACGTCCGTGGGGTAAGCGGGGTCCCCACAAACAGGTCTTAGTTTGTGGGGTGCATAAGCGGGGCGAAGGATCTGCTTCTGCTCTCGTCACAGAGCGCGACTTTAAGCTTGCTGAGAACCCGTTCGGACCACGATCAGCGCAGGTTTTGTAACAAGGGCATGGCTTTAGCCATGCCGAAATCGCAACATAGAAATTGAGGGGCTTCAGCCCCTGCGGGATTTCTTTCACGCCCCTTCGACCCTCGAATCGCTTTTTCAGCAAACTAACAAGGGCATGGCTCGGGAAACCCACTTAGTGGGTCGCAGGCCGAGACCAACTGAACATCACAGGTGTCATCCTGAGCCCCGCAAGCTTGGGGCCCCGCGGACAACGTCCGGGGGTAAGCGGGGTCCCCACAAACAGGTCTTAGTTTGTGGGGTGCATAAGCGGGGCGAAGGATCTGCTTCTGCTCTCGTCACAGAGCGAGACTTTAGAGCTTGCTGAGAGCCCGTTCGGACCACGATCGACGCAGGCTTTGTAACAAGGGCATGGCTCGGGGAACCCACTTTAGTGGGTCGCATGCCGCAATCGCAAAATAGAAATTGAGGGGCTTCAGCCCTGCGGGTCAACAGGCTCCAGAAGTTTTCGATTCTCGAGCAGCCCGCAATTCTGCCTTGTCAAGCGCCCCGTTCGAAGCCGCTCACCCAAGCTCTTCATTCCATTCAGAATTTTCCCGTTGCAAGTTTGCAGGTAATTTCCCGGTTCCGGCGCACAATCGAGTTGTGTCCGATCAGAAGCAGCTTAACCAGACCAGCAATGCCTGGCCCACCATGCCTACCGGGTCGCTCACTCCTGATCCTGGTCCGTAACTCCTGTGCTGAGAGGAATCTATTAGCGAACTTCAACAGGAAGAGCAATTTGGCGGGACCGAGCTCTGTAAGCTCATGAATCGAGGAAACTTCTCAAAAAGACCGGGGGGTATACCCCCTGCGGATGGGAACACAGGTCATCTTCAACCGCGCTGATTCCCTGACGCTGCAACGGTAACCGGCTCAGCCCTTCGCGTCTTTGAACTCTTCGTGCCACGCCATCTGGATCGCCTCCAGCCGCGACTCGTTCGACTTTGCAGGATCGTCGGCGAAACCTTCGAGCTCCGTCACGTACTTGTGCAGATCCGTAAACCGCACCGTCAGCGGATCGATATCGGGAAACTTCTCCTGCAATTGAATGCCGATCTCCTCGGAGTCGGTCCACATGATTTCGCGGGGCATGCTTTCCTCTTCGGCTTTCCTATTTGTTCTCGGCCATGGCCAGCGGCTTGCCTTCAGAAGTGTAGTTGCGATTCCACTTCGGAATCTCCACCACGTAGTTTCCCGGCTTGGTGATCACAGCCTGGCACCCAAGGCGCGAGTCCAACTGCTGGTCGGCCGCCATATCCATGCGGTCAAGTTCGTCATCGTCGGCAACGCTGATGCCTTCCTGGTCCTTGATCCACAAGTGGCACGTGGTGCATGCGCAGACGCCACCGCACGCATGGTCGAGAAAAATACCAAAGTTCTCCGCGACATCGAGAAACGACATCGGCTTGCCATGATGATCATAGGGCAGGGTGCCAAACTCAAATTCGACGGTCTTGCCTTCCGGCATAAACGTAACCCGCACCAGCTTGTCAGGTGGTATGTTCTTCGTGTTTGCTTCGCTCATAATTCGATCCTCAAATCTCGTTCAATACCGCGCTCACTTGAACTCCGCGCGAGCCATCGGATGCGGTGCCGTCACCGCTTCGCCCAGGTCTTCATCGGCCGTATTCATGGTCTTTCCGCGAATTGCTGAACCCACCGCGTCATCCATCATCAACTCCGCTAGCCGCTGCGTCGAGCGGTCAAGCGCAACAGTGGCCTCGCGAATCGCATTCAGATCGTCTCCCGCAGTCGACGCTGCCAGCTGGCCCCGTGCTGTATCGATCGCGGCAATCTCTTCGCCTCGTAGTTGGCCCCACGCTGGGCTGGTACGCGCCTTCTCAACCTTGGAGAGAATGGAATCAGCCTCAGTCCTGGCCTCGATCAGCAGTCGTTTCGCAAAATCTTCTTCCGCGTGATCGAACGAATCGAGAATCATGCCTTCGACCTGCTCATCCGTTAATCCATAGGTAGGCTTCACTTCGATCTGCGCAGCCTTCCCGCTGCGCTGTTCGCGCGCCGAAACCTGCAGAATCCCATCCGCATCAATCAGAAACTTCACCTCGATGCGCGGCAGCCCGGCGCTCATCGGCGGAATTCCCTTCAGATCAAACCGCGCCAGCGATCGGCAATCCGCCGCAAGTTCGCGCTCGCCCTGCACCACGTGAATCGCAACATTGGTCTGTCCGTCAACGCCAGTCGTGAAGTGCTCCGTTGCCGATGCCGGAATCGTCGAGTTCCGCTGAATGATGCGTGCCACCGTTCCGCCCAGCGCCTCGATACCGAGCGACAGCGGCGTCACATCCAGCAGCAGCAACTCCTCCGTCGTCTTCGACGCGCCCGCCAGAATGTCGGCCTGCACCGCCGCACCCAGCGCGACCACTTCATCGGGGTTCAATTCAATGTGCGGCTTCTTGCCGCGCGCGCTCAGATGAAAGAGATCATCCACCAGCCTGCGCACCGCGGGAATCCGCGTCGATCCGCCCACGAGAACAACCTCATCGATCTGCTCCGGCGTAATGCCGGCATCGGTGATCGCCTGCTTGCACGGTCCAACCGTCCTGCTCAGCACCGGCTCGATCAATTGCTCGAAAACGTCGCGCGGAATTTCACGCCGATAGCGATCGCCGTTGGGAAGCTCGATATCGAAGCGCGCGACGCTGTCCGCGGACAGCGTGATCTTCGCGTCAATCGCAGCCTTGCGTATCGCCTGTACAGCGCCGGGATGCTTGCGCAGATCGACTCCGTGCTCGGCGAGAATCTCATCGAGCGCAATCGCGAGCAGTAGATTGTCGATGTCGTCGCCGCCAAGATGCGTATCGCCGTTGGTCGACTGCACTTCGAAGATGCCATCGCGCAGCTTCAGAATCGAAATATCAAATGTCCCGCCGCCGAGGTCGTAAACCGCAATCGTGCCTTCCTTGGCGCGATCGAGTCCGTAAGCCAGCGCTGCCGCCGTAGGCTCGTTTACAAGCCGAAGCACATCCAGCCCTGCCATGCGTCCCGCATCTTTGGTCGCCTGCCGCTGCGCGTCGTTGAAGTATGCGGGAACCGTGATCACCGCCTGCGTTACCGGCGATCCGAAAAAGCGCTCCGCGTTGCGCTTGAGCTGGCGCAGAATGTAGGCCGAAATCTCCGGCGGCGTAAACCGCATTTCGCCAAGCTGAATGCGCGGCACCTCGCCGGCCTCCACGTCGTCGGCAAGCCGAAACGGGAACAGCTTCAATTCACTCTGCACTTCGTCGAGCCCGCGCCCCATCAGGCGCTTCACGGAATAAATGACGCGCTCCGGCGTCTCGATCAGCACGCGGCGCGCGCTGTTGCCCACGGTCACCGTCGGCCTGCTGCCGTCTGCGGGCATGGGGTCGAGCGCTACTACCGACGGCACCAGGTTCGAGCCGTCGACGCCGGGAATGACCACCGGCTTATCGCCCTCCATATATGCGACCAGGGAATTCGTTGTTCCCAGGTCAATTCCAACTACGCGTCCTTCTGCCATGATTCTTCTTCTAAGCTCCCAGTGTTTCCGTCACGTCGCGAACAAGATTGTTGATATAACGTCGGCGATCGAGCAGGGCCACCATCTTTTTCTGTGACTCCTGGCGGATGTCCTCACCGCCCGCATCCCAAACCTTCCACTGCGCGCGCAGGTCGCGGTCGACTTCATCGAGTAGGCCGTCAAACTTCGTCTTCGCCTGTTCGAGACTGGCTTGGAGTTCCGCATCGCTATCGCCCATCTTCTTCGCCATGCGCATCTCTTCAAGCTGCATATTCAGATCGAATGCTTCCTCGAGCAAGTCGGCGGGTACCCGCGACGGATCCTTTCGATCTTTACCGGCGTGCTCTTCCCCGATCTCGGCGCCATGCAACTTCAGCAGATATTCGGTCCGGCGAATCGGATCTTTCAGCGTGCGATAGGCATCGTTCAGCAGCGCTGTGTCGGCCAGGCTCCATTGCTTCTCGTTCTCCTGGGCGCGCGCAAATCGATCTGGATGCAGCTTCCGGCTGAGCTTATGAAATTGGTGCTCGAGCATTCCGAGATCGAGATCGAGCTGCGGCACCATTCCGAAAACCGAAAAATAGTCCCCTCCCGGAGGGGGCTGAATCTTGCTGCAATGCGGACAGAACAGCGTCGCATCATTGTGCGCAACGGCGCACGACCAGCACGCGACCGGTACTGCAGAATCGAGAACTTTCAACATGAAATGACTCCAGGGCGGAGGACTAGGAAAAGGATGAACCGCAGCCGCAGGAGCGCGAGGAGTTCGGATTAATAAAGTTAAAGCCCTGCCGCATCAGTGTCTCTTCATAGTCCAGCGTCATGCCGTGCAAATAGACGAACGACTTGGGATCGACGAAGACGCGCACCCCGTCAAACTCGTAAATGCGGTCCCGCTCGCGTGGGCGTGTGTCGAACTTGATCGAATACGAAAGCCCTGAGCAGCCGCCACCCATCACGCCGAGGCGCAATCCGCCTTCCGCCGGCGACACGCCTTCCTTTTCCATAGCCACACGAATGCGCTTTACCGCGCGATCGGTCACCTGCAGGCCCTGCCCTGCAGGCCCACCCGCAGCCTTGGCCTCCGGAGGCGCCGGTGCAGCGCTCGCGCCCTGCGCCGGCTTCGATTCGATGGATACAAAGTTCGACATTGTTTCCTTCTTGCCTTGAAACTCCGCTTACTTTGCTTCTGCAGCCACAGCTACATTTTCTGCGACACCGTTCTTCTTCTTCCAGTCGCCGATGGCTGCGCGGATGGCGTCTTCCGCCAGGACCGAGCAGTGAATCTTGACCGGAGGAAGCGAAAGCTCCTTCACGATGTCGGTATTCTTGATCTCCAGAGCCTCTTCAACCTTGCGCCCCTTGATCCACTCGGTGGCGAGCGAAGAGCTTGCAATCGCCGAGCCGCAGCCGAAGGTCTTGAACTTGGCTTCTTCAATGACCTGCGTCTCCGGGTTCACGCGGATCTGCAAACGCATCACGTCGCCGCACTCAGGCGCGCCTACGAGACCTGTCCCTACATCTCCAGAGCTCTTGTCGAGCGTGCCCACGTTGCGCGGGTTGTTGTAGTGATCTACGACCTTATCGCTGTATGCCATTTTCCAAATTCCTTCCCGCGGGGAAGCCGCGTTTTAAAAAATCCCTTGACCTCTTGTCAGCGGTCGGATCGATCCCTCGGTCATTGGATGCGCTGTGCCAAGTCGGAGGCGCATTTACTGACCACTGATCCCTGTTCACTGACCACTCGCTTTCAATGCGCCTGCCACTCGATCTTGGTCAGGTCAATTCCTTCTTTCACCATCTCGTAAAGCGGTGAAAGCTCACGTAGTTTTTTCACAATGTCGATAACCTTCGCCGCAACATAATCCACTTCAGCCTGCGTGTTGAAGCGGCCAAGTCCGAAACGAATGCTGCTGTGCGCAACATCGTCGCCGAGCCCAAGCGCCTTCAATACATACGAGGGCTCGAGCGTCGCCGACGTGCATGCGGAACCGCTGGAAACAGCAACGTCATTGATGCCCATCAGCAGCGACTCGCCTTCGACATACACGAAACTCACGTTCAGGTTGCCCGGCAGGCGATGCTCCATTGACCCGTTCACATGGATGTAGTCCAACTCGGACTGGAGCTTTTCGTTCAAGCGATCGCGCAACCCGCGCAGATACGCGGCTTCGTTTTCCATCTCCGCGTTCGCAATTTCGCAGGCTTTGCCCAGTCCGACGATGCCGGGAACATTGAGCGTGCCTGAACGCATGCCGCGCTCGTGCCCGCCACCGTCGATTTGCGCGGCAATCTGCACCCGCGGATTGCGACGCCGAACATAGAGAGCGCCTACGCCCTTGGGCCCATAGATTTTGTGGCCCGAGAGCGACAGCACGTCGATGTTATCGGCGATGACGTTCACCGGAACTTTGCCCACAGCCTGCACCGCATCGGTGTGGAAGAGGACGTTCTTCTCATGGCAGATCTTGCCGATCTCGCGAATGGGCTGCAGCACGCCGATTTCGTTGTTGGCCGCCATGATCGAGACTAGGATCGTCTTGTCGTCAATGGCTCGCTTCAGATCTTCAAGGTCGATCAGGCCGTCGGCCTTTACCGGAAGATACGTAACGCGGTAGCCATACTTCTCCAGGCGCTTGCATGTGTCCAGCACGGCCTTGTGCTCGGTAACCTGCGTGATGATGTGGTTGCCGCGTTCGCGATACATCTCCGCGATGCCCTTGATGGCCAGGTTATTCGATTCGGTCGCGCCCGAGGTGAAAATGATTTCCTTTGCCGTCGCGCCGATAAGCTTGGCGATCTGCTCGCGCGCGGTCTCCACGGCCTGCTCGGCTTCCCAGCCAAACGAGTGGTTGCGGCTCGCAGCGTTGCCGAACTTCGCTGTGAAGTAAGGCAGCATCGCTTCCAGCACGCGCGGGTCGATCGGGCTGGTGGCGTGGTTGTCCATATAGATAGGCAGCGTGACACCTGCCGGCACTTCGACGTGACTCGTAACTGTACTCATCCCGACCTCTCCATCGTGTTGCAGCTCCGCGCGATGCGGAGCGTTAGCTAAATCGTCAGCGAAACCAGCTTCGGCTCCAGAGCGTGTCCCGGTGGATGCTCATGCTCGGCCAGATCCTGAATGCTGATGCTTTTCAAGACGCCTGCAATCGTTTCGTTCACCCGCGCCAGTGGTTCTTTGATCGTGCAACTGGGCGTCAGGTCGCATCCGTTCGCGCCTTTCGTGCACGAGGTGATAAAAAACGGCCCATCGATTGCCAGAATTACCTCGTAAGCCGAAATCGACCGGGCCGGCTTCGAGAGTGCATATCCACCGTTCATGCCGGCGTGCGACTTCAGCAATCCCGATTTCGTCAGTTGCTGCAGAATCTTGGCCAGCAGTTGCGAGGGGATTCCGTACGCATCGGCAATGTCCTTAGCGCTCAGGGCGGCAGTCTCCGGGTGTTCGGCAAGGTACTTCAGCGCCATCAATCCGTAATCGGCCTTCTTGGTGAGCTTGAGCATAATATGCGACTTCTTCAGTCCGTATTTAGTATACGACCAATTATGTCGCCCTTTCAATCTTCCAACGCTAATTCGAAGAAGGTCTTCCGCTTCAAGAGCAGTGGGTCCGTCTCTAAACTGAACCCCCGCAAAACTGGCGGTGTCATTCTGAGAGAACGGGGCCCCAAACGCTTTTCAGTTTGGGGGTGGTGAGCGAAGAACCTGCTTTTCAGCCCCTGTGGCTTCGGTTCGTCAAGCCTCTTATCCCATCATCCCGGCCTAACCCCCTCAAAACAAACGCCAAGAAGTTCGACCATTTTTGCAGATTATTTATCGGATTAGCCTAAGGTGAATCTATGCGGACAATCTCGATCACCTTTCCAATCTCCGTGCTCGCCGCAGGTTCCCAGGCCTCGCTTACCCTATAAATGGTCTATTACGCGCCAAATTGGGGCAAAAGCGCCAGAAAATCACCTCCCAGAGAGAATTAACCCTGACCGTTAAGGTTGGTTCGTCACATCGACCTTCCGAAGAGCCTTGGCCTGGGAAACTGCAAAACTGTACTGTGAGACTGTGATGCGGCTCGTAAGTCCATGACGAAGAAGACTCTGCGGCTAAGTTAAATCGGCAGAAGACTTTGCAGCCACTGACTCTCGCCAAACTTTTGAAAATAAGAGCTTTCTTTACAGAGTATGGGTGGGGGGGTCCGCCGTCCCCTCGCATCGCTTTCCACGAAAGATGCGAAGTCGCCGGCAGCCATCTCCAACCGGAACAATAGGCGTTGATTCCCGCTCTCCGTTGGCTGGGCGCCAAAGATTCACCAAAATGCCGTTTGAAATTGTCGAAAAGCTCGTTACAATCTGCGGCAAGAGTTTCCAAATCCAAACCTGCCCAAAACGATGGTTACCGCCTGCAAACACCCTAGGGTTCGCATTGTCTCCCGACAGGAAGACACCGAGTACGTTGAATGTCTGGAATGTGGCGATGTCTTCGATTCCGAGGAGTTCCACGATATGGAGATTGAAGAAACCGCCGAAAAAGAAGAAGAAATCGAGGACGAATGAGGCGGAATCGCATCGGGCGACGGTGGCCCTTCAACTTGGCTTAGTCAAAAAATCAACCGTGTAGCACAGGAATCGGCGGGAGCACCGCATCCGCATCAATTCGCGCCAGGCACATTGGTCTGGGCGCTGCTCCGATGCGAAGCGATCCACGCATAGTGGAGCCCTGATGCGATGGTGAGTCCGACCGTTGCATCCAGCGCCACCAGGCGCAGTATGACGACCCATTTTGCGATCGTCAGCTGGTGCAGCAGCACAAACGCTACGGCCGCAATCTGAGCGACCGTGTTCGCCTTGCCGAAGATGCTCGGCCCGAACTCACGCCGCCCCACTACGGCGTAAAGGACAGCCGCCACAAGAAGTATGCCGACGTCGCGTCCGAACACAAGCACCGTCACCGTAGTGGGCATGAGTCCCTTGTACATAAGGACCAGGAACAACGTACTCAGCAGGAGTTTGTCGGCAATGGGATCCAGATACTGCCCCAGGCTGGTGCGCTGTTCCAGCATCCTCGCCAGCAATCCATCCAGCGCATCCGAAAGGCCGGCCACAACAAAGAGAACAAATGCAAGGCCGAACCGGTTTTCCAGGATTGCCGCCACCAGAAACGGTGCCAGACAGATGCGCATCACCGTGAGCAGGTTTGGCGCGGTACGCAGCGGGTTCCGGTGCGTGTTAGGGACCTCAGTCATCGAAGCGCGCTTCTGAAACGCCGTGATCTCACATCGTCAACCCGTTTCGCCCCTGTAAGCCTCGACGGACCTTGGAGTTGCAAGCGTCAACGTTTCGTTCACAAATGGTACAGCATCGAGAGTTTGCGGCGACAGCTCTTCTTTTCCCGTTACGCTGATGCTGATAAACTAATCTCTGTTGTATTACAGGCGCGTAGCTCAGTTGGTTAGAGCGCTTCCTTGACACGGAAGAGGTCGCTGGTTCGAATCCAGTCGTGCCTACCAATATTTTCAATAACTTACAGTTATTTTGAAGGTCGGCTTCAACCCGTTGCCCAACCCGTAGTACCCTTCTCTGCATTCCAGTCTTCGCATTTCCTTCCGATTTGAGAAGCTTTCCACGCATGGTTTTCGGCCCGAGATGACTGGCAGAGGCTGACATGAGTCCAGCCTCAATGATCAGAAGGTGGGAATTCTAAACTTCGCATGCCGGCACAACAGCGGGAGGTTACATAGCGTCCTGCGGCTAGTGAGTGGAAGCTGCCGGAGTGAGTTGAGTGGCGCTGTCATCTACGCCTCCTTCGGTGAGAACGGGAAACGAGAAAAGGCCGAGGTTCTGACTGCGCTTCGACATGCGCTCCAGCAGGTCAAAGAGGAACATTCCCATGGGCAACCCCGTGGCATCAATCGCAGCCTCAAGCGAAGTAAAGAATATGATGACGAGAATCTCGGACTCGGCCTGATTGGATACAAGCACACTCACGTTCAGACATCCAGGAAGTTGACGAATCAGAGCGTTGAGAAGCCCACCCTCTCGGCAGGTTGAGACCAGGTGGGCCAACTGGGAAGGATTGGGTGAGAGGACGTGCAGGGAGTACGTGATCACGACTGAACACCTGACTTTCTATCGTGGCTGAGGGTTTGGACTTTGTGATACCTGAAGTTGAAGTCCGGATTGTTGAACATGTGCTCGATCAGACCGCATTTGAAACAAGCAAACCGGCTTGGTTCGGATACTGAGTTGTATCCTTGTGTGGCGGTCGTTTAGCTCCAGCGCAGCCCCTGAGGTTCCAGACGAATGGCTGGTATCAGCCTGGAAAAGATTGAAGCTCTGGCGCCCGACCAAGTCGTCTCTGGTTGCGGCGCGAAAGCTTACCAAGCCGAGTGGATGGTCAGGACTTTCTTCGGATTCCGGCGTGATCTGGGGTGAATGCCAGGGCTCCGGCGCGTCGCCGTACCGAATGATCGTTTCGGAAACCGACGCAGGGTACAAATGCACCTGCCCAAGCCGAAAATTTCCCTGCAAGCACAGCCTAGCCTTGATGTGGATGCGTGCCGAGGGGAAAACCTCCTTTCAACCTGCCACAACTCCAGAGTGGGTGCAGGATTGGCTCAGGAGACGACGGACGGGATCGGGCACTGGAAACTCCGAGAAGGAAGAGGCGGTTCAATCTAAAAGCCTCGTCCAGGCATCGTCTCAGCAGGTTGAAGAAATCGATCCAAAGGCGGAAGCGCGGGCGGCGGCAGCGCGTGATCGCGCACGTCGCGATCGCGAGGACGCGATTCTTGCGGGACTCGATGACCTCGACACATGGCTGATCGATCAGGCCGATGCAGGCCTCGCCGGATTCGCCAGTCATGCGGGAAAGTCCTGCCGTTCCATTGCGCGGAGGCTCGTGGATGCTAAGGCGCCGGGCCTTGCGTCGCGACTCGATGGTCTGCCCAACCGAATTTATAGCCTGCCGGAACAAGCCCGCCCGATAGCGTCGGTTGAGCAGTTGGGACAGCTTCATCTGATTGCCGAGGCCTATCGTCGCCAGGAGAGCCTCAGCATTGAGATGCGAGCCGATGTTCGCCGCGAGGTTGGCTGGACACAGCCGCGCGAGTCTCTTCTCAGCGAAGAAGGCACATTATGTGTCTCGGGATCCTGGCGAGTTGTCGGCACTGTGAGTGAAGTGCAGCCCGATAAGTTGCGGCGACTCGAAACTTGGCTGTGGCGCGAAGAGCCCACGGAAGGTCCTCGGACTGCAGTGCTCCTCGACTTTGTTCCCGTAGCTTCGGGTCAGACAAAGGGCTCCTATCGAACAGGAGAGCGCATCACAGCAACACTCGTGTTCTACCCGTCCGCTCGGCCTCTGCGCGCCCTCATCAAGGAGATGGAAACTCCCACCCAGGAGTGCGGCGCGGATCTTGGATTGCCTGAGGACGATGTTGCCAATGCATACGCTGGATACGAGGACGCATTGGCCACAATTCCATGGATTAACATCTGGCCTTTGAGGTTTCGCGAGGCGCGCGTGCGGCGAAACGGCGAAAATCTCTTTGCCTGTTCAACCCTAAACGATGAGGTCGCACTGCCGATCATGGCAAACCAGGCAAATGCCGTTTCTCCTTTGCTGTCGATTGAGAAATTCGATGGCTTCGGACTTTGGGATGGTTACACGTTCAGACTTTGCTTTGCACAGACACCGCTCGGCAGATGGGTGAGCGAATGAACGCTGATGAATTGAAATCCCGAGTTCTCCCGGCACTGCTCAGCGGAACACGCCGCGACCCAGGTCAGAATTCTCCACGGGCAGCGACCGAGAACATTCTGTCCTGAATGCCCTTAGTCTTGCGGGACAGGCATTGCGTTTCACCCGACCCTCCGTCCCGAACGAATTCGCAGTCGAGCACTGGCCTCGCGATGAACGACGTATTCTTCCGGATCGTTTGCGGCCGGCCATCCTGCGTCTTCTCGACAGAAGCACGGACGACACTGCAAGAGCATTGGCATTTGCAATCGATAAGCAGAAGCTGCGACCGCATCCTTTCGATCTGCCCAAGCTCGACGGGTTTGTCCGCAGATATGTCGATCGACTGGGAGCAACAACCCAACACTGGGTACAACGCGAAGCTGCGGTACGGCAGACTCGCAGCTATTTTGAAGCGGATGAATTAACCCCTGACAACTGGACCGAAAGCTCCTTGCGTCCGAGAGTGCACTTTCTCAAGGCTCTTCGCAGGCAGGATCCCGAAACAGCCCAAAAGCTATTGGAGAAAAGCTGGTCCGGGGAAAATCCCGACAGTCGCGTTCAATTGCTTTCGACTCTCCAATTGGGCCTCTCACCTCAAGACAAGCCGTTTCTCGAGAGCATTCAGAAGGACCGGGCGCCGCGCGTTCGGGCTCTCGTTCAACGAATGCTTGCAGAGATCTCCGGATCACCAAGCGGGAATCCAGCGCTTGCTGCTTGCATGGAGAGAATTCAAAAGTCAAAAGCTGGGCTCCTGAAGAAGCGGAACGCACTCAAACTCGAGTTGCCTGCCACTGTAAAGGAACACGAGGTGAACCGCTGGATCCAGGAGCAGTTTGCGGATGTCACCCTCGAGGGTCTGGCGCTTGCCTGCGAGATATCAGAGCATCAATTGGTTGAAGCGGCGGAGAAAGACAACAACCTCTTGTTTGCTCTCGCTCTGATGGCATCGCGCGAAAAGAAATTCGATTTGCTCGATGCCATCACCGATGAACTGCCGGACGCCTGGGGCCGGATGTGCGAGGTGACCGCAGACGACGACCTCGAAAAAGATGCCGGTGAGCTTCCCGCCTGGGTGAGTGCGCTGATCAAGCCGAAACAATGGCTTCTCGAAGTGCCGTTTCCAGCTTGGAGCTGGTTGCATCGCCAAATAGAAGGGACGCTGCCCGCGGCTATCATGCGAGAAGTTCTCGCTTCAAAGACGTGGAAGGAGCAACTGGATTCAGATAAGAAGGGTGGCACGGAATTCGTACAGGTAATTTGCGCGCTGTGTCCCCCGGAATTGCACGGAACCATCCGCTCGCAGATCGAGCCACTCGAAGCTGATCGAAAAGACAAGGGATTGATGTTGCTGGATATTCTCGACGAGTTGGAGACATTGAAATGAACAGCCAGAAACTGCGTTTGCCTGTTGAGGAGATTCACGCTGCGGAACTCGAGGCGTTGGTGAAGGGTGATGACGGGACGCGGCCGCCGAGTTGGCGGCTATCTCCGCAAGCCGTTGTGACCTACCTGCTAGGCGGCACTGCGAAAGACGGAACTCCAATCTCGTCAAAATACATTGGCAACCGACGCCTGATTGAAACCGCCGTGGCGACGCTGGCCACCGATCGCGCACTGTTGTTGCTTGGTTTGCCTGGCACAGCGAAATCCTGGGTCTCCGAGCACCTGGCTGCCGCCATCTCCGGTTCGTCACAGCGGATCATTCAATGCACTGCGGGTACCGACGAGAATCAGGTCCGCTATGGCTGGAACTACGCACTGTTGCTGGCGAAGGGCCCATCCATTGATGCTCTCGTCAAGACTCCCCTGACGCGGGCAATGGAAGACGGCACGATCGTGCGGTTTGAAGAGCTCACGCGCATGGGCTCCGACATTCAGGACACCCTCATTACCGTCCTTTCGGAAAAGACACTTCCCGTTCCGGAGCTGGACATCAGCATTGATGCCACGCCGGGATTCAATGTGATTGCAACCGCTAACAATCGCGACAAGGGAGTGAATGATCTTTCCTCCGCACTGAAGCGCCGCTTCAACGTAGTCGTCCTGCCATCACCGGCAACGCTCGAAGAGGAGACTGGCATCGTGGTGAAGCGCGTCGGCGAGATCGGAACCAGCCTGACGCTGCCGCCAATTGAACCAGCAGAAAAAGAGCTGGCGCGAATTGTCATTCTGTTTAGAGAACTGCGCGAAGGAAAGACGCTGAACGGCAAGACAAAGCTTAAGACCTCCTCCGGCTCGCTCTCGACCGGGGAAGCGATCTCCGTCGGTGTGAGCGCATGGGCAGAAGCGGCCTACTTCGGAAACAACGTGATGGACGCGCAGAGCATGGCAACGAATCTCGTCGGAGCCGTCGTCAAAGATCCGGTCCAGGATTCGGTCGCACTCGAGGAGTATCTCGAGAACGTAGTTCGTACTCGCGAGGAGTGGGGAGATCTTTACCGTGCGATTCGAGAAGTGATGTGAACTTGAATCTGAATGGATGAGCGGCTTCACATCTTCGGAATTCGGCACCATGGCCCCGGTTCTGCCGCGCTGCTCAAGCGTGCCCTGGACGCGCTCGATCCCGCCTGCGTGTTGATTGAAGGCTCACCGGAAGCTGATGCCTTGATTACATTTGCGGACGCACCGGGCATGAAGCCGCCGATCGCGTTACTGGTGCACGCCAGCGCAGATGCCAATGCTGCCTTCTTCAGCCCTTTTGCCGAATTTTCGCCAGAGTGGCAGGCAATTCAATGGGCGCTCGCGCATGGCAAACCAGCCCGCTTTATTGACTGGCCAGGTGGAATCACCATCCACGAACTCATCGCTGCCAAAGAAAAGAACTCCGCAGCAGATTGAGGTGCAGGTCGACTCAGATCCTTTGGATGCCTTGGCGGAAGTGGCAGGATTCACCGATGGTGAGGCGTTCTGGAACACGCTTATCGAGCAAGGGAGACTCGGCCAGGTCGCAGAAGCCAATATTGAAGCCAATGCTCTAGCTGTATTTGCCGCCATCGAGCACGCGATGACCGAGGTCCGCGCGGAGTCAGCACCAGCCAGGAGCGAGCGCTCCCAGCTGCGGGATGCGCAGCGAGAAGCGTGGATGCGAATTCACATTAGGCAGGCACTTAAGGAATACGAGGGACCTGTAGCCGCAGTGGTCGGTGCGTGGCACGTGAGTGCGCTTCGCGAAAAAGCGAGTGCGGCTGCGGATAAGGCGATTGTGAAGGATCTGGTTCGAGAGAAGGTCGAGGTCACGTGGGTTCCCTGGACAAACAGCCGACTCAGTGCGGGCTCGGGCTACGGAGCAGGGGTGATTTCTCCCGGCTGGTACAGCCATCTCTGGAGTCTGTATGCCCGGCAGAACCCAATTGAACCTGCCGCGTTTGCCGCCCAATGGCAGGCCAAGACAGCTGCACTTCTCCGACAGGAAGGCTATCCTGCATCGACCGCGTCTGCCATCGAGGCAACGCGTCTTTCGCTGACTTTAGCTGCACTTCGCCATCACGCGGTACCGGGCCTCGAAGAGATGCGCGAATCGTCACTCGCCTCGCTGTGCTACGGCGAAGATGTTCCGCTGCGCCTCATTGAACGCAAGCTCTACATCGGCGAACAGGTGGGCGAGATCGACCCAAGTGTTCCGCAGATGCCGTTGGCGCGCGATCTTGCCTTCTGGCAGAAGAAAACGCGACTCAAGCCCGAAGACCTCGAATCCGAGGTTCGCGTCGATCTACGCAGTGAGGCCGGTTTGCTCAAATCCACGCTGCTCCACCGGCTTCTGATTCTGAATGTTCCGTGGGGAAAGCTGATCGAGGCTGAAGCCGGTCGCGGAACCTTTCGTGAAGTGTGGCGCCTGCGTTGGGTCCCGGAGCTCTCGGTCTCTCTCGCCGAGGCGCTGGTCTATGGCGGCACCATCGAGCAGGCTGCTGCCAACGCACAGGTGGAGCGATCACAGAAGTCGACATCCATCTCCGAGCAGGCTGAACTCATTCGCTCTGCACTTGTCGCCGATCTGCCAGTCGCTGCCAAGTCGTGCATCACGCGTCTACAGGAAATGGCTGTCGACGCAAGCGAAGTCACTGAACTAATGCAGGCAGTTGCCCCGCTCGTGCGTGTGCTGCGCTATGGAACCGCACGCGAGCTGCCCGAAGCAGAGCTGCGCTCCCTCATCCATGCGCTCAGTGTGGAAGTGAATGCCGGCGTCCGTCTCGCTTCGCACAATCTCGACGATGACGCAGCCACCGCGCGCGTCAGCGCGATGCGCGCTTACGACGAGGCCTTGCACCTGTTTGGCGATCAGACGCTCATCGATTCGTGGCGGCAGCATCTTGAAGCAATAGTGAGGGATGACCAGGTAGCGGCCGAAGTCGTCGGATTGAGCTTGCGACGCCTGCATGACATGCGCTCCTGGGATCTTGAGCAGGTCAGCTCGGCTTTTTCGCTGCGAACGCGTGGCGAGACGCCCAAGAGAGCAGGCGCATTTATTGAGACTTTTCTTGCCGGTGGCTCAGAAGTGCTCCTCCAGGACCAGCCGCTCCTGCAACTCCTCGACGACTGGCTATGTGACCTGACTGAGGATGACTTTATTGAGCTGTTGCCGCTATTGCGTCGCAGCTTCTCTACCTTCGATGCGGTCGCGCGCCGCCGCTTGATGCAGCGCGTCTCCAAAGGTGCGCAAGAAAGTACGCATGCGGGGAAACCGTTAGCCGGCAGCTCGAATGAGTCTTTCGATCGTGCCTTGCCGCTGCTTTGTCAGATCCTCGGAATCACTCCAGACACAGGAGGCCTGTCATGACCCCGGTCAATCAAAAAGAACGGCTCCGCAGATGGAGTCTGGCGACCGGCGATGAGGCTTCCGAACTCAGCGAAAACGATCAGCGGCTGTCGGCGGCATTGGGCGCTCTATATGAATATTCTTCAAAACCGAAGAAACGAGGTGGCCTGGGTGCATCGGCGCCGCGCATCTCTCGCTGGCTCGGGGACATCCGCGAATTCTTCCCAACACCCGTGGTGCAGGTTATTCAGAAAGATGCCTTCGAACGGCTCAACCTGAAAGCACTCATGCTCGAGCCGGAATTTCTTTCTACCCTCGAGGCCGATGTACATCTTGTAGCCGACCTGATTTCGCTTCGCTCCGCGATTCCTGAGAAGACCAAGGAGACAGCTCGCATGGTGGTGCGCAAAGTCGTCAACGAGCTTCTCGCGCGCCTTGAGCACAAGACGGTCGAAACCGTTGGAGGGGCAATCAACCGCGCACAACGCACGCGACGTCCCCGCCACTCGGATATTGACTGGGGAAGGACCATTCTCACCAACCTCAGGCACTACCAGCGCGAACATCGAACCATAGTCCCAGAGACTCTTGTCGGTCATCAACGGCGGGCACGTACCCGAGCCAACCTCGATCACGTTATGCTGTGCGTCGACCAGTCCGGTTCCATGGCGTCGTCGGTCGTCTACGCCTCGATCTTTGCCGCCGTTCTCGCCTCGCTGCCCGGCCTCGAGACCCAGCTAATCTGCTTCGATACCTCCGTCGTAGACCTGACCGAGCAGCTGAGCGATCCCGTCGATGTTCTGTTCGGAGTTCAACTCGGCGGAGGAACTGATATCAATTCAGCCCTGACCTATTGCGAACAGCACATTGAGCATCCCGCCAAAACGCACCTGGTTCTGATTACGGACCTCTATGAAGGTGGTAACGCCGAATCCATGCTGGCGCGGGTGGCGGCGCTAAAGCAGAGCGGCGTCAAGCTGATTGTGTTGCTGGCTCTTTCCGACGATGGTCATCCGGCGTACAACATTGAGTATGCTTCGAGGATCGCCGCAATGCATTGCCCGGTGTTCGGTTGCACGCCCGACCAGTTTCCCGAGCTGATGGCCGTCGCCCTAACGGGCAGAGATATCCAACAGTGGGCAGCTTCAAAGGACATCGCGCTAGTTCGCGGCGAATAGATGCCCTGCCCCAAAATGTTGAAGCAGTCGTCCACTTCATCTGATCTGAGCGTCCCCTGTCCCACCCTCACCCTTATTGGCCCAGCACGCGGTAGTAACGATCATCGATACGCCGTGCATTTGTGACTGTACGGAGCATGCAATGTACTATGCGGGAGTCGAACCCGTCGGCTCTGGCTCTTCAAGGCCACCCAGATGCCGGCTTTGCCCCCGGCTGGGCTTGTGCTCGCCGCAAACAAGAGTTACCAACTGCTCAGATCAATTCGGTTTTCCAGTTCAGTTCCTGCAATCGAGTGTCCAGTTCGCGATATCTCTTCGCAAGCTGATCCACTTCGGCCTGCAGTTTGCCAACAGACACCGTCGCAACAAATCGCACCTCCGACTTCGAGTAACGATCCTGCCGGGTGCTTCCTGCCTCCGCGATTCCTGCTAGGAAGTCGCGACGTTTGCCAACCACATCCCGCTCGGCTATCGCATCTGAAATCGTTTGCTCCTTGTCGAAGGCAGTTTTCGAGTTGGTGCGGTTGATCGCGCTAACGAGTTCCAGAAGCCGCACGAATACGCGTTCGCTTTCAGCCAGAAGTTCGGACGTATCTTCTGCAGGCTGCTCGCCTTCTTGCACGCGAGCCGACCGGATCAGTCTCTTCTTTATTTCTTCGATTTTGACCTGACAATCGCTACGCTCTGCCAGTGCTTCCGCTAGTTTCATGGTGCCTCCCTTTCAGGCCCTTTCGATGACGCCTGATTTTGGACTGGCCGCGCAGAGCGACTTCCACCCTGCGCGATCAATCCGGTTCATGATTCAGTCCTTGTACGGATCGAACTCGTTTGCTCCGGCCATTGCGACTCCGACCGGGGTGAGACGGTGCAAGATGCGCACCGTATCGCCAACAGCCTCGAGCACCTCATCGAGACGCTTGTAGCAGTCGGGTGACTCATCCAGTCCAGCGCCGCGCAGTTCGATCCCGGCGCGATCTACCCAGGCGCGCATCATCTCCGGCGTGACCTTGCCGGCACGCTTGACCTCTCCGGTCTTGCGGTCGACAACGCCAGTCGCCTCGCGACGGCCCAACGCACGACCCGCGCCGTGCACGGTCGAATAGAGCGAATAACGGGCATGCTCGTTTTCGACTCCCTCGAGAATGACCGACTGCTCACCCATCGTGCCTCCAACGAATCCGCGCTGGCCCGGAAATGCCGGCGTCGCACCCTTGCGCACAACCCACAACTGCTCGCCCTCGTGCTCTTCGCGCCAGGCGTAGTTGTGATGGTTGTGCACCTCTTCGACAATCGGCGCCCCCAGGATCTGGGCCACACGGCCGCAGACCCAGTCACGACCTGCATAGGCGTAGTCACCGGCCAGACGCATAGCCTCAAGGTACTCAGTTCCAAGATCGCTATCGGTTGAAAGAACGCAAGGCTCCACGTCCATCCCATCCGAAGCGCCGGCGGCCTTCAAGAAGTGCGTAGCTGTCTTGTGACCCAACCCACGCGAGCCGAAGTGCACACCAATCCACACGCGATCCTCTTCGTCTGTGAACAGATCAACATAGTGATTGCCGCTGCCCACGGTGCCGAGCTGGTTACGCGCCAGTTCCTTAAGAGAAGAAATCGCCTTCAGCTTCCATGCCACATCGTCGAACAGAGCGTGGTCTACCTTCTCGTTGTTCTTGCGGCCAACGCCAAAGCTAATGATCGACCACACGTCGTCCATGATCGTGGCAATGCGCGCACGCAACTCCGCGCCGGGCATATCTACACGAACGGCCTTGTTTCCGCAGCCGATGTCGTAGCCAACACCGGTAGGACTGATCGCATTCTTGTAGGCCACTACGCCGCCGATCGGCACACCGTAGCCGACGTGGTTGTCGGGCATCAGCGCAACCTTATCGGCGGTGCGTGCACAAACGCGAATCTGGTTCAGCGTACGATCATCGGCCTGACCGAACACAGGAATCTGGTTATCGAAAATCTCCATGCGTACCACGAAAGTGCTCCTCACTTGCTTGCGTCGCAGATAGGAAACAATCGCGACATCAGTTTTCACGACCCAACGAAAAAGCCCCTGACCATCAGGCCAGGGGCTCGAAAGTCTGCTTTGGGAAAGCGCTACGCGCTTGTCCAATCGAGCCCCTGCACGGACACAACCTCACCTTGCGAATACGGCCGGAGGCCTTTCGCGCTGTGATGTATCGTCAGTGGGATTCGATTCAGCATGATTGTCATCATGCCCTACTTTTCAAAAAGAAGCAACACACTTTGAAGGTGAATACACTACTTACTTCTGGTAATAACCAGAAAGTTAGGTTGCTCTTTATCTGGAACTGAGTTATTCTCGTTTTCGTGAAGAACCTATCCAAGTCGTATCTGTCCGAATCACTCAGCGATTTGCTGGGCATGGAGGTGTGCGGCTGATTTAGGTAGAATCTACGAAATCGCCGAAGCCCCTCGAGAAATCGAGGGGCTTTTGCTTTATGGGCTTCTGGCGGAATCGGCAGACGCGGCAGCCTCAAGAGCTGTGACATCTTCAGGGTTCGAGTCCCTGGGAGCCCACCAATTCGTCGACAGGTTTGCGCTTAGGAACCTGATCGCTTGACGTGTATCGAGGTTGCACGAAGTTAGTAAGTCGTGGGGATGTGGTGGAAATGGGAGACACGCTGGTCTTAGAAACCAGTGCCTTCGCGCGTGAGAGTTCAAATCTCTCCATCCCCACCAAAGATTTCAAGGAGACGTGGCCGAGAGGTCTAAGGCGCCGCACTGCTAACGCGGAGTGCCTTTGAAAGGCACCATCCGTTCGAATCGAATCGTCTCCGCCAGTTTGCTTCGTCGGTAGGATGAGCGGAATGATATCGCACCTCGTTGGAGGCGAGGCTCACGCAAGCGATGCGTGTGCAGGTTCAAGTCCTGCTCCTACCGCCAAGAATCGGGGTCCCCGGCGACAGGTCTTCGTCGCTGGGGTGGGGTAGCGTTGGGCATTTGGAAAGCCCATCCCGTTCGAAGCGGGGCGTACCTTCGGGGCTTGCGCGTTCGACTCGCACCGCTACCGCCACTTTAAGACGCACGTCGTGTTGAGTCAGAGAGGATGAATCAAATGATGCCGAGTATCAAGCAGATTGTGAAGGACAACATGGCCAGATTCTCTTTCTATCGCACGGGGAACATGTTCTACACCGTCGATGTGGAAGGGCAGAGGTACCAGTTTCCGGTCTCGCTTGAAGACATCGGCGGAGCGACGTTGACGGCGGAATTCAAGGCGATCACTCTGATGCGATATATCCGCAAGGCGCTAGCGGACGGAACGTTTGTGCGAGCGACGTAACTCGATTGCTGAGGGTCTTCGCCATCACTGTTGGAGAGGTTCGGCAAGTGGCAAGCCGATCCCGTTTGAAGCGGGACGTGCCTTTGGGACTTGCGCGTTCGACTCGCGCCCTCTCCGCCAAATGTGGGTGTGTTGGGGCGACTGGTTGCCCTACCGGGCCGTAACCCCGGGGCTCTTCAGAGCATTGAAGGTTCGAATCCTTCCACACCCACCAAAAGTTTTATGCACGCGCGGCTGTAGCTTAAGTGGCGAAAGCTCTCGATTGTCGATCGAGCAGATGCCGGTTCGAATCCGGTCGGCCGCGCCAACAATTTATCACGCCGTCGGCTAACGGTTAGGCCAGCGTCCCTTCAAGGCGCGAATGCCAGTTCAACTCTGGTCGGCGTGACCAAACTTCAAACACGCCGTGCTCAACTTTTGGAAATGATAGTACCCAAGATCCTGGGTGACTAATAGATGTAGCGTTTGCATTTGACTTTTGAAACTAAGTCGGGTTAAAGTACAAACGACATGATGCTCCGAGTCAATCACGGATTTATACCAACCGCGTGGGCGCAACCGACGCGACAGGGTATTACCGTGTTCTGGCCGGACTAGCGAGATTTAGCTCCAATTCAGGAGACTCGAGCCCCCGGCCTTCAACAAGGTCGGGGGCTCTTTAGTTTCTGGGCAACATTGCGCGGTATCTCAACTGGCAGAGAACCTGACTGTTAATCAGGGTTATGCGGGTTCGACTCCCGCCTGCGCAGCCAACATTAGTGGCGAGTGGTGTAACTGGGAACACGCCGCGCTCTGAACGCGGAAGTCAAGGTTCGAAGCCTTGCTCGCCAGCCAGTTAGTAACTATGTCAGTGGAGTAACTGACATGGATAAGTGAAGTGTGTCTAAGTGAAGGCGGAAGGAGAATGTTCCGGGATCGTCTAATGGCAGGACAGTGGTCTTTGGAACCACGGATGGTTTGGGTTCGAATCCCCCTCCCGGAGCCAGAAGATGAGCGGCTGTAGTCGAGCGGTAAGACGCTGCGTCGCCAGCGCGGAGATCGCCGGTTCAACTCCGGCCAGCCGCTCCATGATTTTGATTCGGGAGTACGTGTTTGCTGGCGTGGCAGAGAGGGCAATGCACCTCATTCGTAACGAGGACAAAGCCGGTTCGATTCCGGCCGCCAGTTCCAGGACCCAAGAGAGGCTATATGACGAGTGCAATGACAATGCCGGTATTAGTGCTCAATGCAAGCTATGAGCCCGTGAACATTACGCGGGCTCGCCGTGCCCTCGTGTTGCTCATCAAGGGCGTTGCCGTCATCGAAGAGGCACACGATCGGTATGTGCATGTCGGACTGCAATTGCCTTGTGTCATTCGTCTTCGCCAGTATCGGCGTTTGCCGCTACGGATCCAGACGCTGTCGAGGAAGAACATCCTCATTCGCGACGGACACATTTGCCAGTATTGCGGCGAGAAGTTCTTGAGCAGCGAATTGGAACTGGAGCATGTAATTCCGCGCGCTCGAGGCGGACAGAGCACGTGGGAGAACCTGGTTGCCGCGTGTCGCGACTGCAACGGGCGCAAGGCAGATCGGACACCGACGGAAGCAGGCATGAAATTGCTCCGTCAGCCGCGCCGCGTGACGATTCACACCTCTCGTGCTTTCATGCGCCAAACGGGAATCGACGAGGAGAAGTGGAGGAAGTATCTGTACTACTGAATTTCGGGCCGGCATAGCTCAATGCCAGAGTGTCGCCTCGGTATGGCGAAGGATGCGGGTTAAAGTCCTGCTGCCGGCTCCAACAAGATTGCACCTGTAGCTCAAGTGGAAGAGCGGCTGACCTGTAATCAGCAGAGTGGGTTTTCGAGTAACCCCGGGTGCTCCAACTGTGGCCGTGCCGACTATCGGAACGTCGGGCATGACTGTGACTCATGTCTCTTGTGGGTTCAACTCCCACCGGCCACCCTTATTCAAGAAAGGAGAACTGCCATGCATTAGGCGTCCAAAGGAACGCTATTCATGAGCAGATCCTATCGTTCCCCGTTTGCTGCAGTAACGGGTGCGAGGAGTGCGGCGGATGACAAGCGCCTCGCGGCGCGCGGAGTTCGTCGCAAGCAGAATCAGTGGCTGCGGAAGACAGTTGATTTCGATGAGGCAATTGTGCCGCATCGTCTCGAATGCCCTTGGAATGAGGTGTACTGCTGGGGCCGAGATGGCAACCAGCGTCTTCAGGTCCCGGACGATCGAGATTGGTCCAGGCATTGTCTTCAACAGAACGGTCTTCATCCATACGAATCGTCTCGATGGAGAGACCGCAACGAATGGCCGCCGCGGTGGAATGAACGGCTGCGGCGCAAGTAAATTCGGGCCTATAGCTATTTAGGGTGGGCGCCGCATTTGCAAGCGGAGGCGGTCGGGGCAAAGCCGACTAGGTCCACCAAATTTCGCCAGTCGCGTATGCGCGGTCGATACGCTCCGCTGAAAACGGAGAGAGCAGCGTTCAACTCGCTGGGCTGGCACCATCGGGGAATGGTGTAATGCGTTGCATCCGTGCCTTGGGAGCACGTGGACTCAGTTCAATTCTCGAGTTCCCCGACCAGAGTTTTGAGCGTCCGTGCCAGAGCGGATTGATGGCCTTCGCTACGAACGAAGTGCACGCAGGTTCGAGTCCTGCCGGACGCTCCACAAAGTTAAACCACAGTTTCTCAAACGTTCTGATGGTGAATTGACATGATGCTTGGGACCTTCAAACGCGACATAGTCAGAATGACCGGCAAGCGGGTCATTTGGGGAGTCGTGTCTTGAGGGTCTGAGTGCGTGCAATGAGCACCAGACCCCGACCCAGGTCGGGGTTTTTTATTGGTCTTTGAAAATGAGGGTGTAAGCGAAGTGGCTACACTGCCGGTCTCCAAAGCCGGACCCGGAGGTTCGAGTCCTCCCACCCTCGCCAAGGCTGCGAAGCTCATGCGGATGAGCAGGCGTCTCATAAGCGCAAGGTAGTCAGTTCGAATCTGACCGCAGCCACCAAGATTTGGAGGTATAGCTGCTATCGGTATGTAGCCCGCGCCTTATAAGCGCGAGTCTCCGGGTTCAACTCCCGGTACCTCCACCAATGGGTCACAGGTGTTGACGGCAGCATAGGCGGCTCTTAACCGCTCGGACGGGATTCGACTTCCCGGTGACCCACTAACTTTGGAGCCGTACTCGAATTGGATGCAGAGACCTGACTTTTAATCAGCGGGAGAAATCCCAATGTGGGTTCAAGTCCCACCGGCTCCACCAAGATGCGCCAGTGGCCGAGATGGATGAGGCACGGCACTTCTAATGCCGTCACACGCAGGTTCGAGTCCTGCCTGGCGCTCCAGATGATCAATGCCGTCCTAGCTCAATGCAGAGAGCGCATCGGTCCTAACGATGAAGATGCGGGTTGAAGTCCCGCGGACGGCTCCAGTGTTGTAGTCCACGCGCGTGAAGCTCAAACGGATTGAGCGTCGGCGTCCGAAGCCGAAGGCTGTGGGTTCGAGCCCCATCACGCGCTCCATGGCCGGGTTAGTTCAACGGAAGAACGCTTGTCTTACAAGCAAGCTACGCGGGTTCGACTCCTGCACCCGGCACCAGTTTGAATTTTGTATCCAGGGATAGCTCAGTTGGCAGAGCGCGCGATCGATAATCGCGAGGTCGTGGGTTCAACTCCCACTCCCTGGACCACCCTTGAGCGGGCGTCGCCAAGCGGAAAGGCACCAGGCTTCCATCCTGGCATTGCGTGGGTTCGAATCCCACCGCCCGCTCCATCGCACTGATTTAAGACTGACTGTGGCAATTCCAAGCGAAAGCAAGAGAGCAAGGAATTCTCCGCGTTTGAGTGAGCGAGAGAACCCTGATGAGTCCCGCGCCGAATAGCGTGAACTCCCCATCGAGCAAGACGTTGCTTCGGCCAGCTGCAAATTTACGAAGACAGAATTTCGAGCAGATAGTCGGGAATCTCTGGAGAGCTGAGAGTAAGCGTAGAGATGAGATGCGATAAGCCTCTGGCGTTTGATGTTGATGCGCTTGGCAGAGCAGATTAAGTGCCTTATATATTAGGCTTTTGCTTCAATGTAATCATAAAACCTTGTATACTAGTCGTTATGTTGACTCTACTGTCCGTCGGCGAGCAGATCGGTGCTAAGCGTAAGGCGCTGGGCCTCAGCCAGACTGCGCTGGCAAGTCAGGCGAGAATAGGCCGTTCCACTCTAGATGCGTTGGAGAATGGCCGCATAGGAGAGTTAGGCTTTTCGAAAATCGACAGGCTCCTATCGGTTCTCGGGCTGGAACTGAAGATTCAGGAATCTGCGTCACGTCGCCCTACGCTCGAGGAACTCTTAAAAGAGGATCGTGATGATCAAGGTTTGGACAGACGGCGCTGAGGCGGGGCTGCTCGATCGTACTGACGATCGCGGCAGTACGTTCCTCTATTTGCCGGAGATAATTGGCGCGCGTGCGGTCTCCGTCACGATGCCCGTCCGCCTGGCATCGTGGGATGTGCGTTTTGGTCTTGCCCCCATCTTTGAGATGAATCTTCCGGAGGGCGTACTGCGCGAACGGCTGCGACTCACGTTCGCAAAAGCTACCGGCACATTTGACGATTTCGATCTCCTGTCCATCGTCGGGCGCTCGCAGGTAGGTCGAATTCGCTACACCGGACAGAAAGAAAACCTGGAAGAAGACGTCCCCTTCCAGTCGATCGACGAGCTTTTGACTCGTCGACGGGGCGGAGACCTGTTCCGCTATCTCGTCGAACGCTTCGCTTCTTCTTCCGGCATCAGCGGCGTGCAACCCAAAGTGCTGGTTCGGGATGAAACCGCATTCGCTGCCAATAAGGAGGGCGCGCGACTCTCGCATAGTTATCGGGGCGCAACGCACATTTTGAAATTCTGGGACGTGAACGAATATCCGCAACTTGCTGCAAATGAGTTCTTCTGCCTGAGAGTGGCCGAGAAATGCGGGCTCGAGGTGCCCCGCTACAGGCTTGCGGAAGATGCGAGCGTACTGGTGATCGATCGTTTTGACCTGCGACTTGATGGTAGCTACCGCGGATTTGAAGATTTCTGTGTCCTCAATGCCAAGCGGACGGATCAGAAATACAACGGCAGCTACGAAACTTCGATCTTTAAACGATTAGAACAGTTCGCGAATTCACCTCACGTATCTGTGGATTTGGAAAAGCTCTTCACACTGATTGCACTCAATTGCGCTCTGAAAAATGGCGACGCACATTTGAAGAACTTCGGAATAGTCTATGACGATGTGCTCGGAGAGGCCCGTCTTGCTCCGGTCTACGACCTCGTGACTACATCTGTCTATCTCCCGAAGGACAGTATGGCCCTCACCCTCAACGGAACCACACAGTGGCCGGCTGCGAAGGAACTCCAACGGCTCGGTGAAACACGCGCCGGGTGCAGTCCATCACTCGTCAAAGGGATTCTCGAACTGATTGCGACCGCCATAAGGAGCACTTCAGCAGAGGTCCGAAGCTACATGAAAGAGCATTCCGACTTCAGCGATGTTGGCGAACGCATGCTTCAGGAATGGAAGAATGGCCTGACGCATTCTCTCAGCACCTAGGAATGACTCGAAGCAATTCCTGAGACCAAGGGAAATCCAAACCGGGTGCCCCCAGTGGAGGTTCGGAGATGATTGGGGTTCGTCGTCCAATGGTCGACGCATGCGGATTCAGCGCGGCCACGACCTCTTCTTTTTTCGACCCTGACCTCTTCTTTCTGCTCAAAAACATGGTTCGATCATGGTTCGATTGCCTGAAAATGGATGCTTGTAAACGCTTTCTGAGCCATCAGTGCGCTTTAGTTTCAATGAGTTAGAAATTGGGAGCTAGTTGACACGGAAGAGGTCGCTGGTTCGAATCCAGTCGTGCCTACCATTTCCACTCGGATCTGCAGATTGACTCTTTTCTCCAGCGTCCCACTTCCTCAGCAACTAGCGGCGGCAGAGGAACAGGTCGACCAAAGGTTCAATCTGGATCGGCGGATCAATCTAGGATCCGGGTCGGTAGCCCAGCTTCGTAGCAAGCGCGATCTTTTTGTCGACGTTTCCCGGGTCAAATATCCAAAGTCCTCGCGGAGCACGAACCGTCTTGTCCCGCAGGAAGCCCCACCGCGACTGTTCTGGAAGCGTCTCGAGATCCTTACGAAAAGAGTTCAGAAACGCACGTGTATACTCGCCACCTCGAGCAAAAGGTAAAAGCACAGCCATGCGTAGGTTCCAATCACTTCCAGCCGAATGAAAAAGTTCGGGAAAGTCTTTCATAATCCGCGCTGCAGGCTCTGCTAGATTCATCAGACCCACGCGTACCTGCGTGACCGGGTTCTGCCACTGCTGAGGGTTGGCTCCGATCCTCTTGCACAGAAGGAACCACGGCGATGGATCGCCCGCCTTCTCTATCCCGGGCGGAGGATTCGAGCAGCTCGTGTAGCTCCCTGTCGTGCAACTCCCGTGAAGCCCGGCAGGTATCTGGAACAAGCCAAGCTCGTAGAAGTCCGGCTGGGTATAGGGGGGCTGATTGCGCGGAGAGCCGTGTGTTGCGTCACCGAAATTTCCGCCTGATTCGAACCGAATAAACGCGAGCAGAACGGTGATCGGGATTTCCGGGGCGACCGTCTGACGCCATTGTTCTATAAGTTGTTGTGTCGTAGTGCCTGGCATTCCTGCCACCTGCTGGGCGGCGATCATCGCGACCGCCCTCACATCCGGATCGGCAGAACCGCTGTTACTGCCTGTCCCCACTGCTGATGCGGGTGAAGGTGTAGGGACAGCAGCCAGCAGCGGCCGAACAATTGACCTAAGGATATTGAGCCACTCATTTCTGAATGCGACCTGCTGTTGACCGATCCTCTTGCCGCGCATATCCGGATGCCGAACATAGAACAAAAGGTCCGTCAGTTTGAATGGGTCGCGCACGTTCCTGTCGATTTGCATCTGGACAAACGCACGTTCGCCGCTTCCTGGCGCGGTCTCCAACCTTGACTGTAAATCTGGAATCCCGTTGAACAGCATTCGCGTGCCCTCTTTTTAGCGGATCTGCTGTGCCCAGCTATGCACAAACGTCGTCAGTTTGCGACGTTCGTCTGCCGGCAGATCATTCACTCCTGCCTTCCCAGTCGGGAAAGTCAGGACCAAGCCGTCATTTTGTTTCTTGTCGGTTGCGAGGGGCACAGTATCCGTTCCGCCATCTACTTCGAACCAATCGCCCGGATCCTTGTCTTCCATGTGCAATGCACCACTCACGACCGAGCCCTCCAGACGCGGCGCGCCAATTCCAAGACTTTTCTGGAATGCCAGTAATGCAGCGCCCTTTCCCAAGCTCACGAATGTCAAGTATCCGACTGACGCTTTTATCCCCAGACTGCCAACTGCCCTTTCCATCCGAACGAGTTGGCCGTCAAAGTCGACAAAGCCCATCTCCTTATCGGTGTAGAAGGAGAATTCATTGCCCACCGAACCCGGCTTGCTGCGGCTGATTGACCATGGGCTCGAAGACGCGCCGCCGCCCAGCAGATATCCCGTATAGTTCACCACCTTATCGGAGAGCGAGTTACGGATAGCGAGTCGGAGGAAATATCCGGCGACTCCGAGTCCCGCTCCATTCAGGTTCAGAACCTTGCCGTACCAGAACGTCGTCCTTGCGCTCACGCGCAATGGGGCTCGAGATACTCCCGTGGAGGAATATGTTGTCGTGATCTGCTCGAGCAAGAGCACGACGCTGCGGTTCAATGGATTATTCTCATTCGGATCGGAGAGTCCCGAATTCACCACCGGCTCGCGGCTTCCGACTCCGTAGGATCCAACCTGCACTCCAGTCGGCGCGCGTCCGGGAGAAAGTGATCTGCCCGCAGAGATTGTTATGCCGGGAATTTCGCTCTTTAACATCTTCTCCACAACTGCACGAATGTTGTCGGCTCGCTTATTCGAGAGGATCTCGTTCAGCCGGCTTCGTTCGGCCGCGTTCTTGGCGCTGCGCCAGCGAGAGCTTGCATGGCCCACAATCGTAATTCGCACTGCCTTCGAGGTCGTTCCCGTCTCCCACTCCGAATTCACATCTCCACCTGTGCGCAACGGTCGTGTCGATGTCAACGGAAACTGATACCGCACATCGTCCGGGCTCGAGGAATTCTGCCAATGAGTCGCACGCGTCTTAAAGGCGTCAGACACGAAAGGATTTCGTGATTGCATGTTGTTCGCTCCCGCACTCTATCAGGCACTTCGTTTGCCAATCGGCAATTCGATCGAAACAAAGCATGATGAAGCTCTGTCGCAGTAACTTCGCCGAAATCCGCTTCGTCGAAAGCGCTGCATCAGGCCACTTTTCCGAAGCATGTTTCGCCGTGGCGCCGGCAAACGCCTTCAATTTGGTTTGGCACTCGCTTTGCATACAGCCAGCGTGTCGTTTCGTAGCGATTGCGGACACAAGGAGGAGATATGCACGATTTGGATCGCACGCAGCTTGAGACCGGATTTGAGAGTTACGAATATCAGAACCCCGAATTCGGCGAAGCCGCGGAGGCAGGGTCGGTTCTGGAGAACGCATTCAGCGAGGCAGCTGAAGGCGGCTATGAAGCCTATGAATCTCCGCTTTCGGAGATGCAGGAAGCGCAGCTTGCCGCTGAGCTGCTCGAGATCAGCAGTGAACAAGAGCTGGATCACTTCCTCGGCGATCTCGTCAAGAAGGCCGCCAGTTTCGCCGGCAAGGCGCTCAGTCTGCCAACCGGATCCTCACTTACCGGCATTTTGAAATCAATCGGCAAGAAGGTTCTTCCCATGGCAGGCGGCGCACTTGGGACTATGTTTGGTGGCCCAGTCGGGACGGCCATTGGATCAAAGATCGGGTCCTTCGCCTCCGGACTGCTTGGATCGGAATACGGCGAAATGAGTGCCGAAGATCGAGACTTTGATGCTGCACGGCGTTTCGTCCGGCTCTCCGCAGAAGCGGCACAACAAGCGGCCAGCGCCCCTCCGCAAGTTGCCCCAGCAGCAGCGGCCCAAGCCGCAGTGCTTGATGCAGCAAAGAAACATGCTCCTGCTCTGTTGAGCGCAACGCCCAACGTTCCTGGCATGGGGCAGCCGACGCCGCAGCATCAGCACTGCAGTTGTGGAGCACATCGCCATCACAAGGGCGCATGGTTCCGTCGCGGACATCACATCGTACTCGTCGGAGTCTAGGCATGGACCTGCGCACAGCCGGAGCTTGGCTTCTCGAGTCAGAAGCGCGATCTTTGCTGACTCGACTGGAGCGGCTCAAACCATTCTCGTTGATCACTCCGGCAGCGCCGGCGGCGGCCGTCTCTCCGCAGGCGCAATCGGCCATGGAGAACCACATGATCAGAGGACGCCAGAAACTTCGCCGCATGGTGCAGCAGTTTCTCAACTGGCTGCGCGGTTCGGGAGCCGAGAACTACTCTCTGGACGAGGCGCAACAGAAACTGGCGTTTCTTCGGCTCCGTTTCAATGCCATCATCTCTCAGTTCTTCATCTTCTCCGATGTCCTGAGCCAGCGTGCCGCTTACGAGAGCGGTGTATGGGTCGCCGGACTGGATGATGTCGCCGCCGACGCGCTCTCTTTACCCGGGCGTTACTATGATCTACCTCCGGTTGTATGCTACCTCGATCGCGGACACGGCGGCGCCATCCGTCGCGTGCGTACCCGCTTGCCCGGGGGAGAACTCAGCCCAGTGGCGATCATTCGCATTCCCCAGGAGAGAATGATCGGCAGTGGTATCGCGTCTTCTCTGGTGCACGAAGCAGGTCACCAGGCCGCCGAACTGTTGGGCCTGATCGGTTCGCTTCGTCCGCTCCTACAAGCCAAAAGCAGCGGAAGCTGGAATTCTACTGCTTTTCAATTTTGGAACAGCTGGATTTCAGAAATTCTTGCCGACTTCTGGGGCGTGGGGAAGGTCGGCGTGGCTTCAACTCTCGGCCTGATGAGTCTCGTCAGCCTGCCTCGTGTATTTGTGTTTCGCATCGAACCAGATGACCCGCACCCGACACCGTGGATCAGAGTTAAGCTGAGCTGCGCTTTTGGCCAAGCCATGTACCCGCACCCACAGTGGAAGGTGCTGGCCGACACTTGGGATGCTTTTTACCCTCTTGAACAGGCGAACGCGGTAACGCGGCGCGTTCTGACCCTCCTCGAAGCCGGGATCCCGGAATTTGTCACGCTGCTGCTGAATCACCGTCCAGTCGCGCTCAAGGGCAAGTCTCTGGGCGAAGTTATGCCTCTTGAGGAGCGCCAACCACGAGTGCTCGCGAATCACTTTCACGATTGGAGCCTACAGCCTGAGCGGATGAAATCCGTCAGCCCTACCCTCGCCTTCGCGGCGATCGGACAGGCTCGCGCGGACGGGAAGATCACGCCAGAAAAGGAGAGTGAAACTCTGGCTCATTTGCTCACTCACTGGGCCATCGAAAGCGCCCTCGACACTTCAGTTCTCTGCGCTGCCGAGAACGCCCGCAGGAATCATCAGATTTCACACCAATTTGCAATCAACTAGGAGATGAACATGAGCAACGGCAAGGACGACTTTTCGGAATTGGAACCGGGAATGCACCACCGACCTGGCGACGTTGGGCCTCGCGACGTCAGCGTTACCCTCAAGCGCGCTCTTGATCTTCCCACAGACGATCAACTACTTTGGGTCGCAATCAGGAACCGCACTAACGCCATCTCCTTCAATCGATATAAGCGGTTCATCGATGAGGTGATGTGCGGCCACATTGAGGAACTGAAGCTGGGCAAAGAGTCTAAGGACGTGCTCGAAAAAATGCACGCTCGCGGCGCCGATCATCTACACGGCATGGATGCTTATGCGCTGCTCAAGAAAGCGACCGAGATATTCCTCATGCATGAATGCGGAGTTTATATCTCGAACATATCGAATAACGAAGAGGCGGCGCGTCTTGGACATGAACCATTGCCCGATTTGAATCAACACCTACGCGAAGATTACCTCAAACGCCTTAAGGCGGAAGGCAGCGACCCGCGAATCCTTCCGTACCTCGAATTGATCCTTGAAAAGCTCGGCGATCTTCCTGTGAAAGGCGAGGGGGAATCTTCAGAGTGCTACGGAATCCTGCGCTCTCGCAACATGAGACCATGCCTGATCGAGCTGATCTGGTCTTACTGGCACGAAGAAGGAATGCTGGTACAGACGATCAATCTCATCACCAAGAGATTCCAGAACGCGCGCGGGCCCGGCAAGGACCAGCTGGCGCGCCTGGACATCGATCCACTGCGATCGTTAGGACATCTCTTCTGGGACTATATACAGGACGAGATGTTTCGACTGACGGTGCAACGCCGCGCCTATGAGTACGATCATCAGTATGGTCTTCAGATTCTCGGTAAGGCTGTGCCGCCGTTTCAGACTGTCGACAGCCGCTCGAAGTTCCTCGAGGCTTTCCATCATCTGCTGCATCTCTGCAACGTTTTTTTCAAAGAGGATGACAACACAACGGTGGTCGCAGACGGATTTCCGGTGCTCAATGCTCTGAAGGACGTCCATCTGCTCCTCGCGGAAGGCGCGCACAATCAATTCGGCGATCTGCCATGGACGGCGCGCGTTGAGATGCTGATCCAGCAATGGCTTCTCGCCCGCCCGGAAATGCGCGAGTTCCTGGGCGGAAAGATCATGGTTCCCTACACAGAGCCATGGATGGACCGTGTGGACACCGTCAAGTCCATGCAGGGCTGGACAGACGTGAATGTCATGCACTTCCGCGACCTGGGAGTTTTCGGCGAGCAGATCCTGCTTTCCGTTCGGTACGGCGCGTGGACGACCGTTTTCGATCCACTGCAAGCAGCGAACTGGGCCCGCTACTTCCGTGCGGAGATCAAGGGATACTGCTACGCCTATTACGCCGTTACCGGTATTGATCTCAATGCTGAACCGGTAAACACTACGCTTCCGGGATTTCTGCTCCGCAACCGGTTGGCCAGCCAACAGAAATCCTTCAGGTGAAGCCGGTCACTCATGATCGATTTTGCTTCCGCGTTGTACCTGGGAATGCGGCATGCAAGTTCGTCATTGCGGCCGTGGAATCAACTCACCGTGGGGAAACCCGCGGCACTTGAACCGGTAGAGGGCGAGCAAGCTGCAGCCGCACAACTGGCAGCGCTTCAAGGTTGCGGGGCCGCAACGCTGGGGACCTCGACCCTCCATCTGGCGTGGGACATTTTCAATCCGGCAGTATTGGCGGGTTCTGCGATTTTCCTCGACTCCAGTGCTTATCCTATTCTGCGCTGGGGCGCGGAGCGGGCTTCGGCACGAGGCATTGCGGTCCGGACCTTTAGGCATCACGACGCGTGCGCATTGGCTCGGGCACTCTGGCTGGACCGTGCTCGAAGACTTCGCCCGCTGATTGCGACCGACGGCGTTTGCCCCGCATGTGGCAAAGTAGCTCCGCTCGCAGAGTATTTGAGATTGGCGAAAGATTATGGCGGCAGGTTGGTTGTCGATGACACGCAGGCGCTAGGTGTACTTGGTCGCGAACCTACGACGGTTTGTCCTTATGGAAGAGAGGGCGGAGGATCCTTGCCCTGGCTTGGTTTGGAGTCGCCGGAGATTTGCGTGATCGCCTCGATGGCAAAAGGCTTTGGCGTGCCGGCGGCAGTCGTTGCTGGCAGCAGAGAGAGAATTGGGGATTTCGAGATGCAGAGTGAAACGCGCGTTCATTGTAGCCCTCCCTCGATTGCCGCTTTGCGGGCGATCAATAATGCGTTAGAGATGAACGCTACCCATGGGGACAGGCTCAGAGCGCGTCTGGTCCACCTGGTTCTCTACTTTCGCCGTGCTCTCAGAGAGATCGGTCTTGAGGCCGCCGGCGGCTTGTTTCCAGTACAAACCCTTTCTCCGCTCTCAGAGATCGAATCCGCCCGAGTGCACAGACGGCTTTCCGTTCAGGGAATCAGCACCGTCCTTCATCGCGGAAAGGGTCAGGGAGCGAGAATCAGCTTTCTCATCAATGCCGGGCACTGCCCGGACCAGATCGATAACGCGGTCAGAATTCTGTCAGAAACTCTGGGGCAGTACATCCGACCCGATCACGTCGTCGGCGATGGCTGCGCCTGTAACTAAAGAAGAGGAGCAACGCAAATGTGGAATGACGAACTGGAGATCGTGCCTGAAGCAGAAGAGAGCATTATTCGCGAGGTCTTTCCCGAGTTGAGCGCGGAATCTGAGTCAGAAAGGGGCCGCTACCCCGGCCGGCCCTCGCAGATGGCTCGCCACTCGAACATGTTCTCGCAAAATCTTCGCCAGCCTGTCCACGGCGGCAGGGGAGTAGGCCAGCATTATCAGTCGAGAAGACGGGGTCCAAATAGCGTTTACGCTGGCATGGGCGGGGCCGGGCGTAATCCATATTCACGACAGGGAGGCTCCTCCTCTAACGCTCCCTATGGCAGCCCACAATGGGCGCAGTCTGCCTTGGGTCAGACCGTGGGTCCGTGGGTCGGCAAGAGCGGCCGGTTCAATCCGGTGACCCGGCGGGCGCTCAGAATCTTTCAGTCCCGCAATCGTTTGCCCGTGACTGGAGGACTGGACAACGACACTCTTCAAGCGTTACTCAACCAGGTGAACCAGCAGGCTCAATCACCAGTTGATGCAGCGCCTCCACCTGACAGCGCGGTTTCGTCCGATCCAAGTGCAAGCGCACCTTCCGCGGCGACAGACAACGCTCGGGACCAAGGACCTTCGGATCCAGCATCCGGAGAGATTTCAGAGTTCCACGGACCCAACTCAAATTGCGCGCTGTGCCGAAGCCTCGCCCGCGAGTACGGGTCCATGTTGCACGAATTCGGCGGATAAGCTGCATGATTGCTGATCTCGGTTGGCGTACAGGTGAAGCCTGAAATGATCATCGACTCTCATTGTCACTCTGGCAAAGGCGATGGTCTCACTGGTCCGTGGGACACAGACGCTTCACTTGGCGACTATCTCAAGAGAGCTGACGCGGCCGGCATAACGCACTCTGTTCTTTTCTCGGCGTTTCACTCCGACTACAGCTTTGCAAACCGGCGGGTGGCCCGCATCGTCCTCAGGAACCCGCGCCGTTTTGTGGGATATGCGTTTATTCATGCCGAGCATGACAGGGGCCGTGTCGCTCAATTGGTTCGGGAAGCTATAGAACAATATGGCTTTCGTGGAATCAAGGTGCACCGATATGACGCACGTATTAGTCGGGAGATCTGCGAAGTAGCCCGCGCCCATCAGTTGCCGGTGCTCTACGATGTAGTTGGCGAGGTTTCGATCGTCGAGTTACTGGCTACCGAGTATCCAGACGTCAACTTCATCATCCCTCACTTGGGTAGCTTCGCCGATGACTGGCGCGCGCAGCGGGCGATGATCGATCCCCTCGTGCGGCATCGGAATATCTACACCGATACGTCGGGAATTCGGCGGTTTGATCTTCTCGCGGAGGCAATCAGCCGCGCAGGGGCCCACAAAGTTCTGTTCGGCACTGACGGTCCCTGGCTTCATCCCGGGGTTGAACTGGCGAAAATTCGAGCGTTGAAGCTGTCGTCGGCAGAAGAGAGTCTGGTGTTGTCCGGCAATATTCTGCGCTTGCTCGGACCGGCTATTCGTGAGGATAAGCCACGCTCGATCTCGCCGGAATCAAGCCAGTCGAATCACTCGAGTATCCGAGCTTTCGGCGACCCATGGTCCTCGTAATTGGAAAGCCGTCTTTTATGACGCTGCCGCTCTGTTTGGCAGTTTTCTCGGGCGGCCGCTCGGCGCATCTGCAACGCGCGGTCCGTCACGCCAAGCTTCTCTGCTGCGCGTTGAAGGTTTCCATCTTCTCCGTGCACGGCAATCTTGACGGCCGTGTTCTCGGCGGCCGCCCCGATCTCCTTAAGGCTCGCTCCCATTGTAAGTGCTTTCTGAATTGCGTATTCGAAGTTCTCGTCAAGCCATCCGCCTGGCGGTGACTGCGCGGTCGGGCGCTCCTCTTCCGGAATCGCTCCTGCGGTCACCGGGCCAGGACCAAGGTGACGGCACATTAATCGAGAAATGACTTGTCTGAGGTCGCGTACGTTTCCTGGATAGGAGCGGCGAAGAAGGTATTCGCGAACCTCGGAGGTCATCCCTGGCGCACAACCGAGGGCCGAACACTTGACCATGAAATGCTCGCTAAGCAAGAGCACATCTTCCATTCGTTCACACAGCGAGGGGAGTCGGCAGCAAGCTCCGGCGAGTCGGTAGTAAAGATCGGATCGGAAGCGGCCTGCTTGCACCTCTGCCATCAAATCCCGATTGGTCGCGGAGATTAATCGAAAGTCTGTGCTCCTCCATGCATTTCCCCCCACCCGCTTATATGTATGCTCTTGGATCACGCGCAACAGTTGCGCCTGCATAGCCGGCGGAAGTTCGCCAACCTCATCGAGAAAGAGCGTGCCCTTGTCCGCCAGCGCAAAGGCGCCATCGCGCATACAAGCTGCACCGGTGAATGCACCCTTCTCGTGGCCAAAGAACTCGCTCCCGGAAAGCTCCGGCATAATCGTGGTGCAATCTACGATCACCAGTTCCCCTTTATCGGGGCGTGTGTCCAGGGTATGAATCAAGCGAGCTGCAAGTTCTTTGCCTGTTCCGGTTTCGCCTGTAATGAGCGCGGTTGCACTGCTGAATTTCCCGAGATCAACGCACTGTCGGAGGGCCCCGCGCCACGCGTGGCTCTTGCCGATGAGATTGTTAGCCACCAATGGTAATTCAATGACCTCGTCAATCGCATCCCAGCGCTCGAGACGCGCGGCAATTTCCGATGGGCTCTTATCCAAATCCCAGTGAAGAACGTCAGCCGCTCCCGCCTCAGGAGCGACCAGACAACCTGCCCCGTAATTAACTCTCGAGACTCGCCGACGGCTAGAATCCTCTTGCCCGCCCGATGACAATCTCGAATCCAGGCGAACAGTTCTTGATCGACTCGCGCAAAGAACAGCGCGCCGGCCCCGGCTGAATTCCCTGTTTCTCCTAGTTTGAGGGTCGGAGCAGCCCTCTCGAGGGCCTGACGAATCTCGACCTCGGTGAGTGATCGATGCTCATGGTGAAGGCTTAGCCAACTCATACGTACCCATCGTTTGACAGGTTTAGTGTGGGGCTTCTGAATTGTGAACTACTGATCCGGGTTGGTTTAGATCACGATTCGCACAGAGCAAATGTGCGAAGGAATGGACGGCCCGTGGCGGATTTCAAAACTCGGTCAACGGACGTGGGGAAAATCCCCATTGGCCACTTATTTGAAGCGATGAATGCTCGGAGCACTCGAGGACAATGTAATTGAGGAAAAACAAAGGCGCCTGATCCCATCCTCAACGGTGCACAAAGCACAAATGTCCGAACTGCGACATGGAGTAGTGTTCTTCCATCATCGATCGTTTCATCTCCAATAACAATTCTTTGGGCCATCGCCATTGTTGAAATCGAGAGAGAAAACACAGCGGATTCAAAATATGCCAAAAACCGCAAAGATCGCCTCAACGCCCGTCAGTAGAACATCAAAATCCACCGAAAAGAAAAAGCCCTCGGAGACATCCGAGGGCCTTCAAATCTTGAGAGGTGTGGTGTGGCAGAGATTCAGAGATTAATTCCGGATGGCGGTCAGTGCTTTTGTCTCCTCGAGGTCGAGAATCCGGCGCAAAAGATGTGTGCTGGGGTTGTAGTCGAGGACCAGCTCTTTGAAAGCAATGACAAGGCGGCTCGTATTGCGTGCTTCGCAGATTTCGCTAAGGGATTTCACCCACACATGTACATCGACATCCGGAATACCGTTTCCGACAAAGACGCGAATCTTTTCGTGTTCGGTGGGAACAGTGTCTTCCGTGAGAGTGCTCAGCTCTTCATAGAGTTTTTCGCCGGGGCGAATGCCGGTGAACTCGATCCTGATGTCTTCGTCCGGTTTGAGTCCGGACAAAAGAATGAGATTCCTCGCCAAGTCAACGATCTTGACGGCTTGGCCCATGTCCAGGACGCAGATCTGGCCACCCTTGCCGATAGCCGAGGCTTGGAGGACGAGTTGACAGGCCTCAGGGATGGTCATGAAGAAGCGGCGCATGTCGGGATGCGTGACGGTGACCGGGCCCCCGGCGAGGATTTGCTTTTTGAAGATAGGAATGACGCTGCCATTGGAACCGAGCACATTGCCGAAGCGGACGGTGACAAATTGAGTACCGCCATTCTGGAGCCCGAGAAGCAAGAGCTCTGCGAGCCGCTTTGTGGCGCCCATTACGTTAGTAGGGCGCACTGCCTTATCGGACGAGATCATGACGAAATCTTCGACACCATGATCGAGTGCTGCTTCAGCAAGGTAATAGGTTCCGAGCACGTTGTTTTCAACGGCTTCAAAGATGTGCGTCTCCATGAGTGGAACGTGTTTGTAAGCGGCGGCATGGTAGACGACGGTAGGCTGGTACTGACCGAAGACCTCGTCGAGGCGGCATCTGTTTTGCACGCTTCCGATTTCTGGAAAGAACGGTATATGAGGATAGAGGCGGCGCATTTCGCGATCTATCTCAAAGAGTGGCGATTCGGCAACCTCAAATCCGATGATTCCGGCGGGCTGGAAGCGCGCGATCTGGCGGCAGAGTTCGGAGCCGATGGAGCCTGCGGCGCCGGTAACCAGTACGACCTTGTCAGCGATCGAACTCCGGATTTTTTGTTCTTCGAGACGAACGGGAGTGCGACCGAGGAGATCTTCAACGGCCACTTCGCGGATTTGGCCGATGAGCCCGTGCCCCTCAATGATTTCACCAAGCCCCGGAACTGTTTTGCACTCAACGTTGGCTGCATGACAAAGTTCGAGAATTCGGGTCATCTGAGTGCCGGTTGCGGAGGGAATGGCAATCAGGATGATGTCAATTTCGTATTCCTGAACCAGCGCGATCACCATTTCGCCACCGCCAAGTACCTGCACGCCGTTAATGAGTACGCCTTTCTTGTCGGATCGGTCGTCAAGGAACCCTACCACGTCATAAGCCAGGTTCGGGTTATGCCGGATCTCCCGAAGCAACGTAACGCCGCTGTCTCCCGCGCCGAAGATGAGCGTTCTTCGCTCCGGTTTAGTGCCGTGCCCGCTTTGCATGAACTCGGCGACGAGGCGAACCGCTACACGAAGGCCGGCGGTGATGGTTGTCGAGAGGATAAGGTCAATGAAATAGATGGAGCGGGGGAAACCTGCGGGGGCGACCAAATGGATGGCCAGATAGCCGACGGCTGATCCAGCAAGATTTGCGCACAGAAGCCTGTAGGCATCTGCGATTGAAACATAGCGGTAGCCTCGCCTGTCGAGATTGGCAAGGTGAAATGCAAGACTCTTGACCACCAACCAGACAGAAATCGCGACCACAAGATGGCGGACATAGGCCTGGGGAATGCTGAATTCAAACCTTAGAAAGAACGCGATAATACCTGAGAACGCAAACGCGCAGGTTTGTGCAATCGCTAAGAGGATCCAACGCGCCCCATTTGAACGGAGCAGCGCTTTGGCTCTCTTGTGCATTGTTTTCTCCTTCGGATCAATACACGGTAATGGCAGTCAAGGAAGAATGTGTTTATTGTCGAATCGGATACCAACGCTCCTCAAACGTGGCAAGTGGATGGAGCGTGATTGAAGCGCCAGGAATACGAACATCTCAGCGATTTTTCAAGATCCTTTGGGACGTTCGTTCGATATGAAGTAACTGAAAACTCGTCCAAACATGGAAGGTATCACCGTTCGGGGAATCGCGAACGCTAGTTAGGCTCTTCGTAAAGCAAGATTCGACCTAACTGCCGAATTCCTGCTCAGTCGTGAGTTCATATCCGGAAGATCCTCGAGTCAGAAGGCGCTCATTCCAACCGACGGGGTAATGTCAGAAGCACCTACCATTCTTCGAATCGTGTTGATCACGTCCAATTGATCTTCCGCCGAGAGGCTGCTCGAACTCGGCAAGCAAATGCCGCGATCGAAGATGGCACCGGAAACGTGCCCCCCGTAGCATTCGCAGCCATCATAGAGCGGTTGCAAATGCATCGGCTTCCAGATTGGGCGGGACTCAATATTCTCTCTTTCCAAAGCATGAATGACTTCATCCCGCGTCGCACCAAAGTCACGTTCGTCAATGAGAAAGCAACTGAGCCAATGCGTGTGTAACCCGTAAGGAGCCTCGGGCATCGGTTCGATGCCGGGAAAGTCGGCGAAGGCATTCTTGTATCGGGCAAAATTTGCGCGTCGCTGCTGAACGCGGAGATCCAGCACTTTTAACTGACCTCTCCCGATCCCTGCGAGGACATTGCTCATGCGATAGTTGTAGCCAATCTCGGAGTGTTGGTAACAAAGGCCTGGATCGCGGGCCTGCTGTGACCAGAAGCGTGCCTTATCGATCCATGTCGGATCTTTAGAGATCAGCATTCCTCCGCCGGTGGTTGTGATTACCTTGTTCCCGTTAAACGAGAAAACACCGACATCGCCTAGCGTTCCGGCACGTGCTCCCCGATAATCAGCTCCCAGTGCTTCAGCAGCGTCTTCCAGGATCGGCACAGCATATCGACTACATACCTCCCGAATCGGATCGAAGTCAGAACACTGTCCATAAAGATCCACCACGACCACAGCCTTGGGAAGCTTACCTGCGTCTGCCTTCCGCTGGAGAGCGCTCTCCAACAGATTTGGATCCATATTCCAAGTATCGAAACTGCTATCGACGAAGATGGGCTCCGCGCCCAGGTATCGAACTGGATTTGCGCTCGCTGCAAACGTGAGCGTGGAGCACAATACTGTATCTCCCCGCCCTACCCCAAGGAGCCGGAGTCCCAGATGGATGCCGGCAGTGCCGCTCCCGAGCGCAACAGAGGGCTCACCGATGTATTCCGAAAACTCCCGCTCAAAGGATGTGAGGTTCGGTCCGACCGTGGACAACCAGTTGGTTGCAAATGCCTCCTCAACGAAGTGCTTCTCTTGTCCTCCCATGTGAGGAACTGAAAGGAAGATGCGCGCGGAATTCCTGTCGCGTGACATGTTTTCGCCTTTCCATCTGTGCGGTTTAGACTAGTGTCCCGATAAAGCTAGTTCAAGAGATTTCCGAAACCGCTTGAGTTCTGGTGGAACCCAATTGCGGAACAGTAACTTCGCTGCTGTATAACCCAGTATCCTGATGTCGGTAAAGAGAGTTGCGCATTCCACGTACTTGAGTTGCAAGACGATCTTCATCGGTCTAATGTGCTGTTCATATTCCGCATCCGGATTGGCCGCACCGATTAGAAGATCTCCTTCGTCAATGTCTACCAGCGTTGCCCAATCCGTCAGTCCTGGTCTGAATTCGAGGAGCCGCCAGGCCTCCCCCGAGAAAGTCTCTGCATATTTCCATAACTCGGGACGCGGCCCAACCAGGCTCATCTCGCCAGCGAGGACGTTAAAGAACTGCGGCAGTTCATCAAGCTTGGTCGCTCTCAGGAAACAACCCAGCCGCGTCACTCTCGCGTCTGTTTTCGCGATCGAACCACTGCCGAGATTCTCAGCATTGACGATCATCGACCTGAACTTGACCATGTTGAAGGGCCTGCCAAATCGTCCGACACGCTTACCCCAAAATAGAATAGGACGCCCATCCGCAAGAAGGACTGCGAGCGCGACCACAAGCATGATCGGCGCACAGCAAATCAAAGCGACAAGTGAAAGTATCACATCCATGGATCTCTTGATCATGCTCGTGCTCCGCGAGGTACAAGCCTGCGATTTCTACATATCTCTGCAACTAGCTGCCAGACGCCCCAGAGACTGCCAAGCCCGTAGCTGATGTGAAACGTCACAAATACAAAGGGTGCCAATAACACGTAGGCGAAATCCTTCTCATGTGCGGCAATCTCGATGCTCGCAAGCAAAGCACAACTGGCATAGGCAACAACGATCACTCCGAAGAGGGCAAGCGCTGTGGACGTGAAGATGCCCGCCAGGCCGGTGAGAATCAGGCTGGAGAGAAACAGGAGAGGCATCAAGTGTCGCCATGAGATCGGAACGACATCAGAATGGAGAAATGGCAATATGATCCAGAGCCCCGTCTTCCACGCATGGCGTGCCATGCTGCCGAGTTCGGCTCGCGCGAAATAGGTGATCTCAATCTCCGGACATAAAAGAATGCCGCCGCCGGCGTTTCGAATGCGCCGATTGAATTCGATATCCTGTGTTCTTGTGAGCTCCGCGTTGAAGTAGCCGATCTCCTCGAAGAGCGTCTTTCTGCAGCAAAGGAACGGAACCGTATCGACCCACCGGCGTTCGGTCAGGTTCGCGAGACGATAGGCCGCATTTCCAACTCCGAATCTGTTGGCCTGCACCTTTGCAATCGTCCATCCGAGTTTTGTCGGAATGCCAGGTACAATCCGCCACACACCTCCAACGTTTGCTGCTCCCGACTCGAGCAACGCCGACACACAGCGCGAGATGTAGTTCGTTGGATATAGTGCATGAGCATCGACTCGGACGATCACCTCGCCCGAGGCCTCGGGAATAGCCAGATTCAAGGCAGTCGGGGCAGTGCGCCGCGGATTTTCGAGCACCTTGACCCTACGGTCGCTCACACAGAATTTGTGAATGATCTCCAGCGTCCCGTCCGTACTACCGCCGTCGATAACCGTTATCTCGAATTGTCCCTTGTAATCATTGAGCAAAAGTGATTCCAGGCAACCTCGCAGATACTTACTCTCGTTTAGGCAGGGCATGAGAACCGACACGGTCGGAGTCCTGTTTTCAATATGTAAGGCGACATTCAGATCAGAGCTGTAATTGAGCATAGGATTGCCTTCCTTTCAATCTCGGCCGGTGTCTAACTGGCGCATTGGAATCGCCCATAGCGCCAGCATTGTCAAACCGAGTACGAGGAAGCTGATCGCCGTTGCCGCGGGGATGCTCAGCCGCCGCTCATTGATTAATGCAAGCTGCGCCAGGATCGCGACTCCCAGAGCAACTGTGTTCAGCGGGAACACAGTCATGGCATCGAAGTAATCGCGTAGAACGAGGTAGAGAACATATGGTACAGCGGCGAACATCACATATCGGATCGAAGGAAGCCCTGCTGGCGCCAGCGGACCGAGCAAGAGCCGTACCACCGGAAGAAGAAATATCTCCAGCAACCCGAGGAGCAATGTCGACACCAAGCAAGAGATAATGATCAGTTTCACCGTCCTCTTGCGCGCGATGGCGAGCGAACCTGGAGATTTGGTTGCTCGGCTCCAGTAGGGCAAAAGCACAAATCCAGTTGACGCGAAGGCAGTGGCAATCGCCTGAACGAGTGAGAGACCAACGGATAGAAATCCCGCGCCCAGAATATCGTTCCTGTGAACCGCAGCGTAGGCGGGCAACGCAAAGAGCCCGAACAGAGCGACATCGCCAGGCACTCGTGGCGCGCCGAAGATAAAGAGTTCCTTGACGGCGCACCAGACCACGTGAACGGTCAGCGCCGAGCACTCCCATTCGCGGCTGAGCCAAAAGAAGATAGCGGCTGCAACCGCAATCCATAATCCACCTGTGATCGCGAGGGCTCGTTCGACTCGCCCCGTCGCCAGCAGGACTGCGATCAACGGCACAAGGGCGCCATTGACAACCTGCAGGAGAGCCGCTAGATGAAACCGGGACAATCCACGCATGGCAGCGGTTGCCAATGTAGCGCAGAACATACCGGCCGTCGCAATCAGGAGCGCCAGAATCAAAAGATGTTCGCTGCGTGTGCCGAACGTCCATTGGCCGATCTGCGCGGCCCCGGATATGCCCAAGAGGAGGAATCCCAAGACGAGCATTATGGCCAGCGCGATGCTCGAGACCATCCACTTGGTCACTTCGCCGATTTCCGCAATGTCACGCGCTATATAGCGAGGCAGGCTGATGCCGAGGCCACACATGAGTGGAAAGGCGACCACCGCGAGCGTTCGCCTTGCCACCTGATATTGCCCAAAGCCTTCCGCTCCGAACACGCGGACACTGACCCGCGTTACCAGGAACAGCCCGCAAAGCATGATGGCCTGGCCTGCCAGGGTTACGGAGAGCGAGCCTGCAAACTTTCTCAGGCTTCGAGGAATGAATCGCTCGAGCGGCGTGCGACGGGCATCCGCAGCAGAAAACAGTTCTAGCGTGCCCACGTCGTTGTCCTTCTTTGGCGTCGCGAGGCGGACCAAAAGACTCCGTAAAGAACGAACGCCAGGATCATGGAGTTGTAATTAAAGATGGAAGTTATGAAAAGGAGACTTCCGCCGTAGCATGCGGCCAGAATCCCTATCCAAGAGGTCGCTCGATCGAAGACCCGGCGATAGGCGTACCCTCCGCACAAAGCCAGAGCAAACATGACGAACAAGGATCCGGGAACCGTGACGTCCTGGATTAAGGCGCGAAAATATGTGTACACATTCGACGGCCCGGTTGGCAGGAATTCCGATTCCGCAAAGATACCCCCAACTCGGGTGCCAGGATGAAGCGCCTCAAACGCTCCGGCGAACCCGTATTGTCCAAATGCCGGCTGAATCTGTCCCAGATCCGTGGTGTCCATCCACTGCGACAAGGCAGCCAAGTGCCCGCACATATAGGTTTTGGTCCGTGCGGAGAGCAGATGTTCGCCTATGCTCCCAGCCCCCTGGCCCCCTCCTCGCAAAACATCTCCGATGGAGATGAGGAGCAGACCTGCGGGAATGCCGAATGCTACCCAGACGATTGCCCTCCGGCTGATTCGCTGTGCTCGCTGTCTCTGAAAGGACCGCGTGCTCAGAAATCCTGCCGCCCACATGCAGGCCCCGTAGATGACGGACGAACGCGTGGACTGAGTGGAGAATGCCAGCAGGCTGGGCAGCAAGCTAAGCAGTGCCAGGGCCTTGTCGAGACGGCGCTTGCGGAGAACAAAGAGCGTCCCGCCGAGAAGCGGCGCCAGATACGATATGCAGAGCAGTAATTGGAGATAGATTCCAGCGCCCTGGCTCGCTTTGGAATAGCGGCTGAATGACATCTTCATCGCCGCCGCTGCGAGTCCACGCAGGTTGAGCAGTTGTCCGACCCCGATTCCTTGCGAGTGAAGCAAGAGGACAATGTAGGCAAATCCGAGAGCTATGCACAGGGCAGTGGCACGGCGGAGTGCCACCTGCGAGAAGGGTTGGGAATTTCGATCATTCGAAGTCTTCAGTGCGAGGCGTCGATGGTGAGTGCTGCACGCGAACGCCGTTCCCGCGACTCCGCCCGCTACGACGAGTGCGGCATTGAGCAGGATCCAGAGCGGCCCAGTTGCTGATGTAATGTTCTCAGGCGCAACTGCAATCGCGACGCCGCAGATCGAGCCCCAAAGTACGCAAAACGACGGTGCGGGATGAAACCAGTCGTGAGTCAGTAGCTTGGCCACTGCGCCGAGCGCCAGCAGAACGATGGTCGCCAAAATCGAAAGAATCATTTTTTCGTACGTAACGTAGTTCAGCGGGGTGACTCTGAGAAGAATTCGCGGTAGCAGTAATCTGCCGAGGCAGCCTGGTAACTTCGGATGGCAGGACTGTGCCTGGTCGAAATGTGCTCATCGTGGCGGACTTCAACCCAAGGGACATAAGTCACCTCAATGCCGAGCCTTCGACAGGTCTCACCGACGTACTTTTCTTCAGCAAAAAGGAATGCGCCCACATCAAGACTTCCGCCCGCTTGAAAATATCTGCTGCCGAAGAGGATAAATGCGCCGTGGGGGGCGTATATCTTCTGCGCAATTCTCTCTGAGTCGATCCGCCTTAGAGCTAACCTGCTGCGAAATCGACGCTTGATTACACACTGCACTTCCAAAAGCCAGGCGAGAAGTCCAATGCGCGGAATGATTCGATTCAGCAACATCCTCGAGCGCGAGGGGCGATGGCGGTGAAATGGGTTCTGATCGAGTCCGGTTTGGCCGGAGATGATCCGCGGAGCCACGATCCCCATTTCTGGCGGGAGTGCCGCGACGAGGTTGAAGAAACCCGGCTGTTGCAGACGGATATCTACGTTGGACACGATCGTCCAATCCGGCGGCCTCTTCTTGAAGATGGTGTTGAATGCCGCATGTGCAGCACCGAAATATCCGAGATTTTGTGACATTCTCTCGAATCTCACGCCAGGAAACGCACTGTAAGCCTGCCGTACAGCACTCAGCTCCGACTCGGAGGGACTGTTGTCCACAATCACGATGGTCAACACACAACCGGACGTATCTTGCGCGAGCAGGTCTTCAAGAAGAAGCGCAACAGAATGTGCAGAGTTGTAATTGACAGCAATGAAGGCGATATCGATCTTGGAGCGTTCCATCAGAATGTGCCCTCTGCATCTATTCCGGACGAGCCTAAGCGGTGAGCGCTACCAACCCTTAAAGATTTCCTCGAATACGCGGGACCACGAACGCTCCTCGGCGCACTTGTTGATTCTGCGGCACAAATCGCCCCGCTGGTTATCGGATATGGCCTCAACCTTGAAGAGAGTTGCCGCGACGCCTTCATCGGTATGACGAGGGACAGCCCAGCCTACATCGTTGCTTTCGACGTACTCCACAAGATCAGGGGGACCCGATGCGACGATGGGTTTCAAGAATGCGCGAGCCAGTTGGCTCGTCCCACTTTCGTGCCGAATTGAAGGGGAGTAGATTCCAGCTACGGCATCTGCAGCCCCGAAATAGAGTGGCTGCTCCTCGCTCGAAATGAAACCCCTTCTCAGAATCACTCTCCCACCGATCTGTAAGTTGCGAATTCTGGTTTCAATTTCTGCAAAGCTCATATCGCCTTCAGGACCGGCAATGAGGAGACGCCAGCGGGGGGCGAGCGCAAGCCCCCTCAGCAACATCGGAAACTCCTTGTCTCTTCGCAAGGTTCCAAATGCAAGAAGGATGGGGCCGCCCGTTTCATCAATACCGAGCAACGAGCGAGCTTCCTTGCTGGCTATTTGCCGAAACTCGCTCGGCAAAGGTGCGCCGTAGGGTATCGGAGTGATTCGAGAAGCGAGCTCGGAGTCGATTCGCAGACTAGACGAGAGATTCTCACGCATGGCCGATCCGTGAACGAACGTTCGCTCACATCGTCTGACGATACGCACCGCACTGGGTGCTACCGCCTTTTTATAGATTGCGGCCGGAATCGAGGTTTGTCTGGTGTTGAAGCTAGTATCGTGGAAGATGCATCGCGTCGGACAACGGAACCTCTCAATCTGACGCGCCAAGCTGAAGTATTCGAAGGATTCGAAGAGAATCCCTGAGACGTTGAGGCTTACCGAAAGATCAACAGCGTCTTCGACTAGATTTCTAAACTGCGCGATGCGTTGCAGTCCCCAAGTGACTTGTCTGACGATGTTGGTACCTTTGGCCTTGCCGACATTCTTCTGCTGGTGCAGGTGGCACTTGACATGTTGAGGCAGTTTACCAGCGAAGGGACCGTCAAATCCCAAGACATGGATCTCGAACTCAGGGTAAGAACCGGCCCCCTTGGTGAGTCCGCTTATGTAGTCGAAGCCATGTCCATAGTTTTGAAATGCGAAAGGGCTAAAAATCAGGATTCTTTTCACTGCGAACCGCCGTTCACTGAGTCTTGTCGGTGCAAAATGCCGAACACGCGGGGTGTACCGTAGATAACTTCGCTTTGCCAAGAGAATTCAATGTTGCGTGAGAGCTCGCTTCAGCCGGAGAAGAGCGGCCGCACCCTCAGGATTAGCCTTTTCAAGATCGAATCTATGGAGAACGAACGCGGCAAGACAGCCCAGAAATAGTCCGATGAATGCCGACAATGCCAGAATCATGAGCCGCTGTGGCGATGAACGGCGATCCGGGGCAGTTGCTGTCTCCACCACTTGAATTACGGCGGCGTCTCTCGCCTCATCCAGTTTTGCTGCTTCATATTGGCGAAGTAGCAGATCGAAAAAGGCCTGTTGGAATTGAAGCTCCCTCTGCGCCCGGATGTAATCAAGGCCAGCCTTCGGGACGTCTTTCAAGGCGATATCGGAGAATCCTGTTCCAGTCTGCTGTTCCATGCGGGTGGCTTCTCCACGCAACGTTGCCAGCTCGCGTTCCGCCAGTGCGACGTCGGGATTCCGCTCGGTCGAGTAAGACCGCAGGGCTTGCAACTCCACGTCTTTCTCCGCCATTTGGGCGCGGACCATGGCAATGCCGCCAATGAGAGCATTCGCTTGCGACTCGAGATGAACCAGTCCTTTCTGCTGCTGAACCTGCTGAAATGAGAGTTCTGCCGCGACCAGATTCTCCTTTTGCGTCTTTAGCTGCTCTTCGAAGAAAATTCGCCGCCTCGACGCCTCGGTCATCGAAACTGTCTTTGCGAGAACGCGAAGTTGCTCTGTATATGTATTGGCAATTTCTGCTGCACGGTTCTTGTCAGAGTCAGTCACTGAAATAGAGATAAGCGTGCTCGGCTCCGACAGGATTCTGGTTCGGCTTTCCAACTTTTTCCGAGCGGCAGTCATGTCCCTGGAGCGATATTCCCGTTGCAGTTGATACTTGACGATGATTGCGTCTGCAATCGGGCTGGACTTCAGCAGGCCGATGTAGATTGCATTTGGATCACCTAGAAGTCCCCCGCCTGCGGCTTCTGCCAAAGAGCCCATCATTACCTGACTGTTCACGAGTGAAGTTGTCGACTGAGTGGGTTTCGGCGGCATAATCCTCGTCAGAGCGGTATAGCGAGCTGGCAGAGCGAAACAGAGAACAAGGCCGATCAAGAGGCTGCTCCCTGCAATCTTCGCAATCAACCATTTCCGCTGCGCAAGCTGTATCAACAACTCGATGATGGTCTCGCCGGGCATCTGCGAGGGTGCCACGAGCCTCGGCTCTGCCATGGCGACTCCGGATAGGTTGTCGAAAGAATCCTGCTCAATCATTTTTCTCAATCCACTTAGTATGTCGTTTCGATTACCCGACCCATCATCACCGTTTGAGAGGGGGCTTGCGTGAGGAACAGAAGCTGCTGGATGAAAGAGTCGGCATTTCAATTCTGTAAGTACGATGATCGTGTCGCCATCAACACCGGGCTCGCGAGAATGTCGCACCATGCTCTTAACGCGCTATGCCCAAGTCACGTAGGCCAGGTGTACCGAGAACTCAAAACGCGAAAAGATGCTTTAGTGGACGACGCTCAGTGCAGCAGCGGATAGCGCGAGTTGGGAGAAAAGCTGCGTGTACTGCAGTACGTCAGCCATCGTGGAGGAGACTCTGAGCTTCTCCGGCACGACTAATGGCGTCGCCCGGGAGCAGCTTAAGGTTTTCAAAATTGCCGTGGGAGTGGCTTCCGTGGGCCTGGCGGCTGACTACCGAGCCGTCGGCGCGGATGACAAAGATGCGCTTTTGATCTGCATCTCGAGTAGCGCCGCCGGAGTCATTCAGATATCCGATCAGCCGCTTTCCGGTCTCATAGCGAAACGCGTTGGAGTTGTAGACCGCGCCGGTAACCTGCACGGTGCTGAGCCGAGGCGGAATGTAAAAAGTGTCGCCATCTTCGAGACGCGAATTCCGGAATGTCCGATAAGGCGGCTGCATCTGGCTTCATCGTCAGAACCACCCGTCCTGTCGGCTTGATCGAAGTGAGCCTGGCCAACACTGCCTGCTGCATGGCCATCTGCGCCTGTTGATCGGCGGCGGTCTGGCCTGCCTGAGGAGTCGCATTCGCATACTTGGACATCAGGTCCCTTTGCAACTCTTCAGAAGATCGCTTGAGTTGCTCCTCCTCAGCCTTGCGGGTCGAGACCCGGGTAAACAGCGAGGCGTAGAGGTAGCAATGCGAGGTGAGCCCCCCGGCCTGCTGCACGACTTCTCTCAAGGTCTGGCCGGGATTGATGCGGTATACGCCGGGCGCATTCACTTCTCCGCCGACGCGCACGAACGCGGCATGCTTTTCCACGGGCAGCTCAAGATCCGCACGCGAAAAGATCGTAACGATATCCCCCTGCTTGAGCAGCTTGGTTATCTTTCGATCCGTGGTCATCAATTGCGGCAGCGAGACGAAATGGAATCAAGTGGGTGCTGAGATCCTGATCATCGAGACGTTCGATGACCGCGTATTCCCAGTTGATTTCCGCGTTGTTTTTTCCGATGGCCTCAATTGCCGCCTTGGTATCTCTTTCGGCAGATTTCCGGTCATGTGCTGGACTGATCGCCGAACTGGTCGGTGCGGGTCGACCAGGCTGATCGGCACGCTGCATATCCGTGGAGGATACCAGCTGATTGCACGGCATCTGTCCTGATTTTTCGCTGGTCGGTGAATTGACCGATTCAGCGGCTTACCAAATTGATCGTTGGGCTGCTTTTCAGTCCTGCTCGAACTTCTGGACGATCCAAACTGCTCGGCGGGCTCGATCTGCAGAGGTGATTCTGTTGGTTCCAGTATCGTCGCGTGATGAGTGATTCGCGGTTCGGGAATCAGGTCAGAGACGCGCATTCCCTCGTGCCATGCATAGCGGCCGGGCTGAGCGACGCTTCCGCGCAGCGTGACCGCATTTTCAAATTGCGGCGAGAGTGGAAAAACTCTCAGCACATCGCCATCTTTGACCAGCCGCTGCAATCCGGGTGCATCGAGCCCAAATTCGTCAACGCGGCGGCTTGCGGTGATCCTCAACTCGTTCGAGAAGAACGCGATCGGTGCCGGCCAGGCTGGTAAGTCCGCCCGGCGTCTTCGAGGGCAGCGGCAACGGTTGTATCTCCCCGCATTTCGTAAATGCCGGGCTCGTTCACGCTTCCCAGCAGAGCGGTTTGCGGCCCTACTGGCGGAATATAGATCACATCCCCAGGAAGGAGTTGGACGTCGTGTGATTTGTCGCCATGCGCAGAAGGTTGTAAATGTCAAAGTCACTGACCAACTGGTCATTGCGGCGCAATTGGATATGCCGCATCGATCCGGTTGCCGATGGCCCGCCTGAGGCAAACAGCGCGTTCACCAGCGTGCTCAACGAAGTGACTGTATAGGCACCCGGCTGGCGTGCGCTTCCGAGGACATAGATCTGGATCGATCGCAGACGACCAAGCGTGACATTTAACTCAAAATCTTTAAAGAGATTGCCGAGCGAGGAACGAAGGCTGACTCTCCAGCTGGTCGTATTGCAAACCGGCCACGATCACGGTCCCGACTTTCGGCAGCGATATCTGGCCGTTCCGGTCGACGATCAGGCGGGATTCAAGGTCGATTTTTCCCCAGGCGCGGATAAGCAGTTCGTCCCCCGGCCCGATGACGTAATTGGCCGGGACCGGCTATGTGATCCAGCGGGAGCAAACGTGGTGGGTGCCTCGTCGAACAGCCGCCGCCCGTAAACTTGAAGGGCGCGACCCGCTGCCTCTTCCGCAAATAGTTGAAAGTCGGACTTCGATGTCAGCGGTCCGACGAATCTCGAGGAGGCGGGTGCTTCTGTTGCACCGTTGCCTTCCGTTGCCGGTGCCGGTAATCACAGTGTTCCGGGGCATCCCAGCATCCCGGCCCCTTGTCGCAGGAGTGCCGCGGATCAGGCGGAGTGGGATTGGCTGGAATCGTCAGCGTAGACTGCGCAGCGCAAATGCGTACCGGAAAGCAGGAAGAGAATCCGAAAACTTCTTATTCATAGAATTTAGGAATTCCAGAATTTCAAGAGATATCGGCCAATGTCATCGTGGCCGATAACGAGTCACTACGCGGATAACACTTCTTCAGGGAGGGGCACTTGCCATCGGACGCTCCTGGGGAGAGGGTAGAAGGGCTCCCAGCCAGAAGGCCGAGTAGGCTTCAACAGCCTGGCGGGTATCGAGTCTTCGAGAGGCGGCATCCTTCGATCAGTTTGGAAAGCTCCGGCTGAGCAAACACCGTCAATGCGATTCCCGCAGTCATGATGGCAGGATTAAGATTGCGGACTCTACCCAGTTCAATATTCGCCTCGAGATAGCCGGCAATGGCGGTAAACAGCGGAGTCAGGTGTTCGCGGCACGCTTCTTCAGCTCTTCCGCGAACTTCAAGGAAAGCAACGGCGATCATGCGCACCAATTCAGGCGAGAAGTTCGCCGTGTCGATCAGCAGACTAAGAACACGCGGAAGAATGATCTCGGGCGAATCAGCGCCTGGATTGGAATTGAGCAGGCTGAGGCGCGGCTTGATGGTGCTGAAACAGGAAGCGAGCGCCGACCAGAAGATGTCTTCCTTGTGCTCAAAGTAGCGGTAGACCGTTACCTCGCTCACGTCTGCGAGCCTGGCGATGTCGCGGGTACTCGTACCGTGAAAACCTTGCCTCGAAAACAGGGCGACGGCGGCGCGAACGATCCTTGCTGGAACGTCTGATTTTCTGGGCATAGGTCCAACTTCGAGTTACGGGTGACGGAAGCCCTGGTTGATTATGATGGGGAAATCGTGGCGCGATTGAATGGCGCGATCCTATGAAATCTGGAAATTGAACGACTGGAAAGGGCCCGGGGTAGGAAGCTAACTCACGACTGGCTCAAGATCGTCTGCACGGACTTCCACGGCCGCATTCTGGTTAATGAGGGCTATGGTCAGGACGAAGCGCGAAACTATTTTTCCTTTGCACCAAGGTCCCCTGCACTCCCCGCATCGGTCCGGCTTTGATACGGACTTTTTGGCCGATCACAAGGTCGAGGAACGGCTCAACTCTCTTCCTGCAGAAATCAGAGCGCAGGAAGTCAATCTCGGTCTCGGGAACAGCAAGCGGACCTTGACAATTGCCCACAATTCGGAGAACGCCCGGAGATCCAAGGACGGATCCCCTGTCTGCTGCGCAGATCCGCACGAACATATAAGACGGAAACAGGGGCCGAATGACTTGTACGCGCTGACGATTCTTCCAGACGCGAACGCTTTCATAGGTGGGAAGAAATGACTCGACCTGCCGCGCATTCAGGTGCCGGATCACGGACTGCTCACTTTGAGGCATGGTGTATAGAGCGAACCACTTTGGAATTTTCTCAAGACAAGGATCAATCAACGGTGGTACCGACGTTCCTGGATTGCGAGCAACTTCCTGCGGTCGGAGATCCATTTCTTTGCCCTTTTCCCACTCGCAATGTAGCGGGTTCAACTCTAGCCCAAGTGTAATGGAATGTTTAGTCCTACTCGCTCGGTACCCGCAGATGAACATGGCTTCGCCAAGGTGACTTAGCAGTCCTAAGAGAACGCTAAGCCGCACACACCTGCTGCGATGCCGTATCCCCACAGTTTTCAGTGAGGCTAAGCCCCGTTTGCACCGTCCGGTAAAGATTGAACTAATGTTAACTCCGAACTAAACTTCGCGGTTTCGACAATCGCTGTCGATCAGCGTCAATCCGCGACAGACGTTGCCACCGTCAACCGTTTCAGGTCATACCCAGCGAGGAGAATGCAGATTTTGACGGCTCAAACGCGGTTGCGCGTCACACGAATGTGTGTTGGCGCTCACTAAACACATGCCCAAAATGGGCCAAGATGATCCCTTTACATTCCAACATTGGGAATTCTGTCGAACTCTTTTAGTCTTGGTCACGAATCGAGTGCGCAACGTTGTCAGCCGCTCTGGTTTCATTTCAGTCCCGGTGCGCGATTCAATCAGAGGTACGAATTACCAGTCAGGAAGGGCCGAGGGAATCATGTCGAAGATGAATGCGCAAGAGGCTTGCCGATGCGCGTCTCGACACCTGGAAGCAGATCGCACAGTATTTCGGCCGCAGCACACGTACAGTGCAGCGTTGGCGCACAGAGTACGGAATGCCGGTGCGGCATCTAGGCGGCGACTCAACGTCGGTATTTGCCTACACCGACGAGCTGGACGGATGGTTGCGAAACCGCAACCAAACTGAATCAGAAACGAATATCCGACCGGCAGGAATCGGTCCAGTCACAAGAGGGTTCCTCTTCGGGGTCCACATTGATGGCGCAATCGCTGGAACAACTGGTGCCCTATGGGACTTCAGGACCGAGTGAGCGCCGCGCCTCCGAACTGGTTGCGCTCGCGCAGAGACATGTGTGAGAGCCTTTCAGAATCGAATCTTTGCTCAATCGTAAGGATCTATCGAGAAGCTGCTGACTTGGACCATTTCAATGCCAAGGCATTTGCAGGCTTATCGCAGGCTTTGATTGCAGCAGGTGTGCTGGGCGCGGCTTCATACTTCAGACGCATATCAGCCCGCAGAAGCGGCGTTGGCGCGGGCATTGGAACTCGATCTGGATCTGATCGAGACCCAGTGCTCCGCTGCATGGCTGAAATTGGTAGTGGCTCGAGACTGGAATGGCGCGCGCATCGGCTTCGATGAAGTTCTGATCGGAGCGGCCTGCCTACGCACAGGCACTGGTTGGCCGGGCGTTGCTCAGTCTCGCGGAGGGAAGCCTCACCCGCGCTTCGGACTTGCTGCGGGAGGCCTCGGTTCAAAGGTCCTTTGAATACTTCCGCGCCGGCGTTTCTATGTTGGCGGAGAATATCTGGCGGGCAATTTCGAAAGTGCTCTAGCATTGGTATTCCAGGCTCGCGCCAGCGGTCATGCGGGGGCAGTTCTCGATGCCGTGGAGGCTTTGGCGAGCATATTCTGCTAAAGGGCCCAGTCGGCGAACATCGAGTGATTGACACTTCTTCTTCGAGGATTCGCCTCTCCACTATGCACAGTTGGGTGTGCTCGGCTATGCGCATGGAATTAGGGGACAGGTCGAAAAGGCGCGCGAGATCATTGAATCGATGACTGTACTTGGGATTCGCGGTAAATGTGACTATGCATATTCGATTGCGCTCACATTTCTTGGCCTGAATGAACGTCAGGCAGCGATGGAATGGCTCGAGCGATCCTATCTGCAAGGTTCACTTTGGAGCCTTGGCTTTCAGTCGGATCCGATCCTTGCTTGCCTGCGCGAAGATCCGCACACCCGGGATTGGTTTGACGGATGGGATACCCTGGGGCGCCAATCGGCAACTCGCAGCCCCCGTTGCCAGCTTCTGATGTTTCTTCCAGTATACCCGAGGACGCGGCATCTCTTATGACCTGGTTGCCCTAGAAGTTGACGTTACGGGTCGGAAACCAGGTGAGCCGCACAGAAGTGTTGGTTACCGTCTGAACCGGGCAAATAGATTGGGGCCTTATACCACTCGTACGTTGAAGGTGCCGTTGATCTCAAAGTCACGGCCAATCCGTTTGACAACATTGAAATCCACGTCGTCTAAAGTAGTGCCACCAGGGATGAAGTCTTTTGCGGCCTTCTGCGTGCGCCATCCGAGTTGGATCCACTCGTTGCCGCTCAAGTGATAGGTAGTCCACGCCTGACCGCCCTTGTCTTCGCGGCCAATCCAGTCGCCGAATAGTTGGCCCTGGTTGGTATAGCCCTGCACTCTGAACCACTTCATAGTACTGATAACGGCCGCCGACACTGCTTGGATGAGGATGAATCGGTGTTGACGGCCTCGGCGCGCATATCGAGCTTCGGTATGCCGGGAAAATGGGAGAGATAGAGGCCGGGCCGGTAGGTGCCATGCAATGGCCTCGAAGAGCGGACTGACTGTGTCATGCGCCTCCATATCGGTGTAGAGCGTGAGCCAGTTGCGCGGGAAGGGCAGACGGTACGAGAAGTCGAAGGCGCCGAATCGCGCGCCCGGGTCCTGGGGGGAGTGTTTTACTGCAGAGATAACACTGTCGAAGCTGAAGAAGCTTTGCAGAAAGGTATGAAGATTTACAGGCTCGTGGCCTTTGCCGCCCCAGATTACGGTTCGCTCAAAGCCAAATTCAAGATCGCGCGTCGGTCTGAAGCTGATCTTCTCGGCATGAACCCATGGATCCTTGGGAACGGTGTGTCCCTTGAGAGATCCGACCAGAAACTCATAGCGAACCGGCCCGATTACCCGCGAGAGCATCGGAACGTGCAGGGGCTCGATGCGGTTAATTTGGAAGGCGTAAATGTTCTCGGCATTATTGGACTAGGCCATGGCGCTGCCTTCGCCGGGCCCCAGCCATTCATCCTGCTTGCCAAAGGAGATTTCGTGGTCGAGCATATTTACAGATGCGTACGCCTCCATCAAGCGCGCAGTGGTGGTGGTCGAGATCGGCCCCAGCGGGATTGTCGCCTGGTTGTAGCGGAAGGCTGGTAGTTGGATTCATGAAAGGAGTCTCATCGATATTCGAGAGTTCCTCGGCCAGCGCTGGAGAATAGCCGGCAGCGGAAGGCGCAGCTTGAAATTCACCGCGCACATAGAGGAGGAACCTGCCGGTGGACACGTATCCACTCGCGCCTGAGTAGTTATTCAGGCCATTCTCAAATGGGCGGCCGTAGTCGTTCACGACTGTTGAGCCGAGATGATAGCTATCGTGAAGCGGCGCTCCGCTGACTGCGCGCGCCACGGAATAGGACGACTCGATCCGGGCCTGGCCAGGATCTGCAAGACAGAAGCTTTGGATGTCGGGACCCAGTTCCCGCATGAGCGCTGTGTATAGATCCTGCGCCTCGCCAACGGTTGAATCTCCATACAAATCCGCATCCTGAATCTCGGCCTGGGAGTCTTTGAGCATGTGGATCACACTGGTCCGCGTCCATGGGCGCATTCCGAGGTAAACGCCGTGTGCGTAGCCGAGAGCATACAGCCGTGTCATCGCCGGGTAGATCCAACTATCAAGCGGGATATAGGGCGAGCCAGTGGTTGAGGATTCACAACCGGAAATGCGATTGGCGGATTGAGTTAGCGGGTGTTGAAGTCTCTGCAGCGCAGCTGGCTGTGCTGCCAATGGAAGACCCATTGCAAGGGAGAGAACGGCTACTACGCATGCGACTGTAGAGAATCCATAAGTACAAGAATGCCCGATGTTACGCAAATTCAATTTCCTTACCCGGACGCCACCGTATCCGGTGACTACTGACGCTATGAACATGCTTATCGCGGACTCACTGACAGCGAATTCACATTTTGGTGCTATGAGCCACCCTGTTTCTGCCTGAAGTGTCTTCCATGGATCGCGAGCCCAACAAGTATCCTTTTAGCAGCATCTGTCGCGATATGCTGTGCGCGTCGCCACTGACCGTGAAGGGCGGCTTGGGTGCAAGGAAAAGCTACACGCGGCCTCCTCTATCAAGTATCGGTCCCCGTCTATCCTCCTGGCCGTCTCCTCAGAATCCTTTCTTGTCTCGACTTTCTCAGCTATGAAATGGTAACCAGGGGGTGCAAGCCGCACGAAGAGCCTAGACACAACCTCGAATAGTCCGTAGTAAGCGAGTTCTTATGAAGCAAGGCAGCGAAAGTGATTAGGACTGGATTCGCGACCGGCCATTTTCAAATCCTCCGTCGTCGCGTCCCGTCGCACAGGCATTGCCGGCGGCGAATCGATCTGGCGCGCAGCATCGGTGAGGTCGATGCCATCCAGATCCTTGACCTCGTGATCAACTCGATCTTGTTTGGACTGCCAGTCATCACCCGTGCGAGTGGTCGCATGCATTCAAGTTCCATCTATCTCGGCTTCTATCGCGTCTTCATGCAATTTGCAGGCTTACATAATTCCGATGAGCGGACAGTTGCGGCATTCTCTGTTTCATTTTGAGACATGCTCAGTGCGCGTGTCCAATTCGGGCATACAAATGGCAGCGGAGCCGGTATTTTATGGAATCTTGGTTCGTGCCGCAATACGTTGAATAGGAGCGCAGGCAATATCGGTCGGCCTGACTCGTTGGTTGCAAGCCACCGATAGTGATCCTCAATGAATGTGGAAAAGCCACGGTACAGTGGCAATGGCGGAGCCGTCATCAATGTTCTATCGACAAGTCATCCCTAATTTAGAAATAGCCAGTGCCGAAGCAATTTTTCAACCCCACTATGGACAGATCACCAACTGCTCCGCCAGGCGCAGCCTCACGTGGAAGGCTGCTTATACGAGACGACACCATGAGAAAAGCGTAGCCAGACATCTCACCCGACTGGGAGTCGAGTGCTTCCTCCCTCTCTACCGGGAAGAACGTCATTGGAGCAACGACCGTAAGCCAATTCTGGAGATGCCTCTCTTTCCAAACTATCTCTTTGTCTGCGTTTCAGCGCAATCCCGAGTTCAAGTGCTCAAGACGCCGGGTGTCATCGACATTGTTGGCCGGAATTCCACCACGGATCAGATCGCGAATGAGGAAATCGAGATCCTTCGTTCAGGTCTTCATCTACGAAAACCCGAGCCTCACCTCTTTGCACTAGGAGAGAGGGTACGCATCGCCAGTGGTCCGCTTTCGGGGCTGGAAGGCGTCGTATTACGACAAAAGGGATCTCTTCGCGTCGTGATCATGGTGCCGCTGATCCGACAGAGCGTGTCGGTAGAAATCGCGGCTGCCGAACTGGAGCCGCTTTGCCCAATCTCTTCGTGCTGAGTTGACCTGGCAACAAACCGCTCGCATGGAGTTGGCTTAGTGACCGACCCAAGGACGGACTAACCTTCATTCGATCTGAGTGCCTCTCAATGTTGATCAATCGTCGAATCAGAATTGACCGCTCGAGTTCTGGGTTGTTGCCGAGTAACGCAGTCTCCATGTTGAACGATGCCTTGATCCTTGTACTGGCATTTGTCGCAGCCGCATGTTCGAGATTCATTCTTCTGAGTTGCACGCATTCGACTGTTGATTGGCGAATCGGAAACTGGAACTCCGAGCCGGGGGCGCTATGTCTGCTCCTATTTGTAACGACCTACCTCTGGATCGCGCACCAATGCGGCCTTTACTCATCGAAGCATTTCATGGATATCAGGCAAGAAGTGCGCTTGATTGCGCAAGCCTGCGTCAATACTTGCCTGGTTCTGAGCGGCCTCATGTTTCTGGCACATGCGGTGACCCTATCCCGCGAGATTCTCGTATTCCTGACTGTTATTGCCGCTGTAACGTTATCCACGCATCGATACATTTTGCACACATCGCGCAGATCCTGGAGCAACGCAAGAGTGGTTTCAAAGAACCTTGCCATCCTCGGTACAAACCAGCTCAGCTATGCGCTCAGCCAGCAGCTTTCAAGAAATCCTCAACTTCAATTCAACTTTTTGGGATTCTTTGAGTTTCCTGGCTGCCGGTTCAGCCCGGAGCTCTTGCCAAGTCAGGTGTTGGGTAATATTTCTGAACTGCGAACCATCAAGAGCAAGCACTTCGTTGAAGCGATCGTCATTGCAGAGTTTTATCCCTACGACAGCACTCTCGACCTTGTAAGGAGTGCAAGTGAAATCGGCATCGATATTCTTTCCATCACGGGATATTACGACGAATTGTCCGCCAATCCCTCAGTCGAGTACCTCGGAGTGTTCCCGGTATCACCGTTGTTCCGCCACGCCTCACATCATGTCGGATTGTTCTTCAAACGGCTACTGGACATCGTAGTTTCTGCGGCTGGATTGCTAATGGTAGGCCTCCCAATGGTGCTCATTGCAGTCGTAATCAAGTTGGACAGCAGAGGATCTTCCGTATATGCCTCTGAGCGCATCGGCCGGTGGGGAAAGCCATTCAAGTGTTTCAAATTCCGAACGATGATTCAGAATGCCGAGGCTTTAAAGGACGACCTGATTGCCAGAAACGAGCGCGATGAAATCCTCTTCAAACTTAGAAATGATCCGCGCGTTACCCGGGTCGGCCGCTTCTTGCGCAAGTACAGCCTGGACGAACTTCCACAACTCTTCAACGTGCTACGCGGCGAGATGAGTCTGGTCGGTCCGCGCCCCTCAATCCCTCCGGAGGTTGCGAAGTTCGCTCCGGAGCATCTTCATCGACTTGCGGTTCTGCCCGGGCTTACAGGGCTCTGGCAAGTAAAAGCGCGCCAGGAAAGTTCGTTTGGCAAGTACATAAGCCTGGATATGACCTACGTGAAGAACTGGAGCCTTTGGCTTGATTTGAAGATTCTGTTCTGGACAGTGGATGTGGTGCTCCGTGGAACAGGCGCTTAAATCAGTCCGCTCTAACTAGCGCATGGCCCACTATGTATTCCTGGTCGGCCGTGCAGTTGACGAGAGGTTTGAATTGGATTCACAAGTGGCTAAAGACATGACCCTTCGTGATCTGCTGGGTATTTATCAGCGAAGGCGAAAGATCGTAATCACCGTAGTGATCTCGCTATTTGCACTTGCTGCGGCGTATTGCACGTTGTGCACACGCCGCTACGAGGCCACGGGTATCGTTCAACTGCAGAAGGACAATTCCGACGCGATGGGGCTGGACAGCCTGATGAGTAGCGCAGCCGGAGGCACCAGCGACGCACTGGACGCAAATATCGACCTGCAGACGCAGGCCAATATCCTGCAGTCCGATACCCTGGCCATTCGGACGATCAATGCGCTGCACATGGAAGATACGTACGACTTCAAATTGCGTTTCAGCCAAGTCGGCTGGCTCGCCGCACTGTTTTCTTCTAGCCGAAACGTTGTCGACGTGCCAGGGGCTAGTCTTGAGAACTCTCCGGGGCGACGTCAGCGCGCATTGAAGGTGTTCAGCAACAATCTTACCGTCAAGCCCGTCAGCGGTACCCGACTGATCGAAATCACCTACAACAACCCCGATCCGAGACTTGCAGCGGCTGTCGTAAACACCCTCACGCAAGAACTGTCAGCCTATACGTTCCAGACACGCTTCGACGCGACGAATGCCGCGTCGAAGTGGCTTAGCGACCAGATGGGCGACCTCCGGAAGAGCAGCGAGGATCTGCAGGCAAAGGTCGTCAATCTTGAACGTGAATCGGGAGTCTACAGCCTGGGCACCATCGACGCTCAAGGCCGGGAGCAAGCCTATTCGGGCGTTCTTGATCGCCTCCAGCAGTCCACTTTGGCACTGACTGCGGCCGAGCAGAACCGGATTCTGAAGGGCGCCATTGCGCATGCTGCGGAAAACGGTGACGCCGAAATGCTTTCCGGCCTTGCCGGGAATGGCATGGTATCCAATCCTCAGGCCGCAAATAGCTCCTTTGCGCTGCTTCAAGGCCTCCGCCAGCAGGAGGCCACGCAACAGGCCGCACTGCAGGAAGCAGAAGCCAAATTCGGTTCTTCCTATCCCAAACTGGCCGAATTGCGGGGAAACCTGGCGGGCTTGAATCGTTCGATTCAGCAGGAAGTTGGCCGGATCCGGGAGCGCGCTCAGAGTGACTACGCTGTCGCGGCCCAGACGGAATCGAATACTCGCGCGCAGTATACCGAAGCTAAAGAGCAAGCAGACGTATTGAACAACAAGGCAATCGACTATACCATCGCGCGTGAAGAGGCCGAGCAAAGCCGCTCTCTGTACGACGACCTTCTCAAGAAATTGAATGAGGCCGGCGTTCTCTCGGGTCTGCAGTCTTCGAATATCACCGTTGTAGACCCGGGCCGCGTACCCGCAAAGCCCGTGAAACCGAATATACCACTCTACCTGCTTATGGCTCTTTGTGCCGGATTCATCTTTGGCACCTGCGGCGCCCTTCTCGTGGATACGCTCGACAACAAAATCAATAACGTAACCGACCTCGAAGGTGTGTTCGGGAGGACTGTGATGGGTGTTCTCCCTGAGGTTACCGAAGAGAAGGAAGGATTTCTCCTGATTAATGCTCCTGAGTCCACCTACGTTGAGGCACTGCGTTCCCTGCGCACAGCGGTTCTCCTCTCTCAAAGCGATGCTCCGCCAAAGACAATCTTGGTCACGAGTTCTCTCGCGGCGGAAGGAAAATCCACCTCGGCGATTAACCTCGCGGCCGCTCTTGCACAGATGGGCCGCAAGACCCTTCTTGTAGACACTGATCTGCGTCGCGGAACCATACGGCGCAGATTACACTTGGCAAAACATGAGGGGCTCAGTAACCTTCTTGCCGGTCAGGTCAAGACACCGGAGATCCAATCCCTCGCAGAGGTCCCGAATCTCCATGTCGTGACGGCCGGTTCGAAGACGCCAAACCCGTCTGAACTGCTCGCCTCGAAGGCCATGCAGGACTGGATCGAGCACTGGAAGTCAGAGTATGACTTCGTTGTGCTCGACAGCGCGCCTGTGCTGCCGGTAACGGACTCTGTAACCCTCAACACGCTTGTGGATGTCACACTTCTGCTTTCGCGCGTAGGGTTGACCGAAAAGCCGCAGATCGCGCGAAGCTATAACATGCTCACGCGCGGCGGCGAGCACTTTGTGGGCCTTGTGTTGAATGGGCTGCACAAAGGCGATAGCTCTTATTACGGTTATTACGGGTATCGCAAACACGCTTATCCCTACGGAAAAGAGACTGCCGATGCGGCTTAATCAGAAAAGTCTGTTCTTTCTTATCCTTGCGTTCGCTCTCACACTCAGCGGCGTCTCTCAGCAAAATGAATCGTTGCTGATCGGCCCGGGGGACATGGTTCAAGTCAAGGTGTTTGACATTCCGGAACTCGAGCAGGTTGCTCGCGTGACGGACTCGGGGTCTATCCCGCTGATTATGGGAGGAAATGTCAAGGTCTCCTCTCAGACTCCAGAAGCCGCCGCACGGATGATCGAGAAAGTACTGGTCGATGGACACTTTCTTCTCCATCCGCGCGTCTCCGTCACGATCGCCGAGTTTGCGACCCAAAAAGTGTCGGTTCTCGGAGAGGTGAAGGCACCCGGAGCATATGCCATCAACACCCCTCGTTCGGTGATTGACGTTCTGACGCTCGCCGGCGGACTGAACGACATTGCAGATCGCAAGGTCGTTATCGAGCGCCGGGGGACCCGTGAGAAGCTCTCCTACTTCGTATCGAACGAGCCGGATGTGGCCCTGGATTCGGCCATCACGGTCAATCCCGGCGACTCGATCATCGTGCCAAGGGCTGGAATTGTGTACGTCCTGGGGGATGTCGCCCGACCGGGTGGGTACACGATGACAAATAACGAGGCGCAGATCAGCGCGCTGCAATTGATCGCACGCGCCGGCGGGACCAACCACTCGGCAGTGCCTTCCAGTGCTCGCCTGATGCGCAAAATTGCCGGCGGATACACCGATGCGATACTTCCGCTCAGCGCAATGCAGAAAGGCAAGAAGGCCGACTTTCCGCTCCATCCCGACGATATCATTTACGTCCCGTTTAGCTATCTCCGGAACTTCGCAAATCAAGCTTCAGGAATCGCAGCCTCCGTTGGATCCGCAGTCGTCTATAGGTTCTGAGCACCGCCTCTTCCCCTCAACAACAGGTCAATTCGCATCGTTACTGCCTCACTGGCATAACAGGGAGATGCTGTGGAAGAACGCGTACATGTAGGATCGCTTTCGATTGATCCGCTGACAATGCAGGAAGTGGTTCGGCGAATCCGGGAAATTGCGCTAACAAAAGGCAAGAAAGCCCGGATGATCGCTACAGCCAATGCGCAGTTCGTGCAGATCGCGAGGTCGAACCGGCGTTTCCGTGGCATCCTACGCGATGCCGAGATCGTGGTTGCGGACGGTATGTCAATTGTTGCCGCATCCCGATTGCTTGGCCGGCCTCTCCCCGAGCGGATCGCAGGGATAGACCTCGTGGTCGAGATCTGCCGGGAAGCAGCGAATATGCGGTTGAGCGTGTATCTTCCTTGGCGGAAGGCCGTTCGCGGCAAAGAAAGCGGCAGACAACCTGCACGCCAAGTTTGCAGGGCTCAGGGTGGCAGGCATCGATTGCCCGCCGGTTGGATTCGAGAACGATCCTTCCGAGTCGGCTGCCGTAGTCCGGCGCATCTCGCAAGCGGCTCCCGACATTTTGTTCGTCGGGCTGGGCGCGCCGAAGCAGGAGTTCTGGATGGAGCGGCACCGTGACGAACTTCCCGTCAAGGTCATGATCGGCGTGGGCGGGAGCTTCGAGATGCTCTCTGGAATGAAGGCGCGTGCCCCGCAATGGATGCAGAAGACGGGAATGGAATGGGCCTTCAGGCTGATCCTGGAGCCGCGACGTCTTTGGCAACGTTACCTGCTGGGTAATCTGCAATTTATGCAGGTGGTGCTATGGCAATGGATCGCCCAAGAACGAGATGCATGAACCGGGGACGGGCCTTGTTTGTTCCCTTTGGCCCGCAGGAACGGATGAATGATCTATCACGTCTTACCTGAACTGGAGCCACTCTCCGCAAGCCGAGGTGGCGCATTAGCGCATACCGTCGCCAATATATTGCGCCTCGACAAGTCTAGGATTGCCGTCTGCCCTGACGTCGACGACACTTGGGGGTTCCGACCAGACCGGGTGATTGTGGTACCTGAGTTACGCGTCTATGCACGTATCAGGGGAAGACGATTCATTCCAATTTTCATCCTGGCCCCTATTCTTCGCCGCGCCTACCGAATCATGCTGTCGAGGCTTACACCCAGAGATATTGTGTGGTTTCATAACCGGCCAGCTTTTGCCGCGGCGCTTGGTTTGACTATTCGCAGCATCGGAGCAAAAGTGGTCTGTCATTTGCACGACGGAAACGATGTCCTTGCATCACAGTTGGCGTTCAAACGATTCGCGCCTGATGCGACGATCTTTGTGAGCGACTATCTCAGGAGATATTGGCTCAAGCTCATACCGTCACTGGCAAGTACCCATGTAGTTCACAACGGTGTAGACGAAACGGTCTTCTTCCCGAGAGAGTCATACGAACGACTCCACCGGGACCGGCCGGTCGTTCTTTTTGTGGGACGGCTTCACCCGGAGAAAGGGGTGCATGTCCTGCTCAATGCTCTTTCGATTCTTCGTGAACGCGGCATATCTGTTAGCGGCAGGATTATTGGCTCCTCCTTTTCAGGTGATAGCAGGCCGAGCCGCTACATTGCAGACCTCTTGAAGTCCTCCCCACCAAATGTCACCTTTGGGGGCTTCAGATCGGCGCGCCAGATCGCCGAAGAATATCGCGGAGCTGACATTTTGTGCTGTCCTTCGATCTGGCAGGAGCCTTTTGGAAAAGTCAATATTGAAGCTATGGCATGCGCGCTTCCTGTTGTAGCGTCTTGCGTTGGAGGAATCCCCGAGATAGCCGAACGCGGGGGAATTGCGCTTGTTCCGCCTGATTCGCCTATGGAACTGGCGGACGCCCTCCAGACGTTGATCCTCAACGTAGACCTGCGCCTAAAGCTGGCAGATGAAGGGTTGTCGTCCGTCAGGCGGAGTTTCACCTGGCGATCAGTTTTAAACCGGTATGACTCGATAGTGGACCAGATCTACTCACATTCCTACGAAGGATAGCTCGAAATGAAAGTCGCGATCGTGCATCCGTGGTTTCTCGTTCTCGGCGGCGGCGAAAAGGTTGTCGAGGAGCTTGCTGAGCTCTACCCCGAAGCAGATATCTTTGTTCTCTTTAGTGTGTCCCAAATGGTTCCTGAAAGTATTCGTGATCGGCGGATATATACAAGCTTTCTGAATGGCGTTCCATGGATACAAAAGCTGCATCGAGAACTCATCATTCTATATCCAACGGCAGTCGAATCTCTAGATCTGAGCTCATATGACTTGGTTATTAGTTCGTCGGGGCCGGCAACATTCGGTATAAATATTCGGCAGGATGCCCTTCACATATGCTATTGCCATTCCCCTGGTCGCTCTTGGTGGGATCAATATGCAGAAAGGCAAAGGTCCATATCGCCGTTCGGAAAGATACTCTACACTGCTATTGCAAGTTATTTGCGAATGTGGGAGTTCAGCGCGGCACAGCGTGTCGATTGTTTTATTGCCAATTCTCATTTTATAGCTCAAAGGATTCGCAAGTACCTCCGCCGTGAGGCAATCGTGATTTATCCTCCTGTGAATGTAGCAATGGGATATTGCTGCGAACATCACGCAGACTACTATCTATCGGTGGGGCGCCTTGAAGAAAGAAAACGCCTCGATCTGCTCGTGCAGGCCTGCAATCAACTGCAAAAACGCCTGGTGATTGTGGGTGTTGGAACTGAAGAGAAACGACTAAGGAAGATTGCGGGGCCGACGGTTGAGTTTCGCGGACACGTGTCGAATGCAGAACTGAGGAAACTTTACGCGGAATGCCGCGCATTTCTTTTTGCCGCAGATGAAGACTTTGGTATAGCGCCAGTTGAGGCGCAAGCCTTCGGAAGGCCTGTTATTGCTTATCAGCATGGGGGGGCGCTGGAAACGGTAAGAGACGGCGAAACCGGCGTGTTCTTTGCTGCGCAAACCGTGGAGTCACTGGTCGGGGGCATCCAACGCTTCGAAACGCTGGAGGGCAACTTCATTCCCAGCGAGATTCAACATAACGCGATGCAATTCGATGCGGGAATTTTCAAAACCGAAATGCGTCGGTTTATCGAAGATGCCTTGCGCACTCGAGCGCAATGAGGGATGACGTAGCCAACTCGTCTGTTGCAAATCTTGCTGTTGTCTGGCTGGTGTTGATTGTCCTGTTGTATTTCGCATCAGGTGGCTTTCTCTTGTTCCAGCACGCGGCGCTTAATGACAACTCCCTATGGTTGAGCTACGGAGCCCTCGGCGCGCAGCGATCAAGCGAGAGTGTGGCAACACTTTCCGTTTCCATTGTGGTGCTTGTCCTAGTTGTACCCCTAAGGAAGCCTATTTTCGGCGTGTGTACGAGAGAGCGTGTATTCACTGCCTTAACGATCCTTGCAATTGCGTCTTGCGTGTGGTCAGAAGTACCCATCTTGTCGCTAGGAAGATCTTTGTTCTTGCTCGTGGACACATTGTTCGCATTTTACCTATTCGTCCGATTCAATCCCGAACAGCAAATGAGACTCGTCCTGATATTGGGGTGGATATCACTGCTGTCCAGTTTTGTTTTCGTTCTCGTTTTTCCGCGTTTCGGTGTTTCACATGTAATTGTCGCAGGAGCATGGCGAGGTATCTACGCCCAGAAGAACTCTTGTTCGGCGGCAACACTTGTGTTGCTGCCGGCTGGGTTTTACGTCGCTGCCCCTGGCCTGATTCGAAAACTGGCGCGATTAGCCTATATTGGCCTCTCGATTCTGTTAGTCGTTCAAACCCAGAGTGCGATGGGTAGGATTACCTTGGCTCTTCTCCTGGCGCTCGTTTCGGGCATTGCCATTATACGGCGTATCGCGATCAAAGATAGGTTGATCCTGTTCTTAGCGGCTGTCATATTAGTCGCCGGCATCTTCGCCACGGCTGTTGTCCATATCGGAGAAATTGCTTTCATTATGGGAAAGGATCTCACCCTGACAGGTCGTACGCGAATATGGCAGGCAGTGCTACCAGTTATTTTGAGGCATCCTCTAACTGGATATGGGTACATGGCGTTCTGGCGAGGTTACGAGGGAGTATCTGCCGACGTATCTCTGACTGCGGGATGGGCTGTTACATCGTCACATAACGGCTTCTTGGAGGTTTGGCTCATGCTGGGTCTCGTTGGCTTGGTGCCGGTACTCTATTCTTTTTGGCGGGCGGGTAGATGCGCGTTCACGTGCCTCCGTTCAGGCGCCACACCTCTCCACGACTGCTGGTGGATCTGCCTCGCTTTCGTGACGTTAATGATTAATGCAGACGAGGCGGCCATTATGACGCCCAACAATCTTGGCTGGATACTCTATGTCGTGGCTTGCGCCGGGCTCGCAAAAGACGCCCAGTATATTCGAAGGAAAGGTGCCTAGATCCGCGTCGGGGCGGCGAGGGATCCACGTCAGCGCCTTTGTGCGGAGCGTAACCTGGATGTTTCTGGGACAAGGTCTGTCGCTTGTCTGCCAGGCGGGTTACTTCATTTGCCTGGGGCGCCTCCTTGGCAGCACCGAATACGGAATCTATATCGGTGCGGTGGCGCTCGTGGCGATACTGGCGCAGTACAGCGCGCTTGGATCGCACTCCGTGTTTCTGCGTTACGTCAGCCCTGCCCCGGGGAGGTTTTCGCACTACTGGGCGAACGTTGTGGTCACAACTGCGGCAATGGGACTTGTTTGCCGTGGTGCTGGCATGGGCGGGTCCGCACGTCTCGCCCTCCTGCTCTCATGGAATGCTGGCGTGCGTAGCGGTCGGCGATTGCGTATGCGTGCAGTTCACCTTGGCGGGGGACGTGTGTTCCAGGCGCTCGAGCGGATGCGGGTTACGGCGATGCTTAATCTCTTGACGAACACGCTGCGTGCGGTGCTGGCGGGGACACTGTTGTGGACGATGCATCGTGCCGCAGCGCATCAATGGGTATTTGCGACCTTGATCGTATCGACGGTGACCGCGGTTATCGCGGTAACGCTGGTGACGAAGTATTTTGGAAAGCCGGAATTGCGCTTCGCGCCTGTTGAAGGCGCGAGCTGGCGAGGGTCTGGTCTTCGCGCTTTCGTACTCGACCACGGGGATCTACAACGATGTGGACAAAGCCATGCTGGGCCACTACGGCATGAACACTGGCCAATGGTATCTATACGATGGCATACCGGGTGGTGGACACTTGCATGATGCCGATCGGGGCCGTCCATAGCGCCGCGTTTCCGCGCTTTTTTCGCAAGGGAGTGGACGGCGCACAGAGCACCTGCGCGTTTGCACAACGCATCTTGAAGAGAACCGCACCGACGGGGCTTCTGCTCGCCATGCTCATGTTTGTTGCGGCGCCGCTGATTCCGCACTTCGTCGGCGGGAGCTTCGCCCAAAGCGCAGCAGCCTTGCGCTGGCTTTGCTTACTGCCGCTGTTCCGCAGTTTTCATATGAGCGCGGGCGATGCACTAACTGGGGCGGGACATCAGAAGCTACGTCTGGGTACGCAGACCTGTGCCGCGCTTCTGAACTTCGGGACGAACCTCTATCTCATTCCACACTATGGATGGTTGGGGGCAGCTTGGTCGAGTCTTGGGACCGACGGTACGCTTGCGATTCTGAACTGGACAATACTTATGTGGGCGAAGTCAAAAAAACTTACGGTCGGTACCAATCAGGTCTCAGCGTCGTCAGCGATTTATGCATCTCGATGTTTTACGAACATCTCAGTGAAACTCCAGTATCCCGTCGAATCGCAGTCTTATGAAGTTTGAAAGGAAGCACTTAGCCGGTTGAAACTGAGGGCCACTCAATTCCGTGTGTCAAATACCGTCCAGTCATTGCGGAGCGTCTGAAGCTAGTTGTGCGTTCGAGCGCAGTTCGGCGTTGCGAAGGAGCTTGATTGCCTCGGGCGAATCCGGAACCTCATCAACCAGTTTTCGGTACTCCAACACCGCTTCAGGCCACATCTCATAGTGCATGTACAGGGAGCCCAGAAGAAGGTGGGATGGGTTGCCGGCTTTCGCTTTCTGGATCTCCTGCTCACCTTCGTCGGAAAGAACCGAGAACTGACCGGTCGCGCTGGTAAAGGTCGGCGCCGTGGGATGATTCGCGGCAGCGCTAGCTTCCACACGCCACAGATATGTGCGCCCCCTGAGCAGCGGACTGGACACGCTCCAAAGAGCCTCATCAAGAGACGAGCTTCTGGCGACTGTCTGATGAGAAGCCCGATCCTCGATCTGAACGTGGTAAATCCAGCCAACAAACGGAGTATCCCAGGTGAGTGTAGGCTCGGTTTCCTCGACTGTCGTTCCCAGGGGCTGGGTGAGAACGATTCGCTGATTGCCGGACCGTGCGGCAGTTCGCGGTGCCTGGGTCTGCGTAGAGTCCGGCTGGTCGGAAGCCTGTAATGCAGCTTCGACGGCCTGCCGATCCTGCGTGGAAACAGCGTTCCCGAACCTTCCCTGGAGCATCTGACTATCCACAACACTCGAAGCATCGTGCTGCAACGGTCGCCGTATGTGACGGGCAAGTTCGATCTGCGACCTATGCCAACGATAGGCAACGATGAGCGCGACTGTGATGATCAGGATCGCCGCGATCGCGTAGGATCTTCTATTTACGTGTTTCCACATGGATTTCACTTCACGCTGAGATACGCGCAACTCGGCGGACAATTCATGAATTCGCGAGGTGTTTTTGAATCGCTCTTGGCCCAGCTACGCTTCCTTAACTCTAACCTTTCCGATGCATCGAAGGGATGTGGGCAATTTAACCAAGTACCAATTCCGTTGCCAGTCCTCCATCTTTCTGTCCTCCCATGCGCAGGCGGCTGACGCGCCTTGCACCACTCTGGCTGGGGACCAACACTTGTCCTTTGTAGTAAAACGGTTCTCTGATACGGAAGATCAACTGATTCCGTTTGAGAGGTTCGAAGATGCTTTCACCCAGAGAACTGATGATTGCTTTGATTGCGACCGCGAGCACGGCGGGCGCGTTCGCGGCTGCTGACGCTTTGCCGCTGCTCGGCTCGGCGGTATTTGACTGGAATACGGTGCCTGCAAAACCTACGGATGTGGGATCGGTGCGTTCGTTCTTCAAGGTCCGAACCGCGACACTGGAGCAATTGGAGGTTCATGTCACGACCTTGAATCCGGGAAAGTCGCCGCACCCGCCGCATCGTCACCCAAATGAAGAGATGATCATTGTGCGCCAGGGCACCGTCGAGGCGCTGGTGAATGGCGACTGGAAGCGGGTTGGACCGGGGTCCGTAATCTTTTTTGCGTCGAACCAACTGCACGGCCTGAGAAACGTGGGCACCGAACCAGCGATCTACCACGTGATCAACTTCCAGACCGCAGCGACGCCGCCTGAAGCGCACGAATAAGAATGGCCAGGGAGCTGACAGAGCCTTGACTTGACCGCTGTTGGCGAAAGAGGGATGGGGATGGAAATTAGATTCATGCGGTTGTTTTTAGTGTCTGTTTGCGGCGTTGTCCTTTGCTTTAAGGCCGGGTCATGCGGGGCGCAGGCAAATGTCGGCGGCCCGGGAGTTTTTGAAGCACAGGCCGATGTCGGGGCGGTATCGCCGCCGGGGATGGCGAGATTCGATGCCAACCGCGGGATCTACACAATTGAAGCGGCGGGGGCCAACATGTGGTCAACCGTTGACGCCTTTCACTTCGTGTGGAAGAAGGTGTCCGGCGATGTGTCGTTGACGGCGGAGATGGCGTTTCCGTCGGCAACAGAGAATTCCAGCCCGCATCGCAAGGCGGTGCTGATGTTCCGGCAATCGCTGGACGCGGACGGTGTTTATGTCGATGCTGCGCAGCATGGGTCGGGGATGACGGCGTTGCAATATCGGCGTGAACGAGGCACGACCACGCAGGATATTGAGCTCAACATTGAATCGCCGCAACAAATCCGGCTGGAGAAGCGCGGCGACACGATCACGATGTTGTTAAGCAATCATGGCGAGCCATTGCACCAGGTGGGTGCGTCGATCAAACTGCATTTCGATGGACAGTTTTACGCGGGGATCGGGGTATGTTCGCATGACAAGGACGTTGTGGAGAAGGCAACGTTTGGCAATGTGAAGCTGGAGACGCCAACCGATATGGCGAGTGCCGGACAGCTAGTCCTTTACAGCACATTGCAGACGATCGGCATTGAAGACAATTTCCGCCGCGCCATGGTGGTTGCGACGGGAGCGGGTCGTATGGAGGCGCCGAACTGGAGCAGGGACGGCAAGATGCTCATCTTCAACCGCGACGGACACATCTGGACGATCCCGGCAGAGGGGGGTGCAGCGACGATTCTGAACACAGGTGCCGCGACGAATTGCACTGGCAGCCATGGGTTGTCGCCGGATGGTAAGTGGCTGGCGATCAGTTGCAGCATGCCGGCCAAGCCCGAGACGCGCGTGTATATCGTACCCTCTGCTGGCGGGGAGCCAAGGCTTCTGACCGAGAATCAGTCGTCGTACTTTCATAGCTGGTCGCCGGACGGAAAGACGATCGCGTTTACGCGGCCGAATCACATCGGAGGGGGCAACATCCTTTCCATCCCGGTGGAAGGTGGAATGGAGACGGCGCTCACGGCTGGCAGCGGAATCAGCGATGACCCGGACTACTCGGCGGACGGGAAGTGGATCTACTTCAACTCGGATCGTGCGAGGCGGCCTGATGCAGATCTGGCGGATGAAGCCCGATGGAAGCGGCTCGGAGGAGGTGACGTCAGATGGCTACAACAACTGGACGCCACACCCCTCGCCGGATGGCAAGTCGATTGTGATTGTCAGTTACGCCAAAGACGTCAAAGGACATCCAGCCAACAAAGACATTGCGCTGCGGATTTTGAATGTAAACGACGGGAAGATTCGCGTACTGGTGAACCTGATTGGCGGGGCGGGAAGCGATAACGTTCCGAACTGGGCTCCGGATGGGATCCATCTCGCGTTCGTAAGCTTCCAGATGCTGCCGGACGCAGGGGCAGATTCGAGCGGGCAATGAGCGACTGTGGCACGTAGTGGAGGAGGGCGATGCGGCCATAGACGCGGTAATACCGGGAGCGCTTGCGCCCGGTAAGGCCGACAACTAAACTCATCCGGTGCAGTAACATTGGGTAAATGAAGGCACGGCGCGGAACGCCCGGCGTGCGGCTTTCATTTTCGCGAGCCCTCCCGATTGAATCCGGCTATGGTTGCTTCGTCAGGATCGTCGAGAGAGTGCCGGGGTTAATGCGGCCCGGAGGTCAGAAGTATGCGCGTCGGCATATTCACACGCGAGTATCCGCCCCTGGTCTACGGCGGTGCGGGCGTTCACGTCGATTACCTAAGCCGGGAGTTGGCGAGAGAGATTGAGGTCGAAGTGCATTGCTGGGGGCCGCAGCACTCTGATGGCGGCAACCTGCACGTGCGCGGCGCCGAGCCCTGGGCGGAGATTTCCAATGGGACCGAGGGAAAGTTCAAAGGGGCCCTCGAGGCCCTCAGCCTGAATCTGACGCAGATCAAGGCCCTTGAGGGGATCGATGTCGTACACACGCATACGTGGTACGTATCGATGGCCGGATTTCTGGCGAAGAAGCTTTACGGAGTACCGTTTGTCCTCACGACGCATTCGCTTGAACCTTTGCGGGCCTGGAAAGCGGAGCAACTTGGCAGCGGATATGCGATGAGCTCGTGGATGGAGCGGACGGCGATTGTGGATGCCGACGCGGTTATTGCGGTCTCGCAAGGGACGAAAGCCGATATTCAGAAAGCGTACCCCGACGTCGACCCCGGCCGCATTCACGTTATCTATAACGGGATCGATCTGGCGGAGTATCAGAAGACTGCAGAGACCAAGGCCCTGACGGATTACGGCGTGGATCCATCTGTTCCCTACGTGCTGTTTGTGGGACGAATTACCCGCCAGAAGGGCGTCACGCATCTCGTTGATGCAATTCGCTACTTGCCCGCCGAGACCCAAGTTGTGCTCTGTGCCGGCGCGCCGGATACGCCGGAGATCGCAACCGAGCTTCGTGAGAAAGTGAACGCGGCGCGCAAAGATCATCCCCGCATTGTGTGGATTGAAAAGATGGTGACCAAACAGGAGACGATTCAGCTTTACAGCCATGCAAGGGTTTTTTGCTGCCCGTCGGTTTACGAGCCGTTCGGAATCATCAACCTTGAGGCGATGGCTTGCCGGGCGCCGGTGGTTGCGAGCGCAACGGGTGGCATCAAAGAGGTTGTCGTCGATGACAAGACTGGGTACCTGGTTCCCTTCGATCAGGATCCGGTGACAAGCTTTCCGCGCGATCCGGAGAAATTCGCGAAGGATCTTGGGGCGCGCATTAACGAACTGCTGGAGGATGCGGAGAAGTGCAAACGTTTTGGCGATGCGGGCAGACGGCGGGTTGAAGAAATCTTCAGCTGGACGGCGATTGCGCATCAGACCATTGAGCTGTATCAGGCGCCTGATCGAGCAAAAGAAGGCTGAATGACAGGCCACCGATTCGCAACTGATCCGATGGAAACACTCCTGTAACGCGGAACAACGAGAATCTTCAAGAACGTGATATGAGCGATGACAACAAAGCGATCGGACGGACGCAAACGCGTCATTATTGAAGGAATTACACCACAGGTGGATTGCGGCGCGTTTCCCAGCTAAGCGTACCGTCGGCGATCAGGTGCGCGTTGAAGCCGACATCTTCACGGATGGTCACGACGCCATTGCGGCTTCACTGCTGGCACACCGGGAAGGCTCCGACGAGTGGACGGAGATTCCGATGAAACCCCTGGTGAACGACCGGTGGGAAGCGTCGTTTCGGGTCGGCGAGTTGGGACGCTATGGGTACAAAGTTCAAGGTTGGGTGGATCACTTTGAAACCTGGAGACGCGACCTGCTGAAACGCATCAAGGCGGAGAGCGATGCGGCTGTCGATTACCTGATTGGAGCGGAGCTTGTAGACCAGGCTGCCGGGAGAGCATTGGGCGGAGATGCGGTCTGGTTGCGCGAGCGCGCTGCGGTTTTGCGCTCTGGCAAAGGGCCGAGCGAGCTCAGGATCCATGCGACCGATCCGATGCTGCACGAGCTGGCGCTGCGCTATCCGGATAAACGATTCGCAACGGAATCGAGCCCAGAATTGACGATTGTCGTCGATCCAGTGCGTGCGCGATTCAGTTCATGGTACGAATTCTTTCCCCGCTCGACGGCGGAAAAGCCGGGAGCGCACGGCACTTTTGCGAGACTGCGAACGACGGCTCCCCTACATCGCGGAAATGGGCTTCAACGTTGTCTATCATGCCGCCGATTCATCCGATCGGGCGGATGTTCCGGAAAGGGCCGAACAATAATCCCGAATCGCAGCCCGGCGATTTCGGCAGTCCGTGGGCAATCGGCGCAGCGGAAGGCGGACACAAGGAAATTCTCAGCGACCTGGGCACCGTGGAGGATTTCAAGCACTTTGTAAGCAAAGCCGAAGCATTGGGAATGTCTGTCGCGCTGGATGTCGCCTTCCAAGCGGCGCCGGATCATCCCTATGTGAAAAAGCACGAGAACTGGTTCAAGAAGCGGCCTGACGGGACGATTCAATATGCGGAGAATCCGCCAAAGAAATATCAGGATATCTATCCCTTCGATTTTGAAAGTGACGACTGGGAGGGGATGTGGGAGGAGCTGAAGAGCGTTTTTGTGTATTGGATCGGTATGGGCGTGACGATTTTTCGCGTCGATAATCCACATACCAAAGCGTTTCCCTTCTGGGAGTGGGCGATTACGGAGATCAAACGCGACCACCCCGAAGTGCTCTTCCTCGCCGAAGCGTTTACCCGGCCAAAGATCATGTATCGGCTGGCAAAGCTCGGATTCAGCCAGTCGTACACGTATTTCCCGTGGCGCAACGGGAAACAGGAGATAACGGCTTATCTGATGGAACTGGCGCGGACGCCGGTGCGGGAGTACTTCCGACCCAACCAGTGGCCCAACACTCCGGATATCCTGACCGAGTTTCTTCAGATGGGCGGCCGTCCCGCCTTCGTCATCCGGTTGCTGCTGGCAGCGACGCTCGGGGCCAACTATGGAATCTACGGCCCGGCCTTCGAATTGCAGGAAAACAAGCCGGTCAGGCATGGCAGCGAAGAATACCTGAATTCGGAAAAATACGAGATCAGAACCTGGGACTTGGCGCGGCCGGACAGCCTTCGCGACCTGATTGCACGCGTGAACGCAATTCGCAATGAAAATCCAGCTCTTCAAAATGATTGGACGTTGAAGTTTCATTCCACCGATAACGACCAACTGATTTGTTACAGCAAAGAATCGGACGATCGGTCGAACCTGCTTGTGACAGTCGTCAACCTTGATCCCCACCACACGCAGACAGGGTTTGTGATCCTGCCATTGGACGAGCTCGAAATTCCTCAGGATCGCCCCTTCGAAGCTGAAGATCTACTGACCGGCGAGCGATACTTGTGGCAGGGCCCGCGCAATTACGTGGAGCTGAATCCCTCGACGAGGTCGGGCCACATTCTCAAAATCCATCGTCGTATGAGGGTGGAAACGGATTTCGAATACTTTCTTTAACTTCGTCGATTTCGAGTGTATTGGCTTTTGAGACATCCGGTGCCGTCGGCGGAGTCATCGATTAAAGAAGACGAGCTTCGGGCGCAACATATGCCCCCTCCAGTACGCCAGTCGTTCAGGTGCATCAAATCAGCTTGGAGACCCGCTGCGTGAAGAAGATTGCAAGCGCTACTGATCCGCTCTGGTACAAGGACGCGATCATTTATGAGCTTCACGTGCGGGCCTTCTCCGATTCCAACAACGACGGAATCGGAGATTTCCCCGGCTTAATATCAAAGCTCGACTATCTGCAAGATCTCGGAGTCTCTTGCATTTGGCTTTTGCCTTTCTTTCCCTCGCCGCTACGCGATGACGGATACGATATTGCGGATTACACGAACGTCAATCCGTCCTACGGGACACTGAGCGATTTCAAGCGGTTTCTAGATGAGGCTCACCAACGCAATATGCAGGTAATGATCGAGCTGGTCATCAACCATACAAGTGACCAGCATCCCTGGTTCAAGGCGGCGCGGTTGGCGGCCCCGGGCTCACCCGAGCGCGAGATGTATGTCTGGTCGCAGACGGATCAGCTTTACAAGAACGCGCGCATTATCTTTACCGACACGGAAAAATCCAATTGGACATGGGATGAGACGGCCCAGGCTTACTACTGGCATCGATTCTTTTCTCACCAACCAGATCTGAACTGGGACAATCCGCGCGTGATGGAAGAAGTGTTGAAAGCCATGCGCTTCTGGCTCGAAATGGGTGTGGATGCGCTTCGCATGGATGCCATCCCCTATCTCGTGGAGCGAGACGGAACTTCGTGCGAAAACCTGCCGGAGACTCACCATGTCATCAAGGCGATCCGCGCAGCCATCGACGCCGACTATGCCAACCGGCTGATTCTGGCAGAAGCGAATCAATGGCCGGCAGATGTGCGCCCTTACTTCGGCGATGGCGACGAATGCCACATGGCATTTCATTTCCCGTTGATGCCGCGTATCTACATGGCGCTTCGGCAGGAAGACCGTCTGCCAATCACAGATATCATGGCGCAGACTCCCCCCATTCCGGATAACTGTCAGTGGGGGTTGTTTCTGCGCAATCATGACGAACTGACACTGGAGATGGTGACCGACGACGAGCGCGACTATATGTACTTCGCCTATTCGGCCGATCCCCGAATGCGGGTAAACGTCGGCATTCGACGCAGGCTTGCACCACTGGTCGACAACAATCGACGGCGCATCGAATTGCTCAACTCTCTCCTGCTGAGTTTCCCGGGAACTCCGATCCTCTACTACGGTGACGAGATCGGAATGGGCGACAACATCTATCTAGGCGATCGCAATGGCGTGAGGACCCCGATGCAATGGACGTCGGATCGAAACGCCGGGTTTTCCAAGTGCGATCCGGCGCGCCTCTACTTTCCGGTGGTGATGGATCCGATCTACGGGTACCAAGTAGTGAATGTCGAAGCGCAACAGTCGGATCAGTCCAGTCTGTTGCAATGGACGCGCAACATGATTGCGCTGCGCAAGCTCTTCCAGGTGTTTGGCCGCGGAAGCCTTAGTTTTCTTAATCCGTCAAATAGGAAGATTCTCGCGTATTTACGCGAACTCGATCAGGACTATGGAACGAATGAGACGGTCTTGTGTGTCGCCAATTTGAGCAGGTTTGCACAGCCGGTCTCGCTGGATCTCGCGGAGTACGAAGGCATGGAACCGGTTGAGATGCTGGGCTATGTTCCGTTTCCCACTATCTCGGCTGCGCTATACCAGTTAACGCTGGCGCCGTACTCATTTCTTTGGCTCGAATTGCAGGCTCCAAGTTCGGACATAAAGAATCGTCCCGAGCCTCAGAGCGAGCCGGTGGCCGAGGTTCGTGCAGCGGAGACGACGATAGCTGATCTGAGGACGTCCGGATGGCCAGGATTCCTCTCAGCCAGTGGTTTGGCCCAGATTGAGTCTGCATTGCCAAACTGGCTTGCACACCAACGATGGTTTGGAGCAAAGAGCAGAAGAATCCAGTCCGTGCGCGTTTCACATTGGGTCGACCTTTCCTCCATCGCCGGATCGACTGAGGAAGATTTCTCTCCTGCCAAATCTGAGGATGATTTCCTTCCGCCGGCGATCCTCTTCGTAGAAGTGACCTATTCTGAGGGTCTGGCGGATTCCTATCAGATACCTCTCGCAATCAGTACCGGAAGTCAAGCGGACACTATCACAGGAGAACACCCCGACAGCATTATAAAGATCCTCACGTCTACAAGCGGTGCTGCAGTTCTGCATGATGCAACGGCTCGCGAAGACTTTCGCCAAATCGAATTGAGGCTGATTGAGCGCGGTTCTACGATTCCGCTCGCGTGCAACGATATACGCGAGTCGATGCCAGCGACGGAGTCGAGTTCCGTTGAGTTAGGCGGAACCAGCCTCCCAACCTCGGGAGACCACCTGGTCGAATCCATTGGCGGCAACACGATACCGAACGTCCTTCCGACGCAGCCATTGCCCCTGGATGTGCAACCTGGTGAAGCAGCATATGAGTTGAGTCCGGGCCCTACAGTGGCTGAGGTCGCCAGAGCCCAAAGAATCGGGCCTCGCGAGTCGGCTGCAACCACAGAGACGCCAGGTTCGACTGCGTCTCTCAACGCCGACGCATCGTCCGCGTTTCGTGAGTTGAAACTCTCAAAGGTAAACAGATCCCGCGTCGGCTCTGCGGAACAGTCCAACACTTCCATCATCTACGGTGACGAACTGATTCTGAAGCTGTTCAGAAGGTTGCAGCCTGGCCAGAATCCTGACGTGGAGATTGGAAAGTTCCTGACTGAAGTTGCACACTTCAAATGCATCCCTCCGTTCCTCGGCGAGATTGCAGTGAACTCTGGGGCCGGGGAACGAACCACAGTCGCGATGTTGCAGGGCTTGATACCCAACGAAGGCGACGGCTGGGAATGGTTTCTTCGTCAGCTAAGCGGCTTTTACGGCCACGTCGCACTCAATTCTGGCGCGCCGATCGTCCCGCGTCCAGAATTCGGAACCAAACGATCACAGCCGGTTTGGGCGCCGGAGATCAGCCAGGAAACGATGGAGGCCTCAGGACTCTTGGGCCGTCGGACAGCAGAGATGCATATCGCGCTGAGTTCCTCCTCGACTGACCCGGCATTCAGGCCCGAACCATGTTCCCATGACGACCTGATTGCAGATGCCCTCGAAATCAAATCGCAAATACAATCTGCATTGGAAGCGCTCAAATTGAAGCTCTCATCTCTTGATGAATCGGCCGCTGACAATGCCGGTCTGCTGCTCTCGAAGCGCCTCGAACTCATCGAACGGAGCCGATCGATCGTTAAACTGGCAGAGGCGGGCCAGCGCATTCGCATTCACGGCGATTATCATCTTGGACAGACGCTCAGGACCGGGACAACACACGGCTCAACCGGAAATGGCGATTTCATCTTATTGGACTTCGAAGGCGAACCGGCGCGGCCTCTTTCCCAGCGCCGCCGCAAACAGTCGCCTTTGAAAGATGTGGCTGGGATGCTGCGCTCGTTCTCCTACGTGGCATTTGCGGGATTGAAGGAATACGAGGAGGAAGCGGGGGAATCCGTTCAGACGCCGATACGTGGAAATCTCAGCAATTGGGCACAAGCATGGCAAAGGTGCACCTCGGCTGAATTCCTTTATCGTTATCAGGAGGCCATGGAAAAAAGGCCGGACCTTCTTCCGCCTCCCCGCAAAGCGCAGACGTTGCTAGATGCATTTGTGCTCGAAAAGGCGCTTTACGAACTGTTGTATGAACTCAACAACCGACCCACATGGGTACATATCCCCCTTGCAGGTATCCTGACATTGTGCAAGTGACCGGCATCCTATTGATGCAGCCGGTCAGTTCGTAGATCACGATTTCCGAAAGACGCATGCACTCCCGATTCCCTATGGCGACGACGAATTCAGCCCCGGATGCCCACTCGACGGAGACTCCCGAACGACCGGGATTGCTTGTTTTTGTCGCGCCGATGGCGGCCGAGCCCCTTGCGAATGTCTTTGCGACCCTAAGCACGCTCTTTCCCGCCGAGGGCCTCTTGATCGCGACTCCAAACGATACGTCCGGAACCAATTATCCGGGTCTTCGTGTCATTTCTACGCAAGCCACCAATGCTATCTGGCCGGTAACGGCGGCTGATTTCGTGCATGCTGTGAATGCCGCGAAAGAGAATGGAGCACGCGGCGTTCTGATGCTCGGCCCCGGTGCTGATTCTTTGAACACCACAGCACTACGCGAACTGGCGAACGCCGTATCAGATTCGACCTTCGATCTCGCGGTTCCCCATTACTCACTTCCACCGAGCGCCGGACTCGTGAACTCGGCCATACTCTACCCTCTGTCCCGCGCCTTGTTCGGATCACGTGTACGATTTCCGCTGTCGATTGATTTGGCCTTCTCTCTCCGCATGGGGGAGCGACTCGCCAACGCGGCCCAACGCTTTATCAATTCAACTCAATCGGACGCGATTATTTGGCCGGTAAGCGAAGCCGTGGTTGCCGGGTTGAGTGTCGATGAGATCGACGTAGGAACGCGACTTTTGCCGCAGCCCGCTGAACCAAATATCAATGCGATTCTTACGCTGGTTACGGGATCTCTGTTCGCAGACATTGAAGCAAAGGCCGCCTTCTGGCAGCGGCCTCGCCGACTTCGGCCGGAGCGACAGACCTTTCGCGCAGTCCATGGGATCGAGGGAGAGGTTGATGTGGCCCCCATGGTCGAAGCGTTTCGCCTGGCGTTTTCAAACCTTCAGGAAATCTGGTCTCTGGTGCTGGCTCCCAATTCACTGCTCGGCCTGAAGCGGCTCTCAGTTGTAGACCCTTCAGCGTTTCGAATGGCGGAGAATCTCTGGGCCCGAATCGTCTTTGACTTCCTTGTGGCCTATAGACTCCGCACACTCAATCGCGGACATCTGCTTGGCGCCTTGATACCGCTGTACCTTGCATGGGTAGCGGGTCACCTCAACGTCGTGAAATCGGGTATCAGCTCCGAGGCTCACGTGGAGGCCGTTACCGCCGCATTTGAATCCGACAAACAGTACATCGTCTCGCGCTGGCGCTGGCCAGATCGATTTAACTCGTGATGCTCCGTTGTGGAGAAAGAGCGCTCCATTCACCGATGATCGGGATTGGGTAAATCAAGGAGAGAGTCCGATGGAAAGATTCCTCGCCATAATGCTCCAGCCAATTCAAGACTATAATTCGCAGGCTCTTCCGCTGATGTCCGACAATGGTTCGATTTGGCATCACATGTCTGACGCACTCCACCAATCTGTTTATCGAGTGCTGTCGCTGTTGATCGCGGTCCTGCCAGGCATTCTCGCGGTCTTTGTTGCGCTTACTCTCTTCTCGCTAATCGGAATGGCCCTTTCCACGATTTTGCGCAAGGGCCTCTCTTTTCTTAAGTTCGACGAGAGGTTGAATCGCGGAAATTCAGAGTGGACTCCGGCCAGTTCTCCGACAGCCTTGATTGCGCGAGCCGCTTTCTGGGGCTGTGTGCTGCTTGGATTGGTGATCGGTGTGTCGGCCTTCGACGTTTCTTACGCGACTGGCGCTCCATTACCTGTTTCGATGTTGCCTTATTTGACGCACCTTGTTGGAGCTATCCTGCTGTTGATTGCGGGAACCCTGATCGCGCGATTCCTTGCACGGTCCGTACTCATTGGGGCAGTAAATGCACAGCTCCACTATGCAAGGTTTCTTTCCCTTGGCGTGAAATGGCTAGTGCTTGTACTTACAGCGGCAATGGTGCTCGACCATCTTCAAGTAGGTGGAAACATCGTTGAACTTGCCTTTGGAATACTGTTTGGTGGCATTGTGCTGACCCTTTCACTTGCGATAGGCCTGGGCTCACGCGAGCTTGTAAGTCGATCTCTTGAGGGGCGAGTGGACCGATCTGGGGATAAGGCGCACGCGCCTCAGAATGAAGCTGTGCCGGACGCAGAAGAGGCTATCAGGCGCGAGACGATCCGACATTTCTAGTCTCCTTTTACGTTCTCGAGGACAGCGATCGACTCTGTTGGCAAGGTGATACGGCGGTCTTCGACGACGAGTTCTGGTAGCGACGAAAGTATCGGGCTGGCCTTGTGCTCGAGCGGCATTACCACGACGTTTGACGCGAGGTTGATCGCGAGAACAATTCGTCCGCGCGTCACGCGCAGCCATCGTTGATCTTCGCTATAAAGAACCCTTGTGTTCCCTGGCTCTCCGTTGTTGAGTGACGGAGTGATTCGTCGCAATTGAATCAACTTGCGATACCAGTCCTGGATTTCCGCGTGATGAGGTTCTGACAGTTCATTCCAGTTCAGTTTTGAGCGCTCAAATGTCTCAGGGCTTTCCGGATCAGGGATTGTCGAAGGATCCCAGCCAAAGGTCGTAAACTCTCTTCTGCGCCCTTCTGAGACCTGTCGGGCCAGGTTCCGGTCTCTGTGATCAGCGAAGTAAAGAAACGGCGAGTCCGCGGCCCATTCTTCACCCTGAAACAGCAGCGGAATGAATGGCCCGAGCAGCACTAGGGCCGCCGCAATCTTCGCACGGTCGCCTCCAACACTTTGGGCGATTCTGTCACCGGCTGCCCGGTTGCCAATCTGATCGTGATTCTGGATGAAACCCAGGAAGCGATGTTGAGAGAGATGTTCTGTGGCGCGGCCATGCATCCGATTGCGATAACGGGAAAAGATTCCGTCATAGACAAAGGTTTTTGCAAGCGCCTTGGCAAGTTGAGCCAGGGACCCGAAATCTGTGTAGTAGCCGGAAAGCCCATCTCGGCTTAGCACGGCAAAAAGCGCGTGGTGAAAGTCGTCGCTCCATTGTGCATCCATTCCAAAGCCGCCGCACTCGCGCGGCGTCACGACCCGCGGATCATTCAGATCGCTCTCTGCAATGAGCACGAGGGCGCGGCCGATTGTCGCACTCAGCGTTTCCACCTCTGCGGTGAGCTGCTGAAGAAAATGGGTGGCCGATCGGTCCACAAAAGAATGCACGGCATCGATGCGTAGCCCATCGATATGGAAATCGCGCAGCCACATTCGCGCGTTATCGCAAAAGAATCGGCGCACCTGGTGCGATCCACCTTCTTCAAGATTCACGGCGCCGCCCCAAGGAGTTCGATGGGCATCCGTTAAATACGGGCCAAATTTGCCGGTGTAATTTCCAGACGGGCCAAAGTGGTTGTACACGACGTCGAGAAGCACCGCCAGCCCGATGTTGTGCGCGGCATCGACGAATCTCTTCAACGCATCGGGGCCGCCGTAGGGTTCGTGCACCGCAAAGAGGGCTACACCGTCATAACCCCAGCCGTGATTGCCGTCGAAGGCCGCGACCGGCATGAGTTCAACGTGCGTGATGCCAAGTTCACTCAAGTATGCGAGCTTTGCAATTGCGGAATCCAGCGTGCCTTCGGCTGTGAATGTCCCGAGATGCAGTTCGTAGATAACTGCACTGGCTAGTGGAGGTGCCTGGAATCCGTGATCGCTCCATTGAAAAGCGCTTTGATTGTAGACACGGGAGAGACCATGAACACCGTGGGGCTGCCACAACGACCTGGGGTCAGGCAGCGGCTTGCTGTCCTTGTCGATTAAAAAGCCATAGTCCGTTCCAGGCCCGGCAGATTCAACGGCAAGGATCCAGCACCCCTCATCATCCGGTCCAGACATGGGATGTGGATTTCCATTGACTTGTACCGAGAGCGACGCTGCGAGAGGGGCCCAGACTTTGAACAGATGCATGCTTCAGTTCTCTTCTCCGACAAGGAGTGCTACGGGAAAGCGACGAAGAATGTTCTGCAAGGAAATGCTGCCACCGCTCCACGCCTCATCAGTGAGCAGGTTCTTCCATCGGTCTCCCGGCAAATCTACTGCCGTATTTGACCAATTTCCTCCGAGCTTCAGAGGCCATCGCGGAACGATCGTCGCCAGCCTTCCCGCGCGTAGGTATCCCATTGCATGATCAGCCTTTTTTCCGTTGAACGAGCAGAGGTATGAAGTCCGCTTCCGCTCCAAACAGTTCCGGTCGACGCCGGCGCAGAGTCAGTGTGCGGTAGAGGAGCCATAGCTTCGGCAGGCCGCTGTCCATCCTCTCCATGATCGCTTCGACAGGAATTTCAGAATTAAGTTCTGTGAGAAGCGATTGTCTTAGCGCGTAATCGATAGGTCCGCGGTTGTCGGGATCGACGAGGTGCAGATCCCAAAGTTCGCTGCCTTGATAGGTGTCCGGAATACCCGGGGCAGTACACTTCAGCAGCGTTTGGGCGAGACTGTTCACCCTTCCAGACATGAGGATTCGTTCTACAAACTCCTCAATCCCGGCCACAAACTCAGGGCAGGCATAGATGCGCTCGATGAACCTTGCCAGAGCGTCTTCAAACTTCTTGTTCTGCTGCGTCCAGCTTGTTTGCTGTTTCGCTTCCCGGGTGGCCTTCTCCATATAGCTGGTCATCCGATCGCGCTCAATGGGCCACGCACCGATCATGGTTTGGTAAAGGAAGTATTCCGTGTTGCGGTCCGGCTGCGCGTCTGTCTTGAACGAAGCATTCAATCGTGACCAATGTCGCAGGAATGCTTTCCACTGACTGGGGACCTCGGTGATCACAGCGAGCCGGGCCCGTACATCGTCAGACCGCTTGGTGTCGTGGGTTGAAAGCGTAGTCATGGTGGACGGATGAGACACCTGCATATTCATGCAGCGCTGATAAAACTCCAAGGAAGTCGGCCCCTCCTGATCCGGCGCAGAACCGACTTCGTTCAGCCCGATCATGCGGTTGTAGCAGTAGAAGACGGTATCTTCCACGCCCTTAGCCATCACGGGTGAAGTGAACTGCTGAAATCGATGCACGAATTCGGTTTCGAGGGTGCCGCGAGCACGCATGAGCAGCACATCTCGAATGAAGTCGAGCAGACCTGCATCGAGTTCCGGCCTTTCCCGCTTGGTTTCGTCGATTGCAGTGGAGACTTCCTTGCGATCTTCATCCGTGATCTCGTTCCGCTCCGGAACTACATAGGTTCTGTAAACTCGGAACCTGGCGGCCACCTCGCGAATCGCCCGTCTGATTTCGGCGCGCGTAAAGTCACGGCGATCGCGGTTGTTTTCGCAGATTTCAACGAAAAGGCTAGCAAGGCGGTTCACGTCGCTGCCCAAAGCTTCCAACTGGACGTTCAGCTTCTTGTCGTGTGCGATTGCGGCGAAATCCGTTGGCTCATGCGTAAATTCCGCGTAAATCCGCGTCATCTCTTTCAGCCCATCCGGGTGCGTGAGCCAGCCGTTGCAGAGATTCAGGAAGTCATAGCCGCTTGTGCCCTGGATTGGCCAATTCTCGCGAAGAGATTCTCCGGGTTCGAGTATCTTTTCGCCAACGATCCAAGCATCGGGGCATCGTTGCCGCAAACGTGTGAAGTACTGCAACGGGTCGCGTAAGCCGTCGGGATGGTCCACGCGCACTCCATCGAGAACACCCTCGTGAACCCAATCGAGGATGCGGCGATGAGTGGCATCGAAGACGTGCGGTCGCTCAACGCGCAGTGCAACAAGGGAATTGACATCAAAAAATCGGCGATACCCGAGCTCCTGGTCGGCGGTGCGCCAATATGCCAGTCGGTAGTGCTGAAGGTTCAGCAACTCATCCAAAGCATCGTAATCCGCGTTCAGTTCGACAACTGCCCTGTCGACCGCGCGCATCGCCTCGGGGTGCTCTTCATACAATCGCCGCAGAAGGTCATAGATAACTAGCTTATCGCGATGTCGCGAATCAATTCCCTCGACGTCCGTCTCTTCCGGCAAGGGTAAACGCATCAAGCTATCGGACAGAAAGCTCAGGGTTGGACTATTCGCGTATCTAGCCGCGCGATCCAGGATCGCGGGGAGAGAACGCGGGGCGAGCGGATAGAGATGTTCGCCGTATCGGACGCATAACGAGCCGCGCTCTCGATCAATCTGAATCTGACCAGCAGCAAGCACCCGGCCATATTGATCGCCAAGAACAGGTATCAGCACCTTGTTCTGCAACCTGACTTCAGATGAGTGCCAGTCGATATCGAACCAGCTCGCAAAACGGCTCGAAGGACCGTTCTCGAGTACGTCCCACCAATTATGATTCCGTGCTCCGACCGCCATATGATTCGGAACTATATCGAGTACTTGTCCGAGCCCGAGTTCCGCGAGACGAGCGCAAAACCGATGATGACTTTCCTCGCCGCCCAGCTCATCGTTCACGCGCTGATGGTCGACCACGTCGTATCCGTGCATGCTGCCGGGAGCGGCTTGAAGATATGGCGAGCAATAAACGTGCGACACACCCAAATCCTTTAGATAGGCAGAGATGTTTTCCGCGTCGTCGAAAGTAAAAGCCGCGTTCAACTGAAGACGGTATGTCGAAGTGAGAACCCGCGGCATATCTCTCGTTGCACCAGGTTGGTGGGGGTTGGAGGACTCAACAAATCGGCCGTAAGCCAATTGGATGCTTGCCATGAGGTGGGAGGATGCATCCCAAATTCATGGATCCAAAGCTTTAGATCAGCAAGGCGGCCAGGATAGCGAAAACGAGCGAGATTGGCATGATGATTACGCCGACCTTGAAGAACTGCCAGCCGCTGACATCCAGACCTTCGCGCCGGATTGCAGTCAGCCAGAGGATTGTAGCAAGCGAGCCCGTAATGGAGAGGTTTGGGCCGAGGTCGATCGCGATCAGGACGACCTTTGTGAGCATCGGTTGAAGCGAAATCGTGCGCAGCGTAGCACCCGTAATCAGCCCAAGTGGCAGGTTATTCACGACATCCGTGCCAACACCCACTGCAATTCCAAGAGCGAGTGCAGCGCTCGATTGGGGAATATGGAGGGAGCTCTCGAATATGTCGTGAAGAAGGTGCATGGCACCGGCGCTCTTTACGGCTTCAACGATGACGAAGAGCGCAGCAACAAGGGGCAGAATGCTCCAGCTGATTTCGCGTGCTAACCGGATGGGATTCGACCGACTTCGAATTGCGACGATCGATGTGACCGCAGTCGATGCGAGAAACGTCGGCAGGCCGAGGTTCATTTCCAGCGCAGACGCCGTAAGCAATACGATTGCAACCGCAGCGATTCCGAAGAGGCTGATCTTTCCCATCTCTGACAGACGGGCATCTGAGGTCGAGTCCTCGCAGGGCGCGGAGATTTCCTTGCGGCAATACCAGCGAAGAAGCACATAGGTGATGATGATGGCGACCAAAGAAGGGATGCTGAACATAGCCAGCCATCGGAGCAGGGGCGGCATGGTCGAATTGAAGACCACCAGGTTCGCAGGATTGGAAATCGGGAGAACAAAGCTGGCGGCATTCGCAACCAGCGCACACGAGAAGAGATAAGGAAGCGGCGGTGCCTTGGCGCGCTTTACCGCTGTCAGGACGGCAGGTGTGAGGACAACAGCAGTGGCGTCGTTGGACATGAAAATGGTCACGACCACGCCAACTGCAAAGATCGACGTAAATAGCCTCATGGAAGACCTGTTCGCCGATCTCACCGCATAATGTGCCATCCAGGCAAATACACCGTAGTCCTTCGCAAGCTCAGATAGAAGCATCATGCCGGTCAGGAAGAGGTACACATCCAGCCCTTCGGCAACGGCTTTGCCGGCCAGGGAAAACGGTATCAACCGCAACAGGCACAGCAGTAGTGCTCCCGCCGAAACCCAAACGAACTCCGGCGTCTTGAATGGCCGCAACAGCATCAGAAGGATGCTAATGGCCGAGATTATCCAGATGAGTATGTGTGGCATTATTGGGTGGGTCTATTCGCTTCAGGGAATGACGGAAAGAAGTTCGCGTCGAATTATCGGGTTTGATGCAAAATGTGGCGACGCAAGCCGGCTGGCTCGTTACTGGGCGGGGTTAGCTCTGGTTTGCGTAGCTCATAGGAGAGGCGAACTCCTGACCGGAACTTCTGGACGATTGCGCATTGCTTCCGCAATCAGCGTTTTGGCTGCAGCCAGTTCCTCTCCTTCAACCCGGAGTCTTGGCGGACGTACGCGTGCCGAGCCTACTCCCAACTCTTCCTGCACGAGCTTGATCAGCTGAACAAATTTGGGGACAGTATCCATGCGTAACATTGGTAGGAACCAGCGATAGAGATCGAAGGCGGCTTGCTTGTCTCCTGCATTCGTAAGATTGAACAGCTCGACGGATTCACGCGGGAAAGCATTCCCCAGTCCTGCGATCCACCCAACAGCGCCAACCTCGATTCCTTCCACAATTGCGTCATCGACACCGACAAAGATGGCAAGGCGGTCGCCAGTGAGCGCGCGAATCCCCGTAACGCGGCGAACGTCTGTCGAGGATTCCTTGACGGCTGCCAGATTCTCAAACTCCCCAGCAAGCTCGTGAATCTGTTCGGGAATGAAGTCCGTCCCGTATGCGACGGGGTTGTTGTAGAGCATCGCAGGCAGCGCAGTGGCGCGAAGGATTGCCGCAACGTGCGCTTTCATTTCACGCCAGGCGCCACGGTACACATATGGCGGCAAAATCATCAATCCCTGCGCACCGGCGTCGGTAAGCGCTCTGGCAAGACGCACTGCCTCGTCTGTCGACAATGCCGACACCGCTCCAACCACCGGGACGGATAATGAAACTGCTGCGACTACTTTGCGGACTATGTTTATCTTTTCGTCAAAATCGAGTGTCGCGGCCTCTCCAAGCGAGCCTAGACACACGATGCCAGTGCATCCATTCTGCTCCAGCCAGCGCGCATGGCGGTCCACGAAGGGCCAATCAATCTGGAGGCTTTCGTCAAATGGCGTTGTCATGGCCGGCATTACGCCTTTCCATTGCATAACGGCTCCTTCTCTGAATCGGAATGACTGTTGTGCTTGTTAAATCGGGAGGGCTGATAAGAATCAATCGGTAGGGGTAGTTGCCTGCCGGCGAGTGCTGCAGCCACTAATTCGCCCGTTGCGAGAGACGTGGTGATTCCCAGGCCCTCATGTCCGGTTGCGAGCCACAAGGTTGCGTCATGCGCGACGGGCCCAATCAAGGGAAGCTTATCCGGAGTAGCAGCACGAAATCCGGTCCACGCACGGATGGCATTGAGGGAACCGATGGACGGCAGGTACGCGGTCGCTCTTTGCAACATGGCACTCAGGATCTCCTGGTTGACGTTCGCAGATTCGTCTCCATATTGACGCGAAGATCCGATGAGAATCTGGCCTGTCTTTCGCGGTTGCACATTGAATGCGACCGAATCTGACGCGACCGAGTGAGCACTCTTCAGATAGCCGAGTTCCACTAACTGATGGCGCACATAGCCGGGATAGCGGTCGGTTATGACCAGATGTCCTTTGCGTTTTTTTACCGGAATATCGCCGGTCAGTTGGGGAGCCAAAGCGCCTGTAGCGTTAATCACGTAAGGAGCAGTCAACTCCTGCCCATCCCCCAATAGCACGCGGCCACTTCCCATCGCTGTGACGCTGCGTTGAAGCAGCAATGTTGCCCCAAGATCTTCTGCAAGATGACAAAGGTGAAGCGCGGCCGTCGGCGGATAGAGGACGGCATCTTCCGGAACAAGCAATCCGCCTGCGAGGCCTGATTTGAGGTTCGGCTCAAGTTCCTCGATCTTCTGCGCGGTCAATAAGTGCGCGGGAACGTTACGATCGCAATAAAATTTTTGCTTTCGCTCGGCGTCTGCCATCTCCTCGTCATCTGCTGCGAGCCATAGCGTGCCCGACATTTCATATTCGGTGCTGGATGGAAGCTCAGGAGCGATCCGGGACCATAACAACTGTGAATAACGAGTCAGCTCAAATTGTGCTTCGGAATCGTCCATTACAACGATGTGGCCCATGCCTGCCGCCGTTGCGCCTCCTCCGAGCACGTCGCGCTCCACGAGAGCAACCTGCATTCCGGTTTTTGCACACGCCGCCGCAGTGGCTGCCCCAACGATTCCGCCGCCAACGATCACTGCATCGAAACTGGCGGCGTTCATGCGCCGATTCCGTCGCGGAACGGATCTTCGGGATCGAAGATCAGTGTGCTCTCCGCCGTCACGAACGCTGAGCCGGAGATTGAAGGAATGATGGCTCCGTTTTGAATGCGGACCCGCCCCTCAAAGACTGTGCCAAGGATTCCCTCCTGACGCCATGCTTGGCCCGGGGCAAGTTTGTCCTCTGCGACAAGGCACGCCATCTTCGCACTGGTGCCTGTTCCGCAAGGGGAGCGGTCGTATGCCTTCCCCGGGCAGAGCACAAAGTTTCGACTATCGTTTGCAGGGTCGTTTGGCGCAGTGAAAAGTTCGATATGGTCAATTTCCGCGCCATTAGCGCCCGTGATTCCACTCGCTGAAAGCTCAGTACGAATCTTCCAGGCGTGCTCAGTGAGAGCATCGACGTTCTTCAAGTCGAGCCGCCGGCCATGCTGCTCGCAAAGGAAGAACCAATTTCCGCCCCAGGCTACATCCCCAACGACTGGTCCGTGACCGGGCACGTGAACGTAGACTTCAGTTCGATAGCGGTAAGCGGAAACATTTTCAATCGTGACGTGACTGGACGAGAGGAGGTCAATTTTCACGCTGCCGACTGGCGTCTGCAAGAAGTGCGTCCCTGGGCGAATTCGGCCGAGATGGGCAAGCGTCACAGCGACCCCGATGGTCCCATGACCGCACATTCCCAGATAACCAACGTTGTTGAAAAAGACGACGGCAGCCACACAGTCTGGGGCATCCGCCTCCAGGACCCATGCGCCAACCACTACATCCGATCCGCGAGGCTCGCACAGAATGGCACGGCGCATCCCATCATAATCGCGGCGCAGCCGGGCCAATCTGTCCATTAACGAGCCTCCGCCAAGGTCGGGCCCACCAGAGAGGACGCAGCGCGTGGGCTCTCCTGCAGTATGCGAGTCAATCACTTCGATTTTCCTGGATAAGTCCTGATTGGCGGTCATAGGCTCCATCGACAGCGTCTGCACGCTTCTTGCGCAGTATACAAAATGGGTTACAATCGACCTCTGTTTCGAGAATGGCGCAATCCGTACAAGTCGCAAAACCAACGGTTGATCTCACCGTGAACGGGTGCCTCGTTTCTGTTCCATCGGGCTCGAGCGTTGCGGCCGCGCTACTGCAGGCAGGAATTGCATTGCGCGCATCTGTATCTGGTGAGCCGCGCGGTCCACTGTGCGCCATGGGTATCTGCATGGAATGCTGCGCGATGGTAAACGGCACCCCACAAGTACGCACTTGCCAGGTCGTCGTTGAAGGTGGCATGGAAGTGGTTACAGGATGACGAGTTTCGATGTCGTGGTTGTCGGCGCGGGGCCGGCCGGAATGGCGGCAGCCTCAGTAGCATCGAGACATGGCGCCAGCGTTTGCCTCATTGACGATAATGCAAAACCCGGTGGTCAAATTTGGAGAGGCAACGATGGCCACGGTGATCATCGATACGCTGGACTACAAACTTTCATCGAGGCTATCCGTGTCGACTTGCGCAGAGAATCGCGTGTAGTGGCGCATCCAGCCTCGAACGTCTTGAGAATCGAGACTCTCACGGGATTCGGGGACATAGGGTATCGCCGCCTCATCCTAGCCACAGGAGCGCGTGAACGTTTTCTGCCGTTTCCTGGATGGACGTTGCAAGGCGTGATGGGCGTTGGCGGTCTTCAGGCGATGGTGAAGGCTGGATTGCCCATCGAAGGGAAACGAGTTGTACTGGCTGGCAGTGGTCCACTCTTGCTGGCCGTTGCTGCAGCCCTGGCTAGAAAAGGTGCGCAGATCCTCGGCATCTTTGAGCAAGCATCAGCCGCGCGCGTGATGACGTTTGGCGTGCAGCTTCTTCGCTTTCCCGGCAAACTGCGTGAGGGGGCAGGCTATCGCTCAGCAACACGCCACGCTCCTTATCGAACGGGGGCATGGGTGGTCGAGGCGCACGGTGATCGGTCGCTGCAGGCGGTCACGGTTTCGGTAAATGGAGCATTGCGCGCGATTGAGTGCGACTACCTTGGATGCGGATTCCATCTCGTTCCAAATCTCGAACTCGCGCGCCTGCTTCAGTGTCAGATTCGATCCGGATATGTGCTGGTAGACGGCACACAGGAGACATCGGTACGAGGCGTCTTTTGTGCTGGTGAGCCGACCGGGATTGGGGGCCTGGAGAAGGCGCTGTGCGAGGGCGAAATTGCAGGCCTGGTATGCACCGGCCACTCGGGCGCACATCTCTTCAAAAGACGTGATCGCCATTTGCGGTTCGCGCGGCAACTTGATCGAGCGTTTGCGCTGAGGCCGGAGTTGAAGGAACTCGTCGCACCGGATACGTTTGTATGCCGCTGCGAAGATGTGCGACGGCGAGCGCTCGATTCGATGCTCTCGTGGCGTGAAGCCAAGTTGCACACCCGTTGCGGAATGGGGCCGTGCCAGGGACGCATCTGCGGACCGGCGACCGAGTTCCTATTTGGCTGGAATTCGGAGCATGCGCGGCCGCCCGTCTATCCCGCTCGCGTGTCCACAATCGCTTGTGCAGTCGAGGTTTCTTCGGACGGAGGCTGACAAGGAAAAGAAAATCAGGCCACACTTCGAGAAGGCTTATCGAAAGAGGAGATCGTCGGGCGACTCAACAAGCGAATCCCTAAAATTCGAAAGGCCAACCCCCACGAGCCGGAACTTCTGGCCCGTTCCCAACAGCACTCGCTCTCGAAGCGCAAGGGCGATGCTGATCAGTTCTTCGCATGAAGAAATGGGCGCGGCGGGGGTTTGGCTTCGGGTGAGAATGCTGAACTCGGCCGTCTTGAGCTTCAGCACAATCGTGCGGGCCGTTCTTGATTCCTTTTGGGAAGCTTGCCACACCTTCTCAGCGAGCCGTCGGATCATGGCGTCTGTTTCGTTGAGCAAAACGTCCGATTCAAACGTGTCTTCTGCGGAGATTGACTGGGTTGGGCGGTTGGGTTCGACAGCGTTATTGTCGATTCCTCTCGCCAATTCGTAGAGGCGCGTTCCAAAACGCCCAAACTGAGTTTGCAGGGCGGCGAGATCGACGTTACGAATGTCTCCCACGGTTTTAACACCGAGCGTAACCAGCTTCCGGGCCGTCACCTTCCCGACTCCCGGCAATCGTTCAATGGCCAAGGGAGTGAGGAATTCGATTGCGTCTGCCGGCCTGATGACGAAAAGGCCGTCCGGCTTGCGCCAGTCTGATGCAATCTTGGCCAGAAACTTGTTCGCTGCGACCCCGGCTGAGGCACTCAGATTCAGTTCCTGTCTGATCTGTTCACGGATGGTGCGGGCAACCTGTGTTGCGCTTGAAATGCCGGTTTTGTTTTGCGTGACATCGAGATAAGCCTCGTCCAGTGACAGCGGCTCAAACACGTCTGTGTGTCGCAAGAAGATCTCTCGCACGCTTCTTGACACTGCGCGATACCGAGAAAAATCAGGAGGAATGAAAATGGCGTGGGGGCAGAGTCGTTCTGCGTGTACGGCAGGCATCGCAGACCGAACGCCAAATTTTCTGGCTTCATACGATGCCGCACAAACCACGGATCGCTTGCCGCGCCAGGCTACAACTACGGGCAGGCCTCGAAGCTGCGGATCATCCCGCTGCTCGACGGATGCGTAAAACGCATCCATGTCTACGTGAATGATTTTGCGAGCATCCATGAGACTCGTGTTGTCTGCCTTTGCTATCAGGCTTACAAGGGTCGATGATTCAATGCGCCGAGCCCGACCGATCAATGGCGTACAGCTTCACGCGAAAAATCTCAATCCGATGCGGATCCATTTGTAGCTGACGGCCTTGATTATTCTGGTCCCCGTTCAAACGACGCACCACGGTCCAATCATTTGCACTGCGGTTCACTTCCTCGATGCTCGCAATGCCACCGATCTTATTGTCCGTGTCGGGATCGCGCGCGAATGAAATTGTTAAACCGCTGCCGGCGATGTAAAACTCGTTCCGACCCGACTCAATTGCAATCATGGCTCCATCATCGGTTGAAAGCGCTCGGGAAGGCCAGGAACGAGAGAGCGCACACTCTAACAGATAACCGCCGATCACGATGGTCCGGGTTGGTCTTTGGCTGTCTTTATGAAGAACCAGCGCTCGAACATTTCCCGAAGCCTGGCTCGAAAGAAGCATGTCGCTCATTTGGCCCAGGACGTCGTAGACCTGGGGAATGTTCGGCCCGGTAGTGTCTTCACTCTTCGATGGTTGCAGGCTGTCAATCCCGAATGGAGAAAAACCGAAGGCTTTCGCCTCTCCGTAGGCGTAGAGCGCGTTATAGGGGGCGCTGTCCATTCGCGCCTCCGGCACAAAAACTGCATTCCCGGAGAACCGGTAGCGGTCAATCCAGTACTCAAAGTTGGGCCAATAGATGTCCGGCGAATAAAAGTCGATGGAGGGCGCGGTGACTCGATAGACGTCAAGATAGTACGGATGCGGTCCGCCGCTTGGATACTCGCCGGCGCGCTCTCCCTGTGCGGGCAGCTGGCAGTTCACGTACATCGGCAATGCGTACTCACGCTTTCCTGCCTGGACAACGGCCTCAATGTACCGTGCGTAGTTCCAGGCCATGAAGACTTCGTCCGATGCATCTCCAAAGACGTCACGCCAGCTCTTTCCTGCAGGGTTGAAGTTCGCTCGCAACTCAGGGGAAAGGGAGTCGCGCTTCTCTTGAAGCGCCTGCACCAGTTTCGCCGGCGCAGGGCCTTCAAATAATCTGTTAGCTGCCGCTGACCGGTCGCGACCGCGGCCAAGATAACCGACTTCATTTTCCACCTGGACCATCAGCACGGTCTGGCGGTCTTCATCTTTCTGTTTCAGGTGTTTCATCAAGGATGAGAATGCTGCGCTGTCTGCCCGGAGTGATTCCGGTCCCAGGGCAGAAAGAATTCCCAACTCGTCGCCCGTTGCCGATTCGGCTCTTGGAAAGCGCTTTGGATCCTGCTTGACCCAGGCCGGAGCGTAACTTGACACACTGTTCTTCCAACTGCCGAACCATAAAAGCACGAGGTGCAAATGCTGTTGTCTTGCGACGTCAATCCAGTGATCGAGGATGTCGAAGTTGAAGGTACCCTCTGCGGGTTCGATTTGTTCCCACGCGACCGGCATGAGGACGGTGTTTACATGCATCGCGCTGAGTCGCGGAAGGATGCTGTCAGCTTGCGCGGTTGTACTTGCGGAAGAATTCCCGAGCTCTCCACCGAGAATCAGGTAGGGCTTGCCGTCAACGATCAGCTGACCGCCGTTGCCCGATTTGGAAATCCTGGGCAGTTCTGCGGAACTTGTCATCACGGCACCGGAGAGGCATCCCGAGATCAGTAAAACGAGAATCGCTTTTGGCATCGAGACGCCACTCCTGTCTATTAGTTTGCCTGACTAAACAGGCTTAGAGGAATCGCATCTCCCATCGCCTTATACCCAGCGGGAGATGGATGCAGGTGATCCCCGCAGTCATATGCCGGCAGGAGACGTTCCGGATGCTCCGGATCGCGGAGTACGCCATCAAAATCGATCACGGCGTCGAAGTTCCCGGTGAGCGAATCCAGCGGTTCACTGCCTGCCTGTCGGCCTCACTCAGAGGGCCGGGATGATAGTAATCCGACCCTACGTATGGAGTAATTGTCGCGCCGAATACGCGCAGCCCATGAGAGTGGGCGCGCTCCGTGATCTGCTGGTACGCCTCGAGCATTCGTTCAACAAGCGCCCGATGCTGCTCTGCGCCCACCTCGCCGTCACGCGCCAGCCCACCAAGATCGTTTACCCCTTCAAAGACAATCACCCAACGCACTCCGGTCGGCGCCAGAACATCGCGATCGAAGCGCGCCAGCACATTCGGACCAAGGCCGTCGGAGAGCAGGTGGTTCCCACCGATTCCCTGATTCGATACGCCGATGTTGCTCGTTGCGGGCGAGCCCTGCAACCTCGCTGCGAGCACATCGGTCCAGCGATCGTTTCCATTCGTCGTGGCGCCATGCCCGTCAGTTATCGAATCGCCGAGGGCAACGATTGAAGCCACTCCGGGCGCAGACTGGACGTCGATTTCAGACACCTGGTACCAGTGATCCACATGTTTGGGCACGGCTAGCGTGGCTGCGCCTGCCAGGTTTCCGTGCACGTAATACGAAGTCGCCCGCGACCCGGGATGCCCTGTCTCTCGTGCGGGTGGCGACTGCAAATAGATCGTCACGTCAAGTTCTGAAAGCGGGGGTACTACGTAATCCTCAGGATCGGAGATCAACTCAGCGCCCGGCGGAATTGTGGCTTCCGCATTCCCGGCAAACGTCAGTGGCCGATCACTTGAAGATTCAATAGCCGATGAAGTCGTCGAAAGCGGCTTGGCAATGCGCGCAGACGTTATGCGAAGCGGCTCCGTGCCGAACGCGTTACTGAAGTGCACACGAAGCATCCGACCGCCGACGGAAAGATGAAAGACCTGCCGGAGGGTTGCGTCGGTCAGATCTTCTGGTGAGAGCGCATTCTGCGGTTCTGGAATTTGCTGCGACGCACCCCAACTTACCACCCAGTCCGCCTGCTTCGATGGGTGCTGAGTTTGCGGCCACGCTGCCATGCAGCACAGACACATGAACGGCGCGACGGCCGCGAAGAAACTTCGTGATTGTTGCATCACGGAACGTTTAATATGGACCCCCAACTAAATCGCTTTGCGAAAGCGATCAAAGCATAACACTCCGGAGCATTTCTGTGACCCTCATCAAACGCGCCGCCTTTATTTGCCTTCTCTTCACGATTTGCTCGATTACAACGGGCATTGCAGTCGCCCAGACAATACCTCCGCAGCCGGTCACATTCACGTCCGACCAAGACCACCAGAACATGATGGACCAGCTTGCTATCAAGGCACTCCGCCCGGGGCCGAGCGGGGATGAAAAGGCTCCAAATCACGCCAACTACGACGAAGCGAAGGCCAATCCCTATCCCGATGTGCCCGATCCGCTAAGCATGAACGACGGCCAGAAGGTGACAACTCCGGGGATGTGGTGGGAAAAGCGCCGTCCGGAGATTGTTGAGATGTTCTCGACATACGTCTACGGCCGAGTTCCGAACAACGTCCCCAAAGTGACGTGGACGGTGAACACAGTGGACCATGAAATGCTAGGTTTCACGCCGATCATCGCCAAGGACGTCGAAGGCGTCGTTGATAACTCTTCCTATCCGGCAATCAGCGTCCACATGCACATGATGGTAGTGTTGCCGGCTCGCGCCAAGAGTCCGGTGCCGGTGCTGATGATGTTTGGCCACGCAGCGTTCCCGAATCCCAATGAACCTTCGGGCGGCGATATCGAGAAGATTAATAAGGCATGGGAGTCCGTACTGATTCAGCAGGATCCATCGCTGAAGCAGGTCTTCGAACAGCATCCAGCGTGGCAACCGGTCAAAGCCACGCCGTTTCAGTTTCCGCAATTGAATGAAGACGGCGGTCTGCCCAACACGTGGCAGCTGGTCGCAGCCGGTTGGGGATTTGTCCTGTTCGATCCGGCCAGCGTGCAGGCTGACGATGGAGCCGGCATCACTCGCGGAATCATCGGCCTCGTCAATCAAGGACAGCCGCGGAAACCCGAAGACTGGGGTGCCCTTCGCGCGTGGGCCTGGGGAGCGGGCCGCGGACTTGACTATCTCGCAACCGATCCCGCGGTCGACGCAAAGCATGTTGGCATCGAGGGCGTTTCGCGCTATGGCAAGGCTGCGCTCGTCACCATGGCATTCGACCAAAGATTTGCGATGGTGCTGGTCGGTTCTTCTGGGAAAGGCGGGGCAACGTTATTGCGCCGCAACTTTGGCGAAGCAGTGGAGAGCCTGACGGGTGGCGAATATTACTGGATGGCGGGTAACTTTATGAAATATGGTGCATCCGAAGCGAGTTTTGGAACCACGATGCCCGGAGATATCCCCGTCGATTCCAATGAGCTGATCGCCCTTTGTGCACCGCGCCTGACTTTTATCAGTTATGGAATTCCAGCGAAGGGCGACGCCAAGTGGCTGGATCACGAGGGCAGCTTCATGGCCGCCGTCGATGCCGGCCGCGTGTTTACTCTACTGGGCGCCAGAGGTCTCGACGTTGAAGGCGATTACCGAACGGCCCAAATGCCTCCTGTAAACACTGGACTTCTCGACGGGCAGCTCGCATGGCGCCAGCACGATGGAGGCCACACAGACGCGCCAAATATGAAGTACTTCATCGAATGGGCCGACAAGTTGATTCGCTATTCCCCGCCGCAATAGGGCCGGCCACTCGATGCTCATAGGCGATTGGCATCGGCGCTGCATTTGCCACTCGGCAAATATGTGCGGCGTTACTTTTGTGAGGATCCACTCAGCCCCATCGATTCTCCAGGGTATCTGGTGCAATCCACTGAAATCTGATCCCCTCTAAGTACCGCAAAAGCTCCATGGAGATTGCAGTCCAGTAGCTCCGCGGAGCATTGCCACGGAAGATTTGCAGTTAATCCTCTACCTCTGATGTTGAAGAGATTTTCATTTGCAAGACATCCGCCGGAATTGGATCTCTCGCAGTGATATCTCGATTGGCTACTTACAGCCGGCTCCCTGCAGAGGTTCTGGAGCGCACGACTTTTCCCCTCGGACCAGGAGCCTAAATGCAAGCAAAACCTGTACGCCTGAACGCGCTGAGCCTCTCGCTGTCTCTCGCACTTCTGACAACTGTGATTCCGCTCTTGAGCGGCTGCGGATATTTCGTCGTCACTGACCCTTCCTTCTATGCCGGAATCTCGGCGCCGGTCAGCACACTTCGCGTGAATCAGCAGATGCAGCTGAAAGACAATGCCAGGACAACCGGGGTGCCCGTCATCTTCTTTGTGAATGGAATCCAGGGCGGCAACTCGGAATTTGGCACCATCGACAGCGGCGGCCTCTACACCGCGCCAGCTATCGTACCCGTTCCAAACACCGTCACCATCAGCAGCACGACTGCCAAGTTTCCCAATGACCCTCCCGGGGCAGTCGCAGTCGGAGTGTTGAATCCGATTCCAGCCTTAAAGTCGGTTACGCCGAACGCCTTTTCTGAGGGCGCTACGACAGTCACGGTGAACGGCTCGCAGTTCGTATACGGCGCGCAAATCCTATGGAACGGCTCTGCGGTGCCAACGACCTTCATTTCGTCCACTCAGCTGGTGGCGTCAATCGCAGCTCCGAATCCTGGCTCTTTCCCCCTGGCTGTGAGCAATCCAAATCCTGGATCTGTTACGACGGCGCCAATTTCGGTCAAAGTCGGCCCGGGACAGGTCGTTCTTACGCTGCAGCCTTACAACGGAACCGACGTTCGAGTAACCAACTCTCTCAACATCGGCTTGAACGTCATGGGCACCGACAATCCGGCGGTAAATCTCCTCGTCAATGGAATTGCCGGGGGCAATGCACAAATAGGCACTGCGGTCTCCAACTCTGACGGCTCAATAACCTACACCGCTCCAGCCCTTGTGCCTTCTCCGAACGTCGTGCAGCTCACGGTCGTCAGCGTCGACAACCCAACCGTTTCCATCAACCACAACATTTCTGTCATGAATCCGATTCCGATCCTCAGTTCCGCGACGCCAGCTTCATTCAATGTGGGACCGGCATCGGTCGTGGTTCAGGGCCAAAACTTTATTTCCGGCGCGCAAGTCCTGATGAATGGTTCCGCTGTTCCCACGACCTTCAACAGCGGCGGTCAACTCACTGGAAGCCTCACGATCTCCGAACCCGGTACGCTCGACTTGCAGGTGATCAATCCAAGTCCCGGGCCCGCAACATCCAACGACCTGATCGAGGACGTAGCAGGCGGCGCACCTGTTCTACCAGTAACACCCGAGGATGCGGTTCGATTCCTCGATCAGGCAACATTCGGCGCAACCGACGGAGACGTCCATCAACTCTCACAGATCGGATTCCAGACGTGGCTCAACCAGCAGTTCAACGTCCCGCAGACATTACGAGAACCTGGCGTTGAGCAGGCATTGGTCCTGAATACCCCCCCATGCGCCGCATCCGATTTGATGTGCAACTCGGCTCTCTTCTTGCAGAACAACCAGAGCGAAGTCTACGTCGAAAATGCGTTCTGGCAACAGGCCATTTCGGCTAACGATGAGCTGAGGCAGCGCGTGCAATACGCTTTGTCAGAGCAATTCGTCATCTCGGGGACTACTCCGGCGGTGCAGAACATGCCGCGCGGAGAAGCCGCCTACTACGACATGCTGGGCACCGATGCGTTCGGAAACTTCCGCCAATTGCTCCAGGACGTAACCCTGAATCCCATGATGGGTCAGTTCCTCTCAATGCTTCAGAACGACAAGGGCGACGCCAACACTGATCCGGACGAAAACTACGCGCGCGAAGTTATGCAACTTTTCACGATCGGCCTTTACCAGCTCAACGATGACGGAACTCAGAAGCTTGACTCAACCGGCAATCCGATTCCGACGTATTCCAATACCGACGTCATGGGCCTGGCAAAGGTCTTCACCGGCTTCAGCTGGAACGTCCCCGGAAATACAAGCGACACGGCCTGGTCGAATTGCTGCATCTATGTCGGGACCGGCTACGGCGAAGACCTTCTACCCATGCAGCCGTACCCGAGCCATCATTCAACCGAAGAGAAGGATTTCCTCGGTGTAACCATTCCGGCATCGAGCTCGCCGGATCCGAACGGCGATCTCAAGATTGCGCTTGACACTCTCTTCAATCACCCGAATCTCCCGGCGTTCTTCTCAAAGCAGTTGATCCAGCATCTGGTTACTTCCAATCCCGAGCCCAGCCTATGTGGGCCGGGTGAGTGCCGTCTTTAAAGACAATGGGCAAGGTGTTCGAGGCGACATGAAGGCCGTCATCTCAGCGATCCTTCTCGATCCTGAAGCGCGCGACACCGCGACCGATGCCGGCAACCCACAATACGGCAAGGTACGTGAAGCACTGATCCGCTATACCAACTGGGCGCGCGCTTTCACCGCACAGTCGCGCACGGGGTCCTACTACCTGGGCAGCACCGAAGACCCAATCTGGGGGCTTGGACAAATGACCATGCGCTCTCCAACCGTCTTCAACTGGTTTGCTCCAGGCTATGTGCCGCCTGGCACCAGCATCGCGCAGGCAGGACTTGTCGCTCCTGAAATGCAGATGACAAACGTCACGACCGTCGTCGGCTATCTGAATTACATGCAATCCGCAATTGGCAGCGGCCCTCAGAATGGGTCCGATCTTTTTTCGTCCTACGGCGCGGAGTTGAGCCTCGCAAACACGCCCGATCAACTCGTCGCTCGCATCAATCTTCTGCTCATGGCAGGACAGATGGACAGCAACCTGCAAAGCGAGATACTCGGCGCCGTAAGTGCCATCCCGATCCCATCCGGGGATCAAAATGCGATCAACGCCGCTTTAGCTGCACGCGTGCAAACGGCCGTCTACCTGACAATAGCTTCCCCAGCTTTCTGCGCGCAGTTCTAGGAGACCAAAGTGAATCAATTCGAACGATCCCGCCGCCAGTTTCTTCGGACTGCCTCGATGGCCTCAATGGCAGGCCTTTATGCCAGCCCATTTCTTTTAGAGCTGAATTCAGTTGCAGCCATGGCGCAGAGCTCCGGAGCTTCCGACTATCGCGCGCTCGTGTGCGTCTTCCTGCAGGGTGGCAACGATGGACACGGCACTGTTATTGCAACCGATCCAGATTCGTATGCGGCTTTCACACAGGCCAGATCCGGCGCGCCGGGCCTCGCCTACCCGCTCAGCCAGTTGCTCCCGATCGTGCCGCGGACGCAGCAAAGTGGCCGCACTTTCGCCCTCAACCCTATCTCTGGGAGGGCTGCAGAACCTGTTCAATGCTGGTCGAGCCGCGGTCGTAGCCAACGTCGGCACATTGATCGCTCCCGCGACCAAGACTCAGGTGATGAGCAGCTCCGTTCCCCTCCCCGCATCGCTTTATTCACATTTTGACCAGACGGCTGCGTGGCAGGCTATCGCTTCAAACGGTGGAAGCGCTGAACATATCGGATGGGGTGGATCGGTCGCCGATCTAATCGAGAGTATGGGCATGAATTCAAATTCCATGTTTACCTGCATCTCGACGGCGGGAATCGCACTTTTCCTCTCAGGCCAAAGCTCCTATCAACTGAACGTCACATCGGCAGGCCCGATTCCCATCGGCGGATTGGCACAACCACTGTTCGGGCAGTCGGCGGGAACAAACGCACTTTCCTCAATCCTCACAGCCGACGAAGCGAACCTCTTTGCAAAGGAGTATGAGGTCGTCGTCAATCGATCCAATCAGGCGCAGGAGCAACTTTCTACTTCGATGCTCCCCGCTGGCGCAACCGGTATTCCCAACCCCCCTCAGTATCTTGATCCCACCACAAACAAACTCACCGACAATCCTCTCGCAACTTCGCTGCAAACGGTCGCGCGCATCATCGGCGGTCGCTCAGGACTCGGTGTGAGCCGGCAAATCTTCTATGTGCAACTCGGCAGCTTCGACACACACAACAACCAGGCCCAATTGCACGCAACTCTTCTTACGCAGCTTGGCCAAGCGCTCGAATACTTCGACGGTCTGATGACGACGGCCGGCATTGGAGACCAGGTCACCACCTTCACCGCATCCGACTTTGGCCGTACGCTCACATCCAATAGCAACGGAACTGACCACGGCTGGGGAAGTCACCACTTCGTGGTCGGCGGTGCAGTGCAGGGGCAGGACATCTACGGTCCATACCCCGTTGTCGGGGCAAACCAGGCGAACGACGTTGGAGCGGGCCGGCTGATTCCGACCCTCTCGGTGGATGAATACGCCGCAACGCTGGCTCGCTGGTTTGGTCTGTCCGACGGTCAGATTCGGCAGATTTTGCCAAACCTGGGCAACTTTGGTTCGAGCCCTTACCTGGGCTTCCTGGGCTAAAGCTGGGTCCAACCCGGGTAATAGTATCTGCCGCTGCAATTGCACCGAGGCGTCCTCTATTTGCCGATGCAGAAGGTGGAGAAGATTAGATTCAGGATGTCGTCGGGAGTGGTTTGGCCGGTGAGAGAATCAAGCGCCCACAGGGCTCGATAAAGATCCAGCAGAATCATCTCGTGGGGGATGCTGGTCGCATTGGCGTTAGCGGCGTCTTCCATTGCCGTCCCGGCGGTTGCGATTGCCTGCTGCTGGCGGAGGTTGGTCAGCGGACCGGGTTCCGCTGCCGCCCCGCCCGTTGCGAGCGCCACGATGGTTTCGCGCAGTCCGGCGATCCCGTCTCCGGTCAGCGCCGACGTGGCGACCGCTGGAATCTCGAATTCCTCGGCGGCCGATTGATCCGCGTGCAAGACGGCTCTGCCGTTGTCGGCCAGATCGCTCTTGTTGATGGCGATGAGGGCGGGGCGGTCGTGCAATGCCGCGAGCAGGCTGCGCTCTTCCTGGTTCAGCGGCAGGGTTGCGTCGAGAACGACGAGGACAATTGCAGCGTCTGCCAATGCTTCGCGGCTGCGGGCGATACCGAGCTGCTCCACCTCTTCAAACGCTTCACGCAGGCCCGCGGTGTCAACCAGTTCCAGCGGAATTCCTTCGAGCGATATGCGTTCTGATACAAGATCGCGCGTGGTTCCCGGGGTGGCCGTGACGATGGCTCGGTCGCGTTCCACAAGGCGATTGAATAAAGAGCTCTTGCCGGCGTTGGGGCGGCCGACGATTGCCATGGTCAGTCCATCGCGCACAATTCGGCCGCGCGCGAACGAGGCTTCAAGCGCGGCGAGCGGCGGAACGATCTCGGCAATGCGACGGGCGATCTCGACCTGCGGAGCAACGTCCACGTCGTCTTCGGCGAAGTCGATGCCGGCCTCGAGCAGAGCGATCAATTCAACGAGGGATTGCTTCGTTGGAGCGACGCGTCGGCTGAGCGCGCCGCCCATCTGGCTGGCGGCCTGGCGCGCCTGGGTGAGCGTCTGGGCATCAATCAGGTCGCGAACGGCTTCGGCTTGCGTGAGGTCAAGCTTGCCTGCGAGGAACGCGCGTTCGGTGAATTCGCCGGGATTCGCAATACGCGCGCCGAATGCCAGAGCGCGTCGCAATAACAAATCCAGAACCACCGGCGAACCGTGCGCGGCGATCTCGACGAGTTCGTCACCGGTGTAGGAATTCGGTGCGGCGTACCAAGTGACCATCGCTTCGTCGATACGCTGGCCACTCGCGTCATTTTCATCGAGCACCGCGGCAAGGCGCGGGTGCGCGTGTTCGAGAGGTTGGCGCAGACGGATCAGTTGCGCTGCAATCGAAGCGGCGAGCGGACCGCTGAGGCGCACGATGCCGATGCCTCCGCGGCCCGGAGGCGTGGAGATGGCGGCGATGGTGTCAACGATCGCGGCGGTGATTTCAGGCACTTTCGATTCCCTGGCCATGACTAGCTCTAATTGTAGGGAACAGAAGTGCGAGCCGAACCACTCACGTTGTTCGCTCGAGTTGGCGCACGTAGCGCAAGCAGATCAGGAGGGGTACGACGCCGACGATGCCGAAGCTGCAATCGATGAGCCGCCAGCAAAACGGAATGCCGCGGATGGGTCCGGCGATGAGGGCCAACGGCAGCACGCCGGCGCAGGCGATGATTCCGAAGACGATGACCCATTTGTTGCGCACCGGATCGACAAAGGGGCCAAGAAAGGCCACGGCGATGACGAGGTGGCCGAAGGCGAGCCAATCGGTGCCGTAGGCCATGAACGGGTAATCGCGACCGGTGTTCGCAACGCCTTCGTGCACGCGGCGCAACCAGGCGTTCAGAATGGGTTCGGTACCGGGGGGAGGGGTGGGGGATACACCAAAGATCCGGTTCAGCGCAGCGGTTTCGCGTTCCAGGGGAAAGGCGGTGAGGCCGCTAAGGACGAGTCCGGCGATGAAGAGGGCGAGCCAGATGCGGATTCTTCGGATTGTGTTGGTCTCGTTCATCGATGCCCTTCGTGAATAGCTCCAGATACGGGTACCCTATTATCCCGTTTCCCAGGGTAAGTATTTTTCTTTCATCAGGTTACAGCGTGGGTCGGCGCCAAAAACTTCTTCCCACTGGACTTAGCTGTAGAGGCCTCTCCTACAAGGACTTACGGGCACCGAAAGCTGTGAAAACAGAGTCGCAAGAGGTGTTCAGGCGAAGTGGTCGAGGCCTGCCGCATAGATTCAGGATAGGTGGTCCGGCGAAATAACCTGCAAAAACGGGCAAATTTTTGAGCGTTTGTTTTGAGCGTGTTAGACCGGGAGGATGGGATGAGGGGGTTGACTTCAGCGATGCGAATGCGAAAAGCAGATTCTTCGCTCACCACCCCAAACTGAGGTAGGTTTGGGGCCCCGTTCTCTCAGAATGACACCGCTGATGAGAGGGAGAATTTGTGACTCAGATGGGCTGTGCTTTTGAGGGTCAGTCGAGTAACTGGCGATGCAGCGTTACGCTGCGTCGATTGCGGTAAGCCGGGAGTCGCGCAGGGACTTGATATCGCGCATGGGGGGCTGGCCGAAGAAGCGGCTGTACTCTCTGTTGAACTGGCTGACGCTTTCATAGCCAACTTCGTACGCTGCCGTGGAAGCGTCAATCCGTTCCATGAGCATGCGCTGCCGGGCCATTTGCAAGCGGAGATGCTTCTGATATTGGAGCGGGCTCATCGCGGTCAAGGCACGAAACTGGTGATGGAGGGTGGACACGCCCATGCGCGCAACTTCCGCGAGTTCCTCCACGCGTAGCGGCTTATCGAAATTGGCCCGTAGCCAGGCGATGGCTCGTGCCGTTCGGTGACTCAAATCGCCGGTTGTTGCGATGGCGCGCAGGCGTTCGCCTTGAGGGGTTCGAAGAATGCGGTAGACGATCTCCCGCTGGATCAAGTGGCTCAGAAACGGAACGTCCTCGGGTGTATCAAGAAGATCGATCAGGCGGGTGCAAGCATCGAGCAGGCCGACGGTGGTTTCGCCCACCGCAATTCCGCGCACACGAACGGAAGTGTGGGGCTCAGGAAGATCTTCGCGGCTGATGACCTCGCGCACGATCTGCATATCGAGCCGAAGAAACATGGAGAGCAGGGGGATCTGCTGTGAAGCTTCGACGATCTGGCCCACCGCGGGAACATCGATGGATGAGAGCAAAAACGACGACTCGTCACAGTGGTATTCGATGCCCCCGAGGCTAACGCGCTTTTTGCCCTGGACGAAGACCGAGAGGCTGGGTTCATAAGTGGCGTGAAAACATGGGGTTGGCTCGTCACGCCGGTATAGAGACAGACCCGGCACGCCGGTTGGATTCTCTCCCGCCGCTATAGCGCGTGCGGCAATCCTGCGAACCAGTCCCTTCCGCATTTCGATCGCCGACCGGTGCATGTCTCCAGGGTTCTCAGCGAATCTGATCATGGCATCTCCAGCCTAACGCCAGAAGTGTTCCATTATGCACAAAATTGAAGTCCACGACAGGATCAGGCAAAGAATAAGCAGGATTGGGAAAGCGCTGCATTGCCACTTCTCGCTAGTTTTTGAAGTGAGCGAGTGATGAGGAAGTTTCGAAGCAAAGGATGGAAACAATGCAAAAAAGAAAACTGGGCAAGGGCAATCTGGAAGTATCGGCGATCGGATTCGGCTGCATGGGGATGAGCTGGTCGTATGGGCCGGCGAAGGACAAGCAGGAGATGATTGCCCTGCTGCATGCCGCGGTGGAACGAGGGGTGACTTTCTTTGACACGGCCGAAGTGTACGGTCCGCTGCAGAACGAGGAACTGGTGGGCGAAGCGCTGGCGCCGTTTCGCGGGAAGGTTGTGATCGCAACGAAGTTCGGCTGGGAAGCCAACCCCAGCGATGGAGGCAAATGGAACGCGCTGAACAGCCGGCCGGAACACATCAAGCAGGTGGCAGAGGAGTCGCTGAAGCGGCTCAAGGTTGACGCGATCGATCTCTACTATCAGCATCGCGTGGACCTGAACGTGCCGATCGAAGACGTTGCCGGCGCGGTGAAGGAACTGATCGAGGAAGGCAAGGTGAAGCACTTCGGCATGTCGGAGGCAAGCGCGAAGACGATTCGCCGCGCGCATGCAGTGCAGCCCGTCGCCGCGCTGCAGAGCGAGTACTCGCTTTTCTGGCGGGAGCCGGAGGAGACGGTGATGCCCACGCTTGAAGAACTGGGGATCGGCTTCGTTCCGTTCAGCCCGCTTGGCAAGGGATTCTTGACGGGAAAGATTGATGCGGAGACCAAGTTTGACAGCGCGGATTTCCGCAACACGGTGCCGAGGTTCAGCGCGGAAAATCGCAAGGCGAACCAGGCCCTGGTGGATCTGGTCAGCTCGTTTGCCGCACAGAAGCAGGTGACTCCGGCGCAGATTGCCCTGGCGTGGCTGCTCGAGAAGAAGCCGTGGATCGTTCCGATTCCGGGCACCACGAAGCTGGCACGCCTGGAAGAGAATCTGGGAGCGGCGAATGTTGAACTAAGTGCCGACGATGTGCGCACGCTTGAGGAGGCTTCGGCAAAGATCAAGATTGAAGGCGCTCGGTATTCACCGTTCCATGCGCAACTGGTTGGCCGGTGAGGGGCGACCGCAGTGAGGAATCCGGAATGAAGATTTTGCGGTATGGCGCGTTCGCCGCAGTGGTGGCAATGGCCGGTCTTGGCTTCGCTCAATCTGCGAAGAAGCCAGCAACGATGCAACACGCAGACCGGGAGAGATTGATCGGTGCGTGGCACCTGGCACACATCGACGGGCCGGCCGCCGATGGCAAACAAACGGAAATGGCTCAGCCGAAGGGCGAGCTGATCTATACGCGTGATGGGCATATGTCGGTGCAGCTGATGTATCCGAAGCCGGCAGGCATTCCGTCGAACGAATACGTTCGGGATGGGTACGAGGCTTCGTTCGGCAGCTACGACATCGATGAGGCGACGCACACGCTGACACATCACATACAGGGATCGATCACCGGGGACCTGCTGGTGGGGAAGGATCTGCGTCGGGTTTACCGCTTCACCGCGGATGGGAGGCTGATTATCCGGTCGTCGAGGCCCGATGAGCATTGGTCGGTAACGTGGGAGCACTACTGAGTCGCGGGCGTATGGCTTGGAGCCGGCGGCGTGGGAGATGACCGAATGAGTGGATGGATTAAAGAGGAACTGGACAAGATTGCGAAGGCCGATGACCTGCACATTGCGCCGTTTCGCGAAGACGGGAAAACCTACGGCACGCCGACGTGGATCTGGTCGGTCGCAGTGGGCGATGCCCTCTATGTCCGCGGCTACAACGGACAACAGTCGCGATGGTACCAGGCCGCGGTTCGCCAGAAGGCGGGGCGGATTAACGCGGCGGGGATGACAAAGCGGGTGGCGTTTGAGCCGGTGAATGGACCGGACGACGACCGCGTCAACGATGAGATCGATGAGGCTTATCGCGCGAAGTATCGCGGCAGCGCGTACCTGAAACCAATGATCGGCAAGCGTGCGCGCTCGGCCACAGTGAGGGTCATGCCCGCCTAGTTTAGTGAGTCTTCGCTGATACCAGAAAGGGCAGGAAGCAGATTCTTCGCTCACCACCCCTGGGGCGAAAGCCCACAGATCTGGTGGCTGTTTATGCGTGGGGCCGAAGACCCACGCTCCCTCCGGCACACCGACCTCCGCGGTGGGGGACCATTTTGGCATAAAATGCGTCGGACCCTCTACAAAAAGGTTTTAGCAGCGATTTTAACGTTATAATTCTTGCAAGTTTCCGGGGAAAACAATCGTACGAAACTGTCCCGCGGAACGTATCATTTTGCAGGGTAGACCAGTGAAGCTAAAAACGTTGAACTCTGTTGCCCGCGGAAGCCGGGGCGCCGCGCTGAAGTTCTTTTGCTCTTTCGCATTTATTGCTCTTATCGGGCCGGGCATTGCCGCGCGTGAAGCGTCGGCGCAGGCGGCAGGGCCAACCGCGGCGCAGGCTGCATGGAGCGGGGTGTTGCGCAACGCGGGCGGCGCACCGATTGCGGATGCGCGCGTGAAGCTGACGTCCGGCGAGAGCAAGGCTGAGGGGCGCACGGGGGCAGACGGACGATTTCTGCTGCCGCTGTTGCCTACCGGCAACTATCACCTGACAATCGCCGCGAAGGGCAGCACCGTGGAGTGTGCGCAGCCCGTAGACCTGACGGCGAATACCCCGGAGGCGCTGCTGACGTTGTCGGGACGCGGCGAGCTGACGGTGGCCACGCTCGCCAACAAGGAGCAGGCGGGCACGGGCGGCGAGGAGCTGTCGAGCCAGGCGGTGAGCGAACTGCCGCTGAACAAGCGGGACTTCAGCACGCTGCTGCTGCTGGCGGCCGGCACCATGACGGACGCCAACGGCGCCACGAACTTTACAGCGCAGTTTGCCATCAATGGACAGCGGGGCGTGGAGGCCACGTTTGCGATGGACGGCGCCGACGTGAGCGATCCGGAGATGGGCGGCGCCACGTTTTCGAACTTCAACGTGGATGCGGTGGAGAGCATCGATTCGAGTTCGGGGTGGATGCCGGCGGAGATCGGGCGGGGTGCTTCGGGTTTCACCAACATCCACACGCGTTCGGGGGCAAGCGGATTTCATGGATCATTTTTCGAGTTTGTGCGTAATTCGTCGTTTGACGCGCGCAACTACTTTGACAATCCAACGCCGGCATACCCGGGGCGCATTCCGCCATTCCGGCGCAACGAGTTCGGGTTTACGAATGGCGGACCGGTTTATCTGCCGCATGTGTACGACGGACGCAAGCGGACCTTTTATTTCACGCAATACCAGGGATTTCGGCAGGTGCTGGGAACAACGCAGGTGATGCCGGTGCCCTCGGCAGCACAGCGGCCGACGGCGGGCAGCAACGTTGTGAACGACGCGGTTACGTTTCCGGATGGAAGCAGGGATACGCTGGCGGTTCCGGTGGACCCGGCGATTGCGGCAATTCTGGCACGCTATCCACTGCCGAACCTGGCGACCGGGTCGTATGGAGCCAATACATACGCGACAGCGTCGAAGGTGGTGACGAACGCGAACCAGTTTTCGCTGCGGATCGATCACCGGTTCTCCGCAAAGGACCAATTCTTCGCGCGGTTCAACAGGGATGACCTGACAGGACCGACGACGAATCCGGACCAGACGGCGATCGATCCGGCATTCGGCGTGCAGTACATCGATCACCAGCGCAACGTGGTGGGCATGTATACGCGGACGATTTCTCCGCGGCTGGCGCTGGAGTCTCTGATCAGCATTACGCGAACGACGCCGGGGTTTCCGACACCGGACGCTACGGACCCCGCAGTGAAGTTCAACGACGGGCTCTTTGAGGCGTTCAACGGACCGGGCGGTTCGGTGATGCAGGCGTACGGCAATCTGTTTCAAGGGCGGCAGACCGTGGCGTACACGCGGGGGACGCATGCCCTGCGCGCGGGGTTTGAGGCGCGCATCAATCGGGACACTACGTACTTTGGAACCAGTCCCAACGGCGAATATGACTTTGGGGGCGGCACGGCATACGCGCTCGACACGATTGTTTCAGCGAGCGGGATGCACAATGTGAATCCCGGCGACCCGCTGCCGGATACGCTCTCGAGTTTTCTGACGGGGAGCCCGTTCGTGTACACGGTTGCGATTGCGCCGCCGTATTTTTCGAATGGCCAGCATATCGGACCGGCGGCGATCAGCAGAAACAACTTCAGCGCGTGGGCGCAGGACACGTGGAAGGTGACGCCCAAGTTCACGCTGGATTATGGCGTTCGGTGGGATCTCTACACGCCGATCACGGAGCGGGCGCGGCGCACGGGCGGGTTTTTGAAGGTCGATGGCACGATGCAGTATGTGATCAATCCGCAGCCGGGGTACGCGACCGACTATCACGCGTTTGAGCCGCGCGTGCAGGGGGCATGGCAGGTAACAAGCAAGCTCTCGGCACATGCGGGCGGCGCGATGATGACCATTCAGCCGAATATATGGCAGGACAACTTTCTTACCGGGTCGACACCGTTTGTGATTTATCCGCGCCTGCTGTCGGCGTCGAATGCGCCGATCCATTATGGCTTTCAACTGACGCCTTCGCAGCTTCCGCGCACGTATACGCCGTCGGGCGTGGATATATTTGCATCCGGGAAAAGCAACACGGTGGCGCCAAACACCATCATGGATGTCGACCGGTATGAGAAGGATGTCGCGGCGCTGACTCCCAATGGTGTGGTGAGCGCGCTGAACCTGAGCGGGATCGATCGCTCGTTTGATAATGCGACGTTGTTTACCTGGACGGCAGGGCTTGAGCGCCGGTTCGGCAATCTGACAGCGGATGCGAGCTACGTTGGAACGGCCACAGAAAAGCTTCCGCAGTACAGCTTTCCGAACGGGTATCCGGGAGCCGATCCGGCGTTTGCGCCCTATACGCAATTTGACAGCGCGGGCGATGTGACCGGGGGATTCGGGGTGATGAATGTCATCACAGCTACGGCGCACTCGACGTACCACGCGCTGCAGACCTCGATCTCCGGGACGGTTGGCCATGGTGGGCCCGGCATCCAGGCGAGTTATACGTGGAGCAAATCGATCGACGACGCAAGCCAGGTGGTGGGGGGCACGGGAGGCACTGGCTCCGTGTCCATTCCGTTCTCGCAAAACCCGTTTGATACGCATGCGGAGAAGGGTCCGTCGGCTTTCGACGTGACGCACGGCTTTGGACTGAGCCTGGCGCAGGACCTTCATCTGGAGAGCGCGGGATTTCTGAGTGCGATCAGCCGGAAGGCTACGGATGGATGGGAGTTGCTGAGCATTTCGAGCATCAGCTCGGGCTCGCCGTTCACGATCTATTCGGGGATTCAGCAGACGGGAGCAGGATCGAACGGCGTCGATCGGCCGGACCAGATTGCGAAGCCGAAGCTTTCGACGGCGCGCAAAGACCGGCAGGACTACTTTGGCGAGGGCGCGAACAATGCGGCGGATTTCTTCTCGATTCCAATTCACGTGGCCGGCGGCACGGGACCGAACCAGGGGGTTTTCGGGACGCTGGGGCGGAATTCGTTTCGCGGTCCCGCGTTCTACAACTTCGACTTTGCACTGATCAAGGACACGCCACTAAGAACCAGTAGCAGCGGAGCCGAACGGATGGCGCTGCAATTTCGCTCGGAGTTCTTCAACCTCTTCAACATCGTGACAATGGGCACGCCGGCGAACGTGATTAACGGATCGGGGTTCGGCGAGATCAGCAAGACGGCAGGCAATTCGCGGCAAATTCAGTTCTCGCTGAAGCTGATTTATTAGAACGGGTGAAGGCCTCAAGAAGGAACGGGAGAGCCCGAATAGCAGATTCTTCCCTCACCACCCCCAAACTGAAATGCGTTTTGGGGCCCCGTTCGCTCAGAATGACAGCGCTCACTCTGGGAAGAATCTCAGACGCATGACATTCGCAGGCCACGCAGTGCCTATGTCTGCCGGCCCCGGGAGAAATCTCTGCTATAAAGGATTGGCGTTTCCACCCGCGTCCCTGGTGCTGCACATTTGGCGTTGTGCAGTGCGTATCAAGATTCGCGTATCCCGGGAGGATCCATGAGACTCATTCCATCTGCACTTCGCGCAGCTGCCCTTTCCGCATCGGTAGCCCTCGGTATGAGCGCGGTTGTGGCCCAGGCACAACAAGGTGCAAGGCCCCCTGCGCACCCTGCTTTCGATATGACCGTGGTGAAGCCGGAGACGGTCGGATTCTCGCCGGAAGGGCTGGAGCGCCTGCACCAGTTCATGCAACAGGCCGTCGATCAGAAACAGGTTGCGGGCATTGTGACGATCCTGGCGCGGCACGGCAAGGTTGTGGACTACAGCGCTTACGGATATCGCGACATGGCCGCGGCGGCGCCGATGACGAAGGACGTGATCTTCCGCGACTTTTCGATGACCAAGCCGGTGACCGGCGTGGCCATGATGATTCTGTATCAGCAGGGCAAGTGGCTGCCGTCGGATCCAATTGCGAAATACGTCCCGGAGTTCGCCCACCTCAAGGTCTACAAGGGCGTGGACTCGGCTGGGAATGTGATCCTCACCGATCCCGATCATCCGCCTACTATGCGCGAGTTGATGAGCCACACGGCCGGGTTCACATACGGCTTCTTCGGCGATACGCCTGTAGACAAGATGTATCGCGACGCCAACCTGCTGGGCTCGGCCAACCTGCAGGAGTTCATCGACAAGCTGGCGAAGATTCCGCTGCTCTATCAGCCGGGGCAGGGCTGGACCTACAGCATGTCGATGGATATTGAGGGATACATCGTCGAGAAGCTCTCCGGCAAATCGCTGCCCGATTTTTTCCGCGACAACATTTTTACGCCGCTGGGCATGCGCGATGCTGGATTCTACGTTCCGGCGGACAAGCGCGGGAGATTCACGGTGCTCTATCGGACCGGCCCCAATGGAGAACTGGTCGCCGATCCGAGCGCCAGCCGCAGGTCAGGCGATTATGATGTGCAGCCTCCCATGCCCTCGGGCGGGGGCGGAATGGTTTCCACGGCTGAAGATTATTTCCGATTCGCGAGCATGCTGCTGAATGAAGGCGAGTTGGACGGGAAACGGATTATCGCGCCGGCAACGGTGAAGATGATGACCACGAATCACGTGCCGGTGGAATTGCTGAACGGCAAATTCGGCATCGGCGCTGCAGTGATGCGGCCGGGATTTGGATACGGCTATAACGGCGCGGTCGAGTTTAATCCGCCCGAGGCGAATCTGCCCGACGGAAAGGGAACGTACCAATGGGATGGCGCTGCAGGCACGTGGTTCTGGGTCGATCCCACGAATGACATTGTTTTCGTGGGCATGATCCAACGCATGCTTGGGCCGGCGAGCCCGCCGCTTGAATACGGCAGCCGGCAGGTCGTGTATGGAGCACTGGTCGACCCGGCGAAGTAGTCCGGCCGTTTCGCAGATTCAGCTGCGGATTCCTCCACGTCGGTCGGAATGACACCTCGCCGGGCTGGAACAGTCACTTCAGCAGGTCGAGCGCCATGGCAGTCATCGCGGTTACGCCTGTCTTGATGGTGGGTGCGTAGACCGGTGCAAACAAGGGGGAGTGCGGACCCGGCAAAGGCACACCAATCTCAACCGCATGAGCCAGCCTGGCGGGATCGGCAGCGCCCAGCCGAAACATCATCGCCGGAATCTTTCCATCGAGCGAGAACAATCCGACATCTTCGGAACCCATCACCGAATCTGCGTTATCTACGCGATCCGATCCAAGCGCGCCGACTGCGACCTTGCGCATGCGCTCCGTCAGTGCAGGATCATTCGATTCCACGGGCGTAATTTCCGTCTGGCTCACCGTCACCACGGGCATCCGGTCCTGCGGAACGCCGTAGCCCATGGCGATGCCCTCGGCGGTGCGGTGCACGTCGGCGATGATCTGATCGCGAACCTTGTCGGAATACGTGCGCAGCGTCAGCCCCATCGTGACTTCTTCAGGGATGATGTTTCGCTTCGCACCGCCGTGAATCATGCCGACGGTAAGCACCGCAGGCTGCTGGGGATCAATCTGGCGCGCGACGATGCTCTGCGCCAGTACGACAAACTCGGCCGCCATCAGCACCGGGTCTTTGCTCAGTTGCGGCGCGGAGCCATGCGCTCCGACCCCGCGCATGGTTACATCGATGCTGGTGGAACTCGCAAGCATCGGGCCGCTCTTGAGAGCGACGTTTCCGGCGGCATGGGTTGAGTCGTCATGCTCAGAGAGCACAAAATCAGGCCGCCCAAAGCGCTCATACAATCCGTCGGCCAGCATTGCGCGCGCACCGTCGATGGTCTCCTCCGAGGGCTGCCCGATGAGCATCAGCGTTCCATGCCACTGGCTTTTGCGCTCGACCATCTCCCGCGCCACGCCGAGCAACACCGTCATGTGGATGTCGTGACCGCATGCATGCATTACGCCCACGTCCTGGCCTTGTGCATTGGTCGATCGCAACGTCGACGCGTAATCGAGCCCGGTCTGCTCGACTACCGGCAATGCATCCATGTCTGTGCGGATCAGCACGCGCGGACCTGTGGCGTTCTGCAGGATCGCCACCACACCATACGCCTGCGAACCGTCGGCGTACTTGCCCACGCGCTCGGTGACGGTGTAGCCCAGTTTGCGCAGCTCGCCCGCAAGAAGCGCCGACGTCTTCTCCTCATGGTGCGAGAGTTCCGGGTTGCGATGGAGGTGTTTGTAAGTCTCGGTGAGAGCCGGCAACTGGGCCTCGGCGGATGCCGCCAGGCTAGACGAGGCAGTTTGCCCCACGGCAGGCAGAGTCGCCATGGCGAGAACAACGGGCAGGATAAGACGGCGACTCATCGATCCGGTCATCAATTTGGGCCTCCACGGGAATCTTCGGCCAGCCTAACATGCTGAATGGACGAACTTCGCGGGGATACATGAGAGTGGGCCGCTCATCCCATCGCATTTCTACCGAACCTAGCCCCGATGACATAGCCACGGTCCTGAACCGGCGGCAATTCCGGCCAGACTCAATTTCCCCTGACGTTGATCTAACTGATCCGCTCGGCAAGGAATTGTCCTCCTCGACAGCGGCAGCCTGGCACAACTGCGCAGCCGTTGAAATCCTCGTTTCGCTGCTATCTTCAGGCATCTCAGCTAGGTCAGGAAGAATTCTTTGTAATCTCAGTAATTTTTCGTTGGTGTCTACGACTCAATATGTCAGAGTCGGACAAGCGCCGGGACGCGGCTTGAACGTTCGACGGGAGGTTAATGATGACGACAACATGGTTTGTGGTGACCTTGCTCTTCGTTGCTCTTTCAATCGTGCGCGAGAACAGCAGAAGCTGGAGGAGATGGGTGACCGCGGCAATCTGGCTCGTGTGTCCTTTTGTTTCCACCATCTACATCGGCGTGACATATGCATTTTGCTCCAACAGCTTCGAAAATCACCCTGCGATCCAGGGATTGTTTGACGGTGCAAGGCGATTACTTGATACAAGCGATACCGTAGTGCTGTCTTCCGGATTCTTGTTGCTCGGCCCGGTGATATGGCTTATCAGTGAGGGGCTTGGCGAGCGGAGATGGCTGAAAGCCGGGTCGCTGCTGGTTTGCACACCTGTCACGTTCATGATGTTTTACCTGATCTTCCTCAGCATTGGTGCGACGTGGACAGCTTTCAGCCTGTATCTACCGAGGGCTCGCCTAGTGCTTATCAATTCACTCATCGGCATGTTCTTTGGCGCTGTCGCGGTCTTTGTCGGTTTGATCTTCTTCGGAATGTTCCTGAAAAAGACCAGCCGTCTTCCATCTCGATAGGGCCAAACCGGCCCCTCATTGCACCAACCAGAGGGCAATCGAGGCCATTGGCCATCCGAATCATGTTCGATGTTGCCGAACCGGAGTGAAAATCATTCCTATTGCATTCCCATAGAAACAGGTGTACATTGCTCCTATTGCTTGGCCAGAGGAGCACGAAATGGGCGACAAAACCGATGTATGGCAGGGCACGCTGGCCCTGATGATCCTGAAGACACTGCAGACGATGGGCCCGCAACATGGTTATGGGCTGGCGCGGCGCATCGAGCAGACCAGCGGCGATCTGCTGCAACTGAACTATGGGACGCTGTATCCGGCGCTGCTGAAGCTGGAGCAGGAGGGATACGTGCGGTCCGAGTGGGGAATCTCAGACAACAATCGCAAAGCGAAGTTTTACGAGCTCACCAAGGCCGGTCAGAAGCAGGTGCGGAAGGCGGCGGCGGAGTGGGAGCAGGCGACGGAGATCCTTTCCCGGTTTCTAACGCCTGCCGAAGGCGCCTGAGCGGAGGCTTTATGGATCGTTTGCGAGCAAATTTACGGGCCTTCTGGCTTCGTCTCTGTGGTACGCTGCGGCGCGGCGATACGCAGCAAGACTTCGAGGCGGAACTCGCATCGCATATCGCGATGCACACGGAGGAAGCCGTTCGCGGCGGTCTCAGCGCAAACGAGGCGCGCCGCCAGGCGCTGCTGCGCCTAGGCGGCGCGGAGCAGACACGACAGGCGTGGCGCGACCGTCGCACGTTTGCGTGGCTGGAAGGCCTGCTGCAAGACGCGCGCTTCGGAATGAGAATGCTGGTGCGCAACCGCGCATATACGGCAGTGGCGATTCTCACCCTCGCCGTCGGCATCGGCGTAAGCACCACTGCCTTCACATGGATTCACGCCGTGCTTTTGGAGCCTCTGGGCGGAGTGACAGATCCCGAACGGCTGGTCACGCTGGAATCGGTGACACCCAATGATGGATTGGTTCCGAATTCTTACCCCGACTACATCGATTTTCGCGATCGACTCAAGCTCGTGGATGGCGTAGCGGTGACCAGGCCGTCTGCATTCAGCGTGGGGTATCAAGATCACGCCGAGCGGGTGTGGGGCGAGTTGGTCTCGGGCAACTTCTTTTCAGTGCTGGGAGTGCGACCCGCACGCGGGCGCGTCTTTCTTCCATCGGAATATGGCGACGCGCCGGGTGCGTTCCCTGTGGTGGTGATCAGCAACCGCTACTGGCATTCGCACTACGCCGCCGACCCCAACGTTGTGGGCACGACACTCCGCATCAATCAGCACGAACTGACAATTGTGGGCATAGCGCCGCCTGACTTTCACGGATCGATGCCGGTGGTGGCATTCGACCTTTGGATCCCGTACATGCAGCAGACAGTGTTGAACGGCGTTCAACCCAGGATGCTGACCGACCGCCATAACCGAAATATGCTGGGGATTGCGCGGATCAAGCAGGGCGTGACCGTCGATCAGGCGCGTGCGGAACTCGCAGCGCTGGCTGGGCGAATGGCGATCGCCAATGCGGACGTGAGCGAAGGCATGAGCGCCACCCTGATGCCGCTGTGGAAGTCGCCGCACGGACCACAGGGACTTCTGGCGGGGCCGCTGCGCATCCTGATGGGTGTTTGCGTACTGGTACTGCTGATTGTGTGCGCCAATGTCGCCAACCTTCAGCTGGCGCGCGCCACCGTGCGTGAGAAGGAGTTCAGCGCGCGGCTGGCGCTTGGTGCAGGTCGTGCAAGGCTGGCGCGGCAGGTGCTCGCGGAGAGCCTGATGCTGGCTGCGGCGGGCGCGTTGCTGGGCATAGCGGCGACGCCGTGGTTGAGTCATGCACTGAGATACCTGATGCCGCCGGGACCGTCGGTACAACTGGTTGCCACGGACACACGGCCCAGTTTCGCTGTATTGGGCTTTACCATCGGGATCTGCGTATTTGCTGCGTTGGCGGCCGGACTGGCTCCCGCATTGCAAGTGGGGCGCACGAACCTGAGCGGCCGCATGAATGAGAACGGAAGGAGCGGAATCTCCAACCGCCGCAATCGACTGCGCTCCGCTTCTGGTGGCCTCTGAAGTAGCTTTGGCGCTTGTGGCTCTGGTGGGTGCCGGCTTGTTTGCGCGTGGATTTGCGACCTCCATGCGCATCGATCCAGGCTTTAACCCTGACAAAGTTCTGCTGGGCCAGTTCTATCTGAATACCAGTGGCTACAACCTTCAGCAGCGCGAGGAATTCTGTCGCCGCCTTGCAGAGCGGATGCAGACGGCTCCCGGGGTTACCGATGTTGCTTACTCCGACGGCGTGCCTTTGGGATTCGAACCAAGCTGGTGGGAGGAACTCAAGGTCGAGGGCTATGCGCCGCGCCCCAACGAGAACATGAATATCTTCCGGAATGTCATTTCACCCGGATACCTGCCCCTGATGCAGATTCCCATCGTCGAGGGTCGAAACTTTACCGAACAGGACAACGAAGACAAAACGTCTCCCAACGTGATGATTGTGAACGAGGCCTTTGTGCGGCATTTCTTTGCCGGACGCGACCCGATTGGCCACAGGGTGCATGGGTGGGGCGAGTGGTTCCGCATCGTCGGCGTTGCCAAAGACTCGAAGTATCACTACTTCAGCGAATCCGAAACACCCTATTTCTACGTGCCGTTCCGGCAGGTTTATCGCACGGACATGTCGCTCGCTTTCTACGTGCGCGCCCATGGCGACGCTGCCACCGTGCTCAACGAACTGCGCGCACAGACGCGTGCGATCGATCCGAATGTCACGGTCTTCGACGCTGTGCCGCTGAAGGAGTACATCGGCGCGTCGCTCTACCCGCAGAAGGTTGCGGCAAGCCTGATGTCAGTGCTGGGCAGCATCGCGGTTTTACTGGCAGCTATCGGGTTGTACAGCGTCATGGCGTATTGGGTGGTTCAGCGAACGCGCGAGATCGGAGTGCGCATGGCGCTCGGCGCGCATCGCGGCCACGTGTTGCGCATGGTGGTCAGGCAGGGGCTATCGCTCACTGTCGCAGGCCTGGTGGCAGGCACACTGATGGCGATCGCATTCGCGCGCGCAGTCGCTTCGGTCTCATTCACAAACTCGGCCATGGGCGCGGGCGCGAAGTTGCTGGGTGACGGCGGAGCCAATGCACTCATTTACATTGGCGCCGCGGCATTTCTTTGTGCGCTCGCTGCGATCGCAGCGTATCTGCCCGGTCGCCGGGCCGCGGCTATCGACCCCATGCAGGCATTGCGAACGGAATAGGAAACGATATGCGCAAATTGCGGAAATTGGCAATGCAAATTGGAGGGCTGTTCCGTTCTGGACGAGTGGACGCCGAGTTCAATGCGGAACTGGAAGCGCACATCGCGATGGATACGGAAGCCGGCGTGAAGGCGGGCCTCGATGCGGTGGAGGCACGCCGCCAGGCGCTGATGCGTGTGGGCGGCGCAGAGCAGACGCGCCAGGCTTATCGCGAACACGCCAGGTTGGCGTGGCTGGAAGACCTGCTGCGCGACCTCGTCTACGGCACCCGCACGCTGACCAGGCAAAAGGCTGCGACTGCGGTTGCTGTCCTCACGCTGGCCATCGGAATCGGCGCGAGCGCGGCGATCTTCAGTGCCATCAAGCCCATTCTCATTTCGCCGTTACCCTATCCGCATGCGAACCGACTCATGATGGTGTGGGAGACGGGCAAGAGTGGCGCTACGAGTCCGGTAACCTTTGGAACCTTTTATGGGGTCAGCCAGCAGAACCGTTCCTTCGATGCGCTCGCGGTCTTCAAGGGATGGCAGCCGGCCTCTACACCCACAAGCGCGGCAGACCGGCCCGAACGACTCGACGGCCAACGCGTGAGCGCGGACTACTTTCGCACTTTGGGTGTCTCGCCGCTGCGTGGGAGGGATTTCCAGGCGTCCGATGACCGGTTTCGCGGTCCCAATGTCGTCATCCTCAGCGACAGAATCTGGCGCGGCCGTTTCGGCTCAGATACATCAATTGTCGGGAAGCAGATCCGGCTGGACGATGCACTTTACACCGTCGTCGGCGTGATGCCCAGCGAATTTGAAAACGTGCTGAATTCGTCTGCCGAGATCTGGGCGCCTCTACAATACGATCCGTCTCTGCCCTGGGATGGACGCGAGTGGGGCCACCATTTGCATATGATCGGCCGTCTCAGGGCGGGAATAAGCAGTCAGCAGGCCAGCGATGAGTTGAGCATTGTTCTGCGCTCCCTTGCGCAGACGTATGCCAAGGGCTATGACAGCTCCGGCGGCGCTCCCGATGGAATGGCCGTACGCTCGCTGCAGGGCGCTCTTACCGAGGGTGTCCGGCCCGCATTGCTGGCTGTATTGGGCGCGGTGCTGCTGGTTCTGCTTATCGCATGTGTCAACGTGGCCAATCTTCAACTTGCTCGCGGGGTACAGCGTCGCGCCGAGTTTGCGATGCGTGCCGCGCTTGGCGCGCCCACGCAGCCGGCTCGTCCGGCAACTTCTTGCCGAGTCCCTGTTGCTTGCTGGTGTCGGCTGCGCGTTGGGAATGGCCATTGCCGATGCTGGCGTGCGCGCGTTGCTGGCGCTGAGTCCACCCGGCTTGCCGAGACTCAATGCAATTTCGCTGGATGGGTGGGTCTTCGTTTTTGCACTCGCACTCACGACGTCGATCGGCGTCGCCGTTGGCCTGGTTTCTGCATTCCAGGCTTCAGGCATGGACCTGCACATCGGAATGCGCCAGAATTCGGGCCGCTCGATCGATGGCCATCATCGGACGCGCCGCGTACTGGTCGTCACGGAGGTTTCCCTTGCCGTCGTGCTGCTGGTGAGTGCAGGCCTTCTGCTGCGCAGCATGCAGAGCCTGTTCGCAGTCGATCCGGGCTTCGAACCGTCGCACCTGATTACGATGCAGGTGCAGGAATCGGGGCATCGCTACGACAGCGACGCGGCGAGGCATTACAATTCTTTGAAGAAGCTCTCGAGAATATTCGTCACATTCCGGGCGTCGTATCCGCGGGACTCACCAGCCAACTGCCACTCAGCGGGGACCAGGATATCTACGGCATTGAATTCGAAAAGGATCACAAGCCGCTGGGCGTGCCGGCGTTTCGCTACGCTGTCAGTCCCGGATACCTTGAGACGATGCACGTTTCGCTTCGCCGCGGCCGCATGTTGAACGAGCATGACCGGGCGGGAGCTCCGGTGGCTGTGCTCATCACTGAGTCGCTTGCACGCGAGGAGTTCGCGGGGCAGGACCCGATCGGGCAGCGTGTTCGCATGGGCCCCGATGCCGGCCAGTCGGGGAAACCCTGGGCGACGATCGTGGGCGTCGTGGGCAACGTCAAGCAGGAATCGCTGGCGCTGAACCAGGAGGATGCGTTTTACACTACGACTGCCCAGTGGGCCTGGGGAGATGAAGTGCAGTCCGTGGTGGTGCGGACCCGCGCAGCCCCAGCCACTGTTGCTGCGGCTGTTCAGGAGGCAATCTGGTCAGTAGACAAGAGCCGGCCTATCACGCGCGTCGCAACCATGGACGAACTGGTAGCTGCCACGGCACTCGAACGTCGCTTTGTGCTTGTTCTCTTTGAGACATTCGGCCTGGTCGCGCTGGCGCTCGCGGCAATCGGCATCTACGGCATCCTCGCCGGAAGCGTCACGGAGCGCACGCGTGAAATCGGCGTGCGCGCAGCCCTGGGCGCAACCCGCACCGACCTTCTTTCCCTTGTTCTTCGCCAAGGGATGACCATGACCGTGATTGGCATGGCCATCGGTCTGTGCGGAGCGCTGGTTGCGGGCCGCGCCCTCGATGCCATGCTTTTTGGCGTGACGTGGCTGGACCTTCTGACTTACCTGGGTGCAATCGTTCTGCTGTTTGTTGTGTCGGGCATTGCCTGCCTGATTCCCGCGCGCCGCGCCGCGTCAATCGATCCCATGGAAGCACTGCGCAACGAATAGGAGAGCCAATGCGAAAACTTCGTGCACATTGGATTCGCCTCGTTGGCTTGCTGCACCTTCGTCAATCCGACGCCGAATTCTCCGCGGAACTCGAAGCGCATGTTGCGATGGATACGGAAGCCGGCGTAAAGGCGGGGCTCGATGCGGCGGAAGCGCGCAGGCTGGCTCTGCTACGCCTGGGTGGCGCAGAACAGACGCGCCAGGCTTACCGCGAGCGGCGCGGCCTTTTGTGGATCCAAAACTTCGCACAGGATCTTCGCTACGGACTGCGTACACTGCGTCGGACGCCGGGCTTCACAGTGACGGCGGTGCTTACGCTGGGCCTCGGGATTGGAGCATGTACGGCGATCTTCAGCCTGGTGAATGCGGTGCTCATTCGCTCGCTGCCGTATGGAGATCCCCAGCGCCTCGTCTACCTGTTTACGCCGAATCCGAATTGGAAGGTACCGCCCGAAGTCATCTGCCCGGGCTATGGAGACTTCTACGAAATCAAGCGCGAGAGCAAAGCATTCGCAGCGATGACGGCGTATGAACAGGCGCCATTCAAGGTCAGGGTGCGAGAGACGGTCCAGACCATAGGCGCGGCGCGTGTGGATGAGGATTTTTTCTCAACCCTCGAGTCCGCGCCGGAACTGGGTCGCGCCATCAACGCCGAAGACAATGAATCTAGTCATTCGCACGTTGCCCTCATCAGCCACTCGCTTTGGGTATCGATGTTCGGGGCGGATGCGGATGTGTTGAAACGCTCGCTCGAACTTGATGGTGCAAGCTATCAGATTATCGGCGTGATGCCGCGCGAGTTCGAGTACCCATTCAGTTCGGATCTTCCTTACGGCAACCCGCACATCAAGTCCACGCAGATCTGGGTACCGCTTGCACTGACGCCGAAACAGAAGGCGGATCGTGACATTGATGATGATGTAGCGGTCGCGCGATTGCGCCCAAGCGTATCCATCCAGCAGGCGCAATCTGAATTCGGCACGATGATGGCTCGTTTCGACCGCATATACCCCACCGAATTCGGCGATTGGGGTGCGCTCGTGAGGAGTTTCACTGGCCTTTCCATCGGTCCAGTGCGCCCGCTGATGAATCTGCTGCTCGGCGCCGTGGCGATTGTTCTTCTGATTGCCTGCGGAAACGCCGGCAATCTGCTGCTGGCGCGCGCTACAGAGCGTGGCCGCGAGTTGGGCGTGCGTTCCGCACTTGGCGCTGGCCGCGGCCGAATGCTCCGGCAGCTTCTGACCGAATCGCTGCTGATTGGCATCGGGGGTTGCGCGGTCGGCGTGATGCTTGCGTTTTTATTCCTGCGCCTGTTGCCGCATCTCGATCCCGGCAACATTCCGCGCCTCAGTGAGGCCTCTTTGGACGGGCGTGTTCTATTTGTTGCAATCCTGGCTTCGCTGCTGACAAGCATGATCGCCGGACTGTTGCCTGCCGCGAGCGCTTCGCGCATGCAACTTACTGATTTTCTGAAATCGCACAATGGACCGGGAAGAGCAGGAGGGCACAGCCGTTTGCAGAGTGCGTTGATCATCGCGCAAACCGCCATGGTGGTGGTGCTGCTGGCGGGCGCCGGCCTCCTGATGCGCAGCTACATCAACGTCATCTCGGTGGATACGGGCTTTTCGCAGTCGACCTTGACCATGAACATCTCGCTCGGCGACCGCTACAGCCAAGCCCAGGCGGGTCGCGCGGCATACTTCAAAGGGCTGATCGCAAAGATCAGAAATCTTCCGGGAGTGATTGCGGCCGGTGCAGTCAACGATCTGCCGTTGGCCAAAAGCGAAAGCCTGGGGACCTTCTGGGTGGATGGCTTTGCCAACCAGAAAGACCAGGTGGTGGAATCGCGATCGATCACACCCCAGTATTTTGATGCAATGCAGATCCCTCTCCTTGCGGGACGATACTTCACGGAAGGCGATGATACGGTTCCAGCACATCCCGTCATCATCAACGAACAGTTTGCGCGGACCTATTTCGCCAATCGCGATCCAATCGGCGGGCAGGTCAGCGGAGATGAGAAGCATGCCCAATGGAGTACGGTCGTCGGCGTTGTTGCCGACGTCCGCCACACCAGCCTGGAAGAGGATCCGCAGCCGCAGATGTACAGCCCGAACTATGATTCGCGCGAAAGCTCGCTGGCCGTGCGATCATCGCTTCCGCCCGGAACGATCGCCAATGAGATTCGCTTGGCGCTAAAGGCAACTGATCCAGACGTTACATTTTCTGATGTTCAGACGATGGGTGATCTGGTATCGATCGCGAGTGCGCGGCGGCGATTCCAGACATCGCTGCTGACGGCATTCGCGGTGATTGCGTTGTTTTTGGCGCTGGTGGGCCTTTACGGACTGATGGCCTTCTCAGCGAATCGCCGCACGCGCGAGGTGGGCATCCGCATGGCGCTCGGCGCAGAACGCTTCGATGTGTTGTTCCTCATCCTCAAGAACGCTGCTTTCCTGGTTGGCGCGGGTCTGTTTACCGGACTGGCGAGCGCATGGGCTGCAATGCGCCTGCTCAAGTCGTTTCTCTTTGGGGTCAGCGATCATGATCCGCTGACTGTAGTTTTGATTTCCCTGTTGCTGCTTGTGTGCGGCCTGGCTGCCGCGTTGTTTCCGGCGCGCCGGGCCGCATCCATCGATCCCATGCAGGCACTGCGTACCGAATAGGAGAGCTATGCGAAAGCTGAGAGCACTGGGTATTCGCCTCACAGGCCTGCTTCACTCCGGCCGTCGCGATCACGATTTTTCCGAGGAACTCGAGTCGCACATCGCCATGCACGTTGCAGATGGCGTCCGATCCGGGTTGAGTCAGGAGGAAGCTCGGCGGCGTGCGCTCATCGAACTGGGCGGCGCAGAGCAAGTGCGCCAATCGCGCCGCGAGCGCCGAACGCTGCCATGGCTTGAAGGCGTGGCGCGCGATGTGCGTTATGCGATCCGCACGCTTGCCAAGCATCCGGCGGTTACGGCGATCGCCGTTCTCTCTATCGGTCTTGGCATCGGCGCCAATGCAACTATCTTTTCGATGGTGAGCCGATTCGTGTTGCGTCCGGCGCCGGTCGGCGATCCCTCGACGTTGTTGGCTCTTCATATCGCGGAGCGGGGCGAGCAGTGCTGCAATTCCTTTTCTCTTCCGATCTACCATGATCTTCAGGACCAGGCGAAATCGTTCTCCGGTGTTGCCGCCTACTATGAGCTGATTCCCGCGTCTCTCAGCGGCGGCAGTGAGCCCGAGCGCGTCTGGGGACAAGGGGTCTCAACGAATTTCTTCGATGTGCTCGAACTCCCGATGGTGCTCGGACGCGGCTTATCGAGCGCCGAGGATCGGCTTCCCGTGGTGGTGATCAGCGCGCGGCTGTGGCAACGGCGGTTTGCGAGCGATCGCCAGATCATCGGCAAGCCAATCACGCTCTCGGGCCGGTCATTCACAGTGGTCGGCGTCGCACCAGCGTCGTTTCATAGTGTCGACCAGATTCTCGACACGCAATTCTGGGTTCCGGTGGGCATTGCAGCGCAGCTTGTGCCCAACCTGCCGCCGGCGGATGCGCGCGACTACCATTGGCTCGCGGTCATCGCTCGGCTGAGACCCGGCGTCACACGCACACAGGCTGCAGCCGAACTGGATACCCTGGCAAAGCGCTTCGCTCTCGCTTATCCCAAGACCGACAAGGACAACTCGTTCGTCTTTGAGCAGGCAGGCTCACTGCCGCCGCGCGAACGAACTGCCGCTCTGACGTTTCTCGCGGCGCTCTCGATTGTCGTTCTTCTTCTGCTCGCGATTGCAGGCGCAAACGTGGCGAACCTGCTTTTTGCCCAGGCTGCCGCGCGGCAGCGCGAAATGGCGGTGCGTATTGCACTGGGCGCCACGCGTGCGCGGCTGCGGGGGCAACTGCTCATCGAAAGTACGTTGATTGGGCTGGCAGGCGGGGTGCTTGGCGCGTTCTTCTCATTTGTATCAACGCAATCGCTCTCCTCCGTTCGCATTCCTGCCCCGGTGCCTCTCGATCTTCACGTTGCTGTCGATTGGCGGACGATGATGTATACCTTCGCCATCAGCTTCTGCTGCGGCGTTTTGCTTGGTCTTGCTCCCGCATGGGCTGCCGCACGACCCGCGCTGGCCAAGGCGCTGAAAGGCGAAGAGGCTCTTACGCGTCCGGGACGGCGGTTCAGCCTGCGTAACATTCTGGTCGTGACGCAGGTCGCGTTGTCCCTTGTGCTGCTGTTGGTCACCGGGCTGTTTCTGCGCAGCTTGCAGAGTGCGGCCAACATCGATATTGGTTTCCGCCCGCAAGGACTGCTGTTACTCTCGGTCGATCCGCGCCTCAATGGGTATTCGTCCCAACAGATCAGCCAATTCCTCGCCGAACTTCGACGCCGTGTCGGCGCTTTGCCGGGTGTCGACGCTGCGGTAACGACCGACGTTGCGCTTCTCTCCGGTGGGAATCGCAGTGACGGCTTCACGGTTGCGGGTCATGCAGGCAAGGACGCTACCTTCACAAACGCCGAGCTCTACATGACCACGCCAGGCTACTTCGATGCGCTGGGAACGCCGCGCCTCGCCGGCCGCGACTTTGGCAGCGACACCGCCGATAGTCCAAGAGTTGCCATCGTGAATAAGGCATTCGCCGACCGGCTGTTCCCGGGCGAGAATCCGATTGGCCAGCACGTCAACGGCGGGCAGTGGACCTACGAGATCGTCGGCGTGGTCGGCAATGCAAAGTCGCGCACCATCGGCGAAGAGACGCGACCCCTCCTCTATCGCTCGCTGGACCAGAGCATCACTGAGGATCCCTCGCTCATGGGCTATACCCTCGTGGTTCACACGCCCGGCAATCCTGCCGCACTTGCCGAACCAGTGCGCCGCCAAGTCTACGCGCTCGATTCCAAGATCGCTATCTACAACGAGGAGACCATGGAAGAGCATGTGCGCACGGCCTACCTGTTGCCGCGGATCGCTGCCACCCTTTTTGGTGTCTTCGGCTGCATTGGGCTGGTGCTGGCTTCGGTTGGGCTCTACGGCGTGATGAGCTACGCGGTCAGCCGTCGCACCCGCGAGATCGGCATTCGCATGGCCCTGGGTGCGCGTCCCGGTGTTGTCGAGCGCCTGGTGGTTCGGCAGGGCATGGTTCTTGCTGTCATTGCCATGACGCTTGGCTGGCCTGCTGCGTGGATGCTGTCGAAACTGGCTTCCGGCTTTCTCTATGGCATTCAGCCGCACGACTCACTGACCTTTATTCTTGTGCCGATCATTCTTGCTTTGATTGCGCTTATTGCCTGCTGGCTTCCGGCGCGCCGGGCGGCTTCAATCGACCCAATGCAGGCATTGCGGACCGAATAGGAGGAGTTGTTTTGAATAAACTGCGAGCACTTCTGTTGAGACTGCGTGGAGTCTTTGTGCGCAGCAATGCAGTTGAATTTGATGCCGAGCTCGAGAGCCATATTGCGATGGACGTTGACGCAGCGACACGGGAGGGGTTGAGCCGTGAGGAAGCGCGGCGGCAGGCGATGCTACGTCTTCGCGGTGCGGAACAGACCCGCCAGGCTTATCGCGATCGCGCAACGTTGCCGCTGCTGGAGAGCCTTTTGCAGGATGCGCGGTTTGCCATGCGACAGATGCGACGCGCACCGGGCTTCACCATCACAGCGGTGCTAACACTGGCGCTGGGGATCGGCGCCAACACCGTGATCTACACGCTGATCGACTCAATCCTTCTGCAACCGCTTCCCTATGCACACCAGGACCGGCTCGTGCGTATTGTGGGAGCGAATTCGCCGACGTTCCCCAAGGGCTGGATTCGCGAACTGGGTTCGCATTCGACGGCGCTGAAATCGGTCGCGGGTTATGGACCGGATGCGGAATCGAACATCTCGGAATCGGATGTGCCGGATCGCGTGTTTGGCGCCAAGGTGACGGTGAATGCTCTTGACACGCTCGGAATTCATCCCGCGCTGGGCAGTTTCTTTTCGGCTGGCGATGCGTTTGAGGGTGAGGATCACGATGTGGTTCTCAGTTATGGGTACTGGCGGCAGCACTTTGGCGGAGAGCCCTCGGCGATTGGGCGCGAGATGCGCATCGATGGTATTTCGAGGAGGATTATCGGAGTGATGCCGGCGGGCGTTCGCTTTCCTTACGCGGACACGCAGTTTGTCATTCCCGTATCGTTTCGCGGGAGTGATGTGTTCGATGCGTGGAGCGAGATCGATCTACGCGGATTTGGAAGGCTGGCCGACGGGGCGACTCCGGCGCAGGCGCAGGCTGAACTGAGGAGGCTGCATAGCGTGCTGCTGCCGCTGTTTCCCTTCAGGATGCCCGACATCTGGGCTTCGGACATGACGGCGGTGCCGCTGCTTGAATCGCAGACCGGGGCAATGCGGCCGCGACTGCTGCTGCTGTTCGGCGCGGTGGGCCTGATTCTGCTGATCGCGTGTGCGAATGTCGCAAACCTTACGCTTGCCCGTGCAATGGCGCGTGAGCGCGAGCTTGCGGTGCGCAGCGCAATGGGAGCTTCGGGGAGACGGCTCATCCAGCAGCTTCTTTCAGAGAGTGTGGTGATAGGCGTGACGGCCGGAATCGTCGGGCTTGGCGCGGGCCTGGCGAGCCTGCGCCTGTTTGTGCATCTGCTGCCAGCGGATACACCGCGCATCCAGGATGTTTCGTTGCACGTTGGAGATGTGATTTTCACACTATGCGCGTCGATCGTGGCGGGGCTGATTTTCGGGCTGATTCCGTCGATCAAGATGGCGTCGATGAACCTGCTGGGTACGCTGCGAGTTGGCGGGAGAGCATTGCTGGGGAGCAGCTCACGGTTTGGGATTTCCATGCTGCTGGTGGTGGCGCAGATCGGGCTCACGGTGCTGGTGATCACGGCGGCCGGGCTGGTGCTGCACAGCCTCTACCGGCTGACGCAGGTCGATCCAGGATTTCGCACGGACCACACTGTGACAGCTGAGGTTTCGCTCGATGCATCGGCATGCAAGCAGAAGGGACGTTGCGCATCGTTCTTTACGTCGCTGCTCAATCGCATGCAGAGCATTCCCGGCGTGGAGGGAGCCGCGTTTGTCGATTCGCTGCCAATGAGTGGCCGCGAGGATAACTATGTGTACGACGCGGAAGATCATCCACGCGATGCGCGCGAAGGCGCGCGCCTGGCCACCGGACGGATTGTTTCGCCGGGTTATTTCAGCACACTGAACCTGCACCTGGTGCATGGGCGCCTGCTGGACGCGGAAGACGCAGCGGGGACAACTCATGCGGCCGTTGTGAACGAGCATATGGCGCAACACCTGTGGCCCAACCAGGACCCGATCGGCAAACACCTTGAGGATGTTGTGGACGAACCGTCGCCTGCGGTGTGGAGTCAGGAGAAGGCGTCGATCGTGGTCGGAGTCGTGCGCAACGCGCGGGAGGGAAGCCTGGAGGAAGGATTCCGTGACGAGGTCTATTTGCCCATGACCACGGACCGGGCGCAGCCGGTAATGTTTGCCGTGCTGCGGACGCGCAGCAGCGCTGCAGAGGCGGCATCTGGCTTGCGCAGCGCGGTGGCAGGCATCGACTCGCTGGTGCCTGTCACGCGTGTACGCACGCTGGACGACCTGGTTTCAACGTCGGTGGCGGCACCACGGGCGCTGGCCATGCTGCTGCTGGGATTTGGAGCGCTCGCCATTATTATTGGCGCGGTTGGCGTGTACAGCTTGATCTCGTACATTGTCAGCTGGCGCACGCGCGAGATCGGACTGCGACTGGCGCTCGGCGCACAGCGTTGGCAGATTGTGCTGAGCGTTGTGCGGCAGAGTCTCTTTCTCGCGGCGGCCGGTTGCGGCATCGGACTTGCAAGCGCGCTTGCGCTGAGCCGCACGCTGCACAGTTTCCTCTTTGAAGTAAGCTCGCTCGATCCCATGACGTTTTGCCTTGTTCCTCTGTTGATGGCGATTCGTCGCACTCGTCGCTGCGTTGATCCCCGCACGCCGCGCCGCTGCTGTCGACCCCATGGAGGCACTGCGAGCCGATTAGGAGGCCAAATGCAAAAACTGCGTGCGTTTTGGATGAGATTCTGCGCTCTCTTCACCTCGCGCCGGACTGGTGAGGAGTTTGACGCGGAACTCCAGAGTCATCTCGACCAGCACATCGACGAAGGCCTGCGATCCGGGCTGAGTGAGGCGGAAGCGCGCAGGCACGCTCTGTTGCGCATCGGCGGCGCTGAACAGGTTCGCCAGGCCTATCGCGACCGTGCGACGTTGCCTTGGCTCGAGAGCCTCATACGTGATGTTCGCTATGCACTGCGCGGCTTCCGGCGCAAACCTGTCTTCGCGATCACCGCCATTCTCACGCTGGCTCTCGGCATTGGCGCCACCACAGCAGTCTTCAGCGTCGTCGACCGCATCCTCTTTCGCAGCCTTCCCTACGCGCACGACGATCAACTTGTTTCGTTGGGCCTTGCCCAGCCGTTGCAACGGCAGGAATTCACGCTGGGCGGTTTCTATTATGAGTGGCGCGACAATCAGAAGCCATTTCAGGACTTCACCTTCGAACGCGGCGTCAGTGGATGCAACCTGACCGAAAGCAATCCGCTGCATCTCCAATGTGGATCGGTGGCGCAGAATTTTCTCTCCACTACTGGGCGTTTCACTCGAAGCCGGCCGCAACTTCCTGACGGAAGAGGATGTTCCGAACGGCCCTCGATCGGTGATCATTTCCGATGGTCTCTGGCTCAGCCGATTCGATCGCAATCCGGATGCGCTGAACAAATCCCTTGCAATCGATGACCAGTACTACCGAATCGTGGGGGTGTTGCCGCGCAACTTCGAAATGCCTCGCTTGCAGGCAATCGATCTTCTCATGCCTGCACAAATGGATATCGCCGGTCAACACTCTGTGAATGCGGGAATCGGTCTTCCGATGTGGGCCTTTGCGCGTCTCAAGCCCGGCGTCAGCGTAGCGAAGGCCAAGGCCCAGATGGAGCCCCTGTTTCAACATACGCAGCAATGGATCCCTCCGGAAATTCGCAAGGGCTTCTATCTTCAGGTCCGCTCGCTGCGCGACCTCCAGATGCAGAATGCTTATTTGGCTGCAAAGATCCTACTGGGTGCGGTGTTCGCAGTTTTGCTGATCGCCTGCGCCAACGTAGCCGGCCTGTTTTCTGCGCGAAGAGCAGCACGCAGCCGCGAGCTTGCAGTGAGGTCTGCGCTCGGCGCCAGCCGCCTTCGGCTTGCGTTCCAGGCTCTGGCCGAATCCTTCGTTTTGGCAGGTGTCGGTACCGTGCTCGGTTGCATTTTCTCAGTTGCGCTGCTACGGATATTTGTCCTCATTGCACCGTCTGGAATTCCCTTTCTCTCAGACGCCCGCATCGATCTGCGCGTTATCCTATTGAGCCTGCTCGTCGCGTTTGTCAGCGCATTGATTGCGGGCGTGGTGCCGGTGTTTGAAAAGACAAACGCGGGTGCCCTCGTCTCTCGAACTGGCAATTCGGTCGAGCATGCTCGCTTGCGCAATATTCTGGTTGCATTGCAGATTGCCGTCAGCGTTGTCCTGCTGGCCGGTGCAACCCTGTTGGCGCGAAGCTTCCGAAATCTCCAGGCGGAACATCTCGGCATTGAAACCCGCGACGTTCTGGCGCTCAACATTCCGATTACACCGCAGCGTTACCCCACAGCGCAGCAGTCAAGGGATTTCTTCTTGCGCGCCGCGTCCGCTTTGCGCGACATTCCCGGAGTAACGTCTGTCGCCGTAAGCGACTCGATTCCGCCAGATGCCGACAGCTGGCACCAGGAAAAGAGGTATTCGGATATCTACGTCAACGGCAAGCAGGCCGCTCCCAACGGCACAGGCGGCAAGGTCATCTATCGCACGGTCACGCCCGATTATTTCCGGGTCCTGCAAATTCCGATCGTTGCAGGGCACAACTTCACCGAGGAAGATCGAACTGCAGCGAGCAATCCGATAATCCTGAGTCAAATGCTCGCCGCGAGACTCTTTCCCGGCGATGATCCGGTCGGCAGGCATATACAGTTCGCGACGTTTCAGCCGTACTTCTCGCTCGATAATCAGGTCTTTACCGTCGCCGGCATAGCTGCAAACGCTAAGAATGGCGGGCTCGCCGGAGAAGATGACCCCGAATACTACCAGTTGCTCAATGATCGGCGAGACAGTTGGGGAACGCGCGCCATCGTGGTTCTTCAGACGGCTTTGCCCGTTTCCACGGTTGCGCCGTGGGTGCGCGCGCGCATCGCACAAATCGATCCCAACGTGCCGGTGGAGATTACTCCGCTCTCGCAGACTGTAAGCAGGCTTGCCGACCGTCCCCGCTTCGAAACCGCGTTGCTCAGCTTCTTCGCCTGTACCGGCCTCGCCATGGCCATCATCGGACTCTATGGTGTCGTTACCTTCATGGCAGTGCAGCGCACGCAGGAGATCGGCATTCGTATGGCACTCGGAGCCACCCGTGTCGATGTGTTGCATCTCATCCTGCGCGAAGGCTTGCGTCTGATCCTCATCGGCGGAGCGATCGGGCTTGCAGTGGCGCTCGCGCTGTCGCGCGTTCTCCAGAGCGTGCTGTTCGGCGTCAGCACGCACGACCCAATCAGCTTTGCGGCCGTTGCGGCGCTGCTAGCGCTCGTTGCTCTCATTGCCATCCTCATCCCGGCTCGATCTGCAATGAAGACCGATCCCATGACTGGCACTGCGCTGGGAGTAGCAATCGGATTTCCCAAAGCGTCGGATGATACACTCCGGCGCGAGGGCTGCGAATGGGAGCGAGTGCAATTGAGTTCCGATTGCGGATGGTGATCAACGCCATCATCATCATTCTCGGATTTTGGGCGCCATGGATCGAGGCGTGGCATATCGGCCGCCGCATCTCGCTTCTGGAATGGCTTGCCCTTGAAATCAGCCGCACCGGACTTGTGTCGTTTGCGGTCGCGACGCCCCTGCTGTTGATTGTTGCCGCGTTGATCGCCGCCAAAGCTGTGTTGTTTCGCGTTTGGGGCGCAGCGTACCTGGGGCCTAGTACGGTAAGCAGCACCAACATGGTTGCCGGGAAAGTCATGGCGGACGGGCCTTATCGCTACTTGCGCAACCCGCTCTACATAGGGCTTTGGTGCATGGTTATCGCTTTGGCATTCCTGATGCCCGTCAGCGGCGCCATTTTTGCGTTGGTGCTCATCACTGTCTTCGCCATTCGGCTCACCCTTGGTGAAGAAGCATTCCTTACCACGCAGCTTGGCGAGCATTACCTGGCCTACCAGCGCGCGGTTCCGCGTTTCTTTCCTCGCCTTCGCTCAGCACTCCCGGCTTCAGGCGCAAAGCCGCACTGGCTCCGCGCATCGCTGTCCGAACTCACGCCCATCGGCATCTTCATTGCCATTGTGGTTTATGCAAAGGACTACGACGCCGAACTTGCCGGCCGCATCATCCTCATCTTCTTCGGAGCATCGCTCGTGGTGCGCGCGATGATGCCGCGCTCAGTCAGCCCCGAGCCGGCACCGTGACGTCGCGCTTTCCTAACCGGCCGAGATGGGTCCAGCCGAAGCCGTCAGAGTACTTCAGCCCGTAGCCCATGAGGCGGTCGACGCCGATGTGATTGGCCCAAATGAGCGCGATAGGCAGCACTGCAGGCGCGCTCAGCAAGTAGGCGCTGAGTGCCAGAGCAGCGGGCGCCACGTAGGAATGCACCGCGTTGTAGCAACGCGCGCCCCAGCATGAGCCCGCAAGATAGCCGAGCATCGACAGATCGGGCGTGAGCCACAGCAGGGCAAACAGCCACCAACTCGCGCCGGTGCGGGCATACAGAACCGCCGACACAGCGGCCACGGCCAAACCTTCCAGCCGCAGCAGAGTCAGAACCGAACCGGATACGGCGGCGCTCGATCGAGTTATCGTGTTCACTTGACTCGCCATGGGCCTTTGATGTGGCAGCGCGGCCAAGGTGCGCAAATATTCGGCTGGGCCGCAAAAGAAAGAAGGGGAAGAGCGAGAGCTCTTCCCCAGCTTGTACAGCACCCCTCAGGAAATGGAACTACTTCTTTGGCGGCGCGATGGTGTCCTTGGCGGACTTGGCCACGCGGAACTTCACGACGGTCTTCGCCTTGATCTTGATGGCTTCGCCGGTCTGCGGATTGCGGCCCATGCGCGCTTTGCGCTCCGCCTTGACGAGGCGTCCGATGCCGGGGATCACGAATACGCCGTTTTTCTTGGTCTCCTTGATGGCGGTCTCGGCCAGAAGATCAAGGAAAGCAGCCGCTTGTTTGTTGGTCAATTCGAGCTTCTCGGCCATGTGCCGGGTAAGTCCAGTCTTGGTCATTCCAGTTGCCATGTGATGTTCTCCTTCGCTAGAACCGGTCTCATGAACCGGGTTTCATCCACTTGTCTTAACTCATGGGACCCGCCTTGTTGTCGGGTCCCACACTTCCAAAACCAGCCGCACAGTGACTTCATGAGACCGGTTGTAGTTGTTGCCTGGTATCCCGCCGCCCGGCATCTTTCAGATGACTGCAAGATTGCCATGAAGCGTACCGCATGGGGTAGTGCGACCGTCGCGTTTCGAACTTGATGCCGAAAACGCCTGGAGGCAACCTATGCACGAAACCCCTTTATTTATGCGGGTTCTCGAGAACCCTGTCGTTCGTAACAATGCGGCTTGGGAGGGCCTAAAGTCAATGGAAAAACATGGGTTTTCCACAATTTTCTTGGGTTTTTATGCCTGTTTGAGCCGAAATAGCCTGTTTTTGCCGGTTTTTGAGATCAGGAGGGCTCTGGAACCCCGGAAATACGGGCGATTTCATCTGCGCTCACGCATCGTTAGTTCAGCCCGAAAAGCACCTTCCGTTTGGGCGCGGCGGCGGCGGCAATGGGTGCATTCAGTGCGTCCACCATGGGTGCGAGGAGCTTGAAGTGCTTTACCAGCACCTTGGCAAAATCCTTGCGCAGCGCAGCGCCGGAAGGCAGCACGGTACTGAGACCCCACTGCTTGCAGCGGATCAGATCCATCGCCGGGTGGTCTGGTGGGAAGCCCTTGGGCGGCCGCGTCAGCGCCTCGCCTTCAAACTCGCTGAAGGTTTTGCGCAGCGCCGGCTTGCGCAGGATTTTGCGAAAGTCTTCGTGGTGGTCGAGCAGCCAGTGACGGATCTGCGCGAGTTGCTCCTTCTCCGGCATGTAGGCGCCCGCGGCAATCACCACGCCTTTGGGGCTCACCTGAAAGTAGTAACCCGCGCCCGATGTCTTCTCAAGGCCCTGGTGCGACCACCACGCGGCCACATGAGTTTTGTAGGGCCGCTTGTCGTGCGAGAAGCGGGTGTCGCGATAGATGCGAAAGAGGCTCTTCTCCGCGGGTCGCACATGATTCGGCGCGAAGCTGGTCATCGCATCCGTGATCTTGCGGACAATGGCGAGCATCGGCTCTTTCAACTGCGCTTCAAACTGCGGCTTGCGCGGGGCGAACCAGTCGCGGTCGTTGTGCTTTGCCAGATTGCGCAGAAATGTAATTGCTTCCGGTCGAAGAAACGGCGCCGGCGCCGCTGGAGAAGACTTCGCAGTGCGTGGCATAGTTTTCAAGTGTAGGCGAGGGAGCGACACGGTGCATGCACAGGCCGCGTATTTCCTGAGGAAATCGGTTGAATCGTACGAGCGCGTTCCCAGCAGACGGGAGCTTGAAGGGAGCGGATGCTACCGAATTACTTTCAGGGCTGCGCGGAAGAGGCCGTCGAAATCGGCGGCAAGTGACTTTTCTTTTGCTACAGACTGCTCGATCGCCTTCTCGGCTGCGGGACGTTGATAGCCGAGATTGGTAAGGGCTGAGAGCACATCGTCGACTGCGGGGCCGGCGACGGCGGATGGAACGGGCGCAACGGCGAAGTCGTCAAGCTTATCTTTCAGTTCGACAACAAGCCGTTCAGCCAGCTTTTTACCCACGCCGGGGATGCGCGTCAACTGTGCGTGATCCTGCGCGCGGATGGCTTGGACGGTGCGTTCGGGCGAGAGGCCGGAGAGGATTTTGATGGCCAGCTTGGGGCCAACTCCGCTGACGGTAATCAAGCGTTCGAATAGGCGCTTCTCTTCACGTTCGAGGAAGCCGAAGAGGGCGATCTGGTCTTCGCCGACCTGCGTGTGGATGTGCAGCGAGGTATCGGCTCCCACACTCGGCAACGAAGTAAAGGTCGGCACGGAGATAACGACGTCGTAGCCGACGCCGGCACACTCCACAATGGCCCGTCCCGGTTCTTTTTGAATAAGTTTTCCCCGCAGGTGTGCGATCATCTTGCCTTCGATTCCACTTCGAATTGCGCAGTGTTGGTTCTCAGCCAGAGTCCCGACTGATCGATCGGGCCCGAAGGGTCATAAATCTCAATGTAGACACTGTATTTGCCGGGTTTGGAGAGATCGTAGAACATCTTCAAGTTGAGTTTTCGCGAAACAGATTCGCCGGGTTTGAGTTCCGTGGCAACGACCGGTCCGTCGACGAGATACGGCCCATCTCCAGGACGATAATCGCCATGCCGGTGGCGTTGGTACTCCGCCTCCGCCGGGTCGTGATCTGTTCCGGAAACGTGAACCCGATAGAGATCGGAAGCCGTCGAAAAGGAAACACTGCGATCACCGATATTCTTAAGGGTGAAGACGGCCACGGTGCCCTCGCCGGCTTGGACATGCTCGTTTTCGAGCGTGAGACTCACGGTAACCGAAACGGATTGGCCGCCCGGGGAGGTAGCCTGACCTTTGCGAGCCGCACCGTTAGCTGCGATTATCGCCGCCATCCCGATCGAAAGCGCAAGTGTGCCGGTCGCGGTCATCCTTACCTCTATCCTAAAAGCTCCAACCGCTTCGCCACGCGTTCGGATCAGGCGGGAGTTTGAGCCTTCTGCAAGGTTTTCACAAACTCATCCGCTGTCAAAACCTCCCCGCGCTGAGCGAACAGGCGGTCGAGCAAGGCGCTGTGAAGTTCCAAATCGCGATCCGCGCAGCAGTCGGCGATCACAATCGTCCTGTAATCAGAATCAAAAGCGTGCAGCAGCGTTGACAGCACCACTCCGCTTGTGGCGATACCAAACAACACAAGCGTTTCAATCTCATGCGCGCGAAGCAGCATCTCAAGATCCGTGCCGGTGAAGGCGCTCACGCGATGTTTCGTGACAACAATGTCGTCCGGTTCGGGTCCGAGCGCCGGGTGGATGGCGCCGGCTGCGCCTTGAAATAGTTTCTGATGCTGGACATTCGCTTTGAGCCCGGCAAAGAGCTTGTTCCGGCTGCTTACCTCCGGCAAACCTGGGCGAAAGCCAACTTGAACGTGGATGACTGTCATGCCAGCCTTCCGCGCCGCCGCAAGCACAGTCGAGGCGCGCCTCAGAAACTCTTCCGGGGGCTGGACGTAGATGGACACAACGCCAGCCTGGCAATCCATGGCAAGAATCGCGGTGCGTGAAATATCGACGGAAAGATCGCTGTTCATCACGCTAGACATGGTAATTCTATTCGATGGCGTCGATCGCGTACGGCAGATCGCGAAATGCAAAAGCAGATCCTTCGCTCGCCCACTCCACAAACCGCTACGCTCAGGATGACACTTGTTGGATGAACGGGCTTATTGCGAAAGAAGACCCATCCGTTTGGCCACGCGCTCAAGCGTTTCGAGGGCGCGGTCAAGTTGTTCCCTGGTGTGCTCGCTGGTCAGGATCAGGCGGATGCGCGCCTTGCCTTCCGGCACAGTCGGGAAGGCGATGCCGGTACCCATTACGCCTTCGTCGAAGAGAGCGCGCGAAAAGTCCATGGCTGCGCGTCCTTCGCCGACGATCACCGGAGTGATCGGCGTTTCGGTAGCGGGCGTATTCACCCCGCCGATGTTGAAGCCCACGCGCTTGAGCTCGCCCTGGAAGTACCGGGTGTTCTTCCAGAGGCGGTCGATGCGCTCGGGTTCTGTCTCCAGAATGTCGAAGGCTGCGATGCAGGTTGCCGCGACCGACGGCGGATGCGAGGTGGAAAACAGGAAGGGCCGCGCGCGATGGTAGAGAAAGTCGATCAGGTCTTTTGATCCGCAGACATAGCCGCCCAGCGCACCGATGGCCTTTGACAGCGTGCCCACCTGCACGTCCACGCGCCCGTGCATGCCAAAGTGATCGACACTGCCACGGCCGTTGCGCCCCAGCACGCCGGAGGCATGCGCATCGTCGACCATCATGATGGCGCCATACTTCTCGGCCAGCGCCGCAAGCTTGTTCACCGGGCCGATGTCGCCGTCCATGGAGAACACGCCGTCAGTGATGACCAGCTTGTGCCCGGGCTCGTTGGCAATTTCGTTGAGCAGCTCTTCGCAGTGGGCCACATCCTTGTGGCGGAAGACCTTGATCCTGGCCCGTGACAGGCGCGCGCCGTCGATGATGCTGGCGTGGTTGAGTTCGTCGGAGAGAATGAAGTCTTCCTTGCCGAGGATCGCGCTCACCGTGCCCGCGTTGGCCGCGAAGCCGCTCTGGAAAACGACGCAGGCTTCGGCGTTTTTGAAGCGGGCAATCTTCTCTTCCAGTTCCATGTGAATGCGCATGGTGCCGGCAATCGTGCGGACCGCACCGGAGCCTACACCGAGTTCTTTTGTCGCTTTCAGCGACGCTTCGATGAGCTTGGGGTGATTAGCGAGGCCGAGGTAATTGTTGCTGGCCAGGTTGATCACTTCGCGGCCATCATAGTGGCATACGGGGGCCTGTTGGTCGTCGAGGATACGCAGCTTGAAATGTGTTCCCTTTGCGCGTAGTTCGTCGAGCACCGAGGTTAAATAAGCAAGCTGCGGACGCGTAGCCGTCTCTGTCATGGCAATTTACCTCAACCTAAAAGGATATCGGAAACGGCGGTACGCCGATAGAGACGGGACAGGCTGTCAATAACGCTTTGTCAGGGCGGCGGGAGCGGACCCGGTCTTGCCGCCCAGAAGCCAATCCACGGGAGTGCGGACGTCGTCCTCTCGGGCTTCGCCCATGATGCGGGCGACCGGTTCGCCATGCTCGTCGAGGATGAGCGTACCAGGAACAATCTCGCCGAGGCCGAAGCGGCCCAGCGTATCGGTGTCGGCGCCGACCCAGCTATCAAAGTCGACATGCAGCCGGGCAAGTGCGGCGGGAATCTTGCCCTGATCCCTCGACACATCAATGGAGATGTAGACGAACCTGACGGGCTTGCCGGCGTACGACGCAGCGATCTGCTTGAGGCGGGGCAGCTCCTCCTGGCAGGGACCACACCAGGTAGCCCAGAAATTCACCACGACAATCTGGCCCTGGAGCGCGGAAAGCTTGCGTGTTTGCCCATCAAGCGTCTTGAAAGAGGGATCGGGGGCACGCTTGGCGCATAGCGGAGTGGAAACGAGGGCGAAAGCAAGCGGCAGACACTTCAGCAGGGTTGCGAGACGACTTTGCGGCATTGGTCTCTGACAATACCGATCCAAAACGCCGGTGAACTCAACCAAAAGGATGATGCACCACTCGGCACGATGGCCGACGCGCATTACGTTGAAGCGCTGGTAACGTCATGAGGATCCTTCACACAGGTCTCTCCCGGCCCTGTGGTACTTCCCTTAGGGAGTTTTTGAGGTCAGTTCAGTTTCCCCGATTGGAGAAAACAAAAATGAAAAAGCTCCTGCTTCGGAGCGCGGCGCTTCCCGCTGCTACGCTCGTTTCTCTTCTCTGCCTGCAGCCTGCCGCACGCGCGCAGGGTTGCGTCGCTGCCCACTCTCCACAGCCCATCATCTCGGGTCTCGATCCGACCAATGAAGCCGCAATCGCCCATTCAGCGGGAACAAGCTTTCTGCATGGGCTTACGATCTCGACTGGCTATCGCGTATACAACTCGTACAAGCACTACATCGGCACCGTCTACCAGGTTCAGCGGCAAATCAACCACAACGCGGTGGTGAACCACGTGAACCTCTTTGAGATGGATTTGAACTACCAGATCACACCACGCCTCAGCGCGATCGCGACGATACCTGCACTCGAGGCGACACGTCACGGACAGTCCAGTCCGTTGAACGTATATAAGTCCGGCGGCATCGGCGACGTGACCGTGGGCATGCAATCGTGGGTGTGGCGTCCGCCGACAGAGAGCCATGGAAACATAGCGATTTCTGCACAATTGAAGCTACCTACCGGCATCAACGACGCAAAAGGAACAACCATCACCAAGAGCGGGGTGGCGCAGACCGAACCGTTCGATGAGTCGATTCAGCCGGGCGACGGCACATGGGGATTCAGCCTTGGCACCGAGGCTTATCGCGAACTGCGCTGGCACACCTCCGGGTACTTTACGGGCTCATGGCTCTTCAGTCCGCAGGACACGACGGGCGTGCCGACGTTTCGCCCAGCGCCCGGAGAAGGCGTAGTCTCAGCCACCGATCAGTACCTGTGGCGCGGCGGATTCTCGCGGCCGGTTACAGGTGTGAAGCCGTTGCGCGGACTTGCATTCAGCATTGGCGGCCGCATGGAAGGCGTGCCCGTGCGTGATGCATTCGGCAAGAGCGACGGGTTTCGCAGGCCCGGTTATGTCATTTCGATCGAGCCGGGAATGATGTACGAACATGGGCGCTGGGGACTGTACGCGAGCGGGCCGTGGGCGATGGAGCGGAATCGCAAGATCAGCGTGACCGACATTGAGAACCATACGCACGGCGACGCCGCCTTTGCGGACTACACGGTGATTGCAGGAATGTCGCGGAGCTTCTGAAGAATAGTGAACAATGGTCAGTGAACAGTGTGAAACAATGAAACATTGAACGGAGTCTCCCGGACGCGCGAGATTCCAAATCAAGCGACAGTAAAATCCCCGGTTCAGCGATGAACCGGGGATTTTGTATTTGAGCTGATCGATGAGGCGGCTGCGGAGGTACGCTTCACTCCGCCCGGGTGGGCTACTTCGTTACCGTCAGGGCGATGGTCGTGGTGTGGGTGGTGGCGGTAACGCCGTTGCTTGATTGCGCGGCAATAGTCACGCTGTAGCTGCCCGCAGGCGTCGGCAGGTTATACGGCGGCCCGTGGTTGTGGTAGTTGTAGAGCGGCGCGCAAGCGACTGTGCCAAGAACAGAAACGAACGCGACCAGTGAGAGCAACACAAGGCGACTGAGGAAGCGGCGGCGGCGCGCGCCAAAGGCGATTCCGCCGAGAACAAACGCGCCCGGGAGCAGCACTGCGAGGGCAACCGGTTGTGCCCCGCGTTTCGCGTTGGGTTCTGCCCTGGCCAGCGATGTGGCCTGGGTGGAGAGAACAAGCGAACTGTTGATGGCGGCCGTGGCCCCCACCGGGATCTCGATATTCTCCGGAGTGAATGTACAGGCGCTCTGGTCGGGCAGACCGGCGCAGGAGATGGTTACGAACATCGGTGCCGTCAGCGAGGCTGCGTTGACGGGCGTGACGGAAACGGTCGCCGATCCCGACTGACCCTGCTTGAGCGAAAGTGTGGCTGGCGCAATGGAGACGGAGAAATCAGGAGTGGAGCCGGAGACCGCATGGACCGGAGTGACTTCAGAGCTTGAGCCCAGATGGGCCGAGTCGCCGGTGTAGACGGCGGAGAGACTATGATCGCCGCCGGCGAGGTCGATCGTTGCCGTTGCACGCCCTGCCGCATCGAGCACAACGCCAGCCAGCGGCTTGCCCCGATCCAGTATCGCGATCGATCCCGCTGCCGGTTGGCCATCCGCGCCGATAACCGCCACTGAAAGCGTGGCTTGCGTCCGCCCGTTCCCGTCGCGGGTATCGATACGGAGCGAGGTTTGCGTGGCTTGTTGCATACTGGGGGCGGTGGCTGCCAGCCCGGGGATCGCGACCGCGACACCGAGTGCAGCAAACCATTGGAGCCGCAGACCGCGGCTGAACATACGTATCACGTGCACCTGCTCCAGATTCGAAGAAAAAATCGATATTCGCCCGGTTTTCGCGCGTACTCCCATTGTATCCGGCCAGGGCGTGCCGGAGCCATTCTGCCAGCGCCTTCCCGTTGGGCTTCCCTAATTTGACGGACGAGAGCGCAAAATGGCGGCCAGGGTCTACCGCAGGAAGTACCACCGGGCAAAGGTGCCTGCAGCGAGCAGAAGGGCTCCGATGGCGATAAATATTTCGGCTATGGGACGGAGATCGATGGGGATGCCGGGGGGTGTCGGGGGCAGAGAGACCAGCAAAAGCACGCCCAGGAACAACGCGAGGCCCCCACTCATCTGCGCCTTTCGACCCACGCGGCGCCTGGCACGATGTTCGCTTTCAGACTCGCCCGGCTCCATCTTCGCCCTCCGGTCAATGCAACGGAGGCGCACCAGGGAAACTCGGAATGCGCATCCTTGCGCAAGCGTAACGCAGTTCTCCCGGGTGCGGCATCCTGCAAGTCGATTCGGCGCTGCCCTATTCCTCGCGGAGCAATTGGGCCGGATTGATGGCCATTGCCCGCCTTGCCGGGATCCAGGTGGCGACGAGGCCAATCAGGGTCATCGAGGCCACGGCTCCGATCAGGACGAGTGGATCTCGCGGGGTAGCTTCGTAAACCAGGGCCGCGAGCAACTGGCTGGCAAGCACGCCGAGCAGCAGCCCGGCGGCCGAACCCGACAGGAGAACAAGCAGAGGCTTGCCGAGCGCCGCGCGCATCAGTTGGCCGCGGTGCGCCCCGAGAGCCACGCGGATCCCGAGCTCGCGCATGCGCTTGGAGACGGTGTAGGTCGCCATGCCGAAGACGCCGGTGATCGCCAGCATGGCGGCCAGCAGCCCCATCACGCCCAGCGCCGCGGTGGCCACGCGCGCCGGGAAGAGCACCAGGGCGAGGTTGTCGGTCCAGGTGTGCAGGACGATGGGCAGTGCCGGAATCGATTCCGCTGAGAAGGCGGTTCAGAGCGGCCGCAGTTTCAGCGGGAGATCCTTGCGAACGGACGACCAGCGTGGTGTCGTCATCGTGCTGCTGGGCAAGCGGGAAAAACATGGCGGCCGACGGATTTTCGGTGAGCGACTGATATTTGCCGTCTTCCACGATTCCGACGATCTGATAGAGCGTCTTGTCGCCCCCAGGAAGTGGCGACCGACGGCAGGCGTATTGCCGAACATGCGGTGAGCGAAGGTTTCGTTGATGATGGCGACCTTGGGCGCTTTCGGTCCGTCGTCCCATGTGAAGTCACGGCCGGACAGGAGGCGTGTCTGGGCTGCGGCGAGGTAGCCGGGTGAGATGGAGAAGTAGTAGGCGTCGGTCACGCTGTTGGAGGGTCGCAGATCGGCGGTACCTTCGCGGTAGACATCCGTATCAGCTGCTACTGCCGCTGAGTGGGTACTCCGTTGATGGTGCCGACAGCCGTGACCCCGGGAATGTGCGCGGCTTCGTCGATCATGCGGCGCTGGACTGGCAAACGCGGAGTCATCGGAGTAGCCGGCCATTTGCAGATCCTCGATCAGCCAGCATCGGCCCTCCGGCTCAAAGCCGATGGGAGCGTGCAGCGAGCGCACCATGCCGCGCAGCGAGACGAGCGAGGCGGTGACCAGCAGCGCGCAGAGAGTGATCTGCACGCCGAGGAGCAGATCGCGCAGAGTGAAGCGGCGCATCAGGCCTCGAGGCAACAGCGCCGCTCTTCATGGCCTGCATGGCATCGGTCTTCCAGATCTGCCGCGCGGGCAGCAGGCCGGGCAGAATGCCGCTGACGAGAGAAAGCAGCAACGCCAGAGCAAAGACGCGTACGTCTGGCGTTACGGTGACATGGATCGGATACTCGGAGATAGGCTGCCAGCGGGTGAGCGTGTTGAGCAGCGCAACCGCAAAGAACGTTCCAGCAATGCCTCCGCAGAAAGAGACAAGCACGGCCTCGGTGAGGACCTGGCGCAACAGTCTCCATCGAGAGGAGCCGATGGAGAGCCGGATCGCGAGTTCGCGGGCGCGGTCCGCCGAGCGCGCGGCAAAGATTCCGGCGAGGTTGACGCACGCGGCTGCGAGCACCAGCAGAGCCAGCACCATGATGGCGGCGAGGAAAGGTCGTGCGGGCCCGCCGAGCAGGTCACCCATCAACCCGGGCTTGCTCATGCGACGCCAAGGCCGTCGTCCATCACCGGGTTTTCGCGCGTAAGCTGGTGCGCGACGGCCGTTAGGTCTGCCGGCGGCCTGTTGTCTCGTGACACCGGGCTTGAGCATGCCGATGACGTAGATGCCGTGATTCTCACGTTTGACCAGGTAGCTGTACCCTTCGATTTGTTCTTCGTTGACCATGGGGATCCAGAACTCGGGCCAGAAGAACAAGCTCGGTGCCGTTAAAGCTGCGCGGCGCGACACCGATGATGGTGAAGGGATGCTTGTTGAGTTCGACTGACCATGCCGATGACGCGGGGGTCGGCGCTGAACCGGGTGCGCCAGAAGACATCGCTGAGCACGATGTAAGGCGCGGAGTTGGGGCCGCGTTCGTCGCTGGCATGTAAGAACCGGCCGAGCGCGGGCTGCACGCCCAGCATGTCGAAGTAGTTGCCCGACACTTCGTAGCTCCAGCAGCGCTGCGCCGAGCCGCCAGAGCTCAGGCCGACATCGTTGATGCGGAAGGCGGCGAGATCAGCGAACGTGGAGTTGCGCGCGCGGAAATCGAGATAGTCGGGATAGGACTGCGTGATGTATCCGGGATGTTCCTGCTCGACTTGCAGGAGACGCTCGACATGAGGAAGATCGAGCGGCCGCAGAATCAATGCATTGAGCACGCCGAACACAACGACATTTGCGCCAATGCCCGAGCCAGGGTAAGAATGGCCGTCAGCGCAAATCCCGGCGAACGCCGCAACTGGCGCGACCGCATAGCGGATGTCGCGACCAAGACCGCCAGAGCTGAGCGTTGTGTCTGAAGCAGTCGACGCGCTCCTTTGTCATGGTCGGATTGCCGAAGCGCAGCAGGGCGTCGCGACGGGCGTCTTCGCGGCGACATGCCCGCGGCAATATTCGCGTCAATGCGCAGGTCGATGTGCGCCTGCAGTTCGGCGTCGATGTCGTGATCGACTGTTGGAGCGGCGGAACAGATTCGCGAAGCGGCGGAAGAACGGCCATTGGCGTTCTCCTGTTTTATTCGGCGCGCAGCGCTTGCATGGGATCGACACGCGCGGCGCGGCGAGCGGGAATCCAACTGGAACCTAGCGCGGCTGCGGCAATGGTTGCGGTGATGACGGTGAAGACCACCGGATCGTCGGGACTGAACCCCGCGCAGCAGATTGGCGACAAGATGCGAAAGGATGAAGGCAAGCACTAGCCCGACGGCGATGCCGGTTCCGGTGAGCCAGGTGGCGCGCCGCAGAATCAGCCCCAGCACGTTGCCGCGCTGTGCGCCCATGGCCAGGCGCACGCCAATTTCGCGCGTGCGCTCGCCGACCAGGTCGGCCATGACGCCGAAGATGCCGATCACTGCCAGCAACAAGGCAAACACGGCATCGATCCCGAGCATCACGGCGGCATCCATCAGGCCGGTGAGTCGCTCGTGGATCGACTGCTCCCAGGTCTCGACTGCCATCGAGGGGCAGCGCTGGATCGAGTCCTGCCAGGGCTTTGCGCGCCGCCGGGGCCAGAGCCAATGGATTCCCCTCGGTCATCAGGAAGTAGGTCGTTCCGGTCAAGGGGCAATTGAGCAGAGTCCATGTAAGCGGCCGGCTGTTGCGTCGGTATCCCACATGGAGTAATTTGTTTCCTTGGCAATGCCCACGATCGTCAGCCACGGATCATGGCTGTTGTGCGCCGCCCAGCCGGATGCGATGGCCCAGCGGGTTCTGCCCCGGGAAATACTGCGACGACAAATCGTTCGCTGACGATGGCGACAGGGAGCGAGCCGATCGAATCGGACTGCGTGAATCCGCGCCCCTCGATGATCGGAATGTGCAGCGCGCTAAAATAGCCTGTGCTCACCGGCAGTCCCAGCGCGCTTTGGAATTTGCCCGGCATCAGCGGGCCGATCCTGAATCGCGAAATCCTGCAGCCACCCGTTATCGCTGTAAGGCAGCGCACCGGTCATCTCGGCATGGGTCACGCCTGGCAGCGCGCGCAGGCGTTCGAGGCTCTCGTTGTACCAGCTGGCCTGCTTTTCCTTGGTGTCGTAGCGCTTCTCCGGCAAACTCACGTTAAACACCAGCACATTCGCCGGGATGATAATTCGTCGGCAAGGTGCAGCATGCGAGAACATGCCCTTCGACATCGAGCGCTGCGCCTACCACAAGCGCAACCGCCAGCGAGATTTGCGCCACGGCGAATACGCTCCGCATGCGCCTGCGGCTTCCTGCCCGGTCGCTCCGCGTGAGCCCGCCTTCAGTTGATCGAGCACATTCACGCGCAGTGCACCGATGGCCGGCGCAACTCCCGCAAGGATACCGGCCGCAGCCGGCCAGCAGAAGCGAAAACAAAAGCGCGCGGCCATTGAGCGACGTATTCGACCATCCGGACATGTAGCGGGCAACGCGTCGCCGGCATGGTGATGAGAAGGATGTGCAGATAGAGCGCGGCGACGCCTACGCCAACTGCGGCCCCGATGAGCGCCAGCAGAATGTTTTCTGTCAGCAATTGGCGAATGATGTGCCAGCGCCGTGCGCCCAGCGCACTGCGCATGGCGATCTCAGGCCGGCGTGCGACGCCACGAGCCAGTTGCAGGTTGGCAATGTTTGCGCACACCACCAGCAGGACAAACAGCGTTCCGCCCATGACGAGCCGGTAGTAGAGCGGCGTCAGGTCGCCGTTGATATCGTCAAGCAGGGACTCGACCTTGACCGACCAGCCCTTATTGGTTGCGGGATAAGCCGCGGCCATATGCGTGAGCCAGCGTCTGCATCTCCGCTTGCGCCTGTTGCACGGCTCACACCGTCGCGCAACCGTCCGATAACGAGGTAGTCGTGCTTGGAGCGGTCGGCAAGTTGCTGCCGAGTGGGGCGAAGGGCAGGTAGACATCGGCATCGGAGGGATACTGCATTGTTTTCGGCATCACGCCGATGATGGTGTACGTGCGCTGGTCGAGTTCGATTTTGCGACCCAGCACCGTGGGATCGGCGGCAAAGCGCCGCTGCCAGAATCCGTAGTTCAACAGAGCCACGGCATCGCGGCCAGGTTGGCACTCCGCATCGGTAAAGACGCGTCCCAGTTGTGCCTGGGTGCGCAGAACGGTAAAGAAGCTGGCGGAGGTGAGGGCCGCGGTAACATGCGCGGCATCCCCAGCGCCGGTCAGGCTCATGTCGGCGTGCGCACGCACAGCGAGGCTCTCAAAGCTGCGTGACTGTCGCAGCCAGTCCTCATAATTGGCAAGAGCAACGGGCTGATAATCCCCGTGACTTGGCTGCTCGGCGATCGTCATCACGCGATGAAGGTCGGGAACCGCCAATGGTCGGAGAACCACCGCATCCATGCTGCTGAAACATGCAGTGTTGATGCCGACTCCCAACCCCAGCGTGGTGATCGCGGTAATCGTAAATCCGGGCGACTTGCGCAACTGCCGTACAGCATAACGAATGTCGCGCCACACGCCAGCCAGCCCCAGAGCTGCATCGGCTCCAGCGACGTGCTCCCTGGTTGCGGTCAAGTTGCCGAATTGCACGAGGGCACGGCGGCGCGCCTCGCCCGGCGACATGCCGGCGGCAAGATTGGCATCGATGCGGAGGTCGATGTGGGCCTGCAACTCGGCGTCGATCTCATTGTCTACGCGAGTGCGGCGAAAGAGGTTGGCGATGCGGCGAAGGGCAGCCATGGCGATCCTTTCTCGAACGAACTTCAGGCGTAGCGCAGCACCGCGCGGACGCCTTTGACCAGCTGATCGAAGCTCTCTTCAGCTTGCTGGAGTTGGCGGCGGCCAGTGGCTGTGAGCTTGTAGTATTTGGCGCGTCGATTGGTGTCGGTCGTCGCCCATTCCGCAGCGATCCAGCCGCTCTGCTCCATGCGATGGAGGGCCGGATAGAGCGAACCCTCTTCAACGCGCAGCATGTCGTTGGAAGCGCTCTGGATGTGGAGCACGATGCCGTAGCCGTGCAGTGCGCCGTTCTGATCCAGCGTCTTTAGGACAAGTAAGTCGAGTGTTCCCTGAAGATCGTTCTTGGCCATGTTTTACCCCTAGCAATCTTTGTATAGAGAAGTCTAGGCATAGAGGGCTAGGCGTGTCAAGACAACAGGGGATAGGAAATATTGGGAGAGGCGGGGAGAGGGGCGCTCCCCGCAGTGGTGCGGTGGGAGCGAGATTCAGTTGGCCTTGATGCGTGTTGCCTTGATCTGGCCGGTCAACTCCTCGAGGAAAGTGTTTGACGTGTCGTAGATGTCGTGCTTGTAAAACCCGCTTTAGCTGTTGCCGTCGGGAACCGGCGCCGAGAATGGAGAATCGTCCGCAGCTTAGAATGAAACCGTGATAGCCCGCAGGTCATCAAGACATCTTGCATTGGGACTGGTTATCGTGTTTCTATCAACCGTTCCAACTGCCTTCGCGCAGAATGCCGCGCAAGGGTGGCTCAAGTACCGCCCGGTCGGCAAGCCGCTCACGGTGCCCACGCGCGTCAGCACTCTCGGAGAGAGTCTCCTCGAACAAACTGCAGCCATCGAACTTCGCCGCGGTCTGCTCTCCCTTTCGGGCGGTGCGCCCCTTGAGGTCGGCCCCAACACGATCCTTCTGGGCACCCTCAAGGAGATGCGCGCGCACGACTCCAAAACCACTGTGCCTTCCCTGGAGCCCGACGAGTTCCTCATCACCACAAGGCACGGCGATCTGATCCGCGAAATCGATATTGTGGGAGGCAATAATCGCGCCGTGCTTTACGGAGCTTTCGCGCTTCTGCGCAGGCTCGCGCAGGGCGTTGACGTGAGCAAAGCCGACATCCGCGAGCGCCCCGCCATGCCCATCCGTTGGGTCGATGAATGGGACAATGCCGATGGCTCCATCGAGCGCGGGTACGCCGGCCGCAGCATCTTCTTTGACAACGGGCATGTCCGCGACGACCTCGCGCCCGTCGCCGAATACGCTCGGCTGCTGGCTTCGGTCGGCATTAACGGATGCAATCTGAACAACGTAAACGGCTCGTCGCCGTTCCTCACTTCGGAGATGCTCGAGGGAATTGCGAGAATCGCCGAATCCATGCGGCCTTACGGGGTGCGCGTCGGCCTCTCCGTCGATATCGCCAGCCCCCAGAAGGTTGGCGGACTGAGCACCTACGATCCCCTCGACTCAGCGGTGAAAAACTGGTGGGCCACCAAGGTCAACGAGATCTACGATCTCATTCCCGACTTCGCCGGCTTCACCGTGAAGGCCGACAGCGAGGGCCAGCCCGGTCCAGCCAGCTTTGGGCGTACGCCGGCCGACGCCGCCAACACGCTTGCCGCAGCCCTTGCGACACATAACGGCGTGGTCCTCTATCGCGCGTTCGTCTATAACCATCACCTCGACTGGCAGGATTCCAAGGCAGACCGCGCCCGAGCCGCGTACGACATATTTCATCCACTCGACGGCAAGTTCGCGCCCAACGTCATCATTCAGACCAAGGAAGGGCCCATCGACTTCCAGGTGCGCGAGCCTGTTTCGCCTCTCTTTGGCGGACTCACCCAGACCAGTCAGGCGATGGAGTTGCAGATCACGCAGGAGTACACCGGCCAGCAGCGTCACCTCGTTTACCTTGCGCCAATGTGGAAACAGGTGCTCGACTTTGACATGCGCGTTGACGGCGCATCGACTCCGGTGAAGCAGATCATCGGCGGAGAATCATTCCATCGCCCCCTGGGTGGCATGGTGGGCGTGGCCGGGATAGGGCAGCAGGCCTGGCTGGACTCGCCGCTTGCCCTTGCCAACCTATATGCATTTGGGCGGCTCGCGTGGGACCCTAACCTGACGCCGGAACAGATCGCCGTCGAGTGGACGCGGCAGACCATCTCCAACGATCCTGCGACTGTGCGCACCGTCGCGAAAATGCTGATGCAAAGCTGGCCGGCTTATGAAAGCTACACGGGACCACTTGGGCTGCAGACTCTGACCGACATCACCGGCAGCCATTACGGGCCGAACATCGAGTCGAGCGAGCGCAACGGCTGGGGGCAGTGGCACAAGGCAGACCACGATGGCGTTGGCTTCGATCGCACCGTCGCGACCGGGACGGGCTTCGCGGGGCAGTATCAGGCTGAGGTTGCGAAGGCGTATGAGAACGAGGCCACCACGCCCGACGACCTGCTGCTCTTCTTCCACCACGTGCCCTACACGTACAAGCTGCACGACGGTAAAGCGGTGATCCAGTATCTCTACGACTCGCACTACGAGGGGGCTGCGCAGGCCGAGCAGTTCGTAAGCGACTGGGAGTCGCTGAAGGGACGCATCGATCCGGCGCTTTACGCGGACATGCTTCCGCGGCTGCAGTACCAGGCCGGTCACGCCGCGGTGTGGCGGGATGCTGTGACGCAGTACTTTCTGAAGCTGAGCGGCATACCCGACGATCGCGGCCGTGCCGGCCACTATCCCAACCGACTCGAAGCCGAAGACGCCCAGCTCACCGGCTACCAGATCATCGATGTTCATCCGTGGGAAGACGCGAGCGGGGGAAAGGCCGCTTCGTGCGTCCAGCCCAATTGCTCGGCTGAGTGGACCTATCACGGCGCCGCCGGAAGGTTCAACATCGCCGTCCAATATTTCGATTTGCAGGATGGGGTCGCGAAATTCGCGCTGACCGTCAACGGACAGCAGCCTAGCAAGGATGCTTCCTGGTCTGCGAACGCCATGCTGCCCACGCCGCGCCCGCACGGGGACAACTCCACGCGGCACGTGATTTACGACGTCGCTCTCAAGACAGGCGACGCGATACGGATTGACGGCGCGCCGGACGGCCATGACCCCGCTGCATTCGACTACATCGAAACTTTTCCGGCAACACCCGCGCCATAGATTTCATTGACATCTCGTCCGCACGCGCTGTATTCCCAAGCCATGGTTCGCCTCAGCGTGATGTATCCCGTTACCGACGGATCCACCTTCGACTGGAACTACTACCTCGGCCCGCACCTTGTGGTCGCGCGCCAATTGCTCCTGCCACGCGGACTCGTGCGCATCGAAGTCGACCGCGGCATCGGCGCCTTTCCGCCGGGCACGCCCTCGCACTATCACGCTATCGGCCATCTCTACTTCGAGACGATGCTGGAGCTGGACGTCGCGCTCGCCGCCACCGCTCCGGATCTGATTGCGGACCAGCGCAAATATTACAGCGGAGAAAGTGTCGTGCAGGTCAGCGAAGTTGTTCCCGTATGAGCACGGCAAATGCGGCTGGTCGGTGTTTGTGCTATCCCACCCATGTCACGGTGAGGCTGTGACATGGATGGGGCACCCGGGTTGGAGCGATGCGAGTGTTTGAACCGCGCTATCATTCCTCCGTGACCTTACGCACGGTATCTGCTTACATCGCGAGTATCTTTGTTGGTCTATCTTCCTCATTCGCTCAATCCCCAGCTGACCAGACTGATCAGACCGCGCTGCTTCACGACCTTACCGCCGACTTCGATCGCCTGGCGCCTCAAACCATTCGCCCCGCAAACGGGTACATCCAGCATCCCTACCTCATCCCGGCCGGCTACTACAACCAGATGTGGGACTGGGACGGCTTCTTCATCGGACTGCACTGGGCCAACCAGGACCCGGCAAACGCGAAGTATCTCCGCGACTGGGTTCTTGGCTTCGCAGGCTCCGCAGATGCCGACGGCTACGTTGCCGGATGCATCACGCCGAAAGGCCCGCGCCCACTGTTCGGAAAGTTTGCGATGAAACCCTTCCTAGCGCAGGGCGCGCTGATTGCCGCCCGGGATCTGAACGACTACGAATGGATCCGCCCCATCTGGCCGGCGATGAAGAATGTGCTCGAGTACCGTCGCCGCACGCAGTATGACGAAAAGTGGAAGCTCTGGTTCTGGGACAACGCCATGCAGTCCGGCGCCGACAACAATGCAGCACTTACAAACGATGAAAAGGATCGCAGCGCCATTCTCGCCGTGGATGCATCGGTCTATGCGATGCGCGAATATGCGGCGATGGCCATACTCGCCGAGCAACTCGGCGACCCGGTTGACGCGAAAGCCTATCGCGCTGAAGTCCTCTCTACCCGTCATGCCATCCTGCGCCAGCTCTGGTCGGCTCGCGACGCCATGTTCTGGAATCGCCGCCGCGACACGGGCGCGATGGTCCGCGTCGTCGCATGGTCCAACTTCCTGCCGCTTCTGGATGGCCTGCTGCCGCGCGACGAAGGCCGCCGCATGATCTCCGCCTACCTGCTGAACGCGACCCAGATGCGCTCGGAACACGGAATACGCAGCCTGTCACGTTTCGATCCCGCGTACAACAATGAGGCCATCATCAACCCTTATTCCAACTGGCGCGGCCCCATCTGGATCAATGCCAACTTCCTCTACTGGATTGCGTTGCGACGATACGGATTCAGCGACGAGGCTCACTGGCTGGCCGTGATGCTCGCTACAGATATCCATCGCGACATCGCGAAATGGGGTTCGATGCATGAGGACTATGACGCCGAAACCGGCGATGGCCTGGCGCCCACCGTCGCGCAGTCGCCCGGTGGAGAATTCGCCGGTTTCGTGGGCTGGAACCTGCTGGCCGAGGATATGCTGCAATGCGAGGTCACCACTCAACATTGCATGACGCTGGCAATCGATGATCAGAACTAGAATCGCAGCCTAACGGTTGCACAATTCTTCGGAATCTGCGATCGGATCTTGTTTTTCAGGGTTGACCGATTACCCTGAGAGCAACATTCATCGCTTTTTCCCCGGAGGCCTATGCCCCACACGTCCGCATTTACCCGCCGCAACTTTCTCGGCGCCGCCACTGCAGCTGTCGCAACGAGCGCCATGCCATCGCGGGCGGCCCAAGCCGCTGTCGGCAAAGAGACTCCGCCCGCCATTGCCGCGCTTGCGAATCTCTCCGATCAGGCACGGCCATTCACCAACGCGGAGCGGCAGACGCGCATGGAGCGCGCCCGCCAGATCATGACTGCCGCAAAAATCGACGCCATTGTCCTGGCCAACTCGACCAGCTCTTCTGTTTATTTTGCCGATCTGCGGCTCTATGGCGGCGAGCGGTTGTGGGCGCTTGTGATCCCGGCGCGCGGCCGGGCGTTCCTGGTCTGTCCGGCGTTTGAAGAGGGCCGTGCGCATGACTTGCTTTCTGCAGGGCCGCTCGCGGGCATCGTCGACATCCTCGCCTGGCAGGAAGATGAGAGCCCTTATGTGCTGTTGGGCAAGGGACTCGCAGAGCGCGGCCTCAGCAGCGGTACAGTTGGCCTGGACGAGCACATGGCGTTCGTCTTTTCCGACAGCATCCGCGCCGCCAACCCGCATCTGAATCTTGTTTCAGCCACGCCCGTCACTGCCGGCTGCCGGATGATCAAGAGCGCGCATGAGATCGACTGCATGCGGCTCGCCTGCCGTGCAACACTGCTCGTCTATCGTGCGGTTGCGCAGTCGCTCTCGCCCGGCATGACCACGGCCGATGTGCATTCGCTTGTGGCTGCTGCCTACCATCGCGTCGGCTTCGAAGGCGAAGCCAGTCTCAACGTCGACGAGTTCACCGCTCTGCCGCATGGCTCGGCCAAGCCGCAGACGCTCCGCGAGGGCTCCATTCTCATGCTCGATGATGGTTGCCAAGTCGAGGGATACACCTCGGACATCACGCGGACCTTTGTCCTGGGCAAACCGACCGACAAGATGAAAGCTGTCTTCGACCTTGTGCAGCGGGCGCAATCCGCGGCGTTGGCGGCTGCGCGTGGGGGCGTGCCGACTGCCGACGTGGATGCGGCCGCGCGTAAGGTCATCGTCGATGGTGGCTATGGCCCGGGGTTCAAGTATTTTACCCACCGTGTGGGTCACGGCATCGGCATGGACATGCACGAGTGGCCTTATTTCGTGCGCAACGATATGTTCGGTTGGGATCTGGCTCCGCACCTCGAGACCAACATGACTCTCAGCGACGAACCCGGCATATATATCCCCGGCCAGTTCGGCATTCGCCTGGAAGACGATATGCACGTCACAGAAAATGGCGCAGAATTGCTGACGCCGCAATGTCCTTCGCTGGAAGAGCCGTTCGCGAACGTTGTGTGATTCTTCTTCAGAGTGCGCTGGACTTGTTCAGCGGGCGACGTATCTTATTCCGCCATGCTCAATTGCAGCTCTTGTTTCCTGCCGAAGGAATCGTCAGGAACGTGATGCTCGCCGGACCCAGGTGAATGGTCCCGGCCGCCACGTGCTGGCCCTCGATCACGGGTATCGATCCATCTGGCTTGGTCTGTAATTCGGACCCATTCAGGGTCACCTGCGAACTTGAGAGCGCAGCCGCGGTCAGAAGATAACGGTCCGCGCTGTTTCCGATCGCGACTGATCGTTCCTGTTTTGTGTCGGTGTTGAGCAGGAGCAGGGTTACGCCGCCGGGAGAGCCGTTCATGCACTGCGCATAAATTCGCAACCCGGGGTCCGTTGCTGCATCCGGCTTCAACACCGTCGTCGCCATGGTCCGCTTCCAAAGCAGTGCCGCCCAGAAATCAGGCCTCGGCTCAAATGTATCTGAAGATAGCAGCCCATAATCGCTGGCTGCCAGCGTATTGTGCATCACGACCTTCACATCCCTTTGGGCCAGCGCTCCCAATTGGTTCAAGAAGCGGAAGGTATCTACAAACTGCCCTGCGAAGGAATCTCCGCCGCACGCAGCTTCTGCGGTTTCGTTGAGCCAGATAGGCTTCCCCGGCTGATACTTGTCGCGCAGTGAAGCATAAAATGCTTCATCCCTGTTTGTTCGATCGAGCCACTCGGTGGTGAGCGCCTGGTCGATGGTCATCTTCCCGCCGCATCGCTTCGAAACGGTCCCGTAGAAATGGTAGGAGAAGGCATCGAAGATGGGCCCGGTGGCTTTCAGCAGATCTTCGGTCCTGAGCAAAGACATTTGCATGCCCGCAGGCACCAGCGAGCCGCCTTCTCCAATTCCGCCGGGGCCCAGAAAGACGGTCTGCGGAGATTCCTTCCGAAGGAATGCGTCGAATACCTTTGCATCTCGTGCAAATGCCGCTGCGTCGTAACCCTTCGGAGCGCCTCCCGGCCCGGGAAAGGTCGGTTCATTCATGAACTCGGTGGCGGCGATGGAGCCTCCAACCTTCTTTGTGTAGTCGAAGAGCGCGGCAGCCTGGGCCGGAGACCAAACGGCTTGCGCGTCTCTTGTTCCGTCGCTGATCGCCACTGATGTCACAAGCTGTCCGTCGGTCGCGTTGAGAAAGTCAATCACGCCCTTCCACTCCATGCGTGTAAGAACGGTTTTGAATCCCACCGGCGGCTGTGCGGAGGCAGGGTTGTCGTCGTTCTGAAAATAGGTGCTGTTTGCCCACGTGCCACTCACACGGACGTAGGCCGGTCCCAGTGCCGCGGCCAGTTTGCGAAGTCGCGCGTCGCTCAAGTTGATTGGCGGGCGATATTGAAAGAGGCCGGATGTGTCTCCAACCTGAGCGTTAGAATCCTTTAGCGGATTTGGTTTCGCCGCGTCGTTTGCGCCGCCGCCAGAATTGTAGGGTTTCCAAAACCGGCCACCCGTTACCTCAACCATTTCGATGTTGTAGGAGAGATAGCGGGGATCGACGGTCGCGATTTTCGGCATGCTCGAGGGAGTGAGGTTCACTGTCGGCTGGCTCTGGGCGGGAGATTCCGCAGAGAGAACGATAAACCCTCCGCCCGCGAGAATGCAGCACAGCGTGCGATGCGACATCGTCAGCAGCATCTGACTTCTCCTTTGGGTTAAACGGATGAAACCGAAACCGCCGTGAGCAGGATCTGACCGATGCACCGAATCGCCTGCTTTTGCGGACTGCCAATTAAGGCTACACCTCGATCCTCTTGACCATCCTTACGACAGGCAATGCCTCGCCGTTTTTCAGCGGCACTGAAATGCGTTCGGTCTCGATGTAACCCTTCAAACGGTAGAGGGGCACTCCCGTCAGCGTCGATCCCATCTCAAACCTGCGAAATCCCGCCGCGCGCGCCGCATTCTCCACCGTCGCCAAAATCAGCGAGCCCAGACCTCGTCGCGCGAAATTCGGGTGAACGAAGATGGCTCGCACCTTTGCGGCGTCGGTTTCCGGATCAAGAAGGTGAGGTTCGCGGCCCGGTCCGGCATCGGCGCCGAAGAGTGTCTTCCGCTTCGACCACCCGCCGCACCCGGCGGCGCTCCGCGCCTTCGTGTTCTGGTCCAGGATCTCAGCGATGAAGTAGGTCCGGTCACGGATCAGTTGCGAATCCAGCCCCAGCACCGTGCCGAGCGCACCCTCAATCTGCGCCGGCGTATAGTCGTCTGTTTGCAACCCACGCACTGAGGCTTCAATCAGCGCGTGCAGCGCCGGAACATCCTCCTCGGTCGCAAGACGCAACTGAAACGCAACTTCCATGCTTCTATTGTGTGAGATTCCCGCGATCAGTGGCCGGTAATAATCTTGCCGGCACGCTCATACGAGCCCAGGTTGTAGACATTCTTGTACCCGAGAGCTTCGAGCTTTTTCTTGGCCATCGAGCTGCGCATCCCCGAAGAACAGTGCAACAGCAGCGGCTTGTTCTTATCCCTTATCATCGAGGTCGCGAGCATCTCAATCCGGTCCAGCGGCATGTTCTGTGCCCGCATCAGGTGCCCTGCTTCAAATTCACTCGGATTCCGAACATCGACAATCATCGCTCCGTTTTTCAGGTATTCCGCGGCATCTTTCGAAGAAACCTGGCCGGAACGCTTCAAATACATGTAACCAAGGGCCAGTGCCAGTACAACTAAGAAGGGAATCCAAGACATAAAACCAGTTTACCGCCTTTTATCAGACATTCGACAACGTGACGCACATGCGTCAATCAAGTACGCTCGCCCCGCTTGCTTGGTTTTCTTATTTCAAAACCTGGTGAAGCCGGGCCACGGCGAATCTCATGCCTTGGCCACTTCCACCAATACGGAGTAGAACGTGGCTCCCGCACCAATATCCGTGAGCCGTTCGCTGGTCAGCGCATTCACATTCACGCCGCCGTCGTTGAATTTGGCCCAGTCCAACCGCCCCGCCACTACGCCCTCCGCAACCCTGCCATCGACGAGCGCCGTCAGCAGAATCTCGCCGCGGTCATTCCAGACGCGCACCCTGTCGCCATCCGCGATACCCCGGGCCTTCGCGTCCGTGGGATGCATTTCGAGCCGCTGGCTCGTCCGCGCTTCCATCTTGCGGTGCCCGTCAAGATTCGCGAAGGTCGAGTTCATATAGTTGTCCGCCTTGCGGCTCAGAAACTCCAGCGGAAAGCGCTTCGCGCCTTCGCCCCAGCGCGATTCCGATGGCGGAGCAAATCCGGGGAGCGGATCCAGCCCCTGCGCGGCCAGCGTCTCCGAGTAAAACTCGATCTTGCCCGAGGGCGTGGGCAAGCGTCCGGAGGTAAACGGCAGAAATGGCGCGCGCTCCGGCTCACGATGAAACGCAAGCGGAATGTGCCCCCGCTCCTCTAAATCTTCGAGCTGATGTGCTCCATGCCCGGATTCTTCGAGCGGCCGTCGGGGCCGATCGCAAGCGCCTGCCGGATCAACTCCTCTTCGGCGTGTCGCGGAAGCACGCTTCGGTGAATCCCATGCGTTGCGCCAGCTGGCTGAAGAGCCACACATTCGAGCGCGCCTCGCCCGGCGGCTCAATGGCCTGATTCGAGAGCTGCACAAAGTAGTGCCCGTAGGCGCCCTGAATATCGGTGTGCTCGAGAAACGTCGTCGCCGGCAGAACATAATCCGCGTAGTCCGTCGTGTCGTTGAAGAACAGATCATGCACCACCGTAAACAGATCCGTCCGCGCCAGCCCGCGCCGCACCGCGTTCTGGTTCGGCGCAACCGCCCCCGGATTCGAGTTGTAGACAAACAGCGCATGCACCGCTGGGCCACCGCTGAGTACGTCGGCTTCGGGCTCGGCAGTCGGGTCTCTGATTCCTGATCTCTGACACCTGCCCCCTGCGTCAGCGCCTGTCCCAGCGCCGACATGTTCACCACGCGCGCCTGCCGCCCCAGCGGCGAAGCGAGCGCCAGGTCCGGCCGCTCCAGCGCCTGCTTGTTCCATGCAAACGCGCCGGAAGTCGAAAGAGCCCGCCGCCCGCCGCGATGCTTCCACGCTCCGGTCAGCGCCGGCAGCATGGCAATGGCCCGCACCGCCGTGCCGCCGTTTTCGCTGCGCTGCACGCCATAGTTCAGCCGCAGCGCGGCCGGCCGCGTGGTCGCGTACTCGCGCGCCAGCTGCTCCACTTCGGCCGCGGTCATTCCCGTCCACGCCGCCACGCGCTCCGGCGTGTACTCGCCGCACACGCTCGGCCAGCTGCGCAAACCCATGCGTCATCTCGTCAATGTAGGCGCGATCTTCGAGGCCTTCGCTCAGGATCACGTGCATCATGCCCAGCGCCAGCGCCGCATCCGTCCCGGGCCGGATCGCAATGTGCCAGTCGGCCAGCGCGGCCGTGCGCGTCTTGTACGGATCGATCACGATCAGCCGCGCTCCATTGCGCCGCGCCTGCTCCACCATCGGCCACAGGTGAACGTTGTTGCCGTGGATGTTCGCGCCCCACGCCAGAATCAGCTTCGCCAGCCGGAAATCTTCCGTTGGCGTTCCCAGCTTCTTGCCGTACACCAGGTTCCAGGCCACGCCGCCGGCCTCGGAGCAGATCGTGCGGTCGAGCTGGCTGCCGCCCAGGCGATGAAAGAATCGCCGGTCCATCGATCCGTACCCCAGCACGCCGATGGTGCCCGCATAGCTGTAGGGCAGGATCGACTCCGGCCCATAGCGCATCGCTGATCTGCTTGCAGCCGGGCTGCAATTGCGCTCCAGCGCCTCGTCCCAGCTCACCCGCTCAAAGGCTTCGTGCTCCTCGCCGCGTTTCAGGGGGCGCTTTGGCAACGCCGGCTTTCGCTGCGGAGCGGGTAGAGAATGCGCTCCGGCGCGTAGACGCGGTCAAGATACTTCGCCACCTTGCCGCACAGGAATCCCTGCGTCACCGGCTGCGAAGGATCGCCCTGCACCTTCATGGCGCGTCCCGGCTGCATCCACCGTCACCAGCACCGCGCAGGAGTCCGGGCAGTCGTGCGAGCAGACCGTATGCACCACGCGAAATGGAGAAGTCGCAGCCGCGGCGTCATGGACTCATTGTAAGCTGAATGCGAGTCCCGGAGCCTTGGAGGTCAGTCTATGAAACGCGCCCTGCCGTTCCTCTTCCTTCTCGTCGTCGCGCTGTCCTTAAATCTTCTGTCCGCGCAAGCGGGGCCGGCCGTACCGCAGGTGCCGTCTGACGTAGCTCTGATCCGCGTGGCCATCCAGGCCCAGACCGAAGCGTGGAACCACGCCGACATCCCCAACTTCATGCAGGCCTACGAGGACTCGCCCGACACCACCTTCATCGGCGCGACGATCGGCAAGGGCTACCAGCCCATTCGAGAGCGCTATTTGCGGAACTACACCACCCCTGAGCAGATGGGCAAACTCAGCTTCACCGACCTCGACATCCGTGTGCTCCCGTCCGGCTGCGGCAAATCCGAGATCGCTCTCGTGACGGGCAAGTTTCATCTCGACCGCACCGCCAGGGGCGAAGCGAAGAAAGACGACGGCATCTTCTCCCTCGTCTGGCGCAAGGGCCCTCACGGCTGGAAGATCATCCTCGACCACACCAGCTAAGTCAATCCGAATAAAAAGCCGAAACTAATTCTCGCGAAACGGGCAACTGCTGCTACTCTCAATCAGCTTCCTTCAGAGCGATATTGCGCCTGTTCGGCCCATGCGAGCCTTGCGGATATCTGCCTTCGTTCGGGCACGTCGCAGACTTCCCCTTTTGGGATCTTCTCCGTGAATTGAGGCCAGCATGCAGATCACTCAGCCAGACTCCAACCCTCCAACCACATCAAAGCGATTCTTTGCTCCCGGCCGCCGGCTGGGCATCACGGCCTTTGCCGGCCTTACGGTTCTCCTCTGCTCGGGCTCAACAGCCCCCACCCAATGCAAGGAGAACATCGGTCCAAGTACGGGCGAGGTCGTTGGCATCGGGGTCGCCGTCGGCGCTGTCATCGCCGTGGCCATCATTGTCCCCGTTGAGATCGGCCGCAGCCATCACATCGTGACCGGATGCGTGATGACCAGCGCCAATGGGCCCGAGCTGCAGACCAGTGACGGAAAAACCTACGCGCTGGAAGGCGACGCCGTCAGCATCAAGGTTGGCGACAAGGTGAAGATCCACGGATCGAAGATCAAAAAGACGAAAGACAGTACCGGCTCCGGAATCTTCAGGGTGGAGAAGCTCAATCGGGATTACGGGCCGTGCCCGGTTACCCCCACAAATGCATCGTCTGCGCGTTAGCCACCGGTTGCGTCCTCTCGAAATCGCAGCTCTACGTGGTGCAGGATTTGATCCAGTCAACCAAGTAGCCGGACGATCCGAAACACAAAAGCCCGCCTGACGGCGGGCTTTTTGCTTTCAAGTGCAAAAAACACCTGCTCGATGCCAACTGCACTCTAGCCGACGTTACGTCGCAGTTGTTCTCAAGTCAATCCACTGTTGGGGTAATTGATTGGATACTTTAGTGCCCATTTCGCAGTTACGCTGTGGCCGAATTCGCGAGACCAAATTCGCTTGGGCACGAAGCCTCGCACCCGGCGATCGACTTAAACCCTATGCACGTCCGGATAATGGGAAAGAAGGGTAAGTACATGCTCCGGGTGCAGCGGCCGCTGCAGAAGCTCGAATCCCAGCCCATGAATCAATTGGATCATTGCCGGGGACACGGCGTGGGCCGTAAACAGGATGATCCGACAATCCGGGTGCAGCAATCGAATACGCTTCGCGGCCTCGATTCCATCGAGCCGGCTCATGCGAATGTCGCTCAGCACCACATCCGGCCGAAACCTCCCAGCAAGTTCGAGGGCTTCCTCCCCGCTATACAGCGCAACGGGCTTGAATCCGTGCTTTCTCAGAATGTCTGAAAGAGTATCGGCGAGCACGCGGTCATCGTCGATCACCAGCACTGTTTGGCCACCGGATTCTACGTTCATGGATACTCCTGTTCGTTCCGGAAACCTTGCACTCCGCAGTCATTCGATTTGATGCCGACCGCGGTCGCGCGATGAAGGGCCAGGCGGCACGATCATTGGTGCAATTTCATCAACGAAATCAGGCAGATACGCTCCGCTTAAACAACCTCGCCGTCGACCCTGGCATCTCTGTTTGAGTGCGATCATGTCATGATAAGTGTCGCCGGAAGTCACTCATTTTGCTGAGGTGTTCAGTGAATTCCGCTATTTCCTGCATTGTTATTAAATCAGATCGGCAGTCCGGAAAGATCCCGCTCCTGGGTGAGGTCGTCCGGGTTGCCGGACGAAACGGCTTCTTCATCGTCATGAACGTCGACCGATTTCGCCGCGTTGCCCAGCTCATGGAACGAAGCGGCAAGCATCGTCTTGTCGATGTTCCCTTCAATTCCGTGCACCCTTTCAAGCGAAATCTTTCCCAGGTGATTCACCGTTTTCTCGACGCCCGGGATGAAGCGGAAAAGCGCCAGCGCCGCGATCGGGACCGATCGTGATCTGCTTTCACACGCGGGGTGCTGCCTCCATCCAATTCCGACCGACTGACAATTGCAAACTCTGAACCGGGAACTCCGATCTTGATTCGGCCTGTGCGATAGACTTTCCCATAGTCATGAGCTGCCTCTTTTGCCGGATCATCGATGGGAGCATTCCCTCCAAGGCCGTCTACCAGGACGAGCAGTGCTACGCTTTTGCCGACATCAACCCGCAGGCGCCGGTGCACGTGCTGATTGTTCCGCGCGAACACATTGCCTCGATTGCGCATGCAACCGAAGAGGACAGCGCCCTGATCGGCCGGCTACATTGGGTGGCCGCGGAGATTGCGCGCAGCAAGGGACTGACAAAGGGCTACCGCACCGTCATCAACACCGGAGACGACGGCGGCCAGACTGTCGACCATATCCATGTTCACCTTCTCGGCGGACGCCCTATGGCGTGGCCGCCGGGGTAATAGAAGCAGGGAATTAAACGATTCGCCGTTGCGTGACTCTCAACATCTTTCGTCATTTTCACGAAGCGTAACGAATAGCCGTTCATTCTCGCGTGATCCTCGACACGAAAAAGGAAAAGGGCACCAACAAGCGATGTTGGCGCCCTTTCCTATTTCCAATTCCGTGTTCCCTTTTCCCTGTATTTAGATCGGCTGCGGGACGTACTCGTCTTCCTCTTCCAATCCATACCGGCGCAGCAAGTTGGGCAGGCTCTGCGAGAATGCCGAGCGGGGCATCACCGTATCGCATCCGGCTTCGACAGCCTTCAACTTCAGGTCGCCTTGCAGGTGATTGAGGAATCCGATAATCGACGTCGCTTTTTTGAACTTCGTTTTGAATTTGGGAATCAGCGACATCGGTTTTGCGTTGAGATTGTTCAGATCGAACACGACAAGCGTTGGGGCTTCGGGAGCATCGGTGATGCGCGATACCGCTTCCTTATCGCCCTTCACAAACTCCACCTTCACGCCCAGCTTCTTCGCTGTCTCCTGGATCTTCGCCTGGAAGAACAGGTCATCGATGAAACAAAAGATGCGTGTTGGCGCGTCGGCCTTCACGGGAACGGCAGGTGAGCCCACGTTCACGTCGTTGTAGTAACCGTGGTGTCCATTGCCTTGGGTAGGAATCGTCGAAGGCGGTCCGTCTGCGACGTTGCCATTCACGGAGCGATAGCTGTGGTCCATCGGACCGACAAATGTCCGCGGGCCCTTCTGCCTCTCCTTGCGCCGGCCGTTGTGCTGCGGAGCGATGCTGTTGCCTGGCTGCGGCTGCGGGGCATTGGTTTTCTGCTGAAAGAATTTCTTCTTTTTCCGGTGCCGGCCTGAACCCTGTTTTGGCGGTCCGCCTTGCTGCTGCGGCTGCGGAGCCTGCATTTGTGGCTGAGCCGGCTGGGGCTGATTCTGCTGAATCTGCCCCTGCGGCTGACCACCCGGCTGGTTCGACTTGTTTTTGCGACGACGCCTGCGGCGCCGATGTCCTTGCGACTGTCCCTGGCCATTCGCCTGGGCCGACCCCAGCTCAGGCTGGGGTATCGTCGGTTCTGTTGTCATGCGTGCACTTCCTGGCACTTTGCTCTAGGTTGCATTACTTCTCTTCTGGCTTCAGCTCTTCCATCTCTGGGGCTGCTGAAAATTTGAGTTCCGACCGCACGTCCCGCCCAGACGCGAGGCACCGCCACGAGCGGCATTCCGCCTGTCGTTGCACAGTATGCCGTGGGAGCAGTGTGTCTTGAACGCACTCTACCGCGACATTTGCGTACCCACGACACGCTAACGGTGGGTGAACCTTTCCTGCCCGGCGCATTGCCGCATTCCCGTTCATTCCATCGATCGACAACTGCTTGTCGCGAGGATCCCTGCCGGAAATGACCGCTACTGCTTCGATGCGACTCCAGGGCCAAACATCCATTCAAACGTTCAAGCCTTCTGCCCGATCCACCTGCAACAGCATTCTCCGGTTGTCTTGATCGGTGCTACGCGGCCTGCGTTTCCTGGGGTGATGCCTGTCCTATAGGATTCTTCGCCGCTTCCGACTGTTCGGCCGGTTCTGGTTGCGAAGTATCTTTTGTAAGCGGCGAGCCGACTCTGCCCCGATCCGGGTGGTTCGCTTCAGCCGCTTGATAGGCAATCTCGATACTACAGGCTCCCACGCCACCGCGCAAGTAGTCCGCACTGCCACAATGGCGGTACAGGCGTAACCGCGAAGGAACTGCTGTTGACCTGAATCGCAGGACAAATTGTCCCAAGGACGCGAAACGCCACTCAAGAGAGTGGCGTTTCGCGTCCCTGCGCTGGTCACTGGCCTCCCAGCAAATTATGGGCGGTGGTTATTTCCACCGCGCCTTCTACAGACTCTCCCGGCCGGTCTACCGCTTCGTTGGCGGCTGCTCTTGCCGAGCGTCTGCTGTTTTGCGGGCTGGCCGGAATCTATCCAGCAGCCGGTACATCACTGGCACCCCACTAATAGCAATCGACGTGCCGTTTTCAATTATGTTTGCTTTCATTGAGTTGCGAGCACCTCATAGCCTCGAGCGTTTTGATTCTGGTAAACCCACGAAACAGGACTTCAAAAAACAGTAGATTCCACCAGAAGAGCGGGGCAGCATATACCCGAGCCGGCGCCCTCAAGTCGAGGTGACGGTAGGGAGAGCGGCGATCCGCACCGCCACAAAACTCGGCCCGCCAACTCCGAATTCAAGCTCAAGGTCTACAGCTGGCAGTGCGCGCAGTAATGAGTGCTTCTCCCTGCAACCACAATCCGCTTGATCGCATTACCGCACCGCAGGCAGGGCTCGCCGGTGCGCTGGTAGACGCAGTGTTCCAACTGGAAGAATCCGCGAACGCCATCCGCATCAACATAGTCAGAAACCGACGAGCCGCCCAGCCGGATGGCCTGCTCCAAAACCGCGCGCAGAGCCTGCCGCAGTTTTTCGAGTTCCACGCGCGTGAGCCGCCCTGCCCTGCGCCGCGGACGGATCCCGGCGCGAAACAGGCCCTCATCCGCATAGATGTTCCCCACACCCGCCAACAGCGTTTGATTCAAAAGCGCGGCTTTAATCGCCAGTTTCCGTCCGCGAAACAGCTGTGCGAACTCCGCCGGCTCGATCGCCAGCGGCTCAGCACCTGGCCCCACGAAGCCCTGCCCCCTGCGCAGGTCCCGGAACTCAAGCCGACCGAACCGGCGCGGATCGACGAAACGGAGTTCGCGTCCGCTTGCGAGCCTAAGCCGGGCATGCGTATGTTTCATTACCGAAGCGTCCGGGGTTGTCACCAGCAACCTTCCCGTCATGCCGAGGTGCACGATCCACTGCGCAGAGACCGTGGAGTCCTGCTCGTTGGAGCGCTTCTTCGATTTGCGACCGCCCTCGTTCCCCCCCAGCTCGACCACGATGTGCTTGCCGGTGCGGTGGACGGCGACGATCTGCCGCTCGCGCAACCCCTCGGCCTGTCGTGTGGGGGGCGTTTTGAAGGGTTCGCGATGGGAGCCGAACCAGACATCAACGATCCGGTCACCACGCACACGCGCGTCGACACCGCGTGCGATTGTCTCTACCTCAGGCAATTCAGGCATCGGCCTATTCTAGAGGGAAAGGCCGCAGAGTATCTTCGGGTGATTCCCGGGGTATCAGTGCAGACTCGCGCTAATGCGGTTCTCCCGGTTCCCGGATTCTGCTGGCTTCGAAGCTTACGATGCGCCAGACGCCGCGCAGATCCTTTACATACACGCGTGTGTATCGATAGCTCCCGGAGATTTCACCCTCCGGACCAGTGCCGCTCACTTCGGCGCGCGAGGTCACCAGCGCGGTCGTTCCATACATGCGAATCTTCCTGTCACTCAGCTCGATGGAATTGAAGTGCATGCTGCCGGAGCGGAGGTTGGCCAGCGCCTGTTCCTTGGATTGCAGGATTCCAGTTGGAGAGATGGCGATATAATCGTCGGCGAGCAGCGCATCCATCGCCGTGATATTTCCCTTCAAAACGGCAGTGCGCCAGGCGTCTTCGAGGTGTTCGATCTGGTGCCGCGTCTCATGCTTCTCAGCGCGCGGCATCGCGGGCAACGAGCCCGGAGCAACCAGCAGCACCCAAAGAGCAAAAGTCATCGCAAGACAACGGTCCCTGCTTGCAGGCGCGCTTACCCTCCACATTCGCATAGGCGTAACGGATGGTAGCCCCGAATTGCCGTACAGGTCAATGCGCGCCATGTGAATGTTCCGCCATGCGAAATCCTTAGGTCATTCGACTGACGTGACCAAAGAAACGTTCACTCACGATCGTTTGACTCAGCGAAAACCTCGGCGTCACTGCACGTCATCAAACGGAACTTGCGACTTATTTCTGGTTACTCAGCAGTTCAAGCAAAACTGACCTCTAGCGCCTAATCGTCCTTGGAGTCCGCGGATTCAGTTCTGGTTCTGCTTTGGCGACGTTCCAGCCGGGGCCGATTCAGGAGCAGATTTGGCGGCACCGTGCGCATCGGTTTGAGCGGCTTGCCGAGCCAACTTCTCGGCTTGCTTGCGCCTGTGGTGACGCACCAGATCCGGCCAGAACTCAATGACTTCGGCGCCCACAATTCCCTCTGCCGACACCGTCAATCCGTCAGAGAAAACGTCGCCGACGGACCGCTCGGAAGAAGGATAGTACGCGCGCGAAATGGCGGCACCAATCAGGTTGCCTCCGACATTCGCATAGTTCGGTCCCCAGCTACCTTTGTCACGCTTGCACCAGACGGTGCTTGCAGCCGCCCATAGGAAGCGCTTGGTGCTACTGCCTGTGCCTTTCTGGAAGTAGCGTGGATCCTCATGCAGCAGAGAAGGCAATACCGCATTGCCGAAAAAATTGCCGATAAAGGCATCGGAGTACGCGGCACCAAATCGCTTCGCGTAGCCTTGCGCACCCTGACCCCACTCTGGGTAACTGTCGTCGGCCTGACCCAGGCCGGAGACGACACCTGCTAATAAAAAGGGCCACGGATCCGTGGAACTCTTGAAGAAGAGCCGGAATTTCTGTCCGGGAGAGAGAGGCAGCGCGTTCTGGTCGCGGGTGGTGTTGAATGTCGCCATCACGCCCATTACCCGCTGGTGCTCCTGTTGTTTGAGCTGCTCTTCGGCCTTATCATGCTGGCTTTTGTCGCTGTCGGATTGCTGGGCGGGAGTCTGTGAGGTTTGCTGTGAGGGAGATTGACTGGGAGACTGTGAGGAGGAGTCGGCGGATGCGGTGTCGGTCTGGACCGCAGCGTCTGGCCAGTCGAGTGGCTTCGCCGGCGCCGCTTCGAATAACGGCAGAGGAGCATCGGGAAGGGTTGCCGCAGACCTAACATCAGCGTTTTTGGATTCGGGCGGAATGCTGGCTGTTTGCGGCGCCAAAGATTGAGACGCAAGCAGCATCACACCCGTAGCAAGCGTTGCGCGGAAGAGCCAAGAACCCAAACGCATCCATCCACCGTTCCTAAAACTTGCCGCCCCGGGGGTTATTTGCAAAGGCAACTGGACCGGCGGGATTAGTCCTTATTGTAATGCGCCCGCGAAAAGCCTGCCGCATCGCCAGATAAACTCCCGATCGAAAAACGGTCTCCAAAGTTACTGGACTCCACGAGCGTGGCTACGTCCGGAGCTAAGAATCCGCATCGGGAAATGGTGGGTCTGTGCTGGTGCGACTCCTCGATTGCCGCGCTCCGAATGCCTTCCTTCGGATTCACAGCTCAAACTACGCCAGCGCGGCAAGGTCCTCGCGGCTGCGTTCGAGCATCTTCTGGTAGAGCCCGGCGACGGCATATTTCTTGAAGTGCGGCGACTGCCGGTGTGCTTCTTCCGCTTTCTGGTCCTCGTACTGCTCGTAGATCAGCACGCTGCACGGCTCGCCCTGCACCCAGTGCGGTATGAAGTTCTTGCATCCCGGCTCGAGGCGCGATGCCGCTGTGAGTCCGTGAAGAATCTCGGCAATCTCAGCCCGATCTTCCTGGGCAAACCTCATCCGGACGGTAAAGCTGATCATGGAGAGCACTTCCTCAAACCAAGGTGAATATAGCGGTTCGTCAGTCCAGTCTATGCGTGAATCTCGTCGAGCGCCGCAGCAAATTCTGGAAGCACCATCGTCTGTTCGCGGTCGGGGCCCGTGGAAACCATGCCGATTTTCGCGCCGCTTTCGCGCTCCTGAAAGCGAAGATACTCTTGCGCGGCTTTCGGCAGCTTATCAAATCCGGTAATGCCTTCCGTGGATGTGCGCCAGCCCTTGAGTGTTGTGTAAACCGGCTTGATGCGATCCAGTCCCTGCACGTCGGCGGGAATCTCGTCGCTGACTTTGCCGTCCAGCTGGTAGCCGACGCAGATCGGAATCTCGTCGAGCTCGTCGAGCACATCCATCTTCGTGACAACCAGCCATTCCGCGCCGTTCACCTGGTTCGAATAGCGCAGGAGTGGAATGTCGAGCCATCCGCAGCGCCGCGGACGTCCTGTCACCGCGCCGTACTCATTGCCGCGCGCGCGAAGCTGGTCTCCGATTGCGTCATGGATCTCTGTCGGGAACGGACCTTCGCCGACACGCGTTACGTAGGCCTTGGTCACCGAGATCACTGTACCAATCGCCGTCGGACCGACGCCCGTACCGGTGGACGCGCCGCCCGCCGTCGCCGACGAGGACGTCACAAACGGATAGGTGCCGTGATCGATGTCGAGCATCGTTCCCTGCGCGCCTTCAAACATCACAGAGCCGCCTTCGGCAATGATCTTGTGGAGCATCCGGCCGGTGTCGGTGACAAACGGGCGCACCTCTTCGGCGGCAGCGGCATATTCCTCGTACATCTTCTCCGGATCGAGCGGGTCGGTGCCGAACAGGGCGTGGGCGATGGCGTTCTTCTCGCCGCAGGCCGCCTCGATATGCTGGCGCAGCAGCGACGTGTTGAGCAGGTCGACGACGCGCAGGCCGCTGCGCGCCATCTTGTCTTCATAGGCTGGGCCGATGCCGCGGCTGGTAGTGCCGATGCGCTTGCGTCCCGGCGCACTTTCAGCCGCCAGTTCGATCATCCGGTGATAGGGCAGGATGACCTGGGCGCGATTTGAGACAAACAGCTGGCCGTCGACTTCAACTCCAAGCGAGCGCAGCTTGGCGACTTCTTTCAGGAAGGCGATAGGGTCAAGAACAACGCCGTTGCCGATCACGCCTTTGCAACCCGGCCTCAGCACACCGCAAGGGATAAGCTGCAGAACGAACTTCTGGCTGCCGTGGATCACGGTATGCCCTGCGTTGTGTCCACCGGCATAGCGCGCCACGGCGCTGAAGCGCTCGCTTAGCACATCCACAATCTTGCCCTTGCCCTCGTCGCCCCACTGGGCGCCCAATACCACTGCCGTCTTCGCTCGCATCCTGCCCGCTTCCCCGAGAAATTGACACAAGTTGGCCTGCCAATCGCTGCGCGGTTGTGCAGGCAAACGAGCGGCGCAATCATCTCTGCGCCACGAACGATTTTAAACCCTCCCTGAGAAAGAAACGGTGCGGAGAGACATGGAGGACCGTTCTGCGTTCGAGGTTCGTCGTTCAGAGTTCTATTGCGCATGGCCCGGAGGCGGCTGGATTTGCGCCTGTACTTGCTTGTATCCCGCCGGCACGTCGAAATGCGACGGGTCGACCGGCGCCGATGAGAAGTTCGACGTGGTGATCTGCGTTTCCATCAGAATGGCGCTGGTCGGCGGAGGCTGAGTTCCGTTTTGACCATTATTCTGATCGGGAGGTGGATCCTGTTTCTTCTTCCCGAAGCCGAAGCCACCGAGCCGGCTGCTTAATGCAGAGCCCAGGCCAGCTTTTGCCACGTCCCCTTTGCTTGGCCCGGCCGGATCGGCTGCCGTCGGCGCTTCCGATGCTGCAGGCAGCGGCTGGCCGTTGGTCGTCGTTCCCATACGCATCACCTGCATGATCGGGACGCCGTCCAGCTTCTGCATCTCTTTCGCCATGTCTCCGAGCGCCTGGCCGGCACCGGGATTCTGCGCCAGCATCTTGCTGAAGTCATAACCCAGCGCAATGGTGTTGGAATCGACCATTTTCATCGCCATGCGCCGGTAGAAGTCGCGAACCTGGTCGTAGCCGGGAATTGCCGGCACCATCCACATGTCATTGGTGATGGCCATGTTGCCGGACTGCTGTGTCTGGGTATCGGTCGCGGTCATGGTCATAGTGAGGATGGCTTCGCTGCTATCGAGGCCGCTAATCTGCTTGGTCGCACCGGTCTTGCGCACCTTCACGTCGAAGCTCATCTTCACGTTCTGCGCATTTGGATCAGGGGCGGGCTGCGCAGCCGGCTGTGGGGGCGGCTGCTTCTCCATCTGCGCGCGGGCGTTTGCCATGGCCTGCTTCATCTGGTCAAACGTCATCACGGTGTAGGTCTTCTTCTGCACATCGACGTGGGTGATGGTCTCCTTGTCGAGGTCGATGATCTCGATGGTCTCGGGGGAAACGTTGGCCAGCCGGTTGTCTTTCAAGTAGATCGTGGAGATGATGGGGTCGCCCATGTGGCGCGCCTGCGAACTGATGAATCCGACGGACTTCACCATCTTCATCAGCGAACCGCCCGTCATCTGGGTGGTCTGCTGGTAGGTATAGTCAGTGGCGTGGAGCGTGGCCGACAAAGTGAGAGCAAGCAATAGCGCAAAGCGCTTTGTAAGGGGGAGCATGGTCAATCCTCCAAGTAGGTTCGGCGGCAGAGAGACACTTTGCGGCGAGCCGCTCGAATGGCTCGGAGTCTACCCGCCGAGATAGTGCGCGTCAACGAAAGAACGTTTCCGGGTATTTGGGTTCAAATTCTTGTACATCCGGCAAGAGAGTCAGCGAAATCCGGTTGCTGGAGACTTCGAATCCGGTCGAGAGTAGAAGTCGATCAGATTCCCATCCGGGTCCCGGAAGTGAACGGACCGAGTTCCCCAGGGCTGCGTCGTGGGTGGCTTGACCCAGACTTTCACGACGTCCTGAAGCCGCCGGTATTCGGCGTCGACATCGGCGACTCTGAACTCGAGAATGACACTCTCGTTGTTCGCCGCCGTAGCCGAACCGGGAATATAGCGCTCCTGCGCCTCGGCTGAGAAGATGGCCAGGACTCCGACGCCAGTGTGGAACTCGGCGTAATCTTCACCCGACATCTGCGCGCCCAGTTTCAGAACAGCGGCGTAAAACCTCACCATCTCTTTCACGTTTTTCGTGATCAGGCAGGTGTTCACGAGTGCTGGAGGCTGCTGCGTGGGGGCGAATTCCTTGTCGCGAGCGGATTGGGCGTTCGCGGGCAAGAGGATGAGGAGTGCGATAAGCGGAGCGGCAGCGAGCCGCAGATAACGAGTTTGCGTCATCCTGCACCAACCCTGGCCGACTGAGAAGACGCCAAAGTCTACTGCAACTCCTCAGGCAGATTTGCGTTTAGCGGATTTGGCAGGGGACTTCACGATGCCAATACCCTTGGCCGGTGCTTCCTTCACGCTCTTGGGGGGCTTCTTGCCACCCCAGCGACTTGGACCTGTCGCCGGGGACCCCGGCTTGGTCGAGGTTGAATCCGAGCCGAGGCTCTTGCGTAGAGCGTCCATCAGGTTGACCACGTTACTCGGCCGCTGTTGCGGCGCCTGGTCGATCGGAATGGGCAGATTGTTCACCTTCGATTCCACCAGTGCTTTGACTGCCGTCTCGTATCCATCCTCGAATTTGTTGATATCGAGCTTGCCCGACATCTTTGAGATCAGAGTCTCGGCCAACTGGAGGGAGTCGGCGTCGATGGCCGGCTGCTTGATGTCCCTGAAGTAGTCGGCGCGATTGCGCAGCTCATTCTGATAGCGGAGGGTGTAGGCCATCATGCCGGGGCTGTCGGCACCCGCGGGCACCAGGGCGATGATGTTTTCGCGGCCGGAGAATGACACTTTGCCGATTGCAGCTTTGCCGGTTTTCACAAGCGCCTGCCGGACGACGTTGAAAGCTTCGGCCGACATGTCGTTCTCGGGCGTCACGAAGTAGGGCTTCTCAACGTACTCGGGATTGAGGTCAGCGACCTCGACAAACTGCGACACAGCGATGGTGTGCTTGGAGGGGATGCGCAGGTTTTCCAGTTCGCTGGGCTCGATGATGACGTATTTGCCCTTGCTGTATTCGTAGCCCTTCACGATCTCGTCGTTTTCGACCGCCGTAGTGGCTTCCCGGCTTTCCGCCGCGCTTTCCAGCACCTTTTGGTGGCGGATGCGTTCGCCGGTGCGGCGGCTGATCTGGTGAAAGCTGATCTGGCCCTTGCTCTCGGTGGCGACGTAGAGGCTTACTCCGAACGCCACGAGCGAGATTTGAACGTTGCCCGACCAATAAGGACGTGCCATGAAACCTCCAAAATAGGCGGGCCGGAACAGCTCGGGGAGCGCAGACCCGCAGACTGAGGAGTTTAGCGCATTTTGTAAACGTCGGAGAAGTGTATATATAGTAAACGACAGGACTTTCGTCTTGTCTTCGCCCGCTCATTGCGCAGCCCGAAGAACATGGAATCTCGGTCGGCCGTGGAACCCTCCGGGCCTAAGGCTCCCTAATTCTCTGCGCATGGTTTCAGCAGCCTCCAGGGCCGCTGCTCCCTCCGTATTCAACCGCCAACCGTCGGAATTTTCAGGGCGGGTCAGCTTGGGATCATCCTGGCGGGAGACCGCCCCATTGCCAGAAGCTCGTGTACTCAGCCTGGGCGATCCAGGCAGAGAGTTGCGGGTCGGGGTGGCGTTTTACGTAGGGCACAGCCCAGCCGATGGTAGCGCCGGAGATTTTGTCGGGCATGTTCTGCTCGACGCCGGTCGCTTTCTGAAAGATTTCGGGATGCAGCAGGCCTTGTTCGCAGAGATTCACCAGCCGGTCGATCGCATGGTCGTTTGCAGCATAGGTATCGATGCCGTTTGTCTCTCCGAGTTCGGCCAGCATGATGAGCGGGGCAAGTGCATACAGGTGGTAGTGAAGCGCCATTCCGGCGCGCGCAAGTTCGCGGGGCAGCACGCCGCTGGGGCCGATGTCGTCGACGCCGGCCTTGAAGGCATCCATGCCGAATCGGAATTCGTGGTTGTCATTGCGGGCGATGCCTGCGGCGCAGACGGCGAGTCCGGCCCAGTAGCGATGATTGTTCCAGGCATCGCTGTTGGGGCTCTTCATCTTGTCGTCGACATAGTCAACCACCTGGTCGGCGAGAAACCCAAACCACTTCTGGATTTCCTTGTCCTGCTCGGTCGTGCCAACGCCGGTATTGCGGACCTTGAGATAAGCCATTGCGGTACCGGCCAGCAGCCACTTTTGCACGTAGTGGGCCTGGCCGGTGGGCATGGAAGCGGACCAGGCTTTGGAGGCCGCGGCGGCCGAGAGTAGAGCGTAAACGCATTGTGCGCCGGCGCGGCTGCCATGACGGAGGTAGGCGTCGGCGGCCTGCGTGGTCCATTGGCCAAGATGGTCAGGAGCTTCGGCGGCTTTTTCGTAGGCTGCTTTCTTTACGGGATCGATGACGGAGTGGTGCGCGTCGGTGTAGTAGCTCTCGGCATCGAGGGACTTGGAGAATGGCGGCGGATCAGGGCATGTGTATGCCGCGTCGGTCAGCGCGACCGGATGGCCGTCCCAGGGCGACTTGAGCTGGTCGGCGCGCGCGTCTGCGGTGCAAACGGCGAGCGCGAGAACGGCAAGGATGGACGGAATGCCGAGTGACAAAGGGATATTCATCGGTAGCGGACCTGCTGATGAGGACGGGCGGCGGGCCGTCGAGGTTTCGGCTTCTGCCGGCTAATGCGCGAACTCGATGCCGCGTCCGAGCACGACGATGTATGCCACGCCAAATACGGCGGCAAAGAACCACCATGCAGGCAGACGTGGAACCAGGAGCGACGTTTCGGGAAGCGGACGCGGAATGATGCCATCGAGCCAGAGCATGCCGGAGGATCCGCCGAAGGCAGCCGGAATGGTGGAGCTCCAGAAGCAGCTTGATGCCCAGCGGGTCAAGGATGCCGGCGACACAGCTGAAGATGCAGCTGGCCAGATAGGGCAGCCGGCCGATGACGTTGTATGTCGCGCGCGTGGCGCAGAAGGGCCGGACCGCGATGGCCAGTAGCCACGCGACGAACACGTAGAGTATGAGGCCAAAGACTGCCATCGCCGTGCGCAACAAGGGCCTGGTGCGGGAGGCCGGTAATCACCTGCTGCCAGTCGCCGAAGCCGAAGATGCCGGAAAACATGAAGTAGCCGGTGCCGGAGAAGAGATTGTGCGCGGCGAGGAGCCAGCAGAAGTAGCGAAGGCCGGCGCGCGCTCCGGCGGCGTGTGTGGCCAGCAGCGCCAAGGTGCCGGCCAGGAGGTTGACGAGGGTTCCACCGGCCTCGATCCAGCGATCCTCGTGCAGGCTTGAGAGATGGTTGCTGGTGAGTTCGGTCGGTACTCCGCCGCGGAGCCAGGAGGTGACGCCGTGGCCCACGCCTTCGTGCAGCAGTACGGTGATGCCGGTGGCGACGATCGCCATGCTGATGATGGTCGCCTTGCTGTGCTCGGAAGGCATGGCGGGAATCTACCCTACGCTGGGTGCCGTTCCTCCCTTACACCTTGCGCATGAGGTGGATGGCGGACCAGCCCACGGCAACGCCGACAGAGCGCAGCATGGTGGCGTCAAAGGGCAGAAAAAGTGCGAATCCGACGGCCGTGAAAGACCAGATCAAGAGAGCCCAGGTTAGGGTGTTGCGGCGATCTGCGTAACTTTGCTTGAGACGGGCGAGAAGTCTCCCGCTGTGATAGTGGTCGTCCATTGTGTCGCTTGTCTCCTCTGCTTTGGAATCGGTCTCGGAGATACCCGGAACACATCGCTCGAACCCAAAGGTACAGTCTGGGAATACGTACAAAGTAACCTTCCAACGCTGTTACTTAAATACCGCTAAAGGGGAATGCCCCACCCCCCAACGTGGATTCCGGAGCTATTGGCCGGTCCATAAAAGGTTGTTAACCGACCTACGCCTTCGTCCGTTGTACTCGATAGAAGGGCCGGGAAGGCCTCTTCGATTTCGAGGGGAAACAATGCACAAGCGCCGCCTGGTCTATCGGATCCTTTCTGCCATAGCACTTTCCGTCCTGCTTCTGGCCACCCTGGGAGTGGCCCAGCCTCGCACTTCCACCCCGGCGCCCGCGATCGGTATCGAGCGTGGAGACGGTTCCCAACGAGCGCGATGTGGCGGCGAACCAGACAGAACTGATCCAGCTGCTGCGGCTGAGCCCTACGCTGACCACCGTGGTCGCGCACGATCCTTCGCTGCTGTCGAATCAGGAGTATGTCGCTCGCAACAACCCGCAGCTGGCGGCGTTTCTCGCTGCGCATCCCGAGGTGGCGCGGAATCCCGAGTTTTACCTGTTTTCGCATTTGAAGCATGAAGACGGACAGCCTGATGAGGCACTGGAGCGTGCGGTGTGGCCGGATGTATATCGCTCGCAGACCCACGCAGTCGTCCTTTGAGCGGGTGTGGAGCGACGCCGTGCCGCTTCTGGCCTTTGCGTTCGGCTTGACCGGCATTTTTGTGCTGGCCCGCATGTTCGTCGAGAATCGCCGCTGGAGTCGCATCTTCAAGCTGCAGAGCGAGGTTCACGGCAAGCTGATCGACAAGTTCACCAGCAACCAGGAACTGGCCTCCTACATGGAGACCGAGGCGGGCAGGAAGTTTCTTGAGGCGGCGCCGATTCCGATTGGAATCGAGCAGGACCGCCGCATGCCCAGCGCGGTCGCGCGCATTCTCACACCGCTGCAGGCCGGCATCGTGATGGTGCTGCTGGGCATTGGGCTGCTGTCACTGCGCCATGCCGGGCCTGATATGGACACACCCATGCTGGTTTTCGGAACGGTGGTGCTGATGCCCGGAATCGGCTTTATCATCTCAGCAGGCGTTTCGTGGCTGCTGGCGGCGAAGCTTGGCTTGATGCCTGCCGACACAGGCGCAAGGCAGATTCGATTCGGCGCTCGGCGCTTCCTCGGGATTCAAGGACAGGCAGTGAGTCGCGGGGAGCGCGGTGAAGGTGAGGAAGCAGAGACCGATGCCCTGGGAGTCGACCATTCCGAACGTGCTGGCAGGCGAAGGACAACCCCTCGCCGCCGGTGCGCCGGCCGCGGCGATGGATAACGAGCAGTTCGCCGGTTTTTATGCGCGCTCGGCCCGGTCGCTCTGGGCTTACCTTGCGCGCGTGAGCCGCGATCGTGCGCTTGCCGACGATCTGACGCAGGAGAGCTATGTGCGATTTCTGTGCGCGAGCCATCCTGCGGACGGCGAAGTTGCGGCACGGCGGTATCTTTTTCGAATTGCAACCAATTTGTTGCGTGATCACTGGCGGCGTCCGAAATCCTCATCGATTGACGACATGCCGGAAGAGTTGTTCACGGCGCGCTGCGGCGAGGGGCAGGCGGATTCGCTGGCGATGCTGGGCCCAGCGATGGCCCAGATGAGGCCTCGCGACCGGCAACTGCTGTGGCTGGCTTATGCCGAGGGCTACTCGCACCACGAGATTGCAGAAGTGACGGGGCTGGCTTCGGCAAGTATCCGGCTGCTGTTGTTCCGGGCGCGGCGCAGGATGGCCCGTTTGCTGCGTCAGAAGGGAGAAGCATGAGTCCTTTCACATGCACGCGCGAGCGAGACGTGACCGAACTGCTGCACCAGGGCTACTGGCCCGAGGCTTGCCCGGCGGAACTGCGCGTACACGTCGAGACTTGCCGGTTCTGCTCCGACCTTGTGCTTGTGACCCAGGCACTGCGGGCTTCACACAAGCAGACATTGGATCTGCCACGCCTTGAGTCCCCCGGCGCTTTATGGTGGCGCGCCCAACTTCGGCGACGCAATGCGGCAATCGAAACGGTGGGTCGGCCGATATTGGGGGCGCAGATCTTCGCCCTGATGCTGTTGGTCGTCGTCGCCGCGGGGGCTCTCGTGTGGAAGGGAAATCTGCTGAGGGCATGGCTGGAAGATCTGCCACGGGCGCTGCATCTCGATGCGCTGGTGCCGTCCGCGCTTACCCAGTCGGACGGTATGGGCTGGATCGTGCTGCCCGCACTGGCAACGGTGGCGCTGTTGAGCGGCGTTGTGGTTTACCTGGCCACGGAAAAGCAATAATCGGGTTGCATATTTCGACTCTGCCGATCTGATTCCGGGATTCGCCGTAAGCGTATAGGATACGGCAGCAGAGGGTATTGCCATGCCGACCTATGTCATTCTTCTTCGCGCCGTCAATCTTGCCGGTCACGGAAAGCTGCCCATGGCCGATTTCAGAAGGATGCTGACTGGGCTGGGATACGAGAAAGTCGAAACTTACATTCAGAGCGGCAATGCGGTCGTGGATGCGAAGGGTTCAGCAGCAAAGGTTGCGCAGGCGGTTGCAGCCGGCCTGGAGAAATTGATGGGCGCGCCCTGCGGAGTGGTGGTGCGCACGCACGAACAGATGGATCGCGTGCTTCGCGAGAATCCCTTTGCCGTAGAGGCCGTCGACGGCGCCAGGGTACACGTCGCGTTCCTGGCCGGACTAGCCGGGCCAAATGCGGAGGCAGGACTCGATCGCATCGTTACGATGTATCCCAAGCGCAGGGATAAGTATCACCTGGCGGGGGATGCGCTCTATCTGCACCTGCCAGACGGCGCGGCGGAAACCAAGTTTACCGGCAAGGCGCTCGACAAGGCCATTGGCGTGATGGGAACCGCGCGTAACTGGAATACGGTTCTCAAGCTGCACGCGATGTCGAAACGATAGCGGCAGAGTTGCGCACTCCGCGGCTGCCCGAAGAGGCCGCGGACTGCACGGCGAGCAGAGAATCGTCCCAAGCGCGTTCTCATCGATTCAGGATCGCAGGTCCAGAGATTTGGTTAAGTAATGTTCGACGTCAGGACATTTGCAATGTCGGAAAACGCATGATTCAAGCCGGTGGCGAGAAATTTCATGCCGGTGATTGCGGCGAAGGCGATGAGTGCAACGACCAGAGCATACTCGACCAAGTCCTGACCCTGTTCTTCAGCAAATAATTCCTTTACGAAGAGTAATACCCGAAATAACAACGTCTTCATTTGTTCTTCCTGACTTGAGTAAAAGCATTAGGAACATAATCGCGCTTTGTATTCCCTCGCAGAATACCACTTGCGCTGCAAGGACTTGCCCATATGGTTTGCCCTGCGATGACCTTCGTTTCGAGAGGTAATGGCGCCCGCAATTTGGACTGGTTTTGTCCGAAATACATCAGCAGGCGGCGAGCACGGCATCCGCGATGCGCGCGGCATCAACTGCTGGACGAGCATCGTGTACACGAACGATCGATGCTCCGTGCAGGATGGCCGTAACCAGCGCCGCGATGCCGGCGATTTCGCGTGCCTCGACCGGGGCCCCGTCGCCACCTTATAGCGGAGCCAGCGTGTGACCAAGAAAGGATTTCCGCGACAGACCTGCGAGAAGCGGGCGGCCGAGTGCGAGCAATTCGGCCTGGCGCGCGAGGACGGTGTAGTTCTCGTCAAGCTTCTTGCCGAAGCCGTAGCCGGGATCGAGAATCACAGACTCAGCCGCGACGCCGGCGCGCACAGCAATCGCAAGACTCTCGGAAAGCCCGGCTCGGATGGTGTCAACGAGCGCCTCTGCGGGCAACTTCGCCTGCGTACGCCATTCTTCGGGTCTGCCCCGCGTGTGCATCAGCACCACACCGCAGCCTGATTCCGCACAGACACCGGGTATAGCCTCATCCCAGGTGAATCCGCTTACGTCGTTGATGATCTCGGCACCGGCGGCGAGTGCGGCACGCGCGGTGGCGGATTTGTAGGTGTCGCAGGAAAGGATCGTATCGGGCCGGGCTTTGAGGATGCCCTCGATAACGGGAAGCAGCCGCGCCTGTTCCTGCTCTGCACTGACTGCTGCCTCGGCCGCGTTGCCGGCGCGAGAACCGGGCCTGGTGCTCTCCGCGCCCAGGTCGAGCAGGTCGGCGCCTTCATCAAGCAGCCGTAGCACCTGGGCGATTGCCGTCTGGGGTTCGAGGAATCTGCCTCCATCGCTGAAGGAGTCGGGCGTGATGTTGACGACGCCCATCACGAGCGTTCGCCGGCCCAGTTCGAGCGAGCGTGTCCGCAATTTCCAGTGCGAAACGGTGCGTCGTGAAGGAGTCATCGCATCGAACCCATTAATGGGGACCTGGACCTGTGCCATCAGAGCACCAGTCGATTCTATGGGTGCGGCTGCATCCGGCAGCAAGGGCATTGACGAATCGCGGCCTGCTACACTCCCTGCATGTTTCCCATCCGGCGAATGCCGGCGCTCTGCGCAGCGCTGCTCACCTTCTCCGCCACCTGCACTTTTCCACAGACGCACCAAGCCCCCGCCTCCGCGCGGCGTCCGGTACACGCTGCGCCCGCAAAGGGAGCGATGGCCGAGCGCATTCAGGCGATCCTGTCCGATCCTGCGCTCAGCCACACGGAATTCGGCATCAGCGTGACTACACTTGAGGGACAGCCGCTCTACGGGCTCAACGAGGGCAAGCTGTTCACGCCAGCCTCGAATGCAAAACTCGCCACCACCGCTGCCGCATTTGCGCTGCTGCCGGTGGAGAGCCTTACCTGGACCACCGATGTGGTTGCAGGCGGAGACATCGATGCTGGGGGTGTGCTTCACGGCAACATTCTGATCCTGGGCTCGGGCGATCCGACGATGAACGCGCGGCACTATCCCTACCAGCCGCCGACGCCACCAGCATCGCCGGCGACACCCCAAAATCCTCCAGCTAAGTCGCCCACCGGGAAACCGGCAGCAGTCCCGACGCCGCAGGAGGTAAAAGCTGAGCCAAGCGCCCTGGATGTTCTGGATCTGCTGGCCGAGCAGGTGGAGCAGTCGGGAGTGCGAACGATCGAGGGCGCCGTGGTGGGCGACGACAGCTTCTATCTCAGCGAGTCGTATGGAACAGCGTGGGCGTGGGACGACCTGCAGTGGGGTTACGGAGCTCCGGTATCGGCGCTTTCGTTTGCCGACAACACGATTGAACTGACCATGACGGTCGATCCGGCAAAGGCGGGCGCGACGCTGGCGCAGTGGTCGCCGGACATTGACTACTACACGCTTGAAAACTCGATGACAATGGCACAGGCCGGAGATGTACCGCATCCGGGACTAGAGCGCAGGCCGGGCAGCCTGCTTGTAAGGGCATGGGGAACGGCTCCGGCGCAGGGCCTGCACGCGCCGTTGGCGATTGAAGATCCGGCAGAGTTCGCCGCGGCGGCATTCAAGGATGCTTTGCTGCGCCGTGGAGTGAAGGTCAATGGAGATCCGACTTCGGCACACCGCCTTCCGACCGGGACAGGGGACTTTAGTGCGGACCGATCCGAAGCACTGAAGCTGGCGCCGCGCATGCTGGATACCATTGAAGCGCCGTTGGACAACCGCAAAGTGTTGGCAAAGCACATCTCGGTGCCGGTTGCGCAGGACATCACGGTGACTAACAAGGTGAGCCAGAATCTGCATGCAGAACTGCTGCTCCGGCTGCTCGGCAAAACCTTTGCCAAGGACGGCAGCCTGGCGCAGGGCGCGCGCGTGGTGCGGCAGTTCCTGGTGGACGCGGGCGTGAGCGATGGGGATTTCTTTTTCTACGATGGCTCAGGAATGAGCATGGACGATCGCATCACTCCGCGGGCCTACACACAGTTGCTTTCGTTTGCAACGCGGCAGGCGTGGGGCGTGCCCTGGCGCGGCACGTTCCCGGTTGCAGGCGTGGATGGATCGCTCTACGGGCGGTTCCGGAATTCGCCGCTGCGGGGAAAGCTATGGGCGAAGACGGGCACCTTGAACGAGACGAATGCACTGTCGGGGTATCTGCAGACGGCGAGCGGAAGAACGGTGGCATTTTCAATCCTTGTGAATGGACACAGGCCGGGAAGCCAGGCGGAGCTCCCTGCAATCGACAAGATCTGTGAAGCGATCGCGGCTTCGGATTAATCTCGTGCGGGCGGGGGTAAAGGACAACTGCACGTTCCTCGGCTCGCTTCGATCACCCCAGCGACGAAGACCTGTCACAGGGGACCCCGACTACGCTCGGTCGGAATGACAATGTTAGGTTTAAAGGCCTAGTGTGAGGGCCGTGTTCGGTTGCGGTTGAACAGCCAGTTATTGTGCGCCCTGCTTGACGAATAGCCTCGCCGCGAGCAGAGTGCTGGCGCAGCCCATCGCGGTCAGCACAGTCGCCTGAACCCATAGTTCGCCAATGCCCGCGCCGCGCAGGATGATGCCGCGCAGGATCTGGATGTAGTACGTGGCCGGGATCAGGCGGCTGATGCCCTGGAAAAACGGCGGCATATTTTCGATCAGAAAAATGTAGCCGGAGAGAAAGACCGAGGGCAGAATCGTTCCCATCGAAAGCTGGAATGCCTCGGCCTGAGTTCGCGCGCGCGTTGAGATCACAAGCCCGATGCCCAGCACGGTGAGCAGAAACGGCACAGAGAGCAGGAGCAGCAGAAATACGTTGCCGTGGACGGGCACAAGGAAAACAGTCCGCATAACGAGCAGGATGGCGCAGAGTTCGGCAAAGGTAAGAACGCCATAGGGAATCATCTTTCCGACCATCAAGCCGAGCGGGGCGACGGGGGTCATGGTCAGTTGTTCGAGGGTGCCGCGTTCGCGCTCGCGTACGAGGCTCAGCGCGATCATCAGGATCGCCATGACTTGAAGGAGAATCGCAATCAGACCGGGGACAAAAAAGTTGGCCGAACGCGTTGCGGGATTGTAGAGCACCGATGGACGCACCTCGATGGGCATTGCGCCATCGGGCAGCGCGCGGCTCAGCGATTCCTTGAGCGCGACACCGGTGGCGGTGCTCATGGCCTGGCCGGCGACCGATGAGTCAGAGCCATCGACGAGGACAAGGACAGAGGCGGTGGTGCCATCCTGCAGTCGGCGGGCGTAGTCGTACGGGATGCGGATGCCGACTCGGACCTTGCCGTCACGGATCGCTTCGTACATCGCGTCCTGGGATTGGACGGAGAGCTTGAGATTGAAGACGTCGGAGCCGGCAAAGGCCTGAAGCAGGCGGCGACTGTCTTGCGTGTTCGATTCGTCCAGGACTACCGTGGGGATCTGTCGGATGTTTGTATCGACGGCGAATCCGAAGAGAAACAATTGCAACATGGGGATGAGCAGCGCGAAAAAAAGCGTGCCGGGGTCGCGGATGATGTGCAGAAACTCCTTGCGGCATACGGGGACGAGGCCGCGAAACGGGGTCTTCATCGCTGCGCCTCCATGATGCGGTAAGTGAGGGTGACGAAGACGTCTTCGAGCGATGATTCGATCGTTTCGATGTGCGCCTCCGGTAGCTCGGCGCGCAGTTGCTCCAGTTTGTCGGTCTCCGCCAGCGCGTGGATCGTATGGCCGAAGACGGTGGCTTCGCGGATGCCTGGTGCACGACGAATGCGATCGAGCAATGCAGAGGGGTTCGGCACGCTGATCTGGATACGCGAGGTGCCGGCGGGATTGGCGTCGGGGAGTTTTTGCAACTCGGCGACGGTGCCGATGGCAATTAGCTTCGACTGGTAGATGTAGCCAACGCGGCCGCAACGCTCGGCCTCGTCCATGTAATGCGTTGTAACGAAAAAGGTGACGCCCTGGCCGGAGAGTTGAAAGAGCAAGTCCCAGAGCGCTCGGCGCGCCACCGGGTCGATGCCTGCAGTCGGTTCATCGAGGAAGACAACCTCGGGTGAATGGATGATGGCGCAGGCTAGGGCGAGGCGTTGCTTCCATCCACCGGATAGTTGGCCGGTGCGGCGGTTCATGTAGGGTTCAATGCCGGTGAGCGCCTGGACTTCGCGGGTTCGAGCAGCAGCCTGGTTGGCATCGAGGCCATAGATTCCGGCGTAGAAGTTGATATTTTCAGCGACGGTGAGGTCTTCGTAGAGACCGAATTTCTGCGACATGTAGCCTACATGACGGCGAATCTCGCCTGCATCTTTTCGGATGTCCATGCCAAGGATATGGCCGGTTCCTTCAGAGGGGCGCAGCAGACCGCAAAGGGCTTTGATGATTGTGGTCTTGCCGGAGCCGTTCGGGCCGAGGAAGCCGAACAGCTCGCCCTTGCCGACTTCGAAGCTGACGTCGTGGACCGCGGTGAACGAGCCGAAGCGGATGGTCAGGTGATCGGCTGAGATGACGGCGGTCATTCCAGGCGCACCGTCGCCGACATCCCCGACTTGAGAACCTGCTGCGCGTTATCGACGTACACCTTGACGCCGAAGACTTCGTGCTCGCGGTCGGTCTTGGTCTGCACGTTGCGGGGAAGGAATTCGGCTTGCGACGCGATCTGTCCAACGTGGCCGTCAAATGCGCGGCTGCCGTAGCTGTCGACACGCACCGTCGCATGCTGACCGAGGCGGACATGGGAGAGATCGGTTTCCGGAATGTAGACCTTCACCCAGAGTTGCGAGGCTTCGAGCATCGTGATGACGATTCTGCCGGTGGGAACCAGGTCGCCGGGGCGAACGCTGACGACTTCAACAACGGCATCGGCCGGGGCGGTCAGCTCGGCCTCGCGCAGGCGTGCATCGAGCTCGGCCACGGAGCCCTGCGCTTCTGCCAGACGGCCGCGGGACGACTCAATGTCCTCTCTGCGAAAGCCCCTGCGCGCAAGGACTGCAGCGGCTTCCGCCTGCTTGTATTTGTCTTCGGCGGCACGCAGATCTTCAGGGCGCGTGCCGGCCTGGAGCAGCGCAAGGTGCTGGCGGGCCGACTCGGCCCGCTGGGCGGCGGCATCGCGCTTGTCACGGGCGTCGTCGAACTGCTGACGGGAGATGGTGTCGGTCGCAATCAGCTTTTGCATTCGCTGGTAGGTGACTTCGGCGTTGGTTGCGTCGGCGGTAGCGGCAGAGTAGTCGGCCTGAGCTTGATCGATCTCCTGGCGGCGCGGACCATTGCGAGCTGCATCGAATGCGGCTTGTTGTGCGCGGGCCGTGGCTTCGGCTTGCTGAATCTCTTCGGGGCGGTTTCCGCGCATCATCTTGTCGAGATCGGCTTGTGCTTGCTCGACCTTTGCCTGGGCCTGCACGCGTTGCGCCTTCAGTTCGTCGCATTCGAACAGCACGAGCGCGGATCCTGCTTTGACGATCTGGCCTTCTTCGACGGGGACTTGCGTGACACGGCCGCCGATCTTCGATCCGATCTGAATCTCGCGGGTCTCAACCGTGCCCGAATAGTCGAAACGGCCACGATGCGCCACCCAGGCAAAGATGCCCCAGATGATGGCGATGAACACGAGCGCGGCGACTCCGGCAATCAGGATGCGACGCTTCATGCGATTCCCTTCCGCAGAATCGGAGCCCGAGCACGGTTTCGACGCATGCCCACAACAAGCCTTGCGTTGCGAGGCGGAGAAAGGTTTCGCAACACTTTCAGCATGGCACGTGTGTGGAGAGGCGCTGTGAGCTGAAACACACAGTTCGGCGGGAAATCAATGGCTTATCATCGAAACCAGAGATGCGGATACGGATTTGCAGTTTTTTATTGGCCCTTTTTGCCGGCTTGGCAGCCCTCACGATGATGACGGGATGCAAGTCGCTGCCACCGTCAAAGCCGGAGTCGGATTGGACGCCGGAAGAGGCGCAGGGAGCGCAGGTCTTTCACCAGGCATGCGCGAAGTGCCACTACCCGACGACAACGCAGGGTTTGCACGGGCCGGGACTGCAGGCCATCACCAAGATCAAGGCGATGCCCTCGGGGGCGCCGCCTACCGATGACCGTTTGACTGCCGTGATTTTGCACGGACATGGCACCATGCCCGGCACTGCGCTCGATGACCAGCAGTTGCATGACCTGCTGGCGTATCTGCACACGCTATGAGCGACGAAGAGCGGACGCCCGCAACGAATCCCGCAGAAGACGACAAAGCGCCGGCCGGACATGAGGGAGAAACGGGCAGCCTTCCGGAGCCGAAGGTGGAATTGCTGCCTCTGCCCGGCCTCGCCGCGATTTCGCTTTATCTTGTGGTGCTCGCGGTGGTCATCGTTGTGGGCGTGGTAGGCGGGCACTACCCCGTACTGTTCATTGTGCTTCCCGTATTTCTCTTTGCTTCGTGCGGCGGATTGCTGATGCGGTTTCGGTGGGCCTGGGCAATGGCGATGGCTGCCGTGCTGATGCTGGGCGGCTACAACTTGTGGATCTTCGCGCACCAGCACATGGTGCCCGCGTTGATTCAGGGAATGCTGAACTTGGTGTTCTTCTTCTATTTGGTGCGGCCTGAGGTGCGGGAGAAGCTGCGGTAGGCCTGCCGGGGCTGAAGCCCCTCTCTTTTTCATCGCCATTCAGGGACCTGAAGGTCCCTGCTCCCCATCCTGCTCCCTACGATATTGTCATGGAAGCAGATCGATGCGGGATGGTAATCTCTTGCCCATGCCGCCGAAATTGTTGAATCTGGTAGCCCCTGCTTTCCTGATCATTGCTGCAACACTGGGCGCAAACGCCGCCGACGCACCCAAAAAGCGCGACATCAACCTCGACGATCTTGCCAAGCTGCAACGCGTGAGCGGGCCTGTTGTGTCGCCCGATGGCGAATGGGTGCTTTACACCGTAGGTCAGATCGATACCAAGGAAGACAAGAGCCAGTCGCATCTGTGGATGGTGAAGTGGGACGGGTCAGTTCATCTGCAACTGACCTACGGCAAGGAGGGCGCGGGGTCGCCGAAGTTCAGCCCCGATGGGCGGTACATCAGCTTCACGTCGTCGCGGCCGGGGACCGTAAAGGGCGATCAGGTCTGGGTGATGGATCGCCGCGGCGGCGAGGCCGAGCAGCTCACCAACATTACCGACCAGAATATCCAGGGCTACAGCTGGTCGCCGGATTCGAAGAAGCTGCTGCTCACGCTGCATCCCAAGGCGGAACCCGATCCGGAGGAGGGGAAGCCGCCGGCACCGCCGAAGCCTATTGTCATTGATCGCTACCACTTCAAGCAGGACATCCAGGGCTATTTGCGTGACGACGCGTACAACGCGCTGTATCTGTGGGACCTGACCACGAAGAAAGCCGAGAAGCTGACCAGCGACAAGAACGTAAATGAGAACGACGCCGAGTGGTCGCCCGACGGCAAGTGGATTGCTTTCGTCAGCAACCATGATCAGGATTCCGATCGCACCAACAACACGGATGTGTTTGTCGTCGAGGCGAAGGCAGGCTCGACCGCGAAAAAGCTGACGACGTGGAGCGGGCCGGACGGCGGGCGACTGGCGTGGTCGCCGGATTCGAAGTCGATTGCCTACACGCAGGGCGCCAAGATCGAGTTGCTGGAGTATTCCCAGAACAAGCCGGCCGTGGTGACGCTGGATGGGGCGGTCAGCTATCCCGCGGCGAAGTTCGATCGCGGTGTGAGCCAGCCATTTTTCTCGGCCGATGGGCATCTCAGCTACCTCGTGGCCGATGACCGCAATGAGTATCCGGCGGAGGTGGAGCTTGGGGGAGACGGCATCAAGCGCGGACTCGCGCAGCAGGGCGCGGTCATGGCGTGGGACCAGGCGGGCGGACATACGGCCGTCCTCTACACCAACGACACCAGCCCGGCCGAGATCTATGCGCTTGAGAACGGGGCAAATGGGACACTGCGCAAGCTCACCACGCACAACGATGCGCTGGTGGCAGAGCTGAACCTCGTTCCTACCGAAGACATTGAAGCGAAGGACAAGGAAGGCGTCGAGGTCCATGGACTACTGACCAGGCCGGCGGGCTTCAAGGCCGGGACGCCGGTGCCGATGATCCTGTTCATTCATGGCGGTCCCAACGGGCAGGATGCGCATACCTTCGACTTCCTGCGCCAGTGGCTGGCAACCAAGGGATACGCCGAATTGAATGTGAACTATCGCGGCAGCTCCGGGCGCGGGCAGGACTACGCCAAAGCCATCGCGGCCGACTGGGGCCACTATGAAGTCGAGGACCTGATGGCCTGCGTCGACAAGGCCGTCGCGCTGGGCGTTGCGGATCCGAATCGGCTGGCAGTGACCGGCTGGAGCTACGGCGGAATTCTGACCGACTACACCGTGGCAAGCACTGATCGCTTCAAGGCCGGTATCAGCGGAGCGGGCGTGGCGGCGCCGATGTCGTTCTACGGAGTAGACCAATACATCCTGCAATACGACAACGAACTGGGACCGCCGTGGAAGAATCTGCAGCTCTACATCAAGATGAGCTATCCCTTCCTCGAAATCGACAAGCGCGTGCATACGCCGATGATGTTCATGGGCGGGACCTCTGACATGAATGTGCCATTGATTGGCGGCGAGCAGATGTACGAGGCGCTCAAATCGCTGGGGCGACCGACAGAACTCGTTGTCTATCCCGGGCAATTCCACGGATTCACACGGCCAAGTTTCATTCGCGATCGGTATGAGCGGTGGCTGGGGTGGTGGGACAAGTATCTGAAGCCCGCGACGCCGGTTCCGGCAGCTGCCGCGCCGAACAAGCAGGCGGAATAACGACTAGCTCCGACACAGAATCCTGCGGGCGGCATGGAAGAATTCCATCCAATCCGCGTGCCGGGAATCTATTCCTCGAACGCGGACTCGCGATGCCTGGTCGTCGGCTCGACGTCGGGCTTGCGTTGGAACATTCCAATCAGCGCAATGATGGTGGCGACAATCAGCAGGAACGCGCCGAGCAGCGTCAGCCCAACAGCGCCCGGCACGCCAATGCCGGTCGTGGTGATGTCGATGTGAATCGAACTAGCCAGACAACGGATAGGCGAACGAGAGACCGGTTGTGCCGTTGCAAAAGTAAAAGATGACAAACAGCCCCGCAGCCAGGCAGACAACAGCAGTTACCAATGTGCCTTTCATCCGAGTCCCCCTTGCGCAGGATTTTACCCGGTGATCCGGCCGAACGCACGCCCGGTACAATTGTGTTCATGGAACTGGTGCAGATCGAGCCTGCGCGCAAGACCCCCGCTCCCAAGCCGGATTGGCTGAAAGCTCGCGCACCGGTGGGTGAAAACTTCCACGCGCTGAAGCGACTGGCGCGGTCGCTGGGTCTGCACACCGTGTGCGAGAGCGCGCAATGCCCCAACATCGGCGAGTGCTGGCATCACAAGACGGCCACTTTCATGATGCTGGGCAACCTGTGTACGCGCCGCTGCGGTTTCTGTGCCGTGCCCAAGGGCCGGCCCGAGCCCATTGACCTTGACGAACCCCGCCGCGTGGCTGAAGCGGTCGCGACGCTGGGCCTGGAGCATGCCGTCATTACCAGCGTGAATCGCGACGATGACCTTGTGGGCGGCGCGCGCATTTTCGCCATGGTGATCGAAGAGATTCGGCTTCAGGCGCCGGGATGCCGCGTCGAGGTGCTGGTTCCCGACTTCCAGGGCGACCGCGAAGCTATCCGCATCGTCGTGGATGCGAAGCCGGAAGTGATGAATCACAACACGGAGACAGTGCCGCGGCTCTATCGCGTGGTTCGTTCGGGCGCGCGGTATGAGCGCTCTCTCGAGTTGTTACGCTACTCAAAGGAGTTGAACCCGACTGGGGTTACAAAGTCGGGCGTGATGGTGGGGCTGGGCGAAGAGACGCACGAGTTGCTCGGAGTCTTTCGCGACCTGGCTGGTGTCGGGTGCGACATCCTGACAGTTGGCCAATATCTGCGGCCATCGCGCGACCACCTGCCGATGGCGCGCTTGTACACGCCAAGAGAGTTTCAGGAGCTGAAGAGCGAAGCGCTGAAGATGGGCTTCCGCCACGTAGAATCGGGACCGCTGGTGCGCTCCAGCTATCACGCGCATGAGCAGGCTGCATCGACCGGTTTGATGATGATGGCGATGCAACCCTCAGCCTGAATTTCCTACTCGTCTGCGCATTGCGAGGTCATGAAACAAGGAGACCATCATGTCAACTGCCCGGCGCGATTTTCTGAAGCAAGCGGGATTGATGGGGTCGATCGCCGTGTTGGCCGGTCCTGGCGCAGGCGCCATGGCGCCCGGCAGCGGACTGACCGGCATCCGTGAAGAGTCCCTGCCCTTGCAGGCCGAGGAAACTCCCAAATACCACATCAAGTTTGCCGTCTGCGGCATGAGTCACGATCACATCTACGGCATGGTGGGAGCGATCCAGCGCGGTGGCGGCGAAATGGTGGCGGCATGGGGTGGCGAAGAAGACAAGATCGCTGCCTTCACCAAGCGCTTCCCCAACGCCAGGATCGTGAAGACGCAGGACGAGATCCTGAATGATCCTTCGATCCAGCTTGTGCTCAGTTCGCAGATCGCCAGCGAACGCGCGCCGCTCGGCGTGCGGGCCATGAAGCATGGCAAGGACTTTCTCTCAGACAAGCCCGGCATCACCACGCTCGAACAACTGGCCGAAGTGCGCAAGACGATTGCCGAAACGAAGCGCATCTACGCCATCATGTACAGCGAGCGGCTGGAGGTGAAGGCCGCCGTCTATGCAGGCACGCTCGTCCAGCAAGGCGCGATCGGCAAGGTGATCCAGACCATCAACATTGCGCCGCACCAGATCTTCCAGCACGGCGGCGTGGCAGGCGGCGGGTCGGGCAGGCCTGACTGGTTCTGGAATCCCGAGCAGTATGGCGGAATTCTTTGCGACATCGGTTCTCACCAGGTGGACCAGTTTCTCTTCTACACCGGATCAACCCAGGCCGAAGTGGTGGAGTCGCAGATCGCCAATGTCCGGCATCCGGATCATCCGCGCTTCCAGGATTTCGGCGACATGGTGCTGCGCGGAAATCGCGGCCTCGGTTATGTGCGGCTCGACTGGTTCACTCCCGATGGCCTGGGCACATGGGGCGACGGGCGCCTCTTCATTCTCGGGACGGACGGATACATCGAGATCCGCAAATACACCGATGTGGCCGTGAAACCGCAGGGGAACAACCTGTTCATCGTGGACGGCAAGCAGGCACGCTACATCGACTGCAACAATATGCCGCTGCCATTCGGTCCCCAGTTCGTGGGGGATGTCGTCAACCGCACCCACACCGCGCAGGACCAGGTGCAATGCCTGCTCGCCGCGGAATTGGTCATCAAGGCGCAACTCGCCGCCAAGCGAGTCACGCTCCAGGAGTAGCCGGGATGCCCCCGAGCTTCCCTTTGAGCGGAGTCCAAGCCCAAGCCTGGGTTGTAGAATAGCCGTTGGCAATTGCTTTGCGAGGAACTAACGATGGCATCGTTTATGGACGGAAACCCGGCATTGAAAGGACTCTCCAGCGATCTGAAACGCCGCATGGATGCGGCAGTGGCTACGTTTCAGGCCAGTCTGGCCTCGACTCGCACCGGGCGCGCGAGCGCACATATGCTTGATCAGGTAAAGGTGGATTACTACGGCACCCAGATGCCCATCAACCAAATTGCCCAGGTATCGGCACCCGAGCCCCAAATGATCCTGATCGCACCGTGGGAGCCGAACATGGTCAAGGAAATTGAGAAGGCGATCCAGACCTCCGATCTCGGTTTCAATCCCCTCTCTGACGGCAAGGTCATTCGCGTGCCTGTGCCCCCCATGACCGAGGAGCGGCGCCGCGATGTTGTGAAGCACCTCAACAAGGTGCTCGAAGAACATCGCACCGCGGTGCGCAATGTGCGCCGCGACGGCAACGATGCCCTGAAAAAACTCGCCAAGGAAAAGAAGATCGGCGAAGACGAAGAGAAGCGCGCACTCGAGGAGGTCCAGAAGATGACCGACGAGGAGATCCGTCGCATGGAAGAGCTGTCGCGCAAGAAAGAAGCGGATGTGATGCAGGTCTGAGTGGAGCCTCTACTCAAGCATTCTGAATTTTCAGAGCATCATTGTGAGTCACGACGTGCACAACACGACGGAATTGCTTCGCCGCACTCCGGCTGCTATCGATGCGCTGCTGCGCGGGCTGCCGGAACCCTGGACCCATCACAACGAAGGTGAAGGCACTTTCACGGTCGTCGATGTTGTGGGGCACCTGATTTACGCCGACAAGGCTGACTGGATGCAGCGTGCACACACGATTCTGGAATACGGCGAGACACGGCCGTTCGAGCCGTTCGATCGCTGGGGACATGTGCGGGAGTGCGAGGGCCGATCTTTGCCGCAACTGCTCGACGAATTCGTGCGCGTGCGGGCCGGACGTCTTGAGGATTTGCACGCGCTCAAACTGACGCCGTCGCAGCTGCAGTTACGCGGACGCCATCCGTCGCTGGGCTCGGTCACGCTTTCGGAATTGCTGGCTACATGGGCCACGCATGACATGACCCACCTGCACCAGGTCTCGCGCATCCTGGCGCATCAGTACCGTGGGAAAGTCGGGCCGTTCGCGCAGTACCTGGGCGTGCTGAAGTGCAACGGGCATGGGGGATGAAAGCAACTAACATCTGTTAGCTGCATCCTGGCCTGGATTATTGACTCCTGGCGTTAGCGCGCTGCCCGCAAAGCAGAAAAGCAACCGCGGATGTTTCGACTTCGTGATTCGCCAGGGTGGACCACTTCGCTCAACGTGATACCTTCTCTTATTCGTCTACTTCTTCGGCCGTTTGTAGAACGGGATCGGAACCTGTTTGGCCCGGACCGAATTGGCGCGGCACTGGACTATAACGTCGGTTCCGCTGGCTGCGACACTGGCAGGGACGAGCGCCATGGCAATGTTGGTCTTGAGGAATGGCGCGGGCGATCCGGACGTTACCTGGCCAAGAACTTCTCCAGAAAGTGAGAGTACGGAGTACCCGTCACGCCCGATGCCCCGTTCGATCATTTCGAGTCCGATGATCTTGCGCTTCGGTCCGCCGCTTGCCTGGTCGGCGAGCAAGGCATCGCGGCCGATGAACTCGCCTTTATCCAGTTTCAGAAAGCGATCGAGACCCGCCTCAAGGGCATTGATCTCCTCTGAAATCTCATGGCCGTAGAGGCTCATGCCCGCTTCGAGGCGGAGCGTGTTCCGGGCGCCCAGTCCGCAGGGACGGATGCCGAATTCTTCTCCGGCCTCCATCAGCGCATTCCACATCTTTACCGTCGTCGCTTCGTCTGACGGGATATATACCTCAAAGCCGTCTTCGCCGCTGTAGCCGGTCCGCGCGATCAGGACGTTGTGAATGCCGGCCACCTGTCCCCACGCAAACCAGTAGTTCCTGATCGCCGCGAGGTCGACCTTGGTCAGCTTCTGCAGCGTCTCAAGAGCGCGCGGCCCCTGCAACGCGAGTTGCGAATAGTGGCTGGAGTAGTCAGCAATGTGAATGCCCGCCCAGCCGCCCACCTGCTGGCGAATCCAAGCATAGTCCTTGTCCTTGGTTCCGGCGTTCACCACCAGCAGGTAGTCGTTATCGCTGAGGCGATGCACAAGGATGTCGTCGACAAACGTGCCCTGGGGGGTGAGCAGCGCGGAGTAGTGCGCCTGGCCATCCTTGAGGCGGGCCAGGTCGTTCATGGTGATGTGTTGCACCGCGGCCAGCGAACCGGGCCCGCGGAACTGGATCTCGCCCATGTGGCTCACGTCGAACAGTCCCACGCCCGTGCGCACCGCCATGTGCTCGGCGATCAACCCGCCGCCCGGGCCTGGATATTCGACCGGCATGTCCCAGCCGCCGAAATCCACCATCTTGGCCTTGAGCGCGCGGTGGGTGGCGTTAAGGGCGGTCTTTTTCAATACCGGGGCGACGGTCACCTCTGAAGTAGTCATTCCGAATTCCTCTCACAACCATGCTGTACCCTACCAACGATAGGGATTGGGCGGCATCAGGGTCAAACCCGGCACGCTGCATCGACTTTGCTTTGGCGCAAATCCATTCCGTGGTCCATGGTCGTGAGCCGCGGGCTCATGGGCGTGGCCATTCCTCTAGCGGCCTCGCGGGTGCGCGCTCCCGAGGCGTGGCTGGGAGCAATGATTGCGGCAGGTTTTCTTTCTGACATCTACGATGGTGTTCTTGCGCGCCGCTGGGGAACTGCAACGGCTGCTCTGCGCATCGCCGACTCTGCCGCCGACACGGTCTTTTATGTGGGCGTGCTGGTCGCCGTGGTTGAGCGGCATTGGCCGGTCATTCATGCGCGGCTGTGGCTGCTGGTTGTGCTGCTCGGGCTTGAGGCCACCCGCGTCGTTTTTGACTGGGTGAAATTCGGGCGGATGGCGAGCTATCACTCCTATGCGTCCAAGGCCTGGAGCGCCCTTCTGGCTCTGGCTACCGTCGCACTGCTTTGTTTCAACCGTGGATTCTGGCTCACTACGGTGGCGATTGCGTGGGGCATTCTGTGCGACCTGGAGGGCCTGGCCATGTCGGCGGTGCTACCCAGGTGGACGCACGACGTGAAAAATCTGCGCCGAGCGTTGAGGATCCGACAAAAGATGCTGGCACAGCCTCTGCCAGTTGCAAATTCAAGGTGATGGTTTGAACCGCATGGGGAGATCCCGGTGAATCCAGTGCGTGGAATTCTGATGATTGTGGCTTCAGCCTTCGCGTTCTGGCGTGGCTGGCAGATTCATCACGGTCGTTATGCATGGATGGCCTACGGGCTGGGCGTTCTTGCTCTCGCGCTGTCGGCGTGGCACTTCGTCCATGGCAGCCGCGAGCGCTCCTTGTAGGACGAGCTCCGCAATGGAGCTCTGCTGCTCCCAATGCTCGTATAATCCCGGCAATTGCCCTTATGGATTATTTCCTGATCATTGTTCTGGGGATCGTTATCATTTCGGTCTGGAACAGCGGCCGCAACGCCAATGAACGCATGCGGGATGCGATCGATCGGCTGGAGCGCGAACTCGATTTTCTGCGGTCGCAGCTTGCAGGGTTGGCAAGGGCAAACGCAAAGAGCAGCGAATCAGCCCCGCAGGCCACCGCTCAGCTCGCAAGCGAAGAAGCAGTTCCAAAGGTGACCACGCCTGCAGCAACCCAGGCTGCACACGGCGTTACCGCTCCGATTGCAGTGTTTACACCCGTTGCCGCGCCCAAACCGGTTGAGCCCGTTGCGTCAACTCCCGCACAGCCTGTCGCAGGTCCGCTGCCGTCTGTGCCGGTGCAGGCCTCGGTCGCGCCGCCTGCGCCGAGACCGGATGCCGCGCCGACCAGGCCTGCGGAACCGCCCAAACCGCTGCAGCCGATCGCCGCGCAGGCCGTCCATGCCGCAGCAGCCTTTCAACCAGCGGGGGCTGCAGCGGCCAAAGAGCCCGCACAATCGGCAACGCAGCTCTTCTCGCTCGAGCAAACGCTCGGCGCAAACTGGCTGAACAAGATAGGCATCGCCATCCTGGTCATCGGCCTCGCTTTCTTCCTTGCCTACAAACTGCAGACCTGGGGCCCGGGCGGCAAGGTGCTCTGCGGATTTGCCGTCAGCCTCGCTCTGCTTGGCGGGGGCGCGTGGCTCGAACGCAAACCGACGTACCGCATCTTCGCGCGCGGCGGCATCGGTGGCGGATGGGCGCTGGCCTACTTCACCACCTTCGCGATGTATCACCTGCAAGCGGCGCGCATCGTCGACTCTCTGCCCTTCGACCTGGTGCTGATGATGCTGGTGGCGGCGGGCATGGTGGGCCATTCCTTGCGATACCGGTCGCAGACCGTCACCGCCCTGGCATTCCTGCTGGGCTTCGCCACGCTCCTCACGAGCCACGTCGAAGAGCCGAACCAGACCGTCGTCTTCTCGCTTGCGGCCAGCGCAATTCTTGCAATTGCCCTGGTTGTCGTCACGACCATACGGCACTGGGCGGTGCTTGAGTTATGCGGCCTGATCGCGGTCTACGTCAGCCACTTTGTCTGGCTCACGAAGGTGCTCCCATACAACCACGGAGACTTCGCCGAGTTTTGGCCATCGACGGCGCTCATTTTGCTTTATTGGCTGATCTTCCGTTTGGCCTACGTGCTGCGGACTCCGCTGGACAAGCGCGAGGAAAATCTGTCGAGCGTGTCAGCGATTTTGAACTCCGGCGGCGTGCTGGGGTTGCTCAAATTCCAATCGGCGCATCCCGAGTGGGCCTTCTGGGCGCTGGTCACTCTCGGCATTTTCGAGATGGGGCTGGCCTGGTGGGCAAAGGAGAAACGACGCCAGGCGTTTGTGGTTCTGTCGACAATCTCGGTGGTCCTGCTGGTCTCGTCGGTGCCGTTCCGCTTTCACGGCGTGAGCTGGCCGGTGCTCTGGCTGGTGCAGGCGCAGGTGTTGGCCATTGCCGGTTTGCGGCTGGGCGAGCCCGTGTTTCGCCGGCTCGGCCTGCTCACCGGCGTGATTACGGGCGGCGTTCTGGCGTTGCACGACGTGATGCCGCTCGCAATCGAGCGTGTAATGGCGGGCGATTCCAACCGGCACTGGTCGCTGACTGCTGGCCTGGCGCTGGCCGCGATCCTCTACTGGACGCATGCCGAGATTTACCCGCGACGGTGGCCGGAGACTGCTGCGAACCCCCTCGAGAGTCTGGCGCTGAAGCTCTCAAGCTGGCTGGCGCTGGGCGCTGCCGCAACGTGCTTGTGGGTGGTGCTGCCGGAGCGGTGGCTGGCGGTGGGCTGGCTGGTGCTGTCTCTCATTCTTGTTTCTGCGGGCTACCGCTTCCGCGCGTCTCTGCCGCTCGTGGAGGGCGATGTGCTGGCGCTGGGCGCAGCGATGCTGCTGGCCTTCGATCACGTGTTGCCGCTGGCGTATTTCCGGCTTGGGAACGCGGACCTTGGACATCATCTGACTGATACAACCGTGCTCGCCTTCGCTGCGCTGGCCTACTGGTTGCGGGGTGAGGTCTATCCTCGTGTTCTGCCTGCCCTCGATCCAAGCGGATCGCCGCCGCGCACGCTGCAAGGCTGGCAGGCGTTCATCCTGCCCTGCACAAGCTGGCTGGGTCTTGGCTCGGCAACCGCAGCGCTCTGGGCGTGGATGCCCGACCAGTGGTTGCCGCTTGCATGGGTCGCGCTGTCTCTCGTGCTCGTGTGCCTGGGGCATCGCTTCAAGGCCGCCATGCCGCCGCTCGAAGGTGACATTCTGGCGCTGCTCAGCGCGGGCGTGCTTGCCTTCCATCACGTTCTGCCGCTGGCGTTCCTGCGATCTGCAAATGCAGACCCAAGCAGCCATCCGGCGCTTACGGCCGTTCTTAGCATCGCTGCACTTGCATTCTGGTCGCGTGCTGAGCTTCTTCCCCGCTTCCTGCCGAAGCTGAATGCAATTCCGAGCTGGAATCCCGCGGCGTGGGAGGCCGTGATGCTGCCGGTGGCAAGTTGGATCGGAACGGCAGCGGCCGCCGCGGCGATGTGGGTGGCACTGCCGTCTGCGTGGATCGCGGTCGGATGGCTCGGGCTAGTATTGGTACTCGGATTCGCCGCGGACTGGATCGCGAGCGGCTCGCTGGCATTCCAGGCGGATGCGCTGGCCGTCGTTTCGCTCCTCGGTCTCTCTTCCTGGAATCTCTGGCACAGCGACTGGAGTCATCGCACGCCGCTCCTGATTGCGGTGGCGCTACTCTACTGCGGAATGAGGCGCAAGACGGTCGCGGGCGTGCGCAATTACGTGCCGGCTGCGTACTCCTGGGCGGCGACGGCATTTCTACCTTTGCTCGTCATCGATATCTTCAAGCCGCTATGGGTCGCGCCGATTCTTGTGACACTCGCTTTGGCTCTTTTCGAGACTGGCCGTTTCGCACGCAAGAGTTTTCTTCGGTGGCAGGGCTACGCGCTGTTTGCCGTTGCGGTCTCAAGGCTCAGTACGGATAATCTGCTATCGACTGGCGCTAATCCTTCGAGACACTTTGCCGACCACTTCAGTCTCGTTGATTCCTGCCTGCTCGAAGTGCTGATATTGGCAACGGGCGGTTACTGGCTGTACGAGCGCACACGCAACAGCGATCGATGCTCACGGCGGGACCAGGTGATTGGGCTTATCGCAGATTTGCTTGGCACGCTGTCGATCGTGCTATGGTTTGCGATTCAATTCCCGTCCTATTGGGTTCCGGTGCCGAACGGCGCCCAGTGGGTGATCGCAATCTGGGCGGCGATGGCCACTGCGCTGATGACGCTGGCCTGGGTGATGCGACGACACACGTTTGTGGTGCAGGCAATCGCACTCGCGATGGCCGCAGTGCTGCGTGGCTTGCTTTCCGACCTGCTCGCCGATTCGCACGGCGATTTCTGGCACGGGATTCTCTACCATCTCTCGGTGGCGGCGTTGGTGCTGCTGGCGGCACTGCCATTCGCGTTCAAGGTGCGCGGGCCGGAGTTTTGGGCCGGCGCTTCGATCCGTCTTCCGGAGCCATTCGTCGCGGTCTTGAGCAAACCCGAGCAATGGTTCTTCTTCGCGCCGTTTGGACTGATGGTGGTGGCGCTGGCACTCAAACTCAGCTCGGGCCACATCACGATTGCCTGGAGCCTTTTGGGGCTGGGCACATTTCTGTTCGCGCTGGTTGTGGGAGAACGGAGCTTCCGGCTCGCGGGCCTGGGGCTGCTGCTCGTGAGCGTGGCGAAGATTCTGTTGATGGACGTGTGGGCCCTCGCGCCACCAGATCGATACGTTACTCTGATTGTTCTCGGAACCGCTCTGCTCGCGGTATCGTTTCTCTACACAAGATTCAGCGAAAAGATTCGGAAGTATTTGTAGAACCGGATGTCTTCATGGCGCCGCCATCAAGGTTGCATTTCATGGGTCGCACACGAAAGGCAACCGAGATCCCTCGGCTTTCCACCGCAGCGACAAAGAACTGTCGCTGGGGACCCCGGCTTCGCTCGGGATGACAAGCGTTTTGTGTGAGAGCGAAAAGCAGAAGCATATCCGCTTTGCTCGAGCCTTCCTGGGAGAGAGATGGCGATGCCCTCGCTAGCGTCGCCGCCCGGCACGCCAGAAGCTGGTTACGCCGAGATAGAGAAACACGACAACGATCACTGCCGCGGCAAGAAATGTCCGATGATCGGCGCCTTGCAGACAGCTCGCTCTCGTTCTCCACAAAACCGGCGCGAACACCAGCACCGGGAGCAGAAAAAATGCGCCGGTAACTTCGAGCCAGATTTTGCCGCCAACATGTCGAAAGGGTTTGAGGAATCCGCCGAGCCCCCGCGCAACCCCACGCGTGGCTTGTCCTGCAACGCGCGCCTGGCCGGCAACCCGTCCAGCGCCGGTCGCGCTTGCCACACCGCCCTCCTGTTGTGGTGCGCTGGCGCCCGGCGCGGGTTCGCCCATGATGGCCTGGCCGGCCATGCGGCCCGCAACCCGCAGTCCCACGCCCAGCACCCGTCCGATGGATTGAGGTTTCACTTCGATATGATGGTAGCAGCGGCGGACATTCGGAAGCATCTTCGCATCCAATCGGGAGATGCCAGTTGCCGGATAGACGCCTGAGAAGTAAGGTATAGAAATCACTCGCCGCTCCCTGCGCAATGCTCCGCGCTGGCCGCCGCCGGAGGTAATCTGTGACATCTCGCCTGCGCGAACTAATCCAACAACTTGGAGAGGCAATCCACGAATCCGTTATCGAAAGCGAGCAGATCGCAGGCGTCGTCCAGGATATCCGCAAGCATGGGTTCGATGTGCTCCTGATGCTTGAGGCCACCATCGGGCTCAATGAAGTCTCGAAGGAGACCGAGGAAGCCGACGCCGCGGCCGAAGCCGCCGGTGGCACCTTTACCAAGAACGACGTGAACTTCCTGCGCTCCCTGCGCATTTCCATCGAAGGCGAAGACAACGACGAGCTGACCGCGGGCGAAGACGAGACGCAGGCGGGCTAACTCTCGAATGTCGGCGACTGAATTGTTCACCTGAAGCAATAGTGACTTAGTGGACTCCCTTCCAGGTGGCGAGTCGACGAGCAACTGCGGATTCCTCCGCTCCCTGCGGTCGGTCGGAATGACAGTTACTGAGTGTTGTTTTGACGATGGAGCGGGCCGTGTTCGTTAGCTGCGCCAGTGGAGTTCAACCGGGGCCTCCAGCGGATGTTTCCCGTCCCGTCGAGGCGCGCCTGCTTCAGCGCGAAGTACCACTTGGCGGGCTTGTCGGCGTCGTCGATCAGCATCAGGCTGGGATTGTGCTTCAGGCCCTCGGCCTGCTGGATCATCGTCTCCTGGTCCTGCCGAACGAACTTCGCGCCAAAGAATTTTGCGATCGGTGTGAGGAATGGGAAGTGGTAGAAGACGTTCCATGCGGCCACTACATCAATGCGGCAGGTCGACGCGGTCACAGGCGTCACGGTCGTCAGCGACGAAAACCACTTGTCGCCGCAGCGGATGATTTCTGTTCGCCGATTGGGCAGCACGAAGTCGATCGTGGTTTCTACCGGTTGGCCATAAACGCCGAGCAGCTTGTATGGCGCCGAGTTGCCGCTTGGCGCGTGCGCGCTCATTCTGAAGCCTTCCGGAATCGGCTCGAAGCGTTTCGTCTTCTCGCGGATGCTGGCGCGCGAACGCCACCACCATGCCTGGTGGACGAAGGGGCCGTGCGCCGGGTCCATCAGGCCGATGATGCCGTGGTCGACATTGCAGGGCAGGTCGGCGGCAAGATGGGCGGTGCGATAGCGCGGGCCGAACTTGGCGAGTTCGGGGACTGGCCTTCGCTCTGCGGTCTCGCCTTTTCGACCGGATCCCGGGCCTGCGATGTAGATCCAGGCGTGACCGTCGCGCTCCTCGCAGGGAAACGCGGTCGCATAGATGCGAGTCGCATCGAGGTGATCGTGGCTTGAGAGGGATGGAATCAGCTCGCAGCGACCGCTGCATGGCTCAAACTCCCAGCCATGATAGCGGCAGGTGACGCGATTGCCGTCGAACCAGCCCTCGCTGAGCGGGATTCCGCGATGGGGACAGCTGTCGCGCATCGCGAACACGCGGCCATCCGTACGGCGGCCGAGCACCAGCGGAAATCCAAGCAGCATCGCCGTCGCCAGCTTGCCTTTGCGAAGAGTGTCGGTGCGCAGCGCCGGGTACCAGTCGTCGTAGAGTAGGGTGGCGCTGGGGCCCTGGACGGGAACTCCGGCTTCGGTTGTGGTCACCAGCGGCATGTGGCTCAAAGGATAGCAGTTTGGAAGAACGCTCGAGTGCGGGAGGCTGAATCGACCTGGACCATCCGTAGGATCAGATGACCTACGGTATCTGCCGTGTCGCCGCGCACCCCTATTATCCCGTCTCCCAGCTCAAAGACCTTCTTTTGAGGCGCTTAGCCGGCCACTCGCCGCCAAATTATTCTGATGAGGAGACTTACCCGTAGATTCCTCTGCCGGAAGGGTTTAGGAGCGTTGAAAAGAGAGCAAGGTGGCTCACCCGAAACCCGAGCAGACATTCCAGTGGAGCTTCTGTGGATTTCTCACAGTCCTATTGTGCGCCGGGAGGTTGAAATTACCTGCAAACCTGGCGGCAGTTTTTTCGTTTTGGAATGTGCAAGTTGAAAGATTGTGTTGCTGGCAGGGGTTGACGATTTGTGCGGTTCTAAGAATCAGTCCTTAAAAGGATGGCGCCCTATGCCACACGAGAATTTCTCAGGGAGACGCGGTAGAGGTTTCGGAGGACCGTTGTGTTGACGTATGCAAAGTGCTCGGGGTTCATGCCAGGCACGATGAGTGGGCGCGGTTTAGTAAGCCGGTGGCAGGCCGATCCTTTGAATCAAAGATCGATAGCGCTGATCGGAGTGAAGAAAGTCGAAGGCGGAGTCAGCCTGGATCCACAGCAATCCGGAAGCGTGTTGCTGAAAGGCTTCATCGAGGAGCGATAGCGTCTGCTCGCGGTCGCCGAGTTGCGCATAGAGTTCGGCGAGATCGAAGGGAGAGACGTAGTGGTTGCGGGCGCGGGCCTTCACGAATCTTATCTGCCATTCGACGGCAGCTTTGATGCCTCCAGACTCGAAGGCGTGACGAAGGGCCGCACCTTGAGACGGCCCTTCGGATAAGTCGTAGAATTTTTCGAGTGCCTGGATGGATTCCTTATCCATCCCTTTTCCCCGGTAGCAGGAGGCCAGAAAAAGCTGGAGCGTCGGATCGTTGGGTGTTGCCACGATGCGCTGCCGGACATCGGTCAAGGCTTCGTCATATCGCCGCGCGGTCCAGAGGGCCAGCATAAGTCCCCATTCGCTGGAGGGATTGAGTTCGATGGAAGTTTTTTCAGCTTGAATGGCTTCATCGTACCGATTCAGGGTTTGCAGAATTCGCGAGCGGAGTTCCCAGGCCTCAGCGCTCTTAGGGTCGAGTTCGGTGGCGCGCAAGGTTTCATTCAAGGCTTCGTTTAGGTTCCAACCGGATAACAAATCGGCTCCGGCCATGGAGAGATGGCACTCGGCTTCTGAAGGGTCGAGCTGCATGCACTTGCGGGCAGTGCTCTCCTCCATTGGCAGTGCCTGGCGTGGATCGAGGCCGCCAAACATTGCCTCGCCCCCGTAATAAGCGGACAAGCCTGCCCAGGCAAGGGCGTAATCCGGCTGAAGCTCAGTGGCTTTCTTGAAGTAAGGAAGTGCCGCGTCGCTGGCGTTGGCGAACCATAGATAGCGGCCCTGCAAATAAGCATCGTGGGCGACAGGGTTCACGTAGCGAGGCTGCGCCTGGCGCGTGGACGCGCTGTGCAGGCGATCTGCGATTGCACGCGCGGCTTCGCCGGGCAGTGCTGCGACGTCGTTGGCGCCGCGGTCATAGCTTTCTGCCCAGACGTGGGCGTCGGTGTCAGCGCGGATGAGCTGCAGGTTCATGTGGACATTGCCACTCGCGCGAGAGATGGAGCCTTCGAGGATGGCGTCGACATTGAGAGCCTTGGCGATATCGCCGAGGGGCTTGCGTGCTCCTTTGTATTGCATGACGGAGGTGCGCGAAGTGATGCGGAGGTTGGAATCCTTGGCGAGCATGGTGATGAGTTCGTCGGTCATGCCGTCGGCGAAGTAATCCTGGTTCGGGTCGCCGGAGAGGTTGTCGAGAGGGAGGACGGCGAGGGAGGTGACGGGTGGGTTCGGGTCCCAGTGCAGAAGGCCTGCGATTTTTCTCGGGCCGACGGCCATCACGACAAACAAAACGGTAAGCGCGATGAAGCGGGCGACGATGGCGATTTGGACGGCGAGGGGCTTCTTCGGCGCTTCCTCTGTTGACGGCGGCGCTGGAGTTTCGGCTGCGAGGCCTGGGTCTAACGCGGCTGGTTCGACAGGAGGCGCACTAGGAGAATCTGTCGCTGGCTCTCCGACAGAAATTGTGGGCGCGACAAAGCGATAGCCCATCCCGGTGACCGTCTGAATGAATTTCGGGTCTTCGGAGTCATCGCGCAGCAGGTAGCGCAGCTTGCGGATGGCGGTGTTGATACCGTGTTCGGTGTCGACGAAAACTTCGCTGGACCAGAGGCGCTGGGCGATCTCGGCGCGGGTGACAAGCTGGCCCTGGCGCGAGACAAGAAGGATTAGCAACTCCATCGGCTTGCGCTCGACGCGCAGGGAGTTGCCAGCAAGCGCGAGTTCGAAACGTCCGCAATCGAGGCGGAAGTCGCCGAATGCAAAGACAGGACCGGTCACGTCATGGGACACGGAAGCGGGCAGCGGACCCTCCTGCGTTGGGGAGTACCAATCAGTGTGTCAGGAAACCGCACGATTTGAAAGGGGTTGGCGCTTTACCTAAACTTCACCTCTGGCTTTACCGCCTCTTCATTGCCTCGGCGGTGCCGGTCAGCGTTATCTCGGTAGCACGCCGGCAATCCCCGGCCGAGGAGAGATTCAAATGAAGACAAGAAGTTGTAGTTTAATGTCGGCAATGGGCGCGCTGGTGCTTGCGATGGCGATGGTGCCGAGCGCCCTGGCACAGTGTGGTCTCAACAAGAATTACGTCAAGCCCGCTTCCTGGCATCCCCAGCCTGGCTCAGCGCGGTTCATGCATGCCGCCCTCTCTGACGACGATGACCGCGACGGACCTTCGGTTGTTGGAATGTGGCATGTAATCTTCACGGCCCACACGATGAACGGAAATCCTATCCCCAGCAACGCTTACCCGATGATCGACAACGCGTTCGTTGTCTTCCACAGCGACAAGACGGAGATCATGGAGTCGGCCCGTCCACCGCAGGATGGAAACTTTTGTCTCGGTGTCTGGGAGAGGACGGGTGATCGCTCCTACTATGTGAACCACCTGCCCTGGCTCGGCAACGATACAGCCAACGCACCCAGCGGCATCGGCAATCCTACGGCAGGGGCGCAGATCACCGAGCGCGTGACCCTTGGCGAAGACGGCAACAAGTACTCGGGAAGCTTTACGCTGGTGGCCTATAACCTCGATGGAACCAAGGCCGTCACATTTACTGGTGTCCTGGCCGCAACCCGGATCACCACTTCAACAAGCCTACCCAGCCTGTTCTGATCAGAGGTGGCCTGCTGTCCTCATGCCCCGTCCTGAATCATCAGGACGGGCGCGCATCTGCGGTCGCAATCTGCACCAGGCGCTTCTCATTCACGGCGGTCGGAAACCCTAGCCGATCCCAATGCTTGCGGCAGCCCGGAAAGTCGAGCGGCAAACACTGGGCGGCGATGCCGCGGTCGCGCATTTCGAGTCCTCCGGGAAGGATGTTAAGAACGCAGGCCACGGCGGTGACGCCTGCGCCGGTGTGCTGCCAGCGCTCAAGCCAGCGGCTGAATCCGCTGGAGTGGGGCACGATATAAACAGGGATGCCGCGTTCGCGCATGGTGAGCGTGAGACGGTTGACAGCGCAATCAGGATCGCAGGCGGCGCAGGTCATGTCGACGCCGTCGATGTGCGCCTTGCAATCGCGGCTCTGCCAGCGGCGCATGCATGCGGGTACGAGCAGGATCCTTTGCGACGTGTGCGCGTAGTCCTCGCGCAACCCGCGGTTCATGACTTCGGCGGCAACCATGTTGAGGTGATACTCGACGCTGGGCTTTCCGCACGTCAGCAGGTCTTCGCGCCAGAGCAGACGCGAGTGTTCGCGGGCGAGGTAGGATGCAACCCCGCGCGTATAGGCGCCGAGAGCGCGTTCCGCCTGGCGCTCGAATTCCTGAAACAGCTCGACGGCGGCGCGCAACCAATAGGTTGCCTTTGGGGCGGAGAGATTCGCGAAATAGCTTCGCCAGTTATTGAGCCGCCTGGCTTCGTGCCTGAATTCGCCGGTGGATTGAAGCCATTCGGTTATTCGCACGAGGCGCTCGACGGCCTCGGCCCGTTTTTTGGGCTTCCGGCCGATGTCAAGCGCGAGCGAGTAACGCGCGAGCCCGGCGCGCGCCCAGTCAATCAGTGGCGTGGCTCGTGGAAAGCGTTCGCGTGCCAAGTTGAGCCAGCGGGCAATTGAGATGATCCAGGCATGCGTTTTCCGCGCAGTGGTCTCATATCGGCTCACGGTCATGCCAAGGGTCAGAAGTTCAAGCGCATACTCGCCGCGGCTGCGCGGTTCTTCGCCGAGGAACGTCTGCACGTGGCGGCTGTATCCGTCGAGGAGCGGAGCGGCGCGGCGCTCGATGGCTGTGATGGTCTGATCGGCAAAAGCGGGGAGGACGGCATAGAAGGCGTCGGAGCAGGTGTTGCCGCGGCGAAGATCGTAGACATGGGCTCGGCTCGAAACTGAAACGGTCGCTGCGTGCGATCCTGGAGCCGCTGTGGTTTCGGGTTCCCGCGGGGGGCTGAATTCCGAGGACACGTGCACTCCTCTTGCTTTCCGGCCACTCCGCACTCCGCGCGGCGAACATCGCGGACGGCAACAGAGGATCATACGCCGGAAAAGGGAGTGGAGTTCAAAGGAATCTCTGGTGCGGCCTCGCGGAATTTCCCGGTTCAGTCCGACATGTTCGAAAACGGACAGATCCCAATGCCAGCGGACAGGAGTGCAGAGCCCACCGAAGATGTTGCGTTGTTGTATGCCATTAACAAATAAACTATTTACACAGCAACGTGCTTTGGCGCACTGCGTGCAGTCATCGCTTGCAATACTCTCCTTCCCCAGAGCAAAGTTCCTTAAGGAGGCTGTCCATGAGTGGACTGCTCCGGGATGTTCGCTTTGCCTTGCGGCAACTGCGCAAGAGCCCGGGATTCACAATTACCGCAGGGTTGATGCTGGCGCTGGCCATCTGCGCCAATAGCACGGTCTTCAGCTGGATCGACGGGACGATGCTGCACCCCATCCCCGGGGCACACGAGACCGGCAAGCTGGTCAGCGTGATGCGGGGGCAGTGGAACACTTCGCCATCGCCGCCGCTTTCGTATCCCGACTACCGCGATCTGCGCGAGCAGAACCACAGCTTTCGCGGGAATTCTCGGCGTATAACCACGACTGGCTGACGCTGACGGGCGGTGCAACGCCGGAGCGTATTTACGTTGCCAACGTAACTTCGAACTTCTTTGACGTGCTGGGCGTGCGGCCCGCTGCTGGGGCGCTTTTTCCTGTCCGGAAGAAGAGACACGTCCCGACGCCGTTCCCTACGTGGTATTGAGTCACTCGTTGTGGAAGACGCGGTATGCACAGGACCCGGAAATTGTCGGCAAGTCGATAGAGATCGCCGGCACCCCGTAACCGTAATCGGCGTGGCGCCGGAAGGCTTCATCGGAGCGATGCCCGGGATTCGGGAAGATTTATGGCTGACGGCTGAACCCGACGGGCTCAAATGCGTGGCGGCTGACGCATCGAAATGCGCCATGGCTCAACGTGCTTGGACGGATTGCGTCCGGGAGTAAACCGGGACCAGGCTACGGAGGATCTCCAAACGATCATGCAGCGGATCGTCGCCGCGTACCCGAACGATCATCTCGGCGTGAATACCATCACGCTGGATCCGCTGTGGCGGTCACCGTTTGGCGCCAACGTCTATATGGCCAGTACACTGCCGATTCTGCTGGCGATTGCGGGAGTAGTGCTGTTGCTGACGTGCGCCAACGTGGCCACGTTGGCGCTGGTTCGCTTCGTCGCTCGCCGTCGCGAGATTGCGATACGGCAGTCACTGGGTGCGGGGCGGATTCAACTGGTGCGGCAGATGGTGCTTGAAGGATTCTTTGTGTCGTTCGGCGGAGGCGCGCTGGCGCTGCTGATGACGTCGTGGACGGCCAAGAGCTTTGCACGCTTCATTCCGCCGAACGCAAATCCATTGTCCTCAACGGCACTGTGGATCACAACGTTGTGACTGTCATCGTGCTGCTTTCGGCTATTGGCGAGCCTTATCTGCGGCGCATTTCCCGCATTGCGCTCGTCGCGTGTGCCCGCCGCAGAAGCGCTTAAGGAAGAGTCGGCGAGCGTATCGGGTGGATCGCACAATCGCCGGTTGCTCAGTGGCCTGGTGGTGGCGCAGATTGCCCTTTCGTTGGCGCTGCTGGTGACCTCCGGGACTTTTTCTGCGTACGCTCCGAAACATCAGCTCCGCCAATCCTGGGTTTGAGCAGGATCACATCCTCACCGCTTCGGTGGGCTTGAACATAGCCGGCTATCCGGATGAAGAAGTGCGCGCGATCCGGCACAAGATTCTCGATCGCGTGGCGGCGCTGCCGGGGGTTACGGTTGCATCGCTTACAGACTGGGTTCCTTTCAACTTCAATCGCAAAACGGTGGATGCGTATCCCGAGGGGTATGTTCCACGGCCGCACGAATCACTCGAACTGCGCAGAGCGGATGTTACGTCGAGGTATTTTGAAACATTGGGAATACCGATTCTTGAGGGTCGCCCTTTCTCGCCCGATGACAGCGAGTCAGCGCCCCGCGTAGTGGTCGTAGATCAAACAGCTGCTAACCGGTATTGGCCGGGGCAGGATCCGCTGGGCCGGAACCTTACTGTCTGGGGACATCCGTTCACGGTCGTGGGGGTGGCGAAGAACTCGAAACATAATTTCATGAACGAACTACCGGAACCCATGATCTACATGAGCTATTTCCAGCAGCCCGATAGCGAACTTACTGTGCAGGTGAAAACGAGGGGTAACCCGTCCGATATGGGCCCGCTCGTCGAGCAGGCGATTCACCAGATCGACGGGCGACTGCCGGTGTTTGATGTGCGAACGCTGCGGGAGACCGCGCAGATGTCGAGCATGTTTGCGGTCATGCAAAGTACATTTGCGGGGATGTTCGCGATGATTGCGCTGGTGCTGGCGGCAACGGGCATCTACGGCGTGGTCGCGTACCGCACGCAGATGCGCACCCACGAGATCGGAATTCGCGTGGCCCTTGGTGCGTCGCGTGCTGACGTGCTGCGGCTGGTGTTAATGCAGGGAGTGCGACTGACGATCGCAGGGCTTGTGCTTGGGCTGGCGCTGGCGTTCGGACTGACGCGGTTTATCGCGGGATTGCTCTATGGCATCAGCGCGAGTGATCCGGCGACGGTGATCTCAGTCGTGGTGCTGCTGGGAGCAATGGCGGTGCTGGCATGTTATCTGCCGGCGCATCGTGCGATGCGCGTGAACCCGGTGTCAGCGATTCGCGAACAGTAAACGAAATGCCCAGGTCGTTGTTGAATTAAGCGACCTGGGCATTTGATTCTGGTAAGCGCGCGTTTTACATGCCGCCGCGGCTGGCCGGGGGAACGATGCCGTTCATGCGCAGGTAAACGACCATCTGGCCGTAGTGGTCCATCATGTGGGCAATGCCGAAGGCCGCCATGCCTCCGCGGGTGCCGTGTTCAGTCATGACAAAGGCATTTTGCTGGGTGATTCCCGCGATGTAGGTGTGTGCCAGCGTGAAGGAGTCTTTGAGGGCCTGGATGATGTCGGCCTTGGAGGTCAGCTTTTCAATGGCGTCGTTTTTGGCCTTCCCGTCGGCATCGGACATGTTGCCGCCGAAGAAGTAATAGTTCGCCTGAGCAACGTGCTTGACCTGGGCTCCGAAGCTGCGGACGCCCTTGAATTCGCCTGCAGAGGCAGGCGGCGCGAAGTCGAATTTGTCCTCGGGCATAGCTTCAGCGGCATCCACAAATTCCTTCTCCATGCCGCTGAGCAACTTGTCGTATGTGGCTGAGGGTGTCATCTGGGTGCCGACCGCGGGCTTGGCAGGAGCGGCCTGGGCAAAAGCAAATGCGGGAGCAGCGGCCACGGCGCAACACAGCAGCAAGCGGGTGGCAATTCGTGAGGGGATGTGCATTGAAACTCTCCTTGCGCGGCCATTCGGTTCTGCGTGTAGAGAAAAGGAGCTGAAGCCGCGTGAAGGCAAATCTAGCAGACCAATTGCCCCGGAAGATAGCGGGATTGTATGAATCTGTTGCGGAATGCAGAAAAACTCCGACGAGGCGGTCTTGCGATAAGTTGAGCGGCGCGTTTCTCGTGTGGCGATCTAAAATTGCGCATCCGCACGCTTCAGGCTAATCCCCCGCAGACTGCAACTCGTCACAAATTTAAAGCTTCCACTTGACATTCAAGTACAATACGTCGTCTACTTGGATGCCAAGTGAAGAAGATGACTCTACCAATTCTGCAAGGCACCCTTGACCTGATGATCCTGCGCACGCTCGCCACCATGGGTCCGCAACATGCATATGGCATTGCCAGCCGGCTTGAGCAGGTTTCGGGCGACCAGCTGAATCTGAACCAGGGAACCATCTATCCGGCGCTGGTGCGGCTAGAGCAGCATGGCTGGACCCGCGGCTCCTGGGGCAAAACGGAAAACAACCGCGATGCAAAGTACTACACCATCACCAAGGCAGGACTGAAAGCGCTCGATGAAGAGACTGCGCGTTGGCGGCAAATGGCGGGCGTGGTGGAAAAACTGCTCGCGGAGGAACGGTAAGTTATGGCTCGCTTGCGAAGACTCGTCGCCAGATTCCGCAGCTTGTTCCGCAACAATCGGGCTGAGAATGAACTTGCGCGCGAGGTCGCGTCGCATCTTTCCTTGCTCGCGGAGGACTTTGAACGCCGCGGCATGTCGCCGGAAGAAGCAAGGATCGCCGCGAAGCGAGCCTACGGCGGCGTGGAGCAGGCGAAGCAGGCTCATCGCGATGAGCGGTCGTTGCTCTGGATCGAGCAAGCCGTGCAGGATATTCGATACGCGCTGCGTATGCTGGCGAAATCGCCTGGATTCGCCGCCGCAGTAATTCTCACGCTTGCACTCGGCATTGGCGCCAATACCGCGATCTTCAGCGAGATCGACGCGGTGATGTTGCGATCGGTTCCGGCGGAGGATCCACAGCATCTCGTGATCCTTGGGTGGAATGCGCAGCAAAAGCCAAAACTTCGCGGCCAGAGCGGCTACGGCGACTGTACGACAGACTGCGCATTTTCTGTGCCGTTCTTTCAGTCCCTGCGCAGTCACACGAATACGCTCTCTAGCGTGGCAGCATTTGCGGGACCCATCGAAGTGGGCTTCAGTGGCAACGGTCCGGCAAGCATTACGCGGGGCCTTTTTGTCTCAGGCGATTACTTCACAACCGTCGGGGTGACAGCTTTTCTGGGAAGATTGCTAGGGCCCGCTGATGATTCGCCGTCCGCATCGCCAGCGGTCGTTCTGGACTATGGCTACTGGCAGAGAGCCTTTGGCGCCGATCCGTCCGCTCTGGGGCGCACCGTCCGCCTGAACAATGTTGATGTTGTCATCGTCGGAATCTCCAGCCCAGGCTTCAACAGCCTGACCCCCGGCAAACATCAGGACTTCTTCATGCCATTGTCGCTCGCGAAGCGCGTGCGGAGCGAGTGGTGGGATGCCGACGACAGGCTTTCCGATACCGGCACTTGGTGGGTGTTGATCGCAGGCCGGCTCAAGCCTGGCATCCCGGTTGCGCAGGCCCAGGCCGAGACCACAACACTCTTCCGCTCGGAAGTCCTGCATGGAACGAAACCGGCATTCGCCGAAGCCGATGCTCCCATGATCCGGCTGCTTCCCGCGCGACAAGCGCTGGACGGTGAAAGCAGCCAGATTGCTCCCATGCTCGATCTCATCATGATCGCGGTGGGCCTGGTCCTCATGATTGCCTGCGCCAACGTCGCCGGTCTCATTCTGGCGCGTTCCACCAGGCGCCAGAAGGAATTGGCCGTGCGACAGGCCCTTGGTGCCGGACGCGCGCGGATCGCCCGCCAGCTTCTTACGGAAAGCGTTCTGCTGTCGGTTGCCGGCGGCACGCTCGGCATTCTGTTTGCTGTCTGGGGCGTCGAGTCAATCACCAGGTTTGTGTCGAACGGCCTTGACCAGCCCTTCTCGTACGTCATCACTCCCGACTGGCGCGTACTGTCGTTCACCCTGGGCCTCACATTGGCCACGGGAGTTCTATGCGGACTCGCCCCAGCCCTGCGCGGATTGCGAGGCGACCTGACGCCGTCCCTGCGTGAAAACTCCTCGTCCATTCCAGGCGCTGCGCCGCAGGCCGGCCGACGTTTTCGCCTGGGTGACGCGCTGGTAGTGGCGCAAGTTGCGCTCTCTATCGTGGTGCTGGTGGGCGCGGGATTGCTGGTGCGCACTTTGCAGAAACTGCAAACGGTCAATCCCGGATTCGACACGCAGAACATCCTTTTGTTCGGCATGAATCCTAACCTTGCGGGATACAACGACCGGCAGATGGCGCAGCTTTACCACCAACTGCAGGATCGATTCGCAGCCTTGCCCGGCGTTGTCTCTGCCAGTTATTCAGAGAGTGCGCTCTTGAGCGAAAGCTGGTCTGGCACGGATGTGCATCTCGACGGCGCGCCCCCCAAAACGAATGTCAACACGGCAACACTTGCGGTGGGCTCGGATTTCTTCTCGATGATGCGCATCCCCATGTTGGCGGGCCGCTCGTTTACGAGAGCAGATTTCGCTGCGGCCGAGGCGACGAGGACTGCAATCACCGCTGCGGCGGACGCGGCCGCTGCTTCACGCGCCACACCCGGCGCACATCCAGCCACCGGCACGACGCATCCGCAAACAGAGCTTCAGGCGCCTCCCGTGCCCGTTATCGTCAACCAGGCCTTTGTGCTGAAGTTCTTCCCCAACCAGGATCCATTGGGGAAGCATATGGGCAACGGGCAGGAAGATGAGCCGGCGATCGGCCCCCAGCCCGGCTATCGCATCGTCGGCATCGTCAGCGATACCAGGTACGAACGGCTCCAGAGCGACATCAAGCCCACCATGTTTGAGCCCCTGGTTGGCAACAGCGCCCATTTTGAATTGCGCACCACGGGCGATCCCACCGCGCTGGTGAAACAAGTGCGCGGCATTGTTGCGGAGGCCGATAACAACCTGCCGCTCTTCGAGGTGCGCACACAGACGGCGCAAATCGAGCAAACGCTTTTTAAGGAGCGGCTCATGTCTCGCTTGTCGAGTTTCTTTGCGATCCTGGCGCTCGTGCTGGCGTGCATCGGGCTGTATGGATTGCTTTCGTACGAAGTAGCGCGGCGCACACGCGAACTGGGCATTCGCATGGCTCTGGGCGCGCAAAGGCGCGATCTGATGCGGCTCGTGGTCCGACACGGACTGACGCTTGCGCTGGTCGGCGCCATTATCGGCATAGGTACGTCCATAGCCGTTACCCGGCTCATGGCAAGCATGCTCTACGGCGTGCGACCCAACGATCCCGCGACATTCGCAGTCGTTTCGGTCCTGCTCCTGCTTGTAGCGTTTGCGGCGTGCTCTATCCCTGCGCGCCGCGCGATGCGCATCGACCCCATGGTCGCGCTTCGCGAGGAGTGAATAGAGGCACTGCGCATGATTTGCGCGATGAAAGCGACGAGAAGAAAGTTCGCGGAGGCGATGTGACAATGGGGCACTGGAGACGGGTTGTTGCCAGATTCCGCAACCTCTTTCGCAATCGCAGGATGGAAGCGGACCTTGAGCGCGAGGTCACGTCGCATTTGACTTTGCTGGCGGATGAATTCGAGCATCGCGGAATGTCGCCGAATGAGGCGCGCGTCGCCGCGATGCGAGCCTACGGGGGCGTGGAGCAGGCAAAGCAGGCACATCGCGACGCGCGAACGCTGTTATGGATCGAACAGACCTTGCAGGATCTTCGCCACGCCGGCCGTACGCTGTCCCGTAGCCCAGGATTTGCGTTTGTTGCCATTGCCACCATCGCGCTCGGGGTTGGCGTCAATACAACGCTGTTTACGGCGTATAACGCGGTGGCGCTCAAGCCGCTTCCCGTTGCCGATGCCGGCAGCGTCTTTCGGTTGCGCCGGACTCTCCAGAGCGGGTTCATCGGCGACCACCAGTACGAGTTTTCGTACCTGGAATACAGAGATCTTCGCGACCGGCAGAATGTGTTTCAGGATGTGGTTGCTGCCAGTTGGCCTGTAAAAGTCCTTGTCCCTGCGATGGACGAGGATCACACCGGGGCCAGCCAGTGGAGACCCGTGCAGGCTCAGATCGTTTCGGAAAACTACTTCGGAGCACTCGGAATCAATGCGGAACTCGGCCGCGTCTTCGCAGCGGAGAAAAATCCCGCACCCGGCGGCGATCCTGTCGTCGTGCTGAGCCACGCATACTGGCTGCGCCAATACCGTGGCGATCCTCGCGTGCTGGGGAGTTTGCTCAAGATCGGCAGCGCGGTCTTTACGATCATTGGCGTAACGCCGCCTTCGTTTACGGGCACGAGTCTCAATCCGCAAGTCCCCGATCTCTGGGTGCCGGCCTCGATGCAGCAGCAGCTCGTACCGGGCCAGGATTGGCTGCACAAGCCCACCGACTTTGAGTTTCAAGTGCTGGCGCGGCTCGACCCCGGCATCGCAGCAAGGCATGCACAAGCTGAAACGGATGCACTGGTGCGCCAATTCGACGCGGGCTTCCCCATGCGTGATCGGACTCTGTCTGTTGCGCTGGAGCGCACGGCGTTCTTTGGAAACACCAATGATGTTCGCTTTCAGGCCGGCGTCGGGGCCATGATGGTGGTTTTCGCGATGGTTTTGCTTGTGGCCTGCGCCAATGTAACCAACATGCTCGTGGCCCGTGGCGCTGCGCGGCAAAAGGAGATCAGCGTTCGCCTCGCCCTGGGCGCGAGCCGTGCGCGCGTGGTGCGGCATCTTCTCACGGAAAGCATGTTGCTTGCCCTGGGTGGCGGCATTGCCGGGCTGGCACTGGCGGCCGCAGCGAGCAGACTGCTGTGGGTCGCGCTGAACCAGATACTGGCGCGGCAGCTTGGAAGCGACTTTGTTCTTAGTCTGAATCTCAATCCCGACGCGCGCGTACTGCTCTATGCGCTCGGCGTATCTCTCGCCACGGGATTTATCTTCGGACTTTCGCCCGCGCTGCAGTTCACCAGGCCCGACCTGAATACTTCTCTCAAGGATGAGAACACTTCGTTCGGGCGCGGTGTGTCGCGTTCGCGTCTCCATGGCGTGCTGATCGGCGGCCAAGTTGCCATCTCCATGTTGCTGCTAAGCAGTGCGGGCCTGCTGATTCGCGGACTGGTTCGTTCGCAGGCGGCGGAGCCGGGATTTGAAACTCATCGCGTTTACCTGCTCCTAGCCGACTACGGAGACGATCCGGCCAAAGCCGCAGCGAATTTTCATCGTATGGCGGACAGGCTGAAGACCGTGCCCGAGGTCGCGAACGTTTCCTATGGGAGCGGACCGATGATGGGCACCTGGACGCCACCTATCTTTGTCAAAAACGGTGGCGCTCTTGAGGGATCGAGCGAGGCGCGCACACTGGCGAGCTACGCTTCGGACAAGTACCTGGACACGCTGGGAATCGCCCTGTTGCGTGGACGGAATTTCACGCCGCGGGAATCAGTAACCGGCGCGCACGTGGCGGTCATCAGTGCCTCGACGGCGCGGTTGTTCTGGCCGAATGAAGACCCGCTGGGCAAGCACTTTCAGCTCGATTTGCATTTTGACGGCAAGTTGACCGAGTTTGAGGTCATCGGCATTGCCCGGGATGTACGATTCTCCAATCTAACGCGTATCGATCCTTCGCATGTTTATCTCGCGACCGATCCAACGCTGCTCTATCCCGTTCTCTTCTGCGTTCGCGGCGACCAGCAGACCGCACTGGCAGCGGTGTGGGGCCGGTTACGCTCGTTCGACAGTGACATTTTGCCCAGCATCTCTTTGTGGAATGTGGAAAATATGCTGCTGAATCCGCAAAGGACCCTGGCACGCGCGCTTGCCATGCTTGCGGCCATACTTGCGATGCTGGCGCTTTCGCTCGCCGGCATTGGAATCTACGGCGTGATGGCCTACGTGGTAAGCCAGCGGACCCAGGAGATCGGCGTGCGTATCGCACTTGGTGCAACGCCGGGCCGCATACTTCGCGGCATCGGCATCGAGGGGTTGCGCCCCGTAGTCTTCGGCATGGTTGCGGGGCTTACAAGCGGTGCGGCGCTCTCCTTGGTGCTGCATCGAACGCTGGCTTTCCCGGGCTCGATTGACTTCCTCTACGGTGTAAGTTTCTACGATCCGTTCACCTTCTTCGCTATCATCGTCTTCCTCGTTGCGGTTTCTCTAACGGCGAGCCTTGGACCGGCGCAGAAGGCAATCAGGGTCGACCCGATGGTCGCGCTGCGCTATGAGTGAAGAACAGTTCTGAGTTCATAGTCCATGGTTCATCGTTTAGCGGCCTACTACGCCAAGAGCAGTTTGAACTGCAAACTCTGGACTGCACCTGCCGTCAGGTGCTCAACTTTCCCCCCTTCAGCGTAAAGCGCTCGCCGCGCCACACGATGGTGTTCCCGGCAAAGCCTGCAATCCACAGGCCGGTAGCGACAAGGTCGCGCAAGGGCAATAACAGGAGGTTAGGCAGCACCTGGTGATCGCCGAGTACTTCGGCGCCAACCGTCATGGCCAACGAGATGCGGAGGAAAAAGCAGAGCGCGAGCAGCCACAAGCTGAACGGGCTGATGCCGCTGGCAATGAGGTTGACGACGGCCAGTGTGAATCCGTGCGTGAACAGCAAGCCCGCGTAGCCGCCCGGACGGGCGTCGCGCACCGTACGCAGCCATCGCAGCTGGTGATCTAAGAAGCCGCGCCAGGCGTACGCGGGCACGCTGGTTTCGACGACATCCGACGAGAGTGCAACGCGATATCCGGCCTTGAAGATGCGCTCGCCAAGTTCATAGTCGTCGGCGAGATAATCGACGAGCGCTTCGAAACCGCCGATTTGTTCGAGGGAGTTTCGGCTGACGGCGAGCGTCGAGCCGAGGCCGTAACGCAGGCTGCCCTCGATCATGCGGGCAACCAGAACGCTGGGCATGAAGTCCGTGGCGATGCCGAGCGACTCAAGCCGCGAGCCGAGCGTGCCATGCGCGCGGCCACGATAGAGCGCAGTCACTAGTCCGACCGGTTTGGGCGGCTGTGTGTATGGCTGCGGCGCTACAGGCGCGAAGTGGGCCATCACGCGTTCAAGGTAGTGCGGGCTCACGGTAATGTCGGAGTCGTTGACGAGGATATATTCGCAGCGGGCCTGCGGCGCGAGCTGGGCAAGCGTGCTGACCTTGCCGTTGGTACCGAGGCGCACCGGACACTCGATGAGGCGGATGGTGCGGCCGGGAAATTCGCTCTGCAGTTGCTGCACGGCGGCAACGGCGGGTTCATCGAGGTTCGAGACGCCAAAGAGAATCTCGTATCCCCCCGTGTAGGTCTGGCGGCAGTGCGAGCGAAAAGCGTCGAGCATGCCGGGGTCAATGCCCTTGAGCGATTTCAGGATGGAGACCCCGGGCGCAAAGGGCGGCGGGAGCGATGCGCGGCGCGCAGCAATGTATACGCGGGCAGCGATGACGGCGAAAACGTAATAGGCCATCCCTGCAACGGCCAGCGCCGTGGTTGCCCCTTCCACAGCCAAGGCAGAATGCGTGGGGGTTCACGGGAATTAGTGTATCGGAAGCACCGGATTATGTAACAAGGACGACGTGCACGCAACGCGCGCTGTGTTCTGTGACCAAGGATGCTCCTCGACCAAAACTAAATCGCCACTGCGCTGTGCCGGTCAGCCATCCCTGGAGATGCGGTGTCTGGAATCTGCTCTGCGAGCCATCGATACCGGCTCATTTAGCGATTAAAGCTACGAGCGATCGATTCTTGAAAAAGGAGCGCTTGGAGGGATGGAATCATACCCTGGCGCGGCAGTTTATCGATCAACAAATGAAAAGGGTACACAGCATTCACGAGTGCCCTGAACTTTCTTGGATAGATCACTTTCAGGTCGCAATAATTCCGAACGAAGCCGAACTTACCAAGAAAATCCTGCATGTTCGTATCGTGGCTGATTGAGCGGTAGCCGTTCCATAGCGACGTACCGTCGCCGCTCTACATATTCGGAACACAGAGTGTCCAGAAGCGCGTATGCAGGATAAGCATCGAAGAATCCGGGATCCAGCTTCATATTGAGCAGCGCCACGTAGTCGCCATCTGTAACGCATATTACGTAGCCTGCTATAGACTCGCCAACGAATACGCCGTAGAACTCAAACGGGCCGCCCTGGAATTGGTCGATTTCACCGCGAAACTGACCCTCGGAGATTGGTTTCGACGCTCCGAAGCGCGCGAATGCTGCCGTGTAGCACGAGTAGCCACTCTCCCTGAGAGACGCACCATCAATCGCGCGAACAGTGCAGTTTTTGTAGGCTCGGCGGATCTGATTCCGAGCTTTTTTGGAGGGAGCGTAACTGGAGCAACCGACCCACCAGAATTCGGTTTCTTGTTTGCACTGCCTTGTGAAATACCTCATCAGGCGGGCGCCTGATCGTAGAAGCAAGTCAGATTGTTCGGCTGATTCAAGATGAACCGGTTCTGGAATCATAGACGCAGGAACCAGCGCCCCTTTGTAGTTTCGCCACCATCCTGCCCGCGATTCGAAAAGAGGAGCACCCGTGGCCCCGACCCAGTCTATCCATTCCACGGGCCAACTATATCTAAAAGCTGGCAAATCGGCGGTGCGTTGCGACACAGCGCGAGAGCGATTTTCGAGGTTGCCTTCTTCTTTGTCTCACTCGTAGCGCAGGGCTTCGATGGGGTCGAGGTTCGCTGCCTTCCACGCAGGATAGATGCCGAAGACCAACCCGATCGCGCAGGAGACGCCGAAGCCGATGACGACCCACATAGTCGACATGGCCGCGGGGAGACCGATGGGCAGAAAATAAATGATCCAAGTGAGCACGGCACCCAGCAGAATGCCGAAGATGCCGCCCACCGCCGTGAGCGTGACCGCCTCCGTGGTGAACTGGAGCAGCAGCGCGCGCTTGGTGGCGCCGAGGGCCTTGCGCACGCCGATCTCGCGGGTGCGTTCGGTCACGCTGACCAGCATGATATTCATCACTCCCACGCCACCCACCATCAGGCCGACGCTGGAGACCGCAATCATGAAGAGCACGAGGCCGCCCGTAAGTTGACCCCAGAGCTTGGAGAGCGAGTCGGGCCCGAAGATATCGAAGTTGTCGGGCTGGTCGACTCTAACCTTCCGGCGAACGCGCAGAACCTCGCGTATCTCCTCTTCGACCAGAGATTTATTCTTCTGGTCGTCATATTTCACGCTGATATACATATCTTTTAATTCGGGATACAGGTTATGAAAGACGCCGAGCGGGAAGAAGACGCCATTGTCCCCAGGGTTCTTGCCCGAGCCGAAGGGCTGCTTGCGCCTCTCCAGCACGCCGATCACGGTGAAGAGGCTGGAAGCAACGTTCACATCCTTGCCGATCGGGTCTGCATCTCCAAACAGTTCCTCTGCCGTGTCGTGAGCCACCACGCAGACGTGGGCGCGCCGCTGATCCTCATCATCCGTCCAGAATCGGCCTTCCTTCAGGGTCAATTCCGATACCGTTTCGAGCTCTGCCGTTGAACCGGCGAGGAAAGCACCCGACACCTTTTTGCCGTTGTATTTCACGTCGACGTCGCCTACGTGGAACTGCTGATTCACGTGCTGGTAGGTGCCATCAGCGGCAATTACGTGAGGCAAAGTCCGCAGCGCCAGGACATCGTCCAGGTTCAACTTCTTGCGGGTAAGCATCTCCGTCGTAGGCTGCACGCCGATAAGGGGCATGTGGAATACCCAGAAGACGTTGGAGCCCATCGAGGTGACCCAGTCGCTCACGCGGTTGTTGAGTCCGGTAATGACCGAGGAGATGGTGATCACCGTGGTGACGCCGATGACAATGCCGAGAATGGTCAGCCCGGACCGGAGCTTGTTGTTTCTCACGGTATCGAGAGCCATCTTGACGGATTCCCGCGTCTGTCCCCGGGCCATGCCGCGCCTGACTTTCTTTGAGTTCATGAATTCACAGTTGCATGATGATGGGCGACCCGACTGTGAACTACGAACTAATAGCTACGAACTGATTTTACTCGTATCGCAATGCCTCGATCGGGTCCAGGTTCGCCGCTTTCCACGCAGGATAGATGCCGAAGATCAGGCCAATCGCGCACGAAACGGAGAAGCCCGTGAGCACCCACATGGTGGACATGGTCGCAGGCAGGCCGATGGGCAGAAAATAGATGATCCACGTGAGAATCGCCCCCAAAAGAATCCCGATGATTCCTCCTACGGCGCACAACGTGACAGCCTCGGTTGTGAATTGCACCAGCAGGGTGCGCTTCGTGGCGCCGATGGCTTTGCGCACGCCGATCTCGCGGGTGCGCTCCGTCACGCTCACCAGCATGATGTTCATCACACCTACGCCGCCCACCATAAGGCCGACGCTCGAAACGGCGATCATGAAGAGCACCAGGCCGCCTGTTAGCTGGTTCCATAGCTTCGAAAGCGAGTCAGGCCCGAAGATTTCGAAGTTATCCGGCTGATCCACTTTCAGCTTGCGCGCGATGCGCAGGAGTTCACGGATTTCCTCTTCGACGAGGGCCTTGTTTTTCGGGTCGTCGTATTTCACGCTCACCCACATGTCCTTGTCTTCGGGATGAAGATTGTGAAAGGTCCCAAGCGGAAAATAGGCCATATTGTCGGCCTGGTTCTTGCCACCGCCAAAAGGCTGCTTCTGCTTGTCGAGGACGCCGATGACCGTGTACAGGCCGGTCTCGATGTTGACTTCCTTGCCGACAGCGTATTGATCGCCGAAGAGTTCTTCCCACGTGTCGTGCCCGAGAACCACGACGTGCTCACCCTTCTTGTCCTCTTCGTCATTCCATAGGCGGCCCTCTAAGAAGTTAAGGTCCGTAACCTGCCCCACTTCCGCAGTGGATCCCTGGAGGATGGTGCCGGCAATCTTCTTGCCGTTGTATTTCACGCTGACATCGCCAACCCGGAATTGCGATTTGACGTGCTGGAAACCGCCATCGGCTGCCACGACATGGGGCAGTTTACGGAGCGCGTACACCTCATCGATGTTGAGCTTGGGGCGACTGAGCATCTCCGTAGTTGGGCGCACACCGATCACGGGCAGATGAAAGACCCAGAAAACATTGCTGCCGAGCGAACTTACAAAGTCCTGGACACGGTTGTTCAATCCGCTGATGACCGAGGAGATGGTGATGACAGTGGTGACGCCGATAACGATGCCCAGGATCGTCAGGCCCGAACGCAGCTTGTTCGTGCGAATGGTTTCAAGCGCCATCTTGACGGATTCGCCAGCTTGTTGTCCCCGCATAGGTTGCTCCGCAACATTAAAAGTTTTCAGTTCTCAGTTGTCAGTCTTCAGTTGTTAATCATCTTCGACGAAGACTTCATCGATTCCAAAAGTCCATGGATCATTTTTCCAACCTCTTGCGAAAGCTGCGATGATGCTTCGATTCGGCCCGCGGATGCCAGATCAAGGGACTTCGCGATCTCTAACTGCGTTTGGAGTTCGTAGGTCGATCCTCTTGCAATTCCGAGGAATTGTCGAAATTCTCCTGCACTCAGCCTTCCGTGACCCTCGGCAATGTTGCTCGGAACCGAAATTGCAGATCTTCGGATCTGGCTAGTCAGGCCGTAGATTTCCTCCCGCTGGAAAATCCTTCGTCAACCTGTAAATCTCAACCGCCAATTGCATTGATTTCTGCCATACAAGGAGGTCTCCGAAACCCATTTGACATTCCATTCTCATTTTCTCGACCCCACTCACTGCAAAAAACCGGCGTACTGATAACTGACGACTGAAAACTGACAACTGCACTTTTCACATTTCCGCTCGCAACGCCACCACCGGGTCAAGCCTTGCAGCTTTGCTGGCTGGGTATACGCCGAAAAAGATGCCGACGCTGGTAGCCAGGAACAAGCCCAGGAAGATCGCCCAGATGGGCACGGCGGTCGGGAAGCCTACAAAGACCGTGATCAGCTTGCCGACCAGCACGCCGAGCAGAATTCCGAAGATGCCCCCCACCGAAGCCAGGGAAGCGCTCTCGATGAGGAACTGCATCAGGACGTCGCGCTGCTTTGCGCCCAGCGCCTTGCGCACGCCGATCTCACGCGTCCGCTCGGTTACGCTCACCAGCATGATGTTCATAATGACCACGCCGCCAACGACCAGCGCAATGGAGCCAAGCCCCATCACCACCCACGCGAACACGCCCAGCAGCTGATTGGCGATGTCGAGAAAAGTGTCGTTGGTCTGGATTTCGAAGTCGTCCGGCCACACCCGGTGCGACGTGCCGGCGCGTACGCATAATCACGCGGGCTTCATCTTCGGCGCGCACCATGCCCTGCGAGCCGCCACCGGCGCGCGCATATATGTCCACCGAATCGTTGTACCCGTAAATCTGCTGATATGTCGTAATCGGGACGGCAACCCAGTTGTCCTGCGACTGGCCGAATGTCTTGCCCTGCCGGTCGCCCACGCCGACGATGGTGAAGGGAATGCCGTCGACTCGAATCTCCTTGCCCAGCGGGTCGGCGTCGCCGATCAGGTTGTCGACGATGTCATAGCCAACGATGCAGCTATGGAATGCATGCTCTTCGTCCGCCGGTGTGAAGCCACGGCCGAGCGCAATATCGATATTGTTCAGCGACATCATCGATGCGGTGTAGCCGCGGACGCCGGTGTTGTTGCTGGAGTGTCCGTTGTAGACCACGTTGGTGTTCTTGAACAGCGATGCGCCTACTTCGCTGCAGTCGTCGCAGCCGTCCTTGATGGCGTCGTAATCTTCGATGCGGATGATCTTGCGCTTCTGATAGCTGAAGTACTGGTCGGCGGAAAGAATCACGCTCGACATGCGGTTCACCGTGAACACATCGGCACCGTAACCGGAAAGCTTGGTGGAGATGTAGCGCTTGGCGCCCTGCACCAGGGTGAGCACCATAATCACCGAAGCCACGCCCATCACGACACCGATCAGCGTGAGGATGGAGCGCAATTTGTTGCCCCAGAGGGATTGAAGCGCGAGTTTGAAAGCTTCGAGAATGCTCATGAAATCACTTTCTGCTTGCCCGGCGGATTCCTGCCCCGCCAAATCCAGTTTACGCAATGATCGGATCGTTCTTCTGCGACAAGTGACGAAACGGCTCCCGCGACCGCCCCACTGAAGGTGAAGAACCGCTAGTCAGGATTCGCCAATATGTCTTATCGACGGCTAAGAAGGATGCCGGGCCGCAGGTTCACTCGAATCCAGTGCTCCTCGATATTCGATACGCATCAGGAATTCCTGCGGTTCCGGAATATCCGGTGCGGGGAAGTTCCAATCGAGTCAACGGCTAACGAAGTTCGCTTCTATGCTCGTAAGAATCGAGGAATTGCTGGATTTCCTTCTCGGCCCGTTCATCGTGCGCGGCGGTGGCCAGGTCGAGCGCATGGCGGGCGGTTTCGGCGGCTTTCGAGGGATTTCCGGCCCTGTCAAAGGCTTGGGCAAGACCAATCTCGATGCGCAAGTTATTGGCACCACTGAGTTTTGAAGCCCTTTCCAAAGTTTCCAAGGCGCCGTCATAGTCTCCGTTCCACTCTTCGACGGAGCCAAGGTTGAATGCAAAGGCAGCCGAGGTGGGGTCGTGGTCGCTCGCTCTTCGCAACTCGACGAGTGCCTCATTCTGTTTTCCATTCATTTCAAGCGACATCCCGAGACTCTCAAGAAATGTCGGCTCCTCCGGATTGAGCGAGCTGGCCTTGCGAAACTCTTCGAGCGCATCGTGCGGTTGCTGGGTGGCGTTCAGCAGGTTCGCGAGGTTGAAGTGAGCCATGGCGTCGTCGGGGTCCCGCTCGAGAGCCTTGCGCAGCATTTCGATGGCTTCAGGCAAACGGTTGCTATTTGCCAACGCAAAGGCCTGGTCCACCATCTTGTAGAACTCCGTTGCCTGGGGATCGATTTTGGCAATGCTGTCCTTGGGATCCACATTCACGAACTCGGGGATATTGACGGCCCGATTAGCGGCTGTCGTGTTCTCAACCATGATGGCCGGGGTGTCATTGCCATTGGCATCGATGTGGGTCAGCATCAGCTGCGTATAGGGGGATCGCGACTTCGACGAGAACGCGAGCCACCGGCCGTTCGGCGAAAACGTGTGCCACGAATTCATCAGAGACGTGTTGCAGGTCATCAAACGCGCGTTGCCGCCCTTAAAGGGGATGATGTACAGCCTGCTGTCGGGACGCATCAACAAGCCGTTCTTGTTCTGCACGAAAACGATCCACTTTCCGTCGGGCGAGACCTTGGGAAAGTTGTTGCTCATGCCGTTTCCAGAGGCGCCCGCCAACGGAACAGCCTTTCCGCCACGCCCCTCATCAAAAGGAATTTTGTAGAGGTCGTATTGAATCTGCGGCTCGCGTGGATCGTTGGCAAACTCCGGTTTCGGCGCGCCCGGCGGAAATGGATCGCGCGCTGCTGCCCGGCTGAAGATCAGGTATTTTCCATCGGGCGACCAGAATGCGCTGGTCTGCACCATGTTGGGATCGTCGGCACCCGGCAAGGGCTGCATCTTCTCTTGCTTGCGGTCGTACCAGGCCAGAATTCCGCGCGTGGGATAGAACACCTGGAGGAAGCGAAAGTCCTTGTAGTTGGTGCTGAAGAGCCGATCCAGCAGTCCGGACGCCAGCCCCGGAACCTCCTTCTCGTTCTTGTTGGCGTTATTGGGTGGGCCGATCGAAGTGACCACAAATCGACCGTCTGGCGAAACCTGCGACATGAATCCAAACCGCTTGGTTGCCGGCGATGCAGTACTCGCCTCAGAGTTCAGGTGGAAGGAACTCCATCGGATCATGTCCTGAGTGTGGATGGTCATGTTCTTCGAAACCGGGACCAGCGCGTAGAGCCCTTTGTCATTTCTGGGTCCATCCATGTCGAGACCAAATGTCTTACCATCGCGCGAAAACGAGTGGCAGTTTGCGCAGGTGGGCAGCTTCTCCATCACCACGTGGCTCTCAGGCTCTGAGATGTTGCGAACCTCCCACTTGATAAGGGGAATTGCCGATTGCGGCAGTGGAGCGATCGGCGCATCTTCAGGCGGTGCCGATGACCGCAGGGGAACGTTGCGATAGAAGATCGGTGCGCCGACCGGATCGGTCGAGGTTGATATCGTCACGCTGCCGAACGACACCGGCTTATTGGCGTCTCCTGCAATTCCGCTGATCGCAATGGTTGCAGGGGCGTTCACTGAGATCTTTTTGATCGTGGCCCAAGTAGCCTCGCCGGGCTGCCATGTGTGCGTCGCAGCCTGCTCCGGCGTTAGCTCTGGACCGGGGCCGGCGTCGGGATCAAGATCACCGACCTGCATGTGCTGCCCTGAGGTCTCGATGCGGATCGGCGAAGCGTGCCCGGCGAAGGAAATGTCGATAATCCAGCCCGTTGCTTCCTGGCTCGGATCGTGCCAGAGAAACGTTGGAGCCGTGATATCGGGCGGAAAGACCGACCCGTCCAGCGGGTAATCAACATGGATCTTCGCGGGGGCAACCGATTCCATTCCGGGGTGTGTTCCGGCCGCAGCACCGCATACGAGAGTGATGGCGGTGATGACGGAAATCCGGGCGAGCAGGACTCGGGTGAAATCGAGGCGCTGCTTATTCCTGATCAAGGACACTAGTCACTTCTTTAATAGAGACTAGTGGCATTTTTGCAGATAAGGTGGCCGCGGTCCACCACGCTCTACAAACGCGATCGAATTCCACACCTAGATCGGCCGCGGGCTGGTGTTGTGGGCATCGGTCACGTTGTCGGGCTCATCGGTAAACGCCTTGCCCGCGCGATAAGCAAATTTCTGGTCTTTACCGTCGATCCTGCGGATCGCATCCATGGCCCCGTCATCCCACGTAACCCGTGCTTCGCCATTCACATACGCCCAACGGCCATGTACCCGATGAAGAGAACGCCATGCGCCGCCGTTGTCATCCAGAGTGATGTAAAACGTACCCCCGGAACCGTCGCCAACCTCCCATTTGCCCAGGAAATGGCCGCGAGGCGGAGCACCGGCCGGTGTCGGAGCTACATCGCCGATTGGAATCCCGCCCGATCCCGAGAACTCCAAGCGCGCAACGTCGGCGAGATTGAAGGTCTGGCGGTGGCCATCTTTGAAGACGATTACGATCTGGCCGGGAGCAGTTTTGCTCGCGTGGTTCTGAGCGATCGCGGTTGCGATCCCCAGGACCAGAACCGCACAGGCGGCGAATCCTACGACAAACTTGCGCATCGTGTTCTCCTTCGGAATCAGCGGATCAGAATGCGAGACAGACCCGCGCCACCATTATCTACGCAGCCTGAAGGTTCGTCGTTCCCTTGGTTTCGAGAACCCGCGCAACTCCGCGCACTGATTCCCGCGGCCAGGGCATCTAAAGCGACATGAAAGGCAGATCGAAGCGCGTCCTGGTGGTGGGCGCCGGGATGGCGGGGCTGACCGCGGCGCGGCATCTCGCCGAGGCCGGCCTCAAGGTGCTCGTGCTGGAAGCGCGCGACCGCGTTGGCGGCCGGATCCGCACATTACGTGAGCGAGGCGAGATTCTCGAGCTCGGCGCGGAGTTTATTCATGGTCATCCGCCAGAGCTGTGGGAGTTGATCCACGAGGCCGGGCTGGAGACCTTCGCTCTGGATGGAAAGGTCGTTTGCCAGCGGCACGGCAAGCCCAGGAGGTGTGCGGAGCAAGGCGAAATGTTTCGTTTCCTGCACGGGCTGGAAAAGTGGAAGGGAACCGACCTCGCCTTTGCCGATTACCCGCCACTCGAGAAGCTTTCGCCCCAGAGGCGAGAAGAAGTCGTCAACTACGTGCAAAGCTTTAACGCAGCCGATTATCGGAAGATCGGCGTGCACGCCCTCGCCGTGCAACAGCAGGCTGAGGAAGAGATTGGAAGCGACGAGATCTTTCGCGTCCGCGAGGGGTACGACCGAGTGCCGGAGTTCCTTGCAAGCAAAGTGCGCGAGGCCGGTGGCCGCATCGAGCTGTCGCGAACCGTGGAAAAGATCGAGTGGGAGCGCGGACGCGTGTCGGTTTTTGTGCGCGACGGCGGAGAACTGGCCCAGTACTCGGCGGAGCTGGCCGTGATTGCGTTGCCGCTGGGAGTCTTGCAGCACCTGGGCGTTCTGTTTGATCCGATCCCGGATACCTTGCTTGCAGCCAACCAGCTTGCCATGGGACCGGCACGGCGGTTCACGCTTCTGTTTCACGAGCGCTGGTGGGCCACGCTGGATCAGGTGAAATTGCCGAAGCTGAGCTTTCTTTTCGCACACGATGCGATGCCGCCGGCATGGTGGACAGCGCATCCCTGGGAAACCCATACGCTGACGGGTTGGATCGGCGGACCGCGATCTGCCGCGTTCGATCAGTTCACCCGCGAACAGGTCGGCGATGCTGCATGCAAGGCACTTGCGAGGATCTTCGATCTGCCGCTGGACCTGCTGCGCAGTCAACTGGTTTGCTGCGCAACGCACGACTGGCAGGTTGATCCGCTGAGTTGCGGAGCCTACAGCTATGTTCCCGCGGGCGCGCTTGATGCGGTCTTGAAGATGGCGACGCCGGTGCAACATACGCTCTATTTTGCCGGAGAACATACCGACACCACGGGCCATTGGGGCACGGTGCATGCGGCGATGCGGTCGGGGATACGCGCCGCCAGGCAAGTGCTGGCCACTGTGAAGACCCAGGCCGAAGCGCCTGCAATCGCGAGGCTGCGGTGATCGCGTCAGGCGGGCGGTAAGGCTGCTTTCCCAAGAAAACGGGATAACAACCACATTCGGCTCCGATCACAATTCGGGGGGCCGTTTCCCGGCCCGACGTCGTACGATACTCTGGCGCAGCTTTTCCTGACCTCTTTTGACCCCAAACCTGTGCGACCTCACGCCTTGGAGGGCCTGATGATTTCCGCTCGTACCCGGTTCGCGCTTGTCGTGCTGGCGCTGGCCATCCTCTCCCCGATCGTTGCAACCGCTCAATCCTCAACCGGTCAAACGCCGCTGCTCTTGCGGAATCCCTCTCTCTCGAAGGACAAGATCGCCTTTCTCTATGCCGACGACGTATGGACCGTGAACCGGCAGGGCGGCGAAGCCGAGCGGCTGACTTCAGACGGCAAGGTCGTCGACGGCCCCTTCTTCTCGCCCGACGGATCGCAGATCGCCTACTCCGCTCACCTCAATGGAAACGTCGATGTCTACGTGATGCCCGCAGGGGGTGGTGTGCCGCGGCGCATTACATGGCATCCGGCCGGAAGCGGTGTCGTCGGCTGGACGCCCGATGGCAACAGTGTGCTGATCACCAATGGCGCAACCAGCTTTCGCGATTTTCTGAAACTCTCGACAGTGCGCGCCGATGGCTCCGGCATCCCCGAGCCTCTGCCGCTGCCTTCCGGCGTGCAGGGCTCCTATTCTCCGGATGGAACGTCCATCGCCTACCAGCCGATCACCAAGTGGGAGCAGGCCTGGAAGCAGTACCACGGCGGCCAGACCACGCCGATCTGGATCGTGAATCTGAAGACGCTCGACCTGGTGAAGGTGCCGCGCGAAAACTCGAACGATTCGGATCCGGTTTGGGTGGGGAATTCCATCTATTTTCTGTCGGACCGCAGCGGGCCGATCTCGCTCTTCAAATACGACACGGACTCGAAACAGGTGAGCCAGGTTGAACCAAACAAGAGCTACGACCTGAAGTCGATGCAGGCGGGACCGGACGGCCTCGTGTATGAGCAGTTCGGCTCGATTCACCTGGTTGATACCACGAACGGCAATGATCACGTGGTGCCGATCCAAGTGCATGGAGAGTTGGCCAACCTTGCACCGCACCTCGAGACCATTCGGCCCGATGAAATCCGGAACGCCACCCTCTCTCCAACGGGCGCACGCGCGGCATTTGAAGCGCATGGCGAGATCTTTACTGTGCCCGCGGAAAAGGGCGACACCCGCAACCTGACCAACACGCCGGGCTCGGCGGAGCGTGATCCATCTTGGAGCCCGGACGGCAAGACGATTGCCTATTTCTCCGACGCATCGGGCGAATATCAGCTCTACCTCCGCGATCAGACGGGGTTCAAGGCGCCGACCGTCATCGATCTCGGGCCTGATCCCAGCTACTACTACGGCCCGACCTGGTCACCGGATTCAAAGCATCTTGCCTTCACTGACAAACACAACCGCGTCTGGCTGGTTGACGTTCCTTCGGGCAAACCCGTTCAAATCGACAAGGCAATATACGGTGGGTTCGGGTTCAGTTTCAATGAAGTGTGGTCACCCGACTCGAAATGGATTGCCTACGAGCGCGATCTGGAAAATCAACTTCACGCCATCTTCCTGTACTCGCTGGAGACAAAGAAATCGACGCAAGTGACGGATGGAATGAGCGACGCTTCAAGTCCCGCGTTCGACTTGAATGGCAAGTATCTCTACTTCATCGCATCGACTGACGATGGACCGTCGCACGCCGGCATCGATCTCTCGTCGCTCGATCGCGCCCAGACCAGCGCGCCTTATGTCGTCGTGCTCGCCAAGGACGGAGCTTCGCCGATTCCACCCGAGAGCGACGACGAAAAGATCAAGGAAGAGAAGAAGGATGAGCCCAAGCCGCCCGTAGCCGACGACAAAAAGGATGCCAAGGCTGACGATAAGGACAAAGACAAAAAAGCCGGCGACAAAGACAAGGACACGGCCAAATCCGACGACAAGGACAAAGATAAAGACAAGCCGGTGAAGGTCACCGTCGATCTCGAGGGCATTGGCGACCGCATCCTGTCCTTACCCATTCCGCCGCGCAACTACGGCGCCATCGCCACCGGGAAGGCAGGCGTCATCTATCTGCTTGAGGGCCCACCCTTCGGACGCGCCTCGAACTTCCAGGGCTCCGGCATTCGCGCAGTCTGGCGGTTCACCCTCGAAAAGCGCGAGCCCGAGACCGTCCTCAGCGATCTCGATGCTATCCAGATCTCCGCCGACGGATCGAAGATTCTCTACGCACGCAAAGGCGGATGGGCCATCGCGCCTGCCGACGAACTCAAGCCCGGCAATGGCAGCCCCGGCAAGCCGCTGAACCTCGGTGGCATGCAAACCACGGTCGATCCGCGCGCAGAGTGGCGCCAGATCTACCACGAAACATGGCGCATTCAGCGCGACTTCCTGTACGACCCGAACACGCACGGCCTTTCGATCCCCAAAATCGAAGCCAAATACAAGCCCTATCTCGATGGGCTCGCCTCGCGCGCCGAGTTCACCTATCTCTCGACCGAGATGCTCGGCGAAGTGAACATCGGGCACATGTTCGTCGGCGGAGCGCGTTCGCACGATGACGGTCCGAAGGCCGGCCTGCTAGGCGCGGACTACAAGATCGAGAACGATCGCTACCGAATCGCCAAGATTTACGGCGGCCAGAATTGGACACCCGGCCTTTCTTCGCCGCTCACGATGCCCGGTGTCTATGTCAAGCAGGGCGAATACCTGCTGGCCGTCAACGGTCGCGAACTGCACGCACATGACAACCTCTACCAGTTCTTCGACGGCACGGCCGGCAGGCAGACTATTCTTCACGTCGGCCCCAATGCCGACGGCAAGGACGCGCGCGACGTCACCGTGGTTCCGGCCGGCGATGAGACCGGTTTACGCAACCTTGACTGGATCGAGAACAACATCCGCAAGGTCAATGAGCTCTCCGGCGGCAAGGTGGCCTATGTCTACATGCCCAACACCGGCGGCTCGGGCTATACCAACTTCAACCGCTACTTCTATTCGCAGCTCAACAAGCAGGCCCTGGTGCTCGATGAGCGCTGGAACGACGGCGGCCTCATCGCCGACTACGTCGTCGACGTGCTCAAACGCTTCCCGCTGTCGGGCGCGATCGAACGCGACGGCAAGCCGATTCACGACCCGGTCGGCGCCATCTTCGGACCCAAGGTGATGATCATCAACCAGAATGCCGGCTCCGGCGGAGACGCCATGCCCTGGTACTTCCGGAAGGCGGAAATCGGCAAGCTCGTAGGTACGCGCACCTGGGGCGGGCTGGTCGGCATCGGCGGATATCCTCCGCTGCTCGACGGCGGCTTCGTCATGGCGCCGCGTTACGCCATCTATGGACTTAAAGGCGAGTGGGAAGTCGAAAACCACGGCATTCCGCCCGACGTAATGGTCGAGGAGTTGCCCAAAGACATCGCCTCGGGCCACGACAAGCAGCTCGAAACCGGCGTGCAGATGGTACTCGAAGAACTAAAGCAGCATCCGATTCCCGCGATTCCCGTCCCATCGTACCCGAATTACCACAAGGACGATGGACTGGGAAAATAGAGCATGCGAATGGCCCAGGTCGCTTCATCACGCGGTCTACGACCTGGGCCCCCGCAACTCAAGAGCGGGCCGCACTCTTCAGGCGCGAATCTCATTCTTTCGAATTGGGCTCTCATCCGCAACCCTGCGGTTGCAGATGCGAAACTCTTACTTCGCTGCAATCGCCGGCCGGCCTTTGATGAAGCGCAGTTTGACCACGCGGCCCGTGCTCAGCAAAAAGCCGTCAACTTCGCCATTCGTATTGCGCGTAAAGCGGATCTTTCCGACCGAAGCCGCAAAGAAGTCGCGCGCAACAGGCCGCAGTGGATCCGGATCGTTCTTCAGCCGATGAAGTACAAGTCTCGGCTGGTCTGGTTCCGATGGATCCCAACCGGCCACGTGCACGTTCTCCACTTTCAGCTCGTAAAGCGGGTCGATTTCAGGGCTGCTGTAGACGCCCGCATACTCGGTGAGCTGCGCGGGAAGCGGCGAGAATGGTGGAATCGCCGCGAAGGTTTCGATTTTGCCGTCTTCCTGCTTGATGGTGAATGAAAGCGGGGATCCGGCCCTGGTCGGCAGAAATGTGAAATCGACCGGAGAGATCAGCAGATGAAACTGGTTCTCGCTGAGTGCCTTTACCGGGTAAGTGTCGTCTTCGCCGAAATTGCCCACCTGCAACTTCCCATCCTTGATTACCCACCGGACGAAGTCGTCCTCGTCCTTCACGTTTCCATACGTGCCGACCCTGGCCTGCATCTGCGCCGCCGTCAACTCCACCGGCTTTGAGTCGTCCGCATGCGCCGCTTCCGCAGGCTTCATCTCTTTTGCGAGATAGATCTCTGCGACTTTGCGAGTCAGATCGCTGGGATTGGCGGTAGCGAGATTGCACAGACAAGCTGCGCTGAAATGGTGATCCGGAAAACGAATCATGTCCGCGCGATAACCTGCGTCAGCACCGCCGTGATCGACGGTGTTGAGCCCGCGATCCGTGCCGATAAACAGCCCGGAGGCATAATCGATCTGTTCCCCGTTGTTCAGTTTGCCGCGCTCCAGCATTTGCCTGGTCAGGCCTGGTCCACCGACCCGCAGGCTGTAGAAGTTCTCATCCCACAGCGCAAGATCTTCTACGGTCGTTATCAGGCTGGTCGCGCCAACGGTGTCGAAGTTGGTCACGCTCAGCTTGAATGTGTCCTTGTCGGGTGCGTAGCCGTAGGCAATGTTCTTCACGATCTCGGCATGATCGTCGCGGAAATGCGTGTTCTTCATGCCCAATGGTTGAAAGATGTTCGTGGTGGTGAATTCGCGCAGCGACAAGCCACTGACGCGCTTCACGATCTCGCCCAGCAGCGTGAAACCTGTGTTGCTGTAGAGAAACTTTGAGCCCGGCGGGAAATTCAAGTCCTTCTGGTGCGAAACCACGTAGAGCACATCATTGTTGGTTATTAGATCCAGCGAGTAACGCCAGCCTGACAAGTCAAGCAGATCCCATTGATCGCGCAGTCCGCTGGTGTGATGCATCAGCTCGCGAATCGTAATCGGCTTGCCGAAGTCGGGGAGTTCCGGAATGTATTTGCGCGCGGGGTCATCGAGCGAAAGCCTGCCCTGCTGCTCAAGCAGCAGAATCGACGCCGCGGTAAACTGCTTCGACATCGAAGCGACATGAAAGACGGTCGTGGGCGTGATCGAGACGTTGTGGTCGAGGTCCGCCATGCCATAGCCCCGCTCGTAGACGATTTTCCCGTCTTTCATCACAGAAAGCGCACATCCTGGCGACGCGGTTGAATCCATCTTCTGGAAAAGCGCGTCAACTTTGGCGGGCAGGTTCTCCGGCGCGGGCGGCGGAGTTTGCGCGATGATGCTGGATGAAAGCAGAAATGAAATCGCCGCAGGGACAAGGAGCGGGGATCGCATGGGCTGGTCTCCTCAACGAAAAACCGGACTGGATTCTCAGCCGACAGTGTAAGCCTGCGGGCCGACCTGGGTTCAAGTCATGCGAGTACCAGGGCCTAGGTCACTTGAGCCGCACTTCTCGTTTGGCACTCGCTTCCGGAGCATCAATTCGGTAGGCCTTTTGCGCTTCGGAGGGATGATTCACTTTGGATGGGCGCCCCTCACGCAGCATGCGTCGGTGGGCTTCCGGCCATGGTGGGAGTTCGGCACTCTCCTGGGTCCAGTGCACCAGCGCGGCTTCATCGCACCAGTCGAGCAGTTTGCGCATGGCGGGTCCGTGCGGATTCGCCCGCATGAAAGCCTTCACTGAGGCTTCGGAATCCCAGCAGGTGCTCGTCCAAAAGGCTCTGTGCTTGTCACGCAGGATCTTTACTGCGAGATTTCCATCCGCATTGCGTGCCTGCTTGCCAGAGCGAAACGCAGCGAGCAGAAAGACGGGCAGAAATCGCCACGACCGCACGCGCAAACGGGTAATGGAGACGAAAGGCATGGAGAAGCTCCTGTCGGACTGACCTATCTTCCCGAGCTGCCAAATCCTTTGGCGAGCCGTGCCGATACTTCCAGTGTTTCGACTTCCTGGACCGGGCCGGTGAGCACAGGGACCGGAATCATCTGCGCGATCTTCTCGCCGGCCTTGATTTCGATGGCGTCCGTGCCCAGATTGGTCATCACGACCTGCACTTCGCCGCGATAGCCCGCATCGATCACTCCGGCGGTGGTGGCAATGCCTTTCGAGGCCATCGACGACCGGTCGCGAACCAGCAATCCAAGCGCATCGCCGGTTTCGGGATGGCGCGCTTCCACGCAGATCCCAGTGCGGACGCGCGTGGTTTTGTGCGGTTCCAGAAGCACTATTTCGAGGGAGAAGAGGTCGTAGCCAAGGTCTTCGCCGGGATGGGCAACTACGGGCAGGCGGGCACCCGGTTCCAGCAGTTTCACGCGCAGCATGTGCTCATGGTAACGGGCCAGCGGGATCTTGAATTGTGGATTCAAGGTACACTAGACGCTGGCAGGAGGACCGGGCGGTCGCTGCCGGGGTTCGCGCAAGCGAGCTCCGGGGGAGGAAAGTCCGAACTCCGCAGGGCAGTGTGCCGGATAACGTCCGGGATGTGCGCTTTAAGGTGCACAGACGGCCAGTGCCACAGAAAACATACCGCCCCGGGAATTTAACGTTCTCGAGGTAAGGGTGAAAAGGTGCGGTAAGAGCGCACCGCTCCGACCGTAAGGCCGGAGGCAGGGTAAACCCCACACGGAGCAAGACCAAATAGGGAGGGAAGCTGCCGCTTAGAACCACGCGGCGCTGCGCATCGGCCCGATGCGTTCAGGTGGTTCGATCGAGGTCCCCGGCGACAGCTCTTCGTCGCAGGGTGCCTCGAGCTTTTGCCGAAACCTCCGGGTAGGTCGCTGATGAGCGTACGCGGCAACGCTGCGCCTAGAGGAATGACCGCACACGACAGAATTCGGCTTACAGGTCCCTCTGCCGAATTTCATGGTGTCACGGCGCGTGATCCGCGCCGTGACGCCGCCCAAAACTTCTGACTTTTCTTCGAGCAACTGGGCGTCGGCCGGACCGAGCGGCACGTCTTCATGCCACTCGGCGAAGCCGCAATTCCACTCCACTAATGCAGCCAAACGTGGTGGCGGGAATTTAATCCAGCGGGTAGCTCTTGGGCCGAGCCATCATACTCCGACCTCCAATTCCGATCGAACGGAGAACGCCAGTTGTTATGAATCGGGCGGCCTTTGGCTAACATCCATTTGATATTCGATTGGGGCGAAAGGTCTTTTGAGTTCAATAGCTATCCAAGGAGTTGCCCGTGAAGATTGTTGGTACGATTGCCCGCTACCTGCTGGGACTTATGTTCCTGGTATTCGGTTCCAATATGTTCCTTAATTTCATTCCCATGGGGCCGATGCCAACGGGGCTGGCCGGACAATTTACGGTCGCCTTGTTTGCTGCGCACTACTTTTACGTAGTGGGCGCAATCATGGTGATCTCGGCGATTCTGCTGCTGGCAAACCGGTTTGTGGGGCTGGGACTTACGCTCCTGGGGCCCGTGCTGTTCAACATCCTTACGTATCACTTGCTGATGAACCCGAGCGGTATTGGGATGGGGGCATTTGCGACTCTCCTGTGGTTCCTGGTTGCCTGGGAGCATCGAGTGGTGTTCGCCAGGCTGTTTGCGGCGCGGCTTGAGGAATGAAGACCGCCCCGGCATCCGCGCGGTGCCGCTGGCTACAATCACAGTAGCGATGATCGAGTATCTCTATCTGGGGCGTGTGGGGTACGACGAGGGACTGCGGCTGCAGGCCGAGATTGCGGCGTTGCGGCTTGCGGGGCACGTGGATAACACCCTGCTGCTGCTGGAGCATCCGCCGGTGCTGACGCTGGGGCGCAATGCGCGCCGGGAGAACGTGCTTGCTTCAGATGAATTGCTGGCGCGCCGTGGAGTTACGCTGCACGAGATCAATCGCGGCGGCGATGTGACCTATCACGGGCCGGGGCAGCTGGTAGGCTATCCCATTTTTGATCTACGCAGTCTGGTGAACGGGAAGGGCGGCCGGCTGGGGCCGGTGGACTTTGTGCGCATGATGGAAGAGGCGCTCATCCGGCTGTGCGGGGTGTACGGGGTGCGCGCGGGGCGGATTGCGGGACTGACTGGGGTTTGGTGCGGTCTTCATGCTGCTGCGGACAGTGTTTTCGACGAAGGCGATGCAACAGCCAAAGCGCGCAAGGTCGGGGCAATCGGAATTCACGTTTCGCGTGGGATCACTTCGCATGGGTTTGCATTCAACGTAACCACGGACCTGCGTGACTTTCAATTGATCAATCCCTGTGGCATCACAGACAAGCCGGTAACAAGCCTGGAGCGGGAGATCCCGGCGGGAGTGAGTCTGCCGGGACTTGAGCAGATGGCGCACCAGGCGGCACGGCAGTTTGGGCAGGTTTTCGCCAAGCAGGTGCTGGCGTTGGAGAGCGTGGATGCCTTGCGCAGGCGAGCTGCCAAGCCGGAGATGCCGGCGGAGGACACTCCCCTGCAGATTCCAGCCGAGGTTGAGAGGCTGCATGGCGATCCGAAGCGGCCGGTGCGGGCCTGAGCGGAAACGGCGTGGGCTTACGAGAATCGAACGGTATGGGCTGCAATTTATAATCCGGCAGGAACCGGACGGGTGCTGCTTATCCCGCATGGCGGAGTGAACGATTCATGCCAACCGACGTGATCATGCCCCAGATGGGCGAGTCGATCGTTGAGGGCACCATAACCAAGTGGTTCAAGAAGGTCGGCGAGCCCGTGGAGAAGGACGAGCCGCTCTTCGAGATCTCGACCGACAAGGTGGATGCGGAGATTCCTTCGCCGGTGGCGGGCGTGCTTACCGAGATCAGGTTTCCCGAGGGATCAACGGTCAACATCAACACAGTGGTCGCGGTTTTAGACGGCACCTCCGGTGCGGGTGAAAGCGCAGCAGGCAAGCGTGCCAACTTCGAGCAGGTCATCGGGACCAAAAGCGAAGCAAGAGCCCGCGAAGGCGTCAAAACCTGAACCTGCGCCTGCAGGCGCGTCTGCCGGCGGTGTCGAGATCGTGATGCCGCAAATGGGCGAGTCGATCTTCGAGGGGACGATTACCAAGTGGCTTAAGAAGATCGGCGATGCGGTGCAGAAAGACGAGCCGCTGTTTGAGATTTCGACCGACAAGGTGGACGCAGAGATTCCGTCGCCCGTGGCAGGTGTGCTGACTGAGATCAAGGCGGGCGAGGGTGAGACGGTTCAGATCAACGTGGTGGTCGCGGTGATTGGCGGCAGCAGCACCTCCGGTGGCACTACCACTGCGATTGATCGCGCCGTCGGCGCAGCGGAGGCGGTGCCTTTGTCGGTGCCTGTCTCGAAAGCCGTGAGACAGCAGACAGCGCCGGTCGTTTCGGTGGATGCCGGCGGGAAGATCAAGTCGTCGCCGCTGGTGCGGAAGATTGCGAAGGAGCACAACGTCGATCTGCGGCAGGTGCAGGGGACGGGCTCGAACGGGCGGATCAACAAGGACGATATTCTGCGCCATGTGAGTGAGGGCGGCGCCAGGGCAGCAGGGGCGAAGGCACAGACAGCAGCACCGCAGGCGCCGCAGCCGAAAGCGTTGACGGCCGAGGTGATTCCGCTAACAAGGATGCGCGCGATTATTGCGCAGCGCATGGTGGAGAGCGAGCGCACCAGTCCGCATGTGCACTCGGTCTACAAAGTGGACATGACGCGGATTGTGCGGCTGCGCGAGCGCGAGAGGGCCGGGTTCGAACAGCGGCACGGCGTGAAGCTGACCTACATGCCGTTTATCGCAGTGGCGGCGGTTGAGGCGCTGCGGCGGTTTCCGGTCGTGAATGCATCGCTGATCGACAATGCGATTCACTATCACGCAAACATCAACCTTGGGATTGCGGTGGCGCTGGAGTGGGGGCTGATTGTGCCCACGGTGCGCGAGGCGGAGAAGCGCGATTTTGCGAGCATCGCGCGCGCGATCGGCGATCTTGCGGGGCGGGCGCGGACGAAGAAGCTGTTGCCGGATGAGGTGGGCGGCTCGACGTTTACGCTGACAAACCCAGGCATCTTTGGCGATGAGTTTGGGATGCCGATCATCAACCAGCCGGAGGCAGCGATTCTGGCGATTGGCGCGCTGAAGAAGGAGCCGGTGGTGCTGACCGATGCCGAGGGCAACGATACGATTGCTATTCGCTCGATGCAGTACTACTGTCTCGGCTTCGATCATCGGCTGATCGACGGTGCGGATGCGGGCAAGTTCATGAGTGAGTTCAAGCGGACGCTGGAGACGTGGGACCGGGCGATCGGGTAAGTAACCGGATGTCGTTTTTCATGCAGTTTCTCATTGGGAACTGATTTCTTCCATTCGAGATGTTTGTCCCGCGAAGACGGCTGCAGACAACTCTGGATTGTCCGCGGCCGAAGTAGGTGTCTACATTTTCTCCATCAAGAATATTTTCCTCATCGCCTGCACAGGTGCTAAGTCTTCAAACACGTTGCCGTAACGACTACGCCTATCGCCGGATGAAACCCGATGCAATCACCGCAAGAAACGTTTCGCCGAAGTGCCGATAGATCGACACAAGTCAGTCTTGCCGATCAGCATCCTTGATCGGTCGAGTTTCCATTTCTCCGAGCATCGCCCTCTCCCTGAGCGATCCACGCTGATCGTGCTTATTCGCGGCCCACGCCAGGCCGTCGGCGTATTTGCCGGTTGGGATGGTGCGGGTGACTTTCCATGTCTGCGGTGTCGATTTCGGCGACCTGGTTGGCGTGTTCGCAGGAGACGTAGGCGGATTTGCCGTCGGGGCGGACGAGGACTTCCTGCGGATAGTTGCCGACGGCGATGGTGCGCGCGACCTGCATCGATTTGAGGTCGATGACGGCGACCTTGTTCTGATCGGGAAGAGCGACGAGCAGCCAGCGGCCATCGGGGGTGGGCGCGGTGCCGTAGCCGATGCCTTCCATCGGAATCCACTTGGCAACGGTGCTGGTGGCGGTGTCGATGACGGCCATCTGCGGCTTGGTCTGGTCGGCGGTGAAGACCCATTTGTCGTCGGGCGAGATGGAGATGCGCTGCGTGTTCGCGGAGATGGGAATGATCTTGAGGACTTTGCGAGCCTGAATATCGATGACGGAGACAGTGCCGGGGCCGACGTTGGCGGTGTAGGCGCGACGGCCATCGTGGGAGAGGGCGAGCATGTGGCTCTCGGGCTGGCCGGTGGGAAGCGTGCCGATGATCTTCAGCGTTTTGGGATCGATGATGGTGATGGTCTTGTCGAGTTCGGTGGTGACGTAGAGCAGGCCGTCTTTGGGCCGATCATGGGGCAGTGCGGGCGCACGCCATGGTCGAAGGCAATGTTGCCGACGACCTTGTGGCTGGCGATGTCGATGACGGCGATGTTGTGGCCGTCGGTGCCGGGCTTGCCGACGCCGGAGTTGCCGTAGATGGGCACGAAGGCGAGCTTGCCGTCGGCGGAGGCGATGACTTCGTGGCCCGTGATGCCGCCTTCGGGGACGGAAGCGAGCACGCTGCCGCTGGCCGGATCGACGATGGCGAGGCTCTGGGCGCCTTTTTCGGCGACGAGAAGGCGGGGTTGCTGAGCGAGCGCCGCTGGAATTGCGAGACAGACGAGTGCCGGCCATGCGGCGGGAAGAAAGAAATGCAAGGCGACCTCCTGGACTACGCATTGAATCTTACGCGATGCGGAGGCGAGCTGGAATCCAGTTTTTCGATGTCTCCGAATCGAAACATGGGACAAGTTCCCGATGTCCTGATGCAAGGCGTGGTATCCCATGCCGCGAAGTTGCGATGATGGGGCCCCGAAGTGCATACTGCAGGTTCCCGACTTCGCTCGGAATGACAGGCCTTGCTACTCATGACAAGGCTGGTTTGAACCAGTTGTCTGAGAGGGCATGGCCCAGGGATTGTAGGTGCCGACGCTCCAGCTGTGGCCTTCGGGATCCTTGACTGAGAATTCGCGGCTGCCGTAGTCGGTGTTCTGGAGCTCGCGGACGATTTTGCCGCCGGCGGCCTTGGCGCGCGCATAGACGGCGTCAGCGTCGGGCACGACGATGTAGACGCTGCGGGTTTCGAAGTTGCCGAGTTCTGCGGGCGTTTTGAAGCCGCGGCCGAATTCGTCGTCCTTGCCCGAGCCGAGCATGATCATGCCGCCGCCGAGGGTGAGCTCGGCGTGGCCGACGGTGTTGTTGGGGCCGGGATAGACGGCGTGGCGCTCGAAGCCGAAGACGTTGCAGAGCCAGTCGATGGCAGCGTTGGCGTCGCGGTAGCGCATGGCGGGCATGATGGTGGACGTTGAAGCGAGGACTGTGGCGGGCATGGGAACCTCCGTGGGAAATCAGACTACGCCGACAGAATGCCAGTCAGGATCGACTCTTATCTTGGAAAAATCGGAAATGCGCGTATCGATGTCCCGTTTCTCTACCGCATACGCCACCACCGTCTCGCCTGCCGCGCCGGCCTCCTCCAGCAGTTCCTCTTCCAACTCGTGTGGAACCGGCATTTCGCATGCGGCGATTTCTTCCTCGCTCGCACCCACAAAGCAAAGCTCGCAACAGCCCAGCGCCTCTCCGGTCCCCATCCGCACCGGCGGCCCGAAAACGCGGCACGTCATCGGCCGCCATGCATACACATCGCAAAGCCCGGTCGCAGGATTCAGCGCCGGGCAAGGCGCATCGTTCGCGAACTCCTCAAACCGCTCCAGCTCTTCATCCGACGTTCCCAGCACTCCCGTCTGCGGATCTCCCGGAAACTCCGGTCCATACTCCGCAATCCACGCCTTCGCGCGTTGTTCGATTGCTTCCGCTTTCGGTGGGTCCGCTGCATGCAGTGCCCGCATCCCGGCCTTCAACCGCTCGGCATCCAGCGCATTGATGGCAAACGCTCCATGACAGCACTGCGTACATCCCGGGCGGCACGCGAGCCACTCGCCCGCGCCCCGCGCCGCTTCGGCCAACGCAGCATCCATAATCTGCACGAGTTGCGTATCGCCCGCGGGCAATCCCATGTGCACAGGATAGCGAAGACGCGGCCCCGCTGAATTCCATTCCCTCCGGCCAACGTGCTATAACGGCCTCGAGACGTCCCGAGCGACGCACCCAGAGCGTTAGCGCTTTCGCCCGGGACCCGTCCGAGGTTGCCTTGCTTTACCTGCAGCGCACCCCCGCCGCCGCTCTTGCGCCGTTCATCCGCATGCTGTGGTATGCCCGCGTGGATCAGGCCGCACACGAGCGCGAGCGCATCCTTCCCACTGGGCGCGTTCAGGTCATTCTCAACCTTGCGCGCGACTACGTACTCGATTGCGGCGAGGGTCATCCTGATGTGCGCAGGCCGCCGGCGCTCGTCGTGGGTGCCCGGTCTGTTTACGAAATCGTGGACACCAGCGATATGGCCGACCTCATCGGCATCGTCTTCTCTCCCGGCGGATTCTCTGCCTTTGCATCCGACGCGGCTCACTATTTCAGCAACCAGACGGTTGCGCTTGACGCGATCTGGGCAGGCGACACGCAACCGTTGCGCGACCGCCTGCGGGAAATCGACTCTCCGGCAAGGCCGCCTGCAATGCCTTGAGCAATTCCTCGTCGCACGTTTCGCCTCCCGGCTCGATCGCCGGCAGCGCCCTCCGCAAATCCAGTTTGCGCTGCGCTACTTCGCGCATAATCCCAGCATCGCGAGCGTTGGCGAAACGGCACGCCAGATCGGGTGGAGCGAGCGCCGCTTCTCCCAGGTCTTTCGCGAGGAGGTGGGACTCACACCCAAAGTCTGGTGCCGCATCCAGCGCTTCCAACACGCCGTCCGCCAGTTGCACGCCGGCGCCGACATCCGCTGGGCCGAGCTCGCCCTCGACTGCGGATACTACGATCAATCCCACTTCGCCAATGAATTCCGTGCGTTCTCTGGAGTCGACGCCACCACCTACTCAGCTCGCCGCACCGCATGGGCCAACCACATCTCCGATGACTGAGCTTCTCCCTTGCAACCATTTGGTTGCGCTATACTCCCCCACCCGGTTTCTGGGGGCAAGTGCCGTGGAATCCGCTCTTTACGGCGCGATCTCTCCCGTAAATATTTGCGTATTTTGCGCTTACGTCCAAGTATTTCTTAACAACGACTTAGCGCGTTGGCAACCCATGAACGACCAAGACTGAAGAAACGGAGAGACTACAGGTTCCGGACACTGACTTTTTATTGCTGTTTCTATTGTGCGTCCGGGAGCAGGAAATTACCTGCAATTGCGCGAGAAGGAATTTTCGCTTGCAGATCAACAACTTGGAAGGAGAGGGCGAGCCGAGGCTGTTGACAACAACGAACCCGCGGTTCAAGAGAACTCTTGTTTCTTGCAGCGCACAACGGGGTTAGAATGAGGCACCCCGGAGAGTCAAAACCCAAAGGCCGCGTGACGCCATGCCCGTTGCCCAGCTAACCCTCGAATTGCGGATTGAACATGCCCAGTCGCTGAAGGATCGGCGGCAGGTGGTGCGATCGATGAAGGACCAGTTGCGGCAGGGATTCAACATTTCCGTCGCCGAGATGGATGAAGCGGTGACGTGGCAATCGGCGACGCTGGGGGTGGTGGCGATTTCCGGTTCGCGGAGCTATCTGCACCAGCTGATCGAAGAAGTGGAGCGGGCAGCGCGGCGCATGGCCAACGAGCTTGGCGCGGAACTGACGGACTCCTTCTGGGAGTACCTGGAGAGCTGAGGCGGGGCAAATTTCCAGCGATTTGCTTATTCGTAATGCAACGTCTTCGCCAGATCGAGACGCAATGCGCGCCGTGCGGGCAACAATGCGGCTGCAAGCACGATGGCAATCAAGACGCCAAGCGCGGCGGCGTAGCTTGCAGGATCGAGATTGCTGACGCCGTATAAGGCCGACCGCGGAGGACGCGCGAAGCAAACGCGGCACATGAGCCGCCGGCAAGCAATCCCAGCGCGACCGGCCATGCGTACTGGCTGCAGAACTGCAGCAAGCACTGCACCTGGACGGGCGCCGAGCGCAATGCGGATCGCGATTTCCTTGGTGCGCTGGGAGACGGTGAAGGCGACCAAGCCAATGATGCCCGATGCCGGCGAGGCCGACGGCGAGCATGCCGATAGTGCTCACGGCGGTCGCGATCATGCTCGACCGCTTTGACGTTTCATGGTAGAGCAGCTTGATCTGGCGGATCTCCGGAAATGACTTTCGGGTCGAGGCTCTTCGCTGATGGACTTGATGGTGGGAGTCAGGGAGCCGGGCTCGCCTGCGGCCCGCACGACGACGACCATGCCGGGCATGTTGTCCGGCTGAGCGGGCCAGTACTGTTCTGCCGCATCGTCGTCGCTGAGCGCATTGATGTGCGCATCGCCGACAACGCCGACAACCATGTCTTTCGTGTCTCCGTCGCCGAGTTTCTGGCCGAGCGGATTCTGGCCGGGCCACTGCTGGCGGGCCAAGGACTGGCTGACGACTCACGGCGTGCTTTTCGCCCGGGAAGAAGTGCGTCCTAGCATGAGCGGGATACCCATGGTGTTGAAGAAGCCGGGATCGACCCAGTTCGGATACATACGAGGACCTTGCGTCCGTTGATCTCGGTGTGGCTCTTGTCGACACGGTGTGGCCGAGTGGCGGGAGCTGCGACCAGAGATACGGAACGCATGCCCGGGACGGCACGCGAGGCGGTTCTGCATCTGGTCGAAATAGGTCTTGGCGGCCGCAGGGGTGTAGCCGTGGTGCCCAGCTGCGCATCGACGGAGATCAGTTGCTGATAACCGAAGCCGGGATCGGTGTAGAGCGCGTGTTGGGTGGCGCGGAGCAGCAAGGCCGGCGACGATGAGCAGGATACAGCTTGCCGCGACCTGCGCGGCGACGAGCATCTGGCGCACGATCGTCTTGTGTTGTCGCTGGCGGGCGATCTGCAGCGCTGGCGCAAGGCCGAAGAACGAGGCGGCAAGGACGGTCATGCAATGGCGAAGAAGCAGAACGCGCCAATCGGGAGTCGCAGTCAGCCATCGGCGCGTCGTGTTGGGCGAGCGTGAGCGCGACGAATCACGCGATAGCCCAGCGCCAGCCCGGCAACCGATCCCAGCGCCGAAAGAAGACAGACTTTCGGTGCAGAGTTGGCGGAGGATGCGTAGCACGACCGGCGCCGATGGCGATGCGAATTCCGATCTCGTGCTCGCGCGCGACGGCGCGCGCCAGCATCAGGCCGCCGAGATTGGCGCAGGCTACGGCGAGAATAAGCAGCGTGAGTACGGCGACCATCGCGGCGACGCTGATACATCTCTGGCTGCATGACCTGCAGGTGGCCGCCGGGAGAGCTCTGAATGAATTCGTTGTCCCAGACGGCTTCGGGATGTTGCTTGCGCAGTTGATCGGTTAGGGCGCGCAACTCCTGCTCGGCGGCTTTCGCGCTGACGCCCGGTGCGAGGCGGCCCCACATGCGAACGCTGGAGTCGGTCCAGTCGGTGAGGAGCTTGCTGCCTTCGATGAAGTAGGGTTGCTGCGCCATCGGCATCCAGAGGTCTGGATGCTGACCGCCGAGGCTGGCGAAGGTATAGGGTGTGACGCCAATGATGGTGGCGGGCTTGCTTGTTGAGGTGAATGATGCGGCCGATGACGGAGGGATCGCCGCCGAAGCGCCGCTGCCAGAGTCCGTAGCTGAGGATGACGGCCGGGGGCAGCGGTAGGCGAGGCGTCGCGCGAGGGATCGAAGAGGCGGCCGTAGGCTGCGGGTGTGCCGAGTTCCGTGAAGTAGTTCGGCGTGACAAAGGACGCGCTGGCGGGCTGCAGGTCTTCATCGATCTGCATGGGAGGGACGCCGAGCACGGCCATCGCAGCGGAAAGTGTTCGCGCGTGCTGCTGATAGAAAGCGAACGACGGATAGGCCATCTCGCTGGTGTAGGCGTTGGGCGAGCGCCGCTCGAGGCGAACGAATTGCTCGCGGGATCGCGGACGGGCAGCGGCTTCAGAGCGACCATGTTGAAGAGGCTGAAGGCGGAGACGTTGACGCCGATGCCGATGGCCAGGACGAGCACGGCCATCAGGGTGAATCCGGGCGCGCGGGCGAGGATGCGCACGCCATAGCGCAAGATCCTGTGCGAGGCGATCGAGCCAGGTCCAACCCCAGGCTTCGCGGGATTGCTCGCGCATGCGCAGGGTGTTGCCGAAGTTGCTGCGGCCGGCGCGGGCGGCCATCTCGCGGTGGAACTCCATGTCGCCTTCGAGTTCGGCGTCGAGACGGCGGCGGTTGACGAGATATAGGATGCGGCGCCAAAGCTCGCTCATGGGGAGATCTCCTATGCGGTGCGCAGAATGTCCTGGATGGCCTGGGTGACGCGATCGTAGCCGGCGAGTTCGGCCTTCAACTGGGCGCGGCCCGCTGGGGTCAGGCGATAGAAGCGAACTTTTCGATTGGTTTCAGAGATGCCCCACTCGGCGGTGACCCAGCCTTTGACGAGCATTTTCTGCAGCGTCGGATAGAGCAGGCCTTCTTCGACGGCGAGCACTTCGCTCGAAAGCAAGTGAATGCGCTGGGCGATGGCGTAGCCGTGCAGCGAACTGGATTGGAGGACGCGCAGGATCAGCATGGGGAGCGCGCCCGGAGGCATTCCGTCTTTAGGCCTAATTACCATAGGCATAATTATCTTATGCCTCAAAGAACTTGTCAAGGTGAAAGGCCATTCGGCATTATCGAGTGCGGGTGATGGTTGATGCGGCGATGGCTTGAAGGACGGGCGACTCGAGTAGTTCTTCTGCTGTGCATCGCCTGTATACCGGGCTTCGCACAGCCGACTGCTTCTGATTCGGTGAGCATTCGCGTTGACCTCGCAAGATCGCTCGGGCCCTATACGCCGATCTACAGGTGGTTCGGCTACGACGAGTCGAACTATACGACGATGAAGCACGGCAAGCAGCTATTGCGAGAGCTGCATGACCTGACGCCGGAGCCGGTTTACATTCGCGCGCATCACCTGCTCACGTCAGGAGACGGTGTCGCGGAGTTGAAGTGGTCTTCCTCGAATGTGTTTTCACTCGACGCCAACGGAAAGCCCGTGTACGACTTCACCATCACCGACGAGACGTTTGACGCGTATCAGCGGGCGGGGGTGCGGCCGTTTGTCGAGCTGGGATTCATGCCGAAGGATCTGGCATCGAATGTGCCGGGGGTGAACGAATACCAGGTTCATTTTCCGGGTGCGACGATGGCGGGCGCATCGAACAATCCTCCGAAGGACTACGCGATGTGGGGCGAGCTGGTGCGGAAGTTCGCCGAGCATCTTGTGGAGCGCTACGGCCGCGAGAAGGTGAGCACCTGGTACTTCGAAGTGTGGAACGAGCCGGACATTGTGTACTGGCACGGCACGCAGGAGGAGTACTTCAAGCTCTATGACTACGCGGTTGCGGGGGTTCGCGCGGCATTGCCCGGATGCGAAGGTAGGCGGTCCGGCAACGACGGGGCCCGGCTCGGAGAAGGCTGTCGGGTTTCTACGAGGCATTTCTGGATCATTGCCTGCGACGACCGTAGCGCGGCTGACGGCAAGCCCGTGCCGCTGGATTTCATCTCCTTCCATCCCAAGGGCACGCCCGGAGAACGGTGGACGGACACGTCCGCATGGGCCTTGGCGATGAACTGAAGGCGGCACGAACCGGATTCGACATCGTTGCGAAGTATCCGCAATTCAAGCGGCTCCCCATCATCCTGAGCGAGGCCGATCCTGAAGGCTGCGCCGCCTGCTCGATGAAGACCAACCCGGCGAATGCCTACCGCAATGGGCCGCTCTATGCCACGTATACGGCGGTGGCCATGAAGTCGCTGTTGGAACTTGCAGGATCAGTAAGGCGTAAATCTGGCGGCGATGCTGTCGTGGTCATTCGAATTTGAAGGCAAGGATTATTTCGAGGGCTTCCGCACACTCGCGACCAACGGCATCGACAAGCCGATTCTGAATGTATTCCGCATGGCGGGCATGATGTCGGGCGATCGCGTGGAGACCGACGAGCACAGGCGCAGATTCCGCTCGATGAGATTCTGAAACCGGCGGCGTCAGGCAGGCGCCGGATATGGATGCTTTCGCAACGAAAGTGGCGCGACAGGCTGCGGTGATGGTGTGGAACTACCATGACGACGATCTGCCTGCGGCCGGCGCGCGACGTGCAGGTGACGATCGCCGGAATTCCTGCCGGAGTGAAGCACGTGCTGCTGGAGCACTACCGGATCGATGACACGCACAGCAACTCATACGCGGTCTGGAAGCAGATGGGTTCGCCTCAGTCACCGACGGCTGAGCAATACGCGCGGCTGCGCGGGGCCGGGCAGCTGGAATTGCTGACTTCTCCGCAGTGGATGGATGTCGATGGAGGCAAGGTGGCTGTGGAGATGGAGCTTCCGCGGCAGGCCACGTCGCTGCTGCGGCTGCAGTGGTGAGGTTTGCCACGCCGGATTTGTGAACCGGCATGGCAGGAGATCCACTATTTCTTGGGTGCTTTCATGTCGTGGCCGCCTTGATGGAGGACGAGGGATGTGACTTTGCCTTGGTCGTCTTTGACGAATTCGATTTCGGCGGGAATGACGAGGGGAAAGAATTTCGTTTCCGTCTCGGCATAGATCGGGAATTTGCCTTGTCCGGTGGCCTGCGTCATCAGTTGGCCGTTCTCGAGGGTGACGACGAGATCGAAATCCCTTGAACGAGCTGCGTAGGTGCCTGGCGTAGTTGTTCCAGGATCTTTCGGATCCACTTGGATCGCGGTGCGGACGGTAGGCTGGAAGTCGGGCCAATGGTATTCGTTGGCGACACTGTGCATGACTTCATCGGCGATCTGGCCGCCGTTGTCGCCGTTGGTCATCACGAATGCGCCCTCGCCGTTTTTCTCGTAGGCGGCGAAGTTGTTGCGAAAGCCTTCGTTTGCGCCTCCGTGGGAGAAGTAAGGATCGGCATCGGAGCCGCCGATTTCAAGGCCCAGCCCCCAGTGGCCCATGCCGGCTGTGAGCATCTGCCGCGTCATGTCTGCGGAGAGCACGTGGTTGGCTTTGCCGGCGAGGGATTGCTCTACCTCGATGGCATAGATGGCGAGGTCAGTCGGAGTGGTCCATAGACCTGCGGCGGCCATCTCGGGATAGGTGTGCGCGCCACCTTCGACGGGCTTGCCGTCGCCGCGATAGGGCACGGCGGCATTTGCCCGGAGTGCCTGAGGCAGCGGCTGTTCGTAGGTGCTGTGCTTCATGCCGATCGGCGCGAGCACGGAATCGTGAAGCAGCCTGGGAAATGGCTCGTGGGTCACGTCGATCAGCGCCTGCTGCATGATGGTGTAGCCGCCGCCGGAGTAATTCCAGCGTGTGCCAGGAGCGGCTTCGCTGCGGATGGCCGGGGTGTTGGCCGGCTTCTCGCCATTCAGAACCTGCACCAGCGTCGGGACCGGATCGGTGCTGGCGTATCCGGGAAAGCCATGGACGGTGGTGCCGCCGGTGTGGGTGAGCAGTTCGCGCAGGGTGATTGGCTTGCCGGCTGCGATGGGATCGGCGGGAAATTTCCAACTGGTCAGATAAGTGTTCACATCGGCGTCGAGGGAGAGCTTGCCCTGCTGCACGAGGCGGAGACAGGCCATGGCCGCCAGTGGTTTGCTGATGGAGCCGGCTTGAAACAGGGTTTCCGCGTCAACGGGCGGTCCGCCGAGGCTGCGCACGCCGAATCCGCGCGCCCATTCGATTTTGCCGTTGTGGAGGACAGCAATGCTGACGCCGGGCACGTTGAGCTCCTTCATGCGGTCCGCGAGCGTGTGGGTTGCGTGTTCTTCGCCTTTAAGAACGACGCCTCCGATAAGGCCGGTGGTGACGTGCTGAATGTGCTGCTCGATCTCCGCTTTGCTCTCAGGGGAGTTCTGCGCCGCGGCAAGCTGTACCAGGCCCGCCGATAAAAGCAAAGATGAATCCGAGATTCCAGAGGCCGAATTTACGCATGATTCCTCCGCGGAACTACGGTACCACCCTCGGTCCCGGGTCACATGCCGGTGATTTGTGTGACTGCGGTTCGTTCCGGCCCTCCGGGGCGGGAAGACCAGGTTGGGTGACTACCCCGGATTGCGCTTCGTTTCCTCCGGGGCTATTCTCGAATCGTCCCTCCGGGACGGATGACCCGCACCCGGCTCATTTCTCCTCGCAGCGCGAGAATGAATCACGTTTCGCAACGAGACGAAGCCTGATTTTCCATGTCGATTGAAAAATACTTCCGTCCAAGAAGATGCGTTCGTGCAGCGGCCGCTTCTGATCGTGCGGAAATGCAACCCGCGAGGCTCTGCTATCCTGATTGGTTTACTTCGAGCCGCTTGAGGAGATGCCGTCGATGCCGGAGCACAGGGGACGAAAGCACCATCAGGACCGGGTGGCGGAGACGCTGCGCGAAGAGATTGGCGCGATGATCGAGGGCGAGCTCTCAGATCCGCGGATTGCATTCTGCTATGTGACCGAGGTGGTGCTGAATCCGGGCGGCAAGTCAGCGCGCGTGTACGTCGCCGTGGACAGTGCCGTTGCTGACATTGCCAAGGCCGAGCAGGACACGATTGCGGGGCTTGAGGCAGCCAAGGGATACATTCGGTTCGAGTTAAAGGAGCGGATGGGTGTGCGCCATGTGCCGGAACTGAGTTTTCTGGCGGACCGGTCGGGACGCTTCCAGGCGCGGATTGTCGAGTTGATGGATCGATCGCGCAAGCGGCAGAAGACTCCGGTGGTGGAGTAAGCGCATGGATCTCCCTCGAACCGGCGCCAATGGCCAGCGAAAAGCTGAAGATCGCGGATGATCCAGTTGCGAGCATCCTGAAGGTCATCCGGGAAGGCGAGCGCTTCCTGGTCTGTTCGCACGCGGGGCCAGACGGGGACGCAGTGGGCAGCATGCTGGCGATGGGGACGCTGCTGGAGGCAATGGGCAAGCGGGCCGACCTGGTAATCGCGGATCGCATTCCCGATATCTACCGGGGACTGCCCGGCGTCGAGAGCATTCGCACAGCGATGCGCGTGCATGGGCCGTACGATGCCGCGATTCTGCTGGAGTGTGACGGGCCCGCGCGCACGCAGTTGCAGGGGCTGGAAAAATTTCTCCTCGTCAACATCGATCACCATGCAAGCGGGATCGAATATGGACACATCAACTGGATCGATATCCATGCGGCCTGCGTGGGCCAGATGGTGCATCGGCTCTTCCTGGCAGCCGGAGTCGAGGTGACGCCTGAGGCTGCAACCTGCATCTACACCACAGTGCTGACCGATACGGGCGGATTCCTCTATGGCGCGACCCGAGCCTCAACGTTCGAACTGGCGCGCGACCTGACGCTGGCGGGGGCGGATCCGATTCGCATTGCCCAGCAAGTGTTTTTTTCGAAACCGATGGCGAAGCTGCTGCTACTGGGCTCAGCGCTTCAGAATCTGCACCGTGAGGGGCGGCTGTCGTGGCTCTGGATCACACACAGAGACATGGTGCGGAGTTGCGCCGCTGAGGAGGACTGCGAGGGCATCGCGAATTATGCCCTTTCGATTGCGGAGGTGGAGGCGGCGGCTTTTCTGCGGGAAGCGACCGAGAATCGTATACGCGTGAGCCTTCGCAGCAAGGGCAGGATCAACGTGGCAGCGATTGCGGAGAGGCTGGGCGGAGGAGGCCACGAGAATGCCTCGGGGTGCGTGCTGGCGGGTCCGCTGACGCGAGCGCGACAAGAGATTGTGGCGGAGCTGAGGGGTGCGCTCGCGGGGATGGCGGCGGAGCCGGGTTGAGAACCGGTCTGAATCTGTTAGCCTAGCTTTTGTCTGAAACGCGGAGTAATTTCTGCGGTTTGCCTTGATTCAAGGTGTGCACGATATTGCCCGGCCATTGGGGATCCCCAAACCCTGGAGGTAGGCCGGAGGCTGGTTCAGAGCGGCTCCGGGACACTGGTAACTGAGGAGCGGCTGGAACGCCTGGAGAATCGCTGGAAGTGGAGACTCAACTGAACCCAGTTGCACAGGATTCACCCGAAGGCCGACGCTTGCGCCTGCCGACGTGGGCGACTTTCTGCGAGGCTACCGTCTTCGTGGTTTTCAGCGCCTTTTTCATCCTCTATGGAGTTGTTCCCCTGCTGGGGGGAGATGGGCTGGGCCTGGTGGGCGCGGACGAGCCGCGCTACGCGCAGATTGCGCACGAGATGCTGGTGCGGTTTGACGCAGCGCACGCGATCAAAGACCGGCTGAGCGCCTGCGTCACGCCCTATCTATACGGACATCCCTGGCTGGAAAAGCCGGCGCTCTATTACTGGCGGGCGATGTTTGTGTTTCAGGAGTTCGGCGTGCATGACTGGAGCGCGCGGCTGCCCTCGGCGAGCTTTGCCTTCATCATGGTGGCGCTGATTTATCTGCACATGCGGCGATTCCGGCCCGGCGGTCACCTGGATGCGGCGCTGATCACTGTAGCCTGCGCGGGGATTATCGGGTTTTCGCGCGGCGCATCGACAGATATGCAGATGGCTGCGCCACTTTCGATCGGGCTGCTGGGATGGTATGCGTGGTACGAAACCGGCTCGAAGTTCTGGCTCTTTGATATCTATTTCTTTACCGGCGTTGCCACCCTGGCCAAGGGTCCGGTGGCTCCTTTGCTGGCCATGATCATTGTTTTTGCATTTGCGTTTCTCCGCAAGGAGTGGTCGATCGTGCAGCGGTCGATCTGGTGGCCGGGGATTGCGCTCTATTTCGCCATCACGCTGCCGTGGTTTATCGCGGTGCAACATCAGAATCCGACGTTCTTCCGCGAGTTCTTTCTGGAGCATAACCTGCAGCGCTTTGCCACCAATCGCTACCAACACTCGCAGCCTTTCTGGTACTACCTGGTCGTGGTGTTACTGGCCGTGATGCCGTGGACGGTGATCGCGTTGCGGGCGTTCATTGATGGTGTTCAAACCTCGGTGGCGGAGTGGCGGCTGCGACGCCTGAATCCGAAGCGACGGGCTCCGAATCGGCCGGGGGACGCGTTTCCTGAGTTCCTGGTGCTGTGGGCGATCATCCCCGTCATTTTCTTTTCGTTTTCGCAGTCGAAACTGCCGGGCTACATTTTGCCTTCGATTCCACCGATTACGATTCTGACGGGAGATTATCTGTTCCGGCGGCGGCGGCCGGGTTTGAATCGCTGGGAGTTGATGGGGCACGCAGCGGTGTGCGGATTGATGACCGCGTTTGCCTTCCTGCTGCCATGGTTTGTGGGACATGGGCCGGCGATGCCGCCGGGGCGCGCTCTGGCGGTGACTCTGCTGGCGTCGGGCGGGGCGGCGCTGCTGATCGTGGTGGTGGTGAAGGGATACGGCGTGGCCCGGCTTGCGATTGGCGACTACGGGTGTGCTGGTCGTGCTGATGTTCTTTCTGTATGGGGTGGGGCCGTTTTTCGGCATTCCGGCCATTGCGTCGACCAAACGGGCGATTCACCTGCTCGACAACTCATACTCGGCGCGACCCGTTGCCGACCGTCTTTCGCTGCTGGCGCCGCCGGATGAGACGGTTGCCGTTTTTCGCGTGCGGCGCGATATGGAGTACGGGCTGGCGTTCTATCGCAATCGCGAAGTCGTGAATTATGAAGACACTGGCGTGCCGGACGAGGAACATCTTCTGGTGGCGCGCGTGACCGGGCGGCGCGGCGTGGATCTGCATACGCCGGCGGCTCTGCAGGAGTACCTGGAAGGCCGTCATTATGAGGAAATTCTGAATTGGCCGGAGCAGGGTCTCGAGGTTTACCTGGTCGGCGCCCGGTAGATTCCAGCTTCCCAAAGGCAAGGTTCGGGCGATGTGTAACTTGCAGGAAAGTGGTCAATCGTGGCAAAGTGACCGGAAGGCCTGTTGGCGGCGTGCGCGGTTGTGCGGCGCGTTGCCTTCCTGAATTGTATTGCAGACTCCGGCCCCGAGCCGGCCGCATCGAACAAGGGAAACATGGCAGCTGGCGTGACTATCGAGATCCTCGATCTTCGGCATTTTGCTGCGCCGGTACTGCGGCCAGTGCTCGATGCCGAAGGAGAGCTGTGGAGCAAGCGGCTGCACTGGGATTATCGGGCTTCAGCGCGGCTGCTGATGCAGTATCTCGACAACCACTTGCTGCCGGGCTATGCGGCGCTTGAATCGGGACAAGTGACGGGATACGCCTTCTGCGTATACGAAGAGACCAAGGCAGTGATTGGAGACGTCTTTGCGCTGCCGGGGCAGAATCCGGAGGCTGGCGGTTGCGACGGAGCCGGCCGCGCGAGAGATCGAATCGACGCTGCTGAGGCATCTGTTTGAGACGCTGCTGAATTCGCCCAATGTTGACCGGATTGAGTCGCAACTGCTGCTGCATCCGTCGGGTACGCACGCGGCGATTTTTCGCGATTCGGGATTCGAGATCTATCGGCGGCATTTCATGGTGCAGCAGCTGGCCGGAAACTGGAGCCGTCCGCGGGTAGATCTGCGGCCGGAGCTTGAGCTGAGGCCGTGGCGCGATGAAGATTTGAACGCAGCGGCGCGGCTGATTGCGACGGCGTACAGCGGCCATCCAGACAGCCTGATCAACGACCAGTACCGCTCGGTGCACGGGTCGCTGCGGTTTCTGCATAACATCGTGCGCTATTCAGGGTGCGGAGTGTTTTCCGCGCAGGTGTCGCACGTGGTTGTGGATCGCAGCAGCCGTGAGCTGGCGGCGCTGGTTTTGGGTTCACGCGTAAGTCCGCAGAGCGGACATATCACGCAGCTGTGCGTACACCCGAGCTATCGGCGGCATGGGCTCGCGCGAATCCTGCTTTCAGTGGCAGCGGCGCATTTTGTGCGGCAGGGCGTAAGCGAGATTTCGCTGACGGTGACAGAGGCGAATGCGAATGCGATCGAGCTCTATGAGAGCGAAGGCTATGATTGCACGCACGTCTTCGATGCCGCGGTGTGGGAGCGGGACAGCGTGGCCTGAAAGCGCACTTGCGGTTGATTTACTTCTGCAATTTCAAATGCGGCAAGATGCTCTTTGGCACTTCGCGGCAGGCGCACTGCTTCTGATGCTCTTTGTGCCAGCGAATTCTCTGCTCGAGCGTTGCTTTCGGTGGCATCGGATTCTTCGCGTGCCAGGCCTTATTCATGGGGTGGACTCCGGAGAGAGCTCTACCGCGCGATCAGGTACATGACCCAGCTGATCACGATGGCGGAGCCTACGAAGAGCGCCCAGCAGTAGAGGCCGTAGCGAAACATGCGCTGCGGGGTTTCGCGCTGCGTGATGCCGAAGACCGTCGATGCGAAGGTGGCGAAGAGCAGAACTGCCGTGAAGTGGGAGGGCGAGAACATTAGAGCTTCCTCCCGGTGCGGATGTTGTGTGCGTCTACGGCGGCGATGATGTTGAGCAGGCCGGCTACGACGATGAAGCGGGTGCCCCAGTCGGCGACGGTGAGCTGGATGGAATCGGCGCCGAGGCCCATGGCGCGGCCCACAATATAGAGCAGGCCGCTGCCGAGATCTCCGGCGAGGCCGAGCATTTCAAGGATGTCGTGCGCGTTGGCGTAGAGACGGCCCTGCATGGCGAGGCCCAGGACGAACATGCAGACGATGGAGACGGCCAGCAACGCGCCGCGACCCCATTTGCGCAGGAGAAAATGCCCGGCACCGGGGATAAGCCAGCCTGCAATCAGGGGGAGAAATACGAAGCCGCCTTGCGCGCTTTTTGGCGCGGCGGCACTCTTGTTTTCAGCTTCAGCCATTCCTTTCTGACTATAACGCATTCAAGCGAGGGCCAAGTTCAAGGGGGCAGTGAACAGTGGTCCGTGGTCGGTCAGTTGCCGGTGGGGATGATGGCGGCGTTCTCGACCATGAGGATTACGGTGCGGTGTGGCGCGCGCGTGCGGTGCACTACCCCTCGGGGAACGACGAAGCCCTGGCCGGGCTTGAGCTCGATCGGTTTTCCTCTCCAGGTCGATCAGCAGCAGGCCTTCGACGGTGTAGAAGAACTCGTCGTCGTTGTCGTGCTTGTGCCAGTGGTACTCGCCTTCGATGATGCCGACGCGGACTACCGAGTCGTTCACCTTGCAGAGGGTCTGGTTGAACCACTTGTAGTTCTTTGCGTCTTCGATGGCGTTGAGGTCGATGACTTCGAGCGGTTGGTGCAGGATGTTGAGGCGGGTTTCGTAGGGGAAGGCGGCCGTGTCGGCCATGGGAAGCTCCTTGTGGGGAGGATAGCAAAGGGGCATGGCGAGAGAAGGCTCAGCATCCGCTGCAGCAGAACCCCGCAGTCCATCTGCGTTTGTATTTCCACAGAACATCTCAGGGGCTAAAGCCCACGTGGTTTTGTCAGCTTTCGGCACGACTGAAGTCGTGCCCTGCTACACGACTGGGATGGATGCAGTTCTCAGACATCGGATGCTTGCGATAAAGCCGCCTTACCGAGACCAGCTAAATCCTCACCAGCTCGCGCTGGATTTTGCCGGTGACCCAGGCTTTGCCGGGGGCGGTGAGCATGTCGATTTCGCTGCGGACGCCGAACTCGGGAAGGTAGATGCCGGGTTCGACGGAGAAGCAGGTGTTGGGCAGAATCTGGCGGACGTCGTGGGTTTCGAGGTTGTCGAGGTGCGCGCCGGGGCCGTGGATTTCGTGGGCGATGTTATGGCCGGTGCGGTGGGTGAAGTACTCGGCGAAACCAGCCGCGCGAATCACTGCGCGCGAAGCATCGTCGGCCTCGAAGCCGCGGATCGAACGGCCTTCGGCGAAGGCTTTTTCGACGGTGGCGATGGCGGCGTCGCGGGCATTGCGGACAGTCTCGAAGACGTGCTGCTCGCGCTCGGTTGGCTCGCGGCCGACGACACCGGTCCAGGTGATGTCGTAGTAGATGCTGTCGGCGTCGTCGACGCGGCCCCAGATGTCGATGAGCAGGAAGTCGCCTTCCTTGATCTCGGCGGTGTGGTCGGCGGTGGGTTCGTAGTGCGAGTCGGAGCAGTTGGCATTGACGCTGACGTTGGGGCCGTTTTCCCAGACAAGATTGGCTCGCCGCATGCCTTCGCTGAGCCACTGCACCATGTCGAATTCGGTGACTCGGCTATTGTGACCGCCGTTCCGGCGAAGACGACGGCCGATTTCCTTCCAGCCTTCCTCGAGGAGTTCGTCGATGGCTTTCTGCGCGATGGTATGGCTGGCGATTTGTTTCTCGCTCAGGACGGCTTCAAATTGGCTGACGAGGTCGGCGGAGCTCACGATCTCTTTGCCGATGCTGCGGAGGAATTCGACGGTGCCTGCGTCGGCCATGGAGACGTACATGATGGCGTTGTCGGGTGAGTACTGCATAGCGATGCGGCGCGCAGCCGGCGAGCATCGCTTCGAGACGAGAGGCCAGTTCCTGCCAGCTGGAGTAGAGGCCTTTTGAACCGGGCAGCGTGTCGAGACGGCCCTGTTCGATGCGGTGCATCAATCTGCGCGGTTCTCCGTTGGCGGGGATGAAGTAATACCAGCGGCGGGTGATGTGGGCCTTGGGATCGAGGCCGAGGATGCGCTCGCCGATGGGGTCGCGGTGATGGTGGTCGTAGAAGAGCCAGCCGTCGTAGCCGGCGTCGCGCAGGGCCGATTGAATTGCGTCCAGGTTCATAGGGGAAATTTTAGTGCAGGGATACGGTTCGACGCTGAGGGAGCTTGAGGCTGCGCGGGGAAGTTGCAACGATTCGGGTTGCGTTTCCGGACTTTCACCGTGGGGAAACCCTGCGACGAAACCCGTCAAGTCCGGGTAACGTCTTTCCCTCCAAAGTTACCTGTTCGGGTTATTACCATAGACGCTAAGTGGTATTTCCCGTGGGATGTTTGAGCCCCCCTAGACTGATGGATGACTTAGGGGTACCGGGCTTTCCCTTTTCCGGTTCAGGGGCCGCAATCGAGATCAATCTGCTTCTCGTTTTGAGGTAATCAGCTGAATGCGATTAAAGGTCTTGATTCCGCTCTGTCAGTTCTGGTCGATTGTCCGGCTGGCCTCGGACGCGCAGGCAATCACCGGGACGATTCTAATCAAGAAAAAACTGACCAAGCCAAGCGTCACGGCATCAGTCTCTGTCTACCAGCGAGGAACAGCGGTAAAGCTCGGCAAGGACGCGGAACAGGATCCCATCGCGTATGAACGTTCACGCGTTGTGATTTATCTTGAGGGCCCGGTACCGGCGGTAGCAAAATCCGGGCGCCACCGGCAACACAGCAGATCAAGCAGACTCGATCGCCGCTTCATGCCGGACATGGTTGTGGTCCCGGTCGGATCGACTGTTTCGTTCCCGAACATGGATCCAATTTTTCACAACATCTATTCGCTTTCAAAACCCAAATCTTCGATCTTGGGAGCTACGACAAGGGAGAGACGCGCAAGGTCGACCTTTCCAGAAACCAGGCATCATCGAGATTTATTGCCATCTGCATCCGAACATGGAGGCGACTGTCTGTGGTGATTCCGAATCGCTGGTACGCGCGGCCGGATCACAACGGACAATATCGAATTTCCGATGTTCCTCCGGGACAGTACACTGTCGTGGCATGGCACCGAAGCGCTGGGTTCTTCCGCAAGACGGTGTTTATCGAGGACGGACACGATATAGCGGCTGATTTTTTTATTCCGCTCGATGATCGACTTCAAACAGGAGGCGGAGAAGGATCATGAACCCGCTCGCGCCGGAGGGCTCCCGTTGAAGACACGGTTAAGAACGCGTGCTTTGCTGTCTGTGTTTTCTGCCCTTCGCCGTGCTGCTTGCGAGCAGTTTCTGGATGATCCAGCGTTTTGTGCAGTCAACGGTTCGCGATGGATTGCATACTTCGCTGCGTGAGAGCCAGGTTGCGATTGCGAATATTCATGCGAAAGGCGATCTGCAAAACAGCCGATTTCTGAAAGTTGCTGGTGAAAACAGCGCGCTGAAGGCCGGGATGCAACTGCTGCTGGCAAACTCGCAAAGCGCCGATGCTCGCCGCACGGTTGAAGATCAACTTCGCGAATTGGGCGAGCGCATGGGTTTCGACTTCATGCTGATCTCAGCGCCGAATGGCACGCCTCTCGCAGGAGTGACGCGTCAGGGGGCGCCGAAGTCGCGCAGGGGCCAGCTTGTTCCTCTCGATCCGGGTTCTCTTGACCGCAGCAGCACTGGATTTCTGCTTCTAGAAGGGCGCACGTTCCAGGTGGCCTCTGTTCCTGTCGACGAAAACGACGAGAATATTGGTGTGTTTGTCGGTCGGTGAGTTCTTTGACTTCTCCGATCTCTCCACGCTGGTCGTGCTTGTGCATGACGGCAAGGTGATTGAGTCGAATATTCCGAATGTGTCGTCGCAGGAGCTTGGAAGTAGCATTGACAACATGTAAGGCGCAGTCGGAATGCGATTTGAAACTGCAGGGGAACGAACTGGATTTCGCTGCCGATGGAATCCTATGGCGGCGGTTACACTTTGCTGAGCTTCGAAAACGTCGATGATGCCACGGCACCCATTCAAGCGAAACTGCGAACTCTCTTTTTGGAACTTGCTATTGCGTGCGTTCTGGTGGCGTTTCTGTGCAGCGTTGGATCGTCGAGTTCAATAGTCAATCCAATTGCGGCGGTGGTTTCGCATCTGCGCAATGCTGCTCGCACCGGCAAGCTTCGAGAACTTGAACCCCAATCGTCTACGATCGTCGAAATTCAGGAATTGGCTGAAATCTACAATCGCGCTGCAATTTCGGTGCGGGCGGCAGGCGAGCGGCTCGAGTCTGCATACCTTCAATTTGTTGGATCACTGGCAAATGCGCTTGATGCCCGCGACCAGTACACAGCTGGTCATAGCCGGCGCGTGAGCGAACTTTCCTGCGCGGTGGCTTCCGCGTTGCAAATGCCGGAGCGGAGATGTTGAGCAGATCAGGGTTGGTGCTCTGCTGCACGATATCGGGAAAATTGGTGTCGCAGACAGCGTTCTCCAGAAGCCCGGCCGCCTTACCAGAGGAATTTGCGCAGGTGAAGCAGCATCCGGTCATCGGTCGCAAGATTCTCGAAGGCGTGGGAGGATTCGCCGATTATCTACCTGCAGTTGAGTTGCATCACGAGAACTGGGACGGCAGCGGTTATCCGAAAGGCCTAGCGCGGCTGCGAGGCGCCCATCGATGCACGCATCATTCACGTGGCTGATGCATACGACGCGATGACAACCAATCGTTCGTATCGCAGCGGAATGACGCACGAAGCGGCAATTTCCGAATTGATGAAGTATTCCGGCATTCAATTTGATCCCGAGATTGTCGCAGCTTTTGTGAAACTCCCGCGCGAGGTATTACGGGCAAGTCTCCGCTGATGAGGAGGCTGCGACCGTGAGGTGGAAGAAATGGTCGAGGTAAAGGTGGGATGAAGAACCCGTACCATTTGCGCCTACTTGTGTGGCTTACTGAGCGCACCGTCTGGCCATCGCGCAGGAGGCTGAATACAGGCGTGGATTTTCGCGCGACCCTGACTGCACAAGGCGTCGCATCAAACGAACTGACAGAAGCGCCGCGCTCGGGGTCGCCGATGATTGCCGGTTCGCGCTCTGTAATTTATCCGACGATCAAGTTCAATGAGCATCTGGTTTCTGAGCTGGCGCGATGGCAACTGGTTACCCGTCCCTACTACTACGCCGATCTTTCCACCACAGGTTATGGCGCCAAAGGGAGTGTTCTGCAGTCCACGCTGAATTATGCGCGCGTATCGCAGAAGGGCTCTCATTCTGCTGCGCGCCGGTCAAATGTCGACTGCCTTCGGCTCATTTGTATTGCGATACGATGACGCCGAAAACCCACTCGTGGACCTCCCGCTGGCATACGGGTACTACTATGCTCCAGTCACCATTCTTGGGGTCGCCGCCGCGGAGATAGATGCAACGCGCGGCAAGTTTGATGGCAGGTTTCAATTTGCGAATTCGTCACCGGCGAATCCGCGCAGCATACTCGCAAGCGACCAGTACGGAAATTGGGCTGGTGGCGGAGGCGTTACGGTGCGCCAGGGATTGCGAGTTGGAGCATCGGGATACTGGGGACCCTACCTCGACAGAAAATACGCCTACTACTATCCAGGCGAGGCAAACCCAAGCAAGTTGTCGGCTCACGCGGTCGGTACTCGACGCCGAACTGGGCACATGGACACACAACCGCGTATGCCGAGTTGCAGAGATTCGTGATGCCGTACACTGCGATACCAGATTTTCGCGAATCAGCTGGATATCTCGAAATCAAGCAGGTATCTAAGTCCACGCTGGTACGCCGCGGGCCGCTATGCACTTACGAGCACCAATGTGACCGGAAGAACAAGTGCGATCGAGGTGGCAGCCGGATACAGGTTGGCCGGATTTGAGCTCGTGAAGGTTGGATACGAGTTCGAACACTACAGCACTGGAAATGAAGCACGACATCAAATGTGCTTGGAATCCAGTTCATCACGATGTCTTCACAAATCCGTCGGGCGCGAGTAATAGCAGCTCGAAATGAGCCTCGTTGCCCGGTTTAAACCGTGCTTTCACATTTTGAACGTGCTTGGGTGTGGATGCGGCGCCGGGATTACAGCGCCGCGAGAGCATCGGCCTGGGAGGGGAAGAGGCCGGCGTACTTGGTGATGCCCACCATGGTGAAGACCTTGGTGAAGTGCGGCGAGAGGCCGAAGGCATAGACCTTCTGGCCGGAGTTCGCGGCCTCGATGAGCATCTGGATGACCAGAGCGATGCCGCTGGAGTTGATGTAGTCGACCTTGGTGAAGTCGAGCAGCACGAGCTTGGCGGTCTCCTTGGGCAGCGACTGGTAGCTGCCGAGCACCGCGTCTTTGGACGTGCTGGCGATGTCGCCCTCAAAGCGGAGGGCGGTGACGGTATGTCCTGCCGGGGAAGTCAACTGGTCTACGCGCGCTTTGGTTTCGCTCTGCACGATCTCGTGTCTCCGTGTTGTTCTTGTTAATCCGCTACTGCATCCAGACGAATGACCAGCCTGACGTAACTGCTCTTGCCATTGGAGCCCTTGACCCATTCGGCCTCGTCAACCAGCGCCTGGATGAAGAACATGCCCATGCCGCGGGGATCTTCTTCACCGTGAATCTTCTTATCGATGTCCGGCTTGGGGGGAACGGTCTTGAGTCCCTTGCCGTCATCAATCACTTTTACTTCAAGAGCGTTAATACCTGCTGAAAGGACTACGCCGACGGAGAGGTCGTCGTTCAATTTATTGCCATGTTCGATGGCGTTGATGCAGGCCTCGGCAACGGCCGTCTTCAAATCCTCAACGCGATCTTCGCGGAAACCCATCAGCTTGGCCACGGCGGCCGCGGTGCTCATGGCCACTTTCTCGTAGCCCAGTTGCGAAGGCAGCCGGACTTCCACGCTTGTGGACTTCAGCTTGCTCATGCCGGCATCTCCGTACCCTCAGCGCACCGGCACAACGCCAATGCGGTCATGTCGTCACTTTGCGGGCCGCCGTCGGCAAAGTCGTCAATTGTCGCCCACAATGCATCGAGAATAACATCGGCCCGCTCACCCGGGCACTTGGAAAATTCGTCCATAAGTCTTTCCGGGCCAAACTCTTCTTCGCCCCGGAATACCTCAGTGAGACCGTCGGTGTAGAACAGCAGCCTCGTCCCTGGTGTAAACACGGCTTGCTCGCTGGAGTAGCGCATGCCGGGCAACAGCCCCAAAGGCGTGCCGGCGGCCTCGAACTGGCGAGGCTGTGCCATCGCACGAAACCAGGAAGCCGGGGTTGTGGCCGGCGTTGACCACTTCGATCTTGCCCAGCTCGGGATGGAGGCGCAGGAAGATGGCGGTGACATAGCGGCGGCGGGCCTCTTCGCCCTCGCGCCAGTGGTGCTCGTTCATGCGCGTGGCCAGCTCAGTCGAGGGGCGGGCCGGTGATGGCCATGGCGCGGAAAGCCGCGCGGAAGCTGGTGGACATCATGGCCGAGGCCAGGCCCTTGCCGGCAACATCGGCGACGGCAATCAGAAGGCTGCCATCGGGCTGCTCAACGATATCGAGGTAGTCGCCGCCAACCTCGTAGCAGGTGACGGAGCGGAAGGCCAGCGAGTAACCGGCGATGTCGGGCAGCTCCTGCGGCAAGAGGGAACGCTGAATGTTGCGGGCGGCGTCAAGATCCTGCTGCACGCGGGCCCATTGCAGGTTGCGCTCGTGGTTGCGGGCGTTTTCAAGGGCGACGGCGGCTTGCAGGGCCAGACCCTCAATGAAATCGGCTTCGTAGATGGTCAATTCGCGGCCGTCAGGCGGGGCGACGACCAGTTCAGCCATGCGCTTGCCTTCGCGATCCTGCAACAGGTAGATGGGAAGCGCCTTCGCCTCATCGAACGGCTCGGGCATTTCGCCGTAGCTGAGGCCGGTGCCGGGGAAGGCCGCACCCGCCATTTCAAGCTCACGGACGACGATGCGCAGCACGGCGCCGAGGACGGCTTCTTCGCGAATGGTGGAGTGAACCTGGCGCGAGGCCTCGAGCAGCGCCTGCAGGCGTGCTACCTGCTGCTGCAGATCGATGGTCTCGTCGTTGCCGGACAAATGAATGCCTGCTGCCATAGCTTCGACCCTAAAACTTGCGGGGAATCTCACTTTACCACGGCCAATGGTGGGGCCGTCGATGGCTTTCTCGAGATGGGTTTTATCCCATGCAGCAGCGGTTTAGAAACCTCTTTTTAGTGTCATCCTGTTACGTTGCGAACGATCGGTGAATCCGAAGTACCCATTTGCGAATGCTGGAGCATTACCCAAGGGGGCAGTCGACGCCGCATTCCGGCAGGAGGATTTCAACCAGCAAGCCTGGAGGCGTAACGTTTTGGGCGCGGATCGTCCCGTCGTGGGCTCGAATTACCCGATCGGCGATGGCCAATCCGAGGCCAGCGCCACCCGACTGCCGGTCGCGGGCCTCGGTCACTCGATAAAAGGGCCGAAAGATATTGACGAGTTCGGATTCAGGAATGCCGGGTCCGTAGTCGCGGATTGCAATTCGTGCAAACGACCCCTTCGACAGGCGCTCGACCTGGAGCAGCACCTCGACTGGAGTACCGGGACTCGTGTAGTGAATCCCATTGCGAACCACATTCTCAATTGCGCTATGCAACAGTTCCGCATTTCCTCGAACGAAGCACTGCCCCACGGCTATCAAGCGGACGTCGCCTTGAAGGGCGTGCGATTCGAAACTGGCGTCGCGGACAACTTGCGATACAAGCTCAGCCAGGTCGACCCTGCCCATTGGCACCTGGCGGGAGGACGCGTCGAGTTTCGCAATCGTGAGCAGTCGGCCGATCATTTCATTCAGGACTGCCATGTCCTGCTCCATCTGATCGAAAGCTGCGTCGTTTCCCTTTCGTTGACGGCCCAGGTCAAGCGCGACATTCAGGCGGGCCAGGGGTGATCGCAATTCGTGTGAAACATCGGAGATGAGCTGTCGCTGCCCGGAGACGAGAGCTTCGATGCGAGCGGCCATGGCATCGAAGTCGCGCACCAGATCTCCAAGCTCATCCTGGCGGGGAGCGATCGTGGTACTTGCCCGCGTGCTCAAATCACCAGACGCGAGCTGTTGCGATGCCTCGCGGAGACGAAGGATGGGCGCGGTCAGGTAGCGCGTGAGCAGGTAGCACACAAAGCCTGACACAAGGAACGCTACTCCCCACTGCATCAAAAATGTCATTCGATTGAAGCCGATTGCCGCGCGAGGGCCCGCCGGAAGTTCCGTTGCAAAAACATATTTGCTGCCACTATTGCCGTTCAGGATTAATGCGACGCGGGCAATTCCGAATCTCATGCCGAACTCTGATGTGTTCAAGCCTGTTACATGCGAAGCCATGATCTGAAATGTCTCGCAGCCGTCTCCTGCGATCACCGTCCCCGCCAGGTCGAATAGACACGCCTTCAAGTAAGTGTCATGCGCAAGTCGATTGAGGTAAGCCGATGTCGCGGGGGCGCCCTCTCGTTCCAAAGTCTGAACTGCAATCGTTCCGGAATAGCGAGCCGTTTCAGCCAGGGTCGAATGCCACTGCGCCGGTACGCCGCGCGGCTCGAGCATGATGGTGAGCACCAGGGAGATTCCCGTGAGGATGACCGTCACCCAGAACCAAAGGAAGATTTTGAGTAAGAGGCTACGGAACGTGAGTTTCATTTCGCCTCAGGTCGCGCAACGAAGAGATAGCCGCTGCCTCGAACGGACTTGATCCTGGGACCATGTTCAGAGGCGCCCAGCTTCTTGCGCACGTTGCTTACGTGAACATCGATGACACGATCGAACGGACCAAGCTTTCGACCCAGCACGGCATCGGTAAGTTGCTCGCGCGTCAGAACTCGTCCGGCCTCGCGCAGAAGAGTCTCCAGGAGCGTGAATTCCACGCTGGTCAGATTTAGCGAGACGTCGTTCAGCCAGACCTCCCGCGCACGAGGATCGAGGCGGAGATCCCCAACCACCAGCGGGTTGGTGGTGGTTGCAGGAAGGGAGGTTCGGCGCAAGATGGCGCGAATCCGGGCGATCAGTTCGCGAGGGTTGAATGGTTTTGGCACGTAATCATCGGCACCAATTTCCAGGCCGAGAATCCTGTCGATGTCCTCACCCCGCGCGGTGAGGATCAAAACCGGGACTGGAGATTGGGCACGCAATCGGCGCAAGACTTCGAGCCCTCCCATCCCGGGCAACATCAGATCGAGCACCACAAGGGCATGTTCCATCGAGAGGGCGCGTTCCAACCCGTGAACGCCATCGTTGACGGCTTCGATTGTGAAGCCTTCGGATGCCAGACGCTCGGCGAGCAGCCTGCACAACTGAACATCATCATCGACGATGAGAACACGATCCATTCTCTCCAGGTCGGCAGCCTTCCACTCGATGCTAGAACATTCCAAGATTGCGGAAGCAGCATTTACAAATCTTTACCGTGCTTAGCCAATCTTTACCCTGCTTAGCCAATCTTTATCGCATGCGCTCCATACCGATGCTGGAATCGTGATGTGGAAGTAAGAGTGACCACCGTGGCGGCCGAGACAGAAGTAAGTCGATCGCACGAAGCGTCAACACGAAGCATCGAGGAGGAAAGGTATGAAGCGCATTCAATCAATCATCGTCGGATCGCTGTTCGCGATTCTGATCATGGGCGGACCGTTCGCAGCCAGGTTGCACGCACTGGATGACCACGGAGTTGTTTTCAGTGTTCCGTTCACGTTTTCGCTGGATGGCCAGAACGTCGCTGCCGGCAACTACGAATTGAACCTGGTTTCGAGCCAGTTCGTGATGTCGATTCGCAATCTGAAGACGGGAGACCTGCAATTCTTCAGCGTGCATCCGGAAGAACAGCGCACGGTGGAAGAGCGTGGACATCTGGTATTCAACGGCTGCGGAGATCACCGATACCTGGCGGAATTTCACATCCCCGGAACCAACATCTACAGCATGACGATGACGCCAGACAGGGTGAAACATACAGAGGCAAAAGCGTGCCGGACGACAGATTCTGTGTTCCTGGCAGCGCGTTGATGCCCGATCGGCGAAAGCGCAGGCCCGGCTTGTGTGACTCAGGCGTTCAAGACTGCGGGCCTGCGGCCGCACGGATATCCCGCGACTCCAGAATATGCGTGGGAAATCCCTGGCGGACTATGTTCAACATGGCGCGGCCGATCTGGCGCGTAGAGAGAACGCGGTTGGGGAACGCGCGGCGAAGAAGCGGAAAGAGCGGGCCGAGGATCGAGTAAAACCGCCGATACATCGGTGTCTTCGACTGGATGCCGTCCATCGGCTCGATGAAGCCGGGACGGAACATGTAAGCCTTCAGCGGAAGTTTCAGCAGGGCGTTTTCAGTGCGGCCTTTGACGCGAGCCCACATGATGCGGCCCTTCTCTGAACTGTCAGTTCCGGATCCGGAGATGAAGATGAAGGTCATGCCAGGATTGAGGCGGGCCAGCAACTCGGCAGCGGCCAGGGTGTAGCCGTAGGTGATGCGTTCATAGTCCGCCTCCTTCATGCCAGAAGACGCGATGCCGAGGCAGAAGAAGCAGGCGTCGAAACCGGTCAGGGTTTCTTCCATCCCGGCGTATTGGAGCAGGTCACGATGGATGATTTCCTGGAGTTTCGGATCGTGGAGTCCGCCGGCAGTGCGGCCAAGGGTGACGACCAGATCGACGCCGGGGTCGCGCAGGCACGCGAGAAGGACGCCGCGACCGACCATACCGGTGGCACCAAAGATGAGAACTTTCACTGGCTCCGACCCCGATCTCCAACATCAGCATAACCTTTGGGACTTTGCGTAGTTTTCCGCCGATATCGAAACAACGGGATTTATGGAGCGGGAATCAAACAAGAAAGAGGAACCCATAATGAATAGATTCTGTAACGCTGCAGCGCTCACCCTGTTGTCGGCAAGCCTCGTTGGCGGTTCGGCTTATGCGCAGGACCATCACGACAACGACAAAGATAACCATCACTACGTGGAACACAAGGAATGGAAGAAAGGCGTGGCGATCCGGCACGAAGACTGGGATCGTGGCGAGCGGGTTGATTATCACCAGTATCATCTGAACGCGCCGCCCCGCGGGTACGAGTGGCGGCTGATAGACGGCAACTATGTGCTGGTCAATATCGGGAACTTCCAGATCCGCACGATCGTCGTCGCCCACTAAAGCATGGTCTGTTTCCCAATCTGGCCGCCGACGTCGCGCACTCGGCGGCCGATCTGCGTAAGGTCTCCGTATAGGCAAGGCAAGTGCGAAGCGGGGCTGTTATGCGAGAGGAGTGAAGGGGCAACTTCGAGTTTCTCGAACTTCGCGACGAGTTATGAACCAAGTAACATATTACTTATTCTCTTTAGGTAATCTACTATTAGTTCAATTTGGCTTAGATAGTAACACTCTTCCGTAATTTTATCGTAATTAGCTCCTTGGTGGAATTTTCAGGCGCGCAAGATTCCTATATTTCATCAACAAGGTGCTTGAGAATCCCCCCCACGACCAAGCATCCAGGAAAGACGTCAGCGATAGGTGAACGCAATGAAATTGCTGCGCGATGAAAGTGGATATGTCCTGGTGATGCGAGGGCCGCAGGTCCTGGCAGGTGGGAGGGCGGCCGAGAAGGAATCCCTGGCGATCCGGCCCGCTCAAACAGAATGCGCTGTTGAAGCCCCCGCATGTTCAGTGCCTCATTGCTGTTTCTACTGTGCGTGGTGCGGGCAAACGATCCTGCTGCCCAACGACCGGATTGGTTCTCCTTTCGGGCATCCTGATGCTCGCAAGATCGAAATCCGCTCGATTGCGACGGTTTGCCACAACTGCAAGCACATCGGCAATTACTCGATGTTTCGCGCCTGCCGCGGTTTCGACACGCGTCACAAGGTTATGCATTCGCCGATCAAGGGACAGACCGTCTTGCTCCATTGGCTGCAATGCGTTGAGGAGACGTGTCCCGACCGGGTCCCTTTGTTTGCAAACCTGGAAGGCGACGCGCCGACAGGAGAAGCCGAGGCAGCCGAGTGGCTGTGGGATGAGCTGACGTGTGCGTCGGGCCATTCCATCCGTAAGATTCGGGTGGATCCCGCGTGTCCGCTGCCGCTTCGAACGCCCGCGGGAAGCCGCTGATTGGCGAGCACGTCGCTCTGAATTGGAATCTTCAGCCGCAGAGCGTGCTTTTCGGTTTCGCGTCGATTCGAGGTTGTGAGAGAATCCAGCCATTCTCAATTCCCCGCTTCCCATCCTCTCTTGAAGGAAGACCAATGCCCGAAGCTGCCGCTGTCTCTCTGCTGACCCTCGAAGTGGAACGCGTTGGCGACGTGGCCACGGTGAAGTGCCACGGCAAGCTGGTGTTGGGCGTGTGCGATGTGCTGGCCAGCAAGGTGAAGGCGCTGATTCCAGACACCAAGCGCATCGTGCTGGACCTGACCGACCTGAAGCAGATGGACAGCATGGGACTGGGCACGATCGTTCGGCTCTACGCTTCTGCCAAATCGGGTGGGAGTTGCCTGGTGCTGGTGAATCTCGGCCCGAGGATCCGGCAATTGCTGGGGATCACGAATCTGCTGTCGGTGCTGACGGATATGTGCGAGCAGGGCGTGACGATCCGGTTCTAGTTCGCTGTTGCCGGCCGCTCAACACGAGAAAGCGCGGAGCGCTGATTTATCCTTCGGGGTGATGCCGCAGCAGCGCAAGACCCTTTCCGTCGCAATGATTGCCATGAATGAGGAAGCCAATCTGCCGCGCACGCTGGAGAGCGTGAAGTGGGCCGATGAAATCATCGTGGTGGATTCGGGGTCGCGGGACAGGACGATTGCGATTGCGCAGTCGTTTGGAGCGAAGACCAGCTATCACGCGTTTGGCGGGCATGGAGAGCAGAAGAATGTGGCTCTGGATCTGTGCAGCTGCGACTGGATCCTGCTGCTGGATGCCGACGAGGTACTGACGCCGGAACTGCAGCAGGAGATCCGCGATTTGCTGGCGGGGGATCCGAAGTGCGATGCCTACTGGATTCCGCGTTTGAATCTGTATTTCGGCAAATGGATACGGCATGGAGGGTTTTATCCCGACCATAAACTGCGGCTATTCAAGCGCGGAGCGGCGCGGCTGAGCGAAGGAGTGGGGCCACACTCGACGCCTCAGTTCGCGGGGCCGCGGGGAAAGCTCCGCGGCGATATGCTGCACTACGCCTATCCCACCATGGGCATCTATCTCGAGCACATGAACCGCTATAGTTCCGAGATTGCGCAACTGCTGCATCAACGCGGGAAGGACAGCAGGTCAGTGGCCGCGTTTGTTTGGAACACGGTGCTGAACCCGGCGGCGACGTTTGTTTATAACTACATTTTCCGGCTGGGATTTCTGGATGGGCGTGAAGGATTGATTCTGCACATCAACCACTCGGTTTATATCCACTGGAAGTACATCAAGGCATGGCGGCTGGGACAGGGGAAAGAATGAGTTCGAGTTGTCAGTCTTCAGTTTTCAGTTCATCAGTTCCCGCCGGGCACGGTTGGCTGACGACACTGAAACTCCGATAACTGTAGAACCTGATAGCTTGTTTTAGATGTGGCAGCTGGCCTGGCCGCGCTTTTCGAGATATTTCTGATGGTATTCTTCCGCGCGCCAGAAGGTTTGGGCGGGCTCGACCTTGGTCACGATGCGTTTGGGCGCGAAGTGGCCGGAAGCGGTGAGCTGTTCGATCTTGGCTTTGGCCTGCGCCTCCTGCTCGGGCGAGTGGAAGAAGATGGCGGAGCGATACTGCGCGCCCCAGTCGGGCCCCTGTCGGTTGAGGGTAGTGGGGTCGTGCAGGTCGAAGAAGGCGTCGAGCAACTTTTCGTAACTGATCTTGCCGGGATCGAAGTCGAGCTCGACGACTTCGGCGTGGCCAGTCTGGTCGGTGCACACGTCGCGGTAGGTGGGCTTGTCAAGCTTGCCGCCCTCATAGCCGACAGCCGTCGCGGTAACGCCGGGGATGGCAGCGAAGGCAGCTTCGACGCCCCAGAAACAGCCTGCTCCAAATGTCGCTTTTTCGATGGTCATAGTTATCAGATGCTCCAGGCCTGGAATTTGTTTCGGACCGTGTTGTCAGACCTTTGACCGGAGAAGATGACAGCTTTGGCACTCGCTTCCCCGGGCAAGACTGCGGAGGCCAGGGATGGAGAAGATATGCCCGCACCGGGGACAGCGCCACAGCATGAAGCGAAGATACAACAGAAAGAAGAGGAGAATGGCGCCGATCAAAGGAAGAGGGCTGGTTTCGCCTTGAGGTCCGGCCACGGTGAAGCATAGGGCCAGGGCAAAGATCACCGTGCCAGCCCACGCCAGTGCCCATCTGCGGTCATAGGCTTCCCATGCATCGCGATACTTAAGGTTGGCGCGAATCTTCTTCATGCGATCACGCCCATCCTGCCCTGGCTTGACTCACTTCTCTACATGCGACTTGAGGCGGCCCAGGGTCTGATCCCACTGCTTGGAAACGGAGGCAAGATAGGCCTGGAGGGCTTCGATGGGCTCGGGATCGAACTCGAAGAGGCGCTCGCGGCCGGCGTGGGAACTGCGCACGATTCCGGCGCGCTCGAGAACGCCCAGGTGCTTGGTGATGGCCTGGCGCGTAAGCTTCGACTCATCAGAGAGCTGCGAGATGGAGCGGGGCTCGCTGGAGCAAAGCTGGGCGACCAGCGCTAAGCGGGTTTTGTCGCCGAGCGCGGCAAAGACGCGTGCCCGGGCTTTCGGCTTGGCGGTAATGCGTTTACGGATTTTGTGTGACATGGCTCTCGATATTCTTCATCTGTTCTGTCCAGCCGCCGTCGTTTCTGCGGAATGCCTCGGGGCGCCAGTCGGCAGGAACGCTGTTGAAGCCGGACTCGGTGAGTAACAAGAGTGTACCGCCGGGCATCGGCTCGAGGCGGAATTCGACGAGGGTACGGGGAGCGCCGGTATAGTCGGCCGGCTTGTCGGACTTTTCGAAGGATGGGACGTGAGGCCAGGTGAAGGAAAAGAGCTGCTCGGGCTCCATCTTCTCGATGCGGGCTTCCCAGGTGATGTGCTCGTAGCCGGGATAGGTGATCTGGCCGCGGGAAACCTGGCCGGGGACAAAGGGGCTGTCCAGCTTGACCTTGAACCATTGGCCGAACTCGCGGTAGTCCGTGAGAGCGCGCCAGACCCGGGAAACGGGCGCCTTGAGCTCGATGCGCTTTTCGATCCGGTTCGACTCCATAAGCAACCTCAGGGTTGCATAATAGCCAGGTTTTAATAAATATGCAACTCTACGGTTGCGTATTTTATGTGCTTGTGGCGGTGTGCGTCTGGATTTAGCAAGTTAGCGGCGCTGCGCGCCCGTCAGCAAGTTAGCAGGTCAGCGAATCGTTGAGCCAATGCTCGCCAATAATCTGCGAATCATTCTGGGGAGGTGCTGGTCAGGTTGTAGATCAGGCCGTAGCCGTCGCGGATATAGCAGCGGGGAAAGTCGGGTTCGTCCTTGACCACCGTGCAGCCTTTTGCGAGAAGACGGCGCTTGGCGGCCTCCACGCTGTCCACGGTCACTTCGAGAACCGGACCCAGGGGCGGCCCCTGCTCGATGAATAGATTGATGTTGCGGCCCTTCAGGCATACCATGTTGGGCTCTTCGCCAGTGACTTCGAAGCCAAGGCTGTCGACGTAGAAGGCTGCGGCGCTCTTGGGGTCCGGCGCCTGGATAAGAATGTCGGAACTGAAGGTGTTGGCCATGCCCGCCTCCTTGCCGCCGCAAAAGGCGGACGAATGGACTGGATAAGTTCGGCACTCAATCTAGCACGCGATGCGCGGATGTCGCATCCGGCTCTGTCGCGAAGTTGATCTAGCCTCGCTTTTTGCCCCCTGGCTTCCCACCCGGGCGCTTGCCACCCGGACGTGGACCCCCGCCGGGTTTCCGCGCACCGCCAGTCTTGCCCTTATAGCCAGAGCCAGTTCTGGAGGAGCCGCCGGGCCTGGAACCGAATGCAGGCCTGGAACGTCCGCCGCTTCCGGAAGAAGCTCTGCCCGTTCCGCCTGGCTTGGGCTTCCATGCCGGTTTTCCGGTTGCGGGTAGTCCTGAGCGCTTGTTGCTGGGTCGAGCGCCGCCGGCGCGGGGCTTGCCGGTGCTGGTGGTGAAGGGGCGGGAGCGGTCGCCTTCGGCGCGAGGGGGCCGGCCCGCGCCGAATTCCCGAGCGCCGGTGCGACCGGGGCCACCGGGTGGCCGTGTACCGCTGGGGCGATCGAAGGAGGGGCGATCAAAACGGGGACGGTCCGGCCTGGGCCGTCCGATCTGCGCATCGATCTGGTCTCGGACGATCGGAACCGGGCCGGTCCGTGCGCGGACGAAACGGGGCGGGACGGCCTTGGGGAGCTGCGACCAGCGCCTGGCCTGTCAGAACCAGCACCACGAAACGGTGGACGGCTCGCCGCGGGGCGGCCGGTCGGGGGGCGGCTGGCGGTGGGGCGGATCGGAGATTCGCGTTCCGGTTCCACTGCCTCAATCTGCAACCTGGGCGGTCTGGGTGGCTTGACTTCTTCATGAGAAGGGCCAGCCTCGCGACGCGGGCCTGCGTGGGGTTTGAACGCTGGACGATCTGGACGAGCGGAATCGGGCTTCTTCCACGGCTTCTTCTCGAAGGGACGAGCGCCGTCAGTACGGCGACCTCCCGCAAATCCGCCGGTCGGCCGACCTTGACGGGGAGATGCTGATCCGAATTCCGCCGGGCGCTGTTCCGAGCGCGCGGGGCGTTCTCCAAACCGGGCCGGTGGACGGGAGGTGCGATCGTCCTTCTTCCACGCCGGACGGCCTGCGCCAAACTGTGGCGGGCCAGAACGTGGTGGAGCGGATCGCGTTGGTCGGGGTGAGCCGAACCGGACGGGACCGGTTCCAGCGCCTTCAGGGCGCGGGCGGAAGCCTTCCGCTTCAGGCCGCGCCGGGCGCGAAGGCCGGTCACTTCCAAATTGCTTCTTCGGCGGAAATTCGGGTCGCGGCGAAAACGGAGGCCGTCCGGCAGCAGGCGGAACACGTTGCGGACGACCGGGCGTGGCCCTGAGCGTGGGCAATTGCGCATCCATCGCTTTGCGCCTGCGGATATCCTTCAGTTTTGGTTTGCGGAGCTTGCCGTCGGCAGCCTTGCGCAGGTCGTCCAGTTCTTCGGCCTCCAGTTCGCGCATCTTGCCGGGTTCGAGGTCGAGCACCAGCGGTCCGTAGCCGACGCGCCGAATTTTCTCGACGTGGTGGCCGATCTCCTCGAACATCTTACGCAATTCACGATTGCGGCCTTCGATCAGGACAACTTCGTACCATGGATTGTCGCCCTGGCGGACTTTGCGAATCTGCGCCGGAGCGGTCTGCACGCGGCCCGAGCCGGGCTTCTCGCGATCGATGCCCACTCCCTGGCGCAGGCGATCGAGCTCTTCTTCGGAGGGTTCTCCGCTGACTTTGACGAGATAGGTTTTCTCCACGCCTGCGGCGGCGCGGGTAAGCTTGTTGGCCAGATCGCCGTCGTTCGTCACGAGCAGCAGGCCTTCACTGAGGTAGTCGAGGCGGCCAACGGGATAGAGGCGTTCGCGGGACTTTGCGAAGAACTGCATCACGGTTGGGCGGCCCTCGGGATCGCTGACGGTGGTGACAAAGCCCCTGGGCTTGTTGAGCATGAAGTAGCGAAGGCGCTCAGAACCCTGAAGCAATTTGCCGTCGACGCGAATGTGGTCGCGCACTGCATCTGCTTTGGTGCCGAGTTCGGTGACGACTTTACCATTGACCTGGACTCGTCCCTCGGTTATCAGCTCTTCGGCGTGACGGCGACTGGCGATGCCGGCCTGGGCGAGGATCTTTTGGAGGCGTTCGAGCTTCGGCGGGGGGCCGGTCTCTGCGTCGCCTGGCTCCGGGTCGTGGCCTGGTTCGGTGGCGTCGTCTGTTTCCTCGGCGATCACTGCGGATTCGCTGTCCGCGGCCTGCTGTTCGGTGTCATCAGCCGCGGCTGCCAGAATTTCTTCGCCGGCAGCGGATTCGGTTTCAGGGTCTTCGGGCTCAGACGGGGTGGCGTCGGGACGCACTTCGTCGCTCATGGGGAAATCTCGGTTCTGCCTGCTGCGTTTCGGGTCACGGCTCGGCAGGCGCGGGCTTGTTCGGCGAAGGACCAGCTACTCGGCCGGTTCCGTTTTGTCGTGGGATTCATGCACCGCCGCCGGCATTTCGGCAGTGGTCTGGGTCGTTGCGGGCGAATCGTTGTCCGGCTCATCACCCCACGGACCAAGACCTGTCCGCGGGGACCCCGGCTCATCACCCCACGGACCAAGACCTGTCCGCGGGGACCCCGGGTGTTCCGGTGCGTTCTCGTCGACTGCTGGTTCCGTAACGTCTTCGGCATCGTAGGCGGCGGTAGCAACGTCAGCCTCGTCGACTGCGGCAGGTTCGACTTCCTCGAGTTCGCTGGCCATCTTCTCGAATTCATCCATCGAGGGCAATTCGGCGACGTCTTTGAGGCCGAAGCGCATGAGGAACTCTTTCGTGGTCTTGTAGAGGATGGGGCGCCCGATGACCTGCTTGCGGCCGGCCGTGGTGATGAGCTTGCGGGCGAGCAGCGAACCGAAGACGCCCGACGAATCAACGCCGCGAATCTCGTTCACCTCGGGTGCGGTGACGGGCTGCTTGTAGGCGATGACGGCCAGCGTTTCAAGGGCGGGCAGGGAGAGCTTGAGCGCGGGTTTGAGGCTCTTGATGAACATGCGGACCGCGTCGTGACACTCGGGCTTGGTGGCCATGCGATAGCCGCCGGCGATTTCACGAATCTCGACGCCGCGATCGTCGGAGGCATAGAAGGCGATGAGCTCGTCGATGAGCTGGCGCAGGATGGTCTTGATTTCGCGATCGCGCTGGCGGGCGGCACGTTTTGCCTCCGCTTCAGGGTCGAGCGTGGCTTGTTCGGCCGGCGCCAGCTCCGCGGACCCCGCCTGGCCGGTTTCAGACACTGACTGGTTGTTCCCGGAACCGTGTTCGAGATCGTGATCGGGGCCGGGTTCGACCGGTCCGGCGGGCTCGGTCTTGGACGGTTCGGCGAATCCCGGGTGGGCGGATTCCGGTTCTCCAAGCGGCCGGCCGTCTTCCGTGCGCAGGTCGAGATACGCCAACTCTTCGTCGATCAGGGGCTCTGAGGGGTCGGTTGCGTTGGATGCGGTCCCGGCCGCAGCCTTCTGAATGGCGGCGTCCTGAGCAGCTTTCCATTCGAGTGCTTCCGCAGCAAAGAGAGTGGCGAGCTGGGTCAGGGTGACCGGCTCTTCAGCGGCGTAAATTACAGCTTCCAGCTTGGATTTAAGGCTCATTCCAGAATCAGTACCTTCTGTATGGTACCGGACGCGAGAGGCGCATGCGTACCCGGAACGGAGATGATTGGAAATGGGGAAAGAGAAAGGGCGGCCGGATGACCGGACGCCCTTCGCTCAGAATAAAACGGAGACAACTTGAAGGAGGAACTCTACGCCATCTGGCGGAAGAGCCAGAACAAAGTGCCGGAGAGCAGTGCCGCGGCAGGGAGCGTGAAAACCCATGCCGCTGCGATGTTGCGAAGCGTGGACATTTGCAGGCCGCTTCGGTTGGCGGCCATGGTGCCAGCCACGCCTGAACTAAGTACATGCGTGGTACTGACGGGCAGGCCGAAGTTATCCGCGGCAAAGATGGTGGCCATCGCGACCAGCTCGGCGGTGGCGCCCTGTGCGTAAGTGAGGTGCTCCTTGCCTATTTTTTCGCCTACGGTCACGACGATGCGCTTCCAGCCGACCATGGTACCCATTCCCAGCGCCAGGGCAACGGCCACTTTCACCCAGGTGGGAATGAACTTTGTGGCTTTATCGACCTTGCCCTTGTACGACGCCAAAACGGCGTTTTCGGCAGGGGTAAAGGCTGGATTTTTATTCTTCTGCATCAAGCGGATCGCCTCGCTGGCGACGTACATGTCGTTGCGTACGTTGGTCTGCTGGCCTGGAGGGACGGCTTTGAATTCCTTGTAGAGTGCGATCTCGTGGCTGAGATCTTCGACGAGTTCGCGGAGGGCAAGGATGGTGTCGGGCTGAAGTTGCTTGGTGCGGATATAGTCCGTGACCGTGGTGCGCGCATCGGAGCCGAGCAAGCCGGTTTTGTCGACATGTGCGTCGAGGATCTTGCCCGCATTGTCGGATGCCGCGATGAATTGTTGCACGTCAGAGGCTGATACGGCGTGGTTCAACGCGTAGGCGGTGGGCACTGTGCCGATCAGGATCAGCATGATCAGTCCCATGCCTTTTTGGCCGTCATTTGAACCGTGGAAAAAGCTGACGCCGGTGCAAGTGAGCACGAGCAGGGCTCGAATGGGCCACGGTGGAGGGGTGCTTCCTTTGGGCGCCTCATAGAGGCCTGGGTACTTGATGGTTGCCTTCGCAAGCAGGAACAACAAGGCTGCCGCACCAAAGCCGACGACAGGCGAGATGAGCAGGACCTTGAACACCTTGGTCGCCTGCTCCCAATCAACGCCCGAGGTACCGGTATGCACACTCATCAGCTGGTTGGCTACGCCGACGCCAATAATGGAACCGACCATGGTGTGCGAACTGGAAGCGGGAAGTCCGAACCACCAGGTGCTCAGATTCCAGATGATGGCAGCGATGAGCAGCGCGAAGACCATGGCAAAACCTGCACCAGAGCTCACCTGAAGAATCAGTTCGACGGGCAACAGGGTGATCACGGTGAAGGCAACGGTGCCGGAGGAGGTGAGTACGCCGGCCAGGTTGCACATTCCGGACCACACGACGGCGATATTTGGCTCGAGCGAGTGAGTGTAGATCACCGTCGCCACTGCGTTTGCGGTGTCATGGAAGCCGTTGACGAACTCAAATCCGAGCGCGATCAGCAAGGCGATGACCAGCAGGATATAGGGCCAGGCGCTGCCCATGGTCACGCCACTGAAATCCTGTGCAACGTGGGTAGCGATGAACCCGATTCCGATGATGAGTGCGATTAGAACGACGGCTCCGCTGATCATCGCGTGTGACTTGTGCATTTTCTTATCGAGCAATGCAGCGGCGGGGGGACGGGCTGCGACGGCGACGGCTGCCGATTCGGGCATGGATGGACTCCGGATTTGTGGAAGTGGAATTTCAGTCTCGGCGCAGGGGGAACAGAAAACGCCAGATGGAGCAAGGAATATCTGAGAAATGTGAATGCCAGATGAATCGGAGATGAATTTGCGGGTCAGGCCAATGCGTCGAGGGTAAGACGAATGGCTGCACCATGAGCACAGCCGCTATTCGAAGACCCGATTGGAGTTACGAGATGTGGCGGAAGATCCAGTAGAGTGAGCCCGAGAGCAACGCAGCTGCCGGAAGGGTGAAGACCCAGCCCGCGGCGATGTTGCGAATGGTGGTGAAGCGCAGGCCACTACCGTTCGCAGACATTGTGCCAGCCACACCGGAACTAAGGATATGTGTTGTGCTCACCGGAAGTCCGAACTTGTCAGCCACGAAGATGGTGCCCATGGCGACAAGGCCAGCGCTTGCGCCCTGCGCGTAGGTCAGATGCTCCTTGCCGATTTTCTCGCCGACGGTGACGACGATGCGCTTCCAGCCGACCATGGTGCCGAGGCCGAGCGCGAGAGCTACTGCGACCTTGACCCACGAGGGGATGAATTTGGTGGCGTGATCCGTCTTGTCTTTGTAGTTGCTGAGGGCCGCCTTTTCGTCCGCATCGAAGGCAGGATGATTGTCTTTCATCATCAGGCGAAGAGCTTCACTGGCCACGTACATGTCGTTGCGTACATTGGCCTGCTCATTTGGTGGGACGGCCTTGAATTCCTTGTAGAGCACGACTTCGTGGTCGAGGTCTTCGACCAGTTCGCGCAGCGCAAGGATGGTGTCAGGCTGCAACTGCCTGGTGCGGATGTAGTCGGTCACGGTGGCGCGGGCGTCCTGGCCGAGAATTCCCCTGGAGTCGACGTGGCGATCGAGGATGCGCCCGGCACGCTCCGATGAAGCAATGAAGTCCTGCATCTGCATTGGGCTCACAGCGTGATTCAGCGCGTAGGCCGTGGGCACGGTGCCGATAAGAATGAGCATGATGAGGCCCATGCCCTTTTGCCCGTCGTTCGATCCGTGGAAGAAGCTGACGCCCGTGCAGGTGAGCACCATCAGGGCGCGAATCGGGAGGGGCGGAGGCATGTCGCCTTTGGGGGCTTCGTAGAGCTCTGGAAATTTGGCCACCCGTTTGGCGAGCAGGATGAGCATGCCAGCGAAGACGAATCCGATGAGAGGCGAGATGAGCAGGGCCTTCAGCACTTTCATGGCCTGTTCCCAATCGACGCCCGATGTGCCGGTGCGCGACATCAGGAGTTGATTCGCAATGCCCACGCCGATGATGGAGCCGACCATGGTGTGCGAACTCGAAGCGGGCAGACCGAGCCACCAGGTGCCGAGGTTCCAGAGGATCGCCGCGATCAGCAGTGCGAAGACCATGGCGAAGCCGGCGCCCGAGCTTACCTGCAGGATCAACTCAACTGGCAACAGAGTGATGACGGCGAATGCCACGGCACCGGAGGAGAGAAGGACTCCGGCGAGGTTACAGATGCCGGACCACACCACGGCGACATTCGGTTCGAGAGAGTGGGTGTAGATGACCGTAGCGACGGCGTTGGCCGTATCGTGGAAGCCGTTGACGAATTCAAAGCCGAGGGCGATGAGCAAGGCCAGCGCGAGCAATCCGTAGGGCGCATAGCTGGTGATGGACGCTGCGTCGAGATCGTGCGCTACGTGGAAGACGATGTATACGACGCCAGCTGCGAGCGCACCCAGAAACGCCAGAATTCCGGCTTTGCTCGGCGAACTCTTCAGCTTGCGGTCGAGGAGTGTTGTTCTGGGTAAAGCAGTTGCTGTCGTTGCCGCCATCAGACAGCTCCGGTCGCGACAAACAATTCCCGGCACGGCACGGAACAGGCCGACGCGGAATCTCTAAGAATCTCTTGAATGAAATGGAGATGGAATGATCTGCGATCGCAGCAGGAGGGACGATCAAAAGAGAATTGCATAAAACCCCAACAACTGTATTCGTGCCACAGTTGTTTTTTGCGCAGGCACCTTGATTAGGAACCGCACTATTGATTTTACACGAGATAGCGGGGAAGGGTCAGCGAAACAGGCTTGGGCGCGGTGCGCACGTTCGATCATAAATCTAATGCCGTCATTGATTTAGGCGCTTTCTTTAATTTCGAGATCGAGACGCATTGCCGGTTGTTTTGCACCGTTTCTTCACCATTGTTGGCGTCGATGCCTGGATGCGTCTGTCATGCAGGAATTCGCGGCCAAGAGGTCTAAAACATATGCAACTAAAGGGTTGCGCTGGAGCAGGTGACTTGGATAATGCAACCAATCGGTAGCGTTTGGCAGAAACGGATTTTTCACGCCAACGGGCAGCGCCGCCCAGTTTGAAGCTTCCAGTAGGTAAGGAGAGTGTGGCGCAATTTTCATGCGTCGTTCATGAGGCGGTATTGCGCGCGAACCAGTCGGCAAGTTGATCTTCAGAGATTTCGCCGGCGGCGAGGGCCCAGAACTTGAGAACCCGCTCTTCTTTAGGAGCCGTCAACTGAAGCCCGTTCAGACGCAGGAAGGTTACCGAAACAGCGAAGGCTGCTCTCTTGTTTCCATCGACAAATGGATGATTGGCGACGATTCCTTTTGCATAGCTGGCGGCCATTTGCGCCAGCGATGGCGACTGCTCGGAATACGCGAAGAGATTTTTAGGTCGAGCGAGCGCAGACTCAAGAAGACCCAAATCGCGGACACCCGCAGGACCGCCGTGAAGCATGAGAAGCTCCTCATGCATGGCAAGTACGACATCCTGTCGTATCCAAATGGGATCGCTCATTCTGCGAGTCTTTGAAGGACGTCGCGGTTCTCGCGCATCACTTCGCGGGCTGCTTCCATCTGAGCTGCGAACTGTTCATCGAACGGCACCAGCCGAATGCCTTGAGGACCTTCGGTGAGGTAGAGGGTATCGCCCTTCTGAAGGTTGAGGCGGGCAAGGGTTTCCTTGGGAAGAATGATGCCGTTGGAATTGCCGATGGGGATGATCTTGATGGGGGCTGCCATTTTCCGTCTCCGGACTTAATTATAACATATGTTATAACTCTCCATTAACCCTTTGAATCTCTACCGCCATTCGTCGGTGGCATTGGCGAGGCCTTCATTCACGACTGTGTCGAAGCCGGTGCTTTTCTTGATGAAAATCTCGGAGAAGGCGCGGTCCTGGCGGAGCAGAATCGCCTGAAGGCGGACGAGTTCGAGGAGCGCGAGGAACATGGCGACGAGTGCGCGCTGGGACTTGCTGTGGCTGAGCAACTTGCGGAGGGCAAGCGGGCGGTCTTCCATGGAGAGACGACGGGTGAGGAACTGGATCATCTGGCCGACGGTTACCGAGTCGTCCTGCAGGTTGAAGGTGGGACGCTTGCGGGCGCGTTCGAGGATGTCGCGGAAGATGCGGACGAGGTCGACGGTGTCGGCGGCGATTTCGGGCTCGGCGGCAGCGTCATCTTTGAATTCGCGAACGCCGGGGTTGGTCCAGGTGGCGGCTTCGAGCATCTGCTTCTGCTGCAGCATCTGGGCGGCGTTTTTGAAGCGCTCGTGTTCAAGGAGTCGCTCGACCAGTTCGCGGCGCGGGTCGTCGGCCGCATCGTCGGGGCCGGAAGGTGAACGCGGCAGCAGCATCTTGCTCTTGATGTGGATGAGCAGGGATGCGGTGTAGATGAAGTCGCCGGCCACGTCCATGTCGGTCGCCTTCAGCTTGTCAACATAGGCGAGGAACTGTGCCGTGATCTTCGCGATCGGGATGTCGTAGATGTCGATGTCCTGCTTGCGAATGAGGTCGAGCAGCAGGTCGAGCGGGCCGTCGTAGACCTGCCCCACGGTGACTGAAAAAGGCGACTGCTCCTGCTCTTGTTCCTGCTTTTTCGGCTTTGCCGGTGCGGTCTTGGCGGGCTTGTCTTCCGAGACGGGCCTGGAGGTGAGGATAAGCGGCGGAGCGGTGTGGATACCTGGCTCCTTTGATGGAGGATCGCCGTGGGGTGGCTTGGGTGAGTCAGGTTCCGGTTCGGAGCCGGGCTCGGGGTCGTTGACAGGGCCGCGATGACCGGGCTCGGGATCCTCGACCGGTTTGGGCGTCGGCGTCGGCTCCTTGACGGGGTCCTTCGCTGGATCGATGGTGGGCTCGATCTCCGGATTTTGGTCGGCTTGGCTCAAAGACATCTCTACTTCGGGGATGGTGTTTCGTTCGTTACTTGTTGGCCGTCAGCTGCATTGCTGCCCGGACTTCGGTCATGGTCTGCTCGGCGCGGGCGCGCGCTCGATCGGAGCCATCCTTGAGGATATCCTCAACGTCGCCGGGGGTGAAGCGGGCTCGGCGCTCCTGGATGGGATTCAGGATCTGGACGAGGGCGTCGGAGGCCCAGCTTTTGCATTCGATGCACCCGATACCGGCGGACCGGCAGCCTTCGTAAACCTTGGCCAGCGTTTCCGCCGTCGAGAAGACCTTATGCAAATCGCCGACGGGACACACGTCGGGATCGCCGGGATCTTTGCGGCGGATGCGGGCGGGATCGGTGACCATGGTCTTGAGCTTTTGGCGGACCTCGGGCTCGGGATCGGTGAGCATGATGGTGTTGCCGTAGCTCTTGGACATCTTGCGGCCGTCAGTGCCGGGAAGCTTGGGCGAGGGCGTGAGCAGGGCGTCGGGCTCGGGGAGCACGTCGCGGCCATCGAGCTTATACAGGTTGTTGAAGCGGCGCGCGACTTCGCGGGTGAGTTCCACGTGGGCCACCTGGTCCTGGCCCACGGGCACATATTTGGGCTGGTACATGAGGATGTCAGCGGCCTGTAGCAGCGGGTAGCCGAGGAAGCCGTAGGTGCTGAGGTCCTTGCCAACGAGATTCTCCTGCTGCTCCTTGTAGCTGGGAACGCGCTCCAACCATCCGACGGAGGTGATCATGCTCAGCAGCAGAAACAATTCGGCGTGCACGGGCACATGGCTTTGGACGAAGAGCACCGAGCGCGCAGGATCGAGCCCCGCGGCGAGATAGTCGAGGATCACCTCGCGGGTGTTTTCCAGGAAATTGGAGGGATCGGCGTAGTCCGTTGTCAGCGCGTGCCAATCGGCGATGAAGAAGTAGCACTCGTACTGGCCGCTGTCCTGCAGCTTGACCCAGTTGGCAAGCGCGCCCATGTAGTTGCCGAGGTGGAGCTTGCCGGTGGGACGCATGCCGCTGAGGACGCGGGGGCGGGACGATGGAGTTGCGGGTTCAGACATTCTTTTTTCGATTCCGGAATCAGGCCGGGATGAGTGGCCCAAGTTTGATCAAAAAGGTCAACGTGAGACTGGTTTTATTGTAGCGGCTGCAGGCGCTCATCCACGGCCCAGGATGAACAGCACCACGGCGAACGCGGGGGCCAGGAGCAGGCGCATGATGTAGCCGCCGACGAAGATCATCAGCATCCAGCTGATCCACATCGGAATGCGGTCGTAGGTCTGCACGGCGTTATAGGGGAGCACGTTGCGGAGCAGCTGGCTGCCGTCAAGCGGCGGTATGGGGAGCAGGTTGAAGAACAGCAGCGCCAGATTGATCTGCACGCCGGCGATGCCGAGCAGCACGATGGCTTGCACCGCGGACGAAGCGTCGGGCAGAAGTATGCCGTGAAGGGTGAAGCTGACGATCTGGCGGCCGCCGGGCGCCGCATGGATGACGACCAGGAGAATGACCGTGGCGATGACGGCCAGCAGCAGGTTCGATGCGGGGCCGGCAAGTGTGACGAGGTTCTCGTCACGGCGGATTTTCGCGAAGTTGCGGCTGATAACGGGGGTCGGCTTGGCCCATCCGATCAGGACTCCGCTGAAGAGGCTGAATCCAATGAGCGGGCCAAAGATGATGATGGCGGGCATGATGAGGGTGCCGACGATATCGATGTGGTAGATGGGGTTGAGGGTAACGCGGCCCTGCATGCGAGCCGTCTGATCGCCGAGGCGCGACGCCATCCAGGCGTGGGAGCACTCATGCACGCTCAACGAGAAGATGAGCAGAACAAACTCGAAGACTGCGATTGCAAATTCGGCAGACTGCACCAGACGCTCCCTGGATTTGGAAAGCTCAGGTTAGCATGGTGCCCCTGCACAGCCGTTTCAATCGCGGACAGCCGCCTGTGGCAGCAGTCACAAATTTCGAATGACATCCCTCAGCGGCTAAAGCCGACGATGAGTGTAAGCCACTTGTGGCACAGCTGAAGCCGCGCCCTTTCAAAAACAGCTCAATCGTAAGCAGCGGATTGAAACCCCAAAGCTAGACCTTGTAGGCGGGATAGTGTCCTACGACTTCACCGGCGCCGATGTGGGTGCCGCCCATGATGATTTCGTGGCTGCCGATGCGGGCGCCATCGCCGATGGTGGTCGGCTGGAGCTTCACTTCTTCCTCGTTGCCTTCATTGGATAGCTGTGCGAGAAGATGCGGACGAACGAGCCGATCACCGCGTTTTTGCCGATGGTGATGCCGCCACGGTCGTGGAGGAGCACGCCCTGGTGGATGACTGCTCCGTCGCCAATGGAGAGCTTGTAGCCGTAGGTGAGGTCGACGCCGTTGTGGATCTTGACGCCGGATCCCATGTGGTCGAAGATGTGACGCCCCAGCATGCAGCGGAAGCGCATGCCCAGCCAGAGGTTGAGTCCGATCGGCGAGCGGTCAAACATCTTCCAGAACCAGAGCAGCGGCTTGCGGACTGCAAACTCCGCCTCATCGATGCCGCCGAAGTACTCGGCCTCAAGCGTGACGTTCTCGGGGTCGAGCGACATGCCGAGCACGTTGCCAGGCAGCTCGCTGGAGAGCGTGACGTTGGGTTTGCCGCCGTGCGGCCGGCCCAAATAGAGCTGGAAGAGCTGGTCGCGCACGATTTCGGCGCGTCGCTCGGGGGAGCGGTGGCGATAGAACTCTTCGTCGAGGAAGCGGATCCAGCGGCGGAAGACCTCTTCGGCCTCGGCGCTGGGGTGCGGCTGGTTGACGACGTCTGGCTGGGGCTTGGGATTGGTAGCCATACGATATGGACGATAAATCAAAGGGGCGGGACGCGGCGAATGCGCCGTGTTGCGGCGCTCACACCCGGCGGCGACACCGCGCGTTATCCTAAAGGCTCCGATGATACCCGCTCTGAATAACAGGGCAGGTACGACGGAGTCATTTCCCACCCATTTCGCGAAAAGCGCCACCCAAGGGGTTCCCGGGATGGGGTACCCAAGAGAGTTGAGCCATGGCCGAAGAAATCGCCCCCACTGTTACAGCTGAAACCGCAAAATCCGCAGCGACCGTCGCTACGATTGCCACCCTTGGCAGCTTCGAAGGGCAGTCTGTCCGCATCAAGGGATGGCTTTACAACTCGCGCGAATCGGGCAAGCTGCTTTTCCCTATTTTTCGTGACGGAACGGGCACGGTACAGGGCGTGGCACACGTCAAAAGCGTGCCGGCCGAAGTGTTTGAGGCGCTGAAGGGCCTGACGCAGGAGTCGTCGGTGATCGTTACCGGCAAGGTGCGTGCAGATAAGCGCGCGCCGGGCGGGTTCGAATTGGATGTCGAAGACATCGAGGTTATCCAGCGGGTGCCGGAATCGGATCCGTACCCGATCACGCTGAAAGAACACGGCGTCGATTTCCTGATGGAGCACCGCCATCTGTGGGTGCGGTCGCCGCGGCAGTCGGCCATTCTGCGCATTCGCGCGGAGATCATGCGTGCGGCGGCCGAATATTTTGACAACAATGGTTTCATCCGCACCGATCCGCCGATTTTGACGCCGGCGGCTTGCGAAGGCACGTCGACGCTGTTTCCGGTGGACTACTTTGGCGATCCGGCGTACTTGACCCAGTCCGGACAGCTCTATATCGAGTCGACGGCCCTGGCGCTGGGGAAGGTGTACAGCTTCGGGCCGACGTTCCGCGCCGAGAAATCAAAGACCCGGCGGCATCTTACCGAGTTCTGGATGGTAGAGCCGGAGGTTGCGTTTTGCGATCTCGATGGCCTGATGGAACTCGCAGAAAATTTCCTTTCGCACATCGTGCAGAGCGTTGTGAAGAACCGCGCGCCGGAATTGCAGGTGATCGGCCGCGATCCGGAAAAACTCAAAAACATCCTCCCTCCGTTTCCCCGCTTGCGCTACGACGAGGCGGCGAAGATGCTGAACGAGGCGCATGCCAAGGGATTGCTGGAGCAGCCATTTGAATACGGCAACGACTTCGGCTCGCCCGACGAGACATGGCTGAGTTCGCAGTTTGACCGCCCGGTGATGGTGCATCGCTATCCGGCGGCGGTGAAGGCGTTTTACATGGAGCCCGACCCGAAGGACCCGAACTTCGCGCTGTGCGTGGATGTGCTGGCGCCTGAGGGTTATGGCGAAGTGATCGGCGGGTCGCAGCGTGTATCGAGCTATGAGCTGCTGAAGAGCCGCATCGAGCATCACCAGCTTCCGCTGGAGGCGTTTCAGTGGTATCTCGATCTGCGGCGGTACGGATCGGTGCCGCATGCGGGATTCGGGATGGGTATCGAGCGCGTAGTGGCATGGGTGTGCGCGCTGGATCATGTGCGGGAGACCATTCCGTTCGCGCGGACGCTGCATCGGATTTATCCGTAGCTCGTGTTTCGGCTTGAATCATTCTGGCGGGAGTTCTTATGAACCAGGCTGCCCTTGGTTTTCGCGCCCACTCCGGCTGGACTTCGCTGGTCGCGATCGCGCTTGAAGATGGCTCTCCGATGGTTCTTCTTCGGCAGCGGCCTCACCTCGTCAAGATCTTCACTTACGATTTCCGGCAGCCGTATCACACCGCGGAGAAGGCGCCGAGGTCCGAGTCCCGGGGTGTTATTTCACGTATACAAGCGGAGGCGCGGGGCCTGGCTTATAGCGCCATCCGATCCGTCCAGAAAAAGCTGCTGACGGAAGGGTATGAGCTCAAGCACTGCGGTTTACTGCTTGCCTCCGGCAGACCGCTCCCGGGTCTGGCGCAGATACTGGCGTCGCATGCGCTGATTCACACAGCGGACGGAGAACTCTTTCGAAACGTTCTGCTTCACGCATGCAAGCGATGCGGACTCGAGATATTCACCGCGAAAGAGAGCGAATTGATGGGCCTGTCCGCTGACGAACTTGGTCTCCAACCGGAAGAGATCAGGCGCAGGCTGGCTGACCTTGGAGTCGGGCTCGGTCCGCCGTGGACGCAGGATGAAAAGCTGGCTTCGCTGATCGCTTGGACTTCTCTCGCGAGGCGCTTTCCAAAGAAAAAAGAGCGCAAAACAAAACCGCGACGCCCTTGAGCGTCGCGGTCCTTATCTCAGGCTTACTGCGGTTTAGAAAGTGAGCCGCAGGGCCATCTGCAACTGGCGCACGTTGTAGGCGAAGTTGCTGTTGTCGGTGCTGGTGACGGCGCCGAAGGGCGTGGCCGTGTACTGCACCAGGTTGTTGGTGTGGGTGGTGGTGTTCTCAGAGATCGAGTACGCGGTTGTGCCTACGCCGGTCACGTTCTGGTGATTGGTGAGGTTGAAGGCCTCGGCCAGGAACTCGAGGCCGTAGTGCTCGCGCACGACAAGCTTCTTGGAAGCGCGGAGATCCACTCCCCAGGTCTTGGGGTACTGGTAGTCATTGCGGTTCAGGCCTGGAATGCGGTTGGTGCCGCCGGACCCGTTGAATGAGCTGGTGCTGATGATTGACTGCTGCGTTGTCGATCCGGTGGGATAGAGTTTCGCAGACGATCCGCTGATGCCGACTGAGTAGGGCAACCCGCTCTGCGTCTGGAAGGTCGGCGCCAGCTCAAAGTCGTTGAGTACGTAGCCGAGGGGGCCGTGAACATGCCACGGGGAATCGGCAACGGTGTAGATCATCAAGCGATAGGGCACGTTCTGGTTGGAGTTGCCGTATTCAAGCTTGAGGTTGGAAGGGTCTAACACGGCGGTCGCGGAAGCGCCGGTGGTGTTGTTTTCACCGTAGTCGAGAGCATGGGACCAGGTGAAGTTTGAGCCAAAGGAAACGTGGTGCGACATCTGGTGCTTGAACTGGGCGACCAGCGCCTCGTAGTTTGAGGTGACTCCGCTGAAGATGTCGGTGATGGAGCTGAAGTTGGGATTGGGCCGGTGATTGGGGTTCGCCGCGTCGTAGAAATACACATTAGCGGTAACGGCGCTTCCCACGGTGAGCGGTCCGGCACCGGTAACGTTGAAGGTTACCGGCGTAGGCGCGGGCAGGTTGGTATCGACGAAGTCGGGCAGGCGACGACCCCACGATCCGAGCCATGAGACGCTGAAGACGTCGTGACTGGTGAGTTGCTGCTCGAGCGACAGGTCGGCCTGGTGAATCTCAGGAACCTTGAAGTTCGGATCGATGTAATACGACGTCGCGTTGCCGCTGGAGCCCTGGAGACAGCTTGCATAGGAACCGGACGGAACGATCTGCGGGAAAAGCGGAGCGCAGGAGGTGCCGGGGTTCAGGGTCGGGTTGACCTGACCGGCGGCCACGCCGGTGCCAATCAGCGCCTGGTAGAGCGTGGAGTTGATGGCGCGGGCAAAGAACATGCCGTAACCGCCGCGAAGGATCGTTTTTCCTCCGCCGTAGACGTCGTATGCGAATCCGACGCGGGGGCCAAAGTTGTCCTTGTTGTCATGCAGGTATGAGGTCTGCGGAACCAGTGAGTTGGGCAATTGCTGGTGGGGGTATTTCTCAAACTCCCAGCGAAGGCCAAAAGTCAGGCTGAGGCGGGGGTTGACCTTCCACTCGTCCTGCGCAAAGATCGCGTAGTCGCTGGTAGTGAACTCGAGGCCGGCAGCGCCGACACCCTGGTTAAAGAAGGTGTAGTTTTCGGCGGTCTTGCCGGCAATGGGATTCTGCGACAGGTAAAGGTCAGAGAAATAATTGCCCAGCGGGGTGTTGCCACTGTAGGTGAATCCGCCGTACTGGTTGTAGAGGTTCGAGATGGCATCGTCGGTGTGGATGTAATCTTCGCCGAACTTGATGGTGTGGTTGCCACGGACCCAGATGACGGTGTCGGACAATTGCCAGCGACGCTCATCGGGCAGCGCGGCGCGATTCAAGAACTGCGGGGTGCCGAACTGGAAGAAGCCGCTGAGATAGACATTGGGCGGCAGGCCCAGCGGATTGACGTAACCGCTGGGTGTGTTGATCAGGTTGGATTGCTCGTAGGAAGTCGGCGCCTGATTGAACTCGAATTCAAAGTCGCGTCCGTACATGACGCGCGCTTCGTTGCTCCAGTGGTTGGTGAGGAAGGTATCGAGCTTGCCGACAATCCAGTTGTCGCGGACGTAGTCGTTGCCGAAGCTGGACATGCCGTAGGCGACCGCCGGGCTGGTCTGGATGCCGGCGGGAGAAGACCAACGCATCTGGTTGGCCTCGAATGAGGCGTGGTTTCGCGGGCTCACCTGCCAGTCGATCTTGGGAAAATAGATGACCTGTTTGCCGATGCGGGGAACCGTACCGAGCATCGTGGTGAGGCCGGTTATGCCGTTGTCATAGACGGTGGTGGCCGCAGCCGTGGTGAGCCCCGTGTTCTTGACGATCTGTGCAATCTGCGCCTGGGCGTAGCTGCCGGTGAGGCTGTAGAAGTTTGCGTTGGCACTGGTACCGGTGATCGTGGCTGCCGCAGGAAAGTCGTGATAGAAGCGGTCGGCCGCGAGGAAGAAGAAGAGCTTGTCGCGGAGAATCGGACCGCCTACGCCGAATCCATACTGACGGCGAAGATCGGTGGGTTTGAAGGGAACGACCGAGTAGGTGATTGGGTTGGTCGAGACTTCGATCGGGTGGGTGACGTAGGTGTTCTGTGCGGCCCACGCGCTGTCGCGATCGTAGTAGTAGCCTTCGCCGTGGAGCGCGTTCGATCCGCTCTTGGTGACCGAGTTCACGATGCCGCCGGCGGAGCGGCCATACTCCACCGAGTAGTTCGAGGTGTTCACCTGGAACTCCTGCACCGCCGCTTTGATTGTCGAGTATCCCGCGCGGGTCCGGCCGCGCTCTTCAGAGAAGTACGCCTGATTGTCGTCGGTGCCGTCAATGGTTACGTTGTTGAGCAATGTGCTCTGGCCGCGGAAACTCAGCAGGCCATAACCGTTGCTGTCATTCACGACGCCCGGAGTGAGCAGGGCAAAGGCTGACCAGCGATAGTTGTTCTCAGGCAGATCGTGGAGCGAAACCTGATCCACCACACCGGCGAAATCCGGCGTCGTTGTATTCACGAGGGGCGCGGTGCCGGTAACTTCGACGGTCTGAGCGGAGCTGCCAACCTTGAGGCGCGCTTCGACATCCGTCAACGATCCGACCTCGACCGTAATGCTCTTCGCGTCGTAGAGGTCGAATCCCGAAGCTTCGATTTTGACTTCGTAGATGCCCGGCTGCAGATGAATTACGCGAAAGTAGCCGGAAGCATCGGTGACAGCCTGCTGTTGCGCGTTGGTGCCGATGTTGAGCACCGTAACCGAAGCGTTGGCAACAACCGCGCCGGAGCTGTCGAGAACGCTACCGCCTACCGCGCCGTCGACGGCCGATTGGGCTCGAGCGATTGATGCAAACGTAAGCAGAATGAAAAGCGCCGCAATCCACGCGAAGCTCCTCCGCATCTTGGAACTGGTCATAATTCCTCCATTAAGTTGTGTAGCCTCGATCGTGACCCGCCCGGCGTGCGCCGGCTTGTGTTCCAGGCCCGACCGCATTCCTTCCCTTTTCCGCGCAAAGATCGGCGGTCCTCGTCTGAGAAAACTTTAAGCTTTCTCGGGAATTCAGGAAATCAGAACTGTTGCTAGTATTTCAAAGAACTGTGAATACAGTGTGACCCGGAGCGAGGCGTGTCTCGCAGTTCGGTGCATTGCGAGATGCGATTGGCCGGTGCAGGCTCTCGCAATGCGAGCCGCCCAGCCGGTTCGCCGCCAAACTCCGCACCCTTCCTGGCGTCTGCGCATCCCAACTAGTGCAGAAGAAGCTTTTCCGGGAGTGAAGAACGATGCCGCTTACGGCCAGTGAAGTCCATAAGATGAAACATGCGCAGCCCTCGACAGAGGGTGTGTTGCCTGTCATTCTGGAGCGCTGGAGCCCCCGCGCTTTTGCCGACCGGGACGTGAGTCCGGCTGATCTGAAGACAATCTTCGAGGCCGCTCGCTGGGCGCCGTCGTCGTTTAACGAGCAGCCATGGCGGTTCTTTGTCGGACACCGTAACTCTCATACCTACAAGAAGATACATGACACGCTCGTGCCGTTCAACCAGGCCTGGGTACAAACCGCGCCGGTACTGATTCTGGGTGTCGCGAAGACCCGATTCAGCCACAATGACTCCCCGAATAACTATGCGATTCACGATCTCGGCGCCGCCGATGGCTTCATTACGCTGCAAGCGGCTTCGATGGGAATCGCGACGCATCAAATGGCGGGGTTTGACCAGGCCAAAGCACGCGAGGCGTTTGCAATTCCAGAGACATACGCGATTGGCTCGGTGATGGCGATGGGCTACCAGGGCGAACCGTCCCTGCTGGGGGAGCATTATCAGGCGCAGGAGCAGGCGCCCCGCAGCCGGAAATCCTTGAGCGAGCTGGTTTTGTCCTCCTGGGATCATCCGGCGGAGTTGGGCTGACAGTCTCGAGCGCCAATTGAGTAAATACCTTTGTGCACCTGCTGCCGGGCTTTCGCTCGTAAAGTGAAGGACAGGGAGCCCACGGTGGCCATTGCATCCTCATCCCGCCCAACGCGCCGGCGTGCACCCGCTCGCCGGCCTCTGCATCGCTACAAGCCAATCAGGATGGGAAAAAAGCGGTGGGTTGTGCGCGTTTTGCTGGCTGGAGTTCTGGCAGGAGCCGTCCTGGTGGGATGGGCTGTGATCGCTCGCCGGCTTGCGCCCACGGCGAACACCAGCCGCGATCACTTCGATGCGATCATTGTGCTCGGCACACCGGCTGACGGGGATGGAAATCCTACGCCAGAGGAGCTTTCGCGCGTCTCCGAAGCCGTGAGGGAATACGAGCGCGGCGTTGCTCCGCGTCTGATATTTACAGGCGGGCCGGCGAATAACCCGTTCGCGGAAGCGGACGTGATGGCTGGTGCTGCGGCTGCGCAGGGAATTCCGCCTTCGGCGATCTTTGTGGAGACCAGGGCCACGGACACAATCGAGAACGCGTGCTACTCGGCGCGGATCATGCAGGCACACGGCTGGCATTCGGCCGAAGTCGTTTCCAACGCCCATCATCTGCCGCGGGCCGGGATGATCTTCAGCCATCTGCCGCTCAATTGGCGGCTGCATGCAGCACCACCGCTGCAGCCGGATGCTTCCGTTTGGAAGACGGATTCAGCACTCGAAATTCTGAAGACGATGCGCTACCTGGTCTACGCCCGGTGGACTGAAACCTGCGAGCCGTGAGGCAAACGCGCGATAGCCTGCTCGCCGCGATGGGCTGGCTTGCGTCTAACCCTCAGTTCCGAAAATTGTCCCGCCAAGGTATGGTCCTGTAAGCTTTGTGTTGATGCGTCTTCCAGTAAGGTTTTCATTGCTTTCGGCAGTCCTTGTCCTCGGTCTGTCAGCCTCGTTTCCGTGCGCGTTCAGCCAGGTGCAGCCGTCGGTTCAGACCACATCGCAGCCGACCGGCAACGGCACGTACATTGCCGTCGATCCGCTGGCCAATGTGAAGTACGACAACAAGTGGGACTTTTCGCTGGGAATGGCATACGACCACATGAAGGCCGGCCCCAACCTACTGCAGGGTTCGAACCTCGGCGGCCTCGACCTTTCCGGCTCCTACTGGTTCAGCAAGAACTGGGCGATCGAAGGCAGCGGCCGCGGCTATGTCGGCACCAGCGGCGCGGCGCCAAATTCCTTTATTGGCAGCAATGGTGAGACGGAAAACATCCAAGGTCCTTTTGTAGCGCAGTACTTGTTCGTGGGCGGCCCGGAATGGCTTGGACCGCACAATAAGCACGGCGCGCTGATTGCGCACGCGATGTTTGGCGGCGTCTACGGGAGATTCCAACAGGATCTGCGGGGACAATCGCCGTCAATCGTTGGCTTTTATAACGACCAGATAGCGCCTGCCGCAATCATTGGCGGACACATGGACCTGAACCGTTCGGCACGCTGGGTCTTCCGGATTACCCCCGATGCGGTCATTACCCATTACGGCATCAACTACGGATCAAAGATCACCCAGTTTGACGTCAACTTTGCGATTTCGGTCGGCGTGGAGTACAGGTTCAAGGCGAAGCGCAGATAGCCGCGAACTGACCCAGCGATTTGAATGCGGAAATCCCAGGGAAATACCCCTCGCCAGCGAACTGGCTTCTTGAGAATCCTGGTTCCATAAAATCTGCCGTAACACGGGCAGGCTGCAGGTGTTATCGCGGTGTGGTATTCTTCGCCGTTCAGAGGCGAATGGATCCTTCTCTTCTCTGAAAAACGCCGTACCGGATAACGGCACATTGGTCTCGCGCTGAGAACGCTCCGGACAGACAACGCGACAAGGCAGGCTCATACGGACATGAAAGACACTCTGGGTGTTTTGCTTGCAGGCGGAGCCGGAGAACGGCTGTTTCCGCTTACCCGCGACCGCGCCAAGCCAGCCGTGCCCTTCGGCGGGCACTACCGGATCATCGACATCACGCTTTCCAACTGCATCAACTCCGGCCTGCGCCGGGTATTCATCCTCACGCAGTACAAGGCTCTGTCGCTCAACCGGCATATCCGCGAAGGCTGGACCGGCATTGTGGCGCAGGAGCTGGGCGAGTTCTTTGAGCTGATGCCGCCGATGCAGCGCACCGGCACCAACTGGTACATGGGCACGGCGGACGCGGTTTATCAGAACATCTACTCGATCGGCAGCGAGCAGCCGAAGCACATGATCATCCTGAGCGGCGACCACATCTACAAGATGGATTACAGCCGCATGCTGGAGTACCACAAGGAGACGAATGCCGACGTGACGCTGGCCACGCTGCCGATCGCGCCCGACGAAGTGGCGCGCTTCGGCGTGGTCGAAGTGGGCACGACCGGCGAGGTGCAGGGCTTCCAGGAAAAGCCGGCGTCCACCACCTTCCGCTCGCCGTTCAATCCCGACGCGGTGGATGCCTCGATGGGCATTTACATCTTCAACACCGAAACGCTGCTGAAGGCGCTGATCGCCGACGCCGAAGATCCCAATTCGAAGCACGACTTTGGCCACAACATCCTGCCCAATATGCTGGGCAAGAAAAAGATGATGGCCTACAGCTTTGTGGACGAGAACAAGCAGACAGGCGCTCTACTGGCGCGACGTGGGCACGCTGGATGCCTACTACGAAGCCAACATGGACCTGTGCTCGGTGTCGCCGGTCTTCAACCTGTACGACAAGAACTGGCCGATGCGCACGCGCGTGCGGCAGTATCCGCCGGCGAAGTTTGTGTTTGGCGAGCCGGGCCGAACGGGCATGGCGGTGAACTCGGTCATCACCGCGGGCGTCATCATCTCCGGCGCTTCGGTATCGAATTCCGTGCTGTCGCAGGATGTGCGCGTCAATTCCTACTCCGAGGTCGACGCGAGCATCATCTTTTCGCACGTGAAGATCGGGCGGCATTGCCGCATCCGCCGCGCGATCATCGATCGCGACGTGCATATTCCGGAGGGAACGGTCATCGGCTACGACCCGGTCGAAGACAAGCGGCGTTACTTCGTTACGCCGTCGGGATTGACGATCGTGACGCGCGACGCATCGCTTTTCGAGAACCCGGTGGAGCCGGAGTTCGGCGACCGATACTGAGTGTGTCGCAGGAGGGTTGACGCGAAACTCAGGCCTCGACGCGAGATGGCGTTTTCAGCAGCTTCTTCAGGAAATTCGACGCGGATTGAATCTCGACGAGGATGCCCTTCTTCTTGAGCAGTTCGATACGCCCAGGGTCGCGGATGGCGATGTAGGTTTCGAAGAACTCCCTGATCTCCTCGGGGCTGTGGTTGCGAGCAACGAGTCCCAGCATGTAGCGCAGGTAGAAGATGTCGCGCGGGGCGGGGCGCTGCCTGAATTTCAACGCAAAGTAGGCTGCATCGAGTAGATCGAAGTGCAAGACGTTGCCGGTCCGAAGGCTGCGGGGCCGCCGCAGAAAAGGCTTCCAGCCGTGCGTGGCGAATTGGAAGTCGGCAGTCCGATCTGTTCGTATGAAGGACTTATAACTGCTGTATCCCAGGAAGTACGTGCCGGGGATCCTGCGCTGCGTGCCGGGTTCGCGCATCATCCGATGCAGCGCGCCGGCGAAGCGCAGCTCGTAGAAGAGCCAGTCGTACCACGCGATGAGCTTGGGAAACCGCGTGACCCGCTTCTCAGACGACGGTGTAATGCGAGCCAGGGCCGCACGCGAATAGCGCCAGACGGCCTCCGTGGCCGGGAAACGGTTGAGGAAATAGACGCATTCTATAAACGGATTCCCTGTTTCGGCTGCCGTGGGAACGGATTCGAGATTGGGCAGCAGCAACTGATCAATGGCGTCGGGGATTTTTTCGAGATACCTGGGGATGTGATTCTCGAGCGCCTGCTCATGGCGCGACATCAGGATCAATTCATCGACATCGATGCCGACGAGCCATTCGATACCGTCTTTTGCAGCATCTCGCGCCGCGTAGAGGGTGTTGGCGATCTTCCGTACGTCGAGATCGGGTTCCCAGGCAGGCAGGATATTGGTGAGCCAGCTTGGCGGGTTGTGGAGTTCGTCGGGCCGAAACGATTTGCGCGCAATCACCTGCGGGTATTTCGCGACCAGCTCGGCCGAGTTGTCGGTGGTGTTGTCCCAGAAGAGGTAGATGCGGGAGCATCCCGCGGCGAGATGGTATTCAATCGCCGACGGCAACAGCCTTGCCTCATTTTTGACGGTATAGGTAAGAGCGAATTTCCCCGACGGCAAGCCTGACCTCGTTTTCCCCATTCCCCGTGGGCAGTTGGGTTTGAATCAGATTACAAGAAGCTGGAGCGGGAGGTGTGTCTCGGAAGTGGTCCTGGCCTGGGTGGCGTCAATGGGTGTGTTTTTCGAACCGGCGTTTTTAGTACCGGTCCGCTGACGGAATAAGAAGGGCTGCACCCGCGGAAGCGAGCGCAGCCCAACGATCCAATACGAACGAATGTTTAGACCGAATTCCCCTACTTGCGCTCCCCGGGAGCGAACCCGAAAGTCACGGACAACATGAAGCTGCGGCCCGGGATAAAGGTTGGGTTGTCGCTGCCGCTGATGGGCGTCGTCTGGTTGAAGGGATCGACGTAACTTGTCCCGGAGATCAGATTCGCGGTTGTTGTTCCGGCCGCCGTGAGGGCGGTGATGTTGTGTTGGTCGAGGAGGTTGTTGGCGCTCATCCGAATCTTCGTCTGGTCGAAGATGGAGTGGTTGCGCATCGTGTAGTTCACGTATGCATTGGCGGTGCTGAACGGGCTGATGATGGCCTGATTATGATAGGCGCCGGCGTCAACCCGCTGTTCGCCCACGCGCTTGTTGAAGAAGCCAAGGTCCAATCCCCGGCCCCTGTAGGTGATGCCCTGCATTTCGGTGTCGGCCGGAGTCTGCTGGACCCAGAGGCCGCCTGGAGCGTCGACGTAGTAAGGGGATGCGGCGTACCGGCGTTCACTTTGCCGACATAGTAGGCGTTGGCTGCGGTTGCATTGAGATAGAGATTGAGCCCGCGTGCAAGGACCGCGGTGGTCTCGAACTCCACTCCCTGCGTGACGGAACTCGGCTGCAGGAAATTGACTGTCTCCGTCGTCGTGGGATCGATCAGGCTGTTGTAGCTGTTTTGGAAGCGGACGTGATAGCGTCGGCGTCGAGCGTGAAGCGCTGCAGCTTCATGACCGACCTGCCTGGTAGGTGGTGGATTTCTGTTGCTTTGGCGGGGTTTGGAGCCCCGGCGTGCGGAACCGCGGTCGATAGGAGTGTGGTTGAAGTCGTAGACGCTGCTGGGCGGAACAATGCTGCCCGTTGCCCCCTGAGAGTAGACGGAAAAGTTCGGGTGGATGACGATAGTTGAAGTCGAGCGAGGGAAGCCAGGCGGTGAAAGTGCCAGTGTCGGTAGGCAGTCGAGGGGCAGCTGTGGTCTGGCCGAGGGGGCAAAGGTTGCCGACGGTCTTGCCATCGTCGGCGTGATGCAGCACATCGAAGGTGTAAGCGGCAATTTGGTTCCGGCGGTGACATTCAACTTCGGCGTCGGATGGAACTCGTATTCCGCATAGGGCTGATAGGAGTTGGTCCAGAACTCCTCGTTAAAGTTGGGCAGCGCCTGATCGGTCCAGTTATTCAATGGGTCGCTTGGATACTGATGCCGGTTAGTCCGCGCCCACTCATACCACATACCCGCGCGGAAGACCCGAAGTGCGAGGTCTGTGAGAGGACGGCGGTTTCCCCGTACTTGCGATAGCTGTTGTACTTGTCGACTGCCGCAGGGCAGAGCGGTTACGCCAGCCCCTGTCTTCATGGCTTTCCGGTGATGGCGACATCGCAAGGAGCGATCGGCGACGCCGTTATAGTAAAGCACCGCGCTGGAGCCCGTGCCTGCCAACATGGAGCCGGGGACCAAAGTAGGTCGGCGATGCCGGCTGCATGGGTAACCTCGGTGATCGGCGGGGCGTTGGTAAAGAACTCCCGTTGTCGTAGTTGTAGGTATAGCCCTTTACGTCCAGGTACCAGCCGTGTGCAAATTCGGTCTTAAGCCGACGTATTCGAAATCCGTGGGAACGTGGTAGTGGTTGTACTGATAATCGAGCCAGTTGCAGGGATCGGCGTTATTGACCATCTCGAATTTGTAGCCAGTAGCCGATGAAGGCGAATTCCGTTGGGCGCCGTATTGTATGCAGTTGTTGATAGTTGTTGTGGCGCTGCAGAGGCTGGAGGGGGTCGAGGCGATGGTCTGGCAGCGGGTCGGATTCAGGCCGTAAGTGTTGGCATCGAGTGAGATGACGCCGCTGAAGCCGGTCAGTACGGTCTTGGGCGAGAACTGATATTGGTAGAACAGCGAACCGGCGTTGCGCGTGTTGCAGTTGAAGGTCTGGTAGCCGTCGGAGGACATGTGGTGAACGTCGACAAAGAGGTTGGACTTCTTGGGCCTGCCAAACAATCCGAAGCTGCCGGAGTTGTAGGAGCCATCATATAGCTTGGTGTTCCACGTCCCATAAGAGGCCGTGGCGCGAATGTCCTGCTCGCTGGCGAGCGGCTTGGAGAGCAGATGAATCGATCCGCCGAAGGGCGTAGGTCCAATCGTGGAAGCCGGTGCCGGGGCTGCGGTCGAAGTCCACTCCGCCAATCCACTGCGCGGGGAAGAAGGCCCACGAGTGGTGCGTCGGCGAGTTGGTGTCGTAAAAGGGAATGCCGTCGAAGTCAATGTCAAAGTCGCCGTCAGGGAAACCGCGGAAGTAGGTTTTGCTCTGGCCAAGTCCGACGCCGTCGCTGCTGAGGTAAAGTGCCGGGAACAATCTGCACGATCTCGCCATAGTCGGCGATCGGCGAGGTGAAGTTCTCGATATACGTGTTCGGAAACCAGCGACTGCGCCGAGCGCTCTTCGATAAAGCCGCCGCTGGGCGCGGTTTCCGCCGCGATGGAGTCGACGCCGGCGTTGACGGTGATCTGCTCGGCGACCGATGCAATGCTCAAAGTGAGCGGCTCCAGTTGCTGTGCCTGGCCCGCGGCAAGCGCAACCTTGTCTTTCGAAGCGGAAGAAAAGCCGGATGCTTCCGCAACCACTAGATAGGTTCCCGCAGGAAGGCTGTCGAATGCGTAGGCGCCGTTGGCATCTGCGCGGGTTGTTTTCGATAGGCCTCCGCCTTTGACCGTGACCAGGGCGGAGCCAACTGCCCTCCCCTGGCCATCAATTACTGTTCCGCTGATCCTTGAGGCAGCGTCCTGTGCATGCGCCAGGGCGCCGACGAACATCACGAGAACCGACAAGGCGAGTTTCAACAGACGCATGCGCGTGCTTGAGAATGAGTGCATCACAAAATCCTCCAAAGTGGAAACCGCTAGTTTTCAGGGGTACAGCTTGACTGGTTGCTTCCCAGGGGAAGGAAAGCGATGTCCGCACAGATAGGGAATAACCAAACCGTAACAATCAAATATGAAGATTTGATTTCAGCGTTGTTGCATTGCGGTTACAGACTGGAGAATCTGCGATTACAGCGATTCGCCTCGCTCAAGGAATCGCCGACGCGCTACACTGGCTTCCTTCCCGCTTTCCCGGCAAGAGTGCGCGTTGATTTCGATGAAGATTCCGCACCACGGCATTGGTTCGCGCACCCGCGGCAGCGCGCTCTGCTTCGCGCTGCTCCTGGTCGTGCCTTCTATGTCCACGCAACCGCAGCGCGGTCTTGAGCCTGTACAGCCGCTCCCCGCAGCCAACGGTGGAATCGGCAACTTCTACGCGCTCGTTATCGGCATCAACGACTACCATGCGCCGCTGCCCCCGCTGAAGACGGCGGTGGACGATGGACGTGCCGTGGGCAAGATGCTGGAGCAAAGTTACGGATTCAAGGTGCAGTATTTGCTCAACGCGGACGCCACCCGCTTCAATATCCTGGACGCACTGGCAAAGTACGAAGGCACGCTGCAGACGTCGGACAACCTGGTGATCTACTTCGCCGGGCACGGCTATCTCGACCCGAAGACGAAGCGCGCTTACTGGATGCCGTACGACGCCAACTCCACGCTTAGCCCAAACCGCATCATTTCAGACGAACTGATGAACGAGGTGAGCGACGCGCCGGCGCGTCATGTACTGGTGATCTCGGATAGTTGTTACTCGGGCGACCTGGCCAATACGCGCGGCCCGGGCTCGGAGATCTCAGCAGGAACCCCGGCGGGGATTGCCCGGATGCTCGGACGCAAGTCGCGCAACCTGATGGCCAGCGGGGGAGAGGAGGCTGTGTCCGACGCGGGGGTCGATGGGCACTCGGTTTTTGCAGGCGTGCTGCTGCGCGCGCTGGCCGAAAATGTGAACCCGATGTTCACGGCGAGCAGCCTGTTCTACGGAACCATCAAGGACTCCGTGGTGGGCAACTCGATGCAGACGCCGGAGTATGCGGTAATTCCCAACTCCACCCACAATGGCGGTGATTTTGTGTTTGTTCGGAACGGCAAGGCGCCCTTGCCGGCTGCAGGCAGGGCGCGCGGCACACCGACGGTCGTGGCGCCGGAACCGGAACCCGAGGGGGAGACTGCGACGGACTCGTCTTCCATGCCGACTGGGGGCGACGTGCAGCGTTCGATCAACCAGCTTCGCATGACGATTCCGAACATTGCAGCGGCGCTCAGTTCCGCCGACGTGCGGTTTCTGAAGGACGCCACGGCAGCCGGAGTGAGACCGGCAGAGATTGAGCAGGGACTGCGACAGAAAGCGGCGGACGGCAAGTCGACGGTCGCGCAGGAGTTCTTTCAGAGCGCCGCCCATGCGCCCGAGGCGCTCGCCTGGTTTGGTTCGGCTCTTGAAGGCGGGGCTCGATCCGAACATGACGGTGCCGCACGACTACTACAAGCAGGAGGGCTTGCTGATCGCGGCGATGCGCGCCGGCAACGCAAAAGCAGTGAAGCTGCTGCTCGAGAATGGCGCCAGCCCACATGCGTATCAGGATCTGTTTCTCACTCGATTCGAGGACCCGCGTTTTCTCTATCCATTGCAGTCGCTGGCCGCGAACGATCAGTTCGATCTGGCGGAGAAGCAGGAACTGGCGAAGGCGTTTATCGCGGCCGGAGTCGCCATTCCCGATCCTGCGCCGATGAAGCCGGGTGCGCGTCCGATTCCGATTGAGAACGCGAAAGCGATTCAGGATGAAACGGCAAAACAACTCGGGATCAGCCTGCCGGTTTCACCGCTGTGCTGCCAGCAGCCGAATCCGATCTGCAAACAGGCATCGACGCGCACGGGCGAGGACTGGTGCGCGATTGTGGCAGCCATGCCTAAATCGCTGAACCCCGCTTTCCCGGCAGGCGGAGGAGGCACGCCAATCTGGGATATCAAGCTTCGCTATCTTCTGGCGATCCGAGACAACAAGGCCTATTTCATGGGGTTGCGCGATCTGGATAACTCCTTTACCTCAGTGGATTACGTGTTGGTCGAGGTGTCAAAAGACGCCTCGAGCTGGACGGTGCTGACCTTCATCAGCCCTCAGGCCGGGATGGGCTTATGCAAGCGGGACGACAGCAGCGACACGGCAGCACCAGCGGAGACCTGCTGGCGTGAGATTATCGCTTCATCGGCTCCCGGGAACCGACGAGATGCGTTTTGACATGTACAAGCTTGCGTGGAAGATCGGCAAGTGAAGTGACGGCCAGGGCGCGTATTGCGGGCCGGGTCGTACCCGGCAATCATCACAACCGCAACCTATACGATTCGCGCAGCTTCCCCGCCGGGGCGATTGCTATAAACTCCCGCCTTCTTGATTCACGAGATACCAGACAATGAAGGCAAAAACCGCGGCGAAGACGATAACGTAAAGCACGAACCTCCCGACGCGGTTCTCGGTGATCTTATAGAAAAAACTCGGCAGCATCATCGAAGTGCGCAACTCTTCCTCTCCAGAGGGAGCGTGCTGAAATTCTAGCAAAGCCATTCGAACCGGCACAAAAAAGGGCATTTCTGCGCCAAAAACATGGAGCCAACGTGGAGCCCGAGGTTGAATCGATTTATTTCCTGCGAACCCGATCCGGAGTGACGACGCGAAAGACTCCGGGCACGGATATGGGAACTGAGCAACAAAATCATGCGTATAGGCCTCCATGGCTTGTGCGGGTACATTAAGCTGGAGCGTGGCAGGACTGGCGGCGCCAAGCGCGCCGATACGGCGCAAGCTGGACCAGGCGCCGCGGAAGCCGGTTCAGGGCCACGGTCAGGAAGCCAAACCGATGACGCCGGACGCCCGCGTTATAAGCGGGGAGGTAAGACCGCTGGAGATCGACTGGTCCCAAGTCGTCCGCCGCTGCATGGACGGGGATTCCGGAGCATGGGCCGAACTGGTTCGTACCCATCATCGGCGTGTCTACGGGCTTTGCTACCGTTTCACGAATAACTCCGCGGATGCTGAAGATCTTACGCAGGACGTCTTCTTAAAGATCTATTCCAATTTAGCCAGTTTTGATACCACACGCGGCAGCCTGCAGGTTTGGATCACGACCATGACCCGTAATCTGCTGGTCGACAATTTCCGTCGTACAAGGAACCAGAGGGCAACCGACTCGCTCGATGCGGGATGGGACGAAACCGACGAGTTGCGGCCGATTGACAGGCTGACGGCAGGCGGACCTTCACCGCATGAAAAGGCGGCCCAGAAGGAACTGGCCAAGATGGTGCAGGGCGCCCTGGCCAAGGTTTCAGTCGAGTTGCGCGAAGCAGTGATATTAAGGGACTTACAGGATATGGATTACAAAGAGATCGCTCAGGTTCTGGAAATACCGGAAGGGACGGTTAAATCCCGCATTAGCAGAGGACGTGCGGAACTTGCGCGCCTGCTGGAACGTAATAAGCGGGAGGTGATGTGATGGCAGACCGCGGAAACATTCCGAACTCTCCAGCTTGCGGGCTTTGGGAAACACTCCTGGCCGATGCTCTGGACGGGCTGTTGCGGCCGGAGGATGAGGCAACATTCTCGTCCCACATGGCTGTCTGCCCGTCATGCACCGCTCTGTTTGAGGAAGCCCGGCGAGGGCGCGAGTGGCTGGAGTTTCTAAGCCCGGAACCCGAGGTCCCGGAGGGTCTGCTGGATAAGATCCTGGCGCAGACCGGACCGGGACATGCCTCCGAGTACAAACTGGCGACCGCGGGCAACGTGGTTCCGATGGCAATTCCGGCTTGGCAGCGGCCGGGGATGATGGGGCGGATACGCCGCTTCGCCGAGCCGCGACTGCTGATGACCGCGGCGATGGCGTTCTTTTCGATCGCGGTGACACTGAACATCACGGGAGTGCGGCTGGCGGACTTGAGGCTTTCGAATCTGCGGCCGACGGCGGTGCGTTCGTTCATGGAGCGCAGGCTCACGATGGCGTCGACGCCGATTATCCGGTACTACGATCACCTGCGGCTGGTGTACGAGGTTCAGTCGCGGATGCAGGAGATCCGGCGCAGAACCGAGACGCAGCAACAACAACCGCAGACTCAGCCGGCGACACCAGGGGAGTCAAAACAAAACCCTAACCGGAAAGACGGCGGATCCCGCGTCGATCCTCCCCAGCAATCCGGGGCACCAGCCTTGAGGGATCCTGATTATCTAGAAAGTTCCGTTACGCTTCACGAACAGTCCACCACCCAGGCGACACCGATCTGTCGCCTGGGACCAGGGCCCGCGCATCCTGGCGGCTCTGCACTCCAGCAACTTGAATCGGTTGCCGGAGAACCCGAGTTCGAAATGGCAATACGGGAAGGGAGCACGATATGGACTGCGTAAACCATAGCGGTGTAAGTGCGACAGCCTATTGCCAGAACTGCGGCAAGGCGCTCTGCGCGGCCTGTGTTCGCAATGGGGGAAACGGACAGCTTCTCTGCGAACCCTGTTTCGTTGCCTGGCAGAACGTGCAACAACCGTTTGTTGTGTCGACTGCCGGCGGACCAAATCCGTCAGTCGCGGCAGTGCTGGGAGTTATTCCCGGCGTGGGCGCGATGTACAACGGGCAGTACTTCAAAGGGCTGATCCACGTGGTGATTTTTGTCGTGATCATCAGCATCACGACGCATTACGGGCTGTTTGGCCTGTTTATTCCGGCGTGGGTTCTGTACCAGTCGTTTGAAGCGTTCCACACGGCAAAAGCGATTCGCGATGGGCAGCCGCTGCCTGACCCGCTGGGTCTGAACGAAGTGGGCAATTGGCTGAACCTGGGTGGACCGCAGCATCGGGCGGGCATGCCGTTCAGTTCTGTTCCGCCGGGACCCGGCACGGTCCCCGGGGCTGGACCTGCCGCGCCCAATCCGGGCGGGAGCACAGGCGGCTATCAGCAGGTCCCGTACGCGCAGTACCAGGCGCCGTACACACCACCGGCGGCTGCCGGATTTGTGGATCCGGCCGTGCCTCCGGTGCCACCCGTGCCGCCCGTGTTCTGGCGACGCAAGGAGCCGATTGGAGCACTGATCCTGATTGGATTTGGATTGCTGCTGCTGCTGAATCAGATGGGCTTTCTAGCCGAGCACATCTTGAAGTTCCTGTGGCCGCTTGTCTTTATCGCACTCGGTGTGTGGCTGATTGTGCGTCGCTTTGAAGATCCGAAGGGAGGTCCCCAATGAACCGCTACATCCTGATTCGCCGATTAAGAGGACCGGCAGTTCTGCTGCTTCTAGGCACAATTCTGCTGATGCACGAGGCGGGGCTTCTCGATTTCTGGAGTTTGTTCGTTCCACTGCTGCTGATTCTGATCGGGATACTGAAGCTGGCCGAGCGTGCAGCGCTGGCCGCCGCGGGAGACGAGACGCCGTATCCGGGCTCTCCGTATCCGTATGGCGCGGCTGCGGCCCCGGCTGCCGCGGGAACTGCGCAACCGCAGCCCGGCACATCAATCGTTCCTGTGACGCAGGACTATGGTAAGGGTCCCGAGGGAGGGCAGTCATGAGCAGCGCACCTCCAAACATGCCGCCGGGCGGTTACGATCCGCGCACGCAATGGCGGGTGTACCGCGAACAGCAAAGGGCTGCGTGGCGCGCCCAGCGCGATGCGTGGAAAGCCCAGCAGTACGCGTACAAGGCGAAGTATCAGCATGTCTATGGGCCGCGGGTTCCTTCCGTGGTTGGACCGCTGATCCTGGTCGCAATCGGCATCGTGTGGCTGCTGATTTACTCGGGCCATATTGCCCTGGCGAACTTCTGGACCTGGTACGGCAAGTGGTGGCCTCTGCTGCTGATCGCCGCGGGCCTGGCAATGCTGGCCGAATGGGCGCTGGATTTGCGGCGCGAGGCTCCGGTGCGGCGCGGAACAGGCTTCGTTGGCATCCTGATCCTGCTTGCCGTGATTGGATTTTTTGCGTCGGGAACTTCGCGCGGAATCTGGGGTCCATGGAGAGGAGACTGGGGCGACCACGATGGAGACAATTTCTTCAACATGTTCGGCCTGCCGGAACACGATCTGGAGCAGCAGGTTTTAAACGTGCCGATTCCGTCGAGCGCCGCGGTGCAAATCGAGAATCCGCGCGGCGATGTCAGCGTTACGGCGGGCGACTCGCCCAATATCGAAGTGCAGGGGCACGAGGTGGCATTTGCCGGTTCGGACGAAGAGGCGAAGAAGATCTTCGATTCGGAACAGGCGCACGTGACGGTGAGCGGCAGCGCCGTGCTGGTGAAGTCGGACAGCAACAATAATGGCCGCCTTAACCTGACGGTGACAGTGCCGAGGAGTGCGCACGTGACTGTGCACTCGGGCCACGGCGATGTGACGGCGGCAAACCTCGAGGGCGGCCTGAATATCAATTCGAATCACGGAGACGTACACCTCAGTGTGATCAAGGGATCGGTGCAGGTGCACTTTTCAACCGACAAGGGAGACTTCTCAGCCCACCAGGTCGACGGCGACATCACGGCCGAGGGAAACTGCAACGATCTGACGCTGTCGGAGATCACGGGCAAAGTCATCATTAACGGGGAACTCTTCGGCGATGTGCACATGGAGAACGTGAATGGATCGATTCACGTGCATACGTCGGTAACCGACATGGACGTGGCAACGCTGCCAGGCGACCTGACACTGAATTCCGACAATCTGCGCGTGACGCAGGCAAAGGGTCAGGTGCGCGTTAAGACGCACTCGAAGGATGTGGACCTGAGCCAGGTGTATGGTGACAGCTACGTCGAGGATCGCGACGGGCGCATTGCCGTGGAAACCGCGGGCAACTACGCAGTGGAGGCGAAAAATCTGAAGGGCGACGTCGAAATCACGCTTCCGCCGAATGCGGCGGCCTCAGTAACCGGGAACACGCGGAACGGCGACATTGTTTCGGATTTTCCGCTGTCGGTAAGCGGGGATGAAAGCAAGTCGGTGAGCGGCAAGATCGGTGCCGGCGGTCCGAAGGTGACCTTGAACGCAGACAATGGCGATATCCACATCAAGCGTGGGGACGAGGAGCCTGGTCCGCCGCCAACGGTAGCCGGGCCATCCTCTGGAAGCGGGCCGCACTTGAGAGCACCGAAGGCGCCCCCTGCCGCGCCGGTGACGCAGTAAGACGAGGAATAGGGAACAGGGAACAACAAAGCGGGAGCATTTGAGTAAGACAGAGGCGCGGGGTGCAAAACTCCGCGCCTATTCTGTTCTCAGGGCTTGCATCGGGTCGAGTCGGGAAGCGCGCCAGGCGGGAACAAGGCATGCGACGGCTGCAACGGCGAGCAGAATTGTGGAGACCGCGGCGAACACTGCGGGGTCGAGAGGCTGAGTTGCATAGAGCATCGTGCGAATCAGGCGAGCCGCTTCGGCAGCAGCAGCGAGACCGGCGATAAGGCCGACTAGCGCGGGCCACATTCCATCGGCAAGCATCAGTCGAAGCACCTGCTCCCGCTGCGCACCGAGTGCTATGCGGATCCCGATCTCGGCGGTACGCTGCGCGACGATATAGGAAAGTACACCGTAAAGGCCGGCAGCAGCCAGAAACAATGCGATCAGGGCGAATGACAACACCAGCAAAGAATCGAACTGCGAATCCACGATGGACTTGCCGATGGCCTGGCGCAAGGTCATGACATCGGAGACCGGCAGATCCGGATCGAGTTGAGCGACAACTTTCTGGACGGGAAGAGCCAGTCGTTCCACATGACTCGTGGAACGAACGACAAGGGTGCCCCAACTGTAGCCGTTGCCGTAAATCGGCCAGTAGAGCGTCGGTGCAGGAGGAAGCGAAACGTCCCAGCGGGTGTCGCCGACCACGCCGATGATCTCGAATGCGGTTTCCCCGTGTTCGGTTTTCAGATGTTTGCCGATCGGGTCTTCGTTCCCAAAAAGAGTGCGTGCCGCGGTTTGATTGAGCAGGACAACGTTCGCACGGTCAAGACGCTCATCGGCAGTGAAGATTCGGCCGCGCAGGAGTGGCATCTGGATGGCGGCGAAGTAACCGGGATCGGCGCCGCGCACCTGAATATCGGGTATCTCATTTGCAGGCAGCGGCGGATGCTCTGCTACAACCATCAACTGGTCTCCATTAAACCCTTCGCCGGGAGCCGTGCTGACCAGGCCCGCTGCCTGCACGCCGGGAGTTGCACGCACTCGCGCGATCAACTGCTCAAGAAATGCGACCTGCTTTGCCGGCTCCTTGTAGCGAATGAAGGGAAGACTCAATTGCATGGTGAGGACGTTGTCGACCGGCACCCCGAGGTCGCTGGTGCGCAGCTTCTGATAACTCTTCAGCAGCAGGCTCGCGCCAATGAGAAGAACGACGGTGAGGCCAACTTGAAGCGTGAGAAGCAGCCTGCGCACTCCGACGCGCACCGCGCCTGCGCTACTTGTGCGCGATGCTTCCTGCAACGCGGCCAGGATGTTTTTCTCGCCGCTGTTCAAGGCGGCAATGAATCCTGAGAAGATGGCGGAGAACGCGATGATGGTGAAGGTGAATGCGGCGACTACTCCATCGAAATGGATTGCCTCAATGCGGTTCATATCAGCGCGAGCATGAACGAGCCATTGCAGAGCGCCCCATGCCAGCAATAATCCAGCGAAGCCGCCGGTCGCCGAGAGCAGCAGACTTTCGAGCAGGCGCTCGCGCATCAAACGCAATCTACCTCCGCCGAGGGCCGAGCGGATGGCGAGTTCCCTGCGGCGGGCGGCCGAACGAGCTACGAGGAGGCCGGCGACATTCATGCAGGCGATCAGGAGAACGCATGCCGTGGCCGCAAGCAGAGCGTAGAGCGGCGTCTTGTAGGACTCCACGGCATCGTCGAGCATGCTGTGGCCCGCGGCTCCATCGTGAATCGCCGGCTTGGCCTGCGTGATTTTGATCTGTTTTTGCAAGGCGTCCAGCTGTTGCAGGAGCACGGTGAGTGTGGTGTTGTGGAGCAAGCGTGCGATCACGAGGAATTCATGATCTTCAAAAGTGGTGAGCAACCAGCCTGGTGCTTCGTGGCGCACCGGCGTCCACACCTGAAGCGTGTTGCCGCCAAATGAACTCGAGAAGACGAAGGATTGAGGCAGCACGCCGATCACCGTGTATGGTTTGGCATCGAGCCAGATGGATTTGCCGATAATCGCCGGGTCGCCGTTGTAGCGGCGCATCCAGATGGCGTTGGACAAAATCGCGGTTGCTTCTGCATCCGGGCTGTCGTCGTGCGATGTAAAGCTGCGGCCCAGCGCCGGCGTTACGCCGAGGACGGAAAAGAAATTCCAGGCGCACCACGCTGCACGGACCTTCTCCGGCAGCTTGCCCCCATCGGCCGAGACGTTGTAGTCCTGCCAGGGCGACACCATTGTCATGTCCGCGATGTTGCGTGTTGCCGACTGCCATACCGCGAAACTGCCCGCGTCAACCGGAAGATTTTTGTGAGCTCCTTTGCGATGAGAGTCGGCTTCGTACAAGGTGACCAATTGGCCGGGGTCCTGGAATGCGAGCGGTTTAAGAAGGACGCCGCGGACGACCGTAAACAGGGCGATGTTGGCGCCGATTCCGAGCGCCATTACCAGGATGGCGATCAGGGTGAAGCCGGGAGTGCGAACCAGCGTGCGAGTAGCGAGACGTACATCGCGCAGGACCGACTCGACCATGGACCAACTCCACGTTGCACGGGCCTGATCGCGCAAAAGTGCGGGATTGCCGAAGGTGCGGAGGGCGGAGTAGCGGGCTTCGTCCGGCGTCATGCCGGCGGCGATGTTCTCGGCAATCTGGTGGTCGAGGTGATAGCGAATTTCATCGTCGAGATGCGTGGATGCGCGGCCGCGCCGGAACAACGAGAGGAGAGCCATATGGATTCGAGCGATCAAACCACGCAAGGCGACCTCCCGTAATTACTCGGTTCTGAGGGCTTGCATCGGGTCGAGGCGCGAAGCGCGCCAGGCGGGAACGAGACAGGCGACGGCCGCGACCGTAAGCAAGGTTGCCGCAACGAGGGCAAAGACTGCGGGATCAAAAGGCTCGGTCTTGTAGAGCATCGATTGGATGAGACGGACTGCGGCGGCGCTTGCTGCGAGGCCGAACACCAACCCGAGGATTGCGGGTCGCAGTCCGTCGGCGAGGGCGAGGCGCAGCACCTGTTCGCGCTGCGCACCGAGGGCGATGCGGATTCCAATTTCAGTCATGCGCTGCGTCATCAGATAAGACAGAACACCGTAGAGGCCGACCGAGGCGAGCAGCAGAGAGAGCGCTGCGAAAGCGAGGACGAGCGTCGCGCTGAAACTCGCGTTGCCAATGGAGTCTCCGATGACCTGGGCGAAGGTGAGTACATCGGAGACGGGGAGCTGCGAATCGAGCCCGGCAATCTGCTTCTGAACGGGGATCGACATAGCGAGCGGATCAGAGACTGTGCGCACGGCGAGAGAAAAGCCGAAACTATTCCTGGAATTCCCTGAAAACAGTGGGAAGTACATGGTCGCTTTCGTCGGCTGACCGACCTGCCACAGGGTATCGCCGACAACGCCAACAATCTCGTACCCTGCTTTGTCTCTTGAAGAAACAACCATATGCCTGCCGATGGGATTCTCGCCGGGAAAGTACTGCCTTGCGAGCTGACGGCTAATGATGACCTTGTTGGCGTGGTCATCGCGATCCTGCATGGTGAAGAAGCGCCCCTGCAACAGTGGAATTCCCAAGGCGGTGAAATACCCGGGATCGGCAAGCCGGTTAAGCGCATCGGGCAATTCCGCACCGGGCTTGATGGGCGGATGCTCGGGAATCGTGAAGACGTCATCGCCGCCCCAGCTGTTGCCGGGCAGCGTGGAACCTAGCGCCACGGCGCGAACGCCGGGCAACACGCGCAGCCGCGCGAGCAGCGATTCGTTGAATGCGTTCACTTTTTCGGGCTTGTCGTATTTTTCCTTGGGAAGGCTGTAGCTCATGGTGAGCACGTTGTCGGTTACGCAACCCACATCGGTCGACCGGAGACGGACAAAACTTTTCAAGAGAAGTCCAGCGGCGATGAGAAGCACGACCGTGACCGCGATCTCCACCGTGAGCAGCGTTTTGCGCAGCGCAGTGCGCGAGAGGCTGCCGCCTGTAGTGCGCGACGACGCCTGCAGCGCAGCGAATACCGCCTTGCCGGTGGAAGAGATGGCCGGCAACAGGCCCGCCAACAACGCGGTGGCGAAGACCAGGGCGCAGGCGAAGCCGAGTACCACGCCGTCGACGTGAATGCCCTGCGCGGAAGGCAGGTCCTTCCATGCGTGAGCAAGCCACTGCGTAGCCGCGAGGGACAAAAGCACACCGGCGGCGCCGCCAACAAAACAAATCAGCAGGCTTTCAGTCAGTTGCTCGCGGACGAGCGTCAGCCGCTGTGCGCCGAGGGCGCCCCGGATGGCCACCTCCTTTTGCCGCGCCGCGCCTCGCGCCACCAGGAGGTTGGCGACGTTGAGGCAGCCGATGAGCAACATGCAGCCAACGGCGCACATAAGAAGGATCAGCGGTTTCTTGACATCCTTCGCCAGATCGTCAGTGATGGCTCGGGGTGCGACATCTTCGGCCACCGGATCGTTGAGATACTGCATGTGTTCGCGATATTGCACGGCTTCAACCTGGCTTACGGCGCTGGCGAGGCTGACACCGGGAAGCAGGCGAGCGATGACGTGGCTCTGATGCCAGTCATGGTGTCGCAACTCCTCGGGCGTTGCTGCCGCCTGATAGGGAACCCACACCTGCACCGTGGCATATGGGTATGCAAAATCTTTGGGCAGGACTCCGACAACTGTGCAGGGCTTGCCGTCAAGATGGATTTGCCTGCCGACGATAGAACGGTCGCCGGCAAAGCGGCGCTCAAAGACGCTCCAGGTAAGCATGACGACGTTCGAGCCGGGGTGATCCTCGGATTCGGCAAAGGCTCGCCCGAACGCCGGCTGGACGCCGAGGAGCGGGAAGAGGTTCCACGTACCCGCCGCCGCAGTGACCACCTCCGGCAGTTCATCCCGCTCGCCGGTGAGGTTGAACTGCCACCAGCGCCAGGCGGCCATGTCTTGAAAACCGTGGGTCTGCGCGCGCCAGTCGTAGTAGTCGGCGGGCGAAACAACGTTGTAGTTGAACGAGTCCTGATTTGCCCAGTCGCCGCGGAAGTGTTCGAAGACCATCACCAACTGGCCGGGATCGCGGAAGGGCAGCGGTCTCAGCAGGACCGAACGGACGATCGTGAAGAGCGACGTGGCAGCGCCAATGCACAAGGCGATGACGAGGATCGCCATCAGGGAGAAGGTTGGAGTGCGGCGCAGGGTGCGCGCGCTGTAGCGCAGGTCGCGCAGGAACGATTCGAGACCATTCCAACTCCAGGTCGCGCGTGATTGTTCGCGCAGCAGGGCAGGATTGCCGAAGCTGCGAAGGGCGGAGTAGCGAGCTTCCTCCGGCGTCATACCCGCGGCGATGTTCTCGGCGATCTGGCGGTCGAGATGGAAAGTCAGCTCATCATTCAGGTGTGCGGCAGCGCGGCCACGGCCGAAGAGCATCAGAGCCCGCATTCGAAGTTGTTCAAACCAGCGCATAACAGTTCTCAGAGGTCAGTGAATAGTGGTCAGCAAAATCAGGCTTCGCTGACGACCAGGTTGATGGCGGCGGAAAGCCGGTTCCAGTTGGCGGTTTCCTTTTCGAGCTGGGCGCGGCCGGCAATGGTGAGCGAATAAAACTTTGCCTGGCGGCCGGTCTCACTCTCAGACCACTTCGCCCTGATCCAGCCCTGCTGTTCGAGCCGGTGGAGCGCAGGATAGAGAGAGCCCTGCTGTACCTGGAGCACTTCACCTGAAAGTTGTTGAATCCGCTTGGCGATAGCCCATCCATGCATGGCGTCGGGAAGCAGAGTTTTCAAGATCAGGAGATCGAGAGTGCCTTGGACGAGATCGCTCGGTTTACCCATGCCTAGATTATCTACAACATTGATTGTAGATAGTCAAGGTATCGTTCATTCCAAAGCAACCGAAGATGTTTTCTCCGTGTCTACACGCTTGCGGGGTAAATGTGGTTCCGTTGTATGCTCCAAGGGCGGGGGAATTGCCGATGATGCATGCGCCGATCCGGGTAATCACGGTTGAGCGGGAGTACGGGTCGCGGGGCGGAGAGTTTGCCCACGATCTTGCAGAGCGGTTGGGATGGCGGTTGCTGGATTCAGAACTGGTGAGTGCGGCGGGGAAACGCGCAGGCGTCGCGCCGGAGATGGCTGCAAAGTTCGACGATCGACTCGATCCCTGGTATTACCGCTACGGCAAAGTGTTCTGGCATGACACGGCCTATCAGATGACCGGTCTCTCGGACGAGCACGTCTTCGATTCCGAGCGCATGCTGACGCTGATTCGCGAAGAGATTTTGAACGCGGCCAAGCAAGGCAACTGCGTGCTGGTGGGGCGGGGCGCGGCCTGCGCACTGGCGTGTCAGCCAGGATGCTTTCATATTTTTGTGTACGCCACGCTGAAGGCAAAACGCGACTGGTTCACACAGGCATTTCCCAAGCAGGCCCAGCATGCGGAGCAGGCGCTGGCAGCATACGACAAGCGGCGCGCGTCTGTGATTCGCAAGTTCTATCAGCAGGAGTGGTGTTCGCGCGGGCTTTATCACATGCTGTTGAATTCGGCGATGGGCACCGAGGCGATGATCGCCTGTGTTGGCGGGGCGGCGGGACTTGAGATCAGCCAGCCGGTAGCGGCTGCATCATCGATTGGTCCAACGGGAGCTCCCTGCTAGTTCACCTCGATTAAATGGGAATGCGTGGAACCCGTGCTGCGATGCGGGTGAATATCTCCCAGGGAATGGTGCCGGCGGCTTTCGCATGATCGAAGGCGGAGATCGTTTCGTCGCCCTGTTGGCCGATCAGCACAACTTCGTCGCTGGTTACAACTCCGGGAATGTCGGTAACGTCGATGACCGATTGATCCATGCTTATGCGGCCGACGAGCGGCGCACGCTGGCCGCGCACAAGCACGCTGAAACGGTTGCCTAGCCTACGGTCGAGACCGTCTGCGTATCCCGCCGCAATCAATGCGAGCCGCATCGGCTCCGTGGCGACAAAGGTGCCGTTGTATCCGACGACCGCGCCCGTTGCAACGGATCGCACGCTGACGACCCGGGATTTCCAACTGAGAACGGGATGCAGATCGCGTCGTGCCCGCCCGAGGGAGATCGGCTCGGCAGAGGAGAAATCGGGATCGTACTCCGGGACAAGCCCGTAGAGCGCAAGGCCCGGACGGATTAAGGTCTTCATGCCATGACGGCCGGCAAGCGCGGATATCCTGTCGGCCTGCCCTGCAAGCAGCGCGGCAGAATTGCCGATGTTGAGCACACCCGCATGCACGCCCGCCGACCGGATCCGGTTGAGCGCCGCATCCATACGCTCCAGTTGATCGTCGGTGGTTTTTCCGTCGGCCTCGTCGGCGGCAAAGAGATGGGTCATCACTCCTTCGAGACGCAAAGGGGAATGACGGTGGAAGCGTTCGACGAGTTGAGCGAGGGAATCGGTTCCGGCGCCCTGACGGCTCATACCGGTATCGATCTCGAGATGGACGGAAACAGATCGAAGTTCCGCAGTTCGCGCAGCGGCCTCGAGTTCCTCGAACTGCCAGGCGTCCCAAACGACGGCTGTGAGTTTGTTGCGGACGACTTCCAGGCACTGACCGGGAAAGACACCGCCGATCACGAGGACGCGCGCTTCAGGGCAGAGGCGGCGCGCTTCAAGGCCTTCTTCAACGCTGGTAACACCCAGCCAGCGTGCACCCGCGCGCACGGCGGCAGGCGCGCAGATCTCGAGCGCATGGCCGTAGGCATCAGCCTTGACGATGGCCAGGAGTTCGACCTGCGGGACCGGCAAGGGTTGAAAGAAAACGATAGTTGTCTTCGAAGGAGCGGGTATTGATTTCGACCCAGCAGGGGCGCGTATGCATCAGTCTGTCCAATCAACAGTCTAGGACATTGCATCAACTTACGTGGCCAACCGCGACAATGCCGGAACCTGGCTCATGGTCCCGATCACATCCCACTGCTCCGCAACTTCGGTTAGTCCCCTCCTGCAGGGGTTCACCTCATGCGTTGTCAACTCCGTCTCCGGCAAGATTCCCGCTAAGCCTCTCATTCCACTCGTAGAAAACTTTTCCCAGTTTTGCAGGTAATTATCGCCTCTCAGCGCATAATTGAATTCAAATCGATATCGCGTCCTTCTCGGATGAGTGCGGTTCGTTCACTGATAGTTGACTAAGTCCAATCGGCAGAGGAATCTACGGCTAATCGCAGTCTTCACAGGAATTTAGAGCCGCTCCCTGTCTCTAACTCAATGATTCCAGGGAATTTGCCCAAAGAGTCGGGGATAATAGGGGTCGGTGGTAAGCCGGCTCACTAACTCGGCACATCGCTTAGGGCAGCCGTGCGACTGAAAGACCGGGTTTACGCGGAACCCTGCAAGGACACACCGGCTCAGGCGTTGCCGTCATCCGCAAATTGTGCCAGTTGGGAGGGTTCCGGTGCCGGAGTGAAGAGGCTTACAACGATCAGCGCTGCGACCGCAACAATGAGCGCAGGAAAAATGGCGTCCCGGTCCGCGATGATGGGCGGAAAGAGGGCCTTCACTCCCGGAACATCCCACGCTAGGGTGACCACAGTTCCGCCGGCGATGGCAGCGACCGCACCCCAGGCGGTGACGCGCTTGGAGTAGAACGCCGCGAGCACCACCGGAGTGAGCGCTGCCGAGTAGATGGTGTACGCCCAAAGCATCTTCGCGAGAATGCTGGGAGCGTAAATGGCCTGAAAGAGCGCCCAGATGCCGAGCAGAACCACGGCGAGCCGCGAGACAATCATCACGCGCTTATTCGACGCGTCCGGGGCAATATAGCGAACGAAGACGTCATTAATGAGATTCGTGGCTGGAGAGAAGAGATAGTTCGATGCCGTGGAGATGACCTTTGCGAAGACAGCGCCCAGCAACAAAGCGCCCATCAGTGCGGGAAGGCCGTTGCGGGCAGTGTAGGGGATAATTTCGTATGGTTGACGCGCCACTTCACCCGTTGGGTAGAGAGCAGAGCCGAACACAGCGATCGAAACGATCAGTGTCTCGAGCAGAATCGTGCCCAGGATCCAGCCAACCACGGAAAGGCGCGCATCGCGCTCGGTTTTTGCGGAGAAGAACTTCTGGTACATCACCTGGTTCCCCAGCATAAGCAACATGGTTGGAACCATGAATTCCAGTGCCCGGGCCAAGCTCAGATTGCCGAGCACCTCAAAATGTGTGGGGGGCAGAACGGCGTGCAAGCCTGCCCATCCGCCTGCCTTCAGAAAAAGCATTGGGGTGGCAACGATGCAGATGACGGTAACCAGCGAGCCAATGGCGACGTCCATATAGGCCACCGACGACATGCCGGCGAGTGCCGTGGTGACGATGACGAAAACGGCGATGATATAGATACCGAGCTCAGGCGTTACCTGGTCGGGAAAGATGAGATGGAGGACGTTGCCGCCTCCCTTGAACTGGTAACTTGTGATTCCGACGTAGGCAAAGAGAATGGCAATGGTGCCGAGCACGCGGGCAGTCTGGTTGTAACGGGCTTCGAGCAAGTCCGGCAGCGTGAATTGAGCAAATTTGCGGGCACGCGGCGCGATGAAGTAGATGAGAAGGAGTCCAACCCATCCACCCGCAGGCAGCCAGAGCGCGGCGAACCCGTTGCGATATGCGTTCTCGGCTCCCGCAAATAGCGAACCAGCGCCAATCCACGACGTGAGCAACGTCAAAACAAGTACGAACGCAGGCAGCGAACGGCCGGCAACAAGATAATCGGCTTTGGTCTTTACGCGCGTTGTCTGATAGATGGCGACTGCCAGGAGAACGGCCACGATGACGGCCAGCACTGCAACGTAGAGTTGGGACATCCGGACGAGCTCCTTAGGGGCGGCTGCGTGGCCTCTTGCCGGCAGATCGCTTGGGCGTTGCTGTTCGATAAGGGGTTTACGAGCAGAAACGCCAGACCCGGCGCCACAGTTTTGCGATGTTTCTCAGGCTGCCAGAAGTGTACCGGATGAATCTCGCCGAGTGCGCATGGCAAAGAGCGTTGGCATTTGACCCGCCTGTTGCGCGTTGTTAGACTAAGGATGCGGGGTGGAGCAGCCCGGTAGCTCGTTGGGCTCATAACCCAAAGGTCGCTGGTTCAAATCCAGCCCCCGCAACCATTTAAATCAACAACCTAGAAGTTGTTGCCCGCAGCCCATCAGAGACAGATGAAAAGAGCCACCCTTGCGGTGGCTCTTTTCGTGCTCGTCGTTGCTCTCCAAACGCGAGAAGGCGCTTTATGGAACGGCGCGTCACAGGCTCGGGAACGCTACCAGTCGATCTGATCCCGACATGCAAACGGCAAAGATCACTTTGTCCGAGCAGCCGGGTTTACGTCGATGTCAACCCGATTTGTGAGCACTGGCCGACTCTGAGAACCTGTCCGGACCCGGTGAGCGCCTCTACGCGATTTGGCATCATCCGAACAGCCCTTCAATTTGTACGAAGATCCTACTGTCTTATGATGATGAACACGGTTTTGTCATCGATGCGATCAGCCTCGCCAATCTGTCTCAGACGATCGTCATTTCGCAGCGCATATTCCAGGACCGCGTTGCAGATTTCCCTTGCCGGTTTCTGTTTGTTTTCCCGGAAAATCTGTTCGATCTGTTGTCTCTCCAGGTCATCGTCACCGTCATAAACGCCATCCGTATAGAGGAAAAGAATGTCGCCCCTGTTCATCAAGGTGATCTCATCCGAGTCAAAAGAGGTCATCTGACTCTTGCGCAGCGTGATGGATACATACCTGCTTCGGTCGGGATGGTCTTCAGGAATTTCGAGTCCGAGCGAAGGGAATTGCACCATGCGAGACCACCCAATCTCCATGAACTTCTCATATTCCGCGGAGAACACGAGCGGCGGTGGATGGCCGAAACTTACGAAGCGAAACAATCCGTCAGGACGTATCTCCCCGTACACCATCGTTGCGATCTCGCGGGAGTTGCCCTCCACGTCGCAACCCAACGCGTTTCTTGCGGTAACGGACTGTGCGAGTCTGAGGTTAATTATTTCGAAGACGTCTGCCGTAGTTTTCCCGTTGGAATCGAGTTCGCAAAGCATGGCAGTATGAAAGGTGTCGTGCACCGTCGACGCAATCTTGGCCGCGATGCTCCCGTGTCCTTGCGCATCGACCAAAAGCACACCCGCAGTCGTGTATAGCTCGTGCAGGTTTTCGGCGATCCTGAGCTGTTCCGAGCTCTTCGCCTGCCTGTATTGGGCTGCCTCCGCAGAAGTGTAATACGGTCTGGATTGCAGCCACTGCAAATGAAGATCGACTACGTTTTGCGGCTTCTCGCCATCCCGAAGCAGTTCGAGGTATTTTCGCGACAGCTCGTTTGCGCGTTCAATACGGGCATCAATGTTATATCGCTGTTGAAAGTTGATGTATTCAAAAAGGTCCCCGTCCGCATTTGCCGCAGGAATCGAGTTGCCGTACATTTCTATTCCAGGCAGATGAGGAATCGCACCTTCCACGGGCTTCAGTCTCTTGCGGAGATACTCGTCCAGACCCGACGAGACGACACCGCGTTCATTCGAATCCATGCCAAGTTCCTCTCTGACAGGGAAAGTATAGGGGTATCAGATGGACGGTGCGATATGCAGGCTGATTCTTTTCCATTCCAAAAGGCTTGTGACACAGATACCACCTGCAACGGGAGCGCCGGCTGCCCGTAGTACAAGCCGATCGCCTTCGAGCTCGATCGACCGGCATTGGCGACCACCGATCAGATTGGGAAGGAGTGCAACCGAAGGGGCTTTAGCGCGTCGCGGCCACAGGTTCCTCGATGCGGAGAATGCGGTCTCCGGCTACATTCTTCAGTGTCTGCACGATGCCGCTTGGCCAGCGAATCTCTATAGCCTGTGCAACGGTACTGCTTCCGAGCCCGAAGTGGGCCCGTGGATCGCTTGAAGATAAATACCCGCGCGACGTGGAGACCGTCTCCCATTGACTACCTGCCGGTGTGGTCACCCGAATCAAAGCACCGATGCCATCGCGGTTGCTCTTATGACCCACCAGCTTGAGCGTGATCCAGTGATTTGCAGTTGGCGTCTCGTTGTGCAGGATGTGCGGCGTGCCGCCATTCGTCGTCACCACGGCATCCACCCGGCCATCGTTGTCGAGATCGCCAATCGCCATGCCGCGGCCCACCCATGGCTCCTGCAGTCCGGGACCAGAGGATGATGGTCACATCGGTGAATTTACCCGCAGCGTTACGCACCAGCATCATCGGCTCGCGGTAGTGCAACTGCGGATAGCTTTTTTCTACGGTATCGAGATCATGCCCCTGCGCGATCAAGAGGTCCTTCCAGCCGTCGTTGTCGTAATCGAACCAGAGGGCACTCCATCCTGAGTGGAGCAAAGTCATGCGCGCGAAGCCTGTCTTGTAACTCGCGTAGTCGAAAGTTCCATCATGCTCGTTGTGGTAGAGCGCGTACTTCTGATTCGCCAGCGTTGTTACTACGAGATCGGGCCAGCCATCGTTATCGTAGTCGGCAAAGTCCACTCCCATGCCGGCATAGGTGCGGCCGTCGCTGTCCACCGCGACTGCTGCCTCGAGGCCAACTTCTTCAAAGGTGCCGTCCTTTTTCTGATGAAACAGGAACTCAGGCATCGAATCATTGGCCACGAAGAGATCGATGCGCCCATCGCGGTCATAGTCACCGATTGCAATGCCCAGCGCCTTCCCCGGCTTATCAAGACCGAGCTTGTGCGACACTTCCGTGAAGTGCCCGTTGCCATCGTTGTGATAGACCAGCATGGAAATCGGATCGAAGACATCCGGATGGCAGTAGCCGCGGTTTTCCGGCGGGCCGCACCATTTGTCGTCCCAGTCCCACGTCACGTAGCGCAGAACCACCAGGTCCAGCAGCCCGTCGCCATCCAGATCAACCCACGCTGCGCTTGTCGACCATCCGCCGCCCGCTACGCCCGCTTCCGCCGTCACATCTGTAAACGTGCAGTTGCCGTTGTTGTGGTAGAGATGATTGCCTCCGTAGCCGGTAACGTACAAATCCTCATGGCCATCATTGTCGTAATCCCCGGCGGCTACGCCCATGCCGTATCCCACGCCGGATAGGCCGGATTTCTCCGTAATGTCCTCAAAGGTTCCGTCGCTTCTCTGGTGAAAAAGGCGATTCCAGTAAGCGGGGCCTGTCTTTTCGGGGATCGTGCCCTTCGGCGTCGGGTCTGGGTAGGGCGCGCCGTTCACTAGAAATAGGTCAAGCCGTCCGTCGTCATCGCAGTCAAACAGCGCCACGCCGGAGCCCATCGTTTCAATCAGGTATTTGCGCGAGGTATGCGGCGCCTGGTGCAGGAAATGAACGCCTGCGTGCTCCGTAATGTCCACAAATCGCCCTGGAGCAGATGTACCTGGTGCTGCAATTGGAGCCCTCGCCTGCGCGCACAAACATGCAGAGCCGACGGCAGCGAGCGCGACCCATACGGAAGCCCTCGGGGAATGTCTCTTTCCTCTCACCACGCTTATTTTGCCTCTCCCGCTGTGCCCAGCGCCGCTTCAGGCCAGCCGCTCTTCCATACCAGTGTGGAAACCTGCAGTGCGGGCTTGCCTGTTGTTGCGTCGTAGGCGTGAAAGACAATCAAGTCACCCTCAGGGCGCTGCAACACGGACTCACCACCGGGTCCAAGCCAGCGCCTGTTGGCTGTCAGCAGCTGACTTCCGCCTCCCTTGAGCATTTCCCGGCCGTCGCGGTCCACGTACGGGCCGGTCACTTTATGCGAGCGACCCACCATTGTGCGATAGGTACTGTGCGTACCTCGACAGCACAGGTCGAAGGAAACAAAGAGGTAGTAAAAGCTCCCGCGGCGCACGATGAACGGCGCTTCAATCGCCTGCCAGTCCGGCGGAAGTCCGGGCTTGGCTGGCACTGCATCCTCCGGGCGCGATCGGCCGGCAAGCGAGTAGAGCGTCGGGTCTTCCATGGCCAGCTTTCCCGTCGCAAGATCGATGCGACGCATCTTGATTCCCGACCAGAAGCTTCCGAAGCTCATCCATGGCTGGCCCTTTTCGTCGAGTACGATATTCGGGTCGATCGCGTTGAAGTCATCAGCGGATGTGGACTGCAGCACCAGTCCTTTATCCTGCCAGTGGTACTTCGAGCTTGCAGGGTCAAGCGTCTCGTTGGTCGCCAGCGCGATGCCGGAAACATTCAAGCCAAAGAGCGAATATGCGTAGTAGAGGTGATATTCCCCATTGAAGAAGGATATGTCCGGCGCCCAAAGCTCCTTTGTTCCGGGGCTCGTTTTGTGAATCCACTCGGGGATGAAGTCAAAAACGTGACCGCAGCGCTTCCATTCGGTCAGGTTGTGGGAGCAACGGATGGCAAACTGTCCTCCGCCCGGAGCAGAGCCTGTGGCGAAGACATAATAATTGTCGCCTTCCCGGCCGATCGAAGGATCATGCGTACCGGCATAATCGCCGCTCAATTGAAACGCATGGGCCTCCTGCGCATGCGCGGCCCGTAAAGGCGCGCTCAATGTGATCAGTGTGGCAATCCATGGCAATATGCGCACAGGGCGTCTCCTGTTTTGCGTTTCGGTTACTCTTTCAGAAACGGAAGCACCCGGTAAACGATTTTCAGGTGAAAGTTTTATGCCGCTCTGCGCTGCCGGGATGGCGCCAGCGAGCAACACAAGTGCGCAGGCGTCGGGCCTGCATCCCATTAGATGCTGGACGGATGGTCCTGTCTGCAGTGGCCATCCGTGGAAAGTATCACGCGACGCAACGGTATGAGGCTATGAAACTTTGGTCTCCGCATTTACTCAAAACCGGGCTGGCGCCAGTGCTCGCCGCCTGGATGGGTGCTGTCCTGACGCCCTATCTCCCGTCGCAACAGGTACCCGCCAAGAGCGCCCAGCCCGGAGGCATATCTCTTGGGCACGAAGCCACAGCATCACCCAATCCGTCGTTAGCCGAAACCGAAGCAGGTTTGCGCGCCAGCCTCGAGCGCAATCCACAATCCGCCGATGCGCTCTATGAACTTGCGCTAGTGCTGCAGCAGGAAAACAAGTCTCGCGAATCGCTGGAGACCTACACCCGCGCCGCACAGATCCAGAAGCCCAACGTCGCGCAACTCCGATCCGTCGCACTGGACTATGTGCTGCTCGACGACTACGACGATGCGGTGCGCTGGCTGCGTGTCGCCCTCGGCATGGAACCCAACAACAAGGATGTTCTCTATAGCCTGGGCCGCTGTCTTTATACGAAGAATCTCTTCCCCGATGCCGAAAAAGTCTATCTTCGGCTGCTTGCGCTCGATCCTGCAAATCTCAAAGCAGAAGAAAATCTGGGGCTCACTTATGACGCGCAAAACGATCCGGAGAAGGCCGAAAAAGCTCTGCGCACCGCTGCGCAATGGGCGAGAGAACGCGGCCTGAAAGACCCGTGGCCCTATCTCGACCTTGGAATCTTTTTTCTCGATCAGGCACGGACTGCGGATGCACAGCCCTTCCTCGAAAAGGCAGTGGAACTGGACCCGAAATCTGCGTGGGCGCACGAAAAACTGGGCATGGCATTGGTTGCCAATGGAAACTCCGCCCGCGGAATTCGCGAACTGCAACTCGCCGTTGGTCTCGCCCCCAACGATCCCAAGGCCCACTTTGAATTAGGTCATGCGTATCGTGCCGCCGGCCAGCTGGACAAAGCCCGCGCGGAATTTGCGCTCAGCAAGTCGCTTTACGGAGAGCACAGCCAGAATTAACTAGCGACGATTACAGCGACGGTTTTGCGAGCGGCTGGCCGGCGGGAAGCGCGGGACCGAAGTTGGGTGTTCCATCAGGGTTCCATGTGAATGGCTGGATGCGCGGAGAGCGTTGCGGACCGCACCCCTGCCCCTTCTGCGAATTGGCGTGGTAAATGATCCAATCCTGACCATCCGGCGACTGGAAGAAGCCGTTATGGCCGGTTGCGTAGACGCCCGCTTCGGGGTTCTGGTGGAAAAACGGATGATCATACTTGCGCCAGGATTTGGCGTCGAGCAAGTTGTCAGTTGCGCGGGCGCGCAGCACCCCCAGCGCGTAGTAGTCGGTCCAGCAGGCGGAGGCCGAGTAGACGAGGAAGATGTCCTGGTTGTGAATGAGGATTTCAGGACCCTCGTTCACGTTGAGATGAGGCATTGACGGGCGGTTGAGCAAGTCGCCCACCTCTTCCCACGGATACTCCGGGCGCGAGAGCAATGTGCGCTCGGAGTCGATGGTCCAGGGATTTCTCATGTGCGCGATGAAGATGTCTTGCTCGCCGTCGTGGTCATCCTGCCAGCCGGACCAGATCATGTACTTCTGGCCGTTAAGCTCGAAGGCGGAGGCGTCGATGGCCCACTTGTCGGTGGAGTCGGCGATCTGGCCTTTGAATGTCCATTCGCCCTGCATGGGATCTTCAGCGGGATTTTCGACGACGTAAATGCGGTGAGTCTCGTTGTGGCCCGCGTCGGCCGCGAAGTAGATGTACCACTTGTCGTCAAATCGATGGATCTCCGGCGCCCAGATCTCATGGCTGTATGGGCCGGTGGCGGGCGGAGTCCAAACAATGCGCTTCTGCGCGTGGACCAGATCGGTGATGTCCGGCGTGGCTCGGAGGGTGAGATTGATGCCGGTCGTGGCCATGAAGTAGTAGGTGCCTTTGTAGGACATGACCCAGGGATCGGGGCCGGAAGGCAGGAGAGGGTTGGTGAATGTTTTGGAAGAGGAGGATGCAGGCGGAACAGGCTCCTGCGCGGTAAGGAAGATAGCCGAGCCAAGGAGGATCGTAGTGAAGAATGCGGTTTTAAAAAAATAATTCATCCGAGCGCGAATGGACATGGCTGAGCACCATCCTTTGAAGCTTGAGAGCAGAGGGCGAAAAGTATAAGGAGAAGGTGCTGTTAAGGCGGGGGCGGCGGCGTGTTGACGGGTGATGACGCGGTAGCATGCGTGCGGCCATCACTTTGCTGAAGTTCATGCTGGGCTTCTTCATTGCGGCCAAGGCGGGCCAGAGAGAGACCGCGATAGTAGTGCGGGCGAGTGTAGGTGGGATCGGATTTTTCAGCGTGTGCAAGAAGCTGCTCGGCTCGAGAGTAATCCTTGTCGCGGAAAGCAAGTTCGCCGAGGCCAGTGAGCGCTCCGGCGTGGTTGGGGTCGCGGGCGAGGACGCGCTCGAAGAGAGGCTTGGCTTCGTCATCGTGATGGGCGTCGAGAGCGATCTGGCCGAGCTGATAGTAGGCTTCGGTTTGCCGGGGCTGCAGGCGGATGGAGGTTTCGAACTCGCGGCGGGCGTCTTCGGTATTCAGGAGCGCAGCATAGACATATCCGAGGCCATAGTGCGCGGTCTCATCGTTGGGGCGGGCGGCGAGATAGGCTTTGTAATGGCGCTCAGCCTCGGGCATCTTTTGCTGTTCGGTTTCGAGACGCGCAAGTGCATAAAGGATGGTGGGGTTGGCGGGAGCAAGCTTCCGTGCAGCGTGCAGAGCTTCGTCGGCTTCGGGAAGTTGGCCGAGTTCGAAAGCCTGGAGGCCGCGGTCAAGCTGGAGATCGGGAGAGTCTGGCAGCTTTTCGCATGCATGACGCAGAGCAATGAGCGCGCGGTCTGGGTGATTGTCGCGACGACTGGAAACGGCGAGTTCGGTCGCGGCAACGACTTCTCCTTTGCGGGCGGCAACGTGATCCGCGTCTTGATGCGAGTGTTGCGCGAGGATGGTTTCAAAGCGATCCATGGCTTCGGGATCGCGGTGTTGCGCGAGCAGGAGATTGCCGACGGCAAGGTTGGCAGGAATGGAGTTGGGCTCTGCGGCGAGAGCGCGAGCGAAGGTCTGGCCGGCTTCCCCAGTCTGATGAAGGTCGAGCAGAGTGTTGCCAAGAAGCACGAGAGCCGAGGCGTCGTCGGGGTGTTGCTCGGTGTAAGAGCGCAGAAGTGCGGCGGCTTCGGCGGGTTTGTGCTGCGAGCGGAGATGCCGGGCACGAGCGAGATTCGGATCGGCGGTGGGGTTGGTTTGAGCGTGAGTCACCGCCTCCAATCCGATGAGGGCCAGCAGCGGAAGAACACGGTAGAGGCGTGGTCCGGGCATGGAATTCAGTTATAGCGCGGGAATAACTCCGCGGTCGAGCAGCCTGGCTCACCAGCCAGCAACCAACAGCAGAGGCAGCATACGCTGCCTCCGCCATGGGTGGTTCGTCAGAAGGTAATGCGACCGGAAACCTGCAAGTTACGAGGGCCATAGTCTACGGCCGTGGGAATACCGAACCCTGTGCTCTGTGAGGAATCGTTGGGCGCAAGATCCGGAAGACCCATCCGATGCCGATTAAAGAGGTCAAATGCCTCGCCTTTCAGCTGGAATGTGACTCGCTCCGCGATGTGAAAATCCTTCATAACGCTTAAGTCCTCAGCCAGGTACTTCGGACCGGTGATGGCCTCCGTGACTCGGGCGATATTGCCCAATGCAAACGGAGCAAAGGAGCAGGGTGAGGACGGGGTTCCACAACTCGGGGTGAACGGACGAGCCCAGCCGACCCCTTCTCGATTCTGGTCAACAAAGGCGGCTTGCGACATAGGGACACCCGGATCCGATCCACCGTTTGTGCCAGCCACACGGTACGCGGGCTTGAACCAGGATTCCCCATTAAAGACGCTGGGGCCGTTCTTGTCGCCCCTGTAAGCATCACTCGCAAAGCTCACTGCGCCGTTGGAGGCAGGCCCCGCGGTAAAGGTTATGCAATTCTGGTAGTAAGGGATACCTGTGGCGCAACCGAAATCGATCGGCTGCCCGCTGGAGTAACGCTGAATGGCGCCGATCTCCCATCCGCCGACCAGGTAATCCAGAGGTTTGTTTTGATTGAGCCACTTGCGTTTGCTGCCAAACGGAAGCTGGTAGAGGTAGCTCAGTGAGAACTGATGCCTCAGATCCTGAACGCTGACGGCTTTATCACCTTTCAGATTTTGAGAGTATTGCGCCTGCTCGCGCTCGTTGTTGCTCGTATAACTGAATGGGATCAGCGAATCGGCATCCGTGAGGATCTTCCCCCACGTGTAGGAGGCTTGCACGTTGACACCGTCACGGAAACGACGCTCCAGCGAAACCACCATTGCGTTGTACGAGGAGTGACCGAGGTTCTCAAGGCAACAATCATCGGCGATGTAGTCATACTGCGGGAAGGGACGAATCGACTGGCCGATCGGACCTGTGAAGTTCGCATAGGGCGCGGAGTATCCCTGGCTGGAGCCACCCAGCGGAATGTTGTACTGCGGGTTGCTCAGCAGATCTCCAAGGGTGAAATCGGATGGAGAGATATTGTTGAAGTTGGTCAGGAAGCCGGAGCGCAAGTCCTGTGCCACCTGGCCGATATAACCCATTGAGAAGATCAGGTCCTGGGCAATCTGGTCTTGCAGTTGAAGGCTCCAGTTGCTGGTCATGGAAGGACGGCCGTCCCTCGCCAGAATCAGGTCGCCCGCGACAGCGTTGAAACTGCCGGGGCCGTTCACCGCTGTCAACTGCGTCGGATCGGTATTGGGGGCGTAGCTGTAATCCGGAAAACCCACGTTCGAGTTTTGCGGATCGGCGGGTGAAGCGGAGTCAAGCCGGAATGCGGGCGTGAACGCGCCGCCCTGGGTAGCAGTGCCACCGAGTGCAACACCCTTGCTGATGTTGTAGCCCTGCAGCATACTGCCGCCAAAGTCGTTGTATTGCAGTGGGCCGTAAATGATGGATCCGCCGCCGCGCAGAGCCACCTTGCCATCCGTATTTGGGAGCACGTAGGCGAACCCGAGACGCGGAGCAATATCCTTGTACCAGGCAGTCGCCCACGCCGTGTTGCAGTTGCAGTTGGTGCCGAAGACCAGTGCGCCAGGGAGATTGCCGGCTGCAGCGTCAGGTGCTGTGAAGCTGAAATCGGAGGTCCGATTGAACGCTTCATGCCGAGGAAGGTCGACGTCATATCGCAAGCCGACGTTGATGGTCAGGTTGCTCGTGAGCTTGATGTCGTCCTGTACAAAGCCGGCCAGGTACCAGGATTTCCAACGGGGATTCACGTTGTATACCGTCTGGCCGCCGAAGCCCACTTCTCCGAGCAAGAAGCTGGCGAACGGGTTGCCTGAGGAGCAGCAGCTGTTGCTGACAGCCGCCGTCTGGTCACGGTAGAAGTTGAAGTTATCCACGTTATACAGGTTGGTGGAGTACACCTGGTGTCGCCAGTCCACGCCGACGCGGATACTGTTTCGGCCCTTCTGCCAGCTCACAATATCGTTCACGCGAATGCCGTTGTCGATATTGACGCCATTCTGCTGCTGGCCCCAGTTCGAAGGCGCGTCCGGACTTGGAAATGAAATGAATGGATAGAACCTGGAATGGTCGTTCGCGAGCCCGGCGGCTGCCGCCGTGTCCGTCGTGTTGAATTCCTCGGACAGATTCACGCTGTTGGTTCGGTTGTACCCGACATTCAGATGGTTCAGCAGATTGGGTGAGAAGGTGAAGTCCCAACCCCCGCGGATGTAATGAGTGGTAAAGGCTTGAGCGTATCCGCTGTTATTGAACGGTTCAGGAAAATCTGGAGCCGCCGTCAGCTTTGTGTTCTGACGTGTGTTGTAGGTGCCGAACACCTTGTTTCGATCGCCAAGGGTCTGATCGATGCGGATCGTATAGGTCGTGTTGTTGTTTGGGGCCACCCCTGTGTACGCAAAGTTGCCGATGTAACCAAAGACGTCTGTGCTCTGGGGCGCCTGGTTTGGCAGGGGTAGCCCTTTGGACAGCGCCGCTGCCGTGGGGCTGAAGAGGGAGGTTGGGACCTGGTTGTTGGCAAATGGCGTGCGGCAAAAGACGCCCGGGCTGACCTCGGTCGTCGTCCGGGGATCATAAATCTGGTTGAACTGCACGGGTAAGCCGGTGCAAGGATCCAGAAACACATTTTGCCCGTTGTAGGGCGTTCCACCCGGAACGTACCCGCCGAGGATATCGCTGAAGTCGCCGCCGCGTTCCGCTGCAGTGGGCACTGTGGAGACGATCACCGACCCGGGAGTGAATTGATATTTCTCCCACGCGAAAAGGAAAAACGTTTTGTTGTGGCCGTTCCACACGTGTGGAATCCAGACAGGACCATCGAAGACGCCACCGTAGTCAAACTTGCTGTCCTGAGGTTTCGAATACGGACAGTCGATTTCGGAAAGGGTCTGGCAGTTGAGCGCGATATAGCCGTCGTTGAACCAGTTGTTGGCGTCGAACGCGCGGTTCTTGATGATGGTATAAGCGGTGCCGTGGAAATCGTTGGTTCCATTCTTCGTTGCGAAGCTTTCAATGCCGGAAGTGGTGCGTCCGAATTCAGCGGACGGACTGGAGGTGGTGACTTTGAACTCCTGCAGGGCCTCGATGGAGGGTGAGGTCTCATCGAAGGAGGAGCCGTTCTCGCTGCGCTGAATGCTGGCGCCGTCGAGCAACACCTCGGCACCGTAGGCCTGACCGCCGGAGAGGCGCGAGAAGAATACGCCGTTGCCGGTATTGCCGGAAGTACCGCTGCCGGGACCCGTGGTGCCGGGAAGAAGAAAGACGAAGGTCTCTGGCGAGCGCAGGCCGCCGATGCCTGCGGCGAGCGAAAGCGGGAGGTCTTCAATCTGCTTGTTGGAGACTGTAGCGTCAATCTCAGATGTCTCCGTCTCAATGCGCAAGCCACTGGCGTCGACAGTGACGCTCTCGCTGACTTGGCCAGGTTTGAGTTTGATGTCCAATGACGTGGTGCTGTTGATCTGCACAATCACGCCGGTTTCCGTTGCCGTGTCAAAGCCGGACGCAACAGCAGTGACTGTGTAGGCTCCCAACGGAAGATTGGGAAAACGATAGGCGCCGCTCGAGGTGGATTTGGTCACGCTGACGGCGTGAGTAGCATTGTTAGTCGCGGTAACGGCAGTGTTCGGAACAACCGCCCCACTAGCGTCCTGAATGCTGCCGGCAATAGCACCACTCGAGGTCTGAGCAAATAAGTGAACAGTTGCGATTCCGGCTAACAGGAGAAGCAACAGACAGCAGAATGGCCTTCCTGCATTTCTGAGCATTTGGTCTCCAAAGTACTGCGAGTAAAGTCGATCTGGGTCGCCTACTCCAACAAAGAAAACGCTTTCCCGAGAGTTCCTGTTAATCACTCGACCTTCAACCTGCTCAATTGGTGTTCCTTTAAGTCTCGAAAAACAGTATTCGATTGCGTTCTCAAGATGACTTGGGAAGGTCTGGCAACGTGCCCCGAAAATTGGGGAGAGGCGACAGATGCGAGCTCTGAACTGCCATAGTCGGTGATGGATGCCGTGGCAGCGATTCGGGTTGCTCATCGACAAGACACTTTTGAAATCGCTGGCAGATTCCCCTCTCGTGATTCGGAGAGAGAGAGGTCGAGTAACGGGCTGCGCGGAAGACCCAGGACAAAAATGGTCTCCGAACCCCTTGGTTACAAATCAGGCCACGATGGGCGCATTAGCGATTCTGTGCTCGTTGACAGGCCCCTCGCAAGGTTGGATCTCCGATGACGGCCAGGCGATTGAGGGCTTGACGCATGACGCAGGCACACCAGGCGATTACCTGCGGGGTAATTGCTGCGCCTCGCGAGCGGTTGGATATTAGACGAGTAGCTACACAGAATTGCGAGCGAGGCTACAGGTCACAAAGGAGAATCAGATGCCGAACTATCCGATTTATAAGATTGACTCGGCGCCCGAGGGTTCGAAGTCGGCGCTCGAACAACTGCAGCAGGCGTTTGGTGTTCTACCCAACATCGCTGCCGCTATCGCAAATTCACCTAAACTGATCAACTCCCTGGTTGGCGTGTTTCAGCAGGTCCACAGCCGCGGCCTCACTGAGCCTGAGAATCAGATCGTTCTTCTGACTGATGCCGTCGCGAACTCCTCTACTTATGCTGTTGCGTTCCATACCGCACTGGCGCTCGAGCAAGGGGTCAGCTCCGAAGAGACCGACGCGATTCGTGAGCGGCGCGTGCCTGCGGACAAGCGGTTTGCTGCACTTTCAACACTGGCAAAGACGCTCATCGAAAAACGCGGGACACCTTAGCGAGCGAGAACTCGACGCGTTCATCGCTGCCGGCTTCACGAAGGAACAGGTTCTGGAAGTTATCGCCATAGTGGCAGCCTCGACGATCACAAATTACGCTGGAACCATCGCCCATCCGCCGCTGGAAGATCGTTTTCGGCAGTACGTATGGCGAGGGTAAGAAGCGACAATCAAATCCCGGCGAATCCGCTGCCTGTGCGGATTCGTCCAATGGCAGTTAGGAGGGATCGCGATGGGACTACAGTCGACTCCCGCAGTTCCTCAGCTTGGCGAGTTGCTGCGCTACTGGAGACAGGAGCGCGGCAAGAGCCAGCTTGCCCTCTCGATGGATTCCGGCATTTCGCAGCGTCATCTGAGCTTTGTGGAGAGTGGGCGAAGCGCTCCCAGCCGGGATTTTCTTTCCGTCGTTTCCGATGCATTGAATATCCCTCTACGCGAGCGGAATGTTTTGCTGCTCGCGTCAGGATACGCACCGCAGTACAGCGAGCAAAGTATGGATGCCGGGCAAATGGCAATCGTAACCCGTGCAATTGACCGGATGTTACAGCAACATGAGCCGCACCCGGCGATTGTGCTGGACCGGCACTGGAACGTGGTACGAACGAATCAGTCTGCGCCACGGTTCTTCGGCTCATTTGTCGATCTGGAAGCGAGGCCAAAGCCGCGGAATCTTCTCGATCTGATGTTCGATCCGGCCGGGATGCGGCCCTTTGTAGAGGAGTGGGAAACAGTTGCGGCCGGACTGCTGCAAAGGGTCCGTCGGGAAGCGGTGGGGCAGGTGCTGGATGTGGAACTCCAAAAACTCCTGAAGCGGTTGCGGGAGTATCCGGGGGTTGCGGCATTGAGACGGTCCGCTGCGCCCCAGAGTCCTGTACTTCCCATCACATTTCGGCGAGATAACCAACGCCTCTCGTACTTCTCACTCATCACAACAGTCGGTACGCCGCAGTGCATCACCGCGCAGGAACTGCGTGTGGAGTGCATGTTTCCAACTGACGTGGGGGGAGACAGACCTTTATGAGCATTCCTTAGTTTGTTGCCGGAAGGCCCGGGCCACGGCGACAACGCGACTGCTCTCTGTGGGCTGCCTCATCTTCGCGCAGATCGATCAGATCGACTTTACGGGACCATTTGAGGTTCTTTCACGCAGAGAACGGTTTCTATTCCTCCGCCCCTTCATAGCACTTGCGTCCGGGCACGCAGTGGGCGAGATGCACGTAGTTCTCATCGGGCCCCGCGGGACTCATGGTGCGGAGGCACCAGTAGCTCGAGGCCGTGTGCACTCCGGGAAGCCATGACTCTGCGTCTGTCGGAGTGGAGCCGTAAGGATTCTTGGTTCGCAGGCAATGGCAGGGAAGCGGTTTTGTATCGACTGTATTCATGGATACCTCCTAGCCGGCCGCGCTCGGGTCGCGGTCCATTTGCCCGGCAGCCAGCAGAACTGTGCGATAAATGGCGACCGGAAAAAGTTCTACTTTGTAGGCGTTCATCGAGAGAGGCTGCACATTCGACATGGCTGCTTTGCCAGCGGCCCGCGCCACCTCTTCGTTAATCGTCTTGCCCGCCAGCATGGCCTCTGCCTCCGCGGAGCGGCGCACGACCGGAGATGCCGCGCCCATGGTGATCACGGCTTTGCGGCAGACGTTGCCGTCCATCTCCAGCACCACTCCCGCATCCGCGATCGCCCAGTCAAAACTCTCCTTCTCCCCGTATTTCTGATAAGCAGAGCGCGTACCCGGCGCGGGCTTGGGAATGGTGATGGCAGTGAGCAACTCGTCAGGCTCGACAACATTGAACTTCGTGGGGTTCGCATCGGGCTCGACGTAGAGGTCCTTGATCGCGAGCGTCCGCTTGCCCTTCTTCGCAGATTCCAGCTCGACCGAAGCGTTCAGCGCCAGCAGCGCTACAGCGGCCGACGACGGCGCCACCGCGGGGCATGTCCCGTAATCCATGATGGCGTGATACTGGTTGAGGCCCGTGATTGCGAAGCAGAAATCCTTGCCCTTCCTGATGCATTGGAAGTCCGCCGAACGGAAGTACCAGCATTGAACCGGTTGCAGCAGATTGCCGCCCACCGTCGCCATATTTCGTAAATGAGGTGTCGCCGCGTGTCCGCATGCATCCGAGAGAACCTGATACTTTTCTCGAATCAAAGGATGGTCACTGATCTCAGCGAGCGTGGTAAGCGCGCCAATCGTCAGTCCCTTCTCCGTCTCATGAATTCCGCGCAGCGAGGAGATGTTGCGAATATTCACAAGCCTCGCCGGCTGAATGGTTCCGTTTTTCATTCGGCCGATGAGATCGACACCGCCGGCTTTGACGACCGCACCGTCTTTCAACTGCGACAATGCCGCGTCAACCGTAGTGCAATTCGCGAGCGCAAAGCTGTTCATGCCAAACTCCTCCCCGGCACAGGCTGATGCAATGCGGCCAGCACCACCGCAGGCGTCATCGGCGTCTGGCGAATGCGAACGCCGATTGCGTTATAGACAGCGTTGCCGATTGCCGCCCCGATTGAAACGACGCCTGCCGCCTCTCCGATTCCCGATGCATCGGTGGAGCTCTGGCCGATATACGCTTCCACGAGCCGCACATCTATCTCGGGTGTTTCGCGCGATCCGGTGATCTTGTACTGCTCAAGGTTCGGATTCACCATCAGGCCATAATCCGGATCGAGCAGGCGGTTCTCAAACAGCGTGTATGAGATGCCCTGCAGAACGCCGCCATTGATCTGGCTGATCACGTGCCCCGGATTCATGGGGCGTCCGCAGTCGTGTACGGAAAGGACGCGCTTGACGTGGATGCGGCCGATCTCCACGTCAACCTCAACCTCCGCAACGTCGACACCGCCGTAGGTTAGATACTTGCTGCGATCGTAGTCTGGAATGCGTTTGGATTGGACCGCGATCTGATCGGTCTTCATTTTGGCCGCGGCACGTTTGAAGCTGACAGGCTGCATCTTCCCCGACTTGCTGCGAACTTCACCGTCCACCAGTTCCAGATCCTCGCCGGTGGCACCGAATGCAGGAGCAATATCCTCCAGAAATTTCTGCGAAGCTTGCCATGCTGCGTCGCGTACCGCAGGCGTAAGCGAGAGAGTGGTCATGCTCCCGCCGGAGCTCGGACCAACCGGGTAATTCGTGTCGCCGACTTTGACTGAAATTTTTCCAGGTGGCACACCGAATTGTTCTGCCATGATCTGCGCCATCACGGTCTTAATGCCGGAACCGATGTCCTGCACCGCGGAGAGCACCTCGATCGATCCGTCTCTGTGGACGCGTACTTCTGCAGAAGAATCCATGTTCACGAAGCGATACCACACCGACTGCGCGAACCCCACGCCGCGTTTCATAGGACCGCGATCCGCATTAGCCACTGGATTGCGCGCTTTCCAAAGCGCACTTTCCCGGACGATCTGGCGCTCAACTTTACGCACCGGATGCGTATCGATTCGTTCACGCAGGTCGAGCGGGTCAAGATTGAGCTTCACGGCAAGTTCGTCGATGGTCTGCTCCAGCGCGAACGCTCCAGGCGGATGTCCAGGTGCCCGCATGGCCGCACCCGGCCCTGCGTTCGTGAATACGTCATTTTCCTCAGTGTGGAGCGAAGCATATTTGTAGAGATTTGCGGCAGGACCCGCACATCCCGCACCAGTGCCGCAACCGGCCGTGCCGTAACTGACCAGGTGAACTGCGGTGAGCGTGCCATCCCTCTTCGCGCCGATGCGCAGCATCTGATCGGAACTGGGGCGATTGCCGACGGAGAGATGCTCTTCCTCACGGTCCAGCATCAGGCGGACCGGCGCCCCCGTCTTCTTCGACAAAGCCGCCGCGACCACGCCGTGATTACCGGCTCCGAACTTCGCACCGAATCCCCCACCCATGAACTCGGTGAGAACGCGAATCTGTGTCATGGGAATCTTGAAGAAGCCTGCAAGCTCTTCGCGCACGCTGGAGACCGCCTGGGTCGAAGCCCAGACCGTCAACATTTCCGGCTTCCAATCTGCGACCACGCCGTGCGTCTCCAGGGCCGAATGTGTCTGCACCTGCGTCACGTAGTGCCCTTCGACGACGACATCGGCGTCACGCAAGCCCTGTTCAGTATCCGCAACCTTGCGAATGGAAGGCCCATGCACATTACCTGTTTGCGGAACGCCATGCGGACCACCGCCGCCGCCTGCGGTACCCCCCTGATCGGCAGCACCGGGATAGACCAGGGGCGCATCGGCAGCCCGCGCCCGGTCGAGATCAACGACGAAGGGAAGAGGCTCGTATTTCACTTTCACAAGCGTCGCGGCTTCCTCTGCTGCGTAGGGGCTGGTAGCCGCAACGGCAGCAATCGGCTGCCCCGCGTAGCGCACCACGGGGTAATTCGCCTGCTCGAGCGCCGGATCGCGAAGAGAGGCGTTGCCCAGCACATGCTCAATCACGTGAACTGCACGGACACCCGGATGTCGCTCTGCGGCAGAGGTGTCCACAGAGACGACCTTCGCATGAGGCACGTTGGCATTCACAAATTTCGCGTAGAGCATTCCCGGGAGCTGCACATCGGATGTGTACCGGGCCCGGCCGGTGGCCTTGGCAAGGCCGTCCCAGCGCTCGGGAGATTTTCCGACGTACTTCAGATCCTTATTGATTGGCCACACCGGAGGCTCTGTGGCCGGCACTTCGCGCGGCTCGTCGCGCAGCGTGTAATCGGGCACGCCGACCGGCATATTGACGGTCTTCTTATTCGATTTTCCGCCCGCCGAGGCCTCTGGTTGCTGGAGCATCGATTCCTCATTCCAATGAGTCGGCATGATCTCCTCCGTTAAGCCTTCCGCGTGTCGCCGGCCGCCTCAAGCGTAGCGGCGAAGATTTTGGGATACGTCCCGCACCGGCACAGATTTCCTGAAATCGCGTGGCGCACGTCCGACTCCGTGGGATGAGGATTCTGTCCTAGAAGCGCAGCGCAACTCATCACCATGCCCGGCGTGCAGAAACCGCATTGCATGGCATCGTGTTTCACAAAAGCGGCCTGCAGTGGATGCGGCTGCCCGTCGGCGGAAATTCCTTCAATCGTCGTCACTTCGTGACCGATGGCATCCACCGCCAGCGTCATGCAGCTGTTCACCGGCAGCTTGTCGAGCCAGACCGTGCATCCCGAGCAGGCCCCGCGATCGCAAATGACCTTGGTTCCGGTCATTCCGAGATGGATGCGCAATGCATCGGCCAGCGTAGTGCGAGGCTCGACCTCCAAGCTTTGCTCTTTGCCGTTAATTTTCAGATGAATGGGAACTGGGCCTGGACCCATTTCTTCGACACCTGGGTTCGTTACTGCTGCGGTCTCACGGCTAAATGCCTGAGCCCCGTCGAGCAAAGCGGTTCCGGCTGCAGTCAATCCGGCACCCTTCAGAAAACCACGACGGCTGATGCCGCGATTCTCATCTTGATTTTCCGCTGAAGAGCGGGGAGATTTCGTGGAATCGGACATTGATTCCTCCTGGGACTTTGAGGAGCTGATCAGGCACCCGGCATCCTAATGGTTGATCGGATCAGATTTTGGGCACGCGTCTGGGGACAAAACTGCCGACGCAAAGACTATAACTCCAGCCGAGCCTCTACGCACCTCCCGGGTTTGGGCCTGCCTCGCCAACCCAATCCAACCCATTCTCCAGACGGTTCCAAACTCCTACGAGTTCGTCCATGATTCAACTTCAGCCTTCGCGGCCATTCACGGGTGGATCAACCCATTTCCAACCCGCCGACCGGGCGCACAAGTCCCCGGTTTTGAGCTTTTGGGGTTCATCGAGTCGATCGCCGGCGGCAAGATCTTTCCGAACCACAATTCCTTCGTGTCTTCGAGCTTCAGCGCCTCCTTACCCCATGCAGAGGAACTGTACCCGAAAGTGATATAAATCATGTTAGTTTGCCTGTACGAAGTGATAATGAGATAGATGATGTCACAACAATCTGGATATGAATCCCTCCTTCGCCGTTTCAGTCGCCGTCGCTTTCTGAAGACTGCCGGATCTGCTGCCATTCTTCCCGCAGTTCTTCGCAGCGCCGCGGCGCAGACTCCGGCAACAGCGCCCAATAACCGCATCAACCTGGGCGTGATCGGGATGGGGTGGCAGGGGCCTGGCAACACGGACGCCTTCCTGACATTGTCGGACTGCCAGGTAGTCGCTGCGTGCGATATCGATGCCGATCATCTGCAGGCTGCCGTCAAGAAGGTCAATGACGCTTACGGGAACGAGGACTGCAAGGGCTACCACGATTATCGCGAGCTACTAGCTCGAGACGATATCGACGCCGTCATGATCGCCGTACCCGACCACTGGCACGAGATCGTCGCCACCGAAGCCGCCCGGCGAAAAAAAGATATCTACGGCGAAAAGCCGCTGGCGCACACGATTGCCGAACAGCAATCCATCGTGCGCGCCGTTCAGAAGAACCAGATCATCTGGCAGATGGGATCATGGCAGCGCTCCGTTCCCATGTTTCATAAGGCCGCGGAGATCGTTCGAAACGGGCTGATTGGCGAGGTGACCCATGTCGAAGTGGGCTTGCCTGGCGGCAACTCAGACTTCGACGACGTGCAGAAGGATGCGCTCGCAAACCTGGCCTCCCAGGGGCAAAACGTGGGCAGCCTGGAGCAGATTGTGTCTGGCACGCCTGCCTGGAATATGCTCGTGACCGATCCTCCCAAGGAACTGGACTACGAGATGTGGATCGGCCCGTCGAAGATGGAGCCGTACATCAGGGCTCGGTCCCACAAATCCTGGCGCTGGAACTACAACACGGGCGGTGGCGAACTTCTGGATTGGATCGGGCACCATTGCGATATTGCCCACTGGGGCCTCGATTTCGATCACACCGGTCCGTCGGAGGTCGAAGGCAGTGGAGAACTCCCACCAGCGAATGCGGTGTGGAACACCGCGCCGAAATACCGGTTCGAATTGAAATACCCGCGCGGCATCACAATGACGATTGCCGGTGGCTATCCCGATATCAAGACGGGAGTGAAATGGATTGGCACTGAGGGCTGGGTATGGGTCGATCGCGACGGATTTGACGCCTCCAATCAAGCCTGGAAGCAAGGCAAATACTTGCCGAGAGAACTGCGCAAGGTCAAGCTATACACCTCAGCCGATCACCAGCAGAACTTCCTGGACTGCATCAAAACACGTCAAGTGACCGTCACGCCCGTTGAAGTCGGACATAACTCTGCGCTTCCGGGACACCTTTGCCTTATTTCGATGCTCACCGGAAGGAAGATCCGGTGGGATGCGAAGGAAGAGAAGATCATCGGCGATCCGGAAGCGAGCAAATTGATGACGCGCCAATATCGTGCGCCTTGGAAGATGAGCTAGAAAGTCGACAGTCCTTTTCCCGGTCCTCGTTCAGTTGAGTACCGGTTCTCTGCATGACTTCGAGTGCTCCATGGTTTGGCCGACGATAGGATCGTCGATTCAGTTGGAGGGGTAATGCAACCCGTAACGCGCAGAAACTTTATCGGCGGGGCAGCTGCGGTTGCAGCAGTCTCATCAACGAAGTTCTCGTTTGGAATGCCGTTGGGACTCATGCCGGGCATCCAGCTATACAGCGTGCGGCAGCAGATGGCACAGGACTTTGAAGGAACGCTGGCGGCGGTGCGCGAGGCCGGGTACGTTGAGGTGGAGTCCGCTTCGCTGCCGAAGAAATCCGCGGCAGAGATCCGCAAGGCGCTCGACCAGGCGGGGCTGAAGTGCGTCAGCTCGCACCGTTCGTTTCTCGACGTCACCAAAGACCTGGACGCCACCACAGAATTTGAGAAGACCATCGGCGTGAGTTACATCATCTGTCCGGGACCGGGACGCAAGATCCCACCTGTCTCCGGCCAAAATCCTGGGCCGCTTGCGATAGATGATTGGAAGTACAACGCCGAGGAATTCAACAAAACCGGTGAGAAGCTGAAAGCGGCAGGCATCACCTTTGGCTACCACAACCACTGGGTGGAGTTTAAGCCGGTCGATGGCAAGGTGCCCTACGAGGAGCTACTCGCACTCTGCGATCCCGACAAGATGACCTTCGAAATGGATCTGGGCTGGGTGAAGGTCGCAGGCCAGGATCCCGTCGCCCTGATGAAGAAGTATCCGCAGCGCTTCTCCATGTTGCACGTAAAGGACTTTCACCTTCCGCCGAACATCTCGTTCGCAACGCATGAGAGACGCGAAGGTGACGGAGTTGGGCCGCGGATCGATCGACTACCGGCCGATCTTTGCGCAGGCTGCCGAAAACCAGAAGATTCGCACGCCTTCGTCGAGCAGGAGGAATTCGATATGCCCTGGAAGGAATCGCTGAAGGTGGATGCGGAGTACATGAAGAACCTTACGATCTAACGCATCTTCATCGCCCGAGGATACATGGCTGCTGCAACTGAAATAAGAGTTTCTCCTGTCCAGAAAGTCGCATGGGACTTCACCTTCGCATTTCTGGCTTTTGCGACTATGGCTGGGTTTTCGTGCCCTGTTCGTCGGCATTCAGAAATATGCCGCGTATAAATCGGTTGCAATGCCGCTCATCGATCCTTCTACCGGCCAGCCGGATGCAAGCGGCGTGATGGTCAACGTGAGCGTGAAGTCCTACGCACTGGCCAATTACGCGGGTATCCCTGTCGGACTCAGAGACAAGTTCGCTCATGATCCGCTCTTCCCGAAATTCGCATTGACGCTGTTCGATCGCATGCTTGGCCCGGCGTTCATTCTGACCGGAATCATGCTCATCATCGGATTCGGCACGCGCGTCTCATTGCTTGTACAGGGATTGCTCTTCATCGCGCTGACAGTCGGCCTGGTTCTGATCGATCAGAACGATGGCGTGGCGTACCTTGGCATTCATATCGGCCTGGTGGCTGCTGCGTTTCTGCTGGTCCAGCACAACAGGTTTGCGGTCCTGAAAAAATGGTAGATAAGTTGAATCGTCGTGAGTTTATCAGCGCTACTGCGGTGGCGGGCGCCGCCATGCTGTTGGAGGCCTGCAAGTCCGATTCCGCCGAACAGAAGGCCGTCGTCAAGAAGTCTTCGCTGAACACCATCAATGTCGCCCTCATCGGATATGGCGAGGAAGGGCAGGTTCTCCTCGAGTCGTTCCTGAACATTGAAGGTGTCCGGCTTGTCGCCCTCTGTGACATCTGGGATTACCACCGCGGCGAGGGCGCAGCGCTATCTGCAGAAGCTGGGCAACGAAGTCCGCGCTTACGAGAATTATGAGGACCTGCTCGCCAAGGAAAAAGATCTGCAGGCGGTGCTCATCGCGACGCCGGATTTCTGGCATGCGCCGATGACCAACACCTGCCTCAAGGCCGGCCTGCATGTGTATTGCGAAAAGATGATGAGCAACACCATCGAAGGTGCGCGCTCCATGGTGCAGACCATGCGCGAAACCGGAAAGCTGTTGCAGATCGGCCATCAGCGCCGCAGCAACCCGCGCTATGTGTTCACGCTGAACCGGCTGCTTCACGATGCCCAGTTTTGCGGCCGGCTCACCGCTGCGCAGGGACAATGGAATCGTGCAGTCAAAGAGGACTTTGGCTGGCCGAAGAAATTCGAGATGCCCGCGAGCATGCTGGCAAAGTATGGCTACAAGGACATGCACCAGTTCCGCAACTGGCGCTGGTACAAAGGCCTCGGCGGCGGTCCCTTATCCGATCTCGGCGCGCACCAGATCGACATCTTCAATTGGTGGCTGGGCACGACGCCCAAATCCGTAATCGCCAGCGGCGGCCTGGATTACTACAAGAACCACGACTGGTATGACAACGCCATGGTCATTTACGAGTATCCGCTGGCCCAGGGTGTGGCGCGCGCGTTCTACCAGGTGCAGACGACCACCAGCGCCGGCGGCGGCTATTTTGAGATGTTCATGGGCGACGACGGCACCATCAAGATGTCAGAAGATCCGTCGCTCTGCGCCATTTATCGCGAGGCTCGCGCCGATGCGGTTTCATGGGACGACCTGGCACAGAAGGGCTATGTGCGTGCCAATGCCGATCATCCGCGATGACGCCACGAAAGTGGACGTGCGGGAAACCGCGCAACTGGCGGAATATGAAATTCCGGTGTTCTTCAACAAACCCCCGCATCAGCCGCACCTGGAAAACTTCTTCAACGCCATTCGCGGAACGGCAAAGTTGAATTGCCCTGGCGATGAGGCTTTCACCAGCGAATACGTCATTCATAAAGCCAACGAAGCGGTGGCTGCCGAGAGAAAGCTCTTGATCACCAGCGAAGAAGTGAAAGCCTGAGATTATGAAAACTATCCTTTTCCGTAATTGCTCTTTTCTAGCCGCATTCGCTGTCGTTGCCACTGCCGCTCTGGCGCAGGACAAAGTTCCGCTGAAGACCCAACTGCCTCGCCCTCTGTTCGTCGGCACGCCCGTTCCGCTCAATGTGCCCAACCTTGAGCCGCCGATGAAGGGCAAGCGCCCGGACTTCATGGTTCCCGCCGGCACCATCAATCTGGCCAAGGGCAAGAAGGTCACGGCCAGCGACAACAATCCTGTGGTCGGAACGCTGGACATGGTCGCCGATGGCGACAAGGCCGGCGACGAAGGCTCGTGGGTCGAACTCGGGCCGGGCAAACAATGGGTGCAGATCGATCTGGCGAAAAGCGCAAACATCTATGCCGTCCTCGTCTGGCACTTCCATTCCCAGGCGCGCGTTTATCGCGATGTCGTGGTGCAGGTATCCGATGACCCCACGTTCAAGTCCGGCGTGACGACGATCTTCAACAATGACTTCAAAGGCGAACTTGGGCTCGGCGCGGGCAAGGATTTGAATTACGTCGAGACCTACCAGGGCAAGTTGATCGATGCCAAGGGCGCGAAGGGCCGCTATGTTCGCCTCTACAGCAACGGAAACACGACCAACAAATTGAACGACTACATTGAGGTTGAAGTGTGGGGCAAGCCTGCCTGAACTTAGTCGCTCCGGCAGCGCACTAATGGAGACCGCAGCTACGGGCTCGCGTTGGGCTCGCTGGATGGCTTTCTTCATCGTCGCGCTTATCGGACTGGCGGTTCGCCTCCCGCAACTGGGCGCGCGGCCCATGCACACGGACGAAGCCGTCAACGCCTACATCGTCGGACAATTGCTTGGCAAAGAACCTTTCATCTACGATCCGCAGGACCGCCACGGTCCTGCGCTGGCTGCACTTCGCTCTGCCAATGGTCAGGATGCAGGGAGCGAAGTCATTCTCTGATCTGACGGAATCAGAGTTGCGGATCGTACCGGTCGTGGCTGGGACCATCACGATTTTGCTTTTTGGCGCTGCCGTTGAAATGTTCGGCTTCTTCCCTAGCCTGCTCGCAGCGCATTCTGTTTGCCGTCGCTCCGTTGCCTGTTTACTACGACAGGTACTTCATACATGAATCGCTGTTCTGCGCGGCTACGTTCGGACTGATTCTGTCTGGTTGGCGTGCATCGCAGACGCGCTCTGTTCGCCAGGCAGCGCTTGCAGGCGCATGTGCTGCTCTCATGCTGGCATGCAAGGAGACGGCGCTCCTTCACTTTTTCGCTCTTGCGGCCGCTGCGATTGTGTTCAGGTTCACGAGCGTGCGCGAAACGGGCCAAATGCGACAGGGGCCCCGGAAAACGATACTTATCGCGGCTCTCTCTTTTCTGCTGCTCAGCGCGGCCTTATTTACCTGGTTTGGCAGAAACTGGAAAGCCCTCCCCGCGCTATTCCATGCGGCGCCCGATCTCTTTGCACGCGCGGCTGGTCAAGGTCACGAGAAGCCCTTCTGGTATTTCGGCCGGCTTCTCACCGGCGGCTGGTCCGGTGGACTGCTAGTCGCCTTTGCCTGCCTCGGGCTCTTCATTATCTTTAGAAGGCGTGATGCCTCGCCTTATCAGTGGCTCGCGTACTACGGATTGTTGATCGCCGTTATCTACAGCCTGATTCCATACAAGACACCGTGGCTGGCGCTCAATCTATGGCTTCCGCTGACGTTATTCGCCGCGATCGCGGTCGAGTCGCTCTGGCGATGGGGCACGACGAGATTCAGTCAACGCGCAACAATTCCGGTATTCTGCGTTCTCGCAGTCTTAGTTAGCGTCCTGATCGCTCACGACACGCGCCAACGCGTCTTTCTTTATCCTGCGGACGAGAGCAATCCGTATGCCTATGCCCAGACCTCGGACGACATCCTCGGACTTCCCGGCGAAATCGCGGATTTGGCTCGCCAGAATGGAATAGCCACTCCACGCATCACGGTGATTGCTGCCGATCCCTGGCCTCTTCCGTGGTACTTGCGACACTTTTCCGAAGTCGGTTTCTGGCAGCCGGGCCAGCAAGGCGAAAGATGCGGATTTCTACATCACTTCCACCGAGGCTGCGGATCAATACGCCGATCAACTTAAGCATTTTCGTCCGGAGTTCTTCGGCGTCCGTCCCGGTGTGCTCATCCTCTTGTGGTCGCCCGCGCCCAAATGAATTCCTATGCGTGAAATCCATCAATTCAACCACGCCGCCATGGCGACCCATTTTCAGGTGCGCATCAACTGCGATGAGAGAACGTACGCCGCGCAGGCCGCACAGGCCGCATTCGATCTGGTCGATTCATTGGAAGCGCGCTTGAGCCGCTTTCGAGGCAACAGCGATATCGCCCGCATCGGAGATCTGGCGCCTGGCGAGAAGATGCGCTTGAGCGAGCCGGCCTTCGCCTGCCTGCAAATTGCGAAGCGGATGGAGCGGGCCACGCACGGCGCATTTTGCGCGACTCCCGCGGCCCTGAAAAGTCAGATCTCCCTTCCCGCAGTGGAGTTTGTTGCCGGATGAGCAATCAATTCTCTGCTTGAGCGGCCAGCTCCAATTCGATCTGGGCGCCATTGGCAAGGGATTCGCGCTGGACCGCATGGCCGAATTGCTGCGCCAATGGGATTGCCCCTCATTTTTGCTGATCGCCGGTGGCAGCAGCGTTCTTGCGGGAGATCCGCCTGCCGAAACGCCGGGGTGGTCCTGCGGCCTTGGCGAAGATCACGCATCGCAAAGGTTCTTTCTGACTCACGCTTCATTGAGCGGTTCAGGGTTGGCGGTACAGGGCTCTCACATTCTTGATCCCCGAAACGGGCGCCCGGCATCGCGGCAAATGCGTGCGTGGGCTCTAGCCGATACTGCTGCTGAATCGGATGCGCTCTCCACCGCGTGCATGGTTCTCAGCGAGCCGGAACTTGAAGAGGTGCTCGCTCAGAACCATTCCTGGCTGTCTTTTCTCGAAACAGACGAAGGATACCGGCCGCTTGGAAGGCGCGTACTCCCGATTCAATCGTAGAGTTTCGGTGCCGCGTGTTCCCAGATGGAACGAAGAGGCCTGGCGCATGTTCGGCTGCATCACTCAATTCTAAGCCGCAAGAAGAATCTCATTGCCAGCTCTTTCCCCGCACGATGACGGATTCGACTGAGAGCGCTGAAGAGCCTTGGCTCCAGCGAAAGCGTATAAGGTCTGCGGGCGCACCGACACGGAGTACACCTCGCGCGCCTGCGAAACGTCCAGGGTTGGCCGTGGCCATCTGCACGGCATCGCCGATGCTGAAGCCCGTGTTGGCGGCGACGTAAGCGATGGAAGCATTGAGCGTGGCGGTCGCGCCGGCGAGATACATGCTGCCGGCAACATTGAGGCGGCCATCTGGGTGAAGGTCGACTTTTCCGCCAATTGGCGTCGCATACTGGCCGGGAGGGAGCCCTGCAAGCGACACGATATCCGAAACCAGAATGGCGCGTCGCGCTGTCTTGGCGCGCAACATTGCAGTGAGCGTGTCGAGTGGAAGATGTCGGCCATCCGCAATGAAGGTCGCTGTCAGCCGGTCCTCAGCCAGTTGCGTCCAGATGAGATTCGGATGGCGGGGCAGCATGTTCGCCACGCCATTGCCGAGATGAGTAGAAAGGCGCGCGCCCGCATCGACAGCCGCGCGAATCTGATCTGCGCTCGCGCCGGTATGACCGAGCGAAATATGGACGCCACGCGCAGTGATCGTACGGATGTATTCTGGCGCCTCCGCGTAATGCGGCGAGAGCGTTACTATGCCGACGAGATCGTTGCAGGCTGCCTGCCAGCGCGTGAATTCAGCGACATCCGGCGGGCGAACGTGCTCGAGAGGGTGCGCACCGCGGGGACCATCCTCGGACGCAATGTGCGGACCTTCGACGTGCACCATGGGAATCATGTGCGCCAGAAGCGGATCTGCCTTGCGTGCGGCGGCGATGATGCGAAGATTGTGGATGATTTTCTGCTCCGAGGCGGTAATGAGCGTGGGCACAAACGTGGTGACACCGATGGCAAGCATGCGGCGCGCGAGGCTTTGGACGGTTTCGATGGTGAGATAGGCAGCGTTGGCATCGTCGCCCATATAACCGTTAACCTGCAGATCGACCAGGCCCGGGGCGAGCCAGGATGTCTCGCCGGCTGCGCCCTTTTGGATCCCATTGATGCGGCCATCAGCGTAGCGCACAATGATCGATTCTCCGGTGCAAGGGTCACGTCCAGTCAGCGATTCTTCCATGGCATCGATCGTACTTGATGACGGAGGCCCCGAAGGAGTGCGTTCGCCCTTCCAGCAAGCGAATCCTTAGGGCAACGGTAGTGCTTTACACAATTTGGATTTCACCCGCCGAATCAGAGTCGAGATAAAGCATGCAGCGTGGATGAAGACGCAGCGCGCTCGCCGGACACATGGGAGTGATAGGTTCCAGGAGAGCGCGGCGGACAGCCTCTTTCTTCATGGCGCCCGGCACAGTGCAAAAAATCGCGTGTCCGGCGAGCAGCCCCGGTACGGTAATGGTCAGCGCACGCGTAGGCACGTCGTTGAGCGTGGCAAAACACTGGTCGTCAACCTGCTGCTGGCGGCATTGCGCATCGAGTTCGACAATCTTGACGGTCAGCGGATCGTTGAGGTCAGCAGGTGGATCGTTAAACGCGAGATGGCCATTGGAGCCGATGCCACAACAGACAATATCAATCGGCGCAGCCTCGAGCTTGGCGGCATACTCTGAAGCCGTCTGCGCGGGAGTATCGCCGGGCTCGAGCAGATGTACGGCAGCAAGGGGAAGATGGTCGAAGATCGCCTTGCGAAGCCAACTGCTAAAGCGTTGGGGAGCACCCGCAGGGAGGTCCAGATATTCGTCCATGTGGAAGGCGGTTATGCGCGACCAGTCAATATCCTTCTCGTCGCGCAGCGCAGAGAGCATCTCGCTCTGGCTTGGCGCAGCGGCAAAAATCATTCGTAGTCCTGGCTGCTTCTCAAGGCAGGTGCGAATTTCATGCGCTATATCGCTCGCGGCCCGCGCGCCCATCTTGCTGCGAGATTCCGATACATGGATGGCAATCCTGTTATCGAGAGTGGTCACATGATTCCCTTGAAGACGTTGTGCTTTGCCGATCCCGCTCCCTTGCGCCTCCAAGATGCAATAAGGATTTGATGCGCGCACCAGCGGCCAATAGGCCTTCACACAGGTTTCGCGGTTTCGAGAAGTTGATAGAAGCGCTCGGGATGGCTCGCCAGGGAAGCCGAATACTTGGCAGCCCGCACCCACTGTAAAACCAGCTGGTCTTTAGGCTGGAGGTCAACCAGCAGCTCCGACTTTGCAGCGGAATCCGGAAAGCGCCCTTTATCCCAATCCTTCGACAATGCGTCCACAAGTGCCTGATCACCTTCCGCAATCCTCTGAAGCAATGTGGCAGTAGTTCCCCGATCCCGCGAATCCATCGCTACATGCGAGAAAACAGCCGCTTCTCTCCAAAACGTCCTCTCCAGAACCTCAACGCACAGGGCAAAGGATTGAAAGTCCGCGAGGTTTTTCCGCACCTGCGGTTCCAACTGGACAAGCACGCTTCGCAGCGGTGTAAATGGATTCTGTTTTGGAAATTGAATTCGAAATGCAGCTGCAAGTTCTTCGTCATTGCTCCACGGTACCTTCAATGGGAAGCCCGTCGACGAAGCTGCGTGCCGCTCCTGAACGGAGGGAGCCACATCATAAATTGTTTGAAATGCTTCCTTCCAATCCTCGCTCCAGGTGGCTCCATAATGTCTCTCCACAAAACGGCGGAACGCCGCACTCTGCGCCGTTGCCGTACTTTCATTGAAGGCAACAGCACCATACGCGAACCCATCCCAGATTGAATTCTGAACATAACGGCTCGGCACCCAGTTTGTCAGAATGACGCCCAGAGAACTGGGGTCCGCCTGTTCGAGATATGCGTCGGCATAGGCGTCAATATTCCGCAACTGTTCGGTTCCAGCCCGAGGGCCCCACTTGTAGTTGATCAATCCCGGCGCTCCGATCCCACGATTGCCATTCGCGCGGACTTTCACGAAGGCCTCGCGAATCCTGGCGGAACTGGTCTCCCTGTAATTCCAATCCATGATGATGATGCTCTTGTCCAGATTGCCGAGAATCTCGGGTTCTTTGTGAATAACAACGTCGCCCCACACAATCAATTGTTTCCCTAGACCTGCGGCGATCTGATTGAGCGAATTGAGATACTCTGCCCATATCTGTGCCCTGGTTTTCGTCTCAAGTGCTTTGCGCGAGAGCGCGGAGCCTCCCCAGTTCACCTCATCGCATCCGCCATGAAGATAGATCGAAGAGAAGATCGTGGCGAGTTCGCGGTATAGCTTACTGAATAGTTGCAGAGTCTCAGGATGTACTGGAATGACACCTGTGAAATCGGAAGGGCCTTGCGCTTCGCTGTCCAGTAAGTGAGCGTATGTAGCCGAGCGGGTAATGTATCCGGTATGCCCGAACGATTCCAGTTCGGGGATCAAATCGACTCCGTGGGTTCGGGCGTACTCTGCCAGGTTTCTCAATTGTTCGGGGGCAAACGCATTCTTGTGCGTCACAAGACCACGAACAGAAGCGAAGTTCAAGGCACTTCCTTGATCGTCGGCCAGTCGGAAATGCAGTGTGTTGAGTTCCCAATCCGCACAGAAATCAACTACTCGCCGATAGTATTCCAGCGACTCCGGGACACGGCCGGCGTCCACCATAAGTCCGCGGATTTTCCCACCAATCGCAGTTTTCCGCGCCGCGGATTCATCCGTTCTTTGTAGAGAGGACCTCGTCCAGAAACTTGTAGGGCCTGAGTTGGTTTCGGGCAACGTCGACACCAGGTTCGTCGCGCGAATCTCCCCTAAAGCCACGCTGCCGACTGTGACTCCCGCCCCGAGGAGAAATTCCCGCCTGTTCCTGTTACCCATTTTAGAGTCCCGCTCTTCTCACACTGGCAACTTCCGGTGCCGGGTTATGGGGCTTGGCCTTGCAGCAAGCAGGAAGCGCCACAATCAACGCTGCAGCGCTTTCAGAATCCGTTTCTTGGTGTTCTGTGGAATAAGCGCCCTTACGCGTCTGGGAATGAGACGACGAGAAAGCAGATAGGCTTTAAGTAATCCGGTGGCGGGGCGCGGAGGACTTGGATTGAGGGTTTTGAGGTAGTGAGGCTTATTGTAACCCTGGAGCCACCAACTATCGCTGGAGGGGCTGACACAGGGGGCCTCTGTCCGCTGGAAAAAGGCCATGTTGTCGTCAACCACTTCCAGGAATCTGAACATATCATCAGCCTTGATGATCTCGAACATCCTGTTTATGGTTGGGATCTTAATGTCGTCAATCAGAAGCAGCCCCCCGGATTCGATTTGAGGGTAGAAATAGAAATACTCAAGGTCTGGGAACGGATATCCATGTGGACCATCGAGCAAGACGAGCTGAAATTTTTGCTGGAACCGGTACGCGGGCAGGGTTTCCTGCGTGGGTCCTTCAATGAAAGTCACTTTTTGCGATTGGAACAGTGGGTTATTTCTCACCTGACTAATGCTGTCGCCAAAATCTTTCGCGAAGACCAGATGGTTGGCGGAGAGATGTGAAAATAGCAGTGTTGTCTTTCCTGATCCGGTTTCGGCGGAGTTCCTGACTGCTCCAATGCGTTCCGTGTGCTGTGCAATTGTCCGCAAAACATTCACTCCGACGGAGCCTGCCCCATGCCAGTCTGCGGGAAGAGCATCGATCTGGCTTATTAGACTAGCGACCTCCATTCTTTCGTGCCTCCTCAGCTTTCGTTCTCGCGCATTTCATTCTCGCCTCTCCTTTGTTCCGCTGCGATCGGATGGCGACTCTTCTGTTTTCTGAAAGTCTTCGTCACTTTACTAACGACAGTGCAGGCAGCTTGCGTAAACGAATGCTCTCACTGGGCATCCCATGGTGTCGATCGAATTCTTCCCGGTAAAGCATGATCGAGTCTACCGACCATGCAGTTGTGCGGTTGTTCTTGCCGGTTTCCTGTCAGCCTTCAAGAACCAGCATCCGCCCGGGATCGAGCGTGATACGCCAGGGCTGCGGCTGTGCAGAGAGCGCTCGCCAGACATCCTTTGCGACATCGGCCTGCAGATGAGGCGTCTGCCCCGGCACCGGCTCGGTATGCAGACGCAGATAGAGGGTCATCTCATGCGGAGCTTCGCTCGTGCTCACAAGCCAGCATGGAAATGTATTCTCGCCGCCGTCGGCTTTTTGAAAAGCCAAATGATGCGAACGAAATCCGACGTGCGTCAGTGCCTCTGGAACCTCAATCGCCGTCCGCAGCCTGCACTCCCACGCATCCACCTGAATGCCGTCGGCGCTGAGACGCCTGGCGGGCGCGATGTTCTTGCAGCCGGTAAGCTGGGCTGCCGCTACCGTGCGCGGCCGCTCAAAAAGCGTGTGTTTGGGTCCGCTTGCGATCACGCGGCCGTTATCCAGCACCTGCAGGTCTGAACAGAAACGGAAAGCCTCCTCCATATCGTGCGTCACAAAGACCACCGGCCCGCTGAAACCTGCCAGCGTGGCGCGAAGCTGCTCTTCGGTGCGCCTGCGCAAGTGCGGGTCGAGCGCAGCGAAGGGCTCGTCGAGCAACAGCGCATCCGGCTCCATGGCCATGCATCGCGCTATCGCCACGCGCTGCCGCTGGCCGCCCGATATCTGGCCGGGGTACCGATTTGCCAGCTCGGCGATTCCCATCGACTCGAGTTCCTTCCACATCCGCGCGGCCCTCTCATGCTTGGGAAAATGAGCCAGACCGAAACCGACGTTCTCCGCTACGGTCAGATGCGGAAACAGGGCGTAGTCCTGGAACACGAGACCCACCCTCCTGCCGGCCGCCGGAATATTTTGTCCGGTTGCGCTATCAAAGAGAACTCGGCCGTTGAGAACGATGCGCCCGCGGTCAGGCGTTGAGACACCGGCAATCATGCGCAGGGTCATCGATTTTCCTGACCCCGAAGGCCCCAGCAGCCCAACCGATCCTTCGCCGGCGTTGAGCGCGACGCGCAGGTCGAAGTTTTCAAGGCTCCGCTCTATCTCGACCTCAAGTGCGCCCCCCGGCTCTCGGTCGCGATCGGAAAGAACGGCTGGGAGTACTGGCTCGCGGAGGTCGATGCCGGGCTTGTCCGGATCGATTCGCTCAATTGCCCGCGTTTTCTTCTGCACATTCAGCAGGCGGATGATGGCCAGCGAAAAGATCACGATCAGGCAGACCCAAAGGAATGCCGTATGCATGTCACCCGCTTCCGCGGATGAAAAGATCGCAATCGGCATGGTCTGCGTGCGGCCGGGGATGTTGCCGGCCAACATCAAGGTGGCACCGAATTCGCCGAGAGCACGGGCGAAGGCCAGAACGGTGCCTGCAATCACACCCGGACCCGCAAGCGGCAACAACACACGGCGAAATACGGTCCACTCGCTTGCTCCCAGTGTGCGCGCCGCCTGCAGCAGCGTGGGGTTTACCTGTTCAAACGCCCCGAGCGTTGTCCGGTACATCAGGGGAAACGCAATTACGGTGGCCGCAATGACCGTCGCCGGCCACGAAAATGCGATCGTGAGTCCGACATGCTCCAGCGCGCGCCCGATAAAGCTGCGCCTCCCGAAGATCAGCAGAAGAAAGAATCCCACGACCGTGGGTGGAAGCACTAAAGGGAGAGTAAGCAGGCCATCCATCCATGCGCGAATGCCGCCGCGCACGTCGTACATGATCCGTGCAGCAATCATGCCCAGAAAAAACGTGGCTACCGTTGCTGCGCAAGTCGTGGCCAGCGAAATGATCAGCGGAGACGCATCAGCAGGCAGGATCACGGTGCAGCCAGTGTATATCCATTCCTGGTGAAGATTGCCTTGGCTTCCGGACTGCCCAGGAACTCGACAAACGCGCGCGCAGCCTCCTGATTCGCGCTCGTCTTTACCACGGCTGCAGGATAGACGATTGGCTCATGCGCAGACTCCGGCACGGTTGCAACCACGCGAACCCTTCCGGAGATGCGCGCATCCGTTGCGTATACGAAGCCCGCATCCGCATTCCCAGTTTCCACGTAGGTCAGCACCTGGCGAACATCTTTGCCCAAAACCAGCTTTCCCTTGACCTGATCGTTCAAGTGGAGAGCATTGAGCGTTTGCTGCGCGTACTGCCCGGCAGGCACACTCGCCGGATCGCCAACCGCTATCAGTCGGGTCGATCGATCGGCCAGGTCCGCAGGTCCCTGCAACTTCGAATCGAGCGGTGCAATCAGAACCAGAGAATTGTGCAGGATGTTCTGCCGTGTTCCCGCCGTAATCAATCCCTTACTTTCCAGATCGTCCATCGGCTTTGCTGCGGCCGACAGAAACAGATCGACCGGAGCGCCTTGCTCGATCTCGCGAGCCAACGTTCCAGACGATCCGAAGTTGTTACGAAATTCCACTTTCGGGTGGCCTGCGAAATACGCGGCTTCGACCTCACCGAGCGCGCCCTGCAAACTCGCCGCTGCGGAAACCGTCAGGCTGACACGCTGGCTGTTTTGGCAGGCGCTGAGCGCCAGCACAAGCAGGCAAATGGGCAGATGTGCGCTGAACGGACGGATGGAGATGCGCCGAACGGTCGACCAGCTCATATCCGAATCTCCTCTTGGGTTGGCAGACGCCGCGGGACCATGAAATCATCTTTGCATCCGTGTGGTTTCGCGCGCAAATGCTGCACCCGTTGCATCATACAGTATCCATTCGTATAAAATCGTTCACCCCTATGCCCGGATCATCCCCCCAGCCGGAGTTGTATTCCTTCCCGAATCGCATCGTTTGCCTCTCAGACGAGGTGACCGAGCTGATCTATTTGCTGGGCGAGGAGCATCGGATCGTCGGAGTCTCGGGCTTCTCTACCCGACCGCCGGAAGTACGACAGAAGCCGCGAGTTTCCACCTTTCGCGATGCGAACTTCGACGCGATTGCGGAACTCAAGCCGGACCTGATCGTGACGTACTCCGATGTGCAGGCGCAGATAACGCATGAGGCGTCTCTGCGCGGCTTCACGGTGTTGAATTGCAATCAACGCAGCATCGCGGAGATTTTCGAGACGATTGCCATGATCTCGCGCATCCTGGGAAGACAGGCAGAAGGCGATGCGCTGATTCGTTCCTATTCCCGGCGCCTTGAAACCGTCGCAACGGCGGCAAAGGCGTTTCCCGTTCGACCGCGCGTCTTTTTTGAAGAGTGGAACGACCCCATCATCAGCGGCATCGAGTGGGTCGAAGAGCTGGTCGAGATTGCCGGCGGCGAGCCTGTCTTTCCCGAGCTTCGCGGATGCCGGAAGGCGCAGGATCGGGTGGTGGACTGGGATACGGTGGTGGAGCGCAATCCCGATGTGATCTTTGCGTCGTGGTGCGGAATGAAGGTCAAGTTCGACGAAATTACATCGCGTCCGCGTGCGCATCAGATCGAGGCTGTTCGCCTGGGCCAGATCTTCGAGATTCCTTCGTCGCTGATTCTGCAGCCGGGTCCGGCGGCGCTCACCGAGGGGGTAAGCCAGTTGCATGCGCTCCTGTCCCGGGTTGCGAACAACGGCCCGAACGAATGAGCCCACATTGTTGTGGCGTTACACGTCCTGCACGCTCAGTGTCTGTGGATCGCGTACGCGCTGCATCAGAAGGGCCGCCATCAGCATGAAAACGCCCCCGGCAATAATGGCGTAGATGCGATTGTTGTGCAGCATGTGGATCATGAACCAGCCGAAAAACAGCGAAGCCAGAATCTCGGGCGTGACGATGAAGAAGTTGAAGATTCCCATATAGACGCCGGTTCGCGCCGGAGGTAGAGAGGCGGCAAGCACTGCATAGGGCATGGACAGAGTGCTGGCCCAGGCGATGCCTACGCCCACCATTGTCAGCAGTAGAACGTACTTGTTGTGAATGAGAGCCACCGACATCAGGCTCAGTGCTCCGCATATCAGGCAGACAGTATGCGTGTTCTTGCGTCCGAGTTTACGAGCCAGGCCCGGCAACGCAAATGAGAAGGCGAAACATACAATTGAGTAGATCGCAAAGCAGTTCCCGCCCCACTCCACACCCGCCTGATAGAGCGGCGAACTCGTATCGCTGGCTCCAAACACGTTGTGCGCCACAGCAACCGGAAAATAGAGCCACATGCAGAAGAGACCCAGCCACGTAAGCAGTTGCACCGGGCCGAGTTTGCGCATGGTGTCGGGCATCTCGGCGATGGCCGACAGGATCTCTCTGAAATTGGCGGAGAGGCCAGTCTTTTCGGCCTTGGCTCGCCGGAAAGCCTCCATATCCTGCGGCGGATACTCCTTCGTGGTGAGGATGGTCCAAAGAACCGCGCCGATGAAAGCCACGGCTCCCACGTAGAACGAGATGCGGACGACGGTTGGCACCGCGCGCGTGTCTCCGACCTTCTGCTGCATGTGGAAGACATTGGTGAGGATGTACGGCAATGCCGAGGAGAACGATGCGCCGAGTCCAATAAACAGGCTCTGCATGGCGAAGCCCGAGGTGCGTTGGCCCTCCGGCAAGATGTCGGCGACAAATGCGCGGAATGGCTCCATGCTCACGTTGATCGAGGCGTCCAGAATCCAGAGCATGCCTGCCGCCATCCACAATGCCGACGCATTCGGCATGAAAAGGAGCATGAGCGAACTCAGGATCGCGCCGGCAAGAAAATAAGGGCGGCGACGCCCGAGGCGTCCCCAGGTGTGATCACTCGCGTGGCCGATGAGCGGTTGAATCAGCAAGCCTGTCAGCGGAGCGGCGAGCCAGAGAATCGGGATCTGGTCTGCACGCGCGCCAAGATATTCATAGATAGCGCTCATGTTCGCCATCTGCAGGCCCCAGCCAAACTGGATTCCGAGAAAGCCGAAGCTCATGTTCCAAATCTGCCAGAAGCTGCGCTCAGGCTTGCGGAAGTACGTCACGGTTTTGGTTCCAGCCGGTTCGGTCTGCGATATGGTCATGAGTTCGTCCTACTGGGCTTGCTTTTGAAAAATGCGAGCCTCGAACGCGTTCAGCGAAAGAAACGGAACGGCTTCAGGTTCAGGTTTTGAAACTGGAAGTTCGATCTCTTTCCAGTTCCCGGCGGCTTCCACGCTTCCTCGAAACGGCGTATTCGACAGGTTAACGGCGATCAGAAATTCTTCAGAGCCTGCACTGCGCAAATATGTAACCACGTGCCGTTCGTCGCTGTTGTGCAACCAAATGGTTGCGCCTTGTTGTAGCGCCGGGTGATCGTGCCGGAGAGCGGTAATCGTCTCATAAAACTTTGGGTACTCGGGATGCCACTTCACCGCGCCCCAGAAGATCTTCTGAGGTTCAAACAACGCGGGATCGCCTGACTGGGTCGAGTCACCCACTTCCATGCCGTTGTAGATCAGAGGTGAACCGTCGAGCGTGAACATCAATGCCGACGCACCTATGGCTCCCGGAAAGCCATAGCGCGTCGTCGCGCGCAAGCTCATCGTGATCGTCGCTCATGCGCATGTGTAATGCGCCTTTGGGAAACAGCGCCTGCTGCTGCTCCATTGTCTCTTGGATCCTGGTAGCGGGCGCTCCGTCCATCTCGACATCGTTCAGGGTGTGCATCATGGACCATGCGTAGTCGATATCGAATGCACTGCGCAGCAGTTCCGGCTTTTCCGCTTCGGCGAGCATGATGATGTCGGGCTTTGCCTGGTCCAGTTCTTTGCGCGCCTGTTCCCAGAAGTCGGTTGGCACCTCGCCAGCCGCATCGCAGCGATATCCATCCAGATCAAAGTTTTTGATCCAGTAGATCAGGACATCGGTCATATAGCGGCGTAGCTTGGGGTTCGCATAGTCGAGCGCTGCAACATCGGTCCAGTCATGAGGATAAGTGACGTTGCCGTTCTTGTCCTTCTTGTAATACTCAGGGTGCGCCATCATCACACTGTCCCATGCGGTGTGGTTGGCCACCATGTCGAGGATGACCTTCATCTGGCGCTTGTGTGCCTCTTCAACAAGTCGATGCAGATCGTCTTTAGTGCCGAGCGGTTTATCGATCGCGTAGTAATCGCTGACCGCGTAAGGACTGCCGAGTGAGCCCTTCTTCTTGACCTGGCCGTAGGGATGGATCGGCATGAGCATGAGAATGTTCACGCCCAAGGTGTGCAGGTCGTCGAGACGTGCGGTTACGCCGTTTAGATCGCCGGAGGGCGAAAACGAGCGCACGAAGATCTGATAAATAGTACCCGACTTCAGCCATGTGGGCGATGGACGAGCCTGCAGCGATGCAATCGCCGGATCAGGTTCCTGGGCAAAGGTTGAAAGTCCGGCTCCAAATGATGCAGCAAGAAAACAGGCGAGTGCAAAGTACGGCCTCGACTTCATAGCGGGAAAGCATAGCATTCCCGAGGCTTATGCCGCCATACCGATAAATACGCCTTTCGAGTTTCGCCTGAAAGGCGCCGAATCCTGGAACGAAGGGCGCTTACCGGTGTCTCTTGGATGCTGCCGGGCGCCCGTGCCTTTTCGCCGGCACAACAGCCGTTTCGGGAGACGGCGCCATACCCGCATCGATGCGCTTTGTGATGTGGTCCTGGATCCAGTGCGGGTCCCACCATTCCTTGGGATCGATCTGCACCCCATCAAGCTGCATGGCGAAGTGAATATGATCGCCGCCGGCCATGCCCGTCATTCCGCTCTGGCCCATGACCTGGCCGCGCTTCACCATGTCGCCTTCGTGTACGTCGATGTGGCTCATATGGCCGTAAATCGTCTGCAGGCCGTAGCCGTGGTCGAGCACAATGCAGTTGCCGTAGATGCCGAGAGGCGCGGCCCATACCACCCGGCCGTCATTGGAGGCCTGAACACCCACATGCTGCGTGACAGCGAGGTCATAGCCAAGGTGCACCTGCTGGTCGATCTTCTTGCCCTGATAGATGTAATTACGCAGATCGGCGAAGGTGGCTTCAGCCTGGGAGTGCGGTTGGCGCTGAAAGGTCTGCGAGAACAGGAAGTGATCCGCCGTCTTTAAGCGCAGATCCGAAAGGGTCTTGTTATTCGACTTGCGCATCTCGGTATTGATTTTGACGAAGCGCGCGACCATGTCGCCCGAGCCGTTGGGGTCAAGCTCGCCAACCACCTTCTGCATGAAAGCTTCGCTCACCTGCAGGTCGTGCACTGTGTAATGAGGCTGCTCCTTCTTGGGGAAGATGACGACGATGGGGCTGGTTACATCGTTGCCCGCGCCGTTCGATGCGAAGACGAGCGGAATCGTGCCTTGCGGCATATTCCACGCAAAGGCGAACAGCGAAAACAGGCCCGGCTTACCGCCTGGCAGGGGCCATGCGCGATACGACTGGTCGCCCACGCGCACCCCGGCCGCCGTATACGCTCCGGACACATTAAAGGTCGCGAGATCGGCCATACCAATGTAGAGATAATGCTGTTCCGAGTCGACACTTACCGTCGGCGGCTGCGTCACGATCGTGACATCCCGTTCAAGGCGGGCTGACTTGTGCATCATGCCATTCGATGTCGCCTCGACGATCAACTTCGCCGGGCCGTCTTTCAACTGCGGTGTCGTTTTCACGCCGGCTGTGAAATTGAGCGTCGCCTCTTTCGCCTTGGAGGGCTGCGACATCTGCCAGACGGGATAACTCGCGCCATTCTGTACCACGGTAGCCGAGACGCTGCGAATGCCGCGTGGATCGGTGACGTGAACGCTGACCGGCGTAGCCTGCCCAATTGCGGTGACCGGCGTTGGCAGGTCAATCGCAGGTGCGGAGGAACAGCCCACCAACATGGCGATGGGCACCGGAATAACAAGCAGAATTACAGCGAGGAGGACTTTGCGCACATCCCTATTCTAGCGTCGGGGCTCCTGCGGATTGTGCTCATCGATGTTTCCGAAAAGGTGACGTTTCGATGGAAAATCTCTCTTCACAGATTCCCTCTCCGCTCAAGTCCGGCCTGAATGAGATGATTCCCTCTGGCGCAGGTTGAGCGCTTGCAGTCATCATCGCTGTCCTCTGAGACTCCGGAACCGAATATGCTATCGACCAACGACACCACCAGCACGCAGGCCCACATCAGGATGAGCCGGCTTGTGCTGGCATGGGTGACATTCTTTTTGATCGCCTTCGGCCTTGGCTATCCGACGCTAAATCGGTACGACGCTCGGAATGCCGATCCCGACGTGATCCATTACTACAAGATGGTCGTCAGCGAGCCAGCCACGCCGGATGACTTGCCTTTCTGCGTGCGCGTGCTCGTTCCCGGCGTCGCCCGGCCTTTCTATCATCTGGGCATCGACAGAGTCGGCTCCTGGAGCCCTGTCTACTTTGGACTCCTCGCTTCGACCTCCATGTTTACTGCAACTGCCGCGCTCTTTCTTCTGTTAATCGGGATTCGGCTCGACTTTGGCGTTCCTTGCGCTTGGCTTGGCTGCACCATCTTCCTGCTGAATTTCGTTGTCTCGAATTACTGGCTCTCCGGCTTGGTGGACTCAGGCGAAGGTTGTTTGCTGCTGGTCGTTGCCTGGTGCCTTTTTGCCAACCGTTGGTGGCCCTTGCCGTTGCTGGGGATCCTCTGCGCAATGGCGAAGCAAAGCACGTTGCCTTTCGCCCTAATCTTCGCGACTGTCTGGTGGCTCACCCTTCCCAGGCCCAGGCGGACTGTTTCTCAAATCGCCTCTATTGCCGCCATGGCAATGACGGGAATAACAACGCTTGTGTTGGTCTACCGGGTGGTCGAAGGAAGCTACCTGCCGCCCTGGACAATGGCCGGCTGGTACAACCAGGGCTCCTACCTCGACAACATCAAGGGGCTGCTGGTGGAAGGGCGCTTCTGGTATGCCTTCGTCTGGCTCGTACCTCTAGGCGTTTGGCGCCTCAACCGATTACCGCGGCAGTGGGTCATGGCTTCGCTGGTCACCACGCTATTCGCGTTATTCATGGCCGTCCTTTCCCATCTCGGCGGCACCGTGAACCGCGCCGTTTTCAACGTAATTGGCCCGATCCTTAGCATCTCAACTGCCCTCTTCCTTGCATCCCAACGGGATCAAGCGAACACTCCATCAGATCAGGAAATGAGGCCATGGTAAGTCGTGGCGGAGTGAGGGCGTACCTAGCCTGAATTCCAGGACTACACTCCCGAATCAGGCGTCTTCTTTTGTGCCAAAGGATGAAGAGATTGAACAGGCGAAGATTCATATCAACCAGTGCGGCGGCAACTGCGACAATTGTGGCGCAAGGCCGCTCTATCACGGATGCACTCGCAGCCGCCGACAATCCGGCATCAAACCGCTTGGATCCGCTGCGCCACCGATTTGGCGTCAACTACACGCCTTCGCACAACTGGTGATTCTGCCGGAACGATTGGAATCCCGATCCGGTTAAGCAGGACCTCGATGCGATAGCTGCACTGGGCGCCGATCACCTGGCATTCTGCTGATATCGCCTTTCTTCCAGCCCAATCCGAAATGGGTTAGCCCTGCCCATCTCGAACGGTTCGATCAACTGGTTACGCTGATGGGAGAGCGCCACTTGGATGCGCTGGTGACCGTATTTACCGGACAGCTCAGCGGCTGGTATTTCCTGCCATCGTTCAACCGTCTCTCCGATGGATTCTTCGCTGCTCGGGTGATGCATGATGCGCAGGATCTTCGATGTTTAGGCCGGGTTACGCGCCCTCCGTCGGTGATAGACTGTGGGATCGCAATTTCAAGGTTTTGCTCAACCCGCAAGAGCCTCGACGCAGGCGTGGTGCACTAAGCGAAAAACAAATGATGAATACCTGTGCATCCACCAGTCGGTCGAAGCCGCGCGGCAGTTTCTATACGTGGGCTGCTGTTGGCATATTCCTGGTCATTTTCGCCGGCTTTGCCCGCACCTACTACCTGAAGGCTCTGTTCGGCACTCGCGCGCTCCCCCTGCTCCTGCATCTCCACGGACTGATTTTTACGCTCTGGTTCACATTGTTTTTCGTTCAAGTGCGTCTGGTCGCTCGGCATCGCATCGATCTGCATCGCCGTCTGGGGATTATCGGCGCCGTGCTGGCTCCACTTGCCGCAGGCGTAGCAATTGCCGTTTCGTTTCATGCGGGAAGGCGAAGCTATCTGGCGAATCCAGGTTCGTTGGCCATGAATCTTCGCCCTCTCGCTCTCGACTTCGGGAGTAGTCTGACCTTTGTCGTTCTCGTTGCTGCCGGGCTATACCTTCGCCGACGCGGCGACATTCACAAACGGATGATGGTCCTCGCCTCCTGCAGTCTTCTTCTTCCGGCTGTGGGACGGTTTCTTGAACTCATTCCTCTGCGTTTCCTTCTCGCAGGCGGTCTTTGGGAAATGGTCGCTTTCACCGAAATCACGCCAATTGTGTGCATCGCCTACGACACCGTCAAACACCGGCGTCTTCATCCCGCATTCGCTTGGGGTGGTCTTGGACTTTTGTCGTCTCTCCCCGTATTGATGATCATCGGCAGCACACATATCTGGCTCAACTTCACAAGGTGGCTGTTGAGCCAATGACGGGGCACCCGCAGTCAACCCAGATTATGGCGATTCGGCGTGGGCAATGCGGCTTACGGGCAGCCAATTCCCGCGACGCAAGACCGCCTGACAACAGGAATCCGGTGAGTCGAATCTTGCGCATATACGCGGAAAACGCATTCGACTACCTTGGATCAATTGAATGCGTCGTGGCCTAACAAGAGACCAGGCGTATCAAGGAGGAGGGAATGCCCGTGGGGTACTGCCTGGTGGTTTCGCCGGCGGCCGTGGCTCTGGTCGCCATTCCCATCGAGGTGACATGGTCGTATGCGGTCGCCGGACTGGTGTTTGCCACCGGGCTCGTGGCCCTTTTTCTCCGTGGTGAGTGGCGAACAAAGACAAAGCTGGACAAGCTGATTCTGTTCGGTCCGCTCTTCTACGCGGTGCCCATTGCAGCCTTCGGCACCGAACACTTCACTGTCACGAGGGGCATCGCCTCGATTGTGCCGGCGTGGATTCCGTGGCATGCCCTTTGGGTGTACCTGGTTGGCGCCTGCCTGATTGCAGCCGCGTTCAGCCTCGTCACAGGAATTTGGGTGCGTCTCTCATCGAGCTTGCTAGCCTTGATGTTCTTTCTCTTCGTCGTGCTGATGGACGTGCCGGGCTGCGTCCGGGATCCACACAATCGCTTTGCCATCATCCTCGCGTTCAGGGAATTATCATTCTGCGCCGGTCCGCTCGCGCTGGCGGCGAGCCTCAGCCAGCAGCAGAACCCGCGCCCCGCCCGAGTCGCTGCGACGATCGCTCGCTACCTGATTGCCATTCCCGTACTGTTTTACGCGGTTGAGCAATTCCTGCATGCGGATCACGTCCCCGGAATTCCGCTGGAAAAGATGACTCCTGCGTGGCTCTTCGGACATGCCATCTGGACCTACCTGACGGCAGTGATGTACGTAATCCCGGGAATCCTGCTCCTTGTCGGAAAAAAGACGCGCACAGCAGCGGCGTGGATCGGCTTGACCGTGCTCTTCGTGATTCTGGTTGCGTACGTGCCGATCGCAGTGGCGGAGCGCGACAGCCTCGAGGGCCTGAATTATCTCTTCGATACGCTGATGTATTGCGGCACTGTTCTTTTGCTCGCGGGTGCCATGCCCCGATCTGAACAGTCCGGGTAGTTCCCTTGCACCAGACATCTACGTTGTCTTCAGCCCACGGCCGATATCATCGGCGACCGTTCGCGTCGGGGGCAATCGGGAGGAAAATGTGTTTCGAGTCGATGTAGATAGTTTGTCGGAATATCTCAATTTCGATCCCCAACGGAAGATCGATCTTCAAAACCTGGACAAACTTATACGATCGTCTGCACCTGGTCTCAAACGCTACTTCCATAGAGGTACGCCCGCAGGTGAGCCGGGGATGCGCTTTAAGATGATCGGCTATGGGAGATTTCAATATCGCGCGCGGACCGGGGAATACGTCGAATGGCCCGCCCTTGGCGTTGCGCTCCAAAAGAATTACATCAGCGTCTACTTCTCATTAGAGAAGGATGGCGCCTCGCTCATACAGTCTTACGCAGGCAAACTCGGCGAGTCGAGAGTTGGTCGCAATAACTTCAGCTTCAGGGCATATGAGGACCTGGATACTCGGCAGGCGGGATCTCTGTTTGCTGAAGCCGACCAGATCTTCAGCACCGATCCATGCCGCTGCGTTTGATCGCAGATTTAAGGAGACAGCCGAGGCAGCCTCCAGTTCGTTTTAGCCGGCCAGCGTATTGATTGCACGCACCATCTTGTCGAGATCGGCAATTGATGTGTACACGTGGGGCGTCACGCGCACGCAACTGATGTTCTCCCACACGATACCGACGGTGTGAATCTTGTACTGGTTGAAGAGCGCGTTCTCAAGATCCGCCGGCGTCATTCCGTCGATGCTTACGCCGCAGATGGCGCAGGAGTATTTGGGATTGAGCGAGGTGTGCAGCTTGACTTTCTTCGTCTCCTGCACGCGCGATGCCCAATAGTTCTTCAGATAGCGGATGCGTTCTTCCTTGCGCTTGGCGCCAATGCCTTCATGGAAGTTGATGGCCTCGCCGATGCCCTGCTCGATTGGGAAGCTGCGCGTACCGAGGGTTTCGAACTTGCGGATGTCGGCGCTGTGCGGAGTGGAGTTGCAGGTCAGCGGCCAGAGCTTTTCGATCTTGTCCTGATGAACCCACATCATGCCGGTGCCGATGGGTGCGGAGAGAAACTTGTGCAGGCTGGTGCCGAAATAGTCGCAGTGCAGGTCGGGAACCTTGAAGTCCATCAAGCCGAAGGAATGAGCGCCGTCGGCAAGCACCTCAATGCCGTGCGCATGCGCCATGTCAGCGATCTTGGCCACCGGCATGGTCTGGCCCACCCAGTTGATCATGTGGGTTACGTGAATCAGCTTTGTGCGAGGCGTAATGGCCTGTTCGTACGCCTTCACAATCTGCTCGTCGTCTTCAATAGGGAGGTCAAAACTGAGCTGCTTGTAGACGATGCCTTCGCGCAAGGCGCGCTGACGATAAGCCTGGATCATGTTGGGATAGTCCTGCTTCGTCCCGATGACCTCGTCGCCTGCCTTAAGATCGAGGCCGTAGATGATGGTGTTCAGCGCCTCGGTGGAGTTGCGGTTGATGGCGATCTCATCGGTCTTGGTACCGGCGAGTTGCGCCAGCTTTTCGCGCAGCGGCTCGCGACCCTGATCGAGAATGCGCCACATGTAATAGGACGGCCCCTCATTCGAAAGCTGGTTGTAGCGCTCCACTGCCTGCTGCACCACGATGGGCGCGGGCGATACTCCGCCATTGTTGAGGTTGATGAGATTCGGATTGACCGAGTAGGCGCGCTGGATCACGCTCCAGTAGTCCTCATCCTGCGCGGCGATCTCGGGACTGAGGTGCGCGACTCCCGCGCCCGCGGCTGCAAACTCGGCCGCATGCGCCTGCTGGAAAAGGCTGTTGACGGAGAACGCGCCGGCAAGGGTTGCTGCCTGCTTGAGGAAAGTGCGGCGGCCATTCGAATTCATACCCTGCAATGTAGGGTCTGCGTGCCACTGCAGACAACAATAAAATTGGAAAACTACCTATTTTTCGCGGGTCAGACTGCGAAGGATCTCTACCTCGCGCTGGCGGTAAGGCGTTCCGTCGGGGTGGAAGATATCGTGCTGCCATACCATAGGCTTATCAGTCACATACGGCCGTTGCCACGAATCCCATGGAATCCAGGTCTGGCTCTTGCCGGCCACCAGGCCCCAGTTGATCGCCCCCACGTGGTATTGCTTCGCAAGCGGCAGAATCGTGTCGAATGTGCTGCCGACGTTGCGGGCCATGTACTCGGTGCAGATAATCGGCCGATGATATTGCTCGAGCAGCTTCACGTGCGCCTCGAAGTCTTCAGGCCAGCCGTAGTTGTGAAAGCTGATCACATCCGACTGCTCGATCTGGATCTTTCCCACGGGAGTCATCGTCGCCGTCGAGGACCAGTCGCCGTGCCACACTCCGCTGGTCAACGGCTGCGTCGGATGCGCGGCGCGCGCCCACGCAAATACCTGCGGCAGAAGCTCGGCGATAATCTCGTTCTTATTCTTCGACTCTCCTTGCAGGTAGGAACTGTCATTGCCGTTGTCGGGTTCATTCCACAAGTCCCAGGCGAGAATCCGCGGATCGTTGGCAAAGGCCCCCATCACGCCTTCAACGTATTTCTGGAGCCGCGGATACTGTGCCGGATCGGCCAGAATGTCCGCTCCCGGAGCCTGCACCCAGCCCGAGTTGTGAACTCCCGGGATGGGCGGATGCTGTGGCCCGAGCTTGGGATGCGGATCCCAGCAGGAATCGAAGAGCACAAAGATCGGTCGGATATGGTGCCGCGAGGCGATCGTCAAAAATGTGTCGATGCGTTGCTGAAAGCCCTTCGGATCCTGCTCCCAAAGCAGGTTGTGCAGGAACACGCGCATCGTGTTCATGCCGGCTCCCTCGGCCCAGCCCAATTCGCGATCGATGGTGGCCTGATCGAAGGTATCGGCTTGCCACATCTCCAGCTCATTGATGGCCGTCGAAGGCAGAAAATCCGCACCCACGGGCCAGGACTGTCTGGCGTACCAGTCGTTGGCCTGCGCCTCAGTCCACCTCTGCTGCGCGCCGAGCGCCGGGACCATCCCGGTCGCAATCAACAAACACCACAGGAGGAAACGCGTACGTCTTTGCACACTGACTCTGCAGAACGATGACTGCTTATGTTTCATGTGTTCCCTCGCGATGAAGAAAAATGCGAAGGAGTATTCTACTGCGCCTTCCCCACATCTGCCGCCTTGGCTCGCTCGGCAGCGGCTTCTTCGGTCCGGCCCTGGCGCTCGTAGGCGATCGCCAGCTGGGTATGTGCCTCTGCGAAGGTGGGGTCGGCCGCAACCGACTCCTGATAGCGCGTGATGGCGTCCGCGATCTGTCCGCGCAGCATCAGCTGGTTGCCCGCGTTCAATGCGAAATTGGCGCGTTGCCGGCTCACAGCGCCTCGCGCAAGGTCGGCTGCCTCTTTGCGGTAGTCTGCCGCCTGTGCGCGAAGCTGCTTCATCTCATCCCGCAGTTCTTCGCCTTTCTTTTGATCGCCCGCTGCATCTGCGGCGTCTGCCTGCGTACTGAGATTCCCAGCCTGCTCGGCCAGAACTCCGGCAAGCGTGACGCGCGGGCCCGGCTGCCCGGGCAGCAGCGGAATAGCCTTCTTCAATGCCTCAGCCGCTTCGGGCAGGCGCGAATCCTGTTTGAGCGTGCTGCCCAGAATCGCCCATGCATCGCCGTTTTCCGGTCGCAGCGCAACAGCCTTCCTGAGCTCGGTTACGGCATCGTCGAGCCTGCCGAGTTGCATGTACAGGATGCCCAGCGTGTAGGGCGGATCCTGCAGCCTGGGGTCCATCTGCCCGGCGCGGCTCAGTTCCGCAATCGCATCCTGCGGCCGGTCTTTGAACTTGTAGGCGAGCCCCAGATCGTAGTGAAGCTGCGGATCGTTGGGGTCGAGCGCGAGAGCTTTCTGGAAGTCGTCAATCGCCTCATCGAAGGCCGAAAGCTGAATGTGGCAGACACCCAGATCCTTGTAGATCGTCGGATCCTTCGCGTTCTCGGCAAGGGCGCGCTTGAAATCGTCGAGGGCCTCTTTGCCTTTTCCGGTGAGCGTCAGCGCCAATCCAAGGTTGGTAAGCGCCGACGGGTTGTGAGGCTCGCGCTCCACCGCCTTCTGAAACCACGGAATTGCCTCCTGCTGGCGCCCGAGCCGCTGCAGTGCCATCCCCAGTTCCAGTTGCACACCGGGTATGTTGGAGTCGACCTGCTCGGCAGCGGTGAACTGCTGCACCGCATATTCATCCTTGCCGGCGGCAGCCAGCGTGCGGCCGTACTCCATCAGGGCTTCGGCGCTTGGCGGAGTGACGGCGGCCGCGGACGAAAGCGTATTCAATGCGTCGACGAGATTCTTCTGTACCCTGTAGAGCACACCGAGATGAATGCGCGCGCGCACGAATGAGCCATCCAGCGCGATGGCATGCTCGAATCTCTCCTGCGCCTCCTGCCATCTCGCCTGCTGCGCATATAGCGTGCCGATCGCGTCTTCGAGGTCGGCGCGGGGACCGGTGAGCGATTCCTCCGCAACGAACTGCGAGCGCCGCCTGGTCCGGCTTGCCGGCTGCGGCCAGCGCACGACCATATGCGTCGTAGAACGACGCCTCGAGGGCTGCGTGCTGCGGCTGCTGCGACAGGCTTAGCGCCGAAGCAAAATGCGGAATCGCCCGGGCCGGTTCGCCTGCCTGGGAGTACGCCAGGGCAAGATTGGTCTCAATTCCGTCGTCGTTGGGCTTGAGCGTCTCCGCAGCTTCGAATTCCCTGGCACCCTCGAGCGGTTTGCCCAGCTCCACCAGCACCGTGCCCAGGGCTTCGTGTCCTTCGGCGATCTTCGGCTCCAGATGTACGACTTCAGCAAATCTCGTCCGCGCCAGTTCCAGGTCTCCGGCCTGGCGTGCCGCAAACCCCTCGTGGAAAGCCACGTCCGCCCGCTTGACAGCATCCTCGGAGTTCTTCTTTCCGGCCTGCGCCGCTGCGCCGAGCGTAACGCCGAGAAGTATGCCAAGAGCCAGTGTGGATCGCGTCGCGCTGCCGGGCATCGTCTATTTCCCCGCGGGCTTGGGATCGTTCTGATGCTGAATGTCGACGACGAGTTTGAACTCGCGATTCGCCGCGTCGATTTGCCCGGTCGCCTTGTATGCCTGCCCCAGCAGGTTATGCGTAATGTAGTTGGAAGGATCCATCTTCTCCGCGTGATCGAGATAATGCAGCGCCTGGATCGGCTGCTTCAGCTTGAGGAATGTCTCGCCCAGAAGAATATAGGGACCCGTTGCCTGCGGTTCCAGCAGCACCGCGCGGTTCAACGCCTGTTGCGCATCCGCATACTGCCCGTTGCGCAGATAGGCGTCGCCCAGCCGATCGTACAGATCGGGGTTCAGTGGATTGATCTTGCGTTCAGCTTCAAACTCGCGGATCGCGGCCGCCGTGTCGGCTCGTGACAGCGCAACTTCGCCCAGCAACTCGTGGGCCAGGGGCAGCGAAGGATTGATTGCGAGGGCCTTGGCGGCTTCTGCCCCGGCTTCGTCGCGGAACTCGCGGCGCAGGAAGAGGCGCCCGGCAAGAAGATAGGCCTCGGCGGAATCGGGTGCGAAACCATACTGCGCTGCAAATGCGTGCCGCGCATCGTCGTAGCGCTGCACGTCGGCATAACAAAGCGCCAGCACGTAATCCGGATCGACGTTCGCGCCCTGCACTCCAACGCGCGCCTTTTCAAGAAATGGAATCGCCTCTTGAATGCGCCCCAGGCGGAACAGGCTCACCCCATGCATTTCGATCGATTCGCGATCGCTGGGATCCTGATCGGCGGCTTTCGTGAAGGCGTCGATCGCCGGCGGAAACTGTTCTCGCTGATAGAAGATCATGCCGCGCAAGCCGCTCGACGCCTGCGGGCTCCGGGCTCTGCGGCTGCCAATTGATCGAGCTGCGCCATGGCCGCGTCGAGACGGCCTTTGCCGGCGAGTTCCTGGGCCGTTTCAAACGTCACTGCGGAAGCCGGAGAATCCGCGGAAGGAGCTGCGGCCTGGTGGGGTTGGCCTGGAGTGCGGCGATTCGAAGAACGATAGAAGAACTGCAATGGCGAGGACGCGAAACATAATTGTCCTGATGAATTCAGTTTAACTCGCACGAGGATTCTAGAATCGTGCGCGTCGTTGCGAGCAAAGAAAGAGGGGAGCCGAAGCTCCCCTCCAGGGTTAGTGCGGCTTCCTCGCGCAGTTAGAACTGGATACGCGCAGGAGAACTCCAAGCTGACGCGGTCCGACGTCCCGGAGCTTCCCAGTTGCGCGGCGCCCGATATGTGGCCGGTTCCGAAGATATCGGTGTTGTTCGGATTGCCGGCGTTGATGTGGTTGAAGGCGTTGAAAGCATCCATGCGGAACTTGGCGACGATGCTCTCATGGATGGTGAACGCCTTGGTGATGGCCAGATCGGTATTGAAGAACGACGGGCCGATAGTATGTATTGGCGCCCGCGTTGCCGATCTTATCCAGTCCCGGGAACGAGAACAGCTGCCAGGTCTGCGGGCGTCCACGAAGAAGCTCGGCTGATGGTGCCGCCTGAATTCGTTGGCGCTGGTAAGGCTGGTCTGCATGTGCCGCTGGTATTCGGACGGCACGGTGCTGCTGTGCCGCCGGTATTGTGGTTGCAATCCTCGGTTGCCACTCCGAATGTCGAACTGCTCATATCCGACGCTGAACGGAAGACCGCCCGACCAGTTCAGTACGTAGGCCAGCTGATAGCCGCCGATGATCAGGTCGGTTACGCGATTGGCGTTTGGAGCAAGCTGCTTGCCCTTGCCGAACGGCAGATCGTAGCTGCCGTACGAAACGAGCTGCTGTGCGCGGACGTTGCTGTCGCGCAGATGAGTAACTGAGTGGCTCCAGGTCCAATAGCCGTTCTGGTCATCCCAACGCACTCGCCCACTGGTAGTTTGCGTTACAACGCAAGACCCTTGGTGAAGGTCTTTGCCAAGTGTCACCTGCAAGGCGTCGAATTCGGTGTTCTCATCGTCGCCATAGTAGGTGATGCCTTGCGTCCAGCCGCACATGCCTGGAAGCTGATCGTTTACGGCTCGGTCAGTTAGCGTGCGCATGTAGTTGGAGTCTCTGCAGGCAGCCAGAGTACCACCATAGTAGCGCTGCAGGAAGCGTGCCGTTCGAGACGCCGCCGCTGTATCCGGCGGGAAGTGTTCCGCCCAGACCGTTCGGATCCCAGTTCAGGGTCTGGCCTGTCACGCTGTATTGGCCCGGCAGGAACAGAGCCGACTTCGTTGGGGTTGGTGTTGTTCTGTCGCCGTCACCCAGGGTATGGGTTCCCTTGTTGCCGACGTACGCAGCGGTCAAGGCGAGGGTCGGTGTGAGGCGCGCTGAACGCTCAGGTTCCAGGCATCGATCGTCGGGAAGTGGAGCGGATTGGGCCGAGCCTTCGGACTGACGGCATATCCCTGCGCCGGCAGCAGACCGTTGGACGGAACTGTCGGGAACACAAAGGCTGGCGGTCCCTGGGCCAGCGTGAACGCCGACACCAGTCGTGGTCGGGACGCATTGACGCTCTGGTTAGCCAAGAACGGGAAGGTTCTGCGTGACGACGTGGCCGAAGATCGAGCCGAATACGCCGGTATCGAAGCTGCGTCCATAGCCGGCGCGAATGACCGTCTTCTCATCCAGCTGGTACATCATGCCGATGCGAGGATCGAAGCCCTTGATCTTCTGGATGGTCCAGCCCATGTCGGACGGGACCTGTCCATATGCCGGCAACATGCATGTAGCCATCAGCAAGATTCATGAGCGAACCATTGCCCTTGCCGTTGACCGCCTCTGGGAAGTAGAGCTCCCAGCGAAGGCCGAGGTTCAGGGTCAGGTTCTTGGTAACGCGCCAGGTGTCCTGCCCGTAGAAGAAGGTTCTCTTCTGGAATTCCTTGGCATTGGTTGAAGTTGAAACGTAGCGACCAAAGCTGTTGTACATCGCCCAGCGCAAAAGTTGCCCAGCCGAGGCCGTTGGTTCCATTGTTGGAGGTCGGCCCGGATTGGAAGTTCAACTGCCCGGCGCGGTCCGTGTCGGACGGAACGCGGAGGTTGCGGCCATAACGCAGATCGGCGCCAACTTTGAAGGTGTGGTTGCCGTGGACCATGGTCCAGTTGTTGACGATCTGGAACTGGTCTTCGCGCTCGGTCAGAGGGCAGTTGCAGCGGTTGATGTTCAAGCCGCCGCCAATGTAGCGACGTTTCCGCCGCCCGGGCTATTGATCTCGAATCCCGGAGCTCCGGAGGTGAAGTAGCCGCCGGTGTTGATACCCGGAATGCCCAATGGGTTGGCGAACTCGACGCCCTGGTCATACTTGGTGTCGATGACGTTGTAGCGGTAGTAGCCCAGACGGAAGTCGGTCAGCAGCTTCGGACTGATGGCAATATCCATGCCCGACGCCAGACTGTCGTTCGCGCCGTTGGAATTGCCGCCGTAGCCGCCGAGGCCGAATCCCGGACCACCGGCCTCGCCGAACATCACTTTGCCCGAAAGCGTGTCCCAGAACCGCGAGAAGCGCGCAAACGCGTGCATCTTCTCGTTGAAAGTGTAGTCTTCACGGGTCGTCCACGAGTTGCTGTTGAACAGGCCCGTGCCGCCAGCGGAGTAGTTGTTTTCGATAGCTGGCTAGTGATGCCGCTAGTGCTCGCCGTGTGTTCGGCGCGTAGGGCTTGCATGTACGTCAAGCAGCGCCTGCGCCTGCGGCGAAACCAGCGCTGCCGGAACCACGTTCGCGCGAAGGCCGCGTCGTACGCCGGATTGCCGCGTGTTGTTCGTAGATCAGCTGGTTCGGCTCGCCAGATGGTTCGTTGAGCCCGCGTAGATCGCAGCGTAGTCGCTGAAGTCGCAACCCGGGATTCCGGCGGGACCAGACAGCCGTGCGGCCAAGGCAGGTGCTCACCAGCTGGGCGGTCGGCACCGTGTCGGTCGCCGATAGTGCCGACCTTCTGCCGCTGTGCTTCCTAGTTGCCGAAGAAGAACGCCTTGTCCTCGGATGACCGGTCCGCCGATCGATCCGCCAAAGCGGTTCTTCAATCCCGGAGGAATGGAGTTGGAAGTCCTTCGTCTTTGATCCGTCGGAGTGCTGGCTGTATGGATCGCGCGCCAGGTTGGCATTGCCGGTACGGAAGTCGTACGCGCTGCCGTGGAACTTGTTGGTGCCCGAACGGGTTTGAGCCGTCACAACAGCCGAAACAGCCTTGCCCAGCTCGGCGTCGAAGTTCTGCGTGGTGATCTTGGTTTCCGTCACCGCATCCATTGGCCGGATTGATGACGATGATTCCCAGAATCGGATCCTGGTTGTCGGTGCCGTCCAGCTCAAATGCCGTTCCGCCGAAGGCCTGGCCGTCAACCTGGATCTGTTGTGATCCCTGCGGGTTTTCATCGGCCGCGTGGGACCAGCCGAGAATCTGTGCGCCCGGAAGCAGCAGTTGAAGGTTGGTGAAGTTCTGGTCGCCCACCGGAAGACTCGAAACCTGCTGCTGATCGAAGACTGTCGCAACGTCTGCTTTGTCTGTCTTCAATTCAGGCTCTGCGTCTGCGTTCACTTCTACGGTTGTGCCGGTGTCGGAACCGACGTCCATCGTGGGATCGATGCGCGGCGCAGTGTCGGCCTCGACCTTGATGCCCTTGGTCTCGAAGGGATTGAAGCCCTTGGCCACAACTTTCAGATCGTAAACATCGGGAATAAGGTGCGGGACGCTGTAGTCGCCGGCCCCGTTGGAGGTGCACGGTGACAACGGTGCCTTTAGCTTCGTCCGTCACGGTGATCGTGGCGTTCGGTATGACAGCCCCGCTCTTGTCGGACACAGTGCCGAAAATCGATCCATAAACCGATTGTGCACTGGCCGTCACAATGAGGAGCGAACTCGCGCAGGCAAAAAATGCCAGCACAAGTGCTGTGCGAAAAAGCTTGTTCATGCGGTCTCCTGAAAAGAATGCCGTTTTTCTGATCTCTTAACTTGTGGTGGTTCTGCCGGCTTGGTTCTTCTACTTCGACCAGTCGGCTTGCAGAGCTCACCTGCCGCGATAGCAGGATCGCTCAATTCCCGGCGTCGCTACTCCCGAACAAAGATAGAGAGCGATAAATTTAGAGACTCCGGAGCAAATCGAAACCTTACTGAAAGTGTCACCCTGCTGTCAATGTGAAAAGCTGCAAGACGGATGCAGATGCCGTCGAAATGGACATGTCATTGGCAGAAAAGCTTTACCGGCGGGCGGAGTGCGCATTTTGGCCTAAGTCGCGTACATAACCCAGTAAACTAAAGCGAGCATATAAAGCGATTTACTGAGATATCAGCAGCGTCGCTCTCCTTATGGCTCGCGACCTGTAAATCGGAGCCTGATCGGATGTTCATCACTTTGTAAACAGACAAATTACAAATAATAAGCCTCAAATGATATGACAAATCAGACGCAGGCCTTCAGCTACAATTCGTTCACGAATCCCGGCACATTGCAAACAGAAACCTGAGGAAGTCCTCCTCAATGAGGATGGGCTTCTGCTCCACCAAATGGTTGATTCCTAAGGTGATTCTTACAAATCGCTTGCAGAGATCGTTCGACGGCGAATACCCCCAGGTCGCAGGGCGAACCGAGGATCCCTGGCAACGCCGCTCTCCTCGTGTTTTGCCCGACTCTAAAGAAGTTTCGCCGTGCGAAATGGATTTAGGCATGACATTCCTGCCAGGCGGAACCGTAGCGTCGCGCGGATGTTGACTGGCCGGATGCCTCCGCCGCGATGAATGTCAGTGACTGCCGCATTTTTGACTTCCGGCGCGAATCTCTCCAGCCATGGCTTTCGCTTTCTGGTCATCGGGGGAGAACTCCAGCATCCGATCCAGCGTTGCCAAAGCGGCGCCCCGTTCCCCCAGGCCACATTCCACAATGGCCAGGTTCGTTCCCGCTCCCAATTGCGACGGATCGTGATCGAAGACCTGCTTCCATAAACGCGAAGCCTCCGCATACTGATGCTGCCCCGCTTTCAGCAAAGCCAGGTCTCCGGCGGCCAGGGAGCTGTCGGGATCAGCCTCGAGCGCCATCTCGTACTCCTCAACTGCGGCAGCTGGATGCCCGCTCAGCTGTTTCAGAAAGCCGAGTTGGGCATGGAGCTCATGGTCGTGCCGGGCTCCGTTCTCGGTGTGCTCCGCGCGCTCGAGCAGCGCGATCGCGCGCTCGCCTGCTTGCTGGTTCCCCCGCGCTGCCATCTGCGCATAGGCCAGGCCAAGATCGCGATCGTCGGCGATCATGCCGCCCACGGGTTCCAGTTCTCCGCTCGATGCCAGCGGAACCCGCTCGTTGCTGATGCGCCTCTTGATCCAGTGGTCCGTCACCTGTTCGTGCGCGATGTCGTTGGAGGGCGGTCGAGCCATGTGGCAGGCTGTGCAGTCGGCATTTTCCGGGTGATGCTTTTCGGCAAAGCCGGCCGTGTTATGACACTGCAGGCACTTTTGCCGATAAAACGCGACCTTCCCTTCCGGTGCAGGCGAGCCGTGCGGATCATGGCAGCTTGTGCAGGTAAGCCGATCGCCGGACTTCTTCTTGCATTCGCTGCGCAGCAGAGCCTCCCACTGGCTGGTTGCGCGGCCGCCGGATCCATTCTCACCGCGATAAACGAAATAGAGGGCATAGTCGAACAGGTCGTCTCCCGGGGCGAAACTCTCCATCTTCCTGCCATTGCGAATTACGGCTGCCTGGCCTTCGAGGTGGCAGTTCAGGCAAACCGAATCGCGCCGCACGGCTTGCAGCGCGTCGATATCGAGCATGTGGACCTTGCCCTTCGAAGCCAGATGCGCATCGCCGTTGCCATGGCAGGCGGCGCAGGTGATGCCTCCATGCGCGAATGGTTCGGCGCCGTACAGGTTGCGCGCCTCAGGCAGCGACCGCGCCACATTCGATGCGTGGCAGTGCAGGCAGCCGGGATCCACCGGCATCGTCAACGGCATTTCCCGGTCGGCCGTATGATTCGGCGCCATGTCCCAGATCTGTTTTTTGGCGTACCAGTTGATCGGCGCTTCGAACCAGTATCCGGACTGCTCAAAGAGGTAGGTGCGGCCACGCTTGCCCGAACCGATAAAGTAGCGCAGTTCCTGTCGGCCCTTCAACGCCTTGTCGGGTGAGCGGCTTTCGCGCTCATAGCTCAGCCAGACATTGCCCGCCTCCTCGGTAACCCGGTAATGAACACCCGAAGCCACATGTACAAAGTCAGCAGGAAGGAATCCCTCCGCTGCCGCCCCGCTCGCATTGGCCATGGGGGTGGTGCGGTAGCGCTCATAGATTTCGCGATGGCAGGGCGCACAGGCAGCATTTGGGTCGTGCACGTCACCTTCCGGGCGAGCTTGCACCCGCCTCGGCAACCAGCCCAACACCAACATGGTGAAAAAACAGATTCCTGCCAGGGAAACCGACAGAGGTCGGTACAGTCTCAGCACCCCACCAGCTTTCGCTGCCGTTCTCGATCGTGCTTGTGTCTATTCAGACGTAACTTGATGTGTCAAAGTTGACACCCGGAAATCGCACCAGGCATCAGATGAGAGAATTCGCTGGAATGGCGCGAGGGGTTCACACCAATCATGCCGCAGAAACTCCATTTCGTGATCGATCACCTCAAGACACCCATCGGCACCATGATCATCGCCGCCGATGCGGAAGGGAATCTCCGCGTTGCGCTCTTTGCGAAAGATGAGGAGATCGTGCGGCGCTACCTGCGCCTTCAGTGCGGGGAGCGCGGATTCTCACTCGAGCCGGCAGAGAATCCACACGGCCTCAGCGAGACAATCGCCCGTTACTTCGCCGGCGAACTGGGTGCCATCGATCGCATCCCCGTTGAAACCGGTGGCACGCCTTTCCAGCGCGAGGTATGGCATGCCTTGCGCGAGATTCCCTGCGGCACGACCACATCATACGGCGAACTGGCCAAACGCATCGGGCGTCCTGCGGCGGTGCGCGCCGTGGGACTCGCCAATGGCGCAAACCCAGTCGCCGTCGTGGTTCCCTGCCATCGCGTCATCGGATCGAACGGATCGCTGACCGGCTACGGCGGCGGTATCGAACGCAAACGCTGGCTACTGGACCACGAGAAGACGCCGCGACTGTTCTGAATCCGGGAATCGAAAGACGGAATGCACTGCTCAATCCTTCACCTTAATTGCTTCTGAGGCGCAACTTGTCTTTCATGTCTTTGGCCAGCTTCTGGATCGCGTCGATTTTGTGGATCGTATCAACGGAAACCGTGTCCTTGCTCGTCTTGTCCAGTTCATCCTTCAGATCGGCAGCCATCTTGAGCAGCCTGTCGCTGTCGGCGCAAATCTGCTTCTTGCGCTCCGCATTGGCCGCCTCAATGCGCGCTTCATCGCTCTGCTGTTGCTGCATCTTGTCGCGGTCGTTGGCTCGGGTACGCGATTGACCGCATTGGGGACGTAACTCCCGTTCTGCTGCATCAGCCCACGACCAGCCACTGGGATCGAGAGAAGCACAAACAGGGCTGCGAAAACAGCACCGCTGGTTACCGGCAAACGAGACTTGAGCACAAAACGGGGGGAAGTGAGAAACGTCATGGGGCCCTCTGAAATCACGGAGCTGTGCCCAAGATGACGTTCCTGTCCCGACGCGAATCGGTCGAGGCCTCTCGCGCACAGATTCTTGCGCACAGTATAGGCACATAACGAGACATTCGCATGCAATAGAAATCTGACCCCTCCGACGCGACTCGAATCATGCTTTCTTCTTCGCCGGCGCCAGAGCCTCATTCTTCAGGATCTTTCCGCCTTCCTCGATCACGTAGAGTCGATTCACATCGAGGCCTTTCAGCGTGTCAACGGTGCCCGAGGGCCAGTTGATCTGTACGACGTCGATCTTCTTAGCCTCGCCTAGCCCGAAATGAATGCGCAGATCGCTGGCCGAGTAGTAACCGTTGCATGACTTCACATCCTCGATCTGGATGAGTGGCGAATCTGGCTTCGCCGCCGGCACCGGCGATCCGGTTTGCGCCACAACTTTGATCCGCGCACCGATCCCGGTCTTGTTCGACTTCGTTCCGACCAGGCGAATCTTCACCCAACTTCGATTCAGTCTTGAATCGCAACGCAACAGTTGCGGAATCGCATTCACACAATTCACCACCGCATCGAGATCGCCGTCGTTGTCATAATCGCCTACGGCAAAGCCCCGCGCCTTCGCATCGGCTGTGATTCCGCTGCCGCCTGTCAGGCTGACATCTTCAAATTGCCCGTTGCGCAAATTGCGATAGAGATACTTCCGCTCCGCATAGGACGCATCTACCTGCGTGCCATCCACCTCGGGATACACGTGTCCATTGGCGACAAGAATGTCGAGCCAGCCGTCATTGTCGATGTCGATGAAGCTGACGCCCCAGCCCAGCAGGCGCGTGTTGATGCCGAGGCCCGCCTGGTAGGTACGATCGTCAAACGAGCCATCGCCCAGATTCATGTAGAGCGAGTCCGTGTCGCCCGCGAAGTTGGTCTTCACAATGTCCAGCATGCCGTCGCGGTTGTAGTCGCCGATGGAAACGCCCATGCCCGCCTGCGGCTTGCCGTCCGGCGAATACGCGACGCCCGCCTCAATTGCCTGGTCCTTGAAGGTTCCGTCTTTCTGATTCACGTAATAGGTGGCCGACGTCGAGTCGTTGGCGACATAGATATTGGGCCAGCCCGTGTTGTCCAGATCCGCTACGCCGCAACTCAATGCATAGGTGCCGAGCGTCCCCCACATCCCCGCTTTCTCGCTGACGTCTTCAAACGTGCCATCGCCCTTGTTGTGATACAGGATGTTCTTGCCGCCTTCGAGCCCCGGCGGCCCGCATGCGACCACGATGCCCTTGTAGGTGCAGTTCGCGTCTTCCGGCAGCGGGGTGGTCTTCAGGTCGAGATCGATGTAGTTGCCGACGAACAGATCGAGATGGCCGTCCTTGTCATAGTCAAGGAATGAGCAGCCCGAGTTCCAGCGCAGGCGGTCCTGCAGCAGGCCGGCTTCTTTGGTGACATCGGTAAATGTGCCGTTGCCGTTGTTGCGAAACAGCGCGTTCTGGCCGTAGTAGCTGACGAACAAGTCGTTCCAGCCGTCATTGTTGTAGTCGCCGACACAGCACGCCTGTCCCCAGCCGGAGCGCGCCAGTCCCGACTTGATCGTCACATCGGTAAAGGTGCCGTCGCGATTGTTCTTGAAAAGATGGCAAACCGGCTCGTGACCCTTGGGAAATCCTTCCAGCCTCCATCCATTCACAAGAAAAATATCGACCCAGTCATCTTGGTCGTAGTCGAAAAATGCCGCGCCGCAGCCCGTGGTTTCGAGGAGATATTTGTTGCGGTGTTCGCCGCCGAAGATCATCTCGACACCCAGGCCCGCTTCTTTAGCCACATCGACGAATTGCACGCCCAGCGGCGTTCCCGTCACCGGCGAGGGTGCACCCTTGGGTGCCGGCCTCGGGGCGGCTTCATACGACTGACGTGCATTGCCGGCTGGTTTCGATGCTTGAGGCAACTGCTGACCGAGGGCCGGTCGGGCCAGCCTCAAAACATCTTCAAGCGATAAAACCAGGGCGGTCCTGGAGAGCGACTTCAAAAATCCGCGTCGGGTGAAGGACAAAACAGCGATCTCCGATGAGCGCACCGGCTCCAATCAGGTATTTGCGCTCTAACTGGTGAGTATATCGACCGCGCCGAGTGAGTCGCATTGATCATGCCGCGGCTGCACGCTGCGTCGAGGTCAAGCCGATGGGGCTCGGGACGCGAAGCATTGCGCGTATAACCGGGACGCTGATTGCCTCTTCGCCGGCTCTCTGGCTCACCCAGGATGACAATCCGTAAATTCATACACGTCAGGTAATTGCGTGGGGCGAAAACAATCTGCCCTTGCACCTATTCGTCACTTCACGCAGGTTACATTCGTCCCGAGGCTCCCCAAATCGGGTGATTGCCCCACCCCCGAATACCAGTGCTACGCTTCGCCTATCACAAGCCTCCAACGAACAGACGACAGGAGAGGTTTCCCCCCATGATTGAAGCGACCAAAACGCTGGACTACTACGAGTTTCTCCAAATCAGTCCCCACGCCGATGCAGAGACGATCCACCGTGTTTACCGCTATCTGGCTGCCCGCTTCCATCCGGATAATCCGGACACCGGCGATCCCGAAAAGTTCTTCCTATTGAAATCGGCATACGACGTTCTCTCTGACCAGGAGCGCCGCTCAGAGTATGACCGCGACTATGAACGGGACGGGGCGGTGCGCACTCCGCTCTCCGAGTCTGTCGATTTCATGGACCAGGTCCAGGGGGAACTGAACCGCCGTCTTGCAGTGCTGGCCGTTCTCTATTACCGGCGTCGCAGCAATCCGTTTGAGCCCAAAGTGAGCCTTGCCGAGATCGAAAAACGCATGGGTTTCCCGCGCGATTACCTCGACTTCACAACGTGGTATCTCAGCAAGAAGGGCTACATTTCGCGGGCCGACAACTCTGACTTCTCTCTCACCGCCGAAGGCGTGGATTTCATCGAAACCCAGCGCGTGAACATTCCGGTGCTCAACAAGCTGCTGACCACTGGAAATATGGCCTGCAACGTCGATCTGGACGAAGACGTCCTGACGCTTCAGTCCAATAACCTGCCCATGGTCATCTTGCCTGATATGACAAAAATTCCCGAACGCCGCGCAAATGCCCGCGAACGCCGTACCGGCGCCCCCGACTGGCGCGCGGAAAAGGTGGAGCGCCGCAAGGGTCCCCGCCGGACGACCGAATAACTCCGCACAAACCGCACTTCCCGGGAGCGACACAGTCAACCAAAACTGCGTCGCTTCTTCCTTTTTAGTTGTGTCTTCCGCGATCTTTGCGCTTCCAGACAACCGGCCGTACCGGCTAGCATGAGTGCGCGGTAATGCTCGTCTCCAGAATTCATCGCCGATCTTGCCGCGTCTGAAGAAAACCGCACTCAAGGAGAATTCCATGCGCTTCCGTCGCTTCAGCTCCACAGTTCTTGGCTTGGCCCTTTGCTCCCTGCTCTGTCTCCCTGCCGCAACCTTTGCCCAGAGCACCAGCAAAGCCAAACCCGCAACCGCCGCAACCACCGCGCCGGCCGGCGACCTGGTCGACATCAACTCGGCATCAGCCGATCAGCTCAAGGCACTCCCCGGCGTCGGTGATGTTTATTCGAAGAAGATCATCGCCGGGCGCCCATACGACAACAAAACCCAACTGAAGACCAAGGGAATTGTCCCCGCGGCAACCTATGCCAAGATCTCCAGCCTGATTATTGCCAAGCAGAAGAAGTAGCTTCTTCTGCTTTCTGTTTCGCCCGCGGAAAGGGACGCACCTGCGTCCCTTTCTGCATTTGAGGCCGGAGCGAAACGAAATTAAACAGCGTTGACGGGATCCGCTACAGAGCGCTTAAGCGCCGCCCACGCCAGCAGCCGCGTTGAGTCCAGCGCCGGCAGCGGGGAGTTCTTGTTGGAGACGATAAGCGGAATCTCTGTGCATCCCAGCACGACGGCATCGCAGCCTTCGTCCTTCATGCGGCGGATGACCAGTTGGTGATAGGTCACGGATTCCGGCCGGAAGACGCCATACACCAGCTCGTCCATGATGATGCGATTGATTTCCTTGCGCTCTTCTTCCGTCGGGCGCAGGTAGTCAATGCCGCGCGTCGCCAGCTTCAGCGGATAGACGTCGCTCTCCACCAGCCAGCGCGTGCCCAGCAATCCTAGTCGCCGGTAGTTGTGTTCCATGGCCTCATCTGCAACCACGTCGGCGATGTGCATCCAGGGAAGCGGCGATCGCGGCTCGACCAGGTGCATGGCGTGGTGAATCGTGTTGTCGGGACAGATGATGAACTCCGCACCGGCATCTTTCAGCTTGCCGGCCGAATCGAGCATCAGATCGGCCACGCCCTCCCAGTCGTTGCGCTCAATGCGCTCCACATAGGCCGCGAGTGAGTGCGTGTGCATGGTAATTTCTGGATGTGCGTGCGGACCCAGTAGTTGCGCTCCCTTGGCGCAGATAGTGCGATAACAGAGCGCCGCGCCTTCGGCAGAGCAGCCGACAATCCCGATATGTTGCGGCACACGCATCCCATGATTCTACCCATGCGAAAGCGGACAAATCCTATCGGCGGTCTAAACCATCTGTGCCTGTAGGCGGGACATAATAATTTGCCGCCCGAGATGCACGGTTTAGCATGTTCCATGCGCGAACGGCACAGCCACGGCGAGCTTCGAGCGGGAACGAAGAACGATCGACGTTGTGCCTCAGAGGAGACAAGATGGTCACCAGACGTGAATTCCTTGACACCCTTGCCGTGGGAGCGGCCGGACTTGCGATCGGCTCAACGGCCAAGAGCTACGGCCAGATCCTCGGCTCCAACGAACGCCTCAACTTCGCCGTCATCGGGCTGAACGGCCGCGCCTATGCGCATCTTTCTTCGCTCAAGGCCAACCAGGATGCGGCCCACATCTCCTATGTCTGCGATGTCGAAAGCAACATCCTGGCCAAGTTCGCTGCCAAGACCAGCCAGATCGATGGGCTACGACGCCGCAACGCGAGAAGGACTTTCGCAAGATTCTCGAGCGCAAGGATATCGACGCCATCACCATCGCCACGCCCGATCACTGGCATGCGCCGATGGCCATCCTCGGACTTCAGGCCGGGAAGCACGTCTACGTTGAAAAACCCTGCAGCCACAATCCCGGCGAGGGCGCGCTGCTGGTCGAAGCGCAGAAGAAATACGGCAAGCTGGTGCAGATGGGCACCCAGCAGCGCTCTTCCCCGCACACCATCGAGATCGTCAACAAGATCCACGCGGGCCTGATCGGCCGCGCCTACTTCGCCAAGTGCTGGTATGACAATACGCGGAAATCCATCGGCGACGGCAAGCCTGTTCCCGTGCCGGCCACGCTCGACTGGGATCTGTGGCAGGGCCCGGCGCCGCGCCAGCCCTACAAGGACAACGTCCAGCCCTACAACTGGCACTGGTTCCGCATCTGGGGCACCGGCGAAACGCTCAACAACGGCACCCATGAAGTGGATGTCTGCCGCTGGGCGCTCGGCGTCGATTATCCCAATCGCATCACCGCGTCGGGCGGCCGTTACGCCTTCAAGGACGACTGGCAGTTCTACGACACGCTGGTGACCAGTTACGAGTACGACGACAAGATGATCTCCTGGGAGAGCGTGTGTTGCCAACGGCATGCACACCTACAATCGCGGCCGCGGCTCGGTGATCGAGGGCACCGAGGGCACGCGTGCTGGTCGATCGCGACGGATACGAAGTCTACGACCTCAAGGGCAAGAAGACCGGCGAATTCAAGGTCGGCAAACAGACATCGACCGCGGACCTCGTCGGCGCCGACTCCATGACCGACGCGCACTTCGCCAACTTCATCGCCGGCATACGCAAAGGCGAAAAGCTCAACGCGCCTGTCTCGGTGGGCAATGTCGCCGTGACCATGCTGCAGCTTTCAAACATAGCGTGGTTCGTGAATCGCGAACTCAATCTCAATCCGGCCGACGCCAAAATCAAGAACGACCCCGAAGCCATGAAGTACTGGAACCGCGAATACGAGAAGGGATGGGAGCCGCGCATATGAATCTCACCCGCCGTAATTTTGTCCGCTCCTCAGCTCTGCTTGCTGCCGCCTCAACACTGCCGATCGCGCGCAATGCGTTCGGCCAGCTCACCGAAGCCGACGGCAAACCCTCGCCCATCAAGTTGGGCCTCGCCAGCTACACGTTCCGCAACTTCCCCCGCGCCCAGATGATCACCTGGATGAAGCAGCTCAACATCACCAGCCTCAATCCCAAGGATGCGAAAGACCATTTGCCGATGGATCCGACGGCGGAGGCCCAGGCCCTGTCTGACTATGCGGCTAACGGAATCCAACTCCACGCTGCCGGCGCCATCTACTTCCAGAAGGATGACGACGACGACATCCGCTCCAAATTTGAGTACTGCAAACGCGCCGGCATCAAGGTCATCGTCGCCGGTGATCCCGCGCCTGCCACGTTGCCTCGCGTGGAGAAGTTTGTGAAGGAATACGATATCAAGATCGCCATCCACAACCACGGGCCCGAGGATAAGATCTTTCCGTCACCCCTCGACGTGCTGAAGTTCGTGAAGAGCATGGACCCGCGCATGGGCTGCTGCATCGACGTCGGGCATTGCGTCCGGGCCGGAACCGACGTCATCGAAGCCATCAAAGCTGCTGGTCCTCGGCTCTTCAACATGCACATGAAAGACCTGACCAGCTTCACGTCGAAAGAGAGCCAGGTGGCAGTCGGCGAAGGCAAGATGCCCATTCGCCGGATTTTCGAAGCTCTGATGCAGATCAACTACCCCGGCTGGGTCGATCTGGAATATGAGGTGCACGGCGACGATCCCATGCCGGGCGTAACCGAGAGTTTCGCATACATGCGCGGAGTGCTTGCCGGAATGGGCTACAACCCGCGCGCCTAGCGCCAGAACCTCGTCTGCCTTGAGGATCCGACGGTCCTCAAGCCGGGTTGCGCCAGGAAAGCACCCTCCCATTTAAGGCCCGAGCAGCAGGATGGGCGGGCTTAACACCGGTTGGATCCAGGTTGGTTGCGAAATGGTCGCGCAAGCCTGCAATCCGGGATATATTGTGACTTTACCTGAAGCTGGCATCAGGAAACTCCCGATGTCCTGATGCACGCACCAGGGTGCAGCCTTGGAGAATAGCGATGAAAGAGCGCTCCGGAACACACGTGACGCCCCCTGCTTCGTATTTCGCCGACTTTGCTTCCTCTTATGGCGAGGAGATCGATCTTCTTCTCAGGCACCTCCTGCGTCTTCATCCGCGCATCGACCACGACATTCGCGGGTTTGCCGACTCTTTCTATATCCACTTGAGCAACCGGGCAGAAAGCTCGGCAATCCTGGCCCGATTGAGCCCACAAGAATTGGATCGGCTCAAGTCGAAGCAGGCGCAGCATCTTTCTGAGATCCTTTCCCCGGGGATCACCCCGCAGGAGCAATACGAAAGAGCGCTCACGGTCGGCTGGATCCACGAAATGGTCGGCGTGCCCCTGCCCATGTTGATGGAGACCTACCATCTCTACCACACTCAGATTAATGAGGTTCTCCGCGCGGCGGACCTCTCCACCCATGAGCGCGACCAGCTCAGGGCAGCAATGCATCAACGCGTGCAACTCGATGTCGAGGCCCAGATCGCCAGCCACGCGCGCTTCGACGGCGAGATCGCATCCCTTCTCGCCACACTCGATGAGGCCTTCCAGAAAGGGGATAATCTCCCCGACACCCTGCGATACACCTTTCAGGCTCTCGGGGAATTCGAAGGCATCGCGGCATGTCTTTTCTCCCGCCCCGACGCCCATGGCGTGATGCAGATCGAAGCTGAAGGCGGGAAGGAGGGTTCGGCTTACGCCGAGGCTCTGCGAGCGCAACGCGTTCCTCTATTCGAGACGCTGGCTTCAACGCCAGCCGGGAACGGGCCGGCCGGGCGCGCCTGGCGTTCCGGACAAATCCAGATCAATGACTCCTTTGAAGAAAATCCTGCGATGCACGCCTGGCGCATGAGGCTTCTGCAGCGGGGATTTCGTTCCTCCGCGGCAGTTCCTCTCCTCGACGAGTCCGGACAGTCGTTCGCCGTTCTGAGCCTCTACAGCAGCTGGCCCGGGTTTTTCAGCGCCGTGACGCGAGAATCCATGTTGCGCCACATCCAGCAGTCCCTGAGCCAGGCCATCCTCCGTTGGGAGCAGACAACTGTGGTTTCCGCAGATTTGAGCCGGAACTACCGGCAATACCTCGAAGATGGTGCGGTTGAAATGCTCTACCAGCCCATCATCGACCTGCGTACCGGAAAACTCGACAGCCTTGAGGCCCTGGCGCGGTTGCGAGGCGCGGATGGGACAGCTGATTTCGCCCGCGGCATTTCTGCCGGCCTTCGGCAATGCCGGCTTGTTGCGCCTCTTTCAACTTGGCCTCGACCAGCTCTGCCGCGATCTGCGCTCATGGCGGGATCAAGACCCCGGTCTGACTCTGTCCGTGGGTCTCAACCTTCCGCCCGACGGGCTCACGCAGGATGCCTATCGGGATTGCGTCTTCGAAACTCTCGCGCGCTGGGAATTGCCCGCCACCGTGCTGACCCTGGAGATGCTGGAGAGCAAGGAGTCGCACGACGTCGCCAGGCGTGATGCGCGCATCGCGGAATTCCAGAAGGCAGGTATCCGCATCGCGCAGGATGATCTGGGCTCCGGTCACAGCTCTCTTCTGCGCATGGACCGCGTTCCCTGCGATCGCGTGAAAATCGATCAGGGACTGGTGCGCGGCACGTTGAAGCGGCCGGTTCGGGCCCTCGAATTCATCTATCACCTGACCCTGCTCGCGCAGGGCTTCGGGGCCCCCGTTACCGTGGAGGGCCTGGAGGATATCGGCCTCATCGAAGCCGCCGCTATTCTCGGCGCGGACTACGGTCAGGGTTACGGAATCTCAAAGCCGATGCGGGCGCAGGACGTGATGACCTGGAGTCGGGCATGGGCCTTCCCCATCGACGCCGAGCATCCCCGCACGGCTCTCGGTGCTCTGGCGGGTTATCTGCTCTGGGACCACAAGCTGGGCATGCTGTCGGACTGGCCGGAACTCGCTGCCAATTTCATCAAGGAACCGTGGCTCGTCCATCGCTATCTCGATCACGGCCTAAACACGGATCCGGAACTGCCCTCCATGCTGGAACGCACCCAGATCCTCGCTCTGCACGGCAAACGAAGCCCCAAGTACGCAAAGATGCGCAAGGAACTGATTGAACGCCTCGGCGAAAACTGGCTGAAGGAAAGACAGTGAATGCGATCAACATTCCCTTGCGTCTCCTCCTCGTCAAGCAACTATCCTGATTCCGCCTGCATTCCCTAACTTGAGACCTGTCCACTCCTTGATCACGAGTATGATATGCAATCCTCGACTACACTGATTACGCCATGAATGCGGTTTCGATTCGCGGCAGCTGGGTTGGCCAGGTCATCGACGGGAGATTCTCGCTCCTCGAGTGGCTGGGCGGATCGGGCACCAGCGGCACCTTCCTCACCGAGCTTTCCGGCCCCGGTTCCCAGAAGGCTGCCATCAAGCTCTTCTCCACGCCGGCCCAGGCCGAAGACCGGCTCTCGACCTGGACAGCAACGACTTCCCTTTCGCACGTGCACCTTGTGCGCATCCTGCACTTTGGCCGCGCTGAAATCGACGGTGCGCCCCTTGTCTACGTGGTTACCGAGTTCGCCGAAGAGGTGCTTTCGCAGATCATCCCTGAGCGTCCGCTGGCGCCGGATGAAGCCGCGCGAGATGCTCGTGCCGCTTCTCGACGCACTCTCCTATCTCCACGCGAAAAACTATGTGCACGCTCACCTCAGGCCTTCGAACATCCTGGTTGTCGAAAACGAAGTGAAGCTGTCTGCGGACAGCATTCTGGCGGAGGACAGGCTGGCGCTGGAACTTCAGAGCAGCGATCTCCACAACGCGCCCGAGACGGCGACAGATCCCATTGCGCCGCCAGCCGATATCTGGTCGCTGGGCGTAACCCTCGTGGAAGCTCTCACCCAGCAGTTGCCCGTGTGGGACTCCGCCGGTGACATCGATCCCGTGTTGCCCGAGTTGCCAAAGCCATTTGACGCTGATTGCGCGCCAATGCCTGCGCGTCGATCCCGCCCGGCGATGCTCGCTGAGCGATATCCGCGTGATGCTTGCAGGCAAACCGAAGCCGGTTTCAGCGCAGCAGCCGCACGGAGCTGCCGGAACCGTACACTCCGCCAGGAGAGCGCCGCGAAATCTTCCCGGCGCGCTTACCCGTGATCCCGCTGATCGTTGGTTTTCTTCTGCTGGTGGCCATCATCGTCGCAGCTCTCGCTTCGCAGCCACAAGACCGAGACCGCGCCACTGCAGACAGAGACGACCCAGCAGGCGCCGCCCGCCGAGCCCGATGCACAGCCACCTGCGCCACCGCCGCGCGGCGACCGGGCCTGCAAAAGGCGACGTCCTCCATCGCGTTGTGCCCGATGTTCCGCAAAGCGCGAGCAACACGATCCACGGCAAAATAGCGGTTGCTGTTCGCGTCTCGGTCGATCCCACCGGCGCCGTCACCAATGCGGAATTCGCATCGCACGGCTCCAGCGCTTACTTCGCGCGCCTCGCGATGGAATCGGCCCGCGACTGGAAATTCAAACCGCCGCAGCAGAACGGACGATCCTGTCGCCAGCACCTGGCTGCTGCGTTACGAGTTCAGGCGAAGCGGCACGGATGTCATTCCGGTAGAAACACAGCCATAGCAATGATCCGGCCATGCCGGATATTGATATGCAACCATATGGTTGCATATCCGTCGCGGTCTTTTCTGATCCGCGGCTTTCGCAATATGGCAGACCCGTGCCGGCAAAAATTCTTCAGCCCGATCTTTACGTCGAGGACGCTCTACAGCACAAATTGCGAGCGCATCGCTCTCCTCGGTGGCCAGTTGCTCCAGCAGCCAGTCGAAGTCGGCCAGGTCGGCATACTCGATGATCACGCGGCCGCGGCCGTTCTTGTCTTCAATGTGGACCTTGAGGCCGAGCGCACGCTGAAGCTGTTCTTCCACTTCCTTTACATTGGGATCGACCGGCATCTCGGGCTTGGGTTCCTTTTTGGCTTTCTCAGGAAAGAGGATGCCCTGCACAAGCGTTTCCGTCTGGCGAACAGAAAGCGAAAGATTCGCGACCCGCTGCGCAGTCTTCTCGAAGTCTGGATGTAACTTCAATCCTAACAATACTTTAGCGTGCCCAAAGGTCAAGGATCCCGATTCGACGAGCTTCTGAACCGTCTCCGGCATGCTCAGCAGACGCATGAAATTTGAGACTGAGACGCGGTCTTTGCCCGTGCGCGTCGCGATCTGCTCCTGCGTCATGTGGAACTCGCGGGAGAGTCGCTCAAAGGCGCGCGCCTGCTCCATCGGGTTGAGGTCGGCGCGCTGCAGGTTCTCGACGATGGTGATTTCAAGCGCCTGTTCGTCGGAGACCTGGCGCAGGATCGCCGGAATGGTCTTCTTGCCCGCAAGCTGCGATGCCCGCCAGCGCCGCTCGCCGGCGATGAACTGGAAACGGCCGCTTGCCAGAGGCCGGACCAGAACCGGCTGCACCACTCCGTTTGCCGTGATGGAGGCGGCCAATTCCGCCAGTTCCCCCTCATTCATGCGGGCGCGCGTCTGGAAGGGATTGCGATCGATCTCTTCGATTGGAATTTCGCGCGGCTTGCCGCCTTCGGTCTCGACCGGGGTGGATGCGTTGACGGGGGCGGGGGCGGCGTTGCCTGTGGACCGCGGCAGAAGGAATCGAGGCCCTTGCCCAGAGCGCGGCGTTTGGTGTCGGTGGTGGCAATGCTCATCTTCAATTTCCTTAACCCCGAAGGCAATCGCCGGGGATTCTTCTATCAATCTGCAAATTGGCGCAGCCCTTTCGAGACCGCGCTCAGGAATATGGCCAGAAGCGAACTTCCGCCTTCGGTTTTGAATTCGCGACGACCTTGCGCTCGAGGCTTTTCGGGCTTTCGATGCGATTCCGGGCCAGATACTCCCCGGCCAGCTCAAAGTAGGCCTCGGTGCCGCGCGAACGCGAATCGTAAAGCGCCACGGGCTTGCCGTGGCTTGGGCCTCAGCAAGGCGGATATTGCGCGGAATCACGGTGATGAAAAGCCGATCGCGGAAGTGTTCGCGCAGCGTATCGCGCACCTGCTGCGCGAGATTGGTGCGGTCGTCGTACATGGTCAGCAGCACGCCCTCGATCTCAACATTGTGATTGAAGGCGGCGCGAACACGTTCGAGCGTGGAAATCAGCTCGGTAATGCCCTCCAGGGCAAAGTACTCGGCCTGCATGGGCACAATGAGCGAATCCGCCGCAACCAGGACATTGAGGGTCAGAAGGTCGAGTGCCGGCGGGCAGTCGAGAATAACCAGGTCGTACTTGTCTTTGACCGGAGCAAGGGCCTGGCGGAGGCGAACGGCGCGGTCTTCGGCATTCGTCAGCTCGATATTTGCGCCGGTAAGGTTCTTCGAGCCGGGCAGAAGCCAGAGATTCTCGACCCCCGTGGGAAGGATGACCTGTTCTGCCTCGGAATCGCCAATCAGCACGTCGTAGATGGAGTGGCGATTGTCGTCGCGGGCTACGCCGAGGCCAGAGGAGGCGTTTGCCTGCGGATCGCAGTCGACCAGGAGGACTTTGAGGCCCTCCAGAGCAAGGCAGGCGGAAAGATTGATGGCGGTGGTGGTTTTGCCCACACCACCCTTTTGATTGACGACGCCGAGAATCTTTCCCATAGCGTTTCAGGTTAAAGGAAGCGGGCAGGGGCGTGCGGCAATCAATCTGTGGAGAACCTGTACCTGTTGTGGAAAGCTCCAAAAGCCGGCTCAGAAATAGATCAGCAAAGCCTTCCTTCTCAATCGGTTCCGAACGGGCTCGTCTTCGAGCGAATTTGAGTGCCGCGGGAGGCAACCCGGTGGAAAACTCTGGCCCCGGGCTTGCCGGAAATTCACAATCCAGGCCGCTTTCAGCCATGTTCCACGTGGAACATCGATGGCGAGATGTCTGAATCGCAGAGGATGTTCCACGTGGAACACCCTCTTTCCGCTCCTGCCGGTCAGATCTTTTCCGATCGGAGCCGCGGGTCCGGTTTTCAAGGCAAGAACCAGCATTCTTCGCTCTGACCCCGCAATCGGAATGGCCTGCACTCGCTGCAAACCATCCCTGGAGTCCTCCAGCATCGCCAGGTCCGCCTCTGTCGTAAATACCGCCAGCCAGCCCCCGACTCGCACCAGGTCCGATGCCGCTGCGACCGCTTGCTCCATCCGATCGACCGCGCGGAGAGCTACGCAATCAAACTGTTCGCTGCAAATTCTCAGCGCGCCCGCCAAATACTCGCGTGCTCAACTCCAAACTGCGCACGACTTCCCGGAGAAAAGCCGCCTTCTTGTTTTGCGACTCAGCCAGCGTCACGAGGATCTCCGGCCGGCAAAGAGCGATAGGAATCCCTGGAAAGCCCGCTCCACTGCCAAAGTCAAGAAGCGTCGCGATGCCGGCTGGCAATGCCTGGGCGCAGGCGATCGATTCCACGAAGTGGCGGCTAAGAATCTCGCCCGGGGTTCGGATCGCCGTCAGATTCATCCGCGCATTCCAGCGAAGGATGAGCGCGAGATACTCGCCAAACTTCGCCGTGGTTTCCGCATCGATAGGCTTGAGACCGGCCGCGTCAAGGAGGTCGTTGAGGCTGCCGCGCATTCGCCTCGGCATCCGCACCCAAACTCATGCCGTTGCGACCGAGGTTTCCGCCGGGCGCAAGCGCCACGCGTCGACTGCAACCGCAAATGCCGCAAAGAGGGCGCGAGACAGCGGGCTGACGGTATAAGTGCGTTCAGGATGCCATTGGACGCCGACCACAAAATGATCGGGCGCGTCGAGTTCCAACGCTTCAATCACCCCGTCCTCCGGACTGACAGCCGTAACGCGAAGGTTGTCTCCTAAGCGGCCCACGGCCTGGTGATGACTGGAATTGCATTTCTCATCCAAAGCACCCGCTGCCGCAGCGAGACGAGATCCGGCAGCAATGTGGATCGGATGGGCGTTGACCACATCCCGGCCCGGCTGATGGTTGACCCGCGTGGCAAGAACCGTCTCGAGGTCCTGGATCAACGTGCCATTCCGCCAGACGTTCAGGGTCTGTGCACCATGGCAGATTGCGAGTATTGGCTTGTGAAGGTTGAACGCATCCTGAAGCAGAAGTTCGTCGACCGCAGTGCGCCCGGCATCGGCAGGTCCACACGCAGGAATACGCGTTTCGCCGTAGCGCTCGGGATCGACATCGAAGCCGCTCCCCGGAAGCAGCACACCCTGGGTACCAGCCAGCAGGCGGGCAACGCGGTCCTGGCGTTCATGCAGCGGAATCACAACCGGAACCGCACCAACCGACTGAAGCGCTGCGAGATACGGCGGAAGGGAACGCGCGTTATAGGCGGCATCGTTCGAAGTCGGCTCAGGAATCGCAATGCGGATCGTCATAGGACGTTTTCCAGTGTATGCGAGATTTGCGAGATCAGCACGCTGCCCATCAGCAGCGCCCGAAACGCAAGGGTCAAAGATCCCTAAACGATCGATAGGCATTAGCTTGCAATTTAGTTCAATTATCGTAGTTAACTGTATTATTATCAATCATTTACATAGCAACAAATTCAGTACTTGGTCGCACCATGAAACCAAGTGTGAGGACAGGCTAACCCCGGAGTGGTGTATGCCTGCGGTTTTCGGTAGACTGGTGGGATAACGGGCTATCTGAATTCCGAACATGTTGATTGTGATCAACGAGTTCGACAGGCGCGATCCAAGCCGAGAGCGCGTATGCCACGACGGCAACGTGTGACGACAACAAATTCCACGCGGTGCAGCGATTGGATGTCGCTCGCCTGGCCGCTGCCTACATTCGCGCCCCCGAATGCGCAACCTCAGGACAGATCGCACCGGTGCCCTTGAAGTTCGCTCTGCTCATGTTGAACCGCAGGAAACACAAGGGAAGCCGCTCACGGTCCCGTCGAGGATGAGCGAGAGCAACTAACCGCGGCTGACTTTGTTCATCGGAGTAGTCGGTACTTCCGATGGAAGGATGCAGTGAGCTGCAACGAACCGCACCCTGGCGTCATCGTACGACTGTGAGGAATCGATGCGAGTGCCATTGACGTGTGCTTTCTTCTTAGGCGTAGCGGGCGGTGCGCGAGCTATGCTGCCGGCGGCTGCGGTGAGCCGGGCGGTCCGGGCGGGATCGGTGCGCACTCAAGGCACGCCTTTGGGTTTCCTCGAAGGGCGAAATTTGAATCGCCTCCTCGTGGGGCTGGCGCTGGCCGAGTTTGTGGCCGACAAGCTGCCGATGACGCCAAGCCGGAAGCACGCCGCCGCGTTCGCTGCGCGCGTAGTCAGCGGAGCGCTTGCCGGAGCTGCGGTCGGCGCCGCCTCACGACGAGCAGCTCTTGGAACGCTCCTGGGCATGGCCGGCGCCATTGTCGGCACAGAGGGAGGCGCGGCATTCCGGTCGTGGTTAGCGTCTTTGTTTGATCGGGACCTGCCGGCAGCCGTGATCGAAGATCTTGTGGCGCTGGCGTTGATCGGATACGTGACCAGCAAGCTCAAAGCATGCGCGTTGCCGGCGGAAGGCAGCCTGATCTAGGCCTTGCAGACCGGCCCTAGCGAGACGGGGCTGGTCCATAGTCCGCGTGGTCGGTGGTCGTGAGGGATTCCGCGCCGGTTCCCTTCAGGTCGAAAAGGATGATGTCGTTGGCGCCTGGATGGAGCCACGGCCCCGGCGTGTATAGCGTGAATTCAGGCCCGACATCCCAGAAGCGGCCAAGGGGGCGCGCATTGAGGAAGGCGATTCCTTTCGAGATTCCGTGAGTATTCAGGAAAGTGTCGGGAGCGATTTTCCGCAGCGGCCGTTGCGGCGATCGTGCATGGAGAACCGGTAGAAGCAGGGGCCTTCGCAGGAAGCTGACGTAAATTTCACAGCGGCGAGATCGCTCAGCGGAAGCGAATAGATTTGCCAGTGTTGCGGCTGACTGCCTGCCACTGTAACCGAGCCGGTGATGCCTTTGCGCTCACCGCGGATGACCTTGGTGAAGTTCACGCGGCCGGAATTCTCAACGAGAATGTCGAGGGTCGCATGCGTGGTGATGGCGGGCAGTTTGAGAATGGACTGACCGAGCCGCCGATCGAGGGTGCCGACGAGTTTCTGGTCAATGTAAATCTGCGCATAGTCGTGGAGGCCGTCGATCGCAAGTTCGCCGCCGGGGCTGCGGGACAATTTCGTTCGATAGAGGATGTACCCGTACGACTGGTCGAGATCCTCCATGGTGAGAAGCTTGTCAGACTCAATGGGCTTGGGCAGGTTCTGCCACAGCGATGCTGACTCAGAGCGCCGGGAGATTGGATACGTGACCGCCGGAGTTGGCGGCGGGATCGCAGGCGGCGTTTTGCCAGTGACGCGGGCGATGGCATCGCGAAACGCCATGAATTTAGGCGTCGGCTGGCCGCTCTCATTTAGCGGCGCGTCGTAGTCGTAGCTGGTGGTGTCCGGCTCGTAGTTGCTGCCGTTGCTGTTGGCGCCGTTCATGTAGCCGAAGCTGGTGCCGCCGTGAAACATGTACATGCTGACGGAGTAGCCCTGGCGGAGCATCCATTCGTATTCGGCGGCGTTCGACGCAGTGTCGGTCGTGTGGTGATGCTCGCCCCAGTGATCGAACCACCCCGCCCAGTATTCGCCGGACATGAAGGGGCCGTCGGGACGCAGTTTCTTGAGAGCCGCAAATGACTCTTTCGCGTCGCCGGAGCCGAAGTTGATGACGGCCGGCAATTCGGGAAGCGAACCGTTGGGGACCTGCTCCGGCGCCGTCGGCGGTGTAGAGCAGAGTTTCGGGGGCAGCGAGCCCTGAGCTGAGCAGCGCGGACTTCACGGCCTGCATATACGCGTGGTCGTTGCCGAAGGAGCCGTATTCGTTTTCAACCTGGATGGCGATGATTGGGCCGCCATGCTGGATCAGCAGCGGAGAAACTTCTTTCGCCAGCCGCGTGAACCATGTATTCATGGCGGCAAGGTACCTGGGGTCGGTTGAGCGAAGGGTAAGGCTGTGGTCTTTGAGCAGCCACGAGGGATAGCCGCCCAGGTCCCATTCCGCGCAAACGTAGGGTCCGGGGCGGAGGATGACGTTCAGGCCCTCCTGCTGCGCCTCCCGGATGTATTCCGCCACGTCGTTCTGGCCGCTGAAGTCGTAGACGCCGGGGCGCGGTTCGTGGAGATTCCAGAAGACATATGTGGTGATGGTGTTCAGGCCCATGGCGCGGGCTTTGCGGAAACGGTCGCGCCAGTAGGCACGCGGCACGCGCGGGTAGTGCATCTCGCCGGAGAGGATCTGGTAGGGGTGGCCGTCGAGTTGAAACTGGCCATTGGCAACGGCGAACATGTGCGGCCCGGCGGGCTGCGCCAAGGCGATCCCTGCCGCCAGGAATATGACAGAAGCAATAAAGCGCATGGCGGAATCATAACGCGTGTCCGCCACGGAACCTTGCGGCAGAGTTCAGCGTGCTTCGATCTTGCCGGCAATGCGATCGTATTCGGCGCGGGAGATCACGCGGCGCTTCACAAGATCCTCCGAGTCAGAGTAGGGGCGGTGATCGACAATGCGCTGGGCGGCGGCGTCATCGATGCCGGGAAGGCGCTGGAGATCGTCAGCCGAGGCGTGGTTGATGTTGATTGTCCGCTGCTGCTTGACGCCCTCCACAACACCTTGGGTTACCGCCTTAGCATCGCGAACCGCAGTAGAAGTGGCTCGAGCCGTCTGCTCGCGAATTTCGTCAGGGCTACGGTCGTGCGCGGTGCAGCCAGTAAGTGCGAGGAGTGCCAACGGAACGAGAACCAAAAGCCTCATACTGGTTTTGATGCGGTTCAGCGAATCAAAGGTGGCCGGAACGCTTCGGTTGAACTCCCGCTGGAAGAAGGCTCTGATCCTGCTGTTGATGGCTGGATTCGGAGCACCAGTCTATGCCCAGGATCCATCACCGTGCACGAATATGGGGGAGCACGGTGGCGGGATGATGCGCCTGATGCAGCAGATGCATCCGAAGAGTTTTATCCAGGAGATCGAGCATCACGCGACGTCGGGGACAAGCGCGGAGCCGAACTCCACGCCGGCGCCCATGGGAATGGCGATGAAGGGGGAATGGATGCTGATGTTCCACGCGAATGCGTTCGTCGTGGATACGCAGCAGACGAGCCCGCGCGGCGGGGACAAGCTGTTTTCGACCAACTGGTTTATGCCGATGGCGGAGCGGGAGCTGGGGCCGGGACAATTGACGCTGCGCGCCATGTTCAGCCTGGAGCCGGCGACTGTAACGGGCGAGCAGTATCCGCTACTTTTCCAACAAGGCGAAACCGCATATGGCGTGCCGATCGCAGACGGGCAACATCCACACAATTTCTTCATGGAGATGGCGGCGTTGTATGACCTGCACGCAGGCAAAGGGCTCGTGAGTTTATATGTCGCACCGGAAGGCGATCCTGCGATTGGACCAATCGCCTATCCGCATCGGGCATCCGCGCTGGAGAACCCCGTAGGCACGCTGGGACATCATCAGGAAGATTCCACGCATATTGCCAATGACGTGGTGACGCTGGGAGCGGCGTATGGAGTCGCGCGCATTGAGGCGAGCGGCTTTCATGGGCGCGAGCCGGATGAGCACAGGTGGCACTTCGAGCAGGGCACGGTAGACTCATGGGCCACTCGGCTGACCGTTCAGCCGGGGCAGAATTGGAGCGGACAGTTCTCGTACGCGCGCATCACCAGCCCGGAGGCCCTGTTCCCGGGCGAGAATCAGGAGAGAATGACGGCGTCGCTGATGTGCAACCGAAACGTTGCGCATGGGAATTGGGCGACTTCGGCGGTATGGGGCAGAACGCGCTCGTTAGAGGATTCGGCAAAAGAGAACAGCTACCTGCTCGAATCGACTCTGCAATTCAAAGAGCGGAACTACGCCTGGATCCGACTCGAGAATGCGGGCAGAAGCAACGAGCTGCTGCTGGGCGAACATGCATTGCCACCCGGCTTCAGAGAAGAACCATTGACGCATGTGCAGGCATACACATTTGGCTACGACCGCGATGTGGATGTCATACGCCATGTGTCGACCGCAATCGGCACGCAGGTTACTGCCTATGGTGTGGGACGGCCGCTACAACCGATTTATGGAACGGACCCGATTGGCGTTCAGATATTTCTGCGCATGCGAATGAAGGGCAAGTGAGCGAAACGTTTCGGAAGAATCGGAGTTTGAGCGCAGTCCGGGAAATGACCGATAGTCGGAGACTGCAAATCGGATTTCAACCGTCCAAAGGGTAACTCCGAGCATCAGAGAACCTGAGGAGAGTGCAATGGAGAAGCGGAGACTGGGAGCAGGCGGGCCGGAGGTTCCGGTGATCTGCCTGGGCGGCAACGTATATGGGTGGACTCTGGCGGAGGCTGACGCCTTCCGGCAGTTTGATGAAGCGCTCGATCTTGGATTGAACTTTATCGATACGGCGGACGTGTACTCCCGCTGGGCTCCGGGGCACACAGGCGGCGAGTCCGAGACAATTATCGGCAACTGGTTTGCGAAGAGCGGCCGGCGCAAAGACGTGATTCTCGCAACCAAGGTCGGGATGGATATGGGCGAAGGGCGCAAGGGGCTGAAGCCTGCATACATTCGGCGGGCAGTGGAGGATTCACTCAAGAGGCTGCAGACCGAGCACATCGACCTCTACCAGGCCCACAAGGACGACGAGGAGACGCCGCTCGCCGAAACGCTTGGCGCGTTCGATGACCTTGTAAAAGCGGGAAAGGTGCGGTATATCGGCGCATCGAATTACAGCGGAGCGCGGTTGGCGGAGGCACTGGAGACGAGCCGGAAAAACGGCCTCGCAAGTTATGTGTCGCTGCAACCGCATTACAACCTGGTGGAGCGAGAGCCGTTCGAGACAGAGCTGCTGCCGGTGGTCGAGAAGTATCAGCTTGGCGTAATCCCGTACTTCTCGCTGGCGGCGGGGTTTCTGAGCGGCAAGTATCACAGCAAGCGGGACGCGGAAAACGTCGCGCGCGGCAAAGCGGTGGAGAAATATCTCAACGATTGGGGATTCAGCGTAGTGGCTGCGCTCGAAGAGGTGGCACATGCGACCGCATCGACGCCGGCGCGGGTCGCCTTGGCGTGGCTGATTGCACAGCCGGGGATCACGGCTCCGATTGCGAGCGCGACGAATGGCAAACAGTTGAACGATCTGGCGGAGGCGGCGAAGTTGAAGCTGGATCGGGCATCCGATTGAAAAGCTGAATGAGGCGAGCGCGCGGAAAGGTTGTCGCGTCAGCAGTGTGAGGGCCCAATTTCCTTATTTCTTCGAGCCCGACCACTCAAGGTAGGACTTCCAGTCCGGCTGGCCGGGCATGCGCATCTGAAACTTGCCGTACATGACCGTACCCTTCAGTTCGTAGAAGAGCCGGAACTGCGGCCCGGGCTGTTGGGGGTCCGAAAGGAACTCGGCCGATGTCGGCGTGGGCGCGGTGACCGCGTAGTGGATGACGTGCCCTTCGTTGTCGAAATAGATCGCGCGCAGCGATTGGCCGGGTGCGTCCGCGTAGATATAGAGCATGTCCCCGTGTTCGCAGTTGAAATCAGCAGGCCCCTTGCAGCTTAGCGGTGTCGCTGATGCTGTGGCGAGCGACGATGTGGCCATTCAGCTCCGACTGAAAAGTGTATGCGCCGACCGCCGTGACCGAGGGATTATTGATCGTCCTGGCTTCCCATGTGCCGACAAGAAAGGAGACCGGTTGGAAGGGATCCGAATGCGATTGAGGCGTACCCTGTGCCAACGCCGGCAGGGCGAGCAGTGAGCGCGGAAATCCAGACCAGAACATTCATAGATGCCTGCATCGATCCCTAATCTTCGCGGAGCAACATCATCGGATCGATCGACAGTGCGCGCTGAGCCGGGATCCATGTAGCTAATAGGCCCAGTAAAAGCATGGCCAGAACCACGCCCGCCAGGACCAGCGGATCGCGCGGCGTAGCTGTGTACACGATGAACGCAAGCACCCGGGCGGCCAGGATTCCAAGGAGCAGTCCTGTCGCCGAGCCGATTGCCAGCAACCGGATGGAACGTCCCAATGCTGCCTTTAACACTTCGCTCCGCCGCGCGCCCAGAGCCATCCGAATTCCCAGCTCCCGCAGCCGCTTGCTCACCGAGTACGCCGCCATTCCGAAGATGCCCGTTAGTGAAAGCATTGCGCCCATCAGTCCGAGCACGCCCAGCGCGACCGTCGCCACACGCGAGGGAAACAGGGCGAGGTCCAGGCCCTGGGTCCAGGTCTGGATAAACACGGGCAGGCTGTCATCCATTCCTCGTACCTTGTTCCGGATGGCTGTCGCCAGTTGTTGCGGATCGCGCTCCGAGCGCACCACAAGGGTGGTCATCCCGGTCGGGGATTGCAGGAATGGCAGAAACATCGCCGGTTTCGGATCCTCGGTCATCTGGTAGTACTTTCCGTCTTCCACGACTCCGACCACCTGAACCCGTGCGCCATCCTCCGTCTTGTAATACTTGCCCAGCGCGTTATCGACCAAGCCGAAGATCCGACGTGCAAACAACGCATTCACAACGGCCACGCGCGGCGAGTTGCTATCGTCCTGCCATGAGAGGCCTCTCCCTGCCAGCAACGATGTGCCCGCCGCTTGAAAGTATTCGGGAGATATTTTGAACACATGCACATTGGCAGCAGCGTTGGACGTCTTCAAGTCCGTCGTCTGTTCGGTGAAGACGTCTGCAGTCGAGCCACCTCCACCCAGAGGAATTTGACTCACGAACCCCACTGTCTTCACGCCGGGAATCGTCTGCAGGGATTCGATCATGCGCCTCTGCATTGCGGGTATCCTGTCGCCGCTGTATCCGGCCATGCCGAGAGTCGTATCGACGAGCATCGCGTTCTCCGATACAAAGCCGAAGTTGCTGTGCATGGAGCGCGCCAGGCCGCGCAGAGCAACCAGCGAAGAGGTCACCAGCACGGCACAGATGGCAATCTGCACTACGAGCAATACATCTCGAAGAGTGATGCGGCGCCCGGTGTTGCCCGCAATGATGCCGGTTGATCCGCTCTTCACCACTTCATATGGATTGGTGCGCAGTATCTGCCTCACCGGAACCGCGCCAAAGAGGAATCCGCTGGCCAAAGCCAAAAACAATGCGACCAGGTAGACCTTTGCGTCGGGGTACAGGGGCACGTGCATGGGATATTCGGGAAACGGCTGCCAGGCGCTCAACTGCCGTAAAAGCGCAATGCTGCCCAGGAGCCCCAGAACGCCGCCAACGAGTGAGATCAGTACAGCTTCTGTAAACACTCCGCGCAGAATGCGTCCGCGGCTCGATCCAAGCGCCAGGCGCAGAGCCACTTCGCGGGAGCGATCTGCGGCGCGCGCGGCAAACAAGCTGCCCAGGTTGGCGCATGCGGCCAGCAGAATCAATCCCGCCAGAAGCATTAATCCCGTCATGAACCCCTTCACCGCCGGCCCGAGCATGTCGCCGACAAGACTCGGACGGGCCAGAGAATAAGTCATGTAGGCATCGTCTTTGGGATAGGTCCTCTCAAGATAGGCCCCGATCGAGTTGAGATCGGCAATGGCCTGCGCCGGAGTGACTCCGGCCTTTATATGTCCTAGCACCATGAAGATGTTGCGGCGGCCGCGATTGTCTAGAAAACTCGGCCCATCCTCCTGATTGACCATCGGCAAAAAGAAATCGGGATAGAAAAACAGCAACGTCCCGTTGAACTCGGGCGGAGCGACGCCCAGGATGGTGTACGGATGCTTGTTCACCTGGACGACCCGGCCCACGATGCCGCGATCATCCTGAAAATGACTGTGCCAATAGGAGTACGTCAACACCAGGTACGGTGCGCTGTTGGGGCCATGCTCGTCGGCGACGTGGAAGAAGCGGCCGAGATATGGCTGAATCTTCATCGCATCGAAGTAGTTCCCAGTCACCTCGTAGCCCCAGACCTCAGATGGATTCTTGCCCGTATCGAGCGCCACCTGGGTGAGGATATAGGCAGTCAGACCGTCGAAGCTTCGGTTGCGATCTCGCAAATCGAGATAGTCGGGATACGAGGTAGCCTGTTCCTTGAAGCCACCGCGCTCGATCGTGTAAAGGCTTTGCGCATCCGGCACATTCAGCGGGCGCAGAATCAACGCATTCAATACGCCAAATACCACGGCATTTGCGCCAATCGCGAGCGCCAGGGTGAGGATGGCGGCAATCGTGAATCCGGGAGAGCGGCGGAGATTGCGCACCGCAATGCGCACATCGGTCCAGATGGATTCCAAGGTCGGCCACTGCCAGACGAGGTGGCTGCGCTCTTCCAATAACGTTTTGTTGCCAAAGGCGCGGCGCGCGGCCAGCTCAGCCTCCTGGCGGCTCAGACCCTCGGCCATCAACTGTTCGGCCCGCTCCTCAAGATGCAGTTGCATCTCTTCGGAGAGGTCGTCATAGAGTTCGCGGCGGCGGAAGATGTTCGGAATCCAGTCCATGGGAGGCTCCTCTAACTGGCTGGGGATTTGCCCGGATTGAGGACGAGTGCAATACCTTCAAACATGCGTTCAAAGCTGGAAATCTGCTGCTCCAGATGGCGAAGGCCAGAAGCCGTGATCTGGTAGGTCCTCACCCGCCGATTGGTGGAAGATACACCCCACTCGGCCTTCACCAGCTTCGCCTTGAGCAGCCTTTGCAGCGCTGGGTACAGGGAGCCCTCTTCGACCTGCAGCAGGTTGTTCGATCGCTGCTGGATGTGCTGAACCAGCGCATAGCCGTGAGCGGGCTGGCGGCGAAGCGACTCGAGGATCATCATCTCGAGTGCGCCGGGGAAAAGATCGCGAACAGTTGATTCCGGCATAGGCTCTTTTGCTACAGGCCTAGAGTAAACAGGTATTATGGTCAATGTCAATGAAATTCGACGTTGGCCGCGTTATTCCATCAAGGAAGTCCGGCATGCGGCACGTTGACCCTGGTCATCAGGATCGACGCCTGGTGGTTCTCTGCGACTTCAGGTTCGCGGAATGTGGCCGCGGCGCAGGCGAAAAGCGTACAACCATCCTGGCCACCGAGCATGCAGGCAAACGCATTCAGACCAGCCGTCTCGCGCTCCTCTAGAATGCGGCCGCCCTCTGCGACGCGGATCACGCGGTTATGGAGAACGTCTGCGACCCACACCGCGCCTTCCGCGTCGAGACAGATTCCGTCCGGCACGACGGCGGCGCGAGCCAGGATTTCGGACACGTCTGTCGTTGTTGGCGCGGGGCCGAAGGCAGCCCAGGTTCTGCGATCGCTCAGGGAATTGCCAGTCACGGTGAATGCGCTGAGCCGGTTCTGCATCGTTTCCGCGACGATAAGCGTGCGACAGTCTGGTGTGAGGACCATGCCGTTGGGAAAGCCGAGATCGTCGGCTGCGATTTTGGCGGTGCCGTCTGGTTCCACGCAGATAAGGACGGTTGTGCATGCCGGTGCGCCACCCATCAGATCGAAGCCAAAGTTGCCTGCCCACGCTCGGCCATCGTGGTCCACCAGCATGTCATTTAATTGCCACGGCGCCAAAGCGGACAGGTCGGCGTGTTCGACGAGGGAACCGTCGTGTTCGCGCCGCAGAACCTTCCGGTCGAGCATGGAGGTGATCAGCATTCGCCCATCCGGCAAGAACCCCAGGCCGCACGGGAATTGCTCTGGAGTGGCGGCGAATGTTTCCGCCGTGCCGTCCATCGCAATGGCCAGCACGCGGCGGGTGTAGCGGTCGGAGACGTAAAGGCGCCCATCGCGCCATCGCGGGCATTCCGTGAACGATAGGCCGCCAATGAGGGTGGTGAACTCCGGCATGGAGTCTTCCTCGCTCAACACGAAATTGGAATCTGGTCAGGAGGTTAGCACGCTCCGGCACCAGGCGCCGCTCTTGAGTGGTATGCATCCAGAACCGTGGTGCGTTGAGGGCAATCCTCGTCGAGTGGAAGACTTAAATCGCGGCGAGCTTCGAAGCCACGCTTGTGTTGCGGCGCACTGCAGCACTGCGCTTTGCAAGGACGCACCGCAATTCACGCCGCGCCTTATGCAACTGCGTCTTCGAGCGCCCCAGGGTGCAGTCGAGCATGCAAGCAATCTCCTTGTGTTGGAAACCATGGACGTCGTGGAGAAGGAAGAAGCTCCGATAGTCGGGCGCGAGGTTCAGTGTGGCGCGATCGATCGCCACGCGGTCAATGACACCGACTTGCGCAAGATCATGCATGGGAACCCCGCGTCCGATGTGTTCCCCAGGAACATTTGCCATCAATTCATCGAGTGAAACGACAGGCAGCGCACGCTTGCGCAGGTGCATCAGTACGATATTCACGGTAATTCGGTGCAGCCACGTGGTGAAGGCGGATTCAGCGCGGAAGGATGCAAGCTTGCGATGGACCTGGAGAAAGGTTTCCTGCATGAGGTCCTCAGCCAGCGAGAAGTTGTGCACCATGTTCATGCAAATGGAGAGGACGCGCCTTTTGTGCTGCTGATAAAGCTTCGAGAATGCGTCTTCGTCGCCGGCCTGGGCTCGCGCCAGGAGATCGTCCTGCATGGAACGGGCCGCGGTCATGAGATGCGTGCGCTTCGAATCCAAAGCGTGAGCTGATTCGAGTGACAAAAGGGGAAGAGCCGACGCTACCATATTCCTCCAAGGCGGATTTGGAGATCATCCAACGGGTCCGCGAACTTGCTGCTTGGACTTGCTTTGCTCGAAGGAGCAGACTGGGCAGTCGAATGAAAGACCTTGAATCCGGCGCGATATGAGAGCCGGACTGTCTCTGGCTTCATACAGGCTCGCAGGGGTTCAGTTGATACGATCGGCGATTCTCAAAGTTTTCCGCCAACCTCTTTTACAGCTTCCTCTTTGCACCAGCGGGGCGTCTGTGCTGAATTGCTCGCTTTCCACTTGTCGAAGAAAGAGCTGCGGAGAATTCCGGCGGAGCAACATCCGCTACACAGGAACTTCATGGCGCCGGGTTCCGGGAAAAATGGATTGCGAGCTAAACAGCACAGTGCGACGGCGAAGATTCCAGTAGCCTACTGGCAAAGAGGCATCCTCGATCTAATCCACGTCGTAATCAAATCCTTCGCAGTTACTGTCCCAACCCTCGCTCCACTCCTGCAAATTTTGCCATCCTCAATGCCTCATGAGCGGGTCCGCCGGAAGACGGACCCTCATGCTCTTGATAGATGCTGCAACGGCTCGGGATAAAGTCCAGGACGACCTGGCATTTATGTTTCGCAGCCATACGGTTGCTCTTTACGAGTTGCCGATGATTTCTCGACTGGACGGGATTGCTACGGATGAGGCGCGCATCTGTTCAATCGCTGTGCGCAAGCGGGCGTTCAGCTCTTCCACCTGGCGCAACGTCATGCCGGCAGTCGGAATGGGTTCGCCAACCGTAAGGGTGATTTCACCGGGATAAAAATGGCGGGTGTGCATCGGCAGCAGGTCGTAGACACCGCAGAGAGCAATGGGCACCAGCGGGACCTGGGCGCGGATTGCGAGGAACGCCGCTCCGGCCAGAAAGGGCTGCGTGGTGCCGTCGGGAGTGCGGGCTCCCTCGGGGAACACAAACAGCGGCATGCCGGCGCGCAGCGCGCGGACCGCGGCTCCAAGGCTTGAGACGGTGGAGCTGGAGCTGACGCTATCGACCGGGATCTGACCGGAGCGGTTGAGATGCCAGCCGATGAAAGGCATGGTCCACAGTTCTTTTTTGGCGAGGATGCGGAATTGGAACGGAAGCGTCGAGAAGATGACGGGCGTATCCATGTAGGACGTATGGTTGGCGGCGTATACGGCGACAGCGTGTTTGCGGAGGTTCTCCGCCCCGTACACGGTGAGGCGGGCGCCGGAGATTCTGACGCAACCGCGAGCCCAGATACGGGCGATCCGGTGCTGGATGCGCCCACTCTTATCCCCAAGGGACGCGAGGAGCGAGATGCTCCCGCAGATTGCTGTGTAGCAGAAGAAGACGGGAGCTTGAAGAATATTGGTGCGCCAGCGGTAAAAACGGGGCAGCGGATCGGGGGGACGGCGACGGGTCACGGAAGCTGGCCTACGCGTTCCATAGTCTCGCCTGCGTTTGACGCCGATGCGGATTGGGCCAGCAGGCGAGTGCGAACGTCGCCTACAAGATAAACCGAGCCGGAAACGACGACCGGACTGGACGGGGTCGTTTTCGCGCTCTCGAGTGCCAACTCGATCGCCTGGCTGACCGAGGATGCGGCGAAAGCCGGCGTACCTGTAGAAGCGGCAGCAGCCAGCAGATCGCGTATCGGCGTCGCGCGAGTGCTATGGATCGGTGCAAAGATCACCTTTTCGAAGATGGGGAAAAGAATGTGCGCCATCTCGACAACCGGCTTATCGCGCAGGCAGCTGAAGACCAGTGTGCCGAGTTGCTGCTCAGGCAGCAGGTCGCGGAGCCCGGCCCGCAGAGCCCATGCACCGGCGGGATTGTGCGCCACGTCGAGGATGAACTCGGTGGTGGTGTGATCCTGAGGGTTCTCGACCCGGATCCGCTCCAGGCGCGCTGGCCAGCGGGTGTTGTGAATGCCGTCGACGATGGATTTTGGAGTGACGCAGAACCCGTGGCTGATGGCGAGTTCCACCGCAGCCGCAATGGCCAGAGCCACGTTGCGATGCTGATGCGCTCCACGCAGCGGCGAATCAACCTCAATGACCTGGCCAAGAACCTCAACCTTATAGCTATGTTGCGAGTCTAAGTCGCGCCCGGCGGGCGTCGGCGTTTGCGCCGGATCGGCATGCGAATCGCCCGAATGGGGACTGATTGTTGCCGGCATGTAAGGCACGGCGCTCACGCCAAGGACGGAGAGCGAATTGGCGACCTCGCCGAGGACCTGGTTGGCCTCGGGATGTTGGGGGAGCGTAACAAGCGTGCCGCCGGGGCGGAGGATGCCTGCCTTCTCGCGCGCGATTTCGCTGATCGTCGAGCCGAGCCACTCCATGTGGTCAAGCGAGATGTCGGTGACGATGGAGAGCAGCGGATCGACAATATTGGTGGCGTCGAGGCGCCCGCCAAGGCCCACTTCCAGCACGGCAATTTCAATCGCCGGTTCGGCAAAGTGCAGAAAAGCCATCGCGGTGAGCGTCTCGAAAAAACTTGGCGGCTGCGCCAGCTTCTTCTCCTCCACCAGCTTTTGCCCGGCGGCGCGAACCCGGAAAAAGTGCTCCGCAAAGTCGGCATCGGAGATTTCCGCGCCGTCGATGCGGATGCGCTCGTTCGGCCGCGCCAGGTGCGGTGACGTATAGAGACCGGTGCGCAGCCCGGAGGCGGTCAGAATGGAGGCCAGCGTGGCAGCCGTGGAGCCTTTCCCGTTGGTTCCGGCGATCAAAACCGAAGGAAAAGTGCGCTGGGGATTGCCGAGTGCGGCAAGGAGGACGGCAACCTCGCCAAGAGAGAATTTGCGGCGCGTCTGGCCGGTCTGCGTGGCGAGTTCGGGCGCCATGGCGGCTAGATGATCGATCGCAGACTGGTAAGACATGAAGCTTCAGTATAGAAGAGGAGCGGTCAAGCAGTAGTCAACCTTAATCCGTGAGGAATCAGCGGCGGACACAGTCCGATCCTCTGCGGTCGGCGGAGTCAGGGTAAGAGTCAGAGGCTGTCAAGGAAGCTGCGCACAACGGCGTTGAAAGCGCCGGGGTTGTCGGCGTGCAGGGCGTGGCCGCCATCGAGCACGAGGAGATGGGCGTGAGGGCGCCGCTCCACCATCTGCTCTATGTGCTCCTCGGTAGTAACACGGCTTTCGCGGCCACGCAGGACAAGCGCGCGACACGTGGACGAGAGCCAGTCAGCCAGGTGGTCGCCGACCAGGTTCTGCTGCGAGCGGACCATATCTTGCGGATCGAAGGCCAGGTGCCAACCAGCGTCGGAATGACGGAAAGAGTCCTGGAAATAGGGCAGGAAGCGCTCACCTATCTTCACCTCGAGCTCTTCGCGCGTTGCGAAGAAGCCCCGCCAGGAAAGGATGAAGCTGATGTCGTCGCTTACCATCGCACCGATGTCTTCAATAATGAGTGCCTTGACCTGATCTGGATGACGGGCGGCGAACTGGTAGGCATTGACACCGCCTAGCGAGTTGCCGAGGATCACGACCTCAGGAAGGTCGAGCAAGGTCAGCAGCGCTTCGATATCGCCGAGGTAGTCTTCGCGGGTGTACGTGGCGGCATGGCTGGAATCGCCGTGACCGCGCTGATCAGGCGCAATGACCCGGTAATCGGGCCAGAGGCTGGCTGCAAGGGCTGTATAGGTGCTGCCCTGCATCAGGTGCGCATGGAGAGCAAGCAGCGGAGGTCGCGTGACGGAGGACGGCGATGATCCGCTGTCAAGATACGAAAGCGTAAGCCCATCGTGATGGAATGCGTGCCGTTGAAAATGCATTGGAACTCGAATTGATGCTACATGCTGGGCGTTGAGGATGCACGATGGACGGGCAACGCAGCGCCGATCCACCGGTACGTCCGAGCTTTGCGGGGGACTCTTTGCGCGGAGTTTTTCACTATTTTCCTCGATGCGCAGAGAATGTGGAAGATGCGTCCGGTGTGGAGCACAGGGCGCCTGAAAGCACTGGATTGGCGCGGTCAAGAACGCGCATTACACATAAAGGACAAAGGATTCACAAGGGTTTCTGCGCGCACTGTGGAAGTAGTGGGAAATTAGGGCCCCTGACGACGGAAAGAAGACGCGATTTCCAAATATCCTGAGATGCACAGGCGGGATTTAGAAATCGAGGACAGAGGTAAAACGGATGACGGGAAACAAGATAAGCCTGCTTTCCACTTTTCCAGCGACAACGACGGTTACTACGGGATATTTGATTACTACACTCACGAAAAACCCTATAACCGTCGCACAGCGCAGGTCGACGATCGAGTCTGTCGGCGCAGGTCAATGATCAGTCTGTCGGACGGCGATGGCGTATTGCTCGCGCGGGAGGGGTCCGATAGACTGAGGCTCCCCAATTGAGTCGAGTTCCAAATGTCCGCGGGAACCGGAGGTCTGGCGAGACCGTGCTGATCATCGCGCGATGGTGTTGCAAACGGCGCATCGGGTGGGTCTGCGCATGGCTGTGCCTTGCTGCGACGACCGGGCTGGGCCAGACGGTGGATGCGACGCAATGGCACTCCGGCACGGTGACGCTGAACGAGGGCTGGCTCGAGCACGATGGGGACGATCTTAGATGGGCCGAACACGATTTCGATGATAGCGGCTGGCAAACGGTCAACCTGGATGATCTGGGCAGGGCAGAGACGGGATGGCGCTGGTATCGAATCCGCATCAAGCTCGCGCCAGAACATGGGCATGTACATTTGCTTGTTGCGGGCGGCTCGGGCACATATGAACTTTTTCTGAACGGCGAGAAGATGGACGGCACAAACATCAAATCTCTCTGGGGTGTGACACGGCCGACCGAACAAATCTTCATGCTTCGCGACGAGGCTAATGAGGTTGAGGTGGCCTTGCGGACCCATGCGCCGACCATGTATTCCCTATGGCATTTGCCGCTGTTCCTGACGGTGGCGGTCGGCACACCTGGTGCTATCGACGATGAGCGGCAGGGAATGGAAAGTCAGCGACTTTACACGGCAATTCCTTCCATTGCGATCAATCTAATGCTTTTGCTGGCGAGCATCGCAGCATTTGCTCTGCATCGGAGCCAGCGCGACCGCAAGGAATATTTATGGCTCGGATTCTATCTTTTTCTTCTTGGACTCTCGAACGGCTTGTTGTTCTGCGCTGTGGCTGGCCTGGTGCCGATTTCGATCAACACTCTGCTTGCTGACCCGTTGATCTACTTCTTCACCATCATGCAGATCGAATTTACGTTCAGCTTTGCGGGCCAGCGGGTCAGCCGGATCTGGCGAGCATACGAAATCGCTCTGCTGCCGATGCCGATCCTCGCATTTCTGCAGGTGATGAGCGTTCTTTCAAATCAGCTCTACGTCTCGCTGGAAGCGGGGATGATCCTGCCGGCGGCCGTGCTGTTGCCGGTGCTGCTGCTGGTCTGGTACCGCCGCGGGAATCGCGAAGCAGGATGGTTGATTTTGCCCAGCTTGTTTCCGGCAGCGTCCACAGCGCTCTTTGATCTCGGAACCGCTTCCATCGACACAGGCTGGGCGCGCGCTGACTTTCTGGCGAACCCGATCCCGGTTGGTCCCATTCCGCTTCAAATCTCCGATCTCAGCGACTTGCTGTTTCTGCTGGCGATTGCCGTGGTGATGTTCTTCCGCTTTACGCGCGTGAGCCGGGAGCAGGCTCGGGTGGCTGCGGAACTGGATGCAGCCCGCGAAATACAACAGCGGCTGGTGCCGGCGCGGCTGCCCGAGGTGAAGGGCTACAAGATCGAGGCAGCCTATTTTCCGGCTCTTGAGGTGGGCGGCGATTTCTACCAGGTCTTCTCGCAAAGCGACGGCGCTCAACTGGTGGTGGTGGGAGATGTGAGCGGCAAGGGACTGCGTGCCGCTATGACGGGGACCCTTGCGCTGGGCGCCCTGCGCGCTTTGGCAGCAGAGGGACTGGGGCCGGCCATCGTGCTTACACGGCTCAATCGTCAACAGACCGAGACCCAGGATGGCGGTTTTATCACCTGCATTTGCGCACGGGTCACAGAGCATGGAGAAGTAACGCTGGCAAATGCCGGCCATCTATCCCCGTATCGCAACGGAGAAGAAGTGTCGGTCGCTTCAGGGCTCCCCCTGGGGATTCTCCCGGGCGAGACATACGAGGAACATACGTTGACCTTGGCGCCGGGTGATCAGTTGACTTTGCTTTCCGACGGTGTGCTCGAGGCGACGGATGCCAGGGGCGAGCTGTTCGGCTTCGAGCGGATGCGCGCCATCAGCGCGCAGACCGCGGCGCAGATCGCGGCAGCGGCGCGCGGCTTCGGTCAGGAAGACGACATCACTGTCCTGACCTTGGCGCGAATTCAGGCTTCTGCGATTCGAGAATGACCGAGTTTCGTTCCTGTTAACACCCAAAACGCCCGAGATTCCAGAGATGTTGACGGGTTTTCCACGCGCCATTTTTTGTAGAGATGCATACAATCAAAGGCAACAAACAGCAGTGGTTTCCCGTCGTAACGCGTGTAGTGTAGGCTTGGGCCAAGCGGGGTAATGGCGGGGATTGCGCGGCTGGACGTAAATCGGGGACAAGTTTGCCGCATGTATGGTGCAACGGCAAACAAGATGGAGTGGGGCGATGCCGATTGTGGAAACTGAAGTTGAAAAACCGGCAGCACAGGGGGCAGCGATGGAAATTACCGTAAGCCGCCAGGAACTGGTGAAGGAGCTCACCGCGACACAAAGCGTGGTCGAGCGCAAAACAACGATTCCCATCCTGTCCAACTTCCTGATCGAGGCTGAGGGCGAACGGCTGAACATTACCGCAACCGATCTTGACCAGGCAATCCGCACCAGCGCTGCCGTCAAGGTCAAGAAGCCGGGTTCCTGCACCATTCCCGCACGCAAGCTTTACGACTACATCAAGCTGCTTCCGGATGGCGATATCTCCATCAAGCTGCTTGAGAATCACTGGGTCCAGATCCGCTCCGGCCGCTCCAACACCAAGATGGTGGGCATGGCGCGCGCGAACTATCCACAGGTTCCCGAGTTCCCTGCGGTCTCTGTGACCAGCATTCCGGCGGTGGCGTTGAAGACGCTGATTGCTCGGACCATCTTTGCGATCTCCAACGAGGAGTCGCGCTACACGCTGAACGGCGCCCTGCTGGTGCTCAAGGCTGAATCGATCGCCATGGTGGCGACTGACGGCCACCGGCTTTCGTTCGTTGAGAAGCCCGGTGAGGCAATGGAAGGCATCAGCGGCGAGAAGCGCGTGCTGATTCCGCGCAAAGCACTGCAGGAGCTGCAGGGTCTGCTGTCCAATACCGATGTCGAGAAGGTGGAGTTTGCCGACGACGAGCACACGCTGTTCTTCAAGGTCGGTCATCGCACGCTGAGTACGCGCCGGCTCTCGGGCCAGTTCCCCAACTACGAGGCGGTCATGCCGCGCGATAACACCAAGTTCGCTGTGGTGCGGTCGAGCGAGCTATCCAGTGCCATCCAGCGCGTTGCCCAGTTTGCCGATGAGCGTTCCGGCGCGATCCGTCTGCGGCTTGAGGGCAACGAACTCAAGATCAGTTCGCAGTCGACCGAGAGCGGCGAGAGCGAAGACACCATCGATACGCCCTATTCCGGCGATCCCATCGTGGTCGGCTTCAACTCGACCTACATCATCGATTTCCTGAAAGCGCTTGGCAACGAAGGGGAAGTCAGGCTGGAGTTCAAAGACTCGCAAAGCGCCGGCCAGATGCGCCCCGAAGATCCCGACGCAGAGTACCGGTCGCGCTACGTTCTGATGCCGATGCGGATCTGAAACCACAGAATTTCAGAAGAAAGAAGAAGAATTCGTAGTTGGTTAAAGACGAAGGCCTGGCAGCGATGCCAGGCCTTTCTATTCTGATCATATTCTCGTTCGCTTGTCAGAAGAGCGTATCCTCGCGCCGGCGAACCCAGCTACAGGTCTTCTGACAAACTTCGTTGTATGTCCTGAGCTACGTCGTCGATTGACGTCTTCTGACCGAGTTGTTCGATCTCTTCGCTGTTCTTGATTTCCGTCAATCCCACTTCACTTGCAATCTGCTGATTCATGCTTATCACCGCCGTCACCTCCTTTTCAGTCAGCAGAAGAATCTGGAGCATGAGATGTTCCCGTTCATCGGCACGCCGGGCCAGCCGTGACTGCCTCATGAGGATGAGGCTAGCGAGAAGAATGGCCTCCATGGCAACGGCGGTTCCGAGAAGCGAAAAGGGCACGGGATCAAAATGCGAGATTCGGGGTACATGCATAGTGTTTACGAGAATCCAGAACAAGAAAAGTACGATATGAGCGGCCACAAATCCGAGATTGCCGACGATAGCCGCGGTCAAGTCCCCCAGTCTTTCCGCCGGCGATCTCCGCGCCAGAAACTCCTGCTCGTGCTTGGCGATCGTACCGATGTGTTCTTGGACGTGATTAGGAATCTGCATCGTTCACCCTCGCTCGTACTGAACGATTGGATGCCTGCAGGCGAGCTAAAACCGAGCCGAGCATCAAACCTTGATTAGAAACTGATATGCCTGCCGGACGGCCCCCACTTCGTCGCCGGCTGCCGTCCCATCCTGCTCGATAAAGACCTGCTTGACCCCGGCCTTGCTCAACGCGTCCAGCATCTTCTTCCAATCCGTAGCTCCCTGGCCAAACGGTGCGTACTTCGGCCAGTTGATCGTGATGGTCGGCGTAAACGGCGTGACCCATTCCTTCACGTGGGCAAGCTCGAATCGATGCGGATACTTTTCAAGATAAGGATAGGGATCGCCGCCGCCGGCGATGAAATTGCCGGTATCAAACTCCATGCCGACCACCGCGGGATCGGTGATGCGCAGCACCTCATCAAACGCCACGATATCGCCGTACTTCTGCGCTTCGATGTTGTGATTGTGATACGCAAAACGCATTCCCGCATCGCGCACACGAGCGCCGATCTGATTGAATCGCTCCGCGCTCCATCGAAAATCCTCAAGCTCGATGTGCTCGAAGGGATTGCCGGACGCAGGCTTGCCGGAAGCCGATAACGTGCCGGGCTTGATCGACGGGATGGCGGCAATCATGTACGGCATGCGCACTTCGTGGCAGAAATCGATCATGCGCGCGACTTCGTCGTCGGACATTGTCGCCAACAGGCAATGCGCACCGCTTGCCGTGAGCCCTGCGTTTGCCAGGCTGGTGCGAACTTCTTTCGCTGTGCGCCCATAAAAACCCGCGAATTCAACGTTCTTGATGCCGACCGCCGCGACCTTGGCCAGCGTGCCATCGAAATCCTTAGCCAGCAGGGCGTGAAGAACATAAAGCTGAACGCCAAATTTGTCTGGAGCAAACTCGCCGCCTCGCGCAAATCGTGAGGACGCCAATACCGCTGCTCCCATTGCGCTTGTTGCCAGAAAATCACGTCGCGAGATCACCGCTTGCCTCCCGAATTCGAACCACTCCGGAATGATAAGGACAGCGCCGCGAATTTCACAAGAATCAGCGAGAAATCAGGTTCGACTCTGTCCACAGGACCTCGGAGGCGCAGCGACGATAATGGGGTGGGCATTTGAATTTTGAAACGGCGCTGAACCTCGGGCATCCGAATAAACGAAAGCGTTCTGCGAACTGCGTCGCCTCGCGATGATATGCCGGACGCCGTTTGCAAAGCCGCAAATTGGAGGATAAAAATGGCAAAGGCTGTTAAGAGCCGCAAGTTCGATATCAAGGTAAAGCCACTGACGAGCCTGCAGGCGTGGAAGGACTTGAAGGCTCATGCGCGCGACGTCGCGAAGCTGCATCTACGTTCACTTTTCGCGGAGGATGTGCACCGCGGCACGCGGATGACAGCCGAAGGCGTCGGCCTCTTCCTGGACTACTCGAAGAACCGCGTCACCGACGAGACCCTCAAACTATTACTTTCCCTCGTAGAAGAATCGAAGCTCCGCGAGCATACCGAAGCGATGTTCAGCGGCGAGAAGATCAATATCACTGAGAAGCGCGCTGTGCTCCATGTCGCGTTGCGCGCTCCCAAGGGCCAATCCATCATGGTCGATGGCGAAGACGTGGTGCCGAAGGTGCACGAAGTGCTCGAGCGCATGGCCGCTTTCTCTGATCGCGTGCGCAGCGGCGAGTGGAAAGGCCACACCGGCAAGCGCATCAGGAATGTGATCAATATCGGCATCGGCGGCTCCGACCTCGGTCCCGTCATGGCTTACGAAGCGCTGAAGCACTACAGCGATCGCGCCATGACCTTCCGCTTCGTCTCAAATGTCGACAGCACCGACTTCGCCGAAGCCGTGCAGGGCCTCGATGCTGAAGAAACGCTGTTTATCGTTTCCTCCAAGACCTTCACCACACTCGAAACCATGACCAATGCGCACACCGCGCGCTCCTGGATGCTCGAGAAGCTCGGCGGCGATGAATCTGCAATCGCGAAGCACTTCGTCGCTGTGTCGACAAATGCCGGCGAAGTGACGAAGTTTGGCATCGATACCGCCAACATGTTCGGCTTCTGGGACTGGGTCGGCGGCCGCTATTCGATGGATTCGGCCATCGGTCTTTCGACCATGCTCGCGATCGGCCCCGAGAACTTCCGTGCAATGCTCGACGGATTCCACCAGATGGACGAGCACTTCCGCACCGCTCCCTACGAAAAGAATCTGCCCGTGCTGCTGGCCTTGCTATCGGTCTGGTACACCGACTTCTTCGATGCGCAGACCATCGCCATCCTGCCCTACGAGCAATACCTCAAGCGCTTTCCGGCCTATCTTCAGCAGCTGACCATGGAAAGCAATGGCAAGCATGTCACGCTGAAGGGCAGAGAGGTCCGCTACAACACCGGTCCCATCTACTGGGGCGAGCCGGGCACCAACGGCCAGCACTCGTTTTACCAACTGATCCACCAGGGAACGCGGCTGATTCCGTGCGATTTCATCGCCTTCTACAAGACGCTGAATCCCCTGGGTTCACATCACGACATTCTGATCGCCAACGTCTTCGCGCAGACTGAGGCGCTGGCGTTCGGCAAGACGGCCGAGCAGGTGAAGGCGGAAGGCACTCCGGACTGGCTGGTCCCGCATCGCGTCTTCGAAGGCAACCGCCCGTCCAACACAATCCTTGCCGACGAGCTGACGCCCGCGGTCCTCGGCAAACTGGTTGCCCTCTACGAACATTGCGTGTTTACGCAGGGGGTCATCTGGCAGGTCAATTCCTTCGATCAGTGGGGAGTCGAACTTGGCAAGGCGCTGGCGCAACGGATCATTCCCGAGCTCGAAAACCCAACAGAGCCGCAGCTCGCCCACGACAGCTCCACCAATCACCTGATCGGCCTGTACCGCAAGCACAAGAAGTGATTGCAAGTGATTCCCGTCACTATGTGGCGGGAATCCCTCGAAGGTACCAGGAGAACCCGTCCCAGTTGATCGAACTTTGGGCTAAAATGCTCCCACCTGTTTCCTGGGACATTTATGACCATGATCCGTTCCGGACGGCCATGTATGAGATTGTCGGCCGTTCTTGCTCTTTGCCTTGGGTTCTTTGCGTCATCACTCGCCATTGCGCAAGATCAGCAGTTGGCGCCAATTGCCGCCCGCATCACGCAGAAGATCAATGAATCCACGTTGGTCACCCTGCGCGGCAACACGCCACCCCTGGCGCTGCCTCAATATGACGTGGGCGCCGCCCCCGGTTCGAAGGTGGCAGGCCGGCTCATCCTCGTTCTCACGCGCAGCGCGGCACAGGAGGCGTCCCTCCAAACCTGGCTGGATTCTGTTCAGGATGCGAATTCCGTGAACTATCATCAGTGGCTGACGCCAGACGAATTCGGCAGACGCTTCGGTGTCTCCGATGCCGATCTGGCCACGGTCGAAGGTTGGCTGCAGAGTCACGGCCTGACCGTGAACAAGGTTTCGCCGGGCCGGATGTCGATCGAGTTCTCTGGAACGACGGCGCAGCTTGATGCAGCTCTTCACACGTCGGTACATAGCTTTCTTATCCAGGGAGTGCAGCACTGGGCGAACGTCTCAGACCCGCAGATTCCCGCGGCGCTGGCGCCTGTTGTGGCCGGAGTGGCAAAGCTGAACGACTTCAATCCAAGATCCAATGCCATCCGTGGGCCGGGTGGGGTGTATAACCCCCAGACGAAACGCATCGAGCCCACCTATACCATCGGCAACGCGAGCAACGGCTACACAATCTTCGTGGGTCCAGCCGATGCAGCCACCATCTACGACACGCCAACGACCTTCAACGCAAACCACAGCGGAACCCTCTACGACGGAACCGGCGCAACTATCGGCATTGCCGGCGATTCCAACATCGACATTACGCAGAATGCAAATTATCGGGCAACCTTCGGGTTGCCGGCGAAAGCGACCACCGTCGTCGTCGATGGCGTCGATCCGGGCGAAAACGGCGACGCAATCGAGGCCTATCTCGATACGCAGGTCGCGGGTGGCATCGCCCCGAATGCCAATGTAATTCTCTACACCGCCGCAGACACTTATCTCAGTTCCGGCCTGTTTCTGGCGATCGCACGCGCTGTGGACGACAACCAGGCCGATATTCTCAACATCAGCTTTGGCGGCTGCGAAGCCGAACAGGGCAGTTCTGGAAATCAATACATCTACAACCTTTGGCAGCAGGCTGCTGCACAAGGCATTTCGCTGACGGTATCCACCGGCGACAGCGGCTCGGCTGGTTGCGACAACCCAAATGTCTACCTGGAGGCGTCCCTCGGCCTTGCGGTCAATGCGCTCGCTTCCACGCCCTACAACATTGCGGTCGGCGGAACTGACTTCGACACGCTCTACAGCAACTTCCCCTTCACCTTCACCGAGTACGTCGACATCACCAACTCGCTCGCCAACCATCGCAGCGCCCTCAACTACATTCCAGAGCGTCCGTGGAACGATTCAACCTTCCAGGGCGACAACAGCACCATCAGTGCTAACGTGCCATGGACGGCAACGCAGTACGGCGCTAACGCCAACATCGTGGCGGGGGGCGGCGGTTTCAGCGCCTGCGTGCAACAATCCGCGGGGGCCTGTTCCGCCGGCTATCCAGTACCAACCTGGCAATCCGGCTTCGCGACCAGCAACTCCGGTCGAAATCTCCCCGATATCTCCTTCCTTGCCGGCAACGGACTGTACGGAGCGACGTGGGGTCTGTGTACAGACCTGGAAATTGATACGTCGGGAAATCCGGTTGTGAATTGCGCCGGCGACCCGACTACAGGCTCCAATTTCAATCTGACAGGCGTAGGCGGCACTTCGGCAGCTGCACCCGCGTTTGCGGGGATGCTTGCGCTGCTGAAACAGAAGACCGGCAGTCGACTCGGACAGGCAGATTACGTCCTTTACGATCTTGCAAAATCGCACTACAGCTCGGTATTTCACGATGTTCAGACAGGCAACAATTCGGTTGCATGTAACATCGGGACGCCCGATTGCGCAGCAACGCCCGCGGGTTACTACTTCATGACGGGTTACAACGCGGGCAGCGGTTTCGATCAAGCTTCCGGGCTTGGGCAGCGTTGACGCCTCGCAAATGTTGAGCAACTGGGCCAGCGCCTCGCTCGCATCGACCACGTCGTCTCTTACGTTGAATGGCTCAACCGCGGCGCTGAACATTACCCATGGCGCGAGCGTCGCCGTCAACGTGGGTGTTACCGGCAGCGGGGGAACGCCAGCCGGCAACGTAGCCCTGGTCGACACCATCAATCCCGCCACCGTGCCCAACAGCGGGAGCATCGGCTCCTTCACTCTCGCCAGTGGGATGGCGACGGGGACCACCGACAGCCTCCCCGGCGGCAGCTACAACGTCTCTGCTCACTTCGGCGGCAGTCAGAACGTTTGCCTCAAGCGACTCCAATAGCATTCCGGTCACCGTCAGTGCGGAAAGCAGCACCACCAATCTCACGGTCCGTGGCTACTTCGAACCCACTTCAGAACTTCCCGTATCGACACCGTATTACGGATACATCTACCTGATCGATGCACAACCGTACGGGAACAGCGCTTCAGCAGCAAATCCGAACGGCGCGGCCACGGGGACGATCACCTTCAAGAGCGGCGCTACATCAATCGGTACCGCTGCGCTCGCGAGCAATGGCATCGCCGAACTGCAGACCTCTACCCTTCCCGCCGGCGCCGATTCTCTGACCGCCGCATTCCCAGGAGATGCCAGCTTCACAGCCAGCACCAGCGCACCTGTGAGCCTGACAATCCAACCCTTGCCGACGGCGATCTTGCTCAGCACCAGCGGCTCAGGACAGTACAACCTTGGCGACTCCGTGACGATCAATGCGAAGCTCGTGAACTTCAACAACTACGAATCGCTCGACAGCCTGGGTGCAGCGCCAACGGGCACCATCACCCTTTCAGACCAGTTGGGGACTTCGACAACGAGAACGACGTTGGCAACTCTGCCGGTTACGGGCACGGCGGGCACTTCGACCGCCCTGGCGACGGGAGGGGCGACCTATACGACAACCACCCTGGGGGCCGGCACACACGTTATCTACGCCACCTACAGCGGCGACGCAAACTATTCAGTCAATCAGAACCAGCCTGACACGTTCGTCAACATTAACGGCGCGACAGCGCCATGACCCTCACGCCGGCCGCGAACCCGGCAAAGAACGATCAGCCATTGCAGGTCACGATCGCTCTCGCGCAATCCGGCACGTATCCGGTGCCAACGGGCACGGCCACATTGAACGCATTCAACGGGTCTGCTCCGATCTTTAGCGCAACAACAGCGCCCCTCGTGAACGGTTCCGCGAGTATCTCGATCCCAGCCAACACGCTTCCCATCACGAATATCGACTTGTACTCGGTATATAGCGGCGACAAAGACTACAACAGCAACACGGCCGTGGCGCACATTCAGGTAATCTCGTCGGGCACAGTAGCTCCGACGGTAACAATCGCTCCTCCGGCGGGTGTTCAATCGACCTATCCGTTTTCGATTCCCATTAGTGTCACGGGACCCAGTGGGGATCCGACGCCAACGGGGAGTGTGACGCTGAGTGTCGGGGGCAGCACCTGGGCAACTCAGACGCTGGCAAACGGTTCAACGTCGTTTGTCATGGGCAGTCTGCAAGGCGGAACGAATTCGCTCACAGCGACCTACACCGGCGATTCCACGTACGCCGGGGGAACTGGTTCCGGCGTTGTCAACGTTATCGCTATCCCGCTCATCACCGTTGGTACAAGTTCGCCGCAGGTCGCGGTAAATCTGCCTCTCGATGTATCGCTCTCGGTAAGCACTTTGACCGGCAATCCCATTCCGGCAGCAACAGGAACGATCACCATTTCGAGCGGAACATATGTATCTGCCGCGACAGCGCTGACCGCAGGCGCCGCCACAATCACAATTCCGCCAAACTCACTCGCACAGGGGCTTGACAACATCACGGCAATGTATAGCGGCGACGCAAACTACTCTCCCGGCGGCCAACTGGAACTACGTCTCAGTCTCCGCGCCGATCCCGCCCGGAATCAATCTGAGCGGCACAAATCTATTCGTCGCAGAGGGCGCGACCGCTGGGAATACATCCACCGTTACCCTGAGTCCGATTGCCGGATTCACAGGGTCTGTGAACTTGAGCGCAGTGGTGGCTAGTTCTCCCACAGGCGCCATCGATCCGCCCACATTCAGCTTTGGCGCCACCTCTCCAGTCACCATCTCCGGTGCCGCGAGCCAGACAGCCACCCTCACCGTCTCCACAACTGCGCCAACCACTGCCGCGGTCTCGTTGCCGCCATCGCCCGGATCGCAATGGCGTAGCAGCGCAATTGCCCTTGCTTGTCTTGCGCTGTTTGGCATAGGGGCAGTTCGCCGTAGAGGCCGTACCGCATATCTCATGCTCCTGGTGCTCGTCGTGCTGGCGGGAGGTGTGGTTAGTTGCGGCGGCGGAGGGGGATCCGGAGGCGGCGGTGGCGGTGGCGGCGGTAGCGGCAACAGCAACCCGGGAACAACGCCCGGTGTTTACACCATAACCGTGACCGCTACATCCGGAACCGTCAGTGCAACAACGACCATCAACCTCACGGTGAGCGTGAAGTGAGTCAGTTGCTCCGAATATCAGCCCTGATTCGGGGCTTCAGCGACAGCTGCTCAGGAATTTCGATAGTCGCTTTTTGACGATGGGGCCCGAAGCCCTTCGCGCCACCACGAAATCCCCAGCCACGCCGTCACGACAAAGCTGACCGCCACCAGAACAATCGCCGCGATCAGAAGCGGCAGATAGTTCGGATGGTTGATGTAAAAGAGGCCGATGGGCAGCGCAACTCCATAGACGATGAGGAGAAATGCGCCGGCGAGCACCCAGACGCGCAGCTTCAGCTGTCCTCGGCGTGCGGCGTCGCGCAGCACAATGAAGTCCCAGATGAGCTTGAACAGTTCAAACATGTCGACCTCCCCATTCGGGCCGGGGAACCTGGTTCAGATCCGTTGCGAAGGTCAGATCCTCACACCCTGGGGATCCGGCCTTCGCAACATCTGTTCAACTCGCTGGGATCAACTCGATCCAGCTTTCGCGACCGGGATCCACCACACCGTTCGGGTCGAATGTTGGATTGTCACCTAGAACCACGCTGTCCTTGTCCGACGAAATCCAGTTGTGCGTGAACTGATTTGAGGTTTCGATCTTGCGGCCGGTGGTCGGGTCAATAAAGTCCTGGCGGTTCAGCGAATCGAGCACCTGCAGATGTGCAGAGTGGTCAATGGCGTTCTGTGTGGCGCGATCGGCCGCCATCGCATGTTCCGTACTTGCCTTTAGCTCAGCCTGCACCTCGCGTCCATGCTGCAGCATTTGATTTGTCTGGTCGCTGAAGTGCTGTTGAATCGCCTTGAAATGCTCGTCGCTCGCCTGCTGGTACCTGGCAAAGTTTTCGCGCATGCGCTGCGAAATCTCCTGATCCCATCCCTGGTCGATCCGGGCGCCGGTGGGATTGCTGGCAATCAACTCGTCCAGGTGTCCCTTGGGCGCATGCTTGAAGTAGGTGCCATGCGTGCTGCAAGACCGTGTCGTGCGCGCAGCACGATGCATCTGCGGGTAGGCCGGAGAGCTGCTTTCCTGACAGGTCAGCACCACCCCAAGCAGTTCTTCCATGGGATGTCCGTTCAAATCAAATTCGATGCGAACCCGCGCGGTGTCGGAATACACGCGCAGATTCGCGCCGTATCTTCCGGCCATTTGCTGGTTTTGCGCCGCCAGACCCTGTTTCATCTTGTCGGTCAGCGGCACAATGCCGATGATCTTTGCGTTGGGCTCGATCATCGGCACCGCAATGTTCAGCAGAAATCCTGCCGCGGTGTTGATGTTGACGGTATCGCACTTTGGCCCCAGCGGGCTGCTCCCATCGCTGGCCCAGCTCCACGAGACGCCCGGCAACTGCCCGTACCCCGAAACACCGTCAGGAGAGAGCGCAGTCGCTGTCAGCCCGTCCGCCGCAGTGCTGGGCGCGTGGCAGCCGCGGGGACGCAGGATTGTGCCGATGAACTTCCAGCCGACCGGCACGTCGAGTGTGAATGCCGTCGCGTTCAATGCGGGGTCCTTGATTTCCACGGTTCTTGTCTTCGACCAGGATGCAGAAACCGCGTGGGCGGTACCTCCGCTTCTGGTTTGCGCCAGCGTCGTCCTCTCGACCCCGGCCTGTCCCTGACATCCCATAATGCCCATCAGCATCACGCCCATCGTTACCGCTTCTGTTGCGAGCCCGTGTTTCACTGTGACCTCCATCGCTGCGATCAAACCTGGAAGAATTCGAGCTGGCAATTTCTTGTTCAAACGCAACCCGGAAAAGTGCCTGGGTTGGTGGATCGCGTCTGAACCAAACAATGCCGGCTCTGATCTGTACGCGCGAAGGCCGGGAAAAGTGTGTCAAGGCACGGTTGCCGGTCGTCAATTCTCGGCAGATCTGTGAACGATTCGTTCTTCGCAGATCACATGTGCTCAACTCCAGACGAAGACCCGCCTCACCAGCTCAGCGTGACCGTAATGGTCTTCCAGCCCTCACCTGGGGGGAAGTTGATTTGAAGTTGGGATGCGAAAGTGGAACGTTTACGGGATCACGAATAGCAAGGTCGATGTGCAGAAGACGACGCCGGGGTGTTGCCGTCTTCAGCGTCGTTCGAAATTCGCCGTCCGACACTCGCAACCGCGGTCTGCACAGTCGTGCTGAGATACGAGGAAATTTGCGGAGGTTCCAGCGAGTCCCTCAACCTGAAGGGCGACGCTATTGCAGACCCATTCTTCGTGGACGACGCGCGCGATCGAGGTCGCGGGCGCCGGCAGCGCCGAGTCGATGGTCCAGGAAGGTAACCCGAACTGGAGTCAAGCGGAAAATCAAGAGCCTGAAGTACGAATTGTCCTGTCTGGATGCTTCCAGGACATTGCGCGAATCGGAAATGCCATCCTTCCTGAAGCCATGGAGTCGGACTGCTCGAAGAACATGATGAGTGTCTCGCCTTCTTGTTGAAAGTGAAAGTGCGAGGGTTCCGCCCGGCACCTGGATGTTTTCGACTTCAGCTTCGTGTCCACCCCGCCGGCAGATGCGGATTCACCGTGATGGTCTTCGTCTGCGCATCAACACTGATCCCGAACATCCCGCGCAGAATCGGCGTAATCACCATCGCGCACGACCACAACTGGTGGCTCGTGCTCCGTCCGAACGGCACAAAAAAATCGCCCGACAATAATTCCGTCGCCGCGCCCAGATCCTGCGCCTTCGTCAGGTTCGCGTTCTCCATCAATAACTGATAGCCGGCCAGCGGCTGCCCGCCGCGGTACTCCGCCAGCGCCGCCCAGCCCGTAAAGAGCGGCCACACCGACCCCTGGTGGTAGCTCATGCCGTCATAGATGGTCTCGTTATTGGCCACATCGCGCAAGCCCCAGTCGGTATTCAGCGCCGCAGCTGCAAACTGCGAAAGGCAACCGTCCGGTTGCGCAAGTACCGATTTCCGCCTGCCGGATCCCACCACGCCAGCGCCGGATACACCGTGCTGGTGCGGTCCAGCGAGCCATCCATGTTCCGGCTGAAGGCATAGCAGTTCTTCTGTGCGTCCCAGTACTCGGCGTTTATCGTTTTCGCCAATTTGTCCGCACGATTCTTTGCCGCCTCTTCCTTCGATGCGTCCTTCAGCAGCGACTCCATGTACGCCATCGCCGATGACGCCTGCTGATCCAGCAGCGCCAGGTAGATCTCCTGGTGCGGCATGCCGCCCGGCCAGCTCTCCACCCATCCCGTTCCCTGCGAGTTGTCGTAGATGCCGTCATGGTCGGTGTCGTGCGCCGGGTCTGTCTCGAATTCCCACGCCTTCTCGATCGCATCCCGATGCGCCGTCAGAAACGCAACATCGCCGCTCGATCGAACGTAATCGGCCACCGCCAGCAGGAACAGCGGCGTCGAATCGGCCGCCGCGTACATATACGGAAACGCGCGCCAGTCAATGGCTGCGGCCGTCTGCGAGTACTCGTGCATGATCTTGCCGTCTTCGCGCTGGCGGCTTGATCAGAAACTCAAGTTCCGATTTCGACAAGCCCAAAGTCGCCGTAGCCGTTGATGGCATACAGCGTGTACAGCGCGTCGCGTCCGAAGAACCATCCAAAGCCCGGCCGCGCCGAATCGCCAGAGGCGTAGTAGCCGGCCACCAGCGCCGTCTCGTCGGTGGGAATCGAATGCGCATCCACGGGATGAGCCTTCAACTGCTCAATTGAAACCACGGCCCACTGGAAAGCCTCGTTGAGATCCTTGTCCGGCGTCTCGATGGACGTGGTGTTTGCCAGCAATTTCTTGTAATCGTCGTCTTGCGCCTTATAGAGATCCGGGATCGCCGCATCCAGTCTCGCCAGCGTCGCGCCGAGCGCCGCAGTGGTCGCGGCATCTTTATTCATGCCCGCGGCCATCAGCAGCGGAAACAGCCGTCCTCGATCGCGCGCCGGATCAATATGCAGGTGAAACTCCACTGGGTAAACCTGCGGGCGCTCCTGGTAGGGGGCAAGAATTCCCGGCTGTGCGCCCGGAATCGCGACGGCACCCGCCAAATCGGGATAGTCCGCGTGAAGAACGTAGAAGCCTCCGGCGTTCGATGGCGCAGCAGGATTCGGCGCGACCCACTCCACTCCAGGGACGCCTTCATTGCGCTCCGGCCACATCCAGCGCAGTTCCGGGGTGAAGCGAAAAATGAATTCCGTTGGATGCAGGCAATCAAATTCATAGAGCACTACCGGTCCCGTGCCGGCCTGCGCGCCGTTTGGCGAAAACATGATCTGACGAACGGTAAAACCGATGTGGCTGTACGTAATGACCGTGCGATCCGGCCGCACTTCAACCTCGGCTGCCTGCTGGTTCACGTCAATGGGAACGGTGTAGCCCTCGATATCGGCTTCAATGGTGAGGTGCGAGAGCAGCTTTACGGGAAGAACCCAGGCTTCGAAGACGCCGTTCTGCTGACCAAGGACCACGCCGCGCTCGCCTGCGACCGTGAAGGGCTTCAAGGTTTCGGCGCGAGCGCGAATCACCGGGCCCGCACTGTCGAATGGGATTGCGGGAACAGAATTGATAAAAGAGGTCTGCGCCAGGGTGGTGGTGGCGGACAATAAAAGGGCGATCCGGCTAAGTACACGAAACAGCATCGATCTTGATCCTCTGGAAGCTTTTGAGAGGAATCAGTCTACCCCAATCGTTCCTTGTGAGGAAAAGTCGGCCGCAATTCCTGATCAGAGCTGGCCATATTCGTGATATTGAAGAAAATGATGTGCTTATACCGTTTTTCGTAGAAATTTGCTGAATTGCGGATTTGAAGCACCAAGGGAACCTCCGAAGCGGGGGCCGATGCCAGTTAAAGAACTGTAAACACATATCTTAATAAGCATAACGCTTCCGGGGCACTTTGGCATGCCAATTGCAAACCAGTATCCCAGCACTATCATTTGATTCCCCAATTCTTATGTTCTTTTTCTATTTCGGGCCAAGTCTGAGTCCTATTCTGGCCCTCTTCCCCTGGCGGGCGTATTCGCTGGCCTGATCCAGAATTTCAACCGGTTTCGAACCCCAACGCGGTCTGAACGTGAACACAACAGAGTCGGCTGAGTTGGCCGCCAAGGTGCGGGCAATCAGCGAGCCAGGTACGAGACCGCTGGCGCCGGCTCTGTAAGTCGCAAAATCCAATTTTCGAGGAACAATCGGTATGAGAAATCTGCCAAAGCTGAAAGTATTGGCACTCTGCATCGTCCTGATCGGCGCATTGGGCATCGCCCACGCGATTGACGTCAAGGCACGCATCAAGGGCACAGTAACCGATCCGCAGGGAGCTGTCCTGGCCGGTGTGAAGGTGACAGCAACCAACGAAGCAACGGGCGTCAAGTTTGACGCCGTCTCGGGCTCGGATGGCGGGTATCTCTTCCCGCAGTTGCCGGTCGGCACGTACACGATCAGCGTTTCGGCCTCAGGCTTCAAGGGCTTCACGGCCAAGGGCATCGTGCTCAATGTCGACGAGGAGTACGTTGAGAACGCAAAGTTGAGCGTAGGCTCGACCGCTGAAGTTGTCGAAGTGGCGGCTTCGCCGGTCCAGGTCGACACCAGCGACATCCAGCTGAGCAACGTTGTGGACTCCACCGAAATGACGGAGCTTCCTCTCATCGGCCGCGGATTCACCGGTCTGGAACTGATCCTTCCCGGCGTGCAGGCCTCGAGCGACCGCTTCGGCACCTACTCGGTCAGCGGCGGACAGACCCAGCAGTCGGAATACCTCATCAACGGCGCCGACTCCAACGACATTGCGCTGAACACCGTGGCTTTCAGCCCGAACCTCGATGCCATCGACCAGTTCAACCTGATTGACGGCCCGCTGAACGCGGAATACGACCGCAACTCGGGCGGCATCGTCAGCGCCACCATTAAGGAAGGTTCCAACCACTTCCATGGCGATGTCTACGAGTTCTATCGCGATACGTTTCTCAATACCCTGAGCTTCTTCCAGAAGACTGAAAATGCCGCCGGAAATTTCACCGGTGTCGTTCCTCCCTACCACCAGCACATCTTTGGCGGCACGGTAGGCGGCCCGATTCTGCATGACAAGCTCTTCTTTTTCGGAGCCTACGAAGGCACCCGGCAACGTGTTCCAGACGGCGTCGGCGCCGTGACCGTATATGACGCGGCCAACCTTGCCGGCAACTTCGCTGCGGACGACAATCCGGCATCGACAGGCACCCGCCCAGATGGAAGCACCGCCTGGGGACAATGGTCCACCAATGCCATTCCGTCAAGCATCACGGTTCAAGGCTGCTCGGCGGCAGGCGAAACCTGGGCACAATGCGCTTATGACCTCGGCGGTGTGATCCCGACGTCAGCGTTCAGCACTGTCGCAACCAACCTGGTTTCAAAGTACATTCCCAAACCAAACAATGGCACCTACGGCTTCAGTTTCAACCCCGTTACGGTGACAACGTCCAACCAGTACATTGGCCGCATCGACTACTCGATCAACACCGCGAATCAGATCACGGCGCTCGGCATCTACAGCAAGCGCCCGGTCACCGATACGCTGCCCTTCACCGGCGCGACACTGCCGGGATTCGGCGATGAGAGCACGCTCGTGATTCAGCAATACACGGGCGATTATGTTCACCAGTTCAACTCATCCACGGTGAACGACTTTTCCGGCCACTACACCCGCTTCAACTACGACGCTGTCGAGCCGCAGAACAAGGTTGCTCCGTCCAGCCTGGGCTTCAATATCAACCCGCAGGATGCGGCAGCAGCCAGCGTTCCCACAATCTCCGTCGGTGGTACCAATGTGGGCTTCACGCTCGGTTTCAGCACCAACGGTCCCCAGCCCCGCATCGACCAGGTTGCACAGTTGGACGACGACCTGTCGAAGGTGATCGGGCGGCATACCCTCAAGTTTGGATATGACGGCCGGCGCTTCAATGTGCACAACCCGTTCTATGCCAATAACAGCGGCAGCTTCGGCTTCGGCAACACCGGTACGTATTCAACCGGTGATGGCGCCGTGGACTTCCTTCTCGGCATTCCCACGACCTACACCCAGGGCAGCGGCGCATCGATTATCGCAGAGGCGTTCCTGAACTATGTATTCGCCCAGGACACCTGGAAGCTGACCGACAAGCTGACGCTGGCCTACGGTCTCGGCTACTCCATCGATACTCCGCTCCACAACCTCCAGTACGGCGGTTCCGGCATTGCTTGCGTTATCCCCGGCGAACAGTCCACCGTCTTCGCCAATGCACCTACCAGCCTCGTCTATGGCGGTGACAAGGGCTGCACAAATGCCGGTCTGGCGAAGACGCGTTACAGTGAGTTCGGTCCCCGCATCGGCTTCATCTATGCGCCCGACTGGGGAGCGATCTCTGGCGGTCCCGGCAAGTTCTCTATCCGCGGCGGATTCGGTATTTACTACGACCGCTCTGAAGAAGAAACCGCGTTGCAGACCCTCGAGACGCCTCCCTTCGGTACCACCACAAGCGGTGCCGGATTCATCGGCGCGGCATCGTTCGCCAATCCGTTTGTTGACCTCAACGGCGGTGGTGCGGTTGCCAACCCGTTCCCGTACACCTTCCCCAAGAAGGGTGATAACGTCGACTTCGCACCGCTGGATCCGATCTACAACATCAGCACCTACGGCAGCGATTTCCGCGCGCCGTATGCTGAGAACATCCAGCTCAGCGTTGAGCGCGAGTTCCCAGCGCGTGTCGTCGCTCGCGTCAGCTACGTGGGATCACTGGCGCGTCACAACCAGACCACCACCGATGCCAACCCGATTACTCCGGCGGGGCATGCGGCTTGCGTGGCTGACACCGCATTCTGCAACAATCCCTCCACCTCGGACGCAATCTACCGCGAGTTGCAGAGCGACATCTTCCCTGACCACACGTTGCTCAACAACCCCAACATTCTCGACATCGGCCAGGTGGATTCCTCATCAACGTCAAACTACCACTCGCTGCAGGCAAACATTGAGAAGGCAACCACGCGCAACTTGTACTTCCAGTTGAGCTACACCTATTCTCATGCGCTCGATAACGCCTCGAGCTTCGAGAACGCCGGTTTCGGTGAGGCCAGCACGCGCGGTTTCAACCAGTTTGCCCCGCAACTCAACTATGGTGACGCGGCATTTGACGTTCGCCAACGTCTCGTCTTCTCGCCGATTTACGTCACGCCAACCCTGAAGCGGACGGCGGAATGGTACAACCCGCTGAACCTGGCCCTCTCCGGCTGGGAAGTCAGCGGCATCGTAACCCTGGCCACCGGCTTCCCGTTTGACGTCTCGTATGCCGGCGCCAGCGCGAACTCGGAATGGTGCCCGGACTTCACCAACTTCTATGCCTGCCCGGATGCCCCGAACCAGATTGCTCCCGTGATGAAGAACGGGGATCCCCGCACCCGTACTCTGAAGCTGCATACTCAGAGCGGCGCATACGTCAGCAAGGCGAGCTGGGCCAACGAGCCGCTGGGAACCTTCGGCAACTCCCGCCGCGACATCTCCCACGGTCCTGGCATCAACAACACCAATATGGTTCTGGCGAAGGACATCTACTTCTCGTCAGACAAACAGAGATACGTCCAACTCCGCATGGAGAGCGACAACGTCTTCAACCACACGCAGTTCACAAATCCGGGCACGACCTGGAACGACACCACCGCAACCAATCCGAACAGCTCGTTCGGTTACACCGGTGGCACACAGGCAGCTCGTCTCACCCAGTTGGCGGCGAAGTTCTATTTCTAAGCCACAACTGTCAAGCAGAACCCAAAGAGGCGCCTTCGGGCGCCTCTTGCTCTTTGTGCAACTGACTGGTTGCGTAACGATGGTGTCTTTGTGTGGAGACTACTGTGCGGCGGATTTGGCCTGCTGCGGCGCCTTCATGAATTCGAGCGCGCGGATGAGGTAGCTCTTCAGCTGGTGTCGATGCACGACGGCATCCAGGAATCCCTTCTCGAGAAGGAACTCCGAGCGCTGAAAGCCTTCGGGAAGCTTCTGCCGGATGGTCTGCTCGATCACGCGCGGCCCGGCGAAGCCGATCAGGGCTCCCGGCTCGGCGATGTTGAGATCGCCCAGCATGGCAAAGCTCGCGGTGACGCCGCCGGTGGTGGGATCGGTCAGCACGCAGATATACGGAACGCCCGCATCGTCGAGCTGCGCCAGCGCCGTCGAAATCTTCGCCATCTGCATCAGGCTCACCACGCCTTCCATCATGCGTGCGCCGCCCGATGCTGCAATCACGATCAGCGGCTTCTTCTCGATGCGCGCGCGATCCACGGCGCGTGCGATCGTTTCGCCAACCACCGCGCCCATCGATCCGCCAATGAAGCCATATTCCATGGCGCTCACCACAACCGCGTGCGGGCCCATCTGTCCCAGGGCATTCAGGATGGCGTCGTCCAGTCCGGTGTCCTGCTGTGCCTTGCGCAGGCGCTGCTTGTAGGGCTTGACGTCGCTGAAGTTGAGCGGATCAGTCGAGCGAAGGCCGCCATCGACAAGCTCGTAGCCCGGCTCCAGCAAAAGGTCCAATCGCTGCCGCGCGCCGATCTTGAAGTGGTACTGGCACTTGGGGCAGACGTTCATGTTGGCCTCAAGGTCGGCTTTCCAGATGGTTTGCCGGCAGCCGGGGCACTTTACCCAAAGTCCCTCCGTGCGGACGCTCTTCTCTTCGTCGCCGTTGCCGCCGGGAGGGTCGAATTCGCCGTTCTCGCGTTTAAACCAGGACATAAGGCCTCAGTCATTATAGCGACCGAGGTGCGGTTCTGAGCTCCGAGTTCGCAGTTCAAAGTTTGCAGCATCGATCGCCAAAGAGAAGAGATCGATAGCTGAGGCTGTGTTCAACCTCCGCGAACGATGAACTCAGCCCTGCGAACTCAGAACTACGAACTCAGAACTTCTGCTACCAGGTGTAGTGAACCGTATAGCTGATCGTAGCCTCGCCTTTCGCCGGCACCTTGATCGGAAACTCCAGCGTGTGGCTGTCGAGCTTGTTGAAGCGCTGAGGATTTCTCGCTGATCTCCCAGTTCTCGCCGCGGTACATGTGCTCGAGCACCGCGACATTCACCGTCTGCTGCTTCTGGTTGGTGAGCTTGATTTCGAATGTCTCATCGAGCATGCGCTTGTTGTAGTCCACATGGAAGTCGGTCTGGCGCCGTGAGCCTTTCACGTCGAAAGCGCGAGCCGGTCGGAATTTTAACCGTATCCTCGGCAGGCGTGTGGTTGATGAGGCTTTCTCCCACAAACTCCATCTGGCCGTCCCGATCGCGGCGATACAAGCGCACACGGCCGGCCGGAAGCGGCATGCCGAGGTGATTCGCTTCGCTATTCTTGATCTCCTCAACGATCAGCACCTTCGTGTTCTCGTTCCCCAGGCCGTAGCCCTGGGTCTGATTCACATTGCCCCCATAGATTGGCTGCACCTGTTCTGCGAGGCCATCGTAAAGATAGCTGCGCCGCATGCTCACGTTTGCCGCGTCGATAAACTGCACCTGCTTGGTCTCGCCATCGTGCAACGCAACTGTGCGGTTGAGGTCATAAAGGTGAAAATCGTCGAAAGCCTTCTGCGTGACCCCGGGCTGCATCATATCCAGAGCCTTGGCTTCCATTTGCATCCGGGCCGCGCCTGCGCTGTATCCCGGCTGTCCCTGGATCTTCGCAACGTCGCCGGCCATCAGCTTGATGCGCGCCTCCGGGAAATCCGTGCCCGATTGGTTGTGGATCGTCACCCATCCGAGCACATCAGCCTTTTCGTCACCGGTAACATCGGAGCTGTCAGGAGCAACAACGTTGTAGGTCGCTTCCCAGCTCAGGCCGCCGGTAATGTAGGCCAGTTCTGCGTTGAAGCGATCCGAGGAGCCGGAATCGATCTGCCAGCGCAGCGTGGGCTTCAGCAGCATCCCGTCCGTTGTCGCCGGAAAGAGCGGCGTTCCGGGAAGTTGAAACTGCATCTTGCCGTCGACTTCAATCAGCGGCTGGGCGCTCTGGCCACCCAGATCTGCTGCCGTCAAAGGTGTACTCCTGCGGGCGATTGAAGCCTGCACGGATGATCTTTCCCTGCACAATCGTGGGCCCCGCTGGACCGAAATATCTGAAAGTCGATGGTCTTGCCTTCATACTTCTCGCAGCAACCACTCCTGGCTCACGATCGCGGAATCGTAGTTCTGCTCGACCACATGCACTACGCGTTTGCCCGACGGGTCGCGCAGAACTACAGAGTCGGGCTCGAGACGGCTGGTGACGCTGTCGGTCGTGATCTCGTTGATGCCGGCATGCAGATCGAGATCGAGAAAGGTGCGGGCGACGGCGAAGTTCTGGTTGTAAATGGTGAGCGCAACCGGTGGTTGCGGCTGCTGCGCAGAGGCACTCAAGGCAGGAATGAGAACCGCAACAACAAGGGAATGGATCTCGCACAATCTTCCTCCTGAAACTGGCCTTGGAACGCCCAGGAAGGAAGAACTTGCAGCTGCATGCTGAAGAAAAGAGTCGAACGGAGCAGTTTTCGGTTAGTACTCGATGCCGCGCTGCGCCAGAATGCCCTTTCTGATAGGCATGCTTCACTTCGCGCATCTCCGTGACGGTGTCGGCAATTTCCACCAGCGTGGGGTGCGCATTGCGGCCGGTCAGGATCACGTGAACCATCTCCGGGCGGTTGCGCAGGGTCTCGGCGACTTCGGCTGGGTCGAGCATGCCATAGCCGATCGCGTAGTTGATCTCGTCGAGCACCACCATATCCCACTCGCCTGACAGGATCGCCTCGCGCGCCTCCGCCCAGGCTGCCTGCACCATGCGAATATCTTCCGGGTCCGTCTCCGCGCCGCCCACCTTCACAAATCCGCGGCCCATCTGTTTGAGAACGAAGTTTTGTCCGAACGCCTGCGTGGAATCCAGCTCGCCATAGTGCCAGGAGCCTTTGAGAAATTGCAGCATCAGCACGCGCATGCCGTTGCCCACGGCGCGCAGAGCCGTGCCCATGGCCGCGGTGGTCTTGCCTTTGCCGGGGCCGGTGTTGATCAGGATGAGTCCGCGTCGGGAAGATTGTTCAGTGTTCATAAAAAGTTCTAAGTTCTGAGTTCTTAGTCAGTAGTTCACAGGAGTCTTGAGACTGATCGCACGCAAGTCAAAGGAACTCTGAACTACGAACTTTGAACTGCAAACTGCGTTAGTGGCCGGAGTGGTAGGGGTGGCCTGTCAGGATTGTAAATGCGCGATAGAGCTGCTCCGCCAGTACCACGCGCGCCAGCGCATGGGCCAGCGTGAGAGGTCCGAGCGAGAGCAAAAGCGTCGCCCGTTTCCGCGCAGCCTCCGACCAGCCATCCGCCGGCCCGATCGCGAAGACGATCTGCTGGGCGCCATTGTCGCGGTGCCGTCCCAGCCACTCGGCGAAATCCTCTGAGGTCATTTGCTTTCCGCGGCTATCCAGAAGCACGCCGACCACTGGAGCGCGGCGCTGTTGCCGGTCCATCCACTCAAAGAGCGCATCCTCGTTGCGGAATGATTCCAACTGGCAGCGCGCATGGGCTCCGCACCGCTCGAGATACATGGCCGTCAGCCCCTCCAGCGGATCCTTCGCGGAAGGGCGCGCGTCCAATGTGCGCCAGCACGATCTGCATGCTAGCGAAGATACATGATCGCTTGCGGGAAGCCGGCCGCCAAACTGGGTCAAAAGAGAATGGGTCTGTGAATTACCGGGAGCATCTCTACAGCTTCTCATATATGAGTGTGATCTATATCACTCATTCGATTGGCTTAATCCTTTAGATTGCGAAAATGAGACGCCGATCTCGTTTGGCATTAGCTTGCATTAATCCGAGTTATAGAACCCTGTTTATCTTGGAATGGTTTTCGTCACCTGTTTCAGGATTGACGAAGCCGTACCTTTATTCCTTGCTGTTTTTGGCCTTTTTTTTGACTGTTAACCGCGGAACGGACCTATCCCTCCCCAGCTAGACCCGAGACGCCGAGCGCGATAAGCGGATCGGGAACTCGTCCCCCATGAGGTTCTCCGATCTCAAGTCGATCCGGAGGATTTCAATGCGATTCTTGCGATTGCTACAAGTTGCTGCTTTGTCGGTAAGCCTGTTGGGCCTCTCTGCCTACGTGGCCTGCATCGGAACGCCAATGGCCTACGCCCAGGCCGATCTTGGCTCGATCTCCGGTGTTGTCACCGACGTGACCGGCGCGGTCCTTCCAAACGCCGAAGTCAAGCTGACGAACGTCGCCACTGGCGCGGTCAGAGTCACGGTCACCAACTCAAAAGGCGAATATGCGGTGACCCAACTCTTGCCCGCGGAATATGCCGTGAGCTTCAATGCACCGGGATTCAATGCGGCGTCGCAAAACGTGCAGGTCACCGTCGGTTCCACGAACACGGTGAACGTGAAGCTGGCAGTCGCGGGAGGAAGCACCCAGATCACGGTCGCGGCCGACGATTTTGCGGGCGTGCACCTTGAAAAGCCCGAGGTTGCGGCGGTCATCGAGACCGACCAGATCCTCTCTTTGCCTACTCTCGATCGCAACCCGTACAACCTCGTCGCTTTCTCTGGAAATCTCTCGTCCGATCCGACAGCAACGGCTCGCGGCGTGGGTTTCAACATTTCAGGATCGCGGTCGACCTCCGTCGACATTCTGCTGGATGGCGCGGAGAACACTGACCTCTATGCGGTCGGAATCGGTCAGTCGGTTCCCATGGATGCCACTTCGGAGATTCGAATCGTCACCTCGAACTCCGGTGCAGAATACGGCCGCGGTTCCGGTGCTGTGAACGTTTCAACCAAGTCGGGCACCAACGGGCTCCACGGCTCGGTCTACGAGTTCAATCGCGTATCGACCTTGGCGTCGGATGGATACAACAACAACTATCTGCATGACCTCTATGGCTCACAGGCCAAGCCGCGGTACACGCATAACCAGTTTGGCTACTCCGTTGGCGGACCGATCAAGAGGGACAAGTTGTTCTTCTTCTCTTCAACGGAATGGACTCGCATTGCCAGCGCGCAAAACACGGTGGCCGTCGTACCCACACCGCAGCTGATTGCCATGGCCGCGCCCAACATGCAGGCCTACTTCGCGACCTACGGCAAGCTGGCACACCCCATCAATGGTGCCACCTACCTGGGCGGTGATTCTGCTGTAACGAATGTATTCGGGCACGACATCAATATCATTGCCGCTACAAATCCAGCCATTCTGACCACCCCATTGTTCGGACAATCGATCTTCCAGGTTCCGGCAGACTCGGGCGGCGGTGCACCAGTTGATCAGTGGATTTCCTTCAATCGTGCGGACCTTACGATCAATCAGACGACCTCAATGTTTGTCCGTTACATTCAGGAGAGCGCCGTCAACCCCATCGGCTACGTGAATGCCAGCCCCTACGACGGATACAACACTCCGCAAACCCAGTACAATCACAACCTCGAGGTGTCGTTCAGCAAGGCATTTTCGGCCAACCTCGCAGCTTCCACCAAATTGTTAGGGTCTCGTTATAACAACGCACAACCGCTCGGTACTGCTCCAGTCAGCCCCACCCTCTACATCAATGCCGGTTCGCCGGTAACGCTCGGCGGCGGCTACATCAACTTCCCGGGCTACTCGCAAACCTCTCCTGGCAACGCCATCCCCTTCGGTGGCCCGCAGAACTTCATCGAAATCGGCGAAGACCTGGCGTGGACCAAAGGCAAGCAACAATTCACCTTCGGTGGCGCGTTCCTCTACATCAAAGACAACCGCATGTTCGGCGCCTATGACAACGCAGTTGACGCGCTGGTTCAGACCGGTACGACATGGGCTCTCACCAACTTCCTGAGCGGCGGCTTGCAGGAATCCGAGTTTGCCATCAATCCCAACGGCGCCTTTCCTTGCTCGCGCAACTCAGGTTACGCCTATGTGTATACAACTTCGTGCATGATTCAGGAGCCGGTCTCGTCTCCGAACTTCTCGCGTTCCAACCGCTACCAGGATGGCTCGGCTTATGCCAATGACTCCTACAAGGTTTCGCAGAGGCTGAACATGAACTTCGGCCTGCGCTGGGAAGTTTATGGCCCGCAACACTCACAGAAGCCCGGCGTACGATGCCAACTTCTTCCTTGGGTCCGGCAACAATATCTGGGACCAGGTTCGCGGCGGACAGGTGCTTACCCGCCAGAACGCTCCCAACGGCCGCCTCTGGAACCTCAATCTGAAGCAGTTTGCTCCCAAGGTTGGTTTTGCCTATGACCCGATCGGGAATGGCAAGACGAGCATTCGTGGGGGCTTTGGCATCAACTACGAGCGCAACTTCAACAATGTTACCTTCAATGTGATTCAGAATCCGCCAAACTACGGCGTTGTGGCTTTCACGAACACACAGTCGAGCCTCGCACCCATCGACAACAGCAATCTGGGCGTTTACAGCACGGGTACAGGCAGCGCGCCGCTTCCGAACGTGACGCTTCGCGCCGTCGATCCCAACATCAAGCCAGCCTATGCCGGGAACTGGAGCCTCTCTGTCGAGCATCAATTGTCAGGCACTACGGCAAGCATCTCCTATGTTGGCTCGCGTGGCATCCACAACTACTCGATCGCCAACCTCAATCGCCAATTCAGCGGTTCGACGTATGAGGGCGATAATGCAGGCCCCCATTCCTATCTCAATCGCCTGAACTACCAATACTCCAACGTCAACTGGCGCGGTGCCGATGGCGACTCGTACTACCACGGTGTTACAGCTGAAGTGCGCAGTGCTGATCTGATGCATACCGGCCTGAACATACGCGGCGACTACACCTATTCGCACTCGATTGACAACACTAGTTCCGCTTTCAGCGATAGCGGCAATGAAGCCGGCGGCGGCCTCGTCCTCGGCTACACCGATCCGTTCAATCATGCGCTTGATCGCGGCACTTCAGACTTCGATCAGAAACATCGCGCGGCTGCCGCCATTGTCTGGGCGATACCTTATGCCAAGACGCTGAACGGCGTGGGCAAGACTGTACTCGACAACTGGACCATCTCCACAACGTTTGACGGCCAGACCGGGACACCGTTCACCATGTTCGACTGCTCGTGGGCCTATACAATTTGCCCCCGCGCCAGCTTCGTGAACAAGCCGCCTCGCGGCAAGACAGGTGGAATGACGGATATCAGCCAAACCTACGGCGCAAATACCTATTCCTATATTCACCTGCCTGATTTTTACGATCCCAGCAACACCGATACGGGCGTCAACGCAGCCAATTACAACGAACAGGTCAACCCCAACACTGGAACCAGCGACACGCCCATCTGCACCGGCATTCACGGGGTTGGATGTTCGTTCGTGTCCGGCATGGATGGACGCAATGCCTTCCGTGGCCCCGGCTACTGGCACGAGAATCTTGGCCTCGTAAAGGACTTCAAGATTCACGAGCGCTATGACGTCCAGCTAAAGGGTGAATTCATCAACATTTTGAATCACGCCAACACTTACCTCAACCTGGGCGGTTCGAACGATGTAGGCAGCTACACCGACGTTCTGGGCTACAAGTCCGGCAACCGCAACACGGAACTCTCCCTGCACATCGCCTTCTAGGTTCTCGCATTCAGAAGACGAACAGAAAACTGGCCGCAGCTCTGAAAGCTGCGGCCAGTTTTCTTGGTTCCGGCGATTCTCAACCCCGGGCTGCGGACTTCTTGGTTCTCTTTTTGGCGGCGGGTTTTCCGGCCGCGCTCTTGGCAGCTGGCTTTGCGATGGTCTTTTTCGCGGCAGATTTCCGGGGAGTCTTCTTCGCCTCGGAATCCTGTGACGCCTTGCCTCGGGCTGCGCGGGTTTTGGCGGTGAGCGCCGCCTTCAGTTCCGCATCGAACTCGGTCGGCGTCAACGGACGCGCCGATTTGCGCAGCCGTTCGATATCGTAGAAGGCGCGGCGTTCGGTCAGAAAGACATGCGCCACAAAATCAACGTAATCCAGCAGAATCCAGTCGCCCCGGCGGCGCCCCTCTACGGAGTTCGGCATCACGCCAAAGTCCTTCTTCAGTCGATGCTCGATTTCGTCGGCAATGGCGACGGCCTGGCGATCATTGGTGGCCGAAGTAATCAGGAAAAAATCGGACAGTCCGGAATCGATCGGATCGAGTTCGAGAATGCGGGTATCTTCGCCTTTTTTGTCTTCACAGGCCGCGGCTGCGGCTTGAACGAGAATGCGGGTCTGTTCGTGCGTTTCGGTTGTGCTCATGCAGCAGAATTTCTCTCCTCGCTCATCGTAGTCTCTAGGCTTCGCAGCGGCAAGCCGCGCCTGATTCGGAGTCGGGTCATCAGCGGTACAGACCATGCGCGGCGATGTAATGGCAAACCGCATCGGGCAGCAACTCGTGGCCCGCGCACAGTCGATCGAGTGCGGCGCTCACCTGCTGCCGAACCTCCGTCGCGCTGATTTCGATCTCAATTCCGGGCAGCAGGTAGAACTCGGCCGAAGCGCCCGCGCCATTGCGGATTGTAAAGACGCGCAACAAGCCCTCCACGGAATCTGGAGCCACCTCGGCGTCCTCGCGGATCGACAAACCGGCCGGTAAGACTTCTGCCAGATCTTCCAGATTCTGGCCCGGCCGCGAAGCGACGATCAACGGGGCCAGAAAGGGAACCTCGGCTCCACGGTGCCAGTTCGGCAGGCTCAAAAGTGAGTCGGCACCCATCAGCGTGAACAGAGCCGCTGACGGAAACTGCTTCCGCAGCTGCAAAAGTGTGTCGATCGTGTAATTGGGTATCCCGCTCGGGTTCGGCGCGTCCGCAAGGCAGATGGCAAATTCCGGAACTCCCTTGATGGCCAGCTCCGTCATCGCCACGCGATCTTCATAGCCGGCGGTTGAGCCGAGCGGCTTAAGCGGCTGTATCCCGACAGGGGCAAACAGAACCGTGTCAAGATGCAGGCAAGTCTGCGCGGCGCGCGCTATGCCGATGTGCCCCAGATGGGGAGGGTCGAAACTGCCTCCAAAGAAGGCAATCCGCTGTCTCCCCTCCACTGGCTCAGGCATGGGTTCATGGTAAGGCATCCGCGGGTCCTCGCCGCGCCTCACGATTGTCTGCTAGCATCTTTTCACCATGCGATATGTCATTGCGGTTCTTGCCCTGGCTGGGGCCGTGGTCTCTGGCCTTGCGCTTCAGGTGCACTATACGGTTGGCACCACGCCGTGTTCGATCAACGAGAAATGGGACTGCGGCGTCGTGAATCACAGCTCTTATGCCGAAGTTGCCGGCGTCCCTGTTGCCATCATCGGGATCGTGGGATATCTCGCGCTGCTGTGGCTGGGGCTGGTGCGCCAGCGCGCGGTTCTGACCCTTGCCGCCGTTGCGGCCTCGCTTTCTCTCTTTACCTGGCCCACATCGAGCGCGATATCCTCGGTGTCTGGTGCCTCTATTGCGTCATCTCCCTGGCCGATATTGCGCTGATCACGCTGATGGGCTGCGCCTGGCTGATCATCGATACCGTCCAAAGGCAGGAGCCGGCGCTGGTAAACTTGAACTGAGCACATGTTCAAGGAAAAATACGCGCGCTGGATGTACGACTGGGAAACCCGGCTCACCACGCGCGATGAAAACCGCATCGTGCGCCCGCTGGAATGGGGCTTCGAGTTCATAGAGCCTTTCCTCGAAGCGCACGGATTCGGTGCTGCCATTCCTGGCCCACAGAGTATCCGTGACGATGCCGCCGCCGAATCGGCGATGGTGCGCATCAACCAGCTTCTCATCCGCCACAGCGACGTCTTCTTCGGCTATGAAAAGCCTACCGACTTCCGCCTCGAAGATCGCCACCCCGAGCTATTCCCAACCAATGTGCGGCCGGAGACGCTGGCCAAGGACGCCGAGATCAGGCGACTCGCAGCCGAGGGCAAGACCCCGAAGGCGCAGTTTCTGCGCTTCACTTCGCCGGAGCGCACCGGCTATGCCGAAAACGACCTTGTCAATGCGCGCTGGTATCCGGCGCCCGCGCACAAGGATCCCAGGCGGCCCAGGCAGGCCATCGTGGTCATGCCGCAGTGGAACGCTGACGCCTTCAGCCACAATTCACTCTGCTCGATCTTCAATCGCATGGGAATCTCGGCTCTGCGTCTGTCCAAGCCCTACCACGACATTCGCCGGCCCGCTGAGCTGGAGCGCTCTGACTACGCCGTCAGCGCCAACATCGGTCGCACGCTTTCCGCCTGCCGCCAGGCCGTGGTCGACATTCGCTGCTGCATCGACTGGCTTGAGGACCAGGGCTACGAGCACTTCGGCGTGCTCGGCACAAGCCTCGGTTCCTGCTACGCATTCCTCGCCAGCGCCCACGACAAGCGCATCCGCGTCAACGCCTTCAACCATGCTTCGACGGCATTCGGCGACGTTGTATGGGCCGGGCAGAGCACGCGCCACGTGAAGCAGGCGCTTGACGATGCAGGCATGTCACAGGACCGCGTGCGCGAGTTATGGTCGGCCATCAGTCCCGTCAGCTACTACGACAAGATCATGCGCCCTGAAGTCGCCGGCCCCGACAAGAAAGTCCTGCTCGTCTATGCCAATTACGACCTGACCTTTCCGCAGGAATACTCGTTGCAGGTCGTGGAAGCCTTCACGCGCGTCGGCCTCAACTTCGAGAAGCGCGTGCTGCCTTGCGGCCACTACACCACCGGCGAAACACCCTTCCAGTACATCGACGGCTGGTACATGGGATCGTTCGTGCACCGCGCGTTCAAAGAGCTGCGCAAAGAGAAAGCCGCACGCGCCGGCACTACTTCCGAGCCAGTGCAGGAAGCCGAAGAAGACCTCGTTTCACGTTAAGCATATTAACTCATAAACGCGCCTGTCATTCCGAGCGAAGCCGAGGAATCTGCGGTTGCTTTTTCTTCGGATTGCCAACGAAGCGTCGGCATTCCTGCAGACCCTATTCTGACATTCGATCACCGAATCGCATTCAGATTCATCCGCAGCAGCTTGCCCGGGTCAAGATACGCGTCTTCCCACCGAACCGCCCAATGCAGATGCGGCCCGGTCACGCGTCCCGTTGCGCCGCTCAGCCCCAGCCTGTCGCCTGCAACCACGTGCTGCCCCTCGTGCACATCGATGCGGCTGAAGTGCATCGACAGGGTGTACAGCCCCAGCCCGTGATCGATGATCACGCAATTGCCCTCGTAGTAGAGCGGCCGTGCCAGCACCACAATGCCGCTGTTCGACGCGCGAACCACCGTGCCCATCGGTGCGCGAAAATCCATGCCCTTGTGAATGCTGGCCAGCTTGCCGTTGAACATGCGCCGCGTTCCGAAACTGTCCGTCGGCCTGGCAAGCACCGGCGCGCGAAAGTTCCCATGCCACAGCGGCTCGGCAGCGCTCGGTTGCGAAAATCTTCGCCTTGAGGTCGGCATCGGCAGCAATGATCCTTCTGCTCATCCGGCCCTGGCTCCACAAACTTCGGCGAGCACCGTGAGTGCCCCGGTCCGGTAGTGCGCCGGATGGATCTCGACGGTCTGGCTCAGGTCGAGCGAGCCGTCGCCTGTCCGAGCTCGGCACTAATCCGAAGCGTAGAAGTGCCCGCGGCCCCTTCAACATCGACGCCGGCAAGCGCAACCCACTTTTCTCCGCGCTGAAAGAATTCAATCTTGTGTCCAAGCCATTCGCCGCTGATGCTCTTCGCATGCGGCGTTGCGATCACAATCAATTCCGGAGAGCCCGCCTCAACAATGCGCCGGCGTAAACGACACGACAGATTTCACGTCTGGAGTGCTGCGCGTAAGAAGTGACTCCGGCATGAAGCAAGAAAACAGCGCGAGCTCGCAAAAAACGAGAGCCGGTCATGCGTTCAGCATAACCGGCTCCATTGTTCCCCGGGGGAGGGACTTGATCTATTTAGGGGCAACCTTGTTGTTGTGCTTCTGGCGATAGATCTGGCGGCTGGCGCCATTCTGCTCGTGATTGATCTGGCTCTTTTCCTGCCCGGTCAGCTTGCCACCATTGGCCTGGCGATCCGCGTGAACCTGCTGGTTGATTCCCTGCTCGCGATTTTCGGTGCTGGCGGCTTCACCGGCGGTCATCTGGCCGCTCTTAATGCCCTGCGCAATGCGGTCCTGCTGGTTCTCGCGGCGCTGGCCAACTTCGTTGTTGCCGTAGTGCGCCGTGTTGGCATTGTGCTTGTCGGTGTAGATCGACTTGCTCAGGTTGTTCTGCTGCTTGTTCACCTGCTGGCGTTCCTGCGTGGTGAGCTTGCCGCCATCGGCCTGAGCGGTCGTCCTTGATCTCGCGATTCAGGTTGGCTTCGCGGCCTTCAAGATTCTTGGTCTCGCCCGCGGTCAACTGGCCAGACTGCACGCCATTGGCGATGCGGTCTTGCTGATCCTGGCGGCGGTCGTTCACCGAGCCTTCTTTCGGCTGGGTGGTTGTGGGTTGCGTCGTGGGGTCGGTCTGCTGGGCGAAGAGCGGCGCCGAGGCGAACAAGGTAGCCAGGGCTAAGGATAGGCAGTGTGCGTCGCATAGTTTCCTCCTGGGCCTCGGTTACTGATCTCCGGCCCGATGTTGTGTCCAGACCCATGCTTCCCAAAAAAGTTTTCGCGCGTCTAAAGAATTCTTTCCTGGAAGGCACCAAAGTCACCGCCTGATTCCTTCCGCGGTCCGTCTCGCACCAGATAGATGGAAAGATCTGTAACCTGCGGAAACAATGGTCAATCAAAAGGTTTGTATGCCTTCCCCCATCGCCTTTCCCGCCGGTCGCACGTGTGCTGCTCTGCTTGTAGCCGGCGGCCTTGAATTTCGTCGTCCCGCAACTTTCGGGCCAGGCCGCAACTTCCTCGGCGGCCCCGCAACGCGTTCCCGTGCTGGTCGAGTTGTTCACTTCAGAGGGCTGCTCAGACTGTCCTCCAGCCGATGCGCTGCTCGCAAAACTCGATGCTACGCAGCCCATCTCCGGTGCACAAGCGATCGTGCTCAGCGAACACGTCACCTATTGGAATCACCAGGGCTGGAGTGATCCCTTCTCGCTCGATGCCATGACGGAGCGACAGGAAGAGTATGTCCGCCGCTTCGGTCTCGATTCCAGTTACACGCCCCAGATGGTGGTCGATGGGACCGACCAGTTTGTCGGCAGCAACGCTCGAGCTCTGGTCGCCGCGATCGAGAAGGAAGCAAAGACACCCACGCAAAGTGTCGCGATCATAGGTGCGCAATGGGACCACGGCGCCGCGCAGTTTTCAGTGCATGCCAATGCGCCCTCCGGGGCGAAACTGATGGCCGTCCTGGCCGCCGATGCGACCCACGAGGAAGTTTCCGCGCGGAGAAAACGCCGGCCGCACGCTCCACCACACCGCCGTCGTGCGCGTGATGAAGGAGTTTGGCGCTGACGCTGCCGATGGCCGCGAACTCAAACTACCCGGCGGGCCCTTGACACAAAAAACCGAAGCCGCCGGCCCCGTGCGTCTCGTCGTCTTCCTCGTCGATCGCAAAACCGGCCACGTGCTGGGCGCCGCCGAGCAAACCCTGCAGCGCTAAAGAATCTCATCCCCATAGCCGGCCGGAGTCCGACTCTTAGTCGGTTCTCAGCGACCGCATCGGATCAACCGCAGCCGCATGACGTGCCGGCACGATCGCCGCCAGCGCTGCTGCGACGAACAGCAGCAGCACGCTGCCTGCAATGGATATCGGATCCACTACCGGAGTCTGGTACAGCAGGCTGCGCACCAGCCGCAACGCAACGATCGACAAGGCCAGCCCCGCACTCGCCCCTAGAACAACCGGGTAAGCCGCCTCGCGCAGCACCAGTCGTATCAGGGCCGCCTTGCCCGAGCCCAGCGCTATGCGAATCCCGAATTCTTGCCGGCGCAATGAGACAGAATAGGCCTGCACACCGTAGATTCCCAAAATCGCCAGCAACAATGCCGACGCACCGAAGCTCGCCAGCACAATTGCTTGAAAGCGATCGGTTGCGACCGAATCGCTGATCTGCTCGTCCATCGACTTGAGAGTGGGGATGGCAACCTGAGGATCGATGTTCCAGATAGTCCGCCGTATTTCGGGAATCAGAGCATCGCCGGACTGCGAGCTGCGCACCAGGAAAGAGACGATCCACGGCGTGTAGGCCCAATAGGGCATGTAGACCATCGCTGCGGTGTCCTTCAGGCCGTTGATGCGTGTGTCAGCCACCACGCCGATCACGGTTACCGTGTGCTTGTCGTCGGGGACGCTGCCGGATATCTGTCGTCCGATCGGATTCTCTCCGGGAAATCCTTCGCGGGCGGTGCGTTCAGAGATGAGCGCAACATATGGATTGGCGCGGTCAGAAGCCGTCAGATTGCGTCCGGCAATCAAAGGAATCTGCATCGTGCGAAGATAGTTCTGGTCGATCCAGCGCACATTGATCGCCAGCTGTTGTGCCTGCGGAACCGGATGATCGGGGCGGGTCAGATCATCCACCCAGGTTTCGCCCGTGAGCGGCGCAGCGCTGGTAGCAGTTGCGGATTGCACACCGGGCAACTGTTGCAGCTGGGTCAGAACGCGATCGGCAAATGCGAGCTTCACCGCCTTTACGTCTGGCCGGGAGTCACTATACTGCGGCGCGAAAAGATCAACCTCCGCCAGTGTGACATGACCCGTGTCGAACCCGCGGTTCTGTCGCAGCAAATGCGAAAAACTGTGCAATACCAGTGAGGTAACAATAAGCAGGACAACCGTGCATGCTACCTGTGACGCAACCAGAAGGTTGCGCGTCTGTCGGCCTTCGTGAGAGTTGGCAGTACGCGTCGAATTCGCCTGCAGCACGACCTGGGGATCAATGCGAAGCGAGCGGATCGCAGGCAGAATGCCGAATGACAGCGCCGCCAATATTGAAAGTCCGGCGGCAAACAGGAGCACCGGCAGGTTGACATGCACTTCATTGATGCGCGGAACGTTGGCCGGCACGAGTGTGATGAAGATGCGTACTCCGCCATATGCCAGGGCCGCTCCTGCCACTCCTCCGGCAGATGCAAGCAGCAGAGTCTCAGCGATTCGGGACACCATCAGTCGTGCCTTGCTGGCGCCCAGGGCAACGCGCATAGCCGTTTCCCGCTCACTCTTGACGGCCCGCGCCAATTGAAGGTTGGCCAGGTTTACGCAGGCAATGAGCAGAACACCGCCCACAGCCGCAAGCATAAGCCAGAGAGCTTCACTGATCTTCGATGTCACATCCTTTGCCAATGGCGTAAGAGAGATGCCGAAATGGACTGGCAGGTGCGCCGAGAGAGAATAGGCGTGCTGCAACGTGCCCAATTCGGCACTTGCCTGAGCGAGTGTTACTGCGGGTTTAAGCCGGGCGATCACCTTGTAGTTGAAATTGCCCATGTCGGTCTTCAGGTCGTAGTCGCTGGGTGCCAGAGGTTCAAAAATCAGGATCTCGCGTTCTCCGGCCCGCTCCTGAAACGCGATTGTAGGTGCCAGGGCCAAATGCGGTATGCGCACCCCTTGCGGCATCACACCCACGACCGTAGTCGCATCGCCACCGAGTCGCAGGGTTTGACCAACAACATTTGGGTTGCCGCCAAAAAACGTTTGCCAGCCTTCGTAGCTCAAGATTGCGACGCGCTCCGTTCCCTTTTGAGCGTCAGCGTCTACCAGGTCCCTCCCCAGCATGGGCTGCACTCCGAGCATGCGGAAAAAGTTAGGTGAAGCGGCGATTGCGCCTACGATGCGGGGATGATCGCCCGTCGGAGAGACGCTGACTCCAAACTGACCAAAGATCGCTGCATCCTCGAGGGTCTTCGAATCGTGTTTCAGGCGCAGGAAATGGCGGTAGCTGACAGGAATGGCAGACATCTGGCTGCTGACTTCTTCTTCCACTTCGCGCAACACAACGAGTCGATCCGGCTCGCGAAACGCAAATGGCTTGAGCAAGACAGCGTTGACCACGCTGAAAACCGACGTAACCGCACCGATGCCCAGGGCCAGCGTGAGGATTACGGTGAGCGCAAAGCCGGGCGATCGGCGCAATTGTCGAAAGGCGAAGCGAAGATCCCTCACAAACTGCTGCAATACCGGAAAGCCCCGCTGAACGCGATAGGTCTCGCGCGCCTGTGTGACGCCCCCAAAAGCACGCAGCGCCTCAGTTTTTGCAGCGTCCGGCGTCATACCGCGTTGAATGTTCTCGGCCGTCGCAAGATCGATGTGCGCGCCCAACTCGTCTTCGAGATCTGCGTCCTGCCGGCGCCCCCGAAGAGTGCGCTACACCGGTTAAGAAGAATACGAATCGAGTCCATCAAAAAACTCCTACTCACTGCGCAGCGCACGCATGGGATCCACTGAAGCTGCGCGTCGCGCGGGAATGACTGCTGCGGCCAAGGAAACAACACCGACTCCTGCCGCCGCTGCGGCAAAGCTGATTGGATCGTGAACGGAAAGCTGGTACATCATCGAAGCCAGCCAGCGCGATGCCAGCCATGAAAGCGGCATCCCTGCTGCTAAGCCGACCGCCACGAGACCAAGGCTGTCGCATACAACCATCCACAAAACCTGTGAGCGCTGCGCACCAAGGGCGAGACGGACGCCTATTTCAACACTGCGGCGATTCACGCGATAGGCCAGCGTGCCATAGAGCCCAACAGCCACCAGCAGCGCAGCGAGTCCTCCAAAGAACACGGCCAGGCGAGCGACAAGGGCAGGCATCAGGTACGTCCCTTCGAATGCAGAGCTGAGCACCTGCGGATTGTCGAGCGGAATGTCAGGGTCGATCTCGTGAACAACATACTGAACCGCCGGTAGCAGCGAGATTGGATTTCCTGTCGTTGCCAGTTCAACGTCAAGGTCAGCGATCGAGTCGGATTGCTGATAGCTGTACCAGGACATCGGCATCTTCTCTTCGTCAGTACTGCTGTACTTGTTGTCGCGCACGATGCCGACAATCCGAGCGTGCAGTTTTGGCCCGCCGAGATAGTGCCCAATGGGATTGATTCGACCGAAGTAGCGATCGGCAAGTGTTTGATTGATGACCGTCACGAGTGGAGCACTCTGTGTATCCGAGTCGAGAATGTCGCGTCCAGCCACGACCGGAATTCCAAGCGTGTGGAAGAAGTCGCCTGCGACCCAGTTGCTGCGCAACATATTTCTGGCGTTGTCCCATGGGTACTCGCGTCCATCAATGACGAGGCCGTTGTTGTCAGACCAGCCGGTACCGGGCCTTAGTTCGGCCAAGGTTGCGGAGCGGACCCCGGGAAGCGTGCGGATTCGTTCGAGGATCTGACGGTAGAAGGCAAGCTTTGTCGAATAGGAGGGCGATCCCAGCGGATGAGCACCGAAGGCAAGCACGGACTCTGCGTTCATGCCGAGATCGGTTTGACGATAATTCAGCAATGTTCGCATCAGCAGTCCCGAGGCAAACAGCAGCACGCAGCAAAATGCCATCTGCATGGCGATGAAAATCCTGCTGGAAAGACCGCGTCTGTGGCTGCCGGTGGATTGACTGCTGGAAGTGGATTTGAGTGTGAGCCCAACAGGCACCGTGATCGCAGTCCGCAATGGTGCAAGGCCAAAAAGGATGGCTGCAAACGCCGAAACGCCCAGGGTAAAGGCGAGCACAGCAGAATCCGGCGCGAGACTGATTTCCAATTGCGACCACAAGGCGAGCTGCCGCGTAGCCTCAACTGCGAACAACCAGCCCAGTGCAACGCCGGTGGTGACGAGAATGAGGCTTTCTGCCAGCAATTGACGGAAGAGCGGCCAGCGGCCGGCGCCTAACGAAAGGCGCAGCGCAAACTCCCGTTCGCGTCCGGAGTTGCGGGCGATAAGCAGCATCACGATATTGATGCACGCGATGACGAGAACAAGAACAACCATTCCCATAAGCACATGCAACGGTTCGTCGTAGTCCTTGCTCGCTGTTCCCAGGCCCCTGGCCGGAACCAATTGCAATTCGAGGCGAGGGCTGTTCGGCTCCGGCTGTCCAGCGATTTCGTACGACGCGTGCGCGTAGACGGGGCTTAGCTCACTGGCGCCTTGCTTTGCCGTTACGCCGGGCTTAAGGCGCGCCATCAGCATCATCGCCCACCAATCGGGGGCGCTGTAAATCGTCCGCCCCGTCGCGCTCGGAATTCCCCATGCAGGCAACTCAGGGCGATTTTGCAGTGGCATCCAAAGATCCGCGGCAGTGCCACCGGAATCGACCCCATAGAAGTGAGGTGCGGCCACACCCAGGATCGTGAAAGGAACACCGCGAACGAAGATCGTTTTGCCGAGGATGCCGGGGTCGCGATCAAAGCGGGCGGTCCAGTAGCCATAACTAAGGACGGCCACGGCGGAGTGATTGGCTTCGTCTGCCGAAGCGAATGGTTGCCCAGCAGCCATCGAAACTCCCAGCGCGGAGAAAAAGTTTCCACTCACTTCGTAGGCCCGGGCTTCTTCGGGACGATCGCCAAAACGCACAGCCGTCTTGGTCAGCGACAGAGGAACATAGGCAATGATGTCGGAGATGACCGAATGATCCTCGCGCAACCGGTTGTAGATGTTGATCCCACACGAGTAGCGCGAGTCACCGGTGCTGCCCGTCTTGTCGGGCATGTGCTCATGGGTCAGATAAAAAAGCTGCCCCGGATCATGGACAGGCAGCGTCCGAAGCAGCACCGCATTCATCACGCTGAAGATCGCGGTATTTGCTCCGATCCCGAGAGCCAGCGTAAGAATGGCCGTGAACGCATAGCCCGGCGATTTACGCAGCTGGCGCAATGCGTAGCGCAGATCGCGGCCGAGATGCTGCATCCAGAGAAATTCCCGGTGCTCACGGTAGCTCTCGCGTGTTTGCGTTACGCCGCCCAGGGCGCGCAGAGCCGCAGTCCGTGCCTCTTCGAGAGACATCCCCTTTTTGACGTTCTCTGCAACTGCAAGATCGATGTGCGCTTGCAATTCCTCGTCGAGCTCCGCGTCCAACTTGCGGCGACGAAGAAGCGACAAACAACGGCTCAAGAGCGCGCGAAGCAGATCAATTGGGCTGGAAGACATCGCCGCCTCCTAATTCGCCTGCGCCAGAAAGCGCGCCATCGTTGCAGCGATGCGCTCCCAGTTCTCGGTCTCTTCTTCAATCTTTTTGCGTCCAATGCGGCTCAGCGAGTAGAACTTGGCGCGGCGATTGGTTTCCGACGTCCCCCACTCGGCCTTGATCCATCCCCGCTGCTCCAGGCGCAGCAACGCCGGATAGATGGTGCCCTGGTTCAGGCTTAACGCGTCGCCGCTTACCTGCTCGATGCGCCGTGCGATGCCGTAGCCGTGCAGCGGCCCCATCGCCTCCAGGGTCTTCAGCACCATCAGGTCCAGCGTGCCTTGCAAAACATCTGACTTACTCTCGCCCATCGCCTCTCCTGTTGAGATTCAACATATACGCCGCCAATAGTCCGAATGTCAACAGGAGAGAGCCCTGCAGGGAACCCGCACGCGCGAAGACTTCGCCCGCCCGGCCATCTTTCGCGAGTAGCATGAAGAATGCTGCCCCAGACAACACCCCGCGAGAGTGTGGCCGGCGAGGTGGGAAAGGTTCAGACAATCGTGCGCATTGCAAAGAGCATCAGCGGACTGATCGGCGTGCTCCTGTTGTTGATGGGCGGCATCTGGATTCTGCAGGGGCTGAACCTGGCCTGGGGCGTACTGGCCCGCAGCTTCATGCAAAATGACCGCCATTGGGCGGTGTATGGCGCGATGCTCGCGGCGGTTGGCCTGGGCTTGATGCTTTGGGGCTTCGACAAGCCGCGCAAGAGGTGAATCCGGTCCGGGGGGAAGACGCAGGGTTTGCACAAGAGCCCGCCGCATCTTGCCGTAAAATTGTCGTATGACTGATCGCATGGCCCTTTCCCTCGCCCAGGCCGACCCTGACGTAGCCGCCGCCATTGACCACGAAACCCTCCGCCAGCACGAAGGGCTGGAGATGATTGCCAGCGAGAACTTTGTCTCTGAAGCAGTGCTCGAGGCCGCCGGCTCAGTCTTCACCAATAAGTACGCCGAGGGCTATCCCGGGCGCCGCTACTACGGCGGCTGCGAATACGCCGACGTGGTCGAAAACCTGGCCCGCGATCGCGCCAAGCAGATCTTCGGCGCCGAGCATGCCAACGTGCAGCCCCACTCCGGCTCGCAGGCCAACGCCTCGGCCTACATGGCGGTGCTGCAGGCCGGCGACACCATTCTCGGCCTCGACCTCGCGCATGGCGGCCACCTTACCCACGGCCACAGGCTCAGCTTCAGCGGCAAGCTCTACCGCACCACGTTTTACACTGTGCGCCGCGATACCGAGGTCATCGACTACGACGAGCTCGAAGCCATTGCCGAGCGCGAAAAGCCCAAGGTCATCATCGGCGGCGCCAGCGCCTATCCGCGCCTGTGGGATTTCGCGCGCATGCGCCAGATCGCCGACAAGGTCGGCGCGATCTACATCTTCGACATGGCGCACATCGCCGGCCTGGTCGCCGGCGGCGTCGCACCCCTCGCCCGTGCCCCACGCGCACATCACCACCACCACCACGCACAAAACTCTGCGCGGCCCGCGCGCCGGATTGATCCTCTGCGGCAAGGATTTTCAGATAGGCCAGAAGCCCGAGCAGACGCTGGGCAAGGCCATCGACAAGGCCGTGTTTCCCGGCCAGCAGGGCGGCCCGCTGGTGCACATCATCGCCGCCAAGGCGGTCGCCTTCGGCGAGGTGCTGCGCCCCGAGTTCAAGACCTATGCCGCGCAGATCGTCGCCAACGCCAAGGCGCTCGCCGCCGCGCATGCAGGAGGCAGGCTATCCGCCTCGTCTCCGGCGGAACAGACAATCACCTGATGCTCGTCGATGTCTTCCAGAAGGGAATCCTGGGCTCCGAGGCCGAGCTCGCCCTGGGCAAGGCCGGCATCACTGTCAACAAGAATGCCATTCCCTACGACACCAATCCGCCGCTCAAGCCATCGGGCATTCGCATCGGCACGCCCGCTCTCACCACGCGCGGCATGAAAGAGCCGGAGATGCGCATGATCGCGGCGTGGATTGCCAAGGCTCTCGAAAAGCGCAACGACGATGCGGCCCTCGAGCGCATTCGCGGCGAAGTGGCGGAACTGGCCAACCAGTTCCCGCTCTACGCGTGGCGGCGTCAGGGCGTAACGGTCGGTGCTTAAGCCGCTCAAACAGCTTGTGTAACCGGCTCATTTGCAACTTGCCAACCCCTGCGGGGTTTCATGTAGTGTGTTTGGAGCAGCGTATCGGGATTCCTCAAATGCATCGAGTCTGCTCTCCCGGTAGCAATATGGAGGTTCATCATGCGCGCAGCAAGCTTGATTTTGACCGCATTCCTGGCCATGGCCTTACCGGCAATTGCTCAACAACGCCCGGAGCCCCGTGCCAAGCCGATGCCGCCGCCGACCAGGGGACCAGCGCCATATAAAGCGCCCAAGGCCACCCCGGCCCACCACGCCAACAGTGTTCAGCAGCAGCCTCCGCAGCAGGTCCAGCAGCAGCCCAGCCGCGCAACTTCGTTGACAAGCCCGGCCATCCCAACGCGCCGCACGTCGATAAAGGAAATAAGTGGGTCGGTCACGACACCGGTCCCAACGACGCCAACTATCATCTCGACCATCCCTGGGAACATGGCCATTTCTCCGGCGGCTTTGGCCGTCGCACATATGGCACCTCGCCGGCGGAGGCCCCAGTCGCTTCTGGTTCAACGGATGGTACTGGAGCGTCGCGCCTGCCGACTTTGGTTTCTGCGACGGATGGGATTGGGCTGGCGACGATATCGTCATCTACGAAGATCCCGATCACGACGGCTGGTACCTGGCCTACAACGTGCGCCTCGGAACCTATGTGCACGTCGAGTATCTCGGACCTCAGTAACCATCACATCTAGGTGGGTGCGGAATACGAAGGCAGGTCACTTGACCTGCCTTCTTCATTTCTGCTCGCTTCGAGTGCATCGCACGTGTACACAGCGCGACACGAAGCGATAAGATAGGCAGTCCGCCGGGAGCCGCCGCTCACTCTGCATGAACGATGCGCCGGTTCTCGAAATCCATGGCATTCCCAAGAGGATCGGCATGACTGCCTTCATCTGTCCGCCCGGTTGCGCCCCGCGCCTGCTCCGCGTCCTGGCGCGCATTTGTGTTCGTCGTTGTGCTCTGCCTGCTCGGCATCAAGGCCATCGCAGCGCCCGCGCCCATTGTGCTCACCGGGGCCGATCGTCGTCCCGCAACCTCGCTCAATGGCGAGTGGGCGTCCATCGTCGATCCATATTTCTCCGGCCTCTTCAGTTTTCATCACGAAGAGAAGAAGAACGGCTACTTCATGAATTACAAGGCCAAGCCCGGCGACCCGTTCCCCACCGAGTATGACTTCTCCAAGGCGCCGAAGCTCAAGGTCCCCGGCGACTGGAATACGCAGCGCGATTCGCTCATGTTCTACGAGGGGCCGATCTGGTACGAAAAGCGACTTCCCGTATGAACCCAAACCGCACACACATGTATTTCTTCACATCGGTGCCGCCAACTATCACTCATGGTTCTGGGTCAATGGACAGAAGGTCTGCGAGCACGAAGGCGGATACACCGCCTTCAACTGCGAAGTCACGCAGGCGCTTCACAGCGGCAATAACTTCGTCGTCGCCGCCGTCGATAATACCCGCCGCGAAGACAACGTGCCGACCCTCGAAACGGATTGGTGGAACTACGGCGGCCTCACCCGCGAAGTGTCGCTGATTGAATTGCCCGAGTCCTTCATCGATCAGTACGACCTGCACTTGAGCCGCAGGGAAGAAGGCGTGATGGAAGGTTGGGTGCATGTTGTCGGTGCGCAGCCCGGCCAGAAAGTCGAGATCGAGATCCCCGGCCTGCATGCGAAAACATCGGCAGACATCGACGCGGATGGCCGCGCTGCTCTTCACTTCAACGTGCAGGGCCTCGAGCGCTGGACGCCCGAGTCACCGAAGCTCTATAAGATCGCGATTCGCGCGGGCGGCGACTCCATCGACGAGCTGATGGGCTTCCGCACCATCGAAACACGCGGCACCGAAATCCTCCTCAATGGCAAGCCCATCTTTCTGCGCGGCATTTCCATTCACGCGGAAGCCCCTTATCGCACCGGTCGCGCCTACTCTGACAAGGATGCGGAGACGCTTCTCGGCTGGGCGAAAGAGCTCGGTTGCAACTATGTTCGTCTCGCTCACTATCCCCATGACGAAACCATGCTGCGCGCCGCCGATCGCATGGGTCTGCTGGTGTGGTCAGAAAACCCTGTCTACTGGGCTCTCCAGTTCGATAACCCCAAGGTGCTCGCCAAGGCAGAGCAGCAGCTCGACGAAGAAATCAATACTTCGCGCAATCATGCGGCCATCATTCTTTGGTCCATGGCCAATGAAACTCCCAACACCCCGGCGCGCACGCAGTTCATTGAAACACTGGCAACCCGCGCCCGTGGCCTTGATCCCACGCGGTTGATCACCGCCGCATTGCTCGTACGCGCGCAAGGCAATACCAAGATCGTCGACGACCCGCTGGGACAGGCGCTCGACGTCATTGGCGTCAACGAATACATAGGCTGGTATGAAGCCCATCCCGAAACCGCGGATGTAACCGACTGGCAGATCGCTTACCAGAAGCCGCTGATAGTCAGCGAATTCGGCGCCGACGCCAAGGCCGGTCTGCACGGCGGCGAGAACGAACGATGGACTGAGGAGTATCAGGCCAATGTCTATCGCCATCAACTGCCGATGCTCAACAAGATTCCCCAGCTTCGCGGCATGAGCCCGTGGGTGTTGATGGATTTCCGTTCGCCCAATCGTCCCCTCGTGGGCATCCAGGACGAGTTCAATCGCAAAGGATTGATCTCCGACCAGGGCCAGAAGAAGCAGGCTTTCTCAGTGCTCCAAAAAGCCTACAAAGATAAGACGATTGGAAAAGCCGATTAGTCAGTTGACATTCCACCTGTGTAACTTGTAAGTGGATCGAAGCGTCGGTTCACTGCGGTGATATATCCTCTATCTATGTCGATAGAAACCATCCTTGCCGAAATAGATGCGGAGATTGAAAGACTCAAACAGGTCCGATCTCTGCTTGCAGGTTCCCGCGGCGTCAGCTCGTCGGGCAGCCATAGTAAGACCAACAAGGCGACAGGCAAGCCAAAGAAGAAGCGTGTACTCAGTGCCGACGCACGCAAGCGGATCGCCGATGCGCAGCGCAAGCGTTGGGCCGCGCAGAAGGCCAAATCAAAGTAGGGGTTGGTCGCTGCCGCCCCGGCATCCGGGCGGATCAGTCAACCGGCCCCGGTTACCAGGTTTCAACCGCCAGGATGTTGGGCGGCCCGGAATGGCCTTCGATCACCTGTGTCTCAATCACGGCTTCCATGTTCATTTTTTCCCAGTTGGCGGGAGCCTTGGCCACCAGCGAATTGAGATATACGGGGTTGTACAGGATCTCTCCAGCCGCCTCCGTCCCCTCTTCCGAGATTCCAGCCGCGATGATCACCGGCTGACCGGTCGTGCTGTCGTGTATCCGCGCGACGATCGCATAGTCCCGGGAAAGTTTCTGGTACGGAAGATCCCACGCGGTTGCCCAACTTGTTTTCTGCTGGCTCTTGCGATCGACAATCAGAGCCACGCCGTCCTTCGACTCGAAGCCGAAGCGCAGTCTCTGCGTCACGCGCAGCGTCCAGATATTGTCGAACGCCCCTATCAGCACAATCGGCCCCTCGCGCAGTTGGGCGAAGCTGGCCTCTGACGCTGGTACCACGCGGAAAGCCTTGTGTCGCACCTCAAGCGCCGCTGCCGTTCGCGTAAGTGTAATCACGTCGGCCAGCGCCAGGTTTCCCGACAGATGCAGCCGCACGTAGAGCTTCTGCGGTTCCGCGGCAGGTACCGGCGCTTCGAAGGAATTGATCGCGTCTATGTTGATATTCTTGGCCGGTTCCCCCAGGCAGAAGGTCGTCGGATTCAAACTGGACGTATACGGCTCCCAGAAGCGATCGATATTCGTTGGCGGCTCCGGCACAGGCGCCGGCTTGATGCGCATCCCCACAAAAACGCCGGCCGCGCACCCGGCGATGATCAGCGCTCCGGCGAGCAGCCATTTGAATCCCGCAGGTTTTGCAGTCGACAGTCTCGTCTCACGGCTGAGCCGGTTGCGCAATTTGCGGCGTGAGAACGATCGGGGCAGGCTCCTGGACCCCGGTTGGCAGTTCAACTGGCAGCTCGGGTTGCCGGAAAATCGGAACATACGTGCCCAGCGGGAGTTCGATCACCAGCTCGCCGGCATGCGACGCGTCGTAGTAGTAGAGGCTGAGCCGTTTCCTCACCTCTCCCGCGGTGATCCGAACCACCGGGTCCGCATTGGCGTCGTAGGTGGGCGCACGGCCGAAAACCTCGATGCCGATGCTGCGCTCCTTCAGTTCAACCGCATTTCCCTTCAGCGTCTCCTCCACCGTGTAAGCCAGCAGCGCAGGATAGCGCCTGCTGTTCGCAAACAGAGGATGGGCCAGAAGCCGTTGTAGTTGTTCGCGAATCGCCGCAAGTTCAGAGACAACCCCGGGCAGCTCCACGTCCTGCATGGATTTGGGCGCCAGCGGCATCCGGAACTCCTTTAACGGCTCTCAAGCCCGATGAGGGCAACGGCTCGTAAACTCAAGTTGCGCATCAGAAGTGACGGATTCTGGATGCGGCAGACGTCACCCGTCCACGAGTCCCAAAAATCGATTCAGACAGGTCCAGGGTCATCCTTGTGCCATCGCGGATTCTTCGGTCTCAGGGTGAAAAAGAACGGCGTATTATTTTCTGGATTGCCTGCACTGCGTATAATACGTCCCGCTTATCGGGATGTCCATATCTGTTTAAAGGCATTCACTGCAAATGCTTACATGCCTGTTGCCCCCGCGCTACCCGATGGAACCTGTCCGTGTTCTTCAATACGCCATACATTAAAGCTCGGTCCAGGAGATGTGCCAGCGTGTGTCAAACACCAGGCGCGATTTCTTGTGATTGCGGCTCCTCGCCCCTCCGGTTACCAGACCTGGATTGAATCCAGGCAGGACTAATCGGGGGGCGCTTTTTTGGTGAGGGCCCTCCATGTTGCGCACAAACCCCTTTGCCATCCCGAGTCGCCCGCAAGCCCAAACCGGATGCAATACCGGTCCATCTTTCTGCAAATCCATATCCTCATGCTTTATGCTTATCGGTCCCTCGGAGGGACCTGCCCAGTGATGCAAAGCAAGTCGACCGCAAACGCCATCGTTCTATTTGCCTTTCTCGTGACCTCCCTCCCCGCGATCCTTCACGCACAAGCGCCGCCCATAACCGCAGCCGAGGCGCACAGCCGTGCCGAAGAATTGCTCAAGCAGATGACCATCGAAGAGAAAGTCGGCCAGATGAATCAGTCGTCCGGCGTAGTCATGCCCCTTCTGGCCGACGAAAAGCCCGACAACCTCATCATCCAGGGCAAGGTCGGCTCCATCCTCTGGCTCATCGACGTCAAGGAGATCAACCGCCTCCAGCACCTCGCCGTCGAGAAATCCCGCCTCCATATCCCCATCCTCTTCGCCTTCGACGTCATCCACGGATATCGCACTGTCTTCCCCATCCCGCTGGCCATGGCCGCCTCCTGGGATCCGGGCGTGGAAGAAGCCGCTCAGCGCCTCGCCGGGCAGGACGCCCGCGCCGCCGGCATCCGATGGACCTTTACCCCCATGGTCGACATCGCCCGCGACTCGCGCTGGGGCCGCATCGTCGAAGGCGCCGGCGAAGACCCCTACCTCGGCGCCGCCATGGCCCGCGCCCAGGTCGTCGGATTCCAGGGCGAGTCGCTCGGTCCTGATAGCGTCGTCGCTTGCGTCAAGCACTTCGCCGGCTATGGCGCTGCCGACGGCGGCCGCGATTATGACTCCTCCTACGTCCCCGAAGAGCTCATGCGCAACGTCTACCTCGTGCCCTTTCATGCGGCTGAACAGGCCGGCGCCGGCAGCTTCATGAGCGCCTACATGGACCTGAACGATGTTCCCGCCACAGGAAACCACTGGCTTCTCACCGACATCCTCCGCAACGAATGGGGATTCAAGGGCTTCGTCGTCTCCGATGCCTGGGCCGTCGGCGCACCTGCAAACCCACGGCTTCGCCAGGGACCCCGAAGACGCTGCCTACAAAGCCGTCACTGCCGGTCTCGACATGGACATGGCCAGCCTCACCTACCCGAAATATCTCGCCAGGCTCGTGCACGCCGGCAAAGTGCCGGAGTCCCAGCTCGACGCGGCCGTCCTGCCGATCCTCGCAGATCAAGTACCAGCTCGGCCTCTTCGACCATCCCTACGTCGACGAATCGAAGGTGGACTCGACGCTGAACCGGCCTGAGGGCCGCGAACTCGAACGCAAAGTCGCCGCCCGCTCCATGGTGCTGCTCAAGAACGACAACCACACTCTGCCGCTCAGCAAAGTCCATCCAAAAAGATTGCCGTCATCGGCCCGCTCGCCGACTCGCTACAGCGACATCGAAGGCGGATGGACGGTCGAAGGCCTCTTCGGCGGCGCCGTCCAAAAGCCACCCGTCACAGTTCTCGCCGGCCTCAAAAACAAGCTCGGTCCCGGCGTGGAAATCAACTACTTTGCCGGACCCAATCCAACGCGCGTCTTTCCGGGTTTATTCGAAACCATCACCGGAAAAAAACTGCCGCCTCCACCCACCGAAGCTGAGACCGCCGAAGCCATCGCCAAAGCCAGGGCCGCCGCAGCAGGGGCTGACCTCGTGATCGCCGTCATGGGCGAAACCTCCGCCATGAGCAGCGAATCCGCCTCGCGCGCTTCTATGGAATTGCCCGGCATTCAGTCGCAGATGCTCGAGGCCGTCGCCTCCACGGGCAAACCAATTGTCCTCGTCCTTGAGAACGGCCGCCCCCTCGATCTCCGCTGGGCTTCGAAGCATGTCGGCGGCCATCCTCGAAGCGTGGTATCCCGGCACCGAAGGCGGCAACGCCGTAGCCGACGTTCTCTTCGGCGATGTAAATCCCGGCGGAAAACTTCCCATAAGCTGGGCGCACTCCGCCGGCGAAGAGCCCCTTTACTACAGCCACAATCTGACCCACGAACCCGAAGACCGCCCGAATTTCACCTCGCGCTACTGGGATGTCGAGAGCAAGCCCCTCTATCCCTTCGGCTATGGCCTCAGCTATACGACCTTCAAATTCGATAATTTGCGCCTGAGCAAATCCAGCATCAAGGCCGGCGACAGCACCGAGGTCCAGGTCGACGTCACCAACACCGGCAGCATTCCCGGCGATGCCGTCGCGCAAATCTACATCCACCAGCGCTGGGGCTCGGCGTCGCGTCCGGTTCGTCAGCTCAAAGGGTTCAAGCGCGTCACTCTCCAGCCCGGCGAGACGCAGACATTCAGGTTCCCGCTTGGCAAGGATGAGCTCGAATTCTGGAGCCCCCAAACCAAGATATGGGCCGTCGAACCCAGCACCTTCGATGTCTGGGCCGGCGAAGACTCCACCGCCACCCTGCACACCGAACTCACCGTCACGGAATAGAAAGCAATCTGAAAAACGAAGAAGCCGGAATGAACTCCCTGGGGAGGGGGAATCATTCCGGCCCAATTTGCTCTCGGCGATAGCAAGTTTCGGCGTAGACCAACCTACTTGAGAAAGGCTGCTTCTCGGCCAGGAAAAGCCGCCTTCGTTGCTCCCGGAGAGATCTACGTCTATTTCCGAAAATGCTTTAAATCAAACCGAAAGCAGCCGCCCGAAGAACGCGCGATAACGGCGCAGTGCCAGCCGCAGCTCTTCCGTCGAAACGTTGTCGCCGCGATCCCACTGCCCTTCCAGCCGTGCGCGCTCCTCTGCAAACACTTCCGCCAGCCGCTTCATTGCGCCGGCCACGAGCGAATCAGCTCGCTCCACCGCCTGCCGCGGCTCATCCACAAAGCCCACCTGGACCGCATCCCACTTCGCGTACAACTGCTTCGACTCGTCCTGTGAAAACAATGCTTCCTGTGCATCCGTCTCTGACGGCTGTTCCACCTCAGAACGCATACGATTCCCGACAGATGCACTCATATCGCGGCCGTCGTCGCGCTTCTCCACCAGTTCCTGTTCAATCGGCTCGTCGGCGTGCGCCAGTGCCGCCGTCGACAGTCCCGTGTTCTCGATGATTTCCTCGCGTCTGATCTCTGCCATATTTTCACTCCAGCCCTATGCACCGCTTCTGCGCGGCGAGTTGAACGTGCCGATTGAAGCATTCTGCGCCGGCCATGCCGCGGCGGTGACGCGGGCAGGGACGCAGGTTTCGTCGTCAGCACGTTGAGAATGAGGACGCAACACAAAGGTTGCCCTGCACAGCCTGTGCATAATTTCTATATTCCGAATTCAAGTCGGCCCGACAAGTTACAACTTTGCAGAAATTAAAAATCCACCACCATCTCAGGATCCCGCAAGGTCAATTGGCAGGCCCGGCAAAGAGGATGAGGTTGCCGTCGGGGTCCTTCACGATAAAGGTTTTGGCTTGCCACGGTTCGTTCCTCAGGGACTGAGCGAGAGGCACCTCCGCGGCCTGGTAGGCGAGGAAAAGCTGCTTGATCTCCTCCGCGCTGCCGAGTGTGATTGAGGCGGAGAGCAGGCTCTCCCGTTGGCGGATGTCTTCGGAAAAGAAAGATTCATCCATATAACGCAGCGCAAGCCGGGCGTTGTCGCGGCTCACCTGTCCGTAGAAAGGCGGGTCGCCATAAACAAAATCAATGCTGAATCCGAGTTTTGTGGTGAAGAAGTCCGTGGATGCTTTGAGGTTGCGAACGTAAAGGTGTGCGGCCACCGAGGTAAGAATCGGCTCAGAGTGTGCGTGCGTCTGGGACATGGCGATGGAGGCTCCGTTTCTCAGCGCCTGCCAACCCTCGAAACCCTCTTTGCGCGCAACAAGTTCCTGCGCATCCGCCAGCCGGAACGCTGCCGTCAGAATCTCCGGATCGGACAGCTGACGGAACCGGGGCAAATGTTCCCGGATGATGGCAGCGACCGGATAATACCGCTCACGGTGCCATCGCAGATACTGCTTGGCCTGTTTTCTGAGGTTTTCGAGGTTCGACATCGGCGCAACAAAAGATCAAATTCAGTAGGTGGGCCTTGCCCTTTCTCGACCTGCACCGATGCGCCCTACGCCGCGATTCCAGATTGTCCCGCGACAGGCTGGTTTGTCAACGCCTTATCGCCCTTGGCGATCGGTCGGAACTGGACCAAAGCTCGGCCTGAACCCCAAAGGACAGCCTGGCCATCTACCTTCGACCCGTGTCCTCGGTAATGACCCGAGTGGGGTAAACTCACATAATTCTTCCCAAAACTGTCCCACCATGAAAGCAGATCAAAGGTTCATCCATGAAGACCTTGTTTCGCTTTTTGCTTGGTTGCCTCATCCTTGGTTCCATCACTTCCAGCGCGCAAGATATCCGCTCGCGCGTGGAGCAGATGAAGACCGCCTACACCGCCTCCGGCAGCATCGTGGCGCTCGACGGCCAGACCCTCGTCATCGAACCCAACATGCCGGCGCCTGTTTGCGCGCTGCCCCGGGAAGAAGACGGAAAGATCGCGTGGTATCGCTACGCGTTCCCGCTCGCCTCCATCACCGTGCCGCTCACAGACGTGGATGCCTCCCTGATGAGCGAAGATCGCGTCTTCACCCATCCTGAAGCCCTCGGCGCCTACAAGCCCGGAGACAAAGGCGACGCCGTCATGGTCGTCGTGGTCGGCATGCCCGGCAAGAAATTCCCCGCGCTCATCTACGACCGCGACAAGCTCCAGCACCTCGGCCCCGGCCCCCACCGCAGTTCCGACTACGGCCAGGTGCAGGACCAGGTCGAAGCCTTCGGCCTCACCTTCAACGACACAGCCGCCGCCCACGAGTTCGTCAACGCCCTGCGGAACGCCGTCATGATGGCCCAGGCCCAGGCCATGGCGCACTGATCTCCAGCCGTTCCGTCAGGCCGATAAAGTTGCGCAACGTACGCGGCGAAAACACTGAATTGTACGATGGCTTACGCCTCGGCATGACTTCGCAGACTAGCGAAACTCGTCAAGACAAGGGTTGTATCAGGGCATGACTTCAGTCGTGCCGATAAGGCGAACAAAATCTTGATGGGCTTCAGCCCCTGCGCGACCATCGCAAACCCATGTCGACACTTCCGCAGTCACTTCACTCAAATCGAAATCGCGAAGGAATTATCCAAACAACTCCTCAAGATAATACGGGCAGGTAGTCGTTATCTGCAGGAATCCCCTCGATTTCGGATCGGGATGCCAATCGAATTTCAGAATGCCGTTCTCGACGCTTACACTCGTGATGTTTTGAAAGGTCTTGTTTCCATCGGACTTATAGATTGTGACTTGAATCATCGTTCACTCCCTGGAATGAAAGTTACGAGATGCCAGGGATTTGCACAGTGAGCATGCTCACTTAGGACCGTTAGTCGCAAAATGGCGCTCCAATGGTCATCGACATCAAATCTCTGCCGGGTGCCCCATCCTTGCGAAGCAAGGGTGGGAAACCTAAGACTCCCCAATCGCCACTGTCATTCCGAGCGACCGCAGGGAGTCGAGGAATCTGCAGTTGCTCTCCCTTCGCGTTACCACAGCCTCGAATAGCAGCCCCGGTCCCTCGCCTTTGGGGACCCGGGATATCGAGGGGATGCAGGGGCATGTTTTGCTACGGCAGCTCCCGCACCCAGATATTCCTGAAGCTCATCGGCTCGCTCTTATCCCCGTGCGCCTGAAGCTTGATCGGCGCCGTGTCGTACTTCTTGTAAAACGGCTTGCCGATATACAGCGTCTGCCCCTTCAGCTCAAAGTGATTCTGCACGAGAATGCCGTTCAAGAAAACCGTCACGTAAGCCGGCGTCTTCAGCGAGCCATCGTCATGGAACGTCGGCGCAGTCCACGCCACGTCGTAGGTCTGCCACTCACCCGGCTTGCGGCTCGCATTCACCAGGGGAATGCTCTGCTTGTAAATGCTGCCCACCATCCCGTTCACATAGGTGGGATTGTTGTATCCGTCCAGCACCTGCAACTCGTAGCCATCGTCGCCGGGGCCCGTCGACGCGAGAAACACGCCGCTGTTGCCGCGCCCCTGCCCGGTCCCCGTAATGCTCGCCGGAATCCTGTACTCCACGTGAAGCTGGTAGTCCTTGAACCGCCGCTTGGTCTCAATGTTGCCGCCCGCCTTGTTGACGGTCATCACACCATCATGTACGTCCCAGAGCGCAGGCTGCTGGTCCTTCACGTTGACCCATTCATCCACATTCTTCCCGTCGAAAAGTACGATCGCGTCCGACGGCGGCGCATTGCATTCGACGGCCGGCGTCACCACCGCCGGCACTGGCTGCCATATCTCGGTTTCTTCGGGCTTGGGTTTCGCCTGCGCGTCTTGCTGGGCGTAAACGGCGGTTACGGCGAATGACAGGACTGCGAGCAAAAGGAGCTTCGAAGAGTGAGAATTCATGACAGGCGGGAGTATACACCCGGCGCACTCTTCAACCGCGCCGGTCAGGCGACAGCTTCAAGCCACGTTCCGCGCTTGAATTCCACGTCCAGCGTCGTGCCGTCGATCTGGACCTTGTAATAGCCTTCCGGCGGCTTCTCGGGAATCCAGATATCCAGCGTCCTGACGGTGGGGAAACCAGGCGTGATCTTGGTTGCAAGTTCCACTCTGCACTTGCAGGCAATCCCGTTCCCGCTTAACCAACCCTGGTGGACCTCCCGGGTGATTCGGATCGGGGACATGTCAGAGCTCCTGGCCCACATTCTGAACCGGATGCAACCGGCTGACCAGAAGAAACTGGCAGAAAGCATTGATGAACGTGGTGCAGGCGCGCCGGTCTGCGCCCCAACATCCACGCGAGCCCGCGAACCACGCGACAAAAGAAGTACGGATCCGCTTCAGTTGGCGCGAAGAGCCACCGTCGGATTGATTCGCGATGCCCGGAACGCCGGAATGAACCCGCTCACGCCCGCCACCGCAAGCAACGCAATCGCCATGCTGATATAGGTCGCGGCATCCCACGGCGAGGTAGCAAACAGCAGCGAGGCCATCAACCGAGCGCCCGCGATCGATGCAGCCGCACCCAGTGCCACTCCGATCAGTGCGAGGCGCAACGTACCCGCCATCACTTGCCGCTGCACGATTCCCGCACTCGCTCCCAGGGCCATGCGAATGCCAATCTCCTGCGTCTGCCGCGTAACCGAGTACGAAATCACTCCATAGATGCCCAGCGCCGCCAAAAGCAACCCCAGGGTTGCAAATGACACCACCAGCAGCATGAAAAACTGCCGTCCCGAAACGGCGTGATTCACAAGCAATCGTATTGGCTTGAACTCCGCTGCCGGCTGCTGCGGATTTATCTCACGCAGTGTCGTCAGAACGCTCGTCGCCAGCGATGCCGGCTGCATGCTGGTGCGGACCACAAGCTCCGCCGCGTTTGGACCGGCCTGTATTGCCGGGTAATAGATCTGCCAACCCGCATCCCCATCCACGTTTTCTTCGTGAACGTCACTCACAACGCCAACTACGTGCAAGTCTGATCCTCCCCCGTTTGCGAGAGGTTTACCTAGCGCGTCCCCGTCGGACCACGTGCCAAACGAGCTGAGGAACTTCGCGTACGCCTCATTGATCATGACGACTGGCTCGCTCTTCGGGCCGTCGCTCCATGCAAAATCCCGGCCTCGAATGCGTGTCCCCATGGCGCGCATATAACCCGGCGTAACGACGTAAACCAGAGGTCCCGTATCCAGCTTGTCGGGGCGTTTCGCTCCCTTGGGCAGAGGCGTGCCCCACGCACGGTTCTGACCAAGCGGTAGATAGTCGGTCATCCCCACGGCCTCAACACCCGGCAGCGATCCCACGCGAGAAAGAATCTGCTGGAAAATCACTCCGCGTTTCTGGGCAGTCAGATCCCCGGTTTTGTCCCCGGGCACCGTGTCGTCGTAGGTGACCTTGATCGCCGCGGCCCGGTCCGGCTGAAAGCCAAGATCGACATCCAGCACCCGCATAAAGCTGCGCAGCAGCAATCCCGCGCCCACAAGCAACACGCAAGCCAGCGCGACCTCCGTGACCACAAGCACTGAGCGAATCCGCTCATGCTTGCGGCTTGCGCTCGCACCGGGCCCCGCGTCCTTCAGCGATTCCTGCAGATTACCGCCTGCGATCCGCAATCCCGGCACCAGCCCGAACACCGCCGCCGCAAACACTGCAATCAAAACTGTCCAACCCAGTGCGGCCAGATCCATGTGCAGCGTGCTCAGCAGCGGCAGCGCAATCGCCCCCTGGTGCGCCAGCCACGACACCAGAGCCGCGGCTAGCAAGAATCCAAACACCGCGCCCGCGCCCGACAGCACCAGGCTCTCCGTCAGCAGCTGCCTCACGATCCGGCCTCGGCTCGCTCCCAGCGCCCCGCGCATCGCAAACTCCTTCGACCGCGCCGCGGCACGCGCCAGCAGCAGGTTCGACAGGTTCACGCACGCAATCAGCAGAATCGCACCCACCGCCGCCCATAGCACCACCAGCGAACGGTGCAGCTTTCCGCTGACATATTCCTTCAGCGGCACGGGAACCACTGCGTCTTTATAGTCTCCGCAGGTCTCCGGATGCTTGTTGTTCCAGCACATGTGCGGAGCCACGCTCGCCGCGTCACTGCGCGCCTGCGCCAGCGTTACGCCCGGCTTCAGCCGCCCGATCAGCGTAATGATGTTGCCCCAGTCGCGCGGCGGCCCGTACAAATTCAGCGGCGTAATCGCATCCACTTTTGTGCCCGGTGCAAATACCGCGCCAAAATCAAAACTCGCCGGCAGTACGCCGATCACCGTCGTCTGCTGGCCGTTCATGTCGAATGCCTTGCCCACAATATTCTTGTCGCCGTTGAACTGCCGCTTCCACCATGCATTGGTCAGCAGCACCACCGGCGCCGCGCCGTTCCGCGCATCTTCTGGCGTAAACACCCGCCCCATCTGCGCCTGTACCCCAAGCAACGGGAAGAAATTCTGAATCACGTCGATACTCGTTGCGGTGATCGGCGCACCGCCACCAAGATTCAGGCTCAGATTGTCCGCGCTTGAAAACGCAAAATACCCCGTAACATCCTGGTACGACCGGCTCATCGTGCGAAACTCGTCGTACGCATCCGTCGAATACGTCGCGCAACTCAGCCCGCACTTCGTCGGTGGCGGCGCTATCCACACCAGTTGCTGCGCGCTCTGAAACGGCAGCGGACGCAGCAGCAGCGTGTTCACCACGCTGAACACCGCGATATTCGCTCCGATCGCGAGCGCCAGAATCAGCACCGCAACCACCGTAAAGCTCGGATCGCGCCATAGCGTCCGCACCGTGTATTTCAAATCCTGCATCAGGATGTCGATGTTCATAAGCCCCCGCGCCTCCCGGTGTCTGTATCGCGCCTGTTCCACTCCGCCCAGGCTCACCAGCGCCAACCGTCGCGCTTCCGCGGCCGGCAGTCCGTGAGCCATGTTGTCCTCAATCGCCATCTCCAGGTGGGCGGCAAGTTCCTGGTCGAGTTCCTCATCCACGGGCCTCCTGCGCACGAATGCCCACAGCCGTGCGAAAACCTGCCTCAGCCGGCTCATGCGTCGGCGCCCTCCGCAGACTTGTCCATCGTCATCACCCGCTCCATCACGTCCTTCAGCCGCTCCCAGTAGTGCGCATCGGCTGTAAGCTGCCGCCGTCCCGCTGCCGTTATCGAATAGAACTTCGCCTTGCGCTTGTTGTCTGACGTGCCCCAGCGCGAGCCGATCCATCCGCGCTGCTCCAGCCGGACCAGCGATGCGTAAATCGTTCCCTGGTTCAGCAGCAGTGCGTTGCCGCTCACCTGCTCGATCCGCCGCGCGATCCCGTAGCCATGCAGCGAGCCCATCACCGTCAGGGTCTGCAACACCATCAGGTCGAGCGTGCCTTGCAGAAGGTCAAGTTTTTCAGGAGACATTTCAGTACCTGTGGTACGACCACAGAAGTATGCCACAAAGACCTGTGGAGATACCACAGGAGAGTGACGAACCCATCCGGAAGCGAAATCTCTTTCGCTCGCGCCACAAGAAATATGTTCCAAAATCGCGCATCTCATTGACGCGGAAGTGGCATTGTTCCACTCCCGATCCCCGCTTTAACCTGCGGAGTGGCGGATGTTTCGCCTATCCTTCGACGCAACTCTCAGGCCGGGAAATCAAGATCACTCTGATTGCATTCCAATTCGCCATGTTCACCCTGACCGCCGCCTACCTGGCGTTCTCGGTGGTGGCGTTGCATCGCCGCAATCAGCTGTCGTGGGAATCGCTGTCGAGCCGTCTCCATCCAGCCTGGATCTCCGGGGCAATGCCCGTCAGCAGCTCCGCCCGTGTCGCCGCTGACCGGTCCGCTCGCTGGTCTGCATTTCGGGACGCTGGTGTCCTGATGCAAATGGCGGACTATGCCGATCGCAATGGCATTGCCGTCGATCCATCTGTCCTCGCATCCCTGCGTTCCGACGCAATCCGCATGCGCTTCGCAGTCCTGCACGCCTTCGTCCGCAGCCCGCGCATACGGTAGAGCCCCAGCAATCCTTGACTCTCCAGCCCGCACCCGCAGCCGGCCTACGCGCCGCAACCGCGCTCTACGTCAGCGCGCGATCCAGGTGTACATACCCGCCGTCTACAATCACGTGCTGCCCCGTGGTGTGCGCCGATTGCGTCGGCGACAGCAGAAACACCGTCGCCGCCGCAATCTCCGCCGACAGTGTCATCCGGTGCCCTAGAGGAATCTTGTCCGTAATGCGCTTCAGCTCCGCCTCCGGATCGCCCAGCGTATCCAGCCACCGCCGATACAGCGGCGTCATCACCTCTGCCGGCAAAACTGCATTCACGCGGATGTTGTGCGGCAGCAACTCCGCAGCCCATTCCCGGGTGAGCGCAAGTTGGGCGCCCTTACTCGCCGCATATCCTGATGTATTCCCCTGCCCCGTAAGCGCTACCTTCGAGCTGATGTTCACAATCGCTCCCTGCGTCCGCTTCAGCGAAGGCAGAGCATAGTGGGCCAGGGCGTAATAGTGAATCAGGTTTTTCTTCAGGCTTTCGACAAAACGAGCCACGCTTCCCTTTTCCAACCCCGCGCCGTCATTTACTCCTGCGTTGTTCACCAGCCCGTAGATGTCTCCGTAGGTGTCTTCAATCTCCGCAATCGCCGACGCGCAGCGATCGAGGTCTTCGAGGTGCGCCTCCACCAGGTTGCAATGCGCCTGCGCTGCCTCCATCTCGGCCATGAACGCCTGCACATTGTCCGAGCGCCGCCCCAGCACCACCACGCGCGCTCCCTCTGCCAGGCAAGCGCGCGAAATGCCCGCCCCAATGCCTGCTCCACCGCCGGTAACGACAATCAACTTGTCCTTCAGTCCAAGGTCCATAACCCTCAGTTCTCCCACAGCCCGGCGCGTATCCCCGCTATAGCCAAACCACCACGGCTGCTCTTCCAAATCATCGCACTGGCCACGCGCAGGACACCATACGCGCATGCCAATCGGCGCGACAACGAATTCCCAAGATCACTTGTTTTAAATGGAGCGGGCTTGACGAGATCAGCGACGAATTACGGCTGGCATCGGAAACGCCAGTCTCTATCGATGCCCATTGCAGCGCGCATACATCTTGAGCGCCAGCGTCGTAGGCAGGGTTCTGGTCTTCACCTTGTCCGTTACCGCAACATACGAGGGCTTGTTGCTCTCGGCAAGCAATCCAAGCGACGACAGTTGTCCCATCGTCTGCTGGATCCGGGCAAGGCTGTGCGATCCCACCGCTTCGATCAACTCCTCCGCCGTGCAATACAGGTCCAGCGTGGCGGCGGACTCACCCGCCTCGATCCGTTCTGTCGCCTTGCGGCAGACGAACGCCAGAACGCGAAGATGAAGAGGCATCAGCTTCGCCAGTAAGTCAAGGAAGACGGAATTCGACGTGTCAAGCGCATCGGGACCGCACGAGCTCACCAGAAGGCCCGACCACCACTGCCGAATCCAGTCATCCTCCGTCCATGACCCGTTCTCGAGAATGCGCCTCACCATATCCGGATGAGCCTGCACCTTCGCGCCGGGTTCAAGCCGCCCGAGCAATTCCTGCGCTTTCAGCACAATCTCCACTGCGCCCGCCACTCTCTTGTTGCTCAGCCGCTTGTGAAGCCCCAGCTTCATCTCTTCCATAGCGGCAGGACAGACCTGTCGCAGAAACCCCAGCGCCGTGGTCAGGCGAAGTTCTCTCAGGAAGAAATCCGCGTCCGTCTCATCCAATCGCTTGGTATGTACCCGCTTCCACGGTTCAAACTCCACACCCTCCGGCCAAAACCACGACAAGCCAATCCCGCCCTCATCGCATCGCACTACCCTGAGCTGCACACTCACGCGCCTCTCACGCTCTTCGTCTGTGGCGTCCTTTCTCTGCAGCACCAGCGAAACCACGTCTCCTTGCTTCCATCGTTCTTGCGTCCGCAAATACACCCCTGTCGGGCTCACATCGCGCACCTCGTGCGGCTTTTTTGTTTCGCCGTCTCCGCTGTAGGCAATCAGCCCCTGCACCAGCAGCCGTATAATCGTGCGCCGCTCCGGCAGCGGATCCTCGCAATTGAGGAAGCGCTTCACCAGAACCCCCAGCGATGCCTTCTTCTTCTCTTCCTGAGGCTTTCTCTTCGCTGTTACCCGATCCGCATCGGTCGACTTGGTAACATTTGCGGGCGCATTCTCCGCACTTTTTTTGTGCTTTGCTGTAGAAGCATCTGCTCTGATCCCAGGGGCGTCCGCCTGCACCCCTGGTTGCTCGACCACAGGCGCCGCCTGCGACGGTACAAGAAAAACGTCGGTCCGCGGTTCTTTCGCTCGGTCGCTCTCTTCGACTGCATCGCGCTTCTTCTCAACCGCCTCCGGCTGAGCCGCAAGGGCCTCCGGTTCTGTCGCCTCAGGCGGCGCCGCGACTGGAGCCGCTTCCTGCAGCGCACTCTTCCCAACCTCAGCAGCAGTAGCTGTATCGGTGACAGCATCGGAGACCGCGCTGGACACAGGGTCCGAAACACTCCCGCCTGCAACCTTCTCTTCCTGCGCTTCCGTGCATTCTGTCTCCGCGACCTCAATCTCCGGGAGCCTCTGGCTCCCTGCCTCTCCTTCTTGAACTGCGTCTTGAATCTCGCCAGGCTCAAGCACCGCAGCTCTGGCCATGGTGGAGTTCGATATCTGCCAGCCGCCCGTCATCCCTACCGTGAAACCTGTGCCCCGCGGAGTTGCAGCCGCCATGGTTGGAAAGGTGACCTGCGGATTCGGAAACGGATACAACGGCGGTTTTGGTATCGCTCTAAAGGGCAAACTCGTCGCTGCCGTGGGGGCAGTCGCTAAGGGCGCGACCGGTTCGGCAGCCGCCGGGCGGGAGATCTCCGCGAGTCGGTCCTCGAGTTCGTCCTCGGCGCAGACAACGATCTGATCGCCAGGCCCCGTTCCGCTCGACTGAAGGCTGTTGAACGGCAGAATCAGGGCGCTCGCAACCCCGGCATGGAACGATGGAGCGTGCATCTCGGGCCGAAGCGCCATCGCCTCCAGCACCTTCATATCTTTGTCGAGGTAGGCCAGGTCAAACGGGAATAGCCGCGTCAACTGCGGAGCATACTCCAGGGGAGTCAGCCACAGGCTCGACTTGGAGTCCCGGGCAAGACCCTCAACCAATATCTTCAGAACCTTGAGAGGCTCGCGCGCACTGTCGGCAACGGTGACCGTGGAGTTGATTTTGCAACTCCTGGTCGCGTTGTACGCACAGCATCTCTTGGCTTCCATACGTTTCAGTAATGCCGGTTCCGGCAAAAAACGGTCAGGCTGCGTTGGCGGTTCCTGAGCGCCGGCGCTGCACAGACGCAGTCCAACGGTCGCTCGTTCCACACGAAACTTGAACATAGCATTGATGGTGGGTCGAACTATGGATCCCGAGGCACGATTAAAAGCAAAAGTACCCAAGCCCCGCTAATTCTTTTGGGATCTTGCTGAATACACTTAATTTCGCGGCGCGGCAAAACGAAAATGTCTCTGCCCAACCCGCAGCATCAAAGACTATTTCGATTCCAGCGTGAGGGCATAAACACTGCCGCTTGCTTACGGCGCTACCCAGTCGAGAGCGTAGATTTCTTCGTTCCCCGTGTTTCTAATCGCGATCACTGAGCCATCGGGTGTGATTCCGGCCCAGGAAGAGTCTTTCAGACCGGTCAAGTCGGCTACGGGTTCCACGGACCCGTCGCTGATCCGCACGCGGTATACTGCGGCCCCATTCGTGACGTATGCATATTGGCTGTCCCGGGACCAGGCTTGCCATCCTCCATCCTTAAGAGTGACGAGCTTCCGCTGCTCGTGGGTTTGCATATCGTAAAGGACGATATCTCTCGGTTCCGGAAAAGATATTGCAATCAGATACCGACCATTGGGTGACCACCGAGGGGACCAGAGACCCTGCGAACCGGGTAGTACCGAAATCTGACCGGTCTTCAGATCAATCATTCTGAGCACGACGCTGTTCCGCGTCAGCCCGGCTTTGGGACCACCGGGAAGGCAGCCAAAAACAAGGAAGGTGCCGTCAGGCGACCAGACCGGATCCGATTCTCCATTTCGCCCGCACTCGCCATTGGTGAGCTTGCGCAACCCGCCGCCTTCGGCCGTTTCCACGTACGCCCGCGACGGCTCGCCGAGACGCGATCCGGCAAATGCGATCTGCGTGCTGTCTGGCGAAAAACGCGGGTTTTTGCCACGGAAAGGAGGCGGCATCAGTTGCAGTTTGTGGCCACCGTCATTGTCGCTTCTAAAGAGATAGCTCTCGGGGTAACTGCTGTAGGCCAGCAATTTTCCATCGCTGGAAAAATCGAGTTGTTCGGCCGAGAGACCCGAGAGATATGGGAACCACTGCTTGGTGCTGAGATCATATCGAATCAATTCCACACGGTCGAGCCCGCCGTGAAAGAAGATGCGCTTGCCGTCGGGGCTGAGCGCAGGTCCGTTTATGCGCAATGGTCCGGTTGTCAAACGGACCGGAGTACTCCTGGATCCAAAGAGGCCTCCCCCTTCCTTTACCGTCCAGATATCCCACTGATACGAACGAGCAGGATCCGCCGCCATGAACACGAAGTAGTTTTTATCCGGGGTCCAGGAACCATACCATTGGGAATAATCCGTCCATTGAGGAAACAGCCTGTGAAGGCCGGTACCGTTCGCCGAGACTTCCCAGAGGCTGCTGTCCGGTATGTCAGCCGTCCAGACCGAGAAGACAAGCTTGCTTCCGTCGGGGTACCAGTTAGGGCCATAGGTCCAGCCCTCCACAGTCGCCAACGTTCGCGAGTCACTGCCGTCACTCCGCGCGATCCGGATTTGCTTTCCTCCTGCGTAAGCGATCTGGGTCCCTGAAGGAGACCACTTTGCTTCACCCGCGACCAAGCCCGTCAGAGGGCGCGGCGCCGTACCGATCACGGGAGCGGCCCAGAGTGAGCCATCCTTGCGACGTCTGAGTAGCAATTCAGAGCGGTCGGCAGAGATGTCTAGGGGGTCCATTCCATCGAGTTCCCTGATGGGTATCGGTTCGCCGCCCTGTGCGCTGACTTGATAAAACCTGAAGCCGTCTTTGGTTTGTGCGTCGTAGTAGACCCGCGATCCGTCGGTCACGAAGCAGCACTTCAAGTTGCCGTCGTTCGTGATCTGCGTGATGTTCGTCACCCGGGGCTGGGCGTGCGGCGAGATTAGCCACCATGCGGTGATTAAGATGGCTGCAACCGAAACGGATACGACTGAAAGCCATAGTTTGTGTGCAAAGAAGCTGCCCTGGGGATGCGCGTCGACCTCCGTCGCGATTCCATTCACGGGCGGCTGCCCGGCCGGCTCCAGAATCCCCGAAGGGTCCTCGGAGACTTCCACCTTGCAGACAAAGCGATAGCCGACCGTAGCCACAGTTTCGATATAGCGCGGGTTGCGCGTGTCATCCCCGAGCAGCTTTCGCAGCAGGGCGATGCTCCGCGTCAACGAGTTCTCCGTGACAGCCGCGTCGCCCCAGACTGCGTTCAGCAGTTCTTCCTTCGCGATCAGCTTCTGGGGGTTGCGAAGCAGAAGCAGCAGGACGCGAAACGCCTTCGGCTCGACCGGCACGATCTCGCCCGCTTTGATGAGCGTGAACTCCCGCTCCCGAACCTCGACGTCGCCGAATCTGAAAACACAAGACTTGCTCGCCATCATCTTCCCATCAGAAGTTCATCAGCAGCGTTCAGGAATAGATCAACCGCGCCCAGAAACTGATCAGGAGCCCATCAAGACCATGTAGCGATGCCCGCCCAGAGTGACTTCAGCCTGACCGGCTGAGGAGCTCTGACAATGACAACTTTCAAGGGTTTCGCTTCCTTGGTTCTCGCAGCATGCATCGCCACCACACTCACAGCTGAAACACACTGCCCGGCGAATGTGGTGAGTGTACCGCTACATTTCGTAAACAGCTACCAAATGGTCGTGGCTGTGTCTGTGAATCATTCCGGACCGTACGACTTCCTGCTCGACACCGGCACGCAATTCACGATGGTCGATCCTTCGCTTGCGGCCGAGCTTCATTTGAGAAATCAGGATTCGATTCCCGTCGACGGCACCGGATTTCATGCTGCCGCTTCGTCGGCGCAGTTTGACCAGCTCGCAATCGGCTCCCACGCCGTGGCCCACCTCGAAGCTGTTGTTTACAGCCTCCAGAACCTCAAGTCCTTCGACCTCCACCTCCGCGGTGTCCTCGGCGAAGACTTTCTGCAGCACTTCGACATGCTGATCGACAACGCGCACAAGATGCTCTGTCTGGACGAAACCTCCGCTATGCGCGCGGACATGAAGGGGAGCCATATTGCCCTGGTCACACCTCTCGACGGGGACGATGTTCCGCCCAATTCCCTGATCCTTCCAATCCATCTGTCAGGCTCATCGCTGCCGCTGCGTTTGAAGCTCGATTCCGGCGCAAATGCGCCGTTTCTGTATAACCCCTCAAAACTCACCGCGATTCCACAATTGCGGACCGCTTCCTTGCACGGCAGCGGCACCGACGGAGCGCAACGATCGTTTGTGGCTTTGCCGCCGCAGGATATGAAAATTGGCTCTCTCGAGTTCTTCAAACTGCCCTTCTTTACCCTCGCAAGCGTAGAAGGGAATTCCAGCAGTCTGGGATTTGATGGCCTGCTGACGACCGGACTGTTCCGGCGCGTCTTCATCTGTCACAGCGATCACTTTGCAATTCTTGAGCCGAGGTAACCCGGAAGCGCCCGGTTGCGGGCGCGTCGGCGAAGCGGCTACCAGAGGGGTGCATCGGTTGTATTCAGGAAGCTCCGTCAAGCCCCTCGTTCTATCATCACGGCCTAACCCGTTCAAACTAAACGGTCAAAGGACTCACCATTTTTGCAGATTATTTTGCAGGGTGGTTTAGGCTGAATCTATGCAAAGAAGGCGAAGCGCCTGACCACGCGGTAGCGCGCAAAATGGGCCGAAGAGTGCCAAAAAGCACCGGAAAACCAAGCGCAGTAATAACGCAACCCTCATCCCCACAGCGAGCTGGCCCTTCAGATCGGCGATTTTTGAAGACTGGCCTGTGAAACTGCGAAACGGTGAAACTGTGAGGCGCACAAGAAAGCCGCCGTAAGTCCTTACCGCAAAGGACGCTGCGGGCTAACCGTAATTCTGAGAGGAACCTGCAGTCACTGGTTCCTCGCAACCTGCTGAAGCAAAAGACTTTGTTTACAGAGTATGGGTGGGGGTACCCCGTTCAATAAATCCCGGGAATCAGCCGGAAGGTCGACCGCCGATACCGGGCATAATCGTCGCCGAAAGCCTCGCCCAACGCCAGCTCCTCCACGTGGATCCGATACAACAGAGCCGCGGTCGGGAAAATCAGCATGACGGCCAGACTCACCCAGTTCCGTTGGCTCAGGCCGATCGCGGCAAAGATCACCAGCATTCCCGAATAGGAAGGATGCCGAACCCAGCGGTACAGGCCGGTCTTCCGCAGCGTCTGATTCGCATGAATCGCCACATTCGTGCTGAAGGAAACGCCCAGCGTAAAGATCGCCGTCCAACGCAACAGCAGTCCTGCGATCAGCAGCCCCAGGGCTGTCGCCCGGCAGGCCTGCGGATTCCCAGGTAGGTTGTGCGCATGCGTCGCTCCATAGTCCAACGCTATCCAGATGGAGCCGAAGATTACCGCAAGCAGCACCAGCAGCGAGCCCCGGTCCTTGATCTGCCCCGTTGACCGGCTGGTGCGCGTGACAATTTGCAGCAGAGCTTCCGAACCGACCCATGTCCAGTAGAGGATGGTGAACAACTGTGCAACCGTCATGCGTCACCGCGCTCCTGAGACCCGAGTCCATGAAAATACGCAGCGGCGCCGACGCCGGTTCCCGCCTTCTAGCTCATGCCCGACATCACCAGCATTCGCGGCTCGGTCATCTCCTCGATCGCCGAGCGGATCCCCTCGCGCCCCAGCCCGGAGTCCTTCACCCCGCCGTACGGCATCGGATCCAGCCGCCACGCCGGCGTGTCGCCCACAATCAGCGCACCCACCTCCAGCTCGCGATACGCTGTCAGAATCCGCCCCGCGTCGCGCGTCAGCAAGCCCGCCTGCAATCCGTACCGCGAGTGGTTCACCTCCGCCAGCGCCTGCTCAAAATCCTCATAGGGCTCAACGACCACCACCGGCCCAAAGACCTCTTCGTCGCGCATCTTCATCCCCGCCTTGGTCCCGGTCAAAATCGCCGGCGCAATCACTGAGCCCGTTCGTTCGCCGCCTGCAATCAGCTTCGCGCCGCCCTCCACGGCCTCCTTGATCCAATTCTCCACGCGCTCCGCCTCGCCCGGCCTGATCATCGGACCCACTTCTGTCGCCTCATTGGCCGGGTCGCCGGAAACCATCTTTCCCGCAATCTCCACCAGCTTCCAGATGAATGTCTGAAAGATGCTCTTGTCGACAAAGATCCGCTGCACGCTGATGCACGACTGCCCCGCATAGCCGAAAGCCGCATGCGCGGTGCGCTCCGCCGCGCTCGTCCAGGTCGCGATGGTCGCCGTGGACAATCAACGCCGCATTGCCGCCCAACTCCAGCAGCACCCGCTTGCGGCCCGAGTGCGCCTTCAGTTCCCAACCCACTTTGGCCGAACCGGTAAAGCTCACCAGCTTGATGCGGTCTTCCTTCTCCGCCAGCCACGCCGTGTCGGCGTTCGCCAGCGGCAACACCGCCAGCGCCTCTTCCGGCCAGCCCGCCTTCAGAATCACCTCGCCCAGCGCCAGCGCCGTAAACGGCGTCTGCGGCGCCGGCTTTCAGGATCACGGGCAGCCCGCCGCAATCGCCGGCGCCGCCTTGTGCGCCACCAGGTTCAGCGGGAAATTGAAGGGCGTAATCGCCAGCACCGGCCCCACCGGAAATCGCTGCACCAGCCCCCAGCGGCCCTCGTTGCCCTCCGTCAGATCGAGCGGAATGCTCTCGCCGCCCAGCCGCGCTGCTTCTTCGGCCGCGGTCTTGAAGGTCAGCACCGCGCGATCCACTTCGGCGCGCGCCAGGCGCATCGGCTTGCCCGCCTCTGCCACGATGAGCTTGCGCAAAGCGATCCTTCTGCTCGATCAGCGACGCGGCGACATCTTCCAGAATCTCGCGGCGCTTCCAGCGCGGCAGCGCACGCGTGCGGCGCAGGCTGGCCACAGCATGGTTCACGGCCTGGCGCGCATCGGCGCGTGTCGCCAGCGTCACCCGTCCCACCAGGCCCTGATCCCACGGCGAGCGCACTTCAATCGCTTCGCCGTCGGTCCACTCCTTGCCGCAAAGCAGAAATCCCGTTTGCGTTCCCGGACGCATCTTCATAAAGTTCGTCGCTCCAAGCTTCACCCTATCCATTGATGGTACATAGCGAGGGTCCCTCGAATCGACATCGCCCGCGCCGCGTTACACTGTTCGCCTATGATCCACGACGGAAAGAGCAGGAAACTCCCCTTTGATCCTGCCCAAGCCATCGCCCATTTAAAAGCCTGCGACCCGAAGCTGGGAGCGCTCATCGACAAAGTCGGCGAATTCAAGCTCCGCCTCGATGCGGCGCCTTCGCCCTTCGAGTCGCTTCTCGAATCGATCCTCTACCAGCAACTTCACGGCAAGGCCGCAGCCACCATCCATCGGCGTGTCCGCGAGTTCTTCCATGGAGATCCAACTCCCCAGCAGCTTCTCGACACGCCCGACCATCCCCTGCGCGCCGCCGGCGTCTCCGGCAACAAGATCAAGGCCATGCGCGATCTCGCCGCGAAGACTCTAGACGGTACCGTGCCGACGCACAAAGCCATTCTCAAGATGCCTGACGCCGACATCGTCGAACGCCTCACGGAAGTGCGCGGCATCGGTTCCTGGACCGTCGAAATGCTGCTCATCTTCCGCCTCGGCCGCCCCGACGTGTTGCCGGTAACGGACTACGGCGTACGCAAGGGATTCGCGCTTACCTTCCAGCGCCTCCCCAAAAACCGTCCCGTCGAAGCCTCCGATCTGCCCAAGCCCGACGTCCTCTTCCGGCGCGGACAGAAATGGCGTCCCTTCCGCTCCGTCGCCAGCTGGTATCTGTGGCGCGCCTGCGACCTGGCCCGGAAAACACCACCCGCCGGACGCTCCGTGGCCGAATAGTCCCAGATTGCGCCATCGCATCAGCACGACCCATCGACTGGGAAGCGGTGTGCCAACGCCGCAGCCTACAATAATCAAGCACGGCCAGTCTGCCGGCCTTTAATCGAGAACGCATGGCCTCATCCAAACGATTCATCTGTATTCATGGGCATTTCTACCAGCCCCCTCGCGAAAATCCCTGGCTCGAGACCGTCGAGACGCAGGATTCGGCCGCGCCCTACCACGACTGGAATGAGCGCGTCTGCGCCGAGTGCTACGCCACTAACGGCGCCGCCCGCACAGTAAACAACAAGAACCAGATCATCCGCATCGTTAACAACTATTCGCGCATGAGCTTCAACTTCGGCCCCACGCTGCTCAGTTGGCTCAAGGAGAATGCGCCGCGCACCTACCGCATGATCCTCGACGGAGAGCGCCGCAGCCGCAAGCACTTCAACGGTCATAGTTCGGCCATGGCGCAGGTCTACAACCATGTCATCATGCCCCTCGCCAACCAGCGCGACAAGATCACGCAGATCCGCTGGGGAATCGCCGACTACGAAAGCCACTATGGTGCCGCGCCCGAAGGCATGTGGCTTTCAGAGACGGCTGTCGACACTGGTTCGCTGGAGCTGCTCGCGCAACACGGCATCAAATTCACCGTCCTTGCCCCCAGCCAGTGCAAGCGCATTCGACCGCTTCCCGCAGATGCCGCCTCGCCCGAGTCCCGCGTGGACCACGCCGCTCGCCAATTCTGTCGATACGACGCGGCCCTACCTCATGCGCTTCGACTCCGGCGTGTCGATTGCCATCTTCTTTTACGACGGCCCCACTTCCCGCGCCATCGCCTTTGAAGGCCTGCTGAATTCGGGAGAAAACTTCGCCGCGCGCCTCAAGTCCGGATTCAAAGACAGCGCCCAGCCGCAGCTCGAGAGCGTTGCCACCGACGGCGAGTCCTACGGACACCATCATCGCCATGGCGAAATGGCTCTCGCCTATGCGGTACGCCTTCTCGAACAGGACAAGACAGTCAAGCTCACCAACTACGCCAGTTTCCTCGAGCAGTTTCCGCCCGAGTGGGAGTGCGAAGTCATCGACGATACTTCATGGAGCTGCGCGCATGGCGTCGAGCGTTGGCGCTCCAACTGTGGTTGCAACAGCGGCAAGCCTGGTTGGAACCAGCAGTGGCGAGCGCCCCTGCGGCAAGCCCTCGACGATCTGCGCGATGCCATTGCGCCCATGACGGATGAGGAAGGCTCGATATTCTTCACCGATGTTTGGGCAGCACGCGATGCTTATATCAACGTCATTCTCAATCGAAGCGATGCGGCCGCACAGCACTTCCTTCAAGAGCACCAGAGCCGCAAGCTCACGCCGGCAGAACGTGTGCACGCTCTGCGATTGATGGAGTTGCAGCGGCACGCGCAATTGATGTACACCAGCTGCGGCTGGTTTTTCGACGACATCTCAGGCATTGAAACCGTGCAAATCATCGCCTACGCTGCGCGCGCTCTGCAACTGGCGACGGAGTTGTTCGGCGAGAAAGCCGCGCACCTCGAAACCGCATTTCTTGCGCGTCTCGCCGAAGCAAAGTCCAACGTGGCTGCGGCGGGCGACGGCGCCCGCATCTTTAAAGAAAAAATCCTCCCGATGCAGCTCGGCTTGGAGCAGGTAGCAGCGCACTATGCCATCAGCAGCGTCTTCTCGTCTTTCGCTGAAGAGACCGAACTATTCTGCTATCGCGTCCGCCGTATCTCGAATGAGGTGTACACATCCGGTCGCGGACGGCTCGCGCTCGGCCGCGCGCACATTGCCAGCACCATTACCGGAAACGCGCAAGAGTTCAGCTTCGCGGTTCTCCACTTCGGTGACCAGAACATCACCGCGGCCGTCAAGCCCTACCGTGATTCTGACGCGTCCGAGTTCCAGGAATTCTCGGCACAAGCAGCTGAATGTGTGCAGCGCGCGGATTTTCCTGATGTCATTCGCCTGATCGATCGTTATCACGGTCACGTTGGCTACTCGCTCACATCACTCTTCAAAGACGAGCAGCGCCGCATCGTGCAGTTGATCCTGAACTCGACCCTCTGGGACATCGAAAGCTCACTGACCAACATCTACGAAGATCACGCAAGTCTGCTGCACTACCTTGCGCAGGCTGGATTGCCGAAGCCGCCGGCCCTGACGCTGGCCGCCGAATTCGCCATCAATGCAGGGTTGCGCCGCGCTCTCGAGGGCGATCCGATCGATCTGGCGTTGATGCGGTCCTTTCTGCAACTGGCGAAGGCCGACAAGGTGCCGCTCGATACGACGACACTCTCCTATATTGCGGATCAGCGCATGAAGCGCGCCATGGTCGAGCTGCAGATGTCGGCCGGTTCGCTCGAAATGCTTGAACGCGCACTTACTTTGGCGCACACGCTGGTTGAACTACCCTTTGAGCTGAATCTCTGGCAGGCCCAGAACATCTGGTACGAGATTTTGCGCACGTCGAGTTACGCGCTCACTTCGCAGACCGCCGATGACCGTCCGCGATGGGACAAAGATTTCAACGAACTCGGGAAGTGCCTCTCCATCGAAACCACCGCGATTACCGCTCCCGACCAGCTCGTGGAAGCAACCGGGGACTGAACTCAGCTTTTCGTTACCACCCGGACATGCAGTTCCTTTAGCTGCTGGTCAGGTACCGTAGTCGGCGCCTCCGCCATCAGGTCGATCGCCTTCGCCGTCTTGGGGAACGTGATCACCTCGCGCAGGCTCGGCGCGCCCGCCAGCAGCATCACAATCCGGTCGAGTCCCAGCGCAATGCCGCCATGCGGCGGAGTGCCATATTCCAGCGCATCCAGGAAAAACCCGAAGCGCTTGCGCGCTTCCTCGTCCGAGATGCCCAGCGATGCAAAAATCTGCTGCTGCACATCCTTGCGATGTATACGGATTGACCCGGACCCAAGCTCAAGCCCGTTCATCGCCAGGTCGTAGCAGTCGGCACGCACCGAGGCCGGATCACTCGTCAGGTTCGCCATGTCCGCTTCGTACGGTGCCGTAAACGGATGATGCGCCGGAACCCACTTGCCGCTCCCCAGTTCGTACTCGAACATTGGAAAGTCGACGATCCAGATTGGATGGAACGCCGCCGAGGCATCCAGAGTTTTTCCACTGCGTGGATCGGCATCGGCAACTGCCTGATCGGTTATCTGGAACGCCTTGTGCCGGTCCGCATATTTCTTCGCCAGTTCGCTGCGGAAGTTTCCCGCCGCCGAATAGACGTTGATCTCGCGCTCGCTCAGACGCCCCTCGAACTTCGTATCGCTCGCCTTGATGTGGTGCGCAGGATCGCCCGCCACCACGATGACGAAATCACCCTCGGCCGCACCCGTCAGCTCGTGAATCTTCTTGACCGTGTCCGGAAGGCTTTTCGCCAGCCGCTTGAAGTCATCGATAAACTTCGCGCCCTTCTTCTGGTCGAAGAGAGGATGATTCTCCTCGCGCTCCTTGCGGCTCAGTTCTCCCACGCTCGGAATGCGCAGCGCCACAATCGGCAGCGCCGGATCGATTTGCAGTGTTGCCAGCGACTCCTCGGGAAAAGCCGACCGCACATCCGTCAACCCCGGCAGCCGCAGGTCCGGCTTGTCCGACCCATACTGCCGGATCGAATCGTCATACGTGATCCGCGGGAACGGCGTAGGCAGGGTCATCCCTGCCGCAGCCCAGGCCGCCGCGCAAAACTTCTCCACCACCGCAAATACATGCTCGCGCCGAGGAAAACTCATCTCCAGGTCGACCTGCGTGAACTCCAGCTGCCGATCCGCGCGCTGGTCCTCGTCGCGGAAGCACCGCGCGATCTGGAAGTAGCGATCGAACCCGGAAATCATCAGAATCTGTTTGAAAATCTGCGGCGATTGCGGCAATGCGTAAAATTCGCCCGGATGCACGCGGCTCGGCACCAGAAAGTCGCGCGCGCCCTCCGGCGTGCTCTTGGTCAGAATCGGCGTCTCGATCTCCAGAAATCCCTGCTCGCTCAGGCTCTCGCGAATGGAACGCGTAATCGCGTGCCGCAGCCAGAAGTTCCGCTGCATTTCCACCCGGCGCAGATCGATATAACGATACTTGAGCCGGGTCTCCTCATTTTGGATTGCCTCTTCCGAAGGCGAAAACGGCGCCAGTCGCGCGTCGTTCAGAATCCGCAGCTCCGTCGCTTCAATCTCCACCTCGCCCGTCGGCATCTTGGGATTGATCGCATCCTTCCCGCGCAGACGCACCTTGCCCACTGCGGCCACCACGTACTCCGGCCGCACCTGCTCGCCTTTCAAATGTCCTTCCGGTGTCAGCTCCTTGTCCAGTACCACCTGCGCAATACCGCTGCGGTCGCGCACATCGAGGAAGATCAGGTTGCCATGGTCGCGGCGCCGGTTTACCCAGCCCATCAGAACCACGTTCTCGCCTGCGTTGGCGGCGCGCAATTCGCCGCACATCTGCGTCCGTTCAAGACTGCCTAAAAAGTCGAGCACAAAATCATTCCTTCGCCCTCTTGCAGGGACACGACTTTCGTCGTGCCGCAAGACGATTAAAGTGAGTGGGGCTTTTAGCCCCGGAGGGAATCAGCGCAAAGCCTGTCAGTTTGGAGTGCAAGCAATGACCCAGACTGAACACTGACCACTGTTCACTGTCCACTAGGCGCTGAAAGCGCCCGAGCCAGCTCCGCACGCGGAACCTTCGTCTGTATACCGGTTGAGAAGTCCTTCACCGTTAGGATACCGGATTGAAGTTCATCCTCGCCGAGGATCACGATCCGCCGCGCCGTGCGTTCGGCCGCCTCAAATGACTTCTTCAGCCGAAACGACCCGTCTCCCAGCTCCACGCTGAGGCCGCCTCGCCGCAAGTCACGCGCCAGCGCCAGCGCAGCCGGATTCAGTGCCTCGCCCAACGGCGCGATGTATGCATCGTTCTTCTCTGGCTTGGCCGCCTCCAGCGCCTGCAGCGTCAGCACCAGCCGGTCCTCACCCATCGCAAAGCCGATTCCCGGAGCCTTCGGCCCCCCGATCGCCTCGCTCAGCCCGTCATAGCGTCCGCCGCCCAGCAGAGCATTCTGCGCCCCCAGGCCGCCGTGTGTGAACTCAAACGTTGTGCGCGTGTAGTAGTCCAGTCCCCGGACCAGCCGGTGATTCCGCGTGTACGGCACTCCCGCCGCATCCAGTGCCGCCGTCACCGCCGCAAAGTGCGTCTTCGACGGCTCATCCAGCGAATCCACAATCCTCGGCAGTGTCTCGATAATCGGTTGATCCTCCGGCACCTTGCAGTCCAGCACCCGCAGCGGATTCGTCACCGCCCGCCGCTGGCAGTCTGAGCACATCTTCGGCGCCAAGGGAATCAGCGCCTCCCGCAGTGTTTCGTTATAACGCGCCCGATCGGCTGACGACCCTACTGAGTTGATCTCCAGCGACCACCCCGTGATCCCCATCTCATCCAGCAGCGTCGCCAGCATCTCCAGCACTTCCGCATCGCGAAGGGGGCTTTCGCTTCCTGCCGACGGCGGCCCGATCACCTCCGCTCCGATCTGCGAGAACTGCCGGTACCGTCCCTTCTGTGGACGCTCCCGCCGAAACTGCGGCCCGATGTAATACAGCTTCTGCAGCTGTCCTGTATCGCCCAGCTTGTGTTCGATATACGCGCGCACCACACCTGCCGTGTTCTCCGGCCGCAGCGTCAGGGATTGTGGTTTCTCCGACTGGGCTCGGGCGCGGTCTTCCCACGTGTACATCTCTTTCGAAACGATGTCCGTTTCCTCGCCAACCCCGCGCGCAAACAGCGAAGTATCCTCAAAAACCGGCGTACGGATTTCCCCGAAGTTGTAGCGAGCAAAGACGCTACGCGCCGTCGCCTCAATCCGGTTCCAGAGCGCGGTTTCAGGAGGCAACAAATCACGCGTACCGCGCACAGCTTTCAATGTGGCCATAACCAATCCAGTTTAAATGGAGGATGCAGCATGGCTTTTATGCAACAGATTCCCCGCCGCCGCATCCATTAGCGAGACGGCTTCCCGTTGTTGCTGTGAAGATTTCTTCATTTTTCCGGGTGGAGGACTGACCGGTCACCGCCCGCTTCGTCAAATAGGAGCGTCATTCCGTGCTTCAGGGTCACGATATTCATATCAGGAGATTCGCAAAATTGAGGCACCCGAGACCCTTATTGCCAGTAATCAGTCTTGTTTTTCTTGTACTTTCAGCGATTGGCGCGGCAGCTCAGTCAGCGCCGCCCCGGCAGGACCCTTCGGCAGGCAATGCGGTGATTCCGGACGCACCAGTTCCGGCGACACAACCGTCGTCTAGCGTAAGCCTCCTCTCTTCAAGCCTTGTTGAGGCACCGAACGACCCGCAGGATCAACAGAATCCGCCTCAATCCGGCCAGCCTGACGATACCCTCAAAAAGCCGATACAGCAGAATCCCGTTCCCACCCGCGATCCCCAAACCAAGCGCATCCTCGGCATCCTTCCCAACTTCCGTTCTGTCAGCACCGACGAAAAACTGCCGCCGATGTCGGTGAAAGAGAAGTTTCTCACTGCGACTGACGACTCATTCGATTACTCATCGGTCTTTATCCCCGCGGCGCTGGCCGGCTTCTCCATGGCTAGAAAGTCCACCCCGGAGTTCGGCCAGGGGGCAGTCGGCTATGGCCGCTACTTCTGGCACTCCGCGCTCGACCAGACCAGCGAGAACTACATGGTCGAGTTCATCGTCCCCTCTATCACCCACGAAGATAATCGCTACTACACGCTCGGCCGCGGAGGCTTCTTCAAGCGAACCGGCTACGCTCTCAGTCGCGCGATCATCACCCGCAACGACTCCGGCAACGACACCTTCAACATCAGCGAAGTTGTCGGTGCTGGCGCCTCATCCGGGCTCTCGAGCCTCTACTACCCCTCCCGCGAGCGCACCTTCGGCAACACCGGCAGCGAGTGGGCCATCGACATCGGCATCGACGCCGCGTCTTTTGTGGTGAAGGAATTCTGGCCCGACATCAATCGCAAGTTCTTCCACCAGAGCGATCCCATTGAGGGTGCGAAACACCAGTAGTGCATTTCCGTTCCTCATCGAACTTCAACGCGACTCGACCTGTGCATATCCGTTGCATCCTTCCTCGATGCCCAGGAATCCTAATCGCATGGAATATCGACTTCTCGGGGGCTCCGGCCTCAAGGTTCCTGCGCTCAGTTTCGGCACTGGAACGTTCGGCGGTGGCAACGAATTCTTCAAGGCATGGGGCAACACTGATGTCGCGGAAGCCGCCCGCCTCATCGATATCTGCTTCGAGGCCGGCGTCAACCTTTTTGACACTGCGAATATTTACTCCGACGGTCGCTCGGAAGAGGTTCTCGGCAAGGCCCTGGCCGGAAAGCGCGATCGCGCTCTTATCTCAACTAAGGCGACCTTCCGCCTTGGCGATGGACCCAACGACATCGGTTCCTCGCGCTACCATCTCACACGCGCCCTTGAAGCCAGCTTGCGCCGCCTGGGCACCGACTACGTCGACATCTACCACCTCCACGGCTTTGACGCCTCCACGCCGGTCGAAGAAGTGCAGGACACGCTGAACACCTTCGTCCGCACGGGCAAGGTGCGCTATATCGCCGCGTCCAATTTTTCCGGCTGGCATCTGATGAAGTCTCTCGACGTCGCCGACCGCTACGGCTGGACGCGCTTCGTTGCCCACCAGGTCTACTACTCGCTAATCGGCCGCGAATATGAATGGGAACTCATGCCACTCGGTCTCGATCAAAAAGTGGGCGCCCTCATCTGGAGCCCGCTGGGCTGGGGCCGGCTTACCGGCAAGATCCGACGCAACCAGCCGCTGCCCGAGGTCAGCCGCCTCCATAAAACCGCCGACATGGGGCCGCAGGTAGCCGATGATTATCTATTCAAAGTCGTCGACGCCCTCGACGAGATTGCAAAGGAAACCGGCAAGACAATTCCCCAAATCGCGCTCAATTGGCTCTTGCATCGGCCCACGGTCGCTTCCGTCATTATCGGCGCGCGCAACGAAGAGCAGTTGCGGCAGAATTTGGCCGCCGCCGGCTGGAACCTGACCGCCGAACAAGTCGCAAAGCTCGATCAGGCCAGTCAGGTCACTCCCATCTACCCCTACTGGCACCAGCACCAATTCGCCGAGCGCACTCCACTGCCGGTATAAAACGGTTCAGAGTTCTGAGTTCAAAGTTGATGAGCGGTATCGAAACAAACTTCGAACTCAGAACTTCCTTTCACTCTTCCCGCAGCACCTGCACCGGCTCAACGCGAGATGCGCGCAGCGCCGGAACCAGCGAAGCGCATGCCGCTACCACCAAAATCAGGCACACGACGCCGCAATACGTCGCCGGGTCAAGTGCCGAAACCCCGTACAGCATCGAGCCGATAAAATGAGAAAGGCCCAATCCAAGCGCCAGGCCGGCTACGCATCCCATCACGGCAACCCGCAAACCCTGCAGCAGAAATCGTGCAACAATCTGGTTGCGCATCGCGCCCAGCGCCAGGCGAACACCCACTTCCCGCTGCCTCAACCTGCCGAGATAACTCAACGTGCCGTAGAGTCCGATGCACGCCAGCAGAATTGCGGTCGCCGCAAAGACTGTGAGTAACATCGTGCGTAGCCGATTCTCCGACGTCGCATCGTCCAGGTGCTCCTGTAGCGCCGCAAACGCATATACCGAGCGGGACGGTTCTATCTCGTGAATCCTCCTGCGAATCGTCTCCGCCATCGTCATCGGATCGCCGTGCGTGCGTACGAGATAATTCGGAAACGGATCCGGCGCGCTGAAACAGGAGTAAACGGTCGGCACCGGCTGCGTGTTCAACCCTTCCTCGCGTGCATCTCCTACGATCCCTCGGATCATTCCCTGGGGAAGAAAGTCGTTGTAAACCGCGCCCGAGACCTGGTGGCCCACCGCCAACGCGCTTCCCATGTACATGTCTGCGAATGCGCGATTGACCAGGACGTCGCTGGTATTTGATGCCTGCCTGCAACTCTCGCCAGCCAGAAGCGGGATCCGCATCGTCTCGAAGTAGCCTGCCGAAACATACCGGCTGTCGGCGAGAATCGGATGTCCCGGTTCCAGCTTGCCGTCGATCTTGAATTCAATCTGATATTGCGAAGGAACGCCAGGAAGCATCGCGGCTGTTGATGCCGCCTCAACCCCGGGCAACGTGCGCAGGCTGTCAAGCGTGCGATCGATGCGCTTGACAACGTTCGGCATGTCGGCCGTCTCACCCCACGATCCGCTCACCTGGAACGTCAGCACGTGGCTTGGCTCAAATCCCGGATTTACCCTTGAGAGTCGCTGAAAGCTACGCAGCAACAGGCCCGCACCGATCAGCAGCGTGACCGCCAGCATAATCTGCGTGCCAACCAGCACCCATTGCACCGTGCTGCGCGTTGAGACCTGCGTACGGCTTCCCGAGGCTAGCGAGTGAGCGAGAGTTCGTCGCGTTCCGCGTAAAGCAGGAAAAAGTCCGCAAAGCAAAGTGGTCAACACCGCCGCAATCAGTGTGTAGGCTACGATCTGCCAGTTCAGCCCGATTTCCTCAGCGCGAGGAAGTGTCTTTGCCAGCAGGTGGAAACCCCGCGCCGATGCAGCCGCAACCAGCAGTCCTGCAAGTGACCCCAGCAGCGCCAGCGCAAAAACCTCTGTCAAAAGCTGCCCGACGATGGCCAGCCGCGATGCGCCCAGAGAAAACCGAATCGATACCTCGTGCTCCCGCTCCGTGGTCCGAGCTAATAACAGCGCCGCAATATTCGAACAGGCAATCAGCAACAGCAGCGACACCGATCCATAAAGAAGCCAAAGTGAACTGCGCGTTCCCCCGATGATCACGTCTTTCAGCGCAGCGATTTGGACAGTCAGCTCTGCATCCGGCTTAGGGAATTGCTTGCCCAGCTGGCTCTGCACGTTCGCAAGATCAGCCGTCGCCTCATGCAACATAACTCCAGGCTTCATGCGCCCGATCACCGTAAACCAAGTCTCGTCTCGACGCTGGGCAAACGGCGCATCCGGAGCGCTCGCTTCGAATATATCTACATCGTCCTTGGGAAATCGAAATGATGCCGGCATTACGCCGATTACTGTGTAGGAGAACCCTCCAACGTGCAGCTTCTGCCCCAGCGCTGCGCTGTCTCCATGAAAGTGGCGTTGCCAATACTTGTAGCTGATGATCGCGGAGAGTCCGCCACCCCAGTGTTCCTCCCGCGGCGTGAACCCCCGCCCCAATGCGGGCGAAACGCCCATCACTTCGAGAAAGCGCGGCGCCACCAGGCATTCGGTCACTTTCTCCGGCAGCGAGCCCGAAGTCTCCGAAAGATCGTCGAAGTAGTACCCGCTGATTGCCTGAAATGTTGAGTTCAGCCGGTTCCAGTCCTCCAGCCGAACCGGCGCGACATACACGTTTGCATCTCGCCCCTTGTAATCGTGCTGATAAAGCGCAACCAGTTGGCTGCCATTCGGAAATGGTAAGGGCCGAAGGATGATCGCATCGATTGCCGAGAATACCGCGCTGTTTGCGCCGATCCCCAACGCCAGCGTGAGAATCACGACGATGGAGAAGGAAGGTGATTTGCGCAGAAAGCGCGTCGCGGCCTTCAGGTTGAATGCCGCGCTCTCGAGAGCGGCCGAGACGTGCACTTCCCGAACCTGTTGCTTCACCTGTTCCCGACCTCCGAATTCGAGCGTCGCGCGGCGTCGCGCCTCTTCCGGCGACATTCCCTGCGCAACATAGGCCTCCGTCTGCTCCGCGATATGAAAGCCGATCTCCTCCTCCACTGCGTCTTCGCGTTCCGGCTTACGAGGGGAACGTTTCCGGGTCATTGCCGCCTCCTGCTCTGCGTCTTACCGTGCCGTCTCCAAGATCAGGGCGACGGCCCGCGAAAGCCGGTTCCAGGTGTCCTCTTCCATGGCCAGCTGTTTGCGTCCCTTCGCAGAAAGCTTGTAGAACTTCGCCTGCCTGCCCTTGTCTGACTCGCCCCAGTCCGCCTCCAGCCAGCCGCGTTTTTCCAGCCGGTGCAGGGCCGGATACAACGATCCCTGCTGCACCTGCAGCACGTCGGAGGAGATCTGGCGAATCCGCTGCGAGATGCCGTAGCCATGCACCGGGCCGAGAGCCACGACTTTCAAAATCAGCAGGTCGAGCGTTCCCTGCAGCAAGTCGGCCTTTTCAAGTGGGGCCATTCCGGCGTCTCCTAGACAATCTACCTATAAAAGGCGATAGGTAGATTGTCAAGGAGAAGGTGACGAACGACCGTCAGACTTGGCAAAAGTATGAAGGTGACTGTCTCTATTGGGATTCGTCGTGCCAGCGGTGGTGCTTCTTGTAGACGTAATGTCCGATCATCCACCCGAAGGCGCTGCCCACCAGTACATCCGAAGGGAAATGCTGCTGGCCCAGTACGCGCGTCAGGCTTACGCCGGTAGCCAGCGTGTAAATTCCGATCTCGTTCAATCGGCCCGGGTACTCCTCCGCCAGCACCGCCGCACTCGACCAGGCGATCACGCTGTGCGACGAAGGAAAAGATCCGTCCGTTCCCACGCTCGTTTGAAAGAACCTGCCCTTGGCATTGTCGACCGTGGGCCGTTCGCGCAAGAACATGAGCTTCATCCCCTGCTCCACCACCAGGCCGTTCAGAATTGCTTCGCCGCCCAGTATGCCGCTCTCGCGGGCATGATCGTTCCCCGCCAGGTGTCCCGCGGCAAACAACACGGCTGGCGCAGCGATGAAGGGGCTCAAGAGCACGTTCGAAGCGTTGGTATTGGCGTTGTTGAAGCTGGCATTCTGCGAAACCACTTCGCTCATCGCCTGGTGATCGGCGGTGATTGCGCCAGTTACCGCGAGCCCCAGCGGAATCAGGTAGCCGAAGTCTTCGCCACGAATCCGCGCCGGACTCGACCAGATCACTCCCTGATCCTTCAGAAGGTTCAGCGGGATCGCGCGCAGCGTCACCGATTCCTGCGGCTCCGGCGCATTCGGCAACGAAGGAGCGGGAGGCCATGTCTGCGCTTCAACCTGCACGCATACGCAAGCAGCTAATAGAAAGACAATCCCGATATATCCGAAGGAATGCTGGAGGATATTGCGAGTGATGTTCACGGCTTCTTCGATGCTAAACGAGCCGCCCCTTTCGGCGTCATGAACAAAATGTCATCTCGCCGTTACTTATCCGGCTCGGCAAGATAGATCTTCGTGTAGTCAAGATAATTCTGCGCGTACTCGAGAATCAATTTGCGATCCTGGTCGCCAAGTTCCCGCCGCTGTTTTCCCGGTACGCCCGCCCACAGTGTTCGCGGCGGAACAACTGTGTGCTCCGGCAGAACCGCGCCCGCCGCAATAATCGAGCCCTCGCCAATCCGGCAGTCGTTCAGGACCGTCACGCCCATTCCAATCAACACCGCATCCCCCACTACGCAGCCGTGCACCGTGGCGTTATGGCCGATTGTTACCCAGTCGCCCACTGTAACCGCATACAAATGCCGCTGCCCATGCAGCACCGCGCAGTCTTGAACGTTCGAGTTTGACCCCACGCGAATGGAATTCACGTCGCCCCGAAGTACGGCGTTCATCCAAACCGACGAGTTCTCTCCCAGCACCACGTCTCCAATCACCTGCGCGGAAAGGTCGATATAGCAGCTTGCGGGAATGGCGGGAGAATGCTCCTGGTAGCGGCGGATCATCGCGACTGCTGCACCTCAGAAACCCAGTGTAAGCGAGCCGGCAGGTTGTCGGATTCAGTCAAGTTACGGTCCATTTGCTTGCCTGTCGGGAAAAAGTCTTGTCCCGGTTGAATTGCCTTCCTGAAGGGTACGGCAGCCCAATCGGAAGGCTTTACATAAGTTGGCTGATCACAGCCACTTCCGGTATCATAAGTTTGGCCCTTTTGGCAGGTTTGGAGGTGGCATTCTTTTGGCAGAGGTTCGTTTACAAGAAGGCGAACCGCTTGAGAACGCGCTGCGCCGGTTTAAGCGGAAGGTACAGCAGGAAGACATTATCAAGGAAGTGAAACGTCATTCCTACTACCTGAAACCCGGTGAAAAGCGCCGCGTGAAAGCAGCATTGGCACGCAAGCGGAATCGCAAGAAGGCTCGTAAAGAGCAAGATTAAGTCAGATAACGCACACTGCGACATGCGCCGCCCGGGCTATACTTGCTGTCCCCCGGCAAGGAACGCCATATAGCAAGACCTTCGGGCGGCATGTCGTGACTGTACTTTTCAAATTGCGCTGAATGCTGAGTCCTGGTAAGCGCGAAATACTTCAGTCTCCTGTTTTGCGGAGACACGCTGCCTTTCGCCGCTTACTTGTTGCGGCCGGGCCCTTGTTGTTCAAGGACGTTTCAAAGACAGGGAAACGGGACCGGCAAGCTCTCAAGATCATGGCCGATTTCGAGCGTCCTCCCTGCTTTGGGGAAGCCGGCCATGGAATTTATCGACAGAATTCTGAAATGTAACGACTGCGGAGCGGAGTTCGTGTTCACCGCTGGTGAGCAACTGTTTTTCCACGACAAGCAATTCAAGAACGACCCCAAGCACTGCAAGCAATGCAAGGCAAAGCGCGCCAGCGGCGGCCGGGTGCGTTCTGAAACGCGAACGACTTGCTCGGCCTGCGGCACTGAAACCACGGTCCCCTTCAAGCCAACGCAGGGAAGGCCGGTTCTATGCCGCGCCTGTTTCCAGAAGCAGCCGAAAATCGCTCCTGCCTCGCCAGTCACGCCCGCGACGAGCTGACTGGCTCCCCTTCGCCGAAATCCTGCCTTAGACGCTTGCCTGGCACCCCACCGCCCCATCGCATTCCTGCGGTCACTTCCGCTTCAGAGCCTTGTGCCCGATATCGTGGCGATAATACATGCCTTCAAAATGGATCTGCGTCAGCGCTTCATAGGCACGCGCCAGCGCCTCTTCGAGCGAGTCGCCACTTGCCGTAACTCCCAGCACCCGCCCGCCACTCGTCACAATCTGGCCGCCGAGCCGAGACGTGCCTGAGTGAAAAACCTCCGCGCACGGTGTCTGCGCGGCAAGGCTCAGTCCGCTGATCGGCAGCCCTGTCTTGTAGCTGCCGGGATACCCTGAAGAACTCGCCACCACGCATGCCGCCGCGCCATGGCTCCAATGCATCTCCGTCTCCGCAAGTCGGCCATCAATGCAGGCCTCCAGCGCATCCACCAGGTCCGACTCCAGCCGCACCACGATCGCCTGCGTCTCCGGATCACCGAAACGGGCGTTGTATTCCAGCACCTGTGGCCCGCGCGCCGTCATCATCAGCCCGCAATAGAGCACGCCCGCAAACGGCGTCCCCTCCTCCGCCATTCCCCGCACCGTAGGCTCGGCGATGTGGTGCATGATCCACTCCGTCATCGTCGGCTCCAGCATCTCGCTGGTCGAGTAGACGCCCATGCCGCCCGTGTTCGGCCCCGTGTCGCCCTCGCCAATTCGCTTGTGATCCTGCGCCGGAACCAGCGGTACCACGTGCTCGCCATCGCTCAGACACAGGAAGCTCACCTCCTCGCCGTCGAGGAATTCCTCGATCACGACCTGCTTTTCCGCAAGGCCCCAGCAGCTCTCCGCTGAAGAGCCCGTGCGCAGCCTCCATCGCAAACTGGCGCGTCGGGCATATGATCACGCCCTTGCCCGCAGCCAGTCCATCGGCCTTCACCACGACCGGCGGATGGAAATGCTTGATCGCCTCCTCCACCTCCGCCGCGTCGGTACACACCGCATAATTGGCCGTCGGAATCTGGTGACGCTTCATGAACTGCTTGGCAAACGCCTTGCTCGACTCCAGCCGCGCCGCATCGCGCGTCGGCCCAAACACGCGATAACCGCGCTCCTGAAACGCATCCACCACGCCCAGCGACAGCGGCAGCTCCGGCCCCACAATCGTCAGGCTCGGCTGCTCCACCTCCGCCAGCCGCACCATCGCGCCAACGTCCTTCAGGTCGACAGGAACACACCGCGCCACCTGTGCAATGCCGCCATTCCCCGGCGCACACACCACTTCCGTCACCCGCTGGCTGCGCTTCACCGCCCACGCCAGCGCATGCTCGCGTCCGCCCGAACCAAGGATCAAAACTTTCATGTATGCAAACCTTCCCCTGCAACTCTTCAAAGCCAGAAAAACAATGGTCGGCAATTGAGGCGGTGTAAGTCAAACGAACGCCCCTGCGGCACGCATGCCGGTACCGCATGTTGCTGAAATTCGCAGACTCGATTTAAATCGCAAGTAGATCGTTTCACGCTCATGACCAATCTGCGCAAAGTCGAACTCCACCTCCACCTCGACTGCTCCCTCAGCTATGCAGCCGTCTCCCGCCTGGCGCCTGAAATCTCCCGCGCGGAATACGACGCCGAATTCATCGCCCCTCCCCAATGCGCCAGCCTCGCCGACTTTCTTACCCGCGCCCCGCGCGGCTTCCAGCTCATGCAGACTGAAGATGCGCTGCGCATCGTCACCGAAGATGTATTCGAGCAACTCGCCGCCGATAACGTCCTCTACGCCGAACTCCGCTTCGCCCCGCTCCTTCACACGTATCAAGGCCTCACCCCCGAAGCCGTCGTCGCCGCGGTAGATCGCGCCACGGAGCAATGCGTCCGCGCCACCGGCGTCGAAGCCCGGCTCATCCTCTGCACCCTCCGCCACTTCAACACCGAACAAAGCCTGCGGACCGCGCATCTCGTCCAGCAATTCGCGGGCACGCGCGTCGCCGCCCTCGACATTGCCGGCGACGAAGCTGGATTCCCGATTACCTCGCACATTCCCGCTTTCCAATACGCCATCGACCACGGCCTCCATCGCACCGCCCACGCCGGCGAAGCCAGCGGCGCCGGCAGTGTGTGGGAAACAATTCAGCATTTTCAGCCCACCCGCATTGGACACGGTGTTCGCAGCATCGAAGATCCCGCGCTTGTGCGCCATCTCGCCGGCGCCCGCATTCACCTCGAAGTCTGCCCCAGCAGCAATGTGCAAACCCGCGCCACGTCCACCTACGCCGAACACTGCGTCGACCAGCTCTACCGCGCCGGTGTCTCCCTCGGCATCAACACTGACGCCCGCACCATCACCAACGTGACACTCGAGCAAGAGTACGCCCGCCTCCGCACCCACTTCGCCTGGACCGACGAACAACTAACTGCCTGCAACCGGAACGCACTCCGTGCCGCCTTCATCGATGACGCCACCCGCAACCGTCTGCTCGAACGTCTCGCCGTAATCCCACGGCGCGTCCTGGTGAAGTTCAAACCCTATCAGCCCCTATACTGATGCGTGGTGTACCGGCGCGCCCAGCGCATCCGCCGAAGAGAGCACACGCATGGTCGAACGCCGCATCAAGCCTTACCTGGAGCAGTTGGCCGATGACCGGCGCCGCACCGAACAACGCCGCCTCTTCCGCCGCAATCAGACCTTCGGCCTGCTCATCATTGCCGCGGCGATCCTCGTCTGGTGGCTCTTCCACACCGACCCCAGATGGATTTTCCCGCCCGGCTGGTGGCGCCCATGAGTTTTGTGTCAGGGCACGACTTTAGTCGTGCCGAAGGTGCTGCAAATAAGAATGGGGCTTTAGCCCCTGAGGCCCTTCTTGCATAATTCCCACGACCCTCTCGTCGTCCTCCTCCTCGGTCCCACCGGCAGCGGCAAAACTGCCCTGTCGCTGGCACTAGCCGAGCATTTCAACGGCGAAATCATCAGCTGCGACTCCGTCGCCGTCTACCGCGGCATGGACCTCGGCACCGCCAAGCCCACGCCTGATGAACGCGCGCGCATCCCCCATCACCTCATCGACGTCGCCGACCCCGACCAGCCCTTCACCGCCGGCGAGTACAGCCGCCAGGCCCGCGCCGCTCTGCGCGAAATCGCCAGCCGCAGCAAGCTCCCCATCGTCACCGGCGGCACCGGCCTCTACCTTCGCGCCCTCACCGAAGGCCTCTTCGCCGGTCCGCCGCGCCAAGAGGCTATGCGCGACCGTCTGCATTCGAAGTCTCAAAAACACAGAGCGCCAATTGGCTACACCGGATGCTCGCTCGTCTCGATCCCGTATCGGCCGCTCGCATCCACGCGAATGACACCCCCAAGCTGATTCGCGCCATTGAGGTATGCGTCGCCAGCGCGCAGGCGCATGTCGGTCGCTCTCGATGACGAACAGAGCAATCGCGATCCGCTCACCGGCTTCCGCCTTCTCCGCATCGGCCTTAACCCGCCCCGCGCCCACTCTATGCGCGCCTCAATCAGCGCTGCGCAGAAATGTTCTCCGCAGGCCTCGTCGCAGAAACCCGCGCGCTCCTCGCCTGCTACGGTCCCGTCAAGGCTCTCGACTCCCTCGGCTACCGCCAGGCGCAGTCGGTTCTCCTCAAGGGCGTCAGTGAAAAAGCGGCCATCGCCGAAGCCCAGCAAGGCCATCGCAACTACGCCAAGCGCCAGCTCACCTGGTTTCGCCGCGAGCCCGATGTCCACTGGATCGAAGCCTTCGGCAACGATCCTGAAACCCGGCGCATCGCCGCCGATTTGGTGCAAGCGCATCGATAGGCGCCGTCCCACATCTAATCAGATACAAGCATTAAACTGATCAGGGTAACGGGGCGTTCTGGCCACATCAGGAGAGCGCACGAGATCGGAGCACTGTGGCAGACACAATCTACGACGTAGCCATCATCGGCAGCGGCCCGGCAGGCTACACCGCCGCCATTCGCGCAGGGCAACTCGGCCTGAAAGTCGCGCTCATCGAGTCCGCCAATGTCCTCGGCGGCACCTGTCTCCACGTCGGCTGCATCCCCACCAAGGCTCTCCTCTTCAACGCCGAGCTGTGGGACCACCTCAAGAACGCCGCCGAATACGGCATCGACAACGTCGACGCCCGCTCGCTCAACTGGGACGCCGTCCAGAAGCGCAAGACCTCCATCGTCGACAAGCACACCAAGGGCCTCGGCTTCCTGATGAAGAAGAATAAAGTTACCGTCATCTCCGGCTACGGCCGCCTCACCGGCCCTGCCAAAGACGGCATCCACACCATCGATCTCACTGCCGCCGACGGCGCGAAGAGCGAAGTCAAAACCAAAAACATCATTCTCGCCACCGGCTCCGACGCCAAAATGATCTTCGGCCTCAAGCCCGACGACCGCATCCTCACCAACATCGAGATGCTCTCCGTCTCGCAAGTCCCGAAATCCCTCATCGTCATCGGCGCCGGCGCTGTTGGCGTCGAGTTCAGCTCCATCTTCCGCAGCTTCGGCACCGAAGTCACGCTGGTCGAATTCCTGCCGCGCCTCATGCCTCCCGAAGATGAAGAGATCTCCAAGGAACTCACCCGCGTCTTCAAAAAGCGAGGCATCGACATCAACACCAGCGCCAAGGTCGAAAAAATCGAGAAGACCGACACTGGCGTCAAGGTCACCTGGACCGCCAACGGCAAGCCCGTCGAAAAGGAAGCCGAGAAAGTTCTCGTCGCCGTAGGCCGCGCCGCGCGCATCGCCGACGTCGGCATCGAGAAGACAAAAATCGAGATCGACCGACGGCTTCGTCAAAGTTGGCGAAGCCCAGGAGACCGCCGAACCCGGCATCTACGCCATCGGCGACATCGTCGCCGGATTGCCGCAGCTGGCCCACTCCGGCTCCATGAGCGGCATCGTCGCCGTCACCAAAATCGCAGGCCGCAAATATCGATCGCGTCCGCCGCGATCGCGTGCCTGCCTGCACCTACTCCGATCCGCAGATTGGTTCAGTCGGCCTCACCGAAGCGCAAGCCAAAGAGAAGGGCATCGAGATCAAGGTCGGCAAATTTCCTTTCGCCGGCAACTCCAAGGCCACCATCGTCGGGAGCCACGACGGTTTCGTAAAAATCGTTGCCGACGCAAAATACGGCGAGATTCTCGGCGTGCACATCATCGGCCCCCAGGCCACCGAGCTCATCGCCGAAGCGGTGGCTGTGATGGAACTCGAAGGCACGATCGACGAGCTCATGTTCACCATCCACGCCCACCCCACCATCAGCGAAGCCATGCTCGACGCCTACGCCGCAGTCGAAGGCATGGCGATCAACGCGTAACGATTTCCACAAGACGGAGTGAAATCTGTTTCCGACGGAGGCAACTTTAGTCATTAAAGGATCATTAATTCCTTGAGAAGAGATGATGAATAGAGCTAGGATTCTCCATTCCGCCTGATTACGGAAGGGGAGAACCATGAAGTCCATATTTCTATCTCCATTATTTGCAGTTGCAATCCTTTCTTTACCCGCACAACGGTCATCAGCCCAGGCAAACGCGAACCCTTCCGCTCCTCCAACAGCATCTGTCGCTGGCGACGACACACAAACCATCCCCCCTCAGAACATCGATGACCTCAAACAGAAGGCCGAGGCCGGAGATGTTCTCTCCGAAAACAATCTGGGATTCGCATACGCGTTCGGTCGCGGCATCGAGCAGAACTATCAGCAAGCCGCACACTGGTTCACTCTTTCTGCAAACGCGGGCTTTGCACCGGCTCAAGTCAATCTCGGCGCCCTCTATGAAAGAGGTTGGGCAGAATCTCACGATATGACCACGGCAATTCGCTGGTACCGCGCAGCAGCTGATCAGGGAAATCCCACAGCCGAATGCAAGCTCGGCAACCTCTACCACGGCGGCAGCGGCGTTCCACGCGACGACGCCGAAGCTGCAGCCTGGTATCGCAAGGCCGCGGAACACGGAAACGCGATCGCTCAGAATAACCTCGGTTCCTTTTATCAACACGGCGTCGGCCTCGCACGTGACTACGAACAGGCGCTTCTCTGGTATCGCAAGGCCGCCGCCCAGGGGCTGGCTCAAGCCGACAACAACCTCGGCGTGACATACGAAGATGGCCTTGGAGTCGAAAAGGACTACCGCCAGGCTGCGACCTTCTACACTGCGGCTGCTAGCCAGGGCATAGCCCGTGGTCAATACAACCTTGCCACTCTCTACTCCTCCGGCCGTGGCGTTCCGTTGGACTACGTGACCGCGTACCTGTGGTACAGCCGCGCCGCCTCTGCCGGAGACACATTGGCAGCGCGGGCTCTCAAGCAGATGGCCAGTGTGATGACGCCGCGACAGAAAGAGCTTGCGCAGTCGCGGCTCGCTGAAGCACAAGCTGCAAGCCTTTCAGAGGATCCGGCCCATTCGCCCTTTAATACCGCGGGAGTGAATCCCAAATAGCTGCGCAGCAAATCCGTTTTCCAACCCTTCGCGTTTCCCGTCGTGCCGCCAGGTGAATCCCATCCCGCCCCAAACCATTACACTTTCATCGGAATGGTTTTTACGGGAGGACCCGAATGAAGGCGTTGGTCAAGGCGCGGGCCGAGCGCGGACTGTGGTTGGAAGATATCCCCGAACCCACAATGGGCATTAACGATGTCCTCATCCGTGTCCTCTACACCGGCATCTGCGGAACCGACGTCCACATCTACAACTGGGACGACTGGGCGCAGAAGACCATTCCCGTCCCCATGGCCATCGGCCACGAGTTTGTCGGCAAAGTCGTCGCCGTCGGCTCCAACGTCAACGACTTCTTCCCCGGCGACATCGTCAGCGGCGAGGGGCATGTCGTCTGCGGACGCTGCCGCAACTGCCTTGCCGGCCGGCGCCACCTCTGCGTGTCCACGCAGGGCGTTGGCGTCAATCGTCCCGGCGCCTATGCCGAATTCATCTCGCTGCCCATGACCAACATCTGGCGTCACCATCCGGGCGTCAATCTTGAAGTTGCCGCCATCTTCGACCCCTTCGGCAACGCTGTCCACACCGCCCTGTCGTTCCCCGTGCTCGGAGAAGACGTGCTCATTACCGGCGCCGGCCCCATCGGCATCATGGCCATCCCCGTCGTGCGCCACGCCGGGGCGCGCCACGTCGTCATCACCGATCTCAATCCTTTCCGTCTCGATCTCGCGCGCAAGATGGGAGCTACCCTCGCCGTCAACCCCACCGAAACTCCGCTCAGCGAAGTGCAAAAGCAGCTCAAGATGACCGAAGGATTCGACGTGGGTCTGGAGATGTCCGGCAATCCGCAGGCTCTCAGCGACATGATCGCCAACATGAGTCATGGCGGCAAAATCGCCGCTCTCGGCATTCCCTCCAAAAGCATTCCCATGGACTGGCGTCCAGTCATCTTCAACATGATCACGATCAAGGGAATCTACGGCCGCGAAATGTACGAGACCTGGTACAAGATGTCGGTGATGCTCGACTCCGGTCTCGACATCTCCCCCGTCATCACCCACCGCTTCGCATACAGCGAGTTCGAAAATGGCTTCGCCGCCATGATCTCCGGCAACACCGGCAAAGTCGTCCTCGACTGGACCAGCCTGGGCTGAAGGGATGCTGGATATTCCAGCCACGCCCGGTTATCCAATGGCCTGTACGGTGTCATTCCGACCGACCAGCGAGAGTGGAGGAACCTGCAGTGCTCTTCCCACACCAGCGAGCGACGTCATCATTTCGAACGCCAAGTCCATCGAGACACGTGAGTGGATGACCCGTTGCATGATTCCTGCTTCGGCTACTTGGTGCCGGCCGTGGACCGGGACGGCGCGATCAGTGCCTGACGGTTTCCGTCTTCAAACATGGCGCGGCGGAATGCGAGATATTGCTCCCATTGGTCGAGAGGGACTTTTGTCTTCTTCACAATGAGACAGCGCTCCGCGGTGAAAACTCCACCAGCGAAGCTGTAGGTGGAGAAGTACTCGCCCCAGTCTTCCTTGATGTCAACGTTTTTGGGTGGAGTCATCGACCAGCCGACCGGCAGCCGCATCGTTGTGTGATATATCGTCTGACCGATGGCTCCGAGTTCCGGATCGTCGGCAGGTTTCTTCTCCTTCACACCGGGGGGAGTTCTCCACCCATCCCCGGCATCGGCGGTCCAATCCAATGCGACCTGTCGTGGTCGTCCCACTGGTAGTACTTCTCTCGCGTGTAGTCGAACGAGAATGCCAGAGGCTGGCTGATGAGTTCAATCTGGGAAACTTGCGGATTGGAAACCTCTCCACCGAAGTTCTGCAGCCTTGCAACCGTTTGCATCATCTCCTTCCACTGCGATTGTGGAACTCGTCGGAACGCAGCGCGGAACAACATGCCGACATCCCCGTCGGCAGCTTCATTCACGTGCCCGGTAAAAACGCCTTGATTCGAAATCTTCCCCACGACCTCGAAGTGAACTGGATGCTGGAGAAGGAAGGTTGGCGGGCGTCGTTTCTAGATATGGAGCCTTGCCGTTGGGGATGACAAGAACCTTCTTGTCCCGCAGCACCGACGCCAGCACACCTACGGGTGCGACCTCCATGGTCGAGTCCATCCACAAAAACTTGCCGCTGAGAGGCACCAGCGTAATGACATGGTCGAACTGAGCAGGCGAGGGAGTGGCAGGATCCAGGTCGCGGCTGTCCGAGATGAGCACAGGCCACGCTTCAATGCCCGCGGCTTTCAGAAGTGTCGCCAGCAGCGTGTGTTTGTCTTTGCAGTCGCCATATTCATTCGCCAGCACGTCATCGGCCGGATGAGGCTGGTAACGGCCAATCCCGAAGGCGAGGCCCACGTAGTGCGTATGAAGGGCGACATCCGTGAAAATAGCGCGAACAATGTCCTCACGTGTTGCTGAGCCCGCTGGACAATGCGTCGGCCTTGGCCTGGATCGCAGGTGTAACCACGAGCGAGCTTTGTTGCAGAGACTGTACCACGCCCCAACCTCATCCCAACTTTTGAAAGTGGTCACCTGCACGGAGGGTTTCAGATGCCTGGTTGACCGTGGAGGAGCATCCGGATCCGGTCGGGTAAGGTTCGAACTGGACCAGTGATAAAGCTTGCGTCCCGCCGCTGTCGTCACAGTAGGCTGCAATTCGGCGCTCGCCACCGTAAAATCTTTATCCGCAGGGAGATCCAGATCGAGTTGCTCATCCAGCACGATCAGGTTCTTTTCGAAGGAATACACCATCCAGAATTGCCCCGGAATCTCCGGCTTGACAATGCGAAGCGTAACATCGGATTCGAGGATGTCACCCGACGCCAAGGCCCTTCACCGCGATGTGTTTTTGGTGGATGTCAGAGTACATCGGCGCAGTGCGCGATACGTCGGCGGGCATGTCCTGGATGTTGTAGTCGGGCGTGGTCACGATGGTGCCGTCGGGCTTGATCACGCGCACATACCCGATCTCGATCTGCTGGTTCGAGGCGGTATAGGTGAAGGCAAGAACGGCAAGGGCCTTCACGCCGGAATCGGCCAGAACGCGAGTGCGCGAGATGGTCTCGCGGGTTCCGGTTCCGTCGGCTTCAACCTTGAACCGTGTGCTGGCGCTCTCCAGTACAAGCCCCTCTTTCGAGACGTCGGGCACTTTGATGGAGTTCGGTTGGGCAGCGGGAATGGACGCGTCCGGGTCAGATTCGCTCTGAGCCGGCTTCACAGGTGGGGGCCAAACCTTCACCGGCTGATCTTGAGCGGCCAGGAAGTGCGAGCCGAAAACAACCGTGGCAAGCGAGAGCGCGCAAAATCCAGGACGCACGAAAACGGAACAGCACATCAGCCTGCTGGCGATACGGCGCATTTGAAAGTCCATCGGGATTACTGGAAACAATATCAGAGATCCCGAACGCAATGCCGCGAAGGAGCGCCGCCTTTCCTTGCCCGAAGTAACCGTACCCAGTCCTTAACCTGGCATGCTGGCTGTTTGAGCCCTACAACTCCGTCGACTTGCTCTCGCACCAGCCCCTTCGCCTTGGCGATAAACTCGCCCAGCGGCATCGACCCCTGGTCGCCTTTGCCGCGCGTGCGCACGCTCACCGATCCCGACGCCTCTTCCTTGTCGCCGAAGACAAGAATGTACGGAATCTTCTGGTTGGCCAGATCGCGGATCTTGGCATTCATCTTCTCGTTGCGGGCGTCGGTCTCAACTCGGAAGCCCGCGGCCTTCAATTCAGCTTCCACCTTCTCCGCGTACGCAACGTGCCGCTCGCTGATCGGCACCAGTCCGATCTGCACCGGCGCCAGCCACAGCGGAAACGCCCCCGCGTAGTGCTCGATCAGCACGCCGAAGAATCGCTCCACCGAGCCGAACAGCGCGCGATGCACCATCACCGGCTGATGACGTTCGCCGTCCTCGCCCACATACTCAAGCTCAAAGCGCGCCGGCAGGTTGAAGTCAAACTGCACCGTCGAAAGCTGCCACAGCCGTCCCAGCACATCGACCAGCTTGATATCGATCTTCGGCCCGTAGAACGCCGCCTCGCCGGGAATCGTCTTGTACGGGATCCCCTTCGACTTCAGCACATTGTCCAGCGAACGAATCGGCAAGATTCCAGTTCTCATCCGAACCCGCATAATGCGCGCGATCATTCGGATCCCAGGTCGACAACTCGACCTTGAACTCCTTGAACCCGAAAGTCTTCAGCACGGCCTCGGCAAAATCGATGCACGCCACAACCTCGCCCTCAATCTGCTCCGGCGTGCAGAAGATGTGCGCATCGTCCTGCGTAAAGCCGCGTACGCGCAGCAGGCCGTGCATCGTTCCCGAGCGCTCGTAGCGATACACATTGCCCAGCTCGGCATACCGCTGCGGCAGGTCGCGATAGCTCTTCGGCGAGTTCTTGTAAATCAGGATATGCCCCGGGCAGTTCATTGGCTTCAGCCGGTACTCAGCGTCATCCAGTTCCATCGGCGTGTACATGTTGCCGCTATAGAACCCTTCGTGCCCACTCACCTTCCACAATTCGCGCCGCATCACGTGCGGAGTGAAAACCATCGAGTAGCCGCGCCGCAGGCACTCGTCGCGCATCCAGTCTTCCATCACCTTGCGGATCAGCGCGCCCTTGGGATGCCAGAAGATAAGCCCGGCACCGGCAAGTTCCTGGATGCTGAACAGGTCAAGCTGCTTGCCCAGCACGCGATGATCGCGCTTCGCCGCTTCTTCAAGCCGTGCGAAATGCGCGTCCATATCCTTCTGCGAAAAGAACGCCGTCCCATAAATCCGCTGCAGCTGCGGATTCTTCTCGTCGCCCAGCCAGTACGCGCCCGCCAGTGTCGTTACCTTCACCGCCTTCACGCGCCCGGTCGAAGGCACATGCGGTCCGCGGCAGAAGTCCACAAACTTGCCGTTGCGATAAAAGCTCACCTGCTCACCGGCTGAAGTAAACTTCGTCACGAAGTGCGTCTTCATGAAGTCGCCGTCGCGCTCAAACTCCGCCAGCGCCACTTCGCGCGGCTCATACTCGCGCACAAACTTCTCATCACGCGCGACGACTTCAGCCATCTTCTTTTCGATAGCTGCGAGATCTTCCGGCGTAAACGGCTTCTCGCGATAAAAGTCGTAGAAGAACCCCGCGTCCGTTGCCGGCCCGTGTCCCAGCTTCGTCTCTGGAAAAAGCTCCAGCACCGCCGTCGCCAGCACGTGCGCCGCCGAGTGGCGCACCACTTTCAGCGCCTCGGGATCGTTCTCCTTCACCAACTCAAGCTTCGTGTCCGCATTGAGCGGCGTCGCCAGGTCCACCAGCCGCGTGGCCGAAGCATCTTCCGCCGCGTACATCGCAGCCTCCGACTCGCCCTCTGTCGTAGTCTTCGCCGTCGCGGCGGTTACCGGGCTCAGCCGGGCCACGACCGAAGCTGCCGCCAGCCGCGGCGAGATCGAGTTGGCGATATCCAGAGGTGTCGTGCCCGCAGGCACTTCGCGGATGCTTCCGTCGGGCAGATGTACGGCGATATTATGCGTGCTCATGATGTTTTTCAGGGTCCTGACTGATCCGGCCGCGTGTTAACCGCAGGCTGGTGCTCTGCGTTAAGGATATAACGCCGCTGCAGCAGTTTCGGAATTGGTGCTGTACGAAGACATAGAGCGGAACCTTCGCCGAACCGCCTGCGTAGAGGACAAAGTACCCAAAGGGAAACTCGATCGAGCCGTGTCTCACGCGGCCCCGCATCACGCAAGAGAGGTCGAACATGTTGAACATTTCGAGAAAGATTTTTGTCTGGTTTTTGTTCGCGCTGATTGCCGCGAACGCATTTGCCCAGCCTGCCATTCAACCCAGCGTCGACATCACCAAGGTTCCCGCCGCGGCCCAGCCCTCGCCGCAATTCGACGCCGACGCTGCCACCGAAGCTTATCTGGCGCTCATGCCGCCCGCCGCCGTGGCTCGCTCCAACGCATATTTTGAAGGCGGCTACTGGCTCATCCTCTGGGACTTCCTGTACGGCGCGGCAATCTGTCTGCTCCTGCTCAATCTGCGCTGGTCAGCGCGCATGCGCGATTTCGCCGTGCGCATTTCCCGCTTCCGCGGGTTGCAAGTCTTCCTCTACTGGCTCCAGTACATGGTCGTCACAACCATTCTTGGTCTTCCCCTCGCCTGGTACGAAGGCCTTTTCCGCGAGCAGCAATATGGGCTGGCTACGCAGACGCTTGGCCCCTGGATGGGCGATCAGCTCAAAGCGCTGCTGCTTGGCATCTTCCTGGGCGGACTTGTAGCCATGCTGCTCTTCGCCATTGTGCGCAGGTTCCCCAAGTCATGGTGGGTTTGGGGATCCGTCGCGGGAGTCGCAGTCTCGATCCTGGCCGTTGCCATCTCTCCCGTCTACATTCGGCCCGTCTTCAACAAAATCACCAGGCTCAATGATCCCAAAGTGACGGTTCCGATTCTGCGCCTCGCACGCGCCAACGGCATCCCCGTCAACGACGTGTACGAGATCGACGCTAGCCGTCAGACCACCCGCATGAGCGCCGACGTCAGCGGTTTCGCCGGTACCACCCGCATCACGCTCAACGACAACCTGCTCCGCCGCGGCTCGCCCGAGGAAATTGAGGCCGTCATGGGCCACGAGATGGGCCACTACGTCCTCAATCACGTCCTCGAAGACATCATCTTCCTCACCCTTGTCATCACCGTCTCCATGGCGTTCCTGTTCTGGAGCCTGCAATGGACGATTGAGCGCTGGGGCACCCGATGGGGAATCTCCGATCCCGGTGATCCAGCGGTTCTACCCCTGGCCTCGCTGCTGTTCTCGATTCTGTTTTTCGTGCTTACGCCTGTGATGAACAGCGAGACCCGCATGCACGAAAAGCAGGCCGACATGTTCGGCCTCAACGCAGCCCGCCAGCCCGACGGCTTCGCGCAGGCCGCCATCCACCTCGGCGAATACCGCAAGATGCGTCCCGGTCCCATCGAGGAGATCCTCTTCTTCGACCATCCCAGCGGCTACAACCGCATTCACTCCGCCATGGTCTGGAAGAGCCAGAACCTGGAGCTGTTTGCAAAGGAACCAAGCCAGGCCAGCCAGTAAGGCTGGCTTGCCATCCTCCGGCTCGCGGGGCTACGCTATCTCCATGCGTCGATGTCGCTAACGCCGACTTGGTGTCTGCTGCGATGCATCCGTGCGCTCCATCTGCGCACAACCCTCCCCGCCTGATCCGGTTCGCGGCGCAAACACCATCACACCCACCACGAACAAAGCCCGACCGGGCAAGTGCACCCCGTCGAAGGAGACTTTTGCATGGCGCGTATTGCTGCAAACGTTACTGAATTAATCGGAAAAACTCCCCTCGTGCGGCTCAACCGCGTAGCCGCCGGACTCCCCGCAACCGTCGTGGCCAAACTCGAAAGCCAGAATCCCCTCTCCAGCGTGAAAGACCGCATCGGCAATGCCATGATCGAAGACGCCGAGCGGAGAGGCAAAATCACCCCGGGCAAAACCGTCCTTATTGAACCCACCAGCGGCAATACCGGCATCGCCCTCGCCTTCGTCGCCGCCGTCAAAGGCTACAGGCTTATCCTCACCATGCCCGAGACCATGAGCACCGAGCGCCGCGTTCTGCTGCGCGCCTTCGGCGCGGAAATCGTGCTCACCCCCGGCCCCAACGGCATGAAGGGCGCTATCGCCAAGGCCAATGAGATCCTCGCCAATACCCCCAACGGCTACATCCTCGGCCAATTCGACAATCCCGCCAACCCCGCGATTCACATCTGCGACCACCGGCCCCGAAATCTGGGACGACACCGACGGCAAGGCCGACATCCTCATCTCCGGCGTGGGCACCGGCGGCACCCTCACCGGCGTGGCCAGCTACATCAAGGAGCGCAAGCCGGAGTTCAAGGCCATCGCCGTCGAACCCACCGACAGCCCTGTGCTCTCCGGCGGCAAGCCCGGCCCGCACAAGATTCAGGGCATCGGCGCCGGATTCGTTCCCAGCATCCTCGACACCAAGCTCATCGACGAAGTCATCCAGGTCACCAACGACGAGTCCATCGCTATGGCCCGCCGCCTTCCGCTCGAGGAAGGCCTGTTCGTCGGCATCAGCTCCGGCGCCGCCGTCGTCGCCGCGCTCAAAGTGGCCGCGCGCCCTGAGAATGCCGGCAAACTGATCGTGGTGATTCTGCCCAGCTTCGGCGAGCGGTATCTTTCCAGCGTTCTGTTCGATTCCCTCCGGCAGGAGGTGCTGGCATTGCCTACGCAGGCAGTTACGCTGTAAGGAACAGTTCGACGTTTTTCGTTCATCCGAAATGGGGCCGGACATGGACTAAAAAGGACACGATTTCGCAGGCTTCAGAAAAGCTCACTGCAGACCTGCTTTGTAATAAGGGCATGGCTCTAGCCAGGCTGCAAACTGAGCAAGAAGATTCTGTGTTTTAACCCCTGCTTTCACGAGTACGATCATGTTCCAACGCATCCGCGAAGATGTTCGCTCAGTGCTCGAACGCGACCCCGCTGCGCGCTCCTGGCTTGAGGTCATGCTTTGCTATCCGGGCTTGTGGGCCGTCTGGTATCACCGCATCTCGCACCGGCTATGGCGCATGAAGCTGCGCTTGCCGGCTCGTATGCTTTCGCAGTTCGCCCGCTTCTTCACCGGCGTTGACATCCACCCCGGCGCACTGCTGGGCCGGCGCCTCTTCATCGATCACGCCACCGGTGTCGTCATCGGCGAGACCGCCATCGTCGGCAGCGACGTCACACTGTATCAGGGCGTCACCCTCGGCGGCACTGGCAAGGGCCACGGCAAGCGCCACCCCACCGTTTGCGACGGCGTCTTCGTCGGCAATAACGCCAACGTCCTCGGCAACATCACTGTCGGCCAGAACTCGCGGGTCGGCGCCGGCTCCGTCGTTCTCTCCGACGTCCCGCCCAACTCCACCGTCGTCGGCGTTCCCGCCCACATCGTCTATCGCAACGGACAGCGCGTCCTCATCACCGATCCCCACGACGTCAAGGATCCACTCTCCGACGCCCTCATCGCCCTTTCCGCCCGTGTTGAAGAGCTCGAGGAAAAACTCGGTGCCCACGTTCGCCGCCTCGAACCCTTCGCCGCCGAAGAAGCCGAGCGCACCGCCTACCGGCAGGAACTCAACCAGCTCTCCGAATACGTCTCCATGGGCGAAGGAATCTAAGTTCGCCCAAGTCGGAAGAACCCATCCCCTTCTCGTCCGTCTGGACTGCCGATCATACGACCGGGTCGAAGAGTTTTGTGTCGGGCAGGGCATTAGTCGTGCCGCAAAGCCCGCAACAAACCTCCGGGCTTCAGCCCCTGAGGGATGCAAATTCGGTCGGCGGGAATCCGCCCGCTACGAATACCTCGAGCACTGACCAGGATGTAGCGTGCGGACGATCCCCAAGTTTTTCCTTGACATGATCCTCATAGCACGATACCTTGCAATGCAAGGTATATGGCAATGATGAGGCTGAGAGCACAACCCGTAGAAGGCGACTCGCCCGACCGGTGGGAGGCACAGCTCCGCAAAGGAGCACTGGAGATGGCCGCACTCGCCAGCCTCTGGCACGGGAGCCTGTACGGCCTTGAAATCATTCGCTTTCTTGAGAGCCACTCGCGACTTGTGCTGGCCGAGGGGACGATCTACCCGATCCTCAACCGGCTCAAGGCTGAAGGCATGCTGACCTCCGACTGGGTTGAAGCCGAGGCTGGCCACCCGCGCAAGTACTACGCTCTTACCGAACCCGGCCGAACCCGCCTGCGGCAAATGGCCGAGGCATGGGCCAATTTTGCAGGAGGCCTCAGCCAGCTTCTGGAGCCCGTTCTCAACCCCCAGACGGCAGATCAGTCAAACATCCGCGCTGCGGAAGATATGGAGTTATCGCGATGATCGAGACCATTCCTGCAGACACCATGCAGATCGATACCTATTTGTCTTCTCTCCGCTCCCATCTGGGGCCTATGACCATCAGTGATCGCGACGAGATCGTTCGGGAAATCAGCGCGCACATTCGCGACTCCGCTGAAGAAAGCGGAGTCAGTCGTGGAGACCATTCTTGCGAGGCTCGGTCCCGCCGAGCAGTTGGCCGCTCGAATATCGCGATGGACTCCTCATCCGCAGCGCCAGCCGCAGCATCTCGCCTCTCAAGCTGATGCGGGGTGCTCTCAGGCTGGCCACCAAAGGAGCCTTCGGTGTGATCGTCTTTTTTGTGGGGATGCTCGGCTACGCCATGGGCGGCGGCATGGTGCTCTCCGGAATGATCAAGCCCATTTTTCCCGCCCACACCGGCATGTGGCTTCGGGATGGCCAACTGGTCGCGTTCGGCACCCAGTTTCCTCGCATCGGTCCGCCGGCTCACGAAGTTCTGGGCATGTGGTACATCCCCTTGATGCTTACGGCGGGCAGTCTCACATTATTGGCGACCACATTTCTCATTCGCACATCCCTGCGCGTCTCGCAGCGCTGGCAGGCGAAGCTATCGCTCGGCGCATAAATCTGCGCGCCTGACTTGAATATTGGGCGGATGCCTCTTCCGGCCGCCAAACCCCGTGTCACCAGTGACTTTTCGATATCACATCAATTCACGTCTCTGCGATGGAGCGAATGCCGGTCAAACCGCCTCAAGTAATTCGCTCGCGGTGAAAAATGCAAAAAAATGGGCGAAATAGTAGATTCCCCGATAGAAAATGATTAGTTTGTCGTTTAATCTTGCGCGAATGGAACGATAAGAAAACCTTTACGGTAATTGCCGAGGAATGATTCGCCGCTAATCCAAATTCTGGTCGGCTAGCCAAGGCAACGCACTTTGGCATCGCCTGGACCGTTGTGGTTTGCGCTTAATTGCCGATTTCGACGATCGACCTTCGTACCTAGACCTTGATTCAACAGAAAGTTCTATCCACCCTCTGATAGGAGAACAGCTTAATGGCTGCAGTGTCGAAGAATGTGCAGACGCCTAGGGCGGAAAGGCACCGGGAAAAGCCGAGAGTTGAAGCCGTGGACGGGAGAGACGGGATAGTGGAAGTGGAGTTTCCACCCGAAGTGTTGAGGAAGGCAATGGCTGAGGCGAAAGCAAGTGGACAAACCACGAGTGAATGGATTTGTGGAGCGATCGCCGAGGCTGTCGAGCGGAGATCGAAAGGGAGACGCAATCCTGTAGATACAAAGCAATAGTTCCTTCATTCGACCGGAACTACGTCTGGGGGAGTCGTTGGGCCGATAATCAAGGGCGGGATTGCGCTTTATATATTTCGGTCCAATTGATGGAGTTCGCGTCGGGATGAGGCATAGTCCGACAGCACGAATCACTCGCGTTGCACTTCTGTTCGTTTCGTTGATTGTGGCGGCAATATCGTTGCCCTTGCGCGTCGCAGAAGGCACTCCGCCGAATCCCTCCTCTCCAGTTGAAATCTGTGTAGACACAAGCAAAGTCGTCAACACCATGCGCGGCGGCATCGGAGCGTCATGGCACGCGATCGAGCAACCCATCCCTGGAGGCCACGGCGGCAGCGGTTGGGGCGCCTACCCTCCTGCGGAGGATGAGCATGCCTGGCGGCAAATTTATCGGCACGCCAGTTGGCTGGGACTCGACTGGAACCGCGTCGAGATCGAGCAGCGCATCTACGAGCCGGAACGCGATCACTTCACCTTTGACAGCCCCGAGATGCGCGTTCTCTATCGCATTTTGGACTGGAACCAGAAAAACGGCACAGAAGTCTTCTTTCAGCAGATGTGGGTCAATACCGCATGGCTGGCCTACCCCGGGTCCAGCGGCGACCCGATCCTGCGCGTTCACAGTGCGCCGCGCGATCTCGATGCATTCGCCAACGGCCTCGCCACATTGATGGACTATCTGATCAGGAAGCGCGGCTACACCTGCATCAAGTGGCTCAGCATTACCAATGAGCCGGGATCCACCTGGTCGTGGTGGCAGGGCGCCTCTCGCGAACCATTGACGATAGGGGCGGGTTTAGCGGCTGTACGCAAGGCTCTCGCTCAGCGCGCCCTTAACTTGCCGCTGTCAGGACCCGATGCTGGAATGGAAGTGTTCCACGCCGCTTTGAAACCAGACGATGCACTGCCGCTCGGAGCCTATGATTTCCACGACTATAGCCTGAAACTCGATGCAGACAGTGGAGGGTCGATGAAAAAGCAGATCAGTGACTTCTCCACCTGGGCGAAGTTTGCCCATGATCACGGCAAGCCTCTGTTCATCACCGAATTCGGCTCGGCCGACTATCCCGCGCCTCCCGATGATCCGCGCCCAAACAGCCCGCAGTCTGTTTTGGCAGCCGGCGAGTTTGTCATTCGAGGCGCAAACGCCGGTGTCGATGGTTTTAATCGATGGAGCTTTCTCAATCGCGGCGACCTCGACGGCCAGTGGCAGTACGTGAATACCTGGGACGCCAGGCAGAAAAAACTGCTCCCGGAGTTCACGCCGCACGCGAACAACTATTTCGGTGTGGGTCTGCTCAGTCGCTTCACCGCCAGACACTCGTCGGTTCTGGCTGCGAATGTGAGTGACGGCCAAATCAATGGAATGCAGCACGTCTTTTGTGCCGCGTTTCGCAGTCCGAATGGCAATATCACTCTCGCGGTTGTGAACGACGCGCCTGTTGAATTTGCGCTGAAGCTTTCATGGGCCGCAACGCCGCCGCGGGCGAGATTCTTCCGCTACCGATACGGCAGGCCGCAATACGATCGTGTCGACGTGGAGGTCAACCCTGAGCCCGGGTTTTCACATGCACCAGGCAGTAGCTGGTCAGACTCACTCCCGCCCAACAGCCTGACTCTTTACAGCACATACGAGCTAACACACGATGATCCGGGAATTCTGGTCGACGACCCTGAGCGCCCGCAGAAACGACGTTGATTTGATGCACGTCTTCAAAGGATGAACCGTGAGCGCGTGAGCGGACAGTGCGTTCCGTGCGAAGAGGTTGCGCACTTACGTTTGTGGGAACTGCGCGTATGATGGCGTCGTGAAAGTCATACAGCTGAGCCTGCTGTGCGTCGCAGCCTTCTTCTCGATTCGAGGTTCAGAACAAATTGGGGCCCAGCCCATTGGCGAAGGCGGCCCGCAGTCATCGACATCCGCTCAGCAACCGCAGCCCGATCCCGGTTTCGCGACACTTCGCGTCACCACCCGCGAAGTTCTCATTGACGTGATCGCGCTTCACGGTCGAGATCAGCCCGTGTTGGATCTCAAACCCGAAGACCTCCAGGTTTCAGAATCATTTGTCTCCCTTGACTCACCCAACCCGCCTCATCCAGCCGCCACGTCCCCAGAGCCAGAAACACTCACCAGCCTGCGCGTGATCGATCCCGATGGACCTGCGCCCTCAACAGACGATGCACAAGGCGGATTCCAGATCGCCGCGAGTTGCCTGGAGCGTTCGACCCTGCATTATCGCCTTGCATTTCATCCGGGTCCCGAGGCTTGGCAAAGCGGATATCACCGGGTTGTGATCAGCACGAAGAGGCCCGGCATCCGGCTGTTCTATCGTCACCAATATTACGTAGGGTTGAAAGAACCGCCCGCCAAACCACCGGCCGTTCAGAGTGAAGCCATTAGCAAGCTGCTTCTGCAGGCTGCCTGTTACCACCCGCAGATACCTGCATCGATTTCGCTGCGGGCCGGGTTCATTGAAAGTGGCCGAACGGATGTCCTCCGCTACTCCGTCGCAATCGACGCCGACTCGCTCTCCTTCGTGACCCTTGAAAGGAACGGTAATAATGCAGGTATCGATCGCCTCGTCGCGCTTGACTACGGAGTCTGCAACCTGGATAGCCGGGGGCTTCCGATCAACTTTTCCCAGGCGCAACTTGAGAAAGTCCTGACGTCCGCAGAATATGCTCGCGCTCTCGATCGCGGATTTCCTCATGTCCTGGAGTTTCCTGCGCCTGAGCGCATCGCGATCACGCGATTCGTAGTCCGTGATCGTCAAACAGGCAATCTTGGCGTCGTTCAGGTCGCACTTCCTGGCATCGTACAAGCTCCGGTCTTGCATACAGCGCCTCCAGCCTCGCAGACCGCGAAGGATCTCGAGGCAATTGTGGCCTGGCTGAACCTGGATTCGATGAGAGACGGATATGGCCGCTCTTACCAAATCCCTTCGAGCATGCGGCCGGAACCAGAACCCGTTGGCTCGTTCGGATCCATTCTTCCTGCTCCACACTCTTTCTGCGGTGATGTTTACGAACTGCCGGACGGGCCGCAAGACTTGCCCGATTTTCGCGAATCCGATCCGATCGTCTCGCTCTATACCTCCACCCTTGATGTACCCAACCAGATTTTTTCCAACGCCACACGCATTCCAGGACAGCCGCCGGGACCGATCCCCTTCGGCGTCGACTACCACGGCGTTCTCTGGACAACGATTCCGGGCGAGTATCACTTCTTGTTGCTGTCCGATGACGGCGCGATCCTGCGTATCGATGATAAGAAGCTGATTGACATCGACGGACTCCACCCGGCCCTGCCGGTTTCGGCCCGAATCCACCTCGATGCCGGCCGTCACGCGATCGAGGTACCGTACTTCGAAAATGCGGAGGGTGCCTTCGCTCTCGAACTGTGGGTCAAGCCGCCCGGCGCGCACTCGTGGACCTTGTTCGACATGAACGACTACGCTCCGCCTGCGTCGAATGCAAACTTCTCAGCCCCTCGCTGAAGAGCCACCGCGCACACGCAACCTTCGGTGGAACTGTGAACGGGTGTGCCAGAGGGTGGCTTCGTCGACTCACTTCACGATGAATGACAATGCAACAGGACTGCCGTCGCCTGTCCGTTCCCAGCTCACAGCCGTGGCAGTCACCATCTTTCCATCACGCAAAACCGTGACCTTGGCGTCGCGCCCTGGACACGACTCCGAATCGCCCCCACCAAGAGAATTGACCTGAACAGGTTGAGAAGGGAAACCTATGGTGGGACCGCAAGCGATATGGACGTATCCGGTGAACCCGGGAGCGACCTCCACTGCGAATGGTTTCTTCGCACACCCAGGGACGAGAGCTATTACGAGCACCGACAAAGCGAACCCGAATGCAGGGAGGGGCCTGGGAAGATTTGGCACGGGGTTATCCTACCGTATCGTGTTCGTCGCTTCGAGCAGAGCGATGACTGGTGAGATTGCCATTTCCTGCGACTCAATTGCCTGATCGCGCCTGGAGATCGCCTTCGAGAATCCACCGCTGGCTCGGGGAATCTCCTGGTTTCCGACCAGATAGCAGCTCTTGAGCAGACCTTTCCGCGGCCTCTTCAGCCGCCAGCCGCGTTTCTTTGGTAACCATTTCCACTCGCCGTTTTGCTCAAACAGGATCGAGACCTCGGCCAGATGTTCTAAAGTGATTTCAGTGCATGTGTTGTGTTTGTGTTGGAAAGATCTGCAAGACGAAAAGGCTCACCGCGAGGTGAGCCTTTTATTTCGCTTCCATGGATCAGTTGCCCACTTGGGAAACCCGCCAAACTGGCAGATTATCGCGCCTCAAATCATCGCGTCGCGCGTTATCTGATCTCCGTTCTGCACTCGTGACCCTCGTTACTCAACCCAAAGCCGCCGCGGTGCTACAGTGGACTGGTCTTCACTTCTCTTCAGGTCCTTGCTTCTTGCGTGCTTTTGGTGTGCTCCTGGCGGCTGTGGTCGCGCTCTCCGGCGTACTCTTCGCTGCCCCGCGCGTTCAGCCCATCCCGGTTCCGCCGGAACTCCGCTCCACCGCCTTCACGGTCGCGGTCAATGACCAGTCCGTCGATGTTGCCCACGCCGCCGCCAGCTATGACTTTGTCAATTTCGATGTCACCGGCCCTGTCACCATCGCCATCACCGCCAGCCAGCCCGGCTTCTGGGATCAAGGCGTCGACATCGAGCCTTGGCGCCTCGGAATCCGTCCCGTGCGCGACGGCCAGACCATTCGCTTCAAGATCGCCGGTCCGCAAAAGCTATCCATCTCACGTCCAGGCGATTTTCTCAATCACGCGACCATGCTCTTTGTCTTCGCGGGATCGCCCCCGGCGCCCGCACCGCCGCCCGGTCCCGCCGTTCATGTCTTCGCGCCGGGCATCTATCACCAGAGCCTGAATCCCCAGAGCGGCGAAACCTACTACCTCGCACCGGGCTCCTACTTCTACGGCAGCCTCAACCTCTGGAAGGTCACCGGCGTCAAAGTGCTGGGTCGCGGCACCATCGTCTACGAAGGCACGCAGGATCCCAACTCCGATGAAGGCTGGATGCAGAAACCCGACTGGCACTGCATCGGCGCACTCGAGGCGCACAATGTCGAGATCGATGGCCTCACTTGCATCGTTCGCGCACGCACCTGGTCCATTCAGATGAAAGACACCAGCGGCTTCGTCTACAACGATCTTCGCGTCATCGGTGGCAATCCCGGCAACGCCAACCAGGATGGTATGGACTGGCTCGGCGGCGGCGATGCACTGGTTCGCGATGCCTTCCTGCGCGCGTCCGATGATGACCTCGCCATAATGGGAAACTGGGACGGTTACACCGACGCCGACATGCTGCGTCCCGGGCATGATGTCCAGAACATCATCGTCGAGAACAGCGAGCTCTCCACCAGCATCTCCAACATCGTGCGCGCCGCGTGGCCCCGCAAGATCTTCAACAGCCGCAACTTCACCTTGCGCGATTCCGACATTCTCCACGGCGGCATCGGCGCCTGCGGACAGACCTTCGGCGTCCTCGGCCTCTGGGGCGCGAACGGAGCCAAAGGCGATCACTCCAATTACACATTCCAGAATCTCTGGCTCGACAACTGGTACTCGTTGGTGCAAATCGAACACGAAGAGCCCTCCGTTCACGGAGTTCTCTTCAAGAACATCTGGGCTCTCGATCAGCCGCCGCTTGCCACCTCCACCATCACCGGCAATGTCTCCGGGGTCACCTTCGACAACGTGAAGTATGACCAGAACCGCGCCACCAACGACGCCGAACTCCAGCTCGTCACAGCCGGCGGCGCCGAGCCGCCGAAATTCCCCGCGCCCACCGGCCCGGTTGCGCACTTCACCGAAACCCCTCCCGTCTTCGGCCCAGGCGACCAGGTCACGTTCAGCGCAGATCTCTCGTCGCACACGAACTTTACGTGGTTATTCGGAGATGGCACAACCGCTCGCGGCCGCCGCGTAAAGCACAAATTCCCCGACGCCCTCGGTACAGCGCTGGACGGCTCCAACGGTGCAGGCCGCTTTCGCGTCCTGCTCAAGGCCGAAGACGACCACGACCAGCAGGACTGGTCTGCCCAGGGAGTTGTTGCCGTCTCCAAATGGCACGACGCGTCCCAGGCCGCCGGTCCCACCGTTCCCGGCCTCCGGTGGCAAATCTATCCCGGCACTTGGACTGAGTTGCCCGATCTCGCCTCACAGACTCCAGTCTTCAAGGGCGACTCACCCAGCCTCTTCGCTGATTCCCAGGGCTTCACACGCTACGTAGTCGCTTGGGATGGCTTCCTCGACATCCCCGCCGATGGTGGCTACACCTTCCACCTGATGGCAAGAGATGGCGCGCGTCTCGTCATCGACGGCATGCAGATCGCCAAGACCGGACCGCCTTTCGCCCAGGTTTGCGGATCACCCGGCAATGCCGTGCGCTACGATCATGGATCCATCGGCCTGCGTGCCGGCCGGCACGCGCTCCACGTCGAAGGTCTTCACTCCGTCAGCCAGGACGCGCCCCGCATCCTCTGGGAAGGCCCGTCGCTCCCCCTTACCGACATCCCACCAGCTTCCTATACCCATCCGCGCATTGATACCGTGAGCGGGATGGAATAGCGCAACAAATTGCCTGTCGAAGACACACCTGCACCGGCCCGGAATTCGGCCGCCTATACTCCCGCGAACCTCCCTGACACACACGAGTAAATCGGTATTCCACCCTTTCGTAATGGTCCAAAAGTCACAGACTTTACCGAAAGAGCCATTGGTTCCGTCCTCGACCCTCCGTAGTCTGGAACTTCCCCGGAAAGAGAGCCAGACTTGCTCGGATTTCGAAAATATCTCTCCTGGATTCACGCCTTCACCGCTCTCATGTGCATCCGGCTGGCAGTCGTGGCTCTCACGGCGATAGCGTCCCCACTGCACCCGCATTCGTCCTCGCGAGTCGCCCTTTGGGCGTCCATGATGCTTGCGTCCGCCGCTGTCTTTGCTTCGGCCTGGTGGACCTGCATGAAGTCCAGGCCCTCGGCGCGCGCCTTTGGACTTGCCGGCAGTGGCATCTATCTCCTCGTCGCACTTATCCCCTGCTTCTATACGCACCGGCTGGACGCGGCAAATACGATCCTCGTTGCCATGAGCCTTTTGGGATTCGCAGCGTTTGGCAAGAGCCTCAGGGTTAAGCTGGCCGCCAAAACTGAAGAGGTAACGGCCATCCCCGGCGACTTCACCAGCCGCCATGTCAACCGGATCGCGCAAGGTGTTACCTTCGGCCTCAGCATGGGCGCCTATCTCTGGTGGCAGGGATGGCTCACAACCCAACACCTCACCGCACTCAATAGCGCGTGGGTTCGTCTCGCGTTCACTTTTATCGCTCTCCTTGCCATTACTTCCGTCCACGAGGCAGGTCATGCGGTTGTCGGCATGCTCTGCGGCATGAAGGTGCGCGCCTTCTTTGTCGGACCTTTCCAGTGGCGCATTCGGGATGCGAAGTGGGAGTTTGAATTCAAGCCCAAAGGCCTCATCCTCGCCGATGGCGAAACCGCTCTCATCCCCGGCGATGGAAGACTGCACCCGCGGCAATTTCTCACCATGATGTTTGCCGGCATACTCGCCAATATTCTTACCGGCACTTTCGCTCTCATCCTTGTTGTCGGTTTGGGCGTTGCCCTGCCGCAGCCGATTACCGGATTCATGGCCCTCTTTGGCGCGTGGAGTCTCGGCCTGGCTACCGCAAACCTGCTCCCCTTCCGGACTCCGCAAGGCTACTCTGACGGCGCTATTGTTCTGCAGCTGCTCTCAGGCGGTGCGTTTGCCGAATTTCATTTGGCGATCGCCCACATTGGCTCAAGCCTGGTTTCATCGCTCCGGCCCCGGGATTACGACATTCGCTCGATCCGCAGCGCAGCAAGGGGTATTGCTCACGGTCGGCAGGCTCTCTTGATGTGGCTCTATGCCTTCAGCCATTCGATTGATGCCGGCAATGAGCAGGAAGCGGACGAGGTTCTCGCTCACGCGGAACTGGTCTGCCTCGAATCAGCTTCAAACATCCCGGCCGAATTTCACACCGCATTCGTTTTCGGAAATGCCCTCGTCCGCCGCGACGCCAAGGCAACGCGCTTCTGGTGGAATCGCATGCAGGCCAGGAAACCCACGCGCTTCAACGCCGACTACTGGAGGGCCGAGAGCGCTCTCCATTGGATCGAAGGCAACCTGGACGAAGCCAGAATCGCCTGGGAAAAGAGTCACGCGCTGGTGGAACAACTGCCGCATGCAGGAGCCTACGACTTCAGCCGGTATTGTTCGTCGCTCCTCCGCCACGAGCTCGAACTGACAAAGGCTGCATAACGGAACCGGCTGGTAAGGCTACGGCAGTTGCGTTACATCCCATCCGCCGCCGAGCGCGCGCACAAGGCCCACGCTCGCCGCAAACTGGCGCGTAATCAGGTCGGTGGATGTACGCTGGTTTGTCAGCAGTGTGCTGTCTGCAATCAGCACTTCCAGGTAGCTCGTCGCTCCCCCTTTGTAACGCTGATTCGACAAGTCCAATGAGTGCTGCGCGGCATCCACGGCGCGTCGCTCTGTGACAGACTCCTCGTCCAGCACGCGCAGGTCCGACAACCGGTCTTCGACCTCGTTGAATGCGCCAAGCACCGTGGCGCGATATGTCGACGCTTCCGCCTCGTAGTTGTGCCTCGCCTGATCGGTAATCGCGTGCCGCTTGCCGGCGTCGAACAGCAATTCGGTCGCCTGGGCGCCCAGGCTCCACAGCGCGCTCGGACCCTGGATGAGTGTCCCGGCGTTCGTACTTTCAAATCCTCCACCGCCCCCAAGTACCACATTCGGATAAAAGGCGCTGATCGCGATCCCGATCTGCGCATTGGCCGCAGCCGTGCGCCGTTCCGTCGCCGCAATATCCGGCCGCCGCTCGATCAGTTGCGACGGTACGCCGACCGGAATCTTCGGCAGCGCAATATCCAGCGGCGCCGCGGCCAGCGACACGTCGCGCGCCTCCTTGTTGATCAGCGTAGCGATCGCATGCTCGTACTCACTCCGCGCCTCGTTCACATCCACCAGTTGCGCGCGCGTTGTTTCCAACTGCGTCAGTGCCTGTGCGACCACCACCTCGGTAGCCAATCCACCCTTCACCAGCTTCTGGTTCAGATCCAGCTGGTTTTGATAATCGTTCACCGCCCTTGTCAGCAGCCGTGCGTCCGAGTCCAGTCCACGCAATTCGAAATAATCAACCGCCAGCTCCGCATGCAGGCTCAGGTCCAGGTTCGCCAGGTCTGCCGCGCTGGCCTGGGCATTCTCATGGGCGGCTTCCACATTCCGCCGCACCCGACCCCACAAGTCCGGCTCCCAGCTCGCCTGGCCCTCCAGTTGAAAGTCGCTGTATTTGTTTCCAGTCCCCGCCGGAGCAAGCGGCCGGTGGGTAGATACCTCATCACGGCTTGCGGCTGGGGTTACAGAAAGCGTCGGGTAAAAGTCCGCCCGCGCCACCCGCACCTGGTCGCGCGCCGCGAGATAGGTCTCAAGGGCCGCACGCAGGCTCTGGTTCTGCGGCGCAATCTGTTCTTCCAGCGCATTCAGCTGCGGATCCTGGTAAGCCTCCCACCACTTGCCGCGCAGCATGCCGTCGGAAGGGGATGCCGGCTTCCATGTCCCGCCGGCAGGATTCGGCGGTGGCAGAACCGCACCCGCTGATCCACCCTCCTTGTAGTCCGGAGGCGCCAGCGTGTCAGGACGTTGATAGTTGGGCCCGACCTTGCACCCCGACAGCAAGGCCCCCACTCCCAGCAGGCTCGCGGCCAGCAAACGCCCGTTGAGCGCCCGCCTCTCGCGTCGCTGGTACCGGGATGGAGTCACGAAGCCTCGTTCTGCACCCAAACCCATCGCTATTTGCCCCCCGGGGAAGGCTGCCCGCCTTGCGGATGGTTGTTTGGATTCTCGGGGTTTACTTTTTCTCCCTCAATCAGGGAATCCGGCGGATCCTGGATCACGAGGTCCCCGTCCTTCAATCCGCTCACGATCTGCACGGTTGCTCCGTCGTCCTGGCCGATTGTCACCCGAATAAGGTGCGCAACATTGTCGCTCCCCACCGTGCCAACCTGCGTTCCCTCGCGCCGGAATATGATTGCCGAAACCGGAATGACGAATGTCTGCATGGCCGGCGCCTTGAAATGTACCTGCGCCAGCGACCCCGGCAGAAGCTCCCCCTTGCGATTGTCCACGTCAAGTTCTACCAGCAACGTCCGGCTCGTCGGGTCGATCGCGTCCGCGGTCCTCACCAGTGTCCCCTGAAAGGTTTTCCCGGGATATTCCGGGAACGTGATGTCGATCTTCGAACCACGCTTTGTGTTTGTCGTGTACAGCTGCGGAACGTTGGTGTAGACGCGGAGCGTATTGAGCGCTTGCATGTGAAACAGCTCCTTTGCCGCTCCCGTATCAATCAGCTGTCCGGTGTCGACCGAGCGCGCCGTAATCACCCCATCGAACGGCGCATAGACCTTTTCAAACGACTGCAGCTCTTTCAACCGGTCCACATTGGCCTCGGCCGACTTGACCGCCGACGCCGTTGCCGATGCCTGGTTCGTAAAGGTTTCTGTATCCTGCTGCGAAACCGCATTCGATGGCGCCAGATCCTGGTAGCGCTGCGCCTGCGAATGTGCATTCTTCGCATTCGCTTCTGCCGTCCCCAGATCGGCCTCGGCCTGCGTGAGCTGCTGATCCAGTTCGGGAGTCGCAATCTCCGCCAGCAGCGCCCCCTTCTTCACGTGGGATCCAATGTCGTAATACCATTTCGTCAGGTAACCCGACGTGCGTGCGTAAATCGGCGAATCGGTATAGGCGGTCACATTGCCCGGCAGCATGAACATGTCGACAGGGGATCCCGGTTTCGGCGCCACCGCAATCACCGCCGGAGCGGCTGCCTCCTGCGTCGCCTTTGCCAGCACGCTGCTGTGGTGAATGCGGCTCAGGATTCCGAACAACGCCAGCGCCGCAAACACCAGCAGCACAATCACGAGACCGGTAATGGCATATCCTGTCCCAATCGGCTTCTGCGCTGGCGCATGCTGCGTCTCATGGCCCTCGTGAGGAACCGGCTTCTGGTTCGGGTTGGATGTGTCGCTCATATCGCTACTCCGAAAAATTTGCAGCTTACTTGCTGGCTACTCGAACTCATCAAACGTTGCGGCTTGCGTCTCGCGGCGCTTCGAACGGCTGCGCTTTTCAAGCCAGCCATGCACCACCGAGAAAAACGCCGGCACAAAAAACAGCGTCGCCACTGTGGCCAGCAGGAGTCCGCCGATTACGGCTCGTCCCAGTGGCGCATTCTGCTCTCCGCCTTCGCCCAGGCCCAACGCCATCGGCATCATGCCCAGGATCATGGCCAGCGCCGTCATCAGCACCGGCCGCAACCGGACAAACCCCGCATTCAGCGCCGCCTGTCTTGCGTCGCCCACCAACTCTTCCAGCTGTTCGCGCGCGAAACTCACCACGAGAATCGAATTCGACGTGGCCACGCCCATGCACATAATCGCGCCTGTCAACGCCGGCACGCTCAACCGCGTTCCCGTCAGGAAAAGGAACCATGCAATCCCCGCCAGCGCCGCTGGCAGTGCCGAAATGATTAGAAACGGATCGAGCCACGACTGGAAATTCACCACGATCAGCAAGTAAACCAGCAGGATCGAAAAGGCCAGGCCGCTCAGCAGTCCGATGTACGAGGCCTGCATCGTCTCGCTCTGTCCGCGCAGAATCATGTGGGAGCCGCGCGGCAGCTGCTTCTCGTACTTGGCCTTGATCCTTTCCATCTCCCGCGTCACGGTTCCCAGGTCGGTGCCCGCAACGTTGGCATAGATGTCCAGCACCGGCTGCACGTCGTAGTGGCTTACGGTGCCCAGTTCCGTGCCCGGCTGGAATTGCGCCAGATTGCCCAGCACCTGCACAGGTTTTTGCGGCGCGCCGGGCGCGTTTGTCTCCATTGGCGCGGGGCTCGACTCGGCGCTTGACGACGTCGATCCTCCCGCACTCGCGCTCGCTGACTGTGTTACCGGCAGGCTCTCCAGCGCTGACATCGAGTCCAACCTGTACTGCGGCGTCTGCACCGCAACGTTGTAGCTCACGCCGTTACGTGGATCCAGATAGAAGCTCGGTGTGGTCTGGAAACTGCCGCTCAATGCCACCAGCAGGCTCTGCGCGACATCCCGTTGCGAAAATCCAATCGCCTGCGCCCGCGTCCGGTCCACATTCACCGTGAAATTCGGATAGTCAAAGGGCTGCTGAATGCGCGAGTCCGTCGCTCCCGGTACGTACCGGACTTCGTTCAGCATCTTTTCTGCAACCGCGCGGTTGCCATACAGATTTGGCCCCACGATCTGAATATCAATCGGTGCGGAAAGTCCGAAGTTCAAAATCTGGGTCACAATGTCTACCGGCAGAACATAAAACGTCACGCCCGGATACTCACGCGCCAGCACCCCCCGCAATTCCTGCACATATTCGTCCGTCGGATGGTGCTTGGGCGAAAGCTGCACCTGGATATCCGCATCCTCTGGCCCGATCGGCGCCGACGTCGAATACGAGAGGTTTAGTCCCGAGTAGGGAAGTCCGATGTTGTCGACTATCGTCACTACCTCGCTGGACGGGATATGCTCGCGGATCGTCGAGTCGATGTGATCGCACAGCGAGGCTGTCTCTTCGATTCGTGTGCCCGTCCGCGCGCGCACGTGAATCTTGAACTGTCCTGCATCGACTGCCGGAAAGAAGTCCTGTCCCAGCCAGGGCACCAGCAGCGCGACCGATCCTACGGCAAACACCACAAAGATGATCAGAAACACGCCGGCAAAATCCACCGAAAGCGTCAACAGCCGCACATAGCCATTGCGGAACCGCGTGAAACCAGCCTCAAATCCACTCTGGAAGCGAACAAATGGATTGCGGCTCTGTGCCTTCCGAGCCGTCTGTGCATCATCGTGTTCGTGCAGGAGATATTTCGCCATCGTCGGCACGACCGTGCGCGAAAGCAGGTAGCTGGCGAGCATGGCAAACACCACGGCCTCTGCCAGCGGGACAAACAGGTAGCGCGCCACGCCGCTCAGCAGAAACATGGGCACAAACACGATGCAAATAGCGAGGGTCGAAACCAGCGCAGGAGTGGCGATTTGCGCAGCGCCATCCAGGATAGCCTGCTCTATCTCCTTGCCCTGTTCCAGGTTGCGATTGATGTTCTCGATTTCGACCGTCGCATCGTCGACCAGAATGCCGACCGCCAGCGCCAGCCCGCCCAGCGTCATGATGTTGATGGTTTCGTGCAGCAGGGCCAGCATCGTGATCGAACACAGGATCGACAGCGGAATCGACACCGCAATAATCAGCGTCGATCGCCAGCTTCCCAGAAACACCAGGATCATCACCGCCGTCAGGCAGGCCGCAATCAGCGCCTCCCGCACCACGCCGCTGATTGCGCCGCGCACAAAAATGCCCTGATCGGAAAGGGCATTGATCTGCATCTGCGGCGGTAACTGGCCCCGCACGCTGGGACTGTCGACAATGGCGCGCACGTCTTTGATGATCTGCAGCGTAGACGCCGAGCCCGTTTTCATAATCGCCATCATGATGGCGCGTTTCCCATCCACGCGCACGATGTTGGTCTGGGGCGGGTATCCGTCTCGCACGTGTGCCACATCGCGCACGTAAACGATTGCGCCGTTTACGCTTTTAATCGGGAGATCGTTCAACTGATCAATGATCGACGGCGCCGAGTTTGTCTCGATTGCATACTCGAACCGGTCCATCTTCATCGTGCCCGAGGGCACAATCAGGTTTTGCGCCGAGACCGCGTTCACCACGTCCGCGGGCGACAATCCCTGGGCCTGCAGCGCTTTTGGATCGATATCCACCTGAATCTGGCGCTGCTTTCCGCCGTACGGGTACGGTGTCTGTGCTCCCTCGACCGTGGCCAGCTGGGTTCGAATCGTGTTCGTCGCCAGATCGTTTAACTGCTGTTCGCTGAGGCCAGGCCCCGAAAGGCCAAGCATCAGCACCGGCACGCTCGATGCGTTGTACTGGATGATGAAGGGCGGCGTAGTTCCGGGCGGCAGCGATCGCAGTTGCACCTGGGCGATCGCCGTCACCTGCGCCACCGCGCTGGCGACGTTCACATGCGGTTGAAAGAAGATCTTGATGACGCCAATCCCATTCAGCGACTGCGACTCAATATGCTCAACATCGTTCACCGTCGTGGTCACGCCGCGCTCGCTGTTGAAAATGATCCGCGTCGACATCTCCTGCGCTGAAAGCCCGGTGTAGCTCCACACCACGGTCACAACGGGAATGTCGATGTTCGGAAAAATATCCGTGGGCATCGACGCAATGCTGTATGCGCCAAGAATCAAGATCAAGAGCGCAAAGACGGCAAACGTGTACGGCCGCCGAAGTGCAAGCCGAACAATCCACATCATAGGGCTGGTACTCGCTCCTGAGGCGATTTGCCTGTCAACAGAGTGACGTATGAGAGATGAGTCGCCAACGCATCGCAGGCGAACCGGTCAAGGCAAACGCAGCTCAATCGAATCCGGGTCTGAGCGGGACACATCCGCTCATTCCCATCGTACGAATCAAAAAGTCAATCTTAGACGATGGCGCGCGGTTGGCGCGTCAAGTGTGCTCCTCGAGTTTCCTTCTACACCGTTATAGGACGGTTCCAGGGCCCTCCAGGCTTCATCATCGGGCGGCCAAATCTCAATATGCGAGTTCATTCGAGTTGCTCTAACGATCTTCGACTCAAGTTCCTAACCTCGGGGCGCATCTGCACCGTACTCCGAATGGCTGCCGTGCCTGCATCCTCCCTTCTTACCACCGACAAAACCGCTTTCGCACCCACATCGTCGCCGGCCCATGCCTTCAGTTCGCTACAATGTCTGCGGACTCGGTTTGCCGTACGCAGAGGGTTCGTTTGCGGACGGAAACGCCGGTCCGCAGGAAACCTTTCAGAATCCAATACCGTCCCTAAGAGGAGTGTTGCCGCGGCAAAAACACTGCACGACCAAGCCTCTTCGAGAGCAGAAGCCGCCGGGATTTTATCTCGAATCACACACGATTGACGGGAAGCCTGAACATGCCAATTCAAAACGCCACTGAGCCTTCTTTGCCTAAAACCGGCGAATCACAGCCCCCCGGTCAAAGGAACACCTGGGTCCGGGTTGTTGTCTATCTTGTCCTCGCCGCTGCTGTCGGGCTCATCGTTTGGCGCGTTTATCAGAACAAGCAGAAGACCGCCGCGAACACCGCCAATCAGGCGGCTGCCCTGCTTTCGCGCCCCGTGCCGGTGCAGGTCGTTCCCGCGGAACAAAAGCCGATGCCCATTTACCTCACCGGCCTCGGCACTGTCACCCCTTATTACAGCGTTACGGTCAAGGCGCGCGTCAGCGGCGAATTGCTCCCCGTCAAGTTCACCGAGGGCCAGGAAGTCAAACAGGGCGAAACCATCATGGTGATCGACCCCAAGCCCTACCAGGCCGCGCTCGACCAGGCCAAGGGCACGCTGGCCCACGATCAGGCCCTCCTTAAGAACGCGCAAGCCGAGTTCAACCGGTATAAGGCCCTCTATGCAGCCGGCGTCGTTTCCAAAGAAACCCTCGATGCCGACCAGGCCCAGCAGGGCCAGTACGAAGGCGCCATTCAGTCGGACAATGCCGCCATCGAAACCGCCCAGTTGCAGTTGAATTGGTGCTATATCCAGTCGCCCATCAACGGCAAAATTGGCCTCCGTCTCGTCGATCCTGGCAACATCATCTCCGCCAATTCAACCAATCTCGTCATCATCAATCAGCTCAAGCCCATCGCCGTCTACTTCACGCTGCCGGAGAACCAGTTGCCGCAGGTGCTCAAACGTCTCTCAACCGACAAGCGAATCCCTGTCGACGCCTTCGACCGCAGCGATACCCAGATGCTCACGAGCGGCAACCTTCTTACGGCCGACAACCAGATCGACACCACCACTGGCACCGACAAACTCAAGGCTGTCTTTGACAACAAGGACTCCGTCCTCTTTCCCAACCAGTTCGTCAACATCCACCTGATTCTGGAAAACCGGCCCAAAGCCCTTGTGGTCCCTTCGGCCGCAATCCAGACCGGTCTGAACGGTTCCCTTTTCGTCTGGGTGATTAACGACGACGGAAAGGGCGGTCAGGTTTCCCAGATGCAGCCTGTCACGGTGGCCCTCGCCGAAGGCCAGAACACCATCCTCGACAGCGGCCCTCAGCCCGGTTCAAAGGTCGTCATCGACGGAGCCGATCGCCTGCGTCCCGGCCAACCCGTCTCAGTCGCCGCCGCCCGCCAGCGGCAAACCAGGGAGGACAAGGTCCTGCTCAGCCGGCAGGCACCGGCACGAGCCAGCCAGGCAGTGGCAATGCCGGCCAGCACAAGGCGAATTCCAGCTCCAGTCAAAGGCCACAGCAGTGAGTCTCAGTCCATCCCGGCCCTTTATTCTGCGCCCCATCGCGACATCGCTGCTCATGGCGGCCATCATGCTCGCGGGCGGTGTCGCCTTCCTGCAGTTGCCGGTCTCCGCACTCCCCGAGGTGGACTACCCCATCATCCAGGTCCTCACCTTCTATCCCGGTGCCGGACCCGATGTCATGTCTTCGTCTGTCACCGCACCCTTGGAACGCCAGTTCGGACAGATGCCCGGCCTCAAGCAGATGACCTCCGTCAGTTCCGGCGGCGGCTCGGTGATCACTCTTGAGTTCAATCTCGACGAAGACATCGACGTCGCCGAGCAGGAAGTCCAGGCCGCTATCAACGCCGCCAACAGCTTTCTGCCCACTGACCTGCCCAATCCGCCTGTCTACAGCAAGGTCAACCCCGCCGACGCGCCCATCATGACGCTGGCGCTAACCTCCGACACCTTGCCCCTCGACAAGATCGAAGACGCGGCCGATACCAACCTCGCGCAGAAGATCTCCCAGGTCACCGGCGTCGGCCTGGTCTCCATTGCCGGCGGTCAAAAACCCTCCGTCCGCGTGCAGGCCAACCCCGCCCAGCTCGCAGCCTACAACCTCAGCCTCGAAGACCTGCGCACCGCCCTCGCCGCCGCCAACGTCGACCAGGCCAAGGGCACGCTCAACGGCTCGCGCCAGTCCTACACCATCAACGCCAACGACCAGCTCATCTCCAGCGCCGATTACCTGCCCGTCATTGTTGCTTACCGCAACGGCGCTCCTGTTCGCACTTCCGACGTAGCCTCCGTTGTCGATGCGGCAGAGAACTCGCAGGAAGCTGCATGGATGAATCGCCAGCCTGCCGTGATCGTCAACGTGCAGCGCCAGCCCGGCGCCAACATTATCGCCGTCGTCGATCGCATCAACCTGCTCCTGCCTCAATTGCAGACAAGCCTTCCTGCGAACGTTCAGGTCCACGTCCTCACCGACCGCACCACTACCATCCGCGCCTCGGTCAAGGACGTTGAATTCGAGCTCATGCTCACCGTGGCGCTGGTCGTCCTGGTGATCTTCCTCTTCCTGCGCAACCTCGCCGCCACCATCATTCCGTCCATCGCCGTGCCGCTCTCGATCGTCGGCACCTTCGGCGTCATGTACCTTCTGGGCTACAGCCTCAACAACCTCACGCTCATGGCGCTCACTATCTCCACGGGCTTCGTCGTCGACGACGCCATCGTGATGATCGAGAACATCTCCCGCTACATCGAGGCCGGCGAGACTCCCATGCGCGCCGCGTTGAAGGGCAGCGAACAGATCGGCTTTACCATCATCTCGCTGACCGTCTCGCTCATCGCCGTGCTCATCCCCCTGCTCTTCATGGGCGATGTGGTCGGGCGTCTCTTCCGCGAATTCGCGATTACCCTCGCCGTCACCATCCTCGTCTCCGCTGTGGTCTCGCTCACGCTTACGCCGATGATGTCCTCGCGCATCCTGAAACATCGGCCTGAGAACGAGCAGACGCGGTTCTATCATGCTTCAGAAAAGGTCTTCAACTCCGTCATCGCCTGGTATGGCGACACTCTCAAGGTCGTCCTGCGCCATCGTTTCCTCACCCTGATGATCACCATCAGTACGGTGGTTGCCACCATCCTGCTCTTCATCATCGTGCCCAAGGGCTTCTTCCCGGTGCAGGATACCGGCGTGATCCTCGGCATCAGCGAAGCGCCCGAATCCATCAGCTTCACCAACATGTCGCTGCGCCAGCAGAAGCTCGTCGACATCGTCCTGCAGGATCAGGCGGTCGACAACGTCTCTTCCTTCATCGGAGTCGATGGCACCAACACCACGCTCAACTCGGGCCGCATCCAGATCACCCTCAAGCCACTCGATGTGCGCAAAATCTCCGCATCCGAAGTCATCCAGCGCCTGCAGCCCAAGGTCGCCGACGTCGACGGCATTCAGCTCTTCCTCCAGCCGCTCCAGGACCTCACCGTCGAAGACCGCGTCAGCCGCACTCAATTCCAGTACTCGCTCGAAGATCCCAACTCCACTGAGCTCGCCACCTACACCCGCAAGATGGTGCAGGAGCTCAGCAAGGAATCCATCGTCACCGACGTCGCCAGCGATCTGCAGGATCAAGGCATGGGCGCGCAGCTGGTCATCGATCGCGATACCGCCGCGCGCCTCGGAATCGCCATGGCCGACGTAGACAATACCCTCTACGACGCCTTCGGCCAGCGCCAGGTCTCCACCATCTTTACCCAGCTGAATCAGTACCACGTCGTTATGGAAGTCGGACCCAACTTCCAGACCGACCCCACCACTCTCAACAATCTGTACGTCAAATCAGCCAACGGCACCCAGGTTCCGCTCAGCACCATCGCTCACTGGCAACAGAGCCGTGCCCAGCTTTCCATCGGCCATCAGGGCCAGTTCCCATCCACGGTCATCAGCTTCAATCTCGCGCCCGGTAAGGCGCTGGGCGACGCCGTCAAAGCCGTCAACGACGTCGAGAAACGCATTGCCTTGCCCGCCAGCATCAACGCGAGCTTTCAGGGAACGGCCGCCGCATTTCAGAACTCGCTCTCCAACGAGCCGCTGCTCATTCTCGCCGCACTCATCACCGTCTACATCGTCCTGGGTGTGCTCTACGAGAGCTACGTCCATCCCATCACCATCATTTCCACGCTGCCTTCGGCTGGCGTTGGCGCCATTCTCGCCCTCATGCTTACCAGAACCGAGTTCAGTGTCATCGCGCTCATCGGGATCATCCTGCTCATCGGCATCGTGAAGAAGAACGCCATCATGATGATCGACTTCGCGCTCGACGCGGAGCGCAACCACGGCAAATCGCCGGATGAGGCCATCTACCAGGCCTGCCTGCTCCGTTTCCGCCCCATCATGATGACCACCATGGCAGCTCTGCTCGGCGGTCTGCCGCTGGCTCTCGGCGGCGGCGTCGGCGCGGAGCTGCGCAAGCCCCTCGGCATCACCATCGTTGGCGGACTTCTTCTGTCGCAGTTGCTCACCCTCTACACCACGCCCGTCATCTATCTTTACTTCGATAAACTGTCGGTCCACTTGCGCAAGCGTATCGGCCAGCCCTCCTTCGATGAGCAGCCGGTGGCCGGAGACTGAGCGATGCATCTCTCCGCGCCCTTCATTCGCCGCCCCGTTGCTACCACGCTGCTGAGCCTCGCCTTATTGCTGGCCGGTTCCGTTGCTTACTCGATTCTTCCGGTGGCTTCGCTTCCCGATGTCGACTTTCCCGTCATCGGCGTCGGCGCAGGATTGCCCGGCGGCAGCCCCGAGACCATGGCCTCCGCCGTCGCCACTCCGCTCGAGCGCCAGTTCGGCCGCATTGCCGGCGTTAACCAGATGACGTCGTCGAGTTCGCTCGGCTCTGCCTCTGTCTCGTTGCAGTTTGATATGAATCGCAACATTGATGCCGCTGCCCGCGACGTGCAGGCTGCCATCAATGCCGCGCGCAGCCAGCTTCCGTCCTACCTTCCGCAGAATCCCAGCTACCGGAAGGCCAACCCGGCTGAAGCGCCGATCCTCATTCTCACGCTCACCTCCGACGTCATCCCCAAGCCGCAGATCTACGACATGGCCGACTCGATTCTCGCCCAGCGCATCGCGCAGATCCAGGGCGTGGGCCAGGTCTTCGTCGGCGGCAGTGCACAGCCCGCCGTTCGCGTCGAACTCAACCCCATGCAACTCGGCAATAACGGCGTCGGCCTCGAAGCGGTGCGCACTGCGCTCTCCGCCGCCAACGCCAACCGCCCCAAAGGGGGTTTCGACGACGCACAACATCGCTGGCAGATCGACGACAACGACCAGATTTTCAAAGCTGCCGACTACGCGCCTATCATCGTTGGATACAACCAGCAGACCGGTGCGGCGGTACGGGTCGGCGACCTCGGCACCGTCACTGACTCCGTCTCCGACATTCACACCGCCGGGCTCGCCGGAAACAACTCTCCGGGCCACAGCGGAAAGCTCAAAGACTCCATCCTTATCGTCATCTTCAAAATCCCGGGCGCCAACGTTATCGACACCGTCGATGCGGTCCTGAAAGAGATGCCTCGCCTTCAGGCCGAAATCCCGCCTACCATTGCGATGAACGTCGCGGTCGACCGCACCACCACTATCCGCTCCAGCGTCCACGACGTTGAAATCACACTCATCATCAGCGTCCTGCTTGTGGTCCTCGTCGTCTTCCTCTTCCTGCGCGAAATCTGGGCCACCATCATCCCATCCGTCGCCGTGCCGCTCTCGCTCGTCGGCACCTTCGGCGTGATGTACCTGCTCGGTTACACCATCGACAATCTCTCCCTCATGGCTCTCACCATCTCCACCGGCTTCGTCGTCGACGACGCCATCGTGGTCATCGAGAACATCACGCGCTATCTCGAAGAGGGCATGAATCCCTTCGACGCTGCGATGAAGGGCTCCAAAGAGATCGGCTTCACCGTGCTCTCGATGAGCACATCGCTGATCGCCGTCTTCATCCCCATTCTTCTCATGGGCGGTATCATCGGGAAGCTCTTTCGCGAATTCGCCGTCACCCTCAGCGTGGCCATCGCCGTCTCGCTGCTCGTCTCACTCACCACCACGCCCATGCTCTGCGCCAGGTTCCTCAAGCAGCGCGACGAGAGCCGCCATGGACGCCTGTATCGCATATCGGAGAATGCGTTCCAGTGGATTCACCACGAGTACAACTCGGCCCTGCGCTGGGTCCTGCGCCATCAGTGGGTCACGCTCAGCGTCGCCATCGCCTGCGCCTTCCTCAATATCTATCTCTTCATGATTGTTCCCAAGGGCTTCTTCCCGCAGCAGGACACCGGGCGGCTCGGCGGCCGCACCCGCGGCGCCCAGGACATCAGCTTTCCCGCCATGGCGATCAAGCAGAAACAGCTTGCCCAGATGGTGCTGGAAGATCCTTCCGTCCAGACCGTCACGGCATTCGTCGGAGGCAACGGCCCCGGCGGCGGCGGCACCAACGTCGGAAACATGTTCATTGCCCTCAAGCCGCTCAACGAGCGCCCCAACCATATGTCCGCCGATCAGGTCGTGAACGGGTTGCGCAGAAAGCTGACCAGCGTCCCCGGCGCCCAACTCTTTCTCCAGGCGCAGCAGGATATTCAAGTCGGCGCGCGTGGAGGTGACTCGCAATATCAATACACGCTCTCTGACGAAAATCTGAGCGAGCTCAACACATGGGCGCCCCGGCTGCTCGCCCGCATGCGCACTATGACTCAATTGCGCGACGCCTCCACCGACCAGCAGGATCAGGGACTGTCAGAAACGCTTGTCATCGATCGCGACACCGCCGCGCGCCTCGGCATCTCCGCCTCCACGATCGACCAGGTTCTCTACGACGCCTTCGGCCAGCGCCAGGTTTCCACCATGTACACCGGCCTCAACCAGTACTTCGTGGTCATGGAGGTCGATCCCAGTTACCAGCTCAGCCCAGACTCGCTCAACAACATTTACATCAAGGCCAGCACCACCTCCGGCGTAGCCGCATCTGTTCCCACCCTCGGAACCAACACGATCGCCGCCACTACGGCAGCCGCTCCGGCCGCGACAACAGCGGCTCCGCCATCTGCCGTGTCCGGCGCCCCAGCGGCCTTCGCCACATCCGGTGGTCAACTCGTAACTTCGAGCACCAGTTCGTCCACGACATCCACCACCACGACCACCACCAGCCCCGTAGCAACCAACATCGCTGCCATCGCAGCGTCAACCAACGAGTCGACAACCGCTGCCGCAATCGCCTCCGGAACCCTTACCGGCATGACTTCATCCTCAACGGCATTCTCAACCGCCGGGGGCCTCGCCGCCGTGCCGGCCGCCGCCGCCACTCCCTCCAGCAATGGCGCTATGGTCCCGCTTTCCGCGATCGCCCACTGGGAGCAGAAGCGAACCTCGCTCGCCGTCAATCACCAGGGCCAATATCCGGCGGTCACGCTCACCTTCAATCTCGCCCCCAACGTGGCCCTCGGCGACGCCGTTACCGCCCTGCAAAAAGCCCAGGCCGACATGGGAATGCCCACCTCGATTCACGCCACCTTCCAGGGCACCGCTCAGGCCTTTCAGGACTCCCTCAAGAACGAGCCATACCTCATCCTCGCCGCGCTCGTCGCCGTCTACATCGTCCTCGGCATCCTTTACGAGAGCCTGATCCACCCGCTCACCATTCTCTCCACGCTGCCCCCCGCAGGCGTCGGCGCCATCCTCGCGCTGCTCATCACCGGAACCGATCTCAGCATCATGGCGCTCATCGGCATCCTCCTGCTCATAGGCATTGTGAAGAAGAACGCCATTATGATGATCGACTTCGCGCTGCAAGCCGAACGCGATCACGGCCTGCCCCCCGTCGAAGCCATCTATCAGGCCTGCCTGCTGCGCTTCCGCCCCATCATGATGACCACCCTCGCCGCCATGTTCGGCGGACTCCCGCTGGCCATCGGTATGGGTGTCGGCTCCGAACTCCGCAAGCCCCTCGGAATCACCATCGTCGGCGGCCTGCTCGTCTCGCAGGCTCTCACCCTCTTCACCACCCCCGTCGTCTACCTCTTCTTCGATCGCCTCCAGTGGCGCGTCATGAAACTCCACCGCATCGGCTCCGAACTGGAAGAAGCCCCCGGCGACTGAGCGAGGCATCCATTAACTTCCAATCTCTCCAGGCCCTCGGAAGGTGGAAGTCTGTGCCCCAATGATCGCGGCTCGATCGCGATGAGTGGGTTTCGAAGCGCTGCCGCTTCGTCACAGCGCCGCGCCCGCACCAGCGCTATACTCCCACCGGCAATCCAATGCCGGAGGTAAACCATGCTCACCATGGAAAAACTCGACCTCAAAAAACAGTGGAAACATCTCTACCAGCCGCCCACCGGGGAAATCACCACCGTGACCGTCCCCCCGCTCACCTATCTCATGGTCGACGGCCAGGGCGACCCCAACAAATCCAAGGCATTCGAGCAGGCCGTCGAAGCGCTCTACTCGCTCTCTTACACCCTCAAGTTTTCGCTCAAGAAGAGTCCCCGCGCCATCGACTACGGCGTCATGCCTCTCGAAGGTCTCTGGTGGGCCGACGATCCTCGCGTCTTTTTCCTGACCGACAAATCCGCATGGAAGTGGACCGCAATGATCCTCCAGCCCGAATTCATCTCCCGCGCGAACGTAGATGCAGCCTTCGATGAAGTCCGCAGGAAGAAAAACCCCGCTGCCCTCGACCGAGTCCGCTTCGAAACCCTCGAAGAAGGACAATCCGTGCAGACCCTCTACCTCGGTCCGTTTTCCGAAGAAGCCCCCACGATCCAGCGCATGCACGACACCATTCACGCCTCCGGCAAGGAGCTTTCCGGCAAGCATCACGAAATCTATCTGAGCGACCCGCGCCGCACCGCGCCCGCCAAACTCAGAACTATCCTCCGCCAGCCGATGCGGTAAGCCTCGACGCTCCGCGCACACTCGGCGCGACTGCGCTCTGAGTGTCTCTATGCACCCCAACCTGTGCAGAACCCCCGTCAAACCCCCAAACGGGCATCCTCATTGGAAATCCCGCATGCTCTAGTGGTATCGTCAAAATAATTCAGATTCACGCGCGAACTTTTTTCTCCAGCCAATCTCCAAGGCTCTTGCAATTCTTCTGAAGCACATTTCACCACCCGGCTTATCGCGCTGACGCCATCTTGACCCGCACATCGCCCGTTTCCCATCTGCAATCGAACCCTGGGCGGAGGTATCCCGATGAGCATTTCTCCTGAAGCGATGGACGCAAACCTGGTTCTGACCCTGGACGAAATCACCAGCCTCACGCAGGACGGCGGCAAGCCGTCCGACACGTTGATGAACGTCGTCGCCCTCATCGCCTCGCGTTTCCGCACCGACGTCTGCTCCGCCTATCTGCTTGAGCCGGATCGCTCCAACCTTGTTCTTGCCGCGTCGCTCGGCCTCCACTCCCGATGCATTGGTGCCCTCCGTATGCCGCTGCATGAAGGGCTCGCCGGCCTCGTCGCCGAGCAGGTCCGCCCCGTCGCTGTCGACGACGCCAGCCGGCACCCCCGCTACAAGTTCTTCAAGGAATCCGGCGAAGAAGAGTACCACTCCTTCCTCGGCGTCCCGCTCATGGATCGCGGCATCCTCCAGGGCGTTCTCGTGGTCCAGACCAAGGAGCCCCGCGTCTTTCGCGACAACGAAATCCGCATGCTTGCCGAGGCCGCTGAGCAGGTAGCGCCGATCGTCAGCGAAGCCCGCACCCTCGACCGATTCGTTGCCCCGGCGCAGGAACGCCTCTGGGCTCTGGCCCGGAACGTCTGGTGGAGCTGGGATCACGACTGCACGAACCTCTTCCGAGACCTCAATCCCGTCCGCTGGCGCCAGCTCAACCAGAATCCCATTGCCCTGCTCAATGAAATGCCGCTGAGTGAGATCGAGCGCCGCGCTACCGAACTTGTCCTGCACAGCCGCATCAACTACGTCTACCGCCGCCGCCAGGAATACCTGCAGGAAGATCGCACCTGGGGCGCGGCCAATGCCGGCATTCTTCGCCCCCGCCCCGTTGCTTATTTTTCCGCGGAATTCGGCATGCACGAGTCGCTGCCCATTTATTCCGGCGGCCTCGGCGTACTCTCCGGCGATCACATCAAAAGCGCGTCCGACCTCGGCATCCCGCTCGTCGGCGTGGGCCTGTTCTACGGCCAGGGCTACTTCCTCCAGCGCCTCGATGAAAAAGGCTGGCAGCGCGAGGAGTATCTCGAAACTGACATCAAGCAACTCCCCATGCAGCCCGCCATCGGCATCGACGGGCAGCCTGTCGTCGTCGAAATTGCCACCCGCGGCGCCGCCATTCGCGCCAAAGTATGGCAAGTCAAAGTCGGTCGCTGCGATCTCTTCCTCCTTGATTCCAACGTTCCCGGCAACGCCCCTGAAGACCTCGAGACCACGTCACGCCTCTATGGAGGAGACTCACGCACCCGCATTCGCCAGGAACTTCTCCTGGGCGTCGGCGGATTCCGCGCTCTCAAGGCCATGGGCATATCCCCCGGCGTTCTTCACCTCAACGAAGGGCACAGCGGATTCGCGGTATTTGAAGCCATCCGCTCGCGCATGGAAGATGAAGGATTGAACTTCTACGCGGCCGCGAGCCAGATTCCCCGCGAGGTCATCTTCACGACCCACACGCCGGTCCCGGCGGGCCACGATCGCTTCAGCCCCGACCTCATCGAAGAACACCTCGGCCCCCTGCGCGATCAGCTCGGCATCTCCCAGGAAAACCTCATGGGTTTCGGCCGCGAGCACCCCACCGACTACGGCGAGACCTTCTGCATGACGGTCCTCGGTCTCAAGCTCGCCCGCCGCGTCAATGCCGTCTCCTCGCTCCACGGAGAGGTCTCACGGGCCATGTGGAAGGGGCTCTATCCCGGCCGCTCTGAAGACGCCGTCCCCATCGGCCACATCACCAACGGCGTCCATGTGCCTTCGTGGCTCGCCCCCCAGATGTTTCGCCTTTACGATCGCCATCTCGGCGTGGACTGGCAAAAGCGCAGCGGCTCCAAGAGTACCTGGGAAGCCATCGAGGAAGTCGACGACGGCGAACTCTGGGAGACTCACCTCAGCCTCAAAGCACAGCTCCTCGACTTTGCACGTCGCCGCGCCGTCGAGCAGGCCGAACGCCGCAATGAGGCCCCGTCATCCCTCCAGCGATTCGGCAAGGTCTTCTCGCCAGACGCCCTCACCATCGGTTTTGCCCGCCGATTCGCAACCTACAAGCGCGCCAACCTGCTGCTCAAGGATATGGAACGCCTTGCGTCCATGGTCAACGACCCCAAGCGCCCCCTCCAATTCCTTTTCGCCGGAAAGGCCCATCCGCACGACGAACCCGGCAAGCGCGTCCTCCAGCAAATCGCCGAAATGATGCGCGACTCCGACTTTGCCGAAAAGTTTCTCTTCATCGAGGACTACGACATCAACGTCGGCCGCCATCTCGTTCAGGGCGTCGACGTTTGGCTCAACAACCCCCGCCGCCCCCTCGAAGCCTCTGGCACCAGCGGCCAGAAAGTCGTTCTCAACGGCGGCCTCAATCTCTCCGTGCTCGACGGCTGGTGGGCCGAGGCCTACGACGGCCTCAACGGTTTCGCCATCGGCAAAGGCCGAACCCACTCCAATATGGACGTCCACGACACACGCGACGGCGAAGACCTCTACCGCGTCCTGTCCGGTGAACTCATCCCGCTCTTCTATGACCGTGACCGTGACGGCCTGCCCCGCGGCTGGATCAAGCGTATGAAACGCACGATTCGTACCCTGGGCTGGCGCTTCAACGCCGATCGCATGGTGATGGACTACACCCAGAAATGCTACGTCCCCGCTGCTGGCGGTACATCCAGCGAGATTCGGCCGCTCTGCTGATATCACCCGCAATATGAGTCTTTTGCAGGCTTTCGCGATCCTCCGGTCGCCTGCATCCCACGGTAGGGTTACCTTCGCCGGACCTGAGATCAATTCATTTCAGTCACTTGCGACGGCCCTTTTGTCACGAAAGTATCCGGGCCTACACACTTCGGGTAATGTATCCGATGGTGACCCGCGGCTAAACTTCCGACCATAGCATTTTTCGAGTTGCCTTTTCTCCGCTACCCCGACAGGCACCGATTGAAGCGTTACGGCCACTGCCCAGAGGTTGGTCTCGAAAACTGCTGTAGGAGAATCCCATGAGCTCAGAGGTCTATCGCGAAAACTACTTGGCGGCGCTTGAAGTCGCACATTCCCAACTCGACCGGATCATCCGGGAGTTTGATAGCCTTCAGCTTCGTAAGGAGCAGATCGAGGACGTCGTGGGAGCGCTGGATCCTTTCCTTTCTTCTGCTCAGCCGGCTGGCTACGAGATCCGTCAGCCGGAGCCAGTCCGCTACGAATCCAGGCGGCCCGAGCCGATTCAGGTCGAACCAGTTCGGACAGCGCCGGCGACCGAAGTCGTTCCGCCTGTTCTCCGTGCCACGCCTGTGCCCACTCCGGAACCGGTCGCACCCGCAGCGTTCGCCCCCACGTCCGAGTCGAAAATGGATCCGATCCAGAGCCGCATCAATCGTGCTCTTGGCCTCGCGGTCGCCTGACCCCTCTGCGCCATCCAGAAATCAAAAAGCCCCACGCTCTCCGCAAGCATGGGGCTTTTTCATTTTGAACTCCTCGGCTCTGGAAACTCTCGATTGCACTACTACTTCATTGCGTAAGACGGTGCTGTCTCCTCTGCCTTGGTGATGGTCTCAATCAGCTTCACCGGATAATACGCATTCCGCGTGTACTGCTTCACCATGCGATTGGTATTGAAGTACGACCCGTTGAACGCCAGGGTCGTCCGCATGGTTCGCGCCCAATGCTGCGGCTCGCCGCAATACAGCGGCACCACCGCGTTCTCGAGTTTCTTGTAGAGATTCTCGGCTTCCTCTGCATCGTTGGCGCCGTCTTCAATCGCCCAGCCGGTCACCCCCTCGATACAACCCTCGATCCACCAACCATCTAAAATTGACAGGCTCGGCACGCCGTTCAAGGCAGCCTTCATGCCGCTGGTACCGGAAGCCTCATAGGGACGCCGCGGCGTATTCACCCACACGTCCACGCCTGCCGTCAGCAGGGCACCCAGGTCCCACGCGTAGTTCTCGAGATACACAATGCGCAGCATGTCATTGGATAACTTGCTCGCCGTTTCAATCACGCTGTGAATCAGCGCCTTGCCCGGGTCGTCTGCCGGATGCGCCTTGCCCGCATACAGTATCTGCAGCCCGCCCGCCTGGGTTGCAATCTTCAGCAGGCGTTCCGGATCGGCGAATAGCAGGTTCGCGCGCTTGTACGTTGCAGCGCGTCGCGCAAATCCCAGGGTCAGCACATGCGGATTCAGCACCAGCCCCGTCCGCGTCGCCACTTCTGTCAGCAACGCTTCCTTCGCCCGGCGATGCGCATCTCGCAGCTCTTGTTCCGGTAGATCGATCGCATTGCGCAGTGTCAGATTGTCCCGCCGCCACGACGGAATCTGCACATCCAGCATCTGCTGCACCGGCTCTGAAATCCACGTCGGTGCATGAACCCCATTCGTAATCGAGTCGACCTGGTACTGCGGAAACATCGCGCGCGATACTTTGCCGTGCTGCATCGCAACGCCGTTCGCATAGCGCGAAAATCGAAGCGCCAGCATCGTCATGTTCAGCAATCCGGCTTCAAACACACCCAGTTTTTCCAGCCGCGCCGTCCGGTCACCCCCCAGGATCCTGATTGCCTGCTCTGTCGAAAAACGATCGTGACCCGCCGGCACCGGCGTATGCGTCGTGAACACGCACTTGTTGCGCACCTGCAGAATATCGGCGTCGGTCGGCGAGTTCAGCGGACCACCGCCCATCTCGCTCTCCAGCAGCGCCAGCGTCAGCAGGGCCGCATGGCCTTCGTTCATGTGGTACACATTCACCTTCAGGCCGAGTGCATTCGCCATGCGCACGCCGCCCAGCCCGAGCACAATCTCCTGTTGCAAACGGTAGTTCGTGTCGCCGCCATACAGGTGATCCGTCAACCCGCGATCCCATCCCGAATTGCCATCGAGATCCGTGTCGAGCAGATAAATCGGCACCACGTGCCCGTAGCGTCCCCGCAGGTCATAGCGCCACGCCCGCACCATCACATCGCGGCCTTCGACCGACACCCGGATGCGCGCCGCTTCTTCCGTGCAGAAGTCCGAAGGATTCCACGGCTGCACTTCTTCCGTCTGGTCGCCCGCCGGGCTCAGGTGCTGCTGAAAATATCCCTTGCGGTGCGCCAGGGAGAACGCCACCAGCGGAACGCCAAGATCCGCAGCCGAACGCAGTGTGTCTCCGGCCAGCATTCCCAGGCCCCCGGAGTACGTGGGCATTTCGCGGTTGATCGCAATCTCCATGGAGAAGTACGCGACCAGTCCGCTCGTTGGGGTTATTTCATAGGAGAAGGGTTTAGTTGAATTCAGTTGCATCCTCTACATCTTCCTGCGGCGCTCGCTACAGCGATTCTCAACATCATGCTTACCCGTGAATCGCTCCAATGCCAACAATGTGAAATCGAAAAGCTCACCATGCCGCGCGGGCAACGCAAATTCCCGACGCGGTCTTTGTATGCGGAAACGAATGAAAACCTGTGAAAGATTCTAACAAGGAAAAACGATTTGGTTATAGAGCGTCTAGCGGATTGGGGGTAACTTCAGAGAGCCGGTTTTCCACCACATGGTAATAAGATGCAGTTGACCATAATCGGGAAAAACCTGATGCTCTTCAACGCGAGAGACTCGCAATCACCCTGTGCGCTCCGCTTGACGCATGACAAACATGCATCTGCGGAACGATACCCGTTTCAGCAGCGTAACTTGCAGCCAGTCCATCCCGGAACTCGCTGGCCCTTGCTTGCTCCACTAGGTTGATGGTGCATCCCCCAAATCCGCCGCCCGTCAGCCGCGCGCCAATCAACCCCGGCAGACGATGTGCCAGCATTACCATCGTGTCGGCCTCGACGCAGCTCGCCTCAAAATCCTGGCTGTAGCTCACGTGCGCTTCGGCCATCAGTCTTCCCAGCTCTTTCAGATCATGATGGATCAAGGCCTCCGCCGCGGCCACCGTGCGCGTGTTTTCCGTGATCACATGTCGCGCGCGCTTCAGTGCGTTCGGGCTCATCTCCGCTCCCCACATGTGCAAGTCCCCGACTGTAGCATCCCGCAGAAACCGCACCTCGGGTCTGTGTCGCGCGATCACCGCCGCGGCTTCTTCCACTTCCGCGCGTCGTGTCGTGTATTCGCCGCCTGCAACCGAGTGCTTCACCATCGTATTTGCGATTACCAGCGCGACATTCGCGGGAATCGGCGCCAGCTTGAAACTCAGGTCGCGGCAATCCAGCAGCAGCGCATGATCCGCTGCACCGTTCGCTGAGATGAACTGGTCCATGATGCCGCAGTTGGAGTCCACAAATTCATTTTCCGCACGCTGGCACAACCGTGCCAACTGCGGTCGCGGATAGTCAACACCCAGCAAGGATGTCACCGCTAATGCCGTTGAAACTTCAATCGCGGCCGAACTCGAAAGCCCCGATGCCACAGGCACGTCGCTGAGCAGGCTCAAACTCAGGCCGGGAATGCGATGTCCCTCCCCGCCAGAATCACCATTACGCCCAGCGGATAGTCGCTCCAGTCCTTGCTCCCGCTTTGCGGCAACGACGCCGCATGAAATGTGCGCTCTTCTTTGAAGTTCTCCGAGTAGAGGACGATCTTGCCATCGTCGCGCGGCGAAATCCCTGCCAGTGTCGCGAAATCAATCGCAGCCGGCATCACGAACCCTTCGGCATAATCCGTGTGTTCGCCAATCAGGTTCACACGCCCCGGAGCAGCAAAGATCTCCGGTTCACTCTTGAATCGGCTCACATGCAAAGAACGCAAAATTTCAGGGTCATACATCGTTGTTCATCTCTCGATTCGCTCAATCTCAACTTCCATCGGCCAGCTGAAACACGCACCCGGTTCAAGCAGGCGCGACCATGGTCCAGTCACAGCCAGCGAATCCACCGGCGCGGTCGACGGCTCCATCGCCACGCACATCTGCTTCAGTCCCGGCCTCTCCGGCCATCCGCCATAACAGATCCACAAACCCAGATAGGGTGTTGCCTCAACATCAAAGGTGACGCGGATCCGCAAACCCGCCGAAGGCCGCTCCAATGTGCACCAGTTTTCCGATGCGCTGAGCGCCCGTGTGAACAGCTTGTCGCCAATCCCTGAGTCCGCCGGTTCCGCAACACTCAGGTCCACCATGTTTCCGTCCTGAAGCCGAGCCATCGGCCAGGCAATAGAGTCACCCCTCATGCCCAGTCGCCCGCCGGCCGAACCCTCCAGCCGTTGCGACTTGATCGACTCCGGCAACACAATCCGATCTCCCTCTTCCACCATAAACAAAGGATGCGCCGCCCAGGACCATGGCACTCTCTCGGAACTCAAGTTGGTGACTGAATAATCAAGACTCAAGGTCCAGCCAGTTTCCTGCTCTGTCAGGGTCAACGTTCGCTCCAGCCGGAGCGGCAGCGAAAAACACGCGCCTCGATACGTCGCTGAACTGGTTGTCCTGACCATCGGCTGCCATTGGACGCGCCACAAATCCCCATGGTCCGGAATCATCGCCGTTCCCGCGTCTGTCTCCACTGTGCATGCCGCAACCGACGGCAAACACTCGTCCCACCCACTCGCATCGCCGGCGTCAAACGCCATCGTTCGCGTACGCGGCACAATCGGAGCCAACGGCGCCTGCAACAGCTCCCGCTTCCCAATCCGAATCGAGGCGATCTTCCCGCCAAACTGCGGAAGCAGCATTACCGCGCACTCCCCGGCCCGGATGAGAACGTTTTCAATCCCGGCTTCAACCCCCGCGACAGACGCTTCGATTTCCGCCATCTTTACTGCAACCCCACATCTGCGCACACCGCGCCCAATTCATTCCAGATGCGCTCCAGCCATGCTTCGTGTTCCGGCTTCATCAGCACTGACCGCAGGCAGGTTACATGCCCATCAGCCACACTGGCATCTCCCGCCGCACCAAACCAGAATTGCGGCAATTGTACTAGCGCCAGATGCAGGTTGCGCTCCGCGCACGCCGAAAAAATCGATTGTCCCAGCTCCGATGCCCGAGCTGCCGTCGCCGCCTTTATCTTCCACACCACGATGTCCAACTCGGTTCCGCCGGCCGTCAGCGCCTCAAACCGGCCATCGCTTCGCAGCCGCCGATCCAGTTCGACCGCCGCTCTCCTCCCCGCGGCCAGTCCCCGCGCAAACTCCCCCCCCGGCTGCAGCGGCAGCAGCCTCTGCGTCGCCCACAAAGCCACCGCTGCCGCTCCAGCCCGCGAACATTCCAGGCTGATCTCCCCCAGGTGTAACGCCCTCGAAGTGAAATACGTATACGGCGAATCGTGCTTGTAGAACCGCCCCACCCCAGGGTCCCGGAACAAAATGCACCCGCATCCATACGGCTGCAACCCATGCTTGTGCGGATCGATCACAATCGAGTCTGCCTGCCCGATCGCCGCGAACGCGCGACGCGCCGGCTCATCCAGCGCATCCTCAATCAGCTTGAAATACCCGCCATACGCCGCGTCCACATGCACCCTGAACCCAAAGCGCTTCCGCAACGCCAGAATCTCCTCTAGGGGGTCCACCGCGCCGATTGCCGTGGTTCCCAGCGTCACCACCACGGTGCCCACGTCACCCTTGCGCAGCTCAGTTTCCAGCGCATCCAGCCGCATCCTGCCCAGCGCATCCGCCGCAATCGAACCATACTCGAGCTTCAGCACTGCGGAAATGCGGTGGTGCGTGTAATGCGCCTGTTCCGAACCAACAATCCGTTTGCCCGACCCCAACTGTCCTGCCACCCACAGTGCCTCCAGGTTGGCCATCGTCCCGCCCGAAGTCAGATGCCCCAGGTATTCGCTCCAGCCGAACATCCCCGCAATCTCCGCCACCGCCTCAATCTCCATGGCTGAGCTCGCCCGCCCGCCATCGCGCGCATGGTTATTCGGATTGATTGACATAGCCAGGGCATACGCAGCCCGCGCTAAAGGATGCGGCGGCTTCAGCATCTGCCCTGCATACTGAGGATGAAAGTAGGGGTAGTTGTCGCCCAGCCGTCGCGCCGTCTCCTCCAGCACCGCCGCCATTGCCCCGGCGTCGCCATCGCTCGTGCGTGCCGGTTCGAACCGGGGCAGCGCGCCAAACTCGCGCTCCAGCTCTTCGGTAGCGCGCCTCAGCAGCTCGGGGACAAGATCATCAGCCATAATGACCCTCCACCCTATCACAGCCTCACCAGCCGTCGTAACCCACTCGGTTTCAGCAGCATGGCGTGCCCCGAAAACTCGCCGTCAATTCGGCTTCCCGCGCGTAACCTCGAAAATTTGGCCGGCAATGTTACACTCGCTCTAGCGTTAGAGTCGAACCGGGCGTGTGCAGTAACTCGCCCATAGCGTTCCAGGATTTTCCTGAAACGTCGAACCAAGCAAGATTCTGCCAGTGGTCGCTCCGATTCATCCAGCGCAATTCAAAACCAGGAAATACGAACAAAATGGAACAAGGTACTGTGAAGTGGTTCAATGACGCGAAAGGCTTCGGCTTCATCTCGCGCCAGAACGGCGAGGACGTCTTCGTGCACTATTCTGCAATCAACTCGAGTGGTTTCAAGAGCCTGCAGGAAGGCCAAGCCGTCCAGTTCAACGTGGTAAAGGGACCCAAGGGTTGGCAGGCCGCTGACGTTCAGCCGCTGTAAGCCACCGGATTTCGGCAGAATCTCGCAGACAGAAGCAAGGGATGGGAGCAATCCCAGCCCTTGGCTTTTGGCGCTACCCGCTTGCGAATGAGCAGGAAATCGCGTTGTAACTCACCTCGTCACACCAGTCTGCAGTCTCGTCACGTATCCGCTGCATAGAGTGAACCGCAGCATCCCTCGACTCGTAGAATTCGAGCCAGGAGGGCGCCGTGTTACGAGCCCAACCCGCAGTAATTTCTGCCTGCCTGCTCTCCGCTGCCATTTTTCTTGCCTCTGCCACCGGACTCGCTCAAGACACGACCGAGCAGCGCGTCGACCTCGGCGGCTTCAAACTCAACACACAGCAATCCGGTTCTGGCGCGCCAGTGGTCGTCTTTGTCGCGGGACTCGGCGAGGACCTCTCAACCTGGCACAGCGTACAGCCCAAGGTTGCCGAATTCACCCGGACATTTGCCTATGACCGCGCCGGCCTTGGCAAGTCCGACCCTTCCCCCGCCACCAAATCCGTCGAGCACATGGTCTCGGAATTACACACTCTCCTCGTCTCGGCAAAAACTGTGCCCCCTTCATCCTGGTCGGCCACTCTCTTGGCGGAGCCATCGTGCAACTTTACGCATTCACCTATCCCGACGAGATTGCAGGGCTCGTTCTGGTCGATCCTGAAGACGGAAGGTTGCTCGAGCGCCTCCACGCGCGCATGCCCGCCGATCAGTGGGTCGCGCGCCAGAAGATGCTCGACCAGATGATGTCCCAGGCATCCCCCGCTCAGAAAGCCGAATTGCAGGAATCGAGCTCCAGCGGTAAAGCGCTCGCAAGGGCGCTGCCGCTTCCCAAGGTCCCAACGGTTCTGCTCACTGGAACGCTCAAGGACCCCAGCTTCCCAGGCAATCCGCTTGAGCAGGACCTCAAGCTGGAACTGCAAAACGAGTTGCTCGCCAAGCTTCCAGGCGCTCAGCATGTTCTCGTGCCCAATTCGCGCCACTACATCCAGGAAGATGCACCCGATCTCGTCATCAACGCCATCCTCGGAGTCATCAACGGCGCTGAAGGTTCTCACGCCTCCAGAGGCAAGTCGTAACTCGCGGAGCCAGATACCGCAGAATTACCCCCTCAGCTCCTTCAAATCCGGCCACGCGTACGCGACCTCCATCAGCTTCGTGCCGCCGATCTCAATCACCTTCGACATCGCCATGTGCGCTCCCGCCTTCTCATAGAAGCTGCGCGAGCGGTTCTGCTCCAGCACCCACACCGCCATGCTCTTGAAATTGCGCTCCAGCAGTGCACTGGCCATCGTCCGCAAGAGCCCCGCGCCGATTCCTCGCTTTTGTGCGTCCTGCAGCAGATAAAGCGAGTAGAGCTCCGCATCGCATGCTTCCAGCGGCTCACGGTTCACCCCGCCATGCGCGAATCCCACCATGCGCCCGTCCATCTCCGCCACAAATACCAGCGCATGGCCCGTTAGCCACTCGTGCCACAACCGGGTGCGCAGGATCTCGTCCAGGCCGGCCAGGTACGCATCCGGTACGATCCCCGCATACGTCGTCCGCCAACTCTCGACGTGCACATGCGCGATTGCACCCGCGTCCTCCAGCCGCGCCGCTCGTATCACCACCCTCATGCGCGCACTTCATTCCGCATCGATTCGTTCCTCAAACTTCCGTCACCCGCCGCAGTGCAAGGCCTCTGCTTTTCCACATGGGACTCCGGGTAGTATGAATCAACCCGCTTCGGAACACAGCAGTAAAGACGCTCAGGTGTCTAGCCGGCACGACCCGGAAAGCTCAAATGGGGGTGGCTAGCGTCACGGGCTGTGGTGCGACGATTCCACCCAGCCCGTGATCCATGCCCTGTCCTGCCTCCAACTTCCGGCACTCCCGTTCCCGCGGCGAACTCTGAAATGCCACCCATTACTTTGGGATGGTTGACCCCTCCGTACCTTTGATTTTCTGGGTTAACCCGATGCTACACTTCGCCCAGTGGAGAAGATAAACATGGACCCCTATCGCGTCGCCTACGAACAAGCAATGACCGAGCTGAACGAGATCACACGGAAGTTCGATCTCCTCCGCCTCCAAAAGGCTCAGGTCGAAAACCTCATCAACGCGTTCCGCCCGCTGATCGAGAGCAACGACCAGACTGCCAACGCCATCGCCGGCTGATCCCGGCCGTGGTTGTCGCCACCCCATGCCGGCGCAAGCCGGCATCTCAGTCTGCTTTCCGCTCATCCTGCCCTCAATTTGCATTCCCCGAATGCGCGAGGCGAATCGCGTAGCTGACCTGCCTCGTCTCCGCGCTCAACCGCGCGCGCTTCATCGCTCTGCGTCGACGGTCACCAACACAGCTTGACGCCAGCCCTCAGAGGGTATACTCCGGGAACCGAAGAATAATTCCAGGAGGTCGTTCCCCACTATGCTGCATCGCGCTCGCACACGCTGGCTCGCCACGCTCTCGCTTGGCCTTGTTGCTGCCTCTCTCGGATTTGCGCAAAATAACGCCGCGCCATCCGGCGCAAAGTCCGAATCCAAAGTCATCCCCACTCCCGACGTTCCGCCAGACTCCACCACCGAAGGCTCTGTCAAGATCGGCGGCGCATCCATCGACTACCGCGCCGTCGCCGGAACCCTCACCGTCGGCTCCACTGACCCGCAAGACGCCATGATCGGCTTCGACGGCAAATACCTGTCCGACGCCACCATCGACATGACCGCCAAGCCCGAAGATCGCCCCGCAACCGCGCGCATCTTCTACACCGCCTACTTCCAGAAGAATCCCGCGAAAAACCGCCCCATCACCTTCCTCTACAACGGCGGTCCCGGCAGCGCCACGATGTATCTCCACATGGGCGCCTTCGGCCCCGAGCGCCTGGTCCTCCCGCAGGATTCAGCGCACCAGGAAGGTGCTCCCTACCAGATCGTCCCCAATGAATACAGCCTGCTCGACGCCAGCGACCTCGTCTTCATCGACGCCCCCGGCACTGGCTTCAGCCGCATCTACGGCAAAGACGCCGGCAAGGGTTTCTACGGAACCGATCCTGACGCTCACGCCTTCGATCGCTTCATTCGTCGCTTCCTCTCGAAATACGACCGCTGGAACTCCCCAAAATATCTCTTCGGCGAAAGCTACGGCACCACCCGCACCGCCGTCCTCACCAACCTGCTGCAGCGCCACCTCGATCTCAACGGATCCATCTTCCTTTCGCAGATCCTCAGCTTCGACTCCAGCGCCGATGGTCCGCAGGGCAATCCCGGCACCGACAACGGCTACTTCCTCGCCTTGCCCTCGATGGCAGCGACGGCTTGGTATCACCACCGCGTTCCCAACCAGCCCGCTGATCTCGAACCCTTCTTGAAAGAAGTGGAACAATTTTCCCTCGGGGCCTATGCCACCGCTCTTCTTCAAGGCGCCAACCTTTCCGAAGCCCAGAAAAAGGAAGTCGCAGCCAAGCTCGAAAGCTACACCGGCGTTCCTGCGGCCTACTGGATCAAGGCCGACCTCCGCGTAAGCGGTGGCGAATTCTCCAAAGAGCTGCAGTCAGAGATGGGCATCACCACCGGCCGTCTCGATACCCGCTACGAAGGCCCGGATATCGATCCTCTCAGCGAAGAGGCCGAATACGATCCCTTCGGTTCCGCCACATCCTCCGCCTACAACACCGCCATCAACCAGTACGCCCGCGACACGCTCAAATACGGCGAGAACATGACCTACAAACCCAGCGCACGCGAAGCCAACGGCTTCAACTGGGACCTGCACCACCAGCCACCCGGCGGACAAGGCTGGGACGACTCCAGCGTCAACGTCATGCCCGACCTGGCCATGGCCATGAAGCGCAACCCGAAACTCAAAGTCCTGCTGATGGGCGGCTACTACGACCTCGGCTGTACCTATTTCGGCGCGACGTACGAAGACAAGCACCTGCAGATTCCGAACTCGCTCCAGAGCAATATCAACTACCGCTTCTTCCAGACCGGCCACATGGTTTACATCACCACGCCCGCTCTCAAACAACTCCACGACGCCACCGCCGACTTCATCAAAAACACCGAAGACGGCGGCAAATAGCCCAAACGCTAGCGGCCCTCCGCCAGGAGGGCCGCCGCTGCAATCCACAAGGAGCCGTGTCAGCTCCGACGGTGGTTTCATCCCTGACTTTTATGGACTACCTCAAACGAATACCCATCGGGGTCGAATACATCGGCGGCGTAATATCCCGGATAGTATTCAAGCCGTGCCCGCGGTGAGATATTGTCTCTGGCGCCGGCGGATATTGCCGCCCTGTAGAACTCATCGACCTTCTCCTTGTTTTCGGCCGTGAATCCCCAGTGAATGGACTCAGGATCGGGCTTCCCCTGCTTGATCCAGAAGAACGCCCGCTTGCCATCCCCAAATCCCCATAGGTCGGGATGACCACCTTCGCCCTTGTAGGGTAGGAAGAACTTGATATCAAGAGGCTTCAAGGCCGCCTCATAGAACGCCAACGCGCGTTCGACATCGCTGACGCTGAGAATGATGTGGTCGAGCACGGCTCTCTCCTCAAATCACAAAGACTTCGGCGGCCAGGCAGGCAACGCTCGGGATGATCCGCCAATTGTCGATTGTCGTTCAGACGGCAGTGCGCCCTCCATCTACGGCGAGTCTCGCGCCGTGAATGAAACTGGCACGGTCCGTGGCCAGGAAGACAATTGCTTCCGCAATCTCCTCGGCTGTTGCGGGACGACCCGCTGGCGCCTGCGCAGCCAGCTGTTCAAGACCCTCGCCCATCGCATCCGTACCCTCCGTGCGGGTGGGGCCGGGACTCACTGCGTTCACGCGGACACCCTTCGGTCCATATTCGGCAGCCCAGGTTTTCGTCAGCAGATTGATAGCGGCCTTGCTCGAACCGTAGAGGCTCATTCCCGGCGCTCCGTAATCAGCAACCATCGTCGAAAGATTCACGATCGCCCCCTTGCCTCTCTTCGCCATCTGTGGGGCAAGTTCTGCGACGAGGAAATACGGTGCCTTCACGTTTGTGGAATAAACGCGGTCGAACTGCTCTTCCGTCATTTCATGCGTTGGCCCGAAAGGGTAGATCCCGGCATTGTTGATGAGAATATCGACATGGCCATCTCCGAGTTCGACGGCCTTCTTCGCCACTGCGCGAGCGCTGGCTGCGTCGTGAAGATCGGAGGAAATGAAATCTGCTTTGCCTCCTGCCGCTCGAAGTTCGTCGACGGCCTTCTTCCCGCGTTCCGCGTTTCGCCCTACAACCAAAACATGAATGCCAAGCTGAGCCAGTTTCCTCGCGGTAGCAAAACCGATTCCGCTCGTTCCTCCGGTAATTAGCGCTGTCGAAGTGCTGTCTGTCATGTGTAGTCTCTGCGGCAATAGCCGCAGATCGTTGGATGCGCACGCGTCATCGCGGGTTCAATTCTGTGGGTATCTTGCCCGCTGCCCCCGAGCCAGTCCGGGAGGGCTCAGTAGTATTCCCTGACAGTACACTGCGGCGCACAGGTTGGACTGAATCCGATAGCCGTGAACTCAGAACTCACCCCGTGTTCCGCAGCCCCGCCGAAATCCCGCTGATCGTCGCCGCAATCGCGCGATTGACCTCTGGCGTATCCTCACCGGCCCGCTTCCGCCGCAGCATATCCACCTGGATCAAGTGCATCGGGTCCACATACGGATTCCGCAGCCGGATGGAGTGCGCCAGCACGCGGTTCGTCTCCAGCAACTCCTTCTGCTGCGTGATTGCCAGAACCGCGCGCACCGTCCGGTGAAACTCGCCCTCGAGCATGTCGAAGATCCGCTCGCGTAACTTCGCATCCGTCACCAGTTCCGAATACAACCGCGCCGTCGCCAGGTCCACCTTGCCCAGCGCCATCTCGACATTGCGCAGCAGATCGATAAACAGCGGGAACTCCCGGGCCATCTCCTGCAGCAAGGCAAGCGATCCCGGCTTCTTCGTGAACTCCTCGACCGCAAACCCCACGCCAAACCAAGCCGGCACCAGCAGCCGCGACTGCGTCCACCCGAACACCCACGGAATCGCACGCAAATCCGAAAGTTTCGGCGACTTGTTCCGCCGCGCCGGCCGCGACCCGATCTTCGCGTGCTCCAGTTCACCTACCGGCGTCGACTGCTCGAAGTACGTCACCACGTCCGCGTCGTCCAGAATGTGCTTCCGGTAAAACCTGAACGAAATCTCCGACAACTCATCGAGCGCCGCTTCCCACTCCGGCTTCAGCACGCCCGTGAAATGTCCCTCCGGGTCGCGCGCATTCGGACGCGCCAACGCGTCTAAGGATGCCGCAATCATCAGCTCCAGGTTCCGCTCCGCCAGCACCTCGTCGGCGTATTTGAAGTTCAGCACCTCGCCCTGTTCCGTAATTCGAAGCTGCCCCTCGAACGCATCCATCGGCTGCGCGAAAATCGCGCGATGTGTCGGCCCGCCGCCGCGTCCCACCGTTCCCCCGCGCCCATGAAACAGCCGCAGCTTCACGCCGCACTCCCGCGCCACATCGTGCAGATCGCGATGCGCGCGGAAAATCTCCCAGGTGCTGGTCAGCATTCCGCCGTCCTTGTTCGAGTCGGAGTAGCCCAGCATTACCTCCTGCCAGTTGTCCCACGATGCCAGCAGCCTTCGATAATCGGCGCGGCTCCACAACTCCCGGCAAATTGCCGGCGCCTGCCGCAAATCATCGATCGACTCGAACAGCGGCACCGGCATAAGTCCCGGATCACGCCCGGAACCTTCCACCGTCACCCCGCCCAGCCGCGCCAGCCGCACCACCGCCAGCACATCCTCAACACTTGAAGCCCCGCTGATCACGTAGTGCCGAATCCCCTCGGGCGAGCAGCCCTGCTTCATCTCCGCCACCACGCGAAACGTCTCCAGCACCGACGTCGTCTCCGCCGACATCCCCGTCGGCAACTGCGGCGCAATCGTGTCGCTGATCGCCTCCTGCAGCGCCGCCGCATGCACCCGCGCATGTTGCCTTATGTCCAGCGTGTGCAGATGGAGCCCAAACGTCCGCACCTGCAGAATCAACGGATCAATCAGCGTCCGCGCAATCCGTAGTCCCGCATTCGCCGCCAGCGAACCCCGCAGCGTCTCCAGGTCATCCAGAAATTCCTCAACGGAACCATACGCCGGCAGCACCTGCGCAAGTTTCGCCTGCCCCTGCGCCAGCGTGTACGGCATCACCGGCAGTATTGCCCCATGTCTGCCCGATTGCTCCAGCGTCCGCTGGATGCGTGCCTTTACGCAGATGATGAACCGCCGGTAATATTCAAACTCGTACTGCGCGCCAAACACCTGCGCCTCGGGCGTGTGCACCAGCGCCACATACGCATCCAGCCGCGTACGCAATGCATCGCTCACCGGCCGTTGTTGCGCGCTCGTCGTCAGCAGGTCAATGATGTCGTCCAGCCGCGCCTGGTAGTAGAGCAGCAGATGCCCCCGCGCTAGTTGAATCGCATCGCGCGTCACCTCCGGCGTCACAAAGGGGTTCCCATCGCGATCGCCGCCGATCCACGATCCAAACCGTAGCACCTGCGGCAGCTCGTGCACCTCAATTTCCAGTCCGTATGCCGCGCGCAGCGCCTCGGAAATCTCCCGGTACAGCCCCCACAGCGTCTCGAAGATAGAGACGTCGTAGTAATCGAGCCCCATCTTCACTTCGTCGTACACCGTCGGCCGTCGCGATCGCACCTCATCTGTCTGCCACAGGCTCGTGATCTCCGCGCGTATCGCCTCTTCGAGGCGCGCCAGGTCCTGCTCCGGCACCGGAATCCGATCCAGTGTCGCCAGAAGCTCGCCGATCCGCCGCCGCTTGAACATCACCGAGCGCCGCGCTACCTCGGTGGGGTGCGCCGTGAATACCGGCACAATCAGGATCCGCCGCAGCCAGTCCATCGCCTCGTCGGCGCCAATGCCCACGCGCCGCATCTCGCACAGCGTTCCAGCCAGCGACCCGCGCTGCCGTCCCTGCGCGCCACTCAGTTGCAGGGCAATCCTGCGCCGCTTGCGATGGTTCGTCTCTGCCAGGTTGATCAACTCAAAATAAAACGCAAACGCCCGCGTCAGCAGAATCGCCCGCTCCGCCGGCAGCGAGTGCACCAGCTCAAGCGCCTTCGCCCCTTGCCGCTCCGCCTCTTGCTCGTCGCCCCGCGCCTCCGCATCCCGCCGCCGGATCGTCCCCTGCCGCAGTGCCTCCACATGCGCAAAAAGATCGTCCCCCGCCTGCTCTCGCAGCACCTCGCCGAGCAGCGTCCCCAGCGACCGCACATCGCGCCGCAGCGGAGCCTCCTTCAGCTCGCCCGAGCGTGCCTCAAGCTCGGCCAGCCTCTGCGACCAGCTCTCCGGATTCCATAAAAGCGCCATCGTGTCTTGATTATGCACGACCGCAACTAACGGCCGTCTCACCAGATCAATTGCATCAATGCTTTGTTGCTTGAATGCAGTTTTTCCTAGGAAATCCGTCGTCGGCGCGGACGCCGGGTGCCCCATCCTTGCGAAGCAAGGGTGGGAAAGCACGAACCTCCATCTTCGCAGGACACTTCCAGGCCGCTCACCTCACAGGAAAACAGTCGAGGTCGTTGGCGAATGCAATAGGACCGGAGAAGTGATGCTTTATCTCTGCTTCGGTCTCATTCTCCTTTCCCAAAGTCCGCAGCATTCGATGCGACAGCACCAGTCGCCTGACGTGAGCATTTGCCGCCGTCATCCCAATCACCGAAGGCGGCATATGGAGACGCCTTTCCACTCCGGTAGCGCCTTCGGGCACGGCATTATGAGCCACGAACAAATCTGCGTCTGACGCGAGTTGCGTCAGCCCGTCTCCCTCGCCGTTCGTATCTCCGCTAAAAACCATCCGCTTGCCGTCCATTTCCACTCGATATGCCAGCGCAGGAAACCCACCATGAATCACGCGCACCGCGTACACGGCCATATCCGAGTTGCGAAACACCAGAACCGGTTTGGAGCCGGCTGCGACATCATGCGGTTCCAGTGTGTAGGTTCCCTTCGCACTCGGCTCTGCCAGCTCGCTCAGATAGCGCCAGGCTCCGTGCGGCTCACTGAAAAGATCGCGCACAAACTCAGTCGTAGATGGCATAAAGTCGTTCCCCGGAGGACCGTACACCGGCAGGGGACGCTTGCGATCTTCAAACCAGGAAGAAAACACCAGGGCCGGAAAATCGCCGCTGTGATCGATATGAAAATGGCTGAACAGTACAACGCCCACCTGGGACATCTGCGCTCCGCTCTCCCCGAAACGTAGAGCGCTGCCTCCACCGGCATCAATAAGAACACGTGCGGTGCCGTGATCCCATATCAGATAGCTGGTAGAAGCTCGCTTATCCTGCAGTTCCGGGCCACCTGAGCCGAGCACCTGAACTGCCAGGTCTGTTGAGCCGCACGACTGCGCCTTCACCGGCGAAACTTCATACGTGGAAAACAGGATCGCAAAAACAAAAAGCGCTGTTCCCGCCAGACTTTGCAAAGGCGCGAGGACGCCGTTGGTTTCCATTTCGCACCGCCAATTCGCCCGACCACCCAACGATAACCGAATAACGGATATTACGAGTTAAGAAATAGAGCCGTCACTCTCCCGCAACCTTCAGCGCTGGTAACTTTCAAACTTGGCCAGTACCAACTTCGGAATGGGCCGGGTGCCGGCCGCCGGGTGCCCCATCCTTGCGGAGCAAGGGTGGGAAAGCACGAACCAACGCGCGAGAGTGAGATCAGACCACGACTTCACAGCTTGGTGAAAACTCAACGAACTCGCTGTTTGTAACAAGGGCATGGCTTCAGCCAGGCCGCAAATGCAACAAAATGAGTGTTGGGCTTTAGCCCCTGGGAGATGCTGGCTTGGCCCATACGGACTTTTTCACCAAGCTGTTCAGTCATACCGGATCACCTTTAATAGGAAGCGGCTTTCAGCCCGTGTGACTCATCCGTCCCGTCAGGGACGACCCGAAAATAGCCCAGGGTGAAACCCTGGGAATCCGAACACCTCAACAACCTTTCCGCCCCGTAGGGCCGATCGAGCCAGGCCCAGAAAAGATGTTGCTAAAATCGGAAGCCAACCGTGACAACGGATCCCAATCGCACCGCCATCGAGCGATCCCTTCGCAGAAGAAGGTTTGCGCTCTTCCTGTCAAGTCCGCTATTCGCCATCCTGCTTGCAGTAGCCAGCAGCCACGAACTCATTTCGGATACTACGCTTCGTGTGTCTTTGTTCGCCTACGTCGCGCTGGCAACGGCCGTGTATCTGGTCCTGGTGTTAAACGCACGAAAAAACCTTCGAGTATTCATCCCTGACTTCACCAAACCACCGGATGACACCGAAAAAGAGCGGCTCCGTCGCATCATCCGATCTCTTGAACGGGCCGTCGCCTTTTACGCTTTGGCTCTCATTTTTGGAATTTGGGTGACACGCAACGCACCATCCTTCGCCACTCTGGCGGGTATAGCTATCAGTCTTCTGATCCAGATATGGCTGATCCTAACAATCCGGCGACTGAAACGCCGATAGAGCCTCGGGACCGGCATTCGTCTGGATCAAAACTTCGAATGAGGTGTGCGCCGCCCGCCCGTCTACCCCCGTTTCCCAGCGCTGCCCATCTGCCAGTACACCGCATACTTCTGATCCCGCACCGCGTGCATCGGCAACACATCCACATTCCCGCTCTCGGCCGCCGCTTTGAACCGCAGCTCTCCCGCCGATTCCGTGCTCACCCAGTTCGCCCCCGCCGCCTTGGGCAACGCATCCGGCTTCGCCAACCCCTTCGGCACGGTCGACCCATCGGGAATAATCTTGCTCGGCCCATCCGCCGGTCCTGCTCCCAGATCTGCCGCCAGCACCAGCGGCCCATACATCGCCGCCGCAATCGAGTCATCCCCGGCCAGCGCCTCCGTCCGCAACTCCATCGGCAAACTCAGGCTGATCGTGTCGCCGTCCTTCCACACTCGCCGAATTGCGAGATACGAACCCGGATCCGCCACCGCCTCCAGCAGCCGCCCGTTCACCTTTACCTCTGCCGCAGCCGTCGTCCATCCGGGAATCCTCACGTGAATGGTCCGCATCTTCGGTTGCGCGCTCGCAATCTTCAGCGTCGTCCCCTGCTCGCGCGGAAACCGTGTGCTCTGTTCGATCTTCAGTCCTTCGTCCTTCCAGTCCAGCGTCGATGCGATGAACTGGTTCACATACACGTCACCGCCGCGATGGAAGTAGATCGTGTCGGTAAACTTCGCAAATTCCTCCACGCCCGTCCCCGTGCAGCACCAGAACGAATCCTCCGCCGAGTGATACGCGCGCCAGTAGCCTGCCGCCAGCGGAAAGAAATACTGCTTCAGCCCCTGCGCATTCTGCGTTCCCAGCCGACAGTTCAGCAGCGACCGCTCATACGCATCCATCCAGCGCGCATCGCCCGTCCAGCCAAACACCAGCCGCTCCAGCTTCATCAGGTTGTAGGCCACGCAGCACTCAGCATTCGTCCAGCCCAGCGCCCCCTTCAGCTCTCCGGCCGGCGTCGTCCAGTGCTCATCGAGACTCGTGTTCCCGATCGCGTAACTCCGTGCGGTCAGCACCTCTTCGAGGAAATACTCGGCGATCCTCCGGTAGCGCCGGTCTCCTGTTACCTCGTACATCCGCGCCGCGCCAATCATCTTCGGCACATTCGTGTTTGCATGCAGCCCAGTCAGTTCATCCTTCCGAGCGGCCAGCGGATCGAGGATGCTCGGCTGCTCAAACAACCGTGCCGTGTCGAGATACTGTTCCTTCTTCGTCAGCGCTGCCAGGTTCACAAGCGCCTCGTTCATGCCGCCGTACTCCGTCCGCAGCATCCGCTGCCGCTGCTCGTCGCTGATGCCTTCGAAGTAGTGGTCGACCCACTGCGCCATGCCTTCGGCCACTTTCAGCGCATCCGTGTTCCCGGTCAGCACGTACATATCCAGCAGACCCGCCATGATCTTGTGATACGTGTAAAACGGCGCCCACACCGGCTTGCCCTCTGACAGATGCTCGAATAGCCAGTCGGAAACGCGCTCACATATCCGTTTCCGTTCTTCATCTGGCATTGCGCCAATCCACCAACAACCTCATCGCCGCGCGCTTTCAAAACTTGATTCCCGGCGGTCGCCGAAGCCAGCGCCACTGCCGACAGATAATGCCCTCCATTGAAATGCCCTCGCAACTCACATGTCGGATCTTCCCATCCCTTGTACGGCGTCGCGCTCGAAGTGATCCCCGCCGTCAACCGGAACGAGTGCAGCAGCCGATCGGTAGTCAGTGAATCGAGGTAGCGCGCGTTTGTCTCCGCCTGCTCCGCAAACATCCCCGGCCCCAGACGCACAGCGCTCAGCGGGAAGGGAACAATCCGGTTTGAGCCCGGATCTCCCGCCTCCGCAAGCAGCCGGCTGCTGAAACCTGACGGCGCAGCAAAACGCAATGCCGCACCCGCCGTACCCATTTTCAGAAACTCGCGACGCGAATGAGTCGTCATGAAATCTCCTGGTGACCTTCAACTTGTCTACTCGGTAAACGTTTGCCGCCCATCGCAGGCTACTGCTCGGCAGTCGCGCCTGTAAAGACGGCGAAACCGGCGCAGCGCGTGGGAAGCCTGGCTCTGCGCCTCGCCGCGTGTCAAGTCTCACCCCGGCGCTCGCCCACGTAAATCAATGAAAACACGCTTGAAATTGTTTTCTCATACTTTGCAGGTAATTTCCCCTTCGAGGCGCACTATAGAGTCAATCGTGATCCTTCCCGCGTGCAGGCTGGCGATAACCGTCCTCAAGGCCGGTTCCGCCATGAATCGCTTTGAATTGTCTTCTAAGTCCTTGCCGGAGAGGATTCTACAGCGAAGTTCTAATCGTAGGAATAATTTGGCAGGCACCCTCGTCTCCAGGTCATTGAAAACAGGAAATTTCCATGGAGAGACCGGGATAATACCCCCCAGCGGGAACAACTCGTTTTGGGTCCATGTCCGGTCGCCGCCCTCGCTTCATGCCCCTTCCAGTTGCAGCATCAGCTCTTCCCACTCGGCCGTGAGTCGCCTCAATTCCTCGCGCAATCCCGCCGCCAACTCCGTCAGCCGCTGCGTCTCCGCAGCCGAAACATACACGCCCAGTTGCTCCTCGGTATGCGCAATCGAAGCCTCAACCCGCGGAATCTCCTCTTCGAGAAACCCGCACCGCTCTTCCATTTGCTTCTGCTTGATCGGATTCAAACGTCGCGAACGGTTGCTCGCACCGAGCCCCGCATCCACCAACCCGTCCGGCCCGCCCTCAATCACAATCGTCGTTCCGGACGCCATAGAACTGGGTGCCCCGTGTCTCGATTCTGAGACATGGGTCGGAACCTCCCTCGTCGAAACGACCTCGTCAAGTGCGGATGCAGCGGCCAATTCCTCTTTCTTCCGCAGGTAATCCTCGTAGTTCCCGGGGTAGGTTGTGATTACCCCGTTCTCCACTTCGATCACCCGCGTCGCCAGCCGATCGATGAAGTACCGGTCGTGCGAAACAAAAACCACCGTGCCCGAAAACGCGGCAATAGCATCCAAAAGCACGTCCTTGGCCCGCATATCCAGGTGATTTGTCGGCTCGTCCAGCAGCAGAAAATTCGAAGGCGACACCAGGATCCGCGCCAGCGCAAAGCGGTTCCGCTCGCCGCCCGAAAGCACACCCAACGGCTTGAACACGTCATCGCCGGAAAACAGGAAACACCCGAGCAGCGACCGCAATTCACTCTCCGGTACCTTCAGCGCGGCCCTGCTGATATCGTCCAGCATCCGCGCCTCCGGATCGAGCACCTTGTACTGATCCTGCGCAAAGTACTCGCTCACCACGTTGTGGCCTGGCTTTACCGTGCCGGCCGTCGGTGATTCCGCACCACTGAGCAGCTTGATCAGCGTCGATTTGCCCGCCCCATTCACGCCCACCAGCGCTACCCGGTCTCCGCGCTCGATCGTGAACCGCGCATTGCTGAACACGTGCTTCTGGCCGTAGCTCTTCGCCAGTCCCTCGGCTTCCACCACCGTGCGTCCCGATGGGGAAGGCTGCGGAAACCTGAAATGAATTACCGGTTCCTCTTCTGGAATCTCGATCCGCTCGATCTTTTCCAGTTCCTTCACCCGTGACTGCACCTGCTTGGCCTTCGTGGCCTGTGCGCGGAACCGGTTGATGAACGCCTCGAGATGCTCGATCTGGTCGCGTTGATTCTTGTACGCGGCCGTTAACTGCGCGCGCCGCTCGTCCTTCTGCGAAAGGTACTTCGTGTAGTTGCCCTGGAAGATGGTGAGCCGCTTGTTCCAGATCTCGACCGTACGATCGATCGTCACGTCGAGAAAGTAACGGTCATGCGAGATCAGGATGTACCCGAAAGGATAGTTATGCAGATAGTCCTCGAGCCAGTTGCGCGTCTCGAGGTCGAGATGATTCGTCGGCTCATCCAGCAGCAGCAGGTTGGGCTTCGCCAGCAGCAGCTTGGCCAGCGCGATCCGCATCTGCCACCCGCCAGAGAACTCGTCGACCTGCCGCGACCAGTCCTCTTTGCCGAATCCCAGTCCGGTCAGAACCGTTCCCACCTGCGCATCCAGTGCATACCCATCCAGCGCATGAAATCGCTCCTGCACCATCGAGTAACGTTCCGCCGCTGCTTCGTACTCCGGCACTCGCATGATCGAGCTCCGACAGCTGCGCCGCCGTTCGCTCGATCTCGCCTTCCATCGCTCGCAACTCGTCGAAGACACTCAGGCACTCCTCAAAGACGGTGCGCCCGCTCAGCCGCAACCCTTCCTGGGGCAGATAGCCAATACTCATGCCGCGCGTCAGCTGCATCGTCCCGTAATCCAGCGATTCCAGCCCCGCCAGCACCTTCATCAGTGTGGATTTGCCGGTCCCGTTGGCGCCCACCAGCGCAGTCTTTTCCTTGCTGCGAATGAGCCAGTTGGCCTCGAGAAACAGCGTGCGGGGGCCAAATCGCTTGCCGGCATTTTGAAGAGAGAGCATTCCTCTCTCATTTTCGCAGAAGAATCGCTATTGCAGGTTGCCCGTCGGTGCCTGCGCCGCAGGCGCGGTTGGCTGTGCGGGACTTGGAGTGAAGGTCTTCAACGCCTCGAGATTAGCCTGCACCTTCTGCCATTTCCCGGGATTCTTCTTGGTCTCATTCGGCGCCGAGGCGTTCGCATAGAAAGTGAGAATGTTCTTCTGCAAAGGAACTGTCGTCGCATCGAACTTCTTCTCCGCCAGTTGCGAAAGCAGCTTCGCATAGGTGTCGTCAGCAAGCGTGTACTCGCCGGCAACCGTCGCCTTGCCGCTGTCGAGATCGTCGTCAGGCAAACTGATCGATCGAGAGTGGACCTCGTGCAGCAGCGAGCCATACTTGTCCACCGTCGCATTGATGCTCGTGAAGTACAGATTCTCGGTCTTCGCTGTCGGGATGTTAAAGTCCAGCGCCTTCAGCGGCCCGATCTTCGGCAGAACCTTCAACAGCACCGCCAGCAAGCGCTCGCCGAATCCAGCGCGCTGATAGTTCTTGCCCCACGTCTTCTCGTAGTCCGCGCGCGAAAGGCGATAGAGAAACTGCTGTTTCTGAAAGTTCGGAACCTCATGCGCGATCTCTTTTTTGTGCGTTCGCAACGCCACCTGCGTCATGTGCGGTATCAGCGTGCTGACGGAGTAGCGAAACGACCCGATGGCCAGGTCTTCGTGCGGCAGCACATCTTTCAACTGCACTCCATAGACCACGGGGAACACCCGTTCAAGCAGGTCCTTGGAAACTTCGAAACCGATGAAATCGTGGTACTGCTGTGGCGCGTAGCGCTGCTTGGCTACCTGCGCCATGTCGAAGCCGAATTCCGTGCGAATGTGCGCCGTCTTGTCCTGCGCGTAGAGGACAATGGGTCCGAATCTGGCGCGAAGCTTGGGATACGTGAGGGAGACTGCCTCGTTCACGGCAGGATGGCCGGTGATGTCCGATGCGTAATGGGAAAGCGCTCCCAGCGCAAAGGCATACTCGTCGGCGTTCTGGCTCTCCTTGATGAGCTCCAGCACAAAATCACCGCTGCGCACGTAGTGCACCAGGTCGCTGAACTCCTGGTTGCCGAAGGGATAGTAGCCCATATCCTGGATCACCGCACCGCCATACGCATAGGCATGCGCCTCCCGCATCTGGTCGTCCGTCAGCCCGGGATACCGCGCCAGGATCATCGGCCGCAGCTGATCGTTCCACAGCAGATCGATAATCTCTTCATGCGTGAGCACGGAATATGCTCGTGAAGGTCTGCTGCCGCTCAGCAGGAGGAACAAAATCGCAAGGCCGCCGATCGTCGAACAAATCCTGACTTCTTCCGGAAAGTACGCGAGAGATGAATACTTTAAGCATCGATCAAACTTTCTCTAGCCCACACTGCATCACTCATTTTAAGAAATGGTCTCTCCAGTTGGATGCCCGCCGATAGATCGGCGTTGTACTGACTATGGCCGTATCTCGGGCAACAACGTTCGGTTTCTTGGCGGAAATGAGGGCGTTCATGTAAAACAACCGACGGGAGCTAAAACCTTCAAACTCCGCTCCAATCCACAAGACCTCTGTGAACAAGCTCTACCCCAACCCGAAAGCGGCTCTCGAAGGCATCGTGCACGACGGCATGCTTCTCGCCATCGGCGGATTTGGCCTTTGCGGCATCCCCGAGGAGCTGATCCTGGCCTTGCGCGATACCGGCGTCCGCAATCTCACCATCGCCAGCAACAACGCAGGCGTGGATGGCGCCGGACTCGGCCTTCTTCTTGCTACACGTCAGATCAAGAAGATGATCTCCAGCTATGTCGGCGAAAACGCGGAATTCGAACGCCAGTTCCTATCCGGCGAAGTCGAAGTCGAGTTTTGTCCCCAGGGAACACTCGCTGAGCGCATGCGCGCCGGCGGCGCAGGCATTCCCGGCTTCTACACCCGCACCGGCATCGGCACCATCATTGCCGAAGGCAAGGAGCACAAGGAGTTCGACGGCACAACTACATCCTCGAACGCGGCTTCGTTGCCGACCTGTCCCTGGTCAAAGCCTGGAAGGCCGATCTGCATGGCAACCTCATCTATCGCCGCACTGCGCGCAACTTCAATCCCAATGCGGCAACATGCGGCAAAATCACCGTCGCCGAAGTCGAAGAAATCGTCCAGCCTGGTGAGCTCGATCCCGACGAAATCCACACGCCGGGAATCTTCGTTCATCGCCTCGTCCACATCCCTCATCCGATCAAGCGGATTGAGAAGAAGACCACGAGAGAGGGCTGACCCCATGCCATGGACTCGCAACCAGATGGCCGCACGCGCCGCCAGGGAATTGCAGGATGGCTACTACGTCAACCTCGGCATAGGTATTCCCACGCTCGTTGCCAACTTCATCCCCGATGGCATGACCGTCACATTGCAATCGGAAAACGGCTTGCTTGGCATGGGCCCGTATCCGCGCGAATCGGAGGTTGATGCTGATTTGATCAATGCCGGAAAAGAGACGGTGACATTTGTTCCCGGAGCATCCACTTTCTCGAGCGCCGACTCCTTCGCCATGATTCGCGGTGGTCACATCGACTTGGCTATCCTTGGCGCAATGCAGGTATCCGAGCGAGGCGATCTTGCCAACTGGATGATTCCCGGCAAGCGCGTCAAAGGCATGGGCGGCGCGATGGATCTGGTCTCCGGCGTCCGCCGAGTCATCGTCCTCATGGAGCACACCACTCCCGACGGCGGCCACAAGCTTCTCCGCAAGTGCACGTTGCCTCTAACAGGGAGCGGTGTTGTGCATCGCGTGATTACGGATCTTTGCGTGCTGGATGTGGAGAAATCAGGCTTTGAGGTTCTTGAGCTCGCCGACGGCGTCACGCCCGAGTTCCTTGAACAGCGCAGTGGAGCGCCATTGCACTTCCGCTCGATTGGCTAGCATCGACTCTTCCATTCTGGCTTTCTCTTCTCCAGAAAAGCAGTGATACCCTCGCGAAAATCATCCGTCTTGCGCGACTCGGCATGAGCCTCCAGGGCCGCTACGATCGCTGCATCCAGCCAGGTGCGATTCAGTGCGCCCAGCAACCGTTTCGTTGCGCTCAACGATTGCGGGCTATTCGCAAGAAGAGATTGCGCCAACGCATGTGCGCGTGGCGCCAGCTCTTCGCGATCTACAATCTCGTTCACCAGGCCCAGTTGCTGCGCCTCCGCCGCTCCAAAAAGCCGGCCGGTGAGCAGAAGATCGCGGCAGCGCTTGTCCCCGATTTGCAGCGAGAGAAATGCAGATACCAGCGCCGGAACGAAGCCAATGCGCACTTCCGTGAAGCCGAACTTCGCTGCCGGCGTCGCCAGTGTGAAATCACAAAGCGTCGCCAGCCCGGTCCCTCCCGCGATGGCGGGGCCATTCACAGCGGCAATCGTGGGCAGGGGAAGCTCATAAAGCGACACCAGCAGCCGCGCAACCCGCTCTGCGTCGGCATGATGCTCCGCCGGTGTCTTGTCTCGCATTGTCTGCAATTCCGAAAGATCAAGTCCGGAACAGAATGCATCTCCCGCTCCCGTCAGAATCAATGCAGAGCATTGCGTCACAGCCGTCTCTTCGAGCACGCTGATGAGCTCGGTCTGCATCTCCCGCGTCATTGCGTTTCGCCGTTCAGGGCGATTCAGTGTAATGGTGCGAATGGAGTCGCTATCGGTAACAAGGATAGTTTTGTGGTTCAATTTCCACCCTCCTCAGGAACGGCCCCTCACTCACTGGACAGCCGAACCAAAGCGGCTCGCAATATCACGGCTCGCCCGCAGCAACGTGTCCAGGGATCCAAATGCCGGCAGGTTCGCCCTGCATCTGCGCAATTCCGCCAGCACGACTTCGGTCGGAATATTGCCGACAAGGACATCCTGCGCAAACGGACAACCTCCGAGACCGCCGATCGCCGCGTCGAATCTCCTGCAACCCGCTTGAAATGCCGCTCGAACTCGCTCTGCGGCTTCGGCCGGTCGTGCGTGCAAATGCACTCCGATTTCAAGGCCATTGAATTCCCCAACAACGGCGGAAAGCACATCGGCAATCTGCCCAGGAGTGGCGAGACCGACCGTATCCGCGAGCGAGATCGCATCCACCCCGCAATCGACAAGCAGGTCGCAGGCCTGCAGCACCTCGTCAATGTTCCACACGTCTCCATAGGGATTCCCGAACGCCATTGAGACATAGGCCACCACACTGCGGTTCTCGTCTGTGGCGATCGACTGAATCCGCTGCAGAATCTCCAGGGACTCTTCCAGGGTCTGATTCTGATTTCGACGCAGAAACACAGGAGAAATGGAGTAGGGAAATCCGAGCGTTCTCACGGCATCCGACTCGACTGCGCGCAGCGCGCCCTTCTCGTTCACCACGATGCCGATGATCTCAACCTCCGCCGGCGGCGACAGTCGGGAAAGCACCTGTTCCGAGTCCGCCATCTGGGGAACTGCCGCGGGAGATACGAAACTCACAGCGTCAATGTGCTTGAAACCTGCATCGATCAACTTCTGGAGGTAATCGGCCTTGACCTCCGGCGGAATCATTCCCGGCTGGCCCTGCCACGCATCCCGGGGGCACTCGACGATTTTGACCGTTTCACCCATTCAATTCGCAACCATCTCGTATCCTGAGTCTGAGATTGTTCCCTCGGATTGGCGGTGTCATTCTGAGAGAACGGGGCCCCAAACGTAATTCAGTTTGGGGGTGGTGAGCGAAGAATCTGCTTCGTTATTCTGCGCTACTGCCCGCACGGCGTCTTCGCAGTTACCCGCGCGACGGATAAACCTTGAGAATTTCCCTCGCAATCACCATGCGCTGAATCTCGCTGGTGCCCTCGCCGATGGTGCACAGCTTCACGTCACGATAATACTTCTCGGCCGGATAATCCTTGATGAAGCCGTAGCCGCCGAACAACTGCACAGCGTCATCGCAGATGCGCACCGCTACTTCGCTCGCGAACAGCTTGGCCATGGACGATTCGCGCGTCACCTTGCGCCCCGCATCTTTCAGCACCGCGGCCCTCTGCGTCAGCAGCCGCGCCGCATCCAGTTCCGTCGCCATGTCCGCCAGCTTCCATTGAATTCCCTGAAACTCGGCAATCGCCTTGCCGAATTGCCGCCGCTCCTTCACATATTTCAGAGCCGCATCCAGCGCGCCGCGCCCAATCCCGAGCGCCAGCGCGGCGATCGAAATGCGGCCGCCATCCAGCACGCGCATGGCATCGATGAAACCCTCGCCTTCCGCGCCAAGCAAATTCTCCTCGGGAATCTCGCAGTCTTCGAAAATCAACTCGCTGGTGTCGCTGGCGCGCAGGCCCAGCTTGTTCTCTTTCTTGCCGGGCCGAAATCCCTTCGTCCCCTTCTCCACAACAAACGCCGACAGACCATGCGTGCCCTTGCTCTTGTCGGTCGAGGCAATCACCACGGCAACATCGGCATAGTGGCCGTTGGTGATGAAGGTCTTGTTCCCGTTCAGCACGTAGCGATCGCCCTTCTTCGCCGCTGTCGTCCGCGAATTGCTCGCATCCGATCCCGCAGCCCGGCTCGGTCAGCCCCCACGCCGCCAGCCATTCGCCGCTCGCCAGTTTCGAGACATATTTCTTCTTCTGCGCTTCATTTCCCGCAAGAAAAATATGGTTCGTGCCCAGCGAATTATGCGCGGCGACGATAATCCCGATCGATCCATCCACGGCTGAAAGTTCCTCAATCGCCAGAACATAATCGACATACCCCAGCCCCGCGCCTCCATACTCCGGCGGGAAGATGACGCCCAGCAGGCCCATCTGCGCCCAGCTTCTTCACCACGTCGAAAGGGAATTCGCTGGCCTCGTCCCACTTCATCACGTTGGGCGCGATCTCTCGCGCTGCAAATTCGCGAATCTCGCGGCGAAGTGCTCCTGTTCCTCCGTCAATACGAACGGATACAGGCTTTCATTGCTCTCGAGCGCGACGCTCATGCTGTTTGGCTCCTTTACGTCCAGGGGTTGACGTCAGCCCAGCTTCTAACTGGTTAAGATGCCGGTTTATGGGTGTCCGGATCATGGCCCGCGTTGCTCCTCAGGTCTGCAGCACTCCCGGGTTGAACTTCGGCACATCCGGATTCATCGCGCAAGCCTCAAGCGCGGTGATCAGCACATCTCGTGTCTTTGCCGGATCGATGATCGCGTCAATCCACAGCCGGGCCGCCCCGTAGCGCGGATCAGCCTGCGCGTCGTAGGTTGACTTGATCTCTTCGTACAGCGCCGCTCTCTCTGCTTCAGACAGCACCTTGCCGCCGCGCTCCATCTGCTTCGCGCGCACCTCAGCCAGCGTGCCCGCCGCCGATGCGCCGCTCATCACGGCATAGCGCGCCGTCGGCCATGCAAACAGGAACCGCGGATCGTAGGCCTTGCCGCACATCGCATAGTGGCCCGCGCCAAAGCTGCCGCCGACGATCACCGCAATCTTCGGCACCACACTGGTGCTCACCGCTGAAACCATCTTCGCCCCGCGCGGATAATACCCGACCACTCCGCATCCTTGCCGACCATGAACCCATTCACGTCATGCAGAAATACCAGCGGCACCAGGTTCTGATTGCAATCCATGATGAAGCGCGCAGCCTTCTGCGCGCCCTCGGTGTAGATCACGCCGCCCACCTCAATCCGCTTCGCACCTGCCGACGGTCCCATCGCGACGATCTGATTCTGGTTGGTCTTCTGGTTCGCGACAATGCCTACCGCATGTCCGCCAATCCGCGCATATCCGCACAGAACCGTCCGTCCGAATTCCGCCTTGTATTCATCAAATTCGCTGCGATCGACGATGCGCGCAATCACCTCGCGCATGTCATAAACATTGCTCGCGCCCGGCGCAGGATTCAGCAACCCATAAACATCCTCGATCGGATACTTCGGCGCGTCGTGCTTCGCATCGTAGGCGGTGCGGCTGAATCGTTGCTTCCGTTCCCTCCGCCGGCTTCCTGCTTCCCAGCTTCTCCACCAGGGAACGCAGCCGCGCGATGCAATGGTGATCATTCGGCTCCTTGAAATCGACCGTGCCCGAAATCTCCGCATGCATGGCCGCGCCGCCCAGTTCTTCCGGGTCGGTCTTCTGCCCGATCGCCGCCTGCACCAGCGACGGCCCCGCAAGAAACAGTCCTGAACCTTCCGTCATCAGCACCGTATCGGTCATTACCGGCAGATAAGCTCCGCCCGCCACGCACATCCCCATAATCGCCGTGATCTGCGGAATGCCCAGCGAACTCATCACCGCATTGTTGCGAAACACCCGGCCAAAGTCGTCCGTGTCGGGAAAGACATCTTCCTGCAGTGGAAGAAACACGCCGGCAGAATCCACCAGGTAGAGCGTCGGAATGCGGTTTTCGAGCGCAATGTTCTGGGCGCGCAGTACCTTCTTCGCTGTCATCGGGAAAAACGCGCCGGCTTTCACCGTCGCGTCGTTGGCGATGATCATGCAGAGCCGTCCGCACACGCGGCCCAGTCCCGTCACAACGCCCGCCCCCGGCGCGCCGCCGTACTCCCCATACATCTCGTAAGCTGCCCACAGTCCCAGTTCGAGAAACTCGCTGCCTTCATCGAGCAGGAGCTTCAGCCGCTCCCTCACTGTCAGACGCTTCTTTGCGTGCTGCGCAGCTGCCGCCTTCGCGCCGCCGCCAAGGCGAATAGTCTCTTCCTGCGATCGAATGGTGGCAAGCACTTCGAGCAGCGCGGTCCGGTTCGCCTGCGCGCGCGGCGATTGCGGATCAAAGCCGGAATCGATCACATTCTGAAGTTTCGAGCTTTCGGCCATTCCTCACTCACACAAACTCGCAGACTATAGCACCTTGGATGGTACCAGCGTCCACAACGTCGCTGCGGCGAGTTGATCGTCGCCAAAATCAGACCGCCTTTTTTGAACGTACCCCACGCCAGTAAAGAACCAATCCAATCAGGATGGAAGCGAGGGTTCCACCAACCAGCTTCAATTCAAAGCCAAGCTTGTTTGATGAGTCTCCAGGCGGTACAAGCGAAACAATGATGCCGATCAGGACGACGGCAAACCCAAGCCCTCCGCATATCCAGGTTCCGGCGATACCTCCCGGCACAAGCACCGCGTGCGGATTTTCATTACGGTCCTTGCGCCGCGAGAGTTTGATCACCGCCGCGAACATGTAGAGAAACGGAATGAAATACAGGATGATTGCTGCATCTACAAGAAATTGATAAGCACCGATCATTTTTTCATTGATCTGACTGACGATGAGAATTGCTCCGGATATCGTCGCCTGCACCAGGATCGAAATATAGGGCGTTTTCCACTTCGGATGAATCTTGCCGAACGCCGCGGGCAGGTAACGATCGATTCCCACCATAAACGGCACGCGCGCGATCCCCGCAACCGTACTGCCAACTCCGCCCGCATTGCCCACGGTTGCTACCACAGCCGCCAGCACTCCAAGAAGACCAATCCGCAGCGCCACCGACCCAACCGTGATCGCGCTGAACACGCCGCTCTGCGGATCGACACTCGACGCCGGCAGCAACGCAAGAATCGCGAATGTTCCGCCGATGTACATCAGCGCAATCAGCGCCCCCGCTCCGAAGACCGCTCGCGGCAGTGTCCGCCGCGGATCGCGCACCTCTTCGCTCATCGCCGAAACGAGTTCAAGCCCCGTAAATGCGAACGCGATCTGCGACCAGAAATTCACCGTGTCCCAGTTCCACGCCGGCATCATGTTTTGGAGGGTGAAGTGTGTTGCAGACCCGTGCGTGAACACGACGACCAGCGCCACAAGACCAAGAATCACAAGCGGCAGATACGTGCCGACACCCCCGGCATTCTGCAGCCACTTGCCGATATTCAGCCCGATAATGTTCAGAACCACCGCAACCAGCAGCAATCCCAGCGAGACGCTGAGCAGAAATGTCCGATCCTGAGCAAGCTGCGCGCCGCGGCCGCCGACGATGTAGGCGGCCATCGAGGCACTGGCCAGCAACAACCCCGGGAAATAAAAGACGGTGTAAATCCAGTACGTCCATCCGGCAACAAACCCGTGGAAGTCGCCAAAGGCTTCCTTCGACCACGCGTACAGGCCGCCCTCTTCCGGGAACCGCGAAGAAAGCTCGTTGATCACCAGCGCTCCAGGGACAAAGAAGAACACCGCCGCAATGACCCACAAGCTGATCGACGATGTCCCGTTATGCCCTGCAGCCGCAATCCAACGCGGCCCCAGCACCGTGGCGATGTTGAACAGCAGCACATCCCAGAAGCCCATGGTTTTGCGCAGCTGCGACTTCGTATCTTGCGGCGGAGGCACAGGGATGGTCATAGAGCTTCACCGGTGCTCGAGTGGTCATCACGTTGTGGCTCAGCTTGCTGCGGAAAAAATCGCTGGAGGGATGGGTTTGTGTCAGGGCACGACTTTAGTCGTGCCGCAAACCCCATGAAAATACGGGAGGGCTTGAGAGGTTGCGGAAAAACTCCCGTTTTGAAAGGGCACGGTTTCAACCGTGCCGAAAAGGGCAACAGAATGAAGGTCGGCTTTAGCCGCTGAGGGCGGTTTTCGGGAGAACGAGACTTTTCCCGCAGCCTGTTTCGCCCCTGAGGAATGTCTTCCTTTCCCATCCCCTGCTTTTCCACCCTTCGCTGCGTGATAAGCGAACATCATAGTTGCCGCCGATGGCACGCACAAACAGGCCCCAAGCTAAGAGGACGTCGTGGCAAACCAGTATGCGCCTCAGAACCTGTCAAGCGCCGCTCCCAGAAGATTTCTCCTAACTCCCTCATTCCGCTCGCAAAAAACTTCCCGCCACTTTGCAGGTAATTACGTTTTCCCGGCGCACAATGGAATCGTGATTGAAACCACTTACTCCGCGAACGGGCGTTGCGCGCACGAAACCGCCACACCCGCTATTCCGTCGCTAAGTTAAATCGGCAGAGGAATCTACAGCTAATTGCAATCCACACAGGAATTTACCGTCACTCTCTCTCTTTAACTCTATGATTCCAGATAATTTGTCCAAAGAGACGGGATAATAGGGGGCAAGGGGTTTCAGGTCCGGATTGTCAGTCGAGAGGGAAGCGCTCGCGAACTTCGTGCCGTGCGCCTTGCGCATTCAGAAAGGACTCGTAGAGCAGGAATTCCCGCGCGGTGAACGCAGGGAATTCTACTTCGCTTTTCGCAACACCTCTGAGCTTGCGCAGCGCACCACCTTTGCCGTCGCCTTTGGCGCGTGCGAGAGTCACGTGTGGATGGTAAGGCCGCTCTTCTGCGGCGACCCCGCATTGCGACGTGGCGGCGATGATCAGCTTTGCAAGCTGGCGCAGTTCGGGCGACACATTTACTCCGGCGAAAAACACCCCGGCGCGGTCGAAGAAACCTGTCCCATGGAGCCAGACTGGCACCGCTGGCGCTCTGATTGTGCCAAGGCGCTGTGCCAGACAACCGTACCTCTCGACGGAAGTCTCGCCGAGAAACTGGAGGGTGATGTGCCAGGTTTCGGAGGAACTCCAGCGGAGACCCTCGTTGGAGGAGCGCAGGCTTTGCGAAAGGCGTTCAAGTGCGCCAACGACTTCGGAGGCTAGCGGAATCGCGATGAAGAGCCGCATGGTTCAAATGTATTTCGCAAACGACTCGATCTGCTTCGCCTGGTGGTCCCGCCGCTCCACCGGAGAAGACAAAACCGTCGATGTCGAGGTTGCGCCGAGTGCGGAAAGACGGTCGATCAGCGCCTCCAGGTGCCTGATCGAGACCACATCGGCTTCAATGACAAACGACTCGGCGCCCGTAATCCGGTGACAGCGGCTGATCTCGCTGAGGTCTTTCAGCGCAGTCACGGTGCGGCTTATCTGCAACTCGCCTCCCGGAATCGTGAGCCGTACGAGGACCCGGATCGGCACGCCCAGTTTCGCGCTGTCGAGTACAGCGTGGTAGCCGGTAATAACGCCGGCCTCTTCCAGGCGATGAACGCGCTCCGCCACTGCTGGTGTCGAAAGGCCGATCATCCGCCCCAACTCCGCGAACGATACACGGGCGTTCTGCTGCAGGGCCTCAAGGATTTTCCACGCGATCGTATCCAGATCGATGCTGTTCGGTCTTGTCTTGTGACTCATATGCCAGAAATCCTTAAGCTGCATTCTCATTATGCTTAATGCCATTAGGTTTTGACCTCTGTTTTTTATGCGATACCCATTTTCAGCGCCTTTTTTGCGTCCTAGAGTATGGGTCAGCCGGGAATACTCCCCTTTTGCTTCCCTTGGTCCCGGCATTAGGAGGTACCGCATGAGCGCAACCGTGCACTCTGCTTCCGCGCAGGTTTCCCAGACCGTCTCCCCCGGCCCGGATTTTCTCCCCCTCAAAGGCACAGACTACGTCGAGTTTTACGTCGGCAACGCTCGCCAGTCTGCCTACTTCTATCGCGCCGCTTTCGGCATGTCCCTCGTCGCCTACGCCGGACCCGAGACTGGCCAGCGCGACCGCGCTTCCTATGTCCTCCAGCAGGGAAAAGTCCGTTTCGTGCTGACCACGCCTGTGCGCGGCGGCAACGCCATTTCCGAGCATGTCGGCCGCCACGGCGACGGCGTCAAGGTCATTGCGCTGTGGGTCGACGACGCCCGCGCCGCCTGGCGCGAAACCACCAGTCGTGGCGCCGTCAGTGTCGCTCAACCCTATGTCCTCGCCGATGAGCGTGGGCAGGTCGTCATGTCCAGCATCCGCACCTACGGCGACACGATTCACACATTCGTCGAGCGCAAGAACTACTCCGGCGCATTCCTCCCCGGCTACCGCGCCGTCGAGCGCGACCCCATCGCCCGCCCCACCGGCCTCCTCCACATCGACCACATGGTCGGCAACGTAGGCTGGCACGAGATGGACGAGTGGGTCCAGTTCTACGCCGACATTATGGGCTTTTCGCTCTACCAGCATTTCGACGACAAGGACATCTCCACCGAATACTCGGCGCTCATGTCGAAGGTGATGGCGAACGGCAACGGCTACGTCAAGTTCCCCATCAATGAGCCAGCCGAAGGCAAAAAGAAGTCGCAGATCGAGGAGTATCTCGAGTTCTATGGTGGCCCCGGCGTGCAGCACATTGCGCTGGCTACCGATGACATTCTCCATACGGTCAGCAAGCTCAGCGAGCAGGGCATCGAGTTTCTGCACGTGCCGCACACCTACTACACCGAACTGCAAGGTCGCGTCGGCGCCATCGACGAGCCGGTAGATGAATTGGAAAAGCTAGGCATCCTCGTCGATCGCGACCCCGAAGGCTACATGCTCCAGATCTTCACGCGGCCGGTTGAAGACCGCCCCACCCTGTTCTTCGAGATCATCCAGCGCAAGGGCAGCCGCAGCTTCGGCAAAGGCAACTTCAAGGCGCTCTTCGAAGCGATCGAGCGAGAGCAACAGGCACGCGGAAATCTGTAGGAGAGGTGAGATGAAAACCGAAGCTCTTTCTGTTGCAGTTCCCTACCTGATCGAGCAGGACTACTCCGCCTACACCGACGAGCAGCACGCCGTCTGGGCAGAACTCGTGGGCCGGGTGCTTCCCGAGCTCGAAAAGCACGCCTCGCGCGCCTACCTCGACGGTTTCCAGATCATCGGCCTGCAACGCGACCGCCTTCCCCGGCTTTCCGCGATCAGCGCCCGCCTTGAGCCCCGAACCGGCTGGAACTCCACGCCTGTCAGCGGCTTCCTGCCCGCGCCGGCATTCTTTGAGATGCTCGCCGCCCGCCGCTTTCCCACCACGACCTGGCTGCGCAGCCGCGAGTCGCTCGAATACACGCCGGAGCCCGACATCTTCCACGACGTCTTCGGCCACGTCCCGATGCACGCTCATAAAGTCTTTGCCGATTTCCTCGAGCGCTACGGCAGCGTTTGCGCATCCATCGAAGACGAAACCGTATTGGAGAAGCTGGGCCGCCTGTTCTGGTATACCGTGGAGTTCGGCTTGATTCGGGAGGGGAATGAAATCAAGGTCTACGGCAGCGGCCTCATCAGTTCCCATGGCGAGTGCATGAACGTCATCGAGGGACATTGTGCCATCCACGACTTTTCATTGGACGAGGTGCTCGCCACTCCGGTAAAGGTGGATGAGCTGCACAAGCTGCTGTTCGCCGTCAGCAGTTTCGACCAGATCTACGAAGCAATGCACGAGGCCGAAAACCGCGCCCGTCAGAACCGCTTGTGAAAGGTGAAAAGCATGGCCGATGTTCTGCAGTATCAGACCGGCTTTGGAAATGAGTTTGCCACCGAAGCCGTCGAAGGAGGTCTGCCGCAGGGCCAGAATGCGCCGCAAAAGCATCCCCTCGGCCTTTACACCGAGCAGCTCAGCGGATCCCCATTTACCGCGCCGCGCGCCACCAATCGCCGCTCCTGGACCTATCGCATCCGTCCCTCCGTCACCCATCGCCCCTACGAAGAGATTCCCACAAGACTCATTCGCAGCGGGCCGTTTCTTGAGGTTCCGACCTCGCCCAATCAGCTGCGTTGGGACCCGCTGCCCGTTCCCAAAGAGAAGACGGACTTCGTCGACGGCATCGTGACTCTTGGCGGCAACGGCGATCCAGCCATGCAGCAGGGCGTCGCCATCCACCTCTACGCCGCCAACACCTCCATGCAGGATCGCTTCTTCTACACCGCCGACGGCGAATTGCTGATCGTCCCCCAACTCGGCGCCCTACGCTTTCACACAGAACTCGGCATTCTCGATGTTGCTCCCGGCGAAATCTGTGTCATCCCCCGCGGCATCAAGTTCCGCGTCGTTCTTGCCGAAAAACAGACTCGCGGTTACATCTGCGAAAACTACGGCCTGCCCTTTCGCCTGCCCGAACTCGGCGCAATCGGCGCCAATGGCCTCGCCAATCCGCGCGATTTCAAAGCGCCGGTCGCGGCATTTGAAGATCGCGACGGCGATTTCCGCATCACTTCGAAATTTCTCGGCCGCCTCTGGTCCGCCGTCATCGATCACTCGCCGCTGGATGTGGTGGCGTGGCACGGCAACTACACGCCTTACAAATACGATCTCGCCCTGTTCAACTGCATTAACACCGTCTCCTTCGATCACCCCGACCCATCCATCTACACAGTATTGAGCGCGCCATCGCACGTTCCCGGCACCTCCAACTGCGACTTCGCCATCTTTCCCCCGCGCTGGATGGTTGCCGAGCACACCTTCCGTCCGCCGTGGTTCCATCGCAACCTGATGAACGAATTCATGGGCCTGGTCTTCGGCGCCTACGATGCCAAGGCCGAGGGCTTCGTACCCGGCGGAGCCAGCCTGCATAACTGCATGGCCGGGCACGGACCCGATGCCGAGACCTTCGAGCGCGCAACCGTGGCGGAACTCAAGCCGCACTACCTGGCCAACACCCTGGCCTTCATGTTCGAGACTCAGCTCGTCGTTCGCCCTACCGAGTTCGCCATGAACACCCGCATCCTGCAGCACGAGTATTTCGAATGCTGGCAGGGGCTGAAGAAGCACTTCAAGCCGCGTCCGCCGGCAAAGCCAAAGAAGAAATGACCGCCATCGACGCCTTGCTCGCAGGCCTGTTTGACTACGCGGGCCTGTATCCGCCTGCGAGCCTTAGCCTGCATACAGCGGCAGGTAAGTATCTGGAATATCGCCGAAGCAGCCAGCACGCCTCGGCTCTTGGCCGATTCATCGTGAATCTCGACCGCCTCGATGAGCTTCGCTCGATCGCGGGTGACTCTCTGGGCGACTTTTCTTTGAGCGTAATCGCTGGGGAAAATAGCGATTGGGCCGTCCTTGCCAGACACATCGATTCGGGACTTCCCATCGAAAGTGTTGAGATCAAATGCAGCCAGCCATCCGAAATCGAACACATAACTCGACAGGTTCCGCGAAACGTGGTGGCATACTTTGAAGTGCCGATCCACCCGAGCAGCCTCTCCGCCCTCGAGGCAGTTCAAGCTGCTGGCGCGCGTGCAAAAATCAGGATGGGCGGCGTAGTTGCGGAGGCAATCCCTTCCGTTCCCGATGTGGCGCAAATGCTCAAGACCCTCGCCGATCTTCGACTTCCGTTTAAGGCAACCGCCGGGTTGCATCATCCCTTGCGCTCAAAGCAGGCTTTGACCTACGATCCGAAGAGCTCAACCGGCGTGATGCACGGATTCGTTAACCTCTCAGGCGCCGCGGCGTTCCTCTTCTTCGGTGGCGATGTCGAGCAGGCAAAGCGTCTGCTCGCCGAAGGGGATCCCACCGCATGGCAAGTTCGTGCGGATTCGCTTCGCTGGTGCAATCAAAGCTGGACCGCCAGTCAACTCGGAACTCTTCGCCGCGATTTCTTCCTCGGCATTGGAAGCTGTTCCTTTGAAGAGCCAATTCACGACTTGGAGGCCCTGGGATGGCTTTAAAGAGCTGGGTCGAAAGCGCAAATCATCCGGATACGGATTTTCCCCTTGCGAATTTGCCCTATGGCGTGTTCTGGGGTGATGGCGCTGCGCACATTGGAGTGGCGATTGGCGATCAGATTCTCGATCTACGCCGATGCGCTCGTGCTCGATTGCTCGAGGGGCTGCCTCAGCTTGTGATGTACTCATGCACGGCATCTCAACTGAATTCCTTGATGGGCCTGGGTCCGGATGCCTGGGCGGCTCTCCGGCGCAGAATTACAGAACTGCTCGCTGAAGGTGTGAACGAGGACGTGCGTCGGCGCGTTGCCGGCGTGCTGGTGGCGCAGAGCGAGGCGGAGATGCGGGTGCCGGCAGAAATCGGCGACTATACCGACTTCTACGCCTCCATCTATCACGCCACACGCGTCGGCAAGCTCTTCCGCCCCGACAATCCGCTGCTGCCCAACTATAAATATGTCCCCATCGGCTATCACGGTCGCGCCTCGTCAATCGTCGTCAGCGGTGCAGATATTCGCCGCCCCAGCGGTCAGACAAAACCGCCTGCAGCCGCCGAGCCGGCTTTCGGTCTGTCCCGCTCCGTCGACTACGAACTCGAAGTCGGCATCTTCGTCGGTCCCGGCAATTCTCTCGGGCAGCCCATTCCGATCGATCAGGCCGATCAGCACATCTTCGGTCTCTGCCTCGTCAACGACTGGTCGGCGCGCGATATCCAGTCCTGGGAGTACCAACCCCTCGGCCCTTTTCTCGCCAAGAACTTCGCAACCACCATCTCGCCATGGATTGTGCCGATGGAAGCGCTTGCACCCTATCGCGTACCAGTCGCAGCTCGCCCCGAAGGCGACCCTGCGCCCCTCGCGTACCTCGCACTGGCGGACTCGAGCCACGCCGGCATCGATGTTACCCTCGAGGTCTTCCTTCAATCGGAAAAGATGCGCTACGCGAATATCAAACCCATCCGGATCAGCCGGGGAAATCTTCGCGATCTTTATTGGACCTTGGCGCAGTTGCTCACCCATCACGCCAGCAATGGTTGCAACCTACGCCCCGGCGACCTGCTCGCCACTGGTACCATCTCCGGCCCGCAACCGGGCTCCGAAGGCTGCCTTCTCGAGATGATTCACCGTGCTGAACGCGTCAAATTGCCCACAGGCGAAACGCGCTCATTCCTCGAAGACGGTGATCAGGTGATCTTTCGCGGCTACTGCGAGGCCCCTGGCCTGCCCCGCATGGGCTTCGGCGCATGCACCGGCAAAATTATTCCAGCCGACTACCCGACGGAGTGAACCACGCGGCGCTTCGGCAAGAACGGCTCCGCATCGGCCTGTTGATTCCCAGTGTGAGAGCGGATTCACACGTCCAAGCTGTTGAACAATGCGCGATGCATCTTCGAAGTTCTCTGTCGATGACTCAGCGCTCAGCCCGAATCGTCATCCTGTCAGAAGTGCAGGGCCGCCTAGACCCGAAAGGGGGTCGCGAGCGACGATCAGGACCTTGAACGAAACCTCCTCGTCCCCGAGTCTTGCTACTCAACCTTTCATCCGACTCAAATGAGAAGGCGTGCTGCGTGACCCGACATGACCTGGGGAATTCATCCACAGGTCCTTTTTGTTGTGTGATTCCGATGCCATGAACGAGGTAAGATAATAGTCAAACCTATTGCCTAAAGTGGTTGGCTGGTTGACAGACGGAAGACACTCTCTCGTCAGGAGAGCACAGTGCTCCGATGAGCAACCGGAAAGAACCGGTGCGATGCGCGTCAAGAAAGCAGTAATCACGGCGGCCGGAAGAGCGCAGCGCAATCTCCCCATGCAGACACTCTTTGACCAGCGGGGGGCTGAACGGTCCGTTCTCAGCTTGGTAGTCGGAGAGGCACTACGCGCAGGTATCGATGACATCTGCATCGTAGTGTGGCCGGGCGACGAGGAACCATACGCAAAGCTCCTCTCGGAGGATGCTGCGCGCCTGACCTTTGTGCGCCAGACGGAAGCTCAAGGCTATGCCCACGCACTTTGGTGTGCGCGAGGATTTGTCCAGGACGAGCCGTTTCTGCATTTTGTGGGCGACCACATCTATGTAAGTCCGGAGTCACGCGGGTGCGCGCGTCACTTGGTAGAAACTGCGGTTGCTGAAGACTGCGCGATTTCGGGAGTGCAAATCACTCACGAGAGTCTCCTTCCCCGCTATGGCACCGTCGGCGGGCAACAGGTTCCTGGCAAGCCAGGACTATATCGCGTCGACAAGGTGCTTGAAAAACCGGCTCCGACCCAGGCGGAACAATACCTGATTGTCCCCGGATTACGCAGCGCCCAATACCTCTGCTTTTACGGCATGCACGTGTTGACACCCGCAGTCTTTGACATTCTCTCCGTGATGCTTGCCGATACGCGTAACGGGCGCCTGAGCCTGTCTGCGGCACTCTCCGTGCTGGCTCAGCGGGAACAGTATCTCGCCTTGATCCAACGCGGGCGGCGATTCGACGTCGGTGTGAAATATGGGCTCTTCGCCGCCCAACTGGCGTTAGCGCTCAGCGGAGAGGATCGGGAAGAAGTCCTAACTGAACTGATCAAAGTGCTGGCTCTCCGGGAAGTGCTTTCCGAACATGGAGCAGACGTTTGAGCGTGCTCTGGCGGATCATCACTGCGACGGAGCCGGAAGCCCGCAACCGCTCTCTTGACGCGTTCTGCCGGGAAGCCAGCGCGGCACAGTTACTCACCGAGGTCGAAGAACTCGAACTGCGCAGGCGGACCAGCGAAAACCTGTACGAGCGAGTTCGTGCGCTGTTTTTCCTTTACGCTATCTACCGTTTTCATCTGCCAGCGAAATCCGGAAACCGCAGCCGTATGCACATTCCGTTCAGCGGCTATAAAAAGCTACTCCACCGGCGCTACGAAGAGGCAATCTCCGTATTTCTCGCCACAGTGGAGGCGGTGGGTCCAAGCGACGGCCTCTGCAGCGCGCTAGCCGCTGCCTACCGCGGCCTGGCATTTCAAACCCTGGCCGATCAGGTGCGTCTCAGCGTGCGATCGGTACAAGGCAACCAGTGGATGTTCCGCACTGGGCATCCAGCCGACTACGCACTGCGCATCCGTTCCGAGCTCTTGCGCCGGAATTCAAGTGAGACATTCCCGATCTTGCATGAATGCACTCCCGTTCGCATGGATTTGAGCCACAGCGGCTGGAGCGATGTCTTTTTTCTGGGCATGGATCTTCCCGAATGGGCGCGGGTGATCAACGTGTCGATTGACTTGGCGGTACATGGGTCCGGCGCGCTGGCTCCCAAACCGCCCGTCGAAACCTATCTCCGTGTGATCGATCGCCCCTTCATCCGCTTGGTAAGCATCGATCTCGACGCGAGCGTAGAAATCCACGATTTGCAGGAACTCTTCGATTTTGGCCGTGACTATCTTGGTCTGCTAAAGGCCGCGGTTATCGCATCGGGGTTGGTTCCCCCCGGTCTCGAATCGTCGGGACAGCCACTCTCGTACTTGCTTCGGCAACTGCTCGGGCAGGAAGGGCTCGGGATTGAAATCGTCAGTCATGTAAATAACATTCCTAAAGGTTCGCGGCTTGCAGTATCCACCAACCTTTTGGCCTCGCTGATCTCGGTGTGCATGCGAGCAACCGGCCAATCAACCTCATTGACTGGGCAGTTGACGGAGGCCGAGCGCCGTTTGGTAGCGGCGCGCGCGATCCTCGGTGAGTGGCTCGGAGGCTCCGGTGGGGGCTGGCAGGATTCGGGCGGAATCTGGCCGGGCATCAAGCTTATCGAAGGGGTGCCAGCCGTCGAAGGCGACATCGAGTTTGGGATCAGTCGCGGCAGGCTTCTGCCCAATCACCGCATTTTCTCGCAATCCGAAATAGGAGAGGAAACGCGTCAGCGACTGCAGGACAGCCTGGTTCTGGTACATGGCGGCATGGCGCAGGACGTGGGTCCTCTGCTCGAAATGGTGACGGAGAGGTACCTGCTCCGCTCGGAAGCGGAATGGAACGGCCGTGAGCAGGCCAGCGAACTGCTGGACGAAATCGTCGAACACCTGCGTGCGGGCAATGTGCATGCCATTGGCGGTGCAACACAACGCAACTTCGATGGACCTTTGCAGACCATCATTCCGTGGGCGAGCAATCTTTACACAGAAATCCTGATTGAGGAGTCTCGCAAAGCGTTTGGTTCCCAGTTCTGGGGCTTTTGGATGCTCGGCGGCATGTCGGGCGGAGGAATGGGCTTCATCTTCGACCCTGCGAAGAAGTCGGAAGCGCAGGATTTTCTGGCTGGATTGATGCGCAGGGTAAGCGGCAGGCTGGCAGGCGGTGTGCCATTTGCTATGGAACCGGTCGTTTATGATTTCGCAATCAACGAACGCGGTACCTCTTCCGAGTTCCTTGCCGGCAACTCCGCGATCCTGCCTGACAAATACTACGACCTGATTCTCCCCTCGATCGTGAGAAAGGATCAACGATCGCTATCGGCTGCGGAGAGATCGGACCTGGAGCGTTTCAGTGCCTCCTGGCATCGGGGCCCGAGCGCATTGGGGCGTGCGCAGAGTTTCCTGGATCGCCTCCTGCCTCGAGACCCGGTGGGGGACGGAAAAGCCGAGACTCTCGAATCGCTGCTTGAACAGAACGGCTTCGATCCAATCCAGCATGAACGGATTAAGACAGAGATGCGCGCCGGATACATCGGGCTCGCACAGAATCGCCTCCCGATCTCCAGCCGGATCGAGGATGTTTCGTCAGATAAGGTCTTCGACGCGACCGAGGGCGCAGATGAAGGCTTTCGCCGGATCGGAGAGGAGGCGCTCGCGTCGGGCGCCGTCGCTATCGTGACGCTTGCAGGAGGCGCGGGGAGTCGATGGACAAAGGGGGCGGGAGTTGTGAAGGCCCTCAGCCCATTCTGCCGCCTTGAGGGAAGACATCGCACATTCTTAGAGGTGCACCTGGCGAAAAGCAGACGCATCAGCCGAAGTTATCAGCGACCTGTGCCCCACGTGGTTACGACAAGTTACCTGACGCACGAGCCCACAGAACAACATCTTCTCTCTGAACGTAATTATGGGTACGAAGGACCACTGTACCTGTCACGTGGAAGGGCGGTGGGGTTGCGTTTGGTGCCCATGGCGAGGGACCTTCGCTTCGCGTGGGAAGAATCCTCGCAACAGATGCTCGATGCTCAAGCTCAAAAAGTGCGAGAAAGCACGCGCGCGGCTCTTGTAGCGTGGGCGCAGCAAGTAGGAGAAGGAAGCGACTATACCGACAACCTGCCTTTGCAGTGCCTTCATCCAGTGGGACACTGGTACGAGGTTCCCAATCTGTTTCGAAATGACGTGCTCAAAAGCATGCTCGAATCCACGCCTTCACTCAAGTATCTGATGATCCACAATGTGGACACGGTCGGCGCGAATCTTGATCCCGGGATTCTCGGCAAGCACATTGCAAGTGGTTCAACGATGACGGTCGAGGTGATCTCCCGAAGAATCGAGGACCGAGGAGGTGGGCTGGCGTCTCTGGATGGGCATCTGCGCCTGGTGGAAGGCATGGCACTTCCTTATGAGGAAGCTGAATTTCATCTTTCCTATTACAACTCGAACACATTTTGGATCGACATCGACGCACTTCTGCGCGTGTTTGGCCTGGATCGAGCAGCTCTTGGCGATCCGGCTCGTGTGTCCACGGCCGTCCGTGCGGTTGCCTCGCGCATGCCTACCTACATAACTCTAAAGGACGTAAAGAAACGCTGGGGTAAGGGGCAGGAAGACGTCTACCCGGTGGCGCAATTCGAAAAACTCTGGGTAGACATGACTGCGCTGCCGGAGATGTCATGCGAGTACGCGCTCGTATCACGCATGCGCGGCCAGCAACTCAAGGAGCCTGCGCAATTAGATGGATGGCTCCGAGACGGGTCCGCTGATTTTGTCTGCGGGCTGTGCGATTTCGAATAGCACAAACGTACGCTTTGACACGGTTCGGAAAGGGATCATTTTTTCGGGCGCGACTCCGGCGGCACCATCCCCGCCACGCGGTAATAGACCACAAGCTGTCCGTAGTGCTCGCCGGAATGCTCGATAAAGCCCCAGGCGAGGTCGGAGAATCGGTCCTGCTGGTTGGTGAACGGATCGATGCATAGGTCGCTCATCCCGCGATCACCTTTGCTCTTGATCAGCGCCGCGCCTTCGGCAAAGGATCTCTTGACGTATTCGACCACCGCTGCTTTGCTCCCGTAGTCAGCACGCTTCACGTCGCCGGTTGGCGGCTTCTTGCCTCTGGCCAAGTTATTGACGAAGTAGTTCACATTCACGGCCGCGTGCAAAAGCTGTTCGGCAAATGACCGCTCCGCGGGATTCGGCTTGAAGTCGTATTTGTCCTCGGGAAAGTCCTCAGCCATCGTAATCAGTTTTCGTCCAACGTCGTTCCAGCTATCAAGCAGCACTTTGGAGGGGCTGTCAGCGAGTTTTGGCGCTGCCTGGGCGTGAGCAATCTGGGTAAAAAGCGCTACCGCCAGCACCAGAGGAAGATTCTTGGCAATCGTTCCCATGCGACAATCTCCTTTGCATCCCATCGTGAACTTTGAAGAAATCTATTCTCGGTGTTCCTGCAATGAACACGGGTGCGAGTAAATCGACGCTCTTACTCAGTAGTACTTTCCGTATAAAGGATGATTCGACCGCAATGACATGAAATGAGCAGAACTGACGCAACCTCGTCTTTCCGGCTTCACAGAATGGTTATGGTTCCAGATTCCAGATCAATCTTGAAGTTTGAAGTCAGGGCCTTCTGGCGAATCACTTCCTTGGCAACAAAATCGTAGATTTCAGATTGGCGACCCGCCGCCCAGGGGTGACACAAATCCCAGGTGCGCTTCTTCGTTCCCCAAATCATCACTGCCGCTCTACCACAACACTCCCAGTCGAAGGGGAGTTCGTGGTTGCCAATCCGATACAAGAGTGTTCCTCCACGAAACCCGTGCGAGATGATGACTTCCGAATGAGGCATTTCCTTTTGTTGTCCTTGTGCCAGGCTTTCTGCCCCACAGGAAAGGTCAGTCCACTCTCTAGTGCCTTGGACACTCGATGAGTGGCTTGGCGATTTAGCGCAAATCGAGATTCGGAGGGCATTGATCATGTCGCTTGGGTTGTTGCACGCCAATACAAACGGCTGGACTGAGCAGCTGAATGAGTTATGCCTGGCGCGACCCCAACCTTGGACGTATTCCAGCTCTGCACCCGGTTCAGCCGACCCGGAGGCTACTTCTGCCCAGTGCTTACCGCGGAGGGGAAGCTGGACTGTGCGCCGAAGTAACACTCAATCGATTCCAACTTTCCGCCTGCGAATCGAAGGTACTCCACATTCCGGAACGCTTTACCGTTTTTTGTGTGGCAGAGATATTTCACAAAAGCGTCGTCTGCACCAGTGCTGATTTGCTCCAAGTCAAAATGTCCAATGAAACCAACCTGTGTGTCCCAGCATTGCGACTTGAAGGTGCTTTTGCTGATGTGGTCGTCGCCGGCCGCGCTGCTAAAGGTGAAGTTTTCGGCGAGCAGGGCATTGAACGTGTCCAAGTCCTTGCTTTCCCACGCAGCGTACCATTTACGCACGATTTCCTCGTTCGCCGAGTTTTGTCCTCTCAATGCGTTGGCTCTTTCCGCTCCCGGAAGAGCCACTGCACCCACCAGCACGCACGCTCCCGTTGCGAACAGCTTCCTGCGCGACACTGTCATCCTCGTCATTATTCCTCCTCCTTTTATGATGTGATGTTCGGGCCCTCGCGATGCTGACACTCTGACCTACGAACAGGTTGGTATGTAATGTGCAACAGCAGGCTGGATTGAGTGCAGTCAGCCCCACTTGCCATTGCCCGGCGCTCGAAGAGAACTCAACCAGCTCACGATGTTTTTGATCCCCATATTCCACACCTTCGCGTCCTGAGCGTTCTTCGCCAGCACTTCGTAGCCTTCGATCATCGCGATCAAAAAGCTCGCAGTCTCTTCCGGAACCAGGTCGCGGCGGACTGTTCCCGTATCTTGCCCCTCTCGCAAAAGTGTGGCAATGCCTTGCTGCCAGGCCTTGAAGATTCTCTCCAACCGCTTTCGGAATTGTTCGTTGAGCTGAGACATCTCCTGCGTCAAATTGACCAGGGGGCAACCGCGCTTTACATCCCTTGGCCGAGAGGGTATCGCCCGTACGATGCCTATCAAAGCATCAATAGGGTTCTTGTCTTTGCTCTCCCCTAGAGGACGTAACCACCGGTCCTTGGTGATTTCTGCGACGATCTCCTCGATAATGGCATGGCCCAGAGCTTCCTTGTTCTCGAAGTGGTAGTAGAGCGCTCCTTTGGTGACGTTGGTTGCGGCGAGAATAGAATCGATGCCGGCGCTCTGGAACCCGTATCGGTAAACCTCGCGAAACGCTGCCTGCAACAAGCGCTGTCGCGTGCCCTCAGGATCGCGCAGCCCTGCCACCCTGCGTTGCAGCTTCTTTGGCGCCACCAACATACCGACCAGTATGTACGCGGCTTGCACAGGAAGTCAAGAAGATGATTTTGTCTTCGATTTGCGTTCTAACTACGGACGGTCGGATTAGAAGGAAAATTGGCAAGGTCAGCAGGCAGGGAGCAGATCAGTTCAATCTCTTCGCCGTTCGCACAGTCAGGCCTGGAATCCGGTGCATCGAATCCCACTTTCTGGAATGTCTTGTTTGCTTAGAACGAAAAGTGACGGACATACACCGATTGAGGTCAGAACTACGGGTGCTTTAGTCAGGCATACGAGAAACGTAGTTTTTAGGTCGATCATACCCTCCGGAAATCCATACTCGACCTCACATAAGTGGTTTGCATAGAGATGAATGGATATGGAGAAGCAATTGCTCTGTACCTCGTTAGTGGGCATCGAAGATTCGAACGAGTGACGACCACCGCTGTTAAGACCTTCGGAGGCATCTATGAGGATTCCTAAACTCACGTTGAGTTCTGCGTTCCTGTGCATGAGCGTGACCCTGATGTTCATCGCTTCTCACCTGAACGCGCAGGTCGAGACCGGCCAAATCGCCGGCACGGTGATGGACCAGACGGGCGCCGCGGTGAGCAAGGCAACCGTTACCATAAAGAATCTCAATACCAACACCGTACGCACCGGCGTTTCTTCGGAGTCCGGAGCCTACCTGGTACCCGGCCTCGAGCCTGCTGTTTATCAGGTAACGGTGACCTCCAGCAGCTTTAATCCCTTTGTCGCCAAAGTAGAAGTAACGGTTGGTGCCCGCGTAACTCTCGACGCCAAACTCTCTGTTGGCACTACTACCACCGAGGTGCAAGTGGTCGGCGAGGGTGGCGCGCAGGTCAACACTCAAAATCAGGAAATGTCGCAGGTTGTCGACACCGAGCAACTTGCCAACCTTCCCAGCCTCACCCGCAACCCCTACGATTTCGTCGCGCTGGCAGGGAACGTGTCTGGAGGCGACAACAGCACGAATAGCGGTGCCAGCGCCATCGACCAAACAGGCAGCGGCCAAAACCAGCAAAATCGTGGCGTCGGTTATGCCATCAACGGCCAGCGCGAATCCGGCACCGAAATCCTCCTCGATGGCGTGGAGAACATTTCCATATTCAGCCAGTCAATCGGCGAAGACATTCCCCTGGACGGCACGCAGGAATTCAGCGTAATCACCAGCAACTATTCAGCGGAGTACGGACGCGCCTCCGGCGGCGTCATCAACGTCACCACCAGGCCCGGCACCAACAGCTACCACGGATCCGGCTGGGAGTTCAATCGCCTCTCCGCTTACACCGCAAATACCTATGGCAACGATGCAGCCAATGCGGCATTTCTCGAAAGCGGTCAAACGGGGCCCCTGCCTGATCCGAAAGGCGTTTATACCCGCAACCAATTTGGATACGCAGCCGGCGGGCCCATCAAGAAGGACAAGCTCTTCATCTTTGAGAGCACGGAATGGACGCGTGTGCGCAGCGCCGCGACGGAAAGCGAGGAGATCTTCGATCCTGCCTTCATAGCCTTGATGCCGTCGAACATTCAAGCCTATTACAAAACCTACGGCCAAACCGCGCTCTCTTCCGCAGGAGTAGCCTCTACGGTCGGACAGGTTGCGGCCACAGGCGTAAGCTTCGGATCCGTCAACGGCACCACGCCGATTCCCGCTTCGACCCCGATGTTCGATACAGTCAACTTTCATGCTCCTTTCGACGCGGGCGGCGGTATTCCCCAAAATACCTATGATCTCGTCGGTCGTGTGGACTATCAATCCCACCGCCAAGACTCAGATGTTCTTCCGCGGAGGTCGCGAAGCGTCGGTCCAGCTTCCCGGATCTAACACCTACAGCGCCTATCCTCAATACGACACCGGTTTGACCTTCCTGAACCAGAGCTATCTCTACAGCATTTCCCACATCTTTACGCCCAGCCTATTTCTGAGCGCCAAAGTGAGCTATACACGCTTTAACGAAAACACTTCTTTTGATCCCACGTTCCTTTACGTTCCAAACCTGATGTTTGTCACTCCCACTGACCCGAACACCGGCTCAGAGATTCGGATGCCGGGGCTGGAAAACTCCAGCGAGCCAGGACAGGGTGGCCTCCCGGCGGGCGGGCCTCAGAACACGATCCAGTTCGAGCCCGATCTCTCGTGGACCAAGGGTAAGCACTCCATGCGCTTCGGATTCATGGATACCTATATCCAGCTGAATTACGCCTCTGGCGCTTATGCCCAGGCCGTCGAGGAGCTCGGTTTCGCGTTCCAGAGCAGCTTGAACGACATGATGAACACCGCAGGAAATCCCAACGGCGCACCTCTCGTCTCGTTCGAAACGCGCGTCGACCCGCAGGGCAAGTTGCCGTGTCCGGCAGACACCTCGACCACCGACGGCAACTTTGGCAATGTCGTTAACAATTCGTCCTGCGCAATCCAGACGCCGCTTGGCGAAGCATCGTTTGCTCGCAGCTACCGGTACAAGGATTGGGCTGGCTATGGGGAAGACAGCTACAAGGTTACGCCGCGGTTGACCCTCAATGCAGGTCTCCGCTATGAGCACTACGGAGTGCAGCACAATAACAATCCCGCTCTCGACTCGAACTTCTACTTCGGCTCGGGCGACAGCCTTGAGGCGCAGGTGCGGAGCGGACAAGTCCAGATTGCGGACCAGAGTGCAGCGCACGGCTTCTGGAAATCCCGCTGGGGAACCCTTGCGCCTCGCGTTGGCTTTGCCTACGATCTGTTCGGGAACGGCCGTGACAGTATCCGCGGTGGTTACGGCATCAGCTACGAGCGCAACTTTGGCAACATAACCTATAACGCCAGCTTCAATCCGCCAGCGAGCGCCGTGGTCAGCGATTCCTGTTCTCCAGAAGATGCAAGCTGCAACGCGACGGTAACCAACCAGGATCTTGGGCCGCTTGGTCAATCCATCGGGCCACAATATCTGCCTCCGGTGGAACTTCGCCATCTGGACCAGAACATCGACGTCGCGCAAACCCAGTTCTGGAGCCTTGCTGTTCAACACCAATTCGCCCGCGGAGCGATCTTTGAGATCGCATACGTCGGTGCAAAGGGCGGACATCTTTACGATCTTGCGAACGTGAATCAGGTTGGAGCCGGGCAGGTTTTTCTGGGCGATTCCGTGGTCCAGAGCAATACCAACTGCTCCAATTCCGGCATCACAAATCTGATCACGGGCATAGCTGAGTGCCTCACCCGCCCCAACCCGCAATATACCAACGTGAACATGCGCGGCAGTGGAGCGAGCAGCGCCTATGATGGCCTCAACATCAGGGTGCAGGCGCAGAACCTTCATCACACGGGTTTGAGCCTGACCGGGAATTACACCTGGTCACACGCACTCGACGAACTGAGCTCTACCTTCGGTGACAGCCTTCAAGGCGGATCGGGTTATATCGGTTCGCTTGGTTATACCTCTTTGATCGATCCGAAACTCGACTGGGGCAGCGCCGATTATGATGTTCGCCAGCGCCTGACCGTCGCTCCCATCTGGCAGACGCCATGGTTCAAACAGGGATCCGGCTTTGAGCATCAGGCGCTGGGTGGATGGGCGCTCTCCGGCATTTACACTGCGCGCGGCGGAGTCCCCTTCTCTGTCTTCGACTATAGCGAGGACGAGACCTTCTACACGGTGCCGCGTCTCGAGCCTGCAACGCCGTTCTATTCCGAGAAGGTGAGCAAGAAGCCTCTGATGCTAGGCCCCAACCAATTCAATGGCCTGAATATTCCGCTTCCGAAGAGTTTTGCGCCTCTCAGTAGCACTTTGGGAATCTCGGATTTCGGGCCGTTCCCAGACGACATGATGCACCGCAACTCGATCCGCGGGCCGGGCGCATGGAACGTTGATGCATCGCTCCATAAGACCTTCCCAATCACCGAACGTGTGGCAATGGAATTCTCGGCTGACGGCATCGATGTCCTGAACCACCACAATTTCTACGTGAACACGTCAACCCTGCAATACGGCGGCGTCACAACCACGCCGCTCTATGTTCAGGAACTGAAGGGTGGACTCGGTACGTTAGCCACCGGCGGTAACCATGATGAGCGGCGGTTTGGCCAATTTGCGCTGAAACTTGACTTCTAGCGATGGACATCAAGGAAGAAGGGGGACGGGTCGAAGAGGTTATTCTCGAATCGCTGCTTGCGGGGAAACCCCGTGCGGCCGGCTCACACGTTTCAGGGAGTCAAGAATGGGAATTACAATGGCGCGGAAAATGGTGTTTTGCCTTTATCCATGCGGATTTCTGCATCACACCATTTTCTACGCCGGGGCTGTCAGGTAGATTTGCATCTGGTCCCTGCTCGGTCCTGCGGAAAGAAATGTCGAAAACGTCTGGAACGCGTCCCCGGATGGACCTGGGGCGAGAAGAAACTGGAAGCGTGCCTGCCGACCATCGAGTACATCGACCCACGCCAAGGATTAGGAAAGCCAAATTAAACGGTCCAAAAAGTCCAACATCGCGCTCAGTTTGGCCCCATTTTCGCCGATTGACCACGATTGAGGAAGGAAAAGACACACCTGTTGATTTCGTGCGGAAATCGTTCAAATGTGCTGATTTCCTTGAATTTATTGAGATATTGGAGGCGCGGGCCGGGATCGAACCGGCGCATAAAGGTTTTGCAGACCTCTCCCTTACCACTTGGGTACCGCGCCTTGGCAGGGCTGTCTTTTCTTCAGCGCTCCACATCGCCGTAGCCAACCCGGCTGGCGCCGGAGGGCGATTTGGAGCGGGAGACGAGATTTGAACTCGCGACCCTCGCCTTGGCAAGGCGATGCTCTACCACTGAGCTACTCCCGCTTACTGCAAGGTTGAGTATACCGGGAGGCTCAAAACGGGTCAAACCGCTGAAACTGCTTCCCCCCGGACCGCGCAGGTCCTCTCAGGCAATGCCTCCCTGGGCGCCCAACCCCTTCTCCACCTTGATGATCTCCCCATCCCGCATGTGCAAAATGCGCCCGGCAATCGCTGCGGCTTCGGGATTGTGCGTAATCATCAGCGTCGTCTGGCCCAGTTCGCGATTCGACCGCACCAGCATCTTCAACACCGCATCGGAGTTCTTCGTATCGAGATTGCCCGTCGGCTCGTCGGCCAGCACAATCGACGGCCGTGTAATCAACGCCCGCGCAATCGCCACCCGCTGCTGCTCGCCGCCGCTCAATTCTGACGGCCGGTGCTCCAGCCGGCCCCGGATCGACAGCAGATCGCTCAAATGCTCCAGGTACTTGCGATCCATCGGCTCCTTGCGCCCGCTGACCGTGTAGGCAATTTCGATGTTGCCCATCGCTGAAAGCGTCGGCAGCAGGTTGAATTTCTGGAAGACAAATCCAATCCTGTTCTTGCGCAGCCGCGTACGATCCCCATCGCTCAGGCTTGCAAAGTCCACGCCATCAATCACAACCTTGCCTTCGCTCGCTCTGGTCAGGCCGCCCAGCAGGTAAAAGAGCGTCGATTTCCCTGACCCTGAAGGCCCCACAATCGCTACAAACTCGCCCCGTTGCACTTCAAAGGAAACGGCCCTCACGGCGGCGACCATGATCCGCCCCGCTGCGTAAACCTTGCTCAGATTTTCGGCAAGAATGATAGGAATCGAAGCTTCTGCTTGCACAACTTTTATTGTAAAGGTCGCATGCGCTTAGCCGTCCTGCACGCTCCGATCAGGCAAACGCATTCACTCGCGCGTAGTTCATCAATTCGACCTGAAATCCCATGCGCGCCCGGAACCCCACGTATCCATCCGGACGCAAGACAAATATCTTTCCGTCATCGCCGAGCAGCCGCTTTCCTTCATCGTCGAGATCTGATGTCGAGAGTGACACCACTTCGGCGTCGCGCAGGTCGCCCTTCATCGTTTCTATGTCGTCCTTATCAAGATTCAGTCCAAACACGCGGTGCTTCGGGAGGATCCAATCCTGCAGTAGCCTCGAACGCGCTCCTCGATTCCGCAAAGGCAGATCCGGCAAGCGATCGCCGGCTCGCATGTGTCCGTCCCCTCCGTAGTCCGCAACAATCGAAGACGAACGATATGCAATCGCCGTCTCCGATACGAATCCCAAGGCACCTCTTTGTACCGGCGGCAGCAGCACGATGATTGGGGCAAGTGTATCTCGAAGCTTTTCGATGAACGGATTCGACGCAGTCGCGAACTTGAGGCCCCGCTCTGTAAACCGCAGGAGCGCCTTCCCCACTTCGCCTCGCTCCTCTTCATAGCTGTCCAGCAAAGTGTCGTCGGCCCCGCGCGCCACGGCCGCAAGCTTCCACGCCAGGTTCGCGACATCCTGAATCCCCGTGTTCATTCCCTGCCCGCCAACCGGCGAGTGGACATGTGATGCGTCGCCCGCCAGAAACACATTCCCGACCCTGTAGTGCTTCGCCTGCCGGTCCGTAACGTGGAACGGTGTCATCCAATCCGCGGAGCGAATCTGGATGCGCACCCCGACGCGATCGACCATCCGCTGCAAGTCCTGAACAGTCAACTCTCGATCGCTGTCGATCTTGTGCTGGTCATGGAGTGCCACAATCAAACGAACGATCCGGTCTGTCAGCCGCGCCATAAACACCACATTTCCGTGGCTCAGGTGCAGCGACAGTTCATTCTGCGGCACATCCGGTCCCGTAATCTCCGCATCCGCGAGGAAGAACGATATCCCGACCCTCGCGCCTTCAAAAGTTATCCCGGTCTTCTCACGAACCATGCTGTGTGCCCCATCGCAACCAATCAGCCAGCGCGGTGACACCTCTTCCGTTTGGCCGCCCGCGCGCCGCAGCGTCGCCCGAAGCTCAGGCTCGTGCGTGAGCGAAACCAACTCAACGTTGCGCTCCGTTTCCAACCCCAGCGATTCCATATGGCGGTTCAGCAGCGCCTCAGTCTCGGACTGCGGAATGAACAGCGCAAATGGATATGGGCTCTCCACACCATCCAGCTTGAAATCAATAATCAGCTTGCCTTCGCTGTAGAACTTCGCCTCACGCAACTTTCGCCCGCGCGCGATTGCCACATCCGCAAGCCCATATCTTTGAAACTGTTCCAGCGTGCGAGCCTGCACCACCAGCGCCTGCGAGTACTGTGCCATGTGGTCGGATTTGTCGACAATCCGCACATCCAATCCCATGCGCTTCAATTCGATCGCAGCCGTCATGCCGGTCGGCCCGGCACCCACAATCAGAACTTCTTCGCTCGCCATGCCTTTGCTCCTCTGCATCCCGGACGGTAACGTGCCAGCGTCCGGCACTTACGTTCCTTCCACCTGCTTGAGATGCCATCCTGGCATCCCAGGCAGCATCCCGTCCGCATGCTGGGTCTGCACAGTCGGGAGTGTTTTGCTAGAATCGTCCCACTTAATCAAGGAGGAGTTCCGCATGGCAGGTGCAGGTGCCGGTGCCGCTGCAGCCGCCGCTGCAGCCATCGCAAACGCCGTCAAAGCCTCAGGTGCAATCGTTCAGGTTGAGCCGGAGGATTTCCTCAAAATCCTGGCGCGCGCCAAGGATCCACTCGTCGTCACGGCCGAAGGCGGATTCTTCAGTGCCAAGCATCAATATCTCGCCAGTTATAAGGGGCTCGACTTCTACTGCAAGTCCGACGAGCCACTCCCCATGCCCGACGGAACAGAACTGATTCACGCCGGCAAAATCTGGATTCCAAGCATGTAAACCGGCGCTAAGGCTGGTCGCCCGTCCCTGCCTCGCTCGGCGCGACGGACTTTTGCGTCCCGTTTGGACTCGGGGTTTTCCCACGTCGCAACCCCGATCACCGCTCCCGATCCTGGGAACTGCTGCCCCGTGCACTAAACTGGATATGCACCGATTCCACTGCAGGTTCCGCTCATGACATCGAAAGCCAATCTCGTCTCTTCCATTGAATCCGCCGCCTCGAAGGCAGGCCTCAAGCTCGTTTCCACCGCAGAAGGCTCCGATCTCAATGGCCAGCCTACCCAGGTCTTCCACCTCGGCCTGCCCGGTCTCGACGATCGCCGCCTGCAACTCGAATTGACCGAAGCATTCGACTTCGACAAGCCTGACCTGCTGCCTACGATGACAGCTCATCTCGCCGCCGAAGCCAGGCGCCTCCGCAACCCGCGTCCGGATTGCTACGTCACCCTCGGCGGACTGCCGCTCGCTTTCGGCAAATTCCAGTGGCCCTTCCACCGTTCCACCTCCGGCTCCGATACCTATATCGTTCATGGCGAAATCAGCCTCGCCGACGGCGGCACGCACAATCTGCATGCCAAAGTTGCCGCGTCGGTCACCGTCACATTTGCCGAGATCGTGCCTGCAATGGAACAGCCCTATGCCGAGACCTTCGTCTACAACGCGATTCGCAAGACCGTCGATTTTGGCCAGCTCGAATTCCTCAAGTCCGGCAATCGTCAGCCCGTTCCCGTCACAACGCGCTTCTACAGCCGCTGGCAAAAGAAGTTCCTCTTCACCGAAACCGACGATGAGGAACGTTTGAAATACCTGCTCAGCAAGGTCTACTGGCTCTCCGGAGTTCTGGGCAACAGTAAGCCGGTTTGGATCTCTGACCCTCGCGACGCCCAATATCTGAATACGACCGAAGCTGACCTGCTGCGAATGGCCGGACACGAAGCCGGCGAAGGCTTGATGACTTTGGATGGCGAGTATGCCGCCGCCACGCCGCTTCTGATGGCTCGTGCTGCCGAATATGAAGCCGCCCGCGACGCTGCGCTCAACTTCACCAAGCCGCAATTTAACGAGTCCATGCGCTCCGGCCACGCCAACATGTAGTGTGTTAGCCGATCAGAACGATCTTGCCTTGCACCGAACCTCCTGCCAGGAGTTCTATCGCTCGCTTTGCATCAAGAAGTTCGAAGCTTTGCGAGATCAAGGGATCGATCTGCTTTTCCTCGAGCAACGAAAAAATCTTGGGCAAATCCTCCCGCAAGAGCGTCGGGTCTTTTCTGTAAAGCGCACTAATGCCGTAGAAATTTCCTCGCCGGCCACGAAGGCGCGCGCCGATGAAGAGGTTGGCGAACATTAACACCTTGGAGAGAATTCCTGGGGCGCCCATAAAACCGAATCCAATCACTATGCCGCCCTTGCGCAGCGCGCCGATGCACTTGCCAATATTGGCTCCACCGACTGCATCAAACACGTAGTCCACTCCGGCTGGTTCAAATTCGCGTGTAAGTCGGTCTAATCGCCCATTTCGGTAGTCGATTGGCGTTGCGCCGAGTGAACGCAAGATTTCGAACTTGGACGTTGAAGCAGCGCCATAGGTCTTTACTCCCGCCAGACGTAGTAACTGAAGCGCCGCTGTTCCGACTCCTCCAGCTGCCCCAGTGACGAGGGCTGTATGGCCGTGCTGCACCTTCGCCACGCGATGAATCATTTGCCACGCAGTCACATAATTAAGGATCACCGCGGCTGCATCGCGATCCGAAACAGCATCTGGCACTGGTAGGAAGTGCTCAGCCTCACGAATAAGGAATTCCGCAAAGCCACCGTAAACAGTGAGCGCAGCAACACGCTGGCCCGGAACGAAGCCAGTGACACCAGGACCAACCGCGTCGACCACACCAACCGCCTCATAGCCTGGAACAAAAGGAATTTTCGGCGCAAATGGATAACTCCCCGTCAGCATGATTAAGTCCGTGGCGCCTACGCCGGCCGCTTTGACCTTAACCCGAAGTTGGCCTGTACCGGGATCCTCGATCGGAAGCTCGACGATTTGGAGGACTTCGGGCCCTCCCTTCTTCGTCAACATCACCGCGCGATATTTGGCAGGCACATGAATCCTTCTCTGAATTCGATGCCAGGACAAGTTCGAGCGGCTGAGCACCGTAAGGGAAACTGAATGTGTCTTAGCGCGCCACGTCTGGATGGATTATTACTGAAGCGCCGTCCCGCACCCCGCGCAGAACTTCGCCCCAGCGACATTCGCCTTCTGGCATTTACTGCACGCTACCAGCGCTCCCGGTTCCGCGAACGGCGTTACCGGCGTATACGGCGATGCGGCCGGCGTTCCCGCATAAGCAGTCGCCGCACCCGGCGGCACATTCACCGTCACATTGATCGGCTGCCCATAAGAGGGCATCGTGATCCCCAAAGCCGCCGCGATCCCTGCCGCCTGGATCGCATTGAACTCCCGCACCCGCCCCGGCATGAAGAAGCACTCGATAAACCCCATTACCCACGGAAACGGCGTCCAGCAGAAGCAGGCATACAGAATGCCCAGCCCTGTCCGCCGCAGATAGAAATGGTGCACACCGAACCCGCCCAGAAACAGCGCCAGCAGGATACCCACAACCTCGTCGCGCCGCACATGCTCGTATTGCTGGTAAAACACCGCCTGCGCATTTACATAAGCCGTGGTCGTCATAGCCGCATCTCCGGGCGTTCCCTGCATTAAAACATACGCACCCAGCACCGAATGAGTTCCCCGACGCAGCCGACTCCGAGCGTCAGCAACCCCGATCCTGATCCCTGTCCTTTAGCATCATAGGCATCATGACCACTTCCACCGCCTCCGCGAGCGGTATCTTCCACATCGGCGGTAACCTGCCCGTCCACCGCCTGGGCTACGGAACCATGCGCCTCGTCGGCGACGGTGCGTGGGGAGAGCCGAACAACCCCGAAGAAGCCCGCCGCGTTCTCCGCCGCGCCGTTGACCTCGGCGTAACCCTCATCGACACCGCCGACGCCTACGGTCCCGAAATCGCCGAACGCCTCATCTGCGAAGCGCTCCACCCCTATCCGTCCAACCTCGTCATCGCCACCAAGGGTGGGATCACGCGCCAGGGACCTGCCAAAACCGAATACGTCGGCCGCGCCGGCTATCTCATTCAATGTCTGGAGATGAGCCTTCGCCGCCTCCGCCTTGAGCGCATCGAACTCTACCAACTCCACCGCATCGACCCGCGCACTCCACTTGAGGAATCTCTTGGCGCGCTGAAACGGATGCAAGACGAAGGAAAAATCCGCCACATCGGCCTCAGCGAAGTCTCACCCGCCGAGATCGAGCAGGCGCAGCGGATCGTCCCCATCGTCAGCGTGCAGAATCGCTACTCCCTCGCTGACCGCCGCCACGAGCAGACCCTCACTTGGTGCGAGCGGCGCGGCATCGCCTTCCTGCCCTGGTATCCGATCGCCGCCGGCAAACTCCTCAAGCCCGACCACCCCTTCGCGCAGACCCTGGCAGAACTCGCCAAACGCCACAACGCCACGCCCGCTCAGCTTTCCATCGCATGGCTCCTCCACCGCTCGCCCGTCATGCTGCCCATACCCGGTACGTCTCAGGTCAAGCATCTTGAAGAGAACATCGCCGCAGCCCATCTCAATGTGAGTCTGGACGACTGGCTGCCGCTGGAGAAGGCTGCTTCTGCGCCGGCTTAGCCTCTGGACGGGCAACCGCAACGCGATGCGCCTCCTCGATCGCAAGCAGCAGCGATTCATCGAATCCCAGCTTGCGCGCCTGCTCGATTGTCAATTTGAGTTCGTTCTTGCAAGGTGCGGCGACATGCGGAAAGTCGGCAACCTCGGCAATCAAGGTGCCGCTCTCTGCGTCTGGCCATAGAAAAATCGGCTGCTTATCCTCAAACAGGCCCTTGCAATCGGCGTCGGCATCTTCAGCAGCTACATACATTATTTGCAACTGAGGCAGTATCAATGGACGAGTTCCGCCTGCATCGCCAAGAATGTTCTCCGCTGAGGACGCCCCGGCGGACTTCGCCACCAGCGTGCTCCAATCCACCTGCGTGCCACTCTTCAGGTCGAATACAAGCACCGTCAAATCATCGTCCGGATGTGCTCCTCCGCAAAAGAATTCGTCTCTCGCCACCATGCTCAGGAATCGCGGACCGCGCATGGTGACTTCAACACTGCGCGTCAAATCGTCTTTGGTGTCCTGAGGCTCTTCTGCTCCTTTCTCGAACTCAACGACGCCTGCATCGCAAGCTCGCAAGCTCTTGACAAACTCTTTGTTTAACCGCGTAAGCGCCGCATTCACGCGCAGCTCAGCATCGCTCTTCGGATGCACAATCAGCGGCCACAAATCGGCGTTCTCGCGCACCTGCCGCACCGCTTCGACGCGAATCGTTTCGCCTCGCATCCCATGATTGATCCGTGGATTCTGGGCGAATGCGGGCAAGCAACCCAATGCTGCAAAAGACAAAACCACAAGCGTGGCTCGCATCATTTGTCCGGCGTTCCCTTCGCATCCTTGTCATCTTTCTTCTCGTTCGGCCGCGGCGTCAACGCCGGCGCCAGCGGATCGCCCCAGATATAGTGACCGAACCAGTTCTCGTTCTCTTCCATAACCGCCCGCTGCTGCTTCGGCTTGTTGATCGGATGTCCGAATCCGTCGTACAGCACCATCTTCACTGGAACGCCATGATCTTCCAGCGCCTGCCGCAGTTCAAAGCTGTTCGGAACCGGCACTCGCTTGTCCGCGCTCCCCTGCTGAATCAGCGTCGGCGTCTTCGCCTTCGCGATGTAGCTGATCGGCGACGTCACCTTGTAAATCTCCGGATCATCCCACGGCGTCGCGCGCAGATACTGCACCGTGAACGGCGTGATGTCGGTGTTCGCGTAATACGTCATCCAGTCTGAAATCCCCGCGCCCACGCTCACCGCCTTGAACCGGTCGCTCCATGTCGTGATGAATGCCGAAATGTATCCGCCCTCGCTCCACCCCATTGACCCCGCGCGGTCTTTGTCCACATATCCCTGTGCAATCAAATAGTCCACGCCTGAAATCACATCCGCATAATCGCCCACGCCCAGGTTGCGTACATTCAGCGCGCGAAACTTCGCGCCGTATCCCGCCGACCCGCGATAATTCGGCCGCAGCACCAGCGCACCCTTCGCCACAAACCGCTCAATCGGGTAATAGCGATCGGCATTCACAAGCGGCATATCAATCCCCGTCGGTCCGCCGTGGATCACCACCAGGAGCGGATACTTCTTCGCTGGCGAGAAGTCCGCCGGTTTGTACAGCACGCCCTCGATCTCCGTTCCATCTCCCGATTTCCACCGCACCACCTCGCGCTTCGCAACGGTGAATCCCGCCTCCTGTGCGCCCGCGTTCGTCAGCTTCGCGGGGGATCCTCCCGCCAGCGCGCCTGCATAAATCTCGCCATACTCATTTGCGCCCGCGCCTCGATACGCCACCTGCTTGAAGTCCTTCGAAAACGTGAACGCCCCAGCGATCTCGCTTCCCGGCATCTCCATCTTTTTCAACGTGCCGCTCGCGGGATCGAGCAGGTAAAGCGACGAACTCATCTTCTGCAACCCCGAAAAATAGATCCCTTCCGGCGCCCACTTCAGCAGACCAGGATCCTCATCGAACGCATCGCTCACCACGCGCGGCGTTCCGCCGTTCGCATCCACCACCGCAATCTTTTGGTTCGCGTAGAAGAAATATTTCGCTCCATTTGCCGTCGCATAGGCAATCTGCTTTCCATCCGGCGACCACTGTGGATCGGAATCCGGCCCCGGTGTCTCGACGATCTTCTTCACCGCGCTGTCCGCCACCGTCACAACATAAATATCCTTCGAGAACGACGAAATCAGATCCGGATCTTTCGTTGCACTGAACGCAATCCGCGTTCCATCCGGCGAAAATGAAAACTCCTCCACGCTGAACGCGTCCTCTTTCGTCAGTTCCTTCGGCTCGCCGACCGCGCTCACGCGTCCAGCATCATCCGTCTTTGGCAGATCGATGAGCCACAGGTGTTCCATCTCGTAATCGGCGTGAATCACGTGATAGTCCCCGAAGCTCTCCTTGCGATCCTTCAACGCCTTCGGTTCAGGTGCCTCCGCCGAAAAGGCGATCCGCAGCGAATCCGGAGCCCAATCGAATCCGCCGACACCCTTCTCCATCTTTGTCAACTGCTGCGCTTCACCCCCATCCGCCGGCATGATCCAAAGCTGCTTCTTGCCCTCTGGCGATTTCGGCAACGCTCCGGGCCGATCGGAAACAAAAGCAATCCACTTCCCATCCGGCGACCACTCCGCCGGATTGCACGAATGCCCTGTTGTCGTTAGTTGATGCCGTTCGCCCGTCGCAACGTCCGCGATCCAGAGATCCGTCTCAAACGCATTCGCATCCCAGTTCGTCCGCGTCTGTTCGTACACCACGCGCTTCCCATCCGGTGAAATCTTCGGTGACCCCACGCTGTACATTTCCAGCGACTGGTCAATCGTCGGCGTCTTCGCAGCCGTCTGTCCTTCACCGGCGCAGGTCATCAATGCAACAACGGAAACAAACCCGAGAATACGAATCAAAAAGCAGCTCACCGAGAATCTCCTCCAGGATTTGTCCGAAGTATATCCGCTCAATCCGATTTCCTGAATCAAAGTAACAGCCTGTCATCCTGAGCGGCGCATGCCTCGGGGCCCCATCGTCCGCGGTTGCGCACGATGGGGTAAGCGCAGCGAAGGAGTCTGCTTTCGGTTTGCCAACAGTTGCGCTTTTCCCCTCAAACGCAAAACCCGCGGCCCTGAGGCCGCGGGTCTCTCGCTCCACCGCTTCAGGCTTACTCTACCCGGTTGGAAGCAATCGTCTGCTTGTACCACTCCGCGCTCAGCTTCGGGGTCCGCTTCAGCGTTTTGAAATCCACATAATGAATGCCGAACCGCTTCGAATACCCATCGGCCCACTCGAAGTTATCCATCAGGCTCCAGAGGAAGTAGCCCTTCACCGGGTAGTCTTCCTTCACCGCGCGATGGAGCTGCGTCAGGTGATTGCGCACATACATCACGCGGTCTACATCCTCCACACGTCCCGCGGGCGTCAGCACATCGTCTGACGAGGTTCCGTTCTCCGTGATGTAAATCGCCGGCACCTTCTCTTTCCAGATGTCGCACACATTGCGCACGCCCCAGTAGATGCACTCCGGCCCCAGTTGCAGCCACGGCGACCACATGTGCGGATACGAAGCTGGCATCGGCTCCATCGCGTATCCCTGCGCCGATCCATCCGCGCGCGCATACAACGGCACATAAATATTCAGCCCCACAAAATCCAGCGCGCTGCCGATCGCCTTCATGTCGCCCTCTTCGACCTTCGGCGCATTCGCTCCCTCGTGCTCCAGATAGCTCTCGGGATACTTGCCGTCCAGCAACGTCGTGAGGAACGGCGCATTTGTATCGCGCGTTGCCTTCTGCGCAGCTTCGATGTGCTCGGCAGTCTCCATCACCGGCGCCACGACTACGGCATTCTCCGCAAGACCCACCTGCGTTCCGCCCGGTGTATTCGCGCGAATCGCCTGCACGCCCAACCCATGCGCCAGAATGGCATGATGCCGAATCTGATTCACCGGGCCCGCCGGCAATTTCAATCCCGGCGCAAACTGGCCAATCTTGTAGCCCAGGTCTGTGAAGCAGACGAACTCATTGGTCGTCATCCAGTGCTTCACCTTGTCGCCCAGATGCTTTGTCACATAAGCGCAATAATCCGCAAATGCCTTCGAGGTATCGCGGGATTGCCATCCACCCTGCAGCCCTGCGGGCGTGTCCCAGTGAAACATCGTTACGTACGGCGTAATGTTGTTAGCGAGCAGCTCATCCACAACCCGGTTGTAGTAATCCAGGCCCTTCTGATTCACCTGGCCCGTCCCACTCGGAAACACGCGCGACCAAGATATCGACATCCGATAGATGCTCACGCCCAGGTTCTTCAGCAGCTGCACGTCTTCTTTGTAGAGATGGTATGAGTCGTCAGCCACATCGCCGGTTTCGCCGCGATTCGTTTTTCCCGGCGTGTGCGAGAACGTATCCCAGAGCGATGGCCCACGGCCGTCTGCCTGCGCGCCGCCTTCAATCTGGTACGCTGCAGTTGCGCATCCCCACAAAAAACCTTTGGGATATTCGAGCCGCATTGGATGCGGTTCTCCAAAGGCAAACCCTGGCAACGAAACACCGGTACAAGCCGCAGCCGCCGCTGCTACTGCGCTCTTGCCAAATTGACGGCGTGAAATACTCTTCATCTTCGAACCTCTTAAGTACAACCAAAACGTTTTAGCAGACCACTTCAGCACATGGCAAGCGGAAACCGGTTCCGTGATGAAGCGCACTTGTTTGTGACAGGATCCGGCCAAAGGAAGGAGGGTCTCAATTGAATCCCGTCAGCTCAACTCTCGGCGGCGTCAGTCACTTCCGATATCGCTGAACCAGGATGTCACTTTTGCCGAAGTGGTAGATCTTGCCGATCTCCATCTGCTGTTCCGGTGGGTTCGCCCAATTATTGAAATACGTGGTCTTCAGAAATTCGAAGTTCACGCCACTCTTGAGCGCGTCAAGCCCGTTCGTCATCCCTGTGAAGTACGTCGCCACCGTCGCAAAACGCGCAGCCTCTGACGTCACTGCGAACAGGATCGCGCACAGCCGCTTGTCGAGGGTCGACGTCCCCTTCTTGAACTGGCTAAATTCTCCCAACCGGTTCAGGTCCTTGAGTACCGGTGCCAACCTCACCCAGCTGGTTGTAATTGGACTTCACGCCACAGGGCTTGCCCCAACCATCCTTCTGATCGTCGAAGACATACCAGCCATCCGCGCCTTTGAAACCGATGACGTAAGCATCCTCATGACGGACCTGCAGTTCGACTACGGAATTTTCCGGCGCTCGCAACCCGATCAGCAGGTGAGGGTTCTTGTTGGCCGGGTCTTCGAGCAGGGTGCGATAAGCGGACACGCTCGACTGGTACTTGCCCGACGCGAGGTTGATCTCGGCTTGTACTTGGACCGGAGGGGCCATGGGGAGGCAGAATAGCACGAAGACGAATCCTTCGCTACGCTTGTTCTCTACCTGTTTCGAAACAAGCAATTACCAAAACAAAAGCCGCAACCTTTCGGCTGCGGCTTTGGTTGCATCTCCTGCTCCGCTTACATTTTTGCGACGCACGGCGCCAAAGGCGCAGTTGGCCGCACCCCAGGTGCCTTACATTTCCTTCACGCCGTCTACAAACGCCTTCAGCTTGCGCGACCGCGACGGATGACGCAGCTTGCGCAGCGCTTTCGCCTCAATCTGCCGGATGCGCTCGCGCGTGACCTGGAAGCTCTGTCCTACCTCTTCCAGCGTGTGCTCCGATCCGTCTTCCAAGCCAAAGCGCATTTTTATTACCCTCTCCTCTCGGGGAGTGAGAGTCCGGAGGACCTGGGACGTGTACTCTTTCAGGTTCACGCTGATCACAGCCTCGCTCGGCGAAACGGCCTGCCGGTCTTCGATGAAATCGCCCAGGTGCGAGTCTTCCTCTTCGCCAATCGGCGTCTCCAGCGAAATTGGTTCCTGCGCGATCTTCAGCACCTTGCGCACCTTGGCGACAGGAATATCCATGCGCCGCGCGATCTCTTCGCTCGACGGCTCACGGCCCAACTCCTGCACCAGCTGCCGGCTCGTGCGGATCAGCTTGTTAATCGTTTCGATCATGTGCACCGGAATACGAATCGTCCTCGCCTGGTCTGCAATGGCGCGCGTGATCGCCTGGCGGATCCACCACGTCGCGTATGTCGAGAACTTGTACCCGCGCCGGTATTCGAATTTGTCCACCGCTTTCATCAGGCCGATGTTGCCTTCCTGAATCAGGTCGAGGAACTGCAGTCCGCGGTTCGTGTACTTCTTCGCGATCGACACCACCAGCCGAAGGTTCGCTTCAATCAGCTCCCGCTTCGCCTGCTCGGCGTCCATGTCGCCCTGGATCATCTCGCGCTGCGTGCGCTTCAACTCGACAATCGAAACGCCCGCGTCTGCCTCGATCTTTTCGAGGTCGACCTTGCAGTTCTTCTGCTGGCGCCGATATTCCTTCTTCAGCTCATCGCTCTTCGAGGCTTCGTACTTCTGATCCAGCGAGCGAATCTGCCGCTCCAGCGTCCGCATCGTGTCGACGGTCTTGTTCACCTTGTCGAGCAGCCGCTTGCGCTCCAGGCCCGTGTACTTCAGCTCGCGCACAATCCGCGATACCAGTACCTTCTCCCGTGCGATCAGCCAGCGCAGCTTGCGCAACTCTTTCTGGCTGGTCTTGCTGTTCGCCGCTGCCTGCTTCTCTTCAAAACCCGCGATCTTCTTCTGGTGCTTTACCAGCGCATCGATGCGCGCAACAGTCGAACGCACGCGCGCCTGCACCACGTCTTCGGTCAGCTCTTCTTCGTCGAAGACCACAACTTCTTTCACGTTGCGCACGCCGCGTTTCAGGTCTTCGCCTAACGCGACAATCTCGCGAATCACGATCGGCGAACGCGAAATCGCCTTCAGCACGCGCATCTGTCCGCGCTCGATGCGCTTGGCAATTTCTACTTCGCCTTCGCGCGTAAGCAACGGCACTGTGCCCATCTCGCGCAGATACATGCGGACGGGGTCATTCGTCTTCTCAAGGGTTCCCGGTGTGAGATCAAGCTCGACGTCTTCGCCTTCTTCGAGCTCAAAATCCTTCTCTGCGCCAAACTTCGGCGCGTCCAGCAGATCGATGCCCTGGCTGCCGATCGTCGTCATCAGATCGTCGATGTCATCGGCAGAAGTGCTGATGTCCTCCGGCAACATGTCGTTAACATCGCCGTAGGTCAGGTAGCCCTTCTCCTTGCCGGTATCGATCAGGTTGGTAATGTCGTCTTCAAATTTGTCGTTGATGGCCAAAACGATTCCTACTCTCCAGCGCGATCGAGTTTTAGCACCGGGTCGCGCACCAGTGCAGAGCTCGTTCCGCGTGCAACAGGATTTGGATGCCCAAACCTGCGCCTTCGCGGACACGGACTCCCGTCCCCCGCATTAAAAAAGCGGCCAAAAGTAATCGCTCGGAGCAGGATGTTCGCGCTTCAGGTTTCGCCTGGGTCGCCCGCGAGCCGAAGCTCATGTGTGGGGCAGAGAGGGCGCGCATCCTCACAGAGATCAATAGATTAACACAGTTGATTCCGCCGTTGAACCGCGAAATCTCAACCCGAATTGCACCACAGGTAACCGCCGATCGTCGCCTGCAGATACTCCGGGCCGGGCAAACTCCCGCATCTGCCCCACTGCTCCCTGTTTTTTAGACGCGTTTCCTCCTTAAAGTGACTCAAGGAAATCAGCATTTTGCGTGACTAATTCCGGCCCCCAGCCCCGCCGCGCAACTGTCTCAGCGCTCGATCCAGCTCCAGTTTCCGCTGCGTCAGCAACGCCAGTTCGGCAAAGTCACCCCGCCGCTCCGCCTCCTGAATCTCAGCCCGCAAATCCCGCAATTCCGCCTCGATCTTCCGCCGCTGCAGGCTCACAATCGCGTCAATTACGCCCTCGGCCGACGGAGACTCATTCTCAGCCAGCAACGCCTCAGCCAGCAACGCCTTCTGTGCCGGATTCTCGATGACATCCATGGGGTCGCGCACGCCCCGTTCGGCCAGAGCCCGTAGCGTATCGAACACGCCAAGCCCCTCAAACCATTGCGGTTGTCGGATCACCGCATCCGCGGCGGTCCGGCGCGCCTCCTCGTGTTCGGGGTCGGTAATGGATAGCGCCCGCAGGAGCACCCGCTCCACCTCGCTCAAAGACGTGGCCCGCGCTTCGATGCGATCTCGCCGCTTCAGCGCCGCCTGCCGCAACTCCTCGCGCAGCACCGCCGAATCGATCCCCAGTTTCTGGGCAGCATCCATCGCAAACTGGTCCCGCATCAGCTTCTGCGGAATTCTCCGGATATGCGGCAACAAGTAGTTCATGGCCTTCAACTTCTGCTCCGCCGCCGCTGCCTGGAAACATCTGCCGCGCTCGATCGATCAGGTAGTCTGATTGCCGGCGCGCGCCCATCACTGCCTGCGTGTACGCCTCAACCCCCCGCTCGCGAATAAACCGGTCCGGATCGAGTCCCCCATCCAAAGTCACCAGCTTCAGGTTGAAGCCCTCTTCCGTCAGCAAGGCAATCGACTTCTCCGCCGCATTGGCCCCAGCCGCATCCGGGTCGAAATTCACCACTACATTCTGCGTATGCCGCTTCAAAATCGCCACCTGCTGCTCGGTAAAGGCCGTCCCGCTGGTCGCGATTACATGCTGAATCCCGCGCAAAAACAGCGAAATGCAGTCCATTTGCCCCTCAACCAGCAGCGCATACCCGGCCTGCCGGATGGCGCTCTTTGCCTTATCGAGGTTAAACAGCACCTGTCCTTTGATATACAGCGGCGTTTCCGGCGAATTGATGTACTTCGCCCCAGCCTTCTCGCCCGTATCCAGCGTCCGTGCCGTGAACGCGATCACTCGCCCGCTCTCATTACAGATCGGAAACGTCACGCGCTTTCTGAACCGGTCGTAGATACGGCCTTCCGTCCCGTCGCCCTGCTCCTTCGCACTGAACAGCCCTGACGCCCGCAGCGTCGCCTCATCCGCCATCCCGCTCAACCGATCGCGGAGCGCACCAAAGCTGTCCGGCGCATAGCCGATCCTGAATAGCTTGATCCCCTCCGGCGACATTCCCCGCCCCGCCAGGTACTCGCGCGCCAGTGCCCCCTCAGGCCCACGCAATTGCTCCTCAAACCAGCTCGCCGCCGCCTCGTGCAGGTCCAGGAGCTTGCCGCGCAGCCGCGCCTCTGCAGCTTCTTCCGGTGAAGAGAACTCCCGCTTCGGCAGCGGTATTCCATTCTTCTGCGCCACAATCCGCACGGCTTCCGGAAATCCGACATTCTCGATCTTTCCCACGAACGAGAACACGTCCCCTGACACGCCGCACCCGAAGCAGTGATAAAACTGCCGCACTGCATGCACTGAAAACGATGGGGATTTTTCCTTGTGAAACGGACACAGACCCGAGTAGTTTTGCGCCCCGGCCTTGCGCAGGCGGATATACCCCTCGATCACCTTGACGATGTCGACCTGTTGCTTGACGGTTTGAGCGAAATCCGACACGGATAAAATCTGCCGTGAAGATTGTCAGGCAAAGAACCAGGGTGCCCCATCCATGACGCAGTTTCATTGCGGCATGGGTGGGAAACCACGAACCCCAATCTTCATTCTTTCTGGGTGCGGTCCTACCCCATGAATGACTGTAGATAAGAATAAGCCGACCGAATCTTCGAGCCTGTGCACTTCCTGTCTCAAATCACCCCAGCAATCCTCCTTTCGTGGCCCGCGCATCCAAACTCGAACGTGAGGTAATCATCCGTGAAAATCACCGAACTCCTGATCACAGAGCTCGACCACGAAGCCATCGGAAGTCGCAAAGCCATTGAGCATGTCCCCGAAGGAAAGAACGACTGGAAACCCCACGACAGGTCCATGCCACTGGGCCGCCTCGCAACTATCGTCGCCACAACGCCCGGATGGATCGAAATGGTCGTAAACATGGACGAGGTCGACATCAATCCACCGGGAGGCCCGAAGTTTGCGCCCCAGCCATGGAAGACCCGGCAGGATCTGCTCCAGCAACTCGAAGCCAGCCTTCAAAAAGGCAAGGAAATCCTTCAGAAGACGACGGACGATCATCTGCTCAACACCAGGTGGCGCATGCTTTCCGGCGGCAAGCTGATGATGGAGCAAACGCGCTATGAGGCCATTCGCGAGGGCGTGATCAATCACATGGCCCACCATCGCGGTCAGTTGACGGTCTACCTGAGGCTCACTGGCGAGACCGTTCCCGCGATCTATGGCCCTTCAGCCGACGAGGGCAAGTCCTGAAGCTGCGCCTGATTTCCAGCGGAAAGCCGTGGACCGTATGCAGTCCACGGCTCAGTCGCGGAACTACTCTGCTGTCGGCATGTGGACGTACATCGATTGGATTCCCACGCGCCCTGGGCCCGTGAACCGGTTCCATACAAAACTGGCCGCACTGGCAAACAGCCCCGTCGAAAACTTCTGGAATTGCGTCTCCATCGTGACCGATGGGTCTTTGTAGATCCATCCCCCCGGTTCGACGTCGATCTGTTCCCCTGGTGCAAGGGTTACTTCAAACACGTTGCCATATCCGTGCACCCAGACAATTCCGTCCCCATGTTGCGCGGTAAAGTGATCGACAAAGAATCCGGTACCGCCGAGCAACATATTCGCCACGCCCTTCATGCGCATAAATCCATATTCCACGTTTCCGGTTGCGGCCAGAAACTGGTGTTCCCTCATGTCGATTCTCTGCCCGGCGCCCAGGTGAATTGCAAAAATCTGCCCCGCTCCATCGCGGCTGAACGAGATCTGGCCCGGCCCACGCACCTCGGTGAGAAAGAAAGGCATACCGGCAAGGATGCGTTTCATTCCGCCGGCCATCGGCCGCACGCCGATCTGCACATTCAGGTCCTTCCATAGAAGGATGTAGTGCTCGAAGTAGACCGGGACGTCTTTCAACTCAAGACGTAAAACCGGAACCAGGTCCCCTTCGATGTGGTACGTTACGCCCGCAAACGTCTCGTCGCGCGCGGCCGCAGGTTTCAGAACGGGTGTCTGCATGATGCACCTTTCCTCTTGAGGATCATTCGGGGGTCTATAGCTCTGTGCTCAAGCATACGTCCAGTACCGAGCCGCCGATATCGAAGCCATGGGAACCTCGGAGTCAGTAAGCTGACCCTGCAAAAACCCACTTGCAACCATCGCTTTCGGTCTGTAAAGTGCTTGCACCATCTCCCCGTCATTCAATCGTTTGATTTCCCCGGAGGGAAAATGAAATCCAGAAGATTCTTTGCAGGAGCGGCCATCGCGCTGCTCGGCGTCACTCTCACGGCATGCGGCAGCAAGGTCAAAGGGAATACCTACGAGTCATTCCCGATTTCCATCGCCTTCCAGTCCGGTGGCAAAGCCGTCTTTTCTTCCGGCCCCATCGGCACCGACTGCACCTATGATGAGAGCGGTAGCAAGGTGACGCTGACATGTGGCCCGCAGACCATGGTGCTCACAATCGACAGCGATGGGAACCTGAATGGCCCGCCCGAAAGCATCGGCAAGCTTACCAAGAAGAAATAGGCTGATCTCCCCAGACAATTGAATACCCGAATGGCCTGCTTAATGCCCGTACCGCCTGCGCGCCGCGCCCGGGCTCGAACCAGGTGGGCTGTCCTGCTGAGCAGGCGCAACCTGCGGCTCCGTCCGCTCATACGACGGCACAAACGGTTTGCCGTCGATGATATACACAGCAGTCCACGCGACCTCGACCGGCTGTCCATCAACCAGATACGGCTTGTATTTCCACTTGTCGATAGCCCTGACCAGTGCATCCTTCAGATCCCGGTTCCAGATTGACGCGTCTTCATTGCGCGCTTTCACCGTACCGTCCTTGTGAATAATGATCGGAATCGGAAAGCTGCCGCGAAATGGAAACCCATTCGGCTGCAGGGGAACGGATGCGCCAACCTCATACACTGACACTGGCTTCGGATGTCCCGGCTCGATCGTATACGGCTCCGGAATTGCATCCTTCGCGGGCTTCACCAGGTCAGAACTTGCTCCGTTCAGCGATTCCAGCAGTGTCACCTTCATCTCCGCGATCAGCGCGCCATTGAAGATCACCTTCACATCCCGGGCCACAGTGCGCCCTTCAAATGGTTGCAGATCCTCAAACTGTACCGAGGTGTCCGATACCGCGGTCAGACGCAAATGATATTCGCCGTCGAAACACATCGTGGGGAAGAGCCAGTCCGGATTCGCCTGATCTGCATAGCGCTGGGGATCAACCACGGAAACGCAGTTCAGCTTCACTCCGGCCGTGGTCACGCGTTTCAAGTCCATCTCGTAGTCGGATTTTATGTTGGCGGTCTGGTAAAGAGGATCGAGAACCGGGCGAGCCACCCGCAGCACCAGCAGCCGATGATCGAATCCCACCTTGCTTGGCTTGCTCTGGTATTGCTCCGTCTCTGCAACGCTCCACTCGCTGCCCGTCAACCGCTGTTCCGAACTCGTGAACGAGCGCGCCCACTGGCTTGGACCGAGGTGCCACTCTTCCATTGTTCCGCTTACGGGCTTCTTTGCGCCAAGCGGAATCATCTGAAAATCCACTTTCATGTGCCACGGCTTCAGGTCGTCCCCGGCCAGTGCATTCGCCTTTACCCCGATTTCCAGCACCCGATGTGCCAGCTCGCTGATCTTCGAAGTCGCCAGAACCGGATGCGAATCGCCGGCACTTTGCCCATCCCGGATCGGCCCCGCCTGCGGAAAAACACACGGCGTGGAACAGATGAGCAGGGCAATAAGAGCTCTTCGACCCTTCGCAGGAGAGAAGAAACGCATTCAATCGGCCTCAACTTTTTCGATTTCCCATCTTACTCTTCCATCGAAAAGGAGGCGTCAGCAATCCTGTCCCCTGCAGTCCCTAGCCCCTGGTCCCTGGTCCCTGGTCCCTGGTCCCTGGTCCCTGGTCCCTAGTCCCTAGTCCCTAATCCCTGCCTTCATCATTCGTCCCGCAACGCCTGCATCGGCTGGATCGATGCTGCTCTGCGCGCCGGAATCAGAGCGGCCACCAGTCCGATGGCCGTCAGCGCAACCGCAACCCCGACATACGTGCTCGCATCCAGCGGCTTCACCTCGTACAGAAATCCCTTGATCAAACGCCCCGTCGCGACGGCCAGCAGCAGCCCCACTACGAGCCCGGCCCCAATCAGGATCGACCCCTGCCGCAGCACCAGCGTTGCGACACTTCCGCGCGTCGCGCCCAGCGCCATGCGGACTCCGATCTCGCGTCGCCGATAGCTCACCAGTTGCGACAGCACGCCGTACAACCCCGCGATCACCATCGCGATCGCCAGCCCCGCAAACGATCCCACCAGGTAGAGGCCCAGTCGCTGACTGAAGGTGTTCTTGTCCACGGCTTCCTGCATCGTCTGGAAATTGTCCAGCGCAAAACCCGGCGCAAGCTGGTGGAACACCGACCGCATCTCCTGCGCGACTGGAATGTCCCCGCGCGTCTTCACCACGAAATTCACGACCGTCTTCAGCAGCGCCTGGTAAAACAGCGAGGTCGTCGGAATCTGCTGCTGCGACAGCAGGACCAGTGGCTGCACTTCTCCGCCCACGCTCGAATCCACCTGGTTCGCCAGCACGCCCACAATCGTGTACGGCTTGATCATCCCCGTGTCTTTGCCGCCCAGGTTGATCTGCTTGCCCAGCGGATCCTTGCCTGCAAAATACTTCTTCACCACCGCCTCATTGACCACCACCACAAACGGACTCGTCAGCGCATCCCCATCGCCGATCATCCTTCCGCTTACAATCGGCGTGCCCAGCGTGCGCGCATAGTCCCCGCTCACCGCCGTCACCCGCGCTCCCGGCTTGTTCGAGGGATCTTCGGCCTGCCCGAGAATGTCGAAGCTCGAGTGCAGATCCATTCCCGACAATGGCGGCGACGTCGCCAGCGCCGCGCTCTCCACTCCCGGAATCTGCCTGATCCGCTCCAGCACCGGCTCATACGTGATTACCGCCACCGATGCCGGCGCATTCTGCGTATCCGTCGGACACCGCCATTCCTGAAAACCCCGCCGCATCCGCCGGCATCGCCGAAAACGTGGTGATGTGCGCCGTCTCGAATCCCAAGGTTGATTGCTCCAGGTTCCATAGCGTCCGGAACAGCAGCCCCGTCCCCACCAGCAGCAGCGTCGACAATGCCACCTCGCCCGCCACCAGCCATCCGGCCAGTTTGCCGCCCACCGACTTCGATCCGACTCCGCGCGAAGCCGCCTGCAATGCGCTCTGCGGATTCGCTCGCGCCACCAGCAACGCCGGCAGCAGCGACGAAAGCACCGTCGTCAGCGCCGCAATCCCCGCCAGCACCAGCAGCACCGTCCAGTGAATCGCGATCGAATCGGCGCGCGGGATCGTGCCATCCGGCAGCTTGCGTATTCCCACCATCGCCAACTCGGCCAGCACAACACCCACGCCGCATCCCAGCACGCTCAGCAACAATCCCTCCGACAGCATCTGCACGATCAGCCGCGATTGTCCGGCGCCCAGCGCCGCGCGCACCGCAAACTCCTGCTGCCGCCCCAGCGCCCGCGCAATCAGCAGATTCGAAACATTCGCGCACGCGATCAGCAGCACCAGCACCAAGCGCTCCCAGCAACGCAAACAGTACCGGACGCACCGGCCCCGTCAGTACCTCCTGGTAGGGATCCACCCGAAACGTAATTGCGGTGTCATTGTGCTCGTGCGGAATCCGTGCCGCGATCGCATTCACTTCCTGCTGCAGCTGCGCCACCGTCACCCCCGGCCGCATCACTCCGGCCACGTTGAAGAAGTGATAGCCCCGCTGCGTCAGCATCTCCTGCGTCGGCTGGATCGGCAGCCACACGCCCTTCTTCAGGTCCGCGCCCATGCTCTCAGGGAAGCTGAACGTTGACGGCATCACGCCCACCACCGTCGTGGTCTTTCCGCCCACCTTCACCACCTGGCCCACAATGTTCGGGTCGGCGTGAAACGTATCCCGCCACAGCCCCTCCGACAGCATCACCACCGAAGGCCCATCGGTTTGCCCCTCCGCTTCGGTAAAGGTCCGCCCCAGCAATGGCTGCTGCCCCAGCATTGCAAACAGATTCGGCGTCACCCGCGGCGCCACCACGCTGACCGAGGTGTCTTTCGTCTCCAGCACGCTCACGTCTTCCGCATAGCCGACAGAGTCTTCCAGCAGCTTCGATTGCGCATGAACATCGGCATAATTCAGCCACGAAGTCGACCCGAAGCTCGGCTTGTCTCCGCCCGGCCCGATAAACACCAGCCGGTCGGAATGGGCATACGGCAACGGCCGCAGCAGAACGCTGTCGATCACCGTGAAGATGGCAGTGTTCGCGCCCACCCCCAGCGCCAGCGTCAGAATCGCCAGCAACGCCATCCCTGGGGTGTTGCGCAGCTGCCGAATGGCGTACCGCAAGTCATACAGAAAGTTCTGCATTCCGAGGCCTCCGAGGGGATAAAGACACAAGTATGACGAAATCGCAGCAGGTCAGGTTCCGAACCAGTCCCACAGATTCTCTAACGAATTCAGTCGCCTCCGCGTTCCCTGAATCTCGATGCCATCCGCCGTGCGTTCACGGGTGCCGCCTGTCGTCCAATATTAAACACTTCCGCACCACTGCCAGCACCGGTGGTACGGATGGTCACGTATCCGGGTCGCCGCACTCTCCAGGCTTCACGTCATAACAACCACCCTGCAGCAAGTTCAACCGGAATTCCGGTGCGTATTGTTTTCCTCCTTCGGTGTTGTGTTGGTCCCCGCCGCCCGAGCCGCTTACTATGGCTTTGCGGAGAATCACATTCATGCGCGCGCATCCAGCCGTACTCGCCTTCGCCTTGCTGCTCCCTTTCACCGCGGTCGCGCAAGCTCCCACTCAGACTTCCACACCGCCGCCGCCCACCGATGAGCAGATCAAGGCTGCCGCCGGCCTGCCCTTCCGCGATCCCTCTCTCGCCATCGACAAACGCGTCGACGATCTCGTCTCCCGCCTCACCCTCGAAGAAGAAGTCTCTCAACTCATCGATCGCGCCGCACCCATCCCGCGCCTCGACATCCCCGCCTACAACTGGTGGAACGAAGGTCTCCACGGCATCGCACGCTCCGGCTTCGCCACCATGTTTCCGCAGGCCATCGGCAACGCCGCCACGTGGGACGCGCCGCTGGTCCACTCCATCGGCGAAGTTGTCTCCACTGAAGCTCGCGCCAAGTACAACGACGCCATTGCCCACGGCAATCATGACCGCTACTTCGGCCTCACCGTCTGGTCGCCCAACATCAACATCTTTCGCGATCCCCGCTGGGGCCGTGGCCAGGAAACCTACGGCGAAGATCCGCTCCTCACTGCACGCCTTGGTACCGCCTTCGTCCTGGGTATCCAGGGCGGCGACGATCCCCACTATTTCCGAGCCATCGCCACGCCCAAGCACTATGCCGTCCACAGCGGCCCCGAATCCACGCGCCATAAAGCCAACGTTGATCCCACTCCGCATGACCTTTGGGACACCTACTTGCCCGCCTTCCGTGCCACCATCACCGAGGGCCACGCCGACTCCCTCATGTGTGCCTACAACGCCATCGACAACGTCCCTGCCTGCGCCAGCAAAATGCTCCTCGGCGACATCCTCCGCAACGACTGGCATTTTCAGGGCTTCGTCACCTCCGACTGCGGAGCCATCGGCGATTTCTCCGAGTCCTACGGCCACCACTACTCCGCCGATTTCGCCGCAGGATCCGCAGCGGGCATCCTCGCGGGAACCGACACCGACTGCGGCACCGAATATCTCAAGCTCACCGACGCCGTCAAGAAAGGCCTGCTTACCAAGGCGCAGCTCGATGTCTCCGCCAGGCGTCTCTTCACTGCACGCATGAGGCTCGGCATGTTCGACCCGCCACAGCAGGTTCCGTTCTCATCGATCCCGTTTTCCGAGGTGAATTCACCCGAACACGCCGAACTCGCCCTCCGCGCCGCCCGCGAGTCAATGGTCCTGCTCAAGAACGACAACCACTTTCTCCCCCTCGATCCCGAAAAGCACCAGACCATCGCCATCATCGGTCCGCTCGCCGGCTCGCACATCGCTCTCGAAGGCAACTACAACGCGATTCCCCTCAATCCCGTCCTCCCCATCGACGGCATGCAGTCCGAGTTTGGCTACGACCACGTCCTCTATGCCCAGGGTTCGCCTTACATCCCGGAGGGCGAACTGCCCGTGCCACGCACCATGCTCCGCGCCGCCGGTGACTCGACCGTGGAAGGTCTCGAAGGCCAGTACTTCTCACACGCCAACTTCGACGGCGCTCCCGCCATGGTCCGCATCGACAAGGAAATCGACTTTGACTGGGCCTTCGCCAATCCCGTTGAGCCGCGCGACACCTCCGTGCAGGCCTTCGCCGTTCGATGGGTCGGCGCCATCCGCCCTCCCGTCGCCGAAACCCTCAACATGCAGTTCCGTCTCCCAATCTGTTACCCCTGCGATGGCAAACTGAAATTTGCTGTCTACCTCGACGGCAAGCAACTCGAGCCAGCCGCTCCGCCAACTCCGACAACCAGCAAGCTCCCGCCCTCCGGCCGCAACTATGGAGCGATCCAGCACTTCGCCATCCCCTTCGCCGACACCCGCCCCCACGACCTCCGCATCGACTATGTCCAGACCGGCCGCATCTCCGGTGCGGGCCTGGCATTTGAGTGGACACCGCCTCAGGATCTCCTTCAAGACCAGGCCGTCGAAGCCGCCAAAAAAGCCGACGTCGTTGTGGCCTTCGTCGGTCTTACCCCGCGCCTTGAAGGCGAAGAAATGCGCGTCAATGCCAAGGGCTTCTCCGGCGGCGATCGAACCGATATCGAGTTGCCCGGCGTCCAGCAGCAAATGCTCGAAGCCGTCGCCAAAACCGGCAAGCCCTTGGTCGTCGTCCTCCTCAACGGCAGCGCCCTCGCCGTCAACTGGGCCACGCAGAACGCTCGCGCACTCCTCGAAGCCTGGTATCCCGGCCAGTCCGGCGGTCAGGCCATCGCCGAAACCCTCAGCGGTAAAAACAATCCGGCCGGCCGCCTCCCCGTCACCTTCTACACCGGCGTCGACCAGCTCCCGGCCTTCGACGACTACTCCATGGCCAACCGCACCTACCGCTACTTCAAAGGCAAGCCCCTCTATGCATTCGGCGACGGCCTCAGCTACACCACCGTCACCTATTCCGGTTTAAGAGCATCGTCCGCCGTCCTGAAAGCCGGCGACACGCTTATCGTCCAGGCCGAGGTCCGCAACGCCGGCTCCCTCCCCGGCGACGAAGTCTCCGAGCTCTACCTGATCCCTCCGCGGTCCGACCTCGCTCCCAGACTCGCCCTTGTCGGTTTCATGCGATTCCACCTCAATCCCGGCGAAACCCGGCGCCTCACCTTCAACCTCGATCCCCGCACTCTCTCGCAAGTCGATGAAAAGGGAGTCCGCGCCGTAATCCCAGGCAACTACAAGCTTTCCCTCGGCGGCTCCCAACCCGGCGGCGACGCCGGACGCACCGCCCAGTCCGCCACCTTCACCATCACTGGCACACTCAGCCTGCCCCAATAGCGCGTGGCTTCAGCCCAACGTTCAAGCCTGATCACTGACAACTGTTCACTGATCACCATTTTCAAGAATATTTGTTGCAACGAATATCTTCACCCTACATCCAAGTTGATGAAAGGAGCCACCCCATGGCAACCACCACCTCAACCCCCGCGACCACCACCACCTGGAAACTCGACCCCGCGCACTCGCACGCCGAGTTCAAGGTCAAGCACATGATGATCTCCAACGTGAAAGGTAGTTTCTCCGGACTTACCGGCGACCTGACCGAGCACCTGACCGATGCCTCGCTCTCCTTCATCGAGGCCACCATCGATGTCGCGACAGTCAACACCAACGACGCCCAGCGCGACGGCCACCTCAAAAGCGCCGATTTCTTCGACGTCGAGAAGTACCCCACCATGTCCTTCAAATCCACACAGGTCAAGCCTGATGGAGACGGCGGCTACAAGGTCACCGGCGATTTCACCCTCCATGGCGTCACCAGGCAGGTCACCTTCAGCGTCGAAGGCCCCAGCGCCCCCGCCAAAGATCCATGGGGCAATACCCGCATCGGTCTTACCGCGACCACAAAGATCAACCGCAAAGACTTCGGCTTGAATTGGAACGCGGCCCTCGAAACCGGCGGAATCCTGGTAGGCGAGGAAGTCCACATCACCGTGGAAGCCGAGTTCATCAAGGCGTAACCGACCGATCGTGGTCAGAGAACCGGGATCACCCAAAAACCTCCGGCACAGTAGACCTGGTGACAGTACTCAGTGCTCAGCGAAAACTGGCGGCACGCGTTCCCCCCGTGCCGCTTTCGATGCATCACTTTTCTGATTCTGTCGCCCCGCGTACCGGCTCCCCATCAAGTTCCCTAAGCGCTGATCCCTGGTCTCTTGTTCACTGGTTCACTGCTCCACTGAATTACTTGTTGCAACGAATATCTCCCTCGCGCATCTATTATCTGTAAGCATCAGTTAGCAACCGGGAGGTTCACCATGTCGCTTCGTGCGGTCAAACAGATTCTTGAAACCAAGCCCACCATCGAGGGCGCGGGCGTTAAGCTCCAGCGCGCCTTCGGTTTCGGCAAAACAAAGGAGTTCGATCCGTTCCTTTTGCTGGATGACTTCCGCAACGAAAACCCCTCGGACTACCTCGCCGGATTCCCCTGGCACCCGCATCGCGGCATCGAAACCATCACCTACGTGCTGGCAGGCGAAGTCGCCCACGGCGACTAGCCTCGGCAACAAAGGCCGCATGACCGCGGGCGACGTCCAGTGGATGACCGCCGGCAGCGGCATCCTCCACCAGGAGATGCCCAAAGGCGACGCCCACGGCCGCATGCACGGATTTCAGCTCTGGGCGAACCTGCCCTCACATCTGAAGATGACCGATCCGCGCTATCAGGACATCCCCTCTTCGGCAATTCCCGAAGTCACAGAGGATGACGGCACGAAGGCTCGCATCATCGTCGGTGAGTTCTGGGGCAAGCGCGGTCCGGTCGAAGGAGTCGCCGCCGACCCCAGCTACGTTGACATTTCGGTCCCGCCCAACAAGCTGCGCCGCATCAAGGTCGACGTCACGCGCAACGCCTTCGCCTACGTCTTCGCAGGCGCCGGCACCTTCCGCGATGCTTCGGATCCAAAAGCCGTCCTTACCGAGTCGGCTGTCGATCCTGCAGCAACTCCGGTCTACGATGCCACAAACCACAAGCTCGTATTGTTCGATCGGGGCGACGAGATCGTTGTCCAGGCTGGCCCTGAAGGCATCCGCTTCCTGCTTGTCTCAGGCAAGCCGCTCGAGGAGCCGGTTGCGTGGTACGGCCCCATCGTGATGAATACCCAGGCCGAGTTGAATCAGGCCATGCACGACTTGCAAACCGGCAAGTTCATCAAGCACCAGTAAAAGCCCCCAAAAAGCGATGAAGGCCTGGACACAGGCCTTCATCGTGCTTGACTTCTTTTGCAAATCGCCGTGGCTCGCGGCTATTCTACCGCTCGTTTGCCGCGTAAGACCGAAGGGCTTCAGAGGGCGTCAGCAAAAACGAAGAAGGAACAGGGGCTTTGCGGATGCTGATCACGCTCGCGGAGATCGGGAGGAGTTCCACCTCAGATCTCAGCCTCTTCTTCCTTGGGCACCAAGGCAACGTGCTTCTCCTCAGTCTTGAGAAGCTCGGGAACCGCAGCCTTCTCCGCAAGAATTTGCTGGATTCGTTCTTCCAATTTGTGCTTCGATTCCAGCTCAGCAATATCTTCGTCTTCCTTCTGCTTTCTGCTTCCCGAACAATGAAGATAAAAAGCCTCGTTTTCTGTCGTTTGCCATCGCCTGCGGACTCCTGGGGGAAAGTGGTCGGTGTCGATGCGCTATCCCGCGCCGGGTCGATCTTGGTGTCGAACATTCACCGGTATATCAAGAGTTTGACACCAATGAACTTTCGGAACATCCCCGGATGGTCACCGCCGGTAACTCTAAATAGTCATCGTTGTCCAAGTACTCCCTTGCACTCCTATCACGGGGCCGGTCGAATCGGCCTCATGCCGCTCAGGTTCGACGCCGGTTTCGCCGCAAGAATATCACCCGGCGACATGCCTCTGCGCCGCAACTCCCGAATACTCAGCGCATCATGCCGCTTCGCCAGCCGCCGACCCTGCTCATCAACGCTCAACGCGCAATGAAACCACTTCGGGTCCGCAATCCCCAGCGCCCGATTGAGCAGAATTTGCCGCGCCGTCGACTTCAGCAGATCCGCGCCGCGCACGACCTCGGTAATCCGCATCGCCGCATCGTCAGCCACGCACGCCAGCTGATAGCTCGGCGCCCCACCACCCCCCGGACGAGGACCTGTCCGCCGGGACCCTGGCATGCCATCCCGCCGCCATACCAGGAAATCACCGAAATCCACTCCCGCCACAAACCGCTGCTTCCCAAGGTTGCCATCCTCGAACTCGACAGCCTCCCCGTCCGGCACGCGAAACCGCCAGTTCATTCCGCCTGGCCCTCGGCCATCTCTTTTGAAATCTCAAATGCATGCTCGCCCGTGCGCAATGGGCGACAAGATCCCGGATACACCGGCTCATCGTCCGGATCCTGCTCTCGATTTTCTCCGCGCCCTCATGCGGAGCACTGGCCGCCGCCGCCAGATCCTTCCGTGAACACCGGCACGGATAGAGGAATCCGCCTTCGCGCAACCGCCTCCACGCTGTCAGATACACATCGCCCCGCTCGCTCTGCGCATAAGGCCCGAACGCCCCGCCCACATCCGGCCCCTCATCCCAGTCCAACCCCATCCAGCGCAAATCCTCGAGCGCAGCCTCGGCATACTCTGCACCTGCTCCGGTCCTGATCGAGGTCTTCCATCCGCATCAGCAGCACGCCACCCGCTTCGCGCGCCCGCCGCCATGCGGTCGCAAACGTCCGCGCGTGCCCGATATGCAGATAGCCCGTGGGCGATGGCGCAAGCCTGCCCCGATATCCCACACCCGGCCGATGAAAACGAGTCACTCACAACACGTCCAGTGTAGCCATCCCGATCCAGCGAGTTAGACTCCGCGAAGCTCCTCGCCGAAGGCTTCGAGTGCCTCGCCGTTTTTCCCCTTGCACTTCTACAAGAGTTGACCTATTCTCTTGTCGAAGCGAAAGGGAAAGACGATGACCGGACAGAATCGAGTTGCCCCAGGGAACCCTGGATTTGCTGATCCTGAGAACACTCTTGCCCGGCGCGCAGCACGGATGGGCCATCTCGGAGCGTGTCCAGCAGGTTTCGAGCGAGGTGCTGAGCATCCAGCAGGGATCGCTGTATCCGGCACTGCATCGGCTCGAACGTCGCGGCTGGATCAAGGCAAAGTGGGGCACGTCCGACAACAACCGTCGCGCGAAGTATTACGAACTCACGCGTACCGGCGAGAAGCAACTGGAGCGGGAGACGGAAGCCTGGCGCAAGTTGACCGTGGCCGTTGCGCAGGTTCTGGAAGGAGCGTGAGGCGCCCATGCTGGATGATCTTGCGTTATCGCACCCGCGCGCTGCTTCACCACAACGAGGTCGAAACGGAGCTCGACGAAGAACTCCGATTCCACTTCGATCGCCAGGTTGAGAAGTACATGAGGTCAGGCATGACAGAAGAGGAAGCAAAGCGTCGCGCGCGTCTTGCATTCGGCGGCCACGAGCAAGCGAAGGAGGACTGCCGCGAGGCACGCGGCACCGCATTCATCGAGTTGACGCTGCAGGATACGAAGTACGCATTCCGGCAGCTCTGGGCGAATCCGACCTTTGCCCTGGTCATGATTCTCACGCTGGCGCTCAGCATCGGCGCCAACAGCGCCATTTTCAGCGTGATTGACGGCGTGCTGTTGAAGAGGCTGCCGTACCGCCAGCCGGACCGCCTGGTTCGAATCTTTCTGTCGAGCCGCGAGTACCCGAAGTTTCCGCTCAATCCCTTCGACTTTCTTGACTTCAGGGCGCGCAACCATTCGTTCGATTCCATCGCCGCATTTACGCGGGGTGACGTGCAGCTTTCGGGCGATGGCGAACCGGTGCGGCTGAATGGATTCGGCATCACCTCGGGATACTTTCGCGTGCTGGGCCTGCAGCCTGAGCTGGGAAGGGAATTCGATTTTCAGGCAGAGATTCCGGGCAATGGACTCCAGGTGATTCTGAGTGATCGCGTCTGGCGCACGCGATTTGGCGCCGACCCGAACATCATCGGCCGCAAGATCACGATGAATATGCAGCCCTTCACCGTGATCGGCGTTATGCCCGCGGGAACCGAGCATCCCGGCAACGAATACCATGCGGTGGCGTATGGCGAAAGCGTGGATGTGTGGTGGCCGTTTTCGTTCGCCGGAAACTCAAACCAGCGCGGCTCGCATTTCATCGAGGGCATCGGACGGCTCAAGGATGGCGTCAGCGCTGAGCGTGCGCGCGCTGAGATGAATGCGATCATGGCGCAGCTTGCGCGCGAGCATCCGGAAGCAATGATTCGGGCTGGACCGTTCTCGTCGTGCCGCTATACACCGAGCTTGTGGGCGCGAGCCGCCAGATGCTCCTGGTGCTGCTGGGCTCGGTGGGCATTGTGCTTGCTGATTGCGTGCGCGAATGCCGCCAATCTGCTGATGGTCCGGGCTTCGGCGCGCCAGCGCGAGATTGCCGTGCGGCTTGCCATGGGTGCGCCGCGGTCACGCGTGGTGCGCCAGCTTCTGACCGAGAGCCTGTTGATTTCGTTTACAGGAGGAGCGCTCGGGCTGGCACTGGCGTTTGGCGGAGTGCGGGCGCTCGTCTCGCTGCTGCCGGCAGATTTCCCGCGCGCACACGATATTCACGTGAGTGGACCGGTACTGCTATTCACGTTGCTGGTAAGCCTGATCACCGGAATTCTGTTTGGGCTGGCGCCGGCGCTGCAGGCTTCGCGAACCGATCCAAAAGAGGGTCTGCAAAAGGGCGGCAGGACTTCAACGGCAGGGCGCAATCAAGGCCGGCTGCGCAACGCGCTGGTGATCGCAGAGGTGAGCCTGGCAAGTGTTCTTCTCATCGGCGCGGGACTCATGCTGCGCACCTTCCTCAACCTGATTCACCTCGATCCCGGATTTCCGCGAGGATCACTTGCTGACGGCAAGCCTCTCGCTGCCGCACGCGCAATACAAGACCGGTGAGCAGACGGCGACAGTTCTACGACCGGCTCGCGGCGAAGCTGAATCAGCCTGCCAGGCGTAGAGAGCGCAGGCGCAGGAAGCGACTTGCCCTGGACAGGCTACGACGAAAATGCCGGCGGGTTCATCGATCGAAGGCAAGAAGCCGCCGCCGAATCAGGAGTTTCACGCGCGCTATCACATGGCCACTCCGGGCTACTTCAGCGCCATGGGAATTCCGCTCCTCGAAGGCCGCTTCTTCACCGAGGCAGACAAGAAAGATGCGCCGTGGGCTCTCATCATCAACCACGCAATGGCGGAACGCTACTGGCCGCGGCGAAGATGCCGTCGGCAAGCGGATCAGCTTTCGAGGACGTGCCCAAGAAGGACTCTGACTGGATGACCGTCGTCGGCGTTGTGGGCGACGTAAAGGATCAGCCGAACAGTCCCAGTGCGGAGCCCGCCTTCTGGTGGTCGGAGTTCCAGGCATCGGAGCCCGACATGTCGATTGCGATTCGCACCCGTTCCGATCCCAGGCAGGTTGCCGACGGACTTCGCGACGCGGTGCATCGGCTCGATCCCGCGCTCGCGGTTGCGGATGTGAAGCTGATGGACACCGTCGTCGACTACTTCGGTTTCGACTCCGCGCTTTACCTTTGTGCTCGTGGGCCTGTTTGCCGGGCTCGCCATCTCTGCTGGCCGCCATCGGAGCGTATGGCGTGATTGCCTACACCGTCAGCCAGCGGACACCGGAGTTTGGCCTGCGCGTCGCGCTGGGCGCGCAACGAACCGATCTGCTGCGCATGGTGCTGGCGCAGAGCGCAAAGCTGGCTGTGCCTGGGACGATCCTTGGAGTGCTGCTTGCCCTGAGCCTGGGCCGCGTGATGCAGAATCTCATCTACGGAGTGAGTCCCGCCGACCCGGTTATCCTCTCCTCGGTTGTTCTGCTTGTGCTGACAGTTGCGCTCATCGCGTCCTACGTGCCGGCAAGGCGCGCATCGCGTTCCGATCCAATGGTTACGCTGCGGGCAGAATAAGCCGCCCGCAGCTTTCCATTCCGGCTAGCCTTACCGCCGATGGGCCGCAGGCGTGAAACCGCCTACTCCGGCACGTCGCCGCGGTCGCCCATCTCCGCATCACCGTCGTGATGACGATGCTCGTACTTGCCCAGATTCTCATTCAGATGATTGGGATCCACCGAAATCTGCACCACGTCCATCTCGTGCCCATCGAGGTCAAGCACAAACAAGCCCATCCGCGACCCCTCGGGATGCATGTAAGATCAGCGTCTGGTTATTGCCCTTGCGGCTGGTTTCGCGAATGACGCGCTCCCACTCCGAGCCAAGCTTCTGCTCCACCATCCTGTTCAGCTCTTCGCCATCCACATCTGCGTGGAAGTCGTCGATCTCGGCCACATGCATGCCGTTCACGCCGCCGTTCGTCGCCTTGTGCGAAATAAAGCTGATCAGGCCAATGAAAGGAATGCGCTGCGCATGCACGTGGTAGCGCGATTCAATCGAACTCACCACACCATCAAACCCGCCCTGCGCGCCGTTCGCCAGCACCACCACCGGAACGGCCAGCGCCAAAAAACAAATGGGAACAGAATGAGACGCTTCATTGGTCACCGTCCTTCTTGGTCTTGTCCTTCTCGATTTTGTCTTTCGCTTGTCCTGTGCGCTTCCTTCTCGATGTCGCCCAGCATGCCCAGTCCGCCAATGCCTCCCAGCTTGCTCAGGTCTTCCATCTTCACCGGACCAAGGATCAGCACGATGCTCAGTTCCTTCGGCTCCACGTCGAGAATGAACATGCCGTGCGTCTCGCCGTTCACGATCTTCATCATCACGTCAGTGCTCTCGCCGTACTTCTTGTCGCGCTCGCGCACAATGGGCGACCAGTCGCTCGTTTCAAAATAGGAGCGCAGCTTCTGGATGTCATCCATCGAGTACTGGCCTTCTTTGTCGAACTCGTAGTCGCGAACGTAAATGCCATCCAGCCCTCGATCAGGTGCCGGGTCGCTGCATCGTCCTGGTCCTTGCCGTCCATGAACTTCGCAGCAAACGCCAGCATGTTCTTGCCCAGCGTCACCTCGGTGACATTCGAGGCCTTTGCCGCCAGTTCTTTCTCCACAGGCGACGGCAGCGGCAATTGCGAATTCTGCGCCACCGCAGGAACAACCATCCCCGCCATCACCAAAAACAAAGCCGCAATCCGATTCTTCATCGATCTCCCTTTCCAGTCCCTCAACTCTGGGTGCCCCATCCTTGCAGTGCCCGCCAACCTTGACCGCAAGCAAGGGTGGGAAAGCACGATCCGCCTGGCCTGCCCTTACTTCTCGTCGCGGTTGCGCGCCAGCGAGCCGCCGATTCATGTCGTTCAATGCATGGTTGGTAATCCGTAGTGCCGTCAACACCTGCTGTGCCGCTTCCTCGCCCTTGCGCCGCTCTTCCGCTTGCCGCCAGCTATATCCGCCGGCAACCACACCCGCCAGCAACACCGAAGCCGCCAGCCGCTGCCACCAGATCGTGTGGCTATGAACCCGCTGCGTGCGGCGCATGCGCGCTTGCTGCAGGATGCTGCCGCTTCAGGCTCGGGGGCGCCGGCCGGCGCTCCATCGCCTGTCGCAGTTCACGCTCAATCTCGTCGATTTGTTCAGGCTGATCAGTTTTCCAGTCTGTCCAGGCCATTCAAAGTCCACGAATGTACTCCTTCAAGATGCGTTGTTGCCTTCGACCGCAACAGCTTCAATCCCCGCTGCAAGTTGCTCTTCACTGTCGCCACCGGCGCATCCACTGTGGCCGCAATCTCTTCCGGCGTCAAATCTTCCTGGTACCGCAGCACCAGCGCTGCCCGTTGCGCTTCCGGCAGTGTCGAAAGCAATTGCTCCAGCCGCGCACTCAGCGGCGATGACCGTTCCTCTGCCGGCGCCCCGTGATTCTCTTCAATCTCCACCCAGAGATCTACGCCGCGCACCTTCCGCCGCCGCAGACGCATCGGCCGAGCGATTCATCGCCACGCGCCGCAACCAGAACATCGCGTGCTCGGGGCTCTCGATCCGTTCCATATGCCTGTCCAACTCCAGAAAGACATCCTGCGCAACCTCTTCCGCCAATCCGCGGTCGCCGGTCATGCGCCACGCAAGCGAAAACACCATGGACTGATGTTCGTCCACCAGTCGTTCGAAATCCGGGTGCCATTTCTCGGCCATGGGTTTCGCTTCTACTCTCTTATCCGCAGGGGAACGCGGTTCGGGATGCAAAAGGTACGTGTTCGCCGAACGAAAGTTCATGGCAGAAAGAAACATTACCAAAAGCTGCTTTGCGTGCAGGAGTTGGAACTACCCCGACACTTCCGGGCGAATAAAATCACCCCATCATTCCAGGACATTCCTGGCTCCGCGTTGAGGACAAGTGCCTATGAGATGCAAGACTTTACTCGGCCTGATGTTCCTCGGATCCTGTTTACTGGCAGGTTGCGGGGGTATCACGAAAACCGGCACACCCCCTCCCCCCTCCCCCACCATCACAACAGTCAGCGTCTCCTGCGCCGCAACCAGCCTCCAACCCTTGCAGACAAGTCAGTGTTCGGCGTCCGTCACGGGGACCGGCAGCTACAGTCCCAGCGTCACCTGGTCAGCAACCTCGGGAACGGTTTCAAGCACCGGCCTCTACACGGCTCCTGCGACCGCTCCCGCGTCCGGGTCCGATACCGTCAAGGCAACATCAACGCAGGATCCCACAAAACTGGGGACCGCAAAGATCGCCATTAGCACGCCAGCAGCGCCGACGATCACCTCTGTCACCGTCTCCTGCGCTGCAACCAGCCTCCAACCCCTGCAGACCAGCCAGTGTTCGGCGACCGTCGCGGGAACCGGCAGCTACAGTCCAAGCGTGACCTGGTCAGCAGCCTCGGGAACCGTTTCAAGCACAGGCCTCTACACCGCTCCCGCGACCGCGCCCGCGTCCGGGTCCGATACCGTCAAGGCAACATCAACCCAGGACCCACAAAACTGGGAACCGCAAAGATCACCATCACCGCACCCGCGCCACCTACCATCACCGCCGTCTCTCTCTCTTGCAGCCCAACCTCCATCACCGACACTCAGACAACATCCTGCACTCCCACCGTCACCGGCACCGGAGCCTTCACCAACACCGTGAATCTTACCCTCAGTCCGGCCGCCGCGGGAACCCTGAGCGATGCGACGAGTGTCAGCTCCGGCACCGCCGTCACCTTCACTCCCGCCAATACCGGTGCAAATTCCGTAACCATCACGGCAACCTCTACAGCAGACTCCACAAAGTCCCAATCCGCGCCAATTACGGTGACCGCATCAACCGCCGGCCCCAGCTGCGCAAACATGAGTCTTGGAGACAACGCCAGCCTCAACGGCTTCCTTCCGTTCACAGCCACAACCGCGTGGAACACCGACATCTCCTCTGCTCCCCTCGACCCGAATAACACGGCGATCACTTCCGCCGCAGGGTTCGCTGGACTGCATCTGCATCACGACTGGTCTTCCGTAGCCGGAGGAAACTACGGCATCCCCTACGTCGTGGTCGATTCCAGCTCAACCCCGCTGGTTCCGATCTCCGTTGTCGACTACGCGAGCGAAAGTGACGTCGCCGTCGCGCCCTTCCCGATCACCGCTCCGATCGAAGGCTCTCCCGCCGATTGCGATGGATGGCCCGACACCTACATCGGCGACTCGCACGTGCTCGTGCTCGACCGCCACGCCTGCATGCTATATGAGACCTTCAACACGCATCGCTGCAATGGAGCATGGAGCGCATCGTCTGAAACCATCTGGGACTTGAAGAACTACGATCGCCGCCCCTGGGGCTGGACATCGGCAGACGCAGCCGGCTTGCCGATCTTTCCCGGTCTCGTGCGCTACGACGAAGTCGCCTCCGGCGCCATCAATCACGCCATCCGCTTCACCATGCAGCAGACCAAGAACGACGCCAACGGCGGATACTTCGTCGCGCCCGCCAGTCATGCGGCGGGAACCGTCTATGGCGTCAGCAACATCATGGGGATGCGCATCCGGCTCAAGGCCAGTTTCGATATCTCCGGTTTCTCCGCCGCCAACCAGGTCATTCTCACCGCTATGAAGAAGTACGGCATGATCCTCGCCGACAATGGCAGCTACTTCTACTTCCAGGGAGTGCCCGATCCGCGGTGGAATGACGACGACCTGCACAACCTCGACTCCATCCAGTCTTCCAACTTCGAAGTCGTGCAAATGACTCCAGCGTTCCCCGGCTACGACGCCAACACCGCCCCCACCGGAGAACCGCCCACCATCAACAGCTTCACCTCCTCCGCTTCATCTGTCGCCGCCGGAACACCCGTCACGCTCACGTGGAATACGACTAACGACTCCTACGATTTCATCGACGTGCTCGGCGGAGTCAGCGGAGGAAGCGTAACCACAACGCCGACAGCCACCACGACCTACACGCTGAACGCAACCAACCAGTACGGCCGAACCACCATGCAGGTCACCGTCACCGTTCACTAAACGTTTGAGGTCTCGACACCGGAAGTTGGAGCTCTAGCCTCCGAAAAGCAGAATCTGTTATCCGGACGATCGAATCATCGTGTTTCTCTTAGCCAATCGCATCCTCGCCGGTCGCCCATCGAACAGCCCTTCTGTAATAGTTCCTTACCCTTATCAACATCTTTGTGAACCGCACGGCCTTGCAGGAACATCCGCCCGAGGTTACTGCAGCCATGACTCACGCCAGCATCGCAGGCTTTGGAATAAAGGGCGACGGCGCGTTGATCGTCTCGTGCCACGCCGGCTCCGCGAGCGTACATAACCCCTTGGTTTTCGCAACCCACGACGCTGCCGGAGTCGCAGCCTTTGGTGCTGAGACTGAATGCCCGGGCGTAATCAACGGGCACGCCAATACCGTTCAAGTACATATAGCCGAGGTCCGAGCAGCCCGTTGCGTACCCTGCATCACAGGCCTGCGAATAGAATTCTGCAGCCTTGGTGTTGTCGATTTTGACGCCGTCGCCCTTTGAGAAAATCACCCCGAGATAATTGCATGCCTCCCCGCTGCCTCCGTCACAGCCCACTTCGAAGAGCGGCCTTGCCTCGGAATACACCCCAGAATCGAAAAGCTCTTTGGCTTTCTCTTGGATGTCATAAATACTCGTCTCGCGCGCGGGTCGATTTGGGGGCCTCGGAGGGAGCAGGTTTTGATTCCAGCGGAGCGTCCGATTTTGCAGTGGCCGCCGTCGGTTCTTCAACTCCCGCAGGTTTGAGCTCCAGGCGAGTCCCCGACTCTTGAACTGGCGCAATGGAGCCTCCAGGTTGAGCCGGTATCGTCTCTTTTTTGATGTGGGAATCCGAGTTCGAAACTGCGGGTCTTGCGTCCAGCCTCACCTCTGGCTTCGAATGTGGTGTCTGAACCTTTGGTGCGTGTGGCCGCGCGAGCGAAGGCGTCTTTCCCGCCGGAACCGTAGGCGTGCCTGGTATCTCAACGCTGTGCATGACAGGTGCATCAACCGGTGCACTTTTCTGCGATGGAGTTTCATTACCTGCCCTTGATAGACGCGTTCTCAAGATGCGGGGTATGGCCATTACCGCGATCAACACGATTACGATCGACGCGACCCCGACCCATGCCCAGACGGGCACACGAATCGAAGTCTTCTTCCTGCGTTGATCCCCGCGGCCTGCCGCGATTTCTCCCTCCGTGATACGACGCTGCTTGGGCGAAGGGCAAAAAACGACCTGGTCAAGGAGGGATTGTAGTTCTGTGACATTCTGGGGGCGATGTTCACGATCCTTGGCCAGCATTCGCAGGACCAATGCGTCAAGCCCCTTCCAATGGGCTAGATCCGGCCGAATTCTGCTTGGCGCTTCCGGCTCGATCGTCAGATGCTGCTGCGCCCAGCCGTGATAATCGTGAGCATTGAGCGCCTTCTGCCCGGTAAGCATCTCGTAGAGCACGCCGCCCAACGCATAGATGTCAGTACGGCAGTCGAGTTCGGACGCCCGCATTCCTCGCCACTGTTCGGGGGCTGCGTAGTACGGCGTAAGCAGGAGCGCCCCCGTTTGCGTATAGGTACTCAGTTCGCGCGTAGCGACAATGCCAAAGTCCGCAATCTTGGGAACCCAGCTTTCTCCGTCGCGGGCCATCAAAATGTTTTCCGGTTTGATATCTCGATGAACCATGCCCTTGGCGTGCGCCGCCCCTAATCCTTCAGAGATGCTTCGGGTAAAGCTGAGAGCGAGGGCTACATCGAAGGGCTTAGGTGCGTCTTGAAGAAAGGTCCGAAGATCCGGTCCATCCACAAACTCCATGGCAAAAAAGAGCGAGTCATCTTCGGCAGACTCCAGATCGCCGCAGTCGACCACATTCATATTTCTCACTTGCCGCAGAGTCCTCACCTCGCGCAGAAAGCGGCTGGTGAAATCCTGATCGACGCTTAGCTCCGGAGAAAGGAATTTCAGTGCACGCGGTTCGTTCATTAACGTGTGTTCCGCGAGGTAGACTGCCCCCATCCCGCCCTGACCCAGTTTCCGAACAATCCTGTAGGTCCTGTGAACGATCATCCCCGGCTTCAAATCGCGAATCTCGTTGAGAGTTGTTCCGTGCGTAGGACAGCACATCTCTCTGTCGGGATAACCCGTGGTGCACTGTGGGCAGATCTTCATTCCATTGCCTTCGCGGGATTCAAAGCGCTCCGGGCGTGTCAATCATTGTGACAGCCGATTAGAGGCGGCGCAACGGATCAAGCATGAGCGCTGGTCATTAGCGTTGTGTGCCGCCAACCCTCAGAACAAATCCGGAATGCTGTGAAACGCGATGCGCGTCGGCGCAGCCTTGTATGCCGCCAGCATCGTCGCCGGAGCCAGCGTGCTCATCCCGTATTTCTGATTCAGCTGGTCCATCGCCTCCAGCAGCTTCGCCCGGCTCTTCGCGTTGTCGAGCGAATCAAACAAGTTCAGCGAATGCAGCCGGTCCGGCACGAGCCCATTCAGGCTCACGCCGATAAAGTACGGCTCGTCGTATCCCTGTCCCTTCGGCTTCTCGGCCCACAAACGGCATAGCGCACCAATCAGCGTCTGGTTATCCTGGCATTCGCTCAGCCGGATCTCGTGATGCCAGCCGCGCGTCGGAACCCCAAAGCGACTCACCGGCGCGTTCTGCCCGCGCGGCACGGAGAAACCCACCGCCAGCCCTATCGAACTCGCCCAGAGCTTGTGCGTCCGTAACCGCATCGCCGCCTTGTGCAGCAGCTTGTGCGCCACCGCCCATGCCTTCTCCGCTGTCCGCATCTCCGGCGCCAGAACATGCGAATGGCTGATCGACTTCAGATGCTCGGTTTCCGACATCTCGAAGTCTTCGCCCTGCAGCCAATGCCAAAGCCGCCCGCCCCACACCGACCCCCACAGTTCTCCCGCCTGCTCGCAGTCCAGCTTCAGCAGGTCGTCCATCGTGTGGATGCCCTTCTCGTTCAGCCGTTTCTCCGTCTGCGCTCCGATCCCCGGCAGGTCCCGCAGTGTCAGCCGCCGCAACGCCTCGGGCAGCACATCCAGCGGCAGCGCCACCAGCCCGTCCGGCTTTTCCATGTCGCTCGCCACCTTGGCCAGGTAACGGCTCGTGGCCAGCCCGACCGAACTCCGCAGGAACGGCCCGACTTGCTCCTGGATGCGTGCCTTCACCTTCCGCCCTAGTTCCAGGCTGCCAGCAGCGGCCGTTCCCGCCCCATCAGCCGGCAGGCCATCTCGTCAATCGACATCACCGCCGTCACCGGTAAACAGCTCTCCACGGCCTCCACGATCCGGTGGTGATAATCCACATAAATCTCGTGCCGCGCCTCGACCAGCACAATATTCGGGCACATTTTCTTCGCATCCGCGACGATGGTGCCTGTCTTTACGCCATGGGCTTTGGCCTCATAACTCGCGGCGATACAGCAGGTTGTGTCCGCCATCATCGGCACCACGCCAATCGGCTTGCCGCGCAGTTCCTCCCGGTCCTGCTGCTCCACCGACGCAAAGTAGGAGTTCAGGTCGACGAACAGCCAGTTCAGGCACGGCCCCTCCGCGCGGTCGTCTCTCGGCTGCGGCACAGGGGGCGGAACGGTCCCTTCCGGCCAGTCCTCCGGTCCGAGTCCGTCTACCGGATTTGAATCTGCGATTTCCACCGCTGCTCTCGATATTCGTCTTTTATTCGCCTTACTTCAAGCTCATTTTGCTAATTACATGCATCTTATTAAGTGGTAGACTTGGCCTGCCGGAGAGGCTGTCTACCGAGCCTTTTTGTCGCTGACTGGTGTTCGAATCCCAGGCGGGGTTCGATACGGGCGCAGGCCGCCGTGGCATATGCATAACCTAATGCACTGGATCTCTTCGTATGCGAGTGTGTTGGCCATCCTGGTCACCCTGGGAGTGGCGGTCCTGCTCGTCTGCTGCCTTGAGTGCACCAACTGTCCCAGCCGCGAAAAGGATGACATCTTCCGTCGGCACGAGATGTAGCTGAGCAGCTTCTGCTGATCGCCAGCGTCCCGAGTCTCAAATCATGCGGCGTCAATCTGAGTGAACGGGTGCCGTTGGCTTACTTGCCTGCCCGCGTCCCCTGGTGAAAACAGACCTGCCACCTATCCAACTCCCGAATCCAGATCGAACTTCGCAACGTGATTGTCAGCTCGCCCGCCGCACCCGTGCGCAATGTCCGATAGGTAACAAGCACTACCGCCGGACCCAGCAATCGAAAATGCAAAGTCCGCAACATCCGGCGCAGTATACGTCTCGGTCGCAAGCAGTTCCAGCGTTTCTTTCCGCGTCCACACCCGCCCCGAAGAACCAAACTCCACAAATCGGACGTCAGCAGCGCCCCAACTCGTTCCCGATCGCGCCGCACTGCGGGGTCCATCAGCAGCAATTCAAGCCGCTGGAGTTCGTTCTGTGTCGCTCGTCCGGCTTCGCTTCCGTTTTCATTCGACTGGTGGCTTCAGATACTGCTCAAACTGAGCGAGAATGCGCGTAAACAGCTCGGTCCGCGCGTCAGGACCTGAGATCGAGTGCGTCTTGCGCGGAAAAATCTGCAGATCATACGGAATCTGCGCGTCAATCAGCTTCTGCACAAACTGCACCGTATTCTCAAAGTGCACATTGTCGTCGCCTGTCCCATGCGCGATCATAATGCGCCCTTTCAGATCGGCAGCCGTGTTCACCACCGAGAAATCCTTGTAGCCTTCCGAAAAGTCCATCGGCCGGCTCATGTAGCGCTCCGTATAGATGGAGTCGTAGTTCCGCCAGTCCGTCACCGGCGCCACGGCCACGCCTGCGCGGAATCGGTCGGAATGCGTGAGCGCATACAGCGTAAACGTCCCGCCCCAGCTCCAGCCCCACCAGCCCAGCCGCTTCCGGTCGAGCTGCGGATACTTCGCAAGCACCGCATCCACCACCGTCAACTGGTCCTCCAACTGCACCGGGCCGAAGTTGTGATAGGCCGCCTGCTCAAAGTCGCGCCCCCGCCCGGCCATGCCGCGGTTGTCCGCGTGCAGCACCGCGAACCCGTGCTGCGCAAGCAACTCATCGAACAGCAATTCATCGCTCCACTGGTTCACCACTGTTTGCACGGCCGGCCCACCGTACGGATTCACAATCAGCGGCACACTCGCTGCACGCGGTTGCATTCACCGGGAGCAGGAGCGTGCCATAAAGCGTCGTCCCGTCGTGTGCCTTGATCTCGAGCTGCTCCGGCGCGTGCAGACCATAGGCATCGATCGAGTGCGACGCCCAGAACGCTATGCAGTTGGTGCCAACCGCGCAAAGCTCCAGCACCGGCGGCCTCATGCGCGACGAATATTTGTCGGTAAAGCTGCCGCCCAGCGGCGTAAAGTTGGCGTCATGATTGCCCGCACCCGTGGTCAGTTGTTTGCGTTCGCCGTCAAACATCGCCTGCCACACCTGCTTTTCCAGCGGCGAGCCTTCGTTCGACGCGTAATAGATGACCTTCCGTTCCGGATCGACGCGATACACCTGGCCGACTTCGAAGTCCCCCTTCGTCAACTGTTTCTCCAGCGTTGCGCTCGTTGAGTCGGTCCTGTCTTCGTCGTACTTGTAGAGATAAAGATGATTATGGCCGTCAGTCCAGTTGGTCAGCACGATGCAGCCGTGTCCCACGTACACATCGAAATTTTCGTCGATGAATTTTTCGTCCGAAATCTCCAGTACGCTGTGCGCCACCCCCGTGCCTGGGTCCGCAAAATAGATCTTTCGATGCTTCTGGTCGCGGCTCAGCATTTCCACCCACAGCGTCCTGTGGTCAACCCAGCCAAACCGCGGAATGTAGTCCTGCCCCTGTTCGATCGGGATATGGACCCACGAGACTTTGCCGCCCTTTGCGCTCACCACTCCTACGCGCACATCGGGATTGAGATCGCCGGGCTGCGGATATCGCTGCCGATCGACCGTAGCGTGCGTCGGGATCCAGTCAGTGATCGGATACTCCGGCACGTCCGCCTCGATCATCTGCAGAAACGCCAGGTTCTTCGAGTCCGGCGACCAGAAATAATTGCTCTTCGTGTCCAGCTCCTCCTCGTAGACCCAGTCCACCTGGCCGTTGAGTGTCGCCGGATTCGGCGCAGGAGCCGCCATCACTGTTGGCGTTCCCGCCTGGCGCAGAGGAACTACCGCCAGCCCGTGATTGCGAACGAACGAAATGTATTCGCCGTTTGGCGAGAATTTGGGATCGTCTCCTGATCCTTCCCCTGAAAAGCCGATTCCGATCCCCGTTCCATTGCGCAGATCGTAGATCCACAAGCTGCCGTTGGAGTCGAACATCAGGTGCTTTGAATCCGGCGCCCACAGGTAGTTCGCCATCCCGTAGCGTTCGCGGTGATCGCGGTCTTGTTCCGTCTCTTTCCCACCCACCAGCGTGGCGAGCTTCGCACGGCTCACCAGGACCTGCGCCTTCCGCAGCCCCGGATCAAGATCGATCAGTTCGCCGCCGTCAAGATAGGTCAGGTGTTGCCCATCCGGCGACCAGGCCAGCCCCTCTGGCGGCGAGCCCAGCGCGTCGCTTTGCGAGAAGATGCCCTCCACCGTCAGCGGCTTTGCACTCTCCTGCGCCGGCAGAACTTGGAAAACGACCAACAGAGCAGCAAGAGCCATCAACAGGCGGACGAAATGACACTTCAAGAGGATTCCCTCCGGGCGGGCACTCTCAATGAGCATGGGTGGAGTGGATCGTGTGCCGGAAATCCAGTGTAAACGAGCCATCGCAACGTCTGAAGTGCGCTCTCCTCCCGCAAACTGGCGGTTGCATTCGCGGCTGTAACGACTATCCTTCGATAGACAAGCGGAGGAGCATCCCAAGCATGAACTGGGCCACACCCGAAGAACGACGGAACCTGGGCCAATCGCGGCGGAAGCAGCTGCACCGCCAGCAAAACGATCAACTCAACATCAAGGCGCGCAAGGCAGCGCCGCTCTCGCTGCTTGAGCGTGCCGAGCGCGGACGGGTTCCCGCCCTGCTGAAGCTGAAGCATCAGCTCATGGCGCAGTCGCCCTTCCTGTACTTTCGCGGCGCGGCGCCGGTCATGGCCGCCGATCTCGCCGTCGTGCCCAACACCGGCATTGAAGCGCAGCTCTGCGGCGATGCTCATGTGCGCAACCTCGGCGCCTTTGCCGCACCCGATGGCCGGCTCGTTTTCGATATCAACGACTTCGACGAGACCATCCGCGGCCCCTTCGAATGGGATTTGAAGCGCATGGCCGCTTCGCTCGTATTGGCGGCACGGGAGTCCCGGCACAAAGAGTCAGCTGCGCGCGAGGCCGTGCAACACTGCATCCTGCGTTACTGCGAGCAGATGCGCGCCTTTGCAAAAATGCCGCTGCTCGAAGTGGGCCGATTCCAGGTGCATCGCCTCGGCAACGTTGAGCCGATTCACCAGGCCTTGCTCCAGGCAGAGCGCGCCACTCCCCTGCACAATCTTGAACAACTCACCGAACCCATTCCGGGCAAGCCGGGCATCCGGCGCTTCAAGGAGATCGAGCGCTGCCTCTGGCGCATCACCGGTTCAAAGGCTGAAAAAGTGCTCGGCGCGCTCGGCCCTTATCGCGAAATCCTCGAGTCGCAGCGCCAGCACCTGCTCTCGCTCTATCGCCCCGTCGACGTAGCCTTCAAGGTGGTCGGAACGGGCTCTGTGGGCCTGCGCGACTATTGCATCTACTTCGAGGGCAACGGCCCCAACGATCCCCTCTTTCTGCAGATCAAGGAAGAGGCCCCCTCGGCTTACACGCCCTACCTGCCCGGCGCCCATCCCGGCGCGCACAACGGCCATCGTGTCGTCATCGGCCAGCGTGCCATGCAGTTGCAGTCTGACCCATTTCTCGGCTGGACGCACATCGGCGCACGCCAGTTCCTGGTCCGCCAGCTCAATGACCACAAGGGTTCTATCGATCTCACCAATCTCGCCGGCACTGGATTGATGGCATTCGGCGAGGTCTGCGGCGAACTGCTCGCTCGAGGCCATGCCCGCTCCGGGGATCCGCAGGTCATCGCCGGCTACCTCGGCTCCGGCGGAACCTTCGCGGAAGCTCTGGCAAACTTCGGCTCCCTCTATGCCGACCAGACCGAGAAGGATTGGCAAGCCCTCCGCCGCTCCGGCAAAGTCGCAACGAAGCTGAGATGACTGCGGGGTCCGAACGCGCGTCCGCAAAAAGGCTACGGAGAGTGCAGAAGGACTCGCAATATCTCAGTCATGCCGTAAGCAGCTGAAAAGCTGACGGGCTTCAGCCCCTGAGGGATATCAGGTGAATCGATGAATCAACCAACCTTCAACCGCCGTCAATTCGCGCAAGGCATCGCCTCCGCCGCAATCGCGGGCACAGTCCTGCACGCCGAATCCATGCGCGATGCGCAGGACGCAACTGCAAAAACCCCGCCGTTCCCGCTCTCCATCATGCTGTGGACCGTATGGACCGATCTACCCTTCGAGCAACGCCTCGCCAATGTAGCGCAAGCCGGCTACACCAACGTCGAACTTGTCGGCGAATACGCCAAATGGACCGATGCCGACTATGCCGGCGCCAACACGGCGCGCAAGCGTCTTGGCATTCGCTTTGATGCAACCGCCGGGTTGCATAATGGAATCGGTAATCCCGCCGTACGCGATGCCTTCCTCGCCGAGCTCACACAGGCCTTCACTCCGATGCAAAAGCTGGACTGCCCCGCGATGATTGTTCTCTCCGGCAATGTCGTCCCCGGCATGTCGCGCGAACAACAACATCAGAGCTGCATCGACGGCCTGAAACGTGCCGCCGAACTCGTCGAAGGCAAACAGATCGATGGCCAGCCCATCCGTCTGCTGCTCGAGTGCATCGATCCCGAGGAGAATGCACACTACTTCCTGCCATCCGCCGCTGAAGCCATCGACATCGTCCGCGCCGTCAACCACCCGCAGGTGCAATTCCTCTACGATCTCTTCCACGAGCAGATCGCCGAAGGCAATCTCATTGAGAAGCTCGACAAGCACATCGATGTCATCGGCCTCATCCACGTCGCCGACGTCCCCGGCCGTCACCAGCCCGGCACCGGGGAAATCAATTTTGCCAACATCTATCGCAAGCTCGCCGAACTCCACTACCGGCATGCTGTCGCCATGGAGTTTCACCCCACCGGCGATCCGGTGTCAACGCTCCGCGCGGCGAGGGAGATGGTTTCGAGCGCCATAGCCACGTCCTGAATCGGGGACCGTGGCGCTCGACTGCGGCGCCTTTTAGTGGGTTGGTGTCGCGCTCTTGGGCATGACAAAAATAGCAGGATCGATCGTCTTGTTCAGCTCCACCTTTTTCACCGCGATCGACAACGCGAATTGTCCGAAATCCACGTCGATGGCATAGGGAATCACGTACCCCAGCTCCGTTTTTCGATAGTCAGAAAGTCGTGTGGTGATGTCCACTTCCTGATCCTGCATCTTGGCCTTCGACAGCACCGACGTCAAAAGAAATGTTGTCGCATCGATCAGATAGGTCGATTCGACACCCTCCTTCGAAGTCAGTTTGATCTTGTAGTTGTTGCCGTCTTTCCCCATAAAATCGGCCTTGCTGCCCTTGGCCGCATAGTCGTAGAGCGGCCCGCCGACGAATATCTGACCCTTCCCCGCGTTATAAACATCGTCCGGCATCGGCGCGGGATCGTTTTGTCCTGCCATCGGATTGACGTTCCATCCGCCCTTGTCGGTGAAGCACGTCACGATCATCGCGCCGTTGATGCTCACCTCGCTCTTGTAGCCCACGCCGTCTACGAGCGTCGTCGTGCTCGGATTGTCGCTCCCCATCACCTGGACCGAGGATTCCGTAGATATTGATTTCACCTGGCTGATCGCTTCCTTGCCCCCGATCGCGGCCACATACTTGCTGACGATCTCATCGGCAGTCGGCGCCGGCTGGGTACTCGGTGCTGCCGGCGCACTCGGCGCAGTCTGCGCGTTCAACGAAACCGCACATGCCAGTGCGGCCATAGCTAATATGCCGTGGACAATTCTCTTCATCGTGATTCGCCTCTCGCGTGCCGGTAGGCACGGGTACTCGTGCGGAACCAGTGTAGCCCGCAAACAGCCTTTACGCCGAGGCGTCGATGAATGTTCCCGCAATAGTTGGCCCCGCGCCCGGCCGCGCTCAGCCTTCAAAAGGCGACGGCCCCACCAGTTCCATTTCGTATCGCCTGAAGAACTCTGCGTCCTGCACCGGCGGATGCGGTACCGCCGTATCCCGCAGAAACTCCTCCATCTTGCCTGCCGGCGAAAACGAAATCAGCATGTCGCTTGGCTTTCCCGCCACCGCCGCAAACGTATGCGGGATGCCGCGCGGTCCAAGAATCGAGTCGCCGGCGTGGAGCGTCAGCCGCTGATCGCCCACCGCAAAGCGCACCTCTCCGGAGATCAGATAGAAATACTCCTCCTGATACAGGTGCTTGTGCAGCGGTGGCCCGCCGTTCACCAGGTTCATGTGCTCGATGACAAACAAGCCATTGCTCGTCTCCCGCGGCAGAACCTTGAAGAGGATGGAACTGTAGCCGCGCGAGTGCGTCTCGCCCAGCCGGTCTTTGCCCGCGCCAATTACCACGCTCTCTTTCGGTGCATCCGCACTCGGAAGGCTGGTGAACGCCATGGGATCGAGTCCGGCTGCCGGCAGAAAGCCTGCTGCACTTTTGAGAAACGAGCGACGCTTCATAATGCGGATCCTCGCCGGATAGCTGATAGCTAAATGAAATGCTACCCCACCGGAACGAGCCTGCGGTCCGACGCCTCACGCTTCGGTGCGTTATTCAGCTCCATTTGCGCAGGCGACGCGTCAAGATGCAGTATCTTCTCATTCGAATAAAGCCGCAGCAGCATCTTCGCCTGGTCGAATGTCACCACGAACTTCGCCAGCGGCGTCGATCCCACATTCACCAGCGGAAACGCCGGATTGATTTCCACGAATGCCTGCCTGAAGGCATAGCGCCCCAGGCGCACGTCCGGCCGCAACCGTGCCGCCTTAATCTGGAATCGCGTCGCCAGCGATTCGCCGCTTCCGAACGCGGTCGGCGTTGACAGAAACTTCACATGCGCCGCTATCGGCTCCGGCAAACTCAACCCCGTGCCGCCCGAATCGATCTGCGCTTCCACGCGCAGGCCATCAATCCGCAGGGGAACAATCGGCACCCCGTCCGGCATGCGGAACGTCAAAGCGGCTCCTCCGTCCTGGTCGATCGCGCCCGAGGCCAGCGTGATCCTGCGCCCTGGGTAGTCCAGCGTGAGCAAATAATCCTTGAACAGCGTGAATCCCAGTACTCCCTGGCAGTTCTCTTCTTCGCCATACAGCCGGTGGCGAATTGCCTTGATCTCCGAAAACTCCACGCCCGCAACTTTCAGCGAGTGCACCTGCAGAATGTCGGACCGCTGCTGTCCGAGACCGCTCGGGTCCGTGAGCCGCGCATGTCCTACCACCGGCAGCGTAAGCTCGTTTGCCAACTCCGGCGACACCAGCGCCTGCCCACCCGTCCCCGTATCGATCAGGAAGCGAAAAGGCCCGCGCCCATTCACTGTCACCGAGACATACGGCTTGTCATGGATCAGTTCGAGCGGAGCCGAGAGCTCACCGGATTTTATAGAAACGGATCCCAACGGCTGAGGTGGATTCTGCGCCTGCGCATTCTCCAACCTGGCCGGCCACAGGAAGACCCAGACCAAACCAGCCGCACAAACGAATGAGACCTTGCCTGGGGCAGGCATGGCGTTCTCCTCTCGCGCGCGTGCTCAACGCGATCTGGGCGCGAATCGCACCTTGATTCTACGAGCATTCCGGCTGGGCGGTTCGCCGAAGTTGTGGGACTGGGCCCCCGAGCCGCAAGACGGCCCCGCTCTACAATGGACCGGTATGCCCACAACCGTCCGCTCGCACGCCAAAATCAACCTCGGCCTCTATATAGGTGCGCCCCGCCCGGACGGCTTTCACGCGCTCGTCACCCTCTATCAAACCATCGCACTTCACGACCTGGTGACGGTTACGGCCAAACCAGCGGCCGATCACCTCGATCCAACTCACCTCCAACGACCCGCGCGTTCCCACCGACGCCCGCAACACCGCCTGGAAGATGGTCTAGCCTTGCCCTCGGACTCCCTCGGCATCCGCGCCGAAGTCACGATCCATATAGATAAGCGTCTTCCCGTCCAGGGTGGCCTTGGTGCCGGCTCCGCCAACGCAGTCGCAGCATTAATCGCCCTGGAAACTGGAGTTGAACTCCCGCGAATCCGCCAAAAATCTGGGTGCCCCATCCTGCGCGCGTTCTTTGCCGAAGGGTGGGAATCAGCACCATCCTGGGCCTCCCGCCGCCTCGCCATCGCCGCCCAAGTTGGCTCCGATGTCCCTTTGTTTCTGATAGGTGGCGCCGTCCTCGGCACTCGATCGCGGCCAGGAAGTCTACCCCCTCCCGGATTTCGAACCAGTCTGGTGCGTCGTCGCCATCCCCTGCCATCGGCGTCTCCACCCCCCAGGCCTTCCGCGACTGGGACGCTCTCTGCGCCACCGAGGGTTTGACCCCCGAGACAAGTACCGATAAACTGAACAAGTTGAGCCGCGCCTATGCCAGCGCCTTCGCGGGAGCAATCCCGCAAGGTCAGCATGGATCAGGCTCCTCCGGTGTCTCTACTTTGAGTGGAGACCTCGCCGGACCTCAAGAGTCCGCGCTTGTCCGCACCGGGATCAGTAGCTGGATCCAAAACGACTTTGAACGTGTCGTCTTTCCCCAGCATCCCTCCCTTGCAGAAATCAAGCGCCTTCTTGCGGCCGCCGGCACTCCGGAGGCAGCCCTTCATGCTTCGCTGTCCGGGTCCGGTTCGGCGCTCTTCGGGTTGTACCTGACCCGTGGAGATGCACAGGCAGCCCAGGAACGGCTGACCGCGGCAGGCGTCGAGAGCCAGATCACGCACACGCTTCCGCGTTCGAAATACTGGGCTGAAATGATTGTGGATTAGTGCCTGTGCAACCAGTTGACAGCCCTCCGCGGCGTCGTAGAGACTCGCGAACGGCTGGCACTCGGCGGAATGCAAGAGTGTTGTTGTTGGGCGATCGTCTAATGGTAGGACAATGCCCTTTGGAGGCATTTGTCTAGGTTCGAATCCTAGTCGCCCAGCCATCCTTCTTGCCCGTCCGCAAAAACCAGAATGCAGCCAAAGCCAACCAGCTTGGAGGTATTGATGATGGAAGTGGGATCGGTGACAGAGACATTGGAAGACAAGCAGACACCCGGTGCGGGCGACGCCAACAAAGACGGCGCCGGCAAACAGCCCAACCCGGGACAGAACCAGGACGCAAAGGCGAAGGATGCCAAACCGGCTCCTGAACGCAAGCGGACTCGCGTTCTGAGCGAGGACAAGCGCTTCCGGCTCTTCAGCGGCTCGGCCAACCGAGCTTTGGCAGAAGAGATTGGCCAGCACATCGGAGTCAAGGTAGGCGACGCCAAGCTGCAGCGCTTTGCCGATGGCGAGGTCTACTTCCAACTTCTCGAGAACGTCCGCGGCGTCGACGTCTTCGTCGTACAGCCCACCTGCTATCCCGTCGATCAGAACCTCATGGAACTGCTGGTCATGATCGACGCCCTCAAGCGTGCATCGGCTGCCCGTATCACGGCGGTTGTTCCCTACTACGGATACGCCCGCCAGGATCGCAAAGACCGCCCCCGCGTCGCCATCAGCGCCAAGCTGATTGCCGATCTGCTCACCACCGCCGGAGCCCACCGCGCGCTCTTCGTCGATCTGCATGCGGCGCAGATTCAGGGATTCTTCAACATCCCGGTAGACCACATGTTCGCCAGTCCTGTATTGGTCAGCCACTTCCGCTCGCTCGCATTGCCGAACCTTATCGTGGTTTCGCCCGACGCTGGCGGCGTGGAGCGTGCCCGCCACTTCGCGCAGAAAATGGGCGCACCGCTGGCCATCGTCGATAAGCGCCGAACCGACATCAATGTTGCCGAAGTCATGAACGTGGTCGGCGATGTCGCCGGCAAAAACGCCCTCATCATCGACGACATCATCGACACCGCCGGCACCCTCGTGAAAACCGTGGATGCGCTCTATGCCAACGGCGCAGCGGCAGTTTACGCCTGCGCCAGCCACGCCGTGCTTTCCGGCCCGGCCATCGACAGAATTGCCAACTCGCGTCTCGAACAAGTGGTAGTCACCAACACCATTCCCCTGCGCGAAGCGGCCCAGAAGCTGCCCAAGATCAAGGTGCTGTCCATCGCCGGCCTGTTAGGCGCGGCCATTGAGAGCATTCACATGGAGACCAGCGTCAGTACGTTGTTCTCGTAAGAAGCGATCAGTGATCAGTGATCAGTGATCAGAACATAAACGAGCTGAGTAGGCTTTAACCGGTTGTCGTCGTCGGGTTTTGCTGACCACTGACCACTGTTCACTGTCCACTGGCACTCACAAAGGGAGCGGCACCTGAAAACGCCCGTGCCCGAATACAGAAACGAGAGATTTGCATGCCTGAAGTCGTCGTAACCAAGCCCCGCGAGGGCAAGTTCAACAAAAATGCCGCGCGCCGCGTGCGTGTCGCCGGAAAGATTCCTGCCGTTCTCTACGGGGCAGGTCACGATGCTGTCGCCGTCGAGGTCGATCCCAAGCAGATCTCGCGGATCCTCTTCTCCGAGACCGGCCACAACACGATCTTCGATGTCGAGGTTGCCGGCTCTCCAGCGGCCAAGGCCATGATCGTCGACTGGCAGCGCGAGCCTATCAAGGACAAGCTGATCCACATCGATATGAAGCGCATCGCGCTCGACAAGCTCCTCCGCGTCAGCGTGCGCGTCAAGTTGCTTGGCATACCCGTGGGCGTCAGGACCGAAGGCGGAATCCTCGACCAGGTACTCCGCGAAGTGGAAATCGAGTGCCTGCCTGCCGACATTCCCAACCATATTGACGTCGATGTCAGCGAACTCGCCATGCACGGCGTGCTCCGCGTCAGCGATCTGCCGCACTCCGACAAGATCAAGTACCTCAAGAGCGAAGACGCCACCGTTGCCCACGTCGTTTCGATCCGCGAAGAAGTTGTTGCGGCTCCTGCCGAGGGCGAAGTGGCTGCAGTCGGCGAACCCGGCGCAACACCCACCGAACCCGAAGTCGCCAAGAAGGGCAAGACCGAACCTGCCGCGGCAGAGGGCGCGGCCAAGCCACCCGCTGCCGGAGGGAAGAAGTAAGCACCGGTGGAAGAAGCGAGCGAGCACGGAATTCGGATCGAGCCCCCCAAGCCATTTTTGGTGGTGGGGCTCGGCAATCCCGGACTCGAGTATTTATGGACGCCGCATAACGCGGGGTTCATGGCAATTGACCGCATCGCCGAGCAAGAGGGCGTTGTGGTTCAGAACCGGCGATGCCGGGCCGTTACTGCAACCTGCCGCATAGCAGGACGCGAAACGATCCTGGCCAAGCCGGAAACATTTATGAATCTCAGCGGGCTCGCACTGGCCGCTCTGATTCAGGAGTTCGAGGTGGACCCGGCACGAGACCTGCTCGTGATTTACGACGAGCTGGACCTGGTGCTGGGGACATTCAAGATCAGGGAGCGCGGTTCGCCCGCGGGACACAACGGAGCCCGCAGCGTAACGAGCGCCCTGGGCAGCCAGGAGTGGCTGCGATTGCGTATCGGCGTAGGACCGGATTTGCCGCCCGAAGCCATCGTGGCAGGCAGCAAAAGACCGGGCAGGGATTACCTCCTTTCGCCCATGCGCAAGGCGGACCTGGCCAAACTCGATGAGGTGCTCGACAAGGTGGCAACGGCCACCCGGCGCATCATCCAGGACGGTCCGGGCCCCGCAATGAACGAATTTAACCGCAAGGAACAGTGACCAGTGGTCAGTGTTCAGTGGTCAGAGTAAACCGGCTTGACCGGCAATTTGCGGTGATAGGAAATTCAGGGGCAGGATCAGTAGCTTTTCTGATCACTGTCCACTGACAACTGATCACTGCCGCGCAAGCGGCGAAAGGAACAAGGATGTCTCGTTTATATGAGGTTATGTTCATCGTTCGGCCGGATGTGGCCGAAGAGGACGTCGACAAGCTGATCGCTGGCTACACCGCGAATGTCACGAATGGTGGTGGCGTGGTGAAGAACGTGGACAAGATGGGCCGCCGCAAGCTCGCCTACCTCGTCCGCAAGTTCAACGACGGCAATTACATCTTGATGACCATCGAGGCCGGTGGCCCCGTGATCCTGGAGCTCGAACGCCGTCTCCGCGTCTCCGAGCCAGTCATCAAGTTCATCACTGTGCGCATCGACGAGGAAGAGAAGCGCCTGGCGAAGGTGAAGGCTCTCCGCGGCACGCGCCGCAAGGTCAGCGCGGAAGCGCCAGCTGCTCCTGCGCCCGCCGCTCCTGCACCGGCCGCTCACGCCCCGGTTGCCGCGGCCCCGCTTGCTGAGGCTCCCGAGTCCGTCCCGGCCAGCGCTTAATAGTCTGTGAAGTCTTGAATGGGCATGGCTTTAGCCATGCCGCAAAGGCTTCGCAAAAGAATCAACGGGGCTTTAGCCCCTCAGGGTTTCACCCCGAAACAGTAAAGAGGAAACAAATGTCTGACGAAACAGTAAAGGCGCCCGAAGCGAGCGCACCAGCACCCCAAAGCGAACGCCCGGCCGGTGGCCCCGGATCGGGACCCGGTGGTCGTCCCGGAGGCCGCCCTGGCGGTTCCGGCGGCCCCGGCGGACGCGGCAAATTTTTCCGCCGCAAGAAGGTCTGCAAGTTCTGCACCGAGAAAATTGACGCCATTCCATATCGGGATGTCCGTCTGTTGCAGGGATTTGTGGCTGAGCGCGGCAAGATCGTGCCCCGCCGCCTCACCGGTGTCTGCACCACGCACCAGCGCCGCCTGACCCGGGCCATCAAGCAGGCACGCAATATCGCCCTGCTGCCCTTTGCAACAAGGCACTAACTTGCACTTCCTGACGCGCCTTCCTTACCTATGGCGCTTTAGTTGTAGTGACTGAATAATTTCGCAGGCGACGTTCGCGCAAGAATCGCGATAGAATCTGGCGCGGCGCAACTGAAAGTCAGCCGCCTGTGTCTAACACAACGGACGGACGGCACGATGTCTGGCCGCCCGTAAAATCTGGAGAGTTTCAAATGGAAGTCATACTGAAAGAAGACGTAGCCAACCTCGGCCACCGCGGCGATGTCGTGAAGGTGGCGGACGGCTACGGCCGCAATTTCCTGCTCCCCCGCAAGCTGGCTCTGCAGGCAACACTGGCCAACAAGGCCGTCATTGAACAGATGAAAGAAGCTGCCGCGCGCCGTTCCGCCACCGAAAAGGTACAGGCCCAGGAACTGGTTGCCAAGCTCGAGACCGTTTCTCTCACCTTCACCCGCAAGTCCGGCGAGAACGGCCAGCTGTTTGGTTCCGTCACCTCCGCCGACATTGCCAGTGAACTCGCTGCCAAGGGCTTTGAAGTGGATCGTCGCAAGATTCAGCTCAATGAGCCGATCAAGAGCCTGGGCGATTTCACCATCTCAGTGAAGCTGCACCGCGAAGTCACCGCGCACCTTCGGGTCACTGTAGCGGCCGACGCGTCTCAGGAAGTTCACGAGCCCGTCCCCGCAACCGCTGTCGCAGACTGACAGCACAGCCCTTCTGACCAGCCGCCTCCCGCCGAAAACGGGGGGCGGTAGTGTATCCAGCCCTCTCCCCTCCCGTCACTGTCCTAAACAAAGCACTGTCATTCCGACCGAGCGCAGCGAGCGGAGGAACCTGCAGTTGTTTGTGCTGCGGCCAGCGTGCCCCGAGCCTGCCCTGAGCGGAGCTTCTGAGGCTGGGAATGCAAGAATGCCCGCACCATCGGCTGCCACCGTCAGCCGCACCTCATTCCCCCTTCTTCGTCTCCGGGCTCGGCGTCTCAATGCGAGGCAGCATCTCCGCGCGCGTAGCCGCGTTATAAGCGAACCACGCTTCGATCATCGCCCCCTGCATCACATCGCCCTTCTGCACGCGGTCATACAAATCCATATTCGAGTGGTGCGTGCGCGAGCCGTACTCCAGCGGATCCTGCATGAAACCGATGCCATCCAATCCGATCCACGAGAAGCTCGTCGAGTCCGTTCCGCCCGGCTCTCTCGTCGGTCCTGAAGTGAGCCCCACGACCTCCTCGATACCCAGATCCTTGATCGGCGTAATCCACGACTGGAAGATCGCAGCCAGTTGTGAATTCCCCAGCGCTGAAACTGCGCGAAACTTCCCCGAGCCCTGAGTCGTCGTTGAAATACACATCCAGCTTGTCGTACTCCGGAGTCTTCTTCATCGTGTCGCGCGGCGCAAAATGCTGTTGCACGTAGGCGAGCGAACCGTAGAGCCCTTCTTCTTCGCCGCCCCACAAAGCCACGCGAACCGTCCGCGCCATCGGCTTATGCACCGTGGCCAGGATGCGCACGGCCTCCATCGCCACCGCCGAGCCGGTGCCGTTGTCGGTCGCGCCCGTGCCGCCCTGCCAGCTATCGAAATGGCCGCCCACCATCACCACCTCATCGGCCTTGCTCGTGCCGGGAATCTCTCCGACCACGTTGAACCCCATCAGGTCATCCTTCTGGTATTCGGTCTCGATGTCGAAGGTGAGCTTCGGTGTAATGCCGTGCTGCAGCAGGCGGCAGATGCGGTTGTACTGCTCCGGCGTAATCGCAGCCATCGGCGGTCCCACCGGATCCTTCGGATCCTGCGATCCGCCATACGACGCAAAAATCGTGCCGCCGTCGCCGTTGTATCCCGGCGTCAATGCCACAGCCACGCCTTCGTCCTTCAGAAATGCGTTCACCTGGTTGCGCAGAACGCGCCCACTCGGCGCTGCCGTCGAAAGCGTCGCAGGCGTGTACTCGCCCGGCCGAGGCGCAGCCGCTCCGGGCCGCATCGGAAAGAAGAAGCCGTTGCGCGATGGATCCGGCGTCTTCGTGCGCTCTTCAACTTCCGCATCCGTCAGCCGATGCGCATCCGCCTCCGTATGCAGCGACAGCTCCCGCGGATCGAAGATCAGCACAATCTTGCCCTTCAGCTTCCCCTTGTATTTCTCGAAATCGTCCTTCGAGTGCAGGGGCGCCAGCACCGCCTCAGCCGTCACCGGCCCGTTGGTCCCTGGAGTCCACGCGAGCGGAAACCCGATCAGCGCGGCGTACGCCGGCGTTTCCAGCGCGCCATAGTATTTCTTGATCTGCCAGCCGTCCCCGAATGGCCCCCACTTCTCCAGGTGCACATTCTGCAATCCCCACTCCTTCATCCGCTGCATCGCCCACTCCGCAGCCGCGCGATGATTGCGGCTATTGTTCACGCGCGGTCCATACACCTCGGAGATGTAGAACAGGTTCTCCATCACCTGCGAGTGCTGAAAAGCCTCATTCTTGATCTGCGTCAAAGCCGCCAGATCAACCTTGTCGCCATCCTGTTCCTGTGCTGGAACGACAGCAGTGAAGAGAAGGGTCATGGAGCACGCAGCGGCAGCAGCCAACCTGAAAGGAAGCAGGTTCACGATGTTTCTCCTTTTCAAAAGTAAAGTTCGATTGACGATTGGTCGAAAGAGGAAAGGATCCGCCACTCATTCGCAGGAAAGCTGTTCGTCAAACTCTTTGCATTCGAGATGTGACAAAACTATTGAATTTAGGCTCGCGATGCAACACAAAGTCTTTGCCGGTACCTGTGCAAACGTTGCGCTTGCCTACCCCTCGTTACGAGCGCGTCTAAAGCTATGGTTTCATTTGGTTCCGGAGCCCGGAATGAGAGTATTATCAGGCTCATTCAGCGGCCAACTCAAAAACCTGGGACGGCCGTTCGGCTCCGCCGGAATTCCATCGAGGAGCAAGGAAGTAATAGGCATCATGGGTGAAGCGGGGCCAACCAGGGTAAGCGCAGCAGGTTCGATAGGAACCACCCTCATGCGGACCGTTCTTTTTGCGTTTGCGATTGTCGCTGCATTCACCTCCCCAGCTTGCGCCGGAGATGCTGGCCCTGCCGTCATCACCTCTCTCCGTGCCATCCACAATTTGACCAAGGCTCAGGCCGGGGGCGGCTTGCCCGTTGCCTTCGAGGCCACGGTTACCTACTACAACAAAAATGGCATCGACCTCTTTGTGCAGGATGGGGACGCGGCGATCTATGTCGAGACAAAGGGTAACGATGACCTGGCTCCCGGCGATCGGGTACTGGTACGAGGAAAAACACGGGATAGCTTTACTACCGACATTGTCAGTGACAGCGTGAACGTTCTTCGGCACGGCATACTCCCCAAGCCGATGCCAGCCGACTTTCAGCAGTTGATCCGCGCGCAGCGCGATTGCATGCTGGTTTCTGTCCGGGCCACACTACGCAGTGCCGACATCGTGAACTTGGGAAACATGCACGGCACGTATTTGAAGCTGCTGATGGATGGCGGCCCGATTGACGCCACGGTCGTCGAAACCGATTCCAACAAGTTCAAGGGACTGCTGGACGCCGAGGTCGAAGTCACCGGAGTGGTATCAGGCAAATTCGACAGCAAGATGCAGCTGATCGGAATCCTTCTCGAAGTTCCTTCCACTGCGCACGTAAGCCTTCTGAAGCCGGCCGAAGCAAACACCGATTCTCTCCCCATCACCGCAATGGACAAAGTTCTATCCGCCTCTTACATCCGCGACGTGACGCAGAGAGTTCGAGTGAAAGGGACGCTGACCTACTACCAGCCGGGTTCAGCGGCTGTCCTGCAGAACGGCTCCCAAAGCTTGTGGGTCTCCACGCGTTCCAGTATTCCAATGCGGATCGGAGATGTTGCGATTGCGACGGGTTTTCCAGACGCGCACGAGGGCTACCTCGCATTGACGGATGGCGAAATCCAGGACACCAACATCTATGAGCCGATCCAGCCGCGGCCTTCAACTTGGCATCAACTGGCAACGTGGAACAGCGGTGACCCTGACGGCCGCCAAAGTGACTTGGTCTCCTTCGAGGGACAGGTTGTTACCTCGGTCAGAGAAGAAGCGCAGGACGAATTCGTTCTGGCCTCGGACAGAGAACTCTTCACCGCGGTTTATCGTCATCCGCCCGCCAACAGGCCCCTTCGCGCCATGCCGCAGATACCGGCGGGAACCAGAATCCGCATCACCGGCATCTGCATGGCCGTTCAAGCCAATTCGATCGATCCCACCGAACAGGAAGTTCCATTCAACATTCTGCTTCGCTCCTTCGACGATATTTCCGTCATTGCCAGCCCTTCGCCGCTGAGCGTTCGCAATCTCGTCTTTCTCGTGGGCATACTTCTCGTGCTGCTGCTTGCGGCCGGCGCACGCGGTTGGTTCATCGAGCGCAAAGTACGCCGCGAAAACGCCTCGATGGCCTACGTCGAGCGTCGCAGAAGCCGCATTCTTGAAGACATCAACGGATCTCGCCCTCTGGCCGAGATTATTGAGCAGATTACGGAACTGGTTTCCTTCCGGCTACATGGGGCGCCGTGCTGGTGCCGAATCGCCGACGGCGCGCAACTTGGAAATTGCCCGCCCAACCTCGATGCATTCCGTGTCGTCCGCGAGGTCATCCAACCCCGCACCGGGTCGCCGCTCGGAGATATTTACGCCGCGTTCGATCCACTTACCAGGCAACGGACCATCGAGTCGGAAACGCTCTTTGAGGCAGCAGCGCTGACGAGCCTGGCAATTGAAACCCGGCGCCTCTACACCGCCCTCGTCCGGCGCTCCGAATTCGATCAACTCACCGACATCCACAATCGATTCTCGCTGGAGAGCTACCTGGAACGCCAAATCGGAGAGGCTCGTCAGAATGCAACGATCTTCGGTTTGGTCTACATCGACCTCAACGACTTCAAACAGGTGAACGACGTTTACGGACACCAGGTTGGAGATCTCTACCTTCAGGAAGTCTCCAACCGCATGAAGCGCCAGCTCCGTGGCGACGATATGCTGGCTCGACTCGGTGGCGACGAATTTGCCGTCCTCCTGCCCAGAGTCCGCAATCGCGTCGAAGTGGAAGAGATCGCGCATCGGCTCGAGCGCTGTCTCGACGAGCCGTTTGCCGCCGAAGGCTACGTCGTCCATGGCTCAGCCAGCATCGGTACGGCTCTCTACCCAGACGACGGTTCGACCAAAGACAGCCTCCTGAGCGCTGCCGATGCTGCCATGTACGTGAACAAGCACGTCCGTCGAGAAAACAAGGAGTCTCCCGCAGACCGTCAGCGCCCCTGACGCCATCTGGACAGATAACTAGGTCGAGTGTCTTCGCCATGCGGGCCTCCGACGTCTGCACTGCCGCCAGTAATAGTGACCCTGTTGTGAGGATCGTCGGCGACCATGACGTGCTCCGCAAGACCTCGATTGTGACCCAGCTTAGCTGCGACGGACTAAGCCGCGAGCGCTACGTGGAGCGGTGCCTCGCGTTCACGGCTTAGTTCCGTTCGGCAGATACTGCCTACTTGTCCAAGTCGATCGGGGTGGCGCGATAGGCGTGAAGTTCCCCCGTGCTCGTCATGGCAAGCCCCGTGATTTCCCCGCGGTCATTGATGGAGCAAGCCAGCAGCAGAGACAGTTTGGAGTTTCCAGGAATCAGCGTGTTGAGGTCTGTCATGACGCCCTTGCGCCAGAGGAACGCGCGTGGATTAAAGTTGCTGTCCACCGAAAGCCCGACCACGTAGCCGCGCTCATTGATGCTATTAGCGACGCTGGCAAAATCGCCGTCGAGGGTGCCGAGGTCGCGCATCCCGGTAGCCTTGTTCCAGAGGAAACCATGAAAAGTCTCATTGCCGTTAAAGACCAGGTCAGAGAGGCCGACCACCTCGCCCCGGTTGTTGATGTCCCAGGCCAGGTTTCCTCCGCCCATGCCGCTCCAGTCTCCCAGCGTGCCGAGATCAGTCACCGTGCCGTTCTGCCAGAGCAACGCGTGGACCGCCTCGAGGTTGAAGAGACTGTTTGTATTGAAAGCCGCGCAGTTTCCTGACGCGCCCACAACTTGTCCCTGATCGTTTCCCGAAGTCGCCACTCCTTCGCGGTCGCCGCCGACCGTCGGCAGTTCCTTGATCTTGCCGTGCTCCCAGACGACGGGTTTGAACTCATAGAGCTGCGGTGCCGGGCAGCCAAGGTCCGGCGTGGTGTTTTCTGCAAATCCCAGAACCATCCCCGCATCTGTAATCTGGTTGCCGCCACCGTTATTGCCTCCCAATGTTGGGAGGGCCGTCATCACTCCGCGTTCCCACACGAACGGTTTGCAAATCGCGTGAGATCCGAAGCCGCAGAAGTCTTCGTCGTTTGGATCCGGGTCCGGTGTTTCAGCTTCGCCGGTCGCCTGGTCCCGAGCATTGTCGCCGAACGCGGTGCTGTTCATCCCGCCCAACGTTCCCAGGTCGGCCACCGCCTTCCTGAACCAGAGGACGGCGTGTTGCGAATTGTCTGGGAGGACGGCAACACCCGATACCACGCCATTCCCGTTCATGTGGAACGGTTCGCTGAAAGTTCCTCCCTTCAACGTGCCAAGATCGGCGACGGTAAACCGAAGATGTTCAGATTCTCGTTCTGCAGACGCGGAGCTCACTTGCGCTACGGTTGGGTTGGTCATTGCGAAGGCGGCCACAAGGCTCGCCGCAGAGATCGTCATGAGCAGTCTGGATTTCATTTCTTCTCTCCTCAGCCAGAGATCCGGGCGACGAGGGGTCCGGAGGTCCCTGCACTGGTTCGCATAATGAGCGCCGGGCGGTGCCGGAACAATGGAGAGGTTCTGGAACGTCCTGTATTTATCTGTAGCAATAACCCTCTCGAAAACAGTCTCTTAGCGACTTCGCACAAGAAGCGATGTAAGATTTAAGCCTCCAGACGGAGTGTGCCTGCCCGTGACTGCCGACCGCGTTCAATTTGAAGGCTATGAATTAGACCTCCACGCTTACCGCTTGCGGCGCGCAGACCGCACGCTGAAGCTGGAGAGAATTCCCATGGAGGTCCTGTTCCTGTTGGTGGAGCGACGTGGGCAGCTGGTTACGCGCGAAGACATCATCGCGAAGCTGTGGGGCAACGACGTCTTCATCGATACCGACAATGCGATCAACACCGCCGTCCGGAAAATCCGCATGGTTTTGAGGGACGATCCCGAAAAACCGCGGTTTATCCAGACCATCTCCGGGAGAGGCTATCGCTTTGTCGCCAAGGTGAGTGCTGTCGAGGACCCGCTGGCGATCGAAGTTCCTGCCGCTGTGGATAGGCCTGTCGATGGGGATCGCACGGCATTGAGAACCGATGCCGCCCTGCCTGTAGATTCGGGTCCATTGGAGACAATGGCGGAGCGAACGCAATCCACGGTCGCCCAGGAACATGCAATCGTGTCCGGGGGCATGCATCGCGGCAGTGTCATCGTCTTTGTAACCATTGCCGTACTTGCGTTGATTTCAGCCTCCTATCTCCTTCTCCATCGCCGCCACAAGCTTACCGACCGCGACACGGTTGTGCTCGCCGACTTCACCAATACGACAGGCGACCCGGTCTTCGACGAAACGCTGCGCCAAGGCATGGCGGTGCAACTCGAGCAATCGCCTTTCCTCAACTTGATCTCCCAGGGGCGCATCCAGCATACGTTGAGCCTGATGGGTAAGCCGGCTGATACGCGCCTTACTCCGGAAATCGCCCGCGAAGTCTGCGAAAGAACCGCAAGTACGGCAGAACTCGAGGGTTCGATCGCGCCGCTCGGCAGCCAATACGTTCTCGGTCTGCGAGCAAGGGAATGCCGGAGTGGCGATGTCCTGGCAGAAGAACAAATGCAGGCGGCGCGGAAGGAAGACGTTCTGAATGCGCTCAGCCAGCTGGCGAGCCGATTCAGAAAGCGCGTTGGCGAATCGCTCATAACCGTCGAGAAACACAATACCCCGCTTGCCGAAGCTACCACGCCTTCACTTGAAGCCCTCAAGGCATACAGCATGGGGGTAAAGGTTGTGGCTTCCAGAGGCGAGGCAGCGGCTCTTCCCTTTTTCAAGCAAGCCTCAGAGATTGATCCGAACTTCGCGTTGGCCTACGTCCGCCTTGGCCTCATATACGGCACATTGGGTGAGTCGGAATTGGGTGCTGAGAGTACGGCCAGGGCGCATGAATTGCGAGACCGGGCCAGCGACGAAGAGAGGTTCTTCATCGATGCCTCCTACGACTCGCGAGTGACAGGAAATTTCGAAAAGGCGCAACAGACTTGCGAAGCATGGGCGCAGGCGTATCCCCGCGCATCGCTAGCGCACCTATACCTCGCCGGATTCATCTACCCGGCGTCAGGAAAATATGAGAAGGCAGTCGAAGAATCCAGAAAGGCAATCGAAATCGACCCTGACTTCGCCGTCGGATACACCCTTCTAGCCGGCAATTCTGTCGAGCTTGATCGCTTCAAGGATGGGGAAGACGCCCTGCGTAGAGCAGCCGATCGCAACCTCGACACTCCTGAAAACATGGTTCAAAGTTTCGACCTTGCATTTCTCAATGGAGACAAAGCGGAAATGGCGCGGGAGCTTGGATTGGCGGCTGGAAAATCCGGCGCGGACTATTGGATGTCCGATCACCAGGCTTTCGTCCTCGCATATAGCGGACACCTTCAAGAGGCGAAGAGAATGTCCCAGCACTCCGCAGATTTGGCCAACCAGATTTCCCTGAGCGAAAGGGCCGCGCTCTCCAATGCCGGAATCGCGATTGTGGAGGCGCTCTTCGGCGAGAGTTCGGCCGCGAAGCAGGACGCGCTGCTGGCTATGCCATTTACGAAAGACCGCGAAGTGGAATATGGGGTTGCTTTGGCGCTATCTCTCGCCGGGGAACCCATCCAGGCCCAGAACCTGACGGATGAGTTGGAGCAGCGTTACCCCCAGGATACGGCCGTTCGATTCAGCTACCTGCCCACGCTGCACGCTGTGCTGGCAATGGACCGCGGAGACCGATTGAAGGCGATTGAATCCCTGCAGATTGCAGTTCCTTTCGAATTGGGTACGCAGCGCAGCTCTTTCCACGGAAACTTCGGCGCACTCTATCCCATCTACATGCGGGGCAATGCCTACCTCGCCAACCATCAAGGCAGCGAGGCGATCGCTGAATTTCAAAAAGTTCTGGGCCATCGTGGGATTGTTGTCAGCGACCCAATCGGCGTACTCACGCGTTTGCAATTAGCCCGAGCGTACGCATCGAGCGGAGACAATGTGAAGGCGAAGGCTGCCTATCAGGATTTCCTATCACTCTGGCAGGCCGCCGACCTGGATATCCCGATCCTGAAGCAGGCCAAGGCGGAATACTCGAGACTTAACTAGAGCCGAACGGTCAGCCGCGTATTGCCGCCAACCGCATCTCTCATCGGATTTCTGCCTATCCACAAGTTTCCAGTGCAATGCTACAATCCTCCAACGCGAGGGAGGTTCACCATGGAAGTGTCAGCCCGTAGATGGGGAATGCTTGTGGCATTCGGGCTATTGTTCGCGCTGCCCCGGGCCGTGAGCGCAGCGGAACCGTGCAAGCTGTTAACTGTGCAGGAAATCGCACAGGTGCTCGGTAACCAGGTTTCACCCACGCCGCTCGGCACCACTGGCTGCATGTGGAAGGGCAGTCCGCAATATGTGAGCATCGTGCTGCGCGATGCGTCGGCCTGGGCACGAACCACAGCGCCCGGACCCGGCATCACCAAGACGGATGTAAGCGGAATCGGGGATGCGGCGCAATTTTCGGGCATGCAGAATATCTGGACGCTGTCAGTCAAACAGGGAAACAATGTCATCGTCCTGACGGTTTACGGCGCAAAGGACCCCGATCAGCAACGCTCGTCGGAGGAGTCGCTCGTCCGGCTCGCTCTCAAGCGTCTCTAGGCCCTCACTCCGCCCTGCCCGATGGACGCGCATTTCTGAATAGTCCCGGCGCAGCCCAACTCTCTAGGGCTTGAAGATGTCCTTCTCAGCGGATCCCCCGCTCAACGCAATCAGCTTCTTCAGCGCCTTGGTCATTTTCGCCTGCACTCCGGATCCATCCGGAATCTTCCCCCACGAAAACAACAAGCGCGCGCGATTCCCTGAAATGGTCTGATCTACCTGGTTGTCCACGTCGTAACAGGTGCGCGCATTCTTTCCGGCAACCGAAACCACCGTCAGGCGTGCCAACGGCTGCCGCGCTTCCATCGAATCGCTTGCGTCATAGATATCCCACGCAATGGTGTTGGCATCCAGTGCGCTCAGAAATATGTCGCAATGCCCGTCCGGCTGTTTGACCGTCAAGACTGTCGCCGTGGGATCAATCGTAACCTCGAGATTGTCATTGATCCGATCATCGGGGCTGAACTCCAGCAGCGCCCCGCGAATGTACGCAAAGAGTTCGGCGGACGTCGGCTCTGCCTTCGGCTTGGCTTTTTTCTTGGGTGTCTCGGTCTGGGCCACGCTCGCGGGCACGGCAATCGCCAGCAGGGCTCCAAAAACGCCTGCCGCCAGCAAACAACCGGCCCTTCTCTCGACGTGGATCATGAGGCTTCCAGCCCATCATAGGGTACAGACAGCAAAAAAAGAGCACCCCGCTGCCGCCATGACTACCATCCGTAACGAGACTCGGAACCACAGTCCCGTAGGGACGTCCGAAAATGGCCCAGGGCGAAAGCCCTGGGGATAGCACGGAAGCATCGCCTCCCGCCCCGTAGGGCCGGTCGAAGCTCCCGGAACCATTCGATTTCTCCTCGGTCAAGCGTCCTATCCCATCCACCCCTCCTATCCTCCTCAAAATAAACAACAAAAACTACGGCCATCTCAGGCGGGATAAACAGCATGGCCAGTCTGCACTGCTGCTGAAGCTGCTTGAGCAGCGTCAGAATCTGCGCCTGACGGTGACTGTACCAACACAAACTTCACTGCGCCAGCCAACCTTTCATGGGCAACGCTCGCTTCCCCGTTCTCATCTCTACGCCATGAACCAGGAGGTTCCTGATGAACAAAATAAAATGGATCGCACCATCCCTGCTTGCTCTCTGTGTCGCATCCACAGGCGCACTCAAGGCGCACGCTCTTGAAGCGCAACCTATTCCCAATGCATCCTTCGCCCAGGATCATGATCGTTGGGACGAGCCGCCGGCCGAGTACCAGCGCGATGCGCAGCGCCGCGGTTTCCACGAAGGTGTTGAGGCCGCTCGGCACGACATGAGCGAACATCGTCACCGGGATGCCGATGACCACGAAATGTACAAACATCCTCCTGTCGAAGGAGGAGACGCCCGCAGGGACTTCCGCGAAGGTTTCCGCGAAGGCTACCGGCGCGCGATGGATCACATGATGCACGATCACGACGATCAGCCCCACCTCTAACCCACCTGCCATGGACGAAGATGCCCGGTGCAATCGCCGGGCATTTCCATGCCTTCTTCCATCGGCCGCCTTGACAGCAACTGTCGCCGTCACCGGGTGTTCACAAAAACATGCAATACTCCCATTGGCAGATCAAGGGTCCCGGCAGTACGATTGCGGCCTGAAGTCTCGGGGGCTGGCTCGCCATTCACGAAAGGAGCATTCGCAAGATGAATCTCAACAAGCTTCAATTCGCAGCACTGGTTGGATGTGCTGCTTTTATGCTGCTCTCTGCGCCGCGCACACCCGCGGCAACCTCTGGACCTCAGCCCGCAGGCTTTGGCCAGGACCGCGACGACTGGCAACGACCGCCGGACGAGTGGAACGACATTCAACGACGCGGCTTCCACGACGGAATCGAAGGCGCCCGCAAGGACTTTGATAACCATCGGCGCCCTGAAGTAGACAATCGCGATGAATATCGCCACCCCGATGTGCCTCCGCCCTTATGGGCCGCCTACCGCGAGGGATTCCGTCGCGGATACGACGTCGGCATGTCGCACCTGATGGGCGCACCCGATTGGCGCATGCATGCACCCGACCGGCCGTGGGACGCCCCGCCGCAGGAATTCGATCAATTCCGCCGCCAGGGATTTCAGGACGGAATCGAAGGCGCTCGTAAAGACTTCGATAATCACCGCCGTCCCGACGTCGAAAACCGCGATGAGTACCGCCATCCACGCCTTCCGCCGGAGCAGCGCGAGGCCTACCGTGAAGGATTCCGTCGTGGGTATCAGGTGGCCATGGACCACTTGATGGGTGGTCACTGATCCTTGCTCAATAACTCAGACAACAAATGCCCGGTGAATTCAATCGCCGGGCATTTTAATTTTGGAAAATGAAATGAAACGATGAATCCCATCCCGAGCGGATTAGGACTGTCTACCGCTGCGCAGGCTCGCCGACCGCGAGTTCGATCTCGACGCTCGGCGTCGACAGCAGGGTGTTGTGAATCAGGCAGTGATGCACGGAGCGACGCAATCCTTCAGTCTGCTCCGCGCTCAATACGGCAGGGCATGTTACATGAATGCGAAAATTCCCCAGCCGCGCCGGTTGCATAAGCTTCTCTGCCGAAACGGTTACTTCCACGCCGCGATCATCGAGCTTGCGCGTCTGCAGATACTGCACTGCATAGAACTCCGCGCACGCTCCGAGTGATGCCAGCATCAACTCCGGCGGGGTCATCCCTGCATCTTCGCCGCCGTTTTCCATGGGTTGATCGCAGATCACCGCGTGTGAACGCGCTTCAATGTTGAACTTGAATTTATCGATCTGTTTAACTTTGACTTCCATTGAAACCCTCGCCCTTCACTGAAGGGAAGACACGAACCCACCGTTCGTTACAGAGTTCTATGCCTATTTCCCGAGGCGCGCAGTGATCAACCGCACAGTGGCCGCACGTAAGCCCTGTCGCGCAACCGTTCCGCCGCAGTCGGATGACATCGCATGTCCAAGATTCCGCAGGTGCTCGGGCTTTCGCAAGATGCTTAAGTGGAATAGTTCCTTCCCGGCTCGCCGCCTAAAGGAGCACGGGCCGCCCCCGGAGCATCATTACCGGTCCTTGCGATAAAGCATGTCCCGGATCACTTTGCGCCGCTCCGCGTTCACTTCACTCAGCGCCTTGCGTTCCTCGGCACTCAGGTGCCGGTCGTCCGTCTGCTCTTCGGCTTCGGGCGCGCTGCAATCTGGACAGCGATTTGCGAATCCCGGTTTATCGGGCCGCAATTCAAATTCCTCCCCGCAGGCCACACAGGTTTTGATCGGAAAACTCATTGCTTCTATTTTATCGAAGCCAGGAATTGGAGTCTTGCATCCCGCCACCCTGTTTGCGCCCCAAACAGCCCCAGCGAGTCCCACCGATCTTCAACGGCTCCAGTATTGCCGGTTCAGCCCCAGGTGATACTTCAAGCGCGGCGCAATTCTGCTCTCGCGCCGACCGACCTTATACCCAAGATACTTCGCAAAAGTACGCATAAGCGCCGACGGCACATGATGAGGTGCATGTTTCAGTAAGTGCTTCAGCTCGGATGCAACAAAGCGCCGGCCTTCGCCCGAGGCACTGCCAAACTGCTCGATAAGCCAGCTCTCGCGTGCGTGGAGCACCCCGATATCGAAGTACCTCCGAAATTCCTCGGCGATAGAATACGCATGCGAGTGCCGCACCATCGCATCGGCGACATAGGCGGTTTTCCACCCGGCACGATGCAGGCGCGCCACAACCAGCGTATCTTCGCCAAAGATGACATCCGACGAAAATCCGCCCACGCTCAGCAGCGCGCCGCGCCGGTACGCCCCGAATGCATTCGAGAAGAAGATAGATTTGAATCCCTGCGTCTTTCGGCTCTCCCATGAGCGTACGCGAGAGGCCGCCGGATAGCTGAAGTGCCGTGCATGTTCTTCAATCGGCCCGGCTGTCTCCCGCGGAAGCTGCCGTCCGTACGCGGCGCCAATCTCCGTATCCTCAAAGGTACCGACGAGCTTTGCAAATGCATCCGCGCCAAAGGGCACGGCATCCTGAGTCAGGTAGATCAGTATCTCTGCATCTTCGGCAAGGTCGGCTCCCAGCTGCCGTGTTCCACCGTGATTGAAATCTCTGGATGCAATCTCGACAACTGTAAATCCATCGTGCCTTGCCAGGTCTGGCGTACCGTCGGAAGATGCGGAGTCGATCACGATGACCCGGTTGGGCGCGAGACTTTGCGCTCGGATTCCCTTAGACAATGCCGGCCAGTATCGCGCCGCATTGAACGTGGGAATAATCAGTCCGACGGGGCCGCGCACAGCACCCTCACCTGGTTGCCTCATGAAAAGATCCTGCCTCGCCGCGTCCAGACGTTCGGGATTCATATGGGATTCCTGCGGATAGATCTCTGTCTTCGTAACACGTATCAACGTTCCGGCAGCTTGCTCAGCAAGTCTCGCGACAGCCGCGGCGGCGATGAGATGGAATGGACAAGGTGCGCGAGAATCAGTTCGGTCCGGGTGCGGATCTTCTGCAGCAGCGATTTTGTACGGCTTGCATTGTGGCCGTGACGCCTGTAGAACAGAAGGTCTTCATCGATGAACACGAATTTTCCGCCCAGGAGATCGTTCCGCGTTCCAATCCACACATCATGCAGAAACGACTTGCGCGCCGGGAACGGCAGCACCCGCCCCAGTAAGGATGCCCGCATCGCCATCGCTGAGCCCTGGTAGTGATTCATGAAAAGATTCCGCCAGAATCCCGGAGAAAAGCGGCCATACCGGTTAATGCGAGAGTCGGGTATAGGCCCGTCATTTTCGTCAATCATCCGCACCCGGCTCTGCACGATCTCCACATCCGGCCCATTTTCAAATGCATCGAGAAACCGCCGTACCTTGGTCGGGGCCCACACATCGTCGTCATCGCTCAGGAACAGAATGTTGCCGGTCGCAAGGCGCAGCGCATCTTCGAACGTAGCAACCACTCCGGCGTTGTGCTCGTGCTTGAAAATTCGAATACGCGCGTCGCCGATCTGCGTAATTCGCTGGAGCGTGTCGTCCTTCGAACCATCGTCAACAATGACAACCTCATCCTGCGGCTTCAGTTGCGCCAGGATCGACCGCAGTTGCGCCTCGACGAAGGTGCTGCCGTTGTAGGCTGCCATGCACGCCGATACTTTCACCTCGGAGGCGGGCGCATTCTTCGTACGCTCGCTTGCCGCAAACGTATCGGTAGACAGCATCCACGCGGCAATCCGCTTCTGGCGCGATGTGAATAAACGCCGAACCAGCGCCTGCCTGGTGATCCGCCGCAACTCCGTGGAATCCTTTCGCCACCACTGCTTCACGAGACGGAGCGCCAGCCGCAATGCTCGCTCCCATCCCGCAAGCCGGTTCATGCGCAGATCCCAGAAAGCCGTTTCGGCAAGCAGGGCATTGCGATAGCGCTCCGGGCTCATTCTTCGCTGCATATCCTTCATCGAAAATTCGTGTTCGACCTGGACGTCACCCGCCACATAAACACGCTTGCCATGCTCGTGCAGCCTACTGAAGATCATCGCGTCACTGTCATCGAGCCAGAAGCGCGGATCATATCCGCCCGCTTGTCTCAGGGCAGCAGTGCTCAACATCGCGCCCGAGTTAAAAGCAAACACCGGCTCGCCGGGCACACCGACATAGCCTGCCGGGTGCCACCTCGGAATCGCGCCGAACTGAAAATAATTTGGCGAGAGCGGTCTTCTTCCTGCCGCGATCTGCGGCACAATCGCGCCAACTCCGGCATAGCGCGAACTCTCGCGAGCAGCTGCATGCATCCTCAGGAAGAAGTCTCGTGGCACCGCCGTATCTTGATCGAGCGTCAGCAGCCAGTCCGATCTGTGCTCCGTCGCCCAATCGAGCGCCCGGTTATAGGCTTTTGCCAATCCGGAATTGTTTTCATCCGCGAAGTAACGCACGCCTTCCGGTAGATTGCGACATGCATCCGGAGTGGGGCTGTTATCCCACAGCACCACCCTCACATCGCCTCTATCCGGCACCCATCTCTTCGCGAGCCGCCATCACGCTTTGAAACGCCGGCGACTCCGCAGCCTTCATGCGATAAAGCACGATCACCGCCGTCACTCTCAGGCAGCCCAGCTCTGGCGCGAAAACTGGATGCACCTTGCTCACTGCGGCACCATGCCTTCCTCAGGCGTTCTGTCCCAGTGGAAGCACTTTCGCTGCACCGCGCCTTGAATCGCGAACTCCAGGATCGTCGAGAGTGGCGTAAACATGTCGCTGAAAAAGATGAACGAGAGGCAGCCAAGGAAGACGCCGGCCACGAGGATGTTCTTCGGAAGGGAGCGTTCCATCAGCCAACCGCATCCGACACCCAGTACCAGGTTCGCGAGATAAACGCCGAGGTACGAAAAATCGAGAGCGTACGCCGCGAGATAGGTGCTGGCGCCGTCGATGATGCTCAGATCATCGTGAATGTAAGCGTGCGGATTGGCCGGCGTCAGAAACGATGGCAACAACGGATACAGGAACGAAAGCGTAGGTCCGTGAAAATTGCCCCTCGCGAACAGCCAGCACAGGTTGGAAAACGGAATCGAAATGTAGGACGTGAGCCACAGATATGCCATCGGCCAGTCATAAAACTTGTGCCGTATCTGGAGGTATTCGAGGAATACGCCTTGCGCAGTGCGCGCATTCCCGATCAGCGTGATCGCGACGATCGCGAGGGCGAGGCAGCCAACCGCGATCGAATACAGCTTCTTCCTGCTCATTCGCGTCTTCAGTGAGAAGACGAAAAGCATCTGCAGGAGCGTGACCATCAGAAGCCCGCGCGTAATGTACAGCGCCATACCCGCAATGCCGAACATGCCAAACAGGACTTTGCGCCTGCGTGACGAGTCAAGTATTGAGTTGACCGTGACAACGACCAGCAGGGGGAATAGCACCTGCTTGAATCGGCCATAGGTGAGATACGAGCCGGGATCGCCAAGCGCAGGCGGCGGGCCGGACAATATCCAGTTGAACGCAATAATCAACAGCGCAGCCGCACAGAACAGCAGATTTATTTGCCACAGTCGCGTCACATTCAGCGTATAAGCGAGCGGCTCCGAACGCGCCGGCCACCGATGAAGCAGCGTTCGCGTGACAAGGTAGCCAAGCAGAAACGAGCCAAGGGAAAGCGCAAACAGCAAAACCGGCATTCCCATCGCCGGATACGAAACATACGTGATCTGAAAGCTGAGCGACACCAGCATCAGCACCCAATTCAGCAGGAAGATGATCAGCGGATTGCAGAACAGCGGAAGATCGCGCCGGCCCAGCAGGACGCTGTGCACAAATCGGTGCTTCGTCAATCTCTCTGTCAGCTTCGGCCACATCGCAGTTGGCGAAATCGAGACTTCGACAGGCTGCAGCGCGCTGAAATTCGTACCGCTGAGCGGTTCGTCCATCACGCCTCCCGTCCCAGAAGAAGATCAGTGCGCAGAGATCCGAGGCCCCGAGCATAGTGCAGGTAGCGTGGTAACTGAGCGACCATCTGAACTGTGCGCACACCAAGGCTGGGCGAGAGGCGTCGATTGCGTTTTAAGGAACGCGATCTTTTCGCGGATCTTTCCGATCAACGCGTCGCGCTCATTCCAACCCTCCTCCAACAAGCGGTGCAGAAGGTCTTCAAACTGGCGCGCAACACGGCTGTAAAATTGGCGCCGTGTCTCGGGCATGGAACCCGTGGCTTGCGCGCCCGGCCCGTCGTCAACGCCGAGTTGCTGGGCGGCATGAATGCGGTAATCAATCAGCGGTTCGGGAATCAAGGTCCAGCGCGAGTGCAGCGCAATCATCCATGCGATCCAGCCGTCGTGCACCCACGACGCGGGGATCGGCGAGCAGTAACGGCGCATGGACGAGCGAAACATCAAGGTTGCGCCGGTCACAACATCGTGTTTCAGCAGCGTTGCCGTTGGGCAGCCGATAAAGCTCCGCTGCTTCGCTGTGGTGAACTTGTGCCGCGCAAAGAGTCGCATCCCCATAGGCCGCCCATCGCCATCGATCAGATTGGCGTCAGAGAATGCTCCGCCGAGAAGCGGATCCGCAGTAAGTGCATTCGAAAGCCGCTCCAGCCTGGCCGGCGCCCAGCGATCATCCTGATCGCACAACGCAATGAGATCCCCGCGCGCCAGGCCGATCGCCTGGTCGAAATTGCGCGTGGATCCCAACCGTTGACTGTTCAGAATGACCTTGACCGCAAACGGGGCGCATGCCTGAAACCGTTTCAGGATCGAGACTGTGTCGTCGGTCGATCCATCGTCACAGACTACCAGTTCAGAGGGCAGCTGAGATTGCGATGCAATGCTCTCGAGTTGTTCTTCGAGATATCGGCCGCCGTTGAATGTGCACATCGCCACCGAGATTCGCGGTGCGGATACGCTCTTGACGTTCACGTTCACAATTCAAATCTCCAGGTGTGCCCATTGGCGTCGTTTGGTTTTGAAGATCGCCGTCGCGGAAATTACGCCCGCCAGGCCAAGTACCACAAAATACGCGAGCGAAACGCCCAACGCTCCAGACGTCTTCGCGAAAACAACGACGCTTCCCGCGGTGCAAAGCGCAATCACGATGGACTGCACGAGGAATGGCTCGCACTTATGCGCGCGCAGATAAATCGCCTCGCTCTGTACCACGTGGCTACTCAAGGCAGTCAGAAGAAGCAGGAGGAAGATCGGCCAGTCCTCAATACGCCGACTGATCTTCGGCATGATGTACGGCGCTGCCAATACACCCATCAAGATGAGGACAGCGCCGCCTGCAAAAAGGGAGATCGACTGCCGCAACGACCGAAAGAACATGCGGTCCAACTCCGGAGTCTCCTTTTTCGCAATCAGGCTGCCGAACGGCGCAGCCTTCGTGGTCATCCACGCCAGCATCATGGCGCTCATCTGCATCACGATGCTCATGGAGAGGCCCATCTTGCCCGCCTCCACTGGACCGCGAAACGCAAACAGCACCGGGGTGAACAACTGAAAGATGAAGTAGTCGCACAGCCAGCTGACGGCAATCTTCCACTGGAAGGGCCAGACCTCGCGCCGCCAGTCTGATTCCCCGGTGCGCCACATGCATCCGCAGCAGCGGCATGAGCAGCCTGCGGCGCGAATACAGCAGAATGCCTGCCACGGATCCCTGCCCCAGCAGCACCATCGCCGGTGAAAACAAGCCGTGGTGGCTCAGCATCGCGGTCCACGCAGCCGACACACTCACGGTCGACTGGAAGAAGCGCATCCGCGCCACCTGCGCTACCTGGCCGCATCCCTCAAGAAACGAGAGCACCGGGCCAATGGAGAAGGTGATCGCGCAGGCCAGCACCGTAACGCGCAGCGGAACAACCCAGATCTGCGGGGCCTGCGGCTCCTGGTGCAGGGAGAAAAAACGCATCCCGCCCACCAGCAGCACAATTCCCATGACGACCGCGGCACTCGTGTACCAGCGCACCGCGCGCTGCAGCAGAGACGCAAGCCGGAAGTGGGCAGCTTCGTTTCCGGTAATGCTTCCATCGGCGTGAAACTCCAGGTGTGCCCTTTCATGCGCGGCCACCTGCAGAATCACGAACGAAAACCCCAGCTCGAATACGCTTTGCAACGCCACCAGGCTCCACAGCGCGTAGTAGTAGCCCTGCTCCGCTGCCGAGAGAAAATGCACAATCAGCAGCACGCTTCCTACGCTTCCCAAGCCCTGCACCACGCGCCCGAGCACCGTGAATGCGATGGCCCTGTCGAGGCCGATCGAATGAGGAAGCTTGTAGCGCAGAAAGTCACGCGCCGCCAGCCAGGCACTTCCTGTGGGCCGCGGCGATGGCGTTGTCTCGGTCGGCATAAGTCTCGTATCCGAATTCGTTCACGAATGAAAGGAGTGAAAAGCAATCTGTGGAAAGACAGCCTACATCAACTGGTTGCCTCAGGCCGTGCATGTTGCAGCGTGGTCACTTCCTCCTTGGCATGCTTCGGCCTGGCGGTGCGCCCGTTCCAGAGAGATCGTTTCAGGAGGTCCAGTTTGTCCTTGGTGACGGGATTCTGTTGCATCCTTAGCAGGCCTCCCTGCAGCAGGGCCAGCATGATTCCGAAGGTAAAGCCGACGGCGACACCGGCGATGGCGAGAAGGCCGCGCTTCGGAAACGACTTCTCTTCAGGGGGCACTGCGGGATCCACAACCTGGATGAATGCCCCCTCTCGTGCTTCATCAAGCTTGGCAAGTTCCAGCTGACTGCGCCAGGACCTCGAAGATTGCTTCGTAGTACTTCACATCGCGCAGCCTGCGCACATACTCCAGCCCCGCCTCAGGAACTGCACCCTTGGGAACAAATACATCGTCTGTGGAACCGCCTGTCGATCCCACCATTTTGGTGAATTGCGAGCGCAGGCCGTCGAGTTCTGTCTGTGCCTGGGTCAAGGCGGGATTCTCATCGCCGGCATAGGACCGCATGGCTTCGATCTGGACTTCCTTGGCCACAATCTGGGCGCGCAAGCGAGCTGCAGAGTCGATCAATGCGCGCGCCTGGCCATCGACCTGCACCATACCGGTGGAGAGCTGCGTCTGCTTCAGCGCCTCATCGGCATTCTCGAGATCGGTCTTTGTCTTTTCCAGCTGAGCCTCGAAGATCACCCTGCGCTGGGATGCCTCGGTAATCGCGAGATGCTGCGACAGATCTCGGAACTGGTCCACATATCCGTTCGCAATTTCCGCAGCCCGATTTGGGTTGCGATCCCAGAAATTCAGCCGGATCAATCCGTCCTTGGTCGATCCATCGATCTTCGCGTGCTTCTCGAGCGCCTTTCTTGTGTCGGCCAGGTAGGTCTTCCGATACTCCGACTGCAGCCCGTAGTGCTGGATCACCGCGTCTTCAACCGAGCGGCTCTTCAACATCGAGACATACATGTCGTTGACGTTTTTCATGCCGAGCATGCTGCCGGCCATCCCGCTCACTGCGCCACCCATGCCCTCCAACTGGCTGGCCAGCATCGAGCTCATCGAAGAGTTCGCCCTGCGGCGGAAGAATCGTCACCGTCGCCGTATATTCCTGCGGCAGCGCGAACGCCAGGAGCAGTGCGACCGCCGTGCATATTGCGGTCACGATTCCGACCAGCTTCTTGCGCCGCGTAATGATGAGCAGAACATCAAGAAATGTGAGGTCTTCCGGCTCGCTTGGAGGAATCGACGGAAAGACGACATCTTCGACCGGCGATTTTCCCGTGCCGTCACTTCGCATGTTCACCATGGTTCCTGTACTCCGATTGGTGCTCTCGCAACACTCAATATCATTTGACGCGAACCCGCCGTCACCATTACAGGCGATTGAATCCGCCGACTAACGAATCACCTGGATCGCCGCCGCTCCAAGGGCAAACTGTGAGAAGACAGCCGACCAATCGGTCAGGCCGCGCAGAAGTGTTGTCTTGTTCAGCTGTTCCGGAACGATGATCGTGTCGCCGGGATAAATTGCTTCGCGGTTGAACTTGTCGTCGGCCCAGAGCGTGCGATCAAGATACTGCTTGCTCACGACCGATCCATCGGCGCGGATGATGAATATCTGGCGTCGATCGGCATTGCGGTTCGGGCCGCCGGCGTTGCGCAGATAATCGCCGGCGATTTTGTGCGCCTGGTAGACAAACGAGTTCGGATCGTAAACGGCGCCTACAATTCCCACGGTCGAAGGAACCGGAGGCACAACAAACCGATCCCCATCCTCCAGGGGAAGATCGGGAAGCGAACCCACATCCGATTTGAACGGGTCAATGTGAAGCACGATGCGCCCGGTGGCGCGAATCTCCCGCAGGCGATTCACCAGCTCGCGCTGGCTCGACACCGAAGCGCCCACGGTCATTGCCTCTTGCGGGCTGACGACCGAGGTAGCTTTATTCGACCCCGAAATCTCGATCTGGTACGACAGCGCGGAGACATATTCGTCGAGCCGCTGCTGCTGCTCGCGCCTTGTGCTTTCGCGGCTGAATTGCGACCCATAGAGATAGGCTTGCTGGGTGAGCCCTCCAGCCCGAGTCACAAGCTGACGCAATGTTTCGCCGGGCAGTGCGCTGTAGACGCCGGAGTGCACAAACTCACCCTCCAGGCGAATGTACTTCGTCTGTTGTGCACGCGGCACGCGGATGTCCGCGTCGGAGAAGATCGTGATCACGTCGCCTGGTTCGAGCGCAATGTTCGCGCCATCGTCCTGCTGCATCACTGCTGCGCCCAGGTCAAAAGGAAGCAGACGCGTGGTCAGCGTCTTGGTGTCAACGCGCTCGACCACCGCATAACTCCAATCAATATCGGGTGAGGTTCGCACCACCTGCGTTTCGATTGGAAAATGCGGTGCGGTCACCAGGTGCGGACCTGAACCGAGGGTCTCCTGTGCTGACCCCGGATTCTGCGCAATGTTACCGGGCTGCGCGCCCTTTGCCTCGGTTCTTGTCGTCGCTTGATGCTGCCAGCGATTGGAATTGCGCTGTATTGCCCTGCGGCGTTGCGGTATCGTTCGGCACGCCGGCTGTTAATCCTGGAAACAGCCCGCTGTTGATGGTCTGGGCATCCTCGGGAGTGGCGGGCCGATTGATCGTCTGACCAGGCTGCGTCGGCGGCGTCTCCACCTTGACCGGCGGGAGCATGGGTTGAAAGTCCGCAACCGGTAGTCCGAGCTGCTCGCGACGCAGCCAATAGTCCGGCGTCAGCAGCGACTCTTTGTTCGGGATCAGGTCGCGGATGCGCATTCCTTCGTGCCACGCAAACCGCCCCGGCGTCGCCACGTTTCCACGCAGGGTTACGGTCTTGTCAAAGCGCGGAGCTTCCGCACGGACGCGGACAATGTCCGCATTCCGCATCGGAGCAGCCAGCGAGGTCGCATTCATTGCGAACGTCGATGGCGACGCGCGCAGTGGCTCCTTCTGATTGCTTCTCCGTGCGCTCGATTTCCAGCGTCGACGTCTCCGCGGCCGCCGAAACGCCACCTGCGAGGGCAAGGGCCTCGGCGATACTTTCACGCTCCCGCAGCTCATAGATCGCCGGCACGTTGACGCTACCCACGACCGCGACCTGCGGCCCCACCGGCGAAAAGTAAAGGACGTCACCCGTCTCCAGGTTCACATCTTTCGATTTGTCCCCTTTCCGGAGCAGATCGTAGAGATCGAAGTCCGCAATGGTCTCTCCGTTGCGTTTCAGCAGGATGTGGCGAAGCGATCCCTGCGGCCCGGGTCCTCCGCAGGCAAAAACCGCGTTCACAAGCGTGCTCAGAGAGCTGACAGTGTAGCTTCCCGGCCGACGCGCCTCTCCCGTTACAAACACCTGGATCGAGCGCAGCTGTCCAAGATTTACATTCAAGTCGTAGTTGCGATACACCCGGTCGAATCGCGCTTTGAGGAAGCCCTGCAATTGGCGAAACTGGAGACCTGCGACACGAAACTCACCCACCTGCGGAATGTAGACGGAACCTGAGCGGTCGACAGTCAGATGCAGATTTTGCGTGACCTGCCCCCAGGTGCGGATCAGCAGTTCGTCTCCGGGGCCGATCAAATACTCAGGCGTCACCGGGAGCCGCTGCACCGGGGCGAAAGTATCCGGCACGTTCGCGAACAGTTCCGCCCCGTACACGGGCAGAATGCGGCCGATGGAACCGGCCACCAACATCTGAAATTCGGTCAGTGGTTGTGGCTTGACCGGCCCCGCTGAGCGCAGCCGGAGTCCAGCGGTGCGGTCGATCCCGTCTGCGTCATCCCGATAAACCGACATCGGCGCATTGGGCGCGCCGGGGTTCATGTTGGGAAACGACCATGAAGACCCCGCGCTTCCATCGCCGAAGGGGGCCGACTCGACGGACGGCGAGGTCGATGCGCACGCCGACACGTCACCGTTGGCACAGGTCGAGCTGGTCGAACCCTGCTGAGGGATGCCGGGATTCACCACGGGGGGCTCGGTTTGCGCTCTTGCTGCGGTCAGGCACAGGGCAACTGAAAAAACGATCAATATCCGCAAGCACTTACTTACGCACTTTCTCATGCTGTTTCTTCCGGTCGTAGATTTCCGGAGCGGTGCGTCGCGTGTTCTTGCCACGAGCGATCGCGCCGGCTCCGGTCGAATCCCCGCTCAATACGCTCCACGCATCGTGACGACCGCGGGAATGGTCTGGGTGAGGATTTTGAAGTCGAGCAAGCAACTCCATTCGCTCGCGTAGTCTCGATCGAAGAGCACGCGCCGTTCAAAGCCGACGTCGCTGCGCCCCGAAACCTGCCACAGCCCGGTGATCCCCGGACGGAACAGGTCGTAGTAAGCGAAGTGTTGACCGTAGAGCGAAGCCTCCGCCTCGACAATCGGACGCGGTCCCACGAGCGACATATCTCCCAGCAGCACGTTGAACAACTGCGGCAACTCATCGAGACTCAGCTTGCGGATGATGCGTCCCACGGGAGTGATGCGGGGATCCGGCGCGTCTTTGTTTAATGGATACGCCGCTTCATTTCTGCAGTCCGCTTCACTTCTGCGATGGTGGCCATTGATCTCGAACACGTTGTCCTTGTGCTTCCGCGTGAACATGGAACGGAACTTGATGATGCGGAAAGACGCGCCGAATCGTCCCAATCTTTCCTGGGAGAAGAAGATCGGCCCTGGCGACGTCAACGCCACCGCCAGCGCCACCGCAACCATCACGGGAAAGAACAGGACAATGAGAATGCTCGACAGCAGAATATCGATGGTGCGTTTCAATACTGCGTAGCGCCACGAGAAAGCCCGTCGCACTGCGGAAGAAAGATAAGGTGTGGGGCGCCGGGAGAGGGACGCCGGGATTGCTTCATGTAAGAAACCGACCGCTGTAAATGCGCTGACTCCCTGTGCATCGGCTTCATAAATATTTAAGGCAGTACTTTTTCCTTGCATTCGCGATACCCTCGCTTTTTGTGTTTCCATGCCCTCTCGAATTCTTTAAGAGAACGAACTCGCAGCGGCGTGCGCATGGGCGTGCGGTATAGTTTTCCTCCGATGCCCTTACAGGAAACCGGAGAACGTTCAGGGTAGGGATCAAGGCATTTCAAGTCGTACAAGAGTCTTCGATCTTTTTTTCTATGTGTGTATATGTATCTGAGCACCGGCGCACTTACGAGTCGGCTAACTCAACATCATCGCCACTCACTTCAATGGCGATACTTTGCATCAGCAGGTTTAGGGTCAACACAACCTGGAACCCGCTTTTCTTGCGAACAACAATTCCTTCCACTCCGGCGAGAGCGCCTCGCGTGATGCGCACTCGCTGTCCGACCGTGAGCAGTGGGTGCGGTGCTGCCCTCGTCGGATCGAGACCGGCTCGCAGTGCTTCCACTTCCAAATCTGGCAGCGGCGCCGGTTGCTTCGCCGTTCCGATCATCGAAACCACACCGGGCACCTCAAGTACTCCAACTCGATCGTGCAAATCGATGCGAACAAATATGTATCCCGGAAACAGAGGCAGATCGAGCATCACCCTGGTCCCGTCTTTCCATGTGTGCTGCGTGCGGTAGATCGGCAGAAAATGCTCGATCTGCCGCTGTCCCAGATTTCGAGCCACGCGCTTCTCGTGCCGACACGTCGTGTATACCGCGAACCAGTTTCTTGCCAGGTTCTGAGACTCGGCTTGCGAAGGCGTGCTGCTATTTTTGCGCAAAGCTTCGCCGTCCTCACTTGGTGGGGTGTTTTCCACAATTGCGCCCCGGGGCGCATTCTCGTCTTCCTGAAGGCCGGAAAACTTTCAACCGGCAGCCGTAATCGGATTCATCCCTGTAGAGACACAGCCACCTTCAGGTCTTTTTAGATGCGGCCGCTGGTCGTCATGGCTTGCAAACAGAAATGCTCTGAGGGCGTTTGCACGCTCATCCGGGAAGATTTCCTTTTGTCTTGAGGGCAACAAATCGAGCAGACGCTTACAGTTAATCGAACGCTTCGAGCGATGTTATTTGCTTTCTTCTATTCCGCTAGAGACCACTGTTAAGAACTTTTTACGCAGCCTGCCTTGCCTTGAACGCGAATGGCTGCGTTCTCAGGCTACAACACAACAGACGCAAAAACCAGTCGAAGAGTTATCTGGCCTTTGTTTTCGTGCCAATTCTTCCTGCTGCCTCGGTTGTTCCGTTCGCTTCCTGACAAAGCAATAATGAATTCACGATGCTGCTTGACTGGACAACAGGGCCACTGGCCGAGGGGCTGCGCTGCTACCACGACCAGGAATTCTTCGACGCCCATGAACATTGGGAGGGCGTGTGGCTGAGGTGCAATGAGCCAGAAAAGACGTTTCTCCAGGCCCTGATCCAAATCACGGCGGCATTCCACCATCTGAAGCATGAGAACCGCGCGGGGACAGAATCGTTGCTGCGTCGGGCTTTGCGGCGCCTTGAGGGCTTCCCCGCGGAGTATGAAGGAGTTGCGGTGGAGGCGCTGCGCGTGAACATTCGCGGATGGCTCGAAGCCCTCGCACTGGAAGACGCCCGGCTTCAGCTTCCGTTTCCGCTGATCCGGTAGTGCTCCAGCTGAGGATGCCATGCTGCTCGGATGAATTCGACTCTCAACGTCAAGCCCCTTATCCCTTCATCGGAGCCTAACCAACTCAAAACAAACGGCAAAATGATTGTCAATTTCTGCAGGTTATTTCGCCGATTAGCCTAAGCTGAATCTATGTTCGAGTTCGATCGCCATTTCGATTGCGCTGCTCAGAGGTTAGTTCCCTCACTCCGTCGCTCTCAAAAACCGCTCCAGTGAAACTGTGATACTGCGAGACTGTGAAGCAGGCATGTAAGTCCCATATCCAGACGACTCTGCGGCTAAGTCAAATCAACCCAAGACTTTGCAGCGGAATGTTCTAAAGAAACCCTCTCTTTTCATGAGTTTACGGTACAGAGTATGGGTGGGGGGGATGCGAGGTATGCATCCAGGTTCCCTAGTCGGCGTTGTTGACGTAGCACTCGTGGATGGCATCGAGGGGAGCGTTGGGCCAGCGGTTCTTGACCAGATCGTCCTCTGAAAGCTCGTGCAATTTGAAATCGATCTGGCCGTCTGGCCGCACCAGTCCCTGCACATACCCGTAGATGTGCGTCTTCGCAGTTTTCTCAGCATCACGCGGCAGAGGGTATCGCCGCGCGCCGGCTGATCCGATAATGAGGCCGGGGACGACGCGGTTAGAGTGCTGTTTCCAGTACGGCGTACTGAAAATGTCGGGGGAGTAGTAGTGCGAATGGCTCGCGATCAGATAGACGTGCTTGCCGGCGGCCTGCGCGTCGTAGAACCAGGTGTACGCAAGGTCCCCGGTTCGCTCGCCCAGTTCCCAGTCGTCCATAGCGTGTTCGGAGCCCCTCGAGTGGGGCAGCGCCTCGTGCATTCCGGCGACGATCGAGTGGATCCCCGAGTCCGGCGCGAGGTCGCGATCGAGCACCCCGCGCAGCCACTTCAACTGCTCATCTGAAAACTCGTCCTTGCTGGCATTATCGAGCGTGATGAAATCAACGCCGTTGTGGGTCCAGTGATACCAGGGACCTACCGGAGCGGCACCGGGGCCATCGGTCTGGCGCTGGGCTGCGATCTCTGGCCGATCAAGGAAGGTTGTGAACTTCGCGACGTAGCCCTCGCGGGTCATGGGAGGCACCGTTTCGTGGTTTCCGCGGCCCAGAAACACGGGAAACGCACCGAAAGACGTCATCTGATGGGTAAGAAAATCGTCCCAGGCAATCCGGTGATACTCGTCCTTTGAGGGTTCCTTGCCCGAGAACTGCATGGCGACGAGATCCTGATCCGGATTCGACATCCATCGGAAATCGCCGAGGTGCCAGTAGAAGGCATCGTTCTCTGCCTTCACACTGGAGGCAATGGCGGGCATCACGAAGTCGCCGCAGTTCCGGCTGTCACCCGAAACGGCAAAAGTCCATGCGGTGTCGGTTGTCTGGGCGACGGCGGAGGCTGAAACAAAGGCGAAGAGCGCAAGCAGAGACCGAATCGGGAAGGCGGGGAGCATGCCCTCAGCATAAATGGAATCCGCGACTCAGTTTTCATCAACAGTTCGTGAATCGCCTTATCTGGTTGCACGAACCTCACCACCCCCAACGGAACGACGTTTGGGGCCTCGTTCCCTCAAAATGACACGGCCAATTATGAAAAATCCCGACCGTGGCACTGAATAGGAATTCCGGAACGAACGGCCCCGATGTGATTCGGGTCACCGAGCGTAGAGCAGGGTTCCCATTAAGCTCGAATGAGCGTATGGCACCGCCATGCGCACCGCTATCAAGGAGCAATTTTCATGGCTTACGTCGTAACCGACGCCTGCGTCCGGGATTTTGTCTGCGTGACCGAATGTGTCACTGCCGCCATTGCGCCGCAACCCGCCGATGAGGCTGCTGGAACCGTATCGCAGGTATACATCAACCCCGACGAGTGCATCGACTGTGGCACTTGCGCGAGCCTTTGCGCGCAGAACGCGATCTTTTCTGAAGCTGACCTGCCTGCAGACAAGGCTCACTTCGCCGAGAAGAACCGCGCTTACTTTCAATAGGAAAGAAGGCCAGACTCTAGAGTCTGAAGAAACTCTCCATTTGAGCCGGTCTCGTAGCAGGGCACGATTCGGGAACACGCGTAGCGGTCCCGAGCCGGAAAGACCAACACAATTAGCATGGTCAAGCCCCGGCTTGTATCAGGGCACGACTTTTAGTCGTGCCGATACGACCGCCAAAATTGACATGGGCTTTAGCCCCGCCGATTAAGGTTCGGTCTTCGAAGGCGGCGGAGCGGGCGTTTGTGCGCTCTGTTGCTCCGGTGGCTGCGCCGCGGCCGGAGTCTTGATCGCCGCTGGAGTCGGAGCGCCGGGCGTCATCGGCATTGCGGAAAGCGAAAGCGTCTGGACCGTTTCCGGATCGTCGCGCAACTTCAGGTACAACACTCCGTTTACCGGATGCGGCACTGTCAGCTGGGTGCCGGTAAAGTCCGCCGGCACATTCACAGCGTTGTCGAAATCGGGTGACGATGCGACAGACTCGGCCAGAAACAGATTTGTGCCCGTCAACATGCAGGACCGCGAAGCACTATGCGGGCAGTGCAGTTCCCTGAAGCCGGGAAGACGGACAAGCGTTCCGAGCGACAACCAGTCTCCAGCCACTCCGTCTTCGGAAACGGCTCGCGCCTGCAGCGGCCCGAATGCCGACGAACCGAACTTCGCCAGTGGTTCGACGACGCCAAGCGCCGTATTCGCATCTTCGAGGATCAGCGATCCGTCGCTGACGGAGAGAGTGGTGCGGAAGCTGTTGTCGGTGGCCGCAACCTCCACTTTCTCGCTGCGGGGAAAATTTGCCGGGGTTTTGGATTTCAGGAAGAACACCAGTCGGCCGTCGACGGGAAGATCATTGGGGCTTCCCAGGTGAACCGGCGATGGATCGGCGGATGCCTCATCCTGCGTACCTTTGCTCAATAAGGTCACTTCCGGCCGGGGTGGATCGACGCCGACGGGAACCTTCAATTCGCGGCCGTCGCGCAGTTCAACCTTGGCGGTGTAGTGTTTTCCGGGCTCAAAACCGTCCGTGGCCCTGTCCGCCTTCATCCGCAGCTGGTCCTGATCCTGCACTCGCTTCAAGTCCACTGGAACCCAGTCAATGCCGTTGAGCGAGACCTTGGCCACTTCATCAAGCCGGTTTCCGGTGAGCGCAGCATCGCTGTCGCCGGCGCTCAGCTTCAACCGCTCGAGAGACGCCGCCTCGGAGTAGGCCTTGAGGCTTAGTTTGTCAGGCGTTCCGAGGCCGTACTGGTCGATATTGATGGTCACCGGGCCGGGCGCCGCATCCTTCAGGGGCACTCCCATTTCGAGCGCGTCGGCCTTGGCGGTCTTCCATTGCAGCTTTACCGGGCTCGCTCCGGTCGACTGTGCCTCGATCTTCTCGACGCACAAGGTATTTTCGCCGCTGATATGGAGGGTATCTTCGCGTCCGACCACCAGGGCCGACACGTCGCTGGGCGAAACGGTCCACTTTCCGGCTTCCGCACTGAGGAGGTGAAATCTCGGTCCCACCCAGTCGTCGAAGCCCCATTTGCCTTCGACTGTCCCGACGACATCGCCGGCAGGAAGCATCGGAATGGCATGCAACGGCACAAGGCCGCCTTCGGCGGCGTCTGCCTTAAGCGGCACATCCACGGAACCGGTCTTCGATTGGATATGCAACTTGAGGTCATGCGCCTCGGGAGAGGCATAGACCACCGGTGCGCCCTCAGCGGGAAGCACGAGGCCCGTCTTCTGAGCACAGAACTGCTCCGCGGGGTTCACGGGGTGCAATGGAGGCATCCTGGCGGGAGCCACAGGAGGCAGTGCGATGACCACCACGGATTTCGGGTCGCGGAATGAGGGCGGCACGCTTAAACGGAGGTTCAGCGTGTCTTCAGTGGGCAAGGCGAGCGCCGGAATGTACTGGAAGTGCGCTGTGTGGAGTGAGGCGAGAATCCGGGCGGTATCCACAATGGCGCCGATGTAAGGGCTATAGACTCCGGCTCCGCCGAGCGTGGAATAGCTGAGCTGGTTCATGAGGTCGCCGCTGCTGCCGCTGGTGATCTGTGACACGCGACTGGAGACGTTGGCGTCATCGAGCACCATGCCTTCAGTGTGCTGCGTGAGGCACGGGGCCTGCTGATCGGTGGGCTTGTCGAAGCACTGCTGGTCAAGCCGGATTCCAAGAACGGAAGCTGCTTTTTGCGCCCGCTCCTTAAGCGAATTCGGGTCGGTCTGCGAGGTGACTTTCACTTCGGCCAGATAGGCGTCGAGGCGCATCCTGTCGAGGCCGGCAGCCTGCAGGTCCTGGGCGGCGCGGACGAATACGCCGGGGCGGCCCCGGACGGCATTGCGCAGAGTGCTGAAGTCGCCGCCGGTTGCGGGTGCCAGGAATGCAATAGCCTGCTGTGCTTCGTCAGGAACCGTGATGAAAACGCCTTCCCGGTGCGGACCTTTGGCCCAAGTATCCACCCGGGTAAACCACTCAGCCGGCGGGGGATTGGTGGCGCCGCGCAGGAAGGCGACGATCAGCACGTATCGCTCGGACTGGCTTTCGGGAAAATCGGGATGAATCCACAGACGGTCGCCGGGCAGTAGGTTGGGAACCTGGCCAATGGGCAGAGTGACCTCTCCCCGTTTCACGCGCACATCGACTTTCGGTCCGACCAAGTCAAAGGATGGTGTCGCCTGACCGTGTGCAAGTGTACTTTCCCAAATCAGCGATACAAACAACAGTAAAAGGAAACAACGCCGCATCGCTCTATTGTACGAAGATGCGGGTGTCAAAAATAGGACACCTTAATGAGACTTTTGATAGAAATCGGGGTTGCCGGGCCGATCCGCTGCCCGGGGCATCTCTTGCACGGGCATGGGATTCGGCTGCAGAATCGTTTACACTGGTGCGTGGTTAGGCTGGAAGTGCTTTTAAGTTAAAGTTTTTACTCGGTCCTGCGGGGTATCAAGACAGAGGCAGAGGTGGTGACCAGGCTGCCTCGGCAAGACTAAATCGGCCCTGATCACCTTACAAATGTTCGGAAAAGCCGATGGTGCAGTTACATCCGGATCGGAAACCCGTCACCCGCCACAAAAGAGATGCTAGTCGCGGGTTTCGATTCCTGCGGAGCACAACGAGATGAGGGCAGGCTAAAGAAGCTTTATATGGAGACTGTTATGAAGTCGAATCGAGCTGCGCAAAGCAGCGTAGACATAAGCAATTTGAGTGTTCCGGACGCTGAAGAGATTATTGAAGAGGCCTTGAGTGAACTTGCTTTCTCCCAGGACCCCGGGCTAGCACGCGCACTTCGCTTCCTGGCGCCTCCGGGCTACCAGGCGATTGTGGAGTTATGCAGTGAGAACGGGCGCAGCAAGCGCCGGAATGCACCGGCAGACAGCTGGTCGCCAGAAGAGGACGAGGTTCGCATCTACTTCGAACGCCTGGATGACGGCTCGGCGCCGGCAAGGCAAAGCCGCGGATCGCGAGCCCCGATTGAGACGAGTTTTGAAGAGGCGGTCGAAGATGAAGTTGCGGTACCGGCAGATCTGGATGCGCGGGTAAAGGAACTTTGCGCCGCACTCGCGGAAGCGGAGCGGGGCGGTCATGCGTTCATCGCGCTGAAGTGGTTCCGGGATTCGTTTTTGCCGCGCAAGGCATTTCGCTGGAACCAGCAGCCGGAGTCAAGGCAGGCTGTGCTGGCAGAAGCTATCCAGCGAGGGGTTGTGCTTACCAGCAAGATCGCGAATCCGAAGACGCCAGCGTACCCGACGACGACGATTCGGTTAAATCGGGCCGAAGCCGGCGTGCCCGATGAGGCACAGCGCTTTCATCCGGTGGTGATCCAGGGCGAGTCCATCAGCGACGTAATCCAGGAAGAGCGAGGAAAGTTGTGAGCTGCTATTTCCTCGAATCCACAGCATTTGCGAAGCTGTTTGTGCAGGAACCGGGCACGGATGCACTGATTCGGCTCATGGAGTCAATTGAAGATAACCGCAAGCTGATTGCAGCCAGCGCGCCGCTGGAGGTGTATGCGGCGATTCGTCGGCGGGAGCGGGCTGGGGACATCACTCCTGCGGATGCCGCCGCGGCATTCGAAATTCTCCGCATTGAGGCAGCGCGCATGGTGCAGGAGCCGCTGAATCCCGCGGTACTGGAATCTGCGCGGCAATTGCTCGACCGCACGAAGCTGCGCTGGACAGACGCTCTGCAACTGGGTGCCGCGCTGGTGGCGCGCGAGATGTTCAAGGGCACCGAGATCATCTTTGTTTCGGCGTTGCCGGTGTTGATGGAAGCTGCCCGAGCGGAGGGCTTCCAGGTTCTCGATCCCGAGAAGGACGGCATTGAGGCCGTTGAACAAACGGCGTAAAGTCGGTCCGGCTTGAATGCGACTTGCGGATCACCTGAGAATTTCGACTGGTTCCAGTTTCATGGCGCGCCGGGCGGGCAGATAACTGGCGATTGCCGCTACGCATAGAGAGACCAACGGCACCAGAAGGAATGTTGCCAGATCGCGCGATCCGGTCTTGTAGAGAACATGCTGAAGAAACCGGGTGAGCACAAAGGCGGCACACAGTCCTGCGATGACTCCACCTGTTGCGAGAAGCATTGCCTGACGCATGACGATCCGCAGGATGTCGGAGCGATGGGCGCCGAGCGCGAGGCGAATGCCGAACTCCTGCCGGCGCTGGCCGACGGAATACGACAAGACGCCATAGACGCCGACGATGGCTAGCAGGAAGGCCGTTGCTGAAAAGCCGGCGACGAGCAACATCGTGAAACGGGGCTGCGCGCGCGAACTGCCGATGAGTTCTTCGGCGGTCTGGATTGCATCTACAGGCTGATTGCTGTCGACTGCGGTGATCTGTGCGCGCACGGCCGCCACGGCAGCGGTGGGAAGAATCTCGGTTCGCACCAACAGGTTCATGTCGCTCCAGGGGAGCTGCGGGAACGGCAGATAGAGTTGGGGTTGCGATTCCTTCTCGAGACCCTGGTTTTTGACGTCAGAAGCGACACCGACGATCAGCGCGGCCTGTGGCCCGCGGCCGACGACGATCTTCTTCCCGACTGCTGACTGACCGGGCCAGAACTGGCGCGCGAAGGTTTCATTGACGATGACCACCTTGGGCGCAGTAGCGTTATCGTTGCCCGTGAAGGTGCGTCCCGCGCGTATGGGAACGCGCATGGTCTCAAACCAGCGGGGACTGATGGCTTCGATATCGATGAATGGGCGCTGCGCGAGCGGGACATCGGGCTGACCCTCTGGAAGCACGGGCGTGATGCGTTTGAATGTCAGCGGCAGCGACGCGCTGATGGCGGCGGAGCGAATTCCAGGCTGCGACGATACGCGATCGAGCACGTCGTCGAAGAAGGCAACCTGCTGATCGGGCCTGGCGTATTTTGTCGTCGAGAGCGAGACATTCATGGTGAGCAGATTCTGCGCGTCGAATCCCGGATCAACGTGGATGAGTTGGTCGAAGCTTCGCAGGAGGAGCCCGGCGGCAATGAGCAGCACGAGGGAGAGCGCAACCTGGCTGACGACCAGGAGCGATCGGGTCATGGAACCGGAGCGGCCGGGAGACGCCGATCGGCCTTCTGCGCGCAGGGTGGTATTCAAATCGACGCGGGCAAGCTGCGCAGCGGGGAAGATGCCAAATGCGACTCCCGCGACCAGTGAGATTGCGAGCGTGAAGAGTAGAACGTGCACGTCCAGGCTGACGGGGAAACCCTGGGGAACCTGAGACGCTCCCCACGTCGCGAGCGAGCGGGTGGCGGCCCATCCGATGCCCACGCCAAGCGTGCCGGCAGTGAGGGCGAGCAGCAAGCTCTCGGTAAGGAGTTGGCGAACAATGACACCGCGGCTTGCGCCGAGGGCCGCGCGTGTGGCGATCTCCTGCTTGCGCGCGAGGGCGCGTGAAAGCAACAGGCTGGCCACGTTGGCGCATGCGATCAGCAGAACAACTGCCACAGCACCTGAAAGGATAAGGATCTTGGGCCGCACGTCGCCGACAACTTCATCGCGCAGGCTGGATGCCGCCATCGTTGTCCCGGGGGAAGCATCGGGGGCGGTGGGGTTTTGCTCGTGATAGCGCTGATTGAGGATGGCCAACTCGTTGTTGGCGTCCGCTAACGAAGTGCCAGTGCGCACGCGCGCCATCATGTTGAGATAGCCAACACCGAGGCGCAGGCGCTGCGGCGTCATGAGGGAAAGCTCAAAGTACCGTGGGGTGAAGATGTCCGCTTTGGGCATGAAGGGGAACTGAGCGTCCGCGGGAAGGACGCCGACGACTGTGCTGGAAACTGAATCGAGCGTGACGACGGAGCCGACGATATTCGGGTCGGCATGATAGCGCGAACGCCAGATCGCGTCGCTGAGGATCACGACAGGACGACCTGCCGGTGTGGCTTCCTCCGGCGTGAACACTCGGCCCAGTTGTGGGCGCACGTCGAGCATCTCAAGGAAGCCCGAAGAGACCCGTGCGACAGGAACCTGGATGGGTTCGTCATTTCCGGTGAGATTCAGGTTGTCGCTGGTCCAGACGGCAACGGTTTGGAACGACCGACTGTAATCGCGAACCAGTTCATAACGCAATAGCGTGCCGCCGTGGTCTTTCGTGGCATCTTTGGAGGTAATGCTGACGATTTGCTCGGGATCATGAAACGGAAACGGCCGCAGCAGCAGCGCGTTGGTAACGGTGAAGATCGCCGTATTCGCGCCGATGCCCAGTGCGAGCGTGAGAACAACTGCAATGGTGAAGAGCGGGGTCTTGGCCAGTGTGCGCACGCCGAAGCGCAGGTCGCGAAGGAGAAGCCGCATGTCGAAGGATTATAGGGGATGAGATGAACGAGTCGCTTTGCTGTGCGCTATTCGCGCCGGAAACGATTGGCTTTTTCGAACTCGTCACGCAATTCGGGCGTGCGCAGATTTTCGCGGATATGGGTGAGGTGCTGTTCGAGAGCCTCGAGCGCGGCTGCAATGGTGTCAGTGTTGGTGTGGGCGATGTCGCGCCACATGGAAAAGGGACTGGCTCCGAGGCGCGTCATCTCGCGAAGAGCGCGACCGCCTACGTCTTTTAGTTCCGGAGCATCGCCTACCCGTTCCGCTAGAACCGAGCTGAGCGCGGTGGCGACAAATTGCGGTAAATGGCTGACCCAGGCAACGAGTTCGTCGTGGCGGGCGGCGTCAAGGTCGATGACTTTGGAGCCCATGGCGACCACCCATTCGCGCCAGCTCAGGACAAGTTCGCGACCGCGTTGTGTGCGCACTGCACCAGGCGCGTCGGTGAAGAGCCACGCTGCGCCGCGGAAGAGGTTCGCGTCGCCAAGCTCCGCGCCGCCCCGCTCCTTACCCGCCATGGGATGACCGGGGAGAAAGGCAGCGCAGCCCATCTGGTTGAAGTACTCTGTTCCAGCTTTTGTGATCTGAAGCTTGGTACTGCCGACGTCGGTTACGAGATGGTCTCCGCCGATATGCATGGTAATTTGCGCCATCAGGTCAAGTGTGGCGTAGATAGGCACGGAGAGGATCGTCACGTCGGCTTCACGCGCCGCAGAGATCGGATCCGGCGCAATGGAATCGATTGCGCCCGACTTGAAGGCTGTTTGTGCGCCTTCCGCCCTGCGATTCCAGCCGACGATCGATCCTTTGAATCCAGCCGCGCGCAGGGCGAGGCCCACAGACGTGCCCAGAAGGCCCGTGCCCAGGATCGCGACTCTTTCCATCATGCGTATTCTTTCTGGTTCATAGCGTTCGGCCGACTGCCTTGGCAATCACGCGCAGATCAGCCATGAGTTTCTCAAACTGATCGGGATACAGCGTCTGCGCCGCGTCGGATGCCGCCTTATCGGCGTTCGGATGAACTTCAACGAGGATACCGTCGGCTCCGGCAGCGACAGCCGCGCGCGCCATGGGCGCAACCATTTCCCGATGACCGGTGCCGTGCGACGGGTCGCCCACGATGGGCAAATGCGAAAACTTCTTGACGACGGGAATGGCCGAGATGTCCATCGTATTGCGCGTTGCGGTTTCGTAGGTGCGGATGCCGCGCTCGCACAGGATGACGTCGTAGTTGCCGCCGGACATGATGTATTCGCTTGAGAGCAGCAGCTCTTCAATGGTAGCGGCAATTCCCCGCTTGAGCAGAACCGGCTTGCGCGCCGATCCCAGTTCGCGAAGCAAATTAAAGTTCTGCATGTTGCGCGCGCCCACCTGGAAGCAATCGACAAGCCCAAGCATCGGCTCGATCTGTGCTATCTCCATCACTTCGCTGACGACCAGAAGGCCGTTGGCGCGGGCTGCCTCGTGCATGAGCTTCAACCCTGGAATGCCCATGCCCTGAAAAGCATACGGCGAGCTGCGTGGCTTGTAGGCGCCACCGCGCAGAAAGCTGGCTCCGGCGGCCTTTACGCGTTTTGCAGTCTCGTAAATCTGGGCTTCATTTTCGACCGAACACGGACCGGCCATCACGACGACCTGTTCGCCGCCAAGCTTTACGCCGTTGGCGAATTCAACGACGGTGCCTTCTGGGCGGAAGCCTCGGCCTGCCAGTTTGTATGGCGAACTGATGCGGTGAACATGAAGCACGCCAGGCAGATTCTCGAATTTCGTGATGTCGATGGTCGCCGTGGGTCCTACGCCGGCAAGGATGGTTTGGGTTGCGCCCGTGGTGCGATGTACGCCGACTCCGGCTTCGACCATAACCTCAATGACGAAGTCAATCTGTTCTTCGGTGGCTTTCTCCTGCATTGCGACAATCATTTCTCGTTCCCTGTCTCGGGCGCGGCTCCGGGGTTTCCTGCAACAGGTCCTTGTTGCTGGGATTGCGGGGCGCCTGTGTCCTGGCCCTTGAGGGCATTTCTCTCTGAAGCCAACTCGTTCCTCTGCAATGCCCGCATCACGTCGATGATGCGCTCGTAGATATGCGTCAACTCGATGTCGGGCAACGGCCCCTTGTTGGCGGCGCGCACGTTGGCGTAGATGACTTTTTCGCGTGCCGGTTCGTAGACCGGCAGCGAGGTCGCGACTTTCAGATGACCAATCATCAACGCGGCGCGGGCCCGCTCGCTCAGCAGTTCCACAAGCTGGCGGTCCAGAACATCAATTTGATTCCGCAATTCTTCCAGCGTCATTCCGTCCTCGCGATAGCTGTCAGCTTTCCGTTATCAGCTTTCAGCCCAATCCTGCCGATGCGAGCATCATGCGACCGAATCTGCCGTGCACAAGTTGGGGGCTGAAAGCTAAGGGCTGTCTTTTTCACCGGGCCAGCGCCGCCTGGGGCAGGCGCAGACCCTTGATAAATCGGGCAACAGCTTCGGGCGCTGCTTCAGGAGTCAGACCGCTCAATCAACTCCACAATCGCGCTGCCGATGACCGCAGCATCCGCAAACTCCGCCACCTGCGCAACATGCTCTGCAGTCGAGATCCCGAATCCGACGGCCACCGGCAGCCCAACGCCGGCCGGTCCCGTCCATCGGCGAACGCGCGCGACAAGAGCGGCCGCGTCAGCGGTCATGCTTTGCTGCTTGCCCGTGATACCGACGCGCGAAATAGCGTAGATGAATCCCCTGGCATGTGTTGCGATGGCCTCGAGACGTTCGTCGGGACTGGTAGGCGCTGCCAGGAAGATCGGGGCGAGTCCGACGCGATTCATCTGAGTCAGATATTCGGCGGCCTCTTCAACAATCATGTCGATGATCAGAACGCCATCTGCGCCTGCCGCTGCGGCTTCGTCGGCGAATCGAGAGAATCCGTAGCGAAGCACAGGATTGAGATAAGTGAAGATGACCAGTCCGGCATTGGGCCGGGCGGCACGAATCTCGCCGGCGATCCTGAGCACGTCGGCCATGCTGGTTCCGCGGGCGACGGCGCGTTCGCTGGCACGCTGGATCACTGGACCATCAGCCAGGGGGTCGCTGAAGGGAACGCCGAGTTCAATCACGTCTGCTCCGGCGTCGATGGCGCCAATCGCGATGTCGCGCGTGATTTCGACGCTGGGATCGCCGGCCGTCAAATAGACGACCATGCCTGGTTTGTGACTGAAGCTAAGCGCCATTGAAGTCGGTTACGCTCCCTGGATTTTCAGTTCGCGCGCCAGGATGCCCATATCCTTATCGCCGCGGCCAGAAAGATTTACTACCAGTATGTCACGCGGCGAGAACGACGGAGCGATGCGCAGGCACTCGGCAACCGCGTGCGCGCTTTCAAGTGCGGGCAGAATGCCTTCCGTCCGCGCCAGCTTCACGACGGCATCGAGCGTGGCCGCGTCATCCTGCGAAACGTACTCGGCACGGCCGGAGTCATGGAGCGCAGCATGCTCGGGACCGATGGACGCATAGTCCAGTCCCGCTGAGACGGAGTGCGTTTCGGCGATCTGTCCATTCTCGTCCTGCAGCACGTAGGAGAATGTGCCCTGCAGAACGCCGGGGACACCGCCGCTGAATCGTGCTGCGTGCTGGCCAAGTTCTGTGCCTCTGCCGCCTGCCTCGACGCCGATCAGCCGCACGTTGCGATCGGGAATGAACTCGTAGAAAGCCCCAATTGCATTCGATCCGCCGCCGACGCACGCGATGACCGCGGTGGGCAGGCGACCTTCCTTCTCGAGAATCTGCTCTTTCATCTCGCGGCTGATGCAGCGATGAAAATCGCGAACCATGGTGGGATAGGGATGCGCACCCAGCGCACTGCCCAACAAATAATGAGTTGTCCGGACGTTGGTGACCCAGTCCCTCATGGCTTCGCTAATGGCGTCTTTGAGTGTTTTGGATCCGGAGGAAACGCCGCGGACTTCTGCCCCGAGCAGGCGCATGCGCAGGACATTCAGCTCCTGGCGCTCCATGTCGACGTCGCCCATGTAGATGACGCACTCCATGCCGAGCAGCGCGCAGACGGTGGCGGTGGCGACGCCGTGCTGGCCGGCGCCGGTTTCGGCGATGATGCGCTTCTTGCCCATGCGCTTCGCCAGGAGTCCCTGGCCAAGGGCGTTGTTGATCTTGTGGGCGCCGGTGTGGAGCAGATCTTCGCGCTTGAGGTAAATCTTGGCGCCGCCGAGTTCTTCGGTCAGTCTTCTGGCAAAGTAGAGAGGTGTGGGCCGACCGGCAAAGTCCTTGAGTAAGCCATCGAGTTCGGCCTGAAACGTGGCGTCGGCCTTCGCGATCTCGTATTCGCGCTCGAGTTCAAGAAGCGCGGCCATCAGCGTCTCCGGGACGTACCGGCCGCCGTAAATGCCGAAACGCCCGGGACGCGACTCCGATGGGGCGGTTGGAAGGATTACTGATGCCATGGGGCCGGCCTCCTGCGGGTGAGACGATCTCTTCTCAGTTTACTAGGAGTGGTGAAGAGGTCGGAATGCCGGGTTTGGTCAGGTTGCGCGCCTGTTTTGGGCGAATGCGGCTCGTGCCTGCGCAACGAACCCGCGTACCTTTGCAGGGTCTTTATGGCGGGGGGCCGATTCGACGCCAGTGACCACGTCGACGCCCCAGGGCTTAAGCACTGCGATGGCTTCGGATACGTTCTCGGGCGTAAGGCCGCCGGCAGCCACCAGCCTATGAGGGCAGTCTCGATCTCCGAAAAGCATGGAGGCCGCGTCATTCCAGTCGAAGGCCATTCCCGTTCCACCAACAGCGGTGGCGGTGCGGGAGTCGACGAGGAGCGCGTCGATGTTTCCGTCTAGCGCGAGCGAGGCGGCTAGCGCGGCGACGCCCGGGCCAAAGTGCAGCGTCTGCAAGATGCGGAGACTGGGACCGAACTTGTCGCGCAATTGGGACCGAACGTCTGGGTTCGCCTCGAATTGCAGTTGAACCCCGGTGAGGTTGCATGCGCTGACGACGGCTGCGATTTCCTCGAAGGTTGCGTCGACAAAGACTCCAATTTTCTCGATCGTGCCGGGCAAGCTCGGAACGATTTTGGCAACTTGTTCACGCGTGACGCGACGCGGGCTCGGCGCGAAGACGAACCCGAGGGCATCGGCGCCGGCTCCAGTGGCGAGCATCGCATCTTCCAGGGAAGTGTTGCCGCAGATCTTGATCCAGAGGCTCATCGGATGACTTTGGAACCTGCGAGGAGAGCTGCGAGCGCAGCGCCGGGATCGGGCTGACGCATCAGGCTTTCGCCGATCAGGAATGCGTTGAAGCCGGCGGCTCGCAGGTGATCGATGTCCTCTGAAGTTGCAATGCCGCTTTCGGCTACGCGAACGACGGTGGGTGGGATGCGATCAGCGAGTTCAAGGGAAGTTTCCATGCGCACTTCGAAGGTCTTGAGGTCCCGGTTGTTGACGCCGATGGCGTCGGCGCCGTTCTCGCCGAGGATTTCGAGCACCTCGATCAAGTTCGCCTGCGGTGTGGACCTCGACGAGCACATCTAGCCCGTGCTCATGGGCGGCTGCGGCGAACCACTTGAGCTCCGAGCCAGTAAGCGCGGCAGCAATGAGAAGAATAGCGTCGGCGCAGTGGGCGCGCGCCTCAACAATCTGGTACTCGTCGACGATAAAGTCCTTACGAAGACAAGGCAGGTTCACCGCAGCTGATGCGATTTCGAGATTGCGCAGGCTGCCCTGAAAATAGGGCGAGTCGGTCAAGATCGAGAGCGCAGTGGCACCGCCGTCTTGAAGTTCTGTGGCGAGCCGGGCTACGTCGAAGTCAGCGCGGATCAGTCCTTTTGACGGTGAGGCTTTTTTGATCTCGGCAATGATGGCCGGTTCGGCCAGGGAACGCCAGCGAAGAGCTGAAGCCCATCCGCGTGGCCGATGAAGGCTGGCCTTTCGCTCAAGATCGGCAACCGGCGCACGTCCTTTGGCCGCGGCGACGGTGGCTCGCGTGGTGTCGAGAATCTTGTCCAGTCGAGTCGACATGCGCTGGCTTGAGTATACGAGCCGAAAGGGTTTGCTGCGGCGTTGGCCGACGTTCGGAAATCGGCCGGGCTGAACCGGGAGAATCCGTGCAATCGCGCTGGTGGGCCCGGAGGGATTCGAACCCCCAACCAAGGGATTATGAGTCCCCTGCTCTAACCGTTGAGCTACAGGCCCAGATTGTCAGTAACCATTGTATCTTGTTGAGCTTACATGCCTCATCAAGCTACCTCATCCGACCCATCTTTTACGCTGGTGTCCCTAGTGGTGTCACTTCGTTTTTCGTTTCCTTGGTCAGTGTTACACAATCTCTCCACGCCTGCCATTTCGTGAGACTGAGATAGGTGCGCGTAGGGCATCGCAACTCGCAGGTCTTGGGGCCGAGAAGCTGAGCAACCGTGCGCAAGTCGACTCCGGCCATTACAGACGGCTGGCAAAGGTGTGAGTCCTAAGCGGTAACTCGGTGAGCCGCCCTTGTGCGCGTTTATTTAGCTGAGGAGGGAATATGAAGCGCAAGACTGGCCAGATTATCCGCTGGGATCCTGCACATGGCTGGTCCGCATTTAGGTCGGTCGCGATCAGCAACTCAGAGGTTTGCGATCGTTGTCCGAGAAGCTGGCTTTACATCCAAGCGGACCGGATTTGTAAACACTAGCCGAGTTTGCGGTCCGGATCGATCCGGTATGCCGAGCTTCGTCTTTGGTCGGCTCTTCTTGCTCTTTGCCTTATTCGTTGACGTTTTCCTCATGATTGCCGCCCGCCATTGCGGCGGATCATGAGGTTCATGGGTAATTGTTTCTTCTGTTACGCTGCGCCTGAATCAGTGAGCGCGCGGCCGTTTTTACGGCCATGTGAAGCGAACGTTCGTAAACATTGTGTGGTCGCCTTACTGCACTGTCAGCGTGAAAGTGGACGTTTGGCTGAGATTTCCTGAAGTCGCGACCACCGTCACTGTGCTCGTTCCAGTTGGAGTTCTTGTACCCCCACCTCCACCGTGGCCACTGCTTCCGCCGCAGCCGGTAAGAACCAAGCCGATTCCAACCAGCAGGATTAAGGTAAACAGCCTGTCTTTTCCTCTTCTCCGCATTCGTACGAAGCCGCTCATGCCAAGCATCAACACGGCCAGGAAGACCTGGGCGCCATCCCTTGGCTTGCGACGGTCAAGAGGTCCCGGGTTGCCTTGCGCGCTTGTCGAAACATCGGTCGCCACTGTCAATGTGGTAGTTACCGCACTCGCGCCGCTGGGCGTCACCGTAGCCGGAGAGAAGGCGCAGGTGCTGGCCGCAGGCAGCCCTGAGCATGCGAAGCTGACCTGCTGACTAAAGCCGAATGTTGGCAGGACACTGACAACCGTAGTCGCCGATTGTCCAGCCGTTACAGTGACAGTGGTTGGATTGAAAGACACGGAGAAACCCGGCGTTCCCACCGTCTGTGTCAGGACCGCTGAAGTGGATCCCGCAAAGTTGGAGTCTCCTGCGTAGACTGCTGTGATCGAGTGCGAAGCTGTGCTCAGCGATGAAGTGCTGAACGTCGCTTGGCCGCTGCCGTTTAGCGCGCCTGTGCCCAATGATGTTGTGCCATCGAGGAACGAGACATTGCCGGTTGGCACCGTCATGTTTCCGCTCGGTCCCGTTACTGTCGCTGTAAACGTCACCGACTGTCCGGCTGCCGATGGATTCTGTGAGGACGTGACAGTAGTGGTTGTCGAGAGCAGTGTCACCGCGCTTACCGTTTGCGTTAACGCCGACGATGTCGATCCCGCAAAGCTCGAGTTTCCTCCATAAACCGCAGTGATTGAGTGCGATCCAGTGCTCAAAGCTGATGTGGCAAACGTGGCGTTGCCACTCCCATTGAGAGCACCCGTGCCCAACGTCGCCGCGCCGTCCATGAACGTGACGGTTCCGGCTGGCACCGTCGTGTTTCCGCTTGGCCCCGTTACGGACGCAGTAAATGTTACCTGCTGTCCTGCTGTCGACGGATTCTGCGACGACGTAACCGTAGTGGTAGTGGCAGGAAGAGTCGTCGCATTCACCACCTGTGAAAGCACAGGTGAGGTCGATCCTGCAAAGTTGGAGTCTCCAAAATATACCGCTGTGAGTGAGTGCAATCCGGTGGTCAATGATGAGGTAGTGTAGGTGGTTTGGCCGGTGCCGTTCAGCGCGTTTGTGCCTATAGGGGTCGAGAAGTCAAAGAATGTGACAGTCCCCGTCGGCACCGTAGTATTTCCAGACGGCCCCGCCACTTTAGCTGTGAACGTAACTGATTGACCGGTTGTTGAAGGATTCACTGACGATGTCAGCGCGGTTGTGGACGCCGCCGAATTGTTCTGCGTTGCAGTACCTTGCATGTATACCGGCTGCGGGCTGCCTTTGCCGTTGTCGGTAATCAGCAATGTCCCGGACTCTGAAATTCCTGTTACCACGCTCGGATCGAACTGCTCACTTATCGTGCATGTCGCTCCGGGCGCCAGAGTCGTCCCACAGGTGGTGGATTGCAGTACGAAATCAGTGCTGGTGCGAATTGCATTCGCCGGGAATGTGAGCGTCGTGTCGCCTGTACTGGCGAGCGTGAGGATTTGTGGAGAACTGAGCGAATTCACCGGTTGATTTCCGAAATTGAGACTTGCCGGCGTGATCCGCAGTTGCGGCCCCGTAGCGCCGGTGCCTGCCAGGGTCGCAATTTGCTGAGTGATGAAGGTATCGTTGTCAGTCACAGTGAGCGTACCGGTGACGTAGCCGGCCGATGGAGGCGTGAAAGTAACCGAAATCGTGCAGGTGGCCTGTGGCGCGAGCGTGCCAGTGCAAGTGTTTGCCGACACAGCGAAATTCGTGCTGGCAGTTGTGCCAGAGATAACCAGGTTGCTCTGTCCCGCGTTTAGCAACGTGGTCGTCAGCGGCGGACTGGCAACGCCAATGGCCGAATTACCGAAATCCAGACCAGTTTGCAATAGTTCCCCAAGAGGAAGCGACAATCCTGTACCGTAGATCGGCACCTGCACAGTTCCTTGTGGATCGTTGCTCTGAATGGTCAGTGTCGTGTCCCGCGAGCCGGCCGCCGCAGGCTTGAAGACCATGTCAAGCGTACACACATAGCCGGGGGCAATCGTCAGCGGGAATGTGGTGCACGAGGTCTGTCCAAGGTCGGCGATCGTGTAATCGCCAAGCCCAGATGTAATGGAGGAAACCACCAATGGCGCCCCGCAGGTGCTTGCCCCGCCGGCGCATGGAATTGGAATGTTGTTGTAAATGGTCAAGAGTACGCTGGCCGCGTTGGATGTCTCGCCGACCTGCAGCCCTCCAAAATTCATCGGATTCGGAAACTCCTGCAGCGACATCGCAGGCTGAGAGTTGGTTACGGCGTCTCCCACCAACGAAACCGTTGGTAGCCCGGTAACGGTCGGGGTGGTCTGGACTGTCAAGGTCGCGGAGCGAATGCCGCTGGCCCCGGCAGATGGCTTAAAAGTCACGTCGACATAGCATGTCGTGTTCGCCGGTATCGTCATCGGAAGAGCGCCGTTGGTGCCGCAGTTCGAAGGCGCAGCCGAGTAATCTCCGCTGCTTGCACCGGTAATGCTCAGGCCCGAAACTTGTACAGAATTCGCCTGTGATGGATTCTGGATATCCAACACGCTATAGGTGCTGGTGCCGATCGCTACCGGGAAGGTGGGCGACAAAGTCAATGGGGAGATGTTCAGCGAATTAGCGGACGCCACGGTTCCTGTCACTGGCACCGACTGCGGACTGTCTCCCGCATTATCAGTGAAAGTCAAAGTCGCAGTCCGGGTGCCTGTTGCATTGGCAGGCGGGCTGAAAATCATATCGAGATTGCAAAGGGTCCCCTGCTGCACGGGGTTGGAGACGCAGTCAGGTCCTCCGACACCCGTCAAAGTAAGCTGAAAATCCGACGCATTCGGCCCACTTAGCGCTATGCTCTTGAAGGTCAGCGGAGCATCGCCGGTGCTGCCCGCTTGTATGTAAAGGGCGGCACTGGACGTGCCCGCAGCCTGCGCTCCAAACACAATGGGATTCGGAGCAACCTGGATTGACGGACCCACGACGGCAGCTCCCGAAAGGGCCAGGGTTTGCGCTAACTGAAGAGCATTCGTTGAGATTACGACGCCCGCAACGCGGCTTGTCGTGTCGCACCCTTGAAGCGTTACGCAAGCCTGAGAGGGCGGTCCCGGCGCAAACGAAGCAGTAATGGTGCAGCTTGCACCCGCAGCCAGAGATGATCCGCATGTAGTCGATTCAGGAAAATCCGACGGTGTCTCTCCCGGGTAGGCTGCCACCAGTTGCACCCCAAGCTGCATCGGAACAGTCCCGGTGTTCTGGACCGTGGCTGTCATCGGAGCACTGCTTGCGCCCAGCGCAATCGCCGGGAAGTTAAGGGATGTCGGAGTTATGCTAAGCGCTGGGGCAGCCCCTTCTCCCCATTTCTGCACAAAGACTCCGGTGAAGATCGCAGGATTGTAGGGATATGCGCCTGGCGTCGATGGAAGGGTCGATGCAAACCCGGTGACATAGATGTTGTCGTTGCTATCGACCCATAGATCGGTCGACTGTCCACTGCCGCCTCCCATAAGCGTAGAAAACGGCAGCTTTGTTCCATCTGTCGACATTTCCGCAAGATATGGCACACCGAAGCCGGTCGGGATTATGTAGTGGTCGGCGCTGAGCGGAAAATCATTTGAGAATGTCACGCCCGTAATCCAGACGTTACCGCTTGAATCGTTGCCGATGGCCTCGGCCTCGTCCTGAATTGAGCCGCCGAGATAGGTCAGAAATGACAACGCTCCCGTCGCATTGAGTTTCCCGACAAGTCCGGTTCCGCATGCGTTGGGGAGAAATGGGCTCATAACCGGCCCCCAAAGGCAATTGTCCGTCTGGGTGTTAAAAGTGGCGTTGTTCGTTGTTTGAAATGCGCCTGCCGTCACCCCCAGATGGAGCGCCGCAGTCGTCCCGGCAAAATAGAGGTTGCCGCTTGGGTCGACTGAAATACCACTCGCGCCGAGATCGGCATCGGCCTGCACAAGCGTCAGATAACCCGGGGTGAGTTTGTTGGCAGACAGGTTCAATTTCGCCACAAACAGATTCGTACCCTTCGCGGTTGCGCCGCCGCCAGGAGCATAAGTATGCGTCACCGTTCCTAAGCTACTTGAGAATGGAGGCTGCGCGCTGCCGGCTACGTAGATACTCCCGCTACTGTCAAACGCAAGTCCCGAACTCCAATCGTTCCCCGAACCGCCTAAATAAGTCCCATAGCGAAACGCTCCGCTGCTGGGGTCCAGTGCTACAAGGAAACTATTGAAACAGGGAGTGCTGTTGGCGCATGTTCCTCCTGCGAAAGTCGTTTCCAGCGTTGTAGGAGCGGGCAGAAAGCTCGATGAATTTGTCTCTCCCAGAACGACCAGATCCCCAGTCACCGGGTTCAGCTTCACCTGGTATGCACCGCTCGATTGATTCCCTCCCAACAGGCTTGAGAACAGGAGCTGTGATCCGTCAGGGTTCAGTTTAAGAACAAATGCATCGGGACAGTTGTACCCTTTGTTTGCGATTCCGCATGGCGTTGGGGCCGTCGGCCCGATGTTTGTGACGGTTGGGAAATCCGTAGCTCCTGTGGCCCCGACAACGAAAGCATCCCCCGACGAATCCACGGCAATGTGTGTGCCGGTACTGGATGCGGATGCGCCCCCGATGTAGTCCGAGTAGATGAGCGTTGATGCTGTGGGGTCAAGCTTGGTGACGAATGCGTCCTGGCAATCCTTGTTAGCAGGATTCGTATGCATGACTTCGAAATTGCCCGCCGTCGAAGGAAAGTCCACAGAACAGGTATTGCCCGTAACATAGGCGTTCCCCGTTGCGTCGATTGCGACGCCAATTGCCTGGTTTGCGTTGGTTCCTCCGAAGCCCACGGCGTACTCCAGAACCGGATCGATAGTCAGCGGCTGCGCCCGATCATACTTCCCAATTTCGAATCGCAATTCGTCGTGTGCCGTAAGTTGAAATGCGCTGTCTACGGGAAGGCGAACTTTGTTGATCGTTTGGTACGCGACAGGGCGCTTGAGTTCCACTTCGCCCGCGGCAGTGTGCAAGATCGCGTTCCCGTCTGCGTCGATTGCGACCGTTGCGGCTCCCTTGGCCTGGAGACGGATGTCTCCTGGATCTGCGCCTGGGGCCACGGCAAAGTCATATTCCAACTGTTCGCGGTTCCCATAGAAAACCAGATCGATTCCCGGATATGCCGACGCTATCCTCACGCGGTTGAAATGGGGAACGCTCCTCTGCCACTTCGACGGATCGTTTCCAATGAAATAACTGCTTCGACCCGACTGCGCATCAAGTCCGGACACAACCGAGTTTCCGTCTGCTCCGACAAGATTCAGGTAAAGCTTGCTCGATTGAATACCATGCTGCTTCAAGAGCGCGGGGCGATCTTGCACCTCAGCATTGCCGCGCGCGCCACGCTGAAGAGAGAGTGCGACTCCAGTGGGTGACACGCCAAGCGCATAAGAAGGGCCGTGGGCAACGAAGGCATACGTGGTGGGCGCTTGGCCCTGATTCGCCTCAAAATCAAGAGGCATGTGCAAGAACAAATTCGCGAAATCGTGCACTGTGTTCGACGGTGTATTCGGATGCACGTGTTCAGGCTTCGCGCGGCTTCTATCCGCTGCGACCGCAATCGAGTGGGGCGGCGCGACACTCGGTGATGGTAATTCAGTCCACGTAGTGTGCAAAGGCGAGATGCAAAGTGCGGTCGCAACCAGTCCAATTGAAATCCATCTTGAATTCAAGTGCGCCTCCACCCGAGACCGTAGGAAACCGAGTGCAAAACGATATGGAACGACGACAGCCACTCTTGATTTTTGACAGGAATGTCCTGTTTCTCACTGACAGGGAACGCGCTCAATTACTTCAGTAAAGAAAGGCAAAGATACTGTGAATAAGCACCAGGCGCGGGCGTAATACTTTCATGACGGCACAGTCTTGGGGGAGTCAGCACATCCGAAAATTGGAGCAATGCTAACCTCGATTTTCTATAGTGTCAATCAGCGATTTAGGAACGTTTATTGGCCTTTTCCCTTGGCCAGTGAACCCACCGGAGTTACCGGAATTCCTCTCGGTGGGACTAGCTGAAACCGGGAGGTCGGTATCGCCGGATTCAGCCTGAGAGATAAGATCTTCATCTCAATCTGCAGGTTTTGCAGCGACTGGTTCACGACAATTCGCCGTGGAAAGCACGCAGAAGAAGACCCATTCATGCGGTCGGCAATTTCTTGCCAATCTGCATAGTGGATTTCGGTAACCGGGCGCGCAGTCATGTCATGAATGGTCAGGCTCGTAATCGTGCCGCTTAATAAATCGAAAGCAATATCCGCCCTCCTCACGCTTCCGTCACGTGCCGCAGGCAAATCCACAACGATCACGCGCGAACCCCTCATCCCAGAACCAGTGACGCTCGAGCTCTTGCTCAGAGTTCCATGCAACCAGCGAAGCGAATCGATTACGGGTTGAGGTCGCAGGTTCTCTCGCGGGTTTTGAGACGTAGCCGGAGCATCGACCGGACCGACAAAAAATCGCATCACCTTGCCATCCGGCACGAGGAGCCGGAACTGGCCCCCGTCGCTCGAAAGATCGAAGCTTCGTCTCGCCGAAAACGGGATTGCTCCCGTCATTCTGAGAGAGCCAGGTGCACGAAAACTTAGCATGGCCGGCGCCGGTCGCGGATCTTTTGCGCGTTTTCCAAACTCCGATCCGCCTTTTCCCCGGAGCATTACAGTCGCCTCAAGGCTTTGGACAAGCACTGCTCGGACGTTGTAGGCGGCGAGCAGTTCATCATCACTCAGAGTCCGATGCGCGTTGGGCACAAGCCCTGGCACGAAGCACGCGTGAGTTTGATGCCGAACTGCCCGAAGCTGTCGTCGCAGGTGCTTGCGCGGGAATTCCCGTTGCATAGATGGTAAACATCAGCGCCACAAGAAATTGACATTCGATAGAAGTACGTCTATCGCTGGTCACCTTCGAAATGGTTGACTGTGCCGGGATTCGTTCGCTTCGGGAATTCGTGTCGTTCAGATCCAGGCATCGCGGTTCCATTGGATTTGGTTCCTGATTTTTTACGGAACCAAAACCGCCTGCGCGTCTCCGAGGTCAGTGCTCGATTTGAATCGGCTGCACTCATGGCCCCAATTATTGTAGTGTCACACGATCCCCGAACGATTTGACCAAAGGCGTGGGGTGCGGTGGCTCTTTACGCGCGCAGCCTATAGAAATATTTCCAAGACACGTTTCACTTGGCGAGGTGAACAGTCTGAGGATGCGAAGACGAGGACAGATTTCATGATCGTGGAGTGCCATCGCAGTGCAGAGTAAGACGCCGCTCAATCTGTTGTGATGGTTCAGCCTGAACGGGGAAACGGCACTCTCCGTTAGTCAGCATTTCCGCCCTTGCGGGCGAGAGTTTTCAAAACATTGGGTCTTTCGATCCGACGATGGGTTGGGAATCGGTGCATGATCCTGGTTCCGCCGGAAAACAGTAGTTTTCCACCTGGCCTTATTGTCGCCTTGTCGCACACGTGACAAAAAAGACCGATGCGGCTCGCCGACCATATAGCCAGCGATAACGGACAATACCACGCCCGCACCTTCACCAACCAAACCTCATGACCTCACGTTTTCTACCTCAGTGAGATCTGGAATCGGTGATTCACGGGCTCCTTCAGTTTTTGCTTGAATCCGGGATACCGTTCCGTGCGTCAGAACGGATGCGTGCCCAAGGAGAAACTGAATTGTTCAAGTTCTCCTCCTGATTCGTGGCAAAGACGAGCACAGCTACGACGCAGGTCATGAGGCGCCAAGTGGGCGATGCCCGCATTCTTGGCGCTCTGCTTCACCACATCCCAAACAACGCTGACGGTCACGCCAGCCTCCTGACGAGACCCGTTCTTTCGAACTTGTCTGAAGATCACGGAACGATTGAATCCGAGCCGAAGCTCGGAGCAATACCATTCGATGAATCTTCCTATTGCGGATCCATAGCTACGGCGGGAATGTAAAGACGGCAACGTTGCCAGCACACTTGCCTTCGATTGCTCCAGTTCAGGGACCGTGGGACACGGAGGACAGTTGGACGGTACATTTTGGGATCGGATGATCGACATAGGAGACGGCTCCTTTCGACCCGTCTCCCAAGAGAATGCGCGCGGATCCCGATCTATGCTGCCGACGAGCTAGACCGTACCGACCGAAATTCTGCCCGCGAAGCCATCGCGATTAGTTGGCGGCGAAGGACATTATCACTCGCGAATCTGCCCGCCAATTCCCTTCCCTCGCAACTGGTCCATGTTTGGCCCAGGAGGTTGGGCGCCTGTGTCCGGATTCTCAGGCCGGGCAGACCACGAGACCTTGGCCGGCAACCTTATCCCGACCCGTGCGCCGAGGCTCGGTTGACTCAATCCCGGGTCTCAGAATCGAGCCGCTGGAGCAGCCAATCATCGGGGAATAGCTAAGATCCGGGCCAGCCGCCAAGCGGTATCAACATGACAGCCACAATGACGACAGAAGAACCGCATCACTACGGTTTGAAGACGATTTTTGCAAAGGTGCCGGCCAATTCGTTGGTGCCAATCCCCTGACCCACGGTGACGAACAACTCGTTCAGCGCTCCATTGGTTGCGGTTCCGCCGCCGAAGGCAATTCCCCAGAGGTTATTGAGAACGATCTTCTCTCCCGTGTTCGTCTCTTATCGTACCGACGAACTTCCCGGTAACCGGATCGAACGCATTGATGGTGCCGTGGACGGAGTTGTTTGAAATCAGCAGCGTATTGCTCAGCGGGCCAAAATTAGCGCGGAGCCAGCGGCTATACCCCAAGCCTGGTTCAGAGTGCGGCCCTTGAATCAGCGTCTTCACGAAGGTGCCATCCTCCTTGAAGACGTCGACGTAGCCTCCGGCACCGATGTTTGGCACGGCATACGTGACGTAAACCAGGCCATTGAGGTCCTGAATGCCGAAGACTGAGAAGGTGGATGGGATCGCCGGATCGCCAAACGACTTCACCCAGGTGAAGGTGCCGTCGAACATATCTATGTGATTGTTCGCGTTATCCGCCGCGTAGAGGAAATTTCCCGAAGGGTTGCTGGTGATGGCCAAGCCCGTGTAACTCGCCTTGTTGGCCGAGTTGTCGACCACGATCATCGACTGGTTGTCGTTCACGCCCGGCGCCCATGCGCTGATGGTGCCATCCAGCGTGGCAAAAATGAAACTTGCCTTCTTGCCCTGAAGCTGGAAATCCGTCGACGATCCGTTGAACACGATTCCCGTCGGCGTGCCGGGGCCGTTCAGGCCTGTCGGCTCGGCCGGCCCATTTCCGGCAGTGGGAATCAAAACCCTCAGTGACTCTTGAGTTCCGGTTGCTCTATAGAGGGTCGACCAGCCTGTGTCGTTATCGCTGATCCACCAGGGGCTCGTGGCGCTTCGTGCTAATCCCCAGGCATTGGCCAGCAGTGGATCGATGGTCGGGGCTTGGCCGACTTGATTCGAAACCAAGTTTGTCAGTTGATATTGTGCTTCGGCCGGGGCCGAAACCATGAGAAGAACGCACGCCGAGGCAAGCGGCGACTGCGGTCCTGTGAACCTGCATACTCAATCTCTCCTTGGGAAGTCGGGCACAGAGGAAGGGTCGAATCATCGGATGGGGGTGACGGGTGCAGAACCTTCCCGGCCCTTCTCATGAACGTAGTCCAAATCGCGAGTCGGAATTGTCACAGGATAGTCACCAGTTTGTAAAAACCTTCTTCCTCCGAAGAACTACTCTCGAACGTACCGATTTCGGCTGCGCGTTCGGAGAGATAGACTTTGTGGACTGTGCAGTGGATTTCGATGAAATGACCAACCCGGCATTTGTTTGGCACGTGCCCAGCAGTTGACCGGCTTGCGTGCATTTGAAGCCCGTGGAGTCTTCGCAGAAAGAGGCAGCAATCTTGTGCGAGGCCGAATCTGAACTGTGTAGGTAAAGTTGAGGCCGAGTGGAAATGGTTTTAGTAAGTGGGTTTCGCGTCGCGATCATAGGGTTGCCCGTACATGTTGGAGTGAGTCGGCGGTTTAACCAGACCAGCAGGAACCTCGACAGATCCCAGATCACCTGATCCCGATACGAGATGAACGCGACGAACCATTCGATTCAGATCGGGCTGCGCTACTCCTTCAATCCATACATGCATCTCGTACTCTCCTGCCGGAACATTGGCGAGGTGAAAGACACCGCGTGAATCAGCCTCAATAAAGAGAGACGTTGAGAGGGTGAGGATTACAGCGCTCATGTCAGGATGAATGTTGCAAAAGATGTAAGAGACACCCTTCGCGAGAGAAGGTGACAGACTTTGTTGAACCTGCTTCGTAGAGGCCGAGGTCAAATCGCTTTCCATCGAAGAGCGAAAACACATTATGAAAGAACGGGTCAGCGTTGGGAAACTGAACAACGCTGCCGACGGGAATAATCAGCAAGTGCGGTTTGAACATACGGTTCTTCTGCTGAAGTGTGTAGCGATGCTCAGGCAGAAATGGAGCAGGCGGTGTTTCCTGCAACGGTTTGAGCCAGAAGACTGCGGAAGGCGCAGCACGCCGCGTCGCGGTCCTGGGAAGTGAGAGCCGCATACTCACATCGACCGTTGAGGGAGACTGCGCGCTCGACCCACTGGCGGCCAAAGTGAGCATGAGGAACAGTCGGCAGCATGGGTCGCACTCTCTTCATCAGAACCGATACCCCGTCGCGATTCCGATGATGTCCCCGGTAGCCGTGTAATCGTTGACGGGAGAGCTTTGAAGATGACGGTACTCCAGCGAGAAAAGCAGATACGCGCTCGGCCGATAGATCACGTTACCCGTATAGGTCCGGTTTCGGGCGAGGTTCAAATAGTACAGATTTGGAGCGCCTGCGTAGGGCCTCAGCTGGGCTGCGGGTACCTGGTCCGTTCCGAATGCGAGGTTGAATTCAAGATGCTCGCCGGCGTGCTCTTTCCATTGCGCCCATCCGCCAAAATCATCGAGCGTGCGAAATGAATAGCCAGACGGCGAAAGCGGATTCAAGCGATATACATAGTCCTTGTAGGCTCCTCCGCCCAAGCCCCCAAGGGCCTGCCCCCAATAACCGCTGCCGCTTAATTCACCATGACCTGGAAGCGGAATTCGATAGTCGAGAGTGCCGGCCCACGAATTGAAGCGTGTCCCTCCCGGAGTGTTGTGGGGAGCATAGAGGCCGCCAATCCCGACCTGAAGCCCGGTTTCGTTTGCATTGCTAAGAAAAGCGATTCTGCCCTCCGCGCCCGGCCAGCGACTCATCTCGGCTGTCGTTGGTTGAACGATGTTCGAAGGCGGTGCAGTAGATCCGTAAATTTGAGGTGCATTCATCACATCAATCAGCGCACCCTGAAGTCTGACACGTTGCGAAGTCGAAGATGGGAAGTCTTGCGTCAGCCCCACTTGCGGATTCCACGTCCAGAGATTGCCGGACCATGCGAGTGCCGCAATAGCGACTGCGGTGAGCGACGAAGGAGAATTGGGCGCGACGATGGCGTGGTCGAGTGAAAAGAACGCATCGGTGTGATTCCAATTCAAAGAGGCATGGGCCGTGCGCAGCCGAAGAAGCCCTCCTGCGTATGACGAGGCAGTACCATCGGCGAGCGATGCACCATCGAAGTCGACGCGGACATCGGCATGCGTTCGAGCATTGAATAAATGTGGTCCTCTCGCATCGATGCCCAGAACGGTCTGCCGCAATGAGGCTCCGGTGGCGCCCGGGCCTTCAAGGACAATGGTCGGTGTTACCGGGTCGTCCGTCTGGGCTGTATTGACGAAACCAGTGAGCAATACCAGGCCGCTTAACTTCAGCGGATATTTTGATTCGCTTTCAACTTTGGCCTGCTCGTGTGTGGCAATCTGCGTTTCTTGAAGAGACTGCTGCTCACGAATTTGCTCTACTGCGGCGGAAAGCTGCGCTGCGGAAGAATCTGTTTCCGCAGCATGCCCCTGCGCAATTTGTTGTTGAAGGGTCGCTAACTGGGCGCGCATCTGTTCCATTTCGTGTTGCGATTCATCGAGGCGCTTCTGGGTCTGGCTCATTGCCTCGGTCAATTGCTGCACTTTCAACGAAAGATTCTCGTTCGCCCCTTGCTGGCTGTGGGCCGCGGAACCTGCCGCCCACAGCATGCCGAGCAAGCCGACGAGTAGACGCGACGCGTTGCGTATGCAAGAAATGCTTTTGATTTGCTGATGCGTGATGTTGGCTCATCCCGCTGCCCACCTTTTCTGATTGGCGCTCTCAGGAGAAGTATGCTGCATGATTCCGCGGGCGATGGTCATGCGAAAGATTGTTTGTCCGGGGCTGCTTGCGACAAGGATCACTTCCCCACCGTGCTCAGCTGCGATGCAATTTGCGAGGGTAAGTCCGAGTCCGGAACCCTTCTGCTTTCCTTCGCTGACAAATGGCTGGAACATGCTGCTGCGGACGTTTTCCGCGACACCGGGACCATTATCCTCCACTTCGATGGAAATTACGCCGTCGCGGATGCCGAGTCGCGCCTCGACTCGTGCTTGCTTTTCGCCGGTCCGTGCGGATTGGCATGCGTTGAGCAACAGGTTGTAGATGGCTCTTTCAATCTGCTTGCCATCAACCAATGCTGCGGAGTCCGCGGGGTCGCCATATTTGGCCGTCAGGGCAACTCCCGCCGCATCGGGGTGGGCGTGAAGCAGAGATAGCGCGCGTTCGAGCAAGGTAGCAACCAACTCGTGGGAGCGGCGTATCGCCGCACCTGTGCGACTGAAGATCAGCATTGATTCGATGAGTTCCGTCGTCCCGTGGACCGCAGTGCGGATATCGCTGAGAATTTCGCTTCGTTCGTGTTCAGAAAGCGGCGAAGAGGCCAGGAATTCTGAATTTGCATAAACGCTGGCAAGGTAGTGGCGCAGGTCGTGTGAGACCGAACTTGCCATTCGTACCGATGGTAGCCAGACGCTCGGACTCGAGCAATGCCTGGTTCGTGCGCATGATCTCGTCGCGCATCCGGGCAAACGCGAGACTTAATTCTCGAACCTCCCGGGTGCCGTCACTTGGAAGCAGATGCGAACTGTCTCCTACTCCGAATGCGCGCACACCGGTAGCGAGGTCCTCAAGCGGCAGCGTTACGATCCTCGAAAGCCATATCATCGAAACAGTTCCGATGATCAAGGCGAGAAAGCCGGCAAAGAGGACGAGACGGTCGATCTGACGGATTGATTTTTCCGCCTGATCAAAAGACTTCATCACAACAAGCTGAAGGGGCACAGCGTGCGATCGTCGTAAGGTCGCGCATGGCAGCGATGAAGCGTGCGTTTCCCAGTTTCAACGTAACGGCGCATTGAGATCGTGGCCCTTCACGATCGTGGTGCTCGCCATCTGCTGTACCGTTGCTTCATCGAGAGTGCTGGCCAGCGAACGCCCCTGGCTTAGAAACGTGGCCTCGACGGCAGTTACCTGGCTGATCTGCTTGAGAAGATCCGGCCCAATCAAAAAGCCGCTGATTACGTAGCCAAGCAAGATTCCGTCTTTTTCCGCACCGAAATATAGCGGATGGACGGAGCAGGCATAGAGGCGATCGGAGCTGACTAGATAACGCGGCGTTGGCGTTTTGAAGAGCTGGCCAATGTCCGTGGCCAGTTGCCCTGGCATCGGTTTGTTCGTTCGCATAGGCTGCAACAACGCGACCTTTGATTGTCTGCCAGCCCAAAGATATCGTTCTCCGCTGATTTTCCAGAAACTGGACTCCGCCATCTTCGATCGTGGCCTTATCGCTGGTGGTCATGAGAGCTTTGAGAGTAGGCAAATCGGCGAGCAGCGCATTTTCCCGTTCCATCGCATTGAGCCGCTGGCTCTCAAGGTTCTGAAATGTAGTAACGGAGTGCGCAGAGGTCCCTGGTCAGGTCTTGCGTGACCTGATCTTGAAGTTGATGACGAACGATGAGCAAGCTGCCAAATGTGGCAGCAGGCGATAATCAACCGCCATGGCGGCGACCAGCAGCATGCGGGTCCGAATCCCTCTATTCTTGCCCATGCACGCTACTCCCGCTTCGTTCGGAGTTCCATTCGGTATAGCTTAGGGAACAAACTTGTATCCCGCCCCATATATGGTCAGCAGGTGCGTCGGATTCGCCGGATCCGGCTCCAGCTTCTGCCTCAGCTTCAGTATCTGGTTATCTACGGTGCGCGTGGTCGGGTAAGAGTTGTATCCCCACACTTCATTCAGCAGGAGTTCGCGACTCAGCACGCGTTCCGGATTTTCAGTAAAGAATCGCAGCAGCTTGAATTCATGCGACGTAAGCACGACCGCCATCTCCCGCTCTTCTTCGCGGTCATTTTCTCGAAATCAATTTCGCACTCGCCAAATCTGTATACGGCCGATTGCGTCGGGCGCTTCCGTCGCCGGATAGCCGCCTGGACGCGAGCCATGAGCTCACGAGGGCTGAACGGCTTGGTCACATAGTCATCGGCGCCCAGTTCCAGAAGCAACACCTTGTCCACAACTTCAGTGATCGCACTCAACACGATCACCGGGGTATCTGGAGAGAGCGACTTCATGGTCTGGCACAACTCCCGCCCGGAGATCTGGGGAAGGATCAGATCGAGCACGACCGCGACCGGACGATGGGCAGCGAAATAGCTCCAATCCTGTTTTGCCGTCTCCGGCGACGTCGATCGAGTAGCTTTCTTCGGTAAATATGCGCTTCAAGACCTTCTGCATGCGCGGGTCGTCTTCGACCACCAGGATCGTTCCCAGTTCAGGTTTCGTCGCCGCATGTATCTCGACCGACCTCGTCCAGAAGTAGCTCCTGACTACTCATCATACGTTCATTCTGCACTCCGATTTGAACGTAAACAAGCCCGCACAGAGAAATGACAATTGTTTGACAATTCCTATCAAAATCGCGCCACAGTTGGTGTCTCATCTGCAAACGAAGGGTTTGGCTGACCAGTGACAGTGGTTCGCCCTTCATACCCGACGAAACTCAGATGCCTTGGACGGACGCGAGCAACAACTGATATTAGGCGTATGTATTGCTGCGAGAGAGATGGCCTGGGGCGATACGGCAAATGGCCGGCGTCGGTCCAGGTTCGCGAAATCTCGCAGCTATGGCATGCGCAAACTGCTCTTCGTCACCCGGAGCAAGCTCAACAAATCGACAGTTACGCCGCCTACCTCGCGGCTTTTCACAGCCTCACTCATGTGCATTTCGAACCATTGATAAGCATCTACCCCGACCGGGACCTCTGCCGTGACAGTTTTGAATCGAGTCAATGCAAGCCTGATGACTTCTTATCTTGTTGAAGAGCCGCTGACGAACGGGTTGCTGCTCTTGCGCCACAGATTTCGTCACAAATTCAAGCATGGTCTGTTCTCCTTCTTAAAAAAGTCTTCGAAGCCCGGTCAACCTGCATCCCCAACGATTGCGATTAAGCCAGACGCAAGGGAGTAAAACAATTGGACAATGGTATCGACGATACCTTCGCATCAAGTATGCGGGAGGAAGGCTTCTTTCCTTGGACCGATTTTCAGGAATAGCTGGATGGAGAAAAGCCGTATGCCCCAGGCATGAAGACACTGCAGCTGCAGTCGATACAAAAGTATCGTCGATACTATCGTCCAATTGCGCGGCCCCACTTCGTTCTGGCTAAATGGCGATAGCTTCATGTCGCTGGGTAGTCTGTGTCACTCGAGCGACGATTTCGGATCCAGGTTTTAAGTTATTGAGATTGTCGTCCGCTATCGGTGCATCCGCCTCATCGAATGAACTACGAACGGTCGACAGCTGTCGTCGCCATAGATGAACCAGTTTCCGAAACTAACAAATACGGAGAGAGACCCCATGGCAACTATGAACGCACCCACCAAACTCACCCAGACGAATGCACCGACGGAACCTGCACAGATTCGCGTTTCCCGGCGGTCGCCCAGCCTATTGGCGTGTCACGATCGACAACCCGCCCATCAACGTCATGGGCCCGGAAATGGTCCGGCAGTTCCAGGAAGTCATCGAACGCGCTCGAGGCCGACGAGCATGTCAGGGTCGTGGTCTTCGACAGCGCGGTGGACGACTATTTCCTAAATCACTCCGATTTCCTGGCCAAGCTTGAGGACCTGACCGCAATGCCGCCGGGGCCGACAGGCCTGCCGCCATGGCCGGACTTTCTCGCGCGTCTGACCCGCTTGCCAGTCGCCTCCATCGCCCTCATCCGCGGCCGCGCGACCGGCAACGGCAGCGAGATCACGCTGGCCTGCGACATGAGTTTTGCCAGCCGCGAGAAGGCCATCATCTCGCAGTGGGAGGTCGGCGTCGGAATGGTCGCCGGTGGCGGCCCCATGGCTCGGCTCCCGAAGCTTATCGGCCGAAACCGGGCGCTCGAGGTGCTCTTGAGCTCTGAAGACATCAGAGCGGACCAGGCCGAGGCCTACGGCTACATCAATCGTGCCCTGCCCGACGCTGATATAGATGCGTTTGTAGAGGCGCTCGCGACCCGGATCGCCAAGTTCGACAAATGGGCGATCGCGCAGACCAAGCGCCTAGTCAACACCAGTCTGCCGCCGGACGTCGAACTCGGCGCCGGGTGGGATGCGTGCATCGCTTCGCTCGGGCGACCTGCCGCTCAGGATGGGATCAAAGCGCTGATGGCGCGTGGCTTCCACAAGCCCGGAGATGTCGAAAGTCGACTCGGATACTACCTGGGCCAAATCGCGCGCTAGGCCCGTGCGCCCGATGCACTTTCCAACTCCGGGTGGAAACTCATGTATCCGCTCTTGGCAGCCGAAGGGTTGCCGAAACTTTCTAGCCTTTCGGAGGAAAATCATGTCAAGCAACATAGCAGAAATCGCCATCGAAGCAACGCTCACATCGAATCCCCTCGATGTCATCCCAGACGAAATACCATTCGATGTGCCTTATGGGGTTCCGATATCGCTGGACCAAGCCGAGGTAATTATTCAGGCGGCTGTAGCAGAGGCCAAGAAGCGTAATTGGAAAATGAACGTAGCAGTGGCTGATTCCGGTGGTAACTTGGTTGCCTTCAAACGGATGGACGGCGCAATGCTCGCCTCCATTCCGATCGCAGAACACAAGGCTCGAGCAGCAGTGACCTTCCGCCGCCCAACAAGATCTTCGAGGATGGTATCCAACTTATGCATCTCAACTATCTGCTCGCGTTCGATGGAATCATTGCGTCTCGAGGCGGTATTCCACTGATCGACAAGGGCGTGATTATCGGCGCAATCGGTAGTTCGGGAGGCACGGATTCCCAGGACGAAGTCGTGAGCAAGGCAGGCGCGGCAGTAATTAACAGACTCCCGGCGCGGATCAAATGATACAGATGATAATGGAAACGGAATCGGCCATTGGCAGGAAGGAATACAAAGTGACCGAGTCAATGCTGCCATCGATAAACACACCCGACCGGCAGGCCCAGGCCTTCCCTGTCCTGACCCCCGCCCAGATCGACCGCATCCGGCCGTACGGCACTGCGAGAACAGTTCGGGCCGGAGAGATCCTGTTCGAGCCGGGTGAGCTGGGAATGCCTTGCTTTGTTGTGCTCTCAGGAAAGCTCGAGATTCTCATGACGAGGCTCTCCGGCGAGCACGTATTTGTGACGTATGGTCCGGGAGGTTTCTCCGGAGAAATGGTCTTGATTTCCGGAGCCCGCTCTCTATCGCGCGGGCGTGTTGCCGAGCCAGGAGAATTCCTTGAAGTTAGCGCAGATGCCTTGCACTCGCTCATCGCAAAAGATGCCGAACTCAGCGATATCTTCATGCGCGCTTTCATCCAGCGACGCCTCGCGCTCATTACGGAAGGCATGGGTAACGTGATTATCCTGGGATCGCGTTACTCGGCTAACACGCTGCGCTTGCGCGAGTTTCTCACCCGCAACGGACATCCGCACACATATATCGACCTTGACAGTGACACGACCGCTCAGGAGCTGCTCGATCGTTTTAACCTGAAGATCGACGAAATACCCGTTGTGATTTGCAGCGGAAAGGCCGTGCTGCGCAATCCCACTACGCAGCAGTTGGCTGAATGTCTGGGATTCTCGGGCACAGTCGATGAATCACGCATTCGCGATGTCGCCATCGTGGGCGCTGGTCCGGCCGGGCTGGCGGCGGCGGTTTACGCCGCTTCTGAAGGCTTAGACGCCGTCGTGATCGAGGCCGAGTTTCCCGGTGGACAGGCGGGCTCGAGCTCGAAGATAGAGAACTACATTGGTTTCCCTACTGGCATCTCCGGCCTGGAACTCACGGGCCGCGCCGTTGTCCAGGCAGAAAAATTCGGCGCTCAGATGATGGTGGGGCAACGAGTGGTCCAGATTCAACTGCGATCAGAGGCCATACCAGCTCTCGCTGGAGAATGGCGGCATTCTGCAGGCTCGCAGCATCATCATCGCCGCTGGAGCGCAATACAATAAGCCGAACATCGCCAACCTGAAGCAGTTCGAAGGGAATGGAGTCTATTACGCGGCCACATTCATGGAATCGCAACTCTGCGGGGGTGATGAGGTCATCGTCATCGGCGGCGGCAATTCGGCCGGCCAGGCAGCAGTTTTTCTGGCAGAGACTGCCCACAAGGTCTATATGCTGGTTCGCGGAAAGACCCTTTCGGAGACGATGTCGCGCTATCTGACCCAGAGGATTACGAAGCATCCGGTGATCGAGCTGCATCTGGAAGCTGAGCTTCAGTCATTAGAGGGCGATTCGCACCTGGAACGCGTCACCTGGCTCGACCGATCGTCGGGGGAGAGATCGACGCGCGAGATCCGGCACGTTTTCGTGATGGCGGGTGCGTCACCGCACAGCGACTGGTTGCGTGGCTGTGTCGCCCTGGATCAGCAGGGCTTCATTCTTACAGGACGGGACTTGGATCCGGTTCTGGCAGGCGCACCGCGAAAGTGGCCTCTGGGCCGGCCGCCGCAGATGCTTGAGACGAGCTTGCCGGCAGTTTTCGCAGTTGGCGACATCCGCTCCGGAAACGTGAAGCGGGTTGCGTCAGCCGTTGGCGAAGGTGCGATCTCGATCCATCTTGTACATCGCGCCCTGGCGGAAATATAGCGTCGACAACTCGTAGATGCTGCGTCGAGGTTCCCGTGTATGTCGTCGCTCTTGATTGCGCGCAGGCCCAGATGTCCGCGACACGCAAATTAAGAAGACTGCTTACTCTGTTGAAATTCGACGGCGTTTCGAGAAAGACCTGTGGCTTGTTGATGTAGCAGGGATCTTGCGGCTTGATCAATTTTCCGCCAAGAATCCGGACGTAGAAGTCCCTCGATTTTTCCTGGTCATTCACGGAGAAGAAGTGAGCTGCGTAGACGCCCTCGTGTGCAATCGGCGCGTCAGGTAGATTCATGGGTGCACCCTGTCGTGGATGAATTCGGATCCGGCCGGAAACGCCCACATCCTAAAGAAGCGATTGATCAGTTGGCTACGCAATCTCGAGCAGTTAGTTCAGGAGCGATTCCCAGTCGGCCGGCACCCTTCCCGCCGGTCCAGGAGCGGGCTGATTTCTTGGGTGCGAATGAGGCGGGAGCAATTCCACACCCTCGATCATCCCTTGCGTCTCGTAATCGTAGAACCAGTCCTCACCCGGCTCAAAGCTGGCTATAATCGGATGCCCCGTCGCTGCCGCATGCTTTGATGCATGCTGACTTGGAGAACTGTCGCAGCATCCTATATGCCCACACTCCGCACACCTACGGAGATGAAACCACCAACCCTTCGGTGACGCCAGGCATTCCACACATCCATCGCCACTCGGTTTCGAAGCGGGATTAA
>CAWHLU010000009.1:0-562991 GCA_963830285.1 uncultured Acidobacteriaceae bacterium
GCTGGTGGCGCAGCTCGACCTCGCCGACACCCAGGCCCAGCACCTCGACAGCATCGGCACCCAGGCGCATCATCGGCACCAGCAGAACCATGGCATCATCATCAGAGGCAAGCCAGCCCTGGAACTCGCCGGCCATGGCCTCGTGGGACTGGCCTTTGCCCCGGAATATCCCACGAGAGATGATGCACCGCATCCGTGGTCGCGAGAATCGCACTTCGTCCCGGGGGCAAAGGCCAGTCCCACGAGGCCATGGCCGGCGACTTCCAGGCTGGCTTCGCCCTTCGGGTGTGATCTTTACAATGCCGCGTTTTCCGGAGAGCGACGCGGCCACATACAGGTTTCCCGATGAGTCAAAAGCCAATCCCTGTGGGCGTCCCAGGCCGCGGTAGAACGTGTGGACCGTTCCATGAGGATCAATTCGATGCACGCAGTCGAAACTAGATGTCGTCGGCCCCGTCACAAATAGGTCGCCCTGCGGGGCCGAAAGCAAGGTGGTACGCCGAAACGCTGGCCTCTCGAGGCGAACACGAATACCTGCTGGTCGGTCTCAATCCTTAAAGATCGTCCCGCTGCGATCGCCCACGTAGAGGTTCTGATTCTTGTCAAAAGCAATTCCTGTCGCGACTCCCATGCCCTCGGCATATGTGGAGATGCTTGCGTTTGGCGACACACGACTGGACCGCGCCGTCATGGCGCGAAGAGACAGAACATCCGCCCCTGAGGATCGAAGGCGATTGAAGTTGCGTTCATCATCTCCGCCACGAATGGTTTCACGGCGTAGTTGGTATCAATCTTGAAGATCGCGACTGGGAACTTCTGACCTCGCGAACCCGAGAAGGTCACGTAGATATTGCCCTGAGCATCGAGCGCCGGATTGGTCACGGGGTGCAGGTTCTCGGCGATGGGGACGGCCACCTTCACCGTATGCGCGTTGCTGACGTGCCCATCGGCGGCCACTACCAGCCGGCCCCTACGCTCTCGGGAACCCGGGCCACGAGAAACGAATCCGAACTGATTACGACTCCGCCCTCGACTTCGCCGAACTGCACGCGAGGACGCTGATACTGCTGCGGAGCAAGACGACCTTGAGTCAAGGAGTAGATGAAAAAAAAACGTTATTGTCTTGCAGTGTCAAGGAATGCGGCCGGGACGGATGAAGCGCTTCAGTCGCTCGGGCAGAGACCCTTTCAAGCACCGTGTGCGACGCGTCAAAATCAGCGAATGAATTCCGAAGTGTGATGAACGGGTGGTAACCAGAGGGGAACTTTGCCTGTCTGTAATCGTATGAACGGAGGAGCGACTTCCTCATCGTCCTCGTGTGTACTCTAAACTTGGAAAGCGAATGAGAATTTTCGGACGAATGGTCGCGAACCTTCATGCGCGGAAAACTTTCTGCTGGTTGGCGGTCGTTTGCCTGTGTGCGCTGCCCCTGTTTGCGCAGACGCCTGCTGCAACACCGGCTGCGGGGCCAACGCTGCGGGAGGTGGACCGGCGGCGGGAATTCGCGCGGTCACCATTCTCGATGGGCAATGGCGATTCCAGGCCGGAGACGATCTGCGGTGGGCGGATCCGGCATTTGACGATTCGAGCTGGCCGACAGTGAGCCTGAGCTCCCCGCTTGTGGAGCAGGGTATCGACACGTATAGCGGATATGGATGGTACCGGCTGAAGATTCAGCCGCAGCAACTCGCGCAATTCGGCAACCTTGCTTCCGGTGAACCGCTTTCGCTGTTGGTTTCAAGCAATTGGATCGGCCAACTCGATGTGTTCGTGAATGGCGTGGAAGCTGGCCATACCAAGGGAATGACGGAGTCGCCTGCGGAGTACCGGTCACCGCCAATCCTGGTGCAGCTGAATGCACCGCCGACGGGGCCAGCGGTGATTGCGATTCGCACGTGGGCGGGTCCAGGGACGACTATCGGCGGCGGTTTGCTGCGACGGGTAGAACTGGGTGCTTCCAGCGACACGGCTGAGCGGCACGCGATGGCTGTCGGACGCCAGTGGAATGAGAGCGTGACGTCACCGCTGGTGGTGGGATTCCTGTTCTTTTGTGTTGCAGTTCTTGGCGGATTTCTGTACCTGGCGCAACGTCATCATCCAGAATATCTTTGGCTTTCGCTGTTGTGCCTGGCGGTCGGGCTGGAAGCTTCGGCCGAGGCTGCCTTTGGGCTCGCGATTGTTTCCTCGGGGTTCTACCGGGTCTTTACCGCGTTTAACGGCCGAGTTTTCATGGCCATCACGCTGGAGTTCATTCTCCACTTCACCGGGACGGGATCGCGGAAGTTTGTGCGGGGCGTACAGATCGGGGTGCTGGTCCTTCCCTTTGCGAGTTTGCTTCACCTGACGCTGGCGTATCAGATTCTCTCGGTGGCGGCCGAGGTTCTGTTCTGCGGACTGGTGACCGTTTTGCTGTTCCGCTCATGGCGGCAGGGACGGACCGAGGCCGGCGTGATGCCGCTGCCGTTCTTCCTGGCGGCGACGGCCGATTCGGCGGATACGGTTCTCGATTTTGCAGCGAGCCGGCATTGGCTGCCGGATCGGTTTGCATCCCACTATTTCTTCCTGGGCCCGATTGAATTCAGCACCAGCGCCGCGGCGTATACGGTGTTCCTGGGAAGCCTGATCGCGGTGATCCTGTATCGATTTGTGCGGATCAGCCAGGAAGAGCAGCGATCTGCTGCCGAGATTTCGCGGCGCGCAGTGTGCAGGCTCTGCTGATTCCGACGCAACTGCCGTCGAATCGCAACTTCATGCTGGAGAGTGCCTATTTGCCGGTCAACGGGGTGGGCGGGGATTTTTTCCAGGTGCTGCCGCTGAAAGACGACTCTCTGCTGATTGTGGTGGGCGATGTGAGCGGGAAGGGGCTGCAGGCGGCGATGAACTCGAGCACGCTGGTGGGCGCGCTGCGGAACGAGCTGTCGCACGATCCGGCGACGGTGCTGAATCACCTGAACCACGTGCTGATCGGGGCCGTGGCATCGCCGGGAACGGCGGTGAAGGAGCTGGATTGCGCGCCGTGTTTTGCGACCTGCCTGTGCGCGCGCGTGTACCCCGACGGGACCACCACGATTGCCAATGCCGGGCACCTGAATCCCTATCGCGACGGGCGGGAGATTTCGCTCGCAGGGAGCCTGCCGCTGGGTGTGATTGCGGATGCGGAGTACGAGCAGGCGACATTCCAATTGAAACGAGGCGACCGGCTCGTGTTTCTTTCCGACGGGGTGGTCGAGGCGACCAACGGGGAGGGAGAACTGTTCGGATTCGAGCGCACGCAGCAGGTGAGCAACGAATCGGCCCGATACATCGCGCAAACGGCGCAGCACTTCGGTCAGACCGACGACATTACGGTTGTTTCGCTCTACCTGTCTTCGAAGACGGCGCAGCCCAGCAACGAAGCGGTTGCGTACAGCAAGTGAGGGCGTCGTTGTACCGTCTGGTCGCTGCGGATCGTTCGGCCCTACGGGACGAAAGCGCATCGGAACGCATCTGACAAGCCAACCCCGAACCCGATTGGGTCCCTGGAAATGCCGTAGAATCAAACCGGAGCAGACTCGATGAGCGTGAAAGCCCTTTATCCCGGCACGTTCGATCCTCCGACGAACGGGCACATCGATCTGATCCAGCGCGGGGCAAAGCTCTTCGAGCATCTCACGGTCGGCATTCTGAAGAACCCGGTCAAGAATCCCCTGTTTACGGTTGAGGAGCGCGTGGAGATGCTGCGCGAGTCGACGGCGGCGCTGGGCAACGTGAGCGTGGCGACGTTTGACGGGTTGATGGTGGATTTTGCGAGGCAGCTTGGCGCGACGGCGGTATTGAGGGGCATTCGCGCCATCTCCGATTACGAACATGAATTTCAAATGGCGCTGATGAACCGGCGCCTGGCGCCGGAGATCGAGACGGTTTTTCTGCAGCCGGCGGGTCGCTATTCATTTGTCAGTTCGCGCATGCTCAAGGAAGTTTTCAGTTTCGGCGGGGAAGTTGCCGGACTGGTTCCCCCCAACGTTCTCAAACGCCTGCGCAGCCGCATCAGCAGCGCGGGCTGAATCTTGTTGGCTGAGCGTACAGTCGCAGGAGGTTCAGTTTGTCGGACTTTGTCGCACTCAATCCCTCGTCGATTCACCGCGAGATCCGAAACACGCTCTTCGGGGATGTGCCGCTGGCCGAGCTTGTCCGTGCACATCCGAAGGTGCCGCTGACGGAGCCGTGGGCCTCGTTTCAGCGGGCGAGGGACCTGAAAGACGCGGGCGATGAACCGGCTGCGAAGGAAGCAATTCGTGGGATCCTGAAGATGCCCGATCTGGAGACGCGGGTTTTCCTGCAGGCGTGTCATACCCTGCGGGAACTAGGCGACAAGCCGCCGCAGGGCCGGGAAAAAGAGGTCCTGGGCGTGGTGGTGGAGATCGGGATGCCGAAAGGGCTCGACCTGGTGGCGGCGTATCGAGATCACCGCGCGCGCTACTTCAATTACAGCGGCGCCGGGGTTCTGTGGGAGCGGCGCGACGATTCGCTGGATGCGTTGATTGATGAATTGCTCCAGGTCGGGGCATCAGTCGCGCAGGCGATCGGGCCGTGGAAACAAGCCCGTCCGCCCGAGCCGAAGAACGGGGATGCGCGCATCAACCTGCTGACACCGAGCGGAATCCATTTGGGGCAGGGACCGGTGGAGGCACTGAGCCAGGACGCGATGGGAGGGCCGATTTTGTCGGCAGCGTTCGGGTTGATGAAGCGTCTGGTGGAGCTGACGAAGAGGGAGCCGGAGTAAAGACAGGGACCTGGGACCAGGGAAGAGAGACTAGGGACTAGGGACTGGGGACTAGGGACTGGGGACTTGGGACTTGGAACAACGGGCTCGAAGCGGTGAGGGCCGAGTAACGGAGAGCGAACGTGGCACAAGACAACTGCGGTGTCGTCAGGCGCTTCATCGAGGAGTCCATCAACCAGGGGCGGATTGACGAGGCCGCACAATTTGTCTGGGAAGACGTGGTTGAGCAGGTTCCATTTCCCGGGCAGGGCCTCGGACTGGCCGGCTTGCAGGATGTCCTGCGGGGTATGCGGAAGGCATTCCCGGATTTGTATTTCGGCGTCGAAGAGCAAATCGCCGAGGGTGACAAAGTGCTGACCCGCTTTGAGTGGACGGGCACGCATCGAAACGAATTTCTAGGCGTGCCTGCGACGGGACGGCCGGTAAAAGTGTGGGGCATGGTCATCGACCGGCTTGAGGGCGGCCGGATCAAAGAGACACGAATCCTCATGGATATCTTCGGACTCATGATGCAGCTCGGAGCGATCGTCCCCAAAGGGTGAATCCGGATCCCGTTCGGGATATATTCGGAATCTCGCGCACGCGCAGATGCGACGGTGCGGCAAACGCCTTCAATGAACTAGACTGGCTTCCATCCTGGGAGGTGCTTTATGCGGTATCACGGGAGGGTTGCATCTTCTGTCTTGCTGATATGCTGCCTGGTTGCAGCCGGCAAGGACAAGAAGAAGTTCATACTGCCGGCGTACGTTCTTGAGGCGAAGACCGTGGCCGTTGTTATCGATCCCGGTGCTGGAATGGCGGTGGATGCTCCAAATGCCAACCGCGCGGCCCGGGAGGATGTGGAGAACGCGCTGGTGGGTTGGGGGCGTTTCACACTCGTGAATGACCCTTCAACGGCCGACCTGATTATTTCAGTTCGCAAAGGCAATGGAAGAGCCGTTCAACCGACGATCGGAGGCGGTCCTGCCAACAATGGGCCGGTTGTCTTCGATCCAACAGATTCAGGAGTCGGGATGGGGGGACATAGGGGAGCACCGCAAGCCGGCGATCCAGCAGGTTCCCAGCCTCAAAATCCTCGTCCGGAGATGGAAGCAGGGCCGGCCCAGGATATGTTTGCGGTGTATCGCGGCCAACGCGATCACGCGCTCGATGCTCCGGCAGTTTGGCGATACAGCACCAGGGACGCGCTGTCTTCGCCGGGTGTTCCGGCCGTCGACGCATTCAGAAAGCTGATTGGAGAAGCGGAGAAACAACAAGCCGCCAAGCCGTGATTCCGCAGGAATTTACGGCAGGCGGCTTTGCGCTCGGTGAGAAATCCACAGTCCCCGTGCCAGATATCGTGCAGACGTCATCGCTGAACAGAGGTAAGCTATCGAAAGCTCACCTGTTCCATGTTGACAGCAACCCGGCTTCCCCAGAAGGTCACATGAACCGCGATTGCAAACAGGGCCTGCGACTTCGTCTGCACTTTGAACACACCTTGAAAGAATGGGGCTGGTTCGACGCATACGAACAGGCTCTCGAACTGATGCCGGTCGGTCCACCGCAAGTCCACGAGTTCCAACAAGAAGCACAACACGCACACGCAGAGCTAATTAGAGCCCGTCGCGCCTATATCGAGCACATGGCCAGCTGTCTCGCCTGCAGCAGGCGGCTTATCTCTTCTGACGCCGTGGTTTCGATCCGTGAGAAATTGAACACGTCCCGACTTCAATGACCGGACCCACTGGCCAAGCGGCCATTGGATGCAAAACCCAAAATCTGTAAAGATGGAAGCACTATGACCGTTGCTGCTGCTCAGAAAGTTTTTGCCGACCGTATTGGCCGTATTGAGGTTTCTGCAACCATGGCGGTGGCCGCCGAGGCTGCGAAACTGCGCGCACAAGGCGCAAACCTGGTGGATTTTGGCGCCGGGGAGCCGCATTTTGCTACTCCGCGGCACATTAAAGACGCTGCGATTGCGGCGATTGAAGCCAATTTCACGCGCTATACCGTCGTTCCGGGCATTCCGGACGTGCGGAAGGCGATTGTGGAGCGGCATGCGTGCGATTTCGGGTCGGATTACGGAATCGACGAGGCCGTGTTTACCACGGGCGGAAAGCTGGCGCTGTTCAATACGATCCAGGTGCTGGTGGATCACGGCGATGAGGTGATTCTGCCGGTGCCGTACTGGGTGAGCTTCAAGGACATCATCCAGTATGCGGGCGGCAAAGTTGTTTTTCTCGAGACCAGCGAGACGGAGAACTTCCGCATCACGGCGGATGCAATTGAGAGGGCGATTACACCGCGCACCAAGGCGATCATTCTCAATTCGCCGTCGAACCCGGCAGGGTCAGTGGTGTCGGCGGAGGACCTGGAGCGGATTGTTCACCTGGCTCATGAGCGGGGGATTTTTCTTCTGCTGGACGAGTGCTATGTCTACCTGAACTATGCGGGCAAGCCGGTTTCGGGCGGATCGTATACGTGGGCCAAGGAGCACATCGTCGTTCTCGGGTCGTTGTCGAAGACCTACTCGATGACAGGGTGGCGCGCAGGATATGCGCTGGCTGCAAAACCGGTAGCCGCAAACCTGAGCAAGCTGCAGTCGCAATCAACGTCAAATGCGGCGAGCATGGTGCAGAAGGCGGCGATCGCGGCGCTGGCGGGATCGCAGGAGTGCGTGTCGCAGTTTCGCGCGGAGTTCATTGAGCTGCGGGACTACATGCTGGCGAAGCTGGCGGAGATTCCGGGCGTGACGTGCACCAAGCCGGAGGGCGCGTTTTATGTGTATCCGAATATCGGAGCCTTTATCGGGAAGGGCGGCATCAAGTCGGCGACAGAGCTTGCGACGCGGTTGCTGCACGAGGCGCACGTGGTGACGGTGCCGGGCGAGGCATTCGGTACCAGGGAGCACATTCGGATTTCGTACCCGGTGACCAAAGCGAATATCGACGAGGGAACGCGGCGGATGGGGGAGTTCCTTGGGAAGCTGGGGTAGATCGTTGAGGAAACGATAGAGAAAGCAGGCCCGGGAAACCGGGCCTCTCTTTTTTTGGAGATTTGGTGGTTTGTTGCTTTCCCACCCTTGCGACGAAAAGCAAGGAGGTCGCAAGGATGGGGCACCCGGCCCCAAGCTTGCGGGGGCTCAGGATGACACCTATGACGTTGGCTCACCAACCTATCTTGCGGGGATTTCGCTGCTGATGACGCCTACGCCGGCGACGTGGCCTACCTGCCAATCGGCGATCGGGTTCGATTGATGGCAGTCAAGGCAGGTCGTTTTTTCGAAGCGCGCCGAACATTGCGGGCAGACACCCCCGGTCTGGAAGGTATCGAACTGGGCCTGACATTTGTTGCAACGCCAGATTGGACCGATGGGCGGCGCAGATCGGCAGCTGGGGCACGCGAATCCCTGGCGGCGCGGAATCTTCTCAAGCTTGCGCAGGGCGCGAGCAGTTTTAAAGCCGTTCCAGCAATTGAGGCCGGCGTAGGCGGCGATGAGGGCAGTCCAGATGGAGCGAGTGAGAAAGGCAAGGACGATGAGCCCGGCGACTCCGAAGAAGCCCAAAAATGAAGCGATCAACAAGCTGCGCGCGCGGCCGAGAGGAAACCACAGCAGGGAGCGCAGAATCTGGCCGCCGTCGAGGGGGTAGATGGGAAGGATATTGAAAACGAAGAGAAGGATGTCTGTGAGGAGGATCGCAAGAATCAGCTGGTATGCATCCGGATTCGATTCCCGCCAATTGAGCACATCGACTGCCTTCCACGCGATACCCAGGGGAACGGCCAGCGCAACGTTCACAAGAGGTCCGGCAGCGATGCTCCACAGGGTTGCGCCCGGGCGTTGCGGCGGATTGACGTAGGCCACGCCGCCAAGCGGCCAGAGCATGATGTTTTCGGCGGTTCCGCCGACGGAACGGCAGGCCAGCGCATGACCGAACTCGTGCAACAGGACGATCATGAACAGAGCCAGGTATTCAAAGACGTTCCACAGGACGGAACTGTATCTGCCTTTGCGAGCCTGAATCTCGAAGAGAGCGACGAGGAACCATGACCAGTGCAGGTAGACGTCGATTCCCTTGATACGGAAGAGACGGATTGCTTGGCCGCTGCGGAACATGGAGTTAGCTTACCCGAATTTGGCCGTTGCCGGCTGTGAGAGCAGAATTCCGGTGAAGTTGCGGTCCGGCCGAGGCTTTGTGCGGTTCGCCAGGTGAGAAATGCCGACGGTCGAGGATGCTAACCTCTTTTCTTACGCCGTTGAGTGTGGCATATGCCGAATCTACAGACCTAAAAAGTATCGTGCATCACTGTGCAAACCTAGCTCGTGTCGGGTAGGATGTGTTTTCCATGCCGAAGTCTATAGATTTTCGTCCAGTGATACTCGCCGGTGGCAGCGGAACCCGATTCTGGCCGCGATCCCGCCGCGCCCGGGCCAAACAAGTGCTGGCGCTCGATGGCGAGCGCTCGATGATTCAGCAGACGGTGGAGCGGCTGAAACCGCTGGCAGCAGCGGAAAAGACATGGGTTATCACCAATGAGTTCCTGGCGCAGGAGATCGCCGAGCAGCTTACGGGCGTTCCGCGCCAGCAGATTATCGAGGAACCTGTCGCGCGAAACACCGCCCCGGCGTGCGGGCTGGCCGCATTCCTGATCGAGCGGGAGAATCCCGCCGCGGTACTGGGTGTATTTCCGTCGGACCACGTGATCGCCGACGAGCCGCGATTTCTGAAGGCCCTGCAGAAGGGAATTGCGCTGGCGGCCTCGGGTGACAATATCGTGGTGCTGGGCATTGAGCCAACCCGTCCGGAAACGGGTTACGGCTATATCGAGACGGGAGACGAGGAAACGGACGGCGGCGCGCTGCGGGTTCGGCGCTTTACTGAGAAGCCTAACCTCAACCGCGCGCAGGAGTTCGTGGCCTCAGGGAACTACTACTGGAACTCGGGGATGTTCCTGTGGTCGGCAAGGACGCTGGCCAATGCCGTGCGCGAACATCTGCCGGAGATGGCTCCGCTGCTTGAGAAGATTGCTTCGTGCTTCGGAACGCCGGAGTTTGAAGAGGTGTTTCGCACGCTTTATCCAAAGTGCGAGAACATCTCGGTCGACTACGCGGTGCTGGAACCGCGTTCGGCGAAGGGCGAGCACGCGTCACACCTTTTCTGCGTTCCGGCGGAGTTTGCGTGGAATGACCTGGGCTCGTGGGCATCGCTTTACGAGTACCAGATGGAGACGCGGCTGCGCGGCGACGGCGATGGCAACGTTGCCGAGTCCGATGGACATTTGACCATCGAAGCGGGCAACAACTACGTCTACAGCCCGAGGAAATTCGTTGCGCTGGTCGGCGTTGAAAACCTTGTCATTGTGGACACCGACGATGCGCTGCTGATTGTGCACCGCGACCACTCGCAGGATGTGGGCAAGGTGGTGAAGGAACTGGGGCTTTCGGGGCGGGACGAGCTGATCTGAGGCTTCGCGGCCGAGGGCTACCTGGTGGTCTGCAGCGTCTCGTATGCTTCTTTCAATCCCGGATCGTTAAGCCCCATCGACCTTAGCCTTGCCTCGATACGGTCATGGACGGCCTTGGATTCCGGAAACTGCTCGTCGGTCCAAAACCTGTCATCCCGTCTGAAATAGCCTGCCTCGGTAAGAAAATTCACACCGTATCTGTAGGCGTCGCCCTCGGTGTCATCCAGGTCGCTCATCTTGAAGGAGCCATCCGGCTGGTAGGAGTTCTTCAGACACCAATCAAGCATGCGAGAAATCTCGGTGCGAACCTGCTGTCGGGTGGCACTGTCGAGCGTCGGCCACGCGGATCGGAAGATTTTTACCGCGTCCCAGTCCAGATGGTTCTCGTAGTGGCCGTTGAATTGGATGCCGGCAGGAAAGTTGACATGGTCGAGTTGCAAAAGGCGCCGAGCGATCATGTCCTTGTGTTGCACCTTCCCATTAAGGTCGGAGAGAACGTGAAACGTCATCCCCATGTCGTCCATCTTCCAGACCCGGCCTTGACGATCCACCATCCACTGGCCCCAGCACCCAGTCGCAGGGTTCTGCCAGTGCGCCACAAACTCATTCAGCGCGTCTCTGAGATGAGGGTCAAACGTGTAGCAGCCGGTTTGCTCGTTCCCAAATAGCAGTCGGGCTGTCGCGGAGAACGTCTCGTCGAGTTCCTCGCGGTTAAATATGCCTGTTTTTGTGAAGTCGTCGTGCAAGTCCGAGTCGAGCTGACTGTTGAGTTTTTCTGGGGAGTTGACCCGGTCAAGAAACGACAGCGGATATTGTGGATTCGCACGGCAATCCAGGACGTGATCCACGGAATAGTAGAGCTTGAGGTACCAAACATTAATTCCCTGCGCCCAACTCCCATCGGAAGCCTGCTGCTCGGCGGCGAGCTTTCGCGTCTCCGGTTGCGCCAGACTCCGGCTGAGGTCAGCAATCCTTGCTTGGGTGGCTGCAATGTCAGGGGTGAAATTCAGCTGCCAGCGGATCTCGCGATAGATATGCATGGAGTACTTCATATCTTCGCCCGCAGCCTGGCGGCGATTGATCTCTTTCACCAGCGGACGCAAAGTCGGGTCAAGCATTTTCAACCGAATGCTTCGAGCGACGGGAATCCCTGAGAAGTCCCAGTAAAACTGGGCGGCATCCTGAAGCCGATGCCATCGGGACTCCCCTGGGTTCGATGGTGGAGGAGTGAAGATGTGTGCGTGATAGATAGAGGCCGCGATCAAGACGCGTTCAAGTCGAGCGCGATTGATGTATGCGGCCAGCGCTACGATCAAAGCGCCGCCAAGCAAAATTAACCAGAGCTTTTGCCTGGTCATGCCGGATAAGCCTCGTGCAGGGAGATTCTCATGATTCCGAACCTTGCAAGCAAGGATAGGCGTCGACGTCCCATGGAGCCAGCCAAATTATGCCAGCGCAGGCGAAGAGGGGTCACTTCTCCCCCATTGTTTACACTCATTGCCAGGGAGAACGAAAGCCAACAATGTCTCATCCTCAAATCAAGTTTGGAACCGACGGCTGGCGCGGTGTCATCGCCGACGACTTTACCTTTGCCAATGTGCGCACGGCGGCGGCTGCGATCGCTGCGTATGTGCATGCGCAGGAAGATCCGGCGAAGGGCCTGTGCATCGGCTACGACACGCGTTTCGGATCGAAGGCATTTGCGAAGGCGTGCGCTGAAGTTGTCGCAGCGACCGGCATTCGGGTGGCCCTCGCCAATGACATTACACCGACGCCGGCGCTCAGCTACGGAGTGCGCGGTCGGGGCGCGGCCGGCGGAATCATGATTACGTCGTCGCACAACCCGGCGCAATGGAACGGCGTGAAGTACAAGGCGTGGTACGGCGGATCGGGCAAGCCGTCGATCATCGCGGCGATTGAAAGCTATCTCGACAAGCCGGCGGCGCAGGCGAAGCAATCGGCTGCGATCGAGGAGGTCGACTTTCTGCCGCCGTATTTGCAGGCGATCGAGAGCTTCGCGGATCTGGACTTGATTGCGAAGTCGGGGATGAAGTTTGCCATCGACTCGATGTACGGGGCGGGGCTGACGATACTGTCCGGATATTTTTACGCGGATCGGCGTGGATCACGTGCAGATTCGCGGGAATGTCGATCCGCTTTTCCCGGGAATCAATCCCGAGCCGATCGAGCCGCACATTCGCGCGCTGGGTGAAGCGGCGGTGAAGTACAAGTGCGATGCAGGCTTGTGTACCGATGGCGATGCGGATCGTATTGGTGCGACGGATGAGCATGGCGAGTTTGTCGATCCGCACAAGATTTTCTCGGTACTGCTGAGCTGGGTGTTGCGGCGCAAGGGTTGGCCGGGAGCCGTGACGCGCGCGTTCAACACGACGAAGATGCTGGATCGAATCTGCAAGAAATACGGGCGCGAGCTGATCGAGCATGGCATCGGATTCAAGTATGTCTGCGACCTGATGCTGGAGCGCGAGATCGTGATGGGCGGCGAGGAATCTGGCGGCATTGGGTTTCAGCGGCATCTGCCGGAGCGCGACGGCCTGCTGAATGCTCTGCTGCTGGCGAACGTGATGGCCGAGGAGAAGAAAACGCTGGGGCAGCTCGTTGCCGATTTGCAGGCCGAGTATGGCGAGCACCAGTACGGGCGCATCGACCTGCATATTCCTGACTACCTGAAGAACGCGGCGATTGCGCGGGCGCATGCGCTGCAGGTTGGCGATGCGTCGATTGCGGGCATGCCGATTTTACGGCAGGAGACGCTAGACGGGGTCAAGTTCTACCTCGAAAATCCCGAAGCGAAGACCAAGCCGAATGCGGCGGAGACGTGGATTTTGTTTCGGGCGAGTGGAACGGAGCCGCTGATGCGGATTTATACGGAGTCGACATCGAAAGAGGCAGTGGCGAAGCTGCTCGACAGTGGGCGCGCGTTCGCGATGGCGAGCTGAAGAGCAAGTGGACAGTGAACAGTGGACAGTGAACAGCCTGTGAGGACTTGATCGTGTTCATTCATATTTTTGGGTTTCATTGGAAAGAGCATGCGACAGACGCCGAAAAAGAGCGCGCTGCGCGCGACATTCGCGCATTTCAGGGACAGATTCCCGGCCTGATTGAAGTGTCTGTGGGCGAGAATCTGTCGCCGCGGGGGCAGGGCTACACGTTTGCGGGCCTGATGAAATTTTCAGATCGCGGATCGTGCGATGCCTATGCAACTCACCCTGCGCATATTGCGCTTCTGGATTGGCTTGTGCCGCTGATCGATCCGGTCGAGCTCGACTTCGAAGCCTGAATCGTGGAAAGAGCACGCCTGACTCGCCGTGTGAATCGCACTTCGCAGGCATCGCGAAGTGAGATTCGACTGAAAGCGAGCGTGCTATGATTAGCTTCTTCGGTGAGCCCCTGCACCGTTGAGGTCCCCGCAAGAATCCGGCAAATGCTCGAGCGCGCATCGCTCGATGTGCTGTTCACAGCGAATATAGGCAACTTCACGCTTCGATGCGTGCGGTATAACGGTTCATTCAGCAGCTTGGAACCCGACAAGGTTTGCGTGTGCGAGTGAGATCGATAGCCCTCATCTGTCGATGGTGTCTGGCGTTGGCGGCGCCATTTTCAGCAAGTGTGATCGCCTGGGGCGCTTCGTCTACGTCGACGTTCTCGCATGCCACTACACCGGCCAGCGAAGTGAATGGCATCTCTGTTTTCGTACTAACGATTACGGGTTTGATCTTTGTGTCGATGAGCGGGCTGCTGACGTATGCGCTTGTCCGTTTCAGAGGGCGCAAAGGCGATCATACGGAGCCTGCACAGGTTTTTGGCAGCGTGCAGATCGAGCTTTCGTGGACGATTATTCCCATCCTGATTATTGTGGTGCTGTTTTTGACGACGGCGCGGGTGTTGTTCAGCGTGCAGGATGCGCCGAAGCCGGCATCGGCACTGGACGTGACTGTGGTGGGTCATCAGTTCTGGTGGGAGTTTCGCTACCCAAAGTACAACGTGGTGACAGCGAATGAACTGCATGTGCCGGTTAGCGCTACGGCGACAGATAGGCCGACGTTTCTGAAGCTGACGTCGTCGGATGTAATTCATAGCTTCTGGGTGCCGCAGCTGGCCGGCAAAACCGATCTGCTGCCGAATCGCGTGAACGAGATGTGGATCGATCCGCGACAGCCAGGACTCTACGTGGGACAGTGCGCCCAGTTTTGCGGCGCGGAGCACGCGAAGATGCTGCTGCGGGTGTATGTAGATACACCGGAGCAGTTTCAGCTGTGGATTGCAAACCAGCAAAAGATGCAGCCAGAGCTGACGGCGCAGGGATCGGTCGAAGCGGTGTCGCTAGCGAAGAATGAGAATTCTCAGGAAATCTCGCCGCAGGTTGGGCAGTCGGTGTTTGAACGCCAGGCATGCATCAGTTGCCACACGGTAGCGGGAACGGTCGCGACGGGGCGGTATGGTCCCGACTTAACGCACCTGATGAGCCGGGCAACGATTGCGGCGGGAGCAGCGCCGAACACACAAGAGCAACTGCTGCGATGGATAACGGACCCAAACCGGATCAAGCCCGGATCACTGATGCCGGCGATGCATTTAACCGATACGCAGAACGCACAAATCACAGCGTATTTGTTGACGTTGAAGTAGTTGTCCCTCAGGGGCTAAAGCCCAATGTTGTATGTATGGCGGCTCCGGCATGACTGAAGTCATGCCCTGTTACAAAACGGGACGGGTAGCGGCATTTTTTCGCAAGCTGTAAGGTCCGGCACTTCAGAGCGGGACTCAGGGAGCGGGAGATGGGCACGGAGAGTTTGCCAACGCCACAGGGAATTGAAGCAGGGATCGATCGAACTCCTGCTTCGACCAGGGCGGGCACGTACCTCGAACTTGTGCACAGCTGGATTGTGACGGTGGATCACAAGCGGCTCGGGATTCTCTACATCTGTTACGCGCTGGTGTTCCTGCTGGTGGCTGGATTTGAAGCGATGTTAATTCGCATGCAGCTCTTTTTCCCGCACAACGATTTCATTTCACCCTTCACGTTCAACCGGCTGTTCACGATGCACGGCACCACGATGGTGTTCCTGGTGGGCATGCCGATACTGTTCGGCTTTGGCAATTATCTTGTGCCGCTGATGATTGGTGCGCGGGATATGGCGTTTCCGCGGCTCAACGCGTTCAGTTTCTGGATCAGCGCATTTGCGGGGCTTCTGTTGTATTACAGCTTTATCGGTGGCGTGGGGCTGGCCGGGACGGGGTCGGCGCCGGATGTGGCGTGGTTTGCCTATGCGCCGCTGACGGAGCGCGCGTTCTCGCCGGGGCATACGGTGGACTACTGGGCAGTGGCGCTGCTGGCGAGCGGTGTTGGAAGTATCGGCACGGCAATCAATTTTCTTGCAACGGTGTTTTGCATGCGGTGCAAGGGGATGACGTTGTTCCGCATGCCGCTGCTGCCGTGGTTGTACGCTACGGTTTCGTTTCTCATATTGGTGGCAGTCAGTCCGCTGACCGCAGCGCAGGCGATGCTGTTGATCGACCGCTACCTGGGCGGGCACTTCTTCGATACGCAGGCGGGCGGGTCGGCGATCTTGTGGGCGCACTTCTTCTGGATCTTCGGACACCCGGAAGTGTATGTGCTGGTCCTGCCGGCATTCGCGTTTGCGAATGAGATCATTCCGGTGTTTTCGCGGAAGGCGATCTTCGGTTATCCGGCGATGGTGTCTGCGTCGGTTGGCATCGCGTTCATCAGCCTGAGCGTGTGGGCGCACCACATGTTCACGATCGGGATGACGTCGTTTGGGAACGCGTTCTTTACGCTTTCGACGATGCTGGTTTCGATTCCGACGGGGATCAAGACGTTCAACTGGCTGGCGACGATCTGGGGCGGAAAGATCCGGTTTGCAACGCCGATGCTGTTTTCGATTGCGTTTGTCTTTCAGTTTGTAATTGCAGGGCTCACCGGGATCATGCTCTCGATATCGCCGTGGAACTGGCAGACGCACAACTCCTATTTTGTGGTGGCGCACTTTCACTATGTGCTGGTGGGCGCGATCGTCTTCATGATTTTTGCGGCAATCTACTACTGGTATCCGAAGATGACAGGACGGATGCTGGATGAGCGGCTGGGCAAGTGGCACTTCTGGCTGATGGTGATCGGCTTCCACGTGACGTTCGATGTCATGCACATTCCGGGATTGCTGGGAATGCCGCGGCAGATCTTTACTTATGAACCGGATCGCGGATGGACATTGCTGAACCAGATCGTTTCGGTGGGCGGCTTTATTCAGGCGGTTGCAGTTCTGGTGCTGGTGTACAACCTGGTGCACTCGTATTTTCGCGGCGCAGAGGCGGGGCCGGATCCATGGGATGCGTGGACTCTGGAGTGGTCTACTTCGTCGCCGCCGCCTGCCTATAACTTTCCAGTGGAGCCGGTGGTGGCGAGCCGGCGACCGCTTTGGGATCTGAAACATCCCGAAGATCCGGATTCTGCATTTGAGTGAGGGAGCGATGGCGACGGTACCGCTGGAACACGTGGCGCATGAAGGCGAATGGAAATTGCCTTCGCGCGGCGTTGTGGCTATGGCTAGTCTGATCACGGCGGAAGCGTCGATCTTCACGATTTTTGTGGTGGCGTACTTGTATTACCTGGGCCGGGATGTGAGCGGGCCGTTTCCGAAGGATGTCCTGGAGATTCCGTATTTCGGCACGGTGTGCCTGCTTTCGAGCAGCGGATTCATCATGCTGGCGGAGCGGGCGATCGAGCATGGCCGCATGGCGGCATTCCGCTTGTGGTGGATCATCACGATTCTGCTAGGCGCCATTTTTCTGGTGGACACGGGAATGGAGTGGTACAAGCTGATTCGTTCACGATCATCTGACGATTCATACGAATTTATTTGGGACGACTTTCTACTCGCTCGTAGGCCTGCACGCGTCGCACGTGGTGGTAGGACTGCTGATGATGCTGACGGTGACGGCGTTTGCACTGACGGGGCACTTGCGCGCTGAACATGCGGAACGCGTAAAGGTGCTGGCGCTCTACTGGCACTTCGTGGATGCGGTGTGGGTGGTGGTGTTTACGGTGGTTTACGTGGTGGGGAGATGATGGACTCTCATACGCAGCACGATTCGATGCTAGAGCCGGGGGCGCTGCGCACGCGCTCGATTCATCTTCCTGCGCCGACGGCGTGGCCGTTTTTGATGGCGCTGGGATTGACGCTGGTGTTCGCTTCGCTGGTGACGAGCGCGGGGCTTGCGGTGCTGGGTGGAATCCTGACGGTCGTATCGATCGTGGGATGGTTTCGCGAGGTGCTGCCGCATGAAGCGCACGAGAACATCGCGGTTACCGATGAGACGGTGGTGATTGTGCCGTCGCGCGATCGAGTGTCGCGGATCGATGTGGGCGAGACGCATCGCGCGCAACTGCCATTGGAGACGTTTCCGATTTCAAGCGGAATTATCGGGGGGATTGCAGGCGGTATTGCGATGGTGATTCCGGCAGAGATTTACGGAATCATTCGCTTTCACAGCATCTGGTACGTGGTGAACCTGCTGGGGGGAGCCGGTGTGGGGAACTGGGTGAATCCCACGATGGAGCAGATGAGCCATTTTCGGCTAGGCGCGTTTGTGACGGCGAACATCATTCAAGGGGCGACGACGCTGCTGGTGGGTCTGCTGTATGGAGCGATCCTGCCGATTTGGCCGAAGCATCCGATTCTGCTGGGCGGCATTCTTGCGCCGATGGCGTGGACGGGGCTATTGCATAGCGTGATGGGGATCGTGAATCCATTTCTCTACCAGCACATCGACTGGTGGTCGTTCGCGGCAGCGCAAGTGATCTTCGGACTCGTGGCGGGATACGTAGTAACGAAACAGGGGAAGATCAAACGGCTGCAACAGGTGCCGCTGGCGATTCGACTGGGCGTGGAGTCGCCTGGCTTGCGACCGGATCGCAGCGGGGAAGAGCCGAAGCGATGAGGACGGCGGCTACGCTGGCGGGATTGTGCGCTCTGGCGCTGATGGCTGTCGGCTGCGACCTGCCTGGAAAACCAAAGGCTGGACCGGAGGTGCCGCGACCGGAGGAGGTGCTGGGGTTTGAGACGTTGTATGGGGCGAACTGTGCGGGGTGTCATGGCGCGCATGGGCAGAACGGGGCAGCAGCGGACCTTGCGAATCCTGAATATCAAGCGCTGGTTGACGATGGATCGCTGCGCGAGGTGATTGCGAAGGGCGCGAACCACCTCGGCGGCAAGGACCCGTCGAGAACGCTGATGCCGGCATTTGCGCAGGAGAATGGGGGGCAGCTGACTGATCAGCAGATTGACGCGCTGGTCGCTGGGATGCGAGCAAGCTGGCGAAAGGAAAACGCGTTGGGCGGGGAGACACCGCCACCTTACAAAGCAACCCATGCCGGCGATGCAGCAAAAGGAAAAACCGTATACGCGATTGCGTGCGCTCGGTGTCATGGGGTCTCGGCGCAGGAGCCGGGAAAAGCCGGGTCGATCCTGGATGGATCGTTTCTGGCGTTGATCAACGAACAGATGCTGCGCACGACCGTGATTGCGGGGCGGCCGGATATCGGCGAGCCGGATTGGCGCGGACATATTCCCGGGAGGGCCATGACGGACGATGAGGTTACGGATGTGTGCGCATGGCTGTTGGCGCAGAGACCGCTGAACCCGGGGCAGCCTTATCCGAGCGCGAGCACGTCATCGGGGAGGCCGGGCGAGCAGCAGAAATCGGCAACGAAACATTAGTTGCATGGGTGCACAGATGAGCAGGAAGGAATTGAAGAAGGTCCCTCAGGGGCTAAAGCCCAGAGGTTGTGAGCGTTATTACGGCACGGCTAAAGCCATGCCCCTTCAAAATGGATTCCGGCCGATGGGACCATCCAGGGCTAGTTGTTGGCCATAGGAGATGCTTATGGACGAAAAAGTTCCATCGCCGAGGAAAGACGAGCAGGAGCCGCAGGCAGAGAAAGAGCAAGTTTCACGACGATCGTTCCTCATGAATGTGGGAATCGCGTTGAATGCGGCGGTGGCGCTGGTGATTGCAACGCCGGTGGTGGCGTATGTGCTGGGGCCCGTGCTGCGACGCAAGGAGTATCTCGAGTGGATCGCGATCGGGGATGTGAGCGACTTTCCTGTGGGCGAGACAAAGCTGATCACGTATACGAATCCGTTTTCGGACCCGTGGGATGGGGCAACGGCGAAGGTTCCCGCGTATGTGCGGCATGCTGCTCCGGATGAGTTCACGGTGTTCGCGATCAACTGCGCGCACCTTGGCTGCCCGGTGCGCTGGTTTTCAGAGTCGCAGTTGTTCATGTGTCCGTGCCATGGCGGCGTGTACTACGCGGACGGGAGCCGCGCTTCGGGGCCACCGGAGCGGGGGCTTTTTACCTACGAACTGAAGGTGCAGGGAGGGAAACTGCTGATCGATGCAGGGCAGATACCGACACTGCAGAATCGCGCGGGCAAGAGTCCTTGCCCATCGAACTCAGCACAAACGGCACCGCAACTGGTTTCGAGGATTGAAACATGCCCGGACTCAAAGAGCCGTGGTACAAACGCGTCTACGATTGGGTAGAACTACGCGTACAACTCGAAGGGCCGGTGAAGGATGCAGTGCTGCATCCCGTGCCCCGGAGCACTGCGAGCTGGTGGTATGTGTTTGGCAGCGCGAGCCTGGTTCTGCTGATTCTGCAGGTGGTGACGGGGATTCTGCTGGCGCTGGTGTATGAGCCTTCCGCGGCGCACGCATGGAATTCGCTGGAGCTGCTGAATCACGAATTGCCGCTCGGATGGTTTTTGCGCGCGATGCACGGATGGGGATCGAACTTCATGGTCGCCGTCGTTCTCATCCACATGGCGCAGGTGTTTCTGTTCGGCGCCTACAAGTTTCCGCGAGAGCTGACGTGGATTGCGGGCGTATTCATGCTGCTGATGACGCTGGGCATGGCGTTTAGCGGGCAGGTGTTGCGCTTCGACCAGGACGCGTACTGGGGTCTGGGCATTGGCGCGTCGATTGTGGGACGCGTGCCATGGATCGGCGGGCAGCTTGTGCACCTGATGCTGGGCGGGCCGATGATCGACGGTGCGACGCTCACGCGATTCTTTGCGCTGCACGTGTTCGTCATTCCGGGAACACTGCTGGCGTTTACCGGGCTGCATGTCTGGATGGTACTGAAGCTCGGGATCAATGAGTGGCCGATGCCGGGGCGAATCGTTCGGCGCGAGACCTACATTGAGGACTACCACGAGCTGACGCACAAGGATGGAATTCCGTTTGTGCCGGGCGCGGTGTGGAAGGACCTGGTTTTTTCGGCGGCGATTCTGTTTGCGGTGGCGTGCTGTGCGGCGGTGTTTGGACCCTATGGGCCGAAGGGCGTGCCTGACCCGACGATTATCAACACGGTTCCCAAGCCGGACTTTTTCTTTTTGTGGATCTATACCGTTCTTTCGTTTTTGCCGCCGGAGATGGAGACGCCGTTCATTCTGATTGTGCCGGTGGTTGCCGTGGCGGCGCTGATTGGATTGCCGTTTGTGGCAGGAATCGGCGAGAAGAGCTGGTGGCGGCGGCCGGTGGCGGTGTTCGCAGTGATGTTTATCGCGGTGTGCTGGGGTGTGTGGACGAACCTGGGGACGTATACGCCGTGGAGTCCGAAGATGGATGCGTGGAGCGGCGCCGCGGTGCCGGTGGATTTGTTGCGCAGCCGGACACCACTGGAACGGCAGGGAGCCAATGTGTTCCAGGAGAAGCAGTGCCGTAACTGCCATCAGCTTGGCGGACAAGGCGGAGAGCGCGGGCCGGCACTGGATGAGGTGGCGACGCGGTTGACGGAGGATCAGCTTTACCGGCAGGTGCTGCTTGGCGGAGGGAATATGCCGGCATATGGCAGTGCGCTTTCTCCGGCGGAAACGACCGCGCTGGTGCGGTTTCTGGAAACGCTGCACCCGAACTATCAGCCGGCCTCACAGGATGCATCGCGGCGCGTGGTGGCACAAGGGGATGCGCAGACTCCGGTGCAGTAATGCTGCGTCGCGCGAAACAACTGGATAATGTGACTGATGCTGATTGACGCCGATGCGAACAACGTGACGGCGCTGGGGGAGTTGCTGCGCACTTGGTCGCTGCCACCGGCGCCGCTGATCACATTGTCGATTGCGCTTGTGCTGTATGTGCGTGGATGGAGTGTGGCGCGCGTTACGCGCGGACGAGAACTGCCAACGTGGCGTGCGATGTGTTTTGTGGCGGGAATTGTTGCGTTATGGATAGCGCTGGCCTCGCCGATTGATGCGCTGGATGATTACCTGCTGGCAGCGCACATGATTCAGCACTTCATCCTGATGTCGATTGCGCCACCGCTGATTGTGCTGGGGGCACCGGCGGTGCCGATGCTGCGGGGGATGCCGCGATTTGTGATTCGTGGCTTGCTGCGGCCGCTGTTTCGCGCGGGATGGATTCGCGCGGCAGGACGCGCTGTGACGCATCCGGTATTTGCCTGGATGGCGATGAACGTGGCGTACCTGGGATGGCATGTTCCGGCGGCGTTTGAGCTGACGTTTCGCAGTGAACGGATTCACGATTGCGAACACGTTTGTTTCTTCGCGACGTCGCTGGCTTTCTGGTGGGTAGTGCTGAGGCCATGGCCCGCGCGCGCGCGGTGGCCGCGCTGGGCGATGATCCCGTATTTGTTGAGTGCGGATATTGTGAACACGGTGTTGTCGGCGACGCTGGCGTTTTCGGGGCGCGTGCTGTATCCGTCGTATGCGGCGGCTCCGCGGATTTGTTTTTTGACGCCGCTCAAGGACCAGGTGGCGGCGGGTGCGGAGATGTGGGTATTGAATTCGGTGGTGTTTCTGATTCCGGCCGTCGCGATTGCGGTGAGGGAGTTGTCACCGCGGTTCCTGGTGGTTCCTGCGGCGCGTGCTCGCAGGGGCTGAAGCCCTCCATCTCTATTCAGCGTTTACGGCACGACTGAAGTCGGCCCCGTTCAAAGCAGATGCAAAAGCAGATCCTTCGCCCCGCTTACCCCGCGGACGTTGTCCGCGGGGCCCCAAGCTTGCGGGGCTCAGGATGACACTTCTGAGAAGTGATCGCCTCGTGGCATGACCCGAAGCGCTGCGTTCAGGATGACACTTCATTGATTTGGGGGTTGCGCGGCCGTAGCGGCGTCGAGGTTCTTGAGCATGGTGGTAATCTCTGGATTCGCCATGAAGTTTTTCCAGATCAGGCCGGTGCGGTAATTCTCGATCATCACGACGATCGGCGCCTGATTCAGTCCCATGTAGATGGGCGAGACCCAGCGATCGCTGGGATTGATGGCGTCGCGGAGGCCGTAGACGCCCCACATGGTATCGCCGAAGTCGCGGTAGTAATGTTTGAGCGCGGCCATTGAGGCTTCGGGCGTATAGGGGAACGACGCGAGCGCGCCGGTGGGAGTGATGTTGCCGATGTCGTCGGCTTCGTCGGGAGCCTGCGCGGCGTATCCGCGGGGTCCGTCGCTGGCGGTGAGGCCCCAGGCATCGGGTCCGTAGCCCACGTAGTGTTTGGGATTTGCGGTCGAGTAGGCGCGGTTGATGAGAGCGATGTTGCGGTTGTTTTCGAAATAGGAACTGGTGAAGCGATCGTGAAGACTGTGCGGGTCGAAGCCCATGAAGGAGTAGTGGGTGAAGAAAAGCGGGCCGCCGGGGCCGACTCCAACATCGAGCTTGACGCCGTAGTAGGTGTGTCCATTCGAGTAGTGGTTGCCGTCGGTGGTGCCGGACCAACCCTGACGATAGTGCTGCGCCATCTCCGATTGTGAGGACCAGCCGGAGTAGTACATGGAAGCGGGGACTCCATGCGTGGGCGATGCGATGGAGAGCAGGTAGGTGATCATCACCTCGTTGAATCCGATGAGGGGATGGTGAATCTGAAATGCCCATTGCGCCGACCAGTGCCAGAAGAGGAAATCGCTGTCCGGCGTCTGGCGATACCAGCTCCATTCGACGCCCTCCCAGAGTTGAGTGATGCGGCGGTAGAGGGATTGCTCGGCGGGGTCGGAAGAGTGGAAGTACTGACGCGCGGCGAGCAGGCCCTGCATGAGAAATGAGGTTTCGACAAGGTCTCCACCGTTGTCGAACATGCCGAAGACGGGCATGGTCTGGCCGGTGTTGCCATTCATGTAGTGAGAAAAGGCGCCGTGATAGCGCTGGGCGTGTTCGAGAAAGCTCACGATCTTTGTCATGCGCTCGACGCCTTCGGCGCGGGTGATGAATTTGCGGTCGACTCCAACGACGAGCGACATGATGCCGAAGCCGCTGGCGCCGGTGGCAACGATACGCTCATCGCCGGGAATGTTTTCGCGGGTCATGCCTGAATGGGGATCGGCGCCTTCCCAGTAGTAGTGGAAGCAGGCGTGCTGCATCATGGTGAGCAGTTCATCGTCGCTGAGTTCGCGCGTGGAAGCTCTGGCTTCATTCGATTGCAGGGATTCGCGGTAGCTCCAATCGGCGGCGGCAATTCTGTAGCGGGCTTGAACGCCACTCTTGCCGAGGAAGTCCTCGAAGCGATGAATACCGGGGATCTGGATGCCGATGGGGGTGAAGCTGCCGCCGTCTTCGGACCGGTAGATTACGTAGCGGGCGAGGTTGGCGGGATCGCCGGCGTTCCATTCGAGTTCGATGTGGCGATCGTAGCCTGTCGCGTGGAGATCGGTCGGCGCAGGCAGAGATATCGGCGAAGTCGGCTCGTCGGCGACGCGAATCTCATCGACGATGAGGGTGTGGCGAAGGTTGTCAGGGAGGCCCTGCGAGAAGGTGAGGCTCTGCAGGTATTCGGGGCGAAAGGGGTAGATGGATGCGGATTGAATGTCGGCAAGGGGAATGCGGACTTCGATCCAGCGAGCGGCGGGCACGGCACCGGTGTATTTGCCGAGGTCGATGGGACGGCTGAAGCTGGCGGGAAATTCGGCGACCTGCAGACCTTCGCTCGAGGTGGAGAGGACGAGTTGGGGCATGTCGGCGGCGGGAATGGCTTGCGGAGCGTAGATCGAGAAGTAGAGATTGCGACCGGAAAGGCCGGGGCGGCGATTGCGAAAGTCGAGCATGGATATCTCCGCATTCCACCCGCCATCGGGTGCAGATTGCCACTGAAGGCGAATCGCATTGGGCGGAGTGCGAAAGACTTTTGTCTCGACGGGCAGGCGGCCATCCTGCTGCTCTATGAAGCTCTGGCCATTGGCCTGGCTGTGGCTGAAGTAGTAGGTGTCGTGCGTGAGGCTGTTATCGAAGATCACGTGGCGATAATAATCGTCGGCCTGCAATTGCGGGGAGAGCAGTAGGGCGGCCAGCGCAAGGGAGCCCAGCGGATATGCAACCATAAGGTTGCGTATGAAGAGAAAGCGGTATGAGTTTTTCATGGCTTCTGCACTCGCGAGGATGGGTAGTTGAAGCGTTGATGGAAACGTTCGCATTCACTTGGGATTGTCAGTGCAAGACATCTGACAGATGGCGTGTGCGACATAGCCGGCGGCCGTGGCGAAGGCGCGGCCTGCCTGGTCCATGCGGGCACTGGCGGGGTCGACACCTTCGGTGATGATGCCGCCGTCCCAGTTGCTGGCGCGAAGGATCTTGAGAGCTTTATCGCGGCCAGCGTTGAGGAGAAGACTGTCTGCGATACTCCACGACGTTGTGAAGGGCAGGCGGTAGCTGCCGGGGAGGCCGTAGGGTTGGTCGACGTAGGAGTACTGGTAGTTGCCGGAGTGCAGCCACTGCCATGTGCGGACGAAGGTTGGATCGGATTCGGGAATGAAGGCGAGGGTTGGGATCTTGAAGAGCGAGCCGGGCGGGATTTCGGTGAAAACGTAGTTTTTTCCGTCGGTGGCGGAGGCGAAGATGGGGCCGCCGGCGTTGGGTGCGGAACTGGAGACACAGCGGGCGAGGATTGCGTCGTGAAGAGCGGCGGCGCGTTTTGTCATTTCCTGTGCGTTGGCGGTATCGTTGAGGCCGCCATAGAGGCCGGCGAGATCGGTGAATGCGCGCCAAACAAGGACGTTGTCGTAAGTGATGAAGGGGAGCTTCTGGAATTCGTCCTGCGAATCCTGCAGAGAAGAGTACAGGCCCGTGATGGAATCGAAGCGGCCGAGGAGACGATCGCGGAGCAGCGTGAGTGCGGACCGATGTTCGCTAAGGAACGCCGTGTCGTTGGTGCGCTTGACGTAGGCGGCGAGAGCGAGGATGGGGGCCGTGGCTTCGTCGAGCTGGAAGCCGTCTTCGAGGACGATGCCATCGATGAAGCGGCTATGCGTGCCGGTGTTGTGAAGCTGCGTGGTGAGCGCGTATTCGAGCGCGTCACGCGCCATGGGCGGATCGATATCGAGCAGACCGGGGAAGCTCCAGAGCATGGCGTCGCGGTCCCAGTAGGCCGCTGAGACATAGTAGCGGGGACTACGCGAGGTGACGCCGACGAGCTGTTCTGTGTCGATGGTGCGGCCCCAGGCATAGAGCTCGGTGAAGAGGAAGTTGCGGTTCATCAGCAGATCGAGGTCAGCGTGGCCGGTGGTGCGAGTGCGTTTTGAGAGCCATGCGGCGGTTTGGTCGATCATGGCATCGGAGCCGTTGCGGTCAATTTGTTCCCTGAGGGCGCGGGCATTGTGCGCGGCGCTGAATTCTTCGATCCCGGCGGCAAGAACAAAGATGGATTCGACGGATTCGCCGGGGGCCAGGGTTTTGGTTTGGCTGGCATCGACGGCCGGCGTTGGGGTGGTGGGAGGCATGTTGATGTTGGCTTTCGAGCCGGGGTGGAGCAGTGTCCAGGCGAACTCGGTGTCTGTAGTGATGTAGCTGAAGACTTCAGCGGGATCAACCCAGGGCGCTGGAGCAACGGTCCGTTCACCGCGAAGTTCGACAGGCACATAGGTGACGCGTTCGATGGAGCCGAAGGATGCTTTGAGGCCGAGGGTGACTTCGACGGGAGCGGGGCGACGGTTTGTGAGGGTCATGCGCAGAAATGCGGCACGGGATTCGGGGGGTGCGCACCAGGTGAGGGTTGCGTCGAGGCCGTCGATGGTGAGGTGGGCCGAGGGAATCCAGTAGGCGATGAGTTCCCAGGAAGGATTGCGGAAGGCGAGTGGCTTTCTGTCTGCGGTGAAGTATGGCTGGAGCACAGGACCGCCGTGTTCACCGCTGACCTGAAGCAGGCCGCGGTGGTGCATGGAGAGCACGTTGAAGGTGTGAAGCGAGCCATCGGCGGCGCTGATATCGGGGAGCGATATCCATTGGTTGCCAGTGGGGAGAACGTCGTCGGGCTGCAGCGAGATTGGCGTGCGGGGGGTGGCCGCGCATGCGGGAACAACCGAGAGGAATGTGCTTAAGAAGAGTGCAGGAACAATGTGTTTCCTGCGGGAGGGTCTACAAGATAATTGCGGAGCTGCGGGGTTCAAGATGTTTCGCTCCCTTGAGACAAAATTGGGGATCGCGATTCCCGCCGACCAGCATACACGCGCAAACTCCCCAGCAGCATGCCACCCCCCGAGTTTGGGAGAAGGATGACTTGCAGGTTATCGGGATCACACGGGGAATCCGGCGGGTTAGAACATGCGCAAAAACGAATTAGTTGAGGGTGGAAAGAGGATTGCGGGCTTCTCAACCTGGGGAGCCGTATCCCCTGAAAAACTTCATTATTGACAGTGATATAGAGACGGTGGTACCTATTTAATCCGTTGCGCAATCGTTTGCGCAAGTCGCCCCTGATTCTATTGGATGTTCCCTTGTAACTGATTTTCAGGAGATCGTGATGCCAAGAGATGCTGTAAATAGCTCCGTGGTGAGACCCTCGGAATCCAGAGATTTTGTGCACATGAGGAACGGATGGTGGAAGCTGGTGCTTCTGCTTCTTGCCCTGTGTGTTTTGCCTGCTCAAGCCCAATACAGAGCCAGTTTGCAGGGAACGGTTGCGGACTCCCAGGGAGCGATGGTTCCTGGGGCGCAGCTGACCCTCACCGACACGGAAACCAATCACGCACTGACCGCGACGAGTGACGGCGCGGGAAACTTCACGTTCAATGAGCTTCCGCCAAGCACATACAACCTGCAAGTGTCACGCGATGGGTTCAAGTCGAAGGTTCTGAATGGGGTCCACATCCTGGCGGAACAGGCGAACTCACTGAACGTGGTGCTGGAAATCGGCGGCAAGGCAGAGACGGTGACGGTGAACGCCGGAGATATGGCAGCAATCGACACCGAAACCGGAAATATAAGCGGCACGATCACCCAGGAAGATTTCGCAAAGATGCCTGACTTTGGGCGCGACCCGCTGCAACTGGCTCAATTGGCGCCTGGCATGTTCGGCGACGGCTCGCAGAATGGAGGCGGCGGCGCTCAAAGTCTGCCCGGCAACCAGGGTGACAGCAGCGTGGGCGCGAGTTCGGGTCCGTATCAGACCGAGAACAAGCCGCAGGTCTTCGGCAATGGCGGCCGCAACGATACGAATGGCATCACGCTCGACGGCGTCGCGATCAGCAGCGTGACGTGGGGTTCGGCCGCGGTCATCACTCCCAATCCCGACACCATCAAGGAAATGAAGGTTGTCGCGAACCCCTATGACGCGGAGTCGGGTCGGTTCAGCGGCGCGGAGATCCAGATGATCTCGCAGAACGGAACTAACCAGTGGCATGGAACCGCGCTCTTCAAGCTGGATCGTCCCGGGCTGAACGCGTTCCAGCGTTACAACCCCGGCGGACCCACTGCAGGGCAGCGCGATACAGCCAAGTACAACGAATTTGGCGGAACGGTCGGTGGACCGATTCTACGCAACCGCATCTTCTTCTTCTTCGGCTACGACAGTATCCGCAATACTGGTACGGTAAATGGCCAGGGCTGGTACGATACGGCGAGCCTCGACGGCCAGTCAACTTCCGGAACCATTGCCAACAAGTTCCTCACGATCAAAGGGGCGCAAGCGGTTTACGCCAAGATCCTGGAAGGCGCCTCGGATGGTCATGATTGCGCCTTTGTTGGTCTCGTCCAGGGTGTGAATTGCAACTGGATCCAGGGGCAGGGCCTTGATATTGGAAGCCCGCTCACCATCGGCGTTGGAATGCATGATCCGTCGTTTGCGCAGCCGACGCACAATCCGGATGGCTCGGTGACCTATCATCCTGGTTTGGGCGGCAACGGCAACGGCAGCTATTCGAATCTGGATGGCAAAGCCGACATGATGTACATAGAAACGGTTGGTCCGAATAACAACATCAACGCACAATACAACGGCCGCCTTGACTACCAGGTGACGGACAAAGACCTGGTGGCGTATGACATCTACTACGTGCCGGTGAACAACACCACCTACAACGGCCCGCAGCGCGCGTCGAACATCTTCTATCACAACGCTCTGAATTACTCGACGGGGCTGTTGTACAACCACACGTTCTCACCGACGCTGCTGAACGAGGCGCGTGCGGACATGGCTGGATGGAAGTGGAACGAACTGGGAGACAACCCGCAGTCGCCGCTGGGCCTTCCCAATGACATCATCGCGCTGAACAACGGTGTGTCTTTCTCGAATGTGACGCCGCAACAATTCGGCCCTAGCATCGGCAGTATCTTTGACCAGTGGACGCTGAATTTCAAGGATGTGCTCACCAAGGTGTACAAGAGCCACAACCTGAAGTTTGGCGGCCAGTACACGCGTCTGGCCCAGCTCGATTCCGCTACGTGGGCGGCGAGCGAGAATTTCTACTTCAACAACTACTGGGATTTCCTGAACGATGCGCCGACGACCGAGACTGTTTCGGGCGCCAATCCGCTCACGGGCGTTCCGACCGACTCGCGGAAGGATGACCGGCAGTACATTCCGGCAGTCTTCGCGCAGGACGACTGGAAGGTCCGGCCGAACCTGACCCTCAACCTTGGTGTGCGCTGGGAGTACTTCGCAGGCATGACCGAGAAGAACGGCAACAATCCCCGCCTGAATCTTGGGTCCGGACAAGCGACGTTCACCAACCTGGCGATCGTGCTGAAGCAACCGCAGGTTGATGCGCAGAAGGCGAATTTCGGCCCCGAAGTCGGCTTCGCTTTCAGCCCGCTTCGCGACGGCGGAAAGCTGGTGCTGCGCGGAGGCTTCGGCATGAGCTTCAACGGACTGGAGGAGGCGATCACCACGAATACGCGCTTCGATCCGCCTTTCCTGACCAACAGCAACACTCTTACGGGTAATGAGATCGTGTACGGCACCGCATCCAACATCTACCAATACGGCGCATTGCCGGCCAATCCTCTGTTGATTTCAACCTTTAACTCGGCCAACCTGCCCACGGGTGGTGTCGCACTGGGCATTACGGGGATCGATCCCAAGCTCAAGACGAGCTACGTGTATCGCTATTCGCTCGAAGCACAATACGACCTGGGCCACGAGTGGGTAGCGACGCTTGGTTACACCGGCAGTTCGGGGCGACACCTGCCCCTGCAGTACAACCTGTACGACAAGTACGCAGCGCAGATTCTGAGCGGCGCCCTATCGTTCAACCCGGCGGTGAACTCGATCGACTGGTATGAAGATACGGGTACTTCGAGCTTCAACTCGATGCTGGCCGAGGTACGTCATCAATTCGCGCACACGTTTGAAGCCGATGTGCAGTATCGCTGGGCTCACTCGCTTGACGGCGGGTCTGGCCCGTACAGTGAACCGGACTATCAGTTCCTGCCGGGCTACAACTGGGGATCGTCGGACTTCGATTCGCGGAACATGATCAAGATGTTCGCGGTTTGGACACCTCTGCTCTTCCATGGCAACACCATGCTGGAGAAGGTAGCAGGCGGGTGGACGTTCAGCCCGATCTTCAACTACCACTCGGGATTCCCGTATGACCCGACGTATGGGGGGATTTCGTGCAACGCGTTTTATCCCAACAACGGCGACTGCAGCTTGCGTCCAGCCGCCTACAACAATAGCGCCAGCAACAGCCAGTCAACGGACTCGTTCAAGACCGGTGCCGGCCACTATCCGAATGGCGCTGCGTCGTACTTCACTGCGCCGGTGGTGGTCAACAATACGCAGCCTGGGTGGAGTACGACTTCCACGGTTCCCACTCCGACAGCGCTTCCCGGCGTCCCGGGACTTGGGCGCAACGCGTTCATTGGTCCGCGATACTCAGATCTGGACCTGGCGGCGACGAAGGCCTTCGGGTTGCCGACGATGAAGATACTTGGTGAAGGAGCTCGCATCGAAATTCGGGCCAACGCATTCAACCTTTTCAACAAGGTGAATCTTGCCAGCGTCGACTCGAACATCGGTGACGGTCAGAACTTCGGGCGCGCGAACAGTGCGCTTGGTTCACGCACGATTGAAGGCGAATTCCATTTCAAGTTCTAAGAGCGGTTTGGCTTCACATGTCGACATCGACGATTCGTGCTGGGCGGCGTTTTCTAAGGAAAACGCCACTCAGCTGCATCGGTTGTGTAAACAGCAGAAGCCCAACGGCAGTAAACTCTGGCCTGCCATTTTCTCCCCGCTCTCACAGAGCGGGGAGATTTGAAACCTGAAGCCGTCGACAGGGCGCCGCAGTTTGGGACGCATGGCGGCGGCTCTTTTTTCAGGCTGCCGGCTGCGTTTTTCAGAATTGATTCTGGCTACCGAGGGTAGATGCGGGGATCGAGTTCAGCTCGTGCGGCGCGGGCAATTGTTACATCGGCGGCACTTCTGATCGCCACAGTTTTCCCGTTAGCGTGCAATCCCGTGCATGCGCAATCCAGCGCGTCGCCTGCGGGTGGTACCAAAACAGGATCGACTACATTTCAAACGCTGGCCAAGAGCGCCGATGAGGCCCGCGACGCGGGACGTCTGGAGGAAGCGACGAAGGCCTACCGCCGCGCGCTGGCGCTCAATCCGAAGTGGGCAGAAGGTTGGTGGTCACTGGGGACGCTCTACTACGACGGCGACCGGTACGCCGAGGCGGAAATTGCATTCGGAAAGGTTGTGGCCCTTGATCCGAAGCAGGGAACGGCACGCGCGCTGCTGGGGCTATGCGAATTCGAGCTGGGTCAGCCGGAGCGTGCACTCAAGGATATCGAGGAGAGCAAGACGCTGGGCGTGCTTGAAGACGAGCAGTTGCGCGACGTTGTGATGTATCACGATGGCATGCTGCTGCAACGGGCCGGTCAGTTTGAGGCGGCCAAAGCCGCGCTTACGTCGTTGTGCCTGAACGGCGTGCGGAGCAATGAGCTGGCGGCAATCTTCGGTATGGTGGCGCTTCGCATGCGCGATGCATCCCCGCCCGATCCTGGTACGGAAGCAGGCCGGGTAGTGCAGCAGGTCGGACGGGGGGCCTGCCTGAGCGGCGCCAAGGAATACGAGGCGGCAAAGACGGAGTTCGAACAGGTGATCGCGGAGGCGCCCCACTACCCGCTGGTGCACTACGCGTTTGGTTGCGAACTGGTGGATGCTCGCGACATCGCAGGAGCGATCAGGGAGTTCGAGGCGGAGATAGCGGAACAGCCAAAGAGCGTACTGCCGCGGCTGCACATCGCAGTGGCGGAGTACAAGGTGGATTCCGCAGCGGGGCTCAAGTATGCGGAGGAGGCAGTACAACTGGAGCCGAATCTGCCGCTGGCGCACTACCTGTTGGGGCTGCTGCTGCTGGATACGGGAGCGTACGAGCGGTCTGTATCGGAATTGGAAATTGCCCGCAAGGCGTTCCCACAGGAGGGGAGAATCGACCTCTCGCTGGCAACGGCATACGCGCACGTGGGTCGAACGCAGGACGCGGCGCGAGCACGTGCGGAGTTCGCGCGCAAGAAGCAAGCGGAACAGAAGTTGGCTGAGGGCACGGTGGAGATTACCGACGCGATGGATGCGAGATCGAATCGATGAAATGGGAACGCTAAGACTTTGGCTCTGCGATGGTGAGAATCTGGTCGGCAGCGACGTTGGAAAGTCGCTGAATGGTGCGGCTGGGCCAAGTGATCTGTATTTCCGTGATGACGGTATACGAGCCCAGGCCGAAGTGGACACGGGGATCGCTGGAGCACGCGTAGCCGACAGCAGTTGTGGCTTCGTTCCACTGGGAATGGCCGTCGGGTGTGGTGATCTTGATCTGCGCGCCGAGGCCCATGCGGTTGCTGCGTGTTCCTACGAGCCGCAGGAGAAGCCAGTGCCGGCCAGATGCGCCGACATTGCGGAAGAGTTTGATGGGCTCGTTGAGGCTGGAGACGACGGCATCGATGCGACCGGTGTTGAAGATGTCGCCGAAGGCCGCGCCGCGATGGGCGCCGGGAATCTGGAAGGCAGCGCCGGCGCTGGGACTGGCATCCTCGAATTTGCCGTTGCCGAGATTGCGAAAGATGGAGTTGGGCTCGGGATAGGCCTCGGCGGGGATGGCCTGCTGGATGTTATCCATCACGTTGGCGCGAGCGACGAAGAGGTCCTTCCAGCCATCGTTGTCGAAGTCGTACGCGCCGTTGCTCCAGCCGGTCATGCGGTTCGTGAGGGCGCCAAGGCCGCTGGCGACATTGGCATCGACGAAGATGCCGCCGCCCTGGTTGATATAGAGCGGAAAGCCTTCATGCTCGACGGCGGTGTGCCAGATGTCGGGCAGGCCGTCATTGTTGATGTCGCGGAAATCAGCGCCCATGCCGGAGAGAGCGTTGCCGTCGGGCGAATAGGCAACACCGGCAGACACGGCGATTTCTTCGAATTTCTTTCCTCCCGCGTTGCGGAAAAGGAAGTTGGGCATGGTGTCGTTGGTGACGAAGGCGGAGAGAAAGCCGCCGCCGTCGATGTCGGCGAAGGTCACGGTCATACCCTTACCGAAGAAGGCGTCGATGCCGGTTTCGTGGGAGACGTCAGTGAACGATCCGTCGCCGTTATTGCGATAGAGCGTGTTGTGGAGCGGCAGGTAGAGATTGGGATGGCAATACGCGCGGAGGCCTTCCTTGAGCGCGCAGTAGGGGTCCTTGTTGACCTCCCAGTGGCAGTAGTTGACGACAAACAGATCGAGCAGCCCGTCGTTGTTGTAGTCGAACCAGCCGCCGCCGACGGACCACATCTTTCTGCCATGAGCGTGCGCTCCGGCGACGCCGGCTTTGGAGGTCACGTCGGTAAACGTGCCGTCGCCGTTGTTGTGGAAGAGCTGGTTGCCCGTAACGTTGGCGAGGAAAATGTCGGCGTTGCCGTCGTTGTCGTAGTCGCCGATGGCGACGCCCATGCCGTATCCCACGCCAGCTACGCCCGCTTTTTCGGTCACGTCGGTGAAGGTGCCGTCGTGGTTGTTGCGGAAGAGGCGATTCCAGTAAGTGGGCGAAGTCTTATCGAGCGAGGGGATCTCGGCGCCGTTGACGCAGTAGATGTCGAGGAATCCGTCGTTGTCGTAGTCGAACAGGGCAATGCCGGCAACCATGGTTTCCGGCTGATTCTTGTTGGGTGTGGGGCAGTTGCGGGTGACGAAGTGAAGGCCTGCCTGCTGCGCAATCTCTTCAAAGCGGATGCCGGGAAGCGTGGGCGATGCGGCGGCCTGCGCAGGAAGAGACAAGAGGCGGCGCGGCGCAAGTGCGGCGGCAGTGACGGCGCCAATGGACTGGATGAGGCGGCGGCGTTGAAGACTCGAGATCGGATTATCGGGCATGCGCGCGTGCGGGGCTGCCGGGTGATGACAAAGTCGACAAGCTCACCGCGAGCGAGCTGTCACCGATGCAGATGGCGCAGCCGGACGGCTCGATCACAGACACCCCACTACTGTTATAGAACGATCGCGTGTGGAATCCCAGATCGAAAGACAGAGAACAGTACAAAGGAATGGGCAGATGGATTTGACGCTACCGGTGAACGGGCTGGCGCTGATTGAGATTAAGGTCGTACCGACGCACCTTGAAGAGGAGCCGCAAGGCACAATGAAAAACCTGGGGAAGATCAAGAAACTTCAGCAGTGGAATGGCACCAGAGCGAATTCAGCGGCAATGTGCGGCATGTTGGCAATGGCCTGCGCACTTTCAGCCTGTTTGGCATTGGGGCAGGAGCGCGTTGCCGCGGTCCGACATGCTCCACCATCGAACCCGCAATTGGCTTCGCCTGCGATTGAGAAGCGAGTGGACGCGCTCTTGAAGCAGATGACGCTGGAAGAGAAGCTGGGGCAACTGGTGCAGTACAGCGACAGCGGTTATGACGGGGAGGCACAGACGGCGGCCGAGGCGGCGGCTGCTCCCGGGAAGAATCCATCGACTCACGACAAGGTCGATGCGATGGAACTGGTATCGACAGGGCGGCTGGGATCGATGCTGAACACGGTGGGGCAGGCGCGCACAAATGCATTGCAGCACGCGGCGGTGGAGAAGAGCAGGCTGCATATCCCCTTGATGTTCGGCGCGGACATCATTCATGGATACAAGACGGTATATCCGATTCCGCTTGGTCTTGCGGCGACGTTTGATCCGGACCTGGTGACGTCACTCGCACACATTTCGGCATCGGAGGCGAGGACCGGCGGAGTGGACTGGTTTTACTCGCCGATGGTGGATATTTCGCGCGATCCACGGTGGGGAAGGACGCAGGAAGGCGCTGGCGAAGATGCTTACCTGGGGGCGGCGATGGCGCGAGCGTACATTCGCGGCTATCAAGGGGAGGACCTTGCGTCGCCAACGAGTGTGGCAGCCTGCGTAAAGCATTTTGCGGCTTACGGTGCGGCGGAAGCTGGACGGGAATACAACACGACGGATATGTCGGAGAGTCGATTACAGCAGGATTATCTCCCTCCGTACAAGGCCGCGGTCGAGGCGGGCGCAGCCACGTTCATGAGCGCGTTTAATGCGCTCAATGGCGTTCCGGCAACGGCGAACCGCTACCTTCTGCAGGACAATCTACGGGACCGATGGGGATTCGACGGGTTTGTGGTGAGCGATTACACGGCGGTGATGGAGTTGAGGAATCACGGCATCGCGCTGGATGCGGCAACGGCTGCCCGCAAGGCCATCACGGCGGGAGTGGACATCGACATGATGTCGCACTACTACGATGCGGAGCTGCCGGCGTTGGTGAAGTCGGGGCAGGTTCCGATAGGCGTTGTGGATGAGGCTGTGCGGCGGGTGCTGCGCGTCAAGCTCGCGATGGGGCTGTTCGATCATCCTTATGCGGAGGGCAAGGAAGTTACCTCTGCTGTTCCGGAGCACAGGGCCCTGGTGAGAAAGGCTGCCGAAGAAGCGATCGTGCTGCTACAGAACAGGCCGCTCGAAGGCGGATCGCCGCTGTTACCTTTGGCGGGCAGCGTGAAGAAGGTTGCCCTGATTGGGCCGCTCGCCGATAACAGCGGCGAGATGATCGGGTCGTGGGGCGGCGACAGGAGAGATCCGGATGTCGTAACGGTGAAAGACGCGCTGGAGGCACGGGCACGCCAAACTGGAGGATCGGTCATATATGCGAAAGGCACGGAGATTCTGGGCGAGTCCGAGGCAGGGTTTGCCGAGGCAGTGGAGGCGGCGAAGGGATCGGATGTAGCGGTGATGGCGCTGGGTGAATCGAGCGAGATGAGCGGCGAAGCGGGATCGCGCGCGAAGTTGAATTTGCCTGGCAACCAGGAAAAGCTCCTGGAGGCGGTAGCGTCAACGGGCCGGCCGATTGTACTGTTGGTCTTTTCAGGCCGGCCGCTAGTGCTGGACTGGGCGGCGCAGCATATTCCGGCCATCATGGAAGCCTGGTTTCCAGGCACAGAGGGGGGAGACGCGATTGCCGACTTGTTGTACGGGGATGCGTCGCCGAGCGGAAGGCTTCCGATGAGTTTTCCGCGGGCTGTGGGGCAGGAACCGCTCTATTACAATCACTTTCCTACCGGACGTCCCCCTGTGGGTCTTGATTTGACGCAGCCGCCGAATTTCGATTCACGTTTCTTCTCGCGCTACATCGACGTTCCGAACGATGCGCTGTTTCCGTTTGGGTCCGGGCTCAGCTACACGCAGTTTGCGTATTCAGACGTTGCGGTTTCCCGTGGATCGGTGCCTTATGCAGCAGCCGACAGGGCTGGCGCGCGCAATCTTGTGACTGTAACGGCGACGGTTCGCAACACCGGGAAACGCCCGGGTACTGAAGTGGTGCAGTGCTATGTGCGCAACCTGGGGACAAGCCTGGAGCAGCCAGTGCGCAGTCTGGAGGGATTTGAGAGGGTAACCTTAAAGCCGGGCGAGTCGAAGCAGGTCACGTTCAAACTCGGATTTCCAGAGCTGTCCTTTTATAACAACGCGGGACAGGCGGTAATCGAGAAAACGGACTACACGGTTTGGGTCGGCGGAAGCTCGCTGGCAACGGAGCACGCGGAGTTTCGCATTGCTCCGTAGTTGAATAGTCAGCCGTGCACGGCGCACGGACGATGGGTGCGCGATGAACCGGGCGCGATCCGGCGCCGACTAATCGATGAAATAGCCGATGTCGGTGAGGACAGTGTCGTTCAAATCGACGCCCAGTAGCTTGGCTCCGAAAGGGGTTTCGAGGTCCTTTTCGAAGTTCTGCAGCACATAGGCAGGCAGATCGGTTTGCCGCCGGAGCAAGCGCAACAGGGCAGCGCTATCGGTTGGGCACTCGTAGTCGCCTGGCAAACCGCAAGCTGGGCGGATTGTCAGCGAGAGGGGGATCGTTCCAGGGGCCGGCTGGAAATTTTCTACTGGCCGTGTAATGAGATTCACTCGCATGCCGGAATAGTGACATCGGTGTGCGGAAGGCTCAATGGTACCGATGGGTTATCTGGGGGCCCAATAAGTGGAATCGGCCGAATCATTGAGATTCGGCCGTTACGAAAGAATGCATTCCGGTGTTAGTTTCCAGTTCCACTGAATCGGAATGACTTGTCGGGATAGGGAGGGTGCTGCGGCACGGGGCGGGGATCTGCTTTGATCTCCTCCTGCAGCAATTTGATCGCAGACTGGAGTTGGTCGTCGTTGCCGGCGAAGGTGGAGTGAGGCAGATTGTCGACAACGATATCGGGTTCAGTGCCGTGCCCTTCGATGAGCCATTTGCCATCGGGACCATACACCCCGAGTTCAGCAGCAGATGCGATTCCGTTGTCGGCCTGGGTGTTGTCGAAACTGAGCCATACCTCACCGCCCCATGTCCGTACGCCAATGACTTTGCCGAGTTTGAGGCGCTTGAAGCCCTCGGTGAAGGCCTCGCCATCGGAGGCAGTGAGCTCGTCGCAGAGTACGACGATGTGTCCGCGAAATGCCTCCTGCATGTTCCAGGAGGGATTGCCAACACGCGGCTGCCAGTACATCCAGGCCTGGCGCAGGAGTTTGGAGAGGAGCCAGGAATCGATGTCGCCGCCTTCGTTGTGGCGCACATCGATGATCAACCCCTGGCGATCGAAGACTGGATAGAATTCGCGCGTCCATTGATTGATATCGTCAGAGCCCATGGCCTGCAGGTGAACATAGCCGATTGTGTGGTTAGAGGAGGAGTCGACCATGGAACGGCGGGAATATTCCCACTCGGCGTAGCGCAGCCGTGCTTCATCCTGTTCCTTCATGGGAACGACGAGCACCTCGCGCACCGCACCTGCGGTTGATTTGACGCGAAGCAGGACCTGGGCTCCGGCCTTGCCACGCAAGAGCGCTCGTTCGTCGGTCACACCGAGCAGGTCTTCGCCGTCGATGGAGACGATGACCTCGCCTTCGCGGACAAGTGATTCCGGGCGGGCGAAGGGCGGGGCCTGATTGGGCAGGTCGGGGTCGTGCACATAGATATGGTCCACAACGAAGCCGCCGGCTTTCTCATCGCGGCGAAGTCGCGCGCCGAGGGAAGCGATTTCCACCTGGTCGGCCGGCTTTCGCGCGTCGCCGCCGACAACGAACGTGTGCAACACGGAGAGTTCGCCGACCATCTGGGCGATCACGAGATTCAGCTCATCGCGAGTTGCGACGCGGTCCACCAGCGGAAGGTAGCGGTCGCGCATGGCGACCCAGTCGACGCCGTGCATGTTGCGGTCGTAGAAGAAGTCACGCTCGAGACGCCAGGCATCGATGAATAACCCGCGAAACTCGTCAACGGGCTTGGTGGAGAATGTCCAGGCGGCCAGATTGATGGAAGATTTTGCGAGGGCTTTTGGGTCGGCCAGGGCGGCGGGCTTTACATCGGAATCGAAGATAAAGAAATCGTCGTTCTTGCGGACCAGCAGTTTCTTGCCATTCTGCGAGATTTCAAAATTCTTCACGTCGGACATTACGGTGTCGACGTCATCGCCATTGTTGGCGACGTCGAGGCACTGCACGGCTAGATGTTTTTGAGTGTTGTCAGGATCGTTGAGCCAGCAGAGGCGTTTCTCGGTGGCCTGGAGGTAGCCATAGTTGCCGGGGGGCACAGGAACTTCGCTGAGCCGGAGCGCCATGTCAGTGAAGTCGATCTTGACTTCCGGGATGCTCTTTTCGTCTTTTTTCTCGTCCTTCTTTTCATCCTTCTTTTCGTCGCTGGATTTCTTTGCAGCGTCGGTGGGCTTCGCGGCGTCGCCCGGCTTGTTGTCTTTGGACTTCTCTTCGGTTTTCTTTTCGTCGGGCTTATTCGCGCCGTCGGGATGTAGCTCGTCGGGGAGCAGGAATGGGGAGCGGAGATCGGGAACGAGCGCCAACTGGTAGATTTTCACCTGGTGATCGAAGAAAGGATCCGGTTGCCGCGATCCCCAGGGCGACTCAACGGTCGTCTTGAGCATGCGATCGGAGAGGAAGTACAACCACTTGCCGTCGGAACTCCATGTGGGGTTCACGCTGTCGTAGCGGTCGGAGGTGATTTCCTTGATTTCGCCGGAATCGACGTTGAAGACCTTGATCTGGGAGAACTGATTGTTGGCCGACAGAACGAAAGCGAGCCATTTGCTGTCGGGAGACCAGTGCAGATCGCCGAAGTCGCCCGTCATAGAGGTCGCGATCAGCTTTTCCTGCCTGGTTTTCGTGTTGAAGAGCCAGAGGTGCTCATCCTTGTCGTGGTGGGCGAGCCAGTTGCCGTCGGGCGAGACGACGCCGTCGATGCGGAGCACATGCGCGTCGTCGGTCCATTGCTCAGGTTTGCCTTCGCCATTTGCTGGAAATTTCCAAAACTCGGCTTCGCCGGTCTGGGTGGAGAGTGCGAGGATGCTTTTGCCGTCGGGCAGGAAGCGCGCCTCGCGAAAGCGGATCGCGGAGTTGGCGGCAACCTTCACGATGCGGCCGCTTCTGACAGGGAGGGTGAAGACCTCGCCGCGCGCGGTGAAAACGGCGCTAGTGCCATCGGGAGAGATGTGGAAGGCCGTGAGGTAGTCCGTCGGCTTTTTTACCCAGTGCTCGCGAAGCTGGTCAAAATCGGATGCGAGGGTGATGGGGATGATCTGTTCATGGCCGGACTTCAAATCGAGGAGCCACAAGTCCGCTCCACAGGCGTAGACGATGCGCCCGTCATCGACCGAGGCTGTGGAGACGTCGAAGATGTGCTGGTGACTCTCTTGCTTAAGGTTGTGTCCGTCTTCGTCCATGGAGAAGACGTTCATGATTCCGTCGCGATCGGAGAGGAAGTAGACGCGGCCGTTCCAGAACATCGGGTGAGAGGAAGCGCCGGGCCAGTCCGCAGTCAGGGGTACGGCTTCACCGTGGCCGTCGAACTTCCAGATGCTTTCGGCGGTACCGCCCTTGTAGCGCTTGGTCTCACTGGGTTGCTTGAACCAGCGCGTGAAAAAGAGGTTGTGATCGTCGGGCGAGTACGCAGCTTCAGCAGCTTCAGCCAGTGGGACGATCTCCCGGGCGCCAACGCCGCTCACGAGGACGATCTGGGCTCCCGGCAAGGTTGCATAGCGCGCCGTCGTGATCATGAGACGGCCGTCGGGGGCGAATCCAGCGGGCGCGGAGCCGCCATCCCAGGTGCGGCGTTCGGGCAATCCACCATCAACGGGCATGGTGTAGACCTCGGTCGGACCCTCGAAGTCGGCGCTGAACGCGACGGTTTTGCCATCGGCGGAAAGAAAGGCGTGCGACTCAGTACCGGGATTCGATGTGAGGCGTCGAGCGACGCCGCCGTTCACGCCGACAATCCACAGATCGCCCTCGGAGGTGAAGACGATGTTTCCGCCGCGAACCGCCGGGTAGGAGTAGTAACCGCGATGGATGGGCGTGGCGTCGACTGCGAACGCGAATGAAGTTGAGCCTGCAAACAACGCGATGAGGACTGGGAGGATCCTTGCGGAGTTCCTGTTGACGAACGGATTCTTCATTCTGTTATCCACCCAAAGTGAGATTGACTGCGGGAACTGCAAGGAGTGGCCTTGCGCGAGGGACGTTTCAAAGAGAAGGTGAAACTGAGTACGCATGATACTACGGGAGGGCCGGGGGCTGACTAGTTTTGTCGTCAAACCAGCTCCGCCACCAAACGAGGTAGGATTAACATCATTGCGGTTGCCGGTATGCGGTTGACTCTTCCCCTAGTCTTGTCATTGGGCATCGTTTGTTGCAGCGTTGCGGCGCTTGCGCAGGAGGCGTCTGCGGACCTGCGCCAAGCGGACTCGGATTATCGGGAAGGTGTTGCGGCGCTCAACGGGAACGATCTGAAGACAGCCCAGTTGAAGTTCGAGGAAGTGACGCGGCTCGCTCCCGCCGCGGAGCAGGGGCACAGCGCACTGGGCGCGGTACTGGTGCGAGAGGGGCGGTGGGAAGCCGGGACGCGCGAGCTTGAGAAGGCATTGGCGATTAAGCCAAACGATGAGGCGGCGCAACTGAACCTCGCCATGGTCTATGCGCAAACCGGGGCACATGCAAAAGCGATTCCGCTTTTCGGGAAGCTTGAGACTGCTGCGCGAGCCGGTCATCGTCCGCTGAGCGCGCAGGTTTTGGAGGTGTACGCGCGTTCGTTGCAGGCTACGGGGCAGACGCATGCGGCCGCTGTCGAGATGAAACAAGCAGTGGCGGAGGACGGCAGGAATGTTGAGTTGCATGACGATCTGGGATCGCTCTATGCGATCGAAAAGAACTGGAAGGCTGCCGAAGAACAGTTTCGTGAAGCTGTAACGCTAAAAGACAACAGCGCGACGCGCGCATCTGCATCTTGGATTGGCGCTCAATGCCGAACAGAAGGCAGGTTCTGAAGAGGAACTGTCGAAGGCGTACGCGCTGGCGCCGGATGAGCCTGGAATGGCGTTGACAGTGGGAAAGGCGATGGCCGACGCAGGTTACGATGCTCAGGCCGTTCCGATTCTGGAACATGCCGCTGCACTCGATGGGAATTCCATCGTGGCGCGTTATCAGCTCTCCCTGGTGCTGCAGCGTGCGGACAGGGTCAAGGACGCGATTGAATTGCTGAAGCAGGTGGTCGAAGCTGAGCCGAAGAACGCCGACGCACTGACCAACCTGGGCATGGCATTTGCGCAGATGCATGAAGCGGCCGACGGCATTCCTTACTTGAAGCGCGCGGTAGCATTGACTCCTAAAAATGCCACGACCCACCAGGATCTGGCGGCGGCCTATATTCAGGTGAACCAGATTGACGAGGCAATTGTGGAGTTGAAGACGGCGATCGAAATCTCGCCTGATTCTCCGCAACTGCATTACGACCTGGGTACGGCATACAAGCTCCAGGACGATGCGGCGGACGCAATTCCGGAGTTAGAGAGAGCGGAAAAACTGAATCCCTCGGGCTATGAGCCGGCCTACGTTCTGGGGCTGCTCTACATGCAGGTGGCGCGGTACGCGGAGGCGGCGCAGCAGTTGGAATCCTCGCTTAAGCTTCATCCTCAGAATGGCGACGGTTGGGCGACCCTGGGAAGCGTTTACAACAAGCTGGATCGATTGCCCGAGGCGACAGCGGCGTTGCGGGAGGCAATCCGCCAGATGCCGGAGCAGTCGGATTCCCATTTGATTCTGGCCACGGTGCTGGTCAAGCAGAATGATCAGGCCGGGGCGGCACAGGAACGCAAGGTTGCAGCCGATCTGATGCGCGCGCACATGAACCTGCAGCGTGCCCAAGTCGCGACGAATTCCGGCAAATCGCTGCTCACCAACGGGAAACTGGATGACGCGATTGTTGAGTTTCGCAACGCTCTGAGATTTGACGACACGTACGCGGAGGCGCATCAGTTGCTTGCCGATGCCTTGGAGAAGCAGGGAAAGGCGAGCGAAGCGGCAGCCGAGCGAACTCGTGCCGAGTCGCTCTCCCATCCCCAGAGGTAGCCGCGCGTATTCCCGATCGGCCGCCATGTACAGTTCTTGCCGCCCTGGCCTATACTTGCAGCGGCATTCAACGCGTCTTCCCCACCTTCCTCTTCGCAATTCCAGCGCCGCACGGAAGCGCTGATTTTTGGCAAAATTGCATTTCTGGCCGGGGGACACACAGTCGGTAACCACTCGCATGCTCATCCGTGTTCTGCGGCACATCTCGACGGTTTTCGTTCTGGCGCTTCCCGCGTCACTCGTCCTTGTGCCGGCAACGCTGAACTCGCAGGAAAACGCTTCGGCGGATGCGGCGAAGGCGCGCAACGAATATGCAGACCATATCAGGACGACCTACAGCTATCCTTTCGGCAAAGGAAACCTGTCGGCTCCGGGGAACGCGGCGGACGAAGGGAATGACTTCCTTTCTCCAAGCGCATTCATGAGTGCCGATTATTGCGGGCATTGTCACCAGGAGGCATATCAGCAGTGGCGGCAAGCGCTCCATTCCAATTCGTTTCGCACGCCCTTCTACCGCCAAAGCGTTAACATACTGATCCGCACCAAGGGCATTGAGTTTTCCCGCCACTGTGACAGCTGCCATAATCCCATTGCCGTTCTGGGTGGAGCGCTGAATCCGAAGGCAACCGAGGATCGGCTCTTCGACCGTGACGGCCTTACCTGCACAACCTGCCACTCCATCCAAAGCGTCAAGTCGAAGCGCGGGAACGGCGGATTCGTGATGGCGGTTCCTTCGGCGCTGGTGGATGAGAAGGGAAATCGAATTCCGGGAATGGTGCCCGACTCGGAGATTCTTGCGCATCTCGATCGGCACTCGAAGGCCGTGATGCAGGATATCCTTCACACGCCGGAGTTCTGCGCGGCATGCCACAAGGCGAATCTTCCCCCAACCTTGAACGACTACAAGTGGATTCGCGCGTTTACTGCATACGACGAGTGGCAGAATTCCAAATTCTCAAACCGGAACCCTCTGACGTTTTATACGGCCGACTTTACCACTTGTCAGGGTTGCCACATGAAGCGTGCGCCGAATGTGCTTCCTGAGCCGGGAGCGAAGAATGGGACGTTTGTCTCGCACCGCTGGCTTGCCGGGAACACGGCTGTTCCGTTTTATGCGGGTTTCGATGAGCAGCTTAAAAAGACGATCGAGTTTCTCCGCGCCGGAGATTATCTCAACGTCGACATCTTCGGCCTGAAAATCGGCGAAGACGGCAAACTGACCGCGCCGCTCGGCACCGTTCCCTTCACCGTTCATCCCAACGACCTGCTCGAAGCCTACGTTGTGATTCAAAACAAGAACATCGGGCACTCGCTGATCCCCGAAGTGCGTGACCTCTACGAGTGTTGGACGCAGTTCACTGCCACAAGCGCGGACGGGCAGAAGATTTATGAGAGCGGCTTCCTGAAGCCGGATGGAACGTTGGAACCGGGGGCACACAGCTTTACGAACAGGCCGGTCGATGTTGTCGGAGAATTCGTGGACAACCACGTGGTTTCCGCGATTCACTCGGTGGCATACGACAACACAGTTCAGGCTGGACGGTCAGCGCTGGTGCGTTACCGTTTTCGACTGCCCGCGAATGTGCAAGGGCCGATAACGATCACCGCGCGGGTAAATTATCGGCACCTGCGCCAAAGCTACTTGAATAACATTTTTGGTCCCGACCACCCGGCATATCCGGTGATCGAGATCGCGTCGCGCAGCCGCGTGATCAACATAGGAGAGAATCAACCGGAACCACCGCTGGCAAGCGATAACCAGGACTGGATGCGCTGGAACAATCTTGGCATCGGATTCCTGGATCAATTGCAGCATGCGGACGCCGTCAACGCGTTCGAACAGGTTACGCGGCTTCGTCCGGAATACAAGGACGGTTATATCAATGTCGGGTTGACCTACATTGACTGGGAGAAATACGAAGAAGCGCGAAAGCCGCTGGAGAGAGCGATTGCTTTGAAGCCAAACGATGCGCGTGCGCTCTACTATCTTGCACTGGTGGAGCGACGGGGCCGCCACAGCGAAGCCGAGATCGCCGATCTTGAGAAGGTCGTCGAGCAGTATCCTGAGAGCCGCGACGCGCGACGCGAGCTCGGGATTTCCTACTATCAGGGGCATCGCTCCGACGAAGCGATTGCACAGTTCAAGGCGTTGCAGGCCATCGACCCCGACGATCTGGCCGCGCATTACAACCTGGCAATCCTGTACAGGCGCAAGGGGATGAAACACGAGGCGGAGGTGGAGGTGGCGCAGTATACGATCAAGCGCATCGATCCGGCAGCGCCAACGTATTCGCTCGATTATCTGCGCAAGCACCCTGAAATCTCGACCGAGAGCGTTCCGTGGCATGTGCATACCGATGTACACGATGCCCAGCCGGTGGCAACAGGGGGAACCCAATAGGAATGAGAGCGATTTGGTGGGCCATCGGATTATGAATCGACGCAATTTTCTTCAGTCACTGAGCCGTACGGCGCTGGTGTTGCCATTTGCGGATATTGTTGCGCTTGCGGCGCCAGGGCAGCAGACGCCGGCGGGGCAGGCTCCGAAGATCGGACCGCAGGAACGTAGTTATGACGCCAAGCCGGCCGCACCGCCGGCGGGGCCGAAGTCTCCGATCGAGGGCACTCCGCTGGGTGTCACCTTTGTCGAGGTCGCGCCGGAATCGGGATTGACGGGCAAAACGATCTACGGCGGCGAATTCCACAACAAGTATCTTCTGGAAACGACCGGATGTGGACTTGCGTTTTACGACTACGATCATGACGGGTGGCCCGATCTCTTCCTGGTGAATGGTTGGCGGCTGGAGGGGTTTCCTCCCGGGCAGGAGCCGCATTGCAGGCTGTTCAAGAACAATCGCGACGGAACGTTTACCGATGTCTCGATCGGCTCTGGTCTGGAACACAAAACCGGCTGGGGCCAGGCCTGCTGTGTAGGCGACTACAACAACGACGGGTTCGACGATTTGTTTGTGACCTACTACGGCCAGAACGCTCTGTATCGCAACAATGGCGACGGCACCTTCAAGGACGTGACGAAGGAGGCGGGTCTGATTCAGCCGGGGCCGAAGATACGGTGGAACAGTGGATGCACCTTTGTTGACTACGACAAGGACGGACACCTCGATCTGTTTGTTGCCAATTATGTAGACTTCGACTTGAAGACGGCACCCCTACCGCAGGATGGCCCCTGCACGTACAAGGGGATTCTGGTTGCGTGTGGTCCACCGGGTCTGCCGGGTGGCAAGAATATTCTGTACCACAACAAGGGAGACGGTACTTTCGAGGACGTGAGCGAGAAGAGCGGCATGTGGACAGCCGTGGGCACGTACGGGCTGAGCGTGGCTGCATCGGATCTGGACAACGACGGGTGGCCGGATATTTACGTCGCCAACGACTCCGCGCCCGCAACGCTCTATCTGAACCAGAAGGACGGTACGTTTCGAGACATCGCGATTGAAGCAGGCGCGGCGCTTTCGGCCGAGGCGAAACCCCAAGCGGGAATGGGTGTTTCGATTGGCGACTACGATCGGGACGGCAAGTTCGATGTAGTGAAGACCAATTTCGCGGGAGACACGGACTCACTGTATACGAATCTGGGGGATGGCAATTTCGAAGACAGGACATATCCGGGCGGATTGGGAGTGAATACGCGTCTACTCGGCTGGGGCGTAGGGTTCTTCGACATGGACAACGATGGCTGGCTCGATCTTCTGATGTCGAACGGGCACGTTTACCCGGAGGTGGACAACTCGAAGGCGGATTTGAAGTACGCCGAGCACAAGTATTTGTATCGCAACCTGCGCAATGGAAGGTTTGAAGAGGTCACGGACAAGGGAGGCCCGGGAATCCTGGAAAATGCGCCCGCTCGCGGCTGCGCCTTCGGCGACTACGACAATGACGGGGACATTGATATCGTGGTGAATTGCATCAATGCGCCTCCGCAATTGCTGCGATGCGACTCAACGTTGAATCGAAACTGGATCAAGATCAAATTGGTCGGCACGAAATCGAATCGGTCGGGGATCGGCAGTCGCGTGATCGTGCATGCGACGACCTCTCCGGAGGCGGCGAAGCCTCTGGTTCAGATCGAAGAGTTACGAAGCGGTGGGAGCTACTTCTCGCAAAACGATCTGCGGCTTCACTTTGGCCTGGATGAGGCCAAACAAGTTGAGATGGTGGAGGTGCACTGGTTAAGCGGGCAAGTGGATGAATTCCGCAACCTCGATGTGAACCGGTTGTTCGTGCTGCAGGAAGGCGGAAAAGTGCTGAGTTCGCAACAACTCATCCCGGCGAAGGCAAAGTCGTGAAAGGATGCGGATGCGGGCAGCAGTACTGATTCTGGTGATTTCAACGGGCGCTTGCGCTGCGCAAGCGCCGGTGGTGTGCCCCTGGCTCTCAACGGGGAGCGCCGAAGCGGTATTAGGCGGATCGGTTACGCTGAGCGCGCGCGTTGAGGGCATTCGCCAGGGCATTTGCCGTTTCACGCGCGAGTCAGAAGGCAGAGAAAGAACGATCTCGATCGTGATCGGAAAAGAGGATACGCACGGGTGTCCGCAGGGAAGCGCGAGTCTTGCCGCGCTGGGCAATGAAGCGGTGCAGTGCACGAGCCATGATGCGCAGGGGCAGCGACTGGATATGATTGCCGGGCGAGTGCGGGACGTCTATTTTGTTGTCGGCATCGGCAACGTTCTCGACGCCACTACAATTCCCGCTGCGCCGGCCAGCCCATCCACTCCGTTCAGCGCCTCGATACTCGAACGGATCACAGAGCAAGTTGTCGGCAATCTTTACTGATCTACCTCAAAACGAGATTCCATGCCCTGCGCGTTCCAAGGATCCGGAAATGGCGCGCGTTCATCGGAACTGGAGGGCAATCTTCTCCGGAAGTTCAGCTTCATTCGGAGGTGGAACTGGAAGCGATCCCGCGCTCCAACTTCTTTGACAGCAAGATGCTCGAGACGCAGAAACCAATGAACAAGTAGTAGCCGGGCAGGATCCTGGAAGCATTCGTCGGGATTTGCACTTGCTGGACATTGGGAACGTCGCGCAAGCCATCCCACGCGCTTCCAATGACGCCGTTGAACGCGACGAAGGACATGAAGATCGCAAGGACCATGACGTCGGCCATGGACCACTTGGATAGATCGAAAGCGAGCAGCTTCACGAAGCGGTTGGTGCGCAACAGCGCGGGCCGGAAGAGAGATGCTGAAAGCGCCAGCATTTTCAATACAGGGAAGACCACGCTGAACAGGATGACCAACACGCCAACCAGCGTCATCTCCGGCCGACCCATCTGGATCAGTGTCTGACATACCTCAAGCACAGTCTTGCTGCGGTAATACAGCGACTGGTCGCGGAACTCGATGGGCGTGCCGAGCAGGGTCGCGTCCAGTTTCGTGACGCGGACTTCCACCTCCAGCATCGGGCTGAGCACGCCGCCGGCCAGCATTGCAATGCAGAACAACATCAGCACGACCACGGCGCCGCGCGAGAGCGTCGGCCTGCCGGCCATCAGCAGGATGAACCCGAGCGCCGCTGATGACAGCACTATGAGATAGTAGCGAGTCAGTTTCGCGTCCGCTTCTTCGATCTTTTTGCCGAGAGTCTCCTCGCAAGCCGCGCCATTGGAGCAACCATATTGCTTCAGGATCGCGTTATAGGTGGTCATGTCCGTCGAGCCGAACGTGTTCTTGACCGCATCGGCCACGACGCCACGGATCGAGTCCTTGAAGCTCTTTTGCGTTTGCGACTTGCCTAGCTCCGCCATCACGACGTTGGTGTACTCCGGCACATGCGGACGCAGGGCCCCGATGATCATGTTCACGAGCATCGCGTTGCCCCCCCCGGGCATGCCCGATGCCTTGGCGTTGGGCGCTGTCATCTGGGTCTTGATGTTGTCCAGCAGGGCGTACAGCGACCGTTCCACCATTGGCCGGAGACTCTTGCTCTGGCCCGTGAGGTCGAGCCTGTCGACTTGGGCGTCGAGTATCGGGCCGATGATGGTGCGCCATTGGTCGGCGCTCAGGATTCCGTAGCGCGCGTGGGTGATCTCGGCCAGGTCGGTGCGGATGAGGCGGCGCGCGGCCAGACCATCAATGGTCTTCCAACTGAACCAGATGGCCGGCAAGAGCAAAATCACGCCCGCGGCCAGGCGGAGGTCGAACGAACGCGAATGTTTGCTCGGTGACGGACTCGTCAGTGTGCCCACGTTTTCCACGATACTGGTAACGAGTATAAAACCGGTTCCGAGCGTGAAGAATTCAAAACGTGAATCACCCCACTTGCCAATCCCGCGACGCGGGAAGCGCACTTTACCGCCTCTACGGCTGCCTGTTCACTTTTGAAGCGGGCACTTCATTTGCTACAAAAAGAAGACATTTCTACTTGCTAACGACGCCTTCGAGTTGCAGTAATACGACCGGGACCCTCTGTGCTGATGCCACCGATGGCCAATCTCTCAGATCTGGTAGCCTTGCCGGAGTCTTCGGCAATCTCAATTCGCTCGCGGGGGCATTCTTGCCTCATGTTTCAAAGTGGTCGTTAGTCCGTCAAACTGTTTAAATGCGCCGTTTGCCTTCGGCTTTCTACTGACGGAACGGGTCGACCAATACGGCTGTGTCGAGGTTTCAGTTCACCGCGGAGAATTCGAGTCAGTTTGGCGGGTTGTCAAATGAATTTCTGCTCCAGGGTATGAGGCTATTCATGTCAATCAGATTCTTTTTCGTAATTGTGGGCTGTTTTGCTGCCTTGGTTTCCATTGCGGCATGCAAGAAGGGATTCTCGCCCTCAGATGGCGCTCCCCCGTCGGCGCAGGTTGTGCAAACCGGCGACATGAGCCTGGTGACTGTTGACAAACCGGACCAATTCCCGCAGGTGGCCGCAGAACGCCAGGAAGCGTCGTCCGAACTGAATGTCACCGGTTCAGTGTTCCCGGATATCAGCCGCGAGGTTCCGGTAATCACCCTGGCAAATGGCCGCGTGGTGAATCTGAAGACGCGCCTCGACGACAACGTGAAAAAGGGACAGTTCCTGTTCAGTGTGGAAAGCCCCGACATCAGCAATGCCTTTAATGTGTATCTGAAGGCTGTGAACGACGAGCAACTGGCCAACAAGGCATACATTCGTGCCGAAGACCTGTACAAGCACGGAGCCATCTCACAAGCCATGGTGGAACAGGCGGAGGATACAGAGAAGAATGCCAAGGCCGATCTGACAGCGGCCGATGAACAGTTGAAGATTCTAGGCGTAGACAAAAACCATCCCAGCCCGGTGATCGATGTCCACGCACCCATTTCAGGGGTCATCATCGGGCAGAACGTGACCAATGCGGCGGCAGCGGGCGTCAGCCTTTCGGGATCAGCCACTGCATTTACGATTGCCGATCTCTCCAACGTTTGGATTCTCTGCGATGTCTACGAGAACGACATTCCCTCGCTCAAGTTAGGGCAGGAAGCAAAAATCAAACTAAACGCCTACCCTAATCGGCCATTGATCGGGCACATCAGCGACATCGGCCCGGTTCTCGACCCCAGCCTTCGCACCGCCAAAGTGCGTGTCGAGATTGCGAATCCCGGCATTCTCAAGCTGGGGATGTTCGTTACTGCCACGTTTGAGAGCCGAACCAAGGAGGCTCTCGCGGTCGTGCCTGCGCCTGCTGTTCTGCACCTTCATGACCGCGACTGGGTATTTATTCCGGCGGGCGGCAATCAATTCAAACGCATCGAGGTGCATGCAGGCAAAGCGCTGCCGGGCAATAAACAGGAGATTCTCTCCGGCATCTCGCCGGGGCAGCGAGTCGTGACAAATGCCCTGTTGCTTGAGACAGCGGGGAACCAATAGATGATCCGCAGGGTCGTAGATTTTGCGCTTCAAAATCGTGCAATGATGCTGGCGGCGGCAGTTGTGCTCACCGCCTGGGGAATTATTGCTTTCCGCGGCCTGCCAATCGAGGCCTATCCCGATGTAGCCAACAACTACGTTCAAATCATCACCCAGTGGCCGGGCCGCAGCGCCGAGGAGATCGAGCGCCAGGTTACCGTTCCGGTTGAGATCCAGATGGCGGGCATTCCCCACCTGGTTCATCTCCGTTCCACAACCCTGGCCGGCCTTTCGAGCCTGATGCTCATCTTCGACGACGACTCCACCAGCGACGTGAACCGGGAGCATGTGCTGGAGCGGCTCAGCATGGTAAGTCTGCCCGCCAACCTGGTCCCGCAGATGGGAACCGATTGGAGCCCTGTCGGCCAGATCTACTGGTACACCATCGAGAGCACCAATCCCGCATACGACGTGATGGAAGACAAGTCGCTTGAAGACTGGTCCCTTGAGAAGTCGTTCAAGAGCGTAAAGGGCGTCGTCGATGTTTCCAGCTTTGGCGGACCGACGAAGGAATACCAGATCAAGCTCGACCCCGATAAGCTCGTCTCCTACGGACTTTCCATTAGCCAGGTCGAGCAACAGATTGCCAATAACAACACCAATGGCGGTGGCAGCTTTATCGAGCAGGGTGCCCAGCAAATCAATGTGCAGTCCACCGGCCTGTACACCACCGTGCAGGACATCGAGAACACTGTGGTTAAGACGCAAAACGGTGCGGCCATCTCCATCAAGGACATCGCCACCGTTTCTCAAGGAGCCAAGATTCGCCTGGGACAGATTGGGAAGGCCACCCATCGCGACGACGGGGCGATCGTCGACAATCCTGACACGGTCGAAGGAATCGTGCTCTTGCAGAAGGGCGCTGACTCCGATCCTGTCCTCGAGGGCATCCACAACGAGGTCAAAAGGCTCAACGGCGACAAGGACCACCCCGGCATCCTGCCTACCGGCGTCAAGATCGTGCCCTTCCTCGACCGTTCGAAACTGGTGGCTTATACGGTGGAAACCGTGGAGCACAACCTCAGCGAGGGCATGATCCTGGTAGCGATCATTCTCTTCCTTTTTCTGGGGAACGTGCGCGGCGCCATTATCGTCACGCTCACCATCCCTTTCGCGCTGATGTTCGCGTCAATCTGCCTTGACCTCTCCCATATCCCGGCGAACCTGCTTTCATTGGGTGCACTTGACTTCGGCATGCTGGTCGATGGCTCCGTGGTCATGATCGAAAACATGATTCGCCACCTTAACAGCAAGGAGGGCATCTTCACTCCCGCGCAAAGGATCGGCCAGGCTGCCCACGAGGTGATTCGTCCGGTCTTCTTCGCCCGCGGCATCATCATTACCTCGTATTTACCTATCTTCACTCTGCAGGCAGTCGAGGGCCGGCTCTTCAAGCCGATGGCATGGACGGTCTGCTTCGCTCTTGTCGGCGCACTTGTATTCGCCGTTGTGATTGCACCGGTGATGGCCAGCCTGCTCTTTCGCAATGGCGCCAAGGAGTGGGACAACCCCGTCATGCTGTTTCTCACACACCACTATCGCTCCGGCGTCCGCTCCGCGATTGAGCACCGGCGAACGACACTCGGCATCGCTACAATCCTGTTTGCCATTGCCATTTATCTAACCATCGGCGGACCCATTGGTTCGGAGTTCTTACCCCACCTAGACGAAGGGTCAATCTGGGTACGAGGCACGCTGCCACCCAGTGAAGGTCCAACTGCCAGCATCGATTTCACGAACAAGGCCCGCCTGGTGATGGCATCGTTCCCTGAAGTCACGCAGGTGGTGAGCCAGACGGGGCGTCCTGATGATGGCACTGACACCGCCGGCTTCTTCAACACGGAATACTTCGTCGACCTCAAGCGCAAGGAGGAGTGGCGCCCGGTCTTTCATCAGAACAAGGAAGCTCTTATCGCCTCCATCGACCAGCAACTCTCAAAATTTCCCGGGGTGATCTGGAATTACTCTCAGCCCATTTCCGACAACATGGAAGAAGCAGTGTCCGGCGTCAAGGGTGAGCTGGCGGTCAAACTCTACGGCGACGATCTTCGCACCCTGGAGAATAAAGCCGACGAGATTCAGGCACAGATGCAATCCGTGAAGGGAATCGAGGATCTGGGCATTTTCCGCATTGTCGGCCAGCCAAATCTGAACCTGCAGGTTGATCGCACGGCTGCCAAGCGTTACGGCATCAACGTTGCCGACATACAGGATGCAGTGCAGACGGCCGTGGGCGCCAACGCGCTCACCCAGGTGCAGCAAGGCGAGGCCCGCTTCGACGTCACGCTACGCTACCAACAGCAATTTCGCGACACCCGCGAGGCGATTGAAAACATCCGCCTGCTCTCCCCTTCGGGAGAACGTGTCGCATTGTCGCAAATCACGAGAATCTCAACCGACGACGGCGCCGAACAGATTAATCGCGAGGGAGGCCAGCGCTACATCGCCATCAAATATTCCGTGCGTGGCCGCGATCTGGGATCCACCGTGGAAGAGGCTATCGCCAAGGTTGAACGCAACGTGAAACTGCCCCCCGGTTATCACCTGGAGTGGGCTGGCGAGTACGAAAGCCAGAAGCGTGCCGATGCCCGCATGGCCATCGTCGTCCCCATCACCATACTTGCCATCTTCCTGATCCTTTACAGCATGTTCCGCTCCTACAAGTGGGCTTCGCTCATCCTTATCTCGGTTACCATGGCCTCCATCGGCGGTCCGCTGGCCTTGTTCATCACTCACACCAACTTCTCTGTCTCTTCAGCGGTTGGTTTCCTTGCGTTGTTTGGAGTTTCCGTGCAGACCGGCGTCATCATGATTGAGTTCATCAATCAATTGCGAGCGAGCGGCTACACCATCGAGGGCGCTGCGGTCGAAGGCGCAGTCCTGAGGCTGCGTCCCATCATGATGACGATGCTGGTGGCCACGCTGGGCCTTCTGCCCGCCGCCCTTTCTCACGCCATCGGCTCCGACTCGCAGCGGCCATTCGCGATCGTTATAGTCGGCGGGCTCCTGGCCAACCTGGTCATCGGAATCTTTCTGCTGCCGACTTTGTACGTGTGGCTCGCGCGCGAGACGGACAAGCTGCCAGAACCGGAGGTCGGATTTGAAGCCTAGTATGAAATTCCTTACCTTACAAATAGGCAAGAGTATTTTGGGCGTTGTGTTTTTGGCCACTTCCGCCACCGCGCAACAGGCCCTGACCTGGGACCAGGTCAAAGCGAAGTTCGAGGCCGCCAACCCGACCTTGAAAGCTGATGAGATCAGCGTGCAGGAGATGAAGGACGAGGAGATTACAGCCTATCTGCGCCCCAATCCGCAGTTCACCGCAGCGGCCGATGGCACGCAGATTGCGCCGCACGACGGGTCATGGCAGCCGTTCAAGGGCACGGATGTGGTGCCAACCGTCAGTTATCTGCATGAGCGCGACCATAAGCGCGAGTTGCGTCTTGAAAGTGCGAGGGAAGGCACGCAAATCGCGCAGTCCCAGCATGACAACCTGAAGCGTAACCTTGAATTCAACCTGCGCACGGCATTCGTAAACACCCTGGGGGCCAAGGCTCTCCTCGTACTCGCAAAGTCCGATCTTGAATACTACGACAAAATCATCGATATCAGCCGATCGCGTTTCAAGGCCGGCGATATCGCCCAGATCGACCTGGATCGTATCGAGCTGTTGCGCGTTCAATATGAAGTGGAGATCCAGACCGCGACCGTGAACCTGCGCACGGCCAAGATTCAGCTGTTACAGCTTCTCAACGACCGCACGCCGCTGGATCAGTTCGACGTGACGGGGACCTTTGATTTCTCTGACACGCTGCGGCCTTTGGACGACTTCCGGAAGATCGCACTCGATGCGCGTCCCGACCTGCAGGCCGCGCTACAGACGATCCAACAGTCACAGACGAACCACAAACTGGCGGTCTCGAATGGTTCCACCGACCCTACGTTCAGCGGATGGTACACGTATAACGCATCGAACAACAATTCCAATGCGATCCAGACAGTCGGGGCCAGCGTCAGCATTCCGCTCAGGTTATTTGATCGCAATCAAGGCGAAAAGCAGCGTACTCTGATTGACATCAGCCGCAGCCAGGAAGCGAGTGAAGCCGCGCGCGCGCAGGTCTTCAGCGATGTCGACTCGGCATATGAGCAGGTGCGCAGCAACATAGAGCTATTGAAGCCATACCGCGACAAGTATAAGGATCAGTCGACCCATGTACGCGATACCGTTACCTATTCCTACCAGCAAGGCGGTGCGTCTTTGATGGATTTTCTGAATGCGCAGAGCGACTACCGGGTCGTCCAACTGGCCTACCTTCAGCTAGTCGGCGCCTATATGATTTCGGCCAGCCAATTGAATCTTGCCGTGGGACGCGAAGCGATTCCATGAGGCATTCGGAAAGGTCATCCAGATGAAAAGGGAAGAAGCGCGGGCTCTCATAGAAAAGATCGGCATACTGCCATCTGTTCGCGTCACATCGCGGGATCTTGCGAGATTTGCTGCTGAAACGGTCTACGCTTCGGGCATTCCAATTGTGGAGATTACCCTCACTGTGCCGGGCGCTCTCGAGGTAATCAATGATATTGCCGGCCGCTATCCGGACATGGTTGTGGGAGCCGGCACAGTTCTTGATGAAACGTCGGCGCGCCAGGCGATTGATGCCGGTGCCAGGTTTATTACCAGCCCGGGACTCATTCCGGAGGTGGTAGCGCTCGCAAGAAAAGCTGAGGTTATGGTTCTTCCCGGCGCGCTCACCCCAACCGAGGTAATCGCGGCCTGGAAAGCAGGCGCTGATCTGGTAAAGATTTTTCCAACCGGCCACATCGGTGGACCCCAGTACGTGCGCGCACTCAAGGTGCCCTTACCGCAAATCCCGCTGATTGTGTCGGGCGGCGTAAATCAGATGACGGCTGTCGATTTTATTCTGGCGGGAGCAACCGCAATCGGCGTGGGCGGAGAGTTGCTACCCAAAGAGGCTTTACAGGGCCGCCAGGTGGATCGCATCCGCGAGTTGGCCGGCAGGTTCCTCACCCAGGTCAAAGCAGCGCGGGCGTCGCGGGAGATGTACCACTGAAGCGGGCTCATTTTCTGTGAGATGCCGAAGAACAAAGTCGCTGCATTACCGCGATTCAATGTAATTCGTAGTGCGCAAAGCGAGGAGGTTTCGGGTGGCGAAGGTCGTCGACTTCCTGATTTTCAAAGCTCCCCTTCGGGTTGCTGTTCACTAAACCGGTAGCCAACATGGGACTCGGTAAGAATGTAGTTTGGGTTGACCGGATCGTCTTCAATCTTCTTTCGCAGCTGGCGAATGTAGGTCCGCAGGTATTCCAATTCGTTTCCATAACCCGGACCCCAAACGGACCTCAATAACTGTGCGTGAGGGATGGGCTCACCGGCGTGCATCATTAAACAATGAAGGATCTCAAATTCCTTTGGTGAGAGGTGAATTGGACGGCCGTGCTTCTGAACCCGGTACTTGACCGGATCCAGTTCGAGCCGACCATGGCGAATGGGCGCGCTTCCATCGGATTCCCGGGCATTTCTTCTGCGCACCGCAGCACGTAATCGCGCCGTCAGTTCCCGCACTCGAAACGGCTTCGTGATGTAATCGTCAGCGCCTGCAGCCAGCGCGGTCACTAGATCGTCCTCGCTGTTCATCGCGGTTAACATCAGGATCGGCAAATGCACCACGGCATGACGAATACTGCGGCAAACCTCCACTCCCCCCATTCCCGGGAGATCCACATCCAACAGGACAGCGTCAAACCGGCTAACCCTGGCCAGGGTCACGGCTTCTTCGCCACGGGACGCTTCGACAACCGTGAATCCCATGCCGGCTAGCGTTACACGCAGTACCCGCCGCAAGGAACTGTCATCATCCACCAGAAGAATGGTGCCGTGAATCTCATCGGAAGGATCGGCATTCATGGTTTCCTCCTTGCGTCGATCGGAAGTGATAAAAAGAATGTCGTTCCCTCGGTTTCATTGCTGATCACCCACACGTGCCCACGCTCGGCATCCGCTGCCTTTTTTACGACCGAGAGACCAATTCCCGTGCCCGGAACGGAGTCCTTCGAGTCAGGCACCCTGTAGAAGCGGTCGAAGATTCTCTCACGGTCTTCGATCCGAATCGTAGACCCGAAGTTGTGCACCGAGATCAACACCTCTGTGTGACTCTTTCGGGCGGCTATCTCGACGGGCGAGCCGGGCGTCGAGTATTTTCTGGCATTCTCGATGTACTCAGTAACAATCATTTCGAGCAGTCCACGATTCACACACACCGACAAGGCGGTGTCATCCACCGTAACTTTCACACAGTTCCTTTGTTCTTCAGCATGCCGAGCAGCCAGAACCCCGGAGATCAGCTCGTGGACGTTTACTTCTTCCGATACCGTGCCGACGGCCTCGGGTTCGAGTTTGGCTGTCATCAGCATCCGTGTACACAAATTGTTCAGTCGAACAGCCTCGTCATCGAAAATCGTGACAAGCTCAAGTTGCAAGTCGGTCAGACCTCCCAGCTCAAGCAGACCCGAACTCGCTGCTTGAGCCGTTGTGAGCGGTTGTTTGATCTCATGTGCGAGAGCATCCATAACCGCAGCGCGCAACTCCTCGCTTTTTCTCGCAGTGTTAGCCTTTTCCTCTTTTTCAAATGATTGGTGTCGATCAATCGCAATTGCGGCGAGAGAGGCGAGCGCGTCAACGACAAGAGGACTTAGCTTTCCTCGTACAACCAGCGCACCAGTTGACCGAGACCCAGGCCGCAATATGCGCTGCCAGGTGTGAGTCTCCTCATCATCCTGCGCAACATCGCGCAGGCAGCATTTCCGGGCCGTGTCCTGCTCATCCACGGTCCAGTCACCTATCCGGTCCTGGGAATCGAGATTCTTATCGAAGAACGCCACCGCGCGCGTACCAAATATGCGGTGAATCAGAACCACAAGCTGCCGGCCAGGCGGCTCGCGCCAGTCGAGCAAGAGGAGGTTTCCGACTGAGCTCATACAACTTCTCCATCCCAGTGCGATGCAAAGTTGCCTCTCTTTTGCTTCGCAGTTCTCTGGCGGACAACCTGCTTATTACAAGTGCGGTAGCTTCAAACGTTCCCAGCGCCGCCCAGTCCCGCGAATCCGTGACGTTGAAGTGGAAGATCGGCGGCAGGAAGAAATAGTCCAGACATGAGACCGCCATGAGCGAGGTGAGGGAGGCCTGCCAGAATCCGCAAAATGAGGCGAGCGCGACCACGACCAGCAAGTACAGACAGCTAATCGTCACTGGTCCCAGGTCGAGAAGAATCCCGATGTAGGCCAACAGGGCGATTCCGGCACACGCAACCAGGCTCTGCCACAGAACACGAATCCTCTGCTGCGGTTCGATCCATCGTGAGAGGCTCAAAGTGTTCATCTTCCCCGTTCCGCATTGGTGGGTCGAGGCGGTCATAGCGCTCTCCCCGTTGCGTCAGTAGTAGATGTCTCGTAAAGACCGCGCCTCTTTCACCATGGCAAGAAACCGGCCGGCCAACTCATAGATTCGATCTTTCTGACGGAGGTGCAATGCCTCCCTCGGCAGCAGTTCTCCTCCGACTCCGATTGCGCTCGCCCCGGCGAGGATGAAGTCGGATGCTGTCAACTGATTCACGCCTCCGGTAGCGATCAGCTTAATTTGCGGCAACGGCACTTTAAGGGCGCGGATGTATTGATTGCCGCCCATAGGAGACGACGGAAAAATCTTTACGAAATCTGAACCGGCCTTCCAAGCCGCGATGATCTCTGTTGGTGTCAGACGCTCCGGGAAGCACCAGGACGTCAGCGCGGTTTGCATACGACACGACCTCGGGAACAAATCCCGGGCTCGTAATAAACCTTGCACCCGCATCAATCGCCTGACGAGCCAAACTCTCGTCCAACACTGTCCCTGCTCCAACGACCATGTCCTGAAAACGACGTGCCAGATCGTTGATTACTTCGAGAGCACCCGGCACCGTGAGGGTGATCTCCACTATCGGGATCCCCGCCGTGTAGACGGTTTCTGCGGCAAACAGTGCAAGGTCACGCGATGGGACGCGCACGGAAGGCAAAATGCCGATTTTCTCAATCAGTGCGCGTGCATCCTCTCTTTTCATCGACCGGACCTTTCCATTGCAGAAATGGAGATGCTCAGCGCGCGCGGATTCAATTGCAAGGAAATTGGCTGTCATGGCAGTTCCTCGCGTCCTACGGCAAGATTCAATTGACCGGCAGCCGTCATATACGCGCCGATCAACTGCAGATACGCCAGTTGAACCACCCGGTAGTCGCTCTGTGCGTTGAGGAAATCCATCAGCGATGCCCCTCCGTGCTGATAGGCAAAAGTCACGGTATCGCGCACGTAAACTGACTGGTCAAGATACTGCGCCTTGTATGGCTTTATCAACGCAATATTGCTGCGCACCAATTCGTAGGCATCGTCCACGTCGCTGAAGACCTGCGCCTTGGCCGCCTCGGCAGCTTGCTGGCTTCTGTCGATGTCGATCAGGGTGCGCTTCTTCTCGCCCTGGTTCTTGTCGAAGATCCGCAATGGGATGCTCACGCTGGCGCCGATCGTCTCGGGGCCGTTGGGATTGTTCGTAGACGAGTTATTTGTGAACCAGCCTCCGAAGGTCGGATCGGTAGACCCATTTGCCACGGCGAGCTTGTGGTTCGTCTGGGACTGCTGGATCGTCTGAATCGCCGCTCGCAGATCCGGCCTGTTATCCAGCGCGATCTGGTGATAGCCGTCAAGAGACTGCAGGTCGGAACCCAGATCGAAGGCCCCGGTGACGTCAAACTGGTCGACCGGCGTGCGGTCGTCGAGCAGCAGCAGCAGTTGAATCTTTTGCTGGCGCAGGTTGACGATCGCGGTCTCGATTTCCGACTCGTATTGGACCCGCTGAAGCTCGATACGGGCCAGGTCGATCTTGGCCAGGTCGCCGGCATTGAAGCGCGCCCGGCTTATGTCGATAATTTTGTCGTAGTACTCCAGATCGGCTTTGGCCAGCGTTAGCACCGCTTTGGCCTGGAGCGTTTGCACAAAGGCCGAGCGCAGTCCGAAAACCAGATTCCGTTCCAAGTCGACATGCTGAGACTGGGTAATCTCCGTGCCTTCCTTGGCGCTTTGCAGCCGTAATTCCCGTTTGTGTTCGCGTTCGTGCAGGTAACTGAAGTTGGGTTGCTCGGTAGTGCCCTTGAAGGGGGTCCAAACCCCATTGTGCGGGGCAACTTGGTTGCCATCCACAGATAGAGTGAATTGCGGATTAGGGCGGAGAAAGGCCGTAATCTCCTCGGCCTTCATCTCCTCCACATTGGCCGCATCCGCCTTTAGCACCGGATTAACCGCTTCGAACTTTGCCTTCACTTGTTCCCATGTAAGTGCCGTCTGAGCACTCGCAACAGTCGCGAGGAATGCGACAACAAAAGCACAACCACCGATGCTCCGCTTTAGGAAGTATTTCGTATTAGCCTTCAAATGCCACCTCTGGTTTCGGCAGCTTGTCGCCTTCTCGCGCAATCCAGACATACAACGTGGGCAGAAGGAAGATGCTCAACACGAGAGCCGCCATGAGTCCCCCCACAATGACAATGGCAAATGGACGCTGCGAGTCGGAGCCGATAGCGTGCGACATCGCGGCGGGAAGCAGGCCCAGAGTAGCCACCAGCATGGTCATCATGATGGGGCGAAGCCGCAGGACTGCGCCCTCGATCGCAGCTCCTTCCGGAGTGTAACCTCGGGCTCGAAGCTGATTGATATATTCAAGCATGATGACACCCGTCTGAACCGAGACGCCGAACAGCGCCAGGAAGCCGACACCGGAAGATACGCTGAAGAATGTGCCGGTCACAAGGAGAGCGAGCAACCCTCCAACGGGAGCCATGGCCACGTTGGCGAGAAGCAGCAGCGCCCACTTGAAGGAACGGAACATGGAGTAGAGAATGATGAAGATAAAAAAGATCGTCAGGGGCAGGATGAAGAGCAGCCTTGCTTCGGCTCGCTTCTCGCTATCGTATTCTCCCGACCACTCGAGGTGATAACCACGCGGTATCTGCACATTCTTGGCGATCTTGTCGATGGACTCCTTGACCGTGGTGCCCAGATCGCGCCCGCGAACCTCAAAGCGGATGGCCAGATAGCGGGAACCGTCTTCTCGGAAAATGTCGTAAGCGTCGTCGCGAACCTGAGCTTTAGTCAACTGAGCCAGCGAGACGCGCTCTCCTGAGGGGGAGAGCAATCGAATATTCTGGATAGCCTCCTTTGTATCGCGATACGGTTTCTGATAGCGCACCACCACGTTGTAGACTGCCTCTCCCTGCAGTACCTGGCTGACAGGATTACCGCCGACCGCGGTCTGAATTGCATCCTGGACATCGGCGACATTGATGCCGAAGCGCGCAGCCGCCAGACGGTCAACGGTGAGATCGATATTTGGCTGGCCCGTATCGCGTTGAAGCCCGAGATCCGTGACCCCTTCAATTTTGCCCATAATGTCTTTGATCTCTTCGCCCTTTTCCTCGAGAACATCCAGATCCGGCCCGTAAAGCTTGGCAGCCAGTCCGCCTTTCGTGCCGGTAAGCGATTCATCCACGTTGTCCTCAATGGGCTGTGAGAAATTCCAGAAAGCCCCTGGGTATTTCTCCAGTTCGCGATCCATCGCAGCGATCAACTCCTCTTTTTTCTGATGAAAGACGGGTCGCCATTGCTCCTTCGGTTTCAAGTCGACGAAATATTCCGTGTTGCCGAATCCCCCCGTGTCGGTTCCATCGTCGGGCGCGCCGGATTGCGAGACAACCTTGGTGACCTCGGGGAACGAGGCGAGAATATAGCGGGAATGCTGGGCAAAGCGTGTGCCTTCCGTCTCGCCGATGCTGTTCGCCATCGCGCCACGCGCCCAGATGGCGCCCTCGTCCAAGTGGGGCAGAAACTCTGAGCCTATGACGCCGCTAAACGTCAGGAAAAGAGCGACGGCCAACGAAGCCAGGCCAACGCCGACGGTGATCCAGCGATTCTCGATAGCCGTCTTCACCACGCTCCGGTACCGATCCTTCAGGAACTCCATAACTGGGTTCCGCCATTCCTTGACACCATGCGGGAATAGCAGCGCCGCTAGCACGGGCACAAGGAAAATGGAGAATACTATGGCCCCGAGGAGTGCGAAGGCGACGGTCCAGGCCATGGGACGGAACAGACGCCCTTCAACTCGTTGCAGCGTGAAGATCGGCATGTAGGCGGTGATGATGATGGCGATGGCGTAGAAAACCGGTCGCTGGACCTCGTGAGCGGCGTCACGGATCATTTCTACGGGCGACTTGATGCTCATCGTAATGCGGCCCGCTTCCCGCGAACCGTTCTTGCGGTGACTCAAATGCCGCATGATGTTTTCCATCATGACGACCGCGCCGTCGACGACCATTCCGAAGTCGAGCGCGCCAAGTGAAATCAGGTTTGCAGGGATATGGGTCAGGTTGAGAAATATAGACGCAAAGAGCAGGGAAAAGGGAATGGTGAGGGCAACAATAAAAGCTCCTCGAACATTACCGAGAAAGAGAAAGAGGATGATCGTCACCAGGATCATTCCCTCGCCGAGGTTGTGCAGCACCGTGTGCAACGTGTAATGAAGCAGATCGCTGCGGTCGAGCATGGGGATGACCTTCACACCCTCGGGCAGGAGGCGATTGTTGAGTTCCTCCACCTTCTTGTGAATTCCTTCGATCGTGGGGCCTTCTTCGGCCCCCTTGCGCATTAGCACGCCGCCCTGGATGACGTCGGGCTCATCGACAATGACGCCGTCCGGACGATGATCGGCTCTGGCCATATGCCCCAGGCGAATTCTGGGTCCCCATTCGACCACCGCGATGTCCTTTACGCGAACTGGAGCCCCATTCGAAGTCGTCAGCACGGTATTCTCGATATCCTGCACACTGCGGTAAAGTCCCAGTGCGCGGACATTGAGTTGCTGCAAGCCCTCCTCGACGAAGCTGCCGCCGGCGTTCACATTGTTGATGGCTAACTGGTTCTCAACCTGACTGATACTCAAGCCGTAGGTGATGAGCTTATTGGGGTCGACGCGCACCTGATATTCGCGCGCGGTACCGCCGAAGTCGCTCACGTCCACGACGTTCGGAACTTTCCTGAATTCCTTATAGAGAGTCCAGTCTTCGATGCTCCTCAAATTCATCAGGTCATACGCCGGATTCGTGCTCCGGATCGTGTACCAATAAATCTGCCCGGTTGGGCTCCAGTCCGTACCCATTTGAGGCACCACACCAGCCGGCATATTGACCTGCGTGAGCCTTTCCATCACCTTCTGGCGGTTCCAATCGTCGACGGATTCGTCGTCGAAGATCAACGTAACCAGGGAAAGACCGAAAATCGACTCCGACCGAACCGTCGTGAGATGCGGAATCCCAAACATCTGAATTTCGACGGGAACCGATACTTGCTGTTCCATCTCTTCGGCAGATCGCCCGGGCCACTGGCTGATGATTTGCACGTAATTATCGGCAATGTCCGGATAGACCTCGACGGGCATGTTGTGAAACGACACCGCCCCCCAGCCGAGCAATAGCAACCCAACCGCCAGCACCACATACCGATTATTGAGCGCAAAATCTACGAGATTGCGAATCATGGTTTCTTCCTCAGGCCTCGAAGTTGAGCGTCATTCATTGTCGATTACATTTTGGAGATTGATCGCGTTAGTCACGACCTGCTGGCCCGGCCGCAACCCGGATAAAATCTCCTGCATGTTGTTCGGCAACTGTTCGCCACTGATGACCTGGATCCGCTTAAACTTGTCTTGCGCTGGGACGAAGACCCAATCGCGGTCGTGCAGATGCACGATCGCGGACGCCGGAACAGCCGTGTAGGTCCGCTTCTCCTTGCCGAACAGAGTGGCCGTGCCGTACATGCCCGGCCGCATCATCCCGCCTGGATTGGCCAATTCGATACGGACCTTCGCTGTGCGGATATTCGGATCGAGAATCGAGCCGATGTTGCTGATCGTGCCCTTGAGAATTTTGTCCGGATAGGCGTTCAGCTTGATGTCGGCGGGTTGCCCCACGCGCACGTTGGCCATGTCGCTTTCGTAGACGTCACAGACGATCCACACGCTGGTCAGGTCCGAAATAGTAAATGGGTTCGGTGTAGAGTAGGCCTGAACCGCTGATCCGTTTGCCACTTGCTGATCGGTAATTACGCCCGAAACCGGGGCGAGAATATCGACAATTCCCTTCGGGTCATTGGGATCGGTGCCGAGGAGACGAAGATGCTCAGTAGCGGTATCGAGGGTGGTCCTGGCGTCGTCCTCGGTGTCTTGCGCGACCTCCAGGTCTCCCAGCGCTATCGCCCCGTGCTCGTACAGCACCTTCGCTCGATCCAATTGCTTGCGCGCAAGGAGCTCATCGGAGATGGCCTTGCGGTAGGCGTCGAAGCCTCCCGAAATATCGTCGCTGCGAACACGCAGCAAGACCTGGCCCTTCTTCACGGTGTCGCCGAGGCGAGCGCGGATGTCCACAATGCGGCCGGAGGCAAGGGAAATCACCGGAACATTTCGCGAGATGTCCGGAATTACCGTGCCGGTCACAAACAATTGCGACGGGGCCTGGTATTCGTTCGCTGTAACGATCGGATACTGCTCCGGATGCTCGACTGCGAAAAAGGAGACGTCCACCCCGGAAATCACCTTTGCGGGAGGTGGAGCTTCTGCGTCCGCATTCACTTTCTCGCTCTTGCAGCCGCACAGGTTCAGAGCTGCAGCGATTGTCCACGATGCCAGAGTCAAGCCAACTTTAAAGTGTCTGATTTTCATGTAATGCCTCAAACTCCTCTTAGTACAGCTCGCTCTCGAGCACATCCGGAAAGACCCGTTAATTTCGCTTTATTCATTAGTCAAAAACCAGGTGGTTTTCTAAGAGTTACGGTGAAACCCGTAAAGAGTCCATAAGAGATAAACTAGAAAGTTATAGGCGTTTTACTTAAGATATAAGTGGCACATAAGGGCGAGGTGAGGAAGTACAGGCGTATCCTTCGCCAGCTATCGAAAGAAATGTTCCATCCGAATTGACTCCTGCATCGATGGACTCAGACAAGATGGCTCTCATCTTGAATGACAGAGACTGAGGATGATTCGGTTTGCCGGCAAGTATTGACTGGGCGCAGCTTCATAGATTCGCCGCGATAGCCTTGCTCGCGGGATTGATTCTTCAGGTAAGCAATGCTCTTCAACTTCTCGCCAACTTGGGGTATCGGTACCGGTAACTCAAGGTTCAGGCACTCACGACGTCCGAAGCATTTCGCTGAACGGAAGGAACGCCGGAACTCCGAGGAGTTCCGGCTTAGTCCGTTAAGGTAGCGTGACCGATCGAAGGAACAATTGCGACCTGGAGACTGTACCGTTAGAATCTGACCTTAATCGCAACCGTGGTGTTGGTCTGGTTGGTGCGCAGGTCAGGCCACCAGATGGCACTGGTGCCCGCGCCGGCACCGCCGCAGAATGTCTCAGCCGCGCTGAGGGAGCCATATCCAAAGCCGGAATCGCCGCCTCCGGCGCATTGGTAATGCGCTGGAGAACCGTTGTTTCCACCGGGCGGGGTAATGCCGCCTCGGCCGCTCCAATAAGGAACGTCGGAGTAGCGGTAACCCTGCTCCAAGGTAAAGGTGATGAACTGGCTCGGCATGTAGTCAAATGTGATGGTTCCATCATGCATTTGTGAGCGGTCGCCGGCGTTCTCAGTAAAGTAGGGAGTGCCGGTGGTGGCCGTGGCACCGTTGATAGGAGGCAACAGGGTGAGGTAACGACCGGGGTTGTTCATTTGGCCGCCACCCAAGGTCACAGCGTACCGGTCCCTGTTGAACCAGAATCGTTGATACATCATCCAACCAACGAATGCCTGCTTTGGCTTGCCATCTTTGCTGCCGTGGCAGTTGACACCGCCAGAGTAGGTGGAACTCGAGCCCATCTCCGGGGAAGCTCCGGTTGAACTGTAAGGTCCGCTGGACGGACCACCACCGTATTCGCACCCGGCGTCTCCAGTAACGGTCATTGCGATCTTGTCCATGAACTTGCGTGGGTTGTCATACAGCTTGAACTGTCCGCTGTAATCAGCGTGCACGCGGGACCGCCCGGGAAATCCGACGGCATCCTCTCCCAAGCCGTAGTTGTTAAACACGAAGTCCAAGTAAGGCTTGGGGCGCCAGAGAATCTGGCCACCCAGTCCAGGCTTACCGTTCGCGCGTGCGTACGACTGCCAGCCGTTGATGATCCATGGCTCAATCTTCAGCTTCTTGGTTGGAAAATACTGGATTCGAAGGCCGTTGAAAAACCAAGGCGTGTTGGAGGAGACGAAGGACGGCTGGTATGTCCAGTTGTCAAAGTTGTAGTAGCTGAAGAGACCGATATACGAAACGAAGATTCCCGCATCCACATTGAGACCGTGTGCGACATCCCAATGGTATCCGCCCCATGCCTCTGAGACATACTTGTACGCGCCCGACAGATCCCATTGACCGCGGCTATAGCTCGCATCGTTGCGCGGTGTGGTTGTCGCGAACAGGCCATCCATAGTGAGGATGCGCCCACGCACATTGTTGATGCGGAAGTCGCCACCAATGCTGATCTGTTCTAACTGCCACTCGTCTGAACGAAAGCTCTCAGTTGCACCGCCCATGGTGTCATCGTGTGGATGGTTGTAGTCGAGGATGTAGTTCGCGTCGGCGCGAAACTCGGGCGTGAAATACTTGGTTGCCATCGGGCTATCGACCTGATGCCCATTGCTGTTGAGCCAGGTCCAATCTCCTTCGAAGGGTTCTCCCTTGGTGGTTGTCTGCGCATTTATTTCGGGTGGGGTTGGCGCCGTAGCAGCGGGGGGCGCCGCTGCAGCCTGCATTCCCGGCGTAACCAGACTGCTGGTGCCGCCGCTCTCCGCCGCGCGCAAGGTCGAGGCATCCTTCTCTGCTGAGACGGAATCGCCGGTCGCGGCATCCGTCGTCAACTCTGACTCGAGTCTCGCCATCTTGGCCTTCATGAGGGCCTGCATTTGCTCCATCTGCTCGAATTGCCTTTTCATCTCGGCCAGCTCTTTGACGACCGCATCGTTCTTCATCGCTGGAACGGGGGAGGCGGTGGTTGAACTTGAAGAGGAACCTGCATCCTTGCCGGGAGTTTCGCCGCCGGGGGCTGCAGATGCAGCAGCTGCCTCCTTGGCAAGCGCGCTGGGGTCTGTGACTGGAGCTTCCAATGCCGCGAAATCGACTGCAGATTGCGCATCAGAAGGCGAAGGGGCTGCGGTACGAGAAACATCTTTCTTGCTCGAGTTCGAACCCAAACTCTGCGCTACAGAAGCGATCTGGACTCCGGCGGTCCCGCAGATTGCAACGCTTATGATGATGGCTGTTCTAACATTCTTATGCATCGTTCATGGTCTCCTTGACAAATGGCGTCCCCGGTGAAGAAGGGTTGGGTTGGCGGCCTCACGTGAGGAAAGCTTCCTCACTTAGCTCCCCTCATTCCCAGTCTTATGCGAAGCGACGTAAGGTTGTTATAAGGAAATTGCAGAAAGTTACCGGGCATAGATATATGCAATTTATGAAGAACACAGCTTATAGGTCCATCTTCTCGCAATCGAAGAGGCCGACAGTTACTACACTAATTGATCGATTACTAGCTATTGTCCATCTGAGAACATGAAAGAAGCATAAAAAATATCTCAAGAAATCGTAAGCATTGCCTCTCGCCTATTTTCGTGCTTAGATGCGAACCGCAGCATGTGTTTGCGCAACCTGACATCACTGTCTCTTGGGAGGCGCGAGAGACCGGCTTCCGGTTGGCCCACCATCGCTCTCGAGTTGATCGAATCGAGTCAGCCAGAATTACACGGATGACCCTAGTGAACTTTCTCAGCCATTATCGGCTTCATATTTGGCGGTGCTCCTGCCGGAAGAATCTCGGCATGGGTGTCGTCCTTCAGGGTCGCCGTAAATTCAAACCCATCGGTGGTGGTGATGTGCAGTTCTAAACCCTCCAGTGATGCCTTGGTGATGGGCTTTGGCGAGCTGTCTTCAGCCGGATCAGCCCGAATTAATCTACCGTCATCGTTCAGAGCGATTCGAGATGGGGTAACGGAGCCCGTAAAGCCGGGCCCGCTCCGAACCAGAGTCATCGTGGCAAAGCTCGCTCCATCGAACATCCAGTGCCAGGTTCCTGCGAACTGTTCTGCCGTGTTTGAAGTCTCAGAGCTTACCTGCAAGCTCATCGCATGCGCGGGCACTGCGCCCGCATCAAACGTAGTGCTCGTTGCCAGGGCGAGCGCAATTACACTGGCGCGCAATAGCGAAAATCTTTTCTCGATCAGCATAATAATTCGAACCTCCAGGTTTCATTTGCATTGGTTCGGGCAAGAAGTGCTGGCGAATCTCTATTCCTGGCGAAGCACGGATAATAGATCAGTCCGGGCCGCACCCAACGCAGGAACGACGCTTGCAAATAGCGCGACGACCGTCACGAGCGCCCATGCCAGCGAGAAAGACAAGATGTCATGAGGCGTGACCCCTACAAGCGTGCTTGCCAGCAGCCTGCTTAGAAGAAAAGCGGACCCTATTCCGATGACTCCGCCAAGGAGAATCAGCTGCGCAGCCTGCATTATGATCAGTCGCAGCAAACCGGTGCGAGAGGCGCCCAGAGCCAGTCGAATTCCCATTTCCTGCGCGCGTTGAGTTACTGAATACGCGAAGACTCCAAAGACGCCGACTGCGGCGAGGATTACGGCGAGCATTGCAAAACAAGCGATGAGAAACATCATCAGCTTTCGTTGCGCTACCAGATCAGAGAGCCGTTCGCCCATGGTCTCCACGTCGAAAAGGGGTTGTTCGTGGTCGACGGCGGTAAGCGATTCGCGCATGGCATTTGAAAGGGAGACGGGATCGGCGCTGGTACGCAAAATCAGATCGACTTCCTCAGAGGGGATTTGCTCCATAGGTACATAGAATTCAGGCCGCACCTCCTCCATGAGTCCGTTGTGCCGAACATTCTCCGCGATCCCGACAATCGTTGTGGGCAGAAATCGGAACTGGCCGTTGTCCAATTGGCCGATATTGAATTGTCTTCCCAACGCGTCCCCTGCGAAAAACTGTTTTGCGAAGGCGAGATTCACAATCGCGACGCGAGCTGAAATTGCCGTATCGCGATTGTCGAAGGCTCTTCCTTTGAAGAGAGGGGTTCCAACCGCGCGAAAGTAATCCGGTGTCACGCTGATTATCGTTATGACCTTACGCAAGGCAACCGGGGGATTGGGATTGTCATTGAACGAGACCGCACCGCCGTCCACGTGTGCGAGCGGTAGTGCACTGGCCAAAGCGGTAGTTTCGACGCCCGGGAGGGCTGCCAGGCGAGGCAGCAGGCCCTGAGTAAAGTTACGATGCGCCTCGGGCGATTGATAGCGTTTGCCGGTCAGCAGAGTTTTTCCCGTGAGGGTATTGTCCGGATCGAAGCCGGAGCCGTATTGGAGCACATTGACAAAGCTGCGAACCAATAGTCCGGCGGCGGCAAGAAGCATGACCGCAAGACCGATCTGCAGCACGAGCAGTGAGTGGCGTAAGAATCGCTCCTCCCGGCTAGAGGTGACCCGGAGCGCAGCTGCCTGCAGGACGTTTCTCAAATCCGTCCGCGCGCCATTCACCGCGGGCGCCAGGCCCGACAGCAACGTGGTAACAAGGGCCAGGCCCACGGCGAAGCTTAGCACCCATCCGTTTACTTGAATCAGACTGCTCAGCGTCCGGAAGGGCAACTGGAACGATTCTCCTGCAAACGAAATGGTCGGGCCCGTTGAACTCAGTCCCGAATGGTGGATAAGCGCTGTTATCAGCGACGCGATTGCAAGGCCAATCAGGGCGGCAAAAAGCGACACGATCAGACTTTCGACCAGACATTTGCGGATGAGCCGAAGTCGCGATGCGCCGAGCGCGCCACGCACAGCGGTTTCGTGCCGGGATGATACAGCGCGTGCCAGTTGGAGATTGGCAACATTCGAGCAAGCGATCAGCAAAACGCCGGTAACTGCGGCAAGAAGTATCCACAAAGGCCGGCGATCGTCGCCGGTCAAATGACTCCGCAGAGATTCGACCACCGCCTGCCGCCCACTCGACAGAAACTCGAAACCGGGAGGGTAAGCGCGCCCTCGCGTTTCAAAGAAGGTCTGCATTTCCGACTGTGCCTGCTCGGCTCTGATCGCGGACCCCAGCCTCCCGATGGTGAAGATACCCAGTACAGGTTTTGCTGGGGAAACGCTTGTGTCCCGGTCAAGATCCGCAGGTGCGTAGACATCCGGCTCCAAACCATAATTTGGAAAACTGAAATTCGCAGGCAGTACGCCGATGATGGTTTCTGCTCTTCCGTCAATCGTGACTGACTTGCCTATCACTTTGGGATCAGCCTGAAACTGACTTCGCCAGGTGCGATTGCTGAGGATGATCAGCGAAGGTCCGCCCGGTCCATCCTCTCTCTCGGAAAAGGTGCGACCCAACTGCGGAGTGACTCCCAGCATGGGAAGAAAATTGGCGGTCACACCGACCCAAACGATGCGAACTGGGTTCCCAGAACCAGTCAGGTTGCGATTCGCCCACCAGTATCCCGCGAGTTGGGAGAAGGATTTCACCGCGTGTTGCGTCGCAACGAAATCGGGTGACACCAGCACGTCTGATTGGAATTTAGGACTTTGAGCTGTGACCGACACCAGTTGATCAGGCTTTGAGTAGGGAAGAGGGCGCAGCATCAGCGAATAAACAGCGGAGAAAACAGAGGTTGTGGCCCCAATACCCAGTCCGAGTGTGATGACAGCAGTCCATGTAAACGATGGATTGCGCCGAAGCATTCGCATCCCATAACGTACATCCTGCCAGAGCAGCTCGATACTTGTGCCAGTACGGTCTTCTCTCACCGCCTGTTTGACTTGCTCCAATCCTCCAATCTCTGCGAGTGCACTGCGGCGAGCCTCGGTCGGAGACATTCCGGCAGCGATTTTCTCTTCGGCGAGAGCATCGACGTATTCGCAAATCTCTGCATCCAGATCGGACTCGAGCTTGTCCTTGTGAAGGAGATTCGAGCTGGCCGCTTTGATCCGTAGCCAGAATCCCATACCTCACCTCCTATGTTGCCTTTAGTGCACTCCCGATGGCTCGCGCAATTGTTGCCCATTCCTGTGTTTCGATACCGAGTTGACGCTCGCCCGCCTTGGTTCGGCGGTAGAACTTGGCCCGCCGGTTATTCTCCGACTCACCCCAAAAGGAACTTAGCCATCCGGCCTCTTCCATGCGATGAAGGGCAGGGAAAAGCGAGCCCGGCTTGACCTGGAATGTGCCTTGTGTAATCTGCTCAATTCGACGTGAAATCCCCAAGCCATGGAACTCGTCGTCACCGACCGCTTTGAGAATCAAAAGATCGAGGGTTCCCTGGAGGAGATTTGTCTGGCTCTGGCCCATCGAGTGCTCCTATCGAATTTCTGTAGGAGTATCGCTCTGCGTCATACAGAATGTCAATAGGAGCGTTCGCGAGCGTTTCAAACCGCTCAAATTGATGTGGAAATCAATAAGGCCCTCCCGAGAACAACTTCAGCCTGCAACGGTGAACAGGTCTTGAAAACGGGGCACACAACATTAAAGCTTGACTCATGGTCGCCCTTGACTTCTCAGAGCGCATGGACGATTTGCAGAGGGAGAAAGCGGCAGCCCCATGCAGCCACGGAGCATTTTGGCGCTTGTGCTCGGAGGCAAGGGGAAGTATCCGCGCCATCTCCGTTCTTCAGCGATAACGTAGCCGGGAGCCTTGGGTTTGGGCGCGAGAGGGACGAAGTTTTAGAGCGGCCACATTTCGTAGGCGGTTACGTACTCACCGGCGGCGACTATGACCTTGCTCCCATCTGGGCTGATCCTCATCGTGCCTGACGGGGCGCAGGTCGGGAATTCACCCAGGCGCTCCGGTTGGTCGCCGCCGGCTGATGCAACGCGAGACAGGATGCGTTTTCCGTTGGAATCGGTGGCATGGTAAAGGAACCATTGGCCGTCAGCGGTGAAGTCGACGTGGCCCGTGGGATTTTCGTCTGAGACAAGCGGCTTCCAATCGCCACCGGACATTTATGTCTCTCAATTTGCCTTTCCAGGGGATATAGTGGGGACGTTCTCACACTGTGCTTTTTCTCACTTGGCCATTCCCTCGGGAGTGGGTGCATCTCGAATGTGGGATGAATCAAGCTTCGGCGTGGTTGAGAATGGATACACTATGGATGAAGTAGAAGCTGACTAACGGGGTCGCCCTCAATTCCTGACCCGACGCGAATCCGGCGTGTCGCAGTTTCTGTCCTGTTGATCGTGCTGGTATTGACGACCACAATGGGAATGGTGTGGCACCACCATGACCAGTGCCCGGCAGGCGACTGCACGCTGTGCCACATGGTCATCGCTCCTCCAGCAGCACCGGTCGGGGCGATCGTCTTGGTCCGGGCCACTGCGGAATGCACGGTCCGGGAGAATAGCTTCGTTTCGCAATGCAGGGCCGAATGAAAGGCCGCCCCGCGCCCCTCCTGTATAGCCACTCCCTTTACTTCGTGCCTCTCGGGCACATTCATCGGCTATTTCTTCTGTTCAGGAGTTGGAGCGCCTATGCGTTCGACCACCTTACGATTTTTTATCCTCGGTGCTTTTGAGTTTGGTCGCGGGGGCAGCGATCGCGCAGGCGCCGCCTGCTCAGCCTCCGCCGCAGGGTAGCCACGGCGCCGGCGGCCAGCCAGTTGGCGCAGAAGCCCGGAGCGCAGTTGATCACGCTGGATCAGGCGATCCAGATGGCGCTCGCAGCACAATCACAATCTGCTGGCGGCGCGGACCACGATCCAGCAAAACGAGGCGGAAGAGATTACCGCCAACCTGCGGCCCGATCCGGTGCTTCTGGGCGACACGCAGTTTCTGCCGATCTTCCAGCCCAGTAATTTCAGCTCGGACTACCTGGACAATACAGCGCAGTTCGACCTGGGCGTGAGCTATCTGTTCGAGCGTGGGAAGAAGCGGCAGCACCGGCTGCAGGCAGCAAAAGACCAGACTGCCGTGACGCGGTGGCAGGTCGCCGACAACGAGCGCACGCTCACGTTCAACGTGGCCACTGGTTTCATCAATGTGGAACTGGCCGAGTCGACGCTGGAGCTTGCCAACCAGGACCTGAAGAGCTTTCAGAACTCGGTGGACATTACCGAGGCGCGCTACAAGGCGGGCGATATCGGTCTGGACGATCTTCTGAAGATGAAGCTGCAGTTGCTGCAGTTCCAGACCGATGTGGCACAGGCCAAGCTGGCGCGCGTGCAGGGGCTGTCGGATCTGCGGCAGTTGCTGGGATACGAGCAAGTAAGCGCGGACTACGATTTGGCCGGGAGCTTCGACTACCAGCCGATGAAGGGCGGGCTCGAAGATATGCAGGCGGCGGCGCTGAAGAGCCGGCCGGACCTGCAGGCGGCACAGCAGGGAGTGGCGGCGGCAAACAGCGCATTCAACCTGCAAAAGGCGATTGGAAAACGGGACGTGACCGGGCAAATTAACTACACCCACCTGGACTATCTGAATGAGGTTTCGCTTTTTGGATCGATGCAGTTGCCGATCTTCGATCGCAACCAGGGCGAGATCAAGCGGGCCGGGTTTGCGATTACACAGGCGCAGGAGCAGCAACTGTACGCGAACGGGCAGGTGCTGACGGACGTGAGGGACGCGTACGAGGGCTGGCAAGCGAACAACGAGATCGTAGGGCTGTATCGCTCAGGCTATCTCGACGAGGCGCAACAATCGCTGGACATTACGGATTACGCGTACAAGCACGGAGCGGCCAGCCTGCTGGACTTTCTGGATGCAGAACGAAGTTACCGTGCAACGCAACTCGGCTACCGGCAGGCGCTGGCATCGTACCTGCAGGCGCTGGAGCAGCTTCGCGAAGCGGTAGGGACCAGGAGCTTACCATGAGACACGCACAGAGGATGGATGGGGCGCGCCGGATGCGGAGCGCGTGGGCCCTGCTACTTGCGCTGCCGGTATTGGCCGGCTGCCACTCGAAGGACAATGCGAGCGGGATGACTTCGTTTTCGTCGAAGGCATCGCCGTCGGCGACGCCGCAGCTATTCACGATTCCCGCAGACCAGATGAGCCATGTGCAACTGGTAACGATGTCACCTGGCACGATTACAAATACGCTGCGGCTGACGGGTGCGGTGGCCTACAACGCATTCAAGACGACGCCGGTGATTACGCAGGTGGGCGGGCCGGTGAGCCGGATCATGGTGGTCCCGGGCGACCATGTGCAGATGAATCAACCGATGCTGGAGGTGAGCAGCCCGGACTACGCGCAGTTGCTCGACGGCTATCTGAAGGCCGCGGACTCTTTCCGGCTGGCGGACAGGTTTTACGTGCGCGCGCAGGACCTGTATGCGCACCACGCCATTGCGCAACAGGATCTGGAGCAGGCGGAGAGCAATCGCACACAGGCACAGGCCGATTTGAACGCGGCCGAGCAGGGCATGCGGATTCTGGGCATCAAGAATCCCGAGGACCTGGCGAAGGCTCCTTCGTCAGCGCAGATTCCGGTGCTGGCGCCGATCGCCGGCGAGGTCGTGGAGCGGCTGGTTTCGCCGGGACAGGTGGTGCAGGCGGGGCAGACGCAGGCATTCACCATCTCGGACCTGAGCACGGTGTGGGTGCTGGCGAACGTATACCAGGCTGATCTGGAGTATGTGAAAAGCGGCGAAGACGTGGTGGTGCAGACGGATGCGTTTCCTGACAGTTTCCACGGCAAGATTTCGTATGTGTCGCCTGCGCTCGATCCGAACACTCGCACGCTGCAGGCACGCATCGTTGTGGACAATCCCGGCGAAAAACTGAAGCGCGATATGTACTGCACGGTGACGGTGACGGCCGGAGTGCTGAAGAATGCTCTTGCGGTGCCGAATGCCGCGGTGTTGCGTGACGACAACAACCAGCCCTTTGTGTATGCGCTGACGGGTGACAACCAGTTTGGGCGGCGCGACGTAGTGCTGGGCCAAGCGCAGGGCAACGAGACGCAGATCGTAAAGGGCGTATCGCCGGGCGACAGGATTGTGGGCAACGGCAGCCTGTTCCTGCAAGTCGTCAACTCGCTGCAACACTGAGAGGACAGGCCGAGATGATTCATCGCATCGTTCAATTTGCGCTTCGGCAGAAGCCGATCGTCCTGCTCCTGGTGGCGTTCATGGCCGTGGGCGGAGCGATGGCTTTCCACAACATGCCCGTAGACGCGTACCCGGATCTTTCGCCGCCGATGGTGGAAGTGATTACGCAATGGCCGGGCCACGATGCGCTAGAGGTGGAGCGCCTGGTGACCGTCCCCACGGAAGTGGAGATGAACGGCGTTCCCAAGCTGACGGTGATGCGTTCGATTTCGCTCTACGGGCTATCGGACGTGATCATGACGTTCGACGAGAGCACAGACGATTACTTTGCGCGCGAGGTGGTATTTCAGCGGCTTAGCGAAGTGACGTATCCGCAGGGCGTAACGCCAACGCTGGCTCCGCTGGCGAGCCCTTCTGGCCTCGTGTACCGATACGTGATTGAAAGCCCGGACCGCACGCCGCAGGAACTGAAGACGATTGAAGACTGGGTGCTGGAGCGGCAGTACAAGCAGGTGCCCGGCGTGGCGGACGACTCCGGCTTTGGCGGCACCGTGATGCAGTACCAGGTATTGCTCGATCCGGCCCGAGCTCTACGCGTATCACATGACCGTGCCGACGGTCATACAGCAGCTCTCGGTGAACAACTCGAATGCGGGTGGCGGATTCTACGAGCAGGGACAGCAGTTCGATTACGTAACCGGCGTGGGCCTGGTGCGCGACACCTCGGATATCGCCAATATCGTGGTGGGCTCGCAGAACGGGGTGCCGACGCGCATCGGGGACATCGGACAGGTGGTGATCGGGAACGCACCGCGGCTGGGCGAGTTCGGCTTCAACAAGACGGATGACGCGGTGGAAGGCGTGATCATGATCCGGCGCGGCGAGCAGACGCAGAACGTGCTCAAGGGCGTGGAAGCCAAGACTCAGGAGCTGAATGAGCACCTGCTGCCGCCGGACGTGAAGGTGCGCGCCTACTACGACCGCAGCGACCTGGTGCAACTGACCATCGACACGGTGGAGCACAACCTGCTGTTGGGAATGACGCTGGTGCTGGTCGTGCTGATGGCGTTCCTGGTGAGCTTTCGCGCGGCGGTGATTGTAGCGCTCACGATTCCGCTGTCGCTGATGTTCTCGTTCATTTTTCTCCACGCGGAGGGGATTCCGGCGAACCTGCTTTCGATCGGTGCGATTGACTTCGGCATTCTGATCGACGGCACCCTGGTGATGGTGGAGAACGTCTTCAGGGAACTGGGCGCGCGCGAGGGGCAGGAGTACGACCTGCGAAGATGTGATTCAGAAGGCCGCGAAGGACGTGGACCGGCCGATCTTCTATTCGGTGGCCGTGATCATCGCCGGTTATTTGCCGATTTACGCGCTCACAGGGCCGTCGGGCAAGCTGTTCAAGCCGATGGCGGATACGGTGGCGATCGCGCTGGTTGGGGCGATGATCCTGACTCTGACGCTGGTGCCCGTGCTTTGCGCCATGTGGTTCAAAGGCGGTGTGCACGAGAAGGAGAACAAGCCGTTCGAGTGGGTGAGAGCGAGATATACGGTGTGGCTCGACTGGAGCCTGGGCCGGCCCTGGACAATAATGGTTCTGGCGGTGGTGATCTTCGCGGCCTCGCTGCTTCTGATTCCGTTTATCGGAGGCGAATTCATGCCGCACCTGGACGAAGGCGCGCTGTGGATTCGCGCCACCATGCCGTACACGGTTTCGTTCGAGACATCGAGCAGGTTTTCACCGCAGGTGCGGGACATCCTGATGAAGTACCCAATGGTGACGGATGTGGGCTCGGAGTTGGGTCGGCCGGACGACGGCACCGATCCGACGGGGTTCTACAACGACGAGTTTTACGTGGGGCTAAAGCCGTATAGCGACGCGGTGTGGAAGACGGGCGCCATCCACAACAAGGCAGAGCTGACGGCCGACATTCAGCGCCAGCTCGAAGTATTTCCGGGCGTGGTTTTCAACTTCACGCAGCCGGCCGAAGACGCGGTGGACGAGGCGCTGACGGGACTGAAGAGCGCGCTGGCGGTGAAGATTTACGGTCCCGACCTCAATGTGCTGCAGAACATGGCGCAGGTGGTCAAGCAGCGGCTCAGCCAGGTTCCGGGGTTCACGGAACTGACCGTAGTGCGCCAGCTGGGGCAGCCGACCCTGACCATCGACGTGGATCGCGGCAAGATTGCGCGCTACGGCATTAACGTGGCCGACGTGGAAGCGATTGTGCAGGCGGCGGTGGGCGGGCAGGCGGCCACGCAGGTAGTGCAGGGCGAAAAGCTCTTCGACCTGGTGGTGCGCATGAAGCCGGAGTTCCGCGAGAGCGCGCAGCAGATCGGGAACTTGCTCGTGGGCACGCCCGCCGGGCAGCAGATTCCGCTGAGCGCGCTGGCCGATATTCGTGAGTCCGGCGGGGCGGCGCTCATCTATCGCGAAAACAACTCGCGCTACATCGGCGTGCAGTACAGCGTGGAAGGACGCGACCTGGCGAGCGCGGTGAACGCCGGCCAGCAAGCGATTGCCGACATTCAGAAGTCACTGCCAACGGGATACCGGATGACGTGGGGCGGCGAGTACGACGAACTCGTGGCAGCAAAACAGCAACTGTTCGTGATCGGGCCGCTGGCGCTGTTGATTATCTCGATGATCTTGTTTGCGCTCTACGATAACTTCAAGTTTCCGATTATCGTTCTGCTGGGTGTATTGCTGACCGATCCGGTGGGCGCGTTGCTGGCGCTGAAGTTGACGCATACTCCGTTCAGCGCGTCGTCTGCGCTGGGCATGCTGGCGCTGATTGGCGTGTCCGTGGAGACGGCGGTGATTCTCGTCTCCTACATCAATAAGCTGCGGCTGGAGCAGAACATGGACATCCAGACGGCGACGCGCGAGGCCTCTCTGCTGCGGCTGCGGCCCATTATGATGACGGCGCTGGTGGCTTGCCTGGGACTGCTGCCGGCGGCTCTCTCGACGGGCATCGGTTCCGACACGCAGAAGCCATTTGCCATTGTGATCGTGGCAGGGTTGGTCTCGCGGCTATTTCTGGGTTTCTTTGTAAACCCGGTGCTCTATCAGATTGTGGCGCGGGAGGGCGATGTGCTGAAGGTGTAGCCGACGCAGGTTTTTGAGGCTTTCAGCCGCACCAAGTCTCCTCGCCATGTTTTGAATTCGATCCTGAAGCCATTCTGAAAGGCACTTCGTGTTTACCGATCTTCCTGGACTACATCGTCAACTAACGCTAACAGTCCAAACGGTGTTTCGGAAGTTCTGAATCGGGCAGATCTTGCAGTTCCGGCCGTGTGGTGGCCTACTCGTCCCCTTGACGTTTGTTCGCCGTAAGTCGTCGCCACCACAGGCTGAATGCCTCTGCGCCTCATTTGTTATGTACGGCGATCAGAGTGTGGATGTGCGCTATGCTGGGAAAACGGAAGTTTATGGAGAGCGAAAACTCGTTTTGGAACCGGCGGGATTTTTTGAAGGTCGGCGGCACATCCGCAACGGCTCTGGGCTTGGCGGGGACAGCGGCTGTCCCGATACAGGCAGAGCTAGCGCCTGCGGGGACACCGCGGGATACACCCTATCCCAAGCTCTCCATCATCACGCCGTACTCGCCGCAGAAGCTCGCTTTTGCCGCGCAGGCCGGTTACGAAGGCGTCGTGGTGACGCCGGGTACGGACTTCAATCCGAAACTGAGCGACAGCGCGATCGATCAGATTCTGGCGACGGCGCGGACCGCAGGCATTCGCATTGTCAGCATTGAGTACTTCGAACCCAACCACACGCATCCCGATGCGGGCAAGCGCGCGACCGCGCAGGCAGATTTTATTCGCGCCCTCGAATTTTGCCATCGCCTAGGCTGCAAGTTTGTCGGCACCTTCAGCGGCGGGCAGCCGGGCGTCCGGATGGAGGATCAGGCCGCGGCCTTCGCCGATGTCTTCAACGAGAAATACCTCCCCGTTTGCGAGAAGCTCGACATTGGGATGGGCTGGGAGAACTACCCAACCGGTGTCAATTTCGCGACCACTCCGGCAGCGATGCAGGCCGTTTTCGACCGCGTCCCAAGCAAGCGGCTGGGGCTCGAATTCGATCCCTCGCATTTCGTGCGGCAGTACATTGACCCCGTCAGTGTGGCGTGGCAGTTCAAAGACCGTATCCTCGCTGTGCATGCCAAGGACACGGAGATCATTCAGCCAGTACTGCAGCAGGTGGGCATTGCCGGCCAGGGATGGTGGCGTTATCGGATCCCCGGACAAGGGATCGTCAACTGGCCGGCATTCCTCACGGTCCTGCTGCAGATCCGCTTCAACGGCGGCATCGCGGTGGAGCACGAAGACCAATTCTGGGATGCGCCGCACACCGCGGACCTTCCCGATTTTCCGCAGCAGCGCAAAGACGGATTTGTCCTGGCGCGACGTTTTCTGGAACAGTATCTGCCTGGGCGCCAGGCATAACTGCAGTACGGATGCATTCCGGTACGTTAATGCTTATTCGGCTTTGCCGGGGATAGACACATCAGGAAAGAGCCCAGCCGGAACGGTCTTGCCGTCGTATAAACTGCGCCGCCTGAGGACAGTTCTTCGCAAGCATCTTGTGTTCGTCCCACTCGATCTTCTGTCCCGCGCGCAACGAAACGCAGCCCAGCAGCATGGTTTCCGTGAGGCGCGCGGCGATCTCAAAACGCGAGTAGCAGATCTCCGGCTTGTTTTCCTTGACGGCAACGAGCCATTCTTGCGCATGGGCAAAAACACTGCCTCCGGATTTCTTGCCATCGCCAGTCTTGCCATAAGTGTTGCGCGGAATGCGCTCAGCAAATTGCGCCATAGCCGGGTGCTTGGTGTAGTGGAGGAACTTTTTGATCGCCCTTCAGCTTCACGAAGAAACTGGTTCCATAATCGTCCGGTGAAAAGACCGTGCCTCCGTCGCCAACCAGCAGACAACCGCTATCGGGAACCTCGCCTAGCAGCTCCACGATGTCGGCGGTGAGCTCGACCGGCGGCTTGTTGCTCAGGTCATGGCCGCCACGGGCGGCGGTGTCAGGCTGGCCGCCGTCGTACCACCACAGTGTCACCGCATCGTGCTCGATCTTTCTGTAGTGGTGGAACAGATGCGGATGTTCGAGCGGAATATGCGCTTTGCGCCTGGGAAAATCGAAGCGAATTTTCGAGCCTACAGGATACGATTCCTTGTTCATCTTGCCGAAGGGCATCGCTTCAATCACTGTCGGTGACTCGAGACTCAAGGCGCGAAAAGGCATGTTGACGGTGTGGCATGCCATGTCGCCCAGCGCGCCGCAGCCAAAATCCTGCCAGCCGCGCCAGTTAAACGGCTCGTAAATTCCATCGTGAACATCCGGATCATGGCTGCCAACGTACGGCCGCATAGGAGCCGGTCCAATCCAAACATCCCACTCCAATGTGGCAGGAACCGGATCTTCTCCGGTTGGACGATCCATTGCCTGCGGCCAGACCGGGCGGTTGGTCCACACGTGAACTTCATGCACTTGTCCAATGAGACCGTCTTGAATCGTCTCCACCGCGCGGCGCAAACCGTCGCCTGCGCTGCCCTGGTTGCCCATCTGCGTGACGAGCTTTCTCTCCCTCGCCATTTTCCGCAGGTAGCGCGCCTCATAGATGGTCTGCGTCAGCGGTTTCTGGACAAAGACAGCCTTGTTCCTCTTCATGGCCGCCGACGCCACAATCGCGTGCATATGATCCGGAGTCGAGACCGTCACCGCATCGATCTGATCGCCCATCTGGTCAAGCATCTGGCGGAAATCTTTGTAAAACTTCGCGCCCGGATATTTTGCCGTTTGAGTCTCGTAAGCCTCTGAACCAGAATCCACGTCGCACAACGCGACAATGTTCTCGCCGGCGCAGGCATCGGTGTCGCTCCGGCCTTTACCGCCGATTCCGACGCAGGCGACGTTCAGCTTGCTGTTGAGATTCTGTCCGCGCAAGAGCGCCGGCACGCCAAACCCGAGCGCACAGGCGGCCAGAGAACTCGTTTTGATAAATTCACGGCGGTCAATACGCGAGAGCAAGGTGGACTCAGGAGCCTTCAGAGAGATCTGTGTTTGGGATGGTTTCGACACTCAACAGCATACACTCGCCGGGGCCCCAGTGAGCAAGATCCCCGGAGTGCGCCTCTTTCCTATTCCCTGCCTTTCAGTTTTTTCCAATTGAAGAATAGATTGAAGGAGCTCGCATAGCGGTTGTTGTGTAAGGCGCTTTTGCAATCCTGTAAATCAAGCATAAGAGTCATTTTCCATGGCTGACCTCGACAATCCCAGTGCCTCCGGTTCGCAGAGGAAGTCACTTTCTTGCGGGCCATTGGGGGCCGCATCGATCGGGCAGAAGGCCGCGTCGCTTTCTGCGCAACTCCGTTTCTGTCGAATTGCCCATCACGAAACCGGATCTAACGGCGCCACAGCCCCGCATCCCGGTGGGGTTTAGATGGCGCGAGCAGATGTTGTCGGCAAAGGAGTGTCGGCTGCTCTGTTGATGGCCAATGTGCAGGCAGCCGTTCACGCCTATGCCAGTGAATTAGAGAGCGCGGCATGGCTATGCGGGAAAGTGAACAAGCTACTTTATGAAAAAAGCCATCGAGAGGTTCGTCACCTTTTTCTATGGAGTGCTCGATGGCAGTGCACGCACGCTGCAGTACTGCAACGCCGGATATTTCTGGGTGGGGCATGCGGACGTTAGCATGGGCGATCTCTAAGACAAAATCAAAGAGGATGTGGAGTTCCGCAAGGAATGGGCTGAGAAGTGCGGTTTCGGCTTTGAATTGTCTCCAGTTGTACCGAACGCACCGAATGTACCGAGAAATGAGGAGATTGACGCGGTTAAGAAGGCCGCTTAAGTTGTTTTATTTGTGTGAGAAAGAATGGTCGGGGAGAGAGGATTTGAACCTCCGACCCCCTGGTCCCGAACCAGGTGCTCTACCAGGCTGAGCCACTCCCCGAACTTGGTGTGCGGTGCGTATCATCGGGCGCGGCCTGGTGCGTTTTCCCGCTTGGTACGCTCCGTTAAGTGTAGCAGAATCTCCGGCGCGATGCCCTCGCGATGGCGTCCCGGAATCTTATTCGCGTTCCGCAGGATTTGGCGACACTCCGGTGGTTCAGGTCAGGACTGCAGGTGAAAAACTGAGCCGGCCCTGCTTGTCGCGGAGCCGGCTCATTTTGAAGCGCGTGAACTGTCTCTACTGCTTTTCCGGGGCCGGCGGAGGGACGGCACCGGGGAAGATTCCTTCGATCGGTTCACGCCGTTTCTGCTCGTCAACCGGGTTGGGCAGCGGCTTACGCGGAATCATCTGGTCGCGCTGGGCGGCGTTGTAAACGAAGATCGCTTCCACCGTGGCGATCTGCTTCAGGTCGGCGGGCTGCAGACGCTCCACGACATCCTGGTTGGAGTGGTGCGTGCGGCTTTCGTAGTCGAGATCATCCTGGATGAACTGGAAGCCCGGAATGCCAACGGCGTCGAAGCTCAGGTGATCGGTTCCGCCGGTGTTCCGCATGGTCAGCGTCGTTACGCCGAGGTCCTTGAGCGGTGCGATCCATTGCGCAAAGACGGGCGCGACGGCGGCGTTGCCCTGCGTATAGATGCCGCGAATCTTGCCGGTGCCGTTGTCGACGTTGAAGTAGGCGGAGATCAGTTTTTGCTCCGGCTTCACTTCAAGCGGTCCGGTGGCGCGGCGCATGAACTCAGGGAGGGCATCTGGTCGGGTGCGGTGGAGAGTGCGGCAGAGCCAAAGTGCTGCCGGCAGTAGCCTCGTGAACCGAACAGGCCCTCTTCTTCGCCGGTCCAGAGCGCGATGCGGATGGTGCGACGCGGCTTGACGCCGAGCGCTTTCAAAATGCGCACCGCTTCCATGGCTACGACGGTTCCTGCGCCGTTATCGGTGGCGCCGGTTCCGGCGATCCAGCTATCGAGATGGCCGCCGAGCATCACAACCTGGTCCTTCAGCTTCGGATCGGTGCCGGGAATTTCGGCGACGGTGTCAAAGCCGTGCTCGTGCTCGCCGGTGAATTTGGTATCGATATTGATCTCAACGGTCACGGGCACGTGCGCCTCTACGAGCCGGTCAAGACGGCCATAGCTCTCGATGGCGGCCACGGCCACCGGAATCTTCACGCGCTTGTCGGCCAGGTAGGGCGTGCGGCCGAGGGTCGCGCCGTTGTCGTCGAAGAAGGTGCCGCCGCTGCCGCCGCCATTCTTGCCGTCGCGGCTGGGCTCAATCACCGCGGCGACTTTTTCGTCGGCGAAGAACTGCGCGATCTTGTCGATCATGCGCATGCGTTCCATAAACGTGCGCATCCGTGCCTGCATCTCCGGCGGAAGTCCGCCTCCGCCGCCGCTGACGGGAAACTCGGCGATCTCTTCGAGCTGCTGGTCGGTGTTGCGGTCGAAAAGGGCTTTGTCCACCGGCGGAACCTCGCGCATCGCGCCGTAGAGGACAACTTTGCCGGCGAGCTTACCCTTGTACTGGTCGAAATCCTTGTCGGATTGAATGTTGACGAAGACCACGTCGCCGGTAACCGGTCCCGGCGTTGCCGGGGACCACGGAGTCGACTGCAGAATCAGCACAGCCGTATCGGGGGTCACCATGCGCGCCCAGGTGTTCATTTGCTGCCAGCCGAGGCCGAACTCGCCCCAATCTTCGAGGTGAGCATTTTCGAGCCCAATTTTGGTCAGGGTGTCGCGGGTCCACTCATTGGCTTTCTTTGCATTGGGCGAGCCGGTGAGTCGCGGGCCGATGCCGTCCATCAAGGCTGAAGCAAACTCCATGACGTGCGAGTGGTTCAGGCCCTCATCTCGAATTCGCTCGTACATCGCCATGTCGAGAGACTCGGTGGCGGGCTGGACTTCAGCGTAGGGATCGACTGGGGCGGGTGACGGGGCCGGCTTCGGTTTCTCGGCGGCATAAAGAACCGCGGCAACAGCCAGCAGCGCCGCCGGGGAAAGGCGGGCGAGTGAAATGCGCATCTTCTGGGCTCCGATGGGATGGGGTGTGATACCTGTGGTGGAATTCTATGGTATCGGCCACCCCATTTGCCCGCAAAAAATCGCGACATGCTGGCAGGTCACTTCCGGAGCCAATGATGGGCTCTAGTCGCTCTTGCCTCCATCCACTGCGGCAGGTAGATCGAGAGCGACCAGGGCGAATCGAGTCTTCCCATCGAGGGGATCCTCAAATCCGACGATATGCTGGTGGCGCTTGGAGCCGGCCTTGAGCTGTAGGCCTCCGTGGACGCCGAAGTCCTTGTCATCGATCTTCACGTTTCCATGATTTCCGCTGTCGTTGCAGGTCAGTCCTTCTGACGTTGCGGTAGGAGTGCCGACGGGAGCATTTCCCTGGCAGGTAATGACGTCGCCGTAGCGGCCGAGGGCCTTCTTGTAGAACTCGGTCACCTTGTCCTGCCCGTCTGGAGTCGCGTAGTTCACGGCTCGCACGCGCAGCGTCCATTCACCAAAGCCCATGTTCACGTCGGCAGACTTCTCGTGTTCCTTGTCTTTCACAATTTCGGCGCCCGGGTAGACGGGCAGCCCGAGATCAGCCGCGGATATCTGGTTGGTATTGACATGGACTCCGCCGAAGGGTGTGTCGACCTGAACGTTCTTCTCCTGCCCATTGGCATCTTTGTCAACGTGGACCCGGCATCCCGCAATTCCGGTAGCCAGGGATGTTCCCAGCGCAATACAGATCGCCTTTCGATTCATCAGACTCGTCCTCACTCTTAGTAGTACGGTACGGCGCGGCTGCCGGTTCCGCCGCCGCCCAACCTGATTCCAACATCTTTGTACTACTTTCTTGGGTAACCGGGGTTAGTATTCTCAATAGTTTGTAGCCACAAGACTGGTTCGCATGGAAATACGGGCAGTTAACAGAATGCGTTTCTGGCGGCTTGCTTCGTAGCCTTGGCGGATGAAACCGGCGAAGTAGAAATCGAAAGGACCTTTGCATGTTTGCTCTCAGCTCCTCCAAACGAAGTGTGCTTGCCGCTGTTTGCGCCGCCGCGATGATAGCGGCAGCTTCAGCTTGCGCCCAGGATGACCCACCGCCGGAGGCCGGCCGTATCTCCTATCTCTCGGGGAACGTATCCATCCAGCCGGTTACCTCGAACGACTGGGGCCAGGCGTATCCCAATCTTCCCATCGGCCCGGGCGACCGCATCTTTACCGATTCCGACGGGCGTGCCGAAATCCAGGTCGGACAAACCTACGTGAGGATCGGTCCGAACTCGGATGTAACACTCGTGGATGCTTCGGCCTTGAACATCAACTTTGGTATTGCCCAGGGTTCGATCCACTTGCACAGCTTCGGGCTGTGGCCGCGGCAGCTGCTCGACATCAGTACGCCGAATGGCAATTCGGAATTTGGAAATGCAGGCGACATACGGGTAGATGTCCTGCCGAGCGATGGCGCGACCATTTTTACCAATCTTGGAGAATTCGCCGACATTACGGCTGCTGGCGATTTCCGTCAGGAACTCGATTATGGCCAGTCGCTCGAACTTGGGGGAACGAATCCGGTTTACCCGCAATGGCTGCAGCCCGCTGCCCCGGATGACCTCGACTCCTGGAGCCAGCAGCGGGATCAGCAACTAGCGCGCGTTGCCTCGTTCCAGTACGTCAGCCCGGACATTCCGGGAGCGGCAGACCTTGACGCGAGTGGCGACTGGCAGCCTGCGACAGAGTACGGTGCGGTGTGGTTTCCGAGGGGCGTTGCGGTCGATTGGGAGCCTTATCACAATGGGCACTGGATCAATCGCGAACCGTGGGGTTGGGTGTGGGTCGAGGACGAATCGTGGGGCTACGCGCCCTTCCATTATGGTCGGTGGGTAAGCTACAACGGCAGGTGGGGTTGGGTGCCAGGCCCGGTGAACGTGCGTCCGATCTGGTCGCCGGCGCTGGTGGTGTTTGCCGGCGGTCACTTCGGTGGAGGGGCTGGACTCTCCGTCTGGTTCCCGCTCGGACCGGGAGAAGCCTATCGTCCCTGGTATCGTTGCAGCCCTCGCTATATCGACCAGGTGAACATCACCAACATTCGGGAGTCTCCCAGGGTGCACGTTCAGAACACGTACGTAAACATTGTGAACGTCTCGAATGTTACGTATGTGAACCAGACGCGCGGCGCGACAGCAATGCGCCAGGAAGATTTTGCTTCGGGGCAGTCGGCGCGTAGTGTTGCGGTGCGCATCGACCCGCGCGATATGCAGCAGGCGCGGCCTCTGGCCCAACCCGAGGTGGCTCCGACGCCACGAGCCATGCTGTCGCGTCCGGTGACACGGCCGGTTCCGGTTTCAATTCAAAGGCCAGAACTGATCAATCAGCAGGGCAGGCAGATTTCGGCCAAGCCGGGCGCAACTCCTGTTGCCGCACCGGTAAGGGCGGCGCCTCCGATCCGGCCGTTGCCGGGACGCACGATTGTGGCGGCTCCGGCACATCCGGTTCCGAACCGCCCGGTGGGTGGTCAATTTCCGGGAGCGCAAAGCGGGCAACCTGGTCAGCCGAATAACGGCTACCCAGGCGGACCTCCGCGTGCAAATCCGGTGGCGCCGGTACAGGGAATTCAGCGTCCGTTCAATCCGCAGGTGAACCAAAATCCGCCCGCAAGCAATAACTACGAGCGGCAACAGGGACCGCAACCGGTCGCTCCCGGAGTGCAGCCGACCGGAAGGCCGATGCAGCCGCCCCCGAATTCGCGGCAGGATCGGCCGAACTACCAGGAGGAGGTCCGGCCGGCTTCCCCTGTTCAGGAACAGCGGCCGGTGACGCCTGAGCAGCGGCCGGCGTATCAGCCGGAGGAGAAGCCGGTTCCTCCACCGCCAAACCGCGAGGCTGCTCCGCAGCAGCAGAACAAGCCGCAGCCGAAGGATCAGAAACAAAACAAGGATCAGAAGAAGGACGATAAGGATAAGAAAGACGAGAAGAAGCACGACTAAGCAAGGTGCAAATACATCAGGGCCGCTGGGTATCTGCACAGCGGCCCTTTTGCTTCACGATTCACGCGTTCGATCGCTTCTGAAAATGCGATGAATCCGGTCGGAAAAATTCAAGAAGCAGCACTCGGGCACGCAGGCCAGCTAGCGAAGTCAGTGCGCTTCGTGGCCATCCTCGGTCTTTCCATCGGCGGTGCCGCCGGTTGCCCACAGGATGCAAGCGAAGAAGACCAGAGCGATAACTGGTACGACTACGAACGGGGAAGTGATCATGATTAGGCTCCCTGAACCTTAGATTAACAAATCAACCGGATCTTCTTCTCGAGAGGCGCCGGAATACGCCGGCAGGCGAGGAGGTTTATCATGGAGTCGCCCGTATCTTGACCGAGTCAGGAGCATCCATGACCGAAAGCAGTTCTGCATCGCCTCGCAGCAGGGGCCGTCGCGACTTTTTGAAGATTGGCGGAGCCGCCACCGCGGCGCTGCTGACTCCTTCGGCATTTGCCGTTGCGCCGAACAAGACGCTTCCAAGCCTGCCTTCCAATCCGCGGACGCCCGACGCCATGCCCACGCGCAATCTGGGTAAGACTGGCTACAAGGTTGGCATCTTTTCGCTAGGTGGTCAGGCTGCGTTGGAGAAGCCGAATAACTTCGACATTGCTGTGCCGATCATCGACCGCGCGCTCGATCTTGGCGTGAACTACATCGACACGTCCTCCATCTATGGCGGACCCGACCGCTGGAGCGAGCAGTACGTAGGCAAGGTGATGGCGAAGCGCCGCAACGAAGCTTTTCTTGCGACCAAGACCAAGGAACGGACGCGCGATGGGTCGATGCGCATGATCGAGAAGTCGCTCGAATTGCTGCAGACGGATCACGTGGATCTCTGGCAACTGCACGACGTGGGCACCATATACGACGTCGACCAGATCTTTGCAAAAGGCGGCGCGATGGAAGCGTTGCTCGACATGCAACAGCAAAAGGTGGTTCGGTATCTCGGGATTACCGGACACTACCGGCCCGATGCGCTCATTGAGTGCATTCACCGGCATGACTTCGATTGCATTCTGATGGCAATGAATGCGGCCGACCCGCATCACTACAGCTTCAACGAGGCGTTGCTGCCGCTGGCGGTCGAAAAGCAGATGGGAATTATCGGGATGAAGATTCCGGGCCGCGGACGTATTCTCTCCACCTGGACACCGCCGCCGATCGAGCAGCAGAAGCACTCCTGGGAAGGCATGACGATCCAGACGGACAAGCCGGGCACGCTGACCATGCGCGAAGCGATGTACTACACGCTTTCGCGGCCGGTCAGCACGGTAATTATTGGATGCGATACGACCACGCAGCTCGAAGAGAATGTGCAACTGGCGCGCAATTTCACGCCGATTAATGAAAAACAGCAGACGGAACTGGTGGCGAGGGCCGAGCCTTGCGCGAAGCCTTCGTTGTTCTTTCGGTTCTACGACCGGCCTTGATCTGACGCGATCACTGCGGCGCAATCAGCAAAGGCCGGAGCGGGTTGCTCCGGCCTTTCTGTTGAATTAGTTGTCTCGAGCTGGGTGTCTTTAGCGCAACCCAACGGTTCCGCTGACGGACCGGATCAGCGCCGCGGAGTCGTATCCAACGCCGTCCTTGAAAACCATCTCGATCTTTTCGACGTTCTCGATCTTTTCGGCAGGGTTGCCACCGAGCACCACGATATCGGCCGCCTTGCCCTGAGCGATGGATCCGATATCAGCCTCCTTGCCCATGTATTTTGCGCCGTTCAGTGAAGCAATGCGGATTGCCTCAACCGGGGAAAATCCAGCCTCAACAAGTAACTCAAGATTGCGCTGGTCGCCGAAGCCAGGCACCACGCCTCCATACCCCGTGGGATCGCAACCGGCCATCAGCAATCCGCCAGCCGCGACAAATTCATGCTCGAAGAACATTTCCTTTTGCAGAAGGGTTTGACCCAGTTGCTGTTCGGCTCTGCCCGCGCGCACAGTGAGGTACTCTCTTGCGGCTTCTACGTTCAAGGTTTTCAGGGCGGCGCTTTCGCGCTCCATCGGAGGACGATTGCCGGCCATTGTTTCAAAAATGGCCAACGTCGAAGTAATCGCCACGTGGTGCGCAACCAGGTCAGCGATCATTTCGCGCACGGGAGCGCCTTCAACGTCGACGTCCTTTGCGAGGTAGTTCATGCTTTCACGTTGACTGGGGCATTGGTCCGACGTTTTGCCGGGGAGGAATTCGGTGTCCACCACGAGGCCGTGCTCCAGGTTGTCGATGCCCAAAGCCGCGGCCTGTCTGAATCCGATAGAGCAGAGGTGGCCCGTGATTTTGAGCCCGTGCGCGTGGGCATGATCGATTGCCGCTTTCAGCTCGTCCGCAGTGAGGTAGTTATACGCCTTGAATGACGTCACGCCTTCCGCTGCCCAATAGTCGACGAGGCGCGCCGCATCGTCGGGGTCGCTGAGCTGGTGCATCTGGATCGCAAAAGTGCCTTTTCCCTCGATATACGGCCCCGTTATGTCGAGCTTAGGACCCGGAAGCTTTCCAGCCTCGATGGCACGTTTCAACTCGAGATCGGTATAGGGTTCGAGGCTACCACCGGTGCGGGCTGTCGTCACTCCCCCTGCGAGATACAGGCGTGGAGCACTGTCTGCCGCCTCCGCATACAGGGCGAGTCCGTCGGCAGGCCGATCGGGCAGCGGATAGAAGAGATGCTCGTGCATGCCGACAAGACCGGGCATCACGGTTTTGCCCGTCATGTCGAGCACCTTTGCGTTCGCAGGATAGTCTGCCTGCGATTTGGCATCTTGGATGGCAGTGATCGTGCCGCCTGCAATCACGATGCGCATGTCCTCCTGTGGCGCGGCTCCGGTGCCGTCGATGACGCGCACATGATCGAGCACCAGCACGGGGGCGTCTTCTTTGATGTATGCCGCAAGTGGAGATCTGTGCTGAGCCGCGCACGTCAGGCTGAGCGCAAATGCGAAGCACAGAGTCGCTGTGCGCTGCAAATTCTGCATGAGATTTGGGCCGCCGGGAAGAGATTGAGTTCCGTTCAGCAAGTCTCGGTCAACGCGAGGGCGGTGTCAATTGGAAATACAGCCGCGCACCTCAGCTTTTTCTCTTCCTCAACACCCAGGTTGTCATACAGCGATAGTCCTGCACGATCGTTGTTTTTAGGGGGTCGACGAGCACTGCGTTCATTTCTTCGACGAAGTCCATCAACATTTCTTCGTCCACCAGGTACCACTTCGAGCCATCGCCAACGATGAATCGATTCCCACCGACTCTTTCGAATTCCATCCCGATCCTTGATCCCAATCGGCAAAACAGCATGCCACCCGGCCTGAGCACTCGCCAGAGTTCTGCCAACATACTTTGAAAATGTTCGTCATCCCGCGCGAAGTGGAGCACGGAAGAACAGATCACAACATCGGCAAAGCCATCGGCGAAGGGCATTTTCTCAATGAAGCCAACCCGGAAATTCTCGGGCGGTAGTCCTGTCGCAAGCGATGCAGATAACTTGCGCACATGATCGACACCTTCAGCGTCCAGGTCCAGCGCGAAGACCTCGCAGCCCTCGCGCAGCAGGTAAACGAGGTTTCGTCCATAGCCGCATCCGGCGTCGAGCACGCGCATGCCGGTCGCGATGTTCCCGCGCAAGATCTGGTCGAAGACATAGATATCGATCTGCCCGAACTGTTCCTGAACGGTCAAAGCCACAGTGGCACCTTTCCTATTGATGCAGATTCGAGAAAGCGGACCTTCCCGCGTGAAAGGCTAAGCTGAATGGACTGCAGCCAGGACACTATTCAATTCAGACAACGTCGAGGTATAACCGGTAATGCTCATCGTTGATTGCTGTGAAGGGCCGCATCGCCAGGTTGCCAGTCGCCGTCTTTGCTAGCCAGTTGGTGGAACCGTTTGTGACCTGCGCGACCGAGGCTAATTCCTGAGGGTGCAAGGTGGCAGGAATATCTCCTACGGCAAAGAGCGCAAGCGGCCCATGTACAGCGGCCACCAGCTTTGGATGCTGCGGATCAACGGCTTCGAGAGTCGTCGGCATGTCGAATTCGACTTCAATGCGGTCGCCTTTTTTCCATGTACGTTGAATCCGCGCGAACTGGCCAGGCGTGGGGCTGGTGGCTGTACGCTTGCCATTCACCGCGATGGATGTCTTGGGTCCTGCCCATTCAGGGATGCGCACGAATACCGCAAATGCGGCGGAGTTGTCGGTGGCAACCTCGATTTGGGTTGATGCGCGATGCGGATAATCCGTGCGCTGTACCAGCTCGACACGGTCGCTGCCACGCTTCCACGTCACGCGCGATGGAACAAAGAGATTAACGTAGACGCCCTCGTTATCACTGAAGTACGAACTGATGCCGTAGTCGGCAGTGATCTGCGAAAAAGTTCCCGTGCAGCAGTGCCATTTGTAGGGGTGATAGACCTTGGATCCGTCCTCGTTGTAGTCGGAGTAGTAGAAGCCGTGCCCGTCTTCCGTGATCGACTTGGCGCCGAGGATGCAGTTGTAGAGCACGCGTTCCATGCTGTCGCCGTAGCGGCTGTCTCTGGTGGTTCGCAGCAAATACCGTGTGATCTTGAAATGCGCATAGGAGCCGCATGGTGTCTCAAAGCTCGAGTGCGTTTTGGTCAGGCTCTCGCCGATTTCGCCGCTGCCTGGCTTGCGGAATTCTTCATTGGGCCCCCAACCGCCGGTCGCAAAGCTTTGTGCGCGCACGAAATCAAATCCGTTGCGCGCCGCACGCAAATACTTTTCGTCACCCAGAACGAAATATGCCTGCATGGCGCTGCTCATGGCGTTGACGTGGCTGTAGGCGTGCTTGCCGGGAAGCACATTTTCGCCGGCCGCAAGTGGATTCCAATACCAACTGTCGGCGAGGAAGTGCCGGCCCATGACCTTGTAGCGGCTGCCGGCGCCGCGCTGCCATGCGAGGAAGAAGTTTTCCGGCAGCGTGTAAGGCTCATCCCAGCAGAACGAATCATCCCGATGCGGGCGCGCATATTCCTCGGCGCGCGAGATTCCCCCGGGCGGAAGATGATTCATCACAGAATCGAGCGTCGCGTCGAGAGCCTTGAAAGCCTGCGGGGCACCGGCAAACTCGTGTGCGTCGATCATGCCAATGGAGATCTTGTCGTAGGTGTACGCGGGAAAGCGGTTGTCGTCCCAGAAGTGCGGTGTGATCGCAGGACCGAAGCCACTGACGATCCGGTGAACCTTCTCCTGCGTGGCCTTGTCGCCGGTCGCTGCGAAATCGCGTGAGAGGCCGGAGAGATACTGGCCGAAGCTGTGTCCGGGAGCAAAGCCGTTGTTGCCTGGCTTGTCGATGTCACTCAGAGGCGCCCAACTGTACCAGCCGCCCATCTCTTCGCCGGGAGCGGGCAAACTTGCGCGCTGGCGAAACGGCTTCAAAAGCGAATCTTCGTCGAGCGCAAGATAGAACGCATGATTGCGATCGAATTGCTCGCGCAGTGGTCCTTCCAGTAACTCGACGTCGCCGTAACGGAATTGGCTGAGCGGAGGCGTGATCTGCAGGGACTCGTTCGGATTCGCGAATCCAGCCCGTGGATGAACGAGCGCTGCTGCGGCAACAGCAGCGCCAGCTTTGAGGAATGTGCGCCGGGATTGGGTCCGACCGATCGACATCAGCATCTCCCCGAAGGGATTCTATCGCGTGCCGCTGGGTTAGATCATTTTGCGGCCTTTCTAATTCCTTCTTTCCCGGTTTCGAGAGCGGTTTGCCGCGAGCGCTCGGCAGTTGATCTAACTCAGCTGACTTGTCTTGATGGCCAGCTTTTCGAACTCTACAGTTCCAAGGCCTCGATTCGCGGCCAATTGCAGATAAGGCAGATGCTCGGCATCGAGGTTCCAGTAGGCTTTCGCCACGTAAGCATCGATAGCCACCGGATCGGTTCCGGCGACGAGGGTTTTTTTGAGTGCGACGTCTTCGAGGTTGCCGCCTGTCGGCCCGTTGCGCAGCAGGATGCGATAGCAGTCCATGATGGTGAGTGTCGGTAGCATGAAGCTTGCCAGATCGGCCACGCTCTGATGAATCTGCTGATGAAGCCTGTTGCGCTGCCCTCCGAGGATTCCGAACCAGTTTTTCATGCCGAGCGTGGCGCCTGTCAGCCCGTGATGCTTGGCAATTGGCAGATTAAGAACCTTGTCGGCCTCAAGGAACGGCGCGAACACGGGCCAGCTCTTCAGTACCACCCCGCCGATCTCTACCTCCCTGAAGTTTTCGGGGTCGGGCAGAACGACTTCGGCTCCTGCTGCCCGAGCAGCGGCTTCGATTCCCGAGCGATGGAAGCAACGTTGGGCTTCGTTACAGCTCACATCGGTGACGATGACGCGCTTGGCGCCTGCCTGCCAGCACTCGATCACGACTTCGGCAACCAGCTCGGGATTGGTATTGGCGGCCTGCTCCGGGGTGCGATCCCAGGCGATGTTGGGCTTGATGACTACAACGTCTTGCCTTGAGATAAATCGGCCGATGCCGCCAAGATTTTCCAGCGCTTTCTGCACGAGAGCGCTCGGTTCTCCGGACTGCGCGCTGTCCCTGTCCGTTGTGTATTGCGCCACCGTGAGGTGCGGCCACTGCTGATCAGTGGCTATGCGGTGATCTTTGCGTGTTTGCTCAGCAGACGCGGCCATAGGGCGATGGCTGCGTCCGCTGAGCCAGAATCCCACTCCGCCCGCTCCGACAGCAATGCTGCCAACGCGCAGTAACTGGAGCAGCGCTTCTCGTCGCGTGAGCTGAGGCGTTTCTGATCCGTCGTGGTTGGAATCCGACGCCTTCAGCTGTGCAATTTTCTCGTATTCACCGGCCATGGCTCCCCTGGCTAAATTTCAATCAGGTTGATACGTTGCGGATCATTCACGCCGAGCGCATGAGTCGCATCGGCGGCGGTCGCGATGTAGCGAGGCGGCCTGCCCGCGGCCTCAAAGGTTTTCAAACCGACTTCTGCGCGCTTCTTTTCCAGGATTCCCCAGGCAACGTGATCGATGGCGACGCGATCTTCGCCGACGATCAGTGCGTTCGGCTGCCACAAATGCTCCGGCCTGAATCCCGGACCGCCTTCGTACACCGAGGTCATGGCATCGCCGATTGTCAACTTGACCCTTTGCCGGACGACGGGAAATGCGTTGAGATCGGCGACGCCTGGGTTGCAACCGCCAGCGTGCAAATCCTGCGGGCGCTCGACGATGCCGTACATGTTCTTCATGGCAAACGTGACACCGGCCATGCTGTGATCCTTGAGGATCGGCAGGTTGATGACCATCGCGCATTCCCGCGTCAGCAGCCTTGAGAATCGCGCGTGCGACGATCCCCAGGTTTCGACTTTATCTTCAAATCCGGAGACGTCAGAGCCAAAGCAGCGAATACGGGTTGGGTCGGTACTGATGGTGAATCCACAAGCCTGCAGGTCGCGAGCGTTTCGGTCCCAGATAAGAATGTTGCCTGGCTTCACGCCCGCTTGCTGCAGGCGTTCCGCGATGGCGAAGGCCAGCACCGCATGCGTGGAAATGCCTTTGCCACCGAGCCCGTTGGTTTTCAGTCCGATTACTTTGTCTTTTCCACCGCCCTCAAGGACGATATGCTTCCATGCATCCGCGGGCCGCTTGCGTCCGGTATACGATGCGATGGCGCGGTCAAGAAGTTCACCGACGCGCTTTTCATCGAGCTTTCCGTCGGAACTGTGCAAAGCCGGGTCGCGCGCGATGACAACCTTTGCTTTCCCAGTCTCGGCCTGATGGTCGAGCGCCCCTATTAATCCAAGACTGCGCTCTGCTCCGAGGACGATGGCTCCCGTGGCTGCGCCCTTCAGAAAATCGCGGCGGCTTTTCATTGCTTTCCTCCCGTTCGTTCAATCGGCTCCGGTGTGGCCGGGTCGGGTTAAAGGTTTGCCTCTACGCCGTGCGCCAATGCCAGCAGCGCCTGCGGGGTGGAAGCAGACGATTCGTAAGCAACTATGCGCACAAGGTAGGGCCCTTTGCGGAAGCTCACGCTCTGCGTATACTGCAGACCTTCATCGCCCAAAGAAACGCTTTGCGCGTCCTTGGTCTGTCCGCGCTCAAGAATTGTCTGCGCACCGTCCGGGCCGCTCATGGTGTACACATCGACTACTGCCTCGAGTTGACCTTGGTACTTGTAATCGGAGGTCGCCGTCGACACGACACCGGCCTGAATGAACTGCTCGGAGTCTCCATCGATGTACTGCCAAAGGTTCTTCGGTTCGAAGGTCCGCGTCTCGCTGGACTTCTGCCAGCCTGCAACTGCATTCGACGCTGGGAACGGATCTGCGATCTTCTTCCTGCAACCGGAAACCCCGGCCGCGACAAGGAAAACAGTGACCAAGGTTCCAACCGTCAACAAATTCAAACGTTTCATTTCTATTGAGCCCCTTTTCAACTTCTATTCAGCAGGATCTGGCTGCTGGGCGAGCGGCTCTCGCCAATACTGGTAACGTAGACAGCTGGCCGCTCCTGCAATGGACACGCATATTCGCATGCGCCACAACCGACACACCGGCTGGGATCGACGCGCGGCTGCTTCACGGTTTTCGTGTGGCCGGAAGAGTCGATTACCTCGGCTTCTTCAACGTAGATTGCTTTCGGCGAAACCGGGCACCACTCCTCGCAGACGATGCAGTCGGTGGCAAGCGCCCACGGCAGGCAGCGTCCGCGATCGTAGAAGGCAGTGCCCAGTCGCACCGGATGATTTTGTTGCCCGCCGACCCCAACAACCCATCCCTTGTCTTTTGGCGTGATTTGCCAGATGGCGCCGGTGGGGCAAAGCTTCGGAACACAGCACGCAACTCGGTTCGCAGTATCCGGTGCGCGGGACCAGGGTTGGAGACCACAGTCCTTCGAGGCCGGCTTCGGTCAGCGTTGGGTGCAGCGAATTATTCGGACAGACCTTCATGCATTCACCGCAGCGGATGCATCGCGAAAGAAAATCCGGCTCATCAAGGGAACCCGGCGGACGGATCAGCCGTTCGCTGCGGCTCTTGCCCAGGCCTGTATTTGCACGCATCAGGGGAACGGCGGCCGCGCCGACCGCTATTCCAGTCAATGCTCGGCGTCGGCCAAGATCGGGCGTCGCAATTTCCCGCTCGTTGCGGAAGAAGCGAAATTGCAGCGAACTGTGAGGGCAGCTTGCTGCGCAGTTCATGCACATCAGGCACTCGGATTTGCGCCACGGCACTCCGCCAATGGGATCGTCTCCACCCTGACAATGCAGCAGGCACCTGTTGCACTTGTCGCAGCTGGATGCATCCTTGTGCAGCCCGAGGATTGACCAGCGCGATACCACACCCAGCAGCGCACCCAGCGGACAAATTGCCCGGCACCAGAAACGGGTAATGCGCATACTGGCCCAGAGGATCAAAAGGAACAGGATGCCGAGCACCAGCCCCTGCGCGAAGTGTGCCTGACGAAAGTCAAGGATAGTCGCTTGAAGAATTGTGTGGAGTGTCTCGCCTGTTGTTCTGATTGCAGCCATGTGGCTGTGCTCCATGGGCAATAGCAATGCGCGCGCGGCGAAGTTAAAAGCCGGCAACAACGCCAGGCCAATCGAGCGAACCAGCAGGCTGAATGGATCGAGAGTTCCAATCGCCAGGGAGCCGAAGCAGGCAACCGCGAGACCGGCGATCAAAACGACATATTTCACCGTCTGCCAGCGCTTGTAGCGGTTGGAGTCGATCCGCTGCTTGCCCAGCTTCGCCTCGGACCGCATACTGCCGACAAAGTGCTGCAGCGTTCCCATCGGACAAATCCATCCGCAGAAGAATCGGCCCAGAAACAGCGTCGGCAGCAAAATCAGCAGGCTCCATGCGAGGCCGCGATATAAAGCGTGCGTTGCAAGAGCGTTCGTAATCGCGACCAGCGGATCGAGTACAAAAAACATCCGTACTGGTGCGCGCATATGAATGTCGCCTGAACTTGCCGAGGCAGGCCGCATTGACGTGAAGATCAGCAGCGCGAGAAATACCAGCAGAAAGAAGATCTGCGAGATCCTGCGCAATTGCGGCAACCTGGATTGAGCCACGAACTTCCCCTATGCGACAGTGAGCGAATGCGCCGGACGGCGTCTAAGCAAGCTGGCAGTCGCGCTGTGCGGGCGAACAAGCTACTTAAGAATCATTCGCGTAAGGGGTTTCATCGCACAGTGATAATCATCACTTTGAGCGGATTCAAGCGCGCTCGGTTCGGCTACGATCGCGGGAAAGATGCAGGCAGTGAACTCGTGAGCTAAATCGACCGCAGACGCCGCGCTTCAATCCATGTGATTGATAAGGGAGGCAATGCAGGCTGCGCCGAAACCATTGTCAATGTTCACGACGGACACGTTGGGCGAGCAGGTATTTAACATTCCGAGCAGTGCGGCTACGCCGCCAAACGAGGCGCCGTATCCAACGCTGGTGGGCACGGCCAGCACCGGCGCGTTCACGAGGCCCGCCACGACGGTCGGCAATGCGCCTTCCATGCCGGCGCAGACGATGAGGACGCGCGCGGATTGCAAAGATTGCTTTTGCGCCAACAGGCGATGAATTCCAGCGACGCCCACGTCGGCAATCAACTCCGTTTCGTTTCCCATCAGGCGCGAGGTCACGGCGGCTTCTTCGGCAACGGGCAGGTCGCTGGTTCCTGCGCAGACGACACAGATGTTGCCTCTGCCTGCGGGAGCCTTTGTCTGTTCCAGCGTGATGGCGCGGGCGGTCTCATGGTAAGTCGGCGCGCGGTTCCACGCTGCTGACGGCTTCGAAGCTCTCTCGCGATGCTCTTGTGGCCAGCACGTTGCCGCCTGCGTTCGCCATGCGCGCGAAGATCCGGGCGACCTGGTCGTTGGTCTTTCCGGCAGCGAAGATCACCTCCGGCATCCCGGTGCGCAGGGCGCGGTGATGATCGAGCTTGGCGAAGCCGAGGTCTTCAAACGGCAGATCTTTCAAGCGCTCAAGCGCGTCCGGCACGGAGGTACGTTTTGTCTCCACGTCCTTGAGCAGCGCTTCAATCTGCGAGCGGTTCATCAGTGATCCTCCTCGCGTATCGCGGCAAAGATGCGAAGCGCTTGCTCGGTGACAGACTTCAGTGGGACGGAGTGGGCAGCAGCGATCCGCCGGCAATCTTCGTACTCCGGCGCGGCGTTTGCAGTTTCACCTGAAGGCCAGCGCGCGATCTTGATGCGCACCGGACCCCACTCGGTCTGCACTTCTTTGAAATCACGCGCGAGGGATACCTTGTTTTCGATGCGCCAATGCATGCCGATGGTGGTGGTTTCGCGAAACAGCAGATCGCGCAAGGCAGGAACCTTATCGGGTTGGCACAGCACCGTTAACTGCACGCCGGTGCGGCCCTTCTTCATCTGTACGGGAATGCGATACACATCCCAGGCGCCGGCTTCGAGCAGCAATTCGCTGACGTAAGCAATCAACTGCGGGCTGGAGTCGTCGATCACGGTCTCCATGATGGCGATTTGCTCGGCAGCGGAATGCCCGGCAGTCTCTTCGCCTACCAGCAGACGCAGCAGGTTGGGCTGGCCCGGCGTGTCGCGCCCACCAGCTCCGTAGCCCGACGTCGAAATGCGCATGGCAGGCAGCGACGCGTACTCCACATTCAGCATGCGGAGGATCGCGGCGCCGGTGGGCGTGACGCGTTCCATCGGAGGACCGGACGCATACACGGGCGCATCGCCGAGTAGTGCAAGCGTCGCGGGCGCGGGGACAGGGAGCGTTCCGTGTGCGCACTCGACGGTACCGCTGCCGACATTCAAGGGCGAGGCCAGCCAGCGATCGACGCCGAGAAGCGCGCAGCCCACGGCAGAGCAGACGATGTCGACAATGGTGTCGACTGCGCCGACTTCGTGGAAGTGGACTTTCTCGATGGGCATCGAATGAATCCTGGCTTCGGCCTCACCGAGCAACTGAAACGCCCGAGAAGCCCGGACTTTCAGGGAATCGGCGATCGGCGCGCGTTCAATGATGGCGAGGATTGCAGAAAGGGATCGATGCGGCTGATGATCGTGTTCGTGAGCATGTTCGTGTGAGTGGACAGTGCCATCCGCATGCGTATGTTCGTGCGAGTGTCCGTGCTCCGAGCCATGATCATGGGTATGGGCGTGCGAATGCTCATGGTGATCGTGGTCGTGAATGTGGCCGGCTTCACCGTGCGCATGGTCGTGCGCGGTCGCATTGTCGTTTTCGACGATGACATCGACTTTGGTTCCGGCCAGCCCGCCCCGGCTCACCTTCCGCATCTCGAGATGCGCGCCGAGGTTCAGCGCGGCTGTCGTCTGCTCGAGCGCGGCAAAGGGCACGCCCGCATCGACAAGCGCGCCAAGCAGCATGTCGCCGCTGATGCCGGAGAAGCACTCCAAATATCCGATTCGCATGGAAATGAAATTGTACCTATGCGCCGCGCCGCATCAGCACTTCGGCCGGCAGCATCGCGTTCAAAGACCCGGAGCGAAAACCTGTGCAGTCGAGCGTCACGTATTGAAAGCCGGCCTTGCGCAACTCGGTTGAAATCCTGTCGAACATGTCGAGCGTGAGCGCCCGGGCCAGTTCGTCGCGCGCGATCTCAACGCGAGCAAGCTCTCCGTGATGGCGAACGCGGAATTCGCGGAATCCCAACTGGCGGAGGCTCTCTTCTCCGCGCTCAACCTGCTCCAGCACTTCGCGCGTCACGGTGCGGCCGTATTCCACGCGCGACGAGAGGCACGGTGCGGCAGGGCGATCCCAGAGCGTGTAGCCCGCTTCCTTCGCCAGCGCCCGAATTTCCTGCTTGGTGAGCCCGACCTCGGCGAGGGGGGCCAGCACTTCATGTTCTTCGGCGGCGCGCTGGCCGGGGCGATAGTCGCGTCGGTCGTCGGCGTTCATGCCGTAGGCGATCTGAGCGAATCCCAATTCTGCGCCCAGTTTCTTCATGCCGTCGAAGAGCTCTGTCTTGCAGTGGAAGCAGCGGTTAGCATCGTTGCGCTGATATTCAGGCTTGTCCAACTCTTCGGTCTGGATGACGCGCAAAGGGATGCCATGGGTTGTGGCGAAGGCTCTGGCCTGCTCCATGTCGCGTCGGGCAAGGCTTGGGGAATCGGCCAGAACGGCTAGCATCTTGTCGCCCAGAACGCGATGGGCCGTGGCCGCGAGAAAGGCCGAATCGACGCCGCCGGAGTAGGCCACCATGACGCTGCCAAGCGCGCGCAGACGGTCTTCAAGAGCGCGCTGCTTCGCCGCAGTTTGTGCGGGATCGAGCGCGATATCGGGCGTTGTCGGCACAGTGCGATTATACCTGCGCGATTGGATGCTGCGATGATGCGACGCGTCGAGCCTGCGGCTCACAACTGTTTGACCAGCTTCAATCTGAGGGTGGATGGCCGAGTGTGCAAGCGTGCTGTATACTCCGTCACGATTGCACTTTCAGGAGAGTTCGACCATGCGTTTTCAGACAATGATGAAATTCACGGGCGCCGTCGCGCTGGCGGCGGCCATGATGGCTGCTCCGGTGCGGTCGCTGGCCCAGGGCGGCGACACGATTCTGAAGCCCGCCGACACACAGAAGCTGCTTCCGGCGAGCGTCTACTACAAGGCCCAGTCGGCGCCGACACAACTGCGGAACTCGACCGGCATCAAGTTTTCTGACGGCTACTACCTGCTGTCCACGATGGTCGACACCAGCGGCTATTCGAGCGATGTGGCGGCGAAGTACCAGGCGTACTTCATCACCGAAGTACCGTTGAAATTCGGAGGCGAGAACCTGCCCGCCGGCGTCTATGGCGTGGGGTTTGTTGGCGGCAAGTTCGTAGTAACGGATGTGGGCGCGCACGATGTTTTCTCAGTGGAAACGGCGTCGGATGAGGCTCTGAAGCGGCCCATGCCGCTGCAGATCATGGCCGATCCGACGGGCGGCTTCCGGCTGTACGCGGGGCGGAAGTTTGTTAAATTTGCCCGGTAGCGAGCAGCTTTTGGTGACGTTTAAACGCGGGCCTTCGGGTCCGCGTTTTTGCGTTTGCGCCGAGATAAAAACGCCGCTTTTTCGAAGAAGGCATTTCCTTGAATTATCTTATTTACTTTGTTTTGTTTACGTGTTTTTTTAAGTTGTGCCAATAGGGCGCATTTTGGCACATTCTGCCACGTTTAAGCGCGCGAGGAGATGATTTCCATCTTCGGGCCGCGATGGTGGGAAAAGCCGAGATCCATAGAAAATGAATTCCTTGCCCCCTATCCCCCCCACCTTTTGGGCAAATTACCTGTAATCATCGGGTTAGAGGGAAGGGAGGCGCTAAATTCCCGCGTGGATTGGGGTTCGCTATAGATTCCTCTGTGGATTGAAGTTAGCGGCGAGGCCGCGCGTTCTCGTTTGCGGAGCATGTTTGCGGAGATGAAGGGATTCATTCACGATTCCATTGTGCGCCGGGCCAGGACAATTAACTGCAAACTTCCAGGGAAGTTTATTCTATTTGGATTGAAGAGCTTGGGCGGAATTTGAGGCCGAGGGGTCTTGACAGATTGAGACCAGGCGGCCCGCGGGCTGAGGTCACGGATGGAACGGCAATCCGCCGACCCGCTCATCGCGAAGAAGCCGCGATGAACGGGGCACAGCTTTTGGAGATGCGGAATGCGTGTTCTGGAACGGACGGGACACAGCCGGAGGTGAACTCGCAAAAGACGATGGCGATACTCCCGTAATGATCCGGCGCAGACGACCGGCTCATCGCGAAGTAGCCGCGATGAACGGCGCACAGCTTTCAGAGATGCGGAATGCGTGTTTCTGGAACGGGCGTGAAGCAGCCGGAGGTGAACCCGCGAAAGTCTCATCCCGTGACGATACTCACGTAATGATCCGGTGCAGATGATTGATGGGTACAATCGTGGCACTCTTCAAGCTCACATCGTTTCAGACGAGAGACGAAAGGACCAGAAACCTATGGGGACGTCCACGCAATCAGGCAATGCCAACTCTGTTCAAGCACCCGCCTCATCTCTCGCCGAGATGCCGAACTCCTCCGCGGCAAATCAATACTCGATGATCGGAAAGTCCATCAGGATCAAGGGCGAAATCTCGTCATCCGATCCCGTCTATGTGTATGGGACCGTGGAAGGCTCGATCAACGCGCCGGAGCACCGGGTGACGATCGGGAAAGAAGGCAGAGTGAAGGCGGACATCCATGCCCGCGAAGTTGTGATCATGGGCGAGGTGTGCGGCAACCTGGATGGCCGCGAACGCGTGGAGATTCGCAGCGACGGTTCGCTGCTGGGAGATCTGTCAACGAGTCGCGTTTTCATTGAAGAAGGGGCCGTCCTGAGCGGTTCGATCGATGTGCACAAGCCGAGCAAGAAGGAGAAGGCGGAAGCGCGCGACGAGCAGGAGACGAAGCCGAAAGAATCGGAACTCGACCGCAGGGGCGTGGTGAGTTTTCCGGTGACCGAACTGGCTGAGGAGATTGCGTCGTAGCGAGCGAAGATTACGTCGCTATCCCAGGTCGCAGAAGCGAGACCCTTCGACTTCGCTCAGGGCAGGCTCTGGGGCGCACCCGGCGTTGCGCTGGATATGGGCTGAGCGCATAATGACAGCTACTTCCGCAATCTCAAAAGAGGCCCATGCGTGCGCTTGATTCGGGATGCGTCAGCTTTTCTTCTTGCCTTTTGTTCTCTCTTCATCGTTCAGACAATCGCGGCGCAGCGGCAGGCGAATGCCAATGCGATGTATCGGCAGTTGCGGGACCTCATGCCGGGCGGCGACGTCATCAACGTCAGCAACTTTGAAGCGCACCGCGACGCGGCCACGTTCACGTTCCGCCAGGGCAGCTTTGCGCTTTACGGAGAGGTGAACGGGAAGATTACCGGCGCCGTCTTCGAGGGCAAGGGGCATCTGCACATCACTCCGCCAACCGCAAATGAGAGGCACAACCTGGCGCTGACGATGCGGAGCGAGGAGCTGGACGAGGACTTCGATCAGGTCGTGCTGCGTTTCACCGACGGGACCGCAGACGAACTGCGCAAAGCGTCAGCCGGCGCGGGCCAGTCTAGTAACTACTTCGGTAAGGCGGCCCTGGAACTGCGGAATTTTGCCCGCACCCGCGATCAGCTCGGAATGAATATAGATCTCCGACTGCTGGAGGATGTGGAGAGCCCAGCGCAAGGCGGATATTTTCTTGCCGCCGTACATGGTGGCAAAAACGGCCACCTGTATTTCTTCTACGATCCCAATGGCGTTGCGGAACTTGCCCCGGAAGAGGTGGCGCTGGCGCAGTGGAAGAACGACGAGATCCTGACCTATCCACTGGCATTTCACCGGGCCGCCGAGTATGCGAGCCACACGGCGAGCGGAAACGAGAACAACACACCATATCGGGTGTTGCACGAGGATCTCGACGTAACCATCGAGAAGAACGGGTTTCTGTCAGATGTGGCCACGGTGCAGATCCGTGCGCAGCGAGACGGAGTGGCCGTCGTCCCGCTCGATCTGTATCCCACATTGCGCGTGAGCAGCGCGACGACAGACGCCGGCGTCGCGCTGGACTACGTGCAGGAGGGGAAGTATGACGACCCCGAATTCGGAGTGGTGCTGGCGCATCCTCTGAACAAAGGCGAGATCTGCAACCCTCAAGATCACGTATGGCGGCAAGGACGCGGTGCGCAACGTGGGTGCAGGGAACTACTATCCGGTGGCCCGTGTTAACTGGTTTACCCAATGCCGACCAGAGCTTCGGCAACTACGCGACCTACACGATGCTCTTTCATGTGCCCAAGGGGCTGCAGTTGATCGCTACGGGATCGAAGGCGAGCGAAAGCACCGATGGCAAAATGACCACCACGCAATGGAAGTCGGATGTTGCATTGCCGGTTGTCGGGTTCAGCCTGGGCAGGTTCACGATGAAGGAGAAGATCGTGGAGGTGAAAGGCGGAGAGAACCTGACGATTGATGCATTCGCCAACACGGACACTCCGGATTCGTTCAGCGCGATTCAAGAGCCGGAGGTACCGCACGAGCGATTGGATACGGGCACGCCGCCACTGGGCACGATCAACACGGTTTCGATGCTGCCCGTGCAGTTAAGTGAAGGCGAGGTGGCCGCACGAATCTACTCGCACTACTTCGGGCAGTTGCCGTTCAGTCATGTGGCTCTGACCCAGCAGGCCGCCTGCAACTATGGGCAGAGCTGGCCCATGCTGGTTTATTTGCCGATTTGCGGTTTTCTCGACCGACGCAGCAACATCACTGGGACTGCGGCCCGGAAGACATGTACTGGAAGGTGGTGACCCCGCACGAGGTCGCGCATCAGTGGTGGGGACAGACGGTGGGATTTAAAAGCTATCGCGACCAGTGGATGAGCGAGGGATTCGCGAATGCATCAGCCGCGATCTTTCTGCAGGCGACGCGGCCAAAGCCGGATGATTTCCTCCAATTCTGGAAACACAGCGGCGCCTGCTCACCGAGAAGAATCACAAGGGATTCCGGCCGATCGACGTCGGCCCTGTGACGATGGGATTCCGCCTGAGCACGCACAAAAACCGGATGGAGCGTCTATCAGGACCTGGTCTACCCAAGGGCGCATACATCCTGCACATGATCCGCGATGATGATGTGGACGCACAAAGAGGGCGACACAGACTTTAAGGCGATGATGCACGACTTTGTGAAGACATATTGGTTGAAGCCGGCGACCACAGAGGACTTCAAGGCGATGGTCGAGAAGCATATGACACCGGGGATGGACCTTGACCGCAATCACAAGATGGATTGGTTCTTCAACGAGTATGTGTACGGCACCGAACTGCCTGTCTATCATTTTGAGGGCCAGACAACGGACGGCGCGGACGGACGAGCCTGCACGTGAAGCTGTCGCAGTCGGGGGTTTCAGAGGATTTCAAGATGGCTGTGCCGATCTGATCTTGAGTTCGCGGACGGCAAGGTGATGCGTCTTGGATCCGCGAACGTCAAGGGGTCAAGCTCGCTGGAGCAAACGGTGAAGCTGGGCAAGCTGCCGTCGCCGGTGAAGCGGGTGCTGATCAATTACAACTATGACGTGCTGTGTACGGAGAATTGAACCGCGCGCAATCGTGCTGTGACAGAAGGGCCGCTAGTTCAATTTTGTGAAGCGAATGGCAGGGAAAGCAGATCCATCGCTCCGCTTACCCCGTGACCGCTTCGCGTTCATAGGGCCCCAAGCTGCTCCGCTCAGGATGACACGGTGAATTATTTCGGATGGAAAAAGAGGAACGCGGACCTTGCGGTCCGCGTTCTTTCTTTGGAGATTATTTCTTGTCGATGTTCTTCACGCGACCCAGAGGGTGCCCCGAGTCATGCCCTGATACAAACCGCTGAAGTTATGCCTTAGCCAGAGCCGGTGCTGCGGCGCCCAGTTTTTCGGCCAGCATCTCGTGGGCGTGGGCGAAGAACTCGTCCTTGGGGATCTTGCCTGCGTCCACGTCGGCGAGGATTGCCTTTTGCGCGGCGTATTCCTTGTTGACGATGCCGGCCTTGGACTGCAGCATGCGCCAGGCCTTGCGGCGCTCGACGCAGAACATGACGAGCTGGCGGGAGAGCGCGCGGTACTCGATCTTGCCGTTCTCTTCGTACTTGATGTAGACGCCGAAGTCGGGAATGAAGGAGCGGTGCTCGGGATCGAGGTAGCGGCGGTAGACCACATCCTGCTGCGTGATGCGGACCAGCATGTTGTCGAGGTGGATGAGCTTGGCTCGGCCGCCTCGGGCTTGATCTTCTTGAGGTGGTTGCGGAAGCGGGCTTCGGTGGTGCACCAGTGAGCCACGGTGTAGCGCATGGATTTCGCCGGTGGACTTGAACTTGGTCTCGTACCAGTCGAGATCGATGCGACGGGTTGCCCTTGACGTCGAGCGCTTCCTGGTAGGTTTCGCCGAGGCGCGGGTTGAAGACGAACTCCGGCACGCCGCGCGAGTCGCGCACGCGCTGCGCCTGGTGAGAGCGCCATGTCGTCGGGCACGCCGTGCTCCGGCTGGCAGGTGGTGAAGGCCTGCAGGAACATGGTGCCGCGATACTCGAGGCCGTCGAGAATGGCGCGGTAGAGCTTCGGCGCGTTGGCCATCGAAACCTGCGCGACGAACGGCGACCCGTGGCCGGCGAGGAAGGTTTCGGCGACGGTCTTCTTCTCGGTGTTCTTGCCCTGCGTGGCTGAGCCGAAGACGTTCATGTCGTTGCCGCCCAGCATCGGGGTCGAGTCGGAGTTCTGCCCGCCGGTGTTGGAGTAGACCTGCGTGTCGAGCATCAGCGTCTTGACGTTGGGCCGGTTCTGCAGGATCACTTTGGACATGTTCTGGTAGCCGATGTCGCCCATGCCGCCGTCGCCGCCGACTACCCAGACCTTGGGCAGCTCGACGATTTCCTGGTCGGTCATCAGCGCATCGGTGAAGTGCGTGAAATCGTAGAACTCGCGCGGCGTGATGACGTTGCCCGTCGCGGGTGAGGATGACGTCGGCGAGGCGCTCGGGGATGACGGAGCGGCGGGCGTGGTCGACGATGAAGCTTTCGCCCATGAGCCAGCCGACGGTGATGCCGTCCTGGAAGAGCGAGTTCATCCACGGATAGGGGTGCGGGTTGTTGGGCGAGGTCGAGCCGTAGACGGTGTTGCAGCCGGTGTGCGCGGCCATGGCCATCACGGACATGCCGTTGGCCAGGCGGCCGTCGATGGGCTGCAGGCTCTTGTGGTTGAAGGCTTCGGTGAGCAGGACGGCGGCGATGGCTTCGACCAGCTGCGCGTCGGTGATGGGGCCGTTGGCTCGCTTCGTGCGCGGCGATGCGGGCCTTGGTGTCTTCAGTCGTCTTCGCCGCCGAGGCCGAGGATGAGGTGCGCGATGGCCTGGCGGAGCAGTTGCGTACTCGTCTGGGTTGCGTTGCCTTGAGCGCTGCGAGGCGGGCGACGCCGTTCTTTTCGAGCTCGCCGGCCTTGGCGACGAAGCGGTCGCTCTTGGCGTGGATAGACGGGGCGCATGTAGGCCTCGGTGACCGCAGCGATGGAGCGCAGAACGCTCTTTTCGCCGCAGCCGGCGCAGGCGCCGTCGCCGGAGACCAGCGCGTCGTAGTTGCGGCGGACCATCAGCATGTTGCGCAGCGTGGCGGTCTTCGAGTCGGCCGGGTTGGCGGCGTTGAAGAGGCCGAGGTACTTCTGCGAAGTGTCGGGCAGCAGGTTGAGGAAGGCGGTGCCGGTTTCGTGCTCGGCGTTGACGTCCGTCGGTTTCCTGCACCATCTTGAGCGCCATCGTGATCGCCGCAGGCGGTGACGCAGGCTGCGCAGCCCTTGCAGAGGTCGCTGACGAAGATGGAGAAGATGCCGCCGGTGCCGGGGGCCTTGCGCTCAGGCGAGGAGAAGATGGCGTTGACCTTCTGATAGGCCATCGGCACCTTGTCGATGATCGTCAGTAGAACTGCGGCTTGGCTTCGGCGGAGAAGCCGTCGACCGGACTTCGGTGACTTCGCGGATGATCTTCGGCAGCGGCGTGCCGGTCTTCATCTCGGCGACCATGCGCTGGCGGGTCTGCTTCTCGATTTCGGGAAGCTTCGCGCATCATCTTGGTGCGCTCGCCGGGATCGCCGACGTAGTGGGAGACGGCCGTGGTGAGCACGGTGCTCAGATCCTGCGAGGTGTTGGGCAGCGCGGTGTCCGGGCAGACGGAGATGCACTCCATGCACTGGGTGCAGTTCTCGGGGATGTAGAGCGGGGTTTCGCGGCGGGCGACGTACTTCGAGGCGTGTCGCCGGTGGCCGCGGCGATGACGCCCATGGCCGCGAGCGGCGTGGCGGGCTGGTCGTAGCCGAAGCTGGAGCGGAACTCGGCGTCGAACGTGCGTCGATGCTGGCGATCGGCGGCGCGCGTGCCCTGTCCGGCGGGAGGCGGTGTGGAACGGCAGCCGCCGGTGCTGCAGCTGTCACCGCCGACGGTGGCCATGCTCGAGGATCGGCAGCAGCGCCTGGCCGCGCAGGGAGGAGCTGGTCGGCCGCGGCCAGCTCGCCGATCTTGATTTCCTTCACCTGCTCGAAGCCCTGGGTCATGACTTCCATGTTGGAGTTGCACGACGGCTTCGCCGAGCTTGCCGAACTTCTTCACGTACTGCTTGAGACGACGTCGCGGTACTGCTCCTGGCGTGATGCCGAACTCCTGGAGCAGGGGGCTGACGGCGAAGAAGGCGCCGAGGAAGGCGTTGCCCTGCATGCGGAGTTGCAGGTCGGCGCGGTCGGTGGCCTTGCGGGCGATGTCAAAGCCGGGCAGCGTGAAGACGCGAATGTTTTTGTCGATGATCTGCTTGCGCGCCCAGAGGGGCAGGTTCTCCCACGCGCGCTCGCCTTCGGCGTCCGACTCCCAGACGAGCGCGCCGCCGGGCTGGATGCCGTCGAGCGGATTGGTGTGGGTGAAGGCCTTGGGATCGCAGCAGAGAACGACGGTGACGTGGCGCAGATCGCAGTTGACGCGAATGCGATCTTTGGCGGCGACCATGAAGTAGCTGGTGGGCGCGCCCTTCTTTTCCGAGCCGTACTTGGGGTTGGCGCTGACGTGGATGACTTCCTTGGGATTGCCCTTGTCGTCGACCAGGCCGTCGCGCTCGTAGAGCAGGTCGTTGAGGTCGCCGAGGATGGCGCCGAGGTTCTTGCCGGTGGTGATGGCGCCCCATCCGCCGATGGAGTGGAAGCGGACGGCGACCGCGCCTTCGGGCAGCAGGGACGGCATTTCGTCGCCGATCACCGCGTAAGGATGGTCGATGCCGAGGACGAAGAAGCTGACGCCGTCGGCTGCGGTCTTGCCGTCTTTGCGGGCGCGGCCGGCGGTGGCGAATTCGTAGGCGCCGATGATGTGCTCGGGGCGGAAGTCGCGCGAGCCGAGGCCGTAGCTGCCGGAGTAGATGTGCGGCACTTCGTCCATCGCGAGCGCGGGCAGGCCTTCGGATGCGCGGGATGGCCTGCGGTCTGGATCGCCTTCGACAGCGCGGTGCGGATGTCGCGGCCGAGCGGGTTGTCGCCGCTGAGTGCTTCGTCGGTGCGCTCGAGGATGATGACGTTCTTCTTGCCCTTGAGCGCGGCAACGATGGCGGCTTCAGGGAAGGGGCGGATGACGTTGACGTGGATCGAGCCGACTTTGACGCCGCGGGTTTCGCGCAGGTAGTCGACGGCGGCTTCGATGTTTTCGGCCGCGGAGCCGAGCGAGACGAAGACGGTGTCGGTGTCGTCGGTCTTGTACTGCGAGATGAGGCCGTAGTGGCGGCCGGTGAGCTCGCCGAAGTCCTCGTAGGCGTCTTCGAGGAACTGCAGGATCGGCTCGGCGAAGTTGTTGCGCCGCGCGACGATGCCGTTCATGTAGTGTTCCTGATTCTGCACGGGGCCAAGGAGGACGGGGTTGGTGAGGTCCATCATCTTGGGAACGCGGCGGCGGGTGGGTCCAAAGAGCACGCGCTGCGCTTCGGTCGGGCAGTCGATGATGTCTTCCGGCGCGCCGAGGTATTCGCGGATCAGCTCGGACTCGTGCTTGTAGAAGGTGCGCTCAAGGTGGCTGGTGAGGAAGCCATCCATGATGTTCATGCCGGGCGTGAGCGAGAGCTCGGTGACGCGGCGCAGGATCAGGGCCTGGTCGGCGGCCTGCTGCGCGTCCTTGCCGAAGATCATGATCCAGCCGGTGTCGAGCGCGCCGTAGATGTCGTCGTGGCCGCAGTGGACGTTGAGGGCGTGCTTGGTCAGCGCGCGGGCGCCGACTTCGAGCACCATGGTGGAGCCCTTGCCGGGAGCGTGGTAGTACTGCTCGACGCCGTAGACAATGCCCTGGCCGGAGGTGAAGTTGACCACGCGCTTGCCGCAGACGGAGTGGGCGATGGCGCCGCCCTGGGCCGCGTGCTCGCCTTCGGTCTCGATGGCGATGGTGTTGTGGCCGAAGACGTTCAGGTGGCCCTCAGCATAGGCCTGCTGGAAGAGCTCGCCGCCTTCGGTGGAAGGCGTGATGGGATAGAAAACGCCGGCATCGGCGATGCGGGTCTCGGTGTGGTACGAGACGAGCTGGTTTCCGTTGGCTGTAACTCGAATGCCGGGATAGCGAGCGGCTTCCGTCATGGTGTCCCCTCCGTGCGTTCTGATGCGTGCCTGGTGTTCCGCGCACGCGAGGCCGATTGCAAACGCTTTCGGGGTGAGCCCAGCGAAAGGCCGCAACGGTCCCGCAACTTGCGGTTGATGCTCGTGCCAGGATTGCGCTGCGCTTGAAGTCAGCGGCGGCAAGTGCCTGGTTTCATTGGTTCTGCTGACCGCGATCGAGCTGCGGCTCCGATCCAATTCCCTTGTTAAGTCGAATAGCGAGAGCGGTATTGCGCGAGTAACCCAAGGGGGAGCTGCCCGTGGAAACGGCCTATATATCAGTATGCACCCGCGATGCGAGACGGTGTATCAGCGTGTACCAGTGCGTGGGATTGGTGAGAGGGTGGAGGGTGGGGAGTGGACGGCAGCGGCGGCTCTATACTTGGACCGGTCTAAACAGGGTATTTAGAGGGATCGAATGGGCGAGGCATATCCGACTTCGAATCCGCAGTTTGCGCGGTACCCCAGTCTTGCGAGCCGGGCTGTGCTGGTCACCGGCGGGGCCACCGGAATTGGCGCGGCCATTGTGGCTGAATTTGCGCGGCAAGGGGCGCGGGTGGCCTTCTTCGATGTTCAGGATGAACCGGCCCGGCATCTCATTGATTCTCTGAAAACCGAAGCGGCTGTGGCGCCGCTTTACTTTCCTTGTGACCTGACAGATGTGGATGCACTGAAGGCATCGGTCCGCGACGCGATTGCGAGCCTTGGCGGGGTCGACGTGCTGGTGAACAACGCGGCCAACGATCAGCGGCACAAGATGGAAGAGTTGACGGAGGAATACTGGGACGCTTCGATGGCCGTAAATCTGCGGCCGCAGTTTTTCATGATTCAGGCGGTGCTGCCGGCGATGAAGGCGGCTGGGCGGGGCAGCATCATCAACATGTCGTCGATCTCGTGGATCATTCCGTCGACGGGAGTGCCGGTATACATCGCGGCCAAGGCGGCGATTGTCGGACTGACTCGAACACTCGCCCACGAATCGGCCCGGACGGCATCCGGGTGAACGCGGTGCTGCCAGGGGCGATTGCGACGGAGAAGCAGAAGCGGCTGGTCTACACGCCCGAGTACAAGGCGGAGATCATGGCGAGCCAGGCGCTGAAGCGGGATATTCTGCCGGAGGATGTGGCGCGCCTGGTGCTGTTTCTCGCGGCGGACGATTCCAGCGCGATCACGAACCAGAGCTACGTCATCGATGGCGGATGGGTGTGAGCGCGCCGGAGGCGCGCAGTGAACAGTGAACAGTCGAATACCTTGAACAGGCGGGGCCAAATAGAACGCAGCTCAACCCCTGAAGGTCGACTGCGCATTGAAATTTCGATAAAGACAACTGCGGGTTTCTCCACTTCGGTCGCCCGCCGGCGACCTCCGGTCGAAATGACAGAGACAGGATCGAATCTCAGCCTTATGCCGTAAGATTTCTCGGGGAGCTAATCGCCATGTTTTCTGCTTCTGGATTTACCCGTCGCCATTTCATTTCTGGTGTTGCTCTTGCCGTCGTTGCCGCCGCCACGCTGCTCACTCCACGAGCCACTGCGCAAACCGCCGTCGAAGCCGCGAAGGTTGCGGCAGAGATCAGTCGGGTCGCGTCGAATCTGCCGCCCGAATCGCGCGATGTGGTCACGCGGCTGACCATGCTGCGCGAGCTTCCCGGCGGCGCATGGAAGATGCACGGGGGCGATCTGGCTCACGGCGAAGACGTGAGCCTTGATGAGTCAAGCTGGCAGACGTTTCCCGTACCCGGCAGTGCGCCGAACGATGCGGTGTGGTTTCGCACGACCTATATTGTTCCCGAGACGCTGAACGGCTACGACCTGACCGGGTCGCGCATCTGGTTCCAGTTTCATGCCGACGCCAACGGACCGATGCCCGAGATTCTCTACTTCAACGGGCGGCGCGTTGCGCTGGGCGACGATCTGGAGCCCGTGGTCCTGTTTGACAAGGCAAAGCCCGGCGAAAAAGTCACTGTGGCCATCAAGCTGCTGCACACCGTGGACACCAAGTCGATCCGTGGCGCGACGCTGCGAATCGAGTTTCCTGACGACTCGGCCCAATCCGGAAGATCTTCGCGACGGAGTTTCTGTCGGCGGCACTGCTTGTTCCCTCGCTGGCTCCGAATGACGCTTCGCAGATGGCGACGCTCAACAGCGCCATTGCGGCCGTCGATATCAAGGCTCTCGATGCAAAGGATCAAAAAGCTTTGACGAAAGCCTGAAGGCGGCGCAGGCAAGCTCGAGGCGCTGCTGCCGCTGATGCAGACAGCGACCTGGCATCTGACGGGCAACTCGCACATCGATGCGGCCTGGCTGTGGCCGTGGACCGAAACCGTCGACGTGGTCAAGCGCACCTTCGGCACCGCGCTGCAACTGATGTACGAGTATCCGCAGTACACCTACACGCAGTCAGCCGCGGCCTACAACGAGTGGATGGCGCAGAAGTATCCGGACATGAATGCCGAGATCGCGAAGCGCATCAAGGAAGGGCGCTGGGAGATCGTGGGCGGCATGTGGGTTGAGCCTGACCTGAATATGCCGGACGGCGAGAGTCCTGGTGCGGCAACTGCTGGTGGGCAAGCGCTGGTACAAGCAGGCCTATGGCGTGGATGTGCGCATCGGCTGGAATCCGGATTCGTTCGGATACACGTGGCAGCTTCCGCAGATCTACAAGAAGAGCGGCGTCGATTATTTTGTGACGCAGAAGATGACGTGGAACGACACGAATCAGCTGCCGTTCAAGCTGTTCTGGTGGGAATCGCCGGATGGATCGAAGGTGCTGGCGTATTTTCCGCACGACTATGCGAATGACAATCTGAACCCGACGCGGCTGGCCGCGGACCTGGTGCAGGCGCGGCAGCGGGCCACCGGGCATGACGGACATGATGGACCTCTACGGCATTGGCGATCACGGCGGCGGGCCGACGCGCGCGATTCTGGACCAGGGAGTTCACTGGGCATGCCGTCGATGCCGGCGAAGGTGGTGCCGAAGATCGTGTTCGGGACCGCGCAGAGTTACTTCGATCAGGTGAACCTGCAGAACGTTGAAGATCCCAAAGATGGCAGATTGCGCCGGATAGCCCGGAGTGGAATTACCAGTCGATTGCGAAGGGATACACTCCGCCGCCGGCGGTGCCGGGCAAGGTTTCGATTCCGACGTGGAAGAGCGAGCTCTATTTCGAATATCACCGCGGCGTGATGACGTCGCAGGCCAACCACAAGCGCAACATGCGCGAGTCGTCGATCGAAACGCTGAACGCGGAGAAGTGGGCATCGCTGGCGTGGCTCGACGGAGCAGAAATATCCGGCTGACGGAGCTGACAGAGGATTGGAAGAAGGTGCTGTTCAACCAGTTCCATGATCTGGCGGCGGGCTCGGGGATTGGCATCATCTACAAGGATGCGCAGAAAGACTACGACGTGGTGCGGTGGTCGACGAATGAGATTTCGAGCGGCGCGCTGCAGACGGTGAACGAGCAGATCAATACGGATGGCAAAGGCGTACCGGTGGTGGTTTACAACCCGCTTGGCTGGGCGCGCACCAGTGAAGTCACCGTGAAGATTCAATTGCCGGGCAATGCGTCGAGGGTGTGCGCATCGAAGACGCCACCGGCCAGGAAACGGGTTCAGAACTGGTCTCGGCCGACAGTAAGACCGGCGTCGTCACGGCGCGCTTCTTCGCACGCGACGTTCCGGCACTGGGCTACAAGGTCTATCGCCTCTCTGCCGGACCTCGTCCGAATGGCGGCCAAGCTGCCCATTGGGGTCCACGACAGTTCTTCAGACTGTCACTTTCGAGAATCGGGAGCTGCGCGTCGCCGTCGACAAGCAGACCGGCTGCATCACCAGCCTCTTCAACAAGCTCGAACTTCGAGTCACTTGCCTCAGGCGCCTGCGGCAATCAACTTCAATTCTTCAAGGACACGCCGAAGGACTACGACGCCTGGAACATCGATCCGGGAACGCTGGACGCCGCGCCCGCACTGATCAGCCACGCGGACTCGGTCGAAGTCGTTGGCAATGGGACCGAACTTCCCGTCATTCGCGTCACGCGCACTGGCAGAACTCCAAGTTCATTCAGACCATCCGTCTTGCTCCAGGCGACCGGGTATCTCGATATCGAGAACGACATCGACTGGCATGAGTCGCATGTGCTGCTGAAGGCGGCGTTTCCGCTGGCGGCTACGGGGCCGTTTGCTACGTATGAGATTCCGTACGGAACGATCGAGCGGCCGACGACGCGCAACAACTCGTGGGAGAAGGCGCAGTTTGAAGTGCCCGGCGCAGCAGTGGGCTGATCTGGGCGACGGCAAGCATGGACTCAGCCTGATCAACGATTCCAAGTACGGCTACGACGCTGTGGGCAACACGCTGCGGCTGACGCTGCTGCGTTCGCCCAAGTGGCCCGACCCGGATGCGGACATGGGGCATCATCATTTCCACTACGCGCTCTATCCGCATGCGGGGACGTGGAAGGATGCCATGACCGTGCGGCATGGATTTGAGTACAACTATCCGCTGACGGCGGTGGTGACGACGGCTCACGCGGGCACGCTGCCGGCGGCGCACTCGTTTGCTTCGGTCACGCCGGAGAACGTGGTGCTGACGGCGGTGAAGAAGGCAGAAGATGCGAAGGGGTTGATCTTCCGCGTGTATGAGTGGGCGGGGAAGGAGTCGACGGTTGAGTTCCACGTGCCGCCGGGTGCGACGGGCGCGACGGTGACCAACATGATGGAGACGCCGGAGGGAAGTCGCGCTGACGGTGACCGGCGATGTGGTGAAGGCGCCGATTCATCCGTACGAGATTCTGACGGTGCGGGTGGATTATCCGAATGGTGGGCCGAAGGAATAGAAGTTCGGGTCAGTTCGAAATAGGACGCAACTTTCGAGCTCCGCAGGTGGTTGAGGAGTGCTTTCCCACCCTTGCTCGCAAGGATGGGGCACCCAGCGTTCGTGTGATGCGAGCAGAAGAACAACTGCAGGTTCCTCCGCTCGCTACGCTTGGTCGGAATGACAAGGCGTATTGTGAGATGACAAGGCTCAGCGACGGGGCGAGGCAATCTTTGCGCTCTGAAGACACTTCTTTTCCCTCATTGCCGGCGACGCTGGTCAGATCGGCTTTCTGGTCGATCTGGCTGAGGCGGTACATCAGCAGCGCATCGCGCTTGGTGTTGATGGGCTGGGTTGACAAGTCGATGGTCTCGCCGGGTGCGTGCGCGCCTTCGCCGGTTGCGCCGATGCCGGCGAGTCCGGGAATGATATCGGCGACAAACGAGATGTCTCCCGCGCCGCGTTTCATCGGATCCAGTTCCGGCATGGATTTGAAGCCGAGGCTGGCGTTGGCCTGGTTAAGAATGCCGAGCAGGGCGCGGCTCTGCGCGGTGGGCGCCATGGCCGGATAGCCTTCGCCGAAGGTGATGGCCGCCGTGGTCTTCGGCAGATGATGTGCGACGATCGCCTGCATCTTTTTCTCGACTCGCGCGGTCTGCTGGTTGGAGATGGTGCGGATATCGCCGCTGGCGTAGGCGACTGGGGGCAATGACGTTGTCTTTGCCGGTGGCGGTGGCGTTGTTGCCGGCCTCGTCGACGTGGACGGAGGTGCCGCCAACGATCATGCCGATGTTGAAAGTGAGATTCTCTTCCGGAAGCTGGGTGCGAAATGCGTCGAGGATGCGTGTTAGCTCATAGATCGCTCCGAAGCCCATATGCACGGAGAAGATGCCCGAGGAGTGGCCGGTTTCGCCGGTGGTATTGATGTGCCAGGTGATGGAGCTGCGGCGGCTGATGCTTCCATAGAAGACGCCGTCCATGCGCGGCGTGCCTTCGAATTCGAGAGCCACATCGCTGTGGTGCGCGGCGGCGATCATGTCGCGGCGGGAGATGCTGGCGGGCTCGCCATGCGCTTCTTCATCGCCGCTGAGAACGATGGTGATTTCGGTTTGCTTCAAGACGCCCGCAGCCTGCATGCGCTTTCAGCGCGAAGAGCATGTCAACGAGGCCGCCCTTCATATCGTTGACGCCGGGGCCGGTGCCGATGTTGCCCTTGACGCTGTAGGTCTGGAAGGGGCTGGATTTCTCAAAGACCGTGTCCATGTGGCCGATGAGCAGCATGCGCTTGCCGCATTTTCCCGGTTCGGGGCAGGGATGTGCGGCGACCAGCACGCCGGCGCGCTGCACCTGCTCCATCGGGATCCACTGCACCTTGAAGCCGAGGTCGGTGAGTTGCGACTGCATGATCTCAGCGACGGCGCGGACGCCCTCAAGGTTATGCGTGCCGCTGTTGATGTTGACGAGTTTCGCGAGCAGGGCATTTGAAGCCTGCTCGTTCGCGTCGATGTAGGCCACGATGGCTTTCTCCTTGGAGAAAGGGTTGGCGTGGTTTGCGCGAACAGGACCGAGGCTGAACGAAGCAGCCAGTAAGGGGAAGGCGAACCGACGCATTTTCATTTCTCGCCGAGGATACCAGCCGGAAGGCGTTCTCGCGAAGAGCGGAAACGGAGCAGGGAAGCACAATAGCTCGAGGCCGTCTGTTTTCGCTCCGGGCGGTCGCTCGAGGGGAATTCGGAATGCCGGTCTAACTCTTCTTTGCGGTTACCGCGGAGAAAGCTGCTACCAACTGGTGCACACGCTTGCCGCCGCAGTGGGGGCACTTGATTTCGGTTTTCTCGACGTCGGAGATGTGGAGACTCTGGGTGAATTCCTTGTCGCAGTCCTGGCAGTGGTAGAGGTATTGAGACATGATGCAACTCCGGCCATCATCATAGCTCCGGAAGCTGTGGATGGCAGATGAATTGAGGAAGAGCGAGCGAATTCTCAGCAGAGTGAGAGCGTGAGCGCTCAGCTTTTCAAAAACTCGCGGACAAGTTTCGTATTATCAATCGTCAACGGGTCAGTCCGACGCGATGTTCACGGATATTCGCGACCGAGAAGCCGAGGGACAGGCGTGTGTTTGCCTTACGCTCAAATGAAAGTGATGTTTCGCCCGGCTGTTGACATGGACTGCTGGAACGCAATAGCCTGCTATTAGTTAGCAAGGTTTGACGTCGCACCCCCGAACTATGAAGGCATTCTCTCCAACCCGCGTTGCTTGCTGTTGTCGGTGCAGCATGCGGGTTTGTGTCAGAGAGAACTGAACTAGTTTCAGCTGCATCTCATGACCCACCCGCATTGAGCGCGGGTGGGTTTTTGATTTTGTGGCCGTCTCAAACTGCTAAGAAATCTCAACGAAAGAAGATTGGAATGTCTCTTCGCATCAACGATGTTGCACCGGATTTCGTAGCAGAAACCACGCAAGGCACCGTTCACTTCCACGAATGGATCGGCGACGGCTGGGCTGTGCTCTTTTCGCATCCCAAAGACTTTACCCCGGTGTGTACGACCGAGTTGGGCGCGGTGGCCGCCCTGGAAAAGCAATTCGCGCGGCGCGGCGCCAAGGTCATCGGTCTCAGCGTTGATCCGGTAACGAACCATGAGAAATGGGCATCGGACATCAAGGATGTCGGCGGCTACGACGTGAACTATCCGATTATCGGCGATCCTGAACTGAAAATCTCGAAGCTCTATGACATGCTCGCGGCGGATGCCGGGGACTCGTGCGAGGGCCGGACGCCTGCGCTGAATGCTCCGGTGCGTACCGTTTTTGTGATCGGGCCGGACAAGCGCATCAAGCTTACGCTGTCTTATCCCATGACGACGGGACGAAACTTCGACGAGATCATTCGCGTTCTCGATTCGATCCAGCTCACGGCGAAGCATCCGGTTTCAACCCCTGCGAACTGGAAACAGGGTGAGGACGTGATTATCGCGGGCTCGGTTTCGAACGAACAAGCTGATCGACAGTTCCCCGGATACAAGACGGTGAAGCCGTACCTACGCACCACGGCGCAGCCGCAGTAGGGATATTGTCTCGGAGAAAAACACTGTGGTGACTTCAATCGCAGAGACGAAATGGCTGAGCCGGGTGGAACGGCGCCATGGCTCCGTGTTGATGGAGCGCATCGGCAACACTCCGCTGATTCGACTCGACGGCGTGGTGCGTCGACTGCCTGAAGTGACGCTGCTGGCGAAGGCAGAGTGGATGAATCCGGGCGGAAGCGTGAAGGACAGGGCCGCGGCGGCGATGGTGCGCAAGGCGCTTGCCGACGGCTCACTCCGCAAGGGAAGGACACTCCTGGATGCAACGAGCGGTAATACGGGGATCGCTTTTGCGATGCTCGGTGCCGCTCTTGGGATTCCGGTGCTTCTGGCAATGCCGTCGAACGTGTCGCCGGAGCGCAAGCGGATCCTCAAAGCCTACGGCGCCGAGGTGGAGTGGACCGATCCGGATCAAGGTTCCGATGGAGCGATTCGCCGGGCGCGCGAGTTGGCTCAAAACGATCCCGACAAATATTGCTACATGGACCAGTACTCAAATCCAGAGAACTGGAGAGCGCATTACGACACGACCGGGCCTGAGATCTGGCGCCAGAGTGGCGGAACCCTCACCCATTTTGTAGCGGGGCTGGGCACGAGCGGAACGTTTGTGGGAACGGTGCGAAGGCTGAAGGAACTGAACAAGGAGATTCAAGCAGTGAGCATTCAACCGGATTCGCCTTTTAATGGCCTGGAAGGCCTGAAGCACATGGCGACCGCGCTTGTTCCCGCGATCTACGACCCCGCGCTCGCGGATCGAAACATGGAAGTCGAGACAGAGGCTGCGTATGCCATGGTGAAGCGGCTCGCGCGCGAGGATGGATTGCTTGTCGGTGTTTCCGCGGCGGCTGCGGTCGTGGCATGCGAGCGCATTGCCGAGGAGGAAGCGGCAGCCGGGCGGGCGGCGACCATTGTCACGGTGCTGCCGGATTCGGCGGATAAGTATATGAGCGAGCGCTTCTGGGAGGAGGCATGAGCACGCTGATCGTGCCGCAGGCTGTCTACGATACGTTCCGTGCTCATGGAGAAGAGACCTATCCGCACGAATGTTGCGGGGCGCTCCTGGGGCGGCCGGAAGCGAAGGGATGGCGGGTGATCGAGTCGATGCGAGCCGGGAATACGCGAACCGATTCGGCGCACAACCGCTACCATATCGCTCCCATCGAGATGGTTCACATCCAGCGGAGCGCGCGCGACAAGGGGCTGGAGATTGCCGGGTTCTATCACTCCCATCCCGACCATCCTGCGCAGTGGTCGCCGACGGACTTCGCCGAAGCGCATTGGCTGGGGTGTTCTTACGTGATCACGTCGGTAGCGCAGGGCAAGGCGACGGTGACGAATTCATTTCTTCTTGCCGGTGCGAACGAAGAGGAGAAACGGTTTGAAGACCAGGCGATCGAGGTTGAAGACTAGGCTGCCGATGACTTCGCAGCATTTCGAGGAGACGGAGAAGTGACCATCAAACGAGGACCGAATCGCATGACGATTTTCATTCCAACGCCGTTGCGGACGTACGCGGAAGGCAAAGATGCAATTGAAATCAGCGCAGGAACGATCTCCGAAGCGCTGGATGCGCTCACCGAAACCTATCCGGAGCTGCGCAGGCATCTGTTTACCGGCGAGGGAAAACTGCGGTCGTTTGTAAACCTGTATCTGAACGACGAGGACGTACGCTACCTGCCTGCGAAGGAGCGTTCGGAGGTATCGGCAAACGATACGCTCTCGATTATTCCTTCAATCGCTGGAGGCGGACCGTCGGCATAGTCCGGATCGATCCGCGTGAATTGCAAAGGCCGTCCCCGGTGGGACGGCCTTGCTGCTTGCGTCGTGAGCCTGAAATACTCAGCGGGAAAGCACGAAAAGCAGATTCTTCGTTCACCACCCCCAAACTGAAAAGCGTTTGGGGCCCCGTTCGCTCAGAATGACACCGCTGCTGATTAGGGAGAGGCGTGGGAGTTTACGCGCGGGTCATTTGCCGAGGAGGCGGTCGACGGCGTCGCGTTGATAGCGGGACATGCGCAGTTCTTCGCCGCTCTGCAGCACGACGATGTGGCTGCCCTGGAACCAGGGTTGAACTTCGCGGATGCGGCGGACGTTGACGATGGTGGAGCGGTGAATGCGGATGAACTCGCGGGGATCGAGTTTTTCCATCAGTGCCTGCAGGGTTTCACGCACGTCGTAGATTTTGCGCGATACGTGGAGGCGCGCGTAGTTGCCTTCCGCCTGAATCCAGTCGATGTCGGCTACGGGCACAAAGAGGATGCGGCCACCGTGGGCAACGGTGAGACGCTGCGCGTAATCGGACTGCAGCCGCGTATCGAGCAGAGCAAAGAGGCGCTGGGCGGCATCCTTGTCCTGACGGCCGAGACAGCGCTCTCGGGCTCGCGCAAGGGCGCGAGCGAGGCGATCGGGCGCGAAGGGCTTCAACAGGTAGTCGACAGCGTTGGAGTCGAAGGCCCGGATGGCATAGCGATCGAAGGCTGTGACAAAAATCGTGACGGGCATTTGCTCGGCACCAATGGCTTCGACGACCTGAAATCCGTCCATCTCGGGCATCTGCACATCGAGAAAGACGAGGTCGGGGCGTGCCTGCCGGATGGCGTCGACTGCCGACTCGCCGTCGCCACATTGTCCGATGATGCTGATGTCGCGTTCGCGCTTGAGCAGGCGCATCAGGGCCGTGCGCGCCAGCGGTTCGTCATCGACAATGAGGGCGCGCACCTTCATGGGGCGACCCCGTCGGCTGGCTGCTTCGGCACGCCAACCGAGCGGCGTGCGGGAAGGCAGAGGACGACGCAAGCGCCGCCGCGTGCGAGAGACCGAAATAGCAACTGGCCTCGGGTTCCGTAGAGCTGCTCGAGCCTTGCGCGGGAATTGCGCAGGCCGACTCCCCGCTGAAACAGCTGCTCACTTGGGGCTTCGACGACGCTATTCGAGTTCCACACTTCGATCTGGAGGTCGTCGTTTTGCGTGTGCGCGAAGATCTCGACGCAGTCCGATCCTTTGCGCTTTCCGATGCCGTGACGAATAGCGTTTTCAACCAGCGGCTGAAGAATGAGAGGCGGCACCAGCAGATCGAGCGTTTCCGGGTCGGCGTGGATTTCGAAAGAGAGACGATCGCCGAAGCGGCAACGCTGGATGCCGGTGTAGAGGTCGAGGAATTCCAATTCGCGGGCGAGGGGGATTTCGTTGGACTCGATCTGGTCGAGCGAGATGCGGAGCAGTTCGCTGAGCCGCATAAGAACGTCCTCCGCGGCGCGGGCATCCTCCTGCACGAGGGTGATGGCAGCCTGCAGGGTGTTGAACAGGAAATGAGGATGAATCTGCATGCGCAGCTTTTCGAGCTCGGCAGAGGCGAGGCGGGATTCGAGCTGGGCCTCACGCAACTCGCGCTGGCGGAACTGCTCACGCAAATGCGCGAACGCGGTGACGATGACGATGATCCAGTATGCGATGGCGCCGACCAAGCCGCGCCGTTCGAACCACTCGTTTGTCAGGGCGATGGGTAAGCCCCGCAATTCGAAGTTGGTTTCATAGTGAATGGAGTAAATTGATCCGGCAATGCCGCGGCAGACGGCCTGGATGATGAGGCAGGCGATACAGGCGAGCGCGTGAGGTACAAAGATCCGCCGGACCCAATGCTGACCGACGATGGGATAGCGCATGCCGAGTTCGTAGATCAGCGGCGAGATAAGCGCGAAGAAGTACCAGTTGAAGATGGCCCACGCCAGGTAATGCAGCGTGGGGAGAATGTAGCCGCGGGAGGCATCGCCAACAAAGACCTGGCTGCTCTCGAGAAGGACGACGCCCGTCCAGCAGAGCAGCGAAAGTGGGAGACGGCGCAGGTACCGGCGCAGGATGCCGGAACTGCGATCATCGGCGTGAAACAGAACCGGCAGCGAGAACGTCATCGAATCTCCCTTTGTTGGTTATAGAGCCTCGGTGCCGGGATCGAATAGGGATTCGTAAAGCGGGAAAGACGCGATTACGATTCGCCCCATGGGCTGGACGATTCACCCCGGCAAAGATCCATCAGGCCCTTCCGCATAGGAATGAGAGGCATAGTTCGCCTACTCTCGGCGCAGAAGGAGACCTTCGAAATGCGTGCTGAGATGAGGACGTTGGCGGTGGTGGTGGCGGGCATCGTGGCGGCGAGCATGGCCGGGATGGCACAGCGGAATGAGGCCAGTCCGTTCGAGAGCCAGATTCGCGGGCAGGAAATTGCGGTCGCGTCCACGGGGGGCGAGACCGATGGAACCGGATGGCTGAAGCTGGCAGTTCTCTACCAGGATGCGGCGCGCTATGACGATGCGGAACGCGCATTTGAGAAGGCGATTCGTCTTTTGAAGACGAAGGACCGCAACCTTTACGCTGATGCGCTGGACCACATGGGCACGATGTATGTGGAACGTGGAAGGTATGCAAAGGCTGAGCCACTGGAGAAGGAGGCGCTGGCCATCCGCGAGGATGCGAAGGATGAGATAGCGATTGGAACAAGCTATATGCACCTTGCCGTGCTTGCTTATGGAAGACAAGATATGACTGGCGCGGATGCCGATGCAGAGATGGCCGTGAGCCTGCTTGTGCCGGAGCGTCCGCGAGACAGAGTGGCCGAAGCGACGCCGGAGGAGAAGATGTCGGCACTGGTTGATTTGTCGTTGATCAAGTGCGCGCGGGGCGACAGTGCCGGCGCAGTCCCTGAGTTGAACCGAGCGCTGCGCATTGCGCATGCGAATTACGAGGAGAACAGCATGCCGGTCGGGTTTCTGGATTTTCTCCTAGGCAACGCGTACTGGAAGAATGGAGACGCGAGGCATGCGCCTGCGTTGATGAAACGCGGAATCGATGAGATGCAGCAAGCATTGGGATGGGGACATCCGACGTATATTGCAGCGTTGAAGCAGTATCGGAACGTGTTGGCGCAGACCGGAAGCAGCGCCCAAGTCGAGGAGGTGAATCAACGCATCGCGCTGCTGGAGGCGTCTTCAAAGATGGCCGGCCAGCCGGAGAAGAGCAGTTCATTCGGGATTATCGCCTTCAGATGACGGGCACCGCTGGGAAGAAAGCCGTCTCTTGCGGGGCGGCTTTCGTGTGTTGCGCGAGTGAGTTTGCTGGAGAATAACCTGGCGGTGAATGTTGGCGGATACCGTAGAATGCATGCTGAGTTCAGCCGGAAGGTGGGATCCGCATGCCTGCGCAGACACTTGATCCAAACGAAGAGCCTGAGCAATCTTCCCATTGGGTTTTGTGGACGGCATTGGGGATTCTGGTGCTGGGTGTTGCACTCTACTTTTTCCCGGCGCAGGAGTCGGGCGAAACGCGGCCGGTCTTCGGCGTCGCGCATCCCACGCCCGGAAGCACGCTGCTGGCGACGCTTTCGACCAACGTGGTTCACGGCTGGAACGACAAGGCACTACTGACGGTCGAAGTCAGCGGCGAATCAAGGGCACAACTGGACGGTGTAGTCGTCTGTGTCGATACTCAGGGCTTTCGAGCCGAGAACGGACCATGCGTAACGGTGCGTTCGGCAGCAAAGACGATCGAATTGGTTCCGGTAACCTCGGCGGGAACTTATCGCCTTCTGCTGACCGCGACCTGGATGCGGATTGTCCCAAAGGCGTCGTCACCGAGCGCAAACGATTCAACGAAGACTGCCCCAATCGTCGACTGCGTGGCTAAGCCGGATGGGTGCACGACCGTGACGGAAAAGGCGGTGATTCCGCTCGGTCCGGTGCGGATTGAGATCGACCGATGGGGCAGGTTTGTCAATCGCTCCACGCAGTTCATCAAGGACATGGCGCTCCCCATCATTCTGCTGGTGCTGGGTGTGCAACTGAATCGGGTGACGGCCAAACGCGACCGGAGGCGGGCTGCCGTGGAAGCGGCGCAGGAGCAGATCCGCAAAGACCGGGAACGCGAACAGGATGAAGACCAGCAGATCGTGCGAATCCTGCTGCCCAAGGTGATGGATCTTGCCGGCAAGTATTACCTGCCGATGTCGGGGAATGCGGAACGATTCGTGCTCGTGTCCAAGGAGCGGAATGGACAAGCCGGAGGAGCCTGTCTTTCATTTGCTCAACTTCTTCGTAATTGCGCGTGCGCTGAAGGACGCGGCGGGCGGGATTTTTTTCAAGGATCTGGAGGGGGAAAAGATCTTTGCGGGCGGCAACCGGATACTGCGAGCGGTAACGTTGCAAGCCTGCGGTAAAGAGGAGGATTTTAACTACACGCTGGATTGGCTTGCAGCCCTGGCTCCGAAGGGGCGATGGCCGCGCCTGGCGGATGTGCAGGGGGAGAAGGAGGAAGGCTGGACGAGGCTGGAAACCTGGATGAAGGGCCTGTCGACAGACAAGGCGTATGCCGTTCGGTATCTCTTCAACGTGCTCCGCGGCGTGCTGAGCTACGAAACGAACGCACCGTACTTCAACTGGTACCGCGGCACCGGCGCGGCCATTAGGTTTGAGCTCGTGGAGGAGATCGTAACGGAGCCGGATGACGCTGTATTTCAAGAAGAGGATCCGGAAGACAAACAGAATCTGAAAGGCACTTTCAAGAAATTCAAGACGCTGCTGGCAAGTTATCGCGCGCGCAAGAAGAAGGATGAGGAGAAGCAGGCGGAGAAGGATCGCCGTGAGGCTGAAGCCGAGAAGAAGGCCGCCTTGAAGGAATCCATTGCTGCGGAAAAGCAAAACGCCGCACAAGGGCGGCGTAGCTCAAATTCGTAGTTGTCGGGGATGGTCCTAGTCGAAGTCGTGTCCGCGCATATATAAACCTCCACGGAGTGAACCCGTTCCATTCATCTTAACTCCGGTGGTTTCGGAAAGCAAGGGACGCCCCCCGATCCAGTTAAGTATATAGGGATCTTGCAGAAAGGCTGGTAAGGGAGGGCATTTCTGTTGGCCGAATCGCCTTTCGGAGTGTGGCGATGGCGCTGCCTGGCTTAGAGGCCGAGCCCTCCCGCTCTCGAAGCCTGATTGAGGCGCTTGACGGCGGAATGACGCGTTCCTGACAGAAGGATAAGCAATGTGGCAGCCCGACGTGGCAAGGAGACGCGATGAGGCGAGGTTTGCGTGTGATGACGGCAGGACTGGCGTGTGGCCTGGCACTGACGGCGGCGTTGCCTGCCGGGGCCCAAACCAGAAAGTGGTCGATCCAGCTGGCGACAGTGGGCTGGCAGGATCCGTATGTCGAGATGGAAGCGCGCTTCCAAAAAAAACAGGCGAATCGCCAAAAGGATGCCGCGCCCGCGAAGAGTGTGGGTTCGGAAGTGGCAAATGAAGGAGAAAATCCCGCGCGGTCATTTCTTGACAACCTCAGCGCCGCTCCCTCCGCAGGTTCGTACGATGCGGACCTCGGTGTGATCTGGCGGGACGAATTGGTTGTCGACGCATCCGGGCAGGTCATTGTCGGATTTGCCGCAAAGCGAGCGGGATTGAGTGCACCCAAGGCGTTGCGCGTGGTGACACTGAGCGCACAGAACGGCGCGATGGTGCGACAGATGGAATTGCCGACGCCTGTGTGGGACAGGACCGCGGTGATGCTGGCGGCGGATGACACGCTCCTGGTTGTAGCGGGTGACCGGGTGCAGCGCGTGAATAACGATGGCAGCATCGGCAGCTCCATTCCGATTCCGCCGCAGCCAGAGATTAATCCGGGACTGTGGGTTGAACAATCGCCGAGTGGACAGACCCTGATGCTGACAACGGATGAAAAAAACTTCCGGTTCGTGCGGACCGATACGCTCGCGACGGTGGCCGCGTGCCGCAACGACACTCACGAAGTCCACACGGTGACCGATGACCAGGCCGTGAGCATGGGGGAGGACAAGCATCACCAGTTTGAGCTGCGCTATGGCCCGCTATGCGGTCCAACGACTTTGCTTTGGAGCGCGGCCAGTGAGCGGAGCAACCGCGCGCATTTGCTAGAGGACGCGTCGGTGCTGGAGGTTGGCTTTGCCCAGGTGCGGCGCCTGACGACGGCCGACAAGACAGTTTGGAACTGGAAGGTGCCGGAGAACCTGACCGCGGAAGACCTTGACGGATTCTCCGTTTCCCGCAATGGAAAACGGGTAGCGTTCCAGCTGTCGGCGTTTCGCACACTGCACTCGCCGTCTTGCATGGAATGCGAGGGACCGCCGTTTGAGAGCTGGACTGAGGGAATCGTGGTTCTCGACGCGAAGTCAGGCGGGCTGGTTGCGACCGTGCCGGTGGATCACGGAGAGGAGAACCGCATGGCATTTGCGCTGAGTCCGGATGGACATGAGCTTGCCGTGATGCATGACGGCGTCCTTGAGTTGTGGGGGCTTTGACGGATGCCTGGATCTAGATGGAATTCGTGCGCTCGAATTGGCGCGATTTCCGGACCTCAAGCCTCGAACTGATCGGATCCCGGAGACAACAAGGCCGTCCCAAGCGGGACGGCCTTGTTGGTTGAAGAGAGAACCAAGGTTTGGAGGCTGGAAACCTCCCAGGAAAAGTCTTGCCGGAACGGCTAGTCTCCAGCGACGGGCTCGGCGGGCTGGTGCCGGTTGATTGGCGAGGCAGCATTGTTTGAAGCGGGCTTGATGGAGTCGAGGCTTACGAGGCCTTCGACCGGCTTTTCGCCGAGCACGTGCTCGCGATAGAGCTTGGCCATGCGCGCGTTCTCCGCGTCCTGCTTGATCTTGTTGTATCGCGGGCGCGGATCTTTTCTTCGCGGGCGTTCTTGGCGATGCCGAGGTTGTCGAGGGTGTGGTTGGCTTCGGAGTTCACGTGCTCCATGTTGAGCTTGAGCTCGTGGCCCACCTGGGTCATGCCCACCTTCTTGCCGCCGGCGAAGATTTCGTGACGGCCGTGCTCCTCGTACCACTTGGTCAGGGTCGCCGTCATGTGCATCTTCTCGATGATGTTGCGCCAGCCCACGCCGGTGTTGTACGCGCAGAAGCTGATTTCGCCTTCCTGCGTGGCGTAGGGAATGATGCACTGCTCGGTGCGGCGGAAGTCGTAGTTGAACAGATCCTGGAACCACATGCCGGCGATGAAGAGGAAGTTCCAGCGATCGTGGCGGCGCTTCTTGATGTCGTCCATGGTGCGGTCGCCCTTGACGCTGCCGTAGTCTCTTGCCGGTGGCGTTGAAGGTCTTGTCCATCTTCTTCAGCATGTCGGTGATCTTGAAGTGGGTGGGCGCCTGGAACGGATCGTAGTTGCGCAGGAGCGCGAGGCCGAAGCCGATGACCGACAGCCACTTGCCGCGGGCGGCGTCGTTGACCTTGGCGAGATCCTTGGCCACCTGGTCCATGTGGAGGAAGGCGGTGACGGGCGCGGCTTCCTTGGTTTCCTTGTCGATCATCAGCGCCATGCCGATGCCGCAGTTGGGATGGCATCCGCAGGAGAGCTGGCCCCACTCGGCGGTGGGCCCGTGAACGAGATCGGCCCAGTCAGAGAAGGTGCTCATGAAGCTGATGGGGAACCAGTCGCGCTCGGGCTCGCCGATGCCGACCTGGTTCTTGACGTCGTGGGCCATGTGCGAGAGCGTGTAGCGCTGGGCAACGCGGCGCTCGTCGGTGATGTCCTCGTCGCGGCCGGTAAAGCTGACCGGCTGGAAGCAGAGGAAGCTGATCTTCTTGGGATTGTCGAGCGCGAACTGGATGATGCGGCCGACCTGCTCGTTGTTGATGCCGTTGATGATGGTGGTGACGGGAACGATTTCAACGCCGGCTTCGTGCAGATTGTTGATGGCCTGCAGCTTTACGTCGAACAGGTTGCCGACCTTGCGGTGCGAGTTGGCAGCGTTGCCGATGCCGTCGAACTGAAGGTAGACGTAGCGGAGGCCGGCTTCAGCAGCGGCGCGGCAAAGCTCCTTGCTCTTGGCGAATTCAATGCCGTTGGAAGCGGCCTGCACGCGAGTTGTAGCCAACCTTGCGGCGAGTAGGCGACAGCGTCAAGGAAGTAAGGCGACAGCGTGGGCTCGCCGCCGGAGAACTGCACGCTCATCTGCCGCTTGGGCTTGATGGTGATGGCGTTGTCGAGCATGGTCTTGATCTCGTCCCACGTCAGCTCGTGGACGAAGCCGACCTGGTTGGCGTCCATGAAGCAGGGATCGCACATCATGTTGCAGCGGTTGGTGAGATCGATGGTGAGCACCGAGCCGCGGCCGTGGGTGACGGTCGACGTGCCGTGGTTGTGCAGCTTCTCGTCGCCCTTGCCGTGGGCGCGGATGTCGCGGCCGGGGAAGCTCTCTTCAAGATGCTTGAAGAAGGCGGGGTCGATCGACATCACGTCTTCAAAGTGGCCGTGCTTGGGGCAGTCCTTCACCATCAGGATCTTGCCGTCGCGCTCGATGATCTGGGCCTTGATTTCGCCGACTTTTTCGTTGAGCAGGACTTCGTGGGGCAGCTTGCCGTCGAGAATCTGCTTGCGGATCTCGGGAACGCACTTGGGACAGAGCGAGTCAGTGGTGCGCGGCCAGCCGAGGGGCGGCTTTTCTTTCTGCTAGCTCTTCAGCAGGGGCTTGTCGCTCCACTTGGGGGTGAACGACGGGTTGGGGCTGATGCGGTTCAACCGCTCGTAAACCACCCACGCGCCCTTGGCCGCGTAAACGGCGGCTTTCTCGGCGTACTTCATCGCTTTGGACATATTGGTGCGATCTCCTTAAGAGTAAGAGTGATGCCTTCGAGCTTGACGAAAGATGCTTGCGGTTTCCCGCGTGGGCTTTTCCGGTCCGAATCGATGAAGCCGGCCGGAACCTGAAAACCCAGTACAAGAGTAACTTCGCGGGCCTAGTCAATCCAACGGGGGTGCAGCGAATGGGGAAATCAGGCAGTGAATGGCGAATCGGGCGGGGTGCGAACGGGACGACGAACGTGCGACGGTCCAGTCTGGGCAAAGGCCTGCTTCTGCAATGGTGTACACGATGGGTTCCGGCGTGGCGGATTACGGGCTGCCGTTGTTGTCGGTTTTGGCGACCTGATCGATGATGCGCTGGACTAGAACGATGCGGACGTGGATGTGGCTGGCGACGTCGGGCAGGAATTCGGTGATGAAGTTGTCGGTCGGGGCGATGGCAAGCCGGTGACATACGCGGTTCGGCGCTGGCGGGCAGGTTGGTTTGGCGGCCGGGGACGTAGAGGTTGCTGATCTCGTCGTCGATGGCGAAGCCGAGGAGGTTGGCGTAGTTAAGCATGCCTTTGCCGTTGTCGCCCTGGGTCCAGCCGACCTGGGCGATGGCATGGAAGATGCGGCGCGTGATGGTGGCATTGGGCATGCGGTGGTAGTGCGGGTCCTGGTGGACGATGGACGGAATGAGGAAGGTGCCGAAGAACTCGCCGGTCATGTCTTGGCTGTAGCTGACGCCGACATATCTTGCCGAATCCGGACATACCGGGACCGTAAGGGGAGTGGGAGTCGGAGCCCGACGGCGATGGCCGCAGTGCCAAGAATGGTGATGGCGTTGAAGGGATCGAGCAGGTTCTTGACGGCGAGCCGCGCTTTTTCCTTGGGGGTAAGCGGCTTGACCTCGGGCCCGTTGATGAAGCGCTGCGAAGAAGTTGACGAGTGGCTGCGGAGGGCACGGTCGGGCAATTCGGCTGATCGCGGAGGTGGGGCGAATGGCTGCTTGCCGGACTGAGGCGGTGCTGGTTCACCGTGGACGAAGCCGGCCAGCGCGTGGCCAGGAAGCCGGCGCCGGTTGCGGTGAGGGCGGTGCCGGCCGACTCGATCCTTGGGATCACCCTGCATGGGCCCGCTCTTGGCATTTGTCGTGGCTTGATCACCGGGAGCGGTGCATCGGGCAGCGGGAGAGCGGGGCTTGACGGCGCGGCCTGTGCCGCGGACAGCTGGCGATTGCCGGAATGCAGGAGCGAAGAGCAAGATCGGCGACGCAGGAGAAGCGGAGCCGGACTGCTGGCAGGCGCGGTTTGCGTCCTGGCTGGTGCACGCCTCTCGCTTCATCCCTCAAAGAGCTGGTCCTCAATGAGCAGAATCCTCCATGAGCAGATTACGGCGAACTTTTCAAGTGTGAATCGTAGACCACGTGCCCCATCGGTTGCCAAGCGTAGTCTATGCCAAGGACCGCGATCGTTCTAGTAAGTCGGACGCAAAATGTTCAGTGAAAAGTAACTTCTGGAACAGAAAGAGTGGCGGCGGTTCCGGCTCGAGTGCGTTAAGGTGCTGTTGAAATGGCGGGCACGCATGCGGGCGAATGCCGTGGGTCGGCATTGACGAGGTGGTCATGGCGGCTCGAGACTAGAAATGAGGTTTAAGATGAAATGAGCTCCTATCCTCCTCCACCACCCCCCGGGCCCAGGCGTGGGCCACGCTTGAAGAAGCCATGGAACTGATCGAGATGGAACTGCGCCACGCGATCGGTATGTGAACGATGCGGTGATTCCGCAGGTGCGCAGCGAGTCGATCTCGGCGATGCGCAAGGTGTCGGACACACTGCGCAATCTCGCGGATCGCATGGACAAGCGCAACAGAGCGGGCCCCCGAGGCCTGATGACGGATTGGCATCGGCGTACAACGCGCACCGGGCCAGCGCGGCTTCGCAGTGCTGTGATTGCTGCTGGGCCTAGCTGCCTGCGGACACAAGCAAGCAGCCGCAACCGGCGCCGCCGACGGCGACGGCTCCGCCGGTGTATCCGACGCGCGCCTATCCACTGCCTGACGCCGCCAGCTGCAACGCCTCGGGGGTAGCGGGCGCATTCCGGTCACGCCGGTCCCGGAGGGCGGGGTGAGCGTCGAGGACAAGGAATTCATCCTCACCCACTCGGCCGATTTACAGCGAAGAAGGCGATGGCCACGCTGGTACACCGCTCCTTATAAAGGACGCAAAGCGGCGAATGGGCAGGTGTTCAGCGACGACGCATTGACCGCTGCGCATCGCACCTTGCCAATGGGATCGCTGATTGTGGTGACAAACCTGGCGACGCGGCAGGCCTCGGCGATGCGGATCAGCGACCGCGGGCCGTTTGTTCCGGACAAGATAATCGACTTGACGAAAGCTTCGGCGCAGTCGATCGGGATTTATCGCCGGGGATCTGGCGCGGGTGCGGATGGACGTATACGAGACGCCCAAGCCGATGGACACGGGCGGGCGCTGGTGCGTGCAGATCGGGCCGTTCACGAGCGAGCGCAAGGCGATCAGGTTCAAAGCAGAAACTGCTGAGCGAATATCCGGGGTCGAAGGTGATCGAGTTTGCCGGGGAGAAGAGCTACTGGGTTCGCATCCGGGCCAGTGGGAGACGACCGTGAGCAGGCCGAGGAGATGGCGCGGCGGACTCCAGCCGGATGAAGGCGTGGCGTATCTGACGCGGCTGGATTGAAAAGACAGGCGTCAGTGGTCAGGCGTCAGAGATCAGAGATCAGAGATCAGTGGTCAGTGGTCAAGAAGAGACAGAGAACAGAGAACAGATTGGAACAGAGAACAGAGAACAGTGAACAGAGACAGAGACAGAGAACAGAGACAGAGCAGAGAACAGAGATGACGAGATGGTGCAGAGACCCGACTGAATCGGTCGTACTTTTAGCGCCGAATTTCCTGCAAACTTTTTGTGGAAAACTGCAAATTTCGAGGGGGGGTGGGGAGTACTCCACTTCCGCCTGATTGATCCGCAGGGCGAACATGTCTGCAGCTACGATGATTGTGCCTTAAACGATGGAAAAACCCTGCAAAACTGCGCGGGGAATCTTGCGTTTGGAATGTGCAGGTTGAAGCGCCGGGCGGCAATGGGACACTTGACAGGAGCAATTGGTTGAGTGGTTCTACGGGATGCGGCCGGTGTATACGAGTTCAGCGGTGTGGAGTGTGGGCAGACCGGAGTGACTGAGCGCGTCGGTATCGCGAGCGCGAATCGACGGAGCGGTGATTGAACTCGATCTTCGTGATTTCTGGTTGCGAAGGTGAGCCTCGACTTAATGTAAGTCGCACAGTCTTTGGACGGAGGTCGCTATGGCGGTCGGAGTTCCTGTAATGCAGATGGCGCGGGTGCGCCAGAACTATCTGGCGATCGTGGTGGCGGCGGTTGCGTGTTTCCTACTCGAGGCCGGGTTGGTATTCGGTCTTTATGAAACCTGGCTCAGCGGAATCGGCCGCACCATGCAGTGGCTGATGAGCAGCGGAGTGAATCCGGCGATGCAATACGGCACGGCGCTGGTGATGGCGGCGGTGATGGCGACGGCGATCTCCTGCGTTACGCAGATTGACCGGGCAGCAGACGGCGCTGCGCGGCATCAAGGTCGGCGCGCTGCTGTGGGCTGGGTTCGAAATGACGACGTGTTCGACGGAGTACGTCTTCGAAGTGCGGCCCATCGAGCCTGTTGGCGGTCAACGCGGGCTATTGGCTGTTCGGGATGATGCTGATGGGGGCGATCGTGGGGGCGTGGAAGAAGAAGAGGGATGAGGGACAAGTGGTCCGTTTTCAGCTGAAGTCGCGTACTGCACAGCCAGAAGCAGATCCTTCACTTCGCTTACCCACGTGGACATGCGATGCTCACGGGGCACCCAAAGCGCTATCGTTCAGGATGACACCGCGGAGTAAGAGCGGACTGGTCTTTATTCCGGCGGCGGGTAGAAGGGCAGCTTGTCGTTCTTCTCGTTGGCGCGCTTTACGGTGACGTCGTCGAAGAGCAGCGCGGGGGCGAGCACGGTCTCCGGAACGTCCGATGGCATAGTTGGCCACCCACAGATCCTTGCCCGCGGCCTCGACGCCGGAGCGCAGGGCGCGCTGATCGAGGTCGTCGAGCACGGCGCCGCGGACCAGCTTCGCGCTTGCCGTCCATGTCGATCGCGATAGAGCAGCCGCGGTGTCGCTTCGGCCGCCCAGGGTTTCGACGAAGTAAACGCTCTTGAGGCCGCGATCCTTCGCCAGGTCAAGCAGCTTGCGATTCAGTTCGTCGTCGGTGAGGCCTTGCTGCGCCGTGATCTTCAGGACGCCGATGACGGGATGCGGCGGGCCGGTGACGCCGGCGCGGGCGTGGCCGTTGGATTCGGGAAAGTCGCGCACCGGGTCGCGGCCGATGAGGTAGTTTTCGAGCTGTCCATCGGCAACCAGCTTCACCGCTTGCGCCGGGCACGCCTTCATCGTCCACCGACGTAGGCGCCGACGAGATCCTTGCCGTCGCAGGTCTTCATGGCGGGATCGTCGACGACGGTCAGGAACTCCGGCAGAATGCGCGCGTGGTAGCTCGAGGCAAAGGGCCCGTTGGTGCGCGCCTCGGTTCCCAGCTTGGGCCGCGTGGCGGTGACGCCCGCGGCAAGCAGCGCGTGCAGCGTGTCGGCGCTGGCGTCGGCGCTGAGCAGCACCGGGCCGTGGTATTCCTCTTCGACCAGCGGCGCCTTGCGCAGATCGGCGAGCGAGGCGATGAGCGTGACGGCGTGCTTCTTGAATTCGTCCGGGCTGTCGAGATCGTTCAGCGCTATGCCGCTGGTCGCGTAGGAGCGGTCGAGACGCATGCCGTCGTCGGCCTGCGTGCCCACGCCAAAGGACTCAGAGTAGCTGCTCGCCGACTTGCGCACGATGGTGCCTTCGCTGTGACACGATCCAGGTGGTGGTGACGCGGGCATGGAAGGCTGCGGTCGAGTACTGCATGTCGTGCTGGATGGCGCTGACGGCCGGATCGGTGCGATAGATGCCGCTGTCGCGCGCCACGCGATCGGTCCATGCCGATTCGTCGAGCGAGAGCTTGAGCGGCTCGGCCAGCGAGATGATGGGCTTCTCTTTGCTGAAGTCGTCGGCCTGCGGCGGCGTCTGCACCTGCTTCAGCGCGGCCTGCTTTTGCGCGTAGGCGGCGAGCGCGGACTTGTAGGCCTGATCGGTGCCGTCCAGAGCGCCGAGCGCAGGGCGATGGGATCGTCGTCGAGCGCTGGCGAGTTGCAGATCGCCCGTCGCCGCGGGCGCCCGAGCTGTCGGTTTTGTAGTCGCCCACGCGCACAGTGATGCGCGCGATGCGCGCGTGGCTGCGCTGCGAGCCCTCGCTGGCGCCAAAGGCCGCGCGTGTCTCGAAGTCGTCCACGTCTTCAATGCGGTATTGGATGAAGAAGGGCTTCTCGAAGCCGGGAAGCTGCAGATGCGCCATGCTGCGGTCGAGTTCCTCGAGCATGGCTTTGAGCACGGGATCTTTTTCGGCATCGGCGCGCGTGGGCTGTGCCGGTGCGGTGTGCGGTGCGAGAAGGACGCGCAGCAAGAAGTGCTGCTGCGAAGAGATTTGCAATGCGGCGAGTGCGATTCATTGTGCCTCCTTCGTCGACACCGGTTGATGCGCGCTCCGGGAATGGGCAGGATCGGCGGTCGCTGCGTGCCCTGCTGCTGGCGCTGCGTTTCGATCTCGCTCACCAGCATGGCCGGAGCGACGGCGCTGACCGGAACGGTGCCGGACTCCGCGCCGCACTCGCCGTTGAAGACTTCGCTCTTGTCGCCGGTGGCCAGAATGCGCTTCATGGCGGCGAGCGGCGTGCCCACAATGCTGACGCCGCGCACAAGCTCGTCGGGGCGGCCATCGACATACACGCGCTAGACCACGAGCGGGATGACCTGGAAGGCCTGCGGCGCGCTGCGCGTGGTGACGGCGAAGCCCGAGGAGATGTCCTCGAAGTAGAGGCCGTAGGGCTTGCCCTGCTTCTTCGCTTCGTCAATCAGCTGCTTGCGCAGATCGGCTTCCGGCACGGTCTTGGTGGAGGTAACAATCAGGTTGCCCTGGCGGCCGGTGGGCATGCGGCCGGTTTGGGCGCGGCCGTGGCCGTTGGAGGCGGCGAAGCTCGCGATCGGCAGGCGCGACATGAGGAATGTCTTCAGCACGCCGTCCTGGATGAGTTCGACGCGCCGCGCCTTCTCGCCTTCGTCGTCGTAGGTGTAGCTGCCGCTGAGCCAGGTGTTGCCGAAGGTGGTCATGGTGGGGTCGTCGGCCACGGAGAGGAACGGCGGCAGGACTTCCTTGTTCAGTTCCTTGGTAAAGGTCTGGCCTTCTTCGTCGCCGCGCTGGCGCTGGCCTTCGAGGCGGTGGCCGAGCACTTCATGGAAGAAGACGGCGGCGGCGCGGCCGGAGAGAATTGCAGGCCCGTCAAATGGCTCGGTCACGGGAGCCTTGCGCAGGGCTTCGAGGCTCTTGCCCAGTTCGCGAACCGCCGCTTCCATCTCCGCCTGCGACGGGCAGGCCGTCGACAGTTTCGGCTTCGAAGGTCTGGGCGCGGAACAGGTCCATGCCGTCGTCGGCGCGGGTTACGGCGAAGACCACCACGCGCGCCAGCATGTGCGAGTCGATCACGCGCGATCCTTCAGACGAGGCGTAGTAGTCGGTCTCGTTCTGCACGGTCAGCATGACGAGATTCTGATAGACATCGGGATATTCGCGGAAGACGCGGCTCAACGCTTTTACGCGCTGCTCCCAGGCCGCACGGTCGACAACTACTGGCGGAGCGGGTTTGGAGACGGAGACCTGGGGCGACTCCTTGCTGAAGTCGGGCGAGGTGTCTTCTTCCTTGGCGCGAACCTGGGCTTCAGTCTTGACGCGGAGATAGTTTTCGAGCGCGGTGCCATAGCCCGCATTGGTGGCGAGCCACAGTGTGCGCGCCAAGAGCTTCGCGATCGTCGCCGAGCGGCAACTGCAGGCTGTTGACGGCCGAGGCGCGATGGTTGCCATGCGTGTTGTCGAGCTTGGGATCGCCGATGCGCACCTGCACGTCGGCTACGCGCATATGGTTGCTGGAGCTGTCGGCCAGGGCTCCGTATTGCGCGCGAATGGTGACGGACGCTGGCGTCGGCCACCGAGTAACTGAGAAAGTAGGGCGGCAGCAGCTTGTCGGCGTCCTTCTGGTTCGGTCCGGGCTTGCCCAGCGAAGTGAAGGCGCGCTGCAACTCGCCGGTCATGGTGTCGAGCAGGACGGAGGAGCCTGCGGTTGCTCCCCGCGCTGCATGGAGGCGTATCGGCGGGTTCTGGGCGGATGCGGTAAGGCAGCAGGCGGCGACAAGAACGGCGGAGGCTGCCCAGCGCAGTCCGTTTTGGCGAGGTCCCCGATGCCCCGCTGGGGAGACAATGGGTGCGAGGGTTTGTACTTCTTCAGCTGAAAGCATCGGTAAACCTGATTGTCTCAAAATCGAGCGTCTGTGAGGAAAATCTGATGGCAATTGTCCGGCGGCTAAGGTTCGCAAGTACCGTAGCCGTTCTGCTGCTGGTCACTTCGATTGCGGTCACGGCCGAGACCGGCAGAGCAGTACCGAGCCAGCCCAAGGCAGCGGCGAGCCACAGTCCTCCACAGCATGAGCAGGCCTACTCGCTGCCGCCCGACAAACTTGCCCAGGCCATTGCGCTCAACAAGATCCGCGTGTCCCTGGACATCGCCGGGTCGCTTTGGGGCTTGATCGTGCTCTGGGGGTTGCTGGCTTCCGGTGCGGCTGCACGGTTAGACGCCTGGACGTACGAAACGATACGGCGGCACTGGCTGCAAGGGGTCTCGTTCTTCGCAATACTGTTGGCGATTCTCGCCCTGGCCAGTCTGCCATTGGACGCCATTGGACACGCAGCCAGCCTGCGGTACAGGATCAGCGTACAAAGCTGGCCCGGGTGGTTGGGCGACCAGGGGAAGGGGCTTGCAGTTTCATTGCTGATCGGGGTGCCCCTGGCGCTCTTCTTTCACTGGATCGTGCGCGTTTCGCCGCGCCGCTACTGGATTTGGCTGTGGATGACCTCGATACCGCTGATCGTGATCGCCGTGTTTCTGGCGCCGATGGTGCTCGACCCGCTCTTCAACAAATTCGAACCGCTGGAAGGAACGCATGCGGCGCTGGTGAGCGAACTCGAACAGGTTGTGGCGCGCACCGGGACCGCGATCGCGCCCGACCGCATGTTCCTGATGAAGGCAAGCGAGAAGACCAACGGCATCAACGCGTACGTGACCGGGATTGGATCGAGCAAGCGCTTTGTCATGTGGGATACGACCACGGATCGCATGCCCGACGACGAGATCATGTTCATCTTCGGCCATGAGAGCGGGCACTACGTGCTCAACCATATCCCCAAAATGCTGGCAGGGCTGATGGCTGGATTGTTCTTCGTATTCTGGGCTTGCGCGCATCTGGCGGAGAGCATGGTGCGCCGCTTCGGCGAGCGATGGAAGGTCGGCTCGGTCGCCAGCCGGGCGGGATTCCTGACGCTGTTTTTCGCGTTTTCGATTGCCGGGTTTGTGATGACGCCGGCGGGCAACGCGGTGAGCCGGCACTTCGAGCACGAGGCCGACATTTACGGGCAGGAGGCGATTCACGGCCTGGTACCCGACCCGCAGAAGACGGCGGTGTCGTCTTTCAACCACCTGGGCGAGGCGTGGCTCGACGATCCCAACCCGAACGCATTCGTGGAGTTCTGGTCGTACAGCCATCCCTCGGTGCAGGAACGGGCGGAGTTTGCTGAACGCTACGATCCGTGGGCCAACGGAGGACACGGCAAGTTTTTCGAGAAGTGAGCGGTGGCTGGAAGCAAGCCGGCCTTCACCGCAATCTGGCGAAAACAAGAGGCTGATAGTATCCGCTCTCGGCAGGCATCAGCCAGCGTACCTTTTCGAATCCTGCCGATTGAAGCCCGGCGGTAAGCTCGTCCTTTGGCAAGCAACGATATTCAGATACGAAATGATGGCTGATCCACTCCTGCCCGGATTGCAGCGTAATGTACTGGTGCAGCGCGTACTTCCGGTCGTCGATCCAGTCCCAGACCTGCAGGACGATCCGCCGCGTCCCCTCGGCCCCATAGAAAACGGGACCCTGTATAGCAGGTCTTTGCGGCATCAGCAGTTCATAGTCGCGGATGCTCGCCATAAACAGCCCGTTTGGTTGGAGTTTTGAGGCGATCGCCGCGAGCGTTCGGCTGAGTTCGGTCGGCGAAAGATGGGGCAGTGCGTTGTCGAGCGCTGCAATAACGTCAAAGCCGGACTCTTCGACCTCGGCCAGGGACGTCATATCCGAGACATGAAACGCGATGCGCTGGCATCGCCGCTCGGCTTCTTTGATCGCTCGGGTAATAGCGCCGGGACTCACATCGGAGGCTACAACCTGGTGCCCGTACATTGCGAATCCGATGGCCTGGGTTCCGATTCCGCAGGCGCAATCCAGAATCTTCAGTGGGCCTTCGCGCACTTCGGAGGCGAGCAGCGGATTCAAAATCCTCGCCTGCCGGTCGATTGACTGATCCCAGTCTTCAAAGATCAGGTGATAGTGCTCGGCCAGCGGCGAATAGAAGCTCACAATCTTTTCTGGCATGGGTGAAGAACTCCGCGACCTCCGCCGATCACAGGGTAGCAAGCCCGATCAATTCCGGCGTCGGATTTGCGGCGGTCATTTGACTCCCTCGTCTCGCTCCCGGTCGCACGGACTCTCAGAATCCAATAAAATGGAGGCCATGGTGGCGCTCGCCCTCTTCCCCCCGTTCTTGGCCAAAGCGGCCGGCTCGTTTCTCGTCGCGGGTGCGGGGGCGGTTCTGGTGATCATGTGGCGGCTGCGCGAGGCCCGCAGTGCGGTTTCCCTGCGAAAGATCATCATTCCTCCGCTTGGCATGGCCACCGGGTTTTCGATGTTTGTGGATTCGGCTTTCCGCGTTCCATGGACCTGGGCTGCTATTGCATTCCTGACCGGCGCGGTGATTCTTGCGTGGCCGCTGTTGCTGACCACGCGGCTGGAATTGCAGGGGCAGACGGTGAGGATGAAGCGTTCGAGCGCCTTTCTTGTGGTCATCCTGGTGCTGGCGGGGATTCGCATCTTCGCGCGCGGCTACTTCGACAACATTCTCACCACGCAACAGACGGCAGGCATCTTCTTCATCCTCGCGTTCGGCATGATCGTGATCTGGCGGGCCAAGATGCTGCTGGACTTCCGAAGGCTGAGGGCTAATCCGGAAGCCAGTGCGGCCTGAAGATCCGGGTAGAGACTTGCGGTTGATTGAGCGTTGCGGTTTCCCACCCATTCGGCAAACGCAGCCGAATGGATGGGGCACCTTGATCGAGCTCGAGTGCCTTCATCCCATAAAATTAGGAAATGCAGTTTCTGACGCTTTCGCGACGCCGAACCGACGCATTTCCGCCCGAAGCCTTTACACCGGAACTCAATGCCCGGGAGAGCCAGCGCGTAAAAGAGCTGTACGCCACCGGAATCCTGCGCCAGCTCTGGCGGAGAGGCGACGTACCCGGCGCCACCATCCTCTGGGAAGCGGCGAGCGAGGCCGAGGTGCGCGAAGCTCTCGGCAGCCTGCCGATCTTCAAGGCCGGGATGCTCGAAGTGGCAGCTCTCGTTCCCCTCGAGCCCTATCCTGGATTCGGGCCGGCGAAGTAGCCCACAACGTGGTGGAAAGGCGGTGATTGATCGCGCCAATCCCGCTTTTCCTCAGTCCACGCGCGCCGTTCCAAGGTCGTACACTGTAGCTTCATTTGCTTTCCGAAAGGAGCATGTTCTTCTATGGCTTATCCGGCGAATTATCGCTATACCCGTGAGCATGAATGGATCTCGCTCGACGGCAAAATCGGGACTGTCGGCATTACCGACTACGCCCAGAACTCGCTTGGCGACATCGTCTACGTGGACGTACCGAAAGTGGGCGACGCCATTACCGCCAATGCGTCGTTTGGATCGGTCGAAAGCGTGAAGGCGGTCAGCGACCTGTACTCGCCCGTCACCGGCACCGTGACTGCGGTCAACGAGGATCTGAAAACCTCGCCCGACAAGATCAACGAAGCGCCCCACGAAACCTGGATCATCAAGATCGAGCTATCGGATCCGTCGGAATACGAGAAGCTTCTCGACGCCGCATCGTATGAAAAGTTCGTCTCGGAAGAAACGGGAAGCTAAAAGGCAGGGACGTAGGGACGTAGGGACCAGGGACATAGGGACTAGGGACGTAGGGACTAGGGACTAGGGACTGACGAGGTGAATGGTGGGCCAATCATTCAGGAACCTAACTGTTTGGCAGCGCGGCATTGAACTCACTGTCGCGGTGTACAAATTGACTTCTGTTTTTCCGGACACAGAGAAGTTTGGACTGTCGAATCAGATACGCAGAGCGGCTGTTTCAATAGCCAGCAATGTTGCCGAGGGATATGGCAGATCTACGAGAGGTGAGTATCTTCAGTTTCTCGGACACGCGCGGGGTTCCTGCTCCGAGGTTGAAACCCAGATTGTCATCGCGAAAGCACTGGGTTTCGGATCGAAGGAGCAGCTTCGAATGACTGAGGAGTTATGCAGCGAAGTTGGTCGGATGCTGGGCGCAATGATGAAGACACTCCGAACAAAGTCCCTAGTCCCTAGTTTCTAGTCCCTCAAACGCACCTCGCAAAGGAATGAAGCAAATCATGCGCTACCTACCCAAATCTCCCGCCGAGCGAGAGCAGATGCTCAAGGCCATCGGCGCCAAGGCTATCGACGATCTTTTCGCCATCATTCCCGCCGAATACCGGCTCACGCGCGATCTCGATGTGCCGCGCCAATATGCCGAGAGCGAGATCATCGACTACTTCAAGGCTGCCGCGCAAAAGAACGCCACCGATTACGCGAGCTTTCTGGGCGCCGGATGCTATCGCCACTATCGACCGGTGATCATCGATGCGCTGGTCCAGAGAGGCGAATTCCTGACCAGCTATACGCCTTATCAGCCGGAGATTACACAGGGAACGCTGCAGGCAATCTTCGAGTTCCAGACCATGATCGCCGAGTTGACCGGCATGGACGTGGCCAACGCCAGCATGTATGACGGATCAACGGGCGCTGCGGAAGCAGTGCTGATGGCCATGCGCGTGACAGGGCGGCAGAAGGCAGTTGTCGCTTCGACCGTGCATCCGGAGTATCGCGAAGTCCTCCACACCTACCTGCAATTCCGCGATCTGCCGACAACGCAGGTTGGCTACGTGACCGAAACAGGCCGCGTGGATCTCGTCGCGCTCGCGGCTGCAGTGACCGAAGAAACGGCGGCCGTGCTGGTGCAGAGCCCGAACTTCTTCGGAGTGATCGAGGACATTCCCGCGATCGCCGAGATTGCGCACAAGAAGGGCGCGCTGTTGATTGTGTCGATTGCCGAGGCGGTGTCGTTAGGCGTGGTTCGACCGCCGGTCGAGGCCGACATTGTCAGCATGGAAGCGCAGTCGTTCGGCGTCGCGCTCAGCTATGGCGGCCCGTTCTGCGGCGTCATCGCGGCCAAGGAGCAGTTCCTGCGCCAGATGCCCGGCCGCCTTGCCGGACAGACTGTCGATGGCAACGGAAACCGGGGATTCGTGTTGACGCTTTCCACTCGCGAGCAGCACATCCGCCGCGAGAAGGCGACGTCAAACATCTGCACAAATCAGGCTTTAGTGGCGCTGATGGCTACGATCTTTCTGACGGTTTACGGCAAGGAAGGGATTCGCGAACTCGCCGAGCACAATCTGGCGAAAGCGGACTACGCAGCAAAGACGCTGAGCGCACAGCCCGGAGCGAAGCTGTTGTTCAAAGGCGCTCCGCACTTCCACGAATTTGTGTTGCAGACGCAGGAATCGCCCCTGCAATGGAGCCAACGTCTGATGGACGAGAAGATTGTCGGCGGCATTGATTTGAGACGTTGGTATCCGGAATTGACGAACGCAACATTGTGGTGCGCGACGGAAGTGGTGCCGCGCGAAACGATCGATCGCGCGGCAAGAGTGCTGGCCGCTGCGCCGGTGGAGGCGTAGGGCGCGAGGTGGAAAAGACAGACGGTATCTGGTTCAGGTATCGGAGGATTTGCAAAAGTCCCGCTGATTTTTGTAACAGGGCACGACTTGAGCCGGGCCAAACATCGGTTCCAGGGAGGACGGGGCTTTAGCCCCTGCTATGGCGCATCCGGGCAGAAATGCTTCTGCTGCCAACATTCTTAACCCGTCGCGAACGTTTTTCGCGACGACGGGAACGAGCATGGGACGCAGACTGCTTCAGTCGGAGCGAAATGCGGAGTTGCTGATTGATGTGTTGCGTTCTCTCGTTGCAGAACGGAAATTCGAATTAGACGATTTTGTAATCATGCCGGATCATTTGCATTTGCTCTTGACCGTCTTCGATGAAATGACCATCGAGAGAGCGATGCAACTGATCAAAGGTCGGTTTTCGCATCGGTTATCTCATGAACTCGGCTACCAAGGCGAGGTGTGGCAGAGGGGATTCACCGAAGCGCAGGTGATGAACCGCGAGAGTCTTGAAAAGCACCGCGAGTACATCGCGCAGAATCCGGTGAAAGCAGGAATGGTAGCATCGGCGGACGAGTTTCCGTTTTGTTTTCGGTGTCTTGCGAAGAGGAAGTAGGAAGCGACGATTGGCAGGGGCTAAAGCCCCGCGACATTCTATCGAGCGCTTTGTGGCCCGGCTAAAGCCGTGCCCTTGTTACAAAGCAACGATTGGGATATCGGGTTCAAGTAGCGCTAATCGTCTCCTGTTACAAAGCTCTATTCGAGTCGACGTCGACAAGCCTGAGAAGGCAGATTTTGAGGGTTGAAGAATGGCAACGACAGAAGGCAGTTTGATCAATCGCAGCATCGGCAAGGTACGTCCCCACCAGACACAGAACGAGGGCCTTGTCTTCGAGAAGTCGTCGCCGGGCAAGAAGGCTTACAAACTGCCTCCACTTGACGTGCCGGAAGTCGACGTTGCGGCGCTGCTGGGTGACGCGCATCGCAAGACGGCGGGGCTGCTGCCGGAACTGAGCGAGATCGAAATCATCCGCCACTTCACGCGGCTTTCCACATGGAACTACGCCATCGATCTCGGCATGTACCCGCTTGGCTCGTGCACCATGAAGTACAACCCTCGTGTGAATGAATTCGTCTCGCGTATCGAGGGACTGGCGGAGGCGCACCCCTACAGGCCGGAATCGCTTGCGCAGGGAGTGCTTGAAATCATCGATCTGCTGCAGCGCTGCCTCATCGAAATCACTGGCATGGACACGATCACGCTGCAGCCCGCTGCCGGCGCGCATGGCGAGTTCACCGGTATCCTGCTCGTCCGCGCGTGGCATGAGTCGAAGGGCAATGCACGCCGCAAGATCATTATTCCCGACTCGGCGCACGGCACCAACCCAGCGACCGCGGCCATCTGCGGCTACCAGGTCGAGAATCTCAAGTCGAATGCCGAGGGCGGTATCGACCTCGAGGCCCTTGCGCGCCAGGTTGACGAAGACACCGCTGCATTAATGCTGACCAATCCCTCCACGCTCGGTGTATTCGAAAACGAGATTCACAAGATTGCCGATATTCTCCATGCCAAGGGCGCGCTGCTCTATATGGATGGAGCCAACATGAATGCGCTCGTGGGCAAGGTGCGCCCCGGCGACTTCGGCGTCGACGTGATGCACCTGAACCTGCATAAGACGTTTTCGACGCCGCACGGCGGCGGCGGCCCGGGCTCGGGTCCAGTGGCCTGCAAGAAGTTTCTCGAGCCGTTTCTTCCGACGCCGGTACTGGCTCGCAGATCGGATATCCTCTCCCAGGTCTCAAAATCGAGACCCGGCGCAGAGGCACCGCTTTACTGGGAATTCAACCGTCCGCAGTCCGTGGGCCGCGTGCGGGCTTTCTACGGCAACACCGGCATGTTCATTCGCGCGCTGGCCTACATTCTCGCCAATGGACCGGATGGGTTGAGGCAGACGACAGAAGACGCGGTGCTCAACGCCAACTACATCCGAAAGAATCTCGAAGACCTCTACGAGCTGCCCTACAAGACGCCGTCGATGCACGAGGTCGTCTTCAGCGACAAGCGGCAGGCTGCCAAGGGAGTGAAGACCGGAGACATCGCAAAGCGGCTGATCGATTACGGATTCCATCCGTATACGGTCAGCTTCCCGCTCATCGTGCACGGCGCGCTGATGATCGAGCCGACAGAGAGCGAATCGCTGGAAGAACTCGATTTGTTCATTGACGCGATGCGATCGATCGCGAAGGAGGTCGAAGAGACCCCTGAAGTTGTGAAGACGGCGCCGCATTCCACGCGCGTTTCGCGGCTGGACGAAGTGCAGGCCGCGCGCAAGCCGATTCTTCGCTGGCGGCCATCGCAATAAGGGGGCCTCAATTTGTCGCCAGTCCCCTGACAGCCGCCTTCCTCTCAGTCGGGTTTGCGGCGAGAACGGGACCGAACTTTAGATATCTTTTCAGGCTCAATGCGGGTTGCTCGATAAATCGGTAGCTGAACATCCCCAATCCGATCGTAAGTGCGAGGGCGACGGCTGTGCTCGCCAAATACGCCCAGAGGTCCGGCATGTAATGCGAGAGCATTGGTCTGAACGTAAAGGCAAACCATTTTTCGTATATGAAGTGGAAGACATAAAGCCCGTAACTCATGGTTCCAAGCCAGCATGCCCATCGAACGCGGCACGCGCCGGCAATCAGGCTCTTCTCGTCAAGGACTGCAGCAACGAGGGCCAGGACGGTGAGGTTCGCCAATGGGACCTCGACCAACACGCGATGGTAGTTGTTCGGATCATTGAGGTGGGTCGAGTACGAGATGAGCCACAACGCGGTTCCCACCACAACCCCATACTTCGCCAGGGGCTGTAGCCGTTTGAAGATTTCGTGTTCTGCCACAAGCGCCAGTCCGACACCGAGCAGGATGGCGTCCACACGCGCTGGCGTCGTGAAAAGGATCCCGTACATCGACAGGTTTATCCACGGCGAGATCAGCCGAACCGTGAAGCAAATCGCGCAAAGGACCGCGATTATCTTCAGCAGTTTTGCGCGGTCTTTCGCGAACCACACCACAATCGGCCATGTCAGGTAGAACTGCTCTTCGATTGCCATGCTCCAAAGGTGGAGGATCTGGGTGCTCGTGAATTTGTCGGTTAAGACATACCCGTGGAACCAGTTCTGGACGTAGAAGAAGTGCGCCCAGAACACATCGTTGAGATGGACACCCTGCGCCAGGTTCACACCGGCAACAACGAGGAGCGCTATGTAGTACACGGGAAGAATCCGCAGGATTCTTCGGCCGTAGAACACCCGAAAGAACCCCTCCCGATTGCGCGTGTTGAACAGTATGCCGCCGATGAGGTATCCCGACAGGACGAAGAAAGCGGGAACCGCCATCCAGGCAATCTGTTCAACATAAAAGAGGCCATTGACCCATGGGTTCGATCGATGGCGATAAATCCCCGTTGCAAGGTAATGCGCAAGAAATATCCCCAAAAACCCGTAACCCCTGATTCCATCGAGCGCCGCCATATGTTCACGTTTTGATGGATTTTCGGTTGAGCGCACCATGAGCACCTGCCGCAGCAACGATCAGTGAAATCACAACGGGAATTGCATTGTCTTGCGAGGAATCTGCGTTCAATCGAACAGAGAAGGTGTGAGGGAAGCCTCTGTTGTGAGCGAAGTCTCTCATCGTTCGAGCCGGGATGAAATACAGCTTTCGGGCACAGCCCAAGCGAAAGTAATTCCCGCAATTACTGAAGTTGCAAGGGTGGATCGCCCGCGATATCGCCGGTGAAGTTTTCCGTTGCACCCGTGTATTCGAAGCTGCTCTAAGTGCCCGTCCTGGTTGCGGGTACCGACATTGGCGTGGCGTTCTCGTCGTAGCAGTTACTTTCGGACATGTCCCTCGCAGTTACCGCGGGCTGTTGCGGAGCGGGTGGGATTTCCATGTCCGCCCGAGCACACAAACGCCGGGATTTAGAACGGCGAATCAGGCTGACATTGACACCTTTACCGACCCCACGCCTCGCATACGATGGGATGTTGGAGCGGCGAGCGCTTTGGGAGCGACCTTCGGTGTGACAATCTCGATTCCCACATATGTCCATCGCAATCCACACCCGACTTGCCGAGGCTGTTCGCCCTACACTCTAGGGTATGGCCACCTTGTCTGACATCACTTCGCTCGACGCCGGCCTGCCCGCGAATATCGACGCCGAAAAGACTATCCTGGGCGCCATCCTGCTCGACAATGCCGCGCACTCCGAGGCCGCCGAGCGGCTCGAGCCCGACGACTTTTCGCTCGACTCGCACAAGCGCATCTTCGTGCGCATGAGCGAACTGATGAACGAGCAGCGCGCCGTCGACATCGTCACCTTGTCGAATGAGCTGGCACGCACCAAGGAAATCGAGTCCGTCGGAGGCGTGGCCTACCTCGCGTCCCTGACCGAGGGCCTGCCGATCCGGCCCGTCATCGAAGACTACATCCGCATCGTCAAAGACAAGAGCCTGCTGCGCAAGCTCATGCTGATCTGCTCGGCGGCCATCGCTCGCGCGGCCGACCAGAGCGAGACCGCGCTTGAGGTTCTCGACGCAGCCGAATCGCAACTGCTCGAAGTCAGCGAAAAGGGAATTACCCGCGGACTCGAACCGCTCGACAAGATTGTCGCGGATTCCTTTGGGTCGATCGATAACCTTTACAAGGAAAGCCGCGACGTCACCGGGCTGGCGACTGGATTCAAAGTCTTTGACGAGATGACAAAGGGTCTGCAGCAGAACGAACTCATTATCATCGCCGCGCGTCCCTCGATGGGAAAGACCGCGCTCGCCATTAATATTGCCGAGAATGCGGCCATCTACAGCAAAGCCACCGTGGCAGTCTTCAGCCTGGAAATGAGCAAGGCCTCGCTGCTGCGCCGCATGCTTGCCTCGCAGGCGTGGGTAGACCAGCGCAGCATGCAAGCGGGATTCATCAGGAAAGAGGATCAGATCAAGCTCGAGAGAGCGCTGGAGCAGCTTATCGAGTCGCACCTGTTCATCGACGACAGCGCCGGCATTTCGCTGGCGGAGATGCGCGCCAAGGCGCGGCGTCTGAAACAGACGACCGGCAAGCTTGATCTGATTGTTGTTGACTATCTGCAGCTGATGTCGGCCACGCTGCCCTCGGCAGGCGGCAAGCGTTATGAGAACCGCACCCAGGAGGTGTCTGCGATTTCGCGCGGCCTGAAGGCGTTGGCCAAGGAGCTGGAGGTTCCGGTTGTCGCTCTGTCGCAGCTATCACGCGCCAGCGAGCGCCGCGGCGATGACAAGCGCCCCATGTTGAGCGATCTTCGCGAGTCAGGCTCGATTGAGCAGGACGCGGACGTCGTTGCTTTCATCCATCGCGAGTCCTATTACAACCGCGATGAGGAGATGTCGGAATCCGACCGCGCCAAATCGGAGATCATCATTGCCAAGCAGCGCAATGGACCTACCGGAGTGGTGCATCTGAACTTCGTCTCGAAGTTTACGCGCTTCGACAACGCTGATGTTTCCCACGATGTTTGACGACGGGCGGATTTCGCGCACCCGCTAACCACGTTCACAACTCGTTGATCGTCAGCACCACGCGTCCCGCGATGTAGTCGCCGGGCGAGGCATCGGGGCCGATCTCGATGAGGCCGACTGGAAAGCTCATATTCAACGGACGCAGTACCAGCCGCGCCTCCGCAAAGTCGGCATAGCGCAGGGTCAGGTGCGCCCCGTTGCGGACCGCATACAGATTAGGTCTGTCGATGCGGTATGGGGCCAGCACATTGTAGTGCCGGTCGATCACCGCGAGGGCATCCGGAGACAGCAGCGGGTCCATGGGCAACGCATCGGAATGCGCGATGCGGACGGCAACAAACCGCTGCCACGAGCGGCGCGACGCCACGGCTTTGGGTTTGAGCGATCGCAGCGAACCCGCGGGCAGATGCAGGATCATCTGCACCGCGCCCGGCCGGATGTACGGCTCAAAGAGTGCGGAATTGTGCGAGACAACCGGAACCATGCAGAGCTCTTCGTCCGTGGTGTTGCCCTGACCCGCATGAGCACCGAGATCGAGCAGGTCCTCGCATGCCATGTGCTGGGTAGCCAGCATCCGGTCGAGTCCCTGCAGAGAGAGCTGCCGGCGGGAATGCAGAAAGTTGGACAGGTGCGATTTGCCGAACCCGGTTTGCCGCGCCAACAGGGAAACGCTCAGAGTCCCGCGCTCAATTCTGCGCAGCAACTCCACACGAAGCCGTTCGTGCAACTGGGTAAAGTTCATCTGTGGAAAGTCCGCCACCGGCCATGTGGACGATCGGTAGCTGTTTTCATTGAGCAAACCGATTTGGGCCGTTTTGGCTTCATTCTTCGGGCTCGCTTGCTCATCCATCAGAACGAAAGAAGAATTGAGCCTGGCGGCGTTGACGCAGAGGATACGTCTCTCTACATTGGGTTTACTTCAGCTCGCACAGGTTCTGGGAAATTTTCGGGGATGAGATTCGTTCGCGCAATCGAACGAGGGTTGTAGCAGCCCTCTTCGGACACGGCGTGCCGTGGGTAACGCACTCTTCCGGCCGCTTTCCTTCGCAGGCGCTTCCATGCGCCACTGCACCGCCTGTCGAGCCGATTCCAGACTCTGCGCGATCATCGTGATGACATCCACAGTTCGAGCATTTGTGGCAACCGTACACGGCGGCAACAGAACCGCCGGCGCGACTGCCCGGCTCCTTTCACCTCGCCTGACAGAAGACCAGAAACTGAACGAGCGGGAGAAAGCGACTTTTGGGGGAATCGGTCATGGAAGTGTGCGTGCAATTGAAGATTTGCGAGGGATGCGGCTGTCTTTGGTACCGCGCCCAGACTCAGAGAACCGTTTATTGCTCTCGTTGTTCGACAGAATTGGAGAAGTTTCCAAGCCCTGAGTCACGAAAGCGGCGCGGGCGTCCGACCACAAAGCGATTCATGGACCTCTGGGCAGTAGCCGTACAAGCCGGAGGTGCAGAGTGAGCGCAGCCCTCCAACTGCCGTTTCTCTGGGCCACAGGAACCATCACGCAGCACTGGCGGACGGGACATAGTGTCGATCCTTACTCCGGCTCCGTTGCGGAGGCTGATCCGGCCGGCCACGAAACTGCACAAGCGCCCGGCGCCAGCGTGGCCTTTTATCGCAAACACACCGAGAAAATGCTTCGGCGGTACCTGTACGCATCCATGCTGGTGGGCCGCGCCCCGGCTATCCTGGGCGAACCGATCGGGCGCGGGTGGGTATCGAGCCGCAAAGTCAAAACCTTTGAAGACGCCGTGATCTTCGTGCTCGATATCGAGAACTGTCTGAAGAAACTGGGGCAAGTCGATCAGGCGATTCTCAGCCGGGTGGTGCTGCAGGAGTACACACAGGAAGAGACGGCCGCGATGCTCGGCGTGAGCGTGCGTGCTATCTCCTATAAATACAAACAAGCGCTCGACAGTCTCACGGAAATGCTGCTGCATGCGGGGCTTCTCATTCTTCCGCCTTCATAATTGCCGGCAGGCCTCAGCAGCAGGAAAAGGGGAACGCCGCTGGCGTTCCCCTTTTTCGTGAGCGAAATATCTGAGGAAGGCCCGTGATTGACCAGACATAGACTGACAGTCATCGGATTCGCCACTCGAAGGGATGGAGTGGTCGCAATGCTTCTCGCAATCTATTTGACTGGGGCAGTCGCAATTCTAATGATGATTGTGTTTAGGTTTGGCGCCCCGGGATCTAGTCCAAAGTGGAACTGTGATTCCCGTTTTCGACCGCACCTACTCTTTGCGCGAGATCGCAGAAGCTGTTCGCCAGGTCGAGTCAGGCCATGTTCGCGGCAAAGCCGTGATCGCCGTTGCCTAAACCCCCTATTGTCGCCGTTGTCGCATCCACCGTTGACGCTGTATGTCCCGGCGAAGTTGTCTGGTGCTCATTGATACAACTCCGCGGATGCCAGACCGTCAAAAATACCGCCGCCAGCAACCAATACGCTCCCATTCGGGAGCAGCGTTGCAGTGTGTCCAGAGCGCCCGATCTCCATCCCACCGCTAATGCTGAAAGAGCCAGTCGCCGGATCGTAGACCTCCGCGGTGGAATTTTCGTCGCCGCCGCCTGCTACAAGCACTTTCCCGCTCGGTAACAGCGTCGCTGTGTGATAAGTCCGGGCTTCGGCCATTGATCCGGTAACCGAAAACGATCCAGTAGATGGGTCGTAAACTTCCGCAGTTGCGGTCGGGTCACCTGCGCCCGCAGAGGTTGCGCCGCCGACGATCAGCACCCTGCCGTCGGCTAGAAGCGTTGCCGTATGTTGCTCGCGAGCCGTCGCCATTTCGCCGGTCATAGTGAAGGCGCCAGTGGCCGGGTCGTAGACTTCCGCCGTGGCAACCGGGTTTGATGCGGATGTCAGGGCACCACCCACAATGAGTACCTTTCCGTTTTGCAGCGGCGTGGCGGTGTGCAGGAAGCGCCCCACGGCCATGCTTCCCGTTTGTGTGAAAGTGCCTGTGCCTGGGTCGTAGAGCTCGGCGCTGGCCAAGCCCGTTCCAGTTTGATCTTGATCGGCACCTCCTGCAATCAGGACTTTGCCATTTGCCAGCAAAGTCGCTGTATGATCCCCGCGGTTGGCCGTCATGTTGGCCGTCGCGCTGAATACACCAGTGGCCGAGTCGTAGAGTTCTGCCCCGTTGTCTGAGATACTCCCTCCGTAGCCCCAAAAATTGTTTAGAAAGCCCCCGGCTAGCAAAACCATTCCGTTTGGCAATAGTGTCGCGGTGTGACCGAATACCCCTACGCCATAGTCTTCAACGATTTCAGTAAACGTGCCCGTGCCGGCGTCGTACAGTTCGATCGATGAGAGGCCCACGTAGCCGGTTGCAACGGTGTATGAGCTACTGTTTGAGCCATACGCAATGAGCACCTTGTTATTCGGTAGCAACGTGGCGGTGTGCAGGCCCCGCGCTTCGTTGAGGCTCCCGGTAGGCGTAAATCGACCGGAAGAGGTCGTCACGGTAACCGTAGCACTCGCGGCGAGCGTCGTTTCGTAGGCACTGGTGGCGACGACTTGATAAAAACCGCCAGCAGTCGGTGCGGTATAGAGGCCGGCGCTGTCTATCAGCCCTCCAGCGCTCTGCTGAATTGTGAAATTTACAGCCGTATTGGTCAGCCCTGAGACTGTTGCCGCGAACGAGCGCGTCCCGCCTGGAGGGAGTGTAACCGCCCCAGGGATAATCGTTAATTGGGGCGTTGGAACGAGCACTACGGCTTCACTAATGGAGGCTGAATTGGCCTGGCTCGTCGCTTTGACGTGAAAGGTGCCAGTGCCATTTTGTGGAGGCGTGTAGAGGCCTGCACTGTCGATCGTACCGCCAGAGCTTTCTTCCACGCTCCACGTGACCGCAGTGTTGGTGGTTCCGGTGACCTTGGCCGTAAAGGCTTGTGTCGCATCCTGTAACACCGTGATGGAACTGGGCGTGACCGTGACACTTATGAGCGGAGCAGGTGGCGGGGCGGGTGGCGGAGCAGGCGAAGAGATTGAACCTTCGCCGCATCCCCAGACGCCGAATGCCGCGGCCGCTATGGTCAGCGCCGTGGCGATTCGATGAAATCCAGGATTCATGAATGAATTGGATTGCCCAAGGGGCTGCGAATTTTGCATGCTAACCTCCGTCATGCTCAGCCGTTGTACAAAATGCTAGGCCTGCGTCCCGCGACGTTGGCGCAAAGTCGCGTGAGGCGCAATGGTCGGCGTATGGTTTGTAGGTGTTTTTGTTCTGATCGTGCAACTCTCTGAATGCAGGTGGCTTGTAGTCACACCCGCCCATTCCTTAGATACTAAGCAGCAGTGATAGACTACTGGCCATCTGGGAGCCGCTATGGACGCTGCCGACCGAACCCGAAGGGTGCGATTCGACGCCTTTGAAGTGGACATGCATTCGGGGGAAGTGCGCAAGCACGGCATCCGGCTAAAGCTTCATCGCCAGCCCTTCCAGGTACTCTCGCTTTTGCTCGAACATCCCGGCGACCTGGTTACGCGCGAGGAGCTTCGCCAGAAACTCTGGCCCGGCGAAACTTTTGTTGACTTCGATACCGGCCTGAACAGCGCCGTCAAAAAGCTGCGCGACGCGCTGTGCGATTCAGCCGAGGAACCCCGCTACATCGAGACTCTGCCACGCCGGGGATACCGCTTCATCGCCCCGGTCGAAAATGGCGCTCGGCTCGCTTCGGCCACTGTTGAACCACAAATCGCGCCAGTTCTTACCCTGCAGCCGGCGCCTAAACGTTGGAACAAGCTCCGCGTTGCCGTTGCGGCTGGTGTCGCGACCTTGCTCATTGTCGGAATCCTCAGTGCCTGGCGGGTCTATTTCGCTCGGCCTGCCCTCAGCGGATCCGATGTCATCCTCCTGGCTAGCTTCGTCAACAAAACGGGAGATCCCGTCTTCGAAGATTCGCTGGACAAAGCCCTCCAGGTCAAGCTTACGGAGTCGCCCTTTTTGAGCCTCTTCCCCGAATCGGACGTACGCACGGCTATGCGCATGATGCGGCATGATCCAAACGAGCGAGTGACGCAGGAACTGGGCATCGAAATCTGCAAACGGCAGGGACTCAAAGCCGTGGTGGTTCCGGAGATTGCTGCCTTCGGGAACACGTACGTGATTACCCTGGAAGCGATTGACGCGCGGAATCAAAAGTCAATCGCACGAAGCCAGCAGGTAGCGGAGAACAAAGACAAGGTGGTCGCTGCACTGGGCAGAGCGGGCTCGCAATTGCGAAGACAATTGGGCGAGAGTCTACGCTCTCTGGAGAAGTACGATGCCCCACTGGATCTTGCCACTACGAGTTCACTCGATGCGTTACAAGCCTACCGAGCAGGGCTGACGCCGTATCGTTCTGGAAAACCGCGTGAGGCCATCCCCTTCTTTGAAAGGGCCGTCGAACTGGACCCGAAGTTCTGTTCTGCTTACGACATGCTCGGCGGTGCTTATCACGGCATCGGTGACGAGCAGGCTTCGCGGAAGAGTTTTGCTCGCGCATTCGAGTTAAAGGACAGCCGCCTCACGCAAGAAGAGAATTATCTGGTGACTGCCACTTATTATTGGAACATCACGGGCAATCTGGAAAAGGAATACGCCGTACTTGTTTTGTACCAGCAGGCATATCCCCGCAGCGTCAATGCGGCCAACTTATTGGGGATCAATTACCTGGAGCGTGGCAGAAGCGAAGAGGGGTTGCGGGAATTCACCTGGGCGATTGAGCATTCCCCAGTCCCCGCTGTTTATTACTACGCCAACGCAAGCCAGGCGCTCATGAATCTGGGCCGTCTTGACGACGCTAAACGGCTTATTGACGAATGGCAGAAGAAGGGATCCCTGTTCTCTTATCAAGTAGATATGCGCTACCGCATCGCGTTTTTCGAGAACGATACGACGACGATGGAACGGCTTGCCCGGGAAACTCCAGCGGATGATTTAGGTTGGATCGGATTGCAAGAGCAGTTCGCATTTCTACGTGGCGACCTGGGCAAATTCCGTTCGCTGAGCGAAACCTCTGTCAATCTTCAGAACCGCGCGGCTCAGAGGGAAGACGCCGCCGATGACCAAGCTGCGCACGCTCAGCTTGAATCGTTTCTCGGTAACTACGCGCTGGCGCGGAGCCTTTGCCATAACGCGGGAGAGGGTGATCAACAGAGCGCGACTGCGCTTTGGCGCTGTGCGGAGGCATTCGCGTTTGCCGGGGACCTTACCCGGGCGGAATCATTGGCGGCGAAACTGGACCGGATGCTCCCTGAGGACACAATTCAACAGAACGTGTTCTTGCCGCTGATTCACTCCGTCGTCGAGCGGCAGCGGGGAAACGCAGCGAAGGCCGTGGAACTGCTCGCCCGAGCGGAGCCTTACAATTTCACGCTCGATGTCAACTACCAACGTGCACAAGCTTACCTGGATTCAGGAGAGCCCGATCGGGCCATTGCTGATCTCGAGAAGCTTCTCGAGGAGCGCGGAGCGGGTTGGTGGCAAGTGTATTCCCCACTGGCGCAACTCGGCATCGCGCGGGCCTATGCCATGGAAGGCAACCGGGAGCAAAGCCGTAAAGCTTACGATCGTTTTTTCACCACCTGGAAAGACGCGGATCCCAATATCCCGATACTCCGTCAAGCCAAAACCGAATACAAGAAACTCAGCTCCAGCGCATCTGCCCACACTCCGACACCCGCGCAAAAGTCATAGCCAATCTTTCTAATTACTCGCCTCCATCGGAAGCCGTCGTCCATCCTCACCCGTGTCAACTTCATTTTGACGATTCACGGGATGCGAGCACCAATTCTCTGATTCATGCTGACAACAATCGCTGTCTTTTCAGAATTTGCGCGACCACTCTTTGGGCCAGCGTTCGACGATCACTTTTTTGTCGGTGAAGAACTCGATCGCGTCGCGGCCCTGCGCGTGCATTACGCCAAAGAAGCTGCCCTTCCATCCCGAGAACGGGAAATAGGCCATGGGCGCGGGCACGCCGATGTTGATGCCCACATTGCCGGTCGAAACAGAGGTTGCGAAACTTGCGCGCCGCCGCACCCGACGAGGTGAAGATCGAGCTGGCATTGCCATATGCCGAGCGTTCGATCATCGCGACAGCCTCGTCCACCGTGTCTGCATGGACCACCGAAAGCACCGGTCCGAAGATCTCCGTCTCCATCAGCGGGCTCGCGGCCGGCAGCCCGTCGAGCACCGTCGGGCCCACGAACGAACCGGCTCCGTTCCCATTGGCGCGTCTGCCATCCACGATGGTCTTCGCCCCTGCTCCGCGCCCTGCCCGATGAGGCCGACGACGCGCTCGCGGCTGGCCTGCGTGATCACCGGGCCCATCTGCGTTGCCGGATCGAGGCCGTTGCCCACTTTCAACGAACCGGCTGCGGCTGCAATCGAATCGCGGAACCAGTCTTTCGCTTCGCCCACCGTGACGGTCACGCTGACGGCGAGGCAGCGCTGCCCCGCGCAGCCAAAGGCTGAGTCGGCAATGATCTTTGTGGTTGTCTCCTGGTCGGCGTCGGGCAGAACCACCACGTGGTTCTTCGCGCCGCCCTGGCACTGCACGCGCTTGCCGCTTGCCGAGCCGCGCGCATACACGTGCTTCGCCACCGGCGTTGAGCCTACAAAGCTCACCGCGCGCACCAGCGGATGATCGAGCAGCGCATCCACGGCGGGCTTTCCGCCGTTGACCAGGTTCACCACGCCATCCGGCAGGCCCGTCTCCTGGATGAGCTCCAGAAGGCGCGCCGCGGAGAAGGGAACGCGGTCGCTCGGCTTCAGGACCACGGTGTTGCCGGTGGCAATCGCGTAGGGCAGAAACCACAGCGGAATCATCAGCGGAAAATTGAACGGCGTAATCACCGCGCAAACGCCGAGCGGCTGCCGCACCATGATCTCGTCGATGCCGGGCGCGACATCTTCGAGCGAGTAGCCCTGCATCAGCACGGGAATGCCGCACGCGACCTCGACATTTTCAATGCCGCGTCGCAGCTCGCCCTTCGATTCGCCCAGGGTCTTACCGTTTTCGATGGTGATGAGGCTGGCAAGCTCATCCAGGTGCTCCTCGAGCAGCGCCTTGAGCTTGAACAGGTATTGCACGCGATCGCCCGCCGGTACAGTGCGCCACGACGAGAACGCGGTATGCGCCGCCTGTACCGCCGCGTCCACCTCGGCGAGCGATCCAGTAGGGGAACTCCCCAGCGGCTCTCCGGTGGCAGGGTTCAGGAGTTCAATTCCGGCCGGGCTCGTGGAGGTGACCCACTTGCCGCCGACAAGGTTGTGGATTGCGGGGGATGCAATAGCAGTCATGGGAATTCAATGTAACCCACCGGGCATAAAGACGGCAGCAGGAATTTCAGACGAGTTTGCGGGTTCGCCGTGTCATACCGATCTTGCTTTCAAGATTGTCATCCTGAGTGAAGCGGCTTGAGGCCCATCGCGCGAAATTCGCGCGATCGGGTAAGCAGCGTGAAGGATCAGCTTTTGCTCCCACTCCTGACCTCTTAAGCGGTTGCCACCAGCCCCGCCAACCCCTGCAGCGAACGAATCTCGTAATGCGCAGACTCCTTGTCGTACCTGGAAAGATATTGCAGCCGGTCCTCGGGGATGATGGCGGCCGCGTAATGCGGCCCAGCCACGGCCTGCAGCGCCTCCATCGAATCCCACACCATGATGGTGATGAATTCGATCTCGCCATCCAACGGCCGGCGCAATACAATGCCTCCCCGGTATCCGGGAATCTTGCTCATTCCCGGCAGCAGTTCCGGCTTGAGCTTCGCTTCGTACGCGTCGGCGTGCTCGGGCTTCGCATATCCGTGCCAGATCCTTGCGATCATCGGTCCTCCTGATTCCGGGTGCAACGCAGGTGGCGCCGTCCGGAAGAGATGCTGCGCCGCTCAAGAATACGCCCATCCATCTGCTATCGTGTACGGTTCGGCCGCTCTGCCGCGGTGCCCTCACCGAAAATCCATTGGAGGCTATGCCACCATGCTCCCGATCACGCGCTCCGTCTGTTGCGCTTGCCTGCTCGCTTCGTCGCTGCTGCTTGCGCAGCAGACCACACCGTCGCCCACTTCGGCTGCGGAGGCCCCCAACCGCGACACCAGCTACATCGATGCCAACGGCACGGCTCACGTCACCCGCGTGGTCCCGGTGCCGCAGACCATCAGCCCCGAGGCGCAGAAGTCCATCAGTCGACCCGAACCTGATCAGGGCCCGCCGCAGCCGCTCGAAGCGCGCCGAAAAGGAACCGACGCCTACACCGCCCGCGCGCGCATCGAGTGGACAAAGATCTGCCCCAACAGCATCGTTGAAGACAAAATCGCGGGCGTTCCTGTTCGCATCGTCACACCGGAAGGCATGCCCGAAAAGAACAGGGACAAGGTGCTCCTGGACCTGCACGGCGGCGGCTTCAACTCCGACTCCGGGTCCTACACCGAATCCATCCCCATCGCCAGCTACGCCGGCGTCAAGGTCGTCGCCGTCCTCTATCGCCTTTCGCCCGAGGTCAAATTTCCAGCCGCGGTCGACGACTCCATCGCCGTCTACAAGGAACTGCTGAAGACCTACAAACCGAAGCACATCGTCATCTACGGCACATCTGCGGGCGCCATCCTTACTGCCGAAGTGGCAGCCAGAATCAAGCAGCTCGGCCTGCCGATGCCGGCTGCCCTTGGCATCTTCAGCGGCATGGGCGACTTCGCACGTCCCGGCGATTCCATCGCGATGTATGCCCTGCGCGGACTGGCCGGCCATCTCGATCCACCCGAGACAGGCGCGCACGATCCGTTTTATGTCGCCGATACCGACCCCAAAGACCCGATCCTTTCGCCCATTTACGGCGACCTGCACGGCCTGCCGCCCACGCTCTTTGTCACCAGCGGCCGCGACCTGCTGTTGAGCGGCACGGTCAACCTGGAGCGCGCCTATCTGCTGGCCGGGGATGACGCGCATCTCGTGGTCTACGACGCCCTGCCGCACGCGTTCTGGTACGACCAGCGCCTGCCTGAAGCCATCGAAGCCAACCACATCATGGCGGACTTCTTTGTGAAGGAACTCGCCCGGTAAGCTGTTCAGCCGCGAATCGTGAGCACCGGGCAGGGCGACTCCACCACCAGCCGGAATGCGTGTGAGATGCGCATCTCCAGGTCGAGATGCGAGCTGTGACGCACACCAATCACCAGCAGATCGACGCCGAATTCGCGAATGTGTTCCAGGATTCGATCATGCGCCTTGCCGGTATCGACGAACGTGCGGGGATTGCAAAACTCGCGTGCCTGCGGCGGCACCAGACGTTCCAGTTCGCGAAAGAAGTTTTTCTCCAGTTCCGAGAGCCGGTCGGGATGCGCGATGGTGTTGCCTGGAACCACGTTCAGTACATCGATATCCGCACCCGCGTCACTGGCCAGCGAGACTGCGTAGATGGCCGCATGGGCCGCCGCCGGCGTGAAATCGGTCGCGTAGAGGATGCGCTTGAACGGAACTGCATGTTTCGACGCAGCCGGAACGTGCGGACCCACTACAAGACAAGGCCAAGGCGTCGATCGCAGGATCTTGTCGGCGGTGGAACCAATCAGTCCCCGCGCCATGCGTCCCGCACCGTGCGTCCCCAGTACTACGAGCGACGGAGCGCGCTTCTCAGCCAACTCCACGATCGTCGACGCGGTGTTTCCTTCCAGCAGGATCGGCACCGGCTGCACACCGCCGGTTGCGAGGGTATTCGCCTCCCGCGAAAGCCGCAAAAACGTCTCCTCGCGCTCGCGGCTCAGGTTGTGCGAAAGCGCCTCAGCCTCCATCGCTGCCTGGCTCGATAGAAAGGAATGCGCCACCACCAGGTGCGCTCCAAAATACTGCGCCAGCAGATGCGCATAGCGTCCCGCATTCTCTGAGCAACTCGAGAAATCCGTCGCAAATACGACTGTATCGATGGCAACCTCAGTCCGCTCGCCTTCGAGGCGCAAAGTGGTTCCTCCTGATCGAATGCCCAACTCTCTCTGACGGTTCCGGCCAGTGTGCGGTTTGCCCGGAATCTCCACGCCTGATAATCCGGGCAGCGTCGGCGACGATAACGATCGAAATTCCTCTTGACATAGAGAACTCTATAAATTAGAGTACTCCATGTTGAACCCCGGTGCCCTGTCCGGGCTCGAAGCGTCACGGAGGTCGTAATGATTCGCGCTTTCTTCAGGATCCCTCGCCCAACATGGCTTGTTGCCGCAGCGCTCGCCGCCTCAAGCCTGGCTGCACCGCAGCCGCCATCATCCAGCGTTGCCGCGCAGCGCGAAGCGATGAAGAAGCTGGCTTTCCTGGCCGGCAGCTGGTCCGGGCCCGCCTCCATCTCGCGCGGGCCCGGCGAGCCCTTGAAACTCACACAGACTGAAAACGTTCAGTACAAACTCGATGGGCTCGTCCTGCTCATCGAGGGCCAGAGCGCCGGGCCGGATGGCAAGGCGCAGTTCCAGGCGCTGGCCACCGTTTCGTACGATGATGCCGCGCAGGTCTACCGCTTCCGCGCCTACAACGACGGACACTACGTCGATACGGAACTCACCGTGAATCCAGACGGTTTCGCCTGGGGGTTCAATGCCGGACCGGCAAAGATTCAGAACACCATGCACATGACCGCCAAAGGCGAATGGCAGGAGACAACCGACGTGACCTTCGGCAGCAATCCACCGCGGCGCAGCGTCGACATGCTGCTTCAGCATCAGCCGTGAAGACCGAACCGCAGTGAAGTAGAGATTGAACTCGCGCAGGGCAACACACGTAAAGGAGAACTGCAATGCAGGAGCAAACCAGTACCCAGGACTTGAAAGATCGGCTCGCACTCATCGAGAGCATGATGACCGAAGGCCGCCGCACCACCGAAAGCTGGGGCTGGACATTCCTGCTCTGGGGTGTCGCCTACTACATTGCCATTGCCTGGGCCATGCTGGGACACAGCAACCTCGCCTGGCCGGTCACCATGATTGCAGCAGTCATTGTCACCGTAATTGTGGTTTCGATACGGGCGAGCAAGAGGCCGGAGACGACCTTGGGCCGGGCCGTCGGATCGGTGTGGATGGCGCTGGGCATTTCAATGTTTCTGTTGTTCTTTTCGCTCGGCAGCAGCGGAAGGCTGGCCGATTGGCATGTCTTCATCGCAGTCGCATGCGGCATGCTGGGCATGGCCAACGGAACCTCCGCGCTGATTCTGCGCTGGAAGATGCAGTTTGCATGCGCCGTGGTGTGGTGGGCCGCGTCGGTGGCCTCTTGCTTCGGCAGCGACAAGCAAGTGGGAATCGTGGGTGGCGTCGCTCTCTTTTTCTGCCAGATCGTCTTCGGCGTCTACTGCATGGTTGCGGAGGCGCGCGTCCGCAGGATGCGCGGTACTTCCCATGCCTGAGCTGCCGGAGTTGAATCCAGTGATTCACGGCAAGCTGCGCCTGGCGCTGCTATCGCTGCTGGTAGGCGTGGAAGAGGCGGAGTTTACGTGGTTGCGGGCGAAGACCGGATCAACCGACGGCAACCTCGGCGCGCAATTACTCAAGCTTGAAGAGGCGGGCTATGTCGCCGTCGAAAAGAAATTCGTACTGCGCAAACCGCAGACGCTCTATCGCATCACCGAGAACGGCCGCCAGGCGCTGTCGGAATATGTACAGGCGCTCAAGCAACTGCTGGGTTCGGCGATTGAGAACTGAATTGTTCGGAGGTTTCCGTTGGAGGTGAATCTGATGACGAAGTTTGAGAATTCCAATCAGCTTCGCGGCCGCGCAATGGGATCGATGATCCTGGCGGGCTTCGGTGGAATCTGGCTTGGGCTTGGCTTCTACGCAAAGGAAATGCTCAACGCCGCGGTGATTCTGTACATCGTTGCAGGACTGCTGATGCTGCTCGCCGGCTCGGCAAAGCTGATGAGGGCAGCCGGCAGATGGCCGCGTCAATCGGAGAATCCCACCCACGGGCGCGCGTTCGGCTGGATCAACGCTCTTCAGTGGATCGCGATCTTCATCGTCGTGCAGATCCTCACCAGGCTACATCTCGATGCATACACCGTTTCTGCAATCGCCGGCATCGTGGGGTTGCACTTTTTCCCCCTCGCCAAGCTATTCAAGAATCGCATGCACTACGTGACCGGCTCAGCCATGGTGTTGTGGGCTTCGGGCACCGCGTTTTTGGCGCCGCTCGAACAGATGCAGGGCAATGCGGCCCTGGGCGCCGGTCTGATTCTCTGGGCAAGTGCGGCCATTACGCTGGCAAGGTCGCTGACCGCGGTACGCCGGCCTTCGCGGATATCGGAAGGTGTCAGGCCTGAAGCGGTGTAGCGGCATCAACCGTTACGGGTGCGAGCTCTCTGCGCACGCGCTCCATGATGCCGAGGTAGTACGCAAGATTGTGGATGGAGTTCAGCGTTCCGGACAGCGGCTCGCCGCCCTGCATCAGGTGGCGCAGGTAAGCGCGCGAGTAGCGGCGGCAGACCATGCAATCGCAGGCCGGATCGGGCGGTCCCTGGTCTTCGGCGTATTGTTTGTTCTTGATGTTCAGGCGGCCCTCGCTGGTGAACAGCAGGCCGTGGCGCGCGGCGCGCGTGGGCAGCACGCAATCCATCATGTCGACGCCCATGCGCGCGTACTGCTCGATCTCGTCGGGATAGCCGACGCCCATCACGTAGCGCGGCTTGTCTTTCGGGCAGCAGCGGCAGCACTTCGGCGATCATTTCGAGCGTAAGTTCGCGCGGCTCGCCCACGCTGAGGCCGCCGATGGCGTAGCCGTCGAAGTCCATCTCGACGAGGCGCTCGGCGCTCTCGCGGCGCAGGTCGTGGTACATGCCGCCCTGCACGATGCCGAAGAGGTTTCTGGGTGCGATCATCCATCCCAGGTCTCAGGTTCGAGACCTGGGGCACCCGATCCTCGTGCCACGGAACTTCGTGCTGATGCGCGCGGAAGTGATCGAGCGAGCGGCGCGCCCAGGCCATGGTGAGGCGCAGGCTTTCTTCGGCGCGGTTGCGATCGGCGGGGTACTCCGTGCACTCGTCGAAGGCCATGCAGATGTCCGCGCCGAGAGCGATCTGAACATCCATGGAATGCTCAGGAGTAAAGAAGTGCGAACTCCCGTCGAGATGCGAGCGGAAGCGCACGCCCTCGTCGGTGACTTTGCGCAGTGCGTGAGGCTGAAAACCTGAAAGCCGCCGGAGTCGGTGAGCATGGCGCGCGGCCAGCTGATGAATCGGTGCAGGCCGCCCATGCGGCGGATGGCCTCGTGTCCGGGGCGCAGATAGAGATGATAGGTATTGCCGAGAATGATCTCGGCGCCGAGCGATTCGAGGACGTCCTGCGGGACGGCTTTGACGGTGCCTGCCGTGCCGACCGGCATGAAGACCGGGCGTTTCGACGGTCTGATGCGGCAGGTGGAGCTGCGCGCGCCGTCCGCCGGTCGCCGTTGTGTTCAGCAGGTTGAATGCGAGGCTCACTTCGTCATTCTAGTGTGGTGAGTTTGGGATTCTTGACGGAAATGAGACGGCCGAAAGCGGATTCTTCGCTCACCATCCCCAAACTGAACTACGTTTGGGGCCCCGTTCGCTCAGAATGACACCGCTAATGAAAGGAGGAATTTTGGACTTCGGATAAGGGCTATAGGCATAGCGGAAAAACTGCTGCAGGGAGTCCCTTCCGACTCCCCGCCTGGTTGGGCATCACCCGATGCGGCGATGCATGTGCTTTGCGTGGAAGATCCTGCGCGAGGCTACGTTCTGCCGGCGATGGATCATGCGGCGCTGTTGCATGGTCAGGCGTCCGTTGTGGCGAGCGCGCATCCCACGTACCTGGCGATGAATGCGCATCTGCTGCCGCTCAAGGCGTGCTCCCTGCCGCGGGGCGAGGCGTCCGTTCCGGATCCCGTTTCCAATGCGTCGTTGCTGGTTGAACTCGCGCTTCACAATCGGGTTCTTCGGTTGTTCCGGCGCGGAGGTTTGGGCGAATGTGATGGCTGGCGCTGCAAACAGGGCCGCCACAAGTACGAGCTTTGCGAGTCTCATGGTGTTTCTCCTTCTGTGACGGCGGTGACTTTGAATCGTTCCTGGCCACTCACACTTCAAGAAACACGGAGTCTCAAGAATGGTTGTGTAAAGATTTGTTGAGAAGTGATTGATTCCTTAAGATTTGCTGAACTAGTGTGTGAGTCTCGAAATATCTAACGGCTGAGAAAAGCAGATCCTTCGCTCACCACCCCCAAACTGAAAAACGTTTGGGGCCCCTTTGCTCAGGATGACAGGCTAATTTGCGGGGAGGATTAAAATTCCGGATGAGAGCGTTGCCCTATTTCGCTCCGCCCAGCTTCACCTGCACCCCGGCGCGCGCCACACGCGGCGTTGCCAGCGTGGTTGTAGGCGTCTTGGAAACCTCGATGCTGCGATCGAAGAGATTCTCGCCGGCAGCGAATACTTCAAGATGCGATCCGAAGTCGTGCGATCCATAACGCATCGAGCCGAAAGTAGCTGTGCAGCAAAAACAAATTCGCATCATCGTCATACTGGTGTCCGCTTAATCGGCTTTGCAGACTCAGCGTGCCTATGCGCGGACGAAATGCGCGCAGATTCAGCGAGGCCATATTCCGCGCTACCTCGGGAATCCAATTGCCGAGGTCCTGCGTGCCGCGCGACACAACGGCGTGTGCATACTGGTAGCCGCCGTCGACAGCAAGCCAGCGCTGCGGAGCGACTTCAAAATCGATACCCACGCCGCGGCTTTCGATCTGCCCGAGGTTCTCGCGCGACAGCAGGATCGGTGATGAGTTCGGATTCGTAGTGACCGCGACGATCGGTCGATTGACCTGCGTGTCAAAGTAGCTCGTGCGGATAGTCCCCCAGCGCCATTCACTCGCGATGCCCGTCTCCCATCCCGTGGCACGCTCGCTCAGGAGCGACGAATTGGGCAGCGTGAGCTTATTGCCCACTTGCGTTGAGCGATAGAGCTCGCTCGGGCCAGGTGCGCGAAAGGCGCGAAACCCCGATGCTGACAGCGCCCAGTGGCCTCCCAGTTTGCGCGACACACCCATCCGTGGATCGAAGATAGTCTCGTCGCGCGAAGGCGGTTGCGTTGCCGCGGGCACCCATGTCGAACCATTCCAAACCACCTGGTGCGCATCGAAATTCTGAAACCAGTCCACGCGGCCCGATGCGGTTAGCGTCCATGCGCGGTGCGTCCACATGGCTTCGCCGTACCCTGCCGAATCACGCTGATGATCGTCGAGATTGGTCAGAGCCGCGGTTGCGCCAAACGTCTGCTCGCGATCCCATACGCGCACATCGTGCACGTCGGCTCCGGCAATCACCAGCAACTCCGCGCCGATCGGCTGGTTCCAGTGCGCAGCCGCGCCGAGTTCGTTGTCAGGGATCAGCGTGAACCGTGTTGGTGTCTCGCCACAGCGGTAGCTGCACGCTGGATCAGCCGATGTTGGCGCATTGGAGATGCTGGAGAAGGTCTGCCGGTAGTGCTCCGTTGAACCGTAGAGGCGCAGCGCCGCCGAAGCACTCCGCGCGCCCTGCCAGTCCGCTCCTGTCGCATACCGCCAGAGCCGCGTGCCGTTTTGCTGAAACGGCGTGCCGTTCGCGCGCGCCTCATTGAATCCGCTGCCCCGCACAAACAGCCGTAGCGGGCCGCGATTGCGCTCCGCGTCGAACATTCCGTTTTGCCCATGCATGTTTGAAGCCGTATCCACCGGTCCGCGCTGATAGGGGGCCTCCTGGATAAAACCGTCTGTGCCGATTGCGCCACCCGAGGCGAGCATGCCCCAATCTCTAATCCTGGTCTCGACGAGCGCGCTGGTGTCATACGTTCCGAGGCCTCCGTAGCTCGAGCGCACTTCGCCGAGCGTGCTGGTGGGCCGCGCCGGCACAAGATTGACCACGCCGCCGATCGCGCTGGAGCCGTAGAGATCGCTGGCGCCGCCGCGAACCACTTCAATGCGATTGATCGCCAGCTCCGGCAGCTCTTCCCAGTGGATCCAGCCGCCGACCGCGTCGTTCAGCGGAACATCATCTTCGGTTAGCAAGGTGCGGCTGGCCGAGGTCGAGCCCAATCCGCGCAGGCTGATGCCCTGCGACGTGGGATTGGCCACCAGCGAACTCGACCGCCGGAACAACTCTACGCCCGGCAACTGGCGCATTTGTCCGTCCATGGTCGGGGCGGCAGTTGTGCTCAGTGCGAACTCCGACAGCAATCTTGTTGTCGCGGGACTCTCCAGCGAACCCAATGGCGCGCGATATGCCGTTACCGTCACCTGCTGGCTGGCACTTGCCGGTTCCAGTTGGACCGTTGTGTTGGCGCTGACTTCGACAAATTTTCCTGCAAATCCCTGTGCTTCGATGCGAAGGCGGCAAGGAATACGGCAATGGATGGTGAGCTGTCCATTGGTGTCGGTACGGCCCAGCAGGCGTCCGCCGGCCTCTTCAATGCTTGCCCCGGCGATAACCGCCCCGGACTTGTCTACAACCGAAATTGTGATAGCCACGGGCGTTTGTGCGCAGACGGCAGACGCCGCGAGCATGGCAGCAAACGCGGCCGCAGCCCTACACCTGCTCCGCAGCACGCCACTCATTGCTTTCGATCCGCACCACGGCATCGGTTTCACCTTGTTCGATTTGACGCAATTCCTCGAGCAACTGCCCTACGGTCTTTCCACGGCCCGCAATTGTCAACTGCGGAGCAATCTCATGAAGAGGGACCAATACAAAAGCGCGCTCATCGAGCCTCGGATGGGGGAGCGCGAGCCCGGGTTCTCTGATCTGGAGATCGTCTACAAGCAGGATATCCAAATCCAGCGTCCGAGGCCCATTGGGAATCGACTTAAAACGGTCCCGCCCAAACTCTTTCTCGATTGCCAGTAATTCCTTGAGCAGCAAATGCGGCTTGAGCGCCGTATCCAACGCTACCACCGCATTTACAAATCTTGGCTGGGCGGCATATCCAACCGGCTTGGTGGAATAAAGGGACGACCGGCTTGTCACCGTGCCGAGCTGGCCCAACCGCCTTGCTGCCGCAGCCAGAGTGGCATCCGGCGGCCCCGCTGCGCCGGCAACATTCGATCCAAGCGCAATGTATGCCGTGCTCATGAGTTAAGACTAACGCGGACAGACCCCGCCAATCCCCCTGATTCCGGCTCGCTTTCGCGCCATCGTCGCGCCACCTGGCGAATTCGGATCAGCGTCGCCGCCAGAGCGGCCAGTCCCGCGCACCACAACCCCAATGTCGTGTAGACGACCCATGCGGGCGCTTCACCAACGCGCCGCAGCACGAAAGGCAGAAAATTCCAGCACGTGATGTGCGCGTAGTCCCACGGGTCCTGCGTCATAGGAACGTTGTTCAGTCTCCAGGCGTCCATCTTCCCGAGGGCGAAGGCAATGATGTTTTTGGCCCGCAGGGCAATGACGAAGGTCGGATGGCCGAGTGTCTGCTCCTGGTAGATTTCAAGCGGTAGCCAGAACATCAGAGATTCAATCTGGATCACCAGGCTCACCGCCAGCAGTAGAATGCCGGTCGCCCAGACGGCGCGGCTCGCCTCGTGGCGATACTTCAATAGCAGGGGGATCGCCATAAGCGCCACCAGTTCGACCGCGGTTGAAACGTAGCGGTCGCCCCATGCAAAATCCCCGGCCCAGGCGAAATACCGCGCGTAGAAGCTGAGATAGACCAGCAGCACTACGCAAGTGGCGATGCTGTACGCGCGGACCGCGGGCGCGAGCCTGCGCCAGTGCAGGATCAGCAACACCAACGCGAGAAGGATCAACGGGTCGAAGAGGAAGATGGATTTCTCGGGCAGGAATAACGCGCCCAGAAAGCCTCGATGCCAGGGCGTCGTCCAGGGATAGTTCGCCGGCAAGCTTGGGTCGCGCGCGATGGACTCTTTCGCTACAAGGCTCAGATAGGTGTTGGTGAATGATCCAAATCGATAGAACTGATACAACCGGTCAACCAAGCCAAACAGGCAGAAGATCGGAATCGCAACCATCGCATACGCGCGGCACTGATTAAACCACGCGCGCCCGCGTTTTCCGTCGAACCACAGCACAAGGAACACAAAGAGCACGCCAGCCAGCAGGTCGATCCCGGTCGTAAGCCGCGTGAGCAGATTCAACCCGAGCGCACCAGTGCCGATCAGCAGCGCACGTTTGCTCTCCGTTAGCAGCCATTCATACTCGAACGCAAAACCTGTCAGGGTCAGCAGGCAGATGTAGTTGTTCTCCATCATGTTCTGCGTGTAATGCAGGTGTGTCGTCGCCAGCAGAAATGCCAGCGTCCCCGCTACCGACTGATTCATGCTGAAGGAAAACTGCCGCAAAAGCTTGAAGCACACCAGCGCCGTCAAAACCGTTACGAAGATCTGCGTCAGGAGCGTCACCACAATGTTGCGCACCGTGGGATCGTTGTCGTCGTAGCGATCGAAAACATGGAGCTTCCCAATCCAGGTGCCGAGCAGGTCCGGCGGCAGCATCAGCAGCGACTGCCCGACGCCATACCAGCTCTGCAGCGAACCGTTGCGGCCATGCACGCCAAATTCGGGATACTCATTGGGGAAGACCGGCGGCTGCGACGTCCAGAAGGAGTGCGTCGACTGCAGCCGGTGCATGGTGTCGGCGCTGCCCAATTCTCCGGACTGCACCACGAGGGCAATCAGCGCCGCTGCCAGGCCAAGAAGAAAAATCGGGTTGCGAAACCAACTCTGGATGCGGCTCATGCTTAAGCGGATTCAAACTCTCGCGAAGATTCTGGCTGCTCGCGTCTCCATTTCAGGGTATCGCGCGAAGGGGCAGCCGCATCTCATATCGGGGCCAGAATCGAATAGCCTGGAGGTCTGAATGTTTGTGGTCACTGGAATTACGGGAAACGTTGGCAGTGTGGTAGCGGACAACTTGTTGAAGTCCGGTCAAGGCGTGCGTGCCGTGGTTCGCGAGAAGAGCAAGGGCGATGCATGGGCGAAGTGCAACTGCGAAGTGGCCGTTGCCGATATGTATGACGCCGCAGCGCTGACTGAAGCCTTTCAAGGCGCCGATGGAGTCTTCGTTCTCATCCCGCCGGTGTTCGACCCCAAGCCCGGATTTCCGGAAGCGGCTGCCATTGCCGCGGCGCTAAAGTCGGCTATCGTCGCGGCCCGGCCAGGCAGCGTGGTCCATCTTTCCACAATCGGAGCTGACGCGAAAGAGACCAATCTTCTGACGCAGCACACCATCATTGAGGACGCACTTCGCGAACTGCACGTGCCCATCACGTTTCTTCGTCCTGGGTGGTTCATGGAAAATGCGGCGTGGGACGTTGCTCCTGCGCAAACGGAAGGTGTGATCCGGAGCTTCCTTCAGCCGCTTGACCGGGCCGTGCCCATGGTGGCCACTGCCGACATCGGCAAACTCGCGGCTGAGATTCTCCAAAAGACTTGGACTGGCACTTCCGTGGTTGAGCTCGAAGGCCCCGTTCGTATAACGCCGTACGATATCGCCGGCGCCTTTTCACGACTCCTGAGCCGACCCGTAAAAGCGCAGGCAGTTCCTCGCGAGTCCTGGGAATCGCTGTTTCTCTCCCAGGGCATGCAGAACCCGACGCCCCGCATCCGTATGCTCGATGGCTTTAACGAAGGGTGGATCGACTTTGAACGCGGCGCGTCAAGCTCGCACAAAGGCACCACGAGTCTGGAAACGGTCCTTCAATCGCTGATCAATCGCGCCAACAAGCGCTGAAGGCTTTTTGACTGTGCCTCGCAATCTTCCCGCGCGCCCGCTCCATCGACCAAGTCATCAGCGCACTCTGAAAGAGATCCGAACGCCTCGGCGCTGCACGCAACCGAAACATCTGGTAGCATCTTTTTTCGGAGACTTATCAGCATGGAAGCCCTCAATAATGCAGGCCTCGGCGCCCGCCGCAATGAAGATATCGCTCTCGATCTGCTCAAGTTTGTCGCGGGAACCGCGGGTGTAGGCCGTCCCGCAGCGGGAGCGACCGGCTTCAGCGGCGCCTCGGCTCCCAAGCCTGAGGAGCACGTTGCCCAATTGCTGGAGCTTTACTCTCGCTGCCTGAAGGCGGTTGAAGGCAAAGGGGCATAGCAATAGCAAGCGAAGGCAAGGTGCGCGCTGCCGTCGCTGGAGCCGGCGCATTTGGCCGCAATCATCTTCGTGTCTACCGCGAACTTGAAGCCGCCGGCCAGGGCAGTCGCGCTGGTTGCCGCCGTTGACCCGGACGCCGCACGCGCAGCCGAAGCGAAGTCGAAATTCGCCATGCCTGTCTTCTCCTCAATCGACGAACTGCTCGCGGCCGATCTTCACCTCGACGCGGCCACGGTCGCGGTGCCCACGGTGCATCATCACGCGGTAGCTTCGGCGCTTCTCGATGCGGGGCTCGATCTGCTCGTCGAAAAACCGCTGGCGGCGACGCTTGCTGAAGCCGACGAGCTTGTCGCTCTTGCCGAAAAGAACCGCCGCATCCTGCAGCCCGGCCATCTCGAGCGCTTCAATCCCGCCGTGCTGGCCGTGGAGCCGCAACTGCGCCGTCCCATGTTCTTTGAGGCGCATCGGCTCTCCGTCTTCACGCCCCGTGCGCTCGACGTCGATGTTGTTCTCGACCTGATGATTCACGACCTCGACATCGTGTTCACCTTGGCCAATTCGCCGGTCCGCGAAGTCCGCGCCGTCGGCTTGCCCATCCTTTCGCCCAAGGTCGATATCGCCAATGTGCGCGTCGAATTTGAATCCGGGTGCGTGGCCAACTTTACCGCCTCGCGCGTCTCCACGGAGCGCGTGCGCAAGCTGCGGTTCTTTCAGCCGCGCAGCTACGTTTCGATTGACTACGCCCGTCAGGATCTGCTGGTCATTCGCCTTGATGCCGGCATCACGCCGGAGATCGCCGCAGCCATCGCCGGTGGGCGTGTCGATCCCGCCTTGATGGCAAAGTTGGCAGCCGCTGCCGGCGCATCAGGACTTGAATCGAGCCCCAATCCCGGCCTGTCGTTCCTCAAGCCGCCCGTTGCTCCCGGTGAACCGCTGCGCCTCGAGATCGAGTCGTTTCTCGAATCTGTGCGCACCCGCCGCGAGCCGGCCGTCACCGCGCGCCAGGGCCGCAACGCCCTCGCTCTTGCGCTCGAAATTCAATCCGCCATGGTTGTCCACGCTCACCGAGCCGGCCTGCAGGATTTCTTCGCGCCAGGCGCTTAGTTTGCGATCGTTGGGGTTGTCGATACAGCACGGAAGTCAATTGAATCCGCATTGCTCGCAAAGGGCAAGCATTACGCCGATCGTAATGCGGTTGTCCCCCAGGAGCGGTGACTGAAATGGAAACCGGCGCTGATATTCGACGTATGGAGCGGTCCAACCGTCGGACTTATCAGTCAAGAGTACAGCCATCACCTTCGCGCTCGAATAGCCTCCAAAGGGCCCTCCGCCCGCGCGATAACCGATTCCCGGTTCGGCGAAAACCTTGACGAATGTCTTCGAAGAGTTTGGTCGGTAGCGCGGAACCCTGAAGAGAGGGAGTACTGCCGATCCTTCCGTGGAAAAGCCGTTGTGTCCCTGAATGCGGTCATATTGAAGGTCCAAGCTGAGTGCACCACCGATTTTCACTCCAGCGAACGCATTTGCCTGGTGTGCATAATCCCATCCGCCTCCGCCACCCGCAGCAAGGATCAAGCCGAAGAAGCCCTTTGAATAGTCGTAATCGTCGGAGGGCGCATTGAGCCCGCCCCCGCGAACGCTAGTCTGCAGGCGCATTGTGCACCTCGCGAATCTCTGCTCGACTAAGAACAATGTCGAAATGCCGCTCTGGCGGAGGGGAACTCTGCGGAAGGAAGTCGCAGAAGAGTTTATCGTCGGTTGCTCTCTGAAAGTAGCAATAGGACTGTCGTTCTGTTAGAACCAGAATCCTCGTGTTCGGCTTGAGCACCTCGACAGACTGCCAATCAAGCTTCTGTGCATGAGTGACACTCGCAATCATCGAGGCAAGCACAAAGAATACAGCTGGCGATCTCTTCATGCTCGCAACATAGCTGCCGAACGCGGGGAATTGTGGGCAGCTGTTGCACTATTCGGAGTGTCACACCCCTCACGCAATCCCCAGCACCCGGTTCGCGAATCCCACAATGTACTTCCATGCAAGGTAATATGCGCTCATCGCAAACGCGACGAACAGCGCAATCCACGCGTAGGAAAGAGTAAGCGCATTGAACCAAGTGACAGAGCTGGCAGCGAGCACAAGCACGCCCACCTGAGTCGCGATGACCGCTCCCGCCGGCATCATCAGCAGCGGCAAGAGCGCTCCGTGCACGCCGAGCGGCAGATGGGTGCGTTCGTGCGACCATTGCCACAGCATGCTCCAAAGGCCCCAGATGGCGGGTACCAGCGCCATGGGAAACACCAGTCCACGCTCGATCGGAAACGTAATCTGCATTCCGAACCGCAGCACAAGAAACGCAATCAGTATCAACGGAAGCACCAGTGTCGGCACCAGAATTCCTGCCATGAACGCTCTCAAGTATGGATGGGTGTTCATTGGATATCTCACTTTCCGCGGGCATCCCCGCGAGTTTCACAAGTAGTAAAGGATCACTGGAATGGTGCGCGGAGCGATGGCCGCAAACGCCACCAGGCCGCCCGCCAGTGCCCAGTCAAACCATGGAACGGAAGCGACGCCGCGCACGCTCGGCTCATCCATCCGCCGCAGCATCGCCGGCCACAGATCGCGCGGCAAATCAGCATCGTCATCCATGCGCGGGATCGCGCTTTTCAACAACAGCGTCATCCTGTCGGCCTCCTGATCCCTGATCTCTGATCCCTGATCCCTGTTTTTCGTCATGGCGTGATCCCCATTCTGTTCAAGTCTTTTCGCAACAGCCGCAGCGCGCGAAACACCCGCAGTTTCACGGCCGCTACGGTGATTCCCAGCGCCTCGGCAACTTCCCTATGTGGCCGCTCCTCCACCACTGCCAGCAGCGCCGCAACGCGCAGCTTGACCGGCAAACGTCCAAAGGCCAAGGCGGTCTTTTGCCGGATCTCCGCTGCAACGGCAACATCGATGGCAGCCGGCGCCGGCAAGTTTTCCCACATCTGCGGCGGCACGCTGCTCTCCGGCTTCTTGCGCCGCAGCCAGTCGAGCGCCGCGTGCGTGGCAATCCGTCTCGCCCAGGGTTCAAAGCCGCGCTCAGGATCGAAGCGAGCGTGCGCGCGGTGCATCCGCCAGAAGGCCTCGATCGTCACGTCTTCCGCTGCGCCCGGATCGCGCACAATGCGCAACACCCAACCGAAGACAGACCGCTGATGCGTGCGGAAGAGCGTCTCGAAGGCGTCCACGTCGCCTTGACGAAACTTGTCGAGGACGCTGCTTGCCTCGTCCCGCATCTGCCTTTTTCCCTTTCTCGCTTTGTATTACGTGGTATCAGGGCGAAAGGTTACAACTGCGAAGATCGCTATAGAAAACCGATTTTCTTCGAAAGTTTTCCGCATCCCTGGGCGCTTGACCGCACCCCGTCTCGCGCATTACCGTTGCCTTCCGGCAGGCGGATAACGATTTCTCAGCTCTCAAACCCCGGCTACGTTTCCTTCCCGCCACGAGGATCTCCATGAACACTTTCCGCATCCGATCATGTCGCTCCAGGTCTCGCGCTCTGCGCCATCGCTTTCACCGCCTTTGCGCAGGACAACGCAAAACCGGCCTATCTCGATCCAAGCCTGCCGCCGGCGCAGCGTGCCGCCGACATTGTTCGCCGCATGACGCTCGAAGAGAAGGCCTCGCAGCTCGTCAACCAGTCTCGCGCCATTCCGCGCCTCAATATTCCCGCTTATGACTGGTGGAGCGAAGCGTTGCACGGCGTTATCAACAGCGGCACCACCGAATTCCCTGAACCGATCGGGCTGGCGGCAACATTCGACGTCCCCGCCATCCACAAAATGGCTGAGGTCATCAGCAGCGAAGGACGAATCAAGAACGCGCAGGCCGTTCGCGAACATCGCGCCAACATGTTTTTCCAGGGCCTCGATTTCTGGTCTCCCAACATCAACATCTTCCGCGATCCGCGCTGGGGCCGCGGCCAGGAAACCTACGGCGAAGACCCGTTTCTCACCGCGCGCATGGGCGTCGCCTTCGTTACCGGCATGCAGGGCACCGATCCCAAATACTACAAGACGATTTCCACGCCCAAGCACTACGCCGTGCACAGCGGTCCTGAGTCTACACGGCACACCGCCGATGTGGCCGTCAGCAAGCACGATGAGCTCGATACCTACCTGCCCGCGTTTCGCGCTGCGGTCACCGAAGGCAAGGCCGGCTCCGTCATGTGCGCTTACAACGACATCAACGGCGAGCCTGCCTGCGCCAGCCAGTTCCTGCTGCAGGATCAGCTTCGCGGCAAGTGGAACTTTCAGGGCTACGTTGTCTCCGACTGTGGCGCTGTTGTCGACATCTACCGCAACCATCACTTCAAGCCATCGCAGCCGGCAGCATCTGCCATCAGCCTGCAGCGCGGTATGGACAACGAGTGTGCCGATGGCGGATTCCTCGTCAAGGACGACAGCGATTACAAAGCGTATGTCGACGCCGTCAAGCAGGGCTTCCTCAAGGAGAGCGAAATCGACACCACGCTGGTGCGTCTCTACACCGCGCGCATGCGCCTCGGCATGTTTGATCCGCCGGAGCTCGTTCCCTATTCAAAGATCAGTGAAAATGAGTTGAACAGTCCGGCAAATCGCCAACTCGCCCGTGACATTGCCAACGAATCCATGGTCCTGCTGAAAAACGACGGCATCCTGCCCCTCAAGACCAGCGGCGTCAAGATCGCTGTCATCGGTCCGCTCGCCAACCAGACCAAGGTTCTTCTCGGCAACTACAACGGCTCCCCGACGTACACCGTCTCCATCCTCGATGGGCTGCTGAAGGAGTTCTCGGGCGACACCATCACCTACGTTTCAGGAACGCAGTTCCTCGGCCACGATGCAACGCCGGTGCCCGCTTCGGCTCTCACTGTGGATGGAAAGCCTGGCATCAAGGTCAGTTTTGCGAAGCTCGATATGAGCAACATCAACAACCCTGAAGCGATGAAGCCGGTGGCCACGCGCATCGAATCAACCGTCGACGCCGGGGCTCAGCCAATTCCGCCCGAGGCCGCCAGCGTGCATCCGCTGGTGATTCGTTATGAAGGTATGATCACTGCACCCGAAACCGGCGACTACAACCTTGGAATGAAGGCCAGCGGTTTCTTCCGCGTGCATCTTGACGGCAAAAGCGTGACTTCGTCCTACGGCGGCGATCCCTACGATCCCAGGCTTGGCAGTGTTCACCTCGAGGCAGGCAAACCCGCCCTCCTCAAGGTTGATTACTCGCCGAACGAAAACGGCAAGCCCCTCGCGGAACTCGTTTGGTCCAGGAACGATTTCAGTCCTAAGCCCGAGGCCGTCGAAGCAGCCAAAAATGCCGATGTCGTCATCGCCGTTCTCGGCATCACCAGCGAACTCGAAGGCGAAGAGATGCAGGTAAGCATCCCCGGCTTCAAAGGCGGCGACCGCACCAGCATCGATCTCCCCAAACCCGAAGAGGATCTGCTTGAAGCCGTGGCTGCCACCGGCAAGCCCGTCATTCTCGTTCTCACCAACGGCAGTGCTCTCGCAGTCAACTGGGCCAACGACCACGCCAACGCTATTCTCGACGCCTTCTATCCCGGCGAAGAGGGAGGAGCGGCAGTGGCCGAAACATTGTCCGGAAGAAACGACCCTGCCGGCCGCCTGCCCGTCACGTTCTACAAAAGCGTCGATCAGATCCCGCCCTTCGAGGACTATGCGATGAAGGGCCGCACCTATCGCTACTTCACCGGCACGCCTCTTTATCCCTTCGGCTACGGACTCAGCTATACGAAGTTTTCCTATAGCGACCTGAGCGTTCCAACGCAGACGGTCACCGCAGGCGATCCTGTATCCGCCGACGTCACGGTGACGAACAGCGGCAGCCGCGATGGCGACGAGGTGGTGCAGCTCTATCTCAAGTTTCCCAACGTCCCTGGCGCCCCGCTTCGCGCACTCCGCGGATTCGAGCGCATTCACCTCGCTGCGGGCACATCGCAAAAAGTCCACTTCGAACTGAAGAACCGCGACCTCAGCATGGTGACGGAAGCCGGTGAACCCGTCATCGCCGAAGGCGACTACACGATCTCAGTCGGCGGCGGCCAGCCAGGCACATCAGCTCAAACGTTGACACAAACCTTCCACATCAAAGGCAGCAAAGGCCTGCCCGAATAACCACTATCTCGGGTGCCCCATCCAAGGCGCGTCTCTGCGCCTTGGGTGGGAAAGCACGAACCAAGACCGCGACCTAATCCGCCGCGTTACTCGTCGCTCCCGCCGCCCCGTGTACCAGGAAATGTCATCCTGAGCGGAGCGGCGTTGGGGCCCCACGCAAGTGGGGTAAGCGTAGCGAAGGATTTGCTTTTGTCTGAATCGGGGCATGACTCTGAGAACGACTGGGCTTCAGCGAATTCCTAATCTGCCGCTTGCTTGACCTGCTCACCCACGATTTCCTTCATCTTCAGATACACCGCATTCGTCCACCCGAACCCGATCACGTTGGTCTTGTATCCCGCGCTCACCTGCACATTCGCATTGCCCGACACCACGTTGTACTTCTCGCGAATCGTGCCGTCATTCGCAAATCCCTGGTCGACCGTTGCATCCCACTTCGCGGCCAGCCGCCGGGCATCGTCGCGGAAACCCGCTGCATCAAGCCCTGCCACACCCACCCAGTTCGTCGGCGCCCATCCGAACGGCTCATCCCACTGCATCCCCGACTCGGTGTTGCTCATCGACAATCCGCCCGGCCGCTCAAACAGGTTCAGCTTTGCCACAACTTTCTTTGCTTCCTCGCGCGAAGCCACACCTGCCCACAGCGGATAGAGCGACGAGATGTAGGCGTAATCCGACGACTTGTGCTTTTCGAAATCGTAATCCGCAAACACGCCCTGCTGCGGCTTCCAAAGATAGCGATGAATCGCCGCATTCCGCATCTGCGCTCGCTTGCCCCAGCGCGCCGCTTCCGTCCCTTTGCCCAGCAGCAGTGCAATATGCTCCAGGTCGCGCTCGTAGCGATAGAGCAGGCTGTTCAGGCATACCGGTGCATAGTGATGCGTCGATCCATCGAAAGGCCCGAAGCGAAAGCTCGGATCGAATCCGGATTCGCGCATGGCACGATCGCCCAGGTAAAAATCCTTGCTCAGCCTGTATCCGTCGGCAAAGGCGCGCATGCACACCACGCTCGCCTTCACATCGCAGCTCGTCTGCTTCAGCCGCGCAGCCTCTGCTTCATTGGGATTCTCCGCGCCCTTCACAAGGTAAGGAGCGCCTGCTTCTTCTGCGCTCACCGCCTTGGGATGTGCCTCAAGCCAGCGGATCACGTCGGAGTAGTACGTGCTGTCGTCTGCCATCTCCGGCACCGGCCCCGTGCCGTAGTCGAAATAGCGCGCCAGCCCCGATACGCCGGCCTTGTGCTCCGGCCGCGTCCACGTCGAGTAGTCCTTTTCCGCCAGCGTGTACGCATGTTCCAGCCACGTACGCGCCTCGGTGCGCCCTGCCGGTGTCGCGGGAAAGCTCGCGGGATTCTCATACACGGCGCGAATCATCGATGTGAGAAACGGCGGCTGCGACCGTGTCAGATAGTAGGTGCGGTTCGCATTCAGCACCGCGCCATAATGCTCGATCTCGAAGAGGAAGTTATCGACCGTTCCCTTTGCCAACGCTTCATGATGGTCCGCTTCCAGGCCGAGCAGGATGAAATAGCTGTCCCACCCGTACATCTCGTTGAAGCGGCCGCCTGGCACGACGTAGGGGTATGGCAGGTACAGCAGGCCTGCGGCGGGCAACTCTTCCGGCCGCACATCGCCCAGCCTCTCGATCCGCCTCGGCAGCGATACCACCTTCACGTTGCACTTTTCGCTCAGCGCCGAGACCTCAGGCGGCGCCGGCACTTCAGCCGGCATGTAGAGAATCGGATTCGCGGTCACCTTGATATCCACCAGCGAGTGGCAGTCGGTCATCGAGCGCGTCAGCGTCGTCCAGGCATCGTGAATGTAGGCGATAGTGGCAGACGGATCCGGCGTTTTGTTGGCACCAGCAGTACTCAACGCCTGCGGCGCTTCCTGCGCCCCTGCGCATGAAATCCCAATTGTGGCGAACACAGGCAACAACAAGCGAAGCAATTTCATACGAGACTCCGATTCTCTATTCGTGAATGCCTTGGAGTTTACCGCACCCGCGTGCCTGGAGAGAATCAGTCCCGTTGGCGAAAACACCCGCTCATACCCGTTCCTCTGCGCAGAGAAGCGAATCAAGCTGGTGCCCCATCCGTTGCGATGCCTCGCAATCCAGCTCACGCCAACCCACCGGCAACAACATTCAGGAACATTCCTCAAACCGCCGGTGTCTACATCAGCACAGTGGTTCCGATGGGGATGAACGGAGGGCCTTGAAAACCGCACGCCGCGCCAACCAGCGCGTTTGAGCGGCTGAGGCCGCTTGCGCTCAAAAGGCTCTCCGCCTCCCACGGCGCGGCTGAATCACCCTGGGAGGCATGCCATGTTTGAAGACTCGACATTCGAATCCACAGGAAGAATCAAAACCCGCAGCCGCCGCTGGATGTTCGCCGCGTTCACCCTCAATGGCTCCATCCTCGTCGCGATGGTTCTCGTTCCCCTCATCTATCCCAACGCGCTGCCCAGCCACTTCATCCCTACGCTACTCGTAGCGCCGGCAGCGCCGCAGCCTGAAACACCGCCGCCTGTGCGAGTCCGCGCTGCCGCGCCGCACGACTTTTCAGAGTTCGACAACGGTCGCATCACGGCGCCGCCAATCATTCCGCCACACATCAAGTACACCGACGGACCCGAACCCGGCTTTGACCACAACATCGCGACGGAGATCGGGAGGAACGGCCCCGGTGGCAATGGCGAGAGTCCGTTCGGTCCACGGCAGCCAGTCACAGTTGTCCATCCCCCTGCCCCGGCGAGCCTGCGCCTGCCCTCGAAGCTGATTGAAAGCACCATCATCTACAAAACCATCCCGCAATATCCGGCTATCGCCAAAGCGGCGCGTCAAGAGGGGACCGTAATCTTGCAGGCGATGATCTCGAAGTCCGGCACCATCGAGCATCTTCAGGTCGTCAGTGGGCCGTCGATGCTGCAGCAGGCCGCACTCGATGCCGTTAAAACCTGGCGCTATCGCCCCTACCTGCTCAACGATCAGCCCATCGAAGTAGAAACCACGGTGAGCGTGATCTTCAAACTCGAGCGCTGAATCGATACGTTCGTCCGCCGCCCTTCCGTCACGCATGCGCATCCAATGTCAAGATGCGCATGCTCCGCCCGGTCACGCTGCAATTGGCGCAATCGCGGGTCAATCGGCGAAAATCGCATTTGCCATGCGAATCGTTTCCCGTCGTGACTTTCTGATGTCCGCTTCCGCCGCCACTCTCGCCGCCGCTGCAACCAAAAGCTTATCCGCACCGCACATGCGCCGCGTCTTCGTTGCCTCCGGGACGCCCGCCGGCATCCAATCTTTCGACTGGAATCCCTTCAGGGGCGAACTCGCCGCCGCCGGCGTTGCCGCTAACGTCTCCACCGTCGACTGGATCTGTTTCTCTCCCGATCGCAAATACATCTTCGCCGCCTGCGAGGTCGACAGCTTCAACGGCAAACCAACGGGCGAACTCGCCAGCTTTCGCGTTGTGGGCGGAAAGCTCGAGCAGCTTTCGGGCCAGAATTCCGCCAGCAAGGGCACCTGCCATTGCGCCATCGACCACACCGGCAGCGTTCTCATTGCGGCCGACTACGGTGGCGGCAGCGCAGCCAGCTTCAAAGTCACAGACGGCAAGCTCAGCCCGCTGGTGTGGAGCGAGCACTACACCGTCCACGGCCCCAACCCCGACCGGCAGGAGGCCGCGCACGCGCACTTCGCCTCCTTCTCGCCGGACAATCGCTTTGCCTACGTGAACGATCTTGGCGGCGACATGATCCACATCTACACGTTCAGCACAGAGACCGCCGAATTGAAGAGCGCAGGGGCGTATCATGCTGCTCCCGGCGCGGGTCCGCGCACGCTTCACTTCCATCCCAACGGCGACACCGCCTATTGCATGAACGAGATGGCTTCGTCGGTTGACGTTCTGAAGTGGAACAAGGGCGATGGCAGCTTCACGCGCGTCGACACCGTGCACCTTCTTCCGCCGAATGCGCCGCTTCCGGATCCGAAGGACGCACCCCAGGGAAACACGGGATGCGACACGGTCATCGCAAAAGACGGACGCTTTGTTTACTTCGCCAATCGCGGCACCGATTTTCTCTACAGTTTCAAAGCAGATCCCACGACCGGTGCGCTTTCGCCGATGGAGCGCACGGCGACAGGCGGCAAAACGCCGCGCAACTTCACTCTCGATCTCACGGAACACTGGATGCTCGTCGCCGATCAGAACTCGAGCAATCTCGCCATCTTTGCGCGCGACCCAGCCACCGGCAAGCTCGCCAACGAAGGCAAAACCGTAGACTGCCCCACGCCCATGTGCATCTTGTTTACTTGAAGATTCGCCCCCGGCACCGAATCACTTATGTCACTTGCATTGTCATTCCGACCGACCAACGGGAGTGGAGGAACCTGCATTTGCCTTTTGCCGGCACCGCCATCAAGGTGATCGTGCTGCAAGCATGTTTGCCGGCGGCCGCACTGAGGCACCGAATGACCGACTAGAGAATTCCTGCGAGCAGCTTTTGTATTCCGGGTTCGAAACGTGATGCGATTGGAGCGAGGTGCTGAAACTAAGCGCCGATCAGCGCCGGCCGACGCATCGCCGCAACCGTCAGCGACTCATCCTCGGCCTCTGCCGCCTCTGCCGGCACATGCGCCAGCTCCCACGCCGAGCGATCCTTCATCAGCCGGGCTACCAGCGCGGTATGCATCGCGTGCCCTGCGCGCTCTGCGACAACGAGACCCTCGATTCGCCGTCCGGCCAGAGCCAGGTCGCCGATCAAGTCCAGCACCTTGTGCCGCACGTACTCATCGCTGAAGCGCAGCGGTCCATTCTCCGGCCCTTTCGGCCCGAGCACGATCGCGTTCTCCGACGTGGCGCCGCGAATCAATCCCATATCGCGCAGCTTCTTCTCATCTGCCTTGTAGCCGAATGTCCGCGCCGGTGCGATGAATGTGCCGTAGGTTTCCGCCGCCAGATCGATGCTCGTCTCCTGCCGTCCTATCGGAGAGGGGAAGTCGATCCGATACTGAATGCGATAACCCGAGCCCGGGTAAACGCCGATAAACTTGTCGCCCTCGCGCACTTCGAGCGGGCGCAGCACCTTGATCGACTCGCGCTTCCTGCGCTGCGTCTTGATGCCTGCTTCGCGAAACGCCTCGACATACGGCATTGCGCTTCCGTCGAGAATCGGCAGCTCCAGATTGTCGATCTCCACAATCACGTTGTCGACGCCCATGCCGATCAGCGCGCTAAGAAGATGTTCTGTGGTCGATATCAGCACGCCCTGGCGCATCAGGCTTGTCGCGTAGCTGACCTTCGCAACGTTGCGGCCCGTCGCCGGAATCTCAAAGTTGTCCAGGTCGGTTCGCCGGAAAACGATGCCTGAACCAGCCGGCGCCGGTAGCAGCCGCATGGTAACTGGGGCGCCCGAGTGCAGCCCGACGCCGGTGAATTCCAGGGGCGCTGCAATCGTCTGTTCCAGGTGCAGTGTCTGTCCCAATCAAATAACTCCAGATGTATAACTCTTCACCCTACGGGGGTCCGTAACCGTAAGATTAGACGCTAAATATAAAAGTGCAGTGTGGCAATTCTGCAACACTGCGCGCAACGCTTCCCTATTCCGCCCGGGCGTCAGTACAAACTATTGCCAAATCAATCCGTTAGCCCGCGCACCCGAGGGTAACCAGAATGTAATCCGATGTCTAGCCCGTGCCTCTGGAGTTAATGCGAAGGGCGTTCTTTGCTATGAATTTTCGCCTGGATTTCGCTCGCCCCGGCCTCGCATGGTTCGAGACGCGGCTTGCTGAGAACACCCATTTGGTTGCTGCAGCCTGACCTCAAAGTCGACGGATCTGCTCGCGGGGTTCGCCTCAACCGGATGTCATTACTCGCTCTCGCCAGAATTCACCCCGTATAGCTCATTGGATTGCGAAAAGAATTTTCCTGGAAGATTGCAGGTTATTTCACGGAATTTCCTACGCTCACCTCAGGGTCGAAAAGCGCATGATTTTACCGGGAAAAGATTTTTGCAAGAGCAACCGAATGGTTGCGCATTGTTCACAGCATCCCCTTCGGGTGCGGGTTCGCTCAAGCTGTTCCCATGGCTGCCAGCACCGCGTCGGCAAACTGCGTCGTGCCGCAGCTGCCGCCCACATCGCGCGTCAGGCATTTGCGCTCGGCATAGACGCTTTCGAGCGCCTTCTGCACCTTGTTGGCCGCTGCTTCTTCATCCAGATGGTGCAGCATCAGCACGGCCGATTGCAGCAGTGCTGTCGGATTGGCGAGGTCCTTGCCGGCAATGTCTGGCGCCGATCCATGCACGGCTTCAAAGATCGCGCACTCATGGCCGAGGTTGGCCCCGGGCACAAGCCCCAGGCCGCCGACGAACGCGGCACAGAGATCGCTGACGATATCGCCGTAGAGATTTTCGAGCAGCAGCGTGTCGTACTGGTAGGGATTCATCACCAGCTGCATGCAGGTGTTGTCGATGATGTGCTCGCCGTAAAAGATCTCAGGAAATCCCTCGGAGACCTTGCGCGCGCAGCGCAGGAACAGCCCATCCGACATCTTCATGATGTTGGCCTTGTGGATGGAGTGAATCTTCTTGCGCCCGTGCTTGCGAGCGTACTCAAACGCAAACTTGGCAATGCGCGTCGAGCCTTTTTCGGTGATGACCTTGATGCTTTCGACCACGCCTGGAACGACTTCGTGCTCCAAGCCGACATATTCGCCCTCGGTGTTTTCGCGGACGATGATCAGGTCCACGCCGGGCCATTTCGACTCAAGACCGGGCAGATTCTTGATCGGCCGGAAATTGGCGAAGAGGTCGAACTGCTTGCGCAGCGTGACGTTGATGCTCTTGAACCCGCCGCCAATCGGCGTTGTCACCGGCCCTTTCAAGGCCACCCTGTTGCGGGTGATCGAGTCGCTGAGATCGGCGGGAATGTACTCGCCGAAGATCTCGAAGGCCTCGGCTCCTGCGGCGAAGCGCTCCCACTCCCACTTGATTCCTGTCGCTTCGAGGATGCGAACGACGGCCTGTGTGACTTCGGGGCCGATGCCGTCGCCGGGGATCAACGTGACTTTGTGTGTTTTTGTATCTGACATGATCAGCTGCTAGCTCCTGGAATCTCAGCCTCAAGCTTATCCTGCACACACAGTTTCAAGGAATAAAGCAGCATAAGGAGAACTGAAAACTGACGACTGACAACTGCTTTCCTACTTCTTGCCCTTGCCCGTGCGATGGCTCTCCAGCAGGTCTTCGAGCTCTTCCTTGAACTCACGCACATCTTTGAAGTCGCGGTACACCGAGGCGAAGCGGATGTACGCCACGGTGTCGAGGCCCTTGAGGTGCTGCATGATCAGCTCGCCGATCTCGCTGGTGGTGCGCTCGCGCTCCGGCGCATCCATCAGGTAGCTTTCCGTCGCGTCGACTACCTTTTCCAGTTGCGTCGACGACACGGGCCGTTTCTCGCACGCGCGCAGCAGGCCGCTCAGAATCTTCTGCCGGTCAAAGCGCTCGCGGCGACCGTCTTTCTTTACGACCATGTAGGGGATCTCGTCGATGCGCTCGTAGGTGGTGAAGCGGCGATTGCACTTCTCGCACTCACGCCGGCGCCGAATCGAGTCGGCCTCTTTGCTCTCGCGCGAATCGACAACTCGATCTTGCTGAAATCCGCAGTAGGGGCACTTCATTCTTTGTCGATTCTACGGTATGGGAGAACCTATGTCGGGACCACTGAAGCAGGGAGTCGTCAGCTTAAAAATTCGGCGATCGCACTGACCACGGATTGCTGCTCGTCCTCGCGAAGCTCGGGGAAGATGGGCAGGGCGAGCACTTCACGCGCGGCGCGCTCGGATTCAGGGAAGTCTCCTTCGCGGTAGCCGAGGTCCTTGAGCGCCGTCTGCATGTGCAGCGGCACCGGGTAGTAAATCTCCGAGCCGATCTTGCGCGCTGCCAGGAACTCGCGCAGAGCGTCGCGCCGCGCCGTCCGAATCACGAACTGATGCCAGACGTGGTGTGCGCCGGGGACTTCCTGCGGCAGGATAATGCCGTGCGCCGGTCGGGATCCGGCCTCGGTAACGCCAGCCGCGTGGAACAGGGCACGATAGCGCTTTGCGATTGTCCTGCGCGCCTCGTTCCATCCCGCGATGTATTTGAGCTTCACCCGCAGCACCGCGCCCTGGAATCCATCCAGCCGCGTATTCCATCCAAGCTCGTCGTGGTAGTAGCGGCGGCGCATGCCGTGCTGGCGAAGCGCCCGCGCCCGTTCAGCCACGTCGTCGGAGCTAGTCGTCACCATCCCCGCATCTCCGGCCGCGCTCAGGTTCTTGGTGGGGTAAAAGCTGAATGCCGCGGCCTCCCCCAACCCGCCTGCCTTCGCGCCCTTCCACTCGGCACCCCATGCCTGGGCAGCGTCCTCGATCAGCTTTAGCCCATGTTTCTGGCCCAGCCGCGCGAACCCGTCCCAATCCGCGCACTGGCCATAGAGGTGTACCGGCAGCACGGCGCGAACCGGCACCGGCTGCGGCGCTTCCAGCACGGCTTCCACGGCCACTGGGTCCAGGTTGAAGGTGACTGGATCGATATCGGCCAGCACTGGCCGCGCACCCACCCGCAGAATTGCGCTCACCGAGGCAAAGAAACTAAAGGGCGTCGTGACCACTGCATCGCCCTTGCCGATGCCGGCGGCGGCCTGCGCCAGCCACAGGGCGTCGGTGCCGGAGGAGCAGCCGATGGCGTGCTTTACGCCCAAATGCCCGGCTGCTGCCTTTTCGAAAAGCGCGACCTGCTCGCCAAGAATGAATTGCTGCGTCTCTAGGACATGCCGGAGGGCCTCGAGCAATTCCTGCTGAAGCGGCTCGTACTGGCGCTTAAGATCCAGCATCGGCACGGAAATCATGGTGGAATCCGGGGCTTTTGGCACGGAAACATGGTAGCAGCCAACCCGAGTTGATCGTTCCGCGAAGGCGTTCCGCCCAGATTGGCAAAAGGAATTCAGGCGGGGAGAGTTGAAAAGGATCGCGAACCGCTATATTGTTGTCACATTGCGGGATTTGGCGGCTCCGGGGCTTCCGGCGCCGTCCCCGCTGATTTGTCTTATCACAAGGACGCAGCACGTTGGGCATCCAACCATCCTAAGAATGAAGCAGGAGATCGGCATATGGAGAACAAGCCGGCACAGAACATTCAGGACACCTTCCTGAATACAGTTCGCAAAGACAAGACCCCGATTACGATTTATCTGGTCAGCGGTGTCAAGCTGACGGGAAAGATCCGCTCTTTCGACAAGTACTCCGTTCTGCTGGAGAACAACAGTCAGGAGCAACTGATCTTCAAACACGCCATTTCCACCGTGGTGAGCAACCGGAGCGTGATGCACGCCGATCATCGCCCTGCGTTGGCCGGGATGGGGCCGGCCGCTGTGCCGGCGCCAGCGCCTGCAGCGAACACCGCGGAACAGCGATAAGACAGGGAGCGCCCTCAATTGGCAGTTGACGGCGGTGCCATGGGCCGGCATCAAGGCCGAGTTGCTTCGACGACCAGTACGGGCCGTTGGAGCGACAGGCCGGAACGTGCGGTTCTGGTTGGCGTGGACTTCTCGACGCGCCCGCGCGCCACGCGCGCTGGTCTCGATGGTGCGCGCCGCGCGGCGTCGCGCCCTGCCGCCGACTGACTCAGCCGATGCGGAGCCGGCCACGGAGGGACCCGGACTCGATGCCGATGAATCGCTTGCAGAGTTTCGCGAGCTGGTGCGCAGTGCGGGCGGCGAAGTCGCTGCCGAGCTCATGCAGCGTCGTCCCCGGCCCGATCCAGCCACGCTGATCGGCGCGGGCAAAGTCGAGGAGATTGCCGGCATCGCCGCATCCACCAACGCCGACCTCGTCCTTTTCGATCACGATCTGAGCCCGACACAATTGCGCAACCTTGAGGCTGCGCTTCCTTGTCGCGTGCTCGATCGCACCCAGCTCATCCTCGACATCTTCGCCCGGCACGCGCGCACGCGCGAAGGCCAGTTGCAGGTGGAGCTCGCGCAACTCGAATACATGCTGCCGCGCTTGAGCGGCCGCGGCAAAGCCATGTCGCAGCTCGGCGGCGGCATCGGCACCCGCGGACCGGGCGAAACGCAGCTGGAAACCGATCGTCGCAAAATTCAGCGCCGCATCGACCAGGTCAAGCTCGACCTTGAATCCGTTCGCCGTGTCCGCAAGCAGCAACGCCAGCGCCGCGAGTCCGCGCCTGTTCCCACCGTTGCCCTGGTCGGGTATACCAACGCCGGTAAGAGCACGTTGTTCAATCGGCTCACCGGCGCGCAGGTCCTGCAGTCATCGCGCATGTTTGCCACGCTCGACCCCAAGCTGCGCGCCATCGAACTGCCCAGCCGCCGCAAGATTCTGCTATCTGACACGGTCGGTTTCATTCGCAACCTGCCGCATACGCTGGTCACCAGTTTCCGCGCCACGCTCGAAGAAGTTTCTCAGGCCGAAATTCTCCTCCACATCCGCGATGCCGCTTCGACCTATGGCGACGAGCAGAAGGCGCAGGTTGAAAAGGTGCTCGGCGAACTCGAGGCGCTCGGCAAGCCGCGCATCGAGGTACTCAACAAGATCGACCTGCTTGACGTTCATGAACGAGAAGGACTCGCCGCGCGGGAACAGACGCAGCATCCGCTGCGCCAGGCAGAAGTTCTGGTCTCGGCGCAGACCGGCGAAGGCGTCGATGCTCTGCTTGCAGCGATCGACAAAGCACTGTTCTCCGATCCGGTCATCGAGGTGGAACTGCGCGTGCCGCAAAGCGACGGCGCCGCGCTGGCTGCGATCGAAGGCGGCATGGTGGTGCATTCCCGCGCCTACCAAGGCAATCTGGTGCTCCTTTCTGTCAGCGGACCTGCATCGCTCGTGGGGCGGTTGCGCAAGTACCGGTTGCAAGCTGAAGATTCTTCCAGGGACACGCCGGATGCGAGGGGGGATCTTGAAAGCGCCCGAAAGTGAACAGAACAAGTCGATCGTCACGCTCTCAAGCCGCGAAGTCTATCGCAACCGCTGGCTGCGCCTGCGCGAGGACCAGATACTCCGCTCCAACGGCAAGCAGGGAATCTATAGCGTCGTCGACAAGGACGAGTGCGCCATCATTCTGCCCATCCAGGATGGCCAGGTCTGGCTCGTCGAGCAGTTTCGGTACACCATCCAGCAGCGCGCTCTGGAACTGCCGCAGGGCGGCTGGGAGATGGAAGTCGAAAATCCCGAAGAACTCGCGCGCGGCGAACTCAAAGAAGAAATGGGCCTTGTTGCCGCTCAAATGACGTATCTTGGATTTCTCTGGATAGCCTATGGCTTCGCGCATCAAAAGCAGCACGTCTTTCTCGCCACCGGCCTCACGAGAACCGAATGCGATCGCGACGACGAAGAGCACGACCTCATCATCCAGACGCGCACCCTCGAGGAGTTCGAGCAAATGATCCTTGATGGCACAATTCGCGACGCATCGACCGTCGCCGCCTGGGGGTTGTACTTAAGTTGGCAGAAGCAGAGACTCGGAGACCAAAAGACAGGGACAGACCAGGGACATAGGGATTAAGGTGCGGGGAAATATGCAACCGTTTGGTTGCGGGATATACCCCCCCTCCCATCTTTGGGGATAAGTGTGCCCCTTTCATAGGGTTATAGAGCCGGCCGCCGCCAAATATCTCTCTTCATTGGGGTTGAGCTGCAGATATTTCTTAACAAAGGAGCTACGGCTCTTTGTAGCCCGCTCCGGAGCGATTTGTCCCGCATTATGGATTCGAGCCGGCTCGGTGGCGATTCGCCAGCCTTGCCAGCTTCCTGTTCAAAGTTCATTGTGCAACAAAGTGCGGAAATTACCAGCAAATCGGAGCGAGATTTTTATGCGTTTCATTGCAGAGATTTAACTCGCTTTGGGCCTCAGCCACCCCTTGACATCGCGATTTCCACCTCGAGCGGTCTGCATAAAGGCGGAACTCAGACCCAGCCAAGTAGCGGCACAGGCGCATTATCGACGCTATATGACATCTGCCCGAGAGACCCCGCCTAAAGAGCGCGAAGGTCAACTTCAGGCCTCCATGGATAACGGGTGCTTCGCTTCGGGAGGAATTTTGTTCCGGTATGCCTTGGCGAAACGCACGCGCATGAGCCAGAAAATCATCAGCACCAGCGGGAAAAAGGTAAGCACATACAAAGCGCCGGTGGTGCTCATGACTGCAGGAAACAGATACGGCCTTGCCAGGAAGATGGACGACGTGCCGATGAACAGTGCAAAGCACATACGCCACAGGTGACGCCCAAGCCGCTGCGGGGCTGAGAGCGAGCGGCGCACCAACAGACGGATGTCGCCCAGGGAAGCCAGCAATCCAACCGTGCCCAGAAGAATGTACGGGCCGGGACCGTAGGAAAACACCATGCCCGTTGGGCTTCTCGCCGCCGCGATTCCCAGGGTGAGTCCTGTGGCTGCGATTGCCGAGCCAAGGATGACTGCCACCCAATCGAAGATCCCGATGCGTAGCTCGCGATGGCGCGCCGTCCACCACGCGGTGGATACCAGGTAAGCGGTGAGCGAGCCACCCAGGATGTTGCCGGGCTGCGACTTCACGATCGCCATTGCGATTCCCGTGAGACCGAGGCTCAGCATGGCGACGACAAAGACGCTTCCGGCCACGCCGTGCCAGCGGGACCCCTTGCGCAGAGTCAATGCGGCGGCGCCAGACAGGACACCGGCGGTGCCGCTCGCGATATGCAGGGCCAGGATCGGGGAAGGGGACATTCTGCCGCTCCGTAGTGCTGTATACGACGGCGCAACACTGGCGGTTCAGCCTTTTTTCATCGCAGCTAGCCCGTTCCTGGCTCCGGGATATCGATAACAGCGTGAGGAATCGTACACTCTCTGAACGAACTGCTCTTACCGGGAGGAGACGATGTTATCGCTCAAGCTTTTTCATCTCTCTGTGTGGGTGGCCGCCTGCACCTTGACATCTGCCCTCGCGGCGCAGGCGCCAGTCGTTGATATCCTGTACCCACCGGGCGGCTCGCTGTTGGATCGCCTTTGCGCGCACGACCTCCATGTCCCTTTCGATGAGAAGGCACTTCAGGCAGCTGTCCAACAGCGTCCCGAATTTCAGACACAGTGGGATGTCGAGGGTCCCTCCTATGTCAACACCGCGGTTAAGGAAATCGGCTTGGATTTTCCGTACCGCGAAATGCAGGCCACTCTTACCGTCTGTTTGCCGGCTTCGACGAGTATTCCGCTGATCATCGATGTGCGGCCGTTCCTGCCGAACGCCGCAAAGCCTGCTCCTTCATGGGAATTTTCAGAAATCCTGTTTCACGAATTGATGCACTCTTATGTGAGCCCCGTCTACGCGCACTCCGCGCTGATGAAGAAGTATCAAAACGAGCCCGCCACCACGAAATATCATCTCCACGTGATGGCTATCGAAAAAATGACCTTGCTCAAGCTGAACAAGCCGGAAGAACTTAAGGTCATTGACCACGATTATCGCTATGGCCCCGACGCCGCATATAAACGCGCCTGGGAGATCGTCAGCGATATCGAAGGCTATCAGCCCTTCATCGACGAATTGAGGGCACTCAAGACAAAAGGCAAGTGAAACAACTTATCCCGAAGCTCAGTTGAGGGTGGATTTGCCCCTGGATGGGTAGCGGCGCCCTCTTGCGCCGGTCGACTTGTCCCATTGATCCTCGGCGACGTGCACTCGGACCAGCAGGGACGCGAACGAAAGTTGCGTGGACTCGGTTGAATTTACGGACGGTCGGCAACAGCAATGTACGGCGACGGATAAACGGGCCCGATGTAATCCGCGCGGGGACGGATTAGGCGGTTGTCATCGAGTTGTTCGATGACGTGCGCAGACCAGCCGGCGATCCGGCTCACGGCAAAGATGGGCGTGTAGAGATCGATGTCGATACCCAGCGTCGCATAGGTTGAGGCTGAATAGAAGTCAACGTTGGCGTTGAGTTTCTTGTCCTTGTTGATGTGAAGCTCGATGGCACGGGACATCTCGAACCACTTGGGGTGGCCCGAGTCCTTGCCAAGCTGCTCGGACATGCGACGCAGGTGCGTGGCGCGCGGGTCTTCAGTCTTGTAAACGCGATGTCCGAAGCCGGAGATCTTCTGCCGGGCGGCAAGCATGTTTTTCACGTAGTCGACCGGATCGGCGCCGGCCTTGTCGATAGCGTAGAGCAACCGCATCACAGCTTCGTTGGCGCCGCCGTGCAGGGGGCCTTTCAGTGCGCCAATCGCTCCCGTGACGGCGGAGTGGATGTCAGAAAGAGTGGCGGCGATGACGCGAGCGGCAAAGGTGGAGGCGTTCAGTTCGTGGTCGGCATGAAGAATGAGGGCGATGTCGAGGGTGTGGGTTGCGGTGTCAGATGGCTTGACGCCATTGAGCATCCAGAGGAAGTTGCCGGCGTGAGAGAGGGAGCGGTCGGGAGGAACGACTTCGAGGCCTTTGCGGATCCGGTCATAGATCGCGACGATCATCGCGATCTGGGCGGTGAGGTTATAGGCCTTGCGCACATTGGCGTCGTGCGAGTTGTCTTTTTCGTCGGCGTCGTAGAAGCTGAGTGCCGACACCGTAGTTCGCAGCACTTCCATCGGCGTGGCCGAGGTGGGGAAGGTGCGAAGCAAGTCGATGATCCGCTGATCGAGTTCGCGGGCGAGGGCCAGTTGCGAGGAAAATTCGCGCAGCTCGAGTTCGCTGGGCAGGCGGCCGTTCCACAGCAGGTAGGTGGTCTCTTCAAAGCAGGAACGTTCCGCCAGTTCGTGGATGTCGATGCCGCGGTAGGCCAGCACGCCCGCTTCGCCGTCGATAAAGCAGATGCCGGAGTTGGCGGCAACAATTCCCTCAAGACCCTTACCAGCGACAGCAGTGGACATAGCCTTTGAAACTCCCCTCTCTGGGCGGTTGTGCTTCGATGCGCTTCTGGTGTTCGTGCGGGCTCTAAACCGGGCCCGACAAAAAGAGCGGTACTGCTCTTTATAAATGAGGGATTCGGCGGTTGTCACGGAGGGCGGGGAATTTCGATCCGGCTCGAGCCCTTCCGCTCTCGTTGAATGTGACCACCGAATCGGATGACCCCTGGCCCACGGTGTTGCAGCTATTTCCCCCATTACCGGCTGGATTCTTCTATAGTCTGTTTAGTCTTCCGGTGAACCTGCTGACGGCGCTTATGGATGCGGGTGAGGGAGATTCGAGCGTTTGCGTCATGGTTGCACCAGTTCGGCGAAGCCGGTCCCGGGGAGCATGGGGCCGGAGCCGATGAATTGTGAGCGGATTCCAGGAGAACCGCTCCGGAGGAGAAGGGAAGCATGAGCGACGAGAGAACCACGGTTGTTGAGACCGCGCCTGCGCACAGCGGTGCGTTGTTGGGCGCGATTGCGGTGGCCGTTCTGGCTGCGCTGGGCGGGCTTGTATGGAGCTATACGCTGAACAATCGCATTGCCCGGCAGGAGACGGCATTGTCTGAGGCCAACCAGCAGAGCGCCAAGCTCGACGCGCAGTTGCGCGAAACCAATGCGCGGTTGCGCGTGGCGACCGACGAGCTGGGCAAGAGCGTGGGAATGACCCAGAAGCAGCTCGACGAGCGCGCGCAGGAAATCATTGCACGCGAGGCGGCGGAGAACCGCAAGCTCGAAACCGCACAGAAACAGACAGCGCAGCAGGTGACCGCCGTGCAAAGCGACGTTTCGAGCGTGAAGACCGATGTCGGCGGCGTGAAGACCGATCTGACGAAGACGCAGACGGACCTGGCGACCACCATCTCGCAGCTGACGTCGATGAAGGGCGACCTGGACAGTCACTCGAGCCTGATTGCGCGCAATGGCCAGGAACTCGAATTGTTGAAGCACAAGGGCGACCGGAATTACTACGAGTTCACCTTGACCAAGGGGCAAAAGAAACCCGTAGGCACCGTGAGCCTGGAGCTCAAGAAGGCAGATCCGAAGAAAAGCCGGTTTACGCTTGAGGTCTTCGCCGACGACAAGCAGTACGACAAGAAGGACCGGAACGTGAACGAACCGCTGCAGTTCTATGCGGGCAAGGATCCGGCACTCTACGAGATTGTGGTGAACACGGTGGGTGCGAAAAATACCATCTCAGGATACTTGTCGACGCCGAAGGGTGCTCCGGCCCCGCCTAACGTTCAATAATGGGGACCTTGAGTGCAAGGGTCATCGATGGCAGGTACTGGAAGTTGAAGGAATAGTCCAGGCTCTTGCGCGCCTCCCAGTCGGCCTTGGGCACTCGGAATGAGCATACAAAAGTGCCTTCCTTGGTCTCGCCCGGTTGAATCGTAAGATCGGGCGAGATGGGAGTTGCGTGCCACTGCGCGAGTTGCGGATAAGCCTTGAAAATGCGCTCAAAGTCAGTGGGCGTGGCGGCGTAGCTGGAGTCAAGGCCGTTGGCCAGCGTGGCGTTGGCGACGATCTGATGCAGAAAGATTGCCTGTTTGCTCTGGTTGTGCAGGCGCACGTGCGTAAAGAGCAGTACCTGGTCGATCTCCTCCTTGGGAATCGCCGCGCCGTTGGCGTCGAAGCCCGAGGTTTCGGTGTGCATCGGATGCGCCCAGACATCGATAATCTCGCCTGTGGACGCGGGCGGTTTCTCGCCCATGAAGATATAGATCGCAACAGCGATGGAGACGAGCACGGTGGCGACCACGGTGGCGATGATGACGTGGCTGGTACCTCGCGTGTAGGACTCGCCGGCTGCCAAATCCTTCGACTCTTGTTCAAGCAGACTCATGACGCCCTCATCTTAGCCCTTCTCGAGCAAAACAATCTAGCGTTTTGGGGCCGGCAAATTTGACGTGCAAGTCCGGTGGTTGGGATGGTTCGACACACCGGGATCAGGTGCGCGGGCGCAATGAGGCCAGAAACTCCCCGGCGGGCAGGGTGTTGAGGATGTCGGCCGGGGTGAGCCACGCTCGTCGGAGCTGGCGGATGCCGTACTTCCATTCGCCGACGACGCGGGTGACATGGGCATCGGTGTTGATGACGATTTTGCAGCCGCATTCCCTGGCATGACGCAGGTCGCGATCGCTCAGGTCGAGCCGCTCCGGAGCGGCGTTGTGTTCTACAGCCACGCCGAGTTCGGCGCAGCGACGGAGGACGGCGCCGGTGTCGAACGGGTAGGGTTCGCGGCGCAGAAGTTGCCGGCCGGTGGGATGACCGAGGATGTGGGTATTGGGATTCTCAACGGCGCGCAGAAGGCGGGCGGTCATTTCGTCGCGCGATTGTTCGAGGCGCGTGTGAACACTGGCGATGACGACGTCCATCTGGGCGAGAACTTCGTCGGCGAGGTCGAGGGCGCCGTCGGCAAGGATGTCGACTTCAATTCCCGTGAAGACACGGATGCGGCCCTCCATCTGCCTATCGACTTCGCGGATACGGACGATATGTTCAAGCGCGCGCGTCTCGTCGAGGCCGTTGATCATGGCCAGGTTCTTGGAATGGTCCGTGATAGCGATGTACTGGAGACCGCGGGCAATGGCGGCTTCGGCCATCTCCGCAATCGAATTGCGCCCGTCGCTGGCGGTCGTGTGCATGTGGAGATCGCCCTTGATGTCGGAGGCCTCGATGAGACGGGGCAGCGCGCGTTTTGCTGCGGCTTCGATCTCGCCCAGATTCTCGCGCATCTCGGGCGGCATCCAGTCCATCTGTAGGGCGGCGTAGATTTCTTCCTCGGTCGCGGCGGCCACGGTCGACTCGTCGTCGAGCCGGGCGAGCGCCCACTCGCTGAGCGTGTAGCCCATTTTGAGGGCGCGCTGCCGCAAAGAGACGTTGTGGGCTTTGGAGCCGGTAAAGTACTGCAGCGCCGCGCCGTAGCTCTCCGACGGCAGCAGGCGGACGTCGACCTGGAGACCCGTGGAGACGTGAAAGCTGACCTTGTTTTCGCCTTTGGCGATCATGTCGTGAATCCCGGGATAGGCGGCGACGTATTCGACGGCGGCCTCGGTATGCTGTGGAGCGCAGGCAGGGCCGGTGACGAGCAGGTCAAGATCGCCCGCGGTTTCGCGGCCGCGTCGGAGGGAGCCGGCAGGGGTCACGCGGTCGATGCCTTGGAAGGCAAGCAGGTAGGTGGTGAGGCGGTCGGCGGCGTCTTCGGCCTCATCGATGCGGAAGCGGCCGGAGGACCGGCGGTAGTCCTCGATGCCTTTGCGGATCTTCTCGATTTGCTTGTCGCCCATGCGGGGCAGGCCCTTCAGGCGGCCGCCGTCGATGGCGTCGGCAAGCTGATCGATGCTGCTGATCCGTCCCGCATCCCATAAGAGCGCAACGGTCTTTGGACCCATGCCGGGGAGTTTGAGCAGCTCAAGGAGGCCGGCGCCGTACTTGGCGAGGAGTTCATCGCGCACGGGCAGCGAGCCGGTAGACACGATTGCCTGAATGTTGGCGGCCATGCTCTTGCCGATGCCGGAGATGGCGAGCAATTGAGCCGTGTCAGAGGCTGCAGCTACGAGGTCGACGGTGGTCTGCTGGATGGCGTCGGCCGCGTTGCGATAGCTGCGCACGCGAAAGCTGTCAGCGCCGCTGATCTCCATCAGATCGGCCGTCTCGCTGAGCAGGCGGGCCATGGTGACGTTGTCCACGGAATGCGGTCCTCGGGAAGAGCGAGCCGGCTTGGACCGGCAGACCAGGTTTCTGGCCTACCGGGCTTCACCAGCTTCGTTCAAGTGTCCATCGGCCGCCGAGGACGTGTCCAGCAACTCGCGGATTGGGTTGCGCGTTCCTTGAAGCTATCTGCGGTCGTGATCGCGGTCGCCGCTGACCTTCCGCACGACACCTGGGAGCGCTTCGGTCCCAAAGTGATTCGACCCGGGGGATGCAAATGTCAGCGTGATATTGGAATATCGGACCTCTGTCCCGCCGGTGATGTTTACCGTCAGCATCGATGGTGAGATTGGAAGGGGCGGAGCGCCGCCATTGGCCGTGATCGCGGCCGTACCCGTAACCTGAAATCCTGTCGCAGTCTGAACAACATCGCCACCAACAAAAGTGATGTGATGTGTGTGAGCTCCCCGGGCACTGGGATCAAAATTCCCAGCATTTTTCGTCAGCACCCAACCGTCAGACTCTTGCATGGCCACGGCTGCAGAGAAATCAGCCTTGGTTCCGTCGTCATTCAGCTTCAATGTCCAGGTGCCCCGAATCTCGTAGGGGCCGGTGGAACCGGATTGGGGTGTATAGGCACTGATCACCCCGCTGAATCTTGTGGGCATGCCTTCCTGAGCCAATGCATTCACGCTTACTGCCAACGCCAGGACCGCGAGGAGACGTGCCGACCACTTCACCGCTTCGATTTTCATAAAAGACCTCCCAGTGGGGAATTTGATTGAACTGCAGCGACGACAGTGGGACATCAGGGCCTGTTGTTTCAAGCGGCAATGCATAGAATCCAGACGGTTTCCCGGAGATGCCGTTGAATACCGTGCTTTGCAGTGCCTCTCAAGCTACAATTTGGGTTCTCAAGCTCGTGGCTGTTACAAGCCGAGGAGTGGCGATGGTCGAAGCGGCGTCCCATGGCACGAAGCCGTCCGTGACTCCACCCGGAGATCGCCTTGACTCGTGGAAGGAAATTGCAGCCTATCTCGGGCGGGATGTGACGACGGTTCAGCGGTGGGAAAAGCGGGAAGGGATGCCGGTGCATCGCCACCTGCATGAGAGGCTGGGCACGGTTTCCGCGTCGCGCGCGGAACTCGATCGATGGGTTCGAGGACGGAACTCTCAGCCCGGGAAAGACGATAGAGACCAGGCGGTCTCGGTCGATTCTCCGGCACCCGAGCCGCAGGTTGCAACGCGGGGGTTCCGCATCCATTGGAAGTCCCTCCTGCTTACGGGGTTGGCGGTTGCCGTGCTAGTCACCGGGGTCGTTTTCTGGATTCAGAGAAGGGAGTATTTCTGGCGGAATCCGATTGCAGATGCGCGGTTTCAGACGATCACCAACTTTGATGGATTGGAGCAGGCCGCCACAGTTTCACGAGACGGCCAGTTTGTGGCCTTTCTCTCCGATCGCGACGGCAAGATGGATGTCTGGGTCACGCAGGTCGGCTCGGGGCAGTTCCACAACTTGACGCGCGGTCGCTCGCCGAACCTTGTCAATCCGTCGGTTCGCACCCTGGGTTTCACTCCCGACGGCGCCCTGGTGACGTACTGGACGCTCAAACAGACCGGCACGAGCGGCGATGAGATCGGCATCTGGGCTGTTCCTACGCTGGGGGGAGAGCCAAAGCCGTATCTCGAAGGCGTTGCCGAGTTTGACTGGTCGCACGACGGAACGCAACTGGCGTATCACACTCCGGGCCCGGGAGATCCACTGTACGTTTCAAACGGCAGCCGCCAACCGGGGGATCGGCCAATCTTTACGGCGACTGCAGGCCTGCACAGCCACTTTCCCGTATGGTCGCCGGACTCGAAGTTCATTTACTTTGTGCAGGGAACGCTACCCGACAAACTGGATATCTGGCGGATCCGTCCTGAGGGCGGAACTCCCGAACGCATTACGGCGCACGATAGCCGCGTGACCCATCCGGTGTTTCTGGATGGACGGACACTGATGTACCTTGCCACCGAATCGGATGGCTCGGGTCCATGGCTCTACAGCACGGATGTTGAACACCGCGTACCGCACCGGCTCTCCTCGGGGGTTGATCGATATACCTCGCTATCAGGCAGCGCGGACGGCCGCCGCCTGTTGGTCACGCGTGCGAGCCCAACGAGTGGGCTTTGGCACTTCCCGATCGATGATTCCGGCAAAGTCGTGACATCGGCCAGTGAAATCCCGCTGACGACCGGCAACGGGTCTTCACCGCGACTGGGTCCGAATTATCTCTTATATGTGTCTGCAACCGACACGAGCGAAAGCATCTGGAAGCTTGCCGATGGCGCCGCGACGGAGTTGTGGAGCGGGAAAGGAGCGCATATCCTCGGTGGCCCGGCGATCTCGTCGAAGGGAAATGAAATTGTCTTTTCAGTAAAGCAGGCGGACGGTCGGAGCATTTTGTATGTCATGGAAGCTGATGGAACAAATGCACGAATGATCACGGATTCGCTGCACCTGGAGGGCTCACCGGCCTGGAGCCCGGATGGCCGATCCATTACGGTGGCGGGAGAAGATCATGGAATCACGCATCTGTTTCGGGTGACGCTCGACGGTCAGCCCCCGTGGGCCTTTGTTCCGGAGCATTCGAGGGATCCGGTGTGGGCGCCCAACGGAGGTTTCGTTGTCTACTCGGGACCCGAAGTTGGCACAACATTCTCTTTGAAGGCAGTGGCAGCGGACGGCTCCCCGCATTCAATCCCGGCGCTTACGCTGACGCGAGGAGCCCGCCGCATGGCGATCCTCTCCGGTGGACGCGACCTCGTCGTCCTCCGCGGGGAAATGGAACACATGAATCTCTGGGAAATCAACCTCGAGACGGGTTCGGAGCGGCAACTTACCCGCTTTAGTCCGGATTTCGACATTCGCGATTTCGATGTCTCAGCGGATGGCCGTGAGATTGTGCTGGAGCGCGTTCTACAGCGCTCGGATGTAGTATTAATCGATCTTCCGAAGCGATGAACGGGTTCAAGGGGCGTCGCGCACAAGTTCCCCCGAACCGCGCGTTGCTGCGATCCAGCCGCGGGTTAAGGCAGGACTCGGGTCACACGAGGGCCGTGCGAAAGCTAAGAACAGATAGTACGGATGCGAATACGCAGACTGCTAGGAACCGGTTGGTAAGACTGATTGGTCAGGAGCGCCTGGGTTGGCGCAATATTTTCCCGTGCCGCCAAAGCGACGGCCAGGGGAACGCTACAAGTCTCCGGTCAACTAAGCTGCGTTGTGGGCGGCTGCATCTCTCATTCGGATAACAGCATCCGCCTGAGGACCTTTCTGTCCTTGAACGATGTCGAACTCCACATCATCGCCCTCTTTCAGAGTCTTGTAACCATCCAACTGGATTGCCGAGTAGTGAACGAAAACATCCGGCCCGTCATCACGTCCGATGAATCCGTAGCCCTTGGCGTTATTGAACCACTTCACCTTGCCTTTGTACTGAGCCACAGGGATTGCCTTTCTTGCCACTTGGGGGGTTGATGAGCGAAGGGTTTGGGGAATCGCCCATCTATCGCTTATGACGCGCATTCGCCGACAAAGGTTTATTGAAATTGGCCAAACAGATTCACAAAATGGGACAGGCCGGGCGGATTTGCGCGACGGCCTTTGGGAAAGCTGTTGAAATGGTTGAGTAAAGGGATGGGTAAATATTATTTCTTGCGCTTCTTCGCAAGGCGTCGCGCATACAAAAGGACGCTGCAGAGCGTTTTGCCGTCCTTGATGGCACCTTTCTCGATCATTTCCAGGATTTCCGACAACTTTACGAGGCGAAATTCGATGTCTTCGTCATCTTCCGGGTGGGCATCCCCGGCCATCAGGCCCTCGGCCAGAAACACCTTCATGGATTCCCCGAGAAATCCGGGGCTTCCGTAATACTCGACCAGTGGCTTCCACTTTTTGGCACGGTAGCCGGTTTCCTCTTCGAGTTCGCGCTGGGCTCCGATCAGTGGGTCTTCGTTGGGCTCCAGCTTGCCGGCAGGCAGTTCCCAGAGATACTGCTGCGCGGCATGACGATACTGGTGCTCCATCACGATCCAGGGGTCCTTCTTGTTCCTGGATTTGTCGACGGCGAGGATGACCACGCTCCCGTTGTGACGGATAACGTCCCGTTCCGAGGGTTTGCCCCCGGGCTCGAGAAGCTTGTCGTGCAGGACACGAAAGAGGGGGCCCTGGTAGACGATTTCGGAACTGATGAGGACTTCAGCTTCCTCGACGGTCGTCTGCGTAGTTTGCCTGGGTTTTGCGGATTTGGCCTTCGTGCGTTTGGCGGGATCGGCCGGCTTATTCTTTTTCGCCATGCGGGGCGTTCTCCTTAAGGGGGTCAAGAGAAGTATATGCGGTGGATCAGACGGCGTTCGGAGTTCCCGGTTCACAGTTGATCCCATGCGCCGTGTACGGTGCGGTTTGAAGAACATCGGTGGTTCTTAGTGAATCGGCACACGGAAGACTGATACAGAAAATGGGCGCAGATTGAGCGGGACGAAGCCGGAATTCAACGGGATGGTCGTGCTCTCCGGCGCGACATGGTGCGGTTCTGCGAAGCTGTTCTCCGCGTTCAAATCCAGGCTTGCGAGTGTGGTGACTTTGACGGTCCCGGATGCCTGTGCTTCGGCCAGTTGGATTGAGCCTGTTCTAACTCTGTCCGCATAGTTGACCACTTTCACAATCAGTTCGTGAGAGCGGTCATCGATCACGGCGCTCGTGTACAGGCCGTCTTCGTCGCGTGGTGTTGACGGCACGACTCGGGTTCCCGTGTTGTTTGCGAAGAGCTTCTGGACGTAGTAATCGGGAGTGCCGTAGGAGTGGAGATTGTCGAACCAGATCGCATCGGGAGTCCACTGCCATGCGTTGACGTTGGCGAGCAGGGGAGCATACGAGGCCATCTGCACGACATCGCCATTGCGCTCAAGCCCTGTCATGAACGCGGCTTCGGAGATTGCGGTCTTCCAGTTGTTTCGATTGTCGGGCCTGGTCGAGCCGACGCTCTGGGCAGCGTATTCCCCGGCAAATACCTTAGGTCCTGAACGATCGTATTTGTCGTAACGACCGCTGTTGGAGAGGAACCACTCGGGACTCATGTAGTAGTGTTCGTCGACGATGTCGGCGTTGAGCTTGCGCCAGTTGGTCCACATGCTGTCAAACGGTTCGCCGGTAGGGAACGGCCCCGCACTGACCACCAGCTTGATCTCTGGATGCGCGGCTTTGAGGGCCGCTGCAAAGAGCTTGTAGCGCTCAAGGTAGCGGTCTCCCCACTGTTCGTTGCCGACGCCGATCATGGTGAGATGAAAGGGCGCGGGATGGCCCATCTGAGCGCGCAGCTTCCCCCATGGCGTTGTCGGGGGGCCATTTGCAAAGTCGATCAGATCGAGCGCGTCCTGAATGTACTCATGAAGTTCGTTGAGCGCGGCGGTTTCGCTGGAATTGAACTGGCAGGCCATTCCGCAGTTGAGGATGGGCAACGGCCGGGCGCCGATGTCTTCGGCGAGCTGGAAGTATTCGTAGAATCCCAAGCCGAACGACTGGAAGTAGTCCGGCGCAGGCCGCGCATCGAACTCATCATTCCAGCGGTTGATGAGAGTCTGGCGCTCTGCCAGGTCCCCGACAGTCTTCTTCCATTGATAGCGGGTGGCGAGGCGTCGGCCTTCCACAATGCAGCCGCCGGGAAAGCGGATGAACCCCGGGTGCATGTCATAGAGGAATTGCACGAGGTCCTTGCGCAGGCCGTTGGGACGGCGATTCCAGGTATCGACCGGAAAAAGCGAGACCATGTCGATATCCACTGAGCCTGCCTGGTCCAGGAAGAGATTCAACTGGGCCTTATCAACCGTAGCGGCGGCCCGGATGGTCGTTTCGTATTTTTTCCAGTGTTCGTCGAATCCCTCGAGTTTTCCGGTGGCAACGGGTTTGTGATTCTCGTCTGTCACTACGGCTCGAATGGCCTTGGGACCGTGGGTACGCACGTAAGCGGAGAATCGGTACTCAGCACCGTCTTGAATGCCCATGCCGCGAAAACCGGTGTTCCATAATCCGTAGCCGGGCTCGACGGCCCGAATCCTGAGGTAGTGTGGGTTGTGCTGGTTCAGCGGATCATCGGTGCGGATGTCCAGTTCGCCTTTGGGACGATCTAGTCCTTTTTCGCTGAAGCCCATCACCTCGTGCCATGCGGCCAGCGGTTCGTTGAACTCGAAGGAACGGTTCTTGACGAGTTCCGGATACAGTCCGCCATCGGCGGCGAAGTTGATGTCTTCAAAGAAAATACCGAACATCTGAGGGGAGATGGTCGCGCCAGGGTGAGACGCGTCGACCCTGATCGTGACGGATTGGTTTGAAGACTGCCCGGGCAGGGTAGCCGCTATGAGTGAGAGAACGAGGACAAGTGCCGTAGCTTTGGGGCGCATCGAGTGTCGCACCATTCTATGTCTCTGGAAGCCGGTCGTCATTTGAAAACGAGCTAACTGCACGAACCGGGCAGTTGGTCACACAATCCCGATTGATTGGCTGCAGTTGTGCATCGAACGTGTCCGGCGTGGCATCCTTATCACAGCCGATTTCTATCCGAGCCCCAAAACCGGGATTCAACCATCGGGGTTCAGCCAAGTCAAATGTATCGGAAGGTACGCGTTGCCGAGTTCAGACTGTTATCCCATCGACGTGGCTCCCGGACTGAGCCGGCTTTTCCTCGACTTCTGCGCCGGTGATGCCGGGGTGCGGCAGTTCTATCCCTCTTTGCCGCGCGAGACGGGCTGGCAGAAGCGATGTCCGCTGCCGGATCATTGGAATGAAATCGTTGCGGTGGTGGCCGGACAAAATGCTTCGGCTGAAGCGGCTCCGGCGATCGAGGCTCTCAGAGCGGGTGCAGGGACCATACTGACGGGGCAACAAGTAGGCTTGCTGGGCGGGCCGCTGTTCACGCCGTTCAAGGCTGCTACCGCCATCGCGCGGGCACGCCAGGGCACTGCGTGCGGCAGTCCCCATGTTGCAGTGTTCTGGTTAGCGAGCGAAGACCACGATTTCGCCGAGATCAATCACGTTACATTTCCCTCCCGAAAAGAACTCAAGAAGCTGGTATATGCGAAGACCCCGGCGAACCCGGTGCGGGTGGGCGGCGTTGTGCTGGATGAGACGATCGAGCCGCTGATGGAGCAGGCCTGGGAATTGCTGGGCACATCCGACGCGATGGATGCGCTGGTGGCTGCCTACAAGCCGGGACGAACATTCGGGCAGGCTTTTGGGGAGTTTTACGCAAAGGCCTTTGCCGCGCAGGGATTGCTGGTGCTCGATGCGGCCGGGAGCGAAGTGCATCGCCTGGGCGCGCCGGTGCTGCGGGCGGCCATCGAACGCGCCGATGAACTGCACGCGGCGTTGCTGGAGCGGAACAAGGCGCTGGAGGCTGCGGGATATCATTCGCAGGTTGCCGTAGCGCCGCAGTCAAGCCTGCTGTTTCTGATCGATGAGCGCAGCGGGGCGCGGATTGCACTGAAGCGGACGCCGTCAAATGGTGCTGAGCCGAATGGTCTTTGGCAGGCCGGACACGAGAAGCTTACGACGGCGGATTTGCTGGGCATTCTGGCTGCGGAGCCGGAACGCATTTCGCCGGCGGCATTGCTGCGGCCGGTGTTTCAGGATTTCCTGCTGGGGACGTCGCTCATTGTGGGCGGACCGGCGGAAATTGCCTACTTCGCGCAGTCCGCGGTGTTATATGAACGTATCCTGGGGCGCACGACGGCGGCGGAGCCAAGGCTTTCGGCAACGCTGATTGAGCCCGCCATCGGCGAACTCCTGCGCCGGCACGAATTGGGGCTGGAGCGGGTTTTCAAGGAGTCGGCGGACTCGCTGGCGCAACTGCTGGCCGCGCGTGCGATGCCGGTGGAGGGCAAGCGCAAGCTGGCCTCCGCAGGAATGTCGCTCGACGCGGAGCTCAACCCGCTGGTCGAGTACATGAAGGCGATGGACGCGGGCCTGGGACGTTCGGCAGACACCGCGTCCCGCAAGATGCGATACCAGATGAACCGGCTGCGAAGGCTGGCGGCTAACTTCGAGTTGCAGCGAGAGGGCTCGCTGCGGCGGCATGCCGAGGCGATCGAACGGGCGCTGAATCCCGGCGGGGTCTTGCAGGAGCGCGTTGATGGGGCAGCCTACTACTTTGCGCGCTATGGGTTCGAGCTGGCCGAGACGTTAACGTCGCTGGCAGCAGATCCGTGTCCGGGCCATAAGGCGGTATGGCTGTGAAGAAGTTGTCAGTTATCAGTCATCAGTTGTCAGAAGCCCGCAAGTGTGAACAGCACGCTCTTCATTCGATCTGAAAACTGACAACTGAATGCTAAACTGTTGCGCTTGGCGCCAGTGCTGGTTCTCTGGTTTGGGGGCCGGTAACGCCCCAGCCGGCGTGGCCGAGGTAGGTATCGGCGAAGAGCTGGAAGGTTCGGCCGCATGCGCTGCACTCAAAGTCATGTTCGACCAGGTTCGCGGGCCACTCTGCGCTGAAGAGGTCTTGCAGCGGGCAGGTGCACTTGGTAACGCTCAGTTTGCCGTCATTGACGCCGTTGAGAAGCCGGCGGGCAAGTTCGAGATATTCGCGAGGCTTGTCGAAGCTGAGGCTCTCCATGAGCCCGTCGCACTGCGTGCATGCCGCCATTTCTTGAGTGTGCCATCTTCCGCGATGGTCGGGAGCCATGCCAATGGTGCAGAGGTAATGCTGACCTAAAGACACGGTACTGTGATTTGAAGGCACGATGGAATTCGACGATAGCGACGCAGGACATCCAAGGGAACGCGGGACAAGGGCGCGTCCTGGGCGGGCATTTTGTCTGCTTCGTCTGGCGTTGACCTGAATAGCGAGTTTGTATAATCCTCACGAACCTGGTGGAGTCGCAATATGAAGCGTCTGCTGGCGGTAAGTGTCGCTATTTTGTTGGGATGCGCGTCGGGGCACGCACAGAAAGAGCCATGTGCCATGCCCGGGGAGAACAACGCGTTTCTGGGCATCCAGACCATCCGACTCTGGCCGGGCGAGGCGCCTCGAGCCAAGGGGACCGCTTGCGAAGATATCCCGACACTCACCATCTTTGATCCCCAATCCGGGCATGAAAACGGATCGGCAGTGGTGGTCCTGCCAGGGGGCGCCTATACGCACCTGGCGGGGAATCTGGAAGGCCGGCAGGTCGCCGACTGGTTTACCTCGCGGGGATTTCGAGCCTTCATTTTGAGCTATCGGCTCAGCTCGAACGGATATTTGCTGCCTGTGCCGCTGCTCGATGCCCGCAGGGCGGTGCAGACCGTGCGCGCGCGGGCCAGCGACTATCACATTCATCCCAATCGGATTGTGATGATCGGTTTCTCGGCAGGCGGACACCTGGCGGCGCTGGCGGCGACACAGCCGGTGGAGGGAAATCCGGATGCGATCGATCCGATTGAGCGGGAGTCGAGCCGGCCGGATTTTCTGGTCCTCGGATATCCGTGGATTGGCGCTATCTCCAGCGATACGTCGCACCTGAGCTATTGCAAGCTGTTCAACGTAATGGACCAGTGCGAGGCGCTGCGCGCGGCGTACTCTCCCGACCTCTTTGTTACTGCGAAAACGCCGCCAACATTCTGGTATCACACAGCGGACGATCAGACGGTTCCGGTCGACCAGGGACGGCGATTCTACGAGGCGCTGATCGGGGCAGGCGTTCCCGCGGAAGCGCACATCTTCGCGCATGGGCCGCATGGTTCGGGGCTGGGCAAGGGCGATCCATCGCTGGATCAGTGGCCCGGCTTGCTGGAGACGTGGCTGAGGTCGCAAGGGTTGCTGACATCGAACCCATCGGTGGCGCCATCGAAGCCGGATCAGCCGAAGTGACCCAAATGCCTGGGTGCTCATTCAGGAGGAAGAAAGCCGGCCGAAAATGACTGCGTCTTCCTGGCGTGGTTGAACGTCGCTTTAAAATCCGCATACCGATCCCGCATCCCCTTTCCCCGGTGGCTGCTGGCTGGCTGTTCAACTCTTTCTGGAGGAATTTCCGCTCATGATTTCAGTGCGTCGCTTCGCCTGGAGCGGGGTTGCCGCTGCAGCCTCGCTTTGTCTCTCATGTTTCACACCGTTTCAATTCAACATCCACGCGCAGGAGCGCCCTGCCGACCAGCCTCAGACACGGCAACAAAATCGACCAGGCGGAGGAGACGAGCCCAAAGACGCTCCCTCCAAAGACGCTCCCAAGGAGACGCCGATTCCGCCGGAGAAGAACTCGGTGACGCATCATGAGCTGATGCTGGGGGGAAAATCGCTGAAGTATACGGCGACTGCAGGCACGCTGCTCATCCGCGATGAAGAAGACAAGGCCTACGGCAGTATCTTCTATGTGGCCTACACGCTGGATGGCGCGGATGCGGCGTCAAGGCCGGTGAGTTTTCTGTATAACGGCGGTCCGGGATCGGCAACCTTGTGGTTGCATATGGGTTCGTTCTCGCCGGTGCGGATTGAGACGGATAGTCCCAAAGCCACGGCGGGTCCTCCGTTCAAGCTGGTCCCTAATCAGTATTCCCTGCTCGACAAGATCGGACCTGGTGTTTATCGATGCTCCGCTGACGGGGTACTCGCGCGAGGTGGGCAAGGGAACTGCGAAGGACTTTTTCGGCGTAGACCAGGATCTGAAAGCGTTCGACCGGTTCATCTCCCGATATATCTCGGTGAACCAGCGGTGGAATTCGCCGAAGTTTTTGATTGGCGAGTCGTATGGAACGACGCGGTCGGCGGGGTTGTCGGACCTGTTGGCAGAAGATGGAATTCAGTTGAATGGAATTGTACTCATCTCGTCAATTCTGAATTATGGAGTTCGTTCGCCGGGATACGACACCCAGTACATCATCAACCTGCCGAGTTACGCGGCTGCGGCGTGGTATTTCGACAAGGTGCAGAACAAGACACCGGAAATCGCCGCATGGGTGCAACAGGCGCGGGAGTTTGCTGAAGGAGCATATTCGCAAGCGTTGTTCAAGGGCGACAAACTCCCTGCCGACCAGTTGGATACCGTTGCAAAGGAAATGAACCGCTTGACCGGGCTCAGCGTGGACTACATCAAGGAAGCGAATTTGCGCGTTTCGCCGACTCGTTTTCGGAAGGAAGTGCTGCGCAGCGACAGGAAGACGCTGGGCCGATATGACATGCGGTTTGAAGGCGAGGATGTGGATGCGGCCGGCGAGAATCCGAGCTACGACGCGTCAGATAGCGGGATATCGGGCGCGTTTGTGGCCGCGATCCACGATTACCTGTCACGCGAGTTGAAGTTCGAGAGTACGGATATGTACCGACCCACCGCGTACAACATGACGGGTGGTCAATGGGACTTCCATCACAGGCCAGCGGGCGGCGGTGGGCCGGGCGGCCCCGGGAATCAACAGGTGCAGCCGTATGTGGCGGGCGATCTGGCCTCTGCGATGCGGAAGAATCCACATCTCAGGGTTTTCTCGGCGAACGGGTATTTCGATCTGGCGACGCCGTTTTTCGGAACGGAGTTTGATCTGGACCACATGAACCTGGAGCCGGAACTTCGCGGGAATGTGCAGTTTGGGTATTACCCGTCCGGACACATGATCTACCTGAATGTGGAAGCGCTGCACCAGTTGAAGGACGATCTCGCGGCGTTTATCGACAAGTCGACAAAGTAACCCAAAAAACAGGGACCGCAGATTTCAGTCTGCGGTCCCTGTGTGTCTGGGGGAGAGAAACTGGCCCAGTTCCAACCCGATTGGCCAGCCTAAAGCTGCGGTTGCGGTGTTTCACCCTGCAGGAGGCGGGCCGCCGGGGCCTCCACGCCGCATCCGTTGCTGTTGCATGGCGTCGAATTTCTGCTTCTGATCATCCGTCAGGTTCGCCTTGATGCTGTTGTTCGCGCCTTCCATGATGGTGCGCATCTGGGCGCGGCGATCCTCTTCCGAAAGGGACTGGTTCTGCATGAGAGCCTGCATCTTTTGCTGGCGCTCGAGGAGCACTGGCTTGATCTTTTCCTGTTGATCGGATGTCAGGCTGAGTTGCTGGGTCAAGCGCTCAAGCTGACGGTTGGGGTCCATGCGCATGCCACGGCCTTGGGGTGGGGCGCCGGCCTGATTCTGGTCGGGGGGTGGGGGAGGGGTATCCTGGGCGAGCGCGGCGCCGGTGATGCCGAAGGCGAGCATGCCGCCGAGTGCGAGGGAGAGAAGCCTGCTTTGCATTGGGTAAGAATCCTCCGATTCATTGCCTGGGGAACCGGCCCCGGATGGGGCGCGAGCCAGGTTCGTCGATGTTCCCGGGCTAAAGAATGTGCCCAGGATGCCGTTCAGCAAGGTAGACGGGGAACGTGGGCGTAAGATGTGGGCCTTTGCGGAAATTTGAGGGGCGGGCGGCGAAAGGCACCCTGAAAATAAGAGGCGGGCGTAACCGATCCCGGGAGTGGAAGGATTCCCGGAACCGGCTGCCCGCTGGACCCTGAACCGGGTCTAGGTGGTATGTTTAGTTTAGGCCTGTTGTAGCGGAAAGCAAGTTCTTTTTTGGTCCAAATTCCCTATTCGTGACAGCAGTCACAGGACCCTCTCACATCGCGCCGCGCGGCGTTGACCTTAGGGGTTTGCCCCTGATACAAAAAGGTGTTCCAAGGCTTTTTCCCGATGGTGTTTCGTAACTGGAATCCCTTTGCGAGACTTCATGAGAAGAGGCGAAACCCGCGACGGAAAACCCTGTCTGCCTGAGTTAACCGAATACAAGCATGGAAGAGATCTTTCAACAAATCGGGGCGCTGCTGCTCGGCGCCACACCCACGATACTGCTCTTTGTGCTGGTTCTGGCTTACCAGTTTCTGGTGCAGGGGCCGTTGAGCCGGGCACTTGCAGAGCGCCGCGCCCGCACCGAGGGCGCCATCGAAAACGCGCACAAGGCGATCAGCCGGGCAGAGGCCAGGGCAGCTGAGTATGCCGAGAAGCTTCGCCAGGCGCGCGCCGAGATCTACAAGATGCGCGAGGCGAGGGACAACAGCGCAACGCCGAGCGGGAAGCCGCGCTGGATGCGGCCCGCAAGGCTGCCGGAGCGAAGGTGAGCCAGGCGCGGTCTGAGATGGATGCCGAGGCCGAGCGTGCCAGGCAGGCCATCCAGGGTTCGGCCGGGGAACTGGCAAATCAGGTGGTTCGAGCGGTGCTTCCGCTGGCTGCCGGGGGTTCCCGTTGAGACACGTTTTGAGGAATTCACGTTCATTCGTCCGCACTTATGGGCTCGTGCTGCTGGGGTTGATTGCATTCGCGCCTGCGCTCATGGCTGTTCGTGCCTATGCGGCGCAGGTTCCGAGGTCCCAGAGCAGCCCCAGGTTCAATCTGCCCAACAAGAGGCACAGAATCCGCCCCGAACGGAAGCCGCCAAGAACCGAAGAAAGCGAAAACGACCTTACCGGCACTCCGCCGTGATCCAGTCTCTGGCGCGGATGATCCACCTGGGCGTGAAACGGCCGCGCGGCTCTTCGAGATCATCAATGTGCTGGTGGTGGTTCTGGCCATCGGCATTCCGCTCTTGCGGTTTCTGCCCAAGTTTCTGCGCAAGCGGTCAGAAAAGATCCGTGGAGACCTGGAAACCGCGCGCAAGGCGACCGAGGACGCCAATACCCGTCTGAGCGCGGTCGAGGCCAAGCTGGCCGGCCTGGACGAGGAGATCGCGAAGTTCCGCGCCGAGGTGGAGCAGCAGATCGCGCAGGACGAGGAGCGCATCAAGGCCGCTCTCGAAGAAGAGAGCGCGCGCATCGTGGCGTCGGCCGAGCAGGAGATTGGCGTGGCAGCTGCGCAGGCCAAGCGCGGACTGCGCCACTTCGCCGCGGACCTGGCCATTGAGCAGGCCGCGAAGAAAATGGTGCTGACGCCGGAGACCGATCGCGCGCTGATCGCCGAGTTTGTGAGTCGAGACCGGTCGCGCAGCAGAACCAGGGCGGAGGGAAGAACTGATGGCCGCCGCATTCGTTTCCCGTTACGCACGCGCCTTTGCCGAAGTGGTGACGTCGGCCAAGCTGGACACGGCCGCGCTCGACCGGCAGTTCGGCGATTTTCTTGGCACCTGGGACGGCAGCGCGGAGCTGCGCGAGTTGTTTCTGAATCCGGCGATTCCGCCGTGCAGAAGATTGCGATTCTCGACAAGCTGAACGCGAAGCTGGGCCTGCAGAAGGAGTTGCGCAACCTGCTGGCGGTGCTGATCGACAACGATCGCATCGGCGATGTGCATGAGGTGGCCCAGCCTGGCGTGCGGAGATGCAGGAGCAGCTCGGGATCCGCCAGGCGGAGATTGTTACGGCGCGCGAGTTGAACCCACAGGAGCGCGCTGAACTGGTGGCCGGGGTCGGCAAACTGGCCGGCTCGCGCATTGAAGCGAGTTTCAAGCTGGATGCGTCGATCCTCGGCGGCACAGTGGTGCGCATCGGATCGACGGTCTACGACGGATCGGTGCGCGGACGGCTGGAGAGATTGAAGGAAGCGTTAGTCAGTGGCCAGTGATCAGTGGTCAGTGGTCGGAACGATGGCTATGGAAGAGAAATCAGAGATGGAAGGCAAAGGAGCGGCGCGGTCGTTTCGGGATTTGGTCGTATGGCAGCGTTCGATTCAGCTAGCCGCATCGGTTTACCGACTCACGGGCGTTTTTCCGAAAGAAGAGATGTACGGTTTGACAAGCCAGATTCGACGTTCGGCGGTTTCGGTGCCAAGCAACATTGCGGAAGGGCAGGGAAGGCTGAGCACAGGTGAGTTTCGACAGTTTCTCAGGGATTGCACGCGGTTCGAACTTTGAACTGCAGACTCAACTTGAGATTGCACGCACCCTGAAATTCGGAAATACCGAACAGATTGACGAAGCGGAAGGTTTATCGCACGAGGTTGGCAAGATGATTCATACGATTCTCGAAAAGACGGATCATGAGATGGATTTGCTGATCACTGATCACTGACCACTGATCACTAAAGGAACAAGAAATGGCTCAGATCAAGGCAGACGAAATTACGCAGCTCCTTCGCGAGCAGATCGCGAACTACGACTCGAAGGTCCAGGTCGACGAGGTCGGCACCATCACCTCGCTCGGCGACGGCATCGCCCGCCTGCACGGCCTCGACAAGGTCATGGCCGGCGAGCTGCTCAGCTTCCCGCACGGCATTGCCGGCCTGGCGCTCTCCCTTGAAGAGGACCAGGTGGGCGCCGTCATTCTCGGCGACTACACCGAGCTCAGCGAAGGCAACGAGGTCAAGCGCACCGGCAAGATTCTCTCGCGTGCCCGTGGGCGAGGCCATGATCGGCCGCGTGGTCAACGCGCTGGGCATGCCCATCGACGACAAGGGCCCCATCGCCACCACCGAAACGCTGCCCGTCGAGCGCCTGGCGCCCGGCATCATCGACCGCCAGCCCGTGCGCGAGCCCATGGCCACCGGCCTCAAGGCCATCGACGCCATGATTCCCATCGGCCGCGGCCAGCGCGAGCTGATCATCGGCGACCGCCAGACCGGCAAGACCGCCGTGCTGCTCGACACCATCATCAACAACGCCAAGAACGATCTGATCTGCATCTACTGCGCCATCGGCCAGAAGCGCTCGTCGATCGCGCAGGTGGTGCAGACGCTCACCGAAGCCGGCGCCATGGGCCACACCATCATCGTGGCCGCCTCGGCCTCCGAGCCCGCGCCGATGCTCTATCTCGCGCCCTACGCGGCCACCGCCATGGGCGAGTACTTCCGCGACAACGGCAAGCACGCGCTGGTGATGTACGACGATCTTTCCAAGCACGCCATGGCCTATCGCGAGATCTCGCTGCTGCTGCGCCGTCCGCCGGGCCGCGAAGCGTATCCGGGCGACGTCTTCTATCTCCACTCGCGCCTGCTCGAGCGCTCGTCGAAGATGAGCAACGAGCGCGGCGGCGGCTCGCTCACCGCGCTGCCGGTCATCGAGACCCAGGCCGGCGACGTTTCGGCCTACATTCCGACCAACGTCATTTCGATCACCGACGGCCAGATCTTTCTTGGAAACCGACCTGTTCAACTCCGGCGTTCGTCCGGCCGTCAACGTGGGCCTCTCGGTTTCGCGCGTCGGCTTCTCGGCGGCCATCAAGGCGGTCAAGCAGGTGGGTTCGACGCTCAAGCTCGATCTGGCGCAGTACCGCGAACTGGCGGCCTTTGCGCAGTTCGGCTCCGATCTCGATCCGCTGACGCAGAAGCAGCTCAACCGCGGCCAGCGCCTCACCGAATTGCTCAAGCAGCCGCAGTTCCAGCCGCTCACCTGGCAGCAGCAGGTGGTGGTTCTCTTCGCCGGCACGCAGGGCTATCTCGACGATTTGAAGGTCGCCGACATTCGCGCCTTTGAGGATGGGCTCTACAAGTACTTCGACGCCGCGCAGACGGCGCTGATGGCCGACCTGACCAAGAAGAAGCAGCTGGACGACGACCTGCGCAACCGGCTGCACGCGGCGCTGAAGGAGTACGCGGCAAACTTCAAGGCGGAGCTTGCAGGCGCGCAAAGGCGTAAAAGCAGTTGTCAGCGATCAGCTGTCAGCTGATCAGCTAGAAGCCCGAATCGGACAGACTGAATCAACGACTGAGCACTGAGACACTGAGAACTGACAACTGAGAGCTGAACATATGGCAAACGTACTCGATCTACGGCGCCGCATCCGCAGCGTGAAAAACACGCGGCAGATCACCAAGGCCATGAAGATGGTCTCGGCGGCCAAGCTGCGCCGCGCGCAGGAGCGCGCGCTGGCGGCGCGGCCCTACGCCAAGATGATCACCAGCGTGCTCGAGTCGCTGACGCGCCGCGTCGATATCTTCGACGAGGAGACCGGCAACCTGCGCCATCCGCTGTTTGTCACGCGGCCGGAGAAGCGCGTGCTGCTGGTCGTCGTCAGCGGCGACAAGGGATTTGCCGGCGCATTCAACGCCAACATCCTCAAGACGGCCTACCAGTTCATCAACGGCAATCCCGACAAGGAAATCGACATCGAGGCCGTGGGCCGCAAGGGCCGCGACCAGATGCGCCGCCGCTATCCCGCCGCCGTCTACACCGAGCAGACCGACGAAGACGGCGCAAGCGCGCAGGTGCGCGACGCGCGCAAGGGCACGGTCGAAGTCACCGGCGACCATCCCGGCATGCTGCTGAAGCTTGAGACCAGCGCGCGTCGTACGAACTGGCGCACAACATCATCTCGCGCTACGTGCACGAAGAGATCGACGCCGCCTACATCGTCTACAACGAGTTCAAGTCGGTGATTCCGCAGCGGCTGGTGGTCGAGAAGCTGCTGCCGCTCATCGAAGATCGGCAGCACCGCAGATCGCCGGCGCCGTCGAGCCCACCGCGGAAGAGCGCGAACGCGCCGCCGAGGCCGCGCTGTCGCGCGGGCATCGAGCTCGAGCCGGCCGACACCACCGAGGCCGACGAAGAAGCGAAGAAATTCGGCACCGCCGAACGTGGACTACATCTACGAGCAGCCGCGCCGAGGAACTCTTCGCCGGGCTGCTTCCGCAATACATTTCTTCCATGCTCTATCACGCCATGACGGAGTCGGTCGCCGCCGAACACGCGGCCCGCATGACGGCGATGGATTCGGCAACCAACAACGCCTCGGACATGATCGACGCGCTCACGCTGCACATGAACCGCGTGCGCCAGGCGGCCATCACCAAGGAGATCATCGAGATTGTCAGCGGCGCGGCGCTGTAGCAGTTCTAGCGCAGCTTCAGCCTCAGCTGGCTAGCTCCAATGGACGAAAGAGCTTAGCGGCGAAGAGCTAGAAGCTAGGAGCAGAAAAATGGCAGAAAACATCGGCAAAGTAATTCAGGTCTCCGGCCCCGCGGTAGACGTGCAGTTTGAAGAAGCGACGATGCCGCCCATCTATCAGGCGCTGCGCGTCACCAGCGACGGCTTCACCGTCCCCACGCCCATCAACGTGATCCTCGAGGTGCAGCAGCACCTGGGCGAGGGCCGCGTGCGCACCGTGGCCATGGAAGCCACCGACGGCATGGTCCGCGGCATGAAGGCCATCGACCTCGGCGGCCCCATCCGCGTGCCCGTGGGCAAAGAGACGCTGGGCCGCGTGCATCAACGTCATCGGCGAGCCGGTCGACGAGCTCGGCCCCATCGGCGAGAAGCTGCGCATGCCCATCCACCGCCCCGCGCCGCTCTTCGACGAGCAGTCCACGCACGAAGAGATGTTCGAGACCGGCATCAAGGTCATCGATCTGATCCAGCCCTTTTTGAAGGGCGGCAAGATCGGCCTCTTCGGCGGCGCCGGCGTGGGCAAGACCGTCGTCATCATGGAACTCATCAACAACGTGGCCAAGAACCACGGCGGCTACTCGGTGTTTGCCGGCGTGGGCGAGCGCACCCGCGAGGGCAACGATCTTTGGCTCGAAATGACCGAGTCGGGCGTCATCAAGCCCGGCGACTGGCAGAACTCGAAGTGCGCGCTGGTCTACGGCCAGATGACCGAGCCGCCCGGAGCGCGTCTGCGCGTGGCGCTGACCGCGCCTCACCGTCGCCGAGTACTTCCGCGACGTCGAAGGCTCTGACACGCTGCTCTTCATCGACAACATCTTCCGCTTCACGCAGGCCGGCTCTGAGGTTTCCACGCTGCTGGGCCGCATGCCCTCGGCCGTGGGCTACCAGCCCAACCTGGCCACCGAAATGGGCGAGCTGCAGGAGCGCATCACCTCCACCAGCAAGGGCTCGGTCACATCGGTGCAGGCCGTCTACGTGCCCGCCGACGACTTGACCGATCCCGCGCCGGCCACCACATTTGCTCACCTCGACGCGACCACCGTGTTGAGCCGTCCGCTGTCGGAACTCGGCATTTATCCGGCCGTCGATCCGCTGGCCTCGACCTCGCGCATTCTTTCCGCGCGCATCGTGGGCGAGGAGCACTACGACGTGGCGCAGGGCGTGAAGAGGATTCTGCAGCGCTACAAGGATCTGCAGGACATCATCGCCATTCTCGGCATCGACGAGCTCTCTGAAGAAGACAAGCTCACCGTGGCCCGCGCGCGCAAGGTGCAGAAGTTCCTGTCGCAGCCCTTCCACGTGGCCGAGCAGTTCACCGGCATTCCGGGCGCGTACGTGAAGATTGCCGACACGGTGCGCAGCTTCAAGGAGATCATCGAGGGCAAGTACGACGATATTCCCGAGCAGGCCTTCTACATGAAGGGCGCCATCGAAGAAGTGCTGGAAACGGCCGAGAAGCTGAAGGCAACGGCGTAAAGAGCAGTTGGTCAGTGATCAGCTGTCAGTAGTCAGCTGCATATGGTTTCGAACTGCTACCAGCTACTTCACTGACCACTGATAACTGTGCGACTGAGAACTGAGTTTATGGCTGACGAAACCAATCAACTCCGCGTCCGGCTGGTGACTCCCGAGCGCATTCTCTTTGAGCACGACGGCCGACGCGGTCGAGCTGCCCGCGAAGAACGGCTACATGGAAGTGCTCTACGGGCACGCGCCGCTGCTGGCCGAACTGGGCGCAGGCGACGTGCGGCTCCATGGCGGGCAGGCCGAGTCCGGCGGCGAGCACGCTGCTACAACGTGAGCTGGGGATTCGTCGAAGTGCTGCCCGACCGCGTCACCATCCTCGCCTCCGACGCGCTCAAGCCCGAAGAGATCGACGTGCCGCGCGCCGAGCAGCAACTCGAGCGCGGCCAGAAAGAGTGGAACGAGGCCGGCGACAGCGAAGAGGCCTACACCGAAGCGCTCCACGTCATCGCCGAAGCCGAAGCCAAGCTGGCTACGGCGGAGGAGAAGTAGAAGGAAAGTTCGTTCTCTCCTACCCTAAACGCAGACGGCGCGTTTAGGATGGGGCACCCCGGCGACCGCGGAGTTCCACCGCCGCAAAGTAGATAAATACAAAGGCCCTGCTCTGGTGAGCAGGGCCTTTGTGCGTTTAGCGAAGTGTCTTCATGGGCTCATCGAATTCCGCACGGGGAATCCAACGCTTCCGAAGCTGATTTTGCAGCATCGACGATTCTACTCGAAACGACATGAAGCTACCGCTGGGGCGGAGCAGGCGTCTGCGCCTGGCTCGGATCAACCGGCGTGGCGTCGCCTACGATGCGCGAGGTGACGTGGGTCTCCTCAAAGTCGCGGTTCTGGGCGTCGAGGATAATCTGGCGGTGGAAGAAGTAGAGTACGTGGATCTTGAATTCTGTTGAGAAGGAGACGGGAAACCAGACGCCGTCGGGTTGCGGGGCGTAGGTGATGGTGAAGCCGAGGCCGGGTACGTCGGTTCCGAGAAGCGTGCGGACCGCGAACGGAATCTTCCGCGCCATGCCGGTCGTGACCAGAACCGGCTGATAGGCGGTCGTGTCGATGAAGGCATCGCCGCTCCATCCAAAGTCGTTCTTCTCTTTCGGCCGGAACGCAATGTGATAGACATCGCGGCCGTTGAGGCGTTCGCGCCCGATCATGCGAAAAGCGTAGTTGAGTTGATCCTTTGAGGTGAGCGGAAAGAGGTGCGCGTTGACGCCGTCCTTTGATTTGTCGTGGATCAGGTTCCAGCGCATGTTTTCGACGAGGTCGCGATCGAGGGTTTCGTCGCTGTTGGGATCGAAGACGGGATCCTTATCCTTGTCTTTCTTTTTGTCCTTGTCGTTCGCTTCGTCCTTCTTTTTTTCAGATTGATCTTTGTTGGCGTCCTCGCCGGATTCTTTGGGCTTGTCCTCGTCGCGCGGGAGCAGTTTGCTGTAATTGATGAACTTGTGGTTTTTTACGAATCGGCCATCGACTTTGAGTAACTGCTCGTCTGTTCCCTCGGTGGACGGGGTGAAGCGGTAGTCGGTAATCTCCTCGCACATCACGGTGTTGCCGCGACGCGAAGTCATCTTTGCATGTTGCACGTAGACGTAGTGGGCGCGTTCGGCCTCGGCGGTGTCCTGGTTAATCGCAACGCGATTCATGACCGATTCGGCTGACGGCAGATGCAGAGTGGCGGGAGTCCTGGTTTGAGCTGTGCAGATGCAAGAGGAGAGCAAAATGGCTGGAATCAGCCGAGTTCGAAGGCAGATCATTGAGGCATCCCCTCGGTACGCGGTCAGGATTTTTGTCGAGGCATCGCTTGTTGCGGTCCCAATGCATCCTGAAACCCAGGAAGTCGGGAAATGTTGTCTATAGCAACACCGATATTATTGTGCGGGATGAGGATGGGGTTCGCATAGCTTGGGCCCGGATGCGGAAAGAGGTATTTCCGATGGTGAATCGAACGAGCACGGCGCTTTGGGCCGCCGCGCTTCTTGCCATGCCAAACGTGGTATCGGCACAAAGTCTGCCGCCGACAAATATCGATGACTTCAGCGGCAGGCCTCGCGTCGTGGTTATCAGCGACATTGGCAATGAGCCGGATGACCAGATGTCGTTTGTGCGGTTTCTGCTGTATTCGAACGAGTTCGACATTGAGGCCATGATCGCGACGACGTCGACGTGGCAGAAGACGAAGACGCATGCGGAGACCATGCATGAGTTGATTGCGGCATACGGCCAGGTGCGGACGAACCTGCTGCTGCATGCGAAAGGGTGGCCGGAGGCGAGCGAACTGGATGCGAAGGTGTTCACCGGGCAGAGTGCGTATGGAATGGCCGCGGTCGGGTCGGGCAAGTCGTCCGAGGGATCGCGGGCCATTGTGCGCGCCCTGGAAAGCAATGATTCGCGGCCCTTGTGGGTCTGCATCTGGGGCGGTGCCGGCACGCTGGCGCAGGCGCTTCTTGACCTCTCGGCCTCGCATGCCGCCGGAGAGACCGCGAAGTTGATTGCGCGTCTGCGCGTCTACTCGATCAGCGACCAGGACGACGCAGGGCCGGTGATTCGGCGGACGTATCCCGAGTTGTTTTACATCGTTTCACCTTCGACGCCGACAAGCGGGGAGTATGCGTCGGCGACGTGGACGGGAATCAGCGGAGACCGGTATTACCGCAACGGCGACGGCGCGGACTTCACAACAGTGACGAACGAATGGCTCGACGCGAATATCCGCAGCAAGGGATCGCTGGGAAAGAAATATCCGAAGTTCCTGTTCATCATGGAGGGAGATACGCCGTCGTTCCTCGGGCTGATTGACAACGGACTGAACGCTTACCGACGGCCGGATTGGGGCGGATGGGGCGGACGCTATGTGTTTCGACAGCCCTATGGGGAGACACACCCAGTCTGGACGCAGGGCGGGGATGAATTTGCGCGGGTCGATTCGCGGGATTCGGTGACTGGCGTGGATGGGAAGGAACACGTAAGCGACCAGGCGACAATCTGGCGCTGGCGCGAGGCATTCCAGAATGATTTTGCCGCGCGCATGACGTGGACGGTAACGGATTTCGCGCATGCAAATCACAATCCAATTGCCGTGGTCAACGATCAGGGCGGGACGGCTCCGCTGGAGATGGATGTGCGTGCAGGCCAGACGATTACGCTCGATGCCGGACGGAGCAGCGATCCAGACGGGCAGCGGCTTCACTTTCATTGGTTCCACTATCGTGAGGCAGGTCTTGCTGACGGAAACCTGGCGGCGCTCACACTGGAGGGAGCCGACAGCCCCACTGTGACGGTGCGCGCCGATGCGGCGTGCCGGCCGCTGTGGCTGCCGCTGCTTCCATGCAAGGGCGATGGCGTTGCGCACGTGATTCTGGCGGTGACGGATGAGGGCTCGCCGGCGCTCACGGCGTATCGGCGCGTGATCTTGCATGTGCATACTTCGGCGAACCAGTAGACAAGCCGGGCGCGAGGCCGGTCCCACGGCCCGGCCTGCGTGCAAAGGTTCAGCCCTTTTTGAGCACCAGGGGAATGGAATCCCCCTGGGTGAAGGTGCCGTTGATGGTGTCCCTGGCATCGTTGATCTGGCCTTCAAAGGATGCACCGAGCGCCTTCATCACGATCGTGAGCTTGTTGCCTGCTCGGGTGACTGAAGTGGTTGGCATCCAATTGGGGGCCTGATCCGGACTTTGTGCGGTCGCGGTCAAACCAGTGTCCATATTCACAATTTTGAAGACGATGCGCAGTGCGCCGCGGGGAGTATCGAGGGTGCCCTGCCATGTACCGTCAATGTCTGAAGGCGCGGCCGGTTTGGATACGGCTTCGGTGGCCGCCGGAGCGCGCTTGAAATTCAGCTCCATCGGCGAGCCCTGCGACCAGGTCCCGTCGATCTCTGACGCATCCTTGTTCACGGTTCCGTCGTAGGTGCCTTTAACGGCTTGCACGTCGAGATTGAGCTTACCGTCTTTGAAAGTGATTGCATTGATGGGAATACCATTTGCGCCTTGATCGACACTGTCGAGGGTTGCGGTGAGGGAACCATCCTTGGCTTCCGTAATGTGGAGCACGAGCCTTAGCTCGGCTGGTCCTGCCTTCAGGGTGCCTGCCCAATCACCGGCGATGGCCGGCGGGGTGGTTGCTGGAGCGGGAGCCTGGGCGGAGGAATGCTTGAAGAGCACGTTGGCGGGCGGTTGAGCCTGGGGCTCGGTTTGCGTAAATGTGCCGGCCATTTCGGTCCCGTCGGAATTGAGCTTGCCGACAAGACTGCCGCTGACTTTCATGGGCTGTCCGTTTGCCTGGACCGTGTCGTCGACTTCGGCGGTGACATCGGAGCCCTTGATGGCAGTAGTTTTGGCCTTGATACCGTAGACGCCCTCATCGATGTTGTCGAAGGTGGAGGTGAAGGTTCCGTCAGCGGCGGCGGCGAGGTGCCAAACCAGGTGGAAGGTGGTGCCATTGGCGTCGAGGGTGCCTTGCCAGTCTCCGGCGAGGCTGGCTTGCGCAAAGGCGGATGGGGTCAGCGCGAAAGCAGAGAGGGCGATCAGCGAGGCTGTTGCGAAGAACGAGATTTTCATTCGACTCCTTGCGGCGGACGGCTTGGTTTCCGCGTCGATACGACGAGGAACATGGTTAATCCGGCGGGGACTGCGTGCTGATAAAGGTACGAGGCAGGGGGACGGGAAGTTCAATGAATTGAGAGGGCTCAGGAAGCTGCCGGGAAACCGCGGCTGGAGTTGCTGCTCCGCCTTTCCTGATTGAGGCGAAGAGCCTACAATTCTGATTGTTATGGGCAAAACGAAGGCAGCAGAGACGTTCCAGGTTGCATGTCCCGATTGCGGGGCAATGATCGTGGTGGATGCGGCAACGGGGCTGGTGATCAGCCACACCTCGGCGCCGCGCAAGCGGATGTTTGAGGATCTCGAAACGGCGGCCAAAGCCATGCGCGAACAGGATGAGCGGAAGGAGTCGATCTTCCGTCAATCGGTTGACGCAGAGAAGAACAAGGAAGACCTCTTCGACAAAAAGTTTGCCGAGGCGTTGCGCAAAGCGAAGGATGCGCCGGAAGGCAAGCCTCTGCGCGAGTTCGACCTGGATTGAGGCTGGCCGGCGGACTGCCCGCCGGGAGCGATGCCTGCCGAGACAATTTTCTCTCCGCCGCACCTCGACCAGATGCATCTGAATACGAAAGGGAGAGCTCATGAGCGTAGCGACTTTTCCGGACCGGGAGAACCGGTCCACGAGGACCACAGAGATGACTGAAACAGACTCGTTCGATTGGATAAAGTTGGCCGCTTGCGGGACGCTGATTACGGGTGGACTGCTGTTGTTGACCGGGCAGAAGCGAGCTGGATTAGTGATGGCAGCGTCGGGCACGGCGCTGGCTCTGCTGGATCACGAAGAAACCCTGCGTCACTGGTGGGATGCCATGCCGGAGTATGTCGATCGCGCCCAATACATGCTTGAGCAGGTGCAGGACGTGGTCGAGGACATCACCGAAAAAGGTGAGTCTCTGCGGCGGGTTTTGTCGCGGCGGACGACGACGATTCCTGCCTGAAAAGCAATGGAACTCTGTTAAGGAATTAAAGGCTGCGGCTGACTCGATTTGCCAGGAGCAGATCCTTCGCTTACCACCCCCGAACTGAAGAGCGTTCGGGGCCCCGTGCGCTCAGGATGACACCTGCGATTTTAATGATCAGAGGCCGAGCTGTTTGCGGCCGGCGTCGCTGATGCGGTGCGGCGTCCACTTGGGCTCCCATACCAAATTCACTTCCACTTTGCTGATGTCGGGAATGGTGGCGAGCCGGTTGTGTACCTGCTCGAAGATCAGGCCCGATGCCGGGCAGAACTGCGTGGTGAGCGTCATGGTGACCTTCACCCATTGGCGCGGCCATGCGGGCGTGGAGTCGGGGTCGGGGCCGGTTTCGATGGAGTAGATCAGGCCGAGATCGACAAGGTTCAGCTTGACCTCGGGATCGAAGCAGTCGCGGAGAGCGGCGAAGATTTCGGGTTCGGTCAGCATCTGCATTTTGGTCAGTTAAGCTCTCGGCGGTTTCCTACCCATGCCGCGATGAAACTGCGTCATGGATGGGGCACCGACCTCATGAATGGCTCGAAGATCCATGGCCAGAGACTCCTCTAGTTCTTGCGCTCGACCAAGATAGCGGGCGACGGACTTGAGGCCTTCGGCGCGCGAGCCGTAAGGCTCGAGAGCCGCGAAGGCTTCGTCGATCAGCATCGCGGCATCGCGCCGGCTCTGCTCGATGCCATACACAGCGGGCCATGTAGCTTTCTCGGTGGCGAGGTCTTTGCCTGCCGTTTTGCCCAGGTGCGCAGAGTCCACGGTCATGTCGAGAACATCGTCCACGATCTGAAAGGCCAGTCCCGCCTTGCGGCCAAAGGTGTCGAGGCGGGCCACGTCATCCGCAGTGGCGCCGGCGTAGACGCCGCCCGAGACAACGCTGACGCGGATGAGTGCGCCGGTCTTGGCGCGGTGAATGGCTTCAACAAGCTCCGGCGTGGGCTTCTGGTGTTCGCTTTCAATGTCGAGCACCTGGCCGCCGATCATGCCATCGACGGTGCCGACGGCGTTGGCGATGAGGCCGATGATCTGCACCGTTGCGGCAGGCGGCGAATCGAGGCCGGCGAGAATTTCGAAGGCGCGGGTTTGCAGCGCGTCTCCGGCCAGGATGGCGATGGCTTCGCCGAAGGCAACATGGCAGGTGGGCTTGCCGCGGCGCAGGTCGTCGTTATCGAGCGCAGGCAGATCGTCGTGAATGAGCGAATAGGTATGCAGCATCTCGATGGCTGCACCAAGGCGTTCGATGCCGGGAGGAACGGAGCCGGCGATGGTGACGGCGGCCTGCATGGCGAGTACGGGGCGCAGGCGCTTTCCGCCGGCGAAGACAGAATGGCGCATGGCGCCGTGGATCGACGAAGGGACAGTGTCGACCGTGGGGATAAGCGCTTCGAGCGCGCGGTCCGTAAGCTCTGCGCCTTCCTGGATCAGCGATTTCACGTCAACGGGCATTCCTACTTATGATACCCGAGGTTCATATTCGAGGTTCAGCTTTAACCCGGCGAACGGCAGCCAGCTTTCGCTCGATTAAACAGAGGACGGCGATGTAGCCAACCGACATCAAGCTCAGCAGACGTCCCATCACCACATCGCCGGTTGTGATCCAGTCCACATCCAGTTGTACCGGGCCTTGCGGAACCGGGACAGCCATCAAGCCGTCGTCGCGGTGGGGGAGATCGGGATACGCCGCACTCGCGCCGAAGGCTACGTCGTGGCCATTGAGGTTCACCTTCCAGGCGGCGTAGTCGCGCAGGTGCAGGATGAGGTAGCCGGCGTGCGGAGTCTCGCCGTCGATGCGGAGATGCTCCGGCGAAATCCGTCCATAGTGTTGCAGCCACGAATAGGTTGCGTCGCAATGGCCGTTCGCCGGGTCCCATTCCGGAATGTTGCCGTCATCGGATTTCGCAAGCACGACGTTCGCGTTGTTGCTGAGGCAGGCATCGGGCAGGCCGACGGCCACAAGGCTGTCGTCTGCGCCCGGCGGTGCGTACTCATCGGTGCCCTGGAAACCCTGGCCGTTGCGATAGGCGGCGAGCATTCCTTTGACGGAGTCTTCGCTGTCGCAATCCTGATGGAAGACGAACAGAGTGACAACCGTGATGGAAAGAAAAATCGCGGAGGACGCACCGATGGCTATGACGCGCCGCCAGCGCGTCGCGGACCAGATGGCAGCGGCGAAGAAGATGCCGAGCGGAGCTTCGACTACGACGAGCCAGCGCCATGGAAATTGGAGAAAGCGCAGCTTGGGCAGGATGTTCCAAAGCGGAAGCGAGATGGGAAATTGCAGCAGCAAGATAGCAGCGGGGATGAGAGCAAGCGGAATCCACCAGGAGCGTTGACGGAGCAGTCCACGACGCCACGCGATGAAGATGCAAAGGAGTGTGAGGCCGATCATGGTGACGGCAATCGCGGAGGCTCGCCAGAGTTCGACATCGTGTAATTCGAGATTGGGATCGGCATGCCGGCCGAAGAGGAAACTATTTTCAATCGCGAGGCCCGGGTCGTCGGTGGCCTGGCGGATCTGCACCCAGCGTTGCTCGACGGCAGCGGGAACCAGGTAGATGGCGCAGAGTCCGAGGCCGAGAGCGGCAGCGGTTGCGGAGCGAAGGACAGGAGCCCAGGAACGCTGGAGCAATGCGACGGCGAGGGCCACAGCGGCGAGCAGGTAGCAGGCCATGACGCCGAGCGGCGCATTCGAGAGCCAGGCACCGGCGATGACCAGGGCGAGCAGTGTGGCCGAACCATCGAAGGCGCGACGCCACACGGAGCCTTGCGGATTGCGATCCCGGAAGACGAGCAGCAAAAGCAACGGGATCCAGAACCCGCCGGCCAACTCGCCGAATGCGGATCGCTCGTATGCGGTGAACATCGAGTATCCCGAAAAGAGTGCTGCGCATCCGGCGAGGGTTGCGGGCCCGTCAGGAAGCGCCTGCCGTGCCAGCATGCGGGTTGCAAGACCCGTGGCGGCCAGGAACGAGCAGGTGATCGCAAGCTCAATGCCCTTCCATGGAAGGAGGAAGCTGAAGGCGGCGCCGAGCATCCAGGTGAGCGGTGGATAGAAGACGAAGCGCGGTTCGCCTGCTCCATAGTTGGGGCTGGGCGCCCAATGCGGATAGAACAGGCCGTGGCGCCAACTCGCCGCCGCATCGAGCCACGAGGCGAGATGGAAGTCGTAGTCGTGGCCGCACGAGGTCTTGCGGATGAGGTCGGGGGATGTCGCGATGATGGCGGCGAGGCAGATGATCGCTGGGCCGAGTATCTTGCTTTCCCACCCTTGCGCGAAAAAGTCCGCGCGAGGATAGGGCACCCCAGTTCCTGAGGCTGCTTTTATTCCCTGTTCTCTACTCCCTGTTCCCTCGTCGTTCATGGCAGCAGACGCAGGGTGTGCTGGGAGTTGGCGGCGACTGCGGCGGGAGTAAAGGGCAACGCGAAGGTGCGGCCGTTGTAATAGTCATTCCACTGGTCGCGAAAGTACGAGCTGTAGGGGTTGCCGCTTTCGCCGAGAACGATGTCTTCGGTTGAGCCGTCGATATTGCTCCAGTCCATCGTGAATCGCTGCGATGGGCCGAAGGCACGGCCCACCTGCTTTACGGTCGTGGTGTCTCCACTGAGCGGCCACTGTCCGGTGCCAGCCATGCGGCTGACGTAGGGCAGAAAGCTCGACAAGGGATGTTCGATGTCCACAACGTGCCATGAGCCGTAGTTCCACTTGCTGACGTCGGCCGGAGCCTTCGCCTCTTTCATGGCGCGACGAACAGCGTCGGAGAGGAATGCGTCCCATTCCTTGTAGCCCGGCGGAAGCCAGTCCGGGATCGCATGCATCACAATTTCTTCTACGGCGAAGTTGGACTCGGACCACTCGTAATTCCCGGCGTCGTCTTTGCCGAGTTTGGGTTCGAGCATCATGGTGCGCAGGGCGAAACGGGTCTGGGTCACAAGCGAAGCTGCGGCGGAGTCGACGGTGAGCCGGCCATCCCAGCTGCGCATCAGGTCGGCAGCTTTGCGAAGCTGGTCGTCGGCATTGGGGGTGTGATCGATGGCGTAGGCGAGACGGTGGCCCATCTCCTGATCCATCTCGCCGTAGACATCGGTCTGAACGGCGAGCATGTCAGCGGGCTTCAGCTGATCGCGCCCCTGCAACAACTTGTAGATTCGCTCCGCGCGATAAGGATCGGCCCACTCGTTGGTCAGAGGGTATTTTGATTTGTCGCTGGTGACACGAGAGTTGGCGGTGGCGAGGAATCCTGAGGGCGGATCGAAGGCGTTGGGCAGGTCGTCGAAGGGGATGTACCCTTGCCACTCGTGCGCGGTGTCAACGATGGGAATGTTGGCGATTCCTGCGGGTCTGAACGGAATAACACCGGCGGCGTGATAGCCGATGTGGCCCTGGTCGTCAGAGTAGACAACATTCTGCGTTGGCCAGCACCACTGCGACAGCGCTGTCAGGAACTCGGCCCAGTTGGTCGCGGTGTTGATGGCGTAGAGCGGGATCGAGTTCCTGGTCGTATCGTAGAGAGCCCACTTGAGCGCGATGGCGCGGTCGTCCTTGGTAAACAGGGGATCGAGCAGCGGGCCGTGGCCGCTCAGGCGCACGTCGTAGGTGACGTCCCCGCGACCGCGCACGTGGATCGTCTCGCGATCGACGCCGAGAGGTTTCCAGCTTCCATCTGCAACCTTGAAGTTGCCTTTTCCGTCGAGCGTTTCGATGTAGAGGTCTTGCACATCGCCGTAGAGCGCGGTGAACCCCCAGGCAACGTGCTCGTTGTGCCCGGCGATCACGAAGGGCATTCCGGGCAGCGTGACGCCGGCGGCATGAAAACCGGGAGCGCGCAGGTCGGCCATGTACCAGATGTTCGGCTCGGTCAGGCTGAGGTGCATGTCGTTCGAGAGTAGAGGTTTTCCGCTCGCGGTGTGCGCGCCGGCGATGACCCAGTTGTTCGAGCCGGGCGTGCAGTCGCGGCAAAAGTTCGTATCGTGCCCCAAAGCGAGAGGTTCTTGCTTTCCCACCCATGACCTTGTCATGGATGGGGCACCCAGGCGTGTCGGCCAGTCAGGAACGGGAAGGGCGCGGGTTTCGGTGCGTTCATCGTCATCTTCGCCGGGGGTGCCGGGCGGCTGGGGATGCGGCTTGCTAAGGTCAAGCAGTTCGCCGGTGGGCGGATGGTCGCGCCAGGAACCAATGGGATACAGGTCGGACTCGAGCTTCGCGTTGTGAAGCTTTGCCGCAATGCGCTCGCGCGAGAGCTTTGTGTACCAATGCGTGTCCAGCATGTCCACCATCATCATGCCAATGCTGATGGAGTCGGCGCCCGTCCAGGGTTGCGGCTTGTAGTGCAGAAAGCGAAACTCGGGTGGAAGCGAATCCTGGTGCTGGGTGATGTAGAGGTTCACGCCGCGTGCATAGGCCTCGTAGCGGGCTCGCTCCTCGACGGAGAGGCTGGCATAGATGCGATGCGCCGTGTTGCGAAACTCGTACATGCGCTGCGCCTTGTCGTGGCGCAGGAGCGATGGCCCCATGACCTCAGCAAGTTCGCCGTTGGCGTTGCGGCGATAGACATCCATCTGCCACAGGCGGTCCTGCGCAGTCACGTAGCCCTGGGCGACGAACATGTCCTGCTGCGTGGCGGCGTCGATGTGGGGAACGCCGTGCTCATCGCGGCGGACCGTGACGGGCGCGGAGAGCGCGGGTACGTCCTGCGAGGCAAGATGGATGTCGCCGTCGAGGACGGGAAGCGCCGCCTTGGCGGCGGAACGTAGCCAGAGGATACCGACGCCGAAGAGTACCAGGAGAATCGTCAGCAGCCAGAAGATCGTGAAGAGCAAAACCCGGCGCCAGCGGCGTCTGCGCGGAGGTGGCGCCGCTGATACTTGAACGCCGATAGGTGGATTGGCTGCGTGGGATTCCGACATGCGTCCTCAACAGGATAACGCCATCACGTTCGGTTCGCGGGTTGCGCTGATCTTCAGGTGTACGTTCCGAGACTCTCGTGGGGGACTAGTGGCTGGCGGAAAGGACTGCATCTTCGCGGGCGCGCAGATCCGCAATCGAAGGCTCACCGAGCAGGCGAAAGACGATCGGGAAGCATCCTGCGGGCAGATCCTGTTCGAGTACGGCGTCGCAGACAACGGCGGTGGCGGCTTCGAGACCGCGTTTCCATCCTGCCTTGGTCGCGTCGCGCACCAGCAGGCACTCGGGGGCGAGCCCTGCAGCGACGAGCATGGTTTGCGCGATGCGCTGGAAATCGCCCCAGCGCGAGGCGATGCCCACCAGATCGGTGGAGTGGGCGGGCATGTAGCGCTGCAGGTAAGACTGCAATTCCGTCGTTACCGGATGAACCTGCAGGGTGGTGAGCTCATTGCCGGGCGGCAGCAGCTTGCGAACGGCCGCGGCTTTACTGGGCAGCACCGCAGCCATGGAGCCCTCAAGCAGGCCCGGCTTGCTGCAATCTTCGGGGCTACAACCGCGGACGGGAAGGGACAAGGCCTGTTCCATTTCCGTGATGACGATGCGGCGGAGTTCAGGGTCGGGCTCGATGACGAGCCACCGCGCGGGCGGTTCGAGCGCAAGCCAGCGGCGGAGACGTGCTTTCAGTAACGCATCTGACGCGCCGAGATTGCGCGCTTTTGCCGCCAGGTCGCCGATCATCTGGTCGACAGCCATCTCGGGGCTGAGCGACGCCTCGGGGCGCGTGGTGCGTACGAACACGCCGCTGCCATGGCGCAGTTCCACCCATCCCTCGCTTTCGAGCTGGCGATAAGCAGCACTGGCGGTGTTGGCATGGATGCCGAAGCGGCGGGAGAGATCACGTGTGCTGGGCAGGCGCTGACCCGGCGCAAGCTCCCGGCTGAGAATGCCGAGCACCACCTGCGTGATCAACTGTTCGCGCAAGGAAACGTCGCCGGTGCGATTGAGCCAGAGCCGCATGCGTTCTCTTTCAGCTTGCCAATTGCTCCCTTGCCGCGGGCGTGTTGAACTCCGCCGGCTTGGGGCGGCGGTAGATAACCAGCAGCCATGCCAGAAGCAGCAGGACGATGGGAATGATCAGCAGGCTGCCTTCCGGCCCGTCGGTACCCCCGCTCCACAGCGAATTGCCCGCAGGCGAAGTGCTCAACAGGTGTCCCGGCGCGACGAAGCCGCTGTCGGCCGTACCGTAGAAATAAGTCTCGGCCCAATCCCATGCGGCATGGCATCCAATCGCCCACCACGCTGACCCGGTTACCCAGACGCTGACGCAAAAGACGAAACCGATAAAGGCTGCGGCGAATATCCCGATCCAGTTTTCGCCGTTGTTGCCAGTGTGCATCGCTCCAAAAAGCGTGGAGGTGAGCCACGCTGCGTTCCAGAATCCGGCGCTGGGAGCGCCTTGCAATTGAAGCAACAGGCAGGGGGCGAGGCCAAGAAGCGCGATGCTGTAGACGCCCCATGCCCCGTTTCCTTTTTGCGTGAAAATCAACAAGGCGCAGAGGCACGCGATGACGCCGGATGCCCACCAGAAGTTGACTCCGCGCGTGAGCGTGTACTGGAGATAGCAGCGCATCGTGCCTTCTTCAAAGCAGCCAACGAGAAGAAAGACCGCACCCCAGATTGCGGCGTATTTCAGGATTTCGGACCCACTGAGCGCAACGGGGCCGAAGCGCAGCCAGTGACCCCATGCGAGAGAGCCGACAAGCGCGGAGAGGGCCGCAAATCCGACGACAAACCCGCTGAAGAAGTGCGCGACGCGCCTGGCGCCCCGCAGGTTGTAGTCGAGAATGCTGCGTCGCTCGATGACCGCCATGATGGCCGCGGCGGAGAGGAGCGCCAGCACTTGAAATAACTCCGAGAAGAGCTGCTGTCGTGGATTGAAGCTGTTGCCCTTGGCCATCAGATGAAGTTTCAGAAAGAGAAATGCGAACCCGTTGGCCAGAAGAAGTACCAGCGGGAAAAAGATGAGGACGGACCAGCCGGCACGCAGGCCCCCGGGCCCGACAAAGATCCATTTGAGGCCGCGATAAGGCTTTTGGGGGTCTTCCCCGGGATAGCCCAGGCACATCGAGTCGGAGGCGTTGGTTGAGGGTGGCTCGAGCGCCGGCGGAATTGGCTCGATTTCAGGATCCATGGATGCTCCTCGAGATTATTACGGCAATTGCAGCAACGCGTGTCCGAAGAATTCTACTGGAATTCGCACGCGCATGGGCAGGGGAACCGGCACAGGCCAATTCATGGTCATCGCGACTTTGCGTGGCCGCCTTGACACAATCGGCCTCTCGCATGATGCTTAATCTTCCGGCTTTAGCGGATTCTTGCTCAGGGAGTTGTGGCGGTTGCGGGTTAAAGTCTTCTATCACGACAAGTGCTTCGACGGAGCCTGCTCCGCATCGCTGTTCACGCGATTCCATCGCGAGTGCATCGCCAACGACGCCACGTATGACTACCATGGCCTGGTACATCGGGCCGGGGCCCTCTTCGACGAGAGCGAGTTTACGGGCGATGAGAACGCAATTGTCGACTTCAAGTATTCGGCGTCGCCGCGGATCACCTGGTGGTTCGATCATCATCTTTCGGCATTCTTGACGCCCGAGGATCACGAGAATTTTCTCGCCTGCCAGAAAGACCCGGTGTGCGGCTCGCGGAAGTTCTTCGATCCCGATTACACGTCGTGCACAAGCTTTCTGGCGCATATAGGCTCAACGAAATTCGGATTCAACACGGAACCTGTTGCGGACCTGATTCACTGGGCCAACATCGTAGATGGCGCCCTGTACGAAAGCCCCGAGGCCGCGGTAGAGATGGCGGCCCCGGCGATGAAGCTGACACTGATCATTGAATCCACGCAGGACCCGGAGTTCATTCCCAAGCTGATTCCACTGCTGACGGAGATGCCGCTCGCCGAAGTATTGGCGCAGCCGTTTGTGGCTTCGCTGCTGCCGCCTTTGCTGGAGCGGCACCGGGAGGGCATCGAACTGATTCGAAGCCGCAGCGAAGAGGTCGATGGGACGATTTTCTTCGACATTACGGATCGGCCGGTGGAGGGGTACAACAAATTCATCCCATACTACCTGCACCCGCAGGCGACATACTCGATCGGGCTTTCGAAATCGAGCTTCCGAACAAAGGTGTCGGTAGGCTCGAATCCGTGGACGAAGGCGGACCCCGCGAAGATGGTGAACCTGGCGCAGGTATGCGAGCGCTACGGCGGCGGTGGCCATGCGCGCGTGGGAGCCATCAGCTTCCCGCCCGACCAGGCGGATAAAGCGCGGCAGGCAGCAGCGGAGATCGTAGCGGAGCTAAGGGCGAAAGACCCAATGAAGTAGAGCCTTCGTTCGATCACGCGCTTTGGATGGGGCAAGATGGATTGGAACAGCTCAGAGCTTCGTGCCGGAGTGGACAAATGGCCGGAGGTACCGGCAACCGTCACTGACATAGAGCAGCCCTACAACGACGGCAAGCAAGATTTCCTTTCTGTCATCACCTACACCTTCAAAGACGAGTCAGGCGAGTACTGGGAAGGCCGATATGAAGCCCGAACCAGCGAACTGCCTGGTGAACTGATGGAAGGTGCGGCCATCACGATTCGCTACAATCCCCAAAACCCCAAAAAGAGCTGGTGTGAGGACGACTATTACCGCACCGGTTTCGGTCGGTTCCAAAGCTTTGATTATCCAATCACCCTGATGGTCATCGTTGGAGCCTTCCTGCTGCTGATCGCGGTGATCGAAATCTTTCATCTTCGCATCCGGTAGAGATTGAGGCTCGCCGAAGTAGCGGCCGAACTCTCTCAGCCGGCTTTCGAAGGCGCGTTAGGCTTCTTCTCCTCTGCGGTCGAATGTTCGCCCTGCCCGTCGCCCTTTTCCGAACTGGATTGCTTAACAGCGCCTTGGCCCGGGCCATCGACCTTCGCTTCTCCGGTCCAAGGTCCTACGCTGGCGCTGTCATCATCGTTTTTTGTCTTCGATTCCTCTCCCGTATTCTTGCTGGCTGGCCCTCCTCCCGCAGCCGCTTGCCGCTTTTCATCCTCTTCGCGCTTCTCTTCCTTTTGCCTTTCAGCGGAGAGGACGCTCTCCAGCCTGACACGAGCGGCACGCCACCTGACGGCACTGGCTTTCGCGGCCTGCGCCAGGTAAGGGGCGAATTGGTCATCCGTGAGCATCCCGTTGTCTTTCAGAAACTGCAAAAGAGCGGCGTGTTGGGTCTCCATGTCCCGGAGAGAGGAACCCAGTTCATTGAGCAGTTCCTGGGCCAGATCGACGTTCATATGCGCGCCTCTGCAAGTTTTGGATGCTGATTGATGACCATCTTGGCTGAGTTCTCCCAATTTTCACCATCGTTTTCGAGTTAAGTAGTTTCGGTGCGGTTCCTCCGCCACTGTGGCAGACTGGAGCCACCATGCTGATTGAGTTGTGGGAGAAGATTCGCGGATACGACAAGTGGGTGGAAACGACCGCCACGCTCAAGTCGTCACAGGTCGAGCAGGAGATTGTCGGCCACGACAAGTTGGGCAGGCCCTTTTACGGATGGCGCGGGGATGAAGAACTGGTCTGGACGGACACATCGGGCGTGGAGCAATGTGAGCCGCTCACCGTCAGCGAGGGCTCCCCGGTATTCCAATGCATTGAAGGAAACGCAGTCAGGATCCGATACAATCCAGCAGACTCCGGCGACTTCTATGTTCGGGAACAGCTTCAATACGAGGTGAGTCGGTCCGCGAAGATAGTTCTCTGGACATTCACGATTGTTATTGCGATTGTTGCGCTGCTTTCGATTCTGCTGAGAGATTGAACCTTGATGCGAGACTTTGTATCCGTGGTGAGCGACGATGCTGATTGAACTGTGGGAAAAGCTTCGCGGATATGACAAGTGGCCAGAGACCGAAGCCACGATCATCTCAGGTGAAAGAGTCCGGAGAGCGCTCCGCATGCACGACCCCAAGTTGACTCAGGTATCCGCTGACATGCTGGTGTGGAAAGATCAATATGCCCGGAAGCAGTACGGTCCATTCGTCACCTATGACACATCGCCTCTGTATCAGTTGTTAGAGGGTCAAACCATTCTCATTCGATACAGTCCTGTGCAGCCTAATCGCTATTACAGTCGTCCACTCTTTTTAGGTTGGCTACTCCATCTAACCAAAGCTGCGGTCGCAATTGCCGTGGGCGGGGGTTTTATCGTGTGGCGTGTCTGGATGATTGTTTCCCGACGCGGGTGAACTCTTCTCGCCGACTAGAGTCCAAGTTCGGCGGCCCGCTTCTTCATCGCCTCCAGACAAAACGCAATATGCGCGTCGAGGTCGACGCCTAGTTCCGCCGCGCCCTGGATTACGTCTTCGCGGTTGACGCCGCGGGCGAATGCCTTGTCCTTCATTTTCTTTCGCACGCCGGGGACTTCGACGTCGGCGATCGCTTTGGTGGGCTTGACGAGCGCGCAGGCGGTGAGGAAGCCGGCAAGTTCGTCGCAGGCGAAGAGGGATTTGTCCAGATGCGTGACGCGGGGCACGCCGGAGTATTGCGCGTGGCCGAGGATGGCGGTGCGGAGTTCGGCGGGCCAGCCCTGGCGTTCGAGTTCGCGGACGCCGACGAAGGGATGCTCTTCAGGGGTGGGATGGCGCTCGTAGTCGAAGTCGTGAAGCAGGGCGGTGGTGGTGTAGAGCTCGACGAAGCGCCCGCGTTCGTCGCCAGCGAGGCCAAGGCGGTCGGCTTCCGCTTCGCCGCAGGCGGTGACGCAGATTTCCACGGCCAGCGCGTGCTTGCGAAGGCTCTCGCTCTGGGTCCACTCGGTGAGCAATTGCCAGGCCTGTTCGCGGCCGAATTTTCCGTCGCTGGTTTGCGCTCTCACTCATCCCAGCATTTTACGTGTTGCATACCTTGGTTCGCGTTTCTTCGGGGTTTTTCGGGTTTGATCCTGATATCTTCGGGTTGACCCTAAGTTTCTACTTGACAATTATGGTTCACTCGATCGAAAGTAGCACTTATCGCGGTGCAAATGATCGCGGGAGTACCTTGCTCTGGCACTCCGCTACCAAACGATGGCTACCACTCTTATCAGCGTGGAGACACGCGAAGTCGTGCGGTGCGATTACTGCAGTCTGGTGCAGTACAGAACCAGCAACTCACTGTGCAGAAAATGTCGCAGGCCCCTTGATATCGAGGAGCCGGCACCCTTAGCCCCACAACTTGTCTCGATGCCCACGGTGGCTGCATCTGCCGAAGCCGGACTGCAGGTTGCGGCACAGGTGCGCGAGATTCGCAGGGCGCGCCACCTGAGCCAGCGCCAGCTCGCCGGCCGGATGCAGGTGCCCCGCACCTACATCTCCAAGATCGAGAACGGCAAGGCGATTCCGACGCTTGGTTCGCTGGAACGGCTGGCTGATGCCCTCGAAGTGGACATGCGCCAGCTGGTGCGCGATTCGCGCAGCCGTCGCGATGAAGAGAGTGTCGGCGATTCTGTCCGATCCGTTCCTGGCCGAGATTGCGGCGATGTTGCCGCATCTGGATTCGCTGCACCGGACGCTGCTGTATGGCTCGGTGCGCGATATGGCTGCCGGGCGGCGCCGCACCGCTTAAGCCGGTAACCCACGGTCTCCTTTCGTCTCCTTGTCTCTTCCTCCTTGTGGGGCGGGCGACCGGTGCATTCGTGCCGGTCGTCCAGCCTGCGTCGTTTCGAACATTACAATCGGTTCCTCTGCGTCCCGGTCGGATCTTGCGGCGCGTCTGATTATGCTAGGCTCGAAGGTGTCGTCAGAATTCCCCGGCCTTCGGGGATTTTTCGTTCGGTCGACGTTGATGTGGACCCGTTCAAGCGCGTCGGGCTTTGTCGATACCGGCTCCTGCACAAGCTCGTATGCGCGACGCGGAACGAGTCACCTTCCGAGAAGCGTAATAGATTATCGTCGAGGCAAGTTCCTTGCATCCAACTGGCATGCTGCGGATCGATGAGCTGACCTCAGAGGAGCGCGCGATCTATAACACGCTCAAGCCGGAGCGTCTGCCCGAGCACGTCGCCATCATCATGGATGGCAACGGCCGCTGGGCGGGCCACCGATCGCTGAAGCGATTTCTCGGCCACCAGCAGGGCGCCAAGAGCGTGCAACTGGTGACGGAGACGGCCTCGCGCATCGGGCTTCCGTGGCTGACGCTTTACGCCTTTTCGCTGGAAAACAATCTGCGTCGTCCGCGCGCCGAAGTCAACTTCCTGATGCGCCTGCTGAAGAGCTATCTCGAGAGCAATGTGCAGCGCATGATGGACAACAACGTGCGCATCCGCTACATCGGCCGCATGCACGAGTTGCCGCGCGAAGTGCAGGACAAGATGCAATGGGCGCAGGAGATGACGGCGCGCAACACCGGTACCACGCTCACGCTGGCGCTGAACTACGGGGCGCGCTCGGAACTGGTGGATGCCTGCCGCGCGCTGGCGCGTGAGATGCAGCAGAAGACATCTCAGCTCCCGAACGCATCAGCGAAGAGGATCATGCACCGCCATCTCTACACCGCGCACATGCCCGATCCCGATCTGCTGATCCGCACCTCGGGCGAGATGCGGATTTCGAACTTCCTGCTGTGGCAGATCGCGTACACCGAGATCTTCGTGACCGAGCGGTTCTGGCCGGATTTCCGCGGGATCCACCTGCTTGAGGCGATTGCGGCTTTCCAGCGACGCGAGCGCCGCTATGGCGGGCTGAGCGAGAACGTCGGCGAAGTGGAAGAAGATCCCGAGCAGATGAAAATCGCCGCGGGCTGATCGCGGCGTTCACAAAATCGGTGTATTGAAATCTGCGATGAACTGAATTCCGGGCACATCCAGTTTCAACAATTGCTTGTCGCCCGTGAGAAAAAGATCAATCCCTGCAGATGCCGCGCAAGCAAGATGAATTGCATCTGCAATTTTTAGCCTCTGAATTGCGCGCAACTGTGCGAATGGTGCGACCGCTCCGCCGTCAAACGGCAGGAACGAGAAGCCAACTTCTTCGAGGTTGGTCTTGATCACCGCCGCTTTCTGAGGGTGCGGAGATTTAGCCGCCCCCGCCATGATTTCTCCAAGTGCAAGATAGCTGGTGAAGAGCTGGTCATTGCGCTTAAAGGCGCGCTCCAAAAGTTGACGCACGCGTTCAGAGAATTGAGGGCTGCCTTCCAACCAATAGATGAAGAGCATCGAATCCCAATAGATTCGGCTCACGCTGCGTCCTCATCTTCAGATCTGATCCAGCGCAAGAACGCCTCGCCGCCCCCATATTCATGGAGTTCCTCCTTCAGGATGCCCCGAAGTCCCTCGCTCAACCGCAGAGCACGAGCCGCGGGATCTTCCCCGTCCTCTAGTTTCATCTTGCTTGTGTCCATTCGTGATGGCGCATTCGTTCGCTCAGATCGATCAGGCACTCGGTAGTTGAAAACGACTGTGGGGCTCATTTTGGAAGGAGGGCCCTCGATGCTCTCGATCTCAAGTCCGTTCTCCCTGAGGAATTTCGCGGTTCGAAGCGCGGTGCAAATCTGCGGCGTGTGTCCGCCAGGAAAACCCTCCGATTGGAGGTCATTCAGTACATCTCGAACCTTGATTGAAAACGATCGCACTCCGGCTGAGAGAGCCGGGGCGATGTATTTCGCTTGCGCCAAGCTCCTGATTTTGTCGCTGAGCCCAACGTTGACATTCATGAGTTTCGCCTCTTCAAACATAGAATAGACAGACTGTCTATTCTATGTCAAGAAGAATGTTCTTAGGAAAGCTATTCTATCCGTCTCCACTTGCTGCAATTCAATCGAACGGAGTGCTGCCGCTATCATGCTGACAATGATTCAGACGCTTGCGGTGTCGGGATATCGGTCTCTGCGGGATCTCGTTTTGCCCCTCGGGCAGCTCAACCTGGTGACAGGTGCGAACGGCACAGGCAAGTCGAGCTTGTACCGCGCTCTCCGGCTGCTGGGCGATGCGGCTTTGAATACGGTGGTGGCATCCCTCGCACGCGAAGGCGGATTGCCATCGACGCTGTGGGCCGGTCCTGAGAAGATTGCGCGCAGCGTCCGCAAAGGGGAATTCCCCGTTGAAGGTACGCCGCGGCAAAATGCTGTGAGCCTGAAGCTTGGGTTTGCGGGTGATCCCTACAGCTACTGCATCGATCTCGGCTATCCTCCGCCGTCGCAGACGGCATTTCCGCTGGACCCGGCGATCAAGCGCGAATGCATCTGGCACGGAGCCATCTATCGCCGGGCCTCGGTCTTGGTGGATCGCAATAACCGTCTCGTCCAACTGACGCCGGGAAAGACCAGTAAGCACGAAGAGCCGGTGATCCTGACCAAGGAACTGAGTTCGACTGACAGCATGCTGGCGACGATTGCCGATCCGCAACGGGCGCCGGAGATGCTGGCGGTGCGTGAGTCGATTCGAGGCTGGCGCTTCTACGAAGGATTTCGGACCGATTCTGCTTCGCCAGTCCGGATACCGCAGGTGGGCACATTTACCCCGGTTTTGAACAACGATGGCACGGATCTGCCCGCGGCGCTCGAGACGATTCGCCTGTTTGGCGATCGTGAGGCGCTTAATCGCACAGTGGAGGATGCTTTTCCCGGAAGCCACGTTCAAGTGGATGAGCTAGGCGGCCGATTCGAAGTGCGGCTGCGCCAGCACGGGCTCTTGCGATCACTCTCCGCTGCGGAGCTATCGGACGGGACGTTGCGTTATCTGCTGTGGACGGCGGCTTTGCTGACGCCGCGGCCACCCGAACTGATGGTCCTCAATGAGCCGGAAACCAGCCTGCATCCAGATCTGCTTCCAGCGCTGGCGCGCCTGATCTTCCATGCGGCTCAGACGACGCAACTCGTGGTGGTATCCCATTCGCAGCTCCTCATCCAGGCGCTTGAGGAGAATCCAAAATGCGGCCGATTGCACCTTGAAAAGTCGTTTGGCGAAACGGTCCTTGAGGGCAGGACCCTCTTCAACACCCCAAAGTGGGAGTGGCCCGTCCGCTAACCAGGGCCTCAGGTCTCGTCGCAGCGCCGCGGCGGTGTATTCTCAACCCTGGAATGAAACGAGTCCTGACTGCCCTCATTCTGGCGCCTCTGGTGCTGGCGCTGGTGTTTCTCGGCCCTATGTGGCTGATTACGCTGGTGGTTGCCGGTGTGGCTATGCTGGCCGCCTGGGAATTCCTGGGGTTGACCGAGCATCGCGGCGCCAAACCTCCGCGGATCGCCGTTTTGGTCGCAATTGCGGCCCTTTTTGCGGGAAACTATGCGGTTTATGTAGGCAGTTTTCAGTTGCCTGATGGGACGCTGATCCTTTTTGGAGCGCTTTCGATCGGCCTACTCATCTATTGCACGTTTGCTTCGCCCGTTGATCGTGCACTGGGGGATGCTACCGCGTCGGTTTTCGCGCTGTTTTATCTCGGTCTCACGCTGATTCCGGTGCCGATGCTGCGGGAGGCCACCAATGGGCCGTCGTTGCTTGCGTTTCTGTTCCTCACGGTGTGGGCCGGCGATACGGTGGCGATGTATTCCGGGCGGATGTTCGGAAAGGCCAAGATGGCGCCAAACCTCAGCCCCAACAAGACTTGGGTTGGAGCGATCGGATCGGTGATCGGCGCGGTCGCGGTCGCCGGAATCCTGCTGGGACTGAGTTCTTACCTGGCGCAATGGAACTCGGTAAAGCTCTCGTTTGCCGACGGGGTGTGGTGGTATTGGCTGATTCTGGCGGCGGTGGTGAACGTGGCTGCGCAGGTCGGCGACCTGGCGGAATCCGCTTTGAAGCGCTCGGCCGGCGTGAAGGACTCGGGAACGCTGTTGCCCGGACATGGAGGCATGCTCGATCGGATTGATGCGCTCCTGCTCGCTGCCCCGGTGCTATGGTACGCTCACATTATCCGCCTGCGATTTTAGGCACTCGAAGCAAACTCGCTTGTTATTGCTGTAAATGGACTTAGAGTAACGTTGAAACGGCTCGCCATTCTCGGTTCTACCGGCTCGATCGGCCAAAGCACCCTATCCATTGTCGAGCAGTATCCCGACCGCTACGAGGTGGCGACGCTGGCGGCTGGGCGCAATGTCGATGAAGCGTTCGCTCAGGCTGTTCGATGGCGACCGAAGACGATTTCGCTGGCAACGAAAGAGCTTGCAGGCGAGCTAAGTGCCCGGCTGAAACAGGCAGGCCTGGCCGGAATCGACGTTGTTGACGGCGTGCCGGGCACGGTAGCCTGCTCCACGCATCCCGAGGTGGACTTTGTGGTCTCTGCCATCGTAGGCGTGGCGGGGCTAGAGGCGACACACGCTGCGATTCTTGCCGGTAAGCCTGTGGGACTGGCAAACAAGGAATGCATGGTTGCCGCCGGGGAGATTTTGACGGCTGCGGCGCGGGAGCGCAATGTGCCGATTCTGCCGATCGACAGCGAGCACAATGCGGTGCACCAGTGCCTGCGTGTGGGCACGCACGCCGAGGTAAAGACGATCTGGCTGACCGCCTCGGGCGGGCCGTTCCGGAAAACGCCGTTGGCTGACTTCGCCGGCATCACGCCGGAACAGGCGTTGAAGCACCCGACCTGGGTGATGGGTCGTCGGATCACAATTGACTCGGCCACGATGCTGAACAAAGGTCTGGAGATCATCGAGGCATGCCGGCTGTTTGACGTGCCACCAGACAGGGTGCGGGTGACAGTCCATCCTCAGTCGACGGTGCACTCGCTGGTGGAGTACGTGGACGGCTCGATCCTGGCGCAGATTTCGGTGACGGACATGAGGTTGCCGATCCTGTACGCGTTGGCTTTTCCAGAGAGGCCGGCGTCGTCATTGACCTTTGACCTGGCGGCGCTCCGGCATCTTGAGTTTGAGGAACCGGATTTTGAGCGCTTCCCCTGCTTACGTCTTGCCTACGAAGCAGCGGCGAAGGGCGGAGCCCACTGCATTGCCCTCAATGCGGCGGATGAGGTAGCAGTAGAAGCCTTTCTGGAGCGCAAAATTCCATTTACCGGCATTCCGGGTACAATTGAACAGGTACTTGCGTCCACGCCGGAGTCGCACCCCGCAACCATCGCGGAGGTGCTTGCATCGGACCGGGAAGCGCGTCTAAAAGCTCACGCGCTGGTTGCCTGAGTCCTCCGGTTGCCTGCGTCGTAACGTGCCTGTGAGGGGTCTGAATTATCTCGCTTATGCATGACTTTTTTATTTCCGCAGTAGCTTTCATCGTTCTTGTCGGCGTGATGGTCGTGGTGCACGAATTTGGCCACTTCCTGGTCGCCAAGCTCTGCGGCGTTCGCGTTGAAGCTTTCTCGGTCGGGTTTGGCCCGCGGCTTTTTGGCGTCAAGTATGGTGACACCGACTACAAGGTGTGCCTGCTGCCGCTGGGCGGATTTGTGAAGATGACGGGCGAGAATCCTGGCGAAGTCGCCATGGTTCCCGGAAAGCCGGTTGCAGTCCAGGCATTGGAGAGACTCCACGGTCAGGACGCGCCGGCGATGCCCGCCGACGAGGCACAGGTGGAGGATCCGGGCTCGTTCATGGCTCATCCGCGCTGGCAGCGGATGCTCATTGGAGTCGCCGGGCCGTTCTTCAACTTTCTGCTGGCGTTTGGGCTAATGTGCATTTACTTCGCCTTCATCAATGAAGTGCCGGATATCCGGACCACCGCGATGGAGTGGGTGACGCCTGGCTCAGCCGCAGACCAGGCTGGAGTGAAGCCCGGCGACGTGATCGCTGCGTTCGACAACGTGGCGCATCCCGATTACCAGAAATTCCACGATCTTGTCGGAGATGACGCAAACAAGACCGTCCCTGTCACCATCGATCGAAATGGAGCCACTTTTCAGACTTCGATTCATCTGCCGGGAAGAATCGATGCCCTGCACGATGACCTGAGCAAGGCAGGCATCTTCGTGCAATACACGCAGAGTCCGATTCAGATCGATCAGGTAAGTCCTGGCTCGCCGGCACAACATGCGGGATTGGCTTCAGGCGATAAGATCGTCTCCGTTGACGGTCATCAGTTCCACACCGTGCTGCCGCTGGTGGATTACATGCAGACGGGAAATGGGAAGCCAATAACCCTGACGATTGAGCGCAACGGTGTGACGCTTCCGCCGATTGTCGTTCACCCCTACACGCAGGACGGTGGATGGAGGCTTGGGTTTCTTCCCGCTGCCCCGGAAAACGTAGCAGTCCGCGCCGAGCCGATGGACTTTTCGGGCGCAATCGCCGAAGCGCGCGACTTCTGTGCGGAGAACTCGCTGCTGATCGTGAACGTGCTTAAGAAAGTGTTGACGCACCAGGTCTCGGTCAAGCAGCTCTCTGGACCGGTTGGTATCGCTGTCGCCGCCGGGCAGGCCGTGAAGGAGCCCTATTGGTCGGCAAAATTTGGCTTGGCCGCAAGCATCAGTCTGAACCTCGGGATCCTGAACCTGCTTCCATTCCCGATTCTGGACGGTGGCTTGATCCTGTTGCTCCTGATCGAGAGCATCATGCGGCGCGATATCAACATGATGGTGAAGGAACGCATCTACCAGGCAGCGTTTGTGGTGCTGGTTGCGTTTTTTGCGTTCATCATGTTCAACGACTTCAGCAAGCTGCAGATTTTCTCGCACCTCAAACCGTAAGAAGCAGCGATCAGGGGTCAGGGATCAGTGATCAGAACGATGGCGAAAGTGCGCGTTCGATGCCAATGATTACGCACCAAGTGCGTGTGCGGTATGCCGAGACGGACCAGATGGGCATTGTTTACTACGCCAACTACCTGGTCTGGTTTGAACTGGGGCGTGTAGAACTGCTGCGCTCGCTTGGACTCGCATACAGCCAACTGGAGAAAGAGCACGAGTGCATTCTGCCCGTGGTCGAGGCTACGTGCAGGTATCGGTCTCCGGCAAGATACGATGATGAGATCTTGATTGAGACGCGTCCCGCGATGCTGAGGGGATCCGTGCTGAAGTTTGCCTATCGCATTCTGCGCAAGGGCGCGAACGGCGCGGAGCAAACGCTGCTGGCCGAAGGCGAGACGGTGCATGTGGTGTGCGACGATCAATTGAAGCGTAAGGCTCTGCCAGAACACTACGCTGCCGCGCTGCGTGAGCTGCTACCCGAACGACACAGTCAAACGAAATAGTCTCCTGTGGCACGAGCGTCGCCTGGGCGCTCACGACGCCTGTTTGTGGGCGCGTGCGTTGCATTCAGCGCAGGTGGTAACCAGGTTTTCAGCGCTCTCGTCGCCGCCATCTGCGGGAGACCGCACATAGTCCGTGGTCGCGGTGAATCGGGTGAGTTGCTTCTGGCATCGGCGGCATGTGTATCCATCGCGCTCGAAAACCTGCATACGCTTTTGGTGAGCACCTCTGTTCGATAAGGGAAACAACGCCGGTTCTTCCGCGAGCCGCTCAGCGCGAAATCTGCGGCATGCCTCGATCTCATCCGGGATGAGGACGCGATAGAGAGTTCCCTGGCGATTGGGCTCGCCCATCTTCTGGATTGCACCGATCTCCTCGAGCGCATGAAGCGTGTCCTGCACTTTGCCGATGGAGATATTGTTTTCCGCGGCATTGGTGTAGGACGACTTGACCACCGACCGGCGCAGGCTGCTGCGGCTGACGCGAATCTGCGGGTTGCCATCCTTCGCGATGGAATGGCGGAAGAGGAACCAATAGAATGCCGCGTCGTAAGCCGTGAGAATGGGCTGCAGGTCGTCGACGATCTCGCCGATGATGTCTGGCAACTCGAGAGCAGAGAAACAGGCGTCGCCTTTGGGAGAGGAGACGTTCTCCATTTCCAGTTCAGCCAGTAGCTGGCGTATCTTTTCGATGCGCGGATTCATTCGAGAGCATTCTACGCCGCGAGTCCGCGATAGCGCTCAGCAATCCGGAGTGTCACGATGCTACATGCCAGGGTGCGTCAGTTGGTTGGCGCGCGGAACGAGTTGCATATAGATAGACTGCGGCAGGTTGGTCTGCCAGTGATTGGTAGCATGGGCGAAGAGAACCACGCCAAAGAAGATATACGCCAGCACTGCGCAGAAAGCGAGCGGAGTGACGACACGCCGCCGCCAGCGTTCGGCTGCTGTATTGGCGCGGCGCGGCGGAAGCGCGAATTGCAGCGCATCCTGCGTGGAGCATACAGCTACGCATTCCATGCAGCCTGTGCATTCCACGGTGCGAATCTGAATCAGCTTGTCGACGGGGATGTGGGCGGGACATGCCTTGGCACACTTGCCGCAGTCGATGCAGGCGTCCTGATCGCGACGGATCTTTACGGGGCTCAATAATGACGCGAGTCCCATGATCGCGCCGTAAGGGCAGAGATAGCGGCACCAGAAGTTCTGCACCAGTGTAGAGAGCAACATCAGCAGACCGATCACGACGGCGGCTGTGAGCCCAAGGTCGCGGAAGAAGTTCAGCATCTTGACATCGGCGACCAGTCCATACGGCGTCGCCATGAAGTCCTCGAGCGCGGCTGCAGACATGACACCGATAACTGCAACGAAGAGGCCGAGCAACAGGTACTTCAAGCCGCGCAATGGAATGTCGAACCAGCGCGGGAGCCGCAGATTACGGCCGAATATGCGGCGACCGAGCTTCCACAGAAATTCAGAGAACGTACCAACCGGGCAGAGCCACGAGCAAAAGGCCTTTTTGAGCAGGAGGCTCATCAGCATGAAGCCGATGAAGAGGAACATGGCGGCGGGATGGATCTGCGGAACACGGCCCGTAAGCAGAAGGTACTTCGTATTCATCAGTCCGGCAATGGGAAGCCAGCCTTCAACTCCCGCCGGACGCGACACACGGAAGCCGGTGGCGCCGCGTTCAAAGTAGCGGGTCCAAAGGTAGAACTGGAGGCCGAGCCAGCCATTGAGGAGCAGGAACAGTCCCTGCACGATGTGACGCGTGCGCTGGGAATGGTCCGGTGCAAAGCGACGGATGAAAGCCTTTTTGGGACTTGGAAACTGCAGCGGCTGGACGGGTCGCGTGGCCATAAGGTGGTTCTCTTAAGCACACGTTACCTGCACTTTGCGAGACGGGCAGCGACCTAGGTCACACGAGGCTAGAACCGCAATTCATTGCGCAATGACGACCGGTGCGCGCCAAAAGGCGGCTTTTCCGGTTGAAGGGTCAAGAACGGTGACCTGGCATTCGTATTGTCCTGGCTTGAGACTGGCAGCGCTTACGTCGAAGTTGAGGGGCGTTATGCCAAGACGCGTTGCGGCATTTGGAGTTACGGCAATGGGTTGCGTTTTGAGCGCCTGGATCCCATTCGCGTACAGGGTCACGAAGGCCATCAGTGGCTGTGCGGGTGGCAGCGGGGGACCTGGCGTGCCGTTCGAAGGCGTGGTGGAGGGTGGTTTGTATGCCTGCAGGTAAACGTAGATGTCGCGATTCTGGCTGAAGACACGGGTGACGCTGGGAACAAGTTTTTTGCCATCGTGCACGAGGGGGTTGACGGCATCGTCCTTGGCGCGATCCTTTGACTTGGCGGCGTCGTAGATTGCATCTTTCAACTCGAGGCGCTGGCTGCTGAGTACAACGGAACTGATGGCGACGCGCTTGTCTTCCTTATTCAGATTCGGAATCACGAACGTGGTCTGGTACGTGCCAATGCGGCCGGTTTCATCGTCGCGCGCCAGGAACTTGATCATGTACTTGCCGGGCAGCAACGTGAATCCTGTGTCGTATTCGATGGGCCGGTGCGCGAGTTCGGTGGCTGTTGCGTCAGAAAGCTTGATGTTGACGAAGTCGCGCACATTGGACACGGTTGTGCCGCCGACCATGTCTTTGATTTCACCGACGAAGTCAATGAGCGTGTGCTCAGCGCCGCCACGCTTGGCCAAGGCAAGTTCGCGACCAGGAATTTTGACGACGATGGGCACAAAATATTCGGCGCGATTCAGCTGGAAGTGATCGATCTCCATGGCGATGGAGAGCTCAGTCACGGGATCCTCGAGCATCAGCGCATCTTCGAGCTGGCGTTCTTTATCGACGGCTGTGAATTTGCTGAATTCCTTGTCGGCATAGTAACCCTGGCGGTAATCGAGCTTGGCTTCGAGATTTTGACTGAGCGCGATCTTTACGCGGCGAAAGCGCCCATTCTTCGCCGGATTCGTAGTGTAGTAGCCGATGATGTAGTAGTCGGAGATGGCATCCTGCGCATTGACGATGCCGCTGTCGAGGTCGTTGGTATCGAGCAGTGCTTTTCCGCCCGTGTCGGCGGCCAGGGAATAGAGCGTGTCCTGCGAATACTGGAAATTCGCCGTCACGGCGTTGGCCGCTGTGCCGGTGTAGATGCCGGAATTCCCCTGCGAGCCCTGGGTTGCGTCGCCAAGTGGCGCCTGTGCTACGAGGCCGCGGGCATCGATGGGCCAGAATGTTACGCCTGCCTTGATGGCGGCATCGACGGTGGCGTGCATCTGCGCCTGGTTGTCGACGCCGTTGAGCCGCATGCCACCGGCAAAGTAGATCAGCGACTTCTTCTCGTTGAGCTGGCCCAGCATGTGAGCCGCGGTCTGCAGTGCGGAGAGCTGCCGGTCGGTATTGAAGATGTTGAACTCGCTGTCGTCCTGGCCAAAGGCTGCACCGGTGTCGGCGCTGCTGGCGTCGTCAACGTCTTCGGCTGAGTCCTGGCCTTCGCCGACGATCATGGTTTCGAGAATGCTGAGCAGGCGATCGCGATCCTGGGTAAAGTCCTGCAGGATGTCGACCGAGCCGGTGTTGTAGCGCATGATCGAGACGAGGTCGACGGAGGTCATCTGCGTGCGGATGAATTGCTCGGCTGCTTGCAGAGCGCGCAATTGGTCGGCCGGCCGCATGGCGGACATGTCGAAGTAGAGGGCCAGCAGGCGGCGATTCTTGTAGCGTTCGTTATCGGTGGTTTCGGGCGCTATTTTCTCGCGCGCCAGGCGCTTATATATCTTCAGATTCTCGTCGCTTCGCTTCGTTGGGGGCAAAGGTTTCGCAGCTTCCGCCAGGTCCTGATGCTCGCAGAACTTGATCGTCTGCGGAACGTTGTCTTCGGTCACCAGGAAGTCCTTCGCAGTCAGGCCGTGGACCGGGTTGCCCTGTTTGTCTTTGACAACAACAGCCTCGACGACGAGTTGCACCTTCACCGTCATGGTGTAGTTGTCCTGCCCATCGGCAGACTTGTTCTGGCCGATCTGCTGTGCCGTGGAAGAGGCGGCGAAGATACATGCGAGAAGGAATGCGACGAGTTTGCGCATGGTTAGAACCTCACCCGCATGGTGGCTTGCAGGCTACGCATAGGGTCGGCCGACTGAGGCAAACCAAACTGCGCGCTTTCAAGCGTCGTGACCCAATTGCTGAAAACCGCGTGATTCAACAGGTTTGTCGCATCGATGCGGGCGTCGAGAAAGAAGTGTTTACTGGGGCGGAAGGTGCGCTGCATGCCCCCGTCGAGACTGAATTGGCCTGGTCCGGTGATGGAGTTTCTGCCTGCTGTGCCCCAGGCGCCCGGTGCTGGAGCAGAGAAGGCTGCTGGATTGATGTGCGCGCCTTTCTGTCCTGCATAGACCGGTGCGCCAGTCAGACTAGGACGCAAGGGGCCAATCCACCCAGTGCCTGGAACGGCCACCGGGAAGACAGGCGTCTCAGGCAAGCCTGTACCGACATTCAACTGCGTAAGCAGCGTCCACTCCTTCAGAACGCGGCCGCGCCAACCGCCGAGGAGCGTTCCGCCTTCGAGTCCCTGGCCAGTGGTGTACTGGGCCTGGAGATTGAGGAGATGGCGCTGGTCGAACGAAGAGAGAGAACGTTCCGCTTTCAGATCGAGCCAGTCCTGGGCCACCTGGGCACATGCCGAAGAGGTTGTTGAGGAACCGGAGGAGAAATCGGTCTGCGAAGCGCTGGATTGATGTCCCTGGCCGCCGAGCATTGCGTCGTCGTCAATGGATTTTGAGTAGGTGTAGAGCAGAGATGCGGCAAAGCCGGCGCGAAGCCTGCGACGTAATTGGATCTGACCGGATTGACGAGTGGAATTTCCGCCGGTGGTTTCATAGACGAATCCGGAGGGGCAACTGGGGCAGGGATCAGCCGCGCCAAGCGGATAGCTATTGGGGAGAAATTGCTGTACCCCATGCGTGCCCTTTACACCGAGATAGGTTGCCGTCATCTGCAACGCCCACGGCAAGTCGCGCTGCGCAGAGACCTGCCAGGTTTGTGCATAGCCGACACGGAAATTGGGGTCAAGGCCGAATGTGTCGGACGTGGTGGTGCCGCACTCGGTGAAGCCGTTGGCAAGAGTCAGCGGACAGGCCGGTGAGTTCTGCTCTTTCACGCTTTTCGAGAGCGGCGCCTGCTGCGCGAGTTGAAGTATGGGCGAGAGGTAGACCGAAGTATCGTGATAGATGCCGTAGCCGGCGCGGATGACGATGGTTGACGCGGGGATCGGCCGCCAGGAAAGTCCGACGCGCGGCTCGACGCCAAGGCGGTCTGGCCGCACGAGGGAGTTGGGGTATTTCTGTCCAGTCAGCGGTCCAACAGGATCGGAAGCGAGAACTGGTGCAGCCTGGGTGAATCCGGAAGCTACGTCGAGATTGACCAGTCGATCCTTCAGTTCTGTCATCGGCGCGCCGTACTCCCAGCGCATGCCGGCGTTGATGGTGAGAATCGGCAACACGCGCCAGTCGTCGGTGGCGTAGGCGTCGTAAACGGTCTGCCGGAAATATTTGTCGGCATTGCCGAATGCGATAGAACTTGCGTCGGGAACTCCGGTGAGAAAATCGGCGAAGTCCGATCCGGTGGCTGCGCCAGTGAACGAAAAGCTGCCGCGCGGGTCCTGCTGGAAGTAGTCGTTGAATTCCTGCTTGCGAAGATCGCCGCCAACGGTGATGTTGTGGTGGCCGCGATACATTCCAATGGACGCAGAGTAGCCGTCAGTGCGATTGCGATTGAAGGAGCTTTGCGCGTCGGAAAGAGCGGCGATTCCGCTTGAAAAGCTCAACGCCGGAGGGCCCCAGTCAGCGGAGTCCTGATCGGTGCCGCTGATGCCGGCGGTTGCAGCGATGTTTTGCTTACTGTCGAACTCGGGCCTCACCAATGTGCGCAAGCGGCTGAAGTGATAACCGGCGTAAAGGAAAAGGTGCTGGTTGAGGCGATGCGACCAGTTGATATTGGTGTTCAATCCCAGAGTGTCCGTTGTGTCTACGAAGCTGAACAGGTTGACACCGTCGGCGCGCGTGCTCTGAAAGTTGAAATTACCGTAGAGTTGATCGCGACGACCCAACGATTTGTCGAGACGCGATTGAACAATGTCCTGATGGCTGCTGTTGAGGACAGGAATCTGGAAGTTATACGACGGGTTGCCTGTGACGTTTGGCAGAGGATAAAGCTGCAGCAGTGCCGCGGCCTGCGGATTTAACGGGAAAGTGGTGCCATCGATCGTACCGGCACGTTCGTCGAGCGTCGGGACGAGCGCCGAATCGGTTTGCGCCGTATGGTTCCGCGTCCACTGATATGCGACGAAGAAGTTTGGCCCGCGCGGAAGCAGGCGCGGAATCTTCAGCGGCCCGCCAAGGGTAAACCCCGCGGTGATGCGGTCGTAGACGGGCTTGGGTGTTGAAAATCCGCTGAGAGAGTACTGACGCGCGTCGAGCGCAGAATTATCGAGGATAAGACCGAAACCGCCGTTGTAGAGGCTCTTGGTGTTGTAGCGGCGATTCCCGAATGCCTGGTTCAACGAGAACTGCGAAGTCGCGGCATTGTTGACGCTGCCGTTAACGAGAAAACCATCGGAGCTTTGCTGGTTTGTGTCATCGGGAGGTTTCGGCATCTCGGGCGGGGCCTGCTGCGCGGATCCGTTCTCCGGTTTCTTTTCTGTCGCGGCCTGCAATGCGGGCTGCGGTGAGCTGGGCTGTGGCGGGAGCGCTTTTGCCAGCGCCTGCAACTGATCCGTGGGGAGCAGTTGCAGCTCATATTTTGCTGCCGACATTTTCGGCGCGATCGTGACGTCGGCATCGATCGGTTGGAAGCACGGCATGGTGATTTCGATTTTCCACTGCCCGTCGGGAAGATCGTCGAAGTGGAAGACACCGCCTTCATCAGACGTGACGGCGATGGTTGTCGAGCCTTGTATCGCGGTAATGGTGGCGCCGGGAACAGGAAGACCGCCAAATGAGATCTGGCCGAAGTATGAGGATGCATGTGCGAACGCCGACGTGCAGAGGCACAGCAGCAAGGCAATCAAACATCTCGTGTACCAGCGCCGCTGGATCATCCGCTCACTCCGGCAACAAGTCAATTTGGCGACGGCCTTTCAATGTGGTCGATGACGACCACGTCTACCGGCCTCTTCTGCATCTCCAGTTTCAGGCCAAGCTGCTCTTTTAGCGCAGTAAAAAGTGACGGACCGGAAGACTCTGCGTGGGCCTGGTCGTCCGGTGTCCATTCGAGCGTGTAATCATAGGTTCCTTCGAGGCCTGTCTCGTCGCGGACGATGCAGTTCAGCTGATTCTCGAGTTCCTCGATCAATTGCCACATGTAAGTCGAGTGCGACTGCATGTTTCCGGGCTCCAGCGGATAGAACATGTGTGCACCGTGGGCATCGGCAGCAAGCTTTGCCTGTTTTATTCGCGGGCCGCCCTTTGCAATGGACATCACGTAGACCGAAGAGATGCGCGGCTCGCGGTGGTAGCGCAGATTGAACCGCTCCACGATCAAGGTCTGCAGCGCGATGCCGTTGCTGATTTGCGGCGAGCTTCCTCCATCGCACGACGTCGGCTTCGTCGACCTTCGCCTGGATGTCGTAGCGTTCGCTTTTGACCCACGTTGGTTCACCCACGATGCGATCATCTCCGTACTCGTGAAGGCCGAGGAACGCAACATGCAGAATCCCATGCAACGGAAAGCCTTTGATCGAAACGCCGTCGGGGGTGAACCAGAAACTGCGTACCAGGTCGTTGGAGCGATTGGGGCGGATGGCTGCAACCTCAAATCGCGGGAGCTTCGGCAGGTTTGCTTCAGCTTGCAGGGAAGCATGCGACGGCGCCTGGCAAATGGCCCGTCCGGGCAACAGGAACAGGCTTGCCGCAGCAAGCAATGGACGTCTTGCCCAAGCTCAGCATCGCATTCAAACCTGAGTCTCCTGCCCGGTAGTTCTGACTGCCTGTTGACCTCGAATGACCCCTGCTTCGTTAGACACCTGCGACTTCGATGTTGTTCCCGGTCAATTCGGTGACGGCAGATCGATGTGATCGATCACGATCACGTCGACTGAGCCCTTGGTGGCTTCGAGTTTCAGCCCTAGCTGTTCCTCAAGAGCGGTGAACAACGAAGGACCTCCCGTATTCTCTGGCGCATCTCCTTTGGGTTGCCCGCCGTCGGGACCACCGGCCATCATTGGGGACATATTGTCGGGGGTCCATTTGAGAGCGAAGTCGTAGTTGCGGGTCAGCCCTGTTTTATCGACTACCGTTCGTCCGACGAGTGCCGATAGCGCATGGGCGAGGAAGGCAGTGGTTCCTCCGTGCGCTTCGATGCCACCGGGATCCATGCGCATCATACCCCTGTTTCCTACCCGATCCTTTGGCGGGCCATCGAGTTTCACGTTTGTCCCCGAGGTGCCGGGCGGAGGCATTGGGCCGTCGGGCGGGGGCGTTGAGGTGCCGGGCTGTGCTTCAGTAAGCTTCGGGCCACCTTTTGCCACAACCAACGCGTACATCGGAAGCTCACGGGTCTCATGGTGGTATTTCAGATTGAACCGTTCTTCGAGAAGGGGCAGAAGCATCTCGCGTCTTTGCTCTGCCTTGAGTTTGTTCATCCTGGGTGCATCTTCAGGCGAGACCTTGGCTTCGATGTCGTACCGGTTTGATTTCACCCATGCCGGCGCATCCAGGATCCGGTCGCGCTCGACTCCGAATGCCTGCAGCAGCAGCATCTGCATGTCTACGCCGTGCATCGAGGTTCCATCGGGGGTCATCATCATCATGCGCCGATCCTCGGTTTCAGTGGTCGGCTTGATCGTGGCAACTTCGAACTTCGGCAGGTCCGCGGCCGAGACAGATGGCTGCGAGGGGGCAGGAGTGGATGACGGGTTCTGTCCGCGCAGGACACCGAAGCCTAAAGGCGCCGCGAGAATCAAAAACGCTGCTGTGACGAGCGTAAGCTTTCTTGCGGAACTCAGCGCCACGCCCGAGCGGCGCGTCATGATTCGGAGGATGCGCTCCTTCAGATCGGCGCCTGAGACGCCGGAGACGCACGGTGTCGGTGGCTCCATGCAGAAGGCGCACACCTTGAGGATGCTCTCCGCGTAGGCTTCAGGGCGCGCGCTCTGCTCGATCACTTTCTCGTCGCAAGCCCGCTCGCGCTCTTCGTTCATCTTTGCGCTCATCCACCGCACCAGTGGATGGAACCAGAACAGCGCTTCCACGGCGGCATGGATTGCCGCGGTCAGGTTGTCCCGGCGGGATACATGCTCCACTTCATGAGCCATAATGGCCTCGATCTGCGCATCGTCGAGGTGCTCAGAGAGGCCGTTCGGCCAGAGCAGTAACGGCCGGATTACGCCGAAAACTCCTGGCTCTGTTTCGCACGCTGAGAGAACCAGCGAAATCGGCTTGCTCAATCCTGCCTTGCGCTCTGCACGACGAAGGGCATTGAATTCGCGTCCCATGCTGATAGGTTCGGCACTTCCCGCCATCTGCGCCGCGCGTCGCCAACCCGAAATCCACCTCGCCAGCAGAACAAGGCATCCGAACAACCAGACAGCCGCGATGATTTCCAAAGCGATTGGAAGAGCATGAATGGTCTGTTGCACCGGCGTTGCGGGCGAAATAGATACCTGCCCTTGACGGAATGGAAGGCTGAACTCCTCGATCATGAAATCGAAAGCACGCCCGGTGTGATTGTCGACCGCGGGTTTTGCCCAGTGCGCTCCGATGCGCGTCATGAGACTAAACGGAACGAGAAACTTGATGGAAGCAAAGAGCCATACGGCGTAACGGACGCGAGCTGGGTTGTTTCTGAGCGCAACGGTAAGCAGCCATGCAATAAGCGCAATCGCTGTGGACTGCCAGAGATGATTGATGAGGGCGCCGGCCCACGCCGGGGCCCAAGCAAGCGTAAAGAATCCAGGTATGGTCATGATTCCCTTTCCTTGCTGAGGTTGCGCAACAACCTCTCTGCCTCTTTCACGTCTTCAAGCGACAACTTACCCGATTCGATCAGATGGGTCATTACGGGTTGTCCGCTTCCGCCGAAGAGCGACAAGAGATCGTCCATTAAACGTCTCTGCGCTGCTTCCCGGGAGATGGCCGGCGCGAATACATGGTAGTTGCCGACTTTTTTCAGACGATGCACGATGCTCTTTGCCTCCATCCGGTAGACCGTCGTCTGAATCGTCGTGTACGCAGGCCTCTTCTTTGCCGGAAACGATTCCTGAATGTCACGAATGGAACACTCATTTCGCGCCCAGAGCGTCTCCATGATTTTGAATTCGAGCTTCGACAGTTTCGGTTGCGGCATTGGTACTCCTACATGTGTAGTAAGAAATACCACGATTGTGTGTTTTGGTCAAATCGGGTCATTTTGCAGAGCTAATTCCCGGAAGGCAGATCGATGCGATCGATAACGATCACGTCCACCGTACCCTTCGAGGCTTCGAGTTTCAAACCGAGCTGCTCTTCAAGCGCAGTGAGCAACGTTGGTCCGCCCGCATCGGGTGAGACGTCGCTCTTTCCGGGGCCAGCATCGCCCCCCATCGGCGTGCCCACATCATCCGGAGTCCACTGGAGTGTGTAGTCGTAGTTTCCAGTCAGGTCGGTCTTGTTCACCACGGTTCGGCCCAACTCCCGTGCGAGAACATGGGACAGCATTTCGGTGGTCGTCCCGGTCGACTCCAGGTGTCCGCGGCCGTCCATCATCAGGCTATGGCGGCCCATGCGGGGCTTGTCGCCGGACTCGCCATTGTCCGGTTTTGGCGCGTCGTCGGTCTTGGGTGGGTCTGGCGCAGATGCCTTCATCTTCAACCCGCCCTTTGCGACTACGAGCGCATACATCGGAAGTTCGCGGGTTTCGTGGTGATACTTCAGATTGAATCGATCCTCAAGCAGAGGCAACAACATGCCCCGGCGCTGTTCCATTTTGAAGTTCTTCAGCTTCGGAGCATCATCAGGGTCGACTTTGGCTTCGATGTCATACCGGTTTTTCACCCAGCTTGGTTCGCCGAGGATGCGGTCATCTTCAACTCCGAAAGATTCGCGAAGCAGCATCTTCATCGGGATTCCATTGATGGAGACGCCGTCGGGTGTGAATCTCATCATGCTGCTATCGGAGGGCGCGGCGGGCTTGACGGTCGACACCTCAAACTTAGGCAAGTCGGGCTTAACGCCGCTTGTGGATGGGGAAGGGCTGGTTACCGATTTCTCGACGGTGGCATTTGAAGATGGAGCAGACTGGCCGCACAACTGAGCGGAGTATGAAAGACACAACGCCGCAGTCAGCAAAGGAATCCGCAAATACCTCAGGTGTCGTCTCACCCGTTTGCTCATCTTGAATACCTCGGATTTGGATTCGTGTCCAATTGCGACACCAGATATTGGATCGGCGGGGAAGGGAAGACCAACTGTAAGACGAAGATGGCCTCCCTTTCGTTTGAAAATCCCTGCTCTGACTCGTCGATCTTTGTCTGATCAGTTCGCTGTGGGCTTGTCCACGTGATCGATCGCGATGACATCCACGGCGGTCTTCTCTGCCGAAAGCTTCAGTCCAAGCTCTTGCGGCAGTGCGTCATAGAGGCTAGGAGCCGCAGCGGCGGCGGTGTCGGCTGAGCTGGCGTTCTTGTCCTGGGGCAATGACGGCGGGTGCCCGCCAAACTGCGAATCGTCGGGCGTGAAGGTGCACTGGTAGTCGAAGCGGCCCTGGATTCCCGTCTTGTCGACCACAGGCCGGTCCAGCACAAGGATCTGCAGGAACCCTGTGAAATCAGCGATTGTCGCATTGACCATATTGAGGGTAATGCCGCCGGTTCCGGGCCGAATACCGATGCCAGGCAGATTCCCCTGAATCTGGGTCGGTTTCAGCTTGTGTCCGTCCTTGCCTACGGTAAGTACGTATGCCGACATTTCGCGCTTATCGTGGTGGAACTTGAGGCCGAAGCGGTCTGCCAGGAGCTTGCGGATCATGACCCTGATCTGTTCCGGGTTGGGAACGCCTTCCTGCTCCGGCACGGCCTCGATGTCGTAGCGGTCTTTGTCGAGCCAATCGGGCGCGTTCACGATCTGCTTCGCTTGTACCTCGTAGGCGAAGGAGATCAAGTCTCCCAACGATGAAGCACGAGTGATGAATTTGCGGCCGCGAATGACCAGTCCCTGCATGCTGGTTGCGCCGGTGTTATTGGGCTTGATGGTGGCGACTTCAAAGCTTGGATCGGCATCGGCAGCCATGGGCTTCGGTGGCGGCTGCGGCTTGGGGATTTCCCATGCGGTTTCCGGCGTGGCGCGGGTCAGCACGAGAGGAAGGGATCCACCGCCCTGGCTGGAAGCTCCGTCGATGGTCTTGCCGTCGGCGCTGAGTTTTCCTTCGTAGGTGAGACCGGCGAGCTTGAGAACGAATTTTACGTCCTGCCCCGACAGCGTTACCGAATCGAGATTGAGGGGCTGGGCGCTCTGATCGATGCTGTAGAAGACACCCTTGTATGCGCCTTTATCATCCTTTGTAATTTTGACGATCGTGCGCAGGTCCTGACCTGCGTGCAACGTACCTTGCCACGTATCGGCAATATCGTGCGGCGAAGCCGGAGCGGCCTGGGCTGCAGCGGGAGGGGCTTGAGTGGTTGACGGAGAAGCTTGCGCGTGAACTGCATTCAAGTGGCCGGCGCACGTGACCAGGGCAAAAACGAAGAATGCGAAAGAGCCAAACGCAAAAAAGATCATCTTTCGAAGACTTGATGCGACAGGAATCATCATCATTGCGGAACTTCCTTGTTAATGCTGGTGCGCAAACTAGAGGGCGCTTCCCAGCGAGTTTTTGCGGACGTGCTGAGGATACACGCGACAGAAGCGATTTAGCGCGAAGAAATGCGAACTGTTCGATATCGTACAGCGAAGAAAAAGATTGCGATTTGCGATTCTCGACGAAGGGCCGGGGGGTCGTTCAGCGAAGAACGACAGCGATTGCAAATCCGTCGTAGCCCTTGGAGCCAACGGTCTGGAGCACTGTAGTGGCGAGTTTATGCTCAGCGGCAATGAGATCCGTGAAGCGGCGAACTCCCTGGATGTTCAGATCGGGACTATCTGGATCGATTACCTCGCCGTCGCGGACTACGTTGTCGCCGACGATGAGCGTGCCGGGGTGCGAGAGTTCCAGGGACAATCGCAGATATTCGGGGTAACCGGATTTGTCGGCGTCGATGAAGATGAAGTCAAAGGGAGCGGCGTGTTCTTCTACGAGAGTTGCAAGAGTCTCGGCGGCTGGGCCGATACGGAGCTCAACTCGATGGGCGAGTCCGGCTGCTTCCAGGTTTTGTTTTGCGACTTCAGCATGGCGCGCCTCCAGTTCGAGAGTGACGATGAGACCATCGCGCGGCAATGCGCGAGCAAGCCAGAGCGTGCTGTATCCGCCGAGCGTGCCGATCTCGAGCACACGCCGTGCACTCATTGCGCGGACGAGTATCTCAAGAAACTTTCCTTGCAGAGCAGTGACGTCAATAGCCGGGAGATCCGCCTTGTGATTGGCGTCGAGTGCCGCACTGAAGCCATCGCCGGGAGCTATCAGAGCATTGGCGAAATATTGATCGACTTGCCGCCAGATTTTCTTCGCCTTTTTGGGCAAGGCCCAGCCTCCAAGGAACGAGCGTCTTGAACTACATTGCGGGGAAGTCCCAGCGGCCTACTTATCGCGCGCGACGACGAAATCGGGAACCCACAGCAGTGCGCGCTTGAAGTCGGAGTCTGCTAGTGGAGCGAGTGCCTGCCGCGATTGCTCAGCGTAGCGATCGGCCGCGGCCATAGCGTATTCGACAGAACCGTTGCGGCGCAGAATCTCGCGAATTTGCTCGCGGCTCACATACTCAAAACTGCGATCGTCGAGCACGCGCTGAATCGTCTGCCGTTCGCGCGCCGTACCGTGATCGTAGGCGTGAATGACAGCAAGGGTTGTCTTGCCCTCGCGCAGATCGCTCGCCACGGGCTTGCCAAGGACTTCTTCGGTGGCCGTGAGATCGAGGACATCATCGACAATCTGAAAGGAAAGACCGACTGCGCGCCCATAGGCTGCTAGCTTTTCTTCCTGCGCTTCGGTTGCTCCGGCGAGCACCGCGCCCAAGCGCATGGAGGTCGAGAAAAGGCACGCGGTTTTACGGAAGATGAGGTCGTAGTACTCGGCTTCAGAGACTGCCTTGCCGAGTTTTTGAATCTGCAGCAATTCGCCTTCGACCATTTGCTGTGTCAGCCCGATCAGCAGCTCGAGGACGCGCAGGTTCTTTTCTTCGAGTGCCACCTTGAAGGCCTGCATGTAGAGCCAGTCGCCGGCCAGCACGCATTTTTCATTGCCCCAGGTGGTATTGGGCGACGGACGGCCGCGACGTGTTGACGCGCCGTCGATAATGTCGTCGTGAACAAGAGTCGCAGTGTGCACCATCTCCACGACCGCGCCGAGACGAATCGCGCTCGGACCGGTGTAGTCCAGCAGATGCGCCGCAAGCAACAGCAGAGATGGGCGAATGCGCTTGCCGCCACCTTCGCGCAGATACTCGGCAATTTCGGTGATGGTGCTTACGCTGGAGGCCGCATCGCGCCCCAGCTCCTGCTCGATCGCTACGAGGTCTTCTCGCAGCAGTTCGAAAACCTCTTTCGCCGTTGCTATTGCCAGGGTGCTCAATGGTCTCCGAGTCTCGCAGAATCAGTTCGTGCGGTAGTTCGTGAAGGTCAGTTCTACGCCGAGGTCTTTGCCCCGCAGTGCCGCAATGATCGCCTGAAGGTCGTCCCGGTCTTTGCCCGATATTCTCACAGAATCGCCCTGAATGCTTGCCTGCACCTTCTTTTTTGAGTCCTTGACGATACGCACAATCTCTTTGGCTTTTTCAGTAGGGATTCCCTGCTGGAGGCTGACCTTTTGGCGAACGCTCTGGCCCATCGCCGGCTCAACTTTGCCATAAGTGAGATTCTTGAGCGACACGCCGCGTTTCACAAGCTTTTGCCCGAGGATTTCCTTGATAGCCTCGAGCTTGTATTCGTTCGAGGACGCCATCTGGATAGTGTCGCTGCCTTCAAGATTGATTTCGGAATGGGTATCTTTCAGATCGAAGCGTTGACGGATCTCTTTCATCGCCTGGTCGATGGCGTTGCGCACTTCCTGGATGTCGACTTTGCTGACGATATCGAATGAATTGTCCTGGGCCATGATTCCGTTCCTCAAATGCCTGGGTTGCTGTTGGTTCCGCTCTGCACTGGCGGTGCAACAATATCAGTTTCCCACGTCAGACCGTCAGGTTGAACAATCGGGCGAAGTTTTTGGTGGTTACGGCGGCGATATCGTCGGCCCCGACGTGGTGCAAGTCCGCCAGTGTCTGTGCGGTTTGCGTGACAAATGCCGGCTCGTTGCGCTTACCCCGGAGCGTGGCGGGAGCCAGCCAAGGGGCATCTGTTTCGACGAGGAGTCCGGCCATTGGCACACGAGCTGCGACATCGCGCAGAGGCTGCGCCTTGGGATAGGTCAGATTTCCGGCAAATGAAATCAAAAAGCCCAGATCGAATGAGCGACGTGCCTGTTCCCAACCCCCACCGAAACAGTGCATTACGCCGCCGAGTCCCGTCTGCGCCCAGTGTTCGTCGAGCACTTCGAAGAGGTCGTCCCAGGCATCGGTTGCACCATCCATTGGCCGGCAGTGGATGAGGATGGGCCGTTTGCGTGCTGCGGCAATTTTAAGCTGAGCGATAAGCCCTTCGCGTTGAACAGGATGAGAAGCGCCCTCGTGATAATAATCGAGACCAATCTCGCCGCATGCAATGACTTCGGGCTCGGCGAGCAGGCCGTCGAGCGTGGCCAAGGCGGCCTCGTCGGCATCGGCGGCACTATGCGGATAGATTCCGGCGCTCGCGTAGAGACGGGGCATTCCGGGCTTGCCATTGAACTCCCGGCAAATATCGAGGGCCTGGTGCATTTCCGACGGGCCCTCGCCGATGCCGATGGACAGCACTGCGCCTACTCCTGCGTCGGCGGCTCGGCGCAGCATTGCTTCGCGGTCGTCGGCATAGCGAGGACTATCGAGGTGCGCATGCGAATCGATCAGCAAGCAGAGGCCTCCAAGGAAATCAGGCGGCTTGTTCCGGGCACCGGCAATTCAGATATTTGATTCAATTCTCTACTTTAGTCGCGCGCCGAGTGGCACGTCTTCAAGGAAGCCGGCCAGTACGGGCGAGCCATCGGGCGGCAACGAAGCGGCGAGCAGCATGCCGTTCGACTCGAGACCGCGCATCTTACGAGGCGCGAGATTGGCGACGATGACGATCTTGCGGCCAATCAACTTCTCGGGCTCGTAATACTGCGCGATTCCGGCCAGAATCTGGCGCTTTTCGTATCCCAGGTCCACTTCAAGACGCAGCAGTTTGTCGGCTTTCGGAATTCTCTCCGCCACCAGCACCTGGGCGACTCGCAGCTCCACTTTCGCAAAGTCGTCAATCGTGATGTGCGCCGGAAGCGTCGGCGCTGTTGGAGGGTCCTGCGGGGTTTCCTTGGCATCCAGCGGCTTATTGGCTGGAGCTTGCGCAGGAGTCGATGCGAGGCGGCTGCTGGCGAGTTCGGCCGGCACGGAATGGACATGGGCTGTGGCAATCGGCTTGTCGGGATTGCCGGGGGCGGTCGTAACCGGCGTGGGCGCGGTGCCGGCCGGGCCGTCCTCAGTGCTCGCAGGCGACTGCACAGAGGTCGCTGCCGGGGCATGCCGCACCGTGGCGTCCGATGGCGGCGCACTCGGGTCAGGGTTTATGCCAAGAGCAGACATGGGAGCTTCGGGCGCCGACTTGTCTACGCTCTCAGTGTTGCTGGCGGCTTCTACCGCGTTTTTGTTGTTTTCGTCTTCGAGATTCTGCATACGGGTGATCGCATCCTTTTCAGCGCGGGGAAAGAGTGGCGCGGGCTCTCCCAATCGTGTGCCGGGCTTCAATCCGCCCCACGCAAGGTCGGTGAGAAACGCCTGCTTCGCAGCGTCAGCAATATTGCCCTGCCCGAGTCGCTGCCACACCTTGGATGCCGCGTCAGGCAGGATGGGATAGACGAGCGCCGTAATTACGCGGATAGCCTCGGCCGCCGTGGAGAGAACGCGGGCCTGTAGTGCTGCGTGATCTGCTTCCGAGCGGTCAGGCAGGCTTCTTCCAGGGAGCATTGGCGGTCAGGTAGCCATCGGTTTCGGCCACGAGAACCCAGAGGGATTTCAGTGCCTCAGAGAAATTCAGTTCGTCGAAGGCTGGAGCGAATTCCGCCAGCGCACGCGCTGTGCTTGCACGCAGAGCGATTTCAGCTTGCGTCGCGGCGCCAGTTTCCGGCACTACTCCGCCGAAGTACTTGTGGACCATGTTGACGACGCGGCTGACGAGGTTTCCGTAGCCGTTGGCGAGGTCGCCGTTGTAGCGCTGTACCAGCGCGTCGAAGCTGAAGTTGCCATCCTGGCCGAAGGGTATTTCGCGGAGCAGGAAATAACGCAACGCATCCGCGCCCAGCACCTCACGCACAGTGTCGGCGCGCACGATATTGCCGCGCGATTTCGACATCTTGCCCTGGTCGAACAGGAGCCAGCCATTGGCTTTCACCGAGCGCGGCACGGGAATGCCGGCGGCCATCAGGAACGCGGGCCAGTAGACGCAATGGAAGCGGCTGATTTCCTTGCCGATGAGGTGAATGTCGGCGGGCCAGAATTCTTTGAACCTCTGGTCGTGATCCGAACCGTAGCCAAGAGCGGTGATGTAGTTCGCCAGTGCGTCGAGCCAAACGTAGATCACATGCGATTCGTCGCCCGGGACAGGGACCCCCCAGGTAAAGCTGGTGCGGCTGATCGAGAGATCTTTAAGGCCGCTGCGCACGAACGAGATGATTTCGCGACGCGTGGACTCTGGCTGCATGAAACCGGGATTCTCTTCGTAGAACTCCAGCAACTTGCGCTCGAAGGCCGAAAGCTTGAAGAAGTAGTTCTCTTCGCTTACGGTTTCGGTAATTCGCCCGCAGTCAGGGCACGGCGCGCCCGGAGGCACATCGACCCACGCCTCGTCAGAAACGCAGTATTGGCCTGTGTACGAACCCTTATAGACGAATCCGCGATCGCGCAAGGTGGCAAAGAGCTTTTGTACGCCGCGCTTGTGCCTTTCCTCGGTAGTGCGGATGAAGTCGTCGTAGGTGAGGCCGAGTCGATCCCAGAGGGAGCGGAATTCGCCCGAAATCTTGTCGGCAAAGTCTTTCGGCGTCAGACCTGCAAGCTTGGCGGAGCGCTCGATCTTCTCCCCATGCTCGTCAGTGCCTGTCAGAAACCATGTATCGATACCCAGGGCCCGCTTCCGGCGAGCGATCGCGTCGCACACGATGGTCGAATACGCATGGCCCAGGTGGGGACGCGCATTCACGTAGTAGATGGGCGTCGTAAGGTAAAACCGGGCAGGGCTGGGGTTTGAATTCGTCATCGGTGGGCATTGCTTTCAGTTCGCAGCTTTACCAGGTACTCGTGTACGTCTATGTTCTTCTCTTATCTTAGGTTGCCGTGCATGGTGCGTCAAACGCGAGTTCCTCCGCCACTCTGTTAGAATCGCCTTGAAAAATCAGGCATTTTAGAGGCGCCGACCGTGTACCAGGAACTGAAGAACCGGCTTGAGGCCCATCTGCGCGACGTGCTGAAAGCCAAGTACGACATTGCGGTTGACAGCATTCCGCTGGAGACCCCGCCGGATCTTCGTTTCGGTGAGTTGGCGACACCCATAGCCTTTGAGCTGGCCCGCAAGCTGCGTAAAGCGCCAAGGGTCATCGCTCAGGAGATCGTGGAGTCTCTCGGTACACCGAAGGGCTTTGCTTCATTTGAGATTGCCGGCGCCGGTTACATCAACGCTCGTCTCGATCGCGTGGTGGCTGTTCGAATGATGACCAGCGGCGAAGACTCGGTGCCGGTGATCTCTGATATTCACGCATTGGTCGAGCACACCAGTATCAATCCCAACAAGGCGGCGCATATCGGGCACCTCCGCAATGCCATTCTTGGGGACACGTTTGTGCGCCTGCTGCGTGCCGCAGGGCGCCAGGTCGCGGTGCAGAACTACATCGACAACACCGGCGTCCAGGTGGCAGATGTGGTCGTCGGGTTCCTCTACCTCGAGAAGAAGTCGCTGGCGGAAGTGCGCACGCTCGTTGAGGAACTGGAATTGCATTTTCAGCGCGTCGACTTTTACTGCTGGGATCTCTATGCACGAACTTCGCAGTGGTATGCGAGCGGCACGGCCGAAGAAAATGAAGAACGGAAACAACTGAGGTACGCGACACTTCATGAAATCGAGAAGGGTGGCAACGAGACGGCCGATGTTGCCGACCTGATATCGACGGCGGTGTTGAAGCGGCACTTGGAGACGATGCTGCGGCTTAGCATCGAATACGACTTTCTGCCGCGAGAGAGCGAGATTCTGCACCTGAACTTCTGGGCACTCGCTTTCGAGCAGTTGAAGCAGAAGGGAGTGCTGTATTTCGAGACAGAGGGCAAGAACAAAGGCTGCTGGGTGATGTCGCGGACCGGTTCGCCAGCCAAGGAAGATGGAGACGGCGCGAAGGAGATTGACGAGGATGCCAAGGTCATTGTCCGGTCCAATGGAACGGTGACGTATGTTGGCAAGGACATCGCCTACCACCTCTGGAAGTTCGGTCTGCTCGGGCGCGACTTCGGATACCGCAAGTTCTTCACGTATCCGGACCACGAGTGCTGGATATCGGCGGTAAGGGGTGAGGAGCCGCATCCGCACTTCGGCGACGCGCAGGCCATTTACAACGTCATCGATTCGCGTCAGGCTGATCCGCAGGCGAACGTAGTTCAGGCGCTCCGCGGCATGGGTTACACCGAGCAGGCGGATCACTACACGCACTTCGGATACGAAATGGTCGCGCTCACGCCGCGCTGCGCAGCAGAGCTTGGCTATGAAGTGGCGGAGGAAGACCAGGCGCGTCCGTACATCGAAGTCAGCGGCCGCAAGGGATTCGGCGTGAAGGCGGATGACCTGATCGATAAGCTGATTGCAGCAACGCGCTTTGAGGTCGATACGCGGCAGACATCCCGCGATGAGCAGGAACGGCAATTGATCGCCGAACAGATTGCGATCGGCGCATTGCGCTATTTCATGCTGAAGTTTACGCGCAATTCTGTGATCGCTTTCGATTTCAAGGACGCTTTGAGTTTCGAAGGGGAAACCGGACCGTATATCCAATACGCGGTGGTCCGTGCGCGGAATATTTTCCGCAAGGGGTCGATTACGCCGGAGGCGGTGCTGCGCGAATTTGCGGGTTCCGATCCGGGCGCTTTTCTGATTGGCGAAGGGAGCGAGGACATTTGGTCCCTATGGCTGCGTGCAGGTAGACGCTCCGCAGTGCTTGAGCAATGCATTGCCACGTCGGAGCCGGCGTACCTTGCCAAACATGCATTCCAGCTGGCGCAGGAATTCAACAACTTCTACCACAAACACCACGTACTCACGGAGTTGGACCCTGAGCGCCGCACATTTCTGCTTGCCACTGCGGCAATCACCTTGCGGGAACTCGTCATCGTCCTCGATTGGCTTGGCATTGAAAGCCCCGAAGCCATGTAGTACCCACGTAACACAGATGTAGCCTGCGTCACAAACAGGCCGTCGGGCAGCTGGAGTATATTCCTCGACGGTCAGGGACTGGAGTCAGGCTATGAACACCACACCTTTGCAAGCGCATATGCTCCTTCCAATTGAAGAAATTGCCCGGAAACTTTCGCTGTTGCCGGCCGAATATGAGCCTATCGGCGCATATGGCGCGAAGCTCAGCCTGAATCTGTTGGACAACCCCGCGTTTCCGGTTCGCGGCAGGCTGATCATGGTTACCGCGACAACGCCGACGACATCGGGCGAAGGAAAGACCGTGGTGTCGATCGGCCTTGCGCAGGGGCTGGAGCGCATTGGATGCAATTCGATTCTGACTTCGCGCGAGCCGTCGCTGGGACCGGTGTTCGGGATGAAAGGCGGCGCGGCGGGTGGAGGCCGATCGCAGGTGGAACCGAGCCAGAAGATCAACCTGCATTTTCATGGCGACTTTCACGCCATCACTTGTGCGCACAATCTGCTGGCGGCGATGATCGATTCGCATCTCTTTTTCGGAAACGCACTCGATCTTGACCCCGCGCAGATTACCTGGCCTCGCGCCATGGATATGAACGACCGCGCGCTGCGCCGGATTGAAGTGAGCCTCGGCGCGAAGGGCGACGGCGCCAATCGTGGCACGGGGTTCGTGATTACCGCCGCTTCCGAAATCATGGCGATCATGGCGCTGGCTTCGGGCCGGGAAGATTTGCGCCGCCGCATTGGCGAGATCGTTATCGGGCCGTCGCGGTCGGGACGCCCCGTTACGGCGGCCGACCTCGGCGCAACAGGCGCCATGCTGGCTCTGCTTGACGACGCGATCAAGCCGAACCTGGTGCAGACTACCGAGGGCACGCCGGCACTGGTGCATACCGGGCCGTTCGGGAATATTGCGCACGGTACGTCGAGCATTCTGGCGCACAAGATGGGGGTGCGATTAGCCGATTACGTGGTGAACGAATGCGGCTTCGCGGCGGATCTTGGCGCGGAGAAATATTTCGACATCGTGATGCGCGCTTCCGGGATTCAGCCGGCGGCCGCAGTGCTGGTTGTGACCGCGCAGAGCCTGCGCGCGCAGGGCGAAGGCAAGCTGGAATCAGGTTTCGGCAATTTCGAGCATCACGTCAAAACGCTGCGTGCATATGGCGTGCCGATCGTCATCGCCATCAATCGCTTTCCAGCCGATACACCTGAGGACCTGGAAATGATTGCGACGGAATGCTCACTGCAGGGAGTGCCGTGCGCGCTGGTTGAGGCCTTCACCAAGGGAGGCGAGGGTGCTGTCGAGCTTGCGCACAAGGTGGTTTCGGCGATCGAGACGAACCCGACGCCGGAGATTCAGCCGGTTTACGAGCTCGAAGATGCACTCGACGTAAAGATTCTGAAGGTGGCGATCCAGGTGTACGGAGCGGATGGAGTCATCTTCAGCGAGACGGCGCGCGCGAAGCTCGAACGCTTTGCTTCGTGGGGATTCGGGCAGTTGCCGGTCTGCATCGCCAAGACGCAATATTCGCTGACGGACGATCCCAAGCGGATGGGAGCCCCGACCGGGTGGACTCTGAACATCAGCGACGTTTCGCTGTCGGCCGGTGCGGGGTTTGTGGTGGCCGTCTCGGGAAACATCATGCTGATGCCGGGACTGCCGAGCCATCCGCGGGCGCTGTCGATCGATGTGGATGACGATGGGAACATTGTTGGCGTTTAGATAGGGTCGCCCATCCCTGATGGGAAGTGCTGCTAAGAGGAGAGCGAGAAACAGAAGCAGATTCTTCGCTCACCACCCCAGCCTCCGCCCCAAAAAGCACAGATCGCTTTTGGGGGCCCCGAGCAGTGCGTCTGGGCCCGTTCACTCAGAATGACATCGTCGACGATGGCTGGTTTCGAGATCGAACGTTTTTGCCGGACCCCCTATCCCCCCCTCTCTTTCGCTAAATTCCTGTTTTCAAAGCCCTGACGACAGGGGTGCCTCCCAAATTACTCAGCTGACTTGGTTTAGCAGCATATTGCTCTTTTCCTTAGACTTACGGGCGGTTCACCGTCTCACAGTTCCACAGTCTCACAACGCCGTTTTGAGAATGAGCTTCCCAAACGCCACCTGTCGTGGGATTGATGGCTAGTTCGTTTTTGCGGGCGAATATCCGGCCTTTTGGTTGATTTCGGCATGTTTTGGTGCGTTATCTCGCGCTTATCAAGGCTTAAAAACCTGTGAGTGAGAGCGCGACGATTGGAAAAAGTAGTGAGGATCGTCTGCATGGTTTTCAGCCTACGCTGTTCGGCGAAATAACCTGCAAAAGCCGCGGAATTTTTCATCGTCTGTTTTGAGTGATTTAGACGGAGTTTCGCGGCTGAGGACCTTGACGCATTTTTAGGGTGAACCCGGTGGGTGATCAGATGGTACAAGGGCCGCGTCTTCGTAAGCGAAGGATTCCGCAACGAGGAGATCGGACTCGAACAGATGGATGAAGACGTACACCGCGTCTTCTTCTGCAACACCGAACTGGGCGAGTTCAACAGTGCGGAGATGCGGTTCCGTCCAGCGTTTCGAACAATAAGTTAACTTGATCTTGTCAGAGACACTCTTCCAGCCATGGAAACAGCGCTACATTTTCGAGCCTGTCAGAATCCCGGGCGTCTTGAATGATGCCATGCGGTTCGGTCGTCTCAAATTCAAGAGCTACGTAGACGTTGTACTGGCTGCAATACCAGGGAGCCTTCTCTTTACCGATTCGCACGAGGTCAGCCCATGCACTTCGTCTTATCCCAACACAGCACATCTTCTGAAACGAGAGTCCTTTGGAATGTAAGTAGGACTCCGCATCATGCCGTGTCGTGCCGGGTTTCAGCGCGCCAGAGTACGCCTTGAGCACCGACTGGTATTCGATTTGGCGCTTCTGCTCCGCCCGCTTGTCCATCGCACTCTTTACTCCGAACGCAGAAACGACAAGCAAAATGACCGTCACGATCAGTAGAAATCCAGCGTCCCTTTCTCATAGGAGAATGATTGTAGTCTCAAACCCTAACGTGGCTCGGTAGTTAACATTCAGTGCCGGCAAAAGCAAAGCCATGGAAATGCCGGGGTATGGAAAGCATGGAAAGCCATAAAGCCGGCTTTCCACCCTTCCCACACCCTTGGAAATCCCTGCGGGGATTCCCACATTCCCACGGCTACGACGACTATCATGTATCTGAAGACCCATGTATCTGAAGACCGGCAAAGCCCGCCGAAAACCAGCAATCAGAGCCACTCTCGCCGCAAGGGGCTTGTAAACCATGTCCCCGGTCTAAAACGTAAAGGATGTCCCAGTACTCTCACCCGCGCCAAAAGGCGGCGTTTCCGTTGCAAGCAGCCCATCTGGAAAAAGACGACATGTCGATATCCATCGAGTAGCGGTATCTGCACTCCATATCATTCGCAGGCTGGCCCACAGGGACCACCCCAGCGATCGGATACAATCCCGGTTCAGTCATTCAAAAGCCCGCGCGAGGTCTGTGGATGGAATTCATGCTGCACTGCGCAGGGAAAGCCAGTAGTAGCGCCGCCAGCAGAACATGCAGCGCACCGGCCGAAGAGCAAACATGGCGAGGAGTCCATCAATCGAACGCAACTCACCGGGTTTGAATTGATCCGAGTTGCAGCTAGGGCAAATGCGTCGGGGCCACAGGACATGCGGCAGCCAGGTGGGCCAGGTCGTGCTTGCAGCGGTCATGCGGAACTTCCTTTCAGTGAAACGAGAGCGTATATCAACGCGCAACTCCGTCTCCCGAACTGGGATTTGCTTCCAACCAGGCGAGAAATGCGTGGATGCTGCCCGTGGCCATGGCAATGCACGAGTCGGCTGCACCGTAGTAGAGATTGATGGTGTCTCCGTCCGCTCCGATGGTCTGTCCGCATGGAAACACGACGTCGTTCACGTCGCCGCTGCGCTCATAGGGAGCTTCAGGGCCGAACATCCAGGATTCTCCCCGCTGCAGGCATACATCCGGCCTTTCCAGGTCGAAGAGCGCGAGGCCCAGGCGATAGATGCTTCCGGACGCAGTTTGCCGTACCCCGTGATAAATCATCAGCCATCCCTTTGGTGTTTCGATCGGCGGGGAACATAACCCGATCTTGTTCGCATCCCACCATCCGCCGCGTCGCGCTTCCAGGATGACTTTATGGCTGCCCCAGTGCCTCAGATCCGGTGAATAGGAGATCCACATGTGAGCTCCCAGAGTGGTTACGGGACGATGGATCATGGCCCAGTAGCCGTTGATTCTCCGCGGCAGCAATGCGGCATCTTTGTCTTCCGGCGGCATGATCACGCCGTATCGATCAAAAGTTCTGAAGTCCTTTGTGAGGGCCAGCGAAACCCCAGGACCACCGCGGGCAAACGAGGTGTAGGCCACTGCGTATTGCTCGAGCTCCGGTACGTAAGTGATGCGTGGATCTTCGATGCCCCAGACTTCTTCAGGGTACTCACGCGGGTTTGCAACAAGCGTGGGTTTCTGGTCGATGCGCCATCCATCGATACCGTTGGCAGACCGTGCGACGCAGAGATGGGAAATGCCGCGCCTGTCCTCGACGCGACACAACAGTAATGTATCTCCATCTGCGAGACGCACAGCCCCGGCATTAAACACGCTGTTGATTGGATAGGGCCAATTCTCCCTGCTCAGAATCGGGTTGTGATCGTAGCGTGTGAGAAGGGGAATTTCGCTGGATTCGAAAGCCAGTGAATTGTGAAACGGAGCTGCTGCGGTAATCGGATTCAACTGGGAACGCTCATTTCCGTGTACGTTTTTTCTGCGCTTGTTTCAAGGGATGCCTGCACGTCAAGCTGAGCCATCAGGAAGGAGAGCGTAGACTCAGCTCCCTGGTTCTCATTGACGCGATCTGGATGAAGTCCGTCCTTGCATCCGCCGGTTGTGGCGTCGTACAGCGCCACTCGGAGGTCATTGTTGCCAAGGAACCAACCGAATACGCTATGGGCTTCGGCGCGCCAACGCTCGTCCTGCGTCAGCCGATAAGCCTCAAGACAGGCAGAGATTGTGGCGCAAGCCTCGACCGGCTGCTGATCGAAACGAGGTCTCTCTTTGCCTTCGCTGAAGGACCCGCTGGAACCGATAGGCACGAACATCATTGCGTCGCCGCGGTGTTGCGCCGTAACAAGCCATTCGAGCGATTCGATTCCTGCAGCCATCATTCTCTTGTTTTCACTGTGCCACCCGGCCAGAATGAGCGCCTGCGGCAACCTTGCATTCGAGTAGGAAAGACTTTTCTCAAACCAACGCCATGTTTCATTGGAGCTGCGCAGGTAAATATCCAGGAGGCGATCGGCCAGCGTGTTGCGATGGCTTTGAATCTCTCTGTCGCCTGGAAAGCGTCCCAGATATGCCTGCATTCCGAGCACACTGAACGCCCATGCCCGCGGGCTCGTGAACATCATGGCGGAAGGAATCGCGGCCTCGAAGAGTCGTCCCGCCGCGCCGCGCAATCCGGCATTCTGAGATTGCCCCAGAACAATTCCCAAGGCCCAAAGAGCACGGCCATGGCTGTCTTCTGAACCGATCTGCTCGAGCCAATTACGGTCGTAGCTCAGGAAGTTTCTGAATCGCCCTGCGTCTTCATTGAACGCGAGCCAGAGAAAAGCGAGGTACCGCCGAGAGAGACTGAGATTTCTGGATTGGTTCTCATTCTCCAGCCGAGTGGAGACAATGAGCGCGCGAGCGTTGTCGTCTGTTGTATAGCCTTCGCGTGAATTGGGCACAGAGAAAATCGCATGCTGCAACATGCCAGTGTCGTCAGTCATGGTCAAGAGATGGCTGGTGTTGAGACCCGGCAGCCGATCGTCTGACTCTGCCGGTATCACAACTAAATCGTCCGGATGGGTGGCCTTCGGCTGGAGAGACCGCTCAAACCGTGCGCGCTGAAAACTCGCCATATAGGCCTTCGCTGTTTTCGGCCAGGTTGTTCCACGAGAGTGCAGATAAGCCCTCTTGCGCATGGCATGACGTTCTGCGTCGTTTTCGAGGAGAGCGAGAACCGCCTCGGAGATGGCATCGGGTCTGTCAAAGGGAACAATGACGCCTCTCTTTTCAGCAAGCAATTCCTTGGCATGCCAATAGGGCGTGGAGATGATCGCTTTGCCTGCTCCGAGCGCAATGGCGAGTGTGCCCGAGACGATCTGGGCTTCCTGCCGATAGGGCGTGATGTAGATATCTGCCGCCCCCACATGCTCCACGAGCTCTTCCGCACTCACAAAACGATTGTTGAGGATCAGGTGACCGCTGACACCGAGCTGTTCGGCAAGCGCCTGCAGGCTTTCGCGGTACCGCTCCCCTTCGCGTCGCCGGATATGCGGATGCGTCACGCCGGAAACGATATAGACCACGTTCGGATGGCGCTCCAGAATCGCAGGCAATGCCCGAATCACGTTCTCAATTCCCTTGTTTGGGGATAGCAGTCCGAAGGTGAGCAAGACAGATTTGCCCTCGGTGCCGAACTTGTCCTTGAAATAGTTGGGATCCATGAACGGAAGATCGGGAACGCCGTGCGGGATCACGTCTATCTTTCCGTCAGGAACCGCATACACATCGCGAAGAAGCTGGGCCGCAAGTTGGCTCATCACAACCAGGCGGTCAGAGAGCTGTGCGATTTCTTCGAGCACGATCCGTTGATTTGCATCGGGCTCGCGCAAGACCGTGTGCAGCGTTGTTACCAGCGGCATCTTCAGTTTGCGGAGCAAGGCCAGAATGTAGCGGCCCGCGGCGCCTCCAAAAATGCCATATTCATGCTGCAGGCAAACAAGGTCGTTGCCATTGAAGTTGAGGAACTCCGCGGCTCGCTCGTATGACGCCAGGTCCTCTTGCGCCAGCTCAAGACGAACCTGCTCAGGGTACTCGTAACTTGAATCGGGATCGTTGACCGGAATCGCAAAGAGGCGTCCTTGTCCGTATTCGTCTGTAAGAGCATTGCACAGGTCGGTGGTGAATGTTGCGATGCCGCACTCACGCGGCAAATAGTTTCCCACGAACGCAATGCGGGTAGGCAAAGGCAACGCGCACGCCTCTAATGGGACATTGAAGGAGGCTTCTGAAGGTGATCCCTCGACGGGTTTGGCGGGGGTTTTCGAATTTGGAGGGAACATTTTTCCTGCTTTCGGTCTTGATGCGCGTCGCGCATTGCGCCCGCTGCACGCGAGTGACTGGATCAGAATCTGGCTCGCGCATTTTCCGTCAGCCCGCTTATCGTGCGGGAATTGCCAGCGGATGGCTCTCGACAACGACGTCGAGCGATGTGTTTTGCTGAATCTGCCGGGCTTCCATTGTGACGCTTGCGACGCAGAAGCCCGGAAACCGCGAGATCCGAAGAGAATCGAACTCCGCGGCATTGAATCGCTTGTTGATTCCTCTCAGTGCACGGGCCAAAGCTTGATGAATCGCATTCTCTTCTGTTCGCCCGTATCCCTGGCGCGAACAGGATCCCTGCACCCACATGAAGTGCCAGCCAGCTCTCCGGATCATCACATCGAAATCCGACGCTTCAATCTTTTCAACGTGGGCCCAATTGTCACAAAAGGGCTCTCTCCGCGGGTCAACACGATCCGGCAGCGTGCATCCGCTGCGCAAAAAGATGGAATGCAACATCACGGCTTTACGCTTTTGGAAGTGACAATCGGAGTGGTATTCGGCTCAATGGGGGTGGAAATATTGAGTGGATTCTCCGCCGAATCCTTCACTTTCGGATCTGCACCAGAGGCTTCCTCATGTGGGAAGCCGGTTGCATCTGACTGGCTTTCCGATCGAGCCACATGTATTTCTGTGCGGTGGCGCGCGGAAAGATGATTCTTCACGTCCCCTTGCTTTATCAGACTCATCGCAGCTCCAGTCGTTCGGTTGCGTGCTTGGAAGATGCTCGTCTGAAGCGAAGCCGGGAGTGCCGAAGGCGAGAAGGGGGAAAGAGTGCCTTTCCCAAGCATACGCTGACCATGGCTCGCGTGCCGGAAAGCCCCGAGGGATTCTGTCCCGGTGTTTCGGTATGCCTAAGCACTCCGAAGCCGTCGAATCGGTCCATGTCCGGGCGTTCTGAAGGGCTTAGCCGAGGATTTGAGAATTGCTCCGGGATAGAGGATTCGTGGCTTCGTCGCATTGTTATCTTCGGGCAGCTGGTCGAGCAGGACCACGTTGAGCAGCGATTTATGTACCTGGATACGGCCGTTGTAACTTATAAAGCCAAGATTGCGAAAGCGGTTCATGAAGAAGCTCACGCGGGAGCGGGTGGTGCCGATCATGTCCGCCAATGTCTGTTGTGTAATCGAGGGGATAAAGGTAGCCGGCGCACCCGGCTTGCCGAATTCGGCCATCAACAGGAGAATCCGCGCGAGGCGCTTTTCGCTGGAGTTGAAGAGTTGATCGACAAGATCGGCCTGGACGCGCATGCTGCGGACCAGCAGAAACTTGAGGAATATGTCGGCAAAGGCCGGCTCGTCGTGCATCACGCGAATCATTTCATCTCTGCCAATCTTCAGCGCGGTGCAGGCGTTGACGGCAGTAGCGGTCGCCAGGTGCAAGCCCACGATTGCGGCCAGAGATTCCTCTCCAACAAAGTCGGCAGCAGATAGAAGGGTGATCGTGGCCTCTTTGCCATTTTGGGAGACAACGGTGAGTCGTGCTCGGCCCTTCTGTAGATAAAACACGGCGTCCGCCGCGTCTCCCTGGCAAAAGAAAGTCTGCTTTGGCTTCAACTCGATGATTCTTCGGCCGAGCCCGGCACTTGCCAGAAAGGCAGCGGGATCGAATGCCGCTCGGTCAATACTCGTCAAGGTTTGCCTCATCGCAGATGGTTTTGTTCTTGTGTGGGCCACCGACCGTGCCATGTTTGCCGGCATCACAGCCCGGAGCTATCGGGAGCATAGGTGCAAAATGTGCTCTGACGGTCACAGATCGACCGTATCTACGATCAATCTCTGTCCATCATCACGTGGATCGAACGCGCGCGTCTGATCAATATTGCTCACTGGTTACGAGCAAAAGAGAAACCGCAAATTGGCGTGCAGTGTACTTGGAAAATCAGTATTTGCTGAAAGGGCCGAATCGGTGCAGGCGCAGAGATCTGGCAAGGAAGTCTACCAAACGCCAAGCGGCGGAGCTGGTTTGCTCCACCGCCCGTTGCTGCAGCTGAAACATTACTTGTGATCGCCGCCAGCGTGTTTACCATCGCCTTTGTCCGCAGCCCCGCCTTGGCCGCTGTGAGCTTGACCGGCGCCGCCGTGTGATGTGCCACCGCGTGGAGCTGCTGCCTTTTGCGAAGTGGTGTGAGATGGGCTTGGACGCCCTGCACTGGAATGGGAAGCCGGAGCATTGGCGTGAGTTGCGCCGCCGCGCGATGCATTTCCGCCGCCTCCATTCTCGCTAGAAGCTACACGGCCAACTCCACCGTGAAAACTTCCGCCACCATCGCCGTGGAAGCGGTGGCTTCCCCAACCATGGCTATAGCCCCAGCCGGCCCATGGGCCAATGCCCACGAAGATACCGTTGTAGAAATAGCCCGTTCCGTAATAACCCACTGGTGCGCAGGAGTAAGGCGCATATCCGTAATAGCCGTACGAGCAGACGGGTTGAACGCCAATGTTGATGGAAATCTGCGCTTGAGCCACCGGCATCAAGGCCAGGCCTGCGAGCAACGCTGTGGTTGAAATCAGAACCTTCATTCCGCGCATGTGTGACCCCCTCAGGGAGTCTGCGGTTCCATGGTTGCGTGGGATGCTCTGCTGCCGTTAAGAACAATCCAGCAACATCAGCCACCATAAGGATGTTGAAACCGTCCAGGTGCGCCCTCACAATGTCGGGGCTCTTGCAAAATCTATCTATCCTTACATCCCCACTCTAGCCGTATGCGTGGCACGAGTCTGAGCAATAGAGACCGTGCACTTGACTGGCATAGAAAGCGAGGGCGGTATCGCGTAGTTCGGGCGACGCCCCATCGAACTTCATCGCGGAACACTCGGGGGAGATGGCTCGGGCACTCGTTCGGGAGGTAGCTAAGCATCCAGGGAGAGAGCCCCGCTGCGCGGATCAGGATGAGGTGTAGCCATGATGGGTCCGGGCATTCGGCTGTGCATTTGAGGAAGCGATCTCAAGATTTGCAGGAGCGCACTGACGCCACTGCCTTTCGGATAGAAGGCATCCGCTAGAACGCCATCCGGGACATCGCTGCCGGAAAACGATCCGCTTGAGGCGATTACCCGGATTTCCGGGAAAAAGTGTCTGACGTCGGTCAGCAATTCAAATCCCGACATGCCGGGCATCGCCAGATCGGAAAGAAGAATATCGGGGTTCTGGCGGCGGATTTCGCGTAATGCGGAGTGCCCATCTTCGGCAGATCGCACAGAATACCCTAACGACTCAAACACGAGCGACATCGACGTGCGAATACACTCTTTGTCGTCGACCACTAGAACGGACTTTCCATTGGGGAGCAAGACTCACCTCGGTATCAGAGCTAATTTGGGACTGGTGCGAGTGTTGCATGGAGCGACTCTTCCGGCTGCTCACTTTTGACCACTACCCCAGGGAAGCCGCCAACCTCGGGCGTCGCACTTTCCACCCGACCCGAGCTTGCGAAGGCGTTAAAAGGAGTCTGCCCGGGATCGAGTTGTCTCGACCATCCCGGCAAAGGTTCTCGTAGTTCAGAAGTAGAGCGCTATTGCTCAGACACATGCGCACAATCTCCCTAATGTAAGCAGTACCGAGTGCGCCCGATATGCGCCGAAGGCGAGCGCCGCCGCGCACAGGTAGAAAAATGGTGTTTTCGAATGAAGAAAGCTATCACCTTGTTGGCATTACTCAGCCTGACCAGCATCGGCTGGGCGGGAACCTCTCGCGAAGCGACAAACGACCGGTTGGATCATGCAGGCAGGGTACTGCACGAGATTATGGCCGCGCCGGATAAAGGGATTCCGGAAGAGGTTCTGGAACACGCAAAATGCGTTGCCGTCGTGCCCCATCTCCTCAAGGGCGGATTTGTGTTCGGCGCGGAAAATGGCCGGGGCGTCGCCACCTGCCGGACCGCGGACGGCTGGAGCGCGCCAGTCTTCTTTGCCATCACCGGTGGCAGCTGGGGATTGCAGATCGGCGTCGAGGGCATTGACCTGGTCATGATCATCCAGAACGAGCGGGGAATGAAGCAGCTGCTCTCCAGCAAGTTTGAATTGGGAGCTGACGCCTCCGCGGCAGCCGGACCGGTAGGCCGTCACGCTTCGGCCGACACCGACTGGAAAATGGATGCGGAGATCCTCACGTATTCGCGCGCCAGGGGCGCCTTTGCCGGACTCACGCTGAATGGAGCTTCGATTCGCCGCGACGATGATTCCACAGAGGCCATCTACGGTCATGATGTCTCCAATGCCCGCATTCTGAAGGGCGAAGTTGCCATGCCGGGCGCGGCTCACTCGTTCCTCGATGCGGTCAGGGACGCAAAAGCGCAGGCAGTCGCCTCGAACTAACAGCCGTCGTTTCGAAGCGCATTGCGGACGCTCCCGGCAGACTCCAAGCCGGGATTGTCCGCACGCTTTGAGAAAGGGAAATATATGCTTTGGACAATCTTTGTAGTCATTCTGGTTCTGTGGCTCCTGGGCTTTAGTCTCCACCTGGGCGGCGGGCTGATTCACCTATTGCTGGTGGTCGCGCTGATCGTTCTCGTCTTCAACCTGGTGAGTGGACGAAGGTCCGCTATCTGAGGGAGATCGGGAAGAACGTCGCGCCCGGTCGATCTAGACCCTATCCAACGGTACGCACCCTCCCAAGTCCAGACGGTGGAGAATGTCGGCGAGACGGGCTCGCGATTGGTGTCATTCCCCAAAAGCAGAAATGCGGTCAAAACAGAATGCCTCAGCAGAACTGAGAGGAAAAGATGTTTCACATAATCTGGTATTTGATTATCGGGCTAGTCGCAGGGCTTATCTCGAAATCGGTAATGCACGTGCACATAACTCTCTTCTGGACGCTCGTGCTCGGCGTCATCGGATCGTTCCTCGGCGGCGGCGTTACCCACATGATTTTTCGTCCGAAGAACGAACGATATCATCCTGCCGGCCTCATCTTTTCCACGCTGGGCTCCATCCTGATTCTCTACATTTGCCACAGACTGAACATCCATTTTCCTTCGCTCTGACCTCGAATCCCCATGGGTCACATCCCGAGTGCTTGCAGAGGTTGCCAAGTTGCGAGGAAGCTTGCGGCCGCTGCTCATGTCAGCCTTCGAGATGATTAGGACTGGATTTCAGCGATGTAACCGGTCATCGCCTGTGCCAACTGCGAATCAAGACTTCATCGGCAATGGAGAACACGATGTTCGATTTGACTAAATACGAAAACATAATTGCCCTCTTTGCTCTTGTCCTTGTCATCACTTTTGCCTCAGCGGCATTCCTTGACAACCGCTGGAAAAAGGCAGCGCCACGTCGCGAATTCGGCTCCGACGACAACCCCGATTCCCGGCCGAAAAGCGCCGAGAGCGACGGCAAGGATGTAGCCAACGATCTTTACACGCACTAGCAGATCTTAGTGCTCGTGGACTCGGCACCTCTGCGCAGCAAATTACGTTCGCAAAGAAAAAAGCCAATCAGAATCGACGAATCCAATCCTGCCAGGCCGCTTCTACCGGTCTCTAGTGGAGACGGCGCGGAATCCATGCCAAGTCGCCACTGAGAACGTAGATCGCCAGTGCGGCAGCCATGAGAATGGCGCCAACCCAGAAGCGCCAGTCCCGATGCATGCGCATCCAATAAGGGCCGGGGCTGGGTTCTCCTGCGTCACTGCTGTTTCCTTCGGGGTTGTGCTTGTTGCCGGTCATCAATTCTCCATCGCCACTCAGACTTCCTGGGTGCGCATCGCTGCTTCAATTTATTTAAGCATTCCTTACGGTTTTTCGGTTGCGGCGGCGGGATGCAGCGATGGATCCGCATTGGTTATGGTTGAGATTCCCGCCGGTGAGGCCTTTTCGGGGGGCATCTCAGTTCCTACCGGAAAGATGAGGATCTGGATTGATCCCCAGTCTGCGTCCACGTTCGCGCCAGCCTGTTTGCCCATTCCTAATGTCTTAAGCTGGCTGTCGTCAAATCCGAAGTTTTCAACCAGGTACTCGCGGACAACCATGGCCCTCGCCTCGGTAAGAACCAGGTCTTTCTGAGTATCGCCTTCCATGCCATTGGAGACGACTACGACCGCGAAGCCGAATTGATTCTGCGCGAGAAAGTTGCCGCCGTCCTTGAGAGACTTCTGGTTTTTCAGCTTTGCCGAATCGCGACTATCGAAGAGTTGTTTAGCCGTAAAGGTAAACGACTTTGAGGGCGATGCCTGGGGAAGCGCTGAGATGTTATTCGCTGCAAGACTGGCGGAGTCTTCGTAGCCGCGCTTCTTGAAATAACCGCTGAGGAAGAAGTTGTGTTTCAGGGCTTCCATGTTTTCCTGAAAGTCCGTCACACCGGTTTGGGCCTCGACCATCGTGTCCTGCAAGGAAGTCGTGGTTTGCTCAAGGTTGCTATAAAGTTGCTTGTCGTTTACCAACGCTCCGACAGTTCCCTGGCCCGAATCGATCTTGGCGCTCACCGAGTTGAGATGCGCGGTCGCCTGAGTCACATTGTTGATGGCGCGCTGGCTGCCATCCAGGATGCCGCTGGTCTTCTGGAGTAGATCCGACATTGCGAGAGGAGGATCACTGCGTATGGTCTCACCATTCGTTACATCGGGCTGCCCGGCCGATCCGAAAGAAATGGCCATGAACTGATTGCCTAACAAGCCCTCCGTTTGAATCGAAGCCACGGAGTCCTGCTTGACGATTGCGCGGGTTGGCTGATCGAGCTCCATTATGACCGTTACCTTGTCTCCCGGCTTGCCCGGCAACTTGATACCAGTGACGGTTCCGCTGTGCACTCCACCCACTTGGACATCGGCGCCCTCAGCGAGGCCCGCCACATTGTCGAATTGCGCCTTCAGTTGGTAAGTGGAGCGAAACAGATACTCCTTGCTTCCGATGATGAAGACGCCGGTGGCTAGAAGCGCCAATGTCACAACGATGAATACTCCCAGACGCGCCACTCTCGACATGTGCCCTCCTACGAAACCTTTAAGAATTGCTTCACAAATTCAATGTCGCTTTGCTGAAGATCATCGAATGTACCCTCGATCACCACGCGCCCCTGGTCGAGCAGCGCGAGGCGGTTGGAAATTGTCTTTGCACTATGCAAGTCGTGCGTAACCACGATCGAGGCCATCTGGTGTTCCCGCTGCAGCTTGAGAATCAAGTCGTCGATTTCACCAGAGCTGATGGGGTCGAGCCCCGCCGTAGGTTCGTCGAGAAGGAGGATGTCTGGCCCCAGCGCGAGCGCACGCGCCAGCCCCACACGCTTCTGCATTCCGCCCGAGATATCCGAGGGCATCTTACCGGCAGCGTCTTCCATGCCGACCTCAGCCAGCAGATGCGTAACGCGCCCTGCGCGCTCTGCTTTGGACAAGTCCCTGCGATGATGCTCAAGGGGAAATGCAACGTTCTCGGCAACGGTAAGCGAATCGTAAAGAGCCGCATGCTGGAACAGGAAACCCATCTTCCTCCGGATTTCACCCATCTGGTCGAGGGGCAGTCCTGCAATGCTTTGACCGTGAATGCGAACCGATCCGGAGTCGGCTGTTTCGAGGCCAACGATGATCCGCAGCAATACGCTTTTTCCGGTCCCACTTCGTCCCAGAACGGCGAGGGTCTCGCCGCGGTTCACGCACAAGGTCATCCCATTGAGGACCACTTGGTTTCCAAATGCCTTATGCAGATTTTTGACTTCGATGATCGACGCAGTGTTGTCTTCTTCGTGATTCTCCTGCTTCACCGCGATGTCAAAAGCTGTGGCCATTTTGCTTTCAATTCCTTCGATCAACAGTTAAGGAAAAAAGACGAGGATGAATTTCACAAGCACAACGTCTGCGAGGATGAGAAAAAGCGAGGCCAGCACGACAGAGTTGGTAGCTGCCCGCCCCACGCCCGCAGCCCCTCCCGTGGTTCGCATTCCCTGGAAGCAGGCAATGAGCCCTATGATCAGCCCGTATACGGCGGTCTTAAGTGTTGGCGGAAGGAACGCGTTAAAAGTGGATCCGCTAAAGCCGCTTTGGATGAATTGGTGAAACGAGAGTGGCTCAACCAGGGCCTGTGCCAACCAGCCGGTCATCAGTCCGCATGCGTCTGCGGCAACGGTGAGGAGTGGCAGCATAAGGATGCAAGCGAGGATTCGCGTGGCCGCGAGCAGCCTGTAAGGGTTCACCGCCGACGCTTCAATGGCGTCAATCTGTTCAGTCACTTTCATGGATGCGAGTTCGGCTCCGATGCCGGCGCCAACACGGCCGCTCACAACCAGGCCGGTAATCACGGGACCCATGACTTGGACCACCGAGTAGACCAGGGTGGCCGGAAACATTGATTTGGCGCCGAACCGACTGAGGCTGTAGCGGGCTTCGAGCGAGATCACGACCCCGATTGCTGCGCCTGCCAATGCGACCAGCGGCAGAGACTTCGATCCAACTTCGTCAAGCTGGCGGATCAGCTCACGCCATTCATACGGCGGCGTCAGTGCGGCCCTGAGCACTCGCCACGAAAAGACGCCGAGGCTGCCGAACCATTCAAAGAACCCGGTGAGCAATCCTGTACCAGGGATCGCAGGGGCAGTTGTGCCTGGGGCCATGACGCCCGGAGGAGAAGGGATCAATGTGGCCGCTGGAGTCGATTCGAGGCCGCTCATGGATTCGGACCCCGAGTCGTGGAGCCGTGCGAGTTGTTCAAGTGCATGCGTGAAAGCAACGAATGAGGGCCGCTGTAGAAGAACTCCAGGGAAATATTCTGGCCCATATACGCCAGCAGACCGTAGTTGCCCATTCGGAACGCATCTTTCGCGCCGAAGCGGCCTGGATACCAGCCGTAGACCGCAACCACCGTGCCCGCATAGGGTGCGACGAGCGCGGGGAAAGAGAAGACGCGATGACCGTCGTCGCCGCGGCGCGCTATCAATGTTGAAAGCATTGCGTGGCGCAGTCGCGGAAATGCGCCGCTGCATTGACAGCGGTAATATAGCGTATCTTCCCTGAAGGCTTCTGCCAGACCATACCGCGTCGAAGTTCCAACAACTGCGATTCCGAAGTTGGAACCAAATCGTTTGCTGTAACCCCCGATCCCCTGATTCCATTCCGGCGGGGAATCATTCAGTTGATTGATGCCGGCCGTCAAGGCTGCGCCCACGATTGGATATGGCCCGAACCCATCGAAAATATAGTTCCTGACCATGGCTCCTTCTGTCGGACGGAGATAGGTCAGATCCAATGTCCCTGGTGACGGGCTTCTTGTGGTCGCCGGGGAATCTGCTGATGAGGAGAGGGCTTGCGATCGAACTCGCACCGACAGCGTCAGCAAAACCATGATGACTAACGCTGAAAGCGCAGCCCAGCGGCACTTCGATGCCGCCTTGGATAACATCACGTGCGCTCCTCTGTTCGACATCGCGCTTCGCAGGCACGGATGGCGCTATCAATCGGATGTGGAGGCACACAATTATGCCTTTGTAGATCCTTTCAGAGGGCGGAATGGAAGTATGTTCAAATTTGAACAGAGTTTGAGGTTGTGATCTCTCGCAGGGGGCCGAGTGCATTGGGTACTTCATCGGCACCGCCTGCCTGAGCACACGGTTCCGGTAGCGCAGAGTACGCCAGCAATCTCGGATCTCGGTCGAGGCCGAGGCCATGTGGCACTCCGTCAGCAGATCGCAGCGCAAATCAAGGCCGTGGAAAAGACGTTGAGATGGAGAGTCACAAAACAGACTTTCCCTCTCAACTTGCAAATCCCGCACACTGCACGGGATTTGCACTTTTCCACCGCCTCTACGGCTACTAACTTATGAAACCGGGCACTTCCCTTGCTACGAAAAGCGGCACTTCCCGCTCACGTCGCTCCGGGCTGTCCGCCACTCATCAGGACAGCAACGCAGTCCGCCGCTACGCAATCGCCATCAATCGCGCCCACTAGAGATATGATTTTCACCATGCGTTGGCGGCAGATTCTACTGCTAGTCAAGGTCGTGGCTGCCGCTGCGTGTCTCGCGGCACAGACTTACCCGCCTGCGGTTTTCGACCTCGACAAGGGCCGCCAGACGATGGTCTCGCTCGATGGCTTGTGGCGCTTTCATCCCGGCGACGACCCGCGCAGGGCCGAATCTGGGTTCGACGATAGTCAATGGCCGCTGATTCGCTCCACCGAGGGCTGGAGCGAGCAGGGCTACAAGAACTTGAGCGGCCTGGCTTGGTACCGGGCACGAATTGTAATCCCCGAGGGAGGCCAGCGGCTGGCTCTCTATATTCCGCTGATATCAACCAGCTACCAGGTGTTTGTCGATGGCCAGATGATTGGTCAGTTCGGAGGGATGCCGCCGCGCGAACGTGCCTACCATGGGATTCCGCAAACACTCAGAATTCCCGACGCCGAAACCGCCCATGCGCACACGGCTGTGATCGCCATCCGCGTTTGGCATTGGCCTTATTGGGCGAGGTACACCAGCGGTGGCTTGCAAGGCGGACTGCTGATCGGTCGCCTCGATCTCATTAAGAACTTGAGCGGCCTGAATGCAGACAGAACCCTTGAGCAGTACACCACGATCATCGTTTTTGGATTCGTCTTCGCACTTGCGGGACTGACTTCACTGGGGCTCTTCGCACTGCGCCCGCGGGAAAAAGAGTACTTATGGTTCGGTTCGGCCCAGATGGTTCAAGTGGCATTGATCTGGTTCGGTATCGGGATCGAGTTTCATCCGTTTCCGGTCACGCCGCGTGATTGGGTGGGGACGATTGCTCCGTTCCGTTGAACGACTCTTCTACGTCGGCTTCTACTATTACCTTTTGCGCGCTCGACGGGGCTGGTCTTTGCAACTGGCGATCGGTGCCATTGTCGCCTACGATTTGATCCGGATCCCGGCAACCATGTTCTGGTCGATCAGTGCTGCAACCGACTCTGGGCTGAGTGATCTTGCGCTTGTTCCTGCCTCCATTTGGATTGATGTCCTTATCATTCGCAGAGCTATCCAGGGCTTCCGCGATGCCCGGCTGGTAGCAGTCCCGGAACTCATCGGCGATCTGTTCGGCCTGGCAGTCACAGCGGTCAGCTACATGGATCGCCTAGGGTGGTCGAGCGATGCGCTCTCCTCTGTAGTCTTTTTCATGTGGCGGCGGCCATTTCCCATCATGGTTGGCCAGCTTGTGGAGATCCTCTTTCTGTTGGCGATTCTTGCCATCCTGATCTGGCGTTTCACGCGAACCAGCTTGCAGGAAGAACGCATGGCAGGTGAACTCGAAGCAGCGCGAAGCGTGCAGCAGGTGCTCATTCCTGAAAGAAGTCCCGCCAACCTCACCGAGGCTTGTCGATTGCCGCAATCGCGAAACCCGGTGATTAGCGGAGACTTCATTAGACGTCCCCACCCGTAGCGGCGGAGTGCTTGCTGTGATCGGCGACGTGAGCGGGAATGAGCATCCTGCTGCACGCTTCGCGCTGCTGTCGGCACATTTCGCACGCTAGCCCACTTTACCGAGAACCCTGGAGAGATTCTGAGCGCCATGAATCAGCGAATGCTGGTGCGCAGCCACGGCGGCTTTACCACCTGCCTGGTTCTGCGCTGCGACGGAGATGGCAACCTGACGGTCGCCAACGCGGGTCACATCGCTCCGTATGTAGCGGGCAAAGAGTTGGCGCTTGAAACGGCTTGCCGTTGGGCCTTGCTGCTGAGTCAGACTACGCGGCATCCACATTCCAACTCTCGCCGGGTGAGCAACTCACCCTGCTGACTGACGGCGTGGTCGAAGCCCGCGATAAGGCCGGCGATTTGTTCGGCTTTGAACGATCGGCCGCGCTCAGCATCCAATCGGCAGAAGAGATCGCCAGCGCAGCGCAAGCGTTTGGGCAGGAAGACGACATTACCGCACTTACCTTGACGTATGCGGCCGCACCGGCCATTGGCTGAGGCCGTAGCCACATGCTCCCCGCCGCCAGAAGAAGACTAGCCGACTACCCGGCAGCCAGATTTGTTTTTCGCTTGACTGCAGGCGAATACTGTATATACTCAGTATATCGACATGCACAGCGATCTTGTCATTTCGCAATCTGATGGCCGGCCGATGTACCTGCAGATCATGGAGCAGGTGAAGCAAAGGGTGGCGGTAGGGGATTGGGCTCCCGGGTATGAAATTCCATCCATTCGCCAGCTTGCGATGTCGTTGCGCGTGAGCGTGATTACGATCAAGCGCGCCTACCTTGAATTGGAGCGCGAGGGTGTGATCGTGACGCAACAGGGGAAGGGGTCGATCATTGCGCCCGACCCGGATCTGAGCGCACGGCTCTATGACGAGGAATTTTCGGAACACCTGGAGAAGGTGGCGCAGCTTGGCGAGTTGCTTGGCCTGAGCAGCGAAGAGATTGCCCGCCGGACAAAGGAAGCTTCAAACCGGCTGAACGGAACGCGGCTAACGAGGGAGAATGTATGAACGATCTTGCGGTCCAATTTGATGGCGTAAGCAAGCGATACACGCACTTTTCTCTGGAGGATATCCATCTTGAATTGCCCACCGGCAGCATCATGGGTTTATCGGGGCGAACGGACCGAAGTCGCACTCCGCATCCTGATGGCTGTTCAATCGTTCAGTTGGTTTTTTAGAACCGCGTCCCCCTCGCCATGAAGGTCTGCTTGGATGGGGCACCCTCGGTCGGTGCTGGTTTTGAATTTTCAGGGCGGGTTCCTCCGCTACGGTCGGAATGACTGGCCAAGAAACTCTACTTGTAGCCGTGGACGCACGCGCTACTCGTAGCTCCGCACCCACTCCAGGATGCGAGCGCACGGCAACGCCGCTGGTCCCTTGGCGATGTAGGGCTTCGTGTCTTCGATCCAGGCCAGGCCGGCGATGTCGAGGTGAATCCACGGCGTGTCTTCGGCGAACACATGCAGGAACTCGGCCGCAGTGATGGCGCCGCCCTAGCGGCCGCCGGTGTTCTTGATGTCGCCGATGTCGCTCTTGATCTGGTCGGCGTACTCGTCGCCCAGCGGCATCCGCCAGAACTTTTCGCCGGAAGTCGGCGAGCGCCGCCTCGAATTTCTCGATAGGTCTCATCGTCGTTGGAAAAGGCGCCGGCGTTGACCATGCCCAGCGCCACGCACGATGGCGCCGGTCAGCGTGGCCGCGTCGATCAGGTGGGTCGCGCCCAGCTGGCGCGCATAGGTCAGGCCATCGGCCAGCACCAGCCGGCCTTCGGCGTCGGTGTTGATGATCTCGATGGTCTTGCCGTCGACATGGCAGCCGTCTGCACGTCGCCGGGCTTCTGCGCTTTGCCGTCGGGCATGTTTTCGGCCGCGCACACGATGCCGATGACGCGCACCTTGGGCTTGAGCAGGGCGATGGCGCGCATGGCGCCGAGCATGGCCGCGCCGCCGGCCATGTCGTACTTCATCTTTTCCATGTTGTCGGCGGGCTTGATGGAGATGCCGCCGGTGTCGAAGGTGATGCCTTTGCCGACGAGGCCGAGCACCGGGCCCGTCCGTTCACGCCTTCCGGCTCATAGCGCAGGACGATCAGGGCGGGCGGTTCTTCGGAGCCCTGCGAGACGCTCCAGAAGGCGCCCATCTTCAGCTCGTGCAGTTTTTCGGTGGAGTAGACTTCGCACTTGAGGCCGACTTCGCTGGCCATTCCGCGGCGCGCTGGCCGAGGATGGTCGGCGTGAGCTTGTTGCCGGGCTCGTTGACCAGGGAGCGGGTGAAGTTCTGGCTCTCGCCGACGATGACGCCCTCGGCGAAGGCGGCCTTCGAGCTGCGGCCTGGTCTGCGTCGGCGGGGGCGGCAAGGGTGAAGGATTGCACGCTCAGGTCTTTGCGGTCGCTGCGGTAGGTGTCGGGGTCGAAGTCGCCGACGAATGGCGCCTTCGACGGCAGCGCGCGCGCAGGCCATTGCGTGGAGCAGCCCTTCGGATGTCTGGCAGCGCGAAGACCAGCTCGCGGATGCCGCGCGGCTTGGTGAAGCGGACGGCGGTTCCGGCGGCGTTGCGGACGCCGTGGACGGTGGCCTTGGCCTGTTTGCCCAGGCCGACGATCAGCAGCCGCTTGGCTTTCAGGCCTGCCGGGGCGTGCAGCAGCAGGGTTTCGTTGGCGCCGGCCTTGAATTCGCCGCTGGCGAGCACGGCGGCTGCGGCGGCGTTGACGGCTTCATCGGCGGTCAGCAGGACCGGCTTCGGGCTTGGCGTCGGGGCCTTTGGCGGTCTGCGTGTCGACGGCGGTGACGGCGAGGAGTTCGGTTTCGATCTGGGCGAGGGGAGTGAAGGAGAGTGCTGTTTGCATACAGGATCATTATTTCATTGTGGAGAGGGAGACAAGCGATCGCGGGCGGTTTCGCCCGGTGCTTTGTCGATGCGAAAAAGTTGCCAAAGTTTCCGAGTCGACCACCAGAACGAAGCCGCAGGCGCCGCGGCCGCTACGGCTGTGGCTGGCGTGTAGTTTTGTGGCCGGGATAGCGTGTGAGTCACAGGAGGTAACACACTGTGACTCGTCTTCGCAAAATGATGCTCGAAGAGCTCGAGCGTCGCAACTACTCTGCCGGCACGACACGGCGCTATCTGCGTTTCGTCGAGCGGTTCGCACAACACTTCGGCAAGTCGCCAGACAAGCTGTCTCCCGATCATCTTCGCACCTATCAGTCTTACCTGCTCAAGGTGAGGAAGTTGGATCCGGGAACAGTCGAGTGCCACGTGTCTGCGCTTCGGTTCTTATTCATACGCACACTGCATCGTCATGAGTTCCGGCAGTTCCTGCCCTATCCCAAGGTTCGCCGGAAGCTACCCAAGATCCTGAGCCTGGAGGAAGTGGCACGTCTGATCGATGCCAGCAGCGGCCTGTTCGAGCGCACGCTGCTGATGGTTCTGTATGGCACGGGCATGCGCCGCGCCGAGATCGCACGGCTGAAGATCGACGACATCGACAGCCAGCGCATGGTTCTTCACGTGGTGAACGGCAAGGGAGGCAAGGATCGCGATTTGCCGCTGAGTCCGAAGTTGCTGGAGACGCTGCGGGCCTACTGGCTGTGGCTCAAGCCGCAGACATACCTGTTTCCCTCGCGCATGCATCGCGACTCAGAGCAACCGATCACCGACAAGACCGTGTGGCGCACCTGCAGCGAAGCGGCCAGGCGGGCCGGCATCCGTAAAAGAGTTACGCCTCACCTGGTTCGCCACAGCTGGGCAACGCATCTGCTGGAAGCCGGCACCGACTTGCGCACCATCCAGCTTCTACTCGGTCATGAGGATCTGGAAGTTACGGCGAGGTATCTGCATCTGTCCGAGCATCACCTTCACCAGGTCGCCAACCCGATCGAAGAACTGAAGCTCAGCAACGTCGACCAGAGCCGCCGGTCTTATCATCGTCCGCGTCGCTCATGATGCGGCCGGCCATCGAAGTGGCCGACATCGTTCGCGCAAAGGGCAGGAAGTATCTCGAACAGTTCAGTGTCAGCTATCAGCAGCTGAAGGCATATCGGGCTGTGGAGCGCTGTCGCACCGCTGCTCTTGGCGGACATAAGGACAAGTGTGTCGACTGCGCGTACGAAGCGCCTCACTCTTACAACTCCTGCCGATCACGATGCTGTCCCAAGTGCCAGGCGCAGGAACGCCGGCGATGGCTCCAGGTGCAGCAGCGAGATCTACTCAACACCAACTACTTCCACGTCGTGTTCACCGTGCCGCACGAACTGAACCCGCTGGCCCTGACTTCTCCCCGGCCATTTCTCGATTTGCTCTTCGACGCCAGTTCCCAGGCCCTGCTCGAAGTCGCTCGAGATCCTAAATGGCTCGGCGCAGAGATTGGATTTCTCTCCATCCTGCACACCTGGAGTCAGACCCTGCTGGGCCATTACCACGTCCATTGCGTGGTCCCCGGCGGCGGACTGTCCCCAGATCATCACCGCTGGATTTCAACCAACCACCCACGATTCCTCCTGCCCATTGCGGTACTGCACAACGTCTTCCGTAAGAAGTTCCTTGCCGGACTCCGCCACCTCTACCGCAAAAACCTGCTCGATTGCCGCGGGGCCGCCACGGATTTCCATGATCCCGCGTGGTTCGAACAACTGATCCAGAAGCTGGGCAAGAAGGACTGGTACGTCTATGCCAAGCCGCCTTTCGGCGGACCGGATCGTGTCCTCGGTTATCTCGGCCGTTATACCCACCGCATGGCCATATCCAACCACCGCATCACCGCCTTCGACGGCGAAGAAGTCCACTTCCGCTGGCGCGACCACCGGCACGGCGGAATCCAGCGTGTCATGCCCCTCGGGGCCGTCGAGTTCCTGCGCCGCTTCTTCCTGCATGTCTTGCCCAGGGGCTTCGTGCGCATCCGCCACTATGGCCTGCTGTCGAACCGCTTCCGAAAACAGCTGCTGCCACTGGCGCGCACCCTGCTCACCGCTCAGGGCCGGGAGCCGCTGCCTCTGCCGCCGCCGCCCGACTGCGATCTCTGGCACTGTCCCCGTTGCGGCGCACCCATGCGCGTCGTCCAGCGCTTCACCGCCGCACAACTCTATTTCGCAGGATTAGATTCTTCATGACCGTCGCCGCCAATCCGCTCTGTCGGCTTGCTCCACGCATGCTTCCGCAAACGTGTGCCGACTTGATCCAGCAACGCTTCAAAACCACCCTAACCGGCTTATCTCAACGGCGGATCCAATACAGTCTATGCAACTGCGCAACTGTTCCGAGCACCTGCGGCCACGATGAAGGACTTAAAAACTACTTGCTCAACCAGGAAATGGCATTCAATATCCATAATCCCAGCATCACTCACCGCGGCCCCTAAGTACACCTGCGGCTTCCTTCTCGTGGCCAAATCGAAAGCGCCTCGCGGAGTAGATAGCTCCTCACAATCAGCCCCTCTCCGCGACGCGCTTCCGATCTTGGATAGCTACAATCCGCTCGGAATGCTGAGATCGGAAGCAGAGATTTGAAGTTCTTTCACTCGGGAGCAGGGAATTTCTGCCAGAGGGTCGCGTCATAGAGAGGCCGATCCGGATCGATCGTGGCGAGAACCTTATCGATGATGTCGTGGCCCACATCCGGGCCATCGGTGAAGATCACTGCGCCGATCTTCTCTTGTGGCACGAAGAAAGCGAAGGTCTTCACGTCGCTATCGGCGCCTGTGTGATCGACAATTGTTTCTCCGTTGATCTTGACGATTCGCCAGCCCAAGCCGAAACCCATGGAGACGGTGCAATGCCCCGGATCTTTCGCTGATTCGCACAGCACGGATTCAACCTCAGGGGATATGAGGTCTCTGGAAATCTTGAGGCGTTCGGCGGCAATTTCCCGAGTCACGCCGTCATTGTGCATAACGCTGATCACAAATCCAGCGTAGTCTTCCACCGTGGTACGCAAGAGGTCAGCCGCAGACCACTTTGTTCGTGGCTCCGATTCCACAGGCTTGGCCTGCCGTCCGTTCCACCAAGGGCGCGGTGTATAGGAAGTGTCCTTCATTCCAATCGGACTGAAAACATATTGCTGGGCGAGTTCTTCAAACGAAACTTCGGTTTTTCTTTCCGCAAAGTGAGCCGCATAGTCATAACCTTCGCCCGAGTAGCCAAACCCTGTGCCAGGTTGCCATAAAAACTTGAGGCGATTGCCAGTTTGATATCGCCAATTCGGAAACCCGGTCTGATGCGTCAAACAAATGCGAGTGGTTAGTGATTTTGTCCACGGATTGTCTGCCAAATCTGGATCCGTCCAATAGGGTGAGATCGGCTCGTCCAATGAAATCCTCCCGATTGAGGCGAGCCGCAGGATGATTTCTGCCGTGATCGGCTTGGTCAGGGAAGCTACGTTGTAGAGGGTCTTCTGATTTGCCGGAGGGCCTCCTGGGATTTGATCACCGTAGAATGCGGTCCATGCCAATCTGCCGTCTTGTATATACGCGACACCGACGCCGGTGACCTTAAAGGCTTTTAGCCATGTCGGCATTCGCTCGTCCAGACGCCGTTGAGCAGGCGATTTGGGAGCCGGTTGGGCAGGGCACGTCCGTGCACAGCTGATGAGGACGGGCATAAGAAAGATTATGGCTAGTGGATGAACTCGGGGGCTTTTCATTCAGCTCATTGGACCGGGTTTGCTCGTCGTGGTTAGGGGAGATTTTCCGGTTCTCGAGTTCTGGGCAGATCGTGCTTTCGTACCCAAGCGGAGCCTGGATGGGGGCACCCACGTCCGTGCCGATGTTGAAATTTCACGGCAGATGTGGCTCCGCTGCGCCGCGCTCAACAGGACAGCGCGCGGGTTATTGCTTTCCCGGGTCCCAACGCAGGGACCCGGGGCACCCGGCGTCGCTTACCCACTTCGTGGGGCCCCAAGCGTGCTCCGCTCAGGCTGACACTTCAAGATCGGGAAATCGATAAGAGCATCTCAGGGGCTGAAGCCCGGACGTCTTTCTGGTTGATTGCGGCACGACTGAAGTCGTGCCCTGACGCTTCGTGCGTTTCTGTGAGTGTTCCGCGGCAAGGTGGGGAATTGGCGTCTGTGACTGGATGGCCTAAAAGCAACTGCAGATGTTTCGACTCGGCTGCGCCTCGCTCAACATGACAGACGCTGAGGTGATTGCTTTCCCGGTCCCAACACCGGGACCTGGGACACCCGGCGTCGCTTACCTCACTTCGTGGGGCCCAAGCGTGCTCCGGTCAGGATGACACTTCAATATCGGGAAATCGATAAGAGCATCTCAGGGGCTGAAGCCCGGCCGTCTTTCTGGTTGTTTGCGGCACGACTGAAGTCGTGCCCTGACGCTTCGTGCGTTATTGTGAGTGTTCGGCGGCAAGGTGGGAATTGGCGTCTGTGACTGGATGGCCTAAAAGCAACTGCAGATGTTTCGACTCGGCTGCGCCTCGCTCAACATGACAGACGCTGAGGTGATTGCTTTCCCGGTCCCAACACAGGGAAACGGGGTACCCCGCGCGAAAGGCAACCGCAGATCCTTCCGCTTCGCGTCAGGATGACAACGTTGAGGGGAGCGGCCGGAAGCCCGCTGCTCCCTCCGAACCCGTCAGCGGCCCATTTTGTGTTTGCTGGCGTTGATGGCGGAGCGGGCGTCGCGGTCGGCTTCGCGGCGGCGCTCGGTTTCGCGCTTGTCCCAGTCCTGCTTGCCCTTGGCCACGGCCAATTCGCACTTGACCCGGCCGTTTTTGAAGTAGAGGCGGGTGGGGATGAGCGTATGTCCCTTGATCTGCGTCTTTGCCATCAGCCGCCGAACCTCGTCTTTGTGCATGAGCAGCTTCCGTGTGCGGGTCTCGTCGTGGTTCGATATATTGCCGTGTGAATAGGGTCCAATATGCAAGTTCAGCAGGAAGGCTTCCCCGTCTTTGATGAGGCCGTAGGAGTCCCTCAGGTTCGCTTTTCCCTCCCGGATCGACTTGACCTCGGTTCCGCGGAGGGAAACGCCGGCTTCGAACTTCTCGAGGAGGAAATAGTTGTGGCTGGCGACCCGGTTGTGGGCGGCATCGCGCTCGCCGGAGGCCACGGGATCGCGTGGCCGGGCCTTTTTCTCCGGTCCGGGGGTGTCGCGGGGTACGATAGTGTGGCTGGTTTGGCGCGGCATGAGGGAAAGTCCCTTAAACTTTCATCGTAGCATCGCAACGCTAACCCCCATATTGCAGTGGGGCTTTGCTAGAATGAGGCATCGTTTTGGTAGGAAGCACCAATATCGGAAAATGTGTCATTGCCGGCGTCGAGAGAATCAAGGCCTACCCCCGTCCGTTTGATTCGGAAGGCCAGTCCGTCTCGCCGATACCTGGGAGTCCGATGAAAAGCCGCGTTCAATCTCCGGCACCCTCCATTCCCGTCCTTTCGAAGTCCCGATTCTGGATTCTCGTATTCGGAATTCTTACCCTTCTCTCTGTGAGCTCGACAAGTGTTTTTGCCCAGTCGGCAAACAGGTATTTCAAGCAGGGGCAATCTGCCGAGGCGCGCGACGACTTCGATACTGCCTTTCAGGACTACCAGAAGGCGTATTCGATGTCGCCGAAGAACGAGAGTTTTCGAGCGGCCTTCTACCGCGTCCGGTTCACCGATGCTGCGATGCACGTGACCAAGGGGCGCAATTTGCTGGCTGCGGGCAATGAAGAGGGAGCTCTCTCGGAACTGTTGCGCGCCAACGAGATCGATCCAAGCAACGAGGCGGCGGCGCAGGAGATCGCGAAGATCCGAGCCAGTCACGGGCAACAGTCTGCGGTCGAGAGCCTTTCTCCGATGAGCGCGCAAACAGGGGAGGAGATCAGCTCAATCGAATCTCCGACCCAATTGAAGCCCCTGTCGAATGAGCCTTTATCGCTGCAGATGTCGCAGGATTCAAAGCTCGTGTACCAGGCTATCAGCAAGGCTGCCGGCATTAACGTACTCTTCGATCCCGACTACATTTCAAAACGCATCCAGGTCGAGCTGAACAATGTTTCCTTGCTCGATGCACTGCGCATCGTAGGCACTCTTTCGGGAACGTTCTGGCACCCCATCACGGAGAACACGATATTTGTTGCGCAGAACTCGCGGTCAAAGCGCACGGAACTCGACGAACAGGCAGTGCAGACGTTTTACCTGTCGAATGCGTGGCAGCAAAACGATCTAAACGACGTCCAAACCGCGCTGCGCAACGTGATGCCGAATGCGAAGGTTTACGGGGTCGCCAGCCAGAATGCGATTGTGATGCGCGCAACGCCCGACGAACTGCTGCTTGCCCAGAAGCTTGTCAACGACCTGGACAAGGCCAGACCCGAGGTGGTCGTCGATATTGCGGTTCTCGAAGTGAGCAAGAATTGGGAGCGCAATCTTGGCATTACCTGGCCGTCGAGCGCCGGCGTTGCGATTCAGCCGCCGACCTCGAGCAGTTCCTCGACGACCTGTCCCACGGGGAGCACGAATTGCACGCCGACCTCAACTTCAACGAATCCGACGCTGTATAACCTGGCCCATCTGAACTCCAACGACTTTGCGGTTACGGTTGGCGCGGCCACTGCCAACGCGTTGCTGACCGATAACAACACCAAGATTCTGCAGAACCCGCGCATCCGTGCCGCCGATCAGCAGAAAGCAACGTTTAAGGTTGGTTCGCGTATTCCGATCGCGACCGGTTCGTATCAGACCGGCGCCGCAACTGCACTGGTGAGTTCGCTGGTAAATACCCAATTCCAATATCAGGACGTGGGCGTGAATATCGAAGTTACGCCGACGGTGCATTTCGATCGCGATGTCACGATCAAAATGAAGATCGAAGTGACTGCCCAGAGCGGGTCGGTGACCATCAGCGGCGTTACCGAGCCGATTCTGAGCCAGCGCGTGGCCGAGCAGACCATCCGCTTGCGTGAAGGGGAAGCCAACATCGTCGGTGGCATCCAGGAACAGCAGATCCAGGACAACTGGAGCGGCATTCCAGGGCTCAGCCAGATTCCAATTCTGCGTTACCTGTTCGGTTCGAGAGACAAAATCAGGCAGGATGATGAGATTGTCTTCGTGGTCGTGCCGCACGTAGTCCGGTCGCAGCAACTTACGCCGGACAACCTGCGGACAGTCGATACCGGTCCAGGGACCCAATCGATCGAGTTGCGGCACATTTCTGCGGGCGCTACGGGAGTTTCGCCGATGGCAGCGCCTCCGGCAAATCGCCCTGTTCCTGGTGCGCTGCCCGGGCCGAGCGCCGAGGCAGCAGCCCCGGCAGCTCTGGCACAGATGCGGGCAGCGGCGAATGCCGGGAATGCTTCTGCCGAGGCAAACCGGGCTGCGACAGCCGCAAGCCCGCCACCGGGTTCCCCAGGTCCCGAAGGCTCGGCCGGGAAAGTCAATCTCATGTTGAATTCGCCTGGAACGGTGATCACCGGCACTACGTTCCAGATCCCGGTGGTATTGACCGGAGGAACCGACGTTTCCTCGGTTCCCTTGCAGATTCAATATGATCCATCGAAGATGACGCTGGTCAACGTGGGCGATGGCGATCTGCTGAATCGCGATGGGCAGATTGTATCGATGGCTCATCGCGACGATAGCGGAAGCCTGACGTTGAATGTTTCGCGACCACCGGGCGCACCTGGCGTGAGCGGAGCGGGAGTGGTGTGCGTCTTAACATTTCAGGCGACAGCCAAAGGGCAGAGCGGGATCAGCATCACGCGCGCGGGCGCAATGAACAGCGCGGGCAAACCGTTGCAGGCACAAACCTCGCAAGCCACAGTTGTTGTTCAGTAGGAGTATCAAGCAATGAAGGTTCGGCGGCCAATCCGAAGACATTCGGAGCGCGGCCTGACGCTGGTTGAATTAATCGTGACTGTGGCGATTTTGTCGATCCTTGCGTCAGCGGCCATCCCCATTGCGCGCTTCAAGATCAAACGGGAAAGAGAGCACGAACTGCGGCGTGACCTGTGGGAGATGCGCGATGCCATCGACCATTACAAGGACGCTGCGGACAAGGGCGCCATCCAGACGAAGGTCGACAGCCAGAATTATCCGCCTGATCTTGATACGCTGGTCAACGGGGTCGATATCCAGGGCAAGAAGGTGAAGTTCCTTCGCCGCATTCCGGTCGATCCGATGACGGGCAAAGCCGAATGGGGATTGCATTCGATGCAGGATGACCCGGGTTCGGACTCGTACGGCGGCCAGAGCGTCTTCGACGTGTACTCAAAATCGGGTGGCACGGCACTTGACGGGACAAAGTACTCCGATTGGTAGGATTGGCGATTGTCCGTCAGGATTGACGCTGCAGAGGTTCGGGCCTTCGCCCCCAGGTAACATGCCCCGCTTCGATAGCTACGAACGAATGTCAAGGGATGTAGGAGAATAGAGGCACAGATGAGCAGCAAGGGAAAACGGGAAGCCGGCTTCACGCTGATGGAGTTGATGATCGTGATGATGATCATCGGCATTCTGGCGACGCTTGCCATTCCGAGTTTCAAGGCTGCGATCAAATCCGCGCAGGAAGCCGTGCTCAAGGAAGACTTGCGGGTTATGCGTTCTGCAATCGACTCCTACACCATGGATAAACAGAAAGCGCCGCAATCGCTGGACGAACTGGTGCAGGAGGGGTACCTCAAGGCCATCCCCGACGATCCCATGACGAAGTCGCGTGAGACATGGAACACGGACATCAGTGATTCGCTGCACTCGCTGGATCAGACTGACCCAGGCATCGATGACGTGCACTCCGGGTCGCAGGAAACAGGATCAGACGGGCAGCCATACTCAGCGTGGTAGTTGCGAGAGGAACAGAATGGCTGGTAGAAGAATTGGGTTGATCCTGCTTGGATCCCTGCTTGGGTGGATGGTCGCGCCCGGTGGCGCGCTGCATGCCGAAACTACCCACACCATCATCATCAAGGTATTCGACGGTAAGTCGGGGCGCGCCGTGATGCCGACGGGCTACCAGGTGCGCGTCAATCACGAGACCATGTTGCACCCTGACTGGGTGAAGCAGAATGACGACGGCACCGCCGAATTGACGATTCCCGCCGACACCCATGAGGTGGCGCTTCATCTCGCATACAGCGACTCGATGGAGATTTACGTCAACTGCGACAAGGACAAGAACGCGTTTGGTGACGTCTGGTATCTCGTTCCCGAGATCATGTCAAAGGGGTTTGTCACCGAAAACGGATGTGCGAAGCCCAAGGTGAGTGCGAAATTCAAAACCACTGCCATGCCCGGCGAATTGATCCTGTTTGTACGCGAGAAGAACGTGGTGGAACGCGTCAAGGACTGACGCGCAATGGTTGCGCCGACGCCGCGGCGTATGGAGAACCTCCGATTGGTGCCTGATCCTGCACCCGTAAATACAGACCCGTTCCAGCTTAGGGCTTTCTGCCTCTATCGCGCGCTCATGCGCGATAGAGCGAGTGCGAGCGCCGGCGAGCAGGATGCAGAGCCGAACCTGGGCGGCAAGCTTCTGTACGTGGGCGAACTCGACGCCCTCAGCCGAGCCATGGTGATCGCCGGCAACGTCGCGGGCTGCGCAACGCTTGCTGTCGCTGCAGATCCGATGGTGCAGAAACTGGCGATGCGCGATGGCGCGGTGGACTTTGTCGTCACGTCGCTGGACGAGGCTCTGCGCATTTTTAAAAACGAGATACGCAGGCGGAATGCTGTGGCGGTGAGCGTGACCGCCGAACCCGATGCAGTGGAGCGCGAGATGCTGGAACGCGGAGTCCTTCCCGATCTGCTTTTTGCGGGCCAGCGCGATGAACCGCGGGAAGTTTGTCACTTCGGCCCGGGGGAGCAGGAGGTACATGCTGATACGCCGGATGTGGGCGTCGCCTGGATCAACTGGCAGGTGGAGCGAGCTCCCGCGCAGTGGATGCAGCGGCTTGATGCGATTGCCATCGAGTGTCTTGCCGGGGACAGATGGGCATCTCGCTGGATTCGCCTCGGCCCGCGCTACTTCGGGCGTGCGGCACAGGCGCAAAGAGCGCTGTATTGCGATGCACCGGCTGCAAACGAGATCGTCCGACGTTTCCGGGAGGCAGTTGAGGGCGGCGCCATTGGAACGGAGGTCTCGATGAGCCTTCGTATTCGCGACGAGACGAAGGTTTTCCAGTTCGTTCCTGCGGACGGGGCGTAAGTAGAGGAGTTGGCCTTAGCAGTAACGAGCAAATGCAAAAGCGGATTCTTCGCTTACCACCCCCGAACCTACCCCAAAGAGCTCAATCGCTCTTTGGGGCCCCTGGTACGTTCGGGGCCCCGTTCGCTCAGAATGACACTGCCTGTGATGAGAAGTTTCAGACTCGGGAGACTAGCCCGGTTCGACGGCTTTGGTGGCTTCGATCCGGTTCCAGAGTTCCTTGATGCCTGCGCCGGTTTTGGCGGAGACGGGGAGCACTTCTTCCAGATCGAAGGCGTTCCGAATGGCCAGAAGGTTTCGTGTGCGCGCGTTGCCGCTGAGGCGATCTGTCTTGGTTGCGACCACCAGGAATTCGCGACCGGCATGGCGGAGCCAGTCGAAAAGCTTTCCGTCATTTGGCTGTGGAGGAATGTTGGAGTCTACGAGGCAGACGCAGAGCTTGAGCGTCTCGCGATCGGCAAGATACGGATCGATGAACTTCGGCCATTCGGCGGAGATGGATTTTGAGATCTTGGCGTAGCCGTAGCCGGGCAGGTCTGCGAAAACGAGTCTGCTCTGCTGCCGCGGGTCAAGCAAGGCAAAGAAGTTGATGGCGCGCGTGCGTCCGGGGGTCTGCGAGACTTTTGCGGCCTTCTCCCCCACCAGCGCGTTCAACAGGCTGGATTTGCCCACGTTGGAGCGACCCAGGAACGCGATCTCCGGCACGGTCGGAGCGGGGAACTGCTCTGCAGCCAGGGCTGAGAGCAGGAATTGCGTGGTGTAGTGCATCGAAGGCATGCCTATCTCATTCGCAGAGGTCTCGGGAGTGCGAGTCTCTCATTTTCTTGAGGATACAGGATCAAGATCGCGATGCCGGGCTTGCGGCGCGCGCCGGTGAGCCCAGCGCACCTGTGCGAAAAGTAACGTTCTGTGACGGATGAACACAAAAACCAGATACGCCGAGAATCAGACCTGCCCTATACTGCATTCACTTCTCATCAATTTATTTGGAGTCAACGTGCATACACTCGTTGCCATTTGTCTGTTGGCTGCGACTGCCAACGGTCCGGTCGTCCACGCTATCAACCTGGAAGAACCCCCTGTCACGCAACCGGCGCTGGTAAAGATCCCGAAAGGCCCCAACAGCCTCACTCTCTACAACGAGAAGGGCGAAAGGGTCGCGGAGTGCGAGAAGAAAGGCGACGCGTTTTCGAACTGCAAGGTCGAGCCGGGGTTCACCTTCGACGACGTGATGAATGCCTGGGTGCACGCTTTCGAGGACATCCAGGGCAAGTAGCGGCCAGGTTTCAGGGCACTCGCCCTCCCACTCATGCGCCAAAAACGCGCATGAATGGGGCACCCGCAATGCGCGTGGGCCACCTGCCACGCCAGCCATGGGATTTGCAGACGTTATTGACGTGCGATCTGGCCGCCTACGACATCCTGCGGGGGTACGGAGAGGACCTCTGCGGCTTCGGGCAGCGGGGTTGGCAGCGGGCTTTCGAGCGCCAGCGCCAGCACCTCGTCCATGAGTCGACAAAGTGGAGCTTCATGGAGTTCTTGATGTTGTCGGGCAGCTCGGCAACATCTTTCTCGTTGGCGCGGGGCAGGATCGACTTCGAAGATTCCCGCGCGCAGAGCGGCCAGCAGCTTTTCTTTCAGGCCGCCGATGGGCAGCACCTTGCCGCGCAGCGTGATTTCGCCGGTCATGGCGATGTCGCGCCGCACAGGAATCTTGGCCAGCGCGCTGGCCAGCGCCGTGGCCATGGTGATGCCGGCCGAGGGGCCGTCCTTGGGAATCGCGCCCTCGGGCACGTGCAGGTGCAGGTCGACGTTGCGATAGAACTCGCGGCTGAGGCCCGAGCGCCTGCGCCTTGCCGCGGATGTAGCTGAGCGCGGCCTGCGCCGACTCCTGCATCACGTCGCCAAGCTGGCCGGTGATGGTGAGCTTGCCCTTGCCGTCGAGCACCTGCACTTCGGTGGTGAGAATGCTGCCGCCGACTTCGGTCCACGCCAGGCCGGTGACCAGGCCGACTTCGCTCTTCTCGTGCACTTCGGAGTCGCGGAACCGGGCCACGCCGAGGAACTCGCTGATGTTCTGCCGCGGTGATCTCTTCCTTGTGCTTGGCGCCGCTTCTTGACCACCTTGCGCGCCACCTTGCGGCAGACGTTGCCGATTTCGCGCTCGAGGTTGCGGACGCCGGCTTCGCGCGTGTAGTAGCGGATGATCTCGAGAATGGCGTCGTCGTTGAAGACGATGTTCTTCTCGCTCAGGCCGGTCTGCTCGCGCTGCTTCTTGACCAGGTATTGGCGGGCGATTTCGAGCTTTTCCTGCTCGGTGTAGCCCTGCAGGCGCAGAACTTCCATGCGGTCCTGCAGCGCGGCGGAATGGTGTGCAGCACGTTGGCCGTGGCCACAAAGAGAACCTGCGACAGGTCGTAGTCCACGTCGAGGTAGTGATCCTGGAAGGTGGTGTTCTGCTCGGGGTCGAGCACTTCAAGCAGCGCCGAGGCCGGATCGCCGCGGAAGTCCGAAGCCATCTTGTCGACTTCGTCGAGCAGGAAGACGGGATTCTTGGTGCCGGCGCGCTTCATGTGCTGGATGATCTGGCCGGGCAGCGCGCCGATGTAGGTGCGGCGATGGCCGCGAATCTCGGCTTCGTCGCGCACGCCGCCCAGCGAGAGGCGCACAAATTTGCGGCCGGTGGCCTTGGCGATCGACATGCCGAGCGAGGTTTTGCCCACGCCCGGAGGCCCGACGAAGCAGAGGATCGAGCCCTTGGGATTCTTGACCAGCTGGCGCACGGCGAGAAATTCGAGAATGCGCTCCTTGATCTTTTCGAGGCCGTAGTGGTCGGTCGTTGAGAACCTTTTCGGCGTAGTCGATGGAGCGCGTTTCTTTCGAGCGCTTCTTCCACGGCACGGCGAGCAGCCAGTCGATGTAGTTGCGGCTCACGGTGGACTCGGCCGACATGGGCGGCATGGCTTCGAGCTTCTTGAGCTCCTGGATGGCCTTGTCGAGCACATCCTTGGGCATGCCGGCGGCTTCAATCTTCTTGCGCAGCTCGTCGAACTCGCTCTTTTCGCCGCGGCCCAGTTCCTTCTGGATGGCCTTGATCTTCTCGTTGAGGTAGTACTCTTTCTGCGCGCGCTCCATCTGCCGCTTCACGCGCGACTGGATGTTGCGGTCGAGATCGAGCTTTTCGATTTCGATGTCGAGCACGTCGGCGATGCGCGCCAGGCGCGCCGCGGGATCGAAGATGCCGAGCAGTTCCTGCTTCTCTTCGATGCCGAGTTGCAGGTTGGCGGCGATGGTGTCGGAGAGCTTGGCCGGCTCATCCATGCGCACCGTGGCGATGATGGTCTCGTAGTTGAGCGACTGCTGCAGCTTGACGTACTGCTCGAAGAGGCGTGGTGACGCGCTGCATCAGCTGCTCGACGGCCGGCGTCATTTCAAAATCGGTCTTGCCGGTGCGCACGGTGGCGACAAAGAAGCCGTCGCGGTCGTTGACTTCGATGGACTTGGCGCGCTCCACGCCTTCGACCAGCACCTTGATGTTGCCGTCGGGCATCTTGACGCTCTGCACGATGTTGCAGATGGAGCCGACCTGGTAGATCTCCTTGGCCTTGGGCTCGTCGATGGAGGCGTCGTGCTGCGTGGCGAGAAAGATCTTGCGGTCGCCGTTGAGCGCTTCTTCAAGAGCGCGCACGCTCGACTCGCGGCCCACCACGAACGGGCGTCATCATGTAGGGGAAGATCACCATGTCCCGGATGGGCATCATGGGCAGCTTGCGCGGCTCGTTTTTTTCTTTTGAAGAAGTCATAAAAGCACCATGGATCTTAGACGCGGGATGAAGTCCGGAGACTCACGCATCCGGCGCGCCTTGTTGGGATTGTACAGCGGATTGGGCAGATGGAGGGGTATAGGAATGTCCAGAGACTCAAAGGTCACATCCGCTGAGACACCCCGCGGACGAAGACCAGTCCGCGGGGCCCCGCTCGGTAACCCGTGGACGATGACCTGTCAGAGAAGTGATAAGAGGTTTGACGATACGAAAGCGAAGTTGCGTAAGAGAGGTGTCGCCTTTGGCGTGATATCAGTTTGCGGCCGGCATGGCTGTCGCATCATCCACGACGACAACTGCAACGTGATCCATGCGGCTTTCAATTTTCAGGCCGAGTTGATCTTCGAGGGCTCTTTTCCATGCGGTAAAGACGTCTGTTCCCAACTCGGGGGGCAGGTCCACGCTGAAGTCGTAGATGCCTTGCAGCCCCGTCTTGTCGAGGACCGGGATCGCAGGACCACCGGCTTTCACGGGAACCCCAGGATTCTCGGGCGCGGGAATCGTGAATTGGACAGCCAGAAAATCGGCGAACTGACGCATGTCTCCGCGGAAGTGAAATCCAGGTCCCGACGAGGCGAGCAGCTTCCATCCTGAACAGGCTTGATTCTCGGGCCATTTTTTCCAATTTCCAATTCATACACGCGCATCAATTTGCGTTTCGCTGTGCTGTTTCAAGCTGAAGCGTTCGGCGAGGAGTGCGCGCAGCATCAGCTGGATCTGTTCTCTTGGTCGCGCCCTCGAAGGCGCGCGCGGCTACGTCGTATTCATTGCGGTCAAGCCACGGCGGCCCGACGACCTGATTCATCTGGCAGTGCCAGGCTTCCGCGACGAGACGTTTGAGCGTGACGTTCTTTCCGTTGAAGCCGGCGGTCGAGTAAGTTATCTGATTGTTGTAGTCGGGCCCCACTTCGTGCTGGCTGGGCCTCACCGATGCAGCTTCGAACGAAGATGCCGGTGGCTGGGGCTGCGCAAATGCGATGGCGCTCAGGACGATGAGAAGAATTGTAGAGGCGCCGCAGATTCATGCGATTCACCCTATCGTTCGTTTGATGCAAATGGAACGACCCACGAATACGGCATCGGCACGCGGCCCGCGGACAAAAAGCAACCCCTCCTTGCGGGAGGGGTTGCGCGAAGCAATAGAACTGTGGATTCGCTCAGCCGGCCTTCTCGAGCAGGCAGAGCGAGAGATCGCGGCGCTCGACCATGTCCTTGGTGATTTCGAGGTCGCGCACTTTCTTGTTGCTGGGCAGGTGATACATCAGGTCAAGCATCAGCTCTTCAAGGATCATGCGCAGGCCGCGTGCGCCAACTTTGCGGGCAAGCGCCTCACGGGCGATGCCGCCGATGGCTTCCTGCGTGAAGTGGAGGCGAACATTCTCATACTCGAGCAGGCGCTGGTACTGCTTGACGATCGCGTTGCGCGGCTTGGTGAGGATTTCAACGAGCGCCGCTTCGTCGAGCTCATCGAGGATGCCCATCACGGGCAGGCGGCCGACGAATTCCGGAATCAAGCCGTACTTGATCAGATCCTGCGGCTCGGTCTTGCGGAGCAACTCGGTGTCGCGATGGGAGCGAGTTGTTGCCGCATCGGCTTCGGCATCCGCGGCCTTGAATCCGAGAGCCTTCTTGCCAATGCGGCGGCCGACAACGCGCTCGAGACCGACGAAGGCGCCGCCGCAGATGAACAGGATGTTGGTGGTATCGACCGCGGTGAACTCCTGGTGCGGATGCTTGCGTCCACCCTGCGGTGGAACATTGGCGACGGTGCCTTCGAGGATCTTGAGCAGTGCCTGCTGTACGCCCTCGCCGGAGACATCGCGGGTGATGGAGGGGTTCTCGTCCTTGCGGCCGATCTTGTCGATTTCGTCGATGTAGATGATGCCCTGCTGAGCGCGGGTGACATCGCCGTCGGCTGCCTGCAGGAGCTTGAGGATGATGTTCTCAACGTCTTCGCCGACGTAGCCGGCTTCAGTGAGGGTGGTGGCGTCAACGATGGCGAAGGGAACGTCGAGCATCTTGGCCAGAGTGTGCGCCAGGAGCGTCTTGCCGGAGCCGGTGGGTCCGATGAGCAGGATGTTCGATTTTGCGAGTTCGACTTCATTGTTGCGCATGCGGTTCATCTGCACGCGCTTGTAGTGGTTGTAGACGGCGACGGCGAGTTTTTTCTTGGTCTGGTCCTGTCCGATGACGTAATCGTCGAGGAAGCCTTTGACTTCCTGCGGCTTGGGCAGGTGGCCGGCGGCGGTTGCAGGATGGGTGGAATCTCCGCGGTCGTCTTCAAGGATGGAGTTGCAGACAGCGACACACTCATCGCATATGTATGCCCGTGGATAGTCGCTGGGCGACGAGATCAACTTCGCTACAGCGTCCTGCGACTTGTGGCAGAACGAGCACCGCAGCGCTTCTTCAGGTCCCGTGCGCGTTTTCATTTTTCTGCTCCCTTTGGACTGGCCTTTTCGATCAATGCCCTACAGAATGTCTGCCGCTATGTACGCGGCCGATCGATGATTTCGTCGATGATGCCGTATTCCTTCGCTTGCGCCGAGTTCATGATGAAGTCGCGTTCCACGTCGCGTTCAATGCGGTCGAGCGGCTGGCCGGTGTGCTTCGCCATCAGAGTATTGGTGATCTCGCGGATGCGGAGGATCTCGCGCGCATGAATATCGATATCCGTCGCCTGGCCGCTCAGCCCACCCATCGATGGCTGATGGATGAGAATGCGGGAGTTCGGCAGCGCAAACCGCTTGCCCTTTGTCCCGGCGAGCAACAGGAATGCCCCCATGCTGGCCGCCTGACCAATGCAGTATGTCACGACATTGTTGCGTATGAACTGCATTGTGTCATAGATTGCCAACCCGGCGGTAATGGAGCCTCCCGGGGAGTTGATGTAGAGCTGAACGTCCTTCTCTGGATCTTCGCCGGAGAGAAACAGCATTTGAGCAACGATGAGATTGGCTACCTGATCATCGATCGGCGTGCCGAGGAAAATGATGTTATCGCGAAGCAGACGGGAATAAATGTCGTAGGCGCGCTCGCCGCGACTCGTCTGCTCAACCACCATGGGAACCAGTGCCATTCGAGTTTTGTCCCTCGCGGGGTTATTGCCCCGTCCTATTTGATGGCCGCGGGGTCCGGGGTGGTGCAAGTTCCGGGCAGCACGGCGGTTTCGCCAACTCAACGACTACGCAGGCAATCTTTCGTACAGCAGACTTGCGGTTTTTTCCCTTTTCAATTGCTCCCGGATTCTAGCTAGCCCGCCGTCGTCCGTCAAACGCTGGCGGAGGGTTTCGTAGGGTTCGCGGGACTGGATTGCAGCCAATTGCAATTCCCTGTCGAGCTCTTCCTCGGTGACCGTAACCCCTTCTTTTTCAGCGATCCGGTCCATCAGGATGTGGGCTTTGACCTCGGCCACCGCGGAGTCGCGCTGGGCGCCGCGCAGGCGGCCGAAATCGAGCTTGCGCATCTGCTCAGGGTTCATGCCCTGGGCGGCGAGGGCGCGCAGGCCGCGCTCGAGGCGGGCGTCAATCTGGTCCTGCACCAGGCTTTCCGGAACAGGAAATTGATACTTATTGACCAATTCGGCGAACAGACGGTCCTTGGTCTCGGCTTCAACGCTGCGGCGCTTGCGGTTGGCCATGTGTTCGCGGACACGGGACTGCAGATCGTCCAAACTTTCGTAATTTCCAACTTCCTTTGCGAACTCGTCGTTCAATTCGGGAAGTGTCCGTTTCTTGATGGCTTTGACGGCGACATCGTAAGCGACGGTCTTGCCCTGCAGCTTGGCTTCGGGGTAGTCGGCGGGATAGATGACTTCGGCTTTCAGTTCCTGTCCGGCCCTGGCGCCGCGCAGAACCTGTGTGAAAGCGTCGACCGTATCCTTGCCGCCGACCTCGACCAGCGAGTCCTCGCCGGTGATGGGAGCCGCTTCGGTGTCTTCGGTGACAATGCCGGTGTAAGAAATCTCGGCCCAATCGCCGTCGATGATCGCGCGGTCTTCTTCGACGGGCTCAACGATGGCGCGGGACTCGCGGAGCTGGGTCATTTCGTGCGCGAATTCTTCGTCGGTCACCTCGACGGAAGGCTTCTCGACGACAACCTGGTCATAGCCTTCGATGGAGAAGTCAGGCAGGTATTCGAAGACGGCCCTGACGTGGAGCGGCTGGCCATCTTCCACCTTTAGTTCCGTTACTTGCGGCTGGCCGACGGGACGGATGCCGAGATCGTTGACGCCTTTGCTGAAGCGATCAGGAAGCAGGCCGTCGATGACGTCTTTGCGGATCTCGGTGGCAAAACGGCGGCGGACAACGGCTTCAGGCACCTTGCCCGGGCGGAAGCCGGGAAGCTTGGCGTACTTCTGATAGTTGCGGAGCGACTCTCCGGAAGGCCCTGGAGACTTCTTCCGCAGGGACATCAAGCACGAGTTCGCGTGTGCAATCCGGATTGAGAACCGGGCCGTGTTGGTGTTCGTGGGTTTGGTCGTGATCGTGGCCTTCCTGGCCGTGCGAGTCCTCGGGTGTACCCGATGCGGGGTTGGTTTCGAGTGTGTCTGCGGTGCTCAACGTTTTACCTTCCGGGCGCGAGGCGCCAAAACTTGCTGCTACAGTTGGCTGCCGACAGACGGTAACAGCGTCGTGTGGCGCGGAGAATGCCTCATTTCATGGTAAGAGGGTTTGCGAGGGCGGTCAAACGGGCCAGGCCGGAAGGTTGCCTGGCGGACCGGAGAAGGCACGTTACTGCTCAGAGACCTCTGGCTTCCGCACGAAGGGCAGAAATCGGGGGTGGGCGGCGCCGCACTGGGAGTAGTGCATACGGGCGTCGTTGAGGCTTAACTCGCCGTTCACGGTGTTGCGGACGTCGGAGGCGTCGGCATCCTCCTGGCCATCGTCCTCCCACCAGCACACCGGACATAAGGCAAGCGTACCGGGCGCCTCAAGAGTCCTGTACCCGCAGCAAGGGCATCGAAAACGAATCGGTGCCATCCCCATGCCAGGATTGACGGGTTTCAGGGGTTGGCGGTTTACAGACTCTGCCTCCAGTCGCGTCGAGCTGATGGCGGCGCCTCCGTGTCAGTCTTTTGGGGACCGGACCGGGAACGCGGTCATGGGCTGTAGAATCGGGGCCGCAGGAGGAAATGTGAAGTTGATGCGCGCTCCAGGTTTTCGCAGATCATTTCTGTTTGTCGCAATGTCGATGTTGTCGTGGATTGCTGCCGTCCCCCCGGGTGCCCGAGCTGAAGAGCCACAACCGTTGAAGGTGGCAATCGTGGGCCTCGAACACGGCCATGTGGAGGGCTTCCTGTCGCAGCTGCCGAAGCACACGGATGTGCAACTGGTGGGAATCGCCGACGCAAACACCGAGCTGTGGCAGAAGTACGGCAAGAAGTATTCGCTGGCGGACACGCTCTTCTACAAGAGCGAGGCCAACATGATCGAGAGGACTCGACCGCAGGCGGTGCTGGTGTACACGTCGATCGGCGAGCACCGCCATGCGATCGAGATTGCCGCGCAATATGGAGTCTCGGTGATGGTCGAAAAGCCGCTTACCATTTCGGTCGATGATGCGCTAGCAATTCGGCGCGTCGCACGCGAGCACAAGATCCAGGTTCTGGTGAATTACGAGACCACGTGGTACACGAGCAACCGGGCAGCCTACGAAGAAGTCAGCGAGGGACGCATCGGCGAGATTCGGCGCGTGGTTGTTCACGACGGGCACCAGGGGCCGAAGGAGATTCATGTGCCGCCGGAGTTTCTGAGCTGGCTGACCGATCCGGAGCAGAACGGGGCGGGCGCGCTGTACGACTTTGGCTGTTATGGTGTGGACCTGATGACGTGGCTGATGCACGGCGAGACGCCACAGACGGTGACGGCGGTGGTGAATCACGACAAGCCGCAGATCTATCCGAAGGTCGACGACGACTCAACCATTACCTTGCAGTATCCGCATGCGCAGGCTGTGATCATGGGATCGTGGAACTGGCCGTTTGGTCGCAAGGACATGGAGGTCTACGGAGCGACGGGCTATGCCATCACGGTAGCGGCCGACCAGATTCGGATTCGGCATGAGCACGACAGCGAGGAGCACACAACGACTGCGCCGGCGTTGCCTGCGCGCGAGCGGGATTCGCTTGCGTATCTTTCGGCGGTGCTGCGCGGGGAGATTGTGCCCAAGGGCGACCTGACGGCTCTCGATACCAACGTGATCGTGATGCAGATTCTGGATGCGGCGCGGGAGTCGGCGCGGACGGGGCGCACGGTGAAGCTGAGCAGGCTGGGAGATTAGATCTGCCGGTTCTGGATGTCGAATACTATCGATCCAACGTGGACTCGAATTGTGCTGGTCCTAAAGGATGTTTACGGCGCGCGCTGCCAACAGGGCTACCGTAGCGAACGAGATGAGCGCCTGAATCATCATCAGCAGCTTTGCCCAGGATGACAGCACCGGGGAGTCCGTCGGAGAAAAAGCAGTGCTCGTATTAAAAGCGAGAAACAAGTAATCCACGAAGCCCGGGCTCCAGGATTGTTCCCCCATGTCACGTCGTCCCTGACGGGTAAGTGTCATCTGTGGGAAGAGGAAGGCTCCATCGGTATGGACGCCGCGCAACTCGCGGGCATGGGGACCTCCGGCATCGAGCCGCCAGTACCATGATGCGAATACGAGGATGTTGGTGATCCACAGGGCGCCTGCGGAGCGCAACAAGTCCTGGGGCAATTGCTTATGGGATGGCAACGCCGCTATGAGCAAGCCAAGTGACCAGACCATGTCGAGCGTCACGATCGACGTTAACACATAACCAAGAATCTTAGTGAGATTGTCCAACCCGCGGCGCCGGGCCCATGCCGTGGGAATCAACAAGACTCCGACGACAGCAATCAGCAGCCAATCGGGGCCCACGGACAGGGATTCCGGCAGGGCGAGACGCAACCCGCCCACCGCCAGGAGGGCGAGCATTGCAGGCCAGCGTGGTTCCAAACGTTTTTTCGGCGCATTCGTCATGAATGTTCTACCCCGCCGCCAGATCGCTTGAGGCGCAAATCTCGCGGCCGACCAACGAAGGGGACCCTGCTGCGTTGATCTTTTCATTGAAGCATAATGTGGCGATTCTGCCGCTGCTCAGGCGGATCCTCATCGAGGATCGCCAGGCCTCGATCAGGGAGATCGGTGGACCCGGCGAGACGATGGATCAGAAAACGCCCTTTGACCTCCGAGATTTACAATTGCCGCGCCAAGAAAGCTTGCGGGAGTTTACGAATGAAGCGGTTGGGTTCGTTTTTTCTGATTCTGTTAGCGGCACTGCTTCCGGCGGCTGCCCAGGCTATTGGCAGGAATCGTTGTGAAGCCGATTTACAGTCTCGGTGCTACGGCACGAATACTCTGACGCGGAGCCAACGACCAGGGCCGGTTGCATAAATGGCCTGGGGCTGCTTGAAAGCGTCCCTCAGGGGCTGAAGCCCGCCATTTATGCACCCTTCACGGCACGGCTAAAGCCGTGCCCTTTCAAAGCTGGATGCGCAACCGTTTGGTTGCGGGATTGTTCCCTATTCGCCGAGGTGGCGGCGGAGATCTTCGGGGTAGCCGGTGTGGGCGTAGGCCGTGTCGCGGGAGATGCGCTGAGTGCGCACCAGTTCGGCCAGGGATTGTTCCATGGTCTGCATGCCTTCGGAGCGGCCGGTTTCAATATTGGCTCTGAGCTGGTGGTCGTCTCCGCGGCGGATCAGATTGCGGATTCCGCTGGTGGCCATGAGAATCTCAACGGCGGGGTAGCGATCGATTCCGTTGATTGCGGGCAAGAGCCGCTGATGAATGACGGCCAGCAGGGCGAGTGAGAGCTGACGCCGCATCTGGGATTGAAAACCTGCGGGGAAGATGTCGAGGATGCGCGACACGGTCTGGGCGGCGTCGTTGGTGTGCAGCGATGTGAGGACGAGGTGCCCGGTCTCGGCGGCGGTCAAGGCGGCGGCCATGGTTTCGCTGTCGCGCATCTCGCCGATGAGGATGACATCGGGATCCTGCCGCAGGACGGCGCGGACTGCCTGGGCAAATCCGGGCGTGTCGGATCCTACTTCGATCTGTTCCACGAGCGAGCTCCGATTCGGTTGCTGAAATTCGATCGGGTCTTCAATGGTGATGATGTGGTCGTGGCGGTTGGTATTGATGGCGTTTATCAGGGCGGCCATGGTGGAGGTTTTGCCGCAGCCTGTGGCCCCAGTGAGGAGGATGAGCCCCTGGCGCCGCTCGGCGAGGACGGCAAGGGACTGGGGGAGATGCAGCGACTCGAGTGTTGGGATCTGGCTGGGGAGGAGACGGATCGAGGCTGCGATGGTTCCGCGCTGGAAGTGGAAGTTGGCGCGAAATCTTCCGGCGGATCCGCGTTCAAAGCAGAAATCCAGACACTTCTGGTGATTCAACTCTTCGAGCCGGCCCGGCGAGATCAACGGCATCAACAGGTCCCAGATGTCCTCGGCCGAGAGCTTGCCGTCCGCGAGTGATTTGAGTGCGCCGTTGACGCGGAATGTCGGAGACGATCCGTTGACCAGGATGACGTCGGAGGCCTTCCATGCAAGGGCTTCTGACAGAAGATGGTCGATCGGCTCAGTGGTTTCTGCGGCAGAGCCGGATGAGGTGAATGGCTGAACGGTGCCCGGTGACGATGAATTTGTGTGCATACGGGGATGAAGCTCTCGGCGGAGCAGCGTTCATTGTATGACGCGATCGCCGGAGATTTCGCTCCGTGCGATCAAACGATCTTGACAAATCCCGATGCTCTCTTCTATAGCTGGCTATGGGAACGAAAAATGCGCACGCACACCAATGATCGCCTCAAAGGCACCCTGGACCTGCTGGTGCTGAAGATCCTGGCTTCGCGGGGCAGGATGCACGGATACGCCATTACACTCCGGATCGAGGAAATTTCAGAGAACGTTCTGCGTCTTGAGGAAGGGTCTCTGTATCCCGCCCTTCATCGCATGACACAAGCCGGCTGGCTCAGTTCCGAATGGGGCGCATCGGAAAGCAACCGGCGTGCTCGCTACTACGCCATTACCGCGGCAGGACGCAGGCAGTTGGTGGAGGAGACGCATGACTGGTCGCAGTTGACTGAAGCGGTGGCCCGCGTGCTCAGCCTGGCTTGACTCAATCTGGATTAGTGAGGAGGTTGCCGTGAGCTGGTTTTACCGATTCTCGAACCTGTTCCGCCGCGACAAGGTGGACGAGGAACTCGCTGAAGAGTTGCAGTTTCACCTGGAAGCGCGCACCCGCGACAACCTGAATGCCGGCAAGAATGCGGGAGCAGCACAGCATGACGCCAGAAGACGATTCGGCAACGCCACGCTCGCAAAGGAGCGGGCGCACGAGGTGAATATCGTGATGTGGATCGAAACGATTGGACGCGACTTGCGCTACGCTCTGCGCAGCTTGCGGAAGTCACCGGGATTTACGGTGGTGGCGCTTCTCACATTGGCGCTGGGATTTGGCGCGAACATCGCTGTGTTCACGGTGGTGAATGGAGTGCTGTTCCGGCCTCTCCCATTCCCTGATTCAGGGCGGCTATTCCTGATCTCTTATCAATCGAAAAAGGCGGGGATGGGTCTTTTCGACAGGGATTATCTCGAATACCAGCGGCACGTTCAGGCGTTTGAACAGATTGCAACCTTCAACGAAGACTCCATCACTTTGACCGGAGCAGGAGAAGCTGCCCGCTTGCCGACGGCCGATGTCACATCGAGTTTCTTTTCGGTGCTCGCGGTAAATCCTGCAATGGGACGAGCATTTTTGCCGGCAGAGGAAAAGCACGGTAGCAATCGCGTCGTGTTGTTGAGCGACAAAATCTGGAGGAGCCGATTCGGCGCGGATGCGAACATTCTGGGAAAGGCAATCACGCTGGACGGTATCGCATACAGCGTGGTTGGCGTAATGCCGGCTGATTTCGCCTTTCCCCAAGAAGCGGCGTTGTGGCTGCCGCTGGAAGTGGGCGGCGATCCCGGCAACTTCTCTACACGGGAGGTTGTGGGCAGGCTAAAGCCTCAAGCTTCGCAGCAGCAGGCGCTGGCTGAGTTCGAGACCTTAGCGAAGCATTTGCCTCCTCTACCCGTGGCCAACCGGGAGGAGATGGTTGCAGAGGTTCTTCCGATGAAAGACCTGGTGGTCGGCAAGATCCGGAAATCGTTGTTGATCTTTATGGGCGCCGTGGGCTTTGTGCTGCTGATTGCGTGCGCGAACGTGGCGAATTTGCTGTTGATGCGCGGGACATCGAGGCAACGCGAAATCGCGGTGCGCAATGCGTTGGGCGCGAGCCGGGGGAGGGTGATCCGGCAGTTGCTGACAGAGAGCACGCTGCTGTCACTGGGAGGCGTTCTGGCGGGAGTGTTACTTGCGCTGCTGGGGGTGCCCGCTTTGCTGGCTCTCGCGCCTGCGGCCGGGGTTCCGCGCATTGACGAAATACACATCGATGGCTGGGTCCTGGGGTTTGCACTGCTGCTGGGGGCATTCACGGGAATCCTGTTTGGATTGGCGCCGGCCTTGCAGGCTACCGGAAACAGGGTGCGGACATTTCTTGCTTTGAGCGGGCCAACTTTGACTGCGCGGCGTGCAACGCTGCGGAGCACGCTGGTGGTTTCTGAAATCGCATTGGCGCTTGTGCTGCTCACCGGCGCGGGCTTGATGCTCAAGAGCTTCATGCGCATGCGCGCCGTGGATCCCGGATTTCGCACCGAGAACGTCCTCACCATGACGGTCGACCTGCCGGATGCTTCCTATCCGACCGTAACGGCGATTCAGGCCTTCGACTCGAGCATTCTGACCAAGCTATCGAATCTGCCGGGGGTGGTTGCTGCGGGTGCGGTGAATTTCATGCCGCTCCAGCCGGTCCTCATTCGGGGAGATTTCAACCTTGATGGCGGGCGCAAGCTGCCGCGCGATTACAACGTCGCCAAGCCGGACGTGAGCCCGGACTATTTCCGCGTGATGGGAATCCGATTCCTGAAGGGAAGAGGATTTACTGACCGGGACAACAGCAGCGCGCCGGGGGTGGTAATTATCAGCCAATCCGTAGCTCGAATGCTCTGGCCCGGCCAGGACCCGATTGGGCAGCGCATCTCCATGGAAGACGAGCCCAAACCGAAGGACTGGCTTACCATCATAGGGATTGTCGACGATGTTCGGCAGCGTTTGACCGGGCGGCCGCTTCCGGCGATTTACCAGCCTTATCAGCAGGTGACGAGGCCCTTCTTCCTAAGCCATATGAGCTTCGTGGTGCGGACCGCGGAACAGCCGCAGAGCGTTGCGGCCGGGATGCGTGGGGTGCTCCACGATGTGGACAAGTACCAGCCGGTTTCGATCGCCGCTCTAACGGACCTGGCCGACGCATCGACCGCGGAGACGTGGTTCCAGGCGCGGTTGATTTCGACGTTTTCGATTCTGGCGCTGGTTCTGTCGGCGATAGGTATCTATGGCGTTCTTGCTTACGCGGTCACAGAACGCACGCGCGAGATTGGAATCCGCATGGCATTAGGGGCAAAGAAGACCGATGTTGCGTTCATGCTTTTGAAACGCACCCTCCTGCTGGTGATGGCGGGTGTGGCAGTTGGGGGATGCGGAGCTCTTGCGCTGACACGGGTCCTCGCCAAGCTCCTCTTCGAAGTGAAGCCTACCGATCCGGCCACGTTCCTGTCTGTTGCCGCGATTCTCGCACTTACGGGCACTCTTGCGGGCTTGCTGCCAGCCCGGCGCGCAACAAGAGTGGACCCTGTCGTCGCCCTCAGGTGGGAATAGGCTGCGCCGGCATGACAAGCAGACCAGAAAGCCCGTCGGCCCAGATCTCTGGTTGAGAACTGGGCCGATGCGCGAGTGGATGCTTCGATTGCTACGGGACGAAGACCTTGATGCGAACGTGCCACTTGGTGCTCTGGCCGGGCTTCAGGGTGACCATGCCGGTGTCCATGGAACCCCACTCTTTGCCGAAGGGATCGGCGAAGTTGAACTGGTGTTCGACGGCGACGAAATTCTTGGCCGGCGGTGCGTAGGCCTGGATCGTCTTGATCTCCGGCGAGACGCCTTCGATCTTGACGCCGTAGTGGGCAGCGGGGTCAGTAACGGTCACGGTGACGACGCCGTTCTTCCAGTCGAGGTGGCTCCAGTTGTCATCGTAGAAGTTCTTATCGAGGGCCTTGCCGTCTTCCGCGCGAAGATCGAATTGGCCGGTGACGGGAACGAGCTTGCCGGTGGGAAAGACGTTGTCGTAGTTGTCGACCGTGGCCACCATGGAAGCGGGGACGTGGAGACGCGCCTGGGTCCGGTCGCCGGAGGGGATATTGAAGTAGGGGTGCCAACCGATGGAAATGGGCTCGGATTCGCTGCCGACGTTGTCCGCGACGACTACGGCATCGACGGCATCGGCGGTGAGGCTGATGGTGAAGTGAAGGTCGGTTTTCGAAAGCCAGTGGCCGCCGAAGTCGCCGGCATGAATGACGCCGGTGACAGCCTTTCCGCCGGGGATGGTTTTTTCAGTCACGTCGTCGGCGTGGGATTTCAGGATGAGGCCATGCATGGCATGGCGCTCTGCGCCGGGTTCCTTGCCGATGTTGTTGGCAGGGAGCGTGATGGTGTGGCCGTGCCACTCGGTGGTGAGGGTCTTGCCGTCTGGCGAGAGCTTGCCGCGAATGCGGTTGGGATAGGGAACGAGGAAGACGGAACCGAGCCGGTAGCCGAGGTCGCCGTTGGCGTTATCGTCCTGATCGAGCATTTTTTTGGATTCAGCCAGATCGGGCGAGGCCAGGACGTCGACGTTCCCGCGGCCGGGAAAGTTGGCGGTGATCTGGAGCAACTCCATGCCGCGGCCGGGCAGGACGGTGATGCTGGTGAACTCCGGCCGGGTCTTGCTGGTCAGGGAGCGCGTGATGTTGACGATTTTCTGTCCGCCTATTTCGGTTGGGGCCTGGGCTTGTGCGCTCATCATTTCCCAGTTTGCCACGGCAATGGGCAGAACGAAGAGAAGAACATAGGTACGAAAAGAAGGCTTCATCGCGATCCATCCCTGAAAGTGCGTTCGGATTTCCGGAACTGCCTGGCGGCCGGGGGTTCGCAGCACGGGGAGGCGTATTCCAGAAGCGGCCTCATTCTACGACATGACGCCTCGGGCGGGATGAAATTGAAAGGCAAGAGTTTGGACAGAATGGTGGAGATTTGGTTGCCTACTGTCAGTGAACTGGTCCCAGAAAAGTAACGAATTGGTGGTATTGCGTGGAGGCGGAATAAGGATACAATTCGACCCAATCAGTGCATCCTCCGTTGCGCCTGGGGCAGGGGTCTTCCTTGGCGTACGCTCCGGTCTCGCCATCACCCATCGCTTCTTCGGGGAATCCCCCCGAGAAAGGTCCACGGTCAGGAAATGTTCCCCTTGCATAGGATTGCTCGTCGTTGCTTTGCCCTGGTATGTATCTCAGCAGCCTTAACTTGTGTGCAGAACACCGCGCTCGCGCAGAGTAATGCGCAAAAACCATTGATCGTTGAGAAGGTCAACGAGAGTCAATTGGTGACCCTGGAAGGCAACACACCTCCGGTGGCAATCGCACGGAATGACCGCGGCCGTGTCAGTTCCGATATGCCCATGGGAGGGCTGATCCTGGTTTTGCGCCGCAGCCCCGAGCAGCAGGCGGCCTTCGATGCTTTTGTTGCCAGCCAGTACGACGCCAACTCGCCGAATTACCATCAGTGGCTCGAGCCCGATGAGATTGGCGCGAAATTCGGCCCTGCGCCTTCGGATATTGCGACTGTCTCCTCCTGGCTTTCAAGCCACGGACTATTGGTCGACGGCGTTTCGAAGGATGGCATGACCATCCGCTTCAGCGGGAGCGCCGGACAGGTGGAAGAGACGTTCCACACGGAACTTCACAACCTGATGGTGAAGGGCGAGCCGCACTTTTCGAACATGAGCGATCCGCAGATTCCCATGGCGCTGGAGCCGGTGGTTCTGGGACCGAAGGCGCTGCACAACTTTATTCCGAAGCCGCTGCACCGGACGGGAGGCAACGTCAAGCTGAACCGGGAAACGGGTAAGTGGGAACGGGTTCCGGCACCAGGCCCATCGGCTGCTGGGTTGAGCCCTGACTTTACCTTCACGACGTGCGGAACCAGTCCATGCCTGATTGAGGATGTCGCACCGTATGATTTTGCGGCGATCTACAATGTCCTTCCGCTTTGGACTGCGGCCTCGCCGATTGACGGCACCGGGCAGACCATTGCAATTGCAGGAAGAAGCGACGTGAGAGCAGCGGACGTGGCTACGTTTCGCAGCGCTTTTGGATTGCCCGCAGCGAAGTTCAATCTGATTAACAACGGAACGGATCCAGGGGCCTGCACGGCATCCTCGGGAAATTGCACGCTTGACGACCAGGTTGAGAATGCGCTGGATGTGGAGTGGTCGGGCGCGGTAGCCAAGGGCGCAACCGTGGACCTGGTGGTGACGGAGCAGACAAACACGAATGATGCGATCTTCGATTCAGCGCAGTACGTCATCACCAACAATACGGCGCGAATCCTCAACCTGAGTTATGGCCTGTGCGAACTTTTTGAGGGAACGAGTGGAAACACCGCGTACAACAACCTGTGGCAGAGCGCTTCGACGGCAGGAATTGCTGTTTTTGTGGCTACAGGAGACTCCGGGGCGCCATCGTGCGATCAGGGTGCGGCGGCCAACGGCCCTTACGGGGCTCTATACGGCCTGTCGGTGAGTGGCATTGCGTCAAGCCAGTACGATACGGCGGTTGGCGGAACCGATTTTAACTGGGGCTCGACGGCCGCGCCCTACTGGAACAGTACAGGCAACGGGACCAACGGCTCGACGGCCAAGGGCTATATTCCGGAATTTCCCTGGAATGATACGTGCACGAATCCGCTCATTGTCTCGATCCTTAACAGCGATTTGCATCAGAATCCTGCTCTTACGGCAAACCAGATGTGCGATGGGATCGCAACCCATTCGATCACCTCGACGCCAACGAGCAAGCCTGCTTGACCTTGTGAACTCGGTTGGCGGCAGCGGGGGCGCGAGCAATTGCACCGTCAACAGCACTACCCTGACGACGGTGAACCCAGATCCGACCAGTTGCTCCGGCGGGTATGCAAAGCCAACCTGGCAGGCCGGGGTAACGGGCATTCCGACGGACGGCAAGCGCGACATTCCCGACGTTTCCTTCTTCGCAGGGAATGGATATTTCTCGGATCGGCCTACCTGATTTGTGTTTCCGACGCCGGAGCATGCGTCGCTTCGGCGACGTCCACCACCGAGCCAACGGGAGAAGAGGAGATTGGCGGAACCTCAGTGGCCTCTCCGGCGATGGCTGGGGTGATGGCTCTGATCAACCAGAAAGCGGGATCGTCGCAGGGCAATCCGAATGTGGAGCTTTATAAGCTTGCGGGACAACAGACCTATGCAAGCTGCTCGGCCGAGACGGTTACCGCGTCATCGAGCGGTTGCTATTTCAACGACATCGACACGGGAACGAATGCGATGGCATGCGCGGCGGGTTCGCCAGCGTGCACGTTGGCCACAACTGGAAATACCTATGGTGAACTGAATGGTTTTGCAGCGGGAGTGGGGTATGACGAGGCAACCGGCCTGGGCTCGCTGAATGTGGCCAACGTGGTGAATGCATGGGGCGCCTCGACAGCTCTGCTGACGCCAACGGTGACGGTTACACCGGCCGCTCTCAGCCTCGATGCAGGACAGACCCTTAACGTGACCGCGGCAGTAACGGGCTCGGGTGCGACGCCAACCGGGACGGTGACGCTATCGGGCGGCGGATACACTTCTTCGGCGCAGACGCTTGCTTCGGGAAGCTACACTTTCGCGGTTCCGGCGAACAGCCTGAGCGCGGGAGCAGATAGCCTGACTGTCTCCTACGCCGGCGATAGCAACTACTCGACCGGCACGGGATCGGCCAGCGTGACGGTGACGGCGTCTGCCTATGCACTTGCTGCGACCGCTCCGGCTGCCGTAAGCCCGGGGGCGAGCGCAACCTCGACGATCAGCCTGACCTCATCCACCTTCTATAGCGGGACGGTGACGCTCAGTTGCGCGGTCACTACGAGTCCGGCGGGAGCCTCGGATGTTCCGAGTTGTTCCGCAACGGCCGGAAGCATTGCGGTGACTGCGGGTACGCCTGGCGGGACGGGTACGGTTACCGTATCCACCACGGCAGCGACATCGTCAGCGATGCATAAGCCGCGGGTCGGCGGATGGGCAGAAGCAGAGGGCGGGGCTGTACTGGCTCTGCTGGTGTTCTTCGGAATTCCCTCGCGCCGTCGCGGATGGCGAGCGATGCTCGGCGCCGTTGTTCTGCTGGCAACGTTGGGAAGCCTGGCAGCGTGCGGAGGCGGCGGCAGCTCTACACCGCCGGGTGGAGGCGGAAACCCCGGCACCACCGCAGGGAGCTATACCTTCACGGTCACGGGAACGGGGAGCGATCCCGCCAAGACGAAGGAGACTGCCACTTTCACGTTGACGGTGAACTGATCTCGTCGTTCGTTTTGCGCATTGGCCCTCCCCGCGCGGGAGGGCCAATGCGTTTTTGAGGTCTTTGCGACACGGGTTGATTGGAATGCAGCGAGATTGCGACGAAGGGTTTACGCCGCCGCGGCAGATAGAATCGGAAGAGGCGCAACGCAGTTTCTGCCGTTCGCAAGGAAAGTGGACGTACGCAATCGATGAAATCCTTGTTGCTGGAAGAGTACGGGAAGTTTGCCATCGCGGAGCTGCCGCAACCGGAGCCGGGCGAGCAAGAGGTGCTGGTGCGCGTGGCGGCCTGCGGCATCTGCGGCAGCGATGTGCACGGGTACGACGGGTCGTCGGGACGACGAATTCCTCCGCTGGTGATGGGACATGAGGCGGCTGGCGTAGTCGTCTCGACCGGTTCTGGCGTGAGCGCGTACAAGCCCGGCGATCGGGTGACGTTTGATTCGACTGTCTATTGCGGGCAATGTGTCTACTGCCGACGCGGCGAGATGAATCTCTGCGACTGTCGGCAGGTGATCGGCGTTTCGTGCGGCGAGTATCGCCGGAACGGAGCGTTCGCCGAATATATCGCTGTGCCGGAACGGATCCTGTATCGTTTGCCGAGCAAGATGTCGTTTCCCGAGGCGGCAATGCTGGAGGCTACGTCAGTAGCGATCCATGCCGTGAAAGTGAGCGGGGTGAAGAAAGGCGAAATCGCGCTGGTGGTTGGCGCGGGGATGATCGGCCTGCTGACCATGCAGGCACTGCGCGCGGCGGGCGCAGGGCGGGTGCTGATCGCGGACATCGACGAGACGCGGCTTACGCTGGGCGAACTGCTAGGCGCTGACGAGGCACTGCGCGGGACCGGCGAAGAGATTGCCAAGGCCGTTCTCGAGCGGACCGGTGGTGTGGGTGCGGACGCAGTATTTGACGCCGTCGGCCGTGCCAAGACGGTTGCCGAATCCATTGACAGCGTGTGCAAAGGCGGCACGGTTACGCTGATCGGGAACATCGAGCCGGAGGTTGCGTTGCCGCTGCAGAAGGTGGTTTCGCGGCAGATCCGGATCCAGGGAACCGCGGCTTCGGCGGGGGAATATCCGCAAGCCATCGAACTGATCACGAGCGGGCGCATCCATGTACGACCGCTGATCACGGCAGTGGCGCCGCTGGAAGAAGGCCCAAGCTGGTTCGAGCGCCTGCATGCACATGAGCCGAACCTGATGAAGGTGGTCCTGTCTCCGATTGACGAAGCACGCTGAAGATGGCGCGCAGTGAGGCTGCACTGTGATGGATTCGCTATTCGATCTTACGGGCCAGGTTGCGATTGTGACGGGAACCAGTCGCGGGCTGGGACAGTACTTCGCGCGGGCGCTGGCGAAGGCGGGGGCAGACCTGGTGCTGACGAGCCGGAACCGCGATTCGTTGAGCGAATTTGAAACTGAAGTCAAAGGTCTTGGACGGCGCTCTGTCGCGCTTGAGCTTGATGTGCGCGAACCCGCCAGCATCGAACGCATGATGAGCGAGGCGACGGCAGCGTTCGGTCAGATTCACATCCTGGTGAACAATGCGGGATGCAACGTGCGCAAGCCGGCGCTTGAGGTTACGTGGGATGACTGGAACCTGGTGCTCGATTCGAATCTGCGGGGGAGTTTTTTTGTAGCACAGGCGGTGGCGCGCGGCATGATCGCGCACGGTTACGGGCGGATCATCAATATCGGGTCGGTGACCAGCGTCTTCGGTTTTGCGGGGCTGGCGCCTTATTGCGCGAGCCGCGGCGGGATTCGGCAACTGACGATGAGCCTTGCCGACGACTGGGGCCGGCACGGCGTCACGGTAAACTGCCTGGCTCCCGGCTGGTTCAGGACAGAGCAGAACAAGGTGCTCTATGAGGATCCGGAGTGGGTGGAATACCTGACGGATCGGATTCCGGTGAAGCGTGCGGGGCTTCCGCATGACCTGGACGGGGCGGTGGTGTTTCTCGCGTCCGAGGCGAGTCGCTACATCACGGGACAGACGCTGCTTGTGGATGGAGGCATCTCGACGGGCGCGACGCGCGCCACAGTGGTGCACAAGCAGAACAGCTAGCCTGGTGAGTCTCTTAACGGAAACCAGGAAAGGCAAAAAGCAGATTCTTCGCTCCCCACCCCCGAACCTACCCCACAGAGCTATCGCTCTGCGGGGCCCCTGGTACGTTCGGGGCCCCGTTCGCTCAGAATGACAGGGTGCTTTTTGTGCGGAGAATGGAGATAAGCCGAAAAGCAGATTCTTCGCTCCCCACCCCCGAACCTACCCCACAGAGCTATCGCTCTGCGGGGCCCCTGGTACGTTCGGGGCCCCGTTCGCTCAGAATGACAGGGTGTTTTTGTGCGGAGAATGAGATAAGGCAAAAAGCAGATTCTTCGCTCACCACCCCCGAACCTACCCCACAGAGCTGCCGCTCTGCGGGGCCCCTGGTACGCTCGGGGCCCCGTTCGCTCAGAATGACACCGACGATTAGGGGGAATGATGCGACGATTAATGGGAAGAATTTCAGGCTCGATACTAGCCTGCGATATCCGGCGTTCTGGATGCAATTGTCGGTGTATCTACGGTCTGGCTGGAGGCTTCTGCCTGCGACAGGGTGTGTCCCGTGGATTTTCGCACGACGAGCTTGGGATAGACGGTGATTGCCTCGGGTTGCGGATGCGGGATCTCGTTGCGGATGAGGGAGAGCAAGGTGCTCGCCGCGACCTGGCCCATGCTGCGCAGCGGTTGATGAATGGTGGTCAACGGCGGATGGTGCATCGACGCAGCCGTGATGTCATCAAAGCCGAGAACCGAGATATCTTTGGGGACGCGCAGACCTGCTTCGCGCAGCGCAGAGATGGCGCCAATGGCGGTGACATCGTTGAAGGCGAAGATTGCAGTGAAAGGGTTTTTCGATTGCAGAAGCTGACGGGTCATCTCCTGACCGGGAGCAGGGCCGGGCTCGGGACTTTGCAACTGAACCACGAGGCGGTCGTCGATTTCAATATGGAGATCGCGCGCCGCCTGTTCGATGGCCTGCCAGCGCAAGACCGTGTCGGAGCTGAATGCCTGACCCTTGATGAAGGCGATGAGTTTATGGCCAAGGGATTTCAAGTGTGCAAGGGCGAGGTGCGCGGCCTGGTCGTGGTCAAGCTCGATATTGATGACGCCATCGCGGCGATCGTGACCGGAGATGGAAACAACGGGCACGGGCAGATCTTCGTTCATGGGAGAGTCGACGGCGATGATGCCCTCCACGGATCGCGAGAGCATCATGCGCGGATAGCCTTCGAGCAGATCGGCCCGGTGGCGATGGCTGGCGACGAAGTAAAAGAAGCCGTCCTTCAGTAACTCGTCCTCGATGCCGCTGATGACGGTGGTCGAGTAGCCTTCGCTGATTTCCGGGACGATAACGCCGATGGTGTAGGTGCGCTTCTGGCGCAGGCCGCGCGCCATGGTGTTGGCGACGTAGCCGTTGAGGGCGGCGGCGTGGAGCACGCGCTGCTGGGTTTCCTCGGCGATGCGATGCGCTGTCGCCTCTCCATTGATGATGCGGGAGACCGTGGACTGCGAGAGATCGAGCGTGGCTGCGAGCTCTTTCAGCGTGATCGGCTTAATGGGTGCTTTGGCCACGTTATCCTGCTTCCGGAATTGTCTTTTGCGCAATCATGCGGTTGCGTGAAACCCGGCGCGCTGCATTGCAAGATCTGCTTCGGGGTTGCGCATGAATGTATTCCAAACCAGGCCCGTACGGAGGTTCTCTGCCATCAGGATGGAGATGCCCTGATCGATGCCGAGGACGTCGGTGTCATACCAGTTCGCGGCGGGGTGAAAGGCATCGACAAACCCGTAGCGTCCCCACGCCTGCTTACCCCACTTGTCGCGCATGGCGCGTTGCACGGAGATGCAATCGACGGGCGCAAAAGCGAGCGAACCCGCGGAAGCATTGGGAACCACGGTGCCATCCAGCGGCCCCTGCGGCGGCGGTCCTCCCCAGGCCGTGTATCCGCCCTGGTAGTCGGAGGCGGATACGCCCCAGTAGTCTTCGTTGTACCACTTGGGATAGGAGAGGCAGAATGCCTTGTGCGCCCGGGTCGCGATAACGGAATTCTCAAAGTAATTGGTGTACTTGTCGCGCTTGTTTCGGAAATCGAACCATGCGTGCGAATACTGGTGGGTGAAGATCGGATCGTTGCCGCTGATGAAGGTGAAGTCCTTGTAATGGATGACGGGACGGGTCCAGTTCAACCAGTATTCGCCACCGACCGGGTGAGTGGGCGAGCCGATGGCCAGCAGGTAGATCATCATGAGCTCGCAGAAGTGTTCCCAGCGAGCATCGAGGAAGCCGGCATCGGGGTGCCATCCCATGGAGAACGTGTTGCCGCCGTTGAGCATCCAGGGCCAATCGACGCGCTCGTAAATCTGGCTGGCGAGAGACTTGATCTTTGGATCGTCGAAATACGCGCGCGCGGTTAGGACGCCGCAGAGCAGCAGGGAACTGTCGATGGAGGAAAGCTCCACGCCTTTGACGCGTTCGCCGGTCTCGATGTCGGTGAAGTGATAGTAAAACCCATGAACTTCAGGGAATTTGTTGAGGTGCCAATCGAGTGTGGTTCGAACGCGTTCGACGATTTGCGCATGAGGCAGGTAGCCGCGCTTGTCGGCGACGCAGAGCGCCGTCAGGCCAAAGCCGGTAGCGGCAATGCTGGCCATGCGTCGCGGGTCCCGGCTGCCGTTGAGGTCGTTGCGAGCGCGATCGAGAACCTGGCCGGTTGTAGAACTGGCTTGCTCCCAGAAAAAGAGACAACCCTGGCGTTCGAGATCGTCGAGGAAGGCTTCATCGCCGCTTTTCGGTTGCCAGGAACCGGCACCAAAGAGCCTCGAAGGCAAGAGCGCGCATCCACCGGCCGCGGCAAGTGATTGCAAGACCGTGCGGCGCGTTATGGATAGTGCCGGCGCTTCGTGATTCAAAACAGTCCTCCTGTTTGGCTAAGATGGGTACTCAGGCGAGTGCAAGCAGCCCAAATGCGGATTCCAAGTCTTCGCGCCCCCTCCAAATCTGCTTCGATCCGACAGACTGGGGTAAGGTCAAGGGAAACGGGATGCTTGGTTCTCGTGCGCAATCGATTGCGCACGGCCGATTTCTATCATTCACTCATGAACATCGTCAAGATTATTCGAACAGCGGGCTCGGCACGCAATGACGGCCATGACTAGACACGAATCGACAACTCACAATAAACCGGGTTACTTCCGCCTGCTGTTGAGTTCATTCAGCTTGGTCTTTAGCTGTTCCAGTTTTTGACCAGCTTCGCTTAGCTTTCCCTGCGCGGTGAGGCGCTGATAGTCATCGAAATCTTTGGATGCGCCCTGGATGAGCGCGTTGAGATCGTCAGGCTTTCCCGACGAGCTTGCTGCCGCAGGAGTTCCGGGGGGCTGCGTGGTTGCATTTGATTCCGCCGTAAGGCTCGAGGCTTCTCCGCCGAAGAGCGAACGGAGCGCGACTTCGAAAGTCGAGCCGTAGGCGAGGCGATCCTGCAAGGCAAGCACGACGAGGCGCAACTCCGGCATGGGACTGCGCTCGGCCTGGAGGTAGATGGGTTCGGCGTAGATGAGAGCCTTGCCGCACGGTATGACGAGCAGCGTACCGCGACGCACGTGCGAACCCTGCTGATTCCAGAGCGTGAGCTGGCCGGAGAGTTGTGCGTTCTGGTCGATACGCGCCTCCACCTGGAGCGGGCCGTCGACGAGACGCGTCTTGGGGAAGTCGTAGACGACGGAGGTGCCGTAATGCGCGCCATCGCTGCGGCCGGCGATCCAACCGATCAGGTTATTGCGATTCGAAGGCGTGAAGGGGAGGATCTCGACAAATTCGATCGACGACTCGCCGGGCAGCTTCATCAGGACAAAGTTCGGATCCATCGGTTGGGTAGCCTGGTCGCCGGAGGAAGTCATGCCGACTTCGGAAGCGACTGTCCATAGATCTTCGCGGTTGTAAAAGACGACCGGATCCGTCATGTGATAGAGGCCGTATGCAGCGGCCTGCAGGCGCAGAAGCAACTCAGGGTAGCGCACATGCCGGCGAAGATCGGTAGGCATGGTGGAGGCATCTTTGAAGAGCTGAGGGAAGATGTTGCGGTAAGCAGTGATGATGGGATCGCTTGGATCGAAGACGTAAAAAGTCGTAGTTCCACTGTAAGCGTCGATCACCACTTTCACGCTGTTCCGCATGTAGTTGATCTGGTCGTTGGCGAGGGTGTAATGGGTGGAGTAGGGGTAGCTGTCCGTTGTTGTAAACGCATCGAGCATCCACGACAGCCTGCCATCATCACCGAGCACGATGTACGGGTCAGAATCATAGGTGAGGAACGGAGCAAGAGCTTTGACGCGGTCAATGATATTCCGGCGCATGAGCAGCCGGCTCTGCGCATTGATGTCGTCGCTGAAAGGAAGCTTGGTGAGGTCGTCGCGATCGAAGGCGATCAGGAGACGACGCGGGAACGATCCGAGTTCGATGCCGCCGGTTCCCTGGTACGAGGTCATGCTGTTGGTTTCACCCTGTGGGTAGTCGAACTCCGGCTGGCGCGTTTTGACGTAGACGTCGGTGTTGGTCAGCTGGCCGAAGTAGATCTCGGGACGCTTGACCTGGATCGAGGGGACGGTGCTTTGGATGGGCATATTGCTCAACATCAATGTTGGCAGGCCCTCGGATGTAAACCCGTTGACCGGATTCATGGTGATGCCATAGCCGTGCGTGTAGATGAGCTTCTCGTTGATCCAGTTGCGGCTGCTTTCGGGAAGCTTTTCGATATTCAACTCGCGGGCAGCCAGCATCACCTGACGTTCTTCGCCGTTGATCTCGTATCGATCGATGTCGATGTCGGGGAAGTCGTAGTAAGTACGGATCTCCTGGATCTGGCGGAGCGTATCTTGAAGCGCGTGCCAGTCCCACAGACGGATGTTCTGGAGGGTGGCTTGATTGTTTTGGGCATCAGCGGCTTCAACGGTGACTTCGGCTGGAAACTCATGTTGCGCGACTTGATCGAGATTGAATGCCTTGCGCGTGAACTGGATGTTGTGCTCGATGAACGGCTGCTCGCGGACCAGTTCGTTTGGCTTGACGATAAAGTTGGTCATGTACCAGCCGCAGACCTGGACAATGAGGAAACAAACGACCGCCGGCACCGGAGCCGCGAGAAGACGGCTTATCCGTGGTCGAAGAAAGATGTTTGCTGCGGCAATCCCGGCACCCAGGACGAGTGCAACGCAGACGACGAGCAATCCGCCAAGGATCAAGTGATTATCGGTGTAGGTTACGCCAGCAAATATAGTGTGATCGGTGAGGATTGTGTCGAAACGGCCCAGCCAGGTGCGCATCGCAACGACGATCAGAAGAAACGCGATGGCAGCGGAGAGCGCGCGCCACGGCTGCGGGGACGATCCGTAGGCGCCTTCCCGAAAGAGCTGCGAACCGCCCGTGAACAACATAAAAAGTCCGGCGATCGCGCAAGCCAGGATGGCAATCATCAGGAGCCACCCGAAGACAAAGTGCAGAGCCGGCAGTGTAAAGAAATAGAAACTGAGGCTCTTGCCGAAGATGGGATCGCGTGGTCCGTCTCCGGCAGCTCCTCTAAACCAGAAAAGAGCAAAACGAGTCCAATCGCCCATGAAACTTGCGCCGGCAAGCAGCGCAAAAAATGCGGATGCAATCAGAGCGCCGACCCGCAGGACAGGATCGACGGGAAGTTCGAATGTGCGGCTGCCGAGAACGATGGTTCCCGCGTTGTGCAAGTCGTCGCGGCATACGTGCCTGAGCGCCGAGAACCATGCAAACAGAATGAGGAACGTCAGGATCGACGGAATCGCGAAAGCGATCCATTTGAAATCGAGCGTTCTCCAAAAAACTTCGGAGTAGCCGAGGGAGGAAAACCAGAGTGAATCGACGAAGTAGGAGACCGAGGTGCGCGCACTGAAAACGATGACGAAGATTGCCAGGACAATCCAAAGAAGGAAGGCGCGGCGCGGCTTGATCGGCGGATCTTCTCGAATGGGGTATACGACGCGTTCGTGGATCACGCTCACCAGCTTTCGCCGGTAGATTATTCGTCAATATCCGGCATGCGCAATTGTAAGGCCAAAGAGGCGAGGAGGTTGCGATGCGCCACCGCGAGAGGCAGCGGGGCAGATTCACACGGGATTCACTTTGGGGGCCAAGCCGGTCGGCATAAGCCGGCGCGGCTGGGAGCAAAAATGGCAGAATTTTACGAACGGAAGAATATCCTCACAATTCTTGGTGATATGCTTGGGAATTCCCTGCCTGGGGACAGATCCCCGAGGCTGCCGAAACAACTCAACCATAAAAGGAGAAGGTCATGGGCATACTTGAAGAAGCTGCTGGAGCGTTTGCCGCCGTTGAGGGCGTGAAGAAACTCGATCCCAATGCTGGAATCATTACCGAGGGGGTCGCGGCCATCGCGGGCTTCGAAGGCACAGAAGCCATTACCAACTTCGTGGAAAAGAAGGAAGAAGAGCACAAGGACGAACAGGGACAGTGATGCCGCCTGAGGAACGATCTTCTTTCCCTGATTGAATTCGTCTTCCCGCCCTTCCTCGACCCAAACGAGGAACGGCGGGGAGCGCGGTATGCCCGGCCGGTGTTCTCTGCGCCAGAGCCGTATCGAAATTCATTCCACACCTTATCTGGTCGCTGCCAACTGCTCGTCCGCAGTTTGACTCTTGACTGCCGTCAGGCGTCCCGCGCGCAAATCTCGCCGCTTCATCAACAGAAAAAAGACCGGCACGAGGATCAGGACGTGAATGGTCGATGTGATCATTCCGCCGAGAATCGGTGCAGCGATGGGCTTCATCACATCGGAGCCAATGCCTGACTCCCAGAGAATCGGCGCGAGGCTCAACACCACCGCGGTGACGGTCATGAGCTTGGGGCGCAGGCGCTGGACGGCTCCGTCGATTGTGGCTTTCGCGAGGTCGTCCTCGGTGATGGGACCGCCGGCTTTAAGGCGATGCTCGAGGGCTTCGTGAAGATACACCACCATCACGACGCCTGTTTCCACGGCGATTCCGAATAGCGCGATGTAGCCGACCCAGACCGCGACGCTGAAGTTGTAACCCAGAGCCCACTGCAGGAGCAAGCCGCCGGACATCGCATAGAGCGTAGGAAAAATCAGAATGGCTGCCTCCGCAACTGATTTGAAAACGAGATACAGCAGAAGAAAGATTACGAAGAAGACAACCGGCAGGATGATCAAGAGCCGTTGCCGGGCGCGGACTTCAAACTCATATTCGCCGGCCCAGTGCCACGTATACCCCGCAGGCAATGCGACGGTTTTCTCAATCAGATGCGTCGCGCGATCGACATAGCCGCCGTAGTTGTCGGTCTTCAAGTTGAGATAGACGTATCCGGTCAGCGCGCCGTCTTCGTCGCGGATCATCGCCGGTCCACGCGAGAACGATACGCGTGCGACTTCGCTGATCGGAATCTGCTCGCCAGCGGGAGTCGGGATGAGAGCTTTACCGATTGCCTGGGGACTATCGCGAAAATCGTGCTGATAGCGTACGGCAATGGGAATGCGTTGACGACCTTCCACGTTCTCCGCGATGTCGGCTCCGCCGATTTCGGAATTGATGACGCGCTGGACGTCAGCCACGGTCAATCCATAGCGCGCTGCCGCGGGGCGATTGACTTCGACGTTGAGATAGAAACCCTGCGACACGCGTTCCGCAAATACAGCGCTGGTGTCGGACGTGCCTGACAAAGCTTGCTGCATCTGGGCGCCGATGTCCTGGATGCGGGCGAGATCGGGACCCTGGATCTTGATGCCGACAGAGGTTTTGATGCCGGTGAGTTCCATGTCGAGGCGATTTTGTACCGGCATCGTCCAGGTGTTGGTGAGTCCGGGGAATTGCAGCTTCTCGTCCATGTCATGAATCAACTTTTCGTAGGTCATGCCGGGACGCCACTGCGCGCGCGGCTTCAGCATGACGGTGGTGTCGTACATATCGAGCGGCGCATTATCGGTGGCGCTGTCAGACCGGCCAACGGTCCCGAAGACGGTCTCGACTTCGGGGAAAGTCTTGATGACCCGGTCTTGCTGCTGCATCAGCGTTACGGCCTGCGTGACGGAGATTCCCGGCAATGCGCTGGGCATGTATAGCGATGATCCTTCGTAGAGCGCGGGCATGAACTGGCTGCCGAGGCGAAAGTAGAGCGGGACCGTTGCCGCGAGGAATGCGAGATTCAGGAGCAATACCAGCTTCCAGCGCTTCAGGCACCAGCGCAGGACGGGCAGGTAGATGGCCTGCGTAATGCGCGCGGCGGGATTTTGCGATTCGGGCCGGAGCTTTCCGCGAAGGCAGAGGGGCATCAGCGCTGGGACAAGCGTGATGGAGAGAAGGGAAGAGAAGACGAGGGCCAGAGTCTTTGTCCATGCTAGAGGACGGAACATGCGGCCCTCCTGCGCCTCGAGGAGAAAGACCGGCAAAAACGACACAACGATGATGACGAGGGAATAAAAGAGCGCAGGGCCGACCTGCTGCGCTGCCCCGACCAGAATGCGATGGCGCTCTTCGCCGCTTGGTATTTCGGCGCGTTCGGCCAAGTGACGATATCCGTTTTCAACCATGACGATGGCCGCGTCGATCAGCACACCGATTGCCAGGGCAAGGCCGCCGAGCGACATGATGTTCGAACTGACATGCAGGTAATACATGGGAATGAATGCCGCGACGACCGCGATGGGCAACGTGAGAATCGGAACCAGAGCAGAACGAAAATGAAACAGGAACACAATGCTGACGAAGCTGACGATGACGGCCTCGAGGATCAGGTCCCGCTTGAGCGTGTGAATCGATTCATTGATCAGCCACGAACGGTCGTAGCCGGTGTCGATTTCAATGCCGGGAGGCAAGGACGGCGCGAGTTCGCGAAAACGTTGCTTCACGCCGCGGATAACTTCGAGCGCATTCATGCCATCTCGCATCACTACGATGCCGCCCACGGTTTCGCCCTGTCCCTGCCAGTCGGCCGCTCCGCGCCGCACATCGGGCCCAAACGACACCGTGCCCAAATCACGAACTAGAACCGGCGTGCCGTTTTTGGTTGCGACTGGAACGTTCTCGAGATCGGAGAGCGTGCGCACGTAGCCCATTCCGCGAATCATGTATTCGGCGCCGTCCATCTCGAGAACATCGCCGCCAACTTCATTGGTGCTCTGGCGAACTTTGTCGATCACCATGGAGGCCGGAATGCCATAAGAGAAGAGCTTGTTCGGATTGAGGTTCACCTGGTACTGGCGCACGAATCCGCCGATGCTTGCCACTTCCGCAACTCCGGGAACGGTTTGCAGCTGATAGCGCAGGTACCAATCCTGCAGGGCACGCAGATCAGCGAGGCTGCGTGTATGGGTTCGATCGACGAGTGCGTACTCATAGACCCAGCCCGCGCCCGTTGCATCGGGACCGATGGCGGGATGCACATCCGCGGGCAGTTTTCCAGCAATCTGCTGGAGATACTCGGTCACGCGCGAACGCGCCCAGTAGAGATCGGTGCCATCCTGAAAGACGACGAAGACGTAGGAGTCGCCGAACATCGTTTGTGCGCGCACATTGCTCACGCGCGGTGCGGAGAGCAATGCGGTGACGATGGGATATGTCACCTGGTCTTCGATGACGCTGGGTGGCTCGCCGGCCCACTGGGTGTGGATGATCACCTGGACATCACTGATGTCGGGTAGAGCATCGAGCGGCACATGCGACATGCACCAGGCACCGGCGACCGCAAGCAGAATTGCAGCCGTGATTACCAGGAAGGGATTGCGTGCGCACCAGGCGATGGTTCGGGCGATCATTACATGCCTCCCGCCGCGCTCACGCTGAGTTGCTTCGTCGCAATCGTCGTGCCGGCGCGCTGAATAGTGATGGTCACCTGCCAGGTTCCACCTGTGTCGAGGTGAATCGGCGATTCGTAATTGCCGTTGCCTTTTTCGGCGAGAGACGCAGAAGCACGTTGTGCAGCCATGCCCATGGCGGGCATCGCGGGCATGAAGAACGATACGGCCGCCTGCACTCCGTTACCGGCTTGCCGTCGGGGCCTGTCAACCGTACGTGCAAGGTAGTTCGCGCCTTTTCGCGGCGGGTTGGGTTCGGTTATGAAGTCAATCTGCACTTGTGCGACTGCCGGTTGTGGGCCGGGTGCCGCTTGTTGTGGTGCCGGTGTGAAATTGCCCATTGCGCTCTGCAATTGAGCTTCTGAATCAACAAGAAAATTGGCGGAACTGACGATGCGGTCGCCGACTTTGAGTCCTTTGAGCACCACAATGGAATCGTCGAGCGTGGGACCGGTCTCAATCTGTCGCGGTTCCAGCGAACCCTGCCCGCGATCGATGAATGCAATCTGTCGGGAGCCGGCCTGCAGGACACCGGAAGCGGGAATGACGAGTTGGCGGCCGAGAGGAGCGGAGATGTCGACGCTGACGTACATGCCGGGCTTCAAGGCAACACCGGGATTGCTCATGACGAGACGCACGCGCACGGTGCGCGTGGTGACATCAACATCCGGAAGGATTTGATCGATGCGTCCGCTGAATTTACGCCCAGGGTAGGCGTCCACCGACACTTGGGCGCGGTCGCCGGGCTTCAGACGGCCAACGTCTACTTGCGGTACGTTGGCGTAGACCCAAACGGTGGAAAGGTCGGCGATGGTGTAGAGCTTTGTATCTGGCTGCACATATGCGTTGGGCAGCGCATTGCGCTCGATGATGTAGCCCGAGGCCGGCGAATCGATTGTGATTTCGTGGTTCGCCGTACCGCTAGAGTCAAGCTGCGCGATTTCTGCTTCGGGAATGTCGAAGCGGCGCAGACGCTCGGCAGCGGCCTGCAAAAGCCAGTTGCCTTCCTCTGCCGGCATGCCGTGCATGTGCTCCGAGACCGATTTCTGGTTCTTTTTCGCCAGCAGGTATTCCTGCTCGGTGCTGACGAGGTCAGGACTGTAGATGGTGAAAAGGCGTTGGCCCTTGCGTACGTATTGATACGTTGCATTCGCAAAGACATTGCGAATCCAGCCGGGAAAGCGCGTCTGCACATACGAGATGCGCTGTTCATCGATCGCAACGTTTCCCGGAGCCTGCAGTTCATCGCTTACTTCCTTCATTTCCGCAACAGCGGTCGTGACGCCGATTTCCTGCATACGCTGCGGCGACATTTGAATGGGCGTGAGCGCGGGCTCCTCCGGGTTGGTGGGTTGAGGCTTGGCACCTCCGTCGTTCTGTGCAGGTGCTTCGGGACCTCGCGCCACAACGGGGCCGGCGTCGTTCGGCGAAGGGGCCGGCGTCGAATGACGCCACAACACGTACCCTAGAGCGGCGGCGAGACATAGACACAACAACGCACTAAATGCAAAGGCGCTCTTCAAGAATTTCTCTGTCATTTCGTCACCTCTTGCGCCGGCAGCGGCGCGCCGACGGCCATCTCAAGGTCAGCCATCTTCATGTTGAAATCCGCTAACGCATCGATGGACGCCAGGTCGACGTCCACGACGGTCATCTGGCTGTCGAGCAGATCGAGGAACGATGTCTGATCGTTCTCATAGGCGACGATTGCGGCATGAAGGGTCTGTTCCGCCTGCGGTTTCAGCGAGTCCTGGTAGACTCGCGCCAACCGCTGTGCTGCGCGAGCCTCGGCCAGCGATTCTTCGATCTGGCCAAGCGCCTCAGCTTTGATGGCTGTGACTGCAGCGCTGCTTTGAGAAGTAGCTGCGGCGGCCTCTCTGACTTCGGCATCGTGTTTGTTGCGGTTGAGCCAGGGCAGGGTCATTGAGCCCTCAACCATGTAGTTGTTGCGCGGGCTTTGTCCTGAGGGCATGAGCATGTAACCGGCAGCGACGCTGAAATCAGGCACCATCGCCTTTTTGGCCAGGTCCTGTTCCTTGCGGCTCTTGGCTTCGGCGGCCAAGGCATCCGCCAGGTCTGGGCGCGCTTGCATTGCGGAGGATATGAGCGCCTCGAGATTTGGCAATGGAGTGCTGACGGCGTAGTCGCCTTGAACCTCGATCGGAGACTCGGGCTGCCGGCCCATCACAGCATTGAGCCGGGCGCGGGCCACTTCTGCATCACGATCAAAGCGGATCATGTGTTCGGCAAGACGCGTGAGGGCGAGCTGGGCTTTGAGGATTTCGACCTGCGGGATCTTGCCTACGCTGTACTTGATGCGCGCGGCTTCGATTGCCTGCTGCGCGATTCCCACGTGTTCATCGTGGATGCGAATCTCATCCTGCGCATGGAGCATATCGAAGAACGCTTTGCGCACATTCACGCGCACATGCAGGCGCGTCTGCTCCAATTCGTCCTTCGCCAGATCGACGTCGGACTGGGCAATGGTCGTACGCAACGCGCGCTTGCCACGGCCGGGCAAGGACTGCCCCAGCATCAGCATGTTCTGCGCGCTGTTGTAGTCATAGGGGTGCGCCAGCGGCACCTGCCAGCCGCGATACATGGCTTGCGGATCATCGAGCGCGCCTGCCAAGGGGACGTGCGCCTCGGCGGCGGCGACTTTACGGGCCGCAAGCTCAATCTCGGGATTCCGAGCGAGCGCGATGCGTTCCACTTCATCCAGCGTGAGCACGGGACCAGGTGCGGCGGCGTGTGCGGTGCCGATCAGCGCGCTCAAATCGCCAAGCACGGTTGCGCCGCCGGCGGTCTGTGCGGTGCAGGAAGGCAGCGCGAGCGCAAGGCCGCACGCAGCTATCCATAGATTTCGAGTTTTCATCTCTCCCTCAAAGACCGGATGAGTTCCGGCCACGTCATTCGCACCTTGGCACATTGCCTCTGGCACACGAATCCTGACTGCAAACGGGAGGGAGATTCCCTAGATTCTGAGGATGGAAGAACGATCAGAAGCGGGTGCGCCGGGCGGCGTTTCCGAGGAAGGAATGGGAGCGGCAGCATTCACCGGAGCGGGCATGAGAATGGCGGCAACGACGATTTGAGACGTGAGGCCGTTACATTGCGGTTGCGTTGCCAGCGCGGGAGGCATGCTTGTGTCGGTCGAACGCATCTTGCAGCAGGAGTCCGCCATCGTCATGGACGAACCGCAATCCTGCGTCATCTGCTGGCAGCACGCAGAGTGGTGCTCGGTCGCGAGACAGGCAAAGCTGGGAAGTGCCGCCGAAAGCAGCATCATCGCCAGCATGAACCAAGCGTTTTTCCTATCCACACGCACAGTGTAAACCTGCCCTTGCTATCAATATGCTGGTTCCCTGATGAAACGACGGTGATTTGAATCACAGGTCGATCGTGAGAATTCCAGGCGGCCGAGAACGAGGGCAGCCAAACCGATGAATCGCAAGAGATAAAAGGCCGGTTTCCGTTGTTGGACGGCGACAGGCAGTATCCTTGATATACTTCCTCATGTTCGCGAAGCCTTGCATCGCCACGCAAATTGCAACTATTCGATTTCGATGGGCGGGAGTAGTTCAGTGGTAGAACGTCAGCTTCCCAAGCTGAATGTCGCCGGTTCGATCCCGGTCTCCCGCTCCAACAAACTAGACAATTTAGCTTAAAAATCGCTTCCTTGGAAATCGCCGCAATCCCCACAATCGAAGCAAGGCGGTGGACCACACAGTCCGAGTAAGGCGGTGACACGTCCGCAACCTGACAAACAAGACACGTTCAGAAGGATCCAGCTCCCATCTTTTGGCTGCGCCAGTCCGGGCCGCTTGCTTCTCACGTCCGATGACAAGGTCAGGCCGTTGACTCATTCATCCGGAATGGCATGCGATGAAGGCGCTTGCCGGTCGCAGCGAAGATAGCGTTCGCAACCGCCGGGCCGGTGAGGCCGACAGAGGCCTCGCCCAAACCGTGTGGATCGGCATGGCTCTCGATGAACCAGGTCTCGAGCTTTGGTGCTTCGGGGAAGCGCAGGATGCTGTAGTCGTCGAAGTTCTGCTGTTCTACTGCACCGTTCTTGATGGTAATGAATTCCTTGAGAATCGAGCTCAGGGTAAAAACTGCGCCGCCCTCCAGTTGAGAGCGCGCGCCGGTTGGATTGATGATCTGTCCGCAATCACATGCCGTCACCAGTCGATCTACGCGAATGGTGTCGTGCTCAACGGTGACTTCAGCTACCTGCGCAAGGTACGCATAGTTTGATGTGCACGCGATGCCGCGTCCGCGGTTCGGTCCCAACGGCTTGCCCCAATCCGCTTTTTGGGCCGCGAGATCAAGAACCGCAATCAGGCGCTGCGGTTCGAAGGGAGGGTCGTCGGGAGAGGGCTTCTGTTTGGGAATCTGAGGCAACTGAAGCAGGCGGCGGCGAAACTGATATGGATCCACTCCTGCTGCGTGCGCCAGTTCATCGATGAACGATTCGACTGCAAATCCGTTGAACGAATGTCGCAACCGAACGCCACCAGGCGCGGGGTACGGCGCTCTCGGCCAGCGTGAAATGCGTGCGGATGTTTGGTATCGGATAGACGGGATCACCCGGCAGTTCATCGCCGCTTGCTTTCCACTTGCCGGGCTCGCTCCAGTAAGCTCCGATGGCCGTGTCGACGAGGTAATCGGACCAGGCGACAATTCTGCCCTGCTCATCGACTGCGCCTCGCATGCGGCGCATGCCGGTGGGCCGATAGAAGTCGTGTGTCATGTCGTCTTCGCGAGTCCACACAAGTTGAACGGGCGCTGAGACGTGGCGGGCGATTTGCGCAACCTCGGTCTGGAAGTCGTACTGGTAGCGGCGTCCAAATCCTCCGCCCATGAACGTGGTGTGAACGGTGATGGCGGTTTCCGGCAGCCCAAGCTCCTTGGCGACGACGGTGCGGCTCATGTCGGCGCACTGCGAGGGAGACCATACTTCACACTTGTCGCCCTGCAGGTGCATGGTGATGTTCATCGGTTCCATGCAGGCATGCGAAAGGAAGGGAAATTCATAGACGGTCTCGATGCGCTTTGCTGCCCTGATGGTATCGGGATCGGGTCCGTGGAGTTCGGAAGACCATGCGGGCGTGCCAGCCAGCGATTGCTGCATTTGACGGCGCAGTGAATCACTGGATTCATTCGCGTGAGGTCCATGGTTCCACGTGATGTTGAGGGCTGCGCGGCCTTGCATGGCGGCCCATGTGGAACTGGCGACGACTACGACTCCGCCCGCGGTGAAGACGCGGAAGCCGCGGGCGGGGATCTCGAAGACCTGGAGAACGCCGGGAGTGGCGAGGGCCTTCGACGCATCGAAACTGGCCGGAGTTCCGCCGAATGTGGGGCAGCGCGCAATGACGGCGTAGACCATTCCCGGAAGCCGGACATCGAGGCCAAACTGCGTTGCGCCTTTGCATTTGTCAGGGATGTCCAGATGCGGGGTGTCGCGACCGATGAGCGTGTATTGCTCAGGATTTTTCAGATGCAGGTGCGCCGAATCGGGCAACGGCAGACGGCGAGCGGCTGGAACGAGTTCCCCGTAGGCGGCTTTTTTCCCCGACGCCGAATGGAGAACCTCGCTCTTCGCCGTGGAGCATTCCGCTTCGGGCACGTTCCATTCTCGGGCCGCGGCGGCGATCATCATCGTTCTGACGCTGGCACCAGCCCGACGCAACGAAACGTAGTTGCCCTGGACGCTGCCGCTGCCGCCCGTGCCTTGCGAAAAGTCGGACTGGACGACCTGAATCCGATTCCAGTCAAGATCGGCCTCTTCGGCCAGAATCATGGGAAGTGCGGTGTAGATACCCTGGCCCATCTCTGACTTCGCGAAGACAAGATGGGCGGAGTTGTCCGGATTGATCCGGATCCATGCGTCGAATGGGTCTTCCTTTGTGGGTGCGCCTTTGGCGATATGAAAGGGTCCGTGCATCCGTACGGCAATGACCAGCGCACCCGCGCCAGCAGCAGCGGCGGTCCCTGACACGATGAATGCGCGACGACTTATCTTTGACCTCGTGCGGTTTTCGGGAGCGAGGTTTGCCTTCATGAGTGCATCTCCTGCGCGGCGCGGTGGATTGCCTTGCGAATGCGGAAGTAGGTTCCGCAGCGGCAGATGTTTCCCACCATGGCGTCGTCGATCTGGGCGTCCGTGGGAGAAGGACGCGTGGCGAGGAGCGATGCGGCAGCCATGATCTGACCGGACTGACAGTATCCGCATTGCGGAACCTGCTCGGCGATCCACGCCTTCTGCACGGGATGAAGGCCGTCGGGGCTTAGGCCTTCGATGGTGACCACTTTGTGACCGGCAGCGCTTTGCACCGGAGTCTGGCAGGAGCGCACTGCCTGTCCGTCGAGATGGACTGTGCAGGCGCCGCACATGCCGATGCCGCAGCCGTACTTCGTGCCGGTCATTGAGAGCAGGTCGCGCAAGACCCACAAGAGGGGCATATCGGCGTCCGCACTTACAGTGCGCGGCCGGCCATTGATATCGAGGGTGAAGGGGGACATCGGATGACCTCTATTCCAGCATCGCTATCCGCAGCAGGAAACACCAGATTTATGCAGCCTGCGATAGAGGTTGTGCAGCGAATGCGTTTGAGGCGGGGGGGAGCAGGAGGCTCAGGTGCGCGTGGCCGCGAGCAGGGCCTGCCATCCGACCTTGCTCATTTTCAGACGCTGGCCGCCGAGAAGCACAACGGCTCCTTCGCTGCGCCCCTCGCGAATGATTTCCCGGACCTGGGTGATATTCACGATGGCGGAACGGTGCACGCGAACGAATCTGCCAGGATCGAGGGTGCTGGTCAGTTGTTTGATGGATTCCCGCAGAAGATAGTTCTTGGTTCCGACGTGGAGACAGGAATAGTAATCGGCCGCCTCAATCCATTCGACCTCTTCCAGGGAAACCAGCACATCCCTGGTGCCGTTATGGACGAGAAGGCGCTTGGGATACGTTTTGTTCGCCGGCGGCGATGCGGATCGGAGACCCTCAAGAATTGATTTGAGCTGCTCTTGTGCCATGAGGGCCGACTTCGACGCGACACGCTCTTTGACGCGCGCCAGGGTTTGCGTGAGCCGCTCGGGCTCGATCGGCTTGGTGAGATAGTCGAGCGCATGGACTTCGAAGGCCTTGAGCGCGTAGTGATTGTGCGCCGTAATAAAAACAGTGGTTGGCATCTTTGCGATGCCAATCTGGTCGATCACGTCGAAGCCGCTCCGTGCCGGCATTTGAATATCGAGGAACAAGACGTCTGCAGGGATTTCTCGAAGAGCCGCGATCACCTCACGGCCATTGCGGCATTCCCCGGCAATTTCGACTTCTTCGTCGCAGGATAGAAGAAACCTGAGGCGCTCACGAGCCAGCGGTTCGTCGTCGGCTATGATGGCCCTCAGCTTCATCCCGCAAGCTCGTAGGGCACGTCGATAGCCACTTCAAAGCCTCCGGAGCGCAGTGGCTCGGCACGGAGAACATGTCGATCGGGGTAGAAGTAGGCAAGACGCTCCCTTGTGTTTTTCAGTCCGATCCCATTGCCAGACGCGGTGGATCCGCTGCTGCTGCCGGTGTCACGCACGATGATTTTCAGACGATCGCCCTCATGCCTTGCCGACGCTTCGACTGTACCCGCACCTTCGCAATTGGCGATCCCATGCCGAATTGCGTTTTCGACGATCGGCTGCAGGAGGAAACAGGGGACCAGGCTATGGAGTGCACCAGGATCGACCTTGATATCGACCCGCAAACGGTCGGCGAAGCGAACTTGCTCGATTGCCAGATAGTTTTCGACGATCTCTAGTTCCTGCAGCAGTGGGATCTTCTCCGGAGTGGATCGTTCCAGGGTGCGCTTGAGAATGACGTTCAGATGGCCCAGCATTTCGGCGGCCTGCGATTGGCGGCCCAACTCAACCAACGTAGTGATGGCGTTGAGCGTGTTGAAAAGAAAGTGCGGCTCGAGTTGCATCTGGAGAGCCTTGAGGTGCGCTGCCGCAAGCTGGCGCTGTAACTCCAGCGACTTCATGGCATCCTGCTGCGCGCGGACTTGCGCCTGCATGATTCCGATGAGACCGAAGGTGAAACCGTAAATCAGGACTTCTAAACCGAAGCGGTTTGGGTTGATCAAGGCGGTAAGGACCTTAATAAGAGAAGCGTGTGTCTGCCATTCGGGGAAAACGAGGCCGAGGCTGCCGAGCAGCATGAGATGGACGATGCCTGCTGCACAGGCGACGAAAGCGTGAAATGCGAGGTTCGGCAGCGAGCGATTCAGAGGGGAGGACAGCATGGGGCCGGCAAGCCAAAACGCGGATGCGATGAGGCCCCACCATCCCCAGAGCACCAGCCCGTAGAGGAGCGAGGGAAGATGCGTGACGGAGTGACATTCATTGGCGGTGGCTAGAGCAAGAATCAGCGAAGCTGAGCCAATCAGCAACACGCCGCGTATTCGGACCCGAGGGGCAGAGGGCCAGCGATGCCCTTCAATGTGAGCCGAGCGAATGTGAAGATGCGGGGAAATCGCAGTGGCCAAACTCATTGTGCAGCACCTCGCGATGGCAGACGGTGGTTCCGGGCCCGGGGTATTGAGATTCTACCCCTATGGGCCCGGTTTTCAGGATTGCCCCGCAAGCCGAATCCGGAAAGAGAAAATCTGTCGAACGCCGGCTTTGTGCAGGGACGCTGCGTTTTGTGAGGGCGAAGACAGTTGACAACTCTGCTCACGGGCAGCGAATTCAACACAGGTCTCACTTCTCGTAAAAGCTCTCGGCGCAAATCGCGGCAAATCGGCAGGGGTTTGCCGATTTGCCGTTGCTCCTCGATTCCGCGATCCCGTCAGCCGCTACTGCACAGTGAAATTGATTGTCGTCTGGTGCGAGAGCGATCCGGCGGTGGCGCTCACGGTAATTGTGCTCGTTCCAACCGGCGTGCCCGAATTTCCTATGCCGGCGCCACCGCCCCCGCCTAATGCGCTGGCGAGTGCGCCGCAACCCGTGCACAGCGAGCCGAAACACAGAATGACCAGCACGAGAAGCGTCCGCATCCAGTCGGACTTTCTGCGAAAAGCGCCGGCTGCGAACACTCCCAGCAACCCAGTCAAGAGCAACGGACGAATTGAGCCTCTGTTCTGTTCCGAAGCGTGGTTCACCGCCATTGCTGACGAAGGCGCGGTTGTTGAGACCGTCATGGTAGCCCCGTTTGACGTGGTGACAAACGAGCATTGGGCTGAAGCAGGAAGTCCAGCGCAAGAGTAAGTGATGGCTTGTGAGAAGCCATCGAGAGGCGCAATCGTCAGCGCTGCGCTTGTTGACTGCCCAGGAGAGCTAACAGAAAGAGTGGAGGGCCCGGATAGTTGAAAGTCGACAACGTCCAGAGTTTCCGCTTCAGAAATCGAATCAGCATAGTTGTTGTCGCCCGAATAACTTGCTGTGACAGAGTATTGGTTGGCACTGAGGCTACTGGTTGTGAAGGTGGCCACACCGCCGCTGAGGGCTCCCGTACCAAGGGTTGTCGATCCGTTGAGGAACGTAATCGTTCCAGTGGGACTTGCCGAGCCGGAGGTATGGGATACCGTGGCCGACAAGGTGACGCTGGATCCCAGGTCTGACTGCGTGGACGAAGGAGTTGCGGTGATGCTCAGCGACGTTGTTGTCGCGCCCTGCCCAGAGGTCACGGTCAGCGTCTCTGCCGGCGAGGTCGAGCCGCTGTAGCTGTTATCCCCGCCGTAGGTAGCTGTGATCGAATAGGTCTTTGCCGCCAGGCTGCTCGTGTCGTAATTTACGGTTGCCGACCCGCCGCTCAGGTTTTCAGGTTGTCCTAACTGGGTGGTGCCGTTGTAGAAGGTTACGGTTCCCGTGGGTGTGCCGCTGCCCGATGAAGCAGTGACGATTGCGGACAAGGTCACGCCACTCGTCGATCCCTGGTCGATCGTCGATGGAGCCACCTGCAATTGTGTCCCGGTCGAAATCTTTCCTGCGGACACGGCCACGCGGAAGAAAGTTCCACAACCGACTGAATTGCACACATTGGCGCCACCATATAGCGTGCCGCCATAGAGTGCACCATCACTGGCCTGCACCAGGGCCGCTTGCGGATCGCTCCCGTCCGTCCCGGTAAACGTGTGGAGGGTGGTCAACTGCCCCGACGGAGTCATGGAGAAGACCGTTCCGCAACCAAGGTTGCACAATGTGTTTCCGCCTGCGGTGGTCGTGCCGTAGAAGTTTCCGTCGCTTCCCAATACCAACCCGGCGAAGGGGTTGGTTCCGTCCGGGCAGTTCGCCGCTGTGCAGAAGGAGTAGAGCGTAGTCAGCGTTCCGCCGGTCGTGATCTTGAAGATTGTGCCGCACCCAACAGGAGGCGCGCAGGTCACATTCCCGCCGTTGCTGGTGGTTCCGTACAGGTTGCCATCCTTGCCTATCACAAGGTTTGAAAAGGGCGCTGAGCCGTCTGCACAGTTCGGTTGTGAGCAAAAACTGTAGATTGCGGTGACTACCCCTCCGGGTGCCATCTGAAACACGTCGCCACCGTGGCTGTTTGCACCGGCTGCGAACGCGGTTCCATAGAAATTACCGTTCGAGGCCTGTACCAGGCGGCCTTGTGGGCTCGCACCGTCAGTGCCTTTGAAGTTGTGAAGAGGAGTCAGCGAACCGGACAGGGTGATCATGAATGCTTCGCCACAGCCGAATGGCGCGTTGCACGAAGTGTCTCCGCCTTGGGATGTTGTGCCGTACAGGTTGCCATCTTGTCCGACCGCGAGGGAACCTTGTGGCATCGCTCCATCTGCGCATTTTGTAAGCGAACAGAAGCTGTACAGGGATGTAAACGTGCCGTCCGTTGTGATTCGAAAGATGGTCCCGCACACGGCCTCGCAAATCACAGCTCCCCCAGCCGAGGTAACACCGTAGAGGTTGCCGTCAGGTCCCTGTACAAGTCCTGCTACGGGCTGGAGGCCGTCTTTGCCTTCGAAGGTATGTAGAACAGTCAGGGAGCCTGATGGGGTGAGCTTGAAGACCGTACCGCAGCCGTAAGGCGGGCCGCAAGTCAAATCGCCACCAGAGTACGTGGTGCCATACAGGTTTCCATCGGCAGCCTGAATCAAGTTACCCCATGGCTCATTACCGTTCGAGCCGTCCAGATTGACCAGGCTGGTGAAAGTCTGCGCGTACGCGGACAGCTGACAGAGTGCAGAGACCAAGAGAACCGCGCACAGGCGCCGAAGCGGCGCTGAGAATAGAGGATGAACCGGAAAGAGCTTCATGGAAAGACCCCCTTTGGAGATTCCGTGACATTCGAACCTGACCGAGAAGTTCAGTGTCGGCGGATGGGCTCGATGATTTGCCCGTCGCTTGGATACGCGACGTTAAGCGGGCAATCTGATCACGGTTGAGCGAAGGATCTTATGAGCGCTCGAAGTCGTTCAGGATATGCACATCGGATTTTGCAGTGCGGACTAAACAGATCGGCAGACGCGCGGCACCTTGTCGTCAGCGAACTCCAGTTTTCCGTGGTGTGAGTCCGGGATAGGTGAATGGACTCAAAACGATGCGAAATGACCGCTTATCCCGACATTGCACCGGCGTCCGTTTCACAATTCAAGAAATGTCTGGACCGAGATTGCGAGTCTCTGTTTATATTGCATTTGATTGAGAGAGGGTTTATGCGAGCTTTCTCGGTTGTTAATGCAAAAAGCCGTGCTTTGTGCGTGTTGCTCCTGGGCGCTACGGTGGCTCTTGGGCAGAACACACCACCTGCTCACGTTTACATTCCCAATCCAACTCCGCGTCCGCCTGACCTGAAGCAGGAATATAGCGATAATCCGGCAGATCAGAAGAAGAACGATGCAATCTCCCTCCAAAACCAGCTTCGAGCTCGAGAGATTTGGCTTGAGTCCAACCAGATATTGCTGTTGGCCCAACAGTTGCAAGAGGAAATTCTTACCGACAAGAAGTCCACCGCTACGGCCGCCAGCGCTGCCAAAGCAGGGAAGATCGAAAAGCTCGCGCAAAGCGTGCAGGAAAAACTGAAGGTTCATTAGCTCAACGATCGAGACGCGCGTGATTTGCTGTTGCCGCAGGAGGAGTAGTCCATGTCGAGGATTCTCAAGAACCTGGGATTAATCCGCTCGGTTCTCCTGCTTGTACTCGTGTCTCCGGTTTTTACAGTTCTTGCGCATTCCCAATCCAGCCCAGCCGACCCGGTCTCTTCGGAACCGAAATCAACAACGAGCCCGAGTACCCATGAATCCAATCAGACTCCGACAGTTGACCCCAAAGCCGAGCTTCCCCGTTTCGCCACACGCGAAGAAATGAGACAGGCCCAGATTGAAGCCGATACAAAAAGACTGTACCAGTTGTCCGCCGAATTGCGAGCGGAAGTGGCCAAGACCTACAAGGAGAGTCTCTCCCTCACTGTGCTCAAAAAGGCTGAGGAGATCGAGAAACTGGCCCGGAGCCTGAAAGTACGCATTAATCAGGAAGCAGCCGCCGCCAGAAATTAGGGTCGGCAATTGAGCGATATTCTGCGGTACTCAATATCATCAAGTGGGGGCCGCGCAGAATGTTCCGAGCCAAATTCATCATCCTTCCCGTTTTGGCAGCATTCCTTGTCCTACGTGCAGTTGCCTTTCAATTGCCGACGGGGGACCAATCGGGGGCGAATCGAACTGACTATGTTGGCGACGCGAGTTGCCAGAAGTGTCACAGAGGTGTGGGTCAAAAGTACCAGCACACTCCTCATCACCTGACTTCTCAGCTCCCCACGTCCACTTCCGTTCTTGGGTCATTTCAAAGTGGCGTCAATTCGCTGATCATCGTTGCCCCATCGCAGTCCGCCGAGCCGGGACTTCAGTTTCTTATGCAGTCAAAACCGGATGGCCTCTTCGAGACGGCGCGAAGCGGGTGGGGATCGGACATATATCAGAGAGCTGAACGCATCGATCTGGTAACCGGCTCCGGAGTAAGAGGTCAGACTTACCTATACTGGCAAGGCGACCGATTATTTGAATTACCGGTCAGTTATTGGAGCGATGGCCGTCGATGGATCAACAGTCCGGGCTACATCGACGGCACTGCAGATTTTTCCCGCCCCGTCAATCCGGCCTGCATGGAGTGTCATGCGACATATATTCGAGCCCTTTCCACTGACCCGGCAACAAATCGATATGACCGGAAGAGCCTGATACCCGGCATCTCGTGTGAGAGCTGTCACGGCCCCGGAGCAAATCATGTTCGAGAGGAACAGCGCCATGAGACCAAGGCAACAGATCCGTTGATTCTAAATCCTGCAAGATTTTCGCGAGACCTGCAGGTTGATCTGTGCGCTGAATGCCATAACGGAATTCAGCGGCAGGCCCTGGCGCCGGCCTTCTCCTACATTCCCGGTCGCCCGCTGAATGAATATTTCAAACAGCTCCCGTCTTCCGATGTAGAACATCCAGACGTCCATGGAAATCAAGTGGGCTTGCTTCAGCGCAGTAAGTGCTATCGATCATCAGAGCGGATGAACTGTTCGACTTGCCATGATGTCCACGCCACCGGACAGCCACTTGAGTCCTATTCGCTTAAATGCCTGACCTGTCATAACTCGCAAAGTTGCGGCATGGCCAGAAAAATGGGTAACGAGATCATGAACAAATGCATTGACTGTCATATGCCGATCGAGGAAACCAATGTGATCGTGTCTCAAACGGCGGGTCAAGTGGTACACGCCAAGATGCGAAACCATTGGATAAAGGTCTATGCAAACATTCGCCTGCCCGGGAAGATGGGCGAACCCCATCGTCCCTGAGAGCGAGTTAGGGCGCACGCCCGTACTACAAAGCCGTCACGGAATTGGAGATTCGATAAAGTCGATTGTCTCCTCAAGAGATGCATGCCGTCGCGGCGGCAATCTCTTGGCCTTTTCGAGTTCAGCGTATGCTTCCTCTCGTTTGCCAACCGCCTCATATAGCTTGGCGATCTTCATATGGGGTTCCATGTCCGCGGGATCAAATTGTGATGCCATCTTAAGTTCTCGAATTGCATCGTCATTCCGTCCGCTGTTCGCATAGATGATGGCGAGATCAACGTGCACAATTGGTTCCGACCCATTGCTGGGAACGAGTTTCTCCAGTGCGGGGAGTGCCTTTGCGAAGTCGTTCTCCTGCACCCACGAATCAGCAAGGTAGATGCTTGCTTTCAGATTTCCGGGATCATTCTGAAGTTCCAACTGGAATTCGCTGGCCGCTTCCGGCCACTTGTTCTCGGTCCATAGGAGATAGCCGAGCCCAAAGTGCACGTTCGGCTGATGGGGATCCGCTACCACCGCCGCTCGCAATTCCTTCATCGCCCCGAGGCTGTCCCCCATTCGATCGAGGGCTTCACCGGCGAGCATGTCGGCCTCGGCGGAAGTGGGCATCAGCGCAAGAGTCTCCTTGTGCGCATTGAGAACGCATTGATATTGCTTGCTCCGCATGCAGCTGTGCGCCAAAGCCAATCGCAGGGGGACACTCTGGGGGTCGAGCTCAGTCGCCCGTTTCAAATACGGGATTGCGACCAGGTAGTCCTTCATTCCATAGTGCGCCATACCCAGCAGGATGGTAAGGCGAAGATCGCCAGGGTGCTTCCTGATCTCGGACGAGAACGATTTGATGGCTTCTGGAAATTGGGCAACCTTGAACAACGCGAGTCCGAGATTCATCTGCAAGCCCGGCAGATTGGGATTAATCGCTATTGCCTTGCGATAATCGTCAATCGCGGATTCGAAGTGTTCCTCGCGAACTTCAAGCAATCCGAGATGCGCGAGGGCTTCCGCATCTCCCGGATCGGCCTTGGCGATAGCGCTCCAAATCCGTTCCGCTTCAGCATTCCGCCCCTTTTGTTCGAGAGCCATGGCATTCAAGCGTGCTTGAGCCTGATCGTCTACTTGCGCCACGAGCTCAGGCAAATCGATAAGCGCAATCGCGACCAGGCCCGCGAATACAAGTGCGGAATAATAACTTCTCTTTCCCATGAATGTTACGGGCGAACCCATTCTCTGAACTTTACGCCAAAATGCAAAGCGCGGCAGGCTAACCTGCCGCGCTTTGTTGTGAATGGTTGTGGTTAGAAGATGAACTTACCGCCGAGCTCGAGTGCACGGGGATCGTAGAATGAGGTGACCGTTCCGAAGTTCGAGTTGCCGAGCGTGTTGCCGACCCCGTTCGGTTCGGTGTGGTTGAAGGTGTTGAACGACTCCGCACGGAACTCGAAATGAGCCCTCTCGGTAAACGCAAACGACTTGTAGAGAGAGGTCGTAAAGTTCACGCGGTTGGGTCCGGGGATCGCGTCTTTGCCTGCGCTACCGAAGCCCTGGTTGGGGCCGCCGGCCCATGCCGGGAGCGGGTTGCTGAAGACAGACGTGTCAAACGCAGTCTTGATGCTTCCCAGCTTGTTCGACTTGGCCGATTGATTCGGACGGTTGGTATAGCCCCCGCCGAGGCCAATCGTATCGTAGTTGAGCGAGATGCGAGGGGTTGTAGGAACGCCGGTTTCATCGATGATCGTTCCCGCAAGTTCCCATCCGCCAAGGATCGAATGAGCGAAACCTGCCTGCCTGAATATTGGCAGTTTGTAGATGTAGTTCATGCTGAGAATCTGGCGCCGGTCGAAGCCGCCGGATCCCTTCATGTACTTAATGTTGAAAGGATTGTCAATGCCCGAGTCGTCAGTGCTGGTGATGTCGATCTCATGCGAATACGTGTAATCGACTTCACCGCTGAGTCCCCAACGGTTCTGGATACGGAGTCCGGTCTGGAAACCGTTGTAGTTCCCGTTGGTGTTGTTCTCCTGCTCCGTAATGCCACCGAAGCCATCGTAAACACGCAACTGGTCTGGGATGGGGATGTTCGCATGGTTCGGATTCGTACCTGAGTTGTTGTTCGGGTCACCGGCGTTAGCCCTGGAGTACTTGAGATAGTCGGTGACGGGTCCGCCGTTTACGTCGAACGCGGGATTGTTGCCAACGAGAAGAGGAGTGTTCAGCGAGTAGTTGTTGATGTTCCGGCGAATGTTCTGATGCCAGGCGAGATTGCCTACATACTGAACAACGAGGATTACCGACTGCGCCACCTGGTCCTGAACGCCAAGGCTAAACTGGGCAACTGCGGGCGCCTTGAAGTTCTGGGCAAGAGTGGTGCTTCCCTGCGCGAAGATAGGTGTGGCCGCCGCCGCGCCCGTCACATAGCTGATGTGAGGATCGCTCAGGTATACGGTGTTGGCCGAAGGGGTGTTGGCAAACGGCGCCGCGGTGGCGACATCGTAGATGTCGTTACCCTGGAGCCGTTCGTAGAAGGTCCCAAAGCCACCGCGCAACACAGTCTTGCCGTTGCCAAAGAGGTCTTCAGAGAAGCCGACGCGGGGTTGCAGAGTGTCGAAGTCGGTCTTGACCAGTCCCCTGGGTGTTCCGTTTTGACCAGCAAGGTGAACGCCGTTCAAATAGAACGGTGCTCCATTGACAACCTGGAATCCTGAACCGTTAGGATCCATGGCTCCGCTGACCAGCCATGTTGGAGCCTGGCCAGTGAGATAAGTCGCCGGATCGAAGTTGGCAACCTGGTTGGAACGCTCCCACGCAAACGGCAGCGCGTCATAACGAAGACCGAGCTGCAGGCTGAGGCGAGGCGTTACTTTCCAGGTATCCATAGCGTAGACCGACGGCGTCTGGTTGACATAGTGGCGGATCGGTGCGGCCTGTGACTCGGAATAGCTTGAGGACAAGCCAAGCAACATATCCATGAAGGAGTCGCCGGTGGCGCCAGCGAACGCATAGGTTCCTTCTGCATTGAGGAAAAGCTTCTGGTTTTTGGTGTAACGGTTGTAGCTTGCGCCAAACTTCAGGGCGTGCTTGCCCATTGTGTAGGAGATGTCCACCTTGGGCTCGTAGTCTTCCGCCGCGTTGTGCCACGGGGCCGAACCGGGATTCTCCTGAACGCCGCCATAGACGCCGTTCCATTGCATACTGGGGACAGCCTTCGAGCCGTTGTTGAAGAACTTGTTCACCGTGAAACCCGACGGCAAGTTGCCCTTGGGACTGTTCACGATGTCGATGATGTTGCCGTCATAGTTCATGCTTGCTTCCACCAACAGAGTGGGGCTGATGGTCGCAGTCAGCTTGACAGCCGCGCTGTTTGACGGGTTGTTGAGGGTGCTGGTGATCGTCGGCCAGCTCCCCGTGGACCAACCTACCATCGGCGCAGGGAATGCCTGCGAAACGGAGTCGTGCAGGTAATGGGCCAGGATTTGGTACTTGTCGTTGATGCGATGATCTACGCGCACAACATCGTCGCGTACATTGATCGGGAGACTTGCCTGCCCAAGGAATTGGTCGTTGGCAGTGTTTGGCTTGGGAACAATTCCGGAGCCAAGGTACGCCACTGCGTTGGCATCAAACAACCCTGCCGGAATCACGCCGCCGGGGAAGGGTTGGCCCTGTACGCAGGTTGGGCAAGCAGCGGCCAACTTAGCCGCCCAGGCGGGATCTCCGACTGTCGGAACCTTCAGAACAACGGGCGTCTTGGCGAATTTAGGCGAAACATATGCCAGGTTTTGACCTGCGGTCGGGAAGTCTGCGGCAGGCAAGTCATTTTGGAGGTTCGGGGGATTGCCCTGGATCAGCTTGCGCCATTCTTCATTCCAGAAGAAGAACGTCTTCTTCCTGTCTTTGTTGTAGAGACCGGGGATGAAAAGAGGGCCGCCTGCATTGACGCCGAAGATGTTGTAGTTGAGCTTCGCACGGGCAGTAGGGGTTCCCGACGTGTCCTTGTTCTGCCAGCTGTTTGCGTTGAAGACAGTGTTGCGATTGAACTCCCACGCTTCGCCATGAAAATTCTGGGTGCCGCTCTTCAGCGAGAGACTGATTGTGGCGCCGGAAGAGATACCGTAGTCCGGCGGATAGTTGGACGAGAGAGTTTCCAGCTGAGCAATTGCATCCTGCGAGGGCAGAATGTCGATGCCGCCTGCGCCGCCGCGATCGTCGGCTTCACCGCCGTCAATCAACCAGATGTTGTGGCTCTGGCGAAGACCGTTCACGCTGATGTTTGAGCTTGCGCCGACAGAGGTGGGCGTATTGTTATCCGGCAGAGTGGAACTGACGCCGAGTCCAAGAGCTACCAACGATGCGAAGTTCCGGTTCTCTGTCGCAATTTCCGTGATCTGCTCTTCGCTGACAAGCGTGCTCACCACGTTCGAGTCGGTTTGCACGGTCAGGACATCAGATTGCACTGTTACGGTTTGATCGACATTGCCAACTGTTAGTGTTGCGTCAACCCGGGCCGTCTGGGAGACGTTAACAATGATTCCCTTTTCCACGTACGCGTCAAAGCCCTTTGCAGTCGCCTTGAGGTCGTAGGTTCCGACATTCAATCCATTGAATGTGAAGTTGCCACTGTCATTGCTGATGGTCTTGAAGACAAAGCCGGTCTGCTCTTGTGTAAGTGATACTTCGGCCCCCGGAATTAGAGCTCCGTTCTTGTCAAGAACCGTGCCTGTGATTGTTGAATTCTGCTGGGCGTTCCCCGCCAAGCAAGTCAGAAGCAGAACGAGCGAAGACAGAAATAATCTGTATTTCGCAAGTATCGCCAAGTTCCCTTTCATACGTCACTCTCCATTGAAGCTGGTTATTCATTACTTATGGCGCCGCGTTCGAGTGCGTTTAGAGGCACTCACATTGCGCCGCGGTGTTAGTCCCGCTTTTTCTGCGCTCGAGACGGCCATAACTAAGCCGCCGATCTGAGCGATTGCGTTTCCCGGGTTGCAAGTCAACCGTTGAGACGAAACTACAATTCGCCCCGCGTATCATTACCTGAATTCGTTACGAAAATTTCAGCCGAAGCACTTAGGGGACGCCTCCAGCATTCAAACGACAAGTGATCAGAACTGGCCTCAGTTTTCGGGAACCCGGGGAAGCAGCCGAGGTCGGTTCACAGCAGGATAAAACGCTTTAGTGACTCGGTCGGATATAGTATTCAGCTGAAAGATCGGTGTCAATAGCGAATTTGGATCGCACCGTTGCAGCTTTCTCGGGGCTCAAACGAGGTACGGGGTAAACGCTATCCCGAAGCGCCAGGCCGAACAATCTAGTCCGCGATGAGGCTTATTGCTCCAGGAATTGCTAACTAAGTCGTCCAAACTACGCGGTGTTCCGGTTTCGAAGGCTAGCAACGCAACCAGAATTCAATATATTAGGGCTCCAAAGCGGTTTTCGGCGAGATCACGTTGAAACCCTCATTAACACTCAATCCAACCTCCCTTAGCTCGTTGTAAGAATTCCTTTGCGTTCAGTTGTGTACCCTTTGGTTACTCTTTATGCCGCATAAGCTATTGAAGATAATACAACTCATCGCGTTTCCCAACTGAAATGTCGCCAGTTCAATCCCGGTCTTCTGTTCTCAGTTGTCTTATCGAAACTCTGGGATGATCAACGGGCTTCTTCCACCTTCACAACAAAATAAGTAACCGATTCGCCGTCGGCTACGAGCGTTTGGTGGGGCATACCGGCGGGGATGTGGACAACGTCCCCGGCCTTAAGTTCCTGAGGTGTGCCGCCTTCGACGGACTTACCCCGGATTTCGCCTGGGGCTGTTGTCTTTGCGTCAACGAGACTGCCGCCGGTCACGACAGTTGCATGGCCATCAATGATGAAGAAGATGTCAGCGAAATTCTGATGCAGTTCGCCGCCCCCACTGTGCTGCCGATAGGCAAGCATTGTGTAGTGATGCGGATACTTCTCAAGCGTCTCGCTGGCGGAGCCGTCGCCCTTCAAAGCAAGTTCCTTGAGGTGCTTTGCCCGTTCCAGTAATTCCGGCGTGGACCAGTGATCGGATTTCATCGTTTGTGAGTAAACCCCCATGGCACCCAGCATGAGTGCGAAAAGCAAGAACCTGCTTACTGCTTTTTTCATCGTATGTCTCCTTGCGCGGCCCGGCACACACAAATGTAACGGAGCGGAGCGGATCGGCGAGTCGTTGCGTTCCTCTGAGCGGGACCTCTCGTTATCGCGTTCATGGTTTCAACCGGACCAGCTGCCGGGCGCGCATGAATATATCCAGGAACATCGGCCGCGTCAGCTTGCCGGTATTCGTGTTCTGAAGCGAGGGGTGATAGCTGGCGATCGCGGTCAATCCGCTGGGCAGCGTGTACTCGGCTCCGTGCGCAAACATGTAATTTGCGCGGACCAGTTTTGCGCCTTTGCGCTGCTCATGGGCCAGCAGGCCGTCGAATGCGATCCGGCCCAGGCAAACGACCACACGAAGATTCTTGAGCAGCGCCATCTCGTCATCCATCCACGAAGAGCAACTGCGCAATTCCTCGGGGGTGGGTTTGTTCGCCGGTGGAGCGCACCGGACGACCGACGTGATCCAAAGATCCGTGAGTTTCATGCCATCGTCGCGCGACCTTCCCTGCGGAAGGGAGGCAAAGCCAGCTTCGTGCAGGACGGGATAAAGGAAATCACCCGAGCCGTCTCCCGTGAAGGGCCGGCCGGTGCGGTTGGAGCCGTGCGCGCCCGGCGCCAGACCGAGGGCAAGAACCCGCGCCTGCGGATCACCGAACGAGGGGACCGGACGCCCCCAGTACTCCCAATCGGCATAGGCGCGTCGCCGCACCCGCGCGACTTCAGCGCAATGTGCTCGCAGACGCGGACAGCGTTCGCAGGCGACGATTCGGGCAGTCAAAACCTCGAGTGAGAGTGGGGCAACGGTCATGTCAAACTCTAGGTTATAACGCTGGTCTGCCGGAGTTCGCTCGCGCTTTAACCTGCCGCTCAAGCTTGAATCTTCATTGCGTCATGCCCATCAGATAACATGTGTCTGACTCTTCGGGAATCGTTTGCGGCCGGGCCTTGGAGCTTACGCGTCCGAAGATCAACACGAAGACTTTACCCCGGAGACTTACAAATGAAATCAGCAAAGATTCTTCTGCTAGCCGGCGACTTCGTCGAGGACTACGAAATCATGGTGCCGTTTCAGGCCCTTCAGATGGTGGGCCACAAGGTGGATGCGGTGTGTCCGGGCAAGAAGAAAGGTGAGCAGGTTCGCACGGCGATCCACGATTTCGAAGGGGATCAGACCTATACCGAGAAACGCGGTCATAACTTCACGTTGAATGCGACCTTCGATGAAATAAATCCTGCATCGTATGACGCGCTGGTGGTTCCCGGTGGGCGTGCGCCAGAGTATCTTCGGCTGAACCCCAAGGTGCTTGAGCTGGTGCGGCACTTCGACAAGGAAGGCAAACCTATTGCGGCTCTCTGCCACGGTCCGCAAGTGCTGGCGGCAGCCGGCGTTCTGAAGGGTCGCAAGGTCAATTGCTATCCGGCCTGCGCGCCGGAAGTGACCTTGGCAGGTGGGACATTTGTTTCGCTGGATTTTGCCGACGCAACGGTGGACGGCAAACTGGTGACGGGTCCGGCGTGGACGGCGCATCCGGCATGGCTTGCAAGATTTCTCGATGTTCTGGAAGCGCACCTGAAAGAAAGGGCCGCCTGAATTTCTTCAGGAGCGGCTCATCACCGGATGCACGGCGCGCACATGCCGCAGCGGCAAGGCAGATCCGTTGTTCAGCGTCTGTTGAATTTCCGCAATGATCGAGAGCGCGATGGCGGCCGGCGTTTCCGCGCCCAGATCGAGGCCGGTCGGTGCGTGCATCTGTGCGAGCCATTGTTCCACGCGTTCAGCGGGATTCGAAAATCCAAGCAGACCAGCAGACTCGGCAAGAACTTCGCGGGTTCTGCGCTGCGGGCCAAGTACGCCGAGATAGGCGGGAACGAAATCACCTGACAGCAAGGCGGCGAGGATGCGCGAATCCTGTTCGAAGCTGTGAGTCACCAGGACAACTGCATCTGTCGCTTTCACCTCCGCGAGGAACGACGATGCGGATTCGGGCAACGCGGAACTTAAGAATGCCAGCACCTTGTCTGCGCTCGGAAATCGCTCGAGAGTGGCGAGATGGCTGCGTCCATCGGCGACAGCTGCGAACCAACCGAGTTGGCGCGCCAGACGCAGCAGAGGCTTCGCATCGTCGCCGGCGCCAAAAATCCACAAACCTGGCCGTGCGGCGCGATAGTCGACCCAAATCCGCGTGTCACTGCCGTCAATCGCCACGCGCTGATCGATCGACTGCATGCGTTCCAGTGCCATGACAGCAAGGTTCGCGAGAATCTCCGATGTTTTCTCTGCCTTGCCCTGTTCTTTGTGGCCATTTTGTACGGTCGGTCCGGCCAACGCTCGAGTTGCAATACCGGCACCATCGAGAACCGTCGCGATGGCCAACGGAACGCGCGCATGAAAGGCCGTCTCGAGTGCTGTCAGCAGCGGGGCAGCTGTGACTCTGCGCTCCAGCAGGAGATAGACAACGCCCCCGCACCCGGAACCGTATGGCATATCTCCATCGTCTTCCGCCGTTGAGTAGCGTTCCACGACCGGCCCCGATTCCGTCAGCCACCAGGCTCGTTTTGCGACCTCGGCTTCGAGGCACCCACCGCTCACGGTGCCCGCGCGACGGCCATCGGGCGCAATCAACATGCGCGCACCCGGCTTGCGGTAGCTGGGTCCGTCCACGTCCACGACTGTGGCCAGCACGTAGTCTGTCCCGGCGGATTCCAACTCGTGCCAGAGCGGCAGAATGTTTTCGAGGTCGGTCATGAACTCCTAGTCTCGCTCACGCTTCCAGCATCTTCGATTCAAGCAAGTTCTCAATGCGCACGGGTAGCTCGCGTACTCGCACTCCAGTAGCATGATAAACCGCCGCCGTAATTGCGGCCGCCACTCCGGCAAGCCCGATCTCGCCTACACCGCGCGCGCCGTACTCGCCCATCGCGGGATCGGGATAATCGAGAAACGTGACGTCGATCTGCGGTGTGTCGGCGCAGGTCGCCATCAGGTAGTCCGCCATGTTGCCATTCATTGGTTGTCCGGTGCGCTGGTCGTGATGCGTCTCTTCCAGCAGCCCCATGCCCACGCCCATCACCACGGCGCCCTCGATCTGGTTTGCGGCGGCCTTTGGATTGATAATGCGTCCGGCGTCAATTACGGTGACGACGCGGCTAACGCGCAGGCGCGCAATCTCGGGCTCCCATTCCACTTCGACAAATTGCGCGCCATAGGAGTGGAGCGAAACGCCCTTGGCCTTTGGATTTTCCCATGTCGGTACCGTCTTGCCTTCCGCCCCCAAACCGTCGATGCGGGCCAGGCGCAGAATGTCGGCAAATTCCGGGTCGCCGGCCGCCTGATCCTTCTTGCGAATGCGGCCATCTGCGAAGACCAGGTCTTCGGGCTTTTCGCCCTTGAGTGGCGAGCCTTCTGTGTTGGCGGCGAGGGCAGTCATCTTTTTTATCGCCTCGGTTGAAGCTGCCGCAATCGCAGTCAGCACCGAGCCCGTTACCATCGATCCGCCAGACATGGGCCCTTCTGGCAGAGCGCTGTCGCCGATCACCACATCGATGCGATCGAGTGGGATGCCGGTCTTTTCGTGCACTACCTGCGCGAAAATCGTGTAGGTTCCGGTGCCGATATCCTGCGTACCGCATCGGACGGAGACGCGTCCATTCGCGTGTAGTTCCACATGCGCAGTGCATGGCAACGACACGGCAACCCAACTCGCACCAGCCAGTCCCCATCCCAGAATTTTGCCGTCGCGCCGCATCGAGCCGATCTCCGGCGTGCGACGCTCCCATCCGAATTTCTTTGCGCCCACTTCAAAGCATTCGCGAAAATGTCGCGACGAGAATGGCATCTTCTTGTCTTCGTCGGTTTCGGCGTCGTTCAGAATTCGAAGCTTGAGCGGGTCCATCTTCAGTTCGTCTGCGAGCTCGTTCATCGCCGACTCGAGCGCGTACAAGCCCGGAACAGCTCCGGGGCCACGCATATACATGGGCGCACCCACGTTGCGATGCACAAGTCCGCTCGTTATTCCAAGGTTCGCCACACTGTATAGATATGGCGTGGCCTCGCCGCAACCCTCGTCATAATCGTCGAGGATGGACGTTACATTGAGATAGTCCTGCTTGAGAGCAAGCAGTTTGCCATCCTTCGACGCGCCGAGACGAATACGTTGTTCGGTGCGCGGACGGTAGCCGACGCTCGAAAACATCATGCTCCGCGTCACGCTCAGTTTGACCGGACGGCCGAGGCGGCGCGCGGCCACCGCGTTCATCGCACAGTGCGGCCATGGGAAGAGCTTGCCGCCGAATCCGGATCCAAGGAAGCGCGTCACGACGCGGACATTTTCCAGCGGGATGCCAAGCGTCTGGGCCATCACCACGCGATGGTTCACGACCCCCTGCGAAGTCTCATACATGGTCAAGTGGTCGCCTGCCCACACCGCGACCGAAGCGTGCAATTCGATCGGGTTATGCGTCTCGACCGGCGTGACGTAGGTCTGATCGACCTTTACGGGCGCATCCTTGAATGCGCCTTCGAAGTCGCCGCGGGCACTGCCTTTCTTACGCTCACCCTTATAGTCGTCCAGATTTGACCGCAACTGCGCCGGTTCCGCATCGTATGTAGCGCGCACGGCCGCGGCCCCTGCTCTTGCCTGCTCAAGGGTTTCGGCGACAACCACTGCGATGTACTGGCCCCAGTGTCGGACCACATCGTCTTCAAAGGCCGAGCGCACTTCGCTGTTGGTTGCGTTGTCGTCGCCGGGAACTGTCCGATACAACGGCCCAATGTTGCCGTGATGAAGCACGAGGAGCACGCCCGGCATTTTTTCAGCTGCGGATGTATCGAGGGTGCGGATGCGGCCGCTCGGGATGGTCGCAACCACCGGCACAGCGTGTGCCATGCCTTCGAAGTGAAAATCGGCGGCATACTGCGCGGTGCCTGTGGTCTTTAACGGCCCGTCAACTCGAGGTGTTGGCCTTCCGATGATCGATGCGGGAGTCGTGCTCATGCTTTGCTTCCCTTCGTGCTGAGAAATTTGATCGTGGCTTGTCCGGCCACGTCATGCTTCGCGAATGTTCGATTTCAAAAGGTCTTCAATGCGAATGGGCAATTCGCGGACACGTATGCCCGTCGCGTGATAGACCGCTGCTGTAATTGCGGGCGCAACGCCAGCCATGCCGATTTCACCGATTCCTCGCGCGCCATACTCATTCACGATGTAGTCGGGATAGTCGAGGAAGGTGACATCCTGCTCGGGCAAATCAGCACAAGTCGGCACAAGATAGTCCGCGAAGTTGTTGTTGATGGGCTGTCCCGAACGCTGGTCGAAGATTGTGTCTTCGAACAACGTCATTCCCACGCCCATCACCGCTGCGCCCAGAATCTGGTTTGTGCCTGCGCCCTTGTTGATGATCCGGCCGCAATCGAAGATGGAGAAGGTCTTGCTCACGCGCAGGCGAGCGATTTCCGGGTCCCATTCAACCTCGGCAAAATGCGCGCCATAGGAATGCAGGGAATATTGCTTTGCCTTGGGATCGTCAAAGGACGGAGCGGTGCGGCCCGTTGCGCTCAGTCCACCCAGATTCGCGAGAGCGAGCACTTGTTCAAAGGGGATTCCGTTTGCAGTCAGATTGCTGCCCGAATGCATGGCGACGCCAACAACCTGAGGTTGCTGCTTCGAATGCACGAGTCCGTTTGTCATGGAAAGAGCTGACGGATCCATGCCATGGAAGGGCGATTGGGGTATGGTCGCGGCGATATGGAGAAGGCGCGTTACCGCCTCGGAAACCGCGCTGGTGGCTGCCGGCAGCAACGCGCTGGTGGCCATCGACCCGCCGGATGTCGGCCCGTCGGGCAGAGAGCTGTCGCCGAGGAAAACGTCGATACGGTCGAGAGGCACCCCCGTCCTCGCGTGAATCACCTGGGCGAAAACGGTGTACGTCCCGGTGCCGATATCCTGCGTAGCGCAGCGAACGCAAACGCGTCCGTTGGGGCACAATTCCACCGAAGCGGTGCAGGGGATGCGCGCCGCGGACCACGATGCACCCGCGAGGCCCCAGCCAATCACTTTTCCGTCGCGCCGCATTGAGCCGACTTCGGCGGTGCGCTGTTTCCATCCGATCTTTTCGGCACCGGTGGTGTAGCACTCCTTCAGATGTCGCGACGAGAAAGGCAAATTCCTTCCTTCATCGCGCTCGGCATCGTTCTTCAAGCGAAGTTCCAGCGGGTCCATCTTGAGCTTGATGGCAAGCTCATCCATGGCAGATTCAAGCCCGAAGAGCCCTGGCACTGCGCCCGGCCCGCGCATGGGAGCCGGTGCACCCACGTTCCTCTGCACCATGGCTGCCGTAACCACGAGGTTCGGGCAGCTATAGAGAAACGGTGTCTGCTCGCCACAGCGCTCCATGAACTCATCGAGCTGCGATGTCTCCGAGAGAAAATCGTGACGGATTGCGGTGAGCTTTCCATCCTGCGTTGCCCCGAGGCGGATGTGCTGCTGCGTTCGCGGTCGATGGCCGACGTTGGAGAACATCATGCGTCGATCCACACTGACTTTGACGGGCCGCTTCAACTGGCGCGCAGCCGCCCCGGCCAGTGACGCCTGTGGCCACGCGGAGAGCTTGCCGCCGAATCCGGACCCAATGAAGCGCGAAATCACCCGCAGGTTCTCGCGAGGAACTCCCAGCACTTCCGACATCACGACGCGGGTGCCTACCACGGCCTGCGTGCTCTCGTAAAGCGTCAGGTTGTCTCCATCCCATACGGCAACGGTGCCATGCATCTCCATCGGGTTGTGGACTTCTACCGGCGTGGAGTACGTTTCATCGATGGTGACGGGTGCGGTGGATAGCGCCTGGTCAGGATCGCCGCGTTTCCAGCTCGGCTTCGGCTCTCCCGTAAATCCCGCGCCGAGATCAGGCTGCACGTTCGGTGGTTCCGCGTCGTACTGCACGCGGATGGCCTCTGCACCAGCGTTTGCCTGTTCCAGGGTTTCAGCCACAACTGCAGCAATGTACTGACCCCAGTAGCTGATGGTGTTGTCGGCAAACAAAGGGCGCGACTCGGCCATGCTGCCGTCTTCATCGTGGGGAATGGTGCGGTAAACACCCTCGAGATTGCCGTGGTGCAGGACCAGAAGCACGCCCGGCATCCTTTCTGCCGCGGAAGTATCGAGGCTGCGAATTGTTCCCTTGCCGATGGTGGCCTGCACCAGCACTGCATGTGCGAGGCCAGGAACGTTGTGATCGCAGGCGTAGCGCGCGGTTCCGGTGGTCTTCAAAGGGCCGTCGATGCGAGGCACCACCGCGCCGATGATGCTTGCGTGAGGAAGGCTGTCCGTCGCCATAAAAATCTCCGTCAAATGCAACTCGGGCAGTTTCAGGAATGGTGAATAGCGAGGCCTGATCTACGCGGTTGCGGTTTTAAGCGAGCGCACCAGGCAGCGCCTGGCCAATTCCACTTTGAACGCGTTGTCTTTCTGCGGTTTTGCCTTGGCCAGCGCGGCTTCTGCCGCAGCCTTGAATGTGGCGGCGTTGGCCGGCTTGCCCATCAGCGCGGATTCCGCTTCATGGGAGCGCCACGGCCTGGTGCCCACCCCACCCATCGCCACGCGAATATAGCGGATGTGGCCTCCTTCGATCCGTGCGACGACCGCAGCCGATGCCAGCGCGAATTCATAGCTGGCGCGGTCGCGCAGTTTAAGGTAAGTCGACTTGGCGCCTTCCACCGGCTTGGGCAAATCGACATACGTGATAAGTTCGCCGGGTTCGAGAGCGTTCTCGATATGGGGCGTGTCTCCGGGAAGCTTATGGAAGTCGGCGAAGGCGATGCTTCGTTTGCCCTTGGGACCCTCGACATGAATGACCGCTTCCAAGGCGGCCATGGCCACGCACATGTCAGACGGATGCGTCGCGATGCAGTGCTCACTGGTGCCGAGAACGGCGTGGGTGCGGTTGAATCCTTCGAGCGCTGCGCATCCGGTGCCCGGCGTGCGTTTGTTGCATCCATAGCCGCCGGGCGTGCCTGCGCTCGGCTCGCGGAAGTATGCGCAGCGCGTGCGTTGCAACAGGTTGCCGCCCGTTGTCGCCATGTTGCGCAATTGTGGCGAAGCGCCGGAAAGAAGGGCCTCCGACAGCACCGCGTAGGACTTCTGTACATCGGCGTTCCACGCGAGGTCGGAGTTGCGCACCATGGCCCCGATCCGCAGGCCACCGTCGGGGAGCTTCTCAATCTTGTCGAGAGGTAAGAGATTAATGTCGACGAGCGTCTTCGGAGTCTCGACGCTGAGCTTCATCAGGTCCACCAGCGTGGTGCCGCCGGCGATGAATTTTGCCCGGTTGGCGCTGGCGAGGGCCTTGTCGATGCTTGGAGCTTTGACGTAACTAAATGTTTCCATGATGTCTCATCTCCTTCAGGCGAAGGTCGCCTAGGCGCGCGAGCGCACTTGGCTTACGGCAGCCAGGATGTTGGTATAAGCGCCACAGCGGCAGATATTCCCGGACATGGCTTGCTTGAGTTCGTCTTCGGACGGGCCGATAGGTTCCTTGAGCAGCGCAACCGCGCTCATGATCTGGCCGCTGGTGCAATAGCCGCACTGGTATCCGTCGTGCTCCACGAAGGCGGCCTGCATGGGGTGCAGGTTACCGGGCTGGCCGATGCCTTCGATGGTGGTGATTTCATCGCCCTCGTGCATCAAGGCGAAGGAGAGGCAGCTGTTGACGCGGCGGCCATTGACGTGGACCGTGCAGGCGCCGCACTGCCCGTGATCGCAGCCCTTCTTGGTGCCGGTGAGGTGAATGCGCTCGCGGAGCGTATCAAGCAGGGTGGCGCGCGGGTCAAGGTTGCGCAGAGGGTAGTCTTTGCCGTTGATGCGCAGCGTGACGTTGCCTGTGCCGGCTGTTTCCGACTCATCCTGAATTGCAGGCTCGATGACAGGAGCGGCTGCCGCCAGCGGAGCGGCTCCGGCGAGAACGCCTGCGGCTCCCAGCCCGGAAAGGAAGGAGCGCCGGCTTAAACCGCGTTTGCCTGAATTGTCTGCCAGGGGCTCGAGGTCTACAGACTGCTGATCGGGAGCCAGGGTGTCTTTTACGGTCTGGGGGGTGCGCGAGCGCAGGTGCTTCATGCGCGCATCGAGAGTGTCTGCCACAGGTCGACCTCCTTGGACAGGACGGCGTTCGAAGTGTCTTCAGCGATCCGGCGAATCGGAGCTGAGGGACTAGCCCCAACCGGGGAAACGCCGTGCCGCTATCGTATCCAAATTCCCTCGCGGGTGGGAAATGGGTTTTGAGCTCATGGAAACCCGCGGATTCAACGCGACCGAGTCGGGTCGAGACATGATCAACACCTTCGATGCAAATCCCCGACCAGGGCGTTTCCCGGTTTTAAAAGGTCGCACGACGGTTGCAACTTCAGCTTGCTGCCGCCAGCTCGCTTTCGAGTTTCCGCTCGGAAGGTTGAGGGCCGCCGATACGGATTCGCTCTTCGATTTTCTTGTAGTTGGTGATCTTGTGAGTTAGCAGAGCATGTGCTTGTTGCAGCGCTACGATTTTTGCGGCAATTGCAGACTGGTGGTCCTCGAGCAGCTTGCGCCGTTGAAGTGAAGTGGCGTCGCCCTTTTCGCGAAGTTCAGCATAACGCTGCATCTCGCGAATGGACATATTGGTGGCGCGCATGCAGTGGAGGAAGTTGAGCCACGCTTCGTCTGCTTCAGAGTAGCGGCGGTGACCGTTGCGCGCGCGTCCGACCGGTTGGATCAGGCCGACGCGCTCATAGTAGCGCAGAGTGTGCGCGGTCATTCCGCACCTCTCTGCCATGCTTCGGATGGTGTATCCAGTGTCTCTCACAAATCCAACCTACATCTTCGTGCGCGCTCAAAGTCAATAGAGGTCAAAGCCTCAATCCAGCGGTTTGATAAGGATTGAATGAGGCGAGTTTTCAAATCTATTTTCCAATGGTTGAAGTTTCAAGCACATAGCGACCGAGAGCGGTCAAAGAGCGCCTGTTCGGTGCTTAACAATTCTTAAGGAGGGCGGAGGATAGGTGGCAGCATGCCGGCGCGGTTCGGCCGACCCATGGTGATCCCGTATGATCATCCTCAAAGATGGCGACTGATACGCAAAGCTACGAACGAATGCTAGCGGTGGCTCTCGAAGAAGCGCGCTATGGGCGCCTGGAAGGCGGCATCCCGATTGGGGCCGCGATCTTTACCCGGTCGGGCAAGCTGGTGAGCCGTGGGCACAATCGACGGGTGCAGCAGGGGGATCCCGAGCATTCATGGGGAGACCGATGCTTTTCGCCGTGCAGGGCGGCAGCGGAGCTATCGCGACCTGGTGATGGTGACGACGCTCGCGCCGTGCTGGTATTGCAGCGGGCTGGTGCGGCAGTTCCGCATCGGAACGCTGGTTGTGGGCGAAAGCCGTACATTTTCCGGGGGCCTCGACTGGCTGCGCGAGAATGGCGTTGAGGTCATCGATCTCGACAGCCGCGAGTGCCGCGAACTGCTGGAGGGCTACATCGCCGAGCACCCGGAGATCTGGAACGAGGATATCGGCGAAGAGTAGTTCGCCTGCAATATCCGCTGGAGGGACCTATGGATCGCCGCAAATTCATCGCCGCTTCGCTGGCCACATCCGCACTTTCCGTCGCGCCTGCCATAGAGGCCCAGACTTCCACGACGCGCCCGCGCGAGTTCTACCAGCTTCGCCGCTATGCGCTGCAATCCGGACCGCAGGTTGCGATGACGGAGAAGTACATCAGCGAAGCGCTGATACCTGCGCTTGCGCGCAAGGGTTCGGGTCCGGTGGGAGCATTTCGCCTCGACATCGGGCCGGAGACACCGACGTTCTACGTGCTGATTCCAATCGCAGACGCATCGGCAGCCGGAACTCTTGAAATGGAACTGAGCCGCGATGAGGACTACCTCAAAGCAGCAGAACCTTTCTGGAGCGCACCGGCCTCTTCGCCGGCATTTCTGCGGATGGATTCGTCGCTGCTGGTCGCATTCGAGGGCTGGCCGCGGATCACGCCGCCTGCGAAGGGCAAGCGCATCTTCCAGCTCCGCACCTACGAGAGCCCCAGCTTCCGGGATCACATTCTGAAAGTCCAGATGTTCCACTCCGGCGAGTTCGAGATTTTCAAAAATGCTGGCTTTCAGATGGTCTTTTTTGGCGACACGGTGATCGGGCAGCGCATGCCCAGCCTCACCTATATGCTGAGCTTCGCTGATTCTGGCCGATCTTGACGCCAAATGGAACGTCTTCCGCAACGATCCGGCGTGGAAGAAGCTATCGGCTGATCCACGATTTGCATTTGAAGCGATTGTCAGCAACATCACCAACCTGGTGCTCAGCCCTCTGGCTGCCTCGCAGATCTGACATTGTCGCAGGAAATCGATAACCAATGACTGGAGAAGACGATCAATTTTGTTGCTGGTGCTTTGAGCCGATCTGCGCTGCGAGATTTAGAAGGCTTTCGTCGTTCTCTCGCGCGCGGCCAATTGCATTCCTCCGGTGGAGCAGGGGATGGTGACGACGGGGACGCCGGCGAGGCTGAACGGGGTGGTGTAGCGGAGGATGCGGCTGCGCGCCTGGCCGTTGTCGGCACCGATGCTGAGGCGGGCTACGGGTGAAGCGGGCAGGAGGAGCAGCTCGTGTTCGTCGGAGTAATTCGTCGACGCGGGCGCGGAATTCTGGCGTGGCGCGTGCGAAGGGCTGCAAGCTCGGCGTCGGTGATGCGCATGCCCCACTCGAGGCGTTCGCGAATGGCTGGCTGAATCGAGTCGAAATGGCCCGCGTGGATCCGCGCCGCTTCCCATGCCTGGATGGGGGCGAAGATTTCGAAGGAGTCGGCCCACCAGTTGACATCGACGGTGGTGCCTTTGAGTCCGAGGGCACGGAGATTGCGCTCGACGCTGCGCATACTGTCGATGATCGCGGGCTCGGTGTCGTGCAGGAATGCGTCATGCACAACTGCGAAGGAATGGAACTCTCTGCAGGGCGCTGGAATTGCCGGGCACGAAGATATCGGCGAGCAGGGGAGCGTCTTCGAGACTGCGAAAGAGCCAGCCCATGGTGTCGAAGGATTCGGCGAGATGCGCGCCACCTCGCCAGGTGCCACGGCCGATTGAGGCGCGATAGCCGGCGAGGCCGCAGAGGGCGGCCGGGCCGCGGACCGAGCCGCCAGTATCGGTACCGATGGCCGCGAGCGCGGAGCCTTCAAGAACGCTGGCCGCAGCGCCGCTGGAAGATCCGCCCGTGAGCGCACCAGGATTGCCGGGCTGTTCGCAGTCGCCGAATTCGGGATTTTCGCCGGTGATGCCGTAGGCGAGGGGATGAAGGTGGGTCTTGCCGGTGATGACTGCCCCGGCTGTGCGGAGCTGTTCAACGAGCCACGAGTCGTGCTGGGCGATGCCGTTGAGATCGCGATAGAAGTGGACGCCGCAACTGGTGGGTGCGCCGGCAAGATCGAAGCAGTCTTTGACAGAGACGGGGATGCCCCAGAGATTGCTGCGTCCATCGCCAAATTGGCCGCCGGCCGATGGTGGCATCGCTGCAGCGCGCGCGGCTTCTTGCAGCGTCCATTCGGGATCGCGCCAGATGTAGGTGTTCTTGCCGGCGTTCCAGTTGGCGTGCTGCAGCGCATCCCTGGAAAGATCCGCAGGCTTGACGCTTCCCGAGGCTAGCTCTCTGCGAGCGCCGCGAATCGTGGTGGAAGCAGCGGTCATGCAAGCATTTTAGGCGTAGGTCGGCGGAATCTGGCATCGGGTTGTGAGATGAGACAGAACTTCGGCCGGGGCAGTGGGCGTTGGCCATCGGAGCAGTCGACAGTGTTAGTGAGCTGCAGGATGCAGTGGGGACGGTGCGGGGAGTTCAAAAATCTGGATGGCGCCTGCGTTGAGGACGGCAACGCGCTGCCCTGAAGGCGAAATCGCTATGTTGCCGCCGCCATCGAGAATTGGGGTAAGCGGCGACTGCAGCACCATCTTGCCGTCAGCGGTATCGAATACTCTCACTATCTGGCCCTGGATATCCTTGGCGCCCAGCAGGCCCTTGTATCGATTTACGGAGCGCTTGAGGAGCACCGTTTCTCTCACCACGCGTGAACCGTTTGGCGTGGTCGCGAGCAATGGCCAGATCGCATTGGCAGAGGTCTTTGTCTCCCAAAGCGTATTGCCATTTTCCGATATTACCGACATCTTCACTCCGCCGTCTGGATCACAGGTGGTGACCAGCAATTCTGAATCGGAGACATAGGCGTAGTCCGGCGGGCAACCCGACTGTACGGTCGCCAGATACCGTTCTCCACCGGCAAATAACGTCGACTTTAGATCCCAGTGCGTCAGTTGCCATTGACTAGTTCCTTTTCGCGAACTCTGAAGATAGCCTTCGGAATTCATAGGAAAATCGGAGGTCTGCGAAGTCCACGGCACTCGGCTGATATGGATCACGTCGCCGGTCGTCCGCTTCAGAGTTCGGGCCACGAGAACGCTCTGATCGCCGGAGTTCTTTCCATCCGCAGCTGGAGTGGGTGGCTCCGCGGCCGGAGGGTCGTGCTCGCCCGGCTTTTGCGCTTCGGTTGCGGACTCAAGGGAGTTGGCGATCATGAACTGCTGGGTGGGATCCATCTGAATCCATTGCAGCCGCCCTGGGAAATGCATGTAGGATTTCGTCTGCAGCTTAGTGTCGCCCTCGTCAAGACCATCCGGCGTCCGCAGAAGGAAGTGTCCATCGTGGAGCATCCAGAGGTAGCGCAGGCGGTCGGGCACGATCCACGAAGCCTGGGACTCGATCTTGCCGCTCGGAAACGTCAATACCAGGGCCCGAATTTGTTGCTCCTTGCCGGCTTTGTCGTCGGCATCGCGCTCCATAAGTCCCGCGGACACATGAAAGGTGAACAGAATCCGGTCTTCGTCGAGGAAATCGAGACTGACCAGGCTCTGGTGGCGCAGCAGGTAGTTTTCGCCGGGAACAGAAAAGCCAAGCGGGCCGACAGGAATTGTGAATGCCGGTGGCGGGGTGGGAATCTGGGCATAGTTGTCGACGATCTTATGCTGTGGACCCCGATCGGCTGGAAGCGGCGGATAGTTGAAGCCACCACCCTGCTGCGCATGCGCGAGGGATGCCGCGGCCAGAAGGAGGCACAGCACGGTCAACCATGACGAGATGCGTACCTGTCTAACGATGAATTTAATCCTCAACACGCGGTGAAGTTAGAGAGGCTCTTCATTTCGGTTATACGCCAAGTTGGCGGACGGCGTCAGCGGGTAATTCTCGTGCGCACATTCCGCTCGTAACTTTCAGAATTAACGCGGCGAGAAACCGGGGTCATTTTCAGAGGATGCGCCCTCGGATCGTCCCAATCGAACGGACCTGCGCCACTGCTCTTCAGGCGTTCCGGGCCATCGCAAGGTCGACGATCTCTCCGATCATCTGGGTATAAGAGAGGCCGGATTTTCTCGCGGCCATGGCGAACTCCTGTCCGCTGGAGAGCCAGGGATTTGGATTCGCTTCGATGACATAGACTTCGCCCTTGCCGGATACGCGCATGTCGATGCGGCCGTAGTCACGAAGCTTGACGGCGCGATAGGCCTTGATCGCGGTCTCGGTGAGCTTGGTTACAGTTTCTTCATCGAGATCCTCGGCGATGATCGATTTCGTCAGTTTGTAGGCTTCCGTATCTTTCTCGAACTTCACCTCCTGGCTGGCGATTTTGGGCATGCCTTTGGGAAGCTTGGAGAGATCAAGCTCGACCAGCGGGAGCGCACGCGCGCTTTCGTAACTACCGAGGATGGAGGCGTAGATTTCGCGCCCTTCGATGTACTCCTCGATCAGGGCGGGAGAATCAAACTCGGTCTGGATATAGTTCACCCGCTCCATCAACTCTTTCACGCTGGTGACTACGGCGGAGGCATCAATGCCGATGGAGCCATCTTCAGAGGTGGGTTTCACGATGAGCGGGAACGAGATGTCGTGGGCGTGGTCGATATTACCCCGATAAGCGGTTGCGAAGTATGGCGACTGGATGTCGTGAAAAGCGAACATCTTTTTGGCGATGGATTTGTCCTGCGCAAGAATGTGCGCGTGCGGCCCGGCGCCGGTATAAGGGATATCGAGCAGGTCGAGGAACGCGGTGACGTGCATTTCTCTGGTGTCATCGCCGGCATACGATTCCGTCAAGTTGAAGATGAGGTCGGCGCCGCACTTGGCTAGCCCGAGAAGCGATTGCGGGCGACCGTCGAGAACGTAGTACGACGGCTCGTGACCGAGCTTCTCCAAGGCTTCGAAGATTTCTTCGCGGTCGTGCTTCACCGGCTTTTTCTTGCGTTTCTTCTGGCCTTTGCGCTTGCGCTGGGGCGGAGCTTCTTCCTCGACTTCGACGGGCTCTTCTTCCCACAGGTCGTACAGTACCGTCACTTTCAATTTCGCCATGCGTCCTCCAGTCGGTGGGCCGGCAACTGCCGGCACGCCTCAGGGATGAATGAACTTCCCACGAAGCAGGTAATTCATTGCGAGTGCTGTTGTGTAGACCGTGAACTCCGTGAGGTGCTCGGACTCGCGCCGGATGTCGACGCGCAGGCCCAGTTCCTCAACACGGCTGCAAATGGATTCCACGAGTCGTTTGACGATCGGACGTTGGACGCCGCTCCAGTAAGCCACCTTGTCGACGATAGGTTTGCGATGCTGATGCAACAACTCGACGGCGGGTCGCACGCCGTTCCGTCGCTTGGGAGAGATATTGAAGATGTCCTGAAGGTCGGCATCCAGGGCGAGCTCCTGCACGGGGATCTCCTCGGGCAGGGTGAGGCGATAGAACTCGCCGACGGTCGACTCCATTTCATCGACAGTGATGTCGGTGTGGCCGCGACGGCGGGTGGGCTCGCTATCGCCAACTCTGTGAGCGATGCGATCGACGTATTGCAGCTTGGCCAGTGCGTCCCAGCCGTTGTAGCGCTTCCGCCATTGCGCGCGAGGCGTGAGCCATACGGCAAACGTTTCGGCAAAGTCCTCATCCGGATGCTTCTGGGCATACCACCCTGCCATATGGCGAACATATTTCCGCGAGAACGGGATGGGACGGTAGTTATCGCGATATGCGCGGCGAAAGGGACCGAAGAGATTGCGCCACTCCGCAGACTTGTAGAGCTGGTAGGCGTAGTTGAATGCGTGTCCGGCCTCATGTCGCATGTACATCATGATTTCGCGAGCGTCTTCCAGGTCGTTCATATCGCGCTCAAGCTGCGCCAGGTCAGGGTTGGCGAGGTAGAAGGGAATGCCGATAACCGGCTCGCCTGAGGGACATCCCCATTCATCGGTGAGGTAGCACTGCGGTCGGAACTTGTGGATGCCCTTAACTTCCAGTTCGCGATAAAGCTGCTGCACAAATCGCTCCAGCGGTGAACCTTCGAGCTTGAGCCCGAGCTCGCGAATGGGCTTGGCGAGTATCTCCTGAAATTCTGTCCGGGTTTTCTCAAAATCGCGCACTGGGCTATTCAGAGTTCTACACCACTGAGCCCCGTTTGGCACGCCGGGACGTATCGCTTATGCACATAGTGTTGTGGGCACGTCCAGTTCTGGATGGCAATCTCGTATCCATTGTTGCGGCGCGCGAATCTCACTCAATTGCTGGGTGTATACAACCTAACCGTGAATACAGGTCTCAAACTTTGAGATAGCTTGTCCCCCATGCTTCCGCCGTCGGGCGTTTCCGACAAATACCAATATAGATAAGGAGAAGACAATGTTCTTAGCGATAGGGTTTGTGTTGGTCTTGCTGTGGCTTGGCGGCTTTGTGATGTTCCACACGGCGGGTTTCTTGATTCACATCTTGCTTGTGCTTGCCGTGATTTCATTTGTGCTTCACTTTGTGCGTGGAAAAACTTCGGCGGCCTAGAGCGACGGCGCTGTAACCCGGAGCCCTTCGCTGTGGATCCGTTCGGCGGGAACCTAAAAAAGAGGCGATCGTCAGAGACGATCGCCTTTGCGTTCAAACTGGAAATTTAAAATTAGAAGTCGAAATGCAGTGACATCTGCACTTGGCGCGGACTCCCGATGGTGTGAGTCACGATGCCGAGACCTGACGGAAAACTATACAGCGAATTGCACGGTCCCGTCCCAGTGCAACCGCTGGGCAGCACGGGTTCGCCTGCGGACGGGAATGCGTTGTAGAAAGCATTCTGTGAAACTTCGTTGCCGGGAATGTCGAAGCTGGTGGTGTTGGTGAGGTTGTAGACATCCAAGGTGTACTTGAGGCTGTAGCGTTCGGTTAGCCTGGTCTCCTTCACCAGCGAAGCGTCGGCGCGCTTCTGGAATGCCTGGCGGAAGATATTGCGCTGGCCACTGGTGAATCCGGTTTCATATGGATCGGAAGTGGGGATTGCGCCGTTCAGCCCACCTGCCGGCAGCAAAGGCAACGTGAAGCATGAGGCTTTCAACGCTGCGCCTGCCGGTCCGAGCACGGGGGTCCAGGCGCCGGAGTGCCCGCTCAGCGCCGTCTTTGCCGTGCATCCATTCGCCAACGGCACGATGGGGTTGGTGATGCCGTCCGCGGTCGAATAGTAGATGCTGCCGATGGCGCCGGAGAAGTCGATGACGCTGTACGGCTGGCCGCTCTGCAACACGGTCAAGCCAACCAGCGACCATCCATTGGCGAGTTTTCCCATCAGGGAGTGCGTGTTAGCAATTCCTGGGATCTGGTAGATGTAGTTGAACGTCGTGACGTGGGTGCGATCGTAATCCGATGACCCGTAGCCGCTGCGAAGATTGAGGGGATTGTTGCCGTTGTAGAAGAGACCGAGCCCGCTCTGCTCATCGAGTGCATGCGACCAGGTATACGACACGCCTACCTGGATGCCATGGCTCATCCTCTTCTCGACGTGGGCCTGCAGCGCGTTGTAGGCGTCGACGCCCGCGGCAACGTAGGAGAGGGACTCGGCCGCGTAGCCAATGTAGGGAACGCGCAGGTCGACGTTTCCGCCTTCGTAGTTTGCCTGGTAGCCGGTGCCGTCGGGCAGCGTCGCTCCCAGAACATCGTAGCCGTAGCTATAGTTCTGCTGATAAGCGCCGCCGCCCAGCGTAGGGCTGGAAGCCGATGCGATCCTCGGCTGATTGAAAGGCAGGGGAATAACCTGGTGGCGTCCGAGGTTGCCGACGTAGCCCAGTTCAATGGCGAGATCGTTTCGCGGCTGCCATTGGACGTCCAGCGTGTAGTTGAAGGTGTAGGGCAGCTTGTTGGAGCGATTGTAAACGCCGAGCGAAATGGGCTGGCCGTTGTTGATCACGCCGGGCGCGCCGTCGCCGTAGTTCTCAATGCTGAAGGCGTTGGGTAGGTAGTTTGCGAGGTCAGATGCCTTGGGATTGGACGGCGCTGGATGCTGAAGGGTGGTGCCGTAGGGATTCTCGAGGTCGCCGGCTTCGTCGGTCGGCGGGCCGGTGGGCGGACCGTAGCCGCCGTTACCGCCGCAGGTTGGAATGAAATACGATCCGAAATCGCCGTAGAGCGATTGCGAGGATGTGGGGCAGCTTGAGACGTTCACGAAGGGGAGTTGCTGGTTCACGCCGAATGGTCCGCCGGTGACGGTTCCAATGGCGTACCCGGGCGAAAGATAGCTGAACAACTCGCCGCGGTCGTAATACATTCCTGCGCCGGCGCGAACCACGACCTTGCTGTGGAACATGGGCGGCTGCCATGCGGCGCCGATGCGGGGAGCGATGCCCCACTGGCGACCGGTGAGCGTTGTCGCACTGACACCTTTGGTGCCGTTTGCGTTGTTTCCGGCGATGATGAGGCCGGTATTATCGATGGTGTCGTTTCCGGCGTTGTAGCTGTAAGCGGCAGCATCGAAGTTGAAGATGCGCCCGTACTTTTCCGTGAGTCCGCCATCCCAGTCATAGCGAACGCCCGCGGTGAGAGAAAGAGTCGGGGTGATCTGGAACTTGTCCTGTAGATAGGTTCCGAGCTGATTGGCGCGGTAGTAGCGGCTGGCATTGCCCTGCAGGAACGAGGTGACGTAGAAGCCGGTGGCCGAGCTGCCGGGCGATACAAAGCCCTGCACAAACTGGCTGAAGTCGTCGGTGGCGATGGTGCCAGTGCCGGTGCGCTTGTCGATCGTGTTGAGCTGCGTGTAGGTGTAGCTCCCGCCGAAGCTGACGGTGTGCTTTCCGAGCATCCAGATGGCCGTGCCTGAAGGAGCAAAGCGGTTCTGGAATACGCCGGTATTGGAAGACTGGCTCTCGGCATTCGGGCCGATATTCAAATAGACATTCGTAACGCCGCTAGGCTGGTACTGGCCCAGAATGTTGTAAATGGAGATTCCGGGAAAGTAATTTGATCCGAACATGTTGATCGCACCGGTTCCCGCGGCGCCGCCGGGAATGGAACCGGGACCAAATGCCTGCTCGTTGTCGGCCCAGTTTTTCTCGCGGATGAATCCCAGGGTCTCGGTGGTGCTGAGGTTCGGCTTCACAAGATAGCTGTTGGTGATGGAGAAAACCTGCGCGCCGGAGTCGAGGTGTTCCGGAAATCCGGGAACACTGGAATACGAGTACGGCGAGATGGTCGGATCGTGCTGGTAGAAGTACTTCAGGCTGAGCGTATCTTTCTTGGTGGCGTTGTAATCGATGTCGGCCACGGCCAAGTCAGCCATGAAGCGGCCGGTCCCTGGGAGGAAGGCGTTGTCGAGATGCGTGATGGTCGGTGGAATGCCGCCGAGTGCATCGTTGGGGATGAGCCACTTGCCGGGTTCGCCAGGCAGCGCAGGTGAATTGAACAGAGCCAGAGCGTTGTGGTCGATGCTCGAGACGGCGACGTTGGGGTTGCCGATATTCTCTCCGAACGCATTGTTGGTGATGTCTGTCAACGCACTCGCGGAACGGTCGTCGGTGAGGCCAACCGGCACATCGAGGAATGAGTCACCGATCTCCTGATCTGACACGTGCAGGTGTTGATACGAAACGAAGCCGAAGAGCTTGTCCTTGATGATCGCGCCGCCAAGCGCGCCGCCGAGGATGTAGCGATGCAGCTCCGGAACTTTGTCATACGCAGGAACGCTTGGATCCTGGTTGAAGAAGAAGGGAGCGGCATTGATCCAGTTGGTGCCGCGGTGCGCGTAGAGGGAGCCGTGATAGGTGTTGGTTCCGGACGCGGTGCTGAGATCGATGTGCGCGCCGGAAGTGGAGCCCTGGGTCGCATCGTACATCGATGCGTTGACGCGGACTTCGGCGATGGTCTCGGGCGCCGGTGTTGGGATGGCGTTGCCGATGGAAAGGTAGACGGATGCTGCAGATGGAATTTCGCCGCCGCCGCCGCCGGGGCTTGTCTGAACCCCGGTGCTGTTGATGACGCGGGCCGACGATACCTGGCTGGTGCTCTTGCCGTTGAAGAGGTTGCTGGCGTCGACGCCGTTCAAGAGAAAGCTGTTCGATGTGTCTCGCTGGCCGTTGGCCCAGATCGGCGCGTTGCCCAGTCCGGAGTTTGCGCCGGTTCCACCTCCGAGTTCAGCACTGACGCCGCTGGACTGCGTGGCCAGGCCCGTAAAACTGCCCGTCGCCAGTGGAACCGCTTCAATCTCTGTCTTATCGAGAACGTAGCCGACGGTGGTATCGACGGCATTCATCAGCGGTGACGCTTCCACTTCGACCGTGGTGGTGGTCTGGCCGACCTTGAGCGCGGCGTTTACGGTCGCAGTGCGATTGGCCTGCACCGTGATGTGCTGGGTCTTCTGCAAATCGTATCCGTCGGCCTTGTACGTTAGCGTGTAGGCGCCGATAGGCAGGTTCACCAGGGCGTAAGTTCCAGATCCATTGGTGGTGGTGGTGCGCGTCAGGGACGTCGACTCCTCCACGGCGGTGATGGCTACGTTGGGAATGACGCCGCCGGATGCGTCGGTCACTTCACCGGTGATGCCTCCAAGTGTCTCCTGCGCGATGGCGGGAAGAACGCAAACCGCCGCGACTGCCGCGATTGACAACAGCTGGGAAAGGATCGAAAAACGAATGCGAATGGAGTGTCTCAATTTTCTGGCCTCGAAATCGGATCTTCCTGGGACTCTTTGAGCTGGAAAGACTCTCAATTGTTCATGAATTCAGTTCCGGTATAGCTGACGTATCGAAGGCGAATACACTTCTGCTGCTGGTATTTGTTTCGAATCTGGAATTCTCAGCGTCCCTCAAGAATAGCAATTTCTGCATAAGATTCATCTAAGGATTCGTGTGTTTAAAGGAGTTGCGGAACGTGAGCGGGGGCACACTTTAAGCCAATTTGGCCGGGTTTTCCTGACAACCGATGCCTTTTGCACAGGGGAAAGACGCTCCGGGCAGGATAGGCATTCCGCTGCGGGGCCTGCGGGGTGATTTTTCAATGGACAAGGATTGATGCGCTGACGCTAGGATTGTGCGAGCTGCAAGCCCCATCCAGCCCGATTCGCAAATTGCGGTGTTCGGGGATTCGCAACCTTGGCAAGGCAGAGGTTACACCGATGATGACGCGCTCAGCGAAGCTGCTGCTGGTGGCAGGAATCGCGTTCTATTACACGCTCGTGGTGTTCAACAACCTCACTGATTTCAATTCAAATTATGAGTTCATCCAGCATGTGCTGTCGATGGATTCGACCTTTCAAGGCAACCATGCGATGTGGCGCGCAATGCCGTGGCCCGGGATGCATCTGGTTTTCTATTGGATGATCATCGCCTGGGAGTTCGCGACAGGCATGCTTGCGTGGTGGGGGCTTGTTTGTCTCGTACGAGCATTTCGCGGGACAGCGACGGATTTCAACGCCAGGAAGCGCGTGGCTGTGGCTGCGCTGACATTGTCGCTGCTGATGTGGCTGGTGGCTTTTCTGGATGTGGGCGGGGAGTGGTTCCTGATGTGGCAATCGCGCACCTGGAACGGTCAGGAAGAGGCGTTCCGGATGTTCGTCATTGTCGGGTTCGTGCTTTTGTTGCTGCTGCAGCCAGACACCGATACGCAGGCGTAGTGCCTTAGCTGCCGGCAACCGCGGCCCGTTTTTGGCGAGCCGCATACCAGGCGAGACCCGCCGCGATATAGATCAGATAGATATACGGAAGCCGCGCGTGAGCAACGTCGGTGGTTGAGCGCAGATCGAAGACCGCGATCAAGCCAACGACAAGGACTGCAAGCACGCTGACTACGGCGAGGGCGTTCGAATGCTGTCCGCGCGCGCGACGGGCAAACGGCAGAGCCGCGGCGACAAGGGCGTACGCGGTGAGGAATCCAAAGACCGAGAGAGAGCCGAGAAGGTCGTAGACATCGGAACCGCTAATGCCGCGCAGGGACATGACTGCCGTGGGCAGAAAGACCAGGCAGGTGGAAAGCACAACAGCGGCCACGGGAGTGCCATGGCGTCGGCTGGTTTTTTCGAAGACCGGCGGGAGCAGTCGCTCGCGGGCCATCCGCAGCAGCACCCGCGACGCAGCGGTCACGCAGGCAAGCACACAGGCGACCATGCTGATGAATGCGCCGAAGTCGATGCCGGTGCCGAGAAGTGAGACGCCGGCCCTGGTGGCAAGCAGGTGCAGCGGGCTCGTAGTGTCGCTGAGTTTGCCCGATTCGCCGCGGAACCCAAGCACTTCAGAGTACGAGCACAGTACGAAGAAGATGCCGGCGAGGATAGCGCACTGAATCACCGCGCGGGGAATGGTGCGCAGGGGATTGCGCGCTTCGCCGCCAAGGGTGGTGGCGCTTTCGAAGCCAACGAAGCTGAACATGGAGAGCACCAGCGCGGGACCAAGGCTGGAGAACGAAACCCCGCGCAGGCGGAACTGGTCCATATCGAGATGAAAGCCGAATCGCACCGGCATCACGGTGAGGACGATGCAAATGAGGCTGACCGAGCAGATTTCGATCCAGAGCATAAGTTCGGCGGAGAGCTTGACATCGCGATAAGCGACAAATCCGGCGGCAACGCAGACGAAGGTAAGCGTGATGAGAACGGGCGGGGTCCAATGAAGAAACTGCTGTGCAAGCACGTTGGTGTAGTAGAGCGCTCCGCCGGCGACCGAGGCTGCGGTGGCAAGGTATGCGAGCAGCAGTCCCCAGGCGGCCGCGACACCGAAGACGGGGGGAAGCGTATCCGCGGTGTAGGTGTAGAGCGAGCCGGGTGACGCGGAGAGGCGCGCGAACCGGCTCACGCAGAAACCGATAAGCAAGGTTGCGCCGGTGGCAAGCAGGTATACGAGCCAGGTAGCGTTACCGGCGATGGCGAAAACCAACGGGATGGTGAGCGAGGGCGAAGTGGAAGGCGCCATCGCGGATACAGACTGGGCGAGCGTTTCGAGCGGCCCGAGAACGCCGGCGTGCAGGCCGTAGTTCTCGCTTTTGCCTTGCTCCGAATACACCTCGGCATGCGCGCTTTTTTGGTCGCTCAACGGTCAGCCTTTCGCCGCGGATATGTTTGCCTGATGGAGTTAGTCTTGCTTGCACCTCAGGTCGGAGTCAAGACGAGCGGCGTAGACTGATGCCGATGTCCGTCGCCGCTATCATTGTCGCCGCAGGTGCGAGCAACCGGTTGGGCCAGCCGAAGCAACTGGTTTTGATCGACGAAGAACCTTTGTTGCAGCGGGCTGTTCGATGTGCCCTGGAAGCCGGCGCAATGCCGGTCTTTGTGGTGCTGGGAGCGCATCGCGAAGTGATCCAGAGTGCGATCGATTTCGGAGTTGCGACGGTTCTCGTGAATGACGACTGGGAAGAGGGGATGGCTTCGTCGATTCGGGCTGGGGTGGGGGCCGTGGATACCGGAGTCGGCGGCAGTGCGGGCGTGCTCCTGATGACGTGCGATCAGCCGCGGGTTACGGCCGAGCATCTGCGGGAGATGATCGAGCAATTCGACGCGCTGCCGGGGACGGTGCCGATCGCGTCGATTTATGCGGGTGTCCGAGGAACGCCAGCGATATTTCCGCGAGCGATGTTTGCGGATCTTCTGGCGCTTCGCGGCGACAGGGGAGCACGCGGACTATTCACGAAGGCGTCGCTGCCCGTGGTGGAGATTCAGCTCGAAGGTGGCGAGGTCGACATCGACCGGCCGGAGGATCTGGCGGAGCTTGGATGAAGATCAGCGTTCGATCGTGGCTTCGATGTAGCCGTGCGGTTCGTCGATGGGGATGAAGATGTGGTTTGGATTGTCCTGCCCGAAGGGGCTCAGGTCCGCGAGCAGGTGGTGAAGGTTGGGCATAGCGAGGTGGATGCGCGCGATCTCCGGCGCCGCGGCTAAGCACGGCTTTGCCCATGTCGAAGAGCGTGTGCTGGACGCTCATGCTGTGGTGCGCGGCGAATTCCTTGAGCAGGGCGGCGATGATGCGGGCGCGCACCTCGGAAAAGTTTTGAGAAGCGGAAATGTAGTCCCACGTGATAGTCGCGCGCGTGCCGAAGATGCGGTCTGTCGCGGGCTTGAGCGTTGTGAGGCGGTCTTTGATGTAGCCGGTGAAGGCGGATTTGGTGGTCTTGAGAATCGTGAGGCCATCAACGCCTGACGTGACGACCCAGCCGCCGCTGCGTTTACGCTCGGCGTGCACCGTCTGTAACTCCGGGCCACCCAACTTGAAGGTAGTCGCATCGGGCTGGCCGTCGACCTTCAGGCGTTTCCAATTCTTCTCGTCGATCTCGATGCTTACCTTGGAAACCTGGGGATTGTTGCTGAGCAGGTAATCGCCGAGTTCCATTGCGAATTCTTCGACGGTGGCGGCGCTCGAACCACGCGCGATGGAGTAGACGGTGTTCTTCATCGTGTCGGTGGGAAGGATCTTGCTGTTGTCGGCTTCGTTGAAGCTCGATTCGAAATCGCCATGCAAGAGCACGCGGACGCTCCACTCATTGAACTCGTGTTGATCGGCCGTTCGCGTAATGCGCGAAAGCCGAACACGAGATTTTCCGTAGCGATTCTCACCCAGTCTGGCCATCGGTCAGCTTCCTCGGTAGGTGGTGTAACTGTTGTCGCTCAGGAGAAGCGGAAGGTGATAATGCGCATCGTTGCCGCATTCAAAGGTGATAGCGATTTCAGGATAGATGCTGTTGCGGCCTTGGCTTGATAGATAATCTCCGGTGTCGGAAGGTGAGTCGGTAGCGACCCGCGGCGGCTTCGTGCGCAGAGATTGGGGCAGCGACCGTCGTTGTCGGTCTCGGCGGTTCGGGCGACATCTCGACCAGTGGCCGTGATCCTGTCTTTCCAATCGCACAGCGATGCCGGCGGCGGGCTTGCCGAGGACGGTATCGAGGACATGCGTCGTGATCTTGTTCATGACAGCAACCACTTTCCGAGACGAATCTGCAGGATCTGCCGCTGCTGTTCAGCGGCTTCCCTTAATTCTGCCACGCGCGTGTTGGCGAGTCTGCGCTGAAGGATGGCGAGCATCTCGTCGGCGCTTTTGCCGGTCGCGCAAACGATGTAGGTGAAGCCGAATCGCTGCTCGTAGAGAGCGTTGCCTTCGGCGAGCTGGCGCATGATGGCTTGGACGGCGGTGGTGGTGCCGGCCTGCTCTTCCTGCGACCATGCGGTAGATTGTTCCGATGCAGAAGACGCTTTGCGCTCGCCGATTCGCGGATGGCAGGCGAAGGCTTCCATCCAGTCCGGTTCGTCCATGGTGGCCCAGATGCGATCGGCTGCTTCGCTCAGTGCCGCGATGTTAGGGATGGGTCGGAGGGCGGCCATCTGCATCGGCCCAGCGTTGCGAGCCGCAGCAGGCCAGCATTGCGTGGGCGGCTTCTGGAGCATCAGCCGCGTTCCAGGCATCGAGCACGGGATTCATTGAGTTGCGGACTCCGCTTGCAGGCTGCGCAGGAATTCTTCGAGGAGATTAGCGCCGACGCTCTTGCGGTATTGCGCATTGGAGCGGATGTCGTCGATAGGCTGCGCTTCAGCGAGCAGAGCATTGCGCGCGATCTCGACGAGGCTGGGGCTAAGCGTATGGCCGAGCAAAGCGGCTTCTGTTTTGGCGAGACGGGCAGGGAAAGGGGCGAGGCTCGCGGCTGCTACGCGAATCTCTTCGATTGCGCCGTCTTTCAACAGGGCAGTTGCGCCGAGCGCGACTTTGGAGATAGCCATGGCGCGCCGCGTGCCGACTTTGCGGAGATATTGGCGGTGATTGGCGAAACGCCGCGGCAGGTGGACGGCATAGAGCAGTTCGTCGGCGGTCATGGCGTTCTGTTTGTAGCCAGTGTGGAACTCGATGTAGGGTATGCGTCGCTTGCCTCGGACGGAGACGAGTTCGATCTCGGCGTCGTAGACAAGAAGCGCCGGCGATGAGTCGGCGGCGGGTGAACCGTTGACGAGATTTCCGCCGAGGGTGGCGCGCGTTTGATTGGCAATGGAACCGATCCAGCTTGCGGCTTTGTTGAGGAGAGGAAAGTCGGCCGCGACGACTGGATTGGACCGGAGATCGCTGAAGGTGGTTCCGGCGCCGATGACGAATTTGTGAGGACTCGCGTCGGTGAAGCAAAGTTCTTCAAGGCCCCAGAGGCTGACGAGCTGGGTGACGGTGAGGCGGCCTGCGGCGAAAGCGACCATCAGCTCCGTGCCGCCGGCAATGGGTGTCCATTGGCCGGGCGCGGCGGCGAGCAGATCGAGCACGGCGGGCAGCGACCCGGGCGCAACGAGTTCGTGCTCGGCAGCATTACCGCGCATGCGACTCCTGCGTGGTGCTTGAGGCTGCGGATAAGACGGACTCGAAGATGCGCATGAAGCCGGTGCAGCGGCAGAGATTGCCGGCGAGGCCTTCACGTATTTCGGCCATCGTGGGGTGCGGATTGTGCGCGAGCAGATGTTTGGCGGCCATCAGCATCCCGGGCGTGCAGATGCCGCATTGGGCTCCGCCGCATTGCAGGAAGGCCTGCTGCAAGGGGTGGAGAACGCCGTTCGCGCGCGAGACCTTCTACGGTTTCGATTTTGGTGTTTGCGGCCTGGAGTGCGGGAACGAGGCAGCTGTTGACGAGATCGCCGCCCATGCGGACGGAACACGAGCCGCATTCGCCTTCGCCGCATCCCTCCTTGGTGCCGGTGAGGTGAAGGTCTTCGCGCAGCACGTCGAGCAGGCGCTTCATGGGCGGGACGGAGACGGTAAGGTTTGCGCCGTTGACGTTCAGCTGGATTGTCGTGGCCGCGCTCATACGGTTGCGGGCTCCTCAACCTTGCGCACGACGCTAAGCCTTGCGAACAGATCTTCGGGCAGTAGCGGAATGGAATTGAAACTGACGCCGATGGCGTCGCGAATGGCGTTGAGGATGGCCGGCGCGGGGCCGTCGTGCGGCAATTCGCCAATCCCTTTGGCGCCGAAGCCGCCGTGCTCGAAAGGAAGTTCTTCCCAGAACACATGGATGGGAGGCACATCCTCGGCGGTGGGCATGATGTAGTTGGTCATCTGGTTGTTGGCCATGCGGCCGTTTTGCAGGACGACCTTTTCATAGAGCGCGTAGCCGATTCCCTGCGCGATGCCACCTTCGATCTGGCCAGTGGCGAGAACAGGATGAATGATGCGGCCTGCTTCCTGCGCGGACCAGAACTCTTCGACTTCGGCGGAGTAAGTGACGGTGTCGACGGCGACCTGCGCGATTTGGACGGACCATCCATAGGCGGGATAGGCTTCGCCGCGATACTTCTGGTCGTCCCAGAAGATGCCGGGCGGCGCTTCATAGCGGCAAAGCGAGACAACTTTGCCGGCTTTCTTGCGGAGAAGTTCGCAGGCAGAGAAAAATTGCTCACGGGAGAACTGTTCCGGCAAGCCTGCCTGTTCTTGGAGCATCGAAAGCAACTGCTGCGATGCGCGCTCGATGAGGCGACCGATGACCATGGCAGTGCGCGAGGCGACCGTTGGTCCGCTGTTGGGGACGACGCCGGTATCAGGCGGAGCCATGATGACATCGTCGTAGTCGACGCCGAGAATTTCAGCGGCGACTTGCGCGAGCACAGTGTTGGTGCCCTGGCCGAATTCGGTGCTGGAAACCAGCACGCGGACCTGGTTGTCGGCGGTAACGTCGATGCCGGCGAGCGAGTTGAGATAGCGTTCGCCTGAGCCCGTGAAGCCGGAGCCATGATAGAAGGCTGCGATGCCCATGCCGCGCTTGACGGCGCTGCCAGGGTTTTCCTTCGCGAATTGTGCGCGTTTCCCGTGGTAGTCGCTCTCGGCGAGTACGCGATCTAGCAGCTTCTCAAGAATGACAGGTTCGCGCATCAGCTGTTCTGTCGCAGTGGTTTGGCCCTGGTGGATGAAGTTGCGACGGCGGAGTTCAACGGGGTCGATGCCGATAGCGGCGGCAATCTCGTCCATGTGGCGCTCGACGGCAAAGACGGTTTGCGGTGCGCCAAATCCGCGAAACGCGCCATAGGGAACGGTGTTGGTGGCCCACGCATGCGAGCGGATGCGGACGTTGGGGCACACATAAGGGCCGGGTGAGTGAAGCGTGGCGCGCGAAAGCACGGTGGAAGAGAGCGTGGAGTAGGCGCCGCCGTCGGTGGCGATGTCGATGTCCATGGCGAGAAGTACGCCGTTGGCGTCGAGCGCGGTGCGATGGCGGACGCGCGAGGGATGCCGCTTGGTGGTTGCAGCGAGATCTTCAATGCGGTCATAGACCATCTTGACGGGATGTCCGCACTTCATGGCGAGCAGGGCCGCATGGGATGCGATGACGGATGGGAAATCCTCCTTGCCGCCGAATGCTCCCCCGGTCTCGGTCTGGATGACGCGGACTTTCTCGGGAGGCAGATTGAAGACAGCGAGCAGCGACTTGTGCACGTAGAACGGGCATTGCAGCGATCCCCACACGGTGACGCCGCATTCCGCGCTGTACTCGGCAATGACGCCATTGTTTTCGATATAGAGATGTTCCTGCGCGCCGGTACGGTATTCGCCTTCAACGACGTAAGCCGCGCGGGACCAGGCGGAGTCGATGTCCCCTTTTTCAAGCTGGAAGCTTTTGAAGCAGTTGTCGGCACCCCAGATGACGGTCTGCTGTTTTTCACTTTCTTCGATGCTGAACACAGGCGGCAACAGATCGTATTCGACATGCACGGCGTTTACCGCTTCGCGCACTTTGTGTTTGTCGGGGTGGGCGATCAGCACGATGGGTTCTTCGCAATGATTGACCTGGCCGTCGGCAAGGCAGGGCTGATCGGTCACGATCATCTGGATGTAGTTTTCGCCGGGAACGTCGGCAGCAGTGACCACGGTGAAATCGCTCCAGTCGATTGTGCGATCGAAGCCGATGGAACGGATGAAGGCGCGGGGAACGGTGCTGCGGACGGTGGCGCCGTGCCACATGCCTTCACGCTGGATATCGTCTACGTAGCGAGCAGTGCCCCGCAGCTTATCCACGCCTTCCTTGCGCGGGACGGAGGTGCCGACGATGCGGTTTTTCGCAAGCGTGCTCATAGGTGGGGAGGTGCGAAGCGCCGTACGGGTTGACGCATAGCATACAACGGCGCGACGAACTTTGAAAGCCTGCGCGCTACGACGCGAGAGTTGCGAGCGTGCGTGCGAGCACGTGGACGCCGCTGCCAATCCACTCGGGCGATGCATATTCGTCAGGGCGATGACTGACACCGCCGCGGCAGGGAATGAAGAGCATGGCAACCGGGGCGATGCGCGCCATGAAGAGCGAGTCGTGATAGGCGCGGCTGACCATGCGCTTGAAACTCTTGCCCGCTGCATTTGCTGACTGCTCCATCACGTCGAGGATTGCGGGGTCGCAGGTCGCCGGCGGATCGGCGTTGACCATCTCCGTCGCAATGGAAACGCCACGGCGCTCGGCCACTTCCTTACATGCGCTCTTCAGCTTGTCGATCACCGCATCGCGCCGCGCGTCGTCGATGTCGCGAATGTCGGTCTCAAGGCGCACGCGGGAAGGAATGCTGTTGACAGCCCCCGGAAAGACTTCGCATACGCCGACGGTTCCCACCGTGTCGATGGCGCCGGTGGTTTTTGCTGCGGCTTCGAGTGCGAGGATCAGCTCGGCAGCCGCGGCGAGCGCGTCTTTCCGGCCGGGCATCAGCTTGCCGCCGGCGTGGCCGCCTTCGCCTTCGATGTGGATGCCCATGCTTGCGGGCGCGGCGATGTGGGTAACGAGGCCGACGTCGATCCCTTCCTGTTCGAGGATGGGGCCTTGCTCAATATGGAGTTCGATGAACTGGTAAAAGCGGCCAGACGGGAGAGCGATAGATGCGAGAGTCCCTGTGAATCCTGCGCGGCTTCGCAACTCATCGAGGCCGTGGTCCTCCTTGTCGCAGAGCGCGGAAGCCTGTGCGGGGCTGAGTACGCCGGCCATCATGCGGCTGCCGAGGCAGCCGATGCCGAAGCGCGTTGGTTCTTCCGCGGTGAAGATGACGAGTTCGATGGAACGACGCGGTTTGAAGCCAAGCTGCTGCAAAACGCGGATGGCCTCGAGGCCGCCGAGTACGCCGACGCATCCGTCGTAGAGGCCGGCATTGGGAATGGCGTCGATGTGCGATCCGGTGCCGATGGGATCGAGGTCGGGTTCTGTTCCACTCCAGCGCGCGAAGGTGTTGCCAATGGCGTCTTCACGCACGGTTAAACCGGCTTCGCGGCAGAGGCCCTTGACATAGGCGCGGGCGCGAAGATCGGCTTCGGTGAAGACGACGCGCGTGACGACCGGCGGCTCAGCGGCTGAGATTTGCGCGAGCGCATTGAGCTCAGCAATGAGGCGGTCGATGGAGAGGTTAGCGCGCGGGGCCATGATCACGCCCCCAGTCCGGGGTCCCGGCCGACTTGTTTTAGTCGGTGGGGTGGGAGCGGATGGCGGCGCCAGTCTTTGTAGATGAGGTATTTTGCAGGCTTCTTGCCGATGGCGCCAAACCATTGCGGACAGAAGGGAGCCATCCAGATGAAGTCGCCGGCCTCGACGGGATACCAGGAGTCGCCCAGTCGGTAGATGCCGCCGCCTTCGAGCATGAGCAGGCCATGCTCCATGACGTGAACTTCGACCATGCTGAGGCCGGCGCCCGGATCGTAGGTCATGGTATTGACGGCGAAATCGTAGGCGTCGGTGTTGGGGATGAGGGAACGTACGCGCAGGGACGAATCGCCCATCAGGGGAACTTCCGCGATAGTCGATTCATTGCTAATAACGATCTCCGGGGACGGGCCATCAGGAATTGGCTCATGGATCTTTTCAATCAGCGCAGCCCTTGCGGTGCTGATCGCAGCAACCGAGTAATCGGCGCCCGCGGGGAGATAGGCGAATCCGCCGGCACCGAGCAGATGCCGGTTTGGGCCGTTCATCAAATCCAATTCACCTTCGAGGACGTAGAGGAAACGCTGTCCGGGTGCGGGCCCGAGGGCGCCGCCTGCGGAAAACTCGGCGGTCATCTGGGAGAAGTTTGCTCCCAGTTGTGGACCGGCATGCACGATGAATTCGACGCCCGTTGCGCCGGGCAATGGAATGCGGACGAAGGTGTCTGGAGTCTGCAGCAGGTGGTCGTGCTTGAGGCTGCTTCGGGTTGCGCCCAGGTGATGCAAGATTGACCTCGTTTGCGTTGCGTTTTTCGATTCTAAGGCAAAACCAGAGATAGTGTGTCGTGTTGATGTTCGCTCGAGATTGCCGCTCCTTGGGGTCGCGTCAACTTGAACGCCGTGGCTTCGGCTTGTGGTGTCCCTGGTTTTGCTTTAACGAAAGGCGGCTGCGAGCCGTTCGAGGAACTTCTCGCCGACGCGGAGTGCCGCTTCGACATCCTCTTCGCGAACGGCTTCGTCGGGATGATGACTGAGGCCGCCGGGACTGCGGAGGAAGAGCATGCCTGTCGGAACACGCGCAGCCATGATCATGGCATCGTGGCCGGCGCCGCTGGGCATCTTCTTCACCGGGAATCCAGCGTGTTCGACAGCTTGAATGAGGCGAAGAGAGACATGATTGTCCATCATCACGGCGGATTCATTCATCGTTTCGATGTAATGGACAGCAATTCCACGCCTGCTCGCAATACCCTCGGCTTCTTTGATTAACCGGTGGCGCCACCAATCGCGCGTAGGGTTACTCAAGTGGCGCAAGTCGAGGCTGACATCGACCAGGCCAGGAATGACGTTTCCCGCATTCGGCTGGATCGCAATCTTGCCTACAGTTGCCACAAGCCCGGGCTCTTCGTCAATAGAGGCCTTTCGCACTAAAGACTCCACAGTGCCGATCCACTCGGCCGCCGCCGCCAAAGCGTCGTGACGAAGGTGCATCGGAGTTGTTCCCGCGTGGTTTGCGTGGCCTGCAAAGTGAAACCCAAGTCTGCTCTGTCCAACGATTCCTTCGACAACCGCGACTTGGAGGTCTTCGGCTTCCAACACGGGCCCTTGTTCGATGTGAATTTCTACGAACGCGAAAGCCTCTTCGCTCAGTACAGCTTCCCCAATTCTTGTTGAGTCGAGCCCAAAAGCGCGAATCGCTTCGTGCATGCGGACCCCGTCGGCGTCTTCGTACTGAAGAATCTTGTCATCGAACGATGCTGCCACTGCCCGGCTACCGATGAATGGAACGCCGTAGCGCACCCCCTCTTCTTCAGAGAACGCGATCACTTCAATCGGTTGTGGAAGCGAGAGATTTTTTGCAATCTTCACCCATTCAAGGGCAAGTACGACGCCGAGGACGCCGTCAAACGCACCCGCATCTGGAACGGTATCGATGTGCGACCCGAGAATCAGGCGCTTGTCTGACGTTGAGACAATTGGCTTCCAGAGTCCGCGAAGGTTGCCGACGGCATCGACGCGGACTTCCATACCGAGGCCATCCATCCGCGAGCGCAGGTGCCGGTGAACCTGGTGAACCGGCGGAGTAAGAAAACGCCTGGTGGTGCGGCCGGGTTCCTCGGTCATCGTTGCAATCAAGCGGCATTCCTCGATGGCATGTCTAGCGCGATCGCTCACCGGCGCACCAGCTCTCTGCCGCGCGGGTGGATGCCGAATTGATCGGAGGGGAGGACAGGCTGGCCGCGCAGCCAGGTTTCTCGAATGCGGCCGCGGAGGTGCGCGCCCAGGTAGGGAGAAATCTTATGGCGGAAGTGAAGATCGGTTTCGGTTACGATCCAGGGTGCGTCAGGGTCGAAGACGGCGATGTCGGCGTCAGCGCCAACCGCGAGGGCTCCCTTCTGGCCAAGGATTCCAGCGAGACGAGCGGGTTCTGCGGACATCCATCTGGCGATTCGCAGTGCGGCGTCGTTCGTGTTATATCCGCGTTGACGCATTGCGGTCCACATGACAGGGAGGGCAAGCCCGAGGCTCGCAATTCCTCCCCACGCCAAGTCAAAGCGGCCTTCCTCGCGGTGCTTCATGGCGGGCGGGCATGGGGAATGATCGGTAACCACCATATCGATGGTTCCATCCTCGAGTGCCCGCCAGAGCCGCTCGCGGTTCTCCAAGCGCCGAATCGGCGGAGCACACTTGAATTCAGTTGCGCCATCCGGAATTTCTTCAGAGGCAAACCACAGATAGTGTGTGCAGGTTTCTACGGTGATGGGCAGTCCCTGACGACGAGCCGATGCAAGCAGCATTAGAGCCGGGCCTGCGCTCGATAGATGGACCACGTGGATCGGCGTTCGAAACTCTTCCGCAAGCTGGAACAAGAGGGCAATAGCGTCAGACTCCGCCGACTCCGGTCGGGACGCGAGATGCGTCAGGTAATGACGCCAACCTGCAGTGGTCTGCGTTTTCAATTCCTGCGCCCTCTCGTCTATCGGACCGCCAACCTCTGCGTGTACTAAGAGCGGTAGCCCGGTTCCGCGAAGTTTACCGAGGGCCAGCCTCAAGTCGCTCTCATCCACCCAGGCGAAGCCGTCGATGCCGGAGTGGATCATGAAGCATTTGAAGCCGGGGACGCCGGCCCGGGCGAGGGCGGGCAGTTCCGAAGCATTCCCCCGCACGACGCCACCCCAGGCGGCCCAGTCGACCCAGGCGTTGCCACGAGCCGCGGTGCGCTTGGCGTCGAGGGCTGCGACATTCGTGGTTTCGGGCAGGCAGTTGAGCGGCATGTCGATGAGGGTGGTGACACCGCCGGCGGCTGCGGCACGGGTGGCGGTGTTGAACCCCTCCCAATCGCGCCCGGGATCGTTGATGTGAACGTGCGAGTCGACGAGGCCGGGGAGAACAAGCAGGTCGCCAAAGTCATGGCATTGCCGGGCACTGCCGGTATCGCTCCAGGCACGGATCGCAGTGATCTTCTCGCCGTCCACCATGAGCGTGGCGGGAGCCAGGCCTTCGGCCGTGAGAACGCGAGTTGACCGCAGAGCGTGTTCCATATCTTCGAGAACGTCTGACTATCCGATGTGGGAGCCCGGCATCAAGCCGGGATCCAGGAGCCTCGCAGGTTGAGTATGCCAAGTATGAAACACACTCTAAAGCCTGTGCCATACTGTGTTTACTTTACCTTCGCCGAGGCCGAAGGCAAGACAGAATGAACCGCCAACCCAATCTCGAATTTCTACGCCGAGCTATTGCGCTGGCCACCGAAAACGTGATTTCGGGACGCGGCGGGCCATTTGCGGCCTTGATTGCGCGCGACGGGAAAGTGATCGCCGAAGGCGTGAACATGGTGACGGCGACGAACGATCCTACGGCGCACGGCGAGGTGACCGCGATTCGTGCGGCCTGCAACGCCCTGGGCACGTTTTCGCTCGCCGGGTGCGAGCTTTACACCAGTTGCGAGCCATGCCCCATGTGCCTGGCGGCATCGCATTGGGCGCGGCTGGATACGGTTTTTTACGGGGCGAGTGCCGAAGACGCGGCCAAGGCAGGCTTTGACGATGCCTATCTTTATGATGAGTTTCGCAAGGATCCAGCGGAGCGTTCGTTGCCGGCAGCGCAGTTTCTGCGTGACGAGGCCTTGGCGAGCTTTGCGGCGTGGATGGCTTCGCCGGACAAGATCGACTACTAAGGTCATTCTCAACCTCGCTCGGGGTTATGGAAAGCAGCTTCATCTCTTGAAAACGTCCGGGGCGAAGTGCTTTGGATCCAACCGGGAACTCTTGCCCAAGCCGCTTCCATGCGATAACGTCTAATACTCATAACGTTTCCACCGGGAGCCGCTGCCAAATGCCGCGCGTCGTTCGATGTTCCATCATCCAGGCCTCCAATGCCGTGGCTGCCACTGAGCAGCTTGCGACGCAGAAGAAGGCGATGATTGAAAAGCACCTGGAGCTGATTCGCAAAGCAGCCGGCGAAGGGGCGCAGATTGTATGTCTGCAGGAGATATTCAACGGGCCCTATTTTTGCGCCGAACAATCGACAAAGTGGTACGAGACCACCGAAGCGGTTCCGGACGGCCCAACCGTCAAGCTTATGCAGCAGATGGCGAAAGAACTGCACATTGCCATGGTTGTGCCGGTCTACGAGGTTGAGCAGGAAGGGATCTTCTACAACACGGCCGCCGTGCTGCAGAATGATGGAACTTTTCTCGGCAAATATCGCAAAACGCACATCCCGCATGTCGCCCCGGGATTCTGGGAAAAGTTCTATTTCCGGCCCGGGAATCTAGGCTATCCGGTGTTTGACCTGGGGTTTGCCAAGATCGGCGTCTATATCTGCTACGACCGGCATTTCCCTGAAGGCGCGCGTTGCCTGGGGCTCAATGGGGCGGAGATCGTCTTTAACCCATCGGCAACAGTGGCGGGGTTGAGCGAGTACCTCTGGAAACTGGAGCAGCCTGCGCACGCTGCGGCAAATGGATACTTTATCGCGGCGATCAATCGGGTCGGCACCGAGGCGCCCTGGAATATCGGTGAATTCTACGGTTCGAGCTATTTCGCAAACCCGCGCGGCCAGATTTTTGCGCAGGCATCGCGCGACAAAGATGAGGTGCTTACCGCCGATCTAGATCTCGAACAAATCGCCGAAGTTCGTCGAACCTGGCAGTTTTTCCGCGACCGCCGGCCGGACATGTACGGCCCGCTGGTTGCTTCTTGACGGAACCTGGCAGCGAAAGCCCTCGTCAATCCATTGAAGGACTGCCGAGAATGTGTAATGAAGGAATGCAGAGAATAGCGAAGAAGGACAGCAGAGAGTAAGAGAGCTTCCCGAGGTCTTCATGAGTACCGCGATACTTCCCGACGATTTACTGCTCCGCGAGCGATTCAGCGATATCAAGCCGCCGCTGGAGCCGCAGGCTGCCGTGATCGAAGCCAATCGCTGCCTGAATTGTTTTGACGCGCCGTGTACCGGCGCATGTCCCACGCATATCGACGTTCCGGGCTTTATCAAGCGCATCAGTACGGGGAACCTTCGCGGTTCGGCGCTGCGGATTCTCGACGCGAATATCCTCGGCGGCAGCTGCGCGAAGGCCTGCCCGGTGGAGGTGCTTTGCGAGGGAGCATGCGTGATGCACCGTTACAACCATGCGCCGATCCAGATTGCGCGGCTGCAGCGCCATGCGATGGATTCCTTCCAGGCAACGGGAGAAGAACTGCTGACGGCTCCGCGCGGATCGCGCAATGTGCAGGTGGCCTGCATTGGCGGTGGTCCGGCGTCGCTGGCCTGTGCGGCCGAGCTTTGCCGCCACGGGGCTTCGGCCACCATTCTTGAGCGCAAGGATCTGCTGGGCGGCCTCAATACCTATGGCGTTGCGGAATACAAGCTTCGCGCGGCCGACAGCCTGCGCGAGGCCGAGATGATTCGCCGCATGGGCGTCGAGTTCCGAACCGGGGCATCCATTGAGACCGCGGAGGCGCTGGAAGAACTGGAGTCGGAGTTTGACTTCATCTTTGTCGGTGTTGGCCTGGGCGCGATGCAACGCATGAACATCCCGGGCGAGGAGCAGAAGGGCGTGTTGAACGCGCTGGAGTTCATCGCGTCGTATAAGACCGGACGGCTCCGCGAACTGAGCGGGACGGTTGTCGTGGTTGGAGCGGGGAACACGGCGATCGATGCTGCCAATGCGGCGCGACGTCTGGGTGCCGAGACGGTGTACCTGCTCTATCGACGGGGCGAGCGCGATATGTCCGCGTTTGATTTTGAATACGAGCACGCCAAACAGGAGGGTGTGCAGTTCCTGTGGCGGCGGCAGCCCTTTGCGATTCGCGCCAATGAGCGTGGCCGGCTTCTGCTCGACACGGTGCAGGTGAGCGAGGTGGACAAAGCACTGCTGCCGATCCCGGAATCGCACTACACCATCGAATGCGATTATGTGATTCCGGCGATCGGGCAGTCTCCGTTTGCGCAGCTGGTGCAGGAACTGCGTCGCATTGAATTGCGCGGCGGAACCATCGTGACCGATCCGGAGACGGGACAGACCGGCAATTCGCGCTACTTTGCGGGCGGAGACTGTGCCAACGGCGGCAGGGAAGTGGTGGATGCGGTTGCCGACGGAAAGCGCGCTGCGCGAGCCATCCTGAAGATCGCGGAGGCGGCGTATGCCTGATATTCGCGTTCACCAGTTTGCCGGAAAAATCGACGCTCCCAACCCCTTCTGGCTGGCTTCGGCGCCGCCGACGAATTGCGGTGAGCAGATCATGCGCGCGTTCGATGCGGGCTGGGGCGGAGCGGTGTGGAAGACCATCGGCGAACCGGTGACCAATGTTTGCTCGCGCTATTCATCGACCGACTGGCAGGGCATGCGCATGATGGGCCTCAACAATATTGAGCTCATCAGCGACCGCACGGTTGAAGAGAATCTGCGCGAGATGGCTCAGGTGAAGAGGAGCTATCCCTATCACGCCATCATCGCGTCTTTGATGGTCGAGTCAAAACGCGAGGCATGGCACGAGATTGTGCAGCGCGCGGAAGACGCCGGTGCCGACGGCCTCGAACTGAATTTTGGCTGCCCGCACGGCATGAGCGAACGCGGCATGGGGTCGGCTGTCGGGCAGGTTCCCGAATATACCGAGATGATTACCGCGTGGGTGAAGGAGAAGGCGCGTACGCCGGTGCTGGTGAAGCTGACGCCGAACATCAGCGATATTCGGACCATTGCGAGCGCGGCGAAACGCGGGGGCGCCGACGGGCTGTCCGCGATCAACACGATCAATTCGATTACGGGGATCGATCTCGACACATTCGTGCCGCGGCCGAATGTGGATGGCAAGAGCTCGCATGGCGGCTACTGCGGCCCGGCGGTGAAGCCGATCGCATTGAACATGGTGCAGCAGATCATGGCCGATCCCGAGGCGGCGCTGCCGATTTCGGGCATTGGGGGTATCGGGACATGGCGCGACGCAGTGGAATTCATGCTGCTGGGCTGTGGGACAGTTCAGGTGTGCACGGCGGTGATGCACTACGGCTATCGCGTGGTGGAAGACATGGCGGAGGGACTGGAGAACTGGATGCGTTCGAAGGGATTCGCGACGATTGAGGATTTCCGGGGCCTCTCTGTTTCCAAGGTGACCGAATGGAAGCATCTGAATCTGAATTACAAGATTGTTGCGCACATCAATGAGCAGACATGCATCGGCTGCGACCTGTGCCACATCGCCTGCTGGGATGGCGCTCACCAGTGCATACACATGGATCGAGTTTCGGGTCCGGTAAATGGGCAGGTCGAATTGCACGAAGGGCCGCCGACGGTGGAGTGGCGCACGCGCAACTCGATTGCGACGACACCGGTAACGCGCAAGGAGCGTGCCGCCGCCATGGCAAACCATGGGCCGTATCCGACTCCGCTCAACAAGATTCCCCGCGTGGACGCGACGGAATGCGTTGGCTGCAACCTGTGCGCACTGGTCTGCCCCGTGGAGGAGTGCATCACCATGGTACGGGTGGATGTGGGTGTTCCCGCAGAGACGTGGGACCAGCGCACGCATGGTGCAGAGTGTGCCGTGGAACCGCAGCGGTCATAATCGCGTGAGGGATTCAACCGGAACCTGGTAACTCAGTCATTCCGACCGAGCGCAGCGAGCGGTGGAACCTGCAGTTGCCGGATGCCCCATCCTTGCGGAGCAAGGGTGGGAAAACAAAGACCTCAACTAACCGTTCTTTTTCGAGTGGTCCCTTATGCCTTCGGTTCTCATTCAAAACGGAACCATCGTGAATGCCGACTCTACGGTAAAGGCCGATCTGCTGATCGACGGAGCGGTCATCAAGGAAATTCGTTCTGGGATCCCGGCGAGCGCGGCGGAAACTGTTGTTGATGCTTCCGGATTGCTGGTGCTGCCGGGCGGCATCGATGCGCATACCCATCTCGACATGCCGTTCGGCGGGACGAACTCCGCCGATGATTTTGAGACCGGGACACGCGCGGCCGCAATTGGCGGGACGACGACGATTGTCGATTTTGCCATCCAGGCGCGCGGGACGAAGATGCGCACGGCGCTCGATACGTGGTGGAAGAAGGCCGAGGGCAAGGCCTGCATCGACTACGGGCTGCACATGATCGTGACCGACCTCGGCGACGCAGGCCTCGAAGACATGGACGACATGGTGCGCGAGGGCGTGGCCAGCTTCAAACTGTTCATGGCTTACCCCAACGTGCTGATGGTCGACGACGCGACGATCTTCAAGGCGATGCGGCAGACGGCGAAGAATGGCGCGCTGATTTGCATGCATGCGGAGAACGGGTCGGTGATTGATGTCATCGTGCAGCGGGCACTGGCCGAAGGGCAAGACTGCGCCGATCTATCACGCGTTGACGCGGCCGACCGTGGCCGAGGCCGAGGCGGTGCATCGCGCCATTGCGATGGCAGAGATGGCAGGCGTTCCGGTGTACATTGTTCACCTCTCCAGCGAGGACGCGTTGAATCAAGTGCGCGAAGCGCGCGACCGCGGGCTGCCGGCGTTTGCGGAGACCTGCCCGCAATATCTGTTGCTGTCGCTCGAAGACAACATGGTCGACAAGGGCTGGGAGGGCGCGAAGTACGTCTTCACGCCGCCGCTGCGCGAGAAGCGCAATCAGCCAAAACTCTGGCAGGGACTGCGCAAGGATCATCTGCAGGTTGTTTCGACGGATCATTGCCCGTTCTGTTTCGAAGATCAAAAGGCGCTGGGGAAGGATGACTTTACCAAAATCCCCAATGGCGGCCCGGGGATCGAAAACCGGTTGCAGCTGCTGCATCACCACGGCGTGGGTCAAGGCAATTTCTCCATCAACCGCTTTGTGGAGCTCGTTTCAACCGCCCCCGCGCGCATCTTCGGCATGTATCCGAAGAAGGGCGTGCTGGCGGCGGGCAGCGATGCCGATGTTGTTCTCTGGGATGCTGGAGCGCACCACACCATCTCTGCCACAACGCATCACATGCGGGTGGACTACTCGATGTTTGAGGGATTCAAGGTGAAGGGCAATGCCCGTGACGTCTACTCGCGCGGCGAACTGATCGTATCCAAGGGCGAATTCATTGGCACCCCTGGCCGCGGGGAGTATCTACGCCGCGAAGCCCGCGGCGGGGCGTGGAAGTGACGGATAAGCGGGTACCTGCTTTCTGGTTTTGACGGATCGACTCTCGGCATTGCTCCTTTCGCGAGTACCCCCCTATGGGTGTTTTCGGCCAAGGTACCTGGATTCAGCGGGTTACGAAGGGTCGATGGTGCTAAGCAATTGTGGAGATTGAGGTTAGCTATTCAGTCTTGTGCCGATTGGAGTTAGCGGCGAGGGAGGGGTCGCGGAGCCAGGCGGGCGTTCACGGAGACAAGAGGGCTTCATCACGATTCTATTGTGCGCCGAGAGGTAATAAAACCCTGCAAAAGGGCGGGAAGTTTTTTATGAATGGAATGAATGAGTTAGGAAGAATGTTTGGAGAGAGAGGCTTGACGGCGTCGTGTTCAGGTAGCCGTTCCCGTATACCTATCGCCGCCCGGAGGATGCGTGAACACTGATCCAGAGGAAATTCTGCTGCGGGGCTCAGAGTTGCTCAAGCCCTTGTTTTCAAAGCATGGATTTCTCTTCGCGCAACTCGGCAAGGGCGCGGGCAGCGGAGGTGCATTTGCTGCCGCAGAATTTCGAAGAGCCAACCGAAGATTTGAGTTCCATTTCCGATTCAGCCTGGGAATGGTCACATATCATCTCGACTCAGAGTCGATTTCCCACGAACAATACATGTGCTCTGTTTTGGGAGAGTCCAACCTGAGTTGCTATCCAGGCTTCTCGATCGATCCACTGGATGCGTTTCGGCACCTGCGCGATGACCTGCGAGACAGGTGCGCGGAATTTCTCGAAGGCACAGACGAAGTATTTCTACGCCGGATCGAAGACGCTCGCGCGTCCTGGATGAGGAGACCGAAACTGCCTGGTTAGCCGTCTTCCTCATCGCTCTTCCAAGCGGCGATGCTGTATACCTATCTCCACACGGAGGCTGCTTGAGCACTGTCGATCCCACTCTATCGAACAATGACCTGCGCCCCACGACGCCAGAGCAGCGCACCTGGACGACCTACAGCTACATCGCGCTGTGGTTCTCCATGTCGATGGAGATCACTACTTACCAGCTCGCTTCGTCGCTGATCGCGAAAGGCATGGACTGGAAGCAGGCCGTCGGCACCGTGCTGCTGGGGAATCTCATCGTGCTGGTTCCGATGCTGCTGAATGCGCACGCAGGGACGCGCTATGGGATTCCGTTTCCGGTTTTCATTCGCGCGCCGTTTGGGGTGCGCGGCGCGAATCTGCCGGCGATTCTGCGGGCGGTCGTCGCGTGCGGATGGTTCGGTATTCAGTCGTGGATCGGGGGGACGGCGATTCACTCCATGCTGGCGGTGATCTGGCCGGCGGTGGCCGCGGTCGGCGTTTGCGAAGTGGGCGTGCTTTCTTCTCTTCTGGCTGCTGAACATGGTGATTGTGTGGCGCGGGGTCGAATCGATTCGGCACCTGCAGGCGTTTGGCGCGCCTTTCATGTTCGTCATGGCCGCGGCGCTGCTGATCTGGGTGCGGATCAAGGCGGGCAGTTTCGGCACGATGCTCTCGACGCCAAGCCAGTTCCACTCAACCGGCGCATTTCTTGAGGTCTTTTTCCCGTCGCTGACGGCAATGGTGGGGTACTGGGCCACGCTGGCGCTGAATATTCCGGACTTTACGCGCTACTCCAAATCGCAGCACGCGCAGGCATATGGGCAGGCGTTCGGGTTGCCGGTGGCGATGACGCTTTACACGTTTGTCGGGATCTCGGTGACGTCGGCGTCGACGGTGCTGTTCGGGCGGCCGATCTGGAATCCAATTGAGCTGATCGGCGCGTTTCATCAGCCGGTGGTCGCGTTCATCGCGCTGATCGCGATTCTGATCGCAACGCTGAACGTGAACATCGGGGCAAATGTGGTTTCGCCTTCGAACGACTTCAGCAACTTATATCCGCGCCTGATCAGCTTTCGCACCGGCGGGCTCATTACGGGGTTTCTGGGGCTGGCGATGTGTCCCTGGAAGCTGCTGGCAACGCCGGACGCCTACATCTTTGGCTGGCTGGTCGGCTACTCGGGCTTGCTGGGGCCGGTTGCGGGAATCATGGTGTCGGACTACTTCCTGATCCGCAAGACCGAACTCGACGTGAACTCGCTGTACCACTCCGAAGGGATTTACCACTACACCAAGGGAATCAATCCGCGCGCGATTGTGGCGCTGGTGATTGGGGTGGCGATCGCACTGGTCGGTGTTGCGGTCAAGCCGCTGCATTTCCTGTATGACTACGCCTGGTTCGTCGGCTTCTTCACGGCGGGTGCCATTTATGTTGCGCTGATGAAGGTTGCTGCGCCGGCGGTGGGGAACATGCCGGTCTTTCAATCCGCCGGCTCACAAAGCGACGCGCATCTAAAACAGGACGCGCGCCTCGGTGATGAGATTGTGGTTGTAGGCGTGGAAGCCGGAAGTTGCGATCTGCATGCCGCCGTCGATGACGAAGAAGGGATGATTCGGCTTCCATGCCTTTTCCCGGACGACGTAAAAGGCCCCGGGAGTGACGAAGTTCTGCATCTCGCCGTCATGGCTTCCAGCAAAGTAAAAGATCGCGTTGTTCTCCATCTCGAACCAGATATGCGAGGTGGCGCGGGCCTGCGCCAGGGCATTCCAGGCAACGGATCTTCCCTGGCTGTTGATTTTGCCGGTTGGCAGCGTGCCGCCGAGCGAGGTGATGACATCGAATCGGCGCCGGAAGGCAAAGCCGGCTGTGAGCGTGGTCCCGTAGGAGTCCGTTGTCGCTCCGTTCTTGTGGCTGCCGGTGGCGAAACAGTGACTGAGGATAGCGGCGATCTCAAAGTTGCCGTGTTCGGCATTGCCGGATGCGATGCGGTACTTCGCCAGTGCTGAAGTATCTGCGAAGCCGTCATCGGCGGTACTGTTGTGCTGGACGTAGGGGGGCGGAATGAAATCGAATTCGAAACGATTGCCGGAGATGATGCCGCCACCTCGCCCGTTGCCGTAGTTCACAGTCTCCGCGCCTTCAGCGTTGTATTCATGCGAGACAGAGAAGCGGGCGTACTGGATGAGACGAGGATCGGGCGCAACCAATGGCGTCACGAATATGGGCTGGAGCGACGCCATGGTGCTGTTATGCTCGCTGAATGACCGCTGCGCGCGCATCCAGGTGGAAGAGATCGCAGCGAGCGCCATCAGCATCAGAATCGAGATGAATCGATCAGCACGCATTATCCTACGACCGTTTCTACAGAGTCTTAGAGAGGAACTCTGTGATCGATGGCACCCATCCGGGATTGCTTGCCAGAGCGTGTGGGCCAATCGGCGCCCAGGCCCTTTTTCGTGGTGGGAGGAAGTGCCTTGAGAGAGAGATCGGGATCGTTCGTGCAACATCGACGGTTCCGGATTTGGATTGGAACTATCGAAGTTTCTTGTATCACTGCACCTTGGTTTGTGACGCCACCGCAAGAGGGGTTACTCCGATGCGAACGGATGTGACTTTGGCAATGACTTTCTGTTCGCTCTTCGCGATAAGATAGTTGGAACGAATGCTTCAAACTACTCCAGCGGCTGCCAGCCCGGCTCCCCGCTTTATGCGGCAGTCGAACTTGCGGGTGCAGGAAAGTTCCCCGATCATCCAGGTTCACAACCTCGAGAGAACCTATCGCACGGCCCGTGGTGCGCTCACGCTATTCCATGGGCTTGAGTTAACAGTCACTCCTGGGGAACTGGTAGCCATTGTTGGCCAGTCTGGCGCAGGAAAGAGCACGCTTTTGCACATTCTGGGCGCACTTGATGCGCCGACTGCGGGCACTGTACACTGCGCTTCAACCAACGTGGCAACTCTCAACGCTCGGGATGCCGCAGCCTTTCGTAACCGCGAGATCGGTTACGTCTGGCAGTTTCACTACCTGTTGCCGGAGTTTTCAGCGGTTGAAAACGTGGCGATGCCGCTGCTGGCTCGTGGAATGGGCCGTCGTCAAGCCCTGGATGCTGCATCCAATTGGCTTAGGGAGGTCGACCTGGAGGACCGCAGCGAGCATCGGCCGGGAGAGCTCTCAGGTGGAGAGCAGCAGCGCGTAGCGCTGGCCCGGGCTCTGGTTGGCAATCCGCGGCTGCTTCTGGCCGATGAACCTACCGGCGATCTGGACGAGACGACTGCCGGACGCGTTTTTGATCTTCTGGAACGATTGCACGTAACCCATGGGCTCACTTCCGTTTTGGTGACCCACAACCTGGACCTGGCCGCGCGGTGTACGCGGACTCTGCGCCTGGAGGGCGGGCGCCTTCACGCTATGGAATTCCATTCCAAAGCGGGACTTCACCCCGGGGACCCCACGGACAGGTCTACGTCCGTGGGGTGAAAGCCCGGCAAGGGCTAAGGAAAAGCACCTTTCCGGGTGGTTTTTGAGTCTGATTGATGTAAGTGGGCCTGGAATTGCTATTCCCGGCCCACGAGTGGCGGGTGGGGCCTTCGGAGGAAGAACTCCGGGGCGGCCGGAACAGGTTGACAGGCAATCCGGTCCATCCAAAAGAGCTGTTCGGCGGCAGTTTAGGGATTTTCCGGGGCCACCGGCGGCGTTAGTTAAGAGAAGGGCACGGCAAGTTGGGCTGAAGCCGAGGCGGGTTCCCAGCGAGAGGTGGTCGTTGGGGGTTTCGACAAATCGGACGGCTACTGCTGCCGAAAGCCTGCTGTAAGAGGAGAAACAATATGTTCGAACGCTATACGGAGAAGGCACGGCGCGTGATCTTCTTCGCGCGATATGAGGCCAGCCAGTTCGGCTCGCCCTATATCGAGACCGAGCACCTGCTGCTTGGCCTTTTGCGCGAGGACAAGGCGTTAACCAATCGTTTTTTGCGTTCGCACGCCTCGGTGGAGTCGATCCGGAAGCAGATTGAGGCGCACACCACGATTCGCGAAAAGGTGTCAACCAGCGTCGATCTGCCGCTCTCCAACGAGTGCAAGCGCGTGCTGGCCTATGCGGCCGAGGAAGCCGAGCGGCTCGGCCACAAACATATCGGTACAGAACATCTGCTGCTGGGCCTCTTGCGCGAAGAGAAGTGCTTCGCGTCGGAGATTCTGCAGGAACGCGGCCTGAAGCTGGCGCAGATTCGCGACGAGCTGGCCCGCGTAACGCAGGAGAAGGCTCCGCGCAGCAGCGTCAGCGTGAATCGAGTCTGCTGGCGGAGTTCAGCCGCGACCTGACCCAGGCGGCAATGGACGGGCAGCTTGATCCGCTGGTTGGGCCGAGACGGCGAACTGGAGCGCGTGATCCAGATCCTGTGCCGGCGCACGAAGAACAATCCAGTGCTGATCGGCGAGCCCGGCGTGGGCAAGACGGCCATCGTCGAAGGCCTGGCGCAGCGCATCGCCGACGGCGAAGTGCCGAGCTTTCTGGCCGACAAGCGCGTGCTGGCGCTGGATCTCTCGCTGATCGTGGCCGGGACCAAGTATCGCGGCCAGTTTGAAGAGCGGCTGAAGACGATTATGAAAGAGCTGATGGAGAATCAGAACTCCATCATCTTCATCGACGAGCTTCACACGCTGGTGGGCGCGGGTTCGGCGGAGGGTTCGCTCGACGCGGCCAACATTCTGAAGCCGGCTCTCTCGCGCGGCGAGATTCAGTGCATTGGCGCAACCACGCCGGCCGAATATCGCAAGTCGATCGAGAAAGATCGTTCGCTGGAGCGGCGCTTCCAGGCCGTCAAAGTTCCGCCGCCCGAACGAGGCTGATGCCATCAAGATCATCAACGGCATCAAGGATCGCTACGAGAAGTTCCACGCGGTGAGCTATACCGATGCAGCCATCGAGTTCGCGGTGTCGCATTCGAACCGCTATATTCCCGATCGCTTCCTGCCCGATAAGGCGATCGACCTGATCGATGAAGCCGGCGCGCGCGTGAAGCTGCGCCAGACCTCGTTGCCTGAGGAGATCACCGAAGTCCAGAAGCGCATCAAGTTCATCGTGCACCGCATGGATTCGGCGATTGCGAACCACGAGTTCGAGAAGGCGCGGTTCTACTCCGACGAGGAACGCAAGGAGCGCGAAAACCTGCGTGCGCTGCGCGACAAGTACCACCTCGACGACTCCGCTGCCGGCATCGTGGGCCGCGAAGACATCGAAGACGTGGTCAGCCGCTGGACGGGCGTTCCCGTCACCAGCATCAAGGAAGAAGAGACGCAGAAGCTGCTGCGCGTGGAAGAAGAACTCCACAAGCGCATCATCTCGCAGGAGAAGGCGATCTCGCGCATTGGCCCGTGCAATTCGCCGGTCGCAGGGCTGGATTGAAGTCGCCTGCGCGGCCGATCGGAAGCTTCCTGTTCCTCGGCCCTACGGGCGTGGGCAAGACGGAAGTGGCGCGTACGCTGGCCAACTTCCTGTTCGGATCGGACAAGGCGCTTATCCGCTTCGATATGTCGGAGTTCATGGAGAAGCACTCGGTCTCGAAGCTGATCGGTTCGCCTCCGGGATACGTGGGCTACGAGGAGGGCGGCCAGTTGACCGAACGGGTCAAGCGCTCGCCTTACTCCGTCGTCCTGCTCGACGAAATCGAGAAGGCGCATCCGGATGTGTTCAACATCCTGCTGCAGGTGTTTGAAGACGGCCAGTTGACCGACGGACTCGGCAACACGGTCGACTTCAAGAACACCATCCTCATCATGACGTCGAATATCGGCGCGCGGCACCTGCAGAAGAAGCAGGGGCTCGGTTTCCAGAGCGACCGCGAAGACCTGGTCAACGACAAGGTCGAAGAGCTGGTGAAGCAGGAGGTCAAGAAGACCTTCAATCCCGAGTTCCTGAACCGCCTGGACGAGGTCATCCTCTTCCTGTCGCTGTCGGATGCCGACCTGATCCAGATTGTCGAGCTGCTGGTTGCAGCAGCTGAACGCCAACCTGGCGCAGAAGGCCATCACCATCTCCGTCACCGAGGAAGCCAAGAAGTGGATCCTCGACAAGACGCTTGGCGATCGCAGCTATGGTGCACGCCCGTTGCGCCGCGCTTTGCAGCGCTACGTCGAGGATCCTCTGTCGGAGGCTCTGATCGCCGGACAGATCACGGCGCGGCCGGCCTTCCTCGAGGTCTATCTCGAAAACAACCAGCTCTTCTATCGCCCGGTCAGCGCAGATGAAACGGCACCGAAGAAAAAGCGGCCGGCATGCTGCTCTACAGCGCTGTAAGGCTCGTTCACCGAGAATCCGACAAGCGACCCCCGGCTAACCAGCCGGGGGTTTTCATTTGCAGCTCGCTCGGTTGTCCAACATCGACGTGCAATGCCTTAGCATAGGTGGAAGATTCCCATGCGAGAGGTTGCACATGAGCCGACATTGTCACTCATCCAGAATTGACCGCCGAAGAGATCAGCAAGCTCACGCGCCAGACCAACTACGGCACGTGGCGCTTCCAGAAAACCTGGAAGCCGCTCTACATCGCCGATGCCGAGGGCTGCTGGATCACGGACGGCGCGGGCAAGCGCTATCTCGATTTCAGCGTCGCAGCTGATGTGCGTGAATCTCGGGCACAAGAATCCGCGGCGTCGTCGAAGTCGATCGCGGAGCAGGCGCGCGAACTGGCCTATGTCGCGCCGGGGTACGCGACTTCGGCCCGCGCGAAGCTCAGTGCCAAGCTGCTTGAGGTGCTGCCGGCGGGGCTGGAGAAATTCTTCTTCGCGACCAGCGGGACCGAGGCCAATGAAGCGGCCTTCAAGATCGCCCGCATGTACACGGGCAAGAACAAGATCATTTCGCGTTATCGCTCCTATCACGGCTCGACGATGGGCTCGATCGCGGCTACGGGCGATCCGCGTCGCTGGGCGATGGAGCCAGCCGGCAAAGGCGCGCGGCGTCGTCTTTGCGCCGGAGACGAACTGCTACGAGTGTCCCGATCAAGCACACCTATCCCGGATGCAACATCGCCTGCGCCGACTATATCGAGCACATGATCGAGAACGAGAGCGACGTCGCGGCCATCATTCTCGAGCCGGTCGTCGGGACCAACGGCGTGCTTGATTCCGCCGCCCGAATACTTCCCACGCCTGCGCGAAATCTGCGACCGCCACGGCGTGCTGATGATCGCGGACGAAGTGATGGCGGGCTGGGGCCGCACCGGCAAATGGTTCTGCGGTCGATCACTGGAATGTGAAGCCGGACATTCTCGTCACCGCCAAGGGAATCACTTCAGCCTATGTGCCGCTGGGCCTTTGCGCGACCACGAAGAAGATTGCCGACTACTTCGAGGATCATTACTTCTCGCACGGGCATACCTACGAAGCGCATCCCATCACGCTCGGGCCGGCGGTCGCCACAATTGAAGAGATGCAGCGGCTCAAGCTTGTCGAGCGTGCCGCGGAACTGGAGCCGTATGTGCGCGAAAAACTCGAAGCGCTTGAAGGAGAAGCATCCGTCGATCGGCGATGTGCGCGGGCTGGGACTGTTCTTTGCCGTGGAACTGGTGAAGAATCGCGAGACCAAAGAGCCCTTCAACACCATGCGCGACAAGGTGGAAGGCAAGCCGCTGGTGGTCGATCAGATCGCCGCGAAGATGATGGCCGATGGCGTTGCGCAGCAGGCCTGGGTGAGCCACTTCGTGATCGCGCCGCCGCTGATCGTCACCAAGGAAGAAATCGACTTTGGCATTGACGCGCTCGATCGGCATCTCGGCATTGCCGACGCGCTGGTGGAATAGACGAGGCGAGGATCACCCTTTCGGGCAGCGATGGGTTACCGCATCGATCTGCTACGTTCCTCGAGAGCCGTCATTCACTGCCATCGGATGGCGCTCAGCAGATTCGAATAGTCGTCGGTCCATACCCGTGCTCCGGGTTTGAATACCATGGGCTGCCATTTTGCAGGGTAACCGGTCTCAGCGGCCAGATAGGCCAGGTCGGCCTGGTCACGCGACATCACCACCCAGATGGATGGGAATCGACCCTGGTCGATTTCCGCCTGGGGGACGTTGATGTCGTTTTCGACCAGGCATGCCAGGTGTGCATCCTGAGCAAGATTCCCCAACGTGGGAGCCAGGTCGAGGTAGATATTCGAGACGTGGAAAGCGAGGATCCCGCCGGGCGCAAGTTTGCGCAGGTAAAGTGCGAGCGCTTCGCGCGTGAGCAGATGCATGGGAATGGAGTCGCCGCTAAAAGCATCGAGGACGATGAGTCCATAGTGGGCGTCCGGGGCATCTCGCAGTTCAAGGCGCGCATCTCCGAGGACGATCCTGGCACCGGGTGCGCATTGGTGCAGGATCGTGAACCAGCGCGGATCCTGGGCGATCCGAGCCACTAGGGGATCGATCTCGTAATAGGTCAACGTCTGATCCGGCTGCAGGTAGCAGGACATCGCGCCGACGCCTAGACCGACAATGGCCCAGTTGCCGCTGGGCATGCCGGCCTGAGCGGCCTTGAAGATCTGGCCCGCCGGTCCCGTGCGGGTGAAGTAAGTCAGAGGCTCAGTGCGACGCGCCGGATCGAGACTCTGCATGCCGTGAATTGTGCCGCCATGAAACAAGAGCCGGAATTTGTTTTCGGGGTCGTTGGTGACGCGCAGGACGCCGAAGAAGCTGCGCTCTGTGTCGAGAATGTGGCCGAACGTACCAACGAAGAAGGTGCTGGCAATGAGGACAGCAGTCAGTCCGACAGCGAAGCGGAGTGGCCGCTTGCCAAAGCTCATGCACCAGAGCAGGGAGTAGCCGAAGATGAGAATATTCAACGACCGGGTCGGCCTTATTCCGGCGTGGGCCATTCCACGGAAGATCAGCACCATGCAGATTCCCAGTGCAAGCGGGAGCAGCCAGTCCTTGCGCGTGGCCCAGACCGCGGCGCGACCGGTAAGGGGCTTTACATCGATCGGCGGGCGCAGGAGAGCCGCGAAGACAAGGACCAGCGGAAACTCCAATACGGAATGGAATGCGATGGGCGCGAGAATCGCGTTGAAGATTCCTCCCAGCACGCCGCCTACCGACATCAGAAGATAAAACTCAGTGAGCCTGTCGATCCCCGGTCTGTTCCGCGCAAGTTCGCCATGGCAGACGATGGCCACCGCGAAGAGGACAAGCAGATAGAGCAAGAGGAGCAGGACGAGCGGGAACTTGGTTTGCGATACCGTTGGAATCAGGCTGGCGAGGATAAGGAACGGCAGACGCCGAATCATCCACTCGCGTGAAATGCGCTGCTTGCGGGCAAAGACCAGGATGAAGCTGATGAGGTACAGCGCCAGCGGCAATACCCAGAAGAGGGGGATTGCAGGAACATCGGCCGTCAGTTCCGTCGTAACGCCCAGCATAAGGCTGGAGGGAACGAAGGCGAGCGCGATCCAGTGCAGGCGCTGCTTCCATCGTCCGCGTTCAAAGGGCGCTTCGCTGCGCTCCGTTGCAGCCGGCGAAGGTATCCCGCGCCGGTTCCAGATAAGCGCCGCGCACAATGCCGACAAAGCGACGAAGAGGACGTATCCGAAACTCCACAAACGGCTCTGTTGACTGAGGCGCAGCAAAGGTTCGAGAAGCAGCGGGTAGGAGAGCAGGCCGGCAAGGCTGCCCGCGTTGCTGGCCGCGTAAAGGAAATACGGGTCGCGAGCCTGGTGGTGACTCGAGTCAGCAAACCAGCGCTGCAGTATCGGTGTATTCGAGGAAAGGACAAAAAACGGCAGGCCTACCGAAACCGACAAAAGAGCCAGTATCCAAAGCACCGGGTTGCTTTGTGCGGGCGGTTCCCAACCCGGAGGCAGGTGCAGAGGCAGCAATCCGATGCAGAGCAACGGCAGCAGGACGAAGAGGAGATGCACCGCAATCTGCGTTCTGCGCCCGAGCCATTTGAGTGAAGCGTACGCATAGAGATATCCGGCCAGCAGCATTCCCTGAAAGAAGACAAGACAGGTGTTCCAGACTGCCGGGGTACCGCCGAGCAGTGGCAGCATCATTTTGGCAAGCATGGGCTCGACGACGAAGAGCAGGGCCGCGCTTAGAAACATCGAGATCGTAAAGATGACCACAAGCATGGGAGATGCTCCGCGGATTCAGCAGGCTCTCAGTCGAAGCAGAGGTGATAACTGTCCAAACCATACCACGGAACTTGCCATGCTTATATGCGGTTCCGCTGGGGTCGAGCCGCAGAGATGCTCGAACTCCAGGAGCCGTTTCTTTCAGCGATTGGCCAACGAGGGGCTGGCTATTCGGTCTGATGACAATGGAGCAGACAATTGCTCCCGCAGTGTTCCCGCAAGATCGACGACGAGTCGCAATTTTTCGGCAACCACAGCCGGCATGTCGCCCTGGGAGAGAGCCAGTTGCGACTGCAACAGTAACCCGGAGACAGTGTTTTTGAGTTCCATTTCGATCGACGCCGAAGCCGCTCGCAGCGCCGCGGTCTGCTCGCGCTCGCGTCGCTGCAGGGCTGCGCGAATCTCGCGGATGATCCTTGCCGCTCCGGAGACGGCGAAGTTGATTTGCATCGGAATGGCCAGACCCGATCGTTCCCAGATTGCATCCGCGGCCGCCGGGTCACATTCGGCCAGGGACTCATCAACCACCACGGCTGCGAAATCCTTGTGGCGCAGGACTGCGAGGGCTGTGCGGCGGCCATCGGCGACCTCGACTTTCATCCCAAGCTGTTTCGAACAAACCTCAGCGCAATTGCGAACGCCTTCGATGCCACTGATGATCAGAATGCTCATATCTTCCTCAATTTCGATGATTCCGGTTTCGAACGGCCGTGCTTGAGACAATGCCCCGAGGCAAAGCCCTGCGATTTCCCCGTCGATGCTTTGTTAATTGGCCCGCATCGGATCGCTGATGCCGTATTCCTTCAGCTTGCGGTAGAGGGTGGTCTTGCCGATGCCCAGCAGCTTTGCCGCATTCAGCTTGTCGCCGTGGGTGCTCCGAATCGCGTCGAGAATGGCGCGTCGCTCCTGCACTGCAAGCGGGAGAATCTCCTGCGACGAAGCAGCATCCTGTTTTTTGCCTTTTAATGCCGCGGCGTGGAGCGCGGCCAGCGACTCCTGCTGCAACTGCGTGGGCAGATGGCCCAGCTGGATTTCTCCGCCCGAGGTCATGGTGGCGCCGTGTTCTACCGCGTTTTCGAGTTCGCGCACATTGCCCGGCCAGTCGTAGTGCATCATGGTGCGCAGGGCCTCGTCATGAATGCTGAATCTTGCCGGATGCCCCTTATTGATTTTGTTGAGAAAGTGCGCGACCAGCATGGGGATATCGTCGCGACGATCGCGCAGGGGAGGCAGGCGCAGATTCACGATGTTCAGTCGGTAGTACAGATCCTTGCGGAAGGCGCCATGCTCCACCATTGCGGCCAGGTCGCGATTGGTGGCGGTCAGGATGCGCGCTTTGATCGGAACGCGGTGCGTGGCGCCGACGGGCCGGACCTCGCTCTCCTGAAGAGCCCGCAGCAGCTTGGCCTGCAGGTCGAGCGAGAGCTCGCCGATCTCGTCGAGAAAGACCGTTCCGCCTCCGGCCGCGACAAGGAGGCCATCCTTGGCATGGTTGGCGCCGGTAAAGGCGCCCTTGACATAGCCGAAGAGTTCGCTCTCAACGAGTGTAGGAACCAGCGAGCCGCAATCCACGGGCAGAAACGGTTTTTCTGGATTGGGTCCGAAGGTATGGATGCTACGGGCGATGAGTTCCTTGCCCGTGCCGCTCTCGCCCAGGATCAGGACCGGATGAGTGGTTTGCGCCACCTTTGAAAGGATGCGATAGAGCTTCTCCATCTGTTCGGTGTGGCCGATGATTTGCCCCATGCCTTCGTGCTGGCGCAGGCGCTCCCTGAGCTGGCGGGTCTGCGTATCCAAGCGCGTCTGACCGCCGGCGCGCTCAAGGGAGGATGCAAGTTCGTCGACCGTGAACGGCTTATTGAGGTAGTCGGATGCGCCGCAGTGCACTGCGGCCAGCGCCACGCTGGCGGAGTTCACCGGAGCCATCGCAATGACGGCGATGCTGGGATAGAGCGCCTTGATTTCAGCGACGGTTTCCAGGCCTGATTCGCTGTTGATGGGCAGGTCGATCAGGATGATGTCGGTCGAAAGCCGGACGAGAGTCGACCGCACGCGGTCGATGCTCGTGACTCCCTTAGCCTCGTATCCGAGGCTAGCCGCGACCTCGATGCAGGCGGAGCGGGCGGCTTCATCTTCATCCACAACCAGCACATGCAGATTGGAGGGCTCAGTCGAGATCTGAGGGAGAGAATTCATGGAGAGCGAAAAAGGTAACGTTGCAAGCATGGTAATCGCCTTGTTAATCCGGGCCATGTGGGCCAAATCACGCATGTGTTGGACAATCGAAATTTGCTATGACGACTGCAGGGGCAGCTCGATCTGGAAACATGCGCCCACCGGGTCGCGGTTTGCTGCGTGGATCGTGCCCCCGGCAGCCTCAACGATGGACCGCGTGATGGAAAGTCCGAGGCCGCGGTGCGCCAACGGCCATCCGCCTGAGGCGAAAACATCGTGGCTTGCCGAGCAGGAGTTCCCGGGTTCGAAGAGTCTTTCCACAATCTTGCCGTTCAGGCCGGGCCCGTTATCTTCCACGTTCAGAGTCACCCAGGGGGTGTTTTCCTCGCCCCGGCTCTCCCAAAGCGAAATGTGGATTCTGCCGACGGCAGACATGGCTTCTGCGGAGTTCTTGACCAGGTTGACCAGGATCCGGGTCAAATCTTCGCTGGTCATACCGACGGCAACAGCTCCGCCTTGCGCGTCCACCGTAAGGGCGATGGTGGGTCCGGCAAGAGCAGACAGCAGACTGCGGTTGGCAAACAACTCCTCGGCCAGGTTCCCGATGGACTCCGCAGGAATGTTCTTCCACTGCCGCTTCTTTGCATTTTTCGCCGAAGCCGGCCAAAGATCGGGATTCACGGTGATGTCGGCGGCCTCGGCGTTTGCGGCTATGTCCTCCGGATTCACGGAGACAAGCTTTTCGACGAGGCGGCGGCTGGCGGCGGCTACGAGTCGCAGTTCGCCGCTGTAGTGCGCGAAGGGCGCAGCGAGCACTCCCGGTTCCTGGAGCAGGTCGCAATAGAGGTCAAGCGCCGTGACCATGTTGCGGGCGTCGTGTGCGATCTCCGCGACGCTTTCGCCATGATGGCCAAGGGTCGAAAGGACCTCCACGACCTTGTCGACCTGCTTTTGCTCTGTTTCCCCCAGTTCCGTCAGTTGTTCAAGTTGCGGCATGTTTGATCCCTTTCTTCTCGCGTCCTTCGAAGGAGCCCATCTGAATCGTGAGTCCTCACGATCCGGAGCTCTGTCATTGAACTTCGCCTTTCCTTCTTACACGCAGCGTGCCAAATCTGGACAGTTGCATTAACTTGTTCAAACAATTGTATTTATCGAGTGTGCGCGGGCGTTGAGGGCGAACGAATTCAAAATGGACGAGGACCAATTCGGGACCGACGCTGACATGTATGTCATTTAAGGCCAGCAAATCGAGCGAGTTACATCAATTTCGGTCCGGTCTTTCCTGAAATGGTCTTTCCCGGAATGGGATTCGACCTCCGGAGTACCTGACCTTGTCTCGTACAATCGGCCTATGAACCGCCCTCCCGACAGCAGCTTTTTTCGTCCCGGTGATCGCAAATCGAACCAGCTTCGCCCTTTAACCCTGACTCCCGATTTCGTGCAGACCGCCGAGGGCTCGGTGCTGGTGACGCTGGGCAATACCCGCGTGCTGACCAACGCCACCATTGAACAAGGGGTGCCGGGCTGGCTGCGCAACTCGGGCCGTGGATGGGTGACGGCGGAGTACGCCATGCTGCCGCGGTCGACGGTGACGCGGACGCCGCGGGAGAGCGAGCGCGGCAAGATCGGCGGACGTACGCACGAGATTCAACGGCTGATCGGGCGGAGCCTGCGCTCGTCGTGGACATGCAAGCGCTGGGGGAGCGAACCGTGATTCTCGACTGCGACGTGATCCAGGCCGATGGCGGCACGCGGACGGCGGCGATCACCGGCGCGGCGGTGGCCCTGGCGATTGCGCTGAACGCGCTGGTGAAGGCGGGAACGCTGAAGCAGTCGCCGCTGAAGCAGCTGGTGGCGGCAACGTCGGTGGGCATCGTCGAGCGGCGTGCCGCTGCTCGATCTCTGCTACGAAGAAGACTCGCAGGCCGAGGTGGACATGAACGTCGTGATGACGGCGGACGGCGGACTTGTCGAGACGCAGGCGACGGCGGAGAAGGGAAGCTACTCGCGCACGCGATCTGAATGGGCTGATCGATCTGGCCGAAGGCGGGCTCAAGGAGATCTTTGCAGCGCAGCGGGCGGTGCTGGAGCGCTGATTCATTTCGTCGAGGCACTTGATCAGCTCTCGACCGAGTGCGGTCCGCCCCAGTTCCCCGTCAGGGCACAATTGGCAATTCGATTGTGCTGGCGTGACCGGGCGAGTGGTAGATGCGCTGCGTGGCCTTCTGGTAATCGCCGGGCTTGGCCCAGAAGATGTTTTCGACATACGTCTGCGGGTTGCGGTCATAGAGCGGGAACCAGCTGGACTGCACCTGCACCATGATGCGGTGGCCGGGAAGAAAGACGTGATTCGTGGGCGGAAGCAGGAAGCGGTAAGTAAGCGCCTTGCCGGCCTCGATGGGCTTTGGATCGGAGAAGCTCTCCCGGTAGCGACCGCGGAAGATGTCCATCGCAATCGGCAACTGGTAGCCCCCGAGATTCGGATCGCCAGCGACTTCGTCGGGATAAAGATCGATCAGTTTGACGACCCAGTCTGAATCCGTTCCCGTTGTCGAAGCGACAAGATTGGCGATGGCCTGTCCGGTGATGTGGATGGGCTCGGTCAGGAGATCCGACGTGTAGGTGAGCACGTCCGTGCGGCCGGAAGCTTCGCGCTGGTCATCGACGAGCCATTGCGGCCAGGTGAGCGGTAGCACATAGCCGACGGGCTGGCTGGGACGAGCGCGGAAGGGCACAGGCTTCGCAGGGTCGGAGATGTATTCGTCGTAGGCAGAAGCGGAGTTAGCGGGGCTTGCAGTGTTAGCGGAGTCAGGAGAAAAACCGAGCTTGAGGCCCGGTTGAAGATAGAGCGGCTTCATCGTTGGCGCGGTCGGCCACGACGGAAGTTTCTGCCACTTATCCTCGCCGGTTTCGTAAGCAGTCACGGGACTGATATCCATCGCCGGGGCGTCATCTTTCAGATAGTGCGCAAGGAACGGCGCGAGCACATTCTTGCGAAACCATGTCCCGGTGTCCGAGCCAAAGAGAATGGCGCCAAGCGAGTCGGCCGGCTCAATCTCCTGGCCGTGGTGCCATGGGCCGAGAACGAAGAAGACCTTGTCGTTGGTTTTATCGAGTGGCTTGATGGCCTTGTAGACCGCCATTGCCCCGTAGATATCCTCCTGATCCCAGAGCGAGTGAACGAGAAGGATCGGTACCTTGATTCCTTCTTCGGTGAAGTCCTGCTTCAGCACCTTGTCCATGGCCTGATCGGACCAGAAAGCGTCGTATGCCGGATGAGCGATCAACTTCTTCCAGAAGCCAATCTGTTCAAGGCCATGGCGGCGGCCGAGTTCGCCTGCTGAGCCGGCGTTCATGTACTCGTCATAGTCGTCGAAGTGCGCGGTCCACCACTTGGCGCTGTTGTCGCGTGTGGCCGACTGCTCGTAAATGTAGGGCAGGTTCTGTTCGCGAAAGGCGCCATTGTGGAACCAGTCATCGCCCATCCAGCCGTCGACCATGGGGTTCATGGGAACGGAAACCTTGAGAGCCGGGTGCGGATGAACGAGAGCCGTGAGCGGCTCCCATCCGTCGTAGGAGATGCCGAGGATGCCGACGCGTCCGTTGGTCTCGGGGATGTTGTGGATGAGCCATTCAATGGAGTCGTAGGTGTCGGTGGATTCGTCGACCGGAGTGGGATTCTGAGGCCCGCGGTTGGGGCGGTTCATCACGTAGTCGCCTTCGGAGCCGTACTTGCCTCGGATGTCCTGGATGACGCGGATGTACCCGCCATCCACGATCACGTCGGTGGCGTTGTCATAGCCATAGAGATTGGGTCCGAGATGCGCGCTGGCGGCGTGCGTGGTGAGCTCATCGGCGTTGTAGGGTGTGCGGGTCAGCAGGATGGGCGCGTGCGCAGCACCCCGCGGGACGAGAATCACGGTGTGGAGATGGACACCATCGCGCATCGGGATCGTGGCTTCGCGCCGCTCGAAATCGAAGGAGGAACTGTCTGGCTGCAGATGCTCCGGCGTTTCGCTGGGGTAGTTGGGATATTGCGGAGCGGGGGCCTGAGCAACGGCAAATATCGAGGAGAAGAGCAGCGAAGCAGCAACCCACACAGGCCGGATCGGAAGCATGGAGACCTCTCTCAAGGGAACAGCTTTGGATTGTTCACGATTGTAGAGGACGGGGGGGTGCAGTCATCTAAAAGTTGCTGCGGCTGATCGGCTGCGATGAGGGTGCCGTCAGGGGCGAGGCAAACGTCCTGCACGCATTGGGAGGGATCGGTCTTGGCGGAGTTGATGGCAAGCTGGGTGGCGATCTGCAAACCATACATGAAGACGCCTGCGGTGCGGTCGTCGATGCGGGCCTTGCCGAGGGCTTCGAACACCTGGGAGATGGCGAGCAGGACGCCCTGGGAGTCTTCAACGGAGGAGATTTTCAGGCGCTTGTGGGCGTGTTTCGAGGCGTTCAGAGTCTTGTGAAGCTTCTGGTGGCAGTAGCAATAGGCCATACCCCGAAGCGCGGGGCTGTGGCAGCGCCGTCCAGTGGGCATGATGTGGCGACATTCTGTGTACATGGAAACTCCTGAGGGGGTACCCCGTACCCTCTTCTTGGGCTAAACGCGCTGCTTGCAGCGAGTTGAGCAGGGTCGATCGTTGCAAAGTATTGTCGATATTGCGGTTGGCTGTACGGTGTAGAACAGCAAGGAGTTACAAGCTGAGGCAGGAACGCATAGAAACGCAGCTTAAAACAGACGTGGAGCGGAAGTGGCTCGGTCTTGCTCCGTATGAATTCATTGTGCCGAATTCGCGAATATAACCTGCAAACCTGGCGGAATGTTTTTTCTGTTTGGACTGAGGGGTTTAGGGGGGCGAGGGGTGGGTGGGCTCTTGACAACACCCGGGGAAGAAACGAGGGAGGGAAGGTCAGATGTCGCCGTAGGCAAAAATGATCTCAATTTTCTCAAGGTAAGAGTGGCCGACCACACGCTCGGAACCCTCTGACTAGCCGCTCATAGCCTTCCGCGAGACCTCAACCCACTCCATCGGCGGTCTTGCGGCTCGTGCCTTCGAGTCGAATACAAGGAGATATAACTCCTGCAATTGGCCATTCCATTGAAAAAGCTGGATGTTGATCGTGAGCTGGTCTTTTGTCTCAATCCAAAGCTGCCCGAGAATATCGTGGGATGAATTCCATTTTGGATTTTCGGGCGTGGAGCTTCTCAGGATGATGCTATAGCCCTCAATGTTCATGCCTTCGGCCACAATCCGGGTTTGGCTCAAATCTGCCTCGCGCCATTCGGGGAGAGTTTGGAGGATGTCACGGATCCACCCAGACTCGCGCTCAGACAACGGGCGAGGCGCAATCTCCTGTACCTCGTCGCCGTACGGGGGACGGCTCCAACCTAACATTTCCCTGACGTTCTGCCATCTCATTCGGGCACCCCAGAAAGTCTAGCTCAGTGTTCAGCAATCGACAGCGGAGCGCAATGGAAGTGACGAATCGCCGAAAACTCCCCAGTCACCGCCCACTGTCGAATTGAGCCCATTTTCTTGTCAGAGTGGACTTCGAGCCAAGCCAGGCTTCCTTTTAATCGACGCCAAGGTCCTTGGCGATTCTCGCGCTATGCATCACTTCTTCCGGTTTCAGTCCCTGTTGGTCTACGAATATGGTCACCACGCAATCCCAAACGCTTTGAGGCGACCATGGCAGTACGTCAGGCGGGATTGGCAGATGCTTAGGACGACTCATAAAGAGGAACACCTTCTCGTGGTGGGTGATCACCGGGAGCATTTCGGACGTCGCGGGAGAAGGCAATGGAGGAAGATGCAATTTGGAACAGATCAACTCGTAGAACTGTCCTACTGTCTCAACCCTCGCTGATTCCTCATCGCTGATCTCAATGTCGAAAAGTTCTTCTGTGCGAAGTATGATCTCTACCGCGTCGAGTCCCATGTGTCCAGCCTAGCTTAGATATTTTGCGGACAGGGTTGTATTACCGGCCACCGTCGCTTTGAGGACAAATTGTTGCCAATGTCCCCATTGCCGACGACTCGGGAACTATGGCCGAAAATCCGCTTAGAAGCTGCAGAATTTCAATCGGATTCCGTGTCGATCTTCGCAGCGGCGGAACGACTTTTTGGCTTTGGACCTGCGGGTTTCAAAGCAGGCACACCTGCTTTATCGATCCCAAGATCAGGCTTCGGATCGTCAGGCTCCATGGCCGCGCCACCGGATTCATCGCCCCCAGAATCACGCGGAAACACTTCTGCAAAGCGGATCAATCTTGTGGAGTATTGAGGCTGACTTTGTGTGTTCGAGCGGGTGAAAGAGCTATACCCCATCATTTCAGCCATCGGCACAATAGCACGAAGCAGCAACGACCTGTCTTGATGTTCACTGCCAACGATGCGCCCGCGACGGCTCTTGAGATCGCCAATGATCGCGCTCATGCTCAATTGTTCTTCAGGTCCCGTGATCTCAACAGCCATTATCGGTTCCAAGACGAACGGGTCCGCTTTGCGGATAGCCTCTTTGAATGCAATAGATGCCGCTATCTTGAAAGCCGATTCGTCTGAATCCGACTATCGAAGCTGGCGGCGCACAGGACCGCCCGAACGTCCACTATCTCCTGACCAGCCAGAATGCCAGCATTCATGGCATCTTGAATCGCTGAATCGATAGCGCCCGCGAACTCCGAGGGTAAAGCTTCTTCTGGAATTTCTTTGATGAACTGATAGCCACTTCCTTCGTCGAGTGGTTCCAGTCTCAGCGTCACTTTGCATACATTCGCTTTTGAGTGCCATATCGATATATATACTCTCCATCCGCCAGTGCCTGTTTGCGAATCGTCTCAAGGTAAATCACCTTCGACGGGCTTACGTCGGCATGGAGCAAGTACTCCTGTGGAATGAGCTGTCGAATGGTTTCCAGATGTGACTCGCCGACTCCGCAAATGATGAAATGTCCACCGGAGTCTGTACCGATTCTTATGCTCGGATCATGTTTGGCTAGATCACTGAACGCTCTTTGCAAAGATTGGCGAACACCATCGGTCCTTGGACTGACGGTCAGGTATACTATCGACGGCTCTGAGTCTTAGATAGGTTCATTCAAACAACCATCGATCAGCGAACACGTTGAAGTATCGCACATGCTCGATTCCGGGCCGTTAACCGGCAAAGGGGAACTTGAAGGCAAAACCTTGTCGACGGTGTTTTCGACTGATGTCCGCGCAGTGATACAGCATTCGCGCATAGAATTCTGTTGAGCGGAGCAAGCATGAATCAAATTCAGAAGATCGTCGCAATGAATGTCGTTTTGTGGGGCTTTGTTTTTCTTTGTGTCGTGTTTGTTTGGTGCTTAACACAGGTGGGCAGAAACGAGCACGGCCTGAGCCTACTCGTGATCTGTGTCGGACTGCTCGCGGCCCTGCTTTTAGCAGTTATTGTGGTCGTGCCGTTCTGGGTCATTCTCAAGAGACTGGGCACACACCCGGCTCTTTCGATCTTGATGCTTGTGCCGCTCGCAAATCTGGTTACGCTCTATATGGTTGCGTTTTCGAAGTCGAACTCCGGAGTAGCGCACGCTCCGAGTGAATAACCGGCCACTCTGACCTTTGATGAATTTTCGCCCACAGCTGCAGGCGAGGATCCCTCAGGGGCTAAAGCCCGAACTCTTTCATTGCTGCGTTGTGGCCTGCGACCCAGAGGGCACCCCGAGTCGTGCCTTTGTTACAAAGCCAACCCGATTGAGTTTTTCCGTGGCTTTGAAGCCCACGTCTTCTTTGGGCGGTGAGCAGGGGCACATGCGAAGAGCAACCGCAGATGTTTCGTCGCTTTGCTCCTCAACATGACAGTGCTCAGGGAGCGGTGTGATTGAACTATAGACGCTGTGGGGGCCTTATTTTCTGGCTGGTCCGGTGGATTCGCTAAGTGGGCCGCCTCTTTCTCAGGTCACCGAGGCGCGACTCAGAGCAGGCTCTCGAGCACCCGGATTTTGTGGGGTCGACGAAGGTTTGTTGAAAGATTGAGTTTCTTCCCAGGTCTCAACATCGAGACCTGGGGCACCCAGATTCGTGCAGACCGCTCGCTACGCTGAAACGGCCAGCTTTTGCAAATGCAACCATTTAGTTGCCTCGTTGGGGGGCGCCGCCGGGATTCCATGCGGGGCGGAAGTCGCTGTTGGCCAGCCAGCGCACCGGTTCAACCAGCGACTGGATGGCCCGCGTCATAAACGCGAGGTCGAGGTGAGCCATATCATCGTTCGGCTGGTGATAGGTGGGCACTGTTCCCCACCCGGCCGCGGTATGTGCCACAACGCCTTGAAGCGCCAGCGCGTAATTATCTGAGCGCTCAAAGAAGTGTTGTTCGGGATAGGGATCGGGCCCCACCAGAGCGCCGTGCTCCTTAAGAGCCGGTCCCAGGTTCGATCGCTCCCATCCGGTGAGGAGCAGCACGCCGGGCGGCATCCTGGGATCCTGGTTGCCGATCATCTCAAATTCGAGATTCGCAACCAGGTCGTGCAGCGGAACGGGAGGATGGTGGCCGAAGTAGGTGGAACCCAGTTCTCCGATCTCCTCGGAGCCATAGCAAACGAAGAGCACGCTGCGGCGCGGGCGAGGACCGGCGGCAAGCGCATGCGCCAGTTCAAGAACCGCAGTTGTGCCCGCGGCATCATCGTTGGCACCGTTGTAGATGGAGTCTCCATTGACCGGATGCCCCACTCCCAGGTGATCGAGATGGGCAGTAAGCAACAACGTGCCTGCGGCTGGGTCGGTGCCGGCAAGGTATCCAATGGCGTTAAAGGTCTGGCGTGGCTTGGGCGGCGGCAATGCATGCACGGCAATGCTTATCTGGGTACCGTTATTCGCCGTGAACTTCGCCGCTGCAACGGCGTGCAGCAGCAGGACAGCCGGCGCCTTGCGGGGAGGATCCTCCGCGAGCCGAATGCTGACCTGGGTTTTGCCGCCAAACATTTGCGGGAGCTCGCTGAGGGAGGTCGTCTCGGGCACGAGGATCGCCGATGCACCCCGCCGGCGGAGCACCGTCATTGCCGAGAAGAGCGTTCTCCTGTCGGTCACCCCCGTAAGGAGAACCACGGATCCCTCGGCAAGTTGCACTGTCTGCACGTCGGGAGCAGCAACCCGCGCCAGCGGCCCGGCAACGGAAGCCCCAGACGATGTAAGCAGGGCGAAGTCTCCCCCCTCCTGAAGGGTCGCGTCGCCCGCCTGAAGGGTGGCATGACCGTCAAGTTCGGGGGCGACGATCTCGGCTGATTGCAGATAAGCCGTCATGCCGGGGGCCAGCTTCAGGCCGTAGCTCTCGAATTCGCTTGCGACGTAAGTGGCAGTCAATTCCTCGTCGCGTGTGGCCGAACCGCGGCCCGCAAGGACGTCGCTGGAAAGAAAGTTCTCGTGTGCGCTGACCCATTCCGGTTTGACGATCCAGCTCTGCTGGGCATAAAGAGAGATGGAAGCTGCGACGCACGCAATCGCAGTCATGCAACGAAAAGCTGATTTCACTCGGCTACCCTCGGGGAATGTTTCGCCCATGATAATCGGCCTGAGCGATTGCTGGCGCGCAATGGCAAGGTGGGTGAGCGCTGCAGCTGGTGAGTGTTCGGGGAATGAAGAAGCGCTCGGCGCCTAGAAATCGTGCCGATGTCAGGGCACCTTCACCGTGACGGTGGTCTGAGCCAGGTAGGATGTACTACCGCCGGCTGCTGGATTGTTCACTGCCGAGACGGTGAACTGGTAGGTCCCTGGAGTCATGCCGTTGCTGGTGCCGCCGCAACTGCTGAGCGGCGCAAGACCCGCAGCGATTGCAGCAAACGTGATCGCAGTGAGCCGGCGCCTGCGCCGTAGCGCTGCGAATCCCATCATGATCATCGCGGCTGCTGCTGGTACGATCCCGGGTAGAGCCGTCCCATATGGAACGAAGAGGATGGTTCCGGTGACGGTCTGTCCAGCGACGACTTGTATCGCATGGGGAATCCCCGCGAAGCATACGGGAGCCTTCGTTGTCGAAGCAATCGGAGCGGCACTGGAGCAGCTGATCGTCAGCGTTCCGGTTGAAGGCACCGCAATCACCGTGTATTGGCTCGTCGCATTGCCGACCGCGGGCATCACCACATCGGCCGCTGAAATCGAATAATTTTGCGCTGTCGCAATGGTGGTTGAGAATCCCAGGACCGCAACAATCAGGAAAATCCCATGGCGCGAAGGTTTGTGCGTGCTCATCGCAAAGTCCTTTCTGCGAATGAAGACTTCCTGGCTTGGAGAATGGACGGGTCTCACAGGAAACAGTCTTGCAATTACGATGCATATTTTTGATCCGCTGGGCCGGTTTTTCATCAAGCCCCCTGGGAAAGGATTGCTCTGCCGGCCCGCCGCGGTACAGATCGAGATCCTTTGATTCGTTTGAATTACGCGTTCTCCATGCTCTCTCGGCGGTTGAGTCATTGTGCGTATCGGCACAGTTTTTGGTTGCGTGGCTCTGCTACCATAGGGACGATTGCAGTTCCCGCCGCTCGACAGGCCGATTGCGCGTACGGCGGCTAAATTTCCTGGAAAGTTCTAATAAGGAGAATTGCTATGCCATTAGTCTCCATGCGGCAGCTTCTCGACGAGGCCGCCAAGGGCGGATACGGCGTCGGCGCATTCAACGTTAACGACATGGAACAGATTCAGGCGATCATGATGGCGGCGAAGGAAACCAAGTCGCCGGTGATCGTGCAGGCGAGCCGCGGAGCGCGTCAATTTGCCGAGGACCTTTATCTTTTCCGCCTGATCCAAGCCGCCGCAGAACTGAATCCCGAGATTCCGATCGCGATGCACCAGGATCACGGCAACAGCTTTGAAACCTGCAAGAGTGCGATCACACTGGGCTACACCTCGGTGATGATGGACGGATCGCTGAAGGAAGACGGCAAGACTCCTTCGACTTTCGAAGAGAATGTCGAAGTGACCCGCAAGGTTGTCGAGTATGCGCACGAGCGCGGCGTGACGGTCGAGGGCGAGATCGGCGTGCTGGGCGGCGTGGAAGACGGACACGGAGCGGGTGGCACAGGCCTCGAGCACATCACCGATCCCGACCAGGCCGTCGAGTTTGCGGAGCGCACCGGCGTCGACGCGCTCGCCATCGCGATCGGCACCAGCCACGGCGCGTACAAATTCACCAAGAAGCCGGATGGCTCGGTGCTGAAGATGGATGTGCTGATCGCCATTCACAAGCGCCTGCCGCACACCCACCTGGTGATGCACGGCAGCTCATCTGTTCCTAAGGATCTGCAGGACATCATCAACCAGTACGGCGGCAAATTGAAGCAAACCTGGGGTGTTCCGGTGGAAGAGATTCAGCTGGGCATCCGCAATGGCGTGCGCAAGATCAATGTCGATACCGACAATCGGCTTGCCATCACGGGCGCCATCCGCAAAGTGTTCGCGGAGACACCGGAGAAGTTCGATCCGCGCGATTACCTGAAGCCGGCGCGTGAAGCAATGAAGAAGGTTGTGGCGCTGCGCATGACGCAGTTCGGCCAGGCCGGACACGCGGGCGACTACAAGCCGATTGCGATTACCGAAATGGCCAAGGGCTATGCGGACGGCACGCTCGATACGCGGCCTTCGCTGGCGGCAGCACGGTAGTGTCTTCTCGCGATTGAAGCAGAGAGCCGATGGCCGCTCCGCAATTGCGGGGCGGCCATCTGTTTTTTGCGTATGGGGATGCCTGCTCAGATTTACGGAACCGTGCATCGGCCACGCCCCCAACGCCGCCTGCGCCTGTGACCTCGACGTCATTGGGTTACGATCCCTGCTTGCCGCAGAGCCTCGGTCCGTGATTCCAGCTTTAGAGCCATCGGAAGGGCCGATCTGTTTAGGCAGACCGGCCTCTCTCTTTCCTCGCCCTCTTGACGATCCGCCGTTTATCCGTCGGGATGGTGCTGGCGGAGAATCTTTTGCTGACTCACGGCGTCGCCATCCCCGCGCTTCAGCGTGGCGAAGACGATCGTAGAGAAAATAGTGAGACATCCGAGTGCGCGAAAGGCGAGGTGAATACCGTGAATCATCTCCAGCGGAATTCTGGATGCGCCGCGGGGCACGAAGAATGCGGTGGTGAGTCCGGCTGCGGCCACTCCGAAGCTGATCGACATCTGCTGCATGGTGCTGGCGATGGTGCTGGCGCTGCTTGCGTCGTGTTCGGTGACGTCAGCGTAAACCAGGGTGTTCATGCTGGTGTACTGGAGCGACGTGAAGGCCCCGTAGAAGAAAGCCAGCAGCAGGATGAACCATACTGGCGTGTTCTGGCCGATGGTGGTGAACAGCAGGAGAAGGATGCCGATGATGATCGTGTTGGAGATGAGCACGCCACGATAGCCGAACATCGCCAGCAGCCGGCGAATCACCGCCTTGATGCTCATGGCGCCAAGTGCCTGCGGCATGATCAGGAGGCCGGATTGAACCGGTGTGAAGCCGAGGCCAGTCTGGTAGAGCAGTGGAAGCAGAAATGGCACGCCGCCGATTCCAAGCCGCGTGAAATAGCTTCCGTTCACAGAAGCGCGGAAGGTGCGAATGCTGAAGAGCTTTAGTCGAAGGAGGGGAAACTCGAGTGTTCGCGCATGCAGCCAGTATCCGATGAGAAGGGAAATGGAAATGACCAGCATTCCGATGATTTCGCGGGCGCTCAAGGTGTGTTCGCCGAAGACTTCGAGGACGTAGGAGAGCAGGGCAATGCCGGAGCCGAAGAGGATAAGGCCGACGATGTCGAGAGGCGGCGTGTCGTTTTCAACGTAGTTGGGCAGGTGAAGGTAGACCATGATGAGCCCGACAATTCCGATGGGGATGTTCAGGAAAAAAATCACGCGCCAATGGAAGTAGTCGACGATGAGGCCGCCGGCCACCGGGCCCAGCATGGGGGCGATAAGCGCGGGAATAGAGACGAAGCTCATGATGCGAACGAGGTCGGACTTGGGAAATGTTCTGACCAGGGTTAGCCGTCCTACCGGGACCATCATGGCGCCGCCCATGCCCTGCACAACGCGGAATGCGACCAGCAGGTCAATGTTGGTGGATATGCCGCAGAGAAAGGACCCGAGCGTGAATATGCCGATGGCGGAGGCGAACACGCGGCGTGTTCCGAATTTGTCTGCCATCCAGCCACTGATGGGAATGAATACCGCGAGGCTGAGAGTATAGCTGGCGAGCACGGCCTTCATGCTGAGCGGTGTGACGCCAAGGGCTTCGGAGATGGCGGGAACGCCGGTGTTGAGGATGGTGGTGTCGAGCGACTCCATGAAGAAGGCAACCGCAACCAGCCATGGCAGCAGGCGCAAGGCGGCGTCGGAGGGTACAGGTGCTTCCGGAACTGCCTTTGCGATCGGCGTTGAGTTCATTTAGTCTCGCGAGAGAGGAAACCTCGAGCCGGGCCGGATTGTAGAACGTTTGGTTGGATGTGTCCGGCGCTTTGCTACGATGTCGCGGGCACGATGGACGGTTCGCGACTTGGAAGCGCGTGGATTCCGAGTTCCTGGTCCTTGTATTGCAGCTGATAGAGCTTCCAGTAGAGGCTGCGGTTGGCGAGCAATTGCTGATGGGTGCCCATTTCGCGGAGCTGGCCCTTATGCATGACGAGAATGGTGTCGGCACGCTGAATCGTGGAGAGGCGGTGCGCGATCAGGACGCTGGTGCGGCCTTCGACCATGCGCTCGAGAGCGCCACGGATGCGTAGCTCGGTATCCGTGTCGACGCTGGAAGTGGCTTCGTCGAGGATGAGGATGCGGGGATTGAAGGCAAGCGCGCGGGCGAAGTTGATGAGTTGTTTCTGGCCGGTCGAGAGCGAATTGCCGCGCTCACGAACGGGCTCGTCAAAGCGGGCGGGCTGCGCATCGATGAAATCCAGCACATTCACGTCGCGAGCCGCCTGGCGCAGGGTCGCTTCCGTAATGGCTTCGTTGCCGAAGCGAATGTTCTCTGCGATGGTGCCGGTGAACAGAAACGGGTCTTGCAGAACAACGGCAAAGTGTTTGCGCAGGGCGGCGAGATCGAGTTCGCGGAGGTCGACGCCATCGAGGCGGATGGAGCCGGCGGTAACGTCGTAGAAACGCATCATCAGGCTGGTCAGCGTGGTCTTGCCCGCTCCGGTGTGTCCCACGACAGCGACGGTCTGGCCCGGCTCGATGGTGAACGATACGTCCTTCAGGATCCACTCGATGTCGGTGAGGGCGGCAAGTGCTTTCGCTCGTTCGGGCGAGTCGGCAACGCGGTCGATGAGTTCTCTCTGTTCCCCAGTCAGCTTCTGGTAGGTGAACCAGACGTGATGAAACTCAATGCGATTCGATCCGTCGCCCGCGCGGGGATGGGCGGGGCTGACGATCTCCGGCGCAGTATCGAGCAGCTTGAAAATGCGTTCGCAGGCGGCCATGGCGGCCTGCAGAATGTTGTACTTGTCGCTCAGGTCCTGGATGGGACGCCAGAAGCGCTGTGAATACATGTTGAAGGCCGCCAGCATGCCGATGGTGACGGTGCCGGAGAGCACGCCGAATCCGCCACGCCAGATGACAAGGGCGATAGCGATCGATGACAGGATTTCGACTGCGGGGTAGTAAAGCGCGTAGGCGAAGATCGTGTCTTTGAACGCGATCATGTGCAGACGGTTGACCGCCTCAAAGTCGTTGTAGGCGCGCTCTTCGCGGTTGAAAAGCTGCACCACGGCCATGCCGCTGATGTGTTCCTGCGTAAAGCTGTTGATGCGGGCGATGGCGGCGCGCACGCGGCGGTAGCTCTCGCGAACGCTGTTGCGAAAGAGGCGCGTGACGATGAGGATAAGTGGCAGCACGGCGAAGGCCAGCAGCGCCAGCCACCAGTTGATGTTGAGCATCACGATGGCCATGATGGTGAGGGTGAAGAAGTCGTCGACGATGGCGAGGATGCCGCCGGTGAACATTTCATTGATGGCATCGACGTCGGAGGTGATGCGCGTGACGAGGCGGCCCACGGCATGCGTGTCGAAGAAGCCCACGTGCATGCGTTGCATGTGGCGGAAGATGTCGCGGCGCAGGTCGAACATGATCTTCTGGCCGGTCCACTGCATCAGGTAGGTCTGGATGAACTCGAAGAGATAGGCGGAGACCTGGGCCACCAGAAAAATCATGGCGAGGCGGGTGATGCCCTGCATGGGGTCGGTGGGCAGGTGGCGGAGAAGAAAGCCGGTCGGTCCGCCTTCATGACTCAACAGAGAGGTGCCTGAGGCGCCATTGTCCGTAGGGAAGTAACGGTCGATGCCCACCATGACGAGGTAAGGGCCGGCGACATCGCTCATTGATTTCAGCGAGATGGAAATGGAAGAGACGGTTGCCTGCCACCAGTAGGGGCGCAGGTAGTGGCCGAGACGCTTGATCAGCCGCGAGTCGTAGACCTTGCCGACCGGGTCCTCGTCGCCCTTGGGGCGCGCTGCGCCGTCGCGCGGATCACGCTCTTGTGCCTTGGTTTGGCTGGGTTTTTGCTCCGCGTCAGGCATGGGTCAGCAATGACTACCTGTCTCCATTGTACGGGCAGGGAGACGGCGACGGGGGCAAGTACCCTGGGGGTTTTCTGGCCCCGGCGGTCTCGTCGAAGCGCTTCCGAGTGTGAAGAATCACATTCTGCAGACCGAAAGCGCCGGTATAATCTCGCCGCATTCAAAATCACCGCAGGAATGAGCTGAACTCATTGAGGGAAGATCGCATGATCCGGAATATCCGTGTATTTCTTGGTGTGTTAGTTCTCTTCGCCGCACCCGTCCTCTTCGCCAAGGGACCGGAGGACGCAATTCAAAAGCAGATGGAACATCTGCGGGATTTGTCGCAGGCTGAGCGGCCGGGCGCGACTGCCAGGCTGGCAGCTGACATCAAGGCGCTCCCGGCGGGGAAATCAAAAGTGGCCCTCGCCGATAATCTTTCTCACCTCGCCACGGAGGGCGATCAGGGAGCCGAGACGATCCAGGCTGTTGCCGACACGCTTTCCCAGGCGCTCACCGAAACTCCGATCCCGGCCAAGAAGGATTGGCCACCTGCGCCCTACTTTGACCTGGCACGGCTGGTGCGCTACGAGCATGCCACATCGACCCTGAATGACCCGCTGTTTGCGAAAGCTTCCGATGCACTGGTGAAGAACGACGCCGACGTGGAAAAGATTGATTTCACTCTCAAGGATCTGCACGGGAAGAAGGTCACGTTCTCGCAGTTCAAGGGTAAGGTTGTGCTGGTAAATTTCTGGGCAACATGGTGCCTGCCCTGCCGGCTTGAGATGTCTGACCTTGATGCAATTTACACGCATCTCGAGTCGCAGGGACTGGTGGTTCTCTCCATCGATCCCGAGGATGTTCCTGTTTCGGATCCTTTTTTGATTGCCAGGACTATCGAGCCCATGCGTTTCCATCCGACGGTTCTGCTCGATCCCGGCTGGAAAGTGGCCAATCAGTTCCATCTTGACGGAGGAATTCCGAAGAGCTTTCTCTTCGACCGCGACGGAAAACTGGTTGCGGTGGCGATTGACATGCGCACCCAGAGGCAGTTCCTCACCATGCTGGCTGCGGCGGGTATTCATCCCTGAGCGGGTTCGAGCTGGAGACCTGCAGAAAGAGTCTTCGGGCGCAATTTCATAGGGTGAAAGAGGCCGGCCCGCGTCGTGCCGCATGTGCACTAGACTCGAACCGTGGGTCTCAGCGAACTCAGTATTCCTTCGTCCGGATTGCCGGATCCGCCCCCGGTGGTGCGGCGTGGAGCTTATGTCTATCCTCCGGGCTTGCGCTTGAATCTGCCCTTCTACCGGTTCCATGGCTTCTTTGATCCAACGAATCCCATTCTCTTATTTGAATATCTGCAGCGCTACGGACGCGCGGCGCACTATCGCATCCTGTTGAAAGACGTTGTGCTGTTGAACGATCCCGCCGATATTTCCGCGGTGCTCATCGACAAGGCTGCGTTTTTTGGCAAGGACCGGACGCAAAAGCGCATGAAGATCCTCCTCGGCGAGGGGATGATTACGTCGGACGGGGAGACGCACAACCGGGGACGTCGCGTTGCGGCACCGGCGTTTCACCGGCGCCGCATCGAACGCTATGCCGGGCAGATCGTTGAGATCGCAGATGCGTTTCGCGCCCAATGGCAGCCGGGGGCGGAACTGAATATCGCCGCCGAAATGATGCGCCTCGCTTTGCAGATCACGGCGCGCACTCTTTTCGATACGGAAGTGACGCCGGAAATTCACGAGATCAACGAGCAGGTGAATGTCGTGATGGATCTCTACAATTTTCTGGTTGCGTTGCCGCGGGCTGAGCTCTTCCTCAATTCGCCGCTGCCGCAGATGCGGCGGTTCCGCGCAGCGAAGAAGCGTCTGGATGAAGTGGTCGATGGGATGATCCGGATGCGGCGCGCGGATGCGAACCTGGAGCGCCATGGCGACCTGCTTTCGATGCTGGTGGCGGCGCGGGACGACCAGGCTGGAGGCGACGGGCTCAAGCTGGATGCGCAGCAGATCCGCGACCAGGTTCTGACGCTGTTTCTCGCCGGGTTTGAGACAGTGGCCAATGCGCTGGCGTGGACGTGGATGCTGCTGGGACAGAATCCGGAAACGGAGGCGCACTTGCACGCCGAACTGGATGCGGTTCTGGGCGGGCGGTTGGCGACGCTTGAGGAAATTCCGCGGCTCGAATACACGGGCATGGTGCTGTCGGAGTCGATGCGGCTGTATCCGCCCGCGTGGGCCATGGGCAGAGAAGTGCTTGAGGATGTTTCGATCGGGCCGTACCGGTTGCGCAAGGGAACCATGGTGTTCTTCAGCCAGTACATTGTGCACCGGAATCCCAACTGGTTTCCGGAACCGGAACGGTTTCGCCCCGAACGATTTACTGCTGCGGCCAAGTCGGGACGCCCGCGGTTTGCGTATTTTCCCTTTGGTGGAGGCGGACGGCAGTGCATCGGGGAATCCTTCGCCTGGATGGAGGCCATGCTGGCTCTGGCGACGATTGCGCAACGCTGGCGCGTGGAGCTGGTTCCCGGCCAGAAGATCGAATTGCAGCCGAAGATCACCCTGCGGCCGAAGAATGGCATCCGGGTGCGAGTTATGCAGCGGGCCTGAAAGAGCATCGTGGAGGGGGCGGAGAAGTCTCGACGATCGCTCTCATGCGTGAATGCGGAGCGAAACAGGGGCTGAAGCCCGTATTGATTTTGCGATCTTTACGGCCCGACTGAAGTCGTGCCCTTGTTACAAAACTTCGCGAGAGTTTTTCCCGAACCGGTGAAGCCGAGCCCTTCAAAACGGCGGAGTATTTCTGCTACTTCTGCTTGCCTTCTTTCGGATTCACAGGTTGGCTGCCCGGATGACAATTCCCAAATGGACAATTCCCAGATGACAATGCCGTAGACTCGAAGGGTGGGATTCCAAAACTTTCATGGCAATGCTCCAACCGTCCGGCATCTGCGGGAAGGGTTGCGGAGCGGCCATTTTCCGCAGGCACTGATTCTTGCCGGACCTAAAGGTGCAGGCAAATACACCCTTGCGCTGATGCTGGCGCAGGTTGTGAATTGTCTTGAGCCGACCGAAAGCGATGGGCTGCCGGACTTCTGCGGGCATTGCGCGAACTGCGTGCGGATCGCCGAATCGGCGAACCTCGAGGAGCGGGTTGCCGAGGCGGTGGCGGCGCGTGACGAAATGCGCGACGTGGACAAGCGCGAGACGCGCATCCTGATCCAGACGCACCCTGATGTGCTGATCGTGCCGCCCGATCCGCCGCAGCTTCTGATCAAGCTGGGGCAGGTGCGGACGGTGATTCATGCGGCTTTTTATCGGCCGCCGGCGACGGCGCATCGGGCATTTACGATCTTCACCACTTCGGCCTTTATGAAAGAGGCGGCGAACAGCCTTCTGAAAGTGCTGGAGGAGCCACCGGAGCGCACATCGCTCATTCTGCTTACGGAAAACCCGCATGAGTTGCTGCCGACGATTCGATCACGCGCCACTCTCTACAGGCTGGGCGCGCTGCCTGCCGCGGAAATTGAGGCGTTGCTGGCCGAGCGCCGGCCTGAGTTGAAACCTCAGCAGAGAGAGCTCGTGGCGCGGCTGGCGGAGGGAGCTGTAGGGCGGGCGCTGACACTGGATCTGGAAGCGTATCTGACAAGCCGCCAGGATGCTTTGCTGGTGCTGCGTACGGCGCTAAAGGAGCCAGACTATTCAACCCTGTTTCGCGCCACAGAGACCTATCGCGGTGGCGCAGACGGGCAGCAGAAAACGATCAACCTGCTGCGGACGCTTGGAAGCCTGCTCGAAGACCTTCTGCTCATGGTGGCGGGAACGCCGGGTCTGATTCGCAATCTCGATCTTTCGGTTGAGTTGGAGCGGATGGCGCAGGGACTCACGGTGGATTGGATCGAAGCGACTTCGTGGGCAGTGGTGCAGGTGGAACAGGGAATGAGGCGCAATCTATTGCGCTCCCTGTCGTTGGATGCCATGGCCGTCAGCCTGCAGGAACGATAGCGGTCGTCTTCCACAGGTATCCCGATCAAAGTATGCAACCCCGACCTCGCCCGAAGCATCTTTTGGGGTAGAATCAAAACACTCCCATAGGCAAAGACCAACCCAGAGTCTGAATACCCGATTGTGCCAGATGGCTTGGCGTCCCCAAAGAGCTCTAATTTCTGCATTTCCGGAAAGTGGGATCCTTCCTTTTCCCAGTCAAGCAAAGTGACGTTGTCGTTCTGCATCTGTTTAATCAGGAGTCCGAGGCGATGGAGGATCTTATTTTATGAATACACTGACAGTTTCACCGGGCATCGAAGGCCAGCGCCGTGACGGCGCCTTGGTTGCACCGCATCGCAAGAGGCATGTTTCCCTTTCCACTCCATCGTTTCGGTTCACGAACTACGAAATCGAGGAAGATTCCGCTCATCGCCAGGCGGAACTGTTTTATCTGCAGAAGCAGATCCAATCGCAGACGCCCATGGTGATTGTGCTGGAAGACGGAGAGAAACTTGAAGGTCAGATCGAGTGGTACGATCGCGGTGTCCTGAAGGTGCGCGGCCGCGCGAAGACCCTGATCTACAAGTCAGCGATCAAGTACATGTACAAGCTTGGCGAAGCCGGGCAATAGGGATCCCGTTTCTAGTCCTTCGCGGAGTGAGCAGCCTTGCGCAGGCGATCACGAATAGCCACGCCAACTCCTTCGCCTTCCGGTACCGGACAGAGAATCACGGTGCAGCCTTCGACGTCGAGCGCCCTGAGGCCGGCGTAAAGTCTCTCGGCTAATTCTTCGGGCGCGCTCCAATGACCCCATGCAAAGACTGCGGCGCCTTCGAGTGGCGCTCTCGTGGCGAAGTCAGCTATCTCAGCCGGCATCATGAGGCCGAGACGGCCAGTAGCGTGCCGGCGAGCGGCGTCGGCCATGCGCGCTGGGAGTCCGTCAATCCCGCCCTCCACGAGGATTAAACGTGCACGCGGCGCGTAATGGCGCAGTCCGACGCCTGGTGAGGGAAGTACCTCCCGGACGGTGCCGGCGGGAAGCATTCTTTCTTCGTGATACACCACCGGACCTGCAACCTCGCGAATCTGTTGCGCCGTGATGGCGCCGGGGCGGTAGATCATCATTGGACTTTGCGTGGGGTCAAGGACGGTGGATTCGACGCCGTGGCGGGTGGCACCGGCGTCGACGACCGCGTCGATTTTGCCATCGAGATCGTCAAGCACATGCGCGGCGGTGGTTGGACTGATGTGGCTGAAGACATTCGCGCTGGGAGCGGCGACGGGTACACCCGCCTGGCGGATCACTTCGAGCGCCACCGGATGCGCAGGCATGCGGATGCCGACAAGCGGACGGCCCGCGGTGACGATCTCGGGCACGGCGGCAGAGCGGGGCAGAAGCAGCGTGAGGGGGCCTGGCCAGAAGGCCTCCATCAATCCGTAGACCACCGGCGGAAATTTCGCGAGTAGCAGTTCGAGCATCGGGTTGTGGAAGATGGGCCCGGCGACGTGCACAATGACGGGGTCCCACGAAGGGCGTTGCTTGGCTGCAAAAATGCGCGCGACGGCAGCGGCATCGAGAGCATTCGCGCCGAGTCCGTATACGGTTTCGGTCGGAAGCGCGACGAGGCCACCCGAGCGAAGGATCTGCGCGGCCTGAGCGATGGCGGCTTGCGCCTCGTCCGTCTCGATATGGGCCGGGTCAACCGAAAGGCGCAGAGTCTTCACATACTTATTGTCGCCGTTTGAAGCCGTTGCCGCCAGCTGCGTATACTCGCTGCTTACATGTCTATCGAAACCGAGATTAAATTTCGCGTTACAAATGTCGGCGAACTGGCCGAGCAGCTGCGTAAAGCGGGATTCCGCCAGGAGACGCCGCGCGCGTTTGAAAGCAACGTGCTCTACGACACGCAGGACCGCAGGATGCGGGCGCGGACCGAGATTCTGCGCATTCGCAACTATGCGGGCAAGTGGACGGTGACCCACAAGCGGCTGCCTGACGTGGGTCCCGGCGAAGATGCGCACAAGCATCGCGTGGAAACGGAAACCGAAGTTGCTGATGGCGACGTTCTGGCGCAGGTTTTCAAGTCTCTGGGGCTGGTGGAAGCATTTCGTTATGAAAAGTGGCGCAGCGAGTGGAGCGATGGCGAAGGCCATTGCGTGATTGACGAGACTCCGATCGGCAACTATGCGGAGTTGGAGGGCGAGCCGGATTGGATCGACCGCAGCGCAGCCCGGCTGGGCGTGGAACGGTCGGCATACCTGACCCTGAGCTATGGCCGGCTGTTTGAACAGTGGCGTGCGGAGCACAATTGTCCCGCCAACGATCTCACATTTGAAGCCGTCGCGCAGAATTGCGGGACAGCTTCCTAGAACGGGTTTCAGCCGTCAGCTTTCAGCCATCAGCCCGCCAGAACCCACTTCCTGACATTGAGTCCATTGTGCGCCGAAGGGGGAAATAACCTGCAAAGTGGCTATGGCGGGAAGTAGTGGAGGACCTGGTGCAGCTGGTAGACCTGGTGCAGCTGGTACCTCGGGCTCGAACAGTTCCTCTTGACATTCTTGTCGCCCGCCAGACAGACTTCAGGAGTGAGATGCAGTAGTTCCAAGTCTCTCACGGTCTCGGTTGCCGCCAAGGCGTAATTCCTTCCGAGCCTAAACCAATTTCAAGATTTGAATTGTGAATGGGAAGTGCGAGGCTTGCTCCGCCTTCGCATGAGAACGGATCACAGCATGATCCTGAAATTGCAAATTGGAAACCGCCGCGCGGTCACACAGAAAAGGAAAATACATTGAAACCCAAGAACCCCATCAACGCGATCCTCGATGCGCTCGCCTCACAGAAGCGGCAGGGCGAGAACTCGCTAATCGTCACGATCGAACCCAACCTCATCCAGGATGCGATGAATGCTCTCCGGGACTACAGAAAGTTATTCGCTCCAGTCATTCCCGGCCTGACTGATACAGAACCGATTTACGCAGCTTACGAAGAGATGCGACAGGGCGACGTGCCCGAGCACACCATTTTGCTGTTAGTCGAATGCCAGACGATAGAGGAGTTCCATGAGGCTCTCGGCCGGCTGCCGATTCGCCACTCCTCTGAGTGGCGCCATCTTGACTCTGAGTGGCGCTCTCTTAACAAGGGTCTCTGAGCATGCACGCTCTGAAATTTCCTTCAAGCCAACTTGACGGAAAGCACCCTGCCGGACAGTTAAAACCGGAAAGAGATGAGTTCGGCGCCAGGAATGGGTGTCGCTTTGCGCATCATCGCCAAGTCGCTCACCGTGCGCTCAGGGCTCTGAAAATCGGGCTCATTTTAGGGTTGCGGTTGCATCACCGCCAAAATCCGGAAGCTGGCAATTTTTTGGCCACCATCCGGATTGAGAACTCAACAGCCAGGTTTCACGATCCATACAGTTCCGCAATGCAGGTAACCACCAAATCGTGGTTCGTACTCCCCGGTTTCCATGTCGCCATTTGCGTTCTGCGTCTTCGCACTCAAAGATGATAGCCATTCGCCATGGATGAATGCTACCCTGCGCATATCCAAGCGCAAACAGGCACAGAAACAGGCGCGGAATCATCGTGGCTCGTGCCTCGCGCAAGGAATGAGCCAAAAGACCAAGGACGAGGGGACCTTACCAATGCAAATATGCGATGCCAAGAAATTTCTGCAGATCGCCGCCGTGCCGGCGATCTCGATCATGATCGGGGTTCCAGCCTTTGTCTCCGCTCGAGCGCAGGCGACGCAGTCTACGGCCCCAGCCGCGCCCCCAGTCCAGTTGCAGCCCTACACGGCGCAGGACCAAAGCGTCTCTGCCGGTGTGCCGTCCGGATGGAAAGTGACGAGTGCTGCGGGCGGTTCGATCAATATGGCAGGACCTCAAGGGGAAACCATCAACTTCGGTGATGTATTCCTCGCGCACAACGGTCCGTTTCAATTGGGACAGAGAGGCCCCGGCCCTGCGCTGATGTCGATGCCCACCTCGGCAAAGCTTACCGATAAACTCACCATGTTTATCCAGCAGCAAGAGTCGCTCACCGGAAGTCCGGCTGCACAGGTTAAATTCCTCTACGCTGCGCCTCTTCAATCGCTACCGGCTGGGGTCCAATGCGGCGTGTTTGTTATCGACATTTCCGGGATCGCCAAGCCGGCCAAAGGAATGGGCATATTCTGTTCCCTCCCGCCTGACAGCGCCCAATTGTTCAAGATCGCCCTCGTGATGGGTACGGCGCCCTCGGCCATAGCAGCGCAGACAGAGCCCACGGTTGCGGCCGTCTACAAAAGCTACAAGATAGCTCCCGGGTGGCTGCAAAAGATGCTTTCGCCCTATACGCAGCCCGCCGCGGCATCCCCAGGTCAGATGGCCGACCAAACGGCCGCAATCCGAATGTATCAAAATGCGATGGCGAATCAGCAGCAAGCTATCGATCACGGCTTCAGGTGCGCAGACGCCGGCATCCTCGGCAACGGGTCGAACTTCGAGACTCCGCGCGAGTGCGGCGGATGGGCGCCGAACTTCTAGGGTCGGTTGCGGTCATCTCATTGCGCCGCAAACAGTCGCTGAAAGACTACGGCCACCCCGATTGCAGGTGGCCGTTTGTTTGCCGAGGTCGCGCCAGAGATTGGTTTCAGTTGCGGGGCGAGATGGCGCAGGCGTGTTTATCGTTGGAATACTCTGACTGCACGCGATAGAGATGGCCGTCAATGGGGAACGTTGGTTCAGAGAAATAGTTGTCCGCGCCGATAATGAGGCACTCATCGGCCATCTCGTTGCCATAAAGCGACAAGTCGGCCGCATTCCACCAGGCGGTCCCGTCGGGATCGGAGATGATCTCAAACAGCTCGTGACTGAGGGTGTCATCGGTGGAGTCGATCAGCTGGCTGTTAGGGGCGCCAACGGGCGAGTCCTGGCATCCCGACGTTGGTCCCTGCCAGGGTTCCACCGTGAACAGCACGTGCCCGAGATCGCTAAAGGTCACGCTGTCATGGTAAGCGCAGAAGGCAAACGTGGCTGGATTGTCAGGAGAATAGCACTCGTTGTTGGAAGGGGCGTCAAAACACGTGTCTGTGCCTGGCGGCAGGAATAGATGGTAGATATTTCCATAGCCGCCGGCCCCGGTCTTGGCGACCACACCGTGCAGGATCGCAATCAGATCAGACTCAGAGAGCGGGGTGGCAGGGAGCGCGCCCGTCAACACCGCCCTGTCGCCCAGCGTGTAACGGTGATTACCCTGAAGACCCACATACTGATCCAGGATGTGAATGAAGTCGCTTTCGCCTACGCTGTCGAGGAAGCGCTCGGGGTCCCCCCAGCAACTTGCGATGGTGCATTCCCGGCCCGGGTTCAAATAGACCGCATGGGAAACAGCATATTGAACTGTCGGTCCGCCCTGGTAGGTCACGTCGCCGGGATTCTGCGTGAAGGCGTCGCCAGCGATCCCGTTCGCCGCCGTGGCTGATGCCGACATCGACTGGCGGGACGCGGCTGCCTTGCTGCGCGCTTCCGTTCCAGCGGGAGTTCGGGCGTAGTTGAGATGTTTGTAATCACGAACGGCGCCGGCAGCGCTCGACCGGTCGGAATCGCTGACGCTGATCCTTAAATCGTCGTTGCTGAAGCTGGACGTTTTCGATTGGCCATGGACTGCCGTTGCGCTCAAAGTCGTGACCACGGCCAGGATTAGAAACTGCTGCAGCCTGGGTTGGGAATCGGACATGCTTCTTCTCCTTCGCGGGGCGTCCGCCTGGGCGAGCGCCACGCCGTTTGGTTGGGGATTTGGATTGGTACCTAGTGGGGCCGCAAACTGCTCCCTGCGTCCAAGAGAGGCATGTCAGAGAACGGCAGTATGCTAGCACGCCATCGCGCGGCTGACAAAGACTAGCGTTGCCCCCTTGCTGGCAGTGGTCGCTCCGATCAGCCGATCAGGTCTGCGCTATGCTTCCGTGCCGTGGCACTTCTTGTACTTCTTGCCGGAACCGCAGGGGCAGGGATCGTTGCGGCCAACTTTTTCGCCGGTGCGGCGCTGCGTGGGCTGGCTGCCGTTTCCGCCGCCTCCGGCGCGCGTAGCCGCTTCGAGCTCGCGTTGCTTTTTGCGGTGGAACTCCTTCTCCAACTGATCGATCGTCGTGGAAGGCGCACGCGTAGGAATGGAGATCTCGCGCGGGGGCGGCGCGTCGTACACGGTAGGCTGGCCGTCGCCATTCAGCGCCAACTGCTCGGCGCTGGCCACCGGCGGAGCGGGCGGGACCGCCCTGCGCGGTTCGGGCGCCACTTCGATCGGGCGGCCGTCGGGGCCAAGGATCTGCATGCGGAAAAGGAAACGGACGGTGTCTTCCTGGAACTTCGCCATCATGGCTTCGAACATGTCGAAGGATTCTCGCTTGTAGGCCACCAGCGGATCCTGCTGCGCGTAGCCGCGAAGACCGATGCCCTCTTTCAACTGATCCATCGATAGGAGGTGGTCTTTCCAGAGGCCGTCGATCACGCTGAGCATGACCATGCGTTCGTGATAGCGCATCTGCGGCGCAGAGAGGATGTGTTCCTTCTGTTCGTATTGCTGCTTGAGCTTTTCGAAGATTTCGTCGCCGAGTTCGTGGCGGGCAAGCTCGTTCGGATGGATGCCTGCGGCCGACATACTGAAGCCGAATTGGCTCATCAGCCTTTCTTCGATGCCCTTGATGTTCCATTGATCGGGATGCTTGTCATCGGGCGCGAATTCGTCGAGGATGGCGCTGAGGATGCCGCCTACGTATTCTTCGAGGATGAGTTCGCGCTGGTCGACGCCTTCAAGCAACTGGCGGCGCAGGCCATAGACGGCTTCACGCTGCTTGTTCATCACGTCGTCGTATTCGAGCAGGTGTTTGCGCGATTCGAAGTTTTGCGATTCAACGCCCTTCTGCGCGTTTTCAATCTGCCGGGTGATCATCTTCGACTCAATCGCCACGTCCTCTTCCATGATGCGTTGCATCATGGTGTTGGCAAATCCACGGGCGAAGATACGCATGAGGTCGTCTTCGAGAGACAGATAAAAGCGCGAGGCGCCGGGATCGCCCTGGCGGCCGGCGCGTCCACGAAGCTGATTGTCGATGCGGCGGGACTCGTGGCGCTCGGTGCCGAGGATGAAAAGGCCACCCTTGGCGATTACTTCTTCGTGCTCTTTTTGCGCGGCTTCGTTGTGAACGCTGAAGGTGGCATCCCAGTCGGGTTCAGAGACCTCGAACTCCTGTCCCTGGTAGTAGAAGCGCTGAAAACCGGGGGGCGCCATGGGATTAATGGCTCCCTCGGCGACGCTGAGAGCACGGGCACGACCCTGCTTGACCATTTCCTGGCGGGCCATGAACTCAGGGTTGCCGCCGAGCAGAATGTCGGTACCGCGGCCGGCCATGTTGGTGGCGATGGTGACCATGCCGAGGCGGCCTGCCTGCGCGACATACTCGGCTTCGCGCTCATGCTGCTTGGCGTTGAGCACCACGTGGCGAATGCCCTTGCGCTGCAGAATAGCGGAGAGGCGCTCGGACTTCTCAATCGACACAGTGCCGACCAGCACGGGCTGCTTTTCCTCGTGAAGACGGCCGATGTCCTCGGCCGCGGCCTTGAACTTTTCCTTCTCGGTGCGGAAGACCACGTCGGGGTTTTCTACGCGGAGCAGCGGCTTGTTGGTGGGGATGACAACGATTTCGAGCTTGTAGATCTTCTCGAATTCAGCCGCTTCGGTTTCGGCTGTGCCGGTCATGCCGCTGAGCTTCTTGTAGAGACGGAAGTAGTTCTGGAAGGTGATGGTGGCGAGCGTCTGGTCTTCCTTGCGGATGTTGACGCCTTCCTTGGCTTCGATGGACTGATGGAGTCCGTCGGACCAGCGGCGGCCGGGCATGAGGCGGCCGGTAAAGGTGTCGACGATGATGACTTCGCCATCCTTGACCACGTAGTCGACGTCGCGCTTGTAGAGGGAGTGCGCCTTGATTCCGGTTTCGACGTAGTGCTTGAGTTCCCAGTTTTCGGCGCTCGCTATGTTATCGATGCCGAGCGCTTTCTCGATGGTGACCCAGCCTTCGTCCGTCACACCGATGGTGCGGTGCTTTTCGTCGACGACGTAGTCGCCCGAGAAAGTCTTGCCTTCGAGGCTGTCGATTTCTTCGCCGAGTTCGAGCGCGGGAATGATCTTGCGGACGCGCGCGTATTTGTCGGTGGTCTGGTCGGTGGGACCCGAGATGATGAGCGGCGTACGGGCTTCATCGATGAGGATGGAGTCCACTTCGTCGACGATGGCGTAGTAGTGGCCGCGCTGCACGCAATCCTTGATTTCGAACTTCATGTTGTCGCGCAGGTAGTCGAAGCCGAATTCGTTATTGGTCCCGTAGGTGATGTCGGCGGCATAGGCCCGGCGGCGCTCGTCGTCAGAGAGGTCGTGGACGATGACCCCGACGGTAAGGCCGAGGAACTCGTAGATTTTGCCCATCCACTCGGCGTCGCGTTTGGCCAGGTAGTCGTTGACGGTGACCACATGGACGCCGTGGCCGGCAAGTGCATTGAGGTAGCAGGAGAGCGTGGCGACGAGAGTTTTGCCTTCACCCGTCTTCATTTCGCTGATCTTGCCCTGGTGGAGGACCATGCCGCCGATGAGCTGCACGTCGAAGTGGCGCATCTTGACAGCACGCCAGCCGGCCTCGCGGACTACGGCAAAGGCCTCGGGCAGAATTTCATCGAGCGCCGCGCGCTCGGCAGTCTGCATCTCGTCGGGGTCGGTAATGCCTTGAAGCCTGGCAGCAATGCGGGCGCGGAAGTCGGCCGTCCTGGCCCGAAGCTGTTCATCCGAAAGCTTTTCCATCTCCGGCTCAAACGAGCCGACCTGGCCGATCATGGGAAGTAGTTTCTTGATGGCCCGCTCGTTGGCGGTGCCGAATATCTTCGTGAGTACCTTATCGAAAAACACGTGAATCTCCATTTACCAGGGTGGGAGCCATGAATTTGCAGCGAAGGGAAAACCAGGCTGCGATCATGAATTCGCCGGATCATTGCTGCTCAGGCGGCCGCGCAAGCGCACAAAGGATCAGACGAAAAGGGGCGGGGGACGCTGGAATGAAGCGGGAAGCAGCGGCGCCGCGGGCGACTGGCGAAGGCCCTGGATGGATGCAGCAGAAAGAAGGCTCAGCGGCGAAACAAGCCCGACGAAGAAGACAGGAAGCATCGCCATGCACAAGCCAATGCCGGCATCGCTGGAGATTGCCTTGCTCTGACGCCTCGAGCCTGGCTGCGAGAACCGTAAGGCTCCGGGCTTGGCGGCGTACTGAATCTGACTCTTGGCAAGAAACTCGAAGACCGGGTGTGCGTAGGCCTTGGCACTTTGCAAGCCTGCCTCGGCACGGGCAGCCGATGCGAATGCAATCGCTGCGATCGCAACCCATACCCACGCGTTCCTATTTCGAGGTCCAGACATGCTCAACTTCCTCTTCTATTGTGTCATAAATGCTCAGTGGAGAGCTCATTTCAGCCGCACGGTGAGGCTTTCGAGCGCTTCGCCCCGGCGGATACGCCGCAATTGACGCTGGAGGTGCCGGGTGGGAGTATCGGGGTCGCCGTTATCGTCCTCGTCCGCGTCTTCAACCTGGCGGTGCTGCGCTTCGACGGCGAACTGAATGCGCGGCCGGTAAATGAGTGTCAAACCAAGAACAACGGTTCCAAGTCCCGCGGTGGAAAACCCTGGCCTGCGTCTTCCTTTCTTTCTCTTTCGTCGCGGCACGCAGAACAAATAGTAGTAAGCCAGGATGAGCAGAATCGCAAGGAACGGCGAGGCCATCGCAAGTGCGGCAACTGCACTGTACAAAGCGTCCATAAACGTGCCTTCCCGATGTGGGCAGAACTTCGCTAGCAAAACTCCGCTTGTGGTGGGTCACAGAGACGCCTGCAGCACGAACCGCAAGGGCCTGAGCGTGTGTGTGAACCGATTGAAGGATCTAAGCGAGTCGGATAGGCGGCGGACGCTGGAAAGAGGGGGCCAGCGATGGGGCCTCAGGCGTGTGGCCAAGTGAGAGAACCGGCAGCAGCGGCAGCAGGCTGAAGGGCACCAGCAAACCCACAAAGAAAGCGGGCAGAAGCGCCATCCATGCGGGAGCGTCTGTGGTGTGTCCGTGGGGAACGACCAATGCCACGAGAGCGATCGCCATGGCTGCGATCGCTATCCAGTACCAGGCACGTTGCTGACGAAACAGGTTCATGCTGGATGCCGCTGGACGAAGTATAGCAAGGGTGCAGTTCGCACTTCAGAGTTCTAAGGGAAAAGCTTCTCTCGCTGAGGCTGCTGGTTCAGCTTTCTATCCTCTGATCGGAAAGCGAAGAAGAAACGAAAAGCAGAGGGAAAAACATGCAAACTTTTTGGGAAAACCGCAAATTCCGGGAGGGGGTGGGGGGTAGCGCAGTTCGCAGTTCCCTGTTCGAAGTTCACCGAGTTCGGTTTCTTCTCCTCCTTCTGTAGGTCGTCTTCAATTCAATTGTGCGCCGAGACATGGAAATTATCCGCAAACTCAGGCGAGTATTTTGGAATCGATCGTAACGGGCTGGAATCCATTGATGCGGAGGGGTTTGATGGCTGACAAGAACGATGCGGCGTTGCGGAAGCACTTGGTGGAACTATTGACAGGCGGGCATGCGCACGCCACGTTCGAGCAGGCGGTCAAGGGCTTATCGGCGGAGTTACAAGGAAAGACACCGAAAGGGGCGGAGCATTCCCCGTGGCAGCTGCTTGAGCATCTGCGGATCGCGCAGTTGGACATTCTGGAGTTTTCGCGCGATGCAAAGCACCAGTCACCCAAGTGGCCCGAAGGCTACTGGCCGAAGGAGAAGGCTCCAGCCGACGAAAAGGCGTGGGAAAAAAGCGTGCGGGCATTCAAGAAAGATCTCAAGACGCTGGTTGCGCTGGTTGAAGACGAGAAGACGGATTTGTTTGCGAAGATTCCGCATGGCGACGGGCAGACGATTTTGCGCGAGGCGCTGCTGACGGCGGACCACAACGCGTATCACATCGGGCAACTGGTGCTGGTGCGGCGGCTGCTCGGAGCGTGGGGCTAGGTTCCTTCTGCGGGGGCTAAAGCCCCTCAATTCTTGATGCGCGTACGGCACGACTGAAGTCGTGCCCTGACGCTATACGACTTCTCTTGGCTTAATTTGGCAGTGCTTAATTCGGCAGTTCAGGTGCGTTGACATGCGACCTCGTTCAGCGCAAAAATCAGCGCGGAGCGAGGCTGAGGCGCTCGTGCGCCAAAAGTGATTGCACTCTCGCGCGAATTTCATCGCGGATGACGCGGACTTCTTCAAGGGGCAGGCCCTTGGGATCGCGAAGGGGCCAGTCGTCCCGCTGGAGTCCTGGGACGAAGGGGCAGTTGTCGCCGCAGCCCATGGTGATGAGGAGTTGGGCTTCGCGAGCGAGTTCTTCCGTGAGCTTTTGCGGTTTCGCGCTGCTGAGGTCGATGCCGATCTCCCCCATGGCTGTGAGCACCTCGGGATGGACACGCGGGCCGGGGTCGGTGCCGGCTGAGATGCCTTCAGCTTTATTGCGATCGGCGAGCTGGTTGAAGAATGCGGCCGCCATCTGCGAGCGGCCGGCGTTGTGGACACAGGCAAAGATCACTTTGAACATTGCCGGTCTTTCTCTTACGAGCAGCAGGTTGGGCCGCAGCAGGATTTTGCCGGCGTGGGTACAGGTTTGAGGGCGTAGACCTTGACGCTGGCGGCGGCCGCGTTGACGTCGTAGTTTGCGAGCAGCGTCTTCAAGTCCTCGTGCAGCGCGGATGCGGTTGGGGCCGACGAGCAGCAGGAGACCTCGACAAGCTCTCGCGGGTTGGACGCGTCCGCCTTGTCGGTCTTCTCCATTGCGGGAGAGCAGCAGCCGGACTGGTTTTCGACCTTGGCGTAGGCGTTGAGGTCGGCGCCGCTGTCGACGATTTCGACGTGCTCGAAGCCGGCGGCGAGAAGGCCGGTGCGGTAGTCATCGATGCGAATGGCTCCGGCGATGCACCCAACATAAGCGGCAACGCTCCTGGCGATGGTCTCGGGGAGTTCTTGCTTCAAGGCGATGTCGCTGAGGGCGAGGCGTCCGCCCGGCTTGAGGACGCGGGCGATTTCGCGGAAGACGGCGGGCTTGTCGGGCGCAAGATTCAGGACGCAATTGGAGATCACGCAATCGACGGACGCGTCAGGGAGCGGAATCTCGTCGATCGTAGACAGGTGGAACTCGACGTTGGTGTATCCTCCGGCCTCCGCATTGGCGCGTGCGCGCTCGATCATGGCAGGCGTCATATCAATGCCGATGGCGCGGCCCAGCGGGCCTACCTGCTTTGACGCGAGGAATACGTCAAGGCCGCCGCCCGAGCCGAGATCGACGACCACTTCGCCGGGCTTGAGGTGCGCGGTGGCCGTGGGATTGCCGCAGGAGAGGCCCATGTTGGCTTCCGCGGGAATCGAGGTGAGCTCTTCGGGTGTGTAGCCGAAGGCTTCGGCAACGGCTTTGACGCCGGCGTTGTCGCTTGAGAGGGAACTCTCAGCGACGGCTGCGTACTTCGATTTCACCGATTCAAGAATCTGTTCTGCCATGACCTGCTCCTAACAAAAACATATTCACATAAGCGAATATATGTCTTGAAAACATATTCGTCAAGGCATATATTTAAAAAATGGCGGCGAGATCATCTCAATTCGATATGGAGCGATTCTTTCAGGCGCTGGGCGACAAGACGCGGCTGCGCCTGCTGAACCTGATGGGGGACCAGGAAATCTGCGTCTGCTATTTCGTGGAGATCCTGGCGCAGGGGCAGCCGAAGATTTCGCGGCACCTGGCGTATCTGCGCCGTGCGGGCATCGTGCAGGCGCGACGCGAAGGGAAGTGGATGCACTATCGCATCGTGATGCCGCCGAACATTGGCGCGGCGCAGGTTTTGCGGCAGACGCTGGCGTGGCTCGGTGAGGATCGTGCGATGCAGGCCGACCGGGCGCGGCTTTCGAAGGCCTGCTGCACTCCCACGAAATTCGTGACATTGCAGAGCGCACCGCGGCCGTCGGCTGCGGTGGATTGTGCTACGACGGGCGGCGCCATGTGACGATGAGGCCGCCGTTCCGAAAGGCCGCGATTGGTCACAAAGATCGGCTTTCGCTTGCAGGTTGCAGGGTAGGATTGGAATTGCAGAATACGCGCTGATCAGCGCTCATCTGCGACATCGATCCGGCCGGATTTCTTCCCCGCGAAGTCACCAACCGACGAGGGCCGACATGGGAAAAGTACAGTTCGTTGGCGCAATCTTGCTATGGGCCATGGGCATTCAAAATGCACCCAGCGCGGTGGAAGAACTTGCGCAACTCCAGAAGCAGGCGCACGCGGCGCACGTGGCCGGAGACAAGCGCGGATACCTGGAAGCCGCACTCAAGGTGCGCAGTCTGCTGAATGACGCGCCGGACGCGATCGAGGCGACTGCGATTGCCTATGCCGAGGCCGGGGACACGGAACATACCCTGGCAGCCTTGAACGAGTTCGCGGCGATGGGGCAAGCGGACGACAGGCTGCTCGCAGGCAAAGACAAAGCTTTTGTTGCGCTGCACGATCTTCCCGAATACAAATCCATTCTTGAAAAGTTTCGACAGAACAAGACAGCTGTCGGGCGATCGGAGAAGCGTGTTTGCACTTGCGGATCCAGGCCTTGTTCCAGAGGACATCGACTTCGATCCGCAGTCGAAGACGTTTCTGATAACAAGCGTTCTCGAAGGCAAGATCGTCCGCGTGAATGCCTCAGGGCAAATATCTGCGTTTGCAACTTCGCCGAGCAGATGGCCGATGCTGGCGATCAAAGTGGATGCGCAGCGCGACCGGGTGTGGGCGACGGAAGTTGCTATCGATGGATTCACCGTTGCACCGAAAGGGGATTGGGGAAGATCGGCTGTGTTGTGTTTTGACCTTCGGACTGGGAAGTTGCTGAACCGGATTGAGAGCCCGCTGCACACCGCGCTCGGCGATATGGCGCTGACGCCGGAGGGCGTCGCGATTGTGAGCGACGGCGATGGCGGCGGTGTTTACAAGGTGGAAGACGGGCGTCTTGAACTGATCAACGGGAAGGACTTTATTTCTCCCCAGACCCCGGTGGTGCTTCCCGGCGGGAATCTCGTGGCGGTTCCCGACTATGCGCGGGGGATTGGAATTCTCGATCTCAAAGGCGGGCAGGTGCGTTGGATCAATCGGCAAGGCGGGGTGAAGGTGGCGCTGAACGGGATTGATGGACTTTACTACGTCGACGGCGCGTTCCTCCTGACGCAGAACGGGAGTTCCCCGGAGCGGGTTGTGCGGATGAAGCTCGATCGATCGCAGGCGAATGTGGAGTCAGAGGAACTGATTGAACGCGCGACTGGGACGCTCGGTGATCCGACGCACGGGGTCGTGGTGGACGACTGGTTTTATTACATCGCGAATTCGGGTTGGAACGCGCTCGACGAACACGGCGATGTGAAGGCAGGAGAGAAGCTCACGCCGGGGTTGATGATGCGGTTCAGGGTTCGGTGATGGAGGGCGGGTTTGAGTTCGTGGTTTCCCACCCTTGACCAAAAGCGGGTCAAGGATGGGGCACCCCGGCGGTCTCTGAAACGCCTAATCCATCTTCATGCCGGGCATCGACGAGTGGTCCATGTTGTCGTGGCCGTTTTCGTCATCGTCGACAGACCAGACCTTGCGCGGGTCGGCTTCGTTGGGATAAACGTGCACCATCCAGCCAAAGACATGAGGCAGGAAGACACCACCGGCTTCGTCGCAGGCCTCCTGCGTATGGATGGAGCCGAGCAATCCAAACTTCGCATTGGGACCAAAGTATGCGGCGAGCTGCCCCGGAGGCGCCTTGCAGAAGTTCACGTGCTGGTGCCACCGGGCGATGCTGAGCGGAATGCGATCGTTGATCTCGTCCTCGTTGGCGTCGACGCGATCGGTATACATGACGCCAATCAGTTTGTAACCGCCATCGGCAGTCTTGCGATAGAGCAGCGAGGTCGGCTTCAACGGATCGAAGTGGCTGAATGCTTTGCGACCATTCTCCGCATTCGTGAAGTGATAGAGCGGCTGCGGCACATTCGGCAGAAAGATGCGGTAACCGTCGGCGAGGGCGTTATGGTAGTCCTCGTACGGAGCCATGGCGGCTTTCGCTGCGGAAACGATGGCGTTGGCCTTCGCCTGATCACCGGGCTTCTTCGGGCGAAGCGTCGTCATGTACATGTGACCGGACATGTGTGCCATGCCACCGGTATGTTCCGAACCGGAAGTTTGCGGGGTGGCGAGCGTTGCGGAGAAACCGATGGCGAGATAGAGGATTGCGAGATTTCGTGATCTGAATGGTGAAAACACGCCGGACCTCCTGATTGAAGCCCACGGGCGATTCGGCTCGTGGCTGGGTGTGAATGCATACGTGCCGCTTGTGCGTTTGGTTCCGGGGCTAAAGCCCAATCTTCCATTTTTGCGATTGCGGCATGACTGAAGTCATGCCCTGATACAAACCCGTGTGTGCGCGAGCAGTTCCGGGCTGTGAACGGCGTGTTCGGATTCCGATAGATAGGCTCGATGTCGCCGGTGCCCTGTGCCGGCTGAATCCAGTCGTGATTTTCGAGTGCATGAGATCAGCGCGCAGACGGCTGGCCGAGCAGGTGTTCCGATACCGCTTCGACGATCTGTTCGTGCACTTCGTCGATGGAGAGATTGCCTTCGATGAGGACAACGCGATTGGAATCGCGACGGGCGATCTCATGGTACTTTTCCCAGACGCGCTTGAAGAATTCGCCCTGCTCCTGTTCAAAGCGGTTTTCATCCTGGCCGGTTTGGATGGTGATACGTTCGTTGCGATTACGTGCGCGGGCCAGGCTTGACTCGAGGGAAGGAAGCAGCAGGAGCGTGAGGTCGGGCTGAAGGTCGCCGCAGACCAGGCGGTGCAGTTGAAGCACGCGCTCAGAGCCGAGTTGACGGCCGCCCCCCTGGTAGGCCTCGGTGGAATCGGTGAAGCGGTCGCAAACGACGACGCGCCCCGACGCCAGGGCAGGTTCGATGACATCGGCGATCGCCTGGGCTCGGTCGGCGAACATGAGAGCCATTTCAGTCATGGGCGCCAGCGCCGTGGAGCCGGAATCAAGCAGCAGAGACCGGATGCGGTCGCCGGTGGCGGTTCCGCCCGGCTGGCGGGTCAGCACAGGGTCGAGACCGCGTTTTTGCATCCACGCTGCCAAGCGCTTGATTTGCGTGGTTTTGCCGGAGCCGTCGAGGCCCTCGAGAGTGATGAACAGTCCGCGCGGCATGGGGTGAGTCTACCACTCGGCCGTAATGCACGGCGGTAATCGGAGCAGGGTGACGGTGTGGCTCCATATGTGTTAAAAACAGGTGACTCTCAATTCGAAGTCGGAGCAAGCCAGTTGGAGCGGCTGATGTGCCGCGAGGTTTTCTTCGGTCCTGCAGCGAAGCCGTTGCTGCCGCAGACCCGGTCCGACCCCTTCGACAACTAACGCAGTCGCCGGGGCGTCCGGCTGACTGAAAATCAAGCGAACATCACAAGCCTCAGAGTTGCACCGCGAAGAGTTGGGAAGAATGCGGGACGGTCAAGACTGCGCCCGTTTGGAGTCATCTCATGTTAATGCTCTCTTTTTTCAAAAGGCTCGCCGTCGGCGGCGCCATTGCGGCTGCACTGTTTGCAACCGCACGCATGAACGCGCAGAACCTGACGCTGGAGGGTCAGACCGGCGGCTTCATTACGCCGACGGCTTACGTGGTCTACAGCGACAAGGATCACGTGTGGTCGCATCCGGCGGTCGGCTATCACTTTGTGAATGCTTCGAGCGTGATTGGCTATGTTCACACTTTCTCGATCGAAGAGGGAGTGGCAAACCGCTTCGAGTTCGGCTATACGCGCAGCGTTCACACCAAGGGCAACGACCCGAATTTCAGCGGCCTCTGGAACTATTCGGGAATGAACTTGTTCAATGCCAAGGTCGTGGGAATCAAGGATGGGCAGTTCGGGCCATGGACGCCGGGCCTCGGTGCGGGATTTGTCGTCCGCACGGGCGACAAGTTCGTTAGCGGCGCGCTGAACCAGGAACTGGGGGGATCACTGAAGTCGTACACCAACGGCGATGTGTACGTGGCGGCGACTAAAACCTGGCTCCATCCCCCGGTGCCATTTCTGCTGAACTTCGGCTTGAAGATGACCAATGCCTCGATCTATGGGCTCGGCGGGCAGGCCACACGCTTTGGCGGACGGCTGTTTGGCGGGCTCGGGATTCCGATCCCGCTCTCTCACAACTTCGCGGCGGTTCCGGCGGTTGGTTTCACGCAAGAACCTCCGCAGGTCGTGAACCTGAAGCCGATCCTGTTTCCACCGGGTGCAGGCGCGCACATTCCGACGACGATGGACTACGCCGTGCGAGTCACGCAGAAAGACAATCCACACTTTGCGTTCGATATCGGCATCGGCCATGTGGCGGGAGTGATCGGGGACACGGCGGTTGCGACGGGGCTGCCCGCACCCTATCCGCCGGTAGTGCTTGTGCCCATCGATCTGAAGGCGAACAAAATTATTGGTACAGGCCTCAGCATCCGCTACTGACAAACCAGGTTCTCGCACCGGCCGGGGCGCACACTTTAAGTTGTGTGCCCTCTGCAACCTGGCTGGAGAGGCATCACTAAAGTGTTCCAACAGGTTGCAACTTTCCATAGCGCTCTGGGTTCACTCATGCGTAGTCTGAATACGCGGCAAGAAGGTTACCTCACCGCGTAAGAACAACATTCCCCCTGAGCAATGCAGGCGCATGCTGCTGGTAACGGGGTTAAAGAACTTCGAGGAGGGTTCCCATGAATTTGCTTCGGAAATCACGCTGGATGCTTCTGGCGCTTCTGCTCTCTCTTGTTCCCGCATCTTCTTTCGCGGGTGTTTTGATCAGCGTCGGCTTCGCACCGCCGGTTTTACCTGTCTACGTGCAGCCCGAATGCCCGCAACCTGGGTTGATGTGGTCGCCAGGCTATTGGGCCTATGGCGACGATGGATACTACTGGGTTCCCGGCGCATGGGTACCCGCGCCGTATGAAGGCGCGCTTTGGACACCGCCCTACTGGGGCTGGTCCAGCGGAATTTATGTGTTCCATCCCGGCTACTGGGGAATGCACGTCGGCTACTACGGCGGCGTGAACTACGGATTTGGCTACATGGGCATCGGCTTTGTGGGTGGTGCGTGGCGCGGACACGAATTCGCTTATAACACCGCGGTCGTGCATGTGAACAATGTGTACATCCACAATACGTACGTCGATCGCACCGTTGTGGAACGCAACACGATCGTGAATGACCGTCACGTGGCATTCAGCGGCGGACCGGGCGGCATCAATCATGAGCCAACCGCCGATGAGCGGACTGCGATGCACGAGCAGCACGTGGGGGCCACCTCTGTACAGCAGCAGCACATTCAGGCCGCGCGGGCTGACAAGAGCTTCTATGCCAAGAACAACGGTGGACATCCGCAAACGATGGCAGCCGCGCGACCCATGGGCTTCAACAACAACCATGGCGGCGAGGGCAGCGTGAGGCCGCAACAGCAGGGCTCATTCAACAACAACCACGGCAACCCGAATGGTGGCGGAGAAAGCCGGCCGCAATATCAGCAGCCGCAACACGGCAATAGTCAGCCGCCGCGGAACGAATCGCGTCCTGCTGCGCAGCACGAGTCGCGGCCGCAGCCTCAGCATGAAGAGAAGGCGCCGAAGGAGCCGAAGGAACACAAGGACCGCTGATTCAGGCACCTTGACCCTTGTAGTACGAAGACCCACGGGTTACCGTGGGTCTTCGTGCGTCTGCGGAATGTCAGGGATACAGAACGCGATTCAGGCGCCGCTGGGTTGGAGTCCGGCGATTTCGATCTCGAGCCCACCGAAGTCCGGATGCAGATTCTCGCGAATGCGATAAGCAACATCGATCCGCGAACCTTGTGCGAGAGCGAGTTCGGCAGATCGCGCGGCCATGTCCCATCCCACCGCGCGCATTGCAGCACCTTCGTCTTGTGCCAATTCGAGGCGGAGATGGCGCTCTTTCATGATGCGCGGTGATGAGGTCAGGCGAACATTGCGCGCGACGAAGATCGGTTCCGGATTGCCGTGCCCCAGCGGCTCGAGCTTGCGCAGCCAGCCGGCGAGAACGGCGGTGATCTGGTGCAGCGGCAGCTCGGCGTGAATGTTCAGAACGCGTTCCGGTTCACGCGCCGCAAGGCGCTCCGCGGCGCAAGCGGCGAGTCGGCGCTTGAGCTCGGGCAGCGATGCGGCGGGCAATGCAAAGCCGACGGCGAATGCGTGGCCCCCGAAGCGCGTGAACAGATCGGCGCAGGTTTCAATGGCTTCGAGCAATTGAAATCCATCAACGGATCTGCCTGAGCCATGCGCCACGCCGTCTTCAACGCTGATGACGAGCGCAGGCTTGGCCGTGCGTTCCACGACGCGCGAGGCGAGAATCCCGATGACGCCGCGGTGCCAGCCGTCCCCGACCACGACAACGAGGCGTGCGTCTGCAAGCTCTGCATCGGTGGCGAGGCGGGCTTCAATTGCGGCAAGTGCGCGTGCTTCCGTGTCTCGGCGTTCGCGATTGAGTTGTTCGAGCTTATTGGCGAGTTCGCTGGCCCGGTCCGGGTCGCGGGTGCAGAAGAGTTCGATGATTTCCGAGGCCACGTCCATGCGTCCCGCGGCGTTGATGCGAGGCGCCAGGCGGAAGGCGACATCGAAGCTGGTGATCGGCCTGGTCGCGGGATCGATCTGGGCGGCCGCGAAGAGAGCGCGCAATCCGGCGCCCACGGGGCGGCGCAGTTCGCGCAGCCCCAGTGCGGCAATCACGCGATTCTCGCCGCGCAACGGAACCGCATCGGCAATCGTGGCGATGGCGGCCATCTTGAGAAAGCTGGGCAGCAGCCGCGTTCGCGCCAGGTCGGCATCGTGGCGTTCCAGCAGCGTCTGCGCCAGCTTCAGAGCGATGGCCGCGCCGCAAAGCGATTTCTCGGGATATCCGCAGCGGTGCTGGTTGGGGTTGAGGATGGCGAGAGCGGTTGGAACCGCATCATCGACGCGCGCGAGATGATGATCGGTGATGATGAGGTCAAGCCCGAGGCGCTGCGCACTCTCAGCTTCGGCAAAGGCCCGCATGCCCGTGTCGACAGTGATGACGAGGCGAACGCCGTCGGCGTATGCGGCTTCGAGCACCGCGGACTGCAACCCGTAGCCCTCGCGCAGCCTGTGCGGAACATGAAAGCGCACCATGCCGCCCAGCATCTCGATCGCCGTCTTGAGAAGCACGACGGCGGTGGTGCCGTCCACGTCGTAATCGCCGTAAAGCAGGATGGGCTCCCGGCGTGCGATGGCTGCTTCCACGCGTTCCACGGCGGTCTGCATCCCCAGCATCAGCAGCGGATCGTGCAGTTGAGCCACTTCAGGATTGAGAAATGCAAAGGCTTCGCCGGAGGTGCCGATGCCGCGCGCGATGAGGAGTTCCGCGAGAACCAGGGGGATACGCGCCGATTGTGCAAGCGCTTCAGCTTCCCTGGGATGCGGCTCGGCCAGAATCCAACGCTGGCGCGGAGTCCTGAGAACTGAGGGGCCGTCTTGAGCTGCCGCCGAGGCGCTCACCGCGATTACTCGTCCCCTTCGTCGTGTTCGTGATCGTGGTCGTCGATGATGATGTCGTTGAAGCTCTCGACATCTTCAAGCAGGGACTGGAATCGCTCGTACCATTCGGTGGTAGTCTCGTGCAGAAAGACGATGCCCTGGTAGATGAAGCCGAGCTGGATGTACCCGACCATGCCGGCGTATTTGCGCAGCCACTGTGCCTCGACGAGTTCCGAGGCTTCCTCGTCGGGGAAGTTCATTTCGCCGGCCTCTTCAATGAGGTGATCGAGTTCTTCGCGCTCCAGCCGCATTTCACTGAACGTGACAAAAGGAGCGCCGACGCGCTTGGCCATCTCGACAAAATCTTTCCACGCGTCGGGGTTGCCTTCGCCTTCCCACACAATCGACGGAACGTCTTCAGTGACGTATCCGGGAAGACGGACGAGGCCATGGCCTTCGATGAAGGCCACCATATCGTCTTTCAGCGACAGCAGATTGTCCGTGCTCATGGTCAAGCAATCATTCTCTCAGATGACGGAGGGTTGGGCGGGCGCAAATGTGGAAAGTTTGCGTCGAGACCGGCCCTGTAAGCTTGAAGCAGGAGGAGCAACGATTGCCCCTGTTCGAGCACCACGTTTTTGTCTGCCATAACATCCGCCCAGTGGACGCGCCGCGGCCTTCGTGCACCGCGGATGGAAAGAGCGAACTGCATACGCAGCTGCAGCAGTTGACCAAGGCCGCGGGCCTGGGAAATACCGTGCGCATCAACAAGTCATTATGCCTGGATCAGTGCGAGCACGGGCCAACCGTCGTCGTGTATCCCGAAGCCGTTTGGTATGGCCACGTCAAGCCGGAAGATGCCGCAGAGATTGTGCAAGAGCATCTGGTGAACGGCCGTCCCGTGGAGCGGCTACGGCTTGCCGACGAGTGCATCAATACCAAGACCTGTCCGCATCGGCAGATCAGTGGTCAGTGAACCATGGACAGTGGTCGCCGAGAGACTCTGGTCCGAGGTCGGCTCAGGGCAAAATCGGATTCGAACAATATCGTTCCAACCGAAAATGCGCCTTGACACGCTGGATTTTCAGCAAGGAAAGGCCTGACCTGCGAGTTCGCACCACTTCACAACACGACTTTGGCAGAGGGCCGTTTCCCGGTTCCCTGTTCACGGACCATTGCTCAACAGGGCTTTCGGTGTACACCAGCCGGTCCAATGCGGTATCCTGAAGTTTAGCTCATGATTTTTTCTCGCGAATACATTGGGTATCTCGCCCGCCGTACCGTCAAGCACCTCATTGATGCCAAACTGATCACCACCAGCGACTTGAAGAGCACAGAGGCGCGCGTGACAGAAGGGCTGACGGAGGAGCTTGCGCTCGAGGATCGCATTAACGAAGAAGTGCGCGTCATTCTTGAGGCGTACTCCGAAGAGATGCGGAAATCGGGCGCGCAATACGCCGAGATGTTCAAGAAGGTCAAGACCGAGCTCGCCAAGAAATACAAGGCGGTGCTATGAGAATCAATCGCGACAAGCTGAACAAGCTGGCACACACCGTGGCCGATACGCTGGCGGACATCGATGCCGTGGGCTTCATGGAGGATCGCAACACCATCCGCCAGGAAGCGCGCAAGGCGCTCGAAAACCTGCTCACCGAGGAAGCCCGCATCGACACCGCCGCCCGCCAGAAGATTGCCTCGCAGCGCAAGATCATCCTCGAAGGCTCGCAGGAGTGGGAAATCTTGTACCGCAAGTACTACAACGAGGAAGTGCGAAAACTGGGCATCTGACAGCCGTTTCCGCATCATTACGGCTTTGGCATGCCGTTGATTTTTTGATAGATTAAGAGAGGCGGCCCGAGCGGCTGCCCCTCCCAATGTGGCGCTATCGTCTAGGGGTTAGGACGTGAGATTCTCAATCTTAAAACACGGGTTCGATTCCCGTTAGCGCTACCAGATAAGATCCGCTAAAGCCCGCTAAATCAGCGGGCTTTTTGCTGTATCGACTCCAGTAATGTGCACTCAAAATGTATAAGAGATTCCTGCAAGAGGAACGGCAGTATGGTGAAGCCCATTGTGATCGAATTTCTGCAGAACGTTGCCAGTGATGATCAGCTGACGCCAAACCAGCCACTTAAAGCCAAGCGCCCCACGAACGGCATCAAAACTCCCCTGGGCCGGCGAAGTGTCGGGAACGCCGAGCGTCGTTACCCGCGCAAGGCGGGCGGCATTAATAACGTGCTCGCCGAGGTAGTCTGCGGAAAGCGTTAAGGACTTACTTAAGCCTGCATCGATACCGCCGGTATATCCGAAATTCTTCGGCATTGCTCCCTTTTCGCCTTCGACGCTCCCTCCGAGATACGACGCCCCGTTCCATTGGTAGCTCAGGTTTACATGGGGAGACACTCTGCCGGAGCGTGAAATCGCTAAAAAAGGCTTGACTCCAGTGCTCCCGGCGCCGAGGAAGTTGAGAGACTGCCCTGTTGGAAGTCGAACGTCAGATCCAATGGCAAGTGCATATTTTTCCATTTTGAATGGATGTGCCTTGGCGCGCAATACGACATCGCCGATACCGGAAGCTGATCCGCCCTGGCTCGCCGTCTGGAAGCTGACTGTATCGCCTCCCGCAGTGGTGAAGCTGCAATACGGGTCGATGCAGCCGGTGCCCCTGGCCTCGAGCGTAACTCTGGCGATCGGAAGCGCTGCAGATACGTCGAGCCAGTTTGCTACGCCGAAAGTTCCGAAAACCGCATACTGCTCCAGATGAGCGTCTATCCTTGTCACTACCCCTATGGGGCCGCATTGTCCGGCTGTGGTACAAAACTCAAAAAACATCGGGATGCTCTTGAGGTTCACGCCGTCGAGGCTATTGAACCGGAAGCGCTGGTAGGTCGTGGCGATAAACAGCTTCCCATGGTAAAGGGTCTCGCCTCTCTCCGTCAGAACCGGCCCCAGTGTTTCTGTTCCCGAAGCCCGCGGAAGCTTCAACGACGGGTCTATCACGTAGACGATGCCGGATGCAGGCGAAGCAAGCGGAACCAGGGTCAGCTGGGTTCCCATCGCTTCATCAACAGCCAGAAGGGGATTCACCTGAGCATCGCCGTAGAGAGAGGGAAGTTCGCAGTACAACGTAGTTGAATGGGACGTACAGAAGCTATTCGCCTGCGCGAGAGCAGAGTGTGTGTAGGCGAGAGCTAACATCCCCCAAAATAGAAGCCTGCGCATTCGTGTCCTCCGATCGCTCGTGCGAATTGACCACCAGCATCCATTCATGGATTTATGGTGAACTGAATCGGACTGGTCGATACTGTCTGATTGAAGTCCGGTGCGGTTGAGGTCGCTCCTGTAACGGTCACATTTACGGTGAATGTTCCTGTTATGTAGGCGGGCTGCGAGTTGGTTTTGAACGTTCCGCTCGTTCCGCAGCCTGAAACGGCAAAGAACGCGGCGGAGGAGATCAGCGCCAAAACGAGCAAAGCTTTTTTGCTCAACTTGCGGCGGAAGGGAATCAGCAGAAGACAAGCCAGTGCCAACGTCCCTCCGATCGGAATGCCAGGCTTTGCCGGACTCTGAAGTTCGGAACTCAGCTGGGAGGAAGTGATCACGAGTGTTCCGCTTGCCCCACCGGCCGCATCGATCAGCGGGTTTGGATTGAACGCGCAAGTGACGCCGCTCGGCAAGGTTGCGGGTGTGCATGCGAATGAATATTGTTCACCCGAAATTCCCGTTCCGGCGCCGATTGCAAACGGAATGCTCAAAGAAGTTCCTTCGGTCATCGAGTTGGTCGACGGGAATGTGATTGCGGGCTGAGGTACGATCACAACTTGTGCAGTCGCCGTAACCGTTGAGTTAGTCGTGGAAACCGCGGTGATGGTGACGGCCGCAGGACTGGGAACGGTAGCCGGGGCCATGAACAGGCCGGTAGCGGAGTTGATCGTACCTGCAGTGGCAGTCCACGTGACTGACTGGTTCGCGGTAAATTGGAACGTTGTACCCGCAATCAGCTGGAGCGGCGGGGAACTGATCACGAGAGGCGACAGCCCCGTTCCGCCCAGGGTAACGCCCTCAGGCGACCCAGTACCGGAGTAGCTCAACGTCAGCTGCGCGCTTCGTGCACCGGTCGCAGTGGGTCCAAACGCAACGCCAACCGTGCACGATGCACCCGATGCTACCGTCGTTCCGCAGGTGGTCGAGCCGGCCGCAATCGAGAAGTCTCCCGCGTTTGCGCCCAGTATCGAAGTGTTGAAACCGCTCAGTGCGTTTAATCCGACGTTCTTGAAGGTGACGCTCAGCGGGCCGCTTGATTGCCCCTGAACAATATTTCCGAAGCTCAGTGTTCCAGGAGTGTAAGTCGGAGGACTGATTGTCAACGTCTCGCTGGTTACGCCGCTCGAATTGTATCCAGGGGCCACGGCGATTGCCTCTATCGTCGTAGTTTGACCGATCGCGATTGGCGCGCTGTACCTGGATGAAGTTGTCGTATTCGGTACGCTTCCATCCAGGGTGTAATACACCGTTGCACCCGAAGTGCCGTCGCTCAGCATTACCGATTGTGGAGCAGTGTATACGCCGCCATTTAGATTGATGGACGGCACTGCAGCCGCACCGATCGGGTTGATGGTGAGGGTTCCGGGGACAAACGTGTAACTGTAATTCGTGGTGTTCTGGCCCAGCGTGCCCTGCGAAATCGAAATCGGATAGTTTCCAAGGGGAGATGTGGATGTTGCCGTTGTGCTCTCCGCAGGAGCGCCTCCGACAGTCGTTTGCGAATCACTGTATTGAAAGCCGGTGATTTGATAAGTGAGTGCGATCGGTTGGCCATACGTGATCGTTGCGTTCTGTGCCGTAACGGTCAGAGGAGCCTGCGCAACATTGATCTGCAAGGTTTGCTGGGCGGGAGTGAAATATCCCGCAGGGAGGTTTCCTGGATACGAGACCGAAAGCATGTGCGAACCTGCAGAAAGCCCGGTCAGCTGTATCGATGCGACTCCGCCGGAGGATAATGTTGCTGCTGCGGCAGTCCCCCCGTCTACCTGATAAGTAATTGCCCCTGATGGCGTGGTATACATACCCGACGCCGCAATACTTACTGCAACTGCCTGGCCGTAGGTAATTGTTCCAGTATTGGTTGTAGCCAGCGACAGTGTCGGTGTTTCAACAGTGTTGATCGTAATCGAACCCTGAGTTTTCCCGTCCGCCGCCGCAGTCACAGTGATAGTCGTCGGGCCCCCTGCTTTACCTGCGGTGAAGGTTGCACTGGTAGCCGGAGTGGGCTCGTTGAGCGCGCCGGTCGCTTGATTAATGGCCGGCCAGCTTACTGTGTTTGGTTTCGCATTGTTGACCGTCGCATCGATCATGACGCCTTGTCCCGCCAATACTGTGTTGGGGAGAGCGCTGTAGGAGCAGTTCGGGCCTGAACAGGAAAGTGCGACACTGAGTTGTCCACTGGAGGTGCTGAACACGGTACCGCTACCTCCACCTCCAGTGATGCCTCCCACACTCTTATCGACCGGACATACCATCGACGGCGGCACGGTGCAGCGACTCCCAACGGCGCCAAATGGTTCGTATCGCGTAAACGTCAGGGCCAATGCGACGGATTGCCCTGAGTAAGCGCTTAAATCCAACGTGACAGTCCCAATGGAATTGTCGATGGTTATGTCCGCAGGAGTGAGATTGTTGACGGTGGTGCCTACGGTTGCTGTTCCTGAAAGGACGCCGCCTGTCGTACCCGGCGAACAAGGCCCGCTGAATGTCAAAACGGGACCAACCTGTCCTGTGAAATTCATATTACAAAAGCCCCCGGTCAGCTCATCAACGAAGAAGCCTGCTTGAGGGCCGGTTACTGAGGGTGGCGTTGCATCGGCTGGGGACTGATTGGCAAGATTACCCGAACTGAAGAAGTCCTCCGTGGAAGTTGTGGTACCGACGATGCCCGCGTTCCCGGCGGACAAAACGAGGGCCTCCGGCAGATCCGAACCGGAACCTCCTCCCATAGTGGCCTCGACCAAATAGCTTCCTGTGGGATCGATCTCTGCCAGATACATGTGTTGCCCCGATGTCGGCTCAAAGTAGAAATCCGCTCGTGGAATACCGTCGCCGAGAAAACTATCCTGCGAGGATGCACCCGAGTTGCTGGATCCGGTTACATAGATAACTCCTGCCCCGTCGACAGCCACGGCATTTGCGGTTGCTGTGTCTCCTGCATTTCCTCCCAGAAGATTCAAGAAGTTCAGATGGCCATCAAACGAGAAGCTGCTCACAAATCCGAGTTGCGATCCTGACGTGTCAGAACTCGAAGTTGTGTTAGGGGTGATTGTTGTGACACCGAGCTTAGTGAACACTGTGTAGTAGGTGAGCGCGTTCACGGCAGAAGGGGAAAAAACGGATGTAGTGCTCCCGACAACCACCACGTTTTGATCGTAGGAATCCACTCCAATCGATGAAGGATAGTCATCTCCACCAACGCCGAAGTAGGTGGAGAATGACAGTGCTGGGTTGCTCGACAAGGCGGATATGGCCAGCACGAACCCATCACCATTCAGGGTTGTCGGTCTGGTCGGTACCTGGGTGACAGCCGTACCGCTGCCACCGTATGTCCCCTGGTTCGCCCCGGAAGTCGTTGGAAAGTCCGATGACGTGGTCTGCCCGGCTACGAACACGCCCGAACCGGAAACCGCAATCGCAGTTCCCTGTTCAGAGCCACTACCGCCAATCATCGACGCAAACAGCTCCTCCCCGTTGGGATCCAGTTCAAGAAGGAACGCATGGGTGCCGTTCGTTAGCGCAGTACCGGCGGTGAGGCTTGTCTGAAAGCTGGAATTCGTAGAGGGGAGCGATGCCGCAGTGGCTGCGCCGGTAAGGTACGCATCTCCCTGCGAATCCGCTGCAATCGCATTCGAACTGCTGACTGGCAGTCCCGACGCGTAAGTCAGAGTTAGAGAGGAATCGAGTTTAGCCACGAAAGTCGGGCAACTGGAAGAGCAGAGCTGATTGCTGCCGAGTTGCGGAATCGATGCCCCGGCGCTCGTTGATCCTGTGAGGTACAGATTGTACGAAGAATCCTCCGCCATGGCGGTCGGCACCGTTGAACCGGAAGTGCCGCCAATGTACGTTTCACTCTTTACTGTCGGAGGAGTATTGTACGAAGTTCCCGTAGCGTCGAGCTCCAGGATGAGCGTCTCGGCGCCCGTGCTGTTCGGATTTGTGGCTGTCCCTCCGGTCGGCTCGGCCAACGAAGGCGACGTGGTGGATTCCGCGATGTAGAAGACGTTCGCGGTCGCCGACGGCAGAACGCTAACTGCGATATCCGTCCCGCTACCACCAATGAACGTCCCATAGGAGAAGATTGGATCGATGATGAGCTGGCGATGCGGATCATAGTTGCCGACTTTTATCGAGGCCCGATTTGCGTCGAGTTGCCAGGCGACACCTACTTCCTTCAACCGTCCATCGACTTTCTGGTAGGCCTTGAGCGCCCGCAGGCGAATCCCGCTCTCACTGCCAAAACAGATGTCACTGCCGTCCAGTCGAGATGAGAGTCCGGTGAAGGCCATTCGAATCAGTTTCGGATCGGCGCCAGGGGAAACAATGAAGTCGTATTCAAACTCGTTGCCATTGCCGTGATAGGCAACATCGATTCCTGGGTAAAGGTTGGGAACAACGACCGATTTGAAACTCGGAACTCGCAGGTGCCACTGAGACCTGTCTGCTCCCACGTAGTAATTGGTTACGGTCGGCGCCTGATCCCTACCGATTGGGTCGCCGCCAGTCGCGCCATCGAAGCGCATTTGGAGCTCGGCGTTTCTAAGACCGCTTCTCTTAAGGTCGAGTTCTGCTCCGTTGCGAGTAAGAAGAAGGAAGTAGTTCGCTGAACGCGCGATAAACCGAGCGGATTCTGAAGCTTGCCCTTCATTCTTTTCGAACTGAAGGGGAAGATCTTGCAGCGAAAACCGCGGCGCCGAAGACGAAAGACCTTCCTGAGGTTCCGCCAAGCGCGTTTCATGCGAGAGATTAGCCCGTTGCGCGCGAGCTGCCCGGTCTCCGGTATATGTTGTGAGCAACAGGAAAAACAGTGGGAAAAATCGCGCGCGCATTTTCTGACCTCCCTGCGGACACACTTCCCGCTCGATTACTGTGCAGAACGATATGTAAGTTACTGGCCCTGTTGGGGAGATTCAGAGTGCCAGCAATGCGCAATCGATGTCAACGGTTTTCTGCGATTTTTCGTTCGGAGGAGATCGTGATCGTTCAGACAGTATCTCTCAGAGATTTCAAGCATTTGGCTGATTGAATCTTCTCTCGAACTTCCCCGATGGCCTCTTCTCCGATCTGAGAGCAGTGAGAGTCAGGCCGAACAGGTGACAAGCAGATCGAAGGAAGGTGGGTGCAACGGGGTTGGCAATCCATGCCCCATCGTTCTCCGGGACACTAGCGCGCATTGCTCGTCCCGAGTAGCATTAACGCACTGGCATCGATCCTTCTCAGTCGTTAAATCGCCATCCCAATAAGGAGCGGTTGGCACCAGCTATGGACCAGCTCAAGATCCAGCAGATTGGCCGTTACAAGTTGCTCGATGTAATCGGCAAGGGAGGAATGGGCATTGTATGGCAGGCGATCGACACGACGATTGACCGCAAAGTAGCCATCAAAATGCTCCTTGGGGAAGACTCAGGGAGTGAGAACAATCTCCTTACCCGTTTCTACAAGGAAGCGCGCTCGACGGCCAGCCTGCAGCACAAGAACATTGTAACTGTCTATGCACTCGACGATTTCGAGGGCCATCCGTTCATGGTGATGGAATACCTCGAAGGGGAAAGCATTGCCCAGCTGATCAGTTCGCGCCGGGAAATCTCCCTCATCGAAAAGATCGGTTTGATGTGCCAGGTTTGCGAAGGACTTCAATACGCGCATGACCGGGGCATCATTCACCGCGATATCAAGCCGGGAAACATCCTGGTGCTGAAAGACGGGTCTGCGAAGATCGTTGACTTCGGAATTGCACGCGTTGGCCTGAACGACAACCTAACCCGTACCGGCCAAATTGTAGGCAGCATCTACTACATGTCTCCGGAGCAAGCGACGGGTGTTGTCGATTCCCGTTCCGATATCTATGCAGCTGGGGTGACGCTATTCGAATTCATAACCGGAGAAGTGCCCTTCAAAGGTTCGGATCTGAATGGAACGCTGCTCAAGATCGCCAACGAGCCAACTCCTTCTCTCAGTAAATACCTTGCAACGTTTCCCGAGGCGCTCGATGCAATCATGGGCAGGGCCCTGGCCAAAGATCCGGCTGCTCGCTTTCAGACTGCCGAGGACTTTGGATACGAGCTATCTCAGTTGCAGGAGAATTTGCGGCGGCAAATGATCGGAGCCTACCTCCAGCAGGCGCAGGAGGCAATGCAGCAGCAGCAGTGGGATACCGCCAAACAGAGAATCCAGGAGATATTGCGATTCGATCGCAGGAACTCCGAGGCCAATGAACTATATCGCGTGGTGCGCGAGCAGATTCAGCTTCAGCAGCGTTCGGTGCAGATACAGCAATTGAGATCGCAAGCTGAGATTGCCCTGACCGCTCAACAATTCGAAGAAGCGCTGGAATGTATTGAGCAGGCGAAGCGACTTGATCCCAATGACCAGTCGTTGCAGGAGCTCTCAAAGGCGATCCAAAGCCAGTACGAGCGAGCAAAAGAGCTTTCGGACGCGCTTCGGCGCGGGCAGGCCGCGCTATACGCAGGCGACCTTAACGAGGCCAATGAGGCCGTCAGCCGCGCGCTACAGATCGATCAATCCAACACCGAAGCGCGCTCGCTCGAGACGCTGGTACGGAAGGAAATTGGAGATCGAGCGAAACGGTCGCAACTGCAAGGCTATTTGGACCAGGCGAGGCAAGAGATCACCAATCGCAACTTTCTGGTTGCTCTTCAGATCCTGCAGAAGGCACAGGAAGTCGATCCTTCGGACTCGAACATCCGCGACCTGGCCACTTGGGCGGCGACGGGGCACGAGCAGGAGAAGTTGCGACAGGAGCTGCGGAGATGCACCGATCAAATCAGCCACCTGATTGCAGAGGACCACTATGCCGAGGCGCTTTCGGCAGCCCAAACCGCGCTGGAAAAGTTCCCGAACGATACTCCCCTTCAAAAACTGCGCGAACTGGCGGAGCGGCAGCAGAAAGCGGTGGACCGGCGTCGCGCTATCGATGAAGTAAGCCTGAATGCAAAAGCCCTGATCGGCGCGGAGAAAAGCCAGGAAGCTATCCGGTTGCTGGAGTCAGCACTGCAGTCGTTTCCTGGCGACGCGAATCTCCAGATGCTGCTGGAGATGACGCGCTCGCAGATTGAGCAGAGGCGGCTGGAACAAGAGGAACGGGAAAGTCAGATTCACAAGCTCAGGTTGACTCAACCGGGCGAAGCTGACTCGGAAGATCTGCATCGAACTGCACTGCAAAGGCTTACCGCACTCCAGACAGCATTGGACATGCGCTTGCCGATCGTCCGGCTCGAATCTCTGAAGAACGAGGCGATCGAGGCGGCGGGGCGATCGGCTCTGAATGATACGGAGATCTTGCAGTTGAATGCTGTAGCGGGTGAGGTGGCATCTCGCGCCGGCAAGTTGAAGCAGGATACCAGTGAGCTAACGAGGATCGAGGAGCTTATCCATCAGGCAACCGACGGCATTGAGGTGGATCGCTTATTCGAAAAGGCGACGGTGATCACGGGCCTCTACAGCAAAGAGGATTCGGTAAACAAGCAATTCGAGCAGATCAGGAAGGGCAAGGAGGAATTTAAGGACCGTCGGGAAGCAATTCACCGCAGGCTTTCGGAAATCCTCAGAGCTTTGCAGGGTGAGCAGAATATCTCGGAGCTTAAGAAGCGGGAGGCAGCGGCGCGCGAGACAGCGCATTCCTGGCTGAACGATGAATTCATTGCGAACTTGCTGGACCAAATCGCGATCTGCGTTTCTGATGCCGTTTCCCGGCGCGACACGATTCTCCAGGAACTTGCGCAACTTCGGGAGTCCCTCGGGACGGCGCGAAGCGGCAGGCAAATCCGATTTCTCCTGGAGCAAGAGAAGCTCCTGTCGTCGGAATTTGGCGACGATCAAGTTCGGCTGGCAGCTGCGGATTTTGAGAGAGAAACCAATCAGAAGCTCTCAATATTGGCCGAGAATGTTTCGAGGTTGTCAGAAATGGCCCGCAAAGCAGCAGCCGCTGAGACGATCTCTCAACTGGTTGATTTGGAGCGACAGGGGAATGACGCGGCAAGTGATCAGTCCGGCTTCGACGAAGCCATCGAGGTCCGAAAGCGCATTCAAAAAGCCTTAGACGACAGAACCAGAGAATATAAGCGCATTTCAACAACTCTCGAGCAACTGGTTGGGCTGGCAGCCTCGGCCGAGCCCGCGGAATTGGATGCGGTCGAGGCGCGGCAGAAGATTCTGCGTCAAAAGTATCCGAAAGAGACTGCATTCTCCGAGCTGCATGCGAAGCTCGAGTCGGCAACCGGGGAGCGGCGAGCCCTGCTGAGCCAGCGGGCAGAACAGGAACAAAGCGAAGAATTCGATCAGGCCGATACAGGGATTGGGGAAGAGATCGGCGCGATCAGCCAGCGCCTGGCCGTAACCGGTCGACAATCCAGGGAGCGCGTTATCGTCGAGAAAAAGCGCTCTCCCTGGATGTTGGTTGTCGTGGGCCTGGGAATTGTAACGATTGGCGCGGCAGTGGCGCTGTTCCTGCTGCCAAGAACGGTGGAGTTCCATGCGCTTCTCAATGCAACCATTACCGTAGGCGACCAATCCTGCCAGGCTCCGTGCTCACTCCGGTTGAAGCCCGGCAACTATCAGGCCACGGCAAAGATGGATGGTTATCAGAATGCGGAGAGCGATTTCACGGTATCGCTTTTCGGTCCGAACTCAGCGTCACTTTCCTTAAATCCATTGCCGACGCAGACCGCGAGAGGGATTCCAAGCACGGGTGCCGGGGCGGGGCCCAACCCTCCTGTTCGTGCCACCATCGAGATCCGCTCGTCCGTTCCCGAAGCCACGATCCTGGAAGATTCAAAGCCGGTCGGTACCACCGATCGAAACGGGTATCTGCGGGTGGCGACTTCGCCCGGCCCTCATTTCCTTCAGGCGCAGAAGCAGGGCTATGCCCCGAGCCAACCGAAGTCAGTGGAAGTTGAGACGGACAGAGCAGCGAGCGTTACCATCACGCTTCAGCAACAGACACAGACTTCCGGTTCTGGCAAATCTCCATCGCAAGTCACGACAACAACAACCACCCCAACAACAACCACAACACCTCCTTTGCCGCCAACGCTGCTGGCAATACGCGCTCCGGCCAATGCAGAAATCCACATCGATGATGTGATTGCTGGACATTCCACAGGAGACATTCTAAAGATTCCGATCTCTCCTGGAGCGCATACGGTGGAGGTGGTTCTTGCGGGCTATCAGAACTACAGGAAGTCCGTAACGGTCGATCAGGGAAAACCAACTGATGTTGCCGTCGACATGCAACCGCTTCCCACGCCACCGAAGACGCCTTCCGTTGTTCCCACACACACAACGCCAACCGTATCGGACGAGGACGCTCAGCAGATCAGGCAAGTAATTAGCCAGTACGCCAGCGCTGTCGAGCACCGCGATTCAAAACAGCTACATAAGGTGTTTCCGGATCTTCCCAAAGACAAGGAAGAGACGATAAAGAACCTCACCCATGATCACAAAGGCGTGAAGTTCGACATTTCAGTATTAAGAATCAGTCCTGTCGAGGGACAAACCACGGTGATCGTGAGTTGCAAGCAAGATCTGGCAATGGACGGCCAGCAACTTCCCGAGCAGTCGATCCTGATCTACATGAACAAAACGAGCAACGGATGGATTATCACGCAGATTCCCCGTTCAAATTGACATGCACACTTGGAGAGACTACATCCCATCTACTCATGGCACACACACCAGCCGCCCGTTCACGGCAGTTGACGGATGGTGAAGACCATTGATCGGCTTCAGTCCCTCCGTGGTCATAACTAAGCCTACTTTAGTTGGAGACACGCGGAAATTGATGGGCATAATTCCCACCATCAGAAGTGGCGCGCTGGCACCGGAACGATATTTGGTGCAACTTCTCCGAGTTCCCGTCTAGAGATGCAAAATGGCCAGATCCGGGCACATTTGACTTCGCCGACCTAGTCCCCCACCTGAGGCTACGGGACCCCAGCGCACGATCGCTTGCATATCAATGGATAGCAAATTCGCGGTCACGAAAGGGTTGCTATACCGCAAGAAGTTTGACCTCATTCCAGGTCGGGCAGTGCTCGGCACCACGCTTTCAGTGGTTGGCCGCCGGGAATTGCGGTACGGGTCAGGCCCTCGAACTTGAAAGTAGATACGCCGTCCCCGGCATACTGGTCATCCCGGCCCGCCGTCACAGGAACCTCGATCAAATACGCCAGAGCTTTGAGGAACTCGCTTCCCTCGTTGCCGTGCCCTGTATTGCAGCCCATGAGCTGGACGGAACCGTACGGGCCGAAGATGCCCTTGAGATGGGAAATGACTTCATGTAACTGAGGAAAGGAACACGCCTCTTGATCAGGTGTGTTGATCCGATTAAACTCGTGCGGCCCCCGAGATCCCCCGCCGACACCTTGGCTGCCGGGCCTCCCATGGCCATGGAATCGCAACAGAAACGCATTGCTGGCCGCAGAGCGGATCATCAAGACAGTTTGCTGCACGCCGTTGGACATTCCCCCGATGAGGAATGGCGTCCCTCCGACGGCGCGGATGTCGCCCACCTCCCCCGCGTACGCGTCTCCCATCTCATTGGCCGCGTGTGCCACCCGTTTCGCGTTTTTCTTGTCTCCTTGCTGGAGGAGCTTCTTTGCTGCAGAGGACAGATCCTGCTTTTGAATGGTGTCAAAAACGTCGACGCAATCGAAGATGGGGAGATGCAGCCCTTCGGTGAGCCGAGGCCAAGTGTGTTTTCCGACGATCCCGTCGGGGTTCAATCGTTTTGCATGTTGGAAATGGCGAACGGCCGCAAGCGTCTTGTGCCCGAACGTGCCATCGGGATCCAGCTTCGCGCCGGTTCGGTTGAGCAGCTTCTGCAATATGCCCACTGTGGGCAGCTGGTCTCCAACTCGGAGATATGTATAGTTCATTTGGAACTTTCCTTTCCACTTTCAGTCCTTCATGGCAGAAAGGGCCCGTTCGCGCCGCTTGACGAATCGCGCGTAAGGGCCCGTGCTGCTCAGGACTCGTAGATATAGTGCAGACCCAAACAATTCGTTTCTTCCACACGTCCATTGCCCAATCGACAAAACGAAATCCAGGAAACATGAACCAGCCGCGGCTATCAAATTGAATTCCTCTCAGGAGGGGCGACAACGAAGTACTTCTCGTTGGGTAGGCCATAACTGGCTCCGAACAAGTTTTGCAGCAGGCCAATTTGCAGCAAACGCATAGTGCCATTTAGGGTCATCAGGAAGGCTGAGAATCACGGTGGCCTCGGTAACCATCTTCCTGGAGCAAAATAATGACGGCTTCCCCTTCCGATGCATTTGTCTTTCTGGGAGCATCCGGCGATCTGGCGTATAAGCAGATTTTTCCGGCTCTGCAAGGACTCATTCGCGATGAAGGCTTCAACCTGCCGATTATCGGCGTTGCCAAGGCCGGATGGAACCTGGATCAATTGAAGGCCCGCGCCAGGGAGAGCCTCGAAGCGCACGGTGGCATTGATCCACCCGCGTTTGAGAAGCTCCTCAGCCTTTTGCATCATATCGATGGCGACTATAGCGACCCGGCCACCTTTGCCCGGCTCCGCACCGAACTGGGTAATGCTGAGCGGCCCCTGCACTACCTGGCGATTCCACCAAGCCTGTTCGAATTGGTTGCAGAAGGGCTCGCCGCTTCAGGCTGCGCAAAGAATGCGCGCGTCGTTGTCGAAAAGCCATTCGGTCGCGATTTGGCCTCCGCGCAGGAGTTGGGCCAAACTCTGCACAAATTCTTCGCAGAGGAAAACATCTTCCGCATCGATCATTACCTCGGCAAAGAGCCCGTGCAGAATATCCTCTACACGCGTTTTGCCAACCCCATCTTTGAGCCGATCTGGAACCGCGACCATATTCGCAGCATTCAGATCACCATGGCAGAGGATTTCGGCGTAGAGGATCGGGGCAAGTTCTACGACGAGGTTGGCGCGCTGCTGGATGTGGTGCAGAACCACATGATGCAGGTCGTGGCGAACCTCACCATGGATCCTCCGACCGGCGAAGATCACGATGCAGTGCGGGATCGAAAGGCCGAACTCATGCGGGCAATTCGTCCTCTCGGCCCGAATGACGTAGTGCGAGGCCAATATAAGGGCTATCGATCGGTTCCGGGCGTCGCCCCGGGATCGCTGGTCGAAACCTTCGTTGCGATCAAAGTGCAAATTGAGAGTTGGCGATGGGCTGGCGTGCCCATTTATGTCCGGGCGGGAAAAATGTTGCCCGTCACAGCCACTGAAGCCTTGATCGAGTTCAAGCGTCCACCAAGGGAGACGTTCGGCGAAATCGTTCCAACCTCGTCGGCGCATATGCGCATCCGGATGAGCCCCGACATGACGATCGGTCTCGGAGTTCGCGTCAAGACCCCCGGAGAGCGGATGGTGGGCCGCGACGTTGAATTGGAAATGCATCGGAGGGCCGCCGACGATATGCCGCCCTACGAGCGACTGCTGGGAGATGCAAGCAAAGGAAACAGTGAACTCTTCTCGCGGCAGGACCTGGTGGAATCGCAATGGCGAATTGTTGATCCAATCCAGGGCAACGTCACGCCGCTCTATCCCTATGAGCGCGGAACGTGGGGGCCGGAAGAAGCCAGTCAGCTGATTGCGAACGATGGGCCGTGGGTGGATCCGAAAATCCTGGAAGACGACCCCTGCTTGAAAGCTTGAACTTGTTGCCGGTTTCTTCGTTCCTCGCATTGGCCGGCCGGTCGCGCGCAGCGGGCTTCGTGGCCTGATGAATGGCGGGACGCGCTTGCCAGCATGGAACCGGCGAACGCGATCTCCACAAGCCTGTTTGATTTGTTTGGCGTCCATCCGGCAACATATTGCGCTCCCGTGCTCAACATCGTGGCTAGAATGCGCGCATGAAGTTCTTTTCGCCGCTGGGCGCCTCGCATCGTCTTGCATCCCGCACCGTTCAAAAACGCAGAGGAAGATGCGCATTCCACGCGTCGTGCATCTCGCTACTGCTTCTTGCGCTGGCAGCGACGCTGACGGCACGAGCACAGCAGGACTCATCCAAAGGGAGCGGCGGAAGCATGGCCGGCATGGACATGAGCGGCGATATGAAGGATATGGGCCCCAGCATGGCTGCGATGGCGGGTCACATGCACATCACGGCGCTGCGGCCCAAACAGCCAGGCGATGATGAAAAGGTCAAGGCAATCGTCGCGCAGATAAGGGCTTCGATCGAGCGATATCGCGATTACAAAAAGGCGCTTGAAGACGGATACGTCATCGCGAATCCGAACGTGGATGAGCCCCAGTTTCATTTCACCAAGGGAGCTAATGTCCAGGAAGCCGAACATCACTTCGATCCCACCAAGCCTTCGTCGCTGCTCTATTTCCAGACGCCGACCCAGCGGTACAAGCTGGAAGGCGTGATGTTCACGGTGCCTCCAACCGCGAGCGAAGATGAGCTGAACGAACGCATACCGCTAAGCGTGGTGCGGTGGCATAAGCACGTCAACTTCTGCGCGGCCCCGGCCGACAAGGTGAAGGAATACCTGGGCAAGCATCCGAAGTTCGGCATGTTCGGTTCCATCACCACCGCGGATGCGTGCAAGGCCGAGGGGGGCACGTTTTATCCCGTCATCTTCACGTGGATGATTCACGTGTTTCCCTTCGAGAACGATCTGAAAGATGTGTTCTCGATGAACGACGACATTCCGCACTTTGGTACGACGCAGTAAATCATTCGGTGCAGGTGCTGCGCTCTCTCGACTCATCATCTTTTCATTCGACTTTTCGCGCCGATCTTTGTACGATTCGCCATTCCTGTTTCCCTCGAACCTCAAACCACAGGAGGAATGGCATATGGCTGCACGAAAATCTTCTCCACCCGCAAAGAAAGCTGCGCGCAAGAAGGCAGCCACTCGGGCTGCTTCCGCAACCGCGGAGCCGGTCTTTGCGGCTACGTCCGCCTCGCCCGCAACTCCGCGCATCGCTTCGACCCCGATTTTTGCGGAGCCCCAATACATGCCCGATCCCAGCGCGTACAAAGTCCCGCACGGCTCGGATACTGCGGCATATAACGAGCTTGACCAGCTGACGAAGCAACACCAGTTCAATCCGATTCCGTTTCGCGTGGTCGCAACCCCAGAGCCCGTGATGACGCTGGGCGCGGCCTTTGGCTCTGCGGGAGACCAGGTAGAGCAGGCCATTACGAAGGCCGGCCAGATCGTGTTCCACTCGGCAGGCGATACCGGCGCGACGAAAGCAAGTCCGGGTCTGCAGGATGAGTACACCGTGGTGGACAAAATGGTTGCGGATTTCACTGAAAAAGACCCGGCTGCAATCCCGCAGTTTTTCTATCACCTGGGCGATGTGGTCTACAGTTTCGGCGAGCACACCTACTACTACGACCAGTTCTACGATGCATTTCGCAATTACCCGGCGCCCATCTTTGCCATTCCCGGCAATCACGATGGGCTGGTGGTTCCGGTTGCGCCGGCTGCCGGGCAAACGGATCCGACGCCGGGCGATCCAAGGCTCTCGCTCTCGGGTTTCTATGCGAACTTCTGCACGGCGCAGGTCCAGCATTCAAGCGACGCGGTGGGCATCGCGCGCACCACGATGACGGAGCCCGGCGTGTACTTCACTCTGGAGGCGCCGCTGGTGCGCATCCTGGGAATTTACTCCAACATGCTGGAGAATCCCGGCGTGATCTCGTCCACTGTCAATCCGAAGACGGGCAAGGCCAGCTTTCCCAATATCCCCGATGTGCAACTCGCCTATCTCGAGGCGGCTCTCACGCGGGTGAAGAAGGAAAAGTTTTCGGGCGCGGTGATTCTCGCTGTGCATCATCCGCCGTATACCTTTGGCAGGCACATCACATCGCTGGTGATGTTGAAAGAGATCGATGCAATCTGCGACAAGGTCGGCGTATGGCCGCATGCCGTGCTCTCAGGCCACGCACACAACTATCAGCGCTACACGCGCACGCTGGGTACGCGCCAGATTCCCTACGTCGTGTGCGGCAACGGCGGCCATCCACCGCTGCAGAAGATTTCCGTCGATACCACTCTGCGCACGCCCATATCGATGCCGGGCTTCGCGCAGCCGGAGCGAAACGACAGGGTGACGCTTGATAACTACGACTTCAAGTCGTTCGGCTACCTGCGGATTATCGTGGATACGAAGCAGCTTCGGATCGAATTTCATCCCGAGGGCGACGGTGTGACCACCAAGACTCCAGATGATTTTGTAACCGTGCTGCTGGCCGATGGAACGCTGGTGCACTACATCGCGCCATCGGATCCACTGCATAACCAGATTTGACTGCTTATTGCACGATTCGAGTCGCTCGCTGATGAAGCGTCTGATTCACACCTGTCTTATGAATCTTGCACCGGGTGGAACGCGCGCCAACTCCTTGGCTGGTGCCAGGAACCCTTTGCGCAACTCCCACTGTTCTACGCCGCCTCCCGGGGGGAATTTTACCGGCGCTCCGTCGTGCGTAAAGAACTCTGGCCGGCTACGATCGGACCGACGAACCACGACTCCGTCAAAGCTCTCGCCCCCAGGGGTCTGGGTGTATCCACGGAGTTCGAAGTCCGCGGGTCCAGGCAAAGCGTCCAGTCTCCAGACCGAAACGCCGGAGCTGAACGTCCCGTCCTGAAACCCCAGGATGGATTCCATATCCGCGGGCGTTTTGCCGTTGAGCGGACGGAGGCAGGTGAAGTATCCCCCGACGGCGTCCAGCTTTCGGCCTCCCTGCTTGTGCTCCAATTCCAGTGTTCTCGTCATCGATAACACCTTGACGGGCCAGAGTTCAGGAGCGGAAGCCCATTTTTCGATCGCGAGAGATTTCAATTTTCCAACGTCAAGTCCGCTCAGATCCATGTCGTGAATTCTATGAATACCTCGATTTGGGCGCAATAGCTTTCTGCGCCTTCACCCTGTCTCCGGGGGATGGAACGAACAGTCTGTGTGCAGTTGTGCCGGTGGAGCGGCCGGAGTAGGCTTCTCGCATGAACTGGCGGCGCGGACTTTTGCTGGCTGGGATCAATTCGATGGCTGCTTGCCGATGATCTGCCTTTTAACGGCCAACAAGCTTTGCGGCCTGCATCGCCATCATTCCTCGTCGATGGATTGGCAAGACTTGCCGGCGTTGATCGCCTTTGGCTGGCTGGCTCTGGTGGTTTGGCCTGCTCTCTGGATTACCGTTCACTGGCCTGGCAGTCAACACTCGGCGGTCTGCGGCGTCTAACTCATTGAAAGTGTGGATTGAGTCCCTCATGAAGCGAAACATGATGCGAAATCAAATACTTCCCCGACTCACCGTATCGGTCCTTGCGTCTGGCTTGCCGCCGGTTGCGATGCTTGCCCAGCAGGCCGCCAACACCCAAGCCGGCCCAGCCCGCGTCGGACGACAAGCCGGTTGCCACGCTGAAGGTGCAGGCCCGCGAGGTCCTGCTGCCGGTCACCGTCCGCGACAAAAAGGGCGCGTTTGTGACCACTCTGGACAAAGGCGACTTCACGCTGACCGAGGACGGCCGCCCGCAGACGATCAAGAGCTTTACGCACGAAACCAATCTGCCCTACAAGCTTGGCCTGCTGGTGGATACCAGCCGCAGTGTTTCGGGTGCGCTTGAAAACGAGCGCAAGGCCGGCGGAGATTTCGTCGATACCATGCTGCCGGCCGCGCCGCGCGCGAAGGATCCGGATGAAGCGTTTCTCATCCACTTTGACCGGCAGGTGGAGCTGCTCGAGGACTTCACCACCTCCCGCGACAAGCTGCACCACGAACTCGATGACATGAGCGCGTCGCGGCAGTCGAGCGACGACTCGCAGGGGCCGGAGACGACGGGGGATGATCGGGAACGGCCGTCGCGTGGACGTGGCGGAACGCAGCTCTACGATGCCATCTTTCTGGCGTCGGATCAGCTGATGAAAAACCAGAGCGGGCGCAAAGCGCTGGTGGTGTTCTCTGACGGCGTGGATCGCGGCAGCAAAGACACGATGAACGATGCCGTCGATTCGGCCGATCGCGCGAACGTGGTGGTCTACACCATCTACTTCAAGGGCGAAGAAGAGCGGTCCAATTCAGGGTTTCCGGGGGGTGGCCGGCGCGGTGGAATGGGCTATCCGGGCGGTGGCGGGTACCCGGGTGGTGGCGGCTATCCCGGCGGTGGCCAGCGTCGCGGCGGCGGGGGGGAGAAACCGGCCGTCGACGGAAAAAAGATCATGGCGCAGATTGCCGAGCGCACCGGTGGTCATGCTTACGAAGCCAAGAAGAAGGACGATCTGGGTCCAATCTACAACCAGATAGCTCAGGAACTCCGCAGCCAGTACCTGCTGACCTATACGCCCGACATGGTCGATAACCAGGGCGGCTTCCACAAAATTGTGCTGAAGGCCAGCAAAAGCGACTTGCAAGTAGCCACGCGCGAGGGCTACTACGCGCCGGGCGGGGATGATTCGAAGTAACGAGGCCACGAATCGGTGCCGAGGGACAGAGCCTGGCCCGTCTGAGCAACTTGCCAGGATGCGAGCTTCCATGACCGCTGACGGTTTGGCGGCTGAGCACGGGCGCGTCGAGAGCGGCCTCGGTCACCTCATCGCTGACGACCGTGAAGTGGCGCAGATCGGCCTGTCCGAACGAAGTGGTAATGGCCACATCGGAGGCGTCGCGGCCTACGGCCATCAGCACGCGGCCTATACGGGGCGTGGCGTGGCGCGCGTCAAAGGTCCACCAGCGGTCTTCGAGATAGACCTCGAACCATGCGCTGAAATCCATTGGTCCGGAGACTGGCCAGGCGATGTCGCCAAGGTAGCCGGTAGCGTAGCGCGCGGGGATATTCAAAGCGCGGCAGAAAGTAATGGCGAGGTGCTGGAAGTCGCGGCATACGCCGATGCGCTCGGTGTAGACATCGAGCGCTGATTTCGTGGGGCGTGCGTGCGGATAACTGAATGCGACCTTGCCATGCACCCAGTCGCAAATGGCCTGCACCCGCGACCAGCCAGGGTTGAGGTGGCCAAAAAGTTCGTAGGCGATGTTGGAAAAGCGGTCAACTTCGCAGTAGCGGCTGTTGAGCAGGTAGCCGAGGAATTCGCTGGGCACTTCGCCGACGGGAACTTCGCGAGCACGGACACTTACTTCGTCGGGCAGGCCGGAGTCCTGGATGAGCGTGGAATTGTGCAGGCGCAAGAGACCTTGCGGGGCGACGAAGCGCGTGCAGCGATTGCCGAAGGCGTCGATGTACTCGGTTGCTTCGACCTGGGGCTCGATGTGCAGGGTGTCCGGCTCGATAAGGTCTTTATCGCGCGAGGGATGAACGTGCAGCAGCGCCACCATGGCAAGGGGATTCGGAAGATGGAATTGTATGTCGTAGCCTAAGCGAATCAGCATGTCTACTGAGTTTGATGCAAATCCGCAAAATGTGCAGGAAATAGTTGCAATAACGTAGAAAAGGGCGCCCGCCGAAGCGGACGCCCTTTTGTCACTGGCCGATGGATGATTACTTGTTGGTGTGGGAGGTTCCGGTTGCCTCTTCCACCGCTGCCTGGGCGGCCGCGAGGCGCGCTGTGAGCAGGCGGAAGGGGCTGCAGGAAACGTAGTTGAGGCCGATCTTGTGGCAGAACTTGACGGACTCTGGATCGCCGCCGTGCTCGCCGCAGATACCGACTTTGAGGTTGTTGCGCGTGTTGCGTCCCTTGGCGGTGGCCGTCTTCACCAGCGCTCCTACGCCCGCCTGATCGAGCGTGGCGAACGGATCGTGCTTGAAGATGCCGGCCTTGAGGTACGCAGGCAGGAAGTTGTTGATGTCGTCGCGCGAGATGCCATAGGTCGTCTGCGTCAGGTCGTTAGTGCCGAAGCTGAAGAACTCGGCCTCTTCGGCGATCTGATCGGCGGTCAAAGCAGCGCGAGGCAACTCGATCATGGTTCCGACCATGTAGTCGACAGTCTCACCCTTCTCCTTGAAGACGTCTGCGGCAATGCGGCGCACGATCGTGGCCTGGTGACGCATCTCTTCGATGGAGCCGATGAGCGGAATCATGATCTCGACGTGCGGATCGCCGCCCTTGATTTTGACAGCAACCGCTGCTTCCAGGATGGCCCGCGCCTGCATTTCGGTGATCTCGGGGAACGTGATGCCGAGGCGGCAGCCACGCAGTCCGAGCATCGGATTCATCTCGTGCAGCTCTTCCACGCGCGCCAGCAGCGGACGAAGTTCTTTCAGCTTGGGCGAGCGAGGCTTGGTGTCTTCGAGGTGCTGGATTTCGACGAGTAGATCCTCGCGCTTGGGCAGGAACTCGTGCAGCGGCGGATCGAGCAGGCGGATGGTTACGGGCAGCGATTCCATGGCCTTGAAGAGACCAACGAAGTCAGCGCGCTGCATCGGCAACAGCTTCTTGAGCGCGTCGCGGCGGTCCTTCTCGTTGTTGGCCAGAATCATGGTGCGCATGTGTTCGATGCGGTCCTCGGCAAAGAACATATGCTCGGTGCGGCAGAGTCCGATACCCTCGGCTCCGAACAGGCGTGCCTGCTTGGCATCCCGAGGAATGTCGGCATTGGCGCGGATGTTGAGACGGCGAAGCGGGTCGACCCAGCTCATGAACTTCACGAGATCTGCGTCGTCGGGCTGCGCAGGCAGCGTCTTGAGCTGGCCGGCGATGAGGCGGCCTGTGGTGCCGTCGAGCGAGAGCCAGTCGCCCTGCTTGTAAGTGTGACCCTTGACGCGGAGTTCCTTGGCGTTCTCGTCGACAACGCAATCGCCGGCGCCGGCTACGCAGCACTTGCCCATACCGCGGGTGACTACAGCAGCGTGGGACGTCATGCCGCCGCGCGAGGTGAGAATGCCGGATGCAACTTCCATGCCGGCGATGTCTTCCGGTGTTGTTTCGCCGCGGACGAGGATGATCGACTTATAGTCGCCCTTCTGGTGGTGCTTCACGGCGTCTTCCGCCGTGAATACGATTTGGCCGACAGCTGCGCCGGGTGATGCCGGAAGGCCGGTGGCGAGCACTTCAATCTTCTCGCCCTTTTCCACGAGACGCGGAACCAGGAAATCGTACAGCTGGTTCGGCTCAACCCGGAAAATCGCCTCTTCCTGCGTGATCAGCCCTTCACGCACCATGTCGATGGCCACGCGAACAGCAGCGAGGCCCGTGCGCTTGCCATTGCGCGTCTGCAGCATGTAGAGCTTGCCATCCTGGATGGTGAACTCGAAATCCTGCATGTCGCGATAGTGCTTTTCCATCTTCCAGGTAATGGCCTTGAGATGGTCGTAGACCTTGGGCATGGCGCGTTCGAGCTCGCTGATGGAGAGCGGCGTGCGCACGCCAGAGACGACGTCTTCGCCCTGGGCGTTCATCAGGTACTCGCCGAAGAAGACCTTCTCTCCCGTCGCGGGATTGCGCGTGAAGCCGACGCCTGTGCCGGAGTTCTCGCCGAGGTTGCCGAAGACCATGGCCTGCACGTTGACCGCTGTACCCAGCCAGTCATCGATGTGGTTGATGCGGCGATAGGTCTTGGCGCGTTCGTTCTGCCAGCTCCTGAAAACGGCGTCACGCGCGGCAGAAAGCTGTTCGAGCGGCTTCTGCGGAAAGTCCTTGCCTGTTTCCTTCTTCACCAGCTTCTTGTACTCGGCGATGATGTCCTGCAGCGCCTTGGGTTGAAGCTCGTAGTCGAACTTGACCTTCTCGCGCACCTTGATGGCGTCGAAGATGTGTTCGAATTTCTTCTTGGGAACGTCGAGAACCACGTCGCCAAACATCTGGATCAGGCGGCGATAGGAGTCATATGCAAACCGCGGATTGCCGCTGCGCTTGGCCAGCGCTTCGACGGCCTTGTCATTCAGGCCGAGGTTCAGAATCGTGTCCATCATGCCGGGCATCGAGAACTTTGCGCCCGAGCGGACTGAAACCAGCAGAGGATTCTCGCCAATGCCGAGTTCCTGGCCCTGCAGCTTTTCAAGCCGCGCCAGCGCCTCGTGCATTTCGACATCGATCTGCGGGCTCACCTTGCCGCGCATGTATTCGCGGCAGGCTTCGGTCTGAATCGTGAATCCGGGAGGGACGGGCAATCCGGCGTTGGTCATCTCGGCCAGGCCTGCGCCTTTGCCGCCGAGAATGTCCTTCATGCGGCCGTTGCCGTCTGCTTTGCCGTCACCGAAGAAGTACACATACTGGGTTGTCGTTGAAGTCGAGCTTGCCGGTCCGGCAAGCTGCTGATCCACTACGCCCTGCGTCATGGAATAAAGCCTCCGATATAGATTTGCACCGTGAATATCCGCAGCGGCGACACCCCGTCCCGGGTTTCCTCTTTCGACAGGCCTTCGTCGCGAAGTGGAATTCGGGATCCCCAGCGACCGTCCTGGTCGTGAGGTGGAATGCCGGAGGGCAGAACGCGGGCTTGGCTCGGTTGCTTTGAAAGCGTTTGGGAAACCAAGTGCGAGCGGTCATCCGGCACAGGACTGTGCCTTTTCGGCTATTCCTTAGTCGCAAGTACAAATAGCGCGGCAAGTATACACTTGCCTGTGCCAGTGATCACAGACCCTCAACATGCACAGGGACTTACGCGGATTTTCGGTCCGGATTCTTCCGCGGTCGCGCGCAGATGCGCATGGAGAAAGGAGATCCACGATGGACCGGATTTCCCTGCAGTGTCCGTCGTGCGGATCATGGTCCGGATTGCGGACGGGGCATCGCATTGCGGGAGGCGACCATCCAACTCACCCGTACATTTTGCCGGGGATTCGATTGCCAACAGATATGATCCCCGGGAAATCTCCGCTGCAAAAAACGCGAGGAAAAGAAAAAGAAGGCGAGTCGTTCACATCAGGACAAGACCTGTCGCAGTGGTTATTTGTCGTTCCCGTACAACACAATCTGCGAGATGTAGAGATTTCTCTTACTGTATTCGTCGGGGCTAAGGTACATCTGACCGTGCGAAGCCTTCCTCATGAGAACCTCTTCAATTTTCCCGCGCGTGACGAAGGGAATCAGATCGATTCCATGTGCGATGAACTGATACTCCCCCATCTTGATCGCATTCTCATGCTCGAACGCTGTGCCATCGGCCCCGGAATCGAGATTGGTGAATACGACCTGGCTTCCATAGGGAGCCTCCTCGAATTTCTTCTCCATCTCCTTCATTATCTGTGTGATGCTTGCTTCGGTCTGCTTGATCAGTTCCGCCCCGGCGCGCGCGTTGTTGCCTTTCTTAAATTCCTCTGCGGCGCGCGTGGCTTTTTCTCGCATCGTCTTCAATTCATCCCTGGAGCGCTCCGATCCGCTCGTGTAACCGAGTCCGGCCGAAAAATGAGGGCGCAATATCATTCTTCCAGCTGTCGGTACATGCGTAGCCACTCTTTTGTCGAACGCATCCTTGCCCAGCCTCTTGATGACCGCATACAAAAGGACAAGCTGCACGAATATGGCGCAGTCGAAGCTCCACTTATTCAAGTCTTCAAAGATGTGGAGAATGCCGTCAGCCGGCGACTTGCCTTCCTTCAAGATCAAGACATCTTCGCTGCCGCCCTGGATAAACTCCTGTTTATTCCACCACTCAGGATCCCAGTGCTCCCTCCGATCCGTGTTATTCGTCGATAGTGGGTGGCCGAATTTTACTGCTCCGAGCAGACCCGCTCCCTCTGCCAGAAGCTCAAGGCGGGACTTTGACTGCTGCACTTTGATCGCCCTTCGCTGACGACCCCAGACCATGTGATGTCCGGCGGGAGAATCGACGTCAACGATGGTGCTGTCCGTCCTGGCGCGGAATCCTGTAACGTCGGTCTTTCGGAATCCGCCACCACCCGCGTAGAAGTTCGGAGCCTTCGGATGCCCCCCTGCTCGTCGCGGCGGATATGGCCTGTGGTGTGAGTCCTTCATTCGCACCTCCGTTGATCCCCGAAGGCAGCGACTCGAACCGCGGCTGGATTCAGGGGAGATGGCACGAAGTGTGGCTCTCGAATCCCGGAATCGCGTGGTCCGATTCTTCGGAAGTTATTGCATAGGATAAACCCTCTTACTGTTCGCGACGAGATTTTGCGAATGCAAAGAGGACTGCCTGCCTCGGGGAACAACCAGAAAGGATCCGGAGGGGGTACGGCGTCGTATCCTTATCGGAACCTTGGGAAATTGCGCGACGGGTTTTCGATGACCGGCACAAAAAATCGATTCCCAATTGCAAAGAATGGGCGACGTGAACCCGCGAGATGGGCCGCGCTGGTTTACGCGGCCGGCATCTCGTAGCAAGGTTGATCGGGACACCGCGAGGGTTCGCGAGAGATGAGAATGCGATCGAGCCCGACAAGTTGAAGAATCTCTACGACGCGCGGCGATGCATTGATAATTGCGAACTCGTGTCCGGACAAATGCGCCTCTCCGTAGAGTGAGATGAGCACGGCGATGCCCGCGGCGTCGATGCGCTCGATGTGGCGCATGTCAAGAGTGACGGACTGCGCGCGCACCACGGGCTGCAGCTCCCGCACCAATCGTTGCTCTTCACCGCGCACCAGTTCGTGAAGATTGCCCTGAATGGTGATCGTTCTGTCCAAGACATTTTGATAATTGCGATTCATAAAAATACCTCCTTTGAAACGCCCATCTGCGGATGGGTCCCCAGCAAGTGATTTGCGCTTGCTGGGGATATCGTCCGCAGGAAGCCGATGGAAACGGGGGATCGGCTTCTCGTCTTAGTAGCTTGCACCTGAGCCGCCAAAGCAGTTCTTAAGCGAAGCCACTGAAACGGCTATAGTTACGAGTGATGATTCCAGCATGCCCTGCGCTGGAACTGTTCGAAAACCCTGTTCCACGTCCGCATTCGAACAGTCTCAACAGAGGCCCCGGCAAGTGATCTTTGCTCGCTGGTGCATCCTGCACATCACTACGCACCGAGTATGGATAGAAGTTCCCTATATTTGATTAAGCGGGTACAGCGTTGGATTCCGGATTGACACATCTCGACAGCGATAGAGCGCAAGAGCTGGCTAAGGCTTGTGGATTCACCGCCGCGGGTTTAGTGGCTCTACCGCATAGTGAAGAGTCTCGCGATGCGAACCGTTTCGCAAAGTGGATCGCGGCCGGACACGCGGGCACCATGCAATATTTATCGCGCGTTGATGACAGTGGAGAGTTAGTTCGAGCGCGCGTGGCAACGCCGTTTCCGTGGGCGCGATCCGCGATTGTGTGCATTGCGTCCTACCATTGCGATGCTCCACTTTCCACCGGGACGCAGAACCCGCGGAGCGGGTGGATCGCACGCTATGCGTGGAGCGGTCGCAGGGATGCAGATGGAACGCAGCGGCCAAGCGATTATCACAAGGTGCTGCTGAAGCGGCTGAAGTCTCTCGACACAAAACTGCGCGAAGAGTTCGGTGCGATTGAATCGCGCGCTTATGTCGATACGGGACCAGTGGTGGAACGCTCACTGGCAACTGCCGCGGGGCTGGGATGGACCGGCAAAAATACTTGCCTCATTCATCCGAAACTGGGATCGTTTGGATTTCTCGCGGTGCTCCTGACCAGCCTCGATGCTACTCCGAAAGACAAAACAGCGGAGCTGGTGGCGGATCATTGCGGGACGTGCACGCGGTGTCTTGAAGCTTGTCCGACCGGAGCCTTGATCGCGCCGTACAAGATGGATGCGACCAGGTGCATCGCGTATCTCACCATCGAACACAAGGGAACCATTGCGCCCGATCTAATGGCCGGCATGGGGCGACAGGTCTTCGGGTGCGACATCTGCCAGGATGTGTGCCCCTGGAACCGCAAGGCGCCGATCGGCGCGGACCCGGAACTGGAGCCGCGCGCCGAACTTGTCAACCCTTCACTGGAGTGGCTGAGCTCTCTGGACGAGGAGCAATTCGAGCGTGTCTTCAACGGCTCACCGGTGCGGCGCGCAGGCTTTCTGGGAATGCGTCGCAACACCGCTATCGCCATGGGCAACAGCGGAGATCAAAGCTCTGTGCAGCGGCTCAGAGAGTGGGCTGAAACGGCAGACACGGGCCTGCGCGCCGCCGCACAATGGGCGCTTCGCAAGCTGGTTGTTGAATTGACCCCCGGAACGGAAAACCAACAAAAGCAACCGGTAATTCAAAGCGACCTCGCCAGCGAGGCCGCAAAAAGCAGTGCTACCCGATCACGCGGCTGACGTTGGCTGCGCTCAGCCCTTTGGGTCCTTGCTGGCACTCAAACTCGACCGACTCGCCCTCGTTCAGCGTCTTGTAGCCACTCTCCTGGATGGCGGAGAAGTGCACGAAAACATCCTCGCCGCTCGACCGTTGAATAAACCCGTACCCCTTGGCGCCGTTGAACCACTTCACTACACCCTGTTCCTTCATGTACCTTCTCCTTCTTCCTGCGAGCACATTGGGGAAAGATCTTTGCTCGTCGCTCCTCTCTTGTGAACCGCTTGAGGATGCGGAAGCTCCGATCTACCTCAACCCAGAAACGGCGCGAGCCGCCCACGCGTCGCAAATGGTCGCGCTGAGGCAGCTCGAAATCGAACCGGAATTGGGGCTGTGCTTCCCAAACACCAAAACTTCCAATGCTATGGCCTTCCTGAACTTGCCGACGGCGTGCCTCCCGGCGCGCCGTGCTCCTTTTATGGCAGGAACTTAGCGCAAAAGCAAGGAGAAAATTTACCTTCGTACCGCAGGGTAACCATCCCTCTCTGTCGCTGTGGAACAATGAAAACACGGCATTTTGCGTGCCTCGGATGCGTTTCCCCTGCTCCGTGAGAGCCGGCACACACGGCAAAGACGGCTCTTTTGTAACCTGTCTTGAGGGAGACCATGGTGGAGAATATCTCAAAATCCGGTACGAGCGTGGAACAGACCCCGCCCGCCGCCCGGGGCTTTGATGACACACAGCCTGCAGCAACCTCGAAGTGGTTTCTGTGGCGCAAGAGCGGCATGGCGATCGCCGACTATCTGCTCGACTCCGAGGTGCACACTTACGCGTTCAGCGTTGCGGCCAATGCCATTATCTCATTCATTCCATTGATCGTGCTTCTCTATACCATCGCTCTCTCCGTCTTCCATTCGGGGGAGATGGTCAATGTGGTCAACAAGATTGTGGAACAGTTCCTGCCCACGACGGCCAAGCAGGGCAGTCAGGATTATCTGACCTACTGGCTCTTTAAGGACGTCGCGGCCCTGCCTTCCCGGCACGGGGTGCAAGCGCTTTCGCTGTTCATGATCCTGGTCTCATGTACCGGCATTTTTCTTCCACTCGAGGTTGCGCTGAATCAGGCATGGGGCGTGACCAAAAGCCGCAATTACCTGTTGAACCAGCTGGTTGCCTTCGGGCTTGCGATCCTGATGGTGTTTCTGGCCTTGGGAAGCGTCCTGCTCAGTACATGGCAGCGGCAGCTTTTGGGATTCATCTTCTTTCACAAAACCGACAACTTCGTTTTTGAAGGAATCAGCTACCTGTGGCTCGCGGCGACCACCGGCGTTGCTTCAATTTTGTTCTTCTTTTCGATCTACTGGCTTTTGCCTAATCGAAAGATTCCGCCACGGCAGGTTATTCGCACCTCGATTATCACGGGAATCGTATGGCTCGCGGCGAAGGAAGGGTTTGTGGCGGTGTTGCCGCATCTCGACCTGAAAGCACTGTACGGGCCGTTCTACGTGACGGTCGGCCTGCTGTTCTGGGCGTACATCTCGGGGCTGATTCTCTTTGCCGGGGCCCAATTCAGTGCGATTCCCACGGTAGAGAAGACGGCGAAACCTCAGATGTAAATCGGCAAACGGCAGCGCCCCGAAGTCCAACGGCTGCTTCGGCTCTAGGAGACCTTGAACGCCTTTACCGCAATCGCATTCGGCCCGCGGCCTGCTGGCAGCATGGTGAACATCTGGCAACCGCCGCGCGAAGGCGTGAATACGGCGCAATTGAGTGTGCGCACCACAGCTACGTCGCCCGAGCGCGCATCGACCACGAAGAGCAGATGGCCGGCGGCAGAAAATGCCAGCGCCGACGGGCCGTCACCCACGTGAATGGCTGCAACACGCTTGCCGTCTTCGATGGAATAGACCGTGACTTCTTCCGAATGCAGATTGCCCACGTAGAGCAGGGAATTGTCGGCGGAGACGAGGCCGCGCACCGGGTCGGCGCCCATCAGATAGGCGCCCGCAACATCGTCGGTGTTGGCATAGATCTCCGAGATCGAGTTCGAGAGCGAATTCGCAACGAAGATCTCGCCGCCATCGGGTTTGAGAGCGAGCTGCACGGGGGCGCGGCCCACGTCGAGCAGCGATTCGAGACGATCCGCAGTTGCGGGACGCCCGTCGGGCCGACGCGCTCGTGGGCGAGCTGGATGGCCATGACCTGGTGGCCGCCGGTGCAAGCTGCGAAGGTCTTCGAAGAATCGGGCAGGATGACCACGTCGCTCGCGCCCGGGCAGCCTTCGAAAACGGCGCGAACCTTGCGGCTGGCGGTGTCGACGATGCTGACGGAGTTGCCGCCTCGATTGGCGACCACCAGGGTGTTGCCGTCCGGCGAGACGCGCGCTGCGGCAGGATCTTCTCCGACGCCAATCTGCGCGACTTCGCGGCGAGTTTTCAGGTCGAGGACCGAGATGCTGTTCGAGCCGGAGTTAACAACGTAGGCCAGATTGCCGTCCGGGATCGAGTGCGATGGCGACCGGGCGGCTTATGAACCGGGATGGTGGCGGCGACGGAGTTGTTCTCGGCATTGATGACGGCGACGGAACCCTGGCCGCCGGCGTGCCGGAGTTGACTACATAGACTTCATTGCGCGCGGGGTTGGCGGCAACGGCGGTCGGATTCTGGCCGACGGGGATTTCGCGATCAACGCGAACGTTGACGACGTCGTAAACGGAGACGGTGCCGCTGCCGCCGTTGGTGACGTAGGCGTATTCGCGGTAGTTGGGGTCGTATTGAGGGAAGTCGTGAGGACGGCAGGCGGTGAGGGTACAGAAGAGGAGGAATAGACAATCCCAGGTCTCAAGAGCGAGACCTGGGGCACCCAAGTTCGTGGTGACTGGATCATCGTGAAAAGCAGATCCTTCGCGCAGCTTACCCCGCTGACGACGAATCGTTCGCGGGGCCCCAAGCTTGCTGCGCTCAGGATGACAGGTCTGTTGGCCTTACTTGGTTTTGGCGGCATGCGATTCGGCTGCGGCGGTTTCGACGTGGATGCCGCGGGGCAGCTTGCGATGGACGATGGGGGCGATCTGCTCGATCTCGTCCATCATGCGCGCAAACTGGTCGGGATAGATCGACTGCGGTCCGTCAGAGAGCGCCTTCTCCGGCTGGTGGTGCACTTCGACGAGGATGCCGTCGGCTCCGACTGCGACCGCTGCGCGCGCCATGGGCAGCACCTTGTCGCGCTTGCCGGTGCCATGGCTGGGGTCGACCAGGATGGGCAGGTGGCTGAGCTTCTGCACGGCCGGAACGATGCTGAGGTCGAGGGTGTTGCGGGTGTGGTCGGCAAAGGTGCGCACGCCGCGCTCGCACAGAATCACCTCGTAGTTGCCCTCGCTCATGATGTACTCGGCGGCCATGAGGAATTCGTCGAGCGTGGCGCTCATGCCGCGCTTCAGCAGGACGGGCATGCGCAGACGGCCGGCATGCTTGAGCAGCGAGAAGTTCTGCATGTTGCGCGCGCCGATCTGGACAACGTCGGCCCATTCGGCGACCAGGTCGAGGGTTTCGTTGTCGATGGCTTCGGTGATGATGCGCAGACCGAAGCGGTCGCGGATCTCGGCCATGATCTTGAGCGCTTCAACGCCAAGGCCTTGAAAGGCGTAGGGCGAGGTGCGCGGCTTGTAGGCGCCGCCGCGGAAGAATTGTGCGCCGGCGGCTGCAACTTGTTCGGCGATGGCGAAGGCCTGTTCGCGGCTCTCGATGGAGCAGGGACCGGCGACGATGGCCAGGTTGCGTCCGCCGATGGTGGCATCGGTGCCGGGAAAGCGGATGATGGTGTCTTCTTCTTTGACGTCGCGGCTGGCCAGCTTGTAGGGCTTGGAGACGCGGATGACTTCGGCGACGCCGGAGAGCTCTTCGATGTTGCCGCGGTCCACTTCGCCCTGGTTGCCGGTGATTCCGATGGCGGTGCGCTGCGCTCCGGGCATGGAGTGGGCGCGGAAGCCCAAGGGCTTCAATATGCGCGCAGACGGCCTGGATTTGTTCCGCAGTGGCCTGCGCTTTCATCACGACTAACATCACTGGATCCTCACACCAAGTTTACGGCAAACGGCGGAAATCTGTGATCTCCGAGCCGGGTTGCGGCGCGTGCCATTGCGGCATCGCCGTTCAGCGCGTCTGGCGCGACTTGCGCTCGGCATTCCGCTTTTCGCTGCGCCACTTGAGGCCGAGAAAGGCCAGGTAGCCGAGCTGGATAACCCACGTCACGGTGTAGGCTGCGACAACGAATTGATGATCGAGAATATTGCGTTCGTCCATTTTTTCCTCGTCTTGGACTAGATTTGAGGCGGTATCAAACGTTGGCCTCAAGGGCTTCTTGTGCTTCGATGCGCGCGTATTGCTGGTGGCGGCGCTCGACCCGGTAGCGCAGGAACAGCACCAGCACTCCCCAGCAGAACCACGCCAGCATGTTCCACAGCAGCGCGTGCACCATCGTGGGGTCCTTCATGCCTGAGTCCGGGTCGCCGCCGAAGACCGGGGCAGGATGCTGTGTGCGCCACCAGCGGTTCGACATGTAGACGATGGGAACGTCGAGCGCGCCGAAGATGCCCAGCACAGCGGCCAGCGTCTGCATCTGCGGGCCCGCGGCAAATCGGCGCAGCAGCAGATAGCTGACATAGATGAGCCAGAGCACCAGCGTCGTGGTCAGGCGCGCATCCCACGTCCACCAGATGCCCCAGGCGCGGCGTCCCCACAGCGGGCCGGTGGTGAGGACGACGGTGCAGAAGACTACGCCGACTTCAGCGCCGGCCAGCGCCCACGCATCCGCCAACCTGCGCGCGATCGGGATTGCTGCGCCGAAAGGCGAGATAGCCGATGGAGCCGACGAGGCTGACGGCAAAGAAAGAAAACGCCACAGTCGCCGAGGGCACATGGTAGTAGATGATGCGGAAGACGTAGCCCTGCATCGCGTCGTCAGGCGCGACATAGATGGCCTGGTAGTATCCCCAGATCATCAGCAGAATGGTGATGACGGGAAAGAGGACAAGTGCGACTTTTTTCATACAAAATCCTGGGCGAACGGTTTAAGTTTACGCCGCGATTTGTGCGGCAGTCTCCATCGGAGGGTTGGCTCGCTACTCCGCATGGAACACCACGTCGAACAGCAGCATGGCTTACGGTGGTGAAGATGATGTCGTAGCCGGTCAGCATCTTGATCCACAGCCAGGGGTCGCTTTCGCCGGTGAGAATCGAAGTCGTGGCCTGCACCATGCCGAGCAGCGCCGGAATGAAAGATCGGAAACAGGATCAGCGGACAGCAGCAACTCGCGGTTGCGGCTGCGGATGGCGAGAGTGCGGCAAAGAAGATTCCGTTGCCCACCAGCGCCCAGGTGCCCAGCGGCAGCACCAGCGCCAGCAGCCACGCCTGCCCTGCGATATGCAGGTTGTACATCACCAGAAAGAACGGCGCCAGGGCGATCTGCACGATGCGTGACGAAGATGAAGTTCGCCAGCACCTTGGCGAAGATAGAGCTGCGCGCCCGAGGCTGGCGCCATGCGCTGCGCATCCATCACCTGGTGGCGAATTTCGCGGGCCCATGCCTGGTTGAGGGCGCTGACCGAGGCGAACATGGTGGCGACGCTAAGCACGCCGCCTGCGATCTGCTGCGAAAAAGCGCCGCGCGGATCGAAGGCGATCGAAAACAGCACCACCACCAGGCCGCGAAAAGAACAGCATCGGAACGATGGCGTCGAGCGAGCGCCACTCGATGCGGAGGTCTTTGGCGAGATGGGTCCAGAAGGTCGAGGTCATGCGGACCCTCGTTGTTGGAGTTTTCGGTTTCCCACCGATGTCAACGATGAAGCCGTGGCCATGGATGGGGCACCCAAGGTCCAGGATGGGGAGAGTGCGAGGATGGCGGATTCTGACGACGCTTTCATGCGGAGTGACCCTCCGCAGTCAGCCGCGGCCCGTCTTTGATCAGGTCGGCGGTTTGCACTTCCACATCGAGTGCATGAGCAGCTTTCAGATAGTCGTCGGGGCTGAGAATCAATTGCGTGCCGCGCGTTCCGGCTGAGACGCTGATGTTGTCGAACAGGATCGCGGTCTCATCAATGTAAACGGGGAAGGCTTTCCGAGATCCGAAGAGCGTAACGCCGCCGCGAATGTATCCGGTGAGCGGCTGCACGTCTTTCAGCGGAGCCATCTCGGCTTTGCGCAGGCCCGCCGCGCGCGCAAGTTTCTTGAAGTCGAGTTCGGCGTCGCCGGGAATTACAGCAAACCGGTAAATATTAGGCCCGCCCGTCACCAGAAGCGTTTTGAAGACCTGCTCCGGCGGCATGCCGATTTTTTTCGCCACGGTGATGGCAGAAAGATCTTCGGGGTCGACTTCGTATTCGCGAAGTTCGAAGGGGATGCCGAGCGATTCGAGGAAGCGTGCGCCGTTGGTCTTCATAGCGTCGGGCTCCCTGGAGCGAAATCGGCTACGCGGCCGGCCTTCAGGCGCAGCACCCAGTCGGCGATGGGCGCGGCGTGTTCGCGCTGGTGCGTCGTGATCACGATGGTCCGGTTCTTCTGGCGGAAACCGGCCAGCAACTCAACCATCTGCCGGGTCGACTCAATGTCCATGTTGGAAAACGGCTCATCGAGCAGCAGCAATTCGGGCACAGGCATCAACACGCGTGCCAGCGAGGTGCGCTGGCGCATGCCTTGCGAGTACTGGCCGAGCGTGCGCGTCAAATCGGGGTCCAGGCCCACCTGGCGCAGCGCCTCGGCGGGGTCGAGGCATTGGCGACCGGGATAGAGGCTGGCAAAGTAGCGCAGGTTTTCCTGCCCGGTGAACTCGTCGTAGAGCATGGGCGCATGGCTCATGTAGCCGATGCGGTCGCGTGCATCATGCGGTTCTTTCCCGCCAAAAACCTTGATTGTTCCGTTGGTTGGCCGCAAAAGACCGGCCAGAATGCGCAAAAGCGTCGACTTTCCAGCGCCATTTTCGCCGATCAGGACATAGCATTTGCCGGCTTCAAGATCGACCGAGACCTGGCGCAACGCGGCAAACGAGCCAAAAAGCTTGGAAACATTCTCGAGGCGGGCGCAAAGGGTGGAACTCGGGGCTTCCGGGGCTTGCGCAGTCATGGAATCAATTCGTGGCGATTCCAGCGGGGGCGCTGCCCGGTTGGGGAGCAGGGGAGGCATTCGCGCGCGGGTTGGCAGGAGCGGGCTGAGCTGGCGTAGCGCCGGGCTTGCCATTCGGCGTCGCGGGGGCGTATTTGCTGGCGCACTTGGCCTGCAGGGCCGTGGCCTGGAAGACTCCGTCGCGGCCAATAGTGCCGATCGCAATGCCCATCGCGTCGTCTTTGAATGTGTCCGGCGGCGGCTCGGAGCCTTTGTAAATCACGGTCAGGCGGCGGCCAGTGGCAGCCTTCGGCGAGTGGCTTTCAAACTCGTTGAGAACGAATGTGACATGCGGCCCATTCTGCTCGATCGAGCCGGGCTGTACAAAGCCCTCCACGCGGAGATTGCTTCGGTAGGCCTTGTCGCCCATCTTGCCAAGCTCGGCAACAGTGACGTAGTAGCTCTTGCTGGAGCCGTAGCCGGAAAAGGCCAGCCAGCCGATGGTGCCGAGAATGATTGCGACCGCAATGCCGATCCGGACCGAATTGGAGGACTTTTTCATATTCCGATTCTTACGATACGGGGGCTGGTGAGACGGGTCAATGGTTCGGTCCAACAAGAGTGATATGGATCACAATTTTTGGCGCCATGTTCGGCCGCTCATCCAGAGCGTTTGAAGCACTGTTTAGTGTGCAGTTTCAAGGGTTTGCGCGGCTCTCTCCAGACACTGTGCAAGCACCATCAGCTGAGCTGAAGCGCGACTGGTGTCCTTGGCTTCAATGGCTTCATTTACGCCGGGAATCACGACGGCCGCATAGCCGGTGTACTCTCCTGGAGCATAGATCGTGTGTTTGTACCAGGGCCGGTTCGGCAATCCGGCGGGCGAAAGCAAGGCGGTTTCCGCCGCCCGCAAGCTTGCATTGAACTGAGCGATGTCCGCGGGTGGGTGCAATTGCAACTGATGTGCATGTGCGGCGGCAGTGGCAAGGTGGGTTGCCACGGCCAGTGCCGGACGGAAATCCAGTCCAGTCAGCCCGTCGTCGCCGGCTTTGCGTTTGGCTGCTTCGATATAGGCCTTGACTTCGCGCGCGTACTCTTCGTAGTCGTACGGCAGCACATCGGTATCGGCCATGCGCACCGCTTCAAGGCCGAGCACGCGCGCCATCTGCTGCAGGTAGACGAAGTGCGGATCGGCGTTCATCACGAACCACGCGTAATTATCGAAGACCGAGTGATACACGCCATACGGGCCGCCGGAGCCGATGTCTGTTGATGGCACTCCGATGTGCTGCAGGAACGGAGTGAAGTCCGAGCCTGATCCCAGGTCGCTGACATGTACCTCTTCGCCGGGGGTTGGCGGAGCATTGCTGGCGCGGTGTTCGTTGGTCCCATGGCGGTTGGCGCGCCACTCCTGGTAGACCGTGTCGCCCAAGGGGCTGGGCACGGACTTCGCAATATCTCGCATGAAATTTTTGAGCGAGGGAACAGCGGAGGCCGAAAAGTCCGGCCCTGAAACGGCCACGTCCACGTTGAAATACGCGACCGCGTTGTTCAGTTGCTTGGCGTGCTGCTCAACCCATTCGGTGGATCCGATCAGACCCTCTTCTTCCGCGTCCCAGCTGCAGAAGATGATCGAACGTTTTGGCTTCCATCCCTCTTTCAGCAACGCGCCCAGGCCGTGCACGGCTTCAAGCATGCTGGCGGTGCCGCTGTTGGGGTCGACCGCGCCGTAGACCCATGCGTCGCGGTGATTGCCGACGACGACCCAGTCGTCAGGAGCCTCCGAACCCTTAATTCTGCCGACCACATCCCAGATGGTGCGGCGCTGGTAGTCCTGCTGCGAGACAAGGTGCACGCGGACGCCGCCCGGCCCGATGTGATACCGGAAGGGAAGCGCACCCTGCCAGCTCTGCGGCACGCCGGGGCCTTTCATCGCCTTCAGGATCGGCTCTGCATCGTGATAGCTGAGCGGAATGGAGATGATGTGCGGCTGGTTGCCTTCGGGATTGATGCGCGCCGAGTCAGGAAGGTCAGGCAGCGATGGAATGCCGGGAGTCTCCGGGTCGCCGGGATACTTGAAGAGATATTGAACAGACCCGCGCTGCACGCCGGTCTCGGGCCTCCAGGGGCCCAGCGGATACGGATCGCCCTTGAAGTAGCCGTCGTCCTGCGGATCAGAGTAGATGAGCACGCCTATGGCGCCGCGCTGCTCGGCAATGTAGACCTTGACGCCGCGGAAGTTCGCACCATAGCGCACCATCACGATCTTGCCGTGCAGGTCGATGTGCTGTTTCGCAAGCTCATCGTAGTCTTCGAGCCGGCCGTAGTTCGCGTAGATCACCTCGCCGGTTACATCGCCCGAGCCCGACGACCCGTTGAAAGGCATGACCACACGGGGATCGTTGTCAAAAGTGTCGCCCTCCACATGCTCCGGAGTGGGCCCGGACATGAGCTGCTTGCCGTCCGCATCGAACGCTTCCACCTTTACGACCTTAGGCTGGTTCATCAGCACGCGATAGGGAACGATCTCGGTGTCGAGGCCGGCTGCGCGGAACTTCTCGGCAACGTATTCGGCTGTCTTGTGGTCTTCAGGGCTTGAGGCGATATGCGGCTCGGCCGTCAGCGTCTTCAGATGTTCGCCCGCCAGCTTTGCGTTCGGCACCGCGAGGAACTTCTCCTCGATGCCTGCTTCCTTACTGAAATCGGCATATCCAAAAACCTGCGGTGGAGCGGTGGGAGTCGTCGAGCTTTGCGCTGCGCACGGCTTTGTTTGGAAAGCGAGAGCCGCGGCCAGTAGAAAAGAGGCAACCGGAAGCCTGCGAATCATCATCAAGACAAACCTTTGAGATGCGAAGTGGATTGGAAAAGCAGAGACCCAAGCACGCGGCAAGCGCCTTCGGCACAGTTTCCACAGCTTACACTATTGGTCTGGAGCTCCCCCCCTGCGTACCCGGCCCAAAGTAAACGAAGAGAACCTGGCCGCCGCCTCAGACGAGGCCGCTGCGATTGTCCCTGGGGCGATCGTCCCGGAAATATCGGCGACCGAAACCGCGGAGCTTCCGCAGGCCATTCGAGCCCTGCGTAATCCAAATTTCCGGCTCTTCTGGGCCGGCAACTTTACCTCCAATATCGGGACGTGGATGCAGAACGTGGCGCAGGGGTGGCTGGTCCTGACGCTGACAAACTCCGCCTTCTGGCTTGGCGTCGTCGGTTTTGCGGGGTCGATTCCGTTTCTGTTTGTTACCCTCTTTGGCGGAGTGGTTGCCGACCGCGTCAACAAACGCCGACTCCTGCTGGTCACGCAAACCATCATGATGCTGCTGGCGTTTCTGCTTGCGGGACTCACATATTTTCACGTCATCAGCGTCTGGGCCATAGCCGCCATTGCTTTTGGCAACGGCGTGGCCATGGCCATGAATGCGCCCAGCTACCAGGCGCTGGTGCCGAAACTGGTGAAGCGGGAAGACCTCACCAACGCCATCGCGCTGAATTCGGCGCAGTTCAACATGTCGCGCATCCTTGGGCCTACGCTGGGCGGCTACTCCATGGCGCTGCTCGGCATGGCCGGCAACTTCACTTTGAATGGCGTGAGCTTTCTCGCCGTACTCTGGGCACTCGTGCGCATCGAGTATCCCGAAGAGAAACTGAGCCGCCACCAGAGTATGTGGGATAGCCTGCACGGCGGCTTTGCCTACCTGCGCAGCGACCCCCAGATGTGGGTCCTGATTCGGATGACTTTATTCGCGAGCTTCTTCGGATTTCCCTTCATCACGTTCATCCCCTACTTCGCCAAGGTGCAGTTGAATGCAGGCGAACGAGGGCTGGGCTTGCTGCTTGCGTGCTCCGGGGTTGGGTCGGTGTTGGGTGCGATGACCATCGCCATCTCCGGTGTAATCCGGCATCGCGGGCGCGTGCTGACGGGCTGCGGTATTGTCTTTTTCCTGGCGATCATCGGTTTCAGTTACTCGCACCGATTCGCCTTATCGGGCTGCCTGGCGTTCTGCGAGGGCTTCACCGGGATCCTGATGATCTCCTGCTTCAATGTCTCGATCCAGCACCTGTCGTCCGACGCGATGCGCGGTCGCATGATGAGCATCTATGCCACCAGCTTTCTTGGATTGCCTCCGATCGGCGCGCTGCTGGCCGGCGAGCTTTCACGCCACATCGACACGGGCCACGCGCTGGCGATGATGGCCAGCGTGGCCCTGCTGTCGTTCATGGGCTTCTTTGCGTTTTCGCAGCCGCTGCGCGAACTGGACTAGGCGACCAACTGGGTGCAATGCGAGCAGCGCTTCGCGGCGATCGGAATGTCGCTCAGACACTCCGGGCATGCCTTCGTTGCCGGCGGCACATCGGGTACGGGCTTCTTGAAGCGAGCCATCAGCGCGTTGGCCGGAGCCACGATAAAAAAGTAGACTGTGGCTGCAACCAACAGAAATGCGATGACTGCATTCAGGAAGTTGCCAAGCATCACATGGTTGTACTGAATGGCACTGAAGTCCGGCTTACCCACCATGTTGCCGATGAATGGGGTGAAAACATCCTTGACGAGAGAGGTTACAACCGTTCCGAACGCGCCGCCAATGATGATGCCAACAGCCATATCAAGGACGTTGCCGCGCAAAATGAAATCACGAAAACCCTTCAGCATGTCTACCTCCTGAAAGTCATTGCGCCCATGCTACTCGACGGACCTTCTGATCTGGAATCAGAAACTTCTGGGTCGTGTCGCTGCGCGTCTGCATATCTTACACAGTCGTTTTGAAAAAGGCATGGCAGGCTGACGGAACCCGCAGATCCGGGATTACAGAGGAAAGGCAATCAGGAACACGATCAACATGAGAATCATGAGGTCGGAGTAGAGCAGGATCAGCACGCCCGCATGGTACAAACTCCATTTGCCCCGCATGCAGCGGCCGGTTTCGGCCATCCCCCACGCCGCAATCAAAAGAGATGCGAACTGCCAGGGCGACCCGTGCAGATTTTCAATGTGCGGAAACCCCGCCAGCAACAGGCTTGCGATAAATGCGCTGAGCGAGAGCGCAATGCCGCGCACGAGAGATTTTTGCCGCAACCGAAAGATGACAAGGAGGGACGACACGACTCTTACAACTGTAGACGCAGCCTCCTACCCGGCGACCAGTTCCATCTCCTTGAGCGACTCGGCATACGGTGCTCGCAGCACGCCGCGCTCGGTGATGATCGCCGTCACGTATTTCGCCGGAGTCACATCAAACGCCGGGTTGCAGATGCCCACGCCATGCGGCGTCAGCTGCTTGCCGCCATGGTGCGTCACTTCCTTCGCCGAGCGCTCTTCGATCGGTATCGCATCGCCCGTCGCCGTCGCCGTGTCGATGGTGGACCACGGTGCCGCGCAATAAAACGGGATGCCATGTTCCTTCGCAAGAATGGCCACGTTATACGTGCCGATCTTGTTGGCGAAATCTCCGTTGGCCGCGATGCGGTCCGCACCGACAACCACGGCTTTGATCTTCCCGGCCCGCATAAGGCTGGCAGCCATGTTGTCGCAAATGACGGTCGTGGGGATGCCGTCGGCCATCAGTTCCCACGCGGTAAGCCGCGCGCCTTGCAGAAAGGGCCGTGTTTCGTCAGCGTAAACGTGAATCCGCTTGCCTTGTTCGACGGCTGAACGAATTACACCGAGCGCCGTTCCGTAGCCGCACGTAGCCAGTGCACCCGCGTTGCAGTGAGTGAGCACGCCGCCTTCGTCGGGCAGCAGTGCCCCGCCAAAGGCGCCCATGGTTTTGCAGGCAGCAATGTCTTCCTCGTACATGGCATGCGCCTCGGCCAGGAGCTTGTCCTGTACCTGCTTCATGCTCGCCCCAGAAGACAGCAATCCGGCAAATACCCGCTTCATGCGGTCGATGGCCCAAAACAGGTTCACCGCCGTGGGCCGGGTACATGCCAGGCGCGCGCAGATCTTCCCAAACTCCGCCGCAAAGCGGTCTGCGCTCTCCGCACTTGTGCGCAGAGCCCCCAGCGCAATGCCGTATGCCGCGGAAACCCCGATCGCCGGCGCGCCGCGCACTACCATGGTCACAATGGCATCGGCAACCTGTTCGTAATCGGTGGCGAGCACATAGCTTTCTTCGAGAGGAAGCTTCGTTTGATCGATAAAACGGACGCCTTCCGGGGTCCAGGCAAGAGTAGGAATCATGCTCCTTTAGTTTAGCTTGTCACTCCTCCAAAGGGAGTGCCGTACGGAGTGCTGTAAAGGTTTTCATATTCTGCTGGACGGCCTGCTGCCTTCGTCAGTAGAGTGGTTTGCGTATCATCGGAGACGCGTCGAAACGGCGAAAATAGCTGCAGCCTCGCAACCGCTGTGCCGACGAGTGTGCCCCAACGAATCTGAGGAGCCATTTTGCAACTTACCTTTGTCGATTGGCTGATCATGCTGCTGTATTTCGTGTTTGTGCTGGGCATCGGCTTTGCCCTCAAGCGCTACATGAAAACCAGCAAGGATTTCTTTCAGGCCGGACGCGCACTGCCTGCCTGGATCTGCGGACTGGCATTCATCAGCGCCAACCTCGGCGCGCAGGAAGTCATCGGCATGGGCGCTTCCGGCGCCAAGTACGGCCTGGAGACAGCGCATTTCTACGGCATCGGCGCCATCCCCGCCATGGTTTTCGTCGGCATCTTCATGATGCCGTTTTACTACGGCTCGAAGGCGCGCTCGGTCCCCGAGTTTCTGCGCCTGCGCTTCGACGAAAAGACGCGTGCATTGAACGCCTGCTCGTTCGCGGTCATGACCGTGTTCAGCTCGGGAATCTCGATGTACGCGATGGCGCGGCTCATCCAGGCCCTGCACGTCTTCGACGGCCTGTTTCGAACGCTGGGCTGGGCGCCGGAAGGCATCTTCACCTTCTCGATCGTGATGTCTGCGGTGATCGTGCTGCTTTACATCTTTCTCGGCGGACTTACCAGCGCCATCTACAACGAGGTGCTGCAATTCTTCCTCATCATCGCCGGATTTCTGCCCCTGGTGCTGCTAGGCCTGAAGAACGTTGGCGGTTGGAGCGGGCTGAAGATGGCGGTCTCCGCCGTCGATCCGCGCATGATGCATGAGTGGAAAGGCGTGATGCACGCCAGCACCAATCCCATGGGCATTGAAATCATCGGTATCGGCATGGGCCTTGGATTCGTGCTCGGCTCCGGCTACTGGTGCACCGACTTCCTCGTGATCCAGACAGCGATGGCCTCGAAGAACATGGAGTCAGCACGGCGCGTTCCGCTTATCGCGGCCGTGCCCAAGATGGTGTTCCCGTTCCTGGTGATTCTGCCGGGCTTGATCGCAATCTCGCTGCCCACGCCGCACACCACCACCACGGTGCACGAGGCCAACGGCGTCATCTATCACGAGACGGCCGTGGTTTCAAAGATTGCCGAAGAGGGCCGGGGAATCGTTCCCGCGAAGATCAACCCCGTCACCGGCAAGGCGATGCTCGACGCCAGCGGTAATCCGCTGCTCGACTACGATATGGCCACGCCCAACATGCTGCTGCATTATTTTCCCACCGGCATTCTTGGCCTCGGGCTTGACGGCGCTGCTCGCCAGCTTCATGAGCGGCATGGCCGGCAACGTCACGGCCTTCAACACCGTCTTCACCTACGATCTCTACCAGTCCTACATTCACAAGGGCGGCAGCGATCGGCACTACATGGCGGTGGGCCGATGGGCGACGGTGGGCGGCATCCTGCTGTCGATCGCGACAGCGTATGCTGCCATCAACTTCAACAACATCATGGATACGCTGCAACTCGTCTTCAGCTTTGTGAATGCGCCGCTGTTCGCCACGTTTCTGCTGGGCATGTTCTGGAAGCGCACGACGGGCCACGCGGCCTTCAGCGGACTCATTTCGGGCACGCGTGGCCGCGATGCTGCATCATGGGCTTACGCTGCCCATCGAGGCGCATCCGGGCATTCACGGCGGATGGATCACCGTGGTGCACCACTATCCCAGCGACATGGCGCAGAACTTCTGGGGCGCCATCTTCGCCTTCTCCACCAACTTCATCATCACCGTGATCGTCAGCCTGTTTACCAAGCCACGGCCCGAGTCGGAGCTGGTGGGGCTGGTACACTCGCTCACGCCCAAGCCGCCGCGCGCACACGACCGCTGGTGGAAGAGCCCCGAAGCGCTCGGCATCGCTGTGCTGCTGGGCGCCGTCGCGCTGAACATTTTCTTTTTCTGAGCCGGAAGGAGAACCATGAATCTCGATTTGCGCATTCCCATGGGACTGATGTTCACCTTCACCGGAGCCATCATGACGACGTGGGGCATCAAGACCAATGGCGACGCGATCTACGAAAAGAGCCTTGGCATCAACGCTAATCTTTGGTGGGGGATCGTGCTGCTGGGCTTCGGGCTCACGATGTTCATCCTCGGCCAGCGGAGCCAGCGCAGACTCGCCAAAGAGCCACCGCCGCCCGTCGAAGAAGGCGAAGTAAGACGCGGACACTAAAAGCAGGGAATAGGGATCAGAGATCAGGGATTAGCAAAATGCCGGCCGCCCCGTCCTCGCGTAGCGAGGGTGGGAGAGCAACGAACCTACCGCTCCAGCTCTCCCGTTTCCGACAAGCTCATGTGAAGTCGTTCTAAAGGCCTCTTCGGGAATTGATACGGTCCTCATGACGCTGCCGATACACTGAAAGCAGCGATGAAACGCAAGACCATCGAGCACTACGAAATCATCCGCCGCCTTGGCGCGGGCGGCAGCGGCGTTGTGTACCTGGCCAACGACACGCTATTGCAGCGCCCCGTCGTGCTCAAGATCCTGCGGACCGGCCTGCTCTCAGCACAACAACTTCGCACCACCGTCCTTCGCGAAGCCCGCCTCGCCTCCGCCATCGAGCACCCCAATGTCTGCGCCATCTACGAAGTCGGCGAGGCCGGAGACGAAGGCTACATCGTCATGCAGTACGTGCCGGGCCAGTCGCTCGATCAGCTCATCGCGCGGGGCCCCGCTACTCCGCAACTCGTGCTTTCCGTCGGCATTCAGATAGCCGACGGCCTGCAGGCTGCGCACGCGCTCGGCATTTTTCATCGCGACCTGAAGCCGCAGAATGTAATGCTCACCGACGGCGGCCTGGTAAAGATTCTCGACTTCGGTCTCGCGCGCCGCCTCCGTCCTGAAGAAGCCAGCTTCGATCCGTCGAAGCCTGCGCTGGCCAGGGACGCATCAGTGGCTGCTACGTACACTGCGCGCGGCGGCACCATCCGCTACATGGCGCCCGAGCAGTTCGTCACCGGCCAGTCGAGCGTGCAGTCGGATGTGTGGGCGCTCGGCGTCATCCTGTACGAATTGGCCAGCGGGCGCCATCCCTTCTCGCGCCCCGATGCGGAGGACTTTCAGACGATCCGCGCCATCCAGTTCTCTGATCCCATCGACCTGACCGAGATCGTCCCCGACATCTCGTCGGAATTGAAAAGCGTGATTGCGACGTGTCTTGAGAAGACTCCGGCCAAGCGCTACGCCTCCGCCGCCGAGGTGCGCGAGGCACTCAAGACCATCATGAAGGCGCTGCAGATCGAGACCGGCGCCATCCCCGGCGAGGCTGCTGCAAATCTGCCAACGACCGAGGCCGAAGCCGAAAAGCGCACCACCGGCTTCCTCTCCATGCTTGCCGAGCGGTTTCGCGAATCGGCCGGCGACCGCGCGAAACAGAATTCGCTCGTGGTGTTGCCCTTTGCAAACCTGGGTGCTACGGAGGCGGCGCCGCTGTACGGTTATGCGCTGGCCGACGCCATCGCCGCGCGCCTCGCGCGCATTCAGGCGCTTGTCGTGCGGCCTTCGAGCACGCTGATGTCGCTGCCGATTGCGCAGATGGATCCGCTGGCGGTGGGGCAGCGCCTGCTCGTTTCGTATGTGCTGGCGGGCAATTTTGTCCGCTCTGAAAACGGATTCGATCTCAACTGGCAACTGCTCGATGTCGCATCGCAGAGTGTTCGCTCCGGCGGGGCCATTCGCGTTGCTTCGCTCGACCTGATCGCCGTCCAGAGCGAAATTTCAAATGAAGTCTTCGCAGCATTGCATGGGCTTGGTGCAGCCGACCAGATGGATGCGCCTCGCGGAGCCCTTCGCGACGGATCGCTTCCTGGACCGGTAAGCGAAGAATATCTGCAGGCGCGCGCGCTGCTCAGTTCGTTCATGGTTCGTACCGGCTCGAAGACCGATCTCGACAAGGCCCATGCGCTATTTACAAGCGTCACCACGAAGGATCCGGAGTTCGCTTCGGGGTGGAGCGGCCTGGGCATCGCCGAGCTGCAATACGTTCGCCACGGATTCGGCGGGCAGATCCACGTAATGCATGCGCGCCGCGCCTTCGACGAAGCGCTTCGTCTCGATCCCGCCGCGACCGAAGCAAATCTCTATCGCATCTACATGCTGCTGTCGCGCGGCGAAAAAGAATCGGCGCGCCACGGCATCGCCAACCTGCTGGCCGGCGCCGCCAACGACTGGAACGTGCACATGGTGGCCGGCATCGCGCTGCGCGGCGATGGCATGTACGACGAGGCGCTGGTGCAGTTCAATCGCGCACTCAAGCTAAACCCGGCGAATGCCGCTATCCTCTACAATCACCGCGCGCGCGTCTATCACTATCAGAACCAGATTGAGCTGGCCGGTGATGAATTGGAAAAGGGGCTGGCGCTCGAACCGCGGCATCCCCTGCTGCGCACCTCGGCCGGATACCAGCAGATGCGCATGGGCAATCTTGCCCGAGGCGATCAAAATTCTCGAGGGCGTCATCCGCGACGACGAATCGCTGCGCATCGCCGTGCCCACGCTCGCCATGTGCTACGTGCAGGTGGGAGAGCGCACGCATGCTGCCGCACTGCTCAAAGATGAGACCCTGGCCGCCGCCGAGGCCGACAGCGAGATGGCTTATCGCCTTGCGACCTACTTCGCCGTCGAAGGCGACTCCAGCGAGGCACTCCACTGGCTGCGCCGCGCCATCTATCTCGGCAACGAAAATTATCCATGGTTCCAGAAGAATCCAGCGTGGAACAATCTGCGCACCAACGCCGACTTCGAGCGCATCCTCGAGGATCTGAAGAAGGGCTTTCGCCGCAATCAGAAAACGTGGAAGAGGCTGCTGGAACAGGTGCCGCCGGATTCCGCCGAGTGAGGAACATGCTTCTCGAACATGCAAGTGAGCCCGATTATCCCGCAATCATCGACCTCGTCAACGCGGCCTATCGCGGACATGGCGCCGTGGAGAGCTGGAACATCGAATCCGGAATCATCGAAGGCACACGCTTAACGGACTCGTTGCTGAGAGAAGACCTCGCCGCGAAGCCGCACGCACATTTCCTCGTCCATCGCGATCCTGAAACCCGCGCCATCATCGGCACCGTGTGGCTCGAACCCGTGAAAGAGGGTGAATGGTACCTGGGACTGTTCACGGTTGATCCGGCAATTCAGAATCAGCAACTGGGTCGGAGGCTTCTGAGTGCTGCCGAAGAGTTTGCAAAGGCCCGCGGAGCGCGCCGCATCCGCATGGGCGTGCTCAGTGTGCGCGACACGCTGATCGCCTGGTATGAGCGGCGTGGTTACAGCGAACCGGTGAGACTGAGCCTTTCCCCTACGGCGACAACCGCTTCGGCAAGCCTCTTCGCGATGACCTTGTATTCGCTATTCTCCAAAAGCGGCTTTGAGTCGAGCTTCTTTTTTGAATGGATCCGTACAACGAGGGCCGATCACGGTTCTCGTTCCATTGACCTTTATGATGAACGTTGGATTTGATTCCGCACGCTAAAGGGATGGGAATGGACTCGAATGCATGTTTGTCGCGCCGTGGCTTTCTTTGCGGCATGGCCGCCACCGTCGGCTCAGCGGCATTTTCGCCGGGCCATGGCTTCACGCAAACCAGCTTCATCTCCAAACGGCCCGCGCCATCCGCACGCCGATTTCGCAGCAAAGCGGTCGATGCTGCCATCGAGTCAGTATCCTGCTCGCATGCGCGATCCCGAACTGGCATGGCTTTTCTCCAACTGCCTGCCCAACACGCTCGACACCACCGTTACATTCAGCGAACGCCACCAGCGGGCCCGACACCGTCGTCGTCACCGGCGACATCGCCGCCATGTGGCTGCGCGATTCCTCGGCGCAGGTCTGGCCTTATCTGCCGTTCCTCACCGCCGATACGGACCTGGCGCGGCTTATCGAGGGCGTTATTCGCCGCCAGACGCGTTGCATTCTCACCGATTCCTATGCGAACGCCTTCATGCCCGACCTCGCCAGCCGCGAGCCGCTCTCATGGAGCAAGACCGACCATACCGAGATGAAGCCCGGCGTCGGCGAGCGCAAGTGGGAGGTCGACTCGCTCTGCTATCCCGTGCGCCTGGCGCATGAGTACTGGCGCATCACGCATGACACCAGAGCCATTCGACGCCGAGTGGGCTCGCGCCATGCACGCCATCGTCGAAACTTTTCACGGCGCAACAGCGCAAAACATCGCGTGGACCCTACTCACTTCCAGCGCGAGGCCTTCTCGCCCTACGACACGCTGAGTGAAGACGGCTACGGCAATCCTGCGCGTCCCATCGGCCTCATCTATTCCGGCTTTCGCCCTTCCGACGATGCGTGCATCTATCCCTTGAACATTCCCGGCAACTTCTTCGCGGTGAAGACGCTGGAACGCATCGAAGAGATGCTCACTGAGATTGTTCACGATGCCGACGCCGCGAGCCAGGCCAGCCGCCTTCGTTCAGAGATCAAGTCTGCCCTGGATGCGCATGCGCGCGTGCATCATTCCACAGCCGGCGAAATCTGGGCCTACGAAATCGACGGATTCGGCAATGCGCTCTGCATGGACGACGCCAACGTGCCTAGTCTGCTGGCCATGCCGTATCTCGGTTCCTGCTCCGCAAGCGATCCGCTGTATCTCGCCACGCGCCGCTTCGTTTTGAGCGAGGCGAATCCGTATTTCTTTCGCGGCTCGGCAGCCGAGGGCATCGGCGGCCCGCACATCGGGCAGGACATGATCTGGCCCATGGCGATCATCATGCGCGCGCTCACCACCGAGGACGAGAATGAACAACGTCAGTGCCTCGAAGTGGCTCAAAACAACCCACGCCGGCACCGGCTTCATGCACGAAAGCTTCAACAAGAATGATCCCGCGAAGTTCACGCGCGAATGGTTCGCGTGGGCCAACACATTGTTCGGAGAACTCATTCTCAAACTAGACAAAACGAACCCAAAGCTCTTCGAAAAAACCTGACCAAAACGAACCGGCGGATTCGCGCATCGCAAATCCGCCGGCTCGTACCGCATTGAGTGTGTCCTACTTCAAATTGACCGTCGCCTTCAGCGGCAAACTGTCAGACGATCCACCCACCATGATGGTGTACTCGCCCGGCAACAGCGACCAGTCATCCTTCTGTTCGTCGAAGATCGACAGATACTTCGGATCAATCTCGACGGTGACGCTGTGTTTTTCGCCGGGATTCAGCTTAAGCTTCGCAAAGCCAATCAGGCGCTTCGGCGGTTCCTGAGCGGCAGCGGGAAGAGCGGCGTAGACCTCAGCGATCTCAGAACCTTCGCGCGCACCGGCGTTGGCCACCGTGAACGTCACCTTTACCTTGTCGCCCGGCGTTACCTGCAAACCGGAGTAGCGGTAGGTTGTGTACGACAGCCCGTAGCCGAACGGGAACAGGGGTTTCTTGTTCTCCGCGTCGTACCACTTGTAGCCAACCTTTACGCCCTCATCGTAGGTAACTTGAAAAGGCGGCAAGCCCATCGCCCATTTCTCAGGCGATGCAGCGCCGGAGAAATGCGAAGACTCCGGCGGCGGCATCGTAATCGTGGGATGCGGCAAATCGGCCTCGCTCTTCGGGAACGAGTTGGGCAGCTTGCCGCTCGGATTCACGGTGCCGAACAACACATTGCCCACGGCGTTTGCGCCATCGCTGCCGGCGAACCACGCTTCAAGGATTGCCGCCGGCTTCTCTACCCACGGCATCGTGACCGGGTTGCCCGTTTCAAGCACCACGATGGTGTGCGGATTCGCCGCAGCTACGGCCGAGATGATCGCATCCTGATCGTGAGGCAGCGTCAGGCTCTTCAGGTCCATGCCTTCGCTCGCCCACATGTAGGCAAACACGATGGCCGCGTCCGCACCCTTGGCTGCTGCAGCTGCAGCCGCGGGGTCGGTTCCCGGGTCGTACTTCACCGTCGCATGTGGCGCGCGCGTCTGGATCGCCTTCAGCGGCGAAGTCGGGAACCAGATCTCCTCCATCCAATGGGTCGAGCCTTGCCCCGGAGGCTTGATCGCGCTTCCGCCGATCGGGTCGACCTGTGCGGAGCCTCCACCTGAGATCATGCCCACGTCAGAGTGCGAACCGATCACTGCAATGGTCTTCAACCGCGCCGCATTCAGCGGCAGTTGAGCTTTCTCATTTTTCAGCAGCACGATGCCGCCTTCTTCGATCTTGCGCGAAGTTTCAAATCCGGCAAAGGGATCGATGACGCTTCGTTGCCGCGGATGATCGATTACACCCGCTGCGAACATCGAGCGCAGGATGCGGTGCACGTGCTCATCCAGTTCAGCCTGCGGAATCTTGCCGGCATCAAGCGCGTCCTTAAAGCGCTGCTCGAAAAAGAACCTGCCCGGCTGCTCGTTATCGAGGCCTGCTGCAGAGGCCTTGACATCGCTATGCGTGCCACCCCAGTCCGAGAGCACGAAGCCAGGGAACTTCCAATCCTTTTTCAACACCTCATTCAGCAGGTATTGATTCTCACAGGCAAAATCGCCATTGACGCGGTTGTAAGAACACATCACCGCGGCAGGCTTGCCCTTCTCCACGCCGATTTCAAACGCCAGCAAATCGCTTTCGCGCATCGCGCGCTTGCTTATGGTGATATTCACTGAGTTGCGCCCGCTCTCCTGGTCATTGAGCGCGTAGTGCTTGATGTCGCCGATCACGTTGGCCGACTGCGTCCCCTCGATAAGCCTGGCCACGAGCGTTCCGGCCAGCACAGGATCTTCACCGAGGTACTCAAAGGTGCGGCCGTTGCGCGGATCGCGTGTGAGGTTCACCCCGCCGCCGAGCGTCATGTTGAATCCCTGCGCACGCAGCTCACGGCCGATAAGCGCGCCATATTCGTAGGCCGCATCGGTGTCCCAGCTAGCAGCTGCGGCAACGTTCGCAGGCAGTGCAGTGGAATAACGTCCATTCACGCCGCTGGACCGCACGCCATATGCCGCGTCGCTCATGTCGATGCCCGGAATCCCGAGTCGAGGGACACCCACGGTGTAGCCCACGCCGCGATTCGACGCCGCATTCTCCGGGGTTACCGGCTCATCGGTCGGCATGCCCACGCCATGCAGCAATGCGATTTTCTCGTCCACCGTCATCTCCTTGATCACGAGGTCGGCGCGCTCGTCGGGCGAGAGGCTCTCGTTCATCCAGGGTCCGGTGGGGTGAGGCTTGGGTTGCGGACGCTGCGCAAGGCTCGGCGCTGTCACGCATGCAAAACACAAGAACAACATCGCCGAAGTTTGCATCCGGGAACGCAATGAAGTGTGGTTCATGGTTTCCTCTTTGGTAAAACGTTTATCTTGGCCGCACCCATACTATCAATAAAGGGCAAGGATGCGCGCTTTTCTCCAGCGAGGGACCAGGATCCCCGGTTCGCAGTCAGCTCCCGATGCGTTCGTACGGGACGTAAACCGGGCTCCACATGTATGCGCGAATGCGGTCGGGCAGGGAGTCCGCATCGGTAATCGTCGCAACCCCTTCCGCGATGGCCTGCCGCGCAACCGCCTCTGAAACCACAAGCGCAACTTTGCGCGAGTCACCAATCGGCGGCAGCAAAGGCGCTGTTTTATCCGTGCGCGAGGGCGACAATCCGGCAAGCGCTCGCGCCGCAGCCATGATCATGCCGTCTGTCACACGCCGTGCTTCCGCGACAAGAATGCCCAACGCCAGCCCGGGAAAGATGAAGGAATTGTTCACCTGCGAAATGCGCACTGGCCGGCCTTCGATCTCGACCGGCGGAAACGGACTGCCCGTTCCCACCAGCGCGCGGCCGTCGGTCCAGCGCATCAAGTCTGCTGGAGTAGCCTCGGCCTGTGAAGTCGGGTTCGACAATGGAAAGACGATCGGCCTCTCCGCGTGTCGCGCCATCTCGCGCACAACCGCTTCGGTGAACACGCCAGCCTGCGCTGATACACCTACGAGCACCGTCACCCTGGCATTGCGCACCACGTCGAGAAGCGTCACATCTTGCCCGCCTCCAAGTTGCCAGCCCGCAGTGTCGGCACGCTTCCGAACCAATGGCCGCTGGCTCTCCTTGATGCCGCGCGCTCCTTCCACCAGCAGCCCATAGCGATTGAACGCATAGATGCGGCTCCGCGCCTGCTCCTCGCTCAGCCCCTCTTGCTTCATCGCGGAGACGAGCAGGTCGATAATGCCGATGCCCGCCGAACCTGCGCCATACATCGCAATCGTCTGCTGCGACAGCGGAACCCCCGTCGCGTTCACTGCTGCCAGCAGCGTCGCCGTGGTCACCGCGGCTGTTCCCTGGATGTCGTCGTTGAAGGTGCAGAGGCGATCGCGATAGCGTTCCAGCAAACGCGCCGCATTGCTTCCCGCAAAATCTTCCCATTGCAGCAGGATCCTGGGCCAGCGCTTGTGCACTGCGGTCACAAAGGCCTCAACAAAGTCGTCGTACTCCTGCCCGCGCACGCGGTTGTGTTGCCAGCCGATATAGATCGGATCGTTTAGCAGTTTTTCGTTATCCGTTCCTACATCGAGCAGGATGGGCAGACAATGTTCCGGAGGTATGCCACCCAGTGCGGTGTAAAGCGCCATTTTGCCGATGGGAATGCCCATACCGCCCGCGCCCTGGTCTCCCAGACCCAGGATCCGCTCGCCATCGCTGACCACGATGCAGCGCACATCGTCGTAACGGCTGTCGGCAAGGATCTGATCGATCCTGTTCCGGTTCGGATAGCTGATAAAGAGTCCGCGCGGCCGCCGCCAGATTTCAGAGAAGCGCTGACAGCCCTCGCCCACCGCCGGCGTATACACCACCGGCAGCAACTCCTCGGTGTAGTGCTCGATCATGGAGTAGAACAACGTCTCATCGTTGTCCTGCAGGTTGCGCATGTTGCTGTATTTGCCAAAGGCCGAGTCGCGCGAGTCGAGAACGCGCTTGCGCCGAAGACGCTGATCTTCAAGGGTTCCGATGTGGGGTGGCAACAAGCCGTGCAAGCCGAAGACGTCGCGCTCCTGCTCGGTGAATGCCGTGCCCTTGTTGAGGCGCGAGTTGAATAGCAGATCGACGCCATGCAGGCTGGTGCGAATGACAGACGTTTTGTTGGCAGGTACAGGTTCGGATGTTTCGCTCACGTGCGGTTCTCGAGGCTCCTGACAGGCAATGCGTTTTTTTCAGACGGACCCACCGATCATAGCCAATCGGGGGTCCCTTGCGTGTGACGGATGCACACCATGCGCTCTTGGTCCGAAAAACGGCAAAGGCCCACGCCTCTCGCGGGAGGACGTGGGCCGTTGTGTCAGATTCTAAGTTTGCAAAGAGCTATCAGCGTTCGGCTGACGTCAATTCACCTTACTCTAGCGATTGCCGCCCGATGAGCCCGAACCGCCCGATTGCTGATTGCCGCTGCCGGGCTTTTGCTCCTTGTTCATATCATTGGGCTTGTTTCCCTGGTTGCCCTGCTGAGAGTGCTGGCCGGTGCCGCCCTTCTGGGAGGGATCCTGGTCGTTGCGGGTACCGGTGCCTGAACCTTGTCCTTGCTGTGAGCCTTGTGTATTCGCCATTTTGAATTGCTCCTGTGGTCGCCGCGCTGCACCTCGTACGCGTACGTAACGCTGGCCCTCTCTGTGATGCCTCGTTTTCATCGGGAGGTTGCATGTTTTCAGGATTCAGATCGGCTATGCGGTAACGTTCTAAATAATTGAAAAAGCGATAGATAAGCTGTGATTTTAAACCGCTTGCAATGCTACCGAATGGTGCTAGAATGCGGCCGGTGCCGCTCTTATCGACACTCGCCAATCGCGAAAGACCCCCGGATCATTTCAAGGTAAATTTCGCCGTTTCTGCGCCCCTTGGGCGCCATCTATCTCTCCTCGATAATTGCCAAATCCCATGGCCCCAGCGCCAAAGCGTCGCTCTTTGAAGCCGGTTTTCCGTCCAGCAGGTTCGTTCCCGCGCCGTACGCATAGTTCGCTTTCACCTCGCCGGACGAATAATTGAAGTAGTAGTGCACTCTCTTGCCCATTCGATTTACACCGTGCGCGACATGCACCGCCGCGGGTTCCTGCTGATCGGGTCCAGCGAGTCCTGCTTCCTTCAGAGCGCGCTTCAATACCGCGGTCTGAAGCGCGCCGGAAAGATACGTGCCCTCGTATAGCAGCGTGCCTGTGCCGAACTGATTTTCGGTAATCGCCGGCCACTTTCCGAAAAACGGGTGGTCGTAATACGCTAGCGCCTTCGCGTGTTCGGGCATCAGAAACTCCGCCCAGTGACTCACCTTGTTTTCTCCGCCGGCATGAAACGGGTCATCTTTCAGTTCGAGAGGGTGTTCGAGATTCGAGAACTCCTGGTAGCTGAATCCAGCAGCTTCGCGCAGCGGACCCGGCGCGCGTACCCATCTCACGGCTGAATTCTCATTGGCAAAACCGCTCTTGAACGTCATCACCACATGGCCGCCGGCCTTCACGTAATCCGCGATCCGTTCGAGCAGCGCATCATCTGCGATGTAGAGCGCGGGAACAATCAGCAGCTTGTACGTCGAGAAGTCCTTCGTCTCCGGAAAAACGAAATCCGCGCTCACGTTCAGATCGTAGAGAGAGTGGTGTATCTGCTGCACCAGAGATGAGTAGTCCGCTGTAGGTCCGGCAAAACTCCACTGCGGCCCTGAAGATGTGAATGCCATGAAACCGATCGCATTCGCAGAGTCGCGGCTCCACAGGATCGCCACATCGTTATGAATCTTCAGACCCACAAGGTGCGGCCCGATCTTCTCTAACTCGTGCGCCGTGCGCGATACTTCGGCGTAAGCCCGGTTCGGCTCCAGATCGTGCGACAGCACACCTTTCCAGTATGTTTCCTGGTTCGCCGGAATCGATGCCCAGTGCCAGTACTCCACCATGTTGGCACCGTTGGACAAATGGGTGTACACGTCCTCGCGCAACTGCCCATCGTAAGGCGGATACTGGTGCGCCGAGGTCCAGTCCGTGGACTGCGCATTTGTCTCCGTCACCAGAAAATTGGCATGCTTCAGCGAACGCGAAAAGTCCCCCTGGATCGACTGTGCCGCTCCGTCGAAGTGATCCTGCGAGCCGTGATAGATATTGTCCGCCACAACATCGAGGGAAGTGGCGATGGCCTCCTCGTTGACATCGCGTTTCATCATGCCGCCGTAGTCGGTCGTAATGAACTGCCGCGCGCCCGCGCACTCGCGTACCAGGCGAGATTGCCAATCGAGAAAATCCGTCACTCGCATCTGGCTCCAGCGCGACCACTCCAGCTTGTAGCCGGTGCTCTGTGCGCCGTTGCGCGTCGGCAGGTCTTCCCATGTGTGCAGGTTTTCGCCCCAGTAGTTGAGGAACCACGCCTTGCTCAATGCCTCGGGCGTCACAAACTTCTTCTCGAGATAGTGCTGGAACCCGATGAACACATCGCGATTTGCGGCCTCGTAGCTCGCTGTTTCGTTGTCGAGTTGCCACCCGATCACCGTGGGATTGTCCTTGTAATGCGCCACGATGTGCCGGATCAGCCGCTCTGCATAAAACCGATACGCCGGCGAATCCGTATCCATGTTCTGCCGCATGCCGTACTGCGCGGGTTCGGTCGGTCCGCCGAAATACCCGCCTGAGATGCGATCGGCCAGGATCTCCGGATGCTGATGCGCCATCCACGCCGGGACTGAGTACGTCGGTGTCCCGAGAATCACCTTGATGCCGGCGTTGCCCATCGCATCCACGACGCGATCCATCCACGCATATTCGAACCGGCCGTCCTCCGGCTCCCAGAGGCTCCACGTTGATTCGCCCATGCGCACCACGTTCAGGCCGGCGGCCTTCATCATGGCGACGTCTTTTTGCAGCCGCGCATCCTGATCGCCCGGCATGTACTCGTTGTAGTAAGCGGCGCCATACAGAACCGTTGGAAACTCCAGCGTCTGCTGTGCAGGAGACGGCGCGTCGCTGTGTGCCTCCTGTGCAACGGCGGCAACCGCAAGAAGAGAAATGCAAGCCGCAACGATAACAAAGCCTTTGCCTGAAACGCCCATGGTCGTACCTTTCACAGCTCCAAACATCCCTCTGAAGCGGAAGGACTATCAAAACACCTTTACGCGAAGGTGAGCAACACGATCTCGGAGTATGTGCCCACCCGCATCGGCGGACCCCACGTTCCCGCGCCGCTCGATGTGAACACCTGCATCTCCCCGAAGCGTTGCAACCCGTAGGTGAACTTGCCGAAGGCACGCCGGGTAATGAGGTTGAATGGAAATATCTGTCCCCCGCCGTGCGTGTGCCCCGAAAGCTGCAGACTCACACCAGCGTGCTCGGCAAGCGGAAGCCGGTTGGGCAAATGATTCAGCAGAATGCTCGAGGACCCATCCTTCAGATTCAGCCCCTGAAGGAACGTCCTCATCTGTACTGGATACGTTGAAGGCCCGTATGCCACTCCCACGATGCGAACGCCCTCCACGTTGGCGCACTCGTTGTGCAGCACCCGAATCCCGCCCGCGCGCAGAACTGCTTCATATGCTTCCGCTCCGCCAAACTCCTCGTGATTTCCGCCGACAAAGTACGTTCCCAGCGGAGGTTTCAACTCCAGTAGCGGCGCGGCCACGTGAAGCGGGTCAACTTTGCTGCCATCGAATAGATCTCCGGGCACGAAGAGGATTGCCGGATCCAAATCGCGCACCATCGCGGCGACCCGCCGCATATAGGCAAACCCGTTGATGTGCCCCAGGTGCAAGTCGCTCACAATCGCCGCTCGCCGTCCGCGCCAGCACTGCGGCAAATTCGGCAATTGCACAGTGACCTTGTGCAGCCGAATGATCCGCGCATTCACCAGCCCATAAACAGCCGTTGCGATTGAAGCACCCAGAAGAGTTTCGGCGATATATGGCCTCCAGCCGAGCCGCGTCGCAGCCGGTACGGCGAGGCGCAGCAGCAGATCGGCCAGCCACGCAATTGCCGCACCGACACAAAGAAAATTCGCCAGCCCCATCCACAAGGCGCCAAACCGGTAGAAAGCCCTGACCACCCGATTGGAGAATCGAAAGCTCAGCAACGACGCCAGTACGAAAACAAACGAAAGCAGGGCAAAGGCGAGGCGCAGCCCGAGCGTGGCAGCGGGACTCATCGGCCAACCGAAGTCGATCCACGTGCGATACATGAACCAATGGGCAAGGCACAGAAACGACTGGACGAGGATGATGGCAAGAATCGGCCAGGCCTTCAAAAGAACGTCTCCTTTGCACTGGCGGCGTCAACCCCTGCGGGCTGTGCCGCCCACGGAGGCATGAAAGAATCAGAATATGGCAGCACCCGCGAGCGAACAACTCGGCCTTTACATCTCGATCCCGTTCTGCCGCTCAAAATGCACCTACTGCAATTTTGCTTCAGGTGTCTATCCGGCCGGTGAACACGCCCGCTATATCCAGCGCCTTATCGAGGAGATGCGTGCCGCGCACCGATGGAGCGAGAAACTTGGCGCGAACCTGCCGTCTCGCCTCGACACCGTCTATCTTGGCGGTGGAACACCCAGCCTGCTCGAGCCCGATCTGATTGCTCAGCTCTTTGCCGCCATCCGCGCCGAATTCACCGTCGAGCTCGATGCTGAAATCACGGTAGAGTGCGCTCCCGGCCAACTCGCCGACGCCACCCTTGCCGCGTTCGCGCAAGCCGGTGTCAATCGCATCAGCCTCGGCGTGCAATCCTTCATCGATCGTGAGGCGCACCAGAGCGGCCGTCTCCACAGCCGGGCGATTGTCCTCAATGACCTCCAGCGAATGCGCTCCGCCGGAATCACTAACCTCAATCTCGACCTGATCGCCGGCCTTGCAGGCCAATCCTTCGCGTCATGGCAGGAGTCGGTCTCGGTCCTCGTCGACACCGGCGTACCCCACGCCAGCATCTACATGCTCGAGGTGGATGACGAATCGCGTCTCGGACGCGAACTGATGGCCGGCGGCGTCCGCTACCACGCCGAGCTTGTTCCAACCGACGACACCATGGCCCGCATGTACGAGACCGCGATCGAGAGCCTTGCCGCCGCCGGCCTGCCTCAATACGAGATTTCGAACTTCGCGCGTCCCGGTTTTGAATCGCGCCATAACCTGCGCTACTGGCAGCGGCGCCCGTATCTGGGGCTCGGCCTCGACGCATCCTCGATGTTGCGCGCAACCCCACGTTCCTTCGAGTCCGCACAGCCCGCCTACGTCCTGCGCTCCGCCACGACCGATGACCTCAAGTCCTATCTTGATGCCGTGCAGCTGCCCGAAATGGCGTGGCTTTCGTCCGAGCGCCAACACGAGGAGGCCTGGTTTCTGGGCCTTCGCCTGAACGAAGGAGTTTCTGTCTCCGCACTCCGCAAGGAATTCGGCAACCAAATGGTTGCCCATGCCCTCGACACCGTGGAACAGCTCACCGAGCGCGGCCTGCTCACATTCGACGGAGAGACCGTGCGGCTCACCCCCCAGGGTCGTATGCTCTCCAATGATGTCTTCCAGGAATTCCTCGAGATCGCGAACCCCCACGTATCGTTGACCGCTCATTGAAATGCCCGGCCGTCGCACCCCACTATCAGGGAAGTGCTTCGTGCGGCAGCACCGGGACCAGGAATGCAGTGGGATCGGCTTCCATGTCCGCCGCCAAACATCGGACCGATCCCGGTCCCGCAGCTCGCGCTTCCTGCAAGGCACCGTGCGCCTCCCGCAAAACCACATACGGCGACCGGCCCCCACTCGACGCAACGCCAAAGCATGCGTTCACGTACAGCTTCCCGCCGCCTGCTTCAACGGGCACCGCGAAAACTTCATCGCGCAGGCGCTCTGCCAGTGTGCTTGCATGCGTTACGGCGCATCCGGGCAGCAAGAGGAGGAATTCTGCCTCGGCCCACTTGCCCACGGAATCGTAACATCGCAAAATCCCCGTTATCCGGCCTACGATGACGCGCTCTGCGGTATCGCAGCTAGCCTGCTCCGGCTCTGATTCCCGTCTGTCCCACTCCGCAAATCCAACGGCGATCAGGGCAAGGGGCATCTTCAGGCGTTGCGCGCGGTCGGTCTCGCAGAAGAGCGCAGACACAAGTTCATCCCGGCTCAAAAGCATCGGTATCCCTCGATACCAATGCATCGGCCGGGATTAGTGAATCTTCAGAATCTTCGCTGAGAAATTTGTGAACTCTAATTACCGAAGGTGCTTGCTCGTCCTCAGTCGACGAACTCCACTTTCGGCGCAATGGGAATGATCCCGCGCTCGTGGCCCATCTCCAGCAGCTTGCGAATGGCTTCGCGTCCATCTGGTCCATAGTCCAGCGTCCGCTCATTCACATACATGCTGACAAAGCGGCTCGCCATGTTCGGGTCGAGGTCGCGCGCAAACTGCATGGCGTACTCCAGCGCCTGCTCCCGATGATCCAGCGCGTGCTGAATACTGTCGCGCAGCGCTTTCGAGATGATCTTGTGCGACTCCGCTCCCAGCGCACGGCGAATCGCATTCCCGCCCAGCGGTAGCACCAGTTTGGTCGTATCGCGCCACCACACGCCGAGATCGATGACTTTGTACAGTCCGCTGCGGCCGTACGTCAGCTGACCCTCGTGAATGATCAGCCCGGCCTCGTACTTGCCCGCGAGCACCTCGGGAATGATCTGGTCGAAGGGCACGACCTCCGTCTCGATTTCGGGATTGAAGATCTTGAGCGCCAGGAATGCCGTCGTCATGGTGCCCGGAATGGCCACCTTCACCCGCTTCAGATCGTCTTGCGACATCGGCTTCATCGACACGACCATCGGGCCGTATCCCTCGCCCACGCTGCCACCGCAGCCCATCAGCGCATAGTTCTCCTGCACATACGGATACGCGTGAAAGCTGATCGCCGATACGTCGTAGAACGCTTCGTCCTGAGCTCTCCGGTTCAGCGTTTCGATATCGCACAGCGTGTGCGTGAACTTGTATCCCGGCACGCGGATTTTATTCGTCGCCAGGCCATAAAACATGAAAGCGTCATCCGAATCCGGGCTGTGTGCAATCGAGATCTCCCGGATGGAATTCATAACAGCAGATTCAGAATGGTTGGTGCTCACGGACACAAAGATCCTTTCAACGAAAAACGACCCCAAAGGGATGAATTCAACTAACGGATGCGGCGTGCCCGCTGCAGTCCCCTGGCAATTGCCGCTGCGGCCACAACCTTCAACGCGTCGCCGGGCAGAAAAGGGAGCACCGCAAGCGCAAATGCCGTCTTCACGGAACTCGACGACCCGGCTCCATGCGTCCACACCAGCAGCCAAATAAACCCGCACAGCAGAATTGCCGCATTACCCGCCGCCGCGCTCATCAGTGCGGCCGAATACCCACGCCTGCTGCGCCGCCACAGATAACCGACCAGCGCAGCCGCCGCCGGATACGCCATCAGGTATCCTCCGGTCGGCCCCAGCAGGTGCGCCACCCCAGCGCCGAATGCCAGTCCCGGTGCGAAGACCGGAAGTCCCGCGGCGCCCTCAAGCAGATATATGCCGAGCGTCGCGACAGCCAGGCGCGGCGCCAGCAGCAGCCCCAGCAGCAACACGGCAAAGGGCTGCAACGTTAGCGGAACCGGCGTGAACCACAGCGGCACTGCGATGTGCGAACAGACCGCAACCAGCGCGCTCCCGGCCAGCATGACACCGGCGGAGCGCAACCCAAGCGAGACGCCCGAATTGGCAATCTCTGAAACCAGCGGCTTCGCAATTCCGTTTTCCACGTTTATTCCTTAACTTTCTGACTCCAGGTCGGATGCTTCGGCCGTTCCCACCACGGCGGCATCACCCTCAGACGAGGGATGTCTCAGACTTGCGCGTTGTCGCAGGATGTGGCGCGCCATTCCCGCAGCCGCTGCCAGAAGCCCCGCGACCGAAACCAGAAGTGCGATGATCAGCCAGCGCATCACAGCCGAAGCTCAGAATACCAGATGCGCGAATCTTCCCTGCCCACCACAGGATCGTCCGCAGCGCAGGTAATTCCCCTAACGCCCTCGATTGCTACTTGGGCTGGGCCAGCACCCCAGCTAACCAGTCAAGGTAGAGCTTCGTTCCCATCTCCACGGGGATCACGAGGAACTCCGGCACCCGGTAGCTGTGCAACTCGCGCATGCGCACTTCCAGGGCCTCGAGCTTTTCCGCGCTCGTCTTCAGCAGCACCATGGTTTCCGGAGCGGAATGGATGTGGTCCTTCCAGTAATAAATCGACTGGACAACCGGCATTAGGGTCGCACATGCCACCAACCGCTCCTCCACCAGCGTGCGGCCTAGCTTGTTGGCTTCATCCAGCGTACTTTCGGTTGTCAGGACAATCCGTGCCTGCGGGTTCGCTTCGAGCATTTCGTTCTCCCCGCGTCCAGTGTACGAAGCGAGACCCCACATCCCATCACAATTTTCATCGTCCGAATCAAAGTCGCCGATTGGGCCCTGCAAACCCCAATGACGCCTGGATTGCATATTCCTGAACTTGCCGACTTGGCCCTCGTGTTGCAGTATGTTCCTTGCGGCTTGCGCATCCCATTCCATAGATTCTGCGAAGCCACGGCCGCTTGAGGAGAAGGACGATGAGCTCCGTCATCAAATTCGGCACCTCCGGCTGGAGGGCCATCGTTGCCGACGAATTTACGCTGGCCAACATCCGCCTCGCCATCGCCGGCATTGCCGCATACGTCAATACGCAGCCTGAGCCTCACCGCGTCCTGGTCGGCCGCGACCCGCGCTTCCTTGGCGAGAGCTTTGTCGCCGAAGCCGCCAGAATCCTTGCCGGCGGCGGCATCACTCCCATCGTCATCCCCGATGCGGCGCCTACGCCAGCCATCGCCTATGCGGTGCGCGCGCTGAAGACCTCCGGCGCCATCAACTTCACCGCCTCCCACAATCCACCGGAGTACAACGGCATCAAGTTCTCCACCCACGACGGAGCTCCCGCCCTTCCCGAAGTGACCAAACAGATCGAAGCCGCCATCAACGCACTCGATGCGGCCAACCTCGCCAGTCCAGGACCTGGAACTCCGGGGGAGTTTGAGACCGCTGACGTCAAACCCGGCTTCCTCCATCGCCTCGGCGAACTGGTCGATCTCAAGACCATCGCCAACTCCCACATCAAGGTTGTCTTCGATCCTTTCTGGGGAGCGGGACGCGGCTACAGTTGCCACATCCTCCGCGAAGCCGGTGTCGAGGTCGCCACCGTCCATGACTATCGCGACGTCCTCTTCGGCGGCCATGCCCCCGAGCCCGACGACCACCTGCTGGGCGACTGCAAACAGAAGATGAAGGAGATCGGCGCCAGGATCGGCATCGCGACGGATGGAGATGCGGACCGCTTCGGCATCGTCGACGAAGACGGCACCTTCATCCAGCCCAACTACATCATCGCGCTGCTCTTCGACTACCTCGTCGAAACGCGCGGCTGGAAGAACGGCGTCGCCAAGAGCGTCGCCACCACGAACCTCATCAACGCGCTTGCCGAGTACCACAAGGTGCCGCTCTACGAGACGCCGGTCGGCTTCAAGTACATCGGCGAACTCATCATCGCCGACAAGATCGCCATCGGTGGCGAAGAGTCTGCCGGCCTCACCATCCGCGGCCACGTGCCGGAGAAGGACGGCATCATAGCCGGCCTCCTTGTGACAGAAATGGTCGCCGCCCGCAAAAAAAGCCTGGGTCGCCAGCTCAAGGAGTTGTTTGCCAAGGTTGGTTCCTTTTATCCCGTTCGCGAGAACTTCCACTTGACCCCGGAACGCAAAGCCGCGTTCACTGAAGAGTTGAAGAAGGATCCAACCGAGCTTGGCGGGCGCAAGGTCACCGGCATCGTGCGCACGGACGGGCTCAAACTGATCCTCGAAGATGGTTCGTGGGTGTGTTTCCGCCTGTCCGGCACAGAACCGGTTGTGCGGGCCTACACCGAGGCGCGCGACGAGAAAGACATGGTCGCGCTCCGCTCCGCGGCAGAGAAGTTCGTGCAAGGGTGACAGTAGAGGCCGAATGCAGCAACCCAGTCTATTCACTGAAAACAAGGAAACGGCCAACGAGCCGCTTCCCCTTCGCCAACGCGCCATCCACTGGGTGCAGCAGGGTTGGCGTCCCGCCGGCACGCTCTTCGCCGTTGCCCTCGCCCTGGCCTTTGCCTTTAGCGTCGTCAATGGCCGCCACGGTCTCTCCACCTGGTATCAGCAGCGCACCCAGGAAAAGGAACTCAAGAAAGAAATCCAGGACCTGCAGCAGGAAAACGCCCACCTGCGCGACCACGTCGATCGCCTCAAGACCAGCCCCGACGCCATCGAACACGAGGCCCGCGAAAAACTACATTACGCCAAGCCTGGCGAGGTCATCTACACTCTTCCGCCCGATCCGCCTGCGCAGTCGCAGCCTCCCGCCAGCCGCTAGCGCCTCCTCTATGCCTTTTCCAAAATAGGCAGCATGTTCGACAAGTGAGTTGCTCTTTGTCGTACATCCAGAATCGCTCTTGGCGACGAGCGATACCCTGCGCATTCAGTTGATCGTCGATTGTTTCACCCAGCCGAGGGCTTCAACTGAAGTTGCTCCGTCTGATTTCGATGGCGCCGCTGAGTTGCCTTTTCATCGTATTCTCAAGCCCGACATTTCCAGTGAACTCTTCCTTGACTTTTACTCAGTCATCTATATACTAAGACATCTTAGTATGAAAAGGACAGATACATTCCAAGGCTCGCTTGACCTGTTGGTGCTGACGATATTTCGCGGCGGCCGAAGTTGCACGGATACGCGCTCATGACGGCGATCAAGGAGACCTCGGGCGAGGTATTGAGTCCGGAGGAAGGGTCGCTTTATCCGGCGCTGCACCGGATGGAAGAGGCTGGGTGGATAGGCGCGGAGTGGGTGGTTAAGGAGAACGGCAAGCGGCTACGAATCTATCAACTGACGGCGACTGGCAAGAAGCAACTGGCAATCGAAGAGTCTCGATGGACGACTGTCAGTTTAGCGATCACCAGGGTGTTGCGGGAGGCTTGAGATGTCGGTCTGGACGCGGATGTGGAATGTGTTTCGCGGAGATAGATTGAACCGTGAACTGAATGAAGAATTGGAGTCACACATGGAAGAGGCGGTTGCCGAAGGTCGCGATCCGGAGGAGGTGCGCCAAGTCTTCGGATCGATGTTGCGGCAACGGGAAGCAAGCCGCCGTGTCCTCGTCGCGGGATGGCTGGATGGGCTGAAGGCAGACGTGATTTTTGGTGGGCGCCAGTTGCGGCGGAACCGGGTAACTTCGGCGGCAGCTATTCTTTCGCTGGCCCTGGCGATGGGAGCTTGTGTTTCTGCCTTTCGGTTGATCGACGCATTGCTGTGGAGGCCGCTACCTGTTGCTGCGCCCGAGCGGCTGTTTGTGGTGTCGCGCGCGGAGTTTACTTTTGAGGGCCAACCGACGCACTTCGACGGCTGGGCATATCCGGATTTTGTGTTGATGCGGTCAGCCGCCAAGGGACAGGCCGAGTTTGTCGCAGTGTCCTACACCGACCGAATGGATCTGACATACGCTTCAGACGAGGAGATGGAGAAAGGGCTGGTGCAGTATGTCTCCGGGTGGATGTGGGAGAGCTTTGGGCTGCATCCGACAACGGGGCGGCTGTTTACCCAGCAGGACGACAAAGTTCCGGGCGCGCATCCGGTGGCGGTTTTGTCGTATGACTACTGGTCGCGCCGATTTGGACGGGATCCAAAGGTGATAGGGCGAACGCTTCGGATAGGCGATCAGTTGCTGGAGATTGTGGGCGTCGGTCCGCAGGGTTTTACGGGGACAGAACCGGGGACGGTGACGGAGATCTTTCTGCCGACGATGATGCATCGATCGGTGACGCGCGACGATTCAACGTGGCACCGAATTCTGGCGGTCATCCCGCCGGAAACGGGAATGGAACCCCTGCGTGCGAAGCTGGACGCCGTGAATATGGGATTTGAAAGTGAGCGTGCTAAGGGATTTGCAGGGATGTCGCAACAGGGCATCACCAACTATCTGCGACAGCGGGTGGAACTTCTGCCGGCGGCTACAGGAGTTTCAGGATTTCAGGCGGACTACCGGGAGGCGATGAACTGGCTGGGCGTGCTGGTAGTGCTGGTACTGCTGATTGCATGTGTGAATGTGGCAAATCTGATGACCGCGTTGGCCTCGGGACGGGCGCGCGAAATGGCACTGCGGGTTTCGATTGGAGCCGGCCGCTGGCGGCTGGTGCAAATGGTGCTGGTTGAGAGCGCGATGCTGTCTGGATTAGCCGGTGGACTTGGCGCCATCTTTGCGTGGAGGGCCGCGCCGCTGGTGTTGAGCATGATCAGTTCTCCCGACAATCCGGCGAGACTGATCTTGCCTCTCGATTTGCGTGTGCTGAGTTTTGGCCTATTGCTGATTGTGGGTGTGCTGCTGCTGTTTGGGCTGATGCCGGCATTGCGCGCTTCGGCGGTTAGACCTGTAAGCGCATTGAAAGGCGGAGACGATCCGCACGCCAAGCGGCGGACGATGCATGGGATGATCGCGATCCAGGTGGCTTTCTGCTTTCTGGTGCTGTTCATGGCAGGGCTGTTTGTGAAGACGTATCAACGGTTGACGCGTATTCCGCTCGGATACTCACCGCAGGGATTGCTGCTGTTGGAGTCCATGGCGCCGCATGGGAAGTTGCCGCAGGCGTGGGAACAGGTCGCGGATGTATTGCGAAGCAAGCCCGGGGTGGAGCGCGTTGCGGAGTCAGGATGGCCGCTGATGGCGTCGTCGTCGAACAACGCGGTGGCTGTAAACGGCGGGCCGCCAAGTGTGGACCTGGTGTACTTCCTTCCCGTGTCGCCGGGTTGGTTTGAGACCATGCGCATGCGGATTATGGCGGGCCGGGAGTTCATGTCGAACGATCTGAATCCAGGCGCGGCGGTAGTCAACCAGGAGTTTGTAAAGCGGTTCTTTAACGGGGACAACCCGGTGGGAAGACATTTTGAAGTCGTTGGTGACGATGGTGCGCGACAGCACTTCGTTGTCGTTGGTGTGGCGGCGAATGCACCTTATCGCGGGGTGCGCGAAGCGCAACTACCGGTGGCCTTTCTGCCGCTGCACGAGGTGGATGCGAAAGGTGTCGTGCAGCCGGAGCAAAGCACGACCTTTCTGGTGCGCATGGCAGGCGACGATCCGAGGGCGCCAATGGCGCGGGCCGGCGAATTACGGAAGGCCGTTGCGGCGACAGGCGCGGGCATACGCGTGAGCAATGTACGGACGCAGCAGGAACTGATCGATGGGCAGACGGTGCGGGAGCGACTGATGGCCATGCTGGGTGTGTTCTTTGCCTCGGTGGCACTCTTGCTTGCGGGCATTGGGCTGTATGGGGTGCTGAACTACTCGGTGTTGCAGCGGCGGCGGGAGATCGGGATTCGGGTCGCCGTTGGCGCGCGCGGCGGGGCTATTGTCCGACTGGTAACTCGAAGTGTGATCGCCACGGTGGCGGCAGGGCTGGTTGCAGGAGTGGGGCTGGGGTTGGCTTCGGCGCGGTATATGGAGTCATTGTTTTTTCAAGTGAAGGCTTCGGATGCAAGCACGCTGGCGATTCCCCTCGCCGTGATTCTTGCGGTGGCGGCGGCGGCTACGGTGCCTGCAATTCTGCGAGCGTTGCGAATCGATCCGGTCGAGATTCTGCGCACGGAATAGTCCCCTTGACCAGGCCATTCATCGACCAGTCTTTCTGAGTTTCAGCGGTTTGGGGTGCAATATGGACAATGGCTTGGAACCAGACCGTGCCCCACCCGTCCCTGCAAATAGACCCTCCGCCATTCTCAGTTGGCTGTTAAACTCCAGAATCGAAACGCAAGAATTTCATCGGCCTTTTGCAGGTGCCCGTCCAGCAATCAGTTCTCGACAAAGAGGATTGCGCCTTGATACTCATGGTGAGAACACTCTTCCCACAATCCTCGAGAGTTCAAGCGGAGCCCAATCTTCATTTTGAGAGCCCCTGAGACTGCCTATGAGCCTTTTTCGCACCAAGCCGCTGTCCACCCTGCTCGCACAGCTCAACGAAAAGGCGGGCTCAAGCGCACCTTGAGCTGGCCGGGACTGGTCGCCCTCGGCATCGGCGCAATCATCGGCGCCGGTCTCTTCGCCCGCACACCTGCCGCCGCTGCCCAAAATGCCGGCCCCGGTGTGATGATCTCCTTTATCATCGCGGCGACCGGATGTGCCTTCGCGGGCTTGTGCTACGCCGAGTTCGCGGCCATGATTCCCATCGCCGGCAGTGCCTACACCTATGCGTACGTCACCATGGGCGAACTTGTCGCCTGGGTCATCGGGTGGGCCCTGATTCTCGAATACGGCCTCGGCGCGGCCACACTCTCCATCTACTGGACCGAGTACTTCAACAATCTCTTTCCCAATCTGATCGCATGGCAATGGCGTCATTCGCCTCTGCAGGTCGGGCCCGGCGGCATCCATGGCATCGTGAACGCTCCTGCGCTCGCGATCCTGCTCGTTATGACGCTGCTGCTCGTCAAAGGAACTTCAGAATCAGCCACGGTCAATGCGGTCATCGTCGGAGTCAAGGTCACAATCGTATTGATGATCATCGTTATTGGCTGGCACTTCATCAATCCCGCCAACCACACGCCCTTTGTGCTGTCACAAGACGCGGCGCACGCCGGAATATTCAAGCATGGATGGGGCGGCGTCCTCGGCGGTGCCGGCGTGGTCTTCTTTGCCTTCATTGGTTTTGACGCTGTCTCCACCGCCGCGCAGGAGACCATCAATCCCGGAAAGAACATGCCCATCGGCATCCTCGGGTCGCTGGCGGTCTGCACCGTCCTCTACATTCTGTTCAGCTGGGTGCTCACTGGGATCGCTCCCGCACTTGACTTCATGGATCCCGCCAAGGGTGCGGAGGCCTCGGTCTCCTACGCGATCAAGACCTATATGGCCGGTTATGGCTGGTTATCCACCCTCGTAAGTGTGGCCATCCTCGCCGGCTTTTCGTCGGTCATGCTGGTCATGCTTCTGGGGCAGAGCCGCGTCTTCTATTCGATGGCCAACGACGGCCTGCTGCCAAAGCTCTTCGCCGAGGTCCACCCGAAGTTCCGGACACCCTACAAGTGCAACCTGGTGCTCTACATTTTTGTCGGACTTCTCGGAGGCTTTCTTCCGGGCGATATTACGGGAAACATGACCAACCTGGGGACGCTGTTCGCCTTCGTGCTGGTGTGCATCGGCGTCATCGTCATGCGCAGGAAGAATCCGCAGCAGGCGCGGCCATTCCGCGCACCGCTGGTGCCACTGGTACCAATTCTCGGCGCCATCTTCTGCGTTGCGATGATTATTTCGGTGGATCCGACGTCGAAGATCGCCGCCGGAACCTGGATGCTGGTGGGCCTCTGCGTCTACTTCGTGTACGCCAAAAGCCACAGCAATCTTGATCAACAAGTGGTCCCCGCCGAACCGAGGCGGCAGGTCAGCGATTAGGTTATGTTCCGCCAACTTCTTGCGCCCGCATTCTCTTGATCCGAAACACTCAATCCTTGTTTACGCAACTCTCACCCCCGGGTTATGCTTCCCACTGTCGGTCTTCCCCGTACCTCATCCGCAATCCTGGAAACAAACGAGGTCTCTGCTGCCAAGCGATATTGTCGACCTTTTCAATCCCTTTCGAGGCGATCTGCTGTATGGATTTGCGGAAGATCGGGAGGATTGTCTCAGGCATATGGGGGCGCGACACACGGGAGTCCCTTTCCAGATTTTTCTCCGGAATAATGTCGCTTGGTTAACAATCGATTCGTACAACGACACACTGATCGGTAGTGCTGATCAGGTCAGCCGCTTTGGGGCGACGAATCCAAATTTTTCCACAATAGGTGGCATGGAGGCAGAAGCACAATCAGCCGCAGACGCTCATGACGACGTCACCAGGCTCCGTTTGGATGAGCTTTGGGCAAAGCTGAAGGACAGCCGGTACTCTCCGCTAGGAGTCTTCAAGGCGCCTCAGGAGAAGCTGACATCCGAGGGATGGGGCAACCTTGGCGATGATCGTTACTATCTGGCAATTCGGCGGGCCTGCAAGTTCGGCATCCAACAAGTGCTACAGGCAGTTTCACCAGACGCAAAAATCCACTTCATCCTCGATCTTTTCGCGACGAATCAAGGAGAGCGCATGAGAGGAGCAGCTTTCAAAGGCAAGGTGGATGCACGCGGCAGAATTGCTGTTCCGATCACTTACTCGGAGATCCGTCACATTTATCGGCACTGGTCAGAATTGAGAGACAAGGTTCTTTTTTATTACAACTTTGTTGAAGACATTGCCCCGTGGCAAGACGATGTGCGCACTGCTTCCTGGCGAAACGCGCATGGACATGACCTGAGCATGACGTTCCGGGAGCTTTGGGACGTCTATGCAGAAGAGCGAAAAGATAAATACAAGAAGATGTACCTAAAAGCAGTGAATAGCGGCCAATACAATCGGAGGTTGGTGGACAATTTGAAAACGATTCACCAGTACGTTCAAGCCGCCGAAGTCGCGGGACAAGCACATGACGCCTGGGCAGAGCAGGACAACTACGAGAAGGCCCTGGAACTTCTGGAGCCAGACAAAAATAACTGGAAGTCTCTTCAAACATGAGCGTGTTTCCGGATTCGGTTCAAAACCGCTTCCGTCTAACAGCAACCGCCAGGCTCAATGAATCCAAGCCGAGCAACTGCTGAATCCGAAGTTCGTCAGGAGAGTAGTACATCCTCGACGCGAACTCCCCGTTCTATCCAAACCACGCCACACCCGCCCCCGCCAGCGGCGCATTATCCCCCAACTGCGCAATCCGCACCTCGAAATCTGCACCCTCGAGTTCCTTCCGGGTCTCGGGCAGAAACAGACATGCCGACCGCGAAATTCCGCCTCCCAGCACCACGACATCCGGAGCAAAATCCTTGAGCAGCTTCTTCAGCGCCACGCCGAGATTTCTGCCAAACTCCTCAAAGACCTCAATCGACGCCTGCTCGCCGCCAGTCGCGTAGTGCGCGATCGACGATACCTCGCGCTCCTGCCCTTTGCGTTCCATGTAGGCCCGCTGCAATGCACGTGTCGAAATCTGGTCTTCGACGATACCGCCCTCGTAGGGCACGTTCCAGATCTCCCCACCCGGCGGAATCCCCTTGCCCTCTGTCACCACGTGTCCGTCGATCGCAAATCCCGACCCCACGCCCGTCCCCAGTGTGAAGCAGACTACGCGCGCGACGCCGCGAGCCGCCCCTGCGCCCACTTCGCCCAGGAGATACGCTGCAGCGTCATTCAAAAACCTCACCTGGCTCGCGTTCCATCCAAACCGCGCCGCTAGCGCCTCGCTCACATTTACGCCATACAGGTAGGGCAGCTTGTGCTTCATCCAGCTGATGCCCTTGGCGTAATCGAACGGCCCCGGCATTGCCACTTCCGCACCCTGCACGTCTTTGATTCCATCGGCCGCCGTCACCCCCAGCCAGTGCAGCACACCAATAAAGGCCTCACTCGTCTGCTCTTCGGGATGATTCGCTCGCACCACCGTGCCTAGCCGAAACCCCTCTTTGAAGCAAACCGCCGCGGAGATGTGGCTGCCTCCCACGTCATAGACCAGCACACACGGTTCGACTTCGGCGCTCACTGCCCACCTCGCTTCGGAATCATCCACATTGTAAGCGGAGAAGCCGGCCTTCAGAACTCGCGGGCGAGGACGGTTAGACGATGCCTTTGAAGCAAACATCGCGTCGAAAGCTGATCTTTTCCTTCCGTTTATATTGGGTGCATGCCGCACACACTTATAGTGGAACATCATTTGCATGTGTCAACTTTCCCAGCCGTTTGGCACCCATCGATCACAAATCGACCCGATTTCGATCCGCAAACAACAACTTCCTCACAACGGAGATCACCATGTCATGCAATCCCAAATTGCTGAGGGGCGTTCCGCTTTTCTCGTTATTGGACGATGACGAAACGGCCGTCTTGGCCGGACAACTCGAACTTAAAACCTTTGCCGCGCGCGAACGCATCTACAAAGCCGGCGATCAAGGCATCGCGTACGTGATGGTCTCAGGCCGTGTCAGGGTTACCACTGTCGATGAGGACGGACAGGAAGTGATCGTCGATGAACCTGCGAAAGGCGAGTTTTTCGGGTTTGCCTCCATGCTCGAGCAGACGCCTCATCAGACCACTGCAGTCGCGCTCGAAGAGTCATCCTGCCTCGAGGTGTCTCGCGATGATATCGAGGCCCTCCTCCAGAGCAAGCCAATGGCGGGAATGGACCTGCTCACCACGCTGGGTCACCAGTATCACGCCGCTCATCAATTGGTGAAGGGACGCGTGACCCGCAATCCAAACGAAATCATCGAAAAGGAAATGACGACGGGAGAGCGGATCGCAGATGCAGTAGCCGGCTTTGGCGGCTCGTGGACCTTCATCATCACGTTTGCCGTTGTCCTGACGATTTACACGCTGGCCAACATCATTCTCGGCGGCAAAGCGTGGGACCCCTACCCCTTCATCCTGCTCAACTTGTTTCTGTCCATGCTCGCGGCCATCCAGGCTCCCGTCATTATGATGAGCCAGAATCGCCAGGACACCAAAGACCGGTTGCGCGGCGAACTCGATTTCGACGTCAATCGCCGTGCTGAATCCGAGATCCAGGGGATGTCACGAAAACTGAATCAGCTCGATGAGCGTCTCGACGATCTCTCCGATCTCCTCCGGGGAAAAGCTGCGCCCACTGCGGAGCACGGCCCGCGTTAGTATCCTGTCCCTGAAATCCATCTGCTTAGAAGTCCACGTGCGCCCGCACCGAACCCACCCACGCCGGCCCGCGGTCGCGGTTATATCCCGGGTTGTCGATATGCTGCACATCGAGGGAATAGAACAGCCCTTTCCACGCATGCCACGTGTAGTAGCTCTCTACGATGTTCTCGCGCCCGTAGTTCAAGTTGCCGTCGCCCAGCAAAAATCCCAGCCCCCCCAGCCGCAGATAATTCTGGTGATCGCGCTTGATCGCGTTCGATACTACCGCAATCGCCACCTTGTCCTGCGGCCTGTGCCAGCGAGTTCCCGCGTAATCCGCGCCAGCCTCCACGGTCTGATCCACTTCCGTATAGGCGAACGATTCGTGTTGACCCTCGTTCCATCCGAACCGCTCAAAAATGCGCAGACTCGCCGTCAGCTCCTGTTCCGTGTTGTAGCCGAACCCGTATTTGAGAGCGCCGAAATACTCGTGCGCGATGATATTTGGGGTCGAATCGGTCCCGGCCAAAAAGGCCCGCACAGCCTCGCGATACGTCCCCATGTGTGCGCGATTGGCATAGAACAGTAGCCGCGTCGCGCCCTTCCTTTGCGGCAACCAGCCTTTGCGCAGCTCAAATTCGCCGTTTTGCCCGTGCGCCCGGCTGAACGCCCAATCCATGTCGATGCCGTTGGCGACAACCGGCATGGCAAACAGGCCGTAGCGAATGCTCCACGCGCGATCGTCGTACTCCGCCATGGCGCCCACGGTATAGCCGCGCGTATCCGCCGCGTAATCCCACGCGCCGTTGTTGTCCACCGTCCAGTTCATGAACTGCAGATGGCTATCCGAGCCGATCGAGTTGACGTCAAAGAAATCCGGCAGTGTTATCTTGCCAATGCGAAATTCGACCCGCCGCTCCGGCACAGTCGATGCCAACGCGAAGAAGTTCGCCACCTGGCTTGTTGTCTTTTCAGTCAGCCCGATGACCTGGTGAATCTGGTAGCGCGCAATGTACGGCGTTGAACCAAGATTGGGATTCCGTACCACATCAAGATTGGTGAATCCCGCCAGCCCCAGCGCTTCGCTCAGTCCGCGTCCCGCCGCCGATTCCATGTCGAAGATGAAGTCGGTGTTGTACCGGATCGAATTGTTCCGCCGGAGAGCCGTATAGGCAGTTCCCACCATTGCCGTCTTGTACTCCGCCGAATTGCGAAAGCTGTTCGGGCCTTCGTAGAGCGAATGGAAGGGAAGCCGTCCCTGAAAGATGATGTTCGCCTGCCCTGAAACCCAGTACCGCGCGTCTTCGGGATGAGGAAACATGGTAATCGACGGCGGCTCCGGCCCAGGTTCAGACGCGTTGCCCAAGGTCGGTGGATCCCCAGCTGGCCTCAAATCCGTCTGCTGCAGAAGATCAACCAGCGCCTTCAGCTGCGGCTGCGGTGAATCGGGCAGTGGAGCAGCGGCCACGAAGTTCTGTGCGCAGCCGCTCACCGCTGCCAGCCCAAGGACAACTCCCGCCGGCAAGCCGGTCCGAGTGAATCGCAGAGCAGAAGCAAAAAGCATCAGCAAGCCCTTACATGAAGATGCGCAATGGCCGGAGGAGAGAATCAGATGCCGAAGTAGTCTACAAACTCATTGATGGAGCTGAGATGAAAAGCTTGCCGAGTGCGGCGAGGATCGGCGCTAAGCCCGGCCTGCGAATTCTCGCGTTTCGGTGTAGACCTTCACCTTTTCGCCCTCTTCGACAAAGAACGGCACCTTGATTTCGAGCCCCGTCTCGAGCCGTGCGTGCTTGGTTACCGCACCGCTCGCCGTGTTGCCGCGTGCTCCGGGCTCCGTGTAGGCCACGGCCAGTTCCACCTTCTCCGGCAACTGCAGGCCGATGGGGTTGCCGTTGAATTTGTCGATCTTGATGATCACGCCCTCGGTCAGGAATTCAAGCGCATCGCCTAGTTTCTCCGGGGTGAGCGCGATCTGGTCGAACGTCTCCTGGTCCATGAAATAAGACGCGTCGCCATCCGAGTAGAGGTAGGAAGCCTCCACCGTCTCGAGATCCGGCTCCTTGAACTTCTCTCCGGCCTTGAAGGTCTTGTCGAAGACGGCGCGCGTCAGCAGGTTGCGCATCTTCAGCCGCACCAGTGTCTGTCCGCCGCGAGCGGTGGGGGTGGAGACGTCCACGTCGAGGCAGTAATAGGGAGTGTTTTCGAGTTCGAAGTACATCTTGCGCTTGATGTCGATTGCGTCTATCAGGGCAGCCATGAAGACATTTTAGCTGTCGGCGACGAGTTTCTCGCCGGTCGGCCTCAAGGAGATCGAACACCTCCCAGATCCGTATTCTGAAATGTTGCTGTGGACTGAACGCGAACTTTCTGCGTCAACGGCGCCTATAGTTGTTCAGGCGAATAGATCCCCGCGCTGCAACCGAGGCTTATCCCAATAGGGTTGCAAGAGGAATTCTCCAATGAAAACGTGCAACGCGCATCGTCCGTCGACTGTCCTGCTTTTTGCTGCTCCTTGCGTTCCCGGCTCCCCATTGGCGCAATCGATTCCCAACGGCTCCGCTCGAACGGCAAAGGGGAAGACACGGCTAACCATGAGGCGCAGCATAACGCCCCTCTGGCATGTGGGAAAAAGTCCTGAGTTTGCGGACCTGCGAGTGTATTGTGGGATCGCGAGGGCTGACTAGGCGCCGACAGGAGCGCGGAGCTGATGGATTGCGGTCGTGAGATCGCCAGCCAGCGCATGTTGTGTCTCGCTGCTCAGCTTGGCGCCGCCCTGTGTCAGGTAGAAAACGTCGATCGCGGTCTCGCCTTCCGTATCGATAAGCGCAACCTCGATGTTGCATTTATGCGTGCTGAGCGTAAGCGCGATCTGCCGGAGGAGCCCCGGAACATCCTGTGCCACAACCTGCAGAATCGTGGAATGCGTTGAGGACTCCGAGTCGAATTGCAGGCGCGTCGCGACTTCGACCTTGGCGTTAGCAGAGTTACTCGCATGGCGTCGTGCCTCCAGCATCTGCTCCACTGGAACCTTCTGCGCGACCACGTCGTGCAGGTAATCGAGAAAGCGGTCTTTCTCACTCGGATTCAGCTCAATGGTGCGAAACACGTCCGTAAAAAGGAAGCTGTCTACCACCACGCCGGCGTCATTCGAAAACGCACCCGCCTTCACGATGTTCATGCCCCACGCGGCGAGCGCGCCGGCGACGTCCGCAAACAACCGGCTGCGGTCGCGCACAATCACGGTGAGATCGAAAAGTTGCCGGTGAGGGCGAAGATCAAGCTGGACTGGATTCTCGTCGAGATCGGCGGCAAGCTGAAAGTGATTCCGAATATGCTCCGGCAGCCGGGTCTGCAGGTATCGCTGAGGAAGTCCTTCCAGGAACTGGCGCAAAGCATCGTACTGGTTCGGCGGCACCATCGAACGGATGCGATTCAGGAGCGTTGGGTCGATTGCCGCGTGATACCGTACTTCGTCCACGCTTCGGTCCATGAAGTTCGCCGTTGCCATGTAGAGTTGCCAAAGGTTTTCGGCCTTCCACGGTGTCAGCGCTTCCGGGTTAACGGCCTTGATGTCCGCGTAGGTCATCAGCGTCAGCATCTTCAAGAGCGCCGGGCTGCCGATTTTTTCTGAGAACGCGCGCACGTTTTCGGCGTCGAAGATATCCCTTCGGAGCGCGTTGGACATCTCCAGATGCAGGCGAATGAGTTTCAGCACCTGGTCACGTTCTTCGGTATCGAAGTCGAGCCGAGCCATAAAACTGTCCGCCAGTTCGACGCTCTGTCCCGTATGTTCGCCGCTGCGCCGGCCTTTGCCCGTGTCATGCAGCAGGAGCGAAAGCAGGAACAGATCCAGCCGGTCAATCTCCGGCAGCAGTTGTGCCAGCCGATGCTCGTAGTCGTGCACAGGCTGACGCAGGCTGTGCACATTGTCGATGGTCAGGAAGGTGTGCTCGTCGACCGTGTAGCGGTGGTAGCTGTCGCGGATCACCAGCGCATCGATGCCGTGAAACTCGGGAATCAGCATCTCGAGCACACCGAGCGCGTGCATCGTCCGCAGTGCATGAGCCGCATGCGGCCCCAGCAGAACTTCGCGCAGTGCGTTCCAGAGATAAGGCCCTTCGGGAATGTGGATGGCCAGAGCCGGCAGCGCGTCGGTGATGCGGTCTTCGGCGGCTTGCGACAGTGCATAGCCGTGCGTTGCCATCAGCGAAAAGATGCGAAGAATGGCAGCCGTGTCGCTGAACTGCGCACCGGGGAGAATATCGATGCGCCCCTGGTCCAGAATGAAGTCCGTGCCCGCGATCGGCGTCCTGCGCCGCCGGAACTGGCGGTAGAAACTGACCGGCGCGGGCAGATGTTCCATCAGCAGGGCAGCCCGTCGGTAAATCACACGCGCGTGCCGGTAATAGGTGCGCATCCAGTAGGCCGGGTCGGCGGTGCCGCGCGTTTCAAGGCCGATGGAGTTGGCGGCTGCCTCATCCTGCGACTGCCAGTCGAGCGTGTTGTCGTCGCGGCCGTGGCGGAAGTGCAGGAAACATCGGGCGGCGGCAAGAAAATCAAACGCCGCCTCTGCGTCACCGCGGGCGCTCTGGAAGACTCCGCCGCGCTGGCGGGGCCACTCCTTGGTCTCTTTCAGATGAAACAGGAGCGCAAACCAGACCGCCAGGTGGTAGTCGCGCAATCCGCCGGGGCACTCCTTCAAATTGGGCTCGAGGTGAAAGATGGTATTGCCATACTTGGCGTGCCGGGCCCGGGCAATCTCGCCCAGCTTCTGCGTAATCGTGTTCCATTCGCTCAGCACCAGTCCAGGAAAGACCGTCTGGTGCAGTTGCTGGTAGAGAGGGAACTGGCCGGCCAGAAAACGCCGGTCAAGCGTAGCCAGGGTGAACTCGAGATTGTCGGGATCGAAGCGTCCGGCTTCTTTGATGGTGCGGGAATTGGGGCTGGCGCGAAGCCCGATGTCCCACATGCCTTGAATGATCGACCGTACGGCTTCCCGGGCCTGCTCTTCGGTCTTCTCGTCCGCAAAGGTAAACAGCACGTCGATGTCCGAGTAAGGGAACAGGTCCTTGCGCCCGTAGCCACCCAGCGCCAGCAGAGAGACATTCTGCGCAGGCTGGCCTGCGAACGCCCTCCTCCACATTTCAATCAGGATACGGTCAACCACCGCAGAGCGGCGCCGGATCGCGGCAGTGCCGTCCCCGGTGCGCTCGCAGGTCTGGCGGACGAGCGCCATCTCCCGGATATATTGATCCCGAAGATCGTCAACCGCTAAAGCGACTGGAGTCATGAGTGTAGTTTTTGAAAGGCTCGACGAAGCTTAAAGATGTTGTAACAGAATAAGCGATTTTCCAGCGGGGTGGGGAAATGGGTTGATCCTGGCGGAATCACCACCCAACGCGCCTGACTTCGAGCACCACGTTGTAGATGTGTGAGAGAAGCCCCTGAAGGGCCTCACCACGGAAGTGGTGAAACACCTTCGCGAGCGTAAAACAAGGTATGGTACTGAAACGTGGCCGGGAGCGGGTGATCGTCAGCGAGTTTCGTGCAGGTCAGGGAGCCGCAGGTTTCCCACTCCACTAAAAAATAGTGATCTCGACAGCTCTCTATAACGCCGTTTCGCCGCGCTCGTCGTTGCGGATGCGGATCGCCTCTTCCACCCGGCTCACGAAGATCTTGCCGTCCCCGATCCTTCCAGTGCGTGCTGCCGAGCCGATGGCGGCAATCGCTTTCTCCTTCATCTCGTCTAGAACAACCATCTCAATTTTCACTTTGGGGAGAAGGTCAACCGTGTATTCGCGGCCGCGGTAGAACTCGGTGTGGCCCTTCTGACGGCCGTGCCCGCGTGCCTCCAGAATCGTCATGCCTTCAATCCCGACTTCGAGCAGCGCGTCCTTCACTGCATCGAGCTTCGAAGGCTGAATAATCGCTTCAATCTTGAGCATGCTTGATTGCCTCGTCTGGTAGCGTATCAGGCCGGATGGGCGAGTGACCTGCACCCAGCCCGAACTTTTCATCAGGAATTCAGGTCGTAACCTTCTTCCCCATGCTGGGAAAGGTCGAGGCCTGTGTTTTCGTCCTCGGGCGAAACCCTGAGCCCAATGATCTTGTCGACGAGGATGAGCAGAATGAGCGTGCCGACACCGGAAAGGACCCAGGCGATCGCGACCCCGGCGGCCTGGCGCCAAACCTGGCCCCAGTGTCCATCGATGGCGCCGGTGGCGACGTTCGGTCCGAAAGCAGGATTGATGGCCCTGGTTGCGAAAAGGCCGGTGAGCAATGCGCCCAGGGTTCCGCCGGCGCCGTGCACGCCGAAGGCGTCGAGCGAGTCGTCGTAGCCTAACCGGCTTTTAACCTCGAACACCATGAAGGAACAGAAGACCCCGGCGACCAATCCGATCAGCAGCGCGGAGAAAGGTTGGACGAAGCCTGAAGCAGGCGTAATGGCAACGAGCCCTGCTACAGCTCCGGAGATTGCGCCGAGAGCCGTTGGCTTGCCGTTGTGGATCCATTCGGCGATGGTCCAGCCCAGCGCAGCGGTCGCGGCGGCAAAATGAGTATTGATGAAGGCGCTGGTGGCCAGGGGACCCGATCCCAGTGCGCTCCCGGCATTGAACCCGAACCAGCCCACCCACAGCAGGCACGCCCCGATGAAGCTCAGCACCATGGAGTGTGGCGGCATATTGCTATGCGGATAGCCGAGGCGCTTGCCCAGATAGATGGCCGTCACAAGAGCGGAGACACCGGAGGTGACATGGACCACGGTGCCACCGGCGAAGTCGAGCGAGGGAATGTGTCCGCCGCTGGCATTGAGCAGACCACCCACGCCCCACACCATGTGCGCCATGGGGCTATAGACGATCAGCGACCAGAGCGAAAGAAATACGGCCATGGCGCTGAACTTCATGCGTTCCGCAAAGGCGCCGGTAATCAAGGCCGGCGTGATGATGGCGAACATGAGCTGGTAGACCATGTAGGTTTGCTCTGGAATCGTGGGCGCATAGTCGGCATTGGGTGCAAGGCTCACCCCGCGCAGAAAGACGTGCTCGAATCCACCTATAAAGCTCGTGCCATGCGCGAAAGCAAGGGAGTACCCCACAATGGCCCACAGAACCGTGACCAGACCCATCATCGCGAAGCTCTGCATCATGGTGCCGAGGATGTTCTTCCGCCGCACCAGCCCGCCATAGAACAAGGCCAGCCCGGGCCCGGTCATCAGCAGCACCAGGGCCGCAGAAACCAGCATCCAGGCGTTGTCGGCGTTCATCCGGGCCGCGAAAACCGCGTCCTGGAGCGCCTTCACGTCCGCCTGTGTGGCCGGAGGGGAAGAGGCTTGTGCACAAAGCAAAGTGGGAGCAAGCGCAAAAAACGAGAAGAGAGCAATCCGAATTCGAATACTGGACATTCCGACTCCGAAAACAGGCGTATGCGCGGTCTCTAAGAGCCGCCAGGCGATTGAGGCATTCGCGGGCCAATGCGGTGCATGCCGACTCGCGAGTTCTCGCAGGATTTCCGCGAATATTGAAGAATAACCCATCGGTCTCGCTGAACCCATAAGGGAGTCGTGTGACGCCCAAGATCCCGGCTGCTCGGACACTGTACTCATATTTCAGAGGCCATCTCAAGCTTCATCGCGTTCTCCGGGCATGGAGAAAGAGGTAAGATAGAAACATGGGGACTCTCCAGGAACGCGATCGTTACCTTTTCGGCGCGCTCGAAAGCAGCGCCAAGAATCGCGCCAAACTGCAGGAAGTCAACTACGGCTTTGAGCAACCGGAAGGCGTATTTCTCACCACGATGGATTTTGCCGTGAACTGGGTGCGCAAGAGTTCCGTGTGGCCCGTGACCTTTGGACTGGCTTGCTGTGCCATTGAAATGATGTCGATGGGGGCGTCACGCTTTGATATCGCGCGATTCGGTGCGGAGGTGTTCCGCCCATCGCCGCGCCAGTCGGACTTGATGATCATCGCGGGCCGGGTGGCCCAGAAAATGGCGCCTGTTATCCGGCGGCTGTATGACCAGATGCCGGAGCCGAAGTGGGTCATTTCCATGGGGGCCTGCGCTACTTCGGGCGGGGTTTTCAACAACTACGCCATTGTGCAGGGCGTCAACCAGGTGATCCCAGTCGATGTGTATGTCCCCGGATGCCCACCCCGACCCGAGCAGCTTATGTATGCCATCACGCTGCTGCAGGAGAAGATTCAGCGTGAACCGCGCAGCCTGCTGAAAACCCTAAACGCGGAATAGCCGGCCATTTCGCTTTTCTTCGTTTTGCAGTTCGGGGCGGGGAGTTTGCAGGAATTCACAATCGACCATCGGGGGATACCAGTTGGTCAACCCATTCAGAAAGTGCACTCTGGCCCCGGAAACCTATGTTACGTTAGTTGGTGGTGTGCCCTTGACTAGATGAGTGTGATTTTGCAAGGAGCCGAATCGGATTTTTGACCGGAAAATGGTCCGCAAGAAGCGCCATTTCCAAACTGCTTTTCAGTTTTTGATTGCGGAGGAGAAACGCATGTACTCGCGAGTTTCAAAATTTACCCGCCTGGCATTGATTTTGGCATGTACGAGTCTGTTGCCGCTCGCCATGGCAGCCCAGGACAATGCTGCGAAGCCGGCCGCGCCAGCCTTCGGCCCAAGCCCCGTCCAAATGGGATCTCTTTGCCGGATACAGCTATCTGGCGCCCAAGGGATCGATCATCAACAACGGGACCCAGCAGGACAACGCGAGGTCAGTCAGCTGCTGCGTGGACGTGAGCCTGGCGCGCTACTTCACGAATTTTTTCGGCATTCAGGCTGAAGGTGATTTCCACAAGAACGGCGGAAACAACACCACAGTCGTACATAATCAGTTTTCCGGCGGGTCCGGTGGCTTGATCTTCCGTTATCCAACGGAGGACATCACCCCATTCGCTCATGCCTTGATCGGTGGAGAGAGCGTCGAGCACCACCTACTACCCGAGCAACAAGTGGGGCATGGTGCTCACGGCCGGTGGCGGCATTGACTACAACACCCCGTGGATCGACCACCGCCTTTCCATTCGAGTCTTCCAGGCCGATTACCAGTACTCCCACGTCGACATGTATCCCGTTGTGCGCGGCAACTTCAACATGGCACGTTTGAGTACGGGCATCGTCCTTAGCTTCGACACCATGGCTCCCCCGCCGACGGTCACAATTGCGTGCGCCGCCCAGCCCAACGCGGTCTTTCCGGGAGAGCCGATCACGGTTACGGCAAACGTGGGCAATACGCTTCCCAAGGACCACGTGATCTACACATGGGCAGGTCAGGGAGTGACGGGAACCGACACGACAGCGAAGGTGGATACCACCAACCTGGCGCCGGGCAGCTACACCGTTAACTGCGGAGTCAAAGAGGGCAAGCCCGGCAAGGAAGGCCTGAAGCCGTGGGAGAGCGCCTCGAGCACCGCGACCTTCACCGTGAAGGAATACGAGCCGCCGACACTGAGCTGCTCCGCAAACCCGACCGACCTGAAGCCGGGTGATTCCTCGACCGTAACCTCACAGGGTGTCAGCCCGCAAAATCGTCCGTTGACTTACAGCTACCAGGCTTCCGGCGGCACGATCAGCGGCAGCGGAACCACGGCAACGTACTCCTCCACAGGCGCTTCGACCGGACCGGTGCAGATCAACTGCAGCGTTTCGGACGACAAGGGCCACACAGCTACGGCCAACACCAGTGTTACCATCGAGCCGCCGCCACCGCCGCCGGGACCGTCCCCTGAACAGGTACGTCTTGAGGCTCGCCTCGCACTGCACAGTATCTTCTTCCCGACCGCTCTGCCTCGCGAAAAGCATCCCGAGGGCGGCCTGGTAGAGAGCCAGCAGACGACTCTGACCACGCTTGCGACGGACTTCAAGAGCTACCTCCAATTCAAACCGGATGCCCACCTGACCCTCACCGGCCACACGGATCCGCGCGGGTCGGAGAAATATAACCAGGCGCTCTCAGAACGCCGCGTCAACCGTGCCAAGGACTTCCTGGTTTCTCAGGGAATCTCGGCTAGCGCGATCGACGTGCAGGCTCTCGGCAAGACGCAGGAACTCACCAAGGATGAAGTGATCGATCTGGTCAATAAGAATCCTGACCTGAGCGACGCCGACAAGAAGAAGGTCCTGAGGAGGATCTCCGTCATTTACCTGGCCCAGAACCGCCGCGTCGACGTCACCCTGACCAATACCGGTCAGCAGTCGGTGCAGCTCTATCCCTTCAACGCCGCCGACTCCGCGACGCTTCTCAGCGAGAAGCAGCCGGTCCACGGCAAGAAGGCAGCGCCGAAGAAGCCGTAGACCCTGAACCCTGAGGCGGGCCTTCCGGGCCCGTTGCAGGACCGGTTGTAATCAGAAGAGGTTGGCTGGATATCCAGTCAACCTCTTCGTTTTGTGTAGGATCATCGGCATCGAAGACTGGTTCGGACACAAGGCTTGGAGACTAGCCGGCCGGGTTGCGAGTTCAGACCGATCATCTAAGTGCGGGGAAACGCGGTTTCGGGGGTGTGCATTTCCGCGGATTTACGCGGATTCTGTATCATCGAATTATGCAGGCTGAAGCTGATATTCCAGGTTTCCGCACATACGACCCCAAGCTCGAGCCGATTGCCGCCAAAGTAAAGGCTGCCGAGCGTCTCGACGCTGAAGAGGGACTGGCTCTCTACAGCTCAAAGGACGTGCTCGCGGTGGGCTGGCTGGCCAATTATGTGCGGGAACGGATGCACGGCGATGTGACGTACTTCAACGTCAATCGCCACATCAATCCGACCAACGTGTGTGTTGCAGCGTGCAAACTCTGCGCTTTTGGCCGCAAGAAGGGCGATCCCGCGGGCTACACGATGGCGCTCGAAGAAGCGTGGCAGACTGCGGCTTCCGGCTACAGTGAGGCTGTCACCGAGTTTCATATTGTCGGCGGTCTGCATCCGGATCTGCCCTTTGAATATTTTCTGGATCTGGTCAGCGGATTGAAGGAGCGATTTCCCAAGGTGCACATCAAGGCTTTCACGATGGTGGAAGTCGCCTATCTTGCACGGCGCGCCAAGCTGACGATCGACCAGACGCTTGTGAAGCTTCGGGAAGCCGGGGTGGATTCCATGCCGGGCGGGGGCGCCGAGATTTTTGCAACGCGTGTTCGCTCCATTATCTGTGATCACAAGATCGACGGAGATGAATGGCTGGAAACGGCGCGGCTAGCCCACAAGCATGGCTTCAAATCGAATGCAACCATGCTCTACGGCCACATTGAAAACGATGAAGACCGCGTCGATCATCTGCTCAAACTTCGCGCTCTTCAGGACGAGACCGGCGGATTTCAGACCTTCATTCCGCTGGCGTTTCATCCCGAGAATACTCCGCTCGATCACCTGCCAGTGACGACGGGCCTTACCGACATCCGACAAATTGCGGTGAGCCGGCTGCTGCTCGATAACTTTCCCCACATCAAGGCGTATTGGCAGATGATGACGCCGAAAATCGCGCAGATTGCGCTGCGCTTCGGCGCCGACGACCTCGATGGCACCGTGATTGAAGAGAAGATTTACCACGATGCGGGCGCGACTACCCCGCAGGGCATGACGCGCAAGGAACTATGTCGGCTTATCACCGAGGCAGGTCGTGTGCCCGTGGAACGCGACACGCTGTATCACGCCGTGACGCGCCACGAAGACACCTTTACCGTCGCGGTGTAGGGCAGAAAGACCGGTGCTGTCATGTCTGATTTCAGCGCGTATGGTTTGTTGGGGCTCTGCATCGGATTTCTCTGGGGAATCGGATGCTCGCTCGCTATCCTCTATTCCATTTACCTGGGCGGATACCGCAAAGGTGTCGAGGATTCGCTGGCAGACGTCAAGCCCAGGCGTTTCGATGAAGCGATGAAAAGGATTCAAGGCCGTCGCGAAAAGAAGCAGGCGGCTGCACGGAATTCCGCGTAGCGATCGAGTCCTAGTACATCCAGCTGCAATTGCGCGTGAAATCAGTGGGCTCCGTGCGTTGCCAGGTACTGCCTGATTTCTCGACTTCAAAGATCCCTCCGCTACCGCAATCGCCTCCGCACATTTTCATGACAGACACCAAGGCTCGTGTGTGTGTGTGATCGAATCCGGGAACGCCGAGGAAGCGCACGTGCATGAGTTTCTGATATGGCGAGCAATCCGCGCCACCTCTTCCGCGGTCCGCAATGCAGCTCTGGGCTTTTCGTGCCTCGGCACTCGAAAAGAGCAGATACCCAACCGGGATCGTGAACTTCCTCTCCCAGCGGTGGCTTTGCCGGTTCGCGCCCACAAATGCCATCCGCCATCTCATGCTCCTGCGGCGTCGATGGTTTCAGACAGCTCCCATTTACCTGTGGGATATCGGTTTGGGAATCCTCTGCGAAGGCCAGCGGTTCCTGCTGAGGCTGTTGATAGAGTGCCGAGTATACTTCGTACGCTTCCGCAGAAACGTCTCCGCCACCTGGCTGGTTGAGAGGGCTTGTAACCGACAAATCGGGAATCGTCCCGCTGGCAACAGGCTTTGTGTGGTGCAGGGAGAATACGCGAAAGAAAAATATCCCCGCTGCTATTGCTGCCAGACTTATCCAGAGCGACCTGCTTGACCAGACGCGCATCGGCAACCCCGGACGTCGCGCGCGATCCTACTGGCGCAGCACGACGCCGTTCTTCATCACAAAGCTTACGTGCTCGCAGGTCGAGATATCCTCAAGAGGGTTACCGGGTACGGCAATAATGTCGGCGAAATACCCGGGTTTGAGTTCGCCGATCTGTTCCTCCCAGCGCAACAGCTTTGCGCCGTTGATCATGTCGGCCTGCAGCACCGCCAGAGGCTTCATGCCGTACTGGACCATCAGGGTGAGTTCGCGCGCCTGCGTGCCGTGCGGGAACGGGCCCACATCCGAGCCCACCGCGAATGGGACAGCCGGCAGCCACCTGCTTCTTGAATTCGCTGATCTTGTAGTCGAGCATTTCGGATTCCGCCGCGGCTTGATCCTGCGTGTCGCGGTGGTGGGCAAAGTATTCGAAGATGGTGAAGGTTGGCACGGCAAAGATGCCCTTCTCCTTCATCAGGCGGATGGTTTCGTCGCTCAGATGGGTTGCATGATCGATTGAGGCGACTCCGGCCTGTGCTGCGTAGAGGGTGCCCGGTTCACCCATCGCGTGAACCCCGACGAACCCACCGAGGCGATGCGCCTCTTCTACCGCCGCGGTAAGTTGCGCGGCAGTGTATTGATACGGCGTCTGCAAGACCCCGCCAACCATGCGGTCCGGACCGGTCTCGTAGATCTTGGCGAAGTCCGAGCCTTCCTTATGCTGCTCTCGCATGACTTCGACGATCTGTTCGGCCGAGTTGGCGTAGTCGGCATTGGAAAGAACGTGCTGAGCCGGGTTGTAGTGATTTGCATCCTCGTGTCCACCGAGAATATCGATGGCATTTCCGCTGATGCGTAGCCGCGGTCCGGGAATCAGGCCCCGGTTGATCGCGTTGCGGACAGCGGTATCGGCCGAACCCGCACCTTCCGTGCCCATATCGCGCTCAGCCGTAAAGCCGGCCATCACGTCGTCTTTCGCAGCTTGCTCGGCGAGGATCGTCCGCCACGGCACGGACTCGATCACGGTCTGGAGATCTTCGGCGCCCGGATGCAGAAAGAGATGAACGTGCACATCGATGAGGCCGGGCATAAGCGTAGTGTTGCCGAGGTCAATGATCTTTGCCCCTGCCGGATGTTCGACGGAGGTACCAACAGCACGAATCAGGTTGCCTTCCACGAGAATCTCGCCGGGCTGGACGATGGCGCCGCTATCCACCTGAAGCAGCCGGGCAGCGTGCAGGACGATGGGTGCTGAAGCCTGCTGTGCGTTGACACAAACCGGAGCAAAAGCGAAGAGCGAGGATGCGGCAAGGCAGCGCAGAAACATGGGTCCCTCCAATATGGATACGACTATAGCAACTGAAGCGGGAGCGGCTGAAGGAATTGCCTGGCGGCAGAACCGAGGCGACAGGGCAGTGCACCATGAAGCCGCACTTGCAGGTTCACCAAGGCGACCGTACACGCTCGATCCAGTGTCAAAACTTTTGCAGGTTCTCACCTGCGCGAAGAAAAGATCCTGTGGATAACTTGGTCTCAATAGGATCAGGAGTTACTCAATAACATCCAGACAGTACGCATAAGTACCTGACCGCCATGTTACCCGACAAGTTAGCCAGCTCTGCGGGGGAATGGCCGCTGGAGCAGGCGCGTTGGATAGCGCATGGAATAAGGACATTATGCAAACCGGCAAGATACTTTTCACAGATAATCAATCATTCGCGGCTGAGCTCAGGCGAAGTCGATGTTATGATTTGCGCGAGGACTCATAACATGGAGAACGATTATTATGTGCTGGCGCATCAGCAGGCCAGCAAGGAACGTACAGATCTTCGCATACAGATTGAGAAACTGCTTGCCCGCGATGGGAAGCTCGAGAAGCTCGTGGATTGCCTGAAGGAGTTCATTCCCGGAGCAGAACTCGCGGAAGCGACTCCGGAGCATCAGCAGGCGGGCTCAGACGGTCATTCGGGCGATGGGCACCATCATGAGGGGCAATCCTGATTTTTGCGAATGCAGGCACGACCGCGAGCCGCCGCGAAAACTGAAAAACGAGGGTATTAGTAGGCCGCAATGCCGGTGATGTGCTGACCCAGGATGAGCGCGTGGATGTCGTGCGTGCCTTCATAGGTCTTCACGGATTCGAGGTTCATCATGTGGCGCATGATCGGGTAGTCCTCGGTGATGCCGTTGGCGCCGAGGACGTCGCGAGCCATGCGTGCGCATTCGAGTGCCATCCACACATTGTTCCGCTTGGCCATCGAGATATGCTGGTGGCCAACCGTCCCGGCGTCCTTGAGGCGGCCCACGTGCAGCGAGAGCAATTGCGCCTTGGAAATTTCGCTGAGCATCCAGACAAGTTTTTCCTGAATAAGCTGATGCGAGGCGATGGGCTGGTTGTGGAATTGTTTTCTGGTCTTCGCGTATTGGAGCGCAGTGTCGTAGCACGACATGGCTGCGCCGATGGCGCCCCAGCTGATACCGTAGCGCGCCTGGTTCAGACACATGAGAGGACTTTTGAGCCCGCCGGAGCCGGGGAGCAGATTCGCGGCCGGCACATGCACGTCCTGAAGAGAAAGGCCGCTGGTGACGGAGGCGCGAAGCGACCATTTGCCGTGAACCGCATCGGCGCGGAAGCCAGGCCGGTCGGTCTCCACCAGAAAGCCTCGAACGCGATCTTCTTCGTCTTCCACTTTGGCCCAAATGACGGCGACATCGGCAATGTTGCCGGAAGTGATCCACATCTTCTCGCCATTGAGAATGTACGCATCGCCTGATTTACGGGCAGTGGTGGTCATCCCGCCGGGGTTGGATCCGAAGCCCGGCTCAGTCAGGCCGAAACAGCCGAGCTTTTCTCCACGGGCGAGGGCCGGGAGCCACGCGTTTTTCTGCTCTTCCGAGCCAAAGGCGTAAATCGGATACATGACCAGCGCCGATTGCACACTGACAAAGCTGCGCAGGCCGGAGTCACCACGCTCGAGTTCCTGCATCACAAGGCCGTACTCGACGTTGGACATGCCGGCACAGCCGTAACCCTCGAGGCTGGCGCCAAAAAAACCAAGCTCTCCCATCATGGGCACGAGTTCCCGGGGAAAGCGTTCGGTGCGAAAGCACTCCTCAATGATGGGGACGATATTGTCTTCGACGAAGTCGCGTGCGGTGCGGCGGACAAGAAGTTCGTCCTCACTGAAGCTGGAGTCGAGTTGGAGGAAATCAAAACCCTGGAATTTGAATGCCATAATTACACCCGCCGTTCTTCGCGATGCCCGAAACTGCAAGGCTAGCAGATTCAGGAAGGCACGGGAAAGCGCAGGGCTGGGACCGTGCGAACATGGTCGCACGGTGCGCTAGTCGCTCGCGGCCGCATCGTCACCGTAGGTTGGATACGGCTGTGGTTCGTTGCTCGTTGGCATGGCCGCAAGTGTCTTGAGGTCGGCCAGGACTTCTTTCCAGCGCGCGGGATCTTTCTTTGTGGCGATGGGGAGATTGAGATTGGAATAGTAGGCTTGGACATCGTTCTTAACGCCCGGCGGGATGGGGCGGTCCGGTTTGGCAACCAGCTTGTGAAGCAAGTTGGCGTAGGTGGAGTCGGTGAGCGAATATCCGCCCGGTTGCACTACACGACCCGTATCGAGATCGCGATTGGGAAGCGGATGGCGGGGATCATGCAGAATCAGGGCCGGGGGTCCGTTCAGCACCAGGCTGGTGAGCGGAGAAGGCGGAGCGGTGGAACGTGCGTCAACAGGAGTGAACGCCGCAAGGATCAGGCGGAGATCCGTGGTTGCAACGGCCACGCTGTGCGCGTAATCCTCCTCCGTCTGCTGCGTGGGTCCCTTGATGTTGACCAGCGCAAGCGGGCCAATCTTGGGAAGGATGAAGATGAGGCCTGCGAGCAAATGGGTCTCGATTCCTGCCTTGCGCCGGTAAGCCTGCCAGTTGTTTTCCTGGGCGACACCGGCGGCTTCCTTTTCGAGTTCAACCACTGCAGGCGAAGTCGGGTCGGGCGGCTCGGTGCCGCGGTGAATCAGTGTCAGGGCATAAGCGATGCGCGGAATGAAAGTCCGCGTCGCAAAACGATAGTCACTGACGTTGATGAGGCGGCCGCGCCGCAGGCCGAAGTTCTCGGTGATGCCGTAGGTCTGATAGAAGGCGAGGGCAAGCTGACGCGTGGCGACCCGCAGGCCTATGTGCCGCAGGAAACTCAGGGGAGCAACGCGATGATGCGCGATTTCGTTGATGTCGAAGGCGAATTCTGTTTGTACGTGCTGGTGCTTGCCTTCGGCATAGCTTACCGAGGAGCCGTACTTTGCGCGCAGCTTGGGAAACTCCTCCGGGACCGCGATGTTGGTGGCTTCGGAGTGCCCGATGGAGTCGCCGAGATAATGGGAAAGCGCTCCGATGGCAAAGGCCAATTCGTCGGCATTGTGCGCATTGCGAAAGAGATTGACGACAAAGTCTCCCGAGCGGACGTAGTGTGTCAGGTTGGAAAATGACCGATCGCCGAAGGGGTAGTAGCCGATGTCCTGGATCACGCAGCCGCCGTAGGCGTAGGCGCGGGCGCGGTCGAGCTGAGCAGGCGTGAGGTTGGGGTAGCGACTCAGAAGCAGGGGAACGATCGAGTCTTTCCATGTGAGGTCGATGAGCTGTTCGTGAGTGAGCAACGAGTAAGCGGATGCGGACTGCGGCCATAACGCGCAAGCGAGAAGCGCCAGCAGCGCAAGGATTCGGAAGTACTGGCGTCTCATAGATCTCCGGAGGATAATTCGCCCTCGCAAAGTGGACGGGAACGCTGCGAGCCAGTGCAGCTTTGCGTCATTGTACCGAGCACGCTCATTGACATCTGCGGAAATGAGCCGAAGCATGCAGGAGTGAGTGGCTTACTCAATAAACTCGCGCACAAATGGGTCCTGGCTGTGGACCAGATCGTGCAGTGAACCATCAAAGATGAGACGCCCTTCGGAGAGCATCATGAACGTCGTCTTCCGATCGATTTGATCTTCGGGCAGCGGTACCATCCGGTCTTCCGCGGGCTCGAAACGATGAGTGCACATCGTGAAGGCGTCCTGAAGCCGGTGCGTAACGAGCACGGACGGAGAGTGATAGACGTCGCGCTGTTTCACGATGAGCTCGATGATCGTCGTCGACGTGACGGGATCGAGGCCGCCGGTTGGCGAATCATAGAGCAGGAGTTGAGGGTTGTGAATCAGTGCACGGGCAATGGCAACACGCCGCCGCATTCCGCCGGAAAGGCTGCCCGGATAGAGGCTGAAGGTCTGCTCGAGCCCGACAAAGCGAAGCGCCTCACGAACGCGGACATCGATCTCCTCATCGGGAGCCTCTTCCTGGATCAGTTGGTAAGCGACGTTATCTCGCACGGGAAGCGAGTCGAAAAGAGCACCTTCCTGAAAGACCATTCCGGTTCGAGTGCGCAGATGAAAAAGCTGCTGCTCGGGAATGCGCGAGATCTCTTCGCCGAAGAGATGGACGGAGCCGGAATCCGGACAGAGAAGGCCATTAGCAAGCTTGAGAAGAACGCTTTTGCCGACGCCGGCGGGGCCAAGCAGGATGCGCGTTTCATCCTGGGCAACCGAGAAGCTCACATCCTCCAGCACCGGATGATCGAACCCGATAGAGACGTTGCGGAACTCAAGGACCGGTCCGGTGCCGGCAGAACCGTCGTGCAGCGTTGGCGCGGTGAAGGGCGTGGAGTTTGTCATCAGCCGAAGATGGTCAACATGATCTGAGTGACGAGGAAGTCAACGAAGATGATGAGCACGGAGGAGACGACGACGGCCTTGATGGTGGATCGGCCTACACCCTCCGTTCCTCCTGTTGTCTTGAGGCCGTAAAAGCAGCCGATGCTGGCGATGATGAACCCGGAGAAGAGCGGCTTGATGAGTCCCTGCATGATGTCGCCAACGGTCAGGTACTCATAAGCCATGGAGAAGTACTGGGTGCCGTTCTGGTGATTCATGAAGACGGTGACCGCCGCACCGCCGAGAATGCCGAAAAAGTTGGCAACAATGGTGAGAAAGAAAAGCATGGTCACGCAGGCAAAGATGCGCGGGGTCACCAGTTTGCGCATGGGATCAACGCCGAGGGCGCGCATGGCGTCAATCTGCTCAGTAACGACCATGGAGCCGAGTTCGCTGGCCATTGAGGAGGCGTTCCGGCCGGAAACCATGATGCCGGTCAGGACGGGGCCGAGTTCCCGGATCATTGAAGTGCTGACAAACCTTCCCGTGACGGCGGTGGCCCCAAACTGAGACAATGTAGCAGCGGACTGCAGGGCCAGAACGCCTCCGGTGAAGAAACCGGAGAGCAGCACGATGGATGCTGAACCGAACCCGATGATATCGGACTGCACCAGGAAGTCGGGCCAGTAGATCGGCGGACGAAAGATATTCGTGGCGCCGCGATAGGCAAAGAGCGAATAAGCCTGCACCGTTTCGACGATGTTCTTGGCGGTATTATCGACCGATTGGAATGCCATCAGGTTGTCGCACCGTAAGTTGCAGGATAAGGGCTACTTGGCCTCTCTCGACAGCATAGCGCATCCCGACGCGTCGTCCGCAGGCATTTCAGGCCGCCTGCAGAGCAAGAATATTGGCAGCCCGCGGGTTGAAATTGTGGTATTGACCTGCCTTAAACCTTGGTAAGTCCTTGAGCGCGTTGAAGGTTCTGTGGGCCTCGATTGAGCACGACGGCTGACGGACGTCGTGCATCTAATGGTATGTATCCGGTGTAGAAGTGAGAGGGAGAATTCATGCACTCGTTTCGCTTGCGTCTGATCCTTGCACTCATCGCAGGCGTGACGTTGCTCTCTGTGGCATCGACCTATTTTGAGGTCCTGGAGCACAAGCATGTTCTCCGCCAGGAACTGGAATGGCGTTCAAGCTACATGGGGGCAAGCCTCAAGCCTGCATTGGAGCAAGGCTTCGCGCAGGACAATCCCGGAGGCTTCGCCGCGCTGACCGCGAATGCGAAGGCGCAAATCGGGGCTTTGGGAGTCGGCGTCTACGATTCCCAGGGCCGCGTGATTTCTTCCTCCGGCGTTCCGGCCGTTTTTGCCGCATTGGCACACCCGCCGTTTGAAGCTCTGGCCAAGAAGACTCCGGTCGCGTCACTGTCGCGCACCGACGTGGAGCGATCGCTCAAAAAAGGCGTTCAGGTCAATGCATTCGGCCACACCGGCGACATCCAGTGGCTGGAGGAGGTGTTTCCGCTTCACGAGGGAAACAACCTGGTCGGGGCGTTGGTCATCCTCGTTGACGCCGGATTTATTCGAGACCAGAGTTACGATCTTTGGCGAAGGAGCTTCTGGTGGATCGTTGCGACGGTGATGTTGATTGTCACCGTAACCTTCGTGATGGTGCGCTGGTTCCTGATGCGGCCGCTCATGCACGTGGCCGAACGGCTGCGCCGGTTGCGCATGGGACACTTCGAAAAGGGACCTGCGCCCGGCTCGACAGAGTTGAGTATCTTCAGTCCGCTCGCTCGCGAAGTGGAAACGATGGCGCAGAGCTTGATCGCCGCACGCGCGGCTGCGGCAGCCGAGGCCCGCCTGCGCGATGCGGGGGAGCACTTCTGGACGCCGGAGCGGCTCGCAGTGCACATGAGGAGCAAGGCGAGCGGCAGGATATTCGTGGTCTCAAACCGAGAGCCGTACATGCACGTCCGCGAAGGCCGCGAGACGGTCTGCGTGGTGCCGCCCAGCGGACTGGTGACCGCCATCGAACCCGTGTTGCGCGCTTGCGACGGAGTCTGGGTGGCAAGCGGAAGCGGCAGCGCCGATCACGAGAATGTCGATGAGTTCGATCGGCTGCGAGTGCCTCCGGACGATCCGAAGTATACGCTGCGGCGTGTGTGGCTCTCGGCCGAAGAAGAATCGCGATATTACGACGGGTTTGCGAATGAAGGTCTGTGGCCGCTTTGCCACATCGCGCATACGCGGCCGATCTTTCGCGCTTCAGACTGGGAGACGTATCAGCGCGTCAACGAGAGGTTCGCCGCAGCGCTTCTCGATGAGATGAAAGACAGCGTCGAACCGCTGGTCTTTGTGCAGGATTATCACTTCGCGCTGCTGCCCAGGCTGATCAAGACGGCGCGGCCTGATGCCCGCGTGGCGATCTTCTGGCATATTCCGTGGCCCAATGTTGAGGCCTTCGGCATCTGTCCCTGGCAAGCTCAATTGCTGGATGGATTGCTCGGAGCCGATCTGATCGGCTTCCATATTCCGCAGCATTGCCATAATTTTCTTGCCACCGTGGACCGCGTGCTTGAGGCGCGCACTGACCGCGAGCACATGACGGCGCGGCGCCTGGGGCACACGACATTGATCAAGCCATATCCGATAAGCGTAGCCTTCAGCGGTGGAATTCCAAGCTCGCTGCGCGTGATGGTCTCGGATAAGGATGAAGATCGCATGGAAGAGCGGCGCGCGCTGCTTTCTGAATTTGGCGTGCGCGCGGAGGCGATTGCGGTCGGCGTGGATCGGCTGGATTATACGAAGGGAATTGTCGAGCGGCTGCTGGCGATTGAGGAACTGTTCCAGGAGCATCCCTGGCATCGCGAACGGCTGACGATGGTGCAGATTGCGGCACCGAGCAGAACCCGTATCCCAAGTTATGCCGAACTGCACAAGAAAGTAGACGAAGAGGTGAGGCGCATCAACCATCGCTTCCAGACGTCGCGATGGAAGCCGGTGGTGCTGATCGATCGCCAGTGCAATCACGAGGAGGTCAACCGGTGGTACCGCATCGCCGATGTCTGCCTGGTGACTTCACTGCACGATGGGATGAACCTGGTGGCGAAGGAGTACGTAGCCGCGCGCGACGACGAAGACGGTGTGCTTGTGCTCAGCAAGTTCACGGGAGCCGCGGTCGAGTTGCGTGACGCTCTGATCGTCAATCCCTACGATGTTGCCGAAGTGAGTGAGGCGATTCATCGCGGACTGGAGATGCCTCGTGAAGAACGCAGGCTGCGCATGCAGGAGATGCGCAGGCAGGTAATGGAACACAATATTTATCGCTGGGCGGCGATGGTGCTGGGCGATCTTCGAGATGTTCGACTCGAGACCCCGGAATCCTCTGAGGCCTACGCGGGGCCATCTGGAGAGACAGTGATCTCCATCGACCCCTACCGTAAGATGGCTTAGAATGCGACAGGATTTGAAGCAAATAGAACTAGAGAAGCTGGAATCTTTTTTTTGTTCGCTGCGAGGCGCGCAAGCCCCGGTGTTGTTGTTGGACTATGATGGGACCCTTGCCGATTTCCGCATCAATCGATTTGAAGCGCGGCCATGGGCAGGTGTGCGCGAGTTGCTCATGATCATTCAGAAAGACAAGCGCACGCGATTGACGGTGATAACGGGGCGCCCTGCGGGCGAGATCAATCCCATGCTGCTTTTGCCGGAACCGGTTGAGGTATGGGGTCTGCATGGCGCGGAGCGGCTGTTCGTCGACGGCCGGCACGAGCTGCAGGAAGCTCCCGAGGCTGCGCGCGACAAGCTGGATGAACTGCGAGAGCGATTGCGGCACGATGCATTGGGCGGGCTGTTTGAGGACAAGCCAAATGCGGTGGTCATGCACTGGCGAGGGCATTCTGCGCGACAGGCGAAGCAAATCGAGCAGAAGACGCGTGTGTTGTTTGAGCCTGCGGCACAGGTGAGCGGGTTGTCGTTGCTGGAGTTTGAAGCGGGTGTGGAACTGCGCGTGGGACGCGACAAGGGCGGTGCTGTGGAGGCAATTGTGGAGCAGGCTGAGCCGGACGCGCCGGTTGTTTACGTTGGGGACGATCTCACGGACGAGTCCGCATTCTGCGCGATCAATCGAACACCGAATCCCCATCTGAGCGTGCTGATGCGGCGAGAATTGCGCGAGACCGCCGCGGAAGTCTGGCTGCAGCCGCCTGACCAACTGCGATGGTTTTTGCGCGAGTGGGAGAAGGCGTTGAGCGGGTCTGGAACGTCGACTCGGGGCGTTGCAGAGCCTATTGAAATCCGCCTCAGGGCCTAGATGGCCGTCGTCAGGGTCGCTCTATTCCCGGCCGCGCTTGCGAATCTCGATATTGAGGCGCTTGATTTTCTGATTCAGCGTCGATAGCGGGATGTGGAATTGCTCGGCGGCATCGGTCTGGTTCCAGTTGCAGCGCTCGAGTTTCTCAACGATGATGCGACGCTCGATGTCTTCGAGAATGTCGAACAGCGAGGCGTTGGGGTTGTGCTCGAGAAGCGCATCCTGGAAGCTGCGCCCCGTGATGTGACCGGGCAGCAATTCCGATCCGATGACCGGACCCGACGAGAGCACGACGCCCCGCTCAATCGAGTTCTCAAGTTCGCGTACGTTGCCTGGCCACTCGTAGTCGATCAGCGCACGTAGCGCGTCAGCTGAGAGTCTGCGCGGCGAGAGTCCGTTTTCGTTGGCGTAGAACTCAAGGAAGTGATTGACGAGCAGCGGAATGTCTTCGCGGCGCGAGCGCAGCGGCGGCAGATCTACCGTGATCACGTTGAGGCGATAGAAGAGGTCCTCGCGGAATTTGCCTTCGCGAACGGCCTGGCGCAGATCGATGTTGGTGGCGGCGATAATGCGCACGTCAACCTGGATCTCCTGGATACCGCCGAGATGCATGAAGCGGCGGTCTTGCAACACGCGCAGAATCTTTGCTTGCGTGTCCGAGCCCATGGTGGCGATCTCGTCGAGAAAAAGCGTGCCACCGTTGGCGACTTCGAACAGGCCCTTCTTGGAGGCGATTGCAGAAGTGAACGCGCCTTTCACATGGCCGAAGAGCGTGGACTCGAGCAGTTCCGTCGGCATGGCGCCGGTGTTGATGGGCACGAATGGCTTGTCACGGCGCGGCGAATTGGCATGAATGGCCTTGGCAATGAGTTCCTTGCCCGTCCCGCTTTCGCCCTGGATCAAAACGGTGGAGCGACTGGGCGCAACCTGCGAGACGAGGTCAAAGACGCGCAACATGATCTCGCTTTTGCCGACGATGTTGGCGAAGTTGTATCGCTGCTTGAGCGTCCGCTTAAGCTGAAGATTCTCTTCCTCGGCTTTGTACCGTGCCACGGCGGAACGAATGTCAGCCAGCAGCTTTTCGTTGTCCCACGGTTTTTGAACAAAATTCTCAGCGCCGGCGCGGATGGCCTCGACGACATTTTCGACCGTGCCGTAAGCGGTGATCATGATGACCGGCGTCTCGGGTTGGCGCTCCTTGATCTGCGGAAGCAGATCGAGTCCGCTCTGGCCGGGCAAAGCAAGATCGAGCAGGATGAGATCAAAGCTCTCCATTTCGAGCATGCGCAGACCCTGTTCGCCGTCGGGGGCAGTTTTGACCGAATAGCCTTCGAGGGATAGCAACACTTCGAGCGACTCGCGGATGCCGCCCTCATCATCGATGACGAGAATACTTCCAGCAGCGGAACCGGAGGAGAAGACTGAACCGGATGAAGCGAAATTCAGAGACTGATCGACCTCAGACATGAACCGATTTCCTCAATAGCGGGAATTCAAGGTGGAAGGTTGTGCCGGCGCCGATGGCGCTCTCGACATGAATCTTGCCTGCGTGCTCCTGAATAATCCCGTAGGAAACGGAAAGTCCAAGACCTGTACCACGCCTCTCGCCTGGTCTGGGCGTGGTTTTTGTGGTGAAGAACGGATCATAGATGCGCTTCAAATGTTCCGGCGCGATGCCGGAACCGGAATCGGATACAACGGCCTCGACGTGTCCATTGACGAGCGTGGCGATGCGCAATCTTCCGCCACCGGGCATCGATTCCTTGGCATTGAGAAGAAGATTGAGGAACACCTGCTGCAATTTGCCGGGGTTGCCGTGAATCGGCGGCAGACCTTCGATGAGTTCGGTGTCGACGATGACCTGCGCGGTCTTGAACTGATGTTCCAGCAGCGAAAGCGTATCGCGGATCACCTGGTTGAGATTGGTTTCGCGGAACTCGGTCGTGGAGGTGCGCGAGAAATTCAGCAGGCCATTGGCAATCTCAGAGGCGCGGAAGCTTTGCTGCGTAATCTTTTCGAGCACGGGGCCGAGACGGGCATCGCCGCGCATCTGCTTTGAGAGCATCTGCGCGTACGAGGAGATGACAGCGAGCGGCGTGTTGATCTCATGCGCAACGCCGGCGGCGAGCAAGCCGATGGAACTCAGCTTGTCGGATTGTGCGAGCTGATTTTCGAGCGACACGCGCTCGGTAATATCGTCCACCAGGACAATGCGGCCCACGATGATGAAGTCGCGCGAAAGCAAGCGGAGCGATGGCGATGTTGACGGTCCGCTGTTCGCCGGCTCTGGTGGTGAGGTGGAACTTGTACAGATGGTGGACACCGGGCTCGTTGCGGAAGCCCTCGATCGCGGAAACGAATTCGTCGGGGAAGACGGTGCCGAGCTTCTGACCGAGAGCTTCAGCGCGGCTCACGGCATACATGGCTTCCATCTGCGCATTCCAGCTCTCGATGCGGTCTTCGAGGTCCAGCGCGAGAATGCCGACGTTGATCGATTCGACGATGTTTTCGTTGAACTCCTTGAGCCGCTCGAACTCGCTGATCTTCACTTCAAGCTGCGCATAGAGGCTTGCGTTTTGCAGGGCAATGCCGATGTAGCTTGCCAGGGACTCAAGCAGTTCCACGTCTTCGCTCGAGAGAAAGTCGCCGCCGGTGGTGCGGCCCAGCCCGATCACGGCGATGGTGCGGGTGTTTGAGCCGTCCTGCACGCGGCACGGCAGGTAATAGTTCAAGTCGAGCAAAGAGGCCGAGCGCTGCTGTTCAGGCGGTAGATGAAGCGCCTGCTGCGCGTTTTCGAGAAAGATGTGCGAATGATCAAGCGCGGCACGGTCGAAGTCGAGGAAGCCGAGGGCCAGTTTGTGCTCAGTGGCGCTGGAGAGGAGCCCATGCGAGGCGGCAAGGCGCATGCCTCCGGAAGGCAGCGCGAGGAAGACCGCGACGCGCGATACCAGGAGGGTGCGCGGAAGCCGCTCGACGATGGAGCTGAGCAGCGCCTCGATGTTGGTCTCGGAACTGAGACTGCGACCGAACTCGACCAGCGCTTTGCGGTAGTCGTACTTCTGCCGGTCGAATGCCTTGTCTACCCAGCCTTGAATGCGTCGCTTCAAAGGGTCGAAGAGGGCGGCTGTCACGAGAATGGCAACTGCAAACGCCCATTTGCTTATGGCCTCGGGCAGGCCGTTATGGATGAGTTGAGCGACCAGGGCGATGACGCCGAAGTAGGAGCCGAGGAGGGTTGCGGTGGCGAGGGTATAGGCTACGCCGCGCTTGAAGATAAGGTCTGTATCCATCAGCCGGTAGCGGATGATGGCCCAGCAGAAAGTCAACGGAAGAAAGACCAGAGACAGGCCGGCCAGCTTGGTGAGCAGGCTCGGCATGCGAATGTCGAGAAGGAAGGGAATGGCGTAGAGAACGGTAAAGGGGCCAACCGCCAGCCAGGCGCCGCGATACAGCCATTTCAACTGCTGGCGCAGGAGGGGCGAATTTGACTGGCTGTAGCTGACCGAGAAGAGGATCGCCGCGAGCACGTAGAAGATTGCGTCGTAAGCGATTCCAGCCTGATCGAGGCGGTGTTTCAACAGACCCGTCGCTTGCCAGCGAGTGAACGCCATCAGCCACAGCCCAAACAGACCGATTCCGGGTACGTAGAGCAGCGGCGACAGCCAATTGCGGTAGGCGCCTTTGAGGCGCTCCTCGGGGAAGCTGACCGCAAAATGGAGAAACAGGGCGGGTTGAAGGGCTCCGGCGATCACGCCTACCCAGAAGACGGTCCAGTCGAGCGTATCCAGTTGCCCGGTATAAGCGAGACCGTAAAGCGCAAACGAGGCCAGGCAGAACAGGTAAAAATGGGTCGCGCGCGGCGCTGTCCATCGACGAAAGAGCACATAAACGCCAATCGCGAGATAGATAAGGCCAATGAACCGTAACGCCTGCGGGATGCTGCGGTTCGTGGGCTCTGGAATCACGACAACTGGAGTATCCAGGGCCTCACCGTCACGGGTGATCTGGTAGTTGTCCTTGGTGTAGACACCGGTCCGGTAGAGTTCGCGCTCAAGACCCGCGACCCGGGAGACTGCAACATCGTTGACTGCAGTCAGCAAATCGCCGAGGCGAATGCCTGATTTGTCGCCTGGACTGTCGGGAACGACCTTTGTCGCTCGGAGACCGCCTTGCGCCTCGACCCACCAGACGCCGTCATCGGGTTGCTGGAAGTTGGTTTCCTGCCGGAAATTCAACACGGCGAGGACCACCAGGCCCAGTGTCGCCAGGGTCAGCAGTGCCAACTGCAACTTGTTGAACAGGCGTGATTCCATACCGAGAGAGGTGCGCTTCACTGAGGTGAAAGCACGCGGGTTGCCATGCGGATCACGCCCTTCGCCCATCGGTACCATCCCGGCAAGCCAAATAGACTGCGCAAGATAGAGACGTTTTTGTGTTTATGACGTCAACCGGCCCAATGTGGATTTCCGCGAAAAATGCAGAAAACAATAGGAGCGATACGTCCAGAGGAATCGGCCTACTGAAATCGGTATCGCTTTTGAGTATCAGAAAATCGAGGAAATCGGGGACATTCTGGGGCTTTTACAGCGCGCGCCCTAGCGAACCAGAGCGCTGGAATTATCGCTGCCCATAGGTCGCCTTCGGGCCATGTTTCCGCCGGTAATGATGGTCGCTGACGTGGGATGGGATGGGTTCGACGGCGGAATTCAGTAGAGTCGCGCGAAAGGCGAGCCGGGCGATGTACTCGAGGACGTCTGCATGCTCTACGGCCTCCGCCGGCGATTTCCCCCAGGCGAACGGAGCGTGGCCGGCAACAAGAACTCCGGGAACGGCGACGGGGTCGAGCTGATCCAGGCGAAAGCGGCGGACGATGACCTTGCCGGTGTTCCGGACATAGCCGGAGGAGACTTCTTCGGCGGTCAGGGGCTCGGTGAGGGGGACAGGGCCGTGGAAGTAATCGGCGTGGGTGGTTCCCAGGCAGGGGATCGGACGGCAGGCCTGGGCCCAGGAGGTTGCGAATTCAGAGTGGCTGTGGACGATGCCGCCCAACTGGGGAAATTCGCGGTAAAGGAGGGTATGGGTGTCGAGATCGCTGGAGGGGCGCAAATGGCCTTCGACGATTTTGCCGTCGAGATCGGTGATGACCAGGTCGGCGGGAGTGAGGGTCGCATAATCGACGCCGCTGGGCTTGATGACGACAAGAGGCTGTCGCCCCGATCCATCCATGCCTGGACGACTTATGCCGCTGGCGTTGCCGAAGGTGTGTGGGGCGAGGCCGCGGCGCGCGATTTCCTGATTGGCTTCGAGAACCTGCTGGCGGAGTGACTCGAGGAGCATCGTGCTTCCTGCTGCGGAGGGTGGAGTCTGAAATCCCCCTCGATTGGAATCAACGACAGTTTAGCAGCGGCGGATTTGTGGATGGCCGCAGGAATTCTGCCGGAAAGATGCGTGGACGATCCGAACTGCGTTGGCGGAGTCAGCAATTCAACTGCGTTCGGACCGAATTGGTCGGAGATGAAGGTCGAAATATTCTGCAAAGCATCTGTGGAAAAGCGCAGATTTCAGGGAGGGGGTGGGGGTGTTTTGTCTCAGGATGCGGAAGGCTTGCGCTGGGGTTGGTGGCGAAGCGTGCCTTGCGCAACCTGGGCTGCGTAGAGCAGACGCGAGCATTGTGCTTCACTAATGGCGCCCAGCAACAAGCCCTGCGCGACACAAGCGATGAAATCGCGGATGTTCTGATAGCCGACGAGGGGGGGCATTGCCTGGCAATAGGCTCTGCGGGCATCGAAGAGCACGGGTCCGACGGGTTCACGCTTCTGAGAGGGCGTCTTGAACGAACGGGACCACGCGTCGCAGCAGCGGGAGACCGCGGCATTGGTTTCGGCGACGGGGTCGAGCGAGTTGCCGGTGATTGCGAAATCGGTTTCGAGAGGCATGGTGCGTTCTCCTTTGGGGTTCGGCAGTACATCTTCCATTGTGAGGAGAAGCGAGAAATAACCTGCAAAAAACCGCAAGAAAATCGAGATTATTTACGGGCAGCGGGCGGATTGGGGCAAGTGGTTGAATGCGATGTGGTTGCCGCGGTCGAACAGTGCGAAGAAGGTGCGGTTTCGCTCGAGATGCGGCCGTGAAGGGCTTGACAGGATTGCGGGCCTCTTCAAAAAAGGTGGCTGCCGAAACTCCAGAACGATCCGAAATCCAAATCCCTGGGTTTGCCGGCTATCCGGCGCTTACAGAATCCAGCGCCCAAATCCGCTCGGGTCGTGTCATTCTTGGGGAACAGCATGATGCGATCAAAATCAGGTGAGGATCCGCAATCGAGGGCATGGAAGACGTCGCCTCGCTGGGCCATTGTCGTCTTCCTGCTGGCCGTCTTTTGCATCTTCGCCAGCTTCGGATTTGTATTCGACAGCATGGACATGGCACGCCAATCCGCCTTGTCACTGGCTCTCTCTGCAGTGATCATCGCGTTTTTCGCGACGTGCTATGCCGTCTCGGGCATCACCCTCCGCCAACGGTTCTGGATTCCCGGTGTGCCGCTCTTCATTCTCGAGAATGTCTGCATGGGGCTGCTGTACTATTGGCTGCCCAAGGGGCCCCCGCCCACCCATCTGGATTCGGCTGGGCTCAGCGGCTTTCATAACCGGCTCGTTTTTGACGGTTTATCGGTAGTCATTTCCGTCGTGCTTGGCTACACCGGTCTTGTCGTGGTCTCCATTGCCGAATCGCGTCGCCGCCTCCGGGTTGAGCTCGATAAAGCCGCGATGGACACCGAATTGGCTGCCGCCCGCGAAATCCAGCGGCTCATGGTGCCCGAAAAGCTGCCGCCGGCGCCCGGGTACGCCATCGAGAGCATCTACCGTCCCGCCGCACAAGTGGGTGGAGATTTCTTTCAGGTCATCCCGCTCGGTGGCGGCCGAACGCTGGTCGTGATCGGCGATGTCAGCGGCAAAGGGCTCAGCGCCGCCATGATCGTGTCCATGCTCATTGGCATGCTTCACGCCATCAGCAGAGTGAGCCAGGATCCAGCAGAGATTCTCGCCGAACTCAATTGCAGGCTTTTCGAGCGCAAGCACGGGGGCTTCGTCACCTGCCTGGCAGTGCGGCTCGATCCCTCGGGGCGCGTTGTGCTCGCCAACGCCGGGCATCTGCCGCCCTGGCTCAACGGCGCCGCAATCGCATTCGCCGGGTCGCTGCCGCTTAGCATCGATGCTTCCGCCGTCCCGGAACAGGTCACACTCGAGATGCGACATGGCGATCGCCTCACCCTGATTACGGATGGCGTGGTCGAGGCGCGCGACGCGCAGGGAGGCCTATTCGGATTCGACCGCACACAGGCGCTCATGCGCGAAGAAGCATCCCCGCTCGTGGTCGCCGAGGCAGCAATTCAGCACGGGCAGGACGATGACCTGACCGTGATCTCCATCCTCCGCACCAACTGAGGGACAGTCGATTCAGCAGTGAGCGCCCAATTTCATCGAAGCGGGCATCAGAATTCATTCGAACAAAAGCAACCATGGACTGCCGGAAACCGTCAGGCGATAAGGTATGGGAAATGCGATCGAGGGGAATCTACAGGGCAACTCGGGTCTGCGCGGCGTTGTCGCTTTACATTGGGACAGCGGCTTCGGCGCAGCAGACCCAGCCTCCGCCTCCTGACCCGATCAACTCTCCTGCTCCTCCCGGCCTTGAGATGTCGCAAGGCCTCGATCTGGGTAGCAGGATGCCCGACCCGACCCTGGGACTTATCCGCGTCGATGTTGCCGTGACCGACAAGGCCGGCAAACCGGTCGCAGGACTCTCGGAAAGAGATTTCACTCTCCTCGATAACAATCAGCAGCAGAAGATCATCACATTTCAGGCGTTCAATGGAGGGATTCAGCCTCCCGGTTCCCTTGAGGTCGTGCTCGTAATTGATGAGCTGAACATGCTGGCGAATCCGGATATCGGGAACGAGAAGTTGGAGTTCTCCGAGGCGGTTCGTGAGGCCGAGACCTTTCTCCGGGCTGAGGGAGGGGCTCTGCAGCATCCGACCATTGTCTACCGCCTCACCAAGGGTGGCCTTTTCGCAACAGCCCAACCATCGGTGGATGGCCAAAAACTCGCCGATGAGATTGAACATGGGGACCGAGAGCGTCGGATTTGGTCGCCGTCGGAGGTCGCAAGAGATATCGGGAACATGGAAAAGGGCGGGCCTGTGAGTTGGAGGATCAGCCACTCGCTCGTTGCCCTCGGATCCATTGCCATCGAGGAGCGTCGAAGACCAGGAAGAAAGCTCATGTTCTGGATCGGCAACGGGTGGCCAATCGAAGATCGCAGGGGTGTGGGACTTTCCAATTTCTCGATCGAACTTCTCACGCGCATGCGCGAAGCCCGCATCAACTTGTGGAACGCTTCGGAGTGGCCCTTCAATGACGCATTCGGAAACCCGGTAGCCGTCACGGACCACCTCTATAAGGAGTTCCTCAAAGGTCCCAAGCTCGACTCCTTCGACTTCCAGTATCTCTCCCTGCCGGTTATCGCCGCACGCAGCGGAGGCGGGGTACTGGATACTTCCCACAATCTCGCCGCGCTGATCGGCGAACGCGTCAAAGAAGGAAGCCGCTACTATTCCATCACCTTCGATCCACCGCGCACCGACGCCATCGATGAATATCACCATCTGCAGATCGAACTTGACGAGGCAGATACGACCGCGCATTTTCTGAAGGACTATTACGACGAACCGGTCTTCTACGATCAGCCACCCACCAGGCAGCCTGTGACGGTGAGGGAGCTGGAAGCGTTGATCGCAAATGCGCCCGATCGTCTCCAGATCTGATTTATCGCACCAGCTCGAAGGCGTGCAACTGACCGAACGGCTGAACAGCTCGAAGCTAGCCAGCCTTGAGAAGCAAGTCCGCGGGAGCAGCGCGCGCGAGGCGTTGGAAGTGGTCGCCGACGAGTCGGCATTTCTTGCTCCGCCAGCCGATGAAATTCTCTCCGCACCGTCGCCGGACATCGCCACGCAGCATCAGATTATCGCCGGCACCATTTCCTACATCAACACCACAATCCCCAGGCTGCCGAACTTTTTCGCGACCCGCATGACCGTGCAGTATCACGAGTTGCCGCCCAAACCAAACCAAACCTGGAAGACCGCGACAGGCGACGAGTCCCTGCACGAGGGCGAGATCGCAACCGCCACTCTTCGCTTTCACGACGGGAAAGAACAGGTGGAGGACCAGTCCCTCAAGGGCGAGACGGGGATCACAAGAGTAGAGCAGAATTTGACGAACGCACAGCAGAAGTCCGGCATGGAGCGCCTCCAAACCATCGGCACCTTCGGCCCCATCCTCGTAGCGGTGATGACTGCTGCCCGATTGCCGCACAGCGAACTGGCGTGGGCACGCTGGGAGCAGGGCGAGAATGGTCCCCTCGCCGTCTTTCGTTATCGCGTCCCCCAGGAAACGCAGTTTTTCACCGCAGAATTCTGCTGTCTGGCCAATGACTTCGGCGCGATCCATTTCAAAAAATCTGCGCCGTTCCACGGAGAAATCGCAGTGGACCCGTCTACAGGCGCGATCATGCGACTGGCCATTCAGGCTGACCTCGAGTGGAGGCAGCCTCTTGAACAATCCAATGTCATGGTCGAATACCGTCCAGTGCGAAAAGGTGCAAGGACGTTTATCTGCCCTTCAAAGAGCGTCTCCATCTCCCGGCAGCGCAGAACTATGCTGATCAAGGAGTGGGGTGAGGGCTTCAGAGTCTATGCCCCTTTCGAAACGCTTCTGAACGAAATGCGCTTCGAGAAATACCACATCTTTGGATCCACCTCGCGAATTCTTCCGGACTTCGTCGAGGTACCTAAGGATAAGTAAGACTCGCGTTGCGAATGCTGAGTTCGATGTATCTGCGGCATCTTTGCAATCGGAGGTTGTCATATCCGAAATCACCGGGCCAGCGGATCAGATCGTGAGTGCCGAGTGTGTAGCGGCCTTTCATGCAATGACTCCTCTAGCAACATCGTTGCAGGGCCGGCGCGGGATTTGCCGAGGCGGCATTCCGGGTGGTCTTTCTTGCAGGAAAGCGGCGGGGAGGCTGGTTCAGCGGCTTTCCGGCGGGGCGACTCGTCAGAAAGAGAGAGAAGCGGCACCAAAATCCACAAATGGCAGAGCGGCTGTAAACCTGGGTCTCCACAGGGCGTCTACTCAAGTGATGGCAGCCTGCACAGCATTGGAACCGATGATCAAGGCTACGGCGGAAGAGATTGCCGCGCAGGAGTTTGACAGCGTTGTCAGCCGGCACAGGCCGCAGATTTTCAGGTTTCTGCTGGCATCGACGCGGGACGTGGATCTGGCCGAGACGCTGACGCAGGACTGCTTTCTGAAAGCGCACCGGAACTGGTCGAATTTTCGCGGCGAATCGAGCGCGCTGACCTGGTTGATGCGGATTGCGATCAACCTGCAGAAGGATCACTGGCGTAACCGGCGCATGCAGTTCTGGCGGCATACGCGCAGCAATGCGGTGGATCTGGATGAGGCCAGCGACTGGCTTCCCAGCGGCGAGCGGACCGTGGAGCAGCGGATGCTGGCACGGGAGCAGGTGGCGCATGTCTGGCGCGCAGTGGAGAATCTGAGCGATCGGCAGCGAACCGTGTTTCTGCTTCGATTTGTTGACGAACTGGAGTTGAAAGAAATTGCCGCGGCGACCGGCATGGGAGAGGGAACGGTCAAGGCGCATCTTTCTCGCGCGCTGGCCAGGGTGCGGAAGGAATTTGGGAAAGATCGGGAAACAGGGACTAGGGACTAGGGAATAGGACAGAGAAGCTATGAAACAAAGAGTTGAAGACGTGAAGGGGACGCGGCCAGACGAAGCAGAGGCGATGGAGCCGGAGTTGCGCGAGGCTTTGACCAACTTCAAGGCGAGTGTGGACGCGTGGAGCGACGCGATGGTGAGCCGTCCCCGCACGGCGAAGGCTCCGGCAGGTACGAATTGGAGCGCGGTAACCAAGTGGGCGCTGGGCTGCGTGGTGTTTGCGGGCACCGTCTCTGGCGGTGTGTACCAGAATCACCGGCAGCAGGTAGCCGAGAAAATTGAGGCGGCACGGCTTGCAGAGCAACAGCAGCAGCGTGAGATAGCCGCCGCCGAGATGGCGAAGCAGAACGAAGAAGATCTGATGGCGAATGTGGACAGCGACGTGGCGCGAGAGGTTCCGAGCGCGCTTGAGCCGTTGGCAACATTGATGACTGAGGACGATAGCAAAGGCAATTGAAGGACGTTGAGGGTTCGAGGAAATTCGGCGAAGGAGAAAGACATGAAAGTTTTGATGGCAGTACGGTTGGGAGTTGCGATTGCGACCACTTTTGTTGCCGGCGCAGCGGTGGCACAGGGTCCGGGGCCAGGCGGTCCTGGATCGGGTCCGGGATTTGGCGAGCATCGGCCTCCGATGGAGAGGGCGATGCGAGGCGATCGGGGTCGGTGGTGGAACAATCCCAAGCTGGTTGAAAAGCTGAAGCTCACCGATGATCAGCGCAAGGCGATGGATGAGATCTTCCAGCAGCATCGCGAGAAGCTTGTAGATCTGCGCGGGAGCGTGGATAAGGCAGAGATCGAGATGGAACCGCTGGTGCGCGCCGACCAGCCGAACGAGTCTGCGGTGATGGCGCAAATCGACAAAGTTGCCCAGGCACGCGCCGAACTGGAGAAGGCGAATGCGCGGTTCCTGTTTGAACTGCGCGCCAAGCTGACGCCGGATCAGTGGAAGCAGGTACAGGAGTTCCGGCAGAACCACGAGGGGATGCGCCGGGATTGGGGAAATGGCGGTCATCGTCCCGGAGGCGAGAAGGATAAAGGTGGCTCCGCCGCCTGCAGGTCCCCAGGGCATGCTGGACGATGGGCGCCCGGGTGCAGATTCTTTTGCGCCGACTGTAAACCAGTAGCGCTGAGTTCTCGTCATTCCAGGTGTAAGCAGAGAGCAAATGCGGTTTTAGTCAATACCGGTGGCGGCAGGAGAAGGCTCCTGCCGCCGATTTATTTGAGGCAAGGGATGAAGAAGTCTAGAGGACCGACCCCATCCTCGATGCCGAAGGCGTGTGGAGGATGTCAACGAAAAGATAATCTCCGGGTTGGCGGTAAACCACCACCTACCCTCCGCAACAGGCGAGTCGCACGGGTTTAGGCCGCGCAAATGTGGTCCGGGTTCACATAGATGAAGTGGACCACGCCTTCGCGGTCGGTAAATTCAAGTTCGGCTCTTCCTGCATCGTCGTATTCGTTTAGCTGAACTGGCTTGCCCGCGATTTCAGAAATTGCTCGTTGATCCTCAGTTGGAAGACCATCTAGCAGCCCACTCGGCACTTCTCTTAGCAGCACAGTGTCACCCGGTACAGGCTTGCGATGTTCGTAGCTATCCATTATTCCTCTTCTGTACCAAAGCGACCGTGCCCGGCGTCCTCCGCGATGCGGGACAGGCCGTGAACAAGAGCACGGCACAGATCGCACGCCTTCACGTGAGGATGAGTTATAAGGTCAACTCCTGTTGCCGCAAGCTCATTGAGATGGTTCTGAAACTCAAGACATTTTGCGTTGCCGATCTCTTCGGTCATGACGCTGCAAATATACCGCAAACTTGATTCCGGTTGGATTGTGGACCACTCATGTGACAACACTTCGACGCAGGTGTTGATCAACTAGTAATTGACGGGTTGGCGGTTACTCGGGAAGGAAGACGAGTTGGCTAGGAGATCGAGACCGTAAATGGAATTGAGGTAGCGACGGTAATCGGCGCGTCAACCAGCACAAACGGCTTGAACTTCCACTGACGCACAGCATCCAGCACGGGCTTTTGTAACAACCTCGGACCTGATACTGCCGTCGCGTGCCGCACCTTTCCCTCCTTGGTAATCTCAAACGCAACGACGACCGTGCCAGATACTCTTGCCCCAATTGTCTCGCTACTTGGCAACGTTGGCTCTACCCGATGCACGAGAAGTGACTCAGCGACTTTGGAAGAAATGAAGCGGTACACATCATCCTGAATCAGCTGCTGGAGGAACTCCTTCGACGTCACCTGATCAAGTCGCTGCCCGGGTTCTGACTGCGCAAAGGCGAAGACAGGGACAGCAGCAAATAAGAGCATTGACACTAGTGCTTTCATTCGGAACAAGTCTACTCCGAGAGTTGTTTGTTTATGGCGAAGAGCCATCGTGGGAGTATCGTGGACAACTGGGAATTGTGTTTTCAGATGCCGGGCGCTCGCGCCTGCATGGGATAGTCGAGGTTGTAATTGGATGGCTGAACTCCGCCGCGATTCCACCGCGGCCACGCGCGCGAGACGATACTGGGCGACATCGCAAGAACCTGCGGATGCTAGATGTCTCGAAGGCATCGTAATCAAAAGCCTCGGACATCGACCGTTCCGAGTGACCAACATCACACGATTCACTCTCTCCATGGTTTGATAATTTTCAGGATGACGTGGCACGCCACAGCGCGTACCGTTGTATGCGTCCAACCCCACGCATAGACTTGGAGGCAAATTGCTCCTCGGCATTCTCAAGGAAACCGCTCCCGGTGAGACCCGTGTCGCTCTTCTTCCCGAAAGCCTGAAATCGCTCCTGGCGCAGGGTATTACGGTCGTTGTTGAATCCGGCGCAGGCAAGGCGGCTGGAGCGAGTGATGCAGCCTATGCTGCCGTGGGCGCCACTGTTACCGGCAACCGCCCCTACCTTCTCGGCGAGGCCGATCTGATTCCGGTCGTCAATGCACCCGGCGCGTCGGACCAGGCCCTGCTCAAGTCCGGCGCTGTCGTCATCGGATTTTTGCGCCCGCTGGAGGCGCCCTCGGCGCTGGCAACGGCCATCGCACTGCACGTGACCCTGTTCAGCATGGAGCTGGTACCGCGCATCAGCCGCGCCCAGTCGATGGACGCGCTCTCCTCGATGGCCACGGTCGCCGGCTACAAGGCCATCATCAACGCCGCAGGAGTCCTGCCGCGTCTCTTTCCCATGCTGATGACCGCTGCGGGAACCATCGCGCCTGCCAAGGTATTCGTGATCGGCGCCGGTGTCGCAGGCCTGCAGGCCATCGCCACGGCCCGCCGCCTGGGCGCCGTCGTCGAGGCGTACGACGTGCGCGCCGCTGCCGGAGAGCAAGTCCGCTCACTCGGCGCCAGGTTTCTTGATGTTGATCTCGGCGGCATCAACACCGAAGGCGGCGGGGGCTATGCCGCTGAACTCAGCGAAGAAGCTCTCGACCGGGGCCGCGATCTGATCGTTCGCACCGCAGCGCACTCTGACGTTGTCGTCTCCACCGCCCAGGTCCCCGGGCGTCCCGCGCCGCGGCTCATCCGCCGCGAAGCCGTCGAGGCCATGCGACCGGGCTCGGTGCTTGTCGACCTGGCCGCTCCCGCAGGAGGCAACTGCGAACTGACTATTCCGGGCGTGACCCAGACCGTCGGCGGAGTGACCCTGATGGCGCCGATGAACATTGCAGCGGAGTGTCCGGCCGACGCCAGTGCGCTCTATGCGCGCAACGTCGTCAACTTTCTTTCGCTGATCCTGAAAAAGGGTGAACTCGGCATTGACCTGGGCGACGAAGTCCTGGCCGGCGCCTGCGTAGCCCACAAAGGCAGCCCCGTAAATCCGCGAGTCGCGAAGCTGCTTGAAACTTCAAATGCCGTCGGCTGATTTGAATCTCTGGGTGTCCCTTGTCTCGCTTTTGAGACCAGGGTTGCTAACTCCGCTAACGGGTGCGCAGCACCGCTAACACCCCTAACCCGCTTTCTCCCGGAACGACCATGACTCCCGCTGTTCTTATCGCTTCGATTTACGTCTTCGCTCTCGCGGCCTTCCTCGGCTACCAGGTCATCAGCCGGGTACCGCCTCTGCTGCATACGCCGCTGATGTCCGCCACCAACGCCATCTCCGGCATATCGCTCATCGGGTCAATCGTGCTGGCCGGAGCCGCGCACTATCCGCTGTTTGCGCACATCCTTGGCTTCGTTGCCGTCACGACCGCCACCATCAACGTGGTCGGCGGATTCGGCATCACCGACCGCATGCTCAAGATGTTCAACAAGCGCAAGGAAGTGAAGCCGACGGAAAAGGCGGTGGCCAAATGACCCTGTCCACCTACTTCATGGAAGCCACGTACCTCATCGCTTCCATCCTGTTCGTCTTCGCACTCAAGGGCATGTCGCACCCTGAGACGGCGCGCCGCGGCATGTTTCTCGCCGAGGGCGGCATGCTCGCCGCCATTATCGGAACCCTGATCGGCGCACACATCGTCACCTGGGTCTGGATCATCGCAGGCCTCTCCATCGGCTCCATCATCGGCGCCTGGATGGCCATCTGGGTTCCCATGACCGCCATGCCGCAGCGGACCGCGCTCTCCCACGCCTTCGGCGCCCTGGCCGCGGCGCTCGTCGGCGTCGGCGAATTCCTGGTGCGCGCGAATGAAATGCCCGGTGTCACGCGCGCAGCCCTTGGTTTTGAAGTGATGCTCGGCGCGCTTACCACCACCGGCTCTCTCATCGCCGCAGGCAAACTGCAGGGCATCATCCACGGCAAGCCGGTCCAGTTCAAAGGCCAGAACGTTATCAACGCCCTCATCTTCCTCGTGATGGCGACGAGTTTCTTCATCTTCATCGCCCATCCCGAGAAGACTGCCATCTTCTACATCATGCTCGGCCTGGCATTCGTCTTCGGCGTCATGCTGGTCATTCCAATCGGGTCGGCAGACATGCCGGTAGTGATGTCGCTGTTGAACTCCTATGCCGGTCTCGCCGCCGCGGCCACCGGGTTCGTTCTCGGTAACAACGTACTCATCATCGCGGGAACGCTCGATGGATTCTCCGGATTCATTCTTTCGGTCTTGATGTGCAAGGCCATGAACCGTTCGATCACCAACGTCCTCTTCGGCGGATTCGGCGCAGTGATCGCCGAAGCCACAACCGATGCCGGCGGAGTGATGCGCGAAATCAGCCTCGACGATGCAGCGATGCAACTGGCCTTCGCCAGCCGCGTAATCTTTGTCCCCGGCTACGGCCTTGCCACCGCCCAGGCCCAGCACGCCGTTCGCGAACTGGCCGAACTCCTGGAGGCCCGCGGCGTCTCTGTGAAGTACGCCATCCATCCGGTCGCGGGCCGCATGCCCGGACACATGAATGTGCTGCTTGCCGAAGCCAACGTACCGTATTCCTCGCTCTATGAAATGGAGCAGATCAATCCTGAATTTCCGTCGACGGACGTGGCCGTCGTCATCGGCGCCAACGACGTGGTCAATCCCGACGCTCGCGACAACCCCAAGTCGCTCATCGCCGGCATGCCCATCCTCGAGGTCGATCGCGCCAAGAGTGTGATCGTCCTCAAACGCGGGCAGGGTCGCGGATTCTCCGGCCTCGAAAATCCCCTCTTCTTCAAGTCCTGCACCTCCATGCTCTACGGCGACGCCAAGTCCAGCCTCGCGCACCTTGCCCAGGCCGTACAGCACGTGTAAATACGGGGAATGGGGCGTTCATCGATTGGCGAGCCTTTTCAGGGTGTCCGCCGGGTGTCGTAGAAGAGAGTGGGAGGAGAAGATCGATCAGAGGAGTAACTCCCTGAGGTAACTCGATTCTCCACCTTCTTTGAATTCTCAGAAGTAACTCGATCCTCCGCCTTCATTGAATTTGGGTAACAGCCCATCACGATTTGATGATTTTGGGTTAATAATCCTTGGCAGGTCATGACCTGCTGCGCGCATTGGACCATCCGTCGTTGCCTGCCCCTGCTGCTTGCCGTTTGCGCAGCGGGGCTTCTCTGCGCCTCGCAGCAGGCAACGGCCAGCGGGTCAACCCGCGCGCAGGCTGGCCAGGATCCGCAGTTGGTTGATGTTCCCAGCTCGACGTATGAGATCGCTGCTGGCAATTTATTGCATATATCCCTCTGGAAGGAACCTCAATTTATCGAGACCGCCACGGTGAGGCCCGCCGATATGCGGGTAAACTGGAACGGCCAGGAGAATACAGACCCGCAGACGAAGCAGACGTATCAGGGGATGTTCGGCGGTCTCAGCTTCGATGTCCGTGCGTATTCCGGATTCTCGGAGGAGGCGGAGATCCGTCGCTTCAACATTGCAGATACACCGAACAACGATCGGACGATTGCGGTATTCACGCTGCTGTGGTGTCCCGGACCGGGAAGCGAAGGGAAGTCGGCAGCACTGCCGTAGGGCGCCTCCAGGCGTTTTCGATCGCATTGAGGAGCTATGCGAATCAGGATCTTTCCCCTCCACTCAGATGTCTTTATTCCTCGGTGGCAGAAGATGGTGGCCGCCGCACTCGTCATCGCAGTCGGCACCGGCATCTTCGTGATCTCGCTGAGGAGCGCGATGCAGTCGGCCACGACCGCCGTACTCTCTTTCGATCCGGACATCGAGGGCCGCAATGACCCGGCCTTCGCGCGTGCGGTCCAGCCTGCGGTCGCTCTGGCGCAGTCGATGCTCTCTGAGCCTGTGGTTCTAAAGCTACTTTCGAAGGCGGGCGCTTCTCCTTCTGACGCGGCTGTCGGCATTGGCGAATTCCGTTCGCGCCTCGAACTCGACGAGCCGGCCATTCGCACCCTGCGCGTGCTCTATCACGACCCTGATGCACGGCGCTCTCGAGCCGTCGCCAATGCTGTTGCGGTCACGATCGCAGGCTGGACTCCATCCTTTTCCGCTTCGATGGCGTCTGCACCTGTGGACTCTGGGCAGGCTGCAGTCCCGTCTTCTCCCCTTCCGGCGGCTCCTGCTGGTCACACGAGGCGACACCTCAACAATCTCGCCGAACGACTCGACGCCACGAACCAGAAAATCGAAGAGCTAACCAACGCGCAGACAAGCCCGTTGCCGCAGGCCGCAGCACTGGCGACGAGCGCGCAGACCGAGCACCGGCACACTCTGGAAGCGAGCCTGGCTGCAGCGCAGCAGAACCTCGAGGCCCTGCTGGTGCGCTACACGAACCAATACCCCGACGTTAAGACGACAGAAGACACGATCGCTGGGATCCAGAGCGAGCTGGCAGCTCTTCCGGCTCCTGCGAATCCGAACACTTCAGAGCCAGCGTCTCCTCTACCGGTTGCGCACGCGGCGGAGATCAAACGGCTGCGCCGGAAGAGCGCTCAACTGACCAGAGAAATCGAGATCGAGCAGAATGAGGCGGCGAGAGTCCGAGACCATTCAGACAACGGTGAAGCGGCCTCAGCGTCCTCCTCGGCTACGGGTCCGGCTTCCGCCTCGCGCACACCGGCTCCTGTGGGGCAACAGATTTCGCCATTCTCCTCGGCCGCTCGCTGGCAGAGTCCCTTCCAGATCGTTCGCCTGACCCGTTTCTCAACCGCCAGCTTTGCCTGGACCGTCGTTGCGGCCGGCATTCTAAGCGCTCTCTTCTACTCGGGCGCGGCGTTCATCGTGTTCTACCCGGGCGTCGGCGTGACCAACATCCATGCGGCGCCCTTTGCCACCGCTGCAGTTGCGCCACCGCCGGCGTGGGCTCAGCACGCCGAAGAAACCACCTTCGACGAATCGTCGCCCATCGAGCAGGTGCAACCGATTACAGAACCCAGGATGCCCGGCATCGATCAGGGATCATGGGAAGATCGGGTTTTGAAGGCCATTCGCCAAGGCATAGTCCAGATGCAGTCGCTGGCTCGGGAAACTTTCACGGCCGAGCCGGAAGCGATCTCACAGCCGGGAGTGGGGGCCAGTGAAATCGCCGAGCCGCATCCAGATTTGGGGCGACTGTCAGACGACAGCAAGTCTGACAAGTCCGACGTCGAGCAGCCAGCGGGGACATGCAGTTCCTTTGCCCATCCCAGCCAAGTGGACGACGAGTGGACTGAACATCTGCTGAAAACGCTCTCCCTAACCTCACTGGGAGAACTTTATGGAGAGCCAGATCAACACAGGGTGAAGTCAAAGGCCGCGCGCATAGCGTCCGCTTCGGTCTCCGATCTCGCGGAGTTGGACGATGCCAATACTTCTCCGTGCCGGGATGCTGATTACCCGCGAGCAGCTAGCTGATAGCGCGGCCAGAAGACGCTGGTACAGTTCTTGAGCGTCTCTGGACCGCTGGCCACAACTGATCCGGCGCAAATTGTCCAGGGCAAGTTCCGTAGTGGAGAAATCGGCCATGTCCACTAGGAAGACGGCAAGAAGGGCTGATCTTGCTGTTCCGGGTGGATCACCGTCTTAACGGAAATCCCTCTTTGATCGACGACATCGCAACTGTTGAGGAAAACATAACTTCCGGATTGGCCACAATCCGTCCACAATTAAAGAGTGCACGAATGCAAAGCGATCCCGGCATCAGTGAAAAGGCATTCACAGGGCTGCAGTTCAGATCGAAACGGCCCGAGGATGCCGACAAACGTGCTCCCCGGCGAAAAGTTCCGTGCGCTAGGTCCTGAAGTGGGAACTCGAGCCGTAACAATCTAGCTATGGCCAGCGGTTTCCACATATGCGATCATTCACCTACTCGACCGACCGGTATTCCCTCCACCAGTGGAGAATGACACCCATGGGAGACCTGGCTGTAGTTCTGTTACTGCTAACCGTCTTCTCTCGGACCGTGGCGTTTGCGCAGAATTTCAGTTTGATCTCCGGACGTGACCGCGTGGTGTCTCTCAACGGTCTCTGGCGATTTCATACTGGCGACGATCCCACCTGGGCGAACCCGGATTTTGATGATTCGCAATGGCCCCTCATTCGCTCCGATAGAAGCTGGACCGAGCAGGGTTATCCCGCATTCACAGGCTTCGCCTGGTACCGCTTTAAGGTTGAAGTGCCCGACGACGGTAAACCGGTGGGTCTACTGGTCGACGAAACTGTGAACGGATACAAAGTGTTTGCAAATGGTCGGCTGCTCGGTAGCGGTGGATCGGCAGAGCCTACTTGGGATCCAGTCTTTGAAAGCTACCCAACTGTCTATCCAATACCGCTTGGTGCAAAAGGGCCACAGACGATAGTTATTGCATTGCGCGTCTGGTCATATCGCCCCATCGCTTCCTGGTTGGGCGCTGGGCCGATCGTAGGAGGCTGCAGGTTTGGCGATCCCAACCCTCTTGCATATCAGGCAACGTTGATCATGAGCGACCGCACCACTAATTTTGTGAACGAGTACGCCTTTGCTTTGTTTGCGGCACTGGTCGGTTTCGCGGTCTTGTCGCTGTTTTCCTACCGTCCAGCTGACAAAGAATATCTTTGGTTTGCGGTATTGCTTCTCGCGGAGTGCGCTGACGGCGTAGTCCATCTATGTTTGAATCTGAAAGGAATGCCCTTTCTGACGTGGCGATTCTGCTCATCCGTTTTCGTGGCCCTGGCACTCATCGCGTCGCTCGAATTCTTCGCCATCATCGGAAACAGACGAAAATCCGCTGCCTGGTGGTTCGCATTGGGGGCCGCGGCCGCAAGCACTCTGACGACAGCGTTGATTTGCTTCCAGTGGACATCGATTGGAGTGGCGTACACCGTCCTGGGGGCATGCCTCCTCCCAGCATACCTCTGGATCATCGTGAACTTGCTGGTTGGAACCTTCAAACGAGATGTGTCTGCCCGACTACTTCTTGCTCCTGTCCTGTTTTTATATGGCCTTCGCTTGCTCGATCTGATTGGTCACATCGGATGGCAGATCACCGGCTCAGCCAGCGTGCCTGCTTTCGACTTTCCAATCATGACATTCCCGTTTCGGACCTTGCTGGTGGATGTGGCCGGCTACCTTTTCATGCTGGCCTTGCTAATTTTCCTCGTGAGTCGTTTTGTGCTCGCGAGGCAGAGAGAAGAGAACCTGTCGTCGGAGTTTGAGGCCGCTCGAACGATTCAATCGCTCCTTGTTCCCACGAGCGCACCTACTATAGCGGGATTCCGAGTTGAAAGTGTCTATCTGCCCGCGCAAGAAGTGGGCGGCGACTTCTTTCAAGTCCTTCCCGATGATGATGGGTCGTTGTTGCTGGTGCTTGGCGACGTCAGCGGCAAGGGTTTAAGAGCGGCCATGACAGTCAGCACGGCAATCGGTGCTTTGCGCGGTTGCACTACAAGAAAACCGTCAGAAGTGCTTACCTATCTCGGCCGAGTTCTTTATGGACAGGTCAACGGCTTTGTCACCTGCTGCGCGGCGTTCCTGACTCCCGACGGCAAACTAACCATCGCAAACGCGGGACATTTGCCACCATATTGCAATGGAGGGGAGATGGACGTGGTCTGCGGCCTGCCTCTGGGAATTGTGAGGGAGGACAAGTACACAGAATCGAACTTCACGCTGTCGCCGAACGAACAGGTGACCTTCGTCTCGGACGGCATCGTCGAGGCACGTGATAAGTCGGGCGCCCTTTTCGGCTTCGAACGCACTCGTGTCATTAGCCTCAAAGCGGCAAAGGAAATAGCGCAAGCTGCCACTGAGTTCGGTCAGGAGGATGACATCACTGTGTTGACATTGTCCTATGTGGGAGTTCCGACTTCTGCCTGAGACCGCCGTATGTTGCGTAATCGAATTGGGAGCTGAAATCGCTGGTTCCTTTATTCGCGTCCCCGGTGAATTAGCGGCCATTCGTCAATTGCTCATCGGTAAACACTCCGGCGAGACGCAGTTTCAGAAACCGTCAACCCCTCCTACCTTTTGTGCTCCGCCTGCTTTTGAGCAGCAACTCGGACTAACTGACGGACCGACCCAAACCGCCCGGATGAGCTGTTCATGGAGAGTCAGAGGGCGCGCACTTTCTGCTTTTGATTCAACGCTTCTGGTTCCGGAGTTTGCGATTGAGAGCCATACGAGCTGAAAAACTCGTTGCCAATATCTTCGCGAATCGGTTAATTCTCTTCCCAGGGGAGGTCGTTCATGCAAACGAAGAAACTGGTCTGTCTTTTTACGGCTTGTGCCCCCATGCTGTGGGCACAAGCCTCGGGATCGCATTTTGACGGTACGTGGACCACGACAATGGCTTGCGATGCGAGCAGTCACATGCCAGCCTACCAGTGGACATTTCCGAGCACGATTGCCAATGGCAGCTTCCATGGCCAGCATGGCGAGGAGCACGGTCCCGGCTATCTCATTATCGACGGTCCCATCAATACGGACGGCAGCGCCAAACTGCACGCCAAGGGCACGGTGCAGGCAGGGAAGGCAGGCATCGTAACCGAACTTAAAGGCAACAAATACGACTACTATATCGAGGCCAAGTTCACCGATACGACGGGGACGGGAACCCGCGACAAAGGTGCGGGAATCCTCGGGCGCCCCTGCGACTTCCATTTCACCAAGCAGACTGACTCAAATGCCGCGCCAGCGGCGCCGCCTGCACAGTAGGGCGTTCGCTCGTCGACGCTCACGCCGGTGCAACAGTAGAATTCAAATTCGGCTCACATTGTGAGGGCAAGATGGCACGTCGTTCGTTCCTCCGCCAGATGTTCGCGCTTCCCCTCGTTGGTATTGCTTCAAGTTGGGGGCAGAGCAGCGGTCACAAGCAGCTAAACATCATGATGAAGAGTGCCTGGGGGTCGGATGATCCCACCAAGGCTGCCTTTCCGTTTCTGCATGGTCTGGCGCTGTCAGAAGCGGGGCATACGGTCCAGATATTCCTGCTCGGCGAAGCAGTTTCGCTGATGCGTTCATCCGTTGCAGCTGCGGTCGTGCCGGTAGGATGGCCACCACTCGGGGAGACGATGAAGAAAGTGGCTGACCGGAAGGTGCAGATTTACGCCTGCGGAGCCTGCTGTCGCGCGCGAAGTGTGGCGCAGACGGATCTCGATCAGTGGGGAGCGAAATTCGGCACTCCTACGATCTTTGTGTCTCTCGTAGAGTGGGCGGACCGTGTGATTACGGAGTAATGTGACGGTGCGGGCAGGTTTCTGAGGTCTGCCCGCAATGGCTTAGATGCTATTTCGGCAATGGGGCACTGCCGGTCACTGTGAAGGCGGCTTCGGATTTGGCATTCGTTTCTTCGGGTTGTGCGCCGCCGAGGGTGATCGTGTATTTCCCGGGAAGGATGGACCGGTTGCCCTGGTCGTCGACGCTGGAGAGCGAGCGCGGATCAATCTTGAGGACGACTTCCTTGCTGGCGCCGGGACCGATGGTGACGCGGTCAAATCCCACCAGCGAGTGAATCGGGCCATCTTCCTGCGGTGTTTTCAGGTAGGCTTCGACGACTTCATCGCCGCTCATGGTTCCGTTATTGGTGACGGTGACGGTCGCGGTGATCGGATCGCCAGCCTTGAGCGTGGAAGCAGAAAGCTTGAGCGGCCCATAGGTGAACTTTGAGTAGCTGAGGCCGTAGCCGAATCCCCAGAGCGGCTTGCCCTGGAAATAGCGGTAGGTGCGGCCCTTGAGCGAGTAGTCAGTGAATGCGGGCAGGCCATCGAGCGAGGCGTAGAAGGTCACTGGCAACCGGCCTGCGGGATTGTTGAGTCCGGCAAGGGTGCGGGCGATGGCGGAGCCGCCATCGACGCCGGGGTACCACGCTTCGAGGACGGCGGCGGCGTGTTCGTTGGCCCAGTTGAGGGCCACGGCGCTGCCGCTCTGCAGCACAACGATGAGCGGCTTGCCGGTGGCGGCGACAGCCTCAAGCAGTTTTTGCTGAGGCGCGGGCAGGTCGAGACTGGTGCGGTCTCCGCCGTTGAAGCCGGGAATCTTGATCGGCATCTCTTCGCCTTCGAGTTGCGGAGAGAGGCCAACGAAAGCAACGACGACGCTGGCTTCTTTGGCGCGGGCGACGGCTTCGTCGAGTTGCGCCTGGGCTGGCGCTTCCCATTTGAGCGTGATGCCGCCGCCGGACTGATCGGCGGAGTGGGAGTATTCCAGCTTGAAATCGTGTTCTTTCGTGTCGGTGAAGTCGACTGCGATCAGTGGGTGTCTGTGCGAAGGTCTCGACCGGCGGTGCGGTGGGCGAAGCTCCCGGCGCAGTTTTGAAGTTGCCCATCGCGGACAGGTCATGGCCTGGTACGGAAGATTGCCTTCGCCAAGCACTTTGCCGTCGAGGGTGAATCGGTAGTTTTCGGCGGGCGAATAGGGAAAACTGTCTGCCGACTTCGAGGGTGAAGACATAGTGGCCGGGTGCAGGCGCGGCGATCGATCCGCTCCAGCGAACGGAGTAGTTGTGCGTATCGACTTCAGGTGCGGGCTTGGCGTTTTCCCAGTCGGCCTGGACGAGGGGTTCGGTCTCGGTAGCTACGGGGCGGCCAGTCCAATCCGGCGTGGCGAAGAACTCGGTCTTCAGGCCCTTGCTCAGCCCGAATGCTGTGCGCGGGACCGGCACGCCAAAGCCTTCAGCGAGCGTGGAGCCCTGCGCGTAGAGGATGGGCGTGGTCTTGAACTGATTCAACATGCCGTCGAGCGGCGTGACGGGATGGAGCGGCGTGCCGACGTAGTTGCCGAGGATCGACGGCAACGAGTCGGCTGTTGGTCCGATGACGGCGATCTTCTCGGGAGCTTTCAGGGGCAGCGCGCCATTGTTCTTGAGCAGGACGATGCTTTCTTCGGCGGCTTTGCGCGAGGTCTGGCGATTGGCGTCGGAGGCGACCGAAGAGAAGGGGATGCGATCGAGCGTGCCGGGAGGATCGAAGATGCCGAGCTGGAAGCGCGCGGTGTAGAGGCGCTCGGCGGCTTGGGTTACAAGGTCTTCAGAGACAAGCCCCTGGCGCACGGCATCGGCCAGCGTGTTGAAGCCGGGTGTCCACATACTGCAGGAGAGGTCGGTGCCCGCCTGCAACGAGAGAACCGCGGAGTGCTCGATATCGGGCGTCTTCTTGTGACCCTGGTTCACATCGACGATGGCGCCGCAGTCGGAGACGACAAAGCCCTTGAAGCCCCATGCATCGCGGAGATGCTCTTTCAGCAGCATCTTGTTGGTGCAGGCAGGCCACTCATCGATGGAGTTGTAGGCGCACATCACGGACTGCACGTGGCCTTCGGTGACGGTGGCGCGGAAGGCAGGCAGGTAGGTCTCTTCGAGATCGCGCGGGCTGGGATCGACATTGAAGCCGTGGCGCAACTGCTCGGGGCCGCTGTGCACCGCGAAGTGCTTACTGGTGGCGACGGCGCGCAGATGCTGGAGGTCGTTGCCCTGCACTCCGCCGATGAAGGCGATGCCGAGGCGGCCGGTGAGGAAAGGGTCTTCGCCGTAGGTTTCCTGGCCGCGGCCCCAGCGCGGATCGCGGAAGATGTTGATGTTGGGCGACCAGAAGGTGAGTCCATAGAAGATGCGGTGATTGCCTTCGCGCTGGGCCTGGTTGTATTTGGCGCGGGCTTCAGAGGAAATGACGTTGCCCATGCTGCGGACCATTCTCGGATCCCAGGTGGCGGCCATGCCGATGGCTTGCGGAAAGACAGTTGCATATCCGGCGCGTGCCACGCCGTGAAGGGCTTCGTTCCATGTCTGGTAGTCGGGAATGCCGAGGCGGGGAATGGCGGTTGCCCAGTCTTCGAGCTGCGACGCTTTTTCATCCAGCGTCATGCGGCCGACCAGGTCGTGGGCACGTTCCTGCGGCGAGAGATTTGTGTTGAGGTAGGCAGGTTCCTGTGCGGCGGAGCCTGCGGCAAGTACGGCGAAGTGACAAGCGAAATGAAAAGCCAGCGACGAAGCGGCATGGGTCGTTCCTCCATTGGCTTGGCTCGAGCCGCGCGAGCAAATCGGTTTCTCGCGGCAAACAGTGGTCGATCATGCTGGCATAAGCAATGCAATCGCGTTATACTTGACAAGAAGAGTTCAGCCGAGAAAATGTACTAGGTCGGGGCAGTGATTGGCTAGGTTTATCGGTTTACTCGGACATTGGCCCGCCGATGCTAAAGTTGCGCGGTTTCTTTTCGGCGACGCTCTCCATGCTGTTCGAGGATTCCGTCGCATTCTGGCAAATTCGGGATGGCCATGCAAGTGGCTCGAGCCGGGGATCGGCAAGCATCTGAAAGAACCACGGACATCGCGATTCGGAGGCGGTCTGAAGTTCTGCAAGAGCGCCCTCGATGTCTCCCAAGGCAACGCAGATGGTCGCGGTGAAAGAACTCAAGACAAAACGTTCGCGGCTCAGCCATTGCAGCCGTTCCAGGATGGAGCGAGCTTCGTCGAGTGCGTCCGCCCTGAGCCAGCGCGTAGCCATAGACACCGGTGGCGGGATCGAAGTAGGGCGATCGGCGCACCAGATTCTCAGAGACGGCGATGGCGCGATCGGTTTTGCCGTTGAAGGCGAGGATCATGGCGCCGTAGATATTCGCTGCTTTCGTGATCAGGGAAAATGTCGAGTGCGTGCTCCGCCTGCGCAACGCTTTTCGCGGCTTCACCGGCGAGGTGATAGGCCCATGCCAGGCGAGCGTTCAGCCACGGAGAATATGGATCGGACTTGGAGCGCGTCGTTGAGCAATGCGATGGCCTCAGGAAAGCGATGCCGACTGAGGGCGAACATCGAGCGGAGGCGCGTGATCGAGGTCTCATGAGGAAGATGCGCGCTGGCCGAGAAGGCGCGAGCGGCGCCCGGCAAGTCATGATCGACGTGAAATCGGACCCAACCCATCGGCGGAAGGATCGCCTCCGCGCCTTCGACCGTGGGCTGGAATGGCGTCGGCGGCTTGCCTTACCTGTTCGGCCGCCTCTGCTGGAGCGACGAATCCGGAGAGGATCTGGATCACGTATGCGTTTGCGAGGTCGATGTGCGCGGCGTAGAGAGACGGGTCGAGTTCGATGGCGCGTGACAGATGCTGGATGCCATCCTGCATGCGATGCCGCTGCAGGGTCTGCCATTCGTGATGTCCCCGCAGGAACAACTCATAGGCTTCGCGGCGACCCGGTTTCTCTGCACTGCGGGCAGCGAGCGATGCGGCTTGGATAGAAACGGATCGTAGGTCCCGAGGCGAACAAAGAGCCGATGAGCCAACTCCGATTCCAGTCCCGCGGCTCTTGCCTGCGGAACGAGCATATCTTCAACCCAGATCTGCGTGCCGTCGGCGACACGAATCATCTCGGCACGGAGTCGAAAATGCGAAGGCAGCGAGCGAAGTGTTCCTGCAAGCACAAGGTCGGCGCGGAGCGCTTCGCCTACCTGGTGCGCGTGCATTCCGCGCGCGGCGAGAGAAAATGCCGAGTCCCTGGCAAGCACCTGGACCGGCGAAAGAGGATCGCCGGTGAGAAGCGCAATGGTTTCTTCCGCAATGGAGGATCCGAGGTAAGACGGTACATTCGCCTCTGCCGAAAACGGCATGATTACCAGGCGCGGTCTCTCTTCAGCAACACTGCGCAACGCTCTTGTGCACTTCGATGAAGAGCCGGTAACCGCGTTTGTAGACAGTCTGAATGCAGTCGTCTGGCGCGAGCAGCTCGCGGAGCGAAGACATGCATTTCGGCACGCTGTCGTCCGTCACGTGCACATCGCCCCACAACGCTTTCTTCAGTTGCTGATGGGTCACGATCTGACCGGCTTGAGCGAGCAGAAGCTTCAGAGCCGCCAGTTCCTTGGGAGGAAGATGAATGATTTCGTCCCCGCGAGAAAGTGTGCCGTCGGGTTCAAGATGAAGATTTCCAAATGTGAATGCGGGACCGGGTAATTCATGAGAACTTGATGCCGAACCAGGCTGAACCATCTTCTTCCTCAAAGTTTCGAACGGCCTGCTTTTGGGGTTCATTGAACTCCAAAGGCAGGTGACCTCCTTTGGCGGAATCGGACTCTGTCATCGAAACCAAGGGGAAGAGCGAAGACCGAAAATTCCTCCGATCTGGATGATTTGAACAATTCCAAGTTTCGAATCGCGCACTAATTATGTATCTAAACTGCAACATTGACGTGTGATGAGCAAAGCGTTTTCCGCGGAGTATTTGGTAACTTTTTTCGAAGTTACTTCGAAAGTTTCACTAATGGGAAAAACAGAAGGTTTTTATTGCGGACGACGAACATGCTTCCACGCGTGGTCAGCTTTAGGAGGGCGTCGCCAGAGCTGAAGGCATCGCCAAAGATCCAGCGTCTGCGGTCGTTCAAAGAGCCGAGTCCTGCCGAAAAGGCGGGACTCGGAGAAAGGCCGGGATGAACGAGAAGTGGAGCTGACCTTCTCTAGTACTTCGATTTGATCGCGTAGGTAAGGCCCATCGTGAACTGGAAGGAATTGTGTTTGGTGGGCGGCTCCGACACAGGTGTGTCATTGAGATAGCTATCCAGCGTACCCAGAGAGAAGCTGAGATTCTTGTATGCGGGAAACGCGAGCGTATTGGTTTCATTCGCGGAATAGGCGTGAGGGTCATTAAATGCGGGAATGAAGGCGAGGCCCTGCGTATACGTCACGAACTTGCGATGAAGAACGTAGGACAGGGAGAGCGTCGATCCGATCAGATTCTCGTTGGTCGTAGAGCCGGTAGATGAATTGCTGCTTCTCATACTGAATGGTTGCTTTCAGGTCGGCTTCCTGTCTGGGAGTCTTGAGGCGGTCCAGCCGAAGCCTCCGCCATAGATCTGTTGCAAATCGAGATCCTGGGCATAGTTGTGATCGAAGGCCGCCTGGCCGAGAGCGAAGAAGCGAGGCGAGAAATACTCATCGCGTTCCGCGTCGGCGTGGTAAAGGGCGGACTTGGTGACCACCGACGGGACGAAGACGGGAGGCGTGGTTCCCGTTGCGGGAATGGTGTAGGACGGTTGCGTGATTTTTCCGTAGGAGCCGGTGAAATCGAAGGAGGTGCGATCGCGGGGTGTGAGCCAACTCGCTGTGGGAACAACACGCACCAGGCCGACGCCGCCGGAGAAGGTGTACTGGTTCTGGGTTGCCGTAACGATGGCAGCGCCGGCGGTTGCAGCGCCATTCCACCCGGTGAAGAAGCCGGGAGAGTGAAAGAGCTGCTTGTCGAGAGTGGCCTTGTCCATGATGAATGCGGCATCAGCGACGGGAATCGGCGCAGGCGCAGCGACGTTGTCGGTGTGCAGGGTGAGCGATTGATTTGCTACCTCGACGGTGCCGGTGGGGATGATCTGCGAGCTCTTCTTGCCGCGAATCTTCACATTCTTGTCGATCACCGCGAAGCTGCCTGCGGTATGCAGTTCTTTGATTTTGTCCCATTCGAGGGTGACGTCTCCAAGGGGATCGGAATGGAATGTGACTTTCCCGCCGATCTCGCTCACGAATTTTCCGTGCAGGGTATCTCCGTTGCTGAGTACGAGAACGTCGAGGTGCGCTGCGTCTTGTGCAGCAAGGTGCGGGGCAGAGGTAAGTGAGAAAAAGAACATGGCAATGGCCGAAACGATTGGAATGGCGGTGTGGGGTAGGCGGCAGATGATGCGGCGAGAAAGAAGGGAAGGTAGTAGCAGGGTCATGGGGGATGATCCTTTTCGTGGATTTTGAAGTGTTGAACCGCTTTGGGTCGAACCCTACATGGTGCAGTACCTATGCTAAAGCGTTGCCAGTCAATGCGCCACCTCTTCAGGTTTCAGAAATCCTTCAGCAGATGGAAGACGGATTCGCTGAAGACTCCATGGTGAGGTAATTGTGATGGCGAATGGACCGTCTTACGCGCGGTGGTCACTTGAGCCCTACAGCATCGGCATGAAGCTTCGCACGCTGCGCACGCAAAAACATCTGACGCTTTCGCGGCTGGCGGCCGAAACGGGCTTGTCGACGGCACTCCTGTCAAAGCTGGAAACCGACCGCATGATTCCCACCCTGCCGACGCTGGCGAATATCTGCCGGGTTTATGGCGTCGGACTCAGCTATTTTTTCAGCGAAGCCACGAAACACACGCTGGCCATTACCCGAAAAGCCCACCTGGTTGGAAACGGTAGAAGCCAGGAGACGGTGAAGCAGATTCCGCTTCATTCCGTGACGGGCGAGGCGCGGCTTGTCGCTCGCATTGTGGAGTATCCGGCCGGCGCCGCCGGGGCTCTGTCGGAAGTTGGGCAATCGGTGTGCTGCGTCGTATATGTGCTCGAAGGGAAACTGCACCTGGACTCGGGTGGAATGCACGAGGTCCTGGAAACGGGCGACTGCGCCTACGTCGACAGCGACATGGCCATGGCATGGAGTGCGGGTGATTCGGGCCGCTGCCGAGGTCTCGTGGTGACGCCTGGAGTTTCGCGCCCGCGCTGATTCCGACGAGGCCGGGTCGTCACGTGTCTGAGCTCTGAATCAAAGGGTTTGCCGCTCCGGGTTCCGGTCTGTAGGATGTTCTGGTCATTCAAGGACGAAGGGCAAGGACAGCGACACTCTATGCGACCCAACCTGAACCTGATGAAGGCGACCCTCACTGGAGCGCTTGGCGGCCTGCTTTTTGGCTTTGACACGGTTGTCATCTCCGGAATTATTGATGCGGTGGTGAAGCTGTATGGGCTGAGCGACTACGGCAAGGGATGGACGGTCGCGATTGCGCTGATCGGCACCGTGGTGGGTTCGTTCAGCGCGGGTGTGGTGGGGCACAAGCTGGGTTCGCGAGAGACGCTGCGGCTGACGGCAGTGCTGTACATTTTGTCGGCTGTGGGCAGCGCGCTGGCATGGAACTGGCCTTCGCTGATGGTCTTTCGGTTTATCGGTGGGCTGGGAATCGGCGCTTCATCGGTGCTGGGTCCTGTGTATATCGCTGAACTTGCTCCGGCCAAGTGGCGGGGGCGGCTGGTGGGAGCGTTTCAGTTCAACGTGGTCTTCGGCATCCTGGTTGCGTACACATCGAACTACCTGATTCGCCTGCTGCATCTGGGCGCGACGGAATGGCGCTGGCAGGTGGGCGTCGCAGCATTTCCGGCGCTGGGTTTCCTGATACTGTTGTTCGGGATTCCGCGCAGCCCACGGTGGTCGGCATCGCGCGACCGGATCGATGAAGCGCTTGAAGTGCTGAAGCTGATGGGCGAGCCCGAACCGGAGGCGGAGCTGGCGGACATTCGCAAGGCGCTTGCCGAGGAGCATGCATCGGCGCACGAGCCGGTATTCCGGTGGAAATATCGCTATCCGCTGTTCCTGGCGATCACGATCGGCGCGTTCAACCAACTGGCGGGAATCAATGCGATTCTTTACTACCTGAACGATATCTTTCAGGCGGCGGGATTCAGCCAGTTGTCGGGCGATCAGCAGGCGATTGCGATCGGCTTCACCAACTTGGTATTCACGATGATCGGGATGAGCCTGATCGACAAGGCGGGCCGCAAGACGCTGCTGCTGATCGGCGCGGCGGGTACGGCGATCTTGCCTGGCGGGGGTGGCGTGGATCTACCGCAGCAACGCGCACCAGGGGATGCTGGTGTGGCTGCTGATTGGGTATATCGCTTTCTTTGCGATGTCGCAGGGGGCGGTGATCTGGGTGTATATCGGCGAGGTGTTTCCCAACCGCGTGCGCTCAAAGGGACAGGGCGTGGGGAACGCCAGCCACTGGACGATGAACACCATCATTGCATTGAGTTTCCCTTGGGTGGCATCGCACCTGGGGCAGAGCGTGCCGTTTGTCTTCTTTTCGCTGGCAACGGTGGTGCAGTTCCTGACCGTGCTGTTTATCTATCCGGAGACGAAGGGGCAGACGCTGGAGGCTTTGCAACGCAAGCTGGTTGCAGCGGACTGAAACTCGCTCATCGCGATAGAGCCGGGATGAACCGGGCACACTTCTCGAAGGGGGATCTGGAGTCGACGGCTGGGCCTACCGTGCCCACCGGTTTTGTTGCTTAAGAAGTTGCTTCGGAGTGCGCGATCAACCGACAAAAGATAGGAAAGGTCAGGAGCAGGGCAGATCTCTTGCCGACGAGTTGGATTCGGTCAGGGGGCGTTGCTCCTGACAGTGTCAGCTTGTGAGATGGTTCAGATTGGCTTCAGCGATGTAGCTTGTCATCGCCTGTGCCAGCTGCGAGTCAACTTCATCGGCAATGGCCATCACGTCAAGCAGAAGCAAGCTGAAGTCCACCTTCTTAAGATTATTCTGCAACGTTTGAAAGATGCTCACTTGCAGCATCCGTGATTCCTCCACCATCATGGCAGCCGTATAACCTTGTCTACATCTCATCCGCCCATGTTCCGCAGCGTCAGCTGACACCAAGGCATGCGTACCCAGGGGCAGAGGATGGCGAAGGCGATGCACAAGATCGCGGAAGACGGCGGGTAGATGTGCACATCTTTCGCTTCGCTCCAGCGGAACGGTCATAACGCTGAAATCGAGTTCCACGCGGTCATACCACTGCGCAACCGTGGTCTTCGACTCGCGTTCGAGTATCGAGGCCACGTGTTCGATCTCATTTACTGCAGTGATGACGCCTTCTTTCAATCGCTTCCTGATTGTTTCAATGAGTGTGCCAGGTGCCATTGGCTTCAATAGAACCTGATCCGTTTGAAGAAGAATTGCGGAGGTTGCTGCAGACATCTCGGGATAACCGCTGAAGATGAATGTTGCGGCCTTCGGCTGGGAGTGCCGCATCGCGCTCGCGACGGTTAGTCCGTCACCCGGAGCCGGCATATGCAGGTCAGTCAACAGAACATCGAAAACCTGCGACCCAATCTGCGTGAGTGCTTCGTTGACATCGGACGCAGTGACTACGTCGAATCCACTTAGTTGGAGAATCATTCCGAGCGAGTCCCGGTTTGCCTTGTCATCGTCTACAACTAAAATCCTGGGCTTTGATATTGGTATGTCGGCAACAGGAAGCAATTCATTTTGGGCATGAAACATCGCGTTCTTTCTTCCGAGAAATTGAACTTGTGTCGGAATCTATTTCCAATGTGTCATGTATCGCACGTAAAAGCTGGTCACAATAGCTCAGGGAACCGATGAAACTCATGCGTTGCGGCCGGGATGTGAAGGTTTTCGGGCGCAGATCGGGTGGCACGGGCGAAATGCAGCCGCAGAGCCTCTTCGGCAGGCTCAGGGCAGGCTTTCGACTCCGCTGCGCTGGGCTCAGGACGACAAACTTAACAATTGCGCTCACCGCAATGCATAGGCTCGGTGATCCATGTCACCAACGGGGATGTGCGTTTGGACCTATATGTAAAGGTGGGAACTCGAACGGGGCGGGTTGGGTCCGCGCCGTTCTGGAGCTGTCCCAGCGAGGTCTGCATGGAACAGTTTGCGAATCCGATATCAGACCAGGTGAGGGAAGTCGTCGAGGCCGTGGTTGAGGCGCTGCGCGTACCCAAACCTGATGAACTTTCCCCTTCAGCAGCATCGAGTTCGCTTGAGGCCGACGCGCTGCGTGCGGAGATTATCCGCGTCGGGCGCAAGCTGTGGGAGCGGCAGTACGTGGACGGCAATGGGGGGAACATCAGCTGCCGGCTGGGGACGAAGTATGTGCTGTGTACGCCGACGATGATGAGCAAGCGCGACATGGAGCCGGCGGATATCTGTCTTTCGGATATGGACGGGAACATCGTGGCCGGGGATCGGCTGCTCACCAGCGAGCTGCTGCTGCACCTGGAGATTTATCGGGCGAACCCGCGAGCGCGGGCGGTGGTGCATTGTCATCCGCCGTATGCGACTGCGTTTTCGCTGACCGGAACCACGCCGCCGGTGGGGTTGATTTCAGAGTACGAGATTTTTATCGGACCGGCTGCGCTGGCTCACTACGAAACGCCTGGCACGCATGCCTTCGCGGAGACGGTGTTGCCGTTTGTGCAGAATCACAACACGATTCTGCTGGCGAATCACGGGGTGGTCTGCTGGAGCGATACGGTGACGCACGCCGAGTGGCTGACGGAGATTCTCGAGTCGTATTGCAAGACCTGCGTGATTGCGAAGCAGATCGGCAAGCCCTTGACTTATATTCCCGACGCGAAGATTCAGGAGATTCTGGCGTTGAAGCGGAGGCTTGGATTTCCGGATGCGCGGATGGAGCCGCTGCCTGCGCCGGATGCTGTTAGTGCACCGGTGAACCGGGAACTGGAGAAGCTGGTGCGGCAGGTGGTGTCGCGGCTGGAAGAACGGTAG
>CAWHLU010000010.1:0-148820 GCA_963830285.1 uncultured Acidobacteriaceae bacterium
GGTCCAGAAACCGAAGTACGCAACCCCGGCCTGGTTCACTTTCGGTCTTTCGGCGGCCCGTGCCTTTGCAGGTAACTGCGGGTGGGATGTCTCGCAATTGGTCGCGTCATCCCCACCACCGTGCTCGAATATAGATTCAAACGGTGGGGATCGTGATGATGAAGGCGCGTCGCATTGGCTTAATGGCGTTGCTGCTCGCGAGCGGCTTCTCCACCCTGTTCGCGGTCATTCTGCAGCGAACGCCCACATCCGGGAATCGTCGATTTTCGCATCGTATACTTGGCCGCTCGATGCATGATTGAGCACCGGGACCCCTACAGCGAATCAGAATATCTTCATGTTTTCCAGGAGGAAGGTGGCATCGGTCCCTGCCGATCCTGTCGAGCGGCAGAAATTCGAGGGCGCCGTCATGGCGGTGGTCTATCTTCCCACCGCTCTGCTGGTCATCGCCCCGTTCGCTGCTCTCGGATGGGGCGTGGCGCAGGCGCTTTGGACGATTCTCACGATCTGCCTCTTCACGCTTGCCTGCTGCCTCATCTGGAGCGTCGCTGCGGATTCTTCTCCGCCGGTCTCTACTCTCCTGGTGGCCTTCATGCTCGCCAATGCCGAGGTCGTGTTTGCATTCGGTAATGCAGCAGGCGTCGCCGTCAGTTTGTGCGCAATCGCCGTTTGGTGCTTCTTCACCGAGAGATTCGCGTTTGCAGGGGTGGCATTGCCTCGCCGCAAGCCTCGCCATCAAGCCTCATGACTCGGCTGCAGTGTGGCTCTATCTTCTGATTGTCGGAGGAGTGTATCGCAAGCGGGCCGTGCAATCCCTGATCGTTGTATTTGGACTCGGGATTCTCGCGGCTCTCTGGACCTATCAGGTGTCTCCGCATTGGATCCAGGAGATCCGTTCCAATCTTGAGCTGGTTTCCGCGCGCGGCGGCATCGCCGATCCAGGCCCAGCTGGCATCAGCAACGGCACCGGCGGAATGATCATCAACCTGCAGACTGTCTTCAGCGTCTTTCGCGACGATCCCCGCTTGTACAATCCGGCAACCTGGGTTGTCTGCGTTCCGCTCTTCATCGCGTGGCTCATCCGCACATTCCGCGCCGGGAATTCGCGGGCAGAGATGTGGCTGGCTCTCGCGGCCCTGGTCCCGCTTTCCATGCTTCCCATTTACCACAGGCCCTATGACGCAAAGCTGCTGCTTTTGGCGGTACCGGCATGTGCTGCACTGTGGGCTCAAGGTGGAGCGCGGCGCTGGCTTGGGATGCTGACGACCTCGGCAGCGATCGTGGTCACGAGCGATCTTCCGGCCACGCTTTTGACGACGCTGAGCCGGCGAATAGCCGACCAGTCCTGTTGGTTTCTTCAACCAGATTCTGACCGTTGTGATCGCCCGGCCTGCTCCGCTTATTCTGCTCGCGATGTGCATCTTTTATCTGTGGGTTTACATGCGGCAGCCGTCCTCGACCATGGCTGCAAATGCAATCAAATCCTCTTGAAGGATCTCTGCCTGCTGGCTCCTAGAAGCGGAGCACGACAGTTTCGCCGCCGCTGATAAACTCGTTACCGTGCCAGACCAGCAGAAGCCGCCCGTCTTTCTTCTCGACGCGATGTCGTTTATCTTCCGCGCCTACCACGCCATGCAGCGCAGCCGGCCCATGTCCACGCGCTCCGGCCTGCCCACCGCGGCTACTTACGTCTTCGTCAACATGATCAAGAAGCTGCGCCAGGACTTCGCGCCGCAATACTTTGCCGCGGTCTTCGATCGTCAGCGGCGAAGTCTTTCGCGACGAGCGCGCCCGGGCCATGGGCACCCTGCGCAAGTGGAACTCCAAGTCGCAGAGCTTCGAAGAAGTGAGCTACGACGGCTACAAGGCCAAGCGCGAAGCCATGCCCGAGGATCTGCGCCGCCAGATTCCCTACATTCGCCGCTCGCTTGAGGCGCTGCGCATTCCCATCCTCGAAGCCGAGGGCTTTGAGGCCGACGACGTCATCGGCACTCTGGCTCGCGAAGCCGCCGAGCAGGAGCACGAGGTCTTCATCGTCTCCGGCGACAAGGACATGATGCAGCTCGTCACCGACGCACGTGAAGGTCCTCAACCCGCAGAAGGACAACCTGATCCTCGATCGCCGCCAAGGTGACCGAGGTCCTCGGCGTGCCGCCGGAAAAGGTCGTCGACGTGATGGCTCTGCGCGGCGACACCGTCGACAACATTCCCGGCGCGCCCGGCATCGGCGACAAGGGCAGCGTCGACCTGATCGTCGAATTCGGCAGCGTGGAAGCCGTCCTCGATCGCGCCTCCGAGGTCAAGCGCAAGAGCTATCGCGAATCGCTCGAGCAGAATCGCGATGCCGTCCTGCTTTCGAAGGAACTGGTCACCATCGACTGCCATGTGCCGCTCGCCGCTCGATCTGCAGGCCATGGAGACGCAGGAGCCGGACCTCGAGGCCTGCCGCACGCTCTTCACCGAGCTCGAATTCACGTCGATGCTGCGCGAACTTGCGCCTGCGGCGTCCGCGCCGCGCGTCGAGCTCATCGATGAGCCCACCGCCGAGCAGGCCGCCGCCTTCTACGCAGCCGCTCGCAAGAATGGCTTCGCCTTCGCGCTCGATGCCGCGGAGCCAACGAAGCGGAGCCGGAATCCGACGAACAGCCGTGCCGCAGACCATGTCGCTGCTCGATGTGGTCGAAGAGGCCGAAAAGAAGACGGACTCCAGCATTGGCGTCTGCGCCGAACCCGGCAAGGCGCCTTTGTCTCCCGCTTACGCCTGAGCTGCGGGCGCTGCTTGAAGACGCCGCCGTGCCCAAGCGCGTCCACGACTTGAAGCTGGCGCTGCATGTCCTCTGCGGACTGGGCGTCGACCTGCGTGGCACGGTCGACGACCGATGCTGCTCTCCTATGCGCTGAATCCAACGCACACCACGCAGACGCTGGCCGATGTGGCTGCGCGCCACAACCAGTCAGCGCCCGTCTTCGCTGCCCGCGGCCGCGGCTGCCATCCAGGCGCTGGTCCCGTCACTGCGCGAGGAGGCCGAGAAAGTCGGGAGTCGACGCGCGTCTACGACGAGATCGACCTGCCCCTCGCGCCGGTGCTTTATCGCATGGAGAAGAGCGGCGTCCGCATCGACACAGCTGTGCTTGACGGTCTTTCGACGCGATTCGGGCAGGAACTCGAGCGCGTCGGTGAGCGCATCTTCGAGCTGGCCGGCCAGCCGCTTCAACATCAATTCGCCCAAGCAACTCGGCGAAGTGCTCTTCACAGATCTGGGCCTGCCCGTGCCCGTCAAGTCGCGGCAAGGGCAAAGCCGTCTCCACCGCGCAGGACGTGCTTGAGAACCTCGCCGAGAACCACGAAGTTCCGCGCCTCGTCCTCGAATACCGGCATCTCTCCAAGCTCAAATCGAATTACATCGACGCGCTGCCGCTGCTCGCCGACTCCGAATCGCGCGTGCACACCACTTTTCAGGCCGCGGCCACGGCGACGGGCCGCCTCTCATCCGTCAATCCGAATCTGCAGAACATTCCCATCCGCACCGAGCTGGGCCGCGAAATTCGCGCCGCATTCATTGCCGCACCCGGCACGCAACTTCTCTCCGCCGACTACTCGCAGATCGAGCTGCGACTGCTCGCGCATTTCAGCGGCGATCCGCTGCTGATGCGCGCCTATCAGAACAACGACGACATTCACACCCTCACCGCCAGCGAAGTCTTCGGCGTCCCCGCCGAAACCATGGACAAGGAGACGCGCAATCGCGCCAAGGCCGTGAACTTCGGCATCGTCTACGGCATCTCGCCTTCGGTCTGGCCGCGCAATTGGGCATTCCGCAGGCCGAAGCCCGGGCCTACATCGATCGCTACTTCGCGCGCTACCAGGGCGTGAAGGCCTTCATCGAGAAGACCCTTGAAGCAGACGCGCCGCGAGGGCAGCGTGCGCACGCTGTTCGGCCGCATCCGGCCGATTCCCGACATCGAGAGCCGCAATCCCAACCAGCGCGGATTTGCCGAGCGCACCGCCATCAATACGCCGCTGCAGGGCACCGGCCGCCGACCTGATCAAGCTGGCGATGATCGCGCTCGACCGCAAGCTCACCGAGCGCAAGCTGAAAACGCGCATGGTGCTGCAGGTCCACGACGAACTGCTCTTCGAGGTTCCCGCAGCGGAGACCGAAGAAGTGGAAGAGCTGGTGCGCGCGTGAGATGGAAGGCGTGATCAAGCTGAATGTGCCGCTGGTTGCCGACCTGGGCTTCGGCCCCAACTGGCGCGACCTGTAGCGGGCTTCTCGCCTGTTATCTCCGCCATTTGCTGAATGCGGCTACTCAAACAGCTCTTCTCTGCCAGAATGGCCCGGTCGGTGAAGCGGAGGCGGGCCTCTGGGGAGACCAAGCCGCAAAGGAAGGCGTCGAGGCTAATACGCCATTACGTTCCCTAGTGAAATCGATCAACGGAGTCAACTGATTGGTTACCTTGGCGCGGCTTTTTCCCTCGATTGCGCAGCGCCTGGAATACCATACACGAGAAGACCAGCCAAGCAGCCAGTTGATATTTTCGTCTGACGGAGAGAAATGCCTTCCTATTCGGTTCGCACAACACCCGATCGCCTGGAAAGCGCCAACCTTCAGGATTCTCATCTGAAATGGTATTTCGCATTCTTCATCATTTCAGGATTCTGCGGACTGGTTTACGAAGTGGTCTGGGTCAGGCTCGCAATGGCCAGCTTCGGCGTGACCACGGCACTCGTTTCTATCGTTCTCTCGATTTTCATGGCAGGCCTGGGTCTAGGCTCTTGGGGTGTTGGCGTTCTCACGCGCAAGATTTCTGTGCCGAATGCGCCTCGCATGCTTCGGTTTTATTCTCTGGCTGAATTGCTGATTGGTTGTTCTGCGCTTCTGGTTCCGATTGAACTGAAGTTCGGTCGACAGATTATGCTCCACACGGGCAGCCTGGGAGCATGGCAGACCTCGCGTTACTACGTTCTCGCCGGCGTCTTGATTTCGATCACACTCTTACCCTGGTGCACTTTTCTCGGCTCCACATTTCCCTTATTGATGTCCGTCATTCGACAAACATGTCATTCCGCATCTTCTCGTTCGTTCAGTTACCTCTACCTCGCCAACGTGGTTGGAGCTTTGCTGGGAACGCTTCTATCTGCATTCGTTCTTAATTGAGTTGCTGGGATTTCAGTCTACACTTTGGTTTGCAGCCGGCTTAAACGCAATCTTGGCACTTCTCGCTCTTCGGATCAGTTTCCGCCTTGGTGTTTCAAGTTTGGCTGAAGGCGAGGCGACCAACTTCGCCCGGCAAGCAGCCTATATGGTCTTCCCCGTTCCACCATTCTCCTTCTGCTCTTCACCACTGGCTTGGTCAGCATGGGCTCGGAAGTCAGTCTGGATGCGGCAATTTACTCCGTTTCTGGGGAACTTCGTCTACGCATTCGCTTTGGTACTGGGCGCATATCTGCTCGCGACTGTCATGGGTGCGCGAGACTACCGCTCCTGGTCAAGAGCGCACCGGCCAGATGAGAGTGCGGCGACATGGAGTGTACTTGCTGTGTCGGCGCTGATTCCCCTCCTCGGGGCAAATCCGCTGCTGAAAATAAGCGATTCGGGGATGAATGGACTGCGGATCGTCTCCATCATGTTCTTTTGCGCCCTCACCGGGTTTTTGACACCTTTGCTTGTGGATGTATGGTCCGCGGGAGAACCCGACGAAGCGGGGTTGGCCTATGCATTCAACGTGCTTGGCTGTATCGTTGGTCCGTTGATCGCATCATTCTGGCTTGAACCGTGGCTTGGTGAGCGCAAGTCGATTCTGGCGCTCTCGCTGCCATTGTTCGGTTTCGCCGCAATTCTCGCATTCCGCCGCTTCGCGAAACTGATCGTGTCCTTACACGAGGCCGGCCCCGAACCAAATTTGCTGATCGCTGTCGCGGTGGGTGTTCTGCTATTCAGCTTCAGCAATGACTATGAAACGCTATTCCCGAAGCGCGAAGTGCGGCGAGACTACGCTGCAACGGTGATTGCGGCAGGAACCGGGTTTCATCGCACGTTGCTCGTGAACGGCTTCGGCATGACGATTCTTACGCCGATAACGAAATATATCGTGCATCTTCCAATGGCATCGATGGAACGTCGGCCGCGGAACGGGCTCGTGATCTGCTTCGGTATGGGTACCAGCTTTCGCTCCATGCTTTCATGGGGCATTCCGACCACCACAGTGGATCTCATCCCAAGCGTACCCAAGCTGTTTTCGTACTATCATGCAGATGCGCCTCAATTGGTGAGCTCCCCACTTGCCAGAATCGTTGTCGATGATGGCCGGCGATTCCTGGACGGCTCGAATCAGATGTATGACGTGATTGTCGTCGATCCACCTCCGCCCGTCGCAGCACCTGGATCAAGCCTTCTCTATTCGCGAGAGTTTTATGATGTGATAAAACGGCATCTGAATAAGAGATGGCATTTTGCAAAACTGGTATCCGTCTCAGATGGGGGACGCAGTAACGACTGCTTCGATCACAAAGACATTGATGCAATCGTTTCCATATGTGCGAGCTTTCCGCTCATACGATAAAAGGTTTGGCATTCACTATCTGGCCAGCATGCAACCGCTGCCGAAGGTACCCGGCTCCATCTTAGCGGCAAGAATGCCTCAAAGCGCTTCATCCGATTTTGTGGAGTGGGGTCCGCAAGCGAGACGCTGACAAGCAATTCGACATGGTCCTTTCGCAGGAAATTCCGCTCCAGGAGTTGGTGCAAGGAGATCCCCAAGTTCCTGCACTTACCGATGACCGGCCGATCAATGAATATTTCCTGCTTCGGAAGTGGTTCAACACATCGAGATGATGCTCAAACGGTTCAGTCAAATTCGACCCAGGGTCTTCGAAACCGTCATTCTTGCCGGCTATGCTGTCATCGTTGCATCGGCCATCGCACACCATGAGCCCTGGGCCGACGAAGCCCAGGCATGGCAATTGGCTCGATACCTTTCGCTCCACGACCTGTTTGTAACTTACCTTCACTATGAAGGGCATCCGATTCTTTGGTTCGTTTTGCTACGGGCGTTGAATCTGTTCGGGATTTCGTACGCCGGAATGCATTGGATGTGTGGCGCGATCGGCGTTGCTGGCACGGCGCTCTTCCTGTTTTATTCGCCGTTTCCGAAATACCTGAAAGCACTGCTGCCGTTTACCTACTTTCTCTTGTTTCAATATGTCGTCGTTGGGCGAAGTTATGTATTCGTGCCCCCACTGCTCTATCTCATCGCGATGCAATGGAGAAAGAACCCCTTGGTGCTCGCGTTGTTGCTGGGTCTGCTGGCCAACGTCGAGATGCACGCCGCGGTTCTCTCGGGGGGCCTCGCCGTGGTGTATTGCATCGAGCAGCTGCGCAACGGGGCCGCGAGGGATCCGGATCGTCGCAAACGGCTCCTCCAATTTACGATTCTTCTGCTTGCTCTCTATGGCAATTGCGCTTGGTGCGGCGTGGCCAGCGCACGATGTCGCTCGCTGGGATGTCGCTGAGTCATTTCGAAGCCTTACCTGATGACCGCGGGACAGTCACTTCATCTGGGGCATCTGCGATCCATTATGGTTGGCATTTGCGCTTTGGGTTTTATGCGCTCTGTGTCTTACGAGCGACGCAGTTTTCTCTATTTGCTGCCCGTATTGTTCTTCTCTATCTTTTCGGTCTCTGTATCTTACGTTCTGGCATGCCGGACTGCTTAATCCGCTTTGATTTGCATCCTTTGGATCAGCTGGCCGACATCCTCACCAAAGAAACTGCCTTATGAAACCGCCTGTCGAGTGGCTCTCGCGGCAGTTGCGGTGGTGCAAATCCTCTGGTCAGTCAACGCTATTGTTTACGATCACTCCCATGACTACTCCGGCGATCGTGCCGCAGCCGAGTTCCTGAAACCCTATGTCGAGAACGGCTCAACCATCATTACCACGTTTATCGATCAGGACGATAACCACTCTTTCAATGCGGTCGGAATTCTTCCCTATTTCAACCAGCCCGTTTTTGGCAATTGGAAGACGCCATTCTGGTGGTGGGCAATCAAGAGAAATGAGACCGATCAACTCTATGAATCAATCTTGAAGTCGAATCCGCCCATTGTTGTCGTCGAAACGCGCCAGGCAACTCCTGCGATCCCCATCGACATGGGCGATCCCAAAATCCAATCTCTGCTGCGTTCCGGTTACCGTGCCACGCATGTCTTCTGCGGCACGACTCCATACCGCATGTCATTGGGGATGACGTGTTGTCATCTGATTCTGCAATACGCAGGGGCGCCTATGCCCCCAGCTCCGACCGAATCGCGCTAGCGATCGCATCCGCGTGTCGCCGCATCGCCTCTTCGCTCTCGGCTTCGATCATCACCCGTGCCAGGGCTTCGGTTCCGGAGTACCGGATCACAACGCGACCTGAATCCTTCAACTCTTCTTCCGCCGCGCGAATGCTCGATGCGACGGTCGGAATCTCCTCAAGCGGCCTTTTCTCTCGCACTTTCACGTTCACGATGACTTGCGGGAACACCTTCAAATCCTGTGTCAGTTCATCCACGCTCTTGCCTGTGCGGGCTAACCAGATCCAACACAACCAGTGCCGTCAGAAGGCCGTCTCCCGTTGTTGCAAGGTGAGGGAAGAGAATATGGCCGGACTGCTCTCCACCGAGCGCCGCGTCGTGCTGCTGCATCTGCTCGAGTACGTATCGGTCACCCACAGGGGCGCGCAGCATGCGGATTCCCGAGCGCTTCAGCGCTGCTTCCAACCCCATGTTTGACATGGTGGTGGCCACGACGAGATCGTCGGTCAGCATTCCACGCGTCTTCAGGTCGCGCGCGGCCATCAGCAGAATCCCGTCGCCGTTGATGACGTTTCCGTGCGCGCCAGCCAGCATGCACCGGTCCGCATCGCCATCAAAGGTCAGCCCGATCGCCGCGCCCCGCTTCTGGGCTTCCGCAGCAACCCATTGTGGGATGCAATGCGCCGCAACCGTCATTGATGTTGCTGCCATCCGGTGAAATATTCAGCAACGCAAACTCCTTCGGAATCCTCGCGCCCAATCTGGCAAACAATTCCGGCGCAACCGCTGCGGCAGCGCCATTCGCGCAGTCGGCAACGATACGCAGGCCATCCAATTTCAACCCCGGCACGCAGTCAATCAGGAACTGGATGTAGTCCTCTGCAAGGCCGCATTGTCGTCCACGCGCGGAAGCCCGGACACCTCCGGCACGATGGCCTCTTCGGCATGCCGGATAATCTCGTCCTCAATCGAAGCCTCCACGGCATCCGGAAGCTTGAAACCGTCCGCGCCAAAGAGCTTGATTCCGTTATCGCGCCATGGATTGTGGGAAGCGGAAATCACCACGCCCGCATCGAAGCCGTGCGTCCGCGCGAGGAACGCCACTGCCGGGTGTAGGGACCACACCGGCGGTTTCCACGCTCACCCCGGTTTTGCGCAATGCGTCGGAGATCGTTGCTGCGATCCACATGCTGGACTCGCGCGTGTCGCGGCCGAGAATCACTTTGGGCTCAAGACGGCCGTGAAGCGAGTGTCCAAGCGCCAGGCCCGTTGCGTAGACAGTCCTCGCATCCAACGGCGGCTCGCCTGCGATGCCGCGAATTCCGTCGGTGCCAAACAGCTTCCTTGCAGTTCCTTTGCTCATAGCCTCACTTCTTGCGCTCTTTTCTTTCCAACTGCTTCGTCAACCGTGCTGCCGAACTCGCCATCACTCAGCCGGGTTCTGATGCGATCTCCCTGAACTACCTGGTTACCGAACGAATTACTGCGCCGTCCGAGTCCAGCACCAGCGCGTAGCCGCGTTCCAGTACGGCCAGTGGTGACAGCGACCGCAGCCGCGCATCAAGCGCTTCGCCCGGGCCGCCCACCTTCGCAGAGTTCTCTCCAGCGAACGTTCCAGCGCTTGTCGCTCCAGCTGCAAGCCGTTCCCGCGTCCGCGCCAGCATTTGGCGCGGTTCATGATGCAGACACGTCGGCCGCAAGATCCGCCACCTCTCGCGCTCGACGCGCGTATCAACTCGCTCACGCTTCCTCCATGCCGAAACCCGAGATCGTCCAGCCGCTGGCTGGCCCGGTACAGCATCGCTGTCACGCGCCTTTCCGCGCGATCCAGCGGAACGCTGTCCAGCAATTGCCGCGCATGCAGCAGCTGAAACCGTGCCGCGCGCTCCAGTCGCATTCGATAGAACCTCCACTCGCTCCGCTACGCGATGCTGCGCCTCGGTAATCAGTTCCGCGGCGGCTGAGGGCGTGGGTGCTCTCAAGTCCGCCACAAAATCTGCAATCGTAAAATCCGTTTCGTGTCCGATCGCCGAGACCACCGGCAAGTTTGATGCGACGATTGCCCGCGCCACCCGCTCACTGTTGAACGCGCTCAAATCCTCGAGCGATCCGCCGCCGCGCGCGATGACAATCACGTCGACCAGCCCGCTGGCGTTCAATTGAAACAGGGCCGCTTCCACTTCGCCCGCCGCCTGTTCGCCCTGCACTGCGGCGGGGCACAGCACGACACTCAGCCCCGCATGCCGCCGTCCGACAATGTTGAGAAAATCGCGGATCACCGCGCCGGTCGGCGAAGTCACAATCCCCACCGAACGCGGAAACGCCGGCAGCGGCCTCTTGCGCGCAGCATCAAAGAGCCCTTCGGCCTTCAGCCGCTCCTTGAGTTGTTCAAAGGCCAATTGCAGCGAGCCCGCGCCGACCGGCTCGATCGTTTCGCCCACAAGCTGCAATTGTCCACGCTGCGCGTACACGCTCACGCGTCCGCGCACCAGCACGTGCAGCCCATCTTCCGGCCTGAAGCGCAGCAGCAGCGCCTGTCGGCGAAAGAGGACGACCGGCAGTTGCGCATCCGCATCTTTCAGCGTGAAGTACAAATGTCCCGAAGGCGCGGGCCGGCAATTCGAGATTTCGCCTTCAACCCAGATGTCGCCGTACTGTCTGCTCAACCTGCTCGCAGACGTGTTCGACCAGCTCGCGCACCGGCCAGATCCGGCGCACTTGCTGCGGGCGCCTCAAAGTCAAGTCGAGCTGGCGCACAGATGGGTCCTGTCGAGTCACCACTAAGAGTGTAATTGGTGCGGTGTGATGCGGAGGTGCTGCGCGGAAGCGCGGCTAACGGCGACTGGCGACCATCGTCTCGGAACTGCTCCGCAATCTGCTGTCAGGCGAGCAGCAATCGCGGCGGATCCGTCCAGGTCGTTCTCGTACAGATTCTCCGCCTCGCGGGCCAGATCCGTGCCTTCTTGCAGGCCGAAGGTTCCCAGAACGCCCGCCAGCTTGTGTGCGTCCGAGCTTGCCGCTTGCTGTTCAGCGGCGTCAAGCGTACCGTTGGCTGCGCTCTCTGCCGCCCTTTGCAGGGTCGCCACGCGCTCCTCCATCTGTGGCAGAAACTTCGTCCACAGCCGATTCATTGCTTCAGCCAGCGGCGATCCGACGGTCTCGCCCACGGCGACGCCTCAGCTCCAGCCCAGGATGCTGGCCACCTGCTGCGAAAGCGTCAGCGGGTCAAAGGGCTTCACCAGCACAGCTTTTACGCCAAGATCGGCAAAACGCGATCGGTCCGTCGCCTGTACCTTGGCCGTCAGCAGCATAACCGGAATGTGTGCTGTCGCCGGGTTCTTCTGCAATTCCCGAAACGTCGCCGGACCGTCCATTCCCGGCATCATCACGTCCAGCAGAATCGCGTCCGGCTGGTAGCTCGTGGCCCGCGCCAGTCCCTGGGCGCCCGAACTTGCCACCATCACTTCCCAACCTGCCACCGTCTCCAGGCTCAGTGCCGCTACTTCGCGGATGTCGTCTTCGTCATCAATGATAAGAATGCGATGCATGAACTACTTCTCCAGAGTCGGCCTTCAGGAACCCTGGCCGGCGGAAACCTCGGGTACGGATTCTTCGACTTCCTGCGAACTGCGCAGCATGGTCAGCACCAGGGCTTCCAGTTGTTCCGGCTCCACGCTGGCCTTGGCCAGGAAGTGACTCAAGCCGAGCACCAGTTGCATGCGTTCGGCCTGCGTCAAACCATGGGCAGAATAGGCTACCAGCGGCGCCCGGTTCAAATCTTCGTGCTGCCGCAGCCAGTCCACCACGTTGAACCCATCGCCGTTCGGCAGTCCGATGTCGAGCACGATGCATGTGCGGCTGGAAGGTAAGGCACTCGTCCAGCGCGGCCTGGCGCGTATGCGCAACGTCGTACCAGGATTCCTTCGCGTCTGAAGATTTCGGCGACCACCTGGCCCAGATCCAGGTCGTCTTCCACGACGAGGATGCGCGCCTGCTCGCCGGGAACGCACAGCACCTTCACAGTTCGCTCAGAAGAGCATCGTCGCTCGGCCGTGGGAAGAGCCGATCCAGCTTTTGACTTTGCTCCGCGGCCTGTTGCGGATTCGCCACGCCTAACAGCACCACAGGCGTGTGCGCCTCTGGGTCTTCGCGGCGCAGCATCGGCAGAATCTCCCATCCGTTGATGCCATCAATCGTCGTGTCCAGCACGATCGCCGAAACGCCATCGTGCGCCACCGCGACCGCCTGGTCCACGGTTGTGGCTTCCACCACGCGGTATCCGTAGCGAGCCAGTTGATCGGCAATCAGGGGCCGCGTCGCGCCATTTGTATCGGCCACCAGTACCGCGCCGTGCGCTGCCGGGACTCGATTCCCCTTCCTCGGTGTTTGCGGCAACCGGCTGGTAGGGCAGGAAGACCCTGAACGTCGATCCGCGAACCGGATTCCGCTCCGCCCAGATGCGCCACTGTGCTGCAAAACGATCGCGCGGCAAATCGCCAGTCCCAGGCCGCTGCCGCCCTTCTGGCGCGAGTCCGATGCATCCACCTGCTGGAATCGTCCGAAGATCGCTTCCAGCTTGTCTGCAGGAATGCCGCGGCCCTGGTCGATGACCGAGAGCGTCACGCCGCTGGCGCCCGAGCGCAGCATCACAGAGATGGCTGAATTTGGCAGGCGAAAACTTGATCGCATTCGACAAGCAGGTTTGTCACCACCTGCAGCAGGCGATCCGGGTCGGCCGTGATCTCGACCTGCGTCTTGTCGTGGATCAGCAGCACGCCCGGCCTCATCGGCCATCGGCTGCACGCCGTCGATTGCCTGGCGCACGATTTCGCCCAAGTTGAATCGGCCGGAACGCAAGCGGCTCGCGGCCGCTCTGCGTGCGCTCCAGGTCGAGAATGTCGTTGATCAGCCGCACCAGGCGCTCAGAGTTGCTGAGCGCAATGCGCAGCAGGTTGGCGGCCTTCTCGTTGATCACGCCCAGCATGCCCGACGAAAGCAGCCCCAGCGCTCCACGAATCGAAGTGAGCGGCGTCCGCAGTTCGTGGCTGACCGTCGAAACGAATTCATCCTTCATGCGGTCGAGCGCATACCGCTGGCTGATATCCCTGAAGCTCAGCACCGATCCTGAGAATCTGCCCTGGTCGAGAATCGGGTTCAGGAAGAACTCCGCCGGGAACCCGGTGCCGTTGCTGCGGAAGATTGTGCCTTCGCCGGTTACCGACTTGCGCTGTCCCGAAGCTCGCCGCAGCGGGCAATCTTCAGCGCATTTCTTGTCTGGCGGCGCCGAGCCATGCACCAGCTGGTGAACCGGCTTGCCGATCAGATTCTGCGGCCGAGCACCCAGCAGCCGCGCCGCCGCGGGATTGGCAAATCGCACCAGGCCATTGCGATCCACCCCGCAGATGCCGTCAGCCACCGAGCCCAGCAGAATCTCCTGTTGCCGGCTCAGTTCCTCGGCGCGCTCGCGTTCGCGTGTCCGCGCCAGCATCTGTGCCAGCGATCCGGCTACCGTTTCCATGGCGGCGGTGGTTTCGCGATCTTCGCGAATTTTGGCGTGGCAATAGAACTCGAGCACCGCCAGCACATGATTTCCAACCTGTACCGGCGCAGCCCAGCCCGACACCATCTTGCTTCGAATTGCCGCCTGCACACGTGGGCTGGTCGTCAGCACCGCCAAATCCGATGCCCAAACCAGCCGGCCTTCTTTCCACGCGCGACCTGGCAGGCTGCCCCCGGGAGCCAGCGTTATCCCCATGCTTTCCTGGATCAGACCTTCGGCTCCTTTGCCCGGAACGCCCCATGCCGTGTTGAATTCAAGCCGGTTCTCTTCGGCGTTCACGTCCCACTTAACGGCGACGTCCCAGCCCTGCGAAATGCACAGCGCTTCCAGCACGCGCTTGGTGGCGATCTCGGCCGAGATATTTTCGCCTACGATCTGGCTCACCACCAGTTGCAAAGCCAGGCGGTGCTCGCGCTGCTTCTGCTGGGTTACGTCGTGCAGCAGGCATTGCACCGCCAGCGGCTTGCCCGCGCGCCGGCGCTGATGCAGGCTCATCTCCAACTCCAGCACCCGACCATCCGCCGTCTCGGTGCGCAGCGGAGCACGATCTACCGTCACGCCATCCAGCGCCTTCTTTCAGCAGTGCCGCTACTTCTTCGCGGCAGCCAGGCCCGAATATATCCGCGAACGAATCGCGTTCCAGGGAGGCATTTCTATCCAGCTGGAACGTTTGCCGCCATGCCGGATTTGCGTAGAGGAACTTGCCCGTCATGTCGAGCGTCGCAATCATTTCGCTCGAGTTCTCAAACAGGTCGCGATACCGATCGCGCGGAATGCGCAGAGCTTCGCCTGGCGAGGTGTTGATCGACTGATCCAGCGCCACAGCGACCAACCCGATCGGCAAACCATCGCGGTTGCGCAAAGTGGAAATGTGCAGCCGGACCGGGAAGAGAGATCCATCCTTGCGCCGAAGATGTGTTTCAAAGCTGGGTACCTGGCTGGGCGCCAGCGAATGGACAACTTCCGCGTAGGTCACAAGGCTGCCATCCTGTCTGCCTTCGACCGGCTTGTTGATGTCGTAGAGTCTGCGCACCTCTGAGACAAGCCGATCCTCCTCACCGGGCGCCAGCAGCTTATCCGTGCTCTCTTTGTCGACCAGTTCAGCAGCGTGATAGCCGAGCAGTCGCTCTGCGGTCGGATTCATGTAGGTGAGCTTGCCCTCAAGGCCGATGGAGATCACCATCGTGCCCGCGGAATCGAGAATGTCTTTGAGGGGATCGCCGGCATATCGCGCTGCTGCTTCGCGCTCGGCAGAGTTGTCGGCCAGCACCCGCATCAGACCGCGGCTGTCAGCCCCATCGCGGTCATCAGCAGAAGCCAGTCGAATCTCGGACCGGCTTCAACGCCGGGCGAGAATGAGGCCGGCGGCCATCGCTACCGCGAGCACCGACAGCGAAGACCAGAGCGGCGGAGAGGTATTCTCTCCTTCCGGGTTCGATTGTCTGGCTTCGCGTAAATCCATCGGGTTGCCGCGCTCCTGCAAGTTCACCAGGTCCGCCGCGCCTCAATTATCTCAACCGAGCCGCAGAGATACCGGTGTAGCTTTTCCGCTGCACGACAAGCTGTCAATCGCGCAGGTGCCTTGGGGCTCAACTGACTCTCACACCCGTGATTTTTCGTCTCGCACTGTTGCAGCGAGAATACATCCTACTCGCCTCGACTGTATCGAGGTGCGAGAGCCCTTCAGTTACGGGCGAGTGGCAAGCACAATGAGGCTTATCTTGCACCCTCCCACAAATCAGCCTCGGTTTTCAAGCGTAAGTTACTGAACCAGCGTACTGTTGTACCCGAGACGCCACCGCAGTTCGCAGCTAATTGCCCCGCGGAGGTCCTCTCTGGGTAAGCAGCCCTCGGCTCCGGCTCGCCGTATACTTGCTTCATGCGTCGGACAACTGTGCACGCTGGCTCTGCCCGTATTCATTGTCCTTGCAAGCGCCTTCTTGCATGCACCATTCGCCTACGCCTGGGGTAACGAAGGTCATCGTATTATCAATCGTTTGGCCGTCACGAACCTGCCTCCCGACTGTCCCGCTTTCCTCCGCTCTCCGAGCCGCAATCGAGGAGATCGAATACCTCGGCCCCGAGCCCGATCGCTGGCGCTCTCCCGGCGAACCGGAACTGAATGCAGCGCAGGCTCCGGAGCATTTCATCGACCTTGAACTTGCCGACGCCCTGGGGCCGCTGCCGCGCCGTCGGCTCGACTTTGAGGCTAGCAGTCTTCGCTGCCGGACAACGCCCTGAAAAGATTGGCCTTCAGCCTTGGGAAGCCACCGAGGTCTGGGAGCGGCTCAAGGCGGCGCTGCGCGAGTATCGGAATCTCTCCGCCGCCCACCAGGACACGCGTGCCGTCGAGCAGGCGGCGATCTTTTATGCCGGCTGGCTCGGCCATTACGTTGGCGATGCCTCGCAGCCACTGCACACCACCGTTCAATACAACGGTTGGACAGGGCCTAACCCCAATGGCTACACCACCGCGCACACAATCCACTGGCAATTTGAAGGGCCCTTTGTCGACGCCAATCTGCGCCCGTCCGATGTTCAGTCGCGCATAACCCCCGTTCACCCTCTCGAAGGAGACGTTTTTGCGGACTACGTTGCCTATCTTCGGCAAAGCTCAAAATATGTTGAGAGGGTCTACCAATTGGAGAAAACTGGCGGATTCGAGGGGCAGGGAACGCAGGAATCGCGCGATTTTACGGCAGATCGACTCGCCGCGGGTGCCAGCATGCTGCGCGACATGATCTATTCCGCATGGCTCCAGAGCGGCAATCCGGTTCCGGACCCGTTTTCCTCGAGCAAATGAGGGACTCGACTGAATCAGTCTCCCGACTTCGCAGTTGCGACCAGAGGCACCTTTCGCAGGAGAGGTGTCAACACCAGCGTCAGCAGCAGGACCATGGGGACCGCTGTGAGCAGCCACGCTGCAAGCGCTTCGCCAGCCAGGCTTCCCGAAGCCCAGATGAACTTCGATGGAGACTGATGGCCAAGCATGGAAGCGTTCAAAGCCGGATGCACGCTGGAGGAGAATAACCACCCGCCGAGACGCACAAACGGGAAGATGAGCGCGATCTGGAATGGCATTGCAGCGTAATTAGCTGCCTGAATTGCAGGCATATTCAGCCGCAATCCCAGAGCAACCACCAGACACAGTGCCGTCGGGATTCCGATGACAGGGATGCAGCCGATGGCAAAACCCAGGGCGAGCGTAAGCGCGAGCCGCTGCGGCGAGATGCCCTGCCGCAACCACGACTCCGCTTTCTGTCGCATCGCTCTGAGTGATCTGCTCATAAACAATTCCTACGTTATCGGTACGAAACCGGCTGCCGTTTAGATGTTGCGTAAAAGTTCAGTGAACGGTACCAAATTTCGCACCAGATCCTAGTTTGGATGCAGAAGCGGGAAGCGTGCTGTGACTTCCATCAACCAGCATAGACACTTTTCAAAACCACACACTGTTCCACTTTCGACGTATTTTGCCGCTCCAAAGTATCAATTCTGATGAGGTTTCGTGTTTTTCCCGTTATTTGGGTATCCGCAGCAGGCCGCGTTTCCCCATCGCTGACAGCGCCTGCTCAACTTTCCAGTCCAGCGCCGCCGTTCCGTCAATGACGAGGTCGGCATGAGCAGCGGACGGCCGGACGAAGGTGATGCTGGAGGGCCGGACAGTCGCTTCGTACTGCCGGCGTACCGATTCCGGACTGCGGCCACGCTCGGTGATATCCCGTCTCATGCGCCGATCGAAGCAGACATCATCAGGAGTGTCGAGGTAGATGCGGAGCTGATAAAGAGGCAGCAAATCCTTGTAATACAGCGCGAACAATCCTTCAACCAGAACGAATGCGCTCGCCCGCATCGTTTCGGTCCGGTCCGGGACTCGAATATAGTTGGAGAAATCATAAAGAGGCCGCTCGATGGTCTCTCCCCGGCCCAGCGCGGCAACATGTGCAATGAGCAGGGAACTCTCGATCAGTGCCGGATCGTCGAAGTTCTCTTCGGCCCGTTCCGCCGGCGGCAGGTGCGACAGGTCGAGATAGTAGTTATCCAGAGGGAAGTGAATGCCTTCGAGTTCGCGGGCGAGTTCGGCAGCGAGCGTGGTTTTGCCTGATCCGGAAGCGCCTGCGATCGCGATGATGCTCGGTGGAAACGGCAGCCGGGGTACTGCCTCAGTGTAGTGCGAGTTATCGCTCACGATTCGGCTTCTACCAGTGCCGCGATCCACATGGCGATGCGCTCCAGCAACTCGGCCAGTTTTCTTTCCACTTGTTTGCCGGCTTCAAAGACCTCAGCGTGGCTGAGGTGCGTTGCACTGAGGCCGGCGGCAAGGTTCGTGACACAAGAGAGACCCAGAACCTCGATACCCATGTGGCGGGCCACGATGGTCTCCGGCACGGTCGACATGCCAACCAGCGTTGCTCCCAAGTTTCGGAAGGCCCGAATCTCCGCGGGCGTTTCGAAGCTGGGTCCGCTGACGGCCAGGTAGACGCCCTCTTCCAGCGTCTGGCCCTCCAGTTCTGCCGCCTGGGTGGCAACCTGGCGTAGCCGTTTTGAATAGGCCTCCGACATGTCAAAGAAACGGAGTCCGCTGTTGGGGACGCCATAGCCGAAGCGGGGCTCGTTGGGGCCTACCAGCGGATTCCAGCCCATCATGTTGATGTGGTCGGCGATCAGCACAAGTTGCCCGATCTTGTACCCATCGGCAATGCCGCCGGCTGCGTTGGTGAGTATGACCGCGCGCACCCCCAGCGCACCCATCACGCGCATGGGAAAGGTGACTTCCTGGTGCGAATACCCCTCGTAGAAGTGCACGCGCCCCTGCATAACCAAAACGGGAGCTCCGCCCAGTGAACCGGCAATCAGGCGGCCGGAGTGCCCCTCCACCGTTGACTTGGGAAAGTGCGGAATCTTCTCGTAGGGCACAATTACCCGATCCCGCACGGCATCCGCGGCAGCGCCTAATCCGGAACCCAGCACGATACCCAGGCGGGGCCTGAGGCTGCCCAGCTTTGCCTGCACAAAGTGCGCGGCCTCAGAAACTTCGTCAAAGTAGCTCATGGCTTGTACCGATAAGTCCGTTCCTGCGATTCTACAACTGCGCTTGTTCCCGGCTTTCGTACGCGTCTCGGGTTCAAGAGCTGGCGAATCTCTCGCCCGAGGCAGCATCCCATGTGCCGCAATATCAAAACGCTTTTCAATTTCGATCCTCCGGTCACGCCGGAGGAGATTCGCGCCGCGTCGCTGCAGTTCGTGCGGAAGATCAGCGGCTTTGTGAAACCTTCGAAGGCCAACGAAGCTGCATTCCTGGCAGCGGTTGACGAGGTGGCCAACGTGTCGGCGCGACTGCTGGAGTCGCTCGAAACCAACGCGCCGGCTCGGACCCGCGAAGAGGAGGCCGCCAAAGCGCGACTCCGCAACGCGCAGAGATTTCCCGAAAGAGCCACGCCATGAAGCAGATCGTCGCCGTCATCTTCGGACTCGGACTGTTGTGCAATGCTTTGCTGTTCGTGCCACAGGTGCTGGCTGTGTGGCGTAAGAAGACCGATGAAGGAATCTCGCTGATCACGTTCGGCGGCTTCAGCGTTCTGCAGGTGATCGGGGTGGTGCATGGGATCTATCAGCGGGACCCGTCGCTGATCCTCGGCATGGCGGCGAGCTTTTTGAGCTGCGGAACGGTGACCGCGCTGACCATGTTCTATCGGCTCCGGCGCTTGAGATCGCTCAACTAAGACGGCGCCCGGATCGAGAATGCTGCCCGGCCGAAGTTCGCATCTAAGCCATTGTCGGATGATCGCTCGACCGGAGGTCCTCTGTGCTCAGGGCTCGGTTATTCATCTTCGTGTCTCTTGTAGCCACAACGCTTGCTGGCTCAGCGCAGTCTCCGCGCGAGTTAGTCGGACAGGCCGTTCAAACCGAACTCGCCGCCAGCCGCGACGACCACTCCCACTGGCTCTATTTCGAAATCGACCGGCAGCCTGGCAAAACCGTGAAACAGTGGGTTGCGGAAGCGCGTTCCGTAAGCCTCGATCGCGTAGTCGAGCGGAATGGGCAGACACTTCAGGAGAATGAGCAGCGCCAGGAGATGAACGCCTTCATGAATGACCCGGCGGCGCAGGCGAAGCAGCGCAAGAGCGGCCAGCACGATGACGAGCAAGCAGCCGAGCTCCTGCAGATGCTACCCAATGCCTTTATCTGGAACGTCGCAAGCGAGAAGGGAAGTAATATCCTGCTACATTTCAAGCCCGATCCGCAGTTTCATCCGCCGGATCTCGAGGCCCGCGTCTTTGCCGCCATGGAGGGCGATATGGCGATCGATCGCGAGCAGCATCGCGTCGCCAGCCTCAAGGGGCGGCTGATCCACGACGTCAAGATCGGCTATGGCCTGCTCGGGAATCTCGAAGCCGGCGGCACATTTGACGTCGAACGCCGCGAGCTTCGCCCGCATGTATGGCAGATCACAGAGACGCATGTTCACATTCGGGGCCATGCTCTTATCTTCAAAAACATCTCCGAGGAAGAGGACGACGTGAAGACGCACTTCGAACAGATCGCGGATTCAACTACCTTGCAACAGGCTCAGGCGGAGCTGCTGCATCAGAGTCCCGATCCCGCGCGGGACCAGGCGCTCCATCAGTCGCGCTGACCCGTCTACGGGCGAATTGTGCAGCAGGCGAAGATCTCAGCGTGAAGCCGCCGGTATCGCAGGTGTGCCGCCTTCCGTCGCCCGCCGTGGAGACGCGTCGGATCTCGCAAGCCGAAGGGACATTTGCCATCTGCTTGAGAAACACCTTGTTTCCGGGCCAGCCGGGGCGCAGCGTCGACCAGTAACTCGACGTCGTGATCAAGGGCTTCTTGTGAACGACGATCTGGTTCTCGAGGATATTCACGCCACACAGCAGGTTGTTCTCCGGTTGCAGAATCGTTTTGCTCGGATCGTGTTCCGGCAGATGCCTGTCTGCGTTCCAGTCGAAGGCGCATCCGTAACGTTTGGAGTCTTCATAGGTCAGTTGCAGCAGGCCTTCGCTGCGCACCATGCGATGACTCACATGATCGGTCACCGCGACCTGAGGCTCGGTGTGCTGCACATCGGAGGTTGCCTTGAGGCCCGCCTCCGCGCCGGAGAGGGCCTGGAAGAAGTAAGCCCAGAAGGCGCGACGATCGGGCTCGCCCATCGATCGAAAGCGCGGGCAGAACTGCTGCACATTTCTTCCCATCTTCGATTCGAGCAGATCTTCGGGCAACGCCTTCTCGATCGTTGCGTCCCACTCGGGACGCCAGGTTTCGTCATCGCCGAGCTGGGCCTTCTCTTCCGCGATGGGGGTCGAAGGAGCAGGTTTCAGCTCCGGCCCGGGCGGCGGAATCGCAACGACGTGCCGCCGCGGCATCGGATGGCTCAAGAACGCTGCGCAACGCGAGCAGTCCTGCAGGAACTCCGAGAGCGAACAGGGCTATTGCAATCCGCAATGTTTCTGGGCATCTTCACCTTGAAAGGCTCCAGCCCATTGAGATGCAGGGTCCGCCGGGGACGGTTTGTCGTCCAAGCGATAAGCCATGGAGATTCAGTGGATTGCAGTATCCGAATACTACTTGTTGTGGGTAATATCCTGCGTGACGCTGGTAGTGTCCGGGGGTTCCCGTTACAGCGATCGGCACCACTGCGCCGGCGTTCTTTTTCCTGAAGAACGGTGCGAGCGGCTTCAGCAGGAATGATTTGAAACCGGTCGCGGCGTGCGAGATGTCCGTATCCATTTTCAGATTGCCCGTCAGATGCGCGACTGCCTGTGGAAACGGAAGGTGCCCGCAAGCGTCGCCTCCGCCCCGGTGACCCTGAAGGTGAGGCGCGAAGTTGAAGCGACCCAGTTCTCGACTTTGACCGGACCCTGAATCGACGACAAAACGTCTTTTGACGCGTCTGCGGCTTGTCGTCGGAGGCGACGCCGGTGTTGGGCTTGCGATCTCCACGTGCGCGCTCGCTGAAGGCGGAAAGGCTCTTTTCTGTCTCCTTGTCTGTTAGCTTTTCCTTCGGGCACATCGAAAGAGCCGGTCACCCGCAGCCGCTCCATGAATCCATCGCCCGGAGGCCCGACATAGGCGTGGCTCTTGAGCCATACCGGCCCGGTGATGGGCACCTCCTTTGGTAACAAAGGGTTCCATCAAGTCTTCGGCGCGGCCTTGATCTACGCTGATATCGAAGTTTGTGAGCTTGGGATCGCCCTTGACGCTGCCCACTGCGTGGATATTCGTTTCTCTGATCTTCACGTCGATGGATTGGATAGTCCATGTCGCCATCCGCACCGTAAAGGGTGCCTCGCATGGTTGCGCTGACCGGCGTTGGCTTGCCGTCGTCGACAGCAGAAGTTCCGCGAATCTGCGGAAGTCTCGACCTCCATCGACTGCAGAGTGCCTTTGAAGACCCCACGCGCATCGAGGAATGCCGCTGATGTCGCCAACGTCGTGCAGGTTCACCTGCGTGAAGGCGAAGTTCCCGCTTACCGGTGTCGCCAGGAAGTCTTTGCCCACCATCGGTCCCATACTGCCATGCGCAAGGATGTGGCCGGTGGGCAGCGCATTCTGCATATCGACGGCGTAGGTCAGCGCTTGGCCCTTGTGCAGGTTCCGGATCTCGAGTTGCTTGATGGGGAAGGATAGCGGCTTCCCATCCATGCGCAGGATTTCGAGCAGGCTGTCATGGACCACGAATCGTTCGATCATGGTGTCTGGACCTTCGAAATCGCTGGCGCTGCCGGGAGGAAAGTCTTCGTGGTTTTCTTTGCTGCCGATCGGCGGCACAGCGATGTGCAGGCCCGTAATGTCGACCAGTTCGACACGCTGGCGCAGCATGATGAGGTCGGACCAGGTACCCTCGACGAGCATCGAGTCCACATGGCCCAGTGGCGGAAGGTTGGGCGCGGACTTGCGCCGCATGGTGATTCCGGTCGCGACGAATCCGGGGCGGGGAAAGTAGATGCGGTGATAGCCGGTGAAAGTCACGTCGCAGGCCAGCACATCCTCGAGCATCGGTGCGATCTTGCGATGGCGGTAGGGCCAGTTGGCGCTGATTAAGACAACAGCCGTTGCCAGCAAGGCGCCGACCGCGACGATGACGATGTGGACCCAGAGCGGAGCCTCGTGCCAGATGCTGCGCACTTCCGCCGGATACGGCCCTCTTTGTCCTTCGGAGGCATTTCTGCCGGACGGAGGCGGAGATATAGAAGGATGAGCCATAATCTATGCCTTTGAGGCAGCCGTGGAACGTGCCGAGCCGAGGATCATGCAATGTGATATCGCGGCGAACCAGATCGAATCTGTTCAAAACAGATCATTCCCAATGCTGACGATTGGGCCCGCAATGCCTGCTTTTAGGAGTGCAGTTTGCCTTCGGAACGTTGCCCCATGAAGACGTCGAGTTTTGCCGGCAACTAGCCCAGGAAAATGCCGGCGATCGAGGCTGAAATCAGGTTGGCCATGGTCCCCGCCAGCATTGCGCGGACTCCCAGCCTTGCCAGGTCGTTGCGGCGCTCGGGAACCAGGGCGCCGATTCCGCCGATCTGCATGCCGATCGATCCGAGATTCGCAAAACCGCACAACGCAAAGGTTGCGATGGTGAAGGCCCTCGGCGTGATCATGGCCTTGTGTGCGCCGAGGGAAATATACGCAATGACTTCGTTGAGCGCCATGCGGGTGCCAAGCAGGTTGCCGATAAGGCTGCAGTCCTGTGCGGGCACGCCGATGAGCCAAGCCACCGGCCAGAAGACATAGCCGAGAATCTCGCCGAGGCTGCCCGGTACCCAGTGGAATCCGGCATGGATGTGGACCCAACTCAGCATCATGTCGAGCAACGCGACGAGGGCAAGAAAGCTGATGAGCATGATGGCGACATTCAGCGCCAGCTTGCCGCCGTCGATGGTGCCCCGAGCAATCGCGCCGATGAGATTCTCATCCTTATGCTGTTCATCTTTGGGGATGACGACTTTGCCTTCTGTGGCGGGGACTTCTGTCTCCGGAACCAGCATCTTCGCCATCAGGATAGTTCCCGGCGAAGTCATGATCACGGCCGACAAAAGATGGCGCGCCTCGATGCCCTGCGAAATGTACATCGCCATGATGCCGCCGGAGACGTGCGCCATCCCGCTGGTCATGATCGTCATCAACTCGCTGCGGGTGGCCTTGGAAAGAAACGGTCGGATGGTCAGTGGAGCCTCGGTCTGACCCATGAAGATGGAGGCTGCAACATTCATGCTCTCTGCGCCGGAGATGCGCATCGTCTTCAGCATCACCCACGCAAGCCCGCGGATGATGATCTGCATGACCCCGATGTGATACAGGACAGCGAAAAATGCCGAGATGAAGATGATGGTCGGCAGAACCTGAAACGCGAAGATCGATCCGAGTGAAGTGTCAGGCGTACCCAGCTTTCCGAACAGGACTGATGTTCCCGCGCTGGTCGCGCTCAACATTTGCGTCACCACGCCGCCTGCCCAGAACATCGCCCTCTGTCCGAAGTCGAAGCGCAGCACCAGGAATGCGAACAAGATTTGGAGACTCAGACCCCACGCCACCGTACGCCAGCGGATGTTCTTGCGATTCGTTGAGCCAAGCCACGCCGCCAGCAACACGGCCATTATTCCCAGCACCCCTGTAAATCGCCCCAAAGCATCGCTCCTGGAAAGCTGCTTTCAGTTATCAGCTTTCAGCTCGGTAAAGAGAACTCGGCGCGCCTCGGGCTCGCAGAGATTCGTATGGAGTTCGACAACATGCTGAAAGCTGAGGCAAATAGCAGTTTTACTTACCTTATCGCATCCTTGAGATATCTCTCCGCGTTTTCGCGTGCAAAAATGTGGCTCACCAGCGGCACCGCTTCCGGCGGCTCCTCGCTAAATGTGATCGCCCGTTTGATGCGTTCCAGTGGCTCGGCCAGCATCGTCTCGTTGGTGGCATAGAGGGTGGCAAAGGGCTGTCCTTTTTCTACGTGCACTCCGCGCCGGGAATGAAACTCGATGCCGGCGTTCGGATCGACGGGTTCGCCGGCCTTCTCGCGACCTGCTCCGAGGCGCTGAACGGCCCAACCAAGCTCCATCGTGTCGAGTTGGGCAACGTATCCGTCTTTCCACGCCTCCAACACCAGCGTCGCGCCAGGCTTGTGTGACGCCTGCAGGTCATCGAAGACCGCGAGGTCCCCACCCTGTGCCTTGATCATTTCGAAGAACACCTTGAGCCCCGTTCCGTCCGCAAGGGCGCCGGTCGCAGCCCAATAGCCCTGCTCTGCGGTTTCGGTTTTGCCACCCAGATGAATCATCCAGCCTGCCAGGCGCAAGGAGAGCTCACGCAGGTCCTCATTTCCCGCCGGGGAATCGCCGCGCAGCAGTTCAACACACTCGGCAACCTCGATCCAATTGCCGGCAGTCCGGCCAAGGGGCTGGCTCATGTCGGTCATCAGGGCCACAGTGCGCGTTCCCGCAGCTTCAGCCGTCGCCACCATGAGCGCTGCCAGGAACTCTGCATCGGCGCGCTTGCGCAGGAAGGCGCCCGAGCCCGTTTTAACATCCAGCACCAGGGCATTTAATCCCGCGGCCAGCTTCTTACTCAAGATCGACGCACAGATCAGCCCGGGACTCTCGACGGTTCCGGTGCGATCGCGCAGGGCGTAGAGGACACGATCGGCGGGAACCAGCGTCGGCGTCTGGCTGACGATCGCCGCACCGCATTCCCGCAGCACCGCTTCGAATTCGCCAAGCGTCAGCGCCGACCTGAATCCGGGTATCGAATCCAGCTTGTCCAGCGTTCCCCCGGTGTGGCCGAGCGCGCGCCCGCTGATCATGGGCACCACGACGCCACATGCGGCTGCGAGGGGAGCGACGAGGAAACTGGTCTTGTCGCCTACTCCGCCAGTCGAGTGCTTGTCCACTGCTCGCTTGCCGAGTCGCGATGGGTCGAATTTCTCGCCTGAGTCGCGCATCGCTACGGCCAGCGCACGCGTTTCTTCGATGGTCAATCCATTCAGCCATGCTGCCATCAGCCATGCCGATAACTGCTCCAGGGGAATCGTCTCGCTTGCCGTGCCCGCCACGAGGAATCCGATCTCGCGCGCATCGAGTACGCCTCCGTCGCGCTTCTTGCGAATCAGATCGATCATGTGGATCGCTGCACCGGCTTTTTCAGACATGGGGGCTCAACCTCAATTCCCGGAACAGAAGAGATTATCGCAGGAAGCGGTATTTGCTTCAGTGATCAAAGGCAGGAGCCGTTTTGAAACAGGTCGATCTGCTGCAGCGTGTCTCCCGGGGCTGCAGCGGCTTCATTTCCAGCCGCGCCGGCAAACTTGAATTCAACATAGACATCCCAGTTTCGGCAGACCCATCCCGGCGCTTCGTGCCCGATCCGGGTACGGTCAGAGAAGTCGCCGGCGTCGCAGCAGCTCCGCTGATAGGGCGCGCCTGTCTGCCGCAGATAGGCTTCCAATTGTTCCCTGGTGATTCCCGGCTTCAGGATGGAACGATAGACGTCCACCTTCGCTCGATAGCTCTCCTGGCGCTGCTGCTCCTTCTGCTTTGCGCGCATAAACGATTGGATGTTGGCCAGCGCCAGCACCATCACGATCCCCCATCCAACTACGAGCCAAGGCTTCATTGTCGTGTTCATTCAGGATCGAGAGCACCAATTTGAGGATTGCACAATGCCGGATGCCTTTGATCCCTTATTCCCTATTCCCCTTCTTCTTCAGTTTCATGTCGAAGCCGAGGGGCAGAACCTCTTCGAACGGCATCGTCCTTATTCCTCCTTCCGCAGGGAAGACGATTGGCGTATCCGGAGCGGCAAACTCGGCGAGCATCTGGCGGCATGCGCCGCATGGGGGGCTGGCAGCGTCATTCAGATTTGCCACGGCAACTGCCTCGATGCGAATGCCTGGACCAAATTGGCTCACCGCGCTCACCAGGGCCGAGCGCTCGGCACAAATCGTTAGCCCGAAGCTTACGTTTTCCACGTTGGTGCCAGTGATCACGGTGCCGTTGTTCAGGCGAAGCGCCGCTCCCACTTTGAATCCCGAATACGGCGAATAGGAGTTTTCCGCCGCCTTTGTCGCCTCTTCCACAAGATTGTCGAGCGCGGCCTGGGCTAAGCTCGTCTTCATCATGGCGTCCTCATCTGCACGCAGGTTGAACCTTGAGGCTAATGCATGACTGCTCCCCATGTACATCGCCAACCTTGCGTAAGGACTGTCCCATTCCGCTTTTGCGTGCGGAGACTTGCCGTCATTGCAACGCTGTGCGTCATCGCACGCACATGGATGCCGATTTTGGCGCAGACTGGCACTTCGCCGTCCGCGACCGCACCGCAATCCGCCGTCACACAGCAAGCCGATGCTCGGTCCCCCGCACTGCCGCTGACGCCGGCTTTCGATGTTGCTTCGATCCACCCGAACAACTCCGACCACACGGCTCGCACCCATATCTATTCCTACGCGAACCAGGGCCATTTCATCGCCATCAACGCCACGCCGGTGCAACTGATGCAATACGCCTACAATTTGCCCGGCTCGCGCATCCTCGGCGCATCGGGCTGGACCAGTTCAGCGAAATACGACATTGAAGCCAAGTCCGATCCGGCGCTTGCTGAAAAGCTGGCGCTTCTTACCTATCCCGATGCCAGGGAGCAACTCTTGAAGATGGTCCAATTGCTTCTCGCCGATCGATTCCATCTCGCCGCACATCAAGAGTCGCGGGAACTTCCGGTTTATGAACTGGTCGCTGCCAAAGACGGGGTGAAGTTCTCTCCGGTCAAGGACGGCCCCAAAAACATCGTTGATTCCAATTCCCGCGGAGGCAACGTGTCGATGACCATTACACGCAGTTCTCATGCCATGAACGACCTTGCCGACATGCTCTATCGCTACACAGGCCGTGTTGTTCTCGACAAGACGGGACTGAGCGGCATCTACACCATCAGCCTCACCTTCACCCCGGACGATTCCCGATCGGCACTTCCAAACCCCGACACAACCTCCGCGGTCGACGCCGGTCCCTCTGTCTTCACTGCGTTGAAAGAGCAGCTCGGCCTTGAACTCAAATCCAGCAAAGGCCCCGTCGATGTCCTGGTCGTAGATCATGTCGATCCGCCCACGGAAAACTGACGCGCCGCTTTTCTCTTCTCAAGTCTCAGGCTACGAGTCCGATAAATCCCTTGTGACCCTGCACCGATCTCCAGCCGGTGCGGCTGAAGCATACGCGATGGACGAATTGACACGCGAGTTTCTGATCGAGAGCCAGGAAGGGCTTGATCGCATGGAACGGTGCCTTACCGATCTCGAGCAGCGTCCCGACGATGCGGCACTGATCGCGGAGATCTTCCGCTCGGTTCACACCATCAAGGGCACGACGGGGTTCCTGGGCTATAAGCGTCTTGAGACACTCGCCCACTCGGGGGAAAGCCTGTTGGGTCTGCTCCGCGAGGGTAAGCTCTCGGCCACGGCCCCCGTGATCACCGTGCTGCTCGAATTGCTCGATGCACTTCGTTTCATTCTCCGCGCCATCGAGACGGATGAGACGGAAGGCGCGGGAGACGACGCCGAGCTGATCCTGCGCCTTGTTCAGCTACACGGGCCAGGAACAGAGAACCAAGCGGCCATCACGCCCGCCACGGATCCCTCTCGGAAAAGGTCGACGCGCCCGGCGTCTGGTTCCACCCGCCGCAAGGATCGCAGCGGACCGGCTCGTCCTTTGCCGCAGGCTGTCGATTCGTGCGCAAGAGCGGCAGTCTCAATCGCGAACGCGCCCATTGCCAAAGCGGAAGAGGTTTCCTCTGTCGAAGAATGCGCCGCCCCGAAGCCGCCGGTCGCTTCTGCCGTTGCGGCCTCCGAGAGTACTCTGCGCGTCGATGTGACTTTGCTCAATCGGATGATGAACCTCGTTGGCGAGTTGGTACTTACCCGCAACCAGGTGCTGCAAGCGAGCGCAGCGGTCCCGGGGCTGACCCAGCTTTCGCGACGGCTCGATATGGTGACCGCCGATTTGCGCGAGGCCGTGATGAAGGCGCGCATGCAGCCGGTATCGAACGTCTTCTCGAAAATTCCCCGCATGGTGCGCGACCTGTCGCAGGCGCTCGGCCGCCGCGTGCGCCTCGAGATGGAAGGCCAGGAAACAGAACTCGACAAGAGCTTGCTTGAAGCGATCAAAGATCCGCTCACACACGCCGTACGCAACGCGCTGGACCACGGAATCGAGGCTCCGGAAGTGCGCGCTGCGCTGGGCAAGGATCCCGATGGCGTTCTTCGGCTGCGCGCGGTCCAGGAAGGCAGCCACGTCATCATCGAAGTTGCTGACGACGGGGCAGGTGTCTCTGTCGATCGTGTCCGCGCGAAAGCCATCGAACGCAACCTGATCACCGCCGAGAGCGCTGCGCAGCAGTCCGAGCGCGATTTGCTGCAACTCGTCTTCCTGCCGGGATTTTCGACGGCTTCGGCAGTCACTAACGTCAGCGGCCGTGGCGTCGGCATGGATGTGGTTCGTACCAATGTTGAAAAGATCGGCGGCAAGGTGGAACTGGATTCGCGTCCCGGCCGGGGTACAACGCTCCGCCTGCGCATTCCGCTTACGCTTGCCATCATTCCCGCACTGATTGTGCGCAGCGCCGGGCAAAGCTTTGCGCTTCCCCAGGCAGCGCTCTCGGAACTCGTACACCTGTCGCGCCAAAAAGCTGCGTCCGCCATTGAATGGATAGGAGAGGCGGCGCTCTTTCGGTTGCGCGGCAGCTTGCTTCCGCTGGTCTTCCTCGACCGTCTTCTGACTCCCGGCCAGGCGCACAGCCATGACCGCCAGGGCGAAAGCTACATCGCCGTTCTCGAAGCCGATGGCCGCCGGTTCGGCCTCGTAGTCGACGGGCTTGCCGATCCTGAAGAGATTGTCGTAAAGGCGCTCAACGCGTCTCTGAAGGGAATTGGGCTCTATTCCGGAGCCACGGTGCTCGGTAGCGGCAATTTGGCCCTTATCCTTGACCCATCTGCCATCGCGTTGCGAGCGGGCATCGCAGCGGAAGAGGCTGACGCCGCCATACTCGCTGATTCTTCCGTCGCGCCGGTGGGCGCCAAGGATTATCTGTTGGTCGACATTGCCGAGCACCGGGCCGCGGTTTCCCTCGACGACGTGCTCCGGATCGAACAGCTTCCCGTTTCGAGAATCGAGCGCATCGGCGAGCGCTCCGTGCTGCGGATCGAAGGGCAGATCCTTCCCGTCGCGGACTCCGCAGGCTTGCTTGCGAATGTAGATGCGGTAAGTGCCGCGCAGATCGTGGTCGTGATCTGTCGCGACGGCGACCGTCAAGTGGGCTTTGTGGTTTCGCATGTTCTGGATGTTGCCGCCGGCGCCGACCTGTGTGAAGCGGGCAGCAGTCGCCGCACCGACCTTGTGACATTGCTGAACGACAAGGTCACCGATCTGATCGATCTCGCCGACATTCCAGCCCTTCCGGTGTTCGCTACTGACACACCTGCCACCTACCCTGCGGAGGCTTTTCGATGAGCACAACTGCCAGATCTCGGCACCGCCAGAACTCGCCCCGTGCGCCGATCGAAATGTGCTCGGTGCGCATTGGCGATGCTCTGTTCGGATTGCCGATCAGCCATATTCTCGAGATCGTCGGTTCGGCGCGCCCTCAACCCGTTCCCCTGGCGCCGGGATTTGTGGGCGGACTGGTTCACTATCGCGGCGATGTTCTCACCACCATCAGTCTTCGCCATCTTCTCGGCATGCCGGACCTTGACTATGCTCAACCGATCCTCGTCCTGGAAAGTCCAGGCGGGTGTTTCGGTGTGCTGGTGGATGCGGTGGGCGAAGTGCTGACAGTTCTCCCGGCAGACTTCGAACCGAACCCTTCCACTCTCGACGAGTGCAGGAAAAGGCTCTGTACCGGCGCTTACAAGTTGAAAGACAGGCTGCTGGTAGCCCTCGATCCAACTCGCCTTGACCCCATGAACCTGGTCGCGACGCAAGCGCCGTGACCCGGAGAAATCGTATGCGCGCTCTAATCGTTGACGACTCCCGATTTGTGAGGGGCTTCCTTCGCGGCCTCCTTGAAGAGAAGGGAATTACATGTGCGGAAGCAGGCGACGGCCGGGCCGGTTTGGCACAACTCAAGTTGGGCGTAAGCTTCGACCTTGCCCTTATCGACTGGAATATGCCGGTCATGAATGGCTTTGAGATGCTCACCGCCCTGCGTGCCGAGGGGTTCAGCGATCTTAAAGTGATGATGGTTACCACGGAAGCCGAAAACGAGTCTATCGTGCGAGCTCTCGACTCCGGTGCCGATGAATACCTGATGAAGCCTTTCGACCAAGTGGCTCTTACCGAAAAACTAATCATGCTTGGGCTTGCGGAGGAATGAACCATGGCGCATGGCCGCCGCACCCGCATATTCATCGTCGACGATTCCGCCGTGGTGCGCAGCCTATTGCGCACCGTCATCTCCGCTGATCCTTCCCTGGAGGTTGCCGGAACCGCGGCGGATGGGGCCGCTGCCCTCCAGGCCGTCGAATCTATTTGTCCCGATCTCGTGCTCCTTGACGTCGAAATGCCAAACATCGACGGCCTCGAGACCCTTCGCAAGCTGCGCTCTCGAGCATTCTCCAAGCCTGTGATGATGGTCAGCGCGGTCACGCAGCGCGGCGCCCGCGTCACCATCGAGGCCCTTGCCAGCGGCGCGTCGGATTACGTTACGAAGCCGTCCGGCCAATCCGATCGAGAGACGGCGCTTCGCGTGCTTGCGCAAGACCTGCTTCCCAAGATCCAGGCCCTCACGGCCCCTCCTGCCTCGCCTCTTACGCGTTCGGCATGCGCTGCGGAACAGCCCGAGTCGATCCGGGCTTCCGCGACGATGCCATCCGTGGTTGTCATCGGGGTCTCCACGGGTGGTCCCGCCGCTCTCGATGTTCTTCTTTCCGCAATTCCGCGAGGGTTCCCGTTACCCATGCTCATCGTGCAGCACATGCCGGAGTTGTTTACCGGGCCACTTGCCGAGCGCCTCAATCAACGCTGCAGTATTGCCCGTTCGCGAAGCGGTAGAAGGGGCACCCGTGCGTCCCAGGGGCCATTTACCTGGCGCGTGGCAACTGGCACATGGAAATCGTGGCGGCTGCGTCCGCCGCACTCCCGCCGGCGCTTCACCTGCATCAGGGCCCGCTCGAAAACCACTGCCGGCCCGCAGTTGACGTTCTCTTTCGATCGGCGGCAAGCATCTTCGGTTCGGCCACGCTGGCTGTGGTGCTCACGGGAATGGGTTCCGACGGCCTCGCCGCATGCCGCGTCATTCGCGCCCGGGGCGGCATTGTCCTGGCGCAGGACCAAGCCACGAGCGCCGTCTGGGGCATGCCGCGGGCGGTCATGCAAGCCGGTCTTGCCCAGCGCGTTCTTCCTCTCTCCTCCATCGCTCACGAGATTCTTCTCCTTGCCCGCCGAGCGAGAGGCGAGAAGGGGAGTGCTTGCGAATTGGCGGTGCAACCATGACCGCCCCAGAATGTAACGAGTACTCCTACCTCCGTGAGCTTGTCTTTCAACATTCCAAAAACGTACTGGAACCCGCGCACGATCATCTCTTTCAGTCTCGCCTCATGGGACTGATGCAACGGCACGGGGTGTCGCGGCTCGACGAACTCGTTCATCTCCTGCGGCTCGTCAGGAGCCCCGAGTTGGAGCGGGCCGTCGCCGAGGCGATGACCATTAATGAGACCAGCTTCTTCCGCGACTCGCGGTCATTTGATCTGCTTCGTACTGAGGTGATGCCGAGACTGATTGAAGCTCGTCGCGCGACCCGGAGGTTGCGGATGTGGAGCGCCGCCAGCTCCACCGGCCAGGAAGCCTATTCGCTCGCCATGCTCACCCGCGAGCACTTTCCACTCCTGTCGGGCTGGGACATTCAAATTGAGGGTACCGACATTTCTTTGGAGGTGGTTCGGCGCGCTTGCCTGGGGCGTTATCACCGCATCGAAATGAATCGCGGTCTTCCGGCTCGCTTGCTGGTACGCTATTTCGACCACGTTGGCGACGACTGGATCATCAAGCCGGAGATTGCCGGACTATGCCACTTCCGTCAGGCCAATCTGTGCGCACCCCTCCCGTTTCAGGAACGCTTCGACCTGATCTTCCTGCGCAACGTGATGCTTTATCTCTCCCTGGAGACGCGCCGCACACTGCTTTCCGTCATCCATAGGCTCATTGCCCCGGACGGCTACCTCTTCCTCGGTTCTGCCGAACAGCCTCCGGACCGATCCCTTTGGACGACCGTCCTATTGGGAGGGACCTGCCACTTCCGGCCGCGGCGCCCCGGTTGAATTTTCTGATTCTCAAGCGTAGTTCGGAGGTCCGGCAGGACCTCCTTCGCCGTTCGCCCTCTTTCTAGGCCGAATTTACATACCCCGAGCTACCCGATGAATGACTATCAGCGCGGCGATGCAGCACCCCAGCAGAAGCGAGGACGCCACGAATGCCGTACGCAGCGGGCTCCCGGGATAGAACCGGCGATGGCTGCGAAAGATGACGGCGATGTCCCTCTGCAACTGGGCCGGCCTCCATCCCCGCAGGCTGCGGCGGATCTCCAGGATCATTGCCAGCTCAAGCAGGCAGCAGCACCCCGCGGCAGCCACGCTGCCGGCAGCAAAGACCTCCGTCATCAGCAACAACGACACAGCACCCTCGCAGCAAATTCGCCGTACGGTCCAACATTCAGGCTTCTACGGTCGGGATGATTCTTCATTATCCAGCGAACTCCAATTCGTCCACACCCAAAAACCGGCAATTGGTACCCAAAGTAATGCCCGCCAATCCCACAAAAGTGGGATATACGGGAGTAAGATTGTGCTTTGTACGACGCTTTGGCGCCTTCGGGAGCGTAGGCTCGGAACCGGTCAACCATCCCCCTCCCGACCGACCGCTTGTATCGAAATGTGTCTCCGAGGTCTGCATGAATCCAACGACTTCCCATTCTGAAGGTTCCTTCGCTGCAGAACGCCGCCGGGCGGAACGCCGGATTTCTCCGGCACTTGCTGCATATCATTGGAAGGGCGCTACTCCGCGTCAAAACAGTGTCCGCGACATCAGCGCGACTGGCGCATTCCTTGTGACACAGGAGCGTTGGGAACCCGGCGAAGTGATCGCTTTGACCCTTCAGCGTAGCGGACCACTGGAAAAAGAGAACAGTTTCCTCGTGCAGGCAAAAGCGGTTCGCTGGGACGACCATGGCGTGGCCATCTCGTTCGTTCTCCCTCCCGGCGCCGACCTTCGCCTGTGGCAGAGCCCTCTCAAGAGCGCGGCTGAACAGAATGAGCCCGAAGATATTCTGCGCGAATTCCGCGTCGCGCAGGCCATCTCCTTTCTTTCCCGCATTTCGCCGGAAACCCACGACGCGGTCCTCAGGCTGCTTCACGAAGAGCTGAGCAACTACCGTCTTGAAAATGCGGTCGAAATTGCCCTCAAGGCGGAAAAGATGCTCGGAGCATCGGTAGAAGGCGACCACCTGCACGCGCTCCCCCATGTCGCGATGCGCATTGTTGAGGGTGGATCCTGGTCCTCCGATGACAGGTGGATGCTCCAGTTCTGGGCGGGCCTTCTAGCCGCGTCCTGCACCACGTCAGGCGGCGATGAGTCGAGCCTTCTTTTTGTGGACATGCTCAGCCAGCTCAAGGCTCTTCATCTGCGCATCCTCGCCGCGGCATGCACAAAGTCCACCAAGCTGGTTACCGGACCGGGCACAATTTCCACGCGTCCGCTGAACTGGAAAGCCGCGGATCTCATGAAGTATTCAGGTTCTCACGATCTGATCAAGCTGGATCGCGAGCTGAATTACATGGCCGAGGTGGGAGTCATCGCGTCCCGGGAGAGGACGGCCTTCTTCCAGCAAATGACCGACACAACCGTTGCTCCTACCGGTCTCGGCCTCGAACTCTACGCCCGCTGCAACGGCCATCGCGGCACCGCACAAGGCTTCTATGGCGTTGGACTGACCCTTGCCGGCGCCCTTGCTCTCGAGCTGTAATCTCCGCCCATCCTGATTGCGTAAGAACGCGACCAGGATGGGCGTCCTTCCCCTTTCAAAGCCGAACGCTCGTTCTCGTTGTTGGTTCCGATTTCTCCTCGAAACATTTCTCTGTGAACCGTGACCTGCGGCACAATCACACGCTCTGTCCCCACCATAGAATCCGTCCAATAAAGTGTTGAGCATTGTCAGGGCGCTCAGCTTCACGGCTTTGGTGCACCCCGGCGAGCTTGGCCTTTCAGACCATCTGTGCCGGAGGGGTTGGTTGGGTTCACCCAGAAGGTGGTTTCGTCTGCCATTCGTTTATCGTCCGCGCGCGGAGCGCCGCAAATCTCCTGCGCTCGCGGCCTTCCAGTGGAGCGGTGCTACTCCCTGGCAAAATTCCGTAGCCAACATCAGTTGCAGCGGCGCCTATCTTCTTACCAAAGAGCCGTGGAACGTCGGCGAATATCGCTCGTTGACGCTGCAGCGGTCGGGAGCACCTGAGAGCGCCAGCTCGCGACGCGTTACCGTCCAGGCCAAGGTCATTCGCCGTGATTCGGAGGGCGTGGGCGTTCAGTTTCTCATGCCGTGCGGCTCAGACCTGAGTCTCTGGCAAAGCGCGATCAAGACAAACGTTCCGCAGACCGAACCTGAAGATGTCGTGCGGGAATTCCGTCTGGCGGCGGCCATTGCCTTTATCGATCGCATTGCACCCGCAGCAACCGATCGGGTCAAGATCCTGATGCGGAGAGAGCTCAGCAACTTCCGCCTGGATAGCGCCATAGAAATTGCACTGCACGCGGAGGAAATGCTGGACCTCGAGGGCGATCGACGGCCGAGCGCAGATCACGCGGTTGTCCTGCGCATCCTTGAAGATGGGTCCTGGACTGAAACCGAGTGGATCCAGCACTACTGGGCAGGTGTCCTGGCTTCCTCCTGCATGCCGGATGTATCGGTTGAAGGCAACCTGAAGTTTGCATCGCTGCTTAGCCAGATCACGACCATTCAAACGCGCATTTTTTCCGGCTCCTGCGTCCGTGCCAGTAAGTTTCTGCGTCGTGACGGCCGCGTGTCGGCTCAACAGCTCACGTGCTCCGCATTGGAATTAGTCCAAATCGCCGACACCCATGATCGCGTGCACATCGAACGCGATATTCAGCATCTCGTTGAACTTGGCTTGATCGAAAAGACCGCGAAATGGAAGTTTTTCTCGCTCCTTGACCAGGCTGTGATTACCCCAACGGAACTGGCTCTTGAACTGTATGCACGTTGCCACGGTCATCGCCGGGCCGCCGAAGAGTTTTACGCGACTTGCTGCGGTGCGGAAGCGGTTGCCGCTGGCTGAGGCCGGGAATCGGAAGGCAGTTCCAGGACCCTCCAACGTTTCCTATCCGGTCGATTCACAGGTTGCTTGAATGCCTACTGCTTAAGTAATTACCTCCCCATTACGAAGTGGCAATTGCGGTAGTAGGATGCAGTCAGCAACAATTCTCCGTTGGGTCGAGTTCGCGGGCCCGCAGGGCCCGCCAGCTCAATCCCGGAGCCGCGACGATGCCAGGAGGACAGATTGAGGTCTCTCAGGAGCTGGTTCGAAAAGACTTTCCCGCCAGAGGAGCCCCAGCGGCCCCGCGCCGAACGGCGCCCTGTGCCCGGCCTTGAAGCCATTCACTGGACCGGATCCTCTCCCGGCCTCGACATTGTTAGGAATATCAGCGCGACGGGTATGTATCTGGTCACGCGGGAACGCTGGCCTGAGGGAGAGGTGAATCCCGTTCGTCTCGTCTATCCGGAACTCGGGGATGACAGCCCCGATCGCCAGGTCACCTTGCAGACAAAGGCGGTACGCTGGGGCGAAGACGGGATGGGCCTCACTTTCCTCCTTCCGGAATGCATGGAGCTATGGCTTTGGAAGACCGACGATCTCATCGATCCGGCGGATATTCTCAGCGAATTCCGGCTTGCCCGTGCGCTTGCGTTTCTGCGGCGCATCTGCCCTTCGGCAACGCAGGAACTGAAGCTCCTATTTCGCGAAGGGCTCAGCAATATTCGCGTCGCAAGCGCCATCGGGATCATCCACCGCGCCGAAGCAATGCTAGCCGCCGAGCGCGACTTTGACCGGTCTGCGTGCCCCGCAAAACGTTGTCATGCGCGTGGTTCAGGAAGGCTCGTGGGCTGAAGACGCCATCACCCAACAGCTTTGGGCAGGCATCCTTGTCACAGCCTGCACTCTGATGGGCGACGACGAATCCAACCTTCCCTATATCGACCTGCTCGCCGAACTCGCGACCATCGATGGACGTCTGTTCACAACGGCCTGTACAAAGTCTCCAAAAGTGTTTGCAAGTTCCGGCGCGGTTTCAGCCCAGCCGGTTGTCTGCACAGCCGCAGGACCTGATTGAGATTGCAGGTGCGCACGATTTGATGAAGATCGATCGCAACATCTTCCAGCTTGCCAACCTCGGCCTGCTCGAGCCCAGGTTGAAATCGAAGTATTTCAATTTCGAACAGGATGCAAACCTGACGCCTACTGCTCTCGGGTTGGAATTGTTTGCCCGCTGCCAGGGCCACCGCGGTGCGCCACATGACTACTACGCTGCGCAGGGTGCACTTCCTGCTTCCACAGAGAGTCCGAAACCAAGCTCTTAAGTCAGAGAGCACCATTCATTGACGTACTGTTTACTTCTGTCGGATTGATTTCCATCAGCTCGGCGACCCTCGCATGAAGGGTCTCCGTGATGGCTGCCTCGCTGTCGAGTCGGACCGAAACGCATCAGCTCTCCCACGCGGATGCGGATCTTCCCTGAGCGGAACCATCCACGGCCCCTCGCCTTCAATTCGCCCAATCCCAGAATCGCCATGGGCAATACCGGGGCATGCGTTTGTTTCACCAGCAGGCCAATTCCAGGCCTGAACGGTGCAAGCTGCCCCGCATCCGACCGTGTTCCTTCGGGGAACACGAGCACATTATAACCGCGGTCCATTGCCTCGCCCGCATGGGCAAAGCTCCGCTGAAAACCCCGCCGCCGCGGCAGCGGGAAGACGTTGTAAAGCGCAGTCAGCAACCAATATGCCGCAGGACCAAACAGCATGAAACGCCGCGTATCGGGATCGCGGAAGTGCCGGAAGTCCTCCAGCATTTCGCCAGACATTGCTGCTGCAATCCGACGTCGCATGCGTCCTGGAAGTGCATACTCGACCAGCGCGCCATCATACGCGCTGACGTGGTTGCAGACGATCAGCACTGGCTCGTCGATTTTCATGTCCCGCCGCGACGACACACGCGGGGCTCCAAGGAACCAGACAAACGGCTGTGCAACCAGCTCAAGGAACGCGGCCCTCAGCCATTGAACGGGCCGCCACCACGGCCACAGCGGATACTTGAATTCCGGATTGTCAGCCGATATCGCATGGAATTGCGAACTGGTCGCGGGCGTCGTAGTCGCTCCCGCCTCGTCATCCCGAGCAATATCCGCGCGATTTGATGAGGAGGTGGACGTATCTGCCCTTCGATCCGCAGTATCGAAATCTCCCTCCCGTTCCGGGTGCCCTTCGGATGAATTCCGCTTCGCGAGCTTGGAACTGCGGACTCCGCCGGCGATCTGCCGCAAATCTCCCAGTGTCCTCGCGGCATCGACAACGCCTTCCCCGGGAGCATCGGTCAGCCGCTCTTCCAGTGCCGCGGCAAGTTGCACGCGTCCCAGGCTGTCCAGATGAAAATCCTCGCTAAGTCGCAGATCGTCTTCCCCTGGCGGACGCTCGCCGGAAATCTCCGCCACCAGCTGATACAGCCAATCCCGGCTGCGCTCGCTCTGCGGTTCGGTGACTCTGTTACGGCGGTCCGCCGCAGCGTCAGCCAGATGTTTTTGGACCCACTCGGCAACCGGTTTTCTTCGCACTTTGCCCGTCGATGTTCTGGGCAGGTCCGGCTCCGGCCAAAGCATCCAGCGCTGGATGTGCTGAAACTCCGCCAGGCGCGCATTGGCCCGTTCTACGGCTTCGGCCGCCTGCTTTTCACCTCCGCGCACGACGAGTACCGCGCAGGGCTCCGGTCCCGATGCCGTTTCCACGGCAACCACCGCACTGGCCGCGATTTCGTGCTGCTCTTCAAGTGCGGCTTCCAGATCCTCGGGATGTACATTGACACCGGCGGCGGTAACGATGGTCTCGCTCTTGCGGCCCATAAAGCGCAACTCCCCGGTTGCCTGTTCTTCTGCCAGGTCTCCGGTTGCCAGCCACTCATCGTCACGCTGGCGAAGCTTGCCGCCGCTCCAGGTTGCGGTCGAAATCATCGGACCCTTCACCAGCACTTCGCCATCCGGACCGATCTTCACATCCCGTCCCGGCAGAGGCTTGCCAATCGTTCCGCTCGCTACGTGAAACGGATGATTCAGAGTGATCAGCGCGGTGGTTTCCGTCATGCCGTATCCCTGCACCACGACAAACCCCAGCGCGTTCCAGAATCGCTCCAGTGCTCCCACGAGCGCGCCGCCACCCGAAATCAGAGCCCAGAACTTGAGACCCAGGGTGCGATGAACGTCGCGGAAGATCCACCATCTTTTCCACGGGTTGATGCCCTTTGAAGCCGCCACACGCTCAGCCAGCCCCGGAGTTGTGCTCTCAAGATGAGCCTTCAGCAGTTCCATGACGCGAGGCACCGCGGCCAGTACGGAAATGCGTTCCCGCTTGATCGTTTCCATCAGCTTTGGCGCCACGAGGCGCGTTTCAAAATGCACCTCCGCCATGAAGATGGGCGGAATCCAAATCCCCATCGTCTGTCCGAATACGTGACTCAACGGCAACGTATGCAGGAATCGCAGTGGATGGACGAATTTCTCATATCGCAGATATCCTTGCGATGCCTGCTCGATGGGCCTCACGCTCGCCAGAACGTTTCCGTGCGTGTGTACGATTCCCTTCGGGTCTCCCGTCGTCCCCGAGGTAAACAGGATTTGCAGCGGCGTTTCGTGCGACAGTCCCGGCGCCGGACCAGCCTCACGCGCAGGAAGGGAAGCCAACCAGGTTTCGAAAGCAATCGAAGGCGTTTCAGGAACCCGCAGTTTCTGGAGTAGTATCGCGTCTCCGACCGCCAGCGCCGGTCGCACATCGGTCGCGATCCGGCTCGCGAACTCGGCGTTCCCGAACGCATCCAGCGGAACCGCCATTACTCCGCGAAGCAGGCACCCATAGAATGCGGCAACCCATTCCGCACTGTTCTCGCCCCAAAGCAACACGCGATCGCCCATGCCAATTCCGCGGTCTTCGAGCAGCGCCGCGAATCGGCCGGCCAGGTGCGCGAGTTCCCCGTACGTTGTCACCCTGCGCCGCACGCCCTGGTAGCGCACAATCGCTATCTCGCGCTCATGTCGCTTGAAATCGTCCAACAGCGTCGCCAGGTGCTCGCGCACGTAACTTACTCCTGAATCGAATCCTAGCAGCGTCGATTGCCCCTTCCGTGTCCCACTGTGGTACTTCCTCAAGCGCCACACTTTGCGCGGACCGCGTGATGGATGCTCATGGCAAACTGAAAGCAATGGCTGTGACCACGACCCTCTTCCGTCCTACTGGCGAAAAGGAACTCGAGCTCATCCGAAGCGCAGACTGGCGCGCGTTTCCTCCTCGCCTCCCGGAGCAGCCGATCTTCTATCCAGTGTTGGAAGAGAGCTACGCTGTGCAGATCGCGCGCGACTGGAACACCCGCGATAGCGGCACGGGTTATGTGCTTCGGTTTCAGGTGGAGACCGAGTACCTCGCGAAGTATCCCGTGCAGACCGCTGGAGCTCGCGTCCATCGCGAGTATTGGATCCCCGCCGAAGACCTTGCAGAATTCAATCGGCACATTGTTGGCCAAATCGAACTTGTGAGTACCTTCTTGCCTTCTCAGTAAGGAGTTCCTGATGAAGTATCCATGGACAGCCATTCCGGAGAGCGCAATCCCGCGCGCGGCCAATCCCGTCTTTCAGCACATGCTCGAGACGTACGTGAGCGAGTCAAACAAAGTCGCATCGACGTGGAAGCAGTTCACCGACGCAGATCTGGCGTACAAACCTCATCCCCGCTCGAGCACCGTCGGTGACGTTCTCAGGCATCAGTTGCTTTCCGAACGGCGGTTCTTCGGCGAGTTTCTCGGCACGCCGGAACCGGCGCCGGACCAGGTCTCCCTCTTCCCGTTAGTGCTCACCGGTTTCGAGTCGGCCACCGCCCGATTCATCCGAGCTCGAACGGTGGCCCACACCATACCGCTCGATGTCACGCGGATCTGGATTCTGGCCCGCATACTCCACCGCTCCCACCCCACCAATCCGTCTACGCCTCACGCGAGCCGGACTCCGCCGGTAGCGAGAATGACGGGCAGAACGAAGATCCGCGTGCCGCGAAACTCTTCGCCTTTTCTTTCCTTTCCGCTTCGCGTTATGCTCTAAGTGAGTCAAAGGAAAAGATGCCGCCTCGTCCGCCCATTCCGAACGATGAATCAGAAGCTTTTGGCTGCTTTCATCCAGTCACAGCAGAGTGGTTTCGGGCCGTCTTCGATGCACCGACCGCTCCGCAGCGGCTGGGTTGGCCTGTCATCGCCCGGCGCGAGAGCGCACTGATCCTGGCCCCGACCGGCACAGGCAAGACCCTGACTGCCTTTCTCTGGTGTCTTGACCGCCTGATGTTGCACGACGTGGATAACGAAAAGAAGAAAGGCTGCCGGATCGTCTATGTTTCGCCGCTGAAGGCTCTCGCAGTCGACGTCGAGCGCAACCTTCGCTCCCCGCTGGTAGGCATCGCCAACATGGCCCGCCGCAAAGGGGTACCGTTCCACGATCCTGTCATCAGCGTTCGTACCGGCGACACCCCACAGCAGGAACGCGCCCGCTTCCGTCGCGACCCGGCGGACATTCTAATCACCACTCCTGAGTCGCTCTACCTGCTGCTAACCTCGCAGGCTGCCGACGCCCTGCGCACGGTCGATACAGTCATCATCGACGAGATCCATGCCCTCGTGCCGACCAAGCGGGGAGCGCATCTTGCCCTGACTCTGGAGCGGCTGGAGACCCTCACAGGGCGCAGGCTTCAGCGAATCGGTCTCTCAGCCACGCAAAGGCCGCTGGAAGAGGTGGCGCGGTTTCTTGGCGGAGTTGAGGTCGCATCGAACACCCCGCTCGTGGCCAAGGCGCAGTTCGGTGAATTGCAAAGTCAAACTTCCAGTCCTGATTGGCAACTTATTCTTGCAAAAGAACAAACACATTCAAGGAATGATGACGGCGAGTCCGGGTTTTCCTCGACAGAGTCTACGGTGAATGCGGAAACTGTCGGTCCAGTTGATGCATCGGACCCGACTGCGGACGATTCCTCCCTCCGAATCGCTGAGAGCGAAGCCTCCTTGCGGTTTCGCCCGGTGACTATCGTTAATGCCTCTGCACGCAAGCAGTTGAAGCTGAGGATTGAAGTTCCCGTTGAGGATATGGCGCGCCTGCAGATGATGGAGGAAATCCCCAGCGGGCCCGCTTCGCAAACGCCACGCAGGGTTTCCATCTGGAACGCGATTCATCCGCGGCTGCTTGAACTTATTCGGGAGCGCAACTCCACCATTCTCTTCGTCAACAGCCGGCAGGTTGCCGAGCGGCTGGCCGGCGCGCTCAACGATCTTGCCGGCGAGGACATCGCACGCGCCCACCACGGCTCGCTCGCTGCCTACCAGCGCTCGGTGATTGAGGAGCAGCTCAAGGCCGGGCAGATCAAGGCGCTTTGCGCTACCTCGACGCTGGAACTCGGCATCGACATGGGCGCCGTCGATCTCGTCATCCAGATCGAGGCGCCGCCTTCGGTCGCCAGCGGCATGCAGCGCATCGGCCGCGCCGGGCACTCTGTAGATGCGGTCAGTGAGGGCGTGCTCTTCCCGAAATACCGCGCCGATCTGGTTGCCTGTGCCGCCGTCACCCGTGCCATGCACGAAGGCCACATCGAGTCCACCCGGTTTCCCCGCAATCCGCTGGATGTGCTTTGCCAGCAACTCGTTGCGATCGTCGCTCACCCGCCCGGCCACAGGGTGTCCACAGGACCCAAGCAGCTCAAGCGCCGCAGCGGTTGGTGCGCGTTCCTCGCGAACTCTGGGTGCCCTAGGTCTGGATTTTCAGACCTGGGAAAGCACGAATCCATCTGCGGACGAGCCGAAGCCCGAAGTTCACGTCGACGCTCTCTACAATCTGGTCCGCCGCGCCGCGCCCTTCGGCGCTCTGACCCGCGCAGCATTCGATGGCGTTCTCGATCTGCTCAGCGGCCGTTATCCCTCTGACGAGTTCGCCGAACTGCGCCCGCGTCTTACCTGGGATCGCATCCGCAACGTCGTGACGGCCCGCGACGGCGCAGCACGTCTGGCGATACTCAATGCCGGCACCATTCCCGACCGCGGTCTCTACGGGGTCTTCCTTGCGCACACCGAAGGCAAGTCCAGTTCGTGTGGGCGAACTGGACGAGGAGATGGTCTTCGAATCGCATCCCAACGAGACGTTCATCCTTGGCGCTTCGACGTGGCGTATCGAAGACATCACACACGACCGCGTCCTGGTTGTTCCCGCTCCGGGCGAACCGGGCAAAATGCCGTTTTGGAAAGGCGACGGGCCGGGCCGTCCGCTTGAGTTTGGCCGCCGCATCGGCGCGATGGTTCGCGAATTGCGCGCGCTGCCCAAGCCGGCTGCCCTCACACGCCTCGTTGTCGAACACGATCTCGATCCCGGCGCTGCAGAAAATCTCCTGCAATTTCTCGCCGATCAGCAGGCCGCAACGGGGCAAGTGCCCGATGACCGGACAATTGTGATTGAGCGGACCCGAGACGAGCTGGGCGATTGGCGTGTATGCGTGCTGACGCCCTTCGGCAGCCGCATTCACATTCCCTGGGCCATGGCGGTCAGCGCCCGCATCCGCGCTACGGGCGGTCCTGAAGTGGAGACGCTTTGGGGCGACGATGGATTCGTTTTGCGCTTTCCGGATACCGACGAGCCGCCCGATCCTGACTGGATCCTCGTTGAATCCGCGGAGGCCATGCAGCTGGTGCTGCGCCAGCTTGGATCGACCGCGCTGTTTGCCGGCAGGTTTCGCGAGGCCGCCGGTCGCGCGCTGCTGCTGCCGCGCCGCCGCGCCGATCAGCGCTCGCCTCTTTGGCAATTGCGCAAGCGCTCCTATGACTTGCTGAGCGTTGCTTCGCGCTATCCCTCGTTTCCGCTGCTTGCTTGAAGCCTATCGCGAGTGCCTGCGCGACGTTTTTGATATGCCGGCGCTGATCGAGACTCTGCGTGCCATCGAGCAGCGCCAGCTCCGCGTGCATGTGGTCGAGACGCGCAAGCCTTCGCCTTTCGCGTCTTCGCTGCTGTTCAGCTATGTGGCCAACTTTGTCTATGACGGCGATGCGCCGCTGGCCGAGCGCCGCGCGCAGGCGCTCACCATCGACCAGGATCAGTTGCGCGAACTGCTCGGCGAGGCCGATCTGCGCGAATTGCTCGACGCCGACGCCATTGCCGAAGTCGAAGAGGCAGCCCAGTGCCTCGCCGAGTCGCATCGCGCGCGATCTGCCGATGGCATTCACGACTTGCTGCTGCGGCTTGGCGATCTTTCGCGTGCAGAACTTGCCCGGCGTGTTGTCGATTCTGCCCTGCTCGAATCCCTTGACCGCCTGCTGCGCGCGCGTCGCCTGCTCGAACTGCGGATTGCCCAGACGGTGAAAACGCTCGGCGCCTTATCGCCGTCGAAGATGCCGCTCGCTATCGCGACGCACTTGGCATTCCGCTTCCGCCGGGTCTGCCCGTCTCGCTGCATCGATCCGGTGGCGCAGCCCGTCCTCGAACTCGTGCGCCGTTATGCGCGCACGCATGGGCCGTTCACCCTGCGCGAGGCGGCTGAACGCTTTGCGCTTGATCCCGCCGTAATTGAGCATGCCCTGCGTCAGCTAGCCGTGGAAGGCCGCGTCCTTGAGGGCGGTTTCCGGCCCGGCGGCCTGCATCGCGAGTGGTGCGATGCGGAGATTCTGCGCCAGATTCGCCGCAAATCGCTGGCCCGGCTTCGCCGCGAAGTCGAACCGGTGGAGCAGCACACGCTGGCACGATTCCTCACCCATTGGCAGGGACTGCTCTCGCCCCGCCGCATCTCGCACGCGCATCTCGACGTGCTTGCTCGATGCGATCGAGAGCCTGCAGGGCGCGCCCATTCCTGCCTCGCTGCTCGAAACCTCCATCCTTCCCGCACGCGTCGCCGGATACGAACCCGCGGGACTCGATACGCTGATTGCCGCGGGCGAAGTCGCTTGGGCCGGAATCGATCCCATCGGCGAGCGCGACGGACGCATCGCGCTCTTTCTCGCCGACAAGCTGCCGCTGCTCGCGCAGCAGCGCCCACTTGCCGATCCGCTCACCGAGCGCGAAGAAAAAGTCCTCGCGGTTCTTGAATCCGCCGGAGCCAGCTTCTTCGATCCACTGCACCAGGCGGTAGGCGGCGGATATCCGGGAGAGACGATTGACGCGTTGTGGAGTCTCGTGTGGCGCGGCCTGGTCACAAACGACTCGCTCCACGCCCTTCGCGCTTACACCGCGCGCCCCGATTCTTCGCGCCCGCAACGACGGTCGCATACTGGAATGGTCTTTCGCTCCCGCCGCACCACGCCGCCTAACGCGCAAGGCCGCTGGTCGTTGCTGCCGGTGCGTTCGCAGAAGGGAACCTGAAATCATTCCTACGCAGACCGAAGCCAGCCACGCCCTTGCCCTGCAATTGCTCAATCGCTACGGTGTTCTTACGCGCGAAGCGGTTGGCGCCGAAAATATTCCCGGCGGATTCAGCGCCGTCTACGATGTACTCAAAGCGCTCGAAGAGGGTGGCCGCATTCGTCGCGGCTACTTTGTCGCCGGCCTCGGAGCCACCCAGTTTGCTTTACCGGCTGCTGTAGACCTTTTGCGACAGTTGCGCACCGAGCCTCCGGCCGAGAAGCCGGAATTCATCCAGCTTGCCGCGACCGACACAGCCAATCCCTATGGCTCTGTCTTGCGCTGGCCCGACCTGCCCGTAATGGATGATGACGCCGAGACCGGGGTCCCCGCAGACAGGTCCTCGTCTACGGGGTGGCAAAGTGCTCCGCGCGTCTTGACCCGCGCCGTCTATGCCGAGGTCATCTTGCGCAATGGCCAGCTTGTCGCATGGCTCCGGCGTAATAATCCCAACCTGCTCGTCTTTCTTCCCGCCGACGAGCCGGAGCGATCGCAAGTATCCGCAGGGCTTGCGCACTTCCTTTCTGTACGCGGACAGGAGCGCATGCGTTTGAGCAGCCACCAGGGCGTGCTGATCACCACGATTAATGGCCAGCCTGTCGCTGCCCATCCCATGGCGCGCTTTCTCATGGATGCGGGTTTCCATCCCGGACCGCTCGGCCTGCACCTGCGTCGCATTCTCATTCCCATCCACCACGACTTGCACGCCGCCGACCCAGCCGGAGAGGAATTGCAATAGGCCATGCCTGAAGGCGATACCATCTTTCGCACTGCGCGGTCCATGGGCCGCGCACTTATCGGCAGGCCGATCACAGGCTTCCGGTCCAATTACCCGTTGCTCACCCGTTTCCACGACGACACGCCCATCACCGGCCAGATCGTCGACCGTGTTGAATCCCGGGGTAAATGGCTGCTGATCCATCTTTCCGGCGGAGCTACGCTTGCCACCCACATGCTGATGAATGGATCGTGGCACCTTTACCGCATCGGCGAGCGCTGGCAAAAGCCATCGCGCGACATGCGCATCGTGCTGGAGAATCGCGAGTACCAGGCCGTTGCTTTCACGGTCCCGGTCGCCCGCATCTACTCCGCGCAGGCGTTGGCGCGCGAAAAGCGCATCCCGCCGCCAGGCGCCGACGTGCTCAGTGAAGACTTCGATCCAAACACAGCCGCTGCACGCCTTCGCGCCTGTGCCGGCGAGGAAGTCGGCGATGTGTTGCTTCATCAGGCTGTGCTGGCCGGGGTAGGAAACGTATTCAAGTCAGAGGTCTGCTTTGTAGAAAGCGTCAATCCGTTTTGTCTTGTCTCTGCGCTGAGCGATCCGCAGGTCGCTGCACTGATCGTCACCTCGCAACGCCTCGTCGCCGCGAACATTCTCGAAGACGTCGGCGACAAAATCGTTACCTATCGCGGCCAGCAGCGACGCACCACGCATCACTCTGACCCGCGCGAAAGTCTGTGGGTCTACGGTCGATCCGGTGAGCCTTGCCGCCGCTGCGGCAGTCCAATTTGCCGCCGCCTGCAAGGCCCCGATGCGCGCGTCACCTTCTGGTGCCAGATCTGCCAGCCTATGCCCGATGGTTCTGAGATCGACGGGTAACAAAAAACGAGAAGCGTCTACGTCGCGAACGGCCCAAAGCTTTTGACCGCGGCCCCAAGCTCATCGCGCGCATCCACGACATGCACCGTGAACTCATTCCCGCTCGGAGGCACACGGATTACCACGTGGCCGTCGCTGCTCGAGAGGCTGCTCGAGAATCTCTCGGTCGTCAGCAAGGCCTCGGGCGTCATGCCTACTGCAAACACCGAGCGGTCTCCCGGGTAGAGTTCCGTGCTGAAGATGTTGGCCATCACGTTCATTGCCGGATGCGAAACGTGCCATGTCGGGAGCACCCATACGCGTGGCCGCAAGGCCCGCACCATCGCGGGTCCGCAGGCGTCGAAGTAGCCGTGATGATTAGCAACAGCCACTGAAACGGGACCAGCGCTGTTGGCAACGGGAGATTCGATATCACGCCAGGGCAGGCGACCGTACTCCGTTTCGCAAGTAAGATCGCCCCCGGAGTAATAACAAAAGGCGCCATATTGTATCCGGAGCGAGACGGAGCACATATTCTCCGATGGCAGCAGCGTGTCCGCAAGTTCCCCTGGCGACGGAAACATAGCCTTCGCTCCTTCGCCGGATCCGGTCCAAACCTCGCCATTTACAGAGAGAATGCGTGCGCTGAAGTTGGGATACCTCGCAACATCATGCCGAAGGGCAAGCTGATCCAACGATCCAGCGCTCGCTCGCTGCACTGTTGTTCCACGCTTGGCCATGCTTCGAGCCAGAGCAATATAATTCAGCGAAGTGGGATCCTTAGGCGGCGTCGGATAGGCATAGTCCGGCCATCCGCGATCCAGAATTTCGTTGACGTGAATCGCCTCGGCAACATCCGCCGCGCCGGTGAGACGATAGTTTCCAAGGGAAGAAAGCGGAGAACCCTCCGTCACTTCCCCCACATGATCTCCGTGCAGATGAGTCAGCAGCAACACATCCAGGCTGTTCCGGCTCGTCCGCCCAAGCCGCCTGCGAACGTATCGCGCTATCCACTCTCCCGCTCTGCGACTCTTGTCTGGTCGCGCCGGCGACATCGTTCTTTCAAGACTGTGTGCCTCGCCCGCGTCGATTAACAGCGAGGTCCCATCCGGCCCCAGAATGAAAGTTGCATTGCCTCGGCCGGTGTCGATGTGATGAATCTCGAGGCCACCGGCCTCCGGCTCCGGCAAGGCGGCGGCGTTGGGAGTCGGGATCGCAACAATCTTTTCCGGCAACCATGCAGAGGCGAGCGTGGCTGCAGTGGATTTGAGGAAGTTCCTTCGTCCCTGCATAGGCCCCCGCTTCTCATGAGATTTTTTCAGGACGAACGGAGAGATCCTCTAGTTGCCGGGCTTGCCCAGACCGAATATCTTCTGCAGGATATTGCGGTGATCCGGAGGATGGTCGCAGGTATCCGTAGGTGCGGTGCCGTCAAGGAATGCCGCAGTGTAATCGTCCGGGCATGCCGGGTCGGCAAGCAGATTTGTCGCCCTGTCGAGCGTGACAAGCTGCACGCCATCTGGCGGTGTGAATTCGTTGGTGTCGGAGTATTGCGGCAACTGGACTGCCTGCTTCATAAACGCGGCCCAGATGGGTGCCGCGACGGCTGCGCCTTCGAGCCCGTGCGCGAGGGGTGTGTAGTCGTCGTTGCCCACCCACACAATGCACAGCAGGCTGCTGGTGAATCCGGCGAACCATGCATCGTGGCTGGTGCCGGTCTTGCCCGCCGCCGGAGCCCTGAATCCCATGTTTCGGACGCCTGCGCCTGTTCCGCAGTAATCCAGGCCGTTCACTTTGCAGCCAGCGGGTCCGTTGCCTTGCAGCACCGCTTCCATCATGCTGGTCATCAGAAAGGCCACGCGCGGATCGAGAACTTGCTTGGTCGTTGGTGCGTAGTCGGAAATGACGTCGCCGGTCGGCGTGCGCACGCTGGCCAGGATCCACGGGTCGATGTGTACGCCGCCGTTGGAGAAGACCGTATAGGCGCCCGCCATATCCAGCGGCGTCGCATCATAGGAGCCGATGGCCATGGAAGGCGTACCCAGGGCGCTCTTGATGCCCGCGTCGCGCGCCAGCGCAGCCACGCGATCGAAACCGACCATGGAAGCGAGGCCGATGGTTGCGTTGTTGTCCGATCGCATCAGGGCTAAGCGGGCAGTCATCTCGCCGTAAAACTCGCCTTGATAGTTTCGTGGTGTGTACTCGTATTGGGTGCCCTCGCCGTAGGTGGCTTGCTGATCGTTGAGCATGGTAAGCGGCGAAAACAATGCGGTCTGGCCGGGCAGCATCGTGCCTTCAACAGCGGTTTGAAACGCCGTCGCATACACAAATGGCTTGAAGATAGAGCCTGTGGGCCGGTGGGCTACCGCGTGATCCACCTGCGACTTGCCGTAGTCGCGGCCACCCACCAGCGCGAGAACCTGGCCGGTGCGCGGATTGAGCGCAATGAGCGCCACTTGCGGGTAAGTGACAGGTTCATCAGGCTTCTTCAGCCTGGCGTGCCGCTTTTCTACCTGTGCGTCGATCTGGGGGAGCGTGGAATTCACGGCATCCGTCGCAACGCGTTGCAGCTCTGGATCAAGCGACGTGTAGATGCGCAACCCTTCACGGTTGAAGTCGCGGTCGCCAAGTTTCTGCACGAGCTGGTCGCGCACCAGGTCCACAAAGTAGGGAGCCTCGCTGGCGTCTACGCTGACGGATCCCAGATGGAGTGGCTCGTCCTTGGCGCGCTCGGCCTGATCCTTGCTGATGGCGCCCGTTTCCACCATCGAATCGAGCACAAGATTGCGCCGTTCGATCGTCCGTTCGGGATGCCGGAAGGGATTGAAGTAGTTTGGCCGCTGAATAATGCCGGCCAGCATCGCGCACTCTGCCAGATCAAGCTGCTGCACATCCTTGCCAAAGTAGGCTTGCGCGGCTTCGCCAAATCCATCAATCGAAAAACTGCCCCGCTGGCCCAGGTTGATCTGGTTCGCATATGCTTCGAAAATCTGCTTTTTTGAGAAGCGATTCTCGAGGTGAAACGCCATCATGATCTGCGTGATCTTGTACTTGATGGTGCCCGTGTCTGCCACAAACAGCAGCTTGGCCAGTTGCATGGTCAGCGTGGAGGCGCCACCGCGATGCTTGCGGTCGCCCACCATGTCGTGCCACGCCCAGCTGATCATGCTGGCGTAATTCACGCCGCCATGTTCGAAAAACTTGCGATCTTCGATGGCGAGAACAGCCTGTACGAGGTGTGGTGGAATCTCTTCGTAGGTCAGCAGGCGGCGCTTGGTGCGGTTGGCGTCTTCACTCAGCCCTGTAATCAGCAATGGCTCCAGTTCATAGCTGGAGAGCGATTGTCCGTGATCGTCGGTGATGGAGTCCACTTCACCTTTGCGCGTATGAATCGTGGCTGAATCCGGCGCATGATACGACTCCGGACCGGGGTGAACGGTTATCGAATCCGCGGTCTCGGTAAAGGTCCCCATCTTCGCAGGGTGTGAAAGCCCATCGACCGTGTAACCGGCCGCCCGTAATTCTGTGGCAATGAGGTGGGCGCTCATCTTTTGTCCCGCACGCACCTCGCGCGGCGCCGCGTAGATCTGTGCTGTATTGGCAAAGAGCGGCTGCTTCAGCCGTTCGTCGACTATGCTGGCGTACTTGTTGTAGTAGAACGTGAAAACCGAGAACGCGATGATCGCAACCAGCAGGAAACCGCCCACAACGCCGCGAACCAGCCACGAAGACCAGGAGAGTTTCAAATTCGAGAGCCTAAAATTCGAGAGCTTCAAATTCGGTCTCTTCAGCCTGATCTTCAATGCCATTCCCAGTCCCTCAATTCATCTACGCATGATTCGAAGATTCATTCCTACGTGGCTATCTAATCCGCAGTCCGCGGTGCGAACCATCCCTTGCACATCTCTGTGCAAGGCTACGGCGCCTATGAGCTCTCAGCCAACAGCTTCTCCTCGAGCACGCGTTGCTTCACCTGCGCGACGACCTCTGCAAGCGCAACATCCACACTGCTTGCCTTCGCGCGCGACACCAGTTCCACCTGGCCGCTCGCCGTTTTCTTGCCCACATTGATCCGGTAGGGAATCCCCACGAGGTCGGCGTCTTTGAATTTGACGCCGGCGCGCTCGTCTCTGTCATCCAGCAGCACGTCGAGTCCCGCAGCCTCAAGCTCGCCAGCGATCTTCTCGCCGGTCTCTCGCAGCATCGCATCGCCCATGTTGGTTACCGTGACGACTACTGTGAATGGTGCAATCGATGACGGCAGCGAGAACCCATTTGCGTCATTCGACTGCTCGATGGCCGCCGTGAGAATGCGTTCGATGCCAATGCCATAGCTGCCCATGATCGGCATCACCTCTTTGCCGTTCACATCGAGTACGCGCGCACCCATTGACTCGGTGTACTTGTAGCCCAGCTTGAAGATGTGGCCTACCTCGACCGCCTTGCCTACCACCAGCTTGCCGCCGCAATTGTCTTTAGGGCATGCTTCGCCTTCATTCACACTGCGAATGTCTGCGAGGATCGTCCAGGTGAAATCGCGGCCTGGAACCACATTGCGCAAGTGATAGTCGAGCCTGTTGGCGCCGCATACCATGTTCCTGCGCCCTTCGAGCGACTTGTCCACCACAACTGTCAGCCCTTCACCGAGCGGCTTGTCATCAGGCGCCAGGCCCACGGGCCCGAGATATCCCGCGGGACCCTTGAAGTATTGCTCCAACTCCTCGGCCTGCATGGTGCGGAGCTCCGCTCCCTTGATCGATCCGAGAAGTTTGGTTTCATTGACCTGGTGATCGCCTCGCAGAAACACAGCGACACCGTGCCACGTATCTTTTGCTTTGCCGGCACCACGTTTCAGCGCCATATACGCTACACACTTGATGTCGCGATGCCGGCGAAATCTTGAAGAATTCGGCGACATCGGTAATGGCTGCACATCCGGGAGTCGAAACCAGTTCCGGCGTGCCGTCTCCAGTGGCGGCCATCTCGTCCACCGGTTCAAGACGAGAAACGGCCTTCTCGAGATTGGCGGCGTAGCCGCATACCGGGCAACTTACAATCAGGTCTTCGCCAGCGTCGGTATACACCATGAATTCCTGCGACTGCGATCCGCCCATGGCGCCGGAATCGGCTTCAACCGCGACAAACTTCAACCCGCACCGCTTGAAGATGGTGCGATACACCTCATCGTGCAGGTCGAAGCTCTTGTCGAGCCCTTCCTTGTTCAGGTCAAAGCTGTAGCTGTCCTTCATGATGAACTGGCGCACCCGCATGAGGCCGGCCTTCGGTCGCGGTTCATCACGAAACTTGGTTTGGATCTGGTACCAGATCTGCGGCAACTGCTTGTAGCTGCGCAGCTCGCTGCGCGCAATCGTCGTCATGATCTCTTCGTGCGTCATGCCAAGGCACAGATCGGCGCCCTTGCGGTCTTTCAGGCGAAACATGTTGTCGCCCATGCCGGTCCAGCGTCCGCTCTCTTCCCAGGGTTCCTTTGGCAACAGCGCCGGCAGGAAGAACTCCTGCCCGATCTTGTCCATCTCTTCGCGCACGATGCCGATCACCTTGTTCAGCGATCGCTGCCCGAGAAAGAGATAGCTGTAAAGGCCCGCGCCGAGCTGCCGGATATACCCGGCCCGCAGCAACAACTTGTGACTGGCCACTTCGGCGTCTGTCGGGGCCTCGCGAAGGGTTGGAACAAAGAGCTTCGACCATCGATGCATAAATGAGGGCTTACATGCTTTCCCGTCCGGGTGATTGGGGCACACTGGAACAGCGGGCCGCAGGGTGGACCTCGGACGCAAGACGTCTGGGTGTACCAGCGTCCATTCTAAATGTTCGAGGTCTTCCGGGTATCGTAGCGGCGCCTCAGCGGTGCCTCCTAAAGCAAGCCACGTTACGACTGACGTTTCCATTGGCCCTGCTCCTTCTTCGTCTTTCTCTGTTCCATGGAAGTGCAGGATTGGGGCCATTTCTTAGGCGACTGAAAACAAACCACCTGGGATTGAAGCGCGATTCCCGCTTGTGTCAGCCCCGACACGCCTGTGGATTTGGTGACACGCACGCCCATTGAACGGAAAAATCGAAACATCGATAGCATTTATTCGCGCCGGCAGGGTGTAATGAATCCATGGGCGCCTGGGGAACCGGCCTGTTTCAGGATGACACGGCCTGCGACATTCGAGACGACTACAAGGACCACCTTGGCAATGGTCTGAGCGGGCCGGAGGCCACGGCCCGAATTCTCACGGAATATAAAACCTCTCTCGACGATCCGCACGAGGCCTCCGTCGTCTGGCTCGCGCTGGCCGCCGCTCAATGGAGACATGGGCGGCTCGAGCCCGCCATTCTGGCAAACGCGCTTGACGTGATCGATTCCGGCTCGGATCTGCGGCGCTGGACTCCCGGCACTCCCGATTTTGCAAAGAGACGAAAGGTGCTGGAAAAGGTGCGCGTCCAGATAACCTCGCCGCAACCGGATGCGAAGAAGGTCAGAAGGCGCGTTCTTGCGACCTGCGAGTGGGCAGTGGGAACGTTGATCGCGTACCGGCTGAATTCCGGCAATCTCGCAGTGCTTCGTGTCATCGGTTTTCACAAGGATAAGGGCGGCGTCTTTCCGATCTGCGAGCTGCTTGATTGGACGGGAGCAGAAACTCCCACTGAGGAGATGCTGCGCTCAGCGCAGGTGAAAGAAGGCGAAGTCTTTCGTCATAAAATTCACCGGGTCATCCTCCTGGGGTTCAACAAGGATGCAGCCAGGCGGATTGTGCTACTTGACTTCACATTGGCGCCATTCCACAAGCCAATCTGCCCACAAACACTGGTTCAATGGAAGGAAATGGATGACCGCCTGAAGAGCTGGTTTCAGATGGAATGAGAACCGGCAGAATCAGCCATCCATTCCGCTCAGCTTCAAAATCATCCGCTCGAAGACACTTTGAGGCAGCATCCTCTGCATCATCAATGCGATCTTCGCGTCTCTACCCACGACGTATCGGAGCCTCGGCTTCGGATTCTCAAGAATTCTCGCAATCGTATCTGCTACTACTTGCGGATTGGGCCTGTTCTTTGCGCTTTGCGCCAACCTAGCGCGCCACTGCGCCACTCTTCCCGCATTTGCCGAGCCGGGATCCTGAAGGCCGACGGTCAGCTTTGCATTCCGTGTCCATATGTCGGTCTCGAACGAGCCCGGTTCCACCAATACCACATGGATGCCCAACGCCTGCATCTCGTAGCGCAACGTCTCGGTCCAGCCCTCGAGTGCAAATTTCGAAGCGGCATAGCTGCTGACAACCGGATATCCCATCCGCCCTGAGATCGAGGTGACCATCACAACGTGCCCAAACCCCTGTCGCCGCATCTGCGGCAACAACGCTCGCGTTACCGCGGTCGTGCCGAAAAAATTCGTATCAAACTGCTCGCGCAACTCGGCGTCCGTCACATCTTCCGCAAATCCCCCTACTGCGAAACCGGCATTATTGACCAGCGCATGCAGCGGCTCTCCCCGTCCGGCCACCAGGTCCGCGATTTTGACAATCTGCTCGCCGTTCGTGATGTCGAGCGCGTGAAACTCGATCCGCTCCAGCACGCCGGCATCCCGCGCTGTCGACTCCAGCTTCTGACGCCGACCGAGATCGCGCATCGTCGCGAGCACGCGCCATCCCCGGCGTGCCAGCGTGACCGATGTCAGCAGCCCAAAGCCGCTGGAAGCGCCCGAGATGAGGGCAGTTTTATTCATTGGCCAGAGATTCTTTAGACAAAACCGCCACGACAAATTTGGGGCACGCGAGTCGTATTCGCATGCCCCTTTGGGATTCTGGTTTTACCGGCTTCTTACCGTCCCCTGCTGGCGCGGACAGCAAGGTCAAGTTCGTGCTCTGCGGCATGCAGATGCTCCTCGGCCTTGGCCCCATGGCCTTCCATGTCGTAATGGTTGGCAGAGCGCGCCCGATCCATCTCGTGGATGGCCTCAATGACGTGCTTGTGAACTTCGTCAAGGTCATGCCAATCCCGCACTTGTGCAGAGACGACCGCACCCGCCAGGAAAGCTGTGGCCAGAGCAAACACCGCAAGAATCTTCTTCATTGTTCATTCTCCATTCAAGATTTTTACTGATGGATTTGTTTGAAACCTGCTTCGTTCCAACCCGGACAGCTAACCGAAGTTGCCTGAAAATTATAAAGAGTCATCCGGCCGAGAGACCCTAAATCAACTCCACGCCCCACAGATCGTGTAGATGCACCACGCCTTCAACCTTGCCGTCGGCATCGACAACAACAAGCGACGTAATCTTCCGCTCCTCCAGAATTGCGAGGGCCTTCGCCGCCAGCTCGCCGGCCGCGATCGTTCGCGGTTTCGCGTTCATCGCCTCGCCAGCCGTCTTGCTCAGCGCCGCGCCGCCCTCGCGTTCCAGCAGCCGCCGGAGATCGCCGTCACTGATCACGCCACGCAGCTTGCCTGCCTCCTGCACCGTGGTCATCCCCAGCTTCTTCGACGACATTTCGTAGATGACATCGGTCATGGCCGTTGATGTCCCTACCACTGGCACATGATCGCCCCCATGCATCAGGTCGCCGACCTTGGCTAGTTGTTTCCCCAGCTTCCCGCCGGGATGCAGTTCCGCAAAATCCTCCGCCTTGAACCCTTTTCGCAGGCTCACCGCGACGGCCAGAGCATCGCCCAGCGCCAGCATTGCCGTGGTGCTCGCCGTCGGAGCAAGATTCAGCCCGCATGCCTCGCGTTCGACTGAGCAATCGAGCGCAACATCGCTCGCCTGCGCCAGTGTCGATTGGAGATTGCAGCAGAAGCTCACCAGCGCATCCCCCTTGCGCTTCAGCGTTGCCAGCAGGCGGAGTATCTCCTCCGTCTCGCCGCTCGCCGACAACGCAATCACCACATCGCCCGGCATCAGCACGCCCAGGTCTCCGTGCACAGCTTCGGCAGGATGCAGAAACAGGGCCGCGGATCCCGTTGAGCTGAGCGTCGCTGCAATTTTCTGCGCGATGATGCCGCTCTTGCCCATGCCGGTGACGACCACACGCCCATTGCCCTCGCCGCAGCGCACAATGAGGTCGACCGCTCGTTCGAAGTCCGACGCCATCGCGCCGTCCAGGCGCGCTGCCAACCCCAGCAGGGCTGAAGCTTCAGTCCGCACCAACTCTCCCGGCGTCATGCAGTTCCGATCATCTCTGCGGTTCATCGGTTTCTGATGGTAACACCACAGTGGTCAGTGAACAGTGGACAGTGGTCAGTGAACGGAAGGGGGAACAAGGGAGCAGGGAACAAGGGAGCAGGGAACAAGGGAACAGAGAACAAGGGAGCAGGGAACGAGGGGGCAGGGAACAAGGGAGCAGGGAACAAGGGAACAGGGAACAGGGAACAATGGAACAGTAACAAACTTTGCTAGACGCACATACGGCCCATTGCCGTTCGCTCCTCACTGTCCACTGTCCACTGTCCACTGTTCACTGTTCACTGAGCACTCCACGTCCTCGTACAATAGAGGTGAGAGGTTTTTATCCCCGTGAAGCGCAACACCATCGTCCTCGGCGTCACACTCTTGATCCTGGCCACCTTTGCATGGGCTGGCTGGGCCAACTGGCAGTATCGAAAGCAGGCTGCGGAACGCGCGCTGGCATCCGCCTCGCATGCCGAGCTCATTCCCACCGTTGCAGGCGACGTTCCGCAGAGCCAGACGCCCCTTGTCGGCAAGCCGGCACCCGACTTCGTGCTTGAGAACCTGAGCGGCCAGACCGTTTCGCTCTCCAGCTTCAAGGGCAAGCCGGTGCTTATCAACTTCTGGGCAACGTGGTGCGGCCCGTGCAAGATTGAAACTCCCTGGCTCATCGAACTCCAAAACGAGTATGCCTCGAAGGGCTTCCAAATTGTAGGCATCTCGACGGAAGGCGATGACCTGCAGCCCGGCGACACCGAAGGCTGGGCGCGCGACAAGGCCGCGATCGCAAAATTTGTGAAGGAATATCACATGCAGTATCCGGTCCTTGTTAACGGCGACAGCCTGGCAGATCAATACGGTGGTCTCGACGCCATGCCCACCTCCGTCTATGTAAATCGCGAAGGCAAAGTGGTCGCCATGCAGCTTGGCATCACGTCAAAAGAAGACATGGTGGCCAACATCGAAAAGACACTGGCCCCAGGTAATTGAGGAACAGGGAAGTGAACGCCTCGAGAAATCGCTTTGTCACCGTTGCGATTTGCACTGCGATGGGCTTTGGCTGCGCACGCATGAGCGGCCAGGATTCGCTTTCCGAACCGGCGCACAAATCAACGTCGAAGGCGCAGGCGGTCGAATACCTCTACCCTGAACAAATCACCGTCCCCGCCGACAAGCCCGCAGCGCTCAAGCTCCACTTTCGCATCCAGCAGAACCTGCACATTAATTCGCACACACCGCGTGAACGGTACCTCATCCCGACGGACTTCTCGATTCCGGAAACCTCAGGCGTGCGCCTCGCCAGTGCCACCTATCCTGCCGGCGTCGACTTCACGCTCCCCGTCGATCCGAGTCAGAAGCTACTGGTTTATACCGGCGAGTTCACCATCGACGCACGCATCATCGCCAGCCCCGGCGACCATCTTGTCGAAGCGAAACTTCACTATCAGGCCTGCGACCAGAACGCGTGCATGCCGCCGAAGACCATTACCGTGCCGATCGACGTGGTGGGCAAGTAGCCGGGAGTGGCGGGTAAAAGCGTAGGAATAGCCGGGACCGGATATGCAACTACATGGTTGCGCATGTAGACTCCCCCTCCCCCCCGGGTTCTGGGTGGAAACTCCTCATTCAAAAGATCTAAGATGATGATTATGCACTTGACACATATATTACAAGGGGCGAAGATTATTTTACCGTGACAGGGCAGACCTAAACTACACTGTTTCTGGCGGAGGGTGGGAGATTCGAACTCCAATCGCCTCCACGATCTACGGGGTATAAATCCCGCTTCTAGCCCTGCTAGTCGCCCTCCGCCATATTCACATCTCAAATTTGAGATGCAGAATCAGCATACATCAAATCTCTTTTTTGAGATAATATGGGTGAGCCGCTATGGAAGATCGAAGGATTCGTTACGGCGGCAGGAAACCCTCGTGTTCAGGAGTGGTTTGACGACGAGATTAGCGAAACAGACCGTAACGCCCTGAGAGACCGGATGCGGTACCTTGCGGAGATCAAGCGGACTCTATGGAAAGAGCCGTATTTCGAGTGGTTCAATGCTCTCGGCATTGGCGAGGTAAAGGTTCGCGTCCCGACCGGGGCGATGAGGGTTTACGGCTATTTCCCAGACGACACCAATCGGTTTGTATTTCTCTGTGGCGTTATCAAGAAAAAGACCAAAGATCGTGACGGAATCGATACGGCGCTACTGCGCCTAAAAAGCCTCAAAAAGGGAGAAGGCAAGACTTATGAGTTTGATTTCTCGGAAAGAGATGCTGCGCAGGATTCGGAAGGGGAAAACAGCGAGAGCCCAGATGGTGGAAGCGAGCCTATCTGAAGAGATTGCTTTTCAAATCCGTGCGACACGTGATGCCCAAGAAATGACGCAGAGCGCCTTGGCTCAAGCGGCAGGAATGACTCAGAACAACCTGTCTCGGCTAGAAAATCCGGAATATGGCAAACACAATATCTCATCTCTCAAGCGAATTGCGGCTGCTCTTGATGTCGCAGTCATTGTGAGACTCGTGCCGTTCAGCCAGTATATTGATTGGCTTAGTGGAACCCCCAGAATTGACCGTGGTCTTTCCCGTCATAGTTTGGCAGTAGTGCCGTTCGACAAGGACGCCGGTCTAAAAGATACTGCCGGGAAACTCATCCCCTTCCCTGGTGCCGAAGAACCGAAAAAGATAAATGAGATAGATTCAACGGGTGCTCTAGCTGGCGGACGCAGAAAAGACGCGGGAATGGAATGGCAACAGGGTTTTGAAGTCTCTCATCAGAACATGGGGGGAGTCCCAGCATGAGATTAGTTGCCGTTGTAAAGGCCCGCTCACTCGCAATGATAGAACTAGATTCTCTTGGTTTTGGCGGCCATATCCGCTTAGCGGATTGCGTTACACCGATTGTTGGCAGATATGACTTTCTTAGATATCCAAATGAACCAAAAGATTTCGACATCGATAAGGGTATTAGATTTGAGCAAGGCAAATCCGGCAATCTTTTGATTGATGCCTTAGTGGTCTATGAACAAGCTATTTTGATCGACACCTTATCCTCAACGGATGACTCGAAGAGACTTGTCGGTGAAATGCTCGAATGGGGAAACAGCGAACTAGGACTAACTTTTTCTCCGGAAAACATCAGACGATGGGGACATATTAGTCATTTAATTTTTGAAACAGATATCCCGCTTTTGCCTCGCTTAAGTCCCCCGCTCCAAAGATTAGCCGAGAAGACTTCAGTGATTACAAATCAGATCTTTGACGGATTGCCCTACGAGCTATCGCAAGTTTATGTGGGCCACGATCCAATGGTGAGAAAAAACGCGATTGCTAGTTTTATGATCCAACATAGGGTTAACACGAGATTCGAAGAGAACCATTATTTTTCAGAAGCTCCACTTCCAACTCACCTACACATTCAATTCCTCGAAGAACTCGAACAGGATATTTTAGCGATGCAATTATGAAAGTAGACAAGGACAAATTCGACGCGCTTCTCGGTCGGCTGCTTAAACAAAACCCTGAGAAGACGAAAGAGATAAAGGGCGAACCGAAAAGGCGAGAGCCGATAATCCCTAAGCCTCGCCCTTCGGAACCCCGATAAGCTCCACGTAGGGCATCGGTGCGATACCCGCTAGACGGCGCAGTGTGCGCGTGAACTTGTCGGTATCTTTGCGCATATTGAATCGAAATTCAAACTCACTCAGATAGCGGTGCAGGTGCTTTATTGAGACGCGGTGAAAGCTGCCTATCAAGCCGCGCTTCAAGAGCGAGAATGACGATTCAACCGTGTTATGCGCGCCGGTGCAAAACTAGGCCACAGTGCGCCGCGTAAGCGGTGCTTTGCGGCGGAGTAAGAGTTTGCCACCGCCGGATCTTGTTTTCGTGAGCTGTTGCCTTGATGGCGTGGTTCATGGAACACCGGAGGGATGTTCCAGGTGGAGATATACGGGCGTGTACGTCGGGCGGTCCGTGTTGAGGGCCGGAGTCAGCGAGCAGTAGCGAGAGAGTTTGGGCTGTCTCGAGAGACGGTACGGAAGATGCTGCAGTATGCGGTGCCGCCAGGCTACCAGCGACAGCAGCCGATCAAGCGGCCCAAGCTGGGGCCGTGGGTGGGCGTAATCGACGCGATTCTGGAAGATGACAAGCTGAGGCCGACGAAGCAGCGGCACACTGCGAAGCGGATCTTCGAGCGGCTAAGAGAAGAGCACGGATTCACTGGCGGGTACACGATCGTTAAGGATTACGTGCGCTCGGCGGAGTTACACAGCCGGGAGATGTTCATTCCGCTGACGCATGCGCCGGGCGAAGCACAGGCGGACTTCGGCGAAGCGTTGGTGGTGATCGCCGGAGTGGAGCAGAAGGCGCACTACCTGGCGATGGATCTGCCTCACTCGGACGACTGCTTTGTAGTGGCGTTTCCGGCCGAGACCACAGAGGCGTTCCTCGAAGGTCATGTGCGAGCGTTTGCGTACTTCGGCGCCGTTCCGACACGGATTCTTTATGACAACACCAAGATCGCAGTCGCCAAGATACTGGGCGGAGAGGAACGGCAACGGACGCGGGCCTTCTCCGAGTTACAGAGCTATTATCTGTTCGCCGATAAGTTCGGCCGTCCAGCCAAGGGCAACGACAAGGGTAAGGTGGAAGGGTTGGTCGGCTACGCACGACGGAACTTCATGGTTCCGATTCCACGTGTTTCGAGCTGGGAAGAACTGAACACACGTTTGGAGGCCGAGAGCCGGAAGCGGCGACTTCGACGGCTGCGCGGCCACACAGAGTCCATAGGTGAACGTTTCAAGCGCGACCACGCAGCGATGCTGCCGCTTCCTGCGGCGCCCTATGAAGCCTGCGAGAAGATCGCGGGCCGCGTCAGCTCACTGTCGCTGGTTCGCTACCGATTGAACGACTACTCCGTGCCCACCGAGTACGGACATCGCCAGGTATGGGTGAAGGGCTACGTGCATGAAGTGGTGATCGCCTGTTCCAGTGCGATCATCGCCCGGCACCAGCGCAGCTATGAACGCGAGGCGGTGGTCTTCGATCCGCTGCACTACCTGGCCCTGCTGGAACAGAAGACGCGAGCGCTGGACCAGGCCGCGCCGCTGGCCGGGTGGCTGTTGCCGGAGTGCTTTGCGCAGTTGCGGCGCCTGCTCGAAGCCAGACTCAAGAAGCACGGCAGCCGCGAGTATGTGCAGGTGCTCCGCCTGATGGAGACCTTCGCCCTTGCGGAAGTAACTCACGCCATCGAAGATGCCTTGATGCTGGGCACGATCAGCTTCGATGCAGTGCGTCATCTGCTGTTGTGCCGCATCGAACGAAGACCGCCGCGGCTGGATATGGATAACTATCCACACCTGCCCATGGCACAGGTGCGCACCACGCAGGCTGCCGACTACATGACGCTACTCGTGGAGGCATGCGCATGAGCGGCGCCGATGCTACCAACACTGCGGCCCATACAGCCGACACACCGCAGTTACTGCTGGAACATCATCTGAAGCAACTGCGGCTGCCCACCATCCTGCGCGAGTATGACAAGGTGGCGCGGCAGTGCGCAGTCGAGCAGCTTGACTATCAACGTTACTTGCTACGCATGACCGAGCTGGAGTTGCTGGACCGCGAGCGCCGGGCTACGGAACGCCGCATCCGGCAAGCGAAGTTCCCGGTCGTAAAGAGCATGGACAGCTTCGACTTCCTGGCCATCCCGTCGCTGAACAAGACCCTCGTGCTGGAACTGGCGCGATGCGAGTTCGTCGCTCGCCGCGAGAACGTTCTGCTGCTGGGCAACAGCGGCACGGGGAAAACACACATCGCTCTGGCTCTGGGCCTAGCTGCCTGCCAGCGCGGACACCGTGTGCGCTTCACCACCACAGCCGCGTTGGTCAGCGAGCTAATCGAAGCTCGAGACGAGAAGAAGCTGCTCCGCTTCCAGAAGCAGATCGCAAGCTACGGAACTGCTCATCGTCGATGAGCTGGGCTTCGTGCCGCTGTCCAAGACCGGCGCCGAACTGCTCTTCGAGATGCTCAGCCAGAGATACGAACGCGGTGCAACGATGGTGACATCGAACCTGCCGTTCCAGGAATGGACCGAGGTCCTTGGCTCGGAACGGTTGACCGGCGCCCTGCTCGATCGGCTCACCCATCATGTCCACATCCTGGAGATGAACGGCGACAGCTACCGCCTCAAGCAGAGCCGCCGAAAACGGACCCCATCCTCCGAACGCTGAAACCTACCCGCTCCGAACGCGCCTCGGGGTAGAAGGGCCTCTTTCGCTACGCTCCAGAGCCCCTTCTACCCCGCATACTCAACAACTTCACATCTATCTACTGGCCTGGTTTTACTCCGTCCCAGTGGCATGGTTTTACTCCGCCCTTGACAGGCGTTTGTGTGAATGCGTGTGTTCGGCACAACCCATTCCTTTGAGTGGTTAACCATGCGGTGTTTCAGGGCCATTTCGCGCATCAAGGGCGAAGTTATAGACCGCTGCCGAGTCGGTGTAGAGCCGTTCGGTATTCTGTACTGACGGTGCTTTGCATAAAGCCTTGCGGATCGTGGCCGCTTTGCCATCGGGGATGTGGACGTACTTGACGCGGCCACCACGTTCACGCATACCGAGAACCATGTCGAATTTCTCAGCGCGAGAGCGTTGATTTTCCTTGCTGCGTCCGAAACGGCGCTTGGTTTTGCCGCCGATATAAGTTTCATCAATTTCTACGACGCCGCGAAGTTGGTTAAAGGGGCCATCATCTTCAGCCATTGCCTTACGGATGCGATGTGCGAGATACCATGCCGTGCGATAAGAGCCAATTCCGAGGTGCTCTTTGAATTGGTTCGCAGAGATGCTTTTCTTCGCATCCACGATCGATGGCAAGGGCCATGAACCACTTGTGCAAGGGGAGATGTGAGTCATTGAAGATCGTTCCGCTAGTGGCTGAGAACTGCTGTTTGCAGGTACGCTCAAGGCATTGAAAGACGCTCTTGCGAACGATTCTTTGACTGTGCGTCTTACGGGTAATCGCGGCTGATCTTGTATTGCGCCACAAAGTAGGGCAGCGAACGGACGCCATCAGGCCAGCGCATCTGTCTCGATGTACTTGAGGCACTCTTCGTCAGTTCGGGAACTGCTTCACCACGTCTATCAGGTTCATCGACTTCGCCTCTGAGCTCGAAAGAAATCCTCTGCTCTATTTGGCGCGAGATCTCTCAATAACTGAACTCAAGTTCCAACCGAGGGTGGGGCTGGCGATTTTCGGGACGAAACAGAGTGGAGGAAATACAGACCGCAAGCGCTATTTCACGGCGCTGTAGCGGAAACGAGTTCGGTTATCTCTAAGTCTGCGATTATCATATGGCGTTGTCGATTTCATGGATCAACTATAGGCTTTAGTCTACTTCTGTGTCAAGTGCATAATCATCTCTAAGATCGGCGATCGCCTTAAAATATTCTTTGCATTGAAGTTATAGCCACATCCCTCTCAGCAAAGGGTTTACGACCATTGAAACGACCTGAGCGGAATTCTGAGACTGATGGCTCGCAGTTCAACCGGAGGTCGAGACGGATGGCCGGCGGCAACGAACTTGCCGGCCCTGATATCAACATCGATGCAATGTCATTGTGCGCTACGGCCGGAAATAACAAGCAAAATGTCTGCCAGAATCTTCTGTTTGAAATCAGAGGCTTAGGCGCGAACCACAAAAAAGAAGCTTGACTCCGCGGAAACCGATATCCTATTTGCACTTCCGTGGGATACTTCCCTGTTGTTTGCGGCGAGATGGCGAAATCAGCAATCAGGATCATGAAGTCTGCGATCGGACTCGGCTTTCACTGCGCGTTCGCTGCCGGAGTGATCGGTTTGGCCGCATTGCTCGGCCCTGTGCCCTCAGCACGCGCCGCCGACGATACGGCTCGCTTTTTCGGGCAGTGGAAAATCACGGTTACGAGCAACGGCCAGACCGTGACGATTATTTCGGTGCACGACGCGGACGGTTTCAAGAATTACATTCAAACGCCGAGCGGCTTCACCTTTTTCGGTTCCGGTGCGTTCTCAGCGTCCAATGGCATATGGATGGCAGCGGCTCCGCCTCCGAATAATGGCGGGACCTATCATTTTGTAAACGCCGATACAGTCATCTGCAACAACGCAGTGGGCCAAACTGTGACCTGGAAGCGCGACAGCACGCCGCTACCCCAGGGCGCCGGTTCCCATACGCAGCCGGAACCCGCCGTAACACCATCCCCACCGGCCCGGCCTTCAAGTCACGAGGTAAGCCCGGCCGTGCCGGAGCGGCATCAACGTGGACTGACTGCCGAGCTCGGGGCCGACCAAGGCAACCTCGAGCCCGGCAATAACTATGCGCTCGTGATCGGTATCGATGACTATCCCACGCCTCTGCCCAAACTGAAGACAGCCGTGAACGATGCCAAATCGTTTGCCGGCCTGTTAACCAGCAAGTATGGTTTTCAGGTCACCACTCTGCTGAACCAGGACGCCACGCGCGACAAGATCCTAGGGGCCATCACCCACTTCCGCAAAAGCCTCGCGGAAAACGACAGTTTTCTGATCTACTATGCCGGCCACGGTTCGTATGATCGCGCAACGGAAAAGGGCTATTGGCTACCCGTGGATGCGGATTCCGATCCGCTCGTCACGTCCCGTGACATTTCGGCTGACGACCTGGTCACCGAGGTGCGCGGACTCGCCGCCCGCCATGTCATCATCATCTCCGACAGCTGCTTTTCCGGCGACCTCTCGCGCGACGCGGGCGACTTTTCGCCCTCCGATGGCAACCAGGCCTACATCCATCGCATGCAGCGCGCCCCTTCGCGGACCCTTATGGCCAGCGGCAGTGACGAGCCCGTGTCCGACTCCGGATCTCAGGGGCATTCCGTCTTTGCGGCGCTGCTGCTGCAGGCCATGCAATCGCGGAGCGGGGGAACCTTCACCGCAGACGATCTGTTCGTGTCTATTCGCAAGTCCGTCCTTGCGCGCTCTGGCCAGAGCCCGCAGTACTCACCGCTGCGCGGCTCCATCCGGCCATCGGCCAGTCTCGACACCGGCGACTTTGTGTTCAGTCCCAAAGGCGCGGCGGCCAAATAGCAGGGGTTTCACGCTCCGGACTTCTTCTCGATCTTTGCCCAGGAGTCTTTGAGCGGAAGCGTGCGATTAAACACCAGCTTGTCCTCCCTGGAGTCGGGATCGAGGCAGAAGTATCCCACGCGCTCAAATTGGAAGCGGTCTTCGAGTTTGGCCTTCGCAAGTGATGGCTCAAGCTTGGCTCCCTCGATGATCTCGAGCGAGTTCGGATTGAGATTATCGAGGAACGTTTTGCCCTCCTCCACATCCTGAGGGTCCGATTTGGTGAAGAGCTTTTCGTAGATGCGGATTTCGGCGGAGATGGCATGCGCAGCCGAAACCCAGTGCATGGTGGACTTCACCTTGCGGCCGTCAGGAGAATTGCCGCCGCGGCTTGCGGGATCGTAGGTGCAATGCACTTCAGCGAGGTTGCCTTCCGCGTCTTTCACCGCGCTGTGGGCGGTGATGAAATAGGCATTGCGCAGGCGCACTTCCTTGCCGGGAGAGAGGCGGTAATACTTCGGCGGTGGCACTTCACGGAAGTCATCCTGCTCGATGTAAATCTCCCCAGAGAAGGGAACCAGTCGCGTCCCGGCTGACGGGTCTTCGGGATTATTGGCGACCTCAACAAGCTCCTCTTGCCCCGCGGGATAGTTGTCGATGACCACTTTCAGCGGGCGCAGGACGGCCATGGCGCGCGAAGCGCGATGGTTCAAATCATCGCGCTGAAAGTGCTCGAGCATTTCAACATCGATGGAGCCGTTGGTACGCGAGACGCCGGCAGCTGCGACAAACGTGCGAATGGCTTCGGGGGTAAAGCCGCGGCGGCGGAAGCCCGAGAGGGTGGGCATGCGCGGATCATCCCAGTCGCTCACGCGCTTTTCATTCACGAGCTGCAGCAGCTTGCGCTTCGAGAGCAGAGTGTAGGTTATGTTGAGCCGGTCGAATTCAATCTGCTGGGAAGGGAAGATGTCGAGCTGGTCGATGTACCAGCGATAGAGCGGCTGGTGGTCGGCAAACTCAAGGGTGCACATCGAGTGAGTGACGTGCTCAATCGAATCCGACTGGCCATGTGCGTAGTCGTACATGGGGTAGATGCACCATGTGTCCCCGGTGCGGTGATGCGTGGCGTGCAGGATGCGATACATGACCGGATCGCGCATGTTCAGGTTCGGCGAGGCCATGTCGATCTTGGCACGAAGGACGCGCGAGCCATCGGGGAATTCGCCGGCTTTCATACGCGTGAAGAGGTCGAGATTCTCTTCGACCGATCGATTGCGACAGGGACTGTCCCGTCCGGGCTCGGTCAGGGTGCCACGGTACTGGCGAATTTCGTCCGCGGTCAAATCGTCGACGTAGGCTTTGCCGTCGCGGATGAGTTTGAGGGCCCACTCGTACAGCTGGCCGAAGTAGTCTGACGCGTAGCAGAGTCGCTCCCAGTCGAAGCCGAGCCAGCGGACGTCTTTCTGGATTGAGTCGACGTACTCCTGCTCTTCCTTCTCGGGGTTGGTGTCGTCGAAGCGCAGATTGGTCTTGCCGCCGAACTCGTCGGCGAGGCCGAAGTCGAGGCAGATGGCTTTGGCATGCCCGATGTGGAGGTAGCCATTGGGCTCGGGGGGAAAGCGGGTCTGGATGATTGCGTCGCCGTATTTCTTGGTGCGGACGTCTTCGGCGATGATGTCGCTGAGGAAGTTGGAGATGCGGGTTTCCGGGGTTTCCGTATTCGAGCTGGTCGTGGCTGCCATGCTTATATTGTTCCACGAAAAGGCTGTGGTCGGCTTCAAGTGTATTGATCATCACGCTGCAGAGAGCCGATGTCGGTGAACATGAGTCCATGGAGCCCACGTCGTCAAGGCACGAATTGAGTCATGCCGCGGGCCGATGTCGGTCAAACATAAGTCAACGGAGTTGAGATGCGTCAGGGCACGACTTCAGTCGATATGGAACGGCGTATTTGAAGAAGCGGAAAACAGGGGCTAAAGCCCGCGGGTTAAGGGACGACGATAGCGGCACGACTGAAGTCGTGCCCTGACGCTTCTCAGCTCCATCCAACTTATTAGCTCTATTTGGGTTGGTGTTGGCGCGGTTTTCCTTTGTTGCAAGCGTAGGGTGTGGGCATCTTCCAGCGTGCGATCTCATCCGAGCGATTCAGACCAGTGATTCAAGTAAGTGATTCGGGCCAGTGATTCAAGCAAGGATCACGCGAATGATTGAAGGTGTTCTATGGCTTGGCGAATGCGGCTCAAGGCAGACGTCGCGGCCGAGGACGATCATGGTTTCGAAGAGCGGCGGGGCGTTTTTGCGTCCGCATACGGCGACTCGGATGGGCTGGAACATGGGGCCGGCCTTCAGGCCGAGTGAAGCGGCTGCTTCACGGAGCGCCTTGTCGAGCGAATCGTGATCGAACGGAGTTGCGGGCAGAACCTCGAGGGCAGTTTGAAGAACCCGGCGGGCGAGGGCGGCATCGCCGGGCTCTTTCTTGCTGATTTGAGGGATCAGTTCGGCAGGGTCGTAGGGTGGGAGCTGGTCAACGAAAAAGAAATCCGCGGCGGAGACGGCGTCGCTTCAACAACTTAATGCGTTCGCGAATGAGCGGGGTGACGGCCAGCAGCTTTTCTGCCGACGCGTGAAGGCCGGCTTCTGCGAAGAACGGCGCAAGACAGTGGCTGAGCGTGTCGACGGGCAGAGCGCGGATGTGCTCGGCGTTGAGCCAGACGGCCTTGGGATCGAAGGGATCTTCTTCGGCAAAGTTGACGACGGCGTTGGCGCGGTTCACGCCCTCGATGGTGAAAGCCGCCTCCAATTCTTCAAGGGTCATCACCTCGCGGTCATTCTTGGGCGACCAGCCGAGGAGGCAGAGGAAGTTGATGAAAGCGTCGGGAAGGAAGCCGGCATCCCGATAAGTGGTGACGCTGACCACCGGCCCATGTTTCCGCTTGGAGAGCTTCGCGCCATCCGGCGCCACCAGCAGGGGAAGATGGGCGAATTGAGGCGGCTCGACACCGAGACCTTCGAAGATCAGCAGGTGCTTGAAGGTGTTGGTGAGGTGATCCTGCCCTCGAATGATGTGGCTGATGCGCAGATCGGCATCGTCAACGCAGGAGGCAAGGTGATACGTCGGATTTCCGTCTGACCTCAGCAGGGCGAAGTCTTCCACTTCATCGGCCAGCTTCGACTGCGCGCCGTATACTCCGTCGACAAAGCGCAGAACCCGGTCCTGGCCGCGTGGAACACGATAACGCAGGGCGAATGGCTCGCCCGCAGCGGCGCGGCGATCGCTCTCTTCGCGGGACAGTTCGCGCATCCCGGGATTGAAGAGCCACGCTCCCTGCGAGCTCGATGCTTCCCCCTCGGCGGCGTGCGCCGGCGTGAAGTCGCGATAGGCAAGGCCCCTGGCGAAGATGGCATGGGCCGCGGAGCGGTGCAGGGCAAGTCTTTCGGATTGCTTGTATTCTTCGTCCCAGTTGAGGCCGAGCCAGCGCAGTCCCTCAAAGATGGACTGGACGCTGGCCTCAGTGTTGCGCTCGACATCGGTGTCGTCCAGGCGCAGCACCATGGTGCCGTGGTTGTGGCGGGCATAGAGCCAATTGAAGATGAACGTGCGCGCGCTGCCTACATGCAGGAAGCCGGTCGGCGAAGGGGCAAATCGAACGCGAAATTTGCCAGTTTTTGAGGGAGACGAATCTGACATCGTGTCAATTACTTTCCATTCACGATGCTAGCATTTGCTCCCTCGGGGAATCAGGTGAGCTGTCTCACGCCTGGGGCGTATACGGCGGCGGTGGTGGTGGAGGATACGGTGGCTGCAATCCAGCCTGCGGCGCCGGAACGACCTTCCACTCCGCAAACGCCAGTACATACAGCAGCACCAGCGTGCCCAGTGACGGTATCAGGCACAGCATGCACAGCCACGGCGAGAATCCCGCCTTTTTCAGGATGAACCAGCAGGGAATCATCACGATGGCAATCGAGATGATGATGAGGAGCGGAATGATCGCCATCATCGCCATCACCATGTGCGAGATCATTTCCGGACTCGGCTGGTTGCTGCTGTCCTGCAACACAATCGCAAGCAAATGCATACAAACGCTCCAAAGATGGATTAGAACTCTGAGCCAAGCTACGTCGAATCACGGATTTTCGCAATTAATTTCTTTCGGCGGGTGGAGTCTGGTTAGCATTCTGCCAAACCGAAGCTTCGCAAAAAGAGCAACTGCGGGTTCCGCCGCTACCCTTCACTGTGTTCAGGGCCGGTCGGAATGACAAGTGCTTTCAGGGGCAATTCCGGTGACGCGAGAGGGTCTACGCCACTTCCGATTTCATCGTGGGGGTAGCGGAGAGATCACCCTCTTTTTCCTGCGCCACGCGCGAGATCGAGACCACGGTAATGTCGTCTTCCTGGCCGAAGATCTCCGCTGCCTTTACGATGAACGCCGCGGGCAGGTGGCTGATCGAGCGCGCACGGTTGAAACCGAAGAGCTCGTTCTTGGCGTTCTTGGCTTCGATCACGCCATCGGTGATCACCAGGAGCCTGTCTTTCTGTTTCAGCTGAATGGTTACCTGGTCGAAAGTGATGGAGGGATTCAACCCAAGCGGCAGATTGCCCGTCATCGTAAGTTCCTTGCCGTTCAGGTAGGGGGCAAGGTGTCCGGCGTTGGAGATAATGGTCTTGCCATCGGCGCCGATTTGCATGGCGACACATGTTGCGTACGATTGGCCGCGACCGCACAAGCGGCGGTTCAGCGCCTCCAAAACCACGTGGGGCTCATAGCTGGTTTCAACAATGGTGCGAATGGCTCCCACAATCAGCGCTACCTGCATTCCGGCCTGCAGGCCTTTTCCTGTCACATCACCCAGCAGAATCAGAACCCCGCCATGTCCATCCGGCAGGATCTGGAAAAAGTCGCCGCCTACCTGTTGAGCGGGCTTGTACTCGGTCTCCAGCACATATCCAGGAATCGTGGGTATCGCCTCGGGAATAAGCAACTGCTGAATCTGCCGCGCCTGGTCGATCTCCGCCTCCCACTGTTGCCGAAGCTTCAGCGACTGCAGGAAGCGCCTCATCAGCAGAATCGTGATGATATTGAGCGATACCACCACGGCGATCTGGCTGATTCCCACCGCCAAACCAAACGGGAAGAAATTCAGCGGTACGTGCAGCACCAGCAATTCCTGCTGATAGAGCGAAACGATAACCAGGCCCACGGCGGGCATCGCCAGCCATGCTCCCGTATGATCCTTGCGCATACCTTCCCATGCCACCCAGAGCAGCAATCCACCCAGAAGCAACTTGAGGAAGACGGTCAGTGGCGACAGAATTGCCACCGAATGGACGGGGATCAGGCGCCCATACAGAGGCGCACGCATCATGGCGATCGTGATTGCCAGGGCTATGGTGAAACCCCAGACCATCTTGTGCAGCCGCGGCATGCGGCCCATCCGGAACCAATAAGCCCAGAAGATGATCCAGAGTCCGATCACTCCGGGAACAAGAATGGCGTCAGAAAGAAGGAAAAAAGTGGATGCGGGAACGAGCGCTGTGTAGTTTCCGATCAGGGTTACCGTGGTCTGCAGCGCCACGCCGCCGCAAACCAGGGCAAGCCAGAGGTAAGCCTTTTCTTTGCGCTCGAGCCAAAACAGGACGATCGCCACCGTGATTGCAAGCAGCAGCACCGCAAGCTCGAGGAACCGGCTCATCTGGGATCGAGTGACGGCGTCCCAATCCAGCCGGAGCATGCGCTCAATCGGGCCCGCCTGACCCAGAATCGGTGGTCCGTGCAAGCCCCCGGCATCCGGGTTTGTCAGGGGGGTCGAGGGGTCCATCCAAACGCGGATGGCGATCGTGGCCTGCCCGCTTTTGATTCCCCTGGGCAACGCAAAGGTGCGCGGCAGCGTGAGGTACGTTCTTACGCCGTCCTGCGTAAACTTTCCAAGTTGCCCCACCATTTGTCCATTGACGTAGACCTGGTAGGCGTCGTCGACGTCATCGGGCATTTTGATTTCAAGACCGCCCTCGGAAAGCCCGGGATCGTATTGAACATTGACTTTCAGGCGGTACCACGCGTAACCGGAGTAGCCCGCGCCCCCCAGAACCGTCCATCCGGGCATGAATCCGCTGGAGCCCAGAAACGGGTCGTAGGATCCGGCCGGCGGAGTCAGGTCCATCGCTGACCAGCCGGCATCGTTGTAGTCCGGCTCCGCCCACTCCAGGTTGTCGCCTTTATGGAACTTCCACGGGCCGGTCAAATCGACGGTTGAAGTTCCGAGGATAACCTGTTCTGCCCAATGCGAAATCTGCGCCGGGGATGCGCCGGCTGTCGAAGGATTGCTGCCCTGGACCGCCTGTGATGTCTCCGCGCGAACGGCGCAAGACATCGTGCCAAGCATGATGGCCGCGACGATTATGGATATCTTCGTGCTTGTCACCGATAACCGAAACACGCGCATCTGGGAAGTGGCCTCGCCCCACCGAGGTCTTTCATTCTTCGGCCCAATTGGTATGCCGGGAGGATACGCGTTTCAGCCGCGTTCGGGCAACACAAATTGCCGATCTGGATCGTGCCGACAATATCTTGTCATCGACCTGTCCGGTCGCATGTCAGCTAGGTAATGTCTTCTGTATCGTACACGGGATTGATGGGCCGTTTCTTCGGCACTCCGTGAACCGAAGCGAGCAGATCATCGACCACATCTTCAAGTTGCTTCTGGCTTTCGATGACCGCGCTCATGCTCTTCAATTCGTCCGGCTCAATGGCGCGTTCCACCAGCACCACCGCATGGCACTGCGCCACGTGATCCAGGCCCAAACCCTCCGGCGTCTTGGCCTTGATGCTGACCTGCTCCATCTCAATCCCCAGCAAATCGGCAACAGACGAACGCATGTCGCCAGCGATGGGCGCAATCTTCGGAGCGTTCATGATCAGGGTGGTGTCGACATTGACGATGCGGAAACCGGCGTTCTGCAGCTCTTCCATCGCCAGCTTGAGGAAGATCGCGGAGTTCGCGTCCTTCCAGCGCGCATCGCCGGGCGGAAAGAAGCTGCCGATATCTCCCGCCGCGACAGCTCCCAGCAGCGCGTCGGTCACCGCATGGAGCAGTACGTCGCCATCGGAATGCCCGGCGAGGCCTTCGGGGTGTTCCAGTGTCATGCCCCCGATGCGCAGCGGTATCCCCGCCTTGAACGCGTGCGAATCCCAGCCAAATCCGATTCGTGTCTCCATGGTCTCCGTGCCTGTTCGTGGTTTCGCCGGACTCAGCGAGCGCGCTGATGCAGGTAGAACTCCGCAAGTTCCAGATCGCCCGGCTGCGTTATCTTCAGATTAACCTGAGAACCGTGAACTACGGCCACCCGAAGTCCTGCGCGTTCCACAACTGAGGCCTCATCCGTCCCGACAAACCCGTCCGCGGTGGCATCTGCCATCGCCTTTTCCAACAATCCAAACTGGAATCCCTGGGGGGTCTGGGCCTGGACAATAAACTCGCGCGGGATAGTCGACGTCACGATTGCACCATGCGCGGTGCGTTCAACCTGCTTGATGGTGTCCGTCGCCGGCATACCAACAATGGCGGCGCCGTGCTCGACGACTGCGTCGATGGTCCGGTCGATCGTCGCCGCATCAATCAGCGGCCGCACCGCATCGTGCACCAGGATCACGTCATCGGGTTCAGCCTGAATGGCATTCAACGCGTGCACCACGGATTCCTGTCGCGTGTCCCCGCCTTCCACCACGCTCACGCGATCAGAGAAACCATACTCGGCGATCTGCGCCTGCACCCGCTCCATTTCCGTCTTGCGCACTGCGACATAAATCGCCGTCACACGCTGGACTGCGGCAAACGCACGCAGCGAATGAATCAGTATCGGGATCCCATCGAGCGAAAGGAATTGCTTTGGCTGGGGACCGGCCATGCGCGTGCCCAGACCTGCAGCGGGAAGGATTACAAATACCTGCATAACTCGCCGAGTATACAACGGCGACATCCGGCCTGCCCTGAGCTGTCCCTCGCGAATCGCTGGACGGCAACTAGCGGCTTGCATACCATCGACCTCAACAGTCCGGCATAGAATGATCGGGTCTTCGATTTAGCCCTGTTCTTCACCCAATTCTGCAAAGGACGAACACAATGCGGATCCTTACGTTTCTGTCGGTCTCAGCCTGGTTGCTTCTGAGCGGCAATTCAGTCATGGCAGCGCCCGGCGGCGAAACGCGGGCCCAGAGCACCGCGCCCAATTCGAGCGAAAGCTGCGAGCGCCTCGCCAGTCTGAAACTTTCCAATGCGAGTATCACAACCGCGAAAGCCGTAGGGGCTGGCACATTTGTCGGCCCTCCGCAGCCCTTCACCGGCGCCGACCTGTCCTCGTTCTACAAAACACTCCCGGCATTTTGCCGCATCGTGGTAAAAGCCACGCCCACCGCGGATTCCGATATCGGCATCGAGGTGTGGATGCCGCTCTCCGGCTGGAACGGGAAACTCCAGGGGCTCGGCAATGGCGGCTTCGCGGGCATCATTGATGACTTCGAACTGGGTGCATCCGTGGTCAAGGGATACGCCGCTGTCGCGACCGATGCCGGCCACACAGGCTCGCCCATCGATGCGTCGTGGGCACTGGGACATCCCGAGAAGATCATCGATTTCGGCCATCGCAGCATCCACGAAATGACCCGCGTGGCCAAACTTGTTGTGCAGCAGTTCTACGGCTCTGCCGCGAAGCGCTCCTACTTTGCCGGATGCTCCGATGGCGGCCGCGAAGCTCTGATGGAAGCCCAGCGCTATCCCGAGGATTACGATGGCATCCTCGCCGGCGCTCCCGCCAACAACTGGACCGGCTTGCTTTCCACCGCCATTGTCGACACGCAGGCACTCACTGCGACGCCGGAAAACTTCATTCCACCGGCAAAGATTTCCACCATCGCTCGCGCCGTCGTCGCCGCCTGCGACAAGCTCGATGGCGTGGCCGACGGCATCCTCAACGATCCGCGAGAGTGCCATTTCGATCCTGCTTCGATTGAGTGCAGCGTTGGAGACAACTCCGACAAATGTTTAACGGCACCGCAAGTCGCGGCGCTCCGGACAATCTACGCAGGGGTGCATGACTCGCATGGCGGCACGGTCTTTCCCGGATATCTGCCCGGCGCTGAGGAAGGCGGAGGCGGATGGGGAATCTGGATCACCGGCCCTGCTCCGGCCCGCAGCGCGATGGCCTTTTTCGGCATCGGTTTCTTCTCCGACATGGTCTACAACCATGCTGACTGGACATACAAATCCTTCGTTGTTGACGCCGGCATGCAAGCCGCCAAAGATAAGACGGCTGCCGCACTTGATGCCGTGAATCCCGATCTCTCGGGGTTTCGCGATCGCGGCGGCAAGCTGATTCTCTATCACGGCTGGAACGACCCCGCGATTCCCGCGCTCAGCACCGTGAACTATTTCGGGGAAGTGAAAGCGAAGTTGGGGGAAGCGAGCACCGATTCGTTCGTGCGCCTGTACATGGTCCCGGGCATGCAGCATTGCGTCGGCGGCCCTGGCCCCGACACCTTTGGCGCCTCGGCAACCTGGCCCGCGACCGATCCGCAGCACAATGCCCGCGTCGCGTTGGAGAACTGGGTCGAGAACGGAACTGCGCCCACCACGATGATTGCCACCAAAACAGCCGCGAATCCAAAAGACACTCCGAGAATGACCCGGCCGCTCTGCCCCTATCCCCAGTCGGTGAAATACAAAGGCACCGGCGACCCCGGCTATGCTGAGAGCTTTGTCTGTGTGAGCCCGAAAAAATGACGCTCAGGATGGCTCGGGCTTCGAATCCACAAACAGCATCTCGTTACTCGTCGTGAATCCGAGCTTCTCGTATACCGGCTGGCCCTTTTGGGATGCATGCAGCGCCACCACGCGAATGTCGCGACGCCGGGCTTCCTCCATGCATTCGCTCATCAGCGCCTGCGCCAGCCCGCGCCTCCGGTACTCCGGCTCTACGAAGACATTCAGCACATACCCACGCTGTTCTCCCGTGGGATCCAGATAGTGCGGAGCCCAGTCCAGAAGCAGAAAGCCGGCCGAAGCAACGGCGCGATCGCCATCCCTGATAATCCAACCGACATACTTGTCGTCCACCAGCATGCGCCGCACCCATGGCTCGAAGTTTCGTCCCATATTTTCTAACACTGCGGGCGGTGCACTATCCGCATCGGCAAACATTGCCTTGCGATGGCGGGTGATCAACTCTGCATCGTCAATCGAGGCTCTCCGCGTTTCGAGCATGAATCGAGTATAGGGAATCAGGACCGCCGCTGACACGGGTTGCCGGTCAACGTGGCAACAGCTCGAACTGCTGAATTGCAATCTTCGGAGCTACAAACGCGTGCTCGATATCCGGCAGAAACATTACGGTGATCTCATTGAATTTGTGCAGCGGCGCGTTGGACGGCACCGAAAACCGGACCGTCTCGTAGGTCGGGGTTTTCTTGACCAAGAAATGGCCGGGTTCGGTCGACAGAACCGGCTGCTGACCAAGGTAGACGGTCCTCTTCGGCGACGATGCTTCGTCCGTGAGCAACACGCCCAGAGAAACGAGGCCGGCCTTGTTGTCGCGATTCTCGATCCCGACGTCGATCTCACGGCATCGCGCGATGGGGATAGGGCGCGCCAGCTTCTGATGCGCGTTCATTACCAATTCGACAGCGTTATTCGATTCGACGTCTTCGCTGGTGGGGGTGCCATGCGCGACATGGGCTTCGGGACCGGGCCGATTCGACGGCGGCTGCAGGATCCAGTAAGGGCCGTCAAAACGAATGATGAGGGGCCGCTTTGAGCCTGGGTCGAGCAAAGAATCGTCAACAGCAATCGGCGGCACGATCTCTTTCTTGTCAGGATTGGGCCAGAGGACGACGCTTTCGAATCCACCAGTTCCTGTGGTTGAGGGAGGGGCCTTCGTTTTGGCCTGCTCGGTGCTTGATGCGTGTGCTTCGGTGTTTACCGCCGCGCTTGCCTGCGCGATTTCGCGGTTTCGATGGGCCAGGCCATCGAGCAATGCCCACATCGTCAGCAGAATCGCGGGAACAGTCGTGGTCGCGACTCGCCTCACCGCCCGTTTGATTTGAACGTCGCGTTCGAAGGCCTCGCGCCGCGGCACGGTATTCATCCATGCAAAGATGAAAGCGCTCATTGCGAGCAGCAACGCGGCCGTGTAGTTGGAGCGGCTCGCCAGCGCTGCGGCCGCCGCAAATAGACTGAGCGCGATGACATAGCCGTGCACTTCAAAAGGAGGCTGAGAGAGCGACTCAGCAAACAGGTCCCCTTGTTCCCATCGCGGTGTTAGCGGCTGAGCCGGGAAGAAGACAAAATATGTTGTGCTTCGCAATCCTTTCGACAGGATGAAAGCTCCAACCATGGCGACAAACGCCATGGTTGCGGAAACCTGCTCGGCAAACAGCATCATGGCGGGCACCCACACCCATCCTGTGCTACAGGTCAATGCAAACAACGAGAACGGTACAGGCGATCCATCGCGAAGGGGGCTCGCGGGACTTATCCAGTAGAGCCACGATCCCGTGATTCCGCCGAGTGCCCCGATTGCCACAAACATTATCGCGTTCCCAAGGAGCGATCCAAGATCGACGGAGTGCGAATCGGGTAAGCGGCAAAGGAACACCGCGGCAATCATGGAGTTCACGAGCCCAATCGCGACCATGAAGGCGAAAAAGCGCTTAACTCTCGTTGGATCCGAAAGCAAAGTAATTGCCACGGCGTTGGGTTCCGTTGGGGTCCAATCCGGAGTGGAATTGGCGAACAGCGGGTTTTCATCGCGCCTGATAGGGTGAACCGTTTCCCAGAGAGCAATCACCATGGTGACAAAGTAGGGAATGCGAATGAGGTTCGGCAGAATCCCCAGATCCGCGATTTTCCCCAAAATTGTCGGCGCAAGGTGTGCACGCGAGAGACCCGGCAGCGAATACCAATATAAGTTCGCCAGCAAAAAAATAGCGCCGTGAGCCAGGGGCAAGATCAGCGGCACAATCCAGAAGGCGCGGCGCAGTTCCTTGTATGGAACGGGTTTCCTCAAGACAGTGTGCACAAGCTGATAGACCAGCAACCCGGCCCAGAGGAAAACCGCATGCAGAACAATCCATGCGATAAGAACCAGAGGCAGCCAGAGCGGTCCGAATATCTGTCCACCCTTATCGAAATTCTGAGAGGTATCGATTCGTTCGAGAGTCTCGTACCACACCGGGGAAAGCAGCGACCAAATCAATGCAAAGACGAGGATGGGTCCACGCGCGTATAGGTTGCCATACCACGAATGGATGCAGGCGGCAGCGACTTGCCGCCAGTACCAGGCGTTGGAACGGCCGAGGCGGAACACTTCAAACAGGTCGCCGTCGATCGCTTCGTCGGGATCACCGGCAGTCAGGTGCCTCAGTATCCAGGTGGCAAGCGGCGGAGGTTCTCTGCGTCTCATCAGCTCTCCTGCGGCACGTCCATTTTCATATCGGGAATCGTCTTCCAGAGGCGCGTCAGCACGCGGCGTGTCTCGTGTACCTGGCGCAATCCCTCCTTCGTAACCCTGAAAAAGCGCTTCGCCTTGCCGCCGCGTTCCGGGGTTGGATCGCCGAGCATGGAAGTAACCAGGCCTTTTGCCTCCAGGCGTTCAAGCGCCGCGTACACGCTGCCCACCGCAACATCTTTTCCGCGATATTTCTCCAATTCGCGCGAGATCGGGACGCCGTACGCCTCCTCGCCAAGGTGAATCACCGCGAGGAGAAGCATCAGTTCCAACTCGCCGAGATAGCTTCGGTCTGACATTAATTCAACAATAGAGAAGAAATCATTTCCGCACAAGAGAAATTCCAGCGCGACGGCCTCTGTCTGGGGAGTCGGGCGCAAGTGCACTATCATCCTCTCGTGCAATCAAAGCCGTCACTCGCGCTCGACACAACGCTGCTGAAGCCCGGGATGCGCCTCGCCGTCGGACTCTCCGGCGGCGCTGACTCCGTCGCGTTGCTGTGCGCTCTTGTTGAACAGGGCAGGGAACTCGGTCTCGTCCTCCACACTGCGCATCTGCATCACGGCCTGCGCGGTGCAGAAGCCGATGCCGATCTTGAGTTCTGCCGCGACCTCGCTGCCAAGCTCGATCTGCCCTTCCATGAATCCCGCGTAGACACCGCCGCCGAAGCGCGCCGCGCACCAAAATCCCCCGTCGCGGAGTCGTCGGATTCTGTTCCCGCCGACTCCATCGAAGGCACCGCCCGCCGCTTACGCTACGCGTGGTTTCGACAACTCTTGTCCGATGTCCCGCTCGATGCAGTTGCTACAGCGCATACGCTCGACGACCAGGCGGAGACCGTGCTCGCAAAGTTTCTCCGCGGCGCGTGGACTGAGGGTTTATCCGGCATTTATCCAAAACTTGAGACGCCGGAGGGGGGCGCAATTCTTCGCCCTCTGCTGCGCACGACCCGCGCCGAGATTGAAGCCTTTCTCCGCGCGCGCCGGCAGCCCTGGCGCGAAGACTCTACCAACCGCCATCTCACTTTCACGCGCAACCGCATCCGCCACGAACTGCTTCCGCAGCTCACCACCTGGAACCCGCAACTCCGCGATCATCTGGCCCAGATGGCCGAACTTGCCCGCGACGAAGAGGCCTGGTGGCAGTCTGAAATCGCCCGGTTCGCTGCCCGGGTCATTCTTCGCGGCCGCCCTGTCCGCGGCGGAGGCCGCGCCACCACCACGGCTGATGGCGTTGCCCTCGACATCGCCCGGTTGAAGGCAGAACCGGTCGCCCTGCAGCGTCGCTTGCTTCGCTTTGCCGCCGCCCAACTGGAGTCCGCGCTCGACTACGCCGCGACCGAGGCACTCCTCAACCTGGGGCAGACGGGCAAAGCCGGCCAGAAACTCGAACTCGCCGGCGGCCTGCGTGCCGACCGTACGCACCGCGAGATTCGCCTGACCCGCACCCCCCACCCCCCTGCCACTGCCGCCCCCACCCTCGAACGGTACGAATGTGTTATTCCCGGGGAAGTGATTGTCCCGGGGTTTGCGTGCCGCATTTCGCTCGAGCTGGCGAGCCGTTCCGACGCGTCCGCCCCGCCCGACGGCGCACCGATGAAAGCGGTTGTCCGACCCTGGAAGCCCGGCGACCGGGTGCGGCTGCGCTATTCTTCGGGCCCAAAGAAGGTGAAGGAAGTGCTTGAACGCATGAAGGTTACGGGGGAAGATCGCGCGCATTGGCCAGTCCTTGAAGTTGCCGGGCGGATCCTCTGGATGCAAGGCGTTGACGTCGAGCCAGACCCTGAAGTGCGCGTCGCGGTGAGAAGCCTCTCGCCCGCAACCAGCTAGCCGCGTCGCAGAGCGGTCTCGTTCCGCTTCGGGAATTCCCGTTGACGGACCGGATTCCCACGCTTTGGGCCTGTACACTTCTTCAAACTTCATTCCCCTTCGGAGTACAATCGGAGCTACTGCACATCCGCGCGGTAAGCGCCTCGTGTATCCGGTCAAAAGAAGCTGCACTTTCTGTGACTTCGAAGGCTGTACGGGCGTCTAAAGGGATGATGTAGGCGGTGCTGGAAGTTCATGAGCGGCTTCTCCCCGCCGGGAAAGAGGATCCTGGTGAATTCGACCGTCAAAACGATCATGTTCTGGGTCTTTATACTCATCTGCCTGGTACTGCTGTGGGGCGTTGTCCAGCACGGCACCATCGGCGCAGGGAAAGACACGGAAATACCTTATTCGGACCTGTACGACAAGGTGCAGCAGAATATGGTGCAGGATGCTGCCATCCAGGGCACCGATCTTCGCGGCCACATGAAGGCGACGCCGAAGGAACAGTTCCATACCACGGTCGGAGACCACTACGACGATCTCGAGAAGGCGATGCTAGCGGCGCACGTCAGCTTCTCAAAGAAGGACGCGCAGAGCAATCTGCTGCTGCCCATCCTTTTCAACGTCGGCCCGTTCGTTCTGCTGGGCGCGATCTGGTTCTTCATGCTGCGCCAGATGCAGTCCGGCGGCAACAAGGCCCTCTCGTTCGGCAAGAGCCGGGCTCGCCTGCTGTCGATGCAGCAGAAGAAGGTCACATTTAAAGATGTGGCCGGTGTGGATGAAGCCAAGGAAGAGCTCAAAGAGATCATTGAATACCTGCGCGAGCCGCAGAAGTTCCAGAAGCTCGGCGGGCGCATTCCCAAGGGCGTGCTGCTTGTCGGACCTCCGGGCACCGGCAAAACGCTGCTGGCCCGTGCGGTTGCCGGCGAAGCAAACGTGCCGTTCTTTTCCATTTCCGGTTCCGACTTCGTTGAGATGTTCGTGGGCGTCGGCGCAAGCCGCGTGCGCGACCTTTTCGAACAGGGCAAGAAGAACGCGCCCTGCATCATCTTCATCGACGAAATCGATGCGGTTGGCCGTCACCGCGGCGCAGGCCTCGGCGGCGGACACGATGAGCGCGAGCAGACGCTGAATCAATTGCTGGTCGAGATGGACGGATTCGAGTCGAACGACGGCGTGATTCTCGTCGCGGCGACCAACCGGCCCGATGTTCTCGATCCCGCGCTGCTGCGTCCCGGCCGTTTCGATCGCCGCGTCGTAGTGGGATTGCCCGACGTGCGTGGCCGCGAAGAAGTTCTCCGCGTGCACGTGAAGAAGGTTCCCGTGGCAGACGATGTGAACCTGAACATCCTGGCTCGCGGAACACCGGGCTTCAGCGGCGCCGACCTGGCCAACATGGTCAACGAGGCAGCGTTGAACGCAGCCCGCGTCAATCGCAAACAGGTCGTGATGTACGACTTCGAACTTGCGAAAGACAAGGTGCTGATGGGTGCGGAGCGCAAGTCGATGCTGCTTACCGATGAAGAGAAGCGCGTCACGGCGTATCACGAAGCCGGACACGCGCTTGTCTCGATCAAGCATGCTCACTCCGATCCCATCCACAAGGTCACGATCATTCCGCGTGGCATGGCTCTCGGTGTGACGATCTTCCTGCCCGGCGATCGGCACAACTACACGCGCGAATACCTCGAAGCGAATCTTGCTATCGCCTACGGCGGACGCACGGCTGAGGAGATTTTCCTCAACCAGATGTCCACCGGTGCAGGCAGCGACATCGAGAACGCCACCGACCTTGCCCGCCGCATGGTGTGCGAGTACGGCATGAGCCGCCTGGGCCCGCTGACCTTCGGCAAGAAGGAAGAGCAGATCTTCCTCGGGCGTGAGATCGCCCAGCACCGCGACTTCAGCGAGGAGACGGCGCGCCAGATTGATCTGGAGGTTCGCCGCCTGATCGATGAAGCTTACCAATCGGCGCACGGCATTCTCGAGGCTCACCAGGATGCAATGCACCGCATCGCGGCCGCCTTGCTGGAGCGCGAGACCATCGACGCCGAAGAAGTGAAGATGCTCATTGATGGCAAGGAATTGCCCCCCATGCGCTCCATCCTCGCATCGCCGAGCGACGGAAGCGGCACCGGCGGACAGCAGGTCCTCAAGCCCGACACACGTGGCGGTTCCGGTTTCCCGGAGGGTTCTCCGTCTCCGGCGTAAGCTGCAAACGAACGTGATCACTCAAAGGGCCGCTCCTAAAGAGCGGCCCTTTTATCTGCGCACGAAAAATTCGTCCACGTGGCACCCGGCGCCACGGCAACCGCTGGTAATTATCAGGTTGGTTACTCCGGGGGGACGAAAGCAAACCGAAGGAATATTGCAGGGAGTCCGACGACCGAGTAGAGTTTGCTCACTAATCGAATCATTTGGCGATCGAGCCCGAACTGTGTCGAGTGGCGGGCAACGGTTCTGCTGGGCCATCAACCAATGGGAAGGTGAAGAGCAACTGTGAATTCGCTTTGAAAGTGAAACGGAAAGCACGATGCTCCTGCTAGAGAGAGCCACAAAAAAAAGGAGAAGGCGTATATACAGATACCGCACCCGAGTTTTATGGGCAACGGTCATCGTCCTCAGCATAATGATCATTGCAGGAGCAATTCTGCTTGCATCCATGGATAGCTATGAACTGCTGAATAAATAGGGTTCAGCCGAGCCGCGAAGATGCGCTCATTTTTTTGGGCTTTACCTTCTCGGGAGATCAGATTCAGCGGACTTGCGTCTTGCGAACTCACTCATCGCGATAAAGCCGCCGGCGGCCTCTTATTTGCAGGTTCTCTCGTCCGGGGCTCCGCATTTGGCGTCGAGCACCATTTCAAGAATCGTCATATAGGTTGGTCCTGAAACGCTACGTGACTCATCCTTGTCGATGTTCACCTTGTGGGCGACCACGATGTCGTTCATCGGAAACACGGTGATGTACTGGCCGCCGGAACCCATCGCAGAGAAGGCGCCCTGAAAGGGTCCGGTCATGATGTCGCCCGGATATTTCGGGGCATCCCACGCCCACCACAGAATGCCGTAGCCCCAGCGACCAGTCCAGCCGGGAGACCAGTACCAGTCGCCGATCTCATTAAAGTGCGTTGTGGGATACGTGCTGAACTGAATTGTTCCCGGATCGCCCCACAGCGTCTCGCCCCCAGTCTCCACTGCGAAGCGCGAACAAGCCAAGCCGAGCCATGTCGCGCGTAGAGAGATATGTGGCGTATTCGAAGTGCGTCGAACCCGGCTCGTAATTCTTCTTCTGGCGAGCGCGATCGAAATCCTGAAAGCGAAGCGGGATGGCGAGGTCATCGCGAAGGGCATCGAAGATGTCTTTATGCGTGAGCTTTTCGAAGGCAAATCCGGCGGCGTCGAAGTCCCAGTTGTTATAGAAGAAGCGCGTGCCCGGGTAGGCCGAGCCGCGTTTGGGAAGGATCTTTTCCTGACCCTCATTGCCGCTCGGGATATAAATGCCCGATCTCGACATCATGATCTGTTCGAGCGTCGCGTGCTGCTCAAGTTCATTAAAGGGAGTTTTGTCCTGCAATCCAAGCTGCACGACGTTCTGGTTCATGGCGTCGTCCAGCTTCAAACCGTGGTGGGCCTCGACCGCAAACAGAAGGTCAAGCACGCTCTTTCGGACCGAGGCCACCTTGCTTACCAGCGCGAGATCGCCATATTCGAAGACGACCCGGCCCCGCGAGACGATCATCATTCCGTCGGTTTGGTGCGTTTTGAGGAAAGCGCGCAGGGCTTCGAGCCGCGCAGGCGAGAAGCCTTCGGACTCTGGTGTAGCGTGCGCCCAAGCAACGCCAGGCAGCACGTATCCGTGTCCGTCGTCGAATCCTTCGGGCGGCAGGAGCGGTACAGGTGCGGTCTCGGCGGTCGGCGCAGGCTGGCTCGCTGTGCTCTGTGCGCGCAAGCCAGTTGCCGCCAGCAATCCGCAAAGGACGAGAACAGCATCTCGCATCATTACACAAAATCCTAAACGCTCCGGGCAAATACGGCGGAAGATCTACGTCTCATCGCATTCAATAAACTCGCGGGACCAGGGCCCAGGTGTCTTTGCGGTAGGCATCATATTTTTCGCCGAAGGCGTTGACGAGATTGGCTTCTTCGAGGCGGGTTTTGCGGAGATAGGCGATGATGCCAACGACCAGTCCGAGAAGCGCGTGCATCTCGCCGGAGACGATCGCCGTGCCGGCGTACATTGCGAGCAATGCAGTATAGATGGGGTGGCGGATCACGTCGTAGGGACCAGTGCGCACCAGTTCATGATCGGCCTTGATGGTGATTTCGCCGCTCCAATTGCGGCCGAGGATGCGCCGGGCCCAGATGGCCAGGGCGAGGCCTGCGTAATCGACGATGAGACCCGCGGCTTTGATCGTCATCAGTTCGGGCAGGAATCGCTGCTTGAGGCCGGGAATCGGGAAGATCACAAGCAGCAACGCGGCATTGGCCAGAACGACGTGGATGCCGCGCGAGAAGCGCGTCTCCGACTTGACTGCAGGCGCGGAGTTTTTCGCTGCGATTTCCCAGTAGAGGCTGAAGATAACCCACGGCACAAAGGACGCGAGAGCGGGCCAGTCGCTGGCGAAAGAGAAGCCGGATTCGTGGCGAAGCAGCCAGGGTCTGATCACAGGTCGCGCGAGAAAAGCTCCGACCATCGCGCCGATAAAGGCTGCGTAGCGAACTGCGTGATTTGTGCTCTTCGCGGGAGTGGGGTCGGGCATTTGTGCTTAAACAGGGTAGCATTGCCCCTGCGGGACGGGAAGTCGTGGAGAAAGACAAGAAGAAAAGCAGATCCTTCACTTCGCTTACCCCACGACGATTCTCGTTCGCGGGGCCCCAAGCCGCTACGTTCAGGATGACACTCTGAGCAACTCTCAGAGAACTCGGAGCACAGAGCCAAGAACTCAGAACTGATGACTGGGAACTGAAGACTCAGGACTCAGAAGATCTTCCAGGCTATGCCGGCGCTGCCGCCATAGGGTTTCAGCGTGTCGTTGTTAACCCAGTTGGGCCAGAACTGGTACTCGAAGTCGAAGGGGCGGACGATGAAGTGTTTGCCCAGTTTCAGGTCGACGCCGCCACCGACGGCGACATCCGTGAAGCGTCCGTAGGCCTCGTTGTATTCGAAGTCCATCTTGCCCAGGCCGACGAGCGCTTTGCCGTAGGGCGTGAAGCCGAGCCGCTTGAATTCATGAATGGGCACGCGCGGACCGATGAGGTAGTTGTCCTGGGTGATGTGGACGTAGGCATTCTCACGCAGCCAGCGCGCTTCGCCCTCGAGTTGAATCCAGCGCGTGAACTTCACGTCCACATACGTGCCGAATCCATAGAGCCGCTGCGGACTGGACTGGGGCACACCGCCGCCCGCGTAGTCCGGCTGGAATACGGAGCCCATTGCGCCCGCGGTCAGCGACAACTGGCCGCGATATGCCGAAGGCTCCACCTGCGCATGCAAAGAAACAGCAGCGCAAAACAGAAAGAGAAAAGCAAAAACAGCAATTCGTCTCATGGAAAAGGGAATCGTTCGCTCCTCGCAGTAAATCGGTTGACCATGCAACTCGAAATCGGCACTCAGTATAAAGGCCCAGAGCGGATAGCGGGATTCTGCTATCCGACCCTGGGCCCGGTGAGACTGATCCTACTGCTGCGGGTTCGGTGTTCCGCCCGTCTGTTGTGGCTGGGGGCCCTCTGCCTGGGAAGGGGCAGGCTGGTCTGAAGCGGTCGGCGGCTGCGTTCCACCCGTGGTCTGTGGAGCCGGAGCAGCGGGAGGCGGATCGCCTGCCGCGGGCTGTGCGGCTGCGCCCGCGTTAGGTTTGGTCGCAGCGGCCGCATTCGCAGCCTGCGACTGGGCCTCGTCGTAGCGCTGCAGCCTGAAGTAAACCGGAGTCACTTCGAGCGGCATTTTGTCGCGCGGATTGAGCGGCGCATACAGCTTGGAGTTCAACTGGTGGACGTGGTCATCCCACGGATCGGTCTTCAGCCAGCTTCCCAGCGGAAGGGCCGGACTCTGGGTCAAATCGTCCCAGTTGATCTTGGGGGCGGAGTGGGCCAGGGTTGTCATCCACGGCGTTCCGTCGACTTTCAGCAACGAGTCGCCGAGCCTCGGCGTGTTGAGCCCCTTCAGCACCTGGCCGCGATCGGCAACCTGTTCCCAGAAAAGGCCGGCGTTGGTCAACTTATCCTTGTACATCGAGGCGTCGAGGTAGGTCTGCGCCTTGGCGGCAGCCTCCTGGTTGTCGTGGTCGTTATGGTTCATGTTGATCTTGCGGAACGAGGCTTCATCGGGGAAGAGAAGCCGATCGTTGAAGGCATAACGGGTGTCGATGTGGTGGCCGAGCGCGATGTGCGCCAGTTCCACCGAGATGACAGAGGCGATGGTCGCCTCATCGCGGGGCATGGTGTCGATCAGGCCCTTGCTGAGGAGGATGGTGTTGCCCACCGTGGTGGTCTCGATGGTATCGGTAAGCATGATGCGGCAATGCACAGGCATGCTCAGGGGAATGTTATTCGGCACCACGAGGTTGGTGACGATCTGATCGAGCACCGTCTGCTCAAATCCATTGGGGGTGAGGGGAGCAACAAGGCCGGCCTGCTCGAGGCGGTCGATCACGTTGTCCTCGGCCTGCAGAACCCACTGGCGCGAAGCCTGCAGCGGGCTCACGTCCTGTGAGTCGTCGCTCTTGTCTTCGGCGTCTTCCACTTTCATGCTCACGCTCTCGCTGTCACGCGTGGGGAGCTTGAGGCTGTAGCCCCAGAAGTGGGTTTGTGCCTTGAGGCCTTCATTCTTATCGCCGGCGCGGGTCGACTCTTCCACGTAGATGGCGACGGGCAGCCAGACACCCGGCTGCACATTCATGCGCCAGCTGTCGAAGTGGAAATAGTAGCGCGAATCATCCTCCGAGCGCGGCCCGGTGTAGGTTCCATTGAAGCGGACAACGTTGCCGTCCTGATCTTCGATCCACACGCGGCCGTAGAAGCGGCCCATCCCGGGTACCTTCGGATGCACGTCGAAGACCCAGGTCCGAACCGAACCCAGGAATTCGCGGCGCACATAGCTGAACTCATAGTGCTGCTGATCGAATCCCGAGGGATCGAGGAACATCATCTGCATGAAGCCGGTCGGATTGTAGGTGAAGTGCTTGTCGAGCCCGAGCGCCTTGCTGAGGCCCGATATGGCTCCGAACGACCCTTTGAACCAGCCCTTCTTCTCGGTGTCCTTGGATTCGTAGGACTTGTCGAAGAAGCCCTTGCCGAAGTCCACGCGGCTGAGCGTGTACTGATCGCTTGTGGGCACCTGGTAGAGCTTCACATCAGGACGCGTGTTCTGAATGTAGGTTTCCACCAGCGGAGTGCGCTGCTGGATCGCCTTGATCAGGATCTTTTCCTGCCCGATGGCCTTCTGCACAAGCGCGGCCTGATCCGGGGTCAGCTGGTGTGTCTGCTCGTAGCGCGGAGTCTTTTTAGCGTACGCCCCGGGTGTTCCAAGAGCCACGGTCAGGAGGATAAGGGCGATCTTTCTGTACATCATGTCATCTCCTAGGATGATTCAATCTTGCATTTCTAAGACAGTGTCTGAGTCTGATGCTTCTGCTCGCGCGCTGTCGTGACCATTGGTGCAAATTGGGCGCTATGCCAATTGAAACGTGATGGTGATGTTTGTTGTTAAATCCACCGCCTGGCCGTTGCGCGTGGCGGGGCGAAAACGAATTTGCGAAGCCACGCGGCGGGCCTCTTCATCCAGGCCGTGACCGAGCCCGTGAACGATGTCCTTGACAATGACCTGTCCAGCGGCGGTAAAGGTCACGCGCAGAATCACGTCACCCTGAACCCGCAGTTGGCGCGCTTCCGGCGTATATTGCACCGCCGGCTTCGACAGCACTTCGAGATTGGTCGGCGCCACTTCGCTGGGCGAATGCTGCATCGCGGGAACGGCGGCCATTTGCGTCTGGATTCCCGCGGTGGCAACTTTGCCGCCCGTCGCATACCCTGTGGTCGCGGTTCCCGTTCCGCCGGGGATTCCGGCCTGCGCAACCTTGCCGACCGTGCCGGCGTTTGAACCGGATTTGAGCCCATTGCCGATTCCGGCTGAGCCAACTACGCCATGAGGGGCAACCGCCGGTCCCTGCATGCCGCCATAGGGGTTGCCAATTGCGGCCACCGTTGCGGGCCGGCTTGCATTCGGATTCGGCGTAACGCCGAAGGTCTCGCCCAGATGCACTGGCGCGGTTGAGGCCTTTACCGTATTGGTCTGTGCGGGCATCGCTGCGGTCAGGGCCGCTTTGGGCTGCGGGGCAAGGATGATTGACGGCTTCGCCGCCTTGATCACAGGCGTATTCAGCTTGGTTTCCATCTCCAGCGGCTTCAGAGCGGGTTTCGGCTCGATCTTCGGCATGTTGATCTTGGGCTGCTCCAGCTGCAACTCAAGTTTCGGCTTGGGTGGTGGGGGAAGCTTGGGCGGCGGAGGGGTCTTGAACTTCGGCTGCGGAGGCGGTGTCGTGGGAAAAATCAGTTCGGTCTGCTCGAACTTGTGTTCCTGCATGACCCGCTTGGCCGTCATGCCGATATAGATCACTAAGCCCAGAATGATTACATTGACGGTCACGCTGGTGAGAAACGGCGCGGACCGGCCCTCAGGCTCCGGGAGCAAGCCAAACGTCGTACGACCTGGATAGCCACTCATCTGCATCTTCATACCTCGGGGTTAGCCTCGAAGAGGGCGTTTTCACTCAGAAGAGAACCAGGCAAAATGCTGTAGAGATGGGATGCCAAAAAACGACCCCGCGTCTCCAATTCGCCCCCAACCTCTTCAGGGCATGCAGAACTCATTTTCAATTGCCGCAAGCGATCCTCGCTGATTGCGGGAACTGGCTGATTCCAAAAAGGAAAGCATTGCATGCTGTACGGTGTCTGAAGGCAGGGGATGGAAGCGCCTCTCAAACCCGCGTTCTCTGTTTGACGCTGACCCTTCCCGATCGGGACAGAAGGGACGCGAACATCTTCTCCTATGTTATCGGAATTGGACGCGCAAGCGCTACCTTGGTTGCAATTCGCCTCCCAAGCGCGCCAACCGCCTGTAAACCCGATTTTGCGAACACGACCCGAACGCATCCGACCACTCCCCGCCAATACCAAATGCATCGAAACTCGAGCGGCAGATCCTCGTTTCGGAGAGAGGGGCAAAAAAGGACTTCATCAGCAGACTGTACCCATCCTCAAACCCCAAATATGAGCGCTTGTCGCGTTCATATTTTGCGTAGTTCGGGCAAGCCGCCTTACAGACGGTCTTTAGGTTGAACGGCGCAAAGCCGCTCCTGCTTGCCTGCTGTAATAGACTCACGGTAACCCAATCCGCTCTGGAAGGACAGTATTTTTGTGAGAACTTTGGTTACCGGTGGTGCCGGTTATGTCGGCGGAACAGTTGCAACCCTGCTCGCCGCCATGGGATACGAGCCGACGGTCTTCGATAACCTCTGCCATGCGCGTCGCGAGTTGATTCCCGCAGGGGTAGATTTCATCCAGGGTGACCTCGCCGACCGGGGATTTCTTGCAAACCTTTTCAAGGTCGCCAAAGGCGAGGGAAGGCCCTTCGAGGCTGTGCTGCACTTCGCCGCGCTGATCGAAGCCGGCGAATCGATGGTGCATCCCGAACTCTATTTTCGTAACAACACGGCATCGACGCTGGCACTGCTTGAGGCCGTCATTGCGGAAGGGCCGCGCAGGGTTGTGTTTTCGTCCACGGCAGCCGTCTACGGTGAGCCGGAATCGGTGCCCATCCAGGAAGACGCCCGCCTCAGGCCGACCAACGTCTACGGGGAATCCAAGCTGATGGTCGAAACCATGCTCAACTGGTTCCACGCGATTCACGGATTGCGCTCTGTTTCGCTGCGCTATTTTAATGTGGCGGGCGCGCCCGAGGGTCCGGACGGCATCCTCCGCGGCGAAGATCACGAACCGGAATCACACTTGATCCCGCTGATCCTCGACGTTGCGCTAGGGCGGCGAAAATCGATCCGGATATACGGGGACGATTACCAGACCCCCGATGGCACCTGCATTCGCGACTACATCCATGTTTCAGATCTGGCCGATGCACATCTGCGGGCGCTGAAAGCACTCGAGAGCGATGCGGCAGCGAAGTCGCGCCTGGTCTTCAACCTCGGCAATGGAAAGGGATTCAGCGTGCGGGAAGTGATCGAATCGGCCCGGCGCGTTACCGGCCATCCCATCCCCGCCGAGTTGCACCCGCGCCGTCCAGGCGACCCGGCGGTACTCGTTGCCAGTGCGGAGAAGGCGATTCGCGAGCTGGGTTGGAGCCCACGCTATACGCAGCTTGATGACATCGTGCGTACAGCGTGGGTATGGCACCAGAAGCGGTACAAGAACTGACTATTGCTTGTCGAATACAAGTTTCATTGTCACGGGCTTTCCGTCGGCACCAACGCCCGACGCCGTTTGGGTCATGGTCTTGCCGTCGCCGGAGATCACCACGCGTCCACTCATGCGATATTTGTTTTTCGAGTTTTTAGCTTCGTAGGTGAGGGTGTTTGCGTCGCCCCGCTTGACCGACATGCTGTCATAAGGCGAACCTTCGCCGGTCACCGCGGACGACGAGCCATCGTACTTTGCGGTATAGCTGGCGTTGATCGCCGAACCATCGGTGCGCGTGCCCACGTTGGTCACCTTGACACCGCCGGGTGCGGCTTCTCGCGTGACTGTCAGGTCTTTTACCGGCCATGGTGCGGGCGTGTATTTGGACTTCGCAATGTTAGCCTTCCATGTGCCGAGGGAGTGGTCCTGGCCATTGGCCGACAGAGTAATTGTTGTAGCCAGAGCAAGTAACGCAACGCAGAGTGTCTTTCGCATATTATTTCTCCTAGTTCTTGTTGGAATGTGCTGTGCGGCAGTGGGGATTTGAGTTTCAGATCCGTGTGGAAATGGGCCATGCACGCCGACAGAACGAAATGATGCCTCAGCCGGCTGCGGGGGAGAAGCTTATCACAGGGTTCTTGAGGCTGAACAATCGCCGAAGGCAACGGTTATCGTCAGTCAGAGGTTTGATCCGATTCTCCTGAAGTCGCCACAGTTGCGGCACCGCTCATTTTTGTCGCAGCAAAGTCGGGCACATCAAACACCCTTTTAGGAATTGACTTGACATTCAAACTGCTTAACCGGCAGAGTGGGCTGCGGACTCCCCAAAACCAAGCGCCGCTGAACCGCGTTCTACTCTCGTGGCAATCGAGTTGCGCGGCTCCGTCTGAGGTCGAGAACGAATGCCATCGCCGGTATCTTCCCGCCCCGCGGCTGCGAAACCCGCGTTCCTGGCGCAAATCATCCTGGGCGCCGCCACCGGCACGCTGATTGAGTGGTACGACTTTTTCATCTTCGGCTCACTCACAACGCTGCTCGCCCTGAAGTTCTATCCACCCGGCAACGACACCTTCGCGCTTATCGCCTACCTCGCCACGTTTGCCGTGGGGTTCATGGTGCGGCCATTCGGAGCGCTTTTTTTCGGGAGCATTGGCGACCTGTTCGGCAGGCGCATCGCCTTCATCCTCACGCTCAGCATTATGGGCGCATCCACGGCCTCCATCGGGTTGCTGCCTACGTACAGAACCGCCGGATGGCTCTCGCCGATTATTCTCATCGCCATTCGTGTTCTGCAGGGCCTGGCCCTGGGCGGCGAATACGGTGGCGCGGCTGTATACGTCGCGGAGCACGTTCCGGACAACCGGCGCGGCTTCTATACCAGCTTTATCCAGACCACGGCGTCGGCGGGCCTTCTCATGTCGCTCGCGGCCATCCTTGCCACCCAGCAGGGAATGAGCGCCGCATCGTTTCAGCAATGGGGATGGCGGCTGCCATTCCTTCTCTCCCTGGTGCTGGTGAGCGTTTCGCTTTACATCCGCATTCGGATGAAAGAGTCGCCCATCTTCGCGCAGATCAAGTCCGCGGGCATGCATTCCACCCAACCGCTCAAGGATGCGTTGACGCATTGGTCAAACCTGAAGCAGATTCTCATTTCGCTGTTCGGAGCGACCGCCGGGCAGGGAGTCGTCTGGTATACCGGATCGTTCTACTCGCTCTTCTACCTGCAGACCGTGCTAAGGCTCAACCCGCGGACTGCAAATTTCGTTGTGGTATTCGCTCTCATCGCCGGAATTCCGTTCTACGTGGTCTTTGGCGCACTCTCTGACCGCATCGGCCGAAAGAAACTGATGATGACCGGGCTCCTGCTCGCGGTTTTCACGCTCATTCCCATCTACAAGGGCATGCGATCCGCTGCTGGAAACAACGTTGTCACCGTCAGCTCGGTGAAAGACCGTGTAACAGGAGCCATCAAGCTCACGCCGCTCACAACCGACTCCGCATCCGGCAAGCTTGTTCCGGCGCCTGAAGCCGTGAAGGCCAACTTGCCCTTGCTCAGCCTCCTGGTTTGGTTTCAGGTCATCCTTGCATGCATGACGTACGGCCCTATCGCGGCTTACCTGGTCGAGGCCTTTCCGGCAAAGGTGCGTTACACTTCCATCTCACTCCCGTACCACATCGGCAATGGCGTGTTTGGAGGTCTGCTGCCGCTGATCGGCCTGACCCTCTGCGCTTCAACGGGCAATATTCTTGCCGGCCTTTACTATCCCATCGGAGTTTCCGCGCTTTGCTTCCTTGTCGGGATGCTGCTGCTGAAAGAAACCCACGGCACGCTGATCTGGGAGGAGGCGGATCTCGCCGCGAAAGGGTCTGTAGCTACGCAAACGCCCTGAAGCATTCAGAAGCTTGTGTCAGTGCACGGCCGCGGAAGGATTCTGTGGCGCCTCATCTCCATCTGCCCAGTAGCCGGTTCGCGCCGTGACCTCAAGATTCGTATGGTTCGGCAGGCGCAGTGCGATGGAATGCAGTCCCGGGTGAGGAGACTGCGGATGAAACGTCAACACGTACCGATTCGGCAGATGATTACTGATGGTCTGCAGGCTGCGCTCCAGGCTCTTTGCGTCGGTGAGCTTGAAATATTCGCCGCCGGTGAGGTGCGCCACGGTCTCAGGAACATTGCGGCGCAGACCATCGGTGATGGCAATCGCCGCCATTTTTGCGAGAGCCAGCGGAGGTGCAAGTTGCGTGAGGCAGTCATAAGCCTGAACCGCCTTGTTCTGCGTCGCGTCGGGATCTGGAACGGGGTCTTTACCCATGCATCCATGAGGCGGATTGGGGTATCGAGGACTTCCCGGCAATTCACGATATCCGTAGTGCACGGCCTCTGACTTGCCTGTTGAATAGCCGATACTGTAAATCGCGGTGTTGGTATCGCTGATCGCGCGAACTGCTTCATCCGAGCTTCATGTTGCTGCCGCGGTCGAGCGTCTCGCTGATCAAGCAAAATGGCACGGCGGTATCCGGCGGGCTGATCGCGCAGCAGATCGACGGCGAAGCCAAGGCTGTCGAGAATCGCCGCGCCATTGTCCGCGTCCGTTGGATTGTGGGACCCGATGCTCTGCAGTTGACTCCCCTGCGACGCGGCGACGAACATCCTGGATTGAGATCGGCAATGGCTTGTGCGGCCGTATCGGTCCGCGGAGTAAATCGCTGGACCAGTTCCGGCTCGCTATCGAACGCGACTACGGCAATTTTGTGAGGAGACGCTGCCGACGACTGTATCGAGCAGTTGCGGCAACGGTCCAAGCTTTTCCAACTCGCGCGCACCGGCCCCACCCGTTTCGATCACGACGACCAAGGCCAGCGGCTCGCCTCCGGTGTCCGGCTCGACGGTGAGCTTCTGGGGAACGCCATCGTCGGTGAGAACGAAGTCATCCGCCTGAAGGGTGAAGACCAGTTTGCCGGCCTTGTCTCGAACCAGCGCCGGTACAACGACGAGCGTCGTTTGGCGGCTGAGGCTGGGCGCAGGAGAGATCTGCGCATTTGCCGGCTGGCTGGCCGCCGGGCTCACCAGAGTCGTTGCAATCGTGGCCAACGCCAGCGGCAAACGAAGGATACGCATCTTCAACCGTGCCTCGCCATCAGTTTAGACACTGCGGCTGCGGCTCGGTGACCGTCTGATCCCGCTTTCTTTATACTGACGCAAGTCGAAAGGAGCCCTCCGGTGGACGACCTCACTGGTCTGGTGGCAGAAATTCGTGCGTTTCGCCCCTTCCTTCCTGCAAAGGATTTCGAGAAGAGCCTGCGCTTCTACAAGGCGATTGGTTTCGAAGCCTACCCGCTGGGGGAGACAATGGCCGAACTAAGGCTGGGGACTCACGCGTTCCTGCTGCAGGGCTATTACGTGAAGGAATGGGCCGAAAACACGATGATGCATGTTCTCGTCGAGGATGTTGACGCGTGGTGGCGACATATCGATTCGCTGGCCCTCGCGCGTCAATTCGACGTTTCGTCCCCAGCGCCGCCCAAGGCCGAGCCGTGGGGTCTCACGGTAGCCTATGTCTTCGATCCGTCGGGGGTGCTGTGGCATTTTGCACAAGCCACTCCAAATCTCACTTCGGACCCTTCCTGATTTGAAACTGAGACACTATTGGCGGCCGGGGTGGCTTGCCCTCCCTGCCCCTGCCTCGATAAAGTGGCTCCCACAAGCAATATGCGCGGCGGCCGCGATCGGAGTTGCGCCCGCCCATATCGCGGATTTGCGTTTATCCCTGAAGGGACTTATTTCATGTCTTCCACGCACGTTCCTGCGGATCCCAAGTCAGTTTCCTCCCTCTCCAGTCAGGATCTCGAGTCGACCCTGCGCGAGAATCGCGTCTTTCCTCCGCCAGAGGAGTTCTCGAAGCACGCCCACATCAAGAGCCTCGAAGAGTACGAGGCCATGTACAAGCGATCGATTGAAGACCCCGAAGCATTCTGGGCCGGCATTGCGAAGGAACTCCACTGGTTCAAGCCGTGGGACAAAGTGCTCGAGTGGAACCTGCCGTGGGCAAAGTGGTTTGTGGGCGGGAAGCTGAACCTGAGCTACAACTGCCTCGACCGCCATGTGCACAGCCAGCGGGCCGGCAAGACTGCCATCATCTGGGAGGGCGAGCCGGGGGAGATTCGCCGCCTGACCTATGCCGAACTGCACGCCGAGGTGCAGCGCTTCGCCAACGCCCTCAAGGTCCTCGGCATCAAGAAGGGCGATCGCGTCGCCGTTTATATGGGCATGACCCCGGAACTGGCCATTGCCGTGCTTGCCTGTGCGCGCATCGGTGCTATCCACTCCGTGATCTTCGGCGGATTCGCCGCCAACGCAATTGCGGACCGCGTGAATGACTGCGGATGCGTTGCCATCATTACGCAGGACACGAGCTACCGCCGGGGAAATGAAGTCCAGCTCAAGCGCACCGTGGACGAAGCCATGCCGGCCTGTCACACCGTAGAACACATTATCGTTTACAAGCGCACGGGGTCACCGGTAAACATGGTCACCGGCCGCGACTGGTGGTGGCATGACATCGTTGCCAACGCGCCGACAGAATGCCCCGCGGAGCCCATGGATTCGGAGGATCCGCTGTACATCCTCTACACCTCCGGCACCACCGGAAAGCCGAAGGGACTGGTCCACACTTCGGGCGGATACGCCGTGCAGACGTATATCACGACGAAGTATGTCTTCGATCTTCACGACGACGACGTCTACTGGTGCTCGGCCGACATCGGCTGGGTTACCGGTCACTCGTATGTTGTCTACGGGCCGCTGCAGAACGGCGCAACTGTCGTGATGTACGAGGGTGCGCCGAATTGGCCGGACTTTTCGCGCTTCTGGAAGATCATCGACGACCACCGCGTCACGATCTTCTACACCGCGCCCACGGCGATCCGCGCCTTCATGAAGTGGGGCGACCAGTACGTCGAAAAATTCGACCTCCAATCGCTCCGGCTCCTGGGAACAGTTGGTGAGCCGATCAACCCCGAGGCGTGGATGTGGTATCGGGAGAAGATAGGCCGCAATCGCTGCCCCATCGTCGATACGTGGTGGCAGACTGAAACCGGCTCCATCATGATTGCGCCTATTCCCGGTGCGGTTCCCACCAAGCCCGGCTCGGCGACGCGGCCGTTCTTCGGCATCCAGCCTGAAGTGATTACGAAGCCTGATGCGGAAGGGAATTTCCATGCCGTTCCAGCGGGTTCGGGCGGATTGCTGATCGTGCGCAAGCCATGGCCCTCGATGGCGCGGACCGTGTACGGCGACCCCGAGCGCTTCCAGAGGACCTACTGGTCCGATGTGCCCGGCTGCTATTTCACCGGCGACGGCGCGCGCATCGACGCCGACGGTTATTTCTGGCTGATGGGCCGCGTCGACGACGTGATCAACGTCAGCGGACACCGTCTCGGCACCATGGAAATCGAGTCGGCGCTCGTTGCGCATCCCAAGGTTGCGGAAGCGGCTGTTGTCGGCCGTCCCGACGATCTCAAGGGTCAGGCCATCTCCGCCTTCGTTTCTCTTGAAAGCGGGAACCAGCCCAGCGAAGCGCTGAAGGACGAACTGCGCAAATGGGTAGCGAAAGAAATCGGCTCGCTGGCCCGCCCCGACGATATCCGGTTCACCGAAGCGCTCCCCAAGACCCGCAGCGGCAAGATCATGCGGCGCCTTTTACGCGAACTGGCCACGCATGGAGAAATCAAGGGCGACACGACCACGCTGGAAGATTTCACGGTGATTGCGAAGCTAAGGGAAGCGGAAGAAGGATAGGCTCTCTGGAGCAAGCCTGGGTTCAATTACAAGCTCCTTCGCGGCTGAAGCCCGCTATCGTGATAACTCGAACCAGGGGCATGGAAAGGGTGCGGCAAGAGTCCATCTGTGCCGGAGAAGCATGCCTCAGGGGCTAAAGCCCTCTCGCATTTTGGGGCATTTGCGGCACGCGACCCACTACGTGGGTTCCCCGAGTCGTGCCCTGTTACAAGAACTCGAGTGGGGCGACTCTTTCCGTAGCCTCTGAAGGCCCCGCTCCCTCCTATATTTCCCGAGATACACTTCCGAAATCCTCAAATCTTGCTAGACTTGTCGCCAATCATGCTGAAGAAGTTGTTTGTTCTGGTTCTGATATTTGCAGGCACGTGTCCGGCGGCCCTGGCAGGTCCCGACCAGTGGATCGAAGTCAGCAGTGGTCATTTTGTGGTGGTCACGAACGCCGGCGAAAAGCAGGCCCGACATATTCTCGACCAGTTCGAGCGGATGCGGTGGGTCTTCCAGACTCTTTTCCCCAAACTCAATGTCGATCCGCCGACGCCGATCATGGTGTTCGCAGCGAAGAACGGGAAGACGTTTCAGTCGGTAGAGCCGCAAGCTTACCTTGCGAGAGGACAGCTGTTACTGGCCGGATATTTTCTTACCTCGCCGGACAAGAACTACATTCTTGTTCGTCTCGATGCGGAGCAGGAGCATGCCTACGCAACCGTGTATCACGAGTACACGCATCTGCAGTTCCGCAATGCCGGAGAGTGGATGCCGCTGTGGCTCAACGAGGGGCTGGCAGAGTTCTTTCAGAACACCGATATTCACGAAAAGGATGTGATTCTTGGCCAGGCCAGCGTCGATCAGCTCATGCTGCTGCGCAGGGAGAGCCTGATCCCGTTGCCTGTGCTCTTCAAGGTCGACCACAATTCGCCGTACTATCACGAGGAGGAGAAGGGGAACATCTTTTACGCCGAGGCCTGGGCGCTTACCCATTTCCTGATCATCACCGATCGGGAAAACAAGACCGACCGGCTTTCCGCCTACATGAATCTAATGGCGCACCACGAAGATTCAGTAGCCGCAGCGGAAAAGGCATTCGGAGACCTCAAACGGCTGCAGGCGGGCCTAGAGAACTATATTCACGCGAGCCAGTACAAGCAGTTCATGATGCAGAGCGCCGCTGCCCCGATCGACGAAGCCTCGTTCACGGTGAAGTCCCTCTCGCAGGTGGACGCCGACGTCGACCGGGCGGAAATCCTCGCCCAGGTCCAGCGCGAAAAGGAATCCCGCGAGATCATCGACGCGATCCTGAAGAGCGATCCGAACAATGTCCGCGCGATGGAGACGATGGGCGGCATCGAACTTCATTCAGGCAATGTTCAGGCAGCGCGCAAGTGGTATGGCGAGGCCGTGAAGCTCGACTCAAAGAGCTTTATGGCGAATTATTATTTCGCATCCATCTCCATGCGGAGTGGGGGAAGCGACGACGACGTGGCGATCGAGTCGAGCTACAGGGCGGCGATCCAACTCAATCCGAAGTTCGCGCCGGCCTATGATGGACTGGCCGCATTCCTTGTCATGCGTCACACCAATCTCGATGAGGCGTCATCCCTGGCCAACAGAGCTGTCATGCTCGATCCCGGCAACCTGTACTTCCGCTTGAACGCATCCAACGTTGCCAGCAGCATGGGCCATTATGCCGACGCGATTACGGTACTGCAGATCGCGTCGAAGCTGGCGCGCAATAGCAGCCAGGCCAAGATGGTGCAAATGCGCATCGACCAACTCAACCAGATGCAGCAGGCGCAGTCTGAAAATGCGGCGGCCCGCGCCGCAGGGCCCGGTGAGGGCCAGCCGATCACCACCGTCGTCAACGTGCAAAGCGCGCCGCAGCATCCCGCCGAGGCCAACGGGCCGAAGCACAAATTCGTTGGCGTCGTACGGCAGGTTTCCTGCAGTTATCCGACCCTGATGGAGCTTCAGGTGGAAGGCGCGAAGAGCACGGTCAAGGTCTACAGCAACGACTTTACGAAGATCGACTTTACCGTGGTAGGACTCACCTTTAACGGATCCATGAATCCATGCAAGGACCTCAACGGGGTGAAGGCACAGGTGCAAGTACGCCGAAACCACCGACAAGAGCGTTGACGGGCAGGTGTTCGCCATTGAATTGAGGAAATAGGCGAGGGTTCTGGCGTTATTCTTTGAGGCATCATGCGTCAGCTTGTCTACAGCGTAGCCACAAGCCTCGACGGCTTTATCGCCGGTCCGAAGGGCGAATTCGACTGGATCATCCAGGATCCGACCATGGACTTCGGCGAGATCTTCGGCCACTTCGACACCCTGGTGATGGGGCGCCACTGTTACGAATCGATTCTGCGCGAAGGCCGCTCGCCGAAAGAATTCGGCATGAGGGCCTACGTTGCCTCAACAACACTAGACCCGGCGCGGCACCGCGATGTAACGATCGTGGGTTCGAACCTGGCCGCCACGGTGGCGGAATTGAAGCGAGCATCCGGCAAGGAAATCTGGCTCTTCGGCGGAGGCAAGACTTTTCGCAGCCTGCTCGACGCCGGACTGGTCGACCGTGTCGATGTCTCCGTCATTCCCGTGCTGCTGGGCGGCGGAATTCCTCTCGTCAGCGAAGGACACCGCTGGCCGCTCCAGTTCAAGGACTCGCGGACATTTCCCAGCGGCATCGTCTCGCTCACCTACCGTGTCGGGCCTGAACCCGCCATCTGACCCGACGCGCCACGTCTGCGCGAAAAGAAGGCGGAAGCCGCCGGCCTCCGCCTTTTTGCTATCAGTATCAGTAATCAGAAATCAGAAGTGGAACACGGCTCCGATGCCCGCGCGCGCATTCCAGCGCATATGAGGCGAGTCGCCCGGCTGGAAGGGAACCAGTGTGAACGACGATCCGATGTCATCGCCGAAAGCCCGAATCGACCAGCGCGCATTCTTGTTGTAGTCCACGCCCATGCCGAAGCCGCCCGCGAACGATACTTTCGGCTGGATGGTGACGCCGCCCGTGTGCGCCCCGCCCAGCAGGACCTCGCCGTAGGCGCTCCATTTTTCAAAGAGATTGGCATGAGCCACGGGGCCGACAAGAACCAGGCTCACGTTTGGTGATCCGGCGTTCGTCGCCGTCACGGCCCATGCGTAATAGCTACCGTCCGCCTTCAGGCCAAAGTGATCGCCGAATCCACGCATGACCGAAGCACTCACACCCTGGAGTCCGCTCCGCGACTGGTTCACCTGGTTCAAACTTGTATAGCTATAGCCGACGTAGGCCTCATACTTGTAATCCGGCCCCGTCAAATCCTTGGGTGCGCGCTCGGGGGCAACCTGGCCTGCAGCAGAGAATGGGATAACGATGGCCGAAGCCGCGGCCAAAAAGGAAAGTAACCTCTTACTCATCAATGCGGATTCTCCTCAACACCATGGCGGGGCCCATCAGCCATGCCGGCTTCCGCCCCCAGGTGTCGCCAATCAAAAGGTACCCTCATAGACTACCTGCTTACACCTGAATTTCCGAAACGCGCCGGTTTCCGAAATATGTCAGGGCGTCTCGACTGTGACGGGTGAAGCCAAATGGATCAACGCGCCTGATTTCTCTGATACTGTGACGCTCGTTCCGGCGGGAAGGTAGCGCGCCATCGCCTCGGGACTGGTCCAATCGATCTCCCAGCCATCCTCGATGGCAATCACCGTGTACTCTCCTGGAGCGACGTTCTGCAGCGCAAAGCTTCCGTCGGAGTCCGATTGATCGCGGCGCGTCAGCGCACTCCACTGCGCCGGATTTCTGGGGAGCAGAACGATCATCGCTCCGGCAGATCCCTTTCCATTCTTCCGCGCGAACCCCTCGACGCGCGTCGCTGCATCGCTGAGCGTGACAACAAGCTCCGCCGCCCGGTCGCGAAGGGTTACGACATTTCCGGCACGCTGAACACCGCCGCCGCCGGATACGCCCACTACCGGGATGGCTGTGCCGTCGCCGGTCGCCATCACCGCCCACTGGCCCGCCGGCACTGCGTCGAATGTGAATTGTCCCCGGTGTGCCTGCGTCGCGTAGATGGACTGTCCCGTGCCGCCATCCATGCGTGAAAGGGTGATGGTCTGCTCCCCGGTTAGAGGCGCGCCCGACGCCATGCGCAGGCTGCCCGTCACCACAAGTGCAGCGCTGCCCGCGTTGGGATCGACCTGCTGGCTCGAAGCGAGGTCCAGGTCCACGATACGCGGTGGGTCGCCCTGGGTCAGTTCGTAATGGCCCGGTGCGATGCCGGCAATTTCCATTTCGCCGTTCTGCCTGTTCCCTGAAATGTCTGCTCCTCCCTCGAATCCTGCCGGCAAGCCAAAGACCGTCTGTTGCAGATTGGGTGCGATCCCCGCGCGATCGGGCCTGCCCGGCGATTCCACGCGGATATGCAGCGCCGGTACCGCGTGCAGGCTGATGTTCGCTTCTTCCCGGCTTCCTCCTGCGAGCGCGATCGGCGTCGCCGATCCTTCTTCCGTTGTCGAGTCAAAATAGGTGACGGGATAGGCCACATCCAGGGCTGGATTCCGCTTTGCGGGAGAGCCCTCGTGCACGGCGTACCATGGCTCTGCCGTTACGGCTAACAGATACTCCCCCGCGGGAAGGTCGCCGAATTCGTAAGCGCCCGTATCGTCCGTCACGGTTGCATCAACCTGCGCCATGCGCGCACCGGTGCCCGGATGTTTTGGCCTCTGAAACAACATCACGCGTGCATTCGCCGCCGGTTCGCCGTCGTCGCCGGTCACCGCGCCCCGCAACACCGCGCGAGGCATGAGCTTGAATCGCAGTCCCGTGGTGTCCTGGTCCGGTCCGGTCACAATGGCAGTCGAAAACTCGTCGTGCTGGTCGTAAGAGGCGGTGCGAAATCCGCGCTTTGATGCGGTCAGCTGATACTTCGCCGCGGCCAGACCCGACAGTGCGAAATGCCCGTCATTGTCGGTGACGCATGAGGCCACGGCATGGCTGTCGGTCTCCTTCAGTGCTTCCACGGTTGCCCGGCGCACCGGCTCGTCCGTTGTTGCATTCACCAGAACGCCGGCGATGCGATAAGGGCCTGCCATCCTTTCGGGCGCCGCGGCCCTTGATTGGCTTTGCGGGTTTTGTGCCAACGCGAGCATCGCACTGCAGGCCAAAACTCCCGCGAACCCTCTGGTCGTGATGCGCAACGCCACCCCTTCGAACCTCATGGCTGTGGGACCTCAATTGTGAGTTCCGCGTCGGCCTCCGGAGCGAGCGTGATCGCTTGCCCGGGTAGCGACGCCAGCGCCGTCGGATCGCGGTATGCCAACGCCATCGGCCGGTCGAAGGTGAACACGTGATAGTTGCCGGGCGTGAGTCCAGTCAGCTTGATTCTGCCGCCGGTGGAGGGCCGCAGGGTTTGCGGCACCACGTCCGTCGTCGAGTCGAAGTCGGGAACCACGTACACGGTATAGAAGGGCTCCTCGCCGGCAGCGACGCCTACCGAGTCGGGCAGGGAGAGCGTGAGCCCGGCACAATCGTCCCGCAACGAAAGCACCAGGGGAGCCGTCGTCCCCGCGTCGGTCAGCACGAGCGGCTCCTTCGCAAGACTCGCGCCGCCTGCCGTAAATGAGCCCTCGCACACCGTCTTCGAGCCGATAGCGGTGTGCACCCAGTACGAACCCGGCGGTGAGTACTGCGTCTCCAAAGGCGCCAGACCGGAGCCCTCGGCATAGCTGCCCACCATCCCATCGCCCAACCATCCGCCGTTCTGGCTGAGCGTGACATAGATGTGCGGATCCCCTGTCTGCGCGCTCCCATTTGGATTCCGGTTCAAGATTATCTGGATCGTGTTGCTGCCTGATTCTGACATTGGAATCTGCAATCCGGAGACTTCGCGGCCCGCGACTGCAAAGCTGACTTCGCCTCTGATGGCATGGAGAGCCGGTGAAGTCAGATTCAAGGCTTCTCCGTTTCGGGTCGAAAGGACATGCATGACACTCGCTTGCAGAGTCGCCATCAAGGTATAAATGCCATCGGGCAGATCCGCCTGCGCCGCATGGTTCGCTGCGTCGTTTCGGGCCGGGTAGGGCAGGGTGTGCCTTTGCGCATCGGTCACCTGCACCGCGACGTTGTCTGCCGCGCCTGCGCTCATCTTCGGGATCATTACCGTTGCGGTCACGGAATGAAAAGGCTCGAGCATGAGGCTGATATTTGCCTGTGCTGTTGCGCCACCGGCGAGGCGGATCTTTGCTGCCCCAGCGAGGTCGCGGGCATCGGGGTAGAAGGTGCTGGCGTACCCCCCGCGCTCCACTTCGTTTCCGCTGCCGTTTTCGACGAGATTGCCGGCGGCGTTGCTATCCATGGTGGGCTCGGTGTAGACCGCATACAATCCGTCGGAAAGCTCGCCGAACCGATAGACGCCTTCGACATTGGTCCTGACGTTCGCCTCCATCTGCCACACCACGCGCCCATCCTGCACGGTGCGCCGCAGCAGGGAAACCGGAATGCCCTCGGCTACGTCGCCGGTGGAGAGCTGAATCAGTCCCTCAATGGAATTCAACGGCACCAACGTGAACACGACATCGCCCATCTGGGAAACAACAATGACGTTGTGACTATAGCCGTGTTCATTTCGCGCGCCGCTATCCGCCGCATCTTCCACCTGGTCGATGAACCCTGGCTTGACGACCGTGAACTCCTGCGGGCCGCTGGGAACGTCCGCAATTTCAAACCGGCCATCCCCATCGGTCAGCACGCCGGTGGAGGCATCGCCATTGATGCGCACCAGCGCGCGCGGCAGCGGATCGCCGGTTGCGCCATTGCGTACGATGCCGTGTACTGCGGTCGCTGAACCCGGATTCGCACCCCGAGTCGCGGTCTGGTTGTCCTGCGGCGGGTCCTGCGAAAGCGCAAGCCGGCAGCAGGCAAGGGCCAGAACGCCCGCCAGCACTCGCTTCGCCGGGCCTGCTTGCGACCACCGGCGGGCATGGCACGCGATTTCTGCAAACGGCTGCCATTTGGATTTCAATGTTGGCGTGGAGTCCACTCACCATTCTGACGGTTCCAGCAGCCGAAGGGAATCGGCTGTGAATGCCGCAGTGGCTACTTTGTTTTTTTGCGCCTTTTGATTAGCACTACCGCAATCACAACCACAACGAGCAAAACAAGAAGGTGTATTGGCTGAATCAGGATTCCCATCACGTCGCCCTTTCCGGCTCCCGCACCACTACCCGGACGCCGAATCCACCGGCTGTGGAATTATCCCCGCTCCAGATACCAGGGAATATTGATGACGATGATGCGCCGGTTGCCGCGCATCAGGAGGATGACCTTCAGCAGATCGGCGCGGCGGTTGTGCAGCAGATTCTCCCACCAGTGCCGCACCACCAGCTCCGGCACCAGCACGCACACCTTGCGCACCTCCGACTCCTTTTCCGCCTTCAGAACGTAATCGACCATCGGCTGCAGCACGTAGCGGTAGGGCGACTGCAGAATCTCCAGCTTCGGCACGCATTTGCCCGCGGCTTTCAGCGGGGCGGCAACGAACTTGTCCCAGTCCTTGCAGATCTCGTCCGGCTCATCGGCCACCTGCACGTGCAGGCAGCGAATATCGTTTGACATCGAAAGCGCGAACGAGAGCGCCTTCTCGGTGATGCGGCTCCAGCGATCGATCGGCACCACCACGATCGGCTCCTGCACCTCGCGCCGGCACGATCGGGCGGTCGAGACAGATCTCTCGATCCACGCGCACATAGTGGCGCTTCACCGCGCGCATGAGCACGATCATGATGGCCACCAGCAGCGCCGTGATCCACGCGCCCTCGGCGAACTTGGCCACCAGCACCACCAGCGTCGTGATGCCCGTGGCCACCGCGCCCAGCCCGTTGACAAACATGCGGAGCGGATGCGCCGCCTTGTCGCTTCCAGTGCATCACCATGCCGGCCTGCGACAGCGTGAAGGCCATGAACGCGCCGATGGCGTACAGCGGAATCAGCCGGTCGGTGACGCCGCCGAAAGATGATCAGCAGCAGCCGCCGTCAGCACCACCAGCACATAGATGCCCCACGAATAGAGCAGGCGGCGGCCGCGCAGCAGAAAGACGTGCGGCATGTAGTCGTCGAGCGCGATGGCGCGCGTCAGGCGGGGAAAATCGGCGAACGCGGTATTGGCCGACAGGGCCAGCACCAGCAGCACGGAACCGATGGTCACGTAGTAGAACCACCCGTGCCCCATCACCGCGCGCGTCAGCATCGAGAGCACGCTCTCGTATCCGGGGCCGTTCGGGGTCGGTTGCGCCGATGCCGTAGGCCCGGCACAGCAGCGCGATGCCGATCAGCAGCACCATCAGCAGCGCAATGATGATGGTCAGCGTGATCTTGGCGTTCTTGCGCGTGTCGTCGCGGAAGGCCATCACGCCGTTGCTCACCGCCTCAACGCCGGTCATCGCCGTGCAGCCTGACGAGAAGACCTTGAGCAGCAGCCATGCGCCTACCGCGGCGGTGGCCGGGGGAAGCGCCGGCAGCGGCGTCACCGGGTGCGGATGTCCTCCGCTGCGTAACCGCCTGCCATACTGCCCACCGCGATCACGATCAGCAGCGTGCCGGTAAACAGGTAGGTGGGAATCATGAACACCACGCCGGTGTCGTGCACGCCGCGCATGTTCACGATGGTGAGAATGACCAGCACGCCGAGGCAAAGTTGCAGCGTATGCGGCTGCAGGCTGGGCACGGCTGAAATCAGCGCGCCCACGCCGGCCGAAATGCCCACCGCCGCGGTGAGGATGTAGTCGATCATGAGCGCCGCCGCGGCCAGCAGCCCCGCGCCCTCGCCCAGGTTCTGCGAGGCCACGGTATACGACCCGCCGCCCCTGGGATAGGCGTCGATGGTCTGCCGGTAGCTGAAGTAGACAATCGCCAGCAGGATCACGATCGCCATGCTGACGGGCACGATGTACTTCACGCCCAGCAGGCCCAGCGGAATCAGCAGCGTCAGCGCAGCTTCTGGTCCGTATGCGGCTGAACTTAGTGCGTCGAGCCCGAAGATCGGAATGCCCGCTATCGGGCCGATGTGTTCGGCGCGCTCCTCGCTGGTAGCGAGCGGACGCCCAAACAGCAAGGTCATCAGTTTTCTGTATAGATTCATAGAAGGTAATCGTGTGGCAACGAGAGTCGGACGCAGGGAAACGCCGTCGAGCGCATTGTCTCACGGCGAAGTGCCTGCACTACGAATCTGCTTTAGCGTGCCTGGGATTAGGTGCCCTCAGATCTCAGCGAGCAGCTTGAGCAGGCGTTTGGGCGCCGTCTGCGTGTAGCTGCCATGCACCAGCTCCTTCACCTCCGACCAATCGACCGTGGGCCGGTCGAGGCGCAACCCTACCCATCCGCGCGGACCGATGTAGGCGGGCATATAGAATTTCCGCGGATTGGAGGCAATCAGGCGTTCGTTGTCGCCGGACAGCGCCTTGCAGCAGACGCTCACAATGCCGTCGCTGTGATGATCGTTCAGGTAGTAGGCGAAGACCTTCTTCGCAACTCTGAAGCTCGCGTGCGATTCCCGGTCTTCACGCACAGCTTCGGGCAGAGCGAGACAGATGGCAGTGAGCTTCGCGAGCCGTTCGCGTGTTTTGGCGGTGTCGGGCATCTGGGGCCTCCAACGAAGGGCAGAACCGGCAAGCTCGGCGGCAACGACATCGATGAAATGGCGACGTCTACGAATTCGGCAGCTTGCAGCAATCGCCGGCAGCGGCAGGCTCGTTGGCGCCGGCATCGAGCACCACCTTCCAGCTCCCGTCGTTCTCCCTGCGCCACACTGTCATGTATCGCCCCGAAGTCGTCACCGGGTTTCCGGCGGCATCTTTGCTGCGGCCTTCAAAGTGTCCCCAGGTATAGCCCATGTCGCCGGATGGGCCCATCTGCGCATCGGTGGGTGTCCATGTCAGTTGATAGACCTTGGGGTCCCAGTTGGCCGACTTCACAATCGCCACCCGGCCAATGACGGGAGCCTGCCCATTGTTCAGGGCTACGCCATCTTCGGCGAACCAGTCGGAAAATGCCGCGCCCCCGCGCTCACGCACATCCTTGGCGAACCGGGCCTCGAGGTCAAAGAGCAGCACTTTTCCGGGTTTGGCGGTGGGGTCGGTCAGGGGATTCGGCGCGGCCGGCTGTTCCCCGCCTAGCGGCAACTGACCCCAACCGCCGCGCGCACCGGCAAGTGCCAGAAGCCCCGCGATGACCACACCGCACAGAAATCCTCGACTTATTGAACTCCCCATCTGCAACCCATTCATCGGCGCACCTGTCTCTCCACAAAATCGTACACAATCCGGCCGGATGGCGCCCCGGCAAACTGCCGTTTTGCCCCATCAAAGCAATACCTTAGGGTCAACATTGCGTCTAACACCCCAACGCCGGAAACTGCCCCATTGGTATACTCTTGGTTGGCAAAGCTGGCTTCTCAAGCGGTAGCCCGGTGAGGGCTGATTGCCAGGAATGTCCGGCTTTTCCCGGGGAAAGGGTGAACATGGGAGCATTGCTTGAGACCATCCATTCGCCCGCCGACCTCAAGCGCCTCAACCCCGCCCAGATGGCGGAACTGGCCGAGGAGATTCGCGCATTCCTCATCCAGACGCTTTCCAAGACCGGCGGCCATCTCGGCCCCAATCTCGGCGTGGTCGAGCTCACCCTCGCTCTCCACACCGTCTTCGACACTCCCCATGACCGCATCCTCTTCGACGTCAGCCACCAGGCCTACGTCCACAAGATTCTCACCGGCCGCCTCGATCGCTTCGCCACCATCCGCCAGCCCGGCGGCCTCAACGGCTTCATGCTCCGCACCGAAAGCGAGCACGACTGCTACGGCGCCGGCCACGCGGGCACCGCGCTCTCCGCCGCGCTGGGCATGGCCGTCGCGCGCGACCTCGCCGGCGGCAACGAGCACGTGATCGCCGTCGCCGGCGACGCCGCCTTCACCAACGGCATCTCCTTCGAGGCGCTGAACAACATCGCCGAGCAGACCAAGCGCCTCATCGTCGTGCTCAACGACAACGAGTGGTCCATCGACCGCAACGTCGGCGCCATCGCGCGCTACTTCCACCGCATCGTCACCAACGAGCACTACAACCACCTGCACGATTCCGCGCGCCGCATCGTCGAGAAGATTCGGCGGCAAGACCGCAGTCAAGGTGGTGCGCCGCGCCGAAGAAGCCGCCAAGAGCATGCTGTGGCCCTCCATCATGTTTGAGGAATTCGGCCTGCAATACTTCGGCCCCATCGACGGGCACAATCTGCCGCTGCTCATCGAGACCTTCAAGTTCCTCAAGGCCGAAAATCGCCCTGTCCTGCTGCACGTGCTCACGCAGAAGGGCCGCGGCTTCCAGCCCGCCCTCGACGGCCAGAAGAAATTTCACGGCCTCGGCCCCTACGATCCTGAAACCGGCATGACCAAGCCTGCCGGCGTGCCGACCTACGCCGAAGTCTTTGCCAACACGCTTGCCAAACTGGCCGACAAGGATGAGCGCATTGTCGCCATCACCGCCGCCATGCCCAACGGCACCGGCCTCGATCTCTTCCGGCCGCATCATCCCAAACGCTACTTCGACGTCGGCATCGCCGAGGAGCATGCGGTCGTCTTTGCCGCCGGCATGGCCACGCGCGGCTTTCGCCCGTTCTGCGCCATCTACTCCACATTTCTTCAGCGCGCCTTCGATCCCGTCGTCCACGACGTTGCGCTGCAGAAGCTGCCCGTGATCTTCTGCATGGATCGCGCCGGCCTCTCCGGCGACGACGGCCCCACGCATCACGGCCTGTTCGACATCAGCCTATCTGCGCGGCATTCCCGAGATGGTGCTGATGGCGCCCAAGGACGAAGACGAACTCGCCGACATGATGGCGACCGCGCTGACCATCGCCGGTCCCAGCGCTATCCGCTATCCGCGCGGCGCGGTGGCCGGCGTCGAATGCAAGCCCGAGCCGCAGCCGATCCCCGTCGGCAAAGCGAAGGTGCTCGCCGACGGCTCCGACGTTGCCATTCTCGGCCTCGGTCCCATGACTCGCTCGCGCGCGAACTTGGCGATCGCCTCGAGCGCGACGGCTACTCCGCCGCCGTCATCAATCCGCGCTTCGTCAAGCCCATCGATCGCGAAATGCTCGCGCGCTATGCGCGCCGCGTCGCAGCCTTCGTCACCTTTGAAGATCACGTGAAGATGGGCGGCTTCGGCTCCGCCGTCGTTGAAGCGCTTCAAGACATGGGCCTCGCCGTCCCCGTCGTCCGCATCGGCTGGCCCGATCAGTTCATCGAACACGGAAAGATCGAGTCGCTTCGCGCAAAATATGGCCTCACCGTCGACGAGGCGTATACCCAGGTGCTGCCGCTGCTGCACTCGCGCAAGCGCCGCACACTGGTCGCCAGTTAGGCCGAGCGCACAATGGCATCCATTCTTTTCCGATTCGTGATTGGGCTGAATTTTGTTCGATTCGCATTCTCATTCTGGTCTCGGTTTGAAGGAACAGCTCATAGCGCCGGCATTGCGGATCGGCTCTTCAATCCCTTTCACTATTCCGGTTTCCGAATTGACTTTGTGTGGCTGGTTCTTTCAACTTTCGTCGTCTCTCTTGTGACGCTCCTGTCATTAACTAGCATCCAAAAAGAGCATCGGGCGCGTGTCAACGCACTTCTCGGAATTTCCTGGATGATTGCGTTCGCCGTCTACATGGTTAGATTGCTATCGAGTGGCATTCTCGATTTCGGATGACACGGCAAAGGTTCTTGAATGAATTGCGAAGCCAGTTCGTGACAGGTCTCTTCTCCAGCAGTGAACGCGCGGGCGGGAAAGGCCAGCTCCGACCCGTATGCGACAATTCAGTGCATAAAGTCTTCTGTATGCGAACCCATCGTAGTGTGCTGACCTGGATGCTCCTGGCGCTCTCAGCCGGCATTTCCGCATCAGCGCAGAGTCCCAGCCAAGCCGTTCCCAAGCCGCCACTCGTTCTCATCGGCGGCACCATCATCGACGTAACGGATTGGGGCCGCTCCGCGCTCGACCAGCAGAACTCCATCGTCATAATCCAGAACGGCAAAATCACCGACGTTGGCTCGCGACTCCTCATTTCCATTCCCAAGGGCGCCGACGTCATCGACTGCACCGGAAAATTCCTTATCCCCGGCCTCGTTGACGGCTTTACCGGGATGAACAGCCAGGGACAAGCCAATGCCGATCTCTACATGGGTGTCACCACCATCGTCGTGAGTGGCGACGACCACCGCGGCCATGTCGACTTTTCCGCAAATCCCGCTCCCCACCTCTATTTGCTCGACTCCGTCGGCTCCACTGACAACTGGAGTCTGCTGATGGGCCACGACCAGTGGACCGAGAAACTCCATGAGGGCGCGCATCCCGCGGAACTCAGCCCCGAAGACACCGCGAGCCAGATCAATGCCACTGCGCATCTTGGCACGCGCGTGCTATGGCTGGGGTGGGATATCACCGCTGCCAACGCGCAATGGATCATTACCCGCGCGCACCAGCTCGGCCTTGTCACGTATGGGGAATTCATCTCCACGCCGTACACGGTGGGCATCGATTCCGGGGTCGACGTGCTGTTGCATATGAGTCGCTACGAAGTGGGTGTAATCCCAGACGAATTACAGCGTCCGCTGGTCGACGATCCCTACGGCGCGGCGGCCTCCACGGCTTACGACTACGCGGAACATCTGCCGCCCACCGATCCGCACTTTCGCAACTACGGCCACTTCATCGCGGCACACCACTCCGCGCTGATGCCGACCTTCAGCCTCTACTACCTCAACCTTCCCAACCATCGCAACCTGTGGAAGGAACCCGCGGCGTCCATTCTCAATCCCGTCAACATGTATATGCCATCGAATAGCACGACGGGGGAACTTGACTATCCACTCGCGCCCTGGACGCGTCATCTTCCCAACGTTTCGGTGCGGTGGATGGAAGAGAGCCAGCGCAGGAAAGCCGACCAGTCGGCCATGCGCCTGTGGCGGATCAATCAGGCCATCTTCAGCGCCTATCCGCATTATCTGGCGGCATCAGGCGCTCCGGCCATGGGCACCATGCCCGGAATCTCCCTGCACACCGAACTGGAAATGCTGGTGCGCATCGGACTCTCGCCGCGCGAAGCCCTCGCCGCCGCGACCAATAACTACTCTCTCCAATTCGGCTGGAATGAGCTTGGGCAGATCGCGCCTGGCCGGCGCGCCGATATCCTCGTTCTCGATGCCGATCCCACCACGAACGTCTGGAACGTGCGCCGCATCACGACCCTTATCGTCGACGGCAACGTAATGGACCGCGATGCACTGCTGAAGTTGCGCAGATAGCGCACAGGGATCAAGGCCGCGGCTGTGGCCTTCCTTCCGGAGGTTCGAAGCGATGTGCCGAAGGGCAACATCGAGCATTTTGGGCGAACACTCCTGACCCATTGCGAAGTTGCGGTAAGTCGCTCAATCTTTCCCTGGAGCATACGTGCAGCTCGCCCTCCTGCTTTCGCATGCTCCGGGGGTTTGCGCCGGACAGGTTAGTTGGGAAGCAAAACCGAATCGACCACATGGATCACGCCGTTCGATTGATACACATCCGCAATCGTCACGGTTGCCATGCCGCCCTTTTCGTCGGTCAGCATCACTTTTCCGCCCTGGAGCGTCGCCGTAAGCGTACCGCCTTCCACGGTCTTCAGCTCAGCCTTGCCGCGGCCTTTCTTGATCATCTTTACCAGGTCCTTCGAACTGACTTTGCCAGCCACCACATGATAGGTGAGCACCTTCACCAGCTGGTCCTTGTTTTCGGGCTTCAGCAGGGTATCTACGGTGCCTGCCGGGAGCTTGCCAAAGGCTTCATTCACAGGCGCAAATACGGTGAAGGGGCCCGGTCCCTCGAGTGTGTCGACCAGTCCGGCTGCCTTTACCGCGGCTACCAGCGTAGTGTGATCTTTGGAGTTGACGGCGTTTTGGACGATATTCTTCGTCGGATACATGGCAGCGCCGCCCACATCGGGGTCGGTTTCGGCCATCAGCGATGCCGAGGTGAAAGAAAGCGCGATCAGCGTTACTGCGGTCATAAGAGTCCTGCGTGCATAAAGCATGAGGTGTTGCCTCCAGTTGGGGGAATTGACTACTCTCATTGAACGCTTCAGCGCATCAAATGGATTCGAGGGATCAGGCCGCACTTTGACCCAATCCACAAAACAACTCGGCTTTGGCGGTCGGGGGAAAACTGCGCTTCAGGCGGATCTGACAGCGCCATTGCATTCCGGTGAACTTGCGGGTCAGCGCTCACGTAAGATGAGGGTGACGGTTCGTTCAGGTTCCGAACTGCCGGAGAGCATGACTGATTCGAATCGGAAGCTCGAACAGGAGCGCCAGAAACACAATCGATGGCTGGTGCTCATCGCGGTTTACAAGTTTCTTCTGGCCTTGATGTTTATTGCAGTGGGCGTGGGTGCGCTGCGTCTTCTGCACAAGGACATCGACGATGTCATCAGCCAGATTGGCGATATGCTCCGGTTCAATCCCGAGTCGCGCTTCGTCAATTTCCTCTACGACAGGGCATCGCTCATCAACGATCCGCTCCTGCGGCGTATCGGCGCCCTGGCCTTCAGCTACGCGGCGCTCAGCCTTGCCGAGGGCATCGGCCTCTATCTCGAAAAAGCCTGGGGCGAATTCCTCACCCTCGCCATTACTGCTTCATTTCTGCCCTGGGAGATATTCGAGATATTCCATCGGCTCACCTGGGTGCGCGTAGGTCTCCTGGTGGTGAATGTGCTTGTATTTATCTACCTGCTGAACATCGTCACCCGCCACCGCAAATCGGGAGAACCAGAGGCAGCGAGTTAGTTTCGCTTTTTGTTCTCCTATATAGCCATCCGTGGTTTTTGAGAAGGGCCTATTCGGCCGCGGTACTCAAAACAATAAACACCATATCTTGTGGTCTGAGATCGCTCCTCCCTATTAGGAGATTCCCGGAAACGGAATGGATGCCCGTTTCCCCCCTAACCCCCTAAAGTTGCAGGATTTCGACAGAAATTGTCGTTGGTGTGGAAATCTCCGTGGGCTATTATCGTGTCTGAAGTGGAGTGAAGTGGAGCAAAAGGGATATCAAGGCTCACTTCCAAACCAAGATTACTCCCATTCCACTCACTTCAGGGCCGATTCCGAGGCTCCAACCCAGGTTCGGAACCAGCTATTGCAACCCAGGACGAGGCGAACGCAAGCATGTTTCGTGGCAATCACCCAGCGAAAGTCGATGAAAAAGGGAAGGCTTAAGCTGCCCTCCGCTTTCAAGCAGCTGGTTGACGCCACCAGTGTAACCCAGTTTTATGTCACTTCCACCGATGGCAAGAGCGCCGAGATCTGGCCGCTGCCAGAGTGGGAGAAACGGGAAGAGCAACTCGCCGACTCCAGCACCATGGACGACGCGGTGCGCAAATACCTCAACGTGACCAGCTATTACGGGCAGCAGGTGGAGATGGACAACCAGGCAAGGCTACTCCTCCCCCAGATCCTCCGCAACGCTGCCCAACTCGATGGGGAAGTGACAGTTTTCGGCATGAGGACCTACCTGGAAGTTCACAACCGGGAGATCTTCGAACAGAATCTGGCGGCCAATCAGTTGACCGCCGACGACCGCAGGGAATTGGCGGGAATTCTACGCCACAAAGGTTAGAAGCCCAGAAGGATTGGGGCCCAGACCCCTCAGGGGGAGCACATGTCGACTCGAAGCGAACGTCATGTGCCGGTTCTTTTACAAGATGCGATTCAGTTTCTCAATGTACGCGCAGGCAGCGTCATTGCGGACTGCACTCTCGGCCTTGCCGGGCACGCGGCGGAGATCGTCCGCCGCCTTGGTCCGCAGGGCCACCTGATCGGCTTCGATCGCGACCCGGAGGCACTCGAGCTTGCCAAAGCCCGCCTCGACCAGGTCGCAAGCGAACTCGGCAGCCAGGCGCCTCAAATAACTTTCATCGGCGAGGCATTCAGTTCCATGAGCGAGCACGTTCAACCAGCCTCGCTCGACGGCATCCTGGCCGACTTCGGAGTCAGCAGTCTTCAGATTGACGAAGCGCGCAGAGGATTCAGTTTTATGGCGGACGGACCCCTGGATATGCGGCAGGACACGCGATCGGGGCAGACCGCCGAACAAGTGGTGAATGAGGCGAACGAGCGCGAGCTTGCCGACCTTATTTACGAATACGGAGACGAAAGGAGGTCGCGGAGAATCGCCAGAGCCATTGTTCGCGGGCGGCCGATCACAACCACGGGGCAGTTATCCCGGATTGTTGCTTCAGCCGCCCCGGCAATGAAACAGGACAAGATTCACCCGGCAACGCGCACGTTCCAGGCGCTCCGGATTTATGTGAATCGCGAGTTGGATGAAATTCGAGCGCTGCTGGAGGCCGCACCACGATTGCTTAAGCCCTCCGGACGACTGGTAGTCATCAGCTTTCACTCGCTGGAAGATCGCATCGCAAAAGATTTTCTGCGCGAATACGCGCACAAGGGAATTATGCAGGTGCTGACCAAGAAACCGGTCACCGCAAGCGAAGAAGAGACGGATCGCAACCCACGCTCCAGAAGCGCCAAGTTGCGAGCGGCGGAGAAGCAGGGACCGAGGGAACAAGGGACTAGGGACTTAGGGATAGGGAATAGGGAACAACAGCCCACGCTTTGAATTGTTTACTGCGATGGGTCGAAGAAATGAATTCAGCAAGATTCCGGCTAGCAGCTAGAAGCTAGCGGCTGAGAAGCTAGGAGACACAACATGGCTGCATGCACTGCGACATTATTCGATACGAAACCCGGCTGGACCGCTCGCGTGGCCGAGCGCAATGCCGCACTGTTGGCCCAGCAGCCCATGCGCCGTCGCGGAGTGCGCACGCCTGAAGTCATCTTCACGCACAGCATCGACAACTCGCGCCTCGTCAAGGCTCCCGATCCGGTGCGCGCGCGCCAGATGCGCATCTTTGCCGCAGCGGCTACTGTGCTGTTCTCGCTCATCATGGTTTACGGCCTGCAGCACTTCTACGCGATTGAGAACTCCTATCGCATCGAATCGGAGAAGCAGGTGCGCGACCAGCTGCGCGAAGAGAATCGGCAGCTCCGTTTGACCGAAGCGCAACTCACGCAGCCCGGCCGCATCGACGGCATGGCCCGCCAGCTCGGCCTCGGCGAGGCGCAGCCCGGACAGGTTGTCCGTGCAGCTTCGCACATCGACTTCGAGCGCGCCGGTGATGGCGCAGAACAATGCGCCGCAGCCAAATGCGGCGAACTGAACCGCGCCGATTATCCATAAGATACCCCGTCGCGCACGTCCTGTGATTCGTCACATTGTGTTGCACCCCGATGCTCTAATCTGAAAATCGAACAGCCGATCAAAAATGCAGGCAGCTCTCCGCGCAACCCGTCCGCTTACCGTCACGCAGCGCGCCACACCCATGATGCTGGCGCGTTTCTGGCTTGTCTGCGGCTTCTTTCTCTTCTGGGCGGTTGCCATCTCGGCTCGCCTCTTCTGGCTGCAAATCATCCGCCACAATGATTACCTCGAGCGCGCCGACAAACAGCAGCAGCGCACCTTTGAGGTTGCGCCCCGTCGCGGCATTCTCTACGACCGCAACATGCGCGAGCTCGCGATGACCGTGCAGGTCGAGTCCATCTATGCCGTTCCTTCGGAGATCGACGACCAGAAAGGCGCGGCCCGCGTGCTGGCTGCCATCGTGCACAACGACCCGGAAGACAGACTGACACGCGAAGACCAGATCGCGCACCGCCTCGACGAGGGCAGGAGCTTTGCCTGGATTGCGCGCCGCGTTACGCCCGAGATTGCGACCAAGGTTCGCGCCCTCAATATGAAGGGCGTTTATTTTCAGAATGAGTTCCAGCGCTTCTATCCCGACAACGAGATCGCCGCGCAGGTCCTTGGGTATGTCGGCGTCGACGATAACGGTCTCGGCGGCCTCGAAGGCAAATTCAATGGTGCGCTGCACGGCGTCCCCGGGCACATGTTCACGGCCATGGACGCGCGCCGCCGCGTGCTCGGTTCCGTCGCCCACGAGCCCGAGCCCGGCCAGAATCTGCAGCTCACCATCGACGAGAACATCCAGTTCATGGCTGAGAAAGCCCTCAACCATGTCATGGAGAAGACCAACGCAGACAACGGAACCATCGTGGTGCAGGACGTACACACCGGCCAGATTCTCGCCCTCGCGATCCGGCCCACGTTCAACCCCAACGATTTTCGGCACACTACGGCCGCACTGTTAAAGGACCACGCGGTCAGCGATGTCTACGAACCCGGGTCGGTCTTCAAGCTGGTTACCTACTCTGCCGCGCGTTGATTCCAACGTTGCCAAACCAGACGACATGATCGACTGCCAGGGCGGCCAGATCACGCTCGCCGGTCGCGTGATTCACGACGACAAGAGCGATCGCGGTATGGGCGTCGTCACCGTTGCCACTGCGCTGGCCCGATCGAGCGATGTGGCCGCCGTCAAGCTCGCGCTGAAGGTTGGCCCTGACCGCTTCTACCATTACATTCGCGATTTTGGCTTTGGCAGCCGCAGCGGCGTGGAGGTCCCGGGCGAAACGCGCGGCTTGCTCCGTGCCACGAACAAGTGGAACGGCTCTTCCATCGGCTCGCTCGCCATCGGCCAGGAAGTCGGCGTTACGCCGGTGCAGCTTGTTTCGATGGTTTCGACCATCGCCAACGGCGGCACCTATCTTCCGCCCCATGTGCTGATGCCGAATCAGTTGACCCCCTCTGCGAAGCCTGCAGCGCTCGCGCCCGTCGCATTCAGGCCTGGCGAAGACATGCCCAACCCGCTGCCCGCCGGCGCTCACCGCGTTATCTCCGAAATGGCCGCCGCGCAGATGCGCAAGATGATGGAGGGCGTGGTTCTCTTCGGAAGCGGCAAGCCCGCGCAACTCAACGGCTATTCCTCCGGCGGCAAGACGGGAACCGCGCAAAAGGTTGATCCGGCGACGCATCTCTATTCGAAGACGATGCACATCGCGTCGTTCGCGGGCATCGCACCGGTCAACAATCCTGTGATCGCTGTCGCCGTCGTCATCGACAACCCTCGCAACGGCCCGTCCTATTACGGGACCGCGGTCTCCGCGCCCGTTTTCGCCGAGGTTGCGCAGGAGGTGCTCGAATACCTGAATGTTCCGCACGATATCGATGTGCGCCCGGCCAAGACCGACGTGAAGCAGGCCAAGGCGGAGAAGCCTGAACGGGAAGACGACTCGGATGCGGACCAGTCGGAAGTGAATGCTTTGTTTGCAGCCGCCAATGACCTGCCTGCCGATGATCCGCTGCGCCAGCAAGCCGTAACACCACCCGCGCAGAAAACGGCAGCACAGCCTGACGAGTCCGCGCAACCCGGCGACAAGCCGGGCGCGCCTTCCCAACAAACGGCATCGAATCAGCCACCGGCTTCGCCGCCGCAGGATCGCGCGTCCAGCTACGTCAGCATCAGCGACGGCAAGAAACTCAGCGTGCCCAGCCTGGTTGGCTTGCCCATCCGCAACGTGATCGAAATGATCGCCGCGGAAGGCTTGCAGGTGGAGATTACCGGCAAAGGCACGGTGCGCGAGCAAGCCCCCGCTGCCGGCACTCAGGTCCCCAGCGGAACGAAGATCATCGTCCGCTGCGGGCGTTAAGCTATGTGGCAACCCATCGAGAATGGAACCACCCTTGGCACGAGAGGCTCTGAGAACGGCGAGATCATTCGCGACGAGGAACATGCCCTTGGCGCACGCATCACTCTTGAGCGAAATACCAACATCGCACCGTTCGCCATCACCTGCGGCATCTATGGCTGGATGGCACACACCCGCTTCTTTGGGTCTAAAGACGAAGCAAACGCTGAATACGACAAAATGAAGTCCGCGATTGCTGAAATCATCAGGCCATTCAGCGACCCCGACTACAACGACAGCACGGCCACCGTTAAGGCAATCGAAGGCTTCGTCGAAACCTTTCCATAATCCAATAGACGTCCCCGCGCATTGGCCTGACGTCACCGAGCGAAATCGCCGCCGCCATCTACAATCAACCAGACATGCTTTGGCACGATCTCATTGACGAAATCACCACCGTCGGCACCTCCGGCACTTCCGACCAGCCCATCACGGGCATCGAGTACGACTCTCGTCGCGTCCATCCCGGTTCCGTCTTTGTCGCGATGAAGGGCGGCACTACCGACGGCAATCGCTATATCAGCAAGGCGATCGCCGCGGGCGCCATCGGCATCATCACAGACTCATCGCCGACCTTCGATCATCTTGTCGTCTACAATCCCGACATCGCCGTGGCGGAAGTCGAGCAGGGCCGCCGCGCACTCGCTGAAGCTTCTGCCGCCTTCTTCGGGCATCCCGAGCGCAAGATGGCCGCCACCGGCATCACGGGAACCAACGGAAAGACCACGACGGCCTTTCTCACCGAAGCGCTGCTCAACGCTGCTGCTCGCAAGACGGTTCTGATCGGCACTATCGAATACCACCTTGCCGGCGAAGTGCGCCCCTCGCTCCACACCACGCCCGAGTCGCGCGATCTGTTCGAATTGATGGCCGAGGGCGCGAGCCGCGGCGCCACCGAACTCGTCACTGAAGTTTCGAGCCACGGACTCGACCAGGGGCGGGCTTATGGCATTGGGTTTGATGTTGCCGTCTTCACCAATCTCACGCGCGACCATCTCGACTACCACCAGACGATGGAGAAGTATTTCGCCGCCAAGCGCCTACTCTTCGACGGCACCATATATCCTGCTCCGCGGGTCGCTGTACTGAATGCGCACGATGAGCGAACTCCAGATCTGATTGAAGCCGCACGCGCCGCCGGGGCCGAGATCCGCACCTACGGCATCGGCCTTGGCGACTTCCGCGCCGCGTCGCACACGCTCACACCCGGCGGCGCAAGCATCCAGCTTGAAACGCCCGCCGGATCGGCGCACGTCACCTCGCATCTCGCCGGCGAAGTCAATATCCTCAACCTGCTCGCCGCCCTCACCGCTGCACATGCGCGCGGAATTCCCTTCGGTCAGCTCGTGGATTCGGTTCCGCGTCTTACACCGGTGCCCGGCCGCTTCCAGCCCGTCTACGGTGGCCAGCCCTTTACCGTAATCGTGGATTACGCACACACCGACGACGCCCTTCGCAACCTCATCGCCCTTGCACGTCAACTTGTCGAGCGATCCGGAGGCGGCGTCATCACGCTCTTCGGCTGCGGCGGCGACCGCGACCGGACCAAGCGCCCCAAAATGGGCTACGCCGCGGGGGAGGGAAGTGAATTCGTCGTTGCCACCAGCGACAATCCCCGTTCCGAGGACCCGCGCGCGATCCTGAAGGAAATCGAGCCCGCTCTGAAGGCCAGCGGCGTCCGCTACACCATCGAACCCGATCGCGCATCCGCAATTCATCTCGCCCTCAGTTCGGCCCAGCCCAACGACGTTGTCCTGCTGGCCGGCAAAGGCCATGAAAAGGAGCAGATTCTGGCCGACCGCACCATTCCCTTCGACGACTCTGAAATTGCACTCGCCGCGCTGCGCGATTTGGGTTACGGTGGTGTGTCATGAGGTTGACTCTCGCAGATGCGGCCATCGGGACAGGCGCGGTTCTAGAAGCGCCGGCCAGCATTGCCAATGCGGGCACGCTCGCTGTCACCGGCTATTCCATTGACTCCCGCACCGCGTCGCCCGGCGACCTCTTTTTTGCCGTGCGCGGTGAGCGGCTCGATGGTCACGACTTTGTTGCGGCTGCCCTTGAACGTGGCGCCGTGGCCGCCGTTGTCTCGCGGGCCAAGGCCGCAACACTGCCGGATGCTGCGCTCGCCGTTCCGCTTCTGATTGCGGAAGACACGCTGGTCGCGCTCCATGCCCTCGCCCTGCACGTGCGCCGGCAGTGGGGCAAGCGGATAGTTGCAATCACCGGCTCCGCCGGCAAGACCACCACGAAAGAAGCGGTTGCCGCTGCGCTGGCCGCAAAATTCAACGTGTTGAAGTCCCAGGGCAATCTCAACAACGCCTTCGGCCTGCCGCTCCAGTTGCTGCGTCTTGAGCCCGAGCACGAATACGCCGTTGTCGAAATGGGCATGAACCATCTGGGCGAAATCGCAGCCCTGGCCCGCATCGCCGCGCCCGACTGGGGTGTAGTAACCAATGTGGGCACCGCGCACATCCAAAACTTTACCGAGGGTCAGGCCGGCATCGCACGCGCCAAATACGAACTGATCGCCGCGCTGCCTGGAACGGGGGTCGCGTTCCTCAATTGCTCCGATGCGTATGTTTCGCAATTCGGCCGCGATTTTCGAGGCAAGGTGGTGTACTTCGGGATCGGACCCTGTGGCGATCCGGCGATTCTCGATATCAAGGAAGATCCCTCCGGCCTGGACGTGCGTTTTCGTTCCGGCCAGCGCGACGGACGGTTCCACCTCAATTTGCTCGGTGCGCACAACGCGCAGAATGCCGTCGCGGGACTCGCCGTTGCTCTCGAAGCGGGTGTTTCGCTCGAGGGCGCCATTGCCGCACTCGAATCACTCACGCCGGGCAGCAAGCGCGGAGAGGTGCTCGAGATCGGCGGCGCCACCATTCTCAATGACAGCTATAACTCCAATCCCGAAGCCTTGCAGTCGATGATTCACTCACTGGCTGTGCGGCCGGCGGAGCGGCGCATCCTGGTTGCGGGCGAAATGCTCGAACTCGGCGAGCATGCCTCGATGTTGCATGCAGCCTGCGGCAAGGCCGCCGCCGATGAGGGGATCGATCTCGTGGTCGGCGTGCGGGGCAATGCGCAGCATCTCGCCGCCGCGGCCTGCCTGTGCGGAGTGGCTTCGATCTTTTTGCCCGATGCACCCACTGCCGGCGAGTGGCTGGTGAAGAATCTGCTGCCCGGCGATGTCGTCCTCGTCAAGGGCTCGCGCGGAGTTCAACTCGAACGCGCTATCGAAATACTGAAAGCACATTTTGCCTCAACGGAGAACCAGTGACCGGCCGAATCCTTCCCCGCCTCGTATCTGCATTCATTTTTGTGATCTTCGGCCTGCAACTCGCAGCTCAGATTCCTACTTCATGGACAACGCCACTTCCGCCTTTCCGTATTGCTGGAAACCTCTACTATGTCGGCAGCCAGGACCTCGCCGCATATCTCATCGTCACGCCGCAAGGCAACATCCTCATCAACAGCAATCTCGAGTCGTCGCCGCCGCAGATCAGGAAGAGCATTGAAGCTCTCGGCTTCAAATACAGCGATACAAAGATTCTTCTTATCAGCCACGCCCACTACGATCATTGCGCCGGAAGCGCCGAGATCAAGCGCGAGACTGGAGCGAAGTATGAAGTGATGGTGCAGGATGTGCCGGTGGTCGAATCCGGGGGCCGCAACGATTTTCATTACGCTGCGGACAAGACCTTCGGGTTTCCGCCGACGAAGGTCGACCGCATCCTTCACGATGGCAGCACCGTCGCGCTCGGAGGGATCACGTTGACCGCGCACCTCACCGCCGGCCATACCAAGGGCACAACCACCTGGACTCTCGATGAGAAAGAGAATGGCCGCACGCTTCACGTCGTCATTGTCGGCAGCCCCAATGTGAATCCCGGTTACAAGCTCGTCCACAACAAGACCTATCCCCAGATCGCCGCCGACTATCAACGCGAGTTCAAAGTGCTCAAAGGCCTTCCATGCGACATCTTCCTCGGCGCGCACGGCTTGTATTTCGACATGCTGGCGAAGTACGACCGCTTCAAGAACGGCGACAAAAACGCATTTATCGATCCCGCGGGCTACAAGGCCTACATTGCCGATCGCGAGCAGGCATTCGAGGCCGAACTGAAGAAGCAATCTGCGGAGAAATACTGATAGCAGGTCCTTCGCCGCGCTTCCCCACGAACGCACCCAGAGGGTACCCGTCGTTCGCGGGGCCCCAAGCCGATCGGCTCAGGATGACACGACTCTTGGTCGGAAAAGATCGGCCCTTCCCATTCACTCCGCAGATTCAGGGGCCGTCATCCCACGTCCGTCCACTCGCCACCCCTAGTAGAATCAACGTGAATTCATCCGATCCGGCATTGGAGTCCTCTTGCTTTACTGGCTGCTCTACCAAAGGCTGTACCCGTACTTCCATCCATTCCGGATTTTTCGCTATCTCACGTTTCGCACCGTCTTTGCATCGCTCACCGCGCTGCTGATCGCGATGTTCATCGGCCCCTACGTCATCCAGAAGCTGCGCGAGTTCCAGATCGGCCAGTACATCCGCGAAGACGGGCCGCAGTCGCACCAGAAAAAGTCAGGGACGCCGACAATGGGCGGCGTGCTCATCGTCATCGCCATCCTGCTGCCCACGGTCCTCTGGTCCGACCCGGCCAATCCCTTCGTCTGGATCGCCGTCTGTTCCACGCTTGCTTATGGCGCCATCGGTTTCGCCGACGATTACACCAAGGTCGTCAATCGTCGTAACCTCGGCCTTACCGCCCGCGCCAAGCTCTTTTGGCAGGGGCTTGCCGGGGCGGGCGTTGCCATCGCGCTCATTGCACTCACGCAGTTCAAGCTGTTCTCAACGCAGCTCAGCGTTCCGTTCGTGAAGTTCTGGCGCCCCGACCTGCTGTGGCACCACTGGCCCAGCACCCTGCCGCATCTTGGTCTGCTGGCCTTTGTGCCTTTCGTCTGCTTCATCATCTTCGTACTGATGGGCACCTCCAACGCCGTCAACCTCACGGACGGCCTTGACGGGCTCGCCATCGGCTGCACCATCATCGCCGCCGGAGCGCTGACAGTGCTCACTTACGTCAGCGGTCACGTGGTCTTCGCCGACTATCTCGAATTGCAACGCATGCCGCTGGTCGGCGAGCTGACTGTCTTCTGCGGATCGATGGTCGGCGCCTCGATCGGGTTCCTCTGGTATAACGCCCATCCCGCGGAAGTCTTCATGGGCGACGTGGGCTCGCTGGCGCTGGGCGGCGCTATCGGCACGGTTGCCGTCCTCATCCGCCAGGAATTCCTGCTGCCCTTCATCGGCGGCATCTTCGTTCTCGAGGCGCTCTCCGTGGTTTTGCAGGTCGGCAGCTATAAGCTTCGCAAGAAACGCATATTCAAGATGGCCCCGCTCCATCATCATTTCGAGCAATTGGGCTGGAGCGAGTCCAAGGTCATCGTCCGCTTCTGGATCATGGCGCTCGTCTTCGCCCTGTTTGCGCTCACCACCCTCAAGCTCCGCTAGCGTCAACTCCTGCGACGTGTCCGCGCAAGTCAAGTCAGCGCGGATCGAGTCACTGCCCATGCAACTCGCACCCCAATGGATTATCCTTGTCCTGCACCCATGATGGAGCTCAAAGGCAAAAAGGTACTCGTCGTCGGGCTGGGCAAATCCGGCCTGGCCGCCGCCATCTTCCTGCGGCGTCGCGGAGCCCAGGTCACCGTCTCCGACATTCGCAGCGCCGAAGCCCTCGCCAAAGACATTCCCGCCCTGCTCGAAGAGGGAATCAACGTGGAGGCTGGCGGCCATGGCCTGCTCACCTTCCGCCGTCAGGACCTTATCGTTGTCAGTCCCGGCGTGCCGCTCGACACACCCGAACTGGTGCAGGCCCGCAACTTCGGCCGCCCCGTCATCGGCGAACTCGAACTGGCCGCGCGCTTTCTGAAAGGCAAAATCCTGGCCGTCACCGGCTCCAATGGCAAGACGACCACAACCTCGCTGCTTGGCGAAATCCTCGAGAAAGCCGGCATGCCTACCCTCGTCGGCGGCAACATCGGCGTCCCCGTCGTCGCGCTGATCGACGAATCCACGGCCGACACCTGGTCGGTCCTCGAGGTCTCCAGCTTCCAGCTCGAATCGACCGAGCAGTTCCACCCCGCCATCGCCGTCATTCTCAACATCACGCCCGATCACCTCGACCGCCATGGCAGCTTTGAAAACTACGCTCTGGCCAAGGAACGCATTTTCGCCGAGCAGAACGAGCACGACTTTTGCATTCTCAATGCCGACAATGTGCGCGCCGCATCGGCTGCCAGGCGTTCCCGGGCAAAGGTCTACTGGTTCTCGCTCGAACACTTGGTCGATCAGGGCGCATGGGTCGACGGCGGCGCCATCCTGTTTCGCTCCGCGCCCGATGCCGCTTCAGAAACCGTGATGCCGCTGAGCAGCATTCCGCTCAAGGGCGAGCACAACGTTGAAAATGTGCTGGCCGCCGTCTGCGCCGCGCGCCTCGCTGGAGCTTCTGCCGAATCTATCCGCAACGCCGTCGAGCAGTTCAAGGCCGTCGAGCACCGCCTCGAGTATGTCGCCACGCTGAACGGCGTCGAGATCTACAACGATTCAAAAGCGACCAATGTCGACGCCACCGCGAAGGCCATCGCCGCCTTTCCCGGCAACATCCATCTGATCCTCGGCGGCAAAGACAAGAACTCCGATTACACCGAGCTCTCCGAACTGCTGCGCTCGCGCGTGAAGGCGGTCTACACGATCGGCTCGGCAGCCGCCAAAATCGAGTCGCAACTACGCGGCGTGGTCTCGCTCCACTCCTGCGAAACCCTCGACAAGGCCGTCAGCGCCATTGCCGCTGCCGCCCACCCCGGCGACGTCGTCCTGCTCGCTCCCGCCTGCTCCAGCTTCGACCAGTTCGAAAGCTACGAGCACCGCGGCCGCGTCTTCAAGGAGCTCGTCAATGAGTGGCGCGGCTGGAAAGTCTGGCAAAACGCGTAGTGGTTATTCATTAGTTCGGGGATTCGTGAGCGCTGGTTGGAAAAGCAGGTCCTTCGCTCCGCTTACCCCACAAACGATGACTCGTTTGCGGGGCCCCAGGCTGCTCCGCTCAGGATGACATGCGTTTGCTGCCCGTATCGGAATCGTGCGGCCGCTTATCACTTTGGTCCCCATCCTCACCTTCGCGAATCTTCACAGCCCGCCCGTGAAACCATACCTTCAGACACTTTCGATTCGAGAAGAAAAATGGCAAAGCGCGTAGGCGTCGACAAGTGGATCTTCTTCACCACCCTGCTGCTGGTTGTCGCCGGCCTGGTGATGGTTTTCTCCGCCTCCGCCGTGGTGGCCGAAGAGCGTTACCACTCCCCCTACGGCTTCGTCATACGCCAGGCGCTCTGGGCCCTCGCCGGCATTCTCACCATGATCGTGCTTTCGCGCATCGACTACGCGCGCTACAACTCGCCGCGCTTTATCTATCCCGCGCTGACCGCTACCACCCTTCTGCTCGTCATCGTCCTCTTCTTTCGCGACTCGCACCATACCCATCGCTGGATCCGCTTCGGCGGCTTCTTTACCTTCCAGCCCTCTGAGATCGCCAAGCCTGTCATCATTCTTTTCCTCGCGTGGTTCCTCTCTACGCGCCTCGGCCAAATGCACGACTGGCGCAACACCCTGCTCCGCGCCGCCATGATGCCCGTCGTCTTCATGCTGCTCATCGTCAAGCAGCCAGACCTCGGCACCGCTCTCGTCGTTGGCGGAGTCTCCGCCATGATGCTCATCCTCGCCGGCATGGACTGGAAATATCTCTTCCTCGCTTTCGCAGCCGCCGCGCCGCCCCTCGCGATGCTGCTCTTCTGGGTGCCGTGGCGCCGCGCCCGCATGCTCGCCTTCCTGCACCCCGACCTCGACCCCCAGGGCGCCGGATTCCACATCAATCAATCCCTCATCGCCGTCGGGACGGGTGGTTTCACAGGGCGCGGCTACATGGAAGGCATGCAAAAGCTCTTCTATCTCCCCGAAGCCCACACCGACTTCATCTACGCCAACATCGCGGAAGAACTCGGCTTCATCGGCGCCATCTGCATCCTCGCGCTCTTCGTTGTGCTCGGGTATCGCGGTCTTCGCACCGCCTACCGCTCCACCGATCCGTTTGCCCGCCTTACGGCTTTCGGACTCACCACGGCCATCCTGCTCCAGGCCTTTTTCAACATCAGCGTCGTCCTTTCGCTGCTGCCCACCAAGGGCATCCCCTTACCTTTCATCTCCTCCGGCGGCACAAGCCTCTTCTTCACGCTGGCCGGCATCGGAATCCTCCTCAACATCAGCAAGACAGTCGACTGAAACCCTTTTGCATCTTGCATCGGGCCGCGCGGATTCACCCCATTTTTTCTTGACAACCCGCGTGATTGCCTTCATCGTTGCTCTTGCTTCCATAGCTCGCGGTTGTTCCGAAATGAGAAGCGTTCGCACCTTCAAGTCCAACAAAATCTGATAACAGACATCTCAAGGAGACTCTCCCATGCGCGTTCCCCCGCGTCTTTTGTTGTTCTCTGTCTTGTGTTGTTTGCCCACGCTCAGTTTTGCCCAGGCCGTTAGCCTCGCCGCCGGAGCACCCGTGGCCCATCCCGGATACGCGCAGCGGCAGCCCGTCGATGTCTCCACCGTTTCCGCCGGCTACTCTGTCAACGCGATCACCATCGATGCCGTTACCGGCAAAGTGATCAGCGGCGCCTCAGGAACCGCGAACATCACCGCGAACCGCAACGCCGCCACCGAGCCCGGCAGCAACAACAACTTCGATCTGGGCGAAGTCCGCGCCAACCAGCCCACCATCGATGGCCTTAACACCATCGCCACCTTCGATGGCGCATTCGTCGCCGAGGCAGGCGGCAACCAAAACGGGGACTTTCGCTTCACCATGATGGGCAACGATCCCAGGCTCGGAGGGTCCACCGTCTTCCCGGCTGCCATCGACGAGATTTCCCTCCAACTGCTCAACGCCGACGGCAGTGTCTTCAAAACCGTTCCCTTCGCACCCTTCGAGAAGGCGATCCTCAACTCGCCAAACTTCGTTCCCCTCGACTACCGCTCCGGCCACAACGTGGAGTATGCCGACGCCGTCCAGCGCGCCGCGTTCTACAACACGATGAAGAGCAACTGGCACACCGTGATGTTTCCCCAGGTGGTCAACCGCGTCACCCTCACCGTTCCGTATGCCGTCAACGTGCAGCTTGACAACGGAGACATCGTGCAGGCCCGCTCTTACTTCACCGGAAAGGCCACCGACGGCAGCACATACGTCCTGATGCTTTCGCCGCTCTTCAACTTTCTTTGGGACAACGAAGTTGTCAACGAGATCAACCTCGGCAACTTCACCACCAACGGCATCTCCATGACGCTGTTCCCCAACACCTACCTCTTCGATCTCAACACCACCGACCCCAATACTCCGGGCAACTGCTGCACACTGGGCTTCCATACCTATTTTCTTGAGGGCGGAGTCTTCCCGCAGCCGCGCTGGATCACCATATTCGCAAGCTGGATCTCGCCGGGTGTCTTCCCTGCAGGATTTCAGGACGTAGTTGCACTCTCGCATGAAACCGGCGAATCCTTCGCCGATCCATTTATCGATAACGCCACCCCCAACTGGCAGTTCCCGGGTCAGCCTGCGAACTCCACCGTGTGCCAGGCCAATCTGGAGATCGGCGATCCCATCGAGGGATTGGCCAACGCAACCAGCGCCATCGAGGTCAAGCAGAACGGGAAGTCCACCATCTACCACCCGCAGAATCTTGCGATGTATCAGTGGTTCGAAATGGGAGCAACCTCCAGCGCCATCGACGGAGCCTTCAGCTTCCCCGACGAAACCGTGCTTCCCGCTTCCGCTATTCCGTGTCCGGGATCGTAAACACAGAACTGTCATCCTGAGCGCCGCGAAGGACCTGCTTTTGAAACTCCGACCCCCATTCATGCACGCGGTTTGCGCATGAGTGGGGTATCGGAACATAGCCGAAAACGAAGAAGCGGTGGCGCTGACGGAGAGTTTCCAGTGCGTCCAGAAAGACCGTGCGGGAGCGATCATCGCCAAGGTACGGGAAGCGGCGATAACAACTGAAGGTAAGAAAGTGAAAATGCCCTTCCGTGTGGTATCGCTTCAGGTGACTCGGCATGGGAGTATCGTGTACCCGTGCCGGCTGTTTGTCTGTGAGGAATCCCGCTCATGCGAACGGCGCGCATGAATGGGGCACCCAGATCGGTCGTGAGTAGGCCACCCACCCCCGGAACAGTCCGCTGTGCAAGCACACTGATCCGTTCTGCAACTCTTCGAAAATTGCCAGCTTGATCGGCGCAGACCGTTTCACTACGATTTGATCTCTCCGGATTTCTGCGGGAGCGATCATGAAAATCGGCGTCATCGTTCTCGGCCTTGCATCCATCGCCGCCGGCGTTCTCGACCTCATCTGGGGTGAGTTTGAGTCGGCGCATCAGCCTGTCCAGGCATTCGGCGATCACATTCCGGGCGTTACCTTCTTCGCGTGCCTCACCGCTGTCTGGCTCATCGCGGGAGGCGCGGCCATCCTCATCGAACGCACGGCGCGCATCGGCGCGGTGATGCTGGCCGTCATCTACACCGTCTTCGCTATCTTCTGGTTGCCGCGCTTTTACACGGCGCCGCACTATCTGGGATATCGCCTCAGCGTCTACATCGGCGTGCTTGGCGGGCCCGGCGGTCAGTTGATCGTCACCATCGGCGCACTCCTCGTCTACGCAAAGCTGTCCGCATGCGCTCTGTCTCCGCGACAGGCAACGGTGGCGCGCTGGGTATTCGGATTGTTTGTGGCCGACTTCGGCATCGTGCACCTGCTCGACATCGCGGAACCCGCGAGCATGGTGCCCGCGTGGATGCCGCTGGGAGGAGCTTTCTGGGCGGTGGTCAGCGGTATCGCCTTTATCCTCGCCGGTCTCGGGATCGTCTCGGGAATTCTCGACGTGCTGGCTGCGCGGCTGCTCGCCTTGATGTTTCTGCTTTTCAGCATTCTGGTGCTGACGCCGAACGCCATCGGTTCTCCGCACGAACACACGATGTGGGGCGGCGACGCTTATAACCTCGCAGCCGTGGGCGCAACCCTGATCTTCGCCGACTGGCTTGCTACGCAGCGCCAAAGTCCGGCTGTCTCAATTCGCGCATGAGCCTGGGTGCCCCATCCTTGAATCGTTCCTTGATTCAAGGGTGGGAAACCACGGAACCTGACGGAGCCGGGTGCCCCAGGTCTCGCCTCCGAGACCTGGGATAGCCAAATCTACAAGCTCGTTTATTTGCCGAAGTATTTGGCCATCGCTGCTGCGGCGGCGTTGTCATCGACCACCACGTTGCTGTGGATCTCCAGCACATCGGCCCACTTCATCGCTCCGTTAAACAGAGCTTCAGGGCTATCGGACTCGTGGAGAACGAATCCGCCACTGCCATCGGATTTGTGCCACCGCCCCAATAGGGTCACACCCTCCACGGGCGCTCCCTCACCGGCGAGAAATCGTGCTGTGGCTTCTTTGATACAGCCTGGACGCACGCTGTACGTGGACATAGCTTTCATGCAGACCTCTTTCAGTTCAGATTTTCTTCGGGGGGAAAATGCTCCGCAATGTTCGAAGGGGAGAAGTATAGCGCAGAAATGTTTCAGCTCATTGGCCTGTCGTATCAACGCCCCAGATTGCCGTGCCCCGTAGGGCTGAGGCGAATCGCAAAAATAAATCCGAAAAATCGGCCGCAACTTTGCAGGTTATTTCGCCGACTTCTTCATAATGGAAATAAGAGAACTTCGGGGTGTTGACCGGGCACCCGCCCTCACCATGAAACGCCTGTAAGTCATTTCAGAAGAGATCTCTACGGCGATCGTGTTTGTTTGCAATAATCTACAGAGAAGTCCGCCGCCAAAGCATAGGAAACAGATAGCTTCTCGAAAGAGACGGGTATATACCCCCCCCGGACCTGCAACCTTGCCAAACCGTCAAGCCCCGGCCAGCGATACCAGCCGGTTGGCGATGTCTTCCGCCGCCTGGGGGTGGGCCAGGGTCAGCGCTGCGGCAGACATGGCCGCGAGCCGCTCCTTCGATCTGAGCAGATCAACGAGAGTGGCGCGCAGTTTTTCGTGATCGGTGAGATCGGGCTCCTTGAGCATGACGGCTGCGCCGGCCTTCACCATCTCCTCCGCGTTGCGGGTCTGGTGGTCGTCGGCTGCAGCGGCAAACGGAACCAGCAAAGCCGGCTTGCCCGCAGCAGCGAGTTCGGCGACGGTGGAGGCCCCGCTTCGCGCCATCACCAGGTTGGCCTGCGCAAAGCGCGCCGGCATATCGTCGAGGAATCCGCTGACCTTCCAGCGCGCCGGATCTGCACTGCTTGCCTTGTACGCCGCCTCGGTTGCCTCCACGTGGCGCATGCCGGCCTGGTGGAGGATGGTGAGTCCCGGCACCGCCTCGAGCAAGGCTCCCGCGATGCCTGGAAGCGCGATGTTGAAAAGCCGTGCCCCCTGCGATCCGCCGAACACCAGCAGATGCGGCGCATCCCCGGTCGCCGGTGGCAGCTTGAAGAAATCCGGCCGCACCGGGATGCCGGTCACCTCTGGATTGCGAAAGAAAATTGCCGCCGCCGGAAAATTCACCGCCGCAGCTTGCACCCGTTTTCCCACCAGCCGATTTGCGAGCCCCGGCATCGCATTCGGCTCGAACGCCATCGTCGGCACGCGCATCATCACCGCCGCCGCCATTCCCGGCCCCGAAGCATATCCACCAACGCCGAGCACAACGTCCGGCTTGAATGCGCGGATCAGGCGCCGGCACGCCAGCAGGCTGCGCGGAATATCGAGCATCGTGCGCAGGCGAGTGGCGATGGACACGTTCTTGAGCGGTCCCACTTCGATCAGCCGCAGCTGGAACCCGGCCGCGGGAACCAGGCGCGACTCCATTCCACGCGGCGTCCCGACAAACAGGACGTCGGCATGATGCCGCGTGACCAGTTCGTGCGCCACTGCCAGCGCGGGGATGATGTGCCCTCCCGTGCCTCCGCCTGCGATCAGCACGCGAAGCAGCGACGGGACTTGGGACTGCATTGATCGGTTTTCCACTGCCTTATAGTTTGACAGATTCAAGCGTCCGGAAAGCTTCGGTCGCAGCTGAAGCCATAGTTGTAGTCCGGCTGCAGGGTATTAGCTCGAAAGTGGTTTGATATCACTCGGTTTGTGCGATGGGATTTGGGGCGGAGACAGGGCTAGACTTCGGTTACTGGAGATAGAAATGAACGATAAAGCATATGCATGTACTTATCGCGCGGCGATGGAAGTGGCGACGGGCGAATTGGATAGTCTGTTCGAGGAAGCCAGGCAACTGCGGAATCGCATGGAGCAGTTCGACTCGGTCATCAGCGGGTTGAAAGTCATGGCAAGAACCGGCTCTGAATCATCGTCCGCGGACTCGCTGACGGAGGAGATGAGCGCCGGCCTGGTCGCGATGAAGCAACAGATCGATTCGGCACTTGGGCTGGTCTTCGCATAAACTGCCGGACGGGCAGACTCGTTGCGAGGGAATCGCTCTTCGCTGGCAAGCAGAATTCAGCGCGGATGGAACTCAATTGTCGCAGGACATATTGCCTGCGCATCCACCTCGGCCGCAACACGCACCGGAGCCACAGGGTGCAGGCGCTTCGAGCTGACGAACTGAACCCCTGGTGATGGCGCCAGCTCCGCCGCTGATCAGCCGTTTGACGCGGCCCCCGCACTTTGGGCATTGGTCGATCGCGGCATCCGACATCTTCTGCCGTTGCTCAAAATGACAGGCGCATTCTTCGCAAAGATATTCGTAGGCTGGCAAGAAATTTCCCCTCGTCACCATCTTAAAAGCCTTGGCATGAAATGGCACGATATGGCCTTTCATTTCTTTTGAGTGGCCACCCGTTCCCCGTGCTAGGCTTTGTCATCTGGTCAGTGGAATCGCTCTCAGGAAAAACCGAAGATTCCTCGGCCGGCAGAGCTGATCGAGTCAGCCAGGAGCGTTGATTGTGCAAGTCCGCAACGGTGAAAAGCTTTCGTCCGCGATTTTGTTCTTATCGGGTTTGACGGTCAGCGCGATCTTCGCGATGGGCGCAGCCGGGCAGGCGCCCTCCCAGGGGACGCCTCAGCTGAAGCCGTACACAGCACCCGATCAAAGCGTGCAGGCTGGAGTGCCGCCCGGCTGGAATGTCACCAAAGGTGCGGAAACCGTCGTCATCATGACCGGCCCCAACGGCGAAACCATCAATCTTGGCAGCACTTTCGTGGTGAAGAACGGAGCTTTCCAGCTCGGCCAGAAACCCAGCGGCGGGATCGATTTGTCGATGCCGAATTCGGCCGGCCTCGATCAGAAGTTCACGATGCTGGAGCAGTGGGCTGCTTCGGTCGGCGGTGGGCAAGACCCCCAGGTCAAGATTGCCTCCAATGCTCCGATACAGGTGCCGGTGCCGAACGTCCAGTGCGGACAGTTGAGCGGCACACTCAACAGCAAGACCGGGCCAATGGCTTTTGGACTGCTGATGTGCTCACTGCCCGTGGACGTGGGCGGGACATACAAGGTGATGTTCAAAATGGCACAGGCGCCGCCAAATGTAGCGGCGCAGGAGAAAGCTCTCGCAGGGGCTGTGTTTGCCAGCTACAAGGTGCCTCCTGCCATGCTGCAGAAGAAGCTCGCACCTCACTTTACGCCACCGCCGCCGATGGCCATGCCGTCTGCTCCGGGCGTGGGGGGCGGAGGGGGGACTCCGGCGATCCCTGGGGATTCGACCAATTCGGAGTGCTTTGACCTGGTGGTGATCCGCGAGACGCCAAAGAACCAGTTGCCCAGAAAGTGCGGCGGCACGGCGCCGGACGAATAGGGTAAATGAGCGGTCGGATGGAGATGAAACGGCCGATTCCCGTATGGATAGTTGCGGCCCTCTACCTCGTGGTGGGCGTGATGGGATTCGTCTATCATTTCCGCGAGCTTACGGCTGGACACAACGACGCCATCGCCATCGAGCTGACTGAACTGCTCGCGGTGGTTGCCGGAATCGGGTTGATTCTGCGGCGGAACTGGGCGCGCTGGCTGGCCCTCGCATGGGTCGTCTTTCACGTGGTGATCAGCTTGTTCCATCCGCTGAGAGAACTCCTGATCCACGCAGGGCTGTGCATGGTGATCGCATGGCTGCTGTTCCGGCCGGCGACGGCGCGCTGGTTTAGACAGACTTCGAGCTGAGAGTTAACGCGTTCGTTGAAATCCTGCATCCAACTCTCCTGATGACTAGGATTGCGAGTCGCCCCCTTCTCTTTCTGGCAGTTGCTTTCTCGATTGCCTCTGTCTCAACCAACGCCCAGACCCAGGAGTACGCGAGCCTGCCGGACGATCCCGGACGCGTGCAGTCAAAACTGCCAGACGAAGCCGGGCAGGCGATGAAGCCGGCAGTCGACAACACAACCGGCGTTCCGCAGCGCGAGGCGACCTGGCGCAGCCTGCCGGGCGATTTTCTGCATGACCAGAAATGCTTGTGGCTTTTTCCGGTGCAACTGGCAAAGGGAAAGCACTGGGTGCCGACGCTGGTCATCATTGGCGGAACAGCGGGGCTGATCTATGCCGATCCGCATGCCATGCCGTACTTTCAGACGCACCAGAGGAACTGGGACGACTTCAACGACGTGTTCGATCCGCTGATCACAACGGGGGAAGTTATTTCGCTGCCGGCGGGGCTGATGACGGCAGGGTACATCCGCCACGATGATCGCGAGGTCAACACGGCGCTTCTGGCCGCAGAGGCTTATGGCGACAGCGTGGTGATCAACCTGGCGATCAAAGCCGTAACGCGCAGAGAACGCCCCGCAGATGTTCCCCTCGGCGCTTCCTTCACCGGCACGTTCTTCAATGGCGGCAAGTCGCCGTTCAAGGGCAGCAGTTTTCCTTCGGGGCACGCGACAGCAGTGTGGTCGGTGGCGACAATCGTCGCGGAGCGGTACCGGCATCGCGGCAAGCCATGGATTCCTATCCTGTCGTACACACTGGCGGCGGCCATCAGCGGCTCGCGGATCACAGAGCAAGCGCACTTCCCGTCGGATGTCTGGCTTGGCGCGGCGCTCGGCTACACGATCGCAAAGTACCAGACCCTGAGTCCGAGGTGAGGTTCAGCTGTCAGCCGTCAACCGCGTGCCGGTTCAATCTGTCAGCAGATTGCCGGTCAATACAGGTTTTCGCCCCCTCCCCCTCCCCCATCCCTGCAGGGAAAGTCGCTGCTTTCAGTGGGTTACGGGAGGTGCTATCCCGGTAAAGTCGTCTGCTAATTGAAGTTCATCGCAGAGTCGTCTCAGCAAAGGAGTTAGGTACCGTTTTTCACGGTGAAATACGGATTCCGGCTGATTGACAGGCGACCGAGAGAGGACCCAGTGACGAGGATTCTTGTGGAGGCCGTTGCTGTTTCATATTTTACGGAATGCGGCGAAATAATCTGCAAATTGCGGTGCGGTTTTTACGATTTTCCCCGCGCAGAGTCCAGGAACTCGCAGCACACGCAAAAGAAAAGCCCGGCTGCCGAAGCAACCGGGCTTTGAAGTATATGTATTTCTAAACCTTACCGGTGTCCGCCGCCACCACCGTGGAAGCCGCCACCTCCGCCGCCGTGGAAGCCACCGCCGCCGACTGCATGTCCGCCGCCTGCGTATCCACCGCGAGCTCCACCACCGGCAAAGCCACGGGGAGCAACTCCGCCTCTAGGCGCATAGCCCCCACGATATCCGCCGGCGTAGCCGCCGCGATAGCCGTAGCCGCCGCGGAATCCATATCCGCCGCGATAGCCGTATCCGCCCCATCCGTGCCGCCAGCCCCATCCGTACCAGGGACCTGCGCCGATGAAAAAGCCGCCGTTAAACCAAGCCGGTCCGTAATAGCCGTACGGAGCGCAAGCATATGGGTAATACGAGTAATAGCCCCAATCGCATACGGGAGGACCATAATCCACCGGCGCCGCGACCACTGCCGGACCGACCCCTACCCCTACTGCGACCTGGGCATTAGCAGAGACTGCTGCGAAGGGCAGCGCCAGGATCATTGCGAACAGGATCAACTTGAAACTCTTCATTACGTCCTCCTTGTGCCGCCCGGCCCGGCGTTCCGGCTCAGGAATTTGCTTTCAGCACATGCCGGTCAGCGTCTTGCTTATCCCGGCTACTGTGTATTTGAACAACTGATGGGGGAATAAGTTGCGGTCAAATTCGAACATTCCTTTACCTCTTGAATTCGCACACTTAGCGGGAACCGGATGTTTCGCGCATTCGCTCGCGGTTCGAATGAATAAAAGGGCCGTCTGCCATTTCCGGCGCTGCAACTGGTCGCCGGGAGAGACAAGACGCTGACAGGCATCGAAAGCAACCAGCTTATGCGATGTCCGTGGCCGGACGTCTTGCGGGCAAATTCGAACAGATTTGCACACGAACGATGACGATAAATGTATTAACCCCTTTCGATTGTCCTCAAATCATTGGCCTGAAACGTGCACGACGGTGATGGGATCTCTGCCTTACAGTGGGCGAGCGTCTTTACAAGTCCTATTTGAGCGGAATGATGTTTGCCCGAGCTTTGTTCAGAATTCGTAACTCCGCGAGCGCGTTTGCCCACACGCCTGGAATCTCTCTCGCCCTTTTGGCGACGATCGCGATCGGGATTGGGAGCAATGCTTCCATCGGCGGTTTCATCGCGGGACTGGCTCATCCAAGGTCCTCAGTTGGACATTCCGAACAGATCGTTTCCATATTTGGGCACGACCGGTTGTCCGATCCGGGCCCGCTTTCGGACAGTGAGTATCAGGAGATTCGCAGCCCCATCGCAGAATTCTCCTGGATTGACGCCGTCCGAATCGCACCGCTTGAGGTCACGATCGATGGTCAGTCAGAAACCATATCAGTTGCGAGCGTGATGCCAGACCTGGCAGACGCGTTGAACTTGAAATTAAAGGGCGGCGTTGTTCTGAGTGACCATCTTTATGGAACAACATTCGGCGACGGTAGCGGCCAGATTGCTGGTCACATTCGCATCAATGATAAAGACCTTCGGATAACCGGTGTTGCCCCGAAGGCTTTTGAGGGTCTCTATGGCGATCGCCCGATTGATCTCTGGATGCCGTTTGAAGATGGCGATGGGCAAGGAGCGAATCCTGACCGCCGCGATTTGTGGGTTCTCGCAAGTCTTCGTCCTGGCGTTTCAACCAACGCTGCGCAACGTGAAATTCGCGCGAAGCTGAGAAATTCGGACGAGGTGCAGGTCATTCCTTACAGCGGTATCGCGCCGAGAGCAGCCAGGGGATTGGCATCGATCATCGCGCTGCTCAAATTTATCGCCGGCTCGGTATTCCTGATCGCCTGTATCAATGTCGCTTCGCTCTTGCTTGGAAGAGCATTCGAGCGCTCCGGAGAGACCTCGCTTCGTGTCGCACTGGGAGCGACGCGAAAGGCATTGAGCGGTGAGTTGCTCTCTGACAGCGTTGTGCTCGCATTTGCAGGCGGAATTCTCGGACTGCTGCTGGCTTTTGGGGCGAAGCGCGTTATTCCAAATTTCCTATTTCAAGAAGATGCTGAGCGCGTCATTTTCGTGCCCCCTGTGGCATCGATCATAGCGTCCTCCATTCTTTGCATGAGCATTACCGTACTTTCAGGAATGATGCCAATATTTGCAACGGTAACTGATCGCCCGTGGACGGTTCTTCAGCGGGAACAAGGTTTTTCCTCGACAAAAGTCGTGAGGCTGAGGGCCGCCCTGGTCGTTCTGCAGATTGCGCTCTGCTGTGCACTGGTTATATTTGCAACTCTTCTCCTGGAGGGTTTTCACAATGCACTCAAAACCGGAATCGGACAGAAGCTCGGCAATCCGATTCTTGTGACTGTTCAGGCACTTCCTCCTCCCATGGGTGTCCCCGCTGACTACTTCAAAGCGGTTGAACAGAGCGCGAAGTCTGTCCCCGATGTTGCGCCGGTTGCGTGGACAACTCAACTCCCGGGAGGCCGACCAATTTGGCAATCTTTCCGGATCCAGGCGGCCTCATTACCTCTGCACGAGGTTGTTCTGGATGTCGCCGAATTCACTCGGGACGATCGGGGCCAGCCGGAGTTCCAGGCAACTGCGGGGCGGTTATTCGCCGCGCGGGATCTTTTGTGCAGAGCTGGCGTTGTCGATGGTGCCGCGGCGGACGCCTGTCGGGTCACGCGACAGCCGGCGAGAAGATCTTCGATCCCAGTGGATCACCGGTCCAGATCATCGGCGTAGCACACAAACTGTCCGCAGAAATTCTCAGTCGTCGCCCGACGATTTACTTCGATCCGCTGGGTCCATATGCAGCATGCCTCGTTGAAGGGCGCCCGGTTCCGGTCTCCTGCCGCCTTGTCATCGGCCGACATTGAGTTGAACGTCAACTTCGTCTCCAGTGGTTATATGCAGGCATTTGGCCTTCCGTTGATTGCCGGCCATTGGTTCTCAGATCCAGCGCAGTTTGCGGATCTATGCCGGCGTGTAGGAGTGATCAATCAGGAAGCCGCGGAGCTCTTTTTCGGCGGCAAACCGCTCGGTGCGGCAATCATTGACCAAACCGGCGGCCAAACCGAAATCATCGGGGTAGTTCGGTCTCAAGACCTGGGGATTTTTCAGCAGCATGCGGAACCAACGGTTTTCATTCCTGCCTGGCAGGAGTACCCGCTTCGCATGACGCTCATTCTCAGGACCTCAAAGGCAGATGAACAGAAGATAGCGGAACTGCGGCGCAAAATCGAGGCTGTACCTGGGCGCGACGTGGCACCGCCAGATATCGAGACTCTCGACACGCAGTTGACCCGATCAGCGTTTGCGCCGCTGCGCATTGCAACATTGATTGCGCTTGCATCCGCGCTCGCTGCACTGATGGTCAGCATGATTGGGGTTTTCAGCATTCAAAGCGACGTCCATCGCGAGCGTCGCAAAGTTCTGGCCCTGCACCTTGCGTTTGGAGCTCGGGGATGGCGCATCTTAGCTAAGAGTCTTATTGAGTCGGGGCGCCTTGTCTTCGCGGGCTGTGCAGCGGGCGCCTATGTTCCATGGCGCTCCAGCGAGTGTTGCTGAGCGGCACGGGGCTTATCAGTCAGCCACCATTCCGAGCTTGGCTACTCGCCCTGCTTTCGCCGGCCTTTGCAGTTCTAATTTCGGGCACCCTCGCCGCGCTCCGCTCGTTGAGTGTGCACCCAATGGCTATCATGCGGGACAGATGATTCAAAAATCGAATTGCCCACGTCGCTGCGTGCTATTCTAGCGCTGTTTTTTTACGGACATCGGCCTGAAATGGGGGACAATGCTGCCTAGTCATATAACCGATCTGAAGACATTTGTACCCGCGCGGGACGCAGAGCTTTCCAAGAAGTTCTATACCGATCTCGGTTTTACGATCAATTGGAGCAACGAGCAGATTGCAGAATTGCAGATTGGTGCGTTCCGATTCCTGCTGCAGACGTTCTATGTAGCCGAGCACGCGGGCAATTTCATGATGAGCCTGGCCGTGGAGGACGCAGACGCCTGGTGGGAGCACATCCAACGGCTTGAGTTGGCGCAGAAGTACCCTGGGATCCTGTGCAAGCCTCCGCAGATGCAGCCGTGGGGTATTCGGGTGCTATACCTGAGCGATCCGACTGGCGTTCTCTGGCACATCACGGACATGCGCAAGGCGTAAATCCTGAAGATTGAATGGTTGCACGAAAGGTACCCCTTGGGAGCGTCGCCGGGGCCAAAATCTGCATGAAAATAGACCGCGCAATTTCTTGAATATTCCTGTATACTGGAAGAGGTAAATCGATTTTCAAAAGCTGGAGAGCTCACCTGCCCGAGAGCTCACCCGATTTTTGCATTCGGCGGTTTCCCTTCCTCAAACTTTCTAGAAAACCAGGACATTGAAAGACCTGAGCCATGAGCTCGGTGGCTTGTCAACGCCATCTGTGTGTTCCCGGCTCGACCGAAAATCTATGAAGGATCATTGATGCAACCGAACAAACCCAACTCTGTATTTCCGCTGCGCCTGCCAACAACAACCCGGATTCAGGCAAATGAATTGGCATCTCGCGACGGAATATCACTGAATCAGTTCATTTCACTTGCGGTCGCGGAAAAGATCGTGCGCCTGCAGTCGGCCGAGGCGGACCCGTCTCCGACAAATCCTGACGTGGGTCAAACCAGCGCGGCGAAGTGATCGCGATTTTCCAGTTCCAGCAAGTTTTCTGAGAGAAATCCAACGATACGGCTGCAGAGTTATGCGGCACGATGCGGTGTTTTTGGTTCGCTGAAGAAGCTTCTCCGCCTTAAGGTTCTCGCGGTTATTAGAATGGGGCGATGCTGAAGGTCGGTATTCGCGCGGGGCGGCGTCATCCGATTTTGGTGGCGGCGGGGGCGGGAGCGGTGTTTGGAGCAATGTACGCCCTCGTGATTGAGATTGGCGGATTTCTGCATCGAAACTCGTCGGCGGTTCTTCCCTTGTTGTTTCCCGCTGCGCATGGTTCCCGCATGGGCCAGATGAACGCGATACAGACGGCGGGTCTGCTGCTGATTGAGGTGGCGGGCAACGTGGTGGGCTTTGCCGTGTTGTTCACTTTTCCGGTGGCCGTTGTGGTTGGTGTCCGGCGCATCTTCAAAGGCAGACGCATAAAAAGAACGGCCTCCTGAAACAGGAGGCCGCGAGGCAGATAATTCAAGCGGTTCAATCGGCGAACTTGAGGCTTAGCGACGGAAGCGATGGTCGCGGTCGTAAGCGAAGCGGTGGTCGCGGCCGTAGACCACAACGGGGCCGCGGTCATGAAAGAATCCAACGCGCGGGGCGTTCCAATATCCAGGGACCCAGTAGCCATTGTTGTAATAGCCTGCCACCCACGCATATCCCGGACCGGGGCACGGAGGAACGTAGGCCCTCGGCCCACCGACTACAACCCGGAACTCGGCTGCCTGGGCCGAAGTCGCACCAAGGCCCAACCCGCCAGCCAATAACGCTGCACCCAGCACATATTTGCCAAAGTTTTTCATAACTCCTCCGTTCCTTCCTTGCTGAAACCATTTCGGCTGCCGGCCCTGGAAGCTTGGCTCCTGCTGCTTCCTGCCGCGCCGTACATGTCGAGTACAAACACCTGTATTGGGGAAGGTTGCGGAATGAAACGCGAAATAAATAGGCGCAACTTTTGGCGATCTCGTGTGTCGAATGGCGCTGAGTGGAGAGGCAGGAGAATCGCAGAACGGCGCAGATGATTTGTCTCCGCTGGTCGGCAGAACAAACTCGGCACCAGAAATTGAAAGGCCGGAGAATCTCTCTCCGGCCTTTCACGTTTTCTACGGAATTCGCAACCTGGATCACACGTTCTTTATTGAATGACCTCTGTGACCTGGGTGGTGACCGAGCAGGTTCCTAGCTTGGTGTTATAGACAAAGAAGCTGCACGGATAGGTCGCCTGGATCTCTGCCGGCCAACCGGCCTGCAGAGCAGCGGCGCCGCCGTTGCCTGCAGCGGTGCACGTAGGCGCCGTACCCTTGGTTCCGCCGTAACTGGTGCCGCCGGAGACGCTGCCACCGGTATTCGTACCGCCGAGGGTAAATGTGAGAGTCATGTTGGCCTTGGCGAGGGCAGGCGCAGCCGCATAGATCGAATTTGCTGTTGTTGCACAGGGGTCGGTATCGCCGCGCTCCAACGCCATGACGCGGCCGGCGTTGCTGACGGCCTCGCCGAGTTGGAGTTTTTGATACAGCACCACGGAGAACGAGAAGATGCTGGTCAACATCGCGAGCATGACGGGCATCACGAGCGCCATTTCAACGAGTGCGCCGCCGTGTTCTGAGCGAATCGAAAGCCGGCGCTTGAGAGAGTAACTCGACCCCACGCCGGGCGTTAGGTTGTGGCAAGAACCTGAGCGGGAGAAGATCCTACCCGCGAAACGTGGGACTGAAAAGCGTAAATCGTGCATTTTGACCTCTTAGTAGGAACTTGGCGTCCCGATCCTCGAAGGGATCACTCCTGAATCAGCTTTTGGACACAAAACCTATGCGGAGTGTAATGTAATAATGCAGATCCAAATAGCCCAAAGGTTTGCGCTCCGAGTACCAAAGGCATGTATTACCCGGGACCTGAGACAGGTCTGAACTTCTCTACCGATATTGGGCGGGATATCCGTGGTTAGACTGATCGCCCTGCGCATCCCCGCGCAAATCGAACCAAGAATGCAATAGTTACTAAAGATGCATTTGGTGGCTTTTAGCGGCTAATCTAGGATTACTCTGTGCCAATCTTGGTTTGGAATGTGACCAGGTGATTACATGCTTCCAGCCGACGCAGAACCAAATCCGACGCTTTCCAATCCGGCACCGGATGAATCCCGCGGGCGTCTGCCAAAGAAGGACGAACACTTTCGGGTCTACAACCGCTCCAGGGAGAATTTTCTCAGTTTAGAAGTCGCGATTTTCGATACGACTGCCGAGCCCTTGAAGAGGCTGTTTGACTTCCTGAACCACGGCTCCGAGACGGGATTATGGTTGAAACCCTACCGCGGTATTCCGGCTTCGCAGGGCGCGAGATTCTTCGACCTGGTTTATCTGGACGAAGAGAACCACGTGGCGTGGGAAGTAGATCACTATCCCAACCCTCAATACACGGTTTTGGAGGAGGATCCGGCGAGCGCACTGCTTCTGCCGGCGCACACCGTTTTTGCGTCACAGCTCCGCCGCGGCGATGAACTCTTCATAAGCGGGCTTGCGGAAATCGAGGGCATCCTGGAAAGCCTCGCCACCACGGAGGCGGATACAGTCGTGCCGAGCAAAGCGATGGCGGGACAAACTCAAGTTGCCCGGGACGAAGCAATCGCATTGGACTCCGGTTCCCAGCTTGTGCCGGACCAGGCGGAATGGTCGCCCCCCCCAAAAGAGACTTCATTCGGCGCCCGGATCAAGCGATGGTTTTCCTCTGATTCCGAGAAGGACCAGCGATCAAATCGCAAGATTCTTCCCGGTCTGGTCGCTTATCACTGGAGTGGGGGGACGCCGCAACCCTACCAGCTGGGCAACATCAGCGAATCCGGATTCTTCCTCCTCACCGACGAACGGCCATATCCGGGAACCCTGATGCTGATGACGTTGCAAAGAACGGGGAGCAGAGGCGAGAAGCTGGGGAATTCGATTGCCGTTTACTCGAAAGTCATCCGCTGGGGTCCGGACGGTGTGGGATTTTCCTTTGTACCACTGGAATCCAAGGATCCTAAGAGCACTAATCGCCAGTCGACCACGGGGGCAGACAGGGAGTCTCTGGATCGCTTTCTAAAGGAATTCAACCTCCCAAAACGGAAGTGAGGGAAGCCAGCGATTGCCTCACATTTTTCCCTTTCAGATGACCTTCCCCTTCCCAAAATGAAAGAAAAACCCCGCGAGCGACGCAGGAATGGCGCCGCGTCGCGAAGCGAATGGTTCAGTCTCAACCGAGCTTTTATCGATCGAGAGCAAAGCCTGCGCGGCGGTTTTCCTGCCAGCAGGATTCATTGTCGTCGGTGCAGAAGGGTTTTTCCTTGCCGTAGCTGATGACGCGGATACGATTGGCGTCCACACCGGAATTGATCAACAGCTTTTCGGCGGAGTCGGCCCGATTCTGCCCGAGTGCGACGTTATATTCGTCGGAACCACGCTCGTCGCAGTATCCGCCGATCACGATCTTCATTTCAGGATGGCTCTTCAGGAACGCAGCATCCCGGGAGAGCACAGATTCATCGCCGTTGCGGACGCTGTATTTGTCGTAGTCGAAGAAGATGTCTTTGATGTGCTGGCGGAAGATATCCTCTTCAGACATGCTGGGGGCAGCGGCTGCGGCGACGGGTGCGGGCGTGACGGTTACGCGCCCATAAGCGTCCGCCGTACCTCCGTTGCCCTTCGCCACCAGATGGTAGGTCGTCGAGGCGCTCGGTGTGACGGTCTTTGTACCGGAGGTGGCAACGTCTCCGAGACCTTCGATGGAGGCACTGGTTGCGTTGGAGGTGTTCCAGGCAAGCGTAACCGGATCCCCCGCAGTGACGTCCCTTGGAGAAGCCGACAGAGTGGCAGTGGGCGCCGGGGCAGGTGGCGGCGCGGTGGCGACGGGTGTCTGAATCTTATGCCTGCAACCTGCCACGGCAACCAGGGAGATCAGCAATACAACGGAGAACTTCGTGTGACGATCCAAGGCGATACTCCTTCAGGAACAGTTGTTCAAAGCGCGTATTCCCATTCGGCGTGTCGGGATACCGGGTCCCATCAATTTCCAAATCAGGCTTCGGACACAGGATGCCGCTGCAACCGGAGGAGAATCTGGCGCTTTGAAAGTGTGGAATAATCAGTTCACGATTCGCTGTTCCTTTTGGAACAGGCGTCCCGGTTTCGATCCCCGCTGGTAACCAAACTTGCTGCGCCAACGAGCCGCTGCGAAGGGTCATAGCTTTACGAAGCCATGATGGAGCCCAACCGCTTTCGATGTTGATTCCTTCCTCGCCCATGCGAGTCTGGGGCGGAAGTTCGTAAGTGTGAACAAAGCCGCGTTATTTTTCGCCCAGGGCGATCCGGCGGACTGTGTCTTCTACCTCAAAAAGGGCCGGGTCAAGATTTCCGTGGTTTCTTCCGAGGGCAAAGAGGCTACGATCCGGTTGGTACTGGGGGGAGATTTCTTCGGCGAAAAGGCGATGGCTGCGGAGCCGGGTTTGCGGGTAACGACGGCGACCGCGCTGACGGATTGCGTTGCAATCTGGATTTCGCGCCCGGAATTTCTGCGGCTGATGAAGGAGAACCAGGAGTTTTCTTACCAATTCTCAACATTCCTGCTGGCCTGCACGATGAAGACGCAGGCGGATCTTGTGGATCAGCTCTTCAACCGGGCGGAGAAGCGGCTGGCGCGGCTGCTATTGCTGCTGGCCGAGTATGGCAAGACAAGCGGAGACGAAAGCGTGATTCCGCAGATTTCGCAGGAAGCGCTGGCGAGCATGATCGGCAGCACGCGTCCCCGGGTGAATGCTTTCATGAACCGGTTTCGCAAGCTGGGCTTTATTGACTACAACGGCGAGATCAAGGTACACAGGACGCTGTTGAACGTTTTTCTGCGCGACTGAAGTGGATGGAGCGCGGTACGCGATCGAATTTGCAGGAGGGTGCATGCGCGCGATTCGAAGAGAAGATTTGCCGCGTATCGGCAGCTCCTACAATTTTGTCGGCGCGGACCAGGGAGACGTGGCTGTTTCGATGTTTCTAGTGGAGGCCAAGCCGGGACGGGGTGCTCCGCTGCATAGCCACCGGTACGACGAAGTCGTGCTGGTTGAGGAAGGCAGCCCGAGATTTGTGGTTGGCGAAGAGATTCGAGATGCCGGGCCCGGCGATATCCTCGTCGTGAAAGCCGGAACGCCGCATGGGTTTGTGAATACCGGGAGCGGCATTCTAAAGCAAATTGACATTCACGTGAGTCCGCGGTTCGAGCAAACGAACTTGACCCCGACGGAGACATCGCGGGCGGCGGGATTGCCGGAGTAACAGCCAACCAGCAACAGGCGCGAACCTGGCCGCTAGCTGATCCTCGAGCCGTGTTGTATCCTCCCGCTCATGTCGTTCCTTCACGATTTCCAGCGACTGAGCTCGTCGCAGCGTCACACGTTTGTTGCATCTTTTCTGGGATGGACGCTGGACAGCCTCGATTTTTTTCTGCTGATCTTCTGCGTGAAGGCGATCTCCGCGGACTTCCACGCCAAGCCGTCGGATGTGCTGAGCGCCGTATTTTTGACGCAGGCGTTTCGTCCCGTTGGCGCGCTGGTGTTTGGGATGCTGGCCGATCGCTATGGCCGGCGGCCGGTGCTGATGTTCAACATTCTCAGCTTTTCGGTGATCGAGTTGGCCTGCGCGTTTGCGCCATCGCTGGGCGTGCTGCTGGTGCTGCGCGCTCTGTTCGGCATCGCCATGGGCGGCGAGTGGGGAGTGGGTGCAGCGCTTGCTTTTGAGATCGCTGCCCACGGAGGGACGCGGAGGCTTCTCGGGGATTCTGCAGGAGGGCTATGCATTCGGATCGATTCTGGCGTCCGCGGCCTTTGCGCTTTTGTTTGCGGGGACGCAGTGGCACGGGATGACGATTCTTCCGGCGATCGGATGGCGCGGCCTGTTCATGCTGGGGGCGAGCCCAGCGCTGTTGGTGTTTTACGTGCAGGCGCGGGTGGAGGAGTCGCCGGTCTGGCTGGCAGCGGATCGCAAACGGCGATCTGACCCGCCTGGCGAGTCTTATGCGAAGAAGATTGCGTCGCTCAAGTCGTTCGTGCCGACCTTTCTTTTTCTGATTGTGCTGATGACAGCGTTCATGTCGTTTTCGCATGGGACGCAGGATGTGTATCCGACATTTCTTCAGATGCAGATCGGATTGTCGCCGAGCGTGGTGGGGACGATTGGGGTGATCTACGGATGTGCGCAGATCGCCGGAGGGTTCGTCTTCGGGACACTTTCCGAGAAGTGGGGCCGCAAGCGCGCGATTATCACCGCGGCGCTGCTCTCCCTGCTGGCGATACCGGCGTGGGCGTATGGGCACTCGGCGGTGACGCTTGCGATTGGGGCGGTGGTCATGCAATTCATGGTGCAGGGCGCCTGGGGCGTGGTGCCGGCGTATCTCGCCGAACTGACGCCCGCAGCCGGTGCGCGCGACTGCGCCGGGACTGGCCTATCAGCTTGGCGGACTGGTGACTTCGTGGAATGCGAATGCGCAGGCGCTGGCGGCAGAAAAGTGGGGCAGCTATTCGAATGTACTGGCGATTACGGTGGTGATTGTAGCGCTGGCACTGGCGCTGTTGGCTTCGCTGGGGCATGAGGTGAAGGGCAAGGATATGGCGGCGGACTGACGGAGGCCACCTCAGGATCGCCATTGATTTTCGCTCGAGCAACTGGTCGTTAACGGCTATAGCGTGCCATGAGCTTGCCGCGAGCAAGGACGTGGGTGTTCATGGCGTCTTCAATCAGCGCGCGGGTGGCGCCGGCGGGCAGATCGAGAGTGGAGTCGAGCGCAAAAAGATCGAAGAAGTAGCGGTGGGTCGAGCCGCGCGGCCCGCAGGGACCCGCGTAGCCGATTTTGCCGAAGTCGTTGCGTCCCTGGCGCGAGCCGTCGGAAAGCTGATCCTGCTTTGGAACGTTTGCGGGGAGCGAGGTTGCGTTTGCGGGCAAGTTATACAACACCCAGTGGGTAAAGGTGCGCGCATCGGGGTCGGTCACGATGAGAACCAGGCTCCTGGTTTCAGACGGTGGCGCCGCCCACGCAAGCGCTGGAGAGCGGTCTTCGCCGTCACAGGTGAGCGCGCGTGGAAACTGGCCGTTTTGCAGGCTGTTGCTGGAAAGCACGAGGGCCGCATTCGCTACCCTGCCTGCCGCAGCGGCTGGTTGTCTCACTGGATCGTCGTGGCGACACCCGGCGAAGAAGGGGGCAGCAAGCAGAAGAGCGAGAAGCAGCAGAATGCGAAACGTGATGGCGGCCAAGTTGCCGGTATCTATGGTGGGGGATATCGATTCGCAGAGTCGCATGGCGCAGGCATCCTTCGCGGTTCCCGGGTTCGGCCCAGCGGTTCCGCGGACCAGTATAGCTTTGGCAGAAGCGCTGAGGCGACGGGCTATTTCGGCCGGATCAGCTCGATGCGATCGCGGGTGCGCACCCAGGTGTTGCCGGCCATGCGGCCCACGGCGTCCAGTCCGGCGGGGTCGACGCGGAAGTCGTCGACCAGGTCCTCGCGAACATGGAAGCGCACCACTTCGCCCAGCACGATGACTCCGCTGCCGGGCCTGTCGCCGGTGTAGATCACCTGCATCAGCCGGCACTCCATCTGCGCGGGCGACTCGGCCACGCGCGGCGGCTGTACCAATTCGCTCGCCAGGGGCGTAAGGCCGGACAGCGAGAATTCGTCGACCTCCGGCGCGACTTCGGCCGCGGCAGGTTGGCCTGCGGCGGCAATGGCCTCGCTGACAACGTTGATGACGAATTCGCGGGTCTCTTCGACGTTGCGCAGGGTGTCTTTGCGCTGACCGGCCATGTCGGTTCCGGCGGGGCGCAACGCAGGGCAGAACAGCACTGTCGGAGGCGCCGAGCCGACGCCGGCGAAGAAGCTGAAGGGGGCAAGGTTGGGGTTGCCGGCCGCGTCGACGGTGGAGACCAGGGCCATGGGCCGCGGCACGATGATGCCGGTCATCAGCTTGTAGATCTGCGTTGCGGGGTGCGCGGCGGGATCGAGGCTGAGCATAGACTTTGGTGTCAAAGCCGATTCGTTCATATTCTGATAGCCTAGATCATCGTCAGCAGTCTGAAGGCCCGCCGGGTTGTGACGCTGGACACGCAAGTCGTGTCAAACGGGGATGCGCTCGGGAGAAATTTGTCTTCCCGTAACATGGCGTTGATGCACAATGGTGTTAGGAGAAAAACGGCCGTGCCGCGTATTCACTTTCAGCTGCAACTCGCCGAACTCAAGGACAAGCTCCTTGCCATGGCTGCGCTGGCGCAGCAGGCGGTCGAGTCCGCGGTGGACGCCTATCTGCAGCGCGACAAGGGCCTGTGCCAGTACGTGAAGCAGAACGAGACGGCCATCAACACCGCGCAGCGTGAACTGGACGAGATGGCCTACGAGCTGCTGGCCAAGGAACAGCCCATGGCCATCGATCTGCGCTTCATCCTGGCGGTGATCAAGATCAATGGCGACCTGGAGCGCATCGGCGACCAGTCGATGGGCATCGCGCGCCGCACCAACGACATTATGAAGACCGAGCCGGTCGGAACTGCCGGTGGATTTCGCCGCCATGGGCGAGTTCGCCGGGCGGATGATCCGCACGGCGATGCAGTCGCTGCTGGAGGGCGACGCGCGGCTGGCCGATGCGGTGCGCGAGATGGACGACGAGATCGATCGCATGAACCGCCGCGCCCAGGCCGACCTGCTGAAGCTGATTCAGGAGAAGCCGCAGTTTACCCAGCAGGCGATGAACGGCCTCATGGTGTCGCGCAGCCTGGAGCGCATCGCGGACCACGCCTCGAATATCGCCACCGACGTGATCTTCTGGGTTCGCGGCGCCGATGTGCGGCACCAGCTCAGCATGTCGATGGATTGAGTCGCCCAGACTTCTAGATGTTCCCATGCCGAGTTCGATCTTCCTCGGGCAAACCTCAGATACGTGAGTGGATCACGAAATTCGTGTCACCCATTCCGGGGTACCCCCTATTACCCGGTCTCTTTGGCTAAATATCCTGCAATCTGTGGGCTGGCGCCCTGGTAGCGCCGCACACTCTTCTCAACACATGGTTTAGCCATAGATTCCTCTGCCCATTCGACTTAGGAGCAAGCGCATCGGGAGCAGCCCCATTGCAAAACTGACTCACGATTCGATTATGACAAATCCGATGGAATTACCTGCAAAGCGCAGTGCTGGAATCTTGCGAATGGAATGAGTGGGTTAGGGCAAGAGAAAGAATTACAGGACTTGACGCTTCTACGACGGCGGCCGCGAGCTCTCAGTTTGAAAACGCGGACCTCGGACGCATGCCGACTTCGGGACGAATGGCTGTCGATGAGCGACTCGGCGATCATGCATTCATTGAGGCGTAATATCCTGACTGCATCGCTGTTCGCCAGGCCGCTCGCGGAAGAAAACCATCTCACAACCTACGGGGCCAGTGCCCTGGCAATATCCATCCACAGGGGATTGGTCCAATCTTCTCTGGGATCGGCGGCGGCCCGGGCAAAGGTCCAAAGGCGCAGGCGCTCGAAATCGACCTCAGCGAGATTGGCGAGACGCTTGATCAAACTCATAGGATCTGCGTGAAGCCTGAGCTCGCAATTGTGAAGATGCTGAACCAGGTCATAGGTGGCATCTCCGATGAATGGCTTCGGGTCAATCACCAGCCAGGGCTGCCGTTGCGAGCGCAGCACATTTCCAGCATGAAGGTCGGTGGCGAGTAGTGTGTCTGTCGGGGATGGCCTCGCGAGTTCCTCCAACACCCGCAAGCCTTCGCCAACCAACTCGGCATCCGGCCACTGCGCAACCTGAGCCAGTGTCTCACTGCGCCAAGCCTCCAGCATCTCCGCCAGGCGCCGGAATCTGCACGGCTCATTCGGCGGAGCAGGTCGTCGCCAGAGCCGTTTGAGCAGGGCCGCGATGACCTCATCCTGCTTCCATTCCGGCTCAGAACGAAGCATGTCTCCCGGCTCGCATCGCTCAAGAAGCATCGCTCCAAGGGCATCATCTGCTTCGAGCAGTCGAACTGTGGGATCGCCGTTCCAAAAACGCAATCCCGCGATTTCATGTGCGCCTTCCATGTGAGGCATGCCGAGTTTCAAGATGGCCGAGGTTCCGTCGGCGCGAACAACGGAGGCAACCCATGAGCATGAGACTTGATCGAAGGGCACGTCAGGACGCAGCGACCAGCGTTCAGTCAGAGCTTTCAGCATCGCCGGCAAGCTGTCGAGCCAGGCGTGCCGTGCCGGATTCTTGCGGCAGTTCGCAGCGAGTTGTTCGGGGATGATCACACTGTATTGCTTCCTAGCTGACGGTAACAGGTCACTTGCCCAACCGGGCGGTGAACCACATTTCCGGCTCGGTGAGTGCATCGGCGATGATGCGTCAAGTGAAAGAAGTCCCTTTATCCAGATTGATCCTCGACATCGCAGCCGCGG
>CAWHLU010000011.1:0-64032 GCA_963830285.1 uncultured Acidobacteriaceae bacterium
CCGTCTGGGTTTACCGATGAGTAATTGACGAATAGGCCACAACTCGCTCGTGATACAAAGGCGAGGGGGAAAATTATGCCTTCTCTCGAGCAAATCGGCGTTACTCGCTGCGAATACGCACTCACAAATGGGCGAAGGCTCAATCACGTTCTGCTTGCCGCCGTCTTTCTTATAGGCGCAGGTTTCTTTTTCAAGCTTGCGATAGATCCGATTGGACGCGATTTCGCTCTGGTAGTGGGAGTCATCGCACTAGTTCCCGGAACGATGCTTCTTCTGAAGGCGTGGCGTTGTCGACTGATTCTCGAAGGAGACGCCATCGAATTGCATTCTGGCTTTCGCATCCACCGCGCCACCCGCCATGAAATTGAAGGGCTACGGACAATTGAGAACCAATACGGACGCTGGACGCGCGTCTATCTGAACGACGACCAGCACGCATTCAACATCTCAGATTCCTTCACGGGTAAGGATGATCTCAAAGAATGGTTCAAAGGTATCCCCGACCTCGACGTACGGGATGCCGACCAGATTGCAGAAGAGGTCAGCAGCCATGACTCAGCGGGATCGGTTGGCACAGATCGCTCGAAAGGATTCGACCTGGCAAAGCGGTGGGCCATCGGTCTCAGCGTTCTTGCTGGAGCTGTCAGCATTCCGGTCATCTGGGTGAACTACGCGCCTGTTTATCGGGTGGCGCTCGTTGTCTTGCTCGCTTGCCCTCCCGTGGGAATCATTCTTCTCTACCGCTTTCCATTGCACTTCACGGCATTCAGAAGGAAACCCGATCCTCGTGCCGATCTTGGTTTTTTCATCGTCTGGCCTGGAATTGGCGTGATGTTTTCTTATCAAACGGCAAACGATCCCTCTCACCTAGTCGACAGTTTGCAGCTTTTCTATTGTGTCCTACTTATTTTCGCTGGCTATGTCGCAGCGCTTTTTCAAACAGCATGGAAGAGCCCATCGCGCGGTGCAGTTTTCTTTGCCGTTGCACTTCTCGGCGGTATGTATAGTATCGGTCTGGTCAATGCCGCGAATTCTATTCCAGATAAGTCGCCGCCGCACCTCTATCAGTCCCGGGTATTGAAGATGCATGAGAGCCATAGCAGCAAAGGAACCAGATATTACGTGCGCGTTGCTCCATGGGGGCCGATCACCTATCCAGACGACGTGGATCTTCCCAGGAGCACCTACCAGGCCTTTCATGTCGGAGATCCCGTATGCTTCGGTTTGCATCCTGGCTTTCTGCAAGCTCCGTGGTACACATCGATGCCTTGTCCAGTTCGACAATCCCCCGCGATTCAATAATCGCGTGAATCCGAGCGGGGTTACGAGTGGGCCGGAGATCGCCGACTTTTTCAATCCAGTTTCCTTCAGCTGGGCGTGTCACCGCCTACTCGGAAATTACTCAATGGTTAACACATAGATCGTCGTGTAACTTCCGAGTGGCCCACTACTCGACCGCAACGGTAAAAGCCACCTCCAGAGCGCAGAGATACATGTTGGGCGTCGCACGTATGATGATGGAAACTTCGGAGGCAACCATGTACCGGGCTATCGCAGACTTCGTGACCACAGAACTGGGGGATTCGGTTGAGTTCATCACGAAGGCGCGGGCGCTTGCCATTGGCGTTGCTCAGGATTATGAGCCTGCGCATCTCTACGTAATCCGAATTGACAACTGGTTTGGGCCGAAGTGGATGCACTTTGCGGGAAAGTTCACTGCTGGAAAAGGCGCTGCCATCGGCGTACATAAGTCGCGCTTGCACGTACCACCTTTTGTTCCCAGTCGCGTGTTGGGGCAGCGAGTATTTGTGGGGCCGGATTATGAAGAGACGGTGGCAGCGGCGCCGCTGCATATCGAGTGTCCGAGCAAGCAAGCACTTTCGCGGCGAATCGAGGACATCGATAAGGACGCGGCGTTCGTATGGATCAGCCGAGAGTCTGAGGTGCAGAAGCGCGGGACGGTGATGGTCTATCGGCCGGTTGCGCTCGATCCGAATGCGCCTCGTAGGGGTAAGTTAGGCCGCAGTGGAGCGTTTTACGTGGGCTTCTCGCAGCGTAATGCGAATTGGGAGCCAGCGATGCTGCGTGGAATCTCTCGTAGCGAAATTGCACATCTTGAAGAGAGTGGAAGAGCTTTGATAGACGGCCCGATTTTCACTGCAGCGGGCGAATGACCGTCCGCCCGGAAGGAACCCCAAAATCGGGTTATGTCCGAGTTGCCCACGGCTCGGGAACATCACCAAATTCCGGCGCGTAACTTTCGCAGGTTGGAGCTGACTCGATGCGAGTTTCGCGATGGCTGTTCGTAGTTCTGGCTATTGTCAGTGGCTTAGGAGCAGCATTTGGCTTTATCGTCTACGCCGCAAACGGAATGGTAGCTGGAGACCTAGTTGGCCTCATCGGACGCGACCACGACATCGCACTTGCCCAGCATCGCTCCGTCATTGGCCTTCTATCAGGAGTTCTTCTCCAGTTCGGCGTGGCTGGAGCACTGTTCAGCTCCATGGAACGAGACGATGATTTCAGTGTGAGGAAGTTCTTCATGGCAGTGCTCGGTTCTTGCGCCGTGACTACCGTATGCGGGGTTGCGATCATGCTCACCATGAGAGTCTTGCGCTGACCCTTGGCCATTGCCGAAATTGTGCAGTAATTGTGTTGCGGGAGAATCACCGCCTACACGGAAGTTGACGAATTTTCGCCAACTGCTGGAAGAAAGGAGAGCATCCCTCAGGGGCTAAAGCCCACGTCCTTCCAGGATCTCAGCGGCACGACTCAAGTCGTGCCCTTTTACAAATCGCTCAACCGGTCGAGTCACCGTCACCCCGTCAATTACTGGTTGGTAAACAGCGCCTTCGCATCCGGTGCGGAGGCGAAGGCGAGAAAAAAGCGAAACCGTGCTATACTGGCTTTGCGCTCAGTGATTTGGACGTGAGCGGCGGTTTGCCCCTTCGTATTAAGGCAATTCAGCCTGGCACAGATTTCCCCCAAGCCCCTACAGCGTAACCACCTCCGGCTGGAGCAGTGTGCTTCCAGCAGTTTGAGAGTGTGGTGCCGGACGGCAATGAGCCTAACCGGCGGCAGAAGTAGCGTGTGGCAGGTCCGGACCTCAGAGAATTTTGAAAGTCTGATGGTCAGTCCCAGGGACGTATTTGGTTCTCCCTTACGCATAAATTGAAGAGCAGGCGCGCACGCGGGCAGGATAAGTGTGTGCGGCTGCAAGTTCGGGTTCCGATTGCAGGCCTCAGGGAAAGACGGGCTCCGGGACCCAGGAAATGAATATATTTTGACGACACAGTTCTCGCAGTTCAATCTTTCGGCCCCGCTGATGGCGCGGCTCAACCAAAACAATTTTGTAACCCCGACACCGGTACAGGCGGGCTGCATTCCTCCGGCGCTCGAAGGCCGCGATGTGCTGGCAACGGCGCAGACGGGAACCGGCAAGACGCTTGGCTTTTTGATTCCGATCGTGGAAATGCTGCAGAAGGCGCAGGACCGGAACGCGGCACAGGCACTGATTCTGCTGCCGACGCGCGAACTGGCGATGCAGGTGGAAGCGGCTTTCAAAGTCATTCGGACCAGCTCGCAGCAGACCGTTGCACTGGTGGTTGGCGGGATGCAGGAACGCCCGCAACTGGATGCGATTCGCCGCGGAGCGCGGTTGATCGTGGCTACGCCGGGCAGGCTTGAAGACTACCTCAAGCGCAAGCTGGTGCGGATGGACCAGATCCAGATGCTGGTTCTGGACGAAGTGGACCGGATGCTCGATATGGGCTTCCAGCCGGCGATCGCACGCATCGCGACAACGCTGCCGCAGTCACGGCAGACGCTCTGCTACTCCGCCACGCTGGAAGGCGCGGTGAAGGAAGTGGCGCGCAAGTACCTCAACAACCCAGTCCGCATCGAGATCGGCTCGGTGTTGAAGCCGGCGGAGAATGTGGAGCTGCGCACCTTTGAAGTGGCTCCGGACAAGAAGCAGGAACTGCTTGAGCATCTTCTGGACTCAGAGAAGGGCAGCTTTCTGGTTTTCGTGCGCACCAAGCACGGCGCGGACCGCGTGGCGCGCAGGCTTAGCCGTTCCGGCTGGTCGGCGACGCAGATTCACGGCGACCGCTCGCAGTCGCAGCGCAATTCGGCACTGCGGAGCTTCTCTGAGGGCCATCACCGCGTGCTGGTTGCTACGGATGTTGCCGCTCGCGGCATCGACGTGGCCAACGTGGCGCACGTGATCAATTTCGACATGCCGAAACTGGCGGAAGACTTTGTTCACCGCGTGGGCCGGACGGGTCGCGCATCGGCCAAGGGCGTGGCTTCGACTTTCGCCGGACCGGCGGAACGCGGCGATCTGCGCAAGATCGAGCGGACACTGTCGATCCAGATGAAGCGGTTCAGAGTTAGTTCGATGAGCGAGAGCGCGGCGTAAAAGCAGCTCTCAGCTGTCAGCTATCAGCCTTAGCTAACCACCCGGAACCGAAACTGGTTCCGGGTGGTTTTATTTTTGAAGTTTGTTCGATGCTGGTGAAACAACAGCAAAAGCAGATCCTTCGCGTCGCTTACCCCACGTTGTGGGGCCCCAAGCTGCTCCGCTCAGGATGACACTGGGGCTTTGTCAGGCCTCATTTCGTATGATGTTTGCGGTGTCTGAGAGGATGATGATGCGATCTTCGAAGATCGGACTGCTAGTTGCATTTCTGTTGGCTGGTTTGTTCGGGCGGATTGCGTATCCGCAGAGTTCAACACCGGGCAAATCGACGACCGATGCAGTACCGGCGGCTGCGCCGGTAAAACCGATGAGCGATGCGGAGAAGGCGGAGATGGCGGAGAGGGTTCGCGGCGAGGCGCTGCATGCGTGGAATGGGTACAAGAAGTATGCGTGGGGGCATGATGCGTTGAAGCCGCTGAGCCTGAAGCCATTCGACTGGTATGGCGAGGGGCACAGCCTGCTGATGACGCCGGTGGATGCGCTGGACACGCTGACGCTGATGGGGCTGAAGCCGCAGGCCGATGAGGCGCGAGCGCTGATCGATACGAAACTCAATCTGGATCAGGACATTTACGTCAAGGATTTCGAGATCACGATTCGATTGCTGGGGAGCCTGATCTCCTGCTACGAGATGACGGGCGACAAGCGGCTGCTGGAACTGGCCGATGAACTGGGGCGGCGCATGTCTCCCATGTTCGACTCGCCGACGGGGATGCCGTATGAGTACGTCAATCTGCACACGGGCGCGGTGCGGGGAACGAAGAGCAATCCGGCGGAGATTGGCACGCTGCTGCTTGAATACGGCATGCTGGCGCGGTTGACGGGCAAGCAGAATTATTACGACATGGCCAAGCGTGCATTGGTGGAGTTGTACAAGCGGCGTTCGGCGATTGGATTGGTGGGGTCGGAGATCGACGTGGAGACGGGGAAGTGGACCGATCCGACGGCTGGCATTATGGGCGGCATCGATTCCTATTACGAGTATCTGCTGAAGGCGTCGATTCTTTTCGGCGACAAGGATTGTGCGCGCATGTGGCTGGAGAGCGTGACGGCGATCGACAAGTATCTCGCCGACGAGCAGCCCAACGGGCTTTGGTATGGGCAGGCGGATATGAACAGTGGGCAGCGGACGCATACGTATTATGGCGCGCTCGATGCGTTCTTTCCCGCGGTGCTGGCGCTGGGGGACGACGTTCATCGGGCGGCGGAACTTCAGGACTCCAGCTACAAGATGTGGAACGTGGCGGGAATCGAGCCGGAGACGCTGGACTACGCGAAGATGCAGATCACGAGTCCGGGTTACGAATTGCGGCCGGAGATCATCGAGTCGACTTACTACCTCTACCACTACACGCACGACGCGAAATACCTGGCGATGGGGCAGACATATCTGGATGGGCTGGTGAAGTATTGCCGGACGGACGAGGGATATGCGGCGCTGGCGGACGTGCGGAGCAAGAGAAGAGGGACTCGATGGAGAGCTTCTTTTTTGCCGAGACGCTGAAGTATCTGTACTTGCTGTTCGCGCCGGAGTCGACGCTGGAGTTTGATTCGGTCATTTTCAATACGGAGGCGCATCCGATGAAGCGGAGCCTGGGGTTGAAAGCAGGGGATTAGAATGGCGCCTGATCGGACCTCTCAAGGGGCGGATTTAACCGCATAAATCGGTGGCTCTTTGCCGGCGTCACCCGCCCGAGTGCGATGGCATCGGTACGTATTTCCGCTGGGAAGTAGGGTTCAGGTTTGAAGCCGACTGTATTTCCTTGGACGCGTGGACTTCGGTTCAAGGATTTCCAGCAAACTCCGATCACCATTCATCAACGCTCAGCACATATGATCTGCAGATGCGCCTGCAAGAGACCATGGACGTCCGATGCCTTGCTCTAGGAGTCTTACGACAAGCGTTACAGCTCATCGACGTATCTCATGGAGCAGAACGACGCATTTAGCTTCGGCTGGTTCTCCCGGAAAAAGGGGTACCAATGCGAGCGCCGTTTCTCCAATCTGGCCGATGCAGCCACGGACTACCTCCTGTTTTCGCTCGGCAAGGGGCGGTGGGCCGAGCCGCCTGATTCAAACTGAGACACTACCAGCCTCTCATTTCGTTGACTCTGCATCCTGATTCGGTTATCCTAAGGGTCTTGTGCGGTGTTGCGCCTGGGGTCTGTTGTGGGCCCTCATAGACGGTTTCAAGTCGATGAGGAGAAGAAGTTTAGCCCGGACCCGGCTGATTGAACCCCTTAACTGGATTCGACCGGAACAGGCACCTTCGGCTGGACTAGCAAGCTAAGTTCAGCAGAGTCAGGGCCCTTATTGAGGGCAAGCGCCGCAGTCCTCACCCGAACAGGATTGTTTGGAAGTGGGTGGAAATTGAGTCCATGCGCGGATGCCATGGACAAAGGCCTGTTGCGCCGAAGATTTTAAACCTTCGGCTGGGACAGCAAGCTAAGTCCAGCAGAGTCAGGGCCCTTTTGGAGGGGCAAGCGCCGCAGTCCTCACCCGAACAGGATTGTTTGGAAGTGGGCGGAAATCGAGTCCCATGCGCGGATGCCATGGGGGAAAGCGTCTATTGCGCTGAGTTTTTGAAGTGATCGAGGGCAGGAGAGAGATGAGCACCTTTGTTCCGAGCGGCAAGGATATTGACCGCAAGTGGTATGTAGTTGACGCGAGCGGCCAGACCCTGGGGCGCCTGGCGACCAAGGCGGCCGATGTTCTGAGCGGCAAGCTGAATCCGAAGTACGTTCCGTACATCGACATGGGCGACCACGTGATCGTGATTAACGCCGAGAAGGTTCGGCTGACAGGTTTGAAGAGCCAGAAAAAGGTTTATCGCCGCTACACGGGCTTCCCTGGCGGTCTGCGCGAAGAGGAATTCTCGCGGCTGCTGGCCCGGAGGCCGGAGAAGATTTTGGAAGAGGCGATCAAGGGGATGTTGCCGAAGTCAAAGCTCGGCCGTGCCATGGGAACAAAGCTGAAGGTCTATCGCGGCGACAAGCATCCGCACTTTGCGCAGCAGCCGGTGGCGTTCGAAGTTTCGTCGCGCAGCTTTTAAGCTTTCAGCCGTCAGCTCTCAGCTTGGAATTGCTGGTGCCAACGGTAGAGGCAGGAACGAATCGAATTGGAAAACTAGCTGAAGGCTGAGAGCTGAAGGCTAAGAGCGAACAAGAGCTAAGAGGATTGAATGGCAGATCTGGTTCAGTATTACGGGACGGGCCGCCGCAAGTCGGCGATTGCCCGTGTTTTTCTGCGTCCGGGCACCGGTGAGTGGAAGGTGAACGGCAAGCCCTTCGAGACGTACTTTGTAACCGAGCAGCAGCGTGTGGCCGCAAAGCGCACGCTGGTGGTAGCCGACCTGGCCTCGAGCTTCGACGTGGTGACTACCGTTTCGAGTGGCGGCGTGTCTTCGCAGGCTGATGCAGTGAAGATGGGCATTGCCCGCGCGCTGGTCCTCTTCAACCCGGAGTTGCGCAAGCTGCTCAAGGCGGAAGGCCTGATGACTCGTGACGCTCGCCAGAAGGAACGGAAGAAGTACGGACAAAAGGGCGCACGCAAGCGGTTCCAGTTCAGCAAGAGGTAGTTTTCAGTCTTCAGTTGTCAGTCTTCAGTTATGCGTGGCGGGTTCAGTCGGATGTCACTGAAAACTGATCACTGAGAACTGACAACTTGGTGTTAAATCTCCCGCGAGAGCGGGTTTCAATCCGGGCCAGACGAAGGTTAGTCCGGATGCAATCCACGAAGGAGGCCAATGGCCACGATCACAATGAAGGAGCTGCTCGAAGCTGGTGTTCACTTCGGGCATCAAACGAAGCGCTGGAATCCCAAGATGAAGGAATACATCTTTGGCGAGCGCAACGGGATCTACATCATCGACCTGCAGAAGACGCTGAAGCTTTTCAAGGACGCGTCGAAGTTTGTCACCGATTTGTGTGCCAGCGGCAAGACAGTTCTGTTCGTCGGCACCAAGCGCCAGGCACAGGATGCGATCGCCGAAGAGGCCAATCGCGCGGGGATGCCGTATATCAACCAGCGCTGGCTGGGTGGTCTGCTGACCAATTGGGTGACCGTACAGAAGTCGGTGAAGCGCCTTCAGGAATTGGATGATATGGCCACGGACGGCCGGTACGAGCTGCTGACCAAGAAGGAAGTGATTCGCCTGGAGCGGGAGCGGAAGCACCTCCAAGCCAACTTGGCGGGCATCAAGAATATGAAGCGGCTGCCCGATGCTCTCTTCATCGTCGACTCGAACAACGAGGCGATCGCGGTGAAGGAAGCGCGGAAGCTGGGCATCCCGGTGGTCGCGGTGGTGGATACCAACTGCGACCCGACGGTTGTGGATTACGTGATTCCGGGCAACGACGATGCGCTGCGCGCGATTCGCCTGTTCACCTCGAAGATCGCCGATTCGGCGGCCGAGGGCGTGAACCTGGTAGGCGACAAGGCGTTCGCCGCGGAAGAAGCTCCGGCGGCCGAGAGCGAAGCTCCTGCGGCGGCGGAAGCGGCGCCGGTAGAAGACGTCGATTTTGATGCGGCACTGGGTGCAGGTGTTCGCAAGGCTCCGGCGGCGGAAGCGGCGATCGACGAAGAGGAAGTGGTCGAACGCGCCCTGTAAGCTTTTAAGCAAACCGAGACAAGCGTGGCCGCGCCGTCTGGTTGCCACGCTTTTCTTTTGACACCTGCGGTGTGGCTGACTGCGCCTGCGGCGCCGAACTTGATAGACGCGGGGCTTTGACTAGTTTTAACGAGAAGGAAGTGAGATGACGACAGTGGCAGACAAGATTGATGCAAAGTTGGTGAAAGATCTCCGCGAAAAGTCAGGCGCGCCTATGGGCGACTGCCTGAAGGCTCTGCAAGAGACCAAGGGGAACATCGAAGATGCCTTCGTGGTGTTGCGGAAGCGCGGCATGGCTTCTGCGCAGAAGAAGGCTGCCCGCACCACCAATGAGGGTGCAGTGGGAACCTACATCCACGCCGGCGGCAAGATCGGCGTGATGGTGGAAGTGAATTGCGAGAGCGACTTTGTGGCACGCACTGATGACTTTCAGGAATTGCTGAAGGACATCGCAATGCATATCGCGGCGAGCGATCCGCGCTACATCAAGCCCGAAGATGTCAGCGCCGAAGATATGGAGCGCGAGAAGGAGATCTATCGCGCCCAGGCCGCTGCGACCGGCAAGCCCGCGAATATCGTAGAGAGAATGCTGGAAGGCAAGATGGCGAAGTTCTACGAAGAGGTTTGCCTGCTGGAGCAGCCGTTCATCAAGGACCAGGCGATCAGCATCAAGGAACTGATTGCCCAGAAGGTCGGCAAGCTGGGCGAGAACATCACCGTGCGGCGCTTTGCGCGCTTCAAGGTAGGTGCGCCGGAATGGACCGTTTCGCAGACCAAGGCAGCGGAAGCGGCGGCGGAGTGATCCGGTAATTCCAAAGATTCATCCTGGGGATGGATGCAAGGTGGCAAATGCCCGGAGCGAGAAGCTCCGGGCATTTGTTGTTTGCGCGCCGAAGTCAAGTTGGAATGTCGGTTGAGATGATCGGAAACGGGTTCGGTATCTGGCCGACACGAGAGTGCGGCGCACTGCTGGTGACGCGCGAAAGGACGGCTTCAAGCAGTGGCGTCACGCGGGTGAGTTGGCGGGCGCGGATCAACATGTCCCAGAGCGGTCCAAATTTTTTCCATCCTGATGCGTAGAAAAAATGTTTCAGCTGATGTTTTAGCGTGCCGTGATGCAATGACGCCTGCGCGATCGAAGACCATCGATAGAACTCGCGGTAGGCCCAGTCGTATCCATTCTTGAGAGCATGAGGCGAGAGGCGTGCGGGGCGGTAGACGACGTGGCGCGTGTCGTACAGGTTCCAATCGCGCGTGACGATGCGGTCTTCACGCATCATGCGGGCGTGAAGCTGCGTGCCCGGATACGGCGTCATGATGTGGAAGGTCGCGGTAGTGATGCCGTGATCGACGGCCCAATCGACCGTGCGACGAAAGACGTCGTCGCCGTCGTCGTCCATGCCGAAGACGAAGCTGCCATTGATCATGATGCCGAGTGAGTGCAGACGGTCGGCGACGGCCTTGTAGTCGCGGCCGAGATTCTGGCGCTTGTTGCTGCGGCGAAGATTGTCGGGGGTGAGGGTTTCAAAACCGACAAAGATGCTGCGCAGGCCCGCTTCAGCGGCGCGCTCGATGAGGTCGCCGCGAAGGATGGAATCGACGGTGGCCGCGCCCTGGAAAAGGCGGCGCATGCCTTTCATCCCGGAGAAGAGCGCTTCAGAGAAATGGCGGTCGCCCAGAAGGTGATCGTCGAGGAAATAGAGATGGCGGCCGGGAAGGCGGTCGATTTCGGCGAGCGCTTCATCGACGCGCTGGGTGTAAAAGCCGCGGCCGCCCTGGAAGAACGCATCCTTGTAGCAGAAGTCGCAATGCTGAGGGCAGCCGCGGGTGACGACGATGGAATTGGGAACGAGATACGAAGCGCGGCGGATGAGGTCGCGGCGAATGGGCGGGATGCGCTCAAGGGTACGGCCGGAGGTCGAGGTATAGACGGGCTGCGGAACTCCCGCGCGGAAGTCTCTGAGGAATTGCGGGAACGTTTGATCGCCCGGGCCGAGAAAGATGGCGTCGGCGTGAGGAGCGGCTTCTGATGGGAGGGAGGTGACATGGAGACCGCCAAGGCAAACGAAGGCGCCAATACTGCGGTAGTGGTCGGCGATCTTGTAGGCGCGGTAGGCATTGGTGATGTAGACCTGGATGATGACGAGATCGGGAGTGTCGTTGAGGGTGAGCGGCTGAACATGCTCGTCGACGATGACAGCGTGGTCGTCGGGCGAGAGGTAGGAGGCGAGCGTTGCCAGGCCGAGCGGCGGGAAGAGTGAGTATTTGATAGGACGCCAGTAGGATCGGTGGCCTCAGTGAGCGCGGGCAGGATGAACTTGACGCTGAGAGTACGCGATGGTGGAAGGGGATGTCGGGAAGGGACGTTCATTGAGCATTTCCCGTGAGTGGAGGAGCGGACTGGACGCATGCGGCGGGGATGGCGCCGAAGCGGCGTTCGCGTCGGTTGAAGTCGCCGAGTGCGGAGGCGAGATCGGACTCATCGAAGTCAGGCCACATGCGGTGGGTAAAGACGAGTTCCGCGTATGCGGATTCCCAGAGGAGGAAATCGGAGAGTCGCTGTTCGCCGCCGGTGCGGATGAGCAGGTCGACGTCGCCGCTGTTTGCAGTGAGTGCGTGGGAGATGATCGCGCGCATGTGATCCGGAGAGAGTGGTTTATCGCGGCAGGATGCGGATGGCCGCGACCGCAACGTGCGTTGGCGATCGACAGTCGCGCGGAGTAGTCGATGGCGATGCGCAGGTGAAGGGTCTGACCGTTGGCAGTGGCGCGTTCGGTGCGTTCGATTTCGCGCAGGAGTGGCGCGGGAATGCGGTCGCGGCGGCCGATGACTTCGAGGCGCGCGCCCTGCTGGCAGAGCCGTTCGCACTCCAGGCGAAGAAAGGCGCGGATGATCCAGAAGATGCTTCGCACTTCCTCCGCGGGGCGCGCCCAGTTGTCGGACGAGAATGCGTAGAGTGTGAGGACACGGATGCCAAGCCCTGGCGCGTGTTCGACGGCGCGCCTTACTGCGGCGACGCCAGCGCGATGACCGGCGACGCGTGGCAGCCTGCGTTGCGTGGCCCAGCGGCCGTTGCCGTCCATAATGATGGCGACGTGGAGTCCGGTTTTTGATTTGCTTTGCATCGTGACGTTTCCTCGCAGAGAAATTGGGTGACGACAAGAAGTCACGCTATTGGGTCGGAGTCGCTGTGTCTGGCAGAGAGCCGTACCAATCGATGGAGCGCGTGAAGTACATGACGCCGGCAACGGCGAGGAAGCTGGCGATGGCGCCGACAAGCAAGGCGTTGTCTTCGAGCCGCAGCAGCAAGTAGATGAGGGTGTAGAGCAAGGTGAAGACAACAAACGCGCGGAAGGCCTGCGCGCGGCTTGCGAAGATCCAGCCGGCATTGGTGGAGAGAAGAGTCACGGTGGCAGCGCCGGCGATGAGGAAGCCGAAGTCGAAGCCGATGCGCTCGGCGAGAGAAAGCAGCAGCAGGTAGAAGATGATTTGAGCAATGCCGACGAGAATGTATTGCGCTGGATGGACGCGCTTGCCGGTGGTGACTTCGAAGACGAAGTAGGAGAGGAAGAGAAGGCCGAGGAAGAGAAGGACGTATTTGAGTGAGCGCGTCACGGATTGGTAGGGATCGGCGAGTTCAACGAAGGAGACGCCGAGAGCGGTTGCGTCGAGGCCGGTGAGGGTGTCGCCGACGCCTTCGGCGCGCACTCCGCGGCGATAAAGGGAACGGTCCAGTCGGCGGTGAATCCGGCGGGAGAGATGTTATGGCTGGCGGGCAGGAAGCCGCCATCGAAGCTGGGATCGGGCCAGTCGCCCTGCATGGTGAGGCGAGTGGTTTTTCCGTACGCGAGCAGCGCAATGCGCTGGGCGCCGGAGAAGCGCATCGCGGCGGTTACGGTGAATTGGCTATCGCTCTGCAGATTGCCGGGCCTCGCGCCAAAGAGCTTGAGCTTGAGTTGCTGTGTAGCATCGGTGCCGATGGAGAAATTTTCAGCTGTCTCCGCGGGCGAAAGGGTGAGTGTCTTGCCGCCGACTGGTCAAAGAGCCGTCAGAGAGTGCGCCGCGCGCGTCGGTGACACCGACAATGAATTCGGCGTGGGGCCAATCGAGTACAGCGCCTTGCGGGCGCGGCGGCGGGCACTCCGTTCAAATCGAAGGCGGCTTCGAAGTTGAGATCGGCCTGGAAGACGGGAACTTTGAACAACGAGCGGCGCTTTTCTTCGGCCGTGGTCTTTACAGTTGCCGATGCCTGCGCGGGAAAGACGAGATAAGTACCGTGCTTGGTGGATTGGCTTGGATGATGGCGACGGGATGTGGTATGGAATGGCGAGGGTGGGTCCAAGAAAGGTTTGCTGGCCTCCGACATGGCTGCTGATTTCCTTCACGACATCGGATGCGCGGTGGGTGCGGTCATCCACGAGGTCGTCGACGAAGAGAGCAGGGATCGTCATCACCAGCGCGAGCGCGCAGACGATGAGGAGCTTTACGCCCATGGAGCGTGATTTGAATCTTGATTGAATAGCTGGACTGAAACATCGGTGCGTCGTTCAACGGAGTTCCTCCAGGTAATTTAACTTTGCAGTGCAAAGTAACCAGGCAAAAAAAATCAGGTTCGCGAAGGGGCGAGGTTTGGCAGCAAGGTGGAGACGGCTGGTTCCGGCTTGGCGCCGCCGGCGGCGTCGCGCACGACTTGTTCCAGGGTGGCGAGGTATTCGAGGTAGCGTTTGCGGCCGGAAGCAGTGATGCGGCAGATGGTTTGCGGGCGGTTGCGGTCGTAGCCACGGATGATTTCGACCATTTTCTCTTTTTCGAGGACGCTAAGGTGACGGCTGAGATTTCCGTCCGTCAGGGCGCAAAGCTGCTTGAGATCGTTGAAGGCTACACCTTTGGGATTGGTGATCAGCGAGGTGAGTACGCTGAGGCGCGCGCGTTCGTGTATGACGCGATCGAGACCTTCGTAGGCAAAGCGGCCCTCGGTGCCTGAAGACTTAGATTTCATCGCGATTTTCCTTCGAACCCCAGAGAAGCACCGATGCAACCAGCAACTGGCCGACGCCATAGGCCACACCCATGGTCCAGGGAGTGAGAGCGCGGGCATCGCCAAGGCCGATGCAAGTGAGGCCTGTGAGCAGATACCATGCGCCTGCGGCGGCCATCGGACGCGGCAGGAAACGGCCCGAAGCAAAGACTCCGAGGCTGAAAGTAATCTGCCACAGTCCCGGAAGGATCCACACCGAGGCGGGAACGAAGCGCACAACGACGATGGATATGAGGGCTCCTGCGCCGACTGAAGGAAGAAACTGTTCGACAGCCATGAGGATCATTTCATCGGCCAAGCCGGAGTGGATGCGGCGCGTGCGGGCGAGCGTCTGCATGCCGATGAGAACCGCGGAAAGGATTGCGGTGGTGATCCAGATGCGGAGGTAGCTGCCAATGTGATTGGCGGGATCGGGGAGCAGGAGGGCTTGCGTGATCGCTGCGAGGATGGCGAAAACTCCGGTGGCGGCAAGGGTGGCCGCGCCATAGCCGCGGAACTCGGTGGTACGCGCGACCTGGCGGCGAATGCTGGTGATGTCGCCCAGCGCCTTGTCGAGAGGATGGATCGGAAAGCTCATCGGGAACTCCACTTTACACTGCAAAGTAAACCAACGCGAAGAGACTGTCAAGTTACGGCGATGGATCAGGACTCGCCGGAGTAACGAGGCTTGTTCCAAGGTCCGGGATAGAGCGTGCCGGCCGACGGAGACGGGCGGCGGGACCTTCAAGCTGGGCGTGTGGGACGCGCAGGTGTGAACCGGCGAACGGCTTTGGAGCGGACCGCAGGACCGGCTCCTTTTGTTTCAGAATTGAAACTTTTGGGCCCCGCTGCAGGCAGTTTGGCACAAGGGTTCGTGGGGTCCGTTGCGTGTGCGATACTCGAAAAAGCATGTACAAGCGGATTATTTTGAAGCTTTCGGGAGAGGCGCTGGCGGGTCCGAACCGGTTTGGACTGGATGCCGTGAAAGTCGCAGAGATCACAGAGGAGATCCGTGACGTCCATAAGCTGGGCGTGGAGATCGGGATCGTAGTGGGAGGAGGCAATTTCTTTCGCGGAGTGGCGCAACAGGCGAAGGAGATGGACCGGGTGGCCGCAGATAACATGGGCATGCTGTCGACGGTGATGAACGCCATCGCGCTGCAGGATTCGCTGGAGCAGCGCGGGGTGCAGTGCCGAGTGATGACCGCGGTGTTCATGAACCAGGTGGCGGAGCCATATATTCGACGCCGGGCGGTACGGCATCTTGAGAAAGGCCGCGTGGTGATCTTCGCGGCAGGCATCGGGAACCCATTTTTTTCGACTGACACGGCGGCAAGCCTGCGGGCAATGGAGATCAAGGCCGACGTGCTGCTGAAGGGAACGAAGGTGGAGGGCGTCTATAGTGCCGACCCGGTGCTGGTGAAGGATGCGGTGAAGTACGACGAGATTACCTACATGGAAATCCTGAGACAAGGGCTCAAGGTGATGGACCTTACCGCGGTGAGTCTCTGTAAGGACAACAACCTGCCGATGATCATCTTCAACATGAACCAACCGGGGAATATCCGGCGGGTCGTGCTCGGGGAAAAGGTCGGTTCGCTGGTGACGGCCTGAACACGGTTGTCAGTGATCAGTTGTCATTGGTCAGAAGTTCTCCAGTCCATAGAGGATTGGGTGTTTGGTAATTGCGTCGGCTGGCGGCAATTTGGCGTCTAAAGAGCACGTGGAAATGAAAAAGCCAGCGCGGCTTGACGCATTGACGGGCCTGCGCTGCTTTGCGGCTATCAACATCGTCCTCTTTCATTTTTCCAATCCAGACTGGTTTGGGCCGCTGGCGCCCGTGGTGAACGCGGGCTATGCCTCGGTGAGCTTTTTCATCCTGCTTTCCGGTTTCGTGCTGGGGTACAACTACAACCCAAAGGCACGGGCGGGCGAACTGAGCAAAGTCCGGTTCTACGAGGCGCGATTCACGCGGCTCTATCCGATTTATCTGTTGAGCCTGATCCTGGCGTTCAAAATGATTCCGATGGAGTGGGGGACCCACACTCATGGAATGTTCTGGACGGGGATGGTGTTGTCTCCGCTGCTGATGCAGGGGTGGATTCCGGAGATTGCGACATTTCTGAACACGCCGGCGTGGACGATGTCGGCGGAGTCGTTCTATTACGTGCTGTTTCCGTGGATGGCAAGAACGGAAGAAGGCCGGACCGAGTTGGGCCGCACCTGGCGAAGATGGGACTGGTGTGGATCCTCGGACTGATTCCGGGAACACTGTACGTGATTTTTAATCCTGATGGGCTGGCGCAAGTGGATCGCTTCAGCTATGGGAAATGGCTGCAGGCGCTGAAATACACCCCGATTCCGCACCTCGCGAGCTTTGTTTTCGGCGTGATGCTGGCCAATCTCGACGAGATGGTGCCGCGGATGGGGATGAGGCGGCTGGCGATCGGGATCTTCGGATTCGTCGCGACCTTCGTGATTCTGACGCAGGCGCACAGGCTGCCTTATCCCGTGTTGCATGATGGTTTTTTTATGCCACTGTTTGGTTGCATAATTCTCGGGCTGGCGGGCGTAAATCCTTTGTCGAAGGTGCTGGGCTGGAGGCCGTTTGTGTTTGTAGGCGAGGCGAGCTACTGCCTCTATCTGCTGCACTTCAACTTATGGAATATGATTCACGATTCGCACATTCTGGATCGGCTGCACCTGGCGCGGTTTGATCCGTGGATCAGCTATGTGCTGCTGATCGGGCTGGCGCTGATGGCGCTGCACTTCGTGGAGAAGCCGGCGCAGCGCGTTTTGCGCCGATGGATGCATGTTTGATGGGCGGATCAGTGATCAGTGATCAGAGAACAGAGAACAGAGAACAGAGAACAGAGAACAGAGAACAAGAGATCAGAGATGACCTTTCAGGTTCCGGTATCAGTTTTATTCCGGTTCAGTCTGTCCGAGGCGGCGGGGTGTCAGGATGGTTTGTAGATCAGGCCGATGGCTGCGCCAACGATAACCCACTGAATGAAGTAGGCGATGCTCTGATAGACGGTGAGCTTGAGGCCGATGTTGAGGTTGACGTAGTTGTGGATGGCGAACATGCAGACCAGGAATATGCCGATGAGTACGCCGAGCGAGGCTCCGGATGCGATGCCTCCGCCGGTTGGATAGATTCTTGCGTAGAGAATGGCGACGACCACGATGCCGATGAGGATGGCGACCATGCCGTAGGGCATCACCTTCATCATTTCTGTCTCAGGGCGATAGACGTTGGGGTACTTCTTGAATTCGGTTTTCATGGAGGGCCAAGCGGCGAACATGGCGAAGCCGTAGACGAAGTAGGCGACGGTGGCGCCGAGGGAGGCATATGCAATGTGGGCGTAGTTCATGTGCTTACCTTGCGAATAAGAAATTGATTCGGTGGGTCGCGCGCAATTCTATGGGCCGGTTGCAGGAGCGTCAACCCGTTCCAGGTTGAGCATCGCACGGTCTGTCAATAGTCGATGCCTTTCCAGTAGTTGGGGGCGTTGACGTACTCGAAGCGATTGGGATCGCTCTTCACAAGGGCGTCGGCGTCTTCATTCCAGAATGTGCCGTGGGCGTTGTTCTGGTTGTCGGAGATGACGCTGTAGCCGAGTTGATAGTTTTCAAACTCCTGGCTGCGGCGATCCATGCTGTCCCAGTGCTGGTAGACGCTGGAGTTATGGATGTCTTCAGCCTGATGTGCCGCACGGGCCTGGTTGGCGGCGGCCTGGCCGATGGCGTGGATCTGGGCGATGGCGGGGGCGGCGATCTGCGTCGCCTGTGCGTTCACGACAGCCTGGTTGACGTTAAAGCTCTGCAGAATCGCACCAAGGGTAGTACGTTCCTTCGCGGCCAGAGGCATGGGAACCGTCGTCACGTAGGCCAGTGTCATGTAGGATCCCATGCGGCCGGGCGGCCGGACACAATAGACACCATTCATTTCGCGTGCGCCTTTTTGATCCTTGAAGTCCACAGTACCGGCGAGATGGGCGCAATGATCAGGGCCGTTGGCTTGCATCGGCGCAAAGGTGGAGAAAGTGAAGTCCGCAGCGGGCATTCCACCACCGGCGCGCGATTTGTTGAAGAGGTACACAAAGGTCTTTTGCATGTCGGCGCCATAGGGAATGTATGCCGCCTGGGCATAGGACGTGCCGCGCAACCCGCCTGCCTGAAGGCTGCGCATGGTTTGCTGGACCGCAGGGTTATTGGTATCCATCGCGCCGAAGGCGACGCCAAGAAATGCATTTTCGCCGCCCGGCCCTACGGCCACGATGGTGCCACCGCCGCTGAGATTCTGGGCGATTCTCCAGTTTTCGGGGAGGCTGACACTTGCAGAGCGATCGGGGAGAGACTGCTGGTGGAGCGACGCGGCGGGTGCGCCGGGCCCGGATGCGCCGGCTGCATCCTTCAGCGGGTGCCAGGCTGCGAACAGGGTTTTCATATTCGCCGGCAGCGTGCGATGGAAACGCGTGGCTTCGTCGGTGACGAGAGCGGCCTCCACGTCATCGGAGGTGACCTTCGTGGCGATGATGAGGCCTGCAACCTGTCCCCGGTTGCCGTTTTTGCGCGTACCGCTGAAGAAGACAGCAACAGACTCCGTGCCGTGCACCTGAAACAATTTGCCGACCTGGGGCTTGTCGCCAATGTTCTGGTGGACAGAGCGAAGGACGGCGCCCATGGCTCCGGCTTCGGTAGTCTGACCGGCAACCTGGCCGTAGACGATGGAACCGCCGCCTGGAGGGTTGATGGTCTTCAGCTGTTGCGCCGGCGCAGGAGGCGCGCAGACGCCAAGTGCAAGAGCAAGCATTGCCAGGGGTGCTGGCAATCGTAGGGACGGGGCAAGCATAGCGTCTCCTGATCGCAGGGGCGGGGACAGAGTCGTGATGGTGGCTGGTGGAATGCGAGGAAAGTGTAGCGGTGCATCGCGTGGACTTTCAAGGTTGAATTGGTAAGTAACTAATGGGGGATCATCCCAGCTCCGTATGAGGGAGCTGCCAGAAATCCGTCGCGTGCGGATCATCGGTGCTGAAGAATCATTCCTCGGCGAAGGCGAGAACGCGGTGTGAGTGGGGCTTTGCATGCGGAGGGCGAGCTTGTGCGCGCTGCAAAGCAGAAGCCCAGCCGGCTGGCTGGGCTTCACGAGGTTCTGGAGTCCCGGTGCTACGGCGTTACTGTTTGTGTGGAGTGGTTGCCATGCGGCACCAAGGCGATGGCCGTTGGGTGGATGCCGGTGGGATACGGCGTGGTCTGCGTCTGTTTCAGCGTACCCGCGGTTGGATCGAGCCGGAAACCGGAGACAGAGTTGCCGAGGTAGTTGGCAGTGTAGACGAAGCGACCAAGCGCAGGATCGACTGCAATCGACACAGGCTGCGTATCGGTATTGTTGCTTTGCGCGCCGGTTGCGTTGATTGCGGCTGACGGCGTACCGGTGGTCAGATCGATAGCGTATGCAGTCACAGTCGAGTCAAGCGAATTGGAGACGTAGAGGAACTTGCCACGAGGATCGATGGCGATTGACGTAGGTTCTCCGCCGGTCTTGTAAGGGCCGTTGAGCAGGAAGTTGAGGGTATAGCCGGTGTAGATGCCATAGCCGATCATCTGGTTCGACGCGAAATCGGTAACGTAGACGAATCGATTGGTTGGGTCTGCCACCAGGGCAGAAGGCTTGACGCCCGCGTTGTAGGGACTTCCCGGTGTTGCGGTCAGTGCTCCTCCGGAGCCGGTGGCGAATCCGAACAACCATCCAGGGCTCGCGGAGCTGGTCGTGACTCCTCCGGGATTGTAGGAGGACAAGTCGTACGCGGTGACATAAACCGCATTTCCGTTTGCGAGGACGGTGACACCTGTCGGCACGACGGAATCCGAGGCATAACCGGGGATCGTAAGGCTGACCTGATTGGCAACTGAGCCGAGTGCGCCGGAAGAGAGCGAGTAGGCGGAAATTGTTGCCGAGGTGGTTCCGGAAACAACATAGAGAGTATTTCCGTTGGGACTGACCGCCATGGCTACGGGCGTTGTACCGAGCGACACGCTCTCCTTCTTGGTCAGCACGCCGTTGGCAGCGACGGCGAAGTGAACGATGTTCATGTCCACCTGATTGGCGACGTAGAGGTTCTGATAGCCGGGAGAAATGGCGAGGGACGTCGGCGTGGTACCGCCGGAACAGATCTGGGGAGCGCCGGTACGAATTGCGCCGGACTCTGAATCGACCGCGTATGTTTCGATCTCGCCGGCGGGACACGCGCTGGCATTTGTTCCAATGCCGCTTGCGGAGGTGGCGACAAACACATAGTCAATCGTCACAAGCTGGCAACCGGAAAAGAGCGTGGCCACAACGAGGCCGATGACAGAGACCAGCAGGAGCTGTCTCAATTTGCTGAACTTCATGCGCTTCCTTCGTCACGGGCTGTCAAGGTCAAGCCCCGAGAATGCTGGTTGAGGTTCCTATCAGTCATTGTAAAAGCCCTGAAAGGGGTGCTGCTGCGAACCGAATTGCGTCTTTCCCAGCGACGCCGGCTGTTGGCCGGCGGCTGCGGAGCTACTTCTTTGTGCTTCCATGCGTAATTGTTGCGACCGCCGTTGGATTTGCATTGGACGCGGACGGTGAAAACTGCGAATTGAGAAGGGAACCATCGGTGGAGTTCAACTGGAACCCCGATACGTTGTTGCCGAGGAAATTCGCCGTATACACGTACTCGTTCAGCGAAGGGTCGATACCGATTGCGACGGGCTGTGTTCCGGTTGTGTATGACCCCAGCCGGGTTAGATTGCCGGACGTAATGGAGTAGACACTCAGGTTCGAATCCTGACTGTTCGCGACGAAGGCGTATTTGGCGCCGGCATCGAGCAGGATGGCGCCGGGCTGTCCGCCCGTGGCGAATGGGCTGCCGCTCAGGGCGGTTAATGCGCCGCCATTGATCTGGAAACCGTAGACCAGGTTCTGCGCGGAATCGGTGACATAGAGATAGGCGCCGGATGCGTCGCTCGCGATTGCACTGGGGTGAATACCAACGGCAAGCGGAAACCCGGGAACCAGGGTGAGGGTGCCATCGGAGCCGCCGGCGAAGCCGAAAACGTAGCCGACGCTGGTGCGCGAATCATAGCCCGCGATATACACATAGGGGCCGAGCAGCCACGTTGATCGCAGTGGGGACGAAGACGTCGGATGCGGCTCCCCCCGACAGCGAGAGAGGCCAGTAGCTGGCGCTTATGGCGCTGTTCACCAAAGGAGTTCCCAGGGTGTCGGCGGGTTGAGAGGGTTTAAGAGCGGCAGCCTGCGAAGCACTCAAAATGGGGAAAACGGCAACCGATCCAGAGCAAGGCGAGGCCGGGCTGCAGGTTGGCAGCGGCTGATAGGTGTCGACGACGTAAAGGAAACCTCCCGAGACGGCTGTTGCGAGCGGGAAGATGCCGGGAGTATTCAGGGTGTTCTGAGGGTAGAGCTTTCCGTCGCTGCCGATGATGAACTGGACGATGGAGTTGTCGTCTTCATTGACGACATAGAGATCGGCCTGATCCGGCGATACGGCTTCGGCAACGGGATTCCGGCCGCCGGAAGGGAAGGGCGAGGTGATGATCTGGCGCATGCGGCCCGATTCGGAGTTGATCTCGTAAACGTCGACTTCTCCATAGTTGTTGGGGCCCGCCGCCTTGGCACTTGTCACGTATACGAAGTCCACGGTCAGCGTGGCGCAGGCGGAGAGAAAGGAAGCTGCCAGCAGACTTGCCGCCGAGACGGCCAGCAACTGAATCGGTTTGTTCAACTTCATGCGCATCTTTCGTGTTGGAGCCAACTTCGTGACCTTCTAAACATCGAATCTTTGAACCGAATCGTCTGATGCCTGATCTGCTTTTGAACTCTGATCGAATCGGCTCCGGCCTACACCGTCAAGAGGCCTTTGCGGTTCGAGTGAAAGCGGCCATGGTCCCGCTCTCACCCGGTGAACGTCGCCCGCGAAGGTATTAGCTTGTGCGCCCGGTGGCAACACACCATGTCCCAGGACCGGGAAGCGTATAACTGTCCTTTGCCTTCGTCGCCTGACTGAGCGGAGTGAGATTGCCGTCGTTCTGGTCAATCGAAAGGCCAGTCACCGTTGAACTGTTGAAGTTAGCGGTATAGACGTATTGGTTCGAGGGATCCTCAAGAATGCACTGAGGGCCGGCGCCAGTTCCGCCTGTAGAACCCGTCTGGCCTGAAATGGGAGACACCTGGAATGGGGACGTGATGACAAAGGCTGCGATCCCGCTCTGTGCAGCAGTCGTGCTGGCATTGTCGCCCTCATTCAGGATGTAAAGAAAGTTCTTGCCATTCCCGTTTGCCTGGATCGCATAGATGGGCCTGGAGTATGCGGCGCTGTCGGGAATATACCCATTGGGTTCGGCTTGAAGCGATCCGGCTGTTCCCACGGTGTAGGCGAAGATCTGGCCGTTCGTAGGGGTGGGGGTATTGGTGTTGAGGCCGTCATCAAGGACGTAGGTGGCGCTGCCGGCCACAACGATTGCCGTTCCCTCGGTGATGCCAAGCGGCTGCGAGCTGTTCTGGTTGATGGACAGCTGGCCGTTCGCCGCATTGTAGGCATAAGGAAAGACCGAGTCGCCGGTCGCCGGAGTACCGCTGAGGGTGAGGAAGTAGTTCCCCGAAAGCACAAAGTCGATGGGGTCCGCCGGGATCGGGAAGTAGGGCAACGGCGAGCCGCTGGAGGCAGTTACCTGGGAATTGAGGACGTAGCTCAGCCGCCCGGTGGTGGGGTCGACCGTAAAGGCAGTAATGTCGCCGCAGGTGGTCACCTGGGCGCCAAAGACCAGCGAGCATCCAGTTCCATTGGGAGCATCATGATCGAGCACAAAGATGTGCGCGCCAGTCGAGTCGGCAACCATGCGGAATGGATTATTGCCCTGGGTATAGTAAGTGCCCTGGGGGGCCAGCACGCCGTTTCCGCCGATTGAAAACTGGGTGATATTTGAATTGGTGCAGGGATTTGCAGTCGTGCATGGAGAGCCATCCTCGTGGGAGCCCTGGTTCAGGACATAGACGAAGCGTCCCCCGGTCAGGAGCACGGCCCTGTCGGGATTGGCCCCACCGGAGCTGACCGGAAGGCCTGCGATTGGAACGAGATTGCCGGTATTGTGGTCGATTTTGAAGCCGCTGATAATGCCTTCACCCGTGGAGGAGGCCGTTTGCGTTCCGGTGACATAGAGATAGCCGACCGTATAGCTTCGTACGCAAGACGAGATGCCGAGGACCACGCCAGCAGAGAGGGCAGTCATCAGTAGAGCCTTGCCGAATTTCCTGAACTTCATGCGATTCCTTCATCCTGGTCAGGCGAGAGCCGCCAAGTGTGTGCTGATTCCGCAGCAGAGCTGGGTTGGGATGGGTCCCTGCTGCATTGTAAAAGGCCAGGGCTTGTTATGCCTAGTTTCAGCGCAAGATAGAGCGGCTCCACAATTCATGTAGCCATTTCCGGCCTCCATCGAGGTGGCTTTCACTTCCATCCCAGCGACTTAAACCTGTTGCCGGGGCCCCGGAGATGAAAAAGCCACGCTGGCTTCGAGATCCAGCAATTATGGAACCGCTGTCGCCCAAAGCAAGGTGTTTGGGGGTTGGAACGTTACGGTGAAGCGGCGTAATAGAACATGTCGCCCTCGTGCCAATTCAGTGCGGATAAGCGATGCGAATTGGACGCGGAAATGCCTGCAAGGTCACCGCGCGGGCGGGAAATCGGCACTGCTCCCACGACGCGAATACAGATCGGGTTCGGGAGGGGGCTCAGGAAGGCCGGAGCCGCGGCCGAGGTGCACCGCGGCTTCGGACGGACGGGCTGCTACCAGACGCGGCAGGAGTTTTCGGGGTACATCGGCTGGCCCTTGTGGCAGCCAAACGCCTTGCCGAACTGGTCGAAGTTCTGGACAGAACCGTTCACGCGCCAGCGCCCGGGCGAGTGGGGATCGGTCATGGCTCCCTGGCGTGCTGCCTGTTCGGTTTCGTTCTGGCACCAGACCTGGGCAAAGCCGAGGAAGTAGCGCTGTTCCTCGGTGTAACCGTCGATCTTGTCGTTGATGGTCTTGCCTTCTTTGGCCAGGACGTCGAGCAAAGCCATATAGGCGATGCGCAGGCCGCCGTTGTCGGCGGTGTTCTCGCCCAGGGTCAGTTTTCCGTTGAGCTTGGCTTCGGGCACGTCGCCGTGGGCCGGAGCTGCCTGAAAGCCTCCGTATTCGGCGACTTCGCAGTCGGTGCGCTCAACGAACTTCTTGCGATCTTCGGCGGTCTGCCACTCGCGCAGGTTGCCATGGCCGTCGTATTTTGAGCCTTCGTCGTCAAAGCCGTGCGTCATCTCGTGTCCGATGACAACTCCGATGCCGCCGAAGTTGACGGCAGGATCGATGTCCGGATCGAAGAACGGTGGCTGGAGGATGCCGGCGGGGAAGTTGATGTCGTTCATCGACGGGTTGTAATAGGCGTTGACCGTAGGCGGGGTCATGCCCCACTCCTTCTCGTCGACGGGTTTCCCGAGCTTGTTGAGGTTGTAATTGCGCTGGAAGATGGCGTCGCGATGCGCATTGCCAAGCGGGTCGTCACGCTTGACGTCCAAGGCCGAGTAGTCGCGCCATTTTTCGGGGTAGCCGATCTTGTTGCGGTAAAGGGCGAGCTTCTCTTCGGCGGCTTTTTTGGTATCGTCGCTCATCCAGGGGAGCGTCTTGATGTCTTCGCCAAGGGATTTTTCAAGGGCAGCAACGAGTTGGTCCATGCTGGCCTTGGCCTTGGGCGGGAAGTGCTCTTTAACCCAGTCCTGACCCACGGCTTCGCCGAGGGCGCGATCGGTTTCAGCGGTGCACTGCTTCCAGCGGGGGGTTGGTTCTTTCTGGCCGGCGAGCGTCTTGCCGAAGAAGTCGAAGTTTTCGTCGTAGTAGGCCTTAGGCAGGTTTGTGGCCGAGGCGTGAATCGTGTGCCAGCGAAGATACGACTTCCAGGCATCGACGGGCTCGGAGGTGATCAATTCGTTCAGCGCTTTAAAGAAGTCTGGGGTGGCAACATTGAGGGTTTCGAAGGGCCGGACCTCGACGTCTTTGAAATAGACGGCGAAATCAAAATCAGGGGTGAGTTTCTGGAAGTCGGCGAGGGTATAGATGTGATAGCGGTTTTCCGGGTCGCGGAGGGCGGTGCGGCTTGTGGAAGCCTTGGCCAGAGCGGTTTCGATAGTGAGTACGGCATCGGCCTCTTTGGCGGCATCCTCGGGCGAGTCGCCGGCCAGAGTGAACATCCTGGTCACGTGTTCACGATATTGCTGGCGGATGGTTTGGAACCGCTTGGCGTCGGAGATGTAGTATTCGCGATCCGGCAGTGACAAGCCGCCCTGGCCCACGCTGGCGATTTGTTTGGATGCGTCCTTTTCATCCACTTGTACCCCGAAGCGGAAGAGCGGCGCGGGATCGCCTTTCTCGGCGAGACCGCCGACCAGCGAGGCAACGCTCCTGGTGTCGCTGAGCGCGGCGATGCGGTCGAGTGCGGGCTTGATGGGGGCGAGGCCCTTTTGCTCGATCAGGTCGGTATTCATGCAGGCGGCATAGAAGTCGCCATATTTCTTCTGGAGGGGCGTTTTGGGAGCCTTTGAGGCGGCGTCGAGTTCCTGCCAGAGGAGGTAGCGGTTGCGCTCGCTGAGCAGCGAGAAGGAGCGCGCCCAGCGGACCTGGTCGGAGGGGATGGGGTTGGCCTTGACCCAATTGCCGCATGCGTACTGATAGAAGTCCTCGCAGGGATCGGCGGTTTTATCGATGGCGGTGAGATCGAAGCTCCCGGCCTTGGCGGGTGGAGCGGGCGTTGCGTCATCGCTGGTGAAAGCAGCGGGAGACTGGGCAACTGCCATTCCTGTAGCAATCAAGAATATTGGAATGAGTTGAGAGAGCTTCATGGTTTCTCCTGGGGATTGTTGAAGTGCCAGGCCGCACTCGTTCGACAACGGACGGTGAAGAGGAGGCCTGAAGAAGAGCAGCAGGATCGGGCGCCGCTGCGTCGCAGAGAAGACTATCAGACCGGGGTCACGAGTCGGCTCCAGGTAGCGCGCTGCGGGGAAAATCGACGGATGGTTGAGTGCATTTGTTAAACTCCGCTAACAAGTTCCCCGGACGGAGAAGACGGAATGATTTTGAAACGGAAGCTGGCGGTATGTTTGTGCCTTGCGCTGGCGGGCGCAGTTTTTTCAGCGGCAGCATCGGGTCAACCGGCAGAGAAGGCCTCGGCGAAGCGGACACTGGTGCGTGCCGGACATGTGCTGGATGTGAGGACGGGCAAGGTTGCCGATGGGCAGACGATCGTCGTGGTAGGAGACACCATCCAGTCGATTGCGCCAACGGCCTCGGTGTCGGCCGAGCCGGGCGATGCGGTTGTGGACCTGGGCGGCATGACGGTGATGCCGGGTCTGATCGATGTCCACACGCATCTGACGATGAATCCGGACTTCGACCCATTCAAAGAAGTGACGTCCACATCGGCGAAAGAGGCGATCAACGGTGTGGTGAATGCCCGCGCGACCCTGATGGCAGGTTTCACGACCGTGCGCAACGTGGGCGCTTATGGATTTGTGGACGTGGACCTGCGCGATGCTATCAATGCCGGGCAGGTTCCAGGACCGCACATGCAGGTGAGCGGGCCATTGCTGGGCATCACCGGCGGACATTGCGATGCGAACCTGCTGCCGATCCAATATCACGCGGTGGGCGACGGTGTGGCCGACGGCATTGCGCAGGTGCAGCACAAGGTGCGGGAGAACATCAAGTATGGTGCGGACCTGATCAAGATCTGCGCGACCGGCGGCGTGCTGTCGAAGGGCGATGATCCGCAGGCATCCCAATTCACGCTGGAGGAGATGCAGGCGATTGTGGCGGACGCGCATCGGCTGGGGCGCAAGGTGGCGGCGCACGCGCATGGAGCGCAGGGAATTCTCTGGGCCACGGAAGCCGGCGTGGACTCGATCGAGCACGGAAGCTACATCAACGACGAAGCCATTGCGGAGATGAAGAAGCGGGGAACGTACCTGGTGCCTACGCTCTACCTGGAAGACTGGATGGTGGAGAAGGGCAATCTGCCCACCCTCTATCACCAGAAGATGCTGGATGTAAGCTCAGTGGCAAAGAAGAATATCAAGCACGCCATGGAGGCGGGCGTGAAGATCGCGCTGGGCACCGATGCGGCGGTTTATCCGCATGGGTTGAATGCGCACGAACTGGATGTGTATGTAAATCAGCTGGGGATGTCGCCGCTGGCGGCGCTGCAATCGGCGACGGTGAATGCGGCGGACCTGATGGGGTGGACCGCGAAGACGGGGACGCTGGAGCCAGGGAAGTGGGCAGACGTTATTGGAGTGGACAAGAACCCGCTGGAAGATGTTCGGGTGTTGCAGGACGTGAAGTTCGTGATGAAGAGCGGTGTCGTGTACAAGGGGGAGGGAAGCTCCGGCAAGTAAGACCGAATGTGGCTGCGAGGCATATTGCGTTCCGACATGATGGAAGAGATTGAGATTCAGATGGAGTCGGTCAGTGTTTGCGCCCAGGCCATGGCGTTGGAATAGCACTCGGCGGCGTAATCTTCCTTCACGTTCAATTGGCGGCACCATTGGACGACGGCCTTCCATGCGCCGGTCTCGACCGCGAAAACCAACTCGAAAACTGGACGAAGGCTACCCTCGTGCTCGAGGAGGAACGTTGTGGATGCCTCGTCGAGCGACAGGCCGTTGATGATGGCGCTCATCGGGATCTCGAGGATGGTATCCATGAATGTCAGCAGGCCGAGCAGGAACAAGTCTGCCCCTTCATGCTGAATGCGCGTGCCCAGCAAATCCGCAAACCGGGCGCGGACCAACGCGGAAAGCAGGAGGTCGCCCGGCCGATCGCGGGACATTTCGAACATTCCGGAGAGACGGCACCAGCGGCGAATTTCGTCGTCCCCGAGCAGGCCAAGCGCCAGGCGCACGGAACGAACTTCACAGCGAATCCCAACGCCTGCGGAATTCACAAAGCGCATGAATCTGTAATAGATGGTCGCATCGCTCTTGATGAGTTCCTCGATGGCATTCCAATCGAGTTCCGGTCGACAGACGGCCTGGAGCAGACGCAGGTATATCGTGCGATTGGTTTGGGCGGTGCGGGTTCGCAACGACTCCGGCTTGCGAAAGTAGTTGCCCTGAAGGAATTGGAAGCCGGACCTGCGTGCGAATTCCGCGTCCTCGCGGGTTTCCACGTTTGTCGCAACCAAACCGGAATGCCGCCACCGGTCGAATCCGATAATGCTCTCGATCTCTTCCAGTTCGGACCGGTGCAGATCAATAAAGATAAAGTCTGCGAGATGGGCGATGGGTTCCCGCGGATCACCTGGCGAGAAATCTGCGAGGGCGATCCGGTAGCCATCATTTTTCAAGGCGCAGCAACGGTGGTAAATCGCATCGTCAACTATGACGGTCGGCTCGATCTCTGCGACGACCTTGTCGGGCGGGAGCAACGCCAGCCCATTCTGAAGCAAGACGTCGCGGTTGCAAGCGATGAACGCCATGCGATGGTCGCAGAGGGTGTCGAGACTCAGGAGTGTGGAGACTTCAATAGCAGCGGTACCGGACTCGTCAGAACTGGAAGTCGAAAAATGGCTGACGACGTCGGTTCGAAAGAGAAGTTTATAGCCGATAACGGTTCCGTCGATGGCGAAGACCGGCTGGCGAGCGGCGTATCTTACGGGCCGAACCCCGACGTCGATGCATGGTTCCACAGTCATTGCACCCCTGCAAGGTAACAATCGGCCGAATGCGCCAGAAGTTGAGCGAAGAAACGAGTTTGGAACGTGAGAGTTCCGGCTTATGGAGAGAGATCGGCATGGCTGCGGGAAACACTAGTTCTTTACAGGCCGCCTATGGCCCTGCCACACTGGAAGGTGGACACCCAAACCATCGTCATTCTTGATTTCGGCTCGCAGTACACGCAGCTGATTGCGCGTCGTATTCGCGAGCTGAACGTGTTTTCAGTGGTACTGCCCTGCACGGCGCCGCTCGCAGACGTTGAGGCCTACAGGCCAATCGGCCTCATCTTGTCGGGTGGGCCTTCGTCGGTGTACGACGCGGATGCGCCGAATGCCGATCCCAAGCTGCTGGAAATGAAGGTGCCGACACTGGGCATTTGCTACGGGTTGCACTTTATCGTGCATCACCTGGGCGGCAAGGTGCGCACGGCGCCGAAGCGCGAATACGGACATGCCGAGGTTACGCTGGAGGATGGTTCGACGCCGCTATTTGCGGGGCTGCCGACCGCGATCCAGGTGTGGATGAGCCACGGGGACGAGGCTCTGGAGTTGCCTCCGGGTTTTCGCCGCACCGCGGTGACGTCGAATGCGCTGGCGGCGATTGCGAATGAGGAGCGGCGGACGTGGGCGGTACAGTTTCATCCTGAGGTGCATCACACACCGCTGGGGCCCCAGCTGATCAGGAACTTTGTGTTCGGCATCTGCGGGGCAAAGGGCGACTGGACGCCGGCACATTTCATTGAGACGACGGTTGCGGGGATTCGCGAGAAGGTCGGCAAGGGGCACGTGATCTGCGGACTCTCGGGCGGCGTGGATTCGTCGGTTGCGGCGATGCTGGTACACAGGGCCATCGGCCGCCAGCTGACTTGCATTTTTGTTAACAACGGGGTGCTGCGCAAGAACGAGTTTGAGAGCGTGCAAAAGAATCTGCGCGACAAGCTTGGACTGAATATTGTTGCCGTGGATGCGAGTGAGAGATTCTTGAAACAGCTTGCCGGCGTCACCGATCCGGAAACGAAGCGCAAGCGGATTGGTGCGGAGTTCATCGCGGTTTTTGACGACGAGGCGAACCGGATCGCTCAGGAAACGGGCGGTGTGGATTGGCTGGTGCAAGGGACGCTGTATCCGGACGTGATTGAGTCGAGCAGCGTGAAGGGGCCGAGCCAGACCATCAAGAGCCACCATAACGTCGGCGGGCTGCCGCTGGGGATGAAGCTGAAGCTGATCGAGCCGCTGCGCGATTTATTCAAAGACGAAGTGCGGCGAATCGGGCGGGATATGGGGATGCCGGAAGACGTTTTGGGACGGCAGCCCTTTCCGGGGCCGGGGCTGGCGGTGCGCATCCTCGGGGAAGTCACGGCGGACCGCGTGGCATTGTTGCAGGAGGCCGATGACATTGTGGTCAGCGAGATTAAGGCGGCGGGGCTCTACTCGAGCATCTGGCAGAGTTTTGCGGTACTGCTGCCGGTGATGAGCGTAGGCGTGATGGGGGATCAGCGGACCTACGCCTATACCTGTGCGGTGCGTGCGGTGCATTCGGAAGACGGCATGACGGCGGACTGGACACCCCTGCCGCACGAGGTGCTGAAACGTATCTCGAGCCGGATCGTCAACGAAGTGCGCGGGATCAATCGGGTGGTCTACGACATTACTTCCAAGCCCCCAGGCACCATCGAGTGGGAGTGAGGACTGGCCGTCCAGGCGTAGGGCGCTTCGCGCCATTCTTGCTGCTGGCGATTGCTTCAACTTTTGCCGCTGGAGAAATGGCTGATCAGCTTCGCTGTTTCGCATATCTGAATGGATGCTGCAGCGAATTGCGGGTGATCCGGTTCCGTATACGAGGCGGGATCAATTATTGTTGCTCGTGCGGGACCGTTGGAAGATCCCCTTTGCAGAATGCGCTTTGAATTGAGGATGGAATGACGGAGAAGAGCTATCGGCCGCAGGAAGACATCGTCACATTGATGACGCAGTTTGAGCAGGAAGTGAAGGACTCGCCGGAGCTGCCGGATGCGGCGACGCGACTGCTGCGCGCGCGGCTGGTGTTTGAAGAGGCTCTCGAGTTTGTAAGAGCTTGCGGCTGCACGGTTACGATGTCTGGATCAAGTGTCGAAGGGCCTGCGGTCATCAACGATATACGCGTTGTTCTCGATCCGAATGGCACACCGGACTTTACGGAATATGTAGACGGCTGTATTGATCAGCTTGTCGTGACGTACGGGGCGCTGGTTGCGGCGGGCGTGAAGGTTGAAAGCGCGTGGGATGAGGTGCAGCGGAGCAACATGAGCAAGGCGTGGCCACACTGCAGCGTGTGCGACGCGGTTCTGGTGCGCGGGACCGGAGAGGAACTGGTTCACCCGGACGACGCGGATGCCCATGCTGGAAATTGGAACTCGGTTCTGAAAGTGCATAAGCGCGAGGATGGCAAGTTCATCAAGGCTCCGACGTATTCGGTGGCAAATCTGAAGCGTGTGATCGAGGAGCAAATCGAAGAGGCGAGGGCTATTGCCCCTCGGGCTTGATCACTGGCGCGCGGAGCGGGGTGGTTTCAATCTCGATGCGGGTGTCGCGGGGAAAGACAACATCGCGGCCAGAGTGCAGGAAATTGTCGTACAAGGAGAGCGCCGCAGCGTAGTAGCCGATGCCCGCGGCAAGGTTGCGGTTTCCCGCGGCAATGCCGACAATGCGACCGACGAGTCCGAATCCATTGGAGGCGACGCCGGTTTGTGCGGTGAGATTGCCATCTTCATCGAGAGCGCGTCCCGCGAGCACGGTCAGCAAGAGGGGCGCAATGACGCTGGACTGGTTGCGGGGAGTGATGGTGCCCTCGGCATCGAGCGAGAGATTCTGACTTTTTGCAGTTGCAGCTCCGGCGAGCGCGCCCTCGACATCGCGGTTGTAACCCTCGGGGAACTGTACCTGATGGAAGGTAAAGCGAAGTTTGCCATTGCGGCCGAAGGAGCGGGCGGCCTGGGCGGCGGAGACCTTGCCGACAAGTTTCGAACCCTGGGGGACGACGAGCTGGCGGTCTTTGTCGTATACGGGTTCAACGACGAGGGCTTCGACGGGATCCCCAGGCCGGGCGGTGGCGGAGGTGAGATCTCGCGAGAGGGTTGCATTGACGGACCAGACTTCTGTCTTGCCGGCGCCGGACGCGGTGGGTGGCAGTGCGGGAAGAGCGGCGGCGGTTTCGGGTAGATCGACGGGCGCGGTGAGTTCGAAGGACCATGCGGTGTTCGCCTCGATGCGCTCGGGATGGTAAGGGAGCTGGTGGTAGAGCAACTGAAGTGCGCGGTCGGCCTTGCCGGGTGCGGTGAAGTAGGCGATCCGGTCGTGCAGGTTGGCCTTGGCCTCGGCCCAGTGCCGGGCGATGAAGGATTGTTTGGGCGAGACGCCGGGAGCGCTAAGTTTGAGCACGGGTGCGCCATTGGCGGCGGGGGCGGCGGTGATGGAGACTGCTCCCGCAGGAAGTTCGAGCTTGTCGAACTGAACCTCGACAGTGTGGAAGGGCGTGAAGTCTCCGCGCAGGCGGGCGTGCCAGCGCGTCTTCGAGTCGGCCTGAAGCGCGATGACGCGGCCTTCTAGCGGGGCGTTCTGGGGCACGACGAGTTTGTCGCCGGCGTAGATGGGGTGCATCAAATGCGCTTCGATGCGCTCACCAACCTTGACCGGATAATGACGGTGGATCTCCACCTGAAGACTGGTGCCTTTGGCAAGTTCAGGCTGGGATGTCGCGATGGAAGCTGGCGTAGCTGGTTCGAGTGATTCTGCGCGCGCAACAGCATTGAACGCGAGGGCTGCCAGCAGCAAGAAAAGGCAGGAATGGCAGCGGTGGGAATGAGACATCAAAGAAGCTCCAGCTTGCGGCGGTTGTACTTCTTAAGACGCGGATGAGGGCGAATCGCGAGCGAGAAGGCGTGTCAGGTTGGTGAGCGCTCCGCCAGGTCTCGAGGACAATCTTGACGAGCACGTGCGATAGAATCCGCTCAAGCGATTCTGTGCTCCATTGCGGAGGTCGCGAATTCCAGAAGGGAATCAGTGGACCGCGTGCCTGTGACCGAGCGGAATTTATTTGCCGAGGTGGCGCCATTCCGAGTGGAGCCGCGCTTTGTTGGTCGCGTGTGGGGATGGAGAGATTTGCATCCCTGGTATCGATCGCAAGGCAAAAGATGAACCCATTGGCGAGGTGTGGCTGACGGGAGATGATTGTGGGGTTGCGACCGGTCCCCACGCCGGCAAGACGCTGCGCGAAATCTTCGCAGAGATGCCGTTGGCGATGCTTGGAGAGAATGCGCCGTCGGGCGATTCACCGCTGTTGATCAAGGTGATATTTGCCCGCGAGAAATTGAGCGTTCAAGTGCATCCCGACGATCGGCTGGCGCAGAAGTACGGTGAGCCGCGGGGCAAGACCGAGTGCTGGTACGCGCTGGCAGCCGAAGCAGGCGCGCAGGTTGCTGCAGGGCTCAAGGCGGGAGTCACAATGGACGCAGTAAAGGCGGGCATCGAGAGCGGAACATTGGAGCAGAGTCTCAGGATGCTTCCGGTGCATGCAGGTGACATGATCTATGTAGACGCGGGAACGGTGCACGCGATCTGGCCGGGATCGGTGCTGCTGGAGACGCAGCAGAATTCCGATTTGACGTACAGGATGTACGACTACGGGCGCGGGCGCGAGCTGCACATTGAGAAATCGCTGGAGGCCGTGAGGCTGAAGACGAAGTCCGGCAAGGTGATGCCGCAGAGTATTGAAGGATCGCACGGTGCTGTTGGAAGGCGAGTATTTTTGTGTGGAACGAATCCCGCTCGAAGTGAGCCGTTCCAGTACGAGCCTGCCCCGCGAAGGTGAGGCGAAAGCGGGACTGGCGTATTTGTTTGCTGCGGAGGGGAGTGGGCGACTGACGAGTTCCGGCTTTGGAACGGTGGACTTGCCCGCGCGCGGGATTGTCGCGGTTCCTGCATCGTCGCCGGTTTTTGCCATTCAGGATCTGGGGGGGCTGGATTTGATTCGGATTACGCCGCGCTGGCCCGAGAAGACCGCATGACGAATGGTGGCTGGCGGGAGTCGGTGGTCGCGTACATTCGGGCATCGAAGCGCAACCAGAAGACAAATTTGGCCACCAACCGAGGTTATACGCACTGGCCAGGCAAGTGGGCCAAGGGATGGCTTATGACGACGACATCCTGTTTGCCGGGGCCTGGATGCATGACCTTGGAGTGTTTTTGGGGCATCGGCCGAAAGATCCTGCGCAACTTTCCCGGTGGGATCACGTTCCCTACACCATACGCCGCAGCAGGGAGCTCTTGACGGTGTGGGGTTTTCCTGCGGAAAAACTGGACGGAGTTGAGGCGGCGATCCGTTATCACCAGGCCAAGGACGAACCAACAACGGTGGAGGGTATGTTGATTCGAGACGCAGACATTCTGGAACAACTGGGCGCAATCGGGATTCTGCGGACAGCCGTAAAGGTCGGACGGGATTCGCGTTACACCAATTTCAGTTCAATTGTGCCGGTTTTGCGGTATGCCGTTAACCATCTGGCCAACCAGACGCGTCTAACAAGCTCAAAGGTCATGGCTGAATCAAGAGCAGAGATGCTACGCTCTTTTCTAGAGGCCATGTACGACGAGGCAGGCGACTTGCTTCACTAAGAGACGTTTTTATTCGCCGCGCCTGCCGATCTTTGTGCGGCGCGCATCACAATGCAGTAATCCTAAATTCGATCTGCCAGACTTGCTAACTGTTGAGTGCTTTTCCCGCGAAGCTGCAAACCGGAAGAGTGGAAAATCCTGGAGGGAGAGACAACATGCAATGGAAGTTGATGGTTTTGCCGGCCATGGCCTTATTTGCTATCGGAGCAGCGTTACCGGCGCGTGCACAGGTGATATATTCGGCCGAGGAAGGGAAGTTGCCGTTCACAGTTGGTGCGGGTGTATCTGATTTTTCGGATGACTGGGGCGTCAAGAATCCGCGGCAAGTCGGGATTACGATGTGGGTAGACTGGCGGATTCCGTTTATGCCACCGCGTCTGAACGGCCTGGGAATTGAATTTGAAGGTCGCGACGTGAACTATGCAACGCCTTCCTATTTGCCGGGCCATCGGATGGACACAGCGCTCGGCGGGCCGATTTACCAATTCCGCCGGCAGGGACGGATTCGTCCATTTGGGAAGTATCTAATGGGAATCGGCAGCATCGACTTCCCAAGTCCGGGGGCGAACTACTCCACGATACGAGGGCTGTTTTGAGCCGGGCATTGGCGCGGATGTGCGGTTCTGGAGTCGCTTCTCGGCGAGGGCCGAGTACGACTACCAGTACTGGCACTCGATTTTCGGGCCGCACGATTTGAATCCCAATGGAGTCACCGTCGGTGTCGTGTATGATTTCGGACTGCGTTCGAGGTAAAGCACCGCGGGTCGAGATCTGAGCATAGCTTGCAGAGCGAGAGGGCGCCATCGAAACGGTGCCCTTTTTACGTGCGAGCAAAGTGTGCGATCTCGAAGGCGACAGAGGAATCGGCCAGGGGCAGTTATGGGAATATCGAGAGCGCGGGGTGTGAACAGGCCGTCGCCGTCTGGGTGATCCAGACGCGGGGTGCGGCGTGCAATGGTGCGGGGTGGGAAAGCCGGCCGCATAGGAACGCGTGACATGCAGTCGATCCATGAAGACATAGCGGGTGCGGACGCCATTCATGGCGGATGGGAGTTGTGCCGGAATGTGTCGCGGTCGACGTAGATTACAAGAGCCGCTTCGCGAGGATTGTCGAGACTCTGACCCACGCCAATGGCGAAGAATGCAGGATTCTGCTGCATGAGCTTGTGGGCGATCTGATGCTTGGCGGCCAGAGCCGGCGCGATGGCGGAAGCCGGGAGCGGGTGCAAGCCTGGCAGCGGTCGCCGTGAAGGGCGCGGAACCGAGCGCGACGGCGCGGGCGGTGGCGGGAATGACGATAGTGCGCACTCCTTCGATGACGCGGGAACGACCGGCGCGAGACTCTCATCGACATAGACGATCAATGCTGCGGAGCCGGGCTCGTCGTTGCTCTTTCCCGGGCGCGATGCCGAGGACGCCGGCCGAAGGATTGATAAGGGCGCGGCCAGCGGCAAGCGCCGCCTGCTGACGCGCGGATTCAGCGTCGGAAAGCGTGCGTGCCTGGGCCGAAGAAGTGGTGCTGTCGCCGTAGCTGAGACAACTGACTTCGTGGTCGGCGGTGCCGACGAAGGAGAAGCTCGGTGTCCCCCGGTCATCTGCGTGCCAGGGCATTCAGCACGTCGGGCGCGGGGTTGGCGATGCCGTGGCTTACTCCTGAGGCGTCGATGCCGCCTGCAAAAAACAGCCCGACGGGCTCGGCATTGGCGGTGTCGACAATGAGCGCGCCCGGAATCGCCTGCGTCGCCGAAGCGATCTCCGCTGACGGCGATCTGGTTGGTGAAGGTCTTGGTGAGGTACGGCTTGGTTTCAGCGCAGTCGCGGTAGTAGTCGACGGCGACATCGAGATCGAGCGCTGTGACCCGGCCGCAGGTGAGGCCGGTGGTGCGGCCGCTTTTGGCAACGCGCAACTGCAGGGTTGCGTTTTCGCCTTTGCCGCCGGTGGACGAAATGCCGGGAGGTGCGGCAGCAAGCGAGCCGTCGGGTTGGCGCGGTCCGAGTTCCAGGATGCTGCCGGCGGGATCGACAGTGTGCGAGGCAACCTGCGCGATGGCGGCATCAACGTTGGTTTGCGGCGAGCGCAGCGGCAGCCATGCGGTGAGCGCGGCAACGGGAACGGTTCCCGCGCCGTCGCCGTTGGGAGTGCAGTTGTTATCGATAAGGCCGGGCTGGACGATGGTGTCGCCGACCGCGGCATGATCGCTGCGCGCCAGAACATGATTATTGCTCAGCAGGTATTGGCGGCCGCTTGCGTCCTGAACGAGGGCGCCAAGGGTTCCGCTGCAGCAGTCGACGATGGTGTTGCCTTTTTCGTCGAAGTCGTTGTTATTGCCCCCGGAGCTGCCGAGAAGCATGGGTGCTGACAGGGCGTCCTGGTGGGTGGCGGGGTTGCTGGTCACGCCCGGAGCATTCAGAAGCAAGGCAGTCTCGATTTTCGCGGAAGAACCGGGAAGCGTTGCCACCACATAGGTGACGCCCGTGCTGGAGAACCATTGAGCGGTGCGGTGTAGGTGACGGAGCAGGATGGTGAACGCGTGACGGGGGCGCTGGCAGGCGGGCGCGCTCAACGTGCCTTCGCCGCCGCTGTCGCCGGAAGGGGTAGTTCGGAGAGCGCAAAGTGGATTTCGCTGTTACCACCTGCTTCGGCCAGGTAGCCAGTTACGGTGACGGAGCCGTCGGTCCGAGGGCGGCATTTTCGGGTGTGAGCGGCTGCAGGAACCCAGGCGTCAGTGTCAGCAAGGAAGTGGCGCGGAGGCCGGATCGGATTTCAGCGCCGCGGTGACCAGGACCTCGGCCCGGTCGGAGCTGAGATAGACCGGGAGGTGTGTATTGGCCTTGCCGTTGATTCTTCCAGGACCTGAGGCCGGATCGCCGCCGCTGACGGACCAGGTGACGGGAGCAGCGCCGCCGCCGACCAGCGTGGCGGTGAATTGGTGGACGGGGCTGGCATGTGCATTGACAGCGTTGCAGCCCGTGCAATTGGTGTCGATAAGGGCCGAGCCCGGCGAAATGGAAAAGGCCGCATTGGAAGTGGTTGCGGTAACAGGTCCGGCTCCGCATCCGGCCAGAAGGGCGGCTCCCGATGCAAAGAAGCGCAGAAATGAACTTCAGGCCCGGCTTGCCGGAACGGCGAGGCGCCGACGGGACATGCGCAGATGGCTGATGCTTAACGGGATGTATGGCATGCTGCACCGGAGGCAGGCTGTCCTTAGGTCAGATTGATCTCGCCGCTTCGACGGGAGCGCAGATTCAAGGTTAGCTCTATTTGTCCCTGCAGAAGCTTAGCCCGCTTCCATAATTGATCAAAACGTAATCTATAGCGGCCGTTTCGACGGAAGATCAAGCACCCCGTCCTGGCGGGGCCGAAATCTGGGCCGCCGGCCGGCGAAAGTCGCACGTCTCAATGCGATTGTACCGAAGTGGGACACTGAGCCCACCAAAGTGGTACCAATTATGGACTTCTGGTCGTCTACGATCAAAGTAATCATTACTTATGCGTCGTTAAATTGATTACTTATGGTGCAACATGTGCAAAAACAGGACTTTATGCTTGTTCGACGCCGTCGTGCGGACCCTCTCCGCAGGCGATTTAGGGACGGCGGGCCAACGCGGAAGCAAGGGGAGCCAACATTTTCTGGTCGATGACCGGGGACAAGCCGCGATGGTGATTGTGATCTTCATCGGGCTGTTCGTTCTGGGTTTTCTGGCGCTCGGGCTCGATGTAGGGTACCTGTTTCATGAGAAACGGATGGCGCAGGCCGCTGCCGACGCAGCCGCCGTGGCCGCCGCCGAGGAAGCCATTCGGGGAACAGCTCAAACGAGCAGACCGTCGCCAACGCGATGGCGAAGATGAATGGGTTTGATCCAGGTGCTTCGCTGAATCCGGCGACAGTCACGCTGAAGACTCCGACGGCGGCAATTATTCGGGGTCGTCAAACTTACATTGAGGCGGACGTTTCCAAGCCGATTCCGACATTTTTTCTATCCGCATTCGAGTCGCAAAGCAAGCAGCTTGAACGTTTCTGCCCGGGCGGTGGCCGGAGGCGGAATGACCAGCCCGACCTGCATCTGTCTTGAGGCGGCCACGGGACAGGGTCTGAGCATGAGCAACAATGGCCAGAATCAATGCCACATCAGTGCGGCGTAACCGTGGACTCGAGCAGCAGCAATGCGGTAGGGGTGGTGGGCAGCGCGACTCTGAATGCACTCTCGCTGGGCACGGTTTCAAACACCTGGGACAACAACGGCAACATCAATAACAACGGCCTGATCACCTCGTCGACCAAGGTGGTCCAGGGGATTGCGACGCAGTGCAAGCCGGTGCTGACGGTGCCGACGCTTCCCAGCGGGCTTCCCTGTTACAGCAATCCGATCCAGGGCTGGACGGCCGCGAACAACTACACCGGGGTCTACACTTTGCCGCTGGCGGGCGAGACCACGATCGAGCAACACGGTCTGCTACTACGAGCCTGGATACCAGCAATGCGGCTTCTGTGACGTTTTCGCCGGGGTACACCTATTACATCCAAGGGCAATTTCACGACCGGCGGCGGTGCGCCAGTTACCGGGAAATAGGTTCAGTTTTATGTCGGCGGAACTGTGAACATTGCCAATGGCGTGACGGCAAACCTTTCAGCACCGACAGTGAGCGGCGTTCCGCAGACGCTTTTCTACGCGATGGGCAGCACCGTGACGATTCAGGGCGGGTCGACTTCCAACTTCTCCGGCCTGGTGTACGCGCCAAACGCCGCGGTGACGCTGAATAACGGGACGGGCACAACGCTGACCATGGATTTCGTGGCACAGACACTTTCGATGGCGGGCGGGGCGACGCTGAACAGTTATGCAACATCGAGCCTGGGAACTTTGAATCTTTCCGTGGCCAAGCTGGTGGAATGAGGAGATCATGATATGGAACTGCTGAAATCTCTCAAAAGTGTCATCGATCGTGGCGCGGATGCGCAAGCGATTCATGGACGATGCCGGGAAACGCAGCACTCGAACTCGCATTGACATTTGGAATCTTCGGCACTGCCGCTGCTGCTGGGCACTACGGAACTCGCGAGTGCTGATTTACGACTCGATTGAGTTGTCGAATTGCGCACATGCGGGCGCCATGTACGGCATGATGAGTTCCACTTTCGCCGCGGACACCGCAGGAATCCAGAAGGCTGCGCAGGCAGAGGCGGCCGATTTCGGCACAAAGCGTGACGGTGACGCCGACGAGCTACTATGCATGCTCCAACGCCGTGGATGGAACGCAGTATTCAACCCAAAGCGCGGCGGCCGCTGCATGCCCGGCAAATGCAAGCAACCACTACCTGCAATTCGTGAAGGTGGTGTCGAGCATGAGCATCACGCCGCCGGTGACCTGTCCCGGGATTGCCCAAGACGTGGACGGTGAGCGGGACGTCGGTGATGGAAGTGCAGGAGTAACGATGCGAATTCCTGACTGGTTCGAAACGTTTCCCTGATTTACGGGCAGGAGATATCCATTCAGGCTTGCCGCGCGGACAAAGAATGAGAGCGGTCAGGCCGTCGATCGAGGTTGCGTTGGCGCTGCCGATCATCGCGGCATTCATCTGCAGATGATCGAGATTTGCCTGGCGTTTTACAGCTATTGCATGATCTCGGAGATCGGCGCGCGAGGGTACGCGGTATGCGATTGTCCGCGGAGCGACATGCCAGACGGGCACGGCGCATCTTGCACGGCATCGGCATCGACCATGAACAGCGTGGTCACGCAGCTGGGTTGGCCGAATCTCGGCAGCGGCACAATGAGCGCTGAATACAACATATCCCGATGGAAACGAGAATCCCGGCAGCCGCGTGCAGGTCGTGGTGAATTACGTCTTCCCTTACAACATTCCTTTCGCTCCCAAAGGGACGCTGCACATGTCGAGCACTTCGGTGATGTACATCGTGCAGTAGATCGACTGACCATCCTCAAAGCACTCCGTCGCTTTGTTGCCCCGGACATCCGCAAGACATTGATGTATCGTCAAAGCGGAAGTGCTTGGAGCTGAATCCATGGCGGAACTGATTGCGTCCAGGGCGACATCACAACCTTGAGAGTGGATGCGATTGTGAACGCGGCCAATACTTCGCTGCTGGGCGGCGGGGGCGTGGATGGGGCGATCCATCGCGCGGCAGGCCCGGAACTGCTGGCCGGATGCAGAGAAGCTGGGCGGCTGTGCGACTGGAGACGCGAAGCCAACGCCGGGATTTCATTTGCCGGCGAAGTGGGTATTTCATGCAGTGGGTCCCGTGTGGCAGGGCGGGGGACACGACGAGGACGATTGCTGGCGAGTTGCTATCGGCGATGTCTTGAACTGGCACAAGCAGCACCAGGCGGGAAGCATTGCGTTTCCGGCGATCAGCACAGGGGTGTACCACTTTCCGCCAAGACGCGCGGCGCGCATTGCGATCGACACGGTAAGAGAACATGTTGATGAGAGCGGCGTCGAGGTGGTGCAGTTTGTCTGTTTCAATGCCGAGACGCTGGCGATCTACGAGGAGTTTCTGGCCGAGGACCGCCTGCGCCGATGCGGTGAGTCTTCGCAGACGGAACGAATCAATGAAATCGAGGAGACGAGATGGAGTATGTGAATCTTGGCCGGACCGGTCTGAAGGTTTCGCGGATTTGCCTGGGCTGCATGACTTATGGCAAGCCGCCTGCGCCCGGTGAGTTGAAGGGCGGAAGGCATTTGTGGGCGCTGAATGAGGAGGAGAGCCAACCATTCCTGCGGCAGGCGATGGAACTGGGGATCAACTTCTTCGATACGGCGAATGTCTACTCGAGCGGCGACAGCGAGCGGGTTGTGGGCAAGTTTCTGAAAGCGAATGCGCGGCGCGAGGCGGTGGTGATCGCGACCAAGGTGCATGGGGTGATGCGCGATGAGCCGAACGGGCGAGGGTTGTCGCGGAAGGCAATTCTGTTCGAGCTGGATCAGAGTCTGAGCCGGCTGGGCACGGATTATGTGGATCTTTACCAGATTCATCGGTGGGACTACGAGACGCCGATCGAAGAGACGCTGGAGGCGCTGCACGATGTGGTGAAGGCGGGCAAGGTGCGCTATATCGGCGCGTCGTCGATGTATGCGTGGCAGTTTGCGAAGGCGCTGTATCTCGCGGAGCTGAATGGCTGGACGCGGTTTGTTTCGATGCAGAACCATTACAACCTGCTCTATCGCGAAGAAGAGCGGGAGATGATGGGGCTGTGCGCGGAAGAGGGGATCGCGGTGATTCCGTGGAGCCCCCTGGCGCGCGGGCGGCTGACGCGGGCGTGGCAGGCGGAGACGACGAAGCGAGCAGAGACGGATCGATTTGGCAACACGATGTATTCGCGCACCGAGGAGGACGATAAAAGGGTCGTCGACCGGCTGGGAGAGATCGCGGAAAAGCGCGGAGTGACCGCGGGCACAGGTTGCGCTGGCGTGGATGCTGAGCAAGCCGGTGGTTACGGCGCCAATTGTGGGGGCGACTAAGCCGCATCACCTGACGGATGCGGTGGCAGCGCTGGCGTTGAAGTTGACGGCGGAGGAGATTGCGGCGTTGGAGGAGCCGTACTCGCCGCATCCGGTGCTGGGATTCAGTTAATCTCCTGCCCCCCCACTCCCATCTCTGTATAGAAAGTCTCTTTTTTGAGGCGATTATGGCATGCCTGTTGCTCGAAGGTCTTCTTACGGTTTAACTTGCCCGCAGAGTCCTCTTCTGTAAGGACTTAACGGGCATTTTTTGACTCGTTCAGGTAGCTCACGGGGCCTGTCAAGCTGGTGCGAACGCGGCAATCGAAAACGAGATCGAAGTCCGCCGCATAGATTCAGCCTAGGCTAATCGGCGAAATAACCTGCAAAGACCGGCGGAAATTTGTGCTTTTGTTTTGAGTGGGTTAGGCGGCGATGAGAGGAACCGACGCTTGACAGCAGGTTAAGAGGCGCACAGCAGTGAGCCCTGGCCGCATTTGAGGACCTATCCCCCTCGATGAGTGCCTTGGCATAATCGATGGGTCAGGGCCTGGGGCTCGCGATCCACCTCGGAGGCCCGCGCCAGTGCTTGCGTGTCGATATACTCCCGGACGTTCGTCACTTTGCCATTTCGAACGGCAATGTCGAAGACCCAGTGGTCCTCAAACGTCCTATTCGTCGCTTTGATTTTCCCAGTAGCGAAGCCGACGACCAGAACCCGGTCTCCCTGCGCTATGAACTCGGGGGGCTCTGGGTACGAAGTTTCCACCGTTTCGTTAGCCTTCTGAAGTAAATTCTCCAATCCCGCGTGCCCGCGGTGCGTGCCGGCCAGCGGCCAGTTCTCGCCCGGAATGATCCACTCAATATCTTCGGCAGACAACGCCAGCAAACCTTGCTTATCGCGGCGGCCGAGTGCTGCAAAAAAATCCTTCACAATCTGGACATTCTTTTCGATGCTCATCGAAATCTCTCCTTTTCCCTCAATCGAGCGTGTCCGATCGAATCGGACGTTTTGGAATCATTCTTCTCGGGCCAAATCATACGGTCGTAGATCGACTACTGCTGCTTCTTGAACAAATCCTGGAAGATGAGCGGACCCCAAGTGCGGCCGCGTGCGTGCACCAGCGCGCCACCCTCGTTGAACTTTCCCAGCTTGACGGGTGCGAACCCAAGTTTCTTGGCCAAATCCGCCACGGGAGCGATAGCGTCCTCGTCGTCGCTCGACAGAAAGACGACCCGGTGGCCGCCCTCGACGATCGGGTCGGTAGCCAGTGTGGCCGCAACCAAGTGATTGAAACCTTTCACCAACTTGGCGCCGGTGAACGACTTCGCAACGAATGCGGAGGACGGAAGACCGTCCAGCTCCTCAGGTGGGACTGGAAACGAGTTCATCGCGTCGATGACCGTCTTGCCTTTCCAACTCGGCAGGGCCTTCGCAATCTCGCGATGTTCCCCGAACGGAACCGCCAGGATGATTGTGTCGGCCTCGAGTGCATCCCGCAGCGACTTGGCGACGACCGTGGGTCCAATCGCCCGAGCCTGCGGTGCCAACGCCTCGGGCGACCGGCGACTCGCGACGGTGACTTCGATGTTCTTACGGGCAAAGGCGTGGGCGAGTGCCTGGCCTATCTTGCCGAATCCTACAATTGCATAGCTCATAATGTTTCTCCGATCTCGTGTGTGAGAACTAAAGTTCGAGAAGCGACCGCGCCGGGGTCAGACCTGCGCCATGCCTCCATCGACGGCGAGATCCACACCGGTGATGTAAGAACTTTCATCAGAGGCGAGGAACACGACTGCTGCCGCAATTTCCTCGGGCATGCCTCTGCGACCCATTGGGATCTGCGTGGCGAACTGTGCGGCCGCTTGCTCGGCCTGTTCAGCGGTAAGGCCCGTCGTCGTCGCTAAGGCCGGGGTATCGATTGGTCCGGGGCTCATCGAATTCACGCGGATCTTGCGGTCTTTCAGCTCCATAGTCCAGGCGCGCGCGAAGTTGCGCACAGCCGCCTTACTCGCGGCGTAGGCGCTAAACCCTGGGAGCCCCAACACGTTCGAGACCGAAGAGGTCAGGATGATCGAGCCGCCGTCTTTGAAGAGGGGAAGGGCCTTCTGCACCGTAAAGAACAGCCCCTTCACGTTCACGTCGAAGGTCTGGTCAAAATGGGCCTCAGTAGCCACCGCGAGCGGTGCGATTGTACCCGCGCCCGCGTTCGCGAAGAGTACGTCGATGTGACCATGTTTCTCTTTCACGACGGCATAGAGCCGGTCGAGATCTTCCAAGCGCGACACGTCGCCCACGACCGTCGTAACGTTTCTCTTGATGAAGGCTGCGGCCTCCTTCAGCTCTTTCTCTCGTCGCCCAGTGATCACGACGTGCGCACCTTCTTCCACGAAGCGCTTGGCCGTGGCCAAGCCAATCCCGCTGCTTCCGCCTGTGATAACCGCAATTTTGCCCGCCAATTTTTGTCCAAGGTTATTACTCATATGTTTTCTCCCTTTTGTTTTTCGTTGTTTTTTCTGTTGAATTTACGGCCAGGCGTAGTGCGTCAGATTTGCGCCAGGCCGCCGTCGACGGCGAGCTCGCTGGCGGTCATGAAGCTGCTGTCGTCCGACGCGAGAAAGGCAGCCGCCGCCCCGATCTCCGCCGGATCGGCCATGCGCTGGAGCGGAGTCATCGAGGCGTAGACCTTCTGGCCCTCCTCGCCTAGCGCTGCCTTCGCGAGTTCGGTCGCCGTCGCCCCGGGCGACAGCACGTTTACCCGGATGCCGGTGCCCTTCAGGTCCTCCGCCCAGGTCCGCGCGAGGTTGCGCACTGCCGCCTTGCTCGCGCTGTAGACGCTCATTGTCGGGGCGCCCGTGGTGCCGGCGCTCGAGCCCGTCAGAATGATCGAACCGCCCTTGCCCATCAGCGGCAGCGCCTTCTGGACCGTGAAGATCGTACCCTTCACATTGGTGTCGAAGGTCTCGTCAATGTGCTCGGCGGTGATCTTGCCGAGCGGAAGCGGGCTTCCCGCCCCGGCATTGGCGAAGACGATGTCGAGGGTTCCGCGCTCGGCCTTCACCGCCGCGTAGAGTCGGTCGAGGTCGGCCAGATCGGAGACCGAGCCCTTCACTGCGCGGGCATTGGGCCCGAGGTCGGCCACAGCGGCGTCGAGCTCTGCCTGCCGGCGGCCGAAGATGAAGACGATGGCGCCCTCCTCGATGAAGCGCTTTGCTGCGGCGCGGCCGATGCCGGTAGCCCCACCCGTGATGACTGCAACCTTACCTTGAAGCTTTCCCATATTTACTCCCTTCGGAATGCGTGAAGCATTCGGTACACTAAGGTAGATTCTTTGGCGGTGGACGAGAACTGCTCGGGAGTCCATAATTTTTGTCTATTCGTCCAAAGGAGGGAGGCTGAGTTGGACCCGATAACAGACATCTTCAGAACGATGCACGTAACCGCTTTCGGTCTGCACAGGCTCGAAGCCACAGCCCCGTGGGGCGTAAAACAGGAAAATCAGGCCGAAGAAAAAGTCACGCCTTCCGACAAAAAGATGGCACCCACAGATTTGGCGCACTTCGCCATGCTTTCGCGCGGCAACTGCTGGCTGAGTGTGGAAGGGATTCCGGAGCCGATTCCCCTCACCGGTGGTGATTGCTTTTTGCTGGCTAAGGGGACTTCGATTGTTTTGCGCGACAGCCCGCGAACACGTCCGAAGTGGAGTTTCCGCGAGATCGGGGCCAAGGCCAACGGCAATGTCGTTCTTTATGGAGGTGGTGGCGCACCGACGACAATCGTCTGTGGGTCCTTGAGTTTCGATCGCGCCAGCCTGAAGCCGATCACTCAGTTATTGCCGAGCTTCATTCTGATGAAGGCCGATGAGGCACGCACGCTTGCTCTTCACAACACAGTGCAGGCGCTGGCGTCAGAAATGGCAGAACAGGCGCCGGGATCTGAAGTCGTCGCGACTCGGCTGGCCGAGGTTCTGTTTATCCAGGTACTCCGGGCGCATATCGCGTCGGGACCGGAACGCAACAAAGGATGGCTTCGTGCTGTTTTCGATCCTCAAATGGGCACTGCCCTGAGTGCCATTCACGACAGAGTGAATACACCCTGGACGGTCGAATCCCTGGCCGAAGCGGCGGGCATGTCTCGCTCCGCATTCGCAGCACGTTTTAAAGAGCTACTCGGACAAACACCACTGGAATATGTAACCGAGTGGCGGATGCAGAAGGCGATGCAGTTACTCGAACAGCGTGACAAGAAGCTCATAGACGTCGCTCGGTTGGTCGGTTACGAGTCCGACGCTGCGTTCAGTAAGGCGTTCAAGCGAGTTGTCGGGGCCAACCCTGGTGAATACCTCAAACGTGGTTTTGAAGGCCACGGCTTCGAGTGGCGTGCTCGCTTCCGGGTGGGGGTTGGTTCCCTTCGTCCTCATGTTCGTCGTCATCCAGATCCGCCTTCTCGATGAAGAGAAATTGCTTCTTGCCATCCTTCCTGGGTGTGCGGAATACGCGGCCAGAATCAAGTACCGCGTCATACCACGTGTTTGGTGGCCATCTGGATCGACGTCGACAGTTTGCCTTTTGTTTTGAGCGGGTTAGGCTGCGGTGATGGGATAAGAGGCTGGACAGCCGAGGGAGCCGGCATGGTGATGCAAAGATCTGGCTCGCTTTTCAGATCGCCTATTAGAAAGAGGTATTGTCCTAATTTATTCCCGGCAGGAAAATCATTTGCCGAGCGCTGCAAGCTCGGTTTAATCTGGTCTACCTCATTCCTCCTGACTACTTTTTAGGAGCGACTTCCCTTCCGTTGCACGGCGCAAGACAAACTGGAGGTCCGGGTTATGCGCGCACGAAGCATTGCCATTCTCGGCTCCGGAGACCCTGCGTTTGCTGTTTTCATCGCAACATCGCTGCGCTCCGTTTGCACCTGCGCGCCGCTGCCGGATCAACGAGGTCATGAGCCAGGATTGCGAATCAATTAAGGAGACCTTCAAAATGACGCAACGCAAAATGATGAGGCTCATCATCGGGTCCGTGCTTGCCCTCTTCGTGCTTGGGTTTTCCCACGCTCTTTCAGGACAGGCGGTGAACGGCACGCTGCTCGGTACGGTGACTGACTCGACGGGAAAAGTAGTAGCCAATGCCCAGGTCACGATTGTTCTCACGGGTCAGAGCGCCCAATATGCAACGGTCACCAATGGGAGCGGAGACTATACCGAACCCGATCTTCCTTCCGGGACCTACGCGGTCACGGTTGTCGCACAAGGTTTCAAGAAAGAAACCCGCGAGAACATCGCCCTCGCTACAAACACCACGACGCGCGTGGATGTAACCCTGGCCCCGGGCAGCGCGACGGAAACAGTGGAAGTCACGACGGCGCCTCCTGAGCTGCAGACCGACCGCGCCGACATCTCAAGCACGATCGAGCAAGGCCAGATCGGCAGTCTTCCCCTCAGCAGCGGCAACAGCTTTCAGTCCCTGCTGAATTCGGTGCCGGGTATGGCGCCCATCGTCTTCAACAACTCGCAGTTCTACAACGCCAATAACGATCTGTCCACGAACTCGAATGGCCAGTCCTCTTACGTCAATCTGTACCAGATCGAAGGTATCGACGACGACCAGCGTACCGGCATTCACATCATCCTCGTTCCACCCGCAGCCGCAATTCAGAACGTGGACATTACCACGAACAACTTCGAAGCGGAGTTCGGCCGCGCAGTGGGAACCGTCGTCAATGTGACGCTCAAGTCGGGATCAAACTCGTTCCATGGGTCGGCCTTCCAGAACATGGAAAACAACGGCGTCAATGCCCGCAATTACTTCGCAGCCGGACCCAATGGACGCCTGGTCTACAACTACACGGGCGGCTCGCTCGGCGGCCCGATTCTCAAAAACAAGCTCTTCTTCTTCGGCGATTTTCTCCGCACCTCCGATCACGAATCCGCGCACGACGACCGCGACCATTCCGTTCTATAACGTGACCAACGGCAACCTCAACCTGAGCGAGTACTCCGGCCAGGTTTACGATCCGAATACTGGAGATACGGCAGACTGCGTGGGTAGCACTGCCAACAATGCCTGCGGAACCGGTCGCACGCCGTTCGCCGGCAACCTCATTCCGATGACGAATCCTGGACTCAGCCAGGTCGCCTTAACCGTTCTGCAGGACCTGGACACCCTTGCCAGAAATCCCAAAACGAATCTCTCGTCAGCAGCGTACATCGCCGGCGCAACGACCAACAATTTTTCAGTCGAACCTGCCCTTCAGTAAAGATGCCATCAGCTACGACATCAAGTCGGATTACACGATGTCACTCAGAAGGACCACCTGAGCGGCCGTTTCAGCCACCAGAACATCGACCACGTACCAGGCGCCGCTCTTCGGCTCGTTCCTTGGCGGGCCCGCGAAGCGGAGGATTTGAAGCGACCGGAATCGCAGCGGCCTATAGCACCGGTTTCAACTACGATCATGTCTTCTCGCCAACCCTGTTTACCGAAGCGCGCGTCGGTCTGGCCCATCTGCGTAACTCGGCGCAGCAGACAGACTATGGAAAGAACGATGCGACAACGCTTGGCATCCCCGGCAATGGTCCCAACGGAACGGACCAGACTCCCACGAGCAGCGGGCAAGTCGCCTTCTCGGCAAACGTCTTCTCGCGTCCGCTGATCGGTTATTCGGCGTCACTGCCCTGGCTGCGCGCCGAATCGAATATCGACTTTGCCAACAACTGGACCAAGATTCTCGGCAACCACACCTTGAAAGGCAGGCGCCGACATCCGCCGCGTCCGCGACGATCTTCTGCAGGGAAATAACAACGCCGCTGCGGGGCAGTTCTACTTCCAGGAAAACTCGACTTCCGCGCCGGGCGCGACCGTATTCAACGGCAGCGCCACCGGCGAGGCCAACGACATGGCCAGCATGCTGTTCGACGTTCCCTATAAGGTTGGCCAGGACACCAACAGCACCTTCCCCTGCTACCGGCAGACCTGGCTCTTCTTCTTTGCCTCCGACAAGTGGCAGGTTGGTCCAGAAGCTGACTCTGGATCTTGGCCTGCGCTATGAGCTGTACCCGCCGGCCACGCCGCGCAAGGCGGGCGGCTTCGTCAACTACAATCCCACCAACAATTCACTGGTGATCGCCGGCCTGGACGGCAATCCTTCCAATCTCGGGATGCAAACCGACTACACAAACTTTGCTCCTCGGCTGGGATTGTCTTATCGCGTCACGGAGCAAACCGTTCTTCGCGCCGGATTTGGCATCAGCTATGTTCCGTTCGTGGACAACAGCTACGCCTATAACTACCCGATCAAGACCAGCACCGGCTACACGAACACACCAACCTATGGCCCAGCCCTTAACCCCGTAGGCGGTGTGATCAATTTTGTAACCGGCATACCCGCGACCCCGACGGTGGCTTTTCCATCGAACGGAGCTCTCGTGGAAAGCGCGGCCAACGGGACCATCGGACTGTCGAATCTTCTTATTCCCCTCAACTTCAAGAATGCCTCTGTGGACTCGTGGAACTTCGCGCTCGAGCAGGCTCTGCCCAAGAACATGTCCTTGCAGATTGCCTATGTTGCCAATCACGGCACGCGGATCGACGTCGCGCAGAACATCAACCAACCCAGGATCTATGGTCAGAGCGGCACCTACGATCCTTTCAATGTTGCCTTTGGAAAAACTGCCTCGGTCACACAATACTTCCTCGGCTTCTCCAGCAACTATGAGTCGCTGCAAGCGCAGCTCACTCGCCGCTTCGCCAACGGCCTGGCATTCAACTCCGCGTTCACCTGGGGCAAGGCGCAGGGTTACGCGACCACCCCTCAGGACGGAAATGTGCTGTTTTGGAGCGGCGACTTGCGCCGCAACTACAACCTGCTTGACTTCGACCGCAAGAAGAATTTCGAGCAGACGGTTACCTACGAACTGCCCGCAGGGCGCAATCACCGACTTTTCAACTCGGGCATCGGCGCCTACATTCTGGGCGGGTGGAAGACTTCGGCAACCATCGGGATGGTCTCGGGCCTTCCTTTTACCATTTCAACAACCAGCGTGACCCCGGGAACAACCCAGACGGTCAACCAGGTGAGTGGTTACCAGGTCACGCATAAGGTCGCCGGCGGGAAGAACCCTGCTGTCGCCTGGTTCAATCCGGCTTCCTTTGCTGCGCCTCCTGCTTGCGTGGCATATTCGGCCAGCAATCCCGTTCCATGCGCAGTCGGGAATACGCAACGCAACCAGTTCCGTGGCCCCGGATACTTCTCAGACAACGTGTCGCTCTTCAAAAGCTTTCCAATGATCCACGAGTCCTCGCTTGAAGCCCGCTTCGATGCCTTCGACATGACCAATACTCCGGCATTCGGGCTGCCAAACGGAACTCTTGGATCGAACCTTGGCAAGATCACCAGCACCCTTGGCAGCGGCGTGGGCAATGTCAATGGCGTCGGCAGTTCGCGCGTGCTCGAGGCGTCGGTGAAGATAAGCTTCTGAGCTAACCGGAGGTTGGCAAGGATCGCGTTCTAAAAAATTGAGTTGCTTTGCAATCGAGCCGGCCATCTCGCAAAGGGATGGCCGGCATTTTACTGAGCCAATGGAGCTGAAGCGGGTCTGTGCCAGCTAGACCAATCTGCTTGTGAAGGATGAGCGCAACGAAAATGGGATCGGCAGAATTCGCATTTCTGTTGACACTTCGCTTAACCTATTTTAGTCTAGGCATGTTTCGGATATGCCTATGACAAGCTCGAAGAGTGGGGAGCAGCGAGACCTGTTTCGCGGCGCACTGGAGATGATGGTTCTGAGGTCGCTGCTGCGGGAGCCCATGCACGGCTACGCGCTGGTGCAGCACATCAAGCAGAGGTCCAACGAACTTCTGCAGGTAGAAGAAGGCTCACTCTACCCAGCACTACAGCGATTGCTCAGGGAAGGCCTGGTGAAGGCCGAGTGGGAAATCTCCGCGTCGAAGCGCAGGGTGCACACCTATCGAATTACGCCGGCGGGGAAGAGGCACCTTGAGCGCGAGATCTTCAGCTTTGAACGAATGCTCGAAGGAATCACGCGGGTTCTTGCGGAGTCGGAGTCCTAGGAGGCAAGCATGATGTGGATCAAACAGCTGTTCACACGCCGCAGGATCTACGACGATCTGGGCGAGGAGATTCGGCAGCACATCGAGGAGAAGACCGAGGCGCTGATGGCAGGGGGGATGAACCGCGAAGAGGCGGCGCGCGCGGCGAGACGGGAGTTCGGCAATATTACTCACATCGAGGAGCGTGGCCGAGAGGCGTGGATGTGGCCGCTGGCGGAGAGCCTTTGGGCGGATTTGAAGTTCGCCGTCCGCCAGCTCTCGAAGAATGCGGGTTTTGCTTCCATCGCCATCGCCACTCTTGCACTGGGCATTGGCGCCACCACGGCCATCTTCAGCCTCGTCAATGCCGTCCTGCTTCGGCCGCTGCCGTTTCCTGAATCGGATCGGCTGATGTGGATCAGCCAGCAGGACCATTCTTTGCCTGGCATTGCGCCCGAGTCTCTCAGTTATCCCGACTACTTTGACTGGCGCGCGCAGAATCACACCTTGAGTGGGCTGGCATCGTACGATGGCGGCGGCGTCACCCTGGAGACTGCCGGCCAGTTTCTGCGGTTGGATTCGCAGACTGTCTCGGCGAATTTTTTTGACGTGCTGGGCACCGCGCCGCTGCTGGGCCGGGATTTTCGATGGGACGATGAGAAACCCGGCAATCGCGCGGTGATGCTGAGCTATGCACTCTGGCAGTCGCAATTCGGCTCCGCAAAAGACATTGCCGGCACATCGATCCGCATGGACGGCCATCGCTACGTGGTCGCGGGAGTGATGCCGAAGGAATTCCGGTATCCGCTGGAAGGGCCGGCGCCGGCTGTGTGGAAGTCGCTTGCTGACGATGCGGATGGAAAGGACCCAAAGACGGGACAGCGCGGTTTCGACTCCCTGGGCGTGATCGGGCGGCTGAAACCCGGAGTGACTGTCGAGCAGGCGAAGGCCGACCTGAGCGTGATTGCGGGAAACCTTGCTCAGATGTATCCCGACAATAACAAGCAGTACAGCTCGGCTCTTGTCGAGCCGGAACTCGAGCACATGACGGGTGACACGCGGCCGGCGCTGCGCGTGCTGTTCGGCGCGGTCACGCTGGTGCTGCTGATTGTCTGCGCGAATGTAGCGGGTTTGTTGCTCGCTCGTGGCTCGCGGCGAAATGCGGAGTTCGCATTGCGCTCTGCGATTGGCGCAAGCCGCGCTGTCATCATTCGTCAGTTGCTCGTCGAGTCGGTCACGTTGTCGCTTTGTGGCGGAGCCGCAGGTGTGGCGCTGGCCGTCGGCCTGGTGCGTGCAATCCTGAAACTCATGCCCCTCGATATTCCACGTATGCAAGGGGCAAGTGTCGATGCCGGCGTGCTTGTTTTCGTTCTGGTGGTGTCGCTGGTTTCCGGGCTGTTGTTTGGCGTATTTCCCGCATGGCGCATGTCGAGCTCTGCACCGGCCAGCGCGCTGCGCGAGGGACCGCGCGCAGTGTCCGCAGGCGGAGGACAGCATCGCATTCAAAATGTCCTGGTGGTGGCGCAAACGGCGATTGGTATGGTGCTGCTGATCGGCTCCGGTCTGCTGATGCGAAGCTTCATTCGCATTTTGAATGTCGATCCCGGGTTCGAACCAAAGCACGTTTTGACGAGCCGCATCGGAGTGTCATTCGAAAAACTGAAACATGACGAGCATGTCCTCTTCTATCAGCAATTGCTCGCGCGCATCTCCGCATTGCCGGGGGTGCAATTGGCGTCGGCAGGTTGGCCATTGCCGATGAGCAATAACAATGCCTCTGTTTCATTCAATATCGAAGGTCAACCCGTGGCGAAAGGAGATGAGCCGAGTGAATCGTTGGGCCTTGCCATGCCGGCTTACTTCGAGACGATGCACATTCCGCTCGTAGCAGGGCGGGACTTTAGCGACCGGGATGGCGTGGCTGGACCACCAACCATCATCATCAATCAGGCGTTCGCGAAGAAGTATTTTCAAAGAGTCAATCCTATTGGCCAGCACATCCAGGTGCGCGTTGGCGACGACGTCTTCGAGCATCCCATGCGCGAAGTAGTGGGAGTCGTCGGCGACATCAAGCGCAAGGGGCTGACCGAGGATGCAGACCCGCAGTACTACCTGCCTTACGCGCAATCGGTCATTACGAATCCATACCTGGTTGTGCGCACCGTCGGAGACCCCGCATCGCTGGAGGGCGCGATCAATGCGGCCGTTCACGATTTCGACAAGAGCGTGCCCGTCTACCAAGTCGCGCCGATGGAAGACTACGTCTCGAAATCGGCAGGCGCAAGCCGCGCTTTCAGGCATTGCTGCTGACCAGCTTTGCTGGAATTGCGCTGGTTCTTGTGGCGATTGGGCTGTATGGCTTGCTTTCGTATATGGTTGTGCTGCGCACGCTCGAGATCGGATTGCGGATGGCGCTTGGCGCGCAGAGATCCGATGTTCTCGGCATGATAGTGCGGCGCGGCCTTACGCTGGCGTTGATTGGCGTGGGCACAGGCCTGGCAGTTTCGACCATGATCACGCGGCTGATGTCGGGAATGTTGTTTCACATTCGACCGACCGATCCTGTGACGTTTGCTTCAACCGCAGCCCTGCTCATCGCGGTGGGCATTGCCGCAAGCAGCGTGCCTGCTTACCGTGCGGCCCGTCTCGATCCGATGAAGACGCTGCGAGAGCAGTAGATCCTTATTCGACCTTCAGCACCAGTTTGCCGAAGTGGGTGGCGGATTGCATTTCATGGAAGGCTTCGCGGGCTTCTGTCCAAGGGCGCGGTTCAAAAACAGGGCGGAGCTTTGCGGCGGCGATGGCCTTGTTCATCTCTTCAAAGTCATGGCGGGAGCCGACGTAGATTCCCTGAATGCGAATCTGCTTGTGAAGGATGAGGGGAATGGGAATGGGATCGGCGGGGCCGGTGAGAACGCCGATCTGGGCGATGACCCCTCCCATCTTGACGGCGCGGAGAGAGCGCGGGAGCGTGCCGACGCCGCCGACTTCGACGACGAGGTCGACACCTTCGCCGTTGGTTTGTTCGACGACCCAGCGGTCCCACTCGGAGGTTTCGCCGTAGTCGAGTCCCTTGTCGAGGCCGAGGGAGCAGGCGCGCTGGAGCTTTGCCTCGCTCGATGAGATGCCGAGGACGCGGTGGCCCTGGAGTCTGGCGAACTGCAGCGCGAAGATGGAGACGCCGCCGGTTCCCTGGATGAGGATGGTGGAGCCGGGCTGGAGGTTGGCGCGGGCAAGGGCGTTCCACGCGGTGACGGCGGCGCAGGGAAGGGTGGCCGCTTCGTCGAAGCTGAGGTGGTCGGGGATGCGGACCAGGCCCGTCTGATTGAGGAGGATATATTCGGCGAGTGTGCCGTCGATGTCACCGCCGAGAGCGCCCTTGACTTTGACGGGGGTGGGCGGGCCATCGAGCCAGTTCTGCATGAAGGTGGGACAGACGCGGTCGCCGGGTTGGAATGAAGTGACGCCGTCGCCGACGGCAGCGACTTCGCCGGCGCCATCGGAGCAGGGGATGCGGGGCAGGCGGAGTTTGGGGTTGTAGGCGCCCTTCACCATCATGAGATCGCGATAGTTGAGGGAGACGGCATGAATTTTAACGAGCACTTCGCCGGGGCCGGGAGCGGGAGTGGGTCGCTCGACAAGCTCAAGAGAATCAATGCCGAAGGAGGGGACTTGCCAGACGAGCATGGGGAAGACTCCGATGAGGGATAGTACAAATGTGATTGGATGCGTGCCTTCGTGGTACGGAAATTTGCATGTACCCGTAAAATGAAGATATGGCTCGCGGGTGGGAAAGTAAATCGGTTGAGGAGCAGATAGCGATCGCCACCGAGCACAAGCCCCCGCGTCCCGGCGAGGTACTGATGACGGAAGCAGAACGGCGGGTTGCCGCCGACCAGCGTGCAGCAAGCGAACGACGCAAACAGGCACTGAACCTTCAACGTGAGAACATCCTGTCGCAGAGGACATCGAATGCTTCTCGGAGGGCCGCACTGGCGGCGGCGTTGTCGGAGATTGAGCAACAGATCAAGGCGCTGGAGTAGAGGGGCGGATGGTCGGCCGGCCGCGCAACGCTTGAGCGAGTTTTCGCCGACGCCGTTCGACAGCAAGGACGAAGCAGGTCCTTCGCTTCGCTGCCCCATGAACGTTTCACCCAGAGGGTATTCGGTCGTTCACGGGGCCCCGAGCTGCTCCGCTCAGGATGATACTGCTTTCTGATGCAAACGCAGCTTCGCTCGGATTGTCCCAGTGTTTTGCTGTGCGGCTCGTGGAATGCGGGCGTACGGCGTTTGGCGAAGATGCTCGGAGGCAACCAGCAGATGTTTCGACTTCGCTCAAGGTGACAATTACTATTTTGTTCCGTGCGGCTCGTCGTTGCGGTGGAAGAGGATCGAGTTGGCCTGCTGGACCGGTGTGAGCAGGACGCGGGCGATGTTGACATGGGCGGGGCGGGCGGCGGCCCAGACAATGACTTCGGCGATGTCTTCAGGGGTTAGCGGTTTGACGCCTTTGTAGACTTTGGCGGCGCGCTCGGTGTCGCCGCGGAAGCGGACGAGGCTGAAGTCGGTTTCAACCATGCCGGGATCGACGCTGGTGACGCGGATCGGCGTGCCCAACACATCCTGCCGAAGGCCATCGTTAATGAGGCGCTCAGCCGCCTTGGTTCCGCAATAAACCGCGCCATTTGGGTAGGCGAGTTCGCCGGCAGTGGAGCCGAGACTGATGACGTGGCCGCGGCCGCGCACGACCATTCCCGGGACGACGCAGCGGGTGACGTAGAGCAGGCCTTTGACGTTGGTGTCGATCATCTCGTCCCAGTCTTCGATTTTTCCCATGTAGACCTTGTCGAGACCACGACTGAGGCCGGCATTGTTGACGAGGATATCGATTTCGGACCACTCGGGAGGCAGGTTGTCGATGGCGTTCTGCACGGCGCGATGGTCGCGCACGTCAAGGTCGATGGAGTGCACGGACGGAGCGCCACGCTCCTTGGCCTGCGAGGCGACCTCGGCAAGGCGGCCAGCGCGGCGGGCGGCGAGCAGGAGACGGGCTCCTTCGGCGGCGAATGCGAGGGCAGTGGCCGCGCCGATGCCGGCGCTGGCCCCGGTGATGAAGACGATCTTTCCTTTGAGGCTCATGACACTATCCTAGCGAATTGTTGAGCGCGGAAACGTGATGGGTGGTACGGGCGGCTGTGGAAGATGTCGAGCCGATGGTTGAGGGTGCATTTGAGCGGAGGAGCGCTCGGATGGTTCGTGCTTTCCCACTCATGACGCAAAGTGCGCGTCATGAATGGGGCACCCAGACTCGTGCGAATTGAAGGGTGAAGCGGATCCTTCGCTGCGCTTACCCCATGAACGCACCCAAGGGGGTATCCGGTCGTTCCTGGGGCCCCAGGCTGCTCCGCTCAGGATGACACACTTGTGGTTTTCATGGATTCAGGATGCTGCGGCGCTGAGCGATGCGGTACTGGCCGACGGCCCAGTCCTGGTCGGCGAGGCCGGCTTGTTTGGCTTGCTCGAAGATTTCTGCGAGATTGTCGGCAAGGCTGAGGCGGGTGTTGCGGGCGGCGGCAGCCTCGCGGAGCATTCGCGTGTCTTTGGCGCCGAGGTTGATGCTGGCGCCCGCGTGCTCGGGCGGGTGCAGCATTACCTTGCCATACGCGGCGTAGAAGGGCGACTGGAACAGGGCGCTGTTGACGGCTTCGAGGAAGATGGCCGGCGCGATGCCCTGCGACTCGGCAAAGACGAAGGACTCGCTGAGTGACTGAATCATGGTGCTGATGAGGAAGTTGCCGCCGAGTTTGACGGCGTGGGCCTGGCGCGGTTCAGGGCCTACGACGGAGATGCCGCGCGACATGGGTTCCAGGACCGGCCGGGCACGAGTGATTGCGTTGTCGGTTCCGGCGGTGACGATCCAGAGGCGGCCTTCCTGAGCCACGTTGGGCCGGCCGAAGACGGGGGCGGCAACAAAATCGATGCCACGCCGGATATGCTCGGCGGTGAGGTGCTCACTGAGCGCAACGCTGATCGTGCTGCAGGCGATGTGCAGGGAGCCGGGTTCGAGCGCGTCCATCAGTCCGTTGGGGCCGAAAAGGACTTCTTCGTGAGCCGCATCATCGAAGAGCATCGTAATGACAGCGTCGGCGCCAAGCTCAGCTTCAGCCGGAGTGCCGGCGGCGATTGCGCCTTCGCGGAGCAGCGGCTCGGTTCGCCCCTCGGTGCGGTTCCACACCCTCAATTCGTGGCCGGCGGCGAGGAGCCGCAGAGCCATGGGTGTGCCCATCAGGCCGGTGCCTAGAAATCCGATCTTCATTCTTCACCTCTGCACCATCTTTTCATTCGAGTGTGGTGCAACTGCAAGCGACGCGTGGGATGCGCGATAGACTGGAGCATCGATGCTGCGAACAGCCAAGGCGACGCGTTATGTGGTGCCGCTGCGCGAGGGCGGTTCTCTGCCTGCGATTGTAGAGGCCGATGACCTGGGCTTGTACGTTGTTAAATTTCGCGGGGCGGGACAGGGAATTCTGGCTCTGGTTGCCGAGGTGCTTGCGGGCGAGATCGGCCGGGCGCTGGGGTTGCGGGTGCCGGAGATCGTGCTGATGGAAATTGACGAGGCGCTGGGCCGCAATGAGCCTGAGTACGAGATACGACGGTTGCTGAATGCGAGCACGGGTATCAATCTGGCGCTCGATTATCTGCCAGGGTCGACCATGTTCGATCCGGCGGCGCGGGATATGGCTCCGGTGGATGAGGCTTCGCTGCTGGTTTGGTTTGACGCGTTCACACTGAACATCGACCGCACGCCGCGCAATGCGAACCTGCTGGTGTGGCATCGCAAGCTCTATCCGATTGATCACGGGGCGGCGCTCTATTTTCATCACGATTGGCCGTCGCGAGAGAAGAAGATTGCCGCGCCGTTCGCGGAGATTGAGCGGCACATTCTGCTGCCGTGGGCGAAGGAGATCAAGCAGGCTGCGAAGACGGCGCATGAGAAGTTGACGGAGCCGGTGTTGCGGGGGATCGTGGAACTGGTGCCGGAAGCATGGCTCGAGTCGATTCCCGGCGATGTGAGCGCGTCGGAAAGGCGTGCGGGCTACATGGAGTTCTTTCAGCGGAGGCTTGAGGGTTCCGCAGTTTTTGAAGAGGAGGCGATCCGTGCCCAGTCCCGCCTCGTTTGATTACGCGATTTTGCGCGTGGTGCCGCGGGTGGAGCGGCAGGAGTTCATCAACGCGGGTGTTGTCGCGTTTTGCCTTGAGAAGAAGTATCTCGCGGCACGCATTCATCTGGATGATGAGCGGCTGAAGGCATTGTGGCCGGAGGCGGATGTGGAATTGGCGCGCGAACACCTGGAAGCGGTGCGACGGATTTGCGAGGGTGATCCGGCGGCGGGGCCAATCGCGATGCTTCCTCAGCGGGAGCGTTTTCATTGGATTACTTCGCCGCGGAGTACGATTATTCAGCCGTCGCCGGTGCATACGGGGGTGTGCGATGGGACGGATGGGCTGCTGGATCGGCTGGCTAAGCAGTTTCTGGATGTGTGAGGCGGAGCACTCTTTGGCACTTTGTCAGGGCTTCGACGCCTTGGTCGCCGCGGTCTGGATGGGGTAGGTGCGCTCCACTTCCTCTTTCAACTGTTTGACCAGGATGAGGTCGGGCGAGTTGAGGCCATCGGCAAGGGTGCGCTGCCAGATCAGCGCACCGCGAGCATTGCCTGGATCGGGCAGGTACACCTCAAGGAGATCGTCAGGCGGGCCCACTTCACCGCCGAGGGAGACGCCATTGCCCGGCAGCGGACCGTTCGCGGGTCGTCCCGGAGTTCCTTGTGGTGCAGAGCCAACCTGCCCGCCAATTTTTGCAGCGGCCAGACGGCCCTTGCGAACCACGAAGATCAGATCCGCCTGATCGCGTCGCGTGGTCGGCACATACCGTTTCCACTCATTGAGTGCGTTGTCCACGTCGGCGATCGCCTGCCGGTCGTCAGGATCCAGCCGCGGGTCAAATTCCTGCCCCGCGTCTGCTTCGACATAAACGTAGCGCGCCTGGTCAAACGCCGCAGGCAGCTTATAAGGCTTTTTTGTCTTAGCTGGTACCGTAGCGAGGGCAGGCACCAGCAGCAGGACCATGACCATCGTCTTTCGCAATTTCATCGGGCCCCCCAAACACGGTTGTTTGACAGGGAAATCGGCCGAACGCAACCAGAGTACGCGCCTTTTTTGGAAAGGAACACGCCTTTCTCGGATTGACTAGTTTTCGCCTTGGAGGACCAGCTATCGAAATACGAAAAGGTGTACCAGCTACTGCTGCGGCGTTACCAGTTGGTGGGCGATCGCGAAGAGGGCCAGCTCGAGGCGGGTGGAGACGCCGGTTTTGTCGAAGATGTTGGACAAATGGCGCTTCACGGTTTCCTCGCTTAGGGTGAACTGCTTGGCGATATCGCGGTTGCTGCAGCCTTCGACGATGCAGCCGACCACGTCGAGTTCGCGCGGGGTGAGGCCGTAGGTCTTGCGCTGCGGGGGCTGGGCCTGGCGCATGAGCTCATGCAGGGCGGAGACGAGGTTTACCACGCGCTTGCCGCCGATCCAATAGTCGCCGGCATAGACGGTGCGAATGGAAGTGTGCAGGGCTCCGGCAAGGGCGTCCTTCAACACAATGCCGCGAGCTCCGATATGGAGCGCTTCAATGATCTGCTGGGTGGTGATGGTGGAAGTGAGAAGGATGATCTTGACGGTGGGCGAGCCATTCATGATGGCGCGCATAGCCTCAAGGCCTGGCAGGCGGGGCATCTGGACATCGAGCAGGAGGATGTCGGGAGTCTTCTCCAGGGTCTGAGTGATGGCCTCATCGCCATCGTCGGCTTCTCCAACGACTTCGAAGCCTTCGCGCTCGGTGAGCATGTTGCGCACACCGATACGGACTACCGGATGATCATCGGCGAGTACGATGCGGATGGGTTGCTGTTCCACGAGAGCCCTATACCTCCGAAAAACCGGGACTAACTTGCAGGCGACATAAGTGGCCCGCATTCAACAACATGATTTCAGCCTGCTTTTTCATAAGCACTGGCAGGCCCGAATTAAGCTGGAAATTCCCTTTCAAGCATACGCTCCAGCCTTTGCGTGGCTAAATACAACTCTTGCAGGGAATGGGCACAGTTATCCAATTGGTCACTGCTGGACTCGAAGAACGCCCCGAGCCGGGCGGCCTGGACGGCCCCGGCCATGCCGCATCCACCCTTGATGGCATGTCCGATGCGGCGGACTTCTTCCCTGTTGCCCCCGGCGATGGCTTTCTCCAATGCGGCCAATCGTTTATGCAGGTCGGTTACCACGGCCGCATAGATCTCGCGGACCGTTGACTCGGGCATAAGCACGCGGAACTGGGCGAGGGTTACGGGATCTATGACCGATTCCTCAGCGTCCTGGTCCTGGGGCGGGCTGATCCTGGAATGGTGCTGGCTGAGGAGCCTCTGCAGATCATCCGGACCAAAGGGTTTCAGCAAAAAGCCGTCTGCGGCGGCAACGAGGTCGTCACCGGGGGTAGAGCCGCTGATCAGGATGATCTCGTCCTGGCCAAGCTGGCGAAGCTTCGCGATTAATTCCGACCCGCTCAGGCCGGGAAGCTGGGAATCCAACAACACTACAGCAGGGATGACGGAGCCCGACTCGAGCATCTGCAAGGCCTGAGTTCCTTCTTCGGCGCTGTGAACCATGTGACCGTGCAGGGTGAGGACGGTGGCGATCACTTCGCGGCTGACGAGGTCGTCGTCAATCAAGAGGATGGTCGGAAGTTCGTGCTTTTCACCGATGCCGAGCATGCGTGCGCCTCTGCCGGTTCTGCAATGGGTCCTATTCGTCTGCAACGCCGATTTCGTGGAGCCAGCCCGGGGCTTTGAGCAACTCGCGGGGGCGGGAGCCGTCGGCGGGGCCGACCAGGCCGTCGCGCTCCATCAGGTCGATGAGGTGGGCGGCGCGGCCATAGCCGATGCGCAGGCGGCGCTGCAGCAGCGACGTGGAGGCCTTGCCGAATTCGAAGACCAGACGTACGGCGTCGTCGAACATGGGATCGTTCTCGTCCGCGATTGTCGTTGGAGCCTTCCAGGCTCTGCGTTCTCTTCGCTTGGCGACTCGAGGAAGCCTTCGACGTATTCGGCCTGGCCCTGGTCCTTCCAGAAGGCGACGACGGCGGCGGTTTCTTTTTCGCTGACGTAGGGCGCGTGGAGGCGCATGAGGCGGCTGGTTCCGGGCGGCAGGAAGAGCATGTCGCCGCGGCCGAGGAGCGCTTCAGCGCCGTTGGTGTCGAGGATGGTGCGCGAGTCGACCTTGGTGGCGAGGCGGAAGCTGATGCGGGTGGGGACGTTGGCCTTGATGAGGCCGGTGATGACGTCGACCGAGGGGCGCTGCGTGGCGAGGATGAGATGAATGCCGACGGCGCGGGCCATCTGCGCCAGGCGCGTGATGGACTCTTCGACGTTGGCGCGGTCGAGCATCATCAGGTCGGCAAGCTCGTCGATGATGATGACGATGTAGGGCAGCGGCTCGTTGCTTCCGGATCGTCCTCGAAGAGCGAGGGCATGGCGCCTTCGAAGAGCTTGTTGTACTGGTCGATGTTGCGGACGCTGCGGCTGGCGAGCAGCTTGAGGCGGCGCTCCATTTCGCGGACGGCGTTGCGCAGGGCGTTGGCGGCGAGCTTGGGCTCGGTGATGATGGGCGTGAAGAGATGCGGAATGCCTTCGTACATGCCGAGTTCGACGCGCTTGGGATCGACGAGGATGAGGCGCACCTGCGCCGGCGTGGTGCGGATAGAGCAGGCTCATGATCATGGCGTTGATGGCCACGGATTTGCCCGAGCCGGTGGAGCCGGCGATGAGCACGTGGGGCATGGAGGCCAGGTCGGCGGTGACGATGCGGCCGTTGATGTCTTTGCCCATGGCGAGGGTGAGGCGCGATTTGGCCTTGGCGAAGGTTTCGGACTCGAGCACGTCGCGCAGGTGGATGGTTTCGCGCTCGTGGTTGGGGACCTGGATGCCGACGGTGCTTTTGCCGGCCATGCGCTCGATGAGGATGCTCTCGGCGCGCATGGCGAGGCAGAGGTCGTCGGCGAGGCCGGTGACGCGGCGAGTATTTGACGCCGGCTTCGGGCTTGAACTCGTAGGTGGTGACCATGGGGCCGGGATTGATCTGCACCACCTGGCCGCGGACGTCGAACTCGGCGCATTTTTCGACCAGGACGCGGGCTTCTTCGCGGAGATCGTCTTCGCGGACGGCCTGCGGGCCTTCGCCGGCATTGAGCAGGGTGCTGGGCGGGAGCTTGAAGCCGCTGACGTTTTTGGGAGCGACGGTGGCGGTGCGTTCGTCGGCATCGGCGCGGTCGTGAATGGCAATGCCGTTGGGAGAGGGGCCCTGAGCGACCGGCGCGGGAACCGGCGCGGGGGCTGGCGCGGAGCGCATTTCGACTACGCTGCGCGGCGTTGGCTGGGGCGCAGCGGCGACGGCGGCAGGAGCGGTTGGAACGGCTGGTACGGGCTGCGGCGGGACCGGCACGGTGGCGACTTGCGCAGTGGAGTCGGCGACGGTGCGCTCCCAGATGCTGGAGCGGCGCGGCGGAATCGCTTCAGCAGCCCAGCGACCTGGACCTGTCGCCGGGACCCGTCTCCACCCCAGCGACTGGACCTGTCGCTGGGGACCCCGGTTCTCCACCTGTTTTGGCAGCGCGCTGGAAGGCGGGAATCTCATCGACCGGATCGGGCTCGGGCGTGCGTTTCTTCATACCGAAGAGTGCGGCGAGGCGGCTCGGACGAGGGGGTGGCATGTCGGCGGGCGTCGAGGGAGCGTCGCCAATAGCGCCGGAGAACAGGCGCTGCGCGGGGCCGGGCTGAGTCTGCTCGGCAAGGCGCTCTTCAAGTTCGCGCTTGCGCTCGGCGCGCTCTTCGCTCCAGTTGCGATAGCGATCGCGCCATGCAACGAGGGTGAGCCAGCGATCTTCGATCTGCGTTTTGAGCTTCCAGAAGTTGATGTTGGAGGCGAAATAAACGCCGACGGCGGCGAAGGCCGCGGACACGAGCCATGCGCCCTGGACGTTGATGTAGACGACGAGCGCGCCGGCGATTACGCGGCCCATGACGCCTTCGACAGGGACGGCGTGGAGCCAGCGCCAATGCCATGGGAAGAGGCCGAGAACCGATGGCAGGAAGAGGATGGTCAGCGCGGTGCCCATCCAGCGCAGGATCGCCGATCCGCCGGAGCGGGAACGCACCCAGTTCCAGCCCAGGCCGCCGATCCAGAGCGGAAAGAGGAAGGCGGTGATGCCGAAGGCCTGGAGCAGGATATCGCTGACGTAAGCGCCGAAGAGGCCGATCCAGTTGTGGATGGCGTGCGCGGGATCCGCGCCGGAGGCGGTGCTCAGGGAGGGGTCGGTGGGGTGATAAGTCGCAAGGGCGAGAAAGAGCAGCACGGAGGCAAGCGACAGCACCAGGCCGAGGAACATGTTGAGCGCCCGGTTGCGCGTCGGCGACAGAATGATGGGAATCGGCTTCATTGAGGGACGCCTCCGCACGGGGTGGCTCGGCCGCAATCGACACGATCGTCGGAAGGGCTGCGATCAGGCCGCCAAGGCGGGCGAGAAATCCCAGAGCAGCCTATATTATCTTCGGCGCCAAGAGCGGTTTGCGGGCAAAACCGGGCAGGGGAACCACGGAATCCACCCCCCGTCGGCATGCGCCAACTCTGGCTTTGGTCTAATGCCTGGTTGTGGTTTCGTGGGCTGATCGATGAAGCTTCTTTTCTTCGTACATGGCGGAGTCGGCCGCGGCAAGCAGGCGGTCGCTGGTTGTGCCGTCTTCGGGGAAGACTGCGAATCCAAAACTGGCGGCGGCTTGGAGCTCGTTGTTCTCGATGAGAATGGGTTTGTCCAGGCTGGATTGGAGGCGGTGAATCACTTCGTCGATTTCGGCACCCGTGTTCACATCGGAGATGA
>CAWHLU010000012.1:0-313910 GCA_963830285.1 uncultured Acidobacteriaceae bacterium
ATGATTTTGGCTGGCACCTGAGCCTTCGGCGCCTCCGCTCGGGAAGGTGATTGAGCGATCCAAGCTTTCGTAAGCGGCGATTTGGGCTTTGTTTCCTGAGCCATGTTCGCGCCTTCGTGCCAGCGCCGGTACCAGTCGAGTGTCCACTCAAACGTGGTGTCGATATTCATCCGTGGCCGCCATCCCAGGATGGTGTGCGCCTTTTCGGGAGTCGAGGCGGAGCGTATGAGCTTCGTGGACGCTCTGGCTCGAATCGCCTGACCATGACGCACCTTCCCCCACATGGCAGCGAATTTTGTCGCGATTCGCTCAACCCGCCACTCTTCCGCGTCATGGGGCCGAAATTGAATGCGGAGGCCGCTTCGACTCGACCGGCCAGAAGTTGCTCCGCGAGCATGATGTAACCATGCAGCGGTTCGAGCACATGCTGCCACGGGCGAATCGCCTGGGGATGCGGATGAGCACAGGCTTGCCGGAACCAAATCCGCGGATCAGGTCAGGGATCAGGCGATCTTCTGACCAGTCGCCGCCGCCGATCACGTTGCCGGCCCGGGCCGTGGCAATTGCTACACGATGTTCGCCGATTCGATTCAGCGGAAAGAACGAATCGCGATATGCCGCCACCACAATCTCCGCACAGGCTTTGCTGGAGGAATAGGGATCGTGCCCTCCAAGCGGGTCGGACTCGCGGTACGACTGGCCCGTTTCGAGATTCTCATAGCACTTGTCGGTCGTGACGCACACAACGGCTCGAACGCTGGCCGACTTCCGCACCGCCTCAAGCAGGTTCGCTGTGCCCAGCACATTCGTGCCGTAGGTGCCCAGCGGATCAGCATAGGATCGGCGCACCAAAGGCTGCGCGGCGAGGTGGAAGACGACCTCGGGAGCAAAGTCTGTAAGCGAGGCCTCAAGTTTGGGGTAGTCCCGGATGTCGCCCCGATCGTCGTCGAGCACATCGCCAACGGAGGCGAGCTGAAACAGGTTAGGCTGCGACGGGGGATCGAGCGCGTATCCCCTGATGTGGGCGCCCTTCGCAGCGAGCCATAGAGCCAGCCAACCGCCCTTGAATCCCGTGTGGCCGGTGAGGAAGACGCGGCGACCCTGCCATGGGTTCACCACGATTTCCACGGAGCCCTCCCACTGGCCCAAAGCTCTTCGAGGCGCTGCTTGTCGCGCAGGGTATCCATCGGCTGCCAGAACCCATGATGGAAGTAGGCCTGGACCTGTTTTCTGGCAGTAAGTCTCTGGATCGGGCCGCCCTCGAATGCGGCGCTCTCGTTCGGGATTTCGCTGATACACCGACGGCGAAAGGACGAAGAAGCCACCGTTGATCCAGCCGCCTTCGCCTTCGGGCTTTTCCTGAAATCCCGTAATCTCGGTTCCTTCGAGACTCAGGCCGCCGAACCTGGCTGTGGGGTGCACGGCGGTGATCGTTGCCTGCTTACCGTGGCTCTTGTGGAAGGCGATGGAAGCGGTGATGTCGACATCGCTGACGCCATCGCCATAGGTCATGCAGAAGGTCTCTTCGTCTTTGAGATAGCGAGCGACATTGCGCAGGCGGCCGCCGGTTCCGGCGGTTTCCCCGGTATCGACGAGGGTCACGCGCCACGGTTCGGCAACACTCTGGTGGACCTCCATCCGGTTCTCCTGCATGTCAAACGTCACATCGGACATGTGGAGGAAATAGTTGGCGAAGTACTCCTTGATCAAATAGCCCTTGTAACCGCAGCAGATGATGAAGTCGTTGATCTGGTGCTGCGAATAGATCTTGAGGATGTGCCATAGCATCGGCCGGCCGCCGATTTCGACCATCGGCTTGGGACGAAGGACCGTTTCTTCGCTTAGCCGGGTGCCGAGACCGCCGGCGAGGATAACTGCTTTCATTTCATCCCCTTGCCGCCGATGAACGAAGCGATCACCGGCAGGCAGAATACAACTAGGTACGTTGGTGGCTTTCCTTGACTAATACACGTACACTGCGATGATTCGATTGGGTATGCTTGGGGAGTGGACCCCAGATGACTAATGTCAGTGGACGGCTTCGGCAGCAGATTCTAGACCTCACGGCCCAGTATTTCGAAGAGGCGTTCCCGCCGACAGAGTTCGAACCCGGGGTTACGCCTGTCCCTGTCTCCGGCAAGGTGATCGACGCTGCCGATGTGAGCGCAGTAGTCGAATCGGCTTTGGACGCCTGGTTCACCACGGGGCGTTTCGCTGAGGATTTCGAGCGCAAACTGGCACGCTTTGTCGGCGTCCGCTGCGCCTCCCTGGTGAATTCCGGTTCTTCTGCAAACCTGCTGGCGCTTACCGCATTGACCTCTTCCAAGCTGGGCGACCGGCGCCTCAAGCCCGGCGATGAAGTCATCACGGTCGCCGCGGGGTTCCCGACCACAATCAATCCCATCATTCAGAACAGGCTCATACCGGTCTTCGTAGACGTGACATTGCCGACATACGAGATCGACGTCAGCCGGCTTGAGGCAGCTCGCAGCGCAAAGACGCGGGCCATCATGATTGCGCACACCCTGGGCAACGTGTTCGACCTTGATGCCGTCACAGCCTTCGCCAAAAAGCATGACCTGTGGCTGATCGAGGACTGCTGCGACGCCCTGGGATCAACCTGGAAGGGCCGGCACGTGGGCACCTTTGGCGACATCGCCACGGTTAGCTTCTACCCGGCGCACCACATCACCCTCGGCGAAGGGGGCGCGGTGCTGACGGACAAGCCGAACCTGCAGCTCCTGATCGAGTCCTTCCGTGACTGGGGCCGCGACTGCTGGTGCGAGCCCGGCAAGGACAACACCTGCGGCAAGCGATTCGACTGGCAGTTGGGTTCCCTGCCCTGCGGCTACGACCACAAGTACACCTACTCGCATATCGGCTACAACCTGAAAGCGACGGACATGCAGGCGGCGCTCGGCGCGTCGCAGATCGCCAAGCTGCCGCACTTCATCGAGAGGCGAAAGGAAAACTTTCGACATCTTTTCAAGGCTTTGCAGCCGTTGGAGGATTGTCTGGTGCTCCCGGAGGCAACGCCAGGCTCCGATCCTTCGTGGTTCGGCTTCCCGATTGGCGTGCGCGAGTCGGCGCCATTCAAGCGCCAGGACCTGGTGCGCGAGCTTGGAGGCGAAAAAGATCGGCACGCGGCTCCTGTTCGGCGGGAACCTGTTGCGCCAGCCGGCGTACGAAGGCTGCGAATTCCGAGTAATCGGCGACCTCAAGAACACCGACTTCGCCATGAACAACGTGTTCTGGGTCGGCGTTTACCCGGGATTGACCACCGGGATGCTGGACTACGTGGCGGAGACGTTGCGCAGTCTTGTGTCGGAGGGAAAAGACCTTGAGGGTCGTGTAACGTGGACCATGCGTGATACGCAGATGAAACTCTCCGACTACATTTTCAGCCAACTTCGCGAATGGGGCGCCCGTCACGTTTTTCTGATCACGGGCGGCGGCGCCATGCATCTCAACGACTCAGTCGGCACCAGCGGGCTTGAATACATCTGCACCCATCACGAGCAGGCCGCCGCGATGGCGGCGGAAGGATATGCCCGCATCGCCCGGAACCCGGCGCATCCTGAATGTGACGACAGGACCCGGCGGAATCAATGCGCTGAATGGCGTCTTCGGTGCGTGGACCGATTCCATCCCGATGCTGGTCGATCTCTGGACAGGTGAAGCGCGAAACATGCATGGCCACATATGGGCTGACCGACCTGCGTCAGCTGGGCGACCAGGAAGTCGACATCATCCGCATGGTGAAAGGCATCACGAAGTACTCCGTCTTCGTCAGCGACCCGGAGATCGATCGCCTATCACCTGGAGCGTGCTTGGTATCTCGCGCAGAACGGCCGGCCCGGGCCCTGCTGGCTGGATATTCCGGTCGATGTGCAATCGGCGCAGATCGATCCCGACGCGCTCTGCGCCATTACGATCCAGCGAAGATGGCTGGTATTCGATCCTGCGACGGTCAGGCCAAGTCGAGGAAGTTCTTGCGCGAATCCACAACGCCAAACGCCCCGTAATCTTTGCCGGAAGCGGCGTGCGACTCGGCGGAGCGCTGGAGGAGTTTGAGCGCGTCATTCGCGCGCTGCGCATTCCCGTGGTCACCGCGTGGACGCATGATCTGATCGCCACCGATGATGAACTGTTCTGTGGCCGCCCCGGCACGATCGGCGAGCGTGCTGGAAACTTCACCGTGCAGAACTCTGACGTTCTGCTTGTTCTCGGATCGCGGCTGAACATCCGCCAGACCAGCTACAACTGGAATTCCTTCGCGCGCTTCGCGATCAAGATCCAGGTGGACGTGGATGCAGCAGAGTTGCGCAAGCCGCTGCACCAGCCCGATGTGCCGATCCACTGCGATGTGAAGTTGTTCCTCGCTGAGATGGCGCGGCAGCTCGAGAGCGGGGCTGGCCGACGCGCATGAGGAATGGCTCGATTCGGGCCCGGCAGTGGAAGACGAAGTATCCGGTGGTGCAGCCAGCAACAGCGAGTTCCAGGGCCGCCGCTGAATCCGTACGACTTCATCGACAGGCTCTTTGAGATGCTCGCGGCCGACGATGCGGTCGTCTGCGGAAACGCCACAGCGTGCATCGTGCCCTACCAGGCGGCGCAAGTTGAAGAAGGGCCAGCGCCTGATCTCGAACTCCGGCTCGGCCTCCATGGGATATGATCTGCCCGCCGCAATTGGCGTCGCCGTGGCCAGGGCAGGCGCGCACGATCTGCCTTGCCGGCGATGGCTCTCTGCAGATGAACGTGCAGGAATTGCAGACCGTGGTCGGCTACAATCTGCCCGTCAAAATCTTTGTGCTTGAACAACGGCGGTTACCTTTCCATTCGGCAAACGCAGACGGGTTTTTTCAAGGGCCGCAAAATCGGGGAAAGCCCGGACAGCGGCGTCACCTTTCCCGAAATGCTGAAAGTCGGCGAAGCCTATGGAATCCCCTCATTCACGATCGCAAGGTGGACGATCTTGCAGATCGTTCGGCGCGAACTCGACGACGCCCGGCCCAACATTGTTCGATGTCCAACTCGATCCGTGCGCAGGAGTTCGAGCCGCGCCTGCGCTCACGGATTCTGCCCGACGGCAAGATCCTGACTCCAAATCTCGAAGACATGTATCCTTTCCTCTCGCCGGAGGAGCTGGCGCGAACATGCTGGTGGAGAAGCAAGATGAAGGCTGAGCGGTCATCGACTCCATGCGTTCATCTTCGATCTGGACGGAACGCTGCTGGATTCCCTTCCCGGAATCGCGTTCTCGGTGAATGCGGCGTTCGCAGCGTGTGCGGTCTGCCGGAGACACTGCTGACCTGCGCAGCCTGATCGGGCCGCCGATCCGCACCATTCTCGCCCAGGCGGGCAACGTCACTGAGGATCGCGCTTGCTGGACCGAGCTGGAAGCGGCATTTCGCAGAGAGCTATGACACGAGGGCTGGCGACGCACGACGTGCTATCCCGGCGTGACGTCGTTCTGCAGGCAGATGCATGAAGGCGGGCATCGGCTGTTCGTCGTGACCAACAAGCCCCGCCACATTTCACTGAGGAATCTTGAAGCGCTTAGGCCATTCTGCCGCTCTTTAAGAGCAGATTAACGCGCGATTCGCGCAAGCCGCCGTTTGCAACAAGGCGAGATAGCTCGAGGTTCCTCATCGTCGAGTCACGCAACTCGATCCGGCAACTGCGTGATGGTCGGCGATACACGATGGAAGATGCAGACGCGGCGGCGCGCAAGCGCACGTTCGATTTGCATACGTCACTCACGGCTACGGGAAGATCTCGAAGACCGCCGTTCCTGCGTACATAGCTCGGATCGTTTCCGCAACTCTCACAACTGCTTGACACTGGAGTTTGCCCATGATCGATAAGGACATCTTTGAAGACCTGTTTGTTCTGGAGATCGCGAACAACCACCTGGGCAGCGTCGAACGCGGCCTGAAGATCATCGGCGAATTCGCGCAGGTGGTACGTTTCAACAACGTGCGCGCGACCATGAAGCTGCAGTTCCGTGACGTCGAGCAATTCGTCCACCGCGACTTTCGCGAACTCGACGACCGCTACATTCAGAAGACACTCAGCACGCGGTTGACCGATGAGGAGTATGCGACACTGGTAAAGGCTGTTCGCCAGGCTGGATGCATGCCGACGGCAACTCCCTTCGACGAGCGATCGGTCGATCTCTGCGTCGAGCTGGGCATTCCAGATGATCAAGATCGCCAGCTCCGACATGAACGACTGGATCCTGATCGAAAAGATCGCCAAGACCAAGAAGCCGGTGATCATCTCCACAGGCGGCTCGTCGTTGAAGGACCTGGACGATGTGGTGACGTTCTTCGCGAACCGAAAATTCCGCTCGCCATCAATCACTGCGTATCGATCTATCCCACCGAGGATTCGAAGCTGGAACTGAATCAGATCGATTTTCTCCGCAATCGATACCCGAACAACACCATCGGATTCTCGACGCACGAGTACTCCGACTGGTCCAACTCGATCCTGATTGCTTACGCCAAAGGGCGCGCGGACATTTGAGCGGCATATCGACATCAACTCTGACGGCAAGAAGGTTTCGCCCTACTGCAGCCTGCCCCACCAGGTCGATGAGTGGTTCAAGTCATTCCATAAGGCGCGTGAAATGTGCGGAGCGCCCGGTACGCAGAAGAGGATTCCTCCGAAGGAAGAGACCCAGTATCTCGATGCGCTGGTTCGCGGCGTCTACGCAAAGAGGATCTGCCCGAGGGGCATCTACTTTCAGACGATGATGTGTACCTTGCAATTCCACTGCAGAAGGGCCAACTCTCATGCCGCGAACTGATGCGCGGAGAAGTGCTGCTGAAGGCGGTCGAGAAGGACAAACCAATTCGCATCGACGACATCGAGAGCCCCTATTCGCAGATTCCCTCTCTGCGCCAGATCATCTACAACCGAGGAATCTATCCGAAGTAGGCGGGTCGCCGCCGACCTGTGAACAAAGCAAGAAAATGCAGAAATCGCATCCGATGAATAGGCTTACCCGCGACCTCGAACTGATTTCTGACCGAACGACCTCATTATGGGAGCAGATGCGCGGACAACAGATCTTCATCACCGGCGGAACCGGGTTCTTTGGCTGCTGGCTGATGGAGAGCTTCTGTCACGCAAACCGGTCACTCCGTCTCGGCGCAAGCGCTACAGTTCTGACGCGCTACCCTGAGCGATTCGCGCAAAAGTGTCCACATCTCGCCTCCGATCCGGCTCTGATCTTACTTCGCGGCGACGTCCGCAACTTCGAATTCCCTGCAGGCGAGTTTCCCTACGTGATCCATGCGGCAACCGAGGCGAGCGCAAGCCAGGCTGCGGAAGCGCCACTTGAGATGCTGTCTACGATCATCGACGGCACCAGCGCACACTCTCGAGTTCGCGGTAGCGCACGGCGCCAAGACATTTCTTCTGACCAGTTCGGGCGCAGTCTACGGAAGGCAGCCCGGCCATCTCACGCATGTGCCGGAGACCTACGGCGGCGCACCGGATCCGCTGGAACCGGCAAGTGTCTATGCCGAAGGCAAGAGGGTCGCCGAGCACCTTTGCGTCCAATATCACGAAGAAGTATGATCTCGGCTGCAAGATCGCACGGTGTTGGGCGTTTTGCGGGCCCCATCTTCCTCTTGATGCGCACTTCGCCATCGGAAACTTCATCGGAGACGTGCTGGCCGACCGGCCAATCGAAATCAAGGGCGATGGAACGCCGCGCCGATCCTATTTGTATGCCGCCGATCTCGCCATCTGGCTGTGGACCATCCTGTTTCGCGGCGCCAGATCTCATTCCCATCAATGTGGGCTCGGCAAAAGACGTCAGCATTCTGGAACTAGCCCAGTCGGTCGCCGCTGTATTGAATCCCAAAGCAGAAATACGGGTCGCTCAGAGGGCTCTGTCCGGAGTTCAGCCCGTGCGCTACGTGCCTGCCGTGGATCGGGCTCGCCAGTTGCTAGGCCTCGAGGAGACGATCCCGCTTGAGGAGTCAATTCGACGCACTGCCACCTGGCATCGAGAACAACAAATGTCGAGGTAGCAAGACTTGCTGCGGCGATGTTAGAAATTGATGCGTTCTTTCTCAGTGACAAGTGGCCGTTTCAGGACAAGCGTGTGGATGGAGCCCACGTATTCGCCGATGATGCCAAGGGCGATGAGTTGGATCGAGCCCAGGAAGAAGAGGCCCAGGACGACGGGCGCCACGCCCACCGTGAAGTTTTTCCAATACACAAGCTTGTATACGAGGTAGAACATGCCGGTCAGGAAGCTGAGGAAGGCTGAGATGAATCCGGCGAAGACCACGAGGCGGAGCGGAACCTTGGACAGGTTGGTGATGCCCAGCATGGCGAAGTCATAGAGAGAATAGAAGTTCTGGCTCGTGATGCCGCGGGCCCGGCGGTTCTGGTTGTAGTGAATTGTGGCTACCGGAAGGCCCAATTCGGCGATCATTCCGCGGAAATAAGGGTAGGGATCGCGAAAATCGGCGCGAATCTTGTCGATTACCGAACGGTCGTAGAGGCCGAATCCCGTGAAATGGGCCATGATGCGAACGTTGGTCAGGCGGGCCACCAGGCGGTAGTAGGCCGTCCGGAGGCGGTACATGAGCCAGCTTTCGTCGCTGGTGTTCTTGATGCCGGCGACTATGGGGGCGCCGGCTCTCCCAGGCGTGGATCATGTCGGTGAAGAGCTCGGGGGGGTCCTGCAGGTCGGCGACCAGGATGCCGATGGCGTCGCCCTGGGCCTGAAGTAGGGCGTGCATGCCGGAGCGGTCAGGGCCGACGTTGCGGGCGTTGACGATCACCCTGACGCTGGGATCTTCGCCGGCCATCTGGCGGAGGATGGCGACTGTGCCGTCTGTCGAGGCGTTGTCGATAAACAGGTGTTCGAAGCGGTACTGGGGCAGCGTGGCGGCGACGGCCATCAGCCGCCGGTGCACCTCGCGGACGTTGTGCTCCTCGTTGTAGCAGGGAGTCATGATGGTGATCAGCCTGGCGGTCACTCCGACGCCCTCCGGCAACGCAAAGGGCTTCGAGTTCGCATACCGATCTGACAGCTGGACATAGCGTTAATGCCGCAAGTCTAGCATAGGGGTGAAAGCGCATCGCGCCCCGGGGGGACATCGGTAATCCGCGCTGATACGGCAAGTTAGGAAGAATGCGAGAGTCCAATGGAGCGTTTGACTGCCTGAAAAAACGGCGTCTCTTGAGAAGCCGCTTTTCTTAAGCTATCTTGCTTATTTTAAAGAAGTATGTGTTTTAGAATGGCGCCATTAAGGCGCTTTTTGGTACGTTTTGGTGCACTTTAAGGCCGATGTATAAAATCCTTGAGGTGGCCGGGCTTCCGGTGTCCCTCCAATCGTCCAATTTCTTGCGGAGAGGGTGCGCAATCGGCCTCAATTTTGCGCCGGATGGCGGATATGCGCCGGATGGCGGAAATGCCTGCAAAACCGCCCGGATTTTAAGCAGTTTTGATTGTTGGGGATTGGCCGAATCACTCGGCGAAGGGTCTTGACAGCGGGAGCGATGCGCCAAAGAGACCTAAGGTAATCTCAAGGCTCAATGGTTCAAAGAGTTCCAGCCAGTCGCGACCTGTAACTCTGCGCTAGAATATGCTGACCAGCAGCACATTTCTGGAGTGCATGCCTCCTCGACTTACCATTGCCATCCCCACACTCAACCGGGCAAATCTGCTTGGACGCGCAATCGACAGTGCGCTTGCTCAGACATCCCCTGACATTGAGGTAATCGTTTCAGACAATGCATCGAGTGACCACACTGCAGAGCTCCTTGAGTCGTACGAGAAGCGCGGCGTCCGGATCTTTCGACAGGCCGAGACGATTCCAGCATCAAGAAACGGTGCGTTCCTGATCAATCAAGCGCGGGGAGAGTTTTTTCTCGGGCTTTCGGACGACGATTATCTGGAGCCGGAGTTTGCGGCGAAGGTGCTCGCGCTCTACGACCGTCACCCGGAACTCAGCCTTGTCTACACGGGATGCGCGGTGCATTACGATGACATGCAGGTGCCTGCGGTGGTCGGACCGGAGATTGAATCGGGCACCGATTTTCTGGCGGGGCATTTCACGGGACGGCGCGAGGTCTCGTGGTGCGCGTGCGTAACGCGAGTGCGGGACTTGCGCGCGTTGGGGCCACAGCCCGATGACCGGATCCTCGGAGACATGTATTTCTGGACGAAGCTGGCGTTTCTGGGGCCGGTGGGATGCGTTCCGGAGGTTGTGTCGCACTACATTCTGTTTCGAACGCAGAACGACAATATTTCGCACGGCACGTCGCCGATTCTCTGGGCGCGCGAGGTGCGGCTGCTGGCCGACGAGGTGATGGAGGGATCGCGAAAGGCGGGTGTGAGCGGCGATGTCCTGGGGAGGCTGCGCAGGGCGTGCCGGCGGCATGTGGCGCGGTCGGCGGCGAACCAGTTTGTGTGGACGCGGATACGGGGAGCGAGCGTGGGCCAGGCATGGGGATGGAGTTTCGCATGCCTTCCATACATCGGGTGGAATTTTCGCGCGCTGAGCAGGCTTGGCGCGGGGTTGCTGTTGCCGCGCGGAGTGTTGCAAAATGCGCTGCTTCGAGGCGCTCAAAGGATGGCGGCCGGTCGCCGAGGTTGATAACACAGGACGATTTCATGAAGAGAGGACCCATACAGCGCCTGAAGGAAACGGTGGGGCCGCTGCTCCCGGAGCCGATCTTTTCGCTCCTTTGGATACGCGCTCGGAGAAAGGCCGCGTCACGGGCGGGCATGAAGCTTGTCACGCGTGACGTCTTCTTCGATCTGATTAAGGGCGACACAGTTCTTCGTACTCGAAACGTCCATACGATGTACCTCCAGCACATGATCGAGAACTTCGATTATTACGTCGACTCCGTTGAGCCTGTTCGCGTAGACGGGGTGAAGCTCGTAGATATGAGTGGGCCAAGGTATCACAGGCTGAGGGGTTTCGCGGACATTCCATTTCTTTTTCCGTCCCAAACCGAGCCGTACGGCACTACCGCTGAATATCTGGATTTCGCAAATCTGAAAGAGGGAGACGTCGTGCTGGATATAGGCGCTTATGCGGGTGTGACTTCGATCATCTTTGCGCAGTTGGTCGGGCCCGCCGGTCATGTATACGCATTCGAGGCCGACGGGCTCAATTACGAATGCGCCCAGGCGAACATTCAGATGGCGGCGAAGGTGATGGGAATCGAGAACATCACCCTGCTTCGCAAGGCGGTGTGGTCGCATGGAGACGGGGTGTTGTTTTCGAACGAAGGCGCGATGGGGTCAAGTGCTGTGGCCATCACTGGCGGAAAGCGAGGTCTGGACCAGGCGGTGGAAAGCGTACGGCTGCAGGACTTTTTTGCTCAGAGTGGTTTAAGCCGCGCGGATTTTGTGAAGATCGACATCGAGGGCGGTGAAGTAGAGGTGCTCGGGGCGTCGGCTGGGTTTCTTAATGAGATAAAAGCCAGACTGATCGTCGAGCCTCACTTGGTGAAGGGCGAATTATGTACTGAGCAGTGTCGCAGGATGCTGGAGTCCGCCGGTTACAAGGTGAGAGTGCGGGAAAAGGTCGGCGAATCAGAGCCGCTTATCGAGGCGATCCCTTGACGGGGAGACGGATTGCAGGCGCAAATGTCCGCGCACGATGCACCAAAAGCGAGGCCCATGTCAGCTCATAAACGGGAGCGCAGGTTCTACATGGCAGCAGGAGCCGGGGTGCTCCAGCGATTGGTTCAGGTCGCCAGCACCCTGATTCTGATGCCGCTGCTGCTGCGGACGCTGGGCGTGGCAAAGTTCGGCATCTGGGGTAGCTCATCGTCGCTGGCCTGGTTCAGCGGGCTTGTCGACATTGGAATCGGCACTGCCCTCGTCACGCTCATTGCGCGATCTAAAGCTGCCGGGAAGGATGAGGAGGCCCGCACCCACCTGACGGGTGCATTGACGTTTGGAAGTGCAATCGCCGTTGGAATGCTTGGTATCGCGACCATCCTCTTCTGGAGCTCCGGGGCCGGGGCCCAATTCGAGCCGTACCTCATTGCTGTTATCGGGCTGGCTCTGAACGTTCCCTTGAACTCAGCCAACAATGCTTGGATGGCGCTCCAGAAGGGATATGTCTCGGGGTTCTGGGAACTCGTGCAGACTTTACTCACCCTGGGCGGGGCGATCGTAGCTTCCGCCGCGACCACGGACGTAATCGTCTTTGTAGGTATCGTATATGGAGCGATGGTGGCAGCCAATGCTGGCAGCCTTTTACATCTGCTCATCCTTCACCCGGAGCTTCGCCCTCACCACTGGGCGCCTTTTTCCGAGGTCAGAACGGTTCTTCATGAAGGATTTCTCCTGTTTGCCTTGAACCTCATTGGCGGACTCTCGTTTCTACTCGATAACGTACTTGCGTTGCAGTTGCTCGGGCCAGAGGCTTCAGCCCGCATGACAATTGCGCTACGGATTTGCATGACTGGTCTGGGTTTTCTTCTGGTGATTTCGCAACCTCTCTGGCCGGCATTTGCTGACGCCGCAGAAAAGTCGGATTGGCGTTGGATACGAAGAAACCTGTTCCGTGGAATGGCTCTATTGACGGGAATTACGGGGGTTGGCTCGCTTGTTCTGGTCCTGCTCGGTCCGATGCTTCTGAAGATCTGGCTTCATTCCAATCTTGGCATCGGCCGCTCGTTGCTTTGGGCCATTTCCGCATGGGTGCTCGCCCAGGCGGTCATTCGCGTTCCTCATCTTTTTCTGAATGCAGTCTCGATCATGAAATTTCAGATTGTTGTTTCCGCCTTGGCTAGCGGTTTGGCACTCGCACTCAAACCATTTTTGGCTGCACGACTGGGTGTGGCAGGAATTCTTTGGGGAACGAGCGCAATGGTCGGAATTGTTATGCTCCCGGCCTTTCTTTCGCATGGCTTGAAATGGTGCTTGCGGGTTGAAAAGGATCAGATGAGAGAAGCCAATATCAAATCCAGATCTTCTCAGGTGATCTGAGTGACCCGAGATGTAGAACACCTATCAGTGAGGTCATGAATGTCGAGGGTCCGTAATTACCTCTTGCGCCTGGAGAACTGATGAGCCTTAGAAGATTTGGATTTCACGGGTGTCTGTTCGGACTCCCGCTGTTAGCAGTCTTTTGCGGGGCACAGGCACCACGGGCGGATTGGCCTACGTATGGAGGCGACCCGGGTGGACAAAGATACTCGACCGCGACTCAGATAAATCGGGAAAATGTTCGCCAATTGCACGTTGCCTGGATTTACCACACGCACGCTTTGGACTCTGGTCGCGCTGGATCATTATCTGCAATGTTCGAAACCACGCCGGTGCTTTTCGAAGGATCGCTTTACCTTACAACCCCGTTTGATGAGATAATTGCCCTCGATCCGATCACTGGCGCCGAGCGTTGGAAGTATCGGCCGAAACTTCGCGACCTTCATGAAGGTGACTTGATCACATCGCGAGGCGCGGCAGTCTGGGGTTCGAGAAAGACAGGAGTGCCATGTTCAGGTCGACTTTTCGTTGGCACCAATGATGCCCAGCTGATTGCAGTAGACGCAGAAACAGGCGCGCCGTGCGAGGATTTCGGTCGAGAAGGTGTCGTTGATCTTGCAGAAGGCATGGTTGGGAGGGATAGAGACTTCCATGTGACCTCGGCTCCGACTGTCTTGGGAAACATGGTCATAGTCGGTTCTTCAATTCCGGACAACCAGTATGCAGAGCAGGCGAAAGGTACTGTCAGGGCCTACGATGCGATAACGGGTAAAAAAGTATGGACCTGGGAGCCGCTTCCCTGGCGCGAGAAATGGGCTGAACACACGGGTGCAGCCAATTCGTGGACCACAATTGCGTCAGACAAAGATTTAGGACTTGTGTACGTCCCGACCGGCAGTGCATCTCCCGACTATTTCGGCGGCATGAGGCCCGGCGATGACCGTGACGCGGATTCCGTTGTGGCCATCGAGGCCGCAACGGGAAGCAAGGTCTGGGCGTTCCAAGTAGTACACCACGACCTATGGGACTACGACGTTGCGAGCGAGCCTCTGCTTTTCACCTGGCATCAAACTACGCCGGCTGTAGCCGTAACCACGAAAATGGGAATGGTGTTTGTGTTAGACCGGCGTACAGGCAAGCCTCTGTTTCCAGTCGAAGAGCGACCAGTCCCACAAAGCGACGTTCCGGGAGAATCGGCATCTCCAACACAGCCTTTTTCCGCAGTCTCCCTCCCTGTCTCCCTTAACGCTGGCGAGATGCGAGAGCGCAGGACAAGACTTGACCGAGAGCGAATTTTGTCGCGATCAGATGAGCAAGCTGAGGTATGACGGCATCTACACGCCTCCATCATTGAGTGGATCATTGATTTTTCCTGGGAGCATCGGTGGCGTGAATTGGGGTTCGGCGGCATATGATCCCGTGAGTGGAATTCTCTACTCGAATACAAATCGGTTACCATATGCAGTCCAGCTGATCCCGCAGAGCGTCTCTCCCAACCCGCCGAAGGCCCGCACGGATTCTGTTCGGCCTTTGGTTTTTTCTTTTCTGTTGCTGATATTCGGAGTTTCTATGACTCTGATCTTTTCGAGAGGGGCTCGCAATGGCTGGACATTTGGCACGTTGGTATTGCTCACATGCGCCATGGTTTTGGTCTCGCGCCATGCGCGACAAGGTTCTCAGAAACACGCTGATGTGCGGAACTCCATCACAGGCGCCTTTGGAGATGATCATTCTCCCCAGACAGGGGCTCCATATAGCCTATTTCGGCACCCGATACTGGATCGGAATGGGGCTCCGTGCACTCCCGGATTATGGGGAACGGTAACGGCGCTAAATCTGCAAACTGGGAAGCTGGTTTGGGAAAAGGCTCACGGCTCACAGCAACCCGGGATAGGAACCGGCGCCCTCAGCCTGGGTGGACTAATTGTCACCGCTGGTGGGCTCGTATTCTCAGCGGGCACGCGCGAACCAGTGATTCGAGCGTATGACTCTTCCACAGGGTGAAGAGTTGTGGAAGGGGAACCTTCCGGTTCCGGCGCAATCTACTCCGATGACCTATCAAGTAAATGGCCGGCAGTTTGTCGTGATTGCAGCAGGCGGACACGGACTGTGGGGAACACCTACTGGAGACGCTGTGGTTAGTTTTGCGCGTCGATTAGGTCCGGCTTGAAGACGTGCACGGCATTGGCGCTGGCATTACGTTACTACGCTTTTCTGCCGAGGCACCATCCCACACTTGCGTCTGCGGCATTGGTGCTCAGGCGGTATTGTCCTGACGCTATTAGGGCTCCGCCGGCGGAGCGCATGAGGGTGGTGAGGGTGTTTTCGTTGTAGTAGTTGATGTGCTCGTGCATCATGTAGAGCGCCGAGGGACGGAGGATTTGCGTTGCGAGCGAAGGCCGAGCGAGCGCGACCACGCCAATCTGTGCGATGCGGCGGAGGATCCTTACACCCTCAAGCGGGGCTTCGCAGGGCACTTCGAGATACACCAGCCCGCCTTCGGGGGCTGAGGCGAGGATGTCGCGAACCATCTGGCGGGGAAAGCCGACGTGTTCGAGGACATTGCTGTTGATGGTGAGGTCGGCGCGGGCGAGGGTTGGGTCGGCGACGGGGGTGACTCCCGGAGCAGGCGCGACGCCGGAGATGTCGTAGACGAATGCCTGGGCTCCGTCGAAGAGGCCTGCGACGAGATCGCCGCGGTCGCCACCGTGGTCGAGGATGCGGTGAATGGGACGCTGGTCAAGGTTTTCACGGAGGATAGGGGCGAGGGTGGCACGGCGATGTACGTAGGATTCCGGAGAGGCCAGATTGAAGTTGAATTTTTGGGTATACCAGGGCTCGGCGGCGTGGCGCTGGCGTTGATACTCAGGGGAGCGATAGTTGGAGTAGAGGGCTTGCAGGTCGTTGTCGTCGAGACGGGGGTTGTAAAAGGCAAATCCACACTGCGAGCAATGGACGAGGTCGACGCAGAAGGGCTTTCTGTTCCATATGCGCTTCGCCAGGAAAGGCGCGACCAGGGCACGCCTCAGCCTGCGAATCGGGCCCTCGCAAATCACGCAGGTGGAAACCTCAATCATCGACTCTCCGCGGGCTTCCGGACCGGTTTGCCGGGAGCTCAAGTGTGAGCTAAGTATCTCCGGTCGCAGTCGTATGCATGAAGGGTTTTGTGTTTACCGACTCAGTACCTCTGCTCGTTCGGCGAGTAGTTTGTGGGCACTGAGACTGAAGAGACAGGCTCGTCAAACACACTCCTTTCAAGCAGGTGAGGAAGGTCGTTGCTTACCGCGCGACCCAGAAGATGAAGAGTCAGGTCACTTCGATGAATCAGCTTTTCGACAGAATGAGCGCTGAGGAACTGGAATCCGCGCCCACAAGGAGTCCTGAGCCTCCGAAACTCAAAAGACTTTGTAAACAATGCCCGGAGCCGCCTGATGCAGAAGCACCGTTACGACAAATGCGATGAAGCCCAACGCGGATGCGTAGACAACGCGCGCGTAGCGGCTGAGAATATCGGCCCTTCAGATGATCTGATCGACATCAAATACTGTCGGAGCCACTCCCAAAGGGCCAGCACCGATGTGGCCGTGGGCCAGATTGCCAGCCAGACACAAATCCATTCTGACAAACTCAACGCTCGATAGATTCGGTCGATGGTCTTCCAATCGGCCCAGAACCAGAACAAGGTCAAGGCAAACCAAACGAAGTTTAACCCGCGACCAAAGGCTACGTACGCGGGATATCTAGCCAGTTTCTTGTATTCCCTTCCTCCGAGAGCGCGAGTCATCCACAGCTGCCACAACTTATTGATCGATACCCCTCCGCCAGTCAGAGCTCCAAACATGAGGAATTCCGAAGTCCGGCCATGCCAGATGCCTATCAGGAAAAACGTCGCGAAGAAGCAAAAGACCGCAAGCATCGGCTGCAGCATTGGAGACGTGATTCGGCGCATCAGAGCCAACAGAAGCGGATTGAAGACATAAGTCTTGAGCCAGTTCGAGAGCGTAATGTGCCATCGACTCCAGAACTCGATGACCGATGACGCCGAAAAGGGGTGATCAAAGTTCTCCGGGAGACGCAAACCCATCAACCTTGCCAGGGCAATCACAATGTCGATATAGCCTGAAAAATTGGCATAAAGAAAGAGGGGGTACACGACGATCAGTCGAAATGCCGCAAGCATAAGAAGGATTCGGGGAAGCGGCTGAGATAGTTGAACAAGTGTGTCAACCTGAACGGCATTCAAGATCATCGCCAGTACATTGACCTTGAAAAAGCCTCGCACGATGCGCTCAAGTTGAATTCCTATCTCGCCCGGCCCCAGCGGAATCGGCCGGTCGGAGAACTGATCGCGAGCGAAGTCGTTATAGCGCTGGATCGGACCAGAGACAAACGTCGTGAAGTTGAGTGTATAGAGCAGATATGCACCGAGGCTGATCTGCCGAGGTTCGTCGCTCTCGCCGGCCTCCACCAGCAAGTGGAGGACTCGGAACAAAATATAAGACAGGCCCAACGTGAAATAGGAGAAGTGCAGGAACATTCCTTCGGGAAGAAAGGAATACTTTTTCATCCAGACATAGATAAGTAGAACTGAGATGATTGCCCAGGCTCGCAGTCGGGTTTTGCCGCGTTCCAACAGGAAAACGCCGGCGTATCCCACCACGAGAAACCCGAGCAGCGGCACAAAGACAAATGGAAAAGGGTCAATGAAGCCCAGAAAGCAGATACTGGCGACCGTTAGCACTGTCGCGCGCCATGCGCTTGATCGGCCGAGGTTCGAGACAAGTGCGACAAACAGTCCAAAGATCACGAACTCGAAACTGGCAGAATCCATGGCTAGTCTGGGCGCTCCGACGTTGTATGCGGATCGGGAATCTTGAGTGCTGGTACCACTCCACTCGTAAGTTCCTTCGCCAACAGTCTGGAGAACAGCGCGTGACCGTCCGCGGTTGGATGACCATCGACCGGTAGGAAGTGATTCTCCGGATTGGCGATCGTTTTAAATTCCGGAAGAACGTCAATATAGCCTTCTCCACGACTCTCGATAGTCGCTCGAAGTTGGGAGTCGAGTTTGTACGGATCGATGGCTGAGGGCCATTCACCCGTAGAGATCAGGGCGACATGGACGCGCTGTGGCAGAAGAACTGTAACTAAGGGCACGCCCGAGGTGTTTGCCTTTTCCTCGATCTCCCCAGCGTAGACGCCAAATTGCCGCAATTTCTCTTCCAGCTGGGCGCTCGGTTGCTTTGCCAGGTAGCCGGGATGTGCTCGTAAAATGTCCTGAACGTATCGGCTTTGACTCTTCCACAGATAGTGGCGAAGAAAAATCATGAACGTGGTCTGATTCAAGTCAAATCGAGGATCTGGTTGCTGTTGCCTGTTGAGATTGCCGCTTGGGGTGCCATCACCGGCATGGGCCTGCAGATCCTCGGGCAGAACGAGCGATGTGTTTTCAATATCCCAAGTGGTGATCGTCCAGAGAATGAGAGTCCGGCTTTGCAGCAATGACGTTTCCGAATCGCATTGAAACAACACGCGGGACTTCCCACACCAGACCTTCATTGCATAGCTCCACTTTGCGGCCAGTCATCCGTTCCAGATCAGCTGGCAGCCTCGCACCGAATGTCGCTCCTTGTGGAACCCCGAGTCCCATTGGATACGGAAGAGCCGATAAGCACAATTCTGTAAGTTCCCGGCTGCTTCGGTCCGCAGTCGGGACCGGAACGGTATCCGTAACTGTTGAATTTCATCTCCACGAGTCCACTCTCGGCGACACCGTCTCGACAAACTGAATTGGGTATTGCGCGGACACCGGTTGAGCGATCATTTGTCACGAGACAGCTATTCAGATCTGAAGCTGGCTCGGGGAAGGTGATCCTTGACGTCAGTTCCGTCGCTACGCCGATGAAGCACATCGTCAAAACGGCGAATAGAGGCAATACAAGCCAGTCTCGCCGCGGCCGTTTGCTTCATTCCTAGTGTGATCAATATCCGCTTCCAATTCACTCATCCCAGGAGTCTCTCCGCCCCGCGTGCGAAATCAGTTGACACCACCTTCATAGGAGCGCTCTCAGGCACAGAGCTGCCGACAAGCAGTTCCCACCTCGTTGTATCGGATTCCTCTTCAGCAATTTTAGTGAAGCCCAGCCTGGAATAGTGATCGGCGACCATTTTATTCCGGTCCGTCGGAACATAGGTGCCAACCAATTTGCTGATTCCTGCACACTGTGCCTGCTCCAGAATGTGGCGGAGGACCATATGCTCAACTTTGCGTCCAAGCACGCGACAACTCATGAGCCACGTATCGATGTCCCATGATCTATTTCCCCGCTGGCCGGCAGATCACCACGCTGATCATGCCGTTATCCCCGAACACGTCCGGCCAGCCGGACTTGCATCGTAAAAACCGGGGCGTCGTTCTCCATCAGCGCCACTTCTGGTTCGGTATATCGCCGAGCGGTCAGATTGAATTGGTTCGATTTGTTGATAAGTTGCGCGATGCGCGCCCTGTTTTGCGTTAAAGGGCTGGAAAATGATCTTCATATTCAGGGATGCAAGATATGCTTCGATGTCGCGGAGCTGATTTCCAGAGCCGCCCGGCTGGCATTGCCGTCGTAGTAATCGGCGCGATGGATGTCTTCCGCGGAAAATATCGCGGCCTCGAAATACCCCGCGGCGCCAAGGTGCGTGCGTATAGTGCGGGATCGTCTGGCAGTTCCGGGACGGCGACCTGCGGCAGGAGCTTGCGCACCAAGTCGCGCTCGAAGGATTGTCGTCGACAAAGACCAACGAATCCAGGCCGAGCGAAAGATCTTTGGCTATCGCCTGAATGTTGGTGGCCTTGTCGCTCCAATTCGCCTGGAAGACGGCGATATGGCCCAGCTTCAGCAACATTTCTGGATGTCTTTCAAACGGCGCCCGCGCAATCTCGTCGTCGTTCTTGGACGAAACTGCTAAAACAACCCCGCGTTGTCTGAGGTCGAGAGCAAGACGTTGCACAGAAAGGAAAGCTTCACCCGCCGCATCCCCCTGGGCCACCTTGATGCCATCAAGTCCGTCATCTCCTATCACACCGCCCCAGACAGTGTTATCCAGATCAAGAATCAGGGCTTTCCGGCTTCTCCCGCGGATTGCGGCAACCAAACGAGAGACGTGGTCTGCATAAAGAGGGACGAGCCGGTCGGAAAATGGGAATTTGGCCAGGTTCCAAAGATGAGGCACGTGCCAGTCTGCGAGGCCAACGGTTGCTGCAATCCCGGCAACATCGAGCACGACATCACCCGACTCCATTACGCTTCGGGTTACTTCCCGATTGATTTCGTCGAGTGAGACTTCTCAGTGTTCCCGGAAGCGTGCAATCCAAGCTACCCAATAGCGTCTCCGCAGGCGGAGCGAAACTTTGGAGAATACAGACAGCCCCGGAGTTCGTTTTGATTGCCGTGCGAAGAGTTTGCAGATAAGCGACCGCATTTTGGACAGAGGCGGCCGCGGCTGCTGAATCTCCAGGCACAGCCTTAAGCGGTAAGGCTCGATAATCAAGGCAAGAAGGACGGCATCCGGATTCGAACGGTTGACTTTGGAATCCGGATCCAGCACTTCTTGCGCTGCCTGATCGTACGAAGTCTCAACGACCTCAAGCGCTATTCCATGTCGCGCAGCGCTGGCGACGAGTGCTGGCACAATCAAATCGATTGTCGAGTTGCTCAGCACTGCCATTCGAAATGGAACAAGGCCAGTTAGCCAGGTTCCGGCAACTTCCGCCTCTCTCCGCTTCCCGGATATGACTTTGGCCAGCTTGATCAACTGGTTCACATCCAGCGCATACTGGGCCAGTTCCTGCATCTGTTGTCCCGCAGGTCCAGGCAAATTTTCCAAAGCCTTGAGGCGCTTAGAAAAATCTTGTGGCGGCCGCTCCAGCCATTGCAATTCCTCATAGAGTGGATTCATAGTCGCATTTCCGTGACCTGAATTCGGCTCCTCATGCTCGGGTTTCGATCAAAGCAACGAGATCCCCCACACTCTGCAGTCGACTTATCTCCGCAGTCGAAAACCTGACTTTGAATCATCGTTCGACTGCAAGAATCAATCGAATATGCGTAAGGCTATCCCACCCTTGTACATCTTTTGCGGACAATTCCGGAGTCAGGATAATAGAGTCATCGTCGAAGACGTCTTGAAATATCTCTGACAACCGCGCATAAATCTCCGAATCCCCCATCATGATTTGTTCCTCTGATTTTGTCGGATGCCGGTGCGAATTCACGGGACCAAATTTCGAGTGATCCAAGACTCGAACCCCTCTTACTTCTTTGCGCCGCTACGAGAGCGTCTGAGGAAGACGTTCGAGGTGAAAAGCAAGAGCATACGACTTGTCTTGGCAACAGAGTCTACCACCCCTAGCATTCAGCTCAGCGTTACTTTCGGATGGCGCGCGAACCATAGGTTTGGTGCTAAACACAAGATTTGCCGATACGAGCTGGAGGACTCGAGACCAGCACACGAGTCGCAAAGTTCCTCCGCTTTCTCGTGTCCTAAATGCTCTCTCTCAACCCGCGCATTGTACGCAAGCCTCGTTACCTCACACGCTACTCCGATGAAGAACTATAGATTCCTTCGTAACATCCGTCTTCCTCTGTCAATTCAGCGCGCGGAATTCCGGGTCGGAGACTACGGGGTTAAGGGTCCAGACCCAGCTTTGCTTGTTCTGCCAGGCGGGGTCGTAGATGCGGGAGACCAGGTAGCCGATCTTGTAGGTCTGGCAGGTTGCGCGGGCTTGCTCGGCGGTGGCTCCGTTGAAGAGAGGGGCAATGGCGGCGGCCATAGGCTTGCAGCCGCTGGGATCGCCTCCCAGTTCAGCGCCGCACCACGGCTGGTCGCTGGCGATGGCTCTTTGCCGGTCGATGTTTACATCGTCTACCAGCGACCAGAATGCGTTGGGACTTGCAGGGTTGGGTTGAACAATGGCTTCGCGAGGAATGGTCGCATCCAGCTGTGCGTAGCCGATCGCCGAAATGTAAGCGTTGTGGGAGATGTTGGCCGCCACAGGGTCCTTAACCGGGCGCATATGCGTGACCGCCAGCGCAATCGGAATCGTAAATCGGAAGATGATGGCCTGGTGAATTGTTGTGATGACTCCGATGACGATGGCAAGCTTCGCAATGAATCGCAACCAGTGCGGGACTGCTGAAGACCAATCCACCGAGCAGCTCGGAGTTGCTCGTCGCGCGGCTGTCCGATCTCCACGCCAGGATGAGCTCTGATGCCATCAGGAGGGTTGCAAACTGCAGAAACAAGGCCGATCTAACGCCAAAATCGTTGATGTCGAGGACGTTGGACCGGATAAAGGATGAAATCAGAAGAATGGCGACAGCGAAAAATACCAGCGATTTCCTAGCCGGCGATAGCGGCGATCGGCCGCGCAACGCGGGGATCAGATAGATGACAAGCGCAATCAGGAATACGCCCAGCTCGATGGCGATTCCCGGCAGCAACAGGATCAGCCTGCTCAAACTCAGCGCCATCCAGGGATGACTGTGAGCGAGGCTCTGCATCATGCCCCGACGCCAGGATGCCGTCAGGGGAAAAGTCTCGCGAACGGCAAATCCAAACAGGCTTGCGCCCGCTCCTCCGCCACCGTGCGTTCCGGAAGAGCCGTGCCTGAGTTCAAATAGATAAGGAAGAAGTAGAACAACCGCGCCGGCGCCCCCAATGGCCATCAGCACTACGGGCCGGAACACATGCTCGATGGCAACCTGCCAAAGAGCCCAGAGAATCATCAGCAGGAAGAACCCGAACGCCACATAGATCGAAAGGCCAAAGGAGCTGGCGAGTGCCGCAGCAATAAAGACTGCGGATGCAGTGCGCCTGTGCGAGCCACTCTGGCGCTCCATCCATGCCAGCAGGAACGCCAGCATGCAGCACACCATGCTCGAAATGTGATGCGGAACGAAGAGAAGAGAATCGTACCAACTATTCAACTGAGCCACTGCCCAGATTTGCGGGGCTCCGGGAAGGCCTCCATGCCGGAAGAACGCCTTCCAGATCAACTACGAGTGAACTGAAACCAGAAACGGAGATGAGCGAAAGGGTGATCAGGAACTGCTTGCGCAAGCGATCGCCAACAGCAGAGGAAGTATTTCAGGTAGAGCCCGATGATGGCAGCCAGGATGAATCCGCCCCACACGCAGCCGGCAACATAAACAGCCCTGACTGGAAGATGCGATATGCGCGCCACGGCGGCGCAAATCACATTCCAGAAATAGTAATACCGCATGCTTGCGGGATGTTCGTAGAGATAAAGCGGATTCGCAGGCGGTATGCCAGTGCGAAGGATGCTCTCCGTCCAGTTGACCCGCGATGCATGATCGAAGATCGTGAGACTCATGAAGAGCTGGTGATCGCTTTGAAAATCGATCAAAGACAGAATCGCCAGGACAATCCAGATCACATCCCAGGGTGAATGCCCTTCCCCCGAGCGGACTCCACCCAATGACCCACTTCATTCCCGACTGTTTCAGCCGAAGATGTTCCCAACCGAGGGTGGCAACGAATAAGAGAGCGCTCCCAACCAAAAACATCACCACGGCCGTTAGCGAAAACGCCTTGCCTATCAGCACAGCGGCAATTGTCGAAATGGCCACTGACAGTGGCACACTCCAGAAGAGACGCTCGACAACTGACCGCCGACGAAAATCATGCAGGTTCGTGAACCATGCGGCAACGTATCCGGTGCACAAGCGTTGCCGGAAGAAATGCCGGAACTGCCAGGAGGCTGTCTACCGCTTGCTGCACTGTGATGGACGGGAAGCTGAAAATGCGACCTCCTCAGCGCTCGACTGGAAATCCAAGCGGATGGACTCTCCGAAGCATGTCCCCGCGCGAAAGCCTTTGACTGGTTCAGAAGCATTAGAGCGCTGTCATTTCAAATGACCGCGACCATCATCTTGCTCTCTCAGATTCGATCTGCATATTGCGAGTAGTACTGCTGGGTGACTTTTCTTCCGTTGGCGTCGAAGCGCGCGAGGTGGATGAGGCCCATCTTGTGCGCGACATAGCTCAGGGTGGTCGTGATCACGCCAAAGCCGTACTCCACGCTGCGCTTGAAGTTGATCGAGGACGCTTCTGCGAAGTACTTCGTTGGACACGAGATTTCCCCGATGCGGAAGTCGAACATCACGGCCTGCGCGATCATCTGATTGTCGAAGACAAAATCGTCGGAGTTCTCGAGGATGGGAAGGGTCTCAAGCAGTTTGCGCGAAAATGCGCGGAAGCCGGTGTGGTACTCCGACAGCTTGACCCCCAGAAAGAGATTCTGAAAAGCGGTGAGGAAGCGGTTGGAGATGTATTTGTACAACGGCATTCCACCCTCCAGCGCCCCGCCGCCAAGAATGCGCGAAGCCAGAACCATGTCGTAGACTCCGCTGGCGATCATGCCGGCCATGGCGGGGACAAGGAGAGGCGTGTACTGGTAATCGGGGTGAACCATGACAACGATGTCGGCGCCGGCGGCCAGGGCTTCGCGATAGCAGGTCTGCTGGTTGCGGCCATACCCGTAATTGGAGTCGTGCACAAAGGTCTGCACGCCGAGCTGCTTGGAGAGAACCGCCGTCTGGTCTTTGCTTGAGTCGTCGACAAGGATCTTGATGTCGACCAGGTCTGACAGTTCACGCACGGTCATTTCCAGCGTTTTTTCAGCGTTATATGCCGGCATGACCACGGCGATGCGCTTTCCGTTAATCATCGATTCACCACCAGTATCCCTCTATTCTCATGCAAGATGAGCCCCAATGCCTAAGGAGCACTGGAAGTAACCTGTCCTGACACCGGGTAGGGGGAAACAGCGACTGGCCGGGTATCGGGTTGCACGAGCCAAACTTTGCGGTCTCTATAGTATTGAAACAGCTCGCGGTTGTTTGCGGGGTCCATTTCACGGGCCCAGATTACCTTGGATTGGTCAATATCCGCTGCATTGTAGATCCACTCGTCCTGGGGGTTGTGCTCGGAGGAATAACGGACGATGGCGATCTGGCCCCCGGGCAGGCTCTCCAGTTGACGCTCCACCTCGACGCGGTCTTTGCCGAAGACGTCAGGACCATACCAGCTGAAGTTCCAGGTGGACGATGGCCATTCAGGAAACGAGAGATGGAGTGGCTGGGCGTAGAGGCGAAACACGCACATCACGATCAGGACAACGACGGTGAGCCGGACCAGAGCCAACCCGACAGGCTGGTCTCCTGGCTTGAAGACCCGCATGTGGCGCATGCCTTGCAGGCCGAGGGCGTAGATGGCCGCAGTAAAGGGCGCCATATAGTGGGGAATCAGAAATATCTCCAGCACCATTCCCACCGTCAACACTCCCATGCAAATCACGAGGAACCGGACGCGTCGATCGAGGAATACGCGCCGCGCCATAAAGAAGAACGGAAGCAATGCCAGTCCGGTGAAGTAGAGCGTTCCACTGACGCCCTTGATCAGGGTCATCTTGATGAATCCACCGAAGGAATGGCTCCGCTGGAAGTCGGCAAGCTCATCTTCATGGTAGAAGCGGCGCATCTCTTCGTGGTGGTACGCAGGCTCAGGACGGGGATTCTGCCAGGCGAAATAGGGCGCCATGGCATAGGTCGCGCGATTGACCGCGTAGGGCAAGGTGAGGGGGTTGCCGAAGACGCGGTAATCGTAATAGCCCATCCACGCGGCTGCCGCCACGACGACCAGCCAGGGGTATGAGCGGTTTGGCGCACAAGCACCGAAGCTGCTGAGGGCGATTCGCAGCGCCGAGGTACCAGCGGACCAGCGACACCGCAACCGGGATAAACAGCAGCATGCTTTCGAATGGCCGCGTGGTGAACATGATTGCGATGCCGACTGCCATCAGCAGCGCGTAACGAAAGACAGGCCGACGCTTGAACCTCGGTAATCCGCCAAGAACCAGCGCCCCGCCCAATGCCGCGATCGACCCCGCAGCGTGAAACGTGTTGATCCAGTAACTGAAAAGGCCAAGGTGAATGACGGCCAGCATGCCGCCCAGAAGAGCCCAGGAGGGCGGAAGCCACGCTTGCAGCATCCAGCAAATCGCTGCGCACATCAGTGCGCTCATGATCAGGATGCCAAACCATGGATTGCCGAACAACAGCTTCCCTGCCGCCATCGCGAGACCCTGCGTGGGAAAGTACATCGACATGTAGGTAGGCAGCATGTCGATGTGGATGGACTCGAAATGGATCCACATCGCAGGGGTCGGATTGGTCAGGCGGCAGTGGGAGAAGGTATCGGATGCGAGCAGAAAGCTGAAGTCATCCGGGACGAATGGAAGCGGAATGGGGCACCAGGGGAGAATGGCCAGGCGAAGTCCCAGACCGGAAAGGCCGACCACAAGCACGGCAGCGACTTTCCTGCGTGCCAGTCGACCAAGAGATCGTTCGATCCGCGAAAACCAGGAAGCGCCCAGGCGCGGCCAAGCGAAGACCAGTCCCAGAACGATGGCGGTAAGACCGCCCTCAAGCAATGTCAATGTGACGCTTGCTCGTGGGACCCCGGACTTGAAATGAGCATACAACTACTTTGCCACAGCCGGAAAACGGGCGCGGCGGTTGTGCTGGAAAAAACCAGAACGGCTACCAGAGTTGGTAAAGCTCTGGAAGCCGATCAGCTTGCGAAACGAACCGGGGGAACCAAAATGTTGAGATCAATGGCCCGTCAGGATCACATGCGCAGAATTCACTCACCGAGAAGCACAGGGAGCGCATTCTTCAACTGGCTGCCGCAAAGGCAGACAATGCGGCTATGTCGGTCTACGTTATGTTGCTGGTGATAAGCGTCCGATGTCGGAAAATGCGTTGTTAAGACCGGTGGCGAGAAACTGCATACCCGCGATCGCACCGAAGGCAATGAGCGCCACTGTCAAGGCGTACTCGACGAGATCCTGGCCCTCTTCACGGACCAAGGTGTTGCGCAGAAACTGGAAAAGATTTGTCAAAACTGCATTCATGTGTTCCCTCCTGGAGACTTGTTTGTCATCTTCTAGCATCATGGTTGAAATGATGGCAACTTTCAAAAACTCTGATGCCATGACGCTAGTGCTAAATGGAGCCCGAGGGTAACCCGATTAATTCCAGAAGAGACATGACCGATGTGCGGTCACTTGTCTCTCGTCTGAATCTCACCAAAAACCATGCAGCCTGGCGCGGTAAAACACCAGGCTGCAGTTGGGTCATTCATCCGGCAACGCCGGGGCGAACTATGTGATGTTGCTGGTGAGGACGTTCGCGATGTCAGAGAACGCGTTGTTGAGGCCGGTGGCGAGGAACTTCATGCCGGTGATCGCGCCGAAGGCAATCAGAGCAACGACGAGCGCATACTCGACGAGGTCCTGACCTTCTTCACGCTCGATCAACATCTTTGCGGCTACATACATCTTGATCATCAGATCGTTCATTCGTGATTCTCCATTTCCTGGGTTGGGGTTCCAGTCAGAGACTGGTGGTAGTGCATTGTGAGCAGGTGTTGTGCCTTTGTTTTTAGCACTTGCATTCATTAGAAGTCAATAATCTCTCCAGTGGGATAGCACAAAAGATGTAACCAACGTTACTTGGCGGGGCCTTGACAAGACCTATCTGCCGCATAACACAAAAGGGGTATTTACAGACCTACTCGACAGTCAAAATCGCGATCCCCTTGAGGCCGCAAGCCTCGCAATTCTCCTCTTTCCATGCTTATTGAGCCTGAATATCGTAACGCAACAATTTCGGACGACTGTTCACGATCCTTCAGTTCGGGGCCGGTTTCTGGTCAGCGCAAAATCTTGTTGCACAAGTTCTTGTTAAGAACCCTTTGCAAAATCAAGGCCTGACCCAAACCAAGAAGCAAGATCAGGAGGGTCAGCGGCTGAATCCCGTGCTCCTGCGCAATGGATTCCGCCTTGAAGGAAACCATCGAGATTGCGATCGCGAGGACCGCCATCCACCCTGCAATTCTTCCCCATTCGATTTGCGCCAGCGCTCCAATCGTGAGAGCCGCAGCAACCGCGATCAGGAGAGTGTCGTAAACGGGCACATATACATTAATGACGCAGTGTCCAGGTCAGCGTGATCGCCCAGATCAGGTTTTGTGCTGCCGCGCCGGATCCCACCGATTTATGCCACAGCATCACGAGCCATATTCCGATTCCGATCAGCAAGCACGCCAGAACGGCAAGTCCGAGCCAGGTTCGTCCCCCTGGAATTGCGTAGGAAAGTGAGTTGAAGTCGACGTATTCCCAACGTTTGATCGATGATTCCCCATGAATGCCGGCGGTCCCAGCAAACGTCTCGAGAAAATGCGCATAGACCGGCCAGATCTGCGGACCCGCGAACCACGTCGATGCCGCGATCAACACGGCTCCCTCCTGCACAGAATCCAACCAGCGCCCTGAATCGCCGCGTCACGAGCAGCATGGGAACGATAAGCAGCAAGAGGGTCGGCTTGTAAGCCAGAATCGATAGAGCGAGTCCGCTGAGCATCGGCCGGGAGCGCCTCTCCAGATAAATCGCAACTCCGGTGGAGAAGACTGCTACCGTGGCAAGTTGCCCAACGACGAGATTGAAATAGAGGAACAAAGGAGAGGCTATCGAAAAGCAGAACACGAGCGAGCCTCTCAATCGATCCCTGGGCAACGCGGCTTTCACTACCGCCGCGATTCCAGCAATGTAGAGAGCGAAAGACATTCCCATCCAGAGGAAGTACGCTCTCTCGAATGAATAGCGCGCGAAGACACTGAAGAACTTGGCGACAAATGGTGGATAAGGACTGCGGCCCCATACCTGGTGATTCGCTGACAAGGGATAGATTTCGTTGAATGTCTTCAGTTGCAAGCCGTAGTCATAGAGATGGATTGCTGGATGCTGGTTCAGGAGCCGGCCGATGCCATAGAAATAAATAAAGTCGACAGGAAGAAGGTCGGAAAATCGCGCGCCAATCTTCCATCGAACCAGAAGAACGATGGCGAGCGGGATGATCAAGCCGATTACAAAGAGTCCCCAGCAGAATACGTTCATCTCTTTGAGACCCGGGGGCGGACCGAGAATTGATTGGGGCCACCGAATCAGCCCGCGATCATTTTGTTCCACGGCAAACTCCACGAGGGTTCGAATCGCTGCATAAGACAAAACCAAGCCTGATCCAGAAATCGGAAGACTTCAGGATCCTGTTGTGGCCGAAGAGGACGCTGCGGGGCGCCGCTGTTCCGGTGTCTTCGCGAGCGGAGCGATCTTACATCGAAGATCACCGGGGCAGCCTCCAGGGGACAAGGGGATCGACTCATGGAAAGACTGGTGCGCATAGACCCACAAATAGAAGGTCCCCAACGCAAGCAGGATCAGGGGCATTGGGCGCCCAAGCAAAACCATAAGCAATTTTGACTGCACATTTTCGGTGGAGAGATGCAAGCCCTTCGTGAGTTGGGCGAGCAACGCCAAGGGAAGATCGGAAGTGAGCACGATGGCCGCGGAATTGAGAAGGAGCGCGATCCGGCCGATCACGCCACCTTCACTTAAAAGCATCGCGCAGGCCGGAAGCGTCAGGAGCAGCAGCTTTGCGTCGTATGGGCGATGATAGAGCGGGCAGCATGGATAGGGGCGCAATCGCAGCTAGCGCGAGGTAGTGTTTCGACAGTCGTCGAACGTGATCTCATGGTGATCACGATCCAAATTACCAACAGCAATCCGCATACCGCGTATGTGATGGGATTGTAGACGCGAGGGTCGTTGCGAAAGACGCTGACAACCGATTGGAGGTCGATAATCATGCCGCCGCCGCTTCCACCATGGAAGTCGGACCTGGGTCGGTGATTCCTCCTGGGACCGATGTAGCGGAGAGGTTGCCGGACAACTCCTGCATCCAGTGCGGCGAAATGTGGGAGATCCAAAGAATTGCCGGTACGGCGAGAACAATCGTGAGTGCGAGCGTCTGGAGCGCGCGTTTTCGAAACACGCCGCCTGCCAGAAGGAAATACAACCACACAAAGCCCGTGTCGTGGGGTTTGAGTGCGAGGCTCACTGCGAAGCAGATCATCGCGACATAGACATGTTTCTCCTCAAGGAAACACCAGGTTGCAACCAGGCAAAGGCCAATGGCGAGTCCCGCCGGGTTGCCGCCTGCATAGAGTATCCCGGAGTTGGCAAGAACAAAACATGCCAGATAGAAGGCAGCATTTGGTGCGCGATCTTGCGCCAGAATCCACATCAAGAAGGCGGCCAGAGTGAACGCCGCCACGGTGAGCCCGACCAAATCCCGTGAGCTGCACTAAAAGGGAGCAGTGCGAAAGGCGCAACGTAGAGAAAAGCGGTTGGAAAGTAAACCTGCAGGGCGACGACTTGCCGGACTTTGTTCAGTTCGGCAGGGCTCGACGGGCGCTTTCCTCCCTCGTCAATGTAGACGGTCATCAATTGGTGCTCGTCGTATGGGTCGTGTTTCTGGAGGAGGCATCGTGTTCCGAGAAACGGAACCTTGAAATCGACGATGATGCCCCGCGCGGCGCGTTCTACGGCGAAACCCCAGAAAACCGAGAGCGCACTGCTCAGCGAGAAGAACACGAAAATCGCCAAACGCATTTTGGTCATCTTCGGCTTCTCCGTCTCATTGAACAGAAGCGACATCCTGGGCAAAGTAATTGATGAATTGTTGCGGGCGATTCGATCATGCGCCGTAAACGCTCGTTGCAGTCGTTGCGGTCTCACGCAGCCGCAACTTCATAGCGGCTACATAAGTGATCAGCCAGCCAGTTGCGGTCCACCACAGAAACATATAGCCAAAGCCGAACCTTCCCGCGAGATTGGAGATGTAGAACGCAAAACCGAGATTTGTCGCAATAAATGCCCCGAGAAACATCCGGCGATTGCCGTTCGCATACGCTGCCATCAGGGCAGGCAACACGACGATTTGATCAAAGGGAAAGCTGTAATAGCTGCAAGCCACCAGAGACAAGCAGAACCACCATCCCGTGTGACTTCCAGTCCCAGTTGGAACGATGCTTTTGCCAGTAGAAGCCAAGCCACGCGAGCCCTGCGATCTGCGGCAAGAATGCCAAATCGCGGGATCCGGATATGACGTAAAGTAACCCGCCGATATTGGGGTACGGCGTGGTTTCTCCAGCGAACTCGCGAGCGAATGCGATGTACTGGACAAAAATATGCGGGTTCAAGAGCAATGCGACGCCGCTCGTGACGACGAGCGAAAGCCCCAGCGAAAGGAATACGGCCCATCGTCTTGTCCGAATAGTCCAGAGGGCAATTGCAATGAGAAGGAGTAGAACGACGTGAGGCTTTACGAACGTCAGTGACAGGAATGCGCCGGCCAGCCAATCGCGCTTCCGTTCCACCATGATCAGGAACAAGGTCACGCCAAGAAGGACCAGAACGGCTATCTGACCAACCAACAACAGAGCCACAGTCGGTCCGTACAGAAGGCATAAAAACGCAGGCGCCAGCGAAGATTCTGAATTGCCGCTGAGAGACGACGAAGCGCGAGCGCAGCCCGCAACGATAAGAACGCTCAGGAGCGTCCAAAAAGCGAACGCAAAGTTGTAGTTCATGTAGCGCAGTGGGAGGACCAGCGGCAAGCGCCGACGGCGGGTTCCGCATCACCATTGCAGGTGAATTCATCGAATACCCAAATGACCTTTCAAAATCCGTGACGAGCGTTTCTGAATACGGATTCTGGCGAATCAGGTGCGCGCCCGCCCAATACTGAGCGAGGTCTTGCACGCGCAATGCGGAGGATGCAATAAAAGCAGCAAGAAAGAGCAATCCGACAGCAAAAGCGATGAGCAGAAGGCTCAATATTCTCTGAAATCGCATTCGGAGTCTTCCTTGTTGAAGTCGTTTCCGCCAACGTGCGTGGCTTGTAAAGCCCCGGCGCCGGTGTTGCTGAGAATCGCTCGAGGCATAGTCAGCCTATTGGCGAATCGGTCGAGCTTGAGGCTGGCGAAAACTCAACGAAATCTCCGGGACGAGACTGTGAATTTTGAACTGTTCCGGACGGCAGTTCGAGAACGGAGTGCGCAGACAGACAAGCTGACAAGCGCCACGGCCGCACGCCGCTCGCGACTTTCTTGATGCGATTTTTCCGATCGAGGTAGACAAGATCAATCGCGAATCGCATAAAGAACGTGTGGATCGCCTCGCACGGAACAATCCACATGCCCTCTCCAGGCGTAAGGCAATCGCGTCCCAGAAGGCCTTTGCTTCTTTTGCCTCCGCTTTTAGCGACCTCAGCACTGCTCGCCAGTGTGGTTTTCCGCGTCACATTGATCACGTGCAACCGTTCGGCACCAACTCCGGTTTTGTTTGATTCCGGATGGCTCTGCCTTAACCGATGAGACGACCGATCGGGAGGTTTCATAAGCTGCTCCATGGCTCGGCGAGAATGACGCGAATCGAATCCTGGTTTTGACGCGGAACTCGCAATGTGGCGTTCGAGGCCGGCTCCATTGAACCTCACATCGAATGAAGATGCCGGAGATAAGAAGGTGAGCCCCAGCGATGGTTCTGCGCTGGGGCTCACGTTCGGACTCGTTCTATCGTTGAGCGAGAGTCGCATCTCCTCACGTGTTACTGAGGTGCAGGCTTGGGTTGCAGCTGAGCTACCACCGCCACCGCCACCGACACCCATTCCGCCCTCAACGACCAGCGGTATCTCCGGCTTCTGGCTTTCGATCAGCTTCTCCACCGGAATCGTCGCCGGCGGAGGTGGAGGCGCAGTTCCAGCAGCCTTTGTGTCCGGTGTGTGCATCGGAATCAGCGAATTCGGAGGCAGGAACCCTTCCGGATACTTCAGCTCCGGTACAGGCGTGCTGGCGTCGATCGGGTTCACAATCTCGGGCGTGACGATGACGATCAACTCCGTGTTGGTTTTTAGCCGCTGCATCGATTGGAAGAACCTGCCCAGAATCGGAATGTCGCCAAGAAATGGGATCTTCTGGAAATTGTCGCTTTCGCGGTTATCGAGCAAACCACCGATAACGAAACTCTGCCCATCGGCCAGTTCGACTTCCGTCTTCACGCGACGAATCGTGAGAGCGGGAACAGTGGCACCGCCGATGTTCACGGCATTGCCGTAGTCCAGAGCGCTTACTTCCGGAGCAACCTGAAGCCGGATCGTGCCGCGATTCGTGATCGTCGGCAGGAAGGCCAGCAAAACGCCGTACTGCTTGTATTGAATTGTGATCGGCGCCGACCCTCCGCCCGATAGCTCCCGTCTGAGCGACTGGGTACGGGTATTCACCGCCCGCCAGGAAGCTGGCCTGGTGCCCATTCTTGGCGAGAACATTTGGCTCGGCAAGAACTTCAGCCACCTGCTTTTGCTCCAAAGCCTGGATCGTCGCGCCGAGATTGATGCCAGGATAGAACGCAAAGAGATTCAACGGCGTGACGGTACTAATAGTTGCAGCAGCTCCCACCTGACCGGGAGTTGGGATCGTCGGCAGTGTACTGACCGGTCGAAATCGAGCCAATCGTGTTGCCGAACCCGGTACTGAAGATGTTGATTCCGAGCTGCTTCTCTCTTGTTCGGTCGATACTGGCAAAGCGAACCTTGAGAAGAATCTGCGGCTCTGCCGCCGGCACATTCACGTTGAGCAGGTTCACAACTTTACCGGCAGTGGAGGCAATCATCACAGCACGGTCGGAATTATTCAGATTGCTTACCGTGCCGCGCAGGAAAATCACTCCGTTGTCCTGAGAGACCCTGACGTTTTGGCCCGGCAGTTCCGCCCGCAGTTCGCGGCGAATGCCATCCAGCACGTCATTGGAAGCGAAAGTGCTTGGCCTTACCGTGACATTGAAAAATTGCCTGCCGCCGCTTTGATCCCAAATGATCAGGCTGGTCTCTCCGGGGGCTTTGCCACTGAGAAGAATCTGCGTCGGACTTACGGCCTGCGCCATTGGCATAGTCACCCATCCCCACAACGATGCGCGTAACAGGCCGAGCGAGATCAAGCACAACCGATTTACCCACCGCGAGCGACAAGTCGTTTGTCGAATCCTGACTGTTCGCTGCCGCCGGCTGGGCTCCCGGCGGGGGTGCCTGGGCCAACATGGCCGCTTCGGCACAGAATACAAGTGTCAAAGCGCTGACACTGGCGATAACGATCCCAGTTTTAGCTTTCACTGTTTCCCCCCGGGCGCTGCAAATTTATCTTCGGTTTTGGTGGTCCCGTTGATGACGGTAACCGTAAACGTATTCAGGCGCTTTGGCTTGCGGCGCGCGACATGATCGGTCAGTTTCGGCTTGCTTAGCCGGTGCATTCTGCTCCAGAAACAGATTCGTCATCGCCGTTCCCTCCACCGGCGCGACCTTCGTGTCGAGCGGATTCCTCAGCACCAGCTGAATGCGCGTCTCGTTGCTGGCCAAGAGCGAGTACTTGAGCCTGCTCGGGCGTTACCAGCAGATTCACAACCTGCACTTGCTGGGGCTTGCCCTCGGCGTCCTTCTGAATATCCGTGCCGGCCGAAAGAACTTCGATATTCTGCAGCACGGTCCTCACCTGGGTATTGTTGTTGCCTCCGCGTACGTCGCGTTCGGAGGAACACCCGAGATCAAAACATCGACACGCATTCCCGGAAGCACAAAGCCGGCAACTCCAACAACCTGGTCGACTCGAACCGCGATTGCGCGCATGCCGTCTTTGATGGTTGCGGCCAAGCCGCCACCTGAGCCCATGGGAGCGAGACGATCATCCAGGATCGGTTCGCCGGTGTAGATGGCCGAAATGACTCCGCGGCCAATTGCGTTTTTTGCGTCGAGAATCGCGCTCTTCGGCACCGTGCCCATGATTTGAATTGTGGTCAGATCGGGAGCGCTCAAAACCGTGCCGATTTTGATGTCTCTGGCGGCGGCAACCACGCGCGTGGACGGTTGCGGTTTAGCTGCAGCAATGCGCATGCCGACCAACCGGTAGACGAGCACGGAGCACAGTGCTGCCACTACGAATGCAGCAAGGAGGATGGTTACCAGTCTTCGGTTCATCAGAATCCTGTCTTCGCGAGGTGAAGAGCCCTGATTTCTGCTCCCTACTGCCCCTATCGCGCAGGCACAGGAAGAAGTGGCCTCTTCACACAGAGTTAGTGGTCGAAATGGTGAACTGCCTGCACGGGTGAATGCCGCTAGAGTATAGCATTATGTGGCATTTCGAGTGCATCGAAATTGGCCCCTCCAAACCGAAGTACCTAGAAAGCCACTTAACGAAATGACAGCGTGAGGCTTGGGCTTACCGTGTTCGGTTCATTCGGTTTTGTCACCGTATCTCCTCATGGCTTGCGATTGCTGTCAACGGTACCAAAGCGTTCAAGAAACAATTTGCAAAATCGCTCCATGTTCGACAGCACGTGCTCGAGGAGATTTCCGCAACTGACGAAAGTGTTTCGCATTACCTAAATGACCTTGTCGAGTTGAACCGTCTACGCGCATACTTGAAATACGTTTGCCTTGCAGACAGGGATCACGCGACCTTACAGCTGTGACCATTCCCGGGTGTAACTTCGCCGCTCCTTAGTCAGGAGTGCCTCGAGGAGCAACACTCAACCAGAAACGGCACCTGTTCCCCGTGTAAAGTACGAGCAGGCCATCAACAGGAGAGGGGATCACCCGGCGAATGAGGTCTTCGCGCACGATTACCCTATTTACGCTGCAGCCGGAACCCCGCCGGAGCCCATCGGCGCTGGTGGCGTCTGTCGTATTCCACGGCTCGGCGATCTTCCTGATACTTTCTGCCTTTCTCTTCGCTCCGCAGTTCCGGCTCAATACACCGGACGTCTACATGATGCAGCACGTCAATCTGAATATGCCCTATCCGCCGGTTCCGAAATCCGGCGGAAGTGGGAGCATGAACCCAAAGTCTTCTTCGTCGGCCGCCGAATCGTCCGCTCATGAAGAACTTGCGGCTCCCGCATCGAGCCGAGTCCGTTTCATGCGCCGCAAACTGGCCGCGCAAACACTGATCGATCCCGATGTAGACCCGAACAAGATGCTGCCGAAGGAGACCCCGCTTCCTGCGATGTTGCTGTGGTCTGGCCATCGGCCCAAGGTCCAGGTTCTCACTCCTCCGAAGCCCGCAGCCTCCGTCCGTGACGCTCGACAAGCCAAAGCTGAACTTCCCCAACAAGGAAGTGCAGATTGCCGACCTGAACGTATCGTCGACGAGCTTTCAATCGAAGCTCCCCATGCCGATGCCGGCCAATTCGTCTCCTGTCGTTTTGAAACGTGAGCTGGAGGTTCAGCGAGTTCCGGAAACCAGCTCCGTGGCTTCCATCGATCCCACACCAGCCGCAATTCTCTCCGCTTCCGATCTTCATATGAACCAGGGCACGGTCACCATGCCGGGCGCAAACCAATCCGCCGAAGGTTCAGAGCAGGGCGGACTCGGAACCGGTAAGACACCGAATGCCCTGCAAAATGGCTCGGGAGACTCGGGCAGCACCGGTACGGCAAAGGGCTCAGGAAAAGGACAAAGCACAAACGGCGGCAAATCCGCCGGACCTGGAACCGGCGGCTCGCAAAAAGGCCCCGGGAACGGCACTTCAGGAAGTGGTACGCAGGCAGGCGATGGGGCCGGTAAAGGCACAGGCCACAACCCCGGCGCAGGCTCGGGATCGTCGAATGGCCATGGCTCAGGAGACGGCGACAACGGTGCTGTCACCCGCATCAGCGTGCCAAAGAATGGCCAATTCGGCGTTGTCGTGGTCGGATCGTCTCTTGACGAGCAATACCCCGAAACCCAGGACGTCTGGAAGGGCCGGCTGGCCTACTCGGTCTACTTGCACGTTGGGCTGGAGAAGAGCTGGATCCTTCAGTATTCACTTCCGCGTGCCGCCGACTCTGCCAGTGCGGGAAGCGCTCATCTCTCAGCCCCGTGGCCGTACTACATTGTCCGTCCCAACCTGAATCCCGATGACGCCGACTCGGATGCCGTGATGGTTCACGGCTTCGTGGATGAGTCCGGTCACTTCGAAAAGCTCTCGGTCGTGTTTCCGACAGATCTCGGCTATGCGCGTGAGCAACTCGTTCTGGGTGCGCTTCAGCAGTGGCAGTTCCGCGCCGGCACCAATGACGGCCAGGTCGCGAAACTCGAAGTGCTGTTGATCATTCCGCAGATCAATCAGTAGCCGCCCAGAACGGTTATCGACCAAATTGCCGCGGATTCCCTGTCTGTCCTGTCTTTCACCGACGGAGCTGCAAACACGGCCAACTATCCGAGCATGCTCACGGATGAGCCGATGGCTCAGGATGGTTCCTGTACGCGCTGAATGAAGCGGTGCAGCGCTTTTCTGCCGACTCCGGTTTCAGGCAGGGGCTCTCCGCTGTTCAGATCGACAGTATTGGATGGAACAAAGGAAAGACCAACTCCGTCTGTCCCCCAGCGGATCACCTTGGTCAGAACCGAGATGAAATCATCAGGATCATCGCCATCGGTATTCGTCCGCTGCAGCGTCATCAGGATCATTGTTCCCGGAAACCAGCGTTCGTCGGTCAGAAGATACAAGCCGTTGGTGCTGATATCCGAGATATGAAAGGCCTGAGGAGCGCCGCCCGTCCAATAGTAGGCAACCAGGCCGGGCAACGGATGGCGCTTGGAACCCCGCCGATCCGTCGAGAGCCAGCGCAGAAAGCGGATGAACCACGAAGCTTTTTGAAGGGCATCGGCGTCGGCGCTGTCCTTCTGCGCGAGGCGCTGCTGGGCACTCTGCAGTTCAGCTGTCTGATCTATCTGAAGGTTCCTGCTACAGCCGCTGCCGAGGACCTCCCGGCCGCGGATCCCGAAGCCACCGCATTGGACCCTGCTCCGTTTGAGGAGCGAGCCAGGCGCTCCTCCATTTCATCTGCAGCGCAGATAAGGAGCACATCGCCGGGCTGCGTCTGCGTGGAAAAAATAGTGTGCCCCGCAAGCACCAGGGCGCTTGCCGGCTGCTCCCGCGTCGGCTCGATCGCATGGTTCGGAAAGGACTCGATCGCCTGAATCACCCGGTTGTCTTCGTCGAGATAAATCAGATCGACCGGGGTGAGACCCTTGGTGGCCGGCACTCCGCGGAAAGGCGTCAGCCACAAGCCCGCTGTCGGCTTGGATGGAGAGGCTGTCCATGAGAACTTTCAGTTGCTTGGCGGCGGTATCTGCAACACTCACGCCCAAACTCAGAAAGCTCTCGCGCGTTTGGTTGTACACACAGTACTTGCGGGTTTCCATGATCTGCGCCTCTTCAGAAAGCTGCCCGGATAGAGGCCGGCACGAATGGGGACCGCTTCGCTCCGAACTCCAAGATTTGCCAGGAGACGCAGTCGATTCGCCTGCGCCAATGTCACCCCGAATGAGATCCGCTCAATCGACCAACAGCATTCGATCGCACGAAGAGGAAAAGCCAGTTGAAGTCTACCACTAAAACCTAGCGGCGCAGATGGGACAGACCCGGCATCGCCGCGGCAAAACGGCGCTATGCGAGGCAAGGGCGCCGGGGCGAAACGCGGAGAACCTTCAACCGCGTCTCCTTCCGGCACCCTCGAGGCAGACCAGGTCTACTTAACCCGTGTGCGACGACGCTGAATCAGAATGACCAGCACGATAACAAAAAGCACCCCGGCTACAATCCGGATAATCGTGGTTGTGTCCATATCGATTCTCTCCCTTCATGAAATGGTTGAAGAACTAGTGACCAAAAAACTCTTTGAACGAATCCATCATGACCAGAATTGCCGGGCCCAGCACGACCACAAACAGCGATGGGAAGATAAACAAAACCAGAGGAAACAGCAGCTTCACCGAAAGCTTTGCCGCCTTTTCCTCAATCTCCTGAACACGTTTCGTGCGCAGTGTATCGGAGTGGACGCGAAGCGTCTTGCCAATGCTGGTTCCGAATTGCTCGGCTTGCACCAGCATCGAAACCAGGTTGCGGATCACATCAACATCCGTGCGTTCCGCCAAGTGCTTCCACGAGTCGGACCGCGCACGCCCTGCGCGCTGTTCAAGCGCAACAATTCCAAGCTCATCGCTGAGCGCCGGCTGCGCTTTGCTCAATTCAGCCGACGTGCGCGCCGTCGCCTGGTCCAGGCTGAGTCCAGCTTCCACGCAGATCACGAGCAGATCCAGAACGTCGGGCAAACCCTTTCTGATCTCCGCCTGCCGGTTTGCGATCTTGCGCCCCAGCCAGAAGTCCGGCAAGAGGAAGCCGACTCCGGCCGCCAGGGTCAGAATGAAGAACGGGCTGAAGTGCATCAAACCGGTGACCCAGGACAGCAGGATCAGGAAGAGCGGCGTCATCACTTTGGCGCCATAGAACGTCTTCACGGCGGTGTCAGAACGCAATCCCGCGCGGACCAGACGCTGCTGCACAACCGATATCTCGGCCTGGCTTCGGGGCAGAATCTTTTCAAAATGTTCAACCACGCCGCCGATCACATGGCGCGTCTCTTCCAGCGTGGTGGTGATCGTCTTCTTATTGGCGCGCGGGATAGAGCGCGGACGAGATGCGTTCCTGGATCGTGTCGCGATAGAAGATCAGCAGGCCGCCGCTGGCGATCAGAAGAAACGCGATGATGAAGGAAACAACTGCAAATGTCATGTGTCCTCGCTAGACGTCCATGTTCACGATCTTGCGAATGATCAAACCGCCGATGACGATCATCGAACCCGCAGCATAGAGGAGTTTGATTCCGAGATCCTTCTTCCACAGGTTACTCATCAATTCCGGATTCACCAGATAAAGCAGGAAACCCAGAACCACCGGAAGCAACGTCAGAATCCATCCCGTCAAGCGTCCCTGCGCCGTATGCGTAGCAACCTGCCGCTTCAGCCGGAATCTTTCGCGGATCACCTGTGCCGTCTTATCCAGCACTTCGGCAAGGTTGCCGCCGCTTTCGCGCTGGATCAGAATCGCCGTCGCAACAATCTTGACGTCCTGCAGGGGAACGCGCGTGACGAGATTGTCCAGTGCCGATTTCAGTTCCAGACCGTAGTTCATCTCGTCAAAAGTCAGCCTGAATTCCCCGCCTACGGGGTCCGCGCACTCACGCGACACCAGGCCCATCGCGGCGTTGAGACTGTGGCCGACGCGAAGCGCGCTCACGATCAGTTCGAGCGCTTCGGGCAGCCCCTCCTCAAACTTGCCCATGCGCATCTTTCGCTTCTGGTAAACCCAGAAAACCGGCGCTGCCCCGGTCACCAGCCCAACCACCACACTGATAATGACCAGTCCGGTGCGCAGATAAACCAGGTATGCCGGCACAATGAAGCAAACACCACAGAACAGGCTCAGGCCGCCTACCGTCCACTTCACATTCGCCTGATACAGGAAGCGGCGAATACGAGGCGCAAGTTCGAGCTTTGAGAGGTAGCGATCGAGCCAGGGAATCGAACTCATCAGTTCGTTCTTGCGAACGTCAACGATCAGATCTGCCATCTCCGGCTTACCAACGGCGATCGCGGACTCAAGCCTGGTCATGATCGCGCGGGTCTGTTCCGTCGCTCCGGACCCACTCGCGGCCGCGATCAGAACAACTACCCCGAAAACTCCCAGGAACACGAGTACGACAATAATTCCCATGTTTACCTCCGCAAACGCTTCGGCTAGTTCACTTCCGTTACTTTCTCAAACAAGCTCGGCGGCAGGAAGATGCCGGCAGTACGTAGCTGTTCGAGGAACTTTGGACGGATGCGACTGGGCACGAATGCGCCCTGTACTCTGCCGTTCGGCCCGATACCCTTTTTCTGGAACGAGAAGATTTCCTGCATACTGATGACGTTCTCTTCCATACCGGTAATTTCATGAATGCTCACGCATTTGCGCGAGCCGTCGCTCAAACGGGAAGCCTGCACCACGATGGTGAGCGCCGAAGCGATCTGCGCCCGAACTGTCTTTTCAGGCAGATTCAGGTTGGTCATCGCGACCATCGATTCCAGACGGGTCAGCGCATCGCGCGCCGTGTTGGCGTGGACGGTGGTCATCGACCCTTCGTGACCGGTGTTCATGGCCTGGAGCATGTCAAACGCCTCTTCGCCACGACACTCACCGATGATGATGCGGTCGGGACGCATACGAAGACAGTTGATAAGCAGTTGCCTCTGTCGAATCGCGCCCTGGCCTTCGACGTTGGGCGGCCGCGTTTCCAGGCGAACAATGTTCTCCTGCGCAAGTTGCAATTCGGCAGCGTCCTCGATCGTGATGACGCGCTCGTTTTGCGGAATGTACTGCGAAAGAATGTTCAGGAAGGTCGTTTTACCGGCGCCCGTTCCGCCCGAGATCAGAATGCTGAGTCGCGCCCGGACCGCAGCCGACAGCAGTTCCATCATCTCCGCGGAAATACTCTTCAGCTGCACCAGCTGATTCGCCGCCAGCGGACCGGTGCCGAATCGGCGGATGGACATGGAAGGGCCGTCAAGGGCAAGCGGCGGAATGATCGCGTTGACACGCGAACCGTCAGGCAGGCGCGCGTCCACCATCGGCGACGACTCGTCTACGCGGCGTCCCACGCGCGACACAATGCGGTCAATGATCTGAAGCAGGTGCCGGTCGTCGCGGAACGATGCATCCGCGCGGGTCAGCAGGCCGCCTTTTTCAATGAACACATGGTCCTTGTCGTTGACCATGATGTCGGAGATCTTCTGATCCTTGAGCAGCGGTTCGAGAGGCCCGAGACCAAACACTTCATCCAGCAGATCGGTCTGGATCTTCTCCTGCTCATCGAAACTCAGGGGTACACGACGATCGCTGATGATCTCGCTGATAATGCTCGAGACAGCCTGCCGCGCCTGACTGGAGTTGATGCGGGAGAGCTTCTCCAGATCGAGCTTCGATAGCAGCGTACGGTGTACTTCTGCCTTGAAGTTTTCCAGATTCATTGATTCCACGATGCGCCGTCCTCAATTGCGAATTCCGTCAAATAACGGGGGATTATTTGAAAAGGCTAAAGCCTTTTCGCTTTTCCGGCTTGGGTGGCATCCCGCAAGCCGCTCGTGCCATGTCCTGGAGTACCCTTGAAATGCTTGAATCTTCGAGAGCCAGCGGCACTGCCTCGTTCTGCATCCGCCGGACGTTGTAGTAGTCGCTGGGAATCTTCCACGCGATCGGTTTGGTGAGCGCCTTCTCGATATGTTCTTCGTCCACTCCCATCGAGCTCTTCACATATCGATTCAGCACGATCTCGAGTTTGGGAGTTCCCGACTTGAAAAACTCCGATATCAGCCGGTGCGAATTGCGCAGTTCGGGAATGCCCGCCTGCATCACCAGATAAGCCGTATCGGCCTGTTCGAACCACGCTGCATCGGTCAGATCGAATCGCGATCCGGCATCGATTACCACATAGGCAAATTCCTGCCGGGCCACGGTCAGCATCTTGTCGATCGCGTCATTACTTGCCTGAACCTGGGGAAATCTTCCCGGAGCCGCCAGCACCGGAAGACCGGAATTGTGGGTCGTGAGCAGCTTGGAGAAGAAGTTCGTATCCATGCGGTCCGCGTTCTGCAACGCATCGGCCGTGGAGAATTGCGTCGTCAATCCAAGACTGAGGGCCGCATCACCCAGAGGCAGGTCAAGGTCAATCAGGACCGCGGTCTGCTGGCACTCCTGCACCAGCGCGACGGCAAAATTGCATGCCACCGTCGTAACGCCGGAGCCCCCTTTTCCTCCAAGAAACACCAGGATCTTCCCACCCGTCTTCTTTGAGGATTTGCCTCCCTGGCGGCGTGAAGACGCACGGATCAGTGCATCGGAGAGGGCACCCGAGTCGATCGGATCCGACAGAAACTCGCGCGCGCCGGCCCGCATCGATCGAACCATCAGGTTCGGATCGAGCCGCGAGGTATACACCATCACCGTGGTCGTGGTGCTTGAAGCAACAAACTCCACCAGTTCCAGGGCATATTCAACGTCAGATTCAAGGTCGATAATGACCGCGTCAAACGCCTTTTCGCCCAGCATCCTGGGCATTTCTTTCAGCGTCGGGGGATAAGAAGAGTATTCCCGCACAATCGCGGCATGCGAGTTATTCAATGCGCTCGCAATTGTCCTCCTGCGCTGCTCACTGGGGCAGATCAGCGCGATGGACAGTATATTGCCGCCTAGGGGATCCGAGTCGTGCGTGTTATCAGTCACAGAATCAAAGCTCCCAAGTTCTTGCGCCAGAGTTGCGGAGTTACCGGATTCGGGCATTGTCAGCATACTCTAGTCGTTTTTCAAGCCCGTTCTCAATGAGAAAAGAAGGAAAGAAGAGTACCAATTGCAATCGCCGGAGCGTAAGGCATCTTCCGTGCCTTTGGGTTGGAAAGCTTCAGGTCTTCAGGCGCATGCAAACCGCGTTTCTTCCACCCAAAGAGCAAGTCCCCCGCTCCCGTAAACATTTCTCCCATGAAGCCCCCGACGAGCGCCCAGCCAAGGGCCATGATTCCGCCGGCCACTGCGATAAATACCAATGCGAAAACCAGTTGCTTCCACCAGATCCAGGCTCCGATTGCGGCGCAGAGCTTTACATCGCCCATCCCCATGCCGCCCATCATTGCCATTACTCCGTAAATCAAGCCCCCGAGCAGCAATCCCCCAAGACTTTCTCCGAGGCCATGCCACCCTGCGACCAAGGTCGATACCACGAGCCCACCCAACAAAAACGGAAATACCAGCCAGTTTGGAATCCGCCGGCTGCGAATGTCAGTAATGGTCGCCACAAGAAGCACGGCCAAGGTCGGCCACCAGGCATACGGGTGTTGCAAATGCTGCAAACTGCCTCCTTCTCCGCTTCCCGCCGAGATGGCTTTCCGATAGAGCAATTCTGCCCTCATTTTCGCGCATGTCAACTCTCGCTGGATTCAATGCGTTACGTTGGGGGTATCGAGGCAAGTGTACACGGAAGTGCACGTAGGGAGTACCCCTGTGCAATAACGGGTATACACCGGAGTAATGCCTAGTTACGGTTATGTACAAGGCCAGAATATAGTTGGCCCCATTCTCTCCATTCCCGGCCTCCGTCCTGTGCGAATCGAAACCCACTGCTCTGACCGCTCCGAGGCCGTATGGCACCGATCGGCTGCAGCAGAACCCTCCGGTTTCCTGTTTGCTTTCTGCATTCGAACTCATCGGTAACCATCGGTTTGGCTCCGGACCGTTGTATTCTTCTCCTAATGTTCAGGCGACCTGCTTTTCTTCTTCTGATCCTGGCGTGCGGACTGTCGCCTGCTTTCAGTCACGCCCAGTCTGATCCCGATTCGACTCCACAACCGACCACCGCCGCCCCGAAACCGTCGCAGGCTTCACCCAAAGCCGGTAGCGGGATCACATCCAAGCCCGCCTCCGTTCCCGCAAATGCCACCCAAACTTCGCCTGGTGATCCGGATTCCGATCAACCCTCGACCGGTTCTCCTCCCCAGATTGTGGTTACCTCACCGACTGCCCAGCCTTCTACCTGGACCTGGCACGATAAGGTGCTCTGGGGAGCGCTGATTGTGCTGGTGATTCTGGGCTACATCGGCGTCATCCTGGCGTTGCGGATACTCAAGAACATCCAGCGGCAGACTGAATTCGGAGTGTCTGCGGCGCAAGCGGCTCTGCAATGTGCAAACGCCGCACTGGAGAGTTCCCAGGCTATCGTCGACTCCGGCCGGCCCTGGATCGTCATCACCATCGAGCCTTTCCTTACCGTCGAGCACGGCTTCAAGGTGATGGCTACGAACCGCGGCCGCACGCCGGCGCGCATCCTGGCCAAGGCCGACTGCGTGAAAATCGCTTCCGATGAGACAAAACTGCCGGCCACGCCTGACTACGACAGCGGAAAATCGGCCACCCCGTTTGAGCCCATCATCCTGCTCCCCGGAGAGTCCGCGGGCATCCGGCCCTTCCGCCGTGCCGACGTTCGTTCTTATTGCGCCTCCGATGACCAGTTCAAACGCGTTGAAAAATGGGAAGAGAAGCTCTTTATCTTTGGTCGCGTGATCTACCGCGACCTTATTTCGCCTCTGGACCAGCCGAACCATGAAACCGATTGGTGCTGCTGGTACGTTTACGGAGATAAAGACGCTCTCGTCATAGCCGGTCCCCCGGAATACAACAAGCACAATTAACGCTCGCTCCCTGGCTCTGGCAGCAGCGTTATGGTACACTTCAGTTGGACCCGCCCCAAGGTCCCGCCCAAACCCAAACTCCAGGAGCAGGAATGCCAGTCGTCGAACTCGCGGGAGTCACCAAGGCTTACGAGAGCAAGGTCGCGGTACATGATCTAAGCCTCTCCATCGATGCCGGCCAGATGTTCGGGCTCCTGGGGCCGAACGGCGCCGGAAAAACCAGTTCCATACGCATGATGATGGGCATCACGCTGCCCGACTCAGGAACCATCAAGCTCTTCGGAAAGCCGTTTGAGCGCGCCAGCCTGGAACGAGTCGGCTATCTGCCGGAGGAACGCGGCCTGTACAAGAAAATGAAGGTCGTCGAGCAGCTTGTCTTCTTCGGCGAGTTGCATGGGCTGGCCGCCACCGAAGCTCGTAAACGGGCGACCGACTGGGCAAAACGCCTCGATATTGACGAGGCCCTCCCCAAGAAGACGGAAGAGCTTTCCAAAGGCATGCAGCAGAAGATCCAGTTCATCGGTTCCCTGCTTCACGATCCGGGTCTGATCGTGATGGACGAACCCTTCAGCGGCCTCGATCCCGTCAACGCCAAGTTGCTGGAACAGACTCTCCTGCAGTTGAAGGACGAGGGCAAAGCAATCATCTTCTCGACCCACCGGATGGATCAGGTGGAGAAGCTCTGCGACTCCATCTGCCTTATCAATAAGGGCGAGGCAGTACTCTCGGGCCGCGTGCGCGATATCAAATCGCGCTACCCGCGCAATCGCATCATCGTGGAGTTCGAGGGCAGCGCCGAATTTCTCGAAAGCCCGGAGATCGCCGAAGCCAAAAACTTCTCCGGGCACGCCGAGATCCGCCTCAAGGAGCACGGCGACGCACAAAAGCTGTTGCGCGAGGCTTCGACAAACGCGCGGATCTTTCGCTTTGAAATGGTCGAGCCTTCGCTCGAGGAAATCTTCATTCAGACGGTTGGAGGTAAGGTCGATGCGTAACATCTGGCTGGTTGCGAGGCGCGAGTACCTGGAACAGGTGCGTGGGCGTGCCTTCAAAATGACGACCTTCGGCGTGCCTGCGATTTTTGCCGTGCTCATTGGAATTGGTTATCTCTCCAACCTCGGCCTTGGATCAGGAAGGCACCTTGCGGTCGCTTCGAACGACCCGGTCCTCGCAGCCGAAATCAAGTCCCAGTTGCTGGGAGACAAGGAGGCCAAGACACGGGTTGATGTTGTGGCGCCGGCTTCCGCTGCCGATCACGACACGCTTGTAAGCGAAGTTCGCGCCAAGACGATCGACGGCTTTCTTTGGGTCGAAACTCCAGCAGGGCAGACGCCCACAGCGACGTATACATCCTCTTCCTCCGGCGATTTCGTCACCGGTGGCAGGCTCCATGACGCCGTCAATCACGCAATCCTCGATGCGCGCCTGACTTCAAACGGAATGCCGCACAATGACGCCGACAAACTGGTCGACGGAGTACACCTGCAGACTTACCAGGTGAAGAAAGATGGCAGCGTGGTAAAAAGCAATGCCGCTGCCTCATTCTGGAAGGGCTACGTCATGGCCATCCTGCTGTCGATGACGACACATGATTTACGGCATGAACGTCGCGCGTTCCATCATTCAGGAAAAGACTTCCCGCATCTTCGAAGTTATGCTGGCGATCACCAAGCCTACTGACATGCTCGCAGGAAAGCTGATAGGTGTGGGCGCCGTCGGACTCACCCAGGTCGGGATCTGGCTGGTTGCGGGTGCAATTCTTCTCGGCACCCCCATTGCAACCAGCGTACTGTCCGGCGACTACGCGGTGCACGTCTCCGCCACCGAAGCGATCTTGTTTCCCGTGTATTTCCTGCTGGGCTACCTGCTCTACAGTTCGCTGTTCGCTGGCCTCGCCGCATCCTGCGAGACCGAGCAGGAACTCCAGATGTATATGCCGCTGGCAGCCGCGCCCACATGGCTGAGCTTTTCTTTGATCGTGGTTGTCATGAACGATTCGAATTCGCTATGGGCGATTGCGGGTTCCCTGTTTCCGCCTACGGCGCCGATCATCATGTTCCTGCGCATGGCTTCGCAGACTCCCCCGATCTGGCAATTCGCGGTCTCCATCGGGCTTCTCGTTGTCAGCATCGGGGTGGTGCTGTGGATCTCGGCGAAGCTGTACCGCGTCGGAATCCTGATGTACGGCAAGCGCGCCACGCTGCCAGAACTGGTCCGCTGGCTGCGCTATAGCTGAGAGCCGCCCGCCCCTCGCTGAGCCGCGCCCTCAGGCCATGCCGGAACGGCTTTCCGGCTGTGCATTTCCGATCGGCGATTGGCGGAGCACTCACCCATTCGTGTGATTGAATCTGATGGCCAATTCCTTAAGATTGCCATGACTTAAGTAATAGGGCTGATTGCACGGTTTCTCCCCGTCCGACCCGTGGTCGGGAGTCTTTCGCCGTTAGCTGCCATGACAGAACCTGGGGGCAGCTATCCTACAGGTTGTGAGACTTCCTCCAGAGGGCCGCAACCTGTAGCCTCATTCTGCCCAGTAACATAGATGGCGAAACGACCTTCCCGGCGCTTTTCCTTCGCCTGTCAGCGGCGCGTAGAATCGAGGGAGTGACGGATCATGACCGGACCAGATTTACCCTGAGCCAGCGGATTGTGCTGGCGGTAGTGCCGAGGATAGTCTGGGCGCTGCTGTGGATTGTGGGTCTGACCTGGCGCTTCGAAGTCATCGCGGAAGACGGCGTAACCCCGGTCGTCTTCGGCCAAAAGGCAGGGCCGGAAATCTACTGCTTCTGGCATCAATGTGTTCTGCCCTGCGCCATGTATTTCCGCCGTTCCGGCGCCGTGATACTCATCAGCCGCAGCTTTGACGGCGAGCTCATCACGCGCGTCCTTCGGCTGTTTGGATTCGACGCGGTGCGCGGATCAAGTTCTCGGGGTGCTCGCGAGGGGCTCATGGGCTTGAAGCGCGTGATCGAATCCGGACGCACGGCAATCTTTACGGCCGACGGTCCGCGCGGACCCATCTATGAAACCAAACCTGGACCGATCAAGCTGGCGCAAGCCACGGGCGCACCCATCGGCGCATTTCACCTGCAGCCCGAACACGCATGGACCATGAATTCGTGGGACCGCTTCCTCATTCCCAAGCCGTTCACGCGCGTTGTGGTCAGCTGGGCTCAATGGACCCGCGTGCCCGCAGATTTGCCTGCCGAACAATTTGAGGTCATGCGCCGGGAACTGAACGCCGCCATCGAGCGCGCAAGGCTGCGGGCTCTCGCTCACCTGGGGCAGAAGGCATTATGACGGATCTCCGCGTCACCGATTTCGATTTTGCGCTCCCCGAACGACTGATCGCCCAGCAACCGCCCGCCGAACGCGGCCAGAGCCGGATGTTGACTGTGGACCGAGCCAGCGGCGAATTGCGCGACGGCCACTTTAGCGAATTCCCCTCTCTGTTGCGCGAAGGTGATCTTCTCGTACTCAATGACAGCCAGGTCATTCCAGCGCGGCTCTACGCGCGGCGAACCTTGCGCCGCGAAAAGGAAGCGCCCACCGGCCGCATCGAAGTGTTGCTCACCGAACCCATGGGCGACAACCGGTGGCACGCCCTGGTGCGACCCGGCCGCAAGATCGCTATCGGCGAGCGCCTTGTCTTTCCCGACCCTGACGGCGAGATTGCGCTCGAAGCCGAAGTGCTGGAGCGCGGAGAATTCGGCGATCGGCTAATCGAATTTGCACCCGTCGAAGATTTCTTCGGAGTGCTCGACCGCATCGGGCATATCCCCTTGCCGCCCTACATCCATCGTGAGGACGGCTCGGCGGATCGCGAGCGCTACCAGACCGTGTTTTCGCGAGAGCGCGGATCGGTCGCCGCGCCCACTGCCGGGCTTCACTTTACGCCGCAGATGCTCGAACACATCGTCGCGCGCGGGGTGGAGATTGCCCGTGTGACTTTGCACGTCGGTTTGGGCACCTTTGCGCCGTTACGCGTCGAACGCGTCGACGAAGTCCGTCTCCATAACGAGCGCTACAGCATCCCGGCCGAGACAGCCGATGCAGTGAATCGCGCACGCCGCGAACAGCGCCGCATCGTTGCCGTCGGCACAACCGTAGTGCGCACCCTCGAGGCGGGAGCTCTGCGGGCCGGGTCGGCATTGCTCGCCGCCCACTCCGCGGAGACGAATATCTTCATTGCGCCGGGCTTTGAATTTCAATTGGTCGGGGCATTATTGACGAATTTCCATCTCCCACAGTCGAGCCTGCTGATGCTGGTGAGTGCTTTTGCGGGCCGGGAGAAGGTCCTGGCCGCCTATCGCCACGCCGTGAAAAGCCGCTATCGATTTTTCAGCTACGGCGACTGCATGTTCCTCGTGTGAGCGCATCCAAGTGTATGCAAGAACGGCCACTCGTCACATCTTCCCATCCTGCAGTTTTGCGGGAGTCTCGAAAGAACCATCCCGACGAATTACGATAGACTTACGCAGAGTAGCTGCAACGGGCCCAAACACGAAACGGCCGGTCATGTGTGCAATTGCACGGCAGACCTCCCGCTTGACTCCCGCACATTGAAGGAAACACATTGTCGATGACAAACACCCAAAACACGATTCTCGTTACAGGCGGCGCCGGATTCATCGGTTCGAACTTCGTGCTGCGCTGGATCGAGACGGTCGGCTCGCCGGTCGTCAATCTCGACCTGCTGACCTACGCCGGCAACCCCGCAAACCTCGCGGCGCTCGACGACGACAAGCGCTACAAGCTGGTGCGCGCCGACATCTGCGATGCCGAGGCGGTTGCCGCAGCGCTCACCGAGCATCGCCCCCGCGCCATCGTGCATTTTGCCGCCGAAAGCCACGTCGATCGCTCCATCGTCGACCCCGGCGCCTTCATCCACACCAACGTGCCAGGGCACCTACACGCTTCTCGAACAGACTCGCCGCTACTGGACTGCGCTCGACCATGCGGCGAGGGCTGATTTCCGCTTTCTGCATGTTTCCACCGATGAAGTTTACGGGACACTTTCCCCCGAGGACCCGGCGTTTTCCGAGACCACTCCGTACGCGCCCAACAGCCCCTACGCGGCTTCCAAGGCAGCTTCCGATCACCTCGCGCGCGCCTACTTCCACACCTTCAAGCTTCCCGTGCTCACCACCAACTGCTCGAACAACTATGGCCCATTCCAGTTTCCCGAAAAGCTCATCCCGCTGATGATCATGAACGCACTCGAAGGCAAGGCGCTGCCGGTTTACGGGGATGGCCAGAACGTCCGCGACTGGCTCTTCGTCGACGATCACTGCTCGGCCATCCGCGCAGTGCTCGAGCGCGGCAAGCCCGGCGAGACCTACAACGTAGGCGGCAACAGCGAACGCAACAATCTGCACGTCGTGAATACGATCTGCGACCTGGTCGACGAGTTCCGTCCCGACGCGACCATCGGACCGCGCCGGAATCTCATCAAGTTTGTTGCAGACCGGCCCGGTCACGATCGCCGCTATGCGATCGACGCACGCAAAATTGCGCGAGAGCTTGGCTGGACGCCCTCTGTTGATTTCGAGCATGGTCTTCGCAACACCGTCGAGTGGTATCTCAATCACGCATCCTGGATCGAGAATGTGCGCAGCGGCGCCTATCTCACGTGGATCAAGCAAAACTACGAGGAGAGGATTGCGCAATGAAGGGAATCATTCTTGCCGGAGGTTCGGGAACGCGTCTCTACCCCGTTACGCACGTCGTATCGAAACAGCTTTTGCCTGTCTACGACAAGCCGATGATCTACTACCCGCTGAGCACGCTGATGCTCGCCGGCCTGCGCGACATTCTCATCATCTCCACGCCCGAGGACACCCATCGCTTCGTTGAACTGCTCGGCGATGGCAAGCGCTGGGGCATGAACCTCAGCTACGCCGTGCAGCCCAGCCCGGACGGCCTCGCCCAGGCCTTCACCATCGGGCGCGAATTTATCGGCAGCGATACGTGTTCGCTCATCCTCGGCGACAACATCTTCTACGGACAATCGTTCTCGCGCGATCTGCAGCGTGCCGCACAGTTGAAAAGCGGCGCGCTGGTCTTCGCGTATCCGGTGCATGATCCCGAGCGTTATGGCGTGGTTGAATTCGATGACGCGGGCAAGGCCATCAGCATCGAAGAGAAGCCCAAACAGCCGAAGTCGCGCTATGCCGTGACGGGTCTCTACTTCTACGATAACGATGTCGTGAAGCTCGCCACCGACCTCAAGCCCTCGGCGCGCGGCGAACTCGAAATCACCGACCTCAACCGCCTCTACCTCGAAGCCGGCAAGTTGAAAGTGCAGGTGATGAGCCGCGGCATGGCGTGGCTCGACACCGGCACGCACGATTCGCTTTTCGAAGCCGGCCTCTATATTCAGACCATCGAACGCCGGCAGGGACTCATGATCGCCTGCCCGGAAGAGATTGCCTATCACTTCGGCTACATCACCGCCGATCAGCTTGAAGAGCTGGCCAAGCCCGTGGCAAAGAGCGGATACGGACAGTACCTCCTCGCGCTGCGCAACGAGCGGCAAATTCCCGGCAGGAATCAGCGAGCTATGAATATTGAAGAAACCTCCCTCCCGGGCGTGCTCCTGATTACGCCCAAGATCTATAGCGACAATCGCGGCGCTTTCTGGGAAACCTGGAATGACAAGGCATTCGAGTCGGCGGGATTGCCCTGCACCTGGGTGCAGGACAATTTTTCCGTCTCGAAGAAGAACGTCGTCCGCGGCATCCACTACCAGACCATCAACCCGCAGGGAAAACTGGTGCGCGCCACCCATGGCGCCGTGCTCGATGTTGCCGTGGATCTGCGCCGCCATTCGCCCTGCTTCGGCGACCATGTCGCCGTTGAACTGAGCGGCGAGAACGGCCGCATGCTCTGGATCCCCGAGGGCTTTGGGCATGCGTTCCTGGTCCTCACCGACGTCGCCGGGTTTGCCTACAAGGTCACCGACTCCTACAACCCCAAGGGCGAGCGCACCATTGTGTGGAACGATCCGGAACTCGCCATCGCATGGCCGGTCGTGCCGGAGGAAGCCATCATCTCCGACAAAGATGCGAAAGGGGCGACGCTCGCGACCGCAGAGGTATTCGCGTGACCATCTGGCCCCGCGTTCTCGTCACCGGCGCCGACGGCCAGGTGGGGCGGGCGCTGCTCGAGATCTTTGCGGAGTCTGCGGAAGTGATCGGCTGCAACCGCACCTGCCTCGATCTCACCGACACCGACCGGATTCGCGAAATGGTGCGCAGCGTTGCACCCGACATCATCGTCAACGCCGGAGCTTACACCGCCGTCGATCGCGCTGAGAGCGAGCGCGATCTCGCCTTCGCCATCAACGCGCGCGCTCCCGGCATACTCGCGGAGGAAGCGCAGCGCGCCGGCGCCCTCCTGATTCACTACTCTACCGATTACGTCTTCAACGGTTCTAAGCGAACCCCGTGGGTTGAAGACGACGCGACCGATCCGCTCAGCGTCTATGGCTCCAGCAAGCTCGCAGGCGAAGAGGCGATTCGCAGCGCAGGCGGGCGGCACCTGATCTTCCGCACCAGTTGGGTCTATGCGCCCGAAGGCAAGAACTTTGTCCTCACCATGCTGCGCCTCGGCCGCGAGCGCGACTCCCTGAATGTCGTAGACGATCAAATCGGCGCACCCACAACAGCCGCGGAACTGGCACGGGTCAACGCATGCCATCGCCGCCGGCATACTGGAAAAGAGATTCGGTGCGGCTCGCTCCTGGTCTGGCGTCTACCACATGACCTGCTCCGGCAGCGTTTCCTGGTGCGGATTCGCGCGCGCCATTTTTGAGCGCGCACAGGGACTTCTCGACGGCAAGGCTCCAAAAGTCAATCCTATCGCGACCAGTGATTACCCCACCCCCGCAAAGCGCCCCCAAAATTCAGTGCTCTCCAATGACAAGCTACAGCGCACCTTCAACGTGCACCTTGCTCCCTGGCAGTCCGCTCTCGATGAAGTTCTGGCGGCGATCGAAGCGCATCCGAAGCGGTGATCACAGCCCATCGCCTTCAGGCCATGTAGACTTCCATCGAATGGAGGCCTTGTGACTCGAATTGGAACATTTCACGCGTTTCTGGCATCGCTGATGTTTCTTCTACCTGGCTGCATGATGGCGCAAACTAGCAAAGGCCTCACTGCCGCCGAAGTCATGCAGCGCATCATCGCGGCCACCAGAGCAACGGCGCCCGCCGATACCGTTGATACGCTCAAGGCCGGCGATCCTGACACCGTAGTCACCGGGATCGCCACCACGTTCATGGACACGTACCCTGTACTCGAAAAGGCCGTGGCAAGCGGCAAGAACCTCATCATCACGCACGAGCCCACGTTCTACAACCATCTCGACCAGCAATCGCAGTTCGCCGCTGACCCCGTCTACCAGCAGAAGCTTGCGTACATCCGCGAACATCACCTCGTTGTCTATCGGTTCCACGATACCTGGCACCTGCGCCAGCCCGACGGAATCCTCGCCGGCATGGTCAGCCAGTTTGGATGGAAGAAGTATCAGAATGGCGCGAACCCCAACCAGTTCACACTTCCCTCAACGACGGTGGGCCAGATCGCCGCCTCGCTCCAGAAGAGTACCGGGGCTCGCGCCATCCGCATCGTAGGCGACCCGGCTATGCCGGTCACACAGATCGCGTTGATGCCGGGTGCCTCGGGAGCCGATCGCCAGATCGAGACGCTCAAGCGCGACGATGTCCAGCTTCTCGTCGCCGGCGAATCGCGCGAGTGGGAAACCGTTCCGTACGTCGTCGACGCCGCCGCGGAAGGCCGACCCAAAGCCCTTATCCTGCTTGGCCACGAAGTCTCGGAAGAAGCCGGCATGGAAGAGTGCGCCCGATGGCTGCAGACCATCTTTCCGGGAATGCCGATTCAGTTCATCCCTGCGGGCGAGCCATTTCATACGGTCGGGTCGCGGAAAGATTGACCCTCGTCACCCGCAAGCATGCAAACTTTCGGGGTTGGTTGCTCTGTGAAGCGAAAAGACTAAGACGCGCCTTCATGCACAATTGCGTCGAGAGCTACCGCGGGTGCGACCTCTTTCTGTGGGGAGGCTAATTCCGCGAAGAAGGCAAGAAGGTAACAACCCATCGCGATCAGATATAGAAACCGGAAGCCAAAGTACATCGAGTTATATTCCAGCAAGCCGCCGCACATGGCTCCCAGCAGATTCATCGCGATCATGCCTGAAACCTGCCCTTTTTTTGAAAGCAGAGTCGAGAAGACAATGCCCGAGAACAGCATCGGCAGGGTAAGCACGATGCAGGTTTCCAGACGTCCAAGAGGCGTAGAAGGAAACCCGCCTGAGCGTGCCACGTACCAGCCGGCAATCAGCGTCGCGAACAAAAGCAGATACGGAATAAGGGATCTCCGTAACTTGAGCCACGTGAACCGCGAGATTCCCCAGAAATGCCATAACCAAAATGCCGGCGATCACGATGCCGATCACCTGCCATGTGTTGCCGAAGGTCAGACCCATCTCAGTGATTCCCTTGGTTTCGATCAACATGAATCCTGCGCCGAGGAAGAAAAAAGAGAGGTGACTGAATTTCGGCTTTTCGGGCAGAAAGTTTGCAGTGACGAGGAGTGAAAGGGCTAACACCAGAAAAACCATAACCAGATAAGACACTGGATAGATGCGTCGCGGCATGTAGAAGAATGGCCAATCGTCTGTCGAGATGTCGGCGTGCAGCAAAGGATTGGCATAAACAGCCGTACCATCAGAAAAACCGACGTCTTTCATCAGTTCAGGAGAAACTGTCCACTTCGGGTCATTCGACTCAAGGAAAATAACCGAGCCATCGTACCCTGCCTTTACGCAAATCGGCGGCCTGCCGTCAAAAGCCGTCTGGAGCATGAGATAGATCTTGCGCCCCAGAGCATCCGACATAATGCTGAATGACAGGGAGAGGGCTCCATCGGGTTTCAATCGGGCGCGGGCCTCACGAAGGCCTTCCAGCGTATAAACGAACGAGTCGACCCGCACGCTCGAACCCTGGCTGAGCAGCGTATGCGAATCGAGCATACCGTAGACGATCATGTCGAACGACTGGTCGGTGTTTCTAACAAAGGAGCGGGCATCGTTGACAACCGCATGAACGCGCGGATCGCTGTATGGCTTTTCGGGGTGGCCCAATTTTCCAGCCAGCAGGATAGCAGGATCGATTTCGATTGCTTCAACGTGTTCAGCGCCGGCGCGAAGAGCAGCCGCGACGTCGTTGCCGGTTCCGGCGCCCACAACCGCGACATTTGCCACCGTGGAATGGGCTCTATAAGGAAAGTCATAATATCCGCGAACAGAACTCCAGCGACGTATTCTGTGTACCGGAAAAATCAAAAATGCGTTGATAGTAGTGGCCGGCGGCGCTAATGAGCGTCAATCCCGTATCTTCACTGCGGGAAATCTCCAACAATTGATAGGGAGAATAGACTCGGTTGGTAAGAGGATCCACTGGCCATGCCAAGGCAATCGTGCACACGGCAGAGAAGGAGAGTCCAACAATCATCAATGACGGGGTTCTGACCGTAAATAACAAAACTGCAAGGAAACACAGCGCGAACCAAACCAGCGGAGGCGTCCATAGAAAACTTGCAACCAGCATGAGAAGAACCCCAAGCAAGCTGCCAAGCAAGTTCAGTCCATAAGCCCGCAATTTCGTGCGGCGTTCCATAAGCCTGCCGCATACCTGGCCAACAGGCATGAATGTCAAAGCCGTGATCAGAAAAACAAGAGCTAGCAAACCATACAGGAACAAGTCCTGCGCCACATTGCCGACCGCGACTCCCATCGTGATCTGCTCACGGAACGGACTAATTCGGAGATTGATGCCTGGCAGGTATCGAATGTATGTCATCAAGCCGAATTGCCATGCGAGCAGCGGAAGCACAATCACGATTGGAATGCGATCTCGCGCAGCAAGGGCGTAACCAAGGCCAAGGCCCGCAAAACACGCAAGCAAACTGAAGTTCTTATAAAACGCGATAAATGGAAGAATCGAGGATTGCCACCTTATGATGCCGAGTTCAAGAAAAAGGCTGAGGCCCGCGGAAAAGAGAATAGCGGCATCGGCATACTTGTCATTGAACATATCCAGGAACATTGCCTGAGACCGCGCGCTCGCATCCAGGAAGGGGGCAAGTTTCTTCAGCGAATAATGAAAGACCTCAGCGGCGATCGTGGCGAAGCACATCAGCAAGACGAATGCGATCTCGTACCAGACTTGTGAAGCTTTCCCGGATCCAGCCATGATTGTGGATTGGCAAAATGCGATGATGCAGAAGCTCCCAAGCGCGATGATCCCCATGAGTCGAATCAGCGATTGAGCCATGTTGGACGGTGCAGCAATTTTGGTGTTCGCAGTCGGTTTCAAAAAAGGCTCTCCGTTGCCCGTTCCAGGGGTTCGATTTTGGATTCTCGGCTTCGATTCAGAGTGAACCCATCTTACAAGGGCCGGTCCTTGAAGAATTGCGGTTATTTTCCTTAGACACGCTCTCCGGATGACCAAAGTCCTGTCTTACTCCCCGGGCGGGGCAATGGATCGCAGCATTGCAACACAAGAGCACTTAGCGGGAAATCAGTTCGAAAGCGCGCCAGTGCCACAGTACCACGGTGTATTCACCCCCTTGTCCTCCCACTTCCCCCGATGATCGCGCGGCGGGTAACGTAGAACAATGGACTCCACCTCCGCCATTGAGAGCCCCGTGCACGACGAGGACGCGCCGGTTATCGCAGCCAGCCCGATGCTGCGCATCTTCAACCGCATCTTCACCCGGCACCTGATGAATATCGCTGTCCTCATGGCGCTGCCGGTCATCTTCACCATCACGCTCAATCCCACTCTCGAATGCGTGCGCGACCCCGATATCTGGTGGCATTTGGCGGATGCCCGCCAGCTCACGTCGACGCACCACTTCATGTGGTCCGAGATCAATTCCTTTACCGTCGGCGGTCAGCGCTGGGTGAACCCGGAATGGCTCGCCGAACTTCCCTACTGGTTCAGCTACCAGGCACTTCACCTGCGCGGTATTTATCTTGTCGAATGGCTGATGATCTGCGCCAATCTCGTCTTCATGTACTGGCGTGGGTACCGCAGATCGGGTCACGCCGGTGCGGCATGGTGGGCCGCAGGACTCGCGTTCCTCCTCATCTCAGTAAATTCCGGACCCCGCACCATCGCCATGGCCTACGTCGCCATGTCTTCCGAGCTCTTCATTCTCGAATCCGCAGAAAGAGGAAAGACGCGTGCCCTCTGGCTTCTGCCGCCACTCTTCTGCATCTGGGTCAATCTTCACGGCAGCTGGCTTATTGGCCTGGCTCTGCTTGTCCTGTACATCCTCTGCGGCGCATTCGGAGTGAAAAAAGGCATCGTCGAGCAGGAGGCCTTCACTCCGGCCGAACGGAATCGCTTCCTCGCCGTTCTCGGGCTTTCCATCGCCGTACTCTTCGTCAATCCCTACGGATGGCACCTCGTCTGGAATCCCATCGACATGATGTTCAACCAGAAACTGAATATCGCCAATGTGATGGAATGGAAGCCCCTGGATCTGAGCTCCGTCGCCGGAGTGGCAGCATTTGCGGCGATGTGCCTTATGGTGGCATGCAACGCGATTCAAGGACGCAAATGGCGCCTCTACGAGTTGGCTTTCATTTTCTTCGCCTGGTATGCAGCGCTCGTCCACATGCGCTTCCTCTTCATGGCCGCCGTGCTCACCACGCCCTTTCTCGCGGTCGATCTTCGCCGCGCTTTCAATCTCGGGTCGGATGAAAAAACCATTCCGGCCGCCAATGCCTTCATGGTCACCGCTGCCGCACTCGCGTTCTTCTTCATCTTCCCCAGCGAAAAGAAACTGGACACCAAGCTGGGCACGTTCTTCCCCATGCAGACGCTGGCGTCCATTCAACCCTCGTGGCGCACCTTCAACTCCGACCACGTCGGCGGCATGATGACTTTCGAGTCCAAGCCCGACTTCATCGATTCGCGATTCGACATCTTCGAGCATCGCGGAGTTCTGGCAGCCTATCTCCAGGTCATGTACCTCGTCCGTCCCCTCGAACTCTTCGATCAATACAGAATTGATCACGTTCTTGTGACCGACACCATGCCGGTTGCATACCTGCTGAAGCACACGCCGGGATGGACCCAGATCGAACGGGAAACGACCGGGAAAGACATTTACGTCATGTTCTCCCGGACCCCGGGAACTCCCGCAGGCGCGACAGCCCTGAATGCAGTTGAGCCGGCCAAAAAATGAAGCTCTGCGCTTTGAGCCAACGAATATGAAGTCACCCCCATGACTCTGGTGGATGTCCCGGGTCGCTCGCCGGCAACCGCCATAACCTTTTTCGTTGCATGAGGATGCATCCCCAAAGCGCCTTAATATCAGGCGATGGGTGGCTCTGCGAAAGCCTGGGAACACATTTCAAACGCCTGCATGTGACTAGCATCACAGGTGAGAAGCCGAATCCATGGAATCATTCATTGGGATAGGTTCGTGATCGCAATGGCTACGCAGACATTCTGGAGCGCCTCAGTGAATTTTGATTCTTCCTCGTTTATTGCTGAAAAGGAACTGATCGAAGCTCTTGAAAAGCGCTCTTCGACCGTGGTGTGCACGGAACTGCGCTGCCTTTTCGCGCAGGGGGGCAATCCTGCAGGCCTCTATATTCTCCGCAAGGGCAGCGCCAGGCTCACCATGGAATCGCCGACCGGTGGCAGCCTGCTTTCCATCGCGCTTCATCCCGGATCGTTGCTGGGCTTGCCGGCTCTTATCGGAAACGAACCCTATACCCTGACAGCGACCGCCGAAAAGGGCGCAGAACTCGGCTTTGTCACCAAAGAGGATTTCAATAGCCTCATGCTCACCGATCCGTCGATTGCACTGAGAGTGCTCCGTATCCTCGCGGCAGAAGTGCGCACAGCGCGGCACGCGATCTCCGAGTTCTAGAGCGAAACCAGCCAAGGCCATCAGCAGCGCAATGTTTTGCGCTTCTTGCCCACTCGTCCCATCTTCTCGATCTTCTCGATATACGCAGTTGCCGACGGCACTTTGCACTCCGTCTCGCCCATATCAACTTCGACTGTCCCGATCTGTTTGGCAATTGCCTTGGCCTGGTGCAACAGAGGCTTGACGTAGCTTCCCACGGCGATTACAAAGCTGTTCATCGTGTACTTCACACGGTTGGGAACGGAGCTGATTTCTTTCGGAATCCTGCCGAGCAGTGCTTCGATCTCCTTGAGATCCAGATCCTGATCGGGTTTCAACGACAAAAGTCCAGCGTACGTGCACCACCCGCACGCGGCAACGGCGGCGTCCTTCGCTTTCATCCATTCCAGCGCCAACTCGCGCGCCGAAGGATTCTCGACCGTAAGCCACGGCACCGTGTACTCCGAGATCATCTGCAGCCCGACGGCACTCTTCGCCCATTTGTTCAGCTGGGCTTTGCTCAGTTTGGATCCATCGGCCACCATGCCCGCCAGGTACATCGCATCCATGATTCCGGTTTCATACAGCTCGCACGCCAGTGCCTGCTCTCCCCGGATGGTCTTCGCAATTACTTTCATATCGGCCACGCTAACGCCATAAACGCGCTCCCGATCCATCCCGTGGCGCACATAAGTCTTGCGAGCCTGCTCTTTTCCCTTTTTTTTCAAATCCGACATGACTGCGCCAACGGTAGGCATCTGCGTCTCCTGACTCGCGTGGATCGCGGAAGGGTTGCCGAGGATTATCCGATAGGACCGGCCAACGCGCAATACCTTCGTAGTGAATGCTCGCCCGTTGCCTCGTGGTCCGTGATGCCGAGATGGGATGTGCCGCCCCGGAATGCGTTAGCATCCTGAGTGTGCCCGGCCTCGATAGTGAAATCCAGTTTGTGCGCGGTGTCGGTCCGCAGCTCTCGAAGATGCTGGCCGAAAAAGATATTCGGACCGCCGAAGACCTGCTCTACCACCTTCCCTTTCGCTATGAGGACCGCCAGAATCCCCGCAGCCTCGACGAACTCAAGCCCGGCGAAACGGCCAGCGTCATCGCCGAGGTGCGCGGTGCTGCATCTGCTGCGCACGCGCCGCATGCCGCTCTTCGAGCTGACCGTCGGGCAGGGCCGCCACGCCCTCAAGTGCATCTGGTTCCACGCCACCTATCTCGAGGGCAAATTCCACGCCGGCCAAACCGTCGCCGTCTACGGCAAGGTCGAGCCCTCCCGCTCCTCCAGCAACTTCAAAATGATCCAGCCGCAGTTTGAGATCCTGCCCGACTCGAGCGACGACGCCGAAACCCGCCTGCTCGAAGTCGGCCGCATCACGCCCGTCTACGAGTCGCTCGGCGGCGCGCGACTGGCCTCGCGCTGGCAGCGCAAGGTGATCTTCAACCTGCTGGAGAGCATGCGCGGCAATGTGCCGGAGTGCCTGCCCGGAGGCGATGCTCGCGCGCCTCGATCTGCCCGACCGCGAAGCCGCCCTGCGCGAAGTGCATTTTCCGCCCGAAGGCACATCGCTTACGCAGCTGCAAGTCCTGGGCCACGCCCGCTCATCGCCGCCTCATCTTCGAGGAGCTGTTCTTCCTCGAGCTGGGCCTCGAACTGAAGCGCCGCCGCATGCGCGAACGCGCCGGCATCGCCTTCGAGACCAGCGACAAGGTCCGCGAGGCCATCCGCGAAGTCCTGCCCTTCCACCCCACCGCCGCGCAAAAGCGCGCCCTTGGCGAGATCGTTGCCGACATGCGCGCGCCCAGTCCCATGCGCCGCCTGCTGCAGGGCGACGTCGGCTCGGGCAAGACCATCGTCGCCCTGCAGGCCATGCTCGTGGCCATCGAGAACGGCTACCAGGCAGCGCTGATGGCGCCCACCGAGATTCTCGCCACGCAGCATTTTCTCGCCGCGCGCAAGCTGCTGGAGCGCTCCTCGCGCAGCTATCGCATCGTCCTGCTCACCGGCTCGCTCGACGACGACCGCAAGCGCACCAACCGCGGCCTCATCAATCGCGGCGAGGCGCAACTGGTCATCGGCACCCACGCCCTGATCGAAGAAAAAGTCGAGTTCGACCGCCTCGGCCTGGTCGTGGTCGACGAGCAGCACCGCTTCGGCGTGCTGCAGCGCTTCAAGCTGATGAAGAAGCCGAATCAGCCGGAGCCCGACGTGCTGGTGATGACCGCAACGCCCATTCCGCGCACCCTGGCGCTTTCGCTTTACGGCGATCTCGACGTCAGCGTCCTCGACGAGTTGCCGCCCGGCCGCACTCCCATCGTCACGCGCCGCGTTCCCGAGGAACGCGCCGACGAGGTGTGGGATTTCGTGCGCAAGCAGGTCGCGCAAGGGCGCCAGGCCTACATCGTCTACCCCGTCATCGAAGGCAGCAGAGACGACCAGCCCGAACTCGACTTCTCCCACGACGACAGCACCGCGGCAGACGCCGCAGCCGTGGGTGCCCCATCCATCTCAAAGTCGCACCGTGAAATCGGTGGGAAGCCGAAACGCAAAGGCAAGACCGCTGAGCTTTTCCCAGGCATCTCCAGCCAGAAACCCGCTGCAAAAAGTAAAGCGGAGCTCAAGTCTGCCGTGGACATGCACGAAAAGCTCCGCACCGGCCCGCTTGCCGGCCTGCGCGTCGGCCTGCTCCATGGCCGCCTGGATGCCGACGAAAAAGAAATCATCATGCGCCGCTTTCAGCGCGGCGAAATCGACGTGCTGGTCGCCACCACCGTCATCGAAGTCGGCGTCGACGTTCCCAACGCCACCGTCATGGTCGTCGAGCACGCCGAGCGCTTCGGCCTCGCGCAGTTGCACCAGCTCCGCGGCCGCGTCGGCCGCGGCGCGGCCAAGAGCTACTGCATCCTGATGACCGGTCCGCGCGTCTCCGAGCTGGCCGAAGAACGCCTGAACGCCATGGTCCGCACCCAGGACGGCTTCGAGCTGGCCGAACTCGACCTTTCCATGCGCGGCCCCGGCGAATTTTTCGGCACCCGCCAGGCCGGCCTGCCCGATTTTCGCGTCGCCAACCTCCTGCGCGACCGAGCCATCCTCGAACTCGCCAAGCGGGAAGCCGCGCACTTTGTCGCAACCCCCGGCGAAGACTCCAAAGCTAGAACAGGAACGCGTCAGGGCTCGCCTGAAAGAAGCATGGCAGCGCCGCTATGGACTGGTCGAAGCCGGTTAGAGGCCTTAATGCGGCGCCAGGAGACAACCGGCCCCCACTTCAGGCTGCGGCCTCGTCTGAATCTCCAGATCGATGCTGACAATTTCCTCCTGGCAATTTTCGCGCACCATCCGCGTGCACTGGCAGAGTTCGGTAAAGCGAATGTGGGCGCTCTGGCTGAGCTCCAGTCCTGCCGCAATCAGAATGCTGTAGATTTCCAGGCAGGAGTGCCGTTCAAATTCAAACAGCATATCGATCAGTCCGGTGTCGCTTGCGCTCCGGCTCAGCACCCAGCCTCCGCACCCGAGAATCGCGCCGGTCAGGGATTTGACCGTCCGGCCCGGCTCCTCGAGTGAGATTGCCCTCATCTGCAACGCCCATGGAATCCCATTTGTCGGTGGCGGATCGCCGAAGCCTTGAGCCTGTCTCATGTCCGCTTTATCGGCGGGAATGATGGAAGGATAACGCTGTGCCGTGGCGAGGCAGCGGCTCGCCCGACAGGACGGATTGCCTTGTCAACCGTCTCTAACACCCCCCGGCCCCGGATGTTAGGTTGGTACACAGCATGATCGTCGGGAGCGGCATTGATCTGGTTGAAATCGCGCGCATCCAGCAATCGCTCGAGCGCTACGGAAAGCGGTTTCTGGACCGCGTCTTCACCCCCGCCGAGCAGGCCTACTGCCTGCGCAAGCGCAATGCGGCCGAAAGCTTCGCCGCTCGATTTGCCGCCAAAGAAGCCGCCGCCAAGGCCTTGGAACGGGCATCAGCCGGGGCGTGAACTGGCTGGAGATCGAAGTGGTGCGGGAGCCCGGCGGTCGCCCCAACCTGCGCTTCCACGGCCGCGCCGCCGAGATTGCGGCGCAGCTGGGCGTCGCTCACGCTGCACTTTCCATCACCCACACGGCAAGCCTCTCCATGGCCAACGTGATCCTGGAAAACCAGGGCTGAAATCCTGAAGCAACGCAAACATACACCTCCTTTTCAGCCCAATGACGAAATGCCCCGGTCCTTTGACCTTCCGCTGTCCCCGCCAAACGACTCGGTAACCCCTGCCCTTTCTGCTATTCTCAAGGCGAAGACGCAGACGGTCGGGTCAGCTTCTTCATGAGGTAGGCGTGCCAAGCCGCAAAGAGATTCAGTGGTCCCAGCTGAGAGTTGGCGCATTGGTCCTGGCGGCCATGGCCGTTCTTGTTCTCGTCATCTTCCTCATGTCCTGCTCCACGGGCGGCCTGTTCGCGCGCAAGCTCATCCTTCGCTCCTATTTCGATAATGCCGCGGACTCAAGAGCGGCGCGCCGGTCACGCTGGAAGGCGTCACCATCGGCAACATCACCAGGATTCGCGTCGTCCCCGAGCGCAACCCCACCCCCGTCGAAGTGACGATGCGGGTGGGCGGCAAGTACATCCGCTTCCTGCACACTGACTCGACCACCTCCATTGCCCAGGCCGGCGTGCTGGGCGACAGCTATGTCGATATCAGCTCGGCCCACGCCAGGGGCCCGCAGCCGGCCAACAACAGCGAACTCACGATCGACCGAGCGCGCCCAGCATGCAAGACGTCATCAGCTCCAGCCAGGAGTCTATCGATCAGATCACCAAGCTGATGAAGAACGTTCAATATTCTGGTGGATACGCTCAACTCCAAGCGAGGCACCGTCGGCGGGCTCATCAACGACCCGGCCTTCTACGCCAAGATCAACCACATCGCCGACAATCTCGACAAGTTGACGGCAGCCATCGGCAACGGGCAAGGGCACGCTGGGCAAGCTGGTCAACGACGACACCCTCTACACCCGCGCCAATTCCGTGATCGACAAGCTCGACCAGATCGCAACCGGCATTCAGGATGGCCAGGGCACGGCCGGCAAGCTCGTGAAGGACGACTCGCTCTACAACAATCTGAACTCCGCGGTCACCAACGCCAATCAGCTGCTTGCCGACATCAACGCCGGCAAGGGATCGCTCGGCAAGCTGGCCAAGGATCCCGAGTTTGCCAAAAAGCTTGACGACACGATCACCCGCCTCGACGGCATTCTCACCAGCATCGACGAGGGCAAGGGCACCATCGGACAGCTGATGCAGAACCGCTCCCTCTACGACCACACTGACCAGACCCTGGACCAGGCCCAGCAACTGGTCAAAAGCATCCGCGACGATCCCAAGAAATACCTCGTCATCCGCCTGAAGCTGTTTTAAAGCGATTCCAGGGTTACATTATCCTTCGGACTCGGGGCGCTATAGCGTTCCTCAACGCACTGGAGGTCAAAGTGCCCCCACGAGTACAAGCCGCGGCAGCCGTCGGCTGCCTTCTCTCCCTCGCTTTGGCCGTTTCCCTCTATCGGCGTCCCGCCCCGATTGCCCAGGCAGCAACGGCCGGAACGCCGGCCTATGCCGCGAACGGCGACTTGCTGCCGCCCCGGGATTATCGCGAGTGGATCTACCTCAGCTCCGGAATCGACATGAGCTACTCGCCCAAGGCGATGGACATGCAGGGCCAATCTGTCTTCGATAACGTCTTCGTAAATCCTGCTGCCTGGCGCAGCTTTCTGGCCACGGGAACCTGGCCCGACAAAACCGTACTGGTCCTCGAAGGACGCGGCGCGAAAACCAAGGGGTCGATCAACCAGAGCGGCCATTTCCAGGACACCGGGATCAGGGGCTTCGAAGTTCATGTCAAGGATGAAGCGCGCTTCCCGGGCAAGTGGGCCTTCTTCGATTTCGACGCTCCGGACAAGAACGGCACCCTGATTCCCAGCGGCGCGCCCTGCTACACCTGCCACGCGGCCCATGCTGCCGTCGACACAACATTCGTGCAGTTCTACCCGACGCTGCTGCCCATTGCCAGAGCGAAACGCACCCTGTCCGCAGCGTACCTGAAAGAAGAAGAGGCATCGGGTTCGAAATAATCCGGGGTCAAGACCCGCTCCGTGTGTCGCTAACCCTGTTCGCCGCCCCGAAAGATCTGCCAGAAGCGCACGAAGCACTTCAGCCGAACCAGCTGAAAGTAGTCGTGCGCGACCAGGTAAAACACAGCGGCCCCGGCCCATACCACGTGCAGCGCGTCGCCTCCCAGCTGATCGCTGAAGGGCAGCGGCGCAGCCGAAAACACCATCGCCACCACCATCAGCGCCAGGTTCACGATCCCCATCACCATCCCGATCTCGAAGCAGTTCTGAGGTGAAGGTCTTCCCCAGTCTCGTAGTCATCCCGAGAGCCGAAACGGCGGAGCCGCCTTCCATCAGCATCAGTACCGGCGCAACCGAGACGATCCAACCCACCAGCGCCCAAAGCGTGAAGAACCCCAGCGAAAGAAAGATCAGCCAGACCGCAAAGCCGATCAGGTCCGGTTCGCTGTTCGCAGGAAAGTGCGTTGCCGCCGCCCAGGCGACCGAGCGGAACCAGCCCCAGCAGATCGCTTCCAAACAAAATCAGCCAGACCGTCTGCAGCGCCATCATCGCCAGCGGACGAAAGCGCAACCCGGGCTGCAACAGGCGATAGACAAGGCTGCGTCCGAGCCCCGAGATCACGATCCATGCCACGCGCTGCGATCGGCACCAGCCAGCGCAGCTCGTGTGCGATCAGCGGATCATACTTCGTAACGGCACGGCTCAATTGCCCAGCCGCGATCCACGGATTCGAAGGATCGATGCTGCTAAGGCCGGAATCCTCCGGCGTGAGCACCGCAAAGATGTGCTGCAGCCGCGACCGGCAGAGCAGCAGAAACGGCATGCCGAACAGCCATCGCCAGCCCACCTCCGCGGCGACAACCAGGGGGTGCTCGAAGCATCCAGCCCATCTGGTCGACCAGCGATTGCGTCCCGCGAATCTGTTGCCTGCTGCCTTGACTCACTCCGCACCATCACCGTGACCACCAGGTTCACAGCACGTCCCGGCACCACAATGATCTTGGCGACCGTCTTTCCGGCAATGCGTGCCTTTACCTTCTCCTCTGCGAGCGCGGCCGCTTCGAGCACCTTGGAATCAGAGCCCGCCGGAACGCGCATCACGCTCACCAGCTTGCCGTTGATCTGCACCGGAATCTCGATCTCGTCTTCCTTCGCCAGTCCGGGATCGCTCTTCGGCCACGGCTGTCGCAGCACAGCTCCTTCGCCGCCGAGCTCTTCCCACAGCTCCGCCGCAAGGTACGGCGCAAACGGCGCCAGCAGCAGCACCAGCGTCTGCAGCAGTTCGCGCATCACCGGCGCCGGCACCTCGCCCGCGGCCAGTTGCGCATCCGCCGCCTGGATCTCGTTCACCAGTTCCATGATGGCCGCGACGCAGGTGTTGAAGTGCCAGCGGCCCTCAAAGTCCAGCGTGATCTTTGCAATCGTCTGGTGCAGCTTGCGCAGCAGCTTCAGCGCAACGGCTCCGCCGTCTGTGCGTTTCGGATCTGACCTCGAGCGAGCTGATCGCGCAGCCACCGGCGCATACTTCGTCACCAGCCGCCACACGCGGCCCAGAAACCGGCTCACACCGGCGACGCCATCTTCCTGCCAGTCGAGGTCGCGATCCGGCGGCGCGGCAAACAGCGCGTACATGCGCGCGGCATCGGCGCCGTAGCGAGCCACCATGTCGTCGGGCGAAACCACGTTGCCCTTCGACTTCGACATCTTGGCGCCGTCCTTGATCACCATGCCCTGCGTGAACAGGCGCTCGACCGGCTCGTCGTTCGTGATCAGCCCCAGGTCGCGCATCACCTTCGTCCAGAAGCGCGAATAGATCAGGTGCAGAATCGCGTGCTCCACGCCGCCGATGTACTGGTCGATCGGGAACCAGTACTCGCACCGTCGCCGAATCGAACGGCGCCTTCGCATTCTTCGCATCGGTATAGCGGTAGAAATACCAGCTCGAATCGACAAACGTGTCCATCGTGTCGGTCTCGCGCTTCGCCGGCCCGCCGCACTTGGGGCACGTCACGTTCACAAACTCCGGCACGCGCGCCAGCGGCGATCCGCCCTGCTGCGTGATCTCGATCTTCTCCGGCAGCAGCACCGGCAACTGATCGTCCGGCACCGGCACGATGCCATCGCGTTCGCAGTGAATCATCGGAATCGGCGTGCCCCAGTAGCGCTGCCGGCTCACGCCCCAGTCCTTCAGGCGAAACGTGACCTTCGCCTCGCCGAAACCGCCTGCTCGCCGCAACCTCCTGCAGCTTCTTCTGCGCCTGCGACACAGCTCAGCCCGTTGAACTCGCCCGAATTCACCAGCACGCCGTCTTCGGACAGATACGGCAACTCCGGCTCTTCGGCGCTGGGATCGGCAGGCGCAATCACGCGGCGAATCGGAATCGCATACTTCTTCGCGAACTCAAAGTCGCGCTCATCGTGGCCGGGCACGCTCATGATGGCGCCCGTGCCGTAGTCGCTCAGCATATAGTTCGCCACCCAGATCGGCACGCGTTCGCCGTTGTAGGGATTGATGGCGAATCTGCCCGTCGGGATACCGTGCTTCTCAATCGCGCCGATGTCGCCCGCTCTCGCGCGCCTTCTTCTGCTCCTCGAGCAGCTTCGTCAACCTGCTCCCTCAACCCCGCATCGCTCGCGGCCAGAGACGTCACCAGCGCATGCTCCGGCGCAAGCTGCACGCTGGTCGCGCCAAAGATCGTGTCCACGCGCGTCGTAAACACGCGAATGCGCGTCTCTCCTCTTCCCTGTTCCCTGTCCGTGATTCCCTCGTCGATTTCTTCCAGGAAGAAATCGACCTCCGTGCCTTCGCTGCGCCCGATCCAGTTGCGCTGCATGGTGCGCACTTTTTCCGGCCAGCCATCCAGCTTGTCCAGCCCGTCGAGCAACTCCTGCGCATACGCCGTGATGCGGAAAAACCACTGCACCAGGTCGCGCTGCTCCACAATCGTGTCTTCATGCCGCCAGCAGCGGCCGTCGATCACCTGCTCGTTGGCCAGCACCGTCGCGCACTCCGGGCACCAGTTCACCTTGCTCTTCTTGCGATAGGCCAGGCCCTTCTCGTACATGCGCAGAAAGAACCACTGGTTCCAGCGGTAGTAGTCGGGCAGGCAGGTCGTCACTTCAGTCGCCCAGTCGAAGCCCATGCCCAGGCGCTCGAACTGCCGCTTCATGGCCGCGATGTTGGTCAGCGTCCACTCTCGCGGCGGCGTATTGTTCTTGAGCGCGGCATTCTCCGCCGGCAGCCCGAACGCGTCCCATCCCATCGGGTGCATCACGTTGTAGCCGCGCATCCACATGTGCCGCGCCAGCGCGTCGCCGATGGCGTAGTTGCGCACGTGGCCCATGTGCAGCTGGCCGCTGGGATACGGCAGCATCTCCAGCACGTAGTACTTGGGCTTGCCGCACGAGTGGGGCTCAGCCGCGTACATTCCGGGGTCCGCCGCCCACCGCTCCTGCCATTTTGGTCTCAATTGTCGCCGGGTCGTACCGAAGTTCTTTATCTTCCGCCATCACTCTTCAGTGTAAATGGTGGGCAGAAGAACCTTCCTTACCGCTGGCAGGGAACTTCGTGCATCTCCTCGTTGACAACTTCGTAGCCCTCGGGCGGTTGGAAGAGCGAAAGGTCGGGCTCGCCAATTGTCAGGCTGACCACTTCCCTTGTCCGCTTGCCCGTTCGCGGATCGTCGTAGATCTCACGCAATGGGAACGGAAATCCTGGCGCGCGCCACAACTCCTGGGTGGTAGTGATTGGATTGTCGTTGCCCATCTTGCCCGCCGGAATCACCGAGGTCACACGCGTTCCCTTCGCCTCGAGTCCCTGGATCGTGGCCATTCCGAGATCCTCGCGGGTTTGCTCGGTACGCAAGGAGTCACTTACCTGCCCGCTCACCAGGGTCGAGCCTGCGCCGCCGCCACCGCCGGTTGCCGTGGCGTGCCGCGCGGAACATCACCGCCGTAATGAATCGTAAAGTGGTGCGACTCTGTCGTCCAGCACCCATGCCTCTGATCCTGGGGTGGAAGGTGGGCAACGTTTGCCTTCTTGTCGTGCGAATCCCACATGATCCTGGTGTTGTCCACCGGGTTGTTGATGCTGCCGCTCGTGATTTCGATACCGGCCGCTGGAGGCGTGCGGGTGGTGATCGAAAGGATGCGCCCTTCAGAATCCTGGGCGCGCACTTCCTTTGTCTCTCTCGTGATCGTGGTGCCATTGGCCAGGGTCTGGACATTCACGTTCTTGAATTCGGCCGTGTAGGCCGGGATGGGCGTCACCGCATTCGGCGACGGACTAGCCGGCTTTGCATTCTGACCAAGAACCGGGAAGGCGGGAATACAGAGCAGAGATATTGCCAATGGGAAACCGGTGGATCTGAACATACGTCCTCCGCGCGGAACACCTCGTCTGCAACCTGTTTTTGTTTGATGCCACCTATTCCTGGCTAATGAACCGTTACGTGCACAGCACCGGTTGCGCCGGCGGACATGTGCGTCTCCTGGCAGGGCACCTGGTGCATTTCCTCAACCGTGACCTCGTATCCCTCGGGAGGCTGAAAACTGGAAAGGGGCGGCTCGCTCAAATCCAGATGCGTCACTTCCGTGACGCTTCTGCCGCTCATTGGATTGTCATTTACCGAGCGCAGATTAAATCCGAGGCTCTCCGCAAACCAGTTCTCCGAGGTAGTCACCAACTCCTTGTCATTGCCCACCTGGCCCACTGGAATCGTGTTCGTATAGCGTTGACCGTGAGCCTCAACGCCCTCGATCGTCATCGTTCCCAGATCTTCCATCTTCGGATGAGAGGCTATGTTGCCAGACATCGAAATCATTGCTTTCATCCGCTGTCGTACGGCCGCCATCTCCACCGGTGTTGCCGGACCATAATCCATGCGCATGTTTCCGGAATCGGTTGCCCAGCATCCGTGACGCTCCGCCTCGGGCGGCATTTTGATGACTCTCGCCGTCTTCGTCTGCGAATCCCAATTGGCCTGGGTGCCCTCCACCGGATCGTCTACGTTCGCCCAGGTAAATGACGGCTGATCGGCCGAACCCCGCGACTCGGTACTTGAAGTGAAGGTACGCTGCTGCGAGTCGACGGCACGTATCTCTGTCGACTCGCGCGTGATCGTGGCTCCATTCGCCAGTTGTTGCACGGTGGTCGTCTTTGATTCGGCGGTATAGGGCTGGCGCTGAACGGGAGGCCCGGTTTGGCCATTTTCTGAACAATTCGGAGCAGTGACCCCAAGAGAGAACTGCTGCTCTGGACGACGCCAACGATCTGGCCAAAGGAGGGAGAGGCCAGCACAGTGAAGAGGATTGCCGCCGCCACGCGGCCCGCCTGCCTGCGCATAGGAAAACCTCCGCAGAGAATGCCTGGGCCTACATCATAGACTCTTTGACGAAAAACTCCGTTAAAAGGTTAACATCAAACCTGCGCCGCCAGGCTTTTCAGCACCCGCACATTCCGCTCCTCGTCGCCCGGTTCATCCACCGGCGTTTCCGCGATAAAAGCACAATCCGCAAACCGCGGATCGTGCAGCAGCCAGCGAAACGGTTCCACGCCGATATTCCCCTGCCCGATGTGCTCATGCCGGTCCAGCTTCGACCCGCGCGCAGCCTTGGCATCGTTGCAATGCCACACCCGCACCGCATCCACGCCAAAGGTGATGTCGGCCTGGGTAATCGTGTCCGCGTAGCCCTCGGCGGTCACGATGTCGTAGCCCGAGACATGGGTATGGCAGGTGTCGAGGCAAACACCAACCGGCGCATGCGTCTTCAGCCGCTCCACCAGTTCGGCCACCTGCTCGAAATTCCCGCCCAGCGAGCACTCTGACCCCGCCGTGTTCTCAATCAGGATCGAGAAATCCGTGCCCTGCCACGGCAGTCCGTCGATCGCCTTCGCGATCGACTCGGCCGCCAGCTTCAGCCCTTCATTCCGCGTCATGCCCTTCCACGAGCCCGGATGCAGCACCAGGTACTCCGCGCCCAGCGTCAGCGCGCGCTCAATCTCCCCGCGAAACGCCGCAACGCTCTTCTCGCGAATATCCGCCGTCTGGCTGCACACATTCACCAGGTAGCTGGTGTGGATCACCAGCGGTCCCACGTCGTAGCTTCGCCCGGAGCGTCCGCATCCGCTCGGCCTGCGCGGGATCGACCTTCGGCGCCCGCCACATCCGCGGGCTCGACGAAAAAATCTGGAATGTATTCGCGCCAATTTCCTTCGCGCGCTCTACCGCATTGGAGGCGCCACCCGCCGTCCCCAGATGCACTCCGATCCGCTTGCTTCATTCCCCGATTTTAAATCGGCGAAGAAGGTTAGCATCGGGAGACTCGCTGGGTGCCCCATCCAAGCCGCGCTCTTTCGACTTGGGTGGGAAAGTACTCGGACGTGCGCCATGCAAGCGCGGCCGTAAAATTGCGGCTTGGATCAAGAACCGCCGCTGCCCTGAAGCCTGGCACCGCTAACAGCGCGAAGCGCGCTAACTCCGCTGCTCTTCCCTACGACAGCACCTTCATCGCATCCGGATCCCAGCGCACAATCTGCTTCCGCTCGATGCTCAGATTGCTCAGCAGGGCCGCGCCCGCCGCGCGATACCCGAATACCGCATCCTCCACCGCAGGCCTGCGACTCCGCACCGAGGCAAAGAAATTCTTGAAGTGGTCGTACTGGTCGCTGTATCCCTTCCGGCGCAACGTACTTCTCATAGCCCGCCGCCGGCTGCCCCTCCGGATGCTTGCGCGGATACTTCTTCGCGTACTCCGCCTCGATCTGCGCCTGCATCGCCTTTGGAAACGTATCGATCGTGAGCCCCGGCTCCTTCTCGCGCGGAACGCGGTTCACGGCTCACCCACGTCCAGCCAATCTCCATGGTCCCTTCATCGCCGGTGAAGATCAGGCTTTCGCTCTCCTCGCCGCCATCCACGAAATTGACGCGCAGGCTCAGATTGAACCCCTCGCGATAATCGAAGAGCCCCAGCACCACGTCATCCGCATCGCGTCCATCCTTCCAGAAGCGGATCGCGCCGGTCGCCATGCCCTGCGTGGGCCCGTTCGTGCCGGTCACAAAATGCGTTCCGCTGAAGAGATGAACAAACAAGTCGCCGGCTACACCGCTGCCGTACGCCTTCCACTTGCGCCATTGGAAAAACTGTTCCGCGCTGAACGGAATCTTCGGCGCCGTGCCCAGGAACCGCGGCCAGTCGCACGTCTCCGTCGAGGCATCCGGCGGAATCGTATAGTTCCACGCGCCCATCGACGAGTTGCGATCCCAGTATGCCGTCACCATGTTCAGCTTGCCGATCGCACCCGATGCCAGCAGGTCTTTTGCCTTCGCATACAGCACCGAACTCACGCGCTGGCTGCCGATCTGGATGATGCGATTCGTCGTCTTCGCCGTTTCGATCATCTCCGGCCCGTCCGCGTAGAGATGGATCATCGGCTTCTCGCAGTACACGTCCTTGCCCGCCTTCATCGCATCCACCGACGCCTGCTTGTGCCAGTGATCGGGCGTGCCGATAATGACCGCATCGATATCCTTGCGCGCCAGGATCTCGTTGTAGTCGCGCGTGGTGAAAACGTCGTCGCCCCAGACTTCCTTGCTGCGCGCCAGCCGCCCGTCGTAGCAGTCGGCCACGGCCACCAGCTTCACGCCCGGCACCTGCACGGCAGAGCGCGTATCCCCCATGCCCTGCCCGCCCGCGCCAATCAGCGCGATTTGAATATGATCGTTTGCCGCCACCGGCCGCGCCGGCTCGTCCTGGGTGCTCAGCGTATAAATCCGCTTCCCCGTCTCCGCGCTTGCGCGCGACGCACCCGCCAGCGACGCCGCTGAAACTGCTCCCGCTACCTTAAGAAAATTTCGACGATTCCAGATCTGCACAGCTCACCCCGACAGCTAAGATTTCCGCCGCATACAACCATACACGGCTCGGAACGATATCAACCTGTGCGATCCGACCGCCGCAAGCCTATGAGGTGTCATCCTGAGCGTAGCGGTTTTGGGGCTCCGCAAACGCGACGCGTTTGCGGGGTAGGCGAGCGAAGGATCTGCTTCTCTCCGGGTGCACCCATCCAAGCCGCGCACTATGCGGCAAGGGTGGGAAAGCAACAACCTCAACCCCGTCCTAATCGTCATCATCCTTCTTCAGCTTCCGCTTCTCCGTCAGCATCGCCGGAACCGGCTTTCGACCCATCGCGTCCTTCCACAGAATCACATTCAGCTTCTGCGTGGGCGCTCGATCCGCATGCCGGAAGTCCATCTTCATGCTCTCTTCCGCACCCGACCGCCTTCTTCGGATTCGCCGCATAGATCAGGCCATTGTCGCGGTTCGCAGTAGTCCGCCGAATACGCCGGCTGATCGCCCGGCCCGGTGAACAGCGTCGAAATCAGCGAACTGAACGCATCGTTGTTGTTCATCGGCGGCAATCCCAGCAGCGTCTCCATCGTCCGAATCACGCTGACAGTCGAATAGAAGCGGCTGTCCACAACCGCGCCGCCGTCTTTCCCGTGCGGCGCATACTTGCTGATCACCAGCGCGACGCTGCGATGCGCATCCACGTGGTCCGCGCCCGCCTGCGCATCGTCTTCGAGAATGAAGAACGCCGTATCGTCCCAGAACGGCGAATGCGAAATGGCATCGACCGCGCGCCCCACCGCCAGATCGTTGTCTGAGACGCTGGCCTTCGGCGTCGGCTTGAAGGGCGCCGTTCCGTTGGTGTGATCGTCAGGCAGCCGAAGCTGGATGAAGTTGGGCATCGTGTCCTTGCCATTCTTCAAGTCGGCTTCCCACTCCTTCAGATGGCGCAGAAATATCTCCACGCGAATCTGATCGGGAATGGCAAGATTGAAGTCCGGCGACTCCTTCGCAAAATGCCCCACAAGTTCCGGCTTCGTCGCCGTATTCGACGCAATCAGCGGAATAGGCCACGGCCACTTGTTCGCGCCGCCGCCCCACTCCGCCGGCAACTCCTCGCCCGGCGCAATGGCCTTCCGGCGCGCACGCCTGCCCCGGCAACACCGGCCCCTGCTGCGGATTGGCCGATTGCTTCTCATCGCAGAAGACGCTCGAAATGAATTCGCCGAAGTGGTAGTAGGTCTTTCCGTGCGCGGCCAGGTTGCCCCAGAGATATCCGCTCGCAGGCTCGTTCACGTCGGGAATTTTCTGCTCCAGCGGCAGTCCCTCGGCCACCATGCCTTCGAAGTCGTACGTCCGCTCGCCGCCGCGATACGACTGCTGCCAGTTCTTCTCCAGGTAGTCCGTCCCGATCGCCGCATTCGACCACACGTGCCCGTCGCCCGAAACCTCGCCCGAATCGTAGAAGTTGTCGAGCACGCCAAACTGCAACGCCAGCTTGTGCTCGTTCGGCGTCACATCCTCGCCAAACATCGTCAGGCTCTTGTCGCCATTGCCTACCGGCTTTCCATCCTGCTCCAGATCGCCGAGGATCTGATCGTAGGTGCGGTTCTCCTTGATGATGTAGATCACATGCTTGATGCGATTGTGCGAACCGTCGCCAAACGTGATCTTCTCCGCCGCTGCCTTCATCCGGTTCGACTCAAGCACCGTCTGCGTCGATTGCGCGAGATTCTGTCTCGATCTCCGCCTCATTCAGCACCGCCAAGCGAACCATAGAGCAGCGTCGCGATGTAATTCGTCTTCTTCGGCATGCCCTCTTCCGGTTTCTGATCCTTCGGAGGATACGGATTCGGCACCGGTTCCCTTTCCCTTGTCGGTCGCAACAAAAAGCTTCCCCGATGCCGAAGGTAGAAACGCCATCGACATCGGCATCCACTCCGTCGGAACAAATCCCTCCGGCTCGACCATCCCGTCTTCGATGTCTTCCCTGTCAGTTTCTCCGTATCGATCACCGCAACCGCATCGCTGTTGCCATGTTCGCCACATACAGCCGGTCTCCCGATCGCATTCAGTGCCAGCGCCACCGGCTCTGCGCCAAAGTAGCTCTGCCCCGGCAGCCGCGTATCGAAATATCCCTTCACCGCGAATTGCCCCGCGCCCACATTCACCGCCGCCACAGCATCGCGATTCGCCAGCGCCACGTAAAGCGTCTTGCCATCCCCGCTCAGCGCAAATGCGCACGGATGGGTTCCCGGCTTGACGGGACTCGCCGGCTTCAGCAATGCCAGCTTGCGCCCGACCGCAGCTTTATCGAGATCCAACTCCACAATCTCCGACGCGTTCCACAGCGCGACAAACGCGCGCCGCCCATCCTTCGAAAGCTGCAGCGCAATCGGATAGGTCGAAGGCACCGCATCGCTCTCAGTCAGATCAAAGCGATGCTCGATCGTTCCCGGTCGCCGGATCGATGCAGCAGCACATCGTCGGTCAGATTCTCCGCGACCAGCAGCTTCTCCGCGCCGCCCGTCTCAACAACCGCAATCGCCGCGGGAAACGGCACGCCCTGGTTGCCATCGACCTCGCCAATCAGCTTCGTTTTGTGGCCCGCCGCCAGTGGATCAAGCGGCAGATGGATCAGCCGCTCCGGCTCGATCTTGCCTTCAGCGAACCGATACACCACGATCCCGCTTCCCGTGTCGGCGATGCCGTGAAACGGCGGCAGCTTGCCCTCGGGATCTGTCTCCGACCCGATGCTCGCGTAGACATGCCTGCCGTCGCGGCTGAACGCCAGCCCGGAATACAGCGTCTGCTTCGCGCGCAGCGATGTGCGATCGTCTGGAAAATCCGTCAGCTTTCCCGTCTGCGTATCGAAGACAGCCAGCGATTGCTCGTACTTCGATTCGTAGGTCCCGTAGCCGGCATTCACCGTAACCACGTAGCGCCCGTCCGGCGAGATCGCCATCGACATCGGCAGGCTGTTCAAGCGCTGCGGACTGCCCGGGACCGGCTCCATCAGTTGCTTGCTCGTGGGCAGATCGATGGTCTGCGCCCCGTTCGTCTGCACTCCAACCATCAACAAACCGCCAGCCATCAGAAACAACGCCGAATTTCGCATGGCAAAACAATAACAAACCAGGCCTCGCCTGCGCGTTACACTCCGATGACAGGCGCTCGTTCCATTCCCGTCGCAGCACGCGCATCTCCCGCGCTCACCTGCAATAATGGATAGCCATGCAAACGGTAGTGACCGCAGAGAGACTTTGGGACGGAACCAGCCTCCATCAGAATCCCCTGATCCTTATTGAAGACGGCAAGATCGACTCCATCGCGACGCGCGACTCGTCGCAGACTGCCTGCCGGCGCCCAGGTGCTCGACTTTCCCGGCGCCACCCTCGGCCCTGCATTTTTCGACGTGCACATCCACGGCGCCGCCGGCCACGACGTAATGGAAGCCACGCCGCAGGCGCTCGATACCATGGGCACGTTTCTCGCTTCGCGCGGCACCAGCGCCTACCTCGCCACCACCGTCACAGCGTCGCTCGACGCCACTCTCCGCGCGCTCGACGGCCTGGCCAACGAAATCGCCAAGCTGCCGCAGCCCGGCCGTGCGCGCCCTCTCGGAATCCACCTGGAAGGTCCGTTCCTCTCGCACGAAAAGCGCGGCGTGCAACCGGCCGAACATCTCCTCGCCCCAAGCATCGCCACCTTCGATCGCCTCGTCGAGGCTGCCCATGGCCACGTGCGCCTGATGACGCTTGCCCCTGAGTTGCCCGGGGCCGTCGAACTCGCCGCGCATGCCACCAGTCGCGGCGTTCGTGTCTCCGTCGGCCATTCCAATGCCACCGCCGCCGAAACCCGGGCCGCCATCGCCGCCGGCGCCGTCAGCGCCACGCACACATTCAACGCCATGCGCCCACTCGATCATCGCGAGCCCGGAATCCTCGGCACTGTGCTCACCACCGATGACACTCTACTCCGAATTGATCTGCGACGGCATTCACACCGAAGCCAGAAATCGTTCGCCTCTGGTGGCGCGCCAAGGGCCCCGAACGCGCCATCCTCGTCACCGATGCCATGGCTGCGGCCGGCATGCCCGACGGCGAATATCAGCTCGGCGGATTTCCCGTGCAGGTCAAGGACGGCCGCGCAACAGCCCGCGGCGTGCTCGCCGGCAGCGTGCTCACGCTCGATCGCGCGCTCGCAAACTTCGTGCGATTCACGGGCGCGACCATCGACCAGGGCCTGCGCCTGCTCTCTACAAATCCCGCCGCGATGGTCGGCCTCGCGCATCGCGCAGGCACCCTGGCACCCGGCAAAGTCTGCCAATCTTGTTGCAATCGACGCCGACTGGAAAACTCGTCGGCTCGATCATGGGTGGGGTCCTGGCCAAGTAGAAGTCCACCCAGCCGATCCCCGCGAACTTACTTGCCCTGCGCCATCGCGTTGATGACCTCGGGCTTCACCCGATCGACGGCGAATTCCAGCGAGCCAATGCGGTCGTTCACCGTATCGTGCAAACCGAGACGCAGAAAGTAATTCCCCTTCGCCGGAATGGCAATCTCATGCTGCTCGGTCAGCCCATGCTCCAGAATGTCCTGGTATTGCGCGTCGTCGATGTCCATGTTGATCGTGGTCAGCCGCGAGTTCACGTTCTGCGCCATCTGATCGTAGAGCACGCTGACAAACGCAATGCTCCCGTGCCGCAACCCATCGGGCCCCTTCACCAGTTTCAATGTCTTCGCATCTGCGGTGAATTCCACGGTGTAGGTGTGAAATGGCTTGTACTTCCAGTCCGCGGCCAGGTAGTTGTCCTGCGGCCACGGGTCTTCTTTCTTCAGCTGCTCCACCTTTCCGTTTTCGGTCACGCGCGCCGTGAAGAGGATCTCGGTTGGCGGCACGGCGCCAAGCTGCATCGCCTCCTCGAACCCTTCCTTCGGAGGACCTGCCTTGCCGGCGTTTGCCGGAGGCATCGGCAGTCTTCTCCTGCCGTCTCCGCTTTCTTATCGGGAGCTGACGGCGGAACACGTCCCGGCCGGTGCAGTTTCGCCACCGGGAACACCCTCCGCTGGATGCGTCTTCTGGATATCGTCCAGTTGCGCCTTTTCCTGCTTGGTCCGATCCACCGCGTAGTAGCCTTGCCGGTACTGCAGCTTCACATGCGGCCGGTCCACTGCAACCTTGATGTGCTGGAACTCGCCGTTCCAGCTCTTGTTTGTGGTTGCGTAGGTCAGCGTGTAGTAGCTCGAACCGTTCTCTTCGATCTCCGTAATCTTCTCGCCCAATCCATTCGAGTTGTAATACGCGCGTCCGCCCGTCGATTCCGCAATCGAATCCAGCGCCAGTATGCTGGAATGCCTGCCCCGTCTCGAACTGAACGGGCGCATTTGGAGCCGGTGGTCCCTTCGCCGCGGCAGAGTATTGCGGCGCGGCCTGCAGCCCACGCGAATCGATGGGATAAACCGCAACCCGGCTCAGCGTCAGCGCCGCCGTAAGATCGTGCGGGTCGCCTTCAAGGATCTTGAAATCATCGTTGAACGGATCGCCCATCGGCGTAAGGATGTTCGACTGTGGCAGAGCGCCCGTAAACCAGATCAGGTTCTTGCGCCCGGGAAACGCCGCAAGATAACGCCCCAGCAACTGGAATCCCAATGAGACTTCGTCAAGCCTGTACTCCAGGTATTCCTCGCGCGTAGCCCGTATCACATTGGGCATGGCCGGCTTGTCGCGTTCGCTCTCCGCGGCCGCCAGCAGCACCTGCGGATCCGAAGTGAACCCCTGCACGAGGTGCATCTTTGTGTCGCGTTCGAAGATCGCCACAGGCGGTCCCGGCTGCATCTTTTTCAGGTATTTGATGAGAGCCAGCCGCAACGACATCTGGTCATCGAGCCGCGTATTCAGCGCGTCCAGCAGAATCACCGTATACGCATTCGTGTTCGCCGCCGGGCTCAAGTTTGTGAACGTGTTGGGCGGCAAAGCGGGATACGCCACCGCTTGCGCAAGCAGCGCCGCTGCCATCGGCGTGTGCTCCTCCAGGCTCGCAACCACCTGCGGTTTGCCGTCCTCAAGCACCGTGAAGTCCGGATGCCTTCAATCCAGTCACCGCGCGTCCGCCATCCGTCACCACAACGTCAAGCAAAACCTCATGCGTGGTAACAGAAATAACCGGCGCCGTCTGGGCCTGGTCCGCAGCGGCAGCGGGAGGGTCCTGCGCCCTCGCCATCAGCGGAAGACAAAGCAGGAAGAAACATGCGCCCGCGCGGCAGAGCGTGCTGACCGCTCGGTTCCCTAAGTCAAATTGAACAACTTGCATGGAATCACCACTCGATCCCGACCCCAACAATCGCAAAACGAGGAACTCCCAACAATCTAGCCCCTCGGTGAGGGTGCCAGCACAACATTTTGTGCGGTCAGATCACTTTTTCGGAGCAGGAACCTAGTGGGGAGCGCGAACCCTGGCTGGCCACCTCTGGATGGACCTCATCCACGGCAATCTCCAGCGCGCCGACATGATCGTCGCCGAGGTCGTGCACACCAATCCGCAGGAAATAATTCCCCTTCGCCGGCACCGCAATCTCCTGCGTCATCGGGAGGCCCTGAACCAGCAGTTTGCGATACGTCGCCTCCCTCATGTCGAAACTTGCCGTCGTTTGCAGCGAATTAATCATCCGGCCATCCATGGTGTAAACCGCAGTCACAAACTGCACCGCGCCATGGCGAATGCCATCCGCCGTTTTCGTCACGTGCAGACTGTGCCCATCGGTTGCAATCCTTACCGTGCAATTGTGAAACGGCTTGTCCTTGTATTCGGGCAGCAGGTAGTTGTCCTTCGGCAAAGGAGTCTTCTTGCTCAGCTTCACGACCTTGTCGTCCTTCTCGACGTGTGCGGTGAAAATGATCTCCGTCGGCGGAATTGCTCCCAGTTCCATCGCCGCATCAAAGCCGCCTTTCGGTTTGGCAATCACGCCCTGATTCTGCCCCTGTGCGCCCGCATCGTTCTCCGGCCGGTAAGGTTGATGCGCCGCATTCGCCATCCTCTTCTGCAACGCGGCAAACTGCCGCTGCTCCTGTTGCGCTCCGATCGACGGCATAGTAGCCCGGCCGATACTCCAGCTTCACGCCCGGCCGATCCACCGTAATCTTGATTCTTCGGAACTGCCCATTCCACGTCTGGTTGTTCGTCGCATACGCCACCGTGTAATAGTTCGATCCGTCGTTCACGATCTCCGCCAGAATGTCTTTCAAGCCGTTTGTGTTGTAGTAGGCTTTTCCGCCCGTCGCATCCGCAATGGCGTCCAGGTCCATATGCTGAAAAGCCTGCGCCGTATAAAATCCGGCATTCGACGGCAGCCCCGGAGATCCTCGCTTGCTGGCATCAAACGCCGGCAGCGTCTGCAATCCACGCGAATCGATCGGATACACAGCCACGCGGCTCAGCGTCAGCGCATCCGTCAGTCCGGCGACTCCATCCTCCAGCACCGAAAAGTTGTCATGAAACGTGTGTTCTTCGCGATTTTCAATTGCGGAATCGCTGTTGTCGGCCGCGTACCAGTAAGGCAGCCTGGCTGTAAACCAGATCAGGTTTTTGCGTCCCGGAAATCCTGCCAGGTACTTCCCCATCGACTGCATACCCTGGCCGAGAACCTGGTTCCGCACCATCTGATTCAATTCCCTCGATCCATAAAACGGCTTTTTCAGGGAAGGCATGTCGCGCTTGCTCTCGGCCGCTGCCAGCAGCACCTTCGGATCCGACGAAAACCCCTGGATCAGCCGCATCTCCGAATCCATCTGGAAAATGGCAATCGGCGTACCCGGCTGCATACGTTTCAAAAACCCGACAAGTTGTTCCCGCACGTACATCTGCGCCGTAACCGGCGTGTCCATCGCATCCAACAGGAGCACGGTGTAGGCATTTGAGTTCGGCACGGGATTGTAATTCGTAAATGTATTCGGCGGCAGCGGAGGTTTCTGCACGCTCGCCAGGTCCGCCGCAGTCAGCGGATGGTGCTCCTCAAGATGCGTGATACTTTGCGACTGGCCCTCTTCGGTCACCACGAAATCCGAAGCCTTCAGCCCGGTTACTGGATGCCGCGATCCATCGGTCACCACTATGTCCATCAGCACCTCCCGCGTGGTAATCGACAACGTCGGCCGCTGAACCAGGGTGGGCTCCTCCGGCGAAGGTGTCGTTGGCGGAGGTGTCGTTGATTGTGCGAGGGATATAGCGGAGGAGAATATCCAGAAGGACGCAACAATAGCGCAGCCGACTTCGCGTCGAACTCTGGGATACATGGGAACTCCTACTGTGTATAGACACGGCCTGAGGGAGCAGAGTTTCGCCAAAAATCAGATTGAGATCAATGATTTGCCAGTTGCTGGGCGCGCCACACCGCGCCTTCGATTCCAGCAACCTCGGTTTCTCCGATCGGCATCTCTGGCGCTGCTGTATGCAATCCCGCGAAGAACTGCTCGCGCACCAGGCGGGACTTCCCGATCACGCTGCCTATCCACGCCACCGGAACTTCCGCTGTCAAGTTTGTGCTTTCTCCGCAGCTTTGCGCGCACCAGCAGCACGCTTTCTACCAGGTCCGTGGCAGCCTGTCCCAAGACTCCCATCGCCACCGCATCCCCCTCTTCGGCAAGCTGGCTGATCGCCGGAGCAAGCGCCGCAAAATCCGGACCCGGGGTGCTGTCGCCCAGATTGACCAGTTCCTCAATCGTCTTTGTCCCCCATAGTTCTCCCACCACTTCCAGAACCCGCTGTCGGCTCCTCGCGGTCCAGCGCCCTCAGCGCCCTCCGCACCGCGTGCAATCCGATCCAGTACCCTGAGCCCTCATCGCCTAACCGCGAACTCCACCCGCCAGCGCTTTCGCGTCCGCCGTCGGGTGCGCGGCCAATGCAGTTTGAACCCGTTCCCGCAATCTGCAGAATTCCTGGGCCGCCTTTGAAAGGCTCCATCCAGCGCAATCACCTCGTCTCCCACAACTTCGGATCGCTCCACGCCAAAGTCGTCAAATACTGCGGTGATCCACTCCGTTACGCCGGGCATCGTTGCGCTCGCCACGCCCGCCGACGCGGCCTTCACGCCGTGCAATCCCGCCTGCGCGAAAACGTCTTTCAGCAGCGCGCGCAGATTCTCCTCCGCAATCTCCGCGCCCACGCGCAGCCTTTTGATCGAGCCGTTTTCCCCAAACGCCATTACCCGCTCGCCATCGACGATGGAGGCACGCGTTCTTGTTCCTCCGCCATCGATTCCCAACACTGCGCTCATTGTGTCCTTACTCCTGTTTCGATTCGCCCACGCTCGGCGTCGTCTCCGCCGTCGCGCAGCGTTCCCGCCAGCACATTCAGGCTGCCGTCGGTCTTTCCAGGTTGCAATCCCAGCATGTGGGCGATCCACGGATAGAGGTTCACATTTTCGAAAGGCGCCACCGTTTTTCCGGCGACGATATCCGGTCCGATGGCGAAGAAGCTCGCCTTCATTTCCGCAACTTTGTGCGGGTCGAATCCATGCATCCCCGGTTCCGGCGGATGATCCGGCCGGTCGCCCTGCGGCTTGTGGGCGCGAATCGCGTACGGCCCCGTCGCAATCACGACCGGGTCGCCCTCGCGGGGATTCTGGTTATAGTCGAGCCCTGCCGGCACGTCCTTCCGCCGATAAGCCACAAACTGCGAAGACGCGTGCTTCAGCTTGTCATACGCGCGAGCGCTGTCTTCTTCGGTCTTGCCGTAAAGCAATGGACCGGCCGTTTCGAAGCTGCTCAGATCGGCGAACTCCTCCAGGTTGATCCAGCCGCCCTGCTCCTTCGCCATGCCGTGATCGCTCACCACGACCAGGTCGATGGGCAGCTTTGTCGCGTCCAGCGCCTTCTTCAGCCTGCCGATCATCGCATCCATTTTCAGGACTGCGGCCTTTGTCTCCGGCGCATCCGGCCCGAATTCATGCCCTTCATGATCGGGCTCCGAGTAGTAGATCGTGATGAAGTGCGGCCGTTCCGCTTCCGGCATCTTCAACAGAGCCACAGCGTCATCGATCCGCGCCTGCTCGACATCATCGGTCGCCTGCGTCTTGTTGTCGAATACCGCGTACCACGTCGGCCGGTGCCCAGCGATCTCCGCCTCAGAACCCGGCCAGAAGAGGCACGCTGCATGCATGCCCTGGCTCTCTGCCAGGCTCCACAATGGCACGCCGCTATACCAGCTTCCATCCTCCACGGCCTTCGCATCGGAGATTCCATAGCGCGCGTGCTTCACAGGATCGTAGAAGCTGTTGGCTACCAGCCCGTGATGCTCGGGATAGAGCCCCGTCACGATCGTGAAGTGGTTTGGGAATGTGAGCGAGGGATAGCTCGGCAGCATCCCTCCCGGAGCCCACACGCCTTTCTTCCCCAGCGCCAGCAGGTTCACCGCGCCATCATGCTTCGCATAATCCCAGCGAAATCCATCCAGCGAAACCAGCACGACATAATGCGCCTTCTGCGCCGCAGCTGAATTCGGCTCGCTCTCGACATGCACCAGCGGGAGCGCCGGGTTTCCGCCCGCGATCGGCTCCGGCTGCTGCGCAAACAGCGGCAGCGCCAATGCCAGGCCAACCGTTGCAGCCCGCTTCCAGACACTCAAAAACATTCCTGATTCTCCCGGACCAGCTTATCGTACAGACGCGGCAAATCCGGAATCAGTTCCCCGGAGACACCTGTTCTGAAATCCGTGTTTGAATTCGAGCGCTACGTTTCTCGGTGCAGAATCCCGCGGCAATGCCGAGGCCACCGCGAGTGCCGCTCCAGCGTAGAGCAATGTATCCGCAACGTAATTCAACGCTTCATTGATCTCCCCCGCGCCGCGGGCGAAGAGCAAAACAAACAGATAGGGGCAGATCGTGAGAAGAGTCATCAATGCGCCGATCGCGGCTGCAGCGGTGCGGGATTTCTTATTCACAGCCAGGCAGACTCCGGCGCCGAGCAGGACCGCTCCTGCGCAGTACGCCCAGACGGCGGGGACTGCGAATCCACGACGGCATCATCGCCTCCAACGGCACGCCAGGCGCAAACTGGGGATGAAGAAAATGCTGCGCGCCATAGAAGATCGCTGCAATCGCCAGAACGAAGCGCGCGAATAAAATCATCCATTTCGATAGTTGCGGCGAGGCCGCACGACTGTGCAGTCCGGCGAGAGCCCACGCGCCTGCGGCAAACGAGAGGTCTCTCAGCATGTAGATCCACGCAAATCGACTTGTGGGATGTCTGAGCGCGGACGGCAGATACAGGATGCAGACGAACAAGAAGAACATTAGCCCGAGCAAGGTGGTTGAGAGGCGTTCGAACTTCCGCAGCGCGAGACTGGTGGCTGCCGCTAGCAATGCGCATCCGACAAAATACGCCCAGAACGCGTGCCCTGGCATCCACGATGGGACCATATTCTGCGACAAACTCGGGTCCGCGGAAATGCTCGGGGGCGAATGCCGCAAGAGAAGCGGCGATGAAAACAGGACCGAGGGGAATGATGAGCTTCTCCCAGCCGCGATCCATGCCGATCTCTTTGCGCAGCAGGAAAACTCCGGCGACAAGATAGACGAGCCCGGCAAGGCCCATCCAGAGATTTGCAGATGCAAGCATCCAACCTCATTCCCGAGAGGTGCTGCGGCAGAGTAAATCATAAGACATGAGTTGCGCGCGCTCACATGTTGATGCAGAAACCCGGCGGGCGTATCTTCTTGCCATGTTGAAGAATCGCTCTGTTCCCGTCGATACCGTACTTCCCCACGTCACCTACAGGAACCTTGCCCAGGCGATCGATTGGCTCACCGCAACCTTCGGTTTCGTCGAATACTATCGCTATGGCGACCCGGTTCAGGGCGCGCAACTGCATATCGGAAATGCTTTCATCATGGTGAACTCCGCACGCTCGGGCAGGTCAAGCCCTGCCGAACTCGGCAGCGAAACGCAAAGTCTCACTATCTTCATTGAAGACGTGGAAGCCCACTACGCGCGTACCCGCGCCGCGGCCCGAATCGTCGAACCGACCTCACGAAACCGAGTACGGGGAATTCCAATATGGGGTTTTGGACCTCGAAGGCCATCACTGGCTCTTCGCCCGTCATGCACGCGACGTGAGCCCGGATGCCTGGGGCGCAACCATCACCAACCCGGCTGGAATGAACGAGCTCGGATCGGTGAGATCCCCATCCCTCGCGGCATTCAGTGGACCGCAAGGATGGGCAGTCGATCCTATCGGCTCGGCGCGGGCGTGACCGGCGGCGCGGCCGGAGCGGTCTCAGACGCGGGAGTTGCAGCAGGTTCTGCTGCGGGCGCTGCCCGTTGCAGCGAATTTCCGAATGTAGAGGACGAGGGAGTGTATGTCGTCGTTCTTGGCGCGCCCTTCATCCTCGGGAGGCATCTTTCCCTTGCCCTTGCGGATCGCGTCGAAAAGTGCCTGGTCCGACATCGCTGACAGCGCCTTCGGATCCGTCCAGTCCATCAGAGTGAGTTGCATGTCCTTCGCCAGGTCAGTCTTGCCGTCCCCCGACGAACCGTGGCAAAGCGCGCAGTCCTGCTCATAGAGCTTTTTCGCCTTGGCGTGTGCTTCAGGGGAAAGCTTGCCACCGCTCTTGGCACTCGGGGTTGCAGATGCGTCTTGCGGCGGACGGGCCGGAGCGGAAGCGGCCGCAGTCACAAGCAAGACAACCGCCGTGAAGAGCAAGAAGGACTTGAGCATAATAGTCTCCTCAGTTGCAGGTGTCGGGGATTGGCATCGTGCAGCTGTTGTGATTTGATTCGACAGCATTATAGGCGCATTTGAAAGTGAGGTGCATCACGTTCTTTTGCCGGTTCGATTCCTACTGCTTTCGGCGCTTCTCATCGCACTCCCCGCTTTCTGCTTCCGGTTGTGGTATACGTTTCCACATGTTCCGATCCGGCTCGTTCCTGCTCGTCTGTCTTGTCCTTCTCTCGGGCTCCGCTCCGTCACGCTTTCGCCCAGGACCCAGCCCCCACCCCCCCCATGGGCTGGAACAGCTGGGACGCCTACGGCCTCACCATCAACGAAGCCGACTTCCGCGCCAATACCACCATCCTCGCCGGCATCCGCCAATTCGGCTGGGAATACGCGGTCATCGACGAAGGCTGGTACATGCAGGACCCCTTCGGCAGCACCCTCGAGGCCCGCAAATATCTCTGGAATGAAAACGGCATCCTCATTCCCGATCCCGCGCGCTTCCCCGATGCCGCCAATAACGCAGGCTTCAAGCCCCTCGCCGACTGGGTTCACGCCCAGGGCCTCAAATTCGGCATCCACATCGTCCGCGGCATTCCCCGCCAGGTCGTTCAACAGAACCTGCCCATCGCCGGGTCCAGCTTCCACGCCGCCGACGCCGCGGACACCACAGTCCCCTTGCCCGTGGGACACCGGCAACTGGGGCGTCGCCGACAACGCCGCCGGACAGGCCTACTACGACTCGATGCTGAAGCTTTACGCCGACTGGGGACTCGACTACATCAAGGTCGACTGCATCAGCGACCATCCCTACCGGCCCAGCGAAATTCGCCAGATCGCCGAAGCCATCCGCAAGACTGGCCGCCCCATCGTGCTCAGCCTTTCCCCCGGCCCCACCCAGCTCGACCACGCTGCCGAAATTGCCAAATACGCGCAGATGTGGCGCATCACCGACGACCACTGGGACGCCTGGACGTTCACTCACAATCCGCCCACTGCCGAATACCCCTTCGGCCTCCACGACGAATTCGACCGCATCGCCAAGTGGGCGCCTTACGTCAAGCCCGGCAACTGGCCCGATCCCGACATGCTTCCGGAAGGCTATCTCGGCCCGCATCCCGGCAAAGACCAGCCCCGCCAGTCCAACTACACCCACGACGAGCAGCGCACCGAATTCACCCTGTGGGCCATCTCCCGTTCGCCGCTCATCCTCGGCGCCAACCTCACCAGGCTCGACGACTTCACCCGCTCCCTCATCACCAACAAGGAAGTCACCGACCTCAATCAGCAAGCCGTCGAATCCGGTCCGGGGCTTCTCCCTAAAAATCATGGCAACTCGGCATCCTTCCCGCAGCGTTACTGGTACGCACGCACGGGCGGACCGAACCCAAAGAGCTACATCGCCGTCTTCAACCTCGCCGACGCGACGACCTCCTCCAACCTTCCGTGGGCGCTCTTCCACCTCGAAAACAAGCCGCACGCCCTTTACGACGTCTGGAGCCAGAAGCACATCCCCAGCGCCAAAACACTGCACGTCGTTCTCCCCGCCCACGGCTGCGCGCTGTTCCGCGTCGAGTAGCAATTCTCCGCAAGCCAACGACGAACTCTTCTGAGCACTGTCATCCTGAGCGAAGCCGAAGGATCTGCGGTTGCTCTTCCTCGCATTAATCTGCGCCACCGCCGGGTGCCCCATCCATGACGCAGCACTATCGCGGCATGGGTGGGAAACCACGATCCAACAAACAAGCACTGTCCTCCTGAGCGAAGCCTAAGGATCTGCGGTTGCTCTTCCTCGCATTAATCTGCACCACGCCGGGTGCCCCATCCATGACGCAGTTCCATCGCGGCATGGGTGGGAAACCACGATCCAACAAACAAGCACTGTCATCCTGAGCGAAGCCGAAGGATCTGCGGTTGCTCTTCCTCGCATTAATCTGCACCACCGCCCGGTGCCCCATCCATGACGCAGTTCCATCGCGGCATGGGTGGGAAACCACGATCCAACAAACAAGCATTGTCAATCCTGAGCGAAGCCGAAGGACAAGCGTTCGCCCGGAATGGTTTGTCAAGTGCGCCATCGCCGTCCAGTACTCCAACCTGCACATTCCAAACACTAAAATCCCGGCGCGGATTTGCATGTAATTTACTTCGTTTCATGCACAATCATCTGGAGCACAGAATGCTCTCCCTGCGAATCAAGAGGCGGAAAAGGGCACCCCCCCACCCCCCCTCCCAAATTTGCAGTTTTCCACAAAAAGTTTGCAGGAAATTCGAAACTGAAAGTACGACCGAATCAGTCGGCAGCGGAGCCTCGACGAAGATGTTACTGCCGGGTTCCGGAATCTTGAACGGCAGCATGGCAGTGCACACCGATGGTTTAGCCGAAAAACCTCCCGTAGCATTCGGGAACTGAATGAGAAATGGTCCGATAACCCCAAGACGAATTCAGATGCCTGCCGCGATCGCGGTGGCCAGGTCTTTCAGCTGTTTATCGTCCGCCGGAGTCATCCGGATCTTGAAGTGCACATTCCCCTTCAACACAAAAAGATCAAAGCTGCTGTCAAGCGCCTTGTCGCTGCTGGAGTGAGACTTGACCCAGTATGCCGAGTCTCCGATCGAAGGCTTGCCCTTGGATGCGTCGGCTGTGAAGGCAAGCGTGTCGAAGTCCTGCTTGGCTTTCGCAGGCGATGCCTCTGTGTAAACCGTAAGTTCGATCCGCACGATTCCTTGACTTCCGTGTTGTACGATGTACGAGCAACTCCAACCCCAGGCGCCGCCGTACATCGGAGGTGCTTTTCGTGCCTGTGGATTGCCCCATAGAGACTGGCCCAGGACTTTCTCGATCGTCCCGGCAGTTAGCAGGGAGCAACCGTCGCGGTAGCTGTTTTGCTATTGTCAGTTCTGCTCGGGGCGCCTTGGTTTCCCTGGGCGTTCGCAGTCTGCGCACCATCCCAAACAAAAACGACTGCAAACAAAAATGCGATCATCACGTTAATTGCTTTTCGCATTTCGTTCCTCCTTGGAGAACGAAATTATGGTTTGGGCGATCCATGAGGAAAGTAGACCAGAAAGAAAACAGATTGTGAACAGCCTTCTGCCGAGAAACCTTGCCAACGGAGGAATACCGCCCAACCGGCAATTACTAGTTAAGCGATACCCGGCGGCCTATCACCAAACTTCTCGCCACCAAGGCGCCAATCAATGCGAACTCGCCGCCGCTCTTAACTCCGCCTCAACCGCACTCGCCGCCCCATGCCCACGCCACACGACACTTCCCTGCGCATCCAGCAGCATCACCTGCGGCTCTTGCCCGTTCGAAACCTGAAAGTACTTCTCCCACACCTTGTCATCCTGAGTCAGCACCACCATGCGTTCCTGCTCGACGCTGCTCATGCCCTTGCGCATGCCGCTCTTGATCATGCCGCGAAAGATTCCCGGCGCACCTTCGAGCATGGCGATCTCATACACATCCACGCCGGCCAGAGCGGCATCGCCGCGAATCGCCTTCATCCAGTCGCCGCATGCGATTCCGCCATCGTGACTGAATCCCGCCACCAGCACCGCCTTGTGACCGCGCACCGCATCCGCCAGCACAATCCGCTTTCCGGTCAGCGTCTCACCCGCAGTCGTGGGCATTCCCGGCACCTGCGCATACGACCGCGCCACCACCCCGATCGCCATCAGCACCACGCAAACCAAAACTCGATACATCCGCATGCTACCTCCGCCATACACCTCGAGCAGCACGGGACTGCACAGGTGAAATGACGCCCAGTTTCAGAATACGCAACCGCACTCCGCTCATTCCGAGGCTCTCCGCCGCTCCCCCACCTCGCTGTGCGAAACTGAAGAGTCCCGCGCGAATGCCTTGTCCCCAGGACGGTCGCTCGGCAAGGTTAACTGATGCCCGTTCTTCGTTCCGCATTTATCGCACTCTCCCGCAACCGTTCCCTTCGCAGATTCGCCGAGCACTCCACCATCGGGGGCAAGCTGAGCTCTCGCTTCGTCGCCGGCCTCGAAATTGAAGATGCCCTTCGCGTCTGCGCCCAGGTCAACCAGCAGGGCATGCATGTCACGCTCGACTCTCTCGGCGAAAGCGTCTCTACCGCGGAGGAAGCTCACAAGGCCGCCGACATTTACCACCAGCTTCTCGACCAGATCGCTGCGCGCAAGCTCGACTCCAACATCAGCGTCAAGCTCACCCAGATGGGACTCGCACTCGATCCCGTCATCGCTGAAACCATCGCCACGGGCCTCGCCCAGCATGCGCACGCAACCGGCAACTTCCTGCGGATCGACATGGAAGACTCGCCCGTCACCCAGGTCACGCTCGACATTGTGCGCCGCATCAACGCCATGCCCGAGCTGCGAGGCTCCATCGGCATTGTCATCCAGTCGTATCTTTACCGCTCGCAGGCGGACATCGAGCAGCTCATCGCCGACGGTATCCGCGTTCGCCTCTGCAAAGGCGCGTACAAGGAACCGGCCGAGGTTGCATTCCCCAAAAAATCAGACGTCGACGCTAACTACACCAAGCTCGCCAATATGCTGCTGCAGAGCCCGATCTATCACGGACTGGCCACCCACGACGAAAACATGATCGCCGCGGCAAAGGCCTTTGTTGCGCAGCGCAACATCGATCGCAACCACTTCGAGTTTCAGATGCTCTTCGGCGTGCGCCGCGACCTGCAGCGCAAGCTGGCCGCCGACGGATACAACGTCCGCGTCTACATTCCCTTCGGTCGCGAGTGGTATCCCTACTTCATGCGTCGACTGGCCGAACGCCCGGCGAATGTCTTCTTCATCGCCAAACAGATGTTCCGCCAATAATCGAGCCTCTTTTTGCCGAGGATGTAGATCGTGTTCTTCGTTACGGCGTAGCCGAGATCCGGCCGGAACAGAACGAGCCGGGCATAAACATCTCCGGTTGCCCTGCAATTGTTCCGGCGAGAAACGGACCACGCTGTCCCAGCTTGATGTTCATCAACAACCAGCCATCCAGCTTGGCGATCCGGCCGCACTTGAGAAAGTTCTGTATCTCCTCTGAAGCATCTTCGACCGGAGCCAGCGGAAGCATGGCTTCATCGTCTTCCACGCGAACGCCTGGCATCGCATCCTTCTCCAGCATAAGGGCCATCCGACGTATTACGTCATCGCGATTGGGGCTGAGCTGTCGGCCCTCAAACACTCCTGGCTTCAGCGGTTGTAGGGTCGATGGTTGTCGAGATCTCAGAGATTACGTTCGCCGGGAAGCCCCCTAATTGAGCGTGCTCCTTGATCAGATCCTCATTGGGAGCGCGATAGATGCAATAGATCTTGTCCCCGGTCACGAAACTCTGGATCCATTGGATTTCAAATCCCAGTTTGCGCAGCACGCTGCAGGATGTCTGTGAGATATCCTTCAGCTGCTGCTCATTCAATGCTCCCGCGCCAGGGACTTCGCGCTCGATTACATACTTTGGCATCGGAACCTCCGTTTTTGCGATTTTTTGATCGACTGATGAGCCAACTCAGACTTGTGCTCACAGGGTTGGTTGAAATTGAGTTGAACCTTGCCGCTTCCGCTGATTCCTATCGAAAGGCGATCGCTTCCTGTTGACGCCTTCGATTGTGCTCGTCAAGGTCTGGGCTCCGCGACGGGTCGAGAATGGCGAACCCCTTGGAGTGGCTGATGAAGATGGAGTGGAACAAGGCCGTGGGCACGACGCCGTCGGAGTCCGCTGCTCATTGCATGCCTTCACACGTCACGTGGTTGTTCCAGTCGACGAAGGCTCCCTGGGGATTGTCGCGCCAGGCCCAGACGTGGAGTTCGAAGAATGGCGCAGGGATGCCGTATCGATTCGGGATATCGATAAGAAGAAAGCTCTGTCCTTCAAGAACCGGCGGACCGGCGTGGGTCTTCAGCCAGGTTGCCGAGTCCACGATGAACTCAACGCCAACCAGGCGCAGCTTGCCGTTCGAAGGCTCGTAAATCAAGGCTTGCGGATGCGTGGCATCAATCTCTCCAGATCCCACGAGAGTCGGATTTACGTAGTGGATCCCCATGGCTCCGTGATCCGATCCGCTGATGCAGCCAAGGAATGGCCCGTACCCAGCGGCAGTTGCGTTGTTGACGTCGATGTACTGAGTTGTGGCCTCGCGAACGATTTGCACGAGTTTGGCTGGACTTGAGTGCGCGCTGGAATCCGGGCTCTGGCCTGCTGCCGGCAGTGCCACGCCGGGTGCCAAGCCGAGTGCGAGAGAGGCGAAGAAAGGGGTTGCGATACGGCTTACGAAACTGGTTCTCATCGGGATCTCCTTTGGGATGTTCGGGAACGGTGTGTTTTGGGGATTAAGTTTTACCTCGCGCTTTGCTCGACCAATGCTCGCGACGAAGCGAATCATGCGCCGGCCTCCCCTTTGCCCTCAATAGCGAGCGCCTGTCGGACGTCTTAATTTTTCCTGTCTTTTCAAGCCCAAGAGCTCAAAAGGGATAACGCGTAAAACCGCGGACAGTGTAGAATCTGTCCACCCGTAAGGGGGTGTTGCTGTGGGGTCAAGCCCGGCTGGAGCCCAGGAATCGATCAGATTTGGGAAGGATTTTGAGGTCGATCTGCGAGCCTGCGAGCTTCGCCACTTCGGGCGTGCGCTCAAACTGGAGCGCATTCCCCTCCAGGTCCTGCTCATTCTGATCGAGCAGAAAGGTCAGCTTGTCACGCGGGAAGAGATCGCCGAGAAAATCTGGGGCAAGGATGTCTTTCTCGATACCGACAACAGCATCAACGGCGCCGTCCGCAAAATCCGCCAGGTGCTGAAGGACGATCCTCAACAGCCGCGCTTTGTCGAGACGCTTCCCGGCAGGGGATACCGATTCATCGCACCGGTCTTCGATGGGGAACTTGGCGCGCCGGCTCCCCAACCCACAAAACCCGGGCCAGGCCCCGTGCCTGTTCAATCCAACTCAACTGGGATCCGTAACAGCGTCGATGAACCGCCAATCGCGATCGCAACGCCATACGGCCGCCGACTCAGCTGGCTGCTTGCCTTGGCGGCTGTCTGTATCGTTGGCGTTGTCACGTGGGTCGGGTGGCATCACTTCTACGGTGCAAGCACAGGCAGCCACATCCGTTCCATCGCCGTGCTTCCCTTGCAGAATCTGTCCGGAGATCCGGCACAGGACTTCTTCGCCGACGGCATGACCGAAGAATTGATCACGGAGCTCTCCCGCATTCATTCGTTGCGCGTCATCTCTCACACCTCGGTTATGGAATACAAGGGCACGCGCAAACACCTGCCGCAGATTGCGCAGGAGTTAGGAGTCGATGGTGTCCTCGAGGGATCCGTCATTCGCGAAAACGACGCAGGTTCGCGTGACCGTGCAATTGCTCGACGGCCCCAATGATCGCCACATCTGGAGCGAAGCGTATGAGCGCCCGTTGCACGGAGTTCTCAACCTTCAGCGTGAAGTGGCCGAGGCCGTTTCTCAGCAGATTCGCATTCAACTGACGCCCGAGCAGCAAGCGAGAGTTGGCTCCGCGCGCCCGGTGAATCCGGAGGCATACGATGCCTACCTGCGAGGACGGTATCTCCTGTCCAACCAGTTCACCATGGGCCAGCCGCTTCTGCAGGCCAAAAGCTACTTCGAAGAATCGATCCGCAAGGATCCCAACTTCGCAGAAGCTTACTCCGGTTTGGCCGACGCCTATCTCTATCTCGCGCTCTTCCGGCATGCGCCGCACGAGGCTGCTCTTCAATCCGCCCATGACGCGCTTCGCAAGGCAACGCAGCTCGACGACAGCATCGGCGAAATACACGACACACTCGGCACCATAAGCTGGCAGCATGACTGGAACTGGATTGAAGCCGAGCGGGAATACAACCTGGCCATCACGACGGCCCCCAGTTATAGTTGCGCCCATGAAGATCGCGCCGGGTTTCTGGCTTCTCTGGGTCGCCGCGCTGAGGCCATGGAAGAGCTCACCAGGATCAACCAAATCGATCTCGGACCAAGCGCATCGATGACCGAAGCGGGCGTCTACTATCAGCTTCGCGATTATCCCAGCCTGGTTGATGCAGGAAAACGAGGAATCGCTTCGAATCCCAACGAGTGGGTCGAACACCACGATCTCGGCATCGGATACGAAGGCACCGGAAAGCTTCCGGAAGCGATCGTCGAATATCAGAAGGCTGTCGAATTATCCAACGGCGATCAAGACGCCAATGCCTCCCTGGCCCACGCATACGCGGCGATCGGAAAGAAAGCTGAAGCGGAAAAGATCCTTCGTGACCTCGAACTCAAATCGAAAGATACCTATATTTCACCCTACATTCTCGCAACTGTATACGCGGGACTCGGCGAAAAGGACAAGGCATTTCAGTTCCTGCAAAAGGCCTGCGAGGAACGATCCCTCGAAATCTCGTCGAATCTAAAAGCTGACCTGCGCTTGGACAATCTCCGCTCAGACCCGCGCTTTCACGCGTTGTCGCAACGCGTCGGCTTCCCTCAATAAACCGAAATCTCCCGCGCAATCCATTTTCTACGACAAGCGTATGGCGGGGGTATAAGAAACCAGAAGGGCAACATTCGCTCTGGAAAGTTAGAACAGAAGAGGCGAGAATTCCCTAGTTTCGACTGCCTGTTTCTTTGATCTTCGCCACTCGTCCTTCGGTCGGAAACTTCTGGAATTGCAGAATGTCGTGCCCCGGCACGACCCGATCGACCGAGCCGGCAAGCTCGATCATCCGCTTCTGCTGCTCGATGTTCGCCGCATGATCAGCCGCGCTGAATGTGGCGCTCGCAAGGTGCTGGGAAAGGTTGAGGTAGAAATAGACGTTGTCGGAAGCCAGCACATAGGTTGGACTGCCCGCCACGCGGAGATACTGCGAATCGAAAGTGTGGCGTGAGCCGGTATAGGCAGTGATCCCATGGAAAATCTCCACATCGTCGCCGTCCACGAATCGCACGCGATTCTCGGTATTCAGTTTCACGAGTTCCTGCACATCGGCGGGGTCGATCCCGCCATGGCGGCCGCCTTTCTGCCAGGCATCGCCCGTATAGTAGCGATACTCCTCGCGCTGGATCCACACCGTGGCTTTTGGGAATAGATCAATCCCGCCCATGTGATCCCAGTGCGCGTGGCTGATCACGATGTCGGTCACGTCCTCCGGGTTCACTCCGGCGGTCTTCACCGCTTCATCCGGACGCAGGTACTCCTTCATCGGAAAATCTTTGAGAAAGGTATCGCGGTGAAATCCGCTGTCAAAAAGGATCGTGCGTCCACCGCCGCGAATCAACCACACCACCATCGCGATATCGACCTTCTGATCCTTTGGCCCGTTGACCACCAGTTCGGCGACCGGAACATCCGGCGAAATCGCATAGCGGATCGCTTCAATCGAATACTCGGGCGACTGTGCCCGCACTTCCGCGCCCGGCAACATTGCCGATGCGAGCACGAGCAGAGCGAAGAGTCGAGTTGCGGTCGTCACCGAAAACAAGCCGCCTCCAGGGGAAGGAAGATAGTTCAGGCAATTATAGAGAGATTGGAATAGGCACAATTCTCTGGCGGCACAGTCTGCGCTTCTTACCGGACTCAGGTCGTGCCAGCTCGCCGTGTGCGCCGTCCCCGAATCCGGAGGAGCCTCGGCCGCCTGCAGAGCGGACACTCCCATGGATAGTACCCAAGCAGAGGAAGAATCCACATTTGCAGAAAGCCTGCACGGGAAATACGCCGCATGTGCGGCGTTCCGCAGTCCGGACAAGTTCCAGGAGAGGAACTCAATGCGTTCGAGAAATCATCATGTGACATCTACTGACTTTCGTTGCTTGGCGCAGCAGTGATTGGCGCGGGCGAGCTTTCGAGGGGAAGAAGCCTGACCGTTACAAACCAGTGCTTCGTTCGGGCGATCTCGAATCCCTTACTCTTCTAACCGACTGAGCCCACGTTTCGCAAGTCCCGCGATTGCCCGCGCCAGGATCGGCGACGTATTCAGCGATTCCGGCCGCTCTAGGCGTACCCCCAGATTCTGGGCAAAGGCTTTGAATGCAATATCAACGTCGTACAGAATCTCGACATGGTCGCACAGAAAACCGATCGGCTGCAGCAGCAGCGTTTTCACGCCTTCACCGGCGATGGCAGTAAGTGTCGCTTCAACCGTAGGCCCAATCCACGGTCCGCCGCTCGCGCCCTGACTTTGAAAGGCAAACCACCACTTGGGAATCCCGGAAACGCGCTCCGCCACAAGCTCGGCGGTTCGCTTGGCTTCTTGCGCGTAAGGATCGACGCCTTCGCCCGGCCAGAGCCTTGGCTGCCCCTCGATTGCCGGTGTTGCTTCCACTGTCCTCGAAGGCACGCTGTGTGCCGTAAAAAGCACAGGCACCGGCGCGCCTGTCTCCTGAATCAAACGCGTCTCGGCTGCCCGTAACCGCTCGGCGAATGCATCTGCGAGCAACGGATCCTGCGCCCAGGCCTCGGTGAAATCGACTTTCAGCGAACCGGCCTCAGCCTGCACTGCTCGCTTATAGAGCCCCACGCTGGTGCGTGAGTTCTGTGGCGCCAGGCAGATGATCGCAGCCTCCGACACGCCATCCGCGCGCATCTTGCGAACCACGTCTGGGATGTACGGCTTCCAGTTCCGCATGCCCACGTAGACCTGAGCGTCAATGCCCTCCGCAACGAGTTGAGCTTCGACAAGGCGCCCCTGTGCCAGGGTGATCTCTGTGAGCGGACTACGTCCGATCAACGAATACCGGTGCTTGATTTCCTCGATAACATGTTCCGGAAGCGGCCGCCCGCTAACCACGTTGCGCAGGTATTCCGGAATTTCTTCAATCGTCTCCGGCGTGCCGTGCGCCAGAAGCAGGACAGCTCGCTTAGGCATCCTGGTTCTCCATCCGGAACTCCCGCACCATGCGCACTACAGCCTGCACGCTTTCGACGGGTGTCTCCGGGACAATTCCGTGGCCAAGGTTGAAAATGTGTCCCGGCCGTCCGGCCGCCGCGCGCAGAATCTCCTTTACGCGCAGTTCGAGCACTTCAATCGGTGCGAACAATGTGATCGGATCCAGATTTCCCTGCACCGCATGCGTGTGGCCAACTTCGCGCCAACCGACATCGAGCGGCTGGCGCCAATCGAGGCCGATGACATCAGCACCGGTTGCCGCCATCTGCGGCAGCAGTCCTGCAGTTTCAACGCCGAAATAGATGACCGGAACGCCCATCCCCTGCACCGCGCGAACCAGCCGCTTCGATGCCTCGAACGCGTAATCCCTGTAGTCCTGCAGTCCCAGGGAACCGACCCAACTGTCGAATATCTGGATGACATCGGCGCCCGCCTGCACCTGCAGCCGGCAATACTCTGTCAGAACGACAACAAGTTTGTCCAAAAGAGTGCGCCACGCAGCGGTGTCGCCGTACATCATCTTCTTGGTGTGAATGTAATTCCGTGAGCCGCCGCCCTCGATCATGTAGCTGGCCAGCGTATACGGTGCTCCGCAGAAACCAATTACGCCCAGCCGGTCGCCAAAATGCGCCGCAACCTTTTCGATCGCACGCGCCACATAGGCAAGGTCCGCTGCACGGTCCGTGCGCAGAGCCTTCACATCTTCTGCCGTGCGCAGAGGGTGATGTACCACAGGGCCCTCTCCTGCCTGGAACTCGAATGGCAGACCCATCGGTTCGAGTGGCAGCAGCAAATCGGCAAAAATAATAGCCGCATCGACACCGAGTTTTTCGGCTGCGGTGATGGTCACTTCGGCGGCAAGTTCGGGCTGCTTGCAAATCTCGACCAGCGTGTGGTGTTTGCGAACGTCGCGATACTCCTGCATATAACGGCCAGCCTGACGTAAGAACCACACGGGCGTCCGATCTACGGGTTTGCGCAGGCAAGCCCGCACAAACCTTGTGCCCTCGAGGATCGTCTCCTCGCCGGCGGGGTTGTTCTCTGCAATATCCATATAGGCTGATTCTACCGGTCGCCGGCACATCCTATGGGGAGGAAATCAGGCGAATTCCGTACATCTGGCCGAGAGAATCAATTCGCTGCACTCTATCCAAATCCTGGCCTGGGCTTAGTTGTGGAATTCCATCTATCGAGCATCTACAAAGATTCCCTTGGGGCAGATGGCGTGCACGCCCACATTGCCGTCCACCAACTGGGTAATGTCCACGTCGATGGCTACACTCGTCAGCATGTATGCGTCGTCGCGCGACAGGTGCTTCTCTGTAACCAGAAAATCGATCATGTTGCGCACCGCCATTTCGGTCGCCGTCTTCAGATCAGGGCTGAATCCCATGCTGATGTAGCTCGTCGGTGTTTCGGCACGCGGCCATAGCAGATGCTGATCCTTGTGAACGATAAAGCGAAAGGTCCCAGTCAGAAAGGTCTCCATAGCAGTGATATCGACCTCGCCATTGCCCTGGCCGGCATGGCCGTCACCCACCTCAAATAGTGCTCCCGGCGCATGAACGGGAATAAACAGTGTGGTCCCCGCCACGAGTTCCTTGTTGTCGATGTTGCCTGCATGCATCCACGGCGGAGCACTATCATATCGCCCGGCCGATTCTGGAGGTGCAACCCCCATGCTTCCAAAAAACGGATGCAATGGAATCTCAATACCTGGGGCGAAATGCGCAAGCATCTTTTCGCGATCAAGGGGAATGATTTTACGGCGTCCATAGGGGAAATCGTTGGGCAGGAATCCCCGCCCAACCGAGAACCCGTTGCACGCAAAAGGTACGTCTATGTCGATCTTCTCGATCTGGACTTCCAGCACATCGCCGGGTTCGGCGTCGGCGATCGCAACGGGCCCGGTAAGGATATGCCCGCCGGGACCACGATCTTTTACCTGGTCGTAGATCGTCGCGTTGTAGGCGGGAATGTCTCTGGCCGCCACTCCACCGGCTTCGAGCCGCTCGTTCGGTCCGCAGGTGGAAAGGGTCTGGATGCGGACCGCATCGCCGGAGTGGACCGTCAGAACTGGCTTGGCTTTCGACCAGTAATAGCCCCAGGCGACTGTCGATGGACTCGCCGGCAGGAACACCGGTCCAGGCTGAGCCGCCGCGAAGCCCGCAAACACCCACGCCATTGCCCAAACGGAAAAATACTTCATGCGCACACCTCAGACGAATGAACTCACGAGTTCGCTCTGAACATCCTCGTTGCGTTTAACGAATCTGAACACTGCCGAGAATGGAATCATACCCGAAGTTGTACGGAATCCACTTGAGGATGGACACGTAGTCGTCAGCGGCCTACCAGGACGAAAGCGCCCCAGTAATACGGCAGATCCTTACCATCGTGCTCGCGCTTGACCTCTTCACGAATCTCCAGCTGCGTCTGCTTCAAAGCCTCGTGCATCTCTGTTCCCGCAAGCCACTTGGCGTAGAAGCGTTGCATCAGTTCCGTGGTCTCCTTATCGGGTACCGACCACATCGACATGATCACCGCCCTGGCGCCGGCCTCCTGCAACGCGCGCCTTAAGCCGAATACGCCTTCACCCGCCTTCACGTCGCCTTGCCCCGTATTGCATGCGCTGAGTACCACGAGTTCCGTACCGCTCAGATTCAAATTGCCGGCTTCCATTGCGGTAAGGATGCCGTTGTCGGGAGACGGCTTTCCGGCAAGGGTGCGATTCGCACCCGCAAAATAAAGCCCGGAGCGAAGCATTGGGTCCTCGTGCACGGTGCTTCGATTCTGGGCGACGTCACCTTTGGTGATTTTTGGTTGCTGGTCGGGCAGGAAAAATCCATGGGTTGCCAAATGGACGACAACCGGACTCTCTGCTTGCTGAACCACAACCTTTAAAGCAGCGTTTCGGGTGTAGAGATTCGTTTTCCAGCCCTTCGAGTTCATGAGGTCTGCAATTGCGGCAACCTCCGCGCCTGTTCCCGGCAAGCGCGGAAGCTCCGTTGCGCTTTTCGTGTTGGGCAAAGTGTCCAACTGGGATGTGAGTTCCACAACGGACTGTGCACTGCTCGACTTCAGCAGGAGCTTTTTCAATACTGCCGATTCTTGCTCACCAGTCAGATCGAATTCTGGGTCGCCCAGAAGCAATGCCGTTCTATTCCCGAGCACAGGAGCAGCACTCCGGAGAATATCTTTGGTGCTTGAAAGAATCCGCAGATCGTATTTCTCCATCGCCAGGTTGCCATCGGGCGCGGCAATGATCCCTAGAGGAACTTCGTTCAGAGCGCCGTCGGGCGAGAGATAGACACGCTTGATACCGGCGAGCGCAGTTTCAAGCGGCTTCCAGACCAGGTCCCACGCATTTGCGCCCGGCAACACAGCTTCTTCTTCCGCCGCTAATCCGCGCGTCTGGAGTTGTTGTCGGAAGTGCGTAAGGGCGTCCCCTTCGAGCTGTTTATCGTCGCCCAGCACGATGTATTGCGGCGCGTCTTTTGTCTCGTGAGTGATCACTAGAGCCACGTAATACGATTTCTGCGTCCAATCCTTGTCGAAATAGCGAAAGCGCGCAAATTCGACTGCGGCCTCACCCGGAGCCAGCGCATCGCGCACCTGCTGCCATGTAGCGCGGTCCAGCCTCGTCTTCTCCGCGAAGGCTGCAGACCGCTCCACCAGGCGTTTCTCCAGTTCGTCTGCCTCCGTTCTTAGTTGATCGATCTGCTTGCGCCAGAGATTGCGATCTGATGGCTTTGCATTCAGCAGTGCTGCGATTTCCGTCTGCTTCGCGCCCAGATCCCCGAGCAACTTCAGAGCCTCTTTGTCTCCGGAAGCTTCGATTCTGCGCCGCATGTCTGAAATGCTGCCGGCAATGAATCCCTTCTCCCAAAGCAACAGGTTATACATGCTGGCTGCAAGTTTCGGGTCCTTATCGTGATTGCGATAAACGAAGCCGAAGTAGGTTGGAAAGTAGTAGTCGACCGAACCCAAGAAGTCCAATCTCTGCTTCTCGGTCATAAAGGTGAAGTTGTATTCGAATTGCCGGAACAGGTTATTGAGTGCTCGATCGAAGAGCGGTTCCGCCTTGTCAAACTTGCCTTCATCTTCGTATAGCTGAGCGAAATTGTTTAGCGTGAGGATGTTATCGGGGTGGTCAGGGCCAAGCACTTCGTCATCAATCTTTAAGGCTCGATCGAACAGAGGCTCGGCATCAGTGTATTTGCCTTCCTCATCCAGCAGCGATCCCAGATTGTTCAGCGTTGGCGCCAAATCTGGATGTTCAGGCCCAAACGCTTTCTCTTCGATGCTCAGGCTACGCCTGTAGAGCGGCTCCGCATCTTTGTATTTGTTCTGATCCACCTCGACTGCGGCAAGATTGTTCAGCGAGGTCGAAACAATGGGGTGCTCGGAACCATATACTTTTTCGGTGATCTCAAGCGCGAGCTTGAATGCTTCTTCGGCGTCAACGTACTTGCCCTGGTTGTCGTAGAGTTGCGCCAGGTTATTCAAGTCCCTGGCAATCTCGAATGCATAGGGAGGCAGCGTCTTGCGGTCGATCGCCAGAGCACGCATCAAGAGCGGCCGGGCATCCTCATAGCGGCCTTCTTGCACGAAAAGAGCGCTGAGGTTGTTCAGTGCCGTCGCTACATCTGGATGTTCAAGACCGTCTGCCTTTTCACGAATTGTCAGGCTTCGTTGAAACAACGGCTCGGCAAGGGCAGTTTTTCCGAGTGTCTGGTATAGCTCGGCTAGATTGTTCAGATCAACTGCGACGGAGGGGTCGTCTGGTCCAAGAGCTTTTTCATCGATCTCGCGAGCCCGGCTCAGCATCTGCTCCGCTTCTGTGTACCGCCCTTGTGCGCTGCGGAATTCACCCAGGTTATTCAGAGCATCCGCAACTTCAGGGTTATCGGGACCAAACTTCTTCTCCCTGATTGCAAGGCTGCGAAGAAACAGCGGTTCTGCTTTTGCGTACTCGCCTTCCTGTTGATAGTCCTCAGCCAGGTTGTTCAATGCTTTGGCAACGTAGGGATGGTCGGGGCCGTATGCTTTCTCGTTGATCGCAAGAGCGCGCACGAGCAGCGGCTCCTCCTTCGCAAATTGGCTCTCGGAATCGTAGAGTTCGGCGAGATTGTTCAGGTCGGCGGCGATATCTGGATCATCCGGCTTAAGAACTTTTTCGTCGATGGCGATCGCTAGTTGCAAAAATGGCTCTGCATCTGCATACTTCGCCTCCTCGCTTAACAGGTTGCCGAGATTGGTGGCGATTGTGGCAACATCCCTATGGTAGAGTCCCAACGCCTTTTTATCGATCTGATAGGCGCGGACGTAAAGTTCTTCGGCGTCATCGTATTTCGCCTCAGCCTCGAACACCTGCGCCAGCATGCTAAGAGACCGCGCAACTTGCGGATCCTCTGGACCAAACGCCTTCTCACGAATGCTAACGGCGCGCTTGAACAATGGCTCGGCATCCGAATACTGGCTCTGCTTTTCGTAGAGCAACCCCAGATTGTTCAGTGCCGTTGCGACGTTTGGATCTGTCGCGCCAAACGTTGCCTCCGCCACGCGAAGGTCTTCTTTGGCAACCGGAGTCGCCGCAGCGTAGTCTCCCTTTTGGTAGAGTTCTTCGACGCGGGCCTTGAGTTCTTCCCATTTCGTCTGCTGCGCCCATATCGTCGGGCGTGAGCCGAGAACCAGAAGCGTCAGAAGTCCCCACGCAACGCGGCGCTTGCGGAACATTCGCGACCTCCTGCCAGGCGTTGTGAGGCAGGCTACTACATCGGAGAAGGGATTTATATTCCGCCTGATTTGCAGATCGATGCAATAGAGAATATCAAATCTATAGATTGAGTATCGGCCACTTGCCGCCAACGCGTTTCACGTTGAAGATTCGCCCGTGAACCTCGAGCCGATAGGTACCATCGGGCGGGGTCTGCGATGCAGCCGTAATGCGAAGGCTGGTCCAGACAGCAACGGTCGGCTTTCCATGATCCAGTTTGGTTACAAGAGCCACCGTACATTCGCTTTCGAAGGCCTCTCCCCGCAGAACGCCCCGCAAATGGTCGGTTGTGTTTCTTTCCTTCTTGCCTCTATCCATACACTCCTCTGGGCAATAAAACCCGTGCCGTTCCGGGGAGGGATCCCAGGGTAGGTTCCCGGTTTCGGCTATCTTACTGCAATCGACTGAAAACTCGATATGCCCAGTAAGTTTGATGCCTCCAGCAGGAACAAGAGGTGACACTTACCGACAATAATCAAGGTCAACCGCGCGCTCGCGCTAAGAGCTTGTGATGGGATAGTCCTGGTTAAACGGGAAGATCAGCTCGGCTTCGGTGGCGACCGGTTTGCCGTTTAACGTCGCGGGCTGAAAGCGCCAGGTCTTGACGGTTTCGAGCACAATCTTGTCGAGCACCGTTCCCATTCCTTTGACGAGATTCTCGCTGACAACCTGGCCGAACGCGTCGACGCTGACATCGACGACAATTTTTTGTTCGGAGGAGGGCAGAAGAGCTCGGTCGGTGACGGGAGGATGGGGAGAGAAGATGGGGAAGGCGGGGTGGATGTCCTGGGCGTCGCTGCCATTCCCGGTCATGGCGGTGGATGAGCCATCGCCATGATGAGGCGCCCGCGTGGAGCCCCCGCCTGACTTCTTGAGGGCAGGAACTTCCATGGGGATGTCGGTCTTTTTGGCGGCCGGAGCGTTTGGAGAGGGCTCTCGTGTATGAGCTGAGAATTGATCGACGGGCAACTCGATCCGAATCGCGTGAGAACCGCCGGAGAAGGCAAGTTGGGCAACGGACTGGGTCTTGACGGGTGGGATAACCCGAACCATAAGGCGGGTGCCGAACAAAAACACAAAGGCGAAGAAGGCGCAGTGCACAGCAAGAGAAACGACGATTGCGCGATAAAGATTTTGCGAGCGTTCTGCTGGAGATCGCATGGTGACCTCGCCAAGGACGGGGACGGTCCGCTGAATCGATTGTCGCACAGGTCTGCATACGACTGCCCAGTGACTTCAGGAATGCCGCGAGCGGAATTGGCATGCGGTTCGTCACTTGGAAAAACGGGGATTTGGCTATACTAGGGGCACACGACAATCCCCAAATCCCTGAGCACTGGTGGTACCTGTCCTTTGCGATTTCTAAGTGGAATCTGGAAGTTTGCGGATGTGGCGACTCTGTGTGCGGCGGCGGTTTTGCTGGCCGGTGACAGCGGATTCGCTTTTCGTTGTGGTGTGGAAGAGCACCAGATGAAACGGCTTGCGAGCTACGCGGAGCAGCGCCGGCAGGCTTGCCTGGAACTGGGTCTGCGCTGGGAAGCGGACGATCAGGAGCGGCAATACAAGCCCGGCTCCAGCGCGGGAACGAATGCGACGGTGGGTCCGATTTCCGGGTTCATCATGGATGTGACAGAGAACGAATTCGGTCACGCGCAGGGACAGTGCCACGCGGCGAATGCAAGTTACAAGGAACTGGTCGCCGAGTATTGAGTGACTGGTTTCCCGCAGCGAGCTTTCTGCTCGTAGGGGGTTCCCCTCATAGCATACCCGCCAGAAAAAGTCCCTGCTTTCAAAAGCTTACGGGAACAACCGTCCTCAGAATCCTCCATCGACGCGGGCCTTCATGTCGGCGTAGGCCGTCTCGATGAGACTGTTTAGGGCTGCGGCGTTGGTGGGCGTTCCGGGTTTCAGCTTTACGTGGCGCATGAACTTGCCAGAGCCTTGCAACAAGCGGGCGGGATCGGGCAGTGCAGCGCCTTGAAAGAATCCGACGTTGACATGCGCAGTGAATACATTGACATAGCCGAAGGGCACATCTCCGAGACACGCAACCGGACAGCCGTCGTGCAAAAGCTCGCGGACTTCGTCGCCGCAGTTGCGCATGACCTCAAACCAGTGATGCGCGATGGTACCCAATTCACCTGAATGTTTCTTCATCCACGCATCGATGGCGGGATCGCGTTGGACAGCGCCGTTGAAGCGCAGGAAATCGGATTTCATCGTCGCCTGCCTCTCTACAGCCCTCAGGGCTAAAGCCCACACTAATTTTGCGGCACTCGTGGCACGACTGAAGTCATGCCCTGTTTACAAGACTTCTGACGCGGGTCATTTCGGGGCGGGGTGGATGGCGACGACGGGAACTTCGAGGGTTCCGGCGCGCTCGGTACTGGCGTCGTAGATGCCGGCGCGGAGATAGACGTCGCCGGAGGGTATATCAAAGTCGAAGTGGAAGGGAATGCCGTTGCTTTCAGCGAAAGCCCACTGGTCGGCTCGGACGGCGAGGTTGACGGAACGGACAAGCCAATTGAGGCTCTCGCCACGCTGGCTGTAGGCGATGAGCGCAACCTCAACCGGGGCGCGACGTGTTCCGTCGGGCACTCTCGATCAGGTTGAGATTCTCCGGCGAGAGAAAGAAGCGCACGGTGTAGTGCTTGAAAGGCGGCTTGAGCGCGGCATTGTCGCCATTGGGCGGCGCGCCTGAAGGTGGCGGCGCGGTTATCGGGGTCCACATGCAGGCGGAAGTGAAGGTCAGAAAAGCTGGGCATGCCGCGATCCATCAGCGGGCGAAGAGGATCTGTCATGGGCTTGCGACGCATCGGTCTTGATTTCGGCGGAGGTGCGCTCGAAGTAGTTGCGGCGGTAGGAGAGCTTGTATCCCTCTTCTTTCATGCGGACCGTGATTTTGCGTTCCCGCCCGATTTCTCTGGGGTCGGTGGGCGTGTAGGCAAGGGTGTAGTAGCTGGAGCCGTTCTGAATGTCTTCAGCGAGGGCGCCTTTGAGATCGTTGTGGTGCGTGGCTATGCCGCCGGTCTGTTCAGCCCAGGTTTCGCTGGCGATGAATTCGAACGCGCCGCGATCCTGGCCGGCATTTGTTCCTGGCGTGCCTGGAGCGGACTCGACCGTTACTACTGCTGCCACTGATGCTGCCCATATCGGCGTTGGGAGCAACGACGCCACTGGTGCTGATTGGGTAGACAGAGACGCGCGCTGCAGCAAGCGCGTCGACGGTTCTTTTGATCTCGTCTTCGTAGGGGCACTCGACATTTGAGTGTCGTGATGCCGGGGAAGCAGAGCGGAAACGATCCGACGAACCAGATGAGATTCTTGCGTCCGGGGATTGCGGAGACGTAGTGGGCGATGGCCTGGAGAGCATCAAGCGTGATGAGGAGCTGCTGGTTTTGCTGTTCCGCTGTTGAAGTAGCAAGAAAGTCCTGCAGATTGCCGATCATCTGGGCGAGTTGGGCGCCGCCGTTGGCCCCCGCGCCACCGGGGTCTGAGGCCATCGAGTAAAGATTGTTCAGGGACGTGGATTGAGAGGCGAGTTCGTTGGGCGTTGCCTCCATTGCGACCGCGGTAGGTTTACCGGCGAGGCGCTCGACAGAGGCGCGGAGGAGGGTTGAATCGTCGGTGAATCCCTGGATGATGCGGAGCCGATCGCCGAGGAGGAAAACGCCGATGCGAAGGCCGGGCGGGATCGTGCCGAGATATTTGACGATGCGCTGGCGGGCGTAGGCCTGGTCCTGGGTGGTGGTGTTGAGGGCGTCCATGAGCAGAATGTTGATGGCCTGATTGGGCTCGGGCGGCGGGCACGTTGGTGAAGGTGTTGGGCGGCAGAGGCGGCGCGGGTTGTGCGGGAGCCGATGCCGACGGGAAGTGCGGCTCGAAGTATTCGATCGCCTGCGGTCTTGCCGTTTTCGAGGACTTCGAAGTCTTCTTTGTGGAGGCCCGGGACGGCGACGCCTTTCTTGTCAGTAACGACGACGTCGACCAGAACGTTGCGGACGTTGATCTGAAGCGGAGGAACCGGGAGCTGGATTGTCGGATTGTTGCCGGCCTGGGCCGGGGCCGATGAAGGGGCGACGGCGACAACGATGGCAAGGAGAGCAGAAGCAAGATTCCGAAAGCAGAGCATGGAGTGCGCCTCGATGGGGACAGCAAACTATAGCACTAGACGGTTGGGGCCGCAGTGAGGGATGCATGGAAGTTTGCTGGGCGCACGGACTTAAGAGGGACGAGGGGATGTGGTTCACTGATTGAGGTTGCCAATGCTGTACCCTAACCCTTCAGGAGAATCCAGCCGACAATGCTCAAGCACGCACGACTTCCCTTCCCGGTTTTGGCCTTAATTGCCTTTTGCTGCACGTGTGTGGTTGGAAGCCGGCCGGCGACAGGCCAGGCTCCGACCGAGGACTTTGTTCGCGCGCATTACACGAAGTATGAGTTTCGCATTCCGATGCGCGATGGGAAGCGGCTGTTTACGGCGGTGTATGTGCCGAAGACGAGCGCATTGCGGGGGAGCGGGGCCGTATCCGTTCCTGATGGACCGGACGCCGTACAGCGTGGCGCCGTATGGGGAGGATCAGTATCCGAAGAACCTGGGACCTTCGGAGGAATTTGAGAAGGCCGGCTACATTTTTGTCTACCAGGACGTGCGCGGGCGGTGGATGAGCGAGGGCGAGTTTGTGGAGATGCGGCCGCACATCGACAACAAGAAGGGGCCGCAGGATGTGGACGATGCCTCGGACACCTACGACACGATCGAGTTTCTGCTGAAGCACGTGCCGAACAACAACGGCAAGGTGGGCATCTGGGGGATTTCGTATCCGGGGTTTTACACGTCGGCGTCGATGATCGATTCGCATCCGGCGCTGGTGGCGGCCAGCCCGCAGGCGCCGATGACGGATTTGTTTCTGGGCGACGACGGGTATCACGGCGGGGCGTTCATGCTGTCGGCGAATTTTGGATTCTATGCGCCGTTCTTTCATCCGCAGAACGGAGCCGCAGACGCCGAAGCCAGACGGCGCCGTTCGATTTCGGCACGCCGGACAGCTACGAGTTTTATTTGAAGGCCGGCAACATCGCCAATCTGGACAAGCTTTATCTGAAGGGCTCGAACTGGCTGTTCAACGACCAGGTGAAGCACGACACCTATGACGCGTACTGGCAGGCGCGCGATTTGTCGCGGCACATGAAGAACGTGAAGTGCGCGGTGCTGGTGGTGGGCGGATGGTATGACGCGGAGGACTTGAGCGGCCCGTACCGGACGTTCTATGCGACGTCGAAGTTCAATCCGGAGACGCCGACGACGCTGGTGGAGGGCCCGTGGGTGCATGGCGGATGGGCGCGCGGCGATGGGACCCACCTGGGCGACGTGCAGTTCGGGGCAAAGACTAGCGAGTATTTTCCGCAGCAACATTCAGTTTCCTTTCTTCGAGCATTATTTGAAGGGCAAGGGCGCGGCGCAGCCGAAGGCCGTGGTGTTTGAGACGGGAACGAACGTGTGGCGGCACTTTGACGAGTGGCCGCCGAAGCAGGCGACGGCGAAGACGCTGTATTTTCATGCCGGAGGAAAGCTGAGCTTCGATCCGCCGACCGAGGTGCAGAGCCGGGACGAATACGAGAGCGATCCGAATCACCCGGTGCCGTTTGTGGGCTACACGACGGATACGGTGCCGCAGCGCTACATGGTGGACGACCAGCGCTTCGCGAGCTACCGGCCGGACGTGCTGACGTATGAGACCGATCCGCTGGAAGAGGATGTGACGATTGCCGGGCCGATTTCGCCGAAGCTGAAGGTGGCGAGTTCGAGCACGGATTCGGATTTCGATGTGAAGCTGATCGATGTGTATCCGGATAACTATCCGGACGCGACGGAAAGCGACAGCACCGAACAAGCGCGTTCTGGATGCGCCGCCGGTGCACATGGGCGGCTACCAGCAATTGCTGAGCGGCGAGCCGTTCCGCGCGAAGTTCCGCAACAGCTGGGAGAAGCCGGAGCCGCTGGTGCCGGAAAAGCTGACGGACATCAACTTCACATGCCGGACCTGTTTCACACGTTCCGCCGCGGCCATCGCATCATGGTGCAGGTGCAGAGCTCGTGGTTCCCGCTGACGGATCGCAATCCGCAGACCTTTACCGACATTCCCAACACGCCGCCGGAGCAGTTTACGAAGGCGACCGAGCAGGTGTTTCATCAGAAGGACGCGGCGTCAGGGGTTGAGGTGCTGGTGATGCCGCAGGGACTAGTGATCAGTGGTCAGTGAAGGCTAACGTCTCTGACCTCTGCACATCAAACTGTTAACAAAGTAATTGTTCAACTTCTGTGAGGTGGTTCGATGTATTGGTTGGGCGAAGTGTTCTGTTGCTTGTCTGGCGGTGGCCGTGGTGGCTGCTGCGCCTGTGATCCGCGCCGAAGAGGGCATGTGGACCTTTGATAACCCGCCGTTGAAGCAGTTGGCGGCGAAGTACAACTTTCATCCGACGCAGGAGTGGCTGGATCATCTGCGGCTTTCGAGCGTGCGGCTGAATGACGGCGGGTCGGGATCGTTTGTGAGTCCGGATGGTTTGCTGCTGACCAATCATCACGTGGCGCGAGGACAGTTGCAGAAGAACTCGACGGCCGAGCACGACTATCTGCTCAACGGTTTCTATGCGGCGACGCCGGACCAGGAGATGAAGTCGCCCGACCTTGAGATCAACGTGCTGGTGGGGATGCAGGATGTGACGGCGCGCGTGCAGGGCGCAGCCAAGGGCATTGCCGATGATGCGAAGGCGCTGAAGGCGCGCGAGGCGGAGGTCGCGGCAATCACGAAGGAGAGCAAGGACAAGACGGGATTGCGCTCGGACGTGGTGACGTTTTACAACGGCGGCGAGTACTGGCTGTATCAATACAAGGTGTACACCGATGTGCGGCTGGTGTTTGCGCCGGAAGAGCAGGCCGCGTTTTTCGGGGGCGATCCGGATAACTTCACCTATCCGCGGTACGACCTGGATATGGCGCTGTTTCGCGTTTATGACAATGGCAAGCCGCTGCACACGGACAACTTTCTGAAGTGGAGCGCGAAGGGCGCGGCGCCGGGCGAGCTGATTTTCATCTCGGGTCATCCGGGATCGACATCGCGGCAGGACACGATGGCGCAATTGCTGGTGGAGCGGGATGTAGTGGAGCCGGCGGTGACGGAGTATCTGAAGCGGCGGATTGCCGCGGCGCAGGCCTATGCAGCGCAGGGTCCGGAACAGGCGCGGCAGGTGGGGACGACGATTTTCGGTTTGCAGAACAGCCTGAAGGTGTATATCGGCCGGGGCGAAGCGCTGGCGGATAAGAACCTGATCGCCAAGAAGCAGGCGGAGGAGGACGATTTCCGCAAGCAGGTTGCGGCAAATCCGGAGTGGCAGAAGGAATACGGCGGCGCGTGGGACACGATTGCGACGGCCGAAGAGCGGGTGAAGCCGGAGATTCGCTACCAGATTTATCGCCGGACCGACAGCCGGCTGTTTGCGATTGCGCTGCTGCTGGTGCAGTATGCCGCGGAGATGAAGAAGCCGGATGGCGATCGGCTGGCGCAGTTTCACGATGCGAATCAGCAGTCGCTGAAGTTTCAGCTGCTGTCGCCGGCTCCGATTTCAGCGAACTCGGAAAAACTTTTCATGAAGACGGCGCTAAGTCTCGGCGAGGAAAAGCTCGGAAAAGACGATGTCGTACGTGCAAGCGGTGCTGCAACGGCGGACCAGTAGATGCGACGGTGGATTCGCTGGTGGATGGAACCAAGCTGGGCGATGTGGCTGTCCGCAAAGCGCTGATGGACGGCGGAGAGGCGGCGATCGCGGCGTCAACCGATCCGATGATTGTGGCTGCGCGGCGGGTCGACCCGATTGTGCGGGAGTCGCAGCGGAAGATACGCGATACGATCGAAAGCGTGCTGACGCCGGCGGGCGAGAAGCTGGGAAAGGCGCGATTCCTCGTGTATGGGAAGAATGCCTATCCCGATGCGACGTTCACGCTGCGGCTGAGCTATGGAACGGTGGATGGATTTCCCTACAACGGAACGATCGCGCCGCCGATTACGACGTTCTATGGACTGTATGATCGCGCGGACAGCTTCGGCGATAAGGCGCCGTTCAATCTGACGCCGAAGGAAGAGGCTGGGCTCGGCAAGCTGAACTTGTCGACGCCGCTGGATTTTGTTTCGACGGGCGATATTATCGGCGGCAACTCGGGGTCGCCGGTGGTGAATCGCGAGGGCGAATTGGTGGGACTGATCTTTGACGGCAACATCGAATCGCTGGCCGGAGATTTTGTGTATGACGGCACGAAGAATCGCGCGGTTGCGGTGCACTCGGCCGGGATGATCGAAGGTCTGCGCAAGCTGTATGGGGCGGATGCGCTGGCGGATGAACTGGAGGGGAAGAAGTGAGACAGTGATCAGTGTCAGTCAGTTCGTTTAAGTTTCCAGTCAGTTTGTGACGGAAGGGGAGCCTTGGTGGCTTCCCTTTCCTTTTGCGCTCGAGATGAGGGCTAGGGTTGTGCGTGATTCGCGCTCGGGTCGCGGAGGGTTGGGAGAAGGAAGGCCATGAGAAGCAAAGCGGCGGGTATGGTCATCATTCCGGTGCGGAGGCTGCCAGTGTGGGTAGACGTGAAGCCGGCGATCCAAGGGAGAACCGAGCCGCCGAATCCTGCAGTGAAAAGGATCCAGCGAGAGTCGGCAGTGCGACGGCTGCGAGCAAAGAAGCCTGCGAGGACGAGGGGATAGGTCGGGGCCAGGGATGCGCCGAGGAGGAACATGGCGAGGTTGCGAACGGATAACGGACGGCGCGAACACGAGAAGCAAGGCTGAGACAAATGCGACAGCAACCGCAATGCGGAAGACGCGCACAGGTTCGGCACGGAGCAGGAGAAGCGAGGAGAAGCCGCGCGAGCAGAGGAATCCTGCCCAGTAGAAGGACGTGGAAGCGGCGGCCAGGACGATTCCTGCGGCGGCTGTGCGCAGCGCGTAGGTGGGAAGCCAGGCGGCGACGGTGTTTTCGATGCCAACCTGGAGGAATGCTGCAAATGCGAAGACGGCGATGAGGTAGAGAGCGGTGTTACTGCGCGTGTCCGATGGCGCTCGCAGGGGTTCGGGGGGGTCTCTCAGGACGAATGCAGAGGCGAGAGCGGCAGCGGCGGAAGCAGAGGCAAAGAGGATGTAAGCCGCTTGGTAGTTGTGGTGCATGAGAACGCGTGCGGCGATAAGCGGCGCGGCGAGAGCTCCGATGCTCCAGCTGAAATTGAGGAAGGTGAGGAGCGGCGCGCAGCGCGCAGGATATGCGCGACCAACGAAGAGCGTGACGGCGGACATGGGAACGCCGACGCTGATGCCGAGGAGCAAAAACGCGGGCGCAAGCAACGAGCGCGGGCAGGCGGCTACAGCAAGGCAGGTGCAGACCATCGCGGCAAAGCCGATGGTGATGAGACGCGCATAACTGCCACGGCATAGAAGCGCACCGAGCGAGGTTCCGGCGAAGTAGAGGAGAAAGAGCAGGCCGGACGCGGAATCGCTGAGGTGAAAACGCAAGGCGAGGGATGGAAGCAGAGCGCCGCCGACAGCGTGGAGGACGCCGGTGAGCGCGAATACCGGATGAAGAAGAGCAACAGTGCGAACCGAAGAGGACCTGGGCGGAAAGGACATCGAAGACTCAGATGCGTTTCATGCGGTTGCGTTTGGGATTGGGCGGACTGGTGGATTCGCGAATGACGAGCTCGGGGTGAATGGAAACGAAGTCAGGGAATGCCGCCTGCCCGCGGATGCGCTGAAGCAGGATACGGGCGGCGGTGGTGCCCATTTGAGCGAGCGGCTGACGAATGGTGGTGAGGCTTGGGTTGTGAAATGCAGCGCTCTGGATGTCGTCGAAGCCAACGATGGAAACATCGGTAGGAACCTGGAGGCCGTGGTTCATGAGGGCGCGAATGGCACCGATGGCGGCGATGTCGTTGTAGCAAAGGAGAGCCGTGAAATCGGCGCCTCGCTGGATGAGCGCGTTGGTGGGCTCGAATCCGAGTTCCGGTGTGGAGACGCGGAGTTGGAGTTGCTCCACGAGTTCGGGCAGTACGGTCAGCTTGAGGTCCCGGGCGACAGCCATGAGGCAGTTCCAGCGATCGTCGGCATCGGAGCTGTGGCTGCCGCCACGCATAAACGCGATTCTGCGGTGGCCGAGCTGGTAGAGATGACGCAAGGCGAGCTCGGCCGCGCGCTTCTGATCAAGGACGACGTTGGTGACACCTTCGATTTTGAGGTGTCCGGCGACGGCGACGGCGGGGAGATTCCCGATGCTCTTTTCGAGGGCCGTATCGATAAAGATGAAGCCTTCAACGGAGCGATCCATGAAGAGGCGCGGATACTCTTCGATGAGATCGGGTTTGCGCCGGTGACTTGCAGTGAGATAGAAGTAGCCTTCTTCGATGAGGTGCTCTTCGACCCCGCTGAGGACCTGCATGGCGTAGCTGTCACTGAGTTCGGGAACGAGGACGCCGACCGTGAACGTCTGGCGCTTGCGCAGGGAGCGCGCAAAAAAGCTGGGCCGATAGTCGAATTTGGCAGCGGCTTCCGTGACGCGATCGCGGGTCTCCTGGGGGATGGAGCGCACTCCGGGAGCGTTATTCAAAACAAGAGAAATGGTGGCCGGCGAGAGGTTGAGGTACTCGCCCAAGGTGCGCAGGCTGATGCGCTGGCCGGGGAGCGGTGACGCTCCTTGTTTCGTTCTCTTGGGCATGCATCCCTGTTTTAACACCATAGAGGCAGAGCGCGCTCGAAATTCACAATGAGCTTTGTGACATGCCGGTGGTCGCGGTCCGTGCGGGTGAAGGCGGCAAGACGCGCGGAAGGGGAATGCGCGAGAATGATCGCGCCTGAGAATTGCGAAGGAGGGTGAAATGAATCGGCGGGGCACTTCGTTTTGCTTTGTTCTTATATTTGGATCGAGCGCAGGATTCGCGATGGGACAGGCGGGGTCTGGACCTGTGGGAATGTTTGAAGGGCACCAGGATGTGGGAACAGTGCTGCATCCGGGATCGACCACCTACGACGCTGCAAAGCAGAGCTACACGGTGTCGGGTAGTGGCGACAACATGTGGTTCGGGATGGACGATTTTCAGTTTGCGTGGAAGAGGATAAGCGGAGACGTGGCGATTTCGGCAGACATCGCGTTTGTGGGTGAAAAGGGGAATCCTCATCGCAAGGCAGTGCTGATGATCAGGCAGAGTCTGGACGGGAATGCGCCGGCGGTGGACATTGCGCGGCACGGGGAAGGACTGACGTCGCTGCAGTTTCGCGATGTGGCCGGTGCGGATGACCACGAGGTGCAGTCGAATGTCTCAGGGCCGAAGCGGGTTCGGCTGGAAAAGCGCGGGGACTATTTCTACGCGTTCGTTTCGGGCGCGGACGGGAAGCTGGAGCCGGCAGGCGCCGCGACGAAGCTGGCGCTGAACGGGACGTTCTACGTGGGGATCGGAGTTTCGGCGCACGACAAGGATGCGACGGAGACAGCGGTGTTTTCGAACGTGAAGGTTGAAGCGCTCGCAGCGACGAGCGAAAAGCCGGTGCTGTACAGCACGCTTGAGACAGTGCCGATTGCGTCGACGGATCGGCGCGTGGCCTATGTGGCGCGGGCGCATTTTGAAGCGCCCAACTGGTCGCGGGATGGGTCCTACTTCTTGTTTAACCAGGACGGCGGGATTTATCGGCTGGCGGTGAGCGGGGGTGAACCCATGCGGATCAACACCGATCCGCAAATGAAGTGCAACAACGATCATGGGATTTCGCCGGACGGGACGATGCTGGCGATCAGTGATTCGACGGAGACCGGCAAATCGCTGGTGTACACGGTGCCGATTGCGGGCGGAACGCCGAAGAAGATTACGCCGGTCGGACCATCCTATTGGCATGGGTGGTCGCCGGATGGAGAGACGCTGGCTTTTGTGGGACAGCGCGGAGATAACTTCGACATCTACACGATCCCGGTAAATGGCGGCGAGGAGAAACGGCTGACGACGGCGCCGGGGCTCGATGACGGACCGGAGTATTCTCCGGATGGACAGTGGATCTATTTCAATTCGGAGCGGACAGGGCATATGCAGATATGGCGGATGCATCCGGATGGCAGCGGACAGGAACAGGTGATCACAGAGGAGACGAACGACTGGTTCCCGCACATTTCGCCGGATGGGAAGTGGATGACGTTTGTCGCGTATGCGAAGGGCGTGACGGGGCATCCGGCAGACAAGGACGTGACGCTGAATGTGATGTCGCTGGCGGACAAGAAGGTGAAGGTGCTGGCAAAGTTGTTTGGCGGCCAGGGAACGAACAATGTGCCATCGTGGTCGCCGGACAGCACGAAAATAGCGTTCGTGAGTTATGAGTATCTGGTGGATGGGGTGCGGGAGTGACCGGCAACTGAAATCGTTGGAAACTGGAATTGTGGAGCGAAGAGCGGATGGACGCCAGGGCGTGGCTGCAATCAGATGGCATGAAGCTGGGCACAATCGTGACGATCGATCATCCGGCCATCGTGGAGATCGCGGGGCTGGCAGGGTTTGATTGGCTGTGGATTGACGGAGAGCACGGCCGCTTCAACGAAGTCAGCGCGGCCATTGCGTGCGCGGTGGGTGCGGGCGCAGCGCCGATGTTTGTGCGGCTGCCGGATCGGTCGGCAACGGCGATCAAGCGGTTTCTCGATATTGGGTGCGATGGGATTATTTTGCCGCAGGTTTCCTCCGCAGTCGAGGTGGATGAGATTGCACGGGCCGCGCTCTATCCGCCGCGCGGAGAGCGGAGTGTGGGCATTGCACGCGCGCAGGGGTATGGAGCGCGGTTCGCGGAGTGCCTCGAGAAGCGGGATTATGCAATCGTGGTGCAAATCGAGTCTGTAGCCGGGGTCAAGAATGCGGAGGCGATTGCGGAGCATGACGCTGTGGATGCCGTGGTGATCGGGCCATATGACCTGAGCGGGTCGTTTGGAATTCCGGGGCAAATCGAATCGACCCAGGTGGTGGAGAGTATTGCCACAGTGCAGGCGCTATGCAAGGCAGCCGGCAAGCCCTGCGGGATTTTTGCGGCGACGGCGGAGAAAGCTCGGGCTTACGCGGAGGCGGGATTCGATCTGATTGCCGTTGGAATGGACTGCAGTGTGTTGCTGAGCGGGTACAAAACGGTCCTGGAGGCGATCCGGTGAGGATGGACATCAGAAGCCATGACAATCGATTGGAATCGAACTTGGGCTAAACTGGGAGAACGCACTTGCTTTCCATCCGCGGAGGGATGGGTGAGCGGTTGATACCGGCGGTCTTGAAAACCGTTGTGCCTGAAAGGGTACCGGGGGTTCGAATCCCTCTCCCTCCGCCATAAAATTTGCATAATCAATAACTTGATGGAAACAGCTGGCTCTGTCGCTCCTTTGCGGCCAGATTCTCGACAATTCCGGATTGAAAGGGACGAAAGAACTCTGTCCCGCTAATCGCCCGAGCCGAACGGGCCGAATTCTCTGTTCGCAAATCAGAACTGTCCCTCAGGGTTTACTACCGGAACTCGGCTTGTCGGAAGTGACCTCATGGCTGGTACTATGCCAGCCATGAACAAACTTGCGCCATTCCTCTGGTTCAATGACAACGCCGGAGAAGCCGCCGAATTTTACCTGAGCGTCTTCCCACAGGCGCGCAGGATCGATGAGCTGCGTTCCAAAGGCGTCGGTCCCTGGCCCGTGGGCAAGATTGCCACTATCACGATCGAGCTTGAGGGGCAGGAGATGGTCTTTCTCAACGGCGGGCCCGTATATCAGCTCAATCCCGCTTTCTCGTTCTTCGTCCGCTGCGACTCCCAGGAAGAGATCGACAGCTACTGGGACAAGTTGATCGAAGGCGGCAAACCCATGGCCTGCGGCTGGCTCACAGACCGCTTCGGCCTGAGCTGGCAGATTGTCCCGCGCAATATCGGCGAGTTGATCAGTCACCCCAAAGCCATGCAAGCCATGATGGGCATGATCAAGATGGACCTGGCCGTGCTGGAAGCCGCCGCGAGAGAGAACTGATAGCCTTCTCTGGCTGTTTCCACTCGGATCCGTCGTTGGATTCGGACCGGTACGGGATGTTGGCTTGCGATGTTTCGCGCGACGCAGCAAAAGCATGTGGAACGACAATCGTGAGATAGAAGGAAGCACCAATGAACCTGCGCATACTGCTTGTCACTGTTGCTTTCCTGATCCCGGCGTGCATTGCCGCCCAAACGGATACAGGTCCCGCCCCGGATGTGGAGGCCATTCATCTCCTCATCGACCGATACGCGAAGGCTGTAGACGCAATTGACCTGGACGCGCTCTCGCAAATCTGGTCCCACTCACCCGAGGTGTCATTCATCTATCCACTTGGCGAAGAGCACGGGTTTGATGCGATCGAACAACATGTCTTTCAAAATGTAATGGGCGGCATGTTCTCGGCGCGCAATCTTGAGACCCACAGCGTGGAGATTCATGTAAATGGAGATCAAGCATGGTCGGAATTCCATTGGGTGTTTCACGCGACAATGCGCAAGGACGGATCCCACGTGGAGACTCGCGGCGTTGAAACTCAGATCTACCGAAAAGAAACTGGGAAGTGGTGCCTGGTCCACGTCCACTACTCAGAAGACCGCAAGCCGAGCCCATGAGCGCTTGATTTCTCATTCGCGAACATGGCAATGCCCGTCATTTCTCCAAACTCACTGCACGACCGTTCTAAAGCCCCGCTTGCTGGCGGATCAGGTTCACGACTCATTCATCGTGCACCAGCGCTGGAGGAGATTTCGTTTGCCGTCTGAGAGATCGCGCGAAACAGGCATGTAGGAGGTGCTGTTCCACATGCTCTTATCGATGAACTGACGGATGTTTGACGCGTTCTGTTTCGCGATCGCCTCGTTTTGAAACGCCATGCGCACAAACATTGCAGGATAAATCAGGTAAAAATAGCGAATCACGTTTTGGTAGACAAAGTCCCAGGTGATCTGACTGTCCGGGATGTTATCGAAGTTATCGTCTGGCAGAACGCGAAAGATGTTGTACGAGACGAGCCCGAAGTAGAAGTTCTTTGGCGCGCCCGGCGCGCCCGGGGATGCACCCTGGTTGATATTGAAGTTATCGCCGGGAGCCTGGTAACGGATCATGGCAGCGCCCGGCTGGAGTCCCTTGATCGTGAAAGTTACAAAACCGTTGGCGTCGGTTGTGTAGCTTTGACTGGCCGGCAGAGAGACGATTTCCTGTCCACCAGGAACGGGCACCAGTTGTTTGTTTACGAGGCCTGCCGGATTGGTGCCCGCTGTGGAGAACTGCCATTGCGAGATGGTCAGCTGAATCGCCTGGTTTGGCATGGGTTGGCCTTTCCAGAGCGGGCGCATTTGGTAGGTGACCGTTTCATTCGCTGTCAGGTAGATGCAGCGATCCTCGGTAGACACCGCAGCATAGGCGATTTCACCGGCGAGCAGCGTCTGAACGCCATTGATGACGCCATAGAGGCAGAGAGTTCCATTCGGGTCGGCGAGTGCATTGGCTACGCTACTTGGATAGGCGACTTCGATGATTCCGCCGGAAAGCTCGTAGGCGGCACGGTTGTAACTCTCGTACGGGATGGTGTTGATCGTTTGTTCCTGGCCGCCGCTCTTGATGGTGAGCGTCAATGCGCCATAGTTCATCTTCGCCAGATCGCCGGGTGCGGGAGGAGAGCTGACTCCGGTCACTTCCGGGATTGTACTCACGAAGTCGAGCACGACATTTTGGTTTGCAGTATCAACCGACGCAGCGATTGGACCGAGGAAGTAGGGTGGAGGCGGGGGTGGGGCCACGCCCGCAGCGGACGGCGCGGAGGGGACCTTGTCGCGATAGGTAGGAACAAACAAAATACTGCTCGTGGGCCGGGTAAGAGGGTAGGTTCCGTAGAACAAGCGGCCGCTGGGCCCGGTCGATAACGGATCGTTCATCGCCCATGCACCGATGGTTCCGACAATGTAGCCGCTGGACGGGTTCGCGAAGGGCTTCTGATAGCCGGATTTCTTATACATTTCGGCTAGGGCCGCTTCGGTGAAGGCATCCGTTGAATAGTAGGTCACATAGCGAACCACGAGACCCTGGCCGGCCTGAGCGGCTGTTTGCAAAGCGGAAAGAGTGGGCGATGTTTGTCCGCCAAAGTTGAACGTCAGTCCTGCGACGGGCAGCGCCATCTGCCAGATTGCCGCCAGCATCTGCGGGCCCGGAGGGGCAGGAGCAACGTTGCGGTCCATGTAGAGATCGTAGATGTAAGCGCGCGTTGGATTTTCGGCGCTCAACATGACGAGCGGACCGGTAGCGGTTTGAACCGTTACCTGGAAGACGCCGCTAAAAATCTGCGTACCGTAGATGCCGACAGGATCGAGGTCGACCATCTTCGCCTGGCCTGGTTTGTCAAAGAACTGGTTTCCCAGCAGCTCGACTTGACCCGTGAGAAAGGGGTCCTGGCTTGGCGTGGGAGAGGTCCCGTCCGGCAGGGTGCTGCTTGTCATGATCGAAGGGATGGGGTTGCCGGATGCGTCAGTAGCATCGAACCTCATGCCGTTGTCGCCGAAATAGTTGTAATATCCGTTGAGCCATTCGATGCCTCCCACGGTTTTCGACTGCATCATCGATTCGCGGAATTGCTCATCCGTCAGGTTTTGCGGATTCCATGGCTGCACGTTCGCTGCATCGATGGTGAGCGAGACTTTGTCGTTATTGGCGGTAGGGACATTGACCGTAAATCTTCCCTTGAAGTTGGCACGCGGGCGCATCAGATAGGACACGGTGTTTTCTCCTGATTTACTAGAGGCGGCTCGCTTGGCGGGCTCACTGTGCTTCCCTCAGCGACCAGACGAAATCCATCGATTTATAAACAATCGTGGGATTGGGCATTTTGCAATTCGTAAAGTTGTTGGTGCTGGATTCGTAGCAAATGGGCTTTCCAGTTGCGTCGGCATAGTGGTTCGACGCTGCACCCACTTCACCGATGTGTCCCAGAACTCCGTTGCCGGCGACGTTCCAGAGGCTGAGGGTTCCCTGGCTCAGAGAGCCGCGCGTAGCCAGATTGTGGCACGTGATGCAGGAGGAGGTCTTCTGAAATCTCGTTTCGAGCAGCGTATTTGCAAGGATCGAGGGGATATGCCTCGAGTTGACATAATTCATTTGCGCGCCCCGCATCTGATAAAACTGCCAGACCGATTGCGGCGACAGTACGGCGTGAACGGTGCTGTTAAAAGCGCGAACATCGGGTGGAATGGGAACCGTTTCCGGCGCCATGGTTGCCTTCTGGTTATCGACCTGCTCAAAGGTGGTCCAGAACCAATCAGGCAGCACTTTGCTGGCGATGTGGAGGCTCGCCAGACCCGCCAGGACCGGATAAGTTTTGCCGGTCTCCGGGTCAGTGTATGTGGCTTGGACGGTGTAGTAACGCGAGTTATTGGGATCATTAGGAGTGAGAATCAGCCACGCGGCTTTGATCTCCATTGCGCCAAAAGGAAAATCAATCGGCGGACCCGAGCTCGCAAAAAATGCCAGCTGTCCCGCTTTGCTATACAGGCTTCTCTGCACGATGTAATCGAATGTGCCTTTGTTCATGCGGATTTCGCTGAGGACGGGCTGCTTGTTCTTGTCCAGAAGCGTATAGCTGTCGATCTCCGGCCGGTCGAGAAGGACACGCGGTGGCTGGGGCGCCGACCAGGGAGCCGGAGCCTTCCCTCCGGGCAGATACACATCTACGACAGACTTCCAGGTTTCCCATATGTGCGGCGAGGCAGACGTTGATTGTGCCGGACAGTTGATGGCCAGGAACGCTGTCCACGCAAAGAGGTAAGCCTGGTTCTTCGCGAAGGTCGGGTCGCTCAGGCGGGTGGAATCGTTGCAGACACTGACCAGCGATTTGACGGATCTGCCGGACGAGGTCCCGGCATGGGGCCGGACCGCGGTCGTCTCCTGCCCGGCGAGAGGCGGTGAACTGGGCACTGCCATCAGGAGACCGACGCAGAGCAACAGGGGTAGTCTGGCGGGGAACATGGTCAGGCCCTCCGATCTCTCTCAGCGCTTTTTGGTCTTCTTCTGCTTCTTGAACTGCTCGAAATGAACCTGGTGCTTGACTGGTTCTTTCGCCAGCCCCGCCGCCTTCGCCTTGGCCAGCGCGGTTCGCTTCTCATCCTGTGAGGGTGGGTTGATTCCCATGGGGAATTTGAAGACGTTCAACGGATCGTAGACGATTTTGACCTGTTGCAGCACCGGATAAGCGTCGCCCCAGAACGCCTTGGGATAGTCAGCCGTATCTCTGCGCGGGTAGTTCTGATATTGCTGGCCGTTGGAGAGCGGGTTAATGATTTTCATGTAGCCATCAAGCCAGGCGTTGGCGGCTGGGGCCTGATCCAGCTTCAGGAAGAACGCATCCACGAAGAGATCCATGTAGACATCGCGGTGGATAAAAGCGTTGCCCCTGGAACGCTTGCCGAAACTGTTAATGGCGCCCCCGTAGGGTTCCACAATCACAGCGGAGACGTCGTTCATGCGGGTGCCGTAGTACTTCACGATTTCAGCCCAGCCGGCCAGGGGAATCGGCTTTTCGATATACGCGGATTGCTTGAATTCAGGCGGGGGAGGCGTGACTCCGGGCGGCACATTGGGATTGGGAAACAACGTGGCGTTGAGCTCCTGGTAGGAGTCGATGCGATCGGTGACAAGCTTGGCGCCGGTGGTGGCCAGGAGCGGCTTGAGTTCGGCGAGACCCTGCGCGCGGGTTCCGTCAAACACGCCATAGATTGCAAGGCTGGGCAGGGTGTCGCCTTCCTGGACCATAATGACAGCCATGTAGCCGACCTTCGGCGAGGCTCCGGTCTTCGTAAAGGCATTCTGCATAACCTCGAGCGCCGCAGGAGCATCGTTGAGATTCGTCCATTTGACGCCGAACCCCCACATGTCCCCGAGGGGATAGAGCTTATATGTCACATCGAGCAGGACGCCGAAATTGTTGCCGGTGCCGCCGCGAACGGCCCAGAACAGAGCCAGATTTTGAGTGGGGCTGGCGACCACGATATGAGCCCCTTTCGAGTCGTAAGTCATCATGGTGAATTGCGTGACGTTGTCGCAGTTCATGCCAAATTCGCGTGAGGTGAGCCCATAGCCGCCACCTTGCATATATCCGCCAATACAAACATCGAGGCAATCGCCGCCAGGGGTATGCAAGTTGTAAGGGCCGAGGGCCTTGTTGAGGTTGCCGAAGTTGACGCCCGGACCAACCGTAACCAATTTCTTGACTGGATCGATGTGAATCTGAGAGAAACCGCTCATATCCACCACGACGCCGCCAGGCAGGACTGCGTAGCCCGCGGTGTTGTGACCACCCGAGCGGCACGAGACCGGGACCTTGAACGCCTGGGCGAGTTCCAGCAGCCACGCAACATCGGTGGGAGTTTGCGCATAGCCGACCACAAGCGGGTACTCCGAATATGCAGGATCGTACTGCTTGCGGGCCGTATGGTAGTCGCTATCCCAGGCCCACACGAGCTTGAAGTAAGCCTCCAATTCGAGAGCGGCGGCCTTCTCGCGGCTCAATCCGTACTTTGCAAATGTTGAATCGGGAACCTTGGACCAACTGGCGATCTTTTCTTCCTTCGCAATCTCGAGACGTGATTTACGGTATGGCACGTGGGCCTCCTCTTCAGTGGCTGGATGGTTGATCGGGAGTCGCATCCTCTTGGGGACAAAGCGGCTCAATTCGATATAGCTCGCGCTCGTCGCATGTGAAATCGCGAACGTAACGGTTCTCTTTGGTCCAGGCGACTATCTCCTCCGCTGGCTGGGGCGCAATCTTCCACTTGATCAGGTTGCCGTCGCCGCCGGTGGTAAGAACGAAGTCGCCATTGTCAATGAAGGCAATATCCCAGATTCCGCCGGTGTGGCCGGTCAAGCGCCGCAGGACTCTGCCGGTTTTCCATTCCCACAGCAACAGGTTCCCTTTGTCGTCGCCCGTAAGCGCCCATGGTCGGTTGGGATGAATCCCGAGCGCATCGCAAGCCGTGGCGTGCTGCTGGAAGCGCAGAAGCTGTCGGCCCTTCTCGATGTCCCAGACAATGGCGGTGGTGTCGTTGCTGACACTGATTGCCATGCGGCTGTCGGCGGTAACGGCGAGGTCGGAGATATGCAGCGCGTGCCCCTGGAGTTGATGCAATATCTCGCCGCTTGCAAGATCCCATATGGTCACCGACCCTAGCGCCGATCCCGCCAGCAGCAAGCGCCCATCGGGGGAGACTGCGACTGCCTTGAATCCCGGCACCGTGCCGGAAAAGCGCCGTTCGATCGCTCCGGTCTCAATATTCCAGATGACCACCTCATCGCCAAAAACAATCGTGGCGACGTGTTTGCCGCCAGGAAGCAGCGCCAGGCCCGAGAGCGCCGAACCGGGCGACTCGTAACGGCGCAACTCCTTGCCGGTGGCGATCTCACGAAGAACCATGCAATTCTCGGCGCCGGGGATGAAGAAGTCGCCCGAAACGGTCAGGAAGCGTTCTCCGTCGGGCAAAAGCGCGGCCCGGAAGATCGTATTTCTGTGCTGGCCGAGTTGCGCCACCAGCTTGCCTCTCTTGAGGTCCCAGAGATGCAGCGGGTTGATCGGGGATTGCGGTGCGAAGACCGCTACACTGCCGGCGGAGGTAATGGCGCGTCGGCCGTCAGCGGTAACTGCCCACATACCTAAGCCCGAGGGCGCACCCAGGCGCATGACTTCGTCAGCGCTGTAGATGTCCCAAAGTCGCGCGGTTTTGTCAGTTGAGCCTGTGAGAACGCGCCGCCCATCAGCCAGGAACTGGATCGTGGTTACGGGACCGGCGTGCCCATAAAAGCGGCGCATCTCCTGGGCTCGCTCCACATCCCACAAGATCATGGAGAGATCAAAGCTGGCAGAGAACACGCGGTCGCCCTGGGGACTCATGGCAAATGCGTAGGCAAAGCTCCTGTGGCCGCGCAGGGTTGCACGAATACTGCCGTCGATCAGATTCCAGACAATCAGGGTGGAATCGCCGGAAACGGAGATTGCGCCCTGGCCGTCGGGCCGAAATGCAATCTTGAAGACCGCGTCCTTGTGTCCCTGCATGCGGCGGAGGATGGCTCCGCTTTCGACATCCCATAAGACCAGATCGTTATCCCCGGATCTTTGGGAGAACGGTCCGCTGGGGCCGGACCCGGACAAAAGCTGCTTTCCATCGGGACTGAAGACGACCGAGTAAATTACATCCTGTTGCCCTTCAAATCGGCGAATTTGCTCCCCGGTGCGCCAGTTCCAGAGGATCAGATGGCTGGTAGAAGTCTCGAAGTCGTAGTCGCTCGCTGCCAGCAGATCGTCGCGCACAGCGATGCTGAGCACTTGTGCCTGGTGCGAAAGTACTCGTTGAGCATTTCCGCTCTGTGGATCCCATATGCGAATGGTGGCATCCGCAGAGGCGGAAATGACGTGCTTTCCGTCGGCAGAGAAAGCAACAGCAGTGACGGTATTGGTGTGTCCGGCGAAAGCGCGAAGTTCCTGGCCTGTTGCGAGGTCCCACAGCCGGACAGAGTTGTCGGAATACGGCGCCGACCGGGTATTGAGCGGCAGATAGGTCGGCATCTTGTTGTAAAAGTTGGAAGCCGGGCTGAATCCACCGGAACCGGAAAGCATCTGCCGCTGGTCTGGGCTGATGGCCGCGTTCCAAATCGTGTCCTTATGGCCCATGAAGACTTTGCGCGTGCCGGGCATCGGGGCAAGTTCAAACAGAAGCTGGCATGCCTGGTCAGGGGGCGAAGGGATTCGGTTGGCCTCCACGCACAAGGCCAGGGCGATATCGGACAGGTTCTGCAGGCCGGTCTGTCGTGAATTTGCCGTCAGCGCCAGACTCTGCATCTCTACACCCTTTCGGTGTTCCCGAGCCTGGCGATCCATCTCCGCCTTTTCCAGTGCGCGGCGCAACGCGGAACTCGCGTCGAGGAAGCACAGTTCTTCTTCGGTGAGCTGGAAACCGGCGGCGACGCGCCAGTCCTCGTATTGCGCCAGCCGGGTGCCGGTCAGCAGATAGCTCTGGTCGCGTCCGGATTTCTCCCATTCGCCGACCGCAGCCAGTAATCCGCGGTGCATGCGGATGTCGGATCGGCTGGCATCGAGCCACTGCTGCAGCGTCTCCCATGCACGCAGAAGTGCTTCATGCGCCAATTCAACCATTGGTTCACGGGTGACGGGATCGACGTCAAAGGCGATCAGGCGGTATTTGCTGAACGCGTCGAGGACCAGTTGGGCATCGCCGCCGAGCTTAAGCAACTCCACCTGCCGGACACGGCGGCGAGTATCCCGTACGCCGTCGCCGAGGTTGACCAGTCGCAGGAATATCTGGCGGGCGGTGTTCCGCAAGTCCGGCTTGAGAGAGTCGTACACTTCCTGCGCACGGCGGGCAAGCGCACCGAATACGCCGCCGCTGGCCTGATAGGCCGCCAGCGACAAGGTGTTGCCAGTGCGACGGTCAAAGACCTCGGTGAGCGCGTATTGCAAGAGCGGCAGCGCTCCCAGTTCATCCTGCACGTCATGCACCACGGTCGCAATGAGTTCGGGTTCGACCTCCAGGCCCAGGCGTCGGGCAGGGCCTGCGATTGCGCGTTCCAACTCAGCGGGCAAAAGCGGCAGCACGAACTCGGTGCGCTGGCGCATCAGAGCGCCGAACTCGGCATAATGCAGCGGTCGATCGGTGAAGTCCGCGCGCAGAGTGATCACCAGCCGCAGTGGACTGTCGGTTGCCATCACCGCAACCCGTAAGAGATCCAGAAATTGAGATCGTTCCCGCTCGGACTCGGTCAACGTGAAGACTTCTTCAAATTGATCGATCACCAGCAGCGTGGTTCCTCCTACTTCGCGAAGAGCGTAAAGGAGAGCTGATGGATCGCTTTCGAATCGGCTATCAAGGTTGCTCAGGGGCTGACTGGCGATACTGAGCAAGCCGGCCTTGAGGTTTTGCAAAGGATGGCTGCCGGGAACTGTTTGTACGACGAACTCGTTGTGCGGAACGCCGGGCGAATCGGGCACCCCCATCTTCGCTTCCAGGGTCTGATCCATGGCCAGGTCGAGCGTCGGCTCCAGAGTCCAGTCCGGGTCGGGCGTAGTGTCAGCCGAAGTTGGGGAATCCGCCATGACGCCCCTGCGTATAGCGGGCACCAATCCGGCCAGCACGACGCTCGATTTTCCGCTTCCGCTAGGCCCGACCACCGCCAGGAAATTCCGAAGCGGGTGATCCTCCAGCAGGCGGGAAACCAGGTGTTTGACGAGTCGCTCCCTCCCAAAGAAGACGGCAGCGTCGGCTTCAGTAAAGGCACGCAGTCCTCGATAAGGATTGATGATGATGGATCTGACTGCAAGGTCGATGTTGGAAAACCGCTCGCCGTTGACAGCTTTTCGAAAATCCCCGAACAAGCGCATTGCAGTCGGTTGGCGCGATTCGGGATTTTTTGAGATGGCCTGTAGAACCACTGCGTTCAGCGGCGCAGAGACGTGTTCCAAAGGAGGCAGCTCTCTGGAAAGCTGGCTTTTGAGCATTTCGACCGAGGTCTGCGATGCGAAGGGATGCTCACCGGCGAGAATCTCGTAAAGCATGAGCCCAAGGGAGTAGATATCCATCCGTGGCGAAGGGACCTCTTGCCGCAACTGCTCCGGAGCCAGATAGGCGACCGAACCCCGGATGTTGCTCCCTTTGGCCGAGGTGGCCTCCTCTGCGATGCCAAAATCGGAGAGATAGGCGTTGTGATCTTCATCGAGGAGGATGTTTTCCGGCTTGACATCGTGGTGAATGATGCCATTTCGATGGGCAAGTTCCAACGCCGAAGCAACGTGATCGAGAACGGTGATCGTTTCATCGAGCGACAGGCGGCCCTGCCTCATCCGGTCCCGAAGGCTTCCGCCGCGCAGATAGCGCATGACGAGGTACGCCCCATCCGGGTCTCTCCAATAATCGAAAAGCGGAACGATGTGAGGATGCTCCATGCGCGCAACCAGGTGCGCTTCATTCTCGAATCGCTGAATGAACTCCCGCGTGTTGGAATGAACCGGCAGAACTGACTTGATCGCGACTTCGCGACCAACGGACAGTTGCCTGGCGCGATAGACGACGCCAAAGCCGCCTTGTCCCAGCCGCTCAATGAGCTGATAGCCCTTGACGGGTCTCTTCTCTCCGGCTTCCGCTTGATCTGCCCGCATTTACAAAAATCTCCGCGCAAGGCGACGATTCATTTCCGATTGGCTGTCGACAGTTGAGCAATCATAACCGACGGGCGGAGATCGTTTAAATGAATTAAGTGCATGCGCGGGGGGGGCATTTGAACAGCGCGTATGGCGCTCGGCCGTCGCACTGGCATTCGAGCGGTTGCCGCATCAGCCCACAGAGTTGAGATCTACCGCGGGATGATCGTGGCGAGCAGCGCTGAAAGTCCGTTCCACGCTATCTGGATACCAATGCAAAGCAGGATGAATGCAATCACCCGCAAGATGCCATGAGCCGTCGTTGGCGGGATGGCTTTGGTGATTCTAGCGGCGTAGGCATAGCAAAAATAACAAAATACGCTGATGACAACAACGGCTATAAAAACCCCAATGTGGGCCAGGATGTTCTGGGTCAAGGCTCTATTGGAGATGTGTGCGGTGAGGGTTAGCACTCCAACCAGGGTGCCGGGCCCTGAAGTAATCGGAAACGTGAATGGATAGAATATTCCCTCTTCGAGATGTCGTGTGTCGGCTGCCTCGTGCGTGCCGCACTCCTCATCCTTGCTCTTGGAATTGGCACCCGCGCTTCGCTGGTTCAGCACTTCCCATCCCATGACCGCGATGACGATTCCGCCCGAAAGTTGGACGATGGGCAGAGAAATGCCGAAGAACTTGAGGATGGCCGCGCCAAGAAGCTCAATAATTGCCAGAAAAATGACATTGCTCATGGCGATTCTGCGCGCCAGTGGCCGAATGACACTTGGAGGCACGTCCCCAACCAGCCCAAGAAACACCAAGGCAGACCCGAGAGGATTGATCAGCGGCAGAAGCACGCTGAAAGCGATGAGAAACGACTGCCAGATCGCCACGCACATCCTCCCTGTTGAATCTTAAGCGAAATACCTCGGGCACAGGCTATTCCCCACGCCCTTGGCGTCTCCCCGATCATTCCCGCGGCTGGACATTTACACAGGCAATCTTTACAGTTTACCTGTAGATATGAGACATTGATCTAGTGAGCAGTCGAAAGTCTTCAGCTCAAACCGCGCTCGCTCGGACGCTTGCTGCCGAGATGCGTACGGTATTCCGCAAGCTCAAGTTGCGTGTGCGCGAGCATGGGGGTGGCAACGATCTGACGCCGTCACAGGCTTCCGTTCTTCTTCGGCTCGAAAAAGATGGTGCGGCCACAGTTTCAAGTCTGGCGCGAGCGGAAGGCATGCGCCCGCAGTCCATGAGCGCTATAGTTGCGCCGCTGCAGGAGGCCGGCCTGGTGCGTGGCGCTCCTGACCCGAACGACGGACGGCAAACTCAGATGTCTCTCACGCCCAAGTGCGTGAAGTGGCTTGAGGAAGGCAGGGCCGCGAGACAGGACTGGCTCACCGCGACCATCTCACAGAAGCTTACTTTTCACGAGCAGCAGAAGCTTCAGGCGGCTCTCGAACTGCTGGCGCGGCTTGTCGAGGATTGAACCCACCGCGTTCCCCCTCAACTCATGCCAACCAGGTATCCCGAGGAAAAGAACACGATGGCGCTCACGACTCTTGATCCCAACACCGCGTTGATCGTCATTGACCTGCAGAAGGGCATTGTCAACGGAAACTTCATTCATCCCATCGGCGACATCGTTCACCGGACGCGCACCTTGATCGATGCTTTCCGCGCGAAGAACCTTCCAGTCGTGCTGGTCAATGTGGCAGGTCGGGCGCCAGGCCGGACGGAACAGGGTCCGCGCAGCAGCCTGACATTTGAGGAGGGATGGACCGACCTGCTACCCGAGCTGGATCAGCAACCGGGCGATATTGTCGCCACCAAGCGAAGCTGGGGCGCATTCGCTACCACGGATCTTGAACACCAGCTCAAGGCGCGAGGCGTGACCCAGGTCGTTGTGACGGGAGTGGCGACCTCCGTCGGCGTTGAGGCAACCGCCCGCCAGGCCTACGAGCAGGGATTCAATGTGACCCTCGCACTCGATGCAATGACTGATATCCGCGAGGAGGCGCACGAATACAGCATCAGGAACGTCTTTCCTCGCGTTGCTGAGACCGGATCGACAAAAGAAATCATCTCGCTACTCGAACGATTGTTTGAACAAGGGGGCTCTGCATCATGAATTGGCTTTGGCTTGTGTCGTACTTCTTCGGGGGCGTTTTTACGGCAAACGCCATTCCTCATTTTGTCGCCGGCACGATGGGACGTCCCTTCCAGAGTCCCTTCGCCAAACCACCCGGCAAAGGGCTCTCCTCTTCAACGGTCAACGTTGTCTGGGGATTCTTCAACGCGGTAGTTGGGTATCTGCTCGTCGCGCACGTCGGTGCTTTCAATCCGCGGGTGACAACCCACATCCTTGCGCTCGGTCTGGGTGCGCTGCTCATCAGCATCAGCCATGCGCGGCATTTCGGCCAGTTTCATGGAGGCAGTATGCAGTCGCGCCCATGAAGAATCCAGTGTCCGGCACCTTTCGCTCCCTCAAAAGCTTCAACTTTCGCTTGTGGACGGCAGGCGGTCTGGTTTCCAACATCGGTACGTGGATGCAGCGCGTAGCGCAGGATTGGCTCGTGCTGACGCAACTAACTCATCACGATGCGTCAGCGCTGGGTATCGTGATGGGCCTCCAGTTTGCTCCGCAACTTCTGTTTCTGCCCTGGACGGGATCGGCTGCGGACCGCCTCAATCAGCGCAAGCTCCTGATGCTCACCCAGGCGACGATGGGCGTGCTTGCACTCATCCTCGGAGTTCTCACCATTGCAGGAGCGATCCAACTCTGGCACGTGTATGTGCTGGCCTTCCTGTCCGGTTCCGCCGCTGCTCTGGATGCTCCGGTGAGACAGACTTTCGTGGCAGAGATGGTGGGCGATGCCGATCTCCCCAATGCCGTGGCATTGAACTCGAGCTCATTCAATGCAGCGCAGATCATCGGTCCCGCCGTCGCCGGTTTGCTGATCGCAAACCTTGGCTTAGGATGGGCCTTCCTTCTCAACGGGCTCTCATTCGCGGCCGTTCTGATCTCGATGTCTTTCTTTCGTCTCTCGGAACTGCATACAAGCGCGAGGGCGCATCCCGCAACTTCCGGATTCCGTGACGGGCTTCGCTACGTATGGAGAAGACCGGACCTCAGGGCAATCCTGATCATGTTGTTTCTGATCGGCACCTTTGGTATGAACTTCCCCATCTTCATCTCTACTATGGCCGTGAATGTCTTCCACTCCGATGCACGCGCTTTCGGCCTGCTTTCCTCGATCATGGCCGTGGGCACACTCTCAGGAGCTTTGTTTGCTGCCAGTCGCCAGCAACCAGGCTTACCCTCTCTTTTAGGGGGAACGGTTGTCTTCGGTATCGGCTGTACTTTGGCCGCGGTGGCGCCTGGATACTGGGGTTTCGCGGCCGCTCTCATCATCATCGGCGCGGCTACCCTGACCTTCGCCAACGGCACCAACAGCACCATGCAGCTATCTACAGAACCAGCGATGCGGGGCAGGGTGATGGCCCTGCGGGTTGCCGTCGCACTCGGGGGGACACCGATTGGCGCACCGATCGCCGGTTGGGTCGCCGACCACTTCGGCCCTCGCTGGGCCCTCGGTATCGGCGCCGCGGCGGGCTTCACCGCTGCCCTGGTCGCAATTTACGCTCTGGCCCGCCGAAAAGAACCACGGCTCGCCCACTAATTTTCCCCGTGGAGTGGGCTGGCAGTTCGACCAAGACCCTTCCCCATCTCCGGGCGAGATAAGTCGGCCGAGTCCCAGGTATCGTCACATCCCCAGAATCTCGTTCCACACCGCTTCCTCGACTGGCAATCCCAGGCGATGATTCTCTTCCCGCAATCGCATCGTATTCTCTCCCGGATACCGCACCGTCTTCCCCGCTTCCGCCGTACGCGTTCGATGCAACGACTCGACCACCTCATCCGCAATCTGCTCCATCTGTGTCGCATTTCCCAGCGCCCGCGGATCGATCGCCACGAACATCTGCGACAATCCCGTCTCCCTGAGCGGATCGTTCGCGATCGCATGCGTTGCATTCCCCAGCGACGTCATCGCGGCCACCAAATCCAGCACCACCGCCAGCCCGGAGCCCTTCCAGAACCCAATGGGAAGCAGCCGCTGCGACTTCTCAATCGCTCCAGGATCGCGCGTCAGCTTTCCTTCGGCGTCATATCCCCCGTCCACCGGCAGCGGTTCCCCGCGCTTCCGATAGCTCTCCAGCGCCCCATACGAAAACTGCGACATCGCCATATCGAGCACCACGTGCCCCTTCGCGCGCGGCGCCGCCATCACCAGCGGATTGTTTCCGATCGCCGGCTCCACGCCGCCCCACGGCGGCACATTCGGCATCGTGTTCGTCCAGCAGATCCCGATCACGCCTGCCTCTGCCGCCTGCCAGCCATAGGTCCCGCCGCGCATCCAGTGGTTGGTATGCGCCATCGCCACGCAGCCAATGCCGTGCTCGCGACTCAACCCAATCGCCCGCTCCATCGCCGCCCAGGCATTCAGATTCCCTGGCCCTCGCTGCCCGTCCCACCGCTCCATCGCGCCAAATCGCGCAACCACGCTGGGCTCCGCATCCGGATCGACGCTCCCGTTCCGCACCGTCGCCACAAACCGCGGGAACCGGTTTACCCCGTGCGAATAGACCCCGTCACACGTGGTCTCCGTAAACAGCCGCGCACACCTCTGCGCGCGCTCATCGCTGAACCCCAGCCCGCGCAAAACCAACGCAAGCCGCGCGTTTACCTGTTCAAACGGAAGTCGAATCATTCACAAATCTGAATTCAGAAAGAAACGGGTTCTGATCACTGTCCACTGACCTTACAGCGCGACCCCGGCGATATCCTTTTACTTAAAAGCGCCGTCGCTACGGGTTCCCTCAAACCAACGCCACCTGCCGCGCGGCCTGTCGATTCAGGAATGCACGCATTATTCCGCCCGGTTTTTAACTTGCATTTGAGGATTCAGCTTGGACTCTAATGCGTTTCCGGCTGATAATCCGGTCGCTTTGGCTTGGGAGCGATTCCGGTTGTCACTTTCTGTCCGCCGCTGTTCACGGTCTTCGCATCGCCCGGCTTCACTGCCGATATGTCGATAATGTCGGTCACTACAGGATGCCTGTTGCCACCGACTACACGCGTATCGCTCGACTGAATGCCAACCACAACCGGCCGCCTCAACTCCGCCGCGTTTTGTTGGGGCTGCCCATTGCCCGCGTAGAAATATTGCGTGTCAGATGAAGTGCCGTTCACGACTTCAACCTTCATCTGCGGTGACTCACCCTTGGCGGTCCCAACGGGCTTCTTGTCTTCGGTGAGCACGATTTGTTTTGTCGAGGATCCGTTGATCACTTCTACGGAGTGCTCCGTGAATTCAGGACGGTACGCAGCTCGTTTCGCTCCGTTCCGATACGAGGCTCTCGTACTTCTCTTCCGCACCACTCTATGTTGTGCTTTCGTCTCATGTGCGGTCTTCGCTTGCGCGCCAGGTGTCGTGGATTGTCTCCCCGCATTTTGCTGTGCGGGTTGCTGCGCCGACGTGGGCTTCTCCTGCTGACCAGACAACAGCGTCGCTGCAAGAACGAGCGGAAGACTCGACTTCAAGAGAGTCAATTGCATCCTTTCACCTCTTCGTCGATCGCGTTGGTCGATCGCCCTTCTCGCTGCCGCTAATCCTTCAGCGTCACCGAAATCTTGCGCGCATCGCCACCCGCCGAAGCAATCGAGATTTCGCCCGTGGCCTTCTTGCGAATGCTCTTGAACTTTTCTCCCCACTCCACCAGCACCAGCGCATCGGGAGTAAGCAATTCATCCAGCCCCAGCGTCTCCAACTGCCGCTCGCCTTCCAGCCGGTACACATCCAGGTGAAACAGCTTCACCGGCTTGCCCTGGGCGAGCCATCATACTCATGCAGAAGGGTGAATGTGGGACTCGTGACTTCATCGGGCTCCGCGGCGTCAAGCGCCTGCGCAATTCCCTTCACCAGCGTCGTCTTGCCGGTGCCCAGTTCGCCGCGCAAGAATCAGCAACTGAGGCGGTCGCAGCAAATTCACCAGCTTGCGCCCCACTTCCACCGTGTCGGCGCCGCTCTTTGTTACGAATTCGTGAATCCGTCCTTCGGCGACTGGCGATTCCTTGCTCATTCCGTAGCCTCTGCGGAGCGCACTCGCATACAGTCGGCGGCATGCAGCCCCTGCAACCAAACATACCCTCTCGGGTGGCCTTTCGAAAAGCGCAAAGGCCGAAACCGAAACGCACGAGGAAAATATTTCAAGCTGTCGGTGGCAAGCAAAGTGTGCTCGTCCCCATCGCGGACCGCAAGATCGGCGGCAAACCCATGCAAATAAACCGCCGTCTCCACCGCGCGCGCAACATCGTCTTTGAACTGCGCCAGACAGCCCGGCGATCACGCCCGTCAGCAAATCGCCGCTGCCGCCCTTCGCCATTCCAGGATTGCCCGAAGTATTCACTGCGACCCGTCCGTCAGGATGAGCGATAAGCGTGCGCGATCCCTTCAGCACCAGCGTCACACCATGTGCTTGCACAAAGTCACGCGCCGCTCCAAGCCGATCCGCCTGCACTTCTTCGACGCTCTTGCCGGCCAGGCGCGCCATTTCGCCGGGATGCGGCGTCAACACCACCGTTCGCCCTGCCTTCGCGACCTCGGTCATCTTCTCCATCAAGAACGGATTTGCGGCCAGAGTATTCAGCCCGTCGGCATCAATAACGATCGGCATCTTCGTATCCGAGAGAACCGCCTCCAGCAGAATCTCCACTCCTGGCCCCTGCCCCAGGCCCGGGCCGACCGCAATCACCGTCTTGCGCTCAATGAGTTTTTGAAATTGCTGTGCCGTGACTCCTTTGCTCGCCAATTCTCCGGTCGGACTCGCCAGCATTGGCTGCGTCATCAGTTCCGGCGCAAATCCCGACACCTGCGCCACAATCGGACTCGGCACGGCAGCCGTCACCAGTCCCGCCCCGGCCCGCAATGCCGACATCGATGTCATCGCCGGCGCGCCAGACTTCCCTACCGACCCGCCAATCACCAGCACATGTCCGTACATTCCCTTGTTGGAGTCTGTTGCGCGCGGCTGCGCCACCAGTGCATGCGAAGTACCCGCCCAGCTCAACCTCTGCTCGAAACGATCGCCTCTTCCGGAGAACCAATCGGCGCCACCACAACCGGCTGGTCCCAACGCCGCGTCATCTCCCCAAAAACATGCGCCGGCTTTGGCGCCGTAAATGTGATCACCGCATCCGAGGGAAACGTCTTCTCCTCGACTTTGCTGCTCGTCGAATCCGCAGGCCAGCCGGATGGCAGATCCACCGAGAGAAACGGCGCCTCGCTCGCGCTCGCCCATTCCATCGCAGCCAGCGCCATCCCCTTCATCGGCGGCTTGAATCCCGTGCCCAGCACCGCATCAATAATCAGATCAGTTTCAAGCGCCGCGTTGTGCGCCCTTGAGTTCCGCCGCCGAATTCACTTCATACAAATACCGATTCGGAGACAGACTCAGCTCCCGCCACGCCGTCGCCGCATCGCCCTTCAGTTCATATTGCGAACCAAGCAGCAGCGTCGTCACTTCCAGGCCCGCCTTGGAAAGAAGCCGCGCCGCCATCATTCCGTCGCCACCGTTGTTTCCACGGCCGCACAGCACCGTCACCCGTCGCGCCCGCGGAAACTGTTCCCGCGCAAACGCGTCGACCGCTGCCGAGGCCGCGCGCATCAGCGCAATCGACGGCACGCCATAGCGCTCCGTCGTCACGCGGTCGCACGCCTGCATCTCCTCCGCGCTGAGAATCTTCATCGCAACCATCCTAACGCCATCGCCAGCAATTCACCTGCGCCTCACCCTGAACACACCGCTGTTGGAGCCTCGTGGACGGAACCGTCCATGGCGTTGGCGTAGGGAAGGATCTGCTTTGGATGTCGATCAGCTGGCTGCGACGCGATATCGGAAAGTAACCAATTCTGATTACGTTGGTTGCGAGACGAGCCGCAGTCGAAAATATATCGTTTTCCCATTCGATATACATTGATAGAACCTGCTGGGCGGTCCAAATAGCCGCCCCCGCAATCGAAGGGCATCTATCACTGGAAGGCCGTGCGCGAATCGTAGCGGCGGTCACGAAACGGTGGGATGCGCAGAAGAATTCTAAGCTGTAAGACTCATTGCCATCGGTTGCCTTTCCCGTAAAAGAGGTCACCGTTGAATACTTCGAGTCTTCATCCGTTCTTTCATCGCTATTCGAAAGATTGCGTCGAATCGATTTGCACACAGTGTTTATTTTCCGTAGCGCAGGCGCGGCGGGAGACCGATCTGGAGCAATTCGAGCGTGAACACGTCTGCGATCAGGTGATGATGGATTGGTTTGATCGTGTGGGACTTTCGCATCAGGTCGAATCCTAAGATCAGAAGCCAACGCGAGACGCCCTCTGGTTCATGAATCAGGGTTCCTGGCGTGTAGTTGGCGATTCGGGGAATACCCGGAAGATGTGAAAAGGATACCTCGTTAAAAGAGCAACCAGATGGTTGGCTATCCGCAAACTTGTCCGCGGCGAGAACGGTGCTATCTCCAGATCGCAATTAACGCCACGAAGAATTCGATTCTACAAAAAAAACGGCCCCCGTCATTAACGGGGGCCAAGTTGCCTTGGTTCTCTCGTGTTGCGAGAGCTTTATTGGCGGCCAACGGCGGGGTAGCCGTCGGCGCGGAAGGGAGCCTCAGGGGGGTGGCTACGCAGCATTACTGCTGCTCCGCACCGGTCGAGGACGCCATACCATGGGGGGATGTGGTGCCCTGGGCCGCCAAACTGTTTTCCATCAACTTGATGTGCACGGTGCTGGGAACCCGCTCACGATGATGGGCAGCAGGCTTCGGCGCAGTCTGATCGGCCGGAGCGTTGTTGCTCGCAACGTCTGTGGTGGGCTGCTCCGTGATCTCGGCATTGCCCAAGGCCACGGAGTGCATACGGTAGACGGGAATCTCATGTTCCGTTACGAGGTAGCGCTTCACTGCCTCAGCCTCGCGCTGGGAGCTCGCGATCCCGGCTGCCCCTGCAGCCGGCGAACGAGCTTCGATTTCGATGATGTAGCCCTGATGACCTTCCAGGCTCTTCGCCATGTCATCGAGCTTTGCCTTCGCGTCCTTCGACAGCATCGGGCTGCCGCCGCGGAACGGAACTTCAACGTCGCTGATCGGCTTGTAGGTATCCAGGCCGTTCACCGTCGTGTTCAGAGAGTCGACATGACCTGAAGCGGCCATCGCCGTGTCGGCCGCCTTCTTCGCCTGGTCGCCGGCTTGCGTGGCTACCTGGTTCGCCGCATCGGCCGAGTCCTGCGCCTTCTTGATGCCGGCCTGCGCCCGCGCATCCACATCCTTGATGTCGGAGGCGTTCTTGGCGTTCACCTGGTCGAGCTCGGTGAGGCGGTCATTGATCGGGTCAAGCCTCTTCTTCACCCACTTCTTGCGCGCCATGGGATTGACGCGGCCCCAGAATCCCTCTTTATCTTCCGGAATGGGCTGCGTTACGGCTGCCGGAGGGGTCGAGGTCGGCGTCTGCTGCGCGGCCGCCGGCGCACTCTGGGAATTGTCAGGCTGCTGGTCTGTGAGCCATCGCGGGGATCGCGATCGCCGAAGCCAAGGCAAGAATAGCCACCTGGCTGGGAAACAGTATTCGCGCTTTAATTTGATTTTTCATTTTTTTCTAACCCCTGATTATGCGGTTGCCGCGATCGTTCTGCGGGTGAGCAGGTGTGCTGCTCGCTGTCTCTTATTGCATGGGGCGATGCCAAAGAGCTTCATCCCTGCCGAAAAACGGGGAAACTATTCATTTTATTTAGACTTTATTGACGCATCAAGGGCACACATACTGGATTGATCCCGTCGGATCGGGATGAGAGAAAGTAATTTTTACCGCGAGCGGTAAGTCTTACCGGGTAAATCGGGCTTGATCTTACTTTGCATCAACGTGAACGATCCTGATCTCCGGGTACGCACCGTTCCAGTCCGGCGTTACAGCGTCGAAAATCATCCGGAAATCCTGGCCATCCCCCGGCTTCAGCGGTGCCGCCGACACCGGCTCAAGGTCGACATAGGGTTCGCGCGTCCTGATCCATTTCAGCGGCTGGGTTTCGTTCTGCGCCACTTCATTCGCTGCATTCCTGAAACAGCACCTGGGCCTGGACTCCCGAAACCGTCTTGCTCCCGGTATTGGTGATGTGGCCGTCGATATAGGTCACTTTCCCGCCCGCAAGGTTGCTCGACTCGCTCATCACCAGGTTGGTGATCGGCAGGGTCGCCGCATACGGATCCGGAGCGGCGGAAATCGGCGTGACCGTCGCCGCACCTTTGCCTCGCTCCATCATGAACACAACGATTGCCGCAACAACCAAAACCGCCGCTGCGGCAATCGCCATCGGCAACCAGTTCCGCTCGCGCGGCTCCGTCGGGAGGAACAAGCTGAGGTCCGGTACTCACGAGCGGATTCTACACCTTGCCTGCTCTTGCCTTCATCTTACCATAGGATTCCAATTCCGGAGGCTCGAACAGGTACACTGGCCCGGCCGGTTCTAATTCCATACCTGAGAGAGGTTCCATGCCCAAGTACGTCATCGAGCGCGAAGTCCCTGGCGCCGGAAAAATGACCCCAGACCAACTCCAGGCCATCTCCCAGACATCCTGCGGAGTCCTGCGCAAACTCGGTCCCGAAATTCAGTGGGTCCACAGCTACGTAACCGGCGACAAAATCTACTGCATCTACATCGCGCCGAACGAGCAGATCGTTCGCGAGCACGCCACCCAGGGCGGATTCCCCGCCAACTCCATCGCGGAAGTGATGTCCATCATCGACCCCACAACCGCCGAAGCTTAGAGCCTCCTGCAGAAAGGCCGAGGTGCGAAAGGGCTCCGGCATTGCAGGACTGAAGAAGCGCTGGGCTTCAGTGAAGGCCGAATTAGCGTGGCGCTCCGGCAAAAGACGGAAGGAGTGTAGGGCTTCAGCGCAAGGCGGAGGGAGCGTGGGGCTTCAGCCCCACGAATGATGGCCCCAAATCAGGAGCCTTTAGCCCCGGGCCTTTCAAAGCAAGGACTGGATCCAGATTTTCCCGCAAACTGCCGCTCTCAACTCCCTGGGGAACTGCGCTCAGGTGAGCTGAGAGTCTGTCCTGAGCATTCCCGAATCCAATCACACGACTTTTCACTGATCCCACACGTGACTCGCGTAACCGAAGTCGTAGCACTTTTGGTTGATTCACAATCCAATCGAGTTGAATCTATATACGTGAGTACATGCTACCGGGCCCCGCGACGTTTGGGTACGCCGCGCTTTGTGGAAAGGCAACAGAGATGCATCCCTCCCCCTCGGCAGTTTCAAACCGACCTCGCCGCAAGGAGGACCTGGTCTACCAGGTCGTCACGGTCGCCGCGATGGTCACGATGCTGGCCAGCGTCTGGATCTTCTAGCCGCCCGACGCCGCGCCTCACGCCGCCATTGAGCGGCCGATCCCTATCGCAAATTTTGGCATGCGTCCTGCTGAATCGACTGATTCCGCCCGCGCCTTTGCGCCGCGAATCATCGTTGCCAGCCGCCAGCCCACCGTCGAAAAAATCACCACCAGGGACACAGGAATCAGCAGCGGCGATAGCCGAAATGATGCCGTCGCGTGCGACTGGATAATCGCCCACTGCAGATAGACAAACAAGCAAAGCATCTCGCACTTGATCCAGGCCACCATCAGAATGGTCTGTTCCTGGATAAATGGCAGATTGGACTCCGTCACCGCAACCGGCAGGTTGTATCTGCGGTATCGAATGCTCCCCAGAACCGTCAGCAGCATGTAAAGTCCGGCCGCAACAAGTGGCAGAAACCACAGAAAACTCGGAAGGCCCCCACGCGTTGGGCTGACCGGAAATATCAAAGTGCGTAGGAATCCGATCCGGCAGCGTTCACGGGCCCATTCAGCGCCGAATACGTGATCCAGGAAAGGACCGCCAGCATCCCCAGCCCTACGACTTCCAGAGTCTTGCGCATGCCATGCCTCGCTCATCCAATTCAGCGCCAAGAATACATCTCGCTGCGGCCTTCGTTCCCCGCCATCCGATATCAGAACTCGATTCTGGCCTGAAAAGCTATCATGCGCGGTGAACTGTCCCCACCCAGACCCACCCCCAGCAATCCGGTTGGGGGCGAGATCGTGCTCTCCAGTGTCCCGAAGCGAGCAGGAATGTCCAGGCGGGGCTGCCCCGGCGCGCCGGCCTCCACATTGCTCGGCAGCGCAAAATTCGGATGATTGAACGCGTTGAATAACTGGGTATCGAAGCGCAGTGATATGCCTTCTGCGATTGGAAATTTCTTCGTCAGATACATGTCCGAGCCTGTATAGTGCGGCCCCCGCACTGTATTTCTTCCCGAGTCTCCGAACTGGCAGTTGGACTCCGAGTCCCCTCCGGTGCAACTGCCCGTCGCCGGGTCGACAACGGAGACAAACGCATCTGGGTTCAGCCACTGTTTTGTTCCCGCCACGGTTACGCCGGGATAGTTCGTCTTCCGGTAGACCGGCACGCCGGAAACCCTGCGTGCATACTGCGGCCCGCTGGCCTGGAAGATCCCATTGTCGTTGAACGAATACGGCTGGCTCAGAACCGTGAACGGAAGCCCCGTATGAAAGAACGCCGTCTGCGAAACGGACCATCCACCCAGGATCTGTCGAAGCATCGCATCGGCGAAATTGGAACGGGAGCTGATACACCCCATAGGCCGAAATGTTATGCCGCACATCGTAATCACAGTTGCTGTAGCTTCGTCTCAATTCACCCGGCAACGGGGACAGAATTCCCTGGCTCGAAAAGGACAGCAAGCCGCCGTTCGAGACCTCGTCGAGACAATGGCTCAGCGTGTAATTGCCGCGAACTGTCAGCCCGGCAATCTGCTGCGTGTAGACGGTCTGGAGGCCGGCATAGTTACTGTTAGCGTCCGTACGGAACTCGTTTACGCTGCCGAATCGCACATCGGTGGGCGCGCCGTAGGGATACGGAGCAAAGCAGCCCGAACACACAGTCTGATACCCATTGAGCTGGACCTGGAAAGGCTCATGCAGACCGCGCGTGCCTACAAAATCCGCGCGCAAATCTCCCTTGACGCTCACCAGTTTCTCAACACCAAAATTGTATTGGTAGTAGTAGGGCGACTTCAGCGTACCGCTGGGAAAGGTGTTGAGACCGACGGCAAAGGGCGTGGCTGTGCCCGACCGGAACGCCAATTGGAACGCGTTGTTCGCATACGCGGCCGCATCTACAGCACTGCCCGATACGCCGGGCGCGATGCCGACTCCGCCCACCTGGCCGCCAACGCCGCCCACAAACGTTGGTGCGTAGGGCGCATTGCCTGCCGCAAGATCGGCAATCTGTGCCGGAATGATGTCATTGAAGGCCCCGAAACCGGCATGCACCGTTACTCCGAACGGTAGCTGGTACGCGCCAGACACCCGGGGCTGCCAGATGAATAGCGGAGTGGACGGAAACACACCGTGCACGTTGGTGAGAATTGCCTTGTCCAGCGGCTGGTTGGCATCGTGCGACATATCCGCAAAAGACCCTGCGGGGCGGGCGAACAAGCCACTCTGGTTCGTCTCGTTCGTATTCCACGTCACGCGCATCCCGTAGGTCAATGTCGCTTTGAGTGTCGGCTTGTACGTATCCATCCCGTAATACTCGAGATTCCCAACCGCAACCCTCTCCTTCAACGCCACAGGAAATGTCTGGCTGGCGGTGTAGGCGGCGCCATACGTAAATTGCGCAAGATCGTTGTAGACAACCGTGGGCACGGTTCCAACGCCGAGGTCATAGTTGCTTGCGTCGATGCGGCGCGTATTCATGCCGAACTTCAGGGTGTGCTTGCCCGCAGTCCAGGTAAGGTTATCGTTGATCTGCCACTGCGTAACCTTCCGGCCTTGCGGATAGGTCTGGTCGTTCCCTCCGATGGTCGTGAACGGCACGCTCGAGCTACCCGCCATCAGCACGATCGGGAACTTCTGCTGCACCTGGACATAATTGTTCGGCTCAAAGATACTGGCGTACCAGCTCGCGCCGGGATTGAACTGGTTCACGAGACGATCGTTGAAGACGTGCGTGTAGCCGACCACCAGCGTCCTCTGCGGCTGCGGCGAGTAGGCATTGAACATCGCATTGACCGGATCGGTATAAGCCGCCTGCAGGCCCGTGTCCTGCTGAAAGCGATACCAGACGCTGTTCTTCGCATCGATCGTGTGGTCGATCTTCACCACGACCAGGTTTTCGCTGTCGCTGTTGTTCAGCGAAGCCTGGCGCTGGTTCGCGCATCCATCGCCATTGGTGCCGAGCGGACAGCCGATAATCTGGACTGGCGTCCCGCTCGCATCCGGCAACAGCGAGAAGAGGTTCCTGTAGAACGGAATCTCTCCCGGCTGCGCGGGCAGCATTGTCCCCGTGGCCGGGTCCACTCCGCCGCTGGCAAGTTGCCCCAGCACGTATTGCTGATAGCCGGGCGAGGGCAATGTGAGCTGCGATACCAGCGGCAGCGCGATGCGAATCCCCTCATAATGGACGAAGAAAAAGAGCTTGTCCCTCCGGACCGGCCCGCCAGTGCTCACTCCAAACTCATTCACCGTCGAGCGAGGCTTTCTGGCAGTATTTCCCGGCGTGTCGTTCGCATGCAGGAAATAGTCTTCAGCGTTCAGCAGCGAACCATTCCATACCTCGTACACATCCCCATGAAATCGATTGGTTCCGGACTTGGTGAAGTAGTTCACCTGTGCAGATGCATAGCGGCCTTGATCCACCGAGAAGGAATTGGTATTCACCGTCGCTTCCTGCACCGCGTCAAGCCCGATCACGAGATTGGTGGACAAACCGATATTCAGCCCGAGCCACGGATCATTGGTGTCGTATCCGTCGAGAATGTACCCGTTGGAGGTCGCGGGCAAACCATTGAATTCAACGTTTCCGTAGCCCCCGGCTGCCTTGGCGTCGTTGGAAGACCCAGCCGTATTCATCAGGGCTCCCTGCGCAAACTGGGTGACGTAGGTAAGGTCCTGCCCGGGATTCGGAAGGCGCTTGATTGTCTTTTCCTCCAGCGTCGTGGCCACATTGGGGTTGTCGAGGCTCATCGGCCCCTCCGCCGCCGTCACTTCTACGGTCTGACTGGTGGACCTCAGCCGCAGGCTGAAGTTGAGCGCAACGGTGCGGCCCACGCCTACGGCTTTAGGCTCCGATAACTGCATCGGCAAAGCCTTCCGCCTGCACCGCCACCTGGTATGTCCCCGGATTGAGCTGAGAGAAGATATAGCGTCCGCCGCCATCGCTTCGGCTCGTCCGGGTGGCCTTGGTATCCACATCCGTGGCAGTCACGCGCGCATCCACAACCACCGAGCCGTTCTGATCGGAAACCGTCCCCGCCAGCGCCGCAGAAATCCCGCTCTGCGCAATTAAGAGATTTCCGTTAAGCATAGTTAACGCAAGAAAAACGAGCGGGATGTGCGTTGGACTCTGCTTCATTTCAAACGACCTCCGGGAAAAATCGGGGAATAAAAAGCGCGGATCAGCTCCCTACACGCGGCCCTGCGCCATCAAGACGAGAAGCCACGCGTTAAGTCCCGCGATCGCAACCGCCGTGGTCCAGGCCAGGACCTTCAACCATGGTCGCGTTCACAAACTCGCCCATCTTCTCGCGGCTCCCGGTGAAGATGACCAGCGGCACCACCGCGAAACTCAACTGCATCGACAGAATCACCTGGCTCAGGATCAGCAGTTTTTCCGTTCCCCGCTCGCCATTGATCGCCACTACGATGATCGTCGGGATAATCGCCAGCGAGCGCGTTATCAGCCTGCGCAGCCACGGCGATACCTTCAGATGAATAAAGCCTTCCATCACGATTTGCCCTGCGAGCGTCCCGGTAATCGACGAGTTCTGCCCCGACGCCAGCAGCGCCACCGCAAACAGCGTGCTCGCAAATCCCGCGCCCACCAGCGGACTCAGCAGCTTGTACGCGTCCTCAATCGCCGCCACCTCGAAATGCCCGCTGCGATGAAACACCGCCGCCGCCACAATCAGGATCGCCGCGTTGACAAACAGCGCCAGCGTCAGCGCCAGCGCCGAATCCACATTCGCCATGTGAATCGCCTCGCGCTTGCCCTCCGGTGTCCGCTTATAGCGCCGGCTCTGCACAATCGACGAATGCAGATAGAGATTGTGCGGCATCACCGTTGCGCCGAGAATGCCGATCGCGATGTACAGCATCGCGGGATTCGTCACGATCGAGGCCGAGGGGACGAAAAGGCTGTGCAGCACGGGCCAATAGTCCGGGCGAGACAGGAACATCTGCACGCCAAACATCCCTACAATCGTCCCGATCAGCGTGATCACCAGCGCCTCTACATATCGGAACCCCCACTTCTGCAGCAGCAGGATCAGCAATACATCCAGCCCGGTGATCAGCACGCCATAAAACAGCGGGATGTGAAACAGCAGTTGCAGCGCGATCGCCGACCCGATCACCTCCGCCAGGTCGCAAGCCGCAATCGCAATCTCCGCTCCCACCCACAACGCAAAACTCGCCTTGCGCCCGTAATTCTCATGGCAAAGCTGCGCCAGGTCCCGCTCCGTCGCCACGCCCAACTTCAGCGCCAGACTCTGCAGCAGAATCGCCATCAGGTTCGACAGCATGATCACGAACAGCAGCGTGTATCCGAATCGCGATCCGCCCGCGATATCGGTCGCCCAGTTTCCCGGATCCATGTAGCCGACGGAAATCAGGAATCCCGGCCCCAGAAAACCCAGCAGCCGCCTCCAATATACCGGCGACCGCGAGATGCGCACGCTCGCATGCACCTCGGGTAACGAGGGCTCCTGGAGCCCGATGGAATTGGGAGTTTCTGTGGCCATATAAGCGAAAAGGGGGAACAACACGCAGTTCTACTGTCATCAGTATGCCATACATTAATTATGGTTAATGTGAATTTACTTATTTTTAATTACTTAGGCGAATCCAACCTTAGCCAAACCGCTTCCGCGGCCGGCCTTCCCAGGAATCGAGTTCCCTGTAGGTAATTCAATCGAAACGGTTTGATCGTAGTTTTGACTCAGAACACGCAAACTCTGGTTCGGTCCTATCCCCATTCGATGCAGAAACAACAGCAGTTGCGAGTCCCGCTCCTGCAGGCTTGTCACCCGGTACCGTTCCCCCGCCCGGGCCTCAGACAGCGGAATCTCTCCCCGCCTCTTGCGTTCCTCCGGCTTCACCGGCAGCACCGAATTGCCGTGCGGACACGCCCCGCCTTCGCCCAGCTTCTCTTTCAGCTTCGCCTCAAACGCCGGCGAAACCGCGTGCTCCAGCCGCTCCGCCTCGTCGTGAATCTCGTACCATTCCATGCCGAAAATCTCGGTCAGCATCCGTTCGATCAGGTGATGCCGCAGCGCCGTCCGGTACGCCGTCTCCCGCCCGGTTGCGGTCAGGCGCACGATGCCGTCGTCGCTGCATCTCGACATAGCCATCCCGCCGCAGCCGCTTCAGCGCCATCGTCACCGCCGGCGCCGAAACCTCCAGCCAATGCGCCAGCGTCGCCGGAATCACCTGGTGCCCCTCGGCTTCAGCCTCCAGGATGGCTTTCAGATAGTTCTCTTTTGAAACCTGAATCGCGTCTTTCATCGCTGTCCATTCACGATACATGCTTCACGCGTTTCCGGCGGGTTGGTTCACTTGGGGATGTGAGCCCGTGTCCCGGTTTTTGTTGCGCAGTCCCTCATCCGGTGCCACAATTGCCCTCACCCCCGAATCCAGACCGCCCGAACAGGCGAAAAGTGCGATGATCTGCCCAAACCGCAATGCCCGACTTTCCGAACGCTTCGCAATGAATAACACGAAGCTGTGTGCGATCACTTTTCTGATGATTTCAGCCGCTGCCTTTTCTGGCTTCGCGATCTCTGCTCAGAGCGACAGTTCCACAGCGCAGTTCGACAACCAGGAACGCGCCGGACTCGACGCCTTCGCCCGTGGCAGATACGAGGAAGCAACGGAGCACTTTGAACGCGCCGTAGCGATGCAGCCTTCCAATGCCCAGGCGCTCCTCTATCTGGCATTTGCGCAAACTGAATCCGTCGTGCCCGGCGTGCAATCTCCCGATAATCTGAAAGCCGCGCAGACCGCCATCGAATCTCTGAATCACGTCCTCGCCCTGGAACCCAACGACGGCTACGCGCTCCTCGCGCTGTCGAGCATCTATCAGAATATTGGTCAGCGCGACAAGGCGAAAGAGATCGAGCTTCGCATTCTTGCTGCCGAGCCCCGCGACTTCGATGCGGATTATCAGGTCGGAGCAATCGACTGGTCCATCGCCTGGAAGAACGCCTCCGAACGCCTGAAACAGGCTCAACTTTCCCTGGCGGGCGCACCTGGCTATCCGCGCGCCAGTCTCGCTACCTGCAAATCGATTGCGACGATAAACGCCCCTTTGCTCGAGGAGGCCATCGAGCACCTCAACCACGCGCTCGTCGCCGATCCCAAAGACAATGATTCTCTTTCCTATCTTTCCTTGGTCTATCAATTGCGTGCGGGAACCCATTGCACCGACAGCAGCGCAAGGGCCGCGGACCTTGCAAAGGCAAGGGACTCCATTGATAAGGCCATCGCGATCCGGCATTCGACCGAGGAAGTGTCCCATCCGAATTCACCCGCACCTCATTCGCGATTGAACCTGCCGGATGAATTCAAGTCCCTGCTCGGCGTGAGAATCCCTCCCCCGCCCCCGCCACCGCCTCCACCGCCTCCGCCTCCGCCAGCCATAGTTCCTTTAGCCAAAACAAAACCAGCTCCCCGATTCACTCGAAGAGCTGGCCAAATCACGAAACAAACTGATCGCTGAAAACTGACCACGGACATCTGTTCTACGGCTTAACCCTCACCTTCGGTTCCACGCTCAACCCCGGCCGCAGTGCATGATTCGGATCTTCCTTGTTCAGATCGTCGAAGTCGATCCTGCACCGGCAGGCGCTGCACCACCTTCACGTAGTTGCCGGTTGCGTTCTCCGGCGGAAACAGGGAAAGCACCGAACCTGTCGCGCCGCCAATCTGCGTCACGTGTCCGTCGTAACTCTTGCCCGTCGCATCCACGCTGATCTCCACATGCTGACCATTCGACATGTGCTTCAGCTGCGTCTCCTTGAAGTTCGCCGTCACCCACAAGTCTTCCAGCGAAACCAGCGTCAGCAGGTTCTGTCCCGTCGAAACATTCTGGTTAATCTCCACGCTCTTCCGCGTGATGATGCCCGCCGCCGGCGCCACAATCTTGCAGTAGCTCAGGTTCAGATTCGCCTGGTCCAGCTGCGCCTGCGCCTGCGCCACCTGGGCCAGGGCCTGCTTGGCGCGCGCCGACTGCGCTGCTACCTGCTGCGGGCCGGTCTGCGCATATTTCAATTGCGCCTGTGCCTGTGCCGCCTTGTCATTGGCGACCCTGCACCCCATCCCCTGCAGCTTTCTCGTTTGCATGCGCGTTGTCCACCGCGGCCTTGGCCGCATCCGCCGCAGCCACCGCCGCATCGTACTGCTGCTTGCTGATCACGTCTTTCTCGACCAGCGGCTTGTAGCGATCCAGATCCTGTTGCGCTTTCAAAGCGTTGGCTTCTGCCTGCACCACTTGTGCATGCGCCGCAGCCAACTGCGACTGAGCCTGCGAAATCGAAGCCGTTGCCGCGCTCACATCCGCTCCCGCGGAACTCAGGTTGCTGCCGGTGTTGATCGACGTGATCGGCACATTTACATTCGCCGCGGCAGCAGCGGCCTTCGCGCTGGCCAGCGCGGCCTGCGCATTCTCCACCGCTACCTGGTAATCCCGCGGATCAAGCTCTGCGATGGGATCGCCGGCCTTCACCAGTTGGTTCTCATCCACGTCGACGTGGACCACCTGGCCCGCAATACGCGAGCTGATCTGGATCAGGTGCCCGTTGATCTGCGCGTCGTCTGTGTCTTCGTAGTAGGTGGAGTGCCACCAGAAACCAAGTCCTACCAGCACCAGGATCACCACCACCGCGATGATGATTCCCCTGCGGCGAGAAGGAGGCTGCGCCACCTCGGTACTCTCGTCCCGCGGCGCCTGCACTGTTGTTGTGGTTGTATCCGCCACGTTTACTTCCCTCCCATTGCAAAACCAGTGTTCATGCTTTTCGAAACCATTTCATTTAAGTCGACGCGACCATCAGCGAGCGGCGACCTTCCTCGAATCTCAAAACGCTGGTGTTTCACTGGTTTTGCCGAGATATTTCTTGTAGTCCTGCCCCGCTCCCAGCGCCCGCGCCAAACTCAACTTGGCCACGTTATCCCGATAGAGGCTGGAAACATACTGATCATTGGCCTGCGCCACCGACTGCTGTGCCTGGCTCACCGCCAGGTTGTCGCTCACTCCGTTCACATAGCGCTGCTGCGCCTCGCTGAGTGCTTCGGTTGCAAGTTCCACGCTTGATCGCGCAACCTCGACCTGCTTTTGCGCCGCCTCAATATCCAGCAGCGCATCGCGCACATCCGCATCCACCTGGGCATTCAAATCGCTCAACTGCGCCTTCTGCGTATCCAGCTGCGACTGCGCAACCTGCGCCTCGCCGCGCAGCCCAAATTCCTTGAATACCGGCACGCTCAACGTGCCCTGCGCATCCCCGGTTTCGTGCGAATGCCGCACATTCACGCCGATGTCGCCGTAGTCCCCGTCGAATTTCACCGTCGGATACCGATCCGCCGTTGCTGCCTTGCGCTGCTCTTCGTGCCCTTTGGTCTGCTCCAGCATCGCAGCCAGGTCTTTGCGGTTGGCGTGTGCCTGCTTGATCGTCGCATCCACATCAAGCTTGTCGAATATACGCGTAAGGCGCCTTGTCCGACAGGTTGAACTTCTGCTCCAGCGGCAATCCGATTGCCCGCGCCAGCGCCAGCTTATCTTTCTCCAGCGAATTCTGCGCCACAATCAACTGCTGCTGCAGCGACTGATAGTCCACCTGCGCCCGCAGCACATCCAGCCTCGGTGCCGTTCCCGCGTCGTGATTCGCATTGGCCTGGTCCAGCGAAACCTTCGACGTTGCCACCTGGGCTACGTAACTCTCCACGAGCGACTGATCGGCTAGCACCAGCATGTAGGCGTTGCCCACTGTCAGCACCACCATGTCGCGTGCATCCTGGGCTGAAAGCTCCGCCGACTTGAATTGGTGTTTCGCCGCCATATACGTCCGCAACGACTTCACATCCACCAGCGACCAGCTCAGCGATGCCCGCAGATCCGTATAGCCGAAGGGCCCGATAATGGTCGGAAAACCCGGAATCCGCAAACCCTCCGCCGCCAGGTCCACCTGCGACACCGCCTCGTGCGCGTTGAATTCCACATCGGGCAACAACGACTGCAACTGGCTCAGCCGCTGTGCCCGCGCCGACGCCGTCTGCGTCCCGCTGAGAATTACGCCGAGGTTATTCTTCAGACCCCGCTGAATCGCATCGTCCAGGGAAAGATCGATCACCTGTCCCGTTGCCTGACCCGCGGTCACGCTTCCCTGAAAACTCTGCGCCGTTGGACCCGTGCTCTGTCCGGATATTTGCGAAGGCAATTGCTGCGCAAGCAGCTGCGAAGCTGACGTGGCTCCCACCATCAGCGCCAATCTTGCAAAGGCACAAAAATTGTTCGGATACTTCCTACAATGATCTGAGGACATCGATCGTCTTTGAATCCTGGCTCGCAAATCCGCCGGAAAGTTGTTTGCACTCCAATAGATGCCCGATTCGGGCAGGCAGGTTCTTTATCTAGTGTACCGAACAAAAAATGAACGGCGGTGTATCCCCCAACACACCACCTCCCGAAAGCACTTTATTCAATGTCCAGTCCCTGTCCTTACTCCCTATTCTCCCAGTCCCTATTCCCTATTCCCTAGTCCCTGTCCCTAGTCCCTATCTTTATCGCGCCGTCGTTGCGTGAATCAGCTGCGAAGCCAGCGAGCACAGTCCCTGCCGGAAGATCTCCCGCACGGCATCCGCATTCCATCCCTCGGCCCCCGGCCCTCCGTGGCCCGCAAGCAGCGCCGCTGTCTCGTCCGCGGAAAGACCTGCCACAGCCCGCAGAACAAAAATCACGCGCGTCTCCGTCGGCAGGCTCTCAATCCAACCCTTTACGCTCTCCCGATTCGGACCCGCCAGCATGTGCTCCAGTTCCTCGCGCGAAATTCCGGCCGACTCCAAATCGTCGTCCTCAATGCAGGTAGAAGCATGTTCCAGACCCTCCGGCGCGGCCAGGCTTCCTGGCTTGCGCCCGGCGATCAGTTCAATCGCCGCCGTACAGAGTGCCGTCCTGCTGCTGTGCCGCGCTTCCGCGGCATCACCCCGGGACGAAATATCCGTCCGCATCACCGCAGTCTCCACCAGCTCGATGCTGTCTTCCCCCTCGCCCACCAGCATCGACGCCATGCTGTACAGCCCGGCCGCAATCGTATCCAGCATGTCACCCATGCCTTCGAGAGCTTGATTGACCGTTGCTTCGTCCTTCGGCTGGCCGTCAAGCAGACTGCTTACTTTCTTTGAAAACTCCTCGGCTCCAGCCGGAATCGGCTGCTGGGGAATCAAGCTGTTCTTGGCATCCATCGTGAAAACTCCTGATTTTGGGGGTAACAATGCGGACTGCCGAACCTCTATCCTCGCCCCACCCCCCTCCCCGGGTCAATCTGCCCGGCCCAATTCCCGCCTTCCTCGCCATCCTTTTTGCATCCCTTTAATCTCTCTTCCCGCCCCGACCTGTAACCATTGCCTCCGAGACAAAACTCTCTCCCCCGGTTCCAGTTTCCCGGCAAAACGCTGTAGACTTGCCAACACAGCTCGACTCAACCCCATGGCCAGAACAACGCAAAAACAAAAGCTTTTCACCGGACGCGATCACTCCTGGATGCAGTTCAATCGCCGTGTCCTTGAAGAAGCCGCAGACCCATCCAATCCCCTCCTCGAACGGGTCAAGTTTCTCGCCATTACCGGCTCCAATCTCGATGAATATGTGGAAATCCGCCAGGCTGGCCTCATGCAGCGCATTGAAGACGGCTACCGCGAGCAGGGCTACGACGGCCTGCGCCCCGACGAGTCGCTCGCCTCCCTCACCGCCGAAATCCACACCTTTGTCGACGCGCAATACCATTGCTGGAACGACTCGCTTCTCCCCGAACTGCGTAAGCAAGGCATCCGTCTTCTGGAGTGGGAGGAACTCGATGAAGAGGCCCGGGCCTATGCGCAGAGTTACTTTCAGCGCGAAGTCGACCCGCTCCTTACGCCCATCGCCATCGATCCCGCGCACCCCTTCCCGCGCGTTCTGAATAAAGCGCTCTGTCTCGCCCTGCTTCTCCGTCGCAAGCGCAAAAGCTCCGGCCCGCAGGTCCTGGGTGTGGTCACGGTGCCCCGTGCCCTGCCGCGCTTCGTCCGCCTTCCCGCCGAAGACGGCAAATTCGACTATCTCCTTCTGCAGGACCTGATCGCGCAGAACCTCGGCGGCATGTATCGCGGTTACGAAGTGCAATCGCGCACCGCCTTCCGCGTCACCCGCAATTCCAACCTCTACTTCGAAGAAGAAGAAGCACGCTCTCTGCTCGAAACCATCCGCGTCGAGCTCCACAATCGCCGCAAAGGCGACGCCGTGCGCCTCGAAATCGAAACCGGCGCCGACCCCGAAATCGTGGAACGCCTGCGCGTCAACTTCGAACTCGACGAAGACCAGGTCTTCCGCGGCGATGGCCCCGTCAATCTCTCGCGCCTGATGTTCTTCTACAGCGACATCCAGCGCCCCGATCTCAAGTTCCCGCCCTTCACGCCCAAACCGCTGCACCTCAGTCGCAAGTCAACCAGCATCTTCGACGAACTCCGCCAGCACGATATCGTCCTCCACCATCCCTTCGACTCTTACGATTCCGTCGTCGACTTCATCCAGCAGGGCGCCGAAGACCCCGCCGTCGTCAGCATGAAGCAAACCCTCTATCGCACCAGCCAGGATTCGCCCGTCTTCTCCGCGCTCATTGAGGCCGCCGCCACCAAGGAAGCCACCCTCGTCGTCGAGCTCATGGCCCGCTTCGACGAAGCCTCCAACATCCGCTGGGCGCGCAGCATGGAAGACGCCGGCGTGCAGGTCTTCCACGGCGTAGTCGGCCTCAAGACGCACTGCAAGCTCGCCCTGCTCGTTCGCCGCGACGAAGACGGCGTCACCCGCCGCTACTGCCATCTCGGCACCGGCAACTACAACCCCATCACCGCCCGCTTCTATACCGACCTGAGCCTGCTCACCTGCGATCCGCAGATCACCGAGCGCGTGCACATGGTCTTCAACTACCTCACCGCGCACGCCGAGATCGACGACTACCGCCCGCTTCTGGTTGCTCCGCTCACCATGGCCGAGAGCTTCCTGGGCCTCATCCGCCGCGAAACCGAACACGCCCGCGCCGGCCGTCCGGCCCACATCGTCGCCAAGATGAATGCGCTTCTCGAGCCCAGCGTCATCGAGGCCCTTTACGACGCATCCAACGCCGGCGTCGAAATCGACCTGATCATCCGCGGCCTCTGCATCCTCCGCCCCGGCGTCAAAGGCCTCTCCAGCCACATCCGTGTCCGCTCCGTCGTCGGCCGCTTCCTCGAGCACTCCCGGATCTACCACTTCGCCAACGGCGGCGACGACGAAATCTACCTCGGCTCAGCCGACTGGATGCCGCGCAATCTCTTCGAACGCTGCGAAGTGGTCTTCCCCGTTCGCGATACCGCCGTCAAGGCCCGCATCCACGACGAGATTCTTCCCGCCTACCTCGCCGACACCATCAAGGCCCGCATCCAGCAGTCAGACGGAACCTACAAACGCGCTTCGCAAGTTCTCCAGGGGGTACCCGTTTTTTCCGCGCAGGACTTCCTCATCAATCTCGCCGAAGGCAAGACCGATGTGAGTGCGATTCCCAAAATCAAACCCCTCACTCCGCCCGCCAGGCGCCCCCCAAAAACACCGGCCGAACCCGCCAACGCCGCCGACTAACGGCTCCTCCGGAGAAACCCGCTAACTTGCTAACCCGCTTGTGCGCGCCGCGCACGCTGACCCGCTATCTCCCAGAACCATTTCTTTTTCCCAGCCCGCGTTCTTGACGTATCTTTCCTCCGCCCCAGACACTCTCACTGGCAGCGCAGGCCGCGGTTGCGGAAAGCCCGCGCCGTCCGTGGAGGCAAGAATGATTACGCGCAGAATTACCAGGCGTCCCGCCGAATGGCTCATCATCAAAAGCGAATTCAAGCATCGCTGGCTGCTTCCCTTGCGGCGGATCGAATGGCTCTTGGAGTGGACCGCTTACGGCCTCAGCCGCTGGAGCTTTCTCGAGGTCCTCGAATATCTCGGCAGCCTCTCCGTGCTCATCGGCGTCATCTTCTACTTCAGCGAATCCGGCGACCGCATCATGCAGCGCCATTACCAGGCATGGCAGGTCATCAATACGGCCCAGGGCAAAGGTGGCAGCGGAGGGCGCATCGAAGCGCTGCAGGAGCTGAATGCCGACAAAGTTCCGCTCGTCGGCGTTGACGCATCTGCGGCATTTCTGCAGGGCGTCCATCTCGAGCATGCAAATCTTCTCCGCGCCAACCTCAGCGCCGCGGACCTCCGCGGTAGTTCCCTCGGCTTTGCTCATCTCGACTATGCCAATCTTCACTTCGCCAATTTCCGCGGCAGCAATCTCAAGCGGGCAGTGCTCTCCCACGCAAACATGAGCGATGCCGACCTCGTCGGAACCGATCTCGACGGCGCGATTCTTGACGGCGTCGACCTCTCAGCTACGGATCTGCGCAATGCCGACTTGCAGTCGATCGCGTGGCAGCAGATTGCCGCCATTCAATCCGCCAACATCGCCGGCGTCAAGAATGCGCCCGCAGGATTCCGCGAATGGGCGCTGAAAAACGGCGCCATCGAGAACATCAACGCCGCCGACTGAGTTGCAAGTTGGACTCGTTGTACAATACCGCCATTCTTGGATCAGCGAGGTTCCTATGCCTAAGACCCTCCGGAAAGCTGGACTCAAGCAGTTTGGTGGAATCGCGGTTGTGGCGTTGGCAATATCCGCGTATGCATCGGGTCAGACCAAAGCGGTTCCTGTGGACCCGGGTGTGCGCGGTGGCCCGGCGGGTGCCGGCGGTCCGCTCCAGGGTCTTACTTCGGACGAGACCGCATTCTTCCAGGATGGGCAGACCCGGTTCGCCGAAATTGAGTCCGTGACCAAAGGCGCGAACAACGGCCTCGGACCTCGCTTCAACTCAAACCAGTGCCTCTCATGCCATTCGCAACCGAATGGAGGCGGATCGAGCCCAGCGCGAAATCCTCAGGTCGCGGTTGCCACCTTGAACGGCGCGAAGAACACCTTGCCCTGGTTCGTCACACCAGGCGGCCCGGTCCGGGAAGCGCGGTTTAAGCGGAGCAACGGTGCCGCCGACGGGGAAGTGCACGACCTGTTTGTGATCGCCGGACGATCGGACGCTCCTGGATGCAACATCTCCCAGCCCGACTTCCTTCCTGCCGGGAAGCCACTCACGGGCCAGGGCGGAAACCCCAACATTATTTTCCGAATTCCAACTCCAGTCTTCGGCGCGGGGCTGATTGAAGCGATTCCCGACTCAGCCATCCTTGCAAACATGAATGCGAATGCATCGCAAAAAACGGCGTTGGGTATCGGCGGGCACGCAAACGCACACTTGAGCGGAAATGTGAACCTGAGTGGAAACGATGGAACCATCACCCGGTTCGGCTGGAAGGCGCAGAACAAATCCCTTCTCATGTTCGCGGGTGAAGCATACAACGTCGAAATGGGTGTCTCGAACGAGCTTTTCCCGCAAGAGCGCGACGAAACATCCGGCTGCCTGTTCAACGCCACTCCCGAGGACACGCTCAACTTCACGACGACTCCCGCGCCATCGCCCACCGTGAACACCGCGGTCGTCTCCGATATCGAGGCCTTCGCCAACTTCATGCGGATGCTGGCGCCACCCGTTCCTGCTCCTGCAACACCGGCCACCGAAAAGGGGCGTGAGACATTCGCAAAGATAGGGTGCGTCCACTGTCATAACCCATCGTTTACAACGGGCAAGGCGATCGCAAGCGGTTCCTCCACTGTCCCCAGCGCAGCCCTGTCCAATCAGACCGCAAATCTTTTCTCCGATCTTCTCGTTCATCACATGGGCGAAGGTCTTGCCGACGGCATCACGCAAGGCGGCGCAGGTCCCGACGAGTTCCGAACCGCTCCCCTGTGGGGCGTCGGACAACGTATTTTCTTTCTCCATGACGGGCGAGCCAGCAATCTGGTTGAAGCCATCAGAGCGCACAAGAGCCGCGGCAGCGAAGCAAACAAAGTCATCGAATATTTCGATAAGCTGAGCACCGGGGAGCAGCAGGAAATTATCGATTTCTTGCGATCGCTCTAGCAGGAAACCCGTGTCAGCATTTTTGCCGATCCCAGGCGCATCGGCGGAAGTGCGCGGTTCGGCGCCTACCGGTTGAATCGGTGAGACCAGGGTTTTTGTCATTCGCGATTGGGACCGCTCGCCAAACTCCCGGATCGCGGCCTACAAGTCACGGAATACTCAACCACCAGGATCAGACGTAGGAAGCACCGCTCAATTTATGGTAGAGGAGGTTCGCGCGATTGATCTGGTTTCGAGCCTCCTCCAAAGCCGCCCCTCCGCCCTGACAAAGCTTCTTGCCCTGTTTGATAGAGCGAGCGAGATCTCTCTTGAAGCTGTCCGGCAGGCAGTCTGAGTCATCGGGAAACTTGTTCAGGCCGTCGATCAGTCGCATCACCAGCTTGCGCCACGCCTGTACGGAAGCTCCATCATCCATGGCATTGTCAGCGCCCTCCGGGAGCTTTCTTGAGCGCCCGGAATACATGATGGCGCGAATCTCATGCCGGACATCATCCATGCTGCTGACGTGGCCCTCAAGTAGGGTCTTGGCCGCAATATACAGGTGGCCCACAAGTTTTCCCACGAGCTTGCGGTCGGAACTCATGGATTGAGTCGAAACACTGGGGGCAGCGGCTGACATGGTCATATCCGGTCTCCTCTGATTTTTAAGGCGGCGGAGAGCTTTTCTCTTCTGCGAAGAGCAGTCTACCTTTGGGAGCGACAAAAGACATTAAATAATCTCGCGGCGTTGCAATTACTTTGCGATAGAACCCTGGCCGCGCTTTGTTTCCTCAAAGTGAAGACGGTTGCGACGAAGTCCGCTTGCGCATTCCCACATTAACCCGCTCCAGGTGGCATAACGTGGTATTGGGCGACGGCATTCCGTTGTATCCGAACACTTGCCCCAACCGAAAATCTGGGCTCTCGAATCTGCCGGTTAGCCGACATTGAGGCCAGCGGTGCAACCTCGCATGAAAACGGCCGCTGCAAACCCTCTGGAACCCTCCAGCATCTAAGTTTTCTATAGACTGAGTTCTTCGAAAATTTAGAACAAAAATTTAGAACAATGGTGATAGATCATGCCCTATGAAATTCCATTGAATGTTATAGAAATCCTTAAAAGCACGTTGTATATCCTGGAACACACAATCTACCCCGGGAAGGGTGGCAAAACCGTCACCGATTTGAAAAGGTGCATCTCCGGAGCCATCGAGAACCTTGCGACGGAAGCGGCACAGGCCAGCGGCGATTGACCCTGTTCTTAAAGTTCACTCGCTGTACCCAGATGCTGAGGTTGAATGCCGAGGTGTCATTCAAATCACCCGCGCCGCAATCCGGCGATCGTTCTCATCGGGGCAGCCAGGGAGGATTCCCGTCTTCTCAACGCAAAACTTGAGTGACGAGAGTCACCAACTATAGGCACACGGCAAAATGGATTTATGGGATCATCGTAGAGAAAATCATGCAGGTATTCACCACAATCTTTCTCGCTGAGACGCTGAATTCCAACACCGGAAGTGCTCAGGAGTCGAGCGCCGGTTGCCAGGATGACCGCGACCCTCTCGAGTTCAAGCACCTGACCCTCGAGCGCATTGCGATGCTCGAAAGCCGCAACTGGTTCGCCGACGACCTCCCTTCCGAAGAGTAGTCGCCTCTCCGAATGGTTCAGAACCCCGTCCCGTAGGCCCGGCCGAAACTCCCGGAACCATCGATTTCTCCACGTCAAGCCCCTGTTCCGATTAGCGCCGCCTAATTCGCTGAAAACAAACGCACAAAAAACTTCCCATTTGTGCAGGTTATTTCGCCGATTAGCTTAGGCTGAATCTATGAGGCAACTTCGATACATTTCCAATCCACAGCGATTTGGCGCTTCACACCGTCGTTCTCAACAACGAGCCTGTGAAACCGCGAAACTGTGAGACGGTGAAGCCGACGCGTAAGTCCTTTGCTGAGAGGACTCTGCGGCTAAATTACGCCTCACGAGAACTTTACGGTCACTCGCAACCCGTAAACCATTGAAATAAGCAAATTTGCCTGCAGAGATGGGGGGGGTGGGGGGGGCAACACGCAACCAGTCGGTTGCGTATCGCTCCGGTGAACAATGCAGGTTCGTTAGTCCGCTGTTTCGATTTGCAGGTAACTTACGGCAGTCTTGCTAAAGTCTGAAGACGGATACAAACCTCAACCCGGTGCGTGACTGTGCCCACGATGCCGGCCTGGCAAGGAGAACAAGATGGCAGCAAGCACACCGCAGGTATTTTCAGGGATCACCCCGGCGAAATATGCGACGCTGATGGAAAAAGCGAACAGTTCAGGCGTCGCAATGAGCGGCAATAGCGGGCGCGCCAGCAAAATGGGCGTCGAAGTCGAGTGGAACTACTCTGCCGAAAAACAGGAACTCGTGCTCACCTGCCATCGAACCCCTTTCTTCGTAAGCGTTGAAGATGTAAATGCCAGGCTCCGGGAACTCGTAAACCAGACGCTTCAGGCATGACGCTCGACGAGCCACTCGGCCTTTCGGCGCGCAAATATCCGGGTCACGACGGCAAGCCACCCGATCGTCCGCGCTTCCTTTTACAATCGCAATAGTGGCTCTTCCCCTGGCCAATCCGCGGAAATTGCGCGAAAGCACGTTCCCTTGCTCCCCGGCCCTCATTTCGCGGGCATTGCGAGTACTGCAGCTGTGGCACCTCACGAGCCTCGATGCCCCCACCGTCGCCGTCGTGTGGGCGCTTGCTTTTGCATGGGCAGTCGGTGTGCACCTGGCCCCTTGGGTTTCATTGCTGCTGGCGTTCGGTACGTGGACGGTGTATGTAGGCGATCGCCTTCTCGATGCACATCGCGCCATCCGATCGCAATATCTCGGCGCTCTAAGAGAGCGCCACTACTTCCATTGGCGCCACCGTCGCTCCCTGGTTCCCCTTGCCTGTGCAGCCACCGCAATTGCAGTCGCGCTCATCGGGGGGCGCATGCCGGCGGCAATCCGTGATCGCAACTCCGTTCTGGCCGCGGCCGCGCTTGTCTACTTCTCCGGAGTACACTCGAAGGCGCGGCTTCCCGTCTGGTTGCGAAAACTCGTTTCGAAGGAGTTGCTTGTCGGGTTGTTGTTCACGGCTGGTTGCATTGCGCCCGTAATCACGCGCGTCCATTTCATGGAGTGGCCGTTCCGCGCTTGCTTCGTCCTCTTTGTGATGCTGGCGTGGAGCAATTGCTCCGCGATTGAAAGTTGGGAATCGTCTCGCGTGCCCTCCGGCGTCCTGCGGCGCACCGCCCTTCTGGGCATCGCCGCCATTGCCGCTTCCGTAGCTTTGGCATTCCTCAACTGGCGCCTGTCCGCAGTCGCCTGCTCCGCCGGAATCAGCGCACTTCTGCTTTCGTTGCTTGATCACAAGCGAGCGGAGATCTCTCCGCTTACCCTGCGCGCTCTTGCAGACCTGGTGCTGCTCACTCCGCTCCTGGCCGTCCTCCTCGGAGCTAACCACTCATGAAGGTCGCAACCCTTGAGTTGAAGGAGCGTGACGCGCACGCGGCCACCACGGTTGCCGACTTCAATCGGCTTGCGCCCTTCTACCGATGGATGGAATGGTTCACTTTCGGCCCGCTCCTCTGGAAATGCCGACTGGCGTTTCTCCCCGAATTGCGATGCAGAAAATCCGCGCTCATCCTCGGCGACGGCGACGGTCGCTTCGCCGCTCGGTTGCTCAAGGACAATCCACAGATTGTGGTCGACGCAGTAGATTCGAGCGATGCGATGCTGCGCCAACTGATGCGGCACGCAGACCTCAACGCTGTCCGCGTCCGCACTCATTGGGCCGATGCCCGCCGACTCAATTTCCTGGCTGGCAGCTTTGACCTCATCGCAACACACTTTTTCCTCGATTGCCTGACGAGCGGCGAAGTCGCATCGCTGGCAATCGAGCTTCGTGGACGAATGGCGCCCGGCGCAGCCTGGGTGATCTCGGAGTTCGCCGTTCCCGACAACCCCTACGGACGACTCATCGCTGGCCCCTTCGTGTCCGCACTGTATCTCGCATTCAAAATCCTGACAGGCCTGCCCATTCGCCGCCTGCCGGATCATTGGGAGGCGCTCCATAGAGCAGGATTCAAGCTCTCAAAACAGCGAAAGTGGCTCGGTGGTCTCCTGGTCAGCGAAATGTGGCTTGCATGACCAGATCAACGCGACACCTTCAGGCGCTCATACTGTTCCTCCGTAAGCTGAAGCCAGACGCCGCCGCGCCCGGTCTCCAGTCCATAATCGAGAGCCTGCCGGTCCTGGAGATCTGCAAAATTGCCCACCTTCTCCACAATCGCGCGAATCTTCGCCGGACTGCGGAAATAGAGACGCCGGGGCAATGGCGTCTTCAGGTCTTCTTCCAGAAACTGGCACATCCAGTTCGTCCGGTACATGTAATACATGTAGATCCGGTGAATCTCGGGCGAGCGACACTTCGCGCACAACCGCTCGCCGGGTGTCGGTGGCTCATCCGGAATCAGGTTTCGGCAGCGAGCGCAAATTTTGCCAGCCAGGCGCATGCGGGTCGTTGAAGATCGTTCCCCCATACGCATCAGTATAAGGCGAACAAAAAGCGAAAATATACACAACCCGCGCTTTAATTTCGCCTGCCTTCCCTCAGAGCGGGTTCTGGTTCAGCGTGTCGCAGACCGGCGCCGCCAAGCCCGCCGCAATCAGACCATTCCAACGGGCCTGTTGGGCTGTATCAAGGCTGTGGCGTGTCGCCGTATCGTAGTCGTGCTGCACCACTGGCATCAACGTCAGCCGATGATTGTCGAATGTCTTGCTCGCCGCATCTGCCAGCGTACGCGGATTGGACGACGACAACTTCTCGAGTTCTCTCGCCATCGCACGCCCGACAAGAATCCCGATATTGTAGTGTCCCTGTTCGTGCGCCAGGAGGTCGGTCGTCTTGTTGGCTCCCTTCAACACCGTGACGATCGGCGATACCGTCAACGTCAGGTCGGCGGCCAGCATGTACTGGCCATTCATATGCTGGAAATTCCTTGTGCCCAACGTGAAGTTGATGTCGATATGAGCGTCTTCTCCCTCAGGAATCGTCTCCACTTCCTTGAATTGAGACCACGCCAGTTGTGCCGGGCTTGGAATAACCCGAATCCCCATATCTTCCCTCCTGTCATGAATCCGGTTGGCACGGACGATGGCAGAACTATGCCAGACAAAACGCAAGCTCCCGTCTGGATTTCTATCTTGGCTCCCAGCGTGCTGTAAAGTGAATCGAAATAGCGCCACGTTACACTGTTTTTCGCGGCTTCTCGCTCATCGACCATCGCGGCCCGCCGACCGAGACCTGACCCTTGACTCGCCGAACAAGGTTACAAACATGTTAAAATCGCCCATGGAAGTGGCTTAACCCTGCCGGAAACGCCCGCATCCCTGCCATGAATCTCTACCTTATGCGCCATGCCAATGCTGGAGTGCCCCGCGAGAGCGCGAAGCTTGACGCCAAGCGGGGACTCATCGCCGAAGGCAAAGAACAGTGCATGACCATGGGACGCATGCTCGGCGCCCTCAAAGTCCAGCCGGATGTCATCGTTTCCAGCCCGCTGAAGCGTGCGCTCCAGACCGCCCAGTTTGTCGGCAACGAACTTGGGTATGAAGGCAAGGTCGAGGTGAGTACGGCACTCGAATTCGGCGCAACTTACGCCGATTTTCAGAAGATGCTCGAGAAGTACGCAGACCGGCAGGACGTGCTCGTGGTTGGCCACAATCCAAATCTCTTCCAGTTTCTCGGCCGCCTCATCACCGGCAACGGTGGAGCCGGTGTCCGCATGCGGAAAGGTTCCGTCGCACGCATCGACATGGAAAAGCACCCGCCTCTGCTGCAGTGGCTTATCGATCCGCGCATGGCCCGCTGGATCTACGCCAGCGTCGCAAAGAGCTCGCGCTCAAATACCTCGCGAAAGTAGTCGGCCTCTTTCCGCAGCGACCATAGTTCCAGTTCAGCTCCCGTCCTGCCGGGCTGCAGTTCCAGGTAGACGCGCTTGGGATATACCCTTGCCACTACGTCCAGCACGTCGCTCGCCCTGTCCTGGTTGAGCGCGACGGCGAGACGCAGCAACACGACCGCGCGCTCCACATGCTTGTGCTCATCCGGCGGGATATTGCGCAAGGCGCGATCATCCGGTTGCGGCCGGCTTTTTCCCAGATATCGCGCAATGGCCGAAACGATGGTGCGCTGTACCTGCGTGTATCCATACATTTCCGACATCGACACAATGTACTGCGTATGCCGATGGTGCCCCTGATGGTTGATGAATTTGCCGGTATCGCGCAGCATAGCCGCGGCCGCCAGCCAGTCCTCGTAATCCGGCGGAAGGTGATGCAGCGGTTTGAGGTCGCGAAACAACTGGACGGCGTGCGCCCGGACCGGCTCCGCGTGCCGCATATCCACTCCATAACGTTGCGCGGTGGCAATCACGGACTCCCACCGCTCGATTTCGAACTGACGGTGAGCAGCGGCGCGATCGTCCTGCGCCGCCAGCATCTGCGCAAGAATGCCATCGCGCAATCCCAGCGGCGAATAGCGAAAACCCGCCAGGCCGAAGCTCTCAAGCAGCTCGGCAAAAACCTGCGCCCCGGCGATGATGATCTCGGAACGCCGCGGACCGATGCCCGGCACCGCTTCCCTCTCGGGCAGCGTCATCCGCGAAATCTTCCCCGCCAGCTTGCGAACCATGGCTGCAGGCGCAAATCCACTTGCGCCGGCGTTGCGAGAAGGCCGTCTTGTGGACTTCGAAGACTTGCCCGATTTCGCCAGAGCTGCCGAACATGCTTCAGACAGAGCGGCCGCCGTGCCCGAAGTGGCGATCACCAGCTGCACGCGGCCCGGCTGAATTCGCCGATGCGCTCGTCGCAATTCCCGTGCGATCAGCCGCCGCATGCGCGCCAGGTCTTCTGACTGCGCCGGATCGACAGAAAGAAACTCCTCCGTCAACCGCACTGCACCGAGAGGAACGCTGATCGTATCTTTGATGCGCTTGTGCTCGGAGAGCGTAATCTCGCAGCTTCCGCCGCCGAGATCGATCAGCAGAACCTTGCCACCCGTTCCGGGCTCCCCGCTCACAATGCCGCGATGAATCAGCCGTCCTTCTTCAAGGCCGGAGATCACTTCCATGTTCCAGCCGGTCTCCGCCTTGACCCACGCGTGAAATGCCGATGCGTTGCGCGCATCGCGCATCGCCGACGTAGCCACCACGCGAATCTGGTCGACGCCGTGCGATTGCACCGCACGCTGAAAGCGCTTGAGAGCCCGCAGCGTTGCAGCCATTGCTTCCGGCGACACGAGGCCCGAAGCAAACACGCTGGCACCAAGCCTCGTCACTTCGCGATCCTCGTGCAGCGTGCGAAGCTGGTGCGATACAACCTTTGCGATCTTCAGCCGGCAGGAATTGGACCCTATATCGATAGCGGCAAACGTAGGCATCGAGGAAGAAGCTCACTCAACGAATTTCAGAATCTGCTTCTGCCGTCAAGATACACGAGCAGGCCCCATAACTCCGCCCAGCGACTCTCAGGTGGCGGGTTCTCACGCGCTGTATGAAGATGAAAATTCCGTGCAAGCTCTGACCACCGCCACGTTCTCCGCTTGGAGGCACGAAAATGGCAATCGTTGCAGATCGGGTGTATAGCGGAACAGAAGCGAGCTTGAACGACATTGCAAACCAGGTGCACGAGCAGCGCGAAAACAAGCACAAACCGGCAGCAGCGCTCCCAGCAAGTCGAATCCACCACTCGAATTGGAGACCTTGGGCATTCGCCGGAGCGGCTGCGGTCGTGCTCGCCGCAGCCGCTTCGATCGCCGTCGTCAACAACGTCGGCCGCCCTGATGAACACCTTGCTCGAGTGATGGGATATGCAAAGCCGCCGGGCCGGGCAGTCTCGCAGCAGCTGTCTTCTATCCCAAACCAGCCGATCAATCAAGCCCCGAGCGCAACGGCCGCCAAGAGTGTCACCACCACGCAGAACAGCGCGCGCGCTGTCGACCGCTACACATCCGCGGCAAGTCCGGAGGCTCCCATGATTGCCCGGACGGCCTCACTCACCATCCTCGTTCAGGACTTCGCCGCCGCTCGCAACTCGCTTGACGCCTTCCTCGCCCGGTATGGCGGATACAGCGCGAACCTCGCCATCGACACTCCTGAAAACGGCCAGCGCCGCTTCCAGGCGTCGCTCCGGATTCCCGCCAACCAGCTTGATTCCGCGCTCGCCGATCTGAAGAAGCTTGGCCGCGGTCTGAACGAATCGCAATCCGGCCAGGAGGTCACGCAACAGCATGCCGACCTCGCAGCCCGACTTCAGAATTCGCGCGAAACCGAGTTGCGCCTGCGCGACGTCCTTGCGCAGCGCACTGGCAAGATCGGAGACGTTCTCCAAGTCGAACAGGAGATCGCCCGGGTCCGCGGCGAAATCGAAACCATGGAGTCCGAGCAGAAGGCGCTCGAACATCGCGTCGCCTTTGCCGGCGTCGATCTGCAACTCGTTGAGGAATACAATGAGCGACTCAACCCGTCGCCGGTCTCGACCGTCAGCCGCCTGCGCAACGCCTTCGTCGAAGGCATCCGGAGTGCCTCTGGAACCCTACTCGGACTGATTCTCTTTCTTGAGGAATTTGCTCCCTCAATCCTCATCTGGGCCACCCTCCTCGGGCTTCCAGCGTATTTCGTATGGCGCCGTCACAAGAGGGTCAGTGTCGAATGATCGTGCAGCACACTTAGAGTGGTTTGCACTTGAATTCGTGCAGTAACGGCTGAATAGATGTTTATGTAAACTACTCATATTATTAGGCTAATATAAAATTAGCGAAGAAATGGAGAAGATAAGGGGGGAGGGGGTGGGGGTACCTGCAGGTGGTCGGTGGTCGGAGAGGATGTTTCCGACCTAATCCCATAGTGCGCCGGGCAACGAAATAATCTGCAAACTTCGTGCAGTTTTTTGATGCGTATTTCCAGGGACTTGGGCGGAGGGAACAAAAAAACGGGTTGACTGATTTTCTCGTCTCCCGGGTGGGCATTTGAAACCATCGATCGCGCAGATGGATGGCGTCAAGCCGACTTTTCATTGGAAATCGCAACTGCCGCTGTCGTCGATGTGCAAAGCAGTTTCCCGACAACTCCTCTGAGTGTTGAAAAGATCGCACGAGACTTCCTGTTGCTTTCCAAAAGGAAGCGTGTCATTATTCCTGTTGGAAACCTAAAGGTTGATTCGCCATGAAGGAAAAGCCGGACGTCTTGCAAGGTACGCTCGCGTTGATGGTCCTCAAGACACTCGATGTCCTTGGGCCGCAGCATGGCTGGGGAATCGCCCGGCGCATCGAGCAGATCAGCGGAGACCTTCTGGCGGTCAACCAGGGCACGCTTTATCCCCTGCTGCTGAAACTGGAACATGAAGGCTCGATTGCTTCCGAATGGGGCGCATCGGAAAACAACCGCCGCGCGCGCTTCTATCGGCTTACCGGTGCCGGACGCAAGCAGCTCCAGGCGGAGACCCGCGAGTGGGAGCAAACTGCGGCCATCATCGCGCGCTTCTTCAAGGTCAAGGCGGAGGACTTACCGTGAAATTCCTGCGACGCTTCCTGATTCGCCTTTCCAATTTCGCAACTCGACATGGCGCCGATCAACGTCTGCAGGACGAAATCGCCGAACACGTCGCTTTCCAGACGGAGGAGAATCTGCGCGCCGGCATGTCGCCTCTTGAGGCTCGCCGCCAGGCTGTCATCAAGCTCGGCGCAGCAGAAGCGATTCGGGAGCAGCACCACGCAGAGCAAAGCCTCCCCTTCATCGAAAATCTGCTCTGCGACCTGCGATACGCGGTTCGCATGCTTCTGAGATCTCCGGGATTTTCTTTCATTGCGATCGCCACCATGGCCTTGGGCATCGGTGCCACGACCGCGATCTATAGCGTGATCGACGCCACTCTGTTGCACCCTTTGCCGTACCCGAACCCAGCCGAGCTGGTGCGCGTCCAGGATGACCTTCCCGGCGTGGGAGCGCAGGGCGTCGGCATATCCGTCCCTGAGTGGAGGGACCTGGAGAGTTCCGGGATATTCCAGTCCGCAGCGATTACAGGCACCGGCGCAAACGTGAACCTAACCGGCAGTGCACAGCCCCTGCGTCTCAGCTTCAAACAGGTCACGCCGAATTACTTCTCTGTCCTCGGAGTAGACGCGCAGTTGGGCCGCACATTCGATCCGCACGATGCCACTCCCGGCTACAACCTGGAGGTCGTCCTCAGCGACGGGCTCTGGAGGAGGGAATTCGGAGCCAACCCGCACATTCTCGGCAAAGCAGTGCGCCTGGACAACGACGAGTATCACGTCGTGGGCGTCATGCCGCGCGGCTTTCGCGATCAGGGCTCAACCAGCGACGAGCAGAATGTGGAGCTGTGGCTGGGCGCCGGCTTTGCCGGTGTGCCATTTCCACCCCCACTGCGCGATTCACGTCTGCGCAGTCGTGTGGTGATCGCGCGCTTGAGGCCGGGACTCTCCATTGCGGCAGCGCAGGGGCATCTGGATGCGCTGGTGGAATCGCTGAAAAAACAATATCCGGCGGAGTATCCGGCACCGACCGCATGGACCGTGCGCCTGATTCCGCTCAGTGAAACCGTGGTTGGCAGCGTTCGCGGATCCCTCATTCTGCTGTTCGGCGCGGTTGGATTGGTCCTGCTGATCAGTTGCGTCAATGTCGCCAATCTCCTGCTGGCCAGAACAAGTGTGCGCAGTCGTGAGATTGCGGTTCGCCAGGCTCTGGGTGCGCAAAGAACGCGCCTCATCCGCCAGCTTCTCACCGAGAGTCTGCTGCTGTTCCTGCTGGGCGGAATTGCCGGATTTGCCATTCTCTTCTGCGCCCGGCATTTCCTGCTGCAGCTTGTTCCAGAGAGTCTCCCGCACCTGAACAACATATCGATCAGCTGGGGCGTGCTGGCGTTCGCTTTGACCGTCTCGATGGCAGCCGGAACTGTCTTTGGGCTTGCTCCCGCATGGCTTATGAGCCGTCTTGATTTGACCGGTGTGCTTCGTCAGGAAGGCCGCGGATCGAGCGGATCAGTTGGTCTCTCGCGCGCCCGCCAGATTCTGGTCATAGGCGAATTGGCGCTCTCCCTGGTGCTCATGGTCGCCGCGGGCCTTCTGCTGCGCAGCTTCTGGGATCTGTTTGCGGTGCAGCCCGGCTTCAATCCTGATCGCGTCATGGCCATTGAGACCTGGCTGCCGGGGCCCAATGATCCCACCATGGATCCCTATCAAACCGCCACGCAGGAAGCGGTCCTGTTGCGCGAGATTCTTCGCCGCGGCCGATCCTTGCCGGGCGTAGAAGAAGCGGCGGTCGGCGACGGGGACGCTCTTCCGCTGGGCCACAGCCAGCCAGGCCGACTGCCATTGATCCGTGAAGGTATAGAGACGATGGACAATCAGGCTCCCGTGATCGAGAGTCCCATCGTTTCGCCCGAATACTTCCACCTGTTGGGCATGCCGCTTCTGCGCGGGCGCATTTTCAGCGAACAGGATATTGAAACGGCTCCCCAGGTTGCGGTCATCAATCAGGCCGCGGCTCTCACCTACTGGCCAAACCAAGACCCGCTAGGCAAACGCGTCCGTTTGCACTTGGATACCCGCGGACTGTTCAGCTCTGCCAAGCCGGCCTGGACCACGATCATCGGCGTTATTGCAGATGCCCGCACGGAATCATTGGCGGACGCGGCAATCCCGCAAATCTACCGCAGCGTGTACCAGCGCCCCGCCAAAGACCTGGCCATCTTTCTTCGCGGACAACTCGATCCCAGCGCCATCTCCGCACAAGTGCGGGAGCAGGTTCAGGCCGTCGACGCGACACTTCCCGTCTTCCATGCGGAGACACTGGATGACGTGGTCTCCACCTCGCTTTCCGTGAGGCGATTCTCGATGGAAATGGTAGCGTTTTTTGCCGCCACTGCCTTGCTGTTGGCCGGGCTTGGAATCTACGGAACTATTTCTTTTGTTGTGAATGAACAAAGACGCGAGATTGCGATTCGCCTCGCGCTGGGTGCTCAAAGAGACATTATCCTCAAGATGGTTCTGCGCCGCGGACTCGGTCTGGCCGCCGCCGGCGCCGTGCTGGGCGTGGCCGGGGCGCTCATCGTCTCTCACCTCATGGCCGGACTGCTCTTCGGCGTGTCGCCCACCGATCTGCCCACCTTCGCTGTTGTCACCCTTGTACTTGCCACTGTCGCGCTTGCCGCCAGCTATATCCCGGCGCTGCGCGCCATGCGCCTCGATCCCATCACCACACTCCACTCCGAATGACTCCCTGGCACTGCGCGAGACTTGTCTTTGCATGTTGCTGTCGACCGCCGGTTTCGCCGCCGGGTGTCAGGCGAGATTCTCTTCTGCCCTCGTTTGAGGCCCGCGCTCACTGCGCGCAGGCGGCTTGCGGTTGGCGGGCCGCGGAGGGTCAACAATCTCCGCGCCGTCACCAAGCATGCGTGCCGTAACGCTGTGCGCCGTCTCGAGGGCCGCTTCGAATGTCTCTTTCGTAAGGCTCTCAAGAAGCTCGGCAAGGGGTTTGCTCCACGCATGGTGCAAACGCCGAGTTTCATAGGCGAGGGCCTGCCAGTCGTGCCACTCCCCGATTGCACTCTGCAGCTTGCGCATCTGCGTGGCAATGCGCGCGCACTCCCGGTCGGTGCCGGCGTGCATCTCCGCCAGGTAGCGCACCGACTTGATGCGCTTGCGGAACTCGTGCAGGTTCGCTTCATCCAGCTCCGGAAACTCCGCCCGCACGCGACCAAAATGCGCGACAAGCTCTTTGGCAATCCCTGCTGCGTCGGCGAGCCCTGCCTCTTCCGGCGTTGCCTCAAGTTTTTCGGCTGCCTTGATGAAGCGGTCACTTTTCTTTTCGATCGCAGCAACCAGCTTCTTCTCGGCAGTGCGCCGCTTCCGTTGCAGCCGGTGTTCAAGCCGATCTATTCCGCGCAAACACTCCTGCATCGAGTGAGGCATGTATTCTCCCGGCTTGTTCAGGGAAGCACGAAGCCCGTGAAGCTTACCGATCCACACATCGAATTCTCGAACCGGCCCGAGCGCCTGGCGAAGCTTCTCAGCCTGCTTGCCGAATTGGAGCATCGCCTGTGCCTGGTGACTGGCGCCCGGCAGTTCGGAAACATCACGCTCCAGCTGGGCTTGCAAGCGAAGCGTCGTCACGCGCAGTGCATGCACATGCTTGCGGGTTGGTTTGCTTTCGCAACGACAGAGCAACTCAATCCATGCGGTAAGGCGCTCATGCAACGTCGATCTGTCAGCCCTGCCCGCCTGTTTCCTGAAATTCATCGAACTTTAACCTGCGATCATTCTATGCGCCAAGCCCGGCTTGGGTTGTCCCCATCAAGACGGTTTCGCACCATGAGATTGTTTCCTGCTTCTCACTGTTATCCTTGATTTTCAGGGCTTTAACCTCATGGCTATCGCGCAAAACCCGGAAAAACGAGCCTTGCAGGGGCCATCAAAGCTCGCCGTCTGGGCATTCTTGGGAGCCATTTTTCTGGCCGTGCAATTCGCTTCTCTCTTTACTCCGCCGCTGCTCGACGACGTCGATGCCTCGCATGCCCAGGTCGCCCAGCACATGGACGAAAGCGGCGACTGGATAACCATGAAGCTCGATGGCATCCGCTACCTCGAAAAGCCGCCGCTGCCCTACTGGCTCGATGCCATCTCCTACTGGATCTTCGGCCAGAACGTGTTCGCCACCCACCTGCCCAACGCCCTTGCCATCCTCGGTCTCGCCTGGCTGGCGTGGCTGTGGACTTCGCGCGGCTGGGGACGCAGCGCCGGCCTCTACGCGGCGCTGGGAGTGCTGACCTCGATCGGGCCGTTTCTGTTCACGCGCTTTGCCATTCCCGAGGCGCTGCTCAGTTTTCTCCTGCTCTACGCTCTCTGGAGCCTTCATCACCGGCCTCGAGAGCCGGCGTCCGGCTCGCATTTACGGCATGTGGGCTGCCCTGGCGCTGGCCACACTCACCAAGGGTTTGATCGCCCCGGTCTTCTTCGCCGCAGCCGCGATCCCACTGCTGATGCTCAGCGGCCAGTGGCGCCGCTGGCGCGAGTTGAAGCCGGTCACCGGCGTTTTGCTTTTCCTGGCCATCGCCGCGCCGTGGCACATTCTCTGCGGCCTCGCGAATCCCGACCAGGGCCATCCCGTCGGCAATCATCCCACGCCCGGAAACGTGCACGGTTTCTGGTACTTCTACTTCGTCAACGAGCACGTCCTGCGATTCCTCGGCGGCCGATACCCGCACGACTACAACAAGATGCCCTTCGCCTGGTACTGGCTGGCGCACCTGGTCTGGCTCTTCCCATGGAGCCTGTTTCTGCCCGCCCTGCTCGTCGTGGCCTGGAAAACCCGGCACGCGTGGATGCAGCACCTCCATCGCGACTCCGGCCAGACCGTCGACTTCTATCTCGAACACGCCGTGCGCGAAGACGTCGCCAGCTACGTGGCGCGCCTCAAGTTTCGCGTTCGCTCCACGTGGCTTCTCGCGCTCTTCTCGGCATTCACGCTGCTGTTTTTCGCCATCTCGACGAATCAGGAGTACTACACCTTTCCCGCCTGGACGCCGCTCTTGATGCTGATCGCCGGCGTGCTGGCCAACATCGAAGAACGCGCGCGGCCCTGAAGACCAGAAACCACTGCTCTCGCAAAAATGGTTAACCGGTGCGCAGGCCGTCTTTTCGATTGCCGGCATACTCGCGGCTTCAGCCCTTGGCTGGGGCCTGTGGCAGTCGCGCAATCTGCCCTTCGTCTCCGACATCGGCACACTGCTGGCTCATCGCGACGTGGGCGGATACACGCTCTCCATGTCGCACTTTTTCGACCTGACCGGTCCATCGTTTGCCGCGCTGCGTCTTCCCGCGATCCTTGCGGCCGTCGCGCTGCTCATCGGTCCGGCCCTCGGCTGGATGCTTGCGCGTGCGGCGCAAAGCACCTGGCCGCCACCATCAGCATCGCGCTCACCTCCGCCGTTTTTCTTATCGCCGCGCACATCGCCTTCGCGCGCTTTGAGCCGATGCTCAGCTCCAAGCAGCTCGCCGACACCATCGTCAGCAAGGGTTCGCCCTCCGATTCGTTCATCATCTACGGCGATCAGTCGGATGCATCGTCGGTCGTCTTTTACACGCACAAGTTTCTGCAGGAAGCCCGCCTACATCGTGATGGAGCCATGCTCGCCGCATGGCAACGGGTCATCGCTGGTGTGGGGTTCGTGCTATCCCGACGCGCCGAACATCTTCCTCAGCGACGATCAGCTGTCGAAGATGTGGGGAACGGGCGAGCGCAAATGGCTCTTTGCGCAAGACACGAATCAACCCAAGGCCGAGCAACTGCTCTCCGGCCGCCTCTATCCCGTCCAGTCCATCGCCGATAAAGCCCTTTGGACCGATCGGCCGCTGAAATAAGCCGGAAAGCTTCAACCGGACGCTTTTGATCTGGCCTTGAGTTCAAGCCGCATGATCGGTCGCGGCGGTGTGCGATGCGCAACCACTTTGAATCCGGCGCGCTTGAATGTGGAGACAAAACCAGTGCTCGACGCGCTCGGAGACAGGCTTCGGTCGAGTGGATAGGCCTCAAGCGCTGCAGCCCCTGCCGCCTTTGCAACTTTCTCGGCAGCGTGAATCAGCGCCACTGTAATACCGCGCCGGCGATACCCAATGCGCACATAGAAGCATGAAATCGACCAGACCGGTCGATCGTCGACGCGAATCCATGAGCGATCGAGCCATGGCAATGCTTCGCGGGGAGTAAGTTGACACCAGCCCACCGCCAGATTCCCGTCGAATGCAAGTAATCCAGGCGGCGGCCCGTTCGCGACGACTCGATGGAATTCTGACTTGTTGATTTCATGCGGCTGTTTGCGGTAACCGCTGCCGATCCGCCAATACATACACCAGCATCCATTGCACGCGCCACGTTCGCCGAACAGATCTTCCAGCGCGGGCCACAGATCGGAAGTAAGCGGATGGATGCGAAGCTTCATCACTGAAGTTGATCCTACTTCGCCGCGCGCATCTTTCCGCCCGGCAGCAACTGAAACACCCGCCCGCGCCACAGAATCCGGCTCCCCATGTAGCTGGAAGCCCAGAAGAAAAACCCCATCAGGTCGCGCACGGGATACAGCACAAGCAGGTTGAACCGGTTGGGATCGCGCACCACCATGCGCCCCACGGCAATCGACAACGCCAGGCGGGTCGCCACGGCCCACGACAGCAGCGCAACACCCCACCAGACGTGGCCCAGCAACAAACCAGCGGCCAGCCCCAGCAGTCCGAAGGGCATGCTGAAGGTGAGCGCCGTCCCGAAGTGGCCTTTCGGCCGCGAGAAGCGCGTCGACTTCATCCAGCGCACCTGGTGCTTCAGCGATGCCATCAGGCTGAGATTGATCACGATGTGATCGATCGCGTGATGACTCAGCACCACTGTCTGGCCAAGCTTGTACGTCTCGTTGCCCAGCACGAAATCGTCCGCGCAATAATCGGCCGTGACTTTGAACCCGCCCATACGCCGGATCGCATCGCGGCGGAACGCCATCGTCGGTCCCAGAACAAACTGCATCCCCTCCATCAGCCGCGCCACAAGCACGCCGGAGGTCATCTCAACGCTCATGCCTACGGCCTCGAGGCGTGCCCACAAGCCGCCGCCTGCTGCGATGCCGCGATACGGGCAGCACATGCCTCCAACCTTCTCATCCGCAAACGGCAGTGCCACGGCGCGCAGATAATCCGGCGACACGCGCACGTCGCTGTCGCTGATGACGAGGATGTCGTGCATCGCGGATTTCTCCATCGCCTCCATTGAGGCGACTTTTGCATTGATGTAAGGAGGCTCGCCCGTCGACATGAATTTCGCCGGAACCTGCGGATACCGGGCTGCCACGGCACGCGCAATCTCGAGGCCCGCATCGTTCGCCTCGCGTGCGCAGAAGAGAATCTCAAACTCGGGATAATCCTGCTCGAAGAAGCTCGCCAGATGAGCTTCGAGATCGGGCTCGGCGCCTGCCAGCGGCTTCAGCAGCGTCAGTGGCGGCGTAAACCCGGGCCGCTGTTTCAACTCGGATTCGGCGGCCCGGCGTTCCCGAAGATACCGCGGCACCGCGGCCAGAACCATGCCTGTGAAGACGCTGGAAGTGATGAGGCCGAATACGGCGACCGCGAGCAGGACGTACAACATGCGAGTTCAAGGATACGCGTAATGTCTCGTCGATTCCTCTACCGACCCCTATTACCCGGTCTCCCAGGCTAAATATCCTGAAGTCATCGTTACAGAGGCATAAATATACTTGACACACCATGTTAAACTTGTAGGCATAATGGTTATGTCATGAAAAACTCAAAGAGAATTCCGAAGGGATTGCTGGCCGCTACTCGTTACTTCGCCGACCCTGATGTCTGCGTAGACTTCGTGGCATCGATGCGCTGGCCGGAAGGTGTTGTCTGCCCGCATTGCGGGGGTGGACGCGTATCCTACCTGTCTTCACGCCGCATCTGGAAGTGCATGGCCAAAGACTGCCATAAGCAATTCAGCGTGAAGACTCAGTAGCGTCTTTGAGGACTCGCGCCATTCCGCTCGATAAGTGGCTCACTGCGGTCTGGCTGGTCGTGAACTGCAAGAACGGCGTTAGTTCCTACGAGATCATGCGCCACACTGAAAGTAACCCAGAAAATCGGCATGGTTCATGCTGCATCGGATTCGCCTTGCGCTTCGAGAGGGGAACTGGAGCAAGATTGACGGCGACGGCGGCCCGATTGAGAGTCGATGAGACTTTCATCGGCGGCAATACAACGAACATGCACAAGGATCGCAAGGCGCGGTATAGGCGCTAGGTGAACAGGCACTCGAAGGCTGACTAGTAGGCAAAGACTGTGGTCATGGGGATGCTTGAGCGAGATGTTGCGGCAAGGTGCGCGCTAAGGTCATTCCCGATGTGACGCCGCGAAGATTCTGCAAAATGAAATCCTCAACGCAATCGAGAAAGAAGTTCGCCACGGTCTACACGGATAAGGCGACCGGATATGATCGGCTGGAGACTCAGGATTTCGTCCACGAGACCGTGAATCATATCGCAGGAATACGTCAACGCGGCCAGGTTCACACTCAGGGGATCGAGAATTTCTGGTCGCTGCTCAAGCGCGGCCTGCAGAGGAACCTACGTCGCGGTCGAGCCATTCCATCTTGAGCGTTACGTGGATGAGCAAGTATTCCGCTATCAACAACCGCGCAACCAAAGATAATCCGCTGACCGATGCGGATCGCTTCATGCTGGCAGTATCGCAGATTTCAGGAAAACGACTGACCTATGCAGAACTGACCGGCAAGGTGGGAGAAACGACAGAGCCGACAGAACCGACAGAGCCTTTCTAATTGACGCTTGGATGATGCGACAGAGACGGGGGAAGCGGAGGATTTAGGCTTCCGCTTTTTCTCTGCTTCTATGCGCCTGTTTATCTCGGTCTTCGATACCGTCATGATCTTCCGCATGGCGTCCGTGAACCGGGCGAATTCAGGATTGTCGGGCGGTGGCTTCATACAGCCAACTTCTTCATGGCTTTTGGTAGTACAAGTGGAGCGAGTAACAGGATTGCTTTTTTGGGAATAGTCATATCCCCACAACACTGTTCAGGATTCTCCCCAATATGGCTGGCAAGTGTTACCGAATTGGAGTCCTTAGCAATGATCCATCCTACGGATCGGCAGTGTGTAATGCCGCTCTCAAGTTCGTCGAGACGCACCCACCCCTCGCCTCGACGAGAGTCGATCCATTCGACGAACACCAATCGCCTATCGGGAACGGCCATCTGAGCGCCTGCGAGCCCGTACCGCAGAAGCGGCGACGGATCGCTCGTCGCGTGTACGTGTTCTCTCACATGCCATGGATATGGTTTAACATGATTTGCGTTCCAACACAATCAATGAAACCTTGGGCATACAGGATCGGGTCTTTGCTGGCGGGATCGGCTGCGTTTGTGGTGCTCGATATTCACGTCGGTTATTTGCGTCTGATGGCGGGTGGATTGCTGGTCTGCGTTTCGTTCGGACTATGGGAGGCTGCTGGCAAGCGTTCATGAACGGCGGAATGGCTTACGCGGCTGGGACATATCGCTCTCAAAGTACACCCCCGGTCGCTCTCCCTCCGGTGTAACCCTCGTTATGACCAAGGGACGAAAGCGATTCCAGATACTCCGCAGTGCGCCTAAGCCAAGGTTGTCGTTCGTATGTAGCATTTGATTTATTTCACCGTGCGCTGGCTTGACCTTAAAGAAATTGCGATTCTTCGCGTTCTTGCGCCCATACGTGTAAGCGATCAAATCAGCAGCCTGCAACGGCGCAAGTCCTTTGGACTCAAAAATGGGAACGTCTAAATGATCTCGATTGAAAACCCGTACAGTTTCCTCTATATCCTCGTCGTGTCGCCGCTCAAACACGATTCTTACTCGACCTGGGATGCTGTTGGATCCTGACCAGTGACCAACTTGTACTACGCCGAAACGTGCGCCAAACGAATACGGGTAAGCAATCTTGCTATCAAAGCCTTGTTCGACGCTGATCTTAAAAAAGTCTTTGGTGTCCAGAGTCATGGAGAACGTCTGAAGGGAAAACTTCCCAATGACTCGCGCAGCGCGACGTAAGATTTCCTGCTTCCACTCAAGTCCCTTATTGTTCCATTTTTCAAAACCCTCACCTCCAGCGAGAAATGGACTGGTATGTAACTCGTTGAGTGGCGCGATTGCTGCCTTCCATTCGGATTCAAAGGCGCTTGGATTTTCCACGTCCAGTACAAGACCGCCAAAGGTGAAAAACGGCGCAGACTCATGACCGCTTTCATCGAAATATGCGGTATAGAACGCCATTAACCTTCGCTCGCCTCCCCAGCATCCCCAGACAGAATGTACCAAATGTTTGAACTGAGAATACTCCTGAAGCGATTGTAGCGGCGTGTCTGTGGTGTGGCAAGTATATGATGCGTTACAGACCGATATCGCGGTAAATTTTTCTATGCATTGGGGTTAGCTGTAGAGTCTTCTAAAGACAGGGGTTAGGGAGCCCGGAGCAGAGAAATACAAGTTGCATCGATGCAGTCGTGAAATCTTCGGATGGTGGAATTTGCATTTGAGTTGATTGTGCGCCCGAAGCCTATAAAACCCTGCAAAACGGCAGAAAGTTTTTGGCGAGTGGAATGAAAGGGTTGGCGGGAATCTTGGTGAGGAGGGGTTGACGGATAGCGGAGTTAGCCGCGCTTCGCGCGCGTTCGCGGAGTTGAGTTCGTGGTTTCCCACGTCCCAAAATCGAGACATGGGGCACCCTGGATTCGTGGTTGGTGGAGAAAGAGCAACTGCAGGTTCCTCGACTCCCGTTGGTCGCTCCGAATGACACGGTTATAGGTTGATCGGACGGAACTGGCGCGTTCGTGCATTCCCACCCACGGCGCGTTGAAACTTCGTCATGGATTGGGGCACCCGGCTCAGAACAATCGAAAATCGCAGTCCGCGACGCGGTCAGGATTTGCGCCCCTGCGGCTTGATCACCACGGGCTTGCGCATCGGCACAATCGCACCGGCCGAGCCGGGCGCGCCTTGCTGGAACCGCGTCAGCATCTCGCTGCGCACGTACTCCACAAAGTTCTGCATCTGCCGGTTCATCTCTTCCATGCGCTCGCGCATCCCCAGAATTATCGCAATCCCGGCAATATTCACGCCGAGATCGCGCGCGAGGTTCAGGATGAACTCCAGCCGCTCCAAGTCTTCATCCGTGTAGAGTCGCGTGTTGCCTTCGGTGCGCGAAGGCTTCAGCAACCCTTCCCGTTCGTAGAGCCGCAGCGTCTGCGGATGAATCTCGAACATCTCGGCAACCGCCGAGATCATGTACGCGCCTTTGGATTTTCGCTTCGCCATGGGTCGGTTCTCAGTTCGTAGTGCCAGTTGTCAGTCTTCAGTTCTCAGGGGCTAAAGCCCAACGGTTTTTTCGGCCTTGGCGGCACGACTAAAAGTCGTGCCCTGACGCTTCGTGCCTTGGGTTCCTGTCCTTCGTTTCTAGTCCGAGTTCCTAGTTCCTAGTCCCTGGTCCCTGTCTCTGGTCTCTGCTCTTTGCCGCACGACCAGGGTCGTGCCCTGACGCTTCTGCCTTGGGTTCCTGTCCTTCGTTTCTAGTCCCTAGTTCCTAGTCCCTGGTCCCTCGTCTGGTCTCTGCTCTTCCCTGCTCTTACAGCTTCTCAAACAATGCAACCCGCGGATCCTGGGGATTCAGCTTGGCCAGTTCGCGCATGATCTCGCGGCTGCGCTCGTCATTCAGCGTCGGAATTACCACCTCGACGGTTACGATCTGGTCGCCGCGCTGCCCCGGATGCGAGGCGCTTTCAACGCCGCGCTCGCGCATGCGCAGCTTCTGCCCATTCTGAGTCCCCGGCGGAATCTTCAACTGCGCGCGCCCGTCAATCGTCGGGACCTCCACCTTTGCGCCTAATGATGCCTCCGGCACGGTCACCGGCACGGTAACCTGAATGTCGTCGCCCATACGCGTGAACACCGGATTCGTCCCCGTCCGCACAATCACATAGAGGTCGCCGGGCGGTCCACCGTTCACGCCGGCATTTCCCTTCCCGGGCAGCCGAATCCGCTGGCCATCGCGCGTGCCCGGCTTGATGCGAAACTCCACAGTCTCGGTTTTGCTCACCGTGCCTTCTCCATGGCACGTCGGGCAATCGCTGGTCACGTGTCCCGAACCGCCGCAGCGAGGGCAGGCAATGTTGAACTTCATGCGCCCGCCCATCTGCGTCACCTGCCCCGCGCCGTTGCACTCAGGACAGGTCATCGAGCCGCCGGCCTGCGCCATCCCATGACACGCCGGGCAGGTCTCCTGCCGGTTCACCTGGATGCGCGCCTGCCCGCCACGAATCGCCGACCAGAAGTCAATCGTCGCCTGGTACTCGAGATCGGTGCCCGGCTGCGGCCCTTGCGGACGCTGCTGTTGCTGCTGCGCTCCCGTGAAGATGCCGGAGAAGATGTCCTTGAAGTTGCCCCAGGTCGATGAACCTGCTCCGGGCTGCGGTCCCGGATGCCCGCCGCCCTGAAATCCGGAGAAGTCGAAGCCGTCAAAATCCACTGGACCGCCGCCCTCGCGCTGCTGGCGCGCATAGGCCTCTGCCTGCGCCGGGTCGATCTGGTCGGAGTAGAAGCCAAGCTGGTCGTAAACCTTGCGCTTCTTCTCGTCGCTCAGCACATCGTTGGCCTCGGAGATCTCCTTGAACTTCTCCTCCGCCTTCTTGTCGTTGGGATTGACGTCGGGATGATATTTGCGCGCGGCTTTGCGGAAGGCTTTCCGGATCTCTTCCGGCGTTGCCGTCTTCTTGACGCCTAGCGTCGCGTAATAGTCTTTTTGTGTCGTTGTGGCCATTTGAATTTTCTTTGTCTCACCTAGCGTACACGCTGCATCGCGACTCGAGAACGTGCAACGTCGAGGTGGCCACTGCAATCGCGACTCCGACCGGTCGTTCCTCGTGCATAAAACTCGGGGTGGGCACATCGCCCACCCCGCTTGCTAACTCCGCTGACACTCGCGAGCGAGGCTAACAGGTCCGCTTATTTTTTGTCCTCGACGTCGACGTACTCGGCGTCGATCACGCCTTCGTCCTTCTTGGCTTCTGAGCCGGAGTTCCTTCCGGCTGTCGCCGTCGTCTGTCCAGCTGCAGCGGCGTTGGCCTTGTAGAGCACCTCGGCGAGCTTGTGGCTTGCCTGGGTCAGCTTGTCGTTGGCCGCGCGCATCTCTGCAACGCTCGGCGAGCCTTCCAGCGTCTTCTTGGCCTCGGCCAGCGCCGACTCCACTTCAGTCTTATCGGCAGCCTGCACCTTGTCGCCGGAATCCTTCAGCATCTTTTCGATGTTGTAGACCATTCCGTCGAGCGCGTTGCGGGCTTCGATCTCTTCGCGCTTCTCCTTGTCCTCGGCCGCGTGCGCCTCGGCGTCCTTCGCCATCCGCTCGACTTCTTCCTTCGAGAGCCCGGAACTCGAGGTGATGGTGATGCGCGTGTCCTTGCCGGTCGCAACGTCCTTGGCGTTCACGTTCAGAATGCCGTTGGCATCGATGTCAAAGGTGACTTCGATCTGCGGCACGCCGCGCGGCGCCGGAGGAATTCCCGCCAGCTTGAACTTGCCCAGGGTGCGGTTCTGCGCGGCCATGGGCCGCTCGCCCTGCAGCACGTGAACCTCAACCTCGGTCTGCGAGTCCGCCGCCGTCGAAAACGTCTCGGTCTTCTTCGTCGGAATCGTCGTATTGCGCGGAATCATCGGAGTCGCCACGCCGCCCAGTGTTTCGATCGCCAGGGTCAGCGGCGTCACGTCGAGCAGCAGCAGGTCCTTCACTTCGCCTGCCAACACGCCGGCCTGTACTGCCGCGCCAACCGCGACTACTTCGTCAGGGTTCACGCCGCGATGCGGTTCTTTTCCGAAGAGGCTTTTCACCAGTTCCTGAATCTTCGGCATGCGCGTCTGGCCGCCGACGAGCACCACTTCATCGATGTCGTTGGGCGTCACATTTGCATCGGCCATCGCCTTTTTGCACGGCTCAAGCGAGCGTTCCACCAGATCAGAAACCAACTGCTCCAGCTTGGCGCGCGTCAACTTGCGCACCAGGTGCTTGGGCCCGGTTGCATCTGCGGTGATGAATGGCAGGTTGATTTCCGTCTCGACGGTCGTCGAAAGCTCGATCTTTGCCTTTTCCGCCGCGTCCTTCAGGCGCTGAAGAGCCATTTCGTTGCCCTTCGAGCTCAGGTCGAGGCCTTCTTCCTGCTTGAACTCCGCAATCAGCCACTCCACGATGCGCTGATCGAGGTTGTCACCGCCCAGGTGCGTGTCGCCGTTGGTCGACTTCACTTCAATGACGCCTTCGCCCACCTCCAGAATGGAGATGTCAAAGGTGCCGCCGCCGAAGTCATAGACCGCGATGGTCTCATCCTTCTTCTTGTCGAGCCCGTAGGCCAGAGCGGCTGCTGTCGGCTCGTTCACAATGCGCTTGACGTCAAGACCGGCAATTTTGCCTGCGTCCTTCGTCGCCTGCCGCTGCGCGTCGTTAAAGTACGCCGGGACGGTGATCACAGCCTGCGTGACCGGCTCGCCCAGATAGGCTTCGGCGCTCTTCTTTAGCTTCTGCAGAATCATCGCCGAGATCTCGGGCGGGGTATACTCCTTGCCCTGCGCCACAACGGCGATGTGGTCACCCTGCTGGACGACCTTGTAGGGGACCATCTTCATCTCGTCTGTTACTTCGTTATAGCGGCGGCCCATGAACCGCTTAATCGAGAAAATGGTGTTTTCGGGGTTGGTGATAGCCTGGCGCTTGGCCACCTGGCCCACCAGACGCTCGCCGCTCTTGGAAAAGGCGACGATCGAGGGGGTAGTCCGCGCACCCTCTTCATTTGCAATAACTTTCGGTTCACCGCCCTCAAGGACGGCTACGCACGAGTTGGTCGTGCCCAGGTCGATTCCAATGATTTTTGCCATAGTTGGTTTCCTGCCTCGGATATAAGAAATTTCAATGTCATTAGTTAAGATGCACTATGAGTGAATTAGTGTCAACTTTTATTGATACGAATTTTATAAGGTAGACCCCGGCAAACTCCCAGAAATCCCGATTCGGGTATCCGCTCCCTGGATGCGTCCCACGCTACGTGACGAATGACCTTGTCGCCAATTGCGGACCATTTTAGTCTGTGTTTATATTCAATATGCGACTCTTTCAGTCGTATATTCTACAGATTGAGGTTACGTACGTGGCTCGATCGTTCCCCGAATTCCTCCGTCCCATCGCGGCATATTTGCCGGCCTTCCTGCTCGGTTTTGCGTGCATTCCGGTTATGCAAGCCCAGGAGAAGCCCTATTTCGTCACATATTCCCACGATCTTGAGGAGCCCGGAAACCTCGAAATCGAGACCAAAACGGCTCTCGCCCAACCGGGCCAAAGCCACCGCTACGGTGCTACGGCGAGCGAGTTCGAATATGGTGTCCGGGCCTGGTGGACCACGGAACTCTATCTTGACGGGCAAGCCACGGCCCAGGATTCCACGATCTTCACCGGGTTCCGTATTGAAAACCGTATCCGTCCGCTGATGCGCGAACATGCAATCAATCCAGTCCTCTACGTCGAATACGAAAACACCTCGGGCGCCGACAAGACGATCCTCGAAGTGGTTGGCCACGATAGCCAATCAGACCTGGCCGAGCCGAATGGCGTTGCCCGCCGCGAGCACCAGCACGAGGCCGAACTCAAGCTGATCCTTTCCTCGAATCTGAAGGCGTGGAACATCTCTGAGAATTTCATCTCGGAAAAAGATCTGAACCATGCACCATGGGAGTTCGGCTACTCTCTCGGCGCGGCGCGTCCGCTGCGCACACTGGGTGGCGGCAAACCCTGCGTCTTCTGCCTCGAGAGATTCATGGCCGGCGGAGAAGCCTACGGCGGACTCGGCGACACCTGGTCACTCACCGTGCGCGACACCTCTCACTACATCGCACCGATCGTCGGCTGGCAATTGCCCGTTGGCCGGCTCAGTTTCTCAACAGGTTTTGGCCTGACGTCTTCCAGTCTCGATCGCGTGTATCGCGTTGGCTGGGCATCGGAGCTTCCCCAGGTCGGCAACTGGTTCCACAGTCGCAATGGAGGTGCGCAATGACGCGGCGTTTCCTTGCAATTCTCTGTCTCGCGATCTCTGCCAGCCTGCTTCTATGCGCCGCAGCCAGTTCCCATTTGGATCGTGTACCTGATCGGGATCACACCCGCATCAACCCGCTCGCTACCCGCCCCGAAACTGTAGCCGCCGGCGCTCTCATCTACCGGGACCACTGCTCCCAATGTCATCGCGCCGACGCTTTGGGTGACGGCCGCAAGAAGCCGCCTCTTCGCAGCGAGCACATCCGCTCCGCGACCGACGGCGACCTCGAGTGGTTCCTGCGACAAGGCGACCTGGCCCATGGAATGCCGTCCTGGTCGAGCCTGCCCGAAGCGCAGCGGTGGCAGATCGTGGCTTATTTGCGATCGATCCAGTAGCCATTCTCATTTGGCGAGGAGCCCTTCCCGGGCTCCTCGATCTTCATTGACACCAAACTGTCGGTCTTGTATCACTGCACTACGCCTTCCCCCTGGCTGAAGCCTGTTCCTTCTTCGACAAAGAGATATCAACTTGCGGGGGATACATGCCAGAATCCATCTTCGCGGTTCCAAGGGACCCAGATACCACCTCTGTCAACGACGCCGATCAAGAGCCAGAAAAAAGCAGGCATGCCGCCGTCATCACCTTCGGGTTGGTCGGGATCAACGTCGTGGTTTTTTTGGCCGGAGCAATCGCAAATCCCAACTGGCTTTCGCACCCTGACATCCAGCAGTTGATACGGTGGGGCGCCAACTTCGGCCCTCTCACATTGCACGGCCAGCTTTGGCGGCTGTTCACTTCGTGCTTTCTCCATATTGGCGTCTTGCACATCCTCATGAACATGATCATCCTGCTCCAGGTGGGGATGTTCGCCGAGGCCGTGTTCGGGCATATTCGGTTTCTGACGATTTACATTCTTGCGGGGCTTGGCGGGAGCATGGCCAGCGCGCTCGGTCATCCGCCGCTGGTCGCTGCTGGAGCTTCCGGCGCCATCTTTGGCATTTATGGAGCGATCCTGGCGTTCCTGCTTATGCAGCGCAAGACGTTTCCGACCTCCGCAGCCATGAGCGTTGCCAAGGGAGCCGGTGTGTTTATCGTCTATAACCTTGCTTATAGCATTGCGAATCCCAACATCGATGTCCGCGCTCACATCGGGGGTTTGATTGCGGGCTTCCTGGTCGCTCTTCCCCTTTCAACGCCAATTGTCCCCGGCGTTCAGCCCGTTCACTTGACGCGAATCGCATTTGTGACGTTAGTCGCGGTTGCGGCCGGCTGGCTCGTTCTTCGATTCCAGCCTGGACAGATTTCGCCCAAGGACGAATTGACCCTTGCAATCGTAAGTGGAAACAACTTTCTGGTTGGAAAGGAAGACAGGATCATCTATAGCGGCTCGGCAACCGAAGGCGATGCTCGCAAACTGGCGGCTGCCTTGAAGCCGACCGGATTCTTCGCAGGAAAGGGTGCGGTACTCCTGCTGTCAAAACAACCTTCCGGGACCGCGGTCTCGATCATCACTCCGGATAAAGATCCTGCCAAGCCAGGAGACGGCGGCGCAGCGCAGCCCGATCTCGGTCCACATCTCGTGCCAAATGCATGGGACGACCCAAATTACCTTGCCCGCGCTCGAGCGGTCGGTATCCTCGTTGCGCCGTCCATTGGGGGGCCTCCGATTACGCTTCGTCTCCTCACCAAGGACGGGGTGTTCGAAAAAGAGATACGCATTGAGGAGCATCAAGTCACCATTGGACAGCGGGATATGATCTGGTACTCCGATCCAGCAACGCTCAGCGATGCCCAATCCCTGGGCGATGCCTTCCGCAAGATCGGTTTTTTTCATGACGTGGGAGCGTTGGCGATTCTCTCCAAGCAGAATGGTGGTTTCGACATATCAATCGTGGTGAAAGACGGAGCCTGGGACAATCTCAATGTGACCACCTCCTTCAGGAAGCTTGCGCAGCAACTCTCTCAAAGACTCAATCAGCCGGTGCGAATCCACCTGATCGACCGGAGCGCGACGGTACGAAAGGACATTTAAGAAGGTTACAAACCGAATCTCCTGCCCTCGATCGGATGCTGCCCTGTTCTTCGTCACAACCCGGTGTGCGCTGGCTCCTGTAATCTCGAGTGTTCCCGGGTTGCAATGACCACCGCTGACACTCAAGCCCGATATCCCCTGACCCAAGGCGTAAATCCGTGGCTGGTTACGGTCTCGGTGATGCTGCCGACATTCATGGAGGTGCTCGACACCGCCATCGCATCGGTCGCCCTGCCCTACATCGCCGGCAGCCTCTCGGCGACCAATTCCGAGGCCACCTGGGTGCTCACCAGCTACCTCGTCGCCAATGCCGTCATCCTGCCCGCCTCCAACTGGTTCGCGCGCCGATTCGGCCGCAAGCGCTTCCTGCTGACCTGCGTCATCATCTTCACCATTGCGTCGTTTTTCTGCGGCGCCGCGCCGTCGCTGGGCGTGATTCTGCTTGCCCGGATCATGCAGGGGGCCGGAGGCGGGGCCCTGCAGCCGCTCTCACAATCGATCCTGCTTGAAAGCTTCCCGGTCGCCAAGCGATCGATGGCCATGGCTGCCTACGGCCTTGGCATCGTGGTCGCCCCGGTGCTCGGACCTACGCTGGGAGGCTGGCTCACCGATACCTTCAGTTGGCGCTATGCCTTTTACATCAATATTCCCGTGGGCATCCTCGCCGTTTTCATGATCGCCCGCTTTGTGCACGACCCGCCCTACATCAAGAACGCCAAGGTCGGTGCCTTCGATAACATCGGCTTCGGGCTTTTGATTGTGTGGACCGGCTGCCTGCAAGTCGTCCTCGACAAAGGCCAGGAAGACGACTGGTTTGGAGCCCTATGGGTGCGTTGGGCTGTGGCCGCGCTCATCCTCGGGTTCATCGGCTGGGTCTGGCGCTCGTGGACCAACCCGCGCGGGCTGGTCGACCTGCACATCCTCAAAAATCGCAACTTCCGCACCGGCTGCTTCCTGATCGCGCTGCTCGGCATGTGCATTTACATCACGATCGCCATTCTGCCGCTCTACTATCAGGAGATCCTCGGCTACACGGCCTTCACTGCCGGGCTGGTTGTGGGACCCCGCGGGATTGGCTCGTTCATTGGCTCGCCGGTTATCGGTTTGCTCGGCTCGCGCATCGACAACCGCAAGCTGCTGAGCGCGGGCTTCATCGGCTTCGGCGTCTGTTCTTTCATCTTCGGCACTGTGAACCTCGATATCGGCCCGTACACGCTGCTGGTTCCGATTTTGGTCACGGGGTTCGCGCTGAGCTTCGTCTTCGTGCCGCTGGCCACGATGACCACGGCCACCCTGTCGCGCGAAGAGATGGGCAACGCCACGGGTCTTTTCAACATGCTGCGCAACATCGGCGGATCCATTGGGATTGCAATGGCCACCACGGCTCTCATTCGCCGCGCCGCCCTGCACCAGAACGAGATTGGGGCAAATCTTTCGTCTTCGAGCTTTGTTTTGCAGCAGAAATCGGCAGCGATCACGGGCTATCTTGGTCACCAACTGGGCCGGGCGCAAGCTCGTCCGGGCTCCATGGGCCTGATGTACGGATTGCTTCAGCAGCAGTCGGCGCTGCTCGCCTACATTGATGTCTTCCGCTGGACAGCCGTGCTGGCCTTCTTCTGCGCCGGGGCCGTCTGGCTGTTTGGCAAGCCACGGGTACACGCCACGCCGCCGCCGGGCGCGCACTGAAGACAGGGCTATACTTGCTGCCGATGCGAAACATCGTTCTCTTCGCGTTGGCTCTTCAATTCGTAGTCATGCCAGTGGCGTTGAATGGTCAGTCCTGCACCAAGGCAGACCTCCAATCGACCGCACAGCGCGTCAAGACAATCCAAGCGCAATTGATTGCTTTCAAAATCCTCGACGAGATGGACGAGGATGTGCCGGCGCCGTTGCAGTCGAAGATTGGTGCATTCAAAGATGCGCTTGCGGAACTTGCGGACGCGGCACTCCACTGCGCATCAAGCAATCCGACTCCAAAGGAGATTGAGTCATCTCTCGCCGCACTCCTGAATGCAAACAGACCCGTTCAGCAAGAGGTCTACAACCCCAAGAAGCCACCGCAACTCGACCAGATTTACGGGAAAGACCTTCAGGTCAAAGTCACGACCACGGACGGCCCGCCGCAACTCGTCCTGGTTGAGTTCAACTTCGGCATAGCCTGTGGCTACGACTCCATCTTGCTCGCCTATGAAATGCGCAGCGGCGCGTGGCAGCGGGTTCTGCGCTGTCAGAGTGCCGACTACGCCGAAGTTTCAGGCGCATTCGGCGATTTCTTCAAATACGTGATACTACCTCCGACCACAGCGGATGGTTGGAGGGCCGTCGTTGCTCATGGCCACCCTTGGTGCACGTCTCGCTGGAGCGGCTTTCGATCTCGACGTTGTGCAGCCTTCCTCCGCTGGGAACCTGCAAAAGGCTCTTCAGCATGTGGAGAGGGGATATGTCCGGGGCGAGATTGAGCCATGCTCAAGATTGTGCCGCGAGGGCTTCCAGATCCGCCTGCAAACCGGGATGATTGATGCGGAAATCATGACGCGCATCGGGATCTATCGCTATCGAGTCAGCGGCGACGAATTCGACCGAGTGCAACCGATCGCCATCAACGGACGCGACTTTGTGGATGAATGGCTGGAGTCGCCGTGGGATGAGTCTGCGCGCTGGAGTACCCCCGCAAACCTCGAATCGCTGAAAGCGGTACACGCAAAGATCGAAGCGGAACGGAGCCCGAACGCCGAAAACTCTCCGCTGCGGACCTATGGACCGGTTCGCGCCTGCTCGGACGCGAAGACGCATTTTCAGGTGGAACTGGACGCAGAGTGGATCGACAGTAAAGGCAAGTCAAGCCCGGATAAGTCCACTTACTTTCAGATTCAGGAAGGAAAGAACTCCTTTACGCTCTTATCCACCTCAGACCAGCCGGATACGCGTTGCACGGGTCCTGACATCATGGCGAAAAAGTAAAAGGACTAAAAGACGACCGCGGCCCGAGTTTCCGCATCTCAATAACCGGATCGACCAAGCCTCGCGAGGGTGGGTTCGATCCACTTTGAGGGGCAGGGGCGTGGGGTTTTCGCGATTTCCCCCACCTTGCCGACGGCGAAGGAGAATCGCAATGATCACCCCGGCGACGAAGACCTGTCGCCGGGGACCCGGATGGCAGCCGCCGGAACCTGCCCTCGTCTTTATTCCCGATTTACTGGAGATTACCCAATGTCATCGCCTTCGAAAGATCTGAAAGAAACCGAATCCGCTTTGCGCTCCGTCATCCAAGTTCTTATCGATGCACAGGAAGGCTTCCAGAAGTTTGGCGAGCAGGTCAAAAGCGAAACCCTGAAAGAGTACTTCCTGGCTGAATCTCTCACGCGCGCGCAGTTCCGCGGGGTGTTGGAATCCATCCTGCACCACGAGGGCGTGCACGACGTGAAAGAGAGCGGCACCGCCGCCGGAACGGTTCGCCGCGCCTGGGGCGACGTCAAATCAGCTTTTGGCGCCGGCGACCAGAGCATGCTTGCTACGGCCGAAGAAGGCGAAGACGAAGCTGTCGAGGCCTACGCCAAAGCCATGGAGTCATATGTGCCCCTGCCCGTACGCCAGGTTCTCGCTACCCAGGCCGCGCACATTGACAAGTCGCGGGAATTCATCAAAACGGCCCGCGACAGCACGAAATAGCGCCACATTGCTCCTCGGAACGGGTGTGCCTTCTGGCGGGCACACCTTTTTTTGTTTGCCGCGGGAAAACAGCGGTCCGTTTGAATTTGAACGAGGAGCATTCGCAGAAGCTTGAACGTGCAAAAGCGGATTCTTCGCTCACCACCCCCGAACTCCGCCCCAAAAAGCACAGATCGCTTTTTGGGGACCCCGAAAACTACGTTTGGGGCCCCGTTCGCTCAGAATGACACCTTCATTGTTTTTTGGATCCGTGGTTTATTTATGGGGAATCGGTGGTTTCGGGAAGACTTCGGAATCGCCGGTCGCCGCATCATCCCTCAACCAGCGGTACAAACCGCCGCGCATCCTCGTCAAATCGTTCGATACGTCCGCTCAGAATGTCGTAGTACCATCCGTGCACGTGCAGCCGTCCCCCGTTAACCGCCCTTGCCACCGCCGGCTGCGCTTTTAAATTCAGCAACTGCGCCACCACGTTGCCGCGAATCAGCGAACATAACTCAGCGTGCGCGCCATCCTCGGGATTCAGCGGCTGCCGGTGACTGAACGCCGCCTCAACATGATGCAGCCAGCGGCTCGCTTTGGGCAGCTTTTCAAGCCCGCGCCGGTCCAGCGCCGCCTTCATCGCTCCGCAATCCGAGTGGCCGCACAGGATCGCGTGCTTTACCTTCAGCACATCGACCGCGTATTCAATCGTCGCTGTGCAGCCATCCACATCGTTTCCCGTTACCGGCACCACGTTCCCGGCATTGCGCGTGATGAATAAGTCGCCCGGTCCGGTCCCAAGGATCATATCCGGCACAATGCGCGAGTCAGAACACGTAATAAACAGCCACTCCGGCGCCTGCGACTCCGCCAGCAGATGAAACTGGTCGCGTCGCTTCGGAAACACATCGGCCAGAAATTTCTTGTGGCCTTCAATCAAGCGTTGCATGGGTACCTCACACTGGGTTGTCGCCGGTCACAGTCCTTCAAATCTCAGCCTATCGCATCATCCCTTGCATGATGTTCCATGGAAAGGAATTCGCACAATGTTTACCGAAAGCAACTTTCCTCGCTCACCAGTTTTTCCCGCGACAAAACCGGCCCCGTTCCATACACTGATCGCACAATGGCTTTCGATACCCCTCTGAAGATCGAGCCGGTTCCCGGCGGGAAACCCGGAACCGTCATTCTTCGCCTCGTCGGGCCCGTAACCCTGAACAGCGTGTCTCCCTTGCGGGCCCTGTTCCGCGCCAGCGACCCGCCCCGCCATACCATCCTCGATCTCAGCGGCGTGCCTTTCATGGACTCCGCCGGCATGAGCGAAATTGTCAATCACGAAGTGTATTGCCGGGACAAACACGTCCAGCTCTCCCTCGCCGGCGTCACGCCTCGCGTTCTCAGCATGTTCCATACCACACGGTTGGAGAAGATCCTGACCCTGACAGCAACTGTCGAAGAGGCCGAAGCCCGCACCTAGAACGCTGTAGACCGTGGCTGCGATTGTTACCATTCCGAGAGAAGGAGTTTCTTTCAGCCGATCATGATCTACCGCCGCTTCGTCTCCGGACTTGTTATTGTTGCCTCGTTCTCTTCTCTAGCGTGCAACCTTCACGCGCAAGCCGTCGACACCCTCGACCCCGCTCTCAGGACGCGCATCGACAGCATCGCGGCCGACGTGCTGAAGCAGACCGGCGCCCCTTCCGCGTCCGTCGCTATCGTTAAAAGCGGCAAGATTGTGTACACCCATGCGTATGGCAAAGCGCGTCTCGATCCTTCGGTGCCCGCCACCGCCGACATGCGCTACTCCATCGGATCGATTTCCAAGCAATTCGCGGCAACAGCCATCCTCCTCTTGCAGGAGCAGGGCAAACTCTCGCTCGACGATGCAGTGGGCAAGTACGTCCCCGGCCTTACCCGCGGCGACGAAGTCACGATCCGCGAAATTCTCTCCCACACCTCCGGCTATCAGGACTATGCCCCGGAAGACTACCCGGTCGCCTCGCAGCTCAAACCCGTCACCCCGCAGCAGATCCTCAACGAGTGGGCCACCAAGCCGCTCGACTTCGAGCCAGGCACGCAATGGCAGTACTCAAATACCAACTACGTGATCGCCGGCCTCATCGTCGAAAAAGTTACCGGCGGAAAGCTCTTCGATTTTCTCAACGAGCACATCTTTCACCCGCTGGGGATGAAAAGTGCATGGAACAGCGACGCGAAGCAGCTTCCATCCGCTGACGCCGCGCCCTATATGCGCAACGCGCTTGGTCCGCTGCGCCCGGTTCCGAACGGCGGCGAGGGTTGGATGTTTGCGGCCGGCGAACTCGCCATGACCGCGCACGACGTTGCGCTCTGGGATATAAGCCTGATGCAGCGCACAATTCTCAAACCTGAGAGCTACAACCAGATGTTCACCGAGGTGAAGCTGAAAGACGGCAAGGGCACACACTACGGGCTCGGCGTCCAAATCATGGAGCGCGATGGCCACCACTCCATTGAACATAGCGGCGAGGTGAACGGCTTTGTCTCAGACAACGAAGTTCTCATCGATGACGGCATTGCCGTCGCGGTACTCACAAATCACATGGCAGGGGGCGCCGAGCAGATTACGCGCCTGGCGGCGGCCACCGTTGCCGGCGTCCAACACACGCCGAACGAAGATCAGGCGCTGGCCATCTACAAAGGCCTGCAACAGGGGCAGATCGATCGCAGCCTGCTCGCGCCCAATCTTAATGCCTACTTCGACGCACAGACACTGTCGGACTACCGCAACAGCCTCGCTCCACTCGGAGATCCGCTCACATTCCAGCAAACTGGCGAACGACTCCGCGGCGGCATGACGTTCCGCGTCTTCCGCATCCAGTATCCGACGCAGCGTCTGTCCCTCACCACCTACACCTACCCCGACGGCAAACTCGAGCAATACCTGATCGAGCCCGGCAGCTAACAGAATCGGCTCCCCATCGCCTATGCCGCCATCGCAGACCACAAAGCTGCAAAGGTCCCTGTTCACGACCGCCATGATCTGCGCCAGCCGCGCCGTGCAGTTGAGAGATCGGATGCTCAGCCGCATTCCTCGCAGCAGCCCGGAATGCGCTGGGATTGCCGCAACGCAACACACCATTGCCAGTGGAAAGAATCTGATCGACGCAGTCTACGCCGAACCTGCGGCAAGCGAAGCGCGGGCAGCCGTCCTCATCTGTCACGGCATCGGCGAAATCGTTCCGCAATGGTTTCCCATTCAGCGGATTCTCGCAGAGAACGGCGTTGCTTCCCTCGTCTTCGACTACTCCGGCTACGGCCGCAGCACCGGCCGTCCCGATTGGAGCCAGTTCGAAGACGACGCGGTGTCCGCCTTCAGCCTTCTCAAGCAGCTCGCGCCACAGGTCCCGATCACCATCCTCGGATTCTCCCTCGGCACAGGAATCGCGCCCGCAATCCTTAATCGCGTCGAAGCCGAACGGCTCGTCCTCTGCGCCGGATTCTCTTCTTTCCGCAAAGCGGCACGCTCCGCGAGGATTCCAGCATTTTTTTCTCCTCTGGTCCCGCCCATCTGGTCGGCAGCAGATGCTCTTCGTGACTGTTCTCTCCCCATCCTCATTGTCCAGGGAGATCGCGACCGCCTCTTTCGCCTTCCCATGGCGCACGAACTCGTCGCCTGCTGCAACGGCCGGGCCGACCTGCTCGTCCTCCCTGCTCGCTCCCACAACGAGCCCTTCTACAACCCGCGACCACACTACTGGGGACCCATCGTCTCCTGGATCCTCCACGAGGCAACGATGGCGGATGCCGGCTAACCTACGGACTCGCTGACAGGCGCGCCAGCGCCGCTAACGTCTGCGCAACGAGCACTAACCACGCCATCGCGATCTTTCGATACACTTGAATCTGACCTATGTTTGAGAACCTTACAGACAAACTGCAGCGCGCCTTCAAAACCCTCCGCGGCCAGGGCACGCTCACTGAAGAAAACATCCCGGAAGCGCTCAGCGAGATTCGCGTCGCCATGCTGGACGCCGACGTCAACCTCAACGTCGTCAACGAGCTCATCGAGCACATCCGTGCCAAGGCCGTCGGCACTGAAGTGCTTACCGCGCTGTCGCCCTCCGAGCAGGTCATCAAGATCGTTCGCGACGAGCTTGTCGAGCTCCTCGGCCGCGACACCGCCCGCTTCAAGTTCGCCTCGCAGCCGCCCACCGTGATTCTCATGGCGGGACTGCAGGGCTCCGGCAAAACCACGACCAGCGGCAAGCTCGCCGCATGGCTCAAGAAGGGCGGCCACCGCCCCATGCTCGTCTCGGTCGACGTCTACCGCCCCGCCGCGCGCGAACAGCTCAAGGTCGTCGCCAAGTCCATCGAAGCCCGCCTCTATGAAGGCAAACTCGAACGACGAGACTCCGCGGCTCCGAACTCGTCGAGCGCCTCGCCAACGAAGCGCGCCGCGAAGCCCGCATCATGGGCTGCGACACGCTCATCGTCGACACCGCCGGCCGTCTCCACATCGACGAAGAGCTGATGGATGAAATGGAGCAGCTCAAAAAGCTGCTCAATCCCGCAGGAGATTCTCTTCGTCGCCGACGCCATGACCGGCCAGGACGCCGTCAACTCCGCGCAGGACTTCCACAAGCGCCTCGGCCTCACCGGCGTCATCCTCACCAAGATGGACGGCGACTCGCGCGGCGGCGCGGCCCTCTCCATTCGCCACGTCACCGGCCAGCCCATCAAGTTCATCGGCATCGGCGAAAAGCCGGACGCCTTCGAGCCATTCCATCCCGACCGCATCGTCGGCCGCATTCTCGGCATGGGCGACATGCTCTCGCTCATCGAGAAGGCCGAGTCCACGCTCGACCGCAAGAAGTCAGAAGAATTCGCCAAGAAGGCGCTGCTCGGCGACGGCTTCACGCTCGAAGACTTTCGCGACCAGTTGCAGCAGATCAAAAAGCTCGGCTCCATGGAGTCGATCCTGAAGATGATGCCGTCCGTCGGCCCCTTCGCCGGCCTGCAGCAGGCCTCAAAGAACGTCGATGAAAAGCAATTCGTGCGCCTCGAAGCCATCATCAGTTCCATGACACCCTTCGAGCGCCGCAACCACGAAATCATCTCCGGCTCGCGCCGCAAGCGCATCGCCGCAGGCTCCGGCACCAGCGTGCAGGAAGTCAACCAGCTCCTCCGCCAATACGCGCAGATGAGCAAGATGTTCAAGCAGATGGGCAAAGGCGGCCTGGCCAGACAGATGATGCGCGGCGGCATGGCGGGCATGATGGGCAAACAAAAATTTGGACGGTAGCAATGAGATTGCTTCGGTCAAAAGCAGGTCCTTCGCTCCGCTTACCCACAGATGATGAATCATCTTCGGGGCCCCAAACGCGCTTCACTCAGGATGACACCTTGATTGAGCGAGAGCGGTGATCCAGATGTTTTTAGACAGAGCGCGTAGAGAAACGATGACCTCTCTCCAAGACCAACTCGACGAGATCACCTCCAACACGCGGCACCTCGTGCAGCCGGAGCGCCTGGCTGTCGGAGAACGCGCTGTCGAAGACCTGTTCGCCTCCGGCATCGAGGAAGGAATCCTCCCTGTCGGTTCCCAAGCCCCCGAATTCGCGCTCAAGGATTCCAGCGGCAAGCTCGTCCGCTCGCGCGATCTGCTTGCTCTCGGTCCGCTCATTATCAAGTTCTTCCGCGGACGCTGGTGCCCGTACTGCGTGACGGAACTGGAAACCTGGCGCGATCTTTACGGCCAACTCCGAGAGCGCGGAGCCCTCATGGTCGCCATCGGCCCGCAGATCGAGCGTCAGAGCGACTTCATGGCTGACCAGCACGGCCTGCCTTTCCCCGTGCTCTCTGACCCGGGAAACGCCGTCGCCGAGAAATTCGGCCTCGTCTACACCATCCCCGAATACCACCGCGAGTACTACCTCTCCATCCTCGTCAACATCCCCTTCGTCAACGGCGACAAGAGCTGGCGTTTACCCTTGCCGGCGACCTATGTGATTGCGAAAGATGGCAAGGTCATGTATGCCGAAGCCCACGCTGACTTCCGCGTCCGGCCCGAACCCGAAGAAGCTCTCGCCGTCGCCTGCGACATTCCCCACCGGTGAGCGGCACTTCGAGCAACTTTTCGGTTGCATTTTCGTCAGATTCCGCATCGATACAACACCGGGTGCCCCAGAAGTTCGTGGCATCATTCGCAAGGAGCAACCGCAGATGCTTCGACTCCGTTTGGCCGAAAAACCGGCCAAACTACGCTCAGGATGACAGATCAATTGTGATGGGAGTTTTGAAGGCAGGAGACTGATCGGACGCACAAATTTTCAGGACCGCTCGCTTTGTTCCGCCTTCGCCAGCTTCGATCGTGCTTGCTGAGTCGTGATACCGGTCAACAAAAATATCTTGCTCCTCGATAGCTCGCCGCAGATCAAGTCCACGGATCGTTTGGGAATGTTGAAGGTCTCCGCCAGAAACGCAACCAGCGCCTCATTTGCGCGCCCTTCGATCGCCGGCGCCTGCACCGCAATCTTCAGCTGCGCACCGTCACCCTCGCCGTAAACGCCAACAATCGCCGACTTCTTCGCGCCTGGCTGCGCCCGCACCGCCAACGTCACTCCGCCGGCAACCTCGCGCAACATTGCAATGCTCATTCGGGCGGTCCCGTGTAGGGGGCACGCTTCCCAAACAACGCCGTCCCCACGCGAATGCGAGTCGCGCCTTCGGCAATCGCCAGAGGAAAATCGCCGCTCATTCCCATCGAGAGGATTTCTAGATTCAACTTCGAGTACTTCGATGCCCAGCGATCCCGCCACTCGCGCAAGCTGCGAAAGCACGCCCGCGTCACCGCATCCGGCGCACCCCACGGCGCAATCGTCATCAGTCCGCGCGTCTCCACATGCGACAGGTCCGGAAGCGCCTCCAGAAGCTGCCCGGCTTCCGCGGACTCCGGCTCCAATCCTTCCTTGGTCTCTTCGGGGCTCAGTTTCACCTCAAGCAGAATCGGAAGCCGCTTGCCCATCTTGCCCGCCGCATCGTTCAGCCGCAGCGCCAGCCGCAGTGAATCCACGGAGTCCACAGCATCAAACAACTCCGCCGCACGCGCCGCCTTGTTCGACTGCAGATGCCCGATCAGATGCACGCGAATCGGACTCTCGCCGCGAGATCGCAAATGCGCCACGTCCTGCGCCTTGTTCGAGAATTCCTGCACGCGGTTCTCGCCAAACAGGGTTAGGCCCAGCGCGGATGCTTCGGCAATCGTCTCCGCCGGATACGTCTTTGAAACCGCCATCAACTCGACGTCTTCGCGCGGCCGACCCGCACGACGGCATGCATCTGCAATTGACGACTCAAGTTTTTCCAGGTCCGCCCCAAGCTGGCTCATTCCGCCGTACCGACGCGCTGGCGCGCACTCTCCAACCGGCCGCTCACTGGTACAAGATCGGCCGCCACTCCAAAGCCGAAGCGCGGCATATTGACGTAAATGCATTCGTAGCTTCCGCGTTCGACCAGAACGGTCTCGTGCCAGGAGCGCGCTGAACCGTTGCCATCAACCCGCCGGTTGACCCCGGCCCAGGCCGGGAGATGATTGGCCTCGCCCACATGCGCGTAAGTATGCAATTGATCGAAGCTGCGCCAGTACTGGGCTGTAGCCGCGCCGTGCTTGGCGGTGAAACGGCCAGGAAAGATTGTGGACATCTTCCGCTTCCTTTCGCGACCACCTCAGTGCCCGTGTTCCTCGAGATACTTTTCGGCCTCCAGCGCAGCCATGCACCCGGTCCCTGCGGCCGTAATTGCCTGGCGGTAGCGCCGGTCCTGCACATCGCCGCACGCATACACGCCCGGCACCGGAATTCCCTTCCGGGTCGTGATCACGTTGCCCTGCGTCAGCACGTAGCCTTCGTCGTCCAGATCGATCTGCCCGGCAAACGCCTTCGCGTTCGGCTCGTGCCCGATTCCGAGAAAGAGCCCTTCCACGTGCAGTGTGCTTGTCGAGCCCGTCGCTACATCGCGCAGCTTGAGCCCCTTTACTTCCTTTTCTTCCACGCCCAGCACTTCATCCACCACCGTGTTCGTCCGGAACTCAATGTTCGGATGCGCCATGGCGCGCTCCAACATGATCTTTGAGGCGCGAAATGCAGGCCGCCGGTGCAGCAAGGTCACCTTCGACGCGAAGCGCGTAAGAAACAACGCCTCCTCCATCGCCGAGTCGCCGCCGCCCACCACGGCAATTGGCTTGCCGCGGAAGAAGAATCCGTCGCAGGTCGCGCAGCTGGATACTCCGTGCCCGATCAACGCCTGCTCGCTCGGAATCCCCAGCCAACGTGCGCTCGCACCGGATGCAATGATCAGGGTGCGCGTCAGAATCTCGCCGGCCGATGTGTGCAACCGAAACGGATGGACGCCCAATTCCACGCGATCCAGGTGCGCTAACTGAAACTCGGCGCCAAACCGCGCTGCCTGTTTTTTCATATTGTCGATGAGTTCCGGCCCCTGGATGCCATCCGGCCACCCCGGAAAGTTCTCCACCATCGAAGTGATGGAGAGTTGGCCTCCCGGCTCATGCCCTTCCAGGACAAGCGGTTTCAGGTTCGCGCGCGCGCTGTAGATCGCCGCCGTCAGCCCGGCGCAGCCGGAACCAAGAATTACGGTGTCACGTGTGTCTGTCATTATGGTTTCCCAGTAAATTGTAGAGGACAGGAACCAAGGGAACGAGGAAACCAGCGAACAACGAGGCCACCTCCGGAGCTATGCGGTTTAATGCCGCTTCTGCCGGTTTGCCCGCGAAGTGTCATTGTCCCTGATCTCTGATCCCTGACTTCTGATCACTGTATAAGATGTTGGACATGGCAAATCTGACTCTTGTCTACGGAATGCGGCTCCTGCCCGAGGGCGAAGTGACGGAGATAACCGACGCTACCCTCAAACTGGCGAACGGCCACGAAGCACACGTCACCATGCACGTCATCGAGGGCTCGCGCGAGCAGATCGAAACCCAGCTCAAGCAGAGCCTCGATGCCTTCTTTGATTTTTATCCCGAAATCTGACTGGGCACCTGGATTCCGACCTGCCGGGCCGTTCACGCTCAGATCCGCGCCTGGGTGACCTTTTTCGACGTGCTCTGGCGCACGCGGAGGTTGTCGATTGCGTAATCGATAAAGCGCGGCTCAAAGTGAGGGGCTTCTCGCATGAAGCGGCACGTCGCAATCACCTGGTCCACGATAAATCGCGGGTGATACGCTGCGAGCTCCAACCCCTTGTCCACCGTCACCGTGTGCACAATCTTGTCGAAGATCTCATCCGACATCTCGAGCGATTGCTTGTTGCACTCCCCTTCGAAGATCTTTCTGTAGTTTTCGCGCGAAGGTGCACCGACCTCGATCTTGTACGGCAAACGCCGCAGAAACGCCGGATCCATCAGATCTTCCGGTTCCAGGTTCGTCGAGAAAATCACCAGTTCCTCAAACGGGATGGAGAAGGTCTTGCCGGTGTGCAGCTTCAGGTAATCAACCCTGCTCTCCAGGGGCACAATCCAGCGATTCAACAGGTTCGTCGGGCTCACGATCTGCCGCCCGAAATCGTCGATCAGGAAACATCCCCCCAGCGCCTTCACGTGCAGCGGGGCCTCGTAATAGTGCCCAGTCGTGTCGTAGCGCAGGTCGAGCATCTCCAGCGTCAGTTCGCCGCCTGTAATCACAAACGGACGCTGACACGGCACCCAGCGCGCATCGTAGCTCTGCGCCTTGACCACCGTGAACGCACCCTCGTCCTCAATATCCGCGGTCTCCAGGGGAAAATGGATGCTCGGATCGTGAACCCGGATGATTTGGCCTTCCACGATTACCGAGTACGGCACGTAAATCACATCGCTGAAGACCGAAGCAAATCGCTGGGCTACCGTGGTCTTGCCGTTTCCAGGCGGTCCGTAAAGCAACATGGCGCGGCCCGAATTCAAGGCCGGGCCGGCTTGTTCCATAATCCTGTCGTCAAACGCCAGCCCCTTGGTCGCCTCTTTGATTTTTTCCGGCGTTACCAGTTCATTGGTCAGCTTCTGCAGGTTCACCTGGTCCGTGAAATCCTCGAGCGTCACGGGGGCCGGTCCCGTATAGTGCTGCCGGGTCATGGCATCGATAACAAACCGCCTGCCCTGTTCAGTGAATGTATAAGCAAGATCGATCAGACTATCGCTATCGGTGTTGCGAACGCCCAGGTTTTGGAGCAACGACCGATCGACCGCCATGCGAACCAGTTCAAGAACGATGTTGTAAGGCAGCTTGATCGAGTCGCCAAACTGCCGCACTGTCTGCAGCCGGCCCACATAGATCAGCTTCAGCATCAGTCCCAGAAGATCGGTTTCATCCAGCCCGGTGGCCGCAATGTTCTCCGGCTCCCGCGGTGTCCGGTGGACAAAATTCTCCAGCCTATCCTTCGTGATCGCCCCAATGGCGACCAGATTGTCGCCCAGGCGTCCGCCACACATGGAGAGCCGCTCCAGAGCCTTGGCGATGTCCATCTCCGTCACGAGCTTGGCCCGGACGAGCAAATCTCCCAATCTTAAGCGCGCGCTGATAAGTGGCCCCCTTAAATTCCTTTAATTGCTGGCTTTGGGTCGCAGATTCATTGTAGCCAGAAAAGTAACCTTGTAATGAACTTAGGTAACTATTGATACGAGACCTATGGTTACGAATGGGTTCCAATCCTTTCAGAATTGGGGGGTTTCCGGCTGTCGGGCCCTTGTTTTCTTAGAAGGTTCTTATCGTTGCAGTGAAACGGTGGCCCAGCGAAAGCAAGTGCTTGCACCGGGAATATTTCCGTGCAGGCATCGCGATTCGTCTTCTGCATCCTGGCCATCGCTCTGGAGACGCCTCTCACATTCGCAGGAGGCCCCAAGTACGTTGCAGGCACCGCCTACTTCAACCCCGGAGTTGTCGGACAGCCGGTCCACTGGTCAGGCGGCGTGGTGAACTACTTTGTCGACCAGGGCGCGCTTAACAGCCAGATCTCGAATCGAGAGGCAACGGCGATGGTCGATGCTGCCGCGGCAATGTGGAGCGCCGTCCCCACCGCCGGTGTGATCCTCACTGACTCCGGCTCTCTGAACGAAGATGTCAATGGCGCGGACGTTCTGGCCGGCAACCAGGTGTTCGCCGAGCCCGCCGACGTCACGCCTGCCGCCACCAACTATCCGCTCGCCGTCATTTACGATGCCGACGGCTCGGTGATCAACAGCCTCTTCGGCAACGGTTCGAGCGATCCCACCAGCTGCCAGAACAACGGCGTCTTCACCTGGCTCGACAACATCCAGCCCGACGCCACCATCGCCCACGCCGTCATTCTGCTCAACGGCCTCTGCGCCACCAACTCCAACCTCGTCGCGATGATGCAATACGAGCTGGAACGGGCCTTTGGCCGCGTCCTGGGCCTCGATTATGCCCAGGTGAACCCTGGCGCACTCGCCAACGGCGAACCCAATGGCCTGCTCGGCTGGCCCGTGATGCAGCCCATGAGCGGCATCTGCGGAGCAATGGGCGGCATCTGCATCCCCAATCCCGCTCAACTCCGTTACGACGATATCGCCGCCCTCAACCGCATCTATCCCATCACCCCAGCCAACATTGCGTCGTTCCCCGGCAAGCAGATCACTGCCGCCAGTACCGTCTCCATCCAGGGCACGCTCAGCTTTCGCACCGGCATCGGCATGCAGGGCGTCAACGTTGTCGCGCGCCCACTCGACGCGAACGGCGACCCGCTCTATCAGTACACAGTGACCTTCGTCTCGGGCGCATACTTCAGTGGCAATCGCGGCAACCCCATCACCGGCTGGATCGACCCAAGCGGGAATCCGTTCGCGCGGTGGGGCTCAAGCGATCCCACCCTGCAGGGCTTTTTCGATCTCAGCGGAATTCCCTTGCCGCCCGGGATGACGGTCGCGGACTACCAAGTCAGCTTCGAACCCGTCAATCCGCTTTACATGCTCACGGAATCAGTCGGCCCCTACGTTGACGGCTCGCCGGCGCCTTCCGGTACCATGCCCGTCCTCTCCGTCCCAAACATGTCTGCCGGAAGCTCGACGACCCTAACTGTCACGATCGCGGACTCCGCCGCCGACAATGCAGACGACGCCATCGCCTCGCCCGATATGCCTCGTCGCCTGCCGCCGGGCGGCCTCTGGTGCGGACGCATCAGCCAGGTGGGTCAGACCGACTGGTTCGCCTTCCCCGTGCGCGCCGGCCGCACCTTTACCATCGTCACCCAGGCTCTGAACGAATCCGGCCTCCCCACTGAAACCAAGGCCCTCCCCGCCATCGGCGTCTGGGATGCCTTCAATGCCGCATCCGCAACCACACTCAACTGGGCACCCGCACTCAACGGCTAGGCCACCGGCGAAACCTGGCTCCAGGTCACCGCTTCCGCCGACGACGTCGTCCGTCTCGGCATCGCCGACATGCGCGGCGACGGACGCCCCGACTACGCCTACAACGGCTGGGTGCTCTACGCCGACACAGTCCAGCCGCCCCGACTGCCCGCTTCCGGCGGTCCCATCGTGATTCGTGGCATGGGCTTTCGACCTTCCGACACGGTTCTCATCGGCGGCCAGAAGGCCGTCGTCACCAGCATCTCCCCGAACGAAATTACCGCCGTCGCCCCCGCCGCCACGCCCGGCGTCACTGGTTCTGTCGATGTCGAGGTGGACGACTTGCCCATGTTCTATGCGATGACGATTCTCTCCGGCGGCATCAGCTACGACTCCGGCAACCGGCGACTCACTCACCCTCGATACGGCTCCTGCCAACACCATCCCCATCGGCGTCCCCATCCCCTTCACCGTGACCGCCCTCGGACCGGACCTCTCTCCCGCGGGCGGCGTCACGGTCACCTTCGCCGTCGCCAGCGGAAACGCTACGCTCTCCTGCGGCGCCGCCTCTGCCCCACGTCTGCAACCGGCGATGGCATCGCAACCATAAACGTCACCCCCTCCGCCGGAGCCTCGGTCGTCACCGCCTCCCTGACCAATGGCGCCAGCCTGCAGGCTCATTTCAGCGGCGGAACGCCGCCAGATCTTGCCGCTCTCACCCCAACCTGTCCGTTGCTGCCGGCGCAATGTTCAACTGGACTACTCAGGCTATGGTGCTCACCAGCGGCGCACCCGCGCCCGGGCAGACCGTGACCTGGCAATCGAGTGGAAGCATCTCTCCGCAAGGCGCCGCATCCGCCACCACCGACACCAACGGCATGGCCTCCAAATCTCTCGCCGTAGGACCGCTCGCAGAAGGCCAGCAGGCCACCTCAACCGCCTGCCTCAACGGCACCAGCCAATGCGTCGGCTTCGTTGCTCTCGGCGCCCGACCCGAATTTGCCTGGCTCGAAGCCGTCTCTGGAACCGCCCAGACTCTTTCCGCCTCGGGCAGTCCGGGAATGATCACTCTCCGCGTCCGCGACATGAACGGCAATCCCATGGCAGGCGGCGCCGTCACCTTCTACCAGTCGCTTTACGCCTGGGCACCTCCCTGCCCGCCCCACGGCCGCTGCGCCCAGGCTCCGCTGCTCGCCACCCAGACCACAACCGCAATCTCGGCGCTCGACGGCACCGTAGCTTTCGCTCCTGCCTCGATCCCCGGCGTCGCCACCAACCTCATCGCCCTGGCTGCTACCGGCAACGCAAGCGCCATTACCATCGCCGTTGAGCAGCATCCATAGACCTTTCAGGCACATCGGCAAACATCTGTCACCCTACCGGGTGCTCGGGCATCACATATTGTGAGAGCGAGGTGGGATGAGCGAACTGACAAAACCGCTCCAAGCGGGCGATAGCCGTCGACGGCCGCGCGTCGTCATCGTAGGCGGCGGCTTTGGCGGCATCCATGCGGCAATGGCGCTGAAGCCAGCTTCCCGTGGACGTCACCGTCGTCGACCGCCGCAATCACCACACCTTTCAGCCGCTGCTCTACCAGGTGGCGCTGGCCGTGCTCTCTCCGGCCGATATTGCCCAGCCCATCCGCACCATCCTGCGCCGCCAAGCACAACACCGAGGTGCTCATGGATGAGGTCGTCGGTCATTCGACGTCTCAGGCACGCCGTGTCGGCCTCAGCATCGGGTACCCAGCTTTCCTACGACTATCTCGTCTCGCCACCGGCGCCACCCACTCCTACTTCGGCAAAGACGAGTGGGCGCCCTTCGCCCCCGGCCTCAAGAGCATCGAAGACGCTATCGAGATTCGCCGCCGCGTGCTGCTCGCCTTCGAACTCGCCGAGCGCCAGATGCTGGAGCACGGCTGGCATCCGCCGCTCAATTTCGTTGTCATCGGCGGCGGGCCTACCGGGGTCGAGCTGGCCGGCGCCATCAGCGATATCGCCAAACTCTACATGCGCCACGATTTCCGCCACATCGACCCCTCCAAGGCGCGGGTCATGCTTCTCGACAACGGCCCGCGCGTCCTTGCCGCCTATCCCGAGGATCTTTCCGCCAAAGCCGAAGCGCGAACTCACTCGCCTCGGCGTCGAGGTCCATACCAAGAGCAATGTCACCGGAAGTCGGTCCTGGCTGGGTCGAAGCCAACAATCAAGCGCATGGAGGCCGCCGTCATCCTCTGGGCCGCCGGCGTTCAGGCCTCGCCTCTGGGCAAGATGCTCGGCGCGCCCGCTTGATCAAGCGCGGCTGCGTTATCGTCGATGCACCAATCTCAATCCGCCCGGCCTTCCGGAGGTCTTTGTTCTCGGCGACCTTGCCCATTTCGAGCAGGACGGCCACCAGGTCCCCGGCGTCGCGCAGCCCGCGATGCAGATGGGCGACCATGTCGGCAAAGATGATCGGGGCCGATCTCGCCCAGCAGCGCCGCGCCCGCCTTCCGCTACTTCGACAAGGGCGACATGGCCACCATCGGCCGCATGGCCGCAGTCGCCAAGGTGGAATGGCCTTTCAAGGCCCACCTGAGCGGCTTCCCCGCCTGGGTCACGTGGCTCACGGTCCACATCTTTTTCCTCATCGGTTTCCGCAACCGCCTTTCCGTCTTTTCTCAATGGGTCTGGACCTACTTCACCTTCACGCGCGGCGCAGACTCATCACCGGCGATCAGCGCCTGCCCGGCTGGCAAGAACAGGTCGATGCCGGCCCATCGCAGCAGGAAGACGCCCGCGTCGCCGAGGTGCGATGACGCAGCTTTCAGCCTTTCCCGCTAAGAAGCCGAAAGCTGACGGCTGAGAGCTGAAAGCTCCTCGATCCGTTAAACTGATAAGAGTCATGCTCGATCTGGGATTTGTCCGGGGCAACCTGGAAGCAGTTGAAGAAAAACTCCGTGCCCGCGGCGCCGATCCTGCCGCTCTTCTGGGCGATTTCCGGCAACTGGACCAGAGACGCCGCGAAGCCATCACGGCTTCAGAGCAGCTCAAGGCCCGCCGCAACGAACTCAGCCAGCAGGTCGGCAGCCTCAAGCAGCGAGCGGCAAAGACGCCACCGCCGTGATGGACGAGAACCGCGCGCCGCTCAAGAGACGAAGCTCGACGAGCTCGACAAAAGTCGGCGAGCCGCCCTCGACGAGCAGATGCGCCTCGCTCTCGCCGGCATCCCCAACCTCACCCGCGATGAAGTCCCCGTCGGCAAATCCGAGGAAGACAACGTCACCGTCAAAACCTGGGGCGAAAAGCCGCACTTCGACTTCACGCCCAAGCCTCATTGGGAAATCGGCGAGCAGCTCGGCATCCTCGATCTTGAGCGCGCAGCCAAGCTTAGCGGCGCGCGTTTCGCCGTCTACATGGGCGCGGGCGCCCGTCTCGAACGAGCGCTTATCAGCTTCATGCTCGACATGCACACCCAGAAGCACGGCTACACCGAAGTGCTGCCGCCCTTCATGGTCAACTCCAAGAGCCTCTTCGGCACCGGCCAGATTGCCCAAGTTTGCCGAAGACCTCTTCCGCTGCTCCGACGCCGACGCGGAAGGCACGTATCGCCGCGCAGGCGAGTTCAAAGGACAACGACCATTGGCTCATCCCCACCGCCGAGGTCCCCGTCACCAATCTCTACCGTGACGAAATTCTCGACGAATCTCGCCTGCCCATCTGACTGACCGCCTACACGCCCTGCTTTCGCGCCGAAGCCGGAGCCGCGGGCAAGGACACGCGCGGCATCATCCGCCAGCACCAGTTTCAGAAAGTCGAGCTGGTCAAGTTCACGCGTCCTGAAGATTCCGACGCCGAACACGAAAAGCTGACCCGCGACGCCGAGGAAATTCTCGAGGCCCTCAAGCTTCCCTATCGCCGCGTGCTGCTCTGCACCGCCGATACCGGATTCTGCTCCGCCAAGACCTTCGATCTCGAAGTCTGGCTCCCGGGCCAACAGCTCTATCGCGAAATCTCCTCCTGCTCCAACTTCGAAGCGTTCCAGGCCCGCCGCGCCAATATTCGCTTCAAGCCCTCAGCCAAAGGCAAAAACGAATTCGTGCACACGCTCAACGGGAGCGGCCTCGCCGTGGGCCGCACATGGCTCGCGATTCTTGAGAACTACCAGCAGGCCGATGGCTCCGTCATCGTTCCCGATGCCTTGCGCCCCTACATGGGCGGCCTGGAGCGCATTATCCGGCGGGAGCAGCCATGAACAAGCTCTTGAAGAAATACTTCTATTGGACCGAACCCCGCGGGAACGTCCATTACGACGTGATGGTGTCGCTGATCCTGCTTTTCATCTTCGTCACGCCGCATCTCTGGGACTACGGCGACAAGCCCTCGCGCGCAGAAGGACCCTCTCACCCGATCCAGGTCGTTGGCGACGACGGACGCGGCATCATTGTCACCCTCGCGGCATCGGATGTGAATGTCCCTCCATCCGCCTCTATCAATGAAGTTCGAAAGATTCTGCGCAAAGCCATCGAACCTGTCACCGGCGACGCCGTCTCGGTCATCCACTGGGAGACCGCGTCCGATGCACAGGGCAACACCGTTTGGAAGATCTGGGCCCGGCGGTAAGGCCTGCCGAAAAAATTCGGGACGGTTCCCCTACTCAGCGCATCTATCCGTCCAACAGGAAAAGGAAGTCTATGCACCCAGGAAAGAAAACCCTGATCGTCGCACTGTTTGCGTTCTTGTTTGCCTCGACCGCTCCGAAAATCGCAGCACAGGATTTGAAAACCGTGCTGGCCAAACTCGACGCCGCCGCAGCCAACTTCCACTCCACCTCGGCCGACTTTGAGTTCGATTCCATCCAAACGGACCCTGTTCCCAACAAGGACGTGCAAAAGGGCACGGTCTATTACGAGCGAAACGGCTCCAATTTCCAGATGGCGGCGCACATCGAAGAAGAAAACAGCAAACCCGTTCCGAAGATCTACACCTTCTCAAAGGGTGTTTTCCGTCTGTACGAGAAGGTCCCCAACCAGGTGACGACCTACAAGAACGACAAGCTGGGCGGCTACCTCCTGCTTGGATTCGGAGCCAGCGGCAAAGAACTTTCAGATAAATGGGACATCACCTATGGCGGACAAGAAACCATCGACGGCGTGAAAACTGACAAGCTTGAACTCGTCCCCAAGGACCCCGGGGCTCGAAAGAATATTCTTAAGGCGACCGTGTGGATGGATACCGCGCGCGGCGTCAGCCTCAAGCAGGTCTTCGACCAGGGCGACGGACAATCGCGCGTCTCCTTCTACTTCAACTTCAAAATCAATCAGTCTCTACCCTCCGGCGCCTTCACCTTCAAAACCGACAGCAAAACCCAGTACATGAACCGGTAGAGCGCCAGGCCGCCCAGCACGAACAGCATGGGAAAGCACTCAAGCGTATACCGAGCCTCGGGTGCCTCCACCGTCAACAGCAGCGCGCTTCGCAGCACCATGTAGGCCAGCATCCACTGCCACATCCGCGGACGCATGCACAACCCTGCAATCCCCAGCAGCACATAAAGCCCATTCAGCCCCGCATAAAACCAGCTGAAGCGCGTCTCTGCGTAGTGGTGCCTGTAGACCCACCAGTCCAAATCGATGGGCAGGTTCTCAACCCTTGGGCGCAGCCACATGTCCAGCACTCGCCCCACCGGCAACAGCACATGAGCGCGAATCGGGTGCGCGGCGTAACGCTCTGCGGCGAGCTTCGCGAATCGCGCATCGATCTCCGGCGTCAGGATCTCGCCGTTGTTGTTGTACTCTTCGGCCAGCGCCGCTGTCTGCGCGTACTGCCCCGGCGAATCGAACGCCCGCTCCGGCAATTTGGAGACGTAGAGCGTGTCCCCCGGAACATTCCAGTACACCTCGTAGGTCGAAATAAAATCCAGACACCAGGTCTTCACCCAGCTCACCCAGCCTGCCTGCGTGGACTCTCCCGGGTCCGTTGCATAACGAGGGGCCAGGGGCTCGAACACGTGAAACGTGCTCCAGTTCCGCCACGTCCAGGCCGCAAACGGCATCACGGCCAGCAGCATGCAAACCGCAACCATCCGCTTGACTCCGCCGCGCACCTGGACCTGGTCCTTCTTGCGCACCAGGGTCAGCAGCAGCGCCGGGCCGAACGCCAGTGCCACCAACGCCCCGTCCGGTCGCAACAGTGCGGCATACGTCACCGCAAACGTAAATCCCAACGCCGGCCGCCATCCCGGCCGCTCCGCGAACTTTGCACTGCACCACATCGCCAGCGCGATCACAAACAGCGTTGGCCCCTCCGTCAGCGGATTCGCCGCATACACAGCGGTAAAGGGGCATAATGCGGCCAGCCACAGCGTGCAATACGCCGCGCCCACGCTCAGCCGCGCCGGCACCACCCGGCGCGCAAAATCCGCCAGCAGCAGGCAGCCCGCCAGTTCCAGAACAATCTGGACCCACGCCGCCGAGGCGTAGTTCTCCATTCCAAAGAGCTTGAAGCACACCGCTAGAAACAGCGGATACCCCGGTAGCCGGATCAGCGTCGGATAGGTCTCGCCCGTCCCTACGGTCAGCGCATAACGCCCCGAAAGCAGCAGGTTCTTGGCTATCCCCCCATAGATCAGCGCGTCCCCGGTGACCTCGTAGAAGTGCCGGAGCATCCAAATCCGCAGAAGCGCTCCGGCAAGGAGGGGCGGCATCAGCCCTCGCGCAGAACGCATCCGGCTCCCCAGCACGGCCGTCTGCTTCGATTGACTCAGGGGTTCAGCTTCCATACGATTCGTACTGTATACCGTAAAAACAGCAATGCCCGAAAAACAGATATTTTTTGATCCCCAGCGAACCCGATGGAAGCGCCTCCGCCGCATATTCGACATAACGGCGGTTATATCCACGCTGGTGCTCGCCGGCTTTATCTTCAATGTACTCCGCGGACCAGCGCCTGCCTGAACTGTTGCTGCCAACACAGAAGCACACCTACAAGGCATTGCAGAACCGGGCCCCCGTTACAAGCGGCCAGAAGCCCGTTCGCCCCGCCCGCCGCAAAACCGATCGCAAACCCTCCGAGATCCCCTTCAATACCGGCGAGGGATTGCGCGCCGCCTACTACATCCCGGAAGACGCAGCCAGCTACTCGTCCCTCAAGGAGCACATTCACCAGATCGACCTGCTTTTTCCCCAATGGCTGCACTTCGATGCACCTTCACTCGATCTCGAAGGAACCACACCGACGGGCACGAATTCCCCATCTTCCAGGGAAACGTCATTCATGACCCCGACGAAAACAACAAGGTCAAGCGCGTCATTCAGCAGGCTCGGGAAGACACCGAAATCTTTCCCCACCTCAACAACTTCAACGCGCACACCCAGTCCTTTGACCCTGCCATGGGCGACGTCATCAAGGACCCTGCCAAGCGCTCCGTCATCCGGCAGGAGATCCTGCGTCTCCTCACAGCATTCCCCAGTTATCACGGCCTCTCGTTCGACATTGAGAATCTCAACGACGATGCTCGCCCCGCTTATCTGACCCTGATCCAGGAGATCTACTCCGACCTGCATCCGCGACATCTCCATCTCTACGTCAACATGGCCGCCTCCACCTCCTCCGACGATCTGAAAACCATCGCTGCCAACTCCGACGGCGTGGTCCTGATGAACTACGACCAGCACGAAGTGGACTCGCAGCCTGGCCCCATCGCCAGCCAGGACTGGTTCGTCGCCAATCTGGCGCGCGTCCTCAAATCCAAGGCCGTGCCTCTCAACAAGCTTATCTGCGCGGTCGGCAACTACGGCTACGACTGGGAAATGTCCATTCCCGATCCCAAGGCACGCGATCCCAAGCTGCGCAAACCCCGCGTCGTCGATACCGAAGTCATGGACCACGTCTCCGATGTATGGCAGCGCGCCAGCGACGCCGATGCCGATCTCGACCTCGATTACAACTCCCTCAATCCTCACTACGAGTACATCGACGAGGACACCCACACGCGCCACGTCGTCTGGTTCCTCGATGGCGTCACGCTGCTGAACGAGATGCGCGCCGCGCGCGGGCTCGGCCTGCAGACCTTCGCGCTCTGGCGTCTCGGCTCAGAAGATCGCGCCATGTGGAACGTGTGGGACAAGCCCAGCAATCCTGCCTCGCTCGATGCACTTGGAGCGCTGCAACCGGGTCACGACGTGGACAACGAGGGCGCCGGCGACATTCTCCGCGTCACCGGACTGCCCCAGCCCGGCAAGCGCACCGTGACCGTGGATACCGACGAGCCCGACCCGCGCAAAAAGCTCATCATCGACGAGCACATGGATGTATTTCCGCACACCTACACCGTCGAGTATTACGGCTACCATCCCAACCAGGTCGCCATCTCCTTCGACGACGGCCCCGATCCCAAGTGGACTCCCAAGATCCTCGACATCCTCAAGCAGAAGAACGTCAAGGGAGCCTTCATGATGATCGGCGCCGAGGCCCAGGAGAACATCGGCCTCATGCAGCGCGTCCTGCGCGAAGGCCACGAGATCGGCAACCACACGTACACTCATCCCGACATCAGCGAAATCTGCAACACACCGACTCGACCTCGAGGTCAAGCTCACCGAGCGCCTCTTCGCCAGCAAACTTGGCGTCCAGCCGCTCTATTTCCGCCCTCCCTACGACATCGACGAGGAACCCGAGACCGACGACCAGGCCGCGCCTGTCGTGCGCATCCAGCAACTAGGCTTCACCATCATCGGCAACAAGATCGACACCAACGACTGGGATGAGCACAATCCCAAAACGCCGGCCGAGATCACCCACTCCGTTCTCGACCAGCTCAACACGATGAAGACCAAGCCGCAGTTTCGCGGCTCCATCATCCTCATGCACGACGGCGGCGGTGACCGCTCGGTCACGGTGGCCGCGCTGCCCGTCCTCATCGACGCCCTGCGCGCAAGCGGCTACACCATCGTTCCCGTCTCCTCGCTCATGGGCAAGACCACCGCGCAGGTCATGCCGCCGCTCACCTTCCGGCAATACCTCCGCGCCATTCCCGACTCCATCGCCTTCTCCGCGCTCTCCATCATCGGCCGCTTCATCGTCCTCGTCTTCTTCGTCGGCGATGTCCTCATGAGCGCGCGGCTCATTATCGTCGGCATCTTCGCCATCATCGATCGTCTGCGCGGACCGCACCGGCAGGCGTCGCCCGGCTTCAATCCCCGCGTCGCCGTATTCATCCCCGCCTACAACGAGGAGAAGGTCATCGTCCGCACCATCCGCTCGGTCCTCAACTCCGACTACACGAATCTGCACGTCATCGTCATCGATGACGGGTCGACCGACCGCACCTTTGAAGTTGCCCGCGAAGCCTACGCCAAAGACATCGCCGCCGGCCGCGTGCAGGTTCTCACCAAGCCCAACGGCGGCAAGGCCGCCGCCCTCAACTTCGCCCTCGAACGCATCGACGAAGAGTTTTACGTCGGCATCGATGCCGACACCGTCATCGCCATGGACGCGATCTCCAAACTGATTCCGCACTTCGAAGATGAACGCATCGGCGCCGTCGCCGGAAACGCCAAGGTCGGCAATCGCGTCAACCTCTGGACCCGCTGGCAGGCTCTCGAATACATCACCAGCCAGAACTTCGAACGCCGCGCTCTCGATCTCTTCAACGTCGTCACCGTCGTCCCCGGCGCCATCGGCGCATGGCGCACCGCCGGAGTCAAAGCCGCGGGCGGCTATCCCATCAACACCGTCGCCGAAGACGCCGACCTCACCATGAATCTGCTTGAGCAGAAGTACAAGGTCGTCTACGAAGACCGCGCCCTCGCCTTCACTGAGGCCCCCATCGACGCCCGCGGCCTTATGCGTCAGCGCTTCCGCTGGTCCTTCGGAATTCTGCAGGCAGTCTGGAAGCACCGCCTCGCCTTTATCCGCAACAAGGCCATGGGCCTCTTCGCGCTGCCCAACATCCTCATCTTCCAGATGTTCCTTCCGCTCGTCTCGCCCTTCATCGACCTGATGTTTCTCGCCGGACTCGCACACTACCTCGTCGATCGCCACTACCATCCCGAGGCCGCCTCCGCTGCCAGCCTTGAAAAGCTGCTCGCATACTTCGGCGCTTTTCTCCTCATCGACTTCGTGACGTCAACCATCGCCTTCAGCCTCGAGCGGCGCCACCCCGCCAACAAGGGCGACGGCTGGCTGCTCTTCCACATCTGGCTGCAGCGCTTCGCCTACCGCCAGATCTTCTCGATCGTGCTCGCCAAGACCCTCAAGCGCGCCATCGACGGCAAGCCCTTCAACTGGGACAAGCTCGAGCGCACCGCCAAGATGAGCAAACAAACGGAAGCCCTCACCACGTGAAGTCGGGAAACTCAGCTCCCGGTCTCTATCAGCTGTTTGTTCGTCGGCACCTACTCCCTGATCCCTAGTCCCTATTCCCCGCTTCAATGGAGTTTGATTGGGAAATCGCTACTACAACGGTCCGCACTCCGATCACTTCAACGGCGAGCAGTTCTTCCACGCTGGTCTGCCCGCCACCGACAAAAGCATCTTCGACCTCCTGCGCTGGAAGCTATTCGGAAAAACATCGCGGTGGCCAGCGTCGATTCCTGCTCGTTCTGGACTGAAGCCCGACCCTCGTGTCGAAGGCTTGCGCATCACCACCATCGGCCACTCTTCGATGCTGATCCAGGTTGCCGCACTCAACATTCTCGTCGATCCCGTCTGGTCCGATCGCACCAGTCCCTTTCGCTCCCTTGGTCCCCGGCGTCACAATCCGCCCTCGGTGGCTTTCGACGACCTGCCTCCCATCCACGCTGTCCTGGTCACCCACAACCACTACGACCACATGGACACCATCACCCTCGCGCGTCTCTGGAAGGCTCACAAGCCAACCGTCATCTCGCCGCTCGGCAACGATGCGGTGATCCGCAAGGACGCGCCGGATGTGCAGGTACAAACCGGTGACTGGTGGCAGACCTTCCAGCTTTCCGATCAGGTACGCGCCACCATCGTGCCCGCGTATCACTGGTCGGCTCGCAGCCTCGGTGATCGCCGCTTCGCGCTCTGGGGTGGCTTCATTCTCGACACACCCGCCGGCATCCTCTACAGCGCCGGCGATACCGGCTATCAGGACGGAAAGATCTTCGCGGAGATTCGCAGGCGCTGCGGCGAGCCCCGCGTCGCTATCCTACCCATCGGCGCCTACGAGCCCCGCTGGTTCATGCAATCGCAGCACGCCGATCCCGCGCAGGCCGTTCAGATTGCCATCGACTGCGGGGCGCAGCATCTCCTTGGTGTCCACTGGGCTACCTTCCAGCTCACCGACGAACCATGGGACGAACCCGCGCAGTTGCTCGAGAAAACCATGCGCGAGCGAACCCCACCTGGCCTAGCCGCGCAAGCCATGCGGCCCGGCGACACCTGGGAGCCCTGAACGCATTCAAATTCCCTAACGCAAGTCCGCGGCCAGCAGCCGGTGAAACAAGTGCTCGCCGCCTTCCCTGCGCACCGACAACCGCCCCGCACCATAAGCGCGCGAACTTAAACCCCGCTGCACGGACTCGCAGATATCGACATCCTCGTCCTGGATCCGATCGCTCACCGTCACGCTCTTCTCATTCCCCTCCTGCGCCGCCTCGCTCACGTCCGCAAAGTAGAAATCGAATTGCACCAGGCAACGATCGGTCGCGAGCGGCAGCACGAGGTTCGTATCCATTACACCTTGATAGATATTGATCATGAAGTTCGGATATAGCCAGTAGTAATACGCCCGATCTCCCGTTCGCGTGGCCGCAAACGATTCATGCTCCTGCGAACTCACCATCGGACTGGACTGCAGAGAATACCGCGCGCTGTTCTCAATCGTGTATTCCTTGTAATCGAGCACGCTGTTCAGCCCTTTGTGCAGATGCGGTACGTGATATCCGCCATCAAGATAGTTATCCACGTAGACCTTCCAGTTGCAGGCGAGCGCGTATGTCTTGCGCGCAAAGAAGTGCAGATTGCCGATTCCCAGCGGCGCCACCCGTTTCGGTAAATCGCCTAGTGAGGTCATGAGATCGGGCGCATCTGCATCCAGCGTCACAAAAACAAACTGTTCCCACGTGGCCACGCGCACCGGAACCAATCCATTCGCCGCGCGATCGAAGTTGCACACGCCCGCAAACTCCGGAGTTCCCTTCAACGCCCCATCCAGCCCATACGTCCAGCCGTGATACGGACAACGCAGATGCTGCACTGTTCCGCATGGCACATTGGCCACGGCCGCTGCGTGATGCCGGCACACGTTGTAGAAAGCACGAAGCTCGCCATCCGATCCACGCACAACCACCAGAGGCTCTCCCGCAATCTCGACGGTGAAAAACTGACCCTGTTCCGCCACCTGGTCCAACCGCCCCACCGCAATCCAATTGCGTCCGAAGACCTGCTCCCGTTCCGCCAGCTCAACGCGCGCATCCACATACCACGGCGCCGGTATCGTGTAGGCCTCTTCGAGCGGCGCATCCGCGTCGTACATATCCAGCAATTCGGCGAGGGTTCTGATCATGCCATGTTCCTTTCCGAGCCAGTGTTCGCCTGTCTCCGCAGGCCAGAGCGGTAGATCGCAATGCCAGCGGCAAGAAGGACGATCGTCATGATGACCACTTTGAGAAATGTAGCCGCAGGATGCGCATCGTCCTCGGCTGGAAACAATGAAAGCACAATTGTGCACGCCGTCGAAGCCAGCCCCAGGCAGGCCAGCGGAATCATTGTCCGTCGTCCGCCGGGCAGCCGGAACGTTCCCTCCGGCAGCGGATGCCGCTGCAGCCGGATCGCCGATGCAAACAGGAAAAGATACGGAATGAAATACGTGATCACAGCCATGCTCACCAGCATGTCGTAGGCACCGTGAATGCTCGTGCCCGCCTGCCCGAGCAAGCCAAAGAGAATTCCCGCCGCGCCATACGAAATCAGCGCCACGTGCGGCGTGCTAAACCGCGGATGAATCCTCCCGAAGACCTCGGGTAAGTAACGATGCACCCCAGCCACAAACGGCAATCGCGCCGTCGACGAAAGATACGCGCTCGCCGCACCGATGTTACTCACTGCCACCAGCACCGCGATCGGCGCAACCAAAATGCCCAAGCCCAGCCGCCGCGCCAGATAATCCACCGCCGTCATGAATCCGCCCAGCCCGCTGATGCTGCTCGAAGGCAGCGCCACCAGCATTGACGCGGTCCCGGCAATATACCCCAGTCCCAGAATCGCGCCGGCGGCGAAGAGCGATCGCGGAATCACCCGCCGCGGCTCCTTGATTTCATCCCCCATGAACGATCCTGCTTCGCATCCGCCGAACGCAAAGAAGATAGTCGAAAGGAAAATCAGGTTCTTCATCCCCGGCCGCGGCACCATTGCGCTTAGTGTGAAATGCGTCGCGGACCCGAAGTGTGCGAGGGAGAAACAGCCGAGAGCAATCAGTACCACTGCCGGAACAAGGCTGCCGATAGCGCCAAGATTGTTGAGCCACTTCCCCGTGCTCAGCCCCACCACGTTCAGCAGCGTGATCAGCGCCAGCATCGCCACCGTAAAAGCCAGAAAGTAAACCGGCGACTCCGCCAATTGCTGCATCGGCCCGCCGACAAACAGCAAACTGCTGGCGGCGAAAAACAGCACCGAAGGAAAATACGGCAGATTGCTCATCCAGTATGTCCAGGCAGAAATAAACGCGGAGAACGGCCCGAACGCCTCGCGCGTCCAGATGTACAGTCCACCCTCGGCCGGATAGCGCGACGACAGATCCAGAACGCACGCAGCCAGCGGGACAAAGAATCCCACCAGTGCGGTCAGCCACACTGCAATCGCAGAAGGTCCGCTCGCCGCTGCCGTTGCAATCCATCGCAGGCTCAGCCCTGAAGCTACGTAAAACAGCAAAAGGTCACGGAACCCGAGCGCCCGCTTCAGTTTCGCTGTAGCCAAGGATGACCTCGCAGGTTATGAGCAGCGGAGAAAGCTTGCTCCACAGAATAACCGCCGAGGCTCGTGTCTTCTAGTTTGTAGAGGGTTCATTCGCCCGCTGCGGAATCAGCACCGGGATGCCATCCACGATGGGATAGGTTCGCGCACAGCCTGTGCACACCACGGCCGCATCTTCAAAGCGCAGCCGCGCGAAGCACACCGGACAAGCGAGATCCTCGCCCCACTGCTCCAGATTGTCGAGATTTGTCTTATTCGCTTCGGCTGGCATCAGGGGATATTAGTGAATCGTAGCGTCGGAAGCATCTTCACCCGGAGTTCCTGGCCGCCGGTTCGGCCTGCGCAGAAATTCCTGCTCAATCCGTTCGTTTGTTCCCGCATGGGCAAACTCGTAGGCCACGCGAATGCCATTGAAGATGGCGCGATCGTTCGACGACCCGTGCCCGATGACGCAGACCCCGCGCACACCCAGCAACTGCGCTCCGCCGTATTCGCGATAATCCAGCCGCCGCCGAAAATCATTGAATGCCTGTCGTGAAAGCAGCGCGCCCACCTTGGCCGTCACCGTCCGCGTCAGCGACTCGCGCAGCACATCGCGCACAAACCGTCCCACGCCTTCGCTCGTCTTCAGCGCCACGTTGCCCACAAAGCCGTCGCAGACAATCACGTCCGCCAGTCCGCTGAAAATATCGCGCCCTTCCACGTTGCCGATAAACTTGATGGGCAGCGCCTTCAGCAGCGGAAATGCCTCGCGGGTAAGGTCGTTGCCCTTGCTCTCTTCCTCGCCGATCGAGAGCAGTCCCACGCGCGGATGCGCGATCTTCAGCACGCTGCGGGCATACATCTCGCCCATCACCGCAAATTGTTCCAGGTTGTGCGCCTTGCAATCCACGTTGGCGCCCACGTCCAGCAGCACGCACGGATTGCCCGTCGAGCTCGGCATGGGCGTTGCCAGCGCCGGCCGATCCACGCCCGGCAGCGCCCCCAGCACCATCTTCGCCGTGGCCATCGCCGCGCCGGTATTGCCCGCAGTCACAAAGCCCTTGGCTTTGCCCTCGCGCACCAGTTTCAGTCCCACCCGCATCGAACTGTCCCGCTTGGTACGAACGGCGTGCGCCGCCTTCTCCTCCATGCCGATCCGTTCCGAGGCATGGTGGATGACGATGGGCAGCTCCTCGTTTTCGAGGTGCTCGTCGAGCAGGTCGCGAAGCTCCGAAGAGGGACCGACCAGGTGCACACGGACAGGAAGCTCGCGGCAGGCGAGGATTGCCCCCTTGATCTCGGGCTCCGGGGCCTTGTCGGAACCCACCGCGTCAAGAACGATATCGACGAGCATGCTGCGTCACCGTGGACTCGGATGATGATGCGTAAACGCCGGAAATGCTGACGGGGCCGTTCCCATGGGACGACCCCGCAGACTCAAACACTTGCATCATTGCATATCCCGGCATGTTCGGCGGGAACGCCGGTTTACTTCGCGGATTCCTTGGTTTCGAGCACCGCGCGCCCCTTGTACTCTCCGCACTTGGCGCAGGCGCGATGGGGAAGCTTCTTCTCGTGGCAGTTCGGGCACTCCGAAACGCCAGTTGCGGTAAGGAAGTCGTGGGAGCGGCGAAGAGCGGTGCGGCGCGTTGAATGGCGCCTTTTCGGATTGGGCATGGTGCAATTCCTTTCGTGTTCTCACCCCTTCCGGACCACACGGATCCAGTTTGCCTCTCAGCAAGGAAGGAACACCTGAACATTAATGTTTTGAGGACTTTATCTGGCTGCGGAGCCCGGAAAGCGCCTCCCAGCGGGGGTCACTTGCACCCTCATCGCAGGAGCAATCCTGGCTATTGCGGTTCTGACCACAGCGCGGGCAAAGTCCTTTGCAGTCAGGCTTGCACAGCGTCCTGACCGGCAGGGACAAAAGCACCTGCTCGCGCAGCACATCCTCAAGCAAAAGACTGTCTCCCTGATAATAACCGATTTCCGTCTCCGGCGCTGTTATCGACCGCTCCGTCGGCTCAGTGTCTGCCACAGCCGGCCTGAAGATCAGGTCGAATTCCGATTCAATTGGGATTTCCACAGGCTCTACGCAGCGGGCACAGGGAACCTCAAACCTGCCTGCGAACTTCCCCCGCAACCGGATATCGGCGACGATGTCTTTCGGTCCGCGGTGTTCGTGGAGAACCTCGGCCAGCCCCGAAGTAGCAAGATTGCCCTCCTGCCTGGCTTCATCGCCCAAATCTACCTTGCCGGGCGGTAGAGCCAGATCGAATTCGATTGGCTCCCGCTCCAACTCGCTCACTTTGAATTCCATAAGATTCAGCGTAAGGCGCAGCGCTTTGCGCGTCAATGCGCGGTCTGATTCCCTGCCCTGGTTGACATGCGAGCAGCTTTACTGCGCGGGTGCGCTATGAAGTTGTGCTCGAATTTTCTCAATCTGCTTGGCATGCCGCGCCGGGTGCGCCGCCATCATAATCAGCGTCTCCGAGCACGTCACTGGCCCCACGATCATCGGATGGTCCGTCAACATGCACCGAGGATCTCCAGTGCAGTTCTCCACCCAAAGCTCGACCTCAGCCCGTGCGGCATCAAACGCTGCAACTGCCTCGCTTAACGTCGCGAACCGTCCCTTCGGATGCACCCGCTCCGGTGCTTCGATTCGCCGGCTGCGATCCGCAGCGAGCATCGCGATCTTGCCTTCGCGCCGTGATTTCTCGAACGGCTGGTCTGTGTGTTCAGCCGCGTGCAGACGTGTCAGGAGGTACCGCTCCGACTCCACCATATGCTCCACGCAATCCAAAATCGACCACGAACCGCGCGCGGGCTTGCGCACAGCCAGCGCATCATCCACGCCCGCAAGCGCCTTGCCCAGCGCATCGCGGCCGGCTTGCAACTGTCGCAGCCTTTCGACTTTCTCTGCCTTCTCCATCCTGACCAAACCTTTATGCCGAAACAGCTATTCTTGTTCCGGTCCACCATCCGAGTCAAATGCGAGGGCAGACCATGCAGATCCGCGATGCCGTCCAGGCGGACTTCGAAGAGATCACCGCAATTTACAACGACATCCTGACGCACTCGACCGCCATCTACAACGATCGCCCCGCAACCGTTGCCGATCGCATCGCCTGGTGGCGCACGCGCCTCGAACAGCACTACCCCGTGCTTGTCGCAACCGACGGCGGACGCGTCTGCGGCTTTGGCAGTTACGGCGACTTCCGCTCCTGGCCCGGCTATCGCTACACCGTCGAGGGCACCGTGCACGTTGCCTCAGGTCTGCGCGGCCAGGGAGTGGGCTCGCTTCTGCTCAAGGCTCTCATCGTTCAGGCCCGGCAAGCCGGCAAACACTCCCTGATCGCCGGTGTGGACTCAGAAAACACAGCATCGCTCCGCTTCCTCGAGCGCTTCGGCTTCGAACGCGCAGGCCATCTCCGCGAAATCGGCTACAAGTTCGACCGATTCCTCGACCTGGTCCTCCTGCAATACTGGATCACGCCGCCAGTCGGCCAAGATTAAAACCCAGATCGCCGACCCGCGCATAACGAATGCGTGCAACCCTTTGATGGAGTGGCAACCATGCTATCGATGATTGAAGACTTGGTTCGACACAAGTGGTGGGCCAACGCCAACCTGCTGCATGCAATCGAGCAACATCCGGCTGCATCCGAGGACGAGCAACTTCGCAAGATGCTTCACCACATCCTGGTCTCCAATCGCTTCTGGCTTCTGGCTATCCTCGGCCGTCCCTTCGTCCGCGAAGATGAGATGCAGATCCCGACCGATCTTGCCGGGGTTATCGAGCGATTCAAAGCGACCGAGCATCTCGAATCCGAATGGCTTTCAACAGCGAGCGAGTCAGACCTCGAACGCATATTGGAGACCCGTTCTTCTCGACTCGGGATCGATGTCTCGGTAAGGCAGGCGATGCTTCAGATCTGTATGCACAGCCACGGCCACCGCGCCCAATGCGCAACGCGATTGCGGGTACTCGGCGCAACACCGCCCGGCACGGACTACGTCTTGTGGATCAAGAACCAATCGGATCCCGGTTAAGTTTTGGATATAAACAACTGATAATGCTTTACTTATATGAAGTAATTTGATATAATACTAAAGGGCCTTCACACCCGAAAGCTCACCTGCCCATTGTTGTAAAAAGGAGACCCATGATCCAACACGAAACGGCAGTCGGCCGCTTCTTCCAGCTCTATGCGCAGAAAACCAGCAAGGATGACATCCCCTCGCTCGTATCGCTATTTGCCGATCCATTTCTTTCAGCCGACCCTCATGGAACGCATTGCGTAGGCGTCGATGCATTCGCGGCCGCGTTGCCAAAGCGAAAGTTGCTTTTCGATCGGCTTGGTTGCAAGCCAGCCGTCTTGATGAGCTTGCAGGAGACACAGCTAGACGAACGCTACGTTCTCGCGAAGACCACATGGAGGTTTGAATTCGTACGTGCAAATCAGGGAGAAAACGAAGAGGTACTCGCGGATTCGACGTTTCTGATCGACACCGGCAAAGAAGAGTTCAAGATCGTAATGTACATGGCACATCAGGACATCATGCAGGTACTGCGCGACCGCGGCATCCTCCAGGCGTGACCAGCCCGCTGGATCTAGCGGGCGCGCTCTCCCGGCCCGTGCAGATACCGGCTGGCGAATTCCAGAAAATAAGGCCAGTTCGGTGCTGGGGTATGCCCGCCTTCATGCTGCCGAAACGCCAGGTCTCCATTCATCAGTGCCGTACCAACCGGCGGAAACCGTGTAGTCCCCAGGTCTTTCGCACCTGCAAAACGATACACCGGTCCTGCCGCCACCTCCGCCAGAAACATGCCGCGCGGATCAGCCCAGGCATCGCCGCTGGGATTGGCGTAGCCATCCCCCGCATCCGCTCCAGCCCCGATAAACAAGGGCGATGGTGCACACAGAGCGATCAGCTCGTGGTTGTCCACAGGCAGATCGCCCGCATTCAACGGACCTGCATAGCGAAGAAAGTTCCCATCAAACCAGTGATATAACGAAGTGCTCACGACGTTCGGAATCTGCTCACCGTAGATATGCCGGTACAGCTTCGCGCCGCCCTCGCCCGACGAACTAATATATCCAACCGCGAACTCGCGGTATTCATAAGCCATCGTCACCAGCACGGCCTTGCCGAATCGCGAATGCCCCGCCAGACCCACCTGCTTCGCATCCACCGCCTTGTCCATTTCAAAGTAGCGCCTGGCCTGTTCTGCGCCCCATGCCCACGCCTTCAGCACGCCCCAGTCGTCAAGCATCCGCGGCTGCCCGCGGTTGCTCAATCCAATGATCCCTTGAGTCAGGCCCGACCCATCATCTTTCTGATAGCTCACCGGGTTGAGAATCGCGAATCCCCAGCCGCGCTGCACCACCAGCCTGCCATCTACGCCCCACGGGGTGGGAACGTAGCTGTCCAGCGGTCCGCTGGTTGCCAGCTCAAAATCCTTGGCAAAGGCCAGCTCCATGATCACCGGGACCGGCCCCGTCGCGCGCGCCGGAACCGTGAGCAGAAGATCGATGCTGCATGCAATCGGCGTATTCATCCACGGCCCAAACCGACCCTCCAGCCGCTTCGTGATCACATCGATCCCGCCGTATTTCTCGTGAACAGTATTGATCACGTGCCACTGCACATCCGGCATTGAGTTTGGCGACCGACCTAGAATTTCGCGATCGAAATCCTCGCGGATCTCACCTCTGCGCTTCCTCCAGTCGGTCTCAGTTTTCACCGTCTGCCCATTCTTGAATACAAGCGGATCCGGCAAAGTCGAATAGACGTTCGCCTTCGTCTCGTCGTAGTTCGTCGCGTGCGGCGACTTCGCATCCGGAACCGGAGCCGGCCGCAGATCCGATTCCTTCAGTCCCAGCAGTCCCATTAGCCGCAAACGATCCTGCTCCGCCGTCAACTGCAGCTGAACTCCCGGCGTCGCGGCCACCGACCCGGATGCCGACGTCGCCTGTGCCGAAACGGGAGCAACCATCGACAGAGCAAGACCGGCAAGCACTACCAGAGATCGGACACGTTTCGCGTCAATTGCAAAGATGGTTCTCACGGAATCTTCAAACCGGACTAGCATAGCCACCCGCTACGAGGAACGGCAAGTGCGGCGTCCTCTTGTCCGCTCCCTCCGATAGTTATCTCGGACGCGCAGCCCGTGGCCGCGTCGTATAGATGAATCCTGCGAACATCTGCTGTCGAGGAGAGGCCGCCGTATACGCGCGCGCGTAAGCACCGTTCACCGCCAGCCATGGCCGGAGCGCCCAGGCGCCTCCCGCCAGCACGGCTCCATATCGATCTGACGTGCCCGGCTGCGAACCGCCATAGGTCTCCAGCGTCCCGAGAAGCTTTCGCGCAAAGTGCCTGGTCATCGCCATTCCGAATTGAGCCGATCCGTCGTGCCCGCGGCGGCCACCGGCAACCGTGCCTACCGCGTTGAAGTCAACATGATTGCTTCCACGATCCTCGCTGGCGATAAATGTCACCGCATGGTCCGTATATCCGCTGCCGAAACCCTTCGCCGGATTTGCAGTTGGGATCTTGATAGCGTAGTCAACCGCCAGATCGGGGATGTGTTCCCGCTGCTCGTGGAAGCGGAAACAGCTGCCGAACCACTGATCCGTAGTACCGGTCAGGCGTGTACTTCCGAAGCCGTTTTGAATGATATGCCCCGGCAATCCCCAGCGAAGTTCGAAACGCGGGGTCACGCCGAACTTGGCGGTTGTCGCGATCGTTCGCTGGAGAACGCCTTCACCCAGTGGCTGCGCAACCAACAGGCTATCCATTTCGAGCGCGCCGCACTGCGTCGTCACAGCCGGACTGTCCCAATTCGGAGCAGCCGCGTTTGACTCGATTCCGATTTCCGCGCAGGGGTCCGTTTTCTTCACAAATGCGCCGCGCTCCGTGTGGCTGGTGGCGAATGCGTTATTCGCGTCCGTCGCATCTGGAGATCGGCGATCACGCGGATCCTCTGAGAATCCCCTCACAAGCAGCAGCAACAGCGCTGCCAACAAAACACAAGCGTGCTTCAGCAGTCTCATCTCTTATGCGATGACGCGGGCGCTTGGCCCGCATACTTGCTGCTTCGGCGAAGAATAGAGAATCATCATTAAAAAATTCTGAGAATCAGAATGCAAGAATGACGCAGGTAATGCTGACCGCCGCACCCGCTCTCGTGCGTGCGCGGCCGCCAGCCCGTGCAGTCCTCCGAAAAACTGCGGCCGACCTATCTAGCTTCTTCTCCCCGCGCCGATAACCCAAAGTGTCTGGAACCGCTCGAACGACCATGCGGGCGATTCCTGGAAGCTGCCTTCACAGGGGAGCTGATTCCACCGAGAGAGGAACCGTCGAAATGTCTGCAATTCGCAATGTCCCTATCGGACGCAAGTTCAAGCTCGCCTTCGGCATCGTTTGCCTGCTCTGCATCGCGCTCGGACTCTATAGCTGTTTGACCTATTGGGAGGTCTCGAAGGAAACGCGCGCCATGGACCAGGATTACCTGCCTTCGATCATTCATTTGTCAGAAATGCGGGGCGCACTGAACGTGCTCCGGCGTCAGGATCTTGATCTGCTGGTGTGCTCTTCCGCAGAGTGCCTCACCCAGCATTCCAACCTGCGCCGCGAAGCCATCGAGACCTTTGAAGACAAGATGAAGCGCTACGCGCCGCTCGTGGACGCAGGGGAAGAACGCAATGATTTCGACGCCACCGTCTCCGCCTTCACCCACTATCGCGAGGCGAGTGATCGCGGCGCCGCTCTTGCTTTAGACGGGAAAAAATCAGAAGCTCTCGCCTTTCTAGGTTCCGACGCCTCTATCGATAACTTTGATCTCGTCATCAATCGCCTGCAATCCCTTCTTGACTACAACATCAAGGAAGGACAAATAGCGGCGGAAGAGGATTCTTCTGTCAGCCTCCGTGCGAGCTGGATCGAGGCTTTCGCCACCCTTCTGATCGTCGCGTTGTGCATCGTCGTTGGCACAGTGCTCACGCACGTCATCGCTCCCCGCATAGCCCGGGGCACGGCAATGATGGAGCGCCTGGCGGCGAAGGATCTCTCTGCATTCGTCGAAGTGACCGGCACGGACGAAATTGGCCGCCTCGGTGGAGCCATGAACAAGTGCGCGGAAACCATGCGCACGGTGCTGCAGGCGGTTGGTCAGGGCGCAGACACACTCTCTGCCGCAACCACCGAAATCTCCGCGCGTGCTGTGCAAACCGCGGGCAATGCACACGCGCAGTCGAGCAAAACCAACCAGATCGCCGCCGCCGCCCAGGAGATGACCGCCACCATCGGCGAAATCAGCCACAACGCCGAGAGCGCCGCCGCCGCCAGCCGCGTCTCGGCCGAAACTGCCGACCAGGGCGGAGCCGTGATGCAGGCCGCCGCCGCCACCATGGAAAAAATCGCCGCCGCCACCGGCACCGTCTCCGAAAAAATGACCTCCCTGGCTCATCGCTCCGAAGAGATCGGCAAGGTGGTCAGTGTGATTCAGGAGATCAGCGAGCAAACCAACCTGCTGGCTCTGAACGCCGCCATCGAAGCAGCCCGCGCCGGCGAACACGGCCGCGGATTCGCCGTGGTCGCCGGCGAGGTTCGCCGCCTCGCCGAGCGCACCAAGGGCGCAACCGAAGAGATCGCCGGCACCATCCGCAGCATTCAGGAGGAGACCCGCGAGCACACTCGAAGTGATGCAGGAGAGCCGCGCCGCCGTCGAAAGCGGCATGGACGAGACCGCGCATGCCCGCAAGAGCCTCGAAGCCATCATCGAAGTCCTCAAAGCAGGTGGAGCACCAGATCAATCTGATCGCCACGGCCGCAACCGAGCAGACCGCTGCCTCCGGCGAAATCTCCGAGTCCGCCGGCCAATATCTCACAGCTCGCCACTGAAAACGCCCAGGGCGCCGAAGAAGCCGTCGAGGCCCTCAAGAACCTCGCCTCGCTGGCCAGCGACCTCGACGGAATGATCCGCCAGTTCAACTTCGACAATTCGCCGTCGGCCCGACGGACACCTTCACCGGCTCTCGGCAACCCGCGCTCCTGGGCCAGCCCCGAGCAGCACACGCTTGATTCCTCCTGGTACTGCCAGTTCTCCCCGGTGAATCGCAGCTCAACTCGCCGGGGTCTTCTTTCGTCAAGACGCCCACTATCCGCGCCAAAATCGATTGTGTGCGCCAAGATTTATGCCACGATCAAGACCACCGGGTACAATCCTTGTCTGGATTGCTGAAACCTCCTGCAGGTTGAGACAATCACAGGCAGAGCACGGGTTCTCGTCCCGAGATCACTCCGGGCCAGGTCAGCACAAGGCGTATGCTGTGCCTGGTGTGGCTCGAATCGCCGCCGTGTTCAGTACCACGTTTCGTTCTTCAGTTTGCACCATGGAGACACACTCGCATGAGCGCCGTCAAGTATGACCTGGTCGTCATCGGTTCCGGGCCCTCCGGGCAGCGCGCCGCCGTGGCCGCCTCCAAGATGAAAAAGCGCGTGGCCGTGGTCGAGGCGCGCTCCGTGGTCGGCGGCGTCTGCATCAACACCGGCACCATCCCCTCCAAAACCATGCGCGAAGCCGTGCTGCATCTCTCCGGCTACAACTACCGCTCGCGTCTACGGCATGAACTACCGGGTCAAGGAAAAGATCACCATGGCCGACCTGGCCTTCCGCGTCCAGGCCGTCATCAAGACCGAAGTGGACGTAACCGAGGCGCAGCTCTCGCGCAACGGCATCGACATCGTCCACGGCATCGCCCATTTCGTCGATCCCCACCAGGTCCGCGTCGAGGGCCTCGACCGGCGACAGCACCCTCGAAGCCGACCGCATCATCATCGCCGTCGGCACCAAGCCCGCCGACTCGCCCAAGGTGCCCATCAACGGCCGCACCATCATCAACAGCGACCAGATTCTGGATCTGCCCGATCGCTGCCGCGGTCGCTGATCGTCGTCGGCGGCGGCGTCATCGGCGTGGAATACACCTGCATGTTCGCCGTTCTCGGCGTGCGCGTCACGCTGATCGAAAAGCGCGACCGGCTGCTCGAATTCGCCGACCAGGAGATTATCGAAGCCCTCAGCTATCACCTGCGCGACAGCCGCGTCACCATGCGCCTGGGCGAAGAAGTGGAAAGCGTGGAAGAGCTCGCCGACGGCACCGTCGTCGCCAATCTCGAAAGCAAGAAGAAGGTCTCCGGCGACGCGCTGCTCTACGCCGTCGGCCGCCAGGGCGCCGTCGACGATCTCAACCTCGCCGCCGCCGGCCTCGAAGCCGACAACCGCGGCCGCATCCCCGTCGACGAGCACTACCAGACCAAGGTCGAGCACATCTTCGCCGTCGGCGACGTGGTCGGCTTCCCCTCGCTGGCCTCGGTCTCCATGGAGCAGGGCCGCATCGCCGCCGCCCGCGCCTTCAACGACACGCACACCACCTCCAACCCCAGCTTCTATCCCTACGGCATCTACACCATTCCCGAAATCAGCTTCATCGGCAAAACCGAGGAGCAGCTCACCGACGAAGACGTGCCCTACGAAGTGGGCATGGCCTACTATCGCGAGATCGCGCGCGGCCAGATTCGCGGCGACACCACCGGCCGGCTCAAGCTCATCTTCCATCGCGACACGCGCAAGGTGCTCGGCGTGCACATCATCGGCGAGGGCGCCAGCGAACTGGTCCACATCGGCCAGGCGGTCATGATGCTGGACGGCACGGTCGACTACTTCATCGACACCGTCTTCAACTATCCGACGCTCGCCGAGTGCTACAAGGCCGCCGCATTCAACGGCCTCGGCCGGCTGAATCGCTACACGGTGGAACCATGACCAATTTCAGAAATCCCGGCACACGAACTTCTTTCATCACGGGCGATTTCTCATCCACGCAAGCTTTCTCCCCACGGAGGGCGAAATGACCACCGCAATCGGCGTCGTAATCACGGAACACATCGTTGCCGGCAGGCTCGAGGATCAGCGCCTGGCCGGGAAACCGTGCGCTATCCCCAGAACGTCGACGAAGTCGACGCGCTCAATGGCGCTCCCCGCCAGCGAATTGGTCGAGATGCTCGCCGGCGAAATCGTCTCGGTCGTCGGTAAAGGAGATCGTCGACGCGATCGGCGTCGCTGTCCCCGGCATCGTGCGCCACGGCGTGGTCGAAGACTCGCCCAATCTGACCCAGATCAAGGGCATGCGGCTGGCCGAAGAGCTCACCCGCGTCCTCAGCGCCAAAGGGGTCAATGCACCGGTCCACATCGCCAACGATGCCGACGCCATCGCCGCCGGCGTGGCCGCCACGCGCGGCCAGCTCAACAAGCTCACCCGCGTCTGGACCATCGGCAACGGCATCGGCTACGGCCGCTGGCCCTACGTCGAAGGCGTCTGGGAGGGCGGGCACATCACCGTCACCCTCGACCCCAAGGAGCGCTTCTGCGGCTGCGGCGGCGTCGGCCATCTTGAAGGCATCATGGGCTATCGCGCCATGCGCATGCGCTTCCTCGATCTTGAACCCGAAGAGGTCTTTGCCCAGGCCAAAAAGGGCGACGCGCGCTGCCGCGAATTTGTCGATCTCTGGCATCGCGCGCTGGCCGCCGCCACCGCGTCGTTCATCCACCTCGCCGGCCCGGGCCGCTTCTACTTCACCGGTCACAATGTGGGCTTCCTCGAGCTGCCCATGCTGCGCCGCCATCTCGAAACCATGGTCAAGATGAGCCCGCTGCTAAGCTTCTCGCTCGAAATTCTCCCCGACGACGACGCAACCGCGCTGCTCGGCGCCGGGGTCAGCGCCATCCGGGCCCTGGCCTCCTGACGCGATTCCGGCATCGGTCCGAGCCCGTTTCGATCGGGCCGGTCTCCGGCCGAAGCCGCATCCTTGTTCTGGTGGCCCAATCGCGATCGGCGAACTCTGGGTTACACTGGCGCAAACAACGCCAGGAAATCCAATATCCGGCACGGGAAGTGATTATGCAGGCATTCATCACGTCGCTCGGCAAATTCCTGCCCGGCGAACCCGTCGACAACGATGCGATGGAGGAATTCCTCGGCACCATTGACGGAAAAACCTCCCGGATCCGCAAACGGATCCTGAAGCAAAATGGAATTCAGACGCGCTACTATGCCATCGACCGCCAACAGGAGACACGCTTCTCCAACGCAACCATGGCGGCCAATGCCATTCGCGTTGCTGTGCAACGGGCCGGCCTGGATCTCGAAGAGATTGACTTCCTCGCAGCTGCCACGTCGCAGGGAGACTTCCCCATCCCCGGATTTGCCAGCATGGTCCATGGCGAACTGAAATCGCCTCCCTGCGAGATCGCAACCCTCCACGGCGTCTGCGCCAGCGGAGTCATGGCGTTCAAATCAGCCATGTTGCAGATTCTTCAGGGCGAAAAGCGCCACGCCGTTGTGTGCGCCAGCGAATTTCCCAGCCGCCTCTTCAAATCATCGCGCTTCGAAGCCCAGCGTGCTGTGCGGGAAGAGGGATTGAGCTTCGATACGGAGTTTCTTCGCTGGATGCTCTCGGACGGAGCAGGCGCGGCGGTGCTCTCGAGTTCTCCATGCTTCTTCCGGCTTGTCGCTGCGGATCGAGTGGATCGAGTTGCTCTCCTTCGCCGGCCAGTTTGAGCCCTGCATGTATGTCGGCTTGCCAAAGAACGGCGAGGCTCCAAAATCGTGGCTCGATTTTCCAAGCTACGATCTTGCCGCCGACGCCGGCGCCATCAATCTCCGCCAGGACATTCGCATGCTCGACGAAGTTGTGCGTCACGCCGTGCAGGGACTCCTGCAGGTTGCAAAAAACAAGAGCCTCGAGCCCAACGATGTCGATTGGCTGGCAGTCCATTACTCCTCCCACGTTTTTCGCGACAAATCGCACGACCTGGCCGCCAGGCTCGGTTTCGACATCCCCCACGAACGATGGTTCACCAACCTCAGTTCGACCGGAAACGTCGGATCGGCCTCAACCTTCCTCCTCCTCGAAGAACTCCTCTACTCGGGCAAGCTGAAATCGGGAGATACCGTCCTTTGCATGGTCCCTGAGAGCGGAAGATTTCTATTCGGCTACATGCTGTTGAAAGTCGTCGAAAGCGGCGGTGGAAGCGTCCGCGCCGAGACAGCGCCCGAAGCCATCTTCCACGCACAGCCTCCCGAACTGCACACGATCGAACGATCCGCTGGCGGAAGCGCTCGTGCGCGACCTGGCCCTGGTGTGGTTTGAATTTGAAGATCGCCTGCAGCGCGTCCCCATCGTGAAAAAGCTCTACGACGGCCGCTTCACGCTTGAGGATTACCGGGCGCTGCTCTTCAACCTGCGTCAACAGGTCATCGAGGGTTCGCGCTGGATCGGCCGCGCGGCCTCCAGCATCACTCCTGAATATTTCCCCATCCGCAGCGCATTCATCATGCACACCAGCGACGAGCACCGCGACTTCGAAATGCTGGAGCGCAACTACGAACTTGCCGGCGGAAGTCTCGACACCATCCGCACGGGCCGCAAGAACATCGGCAGCGAAGCTCTTTCTGCCTACATGCTTGAGATGGCTGGCCATCGAAAATCCTTTTGCCCTCATCGGCGCCATGTTCATCGTCGAGGGCGTCGGGCAACGAATCGCCAGACAATGGGGCAAGAAGATTCAGGAGACGCTCGGCCTGAAGAAGGAAGCAGTCTCCTTCTTCCTCTATCACTCCGAAAGCGACATTACGCACTTCAAGCGATTGGATCTCGCCATCGCCAGCGGGATCCTCACTCCGAAACTGGTTCCCGAGATTGTCCGTTGCGCCAAGGTGACTGCGCGGCTTTATGCCTTGCAGCTGGAAGAAATCGGAAATTTCTGATGTCGATAGCGTCAATCCTTGCCTTCTTCTTCGTCTATTACCTGCTGGCCGGACTGGCCCTCAACCTCGGCTATCATCGCGTGCTCTCCCATCGCTCGCTAAAGCTTCCCAAATGGCTCGAGCGAACCCTGGTCACGCTCGGACTTCCGGCGGGCACGCCCGTCCAGTGGGTGGGCAACCACCGTTATCACCACGCACACACCGATACTCCTCTCGATCCCCATTCCCCCTCGCAACGTGGCTTCTGGTATGCCCACGTCGGTTGGTATCTCGGATCGGACAACGTGCTCCTGTGCGTTCTCTATTCGGTCGCAGGTCCACTGAGGATGCTGATCGACGCATGGATGCGACCCCGCACCAACCAGGAATTCAATGCGCTCGCCCCGGACGTCTCGGCGGACCCCTGGTACCGGCGTATCAGCCGCCCGTGGCCCTACGCGGCAGCCATGCACCTGCATTTCCTGGTTCCGGTGTTGGCGGCTTGGTACCTCTGGGGAATTCGTGGGTTCGCCGTTGTCTGGCTCACGTTCGTGGCTCTTTACAATATGGGAGACGCGATTGACAGCGTCGCCCACATGTTTGGCAATCGGCTCTCGGGGCAGCAGGACCGTTCCCGCAACAGTTTTGTCATGGGGTTGCTGATCCTCGGCGACGGATGGCACGCAAACCATCATCGTTTTCCCTGGAGTGCGAAGCACGGTCTGGCGAAAGGACAATTCGACTGGACCTGGCAGGTGATTCGAGGTCTTCGCGCGGTTGGACTTGCTCGCGACATTCGCGTCCCAACTGCGCTTGACTTGTCCGGAACGCCTGACTTGGCTGGAACGAGAGAATTATCCGGGAACTGACAAGCGGAGGGTACTGCCGATATGGACGTTACCGAACTCTACGAGAAGGCTCCATTTAACCCTGAGGATCCCAATCCCTGGCTGGCGCTCTACCTCGATGCCAGTCTGCCGCTCAGCGACGAAGTCAAGGCTGCCTTGCTGGCGAACTCCGGCTCCAAATCCCGCCAGTTCATGCTCCCCTTGATACGGCCATTCGCAAAGCTGACACTGATCATCTTCCAGATTCTCAAGATTGCGATTCCCAATCGGTTTACCTCTTCGAAGATTCTGCACCGGACCATCTATTGGGGATTGAAAACCTTCGTTCGTCCCGACGCGAATCTTCTGATCCTGCGTCACTTTCATATCGGAACCGAAATTCTTCAGTTCGTCGCAACCAATGTTCCCGGCGTTACAATTCCGCTGAATCCTCTGCGCCCTCGCAATCTCTACGATCTGCGCGACGACGTTTTTCTCAAGCACGACCTCAACATCTATAACTTTCTCATCCGTCTCAATCGCGAGATGAAAACCCAGGGCATCAAGCTGAGCCGCCAGGAGCATCCCAACTTCGCCTGCATCACCGATGGGCCATTCCAGATTGATGAAGCCAGTTTGCCAACCGGCCGCTTGAACTTTCTGGACCTCGAAACCGCAATTGAAATCTACACACCGCTCTATCAGTTATTTCTTACCGACAGCGATTTCTGGCGCGCCTGCAACTCGCTGCAACTCGACGAGACCGTGGCCCTCTACAGTTCGAAGTTGCTCGGCGACGCGTCCTACGTCGGCCTGGTCAACAACAAGCACCCGTTGATCCCGCTTTCGACTCTTCAGGCCGGATATCGCCTCCTATTGCATGGATTAGCCGCCGAATGCCTCCACGCCACGCTGGTCCAGATCAAGCGCCAGGCCCAGCAACCAATGCTGGCATCAACCTGAAACGTCCGGGACTCAAGAATGGCTTTCCAAGTCTTCTGTCGAGTCCACCCGCATATAGAGCTTGTGCTCGTCTTCATGCGTGATTCGAAATCCGAGTCTTTCATAAAGCGCGAACGCTGGATTGATCTTCATCACTGCCAAAGTCAATGGCAGAGAATGCTGTCTACTCAGATCGAGAACCATCTGAATCACGCGTGTGCCGATGCCTTTCCGCTGCATCTCTGGCTTTACGTAGATGGAACCAAGAAAGATCGCGCCGGCCTCCCGGCGCTGTTGAATCCAGCCCACGTCTACCCCATCGGCCACGATGATGCTGACCTCGTCGGGATGGAACCACCCCGCAAAGCTCGCTTCCTGATGATCCTGATCCCATCCAAAAAGGCGCTCGATCGCCCAGCGCATGGTTTCGAAGTACAGTTGACGCGCGAAATCGAAGTCCTGCGCCTGACAGGCACGGAGGTGGACATCCATGAGAGAAGATTACTTCAGGTGAAGCTGCATGAATTTCGAGGCCCGGAGAGAAGTCTGAGCGGGAGTCTTCGCGTCCTAGCTCAGCCGGAGGTAGGTCTTCGACAAGCGGTCGTGCCAGCTCATCTGGTCGTCGTCGAAGATCGACCAGACCACTCCCAGGCCCACCGGAAGAACGGAAATCAGCATCGCCTTCATCCGCGCCTTTACCTGCGCGGCGTTCGGAACCTGGTCATCAAAGGTGCAGAGCGAAAGCTGCGCATAGCGCATCCCCGGCGTCACCTTGGCGAACTTCAGGAAGAACCACTCGTAGAGCGCGGCGAAGCCCAGCGTTGCGATGGCCCCGCACACCTCTGAGACCCGCAGGCTCGGCAAATGATCAAAATGCGAGGCCACCAAGTAGGCAGTTCCCCACAGCAGGCTCAGGATCAATGCCGCGTCCACCATCGAGGCCATCATCCGTCGGCTAAAGGGCGCCTGGTAGAGCTTGGGAGCATCAGGCTGGATTGCATAGTAGTCGGGCAAGGGCTGAGGCTGCTCCTCAAGCTCAATCTGCTGCCAGCTTGATCCGATCCAGGTCGGCTCTTCCACCGTTGTCGCAGCGGCGCCCATCGGCACGGTGGAAACGGTATTCGGGTCGACCTCGAAGATGCTAAGCTGCTGCGGCTGTTCCTCGTCGACAAATGCTTCCGTGATGCGCGGACGCATCCGGCGCGTCGCCACGATCTCGCGGGGAAACTCGATGAGGTTGGCCGCAATCGGCTGCGCAGCTTCCACCGCCTCATACGTCTCAGCGTTATCCCGATCATCCCGCGCGTCGGTTGGCCATGTCTCGGCGCGCGTTGCACGAATCTCCTCGTGCACCTGCCTAACCGGCATGTCCGGCTCCCAGCGAATTTCGAGGCCCGCAGTCGTTGCCGTTTCGGCCCTCTTCACAGGATCGGGGTTCTTTGATCGCTTTTCCGGAACGGGCTGTTCGACGGAGCGGATGGCGATCTCGGTGGGGCGCGCTTCGTACTCAAGCTCCGCAGCCTGGTTGTCACTGTTCTCGATGTGATCGAGCACAGCCTGTGCGGCCGCCTGCGCCTCGAGCGCTGCCCGTGTGGCTGCCTCAGCAGCTCGCAATGCACCGCGCGCTTCCGCAGCCTGCATTTCGCTATAGCTGGGTGTCTTGGCGTATCTTGCAGCAACCCGTGCGGCTGCTGCCGCGGCCCGGCTGTTTGACGACGCGTGCCCGTCTTCACCAGAATCCTGTTCCGCAACTCCGATTCCCTTGCGAGTCTTGTGCTCGGCAAGGCGACGATTCACTTCCTGCTTCCACGATGGGAGGGGGGTAGGCGAGCTAGCCAGTGTGCTCAAAACTCTAAGTTCCCTTCAATATCTTCTCTGGACCAGTGCATTGGCCCTGCTAATTCAATCCGGTTCAATCAACCGAGTCTGCGCATCTTCGAGATCGCATCGTGCGATTGCTGTTTTTGTAACGTCTGAACAGCCGAGGAGGAGCCGCAACCGAGTGAACCGTGCTCGCATTTGCTATGCTGGCCTTGGACCTCGGATGCATCCTCGTAATTTCGTGTTTATCACGGTGATAACCCTCTGTCACCTGCAACTTGCCGGACAGATGTTGACCAATGCGTTACCCCCTGCTCAAAGTCCGGCCGGCGGCGTAGCCAGCGGTCAGGCAACTTCCGCGTCCCAACTCCCCGACGACCCCGGACAGGAAGCCATTCCCATCGCCAAACCGGAGCCGCAGCCACCAGCCGGTGTGCCCGTGCGCTGGGATGCCGACCAGCAAACCTGGGCAAAAGACAGCGACACAGTGACACTCGGCGGCAATGTGGTCATTCACTACCGCGACTACATCATTCGTGCTGACAAAATCGTCTACCACCGCGCCACCCCGAACTCGAAGCGGAGGGCCACCTGCAGGTCGCCGGCGGCCCCGAGAGACGCCAACATCAAGCGTCGCACGGAGACATGCGGCTCGACATGCATACGGCGCGGTTCTTCGACGTCCACGGGTCACTTGGAGTCCGACGGGCCGGTCGCACCGTGGTCTATTCCACGGCCAATCCATTTCTCTTCTCGGGCCGCGTCCTGCTGCAGACCGGAGAAGGGAGCTACAAGATCATCGACGGCACCATGACGAACTGCCGACTGCCCAAGCCCGACTGGCAGTTGATCGCACACTCCATCACAGTCGCCAACAACGAGGCCACCACCAAGAACACGTTGTTCAAGTTCCTCGGGATTCCGCTCTTTTATCTCCCCTACCTGCGCCATCCGGTGGAAGAGACGGGGCGCGAAAGCGGGTTGCTGATCCCTGTGGCCGAGAATTCTTCGACGCGCGGGTTGGTGCTCGGCGAAGAGGCTTATATCGTGCTGAATCGCAGCATGGACATGGAGGTAGGCACGGAGTACTACAGCAAGCGCGGCTGGGCCCCCAAAGGCGATTTCCGCTACAAAGGGCCCGGGCTCGACCATTTCACTGTGACATGGAATGCGCTGATCGATCGCGGCATCGCACAGTTGCAGACTACGGGACCGCAGGCGGGCCAGACCATTCTCGTGAACCAGGGCGGCACCGACATTTTCGCCGTCGGCCGTTACGATCTGACCTCGGAAACGCGCGCTGCGGTGAATGCCGAATATCTTTCAAGTTATATTTACAAGCTGGCGTTCGACGACAACTACCTGCAAGCCGTAAATTCCCAGGTACACAGCACAGCGTCATTGACGCACGCCCACGACGGGTTGGTGCCTTCGATCTACCTTGAGCGGCTGCAGAATTTCGCCAGTTCCACTGAAGGCGATGAAGTACGAATCCTGCATCTGCCCAGCCTGCGATTCGATGTACTCGATGAACCCTTGCACACATCTCCTCTCTACTGGAGAATGGGTTCGTCCATCAGCTATCTAGGTCGCTCTGAATACGGTTTTCACGTCCGCAACATGGGCAGATTCGATCTTTATCCTCATCTGTCGCTGCCGTTGGTGGGAGGCGGTTGGAGCGTGGTTCCGGAAGTCGCGCTTCGTGAAACCTTTTATACCGGCAGCCAGGATCCGGACCTGACGGGCGCGAATGGCGGCACGCCCTACCGTGAGCCATGATGCACTGAGCCGCAGCGATTTTGAAGCCTCGGTCGATGTGAGGCCTCCGGCCCTGGAGCGCGATTTCACCTTTGGCGACCGCGAATTGCGCCACGTGATCGAACCCGAAATTCTGTACCGATTCGTCGGTGGAATCGGCGTGAAAGCGCGCAATGTTCCCTTGATCGACCCCACCGATATCGCCACCAATACCAATGAAGTGGGCTTTTCTCTGACGCAGCGTTTCTATGCGAGAGCGAAGAACGCCCAACCTTGCACGACTGCAGACAGCGATACCGTGTCTATATGCCCGACGCAGCCGCGCGAATGGGCGAGTTGGCAGATTGCACAGAAATACTTCCTGAATCCTACGTTCGGCGGAGCGATCATTCCGGACCGCAGAAACGTTTTCGACACGACGCTCGACTTGACCGGCATTGCGTTTCTCACCGATGCGCGTAATCTGTCCCCGCTGGTTTCGCGACATGCGCTTTGAAGCTATCAATAATCTGCGCATCGAGTGGGACATGGACTACGACCCGAAAGCCGGGCGCCTCGATGCGGACAATGTGTTTGCCGGCTACAGTTTCGGCAAGACAACCGTCGGGCTCGGCCATTCCCTTCTCAACGCAGTCGACGAGAAAGGCAGCGCCGCCTCCATCCTTCAGAGCCAGCAATTGCAGCCGTTCCTCGAGATCGGAAAGCCGAATGCGGAGGGTTTCAATCTGGCGGCGAATGGCGGGTACGATTTTGTGAATCGTGCGGTCCAATATGCCGGCGTTCAGGCTGTCTACAACTGGAACTGCTGCGGTTTGAGCCTCGGTTACAGGCGATTTTGCCCTTGGAGCAGTCCGCGACGAAACCCAATATCTGTACAGCTTTACGCTCGCCAACTTCGGTTCGGTCGGGTGAAGGTATTAGTCGATCCAAAACGGTCTTTCACGATCCGACCCTGCCCCCACCCTACTAGAAACAACTGCAAGCCGGCCATGGCTCAACTCCCATCTCCTCCGCCTGCTTTGTACGGGTTTCTGCGTCCACCGCTCAGTAACGCGGCAGCAGTCCCTCGCCGCCCTCGGCAAGGGCCTGGCTGGGATATCCTTGCAGAAGAGGACAATCATTTGCTGCGCATGTACTTTTTGGCCGGTCTGCTTGCTTTGAGTCTGGCCGTTGGTTGCAAAGCCCAGTCAGCCGGCCCCGGAACGCAGGATGCAGCTCTGAACCGGCGCATTGAAGTGATGGTACGTTCGCAGTTCGGCATTCCGCCCGAGGTGTCCGTCGCCCTCGGCCAGCGTAGTTCAAGCCAGATCTCCGGCTACGATACTCTGCCCGTCACGTTGTCCCACGGTTCGACCAAGAAGGTCGTTGACTTTCTCATCTCCACTGACAACAAGAAGCTGGCGCGACTGGAAACCTTCGATCTGGCGAAAGACCCCGTCTTCAACATCGACATTGCCGGGCGGCCAATTCGCGGCAATCCGGATGCGAAAGTGACGGTGATCAACTTTGACGATCTGGAGTGCCCCTATTGCGCGCGCATGCACACGTCTCTCTTTCCGGCCACGATGGACCGATACAAGGACAAGGTGCGTTTTATCTACAAGGACGACCCGCTCGTCGACATGCACCCCTGGGCGATGCATGCTGCGGTGGATGCGAACTGCATTGCCGCGCAGAGCGGCCAGGCATACTGGAATTTCGTCGATTATGTGCACGCCCACGGCCAGGAGGTTAACGGCGAAGACCGCAACCTGACCAAGAGCTTTGCGGCGCTGGATCGGATTGCCCGCGAAGAGGCGACGCTGGCGAAGTTGGACAGCGCAAGGCTCGACGCCTGTATTGCCAAGCAGGATGAGACGCAGGTGCGCGCATCGGCCAAAGAGGCAGAGGCGTTGGGTATCGATGGAACGCCGGCTCTCTTTGTGGATGGCGAACGGATCAGCGGCGCTGTGCCCGAGGAACAAGTGTGGCTGGTAATCGACCGGGCTTTGCGGGCGGACGGCATTGAACCGCCACCATCCCAGCCGGCCTCTCAACCCGCTGGCAAAGGCAAGTAGTGACTGTGGGATTCCTTCGCCGCCAGGCTCTCAGCTTCGTCAGTTGACACGCGAACCGATACCCCGCAGGTGAGTCTTTCGTTTCGAAGCCTCGGTCTTGGGATTTATCCTGTAGTTCCGGGGCCGCGGTCCGGAGTCCCCATCGACAGGTCCTGGTCGATGGGCTGGTTGGCGGGCTCCCGAGGAGATACAGGTTGCAAGTCCAAGCATCGTCGTTCAAACGTCGCACGTCATTCGCTCTTGTTATTGCATGCACATTTTTGCTGATTGCCCTGGCCGGATGCAGGCACACTCCCTCGCCCGATGTGATGGCAAACGTCAACGGCAAGGATATTCTTCGCTCCGATCTGGACAAAGCCTATAACAACTACAAGGCCACACAGGGGGATGCTCCGCAGGATCCCAGCCCGGAGCAGGCAAACATCGTTCGGCTTAACCTGCTGCGCCAGCTGATTGATGATGAGATCCTCGAACAGCGCGCCGCGAAGCTGAATCTCTCCGCCTCTGACGAGGATGTAAACGCCCAGCTGATTGAGCTCAAGGCGCCCTACACGGAGGAAGAGTTCGCCAAAAGGCTGAAGCAGCAGAATATGACGCTGGATGACCTGAAGCAGCAGATTCGCCGCAAGCTCACGCGTGACAAACTCATCAACAAGGAAATCGAATCCAAGATCAATATCACGGATGCCGATATCAACGGCTACTACACGCAGCATAAATCCGAATTCAACGTGATTGAGCCGCAGTACCACCTGGCGTGGATTGTCGTCACGACCGGTCCTTCGCAGCAGCCTGGCAATCTGCAGAACAACAAGGCGACGAGCGACGCCGATGCGCACAAGAAAATCCTGACCATCCACAACCGTTTGACAAACGGCGAAGACTTCGGCTCGCTCGCGATGAACTACTCCGAGGATCCCAACACAAATTCGAGCGCCGGTGATATGGGCTTCATTCCGGAGTCTGCCTTGCAGCAGCGAGATCCCGCCACGGTCGCAGCAATCGGCAAGCTGAAAGTCGGGCAGGTGACCGAGGTGCTGCCGGTATATGGCGGCGCGGGGCCCACGCAACGGGCGGCCGGCTATGCCATCTACAAGCTGCTGGAACGTGAGCCGGCCGGACAACGCGAACTGAACAATCCAAGCGTCCAGCAGCATATCCGTCAGGGCCTGCGCGAAAGCCACGCGCAGTTGCTGAGGATCGCGTACTACGAAATGCTGCGTGACGATGCAAAGGTGCGAAACTATTTTGCGGAAGATACCCTGAAACAGGGCGCTAAATAAGTCAATCTTGCGGCTCGCCGTTTATGAACCTCAGGGCGACGAATCAGTCAGGGTCTTGCATGGAAGGCAACTCTGAGTCTGACCTGGTCCCGCTATCAGGCCTGCGGGCGCAAGCTGTTCTTTCGCATGAAGTGCGTTGCCGCCGGATTATAGGAGGATAGACCGAACAGCCTCAGCAAAAAGGCACGCGCCCAGACTGCGACTGAACGGAGAATTGATACCGCATTCTACCAGGCTAAGAAATTATTGCGGTCGTGAATACGCATGATGAGAATTGACCGCCAAAATCAAACAGCCTTCGCTTGGAGCGAAGGCTGCTTGGAGGATGGAACGGCAACAAGGATTACTTCATATTGCCGCTCGAATCCATGGTGATTCCGCCGGGGCCCTTGTCTTTCTTCTCTTCGTTGGCCTTGCGGGTGCCCATGGCTTTGGAACTCCAGTCCTTGGCTGCGGCAACGTCGGCTTTCACCGTTGCAGGATCGTTAAAATCCGTATCGGCTTTGCGGCGATACGTGAGGTTCAGATACGACATCGCATCGTCGTAGTTGGCGCGATTGGCAAGCGCTTGATTCAGATATTGCAATCCTTCGGTCACAAGAGGTGTGTTTTCGTCCTTGATCTCCTGCAGGACCTTCTTGGGCGCTTTTGAGTTGCCTTCCCCGTCATCGTTCATGTTGGCGGCTGCCAGCGCCTTCAGCGTGTTCTCGTGGGCCAGTGTCCAGTCGATTACGCCGACGGTATAGGCAGCTTCAGGATCCTTCGGGTCGGCTGCCAGGACCTTCTTCTGATAGTCCTTCGCTTCATCGAAATTCTTGATGCTGAAATAGATGGCCGCAATCTGCTTGAGGCTGTTGATGTCGTTGGGTTCCTTGGCCAGAACCTCCTGAAAAATGCTGATCGCCTGTTGCGCGTTCTTCAAGTTGTCAGGGGTTGTGAGGCCGGGAACAACATTCTGCGCCAGCGCCGTCGCCAGATAGCTCTTGGCCATCGGAAGGCTCGGGTCCAGTTCCGTGGCTTTCTGGAAGTGTCCGATCGCCTCTTCATAGTGGGCAGACTTGTACGCATCCACTCCCTTGTTCAATTGATCACGGGCTTGGAGGCGGTTGCACCCGCCCATGGAAAGCACCATGCCGGCTAAAGCAACCGTGAGCACCGTAATTCGTGCGGGTCCATTCATGTTCTTATTCTTCTCCTTCAGGTCGTGCGCAGCGATCACGCACTTTCTCAATCATGCATCTGGAACCGGGCGGGAGAATCCGAAACCAGAATGGCCAAATTGTACTCCTGCTGCCTCAAAACTTACCGTGTTCTTCGACTGGCAATGATTTTAGCGCCCGGCCAGAACTTCGGGGGTCATCAAACCGATCTGATCGACTCCAGCTGCATGACCAATGTCGATGATCTGAGCGATCTCCATGAAGCTCAACCGGTCGTCGCCTTTGAGGAACAAAACACGTTGCGCGCGGTTGGCATAAATGGCAGCAAGTCGCGACTGTAACTCCCCCTGTGCGACGGGCTGCTGGTTGATTCGGAGATCAATTGTGTTGCCGGCTCCCCCGATCACTTCGAGAACGATTGCACCCTCGACTGGAGCGCTCTTGTGTGAAGCTTGCGGAGCCACCGCAGCCTCTCCCCTCGGAACGGAGGGAACGATGACCATAAAGATGATCAGAAGCACCAGAAGCACATCGATCATCGGCGTAACGTTGATCTCAGAAGCCAGACCCCTGATGTCGCCGTTCGCGGTCATCGCAGTAATCCCCTTTCTTCCCGTTCGGGGAAAGAATGCAGCGTGCGCTGTTATTGTCCGGCCATGATCTTCGGCGTCATCAGACCAATGTGATCCACGTTCGCCGAATGAGCGATGTCGATCACTTCTGCGATATACGCGAAGTTCAGATCGTCATCGCCCTTCACGAACATGACGCGCTCTGCGCGGTTAGCGTAGATCTCGGTCAACTGCGCAAGCAAATCGGTCTTCGCTACGTCTTTTTCGTTGATCTTGTACGCCGGCGCTGCACCGGGGCGATAAATCACCTGAACCACGATGGTACGATCGTTCTGCTGCTGCTGCTGGGGATTCTTTGGCGGCTGCGGTACAAGGGCGTCAAGGCCCTTGGGCGTAACCGGCACGATCACCATAAAGATGATCAACAACACGAGCAGAATATCGATCATCGGGGTGACGTTGATGTCGCCCATTGCGCCACCGCTGCTCCCAGTTGACATTGCCATGGCTTCAAACTCCTCGTCTGCTGCAATTGGTTAATGTAAAGCGTTCCGGGCCAATGATCACTGGCCGCCCAGGCCTTCGCCGCCTTCACGCTTGTTTGTCAGCAAGCCAACCTCGTCCACGCCCGCGGTACGCACGGCGTCAATTGCGTCTTCCACCGCACGAAACTGCGCGCGCGCGTCTGCGCGGACAAAAATCTCCTTGCCCGGCGTGTCGGCCAGCTTGTCACGAACCAGACCTCCAAGCTCAGAGGTAGCAACCTTGTTCTGACCCAGAAACACACCGCCATCGCGGGTGATGGCCACAACAATGGCGTCTTCCTTATCGGCGTCGGGCATCGGAGTGGGATTTTCCACCTTGGCCATATCGACGGCGACCTTGTTCTGGAGCATGGGGGTGATGACCATGAAGATGATCAGCAATACCAGCATCACGTCCACCATCGGAGTGACATTGATGTTGGAGTTGACCTTACTACCTTCGTTACGAACTGCAATTCCCATGATTGGGCTCCGTGCCTGATGAATTCATGTACCGGATGCCATCCGGTCTTCCTTCAAAGCGATTTGCCGCGCCTCGTTAGAAACCCGGGCAGGATGACGTTGCCGCTTCTCCTGCCCAGTGAGTGTCTCGCTCGGCCTGCATTCCTATTCGCTTAGCGCCTGCTCTGCTTGATGAAGTAGTCGATGAGTTCGCTCGAGGAGTTATCCATCTCAACGTCGAACGCTTCAACACGACCTGTGAAGTAGTTGAACGCCATGACGGCGGGAATGGCTACGAGCAGACCGAACGCCGTGGTCACGAGCGCTTCAGAAATACCGCCGGCGACTGCGCCGATGCCGGAGGTCTTCTGTGTGGCAATCTGTTGGAAGGCATTCAGAATGCCGACGACCGTTCCAAACAGTCCGACGAACGGTGCGGTTGAGCCGATGGTGGCCAACACACTAAGGCCCCTCTTCAGTTTGGCGTGAACGATAGCCTCGGCGCGCTCCAGTGCGCGGCCAGAGCTCTCAATCGTTGCCTCGCTGGCAACGCCGCCAGAGGCGCGGAACTCCTGCAAGCCCGCCGTAACAACCTCGGCGAGGTGCGATTTCTTGTTGCGATCGGCGATCTTGATCGCCTCTTCCAGTTTGCTATCCTTGAGTGCGCCGGCAACCTTGGGCGCGAACTCGCGCGATTGCTTGCGGGCGGCCGAGAAGTACAGGTAGCGGTCGATCATTACGGCCAGCGACCAGATCGACTCGATGAAGAGAAGGATGGCAACGCCGCGGGCCAACCATCCCATGTGCTGCCAAAGCCCTAGGGGGCTAAAGCTGACTGTCTGCTCTTCCTGAAAGAATGCCAGGCTGTTGACCGTATGCGATGCGAAATGTGCGAGCTGAGCGAGAATCACTTGAATCGTTCCTCCTAAGGAGTTTGTGAGCTGAACTATCCGCTTTTGCGGATTGATTGAAACAAAACCTGGGAAACTGACTCCTGATCAGCTTCATTCTTACCCGGCTTTGACACTTCCAATCTCAAGAAATCCGCTGCTGGAGATCGAACCTGGTGGCCGGACGGAGTGTTGTTGCCTCGGGATGCATCATCCCCGGTTTTGCGATTTGGAATGCGGCTCGATCAGGATTCGCATTCGGGTCAAAAACAAAGCTCTTTCTCCTGCGAGAAAGAGCCGAAGATTAAACTAGCCACCCAGCGTAAAGATCACGTTGACCGTAGTCTCTACTTCGACGGGCTCGTTGTTGAGCAGGTAGGGCCGGTAACGCCACGTCCTTACGGCATCAAGCGCAGCTTGCTGCAACATGGCAGGGCCGCTGACAACATGAAGGTCCTCGATGGTTCCTTGTTTCGAGATCTTCGCCTGAATCACGACAGTCCCGGAAACACGTGCTGCTTTGGCAATTGGCGGATACACAGGCGTGGTCTTCTGGATCAACATGCCTTGCGCAACGCCCGCGGAAATATTGATCTTCTTCGGCGGAGCAGCCTGCACTTTGGGAGCAGAACCGGTACCAAACACACTGCCCATCACGCCGCCGGCACTGCCGCCCCCCAGGTCGGCCCCGGCTACGCCAAAGGAACTCGGAGGCGCTTCCTTCTCCTGGACCTGCTTGATGTCTTTGGGAATCTTGGTGGGCGCGACCAACTGGTTGTTCATCATCTCAGACTGAACATGCACGATGTGCACAACTTCAGCCGGTGGCGGCGGTGGAGGTGGCGGGGGTGGAGGCGGCGGGGCCACCAGCAAGGTCTGCATCATCGCCTTGGGCAACGCTTCTGGGTAGATCAGCGGGATAAGAATCATTGTGATCAAGACCGCTGCGTTGATGATGCCTGTGACAATCATCCAACGACCGCTCTTGCTCTTGATCTTTCCGCCTGATTCAAATGTGGAGTCTTCAAACATGGGCCAGCCTCGAATCGGGGTGTCGGTTACCTCTATTTAGACACCGCGGGATTTCCAAATGTTCCCGCGCTCTAAAACGCTCACAAAAAGCGTGCTTCACCTATATCAGAACTGCCCACTACATGCAAAGGTTGCCGCAAAAGAAGTGCGGCACGATGCCTTAAACCTTGGACCGCCTAGCGGCCGGAAGAACCGCGGCCTTGCCGCTTCCGGCGCGATACTGCTGCCAGGCAACCAGCATCGGCGCCGCGATAGCGATCGACGAATAGGTCCCGATCAGAATGCCAACCACGAGAGCAAAGGAGAACCCGCGCAAAACGGGACCGCCATACACAAAGAGAGACAGCACCGTCAAAAACGTCAGGCCCGAGGTCAAAACCGTCCGGCTCAGCGTCTGATTGATGCTCCGGTTGACCACGTCGGGAAGCGATTCTCGCCGGCTCAGCCGCAGATTCTCACGGATGCGGTCGAACACCACGATCGTGTCGTTCATGGAATAGCCCACGAGTGTCAGAATCGCGGCAATGACGGTAAGGCTGATCTCCATTCCCTTGAAACCAAATGAGTCCAGCAGCGCAAAGGCTCCAACCGTAATCAAGGTGTCATGGAAACAAGCCACCACCGCGGCAACGCCGTAGATGAGCTGGAAACGGAACCAGAGATAAATCAACATTCCCATCAGCGAATAGAGAGTCGCCAGCGTCGCCTGCTTCTCAAGCTGCTTGCCGACTGTGGGGCCCACCACCGTTACATTGCGGATTTCGAATGAGTTATCGCCGAATTTGGCGTTGAGGGCGTCTTTAATCTGTTCCCGCCCGGTATCGAGCGACGACTCAGCATGCTGCTCCGGAAGGCTGACGAGGACTTCATGATGGCTGGGAATGTCGTAGTTGACGATGCTCACGTCGCGAATACCGGCCGCCGCGGTGGCCTGGCGAATCTGTTCGATATCAGGCGCTTGCTTGAACTGGACCTCAACCTGGGTACCACCGCGGAAGTCGACGCCCAGAGGCACGGGGCTGCGCACCCCACCCACAGGATGAGCCCAGTGAAAGGCCATCGAGATAATGCCTGAAACGCTGAAGATCAAAGAAAAGGCCAGGAAATACCACTTTTTTCCCAACCAATCGACGCTAACGCTACGAAAGAATTCCACTGGTTCTCTGCCTTCCTCAATTATCCAAAGCCCGCTGGCCCCGGCATACAATGTTTACAAATCCTGTCAACCGCTTCCGTCCAGGGCTAGATCGAAACAACCTCTCCCGATTTCAGATTGTTGACGTGGGTATCGAAAATAACCCGCGACACGTAGACCGCCGTGAACAGGTTGGCCGCAAGGCCGAAGGTCAAGGTCACCGCAAATCCTTTCACCGGTCCGCTGCCAAACAGGAACAGGATTGCCGCCGACACGATCGTTGTGACGTGCGTATCAAGAATCGTTGTCCATGCGTGCGCAAACCCCTGATCGACCGCTGCCGCCGGCGCCTTGCCCGCACGCATCTCTTCTCGAATGCGTTCAAAAATCAGCACGTTGGAATCGACGCCCATACCAATGGTCAGAATCACTCCGGCAATGCCCGGCAGCGTAAGCGTCGCCCCCGAAAAGCCCATGAATCCGAGCAGAATCACCAGGTTCAGGAACAACGCCAGATCCGCATTGATGCCCGAGCCGTGGTAATAGATCAGCATGAAGACCATGACCAGCAGCACGCCCACCACCGCGGCGGTGACGCCCTGCTTGATCGAGTCTGCACCCAGCGACGCGCCGACCGTGCGGTCCTCTAAATAGTTGATGGAAGCCGGCAGTGCGCCGGTCCTCAGCATCTTGGAGAGAATGGTTACCTCATCCGTAGAGAAGCTGCCGCGGATTTCGCCTGAATCCCGAATCCCGCTTTCGATGTTGGCAACTTCTTTCACGCGACCGCCGAGAACCACCGCCATGCTGTGGCCGACGTTGGCGCTGGTGTACTCCCAGAACTTGTCGCCTGCTTCGTTGGTGAGCGTGAAGTGAACGGTTCTCTGTCCGGTATTGGAATCGGTGCCGGGGTCCGCGGACCGGAAATCGGTTCCTGCGACGATCGCCAGGCGCTGCAGGACATACACGCTATCCGCATCCGAGCCAGTAGCCATCGAGCCGGAGCCGTGGACCATTTCCTCATCGGGCGGAATGGCTCCGCCTACGCTTGCCAACGCAGCGGGCTCATCGGGATACGGTCCCCCGACCACCGCGTGAATCTCGAGACGCGCCGTCGAGGTAATGATGCTCCTCACCCGGTCGATATCCGAGATGCCGGGCAACTCCACCAGGATCTGGTTGTCACCTAACCCGTACTGTTGAATGACCGGCTCTGCAACACCCAGGGTATCCACGCGATCGCGGATCACTTCGATCGTGTTCTGCACGGTCTTGTCGTCGAGCGCTTTCTCAACGTTCGGCTTCATCGTGACGGTCAGGCTGTTATCGCTTCCACCGCTGATGTCGTACTCGTTGGAGTACTTGCTGTCGATGAGCGACTGAACGGCGCTGAATTGAGTTGGATTGATTCCTTCAATACGAATGATGTCCGGTTTTGCCGTCGGGTCATCGGGCTTGGTCAGCGGAAACGGCTTCACAACCTGCGAAACCGTCAGCTTCGCCGTCTTGAGATCCTGTTCAATCCGGGCGACCGTGTTATCAGTCTCGGTGTTGACCGCCTCTTTGACCTGTACCTGCAGGATCAGGTGAACACCGCCCTGAAGATCCAGTCCGAGATGGATGTGCTGGGTCATCTGGCCGAGCAGCGGCTGACCGCTACCAAGCTTCGGCGCATCGAAGCCGAAGAATGCACCGTACAGGAATACAACCAGCACTCCGATGATGATGGCAAGCTTCTGTTTGAGATTTTTCTTCATTGTTCCAATTCTCTAATTCGAACCGTTGTCGATTTTACGACGCCGCTGACCGAATTCCGCCCGTCGACGTTATGGATCAGAACGCGCCACAAGACTTGCCGCGCAATGTCGTTCGCTCAAGACCCCGAATCTTCCTGGGTGGTGACGGAAGCGATTGCGCTTTTGGCGACTTCCATTTTGATATTGTCAGGCGCCACGCGAATGATGATCGCGTCGTCCTTGATCGACATGATGATCCCGCGAATGCCGCCCGCGGTGGTCACCTTGTCCCCCGTCTTGATGCTCCCCAGCATCTGCTGCCACTGTTTCTGGCGCTTCTGCTGCGGCCGAATCATCACGAAATACATGAGAGGGATCAACAACAACAGCGGAAGCATCGTGATGCCGCTCCCGGCTCCGGCGGGCGCAGCCGCCAACAATGCAAAACTCGTCGTCACACTCATCCTTTACTCGCCCCCGGCGGCTCAATCGGCCGCTCAGGGCGCAGGTACCTCCGCCTGAGCGGGAACCTGCAAAGAGTTTGTCTCCGGGAATCTTCCTGGCCTCCAGTGCTTCCGGCCCAGGCTGTGGAACATGAAATCGCTGATTTGACCGGCGACACTACTCTAACTCCCTGCCAGATTCAAACCAGTGACTCAGCTCACTTTCTGCTTCCTGTTCGACACGGTCTCCCCGAAAAGCCCACAGGAAGTACGCCATATGCCATGGCGCACACTCCAGCCTGACTTCAAGAAGAAGGCCTGTCTAAGATAAGAAATGCGCAGCCGCAACCATGTCAAGGATATCCCCCACAGAAGCGCGCGCCAGCGCGGTCTTCAGCCGGAGAAGTTCTTTATAAACACTTTATCGTTTGACTTCCCCCTCCTTATGTTCTAAGGCGTCTTCTGAATGCGGCACGATTGCTACGGCGAAGCGGTTCGCTGGATCGCCACAAGGAAAATCGATGCGGAAGAGACGACCATGCATCTCACGACCCTCCACTATTTGTTTCTGAGTCCGGTAGGCCTCGCACTGGCCTTCTTGCTGTGGTTCCTGTGGAGTGTGACGAAACAACTTTCAGGCCGCCGGGATTCGAGCGAAAAACAGCCGATGATCTCGATACAGGTTACCGACCGGTACACGATGCAAGGGTTGCCGGCGCGGCCTGAATTGGCGCCACGGTGGCCGGTGAGAAACGTGAATGCCGAAACGAATTATGGTTCGAGCTCGGCTCGGGAATACACGCGCATGCCCTATGCGCCCACACTGGGAATGAGATCACGCGCCCGAGTCTGAGATTTTCCCCATCATTCGCGGTGACATCTCACCACACTACTCAGCTGTCCAGTAGCACAGCTCGGGGTGCGCGCAACTAAGGCAGAGCCGCTCTCCGTCAACCTCCTCAAATCGCCCGAAGTTAATCCCCTCGCCGCAGCGCGCACATACCACCCGGTCTGCCTTGTAGCCCGGCAACTCGGCCGCCGCAATATTCACCCGAACGCGCTGCGCTTTGAAAAGTTGATCGTCGCCGAGTTCCCGGTAAGCTCGCATCTGCTGCTGTTGTTTGTTTTCAATCTCCGGATGAAGCTGCCGGGCGAGCTCGCGGGAATTCTCAAACGCGACGACACGTAGTCCGTTTCCAGCCTGGAGATCAACAAACGTGGCGGCCATCTTTCCCCAGTCGCGGAATTTGAGGGTACGCTTGCCCAGGCGGCAGCCCGTAACCATGCCGATTGCATCGGTGGCGCAGCGGTCGATCTCCGCGTAAACGATCAGCCGCTTCCGGTCGGTCCCCAGCGGATCTTCGATCCCGATCCCCTTGAGACCAACAAGCGCCATACGCGTGCCGAGTATCTGCCCCGCGCACATGTGCCCATGCGCAGTTTCCGTCTTTTGCAACAGTATTTCTATCGGTTCCAGCATCGATTCAGCATGACTCAACCCTCCGGGGCACGCAAGCCGACTGTCGTTTGATCGAAAGAGGGTGGCTGAGACAAAGGCGAGGACAGCCAGAAAAAGGACAATCGCGTTGTTCTTGTCACTCCCAAATCCCCAGGCGCTAGTCCCGAGTCCCCGTTCCAGATTCCTTTGCGGCCGGCGCGGGTTCGGATTCGTCCTCGGAATCTTCAACCAGGACAGCAGAGCCTGGAACGATCTCAAAGCTGACGGCATCCCTGCCAGCGGGGTGAAATGTGGCCCGGAGGGGCTCGCGCTGCCACTCGGCAACGCCGCAAACGGGCTCCGATCGGTTCGAAAGATCCAGTGCTGCCAACTTCTTCGCCAGCAAAGGCTTGTGAGCAGACACCTGCACAACGACAGCATAAAGGCTTTTGCCGCTGGCCGTAATGCCGCAATAAGCACCGTAGTCGCGGAACCAGACCACCTGGCTGACGCCCGGGTCGTAGTCCGCCAACTTCAGCGGGACGATGTGGCCGGTCACGCGATCGACCAGCAGCCAGGGACCACGCTGCCATACCCAGTGCTTCTCGGGACTGCCTGGCTTTTCCCCGGGCAGCTCGTCGTTGATGCGGAGGACGCGGCGAACTACGAAGCTGCGATCAGTAATATCGTGCGCCTCGCCCGCGGTCCATTCCTTCACCATGCCGTCGACGACGAGAGGGCGGATTTTGAGTACGTTTTCGCCGGGAGCGGCTCCGGCCGGATCGCCGGCCCTCGAATACGGTACGCGTTTGACGGCGCCCAGGCCAACCACATGAACCTTGCGCGGCGAAGCATTGATTGATTCCGAAAAAACTGCCAGAAACGCACAAACTGCAATCCATCCAGCGAACGTCTTACCCACTTGCATGACGATTCCTGCTTCCTAAATCTGTGCCGCCTCCACTGCGCGCGCCACGCGAAACGCCGTGCTCTCCTGGAGATGTGCAGCCAGCACCTGCATTCCAACTGGCAGACCCTCTTTCGTGGCGCCACATGGAACCGTTACACCGCAGATGCCCGCGAGGCTTGCCGTGACCGTATAGATATCCGCCAGATACATGGCGAGGGGGTCGCCGGCTTTTTCGCCCAGCTTAAACGCAGGCGTCGGCGCGGTCGGCGTCACGATTGCGTCCACGTCGGCGAAAGCCCGGAGAAACTCCTCGGCCAGAAGCCTGCGCACCTGCTGCGCCTTGAGGTAGTAGGCATCGTAATAACCCGCCGAGAGCGCATACGTGCCGAGCATGATTCGGCGCTTGACCTCGGCACCAAAGCCTTCATCGCGCGAGTGGCTGTACATGTCAGACAGCGTCGCCGACGAAGGTGAGCGATAGCCGTAACGCACGCCGTCGAACCGGGCGAGGTTCGCGCTCGCCTCTGCGGTAGCGACGACATAATAGGTTGGAATCGCGTAGCGCGTATGCGGGAGCGAGATCGGCTTGATGGTGCAGCCAGCCGCCTTCAGGGCCTCGATGCCGCTCTCAATGCGCTCCCGGACCTCCGGGTCGAGGCCCTCCCCGAAGTATTCGGCAGGCACGCCAATGCGCAACCCCTGAGCCCCCATGTCGCTTTCGGTGGCGTAATCGGCAACCGGCGCCGGAGAGCTGGTGGCGTCGCAGGGATCGTGCCCAGCGATTACCCTGAGCAAGGTAGCTGCGTCGCGCACACTTCCCGCGAAGGGGCCGATGCGGTCGAGAGACGAGGCAAAGGCGATCAGCCCGTAGCGGGACACGCGACCGTAGGTCGGCAGGACGCCCACGACGCCACAGAAGCTTGCAGGCTGGCGGATCGAACCGCCGGTGTCGGTGCCAAGGCTCGCGACGACCATGTTGGCCGCGACGGCCGCTGCAGAACCTCCGCTTGATCCCCCAGGGACGCGCTCGGGATCGACCGGGTTACGCACCGGACCATAAGCGGAGTTCTCATTCGAGGAGCCCATGGCGAACTCGTCGCAATTGAGTTTTCCCAGAAGCACCGCGCCGGCGGCTTCAAGCCGGGCAACCACCGTAGCATCGTAGGGCGGATGGTAGCCTTTCAGAATCCTGGAACCCGCGGTTGCAGGCGCACCGCGCATCACGAGCACGTCCTTGATGCCGACGGGGATGCCTGCCAGCGGACCGAGTGGATCGCCCTTCGCCGCAGCAGCATCGACTTTCGCAGCCTGCTCGAGTGCGCGTTCCTTGGTAAGGCTGAGGAATACGTTGAGCCGCGGATTCACCTTCTCGATGCGCGCGTAGTGCCGGTTGGCGAGATCCGTGGCCCTCGCGCGCCCGGATGCAATGCCTTCGCGCAGCTCAGCGAGGGTCTTCGGCTTTTCCGCGTAGGTCTCAGTTGTCATGGTTTCGCCTGGCAACGGTGCGTTCTCCTCTGCTCTCTATCGTTCAATCACCTTCGGCACCTTGAAGAAGATCTTGTCGGTCTCCGGAGCTTCAGACATTACTTCGACACGATCGAGCGACGGCACGAGCGCATCCTTGCGCAATGAACCTTTGCCGCCGGCGCCCTCCAGTTCGCTGACCTGCGCGAGAGGAGCGACGAAACTGGTGTCCAGTTCGCTCAGCTGCGCGACATAATCAAGAACCGCGTTCAAATCGTGAAGCATGGTCCGGGATTCGTCCGGAGTCAGTTCAAGATGGGCCAGTTCGGCCACACGCTTCACGTCCTCGACGCTCACTCTGGCAGTCATTGTGGATCCATCCTTAAAATGGCGCTCGCATAACGCGATCGATGCGGTGGTTTGGCCACGCCGGCGCGCATCCGGTCTGAAACTCAAGTATAGCGGCTCCTTTCTTCTATTCCTCACAGGTCCACCGACGCGAACCTGATCGTTCCGGTGCGGTTAGTCCACCGTCAAGTTAAGAGTGATCGTGTGTGCCAATCCGTTTGCAGCAGCTGTTACGACGACGGAATAGGTTCCTGGCGGGGTCGCGCCGTTCACCGGATTCGACGGCGTCGTTCCACCACCACCACCACCGCCAGCTCCGGCGCAGCTTGCCAGGCCGAAAGAACTCAGAATGAGGATCGCAAGGAAGAACGTGCCTCGGCGGCGACGACAAATTGCGAAAGGCAACATGAAGAGGCTCACACCGACAAAGAAGCCGCGAGATGCGAATCGTCCTGGGTCATGGCCGGAATTCTGCGCCGAAGTTGACGAGAGACCCGTCGCGATGTTTACCGAAACGCTGCCCGTCGCATTCGCGGGCACTGTTTCGTTAGTCGGATTGAACGTGCACGACGAGTTTGCTGGAAGCGCACGGCAACTGAAGGTAAACGTTCCGCTGGAGCCGCCCAACGTCGCGAGGTTGAGGGTGAAGCCGGCGGTTTGACCACTCGAAACCGTCTGGCTCGATTGCCCATTCGGCGACAGCGAAAAATCGAACCCCATGCCGGAAAGAGGCAACTGTGCGCTTGTCGCCAGCGCTGAACTGGCAACCGTGAGGTTGCCGGTTTGCTGACCGGCAGATGCCGGGGCAAACGCCACCTGCGCAGTGCAACTGGCTCCGACCGCGAGCGAAGCCGTGCAACTTGTCGATCCGAGTTGGAAGCCAGTGGATGTCGAAAGTGTGAGCGCAGAGAGCGTTTCGGCACCGTTGTTCGTCAGAGTGACGGTTCGTAATGCGCTGGCACTGCCGACGCCGGTTGACGGAAATGTGATCGTCGCGGGCTGCATTTGGACCGAACCAGCTGCACCGCCGGTTCCGGAGAGGGTCGCGACTGCAGCGGTGGCGAACGCCGAGGAACTGACGTTGAGCGTGCCAGTGACAACACCGTTGGCCGAGGGCGCGAAGACGACTCCGGACGTGCAGCTGCTGCCGGCCGAAAGCGTAGAGCCGCACGCGTTTTGAACGAGGCTGAAGGGTGAAGAAACGGAGAGTGCAAGACCTGTTGCGGCCACGCTGCCCGAATTAGTGATCGTCACGGTCTGCACGGCGCTGGGCTGGCCAAGGGTCGGCTGTGTGAATGCAAGTTGCTGCGGGTTGACGGTGATTCCCGAGGCGGCCTGACCGATGCCGCTCAGTGTCACCTGAACCGGCTTAACACCGTTCGTGGAGGAAGTTACGATCAGCGTAGCTGCGAACTGACCGGCTGCTATCGGGGAGAAGTTCACTTGAACCGTACAAGAGGCTCCGCTGTTGAGAACTGGCCCGCAAGTGCTTGCTCCCCATGTGAAACTCGACGTGGAAGAGCCTGTGATCTGAAAGCCGATGCTGCTCATCGACGCTCCGCCAGTGTTGCTTATCGTCAACGTTAGTGGCTGGCCGGATTGTCCGATCGCTTGTGAAGGGAATGTGAGTTGAGTCGGACTGACGCCGATGGCGGGCGGCAGAAGCCCTGTGCCCGAGAGCGCAATGTTCTGCGTTCGGATTGCGTCCGAAACCTGAAGGTTGCCGGAAATACTGCCGGTCGAATTTGGAGCAAACAAGACACTAATGGCGCAACTGGCATGGCCGGATAGGGACGTTCCGCATGTATTGGATTGCCGGTAGCCGGCACTGACGGCGGCACCAATGGAATTGAGGGGCAGATCACCGTTGTTGGTCAGCGTTACGATCTGTGCGCTGGACTGCTCTCCGATTGCGGTTGGCGGAAACGTGAGAGATGAAGGGGAAAGCGCATCGGACGCTACGGAGGCGCCGGTTCCATGCAGCGCTACCGTCTGTGTTCCAGCGCCATCGGACAGCACAAGCGAGCCGGAAACAGCGCCCTCCTGCGCAGGGGTAAAGGTCACGGAAATCGCGCAGTCGCTGTTGGCCGCGAGCGAGGAGCCGCAGGCATTCGAAGCGACCGCAAACGGGAGTGCCCCGGCAACGTTCGTGAGCGAAATAGTGCTGCTGCCAGAGTTTTCGACCGTTACCGCCAATGGAGACGACGTTGCTCCCACCTGCACCTGGCCGAAATCCAGTGAAGCCGGTAATGCTGTCACCAGCCCGGTGCCCAATCCTGTCCCAGAGAGGGGAATTGAAATCTGGCCGCCCGAAATATTCGCGTTGATGGTAAGTTGACCGGTAATAATGCCGCCCTGACCCGGCGTAAAAGTTACCTGCGCTGGACAGCTTGCGCCGGCGTTCACGGCGACATTGACGCAATTGTCAGTCTCGCTGAAATTCGTGCCTGCCGATATTGACGTGACGACCAGCGCGATGGCGCCATTATTCGTGAGCGTGATCGTCTGTGCGTTGCTGGTCGTACCAACCGTCTGCGCGGCAAAAGTCAAGGACTCTGGCTGCGCCGATGCCGTCGTTAGCTGCGTCCCGGAAGTCCACATTGGGATTTGCCAGATGCCGCGTCCGTAGGTCCCGGCCACCAGCACATTGGGCGATGTCGCCGGGGGTGAAGCACTCAATTGCGTGACGGGTGCGAACGGAAGACCGGCACCGAAGACCGACCAGCAGTTGGATGGACCATTGGAGCAGGCGGCAATTTCCCGGGTGGAGTAGACGCCTTCGTCGGTTGCAAGGTAGGCGGTGTTCGGATCCTGAGGGTCAATCAGAAAAGCGTTCGCGGGGGAGTGGGGCAGATTGGAGGTGAGTTCGTTCCAGTGCGCGCCGCCGTCGGTTGTGCCGTAGAGAATGCGAATGGCATGCAGAGAATCTTCCGCGCCTTCAATCGTGATATAGACCGTATTGCCACTCGGGTCGTGCGGATCGACGAAGATGCTGGAAACATCGAGACCGTAGTAGTTGAGCCGCACCTGATCGTTGACAACTGGGTTCAGCGTAAGGTCTTGCCACGCAGGCATCGTAGTGCCGGCAGGATTGTAGATTGCCGTGAGAACATGCCCGGCGAGGACGGCTCCGCCATCCTGCGCTCCGTACATTCCAACGTAGATCACCTCCGTGCCGTCGGAGAGCGGCAGCGCGGCAATGGAACGGATCAGAGCGTCGCCACTGCAGTATTCCAGGCCTGAGACACCATCGAGTATCGGACTGATGGCATTAACGCTCGTCCAATTGGAGCCGTCGGCGGGCCCGCGCCAGAGGCGGCACGTGCCAACCAGCAGTTGGCTAGTATCGAGAGGGTCGAGGATGAACTGCGCGGGGGAAGTCATCGTGTAACCATCGCCGGCCACATCGTCATCGTTGACGACGGGCGTCGAGCCGAAGGCTCCGGGAGTGCAATCTCCAGCCTGGGAGCAGCGAAAAATGGAGACGCCGGCGCTGTTATTGACGTACCAGTTTGCCTGGTTATTCGGATCGATCGCTACCGGGCCGCCTTCGCCGCCGAGAATCTGCGGCCAGTCGGAAGTGGGACTGGATGAGTTGCTCACACCTGCTGTGCCATTGGCGCCGAGGCCGGCCATCATGGTGTACGGCGAGTCGCCGACCTGGGACATACTCTCAACTTCGGAGAGGGACCCGAGGCCCGAGTTCAGGTTTTGAAAATGGGATGCATCGGCCGATGAACAGACAGACCCCGTCTCGCCAATGTTGTCCATCGAGCGCCAGAGGCCACTGTCATTCCCGATAAATACTTCCTGTGGATTTGCCGGATTCCAGGCGAGAGCGTGCTGATAGGGGGCTACCTGCGCGCTCATGCAGGTAAACGCGTTGGTGGTGTTGCGCCAGGTGCATCCCATCGCGAGGCTGCAGCGCCAAAGATCATTTGCCCCGGCAAGAAGTACCGTGTCCTGTTGCGACGGGACGGCCGCAAGCACCAGGTTATAGTCGCCGTTGGCGATGGTTGCGGCTCCGAGGCTTGTGTTGGTTTCCAATGGCGCGGTGTTCCAGTTCTGCGCAAATGCAACCGTCTGGTTGCTGCAGGTTGTTCCAGAGATGGAGCATTCATCCTGCCAGAGCCCCTGGTCCTGATCATTCAAGTCGACGGTCCATGCAAAGGTATCGCCGGTGACAGGATTCACAGCAAGCGCACCGCGAAAAATAGGGCACGCGATCGAGCCGATTGTGCCCCGGTTGGTGGGACACATATTCACCGTGAGGCCGCTTCCGGGCTGCACGGTCATGCGAGTCCAATTGATCCCGTCGGTTGACTGGTAGTAGCCATGGAAGCGAACGGCTGCGATAAAGATCTGTCGAACAGGATTCCAGACAATGGCGGTCGCTGAGTTGCCGTTGGGTGAAGCAAACATGTCCTGCGGACCTTGCACGTCCTGTCCAGGAGAGTCGGTGATGGTGGCAAGGCTCCACGTGGCACCGGCATCGGTAGAGTAGTACAGGCCCGCATAGCTGACACCGTAGAGTTGCGCGCTGACGAGCGTGCCTTCGTAGGCCTCCGATACGGCAGCGACCACCAGTTGCGGGTTCACCGTGCTCCACGCAAAGCCCGCAAAACCTTCACCCTGAAATGACAGCGTCGCATCGGCGGTGTGGGACGTCACGGTCCAGGTGTTGCCCCCGTCGGAGGATCGCAGCACTCCTGCGCCGTAGTAGGAGTCCAGCGCATCGTTGGGGTCGCCGGTTCCGGCCAGGATTACGCCCGTGGCGCCGGGCTGGACCGTGACAGCGCCGATGCTGATGGAAGCGTAGCGGACAGCGTCGAAGCCGCCGGGCGCGTCGGTGAGTGGGGTGAAGCTTACCGAGCCCGCGGTTCCGGCGTTCTGCGAGAGCCAGACGCCGCCTCCTGTGGTTCCGACGAACACACGGTTGCCGGTGGGATCAGAGGGATCGATGGCGATGGAGGAGATGCGGCCGGTGACGAGGCCGTAGTTGGGAGCGGTGACTCCCAGCGGGCCGAGCGGTTGCCAGACCGCGGTCGATGCGCTGGTCGAGGTTGAAACTGGCGGTGCGACCTGCGCGTTTCGCGGTCGATCGGAGGAGGCGAAGGAGCGGCGTTTTGGATGGCCTCGCTCGGCGAGGAATCGCTGCGCCTGGATTAGGCGGGGAGGAGTTGCCGGCGCATCAGCGTTTGTTGACGCAGCAGGGCTTTGACATGAAACCGCGCTTTGGAATGCAGCGATCAGCACGACGACGATCAGTTGGCGCACGTTGGCGATTTGCCGCCGCTCGAACGTCCGCACGGTTCTCGTCATTGCTGAAATCGTCACGCGCGTACAGGATCGGATTTCCGCCTCCCACACTGATCCTCCGAGGGAAGCCAAGCAAAATCCAATGAATTACCTAGCGCGGAACATCGAGTTTCCGGGATTGAAATTGTGTTTCATTTTAGGACGGGACCTGCACAGTCGTGATGTGATCGCCGCTACGTCTCTCGGTGAAACAAGGGCGTCTTCAGAAGAGCATTGTCTTTGACGCGGTTCTGGTGGATGTATGCGTCGGCTTCAAATTTTTTCGAGGCGGACGCGACGGACATGGGCCGCACCAGGCCGAAGACGGGGCGATTGAACCAGGGGCGGTCGTGTTTGCCCACGATGGACCACGCGATGCCGGCATAGCCATTGGGGTCGCGGCCATCGAGTTCGTAGCGGTCGTTGAGGGTGACGGCCCACTCGTAGGCGCGCGCGGGATCGGGTGCCCACGCGAGGATCATCTTGGCCCAGTACATACGCATGTAGTTGTGCATCCACCCGGTCTTGGTCATCTCGCGTTGAGCAGCGTTCCAAAGGTCGTCATGGGTTTCGGCGCGCTCCAATTGCCGGAGAGTGTAGCGATAAGGGCGCTCGTCGCCGGAGTGTTCGATGAGAGTCTGCCGAGCCCAGGGTTCGGCGCATTCCCAGCTGTCGTAGTTGGGGTTGTACTTGACGAAGAGGACGGAGAGTTCGCGCCAGGCAATGATCTGTTCGAGGAAGCGGTCGCGGGCGGCCTCGGAAACATTGCCTTTGGCGAGGGCCTCGTTCACGGCGAGCGCGATGGTGAGCGGGCCGATGTTGCCGAAGTGCAGATAAGGCGAGAGACGGCTGGTGCCTTGCACCTCAGGATGGTTGCGTTTGTCGGGGTAGTCTTTCAGGCCGCAGGCAAGGAAATGCCTGAGGAATTTGAGAGCGGCGTGCGTTCCGCCCGTGAAGGCATCGACAGGCTGAATGGTGCGATCGAGGTCTTTGAATCCTCTTGTGATGTCTTCGGCGAGCGAGTCGCTGAGAAGAGACTTCGGTTTATGCCACGCATGTTGCGGTTTGGGGCTGTGTGGCGCGACCAGGAATCTGGGCAGCGCCGCCTTGAGATGCGGACGCATGTGTTGCAGCAGGAAGTAGTCGCGGGCGAAGACGGCCGAAGGTACAACGACGTCGGCATCGACGGTCCAATAGGGCAGCTTCAGGCGGCGGGCAAGAACCTTGCGCCAGCGCTCGGGCTCGCGGCAGGGGTTTTCGTCGCCGACCAGGATTGCTGCATCGACTTCTTCGAGGAATTTTTCGAGAGAGTTGTTGGGGTATCGGTGGAGGATGAAGCCGACGCCGCGGTCTTTGGCATCTTCTTCGACGTCACGCAGGCCCTGCTGAAGGAAGTGGTAATGGCGGAGGTTGGCGTTGGGGTAGTTGGGAATGACGGAGAAAAAGACGACAACAGGGAGGCCGAGAAGGTTGGCCGCGTCGATGGCGACGTCGAGAGCGGGATTCTCGTGGATGCGCATGGAGCGCTGCATCCAATAGACGACGCATTTGCCGTCAGGGCGCGGCGGCCCGTTGCGACGTACGAGGATGCGCGCGTTGTCGGCGAGTCTGGCAAGATCTTCGGGCTGGTCGGGTTGCCGTGGCATTCGTTGCGGCCGCGCGAGCGGTCTCTTTATTGTCCATGGCGGGGGACGACGGATTGGATGAGCAATGAATTCTGCTACAAATCCTGGTGCGGATCTTCGATAGGATGAAAGCGGCTCCGAGAGTCGAGCAGCACATTTCGAAAGCCTACGATCTGTTTACTATTCGGTACCCTCCCCCTCCCCTCCATCTTTTTGCATAAGTTTCCTACTTTCAATCATTTGGCGCGGGGGTACGTGCAGATTGTTCTTATCGTTGAACTTGTCTGTAGATTCCTCTTTGCAAAAGACTTCGAGGGGGTAAGGGGGAAAGGAAACGACGGGCGGTCACGTCGAGAGTCCCGAAGTCTTTTGCTTATGGATTCAGTTTAGCGAAATGCGTGAAATAGACTGCAAAACTTGAAGATCTTTTTGCGTTTTGTTATCAGCGGGTTGGCGGCGTGCGGGACGACAAGGCGCTTGACCATAACTGAGGTGAACCCTGAACGACTCTGTTTTCCCGTGTCCCAAAAGCGGGACGTGGAGAACCCAGCTTTGAGCTCTCTCACTCATGACACAAACCGCGCGTCATGAAATGGGGCACCCACGATGTGCCGATTGAGGCTTTCTTCCCATTTCGGAAACCTTCGGCTCCGCTCAGGGCAGGCTATGGGCACCCGCTCCGCAAGATCTGGACCCAGTGAGTTCCCCGGCGGCGACGCGTTTCCAATTCCCTGTTGCCTCGTTTGTTTACGAACCCTATGCTTGTCGAGCACGGACGATTCGCATCGAAGATCGAAAGAGGTCAATCGAACGATGAACAAGCGTGAGTTTCTCAAATCGACAGGAGCGATTGTGGCCGGAGGCATGATTTCGCGGTTGACGCCAGCACAACAGCAACCGGCCCCGCGCGAGAACTGGGCGGGCAACATAACCTACAGCACCGACCGGGTGCACACGCCGGCGAATGTGGACGAGGTGCGCGAGGTGGTGAAGAGTTGCAGCAAGCTGCGCGCCCTCGGGTCGCGCCACTCTTTCAATCGCATCGCCGACAGCACGCAAAATCAGATTTCGCTCCAGCACCTCGATCAGATTGAGATCGACGACAACGCCCGCACCGTCACGGTTGGCGCCGGAATCAAATACGGCCAGCTCGCGCCGGTAATCGATGCGCGCGGCTATGCGCTGCACAACCTTGCGTCTCTGCCGCACATCTCTGTCGCCGGCGCGATCGCCACTGCGACCCACGGCTCCGGCATCCGCAATGGCAACCTTGCAACTGCTGTACGCGCTCTTGAGATCGTCACTGCCAGTGGCGATCTCATCCAGTTGTCGCGCGACAAGAACGGTGATGAGTTCCTGGGCGCCGTCGCAGGCCTTGGCGCCGTAGGCGTCGTTACGCGCGTAACGCTCGACCTGCTGCCGACATTCCAGGTGGCGCAAACCGTCTATCAGAATCTCAACTTCGATGAGCTCGCGCATAACTTCGACGCCATCTTCGGCGCCGGATACAGCGTGAGCCTGTTTACGGACTGGCAGCATCACCAGGCCACGCAGGTATGGATCAAGCGCAAATTGCAAGCGGGCGAGAAGCACGAATCGGCTGCGGAATTCTACGGCGCGAAACGTGCAACCGAAAAGTTGCATCCCATTACGGGCCATCCCGCTGAGAGTTGCACCGAGCAGATGGGCATCGCCGGACCGTGGTACGAACGGCTGCCCCACTTCAAGATGAATTTCACTCCATCGAGCGGCCGCGAATTGCAAACCGAGTACTTCGTTCCCCGTGAGCGCGGCTACGAGGCGATCGTTGCCGTCGAGAAACTGCGCGACCAGATCACCCCGCACCTGTTTGTCACCGAGCTGCGCACCATCGCCGCCGACCATCTCTGGATAAGCACCGCATACGAGCGCGATTCCCTCGCCATCCACTTCACCTGGAAACCCGAGTGGGACACGGTCAAGCAGATCCTTCCCCGGATCGAAGCGCAATTGAAGCCGTTCGCTCCGCGCCCGCACTGGGCCAAGCTGTTCACCCTGTCTCCCGCGTCGCTGCAAGCGCAGTACGAGCGCCTCGCCGACTTCAAAGCCCTTCTCAAGCAGCATGATCCCAGCGGAAAATTCCGTAATGCGTTCCTGGAAACAAATCTCTATGCCACGTAGCGCCCAACCAGTCCGGATGCTATCGATAGGACCAGAAAATGGAGCGGGAACCGAGGCATTCATGATGAAAAAGAGCGGGTCATCGAAAGCCACATCTGCATCGCACGCGTCTGCCTCCAGCGAAGTCGACGCACGGATCCAGGAACTGGGCGACTGGCGCGGCGAGATGCTTGCACGCCTGCGCGCCTTGATCGTGCAGGCGGATCCTGAGGTGGTGGAGGAGCGCAAGTGGAAGAAACCTTCGAACCCCTGGGGAGTGCCCGTGTGGTCGCACGACGGGATGATCTGCACGGGCGAGACGCACAAGAGGGTCGTCAAGATGACGTTTGCCAAAGGCGCCTTTCTGGATGATCCGGCGGGTCTGTTCAATTCGAGTCTCGAAGGAAATCTGAGGCGCGCGATCGACTTCCACGAAGGCGACAAGGTGAATGAGAAAGCGCTGAAGGCGCTGATCCGCGCGGCGGTGAAGCTGAACACGTCGGGGGGCTGAAAGAGCCGAGGAGCTACCATCCCACCCTTCGCTAAGAGACACGCAAGGCTGGGGCGCTATGTCGATTGAGGCTTTCTTCCCAGGTCTCACAATCGAGACCCGGGGCACCCGAGGTCCGTGCTTTCCCACTCATGACCAAACTGCGCGTCATGAATGGGGCACCCAAACGATGTATCGATTGACGCTTGCTTCCCAGGTCCCAAAAGCGGGACGCCCCTTGGTTGCAGATGGATGCGAGAAAAGGCAACCGCAGATCCTTCGACTCGCTGCGCTCGCTCAGGATGACAGCGCTGGAAAAGTGGAAAGCAGGATTATGCACGCGGAGGTCGAGGTATCCCACCCTTGCGCTGAAAAACGCGCAAGGATGGGGCACCCAAATTGATCGAAGATCGAGAGTGCGCCGCACGGAGAAATTTGCGGTATCCCAGGTCTTTGGCTAGTCAAAGTCGCAAGACCTGGACCACCCGCCCGGTTACTCGTCCAAAACTGCAGCTGGCTCTATTGAGCTTTCTGATAGACCATAGACCATGGCTCGTGCTGCAAAACCGAAGCAGAAGGCTCCGCACGCGTTCGTTTTGGACGCGCTGATGCCCTTGAATCCGGAGGTGCGGCGCATGTTTTCAGGGTTTGCCGTCTACCTGGGCGACCGCATCGTTTGCATGCTCCGAGATCATCCCAAATCTCCGAAGGACAACGGCGTCTGGCTCGTTCTTTCGGAGAGCACGAACCCCAAAGATCCAGAACTTCGCCGTGAGTTTCCTTCCATCCGTTCGATCGATCTGCTGGGAAACAAGATCGGCCATTGGCTCGTCATCCCGAGTGACGGCTCCGGTTTCGAAATGGAGGCGCTTCATGCGTGCGATCTTCTGCTGCGGCGTGACCCTCGCCTGGGCCGCGTTCCTAAGTCGAGAAGATGATCGATGAGCGGGGCATCTGCGCTACACACGCAAGAAGCAGATCCCTCGCTCCGCTCGGGATGACAGTGCGCAAATTGGATTCATGGCGCGTTGCGTCTACTGATCGAGAAGGCCCTTGCCCTCGAGGATGTGCGGCATGAATTTTTGAACGCGGGCCGCGCGGGTTTTGGATTGCTTGGGGGCGGAGAAATGATAGATGTAGGCGCGCTGGCGGCCCGGGGTCAATGCGTCAAAGGCTCTCTTCAACTCGGGGAATTCATCGAGCATGAGTTGGAATTCTTCGGGGAATTCCAGGTCTGAGGTCTTTTTCAGTTTGACTTTCAGGCCGGATTTTTCGATCTCGACGGCTTCGCGAATGTAAGCCTTCAAGACAGATTTCATCTCCGCGATTTCCCGGACAGAGGCGAACTTGAACCAGCGTGTGGACTGCGAATGTTGTCCTGGCCGGGTGAGGACGCCGTGGACGTCCTTCAGCAGGACACCTTTGAAAAAGGCGAGCGCGCAGGATTCCTTTAACCCGCCGATGACGACTACGTTCTTGCCCTGGTAGGTGTAGCAGGGTTGACTCCATTTGAATTCCTCGGTGAGCGGGGAGTCGAGAAGGATGGCGCGGAGCTTCTTGAACTCCTGCTGCCAGTGCTTTGCGTTGGCGATGAAGGCGTCAACGTTGGGGTTGGGTTTGCTGGGCGTCATGGACAGTGATGTCGGCTGATGGATTGAGGTTTTCTGTCATTCGATCGCGGCCTTGCATTGGATTCCTCAGGGGCTAAAGCCCTGCCTCATCATTTGCAGTAGTGCCTGGCTAAAGCCATGCCCTTATTCCAAAGCTGCGTCGAGCGAATAGCTTCGCAGACTAAAAGCCACACAAATGTGGGCTGCTTTCAGGGTTACAACTCCCTGCTCCCTCCGGGAATCTCGATGCTCAGATCAGGATGACACGGGAGTGGCAGAAAGCTGTGATGGTGCGCTGGTGGCCGGGACGACTATGCCAATTTTGCGGCTTTCGGGTCGCAGGGCCCAGGATGCGACGCAGAGGCCGGCGATGAGCAACGGCGCGAGGACGTGGAAGCCATACGCGCCGTATACGCCGACTGCAGCGCAGGAGACGGCGGCGCCGGTGAGATCGAAAAAGATGCCGGCGTAGGCCCACTCCTTGAGGCGCGGGAAGCCCGGCACGAGGATGGCGATGGCTCCGAGGATCTTCCATGTGCCGAGGATGGCGAAGAAATACATCGGGTAGCCGAGTTCGGGGACGACGCCGTGGGGATTGGCACGGAACTGCATGATTTGCGCAACACCGCCGGTCATGAAGAACGCGGTGAGGATGGTGGTAATCCAATAAGAGATGTTTCTGGCGCGGTTAGTCATTTGAGACCTCCAACGACGTGTTCGAGTTTGCCGATGAAATTGGTCCAGCCGTACTTTGCACCTTTGTAATTCTTGCCTTCTTCGGACGGGAAGCCGGATTGCTCCATGCGCAGTAGCGTGCCGCCTGCGGTCGGCGTCAATGTCCATGTGACAACGGTCTCCAATCCCATGGATGTCCAGCCATAGGAGAGGCGTGTGTACGGTTCGACCAGCAGAACTTCACTATCGATGATGCCGTTCCAGCCCGGCGCCGGCGTGGCGCGGAACTGGAACCGGTGGCCTACAACCGGCTGGAAATCATTGGTCATGAGCCACTCCGCTATCAAGGGACCTTGCGTGAGCGCGCGCCAGATTTTTTCCGGGGGATGCGGCATCTCGCGCTCGAGGACGAGAGAACATGTCGCGGCGGTATTGGTCATTTGTCCATCCTTTGGAGCAGATTTTCGAGTTGATCAAATCGTTCGCGCCAGAAGGCTCCGTATTGGGTCATCCAGTCGACAAGGGGCGCCAGGGCCTGCGGCTGAGCGTTGTAGTGAGTTTCGCGGCCCTCGCGGCGATGCCCTACGAGCCTTGCGCGCTTCAGCACGGTTAGATGCTTCGAGACTGCCGGCTGTGAAACGCCGGCACGATGCGTCAAGGCATGGACGGTCTGTTCCCCGTCGCGGGAAAGGTGCTCGAATATCGCGCGACGGGTGGGGTCGGAAAGGGCCTTGAAAACATTGTTGGTCACAGCTGGCATCGAGAGCCCCCTTGGGCATGGGTCGCATGAACGACTCGATTTTACCGGTCATCTACCAATCGAGGTGGGTTATCTGAATGAGATTTCCGCAGGTATCTTCAAGGACCGCGATGGTGGATCCAGTTGTCTTAGTCGGCTCCTTCGTGAAGGTCACGCCGTGTTCCTTGAGCTTTGCATGCTCCTTCTGGACGTCTGCGACGAAGAAATTGGCTGCGGGAATTCCCTGCCGATGGATCTCCTGCTGAAACGTCTTTGCGGCGGGGTTCTGGTTGAGTTCGAGGACGAGTTGCACGCCTTCCGGTTCATCGGGAGAGACGACGGTGAGCCATTTGTAACTCCCTGCCGAGAATTCGTGTTTCTTCTGGAAGCCGAGAACGTCGGTATAGAACTTGAGGGCCTTGTCCTGGTCGTCAACGAAGATGCTGGTTAGTTTGATTTGCATAATCTGTCCTTTCTGCTTTGCGGGAAACCGGAAGGGCATTTCCGACCTCACATGTAGAACCATAACCGTTTGGTTATGGATTGTCAAGAGCTGGGGGGAGAATTTTCAATGCCGGTGCGGGCGGGGATCACCGCCATCGAGAAGGGGTTGAGCGAACACGGGTGATCTCGTCTTATATTCCGAGGAAGAATTGCTGGATATGGATTTTCGCGAATGAGTCTGCAACTTCTGGCCGCGCGAAAAGAACAACTGCAGGTTCCTCGGCTGCGCTCGGAATGACAAATCAGTGAGAGTTGCCAAGAAGATGAAAGGCCGCCCGAGGGCGGCCTTTGGATTGATGGCTGATAGCTGAGAGCCGAAGCTAGTCCTCTACCAGCGGCCCCAGGCGCGAGTCATGTAGTCGGAGAGGGTCATGCCAACGAGGACGATGAAGGTGAACAGTCCGGAAATGACTGTCAGCTTGGTGAGCTTGGTGGAGTATTTGACGTGCATGAAGAAGAGCACCACGAGAATCATCTTGGTTGCGGCGATGGCCAGCGCTACGACCGGATTCCAGAAGAGTGTGATGCCGCGAGCGATGTGCCACTCTCCCAGGTCGATGTAGGACGCCCACACGGTGATCCCGGTGGCGCACAGCAGCACCAGGACGATGGTGAGGTATATGAGTGGCGAGACGATGTGGTGATGACTTTCGTGGGCTTCGATGGATTCATCTTCGTGTTGATTCATGCGATCCCTCAGGGGCTAAAGCCCCGGCCTTGTTCTTGACGATCTCTCGGCACGGCTAAAGCCGTGCCCTTGTTACAAAACCCTGGGCCGCTGGTTAGTGACGACTGATCAGGTACAGCAGCGGGAACAGGTAGATCCAGATGATGTCGACGAAGTGCCAGTACAAACCGAAGTTCTCAACAAACGTGACGTGGCCAGTGGTGTAGGCTCCGGCTTGAGCCCGGAAGATCATGAATCCGAGGATGGCGATGCCGATGATCATGTGCAGAGCGTGCATACCGGTCATGGCAAAGTAGAGAAAGAAGTAGATCTCGGTATGGCGCGCCATGTCGAGCGGCAGCGGCTTGTCGTCGGGATACTTTGCATGGACCTCGGGATCCGACGCCGGATTCAAAAATGTCTGAAGGCTGTAGTGGAAGCCGGGGACGTGGTGCTTGTCGATCTTCTCCTTGTATTCAATCGTCTTGATGCCAAGGAAGGCGAGGCCCAGGATGAAGGTAATGACCAGGCACAAAACCAATGCACCCTTCTTCTTCATCTCGGCGGACCAAACGCCCATGGCCATGGTGAAGCTGGAGGTGATCAGTACGGCGGTGTTGGCCGTACCCCAGAAGATATCGAGCTGATGGGAGGCCTCAACGAAGGCCGGATAGTACCAGTTGCGGTAGATGAGATAGGCGGTAAAGAGGCCGCCGAAGAACATGACTTCAGTGAGCAGGAAGAGCCACATGGCGAAGTTGGTGGCATCGTTCTGCTGCGCGTAGGTTTCGAAGTGGTGGCGCTGGTAAGGCGGGTGCTCGTGGTGAGCTGCCTCAGCTGCGCCATGGACGACGACCTGACTATCCGACACTCGTCACCTCTTTCTCCTTTTGAGTATCCAGCCACTCGTAGTCGTAGGCTTCGTGATCCATGATCGGAATTGCGGGGAAGTTCTCAGTGAGCGGCGGGGACTGCGTCTGCCACTCAAGGCCGGTTGCCTGCCAGGGGTTGTCGCCGGCGATTTCGCCGTAGCGCAGCGACCATGTGAGGTAGATGATCGGCAGCAGGTAGCCAACGCCGAGGATGGATGCACCGGCCGTGGAGAAGACATTGAGCACCTGGAACTCCGGCGGATAGGAAGCGTAGCGCCGGGGCATGCCGAGGGTTCCGAGGATGAACTGCGGGAAGAAGGTGAAGTTGAACCCGATGAAGGTGACGATCGCGGCGAGCTGGGAGATCTTTTCCGGATACATGCGGCCGGTCATCTTGGGCCACCAGAAGTGAACGCCCGCGAGGAACGCCATGAGCATGCCGCCGACCATGACGAAGTGGAAGTGGGCGACGATGAAGTAGGTCTCCGTCAGGTGGATATCAGTGCCGGAGGTGCCGAGGAAGACGCCGGTGAGTCCGCCGATGGTAAACAGGCCCATGAAGCCGAAGGTGTAGAGCATCGGCGTTTCGAAGGTGATGGAACCCTTGTAGAGGGTGAAGGCCCAGTTGAATATCTTGATGGCCGAGGGCACCGCGACCAGCATGGTGAGCAGCGAGAACACCAGCATGGAGTAGTTGCTGATGCCCATGATGAACATGTGGTGGGCCCAGACGAAGAAGCCGAAGACGGCGATGGCGACCGAGGAGAAAGCAACGGCGGTGTAGCCGAAGACGCGCTTGCGGCTGAAGGTCGAGATGGTCTCGGAGATTACGCCCATGCCGGGGAGAATCATGATGTAGACGGCGGGGTGCGAGTAGAACCAGAACAGATGCTGGAAGAGTATCGGATCGCCGCCCTTGGCGGGATCGAATACGCCGATGCCCGCCGTGCGCTCGAGAACCACGAGGACCAGTGTGATAGCGAGGACCGGAGTGCCGAGCACCATGAGGATGCTGGCTGCATAGTTGGACCATACAAACAGCGGCAAGCGGAACCACGTCATGCCGGGGCAGCGCATCTTGTGGATGGTGACGATGAAGTTGAGACCGGTGAAGATGGAACTGAATCCGGCAATGAAGATTGCGATACCTGTGGTGATGACGTTGGTATTCAGGTAGTGCGTAGAAAGGGGTGTCGTGAAGGTCCAGCCCGTATCGACGCCGCCAGACATCATGGCATAGAGGGCGAGAGCGCCCGCGGCGAGGTAGAGATACCAGCTGAGCAGGTTGATCTTGGGAAGCGCCAGGTCCTTGGCGCCGATCATCATGGGAATGAAGAAATTTCCCAGCGTGGCGGGAACAGACGGCACCAGGAAGAAAAAGATCATGATGATGCCGTGCATGGTGAACACCTTGTTATAGGTGTCGGTGGCCATGAGGTCAGACTGCGGCGTGAGCAACTCAAGGCGGATGAGTCCGGCCAGCGCTCCTCCGATGAAGAAGAAGAACGTGATCGAGACAAGGTAGAGAGTCGCAATCCGCTTGTGGTCGCCGGTCAGGAGCCAGCTCAGCAGACCTTTTTCCTTCGAGATGAAGTTCATTCTCGGGATTCTGGCTGTTGACTGATCGGGAAGACTGACGATTGTGTCGGTACTCATTGCTTCACCATCCCCTGCCCTGCGGGCTTTTGTCCGGCGGGCTTTATCGTGCCTTCACTTTCCGGCAGCAGCGTTGTCGTGGCAGTCGTCTGCTGGACGCGGTAATCGGAGTTGAGATTTTTAATGAACTCGACGAGCGCGATCACGCCGTCTTCGCTGATCTGGCCTTGATAGGTCGGCATGATGGGTGCAAACCCCTGGGTGACGTGCTGCGAGGGGTTCAAGATCGCGTCGCGCAAAAAGGCCTCGTCGACGATCGTGCTATGGCCGTCGGCGAGCGTGAGTTTGGATCCGTAGACGTTGGCCAGGCTGGGTCCGCGCGCATCGGGACGCGTGTTGTGGCATGCGGCGCAGCTGAGGCTTGCGAAGAGCCGTTCGCCGTTCTGGGCGAGCGAGGCGCCGCTGGTGGAGCCGGCCAGCCACTTCTTGAAGTCGTCGGGCGTCATCACGACCACCTCGCCAATCATGTGAGAGTGGTCGGTGCCGCAATATTGTGTGCAGAAGAGGTGATAGGTGCCGGGCGTTGTGGCTTCAAACCATACCGAGGTATAGCGGCCGGGGATGGCTTCGCGCTTCACGCGGAAGGCGGGAATGGAGAAACTGTGAAAGACGTCCTGCGAAATGATGGTGAGCTGGACGGCGCGGCCGGTGGGAACATGGAGCGCGTTGATCTCGTGCTGTCCGCCGGGGTGTTCCGCCTTCCACATCCACTGCTTGCCGACGATGTAGATGTTCATGGCGTTGGCGGGCGGGGTGTAGACGCGGAAGTAAATGAGGGCGCCCCAGACGAACATGATGAGGAACAGGCCGAGCGGAATGATGGTCCACGTGGCTTCGAGCATCGTGGAGCCTTCGATCTGCACTGCGACCGGATGGCGCTTCTTGCTGTACATGATCGAGAAGCCGACGACCAGCAGAATGACGATTGTCATGCCGATCATGCTCACCAGGACCATGAAGAAGTACAAAGCATCCATCTGCGGGGCAATCTTCGACGCCTCCGGCGGATAGAGCTGGAAGTTCGTCAACCAATGGATTAGAAATTGCCAGAGAACTGGGCTTATGTGCGACATTCCGTTATCCGTTCCCCTTTGTTCCTGAAACGAGTTGGTCATGCGCCTGCCGGTAGTCGCGGCGGAACATGATCCACATAAAACCGCCCAGCAGAATCACGGTCATAGCGCCGCCCAGTTGCACGACGCGAGCAATGATGAGCGAGTGCTTATTGGTCTGCGGGTCATAGTGGTAGCAGTACGTAAGAATGTTGTCGACGGGCGAGCCGATGTGGTTGTTTGAAGATTCGATGAGGCCGAGGCGCAGGTCTTTCGGAGAGTACTCGACTCCCATGTAGTACTGGGCCAGCCTGCCTTGCGGCGTGACCAGCTGGATGGCGCTGGCGTGGGCGAACTGGGTGAGCTTGCCATCGGGGCCGGGAACCTTCACATAACCGAAGCCTACGGCTTTGGTGAGGGCATCGATGTTGGGCTGCGTGCCAGTCATGAAGTGCCATCCGCCGGCGGTTTCAGGATGACCGTATCGCTTGAGGTAGCTGGCCTTCTTGGCGGCGGCGAGATCGGTTCCCTCACTGGGATCGATGCTGACGACGATGATGTTGAAGTCGCGGCCGGGAACTTCGTCGACCATTTGCAGTGCGCCGGTAAGGCCGTTGAGTTCTTCAGAGCACAGCATCGGACATTGGTAATAGACAAGCGCGAGGATGGCGGGCTTCGTGCCGAAGTAGCCGGCGAGCTGAACCTGCTTGCCGGTGTCGTCAGTGAACGTGAGGTCGAGCGGAAGTTGCTCGTTGAGGTGTTGCGCGATGCCGATGCCTTTCAGAACCGAGGGCTGGGTGTTGGCGGGACCTGCGTCCTTGTCGCCATAGCTGGATACCTGCGACCTCAAGGACGGCGTCAGCGCGGCGAGGCACAGGAGCACGGCGGCCGGCATGCGGCTGCGTTTCCCGATCGTGCTCGACTTGTTTGCACTGCTGTTCATGATTCGAATCACCTTCGGCGTCCATCAGGGGCTAAAGCCCATCCGATTTGGTGGCACTTTCGGCACGACTAAAGTCGTGCCCTGTTACAAACTGTTCGAGTTGTTCGGTACTGTTGACAGTCGAACCCTTTCAATGCTCACTACTCATGTCACTGCTATAGCCGTTCATTACTGTTGCTTTTGCTGCTCCTCGGCCTTCTGAGCCGCTGCCTGATCCTGTTCGTAGCCGGTGCGCGCAAAACCGCTGGTGAGCGGTGCGTGGACAGTGGGTTTTTCATCACCGGCGAGAAGCGGCGCCTGCTGCACGGCCGGCGCAACCGGCAGACCTTGTTGCGCGATGATTTGCATGGCCCGTTCGATGGGGATTCTTACCTTGCCCTGGGACTGGTCGACCCAGGTGTAGTTATCCAGCAGCAGGTCTTCGCGCTGGTGCAGATCGGCTACGTCCTGGTTGCCGTCATCGGTCTGGACGCGGGGCGTCGGAAAGGTCTTGGTGATCTCCGCAATCTTGTTCTGCATTTCGGGGCTGGAGGGTAAATTGCCGAGTTCCCGAATCTCCGCAGTTTTGGTCCACTTGTTGTTTGGGCCGTCTTCCTTGTTCATGTGCGCGTTGATCAGCTTGCCCATGCCGTAGGTGACGACGCCGCAAACCCCGACGAAGATGAAGAGCGAGGTAAGGAAGACAAGGATGCCCGTGACCTTGACGTCGGTCTGTTCGTAGCCCGCGGAAGCGTCGATCTCGCTGGGGCCGTGCGAGCCGAGGATCTTCTTGTCGTCGGGTTCGTTGTGATCAAGCGTGGACATGTTCGGGCTCCAGAATCTCTGCGACGTGCGGATCGTTTGTCTGCACCAATGCGCGCGTCTTCAAGTTATGGCTGTAGAAAGCGACCCACAGGGAAATCATGGCAGCGGGGACGGCGATGTATTCGAGGATTCCCCAGCTGAAGTGCAGGTTGCGGGCGGCGTCTTTGAAGTTCGGCTCGATGAGCCAGAACAAGTCGAAGGCCTTGGCGAAGATCATCCACTGGCAGACGCGGACCAGGCGCTTCTTGTTGCGCTTGATGTCGCGCGAGAGCAGCAGCGAGAACGGAATGACCCAGTGGAAGATGAAGTCGAGGGTGATGATGATGCCCCAGTGGCCGCGAATGCGATCGAGGTACCAGGGGATCTCTTCCGGCAGGTTGCCGGACCAGATGATGAGGAACTGCGCGAATCCGAGATAGATGTTGAGCATGACGAAGGCAAAGGTGAACTTGCCGAGGTCGTGCTGCTCGGTGGCGCGCAGGATGGTCTTGAAAGGCTCGCCTTTGGAAAGGCTGATGGAGGTGAGGATCGAGAGGGCAAGTACGGAGTAGCCCTGGCCGACAAGGAAGAGCAAGCCGTAGACCGAGGAGAACCAGGTGACGTCCATCGACATGCACCAGTAGATGACGGCGGCGGTCATGGTGAGCGAGTAGACGACGATGCCGGGGCCGCTGATGTTCTCGAGCTTCTTGATCCAGTAGGGCGTGGTGTCGGGCGATTCGGTGTCGCGCTTGAGGCCGAGTGTGTTGAGGCGCCAGGTATAGAAGCCCCAGATGGCGAAGCACAGGAGCATGACGACGATATAGGTCGTCGGGTTCAGCATGGGGCGCTTGAAGTTGAGGCAGTGCGCTCTGAATTTCGCTGATGAGGCCGGACTTCCAAGCCGCATCTGTGTCGCTCGGGTTGGTGTACTGCGCCCAGAGATAAAGCTTCTTCATGAAGATTGCCGAGACGACCCAGTAGCCGAAGACAAGCGGCAGGGAGCGCGTTGCATGGCTTCAAGAGGCCGGCGCAGCAGCAAGCCCCATTTGCCGCCGGAGCAGTACTGCACCATGAGCAGCGCGAGGCCACCGACGGTCCAGCCGAAGGTGAGCAACAGACCAAGAACCCATGCACGCGCAAAGTGATCCCAGCCGAGCTGGTCCTGCGCCTGGCCGAGAAATGCGAGAATCACGGCGGCAACCGCAGCTATCGCTGCGACGATGAGCGCCCGCGCCCGCCAGCCATCGACGAACGCCGGTGCGCTGAGATCGGCGGGAAGCGTTTTAGCGTGTGAAGCACCGTGTGTATCGTGAGCCATTGAACTCAATCCTTACTTCGCGGCCGCAGGAGCCGGGTTGCTTGCTGGAATCTTGATCAGCGGGTCAGCGGGATTGCCGGGAGCCATTGCGGGCGTTCCTTCTTTGGTCGGGCGGATAAGCCTGAACGGCGGTTGCGGGCAGCGTCCACGGCTGCGCGTATTCGGGATGACCTTGCTGCGTGGCGAGGTCTTTCAGACTCTGCACCTGCACACCCGATGGAACGTCAGACCGGGAAGCGGCCTGGCTGAGTTGCAGTGCGCGGATGTAGGCCGCAACGGCCCAGCGATCTTCGGGCGTCAGCTGCTCGCGATAGTCAGGCATGGCGCCGTAGCCGTGGGTCATGACGTAGAAGTAATGCGAGAGAGGCTGCGCCCGGCGTACCTGGTCATGCAGGTTGGCGGCGGGCTTGTAGCCGCGATCCACGATTTCGCCGAGGCCGTTGCCGACGCGCGAGTGGCAGGGAGTGCAGTAGACGTTGAAGCGCTCCTGTCCGCGCTCGAGCACCTCCATGGTGACCGGGAACGGCAGCGTGTTCTGCTCTTCGCGATAGCCGTTGGCGCCCTGGATGACTCCGGTGTAGAAGTAGCTGTCTTCCTGAAGTTGGCCGCGGGCGACAGTGTTGACAACCTGCGGGCGCGCGCCGCGATGGTCGGCGTAAAAGTCGGAACCCCGCTGCGGAATCATCTTGGGCTGGTTCTGCATGTCCTGGCGGCAGCCGGCGATGAGGAAGATGGCGGAGAGGCCTGCGAAGGCAAGTGCTTTCCCACCCATGCGACGAAAAGATGTCGCATGGATGGGGCACCCATGTTCATTCATCCTGACGCCATTCCTGGTCATGTGGAGGATTTGCATTAGTACTCCACCTCCACGATCGAAACGGGCTCGATGGTTTTCAGGTATTCCTTCGATTGCGACGAGGTCGAACTTCGGGTCGAGGGCTTCTAGACACAAGAAGAATTTGTCGGTGGTGGCGCCGTTGCGGAAGTTGGGCGCGTTGAAGAGCGGATGATAGAGCTGCGGCAGGCCGTTGAGCGCGAGCATGCCGAAGGCTGCAGAAAGCCCTGCCCAGAGAATCGTCCATTCGTATGCGGGAACGATGAATGCGGGCCAGGAATAGAGCGGGCGGCCGGCGATATTCAGAGGGTAGGCGATGACCGAGACCCACGTCTCCATGGAAAACATGGCGGCCAGGCCCATCAAAGCGCCGACAAGGGTAACGAGGGGCACGCGGTTGCGATGAAAGCCGATGGCCTCTGCCGCTTCTTCCACGGGATAGGGCGTATAGCAATCCATGCGGCGCCAGCCGTCTTCGCGCGCCTGGCGTACGGCGCGAACCAGGTCGCCGGGAGTATCGAATTCGGCCAGCAGGCCGTAGGTTCCTTCGGGTGAGGGCATATTAGTCACCTGCTCCCGCTGTTGTTTTGGGCTTGATCTTGGCCTGGGGCAGAATCATGCGAATTTCATTCATGGGAATCATGGGCAGGAAACGGACAAACAACAGGAACAGGGTGGTGAACAAGCCCAGCGTTCCGATGAAGGTCATGTAGTCCCACTTGGTGGCGCGATAGGTGCCCCACGACGACGGCAGGAAATCGCGATAGAGGCTCGTAACGATGATCACGAAGCGTTCAAACCACATTCCTGTATTGACCACGATGGAGATGAAGAACATGAAGCTGATATTCGTCCTCAGCTTGCGCGACCAGAGAGTGGTCAGCGGAATAGCCAGATTGAAAAGGATCAGCAGCCAATAGGCCCAGCCCATGGGACCGAAGACGCGGTTCCAGAACATGAAGGCTTCCCAGTGCGAGGCCGAGTACCAGGCCATGAAGGCTTCCATGCCGTAGCCGTAGGCCACAATGAAGCCGGTGGCGAGCATGACCTTGCCCATGTTGTCGATGTGGCGCTCTGTTACGAGGTTCTCGAGGTGGTAGAACTTGCGCAGCGGAATGGCCAGGGTGAGCACCATGGCGAAACCCGAGTAGATGGCGCCGGCAACGAAGTAGGGCGGGAAGATGGTGGTGTGCCATCCGGGCAGGACCGCGACAGCGAAGTCGAAGCTGATGACGGTGTGGACGGAGAGCACCAGCGGCGTCGCCAAGCCGGCGAGGAGCAGCGATGCCGTCTCATAGCGCATCCAGTGGCGAATGGAACCGCGCCAGCCCCACGAGAGCAGGCCGTAGAAATACTGCGCCGGCTTCGATTGGGCGCGATCGCGGAAGGTCCCGAAGTCGGGAATCATGCCGAGGTACCAGAACACGACGGAGATGGTTGCGTAGGTGGATACCGCGAACACATCCCATTCCAGGGGAGAGCGGAACTGCGGCCATACGTTCATGGTCAGGGGCAACGGCAGCATCCAATACCCGAGCCAGGGACGGCCCACGTGGATCAGCGGGAACATGCCGGCGCAGACCACGGCGAAGATGGTCATGGCTTCAGCAAAGCGGCTGATGGAGTTGCGCCAGGTTTGCTTGAAGAGCAGGAGAATGGCGGAAATCAGCGTGCCGGCATGGCCGATACCGATCCACCAGACGAAGTTGATGATCGCGAAGCCCCACGCCACCGGCTGCGTGATGGCCCAGATGCCGACGCCTTTGAGGAACAGCCAGGTAACCGCAACCAGCAGCACCGTAGCTCCGCCGCCGGCGATGCCGAAGAAGGCAAGCCAGCCGAGGGGCGTGTGCGGCGTAAGCACGATGCTCGAGATTTTCTCGGTAACCGACTTGAAGGTCTCACCCAGGCCTACGACCCGGAATTCTCCGGTCTTGGGATCGGTGCCAGGGTCGGCTCTTTTGATTTCACTGGTCGCCATCGTGACGTCAACCCTTTTCCGGTGTGTGTTCCACCGGCTGCTGTTCGAGTTCAGGATTAAAATTCAGAACCTCAGCGAGGTAGCGGGTTCGAGGACGCGTGTTCTGGTCGGCAAGGACCTGGTACATGCGCTTGTCTTCGTTCAGCTTTGCCACCTTGCTGTTTTTGTCGTTCAAGTTGCCGAAGGTGATGACCGATGCGGGACAGGCCTGCTGGCAAGCGGTGACGATTTCGCCATCGCGGATCGGGCGGTTCTCCTTGTCGGCCGTAATCTTGGCCTCGTTGATGCGCTGCACGCAGTAGCTGCACTTTTCCATCACTCCACGCGAACGGACCGAGACGTCGGGATTGCGCATCAGCTTGAGGCTCTCGGTCTCGTAATCGGAGTAGAGCAGGAAATTGAAGCGGCGCACCTTATAGGGACAGTTGTTGGAGCAATAGCGAGTGCCAACGCAGCGGTTGTAGACCATGGTGTTGAGGCCTTCGGGCGTATGCACCGTGGCGCCCACCGGGCAGACCTGTTCGCATGGCGCGTTTTCGCAATGCTGGCAGGTCATGGGCTGGAAGTGGGCGCGGGGCGTAGCAAGGTCGCCTTCGAAGTAGGAGTCGATCCTGAGCCACTGCATGTTGCGGCCGATGCGGACTTGTTGTTTTCCCACTACGGCGATGTTGTTCTCGGCATAGCAAGCCACGATGCAGGCGTTGCAGCCCACGCAGCTATTCATGTCGATCGCCATACCCCACTTGTTGCCGTTGTACTGCCAGTTGGGGAAGAGTGAGGTGTCGTATTCGGGCGTGTCGTGGCCTTCGCCTTCGTGGGCGAAGTTCGGATTGGCCTTGAAGTCTTCAAGTGTGGCGTAGCGGATGATGCCGCGCGGGCCGAGAGCTTCAACGGCTTCAAGGGAGTGGTTCTGATTGCCGACGTCGCTGAGGTTTTTGCCGCGATGATCCTGGTAGTGGCTCTTGGTGATCGCAATGCCCCACTTGCCGTCGACTTTCTTGAGAGTGCCGGTCGAGTAGAGGGGCGCAGCGGTGGTGCGAACCAGGTAGGCATTGAAGCCGGCGCCGGATCCGACACGGCCTGCTTCTTCGCGGCCGTAGCCGAGATAGAGCGTGACGGAGTTATCGGGATGGCCCGGAGCTACGATGACGGGAGCCTTGACTGTTCCGCCGCCGGCGCTGATCTCGATGATGTCGTCCTCTTCCAGCTTCAGGCTTTCCAGGGTTGCGCCGGAGACGATGGCGGCGTTGTCCCAGCTGAGGTTGGTGACGGGCTTGGGCAGTTCCTGCAGCCAGCCGACATTGGAGTAGCGGCCGTCATAGATGTTGGGATCGGGACGGAAGATGATTTCGAGCTGATCTTTCGGATTCGGCGTGGGCACCTGGCCTTTGATGGCCGTATCGACGCTGGTCTTCGTCTGATAACCCGTTCCGTCAATCCAGCCGGAGTGCAGAACCTTGCGCCAGCCGGTCTCAAAGTCTCCCTTGACGTTGTCTTTTTGCGTGACGCGCACAGCCTCGTAGGCGCTGATTTCGGGATTATCGAGCAAGGCCTGGAAGACCTCGTGCGCACTCTTGCCGCCATAGAGCGGATCGATCATCGGCTGCACAATCGACACTGTGCCGTCGTAGGCGCGGGCATCGGACCACGACTCGAGGTAATGTGCGGCGGGGATGTGCCACTGCGCGAGATGACCCGTCTCATCGTAGTGCGAGCCAAGATGCGCTACAACCTTTGCCTTCTTGATCAAGTCGTCGTTGAATCCCAAGTCGACCGGTGCCGCGTAGATGGGGTTCGCATTCAGAATGATGAGCCAGTCAACCTTGCCGGCATTCATGTCGGCAACAAGGTTCCTGAAGTCGCCGTTCTGGTCGCTGGGCAGCGGGATCGCCGGTTCGGAAGAGACAGCGACGGTCTTGCCGATATTGCCGAGCGCCTGGTTGATGGCGAGCGCAAGGGCGGCAACCGATTCATCCTGATAAAGGCCGGGGATGACGGCGCATTTGCCGTTGCTGGCTTTCAGGTCCTTTGCGAGGGCGGCGAGAAACTTTTGCTGATCTCCGGTCCACGCATATTGCGGAGCGGCTGCACCGGATGCTCCGACAGCAGCGGCGAGTGCGGCGGCAAATGCTGGAACTTCACTGGCGCGGAGGCCGAGACGATGCTCGGCTTTCATGCCGGTGGTGGTTGGCGTGCTCTCGATGGTGTAGAGCCGGTTCATGCCGTTGGCGGGATCCTTGCGGCGCCTGGCGTAGTCGGCGACAAGCTTGTGGAAGCCGGGATACGACGCGCCGGAGAGGAAGTCGGCATCGAGCGAGACGATCACGTCGGCGCTGCTGAGGTCGTATTGGACGTTGTATCCCCTGGTGAGGAACGTGCCGGCGATGGCAGGATCGTACTGCACCAGCGTCGCCTTGGGGTATGCGGCCTGGACGGCCTTCCACTGGCGCGCCAGCGTGGGCGAGGTGATGGTCGCCGAGAGGAAGTAGATGCCTGTTCCGTCCTTGGTGCTCACCACCTTGTCGCGGAGTGCTATGGCAAAATCGGCCCAGTCGCGGTTCTCGCCTTCGTAGGTGACGTGCTGGGAGCGATCGGGATCGTAGAGGTCGAGCAGCGTGCCCTGCGAGAAGACGTCGGAGGAGCCGTGGTTATACGCGTGATCAGGATTGCCGTCGATTTTGATGGGACGAAACTGGTCGCTCTTGACCAGCAGCGGGACGGCACCGGTGGGCAACGGATTGGCCGTCGCGAAGTACATTGGCTTGCCGAGAATCAGGTCTTCGGGCGCCTTGACGTAAGGATAGATGGGCTCGTCGGGCTGCTTGGTGCAACCGGCCAGTCCAGCCAGGGCCATCGAAGCGCCCATGATTTTGAGGAAGCCGCGGCGCGATACGGGATCGACCCACTCCTGCGCCGCGCTGGGAAATTCTTTTTCGACGGCGGCCTGAAATTCCGGCGTGTTCTGGAGTTCGTCCAGCGAACGCCAATAGCGCTTGCCTGCCGTGCCCTTCAACTCGGCGCGCACCCGCTCCAACGTCATCGGCGCTTCGTTTTCAGCAAGGTTGGCGTTGCCCTTTTCAATCTCCACGGTGTTCCCCGTATTGTTCGTTGCTGCGTTCTTCGGTTCGCTGCTCATCGATGGCAAACCTCGCAGCTGCTCAGTTCGTTCGGTGGGCGAATGTGGTACTGCTTCAGGAGGAAGTGGCCCAACTGATCCTGGCTGGTGAATTTTTCGTAGTGAAGCGCGGCAGGAACAACACCGGCAGGAGCATCGCTGGCCTGGCCATTCGACGGCGCATTCGGGATTTGCAGCACGGCCATCGATGCCATTTGGGAGCCTTCGCCAGTGGGATCCCTGGTGGTGCAATTCGCACTTTGGGCGGTAGGCGTGCCTGACGGAACATCCGTGGTCGAGCACCACACGGGCCGTTCATCGGCGGGAGCTTCCCATGCCATGTTGTAAATCTGGCTGGTGGGTCGCAGATTCTTTGCCGGGTCGCGATGGCAGTTGAGGCACCACTCCATCTGCAAGGTGTTCTGCGCATACATCAGCGGCATCTGGTCGACGCGGCCGTGACAGCTTGCGCAGCCAAGACCCTTGTTCACGTGAATCTCGTGGTTGAAGAAGACGTAGTCGGGCAGGTCGTGCACCTTGACCCAAGGCAGCGACTGACCGGTGGCCCAGCTATCGCGTACGGGCTGCAGCAGCGCGGCATTGGTCCAAATCTGCGCGTGGCAGTTCATGCAGGTCTTGGTGGGAGGAATGCCGGCGTAGCTGGATTTCTCAACCGTGGTGTGGCAGTACTGGCACTGGAGCCCCAGTCCCATCACGTGATGTTTGTGGCTGAAGGGTACCGGCTGCTCCGGTCTCTGGCCTTGTCGCGTAACCCAGGGGGAACGCTGTAACTGATCGAGCGTCACGCCGAGTGAAATCACAATCAGACCCGTCAGCACCAGGCTTGCTCGAGCCAAAGCATTGGAGCTGCGGTCAAATATCTGCGCCATGAATGCTTTCCTGCTTGTTGTTCGTTGTCCAGTCGTTTAGTGCGCGCGGTGCCGGCGGTCACACAGGTTGTGGTTAGATTTCGATTTCGGACAAAACCCACCTGGAAGGCGGACGAACCCGAAAGTTCAATATAGCAGCCAGAGCCCTATCTGCAACGCCTTCAACAGTTGAGAGAACAAAAAATGTTTATACTGCCCAAGTTTTTGTTATCTCTTGAAAACCGAAATGCGCTGAAACCAAGCAATACGCCGATAAAAGCGCTCGTTGATCGCTTCAATGCGTCCCAGAAACTGGGATGTATTCCAACGATCTTCGTTGCAGCTTTTTCTCACTCAATATCGCCAGGATTTCGTATCTGCGTCTGACGGAGCCGTTGCCAGCATGTGCTCCACCATTTTCGGCAATACGCGCTGGGTCCAGTCGGCGTTGTTCTGCTGCATGGTGTATTCCGATGGGCCGCCGGTGTAGCAGTGCGGCATGCCCGGACCATATTGGAATGTCGCGTCGGAATGGGGATTGCGTGTTTCTTCAAGTTGCTTGTCGAGCATGTGAACGGCATTGTTCAGGAAATAGGTATCGCCATCGCCCACGGCAATGTGCAGCTTGCCTTCGAGCTTCGGGCCGAGTGTGGGCCAGTCGCGTTTGAGAATTGCGGTGAGGTCGTAGTGATCGTGCCAATAGGCGAGAACTTTTTTGTCGATTGAGCCGGTGAGCGGATCGATGATCTCTGCTGGATAGCCGTCGTCGCCGGCGGGAGAAAACACCGCCTGCCAGATGTCCCACTGCTCGGTGGAGCGGCCGTGCGTGCCGAGGACATATTCAAAAGCGAACTCGGGGCCGGTTTCCGCAATGATGGTGCCGTCGGGTTTGCGATCGGCGGCAATCGGCATCTCGCCGAAGTCGCCCTTGCGGACGAATGCGTTGGTGTCGTCGTAGAGGTTGATGTTCTGGTAGGCGTGGAAGTCGACCGGGTCGGGGCAGGCAACATAAGCGCCGTTGTAGAAGTCGGGATAGAAGACCTGCGTGGCCAGCGCTTCCCATCCGCCGGTGGAACCGCCATAGGTGGCGCGGGCCCAGCCCTGGCCGATGCCGCGATATTTCTTTTCGATCGCGGGAATCAGTTCCTCGTTGATGGCCGAGCCATAGGGGCCGACGTTGGCGGAGTCGACGTCGTAGGAGTCGTCGTAGTAGGGGTTGGCGTTCTGCACGTAGATGAGGATCACGCGCGGCAGGCGGCCCGAGGTCCAGTCCTGAAAGAAGCGATAGCCGTTCTCGAGGCGGCGGAACTGGGGCGATTTGGGATCGGGCGGCGTTGCCGTGAACTGCGCTGGACCCGATGCCGGGATGAAAGTGATCCTGATAGACGATGACGGGATACTTTGCGTCGGGATGCTCATCGAATCCGTCGGGAAGCAGGACCCACGCGCCCAGAGAGACATCGCGGCCCCAGAAGGTGCTGAGCTTCTCGCTGTGGAAGCGCTCGTACTTGAGCCACTTTGCCGCTGGGTTGTTGTTGCGCGATGACCATCGGGTCCTGCGGTGTTCCTTCAATGGGCGGAATGACCTGGTCGAGGGTGAGCTTGATGGGGGTCTTCGATTTTGGATCGAAGTGGATCTTCTGCGGCTTGTTGTATGGGTTGCCGGGCTTGAGGTTCCAGTGCTGGCCCTCGCCCTTGTCGGGCGGCAGCCACAGGGTCTTGCCGGAGGCGAGATGGAATTGCTCATACACGTTGAAGACGGCCTGGACGTAATAGTCGCCGGCATCGAGATCGGCGAGCGAGCGGCGCGGATAGCCGAAGGTCTTCGTGTCGACAATGAGCGGGGCGCCGGGAGCGAGGTTCTCCGCGTCAACACCGAAGCCTTGCGCCGAATCGAAGGTTTCTCTGAGTTGCATGCGCGGCTCAGGATTGCCGGTTTTCGCGAAAACGAGAATCAGGTGACCGGTCAGCGGCTTTGTCGAGGGCACGGTGACTTCGATTCGTTGTGCGGGGCAGACAGATGCTGCGGCGAACAGCATCAGGAGGGCAAAAATCTTGAGCATTCATTGTCTCGATCAATTCAGAATGTGAAGAGTCTATCGCGCATGCCCGGAGTGCCGTAGCGAAAAAGCCCCCGGGGCGAGGCCGTCGATATCAATGCGGTTGTGCTGGAAATTCCTGGAGAGGCGGATAGAGGCAGGTTATTGCCTGATGCGAATCGTTTGAGGGACGCCTGAAGTGTGACTTCGGGTTAGCCGGATACGCGCCAGATGTTCGAAGGGCATGGACAGGCTGTGCATGCCGAATCAGTCCATGGATGAATCTTGTTCCGCCCTGAGGCGGATTTCGATTGTCTTGAGAGCGACGGCGATTCCGCCAAAGATGAGTGCAACAGAGATGGCATCGATCTCTCCGACGAATCTCTCGCCGTGAGCGAAGATGCTGAGCAGGCGCGTGCCGATCAGAAACAGCAACCCGGTGAGCGACATCAGGACCGCCGTAGTACTGCACAGCAGCAGGAGAATGCTTGGTGCGGATCTCGCCGACGCGATCATTCTGAGGCCTCCTGAAGGATTGGAGTGCCTCTTACGCTACACCCGGAGTCAGGAAGTCCGACGACCCGCTGGTAACCAGCCGATTACGATTTGCCTCTTTCGATCGCGACCAAAGTCATCAAGACAATCCGGTGGCAATGGAACGGCGGCACTTATGTTTTGCGCAGAGGGCGGCGCAGCGAAATCATGGGAACTGGTTCAGGATTTCCAGAACGCCATCACCAGTCCGCCTGTGACGATCAATGCGCCGCCTATATAGATGGGCGGCGTGGGCGATTGGCCGAAACGAATCTTCGCGAGCAACTGTGCGGCAAGAAAGAAAAGTGCGACGTAGACGCCGAGGAGTTTTCCGAAGTCCCAGCGCGGCACGTTGACGGTGGAACCGTAGAGGGCAAGCACTGCCGTGCCTGCGAGCAGCATGAGTATGCGGGTGAATCCTGAAGAGCGATAAAAGCCTGCCTGGAAGAACGAGTCGCCCCAGGCCTCAAGAAATGCCGCCATCGTGAGCACACCCAGGGCACCCAGCGGGTTTTCGACCAGCCGGTTCAGCAACGACATGAGAGATGACCTCCGTGAATGGGGAAGATGCGCGACCATCAGGCGCATGGCAACTGGAGAAGGATCAGGTCAAGCGTAGCATCCAGAACATTTAGAATTCATAAAAGCGCTTCAGCCGGTTGACCTTCTGCCATTCATGATTCTTTTTTTGCGGACATATGTCCCTGGGCCGACCTTTATCGACCGGTGAAATGCGTGGAAGAGCTGAAAGGACGGAGCCATGAAATACGCAGGATTGCTGGTGATGCCAGCCGGCTTCTTTCTCACCATCGGGGCAATTCTCCTGTTTCCCGCCTCGGCGCAACGGACAGCTTTTGTTCTGTGCGGTCTGGCCGTTGAGGTGATGGGCGTGGTGGTTTCGGTGCGCGGGCACATGGAGTTGCGGAGCGAGAACCGATGACTCCTCTGGCGCCAATGCCCTTTCCGGAGACCTCATTCGCGCTGACGCTCGGGCTTTTGCTGCTGGCGCCGCTGGCAATTGCAGGCCTGGCGCTGATCAATACGGGTTTGGGAAGGTCGCGGTCTGCGATGCAGTCGCTGCTGGGCAGCCTGGTGGTTATCTCCACGGCGGTGATTGCATTTGCGCTTGTCGGGTCGGCGATTGCCGCCGGTACGAGCGGTGATCATGTGTTTCATCTTGGAGGCAGAGCGTGGAACTGGGCAGGCGCAGGACCACTGTTTTTAGCCGGGTTTAATGTGGCCGGGCCACGCACGCAGCTTGCGGTTCTGTTTGAACTGCTGTCGGTTGCGCTGGTGGTTCTTATTCCCTGGGGATCGGGTGCGGATCGTCTGCGGTTGCCGGCGGGCGCGGTGATTGCGGCGATTTTTGGTGCGGTGGTGTTTCCGCTGGTCGCGCACTGGACGTGGGGAGGCGGCTGGCTGTCGCAACTGGGCGCGAACTTCGGCCAGGGATCGGGAGTGCTGGATGGTGGCGGCGCAGCGGCGATTCATGGGCTCGGCGGCGTTTCGGCTCTGGCGCTGGTGTGGATCGCGGGTCCGCGCAAGGGCAAGTTTCCGCGCGAGGGTTTGTCGACGGCGATGCCGGGGCACAATGTGGTTTACGTGCTGCTCGGCTGCCTGATCGCGCTGGTTGGCTGGCTGGCGTGGAATATGGCGGGGTCGCTGTTGTGGCTCAATGCTGCTCCAGCCGCGCTCGCTGGGGACCGCTGTCAATACGTTGCTTTCGGCGGCGGCAGCGCTGGTGGCTACGTTCTCAGTGACGCGCATTCGCTTCGGGAAGCCGGATGCAAGTTTGTGCGCGAACGGCTGGATGGCCGGATTGGTGACGTCCAGCGCCTGCGCCGGGGTGGTTTCGCCGCTGGCAGCGCTCTTTACGGGATTGATAGCGGGCATAATTACGCCGCTTATGGTGGAGTTGTTTGAACTGGCGCTCTCGATCGACGATCCGTCGGGCGCCATCAGCGTTCACGGCGCGGCGGGGTTGTGGGGGCTGGCGGCGGCGGGGATGTTCGCGCCGCAGGGCGGCCAATTTGTGGCGCAACTGATCGGGGTTTCGACGTTGCTGGGGTTGATGCTGCCGCTCGTCTATCTTGTCTTCTGGCTCGTAAACCGCGTGCTTGTATTACGCGTCGATCCCGATGGCGAACGGCTTGGCATGGACCTGCACGAGTTGGGCGGCAACGCCTATCCGGAGTTCGTGGTGCACCGCGACGAATCGTACCGGTAGGCTGCACGCATGGCGGCGGAGGAATGTTTCACACAAACGTGGACCTTCGTTGTACTGCATCTCTCCTATAATCTAGGGCTGAGACCACCGACTGCATGGGATTACTTACGCATCTTTTCTATCCCTGGGGACTTCTGCTTCAGGCTGCGGCGATTATTCACTTCATTCGCCGCCGGCCCGATACCTATTGGCTCTACATCATTCTTTTCCTGGGGCCAATCGGCGCGATCGTCTACATGTTCGCGGAGGTGTTTCCGGATGCAGGTCTGCTGAACCAGTCGTTCAAGGGAATCTCGCGGCGCAAGCGCATTGCCGCTCTTGAATTGACGATTCGCGACAATCCTTCGGCGGGCAATTACGAGGAACTGGGCGAACTCTGCATGGATGACGGCCAGTTGCAGCGGGCCCGCGAGGCCTTCGACAAGGCGATTGCCGCACGGTCAAATACGCTGGATTGCTTTTATCGGCGCGGCGTATGCGCCATTCTGCTGGGTGATGCGCACGGCAGCTTTGCCGGACCTGGAGAAGGCGGTCGCCAAGGAGCCGAATTACGATTTCAATCGCGGCCCGGCGTTGCTGGCCCAGGCATACGCGCTCACGGGCGAGAAGGAAAAGGCCGAGGCGCTTTTTCGGCGCGTGACGGTCGTTTCTACCTTTCTGAAACCTATCTGAACTTTGCCGATTTGCTCGCATCTGAGGGGCAAGCAACGCAGAAGCGCGCGAATGGGCGCAGAAAGTGCTGGACAAGGAGCCGACCATGCCGCGCTATCTGCGGCGGCGGGAGCGGCCATGGTTTCGGCGAGCGCGGAAGATGCTGAAGACGACGTAGGGAGTAAGGACCGCAGGGACTAGGGAGTAGGGATCGGGGATGAGAATGCCGCAAGTGCAACATGGGCAGCGGCGATTCCGGCGATGCCTCGGTCGAACTGACGCAACTACTAAGCTCTGAACTATCTCTTAGCCATCAGCAGCATCAGCGCGAACAGAACTACCGGGACCAGCGCCATGGCTGCGTAGAGCAACACTTTCTTACTTACCTTGCGGCCGGCGAGGTTGACGGGCTTTGCGCCGCGGGACTCTACGCCTACCTGCTCCTGATGTTCGAGGTCCCACATCATTTCGCTGGCCGTGGCGTAGCGATGGCGCGGTTCCCGCTCGAGGGCGCGATAGAGAATTTCTTCAAGCTCGGGGGAAATTTCCGGATTCAATTCGCGTGGGGATTTCACGTCGTTCAGGAGGCGCTCGTTCATCACGGCCAGCGGATTGGGCCCGACGAACGGCACGCGGCCGGTAAGCATCTCGTAGAGCATGATGCCCATGGCATAGATATCACTGCGCTGGTCGCCGCGCGCGCCTTTTACCTGCTCGGGCGAGATGTAGTCCGGAGTGCCCAGCATCGATGAGACATTCACAAAGGTGAGACGGCGCGCATCCTCCTTCATCGCGATTCCGAAGTCGATGAGCTTGATCTGGTCGTCGTCGCCCACCATGACGTTTTCGGGTTTCAGATCGCGATGGATGATGCCGCGCTTGTGCATGTAGTCGAGCGCATCGCAGATGCCCACGGCGATATTTACCGCTCGATCGGCGGGCAACTGTTTCTCATCGTTCAGAATCGTGCGCAAGAGCCGCCCATCGACCCATTCGATGACCATGTAGAGGCGGCTGCGCTCTTCGCCGTTGAAGGTCTTGACCACGCCGGGATGATCGAGTTCCTGGCCAATCTCCTGTTCGCGTTTGAAGCGTTCGAGCAGGACCGGGTCGGCTTCCATCTCGGGAAGGGGAACCTTGATGGCCACTTGCCGGCCTGAATTCAGATCGGTGGCCCGGTACAGCGTGGACATGCCGGTATGGGCGACCGCCGCATCGATGCGGTAGTGGTCGAGCGTGTCTCCGGCTTGGTAGGTGGTCATCTGCGGGTGGCTGGATTGAGTCTTCCTGATTGTTTCATGGCTCTGCACAAAGAATTCGTAAGGAAATGGGAACGAGTGCCATGGACGGCAAACTGCTTGCAGGCTCTATGATGTTTGCAGCCTATGCACCGCATCCTGAGACTGCTCGCGGCCGGCCTCTGGCTTGTCTGGGGGTTAGCGACCGATCCCGCTGCATGCCGCGCCGGGGACAAAGGGATCTCGCAAACATCCGCCGCAGGAGACGGGATTTCTCAACCGCTGGATCCAGGTCGGGACGGTCGAGCTATCGCTACCAGGTCTACGTTCCGGAAGAATGGCGCCGCGACGACCACAAGCTGTGGCCGGTGATTCTCTTTCTGCACGGCCGCGGCGAGCGCGGCTCCGAAGGCATGTGGCAAACGCAGATCGGCCTGCCGCAGGCCATTCGCGATCACCCGGAGCGCTGGCCGTTTATCGTCGTGATGCCGCAGTGCGCAATCGATCGCTACTGGACCGACCATGACATGCTCGCCATGGCGATGTCGACACTGGACCAGGAGACGGAGGAGTTTCACGGCGACCCGAGTCGCACCTATCTCTCCGGGCTCTCGATGGGCGGATACGGCGCATGGGAGTTGGCGCGGCAATATCCGACGCGCTGGGCTGCAATTGCCATCGCCGCTGGAGGCATGTTCTGGAGCTATGCGCCGGAGCGCTGGCAGCAGGCTTCCACCCTGCCTGGCGAGTATGCGCAGGCTGTTGGCCACACGCCCATATGGCTGTTTCATGGCGCGGAAGACAACGTGGTGGCCCCGCGGCAGGACGAGCTGCTCTATCGGCGCTCAAGGCAGCAGGCGGTCGCGTGCGGCTTTGGGTATACCAGGGACTGAAGCACGACTGCTGGACGCGCGCCTTCGGGGAGCCCGAGTTGCCCCGCTGGCTGCTGCTGCACCGACGGGAAACGCAGGAGCCGGGTCCGTTTGCCGAACGCATTTCGATTCCGCTGCACCCGCCGGCGCTCAAGATTACGCCGGCCCAGCTGGACGGATTTGCCGGCGAATACGTCGACAAACGGGGCCTGGTTGTCGTCACGCTGTTTCGCCAGGGAGAACTGCTTTACCAGAAGAATCACTATGGCGAAATCGCCGAACTGGCGCCGGAGACCCCCTCGGTTCTGTTCTATCCAAACGGCAGCAGCCTGACCCGGATAACGGTTGAACGCGACCCTCAAGGGCGGGTGGTTGCGCTTGTGCTGCACGACGACCGGCACGAGGAGCGCTGGGAACGAATCCGGACGCCGCTGCGTACCCATTCGCAGCCGGAGTAAGAGGTTCCCTCGGGAATTACAAGGATTGCAGGGAATAGAATTCCCAAAGGGTTGAGGAGGTACACGATGTTTTGCAGCGGATGTGGTCAGCCAGTTGCTCCAGGACAACAGGTTTGTCCCCAATGTGGTCGCCCGACGGCAGCGCCTCCTCCGCCGCCGGTGCCGAATCTCGCGTTTGAGGTGGCCAATTACGCCAATCGCATTCGAGCACTGAGCACGGTCTGGTTCATCTACGGCGGCCTTTCGCTGGTGTTCGGAATCGTGGGCCTTACCGGTCGCAAATTCGATCTTCAACGGCGGCGGCTTCTGGATGCATGGTCCGTGGGCACGTGGCAACTTTCCCTTTGGACCGGCCTTCGGATCGGCGATTCATTCATTTCGTCTGGATCATGGTGATACTGCGCTCCGCTCTGGCTTTTGTGGCCGGGTGGGGTCTGATGGAACGCGCTCCATGGGGCCGCGTAGTGGCGATCGTGGCGGCATTTCTCAGCATCCTGAAGATTCCGCTGGGTACCGCGCTGGCGATCTGGACGCTGGTGATGTTGCTCGGATACCGGAACACATCGCTCTACGATCAGTTGTAAGAACCGGTCGAGAACGACCGGCTCGCAATGCGCCGACTCACTGCGGCATCGCTCGAGTTCGCGCTTTTTCCCTGCCCGCGCCCATCAACATCAAAGCGCGCTGCGCGAAGGGCGAGTAGACCAGCAGGGCCATGCATGCCAGCGCCAGTCCGATACTGATGTGATGCAGCAGGAGAAACGGCGAAAGCGCCCAGAGCACATCGGCCACGAGCAGCCATGGCCATATCTTCAGGAACTTTCCACGCAGACCGGGGCGCGAAACAGAGCCGCGCAAAACACGAAGGCGCGCACTGGAATCAGGATCGCCGCGGTCCCGATGAGGCCATAGACGATCAACGCCGCGCGGGGCAGCGTCGAGAGGAGTTCCTCGATCTCAGGTAGATTGGTGAGCGCGCCAACGTAAAAGCCCAGGTACATCAGCTGCAGCAGAAGAAAAAGCGTCTGCACCACGGTGGGCGAAGTCTCGGGCAGCTCTTCGGGCGATGCCAGAATCCCGTTGCCGATCTTGGATTTTGCTTCGGACGTCAGTTGCTGGTCGAGTGGCGTCGACGGCGGGTGCTGATCGGCCTCGGCGATGGCTTCAACGGGAGCGACGAAGCGGTATCCGCGGCGAGCCAGCGTTTCAACGAAACGGGGGCTGTTGGCAGCGTCGCCGAGGGCTTCGCGAATTCGGTTGACGGCCGAGTTCACGCCGTGGTCGTAGTCGACGAAGGTGCCGTCAGACCACAAGGCGCGGGAGATCTCTTCGCGGGACAGCACCTCGCCGGGCCGCTCCAGCAGCATCAGCAACACCTGAAAGGGCTGGGCGTGGAGCTTGATGCGGATCCCCTGGCGTCGCAGTTCGCCGGTTGAGGCATCCGCCTCAAAGGCTCCGAAGCGATAGCGCCGTGCTTGCCCGGAATCTGTCATCTCTTTCCCCAAGTTTACTCGATTGCAGCCTGAATGCGGCACAGCGCAGCGAGAGACAACTTGCCGGAAATCGAATTCCTGCAGGGACTTCCGCCGTGAGGATCATTCGCCTTGCTGTGGAGGTGTTGTGCATTGCTTTGTGCGCTCCCGGCAGGCAATCTGGAATACATGAGGCGTCGGATTCAAGGCGGGCGAAGGGGTTTTCAGGCGGTGAGGCTTTTGCTCGGGCTGCTGATTCTGGCGCCTTCGCCAGCCATACATGGTGAGGCGCCGGCTGCGGCGACCGCGGCCTTCAACGCCTACACAAACAGGCTGGAAGCGCGACTCGCAGAGCAGCACCGGACGGGAACCGGGTTTGTCGCCACCGGCGGGCCAATCGGATCAATTGGCCAGACCGAGGCACGGCTTCGCAAGGGCGAGTTGATCATTGAGAAGCTCACACCGGACGGAGAGGCAGAATTGCCGGGCGCGATGCTCCACGACTGGCGCGGAACCGCCTTTGTTCGCGGAGCCACCGTCGCGGATTTCGAGCGGCTGATGAAAGACTTCGACGCCTACCCGCAGCGGTTTGCGCCCCAGGTAATGCAGACGAAGATCTTAACCAGACAGGACGGCGCAGAGCTCGGCCATTTCACGGTGTCGATGCGCGTTCGGCAGCACCACGTGATCACCGTCGTCATGGACACGACTTTCGATACCACCTTCGGGCGGCTTGATGCGTCGCACGCATACAGCATCTCGCGCAGTACGCGCATCTCTGAGATCGGCTCTCCCGGCACAGCGAAGGAGCGCGCACTGAGTGGCAGCGAGGAGCATGGATTCCTGTGGCGCCTGAACACCTACTGGAGCTATGAGCAGCGAGACGACGGGCTCTACATGCAGATCGAATCGGTTTCTTTGACGCGCTCGATTCCGGCAGGGCTCCGCTGGGTGATTCGGCCATTTGTGGAGAGCGTGCCTCGCGAGTCGCTGGAGTTTACGCTGCGTGCCGTCTGCGACGCTTTACGCAAATAGCTGGAGATACGGATAGGAGATTCCGATGAACCTCAACTCCACGACAGCCGCGAATACGAGGACTTTCGAATCCGCGCGACGCATCAACCGCTCTCTAACAGCCGGAATCGAGAAGCGCGCTCTTACCTGGATGGCGGCGCGCGCGCCACTCTGGGTAACTTCGGATGGACTGACGCTGCTGGGATTGTTGGCGCAGGTCGGGGCCGGGGTGTTTTACGCGCTCTCGCGCTCCAACGAAGGCTGGCTGGCAGGCGTGATCGTCTGCATTGTTCTGAATTGGTTTGGCGACAGCATGGACGGGACGCTGGCGCGGGTGCGCAAACAGCAGCGGCCGCGCTATGGATTCTATGTGGACCACATGGTGGACATCCTGGGCGCAACGGCGTTGATGTGCGGGCTGGGCTTCTCGGGATTTCTGCATTGGCAGGTGGCGCTGGCGATGCTCATCGCGTTTCTGCTGCTTTCGGCGGAGAGCTATCTCGCTACTTACACGCTTTCCTGTTTTCAGATGTCGCAGGGAATGTTCGGGCCGACGGAGATTCGCATTCTGCTCATCATCGGAAGCCTGGCACTGCTGCGCAGCCCATACGCAACGGTGCTGGGACATCGCCTGCTACTGTTCGATGCGGGCGGGACGATCGCGGCCGCAGGGATGCTCGCGATGGCCATCGGTATCGCGTGCGCGGCATACGGCAGAACTCTACCGGCAGGAGCCACTGCCGTAATGCCTACTCCGTTCGCAATGCTTTCAGGGGATCGACACTGGCGGCGCGGCCGGCTGGTGCGGCACTGGCGACGAGGGCTACAACTGTGAGGCCTGCAACGGCAAGCGCGTAGGTGAGCGCGTCAAGGGGCATGACTCCGTAGAGCGATGTCGCCAAGGCGCGGCCGATGAGCATTGCAAGGGGCACACCGGCCACTACGCCAATCACCGTCAGAAGCAGGCTGTCGCGCAGGATCATCCACACGACCTGGCCGCGACCGGCGCCCATGGCCATGCGGACACCTATCTCCGCGGTGCGGCGATTGACGCGATAGGACAGGGTTCCGTAGAGGCCGGTTGCGACGAGCACAACGGCAAGCAGGCCGAAGAACTCGGCAAGGCGCGCGAACATGATCTGGCTTGAAATGGTGGTGTCGATATTGCGCGCGCTGCGTCATGGGTTTGATCAGCGGCAGATTCGGATCCAGCTGCTGCACGACTTTTTGCGCCGACGGCAGAATTGCAAGCGGCGCGCCTTTCACGCGCATTTCTACGTGCCATCTCGCCGATCACGGGAATCTGCGCGTACATCCACCAGGCCATGGGAATGGGAGTTTCGTCGATACTGCGGTACTTGTGATTTTTCACGACGCCAACAATTGTCATGGTGTAACGGCCGTCGTCGGATCCGATGATGTGGCCGAGAGGATTCTGATTGGGCAGGAAGCGATTTGCGAATTCCTCGTTGATGATGCCCACGCGGGGGGAATTCGCGTGTGTCGGTATCTGCGAAGTCGCGGCCGGCAAGGATGGGCACGCCGAGAGTGCGGAAGAAGTCGGGCCCGGCAACGTTGCTGCGGACGGTGCGCGAGCCGCCATTGGCGACTTCGGGCAAGCGGCCATCGACCATCATGTCGCTGTTGTCGGACCATCCCGATCCGAGGCGCTCTTCCATGATGGTGACCGACTCGACGCCGGGCAAAATGCGCAGCTTGCTCATCAGGTTCTGATAGAAGGCCACACCGGCGGGAACCGACGGGATGTCTGGTTTGACGCCGAAGACAACGAGGCCGTCGACGCGCATTCCGAGCGGCGTGTTCTCGAGATTGCGCAGGGTGCGAATCAGAAGTCCTGCGCCCACCAGCAACACGACGCACATTGCCATCTGCAGAGCGACGATGATCTTGCCAGTGCGCGATTTGCCGGCATCGGCGTTTGAGGTTGCTGCCGAGGTTTTGACGGCGAGTTCCGCGCGGCCGGCGAGAGCGACGCGCATGGGCGCCAGGCCGAACAGCAATGCCGAAAGCGCCAGAACGCCAAGCGTGAACAGGAGAACGGTGCGGTCGGGTGCGAGGCTCGATTCGATCTGCGCCCAATTCGCCAGCAGACGGGCAGCGATCAACGCGAAGGCCCAGGCAAGCGCGCCGCCGGCCGTTACCAGGATCAGGCTCTCAGTCAGGAGCTGGCGAAATAACTCGCCGCGTCCGGCGCCGAGTGCCTGGCGCACGGAGAATTCGCGCTGACGCGCAGCATTTCTTGCAGCGAGCAGCATGGCCACGTTGGCTAGCGCAATGAGCAGGACAAGGCCAACCATCGCCATGAGGATGCGCAGCGGATTGCCGTACATCTGGTCGTAGCCGGGAAAGCTTTTGGCGCTATCAAAGCTCAGGACCGGAGGCTTCTCTCCCTTCATCGGGGAGCCCAGACCCACGTATGCGGACGACTGGAAGATGGGCTGCAGTTGCGCGATTGCCTGGGACTTGCTGACGCCGGGCGCGAGGCGCGCGATGAGGCGCAGGCACCACCATGTGGGGTTCGTGATGTAGAGTTTGCCGTCTTCCGGGGGATTGCCCCAGGCATTGAGTTCGCGACGATTCTGCAAGGGGATCCAGAAATCCGTCGAGCCGCCGGGCTTCAAGGCCCTCAAATCCCGGAGCAGAGACTCCGATGATGGTCATGGGCACGCTGTTGACATAAAAGGTCTGGCCGAGGACGCCGGGGTTTCGCGCAAAGCGGCGCGTCCAGTAGTTGTAGCTGAGGACGGCGAGCGGCGCGTGGTCGGTTTCATCTTTTTCGGTAAAGCCGCGGCCGAGGGGCAGGTTCACTCCGAGGCCGGAGAAGAAGGTGCCGCTCACCATGTCGCCTTCGGCTTCTTCAGGCTGCGACCCATACGCGCACGGCGACTTTGCTGCCGGAGAGGGGTACGTAGGCAATGAGCGGCGAGAGCGCGTTGGTTTGTTTGCGAGCGCGTCGTAGACGGGATAGGAGATCGTCCCGTTGGTGTCGACTGTGCCGGTGATGCGCGGCGGGTTGGAGGTGCTGAGATAGACGAGCGTGCTGGGGATCGGCGACGGGCAGCGACTTGAGCAGCACCGCGTTCATCACGCTGAAGACCGCCGTGTTGGCGCCAACGCCGAGGGCCACGGTGAGAATCGCAGTCAGCGCAAAGCCAGGGGCTCTTCAGCAGTGAACGCATGCCGAAGCGGAGATCGCGCAGCGAACTTGTCGAGGGCTTGCCAGCGGCCTGCGGAGGCGAAACTTCTCCTGCGCGAGCGAGCGTTGCCGAATTCAACACGGGCGCGGCGCTGAGCTTCTTCTTCGCTCAGGCCTTCGCCGCGCAGTTCGTCGGCTTCGAGTGCGAGGTGGGCCTTGATCTCTTCGGCAAAATCTTCGGCGGTGCGTTTGCGCTTGAACATGGTTTACGCCTCCTCGCCCTGGGGTTCGAGGATCAGATCCATCGCACGGGTCAGGCGCTTCCATTGCGAAGTTTTCTCGAGCAATTCGGCGCGGCCCTTTGCGGTCAGCGAATAGAAGCGAGCCTTGCGGTTGTTCTCGCTGGTGCCCCATTTGGCCTGGATGAGGTTTTTGTCTTCCAACCGCTGAAGGGCGAGATAGAGCGAGCCGTGATCGACAAACAAAACTTCCTCCGACTGGCGCTGGATGGAGCGCGCAACACCCTGGCCATGACAGGGGCCGAGGATCAGGGTTTTCAGGATCAGGAGGTCGAGGGTTCCCTGCAAAAGGGCGATGCGGTCGTCGTTGTTTTCTTGGGTCGGCATACGACACGAGTATGCGCTGCTTTGGGTCGGATGTCAACCCGAGGGGCTGGCCTAAGGTGGGCAAATCAGAACTGGAGATGTTGGCCACCGCATATTCAAACCCGCTTCCGAGCGCGATATCTTCACGCATCGAAGCAAGCACAGAGATGAAAAGAAAGTTGTGCAGTGATGGTCCTATCACGGCCAGTGCGGATGTTTGAGAAGAGCAGCCGCAGATCCTTCACTTCGCTTCGCTACGTTCAGGATGACAGTCGCGGTGGGGCATGCGTTGTGGGGAATGACGGCCGCTATGGAGTAGGCGCGGTGGGATGACAGGCGTGGTGCGGTAAGCGATGTGGAAGAGTGGCGCCAGCCCGGCAGGAAGTCCGGGCCAACCACGCTGTGATCCTGGCGCTGCGCGTCAGGATGACAACGCGACAAAGATATTCTGAAAGCGCGGGAGATCATTGGCTACGCAAGCGAGGAAAAAAAACCGCAGATCCTTCACTTCGCTTCGCAGTTCAGGATGACAGTCGCGGTTTACCAGCGTTGGTTTAGCGGAGAGAAGATGCTTTGGCCAAACCCGGCTGTGTTGGCTTGGGCGCAGGCTTTGTAACGAGATAGGGTTGCGGCGCGGTGTTTGCGGATGCGGCAATGGAGCGGAGACGCGGTCGATTTTGCCGGCAGTGCGGCTTTGGCCTGCTCCAACGGCGGCAGCTCCGTATCGCCGGGGAACTGCTCATCGTCTTTGCCGGCGATGGCGACCTTCATGATCTCCATCCAGATGGGCAGGGCGGCGCGGGCGCCGGTTTCCTTTTCGCCGAGAGACTGGCGGCTGTCGTAGCCGACCCACACGCCGCAGGTGATCGAGGGCGAGAAGCCCATGAACCACGCATCGGTATAGTCGCTGGTGGTGCCGGTCTTGCCGCCTAGCGGGTGATTCATCTGCGCGACAGCTGCGCCGGTGCCATGCGCGGTGACGGCGCGAAAGAGCGTCATCATGGTGCGCGCGGTCTGCTGGCTGATGATCTCGTCGACGGCGGGCGCATCTTCCCACAGGGTGATGCCGTCGGCGTTGGTGACTTTGCGGATGAGGCGCGGCTTGACGCGGATGCCGTCGTTGGGGAAGACCGAATAGGAGGTGACCTGTTCCTGCAGGGTGATCTCTGCCGCGCCGAGAGCGATGGGCAGGTAGGCAGGAATCTCGGACGTGACGCCGAAGCGATGCGCCATGTCGATGACCTTGTGGATGCCGACGCGGGCAGCGAGCTTGACGGCGGGGATGTTGCGCGATTCAGCGAAAGCGTTGACCAGCGTCATCGCGCCTTTGTAGTCGTTTTCGTAATTGTGCGGCGAGTAGCTGCCGAAGCGTGACCGGCCCGTCGACGATGATGTCGTCGGGCTTGGCGCCTTCTTCGATCGCGGTGGTGTAGACGTAGGGTTTGAAGCTGGATCCAGTCTGGCGCTCGGCTTGTGTTGCGCGATTGAACTCAGAGAGCGCGTAGTCGCGGCCGCCCACCATGGCAAGGACGTCGCCAGTAGTGTTATCCATGGCGAAGACTGCGCCTTGGGTTCCTGAATCCTGTTCGAGCGTGGCGCGTTCTGCGCCATTCTCGGTCTTGTCGGAGAGGTGAACATAGATAATGTCGCCGGGCTTTACGAGTGCATCGCCGTAGCGCTGGCCGGTCCAGGTCCAGTCTTCGGGAAGCAAAACAATTTCGTTGTTTCCGACGCGGGCGCGGATGTCGAGCGGCAGCGCCTGCGTGACCATCGCGTGAACGTAATCGCCGGGGTGCGTAGCGAGGGCCCAGTCGGCATGTTTGTAGTCTTCAAGGGTGCTACCGCCGGCGAGCACGTTTTCGAGTCTGCCTTTCCAGCCGTGGCGGCGCTCGTAGGCTGCCAGCCCGTCGGCAAGAGCCTTGTTCGCGGCTTTCTGCAGGTCGAGATCGAGCGTGGTGTCGACGCGCAGGCCGGCTTCATGCACCTGTTCGGCGCCGAATTTCTTTTCCAGTTCGCGGCGCACTTCCTCCTGGAACCAGGGAGCGACCGACATCTCAGGCTGATTGATGTGGAGACCGAGGGGTGCAAGGCGCGCCTGCTCTGCCTGCACGTGCGTGATGACGCCGTCGGACTCCATCTCGCTGAGAACAAGGTTGCGGCGGCGCAACGCCTTCTCAGGATTGATGAGCGGAGAGTACGCAACGGGGCCTTTGGGCAATCCAGCGAGCAGCGCGGCCTCAGTGAGGTTCAGATCATTTGCATGTTTGCTGAAGTAAAACTCCGATGCGGCTTCGAAGCCGTACATGCCGCTGCCAAGATAGATCTGGTTGCCGTAGAGCGTGAAGATCTGCTCCTTGGTGAAGGCGCGCTCGATCTGGATGGCGAGGTAGGCTTCCTGCGCCTTGCGGGCGGCGGTGCGCTCAGAGGAGAGAAAGAGATTGCGCGCCAGCTGCATGGTAAGCGTAGAGGCTCCCTGGGCGCGGCCGTGCGAGCGCAGGTCATGCCAAAGCGCCCCGGCGATGCGAAAGACGTTGATACCCCAGTGGGAATCGAAATTCTTGTCCTCGATGGAGATCACGGCCTGGCGCAGGACGGGTGCAAAGCCGTCGTAGTTGACCACGATGCGCTTCTCGAGCGCGAACGAGCCAATGGTGCGGCCCTTGCAGTCGTAGAGGTCTGTCACGGTCGACGGCCGGTAGCGCTCGAGGTCGTTGATCTGGGGCAGGTTGACAGAGAAGACCAGCATCAGCCCGGCAAGCGAGCCGGTTACGACGGCCAGGAGCAGAAGGATTGCGAGGGCTGTCTTGCCGGCGACCTTGCGACGACGAAAGAGTGGAGGCGGAACCGGTTCGGGGCGCAGTCGATGGCTGCGGCCTAGGCCGCGCGATTCAACCGAATGTGCAGAAGGGGCAGCCAACAGGAGCCTCGTCGGCATTCCTCTCGTCCCGGCCACCAGGAGCCAAACGGGGATGCCTCATCTCAAGGCTAGCATGCTTGAAGTTTGATTGCAGGCGTGTGCGGCGGCTCGCGAACCACGCCGGGCAAGATTGAAAATCGCGTTCCCGATTTCGTGTGGCGAGTCTGAAGTTGTCGTGGGAAAGAGAGGCAAGCCCAAAAAGCAGGTTCTTCGCTCACCACCCCCGAACCTGCACCAAAGAGCTAAATCGCTCTTCAGGGCCCCCGGTACGTTCGGGGCCCCGTTCACTCAGAGGTGACAGCGCAAATGAAATGACGAAGTTAATGACGCCCGTGACGGAACGAACTCAGACTTAGTGGACTAGCTGGTTTTGGCCTTGAGAAGTTCGAGCGCCTTGTTCAGCATGTCGTCGGTCTGTTTTGGCTGCGGGTTGTCGGCATCGATATCGTCGTCGGTGTTCTGGCCAACGAGGACCGTGGGAGCAACCGCTTCATCCTGAATCTTTTTGCCGTCGGGGCCTTCGTACTTGGCTACGGTCAGCAGGAGCGCCGAACCGTCGGGCATTTCGATCGTCTTCTGTACCGAGCCCTCGCCAAAGGTGCGCTCGCCCACGACATCGCCGCGTTTCGCGTCTTCAATGGCGTCGGCAGCGAGTTCGGCCGCTCCATAGGTTCCACGGTTGACGACCACTGCGACCGGCGCGCTGGTCAGGCACTTCGCCGGGTCGGCGGCAAAGGTCTGGCGCGGGAACTTCTGCCCTTCGAGCACAGCGAGCGTTCCCTGGTTGATGAAGAAGTTGGCCAGGCGAATCCCCTGGTCCGCGTCGCCCTCCGAGACGTCGCGAAGATCGAGAAGAATTTTGCGCGTCTTGCCGGCGGCCTTGATCTTGGCTGCAATCTCATCCACCCGGGCCGTGGAGAGCGAGCCGGGCTTCAGATAGAGAATGCTGGAGTTTTCATACTGCTGCTCGCTGAGCGCGGGTGTGGAAACGACGGTACGCGTCAACGTGATCTTGTCCGGATCCGGCTTGCGCGGACGGACGACCGAGAGGGTCAGCGAACTGCCCGTTTTTCCCTCGAGCATGAGGCGGATCACGGCCAGCGAAAGCTCGCGTGTGGAGGTATCGCCGATGGATTCAATGACGTCGCCGTCCGCAAGATGCTCCCGGTCGGCGGGAGAGCCAGCGATGACGCTGACGATGGTGGCGTACCCGTAACGCTTGGAAACGGTGATACCGATCTGCGCCACGCCCGTGGTGGGCCGGTCCTTGTAGATCTTGTATTCAGTGGGCGTGAGATAGCTGGAATCGGCATCGAGCGATTCCAGCAGGCCGTGCAAAGCGCCGGTGGTCACAGTGTTGATATTGGGATCGGTGACGTAGTCACTCTGGATTCTCTTGAGGACCTCGGCATAGACGTGCATCTGGCGGTAGGCGCCGTCCTGCTCGGCTCCGGCATGAACGCCGAACATGCCAAACTCGCCCAGCGCGAAGCCGAGGCCGAGGGCGGCAAAAATGGTTGCAGCTAGAACGAAGGTCAGTCTTTGAAAAAATCGGGACACACACACCACCGGTCGGGCCTCTCAAGGGGAAGCAGGCCGTTAATCGTTAGACGCAATGATACCGCAAGGGTGAAGGTGGAAGCTGCGAGCGTAAACCCGGAGCGGTACCGAAGGGTAGCCGCAGAGGTTACAGACCCGAAGGCAACCCAAAAATGTCGATCGGCTACTGAGCAGCCGCCTCAGCAGCGGAGATGCGTTCGAGTTCGTCGACAACTCGCTCGAGTTCCTGGACGATGCGGTTGGTTCCTGCTGATTTGAAAACCCTTAGCACTTCACGGAAATACCAGATCTGCTGGTCGCGGCCCCGCTTGAAACGCTTCCAGACCTCGGGGCCGCTCGCCCGATATTCGTCCAACACGGTGCGCGCGTTGTAGAGCTTATCGGCGGCGGAGATGAGCCGGATGTTTGCCGGCTCGTCCTTCAGGCGGAAGATATAGGTCTGTTTGCGCTCTTCCCAGATCTTTTTCTGGCTTGATTCCTCTTCGAAACTGTCGGACAGTCCTTCGACCATGCGCGCGACGTCCGCGCCGAAGTTGCAGCGGATATCTTCGAGCCGGGGAAGGCCGCCGTGGTCCTCGACAGCATCGTGCAGGAGTGCCGCAATTACCATGTCTTCCGTGACTGGGAACGGAACCTGGCCGGCCTCGCCCATCACCAGCGAGGCGACTCCAAGCAGATGCGCCATGAACGGGATGCTGGTGCCTTTGCGACGCTCAATGTGGAGGTGGCGGGCATAGTCCACAGCGCTGGAAAATCTGTCGGTGAGATGAAGTTGCTGGTCATTCATGGGGTGCTGCCTTTCATTCCCGGTGCGGGTTGACACGGGGCGTTGCTCTTCGCCGGAGTCTGATCCAACGGATGTTGATGGGTTTTCAAATGATCTGGTGGCGGGAGGCGGGATCGAACCGCCGACCTACGGGTTATGAATCCGTCGCTCTCACCATCTGAGCTACCCCGCCGGAAGGGTTTGCAGCCGGTTGGCTGCTCCACTCTAGATGATACGGGCGGTTGAGTTTAAGGTCAAACCATTGCGTGGGGCAGCCGCGCCGTCGGCGCCCTGGGCCTTTCGGCTTCCGGGAGAGCAATCGGTTTGTGCGGCGGGGATGAAAACGACCCCGTTCTTGTAGACTCGCGTGCATGAGCAAGTTACGGATTGCGGGGGTGATTCCGGCGCGGCTTGGTTCCACGCGCCTGCCCCGCAAAGTGTTGCGCGAACTAGCCGGCCGGCCGATGGTGGAGTGGGTTTGGCGGGCGGCGGCCGGCTGCGGGCTGATGGACCCGGTGGTGGTGGCAACGGATTCTGACGAGGTGGCCGACGTGTGCCGGGAGCGGGGTGTGCCGGTGGCGATGACGTCTCCCAACTGCGCCAGCGGATCGGACCGCGTGCGCGAGGTGGCGCGGCAGATCGAGGCGGATATTTACGTGAATATCCAGGGCGATGAGCCGACGCTCACGCCAGCTTTTTTCCCGCCGCTGATCGGATTATTTGACCGGCCGGAGGTGCAAGTTGCAACTTTGGCGGTGCGCTGCCCTGCGCTCGATATCAACAATCCGAATGCTGTGAAGGTGGTGACGGCTCTGGATGGCAGGGCGCTGTATTTCTCGCGGGCGACCATTCCCCACGACCGGGACCAGGGAGGAGGGTTTGCGGGTTATCGCAAGCACCTGGGGATTTACGCGTATCGGAAGGCGGCGCTGGAAACATTTGGGGAACTGCCGCCAGGATGGCTGGAAGCCGTGGAGAAGCTGGAGCAGTTGCGACTCCTCGAAGCTGGAATTGACATCTATGTTGCAGGCGCGCCCTCGGACACGATCGGGGTGGACACGGAAGAGGATCTGGAGCGGGCCGAGGCGGTGTTGATGAGCCGCGACGGCGGCTCATAGTTTGAAGTTCTTAGTTCGTAGTTGTTGGCCCTTGTTGTCGGCACTTGCCTTTTAACGATTGAACTTCGAACTCTCGACTTTGAACTGCATTATTTGAATTGCGCGCAAGAATCGGAGTGTACGCGCATCGAACTTCGGCGACCATGAATCCATGATGAGCAATGTTCAATTCGCGACAATGGATCAGGCAGTGAAAGCTTTCGACGACAACCGTGCGTGGCAGCAAGTTTGCGAGCGCGACAAGAGCGGGCGATTCTTCTACGCGGTGGCCACGACGGGAGTGTTTTGCCGGCCCGACTGCAAGAGCCGGAGGCCGCTGCGCACGAACGTGCGATTCTTTGAAACCACAACGGCGGCGCAGGCTGCGGGATTCCGGCCCTGCAAACGCTGCAAGCCGAGCACCACTGCGTGGGGCAGACCTCTGGATGAAGTTCGTGCTCATCTGGAAAGGAATCTCGATCGCGCCGTTTCGCTCGCGGAACTGGGGCACATCGCGGGCATGAGTCCGTTCACGGTGCAGCGCAGCTTCAAGCAGGAGATGGGTGTGAGTCCGCTGCAGTATCAGCGGTCGCTGCGGGCAGGCAGGCTGCGCGGTGCATTGAAACAGAAGGGCCGCGTGACGGACGCAATCTATGAGGCCGGGTACGGTTCGTCGAGCCGCGCGTATGAAGGAGCGCAGCTGGGCATGACTCCAGCACGCTTTGCCCGGGGCGGCGATGGCGAGCGGATCGGCTGGTGCTCCGCACCTTCCCCTTTCGGTCGAGTGATTGTCGGAGCGACCGAACGCGGTCTCTGCTGGCTGTCTCTGGCAGCAACAGCAGAGGAAGCCGAGGCGAGTTTGCGCGCGGAGTTCCCTGCCGCCGAACTGCGGCGCGACCCATCGCTCTCGCGGCTGGTGGACGCGGCGCTCGCCAGCGTGCGCGAGGGCTCGGATCTCGCTGAGAATCGACGGCTGCCCGGGGCTCTCGATCTGCGCGGAACTGTTTTTCAATTGCGCGTGTGGCAGGCATTGCGGCAGATTCCGCGGGGGGAGACGCGGACTTACAGCGAGGTAGCGCGGGAAATGGGCGAGCCGAATGCCACGCGGGCTGTGGCGCGGGCTTGCGCTATGAATCGCGTGGCCCTTGTTGTCCCATGCCATCGGGTTGTGGGGGCCAGTGGTTCGCTCACGGGATATCGGTGGGGAGTGGAAAGGAAAAAGCAGCTGCTGGATGCGGAGCGCAACTCGTAGTTCGTAAACCGCGGACCTGACCGAGATCTTCGTATCGGAAACAGAAAATCAACAGGTGCCGTGGCGTCGAACCTTGAGCCAGGTTCTTTCGGGCTGCGCGGCGTCGCCATTGAAGCTCCACACCGATCCCTTGGTTTGCGTCTCATCGCAATCTCTACGACGGATCAACGCAGTTACGTCGCCGACTTTTGCAGCAAACAATCCAAGGGCTGCGGCGGAGAGAGCGGAGAAGATAATGTGGAGCATGAGGTGATTTCTCTCTCGAAGGGTCACGTACGGAGTTCCGGCCCCAGGTCTCGAAATCGAGACCTGGGGCGCCCAGTTTCCTGGCAGCTGAGGCGGGATCGAAACCGAGTGGATTACAGGCGGTTGCCGCCGGCGGCTTGGATGGTCTGGCCATTGACCCAGGTCGGCATCGTCGGACGCGAGGAACGCGGCGATGGTGGCGATGTCCCCGGGCTGGCCAATGCGGCCGAGCGGCGTTTCGGCAATCGATCTTCTGATGAAAGTCGCTGCCGATGAAGCCGGCGGCGTGCACGCCTTCGGTTTCAACCATGCCGGGGTTGAGCGAGTTGACGCGAATCTTGCGCGGCCCGAGCTCCTGCGCCAGGGCGACAGTAGCTGAATCTACCGCGCCCTTGGTGGCGCTGTAGACCGACGCTGTGGGCACTCCGCCTGCGGCCACCGAGCCGATATTGATGATGCTGCCACCCTTGGGGTCGAAGCTCTTGAGAGCCGCCTGCGTAGTCAGCAGCAATCCCAGAACATTGACGTTGAACTGCTTGTGGAAGTGCTCCGGGGTGACGGCTTCGATGGGGCCGAACTCGTAGATGCCCGCGTTGTTGACGAGAATGCTGATGGGGCCGAGCTGCTTGACGACGGTGTTGATGAGCGGACCGATGGAATCGGGATCGGCCAGATTTGCCTGAACCGCGATGGCTTTGCCGCCGGCCTGCTTGATTTCGTCGACGACTTTTTCCGCGCCGGCCTTGCTGCCCGAGTAATTGACCGCAACGGCGGCGCCCTGCGCTGCAAGCTCAAGCGCGATGGCCGCGCCAATGCCCTTCGATGCGCCGGTTACCAATGCGACTTTGCCCTGAAGTTTGCTCATAATCTCTGCTCCGGTCGATCCCGCCATCATTTCGACATTTCGACAACTATCGAATTGATTAACGAAAGAACGGAAGGATTCAGGATGATTGTGGAAATCTATTTGCGAATGATTTCAGCGAGTGGGGCAGGAGGTGGGGCTGAGGGATTGCAGGCTTGCCGCCAGAGCATCGAGGACGCCCGGCTTTATGGAGAGGAAATGGAATTTGCCTTCTCGCCTGATGAGGATAAGCCCTGCGGACTCAAGCTCCTTGATGTGGTGCGACAGCGTGGCGGGGGAGATGGCGAGCGCTTCGCGAGCGTCGGTGCAGCCGAGCGGACAGGAGGCGCGGGAGATGCGCTCGAGCAGTTCGAAGCGCTTGGGATCGGCGAGGGCCTTGAGGATTCCGGCGCGCTGGGCGCGGGTGAGGCGTACAGGTTTTTCGGAACGGGTAGGTGCTGCTGTTGTTTGAGTCGGCGACATGCGGTCCTGCTCCGTTTATTGGATGCTATGGTAGCGCACCGGCTTCATTGCGCCGGCTTGTGTGCAACGGCGAGGAGGGTCTGGAAGTGCGGCGCTTTGGCTTCTTTGTAGACGATGGAGGTTTGCAGCTTCTGGAAGCCGGCCGAGTCGAAGCATGGATTCGAGTTCGGCTTCGCTGAAGCCGAGCCACTCGTCGGCGTACAGCTCGCGCGCCTCTTCAAAGCGATGCTTGGCGAGATCGAGGATGACGATGCGGCCGCCGGGACGGAGAATGCGCGCAGCTTCGCGCGATGGCGCGCTCGGGGATGCAGCGCGTGATGGAGCGACTGCGAGAAGAAGACGAGATCGACGGCGGCGTCGTCGATGGGCAGCTCTTCCATGTCGCCGAGGCGGTAGTCGATGTTTTTGACGCCGATGGCGGCGGGCCTGCTCGCGGCCGAACTCGATCATCTTGGCGGAGGAATCGACGGCGATCACTTTCGTTGCGCTTTGCGCGAGGAGAAGCGAGAAAGCTCCCTCGCCGGCGCCGAGGTCGGCGATGACCATCGGCGGCATCAGGCGGAGCAGGGCTTCGGCCAGGCTCTTCCAGGATTTGCCGGGAACGTAATCCTTGCCGAGGCGGCCGGCGACGCTGTCGAAGAAGGCGCGCATCTTGTCCTGGCGTTTTTTGACGACGCGGCGCATGGCGGCCTGGTCGTGCGGCGGCTTCGGGAATTTCGCGTTCGGCGCGAGCGAGAAGTTCGTCCAAAGGACGTCGTTTCCATTGCCGGTGGTGAGCCGGTAGAGATTGCTTTTGCCGGTGCGGCGGTCTTCGACCAGGCCGGCCTGCTTGAGCTGCGAGAGATGCGTGGAGATGGTGCTTTGGCCCATGACCAGGATCTCCTGCAGCTCGGCGACGGAGAGCTCTTCGCCCTTTAGAAGCAGCAGGATACGGAGCCGGTTGGGGTCGGCGACGACGCGCAGGATTTTCACGATTGACGGCCATGGGTATTCTGATACATATCAATATATCACGATACGTCGATATAAGGAGAACTGAATGGCAACCTCAACCCTCGAAACATCGACCTGAATACAAAGTGGCCGACCTGTGCCTGGCCGACTGGGGCCGCAAGGAGATCGCCATCGCCGAGCACGAGATGCCGGGACTGATGGCGATCCGCAACAAGTATGCGGCGGAGAAGCCGCTGGAGGGCGTGCGCGTCACCGGCTCGCTGCACATGACCATTCAGACGGCGGTGCTGATTGAGACGCTGGTTGAGCCTGGGCGCGGAAGTGCGCTGGGCGAGCTGCAACATCTTCTCGACGCAGGATCACGCGGCGGCGGCGATTGCGGCGGCCGGCGTTCCGGTGTTCGCGTGGAAGGGCGAGATCGCTCGAGGAGTATTGGGGGTGCACCTACCAGGCGCTGAGCCACAAGGGCGGCAAGGGGCCGCAGCTGGTGGTGGACGACGGCGGCGACGTGACGCTGCTGATCCACAAGGGCTATGAGCTGGAGGACGGCGACAAGTGGGTCGATACGCCTTCGGGCAACCACGAAGAGCAGGTGATCAAGGACCTGCTGAAGAAGGTCTATGCCGAAGACAAGCAGCACTGGCACAAGGTGGTGAAGGAGTGGCGCGGCGTTTCAGAAGAGACGACGACGGGCGTGCACCGGCTCTACAAGATGATGGAGCAGGGCAAGCTGCTGGTTCCGGCGATCAACGTGAACGACTCGGTGACCAAGTCGAAGTTCGACAATCTGTACGGCTGCCGCGAGTCGCTGGCCGACGGCATCAAGCGCGCGACCGACGTGATGGTGGCGGGCAAGGTTGCGGTGATCTGCGGCTACGGCGATGTGGGCAAGGGCTGCTCGCACTCGCTGCGCGGCATGGGCGCGCGCGTGATCGTGACGGAGATCGATCCGATCAACGCGCTGCAGGCGGCGATGGAAGGCTTCGAAGTCACGACGATCGAAGACACGCTGGGCCGCGGCGACATCTACGTCACCTGCACCGGCAACGTGGACATCATCACGCTCGAGCACATGAAGAAGATGAAGGACCAGGCGATCGTCTGCAACATCGGCCACTTCGACAACGAGATCCAGATGGACCGGCTGAACGCGGAGAAGGGCGTGGAGAAGCTGAACATCAAGCCGCAGGTGGACAAGTACACCTTCCCCGACGGGCACGAGATCTTCATGCTGGCCGAGGGACGGCTGGTGAACCTGGGCTGCGCGACGGGCCATCCGAGCTTTGTGATGTCGAACAGCTTTGCCAACCAGACGCTGGCGCAGCTCGACCTGTGGAAGAACAAGGACAGCTACAAGGTCGACGTCTACATGCTGCCCAAGAAGCTGGACGAGGAAGTGGCGCGGCTGCACCTGGAAAAGATCGGCGTGAAGCTGACGACGCTGACGCAAGAAGCAGGCCGACTACATCGGCGTGCCGGTGGAAGGGCCGTACAAGCCGGAGTATTACAGGTACTAGTGGACAGTGATCAGTGGACAGTGAACAGAGAGAAAGCCCCGGTGAAGACCGGGGCTTTTTGCGTTTGGTGATATCTGGATTGATTTCTGGATTCGGATCACTGTTTGCGAGCGAAGATGCGGTGGTAGAGCCGCCAGGGTGCGCTGTGCATCAACTGTGTCTGTTCCGCTTTCAATGCGGCATAGGAGTGCCTGACGTAGACGTCGAACTCCGGCGGCCAGCCGATGGTGGAGCGGCGCTCGGTGTAATCGCCTTCGGCCCACTTGGCCAGCACGGCCTTGTAGCCGACGACATGGGTGACGAAGTCGAGCAGGCACTGCGGCATGCGTTCTTCGATGATCAGGTGCGCCTTCTCGATGATGACCCTTTCGCGAATGTCATTCAGTGGCATGAAGATGGTGGTCATCCACAGCATCCACTCCTTCATCTCCGCGTCGAGAATCGGATCGCTTTTCTCCTTGCCCTGCCGCTTGAGCAGCGACGGTAGGCGATGTTGCCCGCTTCAGAGGCCACGTAGAGCGGGCCGTAGAACTCGTTGAGACGCTTGTTGACCAGATCGAGCTTGTCGCGGCGGCGGGCCAGCATGTGCGCGCTCAAGGAGGTAATCAGGTAGCCGGCGAACGCGAGAATGACCGTAAGAATGGCCGCATTCTGCAACACCGTGGGAACTGAAAGAGGTCAGGGCATGTCGCATGTGAGTGCTCATGACCTCGGCGGTATCGAGCTATCACGCGCAGCGCACTTCGACGAGGCAATCACGTGATCTTCGCCGGCTAGGAGACAACGCAACTTGGTGCGTCGCTGAAGCGCGAATGCTGCGCTATTTGGCGTGGTGGACGGGACGAGCTTTGCCTTTTCGGGAACAAGGGTGATCTCGAAGATCTTGGGCCAGAGTTTGCCGGTGACGAAGAGGCGATTGTGCGCGGCGTCGTAAGCGATGCCGTTGAGCACGGCTTCATCGTTGGAGAGCTGCTCGCGGGGCATCAGGCCTTTGAGATCGATCCAGCCGACGACGCGGCCGGTGGCCGGCGAAATGCGCGCGATGCGATCGGCGTGCCAGATGTTGGCGTAGATTTCGCCGTGGATGTATTCGAGTTCGTTGAGCTCGGTGACGGGCTTGCCGTGATCCGTCACGGTGATGCGGCGGACTTCGTTGAATGTCTCGGGATCGAAGAAGCGGAGCGTCGCGTGCCGTCGCTGAGGATGAGCGTCTTCGCGTCGTGCGTCAGGCCCCAGCCTTCGCCGGCGTATGAGAACGTGCGCAGCAGACGAAAGGTGGCGCGATCGTAGACGAGGGCGATGTGCGATTGCCAGGTGAGCTGGATCAGGGTGTTCCTCCAGTCGGTGAGGCCTTCGGCGAAGTATTGATCGGAGACCACGTTGCATGCGCAGGATGCGGCCGGTTTCGAGGTCTTCTTCGCGCAGCGAGGATTGGCCCTTGATGCCGGTGCTCTCGTAGAGGTGGCCGTCGACGTAGATCAGTCCTGCGTGAAGGCCTGCTGATCGTGCGGATAGGCGTGGACGATGCGGTAGGTGTCTGCGGCTTGCGCCAACAGCGCTGCAGGCACGATGAGCAAAGCAATGGCTGCAAATTGGAGGAGATCGGTCGAAAAGGACTTGCGAAAAACATGCAAATCTTTTGTGGAAAACTGCAAATTCCGAGGAGGGGGTGGGGGGTGTATTGTCCCACGATATGGACCGGTCGCATCTCGGACATCGAAAGACGAATTTGAATCGTGAGTGCTCTGCATGACTCCATTGTGCCGGAATGACGAGAAATTATCCGCAAATGGGCGGCGGAAATCTTGCCCATGAAATCAGGAACTTAGGAAGAGGTGAAGGGGAAATGGGCTTGACGACCCCTTTTGCACGAGCGGCCGTAGAGTACAGCTGCAGTCGTACATGTCGCGTACGCGCCACCCAAGAACATGAGAATGGCGGAGATCGTGCTTCCGCCAAGTTTCATGCAGGTATGTGAATTCTCAGGGCAGATTCTTCGGCTTCCGTGGCCGAGGTGACCTTCGCTCAGAATGACAACCTGCGCTTCAGCTGGCGCCGAGGTAGATGAAGCGGAGCGCGAAGAGCACGGCGAGGATGTAGAGCAGCCAGTCCTGCTTGCGCCAGTTGCCGGTGGCGAGGTGAAGCACGGCCCAGGCGATGATGCCGAAGCCGAGGCCGTTGGCGATGGAGTAGGTGAGCGGAATCAGGACGAGCGTGAGGAATGCGGGAACGGCGACGAGCGGCTCGTGCCAGCGGATCTCGGTGATGGTGGCGAGCATCATGCGAGCCGACCAGGATGAGCGCGGGCGCGGTGGCGGCCGGAGGGCACGATGCCGACGAAGGGCGCGGCGCCGATGGCGCCGAGAAAGAGCAGGCCGGTGACGATGGCGGTGACGCCCGAGCGGCCGCCGGCGGCGACGCCGGCCGTGGACTCCACGTAGCTGGTGACGGTGGAGGTGCCGGTCAGCGAGCCGAAGACGGTGGCTGTGGCGTCGGCGAAGAGGATGCGGTTGAGGCGGGGAATGGAGTGGTCGGCGGCGATGAGGCCGGCGCGCTTGGTGACGGCGACGAGGGTGCCGAGGTTGTCGAAGAGGTCGACGAAGAAGAAGACGAAGATGATTTCGAGCAGGCCTTTGTTGAGCGCGCCGCGGATGTCGAGCTTGAAGGCCGGTCTGCGTCGAGCGCGCTGAATGCCGCCGCCGCTGGTTGCGTCCAGTGCACCGAGTGCCGAATGGCCCAGGCGATGCCGGTGATGGTGACCAGCACGCCGATGAGGATGGAGCCTCGGACTTTCTTGATTTCGAGCGCGACCATGAGGATGAGGCCGAAGAGCGCGAGCGCGGTGGTGGGGTTGCGGATGTTGCCGAGGCCGACGAGGGTGGCGGGATCGCGGACGACGAGGCCGGCGTTGCGAAAGCCGATGAAGGCGATGAAGAGGCCGATGCCGCTGGCGACGGCTGCGTAGAGCTCGTGGGGAATGGAGCGCAGAATCATCTGGCGGATGCCGGCGGCGGTGAGCGCGAGAAAGATGATGCCGGAGAGAAAGACCGCGCCCAGAGCCGTTTGCCAGGGGATGTGCATCTTGAGGCAGACGGTGTAGGTGAAGTAGGCGTTGAGGCCCATGCCGGGCGCGAGCGCGATGGGATAGCGGGCGACGATGCCCATCAGAATGGAGCCGAAGGCCGCGGAGAGGCAGGTGGCGGCGGTGACGGCCGGCAAGCGGAACGCCGGCAGCGGCGAGAATGGCCGGATTGACCAGCACGATGTAGGCCATCGTGAGAAACGTCGTGACGCCGGCCAGGATCTCGGTGCGCCAGTTGGTGCCAAGATGCGTGAATTCAAAGTAGCGTTCAAGAAATGCGAGCATTTGGAGTGCTCTTAGAAGACCACATGCGCGGCGCATCGCAAAGCAATTTATGCGCGTGATCGCGGCGGATCGATGGCCGCAGAATCGTGCGACGGCGATGATTGGAGTGCATGACTGCCAGATGGGTTCTTGGTACTATTGAAAATCCATGGAGCGAGAATCCAAACCGCCGCAGGACAGTGCTGCGCGCCGTCATCGAGATGGCGTTCATCATCTTTCTCTTCTATTCGAATCTGCTGATGGGAGAGTTCACGGTCGTCAACGGGCACGGCAAGACGCTGGCGGCAGCGGTCTACGACATCTTCACATTAACCAATTTCTGATCGCGCTCGCTGTCGGCCGGAATTGGCTACGTGGTGTTCGAATATCTGCGCAGGAAGTTCTAGTCTGGTGTCGAAGAAGCTGCTGGCATGAGTGTGGAATTGCAAAAAGCAGATTCTTCGCTCACCACCTCCGAACCTACCCCAAAGGGTGTCGCTCTTTAGGGCCCCTGGTACGTTCGGGGCTCCGTTCCCTCAGAATGACATCATCAGCTTTTGTCGTGAACTTCGGAAACAGGACATAAGTTCACTGCTCGGGTCTAGAGCAGTTTCGCGGCGTCTTTGGCGAAGTAGGTGACGATGAAGTCGGCGCCGGCGCGGCGGATGCCGACCAGCGACTCGAGCATGGCGCGGTCGCGGTCGAGCCAGCCTTTTTCGAAGGCGGCCTGGAGCATGGAGTACTCGCCGGAGACCTGGTAGGCGCCGATGGGCACGTCGAAGTTCTCGCGCGCGGCGCGCACCACGTCGAGGTAGGGCATGGCCGGCTTCATCAGGATCATGTCGGCGCCTTCTTCGAGGTCGAGGTCGATCTCGCGCATGGCTTCGCGCAGGTTGGCGCCGTCCATCTGGTAGCTGCGGCGGTCGCCGAATTGCGGCGCGGAGTCGGCGGCCTCGCGGAAGGGTCCGTAGAAGGCCGAAGCAAACTTGGAGGCGTAGCTGAGGATGGGCGTATTGCGTGTTGCCGTCGTCGTCGAGAGCGTCGCGGATGGCGGCGACGCGGCCGTCCATCATGTCGCTGGGGGCAACGATGTCGGCGCCGGCGCGGGCGAGGCTGGCGGCGGTGCGGCGCGAGCAAATCGAGCGAGGGATCGTTGTCGACTTCGAAGCCGTCGTCTTTGGTCTCGACGACCACGCCGCAGTGGCCGTGGCTGGTGTACTCGCAGAGGCAGACGTCGGCGATGAGGACAAGCTTCTTTGGCGGCGGAGCTTTTCTTGAGCGCGCGCAGGCCCTGCTGGACGATGCCGTTGTCGTCCCATGCGCCGGTGGCCTTGTTCGTCTTTGGTGTCGGGCAGGCCGAAGAGCAGCAGGCCGCCAATGCCGAGGCTCGCGGCTTCTTCGGCTTCGCGCACAGCCTCGTCGACGGAGAGATTGAAGACGCCGGGCATGGAGCTGACTGGGTTGCGCACGCCCTCGCCGGGGCAGATGAAGAGCGGGTAGATCAGGTCGCCGGGCTCGAGCGTGGTTTCGCGCACCAGGGCGCGAAGCGACTCGGTGCGGCGCAGGCGGCGCATGCGCATTTCAGGAAACGGCATGGGTAAATTGTAAGCCAGCGCGGATTGCTAGCGGAGTGACGAATCCCCTTGACGAAGCGCCGCGATCTTGAAATACCGCTTGGCGCGGGCGACATCCTTGAAGATCTGGGCCTTCAGGGCTTCGGTGGATGGCCACTGGATTTCGCCGCGCAGGCGCAAGGAGGAACTCGAGATGAAGCGGGGTTTCGTCGGTGAGATCGACCGGTTCGAAGTTCAGGATGTGGGTTTCGACACCGAAGCCTACGCCTTCAAAGGTGGGCCGGTTGCCGACGTTCGTCACGGATTCAAAGCACCGGTCTGCCGATCGTCAGCCGAGTAACATAGACGCCGGATCCGGGCAGAAGTCCTTCGTAGGGAGCGAGGTTCACCGTCGGCACCAGCAGCCTGGTTCCTACGCCGCGGCCTTTGGCCGGATGGGAATGCACACCGAAGACGCGACCCAGCATCCATCGCGCGCGGCGCACGTCGCCGGCGGCAATCAGGCTGCGCACGGCCGAGCTCGAGACTTCCATGCCATGAACCCGCACGGCGGAATGCACTTCGACGGTGAATCCAAACTCCTCGCCGAACGCGCGCAGCTCGTTGACGCCCGCCTTTGCGCCGTGCCCGAAGCGAAAGTTGCTGCCTTCATGAATCCCGCGGACTCTGCAGCACGTCGACGAGGACGTCGCGCACAAAGTCTTCCGCCGTCACACGCGACAGTGCTTCATCGAAGTGCAACACGAGAATTGCATCGACGCCGGTTGTGGCCAGCAGACTCAGGCGCTCCGGCAGGAAGGTGAGCAGCTTCGGCGCCTCCTTGGGATAGAGAAACTGCGCCGGGTGCGGGTTGAATGTGATGGCAATGGAACGCATGCCGCGCGCCCGCGCCTCTGCGGCAGCCGCTCCCAGAATTTGCTGGTGACCGCGATGCACGCCATCAAAGTTGCCGATGGCCGCAATGGACGGGCCGAAGTCTCGCGGCACTTCGTCGAGCGAGCGATAGACGCGAGCACGCGTGCCCGGATCTTGTCTGACGGGGTCGGCGCTCATGCGCTCGCACCCTCCAGCTCGATGGGGAAGGTCAGCCCGTCATAGGCCATGCGGATATTTTCCGGCAGCTTCGCGTTGGTCTGCTTCGTGGCCCAGTTCATGCGCGATGTGGGTCAGCCAGGTATGTTTTGCGCCGATGCGCCGTGCCCACTCCACCGCCTGCTCAACCGTGGCGTGGCTGGGATGCGGCTTGTGGCGCAGCGCCGAGAGCACGACGTGATCCAGGCCTTCGAGCAACGCGAAGCTCTCGTCGGGGATTGCGCTCACGTCGGTGAGATAGGCGGTGCGGCCGAAGCGAAAGCCATTGATCTCCAACTCTCCGTGGAACACCGGCACGCGCGTGAAATCCACGCCGAAGACCGTGCCCGGTCGTCGAAGCGGCTCGATGTGCACGCGGGGCCGGTTGGGATAGGTTGCCTCTGGCGAAAACGTGTAGTCGTAAATGCGGCGCAGCGTTTCTTCGGTCTCCGGCGAGGCGTAGAGCGGAATGTATCCGCCTTCGCGAAAGACCGTAAAGCTCAGCGGCCGCAGATCGTCGAGGCCGAAGATGTGGTCGGCATGGCCGTGGGTGTAGAAGACAGCATCGACGCGGGTGAGCTTGTTGCGCAGTGCCTGCTCGCGAAAGTCCGGGCCGGTGTCGATCAGCACCACGCGGTCGCGCATCCCGTCGTGCCATCGCAGCAGCACGGAGGGCCGCAGGCGGCGGTCGCGCGGATCTGCCGAGGTGCACACGGCGCAGCCGCACCCCAGCGTGGGAACTCCCATGGAAGTTCCGGTTCCCAGAAATGTCAGCCGGCCTTCCATTCAAGCTAGTGTTTTTCCGGTTTGGGGGGAGGAGCCTGCACGCCCTGCAGCGAGATCATCTTGGTCAGTTCGAGGAAGGTCATGCGCAGTTCAAACAGGACCGTCTCCAGCATGCGTATCTTCGGTGGCCGTCAGGTTGCCCTTCGATCTTCTCTTCCAGAACGCCCAGCAATCGATGCTCTGTCGCGCGCCGATGATGTCCACGCGCGGACGCTGGCCCTCCGGGGTTGCCGCGCCCATCTGCATCAGCGCAGAAAGATACAGCTGCTGCACGAGGTGTTCGAACTTGATTGGCGGCTGCGCCCCCATGGTGGGATTCTGCGCGCGCAGCAGGTCTTCGACGCGCTGCGCCGAAGCTTCATAGGCCGTTGCCTGCTCGCGCTTTTCTTCCGCGGTCGGAGGCGGGCGGCATTTCCGCGGCAGAATTCTTCTTCGCCCGAAGGGTCTTCCGTCGCGGGCGGCTCTTCGCTTTCGGTTGCCACCAGATGCGGCCCGGCCGACTTTGTTTCGGGCTCTGCGGCGGGTTCCGCGGCGGCCGGGTGGGAAGAGCCTTCCTGCTCCTCTTCCTTCTTCATCTTGCGGCGATCGATCACTTCGAATTTCGGCGTATCGCTCATAATCCAACTTTCCAGTCAATCTCGATCATAAAGCCGGAGGCTCATCAGGATCTTTGCTGTGCCGGCAGTCTGCGCCCGCAACGTAGGTCAGCGGCTGATTCTTGACTTCGGCCTCGCTGCGCACCATGCCCAGCGCAAGGCGGCGGATGCTACCATCCAGCGCAATCTCCGCGGCGCTCGTGATCTGCCCCGACCGGCGCGCCCTCGAGAAACAGTTCCGCTCCGGCTCTGGCCATGGGACCGTCGAGTTCAAGTTGGCGCAGGTGGCGGTGCACATTGCCGCGCGAGCGGATGCGCTCCACGATTTCCTGTCCCAGGTAGCAGCCCTTGCTGAAGTGGAGCGCACGCATCTGCGAGGTTTCCTGCGGCAGGTCGCGCTCGGCGATGTCGACGCCATAAACCGGAATTCCCTCGGCCACGCGAAATGCCTCCAGCGCAGCCGCTCCCACCGGCGTCGCGCCTGCGGTCGATAAGGCGCGCCACAGCAGCGTCAATCCCGCCAGCGGCGTCACAATCTCAAAGTGGTCAGCCAGCGTGCCGTAGCCGCGATAAATCTTCAGATCCAGCCCGTTCCACTCCACGCGCTGCCAGGTCATCGGCTCAGCCGGAGCGGGCAGCCCCATGCGCGCAAGCACCTCGCTGGCCTTGCGGTCCGGTCAGGCCCACGGCGGTTTCCGCTGCGGCGTCCTGCGCGACCAGTTCCACGTCATCCATGATGATGAAGTGATCGAGGTGGGCCATCAGTTTCTCATACTGGTCGGCGGCAATCTCCAGATCGAGCGCATCGCCGTCGCGCCATACAGTCAGGTCTCCCTGGATGCGTCCCTGTGCATTCAGCACGAGGTTCCACGCGCCGCCATTCTCGGGCAGGTCGTTCACGGTGTTTGTTACCATCCCGCTTAGCCAGCGGAAGCGATCTTCGCCCCGGACGCTGACCCGGCGCATCCAACCAAGATCGTGCGCTGCGGCGCCCCTGGCCAGTGCCGCTATTTCTTCGGCTGGAGCGTCAAATTCACATGGGGTAAGCGCACCGCGAAATTCGACAACTCCGGGGGATGGGCGATCGAAGCAAGTTGCGTGGCAAGCGGTGTTTGGAAGAGCGGTAACGGCAAGATTCTCGGTCATAGGGGAGCGATTGGACAAGCACGGCGCGCAATTCTGAGGAAACCTCGCGCGGCAGTGCATCCTGATTATAGCCTTGAGATCAGAGGCTAGACTTCGCCACCTACGAAGTCCCCGAAACTCCGAGGAGAGAGAATGAGCAAGTTGTACCGGATCAGCAAGATAGCCAGGGGATATCTTGAGCATTGCGGCAGTCGTTCTGCACGGCGGTTGCGGCGGCGACGGCCCAGGCACCCGCGCCTCAGGCCCAGCCGGGCACTCAAGCTCCCTCCGGGCCAGTCTGGCAAACCGGATGCACAGAATCAAGGCAAGGCCAAGCCAGGATCGCCGACGACGGCGAAACCCACATCACCCCGGAAGAGGCAAAGCAGCTCTTCGGCCTGGTGGATGAACTGCTCAAGTTCTCCTCGCAGGAGACCGGCTTGCCAATCAAGAGCGACGTCAAGCGCCAGATGACCACGCGCGGAGAAGTGGAGAAGTACCTGAGCGAGAAGTTCAACGAAGACGAGGACGCCAAGCGCATGCAGCGCAGCGAGATCGTCCTGAAGAAGTTCGGCCTGCTCGATCGCGACTTCAATCTGAAGCCATTTCTGCTGGCCCTGCTGAAGGAGCAGATCGAGGCCTACTACGATCCCAAGACCAAGACCGTGAACATGCTGGACTGGATCTCGGTGGACGACCAAAAGCCCGTGCTCGCCCACGAACTTGACGCATGCCCTGCAGGACCAGCACCTCGATCTGGATAAGTGGAGCGACCAGACGCCCGCCGACGTCTCCCACAACGCCGCCGAAGACAGCGATCACCTTGCCAAGGATGAACTCGATACCGCACGCGAGGCCGTGACCGAGGGTCAGGCCACGGCGGTGATGATGGACGACATCCTGAAGCCGATGGGCAAGAGCCTGATCGGGGACCCCGAGGTCCTGGACTTAATCAAGCAACAGATGTCCGGTTCTGAAAACTCGCCGGTGCTGGCCCGCGCACCGCTGCTGCTTTCTGAATCACTTCTTTTTCCTTATCGCGAAGGCCTGAGCTTCGAGCAGGATGTGTGGATGGACCGCGGGCAGGCGGCAGCTTTTACCGGCGCGCTCGATCGTCCGCCGTCGTCGTCGTGGGAGATCATGAATCCCCGCGAATATGAAAAGGGCCACGTGCCGGCGATTCCCTATCTTCCTGATATTCATCCACTTGTTGACGACACGTATCGCCCCTATGACATCGGCCAGGTTGGCCAGCTCGACGTGCACATTCTCGCCGGGCTTTTCGGGGGCGACGGTGCCGCCCGCGACCTGACCCCGGCCTGGGACGGCGGCATCTACTGGGCGGGCCAGCGGCTGAGCGCCACGACAGCCGGAGCAGGGCCAGCACCAAATCCATCTCGCTCTTCTACCTGTCGGTCTGGAAGAATGCGGCTTCCGCGCAGGCCTTCGTCCAGCTTTACACCGACGAACTGGGCCGCAAATACTCCGGTCTGAAGGCCGAAAAGGCTGCGACCAGCGCATCGGACGAAGCCGACGGGACGGTGGAGCAGGTGTACAGCACAGAAGAAGGACCGGTGGTCATCACCCGGCAGGGAAAGCTGGTGTTAGCAATTCTGCCTCTGCTTCGCTCAGTTCCTCTTCTTCAACAGCGCCACCGCCGCAGACCCGCAACCAGCAGCGCGTACTCGGCATGCCCGGCGGCGTAGCCGTTCCCGATGAACAGCCGCACGTCGCCCGACACGCCCTCCGCCCGAGCGCGGCCGCCGTGAAGCTGGTGGCCATGCTGAAGAAGAGCACCTCGCCGCCCTGCCGCGCGGCCAGGATCGACGCCATTTCCGTGCCCGGCACGCTGGCGCCAGTTCACGACCAGGTCGGCCATCTCTCCACCGTCGCGTCGGCCACGGCGCGCATGACCTCGAGCGGGCGCGTGGCGTCGGCCGCGAGCGCCACGTCCGCCAGCCCCCGTCCACGAGACGCCGGGGGCCCGCCATGCGGAGGTCGAGCGAGAGGATCGGCCTTCGCCAGCCACTTCTCGCGGGCGGCCGCACACGCGAGGGAGCCGCTCTTGCCAGCGCCGATGACGAGCAGCGTGGTCTTGGGCCGGACCAGTCGCTCGACCCACGCGGGCGCGCCGCAGACGTCCAGCACGGCGAGGGCGACGGTCTGCGGGAGGTCGTCGGGCAGCGCGGCGAAGGCCCCGGAGGCGAAGAGGATGGCGCGACCTGCGACGTCGACCTGCTCGGAGTGCCGGTGGACAGCGCGGATCTCGGTCAGCTCCAGGGGGGTCAGCGTGAGGGACACCAGCGTCGCGACCCGGTCGCCCGGACGGACGCGCCCCTGCTGCGGGTGGGCGGAACCGACGCGCCGCACCCGGCCGATGAGCATGCCGCCGGAGCCGTGACCGGGTTCTGCATTTTCCCGCGCGCGGCGACGATCTCCGAGGATCCGGCTCGCGATGGCCTCCTCGGTCTGTGCGGTCTGCTCGAGCTGGCGGAACGAGGCGGCATCGATGTTCAGGTGTTCGACGTCAATCTCGAGCTCGTCGTCGGCCAGCGGCAGCGCCGGATCGAGCCTCTCGGCCGCCTGCGGCAGCGCGCCGGCGGGAGAGACAACGCGTCGAAGACCGTAGGGATCAAGCACACTCATCGGACCTCCGTCGGAGCCGGGCCCTGCCGCGCGGGCACGCCCGGGCTCCTTGCCCGGGCCCGATAGCATGACCACGCTTGCCCCGCGCGTTCGCTCGCCGGCCAACTCCTGACCGGCGGGGCTGGCGCCGGATTCGAGTGCAAATGGCGGCCGGACGGCCAGAACGGCAACCGGGCGGAGGCGGCGCGTGGCTGAGGTTCGACGCCCGCGGAGCGCTCGTATCCCCCGACGACTGGCGGCGATCTGCACCGCTTCGCTCCAGGGCCGCTGGCGTGGCTCGACCGAGAACGTGTCGGCCACCGGCGCCGCGATTGTCTCGGCCGTGGCCGTGGAGGCGCGGACCCGTCTGTGGGTGATCTTCAGGGCCCGGCCGGGAGGGACCGAGCCGCTGGAGGCGGTCGTTCGCTGGACGCGGCCGGGCGAGCGCCGGACCTTCGGAATTCAGCTCGACGGCGACCCGTCGTCCGCCAGACTTCTGCTGGCTGCGGGAGCCCGAATCGCCCCCGGCATCTTCGTGCCCGAGGGCGGTGAACCGGTGGTCGCCAGGGCGCAGGGACCGCACGAGCCCAGCCCGATGGCACCATCCCGCGAGCCTCGACGGCAGCGACGCAGCTCCGCGGCTCATCCGATACGAAGAGACTCTCCCGGCCCGGTTCGGCGTCGGTCTCAAGGTGGTGCGGCGGGGCTTCACGTTCGACGTCTCCGCCCGGGGCGTCGGCCTCCGCTCGCCCGACGTCCCCACCGAGGGAACGGAGCTCTGGATGGACATCACGCTCCCCGAAGGTCGGCTGGCGCGAGTGGAGGGCAGCGTGGCCTGGTCACGGCCGGGCGCCGCCGGGCGCGCGCGATGCCGCCGAGGCAGGCGTTCGCGTCGAACACGCGGACGAGCGGTTCTTCCGGCTCGTGCTCGATTGCCAGCGGGCGGCCAGCAGCGGCATCGTCCGCCTTCGCTGACGCGCCCGAGCTGAGGTCAAACGCTGCGGCCGCCGCCCGTGGCACGGAACGTGATCCGACACGACCCCAGATACACGCCTGTCCGGAACTTGACGCTCGTGGACCGAGACTGGCATTTTCACTTAGTCTCTCACTGAAGCGGCGCTGGGCCATGCCCCTCACGACACAGACGTTCCTGTCGGCTGCGACAATCGTACTCTGTCTGACGGGGGCGCCGCGGACGGCGAGCGGCGCGGCACCTCCGGCGCACGGCGGTTGCCCGGGCGCCCGAACCCCCGACGAGGCGCGCACGCGCGGCGAAGCCCTGCTCGCGCCTGGCAAGGCGGGCGCCCAGCTCAGCCAGGCGGCCCTGACTAAGGCCGCGGCCTGCTTCGCGGCCGATCGCGCACTCGAGCTCCGCCCTGGCCGACCTGTATGCGCAGTACACGAACGTCCCGGTGGCAGTGGGGATACCGCAGTGCCTGCTGCTCTCCTGCGACGAGAACGTGGGCGGTCCCGAGTGCCAGCTGGGCGCGCGCGCCCTCGCCCGAGCCCGGGGCATCGCCGCGGACATCAAGCGGGCGAGCGACCTGTTCCAGCGGGGCTGCAACAGCGGGAGCGTCGACGCCTGCGCGAACTACATCGACTTCTCCGGCGCACGGAGGCCATCAGCGCCGAGGAGCACGGTCACCTCCAGGCGTGCGTCGACACCATCCGGACGTCCGCCCTTCCGTGCCGGGACCTGAGCGACTACCTGGCGCCCAAGGTTGCGTCCTCCGCCGCGACCGCGAGCGGTGATCCCGATGCCCGGCTGACATGCTCCTGCACTGGGGATGCCGCGGTCAGCAGCGCCGGCTTTGCGTGCCGTACGCGTCTCTTCTGCTCCAGGCGCAGAAGAAAACGGCGGCTGTGCAACTCCTCACGACAGCCTGCGGTCTTGGGCAGGAGGATGCCTGTCCTGACGCTGATCGGAATGATCGGCTCCGCGCCGTCGGGTCCCGCTATCCTCGCCGGCATTGCGGCAGCGGCGGCTGCCGCCGCTGCGGCGGGTACCCCGTCGCCTTCAACAGCAACGACGTGATCGACGAGGACAACGCGCTGCCGCCGCTATCTCTACGGGCAGTTCTGCAAGGACGCGGCCCGCAAGAGCCAGACCTGTGTCGACGAGGATGCCCGCTGGGCGGCCGTGATCCCAATGGCAGAGGACTTCCAGAAGAGGTGCCAGGACGGAAACACGCGCGCCTGCACGACGGCTGGATTGATCCGTCTGTCAATCGGAAAGCCAGCCCCGTGGTTCGGCGGCCTATTTCCGCCGCGCGTGTGCGGCGGGCGGCGGACAGGGGGGCTATTTCCTGGCCCTGCAGAAGGAGGAGCGCGACGATTTGGAGGAAGCAGGCAACCTCTTCCAGAAGTCGTGCGACGAACCGTTCGGCCCGGGATGCACCCACCTCGCCGAGTACTACGAGAAGGGAAAGCGCGTGAACAAGAACGGGCCGGAAGCCATGAAGGCTCTCCGCGTGCTGGCCTGCGCAGCCGGGAGATCGGGCCGGATGCCGCGCGCTACGCCGCCACGGCGGCTCCCTCGAGTTACCCAAATGAGTGGCACGCCGCCTCCCCACGGGCCTCGCCCGCCAAGCCGGTGAAGTCGCGACTGGCCCTCATCCTCGTCGGGGTGACCGGCGCGGTCGGCATCGCCGGGGCCGCGGCTGGTATCTCCTTCACGCTTCGCCGGCCTGCCCGGTGACGGTCGCGGCGCCCACCGCCCAGGACTACCTCAACGCCGGCCGGGCCCTGCGTCTCGCCAGCACCGATGACTCTGGACGATCGCGCGGGCCGATGGCCTGTTTCCTGGATGCCTGCGAGGGAAACCAGGAGGGGTGCCGCCTCCTGGGGAGACGTCGAGAGAAGGCCGCCGCCCCGGGGCCCTGGCGCCGCGCCTCGTCGATCGCTTCACGAAGAGCTGGACAGCGGCGACGCTCGCCTGCCATGCCTTGGCGGTGATGTACCGGGACGGCAAGGGACAACCCGCCCATCCCGCCTTGGCCATGTCATCTTTCCGGAAGCTCTGCGAGATGAAGTCCATCGCCGTCACTGCGGCGCCGACGCGCCGGGCGGCCTGCCTGGACCTGATGCAGCTCGCCGCGGTCCAGAACCCCGGCGTCGGCGGGACCAAAGCGCTCGCCACCGGTTGCCTCAAGTCGTAAGCCTCCTGCCGTCGAGGTGGGCCATCGCCTCGGGAGTGTGTCGGGCGCTGGCCTCATGCGGAGTCCCTCATGGCCCGGCGGCTGTTCGACTGGGGTTGCCGGGCTTTTGAGCAGCCGGGGTGGGACCCGGATTGCCACCTGGACGTCGGCCCGTCCCCCGCCGAAGGTCCGGGCGAGCAAAGCCCGGCGCGCACCCAGCCGCTTCCGACACACCGTCCGGCCCGCCCTGTTTGATCTGGACGACGTGGACGCTCACCTGACCTCTCACGTCACCGAGACGAGCGCGAAGTGCGAGGGTGGTGACGCCAGCAGCTGTATAGACGCCG
>CAWHLU010000013.1:0-198652 GCA_963830285.1 uncultured Acidobacteriaceae bacterium
GACTTCTTATGGGGTACATCGATGCGGATTGCAGCGGTTGGGATTGCGAAACAGGAAGGGATTTCTCTTAACCAGTTCGTTGCGCTGCTGTTGAAGAGAAAGGTTGCCGGTTAGAGTTTCTGGACTCCGCACCGCCCGACTCGGTGAAAGCCGATTTGCAGGCGGAAGATTGAGATTTTGCGACACCAACATCCACGCGCAGGACATCGCCAAAGATTAACAGCGTTTGAACAATGCTGGCGCACGATACTCGGATTCGAATACCCCAAGGGTTGCACTTTTACATCACATTAATCTTTTGATTTTAACTCGTTCTCGAATTGGCCTTAGCTCCAGCAGTTCCTCAACGACTTATCCGCCAGTAGTCCCATCCGAGAACGTCACCAGTAGCCCGTCGCTACCATTCCAAAAGATCCCGCATTTGATAGCTGCGGATCACGGGTGAAAAAGCCCGGTGCCTCTCAACAATTTTCTGAAACTATTGTAGTACGGTCATAATCTTATAGGTATTCTCTGATTCAGGACACGAAAGGACTCGCATGAAACTTACTGGTCGCACCATTCTCATCACCGGCGGCTCTTCAGGTATTGGCCTTGCCTTTGCTCTCAAGTTTCTAGAGTTAGGCAACGAGGTCATTGTCACCGGTCGGCGCCAGTCGGTGCTTGACGAGGTAAAAGCGAAATACCCCAAGCTCCACACAATCCAGAGCGATGTCGCAGACCCTGCGCAAATTGCTGCCCTCGCGGCACGCGTAGAGAACGACTTCCCCAGACTTGACGTATTGATGAACAACGCGGGTATCTTACTGTACAAGAACCTCAGGGCATCGGCATCTGATCTAGACGGTTTGATGGCGGAGGTGAATATCAACGTAGGTGGAGTGATTCGAACGACCTCGGCGCTCATCAATGTCCTCGCGGCGAATAAGGGCACGGTGATTAACGTGTCTTCAGGCCTGGCGTTCGTGCCATTGCCGGCCGCGCCGATCTACTGTGCCACCAAGGCAGCGATTCATTCGTACACGCTTTCGCTGCGCTTCCAGTTGGAAGCGAACAGCGTAGAGGTTGTCGAGATCATGCCCCCTGCCGTGAAGACAGACATGACGACAGAACTTGTGGAGGGTGGCGCGGGTGTGATGAGCACCGAAGATCTGGTGAAGCAGTCCTTTTCGGCCCTGAAATCCGGCTCGCTAGAGATTCATCCGGGACAGACCAAGATGCTCGCGTTCCTGGACGCCTAGCTCCCGGCTTTATCAACAAGCAGTTGTGGAAGGCGTCTAAATCTCTCGTGCCAGCCAAGGCATCGTGAGTCCGCCCTAACCTACGCGGTCCGCGTGATACATCACTCTGCCGTAAATCGCAGGATCGCAGTCATGATAAACGCAGCGACAATGAGGCCAGAGAAAAAGCATGAGGTATGAGAAGGGTCATAAAGACGCGACGCATGACCGCATCCTGGAGGTTGCCGCGCATCGATCCGGCAGCAGGGTATTGCGGCGTCGGGTGTTGCAGGCATCATGTCCGATGCTGGCCTGACGAATGGTGCTTTCTACGCCCATTTTTCTTCCAAAAAAGACATGATCGAGAAGAGCCTCGAACGGGCGGCCGACGAGCAGTGGCAGCGATTCGAGAAAGCAATTGAGTCGGGGCGCTTGATGGAAATCGTTCGCGCCTATTTGTCAGAGGAACATCGGGACCAGGCCGACAGCGGATGTCCTTCTGCCGCGCTTCTTCCGGAGATTTCGCGCCAGGGGCGGACTACACGCCACAGCTACACCTCGTCGGTCAAAAGGCTTGTGAATGCTGTAGAAAGGCAATTGCCGAATATTCCCAAGGGGCCAAAAGGGCGCGAAGTTGCCATTGGGCTTTTCGGTCTTCTCGTTGGAACACTCCAACTCTCTCGGGCTGTCGATGACCCTTCCTTTTCAAAGGCTGTTTTGACCGCCGGTACACGTGTGGCGGCCACGCTGATTCAATCATCTGTGGCCGGTCGAAAGAATCGAGTCGAAGTAAAACTGTACGGCGCGCAGGAGCTGAAGCGGCGCTGGGCGGATGCAGAATTCTGGTGCGCATGCAGCTTTCCTCGTATGAAGACGCCTCTGAATGGCGGAATGGTCTCTTGGGGAGTCTCAATTGGGGAGATAGGCCTCTGCACTCATCGATGCAATTCACATTGAGCCGGGCTTCGGCACCTGGGCGAAAAACCTAATCGGACAAGTGACCCTCTCGTTCAACTGTTGCTAAGATCGATGTGCTCGCCGAAGAGAGCATGAGGGTGCATTCGTTGGATGCGCGCCACGGAACTGACTTGAAGAAGGGAAGGCGTGCTTTCGTGCAGTAGATTCTAACTGCAAATGCAGTACTTGAAAGGCGCTGAAGTGCAAGGTTTTGGGGTACACGTTCGGGTACAGACATCAGTTCATCCTAGTTGCGGCAAACTGCTCTGTCGAGACCTCACCTAACGCACTTTGACCAGCCTTCACTGCTGCATCCAATCTTCAAAGCGTAAGAATACGCCGATCTCCGCATCCTCCTCAGACCTCTGCACCCGACCAGACCAATTCGAAACCATAGGCTTCCATGAGGGCGGCTTCCTTCAAGTCGCTGTATCAGAAGCGCCCTCTTTGAAAGCAATCGTCCGCGCATTCTTGCGTGCAGGGCGCTCCAGATACAGCACTAGGACTCCTCCTCCAGGTGAAAGTGCTTCCTGAATGATTTCTCAATGAGTGCATCGGCGATGATGCATCAAGTGAAGAGAAGTGTGTCTATCCAGATTGACCCTCGACCTCGCACCCCGCTGTGCCACCAGTTTGGGTTTCCGCCTCCGGACCGGATCATTCAGTGCTGCCTGGCTCAGCCAGTTCGAGCGGGTATTCGATCAAGGCAGAATTCGAAGGATTGTGCCTTTCGGGATTTGTGATCTCCCTGTCATTCTTGTTCGGGTAGACTTGCTAAGCCACCTCCATGCTCTCTTCAGGCGACAAACTCGGCCAGTACGAGATCCTGCGCTGTATCGGAGCAGGGGGGATGGGAGAGGTGTTTCGCGCCCGGGACTCGCGGTTGCACCGCGATGTCGCCATCAAAGTGCTGCCTGCGGGTGTGGCGGATAATCCTGACCGCCTCGCTCGCTTTCAGCGTGAGGCTCGTGCTGTGGCCGCGCTCAACCATCCTCACATCGTCACAATCTACTCGGTAGAACACACTGATGGCATCCACTTTCTCACGATGGAACTGGTAGAGGGACAGGCCCTCGACCTGCTGATCTGCGCGGATGGTCTGGCTCTCGAGCAGATTGTGAATATCGCCACGGAATTGGCCGATGCGCTTGCTGCAGCGCACGAGAAGGGAATCGTGCATCGCGACCTGAAGCCAGCCAATGTGATGGTGACCCAAGACGGTCGCGTGAAGGTGTTGGATTTCGGGCTGGCCAAAGAGGTGGGAAGAGGTGATGCTGACGAGGCCACGCGTACTTCGCTCGGCAACACGCAAGCAGGAGTGGTGATGGGAACCCCAGCCTACATGTCGCCGGAACAGATCTCGGCGCGGCCGCTGGATCACCGCACTGACATCTTCTCACTGGGCGTAATGCTGCACGAGATGGCAACCGGCTGCAAGCCGTTTGCGGGGAACTCCTCGGCGGAATTGATCTCTTCGATTCTGCGGGATGCTCCCGCTTCGATTGCAGAGAGCCGGCCCGACCTGCCCGGCGATCTTTCCCGCATTATCAGGCGCTGCTTGGAGAAGGACCCGCGCCACCGCATTCAGACCGCACGCGATGTCTCAAACGAGTTCCGAGACCTGGCACGACAGGCGATGCATAGGGTCTCAGCACCAGCCGCAGGAACAGCCGCGACTCTTGCCGGGATTCCGGCTGCTAGCTCCGCCACACCCTCATATTCCGTTTCTGCCGCCAAGTCCGGCAGAGCCCGTGCCGACGAGGGCTTCTGGGTCGCCGTCCTCCCGTTCAAATCATCCGGCGCAACTCCTGAGGTCGCTGCGCTTGCCGATGGGGTGTCCGAAGAGATCGTCACCGGGCTTTCGCGCTTCTCCTATTTACGAGTCATCGCACGCGGCTCCACTCTGAGCTACGCCAATAAATCAATCGATCTCCGCGTTGCCGGCCAGGAGCTTGGCGCGCGCTATGTGATGGATGGCACGCTTCGCCAGGCTGGAGCGAAGCTGCGGGTCGCCGTGCAACTCATTGATGCGGTCACCGGAGCCAATCTCTGGGCTGAGACTTATGAACGCGAGTTCAGCCCTAACGCAATCTTCGAGCTGCAGGATGATCTCGTGCCGCGCATCGTCTCCACGGTGGCCGACACGTACGGAGTGCTGCCGCACAGCATGAGCGAGAGCCTTCGCAGCAAAGCGGAGGACCAGCTCACTCCGCACGAGGGAGTGATCCGCAGCTTTGGTTACCACGAACGGCTCACGCCGGACGAGCATGCGCAGGTAAGAAGGATTCTTGAGAATGCTGTTCGCCAGGCGCCAGACTTGAGCGATGCATGGGCAATGTTGTCGTGGATTTACTGGGACGAGCGTGCGCATGGATTTAACGTTCGACCCGATCCGCTGGGCCGCGCGCTGGCAGCGGCTCGGCGCGCCATTGATGCAGCGCCTTCCAACCATTTTGCCCATCTGGCTCTCGCTATCACGCTGTTTTTTCAAAAGGACTTTCTGGCATTCCCGCCAGCCGCGCAGCGGGCGGTCAAGCTGAATCCGATGGATGGCTCTGCCCTTGCCTGGATGGGCATTTCGACTGCTTACGCCGGCGACTGGGAAGTGGGATGCGCACACGCCGAGTCTGCCATGCGGCTCAATCCCAATCATCCCGGCTGGTATTGGTTTCCGCTCGCTTACAACGCTTATCGTAAGGGCGATTATCGAGGCGCTCTCGGCTTCGCCCTCAAAATCAACATCCCAGGCTATTTCTTTACACACCTCATCACGGCGGCAGCATATGGTCAGCTTGGCATGAAGAAGCCTGCGGAAAAGGCAGTGGACGAACTGATTGCCACTCGCCCCGAGATTGCAACGGCGGCAAGAGAGGATCTTGGAATCTGGTTTCAATCCGATCACGTCGAGCATGTGCTCGAAGGCCTGCGCAAGGCCGGCCTTGAAATTGCCGAAGAGCGATCGACGCCGTCGCCGACACCCGCAATCCAGAGTGCCCCCAGCACTGCCGCATCCGCAAGCCCAGGCACGCCCTCACACACCATTGCCGCGTCCGATTCTGGCGCTGCCCGTGCCGACGAGGGCTTCTGGGTCGCCGTCCTGCCTTTCAAATCAAGCGGAGCGAGCCCGGAGTTAGCTGCACTTGCCGATGGATTGAGCGAAGAGATCGTCACCGGTCTTTCGCGCTTCTCTTATCTGCGGGTCATCGCCCTCAGCTCTACATCTCGATACGCCCAGGCCGCGGTCGATGTTCGCTCCGCCGGCAAGGAGCTTGGGGCGCGTTACGTCATGGAAGGCAGTCTGCGCCAGGCAAGTTCCAAGCTGCGTCTGTCTGTCCAGCTTGTGGATGCCGTAACAGGCGCTCACCTTTGGGCGGAAAATTATGAACGCGCCTTTAGCCCGGACATGCTCTTCCACTTGCAGGACGATCTGGTGCCTCGGATCGTCTCCACCGTCGCCGATGCTTACGGAGTTCTTCCGCACGCAATGAGCCAGATCGTCCGCAGCAAAGCCATCGCTGAACTCACGCCCTACGAGGCCCTGCTGCGCAGTTTCAGTTACGCCGAGCGCGTCACACCCGAAGAGCACGCGCAGGCGAAGGCTGCCCTCGAACGGGCCGTCGAGCAACATCCCGGCTCTGCCGATTGCTGGGCAATGCTCTCGATTCTGCTTACAGACGAATACATCCATGACCTGGGCAGCTCGCCGGATCCGCTGGGCCGTGCTGTGCAGGCTGCGCGGCACGCAGTCGATGCGGGCCCGGGAAACCACAAGGCCCATCTCGCACTGGCGTGGTCACTCCTGTTCTGCAGGGAGTTTCAGGCATCGCGCGTCGCCGCGGAGCGAACCCTTGCGCTCAATTCCATGGACGCATCCGCTTCCGCTTACGTGGGCCAGATCCTTGCCTTCGCCGGGCGTGCAGGACGAAGCCTGGCAGCGCGGATGCGAATTGATCACGCGAGCGATAGAGCTGAACCCAAATCATCCGGGGTGGTATTGGTACGCTCCCTTTCTGGATGCGTACCGTAAGCATGACTACAACTCGGCGCTCGACATTGCGTTCAGGATCAACATGCCCGGCTTCACCCTTACCCACGTCGCCGTTGCCGCGGCGCATGGGCAACTCGGAAACCGCGAGAGTGCGGCCAACGCTGTACGCCAGATCCTCGCCGTCAAACCGGATTATGCAACCGTGGCACGAAAAGAACTGGAGAAGATCTGGGCGCCGCAACTTGTCGAGCACCTGATTGAAGGCCTCCGCAAGGCCGGCCTGCACATAGAAAAGGCAGACAAACCAGCGGAGGCTCCGTCGCCGACGTCAAGCGGCGCACACCCTGCAGCAGTGCCTCCCTCCATCGCCGTCCTGCCCTTTGCCAACCTCAGCGCAGAAAAAGATCAAGAGTATTTCTCCGACGGTCTGGCTGAGGAAATCATCAACCTGCTCGCCCAGATCGCAGGGCTCAAGGTCATTGCACGGACCTCGGCTTTCGCTTTTCGCGGCAAAGAGCAGGACATCCGCGCGATCGCTGAGGCCCTCGGCGTAACCACCATCCTGCAAGGCAGCGTGCGCAGAGCCGGCAGCCGCATCCGCGTCATAGTGCAGCTCATCAACGCAGACGACGGAACGTCATCTCTGGTCGGAACGCTACGACCGCGAGATGACCGGATGTCTTCGCGGTGCAGGACGAGATCGCTGCCGCCATTGCAGGCAAGTTGCAAGTCAAGCTTTCCGCGGCGCCACCAAGGTACGTGCCCCAGGCCGCCGCGTATGAGGAGTTTCTGAAATCCCGCCACCATCTTCAGCGGTGGACCCCGGAGTCGGCGGCGCGCGGCAGGGAGTGTCTTGAAAGAGCCGTCGCGCTCGATCCCGGATTCGCTCTGGCCCATAGCGAGCTTGGCTGGTGCTTCTACATTCTCGCCATCGAGAATCAAAGTCCTCCACCGCAAGCAGCCGAATTCATGAGGGCAACGGCACAAAGAGCACTGGAGATCGAATCATCGCTTCCGGATGCTCACGCCGTGCTGGCAATTGCGGGCGTACTCGATTACGACTGGGCCGAAGCCGGCCGGCAGTTCCAGTTGGCAATGGCCGGCCAGCAGGTTCAGCCGTTCACTTGCTATCTCCATAGCTCGTTCTATCTGGGATCACTGGGGCGCATGGCAGAGGCCGAAAAGGGGGTACAGCGCGCGCTTCAGCAAGATCCACTGAATGCTTTGTGCCGCTCAGCTTTGGGGGGCTACTGTCTGGCATCGCGCAGATTCGCTCAGGGAGAAGCGGTACTCCGGGATGTTTTGCAACTTAATGAGAACTTCTGGATAGCGCAATCGTGGATGGGCTTCTCTTACCTGATGCAGAATCGGCTGCCCGAAGCCATCGCCTATGAAGAGAAAGCCCGTTCTCTGGCGCCCTGGAATCCCACCGTGATCGGTCGCCTCGCCGGAATGTATGAGCGCATCGGAGAAACGGTCCGGGCACAAAGCTTGCTCAAAGAACTTGGCGATGGAACCGCATTCGGAACTCCCGGCGGCCTTATTTGCTATTACTCGGTTCTTGCGGATGTCGATTCTGCGTTTGACTGGTACCTAAAGGCCATCGACCAGCGCGATCCCCGCGCGCCTTGGCTTTTCCCCCTCCAGTTTGGTGAGCTCTTCGCCTCCAGCCCTCGCTGGCCAGGGTTGAGGCGGATGATGAACCTGAAAGCAGATTAGGTGCGCAGGACGACGGCGACCCTGATGATCAGTGACAGCGCGCGCGTAAATCCGCAGAGCACCTGCTAAGGGCCACATCATCAATTCGGCGGATTCAGCACAACCAGCCTCAACTTCGGCACGGTGTTGCCTCTCCGCAGACACCGCCCCGAGCGGCAATTACTCTTCGTAAAACTTAGAACCCAGGCGATCGTGGACAATCTTGAAGTGCGAAGTCAACGGGCGGTAACAGCCAAACCACTTTTCCAGAACTTCTGCCGTCGGAAATGTCGTTTGGCGTGATCCGTAACAGGAAATTCCGACGACGTGGCCCGTTTACGAATACCTATCGTCGAATTCTGCCCCAGATTTGGTTTCCCTATTGCCAACCAGCCGGCCAGAATCCGTCAAAGGAGCTATTTCGGTTTCAGAGGACGTTACACTGCAATCTGCTGCCGCAAGTTTGAGCAGCGAATATTTGTGGCAAAGCCCATGAGCATTAAAAAGGTCGATCGTCCCGCTTGGACCCGTCGCGAATTCGTGCACGCCGGGCTCATCACCGCCGCTGCCGTAGGCATGCTGCCCGCACTCGCCGTCGTCGATCCGGCTTCCGACCTTGACGATCTCGCCCGCCGCGTTCGTGGACGTTTGTTGCGTGCAAGTTCGCCGGGTTACGACGAGGCAAGGAGGGTCTGGAACCTTGCCTACGATCGCCGACCGCTCGCCATGGTTCGTGCCGCCGATGTCGATGACGTGCGACGTTGCGTGGAGTTTGCGCGCAAGCACAAGGTTCCCATCGCTATCCGCGGCGGTGGCCACAGCTATGCCGGGTACGGAGTGGCCGACGGCGCTCTACAGATAGACCTCGGCGCGTTCAGCACCGTCACCGTCGATCGCGATCGCCGAGCCGCCACAGTTGGGGGCGGTACCCGGATTAGGGACCTCCTCAGGGCCACGCTGGCCGCCAGTCTTTACACGCCCATGGGATCGTGCGGTTCTGTCGGCGTTGCTGGGCTCACACTCGCCGGTGGTGATACGAGCGGGAGGGGCCTGTATGGAACGGCGTGCGACAACCTGATTGGCGCGCAGCTCGTGACGACTGACGGTGACGTGCGCGAACTCGGACCCGGCAGCAACGACGACCTGTATTGGGCGATCCGTGGCGGCGGCGGGAACTTCGGCGTAGTCACCCGCCTGGACTTCCGGCTGCACCCCGTTGTGCCGTTACACTCGGCTGCATTCAAATTCGGCTGGCGAGATATTGCCGGGGCGTTGCGCGCGTTTGGGGACCTGGTGCGCGGTGCCCCCGACGAGGCACGCGCTGGGTTCTTCGTCGACCCGGATTCTGGGGCGTCGGCAAGCTGCGGATATCGCGGCACCGCCGCAGCTGCGGGGGCTTACCTCGAAAAGTGGAAAGCCGCATTTCGCCCGGTGCAGGCACAGCTGTCCACCTCAACACCGGATCCGGAAGGCGAAGTCTGGGCGGCGACACCGTTGGCCGTTGACGGCGCGTTCATCGAGGATCTGAACCATGACGTCGTCGATGTGCTCGCGCGGGCGGCAGTCGAGGGGCGCGGAGTCGGACAGATGTTGTTGGGCCTGTCGAACGGCGTTGTGGCACGCATCCCGGTGACCGCCACGGCCTACCCTCTGCGCGGAACGGGGCTGAGCACCATCATTTCCGCCGAGTGGCATAACCCGGAGGCACGCGCACGGGCAGAGCGGTGGGTGGCAGAGACGGGCGCGGCACTGCGTCCCTGGGCGCGCCGTGCCTATGTAAACTACCTGCCGCCTAGCGGGCCGGAGCGCATTCGTGAGGTCTACGGAGTGAACTATTCGCGCCTTGCGGCAATCAAGGCGCAGTACGACCCAGCAAACCTGTTCCGGGAGAACCAGAATATTGAGCCTGAGTTTCGGGGCAAAGAATGATCGTCCTTTTCGATGTTCACATTCGTTTCCCGAGCAACCGCCAATCATCCAACTTGGCGACTTTACGCCCTTGAGGCGCAGACTATTCCTGATCGTTTGAGGAATTGCGACCGAGCCACGTGGTACGGTTGAGCGTGTCTCTGAAAATCTCCCCCCCCGAATCACTCGGGAACGATCCATCAGGAAATCCACCGCTCGGCGGCATCTAGGCGAAACAACGAGTACGCCAAGCCACGGTGGAAGGAGAATAGGTCGCCCAATGCAAAAGTACATTCAGCAGGATTGAAAACGGACCGGAAAACAGGGGCGCAAGCTGGAGCGCAGTTCGGAAGGCGGTTCTGTATCTTATGGATTCTAAAAAGTGCTTCGGTATCATCCGCGCCGCACTAAGTCTCTTAAAATCAGTTTATGACTTCCCTCATAACCCAAAGGTCGCTGGTTCAAATCCAGCCCCCGCAACCAATTAAATCAATAACTTAAGAGCTCTCATCGGGATTTTGAGGCGCATCTTATTGCGCCCTGGAAATTCGGATCCTGCTAGCGCGCAATCTCGCCGAAACCCCGATGTCCGATCAGGCCTTTAAACACTGGGGGACTTCCCCGTTCTCACTTCGGCTATCTTTGAAGGGTCGGGCGGCTTGGCGGTGCGAAATGGAAATCATCCTCGAGACGTTTGCAGGAAGGTGGCGGGAAAAGCGCTTCTTGCTTTGGCAGTCCTCTTCCCCTGTGTGAGGTTTCGCCCGTCGAGGCGCAATCCTGCGGCTCCTCAGGACTGGCGGTTCAGGTACTCGGTTCCGGCGGCCCGGAGTTGCAGGATAAGCGGGCTTCTACCAGCTATCTCATATGGGATCATGGCACCGCACGTCGTCATCGTTGATGCGGGAGGAGGCAGCGCTCTACGCTTTGGGGAGAGCGGAGCGCAGATGTCCCAAGTGGATGTTGTTCTGTTCAGCCATTTTCACATCGATCACAGTGGCGATTTTCCCGCCTTGGTATTTTCTTCCTGGTTTGAAGACCGCAAGCGCCCCCTGCCAGTGTACGGTCCACCGGGAAATGACTTTATGCCGTCCACGACTGAGTTTGTGCGTGATCTGTTCAGTGAGCCGAAAGGGGCTTGGCGCTACCTGAGCGACCTGGCGGGTCCAGGCACAAAAGGAAGCTACACACTCGAACCGCATGATGTTGTAGCCGGTTCCAAACCGGTTCTCGTGTTTCGAAACTCCGACATGGTCGTGTACGCGGTGCGCGTAATTCATGGAGGGTTTCCCGCGATGGCGTGGCGCGTAGAAATGGGCGGCAAGCGGATCGTCTTTAGCGGAGATACGAACGGCGAAGGAGACGGACTGACACAGCTCGCGATGGACGCAGATTTGTTTGTCGCTCATAACGCCGTACCAGAGGGCGCCACAGGAGTGGAAAGGCGCCTGCATATGCCACCTTCAGTAATCGGGATGATTGCCGCGAATGCTCACGTCAAGCGGTTGATACTGTCTCATCGAATGCTGCGGACTTTGGGAAGAGAGAATGAGACACAAGCAGAAATACAGCGTCACTTTGCCGGTCCTATCGTATTCGCCAACGATCTCGACTGTTTTCCAGTGCGGTGAGCGAAACATGAAGGTCTAGATCCGTAGGAATTCCACGAAGAACTGAACGTGTGCGAGAGAGCCTATTCGACAGTATTGATTCGCTTCGCAGCGCCTTCGACGAGGGACTGCAACAACTCTTGGATTCCTTGGCATCGTGCCAGGTTGGCACTCTGTCCGGCCCACAGTGCGAGCAACTCAGCTTTGCTGGCCTTTTGCGCCGGAAGGGCTACGTTGCGCATAAGAGCTCTTTGCAATGGATTTGGCAATATTTCGGTTCCCGGCTGATTCAGCGTTTGGAGCAGCTCTTTGTCGATGCCTCGTGCCAGCCTGCCTGTAAAGCCTCGAGTCTCCATGGAACACCTCCTGTGTTTACCTCTACACCCGCGGGGGCTTAGGCGGCGGACCATGCCAGTAGTTAGGCAAGAAATTGCCAACTTCCGAGTTGGCGCTGATCCAGGCATTTGGCGTTTGCGCAAAACCCTCGCCACCGTATGCAACTCCCGTGGTACTGTTGTTCATTCCCGAGTCTTCTGCCTAGGTATCCAGGCAATATGGCCCAGCTTTCACTCCGAAATCTGCGTGGAGAGGTTTCATGTCAGATCTAGCCGCAACCGTCCAAGTCTCGCCGCCCGGTCGCATCGCGTGGATGCGTCCCAAATATCTACTCTTCCTGGTCATCGGGCTAATGTATGCCTACGTGCTCCTTCACAACGAGAGTTTCCTCGTCAACAATGCCGACCCTGAGTGGTCGCACATCGCGACCTTCAAGTGGTTTTTATTGCCCCACGGCCTCGCAGCCGGATGCGCACTGCTCCTCGGACCTTTTCAGTTTTCCGAGCGTCTCCGCCGCCGCTTCACCAAGCTTCATCGCATCATGGGCCGCTTCTACGTGGGCGGCGTTCTCCTCGGCGCTCCCATGGGCCTTTATATTCAAAACTTCGAGAGCGTGCACATCTATCCCGGCGATCCCGTCCAATTCTCCCTCGTAATAGCGACTGTGGCCGACGCAGCGATCTGGATGTTCGCGACCATCATGGCCCTAACGTTCATCCTGCAGCACAAGGTGCAACTTCATCGCCAGTGGATGAGCCGAAGTTATGCTTGCGCTATCATCTTCCTCGAGGTGCGTGTGATCCAGGGCGTGTTCAACATTGACGAAAAGTTCACTGAGATCATTGTCTGGTTCTGCGTGGCCGCGGCATTCCCTCTGGCCGATCTTATCCTCCACCTGCAGGAGACTCTCCGCAGCCGTGCTTCCGCCAAGCGTACCCCAGTTCTGGCGCAGGTCGGTTGAATCGCACGCTTCCGTGCGGCACCGCAAGCTGCGCCCTTTTCGATTCGAAGCAGCACACCTCTCCGAGGTTGAAGCCTTGAAAAAGCTACTGTTCCTCTCCGCCGGAGTTCTTGCGGTCATATCTCTCCGAACCTATGCGCAGCGTGATCCGAGCGCTCAAGTGCGAACTCAGGTGATTGTGAAGGCGACCAAGGTTCTTGATGTGCGCAGCGGGAAGTACCTCGAAGAAGCAGCCGTCTTGATTGAGGGCGACCGGATCAAGGAGGTTGGTACGGCAGCGGTGGTGCAGGGGCATGCGCACCCGGGTGCAAAAGTGATCGACCTGGGCCGCGCTACCCTGTTGCCAGGATTGATCGATTGCCACACTCATTTGATGGCGCGTTTCGAATCGGGAAAAAACGGATACTTGCTGGGACTCGCGACGAAATCGCAAGCCTACCGGGCTCTGGAAGGTGCTGCGGATGCTCGGGAAACACTGCATGCGGGATTCACTGCGGTTCGCGATGTAGAGAACGAGGGATCGGGGTATGCCGATGTTGCGCTGCGGGATGCAATCAACAATGGGCTGGTGGAAGGTCCGCGAATGCAGGTGGCGACGCGGGCGATTGCGGCGGTCGGGCAATACAATCCGTTCGGCGTATCACCGGATTTGACGGACTTCCCCACCGGCGCGGACATGGTAAGCGGCGCAGAGGACGCGCGCCGGGCCGTACGCGAACAGATCGGACATGGGGCGGACTTGATCAAGGTTTACGCAGATTGGGATCATCTGACGCTCACACTGGAGGAGATGCATGTGATTGTGGAGGAAGCGCACAAAGCCCATTTGAAGGTGGCGGCCCATGCGACGACAACTGAAGGTATCAAAAATGCGATCAATGCTGGAGTGGACTCGATTGAACATGGGTTTCAGATTGACAAGGAAGAGATCGAGATGATGAAGGAGAAGGGAGTGTTCCTCGTACCGACGGTGGGCGTGGTCGACGATCAAGTGGCGAAAGCTAAGGCAGGGCCTGTGACACCGGAACAGGCTAAGAAAATCGACGGATTTGTGCAAGGAACTTACGACGAGATCCGGATGGCCCTGAAAGCAGGAGTAAAGATCGCGGACGGGTTCGACCCGAGCGAAGAAGGCCGTCATGGAAAGAATGCGGAAGAACTGGCGGCGATGGTGAGACGAGGAATGTCACCGATCGAGGCGATTCGCGCGGCGACGCTGAATGCGGCTGAGCTGATGGGATGGACGAACAGCTTGGGAGCAATTGAAGCGGGCAAGTATGCGGACCTGATTGCGGTAGATGATGATCCGCTGACTGATATTACCGTCCTAGCACATGTGAAGTGGGTGATGAAGGGCGGCGATGTGGTGAAGGACGAGCAAAGTAAATAGAAGCTCAAGCGGCGGACTTTGAATGAGAGAAACTAGCCGCAGGCATTCCGGAGTGCGCTGCACGCCGCTGGGTTCATCGAAGGATCTGTAAGATACAAAATCACCTTGCGAACTACGCTCCAGCTTGCGCCCCTGTTTTCTGGTCCGTTTTCAATCCTGCTGAATGTACTTTTTCATTGGGCAACCTATTCTTCTTCACCGTGGCTTGGCGTACTCGTTGTTTCGCCTAGATGGCGAGCTGAGTGGTAGATGTCCTGATGGATCGTTCCCGAGTGATTCGAGAGAGATGAAGGAAAACGCTGTCTAATCTTTCCACGTATCTTCAGCTTAGCGCGTTTACGGGAGTAGCCTTTGCTACGGCCCTAAAACTGGGTCGATGAGCGATTTGCCCTGATATGTAGTGACCCTGTCAACCCTGCGGAGTCGATGGGTTTGTTCTTGTCGTTGTCGCTGTTTTTGCTTCTCCCGAGGACAGAGCGAGCAGCAGCCTGGGCAGGTTTGAGCGACGATTGATCAGTCTGATATTCGCGGGTCGGAACCGCATAATCATGATCCGTCGGGAGCTGCCTCTGACTGTTATCGCGAGTCCGGTCGAGCCTGTCGCATAGGCCAAGCGAGGATTCTCCTTCGTGCTTGCTCCGGCTGCTGCTGGCTCTGTGCTCGAGTTGGATGGCGCGTTTCATCAAGGAACGGTTTTTGTTTTTCCCTTATTTGGAAAGCTTTTGCTTTTGTTCTTGTCAGGCTGCAGTTCGCTGGCTGACGGTCGTCTCTGCTCTGGTGCCAATAGCCCAGATGAATCCCAGTAGTTCACGAGCAACTGCAGTAATGATCTTTCCCTGGGGCTTGCCGGCTGCACCCAGCTTCATATAGCGCTTGTGCAGGCGGTGTTGAGCCTTCCATGCAATCTCCTTGACCTCTTCCGAAATGCTCTCCTGCCGTCTGCGCAACCCATACCAGATACCTGGTGGACGGCGATAGCTCCATGCTGCTTCGCCAACGATTCGTCGCAAGTGTGCGTTGCCAGTCTTAGTGATGCCTCCGCGTCTGATTCGCTTGCCACTGGAGTCTTCGCTTGGCACCGCGCCGCAATACCCCATCAGCTGCCTAGCACTGCCGAAGCGGGATACTCGGCCCAGCTCGGCCGCAATGGTCACAGCTGAGATATCTGCGATACCGCGCAGCGCCTGTAGATCGTTGATGACTTGTTGTAACGCCGGCGAGGCCAGCTTCACGGCCTCCATGATGGCTTGCTCCAGACGCGCCACCCGTTCCCGCATGTGCTCGACCTCGTGCAGATAATCCTGCCGCGTGGCCTCCTGAGCGACCTGTGCGAAGCGCAGCTGCGCAACCCAGATCAGATAAGGGCGCGTCCATGATCGCACCCCGGTGGGTGGGCGCTGACCTGAGCGCAGGAGAAACTTACTCAGCCGATGCCGCGCTCGCATCTGATCCTGCTTCGCTGCTTCGCGGGCACGCACCAGATCCCGCAATGCCTCGGAGCCTTCATCTGGAACCCACACCGCCGTCAGATCTCCGGAGCGATAACAACGTGCCAGCTTCTCAGCGTCCCGTCGATCCGTCTTTACCCGATCACCTACCTTGACCGGTACCAGCGTGGGCGCGACAACCTCGCACTGAATGCCCAACTCCGCCAACTGCCAGTACACGACATAGCCCGTCGGACCTGCTTCATAACAGGCTCTCACCCTCTCTGCTGGACCAAGCTTCTTGATCATCTTGCGGATCGACTCGGCGCGGTTCGGAATCGTTCCTAGACTCCGTACCTCCCCATCCGGCTCCGCCACCGCTACGGCAATCGTTTCGGCGTGGACATCCAGACCCAAAAATCGTAACTTTTCCTTCATGACCGGCTCCCTTCCGCTTGTGGCTCTGAACTGTGCGTCCTTCTGAACTCACAGCCTAACCCACGATCAGCGCATCGGTGCCGGTCACTCCATACTGACTGTTGACAGCAGTTGAGGCAAGGGCCACTTGTCCGAGAAGGCGACTAGAACGAAGCCGCTGGCGTGTCGGAGATACCGAATCACAGAGTCATTCCATATCGGTTCATCAAGGTCGGATGTTACGCACCTAATCCCAGGTAACGGTCTGGCTGGCGGCGTCCACTTCGCCGGTCTCCTTCATCGTCCACGCGGTGTCGATGGTTTGGGACAGCATGGCGCTGGCGTTCAGCAGAGACTCTGCCGCTTGCTGGCCCTTGCTCGCGGCAGATGCGACCGACGGTACAGGGCGCCTAACGCCATAGTGTGAGGACTAGTTGCCAACACTAGTGAGGACGCCAATCCATGGAATAGATCTCCTGGGTGCCCACAGCACGCGTAATGATCGGTTCTCCGTCTGGCGTCAGGCCAAACTCGAGCCCCGCCAAACGCCCGGAGAGACGGATGCCCTGCAGACTGGCTACTTGCTCGATATGCCGGTCGGGCACGCTCACTCGCATCACCGCAGGATGAGGACCGTATCGAAGGTAGTAGACCCATCGGCTGTCGCTGCTCCAGCGCACCAAGCCCCAGCCCGGAACCAACGAACTCCATGTCTTTGTCGCGAAGTCAAACAGCATAATGCGCTGGTCTTTGAGGCTAAGCGCCGTCGCGTACTTGCCGTCTGGCGACCATTGAGGTGCGAACAATCCGCCTGAATCGGGCAGCGTGTCGATCTTGCCCGTTTTAAGCTGGAGGATATGCACAGCTACCCGTTCTGGATGCTCGGCGAAGAAAGGAAAGTCGCTGTACATGATCGCGGCACCATCCGGTGACCAAGTCGGCTGCATTTCGCCACCAGCAACCGATGCAGGCCGTGGCTCGCCGCCCTCAGCCGGAATAAGAACGGCACGTTGGCGATCTCCACCAATCGCGTGAAAGATGATCTGCCGTCCGTCCGGCGACCATCGGGGGACCATGGCTTCCAGAGGCGAGAACGAGAGCTGCGTCTTCTGGCTACCGTCCGTCCGGGCTCGCCACAGCGTACCTTCCGGATATGTCACATAGAGCAACCACTGCCCGTCGCGAGAGAAGTCCACAAAGTCCGCAGAGATGCCATCGAGGTAACTGACGAACTGCCCGACCCGGCTGTCGAACTTTTGCAGGTCACCCCGAGCCTCCTGTCCGATTACGAACAGGTTCCGGCCGTCTGGGCTGAAAGTTGGGGCAATTGAACTGAGTTGCCCTGCGGTGACGCGCACTGGTTCCACCGGGTCGTGGAAAATATTTCTCATCCAGCCGTCGTTGCCAGGCAGCCACCATACGTCGGACCGACCACGCAGGGTCGCCTGAAAGACAAAATCATTTCCGTCGGGGCTCCACACCCCACAACAGATGTCAATGGGCTCACCGGGTGCTGTCCCCGCCGGCCGCCATACCCTGCAATAACGGTCGTAATCTTTCACCCTCGGAAGAGACTTCCCAAAGTGAGCTGGCCCATCGCTGTATATCGAATATCGTCAATCTAAGTCGCTTTCCATCCGGAGACCAACGAGGGTGCCAACCATTTCCGGGTAGTGAGGCTAGGAGCCTCGATCCACTTCCGTCTCCTTTCGCCAAAAACAATTCTCGGCCTCGCACGTACGCTAACGACTGCCCATCGGGAGACCATGCCGCATCCCAGGCAGTGATTCCGTTGAGACGCCTCGCAGTCCCCGCAGGAAAGGGAACTGCCCAGAGCGGTGGAGCATCCGCCGGATCTAAAGATCCGGCCACGAGGAACTCGGAACGAGATCGAGAAACATCGAGCAGCGACGGTAGTTCGATGGGCACGGAGACGCGGTTTGTCTCACTCCCGGTCGCCGAAGCTTCCGCAACCATTGGCGCGTCAGAGGAACCTTCTGTAAAGTAAACTCGGGCTCCATCCGAGAACAACGCTGCTTCGGGGCCGCCTAGCTGCACCATCTGCAAGCGTTTGATCGCCCCATCATTAGTAATCTGTCTAAAGCCGGATGCAACTGGCCACCGCGGGCTCTCGCGCCACCATTCGATTCCGCAGGCCAGAGCCATTAGCATTACGATCCCGAAGGCGCCAAACAGCATCCGGGTCAACCTCGGAACTTTCTCGCGACGACTGAGAACAGCGGTCACGCGATGGTTCAGGTCGGCCTCTGCATCGACACAGGGAACCGTTTTCGCCCTATCGCTTTCTTGAGACTCGGGCCTGATGATCCGCACCGGAACCGTGATTCTATAGCCGCGCTTAGGCAGCGTTTGGATATAGTCCTCGCCTTGAGCCGTCACCCCAAGTTCGCGGCGCAGGAGGAAGATGTTCTGGGTGAGATTTCCTTCCTCGACATAACTATCGGGCCAGATAGCCTCAATCAGTTGTTGCTTACTGACAACCTGCCCGTCGTGCTCGATCAGCATTAAGAGCGTCTTCAGCGCCTTAGGGGCGATCGGCACGACGTTTCCATCGACAGAAAGAACCGATTGCTCAGGGTTGAGCACATAGGGTCCAAACGAATACAAGATGCCGTTGTTCAATGGGTTAGTCATCTTGAGAAAAAACTGAGAAATCTTTGAGCGCTGCCCTGAGGACGCGCCGAGGAATTACTGCTAATTCTGCCACACGTGGAGCCTATCGCATCCACCAATCCCAACGAGGAGTCCCGGATCATCATGGCTTCCCCAACTGCAGCGAGCGGTTCCGCAGTCTCAATTCCTCGCGACCGATCAACTCAGATAAGACCCAGGCGACGCGCCGATGATCTCTTCTTTGGGGCAATGGCGCTGTTCATCGTGGGCTCGGTATTTCTTGGATTCGCCCGCACCTACTATCTGGCCGGAATCTATCACGCGCACGTTCGCAGTCTTCTCATCCAAGTACACGGAGCCGTGTTCAGCACCTGGATTCTTCTGCTTGCAGTGCAAACAACGCTTGTGGCGCGCAACAACATCTCCCTCCATCGAAGACTAGGATTCTTCGGGGCGGGACTCGCCGTCGCGATGGTCGGGCTGGGAATCGCTGCCGCAACCGACTCCCTCTCACGCAGCTTCGCGCCGCCGGGATTTCCTTTCGGGCCTCTCGCCTTCTACGCACACCCGATCTCAGCAATCGCGACCTTTGCGGTCCTGATCTTCTTCTCCATTCGATTGCGGTCGAATGGACCGGCACACAAGAGGCTGGTGCTGCTCGCCACTCTCACTCTGATTGGCGCTGCTATCGACCGGTGGCCTTTCGCCTTCATCCAGAAATCGCATTTGATGACGAATGTCATCCTCGACCTGCTGGTGCTGTCCATCGTCATCTTCGACCTATCAACGCTTCGACGGATTCATCGCGCCACGCTTCTGGGAGGGCTCCTGGTCGCAGCGACTACTCATCTCGCCGTGCCCATCGGCACAACGCCTGGATGGCAGAAGATCGCGACATTTGCTTTGCACGTTTGGAATGGAATGAATTGAAGGCGTGTAGGGACCGCCTAACTTACCGACAGCCACCACCCAGGAACAAACCGCCCAGGAACATTTTCTGAAGTCTTGGGATTCCCGGAACACACATGGGACGCAATAACGATCGCCGCGGAATTGAGCAACCTTGCCGGTGCCTCCTATTCTGCGCGCAGTAGGATCATCGGGTCGATCGCGAGTGCCCGGCGCGCCGGGACCCACGCAGCCATGAGGCTGATCGCCGTCATTGGAAGAACGACGCCGAGGAGCACCATCGGATCTCGCGGTGTTGCCTAATACACGATCGACGCAAACACCCGCGTCGCGAGCAGGCCTAGGATGATGCCCGCCACGGAGCCAATCGCCAGCAGCCGCAGAGTCCGTCCAAGCGCAGCGCTCAGTACCTTCCGTTGATTCGCCCCCAGCGCCGCACGAATCCCAAGCTCGCGCAGCCGCTTGGCCGCAACTTACGACGCGAGGACTAGAATCGTCTCTGGGGTTCGGTGTACGCGAATCGCGAAGCGTGACCGGCGCCCTACCCCCCGTAACCGGGGGGCGTAACAAATCCGCCCGTTACTTGCGCCAGCAGTTTCGCAAAAATAATCGGCGTGGCATCTTCCCAATATGGTCCCATAATTTGGAGGCCGATGGGCAAGCTGCCCTCGCCACGCCCTACCGGTGCTATTGTGGCCGGACATCCAGTCAGCGTAGCGGGCGCAATCCAACTCAACATGTCGTCGTAGTCACGCGGGCCGTTTACCGTCGCGATTTTGCGCTTTTCGTGTGGTTCGCTGTGGTCATGCTTAAACGCCGTGGTGAAAGCGACGGGTGAGAGAAACACATCGACCTCATCGAAATAACTCTGCCACTGCGCGCGATATCCCAAACGCCGGAAATTTTGCTGTTGCCAGTCGGCGAAGCTTGCCAGTCCCGGCATTACTTTGCCGCTCGGCGACGCCTCTTTTCGCTCCGCCTCTTGCTGCTCAGGGGGCTCAACGCTGAACGTCATCGCGTCCAGGTGGAACCTGTAATTCCGGTTCAGCTCTTCCAGCTTGAATCCTGCTGGCCACCCGCGTTTCAGCGTGGCGCCCGTTTTCTCAAGTTTCAGGATCGATATTCTCCAGCACGGTTTTTGTTTCCGGAGTTACGGAGCAATATGGATCGTCCAGCACATAGCCAATCCGAAATTCCCGCAGACTTTCGTGTCGCGCCGGGGGCAGTTCCCATTTCCACGCTTTCGCGGCGTAGTCCGCCGGTCCGCCCAAAAAGCGCAAAGCCGCGAGTAAATCTTCCGCGCTGCGCGCCAGCGGCCCGCCCACGGCAAGCAGAGTTGAGAAACCTGGGTCTTGGTGTTGCCCGCCAGGCAAATGGCCCTGCATGTCTATCAGGTCAAGCGTCGGTTTATGACCGTACACGCCGCAGAAATGCGCTGGAACGCGGATGGATCCCCCGATGTCGCTGCCCACGCTCAGGTATCCGAGACCTGCCGCCAGTGCCGAGGCCGAGCCGCCCGACGATCCTCCCGGCGTTCGCTTCACATCCCACGGATTGTTGGTGGTGCCATAAATCTGGTTGTAGCTTTGCCAATCGCCCAGAGCGATCGGAACATTCGTCGCACCAATCAGCACGGCCCCCGCGTTCCGAAGCCGCGTTACCACCTCCGAGTCGCTCGGAGCCCTCGAGTCTTTCAGCGCCGGAATTCCCCAGGTGCAGGGATGACCCGAGACCGCAAAACTTTCCTTCACATGCACCGGAACGCCGTGAAGGACGCCGAGTGATTTCCCGACCGCTTGCGCTTCATCCGCCTGCTTCGCTCGTGCGAACGCGTCTTCGCGAAGCTGATATGCAAAGGCATTCAGTTGTGGATTGAATTTGTCAATTCGCTCGAAGGTTCGTTGCGTCAGCTCGAATGAGGAAATGTGCTTTTTGCGAATCGCCTCTGCAGCATCCAACGCCGACGCAAATTCCAGCCGGCCAGTAGCACTTGTCGCCTGGCTGGAGGCTGGATCAGTAACATTCGGGTTGGGGCTACCGGCCATGACATCTGCTAAGCGGTTTTTGGCAAAAACTGGAAGACGTGCCGCCAAACCCAGAGATATGGTGCTGACAAAATCTCGTCGATTCATGCGCGATTGATACCCCTGACGTTCAAGTTGTGGATCAATTCAAGGTCGCCCCAACGCTTGAGCTGAAATCATGGGCGGATGGTTGCAATTCGGACGGATCTCGAATTGGAGAGGGGTTCTGCCCGAATAGGACCCGACCGGAACCCGACATTCTCTTCCCATTCATTGATGGCGCGTTGCGATTTATCGCTCTCCGAGAATAGTGGAAGGACGACTTGGATTCCGGGGAATCTCGACGTCGCTCAACTGACTGGAAGCTAAACGACTTTGTGGGGATGATGCGGAGCACGATCTGCAAAGTTAACAAGCGATTCCTCTTCCTGTTCAGCCGACGCTCTCAACGGAGATTGCTTTGCCCAGTTGCTTGCCTTGCGCCCGGACAACGGCTCTCCAATCCATAATCAGGTCCGCAACAACAATCGCAACCATTGCATAGAAAATCACCGAATAGCTGGCTGCTTCGAGACTCAAGTGATCCAAAGCTGGAAGATGACTGAGAGCCCGGCCCATTACGAAAACCGCCGGTCCAACCGCATAACTGCGGGCCATCCACCGGCGATGCTGCTCAATCCTGCCTCTGCGTGCGGCCATCACCGCGACGATTGTGCACAGAATCCACGCGCCACCTTGTGTCATGGCGCTGCAGCGAAAGAACGCCGGATAGTTCCAGGCAAGAATCGGCCCCAACGTGCCGGCCACAAGCGCGGCCCCCAGATAGGTCTTGCCGAGCAACCTGTGCCGCGCAATATTTCTCTGTCTCAAGCGCGAAGAGAATTGCAGGGGACCAATCACTAGCGCAACCAGTCCCGCGGCGATGTGGGGGAAGAGAAGCCAGCGCTGCGAGTACAGCAGGTTGTGGAGCGGGTGTGCAGGACTCATCATCGGAATACTGGAGAACAGGAATGCCACCAACGCCATCAACCCGAAAACCACCCAGGAGGTGGATTTCTTCAGGCTGCGACCTGTTGTGCGCATTTCCGGGGACTGTGAATTTCGGATGTGTTGAGCGTATTCAGAAAATCCCTCCAGAGAACGACATCCATATCATCGCCGGGGCTATGTGCGTCTTATCGGATCGTGAGGCATGGCGCGAGGATCGATTGTCGTGTTGTGGCCGCTCGAAATCCACCACTCGCCCTCCCGCTTTACGGTAACCAGAGTCAGGCGGTCGACCACTCCGCTCATTCGCTGTCCATCCGGCGTCGCGTAGTCTCCCATCCTGACGGTCATCGTTGCAATGGCCACATCGTTTGCAATAATTCGAACCTCAGGGAGGCCGCTCACTTCCATCGCCGTATCGCGGAACATCCCCGCATGCAGTGCCACATGGGCTTTCACGATCTCATCGCGCTCCCGCCACCACATGCCGACCACATTCACCCACTCAGCATCCTCGGTCAATAGTTCGCCGAGATCCTCCATCCGGTGACGATTCCAGATGTTCTCCAGAGATCGAACGAGCGCTACAATCTTCGAGTTTTCGTCCACGACGGTCCTCCGGGTGTTTTACCTGCGCTACGGTGTAAATTTGTCAGTCCGTTCTGGCTGCAGCACTCTTGCCTTCGGGGCAACTCGTCGTTATCGCCAGAGTCTATTGGAGGTTTCTCGCGGAGAATTGTAAAAATGCGACATTTCCGAAAGTCGGTACTCCAAATGACGACGATTGACGGGCTCGAACGAATGAAAGTCCACATCCGGCAGCGAAACGAGTAGTTTTTGCGGAGCGGCGCCTGCCAGCAGGCGCGTGTCGCGGATCAGATGCGCCTGGTCAAAGTAACCGGCGCTTGAAGCAATCTCCGTCCATGAAAGACTCGGATTCGTTTGCTTTTTCAACACAGCAAATTCAAAACGCGCCACTCTGGAAAACAGCTTCGGGGAAACTCCCACGCTTTCGCGAAACTGCCTTTCAAACTGCCTCAGGCTCAGGTTGCAATTGCGGGCTAGGAGCGCCAAATCTACCCTTCCATGGCTACGGCGCATCCATCTGGCCGCCAGTTCGACCGGTGATATTTCGATCATCCGACGCAGTTGACGGAGCAAAAAATCATTTGCTGCCCTCGCAAGCTCCATACCCGCGACCGTATTCTGCAGCCGGTTCAAAAGATGAGAGACTTCTCGACCCAGTACGACTTCTGCAGGCAAAGCCTTGTCGGCAAGAGGATGAATTGGAATGCGAAAGAGCGCATGCAAGCCTGCGGGATGGAAGTGAATCGTGAACGTTCGTACAGACCTTGGATAAATCAAGTCGCCCTTGACCTTGGTGCTCGGACCGGCCAGCAGGACGTTAGGCGCAGTCCAAGTGCCCTCCGGAGTACGAATCTGGTAGCGGTCAAGGAGGTAAAACTCCAAAACCTGCTGAGTGCGCGCGCAGATTGGACGCAGCACTTGAAAATCCTCCAGCTGGCCTTGCCGCAGGCCGTAGTGCGAGACATAGCGCGAAATCGGCCCGCGCGGCGGGTAAATGGTGACCGGCAACTTGATTCTGGATTCCGTCATAGAAACACCGCACTCCGCGGAATCACTTGGCCATTCCGCGGCATTCACCTAACGGTCCTGCAAGTATATTCCCCGCTCAGATAGCAAGTGCACGAATTCAACCGCTACCATTTTCGGGAAACCGGGTCACGCCAGCGTCGGTGCCACGTCCTGCTAGTCGTTTGACGTTCAAGAATTTTCAAAGCTGGTCCCGGATTGTTACCAACGGGCCGATGCGCTCAGCGAACTGCTCAGATCGTCTATGTCTTCGGCACTTGGCCGTGTCACCGGCTGCTCGGACAAGTGATCGCCGCCAATTGACTCGTTGCAGCTTTCTCGATGAGCGCATTATCTCTAGTGCCGTATCCACACCGCTCCGCAACAGATGTTCAGGCGAAAGGGAATTCTCTTCACGCGGAGCAATGTCGATACGGCACTAGAGATTTGGCGTCAACTCAGAATGATCGACTCAGCACAAATTCCGGATGGCCGATCATCCAACCAGAACTCCGAAAAACTGCGGAAGTTGCGCTCGGAGGATGACCGCAAGACATCCATATTCGATTCAACTGGTTCGGCCGCAAAGCGTTTTATGAGGTTCAGAAGCAGGGTTTTCGCTTAGCAATCACAATCCCGTATAGTAGTCTGCAAGTCTCCATCATGAGGGTCAAAGCAATGGCGAGACGATTTCGGCACGTTCTTGTCCTAACGACGCTCGTTTTCTCCATAGTCTCGTTAGTGACACAGCCCGCTTCGTCCCAGCAGCCATTGCCACCGGCAGCCCGCGCCATTCACATCAACCTTGGGCAGGCTGCAGTCCCGCTCTATGGACCGTGGAAATTTACGATTGGCGATTCACCGACAGACGCCTTGACGGGCAGGCCCTTGTGGGCCGAACCGAGCTTCGACGACTCACATTGGGAGACTGTGGATCTTACGCCGGCGGAGGGGTCGTTTGAGCCGATTCAAGGTACGCCAGGATTCGTGCCGGGGTGGACGGCGAAAGGACATCCGGGTTACTGGGGCTATGGGTGGTACCGGATTCGCGTCGAGGCAGACACACAAAACCTATCTGGTTCGCCCGAGCAGGCGAGCAAGCTCGCACTTGCAGGACCGAAGAGCTATGACACCGTTTATCAGATTTTCTCCAACGGTAGTCTGCTAGGCGGATTTGGAGACTTTTCGGGCAAGACACCGGTTGACTATTACAACGTGCCCAAGCTGTTTCAGCTCACCAAGCCGGACGCAGTCGCAGCCGGGAGCCGACGCGGCGTGGTTACAGAAGTGTTGGCATTTCGGGTTTGGATGGGCCCGGAGACACTTTTGGCCGAGCCGGAGGCGGGTGGACTACATGGTCCGCCGGTGTTGGGCGAGGCCAAAGTCGTCGAGGCCGGTTACCAGTTGCGCTGGCTGGATCTGGTGCGCGCTCTCTCGCCCGTCCTGATCCTGGGAATATTTCATTTAATTTTGGCCGTTCTGGCCGTCAGCCTATTGCTCTTTGACCGGACCGATCGGGTGTATATGTGGATCGGCGCAGTCTTCCTGCTCCAGGCGATCTACGCGTGGTTCGAGGTTTTTGATAGCTGCACGCAGCATTTGAGTATCACGGCGGACGGTCTGCTTGGGGATGGCATCACGTTTTCGCTGATCATGGCGGGTTGGGTCATGGTGTGGTGGAACTGGTTCGGACTGCGCTCGCGCTGGATACCACGCACTGCGGCTGTTCTTGTGCTGGTGTGGATTGTTTCGCGGACCATTGGTCAGGAGCTGTTCTTTGGGCTGGTTCCGCATGGGATTGCCGTGCAGTTCTGGGTTATCCAGCTGCTGGTGCGCGGAATGTTCTTTTTCCTGATGCTGTGGATCGTGTTTCAGGGCATTCGCCGTTACGGTGTGGAGGGCTGGCTGGTGCTGCTGCCGGTCCTGCTGCGTGCAATCGGAGCCTTTTCAGGGGAACTCCGTCTGCTGGGTGTGCGGGTGAGCTTGCATCCGTTTGGTGCGAATGTAACCCTGAGTGAACTGGCGACGATGTTGATGGCGCTGGCCGTGGCACTGCTGCTGCTGCGACGGTTGCTCCGGTCAGTGAAAGCGCAGCGGCTCATGGCGCTGGATGTGAAGCAAGCGCAGGAAGTACAGCAGGTGATTCTACCCCAGGCGCTGACGGTGCTTCCGGGCCTTGTTGTCGAGAGCGATTACCGCCCGGCGCGCGAGGTGGGCGGCGACTTCTTCCAGATTCTGCCGAATGCAAGCGACGGCAGTTTGCTAATTGTTGCAGGAGATGTGACGGGCAAAGGATTGAAGGCTGGGATGGTGGTGGCACTACTGGTTGGCGCGGTGCGAACGGCGGTGCAATACGATCCCGCTCCGCTTGCAGTACTCAATACGCTGAACCAGCGGCTGTTGGGGCGAAACGACTCCCAAGCCACCTGCCTCGCGCTGCGCATTGATCCGGATGGATCGGCGACGCTGGCGAATGCAGGGCATATGGCACCCTATCTCAATGGCGAGTCGATGGAGATGGAAGGAGCGCTGCCGCTGGGCATGATCGATGGCGCTCAGTTCAGCGTAATGCGGTTCAAGCTGAACGAAGGCGACCGGCTGATGCTGATGTCGGATGGCATCCCCGAAGCCAGGGACGCGAACGGAAATCTGTTTGGGTTCGAGCGGGTTCATCAATTGCTGCGCACCGCGAAGTCGATCGCTGAAATCTCTAATGTGGTGGAAAGTTTCGGCCAGGAAGACGACATTAGCGTAATCTCCGTGACTCTGACAGCGAAAATTGAGTCTGCGCTGGCATGAGCGAGTAACGAAAAGCGGCCGGAACGCTTGAATTATCGGAAAACGGGAAGTAATTCTCGACTGACGCCAACAGGGCAATGCGCTTATTGAGTGCATTGGCGATTTGCACTAACCCGCTAGCGCGGGAGGGGATGCATTTGTGGCGTTTGGATAGAGTGTTGGACACCCAAGGAGGTGTCCATGACTCATCTACGCCAGCGCATGCAGGAAGACCTCCGGCTGCGCAACTTCTCCGAACGCACGGTTCGCCACTACACCCACACCGTTGCTGAGTTCGCGAAGTACTTCCGCAAGTCACCCGATCAACTGGGCCCAGAGCATGTTCGTACGTACCTGCTGTTTCTGCTCAACGAGCGCAAGCTCGCGTGGGGAACGATTCAGGGTGCTCGTTCAGCGCTGAAGTTTCTCTATACGCGGACGCTGAAGCAGACCTGGTTTGATCAGGAGGTCATCAAGCCCAAGATACGGCGTAAGCTGCCCACGGTCTGGAGCCGCGAGGAAGTATGCGCTTTGCTCGACGCGGAGATGAACACCAAGCATCGTGCGCTGCTCGCCCTGTACTACAGCGCAGGCCTTCGTTGTCAGGAAGCGCTGGATCTGAAGGTGATCGACATCGACAGCAAGCGGATGGTCATCCACGTCCGCGAAGGCAAGGGCAAGTTTCCGCGTCAGGTCATGCTGTCTCCGAAGCTGCTGGAGATCCTGCGCGTGTACTGGCGGTGGCGCAAGCCCACGGACTGGTTGTTTCAAGGGAAACGGCCGGGAGATCCGCTGAAGGCGAACGCAGTCCGGGTGGTGTGCCAGAAGCTGCGTAAGCAACTTGGTATTAGGAAGCCGCTGAGCCCGCATGTTCTGCGCCACTCGTTCGCGACACACCTGCTTGATGCCGGGACTGATCTGCGCAGCATCCAACTGCTGCTCGGCCATCGCGATCTCGAGACAACATCGCGATACCTGCATGTTTCCGAAGCCAGGCTGCGCGCCACACCGAGTCCGCTCGATGATCTTCCCATCCAGGTTCCCCGAACTGCGCAGGGAGGCAACAGAACGGCATGACAGGACATCGGCTCGAAGTGGCCGATGTCTTCCGTGCGCATCAAGACCAGTTCCTTCATTGCTGGGGTTACGCGCTGTCGGACCAGCAACGGAAGGTGCTGCGCGATATCGGCCTGTGCCGCACAGCGGCGCTGGGCACTCATCTGGAACGCTGCGATCGATGCAGCTATGAGACAGTGGCATACGACTCGTGCCGGAACCGGCACTGTCCCAAGTGCCAGTCTTCAGCGCGCGATCGCTGGCTACTCAAGCAGGCTGACAGCCTGCTGCCGGTGCCCTATGTCCATGCGGTCTTTACCATACCTGAACAACTGGGCCCGCTGGCACTGCACAACCAGAGGCTTTTCTATTCGATCTTGTTTCGTGCAGCCTCTGAGACCCTGCTGGAGATCGCTGCCGACCCGCGTCATCTCGGTGCACGCATTGGCATACTCGCCGTTCTCCATACCTGGAGCCAGAACCTCCGTTTCCATCCTCATCTACACTGCCTCATTCCCGCCGGCGGACTGGCCCCCGATAATTCGCGCTGGATCGCGACCATACGCCACGGGTTCTTCCTCCCGGTGCGCGTGCTCAGCCGCATGTTCCGTGGCAAGCTGCTCAGCTTTCTCAAGCGTAGCTATCGGAGAGAAGAGCTTTGCTTTGCCGGCAACCTGGCTGCACTTTCGACACCGCGCGTCTTCTACACTCTGCTCGGAAGCCTCCGACGAAGAGAGTGGGTGGTCTACTCCAAGCCTCCTTTCGGCGGACCCCAGCATGTTCTGAAGTATCTGGCCCGCTACACCCATCGGGTCGCCATCTCCAACGGAAGACTCATAAGCCTCGATAACGGACTGGTGCGCTTTCGCTGGCGCGATTCGCGACACAACAACCGGAGCAGCACGATGAGACTTCAGGCCACGGAGTTCATCCGCCGCTTCCTACTTCACGTACTGCCTGCCAGCTTCGTCAAGATCCGACACTTTGGACTTCTTGGTAACCGGAACCGCCGACAGGCGTTGGAACTGTGCCGGATGCATCTCCACTCCGCGACGACCGACCTCAGTGGGCTGTTAGATGAACACCAACAGTCTGCACTGAACCGCTCCTGCCCGCAGTGTCGAGCCGGAACCTTGCACGTCATCGCACATTCTTTTGCCGGTCAACCAGTGGCTACAACGCATATGACCTCCGGCGCCAGAATCGACTCCTCTTGAGGAAGCCATGATCTTCCACTGTCTCAGCTCGGCCTATTCCAGCCACGGCGTCTTAGGCAGCCGTTTGCAGATCTGTGCTTCGATCCTGCTCGCCGATGTCAGTCAACCGACCCAGCGCCACGATCAAAAGCAGTACCGGTCTCAAAGACTACCCAACCGTGATCGACGGCCCTGCGTTCCCGACGCGACCCACCCCATCGGCCCCCTGCAAAGTCCATTCAATCCCCATACATCCACCGCACTAGCGGCTTAGCGCAAATCGCCGTACCAACACCGCTCCGCCTCAGCTTCCACGCCGACGCGGAGCCTCTGCGTGCGGAGCGCTGTCGATACGGCACTAGAGATTTAGCGCTTATCGAGGTCCCGCAAAGATCGAAAGGCTGGAACACACTTTTGAGGACCGTCAGGTGCGCTCACAGATCGTCGTCTGACATAAGACCGAATCGGTTGTCAGGCCGGATGCGATTTCGTCTGTGGATCCGCTGTAGCTTGGTTTCAAATTTGAGCGTCACTACGAAGGCCAAGTAGACAATCTACCTCCGTTAGGAGTAGAGTGTCTACATCTATGAGCGAAAGAGACCAGTATAAGAACCGGATTGAGCTGTTGCAGGGAACACTCGACATGCTCATTCTTCAAACGCTGCAATGGGGGCCGCAGCATGGATATGGCATTGTCCAGGCCTTACGTTTGCGATCCGGAGACGTGCTTCAGGTGGAGACCGGATCACTGTATCCGGCTCTCCACCGATTGGAGCGTCAGAGCTGGGTGCAGTCTGAGTGGAAGCAGTCAGAGAGCAAGCAAAGAGCCCGATATTACCGAATCACGGCCAAGGGGAAAAAGCAGTTGGCCTCTGATCTGGGCCGATGGGAGCGGATTGTCGAAGCGATTGGGTCGGTGATGTACGTCAAGCCGGAGGAGAGTGAGTCATGAAGTGGTTCCCGAGCTTCGGTTTTCAGCGGCGCAAGCGCGAATTGCAGGAAGAGATCGATGCGCACCTGCAGATGGCGATTGCCGATCGAGTGGCGCGAGGCGAGACGGCAGAGACGGCGCGACAAGCGGCGGCGCGGGAATTTGGAAATATTCCTCTGGTGCAAGATGTGACGCGCGACATGTGGGGCCAGGCGTGGCTTGAACAACTAGGCCGGGATGTCCGTTACGCGTTACGGCAACTGCGCAAGAGCCCCGGCTTTTCGATCACCGCGACGGCAATGCTGGCAGTCGCTATCTGCGCCAACAGCACCGTATTCAGTTGGATCGACGGCACAATGTTGCGTCCGATTCCTGGCGCGCGGGACACGGGCGATCTTGTTAGCCTGCAGCGGGGGGAACGGAACTTCTCTCCGACTCCGCCCTTCTCGTATCTCGACTATCGCGATCTGCGCGAGCAGAACCACACCTTCGCCGGAATACTTGCCTATCATCACGATTGGATCACGCTGACTGGCGGCGCGCAGCCAGAGCGTGCCTATATTGCGAACGTGTCGGCGAACTATTTCGATGTGCTCGGCATCAAGCCGGTGCTGGGGCGTTTCTTTCTGCCTGAGGAAGAGACGCGTCCAGATGCTGTTCCCAACGTGGTCCTGGGTTACTCGATTTGGAAGAATCGTTATGCCGCAGACCCGGCAATTGTGGGCAAGTCGATCGAGATTGCCCGGCATCCTGTGACGGTGATCGGTGTGGCGCCGGAGGGGGTTGTCGGAGCGATGCCCGGGATCCGTGAAGATCTGTGGGTAACGCTCGACCCCCTCGGGACGGATGTGTGGCGGATGACGCATCGCAGTGGTGGTGCGGTCTGGCTGAACGTAATTGGAAGATTGCGGCCCGGCGTGAGCCGTGGCCAGGCAGCCCAGGATCTCGACACCCTGATGCACCATATTGTGGCGGCGTATCCGGACGATCATCTGGGCGAGAACCGGATCACGCTGGATCCTATGTGGCGCTCGCCCTTCGGCGCCAACGGATACATGGCGGCGACTTTGCCCATTCTGCTGGCCTTCGCCGGTGTGGTGCTGTTGCTGACCTGCGCGAACGTGGCTACGCTCACGCTGGTGCGGTTTGTATCCCGGCGGCGTGAGCTTGCGATCCGGCAGTCGCTCGGGGCGAATCGCATGCAACTGGTGCGGCAGATGGTGCTGGAGGGCGCGATGCTTTCCATCGTCGCAGGAGTCGTGGCCCTTGTGTTGACATCGTGGACATCGAAGACATTCGCATGGTTCTTTCCGGCGAACTCGAATCCCAGCGTACTGAACGGGGCCATGGACTATAAGGTGGTGATCGGGATTGCTGTGTCTAGCCTATTGGCCGGCATGCTCTGCGGCGCGCTCCCTGCCTGGCGTTCGTCTCACGCGCCGGCCGTTGAGGCGCTCAAGGCAGAGTCCGCAAGTATCTCCGGCGGCTCACGCAACCGGAAATTGCTCAGCGCGCTGGTGGTGGCGCAAATTGCGCTTTCACTTCCTCTGCTGTTGTGCTCCGGGCTCTTTCTGCGGACACTGCGGAATCTCGCCGGCGCGAATCCCGGATTTGAGCAGGACCACATTCTCACTGCGTCCGTGGGGCTGAATATTGCCGGCTACAGCCACGACGAGGAACAGGTGATCCGTCACAAGATTCTTGATCGCGTGTCGGTATTGCCCGGCGTGAAGGTTGCGTCTTTTACGGACTGGATTCCGATGACCCTGGGCCACAAGGGCGAGGATGCGTATCCGGAAGGGTATGTGCCACACCCCCATGAATCTTTGCAGGTGTACCACGCCGAGGTGTCCTCGCGGTATTTCGAATCCCTTCATATACCCATTCTGGAAGGACGCGAGTTTACACCGGATGACGATGAGAAGGCCCCGCGGGTACTCATAGTCGATCAGACGGCGGCGAGGCGCTACTGGCCAGGACAGGATCCGCTGGGAAAGAAGCTCAGGATATGGGGCAGACTCTTCACGGTTGTCGGCGTCGCGAAAAATTCGACACATATGTTAATGAATGAAGCCCCGGAGCCTATGGTCTATATGAGCTTTTTCCAGGCGGGGTACGAGACGATCGTGCAGGTGAAGACCGAGGGAAATCCGGCCGACCTCGCGCCGGCGGTGGAAAACGCCATCCACGAAATCGATACACGGCTGCCGGTCTTCGATGTGCGTCCCATGCGAGAGAGTACGCAGATGGCGAGCAGTCTTTGCCGTCATACAGAGCGCCCTGGCGGGAATGTTCGCGCTGATCGGGCTGGTTCTTGCGATAACCGGAATCTACGGAGTCGTGGCCTATCGAACCCAGATGCGGACCCACGAGATCGGAATACGAATGGCTCTGGGCGCCTCGCGCGCCAACGTGCTGCGACTCGTGCTGGTGCAGGGGGCGTGGCTCACAGGCATCGGCCTGGCGGTGGGATTGGCAACTGCGTTGGGACTGACCCGTTTCATCGCCCGGCTGTTGTACGGGATCGGCGCCAACGATCCGGTCACCGTAGTTTCCGTCGTCATGCTCCTGGGAGCAATGTCGTTGTTAGCCTGCTACCTTCCCGCACATCGAGCGATGCGCCGAAACCCAGTGACCGCGATTCGCGAACTGTAAGCCGCAGCTCAAAGTCGCCGCGAATTTGAGCGAATCAGGCGTATGCGCGATGCTCCACTTGGCTATCGAGGAGGATAACGATGTTCCACCGTTAACAAACAAATCTCCGCCTGGTGGATCCTCGTTCTGCGTTATTGTGAACAGGGCGATGCGCTTATCGAAGTTGACTTGGGAGGGCGCAACCTCACTCTCCGAAAACGCCGATGGAACGCCGATTCGCCGGGTGCGTCAGCTTGCGAGATTCCAGTGGGCGTGCCGACTATACGTTACTGATCTTCCAAGCACGCCTTAGCCGGCACTTGTCCGAGATGATGGACAGGTTCGCCAAGGGGCCGGAAGACGTGAAAAAATCAGTCAGGGCCGCGGATGAACTCCCATGAACGTGGATGACCTACTGTTTTCCATCGGCGTTCCTCCACATTCATTAGGGGCACCCACTGGCATCGCGCGAAGAGGACTACGAGATGCGGCAAGGCTTTACGAGACAACCAAAACCGGACGAACCCGCGACGCACGTCAAGAACTACATAACGCCGAGCGGGCTCGAGCGCCTCAAAGATGAGCACCGGTTTCTGCTCACCAGGGACCGTCCGGCGGTGGCGGAAGTGGTGGCGTGGGCTGCCGGCAACGGCGATCGCAGTGAAAACGCAGACTATCAGTACGGCAAGCGGCGACTGCGGCAGATCGATGGGCGGATTCGCTTTCTCACGAAGCGCATCGAAGCCGCGGAAGTGGTGGACCCGGAAGCTCCGAGATCGAGGCAGGCGGGGATGAGGGCATTCTTCGGGGCGACGGTGCGCTATGCCAATGCCGCGGGAGCGGAGCGAGTGGTGAGCATCGTAGGCACCGACGAGGTCGATCTCAACCGCAACCACATCAGTTGGGTGTCACCTCTGGGACGCGCGTTGATGAAGTCGGCAGCGGGGGACAGCGTAGTGCTCGATGCGCCGGGCGGGACAGAATACCTGACGGTGCTGGAAGTGTGTTACGAACGCATTTCTGTGGAACCGTTCCGTGAACCACCCGGATCCGCGGCCTCGGCAAAGGAAGTCCCTCGCCGACGCTTACCTGACGAAGAAGAGACGATAGGCACAGGTGAGTCCTCATAGGAAGCCCAGCCTCAGCTGGCTGCCGAGGCGGAGCTACAGATTCCAATCGCGATGCTGACCTATCAGGACGGAGTGGGTCTATCGGCGCATTGGCGATGCATTATCTTGGCGTCGGGAGTCCGACCCGACGCCGGAAGTCGTCAAAGCAGTTTCGGAATACACGTAGCCTTTTTGATCGTAGTGAAAGGTGGCTTTTTCTTGATGAAAAAGCCACTCAAGTGCATGCCTTCGGTCTACATCAATTCCGAAACTGCTATAGCGCCGCAAGAACTTCGGCAACTTTATCGAGTATCTGGTTCCAGCCCTCGAGTTGACCGCTATTCTTCGCGCTCTCCATGGGTTCATTTCCAATGTGGGTGAGTTTCGTCTGGCCGTTTCCGAGATTCTCAAAGATGGTCACATCGCACGCACCCTCTATGGCCTCATGCTCTATTCCTAATTGCTCAGGCTCAATCTTGTTTCCCTCCGGGTCGGAAAAGTACATGGAAGAAACGATCTTCTCGTGCGGGATAATCTCGTGGTATTCAACCGCATTCCAGAACTCCTGCCCATCCGGCGTCTTCATGCAGAAGAGGGATTTTCCGCCCACGCGAAAATCCATCTGGCAAACGGGCGCAGTAAAGCCCTTCGGTCCCCACCACTGCATTACGTACTTCGGGTCTGTCCACGCCTTCCAAACCAGCTCGCGTGGGGCATCAAAAACTCTTGTGACGACCATCCGTTCAATTTCGCTAACCGTGTTTTGTGTCATCTCTGACCTCCTCTTTTTTCATTTGATTCACAACCACATCCAGCTTGTCGAAGCTCTCTTCCCAGAAACGGCGATAGCTAATCGCCCAGTCGCTGACTTTCCTTATCGCCTCCGGCCTGAGCGTGCAGACACTCTCTCGTCCACGCTTTGTCTTGATCACAATCCGCGCCCGGACCAGGCAGGCAATATGTTTTGAAATCATTTGCTGCGAGAGTGCAAATGGTTCCGTCAATCCATGCACAGAGGCCGGCCCATGGCTGAGTCGTTCGATCATCGCCCGGCGGGTGGGATCCGACAAAGCCGCAAATGTTGTACCCAACCTATCCACAACCATATGGTAGTGGATTTTCTGCTGGTGTCAAGTATGAATTTTGCTATCCACTCAGCGCAGTTCAGCGAAGTTATCGAGAAACCGCAGCAAAAACGGGCAGCCATGATCGGCTGCCCGCGATGATTTGTCGGTACGCGCGAGGGCTACTTTGAAGCCTGCACGAGGAACGGCGGAAGTGTTGAAGATTTCTCCTCAAAGCATCATGCCGATTGGGAGATGGCCAGGGCCTGGCTTCTCACCGAACTCGATCGCTGAGCCACGGCTCGAAAGATCGCGCAAAATTGCCTGTTGCTTTCCAACAGGAATCATGACATTATTCCTGTTGGAAACCTAAAGGTAGTTCTCCCGATGAAAGAAAAGCCGGACGTTTTGCAAGGGACGCTTGCGCTCATGGTCCTGAAGACCCTCGATGTGCTGGGCCAGCACCACGGCTACGGCATCGCCCGCCGCATTGAGCAGATCAGCGGTGACCTTCTGGCCGTCAACCAGGGCACGCTCTATCCCCTGCTGCTCAAGCTCGAGCATGAAGGCTCGATTTCCTCCGAGTGGGGCGCATCGGAGAACAACCGCCGCGCCCGCTTCTATCGCATTACCGCAACCGGCCGAAAGCAGCTGCAGGCGGAGACCCGCGATTGGAAGCAGACCGCGGCTATCATCGCGCGCTTCTTTGAGGTCAAGGCGGAGGACCTGGCATGAGATTCCTGCGCCGCTTTTTCATTCGCCTCTCGAACCTCACAACCGGGAGGCGCGCCGACCAGCGCCTCCGTGAGGAGATATCCGAACACGTGGCCTTGCAGACTGAGGAGAACCTGCGCGCCGGCATGCCGCCCGACGAGGCGCGCAGGCAGGCCGCGCTGAAGCTTGGTGCGGTCCAGGCCATACGCGAGCAACACAACGCCGAGCAGGGTCTTCCGCTTGCGGAAAATCTTCTGTTCGATATCCGCTATGCTTTTCGAATGCTGTACCGGTCTCCCGGCTTTGCCCTCATTGCCATCGCCACCATGGCCCTGGGCGTCGGAGCCACCACCGCCATCTACAGCGTCATCGACGCAACCCTGCTGCATCCTTTGCCCTACCCCCACCCCACCGAACTGGTGCACATTGAAGCCAACCTTCCCGGCGTGGGCGCGCATAACATCGGCGTCTCCATCCCTGAGTTGAGAGACCTTCAGAATTCGGGAATCTTCCAATATGTGTCCCTATCCTTTTTCGGCACCAACAATCTCACCGGCAGCGCGCAACCCGCGAGCATCGCCTCAAAGTCGGTCTCACCGAGCTACTTCGCTGTACTCGGCGTCGACCCCGAGTTGGGCCGCACCTGGGATCCGCACGACACCACACCCGGCTTCATCCCTGAAGTCGTCATCAGCGATGGGCTCTGGAAGCGCGCATTTGGCGCCGACCCGCACATTCTCGGCAAGAGTGTGCGCGTTGACAACGATGTCTATCATGTTGTCGGCGTCATGCCCGCCAGCTTTCGCGACCAGGGCCAAACCAGCGAAGAGCGCAATACCGATTTGTGGGCTGCGGCCGGATTTGCCGGCGACCCCGCCCCGCCGCCGATGCGCGGCACGCGTTTCCCCTTCGAGACCATCGCGCGCCTTCAGCCCGGTCTCTCGCCCGAGGCCGCACAGGAGCACCTCGATGCCGTGGTTGCATCGTTGAAGAAGCAATATCCGGCGGATTATCCGCCCCAGGCCGCATGGACTTTCCACCTCACTCCCCTCGCCGAGACTCTTGTCGGCAACGTTCGCCAATCACTCATTCTGCTGTTCGGGGCGGTGGGCCTCGTCCTGCTGATCGCCAGCGTCAACGTCGCCAACCTGCTGCTGGCTCGCGCCAGCGCGCGCGGACGCGAAATGGCGGTTCGCCAGGCATTGGGAGCCGCAAGAACCCGCCTCATTCGTCAGCTCCTCACTGAAACCTTGTTACTCTTTGTGCTTGGCGGCATCACCGGTTTCGCTGTTCTCTTCTGCGCCCGGAAATTCCTGCTGCAATTTGTTCCCGAAAGCCTGCCGCGCCTCAATGACATATCCGTCAGCTGGGGCGTGCTGGCGTTTGCCATCGTCGTCTCCGTCGCCGCCGGAACCATCTTCGGGCTCGCTCCAGCGTGGCTGTTGAGCCGTGTAGATTTGACCGGTACGCTCAGACAGGAAGGTCGTGGCTCCAACGGTTCCCGGCCGCGCTCGCGCTTGCGCCATGTTCTGGTCATTGGTGAATTGGCCCTCTCCCTGGTGCTGATGGTCGCCGCCGGCCTTCTGCTGCGCAGCTTCTGGGACTTGTTCAAGGTGCAACTCGGCTTCAATCCCACGCGGGTCATGGCAATCGAGACCTCGCTGCCGAATCCCAACGATCCCCAAACCGACATTTACCGCACCGCCACGCAAGAAGCCGTGTTGCTGCGCGAAGTTCTGCGCCGCAACCGGACGATTCCGGGCGTGGAAGAAACCGCCGTCAGTGATCGGGCGGCCATTCCCCTCGGCTATGGCCAGAGCGATCACAAGGCGGTTCCATTGCTTCGCGAAGGCCAGGACCTGCAGAGAAGCCAGCCTCCGCTGATCGATACGTTTACCGTCTCACCGGAATATTTCCACGTCCTCGGCATGACTCTCTTGCGTGGACGCCTCTTCGTCGACCAGGATGTTGAAGCTACGCCCTTGGTCGCAGTCATCAACCAGGCCGCGGCCCGCATGTACTGGCCCGGCAAAGATGGGAAGGGCGAGGATCCGGTCGGCAAGCGAGTCCGCTTGTTGGGTCGTTTGGGCCGTGCCAGGCCGGACTGGACCACCATCGTCGGCGTCATTGCCGATGCACGCACAGAATCGCTGGCGGACGCCGGCATTCCGCAGATCTACCTCGACATCTACCAGCGGCCCGCCAAGTTTATTGCGTTCTACCTGCGTGGACAGGTCGATCCCGCCGCCATCTCCGCGCAGGTGCGCACGCAAATCCAGTCGGTCGATGCGGAGCTTCCCGTCTTCCGCGCGGAGACCCTGGACGACGTTCTCTCCTCTTCGCTTTCGGTGCGGCGCTTTTCGATGGAAATGGTGGCGCTGTTTGCCGCCACAGCCCTGCTGTTGGCTGGACTGGGAATCTACGGAACCATCTCCTTCCTGGTCAATGAGCAATCGCGGGAGATCGCCATTCGCCTCGCACTGGGCGCGCAAAGAGGTACTATCCTCAAGATGGTTTTACGTCAGGGAATCACTCTGGCCGCCGCCGGCGCCGGCGTAGGCCTGGTTAGCGCACTTATTGTTTCTCATCTCATGGCCGGCCTGCTTTATGGTGTCTCGCCCTACGATCTCTCCACCTTCGCCGGCGTAACCGCGGTGCTCACCGCCGTCGCCGTCGCCGCCAGTTACGTCCCGGCGCTGCGCGCCATGCGCCTCGATCCGATCACTACACTCCACGCCGAATGACTCTTGGCGCTGTTCGAGACTTGTCTTCAGAAGTTGTTGCCGTCCCAATGGCCCCTTCGCGATGCTGAATTCAGCCGAAGGCGAGTTCCAGAGGATTAGTCCCCCAAAACGCCGTTCTCGCCAGCGATCCGGGAGTCGACGCGTCGATACGTGTCGCTGGTTTGGATGTATGCAGGAAGGGCGCCGTTTCCGACTGGAAATGGCGCCCTCGATGGAGGCGAATGGGCGAGAGCTTATGCGAGCTCGACGGGATGTGTGGCGTAGTGGAGCAGGCAGGCTACGGCGCAACTGGTGAGGCGTGTTTCGGCGGAGTCGGCACGGCTGGTGAGGATGACGGGAACGCGGGCGCCGAGGACGATGCCGGCAAGTTGCGCTCCGCCGAGGTATTCGAGTTGCTTGGCGAGCATGTTGCCGCTCTCGAGGTCGGGGACGACGAGAATGTCGGCCTGACCGGTTACGGGCGAGTTGAGGTGCTTGATTTCGGCGGCGTGGGCGCTGACCGCAGTATCGAAGGCCAGCGGGCCGTCGAGAATGCCGCCGGTAATCTGGCCGCGATCGGCCATCTTGCAGAGTGCGGCTGCTTCCATCGTGGATGGAATTTTGGGGTTCACCGTTTCGACGGCGGAGAGCAGTGCGACCTTGGGCTCGGGAATGCCGAGGGCATGGGCGAGGTCGATCGCATTCTGCACGATGTGAATCTTGTCTTCGAATTCGGGCTTGATGTTGATGGCGGCATCGGTGATGAGCAGGGTGCGCGCGTAGGCCGGCGTATCCATGACGAATACGTGGGTGATGCGGCGCGAGGTGCGCAGGCCGGTGTCGCGCTGCATTGCGACTTTCATCAACTCGTCGGTGTGCAGGCTGCCCTTCATCATGGCCTGAGCGCTGCCGCTGCGGCACATGCTGACGCTGATCTCGGCGGCTTTGGTTTCGGTGTCCGCGTCGAGGATGGGGTAAGACGAGATGTCGACGCCGATCTTTGCGGCCAGGGCGCGCATGGCGGCTTCGTCGCCTATGAGCGTGGGCTTGATGAGTCCCTCGGCAGCGGCTTCGACGGCGCCGCGCAGGGCGACATCGGAGAGCGGCCAGCAGACGGCGGTGGTGATGGCGGGCAGCGATTTGCAGCGGTCGAGGAACTTGTGAAAGACGTGGTAGTCGGCTGGATGGCCGACCAGCGGATCGACGACAACTGCTTCGGCAAGAGGGGCGAGATCGCTCATGAGGTTTCTTCTCCGCGGCCGGCGCCGGGGTAGAGCCCGCTCGGCCTGACGCTTTCATTCTTACCCGGTCGGGGAGAATGGGGTGTGCGGAAGGTCACACTACGGGTGAGAGTTGCGCAATGCGGGATTTGCTGAGGGACACAGGGACATAGGGACATAGGGACGTTGGAAGATTGGAGGTTTGGAGCGACACAGTCGGGACGAGGCGCTCGGCAAGAAGAAACAGAAGCAGATCCTTCGCCCCGCTTACCCCACTGCGCGGGGCCCCAAGTTCACCCCACGAACGAAGACCTGTTCGTGGGGACCCCGAAAAGCGTGCGGGGCTCAGGATGACAGATCATTCTTGAATCATCCGGATTGACGCCTCCTTCCCATGTCTCAGAGGCGAGACATGGGGCACCCCGCTTGGAGCGTCCAGTTTTCCCACCCATAACGCGATGGAACTGCGTTATGGATGGGGCACCATGGGCGTGCGGACCGAATTTATTCAGCGCGCAAGGCGTTGACTGGATTGACCTGGGCGGCACGGCGCGACGGCAGATAGCAGGCGATCCAAGCGATCGCGATCACCACGATGGTTGCGAGCGAATACGTCCAGGGATCCATGGGGCTGACGTGGAAGAGGATCGACGCCATGAAGCGCATGGTGGCAAAGGCCGCAGCGACTCCAAAGATCACACCGATCGCCGTGAGCAGCAACCCCTGGCGGACAAACATACTGGTTAACGTTTCGCGGCGCGCTCCGAGCGCCATGCGGATACCGATTTCGCGGGTACGCTGGGAGACGGCGTAGGAGATCACTCCGTAGATGCCGACGATGCCCAGCAGCAGAGCCATGCTTCCGGCAACACAGAGCATCACCAGCGTGAAGGAAGTGCGCGCCATGGACTTGGTGTAGAGTTCTTCGACGGTGACAGGTTCGGCCAGGGGCAGATCTCCGTTGATTGACCATACCGCCTGCTGCACCTGGGTGAGGAATGCGGCTGAGCCAGCGCGCGGCGAGCGGATGATAAACGATACGCCGCGGTGGACGTCCTCCGGCTGCCCTTCAAACTTGCCCACCAATACCGGCCAATAAATGGTTGTCGGCGGCTTCTGGCTGACACCGTCGTAGTGGACATCCTTGGCGACGCCGATGATTTCGCGCCAGTCGTCAGTGTTTGCGACGCGGATGTGTTTTCCAAGCGCGTTTTCGGGGGTGCTCCAGTACTCGCGCGCCATGTTCTCCGATACCAGTGCGACAGGACGCTTCTCATAAGTTTCCGACCAGGTCAGATCGCGCCCGGCAACCAACGGCGTGCCTATGGTGGAGAAGAATCCGGGAGACACCCAGACGAAGCGCCGGATGGGCGGGATTTCACTGTCGCGATAGGTGCGATCCTGCGCGAACAGCACATCGTTTGAACTGTTTCCATCCATCGGGACGTGCGTGGAAAAAGCTACCGAGGAGACGTTGGGAATGGCAGCCAGCTTGTCGGCAATGGCCTGCTCCATATGGACGACGTTCGCTCTTTGAGTTTCAGGAACGGTCGTTTCAGGAACATAGATGCGGAACTTCAGAAGGGTTGTGGGATCGGCGAATCCAGGGGATACGTTCGCCAGCGCTTTGAATGTGCGAATCATCAGGCCGGAGCAAATCAGCAGGACAAGCGCAAGAGCTACCTGCACGACCACGAGCACTTTGCGCGCGCGATGGCGCTCGCGGCTCTGGCTGAGTGCACGGCCACCTTCGCGCAAGCCGGTATTGATCTGCACTCCGGAGTACTTGATTACGGGAAGCAGGCCGATCACCATGCTGACAAAGAGCGCAGTTCCGGCGGCGAACAGCAGGACAGGAAAATCGATGCCGATCTCGTGAAGTCGCGGCAGGCCTGTGGGAGCGGCCGCGACGAGTATCCGCAGTGCTCCAAAGGCCAAGGCCAGTCCGATTACGCCGCCGGTAACTCCCAGGACCGCACTCTCGAAGAAAAGGCCCATCGTGATGTTGGCTCGCCCCGCGCCGAGAGCAGAGCGGACTGCCAATTCCTGCCGGCGGCCTTCGACCCGCACCAACAGCAGATTGGCAACATTGGCACATGCAACCAACAGCACCACGACGATGGAGCCCATCAACACCCAAAGGACATTTCCCACATCCCCGACGACATCTTGTTTGAGGATGTGCAGATTTGAGCTGATTTTAACTTTGTCGAAGAGCGCGGCACTGAATCCATCGGGCGCCGGAAAACTGTGATTTGCAATCGGCAGCAGGCGATCAATATCGGCATTGGCCTGTTTCATTGTCACGCCGGGCTTCAGCCGGGCGATTCCCGTGAAGCTGAAGTTGCCGAGTTTCACTTTGCCGCGGTCCAGCTGCATCGGCACAAACATCGCGGCGTTGTAGTTGTCCATAAACTCGAAATTCCGCGGCAGCACGCCAATGATCTCGCGGTTTGTGCCATCAATATTGAGGGTGCGCCCGACGACGGAATTGCTGCCGCCAAATTCTTTCTGCCAGTAGTTGTAGGAGAGGATGACGGTCTTGGGCGAGCCGGCGGTGTCATCACGGCGACTGAAGAGTCGGCCTAAAACCGGTCTTGCACCCACCAGCGGAAGGGTCCCATCGGTCACGTCCATGCCGGTCACGTGTTCCGGTTGTCCTACGCCTGTAATGGTGAAGGAATCTCCGTTGTACATGCCGACGTCTTCAAGGGTCGAGCTCTGCTCACGATCGATGAAGTAGAGATAGGGCGCCATGTTCAGGTTGTCGAAGCCGAGTGCAGGCGCTGCGTGCCAGATGCCGACGAGGCGATCGGCCTGCGGGTAGGGCAAGGGCTTTAAAAGCACGCCCTCCACCACGCTGAAGACAACTGTGTTTGCACCGATGCCGACGGCGAGCGTAATCAGCGTGATGGTCGTGAATAGAGGCGCTCGTGCGAGCCTCCTGAAGACTTGCTTGAGCTGATCCTTGAAGAATGCCATGGCCGGCTACCTGACCTTTGGGGGATATGCGGAATTCCGCACGCAGCCGCGACGAGCCTGCGGCTGTAACCAAGGGTACGCTACCGTCAGGTGAAAAGTTCGGCGGTCCGCAATTTGTAGTGATACGGCAGATAGGCGGGACAAAACGGATCATCCCGCCCGTTTGGTGCTACTTGATGCCGATGACCATGGAGTCGGGTCCGACGAGATGCTCGACACGGGTTTCGCGGAATCCTGCTTCCTTCATCCAGCCGATGCAGTCGGCGCCTGTGTAGTCGAAGCCGCCGGGGGTCTCGATCAGCATGTTCAGGCTCATCATCAGACCCATTGCGTTGGTTCGCCTGTCGTCGTCGATGATGGCGTCGTAGGCAATGAACGCTCCGCCTTCAGGAATGGCTTCGTATGCCTTGCGGACGAGCATCTTTTTCTCGTCGAGATTCCAGTCGTGGAGGATATGTCCCATCAGGATGACGTCGACCCTGGGCAAGGGATCGGTGAAGAAGCTGCCGGGTTTGAAGCTGACGCGTGAGGACAGGCCATTGTGCTCGACATACTCTTCAAAGATCGGAGCGACTTCAGGAAGGTCGAAGCCGGTGCCGGTGATGTGAGGATTCTTCAATGCGATCTGTACGATGAGATCGCCCTGCGCCGTGCCGCAATCGGCAGCGGTTTTGTATTTGCTCCAGGGAAACTTGCCGGCGATGGTCATGTTGGCGCCGTGGCTGATGCCCGTCATGGCGCGCAGAAAGCCCTTGAGGCGGGTTGGATCGGCGTAGAGCGCAGAGAACGGCTCTACTTCTCCTGAAGCTTCATTCTGGTTTTCGCCGGTGCGGAGGGCCGTGGTGAGATGCCGCCAGTGATGGTAGAGGCGTTTGTTGGCCATCTCAAGAATTCCACCGAGGTATGACGGCTTGTGCTTGTCGAGGAAGAGATCGCTTGATGGTGTGTTGCGATAATGGCCGTTCTCGCGCTCAAGGAAACCGAGGGCGACGAGGGCGTCAAGGAAGTCGCGCGATGAGCGCGGATGCAGGCCGAGGCGGCCGGTCAACGAATCGAGGCTCTCCGGGCCTTTGGCGAGTTCAGTAAAGACTTCCATTTCGACGGCGCTGAGCAGTGTTTTCGAGGCCCAGAAGGCGAGGCCGGTTTGCAGAATGTGATCGGGTGAGGGTGCGGAGGCAGTCATGATGTCTCTTTCGTTCGGAGATCTCGAATCGCCCGTGGAGAGGCCGGCCCTTGCGGAACGAGAAGATGCGGCGTGGCAGCAGGGAAGCGGGCTATTGCGAGTGACACGAGTCTACATGAGGATGAGTGGGGGCGGAACGGGGAAAGCTGGGGAGGAACGAGGACCGGGCTATTTTTGAACCTGTTCAGAAATGTATTGACAGAGGCCGCGAGTGGGCGCATTCTGTTTTTGAACATGTTCAACGAGGTTGTCATGGCCAGTCCCACCAGTAAAGCCGAGACCACCCGGACCCGAATCCTCGACGCGGCGCTTGAGATGTTCCGCCGTCAGGGATTCGAGCCAACTACCATGCGTGGCATTGCTGCTGAAGCGGGGGTCTCGCTCGGATCGGCCTATTACTACTTTGAATCGAAGGAAGACCTGGTAATGGCTTTTTATGAGAGCGCCATTGAAGCAATGATCCCCGGAATGGAGGATGCGCTGGCCAGTTCGGACAGCTTTGAAGGGCGCATCGCAGCCCTCTTGGAGGTCAAATTCGAGTACTTCCGACCCAACCGAGCCTTCCTTGGGGCTTTGTTTCGGCATGCCGCCGACCCGCAAAATCGCCTTTCGCCTTTCAGCGAGGCCACTCGATCCATCCGCGAGCGCGATCAGGTGTACTTCGCACGCGCCATGTCAGCCAAATCGGGAAGCCTCAAGATGCCCAAGGATCTGGCCGCGCATCTGCCGCAGATGCTGTGGCTCTACCAGATGGGAGTGATCCTCTACTGGATTTACGATCGATCTCCGCGGCAGCGGCGAACGCAGCGGTTGGTAACCGCCAGCCTCTCTCTCATCGTGAGCGGTTTAAGCCTGGCACGCCTAGCTCTTCTCAAACCTTTGCGAACAAAGATCGTGGAACTGATTGTCCTGGCGGAAAACGAGCATGACCATGCCTGATTCCAAGCTCATTCGTCTCTCCATCGCATTGGTCTGGTTTTATCAGGGGTTCTGGTGCAAGGTGTGTGGAGGTTCAGCAGCGCATGTCGCCGTAATATCCTCTGTACCCTTTATCGGCTCCGAGTTCGGACGAATCGCGTTAATAACGCTCGGTCTTGGCGAATGCTGCATTGCCGCCTGGGTCTTGTCAGGACGCCGCATGCGAGAGGCCGCCATCATGCAAACGGTTTTGCTGATCGCGATGAACGCCGGCGGACTGATCTGGGCTTGGCGTCTCATTCCGGACCCCGTCGGGATGATCCTCCAGAATTTCGCCTTTCTACTCCTCATTTGGGTGTCAGCGGAGAAACGCAATGCTACAGCTCATGCCTGAGAAAGTCTCAACACCCTGGCGAGGCGGACCCTTCCGTGCTCAGCGCAACGGCGTGGTTTTCGGCCAGATGTATGAAGATCCACTCATCGAACTACGCGCATTCAAGCCGCAAAGCCGCGTCTTTTGTATCGCCAGTGCAGGCTGTACGGCACGAACTCTTGCCGCCGCGGGGCACCACGTGACCGCCGTAGACATTAATCCACAGCAACTTTCCTATGCAAGTTCGCGCGCTGCCGGAGCGCCTTCGCAAAAAGGCAGGGCCGACCAAATGATGGCGATCGGCCGCTGGCTCGCACGGGCTGCCGGCTGGACACGCACGCGGCTCAAAGCTTTTCTCAACCTGTCGGACACGGGTCAACAGCTTGCCTACTGGGATTCTGAACTCGACACGGCAATTCTGCGCACTCTCGTCGATACGTTACTGGCGCCGCATTTTCTGCGCCTGTGCTATGGCGACCCTTTCGTTGACGCTGTGCCCCAAAACTTTGGAGGGTGCCTTCGCCAGCGCCTTCGCCAGGGGTGGGCGCGTCATTCAAATCGAAGCAATCCCTACGCAGCTTCTCTGCTGTTGGGCGTCCCACCGGTTGACCCCGGCACTCCGTCATCTCCCATACGATTCATTTGCGCCGACGCAGCGGAATTCCTTGAGAGCTGTCCAGGTTCACAATTCGACGCGTTCACTCTTTCGAACATCGGAGACGGAGCTGATCAGAGCTATTTAAGAAGATTGCGCGCCGCAATAAGTCACGCAGCCGCACCGGGCGCGATCGTGGTCACTCGCTCGTTCTCTGATCCCCAATCCGGGAGCGGACCCAATTGTGCGGCCGAGGACCGGTCATTTCTGTGGGGAGTTGTCGAAGTAAAACACATTTGAGGTGAGGCGGGCGATGCTGCATCTGTTGAAACGCCATCCAATTCCGATTTCAGCGTTCTTTCGTCACTCTCTGGTGTTGACTTATGCGTTCCCGCCAGAAGTTCTTATGCCATTGCTCCCGGCGGCGCTGGTGCTTGATACGTGGCGAGGCTTCGCCTTTGTCGCTGTCGCCCTGGTGCAAACAGAGAGCCTACGTCCCAGTTTTCTTCCTGCCACGCTTGGGCGCAATTTCTTCCTCAGCGGCTACCGCATCTTTACGCGTCTTGCCTCGGGCACCCAGTCAAAGCGAGGCCTGATGATCCTGCGCAGTGACACCGACCATGCATGGATGGTGCGCGCAGGCAATCTTCTGACGCATTACAACTACCACCTGTGCGAAGCGAACCTGGGAGAGATGCGCGACGAGCTTCATTGGACGATTCGCACTCCGTGCGCCGAGGCCGACCTCGAAGTGAAGGCGTGCCTTAAGTCCAATCGAGTATCCCTGCCTGCCAATTCTCCATTCCAGACATATTCCGAAGCACGTCGCTTTGCTGGTCCGTTGCCCTATACGTTCGACTACGAACAAGAAACAAACTCGATCATCGGCATCTGCGCATTGCGGCAAGACTGGAATCCGGAACCTGTGTTGGTGGATGTGCGTCGCAACACTTTCCTTGATCAGCAGCCGTTCTGCCGAGCGCAGCCGGTCCTTGCCAATGCATTTCATGTCCAGAATGTGCCCTATCGATGGCAGCGCGGCAGGAGGCTCTCGTGAAAAGCGTCCGCACACGAACGCCCTATCAAGGAGTCATCCAGATCGTGCAGTTCAATTGGCGATTTTACGTTGCCGCCGTCCTAGGGGCCGGTACAGCAGTGACCGCATCTCGATTCGTTCCTTATCCCGCACGATTGATGGTTTTGGTTTGCGCTTTGCCGCCCCTGTTCTGGCTGGCATCGTCGCTGATCGTTTCTCATTATGTATACGATCGCTCTGAGCTATACGAATTCAACTGGCTTGACGAGATTTTTCCCCTCGCTCCGCACAACTGGATCAATATCCATAGCGGCTTCGATGAAACGAGCGAATTGCTGGCAGCGAAATTCCCAAACGCGAATTCTGAGGCGGTTGACATCTATGATCCAGAGGTTATGACGGAGCCTTCAATTTCAGTTGCACGTCATCTCGTGTCCCGCCCTGTCCACGCTACCGCCGCGCATTACGATGCACTTCCTTTCGCGGCCGCCTCAATCAGCGCGGCATTCGTCATTTTCTCGGCACACGAGTTGCGCCGCCACAATCAACGCGTTACGTTCTTCACTGAAGTCGCCCGAATCCTGACTCCCAGCGGAAACATCCTCCTGGTGGAGCACACACGCGACCTTTGGAATTTTCTTGCCTTCGGTCCCGGCGTCTTTCATTTCTTCTCGAACCAGACATGGCGGCGTGCAGCCGTCGACGCCGCACTGATCGTACGTGTGGAGCGCTCGATAACGCCCTTCGTCCGTGTCTACAATCTCAGGAGAACCGCATGACTCTCCATATCCACCTTCAGATCGTGGGCTTTCTTCTGGTGCTACTCGGACTAAGCCACGCGTTCATGAGTCGCTACTTCGGATGGAGGAAGGAACTCGCGGGAGTATCTTTGCTCACTCGCCAGATTTTTTACGTTCATACGTTTTTCATCGCATTGGGCGTGATTCTCGGGGGAGCGGTGTCGCTGACTTTTCCCAATGCATTGCTCGCCCCCGCGCCGTTCAACCGTGCGATCCTCGCAAGCATGGCATTCTTCTGGTTCTGCCGCTTACTAGCGCAATTCTTCGCCTACGATAGCGCCATCTGGCGAGGGAACCCCGCTCGCACCTGCATGCACGTGGCATTTTCAATGCTATGGTGCTACGTTACGGCGACCTACACTCTCGCACTCATCAAGGTTTAGCGCCGTTCTTGCCTGGGTGCAGAGTTTTGCAGCCTTCTCCAAAGCTGGTATGCTGCGTGCGCAGAGAAAACCGATTTACACGAGGAGTAAAAGGCGATGTGGTTCCTGGGAATGGATGTGGGCACGGGTGGCACGCGGGCCGTTGTGATGGACGCGGACGGAAGGCTGATCAGCGGAGCTTCGAGCGAACATGCTCCGTTTCGCACGCCGCATCCCGGATGGGCCGAGCAGGATCCCGAGGACTGGTGGCGGGCCGCGCAGGAAGCGATCAAGCTGGCGCTGGCGGCCGCGCCGGAGCCGCATCAGCCGATTGCCGGAATCGGATTGACGGGGCAGATGCACGGGGCGGTGATGCTGGATGAACATGGCGCGGTGCTGCGTCCGTCGCTGATCTGGTGCGATACGCGCACGCAGCCCGAGTGCGACTGGCTGACGGAGAAGATCGGCTACGAAAGACTGATTGAGCTCACATGTAATCCCGCGCTTCCGAATTTCACGCTGACCAAGCTGCTGTGGGTGAAGACGCACGAGCCGGAGATCTTTGCGAAGATTCGCCACATCATGTGTCCGAAGGATTATGTGCGCTACCGGTTGACGGGCACGTTCGCGATCGACGTGCAGGAGGCGAGTGGAACGCTGCTGCTGGACGTGACGCATCGTCGCTGGTCGAAGGAAGTGGCCGAGGCTGCGGGGATTCCGGAGAGCTGGTTGCCGAAGGTGTATGAGTCGCCCGAAGTTTGCGCGCGGATCAGCGAGAGCGCGGCGGGCTTGACGGGGCTGAAGGCCGGAACGCCTGTGGTAGCGGGTGCAGGCGACCAGGGCGCGGGCGCAGTAGGGATGGGGATTCTGCAGCCGGGATCGGTTTCGGCAACGATTGGGACTTCGGGTGTGGTGTTCGCGGCAACGGCACAGCCGACGAAAGACCCGAAGGGACGGATGCATACGTTCTGCCATGCCGTGCCGGGGTTGTGGCATGTGATGGGGGTGACGCAGTCGGCGGGGTTAAGCCTGAATTGGCTGAAGCAGACATTCTTTGCGGGTCAGAATTATGACGGCATGACCGCGGCAGCGGAGAAGATTCCCGCCGGGAGCGAGGGGCTGATGTGGGCGCCGTACCTGCTTGGCGAGCGTACGCCGCATCTCGATCCGCAGGTGCGCGCGGCGTTCACGGGGATTTCGACGATTCATACTGCCGCGCATTTTACGCGTGCGGTGCTTGAGGGCGTGGCGTATTCGTTGCAGGACAGCTTCTCGCTGTTCCAGGACCTGGGAGTTCCTTTAAGTGCAGTCAGGCTGGGCGGCGGCGGAGCGCGTGGTTCGCTATGGCGGAAGATTCAGGCAGGCGTGTACGGACAGACGGTCGAGGTGCTCACGGCGGAAGAAGGGGGGGCGTTTGGTTGCGCGCTGATGGCTGGGGTGGGCACGGGACACTGGGCAAGTCTCGATGCGGCGTGCGGGCAGGCAATTGAAGTCGCGCAGCGCATTGAGCCGGATGCGGCCGACCTTGCCGCGTACAAGGCGGGATATAAGGAGTGGCGCAAGCTGTATCCGGCGCTGAAGACTCTGCGATAGGGAATAGTACTGGGTCGCTCGGTCCTGTTGATCGCAGGTTCGTGCTTTCCCACCCTTGCTAACGCAAGGATGGGGCACCCTTGGTTCTGGGCTGGCGGAAAGTGATTTGCACTCCCTCTCAGTAAGGCGAGCGTTTCGGCTTTGGTTAGGCGAAATCTTGATCATTTGATGCTGATATGGCAATTTCCGGATATACATGCGGGGAGTCGATGCGATAGCCTTGCTGCAAATTTGCTTTGCGGCGAGGGCCTCATGCGTCTCCTTATTTCTCTGGTTTCATTGTTCTTTGTGTGCGCCGGTGCCGGTGCGATTGCGCAGACGAGTGCTGCGCCGACTTGCGCTGATTTGCGCCTTGTGCCAGCGGTGCGGGAGTGTATAGCGGTCAAAACGATTGCAATTGGATCGGCGGGTGTGCGCGTTGTCTCCGGCAAAAATCCTGAAGACGAATTCGCTGCGAAGGATCTCGAGGGGTCGCTGAAAAAGCGGGGGATTGCTGTCGGAAGAGAGAATGCGGCCATCATTCGCCTGGAGCGGATCAGCGAAGAGAGCGCGAAGGAGAAATTTGAAAAGCCCGAAGAAGGCTACGCGATTGCCTCGGCTTCGGCACGCGCATTGACGATCAGCGCGGAAACGGACGCGGGCGTATTCTATGGCGCTCAAACCGTGAAGCAACTCGTTCGCGGGTCGGGCAAGGATGCGGTGCTGCTAGTGCCGACGGTTCGCGACTGGCCGGCGATGGCGCATCGAGGACTCTCGGATGACTGGTCGCGCGGGCCGCTGCCGAACAAGGAGTTTCTGAAGCGCGAGATTCGCACGCTGGCAGCTTACAAGTACAACATTTTTTCCCCGTATTTCGAGCACACGTTTGCGTATGCCAGCACGCCGGTTGCAGCGTATCCGGGCGGAGCGATGACGGCCGATGAAGGAAGGGAACTGGTCGCGTACGCGGCGAAATATCACATCACGATCATTCCGGAGCAGGAGGCCTTCGGGCATTTGCACCACTTCCTCAAGTTCGAGCAGTATTCGGCGCTCGGGGAAACGCCGCACGGGGCGGTGCTGGCGCCAGGCGATCCCGGGAGTCTGCCACAGATCGGCGAATGGTTTGGTGAACTGGCGAAGGTGTTTCCGGGGCCCTATGCGCACATCGGTGCAGATGAAACCTCGCAACTGGGCCTCGGGCGCACGCACGACGAGGTGGCACAGCAGGGGCTGGGCAAGGTGTATCTCAGCTTTCTCACGCAGATTCATGAGCAGCTTGCGCCTTTGCACAAGCGGTTGTTGTTCTGGGGCGATATTGCCGAGAATTCTCCGGAGCTAGTGGGTACGCTGCCCAAGGACATGATTGCCGTCTCGTGGCACTACGATGCGAAGCCGGACTTTACGAAGAACCTTGAGCCTTTTATCAAGTCTGGACTGGAGACCTGGGTGGCGCCGGGCGTGAACAACTGGAACCGCGTGTATCCCGACAACAATGAGGCGCTGGGCAACATCCGCGCATTCGTGCGCGACGGGCAGAAGCTGGGCGCAACGGGGATGCTGAACACGGATTGGAACGACGACGGCGAAGGCATCTTCGACGAGAACTGGTTTGGCCTTTTATTTGGAGCGGCAGCGGCGTGGCAGCCGGGCGAGAGTTCTGAAGCGAACTTCATCGCTTCCTATGGCGAGGCATTTCACGGGGATGAAACCGGCAAGATCAGCCAGGCGCAGCAGGAACTGATGGCGGCTCACGCAACGCTGAAGAAAGCCGGTCTCGATGATGCGCAGGATTCGTGGTTCTGGGTCGATCCGTTCTCGCCGGAAGGACAGCAAGTCGCATTGAAGCTCGATCCGGTCGCATCGGAGCTGCGGCTGCACGCCGAGAAGGCCATCACGCTACTTGCGCAGGCTCGCACGGCAGCAAAGCTTGAGAACCAGGAAGCGCTCGACGCGATGGAACTGGGTGCGCGGCGCATCGATTTCATCGGCGCGAAATTCGAAGCGGCGGAGGATTGCGATGCACTCTATGCAAAGGCGCAGTCCGCCGCGGGAGACAAGAGCCGCTGGCACGAGGTGGGAGAGGCGTTGTATACGATTGGATCGAACAACGGCCGGCTCGAAGACATACGCGACGGCTACTCGCAGCTGGGGCAGCTCTTCCACGATGCATGGCTGCGCGACAACCGGCCCTACTGGCTGGCAAACAACATGGCTCGCTACGATCGCGCGACCGAGATGTGGGTCGGACGCGGGAATGCCTGGAATAACGTCATACAGCATTGGTCGAATACGCACACGCTGCCGCCGGCAGCTGATGTGGGACTGGCGGCGCCGATTTCTTCCGTGGAGAAATGAGCAACAACTTCTCTTTCGTTTTGCGACGGGGAAGACCTAGCGCTGGTGTGCAGCCGAGTCAATTTCTTGACACCGGCTGCGCGTGATTTTGCCTTTCTTTTCACTTCGCTTGAATTGTTCCAGTTTTTGCTTGACGGTGGGGATGCGCGTGTCGAGAATGGGTTTCCGCAAGCTTCGATCCCCACCGAGGTTCCCATGTCCCCTCTCCGAATTCGTGCTGCGTTCGTTCTCTGTTGTTCTGTTCTGGTTGCAGGTTGGAGTGTTTCGGCCGCAACCCTGTGTGTGAACCCCTCGGGTTCGCACGGATGCTACAAGACGATCGGAGCCGCGGTTGCGCATGCCTCGGCCTTCGACGTGATCAACGTTGGTCCCGGAACCTACAAGGAAGACGTGGTGATCGGCATGCCGCTCTCGCTCATCGGCGCGGGTGCGGAGGCCTCGATTATTGACGCAACGGGTCTGGCCAACGGTATTTTTGTAGACGGTTATGACAACGCGGGTCTCGACCACGTCAACATCGCCGGATTCACTGTCGAGAATGCGAATTGGGAAGGCGTTCTCGTGGTCAGTGCTTCGGATGTCGTCTTTCGTGACAACAAGGTCATCAACAACACGAAAGCTACGGCGATGTTTACCGGCATGCCGGGAGCGTGTCCCGGGCAGCCGGCCTTCGAAACGGACGAGACCGGCGATTGCGGCGGCGGATTGCACCTGATCGGCGTTTGGAATTCGACGATTTCCGGTAACAAGGTCACTCTCAACGACGACGGGATCCTGGTGAGCGACGAGACCGCGCCGAGTCACGACATTCTGATCAGCCACAATACGGTCAACGACAATCCCGGCGAGTGCGGGATCGTGCTGGCCTCGCATCCACCGGTCGGTGCAATCGGCTCCAAGCATAACGGCGATTACCACATCACCGTCGAAGACAACGACGTCGAGAATAACGGAGTCACCGTTGGTGGCGCGGGAGTCGGGATTTTTTCTGACGGCATCGGGCAGGGCCGCTCCTCGCAACACGTCATCAGTCACAACAAACTCGTCGGCAATGGAATCGGCGGCGTGGCGCTGCATTCGCATGTGGGACCAAATTTCCACTTGCCGGCGGACAACATGGACGGCAACGTAATCACCGACAACTACATCGCCAAGAATCTTGCGGATTTGGATGATACGGCGACGGGCGGCACCGTGGGCATCAACATCAACAGCGGCGGCGGTGGCACCCCCATCAACGGCACCATCATCTCCCACAACATCATCACCGACGAGGACATTGACGTCGCGGTCAACACTCCCGCCTGGGTCAACGTTCATTTAAACGACCTGCGCGGAGGAAAAGTCGGAGTGGCCAACGTGTGCACGCTCGACGATCCGAGTTGCAAGGGCGGCAGCGATGCCAGCGAAAATTACTGGGGATGCCCAAAGGGGCCTGGTGGATGGGGATGCTCGACAACGAGCGGCCCCAACATCCTGTCCACTCCGTGGCTCAGCCAGCCGGTCAGCGACGACGATCACGATCACGACTAATTTCGTCCAAAGCAAACAGAAAGGCCTGCCCGATTCCTCGGCAGGCCTTTTCCTCTTCAGCGGTGTTCAGTGTGGTGTCTCTGAGGTTACGGCATAAATCTGGAAATGCAAAAAGCAGATTCTTCGTTCACCACCCCCGAACTGAAAGACGTTCGGGGCCCCGTTCGCTCAGAATGACACCGTCAACTTTTTAGAGAGTCCTAGTTGATTGTCAGATCGCCGTGCAGCGGTGTGTTCTCACTGGAGTCGCCGACATGGATTACGAATTTGCCGGGATCGATGGTCCAGTTGTGCTTTGACTCATCCCAGTAGCTGAAGGCGCGGGCATCGAGCGAGAGGGTCACATGTTTTGTTTCGCCGGGGGCAAGATGGACCTTTTCGAATCCCTTGAGCTCGCGTTCCGGCCGGGAGGTTTTCGCGGAAGGATCGGAGACGTAGAGTTGCGCAACCTCGGCACCTTCGATGCCGCCGGTGTTGGTCACATCGAAGCTCACCGGCACCCTTGATCCCGATGCCGCGCCAGCAGGCACGCTCAGGTTGGCGAAAGTGAAGGTCGTGTAGCTGAGTCCGAAGCCGAAAGGAAACAGCGGGTGCTTGCCGGTGGTGGTCCAGTAACGATAGCCGACCATCAGCTTGTCGTCGTACTTGAGGTGGGGGATATCGTAGTCGACGGCGGGATGATTGTTTTCGGTTACATGCAGCTTCGTGTCCGCGCCTTTGATCGGGTAGTAGAAAGCGTATGAGGGATCGTCCTGCCAGCTGCGATCGAAGCTGACGGGCAACTTGCCTTCGGGGTTGTGCTTGCCGAAGAGCACATCGGCAATCGCGGTTCCACCTTCCTGACCGGGATACCATGCGTGCACCAGCGCCGGCACCTTGTCGAGCCAGCGATGCGTATCGAATGCGCCGCCGCCGATGAATGTGACTACGGTGTGAGGATTGGCTGAGACTGCGGCTTCGATCAACGCATCCTGTCCCCAGGGAAGCGTGAAGGTACGATCGAAGCCCTCGCTTTCTGTGGATGGATTGAATCCGACTGCGACGACAACGACATCGGCGATCGAAGCGAACTTCTTCGCGTCCTCTGAGATCATGTCGGACTCATTCACGATGCCGAGCCCGAAGCGGTTGCCGATGAAGCCGGGGAGATAATCGGCGACCACGCTGATGGTCTGCCCAGCGTTGAGGTCGATGGAGGCAGACTCCGGATGCTGGCCCTCGACCTGAACCTGCTCGATGATCTGCTTGCCGTCGACAGTTACTGTGTAGCGGTCGTTGCCTGAAGCGGCAGCGAGCACCAGGTACTTTCCGGCCTTTGGCGCCTTGAAGGATGCGGTGTAGCGATTGCTGCGGGGTGTTTTGTCCGCGGGGCCCCACCACTCCTGTTTGTAGTTGTTGATCTCGTGCGGCTCCGCCGTTTCCGCAGAGCCGGTGAAGTCCTTACTCGGATAGGTCGCTTGCTGCACGCCCGCCTGCCAGTGCGTCTGCCAGAAGACGTCATTCATCTCCGGCAGCCCGCGAGCGTAGAGCACGTGGGTTTCAGGTCCGACAAGATTGGCGATGCCGGTGACGATGCTGACGGGCTGAAAGGCGTCTGCCTGTGAGGAACCACCACCACCCGTTACCGCGGGCCATGCGTTGGGACCCACGATGGCGATGGTCTTGACCTTCGAGGAATCGAGCGGCAGCGTGTGGCCCTGGTTCTTGAGCAGGGTAATACTTTCGAGCGCTCCGTCGAGGGCAACAGGGCGATCGGCCACGGCGTATGTTGAGTCAGCAGGATCAAGCTGCGGCCGGTCGAGCCAGCCATAACGCAGGGCTACGCGCAGGATCCGCAGCACCTTATCGTCGATTGTCGTTTCCTTGACGGTGCCGTCTTTCACGGCTGCGGCGAGGGTCTGCTCGTTCATAAAACGCGGAGAAGGCATTTCCAAGTCGAGGCCATTGTTCGCCGCGGCTGTACCGTCGTAAGTCGCGTCCCAATCCGACATCAGTATGCCGTGGAATTCCCACTCGCCCTTGAGCACCTTCAAATTCAAATACTCATTCTGGGTTGCGTGCGATCCGTTGATCAGGTTGTATGAGTCCATCACCGCGGTGACGTGGCCCTCTTTCACGGCGGCTTCAAATGCGGGAAGATAGATCTCGCGCATGGTGCGCTCGTCTGCCGTCACGTCCAGGTTATGCCGGTTGTACTCCTCGTTGTTGAGCGCGTAGTGCTTGACCGTGGCGCTGACTCCCTGGGACTGCACACCCTCGATATAGGGAACGACGATCGCGCCGTTCAGGTAGGGATCTTCCGACAAGTACTCGAAGTTGCGTCCGCTCACCGGGGAGCGGGCGATGTTGACGCCGGGGCCGAGGAGGAAGTTGACGCCGCGGGCGCGGGCATCGCGTCCCAGGCTTTCGCCGAGCTGCTTGGCAAATTTGCGATCCCAGGTTGCAGCAAGCGCTGCGCCGCCGGCATAGGCAGTCGTCGGCCCCCAGGTGCGTACGCCGACTGAGGCGTCGGACATCTTGAAACGCGGGAGCCCGATGGACGGCATGGCATTCGTGAACATGCTGTCGACGCCGCCGATGAGCTTGATCTTCTCTGCAAGCGTGAGTTTAGCCAGCAAGGCCTTGGCGCGGGCCTCGATTGCGGGTGAGTCGGGTGAAGGGGCTTGCGCCGAGGCAAAGCCACATAGGCAAAGCAGGCAGGCTAAAAGGGCAGAAGCGAAGGTGGAGACACGAATGCGGACAAACGATTGAGTAAGCGAGACGCCGTAAATTCTCATGACGGGGAGAAGCCTAACCCATTGGCCTGCTCCGTGTACACGGGGCGAACCCGTTTTTCGGGGGCACGCGATGCCGAGTCACGGACGCTGTAAGTTCCTTCTTTCGTTTTATTTGTGACCACAGTCACAGGGCGGGGTGAATGCGGTCACTGCCACGCACCTGTTGCAAGAGCAGACTCGGTAAACATCAGGCCCAGGATCGGCGCACCTCCCGCCAACTGAGCTCGTCGCAACGAGGGATGTATGAGTTTCGCTTCTGGTTTGAAGACGATTGTCGTAGCAACGGATCTGGACGGGCGCGCAGAGGCCGCATTGGAGTACGCGCGCAAGCTGGCCCATGCGTACGGCTCCCGGATCGTGCTGGCCCATGGGCTCGATCCACTGGATTACGCATCCGTCTCTGCGGTTCCCGGCAAAGTTCTGCGCAACCTGACGGAACAGGCGCGGGCGACGCTCGATCAGATGTCTGCCGATCTGGTGCGCGAAGGGATTCACAGTCATTCCGAGGTTCATCAGGGGGAAGTGGCGCAGATGCTGGTGGATGTTGCGCGCCATCACGAAGCCGGACTCATCGTTATCGGAACGGAAGGACGGCAGGGCGCAGGTCCGGTGGTGGTTGGAGCGATTGCGGAACAACTGGTGCGTCTGGCTCCGTGTCCGGTGCTGGCAGTGGCGGCCGACTATAACGCAGGAGCCTTTCGCCCGGTGCCCGGCGGTCCGGTGATGTTGGCCATGGAGCGCAATGACGCAACGGCGGAGGCTTCAGCCACGGCGTGCTCGCTGGCAGAGACCTTCCATAGAACGCTGATCGTAGTGCACGCACGCAAGCCCGAGGAGGCCGTGGCATTTCTCAATCCAATGGCCACAACGGTCAAGGAATTCGGGATCGAAAGCGAGGGACGCTTTCCGGTGCGCTGCATTGTGAAGGATGGCAAGCCCGGAGATGCGATGGTGGAGGCGATCGGGCAATTTCAACCCAGTGTGCTGGTGATCGGCGTGAAGCGGGCCAGCGAAACTCCGGGGCCGCATGGCACGGCATTCACTCTCCTGGTTCGGTCGCGCGTACCGGTGCTTTGCGTTCCTCCCGCGGCGCCGGTCGCTGCTCGGGAACAGGAAACCTGTGCCGGCGCTCAATCTTGACAACCTGCGAAGGACTCGACAAGGGAATAGGCGAAGGAAGGTAAGAGCGCAGCGAGCCAGATCGATATAGGCCGCGCTGATGGAAAGACGAATTGCCGCATATGGCAAGGGAAGACGCCGAGTTCCGTGGAAGGGCGTAAACACAGCGGAAACGTGGATGAGCGAATCGGGTCCCGCGAGTGCAACCCGGCCTGGCGCTCGAATCAACAGAGGGGAGACGGGACGATGTCATCGAATGCAATACCGGAGCGACGCGATGTCGCCGCGCCCCGCCCGATTGCGGAATTGCTGGCCTGCCCGCCGGCAGTCGGCAATATGCTGAATGCGTCGGCGGAGAGCCTTGAGTTTGATGCAGGCGATATCCTCTTCCAACAGAACGATATCTGCAGAGGGCTGTATGTGCCGATTTCCGGCTATCTGCTGCGTAAGGCGGCGCGCCTGGATGCGCGGCTGACGCTGGGGACGGTGCGAGCCGGGGAAGTGGTGGAACTTGCCGCAATGTTGGGTGACGTACGTCACACCTATACACTTATCGGCCAATCGAAGGGAACCGCGATGCGCTTGCCCAAAGAGGCCCTGAAGCGCGCATTCGAGTTGTATCCGACGCTCAGAATGCGGCTGCTGGAAGAGCTAGCTCGCGAAGTATCAAGGGCATATGGCACGTGCAGTGCAGAAAAGCTGTCGGGGCTGCGGCGCAGGTCCACGGCCATATTGCGGTCGGAAGGTGATTCGCATTTAAGCAAATCGGACCATTAAGATCCGGAAAGTCTACTCAAAAGAAAGCTACTTTCGGGCATTCCATCTATCACGATCCAGAAGAGTGGGATATACTCTGAACAATTCTTCGGAATATTTATGGCTGGACTACATACTCATCACCCTCCGGAAGATTGTTTGAATTGTGAGCACCGGCATCTTCGGATGTTCTGCAATCTCACATCCGAGGCACTTCAGGATTTCGACAATATTGGAATCATGATGAGCCATGCGCGCGGGGCGAAGCTGTTTACCGAGGGCGATGCGGCCCGAAACGTCTTCATCATCTGTTTCGGCCAGGTGAAGATCTCTTCGACATCGCGCGACGGCAAGACGATGATCCTCAAGATCGCCGCTCCGGGGGACGTGATGGGGTTGAGCGCCGTTCTGGCCAACGTTCCGCACGAAGTGACCGCCGAAGCCATTGAGCCCTGCCAGGTAAAGACGATTCGGAAGCAGGAGTTCATCGACTTCCTGGGGCGTCATGGAATTGCCAGCATGCATGCAGCACAGTCGCTGTCGGGCGAATATCTCACGGTCTTTCACGATGCCAAGCGGCTGGCTCTTTCCGGCTCCGCAGCGGGGCGTCTGGCGCGGTTACTGCTTGACTGGGGTAAAGCCGCATCCAGCGGAAAGCCGGAGATTCGCTTCACGATGGCGCTTACGCATGAAGAGATCGCCAACATGGCCGGCACCTCCCGCGAAACCGTGACGCGCTTGCTGAATCAGTTTCGCCGCGACCAGTGGATCATGATCAAGGGCGCCAGCATGACCATCTCCAAGCCCGATCAGCTCGAACGCCTCACGGCGTAAATTTGCAGCGAACCGCACGCTCAATCCGGCTGTTTGGCTTCAACAATGACTTGGACTTCGTCCTTTACTCCGTCAAAATCGCCGATGATACGCGCCTTCCCTTTTCGCACGGCGTGAACTAGTCCACTCTTTTCGACGCTGATCACGGGATTCGCTCGGTCCTGTTCGACCGTCAAATTGATCTCAGAACAACCTGCTAAATAGATCGGATACTTAGATTGCTCGTAGAAGGCCATCGGCCTCAGCCACATTTGCTTTTCAACCTCAAGGCCGTGCACTACCAGGGGCATAACCTTCCCACCGCCAAACAGCCAAAACTGTTTGAGCCCCTTGGCGGAAGGAACAACGTGAAAACGGACAGTTTGTGACGCGAATGCATTGTCTGAATAAACGGCATCTATCTCGAAATCGACTGAACCGACCTGGACGGGTGTGACCTCGATTGTCAGTGTCGTTCCGTCCTTTGAAACCAGCTTCGCCGGACCGCTTCCTTCCGAGAACGACCCGGAGTTATTCCGTTGCAAGACATCGATGCCGCCCACAATGGTGCCCGGTGCAAGAGTCAATGTGAGGTCGAGAGGATTGGCAAGGGGGACGGTGTCAGTAGGAGCCTTGACTGCTAGTCTTTGCGGCGTCCGCTCAACAGGATGCTCCATGCGTTCGGCCCGTTGATCCGCGGTCTCGTTTGGGTTTAGTCGAAGTCTGGGGCCACATCCCACAGTTGAAAGCCCGAGTAAAAATAATGCTGCGCACTTCGCAATGGCCGAACCTGCAACTACGCACGAATTTGATGTGGTGTAGGGATGGTCAGACAGTCTGCTGTAGCAACGCATAGAGTATGGCCCGGAGGTTTTAGCTACGGAAAAATGGGCATTCCTGCATCCATCATCTCATTGTTTTGAAGAAGGCATTTTGCAATCGAATTCGAGCGGATCGTCGCCGAACGATCGGCACCCAGCCCATCCTTTCACAAGTCCCGATCTTGTCTCGCTCCCCTTGACATCTAGGGTAGAGCGCGCGTACGCTTCTTTTACCCTTGCTGTCTAGGGTAAGAGAACCATGGCTAAAAACGATCTGCAGGGCGCGCTCGATCTGCTCATCCTCAAAACTCTTTCTCAGCTCAACTCGATGCACGGGTACGGCATTGTTCTGCATATTCGCCGTGTATCCGATGAGCTGATCATCGTGGAGGAAGGTTCGCTCTATCCCGCGCTGCACCGCATGGAGCAGAACGGCTGGGTGCGGGCGAGCTGGGCCGTAACCGATTACGGGCGCAAGGCCAAGTGGTATGCGCTCACCCGGGCGGGCAGGGAACAGCTTGCCAGCCGCGAAAAGAACTGGGAGCAAGTCGTCAAAGGCGTCGACGCCATTCTTCGTTTTGCATGAGGTTAGGGATGTCACTTCTTGGTCGCATCGTGATGCTGGGCCGGCGTTCGCGCATGGAGCGCGAGATCGAGGCCGAGTTGCAGGAGCACATGCAGATGTGCATCGACGACAACATGGCCGAAGGCTTGAGCCGCGAACATGCAGTGCGCGAGGCGCGATTGCGATTCGGAAGCCCGACAGTGACGCGCGAGCGGGTGTGGGCCGAGGATGCTGCGCTTGGCCTGGAGAGCCTGGGGCGGGATGTGCGCACGGCGCTGCGGGGATTTGTGAAGAGTCCGGGATTCTCGCTGGTAGTGGTGGCGACGCTGGCGCTCGGCATCGGGGCAAACACCGCAATCTTCGAGCTGCTGGATGCCGTGCGGCTGCGCACGCTGCCGGTGCGTAAGCCCGGCGAATTGGCTGAAGTCAAGATCGCGGGAGGCAACGGCGGTTTCGGAATCAACAACGGACTGCTGGGGAATTTTACGGTTCCCATGTGGCTGGAGGTGAAGGATCATCACGATCCTTTTACGGGCGTTTTTGCATTTCGTACGGACGACATGCTGATGGGAAAGCCGAGCGATCCGCGCCACGTGTATGGACTCGAGGTGACCGGGAACTTCTTCAACGTTCTGGGCGTTGCACCGTGGCAGGGGCGGCTGATCGAGCCGCAGGATGAGGTTGGATGCGGCCTGACGAAGGTGGTGGCGAGTTATGCCTTCTGGAAATCGGAGATGGCCGGTGCACCGATCACTGCGAATTCCACGCTGATGATCGAAGGGAAAACGGTGCAGGTGCTTGGAGTGACGCCGCCATCGTTCTTCGGGCTCGTGGTGGGGGACCGGTTTGATCTGGCGTACCCGACGTGCACGCCTCCCAATCCGCGCCGCGAGGTGTTTGCACTTTCCGTAATGGGCCGGCTGAAGCCGGGCTGGAGCCTGCAACAGGCGACTGCGTATTTCAATGCGATGAGTCCGGGGCTGTTTGAAAGGACCGCACCCGAAGACTATAGCCCCGATGCAATCAAGACGTTCAAGGCGTTCCGGCTGGCCGCATATCCGGCGGGAGCGGGGGTGAGCTACCTTCGCGAGGAATACAGCGCGTCGCTGGAACTGCTGCTGGGCATAACGGGACTGGTGTTGCTGATTGCCTGCGCGAATCTTGCCAACCTGATGCTGGCGCGAGCAAGCGTCAGGCAGCGCGAAGTGGCGATTCGCATGGCACTTGGCGCCTCGCGCGGCCGCGTGCTGCGACAGATATTGCTGGAGAGCGCATTGCTCGCGATCATCGGCGCTGCGCTGGGTGTTGCCCTGGCACAACCACTTAGCCGTACGCTGGTGACCACGCTGAACACCAGTCAGGGCTCGATTCATTTGACGATCGTCCCAGATTGGCGCGTGATGCTTTTCGCCGCGGTGGTTTCGATTGCAACCTGTGTCGTTTGCGGAACGCTGCCGGCCGCGCGCAACGCGAATACGGAGCCCATCACCTCAATGCGATCGGGCGAGCGGGGAGTTGTCGGCAACCGTGAACGATTCACGGTGCAGCGCGCAATGGTGATTACACAGGTGGCTGTTTCGATGGTGCTGCTGGTGGGTGCGCTGCTGTTTGTACGCAGCTATCGGAACCTGATGACGATGAATCCCGGAATGCGTGAAAGCGGGATCAGCATCGGGTATTTCAATTTTCCGATGGCGAAGATCAAACCGGAGAACCTTGCGGCCTACAAGCGGCAGCTGGTGGACGATGTACGCGCTCTGCCGGGCATCGAGAATGCTGCCGCCACCACAAACGTTCCCTTGAACGGGGGAAGCTGGAGCCACCACGTGGATGTGGCTGCCCTGGATGGATCGAGCAAGTTCACCTACGTCAGTCCGAGCTACTTCGCGACTTTGGACATTCCGCTGCTGACTGGCCGCAACTTCACCGAGCGCGACACTAATGATGCTCCGCTGGTCCTGATCGTGAACCAGACCTTCCTCCGGAAATATGTTCGCACACCCTCGCCTCTCGGCCAGCATGTGCACGTGCGGCCGGAGCCGCAGTATCCGGAGCGCACTTATGAGATTATCGGGACAATTCCCGATACAAAGTACGGCGACATTCGCGCTGAGACGCCGCCCATGGCCTTCGTGCCGATCGACCAGTTTCCTGTGACCGCACAGGGTCCGGGCGTAGCCATGATGTTTGCTGCGCGCGATCGTGCGACAGCCGTTGAGACGGTGCGGCACATGTTCGAAGAGAAGCATCCGGGAACAATCATGCAGTTCTACGACTTTGAACAGGGAATTCGCGACAACCTCGTGGGCGACCGCATGCTGGCCATGCTTTCAGGATTCTTTGGCGTCCTCGCCGCTTTGCTGGTTGTGGTGGGCTTGTACGGTGTGCTGTCGTACTTCCTTGCGCAACGTCGCGGCGAGATCGGGATTCGCATCGCCTTGGGGGCAAGTCGGGGCCGCGTTATCGGCACGTTGCTGCGCGACGCGGCTGTCATGCTGCTTATTGGGCTGGGAGCAGGAACCGCGCTGGCACTGCTGGCAGGCCGCGGCGCCAGCAGTATGCTTTTCGGACTGAAGCCCTCGGATCCGGCGACGCTTGCCGCTTCGGCCTTGCTGCTGGGCGTCGTGACGCTGCTGGCCAGCCTCATTCCCGCACTGAAGGCTGCTAACGTCGATCCGATCAACTCGCTGAGATCGGAATGACGGCTGAAAACAATTGTCGATTCAATCAGAGACTAATCTCGTCGTGTTGCGGCGGAAGCGAGTCGAGCACTTCGTCCACGTCGCGCAGGGTGAGCACCGGGCAGCGGGCATGCGCCAGAACGCGATAGACGGTGCGATCGTGACTCAGGTTGTGGAGCACCGAGCGATGCGTGGATCCGAGCACAATGAGATCGGCACCGAGATCCACTGAAGCGGCGAGGATCTCGATAGCTGGATGACCGTGTGCTATGCGGGCATCGACTTCGACACGAAAAGAGTCGGCGGCGCCAATCTCCGCGGCGAGAGTGCGCAACTCGCGCATCGCAGTCGACTCCAGTCCAGTGGGCAGATTTTCGCGCTGCATCACATCTAGAGGCGGCAACACATGCAGCAGAACCAGTTTCGCTCTCCGGTCTGAGGCTATCTGGCAGGCAAGCGCTGCGCTCGGGCTTGAGGTCTCTCTTAACGTGGTGGCGTGCAAAACGACCCTTTGGCGGTCGTCGCCGGTCCCCTCAAGATGAGCCTCGGGTCCCACGGTGATGACCGGGAGATGAACCGAGCGCAGCACTTGTTCTGCCACGGAGCCGAGAAGCAGCTTGCTTGCCTTGCTTCGGCTCCGGGTCCCGAGAAATAAGCGGTCTACGTTGAATTGGCGCGTCGAGGCGATGATCTGCTGCGCGGGCGTGCCTTCGCGAACTATGCAATCGCAGGCAATGTCCTGCCCGCGCGCTTTCATCCTCCAGGGCTCCATGGTCTTGATCGCGAAGTCAATGGCGCTGGACGGATCGTAGTGGGGCATGCCTGCAGGGTCGGCCACCATTCCAGCCCCGGATCCGAGAACGTGAAGCAGGATGATTCGCGCGTCCGTTTGCTGCGCCTGTTGCAGTGCAAATGGGATGAGCCGGTCAAGGTCGCTGAGATCCGTCGCGACCAGAATTACGGATGGATGAGCCCATCGGCTAAGTCCGGCTTCTGGCATTGGCACACACCTTGTACGCAAAAGCGTCGCACCGAAAACATCGGCAAGATGTGCCTGGGCGCACGGGCGCAGGTGAGTTGAATCACGTAAACTTGCGCATTCGAGTACCCTTCAGGGCCCAGCTAAGACTCGTCTTTGCTTAAGGTGATCGATCTTTTTGGCATTGGAAAAATGAAGGCGATCGAGTCGGCCTGCGCGAAACTCTAAAACGAGTTTTGCTGGTTTCTTTATTGCTTCTTTATTTGTTTGCAATCTATTGTTGGGAATGGAACCCCAACCGCATACTTTCCACCCTTCCAAGGATCCCAAGGAAAAATAGGCCTCATTGCGGGCATTTTTGACGCCCTATCCGCCTTTAAAGGCGTTCTCACTTTTCAAGGGCGCAAACCAAAATTCACTGAAAAGCTTTCGGAGGTTAGGTGCAAATGGCTCATCGAATTACCCGAGGTGTATTCAGGGCAATCCTTATCGCGATCGCTCTGGTGATCGCTCTGCCAATCAACGGTGTTGCCCAAACATTCCGCGGCGGTATCAACGGCACCGTGACGGACCAGTCCGGTGCGGTTGTCGCGGGCGCGTCGGTGGAAGTGACGGATCCTGCAACTGGCGTTTCCCATAAGGCCACTACCTCCAGCGCGGGCGAGTACAGTTTTCAGGACATGCCGCTCGGCACCTACACGATCAAAGTAACAACGGTGGGATTCAAGGCATCGGTTGTGAAGAATGTGCCCGTAACTGCGGGCGTGATTTACACATTGCCGATCAAGCTTTCAATCCAGGCGAGCGGCGAAACCATCGAGGTGTCGGCTTCCGGCCTGGCGTTGGATACCACTTCTGCCACGCAAACGACCGATATTCCGGAGACGACTGTTCAGGATATTCCTCTGAACGGCCGCGATTTCACGCAGATGATCGGCCTGGCGCCCGGCTTTGCGGGATATGCCCTGGGCGGTTTTGGATCGGTGAACGGCACGCGCGGTAATCAGGTCAACTGGCAGATCGATGGCGCCGACAATAACGACTGGTGGCATAACATCCCGGCCGTGAATCAAGGTGGCGTTGAAAACATCGCCGGCGTGACACTGCCGATCGACTCCATTGAAGAATTCAGCCTGCAGACCCAGTCTTCTGCGGAAGTGGGCAGAAATCCTGGTGGAAGCGTAAACCTGGTCACGAAATCCGGTACCAACAGCCTGCATGGCTCCATCTATTACTACGAGAGAAACCAGGCTCTGGCTGAGAGCAACCCCTTCAATACGCTTGGCGATTTGCCTCTTGAAAATGTGCAGTGGGGCGCTTCGCTTGGCGGTCCATTCTATAAGGACCACACGTTTTGGTTTACCAATTTTGAGAAGCAGAAGTTCAATATTGCGACCGGCAACTCGGGACTTGAGCCGAATGCTTACTACCAGACGGCCGCACTGCAGTTGCTGACCAATGCCGGCGTTCCGGTCGATCCGGCCACTCAGAAGCTGCTCGCAATTCTGTGGCCCGCGAGCCTCCTAGCGGGGACGACGCCGGGTTTCTTTCAGTCGGCGGCGCCCGAATTCGGATACAGCTACAACGGTGTAGCCAAAATCGATCACACGTTCAACTCAAAGCACAGTATCTACGCTCGAGCTTTCATGGGTCAGGGCAACCAGACGGCCCCGGTGGGAACGACCGACATCAATCCCTACTTCTTCGAAATCGGTCCCATTCACGTGTACAATTTCTCGGCCGGTCACAACTGGGTGATTTCTCCATCGATCAGCAACAGCGTTACCGCCGCGGTTAACTACTTCCATCAGACTTTCTCAGACGCCAACACGAATTTTGCAAGCGTGGCGGCTGCCGGATTTATCACCGGTTCCCCATTCGTGAACGCGCCCAATATCCTGATCGGCAACGATTTTGAACCGACCGGCAATACGCCTCCCGAGGGCCGCCAGGATGTGACTGGGGTTATCGATGAAGCCTTCAATATCGTGAAGGGCAAGCATCAGCTCCGTGTAGGCGGCGAATTTCGGCGCGCCCAGGTCGATGAGTTCTACCACCGCCATGCCATTGGCAACTATCAGTTCCTTGGCGGACAAGGACCGAACGGAGACGGCTCCACGGCCTGGGATACGGACGATCAGGACGTTGCTTCGCTCGCTGACTTCCTCGCCGGTTATCTGACCAAGGGCTCCATCGCCGTGGGAAATCCCGAGCGCACGGTGTTTTCAGCCGGGTACGACATCTTCGCTCAGGACAGCTTCCAGGCCACCAACAGTCTTAACTTCAACTTCGGCATTCGCTACGACTACATGCAGCCAATGCACGACAGCAAGAAGGATCTTTCGGTTTTCCGGCCGGGACTTACTCCGACTGGCATTGCGTTCCAGGGCGCGGACATCAGCAGCATCTACGAGCCCGACCACACCAGCTTCAGCCCGCGCATCGGTTTCAGCTTCAAGCCCGGCTTATCCCCGACGACCGTAGTCCGCGGCGGCGGCTGGAATTTTCTTTGATACACCCAACGCCAACCCGTTCCTCGACAATCGTCCCGGAAACTCGGCACCGAACGGACTCGAAGGCAATCCCGGCGGGAGCAATCCGGTATTCACTCTTACCACTGCGGCAAGCACCGGAAGCCCGGTCCAGATTATTTCCGGCCAGGAGATCATTCCCACAGCGACTCTCTCCTGCACGGTAAATCCATGCGGTGTCTTCAGTGTTGACAAGAATTTCCGTTCGCCCTACAACGTCAACTTCAACTTGCAGATCGAGCGGCAAGTGGGCAAAGCCTTCTTCCAACTCGGGTATGTCGGTAGCGAAGGACGCAAGCTCCTGAGCCTTCTGAATATCAACCAGCCTCATCTCGGCGGAGCCTCCGGTGCCTACACCGGCAGCGACGGCGCATTTGGAGGAAACCTCTACTCTGACATCAACCAGATCGAGAGCATCGGAACTTCGAATTACAACTCGTTGCAGGCGGTGTTCCGTACCTCAAGTTGGCATGGCTTGATCGCCCAGACCTCGTATACATGGGGGCATAACCTCGATGAAGTGACGCAGTACCGTGGTGCACTGCCGCAGGACAGCTACAACTTCAAGGGTGACTACGGCAACTCTGATTTCGATACGCGCAACGGTTTCAAGGGATACGTGAACTACCTGATCCCCTCGGCGCCAACCATGAAGCTGCTGACCGGCGGATGGGAAGTCAACACCGCGTTTCGCATTCAACGGCGGGCAGCCCATCACTGTGTATAACGGCGACGACACCAGCGGCACCGACGAATTCACGCAACGCGTCAACCGCGTGTCGAACCCGTTCGCGGGAATCAGCCACAGCATTCAAACCGTGAATGGCAGCAAGTTTGTCCAGTGGTTCAACCCTGCCGCTTATGTTGAGCCGCCAGCAAACACCTGGGGAACTGAGGCCCGCAACAGCATCTATGGACCGGGATATTCCGACGTTGATCTCTCAGTGATAAAGAATACTAAGTTCCCGATCAATGACTTCCCGGTGAACGTGCAGTTCCGCGCTGAAATGTTCAATCTGTTCAACCGCGTGAACCTCGCCAGCCCTGCCTGCACGCAGCTCTGCAACGACTATTTCGGTGGCGGGAGCTTCGGCAGGACGGGATCGACGATTGGATCCGGCAACTTCTCGCCGGGCATCGGACCGGGCGAACCATTCAACGTGCAGCTGGCCATGAAGATTTTGTTCTAGGAACAGGCGAGCCCTCACACGCCGTTTGAATCCAGATGCCGGCCGCCTCCAAGCGACCGGCATTTTTCCTTTCATCGCATTCCTCTCGTGTTTCGGCCGTTGCGTCCCGTTTCTCCACCAGCAAAAAGCCCCGTCCGAAGACGGGGCTTTTCAACTTTGAACTGGCAACTTAGAACGGACAACTCGTTCAGGACAGATGGGTGAAGGGCGTCCGTTCGCAGGCGCCGGGGCAGCTCGGGCGGGACCAGCCCGGCTGTGCTGCTGTTCATCACCGCGGTGAAGTCCTTGCGGAAAGCCATCATCTCGTCGGGTGTGCCGACGGTGATCCGAAGGCTGTTGGGCCATGCGGGCCAGATGCGTCCGACATACATATCCTTTGCTGCCAGGGCTGCCTGAACTTCCTTGCCGGGTTTGCGGACGTCGAGCATGAAGCAGTTGCTCTCGGACGGCGTGGTCGCGTAGCCCAGGCTCTTGAGCCAGTCCAGCGTTTGCGCGCGGGTATCGGCAATGATCTTCTTGCGCGTCGGGACGAGGTCGGCATCGAGCAGGCTGGCCTTGGCCGCGGCGACCGCGGTGACGGGCAGCGCGTTCATTCCGCCGAACGAAGTGATCTTCGCCAGCAGGTCGGGACGGCCGACGGCGAATCCCATGCGGATGCCGGCCATGCCATAGAGCTTCGAGAAGGTGCGGAGAACGATGACGTTCTTGCCTTCCTTCACGAAGTCGAACGAGCGCGGCGCATCGCAGAGATGGATGTAAGCCTCGTCGATCAGGATGACCGTGTCCTTGGGCGCATTGGCTACGGCGTATTCAATATCGCTGCGCGGCGTGCAGGTGCCGGTCGGGTTGTTGGGATTGCAGATGTAGATCACGCCCGGATTCGAAGCGGCGGCGAGCATCGCCTTGACGTCGTGCTTGGCTTCGCCCTTGGGATCAGCCAGCGGGACCTTGAAGATCTGTGCGCCGCTTACCTTGGCTGCCCACATGGGCGCTTCGTAGCCGGGATCGGCGACCACCAGCGGCCTGTCTTTGCTGGTGAAGGCGAGCACCGTGTAGTGCAGCGGTTCACTCGAACCGGCGAAGGGAACAATCGACTCGACGCTCAGCCCTTCCTGTTTGGCGAAGATCTCGACCAATTCCTCTTCACCGTTGAAGAGGTAGCGGCCGCCGCGCGGAACGATGTTGATCATGGCCTGGCGCGCGGCTTCTGAGGGGCCCATGGGGTTCTCGTTGGCATCGATATGGATGCCCTTGTTGGGATCGGCAAATTTCGGGCGTTCGGCGTAGGCGAGATGCGCCTCGGTCAGGATGGGCAGGCTGGCCACCGCGGAGGCTCCGGCGGCGAAACGGAAGAAGCTGCGGCGCGAGATTCCGTTGGGAGCTAATGGATCGACGGTCGGGTACATCGGCAGGACTCCTTAGGTTGGGAATGGAGTTGGACAGACCACCGCCGCGAACGCGGCGAAAGACGAGACCGGAATACTGAGGATACGGGGAAGGGGAATGACAGTCCCATAACTCAAGGTATCGTCCCGGAGCGGCAAAAACAAGCAGGAAATGCAGTCCGTGTAGGTCGAATTTGACTGCGTGCGAGACCGACGGAATCTTCTGCTAACCTTGCGGTCAGCGCCAGGGACGCATCCGGTCCGCGGAAAGGGCTTCAAGCCCACCCGAATTACCCAAATTCCAGCACACCTTCTTTCAGCCCGCACCGCGGACATCGGGCGCAACAATGAAAGGAGGCTGCATGCCCGCCGATTCAGTACCATCACCGCGTCCCCTTCCGGACCGCCCCAATCTCCGCCACCTCAAGGACCAGGCAAAAGCACTTGCTGAAGGCCGGCAAGGCCGCGTCGCTCAGCGACGGCGCAACTGAAAATCGCGCGAATGTATGGGTTCTCGAGCTGGCCGAAGCTGAAAGCGCACGTCGAACGAGGAGAATCTGGGCCACGACGTCACGGTCGAATCTGAAGCAGGCGATCGACAGCAACGATCTCGATCGCGTGAAACTCCTGATGACGCGCAACCCCGCGTCTGCATCGCGCCCCCTGGGCTACGGCAAGAATGGCCCGCTCACCTGGGTGGCCGAGTGCCGCGTCCCGTGGGAACCGCCAACGCCAGTCAGGCTCGCAATGGCGCAATGGATGATCGACAACGGATCGGACGTCCACCAGGGCGGCGACGGTCCGCTGATGCGCGCTGCGCTCAGGGATGATCGCATTCCGATGATGGAACTGCTGTTGCGCAACGGTGCAGACGTGAATGCAGAGTGGGCCGGCTTCTTCCCGATTATTTTCGCGCCATGCGAAACGCTCGCGCCGGGCTCATTGCGATGGCTGATCGATCATGGCGCCAATCCGGACTGTGCGAGTGCCGGGCGAAAATATCCGGATACCGCGCTGGACTACGTGATCGGCACGTATTCGCGCTCAGACAGGCTCGGTGCGATGCATCGATATTCTGCTCGCTGCCCGCTGCCCGACGAGACGCAACATTCCCGCAGTTCTCGAGATTCTGCGCGGACGCATCGACCGGCTGCGCGAACTTCTCGATGCCGACCCTGCGCTGGTGAGTCGGCGATTCGGGGAACTCGATTTCGGAACCACTGGGAGTCGAAGTCTCACACTGTCGCGGTGGATCATTGCTCCATGTTGCGGCGGAATACGGAAATGTCGAGGCGGCTCAGTTGCTTCTGGAGTCGCGGCGCGGACGTCAATGCCCGCGCAGAGATCGACGAAGCCGGTGTAGGCGGGCAAACGCCAATCTTCCACGCGGTCTCTCAGTTCTTCGATTTCGGGCTGCCGATGGTGGAGTTTCTGGTGAAGCACGGCGCGGACCTCTCGATTTCGGCCAGGATTCCGGGGCACTATGAGCGCCCTGAGGAGGTGGTCGAATCCACGCCGCTTTGGGTATGCGCAGCTATTCCCTGGCGGCGAAAACAAGACGACTGCATTCCTTCGAACAGCTGGCGCGTCAGGGTAGGAATTCGTCCGCCATCCCTACGTGTTGCGTCATATGGCTCGCTGTGGTAGACTCCGTGCCGGAAAACGTATCCCTTTGTTTTGGCTCGAAATTCACCGGGGGCTTCTTTGCGCCGCGGATTCCGAGCCGCGATTTTCTTGTTTGAAAGCTTGACAACCCTTGGAGTAAACCCATTTACTTATGGGCGAACGTCCGCGTCGCAACTGGATGTATTCACCCGATTGCAGGTGACTCGAATGCTTGCTTCAGTTCCAGGTTTAACCGTGGTTGGAATGCCACCTTCACCCGCGGCGCTGCTTGCCCTTGCCGCTCCCTCGCTGGCCCATTTGAGCTGGCTCGACATCGCCATCATCGCGATCTACTTCGTGATGGTGATCTGGATCGGCTTTTACCTGAAGGGCCAGGCCAACACCAGCGAAGAATTCTTCATGGCCGGGCGCGAGATGACGGCGTGGATTGCCGGCCTGAGTTTCGTTTCGGCCAACCTGGGCTCGCTGGAGCTGATGGGCTGGGCCGGATCGGCGTATCAGTACGGCATCCTCGCCGCGCACTGGTACTGGATCGGCGCGATCCCGGCCATGCTCTTCCTGGGCATCGTGATGATGCCTTTCTACTACGTGTGCAAGACGCACTCGGTGCCTGGCTACCTCAAGCTGCGCTACGGACAAGGCGCCAGCACCGTTTCTGCTTTCTCGTTCGCCTTCATGACGGTGCTGATGAGCGGCGTGAACATGTTCGCCATGGCCGAGGTGATGAAGGTTGTTCTCGGCTGGAATCTGAACTTCTCCATCATTGTGTCGTCGCTCGCGGTGGCCGCTTACGTGGCGCTGGGCGGTTTGCGCTCGGCCATCTTTAACGAAGTGCTGCAGTTCATGCTGATCTGGGGCGGCGCGCTGCTGGTGCCGATCCTCGGCCTGGTTGAGGCCGGCGGCTGGAACGGATTCAAGGCCAAGCTTGCGCACAACATTGCCATCGGGGCAACTGCTCCCGGCGACTATACCCACATGTGGCGCAGCATGGGCCACTTCACCGACAACCCCATGGGCATTCACTGGACCGGCATCGTCTTCGGCCTCGGGTTCGCCATCAGCTTCGGCTACTGGACCACGGACTTCCTGGTCGTGCAGCGCGTTCTCTCTGCGCACAACCTGCGTTCGGCGCGCATGGCTCCGATTATCGGTTCGTTCTTCAAGATGGCCGTTCCGTTCATCGTGATTCTGCCGGGCCTGCTCGGACTCGTTGTGCTGCAGAATGCGGATGGCAGCCTCATGCACCTTGTAGGGCAGAATCTCGTTACTCCGGGCTCTGGTCTGCACAGCTACAACGAGGTTCTGCCGTTGATGATGGTGCGCTACATGGCGCCGGGCCTGCTCGGGCTTGGAATCACCGCCCTGATTGCTGGATTCATGAGCGGCATGGCGGGCAACGTGAGCGCCTTCTCCGCCGTGTGGACCTACGACATCTACCAGCCGCTGATCAAAAAGAATGCCCCTGATGAACACTACGTCACCGTGGGACGGTGGGCCACAATTCTCGGCGTGATCGTCTCCATTGGCACTGCTTACCTGGTGATGAGCGCGGCGGGCATCATGGATTACGTTCAGGCGCTCTTCAGCTTCTTCATCTCGCCGCTGCTGGGCGTGGTGCTGGTGGGTATGTTCTGGAAGCGCGCCACCAAAGCCGGCGGCTTCTGGGGGCTGCTGATGGGCACACTCACCTCGATCGGCCTGTGGGGTTGGGTGAAAGCTGATCCGTCGGCATTGCGTTTCGTGGCAATTTCGCCGAATGCGAGGGACATGGCCGAGAATATGTACCGCGCCCTGTGGTCGGTCATCGTTGCAATTCTCGTCAACGTGATCGTCAGCCTGTGCAACGAAGCCGAAACCATCCGCCGAACTCACCGGCCTGGTCTATGGCGCGACCAAGCTGCCCGTGGAAGAGCCGGTGCCCTTCTACAAGAACGAGTACTTCTGGCTCGTCATCGCCATTATTCTGTTCCTCGCTCTCAACATCTATTTCTGGTAAGGAGGTCGTATGGAATCCGGCCATATTTCCATCTGGTTTTTCATCGGGGTGCTGCTCACGGTTTATGGCGCAATGATCTTCTGCTATGGGCTCTGGGAGTTGGCTACGCACCATCTGGCCAACGTGGTATTGAACACCTTGCACGCCCCGGTCTGGTGGGGCGGTTCGATGTTGCTCGTCGGCCTTTTTTACAGCCTGCGTTTTCGCCCGGGCCGCAACGGTTAATGCGGCAATTGAAGGAGCTTGAATCATGGCAGCACACAGAAAGATGACGTTCGGAGTCATTGTCGGGAACCGGGGCTTTTTTCCGGATCACCTGGCCAAGACCGGGCGCGAAGAAATCATCTCAGTACTGGAGGCTGCGGGAGCGAGCGCGATCGTTCTCGGCCCGGAGCAATCCAAATATGGCGCGGTGGAAACATACGCCGAAGCGCAGCATTGCGCCGAACTCTTCAAGAAACATGCAGAGGAGATCGACGGCATCATCGTTACGCTGCCCAACTTCGGCGAAGAGCGCGGCATCGTGGATGCGATTCGCCTGTCGGGGCTGAAGGTTCCGGTGCTGGTGCAGGCCACGCCCGACCGCTCCGATGCCATGACCATCGCGACGCGCCGCGACAGCTTCTGCGGCAAGATGTCGCGCGTGCAACAACATGATGCAGTACGGCATCAACTACTCGCTGACCACGCTGCATACCGAGGCGCTGACATCGGCGGAGTTCAAGGCCGATCTCGAATGGTTCTCGGCCGTCTGCCGCATCGTGAAGGGGCTCAAGAATCTGCGCATCGGCGCCATCGGCGCGCGTCCCACGGCATTCAATACGGTCCGCTACTCCGAGCGCATCTTCGAGACCAGCGGCATCACGATCGAGACGATCGATCTGTCAGAGATCTTCGGCCGCATCAATCGCATGAAGGACAACGACGACGCGGCGCAAGGCAAGCTGGCCGCGATCAAGAAGTACGTGACCACCTCCGGCATCCCCGAAGAGCGCTGATGAAGATGGCGAAGCTCGGCGCAGTCATCGACGGCTGGATGAAGCAGACGCACGTGACCATCAGCGCGGTGCAGTGCTGGACCTCGATGGAGGAATTCTTCGGCGTGGTGCCCTGCACCATCATGAGCATGATGTCGAACAATCTGATTCCGTCGGCCTGCGAAGTGGATGTGCCCGGCACGCTGAGCATGTACATGATGGCGCTGGCCTCGGGCACGCCCTCCGCGCTGCTGGACTGGAACAACAACTACGGCAGCCATCCCGACAAGTGCGTGTGCTTCCATTGCTCCAACCTGCCCAAGCACTTCTTCAAGGATGTGAAGATGGACTACCAGGAGATCATCGCCGGCACGGTGGGCAAGCTGAACACGTTCGGCACCTGCGTGGGACGCGTGAAGGCGGGCGCGATGAGCTTTGCGCGCTACTCCACCGACGATCGGCGCGGCATCGTTCGCGGATACACCGGCGCGGGCCAGCTTTACCGACGATCCTCTGGAGACTTTCGGCGGCGCAGGCGTGGCGGAGATTCCGCAGTTGCAGAAGCTGCTGAAATACATCTGCCGCGAAGGCTTCGAGCACCACGTCGCCGCCAACTTCAGCGACGTTTCGAAATCAGTGCATGAGGCTGCCCGCTACATGGGATGGGAAAGCCACTATCACCCGCATCTCGAGGACTGATTCATTTGCAAAGCAGAGGCGGGCGTTGACTGCTGCGTCGACGCCCGAATTTGTTTGAGGAGCTAAATTATGGAAACGGCAAGCATAACCAAGCGGATCAATAAAGGCCTGGTGGTGAACGGGACCACGGTCGTGACCGAGACCGCGTGGAACGAAGAATTGAATGCCAAGCATGACAAACTTGTCGCCTGGCTGCGTGCGCAGGAACTGGAAGGCGTGCTTCTTCGCCGCCACGAAAACATTGCCTGGCTGACGGGCGGTGCAGTGGAGGTTCGCGTACTTACGCCGGGCGAGACTGGCGTGGCTTCGCTGCTGGTGACGGCGGAGGGCAAGCGTTACTACTTCACCACCGAGAACGAAGCACCCCGCCTGCAGGACGAGGAATTTGGCGCGCTCGACTTCGAGCCGGTCGTTGTTTCCCTGGTACGCCGACGATACGATTGCGACGTGCGCAGCAATTGGCGGGCGCGCACCTGGGCTCTGACACTCCGGGTGCCGGGCTGATACCGGTCAACCTTTATCCACTGCGCCAGTCCTTGAGCGAGAGCGAAATTGCGCGCTATCGCTGGCTGGGTACGCAGACGGCTGACGCAACCGTTGAGTCGCTGCATGAGGTTGAGCCTGGCTTGAGCGAATACGATCTCGAGGCGCTGACTGCCGCGAATCTTTTGCGGCGCGGCATTATGCCGTCGGTCTATCTCTTTGCCGTTGACGATCGCATCTACAAATACAAGCACGCGGTGGCGCGGGGTGCACGGCTGAAGAAGTACGGGATGCTGAATCTCTGTTCGCGCAAGTGGGGCCTGGCGATCTCGATTACCCGCTTCGTCCACTTCGGCGCACTTCCGGCTGAGCTTGAAGCGCGATTCAAATCAGCGGCGCAGGTGAATGCGGCATTGCTGGAGGCGACGAAGCGTCGGCGCGACTTCGGCTGAGTTGTTCCGTGTGGCGCAGGATGCGTATGCTGCCGAAGGATTTCCGGGCGAAGAACGCTTCCATCACCAGGGTGGGCCCACCGGTTATGGCGAGCGGGAGTGGGTTGCGACGCCCGAGGGAACGCAGACCGTCGTCAACAATCAGGCCTTCGCCTGGAACCCGAGCATTCGCGGCGGCAAAGCGGAAGACACGGTGATCCTGCGCGATGGCATGATTGAGTGGCTGACAGCGACGCCAGAGCTGCCCGTGATCAACGCGACTGTAAATGGAAAGGTCTATCCTGCGGCGGGCGTGCTGGTGAAGTAAAACAGGGAACAAGGGACCGGGAACAAGGGAACAATCCAGCCGCAGAGTTTTTTCGAAAACGATCGAGCGGCCTTTTAGTCCCTTGTTAACTTGGCCCCTTGGTCCCCGTTTCAATCGGTTGCAGCGTTAGTCGCGCTGTGAGCACCACCAGCGCGGCCCAGAGCACATCGGCGCCTAGCAGGTGGGCGATCTGCAGCCACACGGGCGCCAGCAGCACCACGTCCAGCACGCCCAGCACATACTGCGCCGCCAGAAGTACCAGAACCAGCGCTGATAATCCGCGGTTGTCCCAATGAGTTGTGCGTTGCGCCGCACGCACCAGGATCCAGATCAGAAAAATGCTCGCCAGAAACGCAATGGTCGGATGCGTCCAGCGCCAGCGCACCAGCCATCCGCTCGTTGCGGAGAAATCCTGCGCCAGCGCGGAGCCGAGCGACGTAGCCGGAAAAAGCGTGTCTCCAAGAGCAGCCAGCGAACCCGTCACGCCCACGATCAGCACGACAATGATGCCTAGCGATGCGCCAAACGGCGCGACCAGGCGAATGGTGCTGCGCAGATATCCCTGATTGCGACTGAGCAAGTGAGCAGTCAGCGTCAGAGCCGCCAGCAACAGTAAGGTGTTCGTCAGGTGAAGGGCCAGGTACCACGGACGCAATGGTGACTGGCTCTGCGCCGTCAGACCCAAGTTTGACAAGCAGCGCGCCGAGAATCGCCTCAACCAGCGTAAATACGACCGAGGCCACCGCCGCAGCGCGCGCCAGATGCCCGCGTGCCGTTGCCGCAAAAGTCCAGATCAACAATCCGACGGCACAGAAGAACGATAATCCGCTGGTGATGCGGTGCGTGAACTCGATCATCGTGTTCACACTCGCCGAGTGCTGCAGCACTGTTCCGTTGCACAACGGCCAGTGATTGCCGCAGCCCGCGCCCGCGCCGGTAGCCCGCACGAGCGAGCCCCACAGAATCACTGCGATAAAGTACGCGAGCACTCCCCAGGCAAAGCGACGCAGAGCGGGCGAGAGAGGCCGTTTGAGGTCCACTTGAGTTGCTACCGAATGCATGAATGAGCGCTCCGATGCGAACCCTTTAGTGTAGAACAGTGGCGGAGCCTTGACCTCGGAGCGGTTCATTCGCCTCGATGGTCGAGCAGCCGCACCACGTGATTCACGATCATCAGGTCTTCGGCGGGCGGAATCACGCGTACCTGGACACGCGAAGTATCGGCCGAAATCACCGCCTCGCCGCGCACGTTGTTCCGTTCCGGATCGATCACGATGCCCAGCGCGCCGAGCCCGGCGCAGACTTCGGCGCGGGATGCAATGTCATTCTCGCCGATGCCGCCGGTAAACACCAGCATGTCGAGCCCGCCGAGTTCGGCGACATAGCCGCCGATCCACTTCTGGATCGTCCAGACGAATTTGTCCACGGCCAGCCGCGCCTTTGCGTTGCCTTCTTGATGGCCTCGCGCAGATCGCGCATGTCGTTGGACAGATCGCTAACGCCCAGCAGGCCGGCCTTCTTGCTGGCCACCGTCTCCAGCTTGTCTGCTGCCTCGCTTGCGTCGCTGGTGGTCTCCGCAATCTTGCGCAGGATAAAGAGCAGTACGCCGGGATCGATGTCGCCGGTGCGGGTTCCGCTGATGATGCCGCCGGTCGGCGTCAGCCCCATCGAGGTATCGAGGCAGTCGCCGTTGCGAATGGCCGAGATCGATGCGCCGTTGCCCAGGTGCGCCACAATCAGCTTCTCCGGTACGTTCGGCTGCAGCTGGTACACGATCGACTCATACGAGATTCCGTGCTCACCATAGCGCCGCACACCCATCGCCGAATACTCTTCCGGGATGGGCATGTGCATCGCCACTTCCGGCATGGTGCGATGAAAATAAGAGTCGAGACACACAAAGTTCGGCACGCCGGGAAACAGACGCAGCGCCTCGCGCATGATGTACACCGCGATCGGCGTGTGCAGCGGCGCAAACGCGGTGTACTTCTCCATCTCGTCGATCAGTGCCGGCGTGATGAGCTGGTTTTCAAGAACCGTCGGGCCGCCGCACACCATGCGATGCCCGATGGCCATCGGGGCAGGGAAGTCGCTTCGAGTGAAGTGCGTCTGCCACCAGGCCAAATGCCACGGCGCGGGTTGGCAGCGCCGGCGTCTGGTCCACCAGCTTCTTGCCGCCGGCATCCTTGATCCAGAACTTGCCGAGATCGGTGCCGATTCCATCTACCGCGCCTTCATGAAGTTTGCGTGCGCCGGCCATCGCCGGCTTCATACATTGAAAATTTGATCGAAGACGAACCGCTATTCAAAACCAAAATCGGTAAAGACGACATTCAAAAGAACTCCCTTGCATTTAATCTCAACTTTTTCAAACAAGAACTATTGTGCTTGGAGCGGCTGCCACTTCCAGTTCTGAATCTCGGGCAGGTCTTCGCCATTCTCCGATACGTAGAGCCGGTGCCGCTGGATCTGCTCGGAGTACCACTGGCGCGCCTCATCGACCTGCGCTGCCAGCCGCGGCACGCGCGTGATGGCGTCGAGCGCAAGCTGGAAGCGATCGATGTTGTTCAGCACGCACATGTCGAATGGCGTCGTGGTTGTGCCTTCTTCCTTGTAGCCGCGCACGTGCAGATTGTCGTGATTGTGCCGGCGATAGGTGAGCCGGTGTATTCCCCATGGATATCCGTGGAATGCAAAGATCGTCGGCACCTTTGGCGGGAATACACCGTCGTACTCTTCGTCCGACAGGCCGTGCGGATGTTCGGACGATGGCTGCAGTGTCATCAGGTCGACCACATTGACGAAGCGGATGCGAAGGTCGGGCGCCTGCGTGCGAAGCAGCATTACCGCTGCGAGCGCTTCCATCGTTGGCACATCGCCGCAACTGGCCATCACCACATCGGGATTGCCGTTGTCGTTGGAGGCCCATTTCCAGATGCCGAGGCCGGTGGTGCAGTGCGCAACGGCTTCGTCCATCGTGAGCCACTGCGGAGCCGGCTGCTTTCCGGCCACGATCAGGTTGATGTAGTTCTTGCTGCGCAGGCAGTGGTCGGCGACGGAGAGCAGGGTGTTCGCATCGGGCGGAAGATAGATGCGCACCACGTCGGCCTTCTTGTTCACGCAGGTGATCGATGAATCCGGGGTCCTGGTGCGAAAAGCCGTTGTGATCCTGCCGCCACACCAGCGAACTGAGCAGGTAGTTGAGCGAAGCAATCGGTTTGCGCCAGGGAATCTGGCGCGTCACCTTCAGCCATTTCGCATGCTGGTTCACCATCGAATCGATGATGTGGATGAACGCTTCGTAGCAGTTGAAGAATCCGTGGCGACCGGTGAGCAGATAACCTTCGAGCCATCCCTGGCACATGTGCTCGCTCAGGATCTCCATCACGCGGCCGGTACGCGAAAGGTCTTCATCCACCGGAAGCGTCTCGGCCTCCCAGGTTTTGCCGGTTCCGACGATGACGTCCTGCAGGCGATTTGAGGCAGTTTCGTCAGGCCCGAAGACGCGGAAGTTCTTCGTGTCCTTGTTGGCTTCCATCACCGCATGCAGCATCTTGCCGAGCATGCGCGTGGACTCGGCGGTCGTTGCTCCCGGCGTGTCGACCTTTACCGCAAAATTGCGGAAGCTCGGCACCTTCAGCGGCTGCCACAGCAGGCCGCCATTCGCATGAGCATTCATGCCCATGCGCAGCCTGCCCTTGGGCGCGATATCGGCTAGTTCTTCGCGGAATGCGCCCTTCTCATCGAACAGTTCTTCGGGCTTGTAGCTGCGCATCCAGTCTTCGAGCAGGCGCAGGTGATCGGGCTTTTCGCGCAGTTCGGCAAAGGGAACCTGGTGAGCGCGCCACGTGCCTTCCACCGGCTTGCCATCGACTTCCTTCGGTCCGGTCCAGCCCTTGGGCGTGCGCATGATCAGCATCGGCCATGCGGGGCGATCGGTTGATCCGCCCTCGCGCGCGGCTTTTTGGATATCGGCGATGCGATCGAAGATCTTGTCGAAGACGGCGGCGGCCTTCTGGTGCATCGTTGCCGGGTCGTGGCCTTCGAGCGTGAAGGGCTCGTATCCGTAGCCGCGCATCAGATCCTCAAGCTCAGCATGCGGAATGCGCGCCAGGACCGTAGGATTTGCGATCTTGTAGCCATTCAGATGAAGGATCGGCAGCACTGCGCCATCGGTCGCAGGATTGATGAATTTGTTTGAGTGCCAGCTTGTGGCCAGCGGTCCAGTCTCCGCTTCGCCGTCGCCCACGACGCAGGCGACGATCAGGTTGGGATTGTCGAAGGCCGCGCCATAGGCATGCACCAGCGAATAGCCAAGTTCTCCGCCCTCGTGAATGGAGCCCGGCGTCTCCGGCGCGACGTGGCTGGGAATTCCGTAGGGCCAGCTGAACTGCCGGAAGAGGCGCTTGATGCCGTCGCGATTCTGCTCGATGTGCGGATAGATCTCGGAGTACGAGCCTTCGAGGTAAGTGTTCGCAACAAGCCCGGGGCCGCCGTGTCCGGGGCCAATGACGTAGATCATGTCGAGGTGGCGCTCGCGGATCAGGCGGTTCCAGTGCACGTAGAGGAAGTTGAGGCCGGGGGTCGTTCCCCAATGGCCGAGCAGGCGCGGCTTCACGTCGTCGAGCGTAAGCGGGCGTTCAAGCAGAGGATTGTCTTTGAGGTAGATCTGGCCGACGGAAAGGTAGTTAGCGGCGCGCCAATAGGCGTTCATTTTTTGGAGCAGCTCGGGGCTGAGAGGGCCTTCGCTTGTTGCTTCGGTCCGGTTGATTTCGGTCGTCGCGCTGGTCATGGGGCACCTCGGGAGGAGAATTGCGTTCCAGTTCAGCCTAGCAGCCTTGTGTTAAAGCCGTGGGTGATTGAAGTCACACGGAACTGAGATGCTGATTCAGCTAGTGGGATTGGTTGCGAGCGAATGCTAAAGCGGCGGCGCATAAGGAATCTCGATGGAGCCCACTTTTCCTGAGGCCAGATCGTGTACCGCGATGCGCAGAAACACCCGATGCGGCGGCAGATCGAGTGCGAGGCGGATGGGGATGCCGTTCGCGAGGATCCCGGCATACTGCTCGGGCCGGAGCCCCACCTGGAATCCGCGGTCGAGATAGTTCACGCGTCTGCCGTCGAGGTCGTAGGCAATCAGCACAAACTCGATCTTGCCGGAGCGGACTCCGGAGGGCGCCTGATCAAGCGCCATCTCAGCCGCATCGGCTCTGATGTCCACGATGATGCGCCGAGAGAATTGACCTGGTGATGCAGCCATTTCACCGGCTGGTCCCTGCGGCAGGCGAGCGCCCTTCAACGAAGGATCATCCGCATCAAGAACCCTGGCCTTGAAAAGAATCTGCGAGGCGGCAGGCGCCCCGTGCTGCGTAGTCGCCTCAATGACGCTGATCTCAGGATTCGACGCAGATGAGCGAGCCGGAGGCACCGCAAAGTATCCACTGCGATACGCCAGCTTGCCGGTCGAGTTGTCGAGCCGGATCTTGAGCTTATGAAAGCTGCCGTCGAGAGAAGCTGGCGCGAAGCCAAGCGTGTAGTAGGTCGAACCGGTTTCTACCGCGTCCGCAACAGCCTCGCGCAAGCCGTTGGTCTGCATGTAAGCCTTGCCCCCCGTCTCCGCGGCAATCTGGTTGAGGGTGGCCTCTGCCTGCATGTTCTGTCGCAGGAGCTTCGCTTCGTCCTTGCCGATATTTGACCGATTCGCCTGGTTGCGCACTCCGTTTGGTGAAACCGCGCTCACCACGTTGGTTGAGCCTGTATAGTCCGCGTCGAATACCTGGGGCGTGGCCAGTCCCGTTGCACTCACCGGATAGACGGCCACGCGCGCCTGCGAAAGGAGTTCGCTGGTCTCCTGCAACTGGTTGGAGTAAGTGCGCATCGCTTCGAATGGACTCTGCAATGCATCGTCAGGGTCGAGAACGATTGGAAAGGAGCCCGAGAACCAGATCAGGTTTTTGCGCCCTGGCACGCCGCTGAGATAGCGCGCAAGTTGTTGCATCGCGTTCATCGTCATACGCACGCGCTCGTCCATCTGATATGCGGTCATATCTGCCTGGAACTGCTGCAAGGACGCGATGGGGTCGAGGAGATTCGACTGCGCGTCCACCTTGTCGATGCCCATATTTGCCATGTCGCCGATAGTGGTGTCCAGGTCGTGGTCGGTTGCAGGATCGAGCATCGAAGAACTTTTCGGATTTGTCGCGGAACTCTCAGCTGCGCGAACGAGCTGTGCTGGATCGGTTGTGAATCCCGCAACGAGGCGCAGGCGCGAGGATAGCGTGAAGATAGCCAGGGACGTGCCGGGCTCGATGGTTGCGAGATAATCCAGCATCTTGCGGCGAACCTCCATCTGGTTCGCAACCGGTGTATTCAACGCATCCAGCAGCAGTACATTCGCAGCGCTGGCCGGAGGGTATGGCGAGCGATTGGTGTAGGTGTGGGGCGCGTCGGCGTCCTGGAACATGGCCGGTTGATGGTTCGGAGCAGGCGCGTCGCCGGGTGCACGTGGGTCAAACGAGACGATGCTCTGTTCTTTGCCGTCTTCGAGGATGTGAAAATCGGAGCGAACGAGTCCGCGAACGGGCTTGTCCTTTTTTGTGACGACTACATCCACCAGGACAAGGTTGCTGTTGGTGCGAATTACGTTCTCGGACGCGGGCGTCGTTCCGGAAGGCACAGATTGCGCCAACGCAGCGAGTCCGCCGCAGCCGACAGCGATGATGAAGAGAAGGTGTTTCATGTCGCCCAGCTTATAGCGTACTTTAGCTCGAACCGACCGTCAGCGGAATCTCCAGGGAGCCGACGCGCACACCGAGAATGTCGTGCACAGCGATGCGAAGCGATTGTTCGCCAGCGGGAAGGTCAAGAGCCATTCTTACGGGAATTCCGGTCTTCATGAGCTGTGCATACTGGCTGGGATTGAGCGCGAGCTTGGTGGCGCGGTCGATAAAGTTCAAGCGCTTGCCGTCCGCGTCGTAGGCGACCAGCGTAAATTCGATCGAACCGGTTTGGGATCCGTCTGCGGATGAATCGAAGATCACCGTGTGCGGATCGACGGCCAGGTCCACGATGTAGCGATGTGCGAGACCCTTCAGCGAGGCGGACAGTTCGCCGGCGGGACCGCTGGGAAGGTTGGCATCTTTGAATTCAGGATCCGTGGCCGGCAACACGCGGGTCTGGAAGAGGATCTGGGTCGAGAGCGGAGCACCATGCAAGGTGGCCGTTGCCATCAGGCTCGCGGGGCTGAATCCCAGCGAATTGGGCTTGTCCGGCAGGTCGGCATAGTAGCCGCTGCGGTATTCGAGGTCGTACTTTGCGTCATCCACTTTCACCTTGATCTTCCTGAAGTCGCCGTTGAAGTTTTTTTCTTCCGGCGTGTAGCCCAGGGTGTAATAGCTCTCTCCGTTTCCGATGGCGCTGGCAACAGCCGCCTTGAATCCGTTGGTATTGAACAACGCCATTCCGCCGGTATCGTGCGCGATCTGCTCCATGGTGAAGTGCGAATTGGCGTCACCGGTCATCGCCTGCGAATTTTGTCGGGCAAATCTCGGGACGCCGGTGCTGCCGCCGGGGACAGGGTTGAGGCCGTTGTCTGACGCGTCGAAGCCGGGCAGCGACATCAACCCTCGTGCATCTATCGGATAGACCGCGACGCGCGCAGCGGAAAGCAGATCGCTGGTCGCCCTGACCTGTTCGCCATAGCTTCGAGAGTTCTGCAAGGACTGGTTGCCGGGGTCAGGACCGACGGCAACTGGGAACGATGCCGAAAACCAGATGAGGTTTTTGCGGCCCGGAACAGCGTTGAGATAACGCGCCAGCTGCTGCAGCGCTTCAAGAGTGAGGGCGACGCGGTTATCGGTTCGATGAGCATCTACGTCCGATTGGAACTGCCTGGATCGATGCCATCTCAGCTGCTGGAGCCTTCATCATCTCCAGATTGCCGATGGCGGAGTCGAAAGCATTTCCGGCGCTCGAATCGAGTCCGACCGATTGCTGCGGAGCGCTTTGAGCCTTTTCCAGAGCTGCGGTCAGGTCCGCAATACTCGATGTGAATCCCTGGATCATGCGCAGTCGCGAAGCCAGCGTGAAGATCGCCATCGTTGTTCCGGACGGAATGGTCTTTACGTATGCGAGCATCTGCTTCCGCACTTCCACCTGGTCGGTCACCGGGGTATTCAGCCCGTCGAGTAGCAGAACATTGACCGCGCTGCCATGCGGATGAACGGGAAGATTGTTGTAGTAGTGCGGCGGCATGGCGCGACGCTGCACCGCGGCCTGCGTCTGGTCGGGCTTGTGTTCTTCAAAAAACGTGATGGCCTGTTCGCGGCCGTTCTCGTAAACATGGAAAGCGCTTCGGATCGATTCCGTGGACGGCTGCGTTCGAGTCGGTGACAACTACGTCCAACAGCACCGTAAAGCTGTTGGTGCGAAGGACCGGCACGGGTTGGCCGCTTGTGGATGCCGCATTTTCAGCAGGCGTTTGCGCGTTGGCAGTTAAAACGGCAGTGAGTGAAAAGGTGGCGAGAAGAATCGCTGCGGCCTTACGCGAAACTTCCATCGTTGACCTCGACGCAGGCAGAGAGCTGTTAGTTATGGTGACGGGTTTTGCCGGGATTTGTTCTCAAAAAATCGCTTGAGCCGGAGGATTCTGGACTCGAATCCGTACCAGAGCGCCGTGGCGACCAGCGTGGTGGCGACGAGACGAAAGACGACGACGGCCATGCTGCCGGGCATCCCGTGATGGTCCATGCGCGCGTCGAACCAGCCGAAGTACACGAAGACCATGATGTGCGTCATGTAGAGGCCATAGCTGATGCGTCCGTAGTAGGCGAGCGGGCCACGGCTGAGGATCGCATTCACTGGGTTGCGTGCTCCGGTTGAGGCGATTGACGACAGCACCGCGCCGCCGAAGAGCGTAGTCAGCGCGGTATCGAGAAACGCAGTGCCACCGGCGATGGTGGCGGCAGCAGATGAAGCCGGAGGGCATGGCGATGAGGCCGATGGCGAGCCAGACACGGCGGCCGAATCGGCAGCGTGTAGAGGCCCAAGCGAAAGCAGACTGCCCATGGCGATTCCGTCGATATGTGTGAGCGTGTGCGTTGGCGTGATCCAGGAGAAGTGACTCATCCGGAAAAGCGGCGCGGCAATGAGGAAGCTGAGCAGGAACGCACGCAAGGAGCCACGGCGCACGCAGCACGCGCACCACCGGCGCCCAGAGAAAGTAGTACTGCTCCTCGATTGCCAGCGACCAGGTTGGACCGATGGCCGGCGGCAGGGCGAGATGGAAGAGATTCTGCAGGAAAAGCAGGTACGCCCACCACGGCGCTGTCCTGATCGCGACCCAGACGGTGGGGCCGATGAACCACGGAGCATTCAGATAGCAGACGACCAGCACCAATACGTATACAGGCCAGATGCGAAGCGCGCGGCGACCGTAGAAGTTGCGGAAGTAGTGCGGCTTGTTGCGGGACTCCAGAAGGATCGAAGTGATGAGGAATCCGGAAAGGACGAAGAAGAGGTTGACGCCAGCCCATCCCCACAGCGACGCGGGATAGAACCATGTACCGGCGAAACGCGGGTGGCAGTGGTACAGGACCACGGAGAGGACGGCGATGCCGCGCAGTCCCTGAAGCTCGGGGATGTAGGGCGGCAGCCAGGATGGGCGTTGGATGGGCAAGGTTGAAGGTTAACAGTTCAGCGAGTTAAGGAGAGAGCGAAGTCCGTGCGTTCCCACCCTTGACTTCGTCAAGGATGGGGCACCCGCACCCAGCGATTCCAGATCCGCGCACTATCCCGCAGCTAACTGCTTCGCTCTCTCCGTGGCGCGCATGACAGCCTTGATTAGCGTTACGCGCAGGCCGCCTTCCTCCAGTTCCAGGATGCCGTCGACGGTGCAGCCGGCGGGCGTGGTCACTTCGTCTTTGAGCAGCGCCGGGTGGTAGCCGGTTTCGAGCACCATCTTTCCTGCGCCGTAGACAGTCTGCGCGGCGAGTTGTGTCGCGGTGTCGCGGGGCAGGCCGACCTTGACGCCTGCTTCGGCGAGCGCCTCGATGATGATGTAGATGTAGGCCGGTCCCGAGGCGGAGAGGCCAGTGACGGCGTCCATGTGCTTCTCGTCGACGATGACGGAGCGGCCCACGGTCTCAAAGATGCGCTGCGCCAGGTCCATTTGCGCGGCCGAGACGAAGCGGCCGCGGCAGAGGCCGGCGATGCCTGCGCCAAGTGCGGACGGAGTATTGGGCATGGCGCGGATGACGGGGATCTCGATGCCGGCGGCATCTTCAATGGCGCGGGTCTTTACTGAAGCCGCAAAGGAGACGATGGTCTTGGCGGTTGTGAGCGCGGGCTTGATTTCGGCGATCAGGTCAGGAACCTGGAACGGCTTCACGCCGATCAGGATCAGGTCAGCCTGGCGTGCGGCGGCGAGGTTGTCGGTACGCGACATCGACGCCCCACTGCGCGGCGCGGGCGACGGCCTTCTCAGCGTGCGCGACGGTGGCGTGGATCTGGTCCGCGGCAAAGAGATTCTGCTTGAGAAACGCCTGGAGCAGAATTCCGCCCATTTTGCCCGCGCCGAGTACGGCTACGTGCAGATCGGGCAGTTGCGCGGGTACTGCGGTGGACTCAACGGCTATCTCCGCCATGGTGTTCCTTTTGAGGTGAGAGTGATCTTCAGGTTCAAGGATAAATGCTGCGGGAAGCCTAGAGGTGCAAGGCTCGAAAAGACCCACACCGGCGTTTACTGCTCAGCGCGAGTAAGAGAACGTGCCGCAGACGTCGGTCGAGTTGGCCAGAGCCTCCGGCGTGAAGACCGGCATGTCTGGTCCGGAGAAGAATGCGACATGGAGGGTGCGACCCTGGACATAGGTTGCGACCCATTGCGTGTCATCCGAACCGCAAAGGGTGTTGTTGTGAAGGAAGCGCTTCTGCGCCGGCACATTGAGCCGGTATAGATATGCCGCTGCCGTTCGCGCCGGGGTCCGCGTCAAAGACCGCGCTGGATTCTGCCGGCTTAAGCGGACGAATTTGCGCCATGGTGAATTAGTTGGAATTGATCGTGATCTTGTCATTCGTAATCGACAGGTCGCCAGTGATGTCATTGGCGTTGGAACTGAGAGCGCGCCAGTAACCCTTATCCTGAGCTGCGAGAGGAAGGGAGCAAACCAGCATTAGGCTGGCAACGGCGCCGAGCGAAATCCACGATTCATCTTTGAGAATGACATTCATCGCTGCACTCGAGCAAGCGACAGACCTCAGTTGTGCTGGCCGGATAGATCGGGCCAATTTGTGACGAACGGGAGATTTTTTTGAGGACCTTGATGCAGATCGTTCGTCTTAAACTGAGCCAGTCCCGGTTTCGCCGTTCCCGCATTGGTTGGAGGTTTCATTCATGGGTGCATTGAAGACTGCCTTTGCGGTGAGTGTCGTGCTTGCGGCGCTTTCGCTTGCTCTCTGGCCCAGACTCCTTCCCTGGCGGCTGCGGCGCGACCCTCATTCGGCTTCGTTCGATGTTGCCGACGTTCATCTCAGTCCGCATAGCTTGCGTCCATTCATGGACGGCGGCAATCTGAACGGCGATCGCTACGTGATCCACCAGGCGACGCTTGCCGATTTGATCGCGACGGCGTATAACCTCGATTCCACTCATGTCCAGGGCGGCCCGAGCTGGCTCGACTGGGATCGCTTTGAGATTGTCGCCAAGGCTCCGCCGACTACTTCGAAGGCTGATCTGAGGCTGATGCTGCAGGCGCTGCTGAAAGAGCGCTTCAGCCTGGTGACGCATGAGGGCAGTGCGCCGATGCCGGCCTATGTGATGAAAGCGCAGGCCGGCAAGGTGAAGCTGAAGGAGGCGCAAGCTGCGGAGGGCGAAGGGAACTGCGAGCCTCAGCCGCCGCCCGCGAACCCGCCTGCCGGGGCGATCCGCCAGATTGTCGTGATCTGCAAGAACGAGACGATGCAGAAATTCGCCGACGATATTCACGACATGGCCGGCGGATACCTGGACAAGCCCGTCGTCGATGCTACGGGCCTGAAGGAGGCTTACGATTTCACCATTACATGGACGCCGCGCGGTCTGCTGGGTGTCGCCGGCGCGGAGGGGATCTCGATCTTTGACGCAGTCGACAAACAGCTCGGGCTGAAGCTGGCGCTTGAAACTGCGCCGCGACCCGTGTTGATCGTCGACAGCGCAAACAAGGCTCCCACTGCAAATCCGCCGGATATTGCTCAACGACTGCCGGCGCTGCCGCCCGCGCAATTTGAGGTGGCCACAATCAAGCCCTCGAAACCGGATACTCAGCCCATGGGCCGCGTGAACAATGGCGAAGTGGATGTACACGGGCTGACCGTGAAGCAGATCATTTCGTTTGCCTGGGATTTGAATCCGAATGACAGCGAAGCGATTGTGGGTGCGCCAAAGTGGCTCGACGGCGACAAATTCGACATCCTTGCAAAGATCTCGACCGACGATGCCGGTGATGCGGCGAAGAAGCCTCCTCAGGTCGATGCCGAGGAACTGCGGCAAATGTTGCGCGCGTTGATCGAGGACCGCTTCAAGATGAAGGATCACTGGGAGGACGGCCGGTGACGGCGTACACCATGAAGGCGATGAGCCCGAAGCTGACGAAGGGAGATCCGACGGCGCGCACGCGATGCGATGAAGGGCCGGGTCCGAATGGAAAGGACCTGCGCCTGGGGAACCCCATGATCAATCGGCTGGTCTTCTGCCAGAACGTGACGTTGGAGCAACTGGGCATTCTGCTTCCGAATCTTGCGTTCGGATACATCTACTATCCGGTTGCAGACGGTACCGGTGTGGAGGGGTCGTACGATCTCACGTTAGCCTTCAGTTCGGTAGATCGCACGCTGGCGCCGCCGCCGGGAAGCAACAATCAGCAGGCCGGTGGGGCAATGGCGGCCGATCCCAGCGGCGCGGTTTCGCTGTTCGATGCATTCAAGAATGAGCTGGGACTGAAGCTGGAGAAAGAAAAGCGGCCGATGCCGGTGCTTGTGATCGATCACATCGAGGAGCAGCCAACGGCGAATTGATGGCGAATGCCGCTGGCACTATGCGATCCGCTTCTTGGCAGCCGGGAGCGTGTGCTACTGGGCTCTGGGTGGATGGAGGCTGGATGCCTCCTCGACTGTGTCGGTGATGGGGAAGAGGCGGTCGACTTTTGTGGTTTTGAAGAGATCGAGAACGCGCGGTGCAACGCCGGCAGCGATGAGCCGTACACCCTTGTTCTGGCAGCGGACGAAGTGACCGATTACAAGGCCGAGGCCGCAGGAGTCCATGTAGGGAACTTCGGTGAGATCGAAGATATTGACCGAAGGGGCGTGGCGTGGCGGCTCGGTTTCGAAGATATTACGCAGGGCGATGGGGCTCAGGGAAGAATACATGTCCCGTGCGGTAAATGGGCCGGAGAACCGGAAAATGACCGCATCGGCGGCAGGGTGTTGCCTGCGTTCGATGGTGAAGGTGGCGCCTTGCCAGATCTGATCCTGCATCCTGGACATCAGTCTTCCTCGACGGACCCAGGGCGAAAGCCTGCGTGGCGCGGGCGGTGAACCCCCCGAAACGGGCCAGATAGCATCTCACCGCGCGGCGACACCGTGCGCCCCCCGGATTGTTACCGGTCGTGAGGGAAAAGGCAAGGCGAATCTTGCCATTCTCTGCCCAAAGTATTCAACGAAGTAACCCTCGTCACTTTCAAATCCACTCATTTGTTGTGTAGAATCCAGGTAATTAATCAACAGCAAGAAAGCTCCGGCTGATCTCACGGCTTCACGTCTGGAGACTGCCTGGAGCGATTTCTGTTGCATTCAATCCAAACGCGGATTCGCGCTTGGGGGTCACCTTGCTGCCTTCGTTGCCTTACGGATTCGTGTGCCTGCGTGGCTGCTCCGCAGTTTCTGCCGAGCGGCATCTCCGAGCATCCGAAAACAACCGACGCGCGGCTGGGTCCGCTAACGGCATCAAGCCGTCGGGACGGTCCTGGCTTTTTGCCGTTCTATGCGGTGTCGTCTGTCTTACGAGCTTCGGCAGGGCAGCCAGGGCGGAAGGGACAGCCTACTACATCAACAATCAGGCCGGTTCCAACTGCAGCGATGGCGGCCCGCACAGTCTCGCGCAGCCATGGTGCACTTTTGCGCCCGCCAACAATCTCATGAATTTCCTGCCGGGCGACCAGATTCTGCTGGCCCGGGGCGGATCCTGGAACCAGGAGTTATCGCTTTCCGGACATGGGACGGCGAATGAACCGATCACGCTGGGCGCATATGGAACCGGGGACAATCCAAAGATTCTGCGCAACCAGGCGATCAGCGATATTTGCGTCCTGCTGACGGACGCGAGCTTCTGGAAGATCAGCGATCTCGAAGTGGGGCGAGCGAGCGTGGGGATTCTGCTGCATTACACGCAGCTCTTCAATAGCGGGATCACGATCAGCAATATCGATGCTCACGACAACAAGGGGATCTGGGCGGGGTACTCGACCGAGTATCCGGTGCGTCACCACGTGCTGGATCCATTTGCGTCGAGCTTGAATATCAACCTTTCGTCGGGGATTTTGTTCAACGTCGCGTCTTATTTGACGTATACCAGCGCGCAATACGTGCTCAAGGGAGTGACGGTGAGCGACGTGAGGGGAACCGAACAACCTGGACAGTGTGGCTTTTGATGCAGAGGCCGACACCCTCGACAACCAGGACGGTCACAACGCATTCCAGGACGTGCTGCTGAAAGGGCTCATTCTCTCGAGCGATAACGGCAACGTCTCGAAGGCCTACGAGGCTGCCGGGCTGGGGTGCAGCGACTCTCTGCGCCTGATCGGGCATGACGCAACGTGACAGTGATGAACTCGGTTCTGTTTGACGAGGCTGGATGTCATACACCGACTGGAACGGCGGCGGTGATCCTGGGACGCGTGAGCCAGGTGAGGTTTGCGAACAACATCATCTTCGGTGTGCCTTCGACGGACAGTCCGGATGAGACGGGGATCGACTTCGAGTGGTCAGAGGATCATGTCGACCTGCAATCCAACCTGTTCGCGGGGAATGCAGGTCCAGGCGTGGAGATCCTGAATATTCATAGCGGCGACCATTCGAGCGACCTCGATTTCGACGGCAACACGTTTGCGCAGAATGCGTACTCGCACAAGCCGGGGGCGGCTTCGGTATGGGAAGACAACAAGGGGCGGGGGTTCGGGACGCCGGCGGGCAAAGTTCGCAACAACTTGTATTTCGAACCGTACGGCAAGTTTCTCGGCGGCAAGAACATCGGTTCTGTAGCAGATGCCAATAACCTGCCCACGACAATGGCGGCCAACTATGCGGCAGAACAGTTTTCGGCGTGCGCAGGGAAAGAACCAGTGGCGCTACATGTACGCGGCGTCCGATTCGACCTGGATGGAGATGCCGAACTACTCCGCAAGCGACAACAATGGAGCGTGGGAGACAAGCGCGACACAATACGTGAGTGCATTCAACATGGCGCCGGGAACGTGTGCGGGTAGTTGCGAGGTGAATGGGGTGGCTCGCGTGTGGGTTGCTCCCCGATCAGGGACGATCAGCATCAGGGGACAAGTGCTGAAGGCAGACGGGCAAGGTGGAACCGGCGTGACGGCATCGGTGAGCCTGGTGTCAGGCAGGAACGCGACTCAGATCTGGCCGGGTCAGGCGGGGAGGCAATTGATAGCGGCCACTGACCAGGCGGGATATTCCACGGCAGTCGACAATGTGCAGGTTTTTGCAGGGGACATGATCCGGTTCGAAGTTCGTGGAAACGGGGACAGCTCAAGTGAAACGTTGAGTTGGACGCCGTCAATTGGATACGTGACGCAGAAGCCGTAGGCGAACGGTTCGGAGTGCGCAGTTGCTTCTTGTCCTGAACCACGAACTCATTCGACTCTCAGCGCCTCGACAGGATTGATGGCGGCGGCGCGTCTGGCGGGAAGATAGCTGGCGAGGACTGCGGCTGCAGCCAGGACGAGCGGGACCGTGAGATAGGTAATGGGATCGAGCGGGCTGATGCCGAAGAGCAGCGACTTCATGGATTGCGTGAGCGCTGCCGCAGCAGCAATGCCGATGACGACTCCGATGACCGTGAGCGTGAGGGCGGAGCGAACGAACATCCATTTGAGTTCGTTCTTCTGCGCGCCGAGTGCAAGGCGGATGCCGATTTCGCGGGTGCGCTGCGAGACGGCGTAGGAGATGACGCCGTAGATGCCGATGATGCCGAGCGCAAGCGCCATGGAGCCGGCGATGGCGAGCATCGAGAGCGTGAACGAGGTGCGCGCCATCGATTTCGCGTAGATCTGCTGCATCGTGCTCACGGAGGCGAGCGGAAGATTGGCGTTCACTGACCAGACGGCCTGCTGGATTTCAGCGATCAGCGTCTCGTTTCCGGCGCGATTGCTGCGAATGGCAAAGGTGACCGCGCGCGGCGCGTCGATCGCCGGCTTGGGGTGTACGGGTCTTTGAGCATCGACCGGCCAGTAGATGATGGCGGGAGCAGGTTCATCGACGCCGTGCTGGCGCACGTCTTGCACAACGCCGATGACCTCTTGCCAGGGCATGCTGGAGAATTGGCGGACGCGCTTGCCGACGGCGGCGGAGGCGGAGCCCCAGTTTTCGCGCGCGAAATTCTCTGAGACGATCACGTAGTCGTGCAGATCGTAGATGTCGCTCCAGGTGAAATCGCGGCCGGCAACGAGATGCGTGCCGACAGTGTCGAAGTATCCGGGCGAGACGTAGTTGAAGATGCGGATCGGAGGCTCTCCGCCTTCGTAGCTCTTGCCTTCGACGCCCAGTTCGTCCCAGTTGGGATCGAAGCCCTCCATCGGCAGGACTGCGGCGAATGCGACCGAGTGACGCCTGGGAGCGCCGAGACTTGTCGTCGATATTGTTCTTGATTCGCGCTACAACTCGCGGGTCCTGCGACCAGTGATCCGGAATGGAAATGCGCATGGTCTGCAGATGCTCGGGATCGGTGAAGCCGGGCTCGACATTGCGCAACGCCGCGAAGGTGCGGATCATGAGCAGCGCGCTGACCAGAAGAACGAGGGCCATGGCGACCTGCGCCACGACCAGGATATTGCGCGAACGCTGGCGGGCGCGGCCGGCGCTGGCGGTGCGATTGGCGCCGGAGAGCGCGGCTGCGGCCTGGGCGTGCGCGTACTTGAGTGCCGGGATGGAGCCGAAAAGCAATCCGGAGAAAACGGAAAGAAGCGAGGGTGAAACCGAGCGAGCGCGCATCGAGCGTGACTTCACTGAGGCGCGGCAGATCCGCGGGGCCGAAGGCGACGAGCAGACGCAGGCCTGCATAGGCGACGCCGACGGCAAGCACGCCGCCAATGAGCCCGAGAATGACGCTTTCGATCAGCAGCTCGCGGGCAATGCGCGCGCGGCCCGCTCCGAGCGCGGCGCGGATGGAAAGCTCGTGCTGGCGCGACTCCGCGCGAACAAGGAGCAGGTTGGCAATGTTGACGCAGGCGATCAGCATGACCAGGCCGACGGTGGCCATCACCACCCACAGCACGCTTGAGATATTGCCGATGACCTGCTGTTTGAGCGAGCGGAATTGGGGTGAGATTCTCCAGCGCTCGTAGTAATGAGGATTGGTGCCGGGGCCATTGGAGCAAGTGTCCATCCAGGTGGGAATCAGGCGGGCAATGTCGGCATCGGCCTGGGCGAGCGTGACGCCGGGCTTGAGGCGGCCGATGCCGTCGTATCCGAAACGGCGCGAGCTTTGAGTGGTACGCGATCAAAAGCCAACGGCACCAGCAGATCGAAATCCTGATCGACAATGCTGAAGCCGCGCGGCATCACGCCGACAATTTCGCGGGTCTCGTGCATCGAGCTGGAGCGTGCGGCCGATCACATTGCGATCGCCGCCGAAGCGGCGCTGCCAGTAGCCGTAGCTCAACATGACGCGCTTGGCGCCATGCGGATCCTGATCGGCCTGGGAGAGCCAGCGGCCGACCGCGGCAGGGACGTCGAGGGTCTGCAGAACGCCGTCGCTGATCAGAGCAGTGTGGACTTGCTCCGGCTGCGCGAGGCCGGTGACGTTGGCGTTATCTGTGGTCCACACGCCCAGGGACTGGAAGGTCCGGTTGTGCTCGGCGAACGTGAAATACATCGAGGCCGAGAGCTGAAGTCCGCTGGAGAAGTGTTGGCGAGACTCCCCGCTCCGGGAGCATCAAGCCAGAGGGCCGCAGCTGATTGGAGTTCGGGTAGGGAAGCGGCTTCAGCAGGACGCCATCGACAACGCTGAAGACCGCGGTGTTGGCGCCGATGCCGATGGCCAGCGTGAGCAGGACGGTGACGGCGAATCCCGGGGATTTGCGCAGGCGGCGAAGGGTGAATTTGAGGTCGGCGAGGAGCGATTCGAGTGCGGGCCACTGCCATTGTTCGCGGCTGCGCTGCTCGACGAGAGCGACGTTGCCGAATTCGCGGCGCGCGGTCTGCTCGGCTTGTTTGCGCGGCATGCCTTCCGCTTCAGTTCGTCGGCGCGTTCCTGGATGTGCTCGCTGGATGGAGACGTCGATGTCGTGATAGCGGCGGTTGCGACCGAAGAGCCGGGGAAGTGGCTGCATCGTGAGTCTCCTTAAACCTTGTCGAATGCGAGGACGCGCGTGATGCCGGCGAACATCTTTTCGAAGCTGAGGACTTCTTTCTCGAGATGGCGGAGGCCGGCTTCGGTGACGCGATAGATGCGGGTCGGGCGGCCTTTCGCGGAAATGCCCTCTTCGGACTCGAGCAGACCCTCGCGGAGCATCCGCTGGAGGGCCGGATAGAGGGAGCCTTCTTCCACCTGGAGCAGGTTATCGGAGACCTGCTTGATGTGCTTGACCAGCGCATAGCCATGCATCGGTTTGAGCCGGAGGGATTTGAGGATCATGATTTCGAGAGCGCCGGGGAAGAGGTCGCGGTCGTCGGGGTGTTTCGCCATGGATGGATAGTAGCCCGCGGATACCTATTTTGTAAATAGTTATCCTGATCGAGGTTTTGCCAGGGTGGGCGACCCCGCGCACCCAAGATTCGGCTTACTTCCGAGTTGCCGGTGAATTCGCCCGCCGACTTAAATCACCGCGACAATCCAGTAGAACGTGATCACGCCTTATTCTGAATGGCCTACATGGTTGCAAATAGTTGTTCTTGGATCAATGTTACCCTTTACCCCAAGCTCGAAAGGCGGTAAGAAGTTGGCAGCGCAGCCAGGCTTGGAATGAACGTCGTGTCTTGTGCCGGGCAATGCGGTCGCACCGGGTCAGATACTAATAGCCGCTGACCATCCCCTGAATCCTGATGGTCTCCGCGGACGAGGGATCATTGCGTTCCAGTTCTACTTCGACGCGTTCGCCTCGTCGTAGGTCCGACAGAAGGGCGGGATCACTGTGGAACAGGACCGAACTGCTCTTTTGAGCTACAAGCGTGCCGAAGCTTCCATCCAGGTGCTGAATCGTAATTGACCCGTTCTGAACAGCTGTGATTACGCCGGATGTCCACGTCCTGCCGTAGTTCTCCATTCGCATCCTGAGCGGTCTGGACTCTGGCATCAGGTCAATCACCTCGGCATTCACCGTGCGCGCCTGCATATCAAACAAACCGTGGACGAAGATGGCGCTTCCCGGTTGGACCGCGCTCTTGCTCACCGACTGCCCCTCCTGTGTGAATCGTGTAACAGGCAGGATACGTACCGTGAATGTGACACGTTCGGGGATCGCCAGGCTGATCTGCGATGGGCTGACCTGTGTGGCAATGCCCGCCTTGCCGCGAACGGTCATCGCGCCGATGCGCGCGCCGGAGTCAGGTTGCGCAACCTGGGCAGCGAGCATCCCTGCGGGGGCGAGGACCAAAACTGCGGTTAGACAGGCGCCTGCTCTCATACAATTCTCCTTCCCTGTGGGCGAAGTTTCTTTGCAGCAAAACTACCATGAAACAAGAAACGAGTGAATGAGCGATGAAGCCGGGAACCAATGCTGCAAGTGGCTGGAGAACAAGGCCCCAGCGCAATGCCGTGTCTCTTCGTTCTGCTGGGCGTTTCTGAAGCCGTTGATGATTCCGTCGGATCGTGGGCATCCCTTCCCTTACCAAAATGGTGCAACTTCCGGTTTGACGGTTACTCGCTCATTATCCGTGAAACACGGCGAGTTCAGGTGCGGGTTTCAAGGCTGAGGCGCTGCACGAGCATAAGCCAGAGCGAGTCTCCGAGAATCAAGGTCTGTGCTGGTGATTCACACCCGACTCCATTCCAGCGGCTATTCCGTCCTCTTATTCGGAACGGGTGCGAAAAAAAGCGCCACTCGAAAACTCTCGCCCCTTAAATGTTGCAGATCCACAGGCCATTCCCATTGTTTATCTCTTTTTCAACCTACCGTCATGGGGTTTTCATCCTCGGGGCAGCCTAATTGCACCGCACGTCCATTCTCACGAGGAACCAAACTATGAGAGTATTTGCGCGCTGCCTCCCTTTGCTTCTGATCTTTCTTTCCATCTCTACGACTTTGAAGGCACAAGACTATCGATTCCAGACACAGGGTCAAGCACGTTTTGCTTATCAGCGTCGACGGCATGCACGCTCTCGACCTAACCAACTATGTCAGCAGCCACCCGCAATCGACTCTCGCGCAACTGAGCGCGCATGGCGTTACCTTCGACAACGCTGCCACCTCGCAGCCGTCCGACTCCTTTCCGGGACTCTCCGCTTTGGTGACTGGCGGATCGCCGACGACTGCCGGGTTCTGGTACGACGTCACCTATAACCGCAAGCCCTGTCTCCGCCGGCCCTCACCACGCCGTACATCTCTTATGTTGGCGCCCCCGGCGGCCCGTGCCCAGGGCAAATCGGCACCATCACGGAGTTCGACGAATCGATCGACAAGGATCTGACCAAGCTGTATGGATCCATCGATCCGAATTTTCTGCCCCGGGATCCCAATCGTGGTTGTGCCCCCGTCTATCCGCACGAATATCTCCGCGTGAACACCATCTTTGAGGTGGTGAAGGCCCACGGAGGTTACACGGCCTGGACCGACAAGCATCCCGCGTATGAATGGACCAATGGTCCGAGCGGCCAGGGTGTCGATGACTTCTTTGGTCCTGAGATCAACTCGATCCCGGTTGCTTTGCCATTTCCCGGCTGCACCCCGGTGCCCGCCCCCGACACGACTCCCGACGATGGCTGGACAAACGATCTGAAAGTCATCCAGTGCTACGATCAGACCCACGTCCAGGCAGTGCTCAATCAGATCAATGGCTACACACACGATGGATCCCAGCGCGCGCCCATCCCAACGTTGTTCGGCACCAACTTTCAGTCGGTCAGCGTAGGCGAGAAATTGGTGGGCAATGGCTATCTCGATGTCCTCGGAACTCCTTCACCAGGACTGCTCAGCGAGTTGGAATTTGTGGATAACTCTCTTGGGGAGATGGTCAGCGCGCTGAAAAGAGCCGGCATTTACGACGAAACGCTCATCATCATCGGCGCAAAGCACGGCCAGTCGCCCATCGATCAGAGCAAAAAGGTCGCCATCAGCGGCGGCCAGCCGGCAACTTTGATCAATACGATTGCTTCCGGCGAGGCCTTTGACATCTCCGACGACGGCTCGCTCATCTGGCTGAACGACTCTTCGCAAGCCGCAGAGATCGCTCAACAGCTCAGCACACCGGCAAACCAGGCCACTCTCGGCATCCAGGAGATTTTCGCAGGCCCGGCACTCCAGGAAAAATTCAATAGCCCGCTGCATGATCCGCGCACACCCGACATCATCCTCAAGGTCAACACCGGCGTCATCTTCACAGGCGGCTCAAAGATCGCCGAGCACGGCGGGCTCAACGAGGACGATACTCATGTGGCGCTGCTCTTCTCCATGCCGGAATTCGCGCCCAGGCATGTGAAAACTTACGTTCTCAATCAACAGGTCGCGCCCACCATCCTTCAGTCTCTGGGCCTCGACCCCAACGAACTGAAGGCAGTGCAGATCGAAGGGATCACGCCGCTTCCGTTCCTTTTCTAACTGCCGCCGCATTTTTCTGGTCTTCCTCGGGACGGCTCCCAAAACTGGGGGCCGTCAGTTTCGGGGAGGATCGAGGCCCACTCGGCAGTGGCCTACTCGGCAGTAACGGAAATATAACGTCCGGGTTGCCGGTCACTCGACCGCTACCGCTCAGGGTTACTCTGCGGCATTCTCTTCGCCATGTAGCCCACTGGAATCATACGAAGAAGTCTATCGATTCCGGGTCGTGGTCGTATCGTGGGCCACTCCGGAAGTAAGCCAAAAATAGCTCAATTCCCGGCAAACCGCTTCCATCATCCTGCAGGAGTTATCGCATCGGCGGAAGTGGGCGGAGATCCCGGACGCCAGAAAAGCAGGGAAATCATTGCAACTCCAAACAGCAACTCGACGAGGCACGACACGCGCTCGCAGGATATAGAGCACGAATCCCAGCAACATGCAGGAATACAGGCAGATCAGGCTGCAGACGTTTGCGATCATCCAGCGCCCGAGCGGGGTTGGTTTGGCGCTTCGGCCTCTGTAGCCCGCAAACCTCACAAAAAACGGTCGCCCCAGAAGCCCGATGGTCAGGTCAATCAGAGCGATTGCTGCAATGGCGTATCCGGCGGCGGGATCCGCAGCCGTCGTGTACTTCACGGGGATTTTGATCATCGCAAAGATCATTACAAGCCCAACTGCGATGAAGATGTACTTCGCCGTCCGGATCGCCCGCTCCTGAGACGTCATTTCGCGTTCTCCTTTCGGTACGGCTCGTCGCCTGCGAGAGAATCCCTTGAATCGTGGATCGCCTTACTTCCGGGTGGCGATCCAGGCCGTGATGCGTTCCTCGAGCACATCGAGAGGCAGCGCGCCCGAGTCGATGACCTGGTCGTGAAAGGCGCGGATATCGAACTTGTCGCCGAGTTCCTTTTTCGCGCGGTCGCGGAGCGCGAGGATTTCGAGTTGACCGATCTTGTAGGCGAGTGCCTGGCCGGGCCACGCGATGTAGCGGTCGATCTCGGACTGGATCGTCGGTTCGTCCATCGCTGAGTACTGGTGGAAGTAATCCACCATCTGCTGACGCGTCCAATGCTCGGAATGAACACCGGTATCGACCACCAAACGGATGGCGCGCCACATGTCGGCATCAAGGCGTCCGAAATCCGAATAGGGATCCTGGTAGAAACCAACATCCTTCCCCAGCCGCTCCGAATAAAGGGCCCAGCCTTCGACGAAGGCGGTGTACTCAAGATGCTTGCGAAACTCGGGCACGCCCTGCTGCTCTTGCGAAATCGAAATCTGCAGATGGTGGCCGGGCAGGCCCTCGTGATAGGCGATAGCTTCGACATTGAGCAGAGAGCGATTGGGCACATCGTAGAAGTTGACCCAGAGATGGCCCGGCCGTCCGGCCTCCGGCGAGCCGGGGTCGTAGTAAGCCGGTGGAGAATTCTTTTCGATGTACTCAGGCATGCGCACCACTTCGAGCTTGTTTTTGGGGAGACGGCCGAAAGAGTTGCGGCAGCTTGCCTCTCATATCGTCCACATGTCCCTGGTAGGCAGCGAGCAGGGCTTCGGGCGACGCAGGGTGCAGTTTTGGATTGGTCTTGATGCTTTCGCGAAACGACTTGAGATCTTCGAAGCCGAGTTTCTTCGCGATCTCGAGCATCGCGGCTTCGTCCTTCTTTACCTCCTCAAGGCCGATCTGATGGATCTGGTCGGCGGTGAGATTGGTTGTTGTCTCATGGTGAATCTGGAACTGGTAATATTTCGCGCCGTCCGGAGAGCGATGAAATACCGGGCTCGGCGCGTCCGGCCGGAATGTAGCTGACTTCAAGGAAGCGCGCGAATCGCATGTAGGCAGGCAGGACTTCTTTGCTGATGGCGGCAAGCATCTCGGTCTGGATCCGTGCCTGATCGGCGGCTGAGATCGAGGCGGGGAATTTTTTCAGCGGCAGTGCAAGCGGCGAGTCTTCGGCTTTCTGGCTCGCGAGTTGCTTTACCTGCTCGAAAGTCTTTCTCGAGGAGGTATTTTGGCGGAACGCGCTTATCCTCCATACCGATGGACATGTTGTTGGTGACCTGATCGAAGGCCTTGGGGATGGCGTGGAGGCGCGCAATCCAGTCGTCGTAGTCCTTCACGGTGGTGAAGCTGAGATGTCCGGCGAGATCAGGGTAGGTAGAGTAGATGCCGCCCATCTGGTTGATGGGCATCTCCCAATCTTTGAATTCCGCGGCCTCCTGGTCTTCAGTGAGTCGGCGGATGAGGAGTTCGCGGCTGATCTTGTCCTGATCGGAGAGGCCAGTGGGATCGATGGCCGCTAGCTTCATCAGCAATTCTTGCTCGGCGGCGAGCCAGTCGTTGACGGCCTTCACGGAGTAGTCGGAGATCTGGTCGTTGTAGCGCTTGTCGCCAAGGGTGGAGGCGAACTCCGGTTGGCGCTTGAGACTCTCTTCCCAGTAATCGTGAAAAAGGCCGTGGAGGGCCTTGGTGCGCTCTTCGGGTGTTGTCGGCGCGGATGCGGATGACGTCAGTTGCGCGGTGAGGAACGCGGGTGCGAAGAGAAGTGCGACGAGCAGAAGCGCGGCGAGTCGTTTCAAAGAGAAGAATCCTTGGGCTTGGGTCTTGAGTAGGGGCATCGGGTTGAGTGTAGAGCACAAGGGCGCGGGCGCGTCCAGCAGCAGTTGTTCGGCGGTGCACCTAGCAAGTGGAGGAAGTCCCGGCCCCGAGCAAGCGATACAGCGTTGAGCGGCTGATGCCGAGTTGGCGCGCGCTTTTGAGCTTGTTGCCGTGGTTCAGATCAAGAACCATGTGGACGTGGTTGAGAATGACAGCGTCGAGGTTGAGGATCTCCGGTGATGGGGGAATGGGGCGCGGCGAGGCCGGAGGAGTGAATACGATTCCGAGGTCATCTGCGCGAATGATGCCATGCGGGGCGTTGAGAACGGCGGATTCAAGCACGCTGGAAAGTTCGCGCGCGTTGCCCGGCCAGTCGTGCTGCAGCAGACTGGCGGTTGCGCCCGAAGATAGACAGAAGCCTGGAAGGTGGTAGCGCGCGATGATGCCTTCGAGGAAGAAATTGGCGAGAGGCGCAATGTCTTCTCGTCGCTCGCGTAAAGGCGGAACGGCAAAGTGAATTGCTGTGAGGCGAAAGGCGAGGTCAGGCAGGAATCGGCCATCGCGGGCCATGCCACGAAGGGAGTTTTCAGAGGAAGCGAGCAATGCAAACCTCCCGTCCGGGAGATTCTCGAGCGACCGTAGCACGCGAAGAAGCAAAGCCTGGCCACGCGCCGCGAGCAGATCGACGCGATCGAGATAGAGGAACCCGGAGAAGGACTGCAGATCGACCTCGGCGAGCAGCCACTCACGAGCGTCGCAATGGTGGAATGCGGAATGCGCGAGAGCGGATCGGCTGTGCAGCAGTTGTGCAAGGGCTTGTTTGCCGACCCCGGGTTCTCCTTCGAGGGTGGCTATCTGCAGGTGTGGGGCGACAACTTCGGCCCGGCAGACAAGCTTGCGCGCGGCGGCGCTGATGGCGATGAAACTGGGACATGTTCCGGCGCCGGAAAGATCGAAAGCGCACGGCCGAAGGTGTCGCGGTTGCAGAAGGTCTTGAGCTGACATACCCGCGCCTCTCCACTGCGGCCGCGATAGCGGCCCGCAGTGAATCTATCGGCGGAGAGGAAGGGAACGTGAGCGGCTTGAGGGCAGGAAACTAGTCAAAAGGAAGCAAGGGAACGAGGACATAGGGCGGTGGTTTACGGTACCAGGAATCGCTCCGTTCAGACGCCAATCCGGGATGCGTGTTGGCTATGCGCGGAAGCGCTTGGAGGGCTCGTCGGAGTAGATCTGGCCGTCGCGAATGTGGACGACGCGATGTGCGTACTCCGCGATGTCGGGCTCGTGGGTGACTAGAACGATGGTGTTGCCCTTGGCTTGCAGCGTGTCGAAGAGCGCCATGATCTCGATGCCGGTCTTGGAGTCGAGATTGCCGGTAGGCTCGTCGGCCAGGATGATCGAGGGGCTGTTGACTAGGGCGCGGGCGACGGCAACGCGTTGGCGTTGACCGCCGGAAAGCTCGTTGGGCTTGTGGTTCATACGCGATTCCAGGCCCACGCTGATCAGCGACTGCTTGGCTCGCTCAATGCGTTCTGCGGCGGGAGTGCCGTTATAGATGAGCGGCAACTCAACGTTATGCAGGGACGTGGCGCGCGACAACAGGTTGAAAGTCTGGAAGACAAATCCAATTTCTTTATTTCGAATGCGCGCCAACTCGTCGTCGTCGAGTTCACTCACGAGCTGGCCGTTGAGCCAGTATTTGCCTTTGGACGGCGTATCGAGGCAGCCGATCAGATTCATCAAGGTGGACTTGCCGGAGCCGGACGGGCCCATGATCGCGACGTACTCGTTGCTTTTGATGCGGAGATTGACGCCGCGCAGTGCCTGCACCTGCTGTTCGGAACCCATGTCATAGGTGCGCCACAGGTCCTCGACAACGATCATGTCGCTGTTCGGTCCAGCGGATTGCTGCATTTCCACCTCGGAGATGACGCTGTTCAGAGCCATGCGATCGTAATCCTTTTCTGTCTGTGCCTGCCGCACCCTGCGGGAACTTCGTGCCCGTTATGCGCCTGCTCACTCCCTCAGCTTCAGGTCGTCGATGCCGGCGTAGCTGGAGCTGTCGTATCGCGTTTCAAAAGTGCGCCGTTCTTCAAGACGCGCAGGGTCTTGTAAGGCCCAATGACAACTTCGTCGCCTTCATGGAGGCCGGTGAGAACCTCGATATCGGTTGCGCCGGTGATGCCTGTGGTAACGGCGACGAATTTGGCGCGCTGTTTGCCATGCGCATCCTTGTCGACAATGTAGACGCCCTGCACCGGGGGCGCCTTCGCGCCGGATGAGGTGGATGCGGCTTCAACGTTTCCGCTGCTGGCCGGGGCCGGCGGCGTGTACATGGTGAGAGCCTGGATGGGCAGCGACAATACACTCGATTTCGCCGCAGTCGTAATCTTCGCGGTCGTGGAGAGTCCGGGCCGCAGCTCGTCGGTAGGAGTGTCGAGTGTGACTATGACCTTGAAATCCTTGGCCTCTTCCGTGCCGGTGGTGGACTGCGAGGTCGCCACGCCGGTGGAACGGAGCAGCGCCTGGTCGCCGACCAGCGTTACATGGCCCTTGAAGGATTTGCCCGGGATGGCGTCGACGCTGACTTCGGCGGGCTGGCCGATCTTGATGTTGACGATGTCGGTTTCGTCGACCTTGACTTCGGCAGTAACGACGCTCATGTCGGCGATCGTCATCAGCGTAGACCCTTCGGCATTCTGAATGCCGACGACCACCGTTTCTCCCTCGCGGACGGGGAGATTCGTAACGATGCCATCAAACGGGGCGATCGAAACCGTCTTGCTCAACGCGTCTTCGTTGAAGCGGAGCTGGGCCACCTGCTGGTCGAGGTGCCCGCGGGCGGAGGCGGTTTGCGCCTTGGCCTGGTTCAGTTGCGCATCGGCCTGGGATACCGATGCCACATCGGTGTCATAGGCGGCCTTCTTGGCGTCGAAGTCCTGCTTGGCCATGATGCCGGCCTTAAGGAGGCTTTGCGCTCGATCCCAATCGAGCTGTTTTTGCTCAAGATCGGCCTTGGCATGTTCGACGTTTGCTTCCGCGGTCTTTTCTGCGGCGATGTAAGACGAAATGTCTGTCTTGGCGGCGGAGATGGTGGCCTTCTGGGACTGGACGTTCGCCTCCGGCTGCACATTCTCAACGGTGGCAATCACCTGGCCCTTCCTTACGTGGTCCCCTTCCTTCACGAGGAGGTGCGTAATGCGTCCGAACGAGGTCGCGCCGACGTTGACATACGTCTTCGGCTTGATCTGGCCGGTACCGCTGACTACGGTGGCAAGATCCTGGCGATGGATCTTGGCGGTGAGGACCTTGGTGTACCCCGACTGTTGCTTGACGACGAAGACGGCAACAAGGACGATAGCCACAATGACGGCAGAAACGATCAGAAGAATCTTTTTCATGGGCGCTTTATGACTCCAGGAAGCTCCGATTCCATTCTACGCAAAACCTTCTCGCGCGGTTCCCAAAGAGTGTCAAATTCACAATAGGCATGAATTTGTAACCTTACGCTGTGCGATTGTGGGGCGTGGCTTGCACGCAGCCCAAACGTTTGTTACCGGCGAATGCCGGGGCACCAGCCCAACCAAGGGGAACGACCACCAGTCAGTTTCAGAGAAGATTGCGTATTTCTTTTTGACGTCGGAGCGGTGCCGTTTGTTTCGGAAATCTGGCGATTTTGTGCGGAAAACAGGCCTTTGGAGGTGACCTATTGGTTACCCGGACGTCCAAGTGGCAGCGACAGTTGCATCATGCCTTGCTCTGCCTGTTGGGGAACCGTAGAATAAGGGTACTGTAGGGAGTTTCCGACGCAATGAATTTCAATGGCCGTTCGATCCTCTTTGTCGCACTCGGCTGCGGCCTAATCGTAGTTCCCCCATCCCGGATTCAAGCACAGCAAGCAACAGACCCGTCGTTGCAGGCCCGACCCGCCTCCGACCAGGATCAAGGTCCCGACCCATTGAAGCGCCAGCGCTCGGATGAAGAGAAGTTCAAAGCGCAGAAGGAAGTCCGGCAGGAGTTGAAAGGCGCCTACAAGACCTGGCTGGATCAGGATGTGGCGTACATCATTAGCGACGAAGAGCGGAAGTCATTCAAGAGCCTGAGCAACGACGAGGAGCGCGAAGCCTTCATTGAGCAGTTCTGGCTCCGCCGCAATCCCAACCCCGACTCCCCCGACAATGAATTCCGGGAAGAACACTACCGGCGCATTCAATATGCGAATGACCACTATGCCGCCGGAAAGCCGGGTTGGAAGACCGATCGCGGACACATGTACATTGCCTTCGGCCCACCGGACTCCACCGAATCGCATCCTTCGGGTGGATCTTACCAGCGCCCCATCGACGAAGGGGGCGGCGAAACTTCAACGTTTCCCTTTGAAGTCTGGCACTACCGGTATATCGAAGGCATCGGCGAGAACATCGACATGGAGTTTGTGGACACCTGTCAATGCGGCGACTTCCACTTCACCATCGATCGCAGTGAAAAGGATGCGCTGGCGAAGGTTCCCGGCGCCGGCCTGACCCAGTGGGAAGAGATGGGCCAGGCAAAGAAGGCCGATCGGTTCAAGGGCGGCATGGAGAACCTGGGAGCGGGTCCGATGGCCAGCCAGAACCAGTCGAAGGAATTTGACCGGATCGAGTTGGCTGCGAAGCTGTTTGCGCCCCCGCCGGTCAAGTTCACCGATCTGGAAAGCGCCATGAGCGAGCATAAATTGCTTTCCGGACCGATCTTTCCGTTCGATGTTCGGACCGATTTCGTGAAGGTGACCTCGAGCACGGTGCTGGTGCCGGTGACAGTCCAGATCAAGAATCGCGATATCACGTTTGTGACCAAGGACGGGGTGGCCAGAGGTGTCGTGAACATCCTGGGCAAGGTGACGACACTTACCCACAAGACGGTCCAGACGTTCGAAGACACCGTGGAAGTTGAACAACCCGCCGAATTGCTTGAGAAATCCCTCGATCGCAAGTCCATTTACTGGAAGGCGGTACCGCTTCTTCCGGGCCTGTACCGGCTGGATATTGCCATCAAGGACGTGAACAACGCGGATCACATTGGTGTCTACGGAAGGAGCCTGGAGGTGCCTGCGTATCATGACGAAAAGCTTGGCACTTCGTCTCTGATTCTAGCCGACAAGATCTATCCGGTCAGTTCGCACGACATCGGCCAGGGCAGTTGCGTCATTGGCAATATTCATGTCTGCCCGCGAGTGACGCCGAATCCGGCCACACCGGTGAGTTACAAACGGGACCAGGACCTGAATTTCTGGATGCAGGTCTACAACCTGGGTATCAATGACCAGACCAAAAGCAACGAGGCGAAGGTAACCTACCAGATTATCGATTCAAAAACGAACACGGTCGTCTTTGAGAAAGAGCAAGATTCCAAAGACTTTGGCGAACACAGTGACCAGTTAACGGTAGAGAAGACGCTGTCGGTGGCTGGCCTGCAACCGGGCAGATACAAGGTGACGATCAAAATAAATGACGAAATCTCAAAACAAGAGATTGCGCAATCGGCACCTTTTGTCGTGGAATAGTACGAAGGCCCCGCAAATTCGGTCAACCGGCATCAGATCGGGAAACCTGCGGGCACTTGATTCCCAGGACTTAAGCCAGGACGCCGCCGGGTCACCAATACGAGTGATGATGCGCAGGCTCCATCTCGTTTCCATGATCGCGCTGTTTGCAGTGGCGTCTGTGCCGCTCCACGCCGCCATGCCCATATCGGTTTCCGGAGTGGTGCGCGATTCCAGCGGCGTTCCTCAGATCGGCGCTGTGGTGCAGCTGTTGCGGCCCGACATGAGCGTGATTGCCTCGGTCTTCACCGGCAGCAAAGGCCAATTTATCTTCCCAGACATCCTGCCCGGTAAGTACGCGGTCAAGGCGATGGGCGCGTCATTCCTGCCTTCGCTGCGGGAGAACGTAAGGGTTCACACCAATACCATAGTCAACCTGACCCTGAACACCCTGTTCGAGGTGATGCAGTGGTTGCCAACAGAACCGCGTGCGGCGAATGCCAAGCAGGATGACTGGGAGTGGACGCTACGTTCCGCGGCCAATCGTCCTCTGCTGCGCTGGCTTGAGGATGGACCGCTGGTGGTGGTATCGGATCGTCCCGGAGGCCGGCCGAAGCTGAAAGCCCGGCTGATGGCCACGGGACAGGACGGCACGTTTGGCGAGAGTGGCGAGCGGTTTACCGCCAGCGTGGAAGATACGCCGTCAAACAGCCGGGAACTGCTGGCGCGGGTGGACTTCGCGCCGGATACGGATGCCGGGATGGAGTCGATGCTTGGCTTCCGCCAGGATCTTGGATTTGCCGGGTCGGTCGAGTCGATGGCGGCAATTTCAATACGTCCTGTGATCGAGGGATCCGGCGGCGAAGGACTGGACGAAGCCGCTCTGCGCAGTTCAGAAACCATCCATCTTGGCGATGAAGTCCAACTCGACGCCGGAACGCAACAGGTAATGGCTCGCTTCAGCCAGGATTCGCCGAATACGATTCTCGCGTCGCTGCCATTCGCTACCGTGGCCTGGCATGGCGGAAATTCCTCGGTGAGCTACCGGATGGCGAGTGCGCCGGTTGCCGCGAATCAGGATGAGTCGCGGGCAGGATACTATTTGCCGCAGGTTTCGCTGCGGGACGGCCAACTGGCACTGGAGCACGGCCTGCACCAGGAAATCGGCTGGGAGCGGAGAACCGATGCTTCGGGGGTGTCCTTCCTGGTCTATTCAGACCAGCTCGAAAACCCGGTGATCGAGGCGCGCGGGCGCACGATTGCGGGCGATGGAGTGTTGAGCGATCCGATGAGCGGCCTGATGCGTGGTGCGGGACAGAACTATGCGAGCGCGGGAGTGATGGCCGCGGTCGAGCATCGCATCATGGGCACCAGCAGCATCCGCATGAGCTATGCCAACGGCGATGCTCTGGTGATGCCGGTGCTGGTGCATCCGACATCGCTGAGTCAGGTATTCAGCGCGGCACGGCCTCGGCACGCGCAAATGTACACCATTTCTCTATCCGGCACACTCGATGGAACGGGCACGCGATGGCGCGCCAGCTATCGGTGGCAACCGGCCGATACGGTGACGCAGATTGCGTCGTATTCGGTCGGTGCGGCCGAACCGTTCTTGAATCTGCACCTCCGCCAGCCGATTGCAACCCGCCACGACGGCATGGGTATCGAGGCGATGCTGGATGTGAATAATCTGCTGGCCGAGGGATACCGGCCGTATCTGCTCAATGGCGGAGTGGTGGTGTTTGCGCAGGATCAGCGCAGCATCGGTGCCGGCGTGGCATTCACGTTCTAGACAAAACCTGCGCCATACTTCGCAACGAAAAAGCAAAGCAAGCCGCGATACCGGCGCGTGCGTTTTCGACGGTAGGGCTGCACTGGCACTGAGTCGGTCTGCCCGCGCTGCGCCGCAAAGGCGGTCGCAAGCCGGCATGCGCGGCTTTGGGCTGTATGTGAACGGACTGCTATGACAGTACCCGGCTTTGGAGGAGTGGCTCGCACTGTGTTATATTTTTCAAGAGTCGGTGATGATTTTCACGGGCTCCGCGCCGCGCAACCTTCCCACTGCTTGGCGTTTTCAAACCCTCTGGACGCGTAGCTCAACTGGCAGAGCATTCGGCTCTTAACCGACAGGTTGAAGGTTCGATTCCTTCCGCGTCCACCATCTATATCGATGATTTAAAGAGCTTCGTCACTTCTCCGATGACGCCCCCGGAGAATTCTGTGGGGACCGGCAAAATTAGATCGAATCAGGAGAGCTTGAATTACGGCTCGCACTTCTCGTTCCCTGTGTACTCCTTGACGACAATGCTTTTTCGCCAAGTCTCGATTTGTTCACGGGCATCTTTCACGATCTTTGCAAATCGATGGGCCAGTTCCATGATGCGTTTTGATTGCCTTCTTTGAATCGCTTCTGTCGGGATCAATTCTGTGCCGATTCCGAGAGCGGTCGCGCCCGACAAAATGAAGCTTGCTGCATTGTGCTGATTTACACCTCCCGCAGCAATCAATGGCACTTCTGGCAATGACGCGTGTATCGCCTTGATGTACCTGTCCCCGCCGACCGGTCCGCAAGGGAACACCTTGATGAGGTCGGCACCGGCGCTCCATGCGGAGACTACTTCGGTTGGTGTCAGAGCGCCTGGCAGAACCGCGACACCTTCCTTGGCCGCAAATTCCACGATCGCAGGGTTGAATGATGGTGACGTGATGAAGCTCGCGCCCGATTCGACGCACAAACGGGCCTTCTTTGTGTCAAGCACCGAGCCAGCTCCCACAATGACCTTGGGATCGGAATGAATCAGGTGCGCTATCAATTCCAAGGCTCCGGGCACAGTCATGGTGATTTCTACAATCGGTATTCCGCCGTGCATGACTGCCTCCGCCGCAAAATGTGCGTCGTCGCCTGACGGAAACTCTGAATTGCCGGAATAATGGCTATCTCTCGAATTCGGGAGCAGACCTCGTCCTTAGTCATAAATCGCAATCCCTCCAATATTCTGTCGATTTTTCTCTCCACGATTCAATGTGATCACTCACACTGCTTCGCTTGGGTCCGCTTCCGGCAGTCGATCGTCGCTACTTGCGAACCATGCGTATAAGGTCGGCAATAAGAAGAGACTGATGACCAGATCCGTCACGAGGCCGCCGACAATTACGATTGCGAATGGCCGCTGCGAATCCGAACCAATGCCATGGGAGACGGCAGCAGGCAGCAGGCCCAAGGTCGCGACCAGCATCGTCATCAGAATCGGCCGCAGGCGTAGAACAGCACCTTCGATAGCGGCCGCTTCAACATCGTATCCGCGCGACCGAAGCTGATTGATGTACTCCACCATGATGACCCCGATCTGTACGGATACTCCGAACAATGCGAGAAAGCCAACACCGGATGACACACTAAAGTTGGTGCCGGTAGCCAAAAGTGCAAGTAATCCGCCAATGGGCGCCATCGCTATGTTGGTCAGGATCAAGAGCGCCCATTTGGCCGACTTGAACATCGTATAGAGGATGATATAGATCAGCAGAATCGAGAGAGGTAAGACAATCAACAGCCGTCGCTGCGATCGCTTCGCGCTCTCATACTCGCCTGCCCAATCGAGCGTGTAGCCCGTGGGGAGCTTAACCGACGCGTTGACCTTTCTTGATTGCCTCGTCGACGGTGCTGCCCAAATCCCTGCCGCGCACACTGAATTTGACTGCGACGTATCGGGAGTTTTCCTCGCGATAGATTTCAGAGCCGCCATCGAGCACCTTCACCTTGGTCAACTGCGCGAGAGAAACCCGCTCACCAGATGGCGCCAGTAAACGTATCTGCTTGATGGCCTCTGTGCTATCTCGATATTGTGGCAGGTAACGCAGGACCAAATCGTAGCGCTGCTCCCCGATCAATACTTGATTAAGCGCATTTCCTCCAACTGCAGTTTGAATAGCGTCCTCGACATCAGAAACATTGATGCCGTAGCGAGAAGCCTGATCGCGGTCGACAGTGAAGTTTAGATTGGGCTGACCGATGACTCGAAAGATGCCCAGATCCTCCACGCCCCGAATCGGTTGCATAACAGATTCAATCTCGTCCGCCTTTTCTTCGAGCGTTTTCAGGTCATCGCCATAGATCTTGACTGCAAGTGCGCCCTTGACGCCGCTCACTGCTTCCTCAAGATTGTCGGAGATCGGCTGCGAGAACCCCCAGAACACACCGGGAATCTTTTCAAGTTCTCTGATCCATCGCGGCAATCAATTCTTCCTTGTTCTGGTGAAAGACCGGACGCCATTTTTCTTTCGGCAGAAGATCGACAAAGAATTCCGCATTGAAAAAGCCGGTTGTGTCCGTCCCATCATCGGGACGGCCGATTTGGTCGACTACCTGCGGAACTTCCGGAAACGAACAGAGGACCTCACGGGCACGGTCCGCAACCTTCGCGCTTTCCGTCGGCCCAGTGCTAGGAGCCATGGTTCCCCGAACCCAGATAGCACCTTCATCCAGGTGAGGCAGGAACTCCGAGCCAATGACTCCGCTGAAGGCGAGGAATGCCGAGAGCGCAAGTGCAAGCACCGCTCCACCGACAGTGACCCAGCGGTTGCGGATGGCCCAACGAACGCTCGTCCTGTAGCGCTCGACGAGAAATGTCATGACCGGATTTTGCCATTGTTTAGCCTCACTTCGAAACAGCAAGCTGGCGAGAGCTGGCGCAATCAGCATAGAGAAGACCAGCGCCCCGATCAGGGCAAAGGCCACCGTCCAAGCCATCGGCTTGAAGAGCTTTCCTTCGACCCGCTGCAACGTGAAGATGGGGAGATATGCGGTAATGATGATCGCGATGGCAAAAAACACAGGGCGTTGCACTTCATGTGCAGCGGTGCGAATCCGGTCAACCATGGAATGCGGCGCTTCCTGGGGCCGGTTCAAATGGCGCACAATGTTCTCTACCATCACGACCGCCCCATCCACGACCATGCCAAAATCGAGCGCGCCCAGGGAGAGCAGATTGGCGGAGATGTGCCGTAGGTCCAGGCAGATCGAAGCAAAGAGGAATGCAAACGGAATGGTCAGGGAAACAATGATCGCACCTCGAATGTTTCCCAAGAAAAAGGAAGAGGATAACGACAACCAGGAACATGCCTTCTGCGAGATTGTGCAAGACCGTGTGAGTGGTGAAATGTACCAGATCGTCGCGATCGAGATAGGGCACGATCTTTACTCCCGGAGGGAGAACGTGATCGTTGAGCCGCTGGACCATCGTGTGAAGGCCTTCAAGCATCGTGGCTGTGTCTGCTCCTTTGCGGAGAAAGACAATTCCTTCGACGACATCATTGTCGTCATCGACTACACCGTCGGCACGATGGGTCGCTTTTCCGATTTGCCCCAAACGAATCTTTGGCCCTTGCGTAACCTCGCCAATGTCCTTAATTCGCAGCGGCGTGCCGTTTTGAGCCTTGATCACGGTTTTTTCGATGTCGCTGGTGCCGGTAACCAGGCCGACACCGCGCACGTTGATCTGTTGTGCACCCTGCTCAATAAAGCTACCGCCGACGTTGGCGTTGCTGTTGGTCAGCTGCTGCTCAAGTTGGGACAGGCTCAGACCGTAGGAAATCAGTTTCTCGGGGTCGATCGCGGACCTGATATTCGCGAGTGATGCCGCCAAATGAGGAATCGTCAACCACATCTGGAACCGAGCGAATATATTTTGCAATCACCCAGTCCTGAAGAGACTTCAGGTCGATAAGGTCATACGCGGGATTCGTGCTCTTCAGCGTGTACCAATAGACCGAGCCGATCGGACTGAAGTCGGGGCCAATCCCACCGGAAACGCCGGGCGGAAGAGTGACCTGCGCGAGCCGTTCAAGCGCTTTCTGGCGATCCCAGTCGTTATCGGAGTTGTCATCGAAGATGAGATTCACAACGGACAGCCCGGCCAAGCGAAGACGACCGCACGTGCTGAAGGTGCGGAATCCCATTCATCTGAATTTCGATGGGAATGGTGACTTGTTGCTCAACTTCCTCCGCAGCTCGTCCGGGCCATTGAGTGATGACTTGCACCCACGTATTGGCGACATCCGGATAGGCTTCGACCGGGAGATTGTGGAACGAGATGGCTCCCCAGATGAACAGGAGAATCGCCATGCTGAGCACGACGAAGCGATTATTGAGAGCGAAATCGACGAGTGTGCTGAATCATTGTTGCTCCGCCGAGTTCTGAAATTCAAGCGCATTCGACACAACTTGCTGGCCCGGCGCCAGTCCGGACACAATCTCCTGCATGGAGCTTGGAAGCATGTCGCCGCCGACAACCTCTGTCCGTCGAAATTGATTGCCACCTGACGGAACGTACACCCAATCCCGATCGTGCAAGTGAAGGATCGCGGTTGCCGGAACTGCTACTCGCTTCTGTTTTTGCCGGCCGTGAAAGGTGGCGCTCACAAACATGCCCGGGCGCATCAGTCCTGGATTGCGCATTTCAATTCGAACCTTGACCGAGCGGAGATTGGGGTCTAACACGGGATAGAGATTGTCGATGACCCCGGTGAAGACCTGATCCGGGTAAGCATTCAAACGGATATCAGCTTTTTCTCCGAGTCGCACGTTGACGAGGTCGTTCTCATAGACGTCGCACAGGATCCAGACAAAGCTCAGGTCGGAGATTGTGAACGGATTCGGTGAGCCAAGCCCAGCAACACCTGCCGCATTCGTCACCTGCTGGTCCGTGATCACGCCTGCAATCGGCGCATGGATTTCTACAATACCGCTGGGCCGATCAAGCGTCGGACTACCCAGAACGCGCAGACGTTCCGCTGTGTTCGCGACATCGACCTTGGCTTTGTCCTCGGTGTTTTCGGCAATCTGAAGATCGTTCTGCGCGATCGCGCCCTTGCCGTAAAGAAACGTTGCTCGGTCGAGTTGCGTCTGGGCCAGTTTTTCGTCCGCCACTGCCTTTTGATAATCAGAAAATGCACCGGCAATGTCGGCGCTCTGCACTTTCAGCAAGAGTTGGCCCTTCTTGACAGTGTCCCCTAGACGCGCATCAATCTCCACAACTCGGCCCGTAGCAATCGAAATGACGGGCACGGCTCTCGAAATGTCTGGAGCTGACGGTGCCATTTACCTGCAATTGAGGCATCGCGATGTGTTCAACCGCCTGCACAAGCTGGAACCTCTCGGGATGGTCCACCTGAAAAAGAGTGCGATCCTCGACGCGCTGGACCTTCAGCGGCGGCGGAGCTTCGGCCTTTGGATCGCTCTTGTCGCCGTTACAACCCGCGACAAGTGCACACAACATCGAACTGAAAGCGAGGACTCTGGATAACCTGCGTTTCATGGGATCACCTCACGTCCAACGGCAAGATTCAGTTGGTTCGTGGCATTCAGATAGGAGGCCACCAAATTCAGATAGTTGACTTGTACGCTCCGGTAATCGGCCTGAGCGTTGAGAAAATCGAGCAGGGACGCCGCTCCGTGCTGATACGAAATCGAGATTGTGTCCCGCACGCTTGAAGCCTCTTCGAGGTATTGGTCCTTATACGGTTTGAGAAGAATCACGGCGCTATTCACCGTGGCGTAGGCGGAATCGACGTCGCTGAAGACCTGTGCCCGCGTCTCCGTCGCGAGTCGATCGTTCCGATCGATATCCAGTTGCGTGCGGCGCTTTTCACCTTGATTGCGATCAAAGACTCGCAAAGGGATGCTCACGCTGAACCCAATGTACTGGTCGATCGGCGGGTTGCGGCCGACATCGAAACCCGAGGGTCGGATCGGTCGATCCATTGGCTACGGCCAGTTGATGATCGGTCTTCGCCTTGTCCACCGACTGCAATGCCGCCCTCAGATCAGGACGAGTATCGAAGCGCCGCTTGGCGGGCGTCGTGAGGGGAAGAATCTGCTCGGCGAAATCAAACGGGCCAGCGACATCAAATTGCTCAACTGGGGTCTGATCATTCAACAGCATCGAGTAGCTGAATCTTTGCCAGACGCAGATTCACTTCTGCCGTCTGCAAGTCCGATAGATATTGAACTCTCTGCAATTCGAGGCGCTTCAAATCCACCTGGGCAATCGCCCCGGACGTGTACCGATCACGATTGACTTCCAAAACGTGGTCGTAATAAGCAAGGTTTTCCCTGGCCAGATTCAGGATTGCCTTCTCCTGAAGCGTCTGTACGAACGCCCCCCGGAGATTGAAGAGCAGATTTCGCTCCAGGTCAGCTTGCCCTGAAATCGCCACAGAGGTTCCTTTTTGAGCGCTCTCCAGGCGCAACCCGCGTTTGTGATCTCGTTCCCAAAGGTAGGTCACGCCACCCGAGGAAAGCAGGTAAGCAAAAGCTCCGTGAGGCGGACCACCATTGAATGGATCGATCTGATCGGCAACAACGGTCACGTTAGGATTCGGCCTCAGGTTCGCTGTGATCTCCTGGGCGCGCGATTCATCGATGCCAATCTGCCCGGCTTGCAAGGTCGGGTTGGCCTTTTCGAACCTGTCACGAACCTCCTGCCACGTCAGCGCCCTTTGAGCCAACCCGCTGCTCGTCGAAACGGCGGCCAGCGTCAACCCAAGACACAATCGTCTGACGACCCATTGCATGGAACCTCCTTCGCTCTTTTCAGCCGCACTCGCCGGACTGTCTGCAAGCGCACGGGGGGGATGGAATTCAAAGCCCTTTAAGAAACTTGGATCTGCAAATATGGCCTTTGAAGAATCAGGCTGGTATAAACCGAAAGGCTGCGGGCCATCGAAGCGCATCGCCGGTAGAGGTGGCGGACGGTTTTCGCCTAACGTTAATTCCTCCAAGGCTATTTAGTGTGAATGGACTGTGAAAGTGACAGAGAGAAGACAGACCATTCACGCCAGTGATTTAAAAATGTGAGCCAATCTAAGGGAATGAGGCCGTCACTTCAGATAGGCACGCACCAGGTCGATAAGGTCTTCGGCCAGTTCGGGTGCGATCTGCTCCTTAGAACCAGCCGTGAGATGAAACCGGATATGGTCTTCGAGCACCTCACCCATAAGACTGTTCACGCCGCCGCGCACTGCGGCAAGCAACATGAGCTGGTCGCCGCAATCGTCGTCGTGCTGATAACGCCCGCTCCACTGCCTCCAACTGCCCGCGAAGCCTGCGTACCCGCTGCAACAGTTTCACCTTTTCCCGTTCGTGCGAGGACATGACCGTTCTCCTCTTGAAGGTTGTCATTGGCCCGAAAAGTATATACCCAGAGGGGGTATCGCCGCCTACCTCTTGCGCTCTGAATTGCGAACAGAAGACCATCCAACAGCAAACTCCTTTCGTAGCAGAATGGATATGCCCAGGGCCAAAGACCATGAGGAAAGTGGGGACGTGCTTTTGCCAGGAACGGCGAACTGCGACGCCCTGGAACGCAGCGTTGCGGCGTCGAGTTTGGTTTCGGCTACGCGCACAGGTGCATCCTCTCGTTGTCATTCGTAGAGGAAGATGAGTCGGCGGTTTGCGCGGCCTTCGATCGCGTCCAGACGCAGACCAGTGGCATTTTGGGATTGCCCGTCGACACCCACGCGCAGGTCAATGAAAGGGTCTTTTTGACCAAATGCAGTTTGTTGATCATGATTCCTCCTCGTGCAGTCCACACGTGGGCCCTCGATCCGAATGCGTTTGGACGCGATTCAGTCGGGCTTGTGCTATCTGACTGTTGGTTCGGGAGGGTGAGTCAGGCATTCAAGACCAGCGGCTCACACGCTCAATTCACAACTCATATGTCGTGAAGAGCGGCGCGGAAACCTTTGGAGCCATTAGCGGCAGCATCCGAAGCGCTGATCACGACACAGGAAAGAACTCCAGCTACTCGGAGGTTCTTGTGCGGATTCGATACTCATACCGTTGTGTTGTTTCTCCAGGAGTAGAAATCCCTGCAAATTGTTTTTACCATACCCCGGATGGGTATAGTCAAGCCAAAAACCTCTCTGAAAAAAGAAAATGCTGATGACTCGTTAGTCACCAGCATGATCTCGCTCTTCAGTAGAGGCGCGTTGCACCCCTCCCCGTGGGGGGATCGTGTGGAGTTCACGATGAAAGTCAATTCCGACGCAACGTGGAGGGATCCCCCGCTCCGAGCATTTTGTCGTTTGTCGAATAAAGAGGTGGGCTGACTTCGAGTCCGTTTTGGCGCAGGTCTAGAGTGGCGGGCTTTTCGGGCTTCTATGCCGATATAAAACCCTTCTCATCGTTTTCATATTCGGGCCATTCTTCCGATCTCAGGTTTAGCATCGCCGGTCGCCGGCCGGGCTCTTGCTTGTTGCGTGGCGAACCTGGATGGAGAAGGCGTCCGCATTTATGATTCATCTTCTAAGAGCAAATATACCCAGGTTGTGCTCACTGACCTGTGAAATCACAACCACATCTCGTTCTTGAAATTTTGGCTGGACAGTCCAGCCAAAATCATTGAGTGAGGTTCATGGTCGATCTTGAAGGGAACTCCGGGGTTGTCTCGATTGAGCGCACGGCTCACCCCGGGGCGTGTGGGATCGTAGCGAACCCGTATGGTCGGGAGGGCGAGCAGTGCTGAGCGCACATTTTCAAGCTGTGACGCTTTGATTGGCTGACCGATGCAAGAGCCTCGCCAGTTCTCTCTGTGCAGGACATACGAGTAGAGGACAACCGGACGAATGCCGCGCGAGTTGGGCTCGGCAGAGAATAGCGAGATCGTCGCATCGAGGGCTGGCCAGTGCTTTGCCGTGTTAGCGCGAAATGCCATCTTTTGTCCTTTCAAGATCGAGCGGAGCAAGTCGTCGAGCAAAAAAAGACCTCCTGTTGGGCGGAAGTATACGCCGGCTTTTTTGCGGCGCGTTTAAACGGGCGATCGGCCGTTGGATCATGGCTGACCTTGTCCCATTGCACCGAAAACATTGAAGCCTCCGTAAAACCTCATCCTGTATACGTGGCCTCGTTCAATCTTTCCGACCGCATATTCGAAGACAACAGGCGAATCCATTGACCGGGAATGGCAGGGAATCAACCAAAAGGCGGATATTGCTTCACGCCAAAGCCTTACTTCTTTAAGGGTCGCAGCTAAAAACCCCAAATTCGGAAGCACCACTTCCCAAGTGGAAACCTTCTCCCCGGTCTCACGGTAGTGCAGTGCTGTCAGACAAGCTCTCATCACGTTCTTGACTCGGTTGGCATCGATCGTGTCCACACCAACCTCGTGACCTGCAACTTTGACGGGGCGAATGTCTGAAAAGGTTGTGTGAAGCAGGGCCGGGGCGTGCTCTGGAGACCGCACGCCCTTGTCGACGAAGTGCCGTTCGCCAACGGGGCTGACACCAAGCAAGGCGCTGATGACATTCCGCGTATATTCAGCATCCATCGACTTCGCGTTGTTGTGGAGGTCGCAGGAAGGCACCGTGACGAGGTTGACTGCGTGTTCCTCTGGGAAAAACGATAAGGGCGGAGCGTGCTCCTTAGTGGTTGCAGGTTCATCACAGGCGTAACAAATTGAAGCAGGCGCCGTTTTGATTAGTGTTTCCAATTGCGCGGCTCCTCTGAACGAGAGTGTCTACCCAATGGGCACGCGGGAAAACGCAGCAAGGGACTGGAAGTTTCGGCCGTGCGTGAGTGGTATTTCCGCCGATCTTGTGCCCTTCTCTGAGGCCGGCCGGATCGTTGCGTTTCTATCCCGAAGATATCTTCTGAAGAGTCAGTTGCACTGTCAATCGGGCATTCCCGGGTAGGAGCGAAAATTCATGCGCTCTGCATTTCATTTCATGCTAGAGTGGTCACTCCTCGTAACGAAGAAAGCCCGTCGAGCGTCCACGGAAAAAGTTAAATTTCCCCTTTCTACTTCACTTGAAAGAGTGCGGTGTGATGCAGCCCTTCGACGACGAACCCAAATCGAGAGTGCTTGTGATCGACGAAGATCAAAGAACAGCGGACAGCCTGGCGTTTGCGCTTGACATCTTCGGCTTCCGTGCGACGGCAGCATACACAGGGCAACAAGCGATGAAGTTTGCTGCAGTTCAGTCATTCCATTTTGTCGTGAGCGATGCCTTAGCAGAGATCAACGGTGTCAAAGCGCCGCTCGCAATCAGCGTGCTCTTTCCAGATTGCAAAGTGCTGTTTATGTCTAGCAATGCCGACTCAGTGCAGTTTATAGAACAGGCTCGGGCGCGTGATTATCGCTTCGACTCCTTCGCCAAGCCTAGTCATCCAGAATTTCTGGTCGAAAGACTTCGTCGATATGCGTCGGGACTACAATCATGTGATTCAAAAACTACGAAACGAGTTGCTTCGCTGGAGAGAAGTATATGAAGTACTCCCCTCAAACAGCGTGCTCATATTGCGGGCGGACGGGCGAACTCCGGAGATCGAGGCTCCGAGTATCGGACATTCTGTTTCTGTTTCTGTTAAGGTATCCTTCGCGATGCCGCTTTTGCAGGGAGCGTCAGCATTTTTCCCTTTCCGTCGCACTGAAGCTACCAGAAGTCGGAAGTAATGGTAGGGCCCGTTTGTTCGAACGCAGGCTGTCGTCGCAAAATCGCCACTCTGATTGAACCATCACGCAAGGCGCGAACGGGGTCCTCCCGAGAATCTGCTGCCTATCCCTGGCTCTCCGTGCTTGCGACGGAGAGATCTTTTATGCATTTCAGCAATCCCAGGGCCTCTGTCCTTTGCTATCAAAGAAGGCATCGGATGTGCTCCCGGTGGACGGTGAATTGAATTGAGACGAAAACAAAAAGCCCTCTCCCGGTGATCGCAGAGAGGGCCTTTTGCAGTTGGGGACGCGATCTACTTATCGTCGTCGTCATCACCTTGGGTGGGTGCAGCGTTGTTGAAGTCGCTCGCCGGACGAACTGCCTTTTCACCGGGGAAGGGACGGGTGTAGTTGGTGGCTTCGTACCAGATCATGTGGTTCACGGTGTCCGGATCTTCGGAGTCAGGCTTGCTGTATTTGCCGGCGAAGATCTCCGCCTTCTTCTTGATCCAGCCAGCCCGCAGAGCCTTAACCGTAGGGCTCTCGGCGAGGATGGTCTGAGGCTTCACTGTAACCGCAGCAATCGGGGCGGGGATAGCGGTCTGAGTCGGAGTCTGGGTAACGCCCGCATTCAGCGGAATGCCGTTCGGCACGTGCGTCCACGGCTTGAAGTTGTCCGCGGGCGGATCGTCGATGAAGGCGGTCCGCATCGGCGAGGCCCACAGGTCGAACTGGTTCATCGGCGTCAGACCGAGAATCTGCTCGATCGTACGGGTCATGTTGACCTGCGTGTAGAAGGTGCTGTCGGTGATTCCGCCCTGCTGCACGTAGGGCTGACGATATAGCCCGGGCTGCGGTGACCGTCGACGTGGTCGACGCCGTCTGCGCGTCGTCTTCCTCGACGAAGATCGCCGAAGATGTCCAGATGGGGCTGTGGCTGATGGCGTCGACAAAGCGGCCAAGGGCCAGGTCGTTATCGGCCTGCATGGCTTGCGCGGTCGGCGGCCCGCCGGTGTGGTCGGAGCTGATCCACATCATTTCCAACTGGGGCACGTCACCGGCTGCCACATCCTTCTGGAAATCTTCGTTCCAGACATCGAAGCGGAACTGGTCAGGGATGCCCAGATCGAACTGCGGGTAGTTCTGGACCGTGTTGTTAATCAGGTTCGGGAGCGGGGAGTGCGAGGCGACCGTGTTGATAGTTGTAGAGCTGTTTCTCGGCGCCAGACTCGTAAGCCAGTATGTCGTTGTAGAAGTCGATCCAGAGCGGCTCGCAGCTACCCGAAAAGATAAACGGTAATGGAGTGGGAGGCGTGGTTCCCGTATAAAGGTTATTCGGGGTGCAACCCTGTGGCGGGTTGAACGTGTTGTATTCGATGTACTCGCCGTAGTTCTTGAACGAGATGCCCGCCTTTGCAGCCACGTCCCACAGGTGGCCCTCCTTCTGGTAGGCAATCGCTTCGCCGCCGTTGGAGGGATAGTCGCGGAGCCAGTCGGGCGACTGGATGTCGTCGGAGTAGGGAGCCATGGCCTGGACGATCCAGTTGTGACCGTCGGCCGACTGCCGGCTCGGGTCGTAGAAGTTATCGAAGAGCGGGAAGCGCTTCACCAGCGCGTGCGCGTTGGGCGTGACGCTGCCGTAAGTCGAGTTGTCGCCGAAGACTGCCAGGGAGGCGTCGCCATTGCCGCCGGCCACGTCGCCCAGGATCTGATCGTAGGTGCGGTTTTCACGGATGATCAGGAAGACGTGCTTGATCTTCGACGGATCGCCGATCCTGTTCGGAATTGCGAGTGGCTTGGCATGCTTGTTGCCGCCTGCGGCCGAGAAGATATTCTCCGCCAGATCCCAGTGGTTGTTCTGGAAGACCTGATCCGTCATCGACCACAAGGCGGAAGAATTCGGCACAGGAATGATGCTGACAGTGCCAAGGTCCTGGTGGGTGTCGAGGCCGGTCACGCCAAATTCGGTTGATTTCCGAATTTGCTGTCAGCGGCGCGTCGGGCACGGTTCCCGCGAAGGGATTCGGGTTGCCGGTGGTGCCCCAGCCCTTGTCGTTGGCAACGAGCAGCGCATTGTCCGCCGTGTCCAGCACAACCGAGCTCGGCGCATAGCCGACCGGGATCATGCCCAGGACGGGGTTCCACGCTCCGTCGTTCAGGTCGACCACGGCGATCGCGTTGGCGTTGTAAAGCGCGACGTAGGCGATATTGTTCATGGCATCGACGGCGATCGAGTTCGGCCCGGCGCCGTAGGCTGGTTTGTTTCCGGGCACGCGGATCGGCAGCCCAAGGTCGATCGTCCGCATCACTTTGTTGATGATCGGTGTCGATCACGGAGATGGTGTCGCTATAGGCATTGGCGACCAACAGGCGGTTGCTGCCCCAGAAGGCCATGCCGGTCGGGTGCAGGCCGGTCTAGATGCTGCCGGTGACCTTAAACGAGGCCAGGTCGACCACGGAAACGGTGCCGGTGGAAGTGGAGCCGGTCGGATATGCGGCGACGACCGGGGTGCCGTTGGAGTATCCCTGGAAGTCGTTCTCGTTAGCAATCCGGCCGGCCTCGTTGGAGACGTAGGCGGTCCTGCCATCCGGCGAGATCACGACGCTGTGCGGGACGTTACCGACGCGGATCTCCGCGCCCTCGACCGGCGTCGCCGCGGTCAGGTCGATCTTGGTCAGCGTATCGTTGTTGTCCAGCACGACGTAAGCGGTCTTGCCATCCGCCGAGACCGCGATGCCGGTGGGATAGGAAGTCAATACCCATCTGAAAAAGTCGAAGCGGAGTAGCCGCAGGGGATTAAGAAGCTGCCGTTGGTTCCCCCAGGGCTGTTCGGGAAGCAGGTGACGGTGGTCAGACCGTAGTACGCGTTGACGTCCATCGGAACGCTGACGTGGGCGTAGTCTGAGAGCAGGCCCGTCGACGCTGACGCTGGCGATGGCAACGAAGCCTCCCTGTTTGAAGGTGCCATAGAAGGAGTTGCCGTCCTGGCTGAACAGCAGGTATTTGCCGTCCGGCGTATAACGTGATGCCGAGGTTGCTGCCGTCTGGATCTGTGCCCCCGATCACGGTTCGTAGGTCTGCAGGACGGCGCCGGTCTGGGTGTTGAAGATCGTGACGGCTTGCCGTTTGTGCCGACGTGCCCATATGAAGGACGGCGGCGGTGTGATTGCCGGTGGGGTTGAGCGCGATGGCCTTGGCGCGGGCCGGATGCCGAGATTGACCTGGGTGCCGGCGGGAGTGAGGATCGTGCCGTCGCTGGCGACGAACGTGCCGTTCGTCTGCGGGCCAACCTTGTATGTCGGGAACGGTACGGACTGACCCAGAAGCGCTGGGATGCTTAGCCCTGTCACAAGAAGGCAAGCTAGCAGACGCGAGGGGTTGATACGGGGACGATTGCGAGATGTCTTAGCAGACATGGATTTGTTCTCCTCTTTTCGGTTTCTTCCATCACGCGACTCGGAATCAGCCATGCAAGTCTGAGGTCGCATCAGGAAACGGAAGTGCTTTTACTGCAAGGAATGCTGGCATCGCTGCAGGTGCGCCAACTGGCCCACTCTAAGACAATGAAAAGGACGCCAGCATGACAGGAAGATTACGTTTACGTAATCCGCGAGAGCGGTTGAACGCGTGGGGTGGGCGTTTCCACAGCCGGAAATCCTGTCATTACTGGCGAACCGTAGCGGGATTGGCCCCGGATGGCCATCGAGTCTTTGCGCAGGAGGTGTTCTCTCGAAAAGAGATATTTGATGGAACGTTAATTACTGCGTCATCGCGGTATAACACGCAGGATTACAAAATTGTCACGGACTGAAATCGTCATCTGATGTATCCGCTATCGCAAGGATGCCACTGGGCGCTATCGAAGCTTGCACACTCAGCACCGTTTAGTGTTCGATCCAGAAACTATTCCGAGCTGCGCTTCGAGCGCATGCCGCAAGTTAGTTTCATCCGCTCGAATACTCACTGTTTTCTTTTGGGGGAGCCATGCATCGACAAGAAATTCATCGTTTATTTGCTGAAACCTCTGCCAAGCTTCGCAAGCTCCCGATTCCGATCGGGTTCTGTGTATGGTTCTTCCTCGGCAACCTTTGCGCCGCACAGGTGGATCGCAGTGGGCTGACGGGCACAGTCACGGATTCATCTGGCCGGAGGCTTCCGCAAGCGCACGTCGTTGTTGTTGAAAACGCGGCCGGGTTTAAGCGCGAGGCGGTTTCTGATGCCAGCGGGACATACAGTATCCCGCAATTGCCGGTAGGCCTCTATACCGTCAGCGTCGAACATCCGGGTTTCGAGAAGGTGGAGTTCTTAGATGTCCAGCAGGACATCGGCAAAACGCGAACTCTCGATGCTGCCTTGCGGGTAGCTGGAAGCGAAGAGCATGTGGAAGTTTCGCTCGCCTCGGCACTGCTCGATCGCAACACCAGCGCTATAACAGGACTGATCGAAAAAACTCAGGCTGAGGAACTGCCACTGAACGGCCGCAATTGGTCTGAATTGACGGCATTTGTCACTGGAGCCATCGACACCGGCGGCAGCAATCAGCGATCAGTCCGATTCGCCGGCAGGGGTCTCGACGACAGCAACTTCACCTACGACGGCGTGGATGCGACGAACATCGTGAATCAGACTCAGCGTGCCTGGGTGCGCCTTGCGATCCCGCTTGATGCGATCCGGGAGTTCCGGGTCGATTCGCTAATGGCTACGGCCGAAGAAGGCGCGACGGGGGGCGCCCAACTCGATGTTTCCTCGCCTTCCGGCACGAACCGTTTCCACGGCCGTCTCTTTGAGTACCTGCGCAACGACATCTTCGACGCGCCCGAACCCTCGTGGGCTTCCAACGGAGAATCGCAGCAGCCGCTTCGTTTGAATCAGTTTGGCGGATCGGTAGGCGGCCCAATCGTAACTCAAAAAACTTTCTTCTTTCTGGCATCGGAGGCGTATCGCCAGGTGTGGGGGTATCCGGTTAGCGGCGACGTGCCGAGCGCGGCACTTATGGCGAAGGTTCCAAATTCATCACCGGTGTATGGGATCGTGAATGCCTTCCCAGGAGCCGGCACTAGAACGATTCTCACGCCCTGGACTCCCGCCAGCGACCCCGGCGACCCAAATTACATGGATTACGATTTGCTGACCTGCTCATGCACGCAGGTGGTGAACGAGGGCTCAGCGATGCTGCGGCTCGATCAACATTTTTCATCCAAAACGACCGCTTTTCTCCGTTTCAATTACGACCGTTCGGTCGATACCCAACCGCTTTCAGCTGCTGCGACTGACGTGCAGCAGAGGGTGTCAACGCCTGTAAACGGAGCGCTCGGGTTGTTGCATGTGTTTAGTCCGAACTTCGCCAACGAGGTCAAATTTGGATTTAATCGAGCCACTTCAAATAGCTACAACTATAGCGAGACTGGCGCCGTTTATCAGATTGCGATTGCCACGGGGCCGGGACCGGGATTTGTCACCCAGAACTACGACTACAACAGCATCTACGTTGGCAACACGTTCTCGGGGATCGACAACATCACCTGGATCCACGGCAGACAGACCATCAAATCAGGAGCGGAGGTCCGCCATATTCAATTGAACCAGGAGTATGGCGAACACGGAAAAGTCACATTTTCGACCGTGGAGAACCTGGCAGCGAATCTGGCAAAAAGTGCCAGTCTTACCGGTGCTCTGCCGATCAACGATCTGCGCAAAAACGACATCATGGGTTATGCACAGGACGAGTTTAAAGTCCGGCCCAATTTGACCCTGAACTTTGGTGTGCGTTACACCGTCTTCCAGATATTTAATGAGGCGCACGGGAAAGCCAACCCATTCGATTTTGATACTTGCGGGCCTCAGGGATTCTGCGGGATAGGCGCCAGCTTCGGCCAACAAAACTACGGCGATGCCGATCCTCGAATGGCATTGGCCTGGTCGATCGATAGAAAGGGCAAGACAGTTATTCGCGCAGGAGTTGGAACCTACCACGAAGATGGCCAGCTCGACGATCAGAATCTGCCCGCCAAAAATGAAGTGTCCTCCTACTCCGTGAAAAGCACGAAGAACCTGCAGCTCACCTATCCGGTAAGCCCGTACTTTACTGGGCCCGGAACTATTTCACCGAACGCCGAACAACGGAATCGTAAGGACTCATACGTTGAGCAGTGGGATCTCTCGGTGCAGAGGGAGTTGCCGGCGAACTTCGTGAGCACGATCTCTTACCTTGAAAGCCATGGAGTGCATCTGCTGGAGACCAATGTCGTGAATCTGATCGATCCGGCAACAGGGAATGTCCAGTATCCAGCCTTTGCTCCCGCCATTGGTTGGCGCGGATCAATCGGCATGAGTTCCTACAACGGACTCACCGTTTCGGTGCGGAGGCCCTTTTTCAACGGCCTATTGATCGCGGCAAACTACGCCTATACTCATGAAATCGACAACGGCTCTAATGGCAGCGGCGATGGCGACGAAATATCGCCGGAGAATGCATTCTGTCTTGCATGTGACCGGGCGAGTGGTGCTTGGGATGCCCGTCATGTCGTCAACGGCAACGTTGTGTACCAGCTTCCCTTCGGCCTGAGCAAGCCGATGCTGAACAACCGCGGCATTGCCAGCGCCATAGCAGGCAATTGGGAATTGACGACGTCGGCCCTGACCCGCACCGGCTTTCCGGTGAATGTGCTGATGCCGAGTAGCTATACGGCTCCAGATGGAAACTCTGGCACGCAGCGCCCTGACCTGGTTCCCGGCGTTTCGCTTACACCGCCCGGAGGCCGAACCGTATCCGGATGGATCAATCCCGCGGCATTCACCAGCCCTGCCGGAGAATTCGGTTCCGCGCCGCGAAACCTCCTGCGCGGGCCGGGCACATGGCAAATTGACCTTGGCGCGGGCAAGAGAATTCCGCTGGTCGAGCGCGCGAGCCTGGAACTACGCGCAGAGTTCTACAACATTTTTAGTCACCCGCAATTAGGTCAGCCGCAGTCCACCTTCAATCCCTCGAACACCACTGGTTTTGGCAGCATCATCAACACGGTGAACTTGAATGCCAGCATCGTCTCGCCGATTACCCCGGTGGGCTCTGGAACGCCACGTGAAATACAGTTCGCTATGCGGTTTGAATTTTGAGATTGACGAACTCGCGCATCCTAGAGCATTTCTCGACCTGCAGAGGTACTCGATAAATGAAGATCCTTGTCATTGAAGATGAAGTCAAAACCGCCAAGTTTCTAAAAAAGGGACTTGGCGAGGCCGGCTATGTTATCGATCTGGCCGCCGACGGCATGGAAGGCTTGCACCTGGCTCAGGAAGTCGATTTCGACCTGATCATTCTCGACGTCATGCTTCCAGTGCTGGATGGGTGGCAAGTGCTCGCGCGCCTCCGTGAGGACGACAAGAAAGCGCTGGTTCTGATGCTGACAGCCCGCGATGCCGTGCACGAACGCGTCCGGGGATTCGAAATGGGAGCGGACGACTACCTGGTGAAGCCGTTCGCCTTCTCTGAACTTCTTGCTCGGGTGCGCTCGCTGTTGCGCCGTTCAACACTGCGTCCTCAAGAGGCCCTTCGCATGGCCGATCTTGAGATTGATTTGCTCCGTCATCGCGCGACGCGTGCCGGCCAAAGGCTCGAGCTCACGTCGAAAGAGTTCCTTCTCCTAACCCTGCTGGCACGGCGCGCCGGTGAAGTGCTGTCGCGAACGCTAATAGCCGAGTCGGTCTGGGATATGAATTTTGACAGCGATACGAACGTTGTAGATGTAAATGTCCGCCGTTTACGAAGCAAGGTGGACGATCCCTTCCCAGTGAAGTTGATTCATACAGTGCGCGGCACTGGTTATGTCTTCGAAGCCTATTTATAGTGCGTGGTCTCCGCTGCAACTGCGCGGAACCTTGGCGTTCCGACTGTCAGCGGCCTATTCCTTGGCGGGCCTGCTGCTGGTGGTGCTTGCGACAGCCAGTCTCTACATCGTCCTGCGAACCGAGCTGGATCGAAGTAGTGAATTGTTTCTCGCAGACAAACTGAACGTGCTGCGTACCATGCTGCGCGAGCGGCCAGACGATGAGGACGCACTCCGGGAAGAAATCGAGCTTGAGAGTCAAGCCCGACGGTATCAGCAGTTTTACATTCGCTTGATCGATGAAAATGGCGTAACGCTCATGACGACGCCTGGCATGGCCGATAAATTGGAGCTTGCGAACCTTCCCTTTCCATCTCGCGGGCAGTATCAGCGTTCCAGTACGATGGCGGGCAGACAAGGCCAGCCGTTTCGAGTCATCAGCGCTCTCGTTGCCGTCAACACACCGGCGACTCACACCGACATCGTTCAAATCGCCGTCGATGCATCGCAGGAAGATGAATTGCTGGCGCGCTATCGCCGGTGGTTCTGGGGAATTCTGCTGACCACTTCAATCATCTTTCCGCTCGTCGGGTATCAGATTGCACGGCACGGCATTCGCCCAGTCGAAGATATGGCGGTGACCGCAAGAAGAATCACCTCGACAAATCTGCGCGAGCGGGTGGAATCGAAAGGTTATCCATCGGAGCTGGCGTCGCTGGCAGGAACTTTCAATGAGATGCTGCAACGCCTGGAAGAGTCGTTCGACCGTATTTCGCGGTTCACTGCGGACATAGCGCACGATCTGCGCACGCCGGTGAACAATATCCGGGGAGAAGCCGAAGTGGCTCTAGCGCGTCCCCGGACGGCCGACGAATATCGCGATGTGCTGGAGTCATCTCTGGAAGAAGCGATCCGGCTTTCCGAATTGATTGGCGATCTCCTGTTTCTTGCCCGCGCTGACAAACCTTTGACCGAACTGCATCGCGAGAAAGTAAACACTGGCGAACTGCTGGCCACGGTTCGCGACTACTACGAAGCATCTGCGACCGACGCAGGAATATCGCTTGTTCTGGACCATAAGGATCCAACGGCAAATGCGGAGTTGGACCGTTCGCTCATGCTGCGAGCGGTAAGCAACCTGGTCTCAAACGCTATTGCACATACGCCGCCGGGTGGAACCGTCACCTTGGCCACTATAGACAAAGGCGACGCGCTTCGCATCGAGGTCTTCGACACGGGCATCGGAATTCCCACCGAAGCACTGCCGAGAGTTTTCGATCGCTTCTTTCGTGTAGACCAGTCGCGCTCGAAGACATCAAGCGGCGGGACCGGGCTGGGCTTGGCAATCGTGCAGAGCATCCTGACGCTTCATGGCGGCAGCGCGGAAATCGTTAGTCAGTTCGGGCAGGGGACCCGCGTGTCTCTTCAACTTCCCGTAGTCGCAACGACGATAGGAACTTCGGAGGGACAATCCCGCTAGTTCCTGGAATCTTCAAAAGATCTCCACCCTCGAGGCAACATTCGTTTGGGGCGCCGACGCAGTCGAGGTTCATGGTTTGAGTGGAATAGAGACCCACTGCGAACTGAATCGGTTTGACGAAAGGCGGTCATTTTTGCCGGATAGAGCGGCACTGGCCTATTCGATGGAGTCAGCCGAGAGAGACCTTGCAACGATCGTATAGGTCAAGGCCAAGGCTGCTGGGGGTGATGTCCGCAGCGTAGTGCGTTGAAGTCGACGCGGCAGTAGCGCGTCTCTCCAGCAATCCGAGGCCATACAGATGATCGAGGTCGCGTTCGATGCGAAGAAGTTCGCGGGAAGCTGCGATCTCCATCATCTCTTCTCTTCCGCAGATCATGGGTTCCGTCGAACCTGCTGCCGATTCAGACCGAAGAGCGCCGGCCCGTACGCACGCATATTTCAAGATGCGGACCTGACCAGCGGCAAGCTTTCCGAGAAGGTCCGCGAAAACCTCATTCGAGTCGTCCTTCCGGGGAACGATGCAGGATGAAGCGAGGAGTTCTGCCCAGAGTTGCTGAATCCAACGCTCGCCTGCCCATGAGCCGTATTGAAGAACCTTCACAACGAGGCTTGGCCGGGCGCCGATGCTTTCCGCCGAGAAATCAGGTGGAAGCAGGCTTTCTGCTTTGAGCAAAATCTGTACGACATTCGCCACTCTCGCTTTGGTCCATCCGTCATCAACCAGTTGCGCTATCTTCTTCGCCCCTTCCGGCGACAGTCGACTAAGGAAGGCGATAGCGTTGGCAAGGCGTGCAAGGTCCAGAACACCATTCGGCTCCGATTGCTCTGCCGCATTCTCAAGAAGAAACTTCCACGGCCGCGCATTGGGGTCATCCGGCAAAACGAACGAGAAACCGACGCCATCCTCTCCCCAAAGAACGGTCTTGGCCTGTACGGTGATCTGGCGCTCAGAGATTTCTTTCAGCGGACTCTGCATCTGCAGCGTAAGGGGAATGACTGTACCCGGGAGCCAGCGTTCCTCTGTCAGGAGATACAGGCCGGTGGAACTGATGTTCTTGATGTCGTCCTGGCGAGCGGCACCACCGCTCGAATAGTGGGCGACAAATCCATGGGCCGGTCGCCGTTCCGCTCGTTTGGTCTCCGAGCGCGAGATCTTTTCGACGACATCACCCAGGGATTTCATGCTGTCTCCGTTCCAGGATTGCGTATCAACGACAAGAGATCCCGTCGTTGGCGGACTCTTCCGCTCCGATTGCAATGCACACCTGCGCATCATGCATATGGGGTTCTAGTCGAGCATGTTATCTCGCAGAACTACGGCTTTGCAGCAACCCCGAGGCAGAGCTTGGGTACGTTCGTCATGGCAGGCTAGGGCTTAGGTGGGCCTGGGGAGCCCGGGGCGGCCGAAGTTACGCCTGCCTGACGCTGATACCGGGCCAGATTATCCCTCAGAGCAGCGGCGAGTTGGGCGTTGTGTTGCTGCTCGGCGAGATCGAGGGCCTGCTGCGCAGTGGCCACAGCCTGCCGATAGTTGCCGGTTTCGGAATACATCGCGGCCAGCATCTGCAGGATGGCAGGCTCGTGGTTGCCGGTGATCTTCGCGGCGGCCTCGAACTGGGGCAGGGCATCCGTAAATCGGCTGGCTGCGGCGAAGGCGCGGCCGAGGTTGTAGTGGCACTCGGCGGAGCCCGGAGCGAGCATGACAGCCTTCTGCAGCTCGGCGATGGCGTCGTCGAGTTTGCCTTCGCGCGCGAGGATGACGCCGTAGATGTTGTGGCCGTCGGCGTTCTTGGGCGCGATCTGCATGCCTTGCGTCAGCTGCTCGATGGCTTCCGATCGCGATGTCCGGTCACTTCCAGCAAGTGTCCGAGATTGATGTGTGCGGCGCCGTTGTCGGGGTCGAGTTCGATGGCCTTCTGGATTTGCGTCATGGCTTCGTCGAAGCGTCCTGCTTCAGCCAGTGCGCTGCCGAGATTGTTATGCGTCTGCGAACTGTCGTCGTTCATTGCGAGCGACTTGTCGTACGCGTCGATCGCATCGCTGGTTTTGCCGCTGGCGGCAAGCGCAACGCCCATGTTGTTCCAGGGTCGCGCGTCGGTTGGATCCTTGTCGGCAGCAACCTTCCATGCGGGGACAGCGTCGGCGTATTTGTGCGCATCCTGCAGTTGCTGCGCGAGGTCGAACTCGCGATAGAAGTCGATTGCGGGTGTGTCGATGTGATCGAGAGCGTTCGGGACCGAGATTCACGAACTCGGGAATATTGACGGCGCGATTGGAGGCGGTGGCGTTTTCAACGACGACGGGCGGGCTGGCGTGGCCCTGGTCGTCGATGTGGGTGAGATAGAGATGGGTATAGAGCGAGGGGCTTTTCGAGGAGAAGGCGAGCCAGCGGCCGTTGGGGTTGAAGGTGTGCCACGAGTTCATCACGTGGCAGGTTTGATTCAAGCGGGCGCGCGCTGTCCCGCCTTCGAAAGGCACGATGTAGAGCTTGCTGTCGGGACGCATTAGCAGGCCGTTCTTGCACTCGACGAAGACGATCCATTTGCCGTCGGGCGAGACCTTGGGGAAGTTGTTGCTCATTCCGTTTTCCGAGGCGCCGACGATGCGCTCGGGAGTTCCGCCTTTGCCGTCGTTGAACGGAATCTTGTAGAGGTCGTACTGGATCTGGGTCTCATTGGGATCGTTGGCGTAGGTGGAGCGCTTGTAGCCCGGCGGATAGGGATCGCGGGCGGCGGCGCGGGAGTAGATGAGGTACTTGCCGTCGGGACTCCAGAACGCGGAGGTCTGGACGAAATTGGGATCATCGGCGCCGGGCAGAGGCTGCAGCTTGCCGGTCTCCTTGCTGTACCAGGCGAGAACTCCGCGCGTGGGATAGAAGACCTGGCCAAAGCCGTAGTTCTCATAAAAGCCGTTGTAGAGGCGGTCGAGCACGCGCGTGCCGTGGGCATGGGGCACATCGATGGAGTTGACGACATATTTGCCGTCTGGCGAGACCTGGCTCATAAAGCCGAAGCGCTTTTGCGAATGCTCTTCAGAGAAAGCGCTCCAGTGGATGAGGTAATCGTTGGAGATGGTGCTGGTTTTCCGGAGAGGGACGAGAGCGTAAAGTCCTTTGTCGTTGGCGGGGCCGTCGACGTCGATACCCATGGTTTTGCCGTCGCGCGAGAAGGAGTGGCAGTTGCCGCAGGTGGGCAGGTTGGTCATCAGGACCTTGCTTTCGGTCTGATTGACGTAGCGGAGCTGCCACTTGATTTTGGGCAGGACGGAGTCGGGAAGAGGCTTGATGACGCCGCGCTGCTCGGTATCGGGATTCGGCGGAATCAGCGGGACGTCGCGATAGAAGATGGGTGCGCCAACCGGTTCTTTCGCAGTCGAGATGGTGGCTTCGGCGTGCGAGAGCGGTTCGCCGGCGTTCTGGCTCGCGAATCCGGTGATGGCGACTCTGGCCGGCTGCATGGCGGAGTGCTTCTTGATCGTCTTCCCAGGTCTTCGGGTCAGGGCGCCAGGTGTGGTCGGCGGCTTGTTCCGGCGTGAGCGTGGGCGGTACATAGCCGATCAGGGTTTCGTCGACGGGGCCGATTTGCATTTTCTCGCCGGTTGACCAGATCTGGATCGGTCGAGTCTTTTCGCCGAAGACGAATCTCGATGCGCCAGACCGTGGCGGCTGGGTTGCTCGTCGCGCCACGCGAATTGCGGGGGAATGAGGTCGGGCGGGTAGATGGTGCCGTTGACCGGAATATCGATTGCGATGTCCGCCGATCCGGCAGCGTCTGGCTCATCCATCGGGACAGGCTTGAGACAAGCGGGAACGGGGCCGGCAGCGGGTGGGCTGGCTTTTTCGGCGCCGTTGGCTTCCACTTTGGCTCCCACGCCCGATAGAGCAGCCAGCAGGATTACGGCGATCCCGATTGACACCCGTTGCATGTTGTCTCCCAGTCGATTCTTGCGGACACGAGCCGAGATAGCTGTGAGATAGCTCACATCTGTGCCGCAAACTTCGAAATCTCTGAGGGTATGGGCGGGGTTATTGGGGGGATGAGGCGCCCACGGCGCTCTCAACGACTTTCAGCGTCTGGTCGGCGGGAACATTCTTGAGTGTCTGCACAATGCCGCTCGGGCCAGGTGATTTCGACGGTCTGGGCTACGGAGTCGGCGCCCAGGCCGAAGTGGACCGGGCCGAGGCTCGATGAGGCATAGCAAACGCTGGAAGTCTGATGGTTGTATTGCGTCCCCGCTTTGGTGACCACTTTGATGCGGGCGCCGATGCCGTCCCGGTTGCTCTTGACGCCCTGAAGCGCGATGTCGAGCCAGTGGTTGTGGCCGGGGCTGCGATTCATCCAGAGTTCGGCGTTGTCGTCCATCGAGGTGACAACGACATCGATCCGGCCGTCGCCGTCGAAGTCGCCGAAAGCACAGCCACGGTGGCGTGCGGCCGTGGAGTCGACGAATCCGGCAGCCTCGGTAAGGGCCTGCCATTTTCCGCTTGCGCCGAGGTTCCGAAAAACGGTGTTGGGCTGCTTGGGTTTAGCTCCGGGAGGATGCGTTGCCGAGACATGACCGCGCGAGACAAAGAGGTCCTTCCAGCCATCGTTGTCAAAGTCGTAGAGCGCCGGGCCAAAGCCTGCCATGCCCAGGCTCTCCGCACCCAGACCGCTGCTGGCCGTGACTTCGACGAAGTCCCCCTTGCCGGTGTTTTCCAGGAGCGGGAAATGTCTGCTTGTTGAGGGCGACGTAGGCGATGCCGGGATAGCCGTGATTGTCGAAGTCGCGGAAGTCGAGGCCCATGCCGGAGATGAAGGCGCCCTCCTCCGGCAGCGCCGCATTTGCCTGAAAGGCGACCTCTTCAAACTTGTTGCCGAGGTTGTGGAAGAGAAAGTTGTATTCCGAGTCGTTGGTGACGAAGAGGTCCGGCTTGCCGTCGAGATCGTAGTCGGCAACGCCAACGCCCATGCCCTTTCCGACGTGGTCGCGGATGCCCCATTCCCTGGATACATCCTTGAACGTGCCGTCCCCCTGGTTGAGGAAGAGCTGGTCGGGCGTTCCCTTGTAGTAGCGCGGGTGGCAGTATTCCGGAATGCTCTCGATGACGCAGAGCGGCTTGTCGGAGTATTCCCACTGCATGTAATTGACAACAAAGAGATCAAGCAAACCGTCGTTGTTGACGTCGACCCAGGCCGCGGCAACGGACCAGAGCGGTCCGTATTGAGGGTCATGCCAGTTGTCGAGGCCGGCCTTCTTCGTGACGTCGGTGAACGTGCCATTCCCGTTGTTGTGGTAGAGGGTGTTGCCGTGGACGCCGGCAATAAAGATATCGGGATGACCGTCGTTGTCGTAATCCCCGATGGCGACTCCGACGTCAAATCCTGTGCCTTTCACACCAGCTTGTTCCGTGACGTCGGTAAAGACGCCGTTGCCGTCGTTGCGGTAGAGGCGATCCCAGTATTTGGGCGTCATTCTTTTTTCCGGTTGCGAGGGGCGCGCCGTTGGCGAAGAAGATGTCGGGGCGTCCATCCCCGTTGTAGTCGAAAACTGCGACACCGCCGGCCATGGTTTCCGGGGCGTTACGGGCCGGGCTTTCGTCGCTGTTCAGTCGAAACGGCAGCCGTTTGAGCTCAAAGAAAATCGGCGACGAGGGCGGCGGCTGGCTCGCGAGGGAGACGACGAGAACGATGCCGCCGATGAGAACCGCGCAGGACGAACGTAAAGGGTTGAGCGATCTGCCCATAGGAAGGCTGTCTTGAGAATCGAGGGGATTGTACTATCTCGTATTGACGGTGGGACAGCGGTTTTTTGCCCCGGAAATCCATGCGACAGATGGCGAATTGGACGACGTGAACTGCGGAGTTACCTGCGCGCTGTTGTGATGCCTGCTGGTGCACATAAAGGCTTCCCGCGAGTAGAATTGCAGGAGTCAAAAATCCGCGTCTGCGCGTCTCTGAAACACCGAACTAAAAGGGTTTTTCAGGGCAGTCGGCAGGTGTATTACCGCGAAGCAAATGCGGAGAAATCAGGCTTCTTTCTATGAATCGTTCTCGGCGATTTAATCGGTACCCCAAAGAGATGCATGGCCACTTCCATAGGTGGTGCGCCGCTGCATTGCTGGCAATTGGCGGCTGCGCCGCATGGGGGCAAGCACCCGCACCTGCGCAACCCGCTCCGGCAGCGACATCGCCGGCGTCTGATTCTTCCCAGGATGCGACGATGCAGGTACCGACTCTCAGTTCGAACGTGAATGAGGTCACGCTCGATCTGGTCGTCAAGGACAAAAAACATAAGCCTGTTCTCGATTTGAAAGCGGAAGATTTCGTGGTCACCGATAACGATGTTCCCGTCAAGCTGACTGGGTTTCGACTTGTGAAGGGCGATGCGGAATCGGACGAGCTTGTAACCCTGGTCTTCGACCATTACACGGGTCCGACAGCAAAGATCGCGCAGGTCATTGCTCTGAAAATCCTCAAAACGCTTCCCTCTAAAGGCTATTCCTATTCAGTTTTTGATATTCCTGGACGCTTGCGCCTGATTCGGGGCTTCACCGACAACAAATCGGCAGCCGATGCAGTCAGAACCATTACCGAAAGAGCCGCGGCCGATCGGACCCAGAAAATCGAATTGCAGTACACAGGCGGAATTGTGCACCGGGCCGACCAGGAAGATCCCGGTGTCACCAATGCAGCGGCGGAGGCCGAAAAGAACTTGATTGCCGTGACGCGAACCGGCGCCGATCCGTCGGGAAAACACGTGGACATAAGAACGCGTGCTCAATATCAAACGTTGCTCGCTGCACTCCAGGATGCGCAGAAGGAGATGCAGGATCACCACACGTTTCCCAACCTGGCAGGGCTTTTGGCCGTGATCCGATCGCAGCAAAAAATCTCAGAGCGAAAGTCGCTCATCTACTTCACCCAAAACATGCAGATGGACTCTGCCGGCAAGGAGATGGTGAAGACGATCACCGGTGCCGCGGGCCAGGCAGGCGTGAGCATCTACATCGTCGATCTGGATGCAATGAACAGCCAGGGTCGATATCAAATGGTGAACGCCCTGATGAATGGCCAGAAGCCATACAATCCAGCTCCGATTGTGCTTGGCGGCGGTGCAGGAGGGAGCGAGTCGATAATACCGGTGCAGCAAGAAGGCCCGCAGGGAATCGTGGGTACTCCCAGCGCGACAGGACCAACATGGGGCGCGGCGCAGGACGTTGCACAGATGACGGATTTTGCGAGAAACGGTCCCGATTTCAAAGAAATGACGGCGCCAAAGAATCCCATGGCCGACATGGCAACAGGCACAGGCGGCCTCTACATCGACGCGCAGGACAATGTGAAGAGACCTCTGGAGCAGATGCTGCAGGATATGACGACGTTCTACCAGGCCTCTTATATCCCGCCGATTCAGGACTACGACGGATCATTCCGGGCCATCGCGGTCGAAACCAGTCAATGCCCGGCTCGACATCAAGACGAAGACCGGATATTTCGCGCTGGCTCCCGGAGCGGAAGCGGGAATCCGGCCATTCGAGGTGCAGCTACTGAAGCTCTTCAACCAGTCGAATCTGCCCCAGGATGTGAAGTTCCACGCGACGGTGCTGCAGTTTGGCGATCTGCCGAATGGCAACACCAGCACCGTTGCCATTGAAGTCCCGATCGTCGGCGCTGCAGGTGAACAAGGACACGCGCACCAGTCTATTTACGGCGCATGTTTCGATTGTGGCTGAGATCAAGGACAAGAGCGGCACAGTTGTGGAACATTTTGGCGAAAACATTGCGAAACGCGGCGCGGTCGAAGCGCTGACGGCGGATCCGGCTGCGAGCATTATTCTGCAGCGGCATTTTCTCGCGATTCCCGGGCAATACATGCTCGAAGCGGCTGTTTACGACGAGCAGGGCCTGAAGTTCGGCGCGCAGCGCGCGGTGTTTGAAATTCCGCAGTCGCAGACTCTCGCCGGCGCTAAGCCCTATTGTGCTGGTGAAGCACGTGGACACGATCAACGATGACAATGACGATCCGCTCGAGCCGATGCGGTATGAAAAGGGGAAGATCACGCCGAACCTCGCTGGGAGTCGTTCCCGCGGGCGCGAAGAACGTGTCCTTGTTTTTCATCCTTCATCCGGATCCCAAATTGAGCGGGCCGACTACGCTGGAGATGGAAGCCAACCATAACGGCCATCCCGGGCGACAGGGTGCCGCTGCCATTGAAGATGGATTCAACCGCGCGAAACTGTGCCGTATTTAGCCAGCTTCAAAGGGGCCGCGTTGACGCCGGGCGAATACGAAGTGAAGGCAATCCTGACGCAGGGCGGAAAGACGGCGGTCCAGCAGATATCGTTCAACGTGGCAGGGAGCGGTGCAACGGCAGCGGCATCCGGAGCGGAGGGACATGGCGGCGCTGCCGGCGATCTGGCGGTCAGCAGCGAATCGAGCGATGCCTACGGCGGTGGTGTGCTGGCCATTACGTCCGAGACCAATCCGGTGCCGCCACCGGAGCCCGAAGAGATCGCGAAACTGATTGAAGATGCGCGGACGCGAGCCGTGAGCTACATGGATTCGCTGCCCAACTTCATGTGCGTGGAGGTTACAAATCGCTCGGTGGACGCGAGCGGCGCTGGAAACTGGAAGCATCGCGACACGATCGCGGAACTGCTGCGGTATCACGACAAGGCCGAGACGCACACGATGCTGGAGATCAACGGCCAGGCCAGCACTGCCGACCGCGACGCATTGCTGAAGCAGAAAGGCAGCACTCTTTCCGGCGGGGAACTGGGCGGAGTGCTGAAGGCAGTCTTCGCGCCTTCGGCGAAGGCCGATTTCCACTGGAAGGAGACCGATGCGCTGGGCTCCGGCACCGTGCAGGTGTTCGACTACGAAGTAGCGAAGGCGAACTCGATGTTCTCTGTGGTCGGATCGAATGACCAGGAATTGATGGTCGCATTCCATGGCCAGGTGTTTGTCGATACCGCTACACACAACGTCCGCCGCATCAGCCTGCAGGCGGAGGATCTGCCCAAGGGATTTCCGACCAGGCCACCGTGATGGGCGTGGATTACGACTACGTGTCCATCAATGGACACGATTACCTGATGCCGATCAGCGCTGAGTTGCGCGTCAGGCAGAATCATCACCAGGCGGTGCTGAACACCATCGAGTTCCGGGACTACAAGAAGTACGGCTCGGCCATGAAGATCCTGGACTACAAGGCGATTGAGAACCAGAAGCAGTAGTTGGCCGGTACATGCCGGGAAGCCGCGATGCGCGCGAGCTTGCCGTCGTATCCGGACGCGGCGATGTTGCTTTATCCTAATAATCATGCGATCCGTTTTCATTTTCATGCTTGCGCTGGCGCTCGAGGGAGCGTGGGCGCAGACAAGCAAGCCGGCACCCTTGAACGAGGCGGACGACTACCTGCGCAAGGGCATTGCTGCCCAGCAGCGCAAGGATCTGAACGCGGCAATCGACGACTATCGAAGAGCCCTCGCCATCGATCCGAAACTGGCGGAAGCGCGCGCCAACCTGGGTGCGGCCCTATCCGAGGCGGGCCAGTTTGACGCTGCCATCGCGGAAGATACGAAGGCTCTGGCTTCGGCGCCGGACCAGACAGCCGTGCGGATGAATCTGGGGCTGGCCTATTACAAGAAAGGCGACATGGAGGATGCTCATGCTGCCTTTGCGGCCGTGCACGCTCGCGCGGCCGCAGGATGTGGCTGCCGCCGTTCTGCTGGGATACACCGACATCAAGCTGGGGAAATCGAGTGAAGCCGCGGCGATGCTGACGCCGCTCGAGGCCGGGCGCGAGAGCAACATGGATCTGGAATACGTGCTGGCCTATGCCCTGATCGATTCCGGAGAAGAGACGGCAGGGTTGCCGCGCATGGAGAAAGTGGCGCAAGCAACGCAGTCGGCGGACGCGCTACTTTATCGCGGGCGACGGCGCGGCTGCGTCGGCGGGAGTTCCACGAGGCGCGCGCCGATCTGGACGCTGCGATCGATCTGCACGGGGATTTTCCCGGACTGTACACGATGGCCGGCCAGGCACGGGATGCGCTGGGAGATACGGATGCGGCGCAGCCCGCGTTTGAGCAGGCGCTGAAGGCAGACCCCAGGGACTTCACTGCCAATCTCTACCTCGGAACGATGCGTCTGAAGCAGAGCGACCTCGACAGCGCAAGACCGATGCTCGAGCTTGCGCTGCAACTGCAGCCGAAGTCGCCGATGGCGCGCCTGGAGATGGCGAAGCTGAATGGCATGACCGGCAAATATGCCGAGGCCGCTGCGACACTGGAAGAGCTGGAGAAGGCAGATCCCAATTGGATCGATCCGCACATCGAGCTCGCGCCGATTTACTACAAGCTGCATCGTCCCGACGACGGACAGCGAGAACGCGATATTGTGCAGCAGATCGAGGCCAGGCAGCAGAAGGCCGGCCCGCCAAAGCAGTAGATTCCTATTTTTTCGGTGAAGTGGATTCGGCAGGCTTCGGTGACCTTGAGGATCTGATCCGCGGAGACATTCTGAAGTGTCTGAACGATGCCGCTTGGCCAATGGATCTCAACCGTGTTTGCCTTTGTCTCCGCGACCCAGACCGAAGTGCACCGGTCCGAGGCTCGAAGAGGCATAGCAGACGCTGGATGTCTGGTGGTTGTACTGCGTGCCGGCATTGGTCACGACCTTGATGCGCGCGCCGATGCCATCGCGATTCGATTTGACTCCGCGCAGCGCAATATCGAGCCAGTGGCCGGCGTTGGGGCTGCGGTTCATCCACAGTTCCGCAGGCTGATCGAGACTGGTGGCGACGATGTCGATGCGGCCGTCACCATCGAAGTCTCCGAAGGCGCAGCCGCGATGACGTGCTGCGGTTGCGTCGGTAAATCCGGCTTCAGCCGTGAGTGCCTGCCATTTGCCGCTGGCGCCGAGGTTGCGGAATACCACGTTTGGCTCGGCGAACTTGTATCCCGGCGGCCAGACCGAAGTGACTTGTCCGCGCGTGACGAAAAGGTCTTTCCAGCCATCGTTGTCAAAGTCGTAGAAGGCCGGGCCGAAGCCGGACATGCCCATGCTGAGATGCGCGCATGCCGCTCGGCGCGGTCGCCTCAGTAAAGTCGCCTTTGCCCGTGTTCAGGTAAATGGGAAAGGTCTGGCTCTTGAGTGCGACATACACGATGTCGGGATAGCCGTCGTTGTTGACATCGCGAAAATCGGTGCCCATGCCGGAGATGAATGCGGCATCTTCAGCCAGATGCGACGTTGGTCTGGAAAGCGACCTCTTCAAACTTGTTGCCAAGGTTGTGGAAGAGGAAAGCGTACTCTGCGTCGTTGGTCACGAAGAGATCGGGCTTGCCGTCGAGATCGTAGTCTGCCATGCCCACGCCCATGCCCTTGCCGACGTGATCGCGTATGCCCCACTCCTTCGACACATCCTTGAAGGTCCCGTCGCCCTGGTTGAGAAAGAGCTGGTTGGGGAGTCCCTTGTAGTAGCGAGGATGGCAGTACTCCGCCACGCCTTCGATGACGCACTTGGGAATATTCGAGTAGGTCCACTGCAGATAGTTGACGATGAACAGATCGAGCAGGCCGTCGTTGTTCACGTCGACCCAGACGGCGGCAACCGCCCAGAGCGGGCCATATTCCGGATCGTTCCACTTGTCGAGGCCGGCCTTCTTTGTCACATCGGTGAAGGTGCCGTCGCCGTTGTTGTGATAGAGCGTGTTGCCGTGAACGCCGGCGACAAAGATGTCGGGGTGGCCGTCGTTGTCGTAATCGCCGATGGCGACGCCGACATCGAAGCCGGTTCCTTTGAGGCCGGCTTGCTCAGTGACGTCGGTGAAGGTGCCGTCGCCGTTGTTGCGGAAGAGGCGGTTCGAGTATTTCGGCGAGGATTTCTGCAGGGTCGCGATATCTGCGCCGTTGGTGAAGAAGATATCGGGGCGGCCGTCGCCGTTGTAATCGAAGACAGCGACGCCGCCGGCCATGGTTTCCGGAACATTTTTGGCGGGGCTCAGGCTGCTGTCGAGGTGAAAGGGAAGTTTCTTGAGTTCGAATCGAATGGGGGCAGGCGGCTGGGCTGCGGCTGCTTGTTGGCACTGCGAACGCCTGGCCGAGGCTCAAACTCCCAAGCGCCAGCGCCACGAGATGGAATGGGGACGAATGCAGACTTGCGCATGAATGAGAAAGAAGGGCAGCAGCAATGCCGCCACCCTTGGATTCTACTATCTGCGCAGTGACGCCGGAACACGGCAATATGGGATGTTCTATCCTGTGAAAGCCATGCGAGTTGTTCCGATTTGTGTGCGCGGGTCTGCTGGCTCAAGCCGCGGCCGGCCAGTCTGCGAATCAGACCTGCCGCCGGGGAAGCTGAGTCATCCCTGCGCGAAGGCACGGTTGCGCAGGAACACGGCGACTTGAAGACGGCGATCGCCGATTTCAGAAAGGCGCTGGCCCTCAAGCCCGACTTGTTGCAGGCCCGCGCCAGCCTCGGCGCTGCGCTCGCGGCCGCGGGCCAAATGGATGCGGCCATTGAAGAGGACGGTCGCGTGCTTGAGATCGCTCCGCAGAACGATGCAGTGCGGATGAACCTGGCAATGGCCTACTACCGGACGGGCAATCTGAATCAGGCTCGCGTTGAATTCGAGAAACTTCATGCGGCGCATCCCGCCGATCTGAACACGGCAATTCTGCTGGGTTACACCTACAACAAGCTGGGCCGCGAGGGCGATGCGGTAGCGCTGCTGGCTCCGATGGAGCCGGGCCACGAAGATGATTTCGAATTTGAATACGTCTATGCCTATGCGCTGATCGCGTCAGGGAAGCAGGACGCGGGGCTGCCGCGCATGGAGAAGCTGGCGAAGGCGAAGAACTCCGCCGAGGCGTGGCTGCTTGCCGGTTCGGCACGGTTCTATCGCGGCGACATGCAGATTGCACGCGCGGATCTGGATGCGGCGATTGCATTGAATCCGAAGCTGCCGGGGCTGTACACACATGGCGGGACAGGCGCGCTATGGATGAGGAGACATGATGGGGCTATCCAGCGCATTTCGAGGCAGCCCTTCGTGACGACCCAAGGGACTTCATGGCGAATCGTGACCTGGGAGCGATGCGCTTGAACGGCAGACGACCTGGCGAATGCCGAGCCTCTTCTGGAGCTTGCTTTGCAGCTTCGGCCAAACTGGCCGCTTGACGCGGCTGCAGATGGCGAAGCTGGATGAACATCGATGGGACATCCGGATAGAGCAGCGGCGCATTCTGGAGGATCTGGAGAAGACCGATCCCAACTGGCTCGATCCGCACTGTTGGCTGGCCGGTGTGTACTACAAGATGAAACAGCCCGGGAGACGGAGATCGCGAACGGGAAATTGTCGCATCGATATCGAGGCTAGGCAACAAGCAGCAACAGCCGAGAAGAACTCAGAGACAAGTACTGGCATCGCTAGAACTTCGCAACGCTGAGCCGAAATCTGAGACACATGTCAAAACGAAAAGAGGGGGTGCCTGTGATCGCCACCTCCTTCTTGACTGCAGCTTCTGAACTGAATCAGAAGTAGTACTTGGCTGCGAACTGCAACCAGCGGAATCCAACCTTGTTCTGCGGGATACCGGTGGTGCTGGAGTTTGAGTTGTAGGTCAGCGACGAAGCCGTGCTGAGCCCGTTGAACAGCAGGCTGTTGTCGGAGTTGCCGGCCAGTCCGAATTGCGCGTTCGGGTGGTTGAGCCAGTTGGTAGCCGAGATGCGAACCTCGACACGCTGGGCATCGGTAACTCGGAATGCCTTGAAGATCGCCAGATCGCTGCCGAAGTAATGCGGGTTGCGGATATACGGCCAGATTGTCTGACCGTTTTGTCCGAACGACGTTGCTGTCGGCGGAAGTGGCGCTGCAAAGCAGTTGGGGTTGAAGTACTGGTTCTTCAGCAGATCCCTTGCGAGGATCGCAGACGATCAGAGGCTGCGGCTGGCCATTTTCGTACTGATTCGAGCCTAACCAGGTGGTTGTGCCGATCGAGTAGGTTTGGTTACCAGCAACCACGAGATTGCCATTGCTGTCCTTGCCTCGGCCGTCGCCGGAATCGGCAGGGTGATCGGCGTGTTGATGGTCGCGCCATTTGCAGTGTGGTACTGCTGGTAGTTCATGTTCATGTTCGGCGAATTCGACTGGTAGGGCGATCCATCTTCATACGTCGTGTAGTTGGAGATCTGCCAGCCGTTGATCAACTCGCCCAGCGCCCAGTTGTTGTGGATGGGCTTGGGTAGCTTGTAGCTGAACGAGAGGTTGAAGGTCTTGGTGTGGTCATATCCGAGCGGGCCGTAGTTTGCGCCCAGGTCGAATGGATTGACCACCGAACCGTTGCCGTTTCCGTTGGAGGTGGAACCGTCGCGGGTACCGAGGACCTTGCCGAAGGTGAAGTTGGTGAACATGTACAGGTTGCCCGACTGCTTCTGTGCGGATACCTGCAAGGAGTTGTAGTTTGCGTAACCACCGTGCGTCTGGAGCCAGATGTCACCGTAGTTGTTCAAGGGCCGATAGTCCTGCGCGTTGCCGCCCGATAGCGAGTAGCCGCTCGGAGAATTCGGAGGCGTGATCGGAGCGTAGTTCATGACGACCCCGGTCTTGGGATCAACTCCGAAGAACGCGCCGTATGCAACCGGGTTGGCGTCCTCGATATGGCCGTTGGCTCCATTCTCGAGTTGGTTGCGGCTCATGCTGCCAACATACGAAAACTCGGCAACGGTATGGCCAGGCAATGCCTGCGCAACGCCGAAGCTGTAGGTGTTCGCATAAGGCACCAGGTTGTCGCCTTCCTTATCCGCTTTAATGCCGGACGCTCCATCCTGGTTCACGCCTTGCGGAATGGTGAGCTGCTGTGGTCGCGGTGCAATTCGAGTTGAGGCCGCCGGTGATCGCGATGCACTCAAGGCCGGCCTGGATTCCATTTCCATAGAAGCCGTTCAAGCCGCCGGTTGACGATGTGTTGTAGTCAAACGATCCCAGTGGGCCGTTCATAGCCCCGCTGGCGTCGTTCGAGGATACCTGGTAGCGGTAGGTGCCGAAACCTGCACGAACCACGGTTTTGCCGGTGCCGAATACGTCATACGCGACGCCGAGGCGTGGGTTGTAGAAGAACAGCGGGCTCACCCAGCCCGAGGTCGGAATCTTCGAGGAGATCTTGTTGCCACAACAGGCCGGTGTCGACTGGCGGGTTCGGCGTGTTGACGTAGCTTGCCGGATCCCAAACCTGGGTTCCACCGATCTTGTCGTACCACTGTCCTTCGTGATCGAGGCGGAGGCCGAAGTTGAGGGTCAGCTTGCGGGTAGCCTTCCACGAGTCCTGTGCCCAGATCGACCACTCGTGCTGAGTGATGACTGGAACCACGTCGGAGTTGTACTGATCGTAGTTCTGCGGACGCATCATCAAGCGGTCGAGCGTGAGGTTGTAGGTCGAAGAAGCGCCCCACGTTTCGAAGTCGTAGTTGCCGTTGATGTCGCTGCCGTTGGCCTGCAGGTTCTCGAAGGTATCCCAGTAGAAGCCGGCCTTCAGCGAGTGAGTGCCGACGATCTTGGTGAAGGTATCGCTGATGGCAGGAGCCTTCGAAGTCTTGCCGAAGGTGTTCGCGCCATAGATGCCGCTGTTGAAATCGAACTCGTTGATTTCGGTCAGGCCGGAACTCCAGCCGCCGGTCGAGTTCGGAATCTGGTCGGTCTTCGAAGATCCGAACAGACTCTGTGCCGGGAATCCAAGCGCCTTGCGGCTGCGTTGCGCGCTGTATTGGTCAGGGCCGACGTCGTTGACGAATTCCGCATAGGAGAATACGAACTCGTTGGTCGTCGTGGCGCTGAACACGTGCGTGAAGTTGGCCAGGTAGACGTGAGCTGTTTCCTTTGCGACCGGTTCGGACGGATACGGAATGGTCCACTCAGGCGCCCACCATACGGAAAGCGGATGGTCATCGGTTTCCGTCTGATATGCGTAAGAGCCCCACAGCTTGTTGTTGTCGTTGAACGCGTAGGTGACCTTGCCGGTAACTTCCCAGCGATTTTGCGGTGTGCTGGGAATCGTGACCGTAGTTGTTCCAGCCGTTGGTCGCGTTGGGAGTCTGGTTCGGAGCCGGGTTGAGCTTCGTCAGCAGCAACCCTTGCGGATCGAAATAGGCACTCACGTTCGGAACCGTGCCTGTTCCGTAGGAGCCCCACGGCGAAGTCGCCGGGGCGCAACCCTGCCATCCGTCATTTGTATTGCATGGAGGCGCATAGGCGGCTGGCTAGGCGATATGACTTGCGGGTCAACCCCGGTGTTGCTGAAGTCGCCGCTCATCTGAGCTGCGGTCGGGACGTTCATTTCGGTCGGTGCGCCACCGTAGCAGCTGTTGCAATACGGGTGCTGGATCATGTACTCGTAGCCAGCCCAGAAGAACAGCTTGTCGCGGTTGTGGTTGAAGTGCGGGAAGAACACCGGGCCGCCCACGTTTCCACCGACGTAGTAGTAGCTCTGGACAGGAAGCGGATTGCCTGACGCCTTGTTGAACCAGTCGTTGGCATAGCCGATCGGCCGAGTTGCGGGCGTAGAGGTAGCCTTCGCCGTGGAACTTCTGACCGCCGCTCTTGGAAAAGGCCTGCAGAACAGCCGGGCCCTTCGCGTATTCAGCGCCGTAGGAGGCTGACAGAAACTTGACGCTGTCGGTCATGTCCTGGTTGATGTTGGCAACCTGCGTTCCGGCATTGCCCGGATCGATCAGGTTTGCGCCGTCAAGAATGACGGCCGTTGAGCCGTAAGGCTGTGTGCCGTTGGCCGAGAAGTTGCCGGCGGGTCCGTTGTTGGTGCCGGTAACCTGGCCGTTGAAGCCGGAGCCTGCGCCGCCCGAGTTGTTGAAGGTGACGCCGGGCATCATCTTGATCAATTCGGACGCGTTGCGACCCTGTCAGAGTGGCGGAGTCAACGAGTTCGTTGTTCAGGGTGGCGCTGACTTCCGCGGTGTCTACCGGAATTTCAGCGTCTGCGCCGGAGATGACCGTGACGGCCGTTGCCTCGGAACCGATCTTGAGGTGAATGTTGGGGATGGTCCGGCTGTCACCCTGGTTGAGCAGGATGCCGTTCTCTTCCCATGTGGCGAAGCTCTTGGCGGAGATCGTGACCTTGTACGTGCCCGGGATCAAGGCTGTGACTGAAAAGAATCCCTGAGCATCGGCCTTAGTCTCACGAGTATCGCCAGTTGCCTCGTTGTTTACAACAACTTTCGCCCCGGGTACGCGGGCTTCCGTTTGGTCGGTGACGGTACCACTCAACGTCGCGGTCAGTTGCTGTGCTTGCGCGATGGAAAAGGCCAAAACCATGACTGGCAGAACCAGCCAAGGTACTCGCCTGAACCATTTCGACATCGATGAAACACTCGATGTCTTCGTCTGGTTTGTAAACATTTACCAAGCCTCCTGAAGCTGTTTGTCGTTCTTGTTTTTTGATATCCGGCAGACAACCGACTCCGACGTGCCGAAGTTAGCCATTGCCAGAGAAACATCTACGTGACAGCGTCGATCTCCACAAACTTGGAGAGATGTATGAAGAGGCGTAGGAATTGCCCCCCCAACCGCGCCGCAGCGCGGCGCAAACAAAGCGGAGGGGGCAGTACCTACCGCTTAACGATGGTCTCGAGGCGCGGGTCCACCCAAAGGGATGCAAACTCCTGGTCTTTGTAGACTCTGTGGAGATCGGCAAAATGCTCGACCTTGGCGCGTCTCAAGTATTCCAAGGCCCCGTCGAAGTTTCCGCGCCTGGCATAGGCCTTTGCGATCAGGTAATCGACGGCCGCTCGCTGTGCCGGGGTGCTCACGCGGGCGGAAACACCGGATTGGCTTTCGTTCAGGATGTCCGCATCCAGTTCGATTGCTCGGGCGTACTCTGTCATGGCGCGATCCACCTGGTTCATGCCTATCCAGGCTTCGGCAAGGTTGAGATGCGCCGGTGCACTGGATTCGTCAAGTTCGAGCGCCTGCTTCAGGTATTTGACTGCGGTCTTGTACTTCTTATCCAGGTAGGCGACGGCACCGAAGTTATTGAGTGCCGAGATGTTTTTGGGATCAACCTTCAAAGCCTGGCTGAAGTGCTTGCGTGCGGTTCCCCGCTCGCCCAGTTTCAATTCGGAGATTCCGAGCTTGTTCAGCAAGTTGGCGTTTCGAGGAGTCACACGCAAGGCCTGCTGGTAATAGGAGATTGCCAGAAGGTAGTTGTCGTGAAGGCGCTCAAGGTCGCCTTTCATCTCCGCGGACTTTGCGATCTCGTCAGTCTTCGGGATATCGAGAGAAGAGTCTGGCCGGAGAACGGGCGCTACACAGATGGCAACGCCGATTGCAGTCAGCTTCATCGTGAAAGTGCTCATGGTCGTTCCTCCTTCACGGGGAGCATTTCGCTTGCCTCGGTTGGTCTCGGCGTCTGCTCAGCATCGATCCTTAGTAAACGACCAGCGGCGCAAGACAACAACGCTATACCTGCTACTTACCCGTTGCATCTCCGTGACGCGCATTCAGTTTCGCCGCAGGCATTCTTTGCGTAAGCAACTTACAGCCGATGGTTGCCGTACTCTGCATCGCACTTTTCAGAATTTACGGCCGGAGTTAACACCGTTACATACGGTGCAAGGCCCGCTACCTACACCGTTAAATCCAGACAGCAACAATTAAGTGGAACTTACGTGGCTGTGCATTCGAGTCTAAAGAGTGGGAACTTGCGGTTGAAAGCCGTCGCGCAATGACGACAGGAAGTATGGAAACGGTTCAACGTGAAATGGAGAGGGCGGAGCTTGCGGCTCTGCTCGAGTCGAAGGAGTTCGTTCGCGCTCCCAAACTCGCCCGGCTCCTGTCGTATCTCTGCGAGAAGTTCTTTGCTGGAGAAGCAAATCAGATCAAGGAGTATTCGATTGCATTGGAGGTTTTTCAGCGCAGGGAATCCTTCGATCAGGATTCCGATTCCATTGTGAGGGTAGAGGCCAACCGGCTGCGCAAGCGGTTGGCGGAGTACTACGCAGGGGAAGGCTCATCCCACGCACTGCACATCACCATACCCGTGGGACAATACGTGCCGCGTTTCGAGGCCCAGCGTGCGGACCTCCGCCGGTTGGAAGCCACCTGGCAACCCCGGCCGTCGAGGAAGCCGAAGAGAATGCTGATCCCTCAGCGAAAATTGCAGCGCAACAGAAGGGGCGCTGGAGAACATATCCCTGGTGGGTAGCCGGAATTATCGGCCTGGTTATTCTCGGCTGCGGACTTGGTTATTCATGGATGCGGGCTCGCCGGCAAAAGGTCTCCGCACCTGCTGCCACGCCAAACGAAATCCAGGGTCAGCAGCCCGAGCGGCTTATCGGACCGCCGGTGGGGCGGGAGATTCGAATTCTGGCTGGCAGCAGCCGGAGCCTCGTGGATCACGCAGGGAAACTCTGGAGTGCGGATTATGGGTTTACAGGTGGGTCGGCTTTAAGAAGCTCGATTCCACACATCGCGCGCACACAGGATCCGTGGTTTTATCGCAGTAGCCGGCAAGGTCAATTTCGCTACGATATTCCTTTGCCGAAAGGGGTCTACGAACTACGACTTCACTTTGCTGAAACGGTGTTTGGTCCTGAATCCGGAGGAGCCGGCGGCGAAGGCAGCCGCATTATGACGATTCGAGCGAATGGAAAAACTCTGCTCAGTGATTTTGACATCGTGGCGGACGCCGGAGCCAGCCTTGCCGCCGATATCAAGGTCTTTTCCGACATCGCCCCGGCAGCAGACGGGGCGCTTCACCTTGAGTTTGCCGGAGAAGAGGGGAAGCAAGCGACGCTTTCAGCAATCGAGATCCTGCCCGGATTTCAAGGCCGGATGCGGCCTGTGCGCATCCTGGCAAGACAAACGCCCTATTACTCCAATGACAGCCATTGGTGGAGTCCGGATAACTACTTTGAAGGCGGACAACTCGCCGCGTATGCGACGACTGTTACGGGGACCGATGATCCGGAGTTGTTCGAATCGGAGCGGTGGGGCAACTTTTCCTACGCAATTCCGGTGACTCCGGGGAGATATATCCTGACGCTGCACTTTGCGGCGCGCCATAACAATCCGGCAGAGCTGTTGAACTCCGAGAACAAGGGGAAAGAGATCGAGCATGTCTTCAACGTGTTTTGTAACGGCAAGGTGCTGCTGCAGAATTTCGACCTAACGAAAGAAGCACACGAGACCGACGGAATAACCCGCACATTCTCTGATCTTGAGCCAAATGCCCAGGGAAAACTGCTCGTCAGTTTTGAACCCGTTAAAGGATACGCAACGGTTGTCGGCATTGAAGTTCTGCCGCAGTAACATTCGATGCCGGTCAAAACTCAGCCGCACCCGTCTTGAAATCCGGATTCGTGGTCGAACAGCTTTTCCTGATGTTTCGTTGGTTCCTGCGCAGGGGCACCCACATCCACAAGCAACAGAAGTCGCCCACAGGCCAAAACCCGTGAAAGACTGTTTATTCAGCCTGCAAAGATTAGTGAGCATAAACGCAGCATCCACCAGACAAGAAATAGTGCGATGACGGCCATGGAGAAGTGGCCGATCCACTGGCCTGCCGTTTTCGGCCTGGCGAAGTTAAACGCGCGCTAATGGTAGCAGTCCTCGCCTTCGTTTACCGAGCCGTTTAGGAAGACTGCAAGGATGCCGCCGGCGATGGACTACACGACCGGCGTTTTCCTTCGGTGTACTCGGCATGAGCGTACGGCGCTCGTCAGGCCAACTCGCCATCGTCACCTTCAGGCCAACACTGTCCGTCGTATGCACATCGAATTAGGAATTGAATGGCAAAGTCTCACCGATCGAGCCGTTAACTTTGGTTGGAAACCCATCAACCTTCGCGTGGCATCGTTGGCTACCCGGGACACCGCGCCACCGCACAACTCGACCATGATACGTGCCGCCCTCATTTGTCCGCCGTTGGAGGTATTCGACCAAACCGCACCAGTCGCCTTCGACCGATTTCTGGGTGCACAGTATTCATCGTGTTTTCCGCAAAGTGTACGACGCCAGAGGTCGTACACAACTTTTCTTTCCAGAGTCCGCCACTGCCACCGTCTTCCTTCTAGTCTCCTTATCGAAAATGCCTCGGGGCACAAACGGTCCAGATGGGTCTGGCTGCGAGGACTCGGCCCCCGAGACATTTCCGATCAAGGCTAACGACTATTCGGCCATCTGGAATGCACGCGGTCAACGAGTGACTATTCGGCCATGTGGATCACCACAATGAGATGCGATGATGGATGGTCAAGCCACCACCATCATCTTGATTGGGGACCGATGGGAGCAGTTAGTCCCACACGAACAATCAGATGCGGATCGGCGCGGTTTCAATAATTGAATCTACATCGGGGAGTTCCCGCCGAGCAGTCACTCACTTACAACCTTTTGGGAAAGATCCGATCTGGCTCTGCCCTACTGTCATAGCTTCGCTAATTCCGATTCGCATGTGGCGAGTTCCGCGCGAACGCGGGCACTTTCATGGACAGCCACCGGGTCAGGATAGCCCGGATTGGAATTCCGATCCCATGCGCTCCTGCTCTTCTGAAGCCAGGTTTGCGCTTCATGCAGGTCGCGTGCTTTTTTCGAATGTGACTTGTCCTGATTTGCGAGCGATGCGTACGCCATTGCAAGCGCCTCATACGACTGAGCAAGACCTTCGAGATCATACCGGCTCTTGTGTTCGATCACTTCATACGTCCCAATTGCTTCCCGGATGCACGGAAATGCATGCGGAAGATCATGCTTGAGCACTAATTCCTGCCCCATTCGCAAATCGCTTAAGGCGAAGTTGGCTCTCGCCAAAGAGTTGGCTGGATCCGCGGCCCGCAGGTCCGCGAAGATTCGGTTCGAATTGCGGTAGTACTCCAAAGCCAGGTTGTAGTTCCCTTTTGATTCGAGCAATGGCGCTGACAGGTTGAAGGCCTCACCGAGGTATTCGCGAAGCGTTGCATTGGTCGGGTTGGAACTGGATAACTCCTGTATAAGACGCAGACCTTTGTTCGAAGCGTCCAACGCCTGGTCTATGTCACCTGTGTTTCGCAGTGCCGTTGCCAATCCGATGTAATCCCCGACGAGGTGGGTGCGGATTTGGAGGCTCGAATTCGCGGCGGTCGCGACTGGTTCACGAATCGATGCGGACTGGCGAAAGCTTTCAACGGCGTGCCCGTAGTCACCTGTCTGAATCAAGATGCCGCCGGTTTTCCAATAGAAGCCTGCCAGAACATCCTTGGAGATGGGGTCAGGTCGAGTCGCTGCAAGTCTTTGAGCAATGGGGAGTCCCTTTCGTAGCACCTCCAAAGCCCCTGAATAGTTCCCGACATCCATGAGCACAAAGCTCAGGTGAAAGTAGTTATTCAGCAGGTCGGATCTTATCGATGGATCATCCGGGTAAGATGCTGCCAGCGTTTCGCGAATCGCCAGCGCTTTCTTGTAACTCTCCAGTGCTCCGGCAAAGTCGCCGAGATTGGCTGCCCCGCTGTATCCCAGGAGATCTCCTACGCGGTCATACGCAGCCGCAAGCTCCAGCTGCAGCGAGGTATCTCCGGATGCTTCCTTCGCCAGGCTATCGAGGTATTCCTGCGCCCGCATTACAAGCAACTTTCTGGCGGGCGTTGCCCCCGACAAATCGCGCATCGAGTCATGAATCTCGAATAGGAGAGAATTTGCCAGCTTGCGAACGTCATTAAAGCGCAGCTCGGCGCGTGCGCGCTCGCGGCGGGCGACCTGCGCTTCATGGAGCGTAATCGCCATGCCGCTGAGAAGCGCCAGAACGAATGCCGTGGAGAACGTCACACCAGCCTTGTGACGGCTCACAAACTTCGAGGTGCGATACCAAACGGTATCGTTGCGAGCGAACACAGGAAGGCTATCCAGATGCCGCCTGAGGTCTTCCTGGAACTGCCCGACCGACCGATAACGCCGGGCAGGATCCTTCTTGAGCGCCATCAGAATGATGTTGTCCAGGTCCCCTGTCAGCCGTTTGCAGAGTCTCTCAGGCGAGCTGTTTCGAACCGCGCTAAGTTCATCAAGCCTGAGTGGCCGCGAAAGTGAATCCCTCGCAGACTCGGCCCTGCTAACGGCGAGGCTAGGCTTTTGTGGATCCGCGGTACAAACAGCCTGAGCCATTTCCTGCGGCGAACCGGTGGTTACACGATATGGACTGCGCCCAGTCAAAAGTTCGTAGAGCACTACGCCTAACGAATACACGTCACTGGCCGTCGTCATCGGTTCACCGCACATCTGTTCCGGACTGCTATAGCGAGGTGTCAGGACCCGGAAAGCCGTCTGTGTAGCATCAGTCAAGCCGCCAGCAGGATCCGCCTCAAGGATTTTCGCGATGCCGAAGTCCAGCAGCTTCGGTATACCTTCGGTTGTGACGAGGATATTTCCAGGCTTGATGTCCCGATGAATGATCAAATGTTCGTGGGCAAATTGCACAGCCGCGCAAACCTGCAGGAAGATTTGCAACCGCTCGGCAACAGAGAGCTTCAACTGGTCGCAGTATTTTGTGATCGGCTGCCCCTCGATCAGTTCCATCGCAATGTACGGGACGCCGTCTTCGGTTGTGCCGCCGTCGAGCAATCGCGCGATATTCGGATGCTCGAGGCTGGCCAGAATCTGCCGCTCATTCTTGAACCGAGTGATGACCGAGTGAGAGTCCTGACCGGCGCGGATGACTTTCAGCGCTACTTCCTTTCGATACTGATCGTCGGCGCGGAAGGCGCGATAGACCTCGCCCATACCTCCCGCCCCGATCTGCTCGACGATCCGATAAGCGCCGACACGGCGCCCGATCCAGGAATTGTCTTCGATCGGAATCAGAGCTGTAGCGGCTTCAGCAAATGAGGATTCGCCCAGGAACTCGGAGCCGGCCTCCTGCTCGCTCTCGAGCAGCAGCTCAATTTCGCTGCGAAGTAAATCGTCGTCCTTGCATTGTTGATCCAAATAGGAAGCGCGGGCGTGCAGAGGCATTTCTAGCGCTGCCGCGAGAATGTCTTTGACTCGGTCCCAGCGTTCCGGAGTCATTGTCATTGCTGTAAATGGTTGCTCATTGCCCGGTGTAGCCAAAGGCGAGCCGTGGCCCACTCGCGCTTTGTGGTTGCCGGCGAGATATTCACCGTTTGCGCTGTCTCCTCAATCGAAAGGCCGCCGAAAAATCGCAGCTCAACGATTTGGCATTGGCGAGGATCAAAGGCTGCAAGCCGTTTCATGGCATCATCCAGTGCAATCAGGTCGAGGCTCCTCACCTTGGAAACGGCCGAGGCCTCGTCCACGACGACTGTGACGGCGTTACTTCCCCGCTTGGCAGCGGCATGCTTTCGCGCGTGGTCTACCAGAATTTGCCGCATCATCTGCGCCGACAGTGCAAAGAAGTGAGCGCGGCCTTGCCAATCTATTGAATCGCGCCGGGCCAGCCGGAGATAAGCTTCATGGACCAGCGCCGTGGGTTGCAGAGTGTTGCTGTTGGATTGACTGGACAGGCATCGGCGCGCGATCCGCCGCAATTCGTCGTACACCAAGGGGACCAGAGCGTCTCGGGCCGAGACGTCCCCGCTTTTCCACCGCGCCAGCAACTCAGTAACCGGTTGAGATGAACTTGACCCCACGCACGTCCCCCGAGCTTCTCGAAGATGCGAGAAGGTCCTGTGCCGGATGAGAGATCGTACCGTTCCAGCAAATGGAAGTCAACGAATCGTTCGCGGAGAAGGACGCTTCCTGCCATGCTCGACGGGCCCGATAATCCGTCCTTAATCCGGTGTTAACAGCCTTAGAATTCGCGTTTAGACGGTCAACCTAACATTGCCTCCCGCAGCGAAAGAGCCTGACCGTGATTCGTTTCCTGATGCGCCATGAGCCACTTCGTCTCATTTTTCCGTTTATAGAAACAGAACCGGAAACCAGGAGTCTGTGCGCAAACCTTCCCCATGGTTATGGGCGCACGGTTGGTTCTCTTTGGCCGGAACGACGTGTCTGAAGGAGATGCCATGCGCAGCAAATCGATTGCCCATTGCGAAAGCCGCCGGGAAACCACCTGCTTCTCGTCCACCTCGGTCGCTTGCTGTATGTGCGCATTAGCGCTTCTCCTTGCCTACTTCTCAGCCTCCGTAGCCTTCTGCCAGGGTGTGGCCAGTCTAGCGGCGTCGAATGAGATGCGAACCATCGGCGGACCCCTATCCTTCGAGAGGAGAACCGCAAACGATCAGGAGTTTCTTGCGCGCGGCAAGGGACTCACTCTCGTCCTGACGAAGAAAGAGGCGGTGTTGGCACTCGAGGGTTCGCAACAGGCAGCAGTCCGAATGAGTTTTGCCGGAGCCGACCAGAAGGCCACGGTAAGAGGGGAGGATGAACTGCCGGGCAAGGTGTACCACGTCAATGGTGCCGTGACAGGGCCACTCCGTGGTAATCCGACCTTCGGCCGAGTCAAGTATTCCGGCATTTATCCCGGAATTGATGCCGTTTACTATGGAAACGAGCGGCAACTCGAATTTGATCTTGTCGTGGCTCCGCATGCCGATCCGAATCGCATCCGGCTCGCTTTCTCTGGCGCGGACAAGCCGCACCTGACCCGCTCCGGCGAAGTTGGGCTTAAGGTCGGCGACGAACAGGTCACCTTACGGAAGCCGGTAATCTACCAGGAACACGGCGACTCTCGGACCCGGATAGCAGGCAGATACGCCTGGCGAGGGAAAAAATTAGTCGGCTTTGAGATCAGCGACTACGACCCCGACCTACCCCTGATCATCGACCCTTCGATTACCTTCGCAACTTATCTTGGCGGCCCCGGAAACGAATCGGCCGCGGCGGTCAAAGTCTCGAAGTTCGGCGAGATCTATGTGGCGGCCAGCAGTGACGCAGTTTCCAGCATCCAGGCCGCGCAGCAATTCCCGATCGAAGCACCGCAATCGGGCTTTGAAGAGTGCTTCCTCACCAAGCTCTCCGCCGACGGTAGCCAGGAAATCTACACCGTAATCTTCAATGGAGTCCGCTGCGAAGCGATGGACATCCAGCCCGGTCTGGTTCATCTTTCGATGGGCAAGAGCGGCAACTACCTCCGCACTCTCCGCGAAGATAGCACCGGTCAACCGTCGTCGCTTGACCTGTTGCAGGGCGCTTATGATTTCGCTCTCGGTCCAGTCGAAGAACTTCGCGTGGACGGCGCGGGCAACATCTATATGGTGGCCTTTGACCAACCTGATGGCAGCCCAAATCCAATCTATGAATTGCAAAAGATCGACACCAACGGCCAACTGCTCGGAAAGATTCCCCTCATCACAGCCGCCATCAACCAGCCGAACAATACCATCTACGAGGAAGTAACGGGGCTCGACATCGACGACGCCGGCAACGCCTATGTTGTCGGCATCGATAAATCGAATGGCGTGATCACGCCAACCACAAATGCCTTTCAGTCCGTCAAACCCTCCGATGGCTCCGACGACGCATTCCTGCTTCGCGTCAACACTAGGCAGCCGGGCGCGTTTCAGATTGACTATGCTACATTCCTCGGCGGATCGTCGGACGACGAAGCCAGACAAGTAGCCTTCGATTCCTCAACTGGCACAGTTTTGATTGCGGGCGACACCGCCTCCAGCAATTTCCCGACCTCACCCGGTTCACCAAGTTACAACCTTACGTCCGGATTTCTCACCAAGCTCGATCTGAGCCAGCCGGCTTCAACGCAGCTGGTCGGCAGCGTTCTGATCGGTCCCGGTTTCTCCGGCGCAAACCTGGTCACAGTTCTGCCCGGTGGAATCCCGGCCGTCGCCGGCACCACCTTCGACGTAACGGGCTTTTCCCTTGTCAACCCCATCTATCCGGCACAATTGACGTCGGAGAACCGGCCGTTCCTGAGGACGTATACCCCGGACCTCACACAAATTACCTTCTCCACCTTCATTGACAATGTTCCGGGAGTTACCTTCCCGGCTGTTCTTGCGGCGAACGGCACGCAGTCGCTCTACGTCGCCGTTGACACCAGCGATGGAACCCTTGGTACGCAAGGTGCATTTCATTCGAGCGGGCTGGGAGGCTACGACGTGCTTCTGCGCGGGCTCGATGTTTCTGCCCTCGTTCCTGCAAACCAGCCCCCAGTGATCTCGTTCACTCCGTCGAATCTTTCGATCTCCATCATCATTCCGAATCAGCCTGTTGCGTTTCCGCTTGCCTGCGGCCAGCTGTTCCAGTGCAATATCCAGGACCCCGACGGTGACGCGCTGACCGACTTTGCCTGGTATGGCTCCAACGGATATCACCTCGAACAGAACAACAGTTCCGCCGGAGTTCCACCCTCGGACACCCTTTCCCTCGCGCCCGGGACATACACATTCACCTTGAAGGTGCGAGATGCCCGCGGAGCAATCGGCGGCGCAACACTCACCGTAAACGTCCTCGCACAAAACACGTTCCAGTCGCTGAACGGACCGGAGACGATCCAGCTTACCGACCAGCTGTTTGATTCGCCTGACTACATCTATAAAGGCAATGTCCATCCGGCGACGATCACATTCCCGTCGGTGCTTACTGCCGGTCTCACCTGGCTACAGTCCCGGGCCGATCTGAATCCCGTGCCGCCAGTGGGAATGCAGGCAGGCTCGCCGCCGTATTACTACGATGTCCACACGACAGCGTCCTTCAGCGGGCAGGCAACGCTCTGTCTCGACAGCACCGGAATGAGCTTCGCCGATGCCGCCGATGTTCAGCTCTATGAATTGCAGGCCGGGGTGTGGACGGCGCTTCCCGCAAGCCAACAAGGAAACAGTCTGTGTGCTGCCACCAATTTGTCCAACATCAATGGCGGGGACCACAGCACGACCGTTGCCTTCTTCTATCCGCAGGTACTCTCGACCTTTATTTCGGCGATTGCCGGCACGGGCTTTGCTGAAGGCTCGATCGACGGACAGGGCGGTGACCCGCGCGATGACGTGACGAACGGTGGGCCGGCGCTGCAATCAGCCCTGACTCAGCCAGCTTCTCTGGCTTACAACCCGAACACGCAATCGTTATATGTCTCGGGATCAGGCCAGTCAAACGCAATCAGCCGCTACGACTTCAACTCGAAAAATCTTTACTTAATCGTTCCTGTCGGACAGGCAATCGGGTCGGGACCTATCGTGATCGATCCGTCCGGGACCTATCTCTATTATGTTGCGCCGGTGGATTCGTCCGGTGCGGAAGAGATCGTGCAACTCAACCTGAGCACCCCTGGCACCATCGTGATTGCGGGCGGCGCGTCCAGCGGCGGCGCCGAACCGACGCAAGGGCAACTGGCAACTTCGAGTTTCCTCGCGAACGTCAATTCGCTGGCGGTGGATTCAAGCGGCAACTTGTTTCTTGCCCGCGACGGAAGCACAAACGTCTTGCGCGTAAATGCGAGCGACGGGACGTGGAGCGTGGTGCTCGACGAGAATCCCAACTCGACTTCAGGCGCGCCGACGACGCCTTACCAGGATTTTCCGCGCGCGCTTGCATTCGATCCAGCAGAGTTACCTTCTGGTGGGCGGACAACTGCTTGTGCGCGTCTCGCCGGGACTGGACGGAACCGAAGATGGCTCCAGTTCGAGCGCTGCAACCATTGTTGGCGGCATCCCGGCATCGCAGATGGCGGGCTACGCTCAGCCATTTGGCGGCGATGGATTGCCTGCCACCCAGGCTGTGCTCTCCATCAGCGGCTCAATGCTCGTGGACAACAACGGCAATGTGATCTTCAACGATGGTGTCACCCACCGCGTGCGGCGCATTGCCTCCGGCGCCGACGGGATCGTGAATGGCGGAACGGATCAATTCGGGAATCCAGACGAGATCGTTCAGACGATCGCCAGCTACTACAGCATCTCTACCGCGGTCACCTTCCGAATTCGCGACATCGGCATTACGGCGACTTCCGCGGCATTGGCACTGGACCCGCTGACTCAGAACATTTTGCTCGCCGACTATGCCGGAAACCGCGTCTTCGAGATCGGGCCGCCGGCAGACCGGCTCAGGGAACACGCCGCCGCAGGCTCTCTCCGTCTCGATCTCCGGCGATCCTCATGTGCAGCAGCAATTCAACGGATCGTACATATACTTTGACGCCGACGGCGATCCCCAGGGGAGCGTCGACCTTTCGCTGGCTGCGCGACGGCACCGCGATCCCCGGCGCGACCGGCACCACTTACACGGTGGCTGCGGCAGACGTAGGGCACACACTCGTCTTCGAAGTAACGCCGGTGGCCCAGTCCGGGGCCACGCCGGGAAATGCGACGCAAAGCCCCGGCGTCGTGATCCAGAACGCTGCGCCGGTAGCGTCGAACGTCAGCATCTCGGGCACGCCGAAAGTCGGAAGCCTGCTGACAGGCAGCTACTCGTACAGCGACGTGGACGGTGACGCAGAAGGAGTGTCCCAATTCCAGTGGCTGCGCGACGGCATCGCCGATCGCAGGAGCCAACTCGATCAGCTACACTGCGGCGCCGGCGGATGCCGGCCACTCGATCACATTCCAGGTGACGCCCGTTGCCGTTTCGGGCGCGACTCCCGGCATGGCAGTGCAGAGCAATTTGGTCAAGATCTTGCAGGCACCAGCGTTCACCAGCGGAACCAGCACGACATTCATTGTGGGATCGCCCGGAACGTTTAGCTTCGCGGCGGCGGGAGCGCCGGCCCCGACGTTCAGCGTCTCGCCGGCACTGCCGGGTGGATTGTCGCTCAACACTGCGACCGGCGTAATGAGCGGGACGCCTGCGGCGGGCACCGGAGGCGTGTACACGCTGGCGGTGACGGCAACCAATGGCGTGAGCCCGGATGCAACGCAGAGCTTCACCCTCACCGTCAACGATTTGCGCGCGGCCAGCAGCGTCGCTTTGACGTCGTCGCTCAATCCGTCCGCCGCTGGCCAGTCCGTAACTTTCACTGCCATCGTCTCCGGACAGTCACCCACCGGCACGGTCACGTTCACCGATGGCGGAAGCCCGATCGGCATTCCCGTCGCGCTGTCCGGCGGTAGCGCCAGCGTGGCCACCAGCGCGCTGATCGGTGGGAAGCCATTTAATCGTCGCCAGCTACAGCGGCGATGCCAACAATCGCGGCAGCACCTCATCGGCACTGGCGCAGACGGTCAGTCGCTCGGCCAGCAGCGTCCTGCTGACGTCCTACCCCAACCCCCCGGCTGTGGCACAGCCCGTCACCTTCACCGCAGTGGTCAATGGGTTCGCACCCAGCGGCGTCGTGACCTTCCTGGATGGCGCCACTGCAATCGGAAGTTCCAATCTCGTGGACAGCGCAGGTGGCGAGACGGCAACCTTCCAGGTCAGCTCTCTTAGCCCCGGCCCGCACTCGATCACCGCGAGTTACGGCGGTGATGTCAATAATCTTCCTGCCACATCGTCGGCGCTGACGGTCGTCCTGTCCCACGCGACGCAGCCTTACATCCTTACCGACCTTGGCGCTCTCGGCAGTGGTGAAAGTGCGGGTGGCGGCATCAATAACAATGGCCAGGTTACGGGGGCATCTTCGACTTCCGGCTCCGGTCTTGGTTACGTCAACTCCACGCCTTTCTGGTATCCCCTCCCTATACCCAAATGATTGACCTTGGGACTCTCGCTGGTGACTCCACCAGTGGTGGTTCCAGCATCAATGACTTCGGCCAGGTTACCGGGTCCTCCAGCATCGCCCCAGGCAGCGGTGTCAAAGCCATCCTGATATCTCCTCCCTATACGAGCATGAGCTACCTCGGTGCTCTCGGTGGTAACACCAGTTCTGGTTCCAGCATCAATGACTCTGGCCAGGTCACCGGGAGTTCCGGGATTGGGGACGGCGAAAATCATGCGTTCTTGTGGGACGGCACGATGCACGATCTCGGCGGAAGCACACAGTTATGGTAGTGGCATCAATGCCTCGGGCCAGATCATCGGCTCGGGCTGGACCGCGGACAACAGTACACATGCTTTTCTTTGGGACGGCGGCGGTGCGCAGGACCTCGGCACCCTTGGCGGTGATCTAAGTCAGGGCAATGGCATCAATGCCTCCGGCCAGGCCACCGGGGATGCCGATACGGCAAGCGGTCGCGAGCATGCATTTTTCTGGGACGGCACAATGCACGACCTCGGGACCATCGACAATGCGTCTGGCTACAGCGTGGGTTATGGCATCAATGCCTCCGGCCAAATCGTCGGCGTTTCCCAAACGAGTTTCGGCGATGTACGTGCTTTCCTTTACACCCCGGCGGATGGCATGGTGGAACTGAACACTCTACTCCCCATCGGCTCCGGCTGGGGCCTCGATAGTGCTTATGCAATCAACGATGCCGGCCAAATCACCGGATCCGGCACCAAAACCACCTGTGGTCCCAACACCTGCGTCTCCGTACACCATGCTTTCGTGCTCACGCCGCCGCCACCGCCAATGGGCGCCACTATCACCGGCACTGCGGTGGCCAAGCCGCCATCGGGCACTGCGGACGCGGTCTTCACGGTCACTTTCAATAACCCTGGTAATCAGCCGGTCGCTGTGAACTTCAATACTACAGATGGCACGGCCTTTGCCGGCTCGGATTACGTGGGCGCTTCAGGAACGCTGATGTTTGCGGCCGGCATAACTACTCAGCTGGTCACGGTGCAAGTTGTTGGAGGACCGCCCAATTCGTCTAACCTGTCTTTCACAGTCAAGGTTACGAGTGCCACGGATGGCAGTACTCTGGCAATTGGCACGGGCACCATCCTCGTCCCTGCACGTCCGGTACAGATTGCCTACTACTCTGTCGGCTTCGCCTTCAACCCTCTCGCTTGGTGCTTTGTCGGATCGAGTCATCCGAAATCACTCTGCAATCCAGAATGGCGTCAGCGAAAACTGCGCACCTTACCGCCGCCTGGAATGGACCTGCACCCTCTGGTGTGACGGTCACGCTGGTTCCCTCCGACGTAGCCATACCGCCGCAGTCTTCTTCTTGGGCATTAACAACGCTCAGTGTCGAAACCTCCGCATTGCCTTCAGTAGGGACCTTCGATCTGAGGGTGACGGCCACAAGCGCCAGTGGAGTGACGAAGTCTGTCGATGTGACCGTCATCATCACGGATGCGACTCCTCCCGGGACAACCTGTTGCACGTCCTCAGGCCCGTTTGTAAATCCAGCCCCGGGAGTCATGATGGATATCAAGAATGACGGCTCGTCCCCTGGGGGCAAGTACAAGGTGACTGCTTCTGGTGGAGCGCCGGCCGGCTTGTCGAACGTCGTGGTCACGCGCGTCTCGGGCGACCAGACACCGCTCCTGAGGATACAGGCCGCGAATTGGGGGTTCAGCCCTGACGACGATCGCTTCGTGGCTTACTCGGTCCAGGATCCAGGAACTACTTCGATCAACAACATCGCCCTGTATAACCTCGCGGGCGCAAATCCGCAGGATCCGATCTGGTCCAATGGAGACGCTACCCATAGCGCTCGCACCCAGTTCAGTCCTTCAGGCCACTACCTTTTTTACACCGATATAGTTGGCGGCTCACAAACACAGCTCATGCTGGTTGACGCTCATACCGGCACGAAAGAGTATGGGAATTCTTTCACGACAGCAGGAGCATCGCCGGTCGAGGGCCAGGATTCGTTCGGCACCGTTGACTGGGGCTTTGGCCCGAACGACACCCGCTTTGTTTACGCCTATCAGACCGGGCCGACCAACATCCTTTGGAACCTGGTTAATCTCGAGAAAGGGCCTGGGCCGGCGGCGTTGGTACAAAACATCTCGCTGATCAACGAGACCACCGACTACTGGCAATTCAGCTCGTGCGGCGAGGTGATCGCCCTGGTGCATCAACTGGGTCAGCAGGGTGTCGACATCGTGCTTTACAACACCAAGGACGGCACCTCCCTCGGGGCGGATAAGCCAATTGCCGCTCCCATACAGAACCTCCAGCTGAGCTCCACCTCAACCTCGTATGAGGCGATCAAAAACTACGACAGCCAGCAACCCATACATCCTCGGTCACAAACAACCCGGATTGCAGTATTACCTCGTCAACACCGCCTCCACCGCCTACGCCGAGCTGCTGCACCTCTACGGGCCCATTTGTCGCTCCGGCCCCGGGCATCAACCTGGATTTGAGTAGGGACGGCCTTTCGGCTAAGGGCAAGTACAAGGTCGTCACTTCCGGTGGTGCGCCCGCCGGCCTGGGGAACATCCAGGTGATACGCGTCTCGGATCAGAAAGTCATGGTGACCGCCCAGACCGCAAACTGGGGGTTCAGTCCTGACGAGGATCGCTTCGTGGCTACTCGGTCCAGGATCCAGGACTACTTCGATCAACAATGTCGACGCTGTATAACCTCACCCGCGCAAATCCGCAGGATCCGATCTGGTCCAATGGAGACGCTACCCATAGCGCTCGCACCCAGTTCAGTCCTTCAGGCCACTACCTTTTTTACACCGATATAGTTGGCGGCTCACAAACACAGCTCATGCTGGTTGACGCTCATACCGGCACGAAAGAGTATGGGAATTCTTTCACGACAGCAGGAGCATCGCCGGTCGAGGGCCAGGATTCGTTCGGCACCGTTGACTGGGGCTTTGGCCCGAACGACACCCGCTTTGTTTACGCCTATCAGACCGGGCCGACCAACATCCTTTGGAACCTGGTTAATCTCGAGAAAGGGCCTGGGCCGGCGGCGTTGGTACAAAACATCTCGCTGATCAACGAGACCACCGACTACTGGCAATTCAGCTCGTGCGGCGAGGTGATCGCCCTGGTGCATCAACTGGGTCAGCAGGGTGTCGACATCGTGCTTTACAACACCAAGGACGGCACCTCCCTCGGGGCGGATAAGCCGATTGCCGCTCCCATACAGAACCTCCAGCTGAGCTCCACCTCAACCTCGTATGTGGCGACCAACAAACTGGCACCAGCTCAGCACCGCGCTACACCCTCGGTCAAAACAACCCGGATTGCAGTATTACCGTCAGTGCCCATTCACCAGTGGACATTCTTCTCATAGATGATCAGGGGCGCAGATGTGGATTCGATAGTGGCTCCGGCACCGTAGTCAACGAGATTCCCGGCGGAATTTATACCGGTCCAGGCACAGAGCCCGAGACCATAACGATTCCATACGTGATGGGAACCTATCAGATAGAAGCCTATGGCTTGCTCTCATTGACGGCTCCTGCGCCATTCCGTCTGTCCATCGCTACCGCGGATGAAACAGGCACCACCGATGAACACGATATCGCCGGCATCGCATCCAGTGGAACGCTCCAGGAGTTCGACTTTACGGTCGATGGCAATCTGCTGGTGACCGGGCTCTCGCCCGTGGACAAGACTCCGCCCGTGATCACCCCGATCGTTAGCGGCACGACCGGGAGCAACGGCTGGTATGTGAGTGATGTCGCCGTTGCCTGGAACGTTGCTGACGGCGAATCGTCTATCCAGTCCTCGTCTGGCTGCGGATCGGTTACAGTCACATCCGACACGGCCGGCACAACTTTCACGTGCACGGCGACCAGCGCCGGCGGAACCGCTTCCAACTCAATTACCGTGAAGCGCGACACTGCGCCACCAAAGATTGCGTGTGACTCACCCGATGGAAAGTGGCACGCAAGCGATGCCAGCATTCCTTGTACGGCAAGCGACAGTGGCTCAGGGTTAGCCGCTGCGTCCAGCTTTGCCCTGACAACCGCCGTGCCAGCCGGTACGGAGACTACGAACGCCTCAACCGGATCCCTCAAGGTCTGCGATCTGGCCGGCAACTGCGCCAATGCGGGTCCCATTGGCGGCAACATGATCGACAAGAAGGCTCCTGCAATCGCTCTGACAACACCAGCGAACGGCGCGGTTTATACGGCAAACCAGGCAGTCAGCGCCAGCTACTCTTGCTCCGACAATGGATCAGGAGTGGCCAGTTGTATCGGGACAGTGGCGAACGGCGCCAAGATCGACACAACGCCAAACGGAATCTCAACATCGAAAACATTCACCGTGAACAGCGCAGACAAGGCCGGCAATGCTGCTTCACAGCTTGGCAATTACGTGATCTCCTGCCATTACGTGGGGATCGGAATCAGCCCATCCACAGTTACCAGAAAGAACGCGGTTACTGTAAGTGCAGATGTAATGTCGTGCACCAGCAGTTCGCAGTCGATCAGCGTGAAGTTTGAATTAACCGGGCCGCGCAATTCCAATACTTGCGGCAGTACAAAGACGCTGATGTTCACCACTCCGCCCTTCACAATACCTGCCGAAGACATCGAAGGCCATCTCGTTCCCATTCATCGTGCCGAAGACTATGTGTACGGGAACGTATTCGGTAACTTCGACAACGCTAATTAACGGGACGGCAGTTGACACGACTACGGCAACGCTGACGGTCCAGTAAAGGGGGTCTTGAACGAAAGCGGTTCTTTGGCACGCCCCGGTCTGTGGACCAAGACGGGGCACAAGGTCGACGGTTCTCCCCTTCGTGACCATCAACGGCGACTTCGCGCATGGGTTTAGACCCATTTCAGCAAACGGGAATTCTATGATCTGGGCCAGAGATGCACAATCAACGTGATCTTTACCCCCGCAACCTCAGGAGCGCGATTGCGGAGTGTGCAATCAAAAAGCAATGTGCGACTTGATAAGAAAGGGTTGCTCGTGACGGCGATGGGATTGGAAGGGATTAGCCGGCTTCTGTTGGAAATATCCTGCCTCAATTGACGTATTCATGGACGAGGCACTCATTGACAGCCGGTTACACTTAATTGTCCGATTACTCCCCGAAAACGCCCCAGGGTCTAGGAACGCCATTGCGGAGCACTTAGCTGCGGCCAATCCACCTGGACGTAAAGTCACCATTTGTACACCTGGCCTCCTGTAGATCCTCTCGCGGAGTGATGAAAGGCCAATTGTCCTCGGTTTTACAGCCACTTGCCGGAACATCGCTTTGGTCTTTTATCGACAGTTGAACTCGAAAGTGGCCAACAGTCGGCGTTAGGAAGCAACATAGATAATGGGCTTGTCTCCCGATATCTATTGCTACGACTCTGAATCAGGCGATCAGATCGTGGATAACGTTGCCTGCCAAGTCGGTCAATCGATAGTCGCGCCCGCTGTAGTGATAGGTGAGCTTTGTGTGATCGATGCCGAGTTGATAAAGAATTGTCGCGTGGATGTCGTGGACGTGCACAGGATTTTCGACCGCCTTCCAGCCGAAATCATCGGTTGCGCCGTAGGTAAAGCCCTGTTTGAACCCACCACCAGCTAGCCACATCGTGAATCCGTGTGGATTGTGATCCCGGCCGTTGTGTGTCTGGCCACCCATGAAGGCGCTACCGACCTCAACGACTGGAGTGCGTCCAAATTCCGAGCCGGCCACAATTATGGTTTCATCAAAAAGCCCACGTGCCTTCAAGTCTTTAATCAACGCCGCGAAGGGTTGATCGGAGTCGCGACCTGTCTTGCGGTGCATTTCAATGTCGAAATGGTGATCCCACGGATCGCCCTTGGCGTAGTAGATCTGCACCATGCGCACACCGCGCTCGATGAGACGCGCAGCAGTGAGGCAACCGCGAGCAGTACTACCTTCGCCGTACATCTTGATGGTCGCGTCGGATTCCTTGCGCACGTCGAACACATCTGGCGCTTCGGTCTGCATGCGAAAGGCTGTTTCCATTGCGCCGATCGTGGCCTCGAGTTGGGGATCGTGCGCACTTCCGGGAGTCGATTTTACGTTCAGCTCATCCAACTGCTTTACGAGATCGATCTCCTTCTTCTGGGCCTTCAGATCGAACCGATCATTGTGAATGTTGGAAATGAGCTTCAGGGGATCGAACTCCGATCTATCGATCGTGTCGGCAACATAGGTACCCTGATGCACGGGAGAAAGAAACGCCGACGACCAAAGGGGAGGGCCAACCGTTGTCGGGACGTCGGGGCACAAGACGACAAAGCCAGGAAGATTTTTGTTGGTGCTTCCGAGACCGTAGGTAAGCCACGAGCCCATCGAGGGACGACCCGCGAAATTTGCGCCGGTGTTCATCATCAGCAGCGCGGGCTCATGATTCGGGATCTCGGTATAGACAGAACGGACGAAGCACATATCGTCAACGCACTCGGCGAGATGAGGGAAGATCTCACTCACTTCGATTCCGCTTTTGCCGTATTTCTTGAAGCTGAAAGGCGACCTCATCAGGTTGCCTGTCTTACGCTCGTGCTGGAGATCGCCCCCCGGCATCGGCTGGCCGTGATACTTCTCAAGTGCTGGCTTGGGATCAAAGCTGTCGACTTGCGACAGTCCACCGTTCATAAAGAGGAAGATGACGTGCTTAGCCTTGGGCTTGTCGGTAATCATCCATGAGGGGCGATCGAGCGAACTCTCGGCTCGCGCCAATGATTGTCCGACCAGGCTGGCGAGGCTCAGATAGCCAAAACCGCAACCCATGGTCCTGAGTGCGTCGCGCCTCGTGATCGCATTCGCCGAAGGCTTATGTATCATCTCTTCTCCTCAATCAGAGGTACTTATCTGATCAATTCACAAATTGAAACTCATTGGAGCTGAAGAGCGCCCGTGCATACTCACTCCAGGCGGTCACTGGTTTGCCTTCTACTGTGTAGCCGGGCTTCTCGGGCGTGGTAGTCATGAATTTGAGGCCGACCTGCAATTCTTCCGCCGAGGGCTTTCTCTGGAACAGATATTGATACGCCTTGATTATTCGAGCATCCTCAGTCGATTCGCTATGCACACGCTCTGCTAAAACCCCGGCCTGCTTGTATACAAATGGATTGTTCATGAAATGCAGTTGCTGAAGGGGAACATTACTTGAAAAACGCTGCTCGGCGGTGAAACTTGGATTTGGAAAATCGAAGACTATCAGGTAGTTATTTAACCGGTAACGGCTGACCTTGCAGAAAACGGTGCGACGATCGTTATCCGAAGAAAAGTCGGTCGACGGCCCGGAAGTCTGTTTGAGATCAAGATCACCAGCTGCAAACAACATGCTGTCCCGTATCTCCTCGGCGTCGAGTCGTTGGCGGTTAAAGTGTGAATAGAGGCGGTTTGCCGCGTCCTTGTCATGCGCTTCAGGCGACTCTTCTACACTGCTCTGGTAAACGGCAGAGAGCATGATCTGCCGCTGCAGCCATTTGATGGATTGTTTGTGATCGATGAATTCCTTCGCCAGAAACTCCAGCAGTTCTGGATTGGAGGGCTTGTCGCCCATGATGCCGAAGTTATCTGGCGTGTTTACAATGCCTGTGCCGAAATGCCATTTCCAAACGCGATTGACGATCACGCGCGCAGCCAGTGGATTCTGCGCAATATCGGTAGCAAACTCCAGGCGACCACTTCCATCGGAGTAGGCTGGTTTGCCGGGAGGACTTAGTACGGCGAGAAATCCACGCGGCGCGATCTCTCCCATCGAGTGCGGATTGCCGCGAATGTTCAACTTTACATCCTCGATCTTGGGCTTATCCGACATGCCGTGTACGTAGGGATAATCCGCTTCCTTCAATTCCCTTTCGAGAGCGGCGATTTGTTTTTGCTGGGTTTCGATGTAGGTTTGCCATTGTGGGCCAAGTCTCCGCGTAAGACTCCAGTCGGTAAAGAACATTACGCCGGGGATGAACTTCTCTTCCATATCTCCGGATTGCGTGACGAAGAGATCGAGATAAAGCTTAGCTTTGAAGGTAGGCAGCGCTTTAAGCTCAAGCTCGCAACCCGGACAAAACTGATCGAAGGTTTCGAATTCGCTTGGCTTCGCGTCGACCAACTTGTGTTTCGGCACACCGTTCTTGGCGCGTACAACATCGTTTTCTTCTTCGATCTTTGCATTCTCACTGTGTACCTGCACTACGAACTTCTGGAATGCATCGCCGAGTACTCGTGCTTGATCTTCGGTGCTCTCGGGCGACGCCATCATCGCTTTCCAGTCGTCGAGATACGGATAAGGGTGCTGCTTGGGAAGGTAATCAACCCAACGCTGCAAGACTTCGGGATCGAGATGCTTGCTCGCTGAGACTTCATCGACAGTCTTCTTTGGCTTGCCCAGTACGTTCCAGGTCGCAGTCATGTAGTCCGATATCTGAATAGAGAGTGCCTCGGCCAACTGCTTGCCGACGGCGTTTGTGTAGTCTCTCAGGTCTGCGCGCAACTTCGCGGCCTGAAGATTTTTCTTATCCCAGGCGTCTGCTGCGACCTTTGAAACCACGGGATACTCGGTGTAGGTTGAGTTGGCGAAGATGCTTACAACCTTGTAGTAGTCCTTCTGCGGAATCGGATCGTATTTGTGATTGTGGCAGCGAGCACACGCAACAGTAAGTCCCATAAGTCCACGCGTGACAGCATCGACGCGTTCGTTGCGCTCGTCGGCACGGCCTTGGATCGGCTCAGCCTGATCCCAGACCCAAGGACCGGCGCCTAGATACGTAGTGGCGGTCAGGTTATCCTCGCGTTCGTTCTGATCCTTGAAAGGAAGTTTGTCGCCGGCGAGTTGCATCGTCACGAAGCGATCGTAGGGCAAATCCGTGTTGAAGGCTTTGATGACCCAATCGCGATAGCGAAACGCGCCTGAAAATGGCATGTATCCGCGTTGCTTTGGATCGAGGCCACGCACATCATCTTCCGCGTAGCGGGCAACGTCTAGCCAGTGCCGTCCCCACCGCTCTCCGTAGCGGGGCGAAGCGAGAAGACGATCGACCACCTTCTCCCAAGCATTCGCAGACTTGTCACGAAGAAACGCGTCGACCTCTTCCTGGGTGGGCGGCAGTCCGGTCAAATCATAGGTAGCCCTCCGGATCAGGGTGCGACGATCAGCTTGCGGAGCAGGTGCAAGGCCAGATGAATGCAAGCCCCTGAGGATGAAGCGATCGATTGCGGTGCGAGGCCAATGGACCAAACCTGCATCTTCGATCTGTGGCAGGGTTATGGCTCTGAGCGGCTGAAACGACCAGAACCGGCGCTGCTTGTCGGTGATCGCACCCGTCCTTGCGGTGATCGACGTGATAATTGCAGAAGAAGTGGACGGCCACGGCGCACCCTTTTGTACCCAAGCTTCCAAGATGGCGACTTCGTCGTCGCGAAGTTTGCCACCTTTGGGCATCTTGAGCATGCCTGTCTGCTTAACAGCTTGGATCAGTAGACTCTTGTCGGGGTTTCCCGGCACGAGCAACGGACCGCGACCACCACCTAGATCGAACGCACCCTTTGAATCCAACCGCATTCCGCCGGAGGCCTGATCGGTATGGCATTCGTAACAGTTGTTGGCGAAGATCGGTCGGACCTTGTTTTCAAAGAAGTCCGTGTCAACTTCGGCTGAAACATTCTTCACTGTTGGCGAAGCAATTGCAGCAACTGCACCTTGTGAGGAAGTAGACGAATCTTTCGCGGAGGCTGTTGGCGTTTGCGGCGGAAGGTCGCCGCCCACGGCACCTGCCTTTACCCATGCTTCGAGATCCGCGACTTCTGTGTCCTTCAATGCGTACTTTGGCGGCATCTTCAGATCGCCGTTACGGCGAATCGCCTGAATCAGCATGCTAGCTTCAAGATCTCCCGGAACAATGACAGGACCGTCCTGTCCGCCTTTACGGATCAACGAGTATGAATCGAGTTGCAAACCGCCTTTAGCCGTGTCGTCATGACACTTCAAACAGTTACTTTGCAGGATTGGCGCGACGCGCTTTGCATAAAACTCATTAGTGCCAGGCGCAAGAGGGTCGTCGGATGCTGACACCTTGATCCCAGCGAACAGGACTATGCCAGCCACAGCAGTACACGTTCTTCCGAGGACCAGAAGATTTCTCATAACGGGTGGAATACGGGGCCCGGGAGATCTTCGTCTCGACTCGTCAACGAAGAGTTGTACCCAAGAAGTTTGCCACGTTTGAGCGAATCGGGGAACTCTAATCTTTACAGGGGCATACCTCGAGGTAAGTTTCTGTCCGGATGAGATTTCCGGGCTGTTGCGCCTGGTCCAATTTGTTTCGCATGACTCAAAGACCTTCCATTGGAAAAATGTAGGTTATCGAGCGGCTCCAGTGGCACAATGCAAAGATCGATCCGCAAACTCGAGGGAGCCTACATGCACCGCCGTCTCGCTGCGTCCCTTCTGATGATCGCTCTTGCTTGCGCACCGCTGGCGTTATCTGATGAGCCAGCCACGAAGCAGACGGTCTACGATTTCTCTCTCGTAGATATCAATGGCAAAACAGTTCCGCTCTCGATCTACAAGGGCAAGGTGTTGCTCATTGTTAATCTCGCCAGCCAATCCACCTACCGCGATCAGATTGCAGCACTTAATGATCTCGCGAAGAACTATGCTGCCAAGGGCCTTGTGATCATCGGCATTCCGTCATCAGACTTCGGAGACAAAGAATTGAAGGACGGTGCGGCCCTGCGCGATTACTACAACAACACCGCCCATGTTGGATTTCCGCTGTTCGCTCCTGCAAAGCTTCGTGGCGTAGACACAGTTCCCCTTTATTCCTTTTTGTGCGATCCCAAAGCAAGCGTTCCCGGAGGAGATCTACACTGGAACTTCACCAAGTTCCTCATCGATCGAGAAGGAAAACCGCTCGCTCGCTACGAGGTCAGCGAGGATCCTGCCGATCTAAGCTTTCGCAACAACATTGAGCTCGCGCTTGCGGGCAAGCTGAAGAAACAGCTCGAGACGAAAAAGGATCAGACCGCAGACGAGGACGATGACTACAACTAATTCGCGGGTTTGTGGGAAGGACACTTATTTCTCGAAGTGATCGGACGGCTAACTCTAAAGTGACGACTCTTTGCCGAAATACCATTTCATGACGTAGCGATCCGCCGAAGCCCTGGGAATGTGGCGTTTGCGCAGGAAAGTGGCCCAGCGGCCACCACGTCCAACCTGGACCAGCAGGGTCTTCATTTCATGGAGTCGCTCACTGAGGCTGCGCCGAAGGGCCTTCAGCTCTTCGCGGGTTCTACGAGCGGCAGCAGCATGATACCTTTGTGCCGTCCACAGCCGGGCGATTTCAGTGCCAACTTCGGACTCAGAGGTCTCGCCTGCCTCTTCTACCTGATCAACTCCCTGTATTGAAACTTCCATGTCTGTTCCCTTTTCCTAGTTTGCTTACCTTTTGGCCCCGCTCACGGTTTGGATTTTCGTCCGCTCTGAGTGCGGCACGGGGACGACAACCGACGCCGGTTTTCTCCCACACATATGGAAATGAAAGTCGCTCGATGACATATGCCGCTGTAGGCGGTGAAGTTCGAGATGGACGTGGCGGCTTCACCGGTAGGCCCAGGTCACGGAAAGGATCGATGTCCTCTGGTGAAACGTCAGGCGGTAGCTCAATTCCCGCTCCTCGCGCCACATCACCGATATTGCCGGCCCCTGGTTCCAACGCGAAGTTCTGGATTCCTGCTGGGAAGGATGTAGGCGTCCGTCGTCATCCGCTGCGCTGCGAGACAATCTCAATCCAACTTGAAGCAGTGGAGCAATTCAGAGTTCAGCGGTCAACGGTTTCACCCCGGGGATGGGCCATGCCGACACCCAAGCAGCGCGGGATTAGCGGGTCCAAGGTGCGAAAGTCAGCCGAGATCTGGTTGTCTCAAATCGTTGAGCATTGGAGCCTCCACGACCAAGGCTCGACTCTCGGACAACCATTCGACTGCATATTTCTTTTGTCCATTTGGCGGGAAAAATCTAGACCATGCGTATTTACTTGTGAGATGGATATTGCAAGCCTACTTGAGAGCATCGACCACGCCATGACCGTCCCGGACGTGGCGAAGCTGCTCGGGTTCAGCCGCTCCGCCCTGTACGAGATGGTACCGAGTGCCGCATTCCCCACCACCGACTCGGTGCCAGCATCCGCTTCGACCCACAGGAGCTGGCAGACTGGTGGCGGTCGCGCCTCATGAATGCCGCCTAGCGGTCCCACCGCACGGCATTGACCTTGTTTCTCGCCTCTTCCCCAGCAGCAGGCCGCAAGTAGCGCATAGTCGATGCGAGGTCCTTGTGACCGGCGTACTCTTGCACGGTCCTTAAATCTATCCCACTCCGAAGGAGCTTGGTGATGAACGTCCTCCGGAATTTGTGTAGGCCGAACTCCTCGCATTCGTGGCGCTCTGATTTGCATCCGTCGCACCGACCACAATTCAGCTTAGTCCGCCGTGCGAGTCCTTTAATCGCCAGCAACATCTTAGTATTAGGCTTGTTGTTCCGCGTGGCGAGGATCAGACTCTGCCCCTGGTGCTTGCTTTGCCACGTAATCAACTCGTTGAGAAGATCGTCGGGTACGGGAATGTCCCTCTGCTCCCAGGTCTTCACTTTCCAGTTGTATTGCGGTTTTCCCAGCACCCTGAAAAGCTTGTCCGCGGTATCGATGTCGGCGAACTCAGCATAGCGCAGTTCCTGATCACGCAGCCCGAGCTTCAACGCGATCATCGTGATCATGTGTGTGTACTCGCTGTCGTCAGCCAACATCGCCCTGATCTGGGCGGAGGAGTAGATGGTAGGAAGCGTCTCCTCATAGCGAGGTTTCTCAGGTAGGTACTCCCCGCTGACACCGGCACGCTTCAGCCATGAAACCAGCCGCTGATGTTTATTGGCGACCGTGCGGTCAGAGCGTCCTCTCTTGCGGAGAATCTTGTGGTAGTTGGTGATGTCGTCCGACTTGATTTCGTCGACGAATCGCTTCTTCGTAGATTCCATGAACTCCCTGGTCACAATCGGACGCGGAGTAGAAATTGCTCGAAGGCCGCGCGGTCAAACCGTTCGCCCTCGATCACTTCGCCGTTATTCAGATCAACAAAACCCGATTCGACAAACTCGCAGCCGACGCCATCTTCTCCCCAGCGAATCACCTTCGATTCAACCCGGCAGACGTCATCGGTTTTAGCCGCCATCGGATTGCGTCGTTGCAGAGTCATCACAATGCGCGTTCCCGGCAGCCAGCGTTCGTCGGTCACCAGATACAGCCCGCTGCTGCTCACGTTGCCAAGAGGATAGGAATTTGGCGCCCCACCCGTCCAGTAATAAGCAACAAGCCCGGGCTCCGGCAATCGCTCGCTGCGACGCCTCTCGCTCGGACCAGACTGCGGAAACACCCAGCGCAAAAAGCGGACCACCAGAGAAGGCTCCTCTTCCATGGAGGAGTTCGCGGCAGCCTCCCGCTTTGCAATCGGCGCCTCATTCTTTTGTGTCGGCACCTGATCTGCCAGCCTCTCCATGTTTGTCCCGCAGAGGGGCGTTCCCTCGAATCCTGTTGAGGATGAGGATTCCTGGGCACCGGCGAGGACCCGATTGCCCCGGCAGATTCTCAGCTGATCGCCATTTCGGATCGGAAATGAGCCAAGCGTGTGCGCCGGGAGAACCAGAGCGCTAGCAGCGACTCCGGGAATCGGCTCATGTTCGGCTTCGCCGAAATTCACAACATAATCGAGAACCCTGCAGTCTTCATCGAGATAAATGACGTCGAATCTCGAAACCTGCGGTCCACGGGGAATGCCCCGGAATGGACTCAACCAAAGGCCATCCTTCACGTTGGAAAGGACTTTGACAAGTGTGAGAAATGGCTCTTTGACGGTATCGACGAAATCGATTTCCGCACATAGTGGGCTTTGATGGGTCTGGTCGCAGGCGCACAACTTCTCAGTGCCCATGTTCCTCTATTCCAGGGAAGCTGCCGACCGCAGTTCAACAAAGTATTTGTCTTTAGCCTAACAGCAATCGCCGCCTTCAGGCAGCCAAACGAAAGTTCTTGCGAGTCGCAAAGAAGTAACCCGCAGTACTAAACTCGACCAGGATCTCAATCGACCTTGACGGCACTCTACCGCAAATTGAGCTCGGCACTTGCGGTTCGAACGGAAATGCCCGTCAGCATCGACAATAGAACTACAATTCGACTGAACCACATGAAACGCTTCTCCTTGGCGAAGCCACCGGATTGCTGCGACGCGATCAGGATCATTTTGGACTCCGCTCAGGCAACCAGCTGTACTACCGAACGATCAGGACGGAATCATGCCAGTAAGAACCATCATCGAGCCATTTCGGATCAAGAGCGTGGAACCGATCCGCTGGACAACCCGTACGCAACGCGAAGAGCTCCTAAAAGCCGCACATTACAACCTCTTCCTTTTGCGGGCCGACGATGTGCTTATCGACTTGCTTACCGACTCCGGTACCGGCGCTATGTCAACCCATCAGTGGGCCGCAATCATGGAGGGTGATGAGAGCTACGCCGGAAGTCGCAGCTACGACCGGTTCTACAATTCCGTCCACGACATCGTAGGATACAAACACATCATTCCCACTCACCAGGGACGTGCGGCGGAACGGATTCTATTTGGTGTGACCTGCAAGAAAGGCGATGTCGTCCCCAACAACACGCATTTCGATACCACCCGCGCCAATGTTGAATTTGTTGGTGCAGAGGCCGTTGACCTTCTCATCCCAGAAGGACGCCAACCATCCTCGCAATATCCCTTCAAAGGCAACATGGATGTCGCAGCGCTCGAAACTTTGATCGAGCGTGTCGGTCGCGATCGCATCCCCCTGGTCATGCTCACCGTAACTAACAATTCTGGGGGAGGCCAGCCGGTGTCGATGGAAAACGTGCGCCAAGTCAGCGCAGTCTGCAAGCGCCACGGGATTCCTCTCTACTTCGATGCGTGCCGCTTTGCGGAAAATGCGTGGTTCATCAAGCTGCGAGAGCCGGGCTACGCTGACAAGACTCCCAAAGCCATTGCGCAGGAGATGTTCGGCTATGGCGACGGTTGCACCATGTCAGCGAAAAAAGACGGGATGGTGAACATCGGGGGCTTTCTTTGTACCAGAGATGACCTGCTTGCGCAGCAGGAGAAAGATCTACTGATTCTGACTGAGGGTTATCCGACGTACGGAGGGCTTGCAGGAAGGGATCTGGAGGCCATCGCAGTTGGAATTCAGGAAGTTCTTGAAGAGGATTATCTTCGCTATCGCATCGCGTCGACTGCGTATCTTGGCAACCACATCGCGGAGGCCGGAGTACCGATCGTTCAGCCGCCAGGGGGCCATGCCATTTACATCGATGCGCGCGCATTTCTGCCTCATATTCCCACTGATCAGTTTCCGGGTGTGGCGCTGGCTGCGGAACTGTACCTCGAGGGCGGTGTACGTTCTGTCGAAATCGGCACCCTGATGTTTGCAGGTTCGGCTCAGATGGATCTCGTCAGACTGGCAATGCCGCGAAGGGTTTATACCCAGAGCCATGTCGATTATCTGGTTGAGGTGATCATTGAAGTCTTCAGGAACCGTGAACGGATCAAGGGAATGCGCCTGACATACGAAGCGCCTTTTTTGCGTCACTTTACAGCGCATCTTGCACCTGTTGGTTAGTGGAAGTATTTGATAATGTATTTATAATAAGTATCTTAAAATAATACGCTTATGCTTTATTGTCTTTTGCTATACATGCTCAGAATGGCAGTGAGTTTCCCACATATAGGAGTTGACAACCCATCTTGAATAGTTTGATTCTATAGGCGAATATAAGGCGAATATCGCCTCCGCCATGCCTTCCTTAGCTGCACTTCGACAACAAATCGAGAATGATTTCCAGCATCGCTATCCCTCTGTGCTGACGCCAGCAGCGCGAGGAATACAGGATGTGGCATGTACCGGTATAGCTCAAATCGACGAGTTGCTTGATGGCGGACTGCCTATGGGTGCGATCAGCGAGATCACAGGCGCTGTCTCATCGGGGCGAACAACCATCGCCTTGGCATTTCTCGCGTGGCGTACACAGGATGGGAGTTCGTGTGCATGGATTGATGCCAACGACAATTTGGATCCGGAATCAGCTGCAGCGAATGGAGTCAGCCTGAAGCATCTACTTTGGGTCAGATGCAGAAATGCACCCGTCGAGAAACCTTCCCCTCTCATTCGCCGCATGCCTTCAGAGAATAAGCAGCCGTGGACGCGCCTCGATCAGGCAATCCGTGCAACCGATCTACTGTTGCAGGCTGGTGGTTTCGCATCAATTGTGTTGGATCTAGCGGACGAATCCATCGAGCATGGTCGTCGCATACCGTTGGCAACCTGGTTTCGATTCCGTCAAACTGCTGATCGCACCCGTTGCAGCCTGATCGTACTGGGCAAAGCACCCTATGCACAGTCAAGCGCTGCCGTCGTTCTTGAATGCCATCCAGATCGAATCGATATCGCAACCGGCACGATAATTCGCGGCTTTAATTTCAGTGCACGACGCGGCCGCATGCGATTTTCTCCCCTGACAAATATCGTACGTAAACCGCCAGTATCCATATGGTCAACGCAAGCGCCATGGGGCCATGAAAAACGGGCATGATGAATCAATCCAGTGCACTTTACGCTGCCATTTATGCGGCAGATTTTCCAACTCAAGCGATCATTCGCTTGAGACCGGATTTGCGCGATCATCCCGTATCGATAGTTGATGGTGTTGCTCCCCATGAGCGCGTCTGTTCTCTCAATCTGCATGCACGAAAACGTGGTGTCGTGCCCGGCATGACACGTTTGGAAGTCGAAGAACTCGGCGGAATATGTGTGCAGTCGCGTTCAGTTGAGACAGAATGCGCAGCCAGAATGATTCTTCTCGAGAGTGTGTCACAATTTTCCCCACGGATCGAAGAGACATTCGCTACCAATGCTTCTGGTTTCGTGCTGGATATCAGCGGTACAGAACGCCTGTTTGGCTCACCAGCAATGTTGGCAAAACGTATCCAGGCGTCAGTCCATTCTGCCGGATTTCGCGCGTCAGTGGCCGTGAGCCATAACTTCGATACTGCACGCATCAAGGCCGCGTTCTCGCGAGGAATTACGGTCGTTCCTCAAAAACAGGAGGCAGTTTCTCTTGCGTCCACTCCGATCGCTGCATTGCCACTTGAAGAGGAGGATTACGAAACATTTTCACTGTGGGGAATTGGCTGTCTCGGCGAACTGTCTGAACTACCCGATGAAGAACTGATTACCCGTCTAGGACAGCGCGCAAAGCTCTGGCTCAAACTCGCGCGAGGTATGGCAGAGCACATATTTCTGCCGATTGAGGCCCAGTTCGAACTCAAAGAGCATATCGAATTCGAAACCCATATTGAACAACTCGACTCTCTCATCTTCGTCGCAGCTACCATGATCAGCAGTCTCATATCACGCGCAACTTCAAGAGCGTTGTCGTTGGCAACACTCACTGTTCACATGGATCTCGAAAAAGATCTTGCCTACCAACGTGTGCTTCGACCTGCCATCCCCTCGAGCGATCGCAAGTTCCTCCTGAAACTACTTCATCTTGAGATCGCAGCCTACCCACCGCAAGCAGCCATATGTTCTCTCACATTGACGGCCGAGGCAGGACAGCAAAGCAAGTTGCAATTAGGACTATTTGCTCCGCAGACGCCAGAACCATCGCGTCTTGATGTCACTCTTGCGCGACTCAAGGCATTGGTCGGCGACAACCGAGTTGGCTCTCCGAGACTATTAGACACACATCGCAAGGACAGCTTCGTCATGGAGAACTTCTCCTTAACGAGTCAGTCATGCTCCGCAAGAGGAGCCGAATGTCCGAGTTTCACTACGGCGCCTACGTCCGCCTCGACCGATTCGTATGCATCTTCAATCTGCGAAGCCAGCATACTTTCATGACGGTGCGGATCGCTACGGTGTGCAGGCTTCCTATGGTCCATGGCTTACCAGTGGTTGCTGGTGGTCAGTAAACAAATGGGATCTGGAAGAGTGGGACGTAGTGGCTATCAATAATCTTGGCGAGTCGATCGGCTGCCTGATAGTTCACGATCAATTGAAGAAACAGTGGCTATTGGATGCGCTGTATGACTGACAGCAAAGGCTTCACAATTTGCGATCAGGCATCTCGAAACGGTTGAAGAATATATTGAGCTCCATGCATCAAGCGCATTCAGTTTTTTCGCTGGATCATCTGAGCCAGAATCATTATTGAGCGTGCAGTCGAACTTGGCATGCCTGCGATGGCACTGGCTGATAGAAATGGGCTTTATGGTGTTGCTCGTTTCCACACCGCAGCAAAACATAACCAGGTAAAGGCCCATATCGCAGCAGAGATCGCGGTCTCATCGTTCGGCAACAGGCTTGTTCCGCAGGAATGGCTTCCGCACAAATACACCAATGAGCCGCCGCGAATCGTCCTCCTCTGCGCATCGCAGGTTGGATATCAGAATCTCTGCCAACTCATCACACGTTTCAAGATGCGAGAGGCAACGAAGGCTGAAGGAGCAGCAACCTTCGAAGACCTGGAAGAGTTTTCAGCCGGTCTGATCTGTCTTACCGGTGGAGAAGAAGGGCCACTCCCAGCCGCTCTTTGCCGCGAAGGCGAGGCCGGAGTGCGGAAGGCACTCGATCGCCTTGCCTCCATCTACGGCCGCAACAATGTATATCGTTGAACTCCAGCGCCACCTTGAACGAGACGAGGAAATTCGGAATTCTGAGCTTCTCAACATTGCTTCACGTGTCGGTCTGCCTATCATCGCGACCAACGGTGTGCGCTGCGCCAAGCAAGTTGATCGGGAGCTTCTCGACGTTTTTACATCCATTCGTCATCACACCACGGTTCACAATGCCGGCAGGCTTTTGAGCAAAAATGCCTTGTGCCATTTGCGCTCGTCACGAGAGATGTCAGATCTGTTTCGAGATGTACCCGAGGCGATTGCCAATACGCGCATTGTGAGCGAACGCCTCGAATTCACGCTCAACAATCTAGGCTACGAATTTCCAAAGTATCCGGTGCCGGACGGCGACACGATGGATAGCTTTCTAACCAAACGCATCGAAGAAGGCATATGCAAACGATATGCATCCGCGCTTAAGAACAACCTGATTGGACGCGCCCGGAAGCAGGTTAAGCATGAGCTCGAGTTGATTGCAAGGCTGGGATTCGCAGGGTACTTCCTAATCGTCTGGGACATCATTCGTTTTTGCCAGCGATACGGGTTTCTCGTGCAAGGGCGTGGATCGGCGGCAAACTCGGTTGTGTGCTATGCACTGGAAATCACCGCAGTGGATCCCATTGGAATGGAATTGCTGTTTGAGCGATTCCTGAGCGAGAGCCGAGGCGAATGGCCCGACATCGATCTCGATCTTCCCTCGGGCGACCATCGTGAACGCGTTATCCAGTACATCTACGAGCACTATGGCTCACTTGGCGCGGCGATGACCGCAAACGTTATTACTTATCGGGGTCGATCTGCAGCTCGTGAAGTAGGAAAAGCACTCGGATTCGATGAACTTCAGCTATCAAAACTCTCCAGTCTTGTCGGTCATTGGGAATGGCGCGGTGCCAATGACACGATGGCAAAGCACTTCGATCAGGCCGGTTTCGATGCACGAAATCCAATCATCGCCAAATATCTCGAGCTTTGCATGCGGATGTACAACCTGCCGCGTCATCTTGGACAGCACTCTGGTGGCATGGTTATCTGCGCCGGAATGCTGAATCGTATCGTTCCCATCGAGCGCGCTTCGATGCCTGGCCGTACCGTTGTTCAGTGGGACAAGGAAGACTGCGCCGACCTGGGGTTAATCAAAGTCGATTTGCTCGGGCTTGGAATGATGGCGACTCTGAAAGACTCGCTTGAGCTGATTCCTCGTCACTATGGCAACGATGTTGACCTTGCATCCTTGCCTGAGGATCCACTTGTTTATGACACACTCTGCAAGGCGGATACCGTTGGCATGTTTCAAGTCGAGAGCCGCGCCCAGATGGCTTCCCTGCCTCACAATGCACCGCGATGTTTCTACGATGTCGTAGTGCAGGTTGCGATTATTCGCCCGGGCCCGATTGTCGGCAAAATGATGCATCCCTATATGCGGCGTCGACAAGGACAGGAGGACGTTTCGTACCCGCATCCTCTGCTGGAACCTGTATTGAAGCGAACGCTGGGTGTACCACTCTTTCAAGAGCAGCTATTGCGTATGGCAATGGTTGTAGCTAGTTTTACAGGCTCGGAGGCCGAAGAGTTGCGTCGTGCTGTTGGCATGCGACGCTCGATGCAGCGCATGCGCGACCTGGAAGGAAGACTGCGTGAAGGCATGACAAACAATGGAATCGGCCCGCAGGAGCAAGACAACATCGTGCAAGGAATCTCATCATTCGCTATGTATGGATTTCCGGAGTCCCATGCTGCAAGCTTCGCTCTTATCGCGTACGCCTCAGCATATTTGAAGGTACGTTACCTCGCAGCATTCACATGCGGTCTGCTCAATAACCAACCCATGGGATTCTATGCACCCGCGGTGCTTGTCAAGGATGCACAGAGGCATGGATTGCGCGTTCATCCGATCTGTGTGCAGCGATCCGATTGGCCATGTTCCATCGAGCATGAACCCGACGGCAGCCTCTCCATCCGCATTGGTCTTAACTACGCCAAAGGGCTCAGACAATGCTCTGCCGATGCATTATTGACTTCACGAAACGCAAATGGCCTGTTTCGATCGGTCGACGATCTCACACGCCGAGTTCCCGAATTGAAGAGAAAAGAGCTGGTATTACTTGCAGGCATTGGCGCCTTGAATTCCGTTGGGGACGTTAGACATCGGCGTGATGCGATCTGGCAAGTGGAGCAGGCTGGCAGGCCTGTCGGTCCTCTATTGCGATCGTCAACGGCAGACCAGGCGGCTTATGCTTCGACGCCTTTGAGAAAAATGACTACAGATGAGCGCCTTGCTGCGGATTACGCCGGAAGCGGGCTTACCTGCGGACCACATCCGATAGCCTATCATCGAGCCTCGTTGAAGCATGCTGGATTTCTTTCTGCTGATGACCTTGCTCGCAGCAGTAACAAGCGTTTCGTTCGAATTGCAGGTTGTGTTATCGCACGTCAACGTCCCGGTACGGCAAAAGGATTCGTCTTCCTCTCACTGGAAGACGAAACCGGAATTGCAAATGTCATCATTACGCCGGATCTATTCGAGCGGGACCGCGTAGTCGTCACGCGCAACCGCTTTCTTGAGATCGAGGGTACTCTACAACTCCAGAGCGGTGTAATCCATGTGAAGGCCAGTCAGATCAGACCGATCGACATCACACGCGCCGAAATCAGATCGCATGATTTCCACTAATCACCGCAATGTTCGACCGACATTACCGTGCAGGCCAACTAGAATTTAACGTTTCCAAGGCCATTTGCACCGCGTCTGTACCAACGTTAAACTAGGGTTGTATTCCTGATGTATGTATATTATTTTCATATATTTACCTTGGTTTTACTCCATTGCTTCTGTGCGTTATTGAAGGATAACGTTGCGAATATCGGCAAAATGCGCAGCACACGACCAACCGACGATAGACGATTAAGGCATATCAGCTTGGCGGTTCCTAGTGCTGATAAGGCAACCCTCAATTCGTGCAACGCATCTATTTTCTCGCTGCACTCCATCATTTGTGCGTCTCGGAGGTTTCCGATTTGGGGAAGCGCACGGTAAGGCCTAAAGCACACGGTAGGACCTACCGATGCTGGAGTGGTCAGATCCCACCTAGGAGCACCCGGCATGTCAACGGCCATTGAACCGCCCGTCAGCGGGCAAGACGGAGACAACCGTTATCCAGCCAGTGTGTTGGAACCACCGATGTCAGATTGCCTGACCGCCATTCTGCAAAGCCTTAAAACCATGAAGGAAGGCGATTTCAGCGTTCGCCTACCAGTATCGTGGACCGGGCTGCCGGGGAAGATTGCAGACAATTTCAATGAGATCGTCACTGCAAATGAACAGATGGCGTTCGAACTCAAGAGAGTTGGCCTGGCGGTAGGCAAAGAGGGCAAAACCCGGGAACGCATCCGGGTGGAACATCGGCGCGGAGCCTGGGACGACATGGAAGTTTCCGTGAACACGCTGGTCGAGGATCTCCTGCGACCAACGACGGAGGTAACCCGCGCCATAGCCGCTGTCGCCCAAGGCAACCTGACCCAGACAGTTCGGCTCGACGTGGATGGCCGCCCGCTTGAGGGCGAATTCCTTCGGTCCGCCAACATTGTGAACACAATGATTCAGCAGCTGGGTGTGTTCACTGCGGAAGTGACGCGTGTCGCGCGCGAAGTGGGCACCGACGGCAAGCTTGGTGGCCAGGCCGTAGTCCCGGGTGTGGCAGGCACGTGGAAGGATCTTACGGACTCCGTGAATTCCATGGCCTCGAACCTTACCGGCCAGGTGCGCAATATCGCAGAGGTCGCGACCGCCGTTGCCAGCGGCGACCTTTCGCGGAAAATCACGGTGGACGTGCGTGGAGAAATTCTGCAGCTTAAGGAAGCCATCAATACGATGGTGGATCAACTGCGATCCTTCGCTTCCGAAGTGACACGCGTGGCGCGCGAGGTCGGCACCGATGGCAAACTCGGCGGACAGGCTGTGGTGCCCGGAGTGGCTGGGACATGGAAGGACCTCACTGACTCAGTGAACGCGATGGCCGGCAACCTGACGGCGCAGGTAAGAAACATCGCCGAAGTGACGACCGCCGTGGCGCGCGGCGACCTTTCCCGCAAGATCACTGTCGACGTGAAAGGCGAGATTCTTGAACTGAAAGACACGATCAACACGATGGTCGACCAGCTCAACGCCTTCGCCGGCGAAGTGACGCGCGTTGCGCGCGAAGTCGGCACCGAAGGCAAACTCGGCGGCCAAGCGAGTGTGCCGGGCGTGGCAGGCACGTGGAAGGATCTTACCGACAATGTGAACTTCATGGCCGGCAACCTCACAGGCCAGGTGCGCAACATCGCCGAGGTAGCGACAGCGATCGCGAACGGAGACTTGAGCCGCAAGATCACGGTGGACGTGCGCGGTGAGATTCTGCAGCTCAAGGAAACGCTGAACACAATGGTGGACCAGCTGAATCGGTTCGCCGGCGAAGTGACGCGTGTAGCCCGTGAGGTCGGTACAGAAGGGCGTCTCGGCGGCCAGGCCAACGTGCCGGGCGTCGCGGGAACCTGGAAAGACTTGACGGACTCAGTAAACTCGATGGCCGGCAACCTGACGGCTCAGGTAAGAAACATTGCCGAAGTCACAACGGCCGTGGCCCGCGGAGATTTGTCCCGCAAGATCACCGTTGACGTGAAGGGCGAAATCCTCGAACTGAAGAACACCATCAACACCATGGTCGATCAGCTCAACGCATTCGCGGGCGAAGTAACACGCGTGGCCCGCGAAGTCGGCACAGACGGAAAGCTGGGCGGGCAGGCCCAGGTTTCGGGTGTGGCCGGCACATGGAAAGATCTGACCGACAACGTCAACTTCATGGCGTCGAACCTCACCGGCCAGGTGAGAAACATCGCCGAAGTGGCGACGGCCGTAGCCCGAGGTGACTTGAGCCGCAAGATCACTGTCGATGTGAAGGGCGAAATTCTCGAACTCAAAGACACCCTGAACACGATGGTGGATCAGCTCAACGCCTTCGCCGGCGAAGTGACGCGCGTAGCGCGCGAAGTGGGAACCGACGGCAAATTGGGCGGCCAGGCGCAGGTGCCTGGCGTCGCCGGTACGTGGAAGGATCTCACGGACTCCGTGAACTCGATGGCCTCCAACCTCACAGGCCAAGTGAGGAACATCGCCGAAGTTTCGACAGCCATTGCAACTGGCGACCTTTCCAAAAAGATCACGGTGAACGTAAGCGGCGAAATTCTGTTGCTGAAGGAAACCATCAACACGATGGTCGACCAGCTGAACCGGTTTGCGGGTGAAGTCACGCGCGTGGCCCGAGAAGTGGGCACCGAAGGACGCCTCGGTGGTCAGGCCAATGTACCGGGTGTCGCGGGAACATGGAAGGACTTGACTGACTCGGTGAACTCGATGGCGGGCAACCTGACCGCGCAAGTAAGAAACATCGCCGAGGTCACAACTGCCGTGGCTCGCGGCGACCTGTCGCGAAAGATCACCGTCGACGTGAAAGGCGAGATTCTCGAGTTGCGAAACACCATCAACACCATGGTCGATCAGCTCAATGCATTCGCCGGCGAAGTAACACGCGTGGCTCGCGAGGTCGGCACCGACGGCAAACTCGGTGGACAGGCGATGGTTCCGGGCGTGGCTGGTACATGGAAGGATCTGACGGACTCCGTGAACTTCATGGCCGGCAACCTCACGGCCCAAGTCAGAAACATTGCGGAGGTGGCAACGGCTATTGCGAATGGTGACTTGAGCCGCAAGATCACAGTGGACGTGCGCGGCGAAATTCTGCAGCTGAAGGAAACTCTGAACACCATGGTCGAGCAACTGCGGTCATTCGCCGCCGAAGTGACGCGCGTTGCGCGCGAAGTTGGCTCGGAAGGACGACTCGGCGGCCAGGCCAATGTGCCCGGTGTTGCCGGCACATGGAAGGATCTTACCGACTCTGTCAACTCGATGGCCGGTAACCTTACTGCGCAGGTTAGGAACATCGCCGAGGTGACGACGGCCGTGGCCCGCGGTGATTTGAGCCGCAAGATCACCGTCGATGTGAAGGGCGAAATCCTGGAGTTGAAGGACACCATTAACACGATGGTGGATCAGCTCAACGCGTTCGCAGCCGAAGTAACGCGCGTGGCTCGCGAGGTCGGCACCGACGGCAAACTCGGCGGCCAAGCGATGGTCCCTGGTGTGGCCGGCACATGGAAAGACCTTACCGACAACGTCAACGTGATGGCGGCCAACCTTACCGAGCAGGTGCGCGGCATCGTCAAGGTGGTGACCGCGGTCGCCAACGGTGCGCTGAACCAGAAACTCACAGTGAATGCAAAGGGCGAAGTGGCGGCACTTGCCGAAACCATCAACAACATGACAGACACACTTGCGACGTTCGCCGATCAGGTTACGACAGTCGCCCGCGAAGTCGGAGTGGAAGGACGACTCGGCGGCCAGGCAAATGTGCCCGGTGCGGCCGGTACCTGGAAGGATTTGACCGGCAACGTGAACCTGCTGGCCGATAACCTCACCAACCAGGTGCGTGCCATCGCGGAAGTGGCGACGGCCGTGACCAAGGGAGACTTGACTCGTTCGATCCAGGTGGAAGCGCGCGGCGAAGTGGCAGAGTTGAAGGACAACATCAACACGATGATTGACAACCTTCGCCTCACCACGGATCGCAACACAGAGCAGGACTGGTTGAAAACAAACCTGGCGCGATTCACCGGCATGCTCCAGGGGCAGCGCGACCTGGCGACTGTCGGCAGAATGCTGCTGTCGGAACTTGCGCCTCTGGTCAGTGCGCAACAGGGCGTTATTTACCAGATGGGTGGTGATTCGGCGAGTTCTGAGACCAGCCTCGTTCTGCTTTCCACGTTTGCCGATACGCCCGAGGGCTACTTGAAGGAAGTGCGTGTGGGTGAAGGTCTTGTCGGACAATGCGCTGCTGATAAACGGCGCATGCTGATCACGGAATTACCCAGAAGGACGGCACCCATCCGCTCCGGGTTATTCCAGGCCGTCCCGAAGAATGTCATCGTTTTGCCGGTTCTGTTTGAAGATCGCGTCAAGGCGGTCATCGAACTCGCCAGTCTGAGCGCATTTACAGCCTCGCATCTTTCATTCCTCGAACAGCTGACCTCCTCCATCGGTATCGTGCTGAACTCGATTGAGGCCACCATGCAGACGGAGGGACTGCTGAAACAATCGCAGCAACTCGCGACGGAGTTGCAAACGCAGCAGAAGGAATTGCAGCAGACGAACGAGCAGTTAGCACAGAAAGCGCAACAATTAGCCGAACAGAACTACGAGGTGGAGCGCAAGAACCAGGAAATCGAACAAGCTCGCCGCGCCCTGGAAGAGAAGGCCCGCGAGCTCGCACTTACTTCGAAATACAAGTCTGAATTCCTCGCCAACATGTCTCACGAGTTGCGGACACCCTTGAACTCAATCCTTGTCCTCGGTCAGCAGCTTGCCGAGAATCCTGATGGCAGCCTCAATGCCAAGCAGGTTGAGTTCGCACGCACCATTCACGGCGCTGGAACCGACCTTCTGAACCTGATCAGCGATATTCTCGATCTTTCAAAGATCGAATCAGGCACGGTATCGGTCGAGGCAGAAGAAGTCTTCTTCGGCGCACTGCTTGACACCGTAGCGCGGCCGTTCCGGCACGAAGCGGAAAATCGCAAGCTCATCTTCGATGTAACGAACGATCCGCGCATGGGCCGCAGCCTGGTTACCGACTCAAAGCGCCTGCAACAGGTATTGAAGAACCTGCTTTCGAATGCGTTCAAGTTCACGGAACAGGGTACTGTGAAGTTGTCCGTTTCATCTGCTGCAAACGGGTGGACACCGGATCATCCGATTCTCAGCGGCGCCGGCTCGGTCATCGCATTCGAGGTCTCCGACACTGGCATCGGAATCCCCCCCGAAAAGCAGCGCATCATCTTCGAGGCGTTCCAGCAGGCCGATGCGGGCACGAGCCGCAAATATGGAGGCACCGGACTGGGCCTCGCCATCAGCCGCGAATTGGCGAACTTGCTGGGAGGAGAGATTCAACTGCGGAGCCAACCTGGCAAAGGCAGTACCTTCACGTTGTACCTGCCGCAGACCTACGTCGGTCCGGCTGCGCCGACGGTTTTGAAGGCTGAAAGGGATGGCGGAACGGTTTCAGTTCCGATGTTTCTTTCAAACGTATCAGCAGCTGAGCAAGAAGCCCGCATCGAGGACGATCGCAAGTCATTGGAAGAAGGTGATGCGGTGCTGCTGATCGTGGAAGACGATCCGCATTACGCTCGCGTGCTCTGCGATCTGTCGCGGGATAAGGGCTTCAAAGTCCTGGTGGCGATGACTGGAACGGAAGCGCTGGCGTTGGCGCGCGAGTACCATCCAACTGCAATCTCACTCGACGTTATGCTGCCGGATATGCTTGGCTGGACTGTGCTGAACCATCTCAAGCAGGATCCGAAAACGAGGCATATACCGGTGCAGATGCTGACGCTTGACGAAGACCGCCATCATGGTCTTTCGCGCGGAGCCTTTGCCTTCGTAACCAAGCCAACTTCGACAGATGAGTTGAACGCGGCGCTAGCGCGCATCCGAGACTATTCGCAACCGCGGCGCAAGCGTTTGCTGGTAGTAGAAGACAATCCGGCGGAGCAGTTAAGCACACGCGAACTGCTTTGGCACGAGGATATCGACCTCGATGTGATCGACTCGGGTGCTGCTGCGCTTGAAGCGCTTGAGCGCGACTCCTACGACTGCATCGTGCTCGACCTTCGCCTTCCCGACATGTCAGGATTTGACGTGCTCGAACAGATCAAGAGTGCCCCGAAGCTGCGCGATCTGCCCGTCGTAGTATTCACGGGGAGAGAGCTATCTGCCGAGGAGGACGCGCAGTTGCACACGCTGGCGCGCAGCGTGGTAGTGAAGGACGTTGAATCTCCGGAACGCCTTCTCGACGAAACTGCCCTGTTTCTGCATCGCGTAGTCTCCGAATTGCCTGAAACAAAACGGCAGATGATCGATCGCCTCCATCAGTCAGACGAGGCGCTCGCCGGGCGTAAAGTGCTGGTCGTCGACGACGATGTGCGAAACATCTTCGCACTCAGTAGCGTGCTCGAGAGGCGCGGGATGACAGTCCTCTCGGCGGGTACCGGGCGCGAGGCAATCGAGACTATTGAAACCACACCTGATCTGGCAATTGTTCTCATGGACATCATGATGCCGGAGATGGATGGATACGAAACGATGCAGGTGATCCGCCAGAATCCAGCTCTGCGGCGCCTGCCGATTATCGCACTGACTGCAAAAGCTATGAAGGGCGATCGTGAAAGATGTCTTGAAGCGGGCGCCTCAGAATATCTTGCCAAACCGGTGAACACCGAACAGCTGCTTTCCGCTCTGCGCATGTGGCTGCATCGCTAGCTGCGCGGCAGAGAACCTGGAGAGGAATTGATGAACGCAGATACAAAGGTCAACATCCTGATGGTCGATGACCAGCCGGCGAAACTTCTCAGTTACGAGGTGATTCTTTCCGAACTCGGGGAAAATCTCATCAAGGCAACTTCGGCCAGTGAAGCGCTGAATATCCTACTAAAGAACGATATCGCCGTTGTACTGATGGATGTGAGCATGCCCGAGCTTGATGGGTTTGAACTGGCCGACGTGATCCGTCAGCACCCTCGTTTCCAGAAGACCGCGATCATTTTCATCTCTGGTGTTCACCTCACCGACTCCGACAAGATTCAGGGCTATCGAAGTGGCGCGGTCGATTATATTTCTGTTCCGGTTGTACCCGAAGTTTTGCGAGCCAAGATCGGCATATTCGTCGAACTTCATCGCAAGACACGCATGCTTGAGACTCTGAATAACAGGCTGGAGCAGCGCGTAGCAGAGCGTACCGAGGAACTGCGGCGGAGGGAGGAACAGTTCCGCACTCGCGCCGAATTGCTCGAACTTGCAACTGAAGCAATCATGGAGCGCGCCAATAACGGTAAAGTCCTGTTCTGGAATGCTGGGGCCGAACAATTATATGGCTGGCAGCGCGATGAGATTCTGGGCCAGGACATCCACACAATCTTGCGTACCGCATTTCCCGTTCCGCGCGAGGAAATTGAAGCTACTTTGCGCGATCGCAGAGTATGGCAAGGAAACCTCCTGCAGAAGAAAAAGGATGGCTCCGATGTTATTGTTGCCTGTCGCAAGATCATGAATCATGAGGGTGACGCGGTGCTCGAGGTGAACCGTGATATTACCGCGCAATTGCAGGCCCAGGAAGCATTGCGCGAAACAGAGAAACTCGCGGCGATGGGTCGGGTGGCAGGCATCATTGCGCACGAAATCAATAACCCTCTCGCTGCCATCACCAACATCTTTTTTTTAATTCGCAATCACCCCTCGCTCGATGAGGAAGCTCGGCATTGCGCGGCGATGGCCGAGCAGGAGTTACAGCGCGTCGCGCACATTACCCGGCAGACCCTGAGTTTCTATCGCGAGTCGAAGACGCCCATCGCGGTGATGTTGACCGAGCTTCTGGATGATGTCCTCGGACTCCAGGAACGACAATTGCATACGAGTCACATCCGATTGCAAAAGAAATATCTCACGCCCGGGATGGTTCATGGGTTCCCCGTCGAATTGCGCCAGGTATTCTTGAACTTGGTTGGTAATGCGATCCAGGCAATGCCGAGCGGAGGTGACTTACGAATCATGGTGCGGGAAGCCAGCGACTGGCAGTTCAAACGGCGTGGCATCAGCGTCTCGATCGTGGATACCGGAGTCGGGGTTAAGCCGGAGGACTCACTGAAGCTGTTCGAGCCATTCTTCAGCACCAAGTCCACGAAAGGAACAGGCCTGGGACTCTGGATCAGCAAAGGAATCGTACAGAAATACGAAGGCCGGATCTCATTTCGAAGTATGCGCATGAAGAACGGATGCAGCACATGTTTTCGCGTCTTCCTGCCAAGCGGCGGAACATTCAACCTTAATGGAGGCTCAGCTCGGGAGTTGACCGCGGGCAGTCTCGAAGTTGGAGCAAACGGCTACGGCTCTGTGATGCAGCACGCCTAGAATTCCTAAATGCTGAACATTGGGAAGGTCGTAGAAGCCCGAACCACAGATCACTGGCTACCTATTTCTAAATCGAATCGGGTGAACATGGACCTAGCGACTTCTTATCTCATTGGCCGCTCACGAACGGACTGCCCTCCTCATAGAAACGCAGCAGCCGGCCCACCTCACGCGTGATGCCGATGCGCACTGTTCTGCTGATGTGCGCAGTCCGTCGAACCGCAGTCCCAAGCCAAAGCGGACCGTTAGCACACAGGTCAACCCCGTCCAGGCGCTGGTCGATTTGAAATGCGGCCGCAAGCCGTCCCGGACCTCTCGCCAAATCTGTGAGTTTGTCGATTTTGCGGAGTCGTTTCATTAGGTTGATCCCCTCAAGAGGCTCAATGGCGCGCAATAACACTCCAGCGCCAACTCCCGGCTCTTCGGCCGTCACGTTGAGCATGTATGACGTCCCATAGATGAAGTACACATAAGCAAATCCTCTGCCCAGGAATAGCGATTGGTTGCTGGCCGTTCGTCCGTGATATGCATGACCACTCGAATCGCCCGGTGGGTAAGCCTCTGTCTCGACGATACGACCGCTAATTCTGTTTCGCCCGATCTCGCGCACAATGGTTTTTCCGATGAGATATCTGGCCAGCTCAGCCGTATCACTTGGCAAGCTCGTCCGTGATAGCCGCTGGGCTTCATGGGCGGAATGAAATGCGGTCTGCATTGCAATACGCGGGTCCTGCTGCAGGGCCCACCTCATGGTGAAATCTACATAGAAGCGTCGGGACAGGCGCAGTTCAACGCTTCTCGTACGGGTGGAAGATGTAGTCCTTCGCCTTCACGGCTATATGGCACGCGTTTCCGCAGTCTGAGAGACTCTTGGCATCGGGCGTGAACTTGTCCGATGCGGCATCGTAGTTGAACACTGCGTATCCCCATCCGCCTGTTTTCGGAAATCTCTTGCTGTCCTTTTCCATTACGAAAGCCTGGGAAAAGACGTCTGGCACGTCCACGGCGAATTGGGCCTCGGTGCTCTTCTTCCGCTTCCACTGGAGCTTCACGATCATGGAGCCATCCGGGAAAGCACTGCCGTTGCCGGGAACGCCAGACTTATACGCCGCGACCATGCTCGGATTGGCGACGATTACCTTGAGTATTTCGTCTTGCCGGGCGGAAGAGACAACAGGCCAGTCCTCGTATCCCCTGAAGTCAGAGAAGGCGATTCCACTCGGCGATTGCAGCGTGTACTTGTCCTGGGCGTAAACGGAAATGGCGACGAACACAACGAGTGCTGCCGTCACAGTCGCCGCAACGATGGTAGAGCCTGCGATATCTTTCATCGCAGTGCGTGTTCCTGTTCCTCGTCCCTCTTGCGCCACAGATTTCGCTGCATGTCGTAACATCGGATTCTCCTTCAAGAAACCTCTGAGCCAGACCGACTTATGCCTGAACCATCGCCATTAGGCCAGACGTGAGGGGAGCAAAGCAATAAGACGATGGTATCGACCATACCTTCGTATCAAGTGTAAGAAACTCCAGCCGATACGAAAGTGTGGGCAATACCATCGTCCAATTGCGCGGCCCATTTTGTTCTGGCCGAATGGTGACAACCTGATATAACAGGGTGGCTTGTGTCATCCGAGCGGGCAATTTCTGCTCGAAGTTCCAAGTTATTGAGGTTGAGGCAGTCAATGTTTGCCTTTGATGCAAACGATCAATGACGAACCCCGAGGCTATCGTCGGACTTCAATCAACACGATTCCGAGACTTACAAACACGGAGGAGAACCCCATGGCAACTGTGAGCGCACCTATCAAGCCCGCACAGATGAACGCACCCGTGAATCCTGCGCAGATTCGCCTTACCCGGCGGTCGCCCGCTTATTGGCGTGTCACGATCGACAACCCGCCGATCAACGTTATGGGTCCGGAGATGGTCCGGCAATTCCAGGAAGTCATCAACACTCTTGAGGCCGATGAGCATGTCAGGGTCGTGGTCTTCGACAGCGCGGTGGATGACTACTTCCTGAATCACTCCGATTTTTTGGCCAAGCTTGAGGATCTGACCGCAATGCCGCCGGGGCCCACAGGCCTGCCGCCCTGGCCGGACTTTCTTGTGCGTCTGACCCGCTTGCCAGTCGCCTCCATTGCGCTCATCCGCGGCCGCGCGACCGGCAACGGCAGTGAGATCACGCTAGCCTGCGACATGAGCTTTGCCAGCCGCGAGAAGACCATCATCTCGCAATGGGAGGTGGGGGTGGGGATGGTCGCAGGGGGCGGCCCCATGGCTCGGCTTCCGAGGCGCATCGGTCGAAACCGAGCCCTCGAGGTGCTCTTGAGTTCGGAAGACATCAACGCAGACCAGGCCGACGCGTACGGCTACATCAATCGCGCCCTGCCCGACGCCGATCTCGATGCGTTTGTAGAAGCGCTTGCGACGCGGATCGCCAAGTTCGACAAATGGGCGATCGCCCAGACGAAGCGCCTCGTTAACACCAGCCTGCCGCCGGACGTCGAACTCGGGGCCGGGTGGGAAGCATGCATCGCTTCGCTCGGTCGACCCGCCGCTCAGGAGGGGATCAAGGCTTTGATGGCGCATGGCTTCCACAAGCCAGGGGATGTCGAAAATCGACTCGGATACTACCTGGGCGAAATCACGCGCTAGGGCGGCACGCCCGATGCTTTTTGAAACTCCGGCATCCATGGCAACCCAAAGGGTTGCCGAAACTTCCCAGCATTTGGGAGGAGAATTATGTCAAGCAACCTGGCAGAAATTGCCATTGAAGCGCCGCTCACGTCGAATCCTCTTGATGTCATTCCGGACGAAATACCGTTCGATGTGCCGTATGGGCTTCCGATACCCCTACAGCAAGCCCAGGCGGTTATCAAAGCAGCCGTAGACGAGGCCAAGAAGCGGAATTGGAAAATGAACGTGGCAGTCGCCGATTCCGGTGGTAACTTAGTTGCATTCCAACGGATGGACGGCGCGATGCTCGCCTCCATTCAGATTGCGGAGCACAAGGCTCGAGCAGCCGTGACCTTCCGGCGCCCAACCAAGGTCTTCGAGGACGGTATCCAGCTTATGCATCTCAACTATCTACTTGCGTTCGATGGAATCATTGCGTCTCGAGGCGGTATTCCACTGATCGACCGTGGCGTGATTATTGGAGCAATCGGTAGCTCGGGAGGTACGGATTCCCAGGACGAAGTCGTGAGCATGGCAGGGGCGGCAGTAATTAACAAACTCCCGGCCGATATAAAGTGATACAGGTGATAGTGGGGATAGAATTGACGATCGGCCGGAAGGCCTGCGAGGACCGAGTCAATGCCGACATCGCTAAGCTCACCTGAGCGGCAGGCCGAAGCTTTCCCCGTCCTAACCCCCGCTCAGATCGACCGCATCCGGCCATACGGCACTGTGAGAGCCGTTCAGGCGGGAGAGATCCTGTTCGAGGCGGGTGAGCGGGCAATGCCTTGCTTTGTTGTGCTTTCAGGAAAGCTCGATATTGTCATGACGAGGCTCTCCGGCGAGCACGTATTTGCGACGCATGGCCCGGGGAACTTCTCCGGAGACATGGTCTTGATCTCCGGAACCGGCTCTTTGGCGCGCGGACGGGTTGCCGAGCGGGGAGAGTTCCTTGAGGTGACGGTGGATGCCTTGCGCTCGCTCATCGCGAAAGATGCCGAACTCAGCGATATATTCATGCGCGCTTTCATCCAGCGGCGCCTGGCGCTGATTGCGGGCGGCATGGGTAACGTGATTATCCTGGGATCGCGTCACTCGGCGAATACATTGCGGTTGCGCGAGTTTCTCACCCGCAACGGACAGCCGCACGCATATGTCGACCTTGACAGCGACACAGCCTCTCAGGAGCTGCTCGATCGTTTTAATGTGAAGATCGACGAAATACCTGTGGTGATTTGCAGCGGAAAGGCCGTGCAGCGCAATCCCACGACGCAGCAGTTGGCTCAATGCCTGGGATTGTCGGGGAAAGTCGATGAGGCACACATTCTCGATGTGGCGATTGTGGGCGCTGGACCGGCCGGTCTGGCGGCGGCGGTTTACGCTGCTTCTGAAGGCTTGGACGCTGCCGTCATCGAGGGCGAGTTTCCTGGCGGACAGGCGGGATCAAGCTCAAAGATAGAGAACTACCTTGGTTTCCCCACAGGCGTCTCCGGCCTGGAACTCACGCGCCGCTCCGTTGTCCAGGCAGAAAAATTCGGCGCTCAGATGATGGTGGGGCAACGAGTGGTCCAGATCAACTGCGATCAGAGGCCATACCAGCTCATGCTGGAGAATGGCAACATTGTGCAGGCTCGCAGCATCATCATCGCCTCCGGAGCGCAATACAATACGCCGAACATCGCCAATCTAAAGCAGTTCGAAGGGAATGGAGTTTATTACGCGGCCACATTCATGGAATCGCAACTCTGCGGGGGTGATGAGGTCATCGTCATCGGCGGGGGAAATTCGGCCGGCCAGGCAGCGGTTTTTCTTGCAGAGACTGCCGGCAAGGTCTACATGCTGGTTCGCGGAAAAACCCTTTCGGAGACGATGTCGCGCTATCTGACCCAGAGGATTACGACGCATCCGGTGATCGAGCTGCATCTGGAGACTGAGCTTCAGACATTAGAGGGCGATTCGCATCTCGAACGCGTCACTTGGCTCGACCGATCGTCGGGGGAGAGATCGACGCGCGAGATCCGGCACGTTTTCGTGATGGCGGGTGCGTCACCGCATAGCGACTGGTTGCGTGGCTGTGTCGCCCTGGATGAGCAGGGGTTCATTCTTACAGGGCGTGACTTGGATCCGGTTCTTGCGGAGGCTCCTCGAAAATGGCCCCTGGGACGGCCGCCGCAGATGCTTGAGACCAGCTTGCCGGCAGTCTTCGCAGTTGGCGACATCCGCTCAGGAAACGTGAAGCGGGTTGCGTCAGCTGTTGGCGAAGGTTCGATCTCGATCCATCTTGTCCATCGTGCCCTGGCGGAAATATAGCGCCGATAAGAGCCAACCTCCGTCTCTGCAGCCGTCAAGCGCGTTGTCGGAGTCCCTTACTAACCAGGGATATCGTTCCCGGACGCATCTGCGCACGGCAACCATACCTGAAAGCGGGTATCGCCGGGCTTCGAAGTTACTTGAATATTGCCGCCATACTTCCTGACAATGATTTGTGCGGTGTTCAGTCCCAAGCCCGTCCCGTCACCAACGCCTTTCGTCGTGAAAAACGGATCAAAGATATAGGGTCTTATTTCGGTCGGAATTCCGGGCCCGTCATCGCCAATTTCAACCACCACAAAGCGGTCCTCGCGAAAGGTTCGGACATTTATCTCACCCTCGCCCTGCAGGGCATCTATCGAGTTTTCGATGATGTTGGTCCAGACTTGATTCAATTCGGTGCCCGCTATGTTCACCATGAGCGGGACCGGCTCATATCTGCGCTGTACCGCAATTCCCGATTGCAAGCTGTGAGCCAACGTATCGAGCGTCGTGTCAAGACTTCGCGCCACATCAACATTCTGAAACGGTCCTTGGTCCATGTTGGTATAGTCCTTAATTGTCCGGACCAGATTCGATATCCGGGATGCGCAATTCTCGATCGTTCTGAGAAGAACAGACAACTCCGCAGAAGCGGCGATCCGCTCCAGCGCCGCCTGAGCCGTGCGAGGATTCAGCTGATCCAGCAAAGAGCGGAGTATATCCGCGGGCATATTGGCCTTTGCCAGCGCGGCCGATAGCTCCCATGGATCGGCGTGGCCATAACTCCGTAGGATCCACTCTAGAGTTTCTTCCTGGTCCCTGAGAGCGAGCCCCTCTGATAGGGGCGTCTCAGATTGCAGCAATAAGACCTCAACTTCTTCGATTTTCGCCCTGTCGGTGTCTTCGAGCGGACACCACAACAATTCGGAGTTCGCATTTCGCAATCTTGCCAGCGTGTTGCGCATTTGATCGCTCGCCCGCCTGGCGGCGGATGCAGGATTATTCAATTCGTGAGCAAGCCCAGCTGATAATTTGCCCGAGTGAAACTAAACGGTCACGCTGCTGCTCTATTCGGGTTCCTTCACGAATTCGGTCCGACATCATCGCAACCAATCTTGTCGTCAGTTCCGGCATCCTCTGTATGAGTTCGGGAAAGAGGGCGGACGGAAATTTGACGAGACGGCCATCTGTAACGGCCCGTCCCGCTACGGTGAACCGTTTCATTCTGGAGAAAGGAAACACCCCACTGACGTCACCCGCTTGCGCCGGAAGCGAAACAGTATCTCCACCAAACTCTCCTCTCCACTGAAAGAGTCCCTCAAGAAATACGAACATCGAATCTGCTGGATCTCCTTGCCGGACAAAAGTTTCTCCGGCATGCAGAGAAACCTCATGCACTTGGCTTAGAAACCACTCAATCTGGTTGTCCGGCACATCCGAAAATGCGGCGACCCTTCGCAACTCAGCTGAACTGATCAATCATCAGGCCTTTCGATGGGGGGCCCCAAGTGGAACGGCTCGCTTCGTGAAGTGAGCCTGCGAAGTTCTGGCCATCCTCTGGTGCAGCGCTCGCCAAACTAATTGTGGCTGTTCAACCAGTCGAAGGCCATTTGAGCATATTGGCCGACCTCGATGATGTAGCCGTCGGGGTCACGCATGTAGCAGCGCCATTCCCAGCCGTCAGGATTGGGTAATGGCTCGGTAAAAAAGAATGCTCCTTTGCTGCCCCACTCTTCGTTGCAGGCCCATACATCGGCGACACGTAGATTAAGGAAGCTACTCACCCGGTTCAGATCCGACGGGATTTCAAGGATGACCTCCGGCTTGTCGGGTATCGGGCCACCGCCGCAATTGAGAAATGATCCACGAATTCGCCAGCTTAAGGTAGCAGGGTTCTCTGGCTTGATCAGTTTCCCACCAAGAATTCGGACATAGAAGTCCCCCGATTTTTCCTGGTCCCTCACTGTGAAAAAGTGTGCTGCGTAGAATCCTTCGTGCGCAACCGGCGCGTTGGGTAGATCCACTGTGGTGCCTCCTGCTGTCGATGAATGAAGATGCGGCCGGAAACGCCTACAAACTGAAACATGCGCTTCGTCTGCCCGCGGGCCTATCACGGACGGCTAGTTCAGGAGCGACTCCCAGTTGGCTGGCACTCTTCCTGCTGGTCCAGGAGCGGGCTGATTTCTTGGATGCGAATGAGGCGGGAGCAACTCCATACCCGTAATCATCCCTTGCGTCTCGTAATCATAGAACCAATCCTCACCCGGCTCAAAGCTGGCTATAATCGGATGCCCCGTCGCTGCCGCATGCTTGGATGCATGCTGGCTGGGAGAACTGTCGCAACATCCTATATGCCCACACTCCGCACACCGGCGGAGATGAAACCACCATCCTTCCGGTGACGCCAGGCATTCAGCACAGCCATTGCCACTCGGCTTCGAAGCAGAGTTAATTCCGCGCACACCCTTTTTCATTTCCGATTTTCCCTTCGCGTCCTCTGTTCGCAAAGATAATATCAAGGCAAGAGCAGGATTTTCCCGATACCACCCTTTTCCGCCGCTGCTTGAGCCTCGGCCGCGTCACTGAGTGGCAGCTTCTTGCTAATCGGGATTACTAGCTTGCCATCTCGCACCGCCTCGGCCATGAACTCGAGTGTTCCCCTGTCGAATTTCGAGAATACAAACGCGATTTTTACAGATGGATATTTCGCAGCGTTCAGCGGTGCTCCGAGAACAGAAGAAAACACTCCTCCGGGTTTGACCTTGGCGATCAGCTTCTCGGCTGTTTTTCCGCCGACCGTATCCGCAACCGCATCGAGCGGTGGAAGATTTTCAATCGCGGCGTCATCGTCGGTTGCGACGACCTGATCCGCGCCGACAGTCTTCGCCTCATCCATCTGCCTCTTCAAAACCCCGGCGATCACAGTCGCTCCGCGCTCCTTAGCAGTGAATACCGCCGAACGCCCAACATTTCCTATGGCACCCACGACCATAACCGACCGGCCCGCTTTGATTCCCGTAGCTGAAAGGAGTTGGTTGCCGGTCGTCGTCACCAGCGGCAGCGCCGCCGCCTCGATCAAATCAAGCCCCTCAGGTATGTCCGCTAGAACGTCCGCTTTCACCACGCAGAGTTCGGCGTACGTGTTGTCCGCCATTGCAAATACCCGGTTGCCGGCAGAAAAGGCTTCAACTCCCGGTCCGACCTTCACCACGGTCCCTGACATATCAACTCCGATGAGGCCTGGGAACTGGATTGGATAGAAATCCTTCGTTAATCCAGCACGCCGCTTGTAGTCGATTGGATTCACGCTCGCGGCGGCAACCTTCACGAGCACTTCTCCCCGACCGGGAACCGGGTCAGGGTACTCCTCGAACTTCAGGACCTCAGGACCGCCATATTCGTGGACAACAATTGCTTTCATGACTCATCTCCAAGTTGGACAAGCAAGCACTAGCGAACAGTTGGATGAAAAACCGCGATTTGTCGTGCTGTCGTGTTTCCGCCGCCAGCCCGCGCCCACGAGGCCCAAAGTCGTTCTCTCTTCGAAAGCCTTTAGAACCTATCACCCGTGGTGATTTAGAAGGCCCATGACCACGTTCAAGTCATTTGCTATTAAGCCAGAAGTGGAGTGAGGAATCTATTGGACGATGGTATCGGTCAGCCCCGCCACACCTGGCCAGCGTTCTCACAGGTTGAATGACCACTCTGGCAGATTCGTTAAACTCCCGTGAAAACTCGCCAACCCCGATTGACGGAGCGCCAAATCAATTCTACGTTCACAATCATGGATAACTTGGACTTTGACCAGTTGCTCCGCTCCTACCGGCAGGCCGTCGATGCCTGGGTAGGAGCCATTCGCGCCGAGGAATCGCTCGCCACAGAAGACCACTCCATGGTTCAGATGGAGAAGTGGGATGACGCCGGCTTCAAGCTTCACGATGCCGAGCACACGGCCAAAAAAGCGCGTGACGCCTACAAGAACGCCCTGCGAAAAAAGAACTACGGCATCTAAAGCCCTGTCTCAATTAGAAAGGCATCGGCGGAAGGTCTGATCGCAGATCAGAGAAATCCCGAAGTTCCGAAACCGACGACAGTTCGCGAGGCTTTTCGGAATCGCATGCCAGCAGATTCTCACAACGATCGTCGGTAATCCTCTTCCGAAGAGACGTTTCTCAAGCGGTCCAATCCCGCCACATGATGCCCTCAGCGCGTCGCCGCCTGCGTAGCCGGTTCGAGGACCTGATTGGTCACATGGGTTGGTTTCAGTGCGCTCAGAATATTTCTGGCGTTAGCCGCCTCAGCAGAAGTTCCATTTGCAACCACCAGGTACTGGCCAGCCTTTATGGCGCTCTCATAGGTTACGATGCTGTCTCTTGGTATGCCCATGCTGTACAGACCGGCTCCAATCGCACTCAAACCGCCGACTACCAACGCGTCCTCGAGGCCGGCAATGATCGAAGCCACCAATGGACCGCCAACCAGCACAGGGCCTATCGCGGGCACCCAAAAGAACGCGGCGCCAAATAGCAAGCCCCAGAAGCCGCCCCAGAAGGCGCCTAATTTCCCCCAATACTTCATGCGGTCTCCCGCGTTATAGTAGCCAACGACCTGCTCGTCCGTGTGATAATCCTTACCCACGACCGACAACTTCTTCATGTCGAAGCCTGACTTCTGAAGTTCCTTCACCGCGTCTTCCGCGGCCGAATGGCTGTCATACACAGCAATCACTGCGTTTGTGTCTGCCATATTCTGTCTCCTCTCCAAGTTTGGTTTTGGTTCAGATTTCACTTCCCTTTTCACGTTGCTTCTTCTTTCGATCGACCCTCTGACCAGTGGATTCTCAGCTTTGCACTCGGCGTTCGCGCGTCACAGCGCCTTTGATGGCAGCCTCTCTTCTCTTGTTTTGAGGATGAATGCCCAGGTCGTGCCATGACGTTTCTGCGAGGTTGACGTTGTAGTAATTTGCAGCTTTCTCGATGTTCGCGAATGCTAAGGCACGGTCGGCATCGGAGACGTCAATGACTTGATCGAACCGCGCAACCGCGTTACGCACATGCTGCGCGTCGGTCAGCGGTTCTTTCCGCTGTTTCGGAAACGCGTAAACGCTGTCGGGCAAGTTGCTCTGCATCGTCAACCGCCCGTGTCTCTCGTGAGGTTCCCAAGTCGCTTCCGGCATACCTTTGCCATCCCTTCTTAGAATATTTAGCAAGAGCGCGAGCGAAACGTCGACCCGCACCTGTCGCTCGCCGATCAAGGCACCAGCGATTGGAGCGATTACACCCGAGGTGCTCCGGCGAATCAATTGGACGATAGTATTGGCGATACCTTGGTGTTGCCGACTGGAATGAGGCAACGCACCACTCCGTGCCCACATATCCAATCGATATTTCGGTGTTGGTCGATACGTTCGTCCAATAGACTCGGCATCGTTGTTCTGGCCTAATCGATGTCGGGTTGGTCGGAGGATTATGGCCCTGCGATCCAGCGATTTGGGCAAGGAATTGGGGAAAACATGGTAACTCTGAATGCGATTCCGGGCAGTAACCCGATCAGCGGCGCCGGCGCCGAGAGAGTGGACATGAAATTCGAGGTGGTCGTCATCCCGGTCGCGGACGCTGACCGCTCGAAGGAGTTCTACACCAAACTGGGGTGGCGACTCGACGCCGACTTCCCGTACGACAATGGCTTCCGCGTCATTCAGCTCACGCCTCCCGGCTCGGGGTGCTCGGTTCAGTTTGGCGCGAAGATGACTTCATCCGCGCCTGGATCGGCCCAAGGCCTCTACCTGATCGTCTCCGATGTCGCGGCTGCGCGCAAAGATCTTGTCGCACGGGGTATTGAGGTGAGTGAGGTATTCCACCCCAGAACGCCAGGCGCTCAATTCCGGAACGACGGCAGCGATCGCATCAGCGGGCCGGCACCCGAGCATGCCACCTACGGCTCGTTCGCCACGTTTCGTGACCCCGACGGTAATGGATGGCTGCTCCAAGAAATCACAAAGCGGCTGCCCGGCCGAGGACTTGGTAACCTGGATGTCGCGACGCTGGCAGGACTCTTGCAAGAGGCTGAAAA
>CAWHLU010000014.1:0-69118 GCA_963830285.1 uncultured Acidobacteriaceae bacterium
CGATCCATAACTTCGATCGCCAGTGTCTCCGGCCTTGCGCTTCTTCCATCATGGTCTGATCAGTGGTCAGTAGACAGTTCCAAGTGGGCCAGCTTACTTACTGACAACTGTAAGCTGACAACTGACAACTGCGTTTTAGCGTATAAGGTGCAGCGTCCGGTTCCAGCGCGTGTCGGTAAAGAAGTGCAGCACCACATGCCCTATCCACGCAATGCTGTTACCGATGCCGGTCTCGTCAAACTGATGCTCGGGCGTTTTGAACGACCAGTAGTTGAACAAGCGGCCGGCCCACAATGTTTTCGCGTGGAACAAATCCCCAGAAGCGCGAGTCCAGGCTGTCGTGACGATTGTCGCCCATCATGAAGTACTTGCCCGGCGGAACAACGAGGTCGCCATCCACCACGTGGTTCGGCATATCCACGGCCCAGCGCTCGGTTGCCCCCAGGTCCACCGACATCGGCACCGAAGGAAAATCGTCAAGGTAATCGCGATAGTTCTCGGGCGTGGTTGGCACGGCGTGCGGTTGGCTCTGAGCCACTCCATTCACAATCACGATCCCGTTGCGCAGATGAATGTGATCGCCGGGAACGCCAATCAGCCGCTTCACCAGGAACAGAATCGTCGGCTTGCCATCCGCGTCAAGTTCGCCGGGCTTGATGAACACCACGACGTCTCCGCTCTTCGGCTCGCGATAGTGCACCAGGGGCATCCACCTGGTCGGCGGCGCCAGTGTGATGCGGTCCACGACCAGGTGATCGCCCACCAGCAGCGTTTGCTCCATCGATCCTGAGGGAATGACGAAGTTCTGCGCGATGAACGTGAGAATGAACAGCCCCACCACCAGCACCGTGCATATGCTCGCTGCCGCTTCAAACGGCGTTTCTTCTTCGTGTTTCTGTTGGGGAGCAGACTCAACTTCGGACGGCGTCCTGGCTGGCAGCGTGTTTTTCGTGGTCATCCTGTCGCTCTGTGCCCAGATGGCTGGCGGCTACTCTGCGGATTCCCGGAATCGCTACAGCCGTTTCGCAGTTACTGTGTTCCGAAGCCACTTCTGCCAAGCGGCTTTTCCTGAAGAAAAAACCACCTTGAGTTGAGGTTCGAAACGACTATACCAACTGCGGAACAGCTCTAATGAACAACACGAAAAATGCGCTTCCAGCGCGCAAATGCCGCGAGGCGTGCCGAGAGTTCCCTGTCGTGTCCGAGTCTATCATCCGCGGCCTGTTGCACATCCGTCGTCGATGGCCGCCGCACCGAAAAGTAAATCACCAGCGGACGCGCAATAATCGCCTGCCGCGGCACAAATCCCCACGAACGGGAATCGAAGCTGTGATTCCGGTTGTCTCCGAGCACAAAGTAATTGCCGGGAGGGACCACGAGTTCACCGTTGTGCGTCAGCGTCTGCATCTGCTTCCACCACTCGGGGTCAACGCCAGGGTCGGTGTAGACTCTGGCCGGAAAGTTGTCGCGAAACTGGCTCGGGGCAGCGGGCTCATACGCGACATACGGTTCATGAATCGGGACGTCGTTGACGACAACCTGGCCGTCCTGGATGCGCAAGTGGTCGCCGGGAACGCCGATGACTCGCTTGACCAGGTAAGGATGGGGCTCCGGATGATGGAACACCACGATATCGCCCCGCTCCACATCTCGATATGGCATTATCCAATGCGTGAAATTCTGCCCGCTCCCCGAGGGCGAAAATATCTGCTTGTTCACCAGCAGAAAATCCCCCACCAGCAGCGTATGCTCCATGCTCTCTGAAGGAATGAGAAACGGCTGCAGCACAAACGTCAGCACAAACAGCGCCACCACCACTGTTCGCAACAGCGAGGCCAGCGCTTCCGGCACCGTCGGCAGATGCCGCCAGTTGTGTCTCCCCGCCTGTGCAGGAGCGGCAACGAATTGTGCAGGAGCGCTCATTCGGCCTCCTCTGCCTCCTCGAGCAACATCTCCGCCTCGTCGATCAACGTCATCGTCGTGCTGGTCAGCCGCGCCAGGGCGCGCCGCGCAGCATCCTGCTCGGCATGCTTCTTCGTGGTGCCGGTTCCGCGTGCGAGCGGCTTGCCGGGTTCGCCTTCCGCCGACTTTAACCGCACCTCGACCAGAAAGCGCTTGCGATGATCCGGACCGCTTTCGCTCTTCACGCGGTAAACCGGCGCGCCGATCCGTTCCGCCTGCAGCCTTTCCTGCAGCGCCGACTTGTAGTTGCCCAGCGCCGCGCCCGACCGCAGTTCCTCAGCCAGCCGCTCCACCGCGTCGCCAATGACATATCGACGCGCGAAGGCGCGCACCGGCTCCAACCCGCCATCCAGAAAAACCGCACCGATCACCGCTTCCATCGTGTTGGAAAGCACGGTGCTCTTCCGCCGCAATCCGCTGCGATCTTCACCGCGGCTCAGTCGCAAATGATCGCCCAGAGCTATCGCCTTGGCAACCTTGGCCATATGTTGCCGGCTTACGAGTTGCGCGCGCGCCCGCGTCAACTCACCCTCCTGCCATTCAGGATGGCTCAGGAACAGTGCCTCCCCCACCACCAAGCCAAGGACGGCGTCCCCCAGAAACTCCAGCCGCTCATTGTCGCTCGCTGCTGGCGCCGGGTCGGCACCGTTGCCCAGAATCTGCTGATTGCTCTCCTGAGTCTGCTGGTTAGCGAGCGATCGATGCGTCAGCGCGCACACCAGCAGTTCGGGCCTGGCAAAGCCATGCCCAAGCGCTGCTTCCAATTCCGTCAAAACTGCTTCCACTTACTCCTCAGGCAATTGCCAATCTTCGGCTGACCGTTATGCATGCGGGAAGCCTCCCCGCACTTGCGAACACAGGCCACCGAGCGCCCTACCCCAATTATTCCTTAGACGTGCCGCCTCATCCAAATGAAGCCTCCCGTCCTTTCGCGGCACGTTCATACTTGCCAAACACTATCGGTCCTCTCAGCCTTGGTTTTCGAGGGAAAGGGCTCGCATCTCGCTCGCTGAGACCTCTCATATGCACTCCGGCAGCCGCTCTCGCTTCAACCTGCCGCAAGTCAACTGCCTCTAGACACGGAAGTTCGGCACCCAGCGCTTTGGCATGACGTCAAATGGGGAGCGCCCTCGGCACTCCCCATCTCACATCATAAAAAGCCGATTTTCTAAATATTCTGCCGCAGCATCTCTCCCGCGAGGTATTCCGACGCCCGCATCGACAGCGAGAGGATCGTCATCGTCGGATTCTGCCAACCGGCGCTTGTGAATTGCGCGCCGTCCACCACGAAAAGATTCTTGTGATCGTGCGACTGGCTGAATTTGTTCAGCACGCTCTTCTTCGGATCGTTCCCCATCCGGCAGGTGCCCACCTCATGAATGCTGTATCCCGGCGGATTCGGTTTGTCGTTCTTCGACAACACTTCGAACCCCGCCGCCTGGGCCAACTCGCACGCCATATCTACCGCATCCTTCGCCATGTTGAATTCGTTGTCGGTGTATTTCGTATCCACATGCAGCACCGGAATTCCCCACGCGTCCTTGCGCTCCTTGTCGATGCGCACATGATTTTCGTACCGCCCCAGCACCTCGCCCATGATCGTCATATGAAACCCGCTGCCGTAATACTCGTCCATCTTGCGCTGCAACTCCGCACCGTACGCGGCGAAGTTCCGCGCGCCCAAAGGCCCCGTTGCCGCCGTCGTGTTGAATGCATACCCGCGCAGAAACTTGTCGCTCTTCGTATCGATATTCCGGAAACGCGGAATGATCGCATACGATCCCATCACTCCCTTGCTCTTCCCGTTGCGCGCCTCTGGAACCGAGCACACTACGCCCGCTCCATAAATCTGATCCATGAGATAACGTCCCACCAGGCCGCTCGAATTCGCCAGGTTTGAATTCAGCAGAAGCCGCGTGCTTTCCAGCGTTCCCGCGGCCAGCACCACCACGCGCGCCCTCACGCGCATCTCGCGATGCGATAGCCGATCGACAAAATTGCACCCGTTCGGCTGCCCAGTGTCCTTGTCCACTGTAATTTCGCGGACTACGGCATTTGCAATCGACGTCAGCTTCCCCGTCTTCTCCGCATCCGGCAGCAGCAGGTTTACCGAACTCGCCAGCCCGTCGCGCCCCTGTGCCGACCGCTGCTTGCACACCGGCACGCCGCGCGGCTTGGCCACGTCGATGAAACGCTGCATCGCGGAACTCCACGGCGCATCATCGAGAACGAAATTTCCATCCGGCATCTGCGGCGGCCCATCCAGTGCACCCGACACGCGAAAGATTCCTTCCACGCGCGAGTAGTACGGCGCCAGGTCCGCGTGACTGATCGGCCAGTCTTCGCCGAATCCGTCGCGGGACTTTGCCTTGAATTCGTAATCGCTCAAACGGAACGACTGGCGCGACCAGAACAGCGACCGCCCGCCAAACAATCGCACCCGCACCCAGTTGTACGGCTGGTCCTCCTCAAACGTGTATGGGACTTCCTGCTCATCCACCCAGACGTTTGCGTTGAACTCGTTTGCCTGAAAGACATGCTCCAGTTGTCCGGGTGGGCGAAACCCGCGGAACGGCAGTTCAAACGCCGGCTTCTTCTCCGCGTCATGACTCACATCCGCCACCGGCCCCGCATTCAGCATCAGGCAGCGAATGCCATACTCGGTTAAAATCTTCGCCGCCATTCCCCCGGCATGCCCCGACCCGATAATCAGCACGTCATATGTTTCATTCAGCATCGCAATAGCGTTTCTTCCCGCTCCTTATTCCCTGGTTCCTGACCAGTGATCGCCGATCTCTGCATTTACCTCGGATACGACGGCATCGGATGTTCTGCCTTTGGCACGGCCTTCACATGCGGTGGCATATTCGCGCAGTCGGCCTTCTCGAGCGAAGTGTCCGGTTCAATCGGAGACCAGTACAACTCCACCGCTGTCCGTGGCTCCGCGCCCACCTCCGGCACTACGAACCAAGCCTTCGAATTCACGGTCGCTGTGCGAATATCGTCGTGCGCAATGTTGAGGAAGTCCGCGTGCTTCTCGGCCGGCGGATGGTCGTTCATCCACGTGCGCAGCCACGGCTTCAGTAACTCATCGGCCTGCGCATCACTCAGCTTCGCAAACTCTGCATTGAATTTCTTCTTCGCCTCCGCATCCAGCCAGTCGAGGCCCTCGCTGTAAACCTGCTTGCGCACGTCCGGCGAGTCGCCGATGAGGAAATCCAGGAACATCGGTGTCTGCGCCTGCACCGCTCCCGGTTTTTCGCCCATCGGCGGCATCAGCACATCGCTCAGCCGCGTCAATGTGGCCATCTGCCGCGGCGTAAAGAAGCGCAATTCCGCCACGGCCACCTGGTCGGCTGCCTCTACTTGTGGAATCGGCGTCTTCGAGTTGAGACCCAGCAGCCATGGCACGGGCGCGGGCGGTGGCGGAGCAGGACTTGCAGTTTGTTGGCTCAGCAGCAGCTTGGGAGCAGCACCTAGCGCGAGCACGGCGCGAACAAAATCACGGCGCAGCATCGGCCCTCCTGGGGACCACACCACGCTAATTCCCCGGCAGCCGCCTCGTCTAGAGAGATCTCGCTCACGGTCCCAAATCCAGACACGCACCTTCAGACCGTGCTAGACGCGCTCCAACCGGCACGTGGGGCAATCACTTCGGCTCTTCGCCATCTATCAGTGCGGATTGGTTGAACGCTGCAACGGCTGCTTCGCAAGTTCCGCCAAATAGGTCGGCGAAGCCTTTGCGGAATTCACCGGAAAGTTGATCTTCTTCACCAGCGCCTTGTAGCCGGGATCGTCTTTCAATGTGAGCAAGTCGGGGCGGGAAAGGCACGACAGCAGGTTTGCCTCGCGACGGTTGTAAGCCCCATCCAGTAGCCGCAGTGCTTCCTGTCTCCGGCCCATCAACACGCAGGTCTCGGCCAGCGTCGTTGCATCAAGTTTACCCTGCAGAAAGTAATTCTTCTGCGCAGAATACAAGCCTTCCAGTAGGCCGCGTCCGCCTGCCCTGGCGTATCCAACGCGTGCCGACGCAATGATGTCTGCGAGTACGGGATCTTTCATCACTTCCGCCGTCTTTTGGCCTTCGAGCAGGAATGTCGGATAGTCCTGTCGATACAGCCCGATCATCATCAGGTAGCTGTGCGGCGAACGAAACTCCGGCGCGGAGCGTTCCACATCCTTCAGGATTTCAATCGCCTCTTCCGGTCTGCCCGCGTCGTAGAGCATGATGCCCTTGTCGGCAAGCGTCGCGTGCGAGCCAGGATCAAGCTCCTGTGCCCTGGTGATCTGGCTCAGTGACTCTGAAAACCGGCCAGGGACCGCGAAGGCATTGGCGTACCACCGGCGAGCCTGCGGATCGTTTGGATTCAGCTCAATGGCGCGGCGGAACTCCTTCTCCGCATCCACAAAATTCCAGTAGCCATACATCTCGGCAAAAGCCAGTGCACGATGTCCCTCGGCGAGCGAATCGTCCAGTTCCACGGCTTTCTTCGCGGCGGCGATTGCACGGGGAAAAACCACCGAGTCCGGAATCGTCGAGTATTCCCGCAGTAGATCGTATGTGTCCGCCAACCCCGCGTACGCCGGGGCTTCTCCTGGATCGTGCACGATTGCCTGCGTAAAGTAGTCGAGCGCGCGATTCAGGCTTTCCGGCGTGCGCTGATTCCACTCATAGCGCCCCTTGAGGTAGAACTCGTGTGCCTGCGCCTTCTCCGCATCCGAAACAATATCTGCAGTCCGTGGGGTCGACTTCGCCGTCTTCCGCCCAAATAAATCATGAATTCTATCCGGCAACCGCAGCCCCGGATCACCAAAAAGCAAAAGCAACGACACCGATGCAACCGCCGCCAATCCCGCTGCCGCAGCCGCCCATCGCCAATTTCGCATCAGCCAGTGTGGAGGCGCCGCCTCGCTGGCAGTGCTTGGCAGTGGGGCATCCAAAATCACCGCTTCGCTTATGTCTTCGGATTGGCTTGCATCGGCAGTTTTGGCAATTGCCTCCGTCTCCGGCTTGTCCGAAGGGTCGGCTTCCAGCCACTTTTTCAGTTCGGAAGGATAAGCGTAAACCGAAGCGCTGGATCCGCCGGGCACGCGGTAGACCGGCAGATTCCGGTCCCGTTCCCACCGCTTGACGGTCCGCTCCGCCTTTTCGAAATAGGCCGCAATTTCTTTCCATCCCACCAGCCGGGGCTGTGACGGAACTCCGTCAACGTTGCTCGATCGGTCAGCGGATGGCGACTGCATGAAATTGCCTCGAAAATGGGGCAATGGCCCGATTTGTCCCTATTCGGCGCTACAAGGCATTTGGATTCGCGTTGATTTGCCCTCATGATAACACTCGCCAAGCAATCCCAATAAGGCGCGAAAGCCCCCTTCGTTTTCATGCGATGGGAAGATCTTGCAAGTTTCATGCCCTCCCCCGAAGGTTCGCGAGGTGATGTAATCCAGTGTTCCTCCCATCCCTGAAATCCGCCTCCGCCCGATCGTCTCTGTTTGTTGGACTGGTGCTTGCGTGCGTCTTTTCGATGCATGCTCAGACGACGGCGACCGTTACGCCGATTAATTACGCCCAGCAGAGCAACGGCATGCTGCAAGCCGGGGACGGCAACTTCTACGCCCCCTCGCTACCCGCACTCGTTACCTGTATCTCCGACTCGACAAATCTGTGCTCGTACATCTTCCAGATGACTCCGGCAGGGGTTACTTCAATCTTCTTTTCCTTCGACCCCATTCCCGCCAGTGCGGCTTTGCAAAATATGTATGGGATCGAGCCGTCGGCCCTCATCGTCGGTCTGGATGGAAATCTCTACGGCGCATGCCTGGCAGGCGGGCCGGGGACCTTTGGAACGATCTTCAAGATCGACATAAACACGAAACTGCCAACTATTCTTAAGAGTTTTGGTAGCAGTGGATCCATCACCGATCCTGGCTATCAGCCGAATTCCCTGATCCAGGCGCCGGATGGCAGTTTCTACTTCACCAACGGCGTCGGTATATACCAACTCACGGTTGACCCAACGACCGGCAACGGGACGGTCTCTACTCTCTACACATTTCCCTTTACAAACCAACTTGCCACCAATGGAACCAGCGCGACTTCCCTGATCCAAGGCAGCGACGGGGATCTTTATCTGACCATGAGAACGGCGCCGCAAACAGCGCCGGGAGGCGGAACACCAGGCGCGATCGCTAGGTTTGACCCCACATCCAGCTCGTTTACCTCCATATTCAGTTTCGCCGCCGATGGCAGCCAGGGAGACCAGCCGATGGGGCCCCTGACAGAAGGTCCCGATGGAGGCTTGTATGGGATTACCCTCTTCTCGGCGAACACGCAACCCAACCCCAGCATGGCATTCGAAGTAACGACCGGTGGCGCGTTTTACCTGCTTCATCCGTTTGCCGAACGCACCGCCATCTACAACAACGTCCTGACCCTCGGCAGCGACGGCAATTTTTATGGAGCGACTCTGCTGGGAGGCGATACCACCGGTGCGAATTGTATGCCCTCGCCCACTGCGACCGGCTGCGGCACGATCTTTCAGATGACACCCACTGGTGCGTATACGACATTGCATCAATTCGAAGGCGGAATCCCCGATCTCACCAACCTGCCACTGCCGCCCCCGGTTGACGGAGCGAGCCCGACAACTCCCCTGGTGCAGACTGGCGATGGATCCTTCTATGGGACGCAGGCCGGTAATCCAAAAAGCGTCCCGATTGTCTACAAGTTTTCCCTCACGCCTGCGGTTCCGGCCCCCATCCAACTCACGCTTGACCCGCAGCAGGTGATCCCCGGAAACCCCACAACCCTCACCTGGCAGGTTCTCAACGCGTACTCTCTCACGGCGCAGCAGTGCGGTGCATCCATCGTTGGCAATCCCGCCGGCGCTGCGGGCTCGGGACAATGGACCGGCAAGCAACCGGGCTCGATGGTCAACGGCATCTTCTCCGGAACTGCCACCATTACCCCAACCGCGAACGGACTGTTCACGTATGCCCTCACCTGTGGCGGCAAGGAGAGCGGCTTCGTTACGCTTTCGGCGAAAGACGACTCCCTGATGCAGATCGTTCCACCGACTCCGGAGAGTCTGCTGGCGACCGTAAATAAATCCTTCGATCTGTCCGTGCAAGCGACGGGAGGCAAGGCTCCGTATAGCTGGACCACCCCCGTGAATCTACCCGAAGGGATCACCTTCGAGTCATCGGCGTCATCGGGCACTTTCGGCGGAATTCCCCTGCAATACGGCTCCTATCCCCTGGTTCTTGAGGTGGAAGACTCCTCTCCGAATCCGCTGAAACAAACTCTGTCGATCACGATCACCGTGAGCAGCGGTTTGACCATGGTTCAGAACCTCCAGAATCCGGTCCAGGGCGCGTCCTATTTGTGGTCGTTAGCTTCGGACACATCTGGTGGCCTCCCTCCCTATACGTGGCAGGTCACAGGGGGAAGCCTTCCCACAGGACTGCAACTCGATACGACCACCGGAGAGATTAAAGGAACGGCTACAGTTACCGGTCCGTTTTCTTTCACCATAACCGTCTCCGATTCCGAAGGCACCCCGGATAAATTTCCCGCGACCTTCAATCTCAAGGTCGCCGGCCCGCTTCAGGTAGTTACAGGATCGCCTCTGAACCCAGCCGGCGTCGGTATTCCTTACAAGGTTATGCTGGAGGCAGCGGGTGGACAACCGCCCTATTCCTGGAGTTTGGCCAACAATGGCGGCGGCAATGTGCCCCCCGGAATGAACCTTGAGATGGATGGCACGTTCTCCGGAACGCCGACGCAATACACGGTTCCAGTTGGACAATACAACAACTTCAACGTGATCGTGAGCGACTCCTCCACTCCCAAGCAGACTGCGCCTGCGACGCTGGCGATCGCGGTCGCCTCGACACTGAAGATCGAAACCGGCAGTTTGCCGAATGGCACCGTCGGTGTTGTCACGGATGTTCCGCTGGCGGCAACCGGGGGAGTTCCGCCGTATACATGGACCGCCAGTGCGACGCCGAATCCAAACATTGGAATCACGGTCATCAACGGCAACGTGCTTGAAATCAATCCGACTATTGCCTTGATCTCCGTCGTCACGCTGAGCGTCAAGGATTCGGAAGCCACGGCCGATCAGAAGACCGTAAATCTCGACCTGACGACTTTGCCTGCGCTGGTGGCGACAACGACGACGCTTACAACGTCAACCACTACCGCGGGAACAGGCGAAAGTGTCACCCTGACCGCAAAGGTGACGCCGCTAAGCGGTCTCACGCCGACAGGGCAGATGACCTTCGCGAGCGGCACCACGACCCTTGGGACGGCCTCATTGGACCCGAATGGAAACGCAACGCTGCAGACTACTTTTGCTGCGACCGGCGTATTCAATATCACGGCGACCTACAGCGGGAACGGTGTGGATGCGGGCAGCGTGTCGACTCCGTTGACTGAGACCGTCGTGACGCCGGGCATCACCACAGCTGTGAGCCCTGTCAGCCTCACGGTCAAGCCGGGCAGTTCCGGACAACTGGTCATCACGATTACGCCCGTTGGCGGTTATACCGGCACCATCGACTTCACCTGTGGGATGCTGCCGGCGCATATATCCTGCGCCTTCGCCCCGCCGAGTCTGTCTATCACGGGCGCAGGTCCTTTTACCGACACGTTGACGGTCAGCACGAATGGCTCGCAGGCCGCCGCACTCGTCAAACCAGCCATCGGTCCAAATCGCGGCGGAGCCGGCGGCGGCCTGTTCACCGCGACAACCCTCTGGTTGCCGGGCTCGCTTGCTGCCTTGCTCGGGCTCGTTCGCCGGCGGCAGAAAGGCGCGGCACTGCGCGATTTCTGGATCATTGCAATCCTAGGTCTCGTTGCAATGGGAACTCTGAGCAGTTGCGGAGGCAGCTCGAACAATGCCCGACCCGGAACCTACTCGATTCCTATCTCGATCTCGGTGTCAGGCGAGGCAACGCAGAACATCACCGCCACAGTCATGGTTCAGTGAACCGGAAGCGGGGCCGTTCTACTGCGGCTTCGGAGGCGCTTTAGCCCGCGCAGGATTCGCTGTCCACTCGCGCGCTTGCGAGACTCTGGATACGCGATCGCGGGAGCGATTTCGACCAACTAATTACTTCGTTAGTTCACAAAATTTGCTTGCGACAGAAGTGTCCGCTTCAGTTAACAGACAGCTTGAGGAAGTTGATTTGAATATTGTATAGTGGGCTGCTCAGAGCGTTCACACCTGTCGATTTGTCTTCTCCGTTCGAAACAAATTGTTCCAATCGGACAATCGACACAGCCCCTATCGGAGGTTGACCGCAATGGCAGGACGCATCACCCTGGATTTGAGTCGCATAGCTGGTCTCGATTTAAGTAGCAGATCCCGACCGATCCGCATGCCGGGATACATCCCTCCCCGTATTGGGGAGGAGTCGCTATTGAGAACCGCTGTTGCAGGAGTAGCGAGCACAGGCGGCCCAAATGCAGAGGCGGCGAGCGATATCCTCGCGCTTCGAGACCGCAGCAAGGTCCTATCTGCAAGCGTCCTCGGCCTTCCGCCTACCTCTTCCGCAGTTGGCCCCACTGCACCTCCATCAAGCGTCCTCGGACTTCCGCCTGCCTCTTCCGCAGTTCGCCCCACAGCACCTCCATCGAGTTTTGATTTGACACTCGCCTATGGCTGGGGCGTGACAACTTCGATGTTGGTCTTGACCGCGCAGTTGGGATCGGGGGTGTATCTCTGGCTGCCGCGAGGCCAAATCGGAATTTATGGGACCGGAGGTTTTGGTCCCACGTTGTTTGCCACCGGTTTCAGTGGAAACGTTGTGTTCACTTGCCTGTTCGGTCCGGCGCCCACCTTTTTGGGCGGGTTTTCGCTGGTAACCGGATTCGATGTTGGTGGGCCAGCCGGGATCGTCAGCCTGGGGTTTGCTCTTATATGGAGCTTAAAGTGGCAACTTGAGGGATTCTGTGTGAACATCGGAGCGGGCATGAGCGCCAATTGGCTCAAATTTGATGTCTATTTTGAGGTCAACGCGACATACGTCAAGGCACTGTACCACTGACGACTTACCACGAATCGATTTCAGACGCTGAATTGAAATGTGTCCCCAGACTCGGCGCGCTTGGTAAACGGCCTGCAGTGGCGAAGTAACCACAATCGCCACCCGGCTCGGGGGAGCGGAAGTCTTACTGGGGCTTCGGGGGCGCGCTTTGCCCCAGTGCGGGTTTGACCGGCGGCGCTGAACCGGAATCGTCCGCGTCCTCGTCGCAGCTATGGCCTTTCACGGCATACGCTGTCTTGACGCCTCGCTCGGCCGCAAGACGCGTATCCTGCTCCCCGTCGCGCGCGGCCAGCGCAGCCTGGTACTCCGTCATTGCCTGGTCGCGTTTGCAGTCAAGATCCAGCATGCGCCCCAGGTAGATATGCGACCACGCCACCAGCCGTGGCTGCTTGCTGGTCGCAATCGTCTTCTGGAAATCGTCCATGGCAACATCGGGATGCCCGGTCATGATGGCCACCCGCGCCAGGATGAAGTCTGCCCGTGCTTCCTGCGCTACCGCATCGAGCGTGTCTGACGGATCGGCCAGCGCCTTGTGCGCCAGTGCGCTCGCCGTGGCCACATCGCCCTGCGCCAGCTTCGCCTCTGCCAGGTCCAGCCCAGTCAGGCTCCGCGGCTTGCTGCGTTGCAACACGTCGCCGTCGGCCTGTTGGTCAAACTGGGTTTGCCGCGCGCGATGCGCCTGCTGATCCACGTCCATGCCATATACCATCTCGCCAATGGTGTCGCGCAAACTTGCCGGATCCTTTTCAAACTGGATCAGTTGCTCGAAGAAATATTGGGTCAGCACATACCCCTGCGCCATATCGTGATGCACGGCGGCCACACGCACCGCTTCCATCTTCTCGAGCGTCAGCTGGCGTTCATGTTCGTAGCGAGGCAGATCGGACCGCTCGACACCTGCAGGAATCCTGTACTCCGGAATTCCCGTGTCCATCGTGCGCGCTTCGATCGCCTTGATCAGGCACTCCACTACCAGCGCCACCGTGTCGGAACGGTAGCGGAAATCCAGGGGAGCATCACGCACGTCCTTCAAGATCGGCTGCATCCGGTCGATCGCGTTGGACCGTGAAAACAACAGTGGCTCAATCACGTAGTGCAGATAGGTGTGCCGCACGTCGTTCATCGGAATGGCGCCGTTCACCGGCGACACCACCACCACATAATCGGTCCCGTAGATGCGCGCATTCACCAGCTTCGGCGACAGCAGAGGCTCGATCACCACCACAAACCGCCGTCCCTCGTACGTCGTGGCTGGCATTTTGAGATAGAGGTTGGTCGACACAATCATCTTCGAAAGCGGATCGTGCAGCTTGTCGGTTTCTTCGTCGTAGGTGTGATGTGCCGCCAGCCAGATTCCATGCAGATCGAGTGCTTCCGCAAAGTCGCGCAGCAGCGGAACAATCTCCATCACCTGCGTCGAGTCGGGCGGCATCTCGGTCAATTCCACCGTGGTCTCGAGCGCCGGTGGCGGACTGAGATAAAGCGCCAGCGAGATGTACTGCGAAATGTCGCGCTCCGTGCCTGTCATCCGATGTTGCGCGATATACAGGCAGACTTTGTCGCGTTTGGCCCGAGCCTCTTCGCTCTTTGCCAGCGCGTCATTGATCTCATCGCGCACGCGCTTGCGGATCGCGGCGCTGTCCTCGAGGCCCTCATCGTACCCGCAGGCATTCAATGCAGCCGCCATCAAAAACACCGGCTCCAGGCTCACCAGCGAAATTGTGGGACCCGCCGGATCGACAAGCGTGGGAGCTTTCTCCTGGATTGGCTGCGACGATGAACTCTGCCGACTTGCCGGAGGATTGCTGCTGGAAGACTGTGCCCCGGCCGGCGGAGCGTTAGAAGCCGTGAGAAAGAAAATGGCGACGGGAAGAACGATTGCGATTCTGGTAAACGGGCTATACGGCATCAAATGGACCTTGCCTGAAGTTTACGGCATTTCAACGGCTTCGCGCCCGCAACCCATCTCTCCAATTGCGACGATCTTCGCATGCAAAACTCTCGTCGCGCAGACGCGATTTCGAGACATGCCCGTTAGACGAAGAGAGCCCCCAAAAAGAAAGGCCTTCGCGCCATCCATGCGCAAAGGCCCCTCTCATCTCGCTTGACTGCACTATCCGCGAACCGAAACCCCCGAGAACGACAGCACTGCCAGCCCGCGCACCGGCTGACCGAAGAAGCGTGCCGGCTCAAAATGGCTCCAAAGCAGCAGGTTTACGACTTGCGAGCGAGTGTTTTCGTCCACCGGACCGGAAACGATCCGGTAGTCGTATACCTGCCCCTGCCCGTTGATGTAAGCCTCGACAACCACCGGGCCGCCTCCGCCGCGGATCTGATCGTTGCTGCTCACCGCCGAAGAGAGATATTGGAATTGCGGCGAAGTGGCCCTGCCCAGCGGCTCATCTTCGCCCCGCGCAATCTCAGGCCGCGTAAACATTCCCACCAGTACCGTCACCGTACCCAGCAATAGAACCGCACTCGCAAAACCTGCCGTAGCCTGCAACAGGAACGGTCCGACCGTGTTATCCCATGCCAGCTTCCAGGTCTGCAGCACACTCTTCCGGCTGCGCGCCCGCTCCTGGCTGATCGCTACGCGGATGCGCAGCAAAAGATCTTTCGGCTCCGGAACCGGACCCAGTGCGGATAGCGACATCTGCGTCTGCTTCAAACCCGTCCATTCTGCCGAGCACTTCCCGCATACTTCCAGATGGACGCCGATTTCCTGCATCTCGTGACCGGTCAGCCGGCCATCAAGGTACTCCGAAAACTTCGATTGGATGGAGTTGCAACTGCTCATCGTGCCTCCCCTCTTTCGGGGATCTCAAATCCGGCGGCCGTTGCCGCCTTTTCGGCCGGCTGAGGTTCCGTAAGAATGGTCCGCAAAAGGGCTCGCCCGCGAACAAGCCTCGACTTTACGGTCCCGAGATTCACGCCTTGAATCTCACTCACTTCCTCGTACACAAACCCCTCGATGTCCCGGAGAATGAGCGTGGTACGGAACGGCTCCGGCACCTTGTTCAAGGCGGCTTCAACGCGAGCCCTGTTTTCTGCATGCATCGCCATCTCAATCGGCGACTCGCCCGGATCGACCAGCATCTCTTTCAGCTTGATCGGAACGCCCGAGCAGCTCTCCGTCATATCCTGTTCAATCGGGATCTCCTGCTGCTTGTGCCGCATCCACCAGCGCCGCTGGTTCGACGCTTCGTGCAGGGCGATGCGATAAATCCACGTACGCAACGACGACTCCCCATGAAAGCGCCCCACGCCGCGAAAGACCTTGACGAAGACTTCCTGGGTCAAATCGGCTGCATCCGCGCGGTCATGCGACATCCGCGCAAGCAGCGAATAAATTGGCTGGTGGTAGTGCGCGATCAGCCAGGCAAAGGCCTCTTCCGAGCCTGCCTGAAGCTCAGCGATCAGTGCGGCTTCCTCCGATCGAAGTGAAAGCGCGCTCGCTAAATTCCCCATGGTGAGATCCGCCTGCAATTCAGTTCCCCCCACGTTACCGCATCAGCGATAAGTTTGGCATCAGGGAACCTTCAGACCACCGCCGACGCCGGCTTCCCTGACCACGCTCCGGGCCGAACTTCGCCGGATACCAAACCACAGTGCACGGGATCGAGGCACGAATGCCTTGCCCGCCTATTCTCTTAGACACCGGCACCCCCCTAAAGTGTTCCCGGTCACGATCGTATTTTGTCCCGGGTGCCCGCTCTTTGAGCGGTTTACATCGTAAAAACGATCCGCTTGCCCCCCTCCTTGCGGGTCCACGCAGCTTCCACCTCTGCCAGCAGCACTGGCTCTGCCGCAACCCGCAAAGCGCCGGCTGCCGCCATCGAAAACAGTGTCGGGACGGCCGCCAGGACGTACTCCAGCGGCACAGCGCCAAACCCGCTGCCCATCAGTTTCAGGTCGATGCTGCGCAGCGTCGCCCCGGGAAGCGTGATAGCCGGCCCGGCGCTCTGACCCACCTCCACCAGGCGCGTGGCATGCGCCCCGCCGGGATTGAAGCCCTTGGCCAGCGCCTCCAGCAGCAACTCCGTCGGCCGTCCCCAGAGATAATCGATCACCACGTCAATTCCCTTTCGGGCTTCAACCTCAAATGCTTCGCGGACTGCATCGTCCTCCTCCGTCAGCGAAACCACGCCATCCAGGTTCTCCGATGCCAGCGTGTCGAGATTGCGCCCAGCGCCAACGATTCTCTTTGCCCCGAGCTGCCGTGCCACCTGGATCGCCAAATGGCCTGCCACCCCCGTCGCCCCGAGGATCAAGATTGTCTCGCCTTTCTTGAGTCCAGCCCGATCCTTGATCGAAAGCCACGCCGACATACCGGGATTGGCAATGGCCGCGGCTTGAACATCATCGATGTCGTCCGGCAATCGTAGGCACATCGAACGCGGGGCAACCGTGCGCTCGCACATCGTTCCCCACGGTTTTCGTGCGAATCCAAAGAACACGCGGCTACCGTCTTCGAGCGTGCCCACGCCATCGATGCCCGGAATCGCAGGCACTTCGCCCTTGCCCGCATAATGCGAGCCGCTCGCCAGCGCCTTCACGATCGGATGCAGTCCCGCCGCCCGCACGTTGATCAGAGCCTCACCCTCGTTTGGCACCGGTTCCGGGAAATCCGAGTAACTGGGCGGCTGCCCCAGCTCGTTCACGACGGCTGCTTTCATAGTGACCTCCCTTGCAAGCTGAACTGGTCGCGAGCGCCCACCTTCGAGCACTCGCTTCCCCTACATTCAAGCTTAAAACGTCGCCAGGGAGATGCCATCTTCAAGCCGTGCCACCGTTTGACGAATCCCCTCCAAGCAGAGACAATAGAGGAGTTGCATCCCCAATGTGGGCCTGTGGCGCAGCTGGGAGCGCGCTTCCATGGCATGGAAGAGGTCATCGGTTCGATCCCGATCAGGTCCACCAAATCATCTCAATAATTTAGCAGGCCTCGCGGTCTCCCCAGCTTCCCCAGCCAACCCAAGATTGAACCCAAGTCGTTAAGCGACTGCTCCGGTGTTTGCGAATGTGAGCTGGACTGTCTGATGCGGAGATGGCGATCTTCTGGGGCACGAGAAATCGACTGTGTGAGTTTCCCTCACCCACAGCGTTCACGTCCTGACTAACGGAACATTGTCTTATAGCTGCTTTCCTGAAGCAATCGCACCCACACTGTCCGGACGCTGACGCGTTTCCCGGGACAAATCTCGTTGCAGGTGCCTGAACCAGTCATACAGCCCACTGTAATTATTTTGGCGGGGTGGTTGAAGAAGAATTATTTTTCTTGCCGAAGAGTTTCTAGAGGCCGGTCTTATTGAGGATGTCGGTGCCTTTGCTGCGTAAAGTTGCAGCGTTGCCTTTCACCAGGCCATTGACATCCGCGGTGATGACGGGATTCTCCGCTGTGCCGGTGATATTAATGGGGATACCGGTGGCAGTCGAGGGTTTGGCGGAAGCAGATGTGCTGTTCAACTTTGTGAGGATATTTACGCCGACTTTATTGAGTCCTTTAGCGCTCGTGACTTTGGAGATCAAGTGAAAGTTGAGCGCGCCGGAAGGAGACACGGTGCCGCTGCCCGTAGACTCGCCGAGGGCAGGAAGCACCGAGTAGATATTCGTGGTCTCGCTGCCTGATTTGGTTATGCGCATGTCGGCGCGGGAGATCTCGATGGCGGTGGTATCGCCGGTCTTGATGCCACCCAGGGCGGCGATGCCAACGATCTTGGAGCCGAGGTCGTACCCCACCAACTGTGTATTTTCGATCTCGTAGGAGCCGACGATGACGTTGTCTTTTGCCGAGCCCTTGATGCCGAAGTTGGCCGACAGCGTTCCACCCTTGAGCACGGCGCCGTTGGGAAGCTTTACGCCGATGGCGGGCATAAGCGCCTGCAGGCCGTCGATGGGGACACTTTGGGCCAGCAGCTTGAGATCGAAAATCGGTACGTTTGCGGCGATTTGATAGGTGCCTTTGAGGTGAATAGCGACAGTGCCGGTCTGAAGGGCGAGATCGGAGACTTGGCCACTGTGGCCATTGAGGGAGTGGACAACTTGATAGTGGATATCGAGAGGATGCGGAGCGGCGCTTGCCGCCTTTGAGGAGGATGAGGTGCTCAGCGTGGATTTTGCCGTCGCTGGTGACATTCATTCCGTCTGAGACGATGTGGGCTTCGAGGCCGCCGATCATGGAGATTCCTGCCTCAGGGTCGACGTACCCGGCCGCGACGGGGTCCAGGTGCTTGATGGTGACTTGGGCATCGAAGGAGGTGCCGGCGGCGTCTTGCGGATTGATAGGTCCGACGGTTCCGGAGACCGCCACTTTGCCGTCGCCAGGCAGAGACGCGCTAACTGTGAACGGAAAGCCGTCGGCCAGGGAGAAATGCTCCAATTTCACGTTGAGATGGTCGTAGACCTGCGGGATTTCTCTGCTAGGGGCAGCTTCTCGATTGTCGCGTTTCCGTCTTTGATGGTGATGATGCCGACGGGGAGATCGGGCAACGTGTCCGTCCGCGTAGTTCTCTGGAGCCAGCGCCGTGGCTCAGGGTGGCGAAGTTCCAGGTGCCATCCTCGGCACGGATCAGATGGATTTGAGGAGTTTCGATCTCAAAACTCCGCACAATCAGCTGACGGTTGAAGATGAGCGGCTTCATCTGAACGCCAATGCGCAATCGTTTGGCGGTAAAGAATGGAGTCTGGCCGAACTTCGGGTCTTCGGCTATAGCGAGATCATTCGCCACCAGGCTTCCTGTCATGACGGAGAGGCTCAGAGCGCCGAGAGTGACCTTGCGGGAAAGGGCTGCGCTAAGCCGGCTCTCGATCGCAGGACGAAAAGTGTTGGCGTCCACGAAGAGGTGAATAGCTGCTGCTGCGACGAGTGGTAGTGCTATGGCTGCAGCCAGACCGATCTTGACCGACTTCTTCATGAATCCTCCGAAGGCCGTTGAAGACCTTCGTCACCGTCGTTGAGCCGAGGCAAGGAAAAGCACCTCGCATTCTCAATGGATGCCATATCGCCGGCCAACGCCCTCACCGAACCCAATTACTACCCAAAAATTGGTTATTGTCATGGGGTCGGGCTGCTGCCAGCGTGCTTTATTGCCGGGAACAATTCTCTCGACACGATTGAAGTGTTGCGCCCCCCTATCATTTGACTTGCACATGTCCGTCGCGATCGTGCGGGTTTGACAATTCGGCGCCTTGGAAAGGGCTGTCGAACTGTTGGAAAACGGCATTCGGCATTTGTTTGAGGCGTCCAACACCAAGAAACCCGTATCGCGGAGTTGAAGGGGTGTACCCGCGAATCGGCGGAAGGCGCGGTGCTTTCAAGTTATTTACGGGTATTCGGCAAGCCCGTGAACGATCTGTAAGTTATTTATTTTGCTAACTTTTCCGCCATAGCATAGAAGAGGTCATCGGTTCGATCCCGATCAGGTCTACCAGTCAATCCTCCCCAAATGGCCGTTTAATGCCTTATACCCCTTCCCGGTATAGTTGACCCTTTGCGTCAATGTTGATTCTCTCTGAAACGAACAGCTTTGCATTTTCGAGTGGAGTTTCGCCGAAAATTCCCGCTTCATGGTCGAGTTCCGCAAGGACACGATCGTGCTGGTCAAGGATCTCGAGCGCAGTCCGCAACTGATCTCACGTGAGTGCCGTCTTATCGGTTCCACGCAGATTCACCTGAAGCTTCTCGCGAGCCGCTGGATCTTTGTACAAGAAGTCCAGATCGACAGCTTCGGCAAACATGCCGCGCATGTATGCGCGCATCATAACCGCCCAGCTGCGACTCGGAAGCGAAACCGGGTGCACGCTGGGTCGATCGAATCGTCCTGCTGCCGCTCCGGATCGTCGGACAAACAGAATAGGCCGATGTTGCGCGTGGTGATCGCAATGCGGTTGAGAAGATCGCAGAGAAAGATCCCGGTGGGAGATTCAAGTGCAGTGGACGCAGCCTCGGGCGACTCCGAGAAATGAATCACGAATGTGCGCGGATGCGTCCGAGGAAGCTCTCTTCGTAGCTCCAGTTGTAGCTGCCTTCCCTGCAGTTGGTTCCCTGAGCTCGGCTCTCACTTGTCACTGCTTGTCGTAAACAGCTGCAAGAGTCATTTCCTTTCCGTCCGCATCCGTACCCGTGGCCGTCAATGTCATCGTCTTGCCTTCTGTCGAAATCACGAGGCGTCCGCTGGCGGAATATTTTCCGGCCATGTTCTTCGCTTCGTAAGTGAACGTATTGGCATCTATTTGTTTGATTGATACGGTGTCGTATGGCGCTCCCTTGCCTGTCACCCCGGCCGGAGTGCCATCGTAATTTGCCGAATAGGTGGTGCTAATCGCGGTGCCATCTATCTGCTCGCCGGTAGCCGTCACCTTCACGCCGCCCAGAACGGCTTCCCGCACCAGGGTGAGGTTTTTGACAGGCCAAGGCGCCGGAGTGTACGTCGATGCTGTGATGTTGGCCTTCCATGTGCCGAGAGAGTTGTCGGTGTCTACGGCCGCCACCATGGTGGTGAGTGCCAAAGCTGCCAATGCCATGCTGAGCATTTTCCGCATGATCAGTCTCCTTTCGGAATTGAGTTGCCCGAAGCGCCACTGCATCAAATTGACGAGCCAACCACGGGAAAACTGTTTTGTGCCTGGCAGCGGCTCTCCATGCCCCGTTTAAGACCCTGAGTGGGAAATCTCAATCCACTCGAGAATCTAAGGCAATCCTCAGTGTCGTGGATGTTCAAAATGGCTCACTTTGTAGGGTTATCTCGGCCAGCAACCGGTGTTTCCCGTTTGCCCGCGCGGTAATATTCCACACGGTCCTCGCCATCCTTCCATTCCTCGTAATGTTCTATTGGTTTGTTTGCGTCCGCTTCGGCGCGGCGTACACTACCCGGCCATCACCCAAACCCACTCCTGTGTCTCTCTGAAGTCTCCAAAATAGTCGTCTCGTCTTACACGCCGTCTGCAATGTAAACCGAGTCATTGGCAAACGGACGGCCTGGTGTAAAGAGGATGCCATAAAACTTCATCATCGCCGCGCTCTCCAGAGCGGCAAGATCACCTGAGCCAAGGCGCGGATATCCCTGTACTGGGCAACATTCCTTCTCCGCAATCCCGGCGGGAGTGTTCGTTGTCATTTGCGGTCCCTCACCACCTTCGCGGCGCGCGCCTTCAGAACTGCGATGGACTTCATGACCAGGTCTGGCGCCACTGGATTCGGCAGCCCGCGGGGTGTGCGACTAACATGGTGTCGAGCCAAAACCTGCCAGTCCAGCGGCCTCAAAGCATTTGCTTGGACCGACTCAGGAAAAAGCCAACCGGGTCTGCCGGATCAGAGAGCAAAATCCTCTGTTTTTCTCGACAGACGCGGTTTGCCTTGGCGCGCTTTTTGCCGGGGCGACTCACGGAGAACAGATGACGACATCAAGAAGAGACTTCCTGAAGACAACGGCGATTGCGAGTGCAACCGTTGCAGTGGATGGACTATCGGCTTTCGGCGAACCCGGAGGAATGATGGATGCGGGAACATCCCCTCTGCCGGTGCCTGCGGGCACAACTGCAAAACCGACGGAATACACGCGCGGCGTCGGCGTTTATCCCGGAGAGCCTGCGGCAGACTTCGGCCCGAGCCTCATACCCGACACAACGAGCTACCGCAATCTTGCCCTCTTGCGACCCGCCTATCACTCCAGCAGCTACGACTACAATCTCACCGCCCAGCTTGTCACCGACGGCATAAAGGCGAGTAATCTGCCCCAATGGATCGTCGTCACCGACGGACTGCAAGGACCCGTGTCCAAGGAAAATCGCGAAGTCATCGTCGACCACGCGCCTATGAACACCATGGAGCTGCGCGGATCTCCTGCCCGGGTCGACGTCGAGCTTGCCGGTGGCGATGCCGCGCCGGAGATCGACCGGATCCAGCTCTTCGTCGTTTCGCCCTTCCAGGCATCACCCGCTTCGCTTACCTTCACCGTTTCGGTCTCTGAAGACGGTCGCTCCTGGGAAGTCGCAGGCACCACTTCATCACCCAAGCCCGCGTCAACGGCGGGCTATCCTCCGGGATTCGCTCCTCCCAATCACTTCTTCACGCCCTCCATTCCTCTCAAAGCGCTCAGCCGCAGCCGCTTCTATCGCATCGAATGTGCGATGGGCAACGGCAAGAACGCTTCGTCGGCATTTGAAACGACATGGAAGCTGGGCCAGGTGGCCTTCTTCAAGGGTGATCAGCGTGTTGAGATCGGCGGTCCATACAGCTTCACCAGCGCCTGGATGAGCGCGGGTTCAGGCCTGGAGTGGGTCTATGTCGACCTGGGTTCGCGTTGCACGTTCGATCACGTCGAGCTCACTTGGATCGCTCGCGCCGCCGAAGGCTCCGTGCAGGTTTCCAACGATGCGGAAACGTGGCGCGACCTGGTATCCCTCTCCGGCAAGACAGGCGCCATCGATGTTTTGAAGCTGCCGCAACCCGCAACCGGCCGCTACGTCCGCGTGCTGATGACGCGCCCGGCCACGCCTTACGGCTACATTCTCAGCGAAATCGAGGTCTTTGGCCGCGGCGGATTTACAGTCAAGCCAAAGCCGATGCCCGCAGCGGGTGCGGATCGCAGGCAACTTCTCGCCGGCGGGTCGTGGCGCATTCAACGGGCAAACTTCGTACAGGATGCAGGAGAAGCGCTTTCAAAGCCCGGCTTCCACGACGCGGAGTGGCTGGCCGCCACCGTGCCCGGAACCGTGTTGACCTCCTATGCAAATGTCGAAGCAATCCCGGACCCGAACTTCGGTCAGAATCAGCTCCACATCTCGGACTCTTACTTCTATTCCGACTTCTGGTACCGCACAGAGTTCAAAGCTCCCGCGAAAACTCCTCAGCAATTCGCGTGGCTCAACTTCGATGGCATTAACTGGAAAGCCGAAGTCTATCTGAATGGCGAGAAGTTGGGCCGCATTGAAGGCGGCTTCATGCGCGGACAGTTCGATGTGTCGCAGAAGATTCTGCCCGGCCGCACCAATGGGCTCGCCGTTCGCATTGAAAAAAACGCAACACCCGGCAGCTGCAAGCAAAAAACCTACGAGATCTGCGCCAAGAACGGCGGCGGTCTCGGATCTGACAATCCTACCTATCACGCCACCATTGGATGGGACTGGATCCCGACCATGCGCGGGCGCGACATTGGCATCTGGGGCGACGTCTCTCTCTCGGTAACCGAAGCAGTCACAATCGAAAATTCATTCGTGTCCAGCAAGCTTCCGCTTCCCGATACGTCGTCCGCAGACCTCACGGTGCAGACGGACCTCATCAATCACGAGGACCATCCCTTCGACGGCACATTGCAATTCCAGATGGGCGACAGCAAGGTTCAGCAGCGCGTACAGCTCGCTGCCGGTGAGCGCAAGACCGTCATCCTCGATCCGACCGCGAATCCCGCGCTCCACCTGAAGGACCCCAGGTTGTGGTGGCCCGCCGGCTACGGTGATCCGTACCTCTACGACGCGCAGATCTCGGTCGAGACAGGCGGAAAGGTTCTCGACAAGAACGCCTTCAAGGCCGGTATTCGTCAGATGACCTACAGCGAAGACGGTGGCGCTCTGCGCATCTGGATCAACGGCCGCCGCTTCATTGCACGTGGTGGAAACTGGGGATTCGGCGAATCGATGCTTCGCTACCGTGCGCGAGAGTACGATGCCGCTGTTCGCTATCACCGCGAAATGAATTTCACCATGATCCGCAACTGGGTCGGCCAGATCGGCGACGAAGCGTTTTATGAAGCCTGCGACCGCCACGGGATCGTGGTGTGGCAGGACTTCTGGCTCGCCAACCCATGGGACGGCCCCGAACCGGATGACAACGAACTGTTCCTTTCGAATGTGAAGGACGTCGTACTGCGCATCCGCAACCATCCTTCCGTCGGACTCTATTGCGGCCGCAACGAGGGTTTCCCTCCTCCTCCGCTCGAGCAGGGAATTCGCAAGATTCTCGGCGATCTGCATCCGGGGTTGCATTACATCCCAAGTTCTGCCGACGAGGTGGTCAGCGGTCATGGTCCGTACTGGGCAAATCCGGCAGCCTTCTACTTCAATGTCGCCGACAAACAACTGCACAGCGAAATCGGCGCGCCCAATATCCCATCCCTCGACAGCGTGCGGATGATGATGCCCGAAAAGGCTCTCTGGCCGCAGGCGCTCGATTGGGGCCTGCACGATTTCTGTCTGCAGGGCGCAATGGGCGGCGCCGGATTTCGCACCATTGTTGAAAACAGCTATGGCGGGGCGACGAGTGCCGAGGAGTGGATCCGACTCGCACAGTTCATCAACTACGACACCTACCGCGCCATGTTTGAAGCGCAAAGCCGCTACCGCATGGGCGTCCTTCTGTGGATGAGCCACTCCTGCTGGCCATCGTTCGTCTGGCAAACCTACGACTACTTCTTCGAGCCGACAGCCGCCTACTACGGCTGCAAGAAAGGCTCGGAGCCACTGCACATCCAATGGAACTGCGCCGCGGAAACGATCGAAGTGGTGAACTACAGCGCCGGGAAAGTCACGGGCCTCACCGCCACTGTTGAAATCCTGAATATGGATGGAAAGCAAGTGAACTTGAAGACCGTCCCTCTCGACAGCGCGGAGGACTCGACAATAAACTGCATCGACATGAAATATCCTGCCGGGCTGTCTCCGGTTCATTTCCTCCGCCTGGCCCTCAAGCGGGGAACCGAAACGCTCTCAACGAACTTCTACATGCGCGGATTGCAGCAGAACGATTTTCGCGCCATCCGCCAATTGCCGAAACCTAAGTTGTCCGCCACAACCAGCGTGCAACAAAAGGGAAATCGCTGGGAACTCTCAACAAGGGTCCAGAACACTGGACCGTCTCCCGCATTGATGGTGCGCGTGAAAGCCGTGCGGCAAAAGACAGGCGATCGCATTCTGCCGGCAATCTACTCCGACAATTACATCGCTCTGATGCCCGGCGAATCCCGCACCATTGTCACCGAAGTCAATGAAGCTGACACACGGGGAGAAAAACCCGCCATCGTGCTGGCCTGAGACACCGGGCAACAAAGAAGGCCAGTCGCATCACATCGACTGGCCTTCTTCTTTTCAACCAAGTGAACCCAACGTGGCGCGTTCAGAACGTGAACCGCGAACCGAACTGGAACTGGCGCGGACTATTCACGGTGTTGGTAATCAGGCCAAACTGCGCAGCCTGGGACGGGTCAGACTGCACCGCGGTAATGCTCGGCGTACCCGGCATTCCCAGTTGCGCCCTGTTGGCGATATTGTATGAGGCGATCTCAAACCGGATATCCTTCTCTTTCCCAAAAGTAAAGTGCTTGTATAGCGAAATGTCGAAGTCCTGCGCACCCATGGTGCGCACATGATCGAGATACGCAGGTGCATTGCCTGGTACAAACGGACTGGAAGGTAATGCGAAGCAGTTGTAGCTGAACCATGTCGCGTAGGTGTGCGGAGCTCCGTTTGCCGGATTGCAGGTAAGATCGGGCCTCTGGTTGAAATAAGCGATCCCGGCGCCAACCGTCGGGGATGCAATCGGCACACCCGTGCTCAGATAGGCGATCAGATTTCCGGTCCATCCGCCGAGTGCAGCGTTGGCAATTCCATTCAGAGCCACCGCACGACCCTTGCCGACTGGAAGATCGTACGATGCCTGCCCCGTGAACTGGTACTTCACATCCTGCGGGCTGATGGAGTGTTCGATGCTGATATTCCGCGCATCCTGGGGGCCACCCAGATGCGATCCCACGAACCCGAGCGGCGGATTGCCGTCGTCGGTCATCAGCTTCGCCCATGTGAAGGTAGCCAGTGCCGTAAAGTGATGCGTGAGTCGCTTCTGCACCTTCGTCTGTAATGAACTGTAGTCTGAGTCGCCGCCAGGGTATCCGTGCACGATCACTCCGTTGCCTGAACCGTAGTTGCCGTTTCCGAATTGCGGATACTGCTGCACCGAAACCCAGAGCGGAACCAGGCTGGAGCCGGAATTCGCATTCGTCGCAGGTTGAATGGGCGCCCACTGGTTTGGCACCATCTCGCAGTTAGGATCCGACGTATCCACGCAAAGCGAATAGTTGTATTTCTGAATGGTTGCCAGATCAAGCTGATTCAGATCGAGTGTTCCCAGCGGCAAAAACAGCCCACGGCTGCCAACATACCCGGCACTCAATACCACCTGGTTCGGCAACTCATATTCGACTCCGAAGTTGAAGTTGTAGGTGGTCGGCGTGCGCTGCGAGCGAAGCATCGTGCTGAGCGAATTGCCTAGATTGTTCGCCAGACCCGTCGGATTCGCAATCAATGGAACGACACCACCCGGGAATGGATTGCTCAACGAATAGTCCCCCGTAAAGCTGGGCGCCGGACTTCCTTCCGCCGCCCCATTGCAGGCCGACGAGCCGTTCAGCACCGTGTTCCCATCCGCGTTCAAACAGGTTGCATTCCAGGTCGTCTGCGATGAGAACCCGTCGCTATCCAAACCTGTCCCACCTACCATGTGCGGGCTGGGACCGTAATAGAAACCGCCTCCCGCGCGAATCACCAGCGGCTTGATCGGCTGCCACGCAATACCGAGACGCGGACCGAAGTCCTTCATGTTGGTGGAAAATGGAGAGCGATTGCCGCTCGTGACGTATTCCTCTGCCCCGGTGTAATTGACGCCCGCCGCCGTATTGGTCGCCGTGGGATTGAAATACTCGAATCGATTGTGACGCTCCGTCTTGCCGCCGAAGATGTCCCACCGCAGACCGGCTGTAATCGTCAAAGTCGCGCCTGGACGGAAGGTATCCTCGACAAAAGCCGCATAGTAGGGACTGGCTTCCGCCGCAAACAGGTCCTTCGTAAAATTGGGATAGCTATTCGACTCCGTGCCGGGAGCCGTGCCCATGCCAGTGAGGAACGAAGCGAAATCACTCCCTCCGTTCGCGGATGCAACCGATTGGTCCGTTGCCGAAATATCAAAGGCATACGAGCCCGACGCCGCCGGAGGCTGGCCGACGTTGAGAAAACGCTTCATGAATTCAAAACCAGCCGAAACCTCATGCTTGTTGAGGACCTTGGTCACTGTGACGCTGGCATCGTTGTTTTCGCTCGCATATTGGAAGGTGTTGTAGTCTGCCGTTCCACCAATTCCGCTGCCGTTATCGTTGAAGATCACAAACGGCAGAAGCTTGATGACCTCTTCGGCAGCCAGTGACGAAGGAAAACCGAGCGATGTGATATCGAAGCCATCCTGCCGGGGATCACCGCCCTGGTTCTCGTAGTGACGCGTAAAGGAGTAGCGCAATTGCAGGAACATCGTGGGACTGAGCGTCAAGTCGTCCCCCAGCAGAAAATTGCGCCCGTTGGTCACATTCTGTGCGTAGTTCAGGTCCCACATGCTGTGAAACGCATTGTAGGTCGAGTTGAATAGACGATCGAAAGAGAAGCGCCCGAACACGCGCTGCTTCTCGCTCTGCGCCCAATCCATGCGAATATCGAACCTCTGCGCCGTCGTGGGATCGAGACCAGGAGCGAAGTAGTTCAGCGAAACATCGTCGGAACTCGCATCGCAGGTTGTCGGATTGGGGTAATTGCACTTGGGAAAATTCGACAGAAACTTCAAAGCAATCGGGTTGGGATTGGTGATCGTGTTATTCGCGAATGCCTGGCGCGTTCCGTCTGGATTATCCGGCTGGGTCGGGTCATAGATCGTGAATCCATCCGCCGAAAAGTCGCCGGTCCGTTCGGCGGTTGTCGGCACAACAAAATAATTTGACCCGTCATATTGCTCTTGCTGCGTCGCCTCGTAGTCACCGAAGATGAAAAGCTTGTTGTGCAAAATCGGTCCGCCAAACGAGCCGCCTTCCTGGTAGCGATGAAACGACGGTGGAGTGTTCGAACTGCCTGCCGCTACCTGGCTCTGCTTGTTGAAATATTCATTGGCCGCCAGCACGTCCGGCCGAAATACTCCGAATGCATCGCCGTGAAACTGATTTGTGCCGGACTTGGTTACGAGGCTGATGACACCGGCTCCGCCGCTCTGGTAGCTCGCAGGAGTGTTCTGCGTCTCCACGCGCGTCTCTTCCACGCCGTCTTCGGGAATATCCAGCGCCGGAATAATTGCTGCAACATTGTTCTCCGCAATGCCTATCGGACTGCCGTCAACCATGTAGTAGACCGAACCCACGATCGCGCCGTTGATAGTGTAAGAGGAGACATCCACGCCGGGGCGGCCGCTGGAGATGTTTTCGATCGCAAACGAGCTTGAGGAATTAGGTGCGCCGTTTGCCGGCGTCACGCCGGCGCTTAGCTGGATAAGATCGAAGACGTTGCGCGTCAATAGCGGAACACGGTCGATCGTATCGGCAGTCAGCAGCTGGCCTACCGTCGAATTGCTTGCTTCAATAAGCTCGGTAGCCCCATTCACCGTCACCACCTCGCTAACGCTCCCCACCTTCAGCGTCAGGTTGATGGTCGAAACCTGGTCTACCGAAACCGCGACGTTTCTCTCAACCAGCGTGTCAAATCCCTTGGCGCTGGCCGTTACCTCGTAGCTGCCGGGAGCCAGCGACACAAACGAATACAATCCAGCCGTGGTGGACACGGTGGTGAGTTTCAGCCCGGTCGCCTGGCTCTGAACTACAACCTTTGCTCCCGGGATGATCGCGCCCGTAGGATCGCTGACAAGTCCGCTGATTGACCCTCTTCCGGCCTGTGCGCAGGCAGCAGAAGCGATTCCAACCAGCAGAAATAGGAACAAAATAGACCGCGCATATGCGCCTCGCGCACACTGCCTATCCATGGCCACCCCCGGGGTCAAACGCCTTATTCAAACGTTTGAATCTCTTGACAGCCGAATGTAGAATCGTTTCTTCTGCATGTCAAGCAGAAAGTGCGAGACCGGCTGGACGCCAAACTGCCGCTGCCGGCTTCGCGATTCAGTCAGCCCGGCCTTCGTGCCAGAATGACGCTGAATTGCCCATCGTAAATCGCTTGACGGGAGGCGAAATCGTGCAACGCAAATCCGGCCACGTCACGCTTTTGGATATCGCCCAGGCCTGCGGATACTCCGTCTCCACCGTGTCCATCGTGCTGAGCGAAGCGCCGCTGTCGCAAAACGTCGCCGCTTCCACCCGTGACCGGATCCGGAAGATGGCGCAGCAACTTGGTTATCACCCCGATGCGTATGCCCGGTCTTTGCGCAGGCGGCGCAGCCAGACAATCGCCGTGCTTGCCTACGATCTCTCCGATCCGTTTTGTATCCCGATCGTCCATGGAATTCAGGAAGGGCTGCAGCCGGCCGACTACCTGCCCCTGCTGGTCGATGCACAGACACAACGCAAGCTCTTCGATAACTATTTGAAGATGATCCTCGAGCGCAGAGCTGAGGGCGTCATCGTCATCGCAAGCTGGATCTTCCAGGAAACAAATCTGCTCGAAGACATCGAAAAGAACCGGGTACCCATTGTGATCGTCGGCCGCGATCTGACCAACAAAAAAGTCAGCTCCCTGCTCGTGGACAACGAAGCAGGCGGAGCGCTTGCCTTTCGCCATCTCATCGAACTCGGTCATCGCCGTATTGCCATTGTTCGCGGTCCTGAAGAACTCTTCGACACGGAACCGCGCTGGGCCGGCGTACAGCGCGCAGCGACCGAGGCCGGAGTCCAGATCGATCGCAAGCTCGTGTTTCAACTGCCCAACCTGATGGGCTCCACTTCGGGCTTTGAAGGAGGGCTGAATTTTTCGAAAGATATGCTGGCATCGGGACGCCAGTTCACTGCTGTACTTGCCTTCGACGACCTCACCGCCCTTGGTATCGTGCGCGGATTGACCAATGCCGGTCTGAGGATCCCCGACGACTGTTCCGTCGTTGGCTTCGATGATGTTCTACCGGCGGCCGTTTCCACTCCGGGCATCACGACCATTCGTCAGCCCTTAAAGGAAATGGGCCTGCTCGCTTCGGAGTGGACTCTGCGGGCGATCAACTCCCGCGACCAAAACGCAGTCAGACCGGTGAAACTATACAAGGCCCCGCCCGAACTTGTTGTGCGCATGTCGACTTCCCGGCGCATTCCGGAATCGCGCCGCGCAAGCCCTGCAAAATCGCGCTTGACAATCTAGTGTTCAGGCGCGATATTCCTTGATTCAAACGATTGAATAAATCAAATCGACTGCAGAAACCTCGGACAAGGCCGTGCTTTAGCAAAGAAATGTCAGGTGCCCATGAACCCGAAAGCGATTATTCTCCCTCTTGTCTTCCTCGCCGCAACAGCGTCAACGACCGCGGAAAACACCACGCCTCTTCGCGATAACTGGCAGTTGTTATCCGCGTGCAAGGCCACGGACTCCGGGGAAGCGATCTCGACCGCAAACTTCAAGGCAGATGGCTGGCTGAAAACGTCGGTTCCAAGCACCGTGCTGGCCGCACAAGTCAAGGCAGGCGTCTTCCCCGATCCCTACTTCGGCGACAATCTCCGAAAGATTCCCGGCACCAGCTATCCCATCGGCCACAATTTTTCCAATCTGCCCATGCCGGCCGACAGTCCCTATGCCTGTGGCTGGTGGTACCGCAAGGAATTCACAGCTTCGGCGCTCTCGACAAAAGATAATCGCCTCTGGCTGCACTTCGGAGGCATCAACTACCGCGGCGAAGTCTGGGTGAATGGCCACAGGATCGCGGACTCCTCTTCGGTGGCCGGAGCCTATCGCACCTATGACTTCGACATCACCGACGCCGCCCTCCCCGGCAAGCTCAACGTCCTCGCCGTCAAAACTACTGCGCCGACAGAAAAAGATCTCGGCATCAACTGGGTCGACTGGAATCCCTGCCCGCCCGATAAGGATATGGGCCTGGTGGGAAATGTGGACCTGGTGCAAACCGGTCCCGTCACGCTGCGCTCGCCGCTGGTCGTCACTCATTTCCCGGATGGCTCATTGACCCGCGCGGATCTTACTGTTTATCGCCGAATTGCACAACGCCACCGCCAGCCCGATCAAGGGAGTTGTCTCAGGAGCCGCCCTCGGCGTGAAGTTCGAAAAGCCCGTTGCGCTGGCCGCAAACGAGGATCAGACGATCGTCTTCAGCCCCGAACAGTTCCCTGCCCTGCGCGTGCAAAACCCCAAGCCGTGGTGGCCCCGCCAGATGGGTGAGCCGCACCTCGAGCGCCTTACGGTCAGCTTCACCATTGATGGACGCATCACCGATGAACAAAGCGTGAACTTTGGCATTCGCGAGATCACATCCACCCTGACATCCAACGGTGGCCGCCTCTTCCGCGTGAACGGCAAACCGATCCTGATCCGCGGCGCGGGCTGGTCGCAGGACATGCTTCTCCGTACCGACGAGGGCCGCCTGCGCAACCAGTTCGACCTTGTCCAGGACATGAACCTCAACACCATCCGTCTCGAAGGTAAGCTCGAAACCGATGAGTTCTTCCATCTCGCCGATGAGCGCGGCATCCTCGTCATGCTTGGCTGGTGCTGCTGCGATCACTGGGAACATTGGAAGGAATGGACGCCGCAGGATCTGACCATCGCCACGGCCTCCCTGCGTTCGCAGATGCTCCGCCTGCGCCATCACGCCAGTCTGCTGGTGTGGCTCAATGGCAGCGACAATCCTCCGCCTGCCAATGTGGAAAGCGCCTATCTGCAAGTCGAGTCAGACACGCACTGGCCGAATCCCATCCTCTCCTCGGCATCTCAGGCCCCGACAACCGTGACCGGTGAAAGTGGCGTGAAGATGACGGGCCCGTATGACTACGTCGCGCCCAGCTACTGGTACACCGGCCTCAAATTCGGCGGCGCCTTCGGCTACAACACCGAGACAAGTCCGGGCCCGGCGATTCCCTCTCTCGCAAGCCGCAAGCTCTTTCTTCCCGATCCCGAAGCATGGCCGCCCACCGCTGACTGGAGCTTTCATTTCGGTGGCGGAGAATTCGTAAATCTGAAGGTCTTCGACTCCGCCATGGCAGCGGTATACGCCAAGCCCAGCTCCGCCGACGATTACGAGCGCATGGCTCAAACCATGGAGTACGACTCCGAGCGCGCCATGTTCGAAGCCTACAGCAAAAATAAATACACCTCCACCGGCGTCATTCAGTGGATGCTGAATAATGCATGGCCCTCCATGATCTGGCATCTCTACGACTACTACCTCGACACCGGCGGCGGTTATTTCGGCACCAAGAAGGCCTGCGAGCCATTGCACATCCAGTACTCCTATGACGATCGCTCCATTGTCGTGGTAAACAGCACCTACGCGGATGCAGCGGATCTTCACGCCTCTGTTCATGTGTACGACCCGGCATGGAACGAACTCTACAGCGCACAGGCAGGCGTCAGTGCCGACGCCGACAGCGCACAGCGCGTATTCACGATTCCCGAAAAGCTCTATTCCGACGCGGAAAGAATCTTTTTGATCGATCTGGCGCTCACAGACTCCGGCGGCCACGTCGTGAGCCATAACTTCTACTGGGTGCCAGGAACGCTTACCACCTTCGATTGGGAGAACACCGACTACACGCATACGCCCGCGGCGCGACATGAAGATCTGACCGCGCTTACGCACCTTGCTCCCGCCCAGGTTGACGCGCACGCCGAAATCGAAAACACTGCACACGGCCGCGAACTTCGCGTCCATCTTTCCAACCCCTCCAAAGCCCTTGCATTTCAACTACGGGCAGCCGTCCGCACGTCTTCCGGGGAACTGATCGCTCCCGTATTCTGGTCAGACAACTGGATCGAACTCACTCCAGGCGAGAGCACCGTTCTTACCGCAAGATTGCCGGAAGGCGACAATTCCATGCCCACCGTCAAAATCGATGGCTGGAATGTCGCACCCATCTCACTCACGCCCACAACTGCTGTTGCAGCGCGCTAACGCGATTCCTGAGTCCACGATGGCTATAACATGTCGCACTTAAGTCGACGCGACCGTCAGAGAGCGGCGACCTTGCACAGAACCAGACAGAACGTAGAAACTCAGGAATTGCTGTAAGGATCAGAATGGCGGCCTCCTCCGGCACACAATCCGAAACCATTGGACTCAGGCGCACCCTGCGCTTCCGCGATCTGATTCTCTACGGAATCATTCTGATCCAGCCGACCGCGCCCATGCCCGTCTTCGGCGTGCTCTACCAGGAATCGCACGGGCATGTCGTTGCCGTAATCCTGCTGGCCATGGTGGCCATGCTGTTCACTTCGGTCAGCTATGGTCGCATGGCGCGCGTCTATCCACACGGCGGCTCGGCTTTCCTTTATGTCGGAAAGGAAATCCATCCCAGTCTCGGCTACATCACGGGCTGGTGCCTCGTCCTCGACTACGTCATCAATCCGCTCATTTGCGTCATCTGGTGCAGCCGCGCCGCCATGAACTTCGCACCGGAAATTCCATATGTCGCCTGGGCCATCTTCTTTGCCCTGTTGTTCACGGTTCTGAACTGCAACGGCGTCGAAACTTCCGCGCGCATCAATGCCGGCATGGCTGCTGCGCTCGGTGTCGTCATCGTTCTCGTGCTGATTGCTTCGGTTCGCTGGATCCTTCACCTCTCGCATCCCACCGCCGGCCTCTTTCTCGACCCGCTTTACAATCGCGCCAGCTTCAACTCCGGCGCGATTCTCCACGGCACATCTATCGCGGTGCTCACCTACATCGGCTTCGACGGAATCTCGACCCTCACGGACGAAGCCAAAGACCCGGCCCGCAGCGTTCCCCGCGCCATTGTGCTCACCTGCCTGATCACCGGAATCCTGGCCAGCATTGAGGTCTACTTCGCACAGCTCGTATGGCCCCGTGGAGCAGCCTTCCCCGACGTGACTACCGCCTATGTTCACGTTTCAGGCCGCATGGGCGGGCCGATTCTGCTCGTCATCGTGAACGCCGCGCTGCTTCTGGCCAACATGGGTTCAGGCATGGCATCTCAACTCGGCGCGGCAAGGCTGCTCTACGCGATGGGACAGGACGGAGCAATTCCCCGTCGCTTCTTCGGCGCAGTCAGCCTGAAGAACCGCATCCCAAGAAACAACGTTCTTCTCGATTGGATCCGTCTGCCTCGTCGGAGCCTTGATCCTGAACTTCGACCTCGGCGCGGAATTGTTGAATTACGGCGCTCTCCTCGCATTCATCGGAGTCAACCTCGCCTCTCTTCTTCGCGGATGGCGCCACGGCCGCTGGTCGCAGGCAATGCCCATGCTGATATCGCTTGCCGGCATGGCTACCTGCGCCGTGCTGTGGTGGAATCTCAGCCCAAAGGCAAAGCTCGTTGGCACGTGTTGGGCCATCGCGGGCATTCTGCTCTGGCTCGCTCGCCGCCGCTATACGGTTCTCCCCGGAGAAGCCGCATGAGCGGACGCGATGAGCGTCGGCACCGCCGCTTTTCGCGATACAGCGTCCCCTCGAGTTCTCAGAAATCCCTGCGGAGTCGACATCTCCCACTCCACAGCCTGATCCGTTTTGAATTGAAATCTGGATTCGTCCGGTCCACGCAAAGACGCATATTATGATTGCCCCATGCCGGTTCGCCATGCACTTTTTTACCCGCTTGTCGCTGGGTGTATCTTGCTTCCGTTCGTCACAACGAGCCATGCTCAGTCAAACACCTCAAATCCCACGCTCGAAAGATTCCGTCCGCAATTCGAATCCGTCCTGAAGCAGCACGGCGTTGTGGGCGGCGGCTTCGCACTGGTGCACGGCCAGGAACAAGCACAAACCATCGCGTTTGGCGAAGCCCGCGCCGATTCTCATAAGCCAATCGACGACGCAACTGCGTACAACTGGGCATCCATCACCAAGACCATGACGGCCATCGCCATCCTGCAGCTTCGCGACAGAGGCAAACTCTCGCTCGACGATCCAGCCGTTCGTTACGTGCCCGAATTGCACGAAGTGCACGACGCCTTCGGCAGCGTCGACGCCATCACCATTCGCCAATTGCTCACGCACAGTGCGGGCTTTCGCAACCCAACCTGGCCGTGGGATTGCGACGACCCCTCCAACTGCGACTGGCAGCCCTTCGAACCTACCCGATGGTCGCAGGTCGCCGCGATGCTCCCCTACACCCACGTTGCCTTCGCGCCCGGCTCACGCTGGAGCTATTCAAATCTCGGATACGTCTTCCTCGGCCACATCATCGAGCGCCTCAGCGGTGACGATTTCGAAGTCTACATCGACAAGAACATCCTCAAGCCTCTCGGCATGACCGACAGCTACTTTGACGTTGCCCCATATTTCCTTGAAAACCACGTTTCGGCCAGCTACCTGCGTGCCGGTAAGAAGCTCACCCCGCAGCCTTTCAATTTCGATACCGGCATCACCACCTCCAATAGCGGCCTGAAGGCGCCCATCACCGACATGGCAAAGTACCTCCGCTTTCTCATCGGAGATCCCGCCAACCCGCTCTACGAAATTGTGCTCAAGCGCAGTTCGCTCGAAGAGGCATGGACCGGCGTGCTGCCCGCAACGGAGCCAGGCCAGGCCGCAACCGCATACACCGTCGGCCCAAACGGCAGCCAGCCGAAGATGGGACTTGGCTTCTTCGTGGTCGAAGTCGGCAGACACCGCTACATCTATCACGATGGCGACCAGGGCGGCTTTTCGTCAGAGTTACTGATCGACCCCGCAGATCACTGCGGCAGCGTGCTCGCAGTCAACACCACCGATACTGGCGCGCCACCGCCAACGCCCGAGTTGCATCCGCAGTCCAATACCGAGCCCGATGCAAAAACCGACCTGCGCCAGACCTTGCGCACCATCCTCATCGAGCAGGTATTTCCATCGGCGAAATAGCAGCAGCTAGTCTCTGCCCTTGCCGATGTCCATCGAAGGCGAAATGGGATTGCGCTCGTCGATGTATTCATCGATGCACTTCTGCAGAATGCCTTTGGCTTCGAGAATAAATTCAACCGCGTCGCGGCCCGCACCGTATCCGCCCGTGTTCGGCGTTACATAATGCGCCTCGGCCTTCACCTGTTGGCGCGCGTTGGCCACGGCAACCGCAAAGCCACATTCGCGCATCACGGGAAGATCGATGACGTCGTCGCCGACGTATGCAATCTCCTCAAGCGTCACGCCTTCCTTCGCCATGATCTCGCGCACCGCCTGCATTTTGAATGCTTGCCCCATGTAGACAAATTCAAGCTTCAGATCGCGCGCACGCGTCGCCACGGTCTCGCTCACGCGCTTGGTAATGACACCGCATTTCATCCCGCCAAGCCTTGCCAGCGAAATCGCCGTACCATCATGCGCGCTGTAGCCCTTTGCCTCCATCATCGTTGCCGAGTGAACTCCAAACCCAATCTCCCCCTCATGTTTTGAGAGATGCGCTTGCGTATCTGCACTGCTCGATGCCGGGTTCGGAGCAGGTACCAGCCAGATGGTGCCGTCGGTCAACACGCCGTCCACGTCAAAAAGAATGATCTTGATGCGGCGGGCGCGATCTTGCGCGGTCAATGTCATGATTCGATTCTAAATGTGGCCTGGTGCGGCGGGCCGAAGGCAACACGCCTCAACGAATGAGAAAATGCTGGAATGGATGGCAATGCTCCCCCGAAGCCGACTGCCCCGGCACCACAGCTCGACCCCGAGGACTTCTACTTCGACGGAGCCTACATGGTCTTTACCGCCGCATACCTGCTGAAGCGCGGTACATGCTGCGGATCCGGCTGCCGCCACTGCCCCTATCGCGGAACCGAAGAGGACAGAAACCCGCCCGCTTGATTGCGCTCAGATCTCATCCTGGACAAGCCCTTCTTCCGCGTCCGTCGCATGCCTGCCCGCAGCTTCTTCTTCGCTCCCAGCAGTCTCAGCGCCGATTGATTGGTCTTCCTTCTGTTTCAACCCGGGCTGCTCCAGAATGAACAGCACCATCCGTGCAAAATCCTCCGGCTCCAGCGGATACGAAGTTCCCTGAGGCTCCCTCCAGCGCGATCTCCCATCGATGATGCAAACCGGTTTTTACGAGCCCCGGCTGAATGCACGACACCAGAACTTCACTGTCATCCAGTTCCGACGCGAGCGCATCGGAGAGCGCCTCGATCGCCCGCTGCGTCGCCGCATACGGAGTTGGTCTTACGCTGCTTCCTACAGCGCTGGAAACGTTCACCAGGTGGCCCGATCCCTCTGAAACAAAGTGCTTCACAAACACATAAGCAACCCGGAACGAGCCCTCGACATTCACCCGCACCATGCTGCTGAGCCGTTCGATATCCACCGTCTCGATGATTCCCGCCTCGAACAGCGCCCCATTGTTGAAACAGATATCGCAACGCCCAAACCGGTCCAGCGCAGCATAAAGCAACGTCTCCGGCAGGGACTCATCGCTCAAGTTGCCCTCGATCACCGTGCAGGGTCCCTTGAGCTGGGCAGCCAGCGCGCTCAGCTTCTCCATGGAAGGCGCAGTCAGAACAAGGGAGTAACCCGCCCGGGAGAGAGTACGCGCGACCGCCGCGCCTACGCCTCCCGTAGCTCCCGTGATCACCGCAACCCGCCCTGTTGTGCCGCCGTTCATCTCGCCCCTCCGCTCCAGAATACGCGGAATGGCCCATCACGGCTGTTGCGCGATTTGAGTCTACTTGGTACCCGTCGCGCCCGAACCCGATGAGGCTGTGGCAGGCACCGTGGGAGTCGAATTTGCTGCGGGTTCGCGCACCAGCACGGCGAAACGCGGGAACGCAAAGCTGCCGCCGGCGTCGTCAATCACATTCAGCTGGCACACGTATGAGCCGGGTTTCAGCCCGTCCAGCGGCACATCCAGTTCGATCGCCACCGCGTCGCGCCCCTCCACGTTGATGGCTTTGGCCTGCACCAGCGGCGTCTCGTAGACCTTCGTCGAGCCCTGGATCAATTCGAGGCTGCTCAGCAGATTGATTCCGGGCTTGGTTCCCTTGGGCTGCCCCTCCGCCAGCTTCTCGCTTCGCCGGACCATAGACCTCGTACAGCAGATAAAGATGCTGATCCTGGCGGAAGACGTGGCTGATGTTGGGAACGTATTCTTCGCCGGCGCGCACCAGCGGGGATGACTTTCTTGCTCGGCTGCCGCGCCGAAGCCAGCACGATCGAACTCATCTTGAGCGGTGGCTTCTTCATATCCGGCAGCGTGATGTCCGCTTCAAACGAGCCCATGCGGCCGGTCTGGTTTTCGCGCACCACAAACTTCAGGTGATATTTCCCCGGCGGCAGGTTGAAGCTCGTGGTGTACTGGATATTCTTCTGCCGCGCCTGCAGGGCCGGGTCGAGATTGAGCTTGACCGTCTCGCGCGCGCTGCCGATCGGCCGCTTCACCTCGTCAATCACTTCGCCAATAATGTCGAGCGTAGCCTTGTCTTTGTCGCCGCCCTTCACAAAGGGAATCTGCGAGCCCGGCACGATCAGCGAAACCGGCACGAAGAAGCGATTCTCATCCAGGCGGAAGTACATCGCGTCGAGATAGACGGCCATGTCGGTCGCCGGCAAGTCGCTCGTCCAGTTGCTCTTCCAGATCCCGCTCGCGATCTTCGCGCCCTGAATGCTTGAAATCTGCAGGCGCGTAGTAGCCGGGCCGATACTCAAGCTTCATGCCGGGCCGGTTGATCTTGATGGTCAGCTTGCGATACTTGCCGTCGCGCGCCGGATTGGATGAGTGGAACCCGATCGCGTAGTAAGCCGAGGTGTCGCGCTGCACCTGCGCAAACGCCGGCGCAAAATCGTTGGAGTCAAAGAACGCCTTGCCGCCGGTATCGGAACTCAGCGTCGCCATCACTTCCTGCGTGGCGAAGTTGGCATTCATGTTGTTCATCAGCGCGCCGCCGTTGAATGCGCCGGAACCGCGCAGACTTCCCGTCGAAGCATCGCCCAGCGGCGAAATCGCCTGCAAGCCGCGCGTGTCCACGCTGTAGATGGCGAGGTTGGCGCGCACCGCCGAATTGATGGCCGCACGCAACGAAGCCTGATTCTCGATGCCGTCGCGCGAAATGCCGCCCGAAAAATAGAGCAGCGACTTCTTCTCCGTGATCTTCTCGAGCGATTTTGAAATCGCCCGCAGCGCAAACAGCTCGCGGTCGGTGTTCAAGTCGTTGTACTCGCTCTCGTCAGGCGTGTAGCCGGTCGTGTCCTCCACCTGGTTCGAGTTGGCCGTCGCGCCCTTCGGCAAAGCCCTGCCCCTCCGTGCCGTTGTAGACGCCCACTTCGTTGGTGAGCGCATTCTTGTCGGCAGTAAAATCCTGATCGACCTTGAGCGTGTCGTCGAGCGAAACCAGCGCCACCAGGTCGGCCGGCTGCATCTTGTTCGTCAGGAAGTCGCGCGCCGCCTTCACGCAGCGGTCCAGGTCCTCAGGCTGCATCGAGGTCAGATCGAAAAACATCACGATCAGCCGATGGTTGCGCAGCTCCTCCGGCTTGGCGACAACCACAGCCTTCGTTCCCGGTCCGTTCACCCCTGCCGCCAGCCCGCATCACTGTTGCTTCCTTGAGCGGCGTGGCCATATCCACCGACTGGTAGTCGAACGTCGAGATCTGCTGCGGTTTGCCGTTTTCGAGAACCGTGAAGTCGCTCTGCTTCAGCCCGCGCACGAACTCGCCGGTCTTCGAGTCCCGCACCACAACATTGGTCAGAACCAGTTCCGCATTGGCCTTGAAAACATAGCTGTCCTGCTGTGCCCCACTTGTCTGCTGCGTGCTCGCGTCCTGCGCCGTCACAATCTGCCCACCCGGAAACCCAAGCGCGCATATCGCCGCAGCGGCAGCCACCTTGTCAATCCAATGCGCCATCAGAATCTGAACCTCGATGTAAATTGGAATGACCGCATCGATCCCGCCGAAGTCACCTGCCCGAACGTGGGCGACGCAACATTGTTATCAACGCCCGAATACTGCACTGTATTGAACGCGTTGTTCATCGTGGCGCGAATCTCCAGGCTTCGGGTCTCGCCAAGTTGCATCGTCTTCGAGAGCGCCATATTGTTCTGCACCGTTCCCGGCCCCATGATGAAGTTGCGCGGCGCATTTCCGAACACCCCGCACGGATACTGCGCGTTCGCCACTGGCTCGCTGAATGCTGCCGGATTGAACCACTGCCGGCCCGTACTCTGGCTCAACGAAGTTCCGGTCAGATTCGGCCGGTATGTACCAGACGTGCCGCACGCGACGCTGGTGGTTGCTGCCTGAAAAACCGGCGTCAGCGGTGTCCCGCTCGCAAACGTGAAACTGCCGGAAACCGAGAATCCCTCCATCAGGTGCGAACCGGCTCCGGCCGTCAGCCAGCGCTTATCCTTCCCAAACGGCAGTTCATACAGATACGTGCCGCTGACCTTGTGCCGTACATCGACACTGGAATTGCCTTCCTCATCCAGCAGATTCGTCCAGTTTTGCGCGCCTACTCCTCCTACCCCGCCCACGATTCCCGCGTTGTCGATCGCGTGCGAATACTGGTAATTGGCTCCCATCGATATGCCGCCTGAAAGCCGCTTGTTCAGGCGCAGTGTGCCCGCGTTGAATTTGTAGAACGCCGCAGCCTGCTCGTATCGGAAATCCAGCGGAACGCAGACTGCCCGCCCGGCGCAATTCAGGAGATTGGCGGGATCTGTGTCCGGACTGATCGCAAGCGCGCGCGGGGCCGTCACGATATCGAGATGATTGCCTTTCGATCCGTTGTACCCGAGATTCATCACGATGCCCCATGGCATTGTCTTCTGGATGTCGAGATTCCATGTCTGCACATAGGGCAGATGGAAATGCGGATCGAGCGAGTAGTCTCCAACCACCGCCGGTGAAGGAAATCCCTGAGCCAGGGTGAAGCAGTTTCCGCTTTGCACGCATGCTGACGACGGAGTACCCGTCGAAGTCGCTTCCTGGTTCGTCTGCTCATTTGCGAATGGCGGCTCATGCGCCATCGTCGTCGCAAATGTCGAATACGAACCAACCGTATAGTTCATCCCGAAGCCGGCACGCACCACCGTTTGTTTAACCTTGGGCACCCTCCACGCAATCCCGACCCGCGGAGCGAACGCCTTGTGGAACGGGTTAACCAGAGAAGAGGGCAGCCCACCTTGCCCCGACTGTACTTCGGTCTCCGACGTAAACCCCTCGCTTGGATTCGTCAGAACTTCTGCCAGGTGGCCATATTTTTCCGTGTAGGGCGCGAAAAATTCATAGCGCAGTCCATAGTTGAGCGTGAGGCTTGGCCTCCACCGCCAATCGTCCTGCGCAAAACCGTCAAGCACGTTATCGCGCAGATAGCTCTTGTTAATCGCTGAGCTCAGCGCAGTCTGCTGCGGAAGCCCCAGCAGAAAATCGGCCAGCGAGGCGCCGGTGTTTGGATCGCTTGCGGCGTCCTGCGTGAAAAGTCCTGTAAATGTAAAACTCCCCGTTGCATTCGAACTCGAAAGAAAATCGTTGTGAACCCGTCGATAATCGCCGCCGAAGCGCATATTGTGTTTGCCGTGAATCCAACTGAACGTCTCAGAGAGGGAGATCGTCTGTTGAATGGCGGACCTGGGCTGTTGCTCATTCAATCCCGAAATATTGCTCAGCACCACGCTTGGCAATCCGAAATTCAGCGGCGTCGAATTGAGCGGGGCCCCGTCCGGCCCAAGGATGCCGAGTTGCGTCTCAATGTCCGGTCCATTCGTGAAGAAATTGATCACGTTGCTGTCAGAACGATTCCAATTCACATTGAAGATGTTTGTGAACTTCTTGTACCCCAGCGTGTAACCGGTTTGCAGCGAGTAAGAATTGGACGCAGTCTTTCCTCCCAGTTGCGGAAACAGGTTCACGTTGTCTGACGCCGAGTGGCTCCAGTTGTAGTTGGCGTTTATGCTCTGCCGCAGACCCTGGTTCTGCTGCGAGCGCCGCCCGCCACCACCACCGCCGCGCCCGCCCATGCCAAACTGCGATGCATTCGCGCCAAGGCTGCGCATATACCGGATGCCCGCCTGCGTTGTGTTCGATTGCGCAGTCGAAAGCAGGTGATAATTCTGAATCGAATTCGGAATATTCGGCTCTGGAAAATACTGCAGCAGTGCTTTCGCCTGCTGCGCGATCCGCGCCGCCGGAATCACGTTCAGCACACCACCCGAGGAAAACTGCTGCAAGGTGGTCGGATCGAAAATCGCCGGTAGCCCGGCGGCTGAAAAATCGCCTGTGCGTTCCGCATCGGTCGGCACCGTAGCATATTCATCCAGGGGATTCGAACTCCGCGACCCCGACAGCGTAAGAAACACCGTATCTTTTCCGCTCGGCTTCGTCAGCCCCGGAATATAAGGCGCGCTCATGAACGTCAGCCCGAATCGATTCGTCCCCGAGGCCGGCTGCTCCTGCGGCTGGCCGCGAAGACTGAACGGCTCGGCATTCAACGCCGAATTGCTGCCCATCCAGAAAATCGCGCCATGAGGCTGGCCTGGATTGAACCCGCGGAAGTTGCCGCGACCACCGCCAAACCCTCCACGCCCGCCACCGCCAAATCCTCCTCCACCGAAGTCGCCCGGACCAAATCCGCCCCCCATTCCACCGCCGCCAAACAACCCGCCGCCAGCCCCTCCGCCATTCATCCCGCCCTGCGCGCGAATCGTCTCCATTGCATCGCGCAACCGATCCATGTCAACGCCTGCCAGTGGACTGACCGAGCCCGACTGTCCGCTGATGGCTACCGATTCATCGCTGAAGTCGGAGTTTCCCGCAATCGATGGCAGTGCCGCACCGCTCGTGCCCGCGCCTCCGCCCTGCGTCTCCGTATCGCCGGCCAGTGCGCTTACAAGGTTCAGCGCCTGTGCACCGCTTCCCGCCAACTGGCGAATCGCCTGCGACACCTGCCCCGACTGCGCATCTTCGCGCTGTTGCTGCTGGGCTGCGCGCGAAGCCAGTATCAGTTGGAAGTCCACCGCCTGGTCATGGTTCGACGCATTCAGTAGAGCCTCCTGGTCGCCCTGCGCAAACGCCGCAAATTGAGTCCGGATCACGTACCGCCCGTTCTGCGGAATCGTCAGCGACCAGGCGCCGGTTACGTCTGTCGTCGTCGCATAGCGTTTGCCGGTGAGGGTGTTCTGAGCGGTAACCGTAACACCCGGAAGCGGAATCGCCCCGCTCTTTACCAACCCATGAAGCCTGCCGCCGGTGATGTCAGGCGGAGCTGCCGGCTGCGTGTCAGATAGGTTCGCAGCGGGTGGAGAGACCGGGGTTGGAGTCGTCGCGGGAGCCTGCGGTGGAGCAGCCGCCTGCGCCCCTGCGCCCAGGCTTGCAAATGCACACGTCGCCGCAGCGACAGCTCTTCGTATTGCTCCCCGCTTCATCCATGCTCCCGGACTCGAACCTGTATTCAGACAGACGCTTAGTGTGCCATGAAGGTTTACGCGGGGACCTGCGGTCGTCCGTCGAGAATTTCCAATACCGCTGTTTACTACTTGGTGCACACCCTGGTTACTCCCGATACTTCGTCTCCCGATTTCCGCTTGCGCTCTTTGAGACGCCATGTTTACTCTTACGCCAATAACTCAGTGGTAGCTACCGTGGGCTCATCCTTCGCACGGAAGCGGGAAAGGCAATGGCGTGATGAAGATCGGCACCACCATCCGTGCGCACCGGCTGCAAAAGGGACTCTCCCAGGGGGATATCGAAAAAAAAACCGGTCTCCTGCGCTGTTATTTATCGCGCGTTGAAAACGGACACACCGTTCCCTCGCTCGACACACTTTCCAAGATTGCGCTCGCCCTTGACCTGCCCATCGCCCAGTTCTTCGCCGAGGATTCGCTCGGCGTGGTAAACACCCAACACCTCAGCGACGACGAATTGCGCTTCCTTACCCAGATTCGCCGCTACTCCACCAATCTCAATGAGAGCGACCGCAAGCTGCTGTTAGCCATGGTCAAAAAGTTCGCCTCAACCACAGTTCGTTAGTCGGATTCAGGCCGCGCGGGGCTTTTGGGCATCATGGCCAGTGACGCACCAGGCCCCCGCAGCGGAACCGAGCAAATATCGTCCGAAGCCTCAGAATTCTGATTTCGCTCTACTACACGTCATTTCCCAGGTGAAAGATAGGCTCGGTGCCGTGCGCGCCTGCCAGCAGCGCCTGTTCTTCACGGGGCTCCAGCGGCCTGTAATGCTGCGCCACATCCATCGCCAGCCTGAAGTAGCGTTCATCTCCCGGCGGAATTGCCGCCGTAATCGGGTGTCCCAGCGTCCAGCGCAACCCCAATGACGCCTCATCCGGAAACCCCGCCGGCTTGTACCAGCACTTCGGCTCAGGATGATCCTTTTTCTGGTCGTCCGGCCACACAGTCTTTGCCATGCTCTTCAGCGCCAGGATTCCCATCTGCTTTTCCTGCGCCTTCTTCAGAATCTGCGGCCCGAAACCTGCCTGCGTGAAAAGCACAAAGTTCAGCGGAAAGAGGATTGTGTCGAAGTTGTACCGATCCATCGCCGCCACCGCGGTCTCCGCCGAGTGCACGCTGAATCCGATGTAGCGGATCTTCCCTTCCTTCTTGGCCGCCTCCATCGTCTCCATCGCCCCGCCCGGCCCAAGCACCTTGTCGAGATCCGCCATCTTGGTCAGTGCGTGGAATTGATACAAATCAACGTGATCCGTTTTCAACATACGCAGCGACTCTTCCAGTTGCGCACGCGAGTCGTCCTTCATCCGGCCATCCGTCTTGCACGCCAGAAAACAATCTTTGCGATAAGGCGCCAGCGCCGGCCCAAGCCTCTCCTGCGCGTTGCCATAACTTGGAGCGATGTCGAAGTAGTTGATCCCCCGATCCACGGCCTCGGCAACCACGTTCGAGGCTTCGCCGGTCGTCTCGTTCATCACCACAATGCCGCCGAATGCGATGATGGAGAGTTGTTCACTCGTCCGGCCCAGAGTTCGCCTTGCGATTGGATCGGCGGGAGTTTTCGCTTTAAGTTGGCTCGAAGCCGCAACAGTCGCTGCAGTTACGGCAGCATGTTTGAGGAATTCGCGACGCCTCATGGTCTTCCTCCAAAGATTAGGATCAGACGAGCAGCGTTCCATCAAATTCTCGCACGGTTCACGAGCGCAAACTACCGGCAGTCTGGAATGATCTCTACGCCGTCACGATCGTGATGAAGAACCCAAATAACACCAGGATTCCCACAATCACACCCACGGCAATCTGAAGGCGCAGGCGGAAAACCGGCCGCGGATTGCCCAGTCTCGGCACCATGGGCGCGGCAAAGAGAAGTCCGCACAGCACTCCGCCCAGGTGCGCTGAATTATCGATGCTGATTCCGGTGCGCGACGACACTACGTCCCAACTGATTGCAAGACCGATCACCAGGTTGATCGCGGCAAAGTAGATCACGGACTTGCGAAGCCTCTTCAGTTCTCCCGGTGGTACCGGCAAATGCGGCGACTTCAACAATACGATGAGCGCCCCGGCGATCCCGAACACGGCCCCCGACGCTCCGGCGCCCGGTGAGAAATAGTTAAGTGGATAGAAGGCCTGATGCTGCAATTGTTGGTCGAACAAACTGACACTCAAATGCCGAGCATTCCAGAACACAGAGAGTAAGTTGCCTGCTGCGCCCGTCAACACGTATACCGCTGCGACTCCGAATGAACCCATGAGCGGTTCGGCCAACAAACCCAGATTCCATAAACACCACATATTGGTAGCCAGGTGAATGATGCCCACGTGTACGAACATCGCGGTCACAATCCGCCACCATTGGTCGCTGATCAGCACTGAGCCGGCATTGTTCGCTCCCCATTGCATCAATTGTTCTGCGGTGGGGCTCAGAAGGCTCACCTTATCGAGCACCATCGCCAGAAACACGGCGCAGTTAATCCCCACCAGCACATAGGTCGCCGGAGCCGTCGCCCAGAAGGAACGCCGCCTTCGCATCACTGGTTGCGGAGTCGGAATGTATCCCTCAGCCGGTCGAAGAATCTCCGGCTCAGTGTCGTTCTGACTGTCGAGGGACCCGGTCCCCTGAGGGGGTTGGGGAACACTGCTCATATCACCACTCTAATGCATTCCGAATGTCACGTTACGCACCGGCTGAAGCGCTCCCTGCCGGTGCAAATTCGGGCACAAATTCCATCCGGCCTTTGGTTGTAGTCTGTTCTTTGGTCTTCGCACTCTGCGCCCTCTCGGCGCGCCAATCCAATCATCGAAGATCGCCAGGAGCGCTACCGTGAGTTCTTCCGCCAGTACGGTGAAACCGATTCGCCGGGCCCTGCTCAGCGTCACAGACAAAACCGGGCTCGTTGAGCTTGCCAGAACACTCGCCGGCTTCGGCGTTGAGCTGATCTCCACCGGTGGCACGGCGCGTGCCCTGCGGGATGCAGGACTGACGGTCAGGGACATCAGCGACCTCACCGGCTTCCCTGAGATGCTCGATGGCCGCGTCAAAACCCTCCACCCTCGCGTGCACGGCGGCCTGCTCTACATCCGCGGCAATGCCGAACATGAAGCCGCCGTCGCCGCTCACGAAATTCAGCCCATCGACATGGTGGTGGTGAACCTCTACGCCTTTGAGAAGACCGCCGCCCAGCCCGGTGTTTCCTTCGGTCACCTCATCGAGAACATCGACATCGGCGGTCCATCCATGGTCCGCTCCGCCGCCAAAAACTTCGAGGACGTCGCCATCGTCACGCGCGTTTCCGATTATCCCGCTCTCATCGAAGAACTCTCCGGCAATCACGGCGCCGTCACCCGCGAAACCCGTTGGCGCCTGGCAAAGCAGGCATTCGCCACCACCGCTGCCTACGACTCCGCCATTGCCAACACCCTCGATCAGATCGACGCGGCCCCGGAACCCACTCAGCCCATCGCGCCGGAGGCGCAATCAAGCCGCATCGCCGGCGCTTCCGTCAACGCTGCGTATCAACATGCCCCTCGCCCAGGCGTTGCGCTACGGCGAAAACCCCCATCAGCGCGCGGCGCTCTACAGTGATGGCTCCGGCCTCGGCATCGCCGGCGCCACACAACTTCAGGGCAAGGAACTCAGCTTCAACAATCTCGTCGATCTTGAGGCGTGCTGGGAGCTTGCGCAGGAATTCGCAGAGCCCGCCGTCATCATCGTCAAGCACACCAACCCCTGCGGAGCCGCAACCGGCCACTCCGTCCTTGAGGCCTATCAGAAAGCCCTGGCCAGCGACCCCGTCTCCGCCTTCGGCGGCGTCATCGGCATCAATCGCCCGGTCGACGCTGAAGCAGCGGCAGAAATCGCCAAACTCTTTGTCGAAGCCATCGCCGCTCCGGCCTTTACCCCGGAAGCCCGCGAACGTTTTGCCGCCAAAAGGAATCTCCGCCTCGTCGAAGTCCGCAATGCACCGCCGCGACCGGTCCTCAAGCATGTCTCCGGCGGATTGCTCCTGCAGGACGCCGATACCGGACGCGTCACAGAAGACGAGCTCAAGGTCGTCACCTGGCGTCCACCCACAGCCGAAGAACTCCGCAGCCTTATCTTCGCCTGGCGTGTTTCAAAGCACGTCAAATCCAATGCCATCGTCTACGCGCGCGATGGCCAGACCGTCGGAGTCGGCGCGGGCCAGATGAGCCGCGTAGACGCTGCCCGTTTTGGGGCCCAGAAAGCCATCCTTCCGCTTCAGGGCACCGTTGCCGCTTCCGACGCATTCTTCCCGTTCCCCGATGGACTTGAAACCGTGGCAGCCGCGGGAGCCACCGCCGTCATTCAACCCGGAGGATCCGTCAAGGACGAAGAAGTGATCGCCGCCGCCGACCGCCTCGGCCTCGCCATGGTCTTCACCGGAATCCGTCACTTCCGCCACTGATTTCGCGCGCGCTTCACGGCTTGAGCGCTCCAAACGCAGGCTGACTGCCGGTTCGGTGGTCTCAGCCACTCGGTCGAGCGGGCTTTCCCGCGCGAAGTATCTCGTTACCAGGCAGGCGAAAACCGGGGAATCGGTTGGCTCTCTGCGACTATTCGCGGGTAAAATCGTCTTTAACAGCAGGCGGGCTGGCCGGTACGCCGTCGACATCAAAGCACTAGACCGGACAGACGGGTGGGTATCTGCCTAACCCGGAATTGACACACTGGATCCCCGAGGATCATGAAAATAAAAACATTATCGTCATTCTTATGGCTGCCGCTTGTCGCTCCTCTGGTGGCCGCGACGGCCGTCTCGGCGCAATCGCAGAGCACAGCGCCCAAGTCGGCTCCGCCGCCAGCCGCAGGCGCGCCCAGTGCCAATGCCGACCAGAAGTTGGCCTCTGCTTCACCTTCGGCAGCCGCCCCCGATCGTGGCCAGTCGTATTATCACTCCGCCCTGGCGCACATCTACGAAGAGGAAGCCGTTGCCTCCGGCCGGCCCGAATACATGCGCCACGCCGTCGAGGAATACAAGACCGCGCTGAATGCCGATCCCAATTCGCCCGAACTGAATGATGAACTGGCAGACTTGTACTTCCGCACCGGCCAGGTGCGCGACGCTGAGTCGACCGCCCGTGGCTTGCTCAAGAGTTCACCGAACAATATTGATGCGCATCGTCTGCTCGGTCGCATCTATTTGCGCCAGCTGAGTGAAGCACAAAACGCCGTTTCTTCCTCATCGCCCTCCGGCAACACACTCGATCAGGCCATCGCGGAGTTTGAGAAGATCGTTTCGCTTGACTCCAGGAGCGTGGAAGACCGCATGGTGCTCGGCCAGCTCTACACGGTCAAGCATCAAAACGAAAAAGCCGAAGCGCAGTTCAAGGCCGCCCGGGACATCGATCCCGATTCGGAAGAAGTCGTCCTCAATCTCTCCCGCCTCTATGCCGAAAACGGCGATCTTGCCCACTCTGCAAAGGTCATCGAGTCAGTCGCTGTATCCGAGCGCACTTCCAAGATGGAGTTCGCACTCGGGGCGGTCTATGACCAGTTAAAGCGACCCAAAGATGCCATTGATGCCTACAAGCGCGCGGCCGACCTTGACCCCGATGACGTGCACAACCTGGGAGCGCTGGCGCAGGCGCTGCTTAACGACAATCAGCTTGACGAAGCGCTCAAGACATTTCGGCAAATCGCGGAAGCGGACCCGGAAGACGCCGGCGCCGTCATTCACATCAGCGAAATTCTCCGCCGCCAGGGCAAATACGAAGAAGCGCTGACGACCGTGAAGCAAGCCGTGAAGAAGGACCCGGATTCGCCCGAGGCCGGCTACAACGAGGGTCTGCTCCTCGACGTTCTTGGCCGCTACGACGAGTCCGCGCAGGTCTATGAACACATGGTCGACCTGACTTCCCATGCCAACGGCGCCTATACCGCGGACGAGAAGAACAATCGCGCCATCTTCCTCGAGCGGCTGGGTGCGGTTTACCACGAGCAGAACAAGGTCGACGAAGCCATCGCGACCTATCAAAAGATGATCGAACTTGGCGGCGAATACTCCTTGCGCGGATATCAGAGCGAGGTCGATGTCTATCGCGACGCAAAGATGTTCGAGAAAGCAATCGAAGTTTCGCATAAGGCTGTCGATGCCAATCCAAAGAACCGCGATCTCAAGCTCATGCTCGCCGGCGAATTGGTCGACCAGGGGAAAGAGGACGAGGGCGTTGCCATGGCCAGGGGCATGCTCAATAACTCCCCCGAAGACCGCGAGGTCTGGTTGGCTCTGGGACAGATCTATACCCGCATTCGCAAGTGGAAGGAAGCCGAAGACGCCCTGGCCAAGGCGACTCCCTTCACCACCAAAAAGGATGACAACATCTATCTCTTGTTCCTGAAGGGCGGGCTGGCCGAGCGCCAGAAGCACCTCGAACAAGCCGAGCAGTACTTCCACCAGGCGCTTGACCTTGATGCCAATAACGCCGCTGTCCTCAACTACCTCGGCTACATGCTCGCCGACAAGGGCACCCGGCTGCCCGAGGCGCTCAAAATGATCCGCAAGGCCGTCGAAATCGAACCGATGAACGGCGCTTATCTCGACTCCCTCGGCTGGGCCTATTTCAAGCTCGGCAATTATGAGCTGGCCGAGGAAAACCTGCGCCAGGCCGTCGAGCGCGATCAGACCGACCCCACGGTCCACGACCACCTCGGCGATCTCTACGAGAAGACCGGGCGCATTCGCCTCGCCGCGGCACAGTGGGAGCTCTCTCTGTCGGAGTACTCCAAATCCGCGCCTCCCGATGTGGAACCGACCGAGGTCGCCAAGGTTCAGAAGAAGCTGGAAACCGCTCGCGTCAGACTCGCCAAACAAGACAACACGACGGGCCAGGACAAACCCGAGTAATTGAAAAATCAGGCTGGAAGGCTAACAACATTAAGGGCGGCCATATCCAATGGCCGCCCTCAATGTTTACCGCCGTTGGCTGAGGAAGCCCGGCACGGGCTATGCAATTCCTGCAAAGCGGGCCGTTTCGCTGGTGGGCAATGATTCAGCCGGGGGCGGGAGCGTTTTGTGATGCGCTAGCGAGCGCTTCACAATAAAAACCTCATCCAGGTAAATCCGTGCGTTTCCTTCCAGATCGAGAAATCCTGTATTACTGTCCCTGCAAAGGGTCTGCGCTTCCTCCGAGAGAACAGGCGCAATCAGAACCGGCGTCGTCCCGCCGGGGAATCGCGCATGAAGCTTTCGCAACTCCAGGAACGTGTGCTGCAGTTCACTTGCGGAGCAGTTGCACACCAGCTTGCAGACCAGTCTGTGTAAGTGTCCATAGATCTCGACATGGGCGATGATCGTTCTGTCTCCACGGTGCCGGTGCGATTCGACCTTGATTTCCTTGGTCTTCACGACAGAAATCTGCCCGAGAGTCTGGCGCAAAGCCTCGATCGCCTCATTCTCCATTTGCCTTGTCATAGAAACACGCTTTCGTTGCGGAAAAAATCCACCGTCCTGCTCAATCTGACTTGTGAACGGCAACTAAAAATGCGGTTGATTCCGCAAAAATCATGCCGCCGCAGGCGTTATCCGGCAGCAAAATACCGCCCCATTCAGGCTGCCGAAAACGGCTCCAGGTTGAACATCCCGTCTTCCCTTACGTTGGAAGGCCGCAGCCTGAATGCATTGTTTCCGGCGGGAGTCATGGCCAGCCTGAGATCCTTATGCGCGCCCACTTGATGGGAGACCTTGGAGTTGAGCCATACACAAAGCCGCGGATCGTGAATCTCCGGCTCTCCGTGCCAGAATTCCGGAGACAGGCCGCATTGAATCTCTAAATGATCCAATTGCAGCTCAATCACGCGAAGGCTCCTGGGAAAATACCGACGCACATTCCTTGAGCCGACGCGCAGTCCGGTGACTTCGGTGCCTCTCAATTGTGTCTTGACCACCATCGCTCGTCTCGCATCCCTTCGCAGAATTTGAGCGTATCGAGTCCGGCCGATCACCACATTGGCTGGTTGCACAATCCCGGCAGAATGCCGACGGACCCCGCAGTTACAGCCTATTTGCTGCCTATGTTGGACCCATTTCCGTGCCGCGTCAAGAGCCGCGCAGAGGCTTTGAGAAAATATTCTTTGAATCGATTTAGCACAGTGTTTATGCGGTGTCCAAATCGGCCAAGGCAATTTGGTTTCCACAAAAAAAGGCGGCAGCTTCCAATTCTGTGAAGCTGCCGCAGACTCCAATAGTCAGTTTTAATTAAAAACTTCGATCCCTATTCGTGTGCCGCTGCCGAGGCAAGATAAGAGTCGACGTTATGCTTGTCCACGAGCGATGTACCCGTATCGATAAACACTGGAAATGGAGAAAACGCATTCTGGCTGTAATCCGTCGTCAACGACGTCGGCGGTGCATGGAAGATCTCATCCAGCGATCTCAAGCCGATGTATCCCATCGTGAACGGTTTCTGCGCGACCGTCGCGTTGATTGTGCCGCTCTTGATTCCGTCCAGGGTATCCTGGTTCACGTCCCAGGCAACTACCACTCGATCCGTCGCATTCGTCCGCTTGATCGCGTCCGACACCATCTTGCCCGATGCCGACTCGAGACAAACAAAGGCATTGATCTTCTTCGGTCCTGTCAACGCCATCAATTCCTGCGTCTTGTCGAAAGCTGTGCGCGCGTCGCTCTTGATGTCGATCACATCGACGACATGAATGCTTGGCCGCGTATCCAGGACATCCTTGAAGCCCTTGAGCCGCTCTTCCATGTTCGGCTGCCCTGTAATCGTGAAGAAGACCACGTTGCCGGATCCGCCCAATTGCTCAACCACGCGATGGCCGCCCATCCTTCCGGCTTCGAGGTTGTTCGTACCGATAAAGAACAGCCTCTTGCTACCCACCGCATCGGAGTCGATCGTAATCACCGGAACCCCGGCGCCGATTGCCGAATCAATGGCCGGCCCCAATACCGAAACATCCGCCACCGAGATCAGTATGCCGGCAGGCTTCGCCGCAACCGCCTTCTGCAATTCCGCCAATTCCGCCTGCGGATCGTAGTTCTCAGGACCCACGACCTTCGCGGTTACCTTGTACTCTGCCGCTGCCTTGTTGAATCCCTTCGCAGCCGTCTGCCAGTAAGGCAATGCCATATTCGACGAAACCATGTAGAAAACTTCTTTGTTCGAGTGCCTGTCGCAGCCTGTCGTGAATGCAACTCCAAGCGCCACGAGGGCCAATCCAACACATTTCAATGTCTTCATTCTTGTCTCCTCCGAATGTGAAGAATTTTTCGGAATGCGCGAAATTATGACGCCTGCCCGCGCAGTTTGCAAAATCGGCAGGATGGTACTCCCGAAACGCGGCGCTTGTCCAATACCCGTCGCAGGTTGGATTCTATAGCACCGTGCTTGGTTCAAAATGGTGACCCCGAACACGTCGCTTGCAGCTTCGTCTTGAAAAACCTGGATCGCTCCGTCCGCACCAATCCGACTTCGCGTGCACGCTCCCGCTCTTGTGCGATATAACCAGACCAAGACCGATACTGGATGAGTTCACAATCCAAACTGGATTATCAGCTGCCCGGCCACATCGCAGTCGACGGAAATGGCGATCTCACCGCGCGTATCCATCCCGAATCCGATCACCCCTACCGTTCTCCCTTCGCGCGCGACGCCGCCCGCATTCTTCACGCGCGTGCCTTTCGCCGACTGGCGGGAAAGACCCAGGTCTTCTCGCGTCTTGCTCACGATCTGCCCGCAGACCACTTCCGCAGTCGCCTCACCCACACGCTCGAAGTCGCCCAGATCTCCCGCACGCTCGCCGCAGCGCTGGGCCTGAATCGCGAACTCGCTGAGGCCCTTGCTCTCGCGCATGACATCGGCCATCCCCCCTTCGGCCATGCGGGTGAGAAAGCGCTCGATACCGCATTGCGGCAGCATGGTCTCGGCTTTGATCACAACCTGCACGCCCTCCGCATCGTTACCTGGTTTGAAGAGCGCTATCCCGCCTGGCGCGGCCTCAACCTGACCCTCGCGGTGCGCGAAGGCATTATCAAACACTCTCGCGACTACGTGAGCGCGGCCCATCCTGAACTCGCCCCATATTTCCTCGATCTTCGTCCACCGCTCGAGGCGCAACTGATCGACCTCGCCGACGAGATCGCCTACCTCACCGCCGACTTCGACGATGGCCTGGACTCCGGCATTCTCACCGTCGCAGAAGTCTGTGAGAACGTCCCGCTCTTCCGCCGCTTCCACCGCGAGGTGACGGCCCAATACCCCGGCGCACACACAAAGCAGGCCGTCTACGAAACCCTCAACCGCATGCTCAATGCTCTGGTCACCGATCTGATCGAAGAAGTCCGGAGTCACGTGGCCGCTTTAGGCGCCACCACTCTCGACGACATCCGGCGCGCGCCCGGCAGAATCGCAGCGCTCAGTCCAGCCATGGAAGCCGACCGCGCCGCTGCCAAGAGCTATCTCTATACCCACTTTTACAACTCGCCCGGAATGGAAGAAGAACACGAACGCGCCGCCCAGGTCGTCCAGGAACTCTTCGCGGCTCTCATGGCTGATCCCACGCTGCTGCCCGCGGACCACCAGGCACAGATTCCCACCGAAGGCCTGGCCCGCACCGTCGCCGACTACATCGCCGGCATGACCGACACCTACATCGAGCAGATCTGGACGCGCTGCGCACGTTCCCGATTCGGGTTCACGGGAACCTTCGGAATCGCTGTCGCAAACACCGAAAAATATCCCGATACTATTCCCTAGTCCCTATTCCCTAGTCCCTGCACTTACTGCACCGTCCCCTGCGGCCTCAGCCGTCGCAGGTCCAGCGCACACTCCACCGCATTCTGCGCATACAGCCGCAGATTGTCTGAGGCAGCCCACAGCCAAACGCGCGAAGACTCATTCGCATTGCGCGGACCAGGCTCCAGCCGCAGCCGCACCAGCACATCATTCTGTCCCGTTGCCGCCAGGTTTGAGGGCGAATCCGTGTCCTCAAGCACCAGGTCCACATGATCCCCGCTTAAAGCATCTTCCAGCGCAGACAGATCGAGCGGCCGCTCCAGTTCCGCAAAAATGGAAAACGCATGACCGTGAAAGACCGGCGCGCTGATCGTCTGCACAGCCAGTGCCGGCAGCCGCCGTCCAGCCAGGGCAGCGTACTGCCTGCGAATTCTGCCGTCAATTGAAACCATGCTCGCCTTGGCATTCTCGCCAAACCCGGAGAGCAGGTTGTACGCCAGCTGCGCGTCGAATGTCTCCCGCGGAATCGACTGGAAGCTCAGCAGGTTCACTGTCTGCTGGTGCAGTTCATCCATCCCGGCCCGCCCGAATTCACTCGCTGGAAGCAGCACCGTCGCCGCGGCCTGCCGCACCGGTGCCGCCTGCTGCAGTCGTTCCATCAACAGCGCCAGGGCCAGGGCCGCCGGATGCGCCGGCACTACGGCCGGCGTGAACAGATCGGCTTCAACTTCCTGCGCCCCCACCCACGGCGAGCGCACCAGCACTCCCGTCTCCTGGTCCAGTGCGCCAGAGACATCCAGTACAGTCGATCCAGCCCGCAGCGCCTCGCGCCAATGCTTGCGCGTCAGGCTCTCGGTGCCGCAAAAAAACGTGAAGTCCAGGTGCTCGAATGAGTCCGCCTCGATCGCCTGCACGAACGTGACTTCATCGCCGAGTTGATCGAGTTGGCCGAGTCCCTCGTCTTCATCAAAAAGAACGATCTCGGCCGCCGCGAGTGAGGACTCCGTGATAGCGTCCTTCAGCTCCTTACCCAGCAGCGTTGCAGCTCCTACAATGGCAATCTTGTACACGGGCTTCCTTCTTGTCGTTTCAACTTAGGAGTGATGCGGGTCCGGATCGGCGGTCGGGCTGTCCGGAAGACTCGGCACTTCCGCTCTCTGCCCGTGCCGCCGCCGCCGCGACCATCCATACGCCGCCCGCGCCCAGATTCCAGAGAACATGTAAATGAGCGCGATCGAAAACAGAACCACCTCTGAGAACCTGATCATGACATAGAGCACCACTGCCATCACCAGAATCAGTCGGAACGGCTGGCTGCGGCTGAGATCGATCTCCTTGCCCGACCAGAAACGCCACGTGCTCACCATCAGAAAACCGGCCAACCCGACAAGGCCAAGCCACAGGCAAGACACCCACCATGCCTGGACTGGAATCCCCCCGCAGAAATGCACCGTCGCCGCCAGCAATCCTGCTGCCGCCGGAATCGGCATTCCTACAAAATACTTCCTGTCCGGCCTGCCCGGATTTCTCGGCTTCGGATCGTGACTGATGTTGAATCGCGCCAGTCGCGATGCCCCGCCAATCAAAAACAGAAAACAGATAAATGGCCCCGCTTGCGTCAGGTGCAGGCGCAATTGCGGATTGATGGTGTCAGGCAGAAAGTAGAATCCCCACACGTAGGCCAGCAAGCTCGGCGCCACGCCAAACGTGATCACATCCGCAAGCGAGTCGAGTTCCCGGCCAAAATCGCTCGTTGTATTCGTCATCCGCGCGATCCGTCCATCGAGCGAATCAAACGGAATCGCCACGAGAATCGCGATCGCTGCCAGATCCAGATGCGTCAGCGCTCGGTTCGCCATTGCGTTGCCGCTGATGGCCGCTATGGTCTGCGTGATCGCAAAATAGCCCGCGCCAATATTCAGCGCCGTGAAGAACGAAGGCAGAATGAACATGCCGCGACGCAGCCGCGCCTGGTTCCTCGCCTTGGCGAGCGCTGCGTTCCCAGCGTTCAAACTTGCGTTCAAGCTTCGTCTCCTTCCGGGAACTCGAGCTCCACGCTTGCGCTGGCTGTCTTCCGCTGGCTCGTCACTCCCACCGCAAGTTCAGAATCCGGCAGTTCGGCGATGATCGAAGACCCACCCTTTACGCGCTGCCCGGTCTTGACGCGAATCTCGGCCTCCGCGGGAAGGATAACGTCGGTTCGCGAGCCGAACTTGATCAACCCGACCCTCTGCCCGCGCTCCACCCGATCGCCCTCGCGATGGTTGAAGACAATCCGCCGCGCAATCAGACCCGCAATCTGCTTGAAGACAATCTCCATGCCCTCGCCCTGCACCGTCACAATATTCTGTTCGTTGCGCTCGGCACACTCCTGGTTCATCGCATTCAGAAATTTCCCCTTCTGATAGCGAACAGAAGTCACCTCACCCGCGATCGGCGAGCGGTTCACATGCACATCGAAGACATTCAGAAAGATACTGACGCGCTGGCGCGGTCCCCGGGGCGTATCGATGCGCACCGTTTCGGTGACGAGCCCATCGGCAGGGGAAACAATCAGTCCCGCGCCCATGGGAACATCCCGCGGCGGATCGCGAAAAAACCAGAGAAAGAAGAGAGCCAACAGAATGGGAACGACGCTCCAAACCCACGTCCCCGTCGCCCACATCAGCACTCCGGCCACGGCAAGCAGGCTCAAACCGTAGATGTAACCGTCACGAAACATTGTCCCTAACGATTATACGGTTGAATGCGAAACAGGGATATCGGCGGGAGACTCCTCAAGCGAGTACGGCCCAATGTCGCGCAGGCGCGCAACCAAGCCGTCAAAAATCATCGTCACTGGCCCAATCGCCCTGAAACTCTATGCGAGTGCCGGGGCCCGATGCTCGAGAGCGTAGATCAGGTCCTTGGCATGGAGCTTCAACTTCTTCAGGCGTACTTCTTCGAGTTGCTCATCCGTAGACAGATAAGGCTTCTGAAGCAATTCTTCCAACCGCTGAGCGTAGCGACGATGTTCGGCGTGGAGACGACCTATTTCTTCGCTCAGCGTGGAGTCATTTATCTCGTCCATCAAAGCACCTCCTTGTTTTCTTAATCCAATTTTTATAGTCCTCCCCGACCGCAATCGGCAAGCGGGAAGACTCAAGAAAATGACGAGGGCTGTGGAATTCTTAACTATTGCGCAACAAGGGTGATCTCAATCACCAGACACCGTGACGAACCGGACCCCGAAGCCGAGACCACCGCCTACTTGAGCCGCAGACGCATCAGAACCGCATCCTCAACCGGGTCAGCATAGTAGCCCGGCCGCCGGCCTTCTTCCACGAATCCCAGAAATCGATAAAGCCCTTGGCCCGCCCCGTTCCCCGCACGCACTTCAAGCATGATTTCCGCCACGCCGCTTCGACCGAGCGCCTCCCTGAGCGCCGAAAACAGCCCCCGCGCAACGCCCCGGCGCTGAAATTCGCCAGCTACAGCAATCGATTCCAATTCCGCTTCCGGCAAGATAAGCCGAGCAACCACATAGCCGGCAACAGACCCGCTTTCCGCGTCCTCGGCAACCAGAGCGATGCGGCTACCGGCCCTGTCCAACAGCGAAGCATAAGCAGAGCGCGGCCACTGCGGAGCCTGTTCCAATCCGGCCGCAATCTCCGCCAGCCGGTCCACGTCCGGCCCCTCCATCGGACGAATCCGAACGCCAGACTCCTTCCTCATGCACGCCGTCCCGTATCGCCGAAGATCTCCGCATCCGAGCGCCTCAAATAATGCCCATCCAGTGCCGCCAGATCGGCAAAATCCCGGTCCACGACCCTTTGCAGGCACAGTTCGATCGCATCTCCAGCCGTCGGCGCCAAGGTTCGCACCACAGTCGCCTCTGGCCACGCGCTCGCGAGGAAGCTCTCCGCAGCCTCCTCGCAAACAGCCACCCCACCGGGTGCCCCAGGTCTCGTTTTTGAGACCTGGGATAGCTCTTCTGCTCCGACAAGCATTTCGCGCGAAGCCACGCCGCCCAGCCGCAGAAACACCTCGTGCCGATGCGCATCCAGCGCCGCCCAAGCCACCCCCGCCTTTGCCGCCAATACCGCCAGCCTCGAAACCGCCACCACCGGAATCTGTCCCGGCTCAGCCAGCCCCTTCACCGCGCTCAGCCCCACGCGCACCCCCGTGAAGCTTCCCGGCCCATTCACCACGACAATGGCCCCCAGGTCCCCCAGCTTCACATCGGCTCGCCGACAGCAACTCCCCGACCGCCGACACCAGAGTCGCCGAATAACTCCGCCCCGCCAGTTCCCTCTTTCCAAGAATCCGCGCCGTGCCGCATTCGACCCGCGCGAGGGCCACGGACCCCGTCGGACCACAGGTGTCCACTCCGAGCACCAGCAGCCCGGTCCTGTCCAGGCTCTCCGCAACCGATTGACTTTCGGGCATCTCCCTTTCAGGATTACATACCCCCACCCCCGCACCGAATCGCCCCAATTCCGGTAATCTGTTGTCAGCACTCCCCTGTTTCACCCTGCTGCCCTCGGCGGCTAAACAAAGCATTTTCAACCCCGAAAGGACCAGGCGTTGGCCGCCGCGGCGACAACCACATTCCACGACACGTGGCGACCCCGCGCCAATCCCTGGGCCATCGCCATCACCGTGACGCTCGCCACCTTCATGGAGGCGCTCGACACCTCCATCGCGAACGTCGCCATGCCCCACATCGGCGGCTCCCTTGGCGCTAGTCCCGAAGAAGCCACCTGGGTCCTCACCAGCTATCTTGTCGCCAATGCCATGGTGCTGCCCATCAGCGGCTGGATCGCCAACCGCATCGGTCGCAAGCGCTTCTACATGAGCTGCGTTTTTCTCTTCACCGTCGCCTCGCTGCTCTGCGGCCTCGCGCCTACCCTCGGCATGCTCGTCTTCTTCCGTGTTCTGCAAGGCGCGGCCGGCGGAGGCCTTCAGCCCAGCGAGCAATCCATCCTCGCTGACACCTTCCCCCCGCAAAAACGCAGCATGGCCTTCGCCGTTTACGGAGTCGCCGTCGTCACTGCCCCCGTCCTCGGCCCCACCGTCGGCGGCTGGATCGTCGACAACTACACCTGGCGCTGGATCTTCTTCCTCAACATCCCCGTCGGCATCATCTCGCTCTATCTCTCCAACCGCCTCGTCGAAGACCCGCCGTACCTCGCCGAAGTCCGCAAGCGCCGCGAGGGCATCGACTATTGGGGCCTCGGCCTCCTCATCATCGCCATCGGCTCCATCCAGATCATGCTCGATAAAGGTCAGGAAGACGACTGGCTCAGCTCCCGCTTCATCGTCACCCTCCTCATCACCGCGATCATCGGACTCACGCTCTTCTTCTGGCGCGAACTTTCCATCGCGCACCCCGTACTCGACCTGCGCCTCTTCAAGCGCCGCAATGTCGGCATGACCCAGCTCGTCATGTTCATGGTGGGCGTCGCCCTTTACTCGTCGACGGTCCTGATTCCCCAATTCCTGCAGGAGATCATGGGCTACTCCGCCCGACAAGCCGGAATGGCCGTCTCCTCGGGCGGATTGGTGCTGATGTTGCTGTTCCCCGTCGCCGGAGCACTCGCGCCCAGATTTGACCCCCGCAAACTCGTCGCCACCGGATTCGTCATCACTACCTTCGGCCTCTGGCGCATGTCCACCTTGAATCCCAACATCAGCTTCGGCATGGCCGTCAGCTGGCGCGTCTTCATTGCCTTGGGGCTTCCCTTCCTGTTCATCCCCATTAACACGCTCTGTTATTCCGGAATCCCGCAGGAAAAATACAACGAGGTCAGCGGACTCACCGCGCTCATGCGCAATCTCGGCGGCAGCGTCGGCATCAGCTTCATCACCACGCTGCTCGCGCGACTCAGCCAGAAGCATCTCGCGATGCTTGTGCCTAAGGCCTCGGCAGGAAATCCACCTTACGACCAGATGCACGCCGGCCTCACCGGTGCCTGGATGCAGCGCGGTTCCGCCATGCCCGACGCGATGTACCACGCCGGCGCACAAATCTACGGCATGGCCCAGATCCAGGCCCGCCTCCTCGCCTATGTCGATGTCATCTGGGTCATGGTCGCGGTCACCACAATCCTCATCCCGCTTCCATTCCTGATGCAGCGTCCCAAGAAAATCGCCGCCGCCCCCATGGGCCACTAGCGATCCCCATTTCCCCTCGCAGGATGTCATCCTGAGCGACCAACGGGAGCCGAAGGATCTGCAGTTGCTCCTTCTCGGCCCAGCAGAATCTGGGTGCCCCATCCTTGCAACGTTTTCGTCGCAAAGGCACGAACCCAAAATCCCGGAAAAACGGAAGGTGAGGCCGGGTTTCTCAGGTCTGGATATTCAGACCTGGGAAACCATGAACCCAACCTGCAACAGCGGATTCCTCAAATGTCGCCTCTAAGAGTATCGACTGAACGAACTCTCGTGCCCAGGCTGAATGCCGAACATCCGAAGCGTGATGAGAAATGGGCCACGCGCCGGCGTCCCCGATAGGCAATCGGGGAAACCGTGACGCTCATCACGATCACTTCCGCTTTCGTGGTGTACCTTCCTGCAAAAGGCGTTGCTGTAGAGCTATTTGACCTCAAGCGAGGTTCAAACGGGAGGGTAGTCATTTGCTCTCCTGTTGGAGGGCTCCTTGTCCCGTTGGTTCATCACCTCAAGCCTCTCTGTAGATCGAGAAGCGCGCGCCGCAAACCGAAAAAGCCACTTACATCCCTCCGCCCAGTTGACGGGACCAGGCCTCTACGGAGAGGCGTATTTCAAAAGGGTCCTGGCCACTCCGAATGTCCTGCATTGTGGCGATAATTGGGTGTGCTCCGCGGGCACCATTGTCTATAACGGTCAACTCGGAGAAGCCGCGCTCAGCGAAGCGTATGCCCAATTTGTCGCGGGTGGCGTGTCCGCAGTGCAACAAAGTGCGCTCGGCCACTACGCCCTCGCAATCAAGCAGGGCAACGACCTGACCGTCTTTTCCGACCCACAAGGTGCGCTCAATCTTTATTACCTGCATAACGAGCACTTCTGGATCATTTCGAACAGCCTGAGTAGTTGTGCTGCTTCAGCGCTGCCCGATCACAGGATTGACCCCACAAAGCTGCTGATCTCGGCGGTACAATCCACACTTCCAGGCGAAGATACGTTCTACTGCGGGATCAAGAGGCTTTTTGGAACCCAACAAATCCGCATAGATTTGTCCGCTGGCACTTTTCGAGTAGAGACGTTCCCGGAGTTGCCTTCTCAACTGGATTGGAAACTGCCTACAATCCAGGATGCGCTCTCCCAGTACGTCAATGAGGTTCGCTCAGTTTTTCACGACTTGTCAGCGATTGGCACCATCGGCATTCTCGCAACAGGTGGACTCGACTCAGAACAATCCTGGCCGCTGTGCTCGACCAGGGCGCGCCCGTGGAGCTCATGTACGGAATAGGAAACTCAAAGCTGACTGACTACGATCTCGATGACCTCAAGGTTGTTCAACAGATCGCAGGGCAGTACAACCTTCCCTTCGAGCAACTCGACTGGTCTGGAAACCAACCCTACGAAGACAGGAAACTCCAGGAACTCTTTCATCTCTACGGATTCAAGTACGAAATTTACGGAGCCTCCGAATCGTTCCTGAGGACTTTCAGCGGCGAGATATTTGCATATCCGCAGCTATTCATGGGCGGTTATTCGCCTGCCTTCACCAACGCCAAACCGTGGGAGTGGGAACGAAAGACGTACTACTTCGACGACCTGATTCGGTCAGCAATGCAGTCACTGAAAGGACCAATCGAAAACAGCAAGTGCATCACCGATGTGGAATCCTACAAGGATGAGTTCTCCCGCGAGGTGAGAGTCGCTCTCGATCGCGCCGGAATCGATTTCCCGGAGACTGGCGTTCCCTTGGAAACCATCGTAAAAGCAAAGCTGTTCCTATACCTGCGAGCCGAATCGAGATTCCTTAACTTCGCCAATGAGTTCGGCCATTACATCGCCCCGTTCTTGATGAAGCGGCTTTACGACCCTTTACTCAATGTTCCCTTCGAGTATCGTTCGCATGATGAGTTTCAGATTCGATTGATCCAGGCGCTCGCTCCGGGGCTGGTGGAGATCCCGCTATTCTCAGGATGGAGTCGTGCACACATCGATTTGGCGACCCTTCAACTCGTCCGGGACTATGACTCACCGCCGCCTCCATCGTTCGCCCGGCGTGCCGCATCAAAGATATTGCCGCGAGCAATCAAGAGAGAGGCACGCAATATCTACTTGACACTTAGGAGCGCCCGGAACCCAAAACCGCCCGCGCAAAGTCCGCGCGATTCCAAGATCGTGGACGTATACGGTCAAGCTGTAATGCACGATCCTCTCGGACAACGTTGGTTTCGGTCGATTGCTGATTTTTCACCGAAGGAACTTACGCGCATTCGCTACTACCTCATGGCCGTGAACGAACTCGGACACCGGCCGTAATACATCGACGGCTGATCGGCCGGGTGCCCCAGCTCTGGATTCTCAGACCTGGGAAAGCACGAACCCCAGCCCGAAACAGACGGAGGAAGCGTGGGGCTTCAGCCCCGGGTCGCGAGTCTTGACACCCCGCAGTGCCCGCTCTCCAGCAGCCGCAATATCTCCTGTTGCTGCAATTCCACTTTCGGTGAGCCCGTGCCACCTCGGCCAGTGTTCTGTTTAGCCAGAACCATCAGTGTCGATCCGTTCTCATTCGGCCCCACACCCAGCTCGGATTCTGCAGGTACGAGTCGACCTAAGTCCTTTAGTAGCGGATCTACAGCTAATATCCACTCGTTGGAAATTCCTATCGACTAGTCCCGCTGTAACCCGTTGAAAACACAATTATTTCCCTAAAGAGACGGGATAAAGTGTATGCATCGCAACCAAAAGGTTGCGTTTAGTGTCCTGCGACGTCCCGTGACCCTCGCAACTCTGTACAAATTCCACTTTGCGGTGTAAAGTGAATCAACTACATTACCCGGACGATAGGGATGATCAAAAAACAACTGCTCGTCGCGCTTCTCCTGCTCCTGCTGATTCCCGCCGTCACCGTCGGCGCGGGAATCCTCTTCAGCCTCATCAACCCTGAGATCGCTGCGGGCCACCCCAACTATGCGCGTAATTGGCATCTGCTCAACTCGCTGAAGCTCGGTGTCATGTACTCGATCCTTCCTGGTCATACTCGCGCTCTATCTGCTCGGGTGCTTCCTGGTCATCCGCTCCAAGCAGCAGTCGCGCCTGTGGCTGGTTCTTGCGCCGTTCGGCCCCTTGGGCTTCGCCGTTCTGTCAGTACTGAACGACCGTGCCCCGTCGGAAACCGACCGGTACACCCGCTTCCTGCGCGGCATGAACGCATGGGTGCGCGCCGGCTACGAGATTTGCAGCTTCATTGTCATCTGGGAACTCGGCGAGCAGATCATGATCCTTAAGCGCAACCTGATGATCTGGTATCAGTCCGTCACAACCGGCGTTTCAACCGCGCAGATCCTTGCGATTCAGGATGCCTCCTCCGGCATGTGGGCCTTCGGCGAAGGACTCGAGGTAATGTTCTTCGTGATTCTCCTCTACCTGCTTCGCCCCATCCTCTTCAACCTCGTCGCCGGTGCCATGGCCCGGCCATCTCTCAACGCACCCTGATCGGCAACATCCCCCATCGCCGCCCCTGCTCGTCACTTGACCCGTGCCCGCTCTTCCAGCAGCCGCAATATTTCCTGTTGCTGCAATTTCGCCTCCTCGGAGCCTGAACCACCGCGTCCAGTGTTTTGTCTAGCGAGCAGCATCGGAGTAGAGCCGTTTTTGTTCGGTCCCGCAGGATCGGCGCCGAGATCAAGAAGAGTCCGCACAGCTGCAGCACAGCGCGTCCGGATTGCTTTGTGAAGCGGCGATACCCCGCTCTTATCAAGTACATTCGGATCGGCTCCCGCTTCCACCAGCCTCGTGATGGTCGCGCTCTGCGCCAACGGATTCCAAGAACGCGAGCCAGGAGACCCACACGCGCCAACATGCAATGCTTCCTGACCCCGTCGATTGCGCGCATGAACATCCGCACCCGCTGCAAGAAGATCGTTCACGATCTTGGTCTGATATGCTGCCGCCGCAATATGCAAAGCGGTATCCCCCGCGTAGATATATCGTCCTATTCGATCGAGAAAGAATGGCACTGCCGACTGTCGGGTCGCTCCCGCCTGAAAGCTGACTCGCGCCAAATGCGGCGATGCCGTAAGAAGACGCGAAACGCCTTCAGCATCACCGGCAACAATAACTCCGATCATTGATTCGAGTGCAAAATCGGATTTGACCATTCCAGAATGGCCTCTTCAAGAACGTAAAAGTGATACACCGCCGCGTGCACAGGTCTCGAAACTCCACGGACATATCGCGGCTCTTGGGGGTAGTCATTATGGTGTGACCGGCTCGATGCGCTAGTCGTGGGTTAGGCTGAGTTTGTTTGACGAACTACAGTCCAGAGCCACAAGCGGAGGGAACCGGTCATGATTGAGAAGTTACGATTTTTGGGTTTGGATGTCCATGCCGAAACGATAGCTGTTGCAGTAGCCGAACCGGATGGCGAGGTTCGCAGCCTGGGCACGATCGCCAACCGCGAAGAGTCGATTCGCAAGTTCATTCGTAAGCTAGGTTAGCCCGAACTTCTGCGAGCCTGCTATGAAGCCGGCCCGACGGGCTTCGTACTTTACTGGCAGCTAACGCAGCTGGGAGTCAAGTGCGATGTGGTAGCTCCGTCGCTGGTTCCGAAGAAGCCCGGGGATAGGGTCAAGACCGACCGGCGGGATGCGTTGAAGCTGGCACGCAGTCACCGCTCCGGTGATCTGACCGCGGTATGGGTGCCGGATGAAGCTTCAGAAGCATTGCGCGATCTTGTCCGTGCGCGGGAGGCGGCCAAGCAGGATAAGTTGCGCGCGCGCCACCGGCTGACTAAGTTCCTGCTGCGTACGGGCCAGCGTGCTCCGCTAGGAGTGAAGGCGTGGACAGAACGTTACGTAGAGTGGGTCCAAAAGGTCCGCTACACGCATCCGGCGCAGGAGGCCACGTTGCTCGATTGTCTGAACGAAGTCGAGCACATGGGCGAACGAGTCAAGCGGTTGGAAAAGTCGATTGTGGAAGTGATTCAACTGGCTCCCGCGTCGATGCGGGAAGTGGTTCGCGGTTTACAGGCATTGCGCGGCATTGCACACATCTCGGCAGTCACGATTGCTGTCGAGCTGGGCAACATCACCTCCCGCTTCGGGCGCGCGCGGGACCTGATGGGGTATAGCGGAGCCTTTCCGAGCGAAGACTCCAGCGGCAAGCGTATTCGAAGAGGAGGCATTACCAAGTCAGGCAACGCGCACCTCAGACGGATCGTGGTCGAATCGGCCTGGAGCTATCGACACCTGCCCCGCGTCGGGGCCAAGCTGCGCAAACGACAGGAAGGGCTTCCGGCAGAGATCACCGAGATTGCATGGAAAGCGCAGAACCGCCTGCACAAGCGCTACATGACGCTGATGGCTCGAGGCAAGGATCAGAGAAAGACCATGACCGCGATTGCACGCGAACTGTTGGGCTTTATCTGGGCCATCGGGATCAAGGCCGAAGCGACGGCCTGCAAACAACAAATGGCGGCATGAAAGAAATCGAAAGAGCAACAGCAAAGACTTTCCAAATAAGGAAAAAGCAAAAACAAGTCAACCAATGAACAACGTCATCCAATTCGAGGACAGGGTCAGCCGCAGCCGGAGCAAGCACGAAGGAGAATCCTCGGCGGAAATTTGCGACAGGCTCAGCCGGACTCGCGGTAGTAGTCAGAGGCAGCTCCCGACGGATCATGATTATGCGGTTCCGACCCGCGAATATCAGCTTGATCAATCGCCGCCATTACCTGCCACGGCTGCTGCTGACCTTGTCCTCGAAAGGACAAATACAAAAACCACCCCGGCGCTTCGAAGATGTTGACAGGGTCACACCATATCAATCTCCGGATTGCCCACGACCCGACCGGAATCGCTTAGCTAGAACGACTGCATCTATTGCAAGGCCCTGGGATGAATTGTGTTTGCCGGGCAGAGAGGTCACAATCTTGACATGGTAAGAGCCTTAGCAATCGTTGCAACACTTGCCGTCTCATTTTATGCATTTGGTCAATCCAAGCCCTGTTCCAAAGCGGCAGAATCGCAATCGGAGAAGGAATCCGAGACATTGCGGACCTGGGATTCGCTCCACAAGTCGTATCGGCTATACGGACGGTGCGATGACGTGAGCGCACAGGAGGGATACAGCGAATCGATAGCTCGCATTCTGGTAGATCACTGGAGAACATTACCTCGACTGGGACAAATCCTTCAACAGGACCAGCACTTCAGAGCCTTCGTTCTCGGCGGTGTCAACTCCAACACTGAACCAAAGCGACGTGGAAAAGATCAAAGCAAACGCTGTTCAGAAGTGTCCCTGTCTCAACTTAGCGGACTGTGCCACGAGCTTGCAAAAGCCGCAGACGACGCGATGAATGAGACAGCCCAATAGTCCAGTTGAAGAGGACAGTCTCTGCTCTGCGCCTGGATCACCGCCAATCCGGAAGTAGCACCATTTTGGGGTAGTCATTATGGTGTGACCGGCTCGATGCGCTAGTCGTGGGTTAGGCTGAGTTTGTTTGACGAACTTCAGTCCAGAGCCACAAGCGGAGGGAACCGGTCATGAGAGAGAAGTTACGATTTTTGGGTTTGGATGTCCATGCCGAAACGATAGCCGTTGCGGTAGCCGAACCGGATGGCGAGGTTCGCAGCCTGGGAACGATCGCCAACCGCGAAGATTCGATCCGCAAGTTGATCAGGAAGCTTGGTCCGCCGAGCATCTGCGCGCCTGCTATGAAGCCGGCCCGACAGGCTTCGTACTGTACTGGCAGCTGACGCAGTTAGGAGTCGAGTGCGCTGTGGTGGCGCCGAGCCTGGTTCCGAAGAAGCCCGGAGACCGGGTGAAGACCGACCGGCGGGACGCGTTGAAGCTGGCACGCAGTCACCGCTCCGGTGATCTGACTGCAGTGTGGGTTCCCGATGAAGATTCCGAGGCATTGCGCGATCTTGTCCGGCAACGGGAGGCGGCCAAGCAGGATCAGCTGCGCGCGCGGCATCGGCTAACCAAGTTCCTTCTCCGTACGGGCCAGCGTCCTCCGCTGGGACTGAAGGCGTGGACGGAGCGTTACATGAGGTGGCTCGCGCAGGTCCGCTACACGCAGCCGGCGCAGGAAGCCACGCGGCTGGATTGTATGAACGAAGTCGAGCACATGAGCGCGCGGGTCAAGCGATTGGAAGAGGCCATCCTGGAAGTGGTGAAGCTGGCTCCCGCGCCGATGCAGGAAGTGATCCGGGGCCTGCAGGCATCTGCGCGGCGTGGCGCATATCTCGGCAGTCACGATTGCCGCCGAACTGGGCAACATCACCTCCCGCTTCGAGAGTGCACGGAAGCTGATGGGTTATAGCGGAGTATTTCCGAGCGAAGACTCCAGCGGCAAGCGCATTCGAAGAGGCGGCATTACCAAGTCCGGCAACGCGCACCTCAGACGAATCGTGGTCGAATCGGCCTGGAGCTATCGACATCTGCCCCGCGTCGGGGAAAAGCTGCGCAAACGACATCAAGGGGTTCCGGCAGAGATCACCGAGATTGCATGGAAGGCGCAGAATCGCCTGCACAAGCGCTACATGAAGCTGATGGCTCGCAGGCAAGGATCAGAGGAAGACCATGACGGCGGTCGCACGCGAACTGCTGGGCTTCATCTGGGCCATCGGGATCAAGGCCGAAGCGCGGCCTGCAAGCAACAAATGGCGGCATGACGAGAACCGAAAGAACAAAAGCAAAGACTTTCCAAATAAGGAAAAAGCAAAAACAAATCAACCAATGAACAACGTTATCCAACTCGAGGACAGGGTCAGCCGCAGCCGGAGCAAGCACGAAGGAGAATCCTCGGCGGACATTTGCGACAGGCTCAGCCGGACTCGCGTGTAGTAGTCAGAGGCAGCTCCCGACGGATCATGATTATGCGGTTCCGACCCGCGAATATCAGCTTGATCAATCGTCGCCATTACCTGCCACGGCTGCTGCTGACCCTGTCCTCGAAGACAACGACAAAAACAACCCCAGCGATTCGAAGATGTTGACAGGGTCACACCATATCAATGTCCGAATGGGCGACCACACACCAGCAATGAGAATTGCAGACTTAAAACGGGGGTGATCGGTAATACGATTGGGAGCAGGCATTTGATTTAAGGAGTTTGCAGGGTGCTTGATGTTAAACCGCCGTATTCTGGTTCTGAAAGGGTCACCTTTTTACTGCTGGGCGCGGTTGCTATTTGGTTCGCAATAAGAGCCGTGTCCACTGGCGAGATCGGACTGAAATTCTCTACTTTCAAGCGATCTGACAATGAGCCTCTATTTTGGTTTGGCATTGGGATGAATATCCTAATGGGCATAATGTTATTGCTGGGCGCAATCTTCGGAACGGACGTATGGAAGTAGAACATTGGCGGCTTGATTGCAGATTGTGAGCGAGTCACCGTCTATGCGGAAGTTACTGGTTGATCAGTAATTCCCGCGGGCACCCCCGTTCGCTTTTTGAGAGCTGGGAAATCAAGAACTCAATCGGCAGTATATGGAAAACACAGGATACCTCCTGCGCCTGTCAACCTCTCACGCTCCTGGGAATCCTCTAAGTTCCTGATTCATCAGCGAAAATTCCTGCTCAGGATTTGCAGGTAATTTCCGGCGAATTCGCTATGCTTGAACCAGCGAATCAGGAATGGCTGTTCGTTCCGCAACATTTCCAACGCAGCGAGTCTGCTGTAAGCGCTAAGCTCTTTAGTAAGAGGAATCTACGGCTAACCCCTTTGACTGGAAGAATTCGGCGGCCACCCTGCGTCGCAAGTCACTGAAAACACAAAATCTCTGTGAAGAGACTGGGTATAATAGGGGCATTATGCTGCAACCAAAAGGTTGCATTTGCGGACCAGCCCGTACTGCCGGTGCCTCCTTACACAGCAGCGAGCGCCTGCTCCAGATCTGCAATCAAATCGTCCTTGTCTTCGATGCCGACGGACAACCGCACCAGCCCCTGAGAAATCCCGACCTCTTCTCGAGACATCAG
>CAWHLU010000015.1:0-168591 GCA_963830285.1 uncultured Acidobacteriaceae bacterium
ACTACGCCATGGCAAGGTCTTTATCGACTGGAGCCAGAATTCGGATTTCAAGACCACCATCGGCGTTTATTCGCTGCGCGCCAACAATGACGAGCCTTTCGTATCGGCGCCGGTGAGCTGGGACGAGTTGGCGCTTGTCCGGGACAAAAGAGATGCCGCCTCGTTGCGCTTCGCGCCCGACGCGGCCGTCAAACGCGCCGAGTCCGCGGGCGATTTGTTCGCGACGCTCCTCGAATTAAAGCAGACGCTGCCGAAGAGCCTGGCCGAAAGCGATGCTGCCGCGAAACCGCTTGCCAAGAGGGCGCGCGCAGATCGGCCCGCAAGAGGCCCGAAGGTGGAGGACGACGGGCTGGCGTCGTTGCCGAAAGCGGCGGCGTGTTCATACACCCGATGCTGTTGCTGCGAACGGAGAGATTGCCGGAAGGACCGGCGTGGCTGTATGAGCTCAAGCTCGATGGCTACCGCGCCGTCGTCGCGAAATCAGCAGGGCGGGTCAGGCTGTGGTCGCGCAACGAAAACGATTTCGGTCAAAAATATCCCGCGATAGCAGCGGCGCTGGCGAAGTTGCCCGACGATACCGTCGTGGACGGCGAGATTGTCGCCCTCGATCCCGAGAGCCGGCCGTCCTTCAACGCGCTGCAAAATTACGGCTCGGATCAGACGACGCTTATCTATTACCTGTTCGATGCGATGGTCCTGAATGGGCGGGATCTACGGGGCGAGGCGCTAGAAGCGCGACGGAAAGTGCTGGAGGAGAGGGTGCTGCCATTGATGGCCAAGCCGATCCGCGCCTCGCCCGTGCTGCCGGGAAATCTCGACGAACTGATCGGCGCCGTCAAGGAGCAGGGGCTGGAGGGCCTGGTCGGGAAACGCCGCGACAGCCGGTATGAAGCGGGCGATCGCTCCGGCGCGTGGATGAAGATGCGGGTCAACGAAGGGCAGGAGTTCGTAATCGGCGGCTACACGGTCGGCGGGCGCGGCTTCGACGCGCTCGTATTCGGCTATTACCTGGGCGATAAGCTATCTACGTGGCGCGCACGCGCAACGGCTTCACGCCAACGGGCCGCGATCAACTTATGAAGAGGTTCCGGGGGCTGGAGATCCGGAATGTCCGTTCGCCAATCTGCCGGAGGCGCGCAGCGGCAGATGGGGACAGGGGCTGACAGCGGCCAAGATGAAGGATTGCCGGTGGCTCAAGCCGATGCTGATCGGGCAATTCGAATTTCGTGAGTGGACTCCCGACAATCATGTCCGGCATTCACGGTTTGTGGCGTTGCGGGACGACAAGAAAGCGAGCGAAGTGAAGCGGGAAGCGAAAATGTAACTATTGTGCCGGGGCATACACGAACATCGTTATCAAAGACATTAAGGATCGTTAAAGCGACGCAGGCAGTATGGCTGGAACGGCACATATTCGTCCCCGAAACCATAAACGTAAGACAAGGCTAAAACTCATGACTGGTTGCCATGGCGTGGCCATCCTCACTGGCTTCGTTGGTGCTTTTTGTTGGTACCGCGCAAGGTGGTATCGATGCTGCCTGCTGTTTTAAGGGGCGACAAAATTTGCCCCTTGAATCAGTTCTCCGTCGGCCGCTCCGCGCTATCCCCGCAGAATGTCCACCGGCGCCTTCCACGATTGAACTTCAACCCAATCTGTAAGATCGCCGAAAGAAGGACGGCAGCCCATCCAGATTGGCGTCCCCCGAGCCGTCCGTTCTGAGACCGTCGCGCGACCATTCCAGCGAGAACGTATAGAGACCCTCGGCATGGTTGAACCAATACGGGAAGATCGAGCCGATTCGCTGCGAAGGCCGCGAAGTCCGCCATGCTAAGGCACGTACCGGTAAACTTGGTGCCGCGGTCATCGCCATTCGACCTCGTGCCGCAATGATCTCCCTTTCAACGGGAGCCGGATCAAAACGCCCTTGATCGCGGTCAAAACAATGCCGGCATTTCCTTGGTCACGTCATGGAATTTCAACTGAAACCGGTCGGCGAGCAACGCCTGCAGCGCCAGCACCGTAGCTTCGCTGAGCAGTCTGGGCGTAGCGTCCTCAGGCATGAAGGCATGATCCAGCTTCGCGACGATGTCATAGGTGCTATCGTCCATCCACTGGGGGCCTCCGGTGACCTGGAACCGGCGGAGATTGTACGCCATCATGATGTAACTCTTGAGGGTCATCGAAGCGCGTAGCAATCCGGGAGTGCCGCGCGAATACGAGTTGCCACCACCCCCGGTGGGCGCGGTCATCTTGATCGAAGCGGCTTCGAAAACAGGTCTTGCGGCTGGGCTTTGTGGCCAAGCAGCCGGAATCAAAAGGAGCACTGAAGATATTTCATGTGCATACCAGTCCTCGGCGGCCTTTTTCGATGTCGTCGATTGCGAGCATTTTGATTGGGACTTGGCTCGGGTCGAGCCTCCATTTTCATATCTTCATCTTAAAGAGCACGCGTGTTGGAAACGTGTAAGGACCTCGGTGGGTGCAACGGAAGCCGAGGTCCAGGAGCGCATACCAGCGTATGTATGAAGGTCGCACGACGTGGAAAAGGGCAAGGTCCTGTGCCATGAAAACCTGGAGAAGTCGTCGAGGTGGGTAACGCGGTTGATTCCGTCAAAAAGGGAGACAGGGTCGTGCTCCCCTGCAATGTGGGATGCGGTTTCTGCCAGAATTGAGCCGGCGTTTCCGGCTAGTGCCTGACCGGTGCCGATCCGGACGCCATGACGGGAATGGCCGGTCTGCATACGGATTTGCGGGAATGGGTCCGTACTCCGGGGTCAGGCCGAATATCTTCCGGGACCGTCGGAGGAAGGCTCCGAAAAAAATAATACAAAAAAGAGCGGTTTCGCGAAAGTGCTCTCCCCGTTTTGTCGCCTTCTAGGGCGACAGCAATTTGCCAACAAAAAAAACAGGAGAATGCCATGAAAACCCGACACACCGCTAGTGCGCATTCCGATGATGTCGATCAGTCATTCCGATCTCATGCCGATCAGATCGGAGCGAAGCGACGCAGAGCTCTCTTAGTGTGAGATAGTGATCGGCATCCGTCAAGACTTTTGTTCTTTTCTTTTGTGGTGGTGCATCGGAGATTGTTCCCCTGCAGGTCTTTTATGGTTTAGGGCGCTGACGGAAGGAGCCCGTAGGGCGACTGGAGTTAGCGCCCTAAACCATTTCGCCATCCGCCCGTTACTCCGCATCTTTGTCTCCGCGTCCGCCCTTCTTCTTGCGCATGGACTCTCCCTGCAACTCGATCCGGTGCGCCGCATGCACCAGACGGTCCAGAATACTGTCGGCCATCGTGGGGTCGCCGATCTGCGCATGCCACTTCGCAACCGGCAACTGGCTGGTCAACAGCGTGGACCTGGTCAAGTAGCGTTCGTCGCAGATCTCAAGGAAGGCTCGGCGTTCGCCCTCCGCCAGTGGCGACATCGCCCAATCGTCAACGATCAGTACATCCACCTGCCCCAGCCCGCGTAGCCGCTTGGCATAGCTGCCGTCCGCCCGCGCTAACTCCAGTTCTCGAAACAACTGTGCGGCGGTGGCGAAGTAAGCGGTGAATCCATCGCGGCAAGCTTTCTGTCCAAAGGCCTTCGCCAGGAATGTTTTCCCAATCCCGGTTGGACCCACCAGGAAGATATGCTGATGGCGGCGTACCCAGTCCGAATCGTTGATCAGCGAACGCACCACTTGCTTGTCCAAACCTCGCGCCGCGCGGAAGTCGATGTCTTCCATGCAGGCTGGACCTTGCAGCCGGCCCTCTCTGAGCCGCCGTTCCAGCGCCCGATTCTGTCGCCAGTTCCACTGGCGATCCACCAGCAGGGCAAAGCGTTCCTCGAAGCTGAGCTGCGTTGTCTGTGGCTCTTCCTGTTGTTGGGTAAAGGCATCGGCCATGCCGCGCATCCGCATGGCGTATAGTTTCTCGATCGTTTGTTGGTTGAGCATGGTTCTCCTCGTGGGCTTACTGGATCACCGGAGGCTCGGCTTCCGGCGGGGAATCGAAGTAATCGGCGCCGCGGATGTTCTCGTGGTTCACAGTATTTTGAATCGGCGGATCGCCAGGCGGCGGCAGCCGGTCTAGTTGGTTCTTCAGAATCGAGTCCATACTCTGGCAGTTGTAAGCGCGAGCGCTCAGGCAGCGTCGGGCTGCCGCTTCCATACGCTCGGCCGGATAGATTTTCGCCAGGCGTAAGATCCCCAAGCAAGATCGATATCCCTGCTCCGGATGGCGCTTGGCCGCCAGGATCGCTTCTACCAGTTGCCCCGCGTAGGGTCCGATCTGCCCGGCATCTTCGATCAGCCGCGAAGGCGTGCGCCCCACGTATTTCTGATGAGACTTGGGCATGTGCTCGGTTAACGTAGTCGCCTTCCCCGGCTGATAGGACCGAACATGCGAAGTGACACGCACGCCGCCATAGAGCACTTCCAGCGCCTCCCCGGTAAGATGCACCTCCACCTGCTGATGCACCAGCGCGTATGGAACGCTATAGTAGTGCCGCTCCACCTCGATGTGATAGTCGATGTTGACGCGGGCCGTCTCCCATTCTCCGAACTGGTAACGAATAGCCGGCAACGGCTTCAACGCTGGTTGGTCTAGTTGCGCGAACAGAGTGGCGCGACTGCCCTCGCGTTTGCGGAAGGGCCGCTGGTTGAGCCGCACCAACAACTCGGCAATGGCTTGGTTGACTTCCGCCAGCGAGAAGAACTTGCGCTTACGCAAGGCTGCGACAACCCAGCGCTGGACTACCTGAACCCCCACCTCCGCCTTAGCCTTGTCCCTGGCTCGATAGGGCCGCGCCGGAATAATCGCCACGCCATAGTGCTCTCCCAGGTCGCGATACGTAGGGTTCAAATCAGGTTCGTAATAACTGGGATGAGTGACGGCCGACTTCAAGTTATCCGGCACTACCACCTCGGCCACCCCGCCGAAGAACTCAAAGGCCCGCATATGCGAGCCGATCCAGTTCCGCAGATCCTGTCCAGTTGTGGCCTCGGCGAAGGTGTAACTGCTGGCGCCCAGCACCGCCACGAATACCGCAGCGGGGTGGACCTCACCGCTTTCGGGGTTATGGATTGGAATCGTGGCCCCGGCGTAATCCACGAACATCTTCTCGCCGGCTCGATGCTCCTGGCGCAGCACCAGGTCGAGCTTCTTTAACCACCGCCGGTAGAGGTCGCAGAAGCGGCTGTAGCCATAGCCGTCGGGGTTGCTCTCGCGGCCCTCCTGCCAGACCAACTGCAGGGTCAGGTCCTTGTGCGTCTGCAACTCTTGGTGGATCTGCGTCCAGTCCGGCTCTGGATGTTTTCGCCAAATGGCGGGGGCTGGCCTTTGCGGAAACAGCGTTCGCTCGATCTGCTGGTCGTTCCAGTTCTCCGGCGCAGGCCACTTCACGCCGGCCGCTTGCGCGGTCGACAAGTACTCATGGACGGTGCTCTGCGAGATGGAGCAACTGCGGGCGATCTGGTGCTGGCTCAGTCCGAGGGAATGGAGCCGCAGAACTTCCTTCAACTTGCGCATCGTCAGCCTCTTCTGTGGCAACTAGGAGTCTCCACTTACCAGTGGAGTCTAATCGCCACGGCTGCTCTGCGCGCCATTCCAATCCAATGCCGATCAGCATTCCGAACTACAGCCGTAAAACTGATCGGCTTCAGTTCGGAACACTGATCGGCATCACTTCGGAATCGTGATCGACATCAGTTCGGAACGCTAATCGCCATCCCCCGGAATCCGCAGTTCGCTCTGAATCACAGATTTCGCCATGCCGTAAACACACTAGCCCTCGCCGGTCTCACCCTCGTCTCCGGCCTAACGTCCGGTAGCCCTCTCGGCCCAAGGCTACTCGTACTCCCCGTCTCCCGTCCAGGCTTTCCCCAACTGGATGACCTCTTTGAGTTCAGACCTGCACCTCAGCCAGCTATTCCTTCCCGGAACGCACGAAAGCGCCGCCACCAGTTCTGATTATGTTCTTCTTGGCCAATGTCAACTGATGTCGATCTCAAATAGGTAACCGCGGAAATGCGCGTCCTGGACATCAGGCTTGCCACCTCGGGATACAGCGGTAGTTTCGGTCAAACGAGCGGCCTTGAACTTTGGCATGGCCCGATCAATAAAACCTGACCTTTGACACGGTTCTCAACGAGGTTCAAGGTTTTCTCTGGGGTAACCCAGACGAAACCGTTGTGATGCGAGTGGATAACGAGGAGAATGATTCGACCGCCACGTTTGTAAGCGCATTTTCCAAATACTGGTCGAAGAACAGGAATCTATTCTGGAACCCCGCAAACTCAGCCTGTCATCTCAATCCCAGTTTGGGGGAATCAGAGGGAAATTGTTGTCCTCGATGATTTCTCGAAAACCAGCCCCTCTACCTACGAATCACTACGGCTCCCTCAATGCGCAGGACAATTACGGTGTGAATTCGCAGAGCGATCTTTACGCCAAATGGAAAGAGGTGGAGCTGCAGCTTGGGACAGCGATTGCATTTCACCAGATCCCGAATAACCAAACGCGTTCATCAATTACTTAGCGGAGTCACCCCGGCCTGGCAGGCAGCGGTCAACTCAAGCATTGTGTTTCCCTATTTCGTCGCGAGCGGTCACACGTACCGTATAACGGGCGACCGCCGAGTTCCTCGGAATCGGAAGGAGAGTTATGACCCTGATTTCCCTCACGACGCTTGCGCGTTTAGCCTATGTACAGTCACGTATGAGGGCGCTAATGGCCTGGCCAACAACTATCTTGCCAACGACTATCCGACAATCGGATCGGCGGTCAGGACTGGAATGATTATGGCGGACTTTCCCGGTCCAGCCCTCATCGGAGCAGTGATTCTGAAGAATGCGATTGCACCGGCCGTGCTGCCAATCTTGAGAGCCGAGGTCTACGGTCATTAACCTGGACAGCGTTTAAGTTGAGACGTCAGCGAAACCCGGTGCTAAGTTCGGCCCGTCCGGAAAGGACGGGCTGAATTACCGTTATTACAAATACCCTTGCCGCCTTTCAATGAAGGGCGGCCGCAGGCTGGTCCAAAAGATCGCGGAGATCGTGATCGGCGAAGCAGATACAAAGGCCGTGCCGCTACCATCTATTCGATTTCCAGCGACACGCCTTGAAGAAACGGGGTAGAAAACATGAACTGTAAGTGGCCGCGGTGCTTCGGATACGGTCCTAAGCAATATCGGAATCGGTTCGCTTCGACTAGACTAGCCCCATCCAGCTTCGTCTGCACGAGATCGGCCCCGGCGAGATCACAGTTCGATAGAACGCAGTTAGAGAGGTCGGCACCGCTGAGATCCGGCCGAGCCTCCGGATGTTCGCTGCGCCATGCCGTCCAACGGGGCTTCCCCGCCTGGCTAATTCAACATGCTGGGTCTCGCCATGATGGGTTGGTGTTGCCAGAATGCCGACCGTGGAGAGCCTATCGATTCTCCTGCTTTGTAGTGCTGTTTTCGATCTCCGAGAGCTGAGCCTTCACTAGTTCAGCATCCGCCGCACCCTCGCGATCGCCCTTCCGCGCCAGTATCATCCCGCGACATTCCTGCGTCTTCGCAGCTGGTAGTCCGTGCCGCGTCATACGGGAGATCAAACGGGGCACCGAAGATGGGAAAGCGCCTGACGACTGACTTCCCTGGATGAACACGGTGTTTGCGGAAGGAACGGAACACGGCTTTGCCGGGTGCGGCGTCCCTGCATCCCCTCAACCCGCGATTAACGGCGCAGCGTGGACCGAAGTGGAAGCCGACCTATGACTGCAATAATTGCTGGAATTCCGCTGGATCAGAACGTCCCGGCTGCGCCCGATGCCTTAATAGCGGGGACAATGGCGGCGGCCGCCGCTGCTCCTGCCCCTGCTGCCATGGTTCACCCCGCACTCAATACTGCTGGATAAATACAACATTCCGCATCGCCTTCCGGCCGTTGCTGATGTACGCGGGGCGGGCTCGCAGCGGGTTCACGCCGGCATTGCGCGACCAGGTGTTCAAGCGGTTTAGGGGCTGGAAGCCGAACGTCCCTTTTGCCAACCTTCCCGAAGGAAAGGGCGGCCGTTGGGCGAGGGGCTGCGTTGCCAGAGAAGATGAAGGAATGTCAGTGGCTCAAGCCAGCACTCATCGGCGAGTTTCAGTTTGTCGGAATGGACACCTGACGGCCACCTGCTGGGGTTTTCCCCCGGTTGGGTCGGCATGCATGAAGGCATTCAACGCTGGAAAGTGGCGCGGGACACAAGACTCGGACGATAAACTGAGCGTTTTACCGCACACTCATTGCCGCTTTGTGCACGCGCCCAAATTCCGCTTCGGCTTAATGAAATCCTTGGCGCCTCTCTTCCCGCAACTCTACGCCAACCTGCACGAATTCCTGGATAACGACCGGAGCCGGGGCGAATACGCCAATACGCGCACGCATTGTGCGCGGCTTTGTACTCCATCATTTCCGCGTCGGACATAAAAACCAGCCACCTACGGAACTCAACGAGTTGCGCCGGCGTTAGCTTCTCTGCTTTCACGCTGTTGGGTCGGCGAGCCATGCGAACGTCAGGATATCATCTTCGCCTAATCTTCGCTATACGGCGGTCTGTTATTGAGAGTGAATGATTGCCAGGCAGAAATCGTACGCAAGAAGAAGGCGGCGCGGTGGTTCGGACGGTGTGGCCTGTGCAGTGTAGACGGCTCTTTTGCGTATTATCGGTAGGATCGTCAAAGCCGCCAACTACTCCTGTTGCGGGCGGGTTGAACACTTCAATACGTTGCCTGCCGCCGTACAATCCCTATATCCGCATGGACGCCAGATTCCGTTCTCGCATCGCTTTATGCCCGCTTCCGCAATTGGCTGGAATACCGTGAAAGACGCAGAAGAGCGCCTACTTGGATTGGCTTGCGGGCCACAACTCCAAAGTAGATAAGTAAGTATGTCAATGGCGTACACGATCAGTTCGTGGTTCTTGTTGCGAACGGAGGCTCCCAATGGATTTGGTTTTAGGGCGCCCGGGATGGCGGGCGTAGTAGTTGTCATGTACTACGGGTTCACATCCGTCTTGCTCTTCTTGTTCCCCCTGCTGGGCGCTGGGCAGATCGGCGGCCGGGATATTCTCCATCAAAAGCGACCACACTCGTATTCATGTCGGCGTGCTGGCGGATCCTCGCCCCCATTGGCACCGCCTTTCTCGTCCGACAGGCGGGGGGTGTTTGGGGCATCTTGGAGGAAATGGCCATTCTCTATGTCGGTCTGCCCATAGCCTGCATGGGGCCTCGGGTGTACAGTTTCTGGTCCGGAAGAAGCCCAAGCGCGAATTTTCAGTGTCGGGTCGGCGGCGGGTGGGATTCCCATTCGTCTCCCTTGGCTATCTGGCCCTCCCAGCGGGATTGCGCTCGTGGTCGCGACACTCATCCTTGCCCGGCCGGAGCGAAGAACCGTCGGCAATGTGTTGAGGCTGCTTCTGGTCGGCGTGATATGCGCAGGTGCGGAAAAGCTCTCATTGCAACCGGAGATCGGTAGGAAACCAGCCGTCGATTGAAGAGTCAGCGCGACTCGACGCGGGACACCAGTCTTCTGCCTGCGGCCACTCGTCGCGGATCAGATTCACTGGTTCGGGGTCCGAGTTCCAAGTATGGATATTATTCGGCAAATTCAAAAATTGTTCACAGCTCTTGGGAGACCGAGCGAGACGCCGATCGGAATGAGCGAGAGGAGGAGCCGATCATTTCAATCATGTTTAGAGTCACCCTAACCGTTCACTTGGAAGATCGAATTGGTCCGTTTGTCGCCTTCGGGAAACCCAAGACTATCTGCCGCCCGAAGGCGCCCGTCGCACGCTTCGCGGCCCCACCAGGCGGCAGGGCTTCCGTCTTCGCCGGATTGAAAGCGATGAGACCAGGCTGGACCAAGGGCGCTCGCAGTAGGTAGCGCCGGGCCGAAGCCCGGCGGAAGGGCCGAAGCCCTGGCCCCACAGGTGGTCTCACAGCAGAAGAGCAGGTCAAAAGAGCGTCGGCTGATCCACGGCCGGCGCTTTTTTGCGTTTGGCCCGCAGCGGACTCCCGACCACTCCCAGAACCTGAACGCTGCGCAGCGCGTCCCGGGGCACGAAAACCTTCTGGTTGTTGGAATCCGGCTCGGGCGGCGTCACCGTGATTCCGGCCGCTTCCCAGCTCAGCAGGTTGTTCGGCAGGATGCCGTCCATCACCTCTCCATCGAGGAAAACCATCCTCACCCAAAGGCCTTCCTGCTTCGGACGGTTGAGAAAAACCCGCGAAGGCTCCGGGTCTCCCTCAAAATCTTTCACGAACGCAACGGAGCGGACTTCGCGGTACGGCAGCAGTGCGAGCGAGCCGTCCGGACGCAGCAGTTCCACGGCTTGCGGCTGTAAATAGCTGAAAGGATTGACGAAACCAGTCAGAGTTTCGCGATCGAAGCGCCGAACCACCACCTTTTTGGCTGTTGAACCCGCCACCAGCGCCTCCTGAAAGGTCAAATCTCCTCCGTCGAGGGCTACGTCCTCGTCAGAATTGATTTAAACATTTTCGGGAATATTGTATCATTGCTCGAAAGGGTTCATTTGTGAATGGCGCGTAACGAAAACCCGGCTCAGTCGCCGATCTCCAGCGGAATCAGGGACTTTCTCACCTTTTGCCGGATGGAAAAGGGACTTTCGAGGAACTCGCTGGAGGCTTACGGGCGGGATCTGGAAGATCTGCGTTCTTTTGCCGAGCCTTTGACGGGCGGCGAGTTTCCCACGACGGAAATTCTGAACCATACATCAATCAGCTGTATACAAAAAACTTAACCGGCCGATCGATTGCCCGGCATCTAAGCAGTATGCGCAGTTTTTATGGCTTCCTGATGGCCGAGGGCAGGATTAAGGAAGATCCGACCGAGCACCTATCCAGCCCGAAGCAGCGTAACCATCCGGTCACCATGTTCTTCGCATTTTACTGGTTCCGTTACGTATTGCTCGTCACATGGAAGTCAACCAAAGATGTCGCGGCACTGCTTATTCCGTGACCGTGGATCCATAGTTTGATGGTTGTGGTGCGGTGCCGCGAATCTGTTGGATAAACAGCGGCACTTCTTTTTCAATCAGGTCCGCACGGTCAATTTGAATGTAGTGCGAACTGCCCTTCGCGATGATTCTCCGACTCCTCGTGGAAAGCTTCTTCAGGTCTTCCTGCATCTGGCTCCATGTCGTCTCCGATGTTCTTTTGATTCGAGTTTTCGGTAGTCAGAGACTTGTCAGGATCATGCGAAAAAATGAGAATTGGCAATGAGCCGTAGGGGCCCGAATGCACCGTTTCGAGGCCGGATCGTTCCATATTGCGAAATTCGTTGATCGGAGAATCGACATGAATCTCGCAGTGATCCTCCGCCTGCAATCGCGCGGACCGTGCATCGAGGCTAGCGGGATGTTCGAGCGCATCCCATCGAGGCGGGGAATGCCGATGCTGAACGCGGCATTCCCGACCAAGGCGATCACCCACGGAGGCGGTGATTTCCCTATCATCGCCTTGATCGCAGGGTTTTCCTGCTGCATGGGCGTTGAACCGGCGACAAACACCATCCCGGCAAGATCCTCGGGATAGTGCGCCGCATAGGCGCGCATGTAGATTCCGGCAATCGAATGACCCATCAGGACAATGGGGAGGTCGATCCTGGCTTGTCGCAACAGGCCGTGCAATTCGGCTGCAATATGGTCTGCATCGCGCGGGGCTGGGCCTGCCTGGCTCCGGCCGAACCCGGCCCGATCATAGGCGCAAACGCGCGTGGTATTCGCGAGTGCCGGCTGGACGGCTGACCAGATGACTGCGTCATCTCCTAGGCCGGCATCGAGGACAATCGTTGGCGAGCCGCTGCCGGTGCAGTACATGTGCATCTTGTGCCCGTCGACGGTGTAGATTTGTCCGGGCGGTGGGTGATGCGCGCGAAACCAGAGCCGGGCGATGGCGTTGAAGCTGGCACTTCCCAGCCACGACGGCCGCAACCAGAACAACTGCGGACGACGCAATCCTCTCCGCAATCCGCCGCGATTTCGCAGAGAACTTCACGGAAAGTGAAAGTATCCGGTGAACACTCAGCCAGGTAACCACAACTCCGATGAGCAGAATGAACGCGGGTAGGACGATATATTCAAAGTCCAAGGAACACCTCAGCTTCCAATTCTGGGAATCAAAGCTCAACAGAGAATTGTAAGCTCAATAGCGCTTTAGGCAACGGCGACCCCGAGGTTAAACCTCAACGCGGAGCAAACAGACTAATGCGCTAATCGAGCCGGGGGGCCTGTGCAGGTTTTGCAAATTCCGGTTGGGTCGTAGGCAACTCGTCCCTTTGAAGGTTGTTCTCCCTTCCCCCGTAGATCGTAGGGGAAGAGTAGGCGGTTAATCAGGCGTTTCGCGAAACAACGTCGTCAGCGCTGCGATTGCAAACCTGGATGCTAGCGGATTCTTATCTTGACAGGCGTTGCGGGCGCATGGCCAATGACCATCAAACCGTGGACCTCGGGAAGAGCCGCCACTTCCTCGATCTCTCCGGGTGCGCGTAGTATTTCCAGCCTTGACTTCGTATGTGCCCGGGATTCTCCTGATCTGAGTCAGTGTTGTGTGCCAGGACCTGCTCTCACCGGGTTTCGAGAAGGATGTAGCCCTTAAGCAACTCGCTGGCTGGAGGGCCGGGTGAAAGCCATCATCCTCCGCAACCTTTTGAGCTGGTCGAGGCGCGATCACCTTTCAGCGTGTAGATGTCGACGACGAAGCCCGACTGGCAGGTGTCATCCCAATCCGTAAAATGATTCGGTAAATAAGCACCGCGATCTCCGGCTGTGATCGTGAGCGTCACACCAAGATCCTGTCCAGATTTCAATTCCAAATTGTCCGGTGTTGTCGTGACAATTGCGAGTTGCTCCCTGTCGTCCGGCTGTTTTCCCCAGCCTGTTGCCCCGATAATGTGAGCAAAGAAACACAGAGAAGGACAGGCATCGGCGTTCGTATCATGAGCTCATAGACAGCGCGAAGGGTTCGCGAGTCCTCAAAGAGCAGGTTAATGGATGGCGGAACGCATTGTCAGACGGGTTTCGGGTCGTGGTTGGCAATCCGGACATAACCCCATTTTCGAGTAGTCATTATGGTGTGACCGGCTCGATGCGCTAGTCGTGGGTTAGGCTGAGTTTGTTAAGAACGCCAGTCCAGAGCCACAAGCGGAGGGAACCGGTCATGACTGAGAAGTTACGATTTTTGGGTTTGGATGTCCATGCCGAAACGATAGCTGTTGCAGTAGCCGAACCGAACGGCGAGATTCGCAGCCTGGGGACGATCGCCAACCGCGAAGATTCGATTCGCAAGTTCATCCGCAAGCTTGGATCGCCGGAGCAGCTGCGGGCCTGCTATGAAGCCGGCCCGACCGGCTTCGTACTGTACTGGCAACTGACGCAGTTGGGCGTCAAGTGCGATGTGGTGGCGCCGTCGCTGGTTCCGAAGAAGCCCGGGGACAAGGTCAAGACCGATCGGCGGGACGCGTTGAAGCTGGCGCGCAGTCATCGCTCCGGTGATCTGACCGCGGTGTGGATACCGGATGAAGCTTCAGAGGCATTGCGCGATCTTGTCCGGGCTCGGGAGGCTGCCAAGCAGGATCAGTTGCGCGCGCGACACCGGCTGACCAAGTTTCTGCTGCGTACGGGCCAGCGTCCTCCGCTGGGAGTGAAGGCGTGGACGGCGCGTTACGAAGAGTGGATGCAAAAGGTTCGTTATACGCATCCGGCGCAGGAGGCCACGTTGCTCGATTGTATGAATGAAGTCGAGCACATGGCGGCACGTGTCACGCGGTTGGAAAAGTCGATTGTGGAAGTGATTGAGTTGGCTCCCGCGCCGATGCGGGAAGTGGTCCGCGGCTTACAGGCATTGCGCGGCATTGCACACATCTCGGCCGTCACGATTGCCGTCGAGCTGGGCAACATCACATCCCGCTTCGAGGGCGCGCGGGACCTGATGGGGTATAGCGGAGCATTTCCAAGCGAAGACTCCAGCGGCAAGCGCATCCGAAGAGGAGGTATTACCAAGTCAGGCAACGCGCATCTCAGACGCATCGTGGTCGAATCGGCCTGGAGCTATCGACATCTACCCCGCGTCGGAGCCAAGCTACGCAAACGACAACAAGGGCTTCCGGCAGAGATCACCGAGATTGCATGGAAAGCGCAGACCCGCCTGCATAAGCGCTACATGGCACTGACGGCCCGGGGCAAGGATCAGAGAAAGACCATGACGGCGGTCGCGCGTGAACTGTTGGGCTTTATCTGGGCCATCGGGATCAAGGCCGAAGCGTCCTGCAAGCAACAAATGGCGGCATGACGATAACGAAAGAACAAAAGCAAGAACTTTCCAAATAAGGAAAAAGCAAAAACAAATCAACCCATGAACAGCGTTATCCAACTCGAGGACAGGGTCAGCCGCAGCCGGAGCAAGCACGAAGGAGAATCCTCGGCGGACATTTGCGACAGGCTCAGCCGGACTCGCGTTAGTAGTCAGAGGCAGCTCCCGACGGATCATGATTATGCGGTTCCGACCCGCGAATATCAGCTTGATCAATCGTCGCCATTACCTGCCACGGCTGCTGCTGACCTTGTCCTCGAAGTACAACGACAAAAACAACCCCAACGATTTGCAGATATTGACAGGTCACACCATATCAATGTCCGGGTTGACGGTCACTCACCGGAACTGCGTGCAACGCCGACCTCAGAACGCCGATGATCGTAAACTATTCTGCAATGATCACGCGAGTTAGAAACTTGGATCGACGAGGCCGCTGCGACCTCGGAATCTCGTTGGAACGCTTGACGCAAAACGATGCCCTGCTGGTGACTGAGGAGGTAAGGGCCAAGATTTGTTAACGGCGTCGCCGCGCGTGGAGTAGCTCGGCGCTAAAGACAGCCTTATATTTACTATGATTCGGACTACTACGCGTGCTTTCGCAAGTTCTTCCAGAGCTGGCCTGAAAGCTATTCTTCATTCCTGAGTCGGATGACGAAGATCCGTGACCGGCTATTCAGGTATTGGTTAGGCCAGTGAGATCGAAAGCTTAATCGAGGAGTGCGCTTTCTGCGAAGACTATGTCGTGGACTCGAACAAGTTATGGCTAGTCGCAGAAACCGAGCACGACGTTTTCATCATTTGCAATGCTTCCGAATCTGCGGTGAAAATGCTGCCAGGGGGCAGGACATGGCCAGCGATCTCGGGTTCCGGTCGGATTGTAGCTATCCAAGATCGGAAGCGCGTCGCGGAGAGGGGCTGATTGTGAGGTGCTATCTACTCCGCGAGGCGCTTTCGATTTGGACACGAGAAGGAAGCCGCAGGTGTACTTAGGGGCCGCGGTGAGTGATGCTGGGATTATGGATATTGAATGCCATTTCCTGGTTGAGCAAGTAGTTTTTAAGTCCTTCATCGTGGCCGCAGGTGCTCGGAACAGTTGCGCAGTTGCATAGACTGTATTGGATCCGCCGTTGAGATAAGCCGGTTAGGGTGGTTTTGAAGCGTTGCTGGATCAAGTCGGCACACGTTTGCGGAAGCATGCGTGGAGCAAGCCGACAGAGCGGATTGGCGGCGACGGTCATGAAGAATCTAATCCTGCGAAATAGAGTTGTGCGGCGGTGAAGCGCTGGACGACGCGCATGGGTGCGCCGCAACGGGGACAGTGCCAGAGATCGCAGTCGGGCGGCGGCGGCAGAGGCAGCGGCTCCCGGCCCTGAGCGGTGAGCAGGGTGCGCGCCAGTGGCAGCAGCTGTTTTCGGAAGCGGTTCGACAGCAGGCCATAGTGGCGGATGCGCACGAAGCCCCTGGGCAAGACATGCAGGAAGAAGCGGCGCAGGAACTCGACGGCCCCGAGGGGCATGACACGCTGGATTCCGCCGTGCCGGTGGTCGCGCCAGCGGAAGTGGACTTCTTCGCCGTCGAAGGCGGTGATGCGGTGGTTGGATATGGCCATGCGGTGGGTATAACGGCCGAGATAACCGAGGACACGATCCGGTCCGCCGAAAGGCGGCTTGGCATAGACGTACCAGTCCTTCTTGCCCAGCTTCTGGATCAGTTGTTCGAACCACGCGGGATCATGGAAATCCGTGGCGGCCCCGCGGCAATCGAGCAGGTTTTTGCGGTAGAGGTGGCGGAGTCCGGCAAGGAACTTCTTACGGAAGACGTTGTGCAGTACCGCAATGGGCAGGAGGAATCGTGGGTGGTTGGTTGAAATCCAGCGGTGATGATCTGGGGACAGTCCGCCGCCGGGGACCACGCAATGGACGTGGTAATGGCCCAGCAGGGTCTGACTCCAGGTGTGCAGGATGGAGAGAAATCCAATCTCTGCGCCGAGCCATTTAGGATCTCGAGCGACTTCGAGCAGGGCCTGGGAACTGGCGTCGAAGAGCAAATCGAGAAATGGCCGGGGAGAAGTCAGGGCCAGCGGGTTCAGTTCGTGCGGCACGGTGAACACGACGTGGAAGTAGTTGGTGTTGAGTAGATCTCGCTGCTGCACCTGGAGCCATCGCCGGCGTTCCTGCGCCTGGCACTTGGGACAGCATCGTGATCGGCAGGAGTTGTAAGAGTGAGGCGCTTCGTACGCGCAGTCGACACACTTGTCCTTATGTCCGCCAAGAGCAGCGGTGCGACAGCGCTCCACAGCCCGATATGCCTTCAGCTGCTGATAGCTGACACTGAACTGTTCGAGATACTTCCTGCCCTTTGCGCGGACGATGTCGGCCACTTCGATGGCCGGCCGCATCATGAGCGACGCGGACGATGATAAGACCGGCGGCTCTGGTCGACGTTGCTGAGCTTCAGTTCTTCGATCGGGTTGGCGACCTGGTGAAGGTGATGCTCGGACAGATGCAGATACCTCGCCGTAACTTCCAGATCCTCATGACCGAGTAGAAGCTGGATGGTGCGCAAGTCAGTACCTGCTTCCAGCAGATGCGTTGCCCAGCTGTGGCGAACCAGGTGAGGCGTAACTCTTTTACGGATGCCGGCCCGCCTGGCCGCTTCGCTGCAGGTGCGCCACACGGTCTTGTCGGTGATCGGTTGCTCTGAGTCGCGATGCATGCGCGAGGGAAACAGGTATGTCTGCGGCTTGAGCCACAGCCAGTAGGCCCGCAGCGTCTCCAGCAACTTCGGACTCAGCGGCAAATCGCGATCCTTGCCTCCCTTGCCGTTCACCACGTGAAGAACCATGCGCTGGCTGTCGATGTCGTCGATCTTCAGCCGTGCGATCTCGGCGCGGCGCATGCCCGTGCCATACAGAACCATCAGCAGCGTGCGCTCGAACAGGCCGCTGCTGGCATCGATCAGACGTGCCACTTCCTCCAGGCTCAGGATCTTGGGTAGCTTCCGGCGAACCTTGGGATAGGGCAGGAACTGCCGGAACTCATGACGATGCAGTGTGCGTATGAATAAGAACCGAAGCGCAGACACGTGGCACTCGACTGTTCCCGGATCCAACTTCCTCACCTTGAGCAGGTAAGACTGATAGGTGCGAAGATGATCGGGAGACAGCTTGTCTGGCGACTTGCCGAAGTGTTGTGCGAACCGCTCGACGAAACGCAGATAGCGCCGTGTCGTGCCGGCAGAGTAGTTGCGACGCTCGAGCTCTTCGAGCATCATTTTGCGAAGACGAGTCACAGTGTGTTACCTCCTGTGACTCACACGCTATCCCGGCCACAAAACTACACGCCAGCCACAGCCGTAGCGGCCGCGGCGCCTGCGGCTTCGTTCTTGTGGGCAATTCGGAAGTAACCGCGTTTTGCGTTGTTTTGAATTCCGCAAAAGAGGAAGCGCAGTTCCTTCGACTTCGCTGCGCTTCGCTCAGGGCGACACGGGCTGGGGTGGGTGCGTGCTTTCCCAGGTCTCAAAAGCGAGACCTGGGGCACCCGGGTTTGTGCAACAACCAGCCGAGAACTGGGCCGTCCGCCGAAGGCTCCGGCGCCTTGATTGAATTCATGCCTCGGCAATGGCGGCGATGGACACTCGCAGGCCGGGGATGCGAACGGGCAACTTCGCACCTTGCCGCGCCGGCGGGTTCGCCGGAAACCACTTGATCCATTCTTCATTCATTCCGACGAAATCGCTTTCCTCAAGAAGGATCACGGTGGCACTCACGACACGTTCGAGGGAAGTGCCTGCGGCTTTGAGGATGGCAGAAACATTCTCGAGACACTGTCTGGTCTGCTCCTGAATCGTATCCCCAACCATCTTCCCGGTTACCGGATGGTACGGACCCGTGCCGGAGACGAACACGAGACCCGCTGCCCGTACCGCCTGGCTGTAAGTCGGCGGCGAAGGGGGAGCGTCGGAGGTTCGAATGATGTCGATTGCCATAAATCCTCAATGCTGACTCGACGCAAGGCCCGAGCTATCCGTTGGCAAGGTATCAGAAATGACATCGTCTCACAGCTTCGGAGTCTGAGCGAGAATTTTGAGATCGGCGCGGTGGGCTGACTGCTAGTCGGATTCCGGCTCGGCAGGGAAGAGTTCGGGCTGGCCTTCTGGCTGACCCGCCTCCGGGCGGCGCTTGCGGCCAGTCGCGCCGATCAGGCTCACGACCTCGAGGGTCTGGATGGCCTGGCGGGGGACATAGATGCGCTGGGTATTCGAGCGCGTGTCGGGGGGCGTCAGCAGGAGGCCTGCGCCGGAGACCAGCGACCGGTCGTTGGAGGCAATCCCTTCCAGCTCGTCCCCGTCCGTCAGAATCATGCGCAGCCACAGCCCGGCGGCGCGGGGGCGGACCGTGAACTTTTTCTGCAGCAGGCGTTCCGGGTTGGCCATGTCTGAACTTGAGGGAAAATCACGCACATAGCAGACCCACTTCACAGAATCCCAGCCGATTGTGAGCACCTTTCCGGTGAGGTCCAGAACCTCAAGAGCGGGCGAGTCGTGCCCGAAGGAAGCGCCTGCGTAGCCGGCGTACCACTCGCGCGAGAACTTGCGCACAATCACCGGCTTACGAGCGGAGGCCATGGCTTGGATTGTCGCACGCGTGCGCGCTTCCACGGGCTCAAAAGTCGCAGAAATGGTGCTGTTCCTGCTGGCCAATCGATGAAGATTGTGATAAGGTACTGGTTTGCAACCTCTGCCGTGGTCCGCGTAAGCATAACGCCATCAGAGACTTGCCTTGGGTTTTGCAGGTGGAAGCAGGAACGGAATGCCCGACTATATTTACCTTCTTGAGAACCGGCTTTCAGCCGAACAACAGAATGCGCTGCGGCAGTTGCGCGAAGTATGCAGGGAGGCGGGAACCCTCCTTTTCCTAACCGGGGACGCCGTCCGCGACCTGACCAGCGGCCACGCCGTGCGCGACATTGAAGTCGCTGTCCAGGGCAATGCGCTCAAGCTGAAAAAAGCGATCGAAAAACTCGGCGGCAAGACCTGGGGCGAAGACGAGGCATCACGCTCGCTATACCTCTGTTTTCCGGGAACGGTCCGGGTAGACGTGGTAAGCACCCATCGTCGCGAGTACCCCAAGCCCGGCAAGCCCGCCTATCACTTCTCTTCGATCCAGGACGACCTGCGGCGGCGCGATTTCACTGTAAATGCCATGGCGATTTCTCTGAATGAGGGCTCGTTCGGTCTCCTGATGGACCCCTTGAACGGAGCCGCCGACATCGAGGCGCGCACCCTTCGCCTGGTATCGAATTACGGATTTCTCGAAGAGCCCGCGCTGCTCATCCGCGCCACGCGTTATATTGCCCGCCTTGGCTGGGATCTTGATCCGCGGACTTTGCAGCGCTATGAGAATGCGAAGGCGGAAAATGTCATCGAGTTGCTCTCAGAACACGACCACAGCCAGGAACTGGAGCAGATCGGACACGAGGACGAGGGCCTCAAGGTGCTGCGTGCGCTGGAAGCCGAAGGCTGGATGAAGATCCTGTGCGCCACGTGGACCGCAGCCAAGGCGGACGAAGAAAAGCTGACGGCGTTGCACGACCTGCGCGTCCAGTTGCAGATGCAGGGCGTACATCCCGACATGTCAGCGGCGCAGATGCAGTTGCTGACGGCGAAGATGGGGCCGAAGGACCTTTCAGCGCTGAAGAAACAGTTGCTGCGGCCGGGATTTGTGGAGGAATGGAACAGCCTGGACACGCTGGCCAGCGGCTTTGCCAAGGTGTTGCTGAACAAGGCCAACGCCACTCCATCGGCGGGCTACAAACTCTTCACTACCTACGACCCCGAGGCAGTATTGTGGCTTGGGTTCACCAGCAAAGACAACGCCGTCAAGGCAAAGTACGAACTTTTCCTCAAGACATGGCCGGAAGCGCGGCAACGGATTCCGTATGCGCAGATGCAGGAGATGCGCATCACGCCCGATCTGGCGACCTATAAGGATATCCTCCACCAGGTTTTCCTGCAGTTGATCGATGGCGGGTTGAACACGCCGGAGGAGATCAAGGCATTCCTCGAGCCGCATTCGCCGCCCGCTCCGCCTCCGCAGATCACCATCAAGCGCACCCGCGCGAAGAGGAACGTGGAGAAGATCAAGGAGAAGGCATTCGACGATGAAGACGAGGCAGAAGACGGAGCCGAAGAGGATGACCTCGACGACATTGGCGGCGCCGATGAGGAAGAGATCGACCTCGGGCTGCCGATGATCAAGAGCGAAGAACTCGATGAAGAGCTGGGCGACGCGGAGGACGCGGACTCCGATGAAGCCGAATCGGCTGACGACGAGGACGAAGAACCGGTGCGCAAGGGACGCGGCAAGCAGGCTCCCGCTGCCAAGCCCGGCAAAACTGCTCCCAAGGTTGAAGAAGCCAAGGGCAAAGCAGCCGCTCAAAAAGCCGCAATTGCGGCAAAGCCTGCCGCCGCTGCCAAGCATGCGGCGGCAAGTCCCGCACCTGCGGCGAAAGGGAAGCCTGAGCCGCCAAAGGCTGAGAAGGCCAAGACAGCCACGCCTCCACCGGCAGCGAAAAAACCGGCTCCGGTCCCGCCCAAGCCTGCGCCTGCGGCGAAACCTGCCCACGTGGCCAAGCCCGTGGCAAAGGTTCCTCAAAAAGCGGCCGTCAAGGCAGCCCAGGTAAAAGCGCATGCCAAGCCGGCACACAAAGCGGTTCCGGCAAAGAAGGCTGCTCCGGTCGCCAAGGCAAAGCCGCATGCAGCGGCCAAGCCTGTGAAAGCTGTTGCGAAAAAGCCGGCGCCGAAGGCCGGCAAGAAGCGCTGATCTGCCGAGACTCTGCAAGCGTGATCGGCGTTTTCGCAGGGGTGGCAACGAAGAGGCCGGGCCTAAGGCCCCTTTCTATTCTGTTGCCGTTATTCGCGGGGCTGAAGCCCCACGCTCCCTCCGGACCGCGAGGCCCGCTCTTTCCGACAGCCTCAGTTGGGCGACGAGCTGCTATGCTCTAGGCACAATTCAGACATCGGGAGAACCCGCATGGTCCGACTGCTTCCCCGCATCTTTTTTTTCTGGCTGCTCTGCGTGCTCCTCCTGGCTGCAGCCCCCGCTCGTGCGAAGCGTATCGCTCCGGCCGCAACTTCGGAGGAAAGCAGCGGAGCGGGCTATCGCTTCGACCGCGGCGGATGGAAATATGTGCACCTTGAAGGCACGCCCGAAGAGATTGGATTTCAGCACGGGCAGTTGCTCGCTGCCGAAATTGCCGACCTGGTCAATGTCTTGAAGGTCGAGACGAAGCACGATACCAAACGGGACTGGAATTTCTATCGCGACGCCAGCCGCAAGATGTTGTGGCCGCACATCGGCACCGAATATCAGCAGGAGCTGACCGGCATTGCAAAGGGCGCGCAATCGAAGGGAATGAAACTCGATGTGTGGGACATCGTTGCCCTGAATGGCGGCATCGAGCTTCCTTCGTACTACGTGCCATGGCTCAACAAGAGCGAGCACGCGATGAATGCGCCCGTGATTCGTCCGGACGGTCACTGCTCCGCCTTTATCGCAACCGGCAGCTACACCAAGGGCGGCAAGATCGTGATTGCGCACAACAACTGGTCGAGCTACGCGGACGGCGAGCGCTGGACCGTGATGTTTGACATCAAGCCGGAGCATGGCCACCGCATGGTGATGGATGGGGAACCGGGCGTGATTACGAGCCAGGATGACTTTGGCGTGAACGATGCCGGCCTCATCATCACCGAGACGACGATCACGCAATTTATCGGATGGAATCCTGACGGCGTGCCCGAGTTTGTGCGTTCGCGCAAGGCGATGCAATACGCGAGTTCGATTGATGAGTATGTCTCCATCATCAAAGAGGGCAACAACGGCGGCTACGCCAATGACTGGCTTGTCGGCGACCGCAACACAGGCGAGATTGCGTACCTCGAACTGGGCTTGAAGAACACTCCGCTGTGGCGCACGAAGGACGGTTACTTCATCAGTTCAAATTTTCCGCGGGATCCGGCATTGATCAAGCAGGAGACAGATGGTTTTGATTCGTCCAACCAGTCGTCGTCGATGAACGCACGGCATGCGACCTGGGAGCGGAAGATTGCAGCCAGCAAGGGCCAGATCGATGTCGATCTCGCCGAGCAGTTCCTGGCGAACCACGAAGACAGCTATTCAGGCAAGATGGGCCCGGATGCGCGCACGCTCTGCGGCCACATTGATGTCGATCCTAAAGGTGTTCCGGAATGGAACGATCCGCCCTACTATCCCGATGGGGCGGTTACGGGAAAAGTGACTGACTCGGATCTCGCCGCGAATCTCTCACTGATTGCGCGGGCGGGCCATCCCTGCGGTGAGGATTTTCTGGCTGCTCCATTCTTTGCGGCGCATCCGCAGTTTGATTATCTGAAGCCGATTCTCAAGGACATGAAGGCCGGTCCGTGGACGAAGTTTTCGGCGGGTGAGAAGTAGCCTCGCAAACATCTCAACTTACGGCTTGAGGATCGCGCGCCATCACCATCTCGAAGATGGATTGAATGACGAGATCCGGCCGGTCGAGATGGACCCAATGACCGCATTCCGGCAGCGATCACCTGTTTTACATTGCTGCCGATTTTGCTGATTTCTTCGGGGCCGAGGGGCGTCGATTGTCCCGGCGTCAGCACGAGCACGGGAATGTTCCCGATGGGATCGGCGTTGCACATTTCGCGCACGGTGTCAGGAACAGCTTCGATATGGCGGCGCATCCCCTTGTAGAAGTCAGCTCGCGACCAATGCGCAGCGATGCATGGGCGGATTTCGCGCGGCATCTTCTCCAATTCACCGGTAACGCGACCCAGCACATGGCGGCCGCCATTCCCGGCGACGCTGGCCATGCGGCGCGCGAGGATGCCAGAACCGCAAAGAGCAGAGGTGACCGCGAGGCGAGCCAGTCCGACGTGGGCAACCGGGACCGCATAGCGCAGGTATCGACTGGCGCGATTGAGCGTTGCCTGGCGCCCGGCATTGATCGGCGGCCACTCGCAACAGCGCATGGGATCGACGAGCACGACTCCGGCAACCTCGTCGGGGTAGAGAAGCGCGAATTGGCGCAGGACCATGCCGCCAAAGGAATGTCCGACCAGCACGTAGGGCGGATGGATGCCTGCGCCTTCGAGCATGCGATGAAGCTCGCGTGCGGCGTTCGCGGGCGTGCGCTCGGTGCGCGCAGGGCTGCTCCATCCCAGGCCGCCGCGATCGTACCCCACGGCGCAGGCGAAACGAGACACTTCCTCCTGGATCGTGCACCAGTTGAGATGAGTGGCGGCGATTCCGGACTCGAAAACTACAGTGATGTCTCCGGTCCCTTTTTCGACCACGAAGAGATTCTGCCGATCTCCGATTTCGACCCATCTGCCGGGCTTGGCGTAACGCAGGCGATCGCGCCGCACGGCGATGACCTGATACGCGCAGCCAAGAACGACTGAGCGCGGTGAGGAGACCGAATAGCGGCAGAAGTATGTGCATAGCCAGGCTAAAACTTCAGAAGACTCTCCGGACTAAAATCTGTTGCCTTGAGATTCGCTTTCGCGGCACCCCGTTCGAACAGGAAGAGGGTGGATCCCGCTTGTCCTTTCAGCTTGCTTTCAATCTGGCTGGCGGACCAAACGCCGCCTACGCGCCGCAGCCCAAGGAAATCGATCTCTTCGACATTGCCGGATCCCTTCAGGGTTTTCTCTTCGTGAACGGGGAAGGCGATGGTGTGGTCGAGCCAGGTGCGCACTTTGGCATAGCGGGTGCGATCGTCCGCGCCGGGGCTGCTCGAGAGCAGATCGCAATCGCGCGCGCCGTACTTTGCGTTTTCCGTTGTCTGATCGGGCCAGTAGAACTGTGAATCGAGCAGATCCTCGTAACTGAATGCCGGGCCGAAGAGTCCGCCGGCCCATTGGGCGAAGGGGAGATTGGCAAATTCCTTGTCGCCGGGATGCGCGATCTTCATCTGGACCTGTCCATTGGGCCGCAATTCCATCAAGACACGAAAGCGCTGGGGCGGTGGGGAAGTGACGTCGAGCAGTACCCGTAATACACCGGGAAACCAATGCGCCTTCACGTTGGCTGAGAAGTTGGTACGAGACGCCGCCGGCATCGATGCGCACGATATGCCCGACGACGCGATAGTCGGCAGTTTCAATGCGCTGACGCGAAGCAGCCAATACCGATCGCGCGTCTGCGCCATGGGCCAGAATCGGCAGCGCGATGGCTAGAAGGGCATCCAGAAAATCCTCATGCTTCGATCCTGCCGTCGCGAATGCGAATGTGGCGCGGCGCCGATGCGGCGATATCGTTTTCGTGGGTGACGACGATCAGCGTCATGCCCCGCTCCTGCTGGATTCCGGTAAGAATGCTCATGATGCGCGCGGAGTTCGCGGTATCGAGATTCCCGGTTGGCTCGTCGGCAAGCAGAATCGCTGGAGAATTGGCGAGAGCCCGGGCGATTGCCACGCGCTGGCGTTCGCCTGCAGAAAGCTCGCTGGGCCGATGATGGAGCCGGTTCTCCATGCCCACTTCGCGGAGCAGGGTCTCTGCGCGTTCCGCGTGATGATCTGCACCTTTCGCTGCCAGCATCGGCACCTGCACATTTTCGATCGCGCTCAGCGTCGGCAGCAGATGGAATGCCTGAAAGATGAATCCCACGTGGCGCGAGCGATAGTTATCGGTGTCGGATGCGGAGCCGAGCGGAGAATTCTGGAAGAGCACTTCGCCGGTTGTGGGCGAGTCCAGCCCTCCCAGCAGATGCAGAATCGTGGACTTGCCGCTTCCGCTGGGGCCGCTGATGGTAACAAATTCTCCTGCTGTGACTGCGAGGTCCACGCCGCGCAGCGCTTCGATGCGTCCGCCATCGTAGTGCTTGGTTACGGCGCGAAGTTCGAGCTGCGGACTAGTCATAGCGCAGCGCCTCCACGGGAGACAATCGTGCGCCGCGCCAGGCTGGAACAATGCCGGCAAGAAGGCCGGCGGCAATCGCAATGGCGAGCGCTTCCGCCAGGATCAGAGGCGGAAAGGAAGTGGAAACGATGCTCGCGGTCTGCGGCAGGTGTGCAAGTATGCGCAGCGCCAGCCAGCCGAATAAGATCCCGAGAAGTCCCCCCGCCATTCCGAGCGCGGCAGCTTCAAGCTGAATGAGGAGCAGAACACGACGGCTGTTCCATCCGAGGGCGCGCAAGACTCCGATCTCGCGCGTACGTTCGAAGACCGACATGGCCATGGTGTTGGCGATACCGAGAATGCCGATCAGCAAGGCGATGGAGGAGGTTCCCCAGGCGGTGGCGTGCGCCAGCAGCACGAGCTGATTGTTGCTGGCGCGTTCAGCGGCGGGAACGGCGCGAACTCCCGGCAGCGCCGACTCAATCAGAGCTTGCGCGCGAGCCAGGTAGTGCTCCTGGTTTTCGCCGGCAGGCAGAGGTTTGAGCCGGACATGGAACGCAGTGACCTTGCCTTCGAGGCTGCTGAGCTTTTGCATCTGATCGAGCGGCATGATGACGGCGCCCGCCTCGAGCGCTGAGCCGCCATGAAACACGCCGACCACGTTGAAGGTGGTTCCCTGAATCTCGAGCGAGTCGCCGACATGCTTTTTGAGGCCGTCTGCCAGCAGTTCTCCGAGGATGATCTCGGGCTGAGCGTCGCGGAAACGCCTGCCAGCGGTCATTGAGATCGCCGAGAACTCAAACGAATCGGCCTTCCAGCCATAGGCGATGGCGTTGACGTCGGCTGAGAGGCTCATGAAGTTCAGTGTCATCGGTGCGGCGTCGGCGATGACGGGCAGCGTCTGCAACTTTGCGCCTACGGATTGGTCAATCGTAGTGTTGAGAAACGTCTCGGCAACGACGGCGATATCGGTGCCGCTGTTGGCGTACATCTGACGCCATGCCTGTTCGAATGCGCGCGAGAAGCCGACAAGGCAGACAAACGCACCCATGGCCATGCCGATGCCGGCCAGTGTCAGCAGGGTTCGCAGGCGCCTGCGCCAGAGGTTCTTCCAGGCGAACCGGACAAAGGTCAGTTGAGTGGGCATGGCTCGTTGAAGGACGACTGGGAATACGTTGAATTGGAGAGAGCTCTGCTGGGGAGTCTACGGCAGTTTCGGAATACGCGCAAACGCTTGCTGCAGCGGTCGCACGCTGTCCACCGGACTTTGAAGCGGTCATTGGATTGTGACAAAGGGGCAGAAACAGACACAAGAACGATTTTCAAGAAACAGCGCCCGAGACCGTAGCCAGTCCTGCTGTTTACAATGTGTCTCAACTTACGTTGTCTTGCGACCGAAGGACTCGGATCCGACACCCCATTGAGGTATCGGACCCGGTGTCTTTCTAATAGCGTCCCGAGCGGGCGCCGCTGCTGCTGCCTTTGCGCGCCTGGTAGCAGTCCCGGCAAAACACCGGACGATCGCCGCGTGGTTCAAATGGAACAGTGGTTGGCTGGCCGCAGCCGGAGCAGATGACAGGTGTTCCATGGGATGGAGCCGGACGATACCCGGAGCCTCCCCCACCTTGTTCGCTCTTCTTTGCCTGACGGCAAGGCTTGCAGCGCTTGGGGGTCGAATAACCGCGTTCCTGAAAGAACGCCTGATCCGCAGCGGTGAACGTAAAATCCTGTCCACAATCACTGCACGTAAGTTGAATATCTCCGGCCATGTGTGTCCTCTGAGTTGTCCTCGACGCGATTGTACATAGGGGTTGGTAAAATTTATATAAGAATCTTCCGGAATGGCAAAAACTTACCTTTGCCATTTAAACGATTTAGCGGGTTGGCGCGAGCCCGTCGCTACAGGCTATAGTGGCTCAGCCAGCGAGACGATGCTCACGGAGAAACGGACTCAGACCAGGGATGACCTTGCCAAATCCGGAATTCGAAGCCGAGTGCATCCGCCGAATTCTCGCCGGCGAAAAGCACCTGTTTCATGACCTGATCCGGCCCTGCGAGCGTTCCATTTACTTTCTGCTTCTCTCATTGCTCAAGAATGAGACAGACGTGGAAGACGCGGCGCAGGAGACGGTGATCAAGGTCTACCAGAACCTGGATAAGTTCCGTGGCGATGCGCAGTTCCGGACATGGGTGCTGTCGATCGCCCGCAATGAGGGACTGGGAAGGCTGCGCAAGATCGGCAGCCGGCGCGAAGACTCTCTCGACGCAGAGACCGACGAATCGAGCGGCGACTACACCCCGGCGATCCTGACCAGCTGGCGGGAGATTCCAGCCGAGGCTCTGGAGCAGAAAGAGTTGGGAGCGATCCTGCGCAAGGCCATTGAGGGCCTGCCGGAAATTTACCGTAACATCGTGCTGCTCAGGGACATCGAAGAAATGGATATCCGCCAGACGGCAGCGGTTCTGGGGATCAGCGAGGCAGCGGTGAAGGTCCGCCTGCATCGGGCACGCGCTATGTTGCAGCGTCACCTGGCTCCGCAACTGAAGGGATATGCTCCCAAACGCAAGAGCTGGTTTGGGGGACGGGCATGAGGATCGACTGCAAACACGTGTGGGAACACATCTCCGCCTATATCGATGGCGAGGTGGATGCGTCGCTGCGCGCCGACATCGATCGCCATCTCGAAACTTGCGAGATTTGTTCCGCAGTGCTCGATTCCACTCGCAACGTCGTCATCCTCGTGGCGGACGATCGCGTCTTTGAATTGCCCGCGGGCTTCACCGAACGACTGCATGCGCGGATCGAGAGGGAACTGGAAGCGCGAGGCGGTTGAGGCGTTTCCAAATCAAATGCAATTCCCGGCGATCCTGCACGGCGGCGGGGGTCCCTTGCGGTGAACCATGGGGTGCGTCCAGGTCTCGAGACCAACGAGAAGCAGGGTAATAATTGCCAGGACGACCTGCAGGCGCTCCGAGCGCTTTTGTTTCGGGGTCAGTTCGCGGCGGCGCCACTGCGCGGATGGGCGATTGCGCAGGTGGCGTATCCACGCCAGGATGGCCAGATTGACCAGGGCTCCGATGGTAGCCACGATTAACATGGGGATGCGAATGGCATCCTGATGCCAGCCAGTCGCGGGCGCATAGATTCCGCCGGCGGCGGCGAGTGCGGAGAGGCCGATCGCCACGCGAATACCGCTTAGTGTCAGAACTGCCGTGCACAGGCTCTGGAGCAGGGCAAAGAGGGCGCTGGTCCAGCCGATCGTTCGCAATTGCCGGGGGCCGACCATGAAACCGGCGGGCTCGGCATCGGAGCTCGGGAGATCCTGTTTTTGTTCCTGAATCTGCAATCGAGTGACCCTGGCCATCATGGGATCGTTCCTATCCCATTAACCCGCGCCTCTCACAGACTAAAGCAAAGCACGGCTGGGGCCAATCCAAACGTTCGGCCAGCCCGTTCATTGGACGAGGGAGCCGGGGCAAAGATTTTCATTTTCAGCATGCCCCCTTTCCTTGTAACCTTTCGCGCATGCCCGCACTCCTAGAGTGCGTGCAACAGATTGTGCGGCATCTGCGCCTCCGGCCAGCCGTCGCATAGCAAAAAAACGGCGGCTTCCCCGCCCCAACCCCCTGCGAGGTCTATCACACATGAAGAACCAATTCAGTGCAATGCTGCTCACCGCTGCTCTCACCGGTCTGATGGGCGGAACTGTCGCGGCTCACGCGGCCACCACCAGCTCGAATGCAAACAACCCGACGGTCAAGGCAGCCAAGGCCGGACTGCGGTATACCAACGCCGACAAGCCACCCAAGCACTCCTGTAAAGGCAAGAACGATTGCAAAGGGCAGGGCGGCTGTAAATCCAGCGACAATGGTTGCAAGGCCAAGAACAGCTGCAAAGGCAAGGGCGGCTGCGCGACCGACGGCTCGAAGATGCCGAAGTTCGTTTAATGCAGTGATCAGTGGTCAGTGAGCAGTGATCAGTCCGTGGTCTTGCGCGATTCACTCGGAGGCTTTGCCGATGGAATTGAGCTTCCCACACTGACTTCTGTTCACTGACCGCTGCTATGAATCTAGAACTCAGAACCGAGAACTCTCTTCAAATGGCCGGCAACCGCTTCAACGCTTTCTCGAATCACGGCGTCGGTATTGGTTTGCGGATTCCGCATTACCAGCACATCTTTTCGCGCAAGCCCGCGGTCGACTGGTTCGAGATCATCTCGGAAAATTTCATGATCGATGGCGGCCGACCTCTGGCCATGCTCGATCAGATACTGGAGCGGTATCGCGTCGTGCAGCATGGCGTTTCGATGTACTTCGGCTCGGTGACGGAACCCGATCCGGAACATCTCAAACGGCTCAAGACTCTTGTGCGTCGCACCGGCACTCCGTGGCTTAGCGATCATCTCTGCTGGGGCTCGGTCGACGGCACTTACACGCACGACCTGCTGCCGCTGCCCTATACCTGGGAAGCCGTGACGCGGACAGTTGAGCGCGTCCGCAAGGTGCAGGACTACCTCGAGATTCCGGTCGCCGTTGAGAATGTGAGCTCCTACGCTGCTTTCACCGCTTCGCAGATGACCGAGTGGGAGTTTCTGAACGAGGTAGTGGAGCGCGCCGACTGCGGCATTCTGCTCGACGTGAACAACATTTACGTCTCCTCGGTCAATCACGAATTCGATCCGATGGTGTATGTGAACGCCATACCCGCGCATCGCGTCGCGCAGATTCACATCGCCGGCCATTCGAAATACGAGAAGTACATTCTCGACACGCACGATCATCCGGTCATCGATCCGGTGTGGAAGCTTTATGCCCGCGCGATCGAGCGCTGCGGCCTGACGCCGACGCTGCTGGAATGGGACGATCACATCCCGAGCTTCGACGAAGTGCACGCGGAGGCCCTGAAAGCCAACCGTTACCTGCAAAAATTCGCGAATGCAGAAGGCAGCATCGCCGCTCCTGGTCTTTCCGAGGCTCGGGGAACGCATGTGGGGGCGGCTCGATGAATTCCCAGGCCATGAGCCTCGCCCAACTTCAGCGCGAAATGGCGCGAGCCGTCTTGATGCCACTGACTCGCGATGAGGACATGCAGCGGGAATCACCCGATGGCCGCCCGATGGAGCAAGTGGCCGCATCTTTCATTGCACCGAACAGCCGGCTCAGTTCGTTTGAGCGTCTCGAGATTTACAACCGCCAATACTGGTACCGGGTGCTCGGCGCGCTGGCCGAAGATTTTCCGGCGTTGCGTTCGGTCATTGGCGCCCGTGCCTTCGAAGCAATGTCGGTCGCGTATCTTTCAGAGCATCCCAGCCACTCGTTTTCGTTGCGCAATCTCGGCTCGCATCTTGAGGAGTGGCTCAAGAAGAATCCGCACTTTGCGGGCAGGCGCGCGCGCCTTGCCGAGGACGTAGTCCGCATTGAGTGGGCATTCGTAGAAGCCTTTGACGGCGCCGAACGCGAACCGCTGACCCTGGAACAAATCTCCACGCTCGACGGCGGTTCGCGCCTCGAGTTACAGCCGCACCTGCGCCTGGTTGCGCTTGAATTTCCCGTCGACGAGCTGGTGCTGAATCTTCACAAGAACGAAAAGCGCCAGACGAGCGAAGCGGGAGTTCGCCATGAAGAGGATGCGCATGCGCCTGCAAAACTGCCACCTCTGCGGCGCAAGGCGACCTGGCTGGCGGCCCACCGCGTGGATTTTTCGGTCTACTATCTGCGCCTTCAGCGCGGAGAATTCATGACGCTGGCCGCTATCCAGGCCGGAGTGCCGCTTGCGCAGGCCATCGAGACGGGGATCACCAGTTCCCGCGTTCCCAGCGGGAAGCGACCGCTATTGGTGCGGCAGTGGTTCACGAACTGGTCGGAACTTGGCTGGATATGCGCGCGCGACATCGAGGGGCTGCAGTCCTGAGCGTCGATGCGGAATGAAATTCCCTGTAACGCATCGCCGGCGAGCCTTGTCTTAACAGTGGAATGACGATCGCCCGGCAACGCACCTTCCTCACTGCGGAGTTCTCGTGGGATCGGGTTCAGATCGTTGCACGATCTCAGCCGGAAAGGGAATGATGAGCAACCTCGTGAACTCCGCGACAAGAACCTATGCGGGATTCGCCGCAATTTTGAACAGGCTGCAGAGTCCGCTGCTGCTGGCGATCCGCCTCTATTGGGGCTACCAATTCATGCAGGATGGCTGGGGCAAACTGACGCATCTCGACAAGGTCACCTTCTTCTTTAGCAGCCTGAATCTGCCGGCGCCGCACATGACTGCACTGGCTGTGGCGCTGGTCGAACTCTGCGGCGGATTCTTATTCACGTTTGGGATTGCGTCGCGCCTAACTTCGCTGGTGCTATTCGTCAATATGACGATGGCCTATCTGAGCGTCCCGGATGATCGCGTCAACTTCTCGCACATCTTCTCAAAACCCGACGACTTCTACGGAGCAACGCCCTACACGTACTGGTTCGCCGCGCTGCTGATCCTCAGTCTTGGGCCGGGCTTCTTCGCCGTCGATACACTGATGCGCCGATGGGCCGGCACACACAGTGAGCCCGCGCACGGCGCCGATTAGCTCGCTCGCGTTATCCTCGGTCTTCGATCTTGCAGGAAGGCCCGGGAACCATGCGCATTGCCTACATGCTCACCTCGCTCGGATTCGGGGGCGCCGAGCGGCAGGTCGTTGCACTGGCTGAACGTATGGCGGCACGAGGGCACGAGGTTCTTCTGATCGTGCTGCAGCACCGCGTAGAGCACGTATGGCCGACCAATGTTCGTGTGGCTTACCTCGATATGAGCAGAAGCTTTACGGGTGTCGTGCGGGGCCTGGTCCGCGGCAGACGCGTCCTGCTCGACTTTCGGCCTGACCTCGTGCATAGCCATACGTTTCCCGCCAACATGGCGGCGTCGTTTGCTTCGTGTTCTACGCGCATTCCCGAGAGTGCTTTCCACGATTCATAACGTGTATGAAGGCGGCTGGCATCGCGCGCTCGCCTACAGGGTCACTGATGGCCTGGCGATCCACACTACGGCAGTCAGTCGCGCAGTGGCAAGTCGCTGCGTAGAAACGGGTGCTGTCGCGCGGAGCAGATGCTCCGTTATTACGAACGGAATCGATACCGCGCTCTTTGCGAAAGATGTGCGGCGCAGGGATGCAATGCGATCGGAGCGGAAAGCCGGGAGCAATTTCATCTGGCTCGCCGCGGGACGGATCACTGCCGCCAAGAACTATCCCAATCTGTTGCGTGCGTTTGCGCAGGTGCATGCGGCAAATCCCCGGTCGCGCCTGTGGGTGGCCGGCGAAGGCAGCAACCGGGAAGAGGCGCGTATCGCAACCTCGCCATCGAGGAAGGGTCTTCGGATCCGTCGATTGGCTCGGTTTGCGCGACGACATGCCGGCTGTCTTCGATGGCGCCGACGCGTTTGTGCTGAGTTCCGCATGGGAGGGGATGCCGTTGGTTGTGGGGGAGGCAATGGCGATGGAGAAGCCCGTGGTGGCGACGGATGTGGGCGGCGTGCGCGAGTTGGTTGGCGATGCCGGAGCCACTGTTCCGCCAAATAACGCCGAGGCGCTTGCGCAGGCGATGCTCCACGTCATGCGGATCTCGTCGAAAGAGCGCAACGCCATCGGCAAAGCCGCGCGTGACCGAATTTGCCAGCACTTTGACATGAATGCAAAGGCAGAGGAGTGGGAGATGCTCTACTCGCGATTGCTCCGCGCCTCGCATCAGCCGGCAGCCGAATCGCTGCGCGATAGCGTTATCGGTTGATTCCAGGCTTCGACGCTCGTACTGCTGTGGCTTAAGCGCCGCGAATGCGCTGCAAGCAAAAAGGCCGAAGCGTTTGGCTCCGGCCCCTGGGTGTCTGTCGTCGGTTCACGAGAGTCTGTTTCACAAATGTTCGCGGCGTTCGTTGAGGTTCTTCAGGGGTTAAAACCCCTTAACCTTTTCAGCCCTTGGCGGCACGACTGAAGTCGTGCCCTGATACAAAGCCCGTCGTCCTTTGCAACACGCGACCCAGAGGGTGCCCCGAGTCGTGCCCAGATACGAAGCTCATTTATGAAAGATGCTCTAGAAAGAAAATACCACCTGTGCAAACACGCGCCGGGCCGCCGATCCGGTGCTGAAGATCTGTCCGGCTAGACTCGTCGAATGGCCGAACTGGCTTCCCGGACCGTACTGCCCCGTGCTTGGATCCAGCGTGGGTACGATGGTTCCCGTGGGTTGGCCATAGTCGATGTTGTTGAACAGGTTAAGAGCCTGCACACTGAAATTGAGGTTGTATTTGCGGCCCGTGCTCGTAGGTCCGAACATTCCGCCGGGTCCACCGCGGCCTCCGCCGCCACCGCCAAGTCCACCAGGGCCAAGTCCTCCGCCCGGAGGTCCGCCACGGCGTCCTCCACCACCACCGTCCGGAGGTCCGCCACCCGGAGGTCCGCCCTGACCCGCGCCGCTATTGGCCGATTCCAGCTTGGGACCAATGCCTACCGCTTTGCTTACGCGCAGATTGACAGCCACGGCAGCCGGTCCGACGCCGCGGTTGATGGGCAGCAGTTGCTCTCCTGGCGTCGGGGCGGTATCGAAACAGCCAAAACTCGTCGCGACATATTGCGGTGAGCCGGTCGTACAGAGGCTGGCGGCTGCAATACCGGGGCGTTGATTAAAGAGATTATTCAGTGGATCGCTCGCGAGGGTGACGTTGTACGGACGGCCCGACTGCGCCACCATGAAAGGACTGAAGCGGATTCCCCACGGTGCAGTGTAGCTTCCCATTGCGAAGAGCATGTTGCGCGATACAAAGGTAGCCGGGCCATAGTCCTGATTTAAGTCGTAGGCGTTCGATACGGAGCCGCCCGCTCCGTCGGTGTTGGCAAAGCCCAGAGTATAGAAACCGGTCATGCTCAGGTTCTTCGTCACCTTTGCATTCAAGCTTGCGATCAACTGATTCTGCTTGAACACCGCTTCCGGAAAGTATTCATACAGATACCCGCCGGAATCATTCTGCGGAGTGCCGCCTACCGCCTGGTTGGCGTTACGCGTGACGATCTGGTGTAAACCAAACGAGTGCAGGTAGGTCAACGTCACATTTGAGCCCGCGGTAAGCTGCCGCTCAAGGCCAATCCCCGCCTGCCCTGTGTAGGGCGCATGGAAATTTGGAGCAATCTCATACTTCACCGGAACCGAGGCCGTGGCCTGCTGTGTCGTGCTGGAGCAGGAAGTCAAATCAATCTGGTTAAGGGAATTCGCGCTCGCCCCGGAGCCGGTCGAACTCGAACAAGTGGGATTATTCAGGACGATCTGTTGCTGAACGTTCGATCGATTCACCGTCAACAGGCTATTGGTTTGCAGGCGATCGTAGAAAAACCCATAGCCGGCCCGCAGAACGGTTTTCGTCTTCTTGTTGTTCTTCCCGCCGTCGAGTGCATAGGCCATCGAAACGCGCGGAGCCCAGTCATCATGGTCCGAAATGTGATTCTGAGCTTCCCAGCGCAGGCCGCCCGACAGGGTAAGGCGGGGATTGACCTTCCAGTCGTCCTGCGCAAACAGCGCTACATCGAACATGTTGGCAATGGTCGATTCGTTGCCCGTTGTATAGGCGGCCGAGATCGGTCCATCGCCCATGTTCACCAGCTGATCGAAGGATTCTCCATTCAGCAGCCCGTTCGCCATCGCCTGATATTGCTGGTAATTCTCAAAGGTAAACGAACCCTGGAAGTTTGCATTGGTTAAATTCGCGTCCCGCGTATCGCGAATGCGCGTGCCAAATTTGATCGCATGCGAGCCGTGGCTGATGGTCGTGATATTCCAGAACTCCAGCCGCGTGGTGTGATCGCGGCTCACCTGTCCCGCATAGCCTCCGCCGGTAAAATCCCCCTGCACTTGAATCGTGCGATCGGTCGAATCGGGATAATGATTCTCATTCTGCCGCTCAAACTGGAAGCGAGTCTCGTTGACGGCGTGGTCGCTGAGGATGAACGAATCGCTCATTTGCACCGTGTGATCCGTATTCGATTCGTGAGTGGATGCCGAGGGCAATGAGAGGTTGTTCAAATCGGCGTGCTCTGACTCCGACCAGAACCCATAACGCGCGGTGAGAGTATTCCTGGCGCCAAGTTGCAAATCAAATCGCGCGGAGGCGTTGTCGCGAATGCGACGGTTCAGCAGGTTCACGCCGTAGTTCGGAAAATCGACGAACCCCTGTGCTCCCTCGTCGAGCACTGCGTTGAAGATCCTCCACGCGTTCACATTTTCGGTGTTGCGCTGCTCCGCGCTCACAAAAAACGAAGCTTTCTTCGAGAGAGAGCCATTTAACGTCGCGTTGAACTGGTAGCTGTAATAGTCCGGAATCGTGCTCGTAAAAGGATTGCCCGTATTGAACGGCTTGTCGTTTCCCTGAACGAAAACCTGTCCGTGCAGTTTGTCCGTTCCCGGCTTCGTCAAAATCTCAATGCGGCCGTAGCCAAGCTTGTCATACTCCGCTGAAAATGGATTCTGATTGATGCGAATCTCGCGGATCGCCGACTTTGGCGGCAACTGCCCTCCGCTGAAGCCATCGATGTAAATTTGTCCGCCATTCGGCCCAGCCGACGGTCCCGCCAGCGCGGTCAACTCGTTCGACAACTCATCCGGATCATCGGAGAGTGCATCGAGGTCCTTGTCCTTCAACACGATGGAATTCGCGTTTCCGGCCGCCTCAACGTTTACAGTGGCGGACTCGTCGGTAACAACAATGCTCTGCTGTTCCACTTCGATCGCCATGGCGATATCGACGCGCTTGATTTGCCCCGCGGAAACCGGAATCGGCTGCGACCGGAACGGCGCGAAACCGTTGAATTCCGCGCTCACGATGTAGCTGCCCGCTTGAAGTCCACTCACGCTGTATGCGCCACTAGCGTCAGCCGCCCCCGTTCCCGCTGTCTTTCCGCCCGGTGTGGTGACGGAGACTTTGGCGCCGGGGATCAGCGCGCCAGTCTGATCGGTGATGTGGCCGTGAATGGTTGACGTTGCGGCTGGCGCCGATTGCGCGTGTGCAGCCAGGCTCGCCAATCCAAAAGCCAACGCAACTAAAAAATGAAGGAAATGAAAAAAACAATGATGTCTTGAATACACGTATTCCTCACTCAATTCCTGCTGATTGCAAATCCGCCTACTGTGAACCGGCTTCTTCGCCGCCGCCCGAACCCATGCTCCAGTTGGCGAGAAGGTTGCGGGAGGCGTCGGGGCTTTCAAGCAGCGGCTCGACTCCGGCCAGCAGCTTGATCGCGGTAACATCATTTGTGCCCTCGGTAGACACCAGCATCACCGCGTCACCCTTCTTCAAATCGCCGAGTTGCATGGCAGGTGCACGATCCAGAACCTGCGACATACCGCCAGTGGTACGGCGGCCCTGTCCTGCTCCCATTGCACCGCTTTGTCCATCTCCGCTTTGCGCTCCGCCGCCCTGCTGCCGAGCCGCGACCGTCGGACCGCCGGCCGCCGGGGCTGCGCCCTTTAAACGGGCCGCAATCATCTTCGCCATCATGTCCGGCAGGCGGCGCATATCCGCATCCGGCGTAATGTGCACAGTGACGCTCTTCTTTGTGGCCAGATCCTTCACCGTCAAAGTTGAGGCACTCGTATCGACCGCGGTCACTAATCCTGAAACATTTCTGAAGCTGCCCGAAACCACCTGCGATGCGGTGATCTCCGAGCCGTCTGCGTTTTTCTGACCAAGCACCTGAAACTGATCACCCGCATGAATCGCGTCGAGAGGCGCGGGCTGCGCATCGGCGAAGCGCACCGAGTTGGATGTGTAGCGCTTGAGGACCGCGTCTTTGCCGATGTGAACCGTAACGGTCTTGGCGGTTGGTCCTGCACCCGTTGTCAACATAACGACGCCGGCAGCGGGATCAACGCTCTTCACCAGGCCGCCCGTTCCATTGCGCTGCCACTCTTCCTGTTCCTGTTGCTGCCGTTGCGCGATGTCGGTCTTCTTCATCGCTACGATCTGAAGCGCTTGCGGCGTAGCGCTATTCGGGTCGAGTTTCACAAGCACGCGATCGCCCGTGGCAAGGTCGGTCAACTGGATCGTCGCCGCCGCGGTGAGGTCCTTCTGTCCCGGCTCCAGCCGCTTGATTACCGCGGCTGCGGGGACTTCCACCTGCTTTGAATCGCCGGCATCGGTCTTCACGGTGATGGTGTTCCCGCTGATCGCCGTGACCGTACCTACGAACCTCGCCGGGGTCTGCGCATTGAGCATGCTGCACGCCGCCACAAGAGCGATCAGAAAAAACAACCGCCCCGTCACGACTGCAATTCGATTCCAGTTGCTGCTCTTCATTTATCTCTCCGCGCATCGACAGTCGAACGGTTGCGCTGTAATCGTTATCTGTTTCGGTAGACGAGCCAGCCGCGCAAAAGGTTGAGAATTGGTGCCAAACTATGAACCCATTTTTGGGAATGTGCGGATGAGCGCTATATAGAACCAATCAAGACACTTAATTGAGGCGGATTCTTAAGGAAAACTTAAGCTGCGAGTTGTTGTGAACGCGGGTGTCGCGCGGGGCTCTACGAGGAAGGACGCCGGTGTGGCGCGGCGAACTAAAGCCGCCTACGCATAGCTGAGCTGCCCCAGGACCACGGGTCGCCTGGCGCCGGTTGCGGAGGGCACATTGCCCGGGAGGTGGTGCCAGGTCATCCACGCCAGCAGCGCGAACGCGGCGGCTTCCTTTGCCTCGGCCGGCATGCCGAACTTTTCGATCGTGGCCAGAATGCAACCCAGCGGTTCGAGTCGCGCGGCCAGCATCGCCATCAGCGTTGCATTGCGCGCGCCGCCGCCGGAGACGATGTAGTCGATCGGAGCGCGCTTCATCCTCGGCAACACAAACTGCCTGAAGCTGTGCGCGATGCTCTCGGCCGTGAGCGCCGTTGCGGTCGCCAACGCATCCTCGGGTCTCCGGCTGAGACGGCGGCACGCAGCCAGAAAATCCGCCGCATACTCCCGCCCGAACTGCTCGCGGCCGGCGGTGCGTGGCGGCTTCAACCGGAAATAGGGATCGCGCAACAGCTCCGCCAGCACCGGATCGAGCACTCGACCTTTCTTCGCGATCGCGCCGTTCCGATCGAAGGGTTTGCCGAAGAGCTTCTGAGCAAGCGCATCGATCACCATGTTGCCGGGGCCGGTGTCGAACGCAACGACCTTGTCGCCAGGCGCGGCGGCGGGAATGGCAGTCAGATTGGCGATGCCGCCAATGTTCTGCAACACGCGACCGCGCTTTGGATGTGCGAACAGAACATAATCGAGCAGCGGAACGAGCGGCGCGCCCTGTCCGCCGGCCGCCATATCGGCGGGGCGGAAATTCGAAACAACAGGAACACCCGACCTCGGCCGCGATGACGGCGCTTCGCCTGCCTGCCATGTGCATGCGAAGCTCTTGCCCGCGTAGGATTCAGCGCGCGCCTGGTGATAGAGCGTCTGTCCGTGGCAGCCGATCAGATCGAGCTTGATCCTGTGCTGTTTGATGGTTGCCTTCACGGCGTCGGCATACGCGATGCCGAGCCGCCAGTTCAGCCGCGCCAGTTCCGCAGTCGAGGTCGACTTCGCGTTCATCGCCGCAAGCACCGCCTTGCGCAGCGGCGCGGGATAGCGAAAGCCCTCGTGCGCCAGAAGCCGTCAGCTTCCGGCCGTTCTTTCGCAGGCGACGATGCGCACAACGGCGACATCGATTCCGTCGGCAGACGTGCCGCTCATGACGCCGGCCACGATCATTGATTTCGGCTTCACGAAGCCTCCGCGGGTGATGCCGCCCGGGGTGCTGCGTCGGCTGCGGCATTTGTAATGGCCGCCACCGCCTGGTTGAATTCGAGAATGCTTTTGCGCAGTGCTTCGAGTCTGTTCGCGCTGAGCGGCGGCGCCACACCACGCGCATAGAGCCGGGCCCGTTTGCGTGCGCCTCGCGCGCCGTGGCCATCAGCACTTTGCGAAAAGCTGCCGAGCGCTCGGCCTCGGAGACCAGGCTTCATAGCTGCGCAGAATCAGCTCCGCGCTGTGACAGATCTCCAGCAGATCGGATCCGGCGCGGATGGCTGCAACCGCTGCCTCTTCGACGGGCAGGAATTTCAGGATGCCGCCCATCTCCAGATCGTCGGAGAGAATGATTCCCTTGTAGCCGATCCGCTTGCGCAGGACTCCGTGATCCAGAATCGCGAGGCGCTGGCAGGCTCGTTCTTGCCCGGCGTGTCGCGGATAAGCCGCGTGATTCATCATGACCATCGGCATCGCGCGGTGCAGTTCGCGATAGGGAACAAGATCTTCATCCCACATCTGCTGCCATGTGCGCTGAATCTCGGGGGTTACAAAATGCGTATCGCCGGTCGCGCCGCCGAGACCCGGGAAATGCTTGCCGCATCCCACCACGCCGTGCGCCGCGAGACCGGCAAGAAAATCGCGCGCGTATGCGATCACCTCCGCGGCGTTCGCGCCGGCGGTGCGCGATCCCAGCACCTCGACGGCTTCAGGCAGTGCCAGATCGACCACCGGCGCAAGCGTGGTGTTGAAGCCGAATGCCTTCACCGCGCGCGCAATCAGTTCGCCGTGCTCGCCGGCCAACGCAGAGCCGGACGACGTTTCTTTCGCATTCTTTGGAAAGGGCGGAACGCGCATCGCCGCTGCCACGGCCTGCGCCGACGGCATGGGCGCGAGCGCGTCGCGCAGCCGGTTCACCGTTCCGCCTTCCACATCGACGCAGCGAACGGCTGTGGGGCAGCAGAATGCCGGTGGCCTCATCGAGCAGCGCGCGCGTCTGCTGCGCGTCCGCGATGTTGCGCCGGAAAAGAATGATCGCCGGCCGGGCGCACCAGCTTGAGCCACGCGCGCTCGAGCGCCGTCAGCTCCGTCCCGCCCAGCCCGACGACCAGCAGGCTCCCGCGGCCTGCCGCAAACTTCGTCATCGTCATGCCTTTTTCCTTCAGTTCCTGCTGCAGCTCTTCGAGCAGATTCAGCGCCTGCAGCGGCGTCAGCGCATTCACGTCCGTGGCTTCGATGCGGTCGACGATGCGCTGCGAGAGCGGAGTGAAGATGGTCAACTGCATCGGCTCCGGCGGCGGTCTCCACCTGCACGCTCTGGCGCTCCTGCTTTTCGTGCTGCCGCAGCACATGTTTGGCGCGCTCGATGACTGCCGCGGGCAGGCCGGCCAGCTGCGCCACTTCGATGCCGTAGCTCTTGCTGGCCGCGCCGGGCTCAATGTTGTGCAGAAACACGATGCCGCCGGCGCCTTCTTTCACGCCCACGCGCAGATTGCGCACGCGCGGCAGCTTTTCGGCCAGCATGGTCAGCTCGTGATAGTGCGTGGCGAACAGCGTGCGCGCGCCTGTCTCCGCGTGCAGATACTCGACCGTGGCCCAGGCCAGCGAGAGGCCGTCGAAGGTCGCTGTGCCGCGGCCCATCTCGTCGAGCAGAATCAGCGAGCGCCTCGTTGCCGTGTTCAGAATGGTTGCCGTCTCGGTCATCTCCACCATGAAGGTGGAGCGGCCGCGCGCCACATTGTCGCTGGCGCCGATGCGCGTGTAGATGCGGTCGACCAAGCCCGAAGCCGCAGGCTCTCCGCCGGAACAAAGCTGCCCATCTGCGCCATCAGCACCAGCATGGCGGCCTGGCGCAGATAGGTGCTTTTGCCGCCCATGTTCGGGCCGGTGATCAAGCAGCAGGCTCGGGCCGCTATCGTCAGCATTGAGATAGAGGTCGTTGGCAATGAAGCGGCCTTCGCGCGTCTCCTCCATCCACTGCTCGATGACCGGATGCCGTGCCGCGACGGCTTCGAGCACCGGTTCCTCGGCGAGCCGGGGCGGACGTAGCGGCGCAGCGCCGCAAGATGCGCAAAGTTGGCCAGCAGATCCGCCTCGGCCACGGCGGACGAGCCGCCGGATGCTGCCGGCCGCCTGCGAGCACGCTCGTGCGCAAGCTCCGAAAGATGCGCTTCTCGATCTCGATGCAGCGGTCGTGCGCGGTGAGAATCTTGCGTTCGTATTCTTTCAGTTCCGGCGTCGTGAACCGTTCCGCATTCACCAGCGTTTGCTTGCGCTCGTAGTCGGCGGGGGCCATGGCGAGGTTCGACTTGGTGATCTCGATGTAGTAGCCGAAGACCGAGTTATAGCGGACCTTGAGCGAGCCGATGCCGGTGCGCTGCCGCTCGCGCTCTTCGATGGCCGCAATCGACTGCCGGCCGGTCGAGGAGATGCGCGCGCAGATCGTCGAGCTCCGCGATCGACGCCCGCCGCAATCGCTCCGCCATCGGCCATGCGTCAGCGGAGGCTCCGCCACCAGCGTCGTATCGATGCGCGCGGTCACGTCGTCGAGCGTGTCGAGGCGTGCTGATGAGCGTCCGCCAGCGCGGAGCCTGCATGGCGTCAAGGGCAGTCTTCAAGGCCGGGCAGCCTGCGCGAGGCTTGCCGCCAGAGCGCGCACATCGCGCGGGCCGGCCGAGTCGAGACACAGCCGCGCCAGCAGCCGCTCGAGGTCGAGGATGCCACCGAATGCGCGCCGCACTTCTTCGCGTTTCAGCAGATCGGCGTGCGCTTCGGCCACGGCCTCATAGCGAGCTTCAAGAGCGTCGGCATCGATCAGCGGCCGCAGGATGGTCGCGCGCAGCAGGCGCTTGCCCATCGGCGTCTGGCAGGCATCGAGCGTGTGGAAGAGCGTGGCGCGATCGTCCTGGCCGGCGAAGAGCGGCTCGACCAGTTCGAGATTGCGCACCGTCACCTGGTCGAGTTCCAGGGCCGTCGAGTGCTCCTGAAACTTCAGCGAATCGATGTGCAGCGCCTCGTTCTTCTGCGTGGTGCGCACGTAATGCAGCACGGCGCCGGCTGCAATTGCCGCGGCCTCGTGGCCGACCAGCCCGAAGCCCTCGAGGGAGCGCACATTCAGTTGGCGCTCGACAAGCGGCACGGCGAAGTCGCGGGTCCACACCCAGTCTTCGACGCGTGTCCGGGCCGACGATGTTTTCGAGAGCGCCGCGGCAGTCTCGGCGCTTGACGGCAGACAGCACTTCGCTCGGCGCCGCGAGCAGCAGTTCGTCCAGGGCCTGCTGCCGTGCCTTCGGCCCTTGAAACTCCGCGGTGCGAAATTCGCCCGTCGAGACATCGAGCAGCGCGACTGCGCAGACAGCCTGCTTTTGCAGGACCGCTTTCGAAATACGCCGCGAGAAAGTTGTTCTGTTCCTGGCCCAGCGCGGCGTCGAGCGCGGTTCCCGGCGACAGCACCCGCGTGACTTCGCGCCGGACGATCTTCTTGGTGAGCTTCGGATCCTCCATCTGGTCGCAGATGGCGATCCGATAGCCCTTGCGCAGCAGGCGCGTCAGGTAACCTTCGACCGCGTGATAGGGAACGCCGCACATCGGCAACTGGCGCTCCCGGTCGCGCGCCGTCAGCGTGAGTTGCAGTTCGCGGCTCGCGGTGACGGCGTCGTCGTAGAACAGCTCGTAGAAATCGCCCATGCGGAAGAACAGCAGCGCATCGGGATTCTCCCGCTTGGCCGCCGTCCACTGACGCATGAACGGGGTGGGCTCCAGCGATCTTCCGCCGGCCTTTGCGGCCGACCCATCAGGGGACGCCAATTCCATCTCTTCAGGGGCAGGGGGAGACGGCGGCGGCACCGCGGATTGGAGATCTGCGGGTTGCACGATTAGCTACAGATTATCGTGGTGTCACTGCTCCGCGCCCTGTGCAGAACGAGGAGCAAACCAGCCGGTTCTGAATCGGGCATCAAGCTCCCGTTCCGTGCCGGCGCCGTCAGCATGTATGATTTCCCGCACCAAACAACCCTAATCGCGAAGTGCATCGCATTGGATTGAGAGGAACTAGTGGCGAACGGCCTGAGCATAAGTTCGGATCTCGATAAGCCCAAGATCTTCGAATGCCCCAACTGCAAGCAAACCATCGACACATCTTCGATCGAGTGCCGATTTTGCTCAGTTTCCATCGATCCTGCGGCCGCCGAGGCTGCTGCCGCACTGATGGCTCGCATCAACCGCGCCTGCAGCGATGCCAGCTACCTCAAGATTGCCGCCCTATGCATTCCGGCGTTTCTGCTGATCTATTTCGTTCCGTTCATGGGCTTGCTCGGTGTAGTCGGCATGATCTTCCTCGAGATCGCTATTCCGATCTGGATCGTTCTCTGGTGCTTCCGCTTCCTCCGCATCCAATCGGACGATCCTGACTTCCGCAGCGCGAAGAAGACAGTAGTCGTCGTCGCAATCGTGTGGGTGATTCTCGTCGGTTTAAGATTCTTCGTATGACGGAATCCGCATCCGGCAGACCATCTTCGGTTGCCAATCAGTGCCGCAGGCCCAGTGGGTGGCTTGGTCGCCTTGTGCTGCGAAATATGAACTCCCGTCACTCCAGGGTGACGGACTGGGGGCTCAGTCACATCACTGTCGGCAAGCGGTCGGTCATCCTCGACGTCGGCTGCGGTGGAGGCCGAACTGTTTACAAATTCGCCGCGATAGCAGACGAGGGCAAAGTCCACGGCATCGACCATTCCCCCGATAGCGTTGCCGTCGCTGCCAAAACCAATGAAAGTGCAATCAGAGCAGGCCAAGTTGAAATCAGAACGGGCTCCGTCTCGCAACTGCCGTTTTCAGCGGACACATTCGATCTGGTCTCGGCTGTCGAAACCCACTTCTTCTGGCCCGATCTGCCAAACGACGTCCGCGAAGTTCTCCGCGTCCTCAAACCCGGCGGAACCTTCGTCCTCATCGCCGAAGTCTACAAGGGCGCGAACACCACCACCGCCCGGCTTTGCGAAAAACACGCTTCCCAATCAGGAATGACTCTGCTGACCCTTGATGAGCATCGAGCCCTTCTGGAGACCGCCGGCTTCCGCAATGTCGAGGTCTACAACGAATCCAATAAAGGCTGGGTTTGCTGCACTGGACAAAAGCCGGGGAAGACTCTCTGATCGCTACCCTGGCGGGGCGACCGAAATCCGCCAGACCTTCCCGCCCTTCAGATCCGTGAGCCAGACCGTTCCAAATGCATAGCGGACGCTATCCCCGCCGTCGCCGTGCCACTGCGCCACAACCTTGTTCGACTTCGCGTCGATCCGCGTCAAAGGAAACTCGGTCTCGGTGGCCCAGACGGATCCTGCGCCAAAGGCGATTTCGCCGCCATGTCCCGGAATACCCGCGGCAATGGTCGCGAGAAGCTTGCCCGTCCTGGCGTCCACCCGTGAGATGGTTCCGTCGCCCTGGTTCAGCACCCAGATCGACCCCGCGCCGAAGGCGAGAAAACGCGGCTTCGGCCCAATCGGAGTTGAGCTCACGACTTTGTTTGTGGCGGGATCGACGCGCAGCAGCTCGATTGCCGGCATTGGAACTAACCCAGACCGCGCCAGCCGCAAACAGGGGATTGAACGACCCGGCTGGAATGCTGATTTTCGCAACTACCTTATTGGTCGCAGCGTCGATCCGCGTCAACTCGCCTTTGGCCGAGGTCACCAGCCAAACGCTTCCGGCACCCGTCGTAATGCCGCCTTCGGAATCCGCCGGACCGGCGGGAATGGTGGCCTGCGCCGCGCCTGTCTCCGCATCGATGCGGACGACGCTCTTGTCGCCACAACTCGGAATCCACAGGCTGCCAGAGCCCACCGCCAACCCGGAACAGGGCTTGTGCACGGTGATTGTCGTTCCTGGCCGGTTGGTCCTGGGATCGAGCCGAACCACGCTGTCGGTCTTCTCGCTGGTCACCCAAACTGCGTGCGCTGTCGCTGCCAGCCAATCGGGCTCGCCTTTGACGATAATCGTGGCGGTTTTCGGGAGGTTTGCCATGGCATGCTGAATCCCCGGCGTCCGCACTCCGGTCTTCTTGGGAAAGGCTGCCGTCTGCCCTGCAACCGCCTCAGCCCTAACGGCAAACAGGCAAACTACAGCACCGAGGCCAATCAGGCGCACTGCGGTTCTGATCACATTCAGTCCTTTGGGAACAGATCACAGCCATATGGTTTGCCCGATCCGTTACGGTGATTTGGATCACAGTATACTGAGAGCTAAGGCTTTAGATTTGAGTTCGGCATGCATCTCCTCTGGCTCAGAGTCGCGACGATCCTATACGCGGCTGCAAGTGTCACGATTTTCCCCGCCGTGCTCAATTCGTCTGAGCGTGCGCGACGGTGGTGCGTGCACCTGGGCGGCATGGCCTTTTTCTTTCATTTCGTCTCAGTCGTAGAGATGCTCGTGCAGGCCCATCGCTGGGTGCCGGTCGGCGCCCGCGAAGCGGAGTCGTTGCTTGGATTTGCCGTTGCCGGGCTGTTCTTTCTGGCGTGGTGGCTTTACGACGCAATCTCGCTGGGCGTCTTCGCCCTGCCCATCACTTTCTTCCTGGTCTTTGTTCCGGCGCTGGGCATCCGCGGCTATGCCTTCCCCAGCGAAGGCGTTCGCACAAGCTGGCTGATCGCCCACATCACCGCGCTTCTGGCGGCTTATGCAGCGCTGGGATTCAGCCTGCTGGCATCGCTGCTTTACCTGGTGCAGGAACGCCGCCTGAAAGCCAAGCACAAATCCACCGATGATTCGTGGTGGATACCGCTGGACTGGCTGCCGCCGCTCGATACCCTGGAGCGTATCGCCCACGCCATGCTGCTGTTCGGCTTTCCGTGCATGACGGTCGGCCTTATTCTGGGCGCCGTTCTGGTGCAGGAGACCTCGCTGGGCGCGGCCTACTTTGTCGATCCCAAGGTCATTGCCTCCTACGCCATGTGGGGGCTCTACGTCCTGCTCATCTATCTGCGGCAGTCTGCGGGCCTTCGCGGGCGCAAGGCGGCATATCTTTCCGGCGCGGTGTTGGTCGTGATGCTCTGTGTCTGGGCGGCCAACATCGTCAGTCACGTGCACAGGTTCGGTGCCCCATGAGCCAGATCGTTCTCATCGGAGTGAACCACAAGACCGCGCCCATCGAGCTGCGCGAGCGCATCGCCATCTCCCGCGACGAACTGGCCGACGCCACTCGCGCGCTCGCCGCACAGCCCGGCGTGAGCGAGTGCATGATCGTTTCCACTTGCAACCGCGTGGAGATGCTGGCTGCAGTCGAATCGCCGGAGACAGACCTCACCGCGTTCCTCCATAATCATTTCGGCCTCGACCGCGCCGTGCTCGCTCCGCATATCTATGAACATCGCGATCAGGATGCGGTGCGGCACCTCTTCCGCGTGGCGGCCAGCCTTGACTCCATGGTGGTCGGCGAGCCGCAGATCCTGGGCCAGGTGAAGGAGGCTTTCGCCGTCGCGCGCGCCGCCGGCACCGTTTCAGGCGAACTCGAACACCTGCTGCAATCCGCCTTCGCCGCCGCCAAGCGGGTCCGCACCGAAACGGCGATCGGCTCCAACTCCGTCTCGATCGCCTCGGTCGCCGTTGAACTGGCGCGCAAGATCTTCGGATCGCTGCAGGGGCGCACGGTATTTCTGGTCGGCGCAGGCAAGATGAGCGAACTCGCCGCCCGCCACCTGGTCCAGCAGGGAGCTGGAGCTATTCTCGTCACCAACCGCACGCTCGAACGCGCCCGCCAGCTTGCCGAGCCGTTCAACGGCCGCGTTATCCCCTTCGAGCAGCTCTACGAAACGGCCACCGAAGCGGACATCGTGATCAGCTCGACCGGCGCGCCGCATCCGATCTTCCGCCGCGAGCACGGGCAGCAGTTCATGCATCGCCGCCGCAACCGGCCCATGTTTTTCATCGATATCGCCGTCCCGCGCGACGTCGATCCGGCGATGAACAAGGTGGAAGGCATCTTCGTCTACGACATCGACGACCTGCAGCAGGTGGCCGCCTCGCACATCGCAGAGCGCAGCCGCAGGCCGGCGACGCCGAGGCGCTGATCAAAGCCGAGGTCGAGCGATTCCACCAGCGCCGCCGCGCCGTAAACGTCGCTCCGGCGATCGTCGCGCTGCAGCACCAGGCAGAAGAGATCCGGCAGAACGAATTGAAGCGCATGCACGCCAAGCTGGGTGCGCTCAGCGCAGAGCAGCTCGCCGCCGTTGAAGCGCTCACCCGCGGACTCGTGAACAAGTTTCTGCATCCACCGATGCAGGCGCTCAAGCAGGCTGCGCGCGAAAACGACTCAACCCGCGTCGATGCTCTTTGCGAAGCGTGGTCGCTTCCCTCGGTGGCCGACGCAGTTCCAAAACCGGTTGAAGCTCCATCGGAATCTTCTGCTTCTGCCGACGCGGCTGAAGAGAATAGAAGCGCGGAGAGCCGCAGCCAAAACGAACCCAGCGCCGTAGGAGGCAAATGAATCTGCGCATCGGCAGTCGCGGCTCGCAACTCGCGCTCTGGCAGGCCAACCACATCGCCGCGCTCTTGCGTGCGCAAGGCCACTCCGTCGAAATCGAAATCATCAAGACCACCGGCGACCGCCTGCAGGAAGTCACCTTTGCGCAGGTCGGCTCCAAGGGCATGTTCACCAAGGAAATCGAAGAAGCGCTCGCCGAGGGCCGGGTCGATCTGGCGGTGCATTCGCTCAAGGATCTGCCGACGGAACTGCCCGCGCCTTTTACACTGGCTGCCACGCCGCCGCGTGTCGATCCGCGCGATGTACTTGTCTCGGTCAAGTATCACAGCCTGCATGCTCTGCCGCAGGGCGCGGTGGTAGGCACCAGCAGCCAGCGGCGGCGGGCACAATTGCTCGCCATCCGGCCCGACATCCGGGCCGTCGAATTCCGCGGCAATGTGGACACCCGCCTGCGCAAACTCGGCGAGGGCCAGGTGGATGCGATCCTGCTCGCCGCTGCGGGGCTTGATCGCCTTGAGAAGACCGAGTGGGTGCGCGAACGCCTGGAACCGAATCTCTTTTGTCCGGCCGCCGGCCAGGGTGCGCTGGGCATCGAGACCCGCAAGGACGATCCCGCGACCATGGGGGCAATTGGCTTCCTCGACGATCCGGCCACCCGCTTCGCCGTCACGGCGGAACGCGCCGCTCTTGCCGCACTTGGCGGAGGCTGCCAGGTTCCGATCGGAATCCATTGCCGCGTTGCGCCGCAGGACGAGGCGGGAGAGTGGCAGGAGATCTTCGCCGTTGTTGCCGACCCGGCTAGCGGGAGAGCGATTCGCATTCATCACGAGTCGCGCCGCTCTGAAATCGGACCCGTCGCCCTCGGCCAGATCGCCGCTGAAATGCTTCTCGAAGCCGGCGCGGGTCCGCTGCTTGAGGCCACCGCACATCCTCCCGCCGGCGCCTCCGCGTAATATTGTTTCGGCAGAGGCTTTGCCCGGAGAGCCGATTGAAGACCGTATCCGAACTCACTGGAAGCTCCGCGTGACCGCGCTACCCCTTGCCGGACGCCGCGTTCTCGTGACGCGCGCCTTGCATCAGGCGGGCAAGCTCAGCAACGCGCTTCGCGCCGCCGGCGCCGAATCCGTTGAGGTCCCCGTTCTGGAAATCCAGCCCCCCACAAACTACGCACCGCTGGACCTGGCGCTCCAGCATCTCTACAGCTACGACTGGCTGATTCTCACCAGCGCCAACACCGTACGCGTTCTTGCGGAGCGTTCCACCATCCTCAAAATCTCACTCCGCGACCACGGAACGCACATCGCCGCAATTGGTCAGGCCACGGCAGAGGCGGCGCACCATGCCGGACTCCATATCACCCTCACACCCGAAAGCTACGTTGCCGAAAGCATGGTTGCCGCGCTCAGCAGCCGGGTTCAAGGCAAGCACGTGCTGCTGGCCCGTGCTGCCGTCGCCCGCGACATCATCCCCGACGCCCTGCGGAAGGCCGGAGCTATCGTCAACGTTGTGGATGCTTATCAGAACGCGATCCCCGCGGCGGCGCCGGATCAATTGCGCGCCGCTCTCGTTTCGCACATCGATGCAGCCACCTTCAGCAGTTCCTCCAGCGCTTCTCACCTTGCTGAAGTCGCCCGCGCCGCTCACATCGCTTTCCCGTTTGCCGGTGTCAAGGCCATCTCCATCGGCCCGGTCACCAGCGCCACGCTTCGCGAACTGGGATGGGAGCCCGCCGCCGAAGCCAGGTCCCACGACATCCCTGGTCTCATCGACGCGACGGTATACGCGCTCACCGAGAGCCCGGCAGCCGCAAGCTGAACGCAAGGAGATTTAGACTTCAGTGATGCGTCCGGCATTCCTTCGCTCATGTGCAGCCCTGGTCTTCGCCGGCGCGGCCACCCTTCTCTGTAACGCTCAACAACGACATATGCTGGTCTATGCGCCGGGCAAGTCGATCACGCTCGCATTGCCTGACCCTCTCGACATCAACATCGCGGCAACCGGACTCAGGCGCGTTCGTTTCTTCGCCAAAGCTCCTGACGGCCGCATCTTCGCGACTAGCATGTACGATCTGGCCGACAACACACGGGGGTCCGTCTTCATCCTCGACGGCTGGAATGAGAAGACACACACCTTCTCGCGGATCACGCACTATCTCGATCATCTGCGCAACCCCAACAACCTTGCCTTCTGGACCGACCCGGCAAACGGACAAAGCTGGCTCTATCTGCCGCTCACCGACAGGCTGGTGCGCTACAAATACAACGCGGGAGATAACGCACCTTCGTCTCCACCGGAAACGTTGATCAGGTTTCCCGACTACGGGCTCAACTACAAATATGGCGGCTGGCATCTCACGCGGACGGTAGCCATTGCAAAAGTCGGGCAACGGCACGCGGGTCTTCGTGTCCATCGGATCATCGTGCAATTATTGCCAGGAGGATGAGGTGGTGCGCGCGTCGGTCGTGAGCATGGATCCCGATGGGAAGCATCAGAAGATGGAAGCGCAGGGACTGCGCAATGCGGTCGATCTGCACCAGGTTGCCGAGATCGATGGCGGCGCGATCTTCGCGACCAACATGGGCGACGATCATCTGGGCGACAAGTTGCCGGATGACACGTTCTTCCAGCTCGACCTTTCGCGGAACGCGCCGCCCAACTACGGATGGCCCACGTGTTACTTTGCCAACGGCAAGCCCGTGCTCGACACGACCCCTCTTCCAACCCTGAACGACGCGCGTGCAGCAGGCAAAGCCGCTTCGAAACCTCAGGACTCTGTCTACGGAGAACAGAAGAGTGTCGCGGCAGCAGGTACAAACCTCGCCGCCGGCGGAGGGCGAAAGCGAAGCCCCGATCCAAACGCGGATTTGGGTCCTGCCCCGGCAGCGCTTAAGTCGTGTGGGCAAGTCCCGACCGCCTACACGAGTTTTGCAGCGCACAGCTCGCCGCTTGGATTCGCGTATTTTTCAAAGGAGAACAGCGTGCTGAGCGACAGCTTTCTGGTCGCGCTGCATGGCGCCAGCCATCCAGGCATCGGTACAGGTTATCGCGTGGTGCGCTTCACGCCATCGGACCGTAGGCCGCGCGATTTCATTACCGGGTTTCTGACTCACGAGAATGGAAAAGCGGTGGTGCACGGACGTCCTTGCGGAATTCTCCGCGTGGGCAAGGACAGTTTTCTGCTCTCGGATGACTATCTGGGAATCATCTACTTCATCCATCCGCGAGCGAACTGAGAGCTGAAGGCTGAAAGCAAATAATTGCTTCTTAGCTCCACCACGTCTTGTCTTTGGAATGGCAAAGCTGCTCGAGGTTGCACTTGTCGCACTTGGGATTGCGCGCAATGCACACCTGCCTTCCGTGATGAATCACCTGGTGCGAAAAACGGATCCAGTGATCCTTTGGAAGGATGCGCATCAGGTCCTGCTCGACTTTTTCAGCGGTGTCGGACTTAGTGAGGTCGAGCCGATGCGCGATGCGGAAGACGTGGGTATCGACCACCACGCCCTCGGCCTTGCCGTAGCTCACGCCGAGGACCACGTTGGCCGTCTTGCGCGCTGCGCCGGGAATGGTGATCAGTTCCGCCAATGTCTCGGGAACCTTGCCGCCGAACTGTTCGGTTATCTTTTTCGCGGCACCTTGAATCGACTTCGCCTTGTTGCGAAAGAACCCGGTGGTGCGAATCAGGTTTTCGAGTTCGGGCAGCGGCGCTTTGGCCATCGCCGCAGGAGAAGGGAAGCGTTTGAACAACTCCGGCGTGACCATGTTTACGCGTACGTCGGTACACTGCGCCGAAAGAATCGTAGCGACGAGCAGTTCCCATGGCGAGCGATGATGGAGAGCGCAAACCGCATCAGGATAGGCCTCGTCGAGGGCTTTCAAAATCGCGGCAATGCGCTCCGGCGCGAGCGCTTCTCGCTGTGTTAACGTCTTTATCGCGGAGCCTGGCATCTTCCGCTCTGACCCCCGTGATGCGGGGATTTTCTTGCCGGCCGCCTTTTTCACCGTCTTTTTTGTGACCATAGTCGCGAGGGTTCCTGCTGATCCATGGTACTAGAGACTTGCAATGCCAATCTTGTCCCGGAACAGGTTCGCCGGGCGCATGCCGGCAGATTCTTGCTCTCAATCTTTTTCGCGCTGTTACTCGCCGTCGGCAATGTACGTGGTGCGAGCGCGCAAACCAAGCCTGCTGTTGCCGCTGCTGACGATACTCCTCACTTTGAAGTAGCAGCGATCAAGCCGAGCAACCCGGATAGTCAGGGGCAAAACTGGCACGGCTCGGCAGACCGGATTCTCATCAGGAATTACACTCTTCGACGACTGATCAGGTCGGCATACGGCCTCAAAACCGATGCGCAAGTTCTGGGCGGCCCGGACTGGCTCGACAAGCAGGCCTTCGACATCAACGCAAAAATCGACGACGCTGAAATTGCGAAGATTGGAAAGATGGATCGCGCCGCGAGGCAACGGGAGCGGAATCAGATGGTCCAGTCGCTCCTCGCTGAAAGATTCATGCTCAAAGCGCATCTCGATCACAAAACCATGCCGGTTTATGCACTGGTGGTGATCAAGTCCGGTGCCAAGCTCACACCCACTTCGCCGCAGACGGCCGCTAAGGGAAACAGTATTTCCACTAACAACGGGCGCATGACAGCAAGCGCAATTTCGATGGATTCGTTTGCAGACGATTTGGCATACCAGCGGGAGACCGGTGGCAGGATGGTTCTCAACCACACGGGGCTCACCGGGGAGTACGACTTCAAGCTCAACTGGGCAGAGGATAACGGCGACAGTGTTCCTGCCGATCCGTCCCTGGCGGACTTATTCACCGCATTGCAGGAGCAACTGGGCTTGAAGCTTCAACCCGAGAAGGGTTCAGTGGAGGTTGTGGTCATCGAGAGCGCGACCAAGCCGGCGTTTGACTAGCTACGGAATGCGGTTCGATGCGAATCCCGGACAAAATCGCTTATGGCTATCCGCCGAGATCGAATGGGCCTCATCCTACGGCTTTCCCGCCGGCGGCGGTGGCCCAATCGATGATTTCAGCGCCTTGGCGACCTCGCCGGCGATATCGTCCTGCACCATGATCAGATCGTCGAAGGGGCGGTCGTAGGTTTCGGTCCAGACCACGTAGCTGTTTTCGGCTCGCACCAGCCGCGCCGCAATCCGCACGCGCCCGCTTGACTTGCGCACGCTTCCATCGAGCACGTACGCCACGTTGAGTGCGCGGGCAATCTCCGCAACGGGCAATTGCTTCCCCTTGTAATAGAACGACGAGGTCGCGGAGGGTACGCTCAGGCCTTGCAGCTTGCTCAGCTTGTCGATCAGCTCCTCGGTCATGCCGTCGGCAAACTCCTCGTTGTGCATGCCCTCGGTCAAATCCAGAAATGGCAGCACGCCGACCGAAGCCTGAGGAGGAGCAGCTGCGACGGAGGCGGCCGATCGGTCGCCACTCGTTAGTCGAGCGTGCAGAACAAAACCGAAAACGACTGCAACCACCAGGCCAATGGCTGCTAGAGGAATGCCAGCGCCCCGTCGGGAAGACCCTGCCGCATTTGCATGCGAGACATGAGCCTGCGCCGGAACAGCTGCTGCCTGCGGCGGCGCCGAATCCTGCCACGGTCCGACGGCAGCAATCATCCGGTAACCCAGCCGCGGCACAGTCTCGATGTACGCCGGCTGGCGCGAGTCATCGCCGAGTTGGCGCCGCAACGCGGTCACGGCCTGGTAAACAGAATCGGAAGACACGGCAACTCCGCTCCACACGTGACTGATCAGTTCGTCGATGCTGACAACCTGCCCCGGCCGCGCGGCGAGGCACAGAAGCAATCGCATCGCCCGCACTTCGAGGCGCGCAACCGTTCCGTCATGCGAAATCTGACTCGAGACCGGATCGACTCGCCAGGCGCCAATGCGGAGCAGAGCCTGAGGCGCGCGATCACTGTCGGATGGTTGGGAGGTCTCCGTCATGCGGCAGAAACAAGGTCCCTCCGATTGTAGCAATGCCGCAAATGCCCGGGCTCACCGTGATTTCAGAAGGATTCAGAGTGTTTCAGACGAAGTTCAGGACTTTCCAGCGGGGATCCGGGTACAACCGGATTGCGTTATGCAGGGAATTGGCGAGTGAAAGGCGGCACCATGAGGATTCGAACCAAAAGAGGGAAGAGTGCGGCAGGAGTTCTGGGAGCCTGCGCGGTGATTCTGACATTGTGTCTGTTGACTGCTCTCAAGATGGGCGCGGCAGAAGGCTTGGCGGCGCCGTCGGGCTCACCGCTTCTTCCGGCAGCAGGGACCTACCAGGTCGATCCCCTGCATAGTTTTGCGTACTTCGGCGCCTGGCACCATATCGTCGGCCTGGTCCGGGGCAGGTTTGACAAGGTTACGGGAACAATCACCTCCGCAAAGGACCCGGCAGATTGCGCAGTGGATATTTCGATTGATGTCGCGAGCATCAGTACGCAGGTTGCTGAGCGCGATGAGGACCTGCGCGGCCCGGAGTTCTTCGACGTAAAGAAATTTCCAGCGATGACCTATCACGGGCGGGGCATTCGCCAAGTCTCGGAGGGCGACTGGGTGATGGATGGAATGCTCACCATTCGCGGCGTCGCAAAAGTCGTACCACTGACCTTCCAATTCAAGGGATTATTCCCGGATACGCCCCAGGGAAAACCGGCGCGCGCATCGTTTCACGCCACTGCCGCTGTGAAACGCGGAGATTTCGGAATGACACGCGACAATCTCATGGAACTCGGGCCAAATCCCACGGGGCCGGATGTCGAGATCCAAATCGACATTGAGGCGGATGCAGCGTCGGCAGGCCGAAAGTGAGTCAGAGCTTGCCGCTCGAGCCAGCTGGAAAGCTTCTCCACCGGCAGCCGCAGCGCCAGGTAGAACTGCCCGAAGAGCGCATAGACCGCGCTCACTTCATCGAAGCGCATCTCGTAGATCAGCTTCTTGAAGACGACCGGATCGTCGGCGAAGAGGTCCACGCCCCACTCCCAGTCGTCCATGCCGATCGATCCGGAGATGATCTGCTTGACCACGTCGCCGTAGCGGCGGCCGATCAGGCCGTGCTCGTGCATCATGCGCTGCCGCTCGGCAAACGGCACCGTGTACCAGTTCACCTGCTCGCCGCGCTTGCGGTCCATGGGATAAAAGCAGAGATACTTCGCGTCGGGAACCGAAGGGAAGAGCCGCGGCTTCATGGCTTCGGCTCCGCGCTGCAGCGAGGCGGCAATCTCCGCATTCCACTCCGGCGTGTGTGCCTCGAATCCCTTAGCCGAGGCCGCTTCATAGGTCTTGCGGCTCGACTCGTACAAGCCCCAGCTCGACGACCGAAACATAGGAGTGCGCGGGATCGAGAAAGTCGTAGAGCGCCGTCTGCGCCAGATCGAGCTCCACCTGGTTCAGCGCTTCGAAGCGAGTCGCGAAAGTGGACCAGGATCAGGTCGCCCTTGTGCCCGAGCTGCGAGAAAAGGCCCGTTTGTGCGCCGCCACCGCGCTCGCGTGCTCCAGCTCTTTGAGTGCGGCGATAACTTCGGCTGCAATATGTCCGCGTTCGCCGTGCGCGGAGTTGCCCGCCAGGCCTTCCAGTCGAAGCGAAAGAACTGGTGCAGCAAGCAGAGCCTTCAAGGGTGAGCGGAACAGGAGGAAATTCGGCCAACGGAAACACCTCACGCTTGCGTTGAAATCAACTCATCCTAGCAGGATAGGAACCCTGCCCGAAGGCCGGGCGTTGCGCTTCGCGCGTCTTCATGGGCATGAAGTCCCTCCGCTCCTTCCGACTTGACCCGTCTCAGACCTATATACTGATGAAAGCTCATGACCGAACGCATTCTGCCCTTCTTGTTCAGTTCGTCACCCAGGTCATCGGCTCATTGCGGATACGCAGGCATTGCCGCCTGATGGGCATTGAATCCGCCTGCATCCCGCTCCCATCTGAAATCATCATGCCGTTCGCCGGCTACCTGGTCTACACTCGGCCGCTTCAACCTGCTTCTGGGCCGCGACGGCTGGCGCCGTCGGCTGCAACCTGGGTTCCGTCGTCGCCTACTGGATCGGCGCCGAAGGCGGACGGCCGCTGGTGAGCGCTACGGCCGATGGGTGCTGATGAGCCACCACGACCTCGACCGGATGACCTACTTCTTCGAGAAGTACGGCTCCATCACGGTGCTTCTGGGCCGCCTGCTGCCGGTGGTGCGGACCTTCATTGCATTTCCGGCGGGCATCGCGAAAATGCCGCAACTGCGCTTTCACATTTACACCTTCATCGGCTCGTGGCCGTGGTGCTTCGCGCCTGGCCTACGCCGGCATGAAGCTGGGCGAGAAGTGGCACACCGATCCGCGCTTTGAGCAGGCATTTCATCGTTTTCACCTGGTCGTCGAGCTGGGTCTGCTGGCTGCGATCATCTGGTTTGTCTGGACACACATCAACCGCTTCCGGCAAGCCAGCGAAGCGTGACCCAAGGCAGGGAAGGTTACCGGCCTGTCGGGCGTACACTATTGCGTCTGTGTATTTGAGATTTTCTGATTCATAAAGCAATCAAAGGAAGGTTAGGAAAAACGAAATGAGCGCTACAGAACAAGGCGGCCCGAAGACCGCCGTCACGAAGCTTGAGCCCGCCAAGGGCAAGCTGGGAGTGATGGTGGTTGGCCTGGGCGCCGTGGCCACCACGATGATCGCCGGCGTTGAAGCGGTGCGGCGCGGGCTGGCCAAGCCAATCGGCTCGCTCACGCAGATGGGCACCATCCGCCTGGGCAAGCGCACCGACAACAAGTCGCCGCTGATCAAGGAATTTGTTCCGCTCGCCGATCTGAACGACATCGTCTTCACCGGCTGGGACATCTTCGAAGACAACGTCTACGAGAGCGCCGCGCACGCCAAGGTGCTGGACAAGAGACCTGATCCAGCAGCTGAAGCCTTATCTCGAAACCATCAAGCCGCTGCCCGCCGTCTTCGACCAGTACTACGTCAAGCGCCTGCACGGCACCCACGTGAAGAAGGGCAAGAACAAGCGCGATCTCGCCGAGCAGGTTCGTCGCCGACATTCAGCGCATTCAAGAAGACCGTCGACCGCGTCGTGATGATCTGGTGCGGCTCGACGGAGATCTTCCTCGAGCCAACCGCCGTCCACCAGTCCATCGAAGCCTTTGAGAAGGGCCTTGAGACCAGCGACATCGGCATTGCGCCGTCGCAGATCTACGCCTACGCCGCGCTGAGCGAAGGCGTGCCGTTCGCCAATGGCGCGCCGAACCTCACCGTCGATGTGCCGGCGATGATCGAGCTCTCGAAGAAGAACGCCGCGCCCATCTGCGGCAAGGACTTCAAGACCGGCCAGACCTTTATGAAGACGGTTCTGGCGCCGGCCTTCAAGGCGCGCATGCTCGGCGTCTCCGGCTGGTATCTCCACCAACATCCTCGGCAACCGCGACGGCGAAGTGCTCGACGATCCGGAGTCGTTCAAGACCAAGGAAGAGTCGAAGCTCGGCTCGCTCGAATACATCTTCCAGCCCGAGCTTTATCCCGACCTCTACAAGGACATCTACCACAAGATCCGCATCAACTACTACCCGCCGCGCGGCGACAACAAGGAAGGCTGGGACAACATCGACATTTTCGGCTGGCTCGGCTATCCGATGCAGATCAAGGTCGACTTCCTCTGCCGCGACTCGATCCTTGCCGCGCCCATCGCGCTCGACCTGGTGCTGTTCCTCGATCTTGCCAAGCGCACGCCGATCTCTCAAGTCCATCGGCATTCAGGAGTGGCTCAGCTTCTACCTCAAGTCGCCGCAGACGCGCGAGGGCCTCTATCCCGAGCACGATCTCTTCATCCAGTCGATGAAGCTGAAGAACACGCTGCGCCACATCATGGGCGCCGACCTGATCACCCACCTTGGCCTCGAATACTACGACTAACCACCCCACGGAGGACTGGCCGTCCAGGCGACCGCCTCCCGTTTGTCGGCAAAGGCAGCATCGACAACAAAAGCCCCATCCGCAAAGGTGGGGCTTTCCTCTTTGTTGCTGAAAACGCAGGGGCTTCGCAAGAGGGAACTAAGGTCCATGGACCCCCGGCATCTGTGCTCAATTCTTCCGATAGCGTCTAGTGGATTCATCGGGGCTGTGGAATTGGGTGCCAATGCGGCGGAACACGCCGACTGGTTGCATCCACGACTGGGGATAAAAAATGCAAGACCTCATCCTGAAGCTGTACCTGGCCGCAAAAGTCGTGCTCGATCGCACGGAGGGTCAGGGCATGACCGAATACGCGATGGCCGTTGGCCTGATCGCTTTCGGCTGTGTCGCCGGCGAGGCCGCTGTAGCTACCAGCGTGAATCACATTTTTGTCGCGCTGGGAACGACGATCGTGAACGGCGCCAGCCGGTAACGGCTGAAGCCGCGCAACGATTCGCGGTGTTCCGCGCACGCTGAGACCGCGCGTGTCCGGTCGCGCCCGACCTTCCTCTTCAATACATTCTTTCCCCAGGCCGGTGCGGCTCATCGCCGCGCCCCGTTGCAGCATCCTTCCAAGCACAATTCTGAGAAAAGTGCATGCGAGCCCACCTTAGTTGTACATCGCTCTGCTGCCTTTGTAACGTGCGCGCGAATTACCCCTGTCACATCATCTGCTCTTGAAAGAACTCTCTGGTTCGCACGAGACGATTGTCGTTGAAGTCCTTCATTTTCGTGATACATACCTGAATACGAGAGGTAATCCAATGCCCAACTTGATCTGCAAACTTTCCCTCCAAATCACTGCGAAGTTGCTCGACGAAACAGGACAGGATTTGGTCGAGTATGGACTTACAATGGCCGTCGTCGCCCTGGGAAGTATCGCCGGAATGAGCTCGGTCGCACAAAGCATGAACCAGGCCTTCCTGGCCGTAGGCAACCTGTTGACCAGCTCGATCTCCTAGCGGGAAGCAACGCACTCGCTTGTCGGCGCGGTCGGCCGAAGTCTCAGGATTCCGGCCCCGCGACCTCATCAGACAGCACTGCGTCGCTGAGCAGCTTCAGCGTCCGGCCGCCGACGATCACCGAGTCGCCCACAGGCGTTTCCGCAAAGGGATCGGCGATGTTTTCGGTATCGACAATCTGCCGCCAGGGCTTGCCTCTCGGCGACTGTGGGAGTTTGAAATCAACTCCCTGGTCAGCAGCATTGATCAGTAACAGAAAGCTGTCGTCAATGATCCACTCCCCATCCTCATTGGTGACCTGCAGGGTGCAGCCGTTGAGTATCAGGGCGACAGCCCTTGTCCAGCCCGCGCTCCATTCCTCGTCCGATACTTCATTGCCGTCCGGATTGAACCACGCGGCGTCCTTCTCCAGAAGCACGACCGAGCCGTCCGAGCGCCTGCGCACTTCGCGATCCTGAAAGAACTTTCGGCGGTGCAGGTTGGGATGCGCGAGGCGGAGCTTGATGATGCGGCAGGTGAATTCGCGCAGGCGTATGCGGCTCTCGTCGAGTTTCCAGTCCATCCACGTCAGTTCATTGTCCTGGCAGTAGCAGTTGTTGTTGCCCATCTGCGAGCGCGCCACTTCGTCTCCGCCTGCCAGCATCGGAACACCCTGCGACAGCATCAACGTGGTCAGAAAATTTCGCATCTGCCGTTCGCGCAGCGTGTTGATCTGCGGGTCATCGGTCGGACCTTCCGCACCCATGTTCCACGAATCGTTGTTATCCGATCCGTCCCTATTGTCTTCGCCATTGGCCTCGTTGTGTTTCTGGTTGTAGCTGACCAGGTCGCATAACGTGAATCCATCGTGCGCCGTAATAAAGTTGATGCTCGCATAAGGCTTCCGCCCATCGAATTGGTAGAGATCGCTCGAGCCGGTCAACCGGTATGCAAAATCCGAGAGCTGCCCCGCATCTCCTTTCCAGAAGCGCCGCACAGTATCGCGGTATTTGCCGTTCCACTCCGCCCACAGAACAGGGAACTGGCCTACCTGGTATCCACCCTCGCCTACATCCCATGGCTCAGCGATCAGCTTCACTTCGGCCAGCGTCGGGTCCTGGTGGATCGTGTCGAAGAACGAGGACAGCTTGCTCACGTCGTGCAGTTCGCGCGCCAGGGTGGCCGCCAGGTCGAAGCGGAACCCGTCCACGTGCATGTGCGTAACCCAGTAGCGCAGCGAATCCATGATCATCTTCAGTACCTGGGGATTGCGCACGTTGAGCGAGTTGCCGGTGCCCGTGTAGTCCATGTAGAACTGCGGCTCGTCCTGCATGAGCCGGTAGTACGTCGCATTGTCGACGCCCTTCCAACTCAGCATCGGGCCCATGTGATTGCCTTCGCAGGTGTGGTTGTACACCACGTCGAGAATCACCTCGATGCTCGCCGCGTGCAACGCCTTCACCATCTCCTTGAACTCGCGCACCTGTCCGCCCTGGTCGCCGCAGGAACAATAGCGCGACGTCGGCGCGAAGTATCCCAGCGTGTTATAGCCCCAGTAGTCGCTCAACCCCTTCTCGACCAGGTTTCCTTCATCGATGAAGTGATGGATGGGCAGCAATTCGACGGCGGTGATGCCGAGATTTTTGAGGTACTCGATGCTAGCCGGATGCGCGAGTCCCGCGTAGGTACCGCGAAGGTTTTTGGGAATGTCGGTATTTCGGAAGCTGAAGCCCTTGACGTGCATTTCGTAGATGACCGAGTCCGGAAGCGGAGTCTCTGGCCGCACGTCGTCCGACCAGTCGAAGGGATCGTGAATGACAACCGACTTCGGCACACCGCGGGTGCTGTCCTGCTCATCAATTTTGAACTGGTCGCCCGAAGCGACATCGTAGGGAAAGATCGGTGCCTTCCAATCAAGTTGTCCCGCAATTGCCTTGGCATAGGGATCAACGAGCAATTTTGCGGGATTGAAGCGCATCCCGTGTTCGGGGTCCCACGGCCCATAGACGCGATAGTTGTAAAGCTGTCCGGGCTTGATGCCGCTGACAAATCCGTGCCAGACAAATGCGGTGCGTTCCACCAACGTGACGCAATCGGTCTCATTGCCGTCGGCGTCGAAGAAACACAAGTCCACCCGCTCCGCGCCTTCTGAAAAGAGTGCGAAGTTGGTACCTTTTCTTTGCGCGGTTGATCCTAAAGGGAAGGGCTTACCGGGCAGCAACGTTCGGCTCATTATGCGCTTCGATGCAGGCGGCTCGAGAGCCGTTGTTTGCCGCTGCATGCGAATGCGGGATCGGATCGCTACGCCGCCATGGCCTTGGCAAGGCGCCGAATAGTGAGGACCGTAATATCGTCTTCCTGCCCAAAGGCCTTCGCCGCATCTGCAATATAAAAGGCCGATTGGTTGCTGAGATTGTGGACGCGATCGAATCCAAACAATTCGCCGCCCCCATGGCGTGCCTCGACCACGCCGTCCGACATCATCAGCAGCCTGTCGCCCGGATGCAGGTAGAGCCGCACCTCATCGTAGGTCACATCGGAGATCACGCCCAAGGGCAATCCACCCGGCAGGCGGACTTCTTGTGTATTGAGATAGGGCGGCAGATGCCCGGCATTGGCCACCACGACTTCGCCGTCGGGGCCGAACCACGCCACCTGGCAGGTCGTAAAACTGTCGCTTCCGATCAGCACGCGATTCAGCGACTCGAGAATGCGCGCCGGGCTTTTCACTTCAAAGCGGCGCAGTGCGCCCATGAGCATGGAAACATTCATTGCGGCCTGCAGGCCGTGGCCCGCGACATCGCCGAGGATCACCATCAATCCACCGTCCGATGTGGGTTCCACATGGAAGAAGTCGCCGCCCACTTCGTTCGCGGGGTTGTAGACGGAGTCCACCTCGTACCCCGGTGTCTCCACCTTCTCGCGCGGAATCATCAGTTCCTGCACGCTGCGCGCCGCGGCCAGTTCGCCGCTGGCACGCTCCTGCTCGTGGTGAATGCGCAGGAAGCGCCCGAAGATGATGATGATAATCGCCAGCAAACCGGTAAAGTCTGCGATTGCCGCGAAGTGAATGGGGATCGGTCCCGCCTGGATCGTCAGCGGGGATTTGTAGCTGCCACCGCCAAAATCGCCCATGCCGCCGGTCAGGATCGGCTCCGCAATGCCCACCATCGTGAGCACCAGCGGAATCAGGAGCAGCCCGGCTTCGAAGTTCCGTTTGATGGTCGCGATGATCAGGGTCATGAATACGAAGATTGCCCAGGCGATTAGCCAGAAAGCTGCGCTCACCAGCACCACGACCAGGGGAATCGCGAGTGCCTTGTGATGCTCGACCATCAGAATCATCGGAGCGATAAAAGCCAGAATTGGCGACGAGTAGCGCAGGCCCTTGATATACCAGCGCCGCTTGAGCGCCAGAAACGCCACCAGAAACTCGAAATACAGGTAGGCGGAGATGAAAACCAGTTGAAGCTCCAGCGCACCGTACAAGAAGGTGTCGAGACGCGCCGAACTTCCGGCCTGATCAATAATGCCGATCGGCACCTGCACCAGTTCGTGCAGCGCCAGCCACAGATATTCGGGATGGCCCCTCTGCGTAAAGAAGAGCGTCACCAGAAAGACCGACAAAAACAGAAGCAGGATCGCGATCACCAGCCGTGGCAGCCGCTCAAACAGAGTCCGCACCGACCAGAGCTCAAGCACCCTGTCGAGGTCTTCAGGATTGCCGAGGCGAAAGGTCCGGTTATAGAAGAAGTTGGTGTAACCCGTGAGGCCAAACGGAACGTATAACGTGCGAACCGCCAGCGTAAGCGAGGTCTCAGAGGCCGGGATGTTCAGGTTGTAGAAACGCGAGATCTGCTGGTACTTGAAGCTGTCGCTCGGATGCGGGCCTTCCGGCAGGATCAATTTCCCATTGGCAAATACATCCGCACCCGGACCGCCATTCGTAAAGTTCATGGAGGCGCTCTGGGTGACCGGCAGCTCGATCAGCAGCGCAACGGGACCGTGGTTCGGCTCAAGCTTCAGGTGCAGCCGGAACCATGCGTACTTGTCTTCGTGGTCAGGATGGTCGGAATGGTCGGGTTCGTCCGAGGGCTCTGTCACGTCGGCGATCGTGCCTTTTCCGTTACGAACCGCCCAGCCGGAGTCGTCAAACGCGGGGTTGGCAGCCGCAGGGTCGGAGGTGACTCCAACTCGCCAGCCCTTGTCGAGAACCAGGGGCGAGCCGAGGCCGGAGGTGTCGATAATCAAAGGATCCTGCCCCGGTAAAGGCGGAGCTTCGGCCTTATGCGCACGCCCGAATCCCGGAAAAGGCATTCGCGGATGCGGTTGCTGCGCAAAGCTTTGCACCGCAGCCAGCGTAAACACGGCAATGGCCCAAAACGATACCCGGCGCACATCTCCTCCAGAAATTCTTCGTGCTCTTCAATTTAATGCAGAGGGCTGCGATGGCCCAAACAAAACGGGCTTTGGGGCCAATTTCACCCGATGGACAGGTCCGGATGGGCGAGCACCCTCAGCGGCAGGGAACCGGGGTGGTGTTTACCCTTGCGAAAATGTTGTAAACCCGGCTGCCAACTCGGCGCATACTAACGTCTAATGACTAGAGCGAAGCGCCACATGTGCGGAGAGTTGCATCGCAACAAACGGGGCAAGCACGCAGGGCGGGCAGACGGGTCAACAGGTCAGGTCCAGAGGTGAGGTCATGACGGCAGCATCCAGCAGTTTCAGGTCGAGCATTCTCGCAGCATTGGCGTTGGCCATGGCCACCGCGGTGAGTGCGCAATCCACACCTCAGTCGACACCGTCGAGCGACCCTGCCGCAGCACCGCCGGCTCAGACCACACCGCAAGCGAATCCCCCGGCCACCACGACGCCTCCTGCAACCGAACCGTCCGCGAAGCCCTCGCCTGGAACGACCCCAGTGCCTGGCGACACGCCTGCGCAGCCCGACGCTCAAGCCCCCGGTAAAGACACAGCGTCGAAAGACAGCGCGGCCGCTCCCGACTGCGTTCCGTCCGACACAAGCGACAAGAAGGATAAGAAAAGCAAAAAGAAGGATAAGGACAATTCCTGTCCCGCAGGAACGCAACCCGTGCAGGGTGACGTGGCCGCAGCCAATGTCGACCCCGAAAAGGTGGTTGCCGTGGGCAGCGAACCGGTCAAGGTCAAGCCCGGCAGCATCGATGACGTCAGCGCCGTCGGCAATCGCGACATTGGCGGGCGCGGCTTAGGTAACTGGTACTCCACTGACACCGAGATCAAGATGGGCAAGATGTACGCCACCGAGATCGAGAAGAGCACGAAGTTCATCACCGATCCCGTTGTAACCGAGTACGTGAACCGCATTGGGCAGAACATCGTGAAGAACTCCGATTGCAAGGTACCTTTCACCATCAAGGTCATCGATTCGGATGAAATCAACGCGATGGCTCTTCCCGGGGGCTTTTTCTATGTGAATTCAGGCCTCATCCTGAATGCCGACGAGGAAGCTGAAATGGCTGGGGTGATGGCGCACGAAACCGCCCATGTCTGCGCCCACCACGCGGTTCGCGAGCAGACGCGCATGAACTACGCACAACTCGGCACCATCCCACTGATCATGATGACCGGATATAGCTGGACCGGCTACGGAATCTATGAAGCCGTGCAATTCGCGGTTCCGATGACCTTCCTCAAGTTCTCACGCGACTTCGAGGCCCAGGCTGACTTCCTCGGCATCCAGTACATGTACCGCGCCGGCTACGATCCCCAGGCCTTCATCACGTTCTTTGAGAAGGTGCAGGCGCTCGAAAAACGCAAGCCCGGCCTGGTGGCCAAAGCCTTCTCTGACCACCCTCAGACTCCGGATCGCATCCTGCACTCCCAGGAAGAGATCGCCCGGCTTCTGCCTCCGCGGGATGAGTACACGGTGACAACGTCGGAGTTCGACGACGTGAAGGCCCGGTTGGCGCGCATTGAAAACAAGCGCCGACTGCTCGACACCAAGGACAAGAACAAGCCCAGCCTGCGCCGCGCCAGCACCAGTGACGGCACCAACAACCCCAACGGCCAGGCCGGTGACAACAGCGGCGACGACAGACCGACCCTCCACCGCCGCGACGACCAGAATCAGTAAGCAAAGCTCCTTCCTGGGAAGAAACGCCGCCGATGCACTGGCGGCGTTTCTGTTTTTCCACCGCCGCGACAGGAAATCGGCAACTTTCGGCGAAATTGCGATTGCATCCGCTTCGATTTCCGGAGTACAGTTCCCCCAATCTCACACTCACAGAATTTATGCCCCGCTACCGTTCATTTGTGCGGGAAACATTGCCTGAGTCCTGGAGGTCGCTCCATGCGTACCCCCGCCCATGCCTCGCGGTCGGCAGCTACCGTAGCTGTGACGATTCTTGTCGGCTCTCTTGCGCTCGCTCAGGCACAGGATTCCTCTCTCTCGCCCGCAACCGGCTCTGCGATCCAGCTGGCTCCCGAAGTGAAAATCAGCCTTGCCGGACTTGAGTCCGCTCTGAAGGCGGCAATGGACGCGAATGACTTCAAAGCACAGGCGCTCGCACTCGATCGGATCGCGGCTCTTTATTTCACGCATGGTGATCCGGCTCGAGCTCTGACGCATTTTCAGCAGGCGTTCGCGATCGTGCACAAGCTCGATGAGAAGACCGCCGAAGCAACAACACTCTCCGACATTGGCGCCGCGAACTTCGCGCTTGGCCGCAACGAGGAAGCGCTCGATGCCTTCATGCAGGCGCTCCCCATCTGGCACAAAATAGGGAACTCAGATCACGAAGCCGCAACTCTCGGCGATATCGGCGAAATCTTTCGTGCGCTCAACGATCAGGACGAAGCACTGCTCTTCGACCAGAAGGCACTGCCGCTGTATGAAACGACCGGCAACCGCAACGGCCAGGCCGCGGTGCTCAACAACACCGGCCTTGTCTACTATGCCTCGAAGGACGAGCAAAGAGCGCTCGTTGCCTTTCAAAAAGCTTGCGAAATCTATCGCGCCGGCACGAATCTTCTCGGTGAAGCGAAGGCGCTGAATAATATTGGCGGAACCTACAACGCGTTCGGCGAGACCAGGAAAGCGCTTGAGCCCTTTCAGCAGGCCCTTGCGATCCAGCGTCAGCTGGGCGACAGAAAAGGTGAAGCAACCACCCTGAACTACATGGGCACCGCCTATTCACACCTCGGGGACGGACGCCGCGCGCTGGAACTGTACAAACTGGCGCAACTCGCCTTCCGGGACGCCGGCGACGAGGCGGGAGCGGAGACCGTGGCCAGGAACATCGAGCAGCTGTACGCCGACCGCCGTTTTCGCTCTTCTCTGGGAGAAAAACCCTAGGAACTGCCCGCGCCGTTGTGAACCCTCCGTTGGGCACCATCCGGTTCAACGGTCCAACCCTTAGCGGACGACACCTCCGGTAAACCCCACAGGTTGCGGTTTTTCCGCCTAACAATCACTTCCTGCGGCGGTTAGCACCCATCGGTACCCGGCAATACGGGGAGAATCCCCGAAAAACCCTTGAACTTTCGGGCAAAACCGCGATATAAACAGGGTCACCGGCCTCCTGCCGGAATCCTGCCTGGGGTGCCACCATGCGAAGCTCCGCCGCCCGATCGAATCTCCTTGTCCCTGAAATCCGCGAAGTCATGGATATCCGCCAGGCATCGGATTATCTCGGCATATCCCCCGACACCCTCTACAAGTACGCTTCCGAAGGCTTCGTGCCCGCGTTCAAGCTTGGCAATCGCTGGCGCTTCAAACGCTCGCGTCTCGACGAGTGGATGGACCACCAGTCGGAAATCCAGGCTGCCGAGTTCAACCCGGAGATGAAGAAGCCCGTGAAGCCGGCGATGTAAGGGACAGCTGTCAGCCCCCAGCTTTTAGCTATTAGCTTCTTCCGCGCTGAGTTGAACAGGTAAGGGCTCGGAGCTAGGAGCCGGAAGCTCTCTCTGATATACCTTTCCGGATGGACCACGCACGTAGAATTGGGCTGCTTCGCCGTCGCATCACAAAAGCCGGACTCTCCGGTCTCCTTGTCACCCATCTTTCCGATGTTCGCTATCTTTCGGGATTCACCGGTTCCAGCGCCGCGCTCGCCGTCACGCGCCGCTCCGCCCGCCTCTTCACCGATGGCCGCTACAAGACGCAGGCCGCCGCAGAGGTGCAAGGCGCGCAGGTTGAGATTGTCACTGGTCCGCCCGCCATCGCGGCGGTGCAATGGCTGGCCGCACAATCCGGCGTCGAGTTTGCCGGTTTCGATCCCACCCACACCACCGTCGCCGAACTCACACGCCTCCGCGCCGAGCTGCCTTCAAAACTGCGCCGCACCTTTCTTACCGCGCTTGCCGCTCCGCTGGTTGAACCCCTGCGTCTGGTCAAGGACGAAGACGAACTGGAGCTGATGTCGCAGGCGGCCCTGATCGGCTGCGAACTCTTCGAGCACATTCTCTATATGATCCGGCCCGGCATCCGCGAGATTGATATCGCCGCGGAACTCGAATACCAGGCACGCCTCAGCGGCGCCGAAGGCATGAGTTTTGAAACCATCGTTGCCTCGGGAGAACGCTCCGCACTGCCGCACGGAAAAGCCTCGACTGCCCGCTGCCGCGCAGGGGGTTCGTGACCCTCGACTTCGGTATAATCCGGGAGGGCTACTGCTCCGATATGACGCGTACTGTCTGCATCGGCAAGCCAAAGGCAGAAGAGCGAAACGCTTACGAAGCCGTGCTGGAAGCGCAGGAATGCGCGGTTTCAACCGTAGCCGCAGGTGTCAGTTGCTCGGAAGTGGACGAAGCGGCGCGCAGCATTCTCCGCAAGGCGGGAATGGCTGACGCGTTCTCGCATTCGACCGGCCACGGAGTCGGATTGGAGATTCACGAGTCGCCGCGGATCGGGGCGGGACAAAAGACAAGGCTGCAAGCGGGCATGGTCGTTACCATCGAACCCGGAGTGTACTGGCCCGGCAAGTTCGGCATTCGCATCGAAGACATGGTGGCCGTGACGAAATCCGGAGGCCAGGTGCTGACGCCGGCGCCCAAGGCTCTGATCGAACTTTGACTTGGATGACGCGCATTTGTGCGCAGGCAAAAAGGAACGAATGAAACCACAGGACATCAAGGATCTTCGAGAACTGATCGAGTTCCTCAAGCAATACAAGGTTGCCGAATTCGAACTCGAGCGCGGCGATATCAAGATCCGGCTGAAGTTTTCAGATGCTACGGCACCCGCTGCGAGCGTTGCCGACCTGGCCCGGCTCGCATCCGCGGCCGCGGCGGCGCCCTCTGTTGCGGCGGCAGCAGCGCCTGTCGCAGTTGCTGCTGCCCCCGCCGATCCCGATGCCGGCTTGCACATCCTCAAATCGCCCATCGTCGGAACTTACTACGGCTCGCCCTCACCTGGAGCGCCGCCGTTCGTTTCGCCAGGCGACCGGGTTGAAAAGGGCCAGGTGATCTGCATTGTCGAAGCCATGAAGCTCATGAACGAGATCGAATCCGACGCCTCGGGCGAAGTCGTGAAGTGTTTCATTTCCAACGGCCAGCCCATCGAGTTCGGTCAGCCCCTGTTTTCCATACGAGAGGGATGAATCTACAGCGGAGTTAGCGGTGCCAGCGCGGTTAGCGGTGTTAGTATCGCGTCTTCGTAACAAGCTACGCATAAACCGATGCGCTTAGCGAGCCCAAAAGACCAACCAACTCCGCTAGCTCCGCTAACCCCGCTAACTCCGCTTTTCTAAGGTTTTGAATGATTCGTAAGGTCTTGGTTGCCAATCGCGGTGAAATTGCTTTGCGCGTGCTGAACGCGTGCCGCGAACTCGGAATTCGTACCGTCGCCGTCTATAGTGAAGCCGATCGCAATTCGCTTCACGTGCGCTTTGCCGACGAAGCAATCTGCATCGGGCCGCCGCGCCCCGCAGACAGCTATCTCAACGTGCCGGCTGTCATCTCCGCGGCAGAAATCGCGAACGTCGACGCCATTCATCCCGGCTACGGCCTGCTGAGCGAGAACGCAAACTTCGCCGAAGTCTGTCGTGCCTCCAACATCAAGTTCATCGGACCGCCGCCCGAAGTCACGCGCCTGATGGGCGAGAAAGAAAAGGCCCGGCAGGCGATGAAGGAAGCCAAAGTTCCTATCCTGCCCGGTTCCGATGGCGTGCTCTCTACCGCTGAAGAGGCCCAGGACGTCGCCCAGCACATCGGCTATCCCGTGATCCTCAAGGCCAAGTCCGGCGGCGGTGGACGCGGCATGCGCATCGTGCGCACCGGCGAAGAACTGCCCAACTTATTCCATGCCGCATCCACCGAAGCCGCGAACGCCTTCGGCAACGGCGAACTCTACATGGAGAAGTTCATCGAGCAGCCACGCCACATCGAATTCCAGATCCTCGCCGACGAGCACGGCCATGTCACCATGCTGTTCGAGCGCGAGTGCTCGATCCAGCGCCGTCATCAGAAACTGATCGAAGAAGCGCCCTCGCTGCAGGTCACGCCCAAGATGCGCGAGGAGATCGGCAAGACGCTGTGCCATTGCTTGACCGAAATCGGCTACCAGAACGCCGGCACCGTCGAATTCCTCATGGACGAAGACGGCAAGCTCTACTTCATCGAGATGAACACACGCATCCAGGTCGAGCACCCAGTCACCGAGTTCATCACCGGTATCGACCTTGTGAAGGCCCAGCTCCGCATCGCATCCGGCGAGCGTCTCAGCGCCATCTTGCCGCCAAAGATCGAAATACGCGGCCACTCCATCGAGTGCCGCATCAACGCCGAACACCCCGTCAAATTCACGCCGTCTGCCGGCAAGATTACAGCATTCAATGTTCCCGGCGGCAACGGCATCCGCGTCGATACCGCGCAATATGCAGAAGGCGTGGTGCCGCCCTACTACGATTCGCTCATCGCCAAGCTCATCGTCCACGGAGTCGACCGCGCGGAAGCCATCGCCAAGATGGAGCGCGCGCTCTCGCAGTTCGTGGTGCAGGGGATCGACACCTCCATTTCGCTTCACCAGGAAATCTTCGCCGACGAAGACTTCCGCGCCGGCAAGTTCGACACGAAGTTCATGGAGCGGTTCCTCGCCCGCCGGGCTTCGCAGGTCGTCGAAACGTAGCGTGATTCCAAGCGAACCTGAACGCAGGGGAGGGAGTCGAAGGACCTGCGGATGCCCCTTCGGTTGCGGGAGGTGATGGAAGCGTGCCTGCGCGAGATAATGGATGGGCTGCTGAAATTCCTTCGAGGTCATGGGATGAAGGCCGTGCGAATTCACCGCTTCGGCGGGCCCGAGGTCGTTGTGATCGAGGATGTGCCCGTCCCCACGCCCGGCGAACAGGAGGTGCTGGTGCGCGTAGCAGCGGCTGGGGTCGCGCCGTGGGATGCGCTCATCCGCGAGGGGCTGAGCAAGGTTAGCCCGCAGCTACCCCTCACGCTTGGCTCAGACCTCTCCGGTGTCGTGCAGGCATTTGGCAACGGCGTGAGCGAGTTTGCGGCCGGCGACGTGATTTACGGCGTGACAAATCCTCAGTTCTGCGGAGCGCAGGCCGAGTACGCGGTCACTGAAGTGGGCATGATCGCACTCAAGCCGCCGTTGCTCGACTTCGCCGAGGCCGCATCTGTTCCCGTGATCGCGGTGACTGCATGGCAGATGCTGTTTGAATATGCGCAGGCGAAGCGCGGCCAAGCTGTGATGATCCTTGGCGCTGCCGGCAACGTCGGAGCCTACGCAGTGCAGATGGCAATCGACGCCGGTGTACGCGTGGTAGCGGTAGCGTATGCAAAAGATGAGCCGCTGCTGCGCTCTCTCGGCGCGCAGAGCATTGTCGACTCAACCACACCGCAGTTGGAGAAGCACCTGCCGGTGGTGGACGTCATTCTCGACTGCGTAGGCGGCAAGATACTCGAGCTCTGCCTTCCAGCGCTGAAGCCGGGCGGCAAGCTGGTAACGGTCGTCTCTACACAACCACTCCCACAACGTGCCGATGTGCAGCCCATCTTCTTCTACGCGGAGGTGACCGCGGCACGTCTGCGCACCCTCACGACCATGTTTGAGGAGCGACGCATCGCGCCGCGCGTCGGCTCCATTCTCCCACTCGACGACGCGCGCACCGCGCATCAGATGCTTGCGGGAGCCCCGCACAAGCCCGGCAAAATCGTCCTGCAACTCCAGCAATAATCATGTCACAGGCGACGCCCAACCTTCCTCCGTCGAAGGTGGTAGGCGCAACCCGTCTAACGCCGTGACTCGACAGTCTTGGAGTCGCCTATGGTCTCTGCCCACCATAACGTGCTGCTTCGCATTCTACTTTCCAATCTTCACTGCTGCTGATCCCCTCGTTGGGTATATCCGCCACCTTCAGTTCCACCGCGAGCTGCATGGGGGCATAGTGTTCTTTTGGGGCTTCGCCATGTTCTCTAAGCCGGATAGTGAGGATCCACATATGGACAAGCGATGCGATCATGCCCAGGGTCAGGATCACGAAGGCTGCGGGCAGTACGAGTGAGATAGAGGCGGAGCGGTAAACGAATCGGCCAAAGGTGAGTAACATACAGGCGTCGATGCATGTGAGCAGGGATGAGACCACGAACCTCAACAGGAACTGGTTCGAGCGCGTGGTGCCAACTGCGACGTGCGCACCGATCTTCGAAGTAACAGTCGACATGTAGGGTCTCCTACTCGACGCAATTGCGAGTGCTGGTGCAGGGTTGAGTAGGTCATTCTTAAATGGAGGTAGCTACAAGAGACAATGAATATTCGGAACGCAGTTCGTGCCGGTCGTACTCATGGGAGGGTTTACGTAACCGGAGAGAGCTGTTACTGGCAGGGGTTAGTATGGTGGCAATTCCTTGCCTGCAAGGCCTGCCGTTGCTTTCTATTTCGAAGCGGTAACGGGCATAATGAGTTACCAAATGGTGATTACAGTACATAACCTGACTAATAGGTTGAACGAAATGTAGTACGGCCGATTTTGAATTTCATCTATTAAGTAACCTCTGGGATACTCCGCGCTATGCGGCTAGATGGCAATGCCCATCATCCTGACAATTGCCAACGCATTGGTCTGTCGCGATATTCCGGGCTTCACACGGAAGTCGAATGCCAGAGGCTGATCGGGATTGTCGCTCTGCATGTGAATGTTAACTCCGCGCAACTCACGGTTCTCCGTGAGTTCGGTCAGGGCTAGATCATGGGTTGAAAGGGCGCCCACCGCTCCGCCCGCAACCAATGCTCCGATCAGAGCTTCCGCGGCGATTTTTCTATCTCTTGAGTTTGTCCCACCGAGGATTTCATCAACCAGGAACAGTACGGGCTCCGGCTCTCTGGTGGCACGAACCGAGTCGCGCAGCCGCTCAACTTCCGCGAGGAATTTCGATTTCCCATCTTGCAGCGAATCGCTAATGGCGATAGAGGCGCAGACACGGAAGACGGCGCTGCGAGCGCTGGATGCCCGGACGGGAGCGCCGGCTGAGGCCAAAACGGCATTCAGACCGATGGCGCGCAGAAAAGTGCTCTTTCCCGACATATTTGAGCCGCTGATGACATAGAAGGCGGTTGATGCGTTGAGCGCCACGTCATTACCAATACAGTGGTCTCGGGGAAGCAGAGGATGACCTAAACCGATCGCTTCGAATGCTGCTTCACCTGCGAGCAAATCGGGGAACACATAGTGAGGATGTTCCCAGGAATAACAGGCAAGCGCATTCAATGCTTCAAATTCCGCCCAGGCGTCCAGCCAATCTTCGAAATCTTTCTGATGGCTTGCACGCCATTTTTCAATGGACAGCACCAACTGCGTTCCGGCCGAAAGCCACAATGAAAACCCATAGAGCAAAACATCTTCACGACGGTCTATCGCGATAAGGCGGCTCTCAAGTTTGCGGATGGTGAGTGCAGCTCTCCCACGGCGAAGGCGTTCAATCAAATCGCGCAGTTTTGCGGAATGAAATTCCTGCCGGTCGACGAGCTCAATGCCCTGACGTAATACGACAATATCGCTAACCAGGGACAGGAGGGTTCTAATGTGAACTCGAACGCGGCTCATCAGAGCCAGACCAACACCAGCTTGTCCAATGAGTAATGGAGCGACCAGAAGCGCAATTTGCGGCCAGGACAACAATTTAGTGAAACCACACAGTCCAAGCAGCAGGCAGGCTGTGCTGGAAAAGAGCAAAAAGATGGGAACCACGCGAGGAACCCTGAGAAAGGGTCGATTGAGCCATTCGCGAAGATGTTCCCCACGGCAGTTTTGGAAATGGTGATCGCCGAGGACCGCAACTTCTTCGCGCAAACCGGCGGAATCTCGCAACTCTTTCACCGCGTCCTGTCGGGCCCGCGCTTCATCGATATCGGGAGGGTCAAGCAAGAATGAGGCGAGCCGTTCGGCGCCGACCTCGGATCGCGTTGTTGAGATTAATTCAAAGAGCGACCCCTCCCCGAGAATGTCCAAGTCAGTTTGGTAGAGATGATGTTTGCGGCCGAATTCGAGTCCGGTGCTCCCTTTTCCGCGCCAGTCGTCTTCGATACGGTTGATGCCTCGTTCATAGAAGTCTGCTCTGCGCGCCGAATCGATTATTTCGACGGAACACCTTGAGAAGGTCCGGAATTGCCAAACGGCAAGGACCAAGAGGATCGGCAGAGCAGCAAAGAGGAAGCTTGCTCCCTTCACGGCTACGATCAATGCGATCACGAACGTGAGAGCGCAAGCGAGACTTGTCGCCAACGCCAGGGATTTTCGCGATCGCGATGCGGCGATCAGGATTTCCAAGCGCTCAACTCTTGACTTGTAATGGTTGAGCACTGCATTGGCTTGCACTGGAGCGGAATCAGCGGTCATTCATGCACCTTCTCTTCCCTGAGCAAAAACCAGGGGTGCTGCTCGAAGACAAAGAAAACAGAACCGTGGCGACGGTTCCAAGCTCTTGAAGTGATCAGGAAGAACTAAGAGAAGAGGGGAGGGGGACGCTGGAACAGTGGAGAGACGGCTGGTGCGTTCGGCACGGACAGGAAAATGAAGAGTAGCGCACGGAATTCCTGGGTGAAAGACGGAGCAAGCCAGGACAAGAATGCTATCAGGCACTCTGTAACAACCCGGCAGATTTCCGTCGAGCGCACTACGAGGAACATTAGTAAACAGGCGAGCAAGACGACCATGATTGAACGCCCGATCCCTTCGAACAGAAGAGATTGATAGTGGGGCAGGCACAGCATAAAAAGGCAGAAGGCCGCGTCAGCAGCAGATTGCACGTAGCCTTGTGGCTTGATCAAGCGGTCTCCTCCGAGGATGGCGGCAGGCTATGTTGATTGTAGTGCAGTTTCGAATTGCGGGTGCAGGCCGAGTCATACTTCCGGCCCCGACTCCGTCTTGCTTTGCGGGTTCCGGTCGGATCATGCAGCGCCTGCTGAGTCCTTCTCGTGACGACTCTGCGGCCAGAATCTTGGGTTAAGCTCTTGGAGCGAAGCGATTTCGCAAGTCGGTGAAATTGGCAAACTTAGGGGAACCATCAGGAAGGATGCCTGCAGCCGGCGCCGGTGAGGCAGCTGCCTCGCGAAATACACCACACTATGCGTCCGCTGCCATCTCGCTGCACGAGCCGTGTATCCTTGACCAGCCAAGCTCTTTGGCACGCGACTCGATGCTTTCCACATCACTCCTGCGCTACGCAATTTGTCTTTCCTTTTTTCCGATCGTCACTCTGCCACGCGGCCTCGCCCAGGCGCAAACGGGCTGGCCCGTCTACAACGGCGGGCCTGACGGCGACCACTATTCCCGGCTAACGCAGATCAATCGCGACAACGTGCACCTGCTCCAGCGTGCCTGGACCTACGACACCGGCGAAAAGGGTGGCATCCAGACCAATCCGCTCATCATTGGCCGCACGCTTTACGCATCCACTCCCGGCAGCAAAGTTATCGCGCTCGATGCCGTGACGGGAAAGCTGAAGTGGAAGTTCGACTCCGGTATCATTGCCGGTCAGCCCGTCCGTGGTGTCACGTACTGGAACGACGGCAGCCACGGCCGCATCTACGCCGGCGTGATGAATTTTCTGTTCTGCCTCGATGCGGAAACCGGAAAGCTCATCCCAAGCTTCGGGGAGAATGGCCGCATCGATCTGCGCAAAGGCCTTGTCATCGATGGATTGCAGACCGACTTCAGCGCGCTCTCGATAGCGCTCACAACACCAGGCATCATCTACAGGGACCTGATCATCGTCGGCGGACGCGAACCCGAAGCGCATCCTGCTCCGCCCGGATACATCCAGGCCTTCGATCTGCGGACAGGCGCGCTGCGCTGGACGTTCCACACCATTCCACTGCCCGGCGAACCCGGATATGAAACATGGCCGAAGGATGCCTACAAAACTGCCGGCGCGGCGAACAACTGGACAGGTATGGCGCTCGACGCGGAACGCGGCATTCTCTATGCTCCCACCGGATCAGCGGTGATGGATTTCTACGGCGGAGATCGGGTCGGGAATGATCTCTACGCCAACTCGCTGCTCGCACTCGACGCCAACACCGGCAAACGCCTCTGGCATTTTCAGGGCGTGCACCACGACATATGGGATCGCGATTTTCCCTCGCCGCCCGCGCTCTTCAGCGTGGAGAAAAACGGCAAGCACATCGACGCCATCGCGCAGACAACCAAGCAGGGCTATCTCTACCTCTTCAATCGCGTCACGGGCGAGCCGCTCTTTCCGATCCACGAGCATCCGTATCCGCCCAGCACGATTCCCGGCGAAGTAACCTCGCCGACACAACCCAAGCCCGATGCACCCGAACCCTACGCGCGCCAGCAACTCACCGAAGACACTCTCACGACGCGCACACCCGAAGCGCATGACTGGGCCCTCAAAACGTTTCGCACATTTCCGCAACGGCGGACAGTTCTATCCCTTCGCGGTCGGCCAGCAGACCATCATCTTTCCCGGCTTCGATGGTGGCGCCGAGTGGGGCGGTCCCGCCATCGATCCCGTGCATGCCGTCATCTACATCAACGCAACCGAGATGGCCTGGACCGGCGGCCTCATCCTCAGCAAGGCCGGCAGTCCCGGTGAAGCGATATATCAGAGCCAGTGCGCGATGTGCCACGGCGTCGATCGCGCCGGTTCGCCTCCAGCCTTTCCCTCGCTGGTCGACATCGGCAAGCGCATGCCCGCGGAGAAAGTCATCGCGGCCATTCACCAGGGCATTGGGCGCATGCCCTCCTTTCCGAATATTGAAGGCGGACGCCTCGACACGCTCGTCTCCTACCTGCGCGCCGCTGGCGCCGCAGCTCCGCCAAAAGAGATGGAGGCAGCCCCCGCAGCCGAGAGCGCAGCGAAATCAAACGACCCGGCCGGAGCGAAGGTCTACAGCGAGCAGTGTTCCGCATGTCATGGCGATCACCTGGAGGGTGTCACGCCTTCGCCGCCGCTGGTCGGCCTGGGGGCCCGCATGAACGCGGCGCAAACCACCGACATCATTCAGAAGGGCAAGAACCAGATGCCCGCGATGGATGTGAAGGGTCCTGATCTCGAAGCACTGCTCCGTTTCCTGCAAGTCGCGCAGGCCGTCAAATCGCAGGATTCGAATCCCGAAGAATGGTCGAACAAGTACATCTTCACCGGCTACCGCAAGTTCCTTGACCCCGACGGCTACCCGGCCATTGCCCCTCCGTGGGGCACGCTCAACGCCATCGATCTCAAAACCGGCAAATATCTCTGGAAGGTTCCGTTCGGCAATTACCCCGCGCTCGCGGAGAAGGGAATCGCGGACACCGGCACTGAGAACTACGGCGGCCCTGTCGTTACTGCGAGCGGCCTCCTCTTCATCGGCGCCACGGTCTACGACCACAAGCTGCGTGCCTTCGACGCGCGAGACGGCAAGCTGCTATGGCAGGTCGATTTGCCGTTCGCCGGCGTGGCCACGCCCTCGACCTACATGATCGACGGCCGCCAATACGTCGTGATCGCCGCCAGCAATGCGCGCACCCCCAATGCCGCGCAAGGTGGAGTCTACGTGGCTTTCGCGCTGCCCGACACGACTCAGAAACAGCCTTGAGATTGATGCTGACCGTTGCGAAAAGCCGGTGCTAGACTCGCAGGAGCCCATGATCCTGAAACAGTATTATCTCGGTTGCCTCGCGCATGCCTCGTACCTGCTTGGCGATGAAGAGAGCGGAACCGCGGTCGTGGTCGACCCGCAGCGCGATATCCAACAGTATGTCTCTGACGCCCAGAAATTCGGCCTGAAGATCCGCCACGTCTTCCTCTCTCACTTTCACGCGGATTTTGTGGCCGGCCACCTCGAGTTGCGGGATGCATGCGGCGCGGCGATTCACCTTGGCTCGCGCGCGCAGGCGGAATATGCCTTCGTTCCGATGAACGATGGCGACACGCTCGAATTTCCCGGCATGCGATTGAAGGTTCTGCACACTCCGGGTCACACCATCGAATCCATCTCGATCCTGGTCTTCGATCTCGCCAAGGACAAAGCGAAACCGTTCGCCGTGCTTACCGGCGACACGCTTTTCATCGGCGACGTAGGCCGGCCTGACCTGCGTGCCTCTCTCGGGTGGACCGCGAACGAACTCGGCAGCCACCTCTACGATTCCCTGCACACCAAGCTGCTTCCATTGCCCGATGAAGTGCTGGTATATCCCGCCCACGGCGCTGGGTCGCTGTGCGGCAAGAATCTCTCGTCTGACACGGTGTCTACGCTGGGCGATCAGCGCAGGTTTAACTACGCGCTCAAGCCCATGACCAAGGAGGAATTCATCCGTCTCGTGACCGCGGACCAGCCCGATGCGCCGCCCTACTTCACTTATGACGCCATCCTGAACACGCGGGAACGCGCCACGCTGGACAGGGCACTCGAGGAAGGTCTCAAGCCGGTCGAACTCGACGAGGTTCTTCCAACTCGGCGACAAGGGTGCGCAGATCCTCGACGTGCGCGACCCGGCAGAATATGCCAAGGGCCATCTTGCAGGAAGCATCAACATCGGCCTCGGAGGGCAGTACGCCACATGGGCAGGAACGGTCCTCGATCGCGCCAAGCCGATCTTGATCGTTGCCGAGCCCGGCCGCGAGCAGGAAGCGGCTCTGCGCCTCGGCCGCATCGGCTTCGATCACATCATGGGCTACCTTCACCGACGGAATGGCGGCACTCGCGAATCGACCCGATCTCGTCTGGCCAACGGAGAGGAGCCGGCGTACTGATCGCTGCTGAGGAGTTGGAAACCAGCGACCCGCCTTTTCTGCTGGACGTCCGCACACCGGGCGAATGGGGAATGAAGCACATCAAGGGCAGCGTCAATCTGCCGCTCAATCATCTTCAGGAGCGCATCGATGAAGTGCCACGCGATCGGCGGATCGCGGTGCACTGCGCGGGCGGCTATCGGTCGTCCATCGCGCGTCAGCATCCTGCACCAGCACGGCATCACCAACCTGATCGAGATTGCCGGCGGGCTGGCGGCATGGGATGCGGCGGGGCTGCCGGTCGTGTCGGAAACTGCACAACTACGTCTAAATGCCGGTTCAGGGTCTGGATGAGCCGCCTTAAAGAATTATCGCTTTTTCTTCGCCTTTTCACAGGAATTCGTTGTATGCTGGCCTTCGCAACATGGAGGTTGCACCATGGACTTTCAAAAGGAACTTATTGCTGAGTACGACCGCGAGACCGCCAACACCCGGAAAATCCTGGAAGCGATTCCGGATGATGCCGATTTCGCCTGGAAGCCACACGCCAAATCCGATGGCGCTTGGCCGCCTGGCAGCACACACCAGCGACACGACGGGCGATTGGGCGATGCACACCCTCACGACCGACCGGCTCGATTGGACTCCTGAGATGAAGTCCGTGGACCCGACCGACCAAGAAGGACCTGCTGGCGCGCTTTGACAAGCAGGTGGCAGAGGCCAAACCGGCCCTGGCTGCCATGACCCCGCCAAGTGGGATTCGAACTGGAAGTTTGTTGCCGGAGATCAGACCTGGATCGACGACACAAAGTACAACGTGTGGCGCACCTGGGTGCTCAACCATCTCGTCCATCACCGCGCGCAGCTCGGCGTCTACCTGCGCCTGCTCGACAAGAAGGTTCCCGGGATGTACGGCCCATCCGCTGATGAGATGTGAGGAACAGAGAATCGGGAATAAGGAGCGGAGAATGAAGGGCCGGGCGTGCTCTATCGCGCTGCGATGACTTTCGCAGAAGCCCGGCCTATTCGCCCCTTGAACGGTCGGCTGGCTGCGCGTTTTATCCTTGATCGCATGAAGTTTGTCTTTCCGAAGGTCTATCCGATTCTCGATTCATCGGTGATTCCGGCCGTGCGCCGGGCCGAGTTCCTGCACCAGCTTGGATCGCTCCCTGGCCGAGGCCGGCGTGACGCTGCTCGAATATCCGGAACAAGACTGGCACAGATGAAGCGAGATCCTCGCCGACGCCAGCAATTCTGCGTGCAGCGATGCCGCCGGAAAAGGTAAAGTTGATTCTCGATGACAGGGTGGATCTGGTTGAGCAAGCTGAATTTGATGGCGTGCACGTCGATGCCGGTGATATGGCGCCCGTGCGAGCCCGGCGACTGCTCGGGCCTGACAAGCATCATCGGCACCTTTGGCGGCAGCGATGCGTCTGCTGCCCGGAATTCTTACCGAACCTGTGGACTATTTCGCGATCGGTCCTGTTTTTCCGACGCAGGACCAAGCAGACCGACAAGCGGCCGATTGGCATCGAAGGCGTTCGGCGGCTGCGCGAACAGGCGCGGCCCCGGTGCCGTTCTAAGTGCCGCTGCCGGAATCACGCTCGAGACCGCGAAGGCGGTGCTGGACGCGGGTGCAAGCATGGTCGCCGTATGCGGAAGCTATCTTTCGGGCGCAAGCTCCGGCCAGCCGAGTTCCAGCGATGGATAGATCTGCTTGGGTGAGGCAGGATCCTCGGTGCGCGCGCTCTTCCGTTAAAAAATCCGCGAGACAATTGTTTTAAATTCAGATAAAACAAGCCCAGTGGCAACTCCCGAACTCACCACCTGAAAACCCCGCCGCGACAACCCACGATGCGCCCAGAATGGTGCAGACGCTGGGCTTGTTCAGCTCCACCGCGCTGGTCGCCGGCTCCATGATCGGGTCCGGCATCTTCCTCGTCGACGCCGACATCGCGCGCACCGCCAACTCGCCGGCGCTCGTCCTTGGCGCCTGGGTCGTCACCGGCATCCTGACCATGATCGGCGCGCTGAGCTATGGCGAACTTGCCGCCATGATGCCCAAAGCCGGCGGCCAGTACGTCTATCTGCGCGAGTCGCTGGGCCCGCTGTGGGGATTTCTCTACGGCTGGACGCTGTTCCTCGTCATTCAGACCGGAACCATCGCCGCCGTATGCGTCGCCTTCGGCAAGTTTCTCGGCGTCTTCTTCCCGTCCATCTCAACCACGCACTGGCTGTGGCATATCGCCCATGTTCCGCCCATCACCGATCGGCCCCATGGTGCTGGGCAACATGGAGATCGGCGTCAACACCGCCAACCTCACCGGCATCGTGATCGTCTTCTTCCTGGCCTTCGTGAATATGTTCGGCGTGAAGCTGGGCGCGATGATCCAGAACGTCTTCACCTCGGCCAAGGCGCTTTCGCTGGCGGCGCTGGTCCTGCTGGCGTTCACCGTCGGGCGCAACGCAACCGCGATGGCCGCGAACTTCGGCGCTGGCTGGAGCGAGTTCTGGAGGAATGCGGGCTGGAGCTCGCTGCATCCGGTGCAGGTGGGAATCGGCGGGCCGATCGTCTTCGTCAATCTGCTGGTGATTCTGGCCGTGGTGCAGGTGGGTTCGCTCTTTTCCGCCGACGCCTGGAACAACATCACCTTTACCGCCGGGGAAGTGAAGAATCCGCGCCGCAATATTCCGCTGTCGCTGATCATGGGCACCGGCTTCGTGCTGACGGTCTATTTTCTGGCCTCGCTCGGATACATGATGGTGCTGCCGATGCACGGCGATCCGCACGGCGCGACGGCGTTGGCGCGCGGCGTGCAATATGCCTCGGAAGATCGCGTGGGAACGGCGGCGCTCGAACAGATTTTCCACTCCGGCGGCGCCTATCTGATGGCCGCGGCGATCCTGGTTTCGACCTTCGGCTGCGCCAACGGACTGTCGCTGGCCGGCGCGCGCGTCTACTACGCCATGAGCCAGGACGGGCTGTTCTTCAAATCCGTCGGCAAGTTGAGCGAGAAGTACAAGACGCCTTCGGCGGGGCTTTTTGTGCAGGCCTGCTGGACGGCGCTGCTCTGCGTCTCCGGCTCCTACAGCCAGTTGCTCGACTACATCATCTTTGCGGTGCTGGTTTTTTACATCCTCACGATCGTCGGCCTGTTCGTGCTGCGCGTCAAGCAGCCGAATGCCAGCCGGCCTTACAAGGCGCTCGGCTATCCGGTGCTGCCCGCGCTTTACATCGTGATGGCTTCATGGATCTGTATCGTATTATTGCGATACAAGCCCCAATACACATGGCCGGGCCTGGTTCTGGTGCTTGCTGGGAATCCCGGTTTATCTCTTCTGGTCGCGGCGGTCTGCAACCCCGAACGCAGGAATAACGAACCGTACCTGAAGTCCCCGTGGAGGATGTCCCTCACTCATGCCAAATTTGCTACGAATCAAACCGATGTCGATGCTCACCGAAGAGGCCGCCGAGCAGGGCGAACACACGCTCAAGCGGTCGCTGGGCGCGCTCAACCTGGTCACGCTCGGTATTGGAGCAGTCATCGGCGCCGGCATCTTCACGCTCACCGGCCAGGCTGCCGCGCTGCGTGCCGGACCTGCCGTTGCGCTGAGCTTTGTGCGTTGCGGGGTTGACCTGCGCTTTCGCCGGATTGTGTTACGCCGAATTTGCTTCGATCATTCCCATTGCCGGTTCGGCCTACACCTACGGCTATGCAACGCTTGGCGAACTGGTGGCGTGGATCATCGGCTGGGACCTTACGCTGGAGTACGCCTTCGGCGCTTCTACCGTGGCTTCCGGCTGGGCGGGCTACTTCAACAGCCTGCTGCAGCAGTTCCATATTTATCTTCCACCGCAAATTACGGCGACCACGGGCACGACGCTGGTCTTCTATCACGATCAGTGGCTGCCGTTGATGTCGCTGCCTCCGGGCGTGAGCGATGCCGGCTTGCCGCATGCGACCGGCGTGGTCAACCTGATTGCCGTTGCGATTGTCATGCTCATCACGGCCATCCTGGTGATTGGTATCAAGGAGTCGGCCAACTTCAACTCCGCGGTCGTGATTATCAAGGTCACGATTGTCGGCATCTTCCTCGTGATTGGCGGCTGGTTTCTGTTCAAGCATCCTGAAATCGCGAAGATGAACTGGCATCCTTTCGTGCCTCCAGAGGACCAGAATGGAAACTTCGGCTGGGGTGGAATTCCAAAGGCAGCCGCATCCATCTTTTTCGCGTACATCGGATTCGATGCAGTCTCGACTGCGGCGCAGGAAGCGAAGAATCCCAAGCGCGATATGCCGATCGGCATTCTTGGATCCCTGGTGGTGTGCACGATCCTCTACATCCTGGTGTCGCTTGTACTGACCGGGCTGGTGAGCTACAAGACGCTGAACGTCTCGGCGCCTGTCGCGTTGGCGATTGATGCGACCGGGGTGGGCTGGGGATCGCTGCTGGTGAAGATCGGCGCGGTGTTCGGGCTCGCCACCGTCATGCTGGTGATGCTGCTCGGACAGACGCGCGTCTTCTATTCGATGTCAAGAGACGGTCTGCTGCCGAAGTGGGCTTCAGCCGTGCATCCAAAATTCCGCACGCCGTGGATTACGACGATCGTGTTTGGCTCGTTTGCCGCCATCATGCCGGCGTTCTTCAACATCGATGTGCTCTCGGAACTCGTCAATATCGGAACGCTGCTCGCATTCACCATTGTGTCTGCCGGCGTTTGGGTATTGCGTGTGCGCCACCCGCACATGGAACGGCCATTCAAGACGCCTTTTGTGCCGCTCGTGCCGATCCTGGGCATTCTCTCCGCGGTGTACCTGATGACGCGGCTGATGCTGTTCACGTGGGAAGTGATGATCGGATGGCTGATCCTCGGCTTGATCATTTACTTCGGCTATTCGCTGAAACACAGCAAGGTGCAGAAGTTGCCGGCTACGCAAGCTATGGAAGGCGACTAACCTACGTTCCGATCCACATAGCAACGGCCTCCTTTGCGGGAGGCCGTTCGGTTTTGGGAAGGGAACTGTTCGCTATGCCGGGGTCTTGGCGCAAAACTCGTCGAAGGCGCGAACCAGTTCGCCCGCAATCTGCTGCGCCGTGGCCTGCTCGATCACAAAGCGCTGCATCAGGTAAACCAGCTTGCCGTCCCGCAGAATCGCTATGGCAGGCGAGGTCGGCGGATGGCCTTCAAAGTAGCTGCGGGCCTTTTCTGTGGCTTCGCGGTCCTGGCCGGCGAAGACGGTGATTTTATGATCCGGCGCATTTGCGGTGTTCGTAAGCGCCAGCCGGACACCGGGGCGCATCTTGCCCGCGGCGCATCCGCAGATCGAATTCACGACCAGCAGGGTTGTTCCGGGCTGCGCAAGAGCGGCGTCGACGTCTTCGGCGGTGCGGGTTTCGTTGATTCCAGCGCGAGTAAGTTCTTCGCGCATGGGAATGACCATAATTTCTGGGTACATGTAACCTCCGGCAAGGGTTCTTACGGCCTGTAGCCGATTGCCTGTCCCTATTCTACAGAAGAACGTGGTCGATCCAGGCAAGATGCGCATTGGTGTAGCCTTGCTTCGATGCGGATTGAAGAGAACAAGCAGCTTGCGCCGCTCACGACCCTCGGTATCGGCGGCCCCGCGCGGTGGTTTGTCTCGGCAGAATCCGAGGCAGATATCTCCGAAGCAGCCGCATGGGCACGCCGAGAAGGCGTACCGCTTTTCGTGCTCGGCGGCGGCAGCAACCTGCTCGTTGCGGATGCGGGATTCGACGGCCTGGTGGTGCACATTGCCCTCAAAGGGATTCAAGTTCAAGAAGGAGTTGCGGATTCCAGTGAGCGCATTTACAGGGTCGCAGCCGGCGAAGGGTGGCATCAGTTTGTGCGGCGAACCGTGGTCGATGATTGCGCTGGCCTCGAGTGCCTGACGGGCATCCCCGGCACCGTCGGCGGAACACCGGTGCAAAACGTCGGCGCCTACGGCCAGGAGGTTTCCGGCGTGATCGATCGCGTGCGGGCCTTCGACCTGCTAAAGCACGCGTTTGTAGAGTTCACGGCCACCGACTGCGCCTTCGGTTATCGAACCAGCCGCTTCAATACATCGGATCGCGGACGGTACGCGGTGACGGGCGTCGACTATCGCATGAGATTGCACGGCGATGCCACGCTGAAATATGCAGACCTGCAGAAGGCGTTCGCGGCCGACATCATGCCGACGCTGCGCGAGGTCGCCGAAACTGTCCGTTCCATCCGCCGTTCCAAAGGCATGCTGATCGTCGAAGGCGATCCGGATAGTCGCAGCGCCGGCAGCTTTTTCAAAAACCCGATCGTGACGCTGGAGGATGTGGGGCGTGTCGCCTCGGCTGCCGGCGTCGAGCCCCCCCGGTTTCCAGCCGGCCCCGACAAGGAGGGATGTGCGAAATTGCCTGCAGCATGGCTGATCGAAAAGGCCGGATATGCAAAGGGCTATACGCTCGGCTGTGTGGGGATTTCAAGCAAACATACGCTCGCGCTGGTGAATCGCGGCGGCGCGACTGCGGCGGAGATCATGGCGCTCGCGGACAAGATCCGAGACGCCGTCGAAGGACAATTTGGAATTCAACTACATATGGAGCCCGTCATGCTGGGCTTTAAGAATTCCTGATTTTCCCCGATTCTCGCCATACAGGATGCCCCAATAGCAGCAGGGCACAGCCCGCCAGCGTCAGCCAATGCTCTGTTACGCTAACACCAAGGCATGAACGACAATCTGCACACTTTACGTTGTTTTGGATGCGGCGCGCGCATCGCCGGCCCTGAGGCTCGACCGGACTTCCGGTGCGCGGAATGCGGCGATCTGTTTGAAGTGGAGTATGCGGGCTGGGGCCATCGGCAAGGGCACGACCGGCCCAATCCTGGAGCCCTGAAGTGGCTTTGGCGCGAGCGGCGCTGCTCCAGCGAAGCCCTGGACCAAAGTGGCGTCTGGCGGTTTCGCGAACTGCTGCCGATCCTCGACAACTTCGGCAACGCGGTCAGCCTGCACGAAGGCAACACCCCGCTCTACAAGTTGAAGCGCGCAGCCAGTGCGCTCGGGATCGATCAGCTCTTCGCGAAGCATCAGGGCATGAACCCGACCGGATCGTTCAAGGATACGGGCATGACCGCGGCCTTGAGCGTTGCCCGCGAGCGCGGTTTCACGTGGGTGGCGTGCGCATCAACCGGCAACACTTCCGCGGCCATGGCGGCTTATGCGGCGCGCGCAGGACTGCGCAGCCTGGTGTTGATTCCCGAAGGGAAGATTGCCTGGGGCAAGCTTTCGCAGGCTATGGATTACGGGGCAATTACCTGCCAGCTCAAGTCGGACTTCGATGGGTGTGTACGGGTCCTCACCCAGATCGTGAAGGAGGCACCGATCTACCTGCTGAATTCCGTAAACCCATACCGGCTCGAGGGACAAAAGACGCCGGCGTTTGAAATCGCCGAAGCCTTCGACTGGACCGTGCCCGATCACCTCATCGTGCCCGGCGGAAATCTCGCCAATAGCTCTGCTCTCGGCAAAGGGTTCAAGGAACTGCATGAGCTCGGACTGGTTGCGCGCATACCGCGCATCTCGGTTGATTCAGGCGGAGGGCGCAAATCCGCTTGCCCGAAGCTTCGCCGAGAACAATGGCGAGCGCATGGAGCCGGTGGAAGCACATACACGCGCCACAGCCATTCGCATCGGCAATCCTGCATCATGGCGCAAAGCCGCGCGTGTCATCAGGGAGACCGGCGGTTTCTGCCTCGATGTCAGTGAGGCCGAGATCGCCGTTGCCAAAGCCGAACTTGGAACAGAAGGCCTGGGATGTGAGCCGGCCTCGGCCGTGACGCTGGCCGGCCTCAAGAAACTGCGCGCCGAGGGCAAGGTCGCTGCCAGCGACACCGTGGTTCTGGTGCTCACCGGGCACACGTTGAAAGACGCCGATTACACCATCAACTTCCACCGCGGAACCTTGCTCGACGACCAGGAGTCCTCGAGTCTTCAGGCGCAGATTGCAGCGTTACAGCGCAATGCGGTGGTTGTCGATCCCACACCGTCCGCCGTGCTGGCAACGCTGAAGGGATTGACTGGATGACCCGCGCTTCAACCACGTTCAAGATGCGGTTGCCGGCGACATCGGCCAATCTCGGTTCGGGATTTGATGCCGCAGCGGTTGCACTGAATTTCTGTCTTCAGATTGAAGCAGAGGCGGCGGAGAGATTTTCCATTGAGGCGAGCGGCCTGGATAGCGATCAATGCTCCCGGCTCGAGAACAACCTCATCCTCGAAATTTACAAGTCCATTCTTGAATCAAACGCAAAACCGGCAACGCCGCTCGCGATCCGGATGCACAACGAGATCCCGTTGGGGATGGGATGTGGCTCATCGGCTGCAGGCAGGCTCGCTGCAATCGCTCTGGCCGTACACTTCGGGGAGCTTGGCTGGTGCCCCGAGCAGATTCTGGAAGAGGCTTGCGCTCTGGAAGGGCACCCGGATAACGCCGCTGCCTGCTGGCTGGGCGGATTTGTAGCGGCCGCAAATGAGGGTCGAGCGGTCCACGCCGTCCGCGTTGAACCGCCGGCAGACTGGCGCGCGATTGTCGTGCTTCCGCAGGACTCACTTGCCACCAGCAAAGCCCGGGCGGTGCTGCCGGCTAATTATGCGAGCGCGGATGTCGTGGCGAATATTCAGGCCGTTTCGATGCTCGGACTGGCGTTTGCGCAGCAGCGAGGAGACCTGCTGCGGGTGGCGATGCAGGATCGGATTCACCAGCCTTATCGAGAAGAAATGTGTCCGATGCTGCCAAGACTGCTCCCGCTGGCCGGGAAGAGCGGAATTCTCGGGGTCGGCCTGAGCGGCGCGGGTCCGTCGGTTCTGGTGATTGTCGAGAGTGTTGCGAAGCTCCCTCCAGCGTCGGAGTTGATCGCGCGCGTTCTGGACGGTCTGCCCGAGCCCAGGCTGCTAACTTGCTGTTTCAATGTGTCCGGTGCCAGACATTCGTTCGCCCTTGAACCGTGATTTTCTCGCAACTCTTAGAGGCTCCGGCTTGTTCACTGAGGAGTTACTCTTATGGTTCCAAGATAACTGTGAGGTAAATCACCTAATTTTGATTACCGAACCGATTACCTAAGTTTCCTTGATATTGATCTCCAGACAACCTAAATTCGCTCCGTGGGCAGTTCTGGGGGAGGGCTGCTCTAGCGCCCGTGGTCCGACAACGGATCCGGGCGCTTCTACTTTGATGAGGAATAAAACGATTCTCCTCACAGACGTGATGGCGGAGGCGTTTGCCAGGACCAACGGTTTCAGAGGTCCGCTCGGCTTGATTGGCCGCGCTGGGTCGGATTGCGACTTTATAGCCCTCGCAGGCATCCTATAAGAGCGCAGTTTCCGTTAATCTAGAGGGATAGCGGGCAAGACAAGGAGAGTCATGGCAGGTGTGGGTGTTTTGGAAGTAAGTGATGCGACATTTGAGCAAGAGGTGCTGCAGAGCGAGCAGCCCGTGCTGGTTGATTTCTGGGCGGTCTGGTGCGGACCTTGCAAGGCGATCGCGCCCATCGTGGATGGAGTCGCGCAGGCCTATGCAGGCCAGCTGAAGGTGGCCAAGGTGGACGTGGATCGCAATGCAGCCACGCCCTCGCGGTATGGAATTCGAGGAATTCCGGCACTTTTGTTCTTCAAGGGCGGCAAAGTGACCGACCAGGTTGTGGGATACGCTCCACAAAACGTAATCGAAGAGAAGATCCAGCGACTTCTGGCAAAAAGTCCAGCGCCTTCTGGCGTAGTTGGCGCTTGATTTCATTTCATAGAAAAGCCCGGCTATTCGCCGGGCTTTTCTCATTGGATCGCGATTCTTTCAGCGATATTTGCGCAGAACCCCAAGTACCCGTCCCTGGATCGCCACATGCGCGGCAGGAACGTAGATCGGATCCATTTCAACGTTTGCGGGCTGCAGCCGGACCATCTGCCCTTCGGCGTAGAAGCGCTTGAGGGTCGTTTCTGAGCCGTGGACCAGCGCGACCACGATCTCTCCCTGCCGCGCGGTGCGAGTTCGCTCCACCAGAACGTAGTCACCGTTGATGATGTGCTCATCGCGCATCGAATCCCCTCTAACTTCGAGTGCAAAAACATCACGATTGCCGACGACGTCGTGAAGCGAAATCGTCTCAGGATTCTCGGAGGTCTCCACAGGAAGCCCCGCGGCAATCCGGCCCGCGAGCGGAAGCCGGTCGCTGGTTCGATTGCGCGCGCCGGGGGGCAGCACATCGATGGAACGGCTGCGATTGTGGACGCGGTCCAGCAACCCCTTCTTTTCGAGATTTGTCACATGCTTATGCACCGTGGCCAGGCTCTTCAGATTCATACCTCGGGCAATTTCCTCAAAAGAAGGGGAATAGCCATTGCGGGAGACGAACGATTCGAGGAAGTCGATAATCTCTTTTTGCCTTCGAGTGACAGCCATGCGCGGATTATAGCGAAGAAAAAGCGAATTGCAAGAGAAAGTTTTTGTCTTCTGTTCTCCATGGAGCCTTTTGTGGCATGAAAGCCGGGTTTTCGACCTCCGACGGCTCCAGCACGCCACACACGCACGCCAAATCATCTATTCCCATCCAAGGCTGAACAAAGTCCCTGTCTCTGCCGATAAAGAAGGAAAGCAACGCAATCTCGTCCAGATTTGGCAACCAAAAAGCGTGCATGGGGGCTGCCTGGTGATTTCGCTGAAGAAATACCTCGATTCCGATCCGGCTCGAAGCTATGACGCACAGATTGAGTCCGTACCTGAGCCATTCTCGATTCTTTTGTCCACCTATTGCGCACTTCTCGCAGACATCGGAGAGTGCGGCGAGAGCGTCTGCCCTGACCTCAGCGCCGAGCTCAAATCAAGTCTCACCCGGATCGATGAAGAGCTGATTCAACATCCCATCGGGTCAGGGATTGCGCGAGCCCGGAATACCGTTCATGATCTGCTGCAGGGATGGGGTGAGAAGACCGCCCGGCATTACCTCGATAAGGCAGGAGAGGTAAGGGACCTGCTGCTGGTGATGGCGCGAACCGCGGAGTCCCTGGGGCACAAAGACGATCGCTACGCGCAGGAACTTGACTTCGTCACCGCTCAGCTACAATCCATCGCCAGCCTCGACGACGTCTCGAAAATGCGTGTATCGCTCGAAGAGAGCGCTCGGCAGTTGAAGAGCTCTGTCGCTCAAATGTCGGCCGAAAGCAAGTCGGTGATCGATCATCTGCGCGTAGAGGTCATGACCTACCAGGCAAAACTTGAAAAAGCCGATCATCTCGCTTCGTGCGATGCGTTGACGGGACTCGGAAGCAGGCTCTGGATAGAAGCCCGAATGCAGCAGCGCATTGAATCGGGATCTTCCTTCAGCGTTCTGATGATCGATATCAAAGAATTTCGGCGCGTGAACGATGAATTCGGCCGCATGGTCGGAGACTTGCTTTTGAAGGAATTCGCAAAGGAGCTGCGCTCATCCTGCCGCCTGTCAAACCTTGTAGCCCGCTGGTCCGGCGACACGTTTCTCGTGGTTCTCGACTCTGCCGAAAACACGGCCCTCGAGCAGGCAGAACGGTTGCGGGCGTGGATCAGCAGACAATATCTGATCCCGGGAAGGCCTGGGCACCAAAGCATCCGACTGGATGTTTCGATCGGTTGTGCGGAATATCGGGAAGGAGAAACCTTGCAGGGGATCCTGGAGCGCGCAGATGCCGCACTGTGCGCCGGGCGCGAACCGGCTGAGCAAAGAAGAACCGCCTGAGGTTAACCCATCGACGCCGTGGGGATCCGTGTTTGAATCGCTTCGCGGTCGTCTTTGCCGCGTTGTGTATCCGTCATCACACGCTGACACTCGCAATCCCCTCGTGGGAATTTCCCGACCTGCTCATCCATTTTGAAAACTCCCTCGACTCTTCTCACATCTGAATCTTGAGTTCTTTCTCCCTTCGCGCGAAGGTAGAGATGTTCCGCAGCTTAGCGCCCTCTAAGTCAGCCAGCGCAACGAATGTAGCGCGACCAATGGAAAGAGCAAAAGGGGCGGGAGAAGACAAGATGAGGCTGTTGATCGCCGAAGATGACCGGGCTCTGAGCCTTTTTCTGGGGCGAGGACTCGAGAACGATGGTCATTGCGTGCACACTGTTCACGACGGGGCCAGGGCGGTCGCAGCCTTCCGCGATGAATCGCCCGATCTCACCATTCTCGATCTGAATTTGCCTGTCAAGGATGGGGAAGCTGCGCTCGCTGAGATGCGCCAACTGAATGCGGACCTGCTCGTGCTTGTCCTTACGGCCCGGCTGGAAATGGATACCCGCATCCGCTGTCTCGACAGCGGCGCCGATGACTTGATGACGAAGCCCTTCAGTCTCTCTGAACTGCGAGCACGCTGCCGGGCGCTGCTGCGCCGCAAGCGGGAAGGGCAGCTGGTATTGCGGGCGGGCGATCTGGAGATCAGCCGCCTGGATCACTCCGTGCGCCGCGCCGGCAGGGTCTTGAATCTCACCAATAAGGAATTTGCGCTTCTCGAACACCTGATGCTCCATCGCGGCCGCGGTGTATCGCGCATGGAGCTGCTTCAGGCTGTCTGGAACATGGAACACGCGCAATCGACCAACATCGTCGATGTCTACGTAAACTACCTGCGCAGAAAGCTCGATGATGTGCCGCCGGGGCTCCTGATTCGAACCGTTCGAGGGAACGGATACATGATTCCTTTTGAGATGCAGATTGCCCCAGTCGGCCCGGCACGCATCGCGGCGGATGTGCCTCAGTTGGCAGCCGCACAGGCATGAACAACGAATTGAGATTCGAAACCAAGGGGGATCGAAGATGGCAGCAACAGCGGCATTCGTCTCACCAGCAGGTTCACACATACGCGCTCGCACCGCATTGGTGGCAAGTGCCGACGGCAGTTTCAGGCAGCGGCTCAGCGCGTTGCTGACAGGATTGCGATGGCAGGTGCGTGAGGCAAAGGGTGGCGCGGAGGCCTGGGGAGAGGCAATGGACGTGCCTCCCGAGGCCATCATCGTGGACACATGGCTGCCCGATCTGGATCTCGATGAATTCCTGCGCGAGTTCCGCACAGCCTTTCCCCAGGTGGATGTCGTGACGTCGAGCAATGCAACCACCATGGAGAGTGCGCCGGGACCGCATCGACGGGAAATTCTGTACGCTCTGCGGCGGGTGCAGGAGACCGATACCGCATCCTGGAATACCGCTCCGATCCTTGACGATACCCCAAGCCAGGAGGCGCACAATGCCGCTCCGGCGCTTGCCCGGCTGGATGCCGGCAGCGGTGAGCCAATGGCGAAGCCGATCTCGCCGGACGCCCGGATTCCGGAACTGATTGGCGAAGCGCCCTGCATGCTCGAAATCAGCAGGCGCATTCGACTCGTTGCTCCCCGGACCACGGCGGTACTCATCGAAGGACCCAGCGGCTCGGGCAAGGAGGTGGTCGCCGAAGCGCTGCACAGGCTCTCCAGGCGCAGTCGACGGTCGTTTGTGGCCATCAATTGCGCGGCCATTCCAGAGGCGCTGCTCGAAGCCGAGCTGTTCGGCCACACGCGGGGCGCGTTTACGGGCGCGGTTCACGGGCGCGTCGGACGTATCGAAGCCGCCGACGGAGGAACGCTGTTCCTGGACGAGATCGGAGAAATGCCCCTGGGCCTGCAGGCCAAGTTGCTGCGCTTCGTCGAGTGCGGGGAGCTGCAACGGGTTGGCGATAACGAGACCGTCAAGGTCGACGTGCGGATAATTTCCGCAACGCACCAGCCGCTTGCGCAGCTTACCCAGGCGGGGAGTTTCCGCGCCGACCTCTACTACAGGCTGGCCGTCTTCCTGATGCACACGCCCGCTCTCGCGGATCATATGGAAGACCTGCCACTCCTGGTCGATCACATCCTGGAGCGAATGGGCCGCGAACGGCCGGTCAAGCGAATGGATGAGGGTGCAATGGCGAAGCTCGGGGCGCATTCGTGGCCGGGAAACGTGCGCGAACTGGAGCATGTGCTCGAACGCGCAGCCATTCTTGCGGGCGACGAGTCGGTGCTGACCGCAGCCGACATCGATTTTGGGGAGCCGACGAGTCGCAGCGCCGAACGGCAACAGGCCGTTTGAGCAAGGTCCCATCGGAGGAAAATCGCCTATGCAGATCGAGACACGATTGAGCGACCAACTTGCGCGCTATCTGGACCTGGCGGTGAACGAAGCCAAGCTGACTGCGGCCAACATGGCCAACATCGACACTCCGGGTTACCGAACCGTAGGATTCGACTTTGAGACGGAGATGCGCAATGCACTCGCAGCCGCAGATGTGCAGAAGACACAACCCATCCACGTGAAGGAGGAGGACGGTCTGATTTCGCGGCCGGATGGCAACAACGTATCCATGGATCGGGAAGGACTGAACATGGCGGAGGCGCAACTGAAGTTCAAAACCGGTGTCGCGCTGATGCGGCTCGAAAACCAGCGCGTGATGGATGCCATCCATGCAGACAAGTAATCCCCAGGTTGCACATGGGTTGGAGAGATGAACCTTTTTGGATTGATGGATACTTCAGGATCAGCGATGCAGGCCGAGCGCGCACGCGCTGAAGTGGTGGCCGCAAACATGGCCAATGCCGAAACCACCCGAACCGAGTCTGGCGGTCCCTACCGGCGGCAGCATGTGGTGTTTGCCGCCAACCCGGCCGACGAGAATTTCTCCGGTTCCTTCAGCGACGCGACGGAGAAGACGCTGCAGCCGGCGAGCGCTGCTGAGCCGCCCGGAGGCGTGCACATTGCACAGGTATTCGAAGACAACGCTCCACCGCTGAAGCGTTATGACCCCGGGCATCCGGATGCCGGCCCGGACGGCTACGTGTCTTATCCCGACATTAACCCCCTCACAGAGATGGTCGATCTGATGGGAGCGACGCGTGCCTATGGTCTCAATAGTTCGGCGGTACAGGCAGAGAAGGGCATGATCACTTCAGCGCTCGATATCGCCAGGACCTAGGAACCAGAAGGGAAGAATGATCACAGCCATTCAGACCGCCAACCTCGCGAGTGCAGGCTTATCGGCCCCCCAGGATGCGATTACACAGTTGCGCGCGCAGGGAACTGCATCGTCCACGACCGCGGCGTCGCCCTTCGCCGATTTGCTCACCGATGCCGTTCGCGACGTTGGCAATCTCGAAGATCAGGCGCGCCATGCCGTAGACGGGTTGATGACGGGCTCCGGCGTAGACGTTCACGAGGCCATGATCGCGAGTGAAAAAGCCAGCATGGCGTTCGAAATGGCTCTTGCCCTCAGGAACAAAGCGATACAGAGCTATCAAACCGTTATGAGTATGCAGTTCTAAGTCACTTTGCGAAGCCCCAATCGATAACGCTGTGCAGATGCGGCGTCCAAGGGAAACGCCAGAAAAGGAAAGATGGCCCCTCCTGGGACACAGTTGGAGAAACGGGTACCGGGCGGCGATGGTGGACCGTTGGCCGCTGGTGTCGCGGCGATGTGGACCCGGGCGCGGGTGGGCTGGGCAGCCATGGCTCCGCAGCAACGGCGCGGGGCAATGACCGCCGGCGTCCTCCTGGCGGCATTGCTGGGAGGGCTGCTCTGGTATGGCCTTCGTACCGACTGGCGCACACTCTACGCGGGACTCGATCCGGAGGACGCTCGCCAGGTTGGACTGACGCTCACCCAGGGACAGATTCCCTTCGATGTGGCCGACAATGGCACCACGTTGCGTGTGCCGGCTGCGCAACTGGACAAAGCACGACTGGCCACCGCAGCCAAAGGCGTGAAGAGCGGTCGCATGGGATTTGAACTCTTCGACAAACCCAACTGGGTCGGCTCTGAATTTGACGAGCAAGTCAACTATCAAAGGGCTCTCGAAGGGGAACTGGAGCACACGGTGGGATCACTTGCCGACGTGGAGTCGGCACGGGTGCATCTGGTCCTGGCACACGATTCGCTATTTCGCGACCAGGACCGCCCGGCCAAAGCATCAGTGGTTCTCAAGCTCCGCCATGGGGCGCTTGCCGATGGCGAAGCCGACGCCATTCGCAACCTGGTTGCGTCGGCAGTCGATGGGCTTGGGGCCGATCATGTGATCCTGGTCGACTCCTCGGGCCGCTTGCCTCTGGGACCGAAGACGCCCGAGGCGTTGCACCTGGGTGAGGAGCAGGCCCTGGAAGAGAAACTGATTTCCACGCTCGAGCCGGTGACGGGATCCGGAAACGTCCGCGCTTCGGTGACATTGGATTACGATCCCGATGCAGTCGAGGAAACCAGGGAGAATTACGATCCCACCCAGTCAGCAACGCTTTCGATGGAACGCACCGAACAGACTACGGGAGGACAGCCGGTCGCCGCCGGAGTTCCGGGAACCGCTTCGAATGCGCCGAATTCCCAGGCTCTTCCGGTGTATCCGAAGCTCGCTTCGCAGCCGCAGACATCGAAAACCGAATCGGGAACTTATGGTGTAGCGAAGACGGTGCGGCACCTTGTTGAGAATCCGGGCAAGGTGCGCAGACTGACGGCTGCAATCGTCGTGAACGACCGGCTGATGCAGGAGTCCGGAAAAGGGACTGCGGCCCGCTGGCAGGGCCGTTCGCCGGACGAGCTGAGAAACCTCACAGCACTGGCGCAGGCCGCGGTGGGCTTTGACGCGTCTCGAGGCGATGTGGTGACCGTGCAGGATTTGGCATTTGAGGAGAATCGCGCTCAGACCGCCCCCTCGATGCCGGCGCAGATGATGTCAAAAGTGGAGGCTTCGCCGCTGCTCGTGAAATACCTGAGCCTGCTGATCGGTCTCATGGCGGTGCTCGCATTTGGCGTGCGCCCGGCCCTGCGAAAGGCTGTGGCAGCAGGGAAAGGGGCGGCTTATGAACTCGCCGGAGCTGCCGGCGCGGGACGCGCCGCTTTGCCGCAGCCCGAGGTCGCCGTACCGGATGCTGCGCACATCCGCACACAGGAGATATTTCAGCAGGTCACCAGTCAGTTGAAGCAGGAGCCCGCGCAAACGTCGCGCCTGTTGCAGAGCTGGATTCATTCGGAGTAGCCGAGGCCGAAACCCTGCGAATAACCAATGTCGTTCCGCGGGTTTCAAGAGAAGCAAAGAACGATTGGGAAATGTCGGGAAAGGAAAAACCTTGGCGGGAGAAAGTGCCGATTTCGCAAGACCGGCGCAGGACAAAACCGCAAATCTGAGCGGGGCGCGTAAAGCCGCAGTGCTGCTGATGGCCGTGGGGGAGGATGTTGCCAAGGAGATCCTCCGCACTCTTCCTGAATCCGATGTGGAGCGCCTGACAGAAGAGTTCGCCGACCTGAGAGGCATTACACCGGAGATCACCTCTGCTGTTCTCGGAGAATTCTGGGAACTGCTGGAGACCCAGGGATTCATGGTGCATGGGGGGCTGGACTATGCAAGTCGCCTTCTCGCCGAGACCTTTGGCAAGCAGCGCGCCGATGATCTGATGATGCAGTTGCGCCGCGCGCAGGAGGCCGAACAAGGCAATCTCGCCAAGCTGCAGCGCACCGACCCTCAACAGCTCGGCAAACTGCTCGATGCCGAACATCCCCAGACCATCGCACTGGTGCTGGCCCATCTCGATCCCAAGCGAGCCTCGCTGGTGTTGAGCAACCTGAGCGAAGAGCACAAAGTCATTTCCATCCAACGGCTGGCCGCCATGAGGCAGTTCTCTCCCGAGATGGCGCAAAAGGTGGCGCACATCCTGCACCGGCGCCTCGAAACCGTCGGAGACAGCGGCAGGAAGAGCTACTCGGGATTCAAGGCCGTAGCCGACCTGATGAACCGCCTGAATGCGGAAGAGTCGAAACGCATTCTCGAAGTGATTGAAGAAGGACAACCGGAGCTGGCCCTCGGTATCCGCAACCTGATGTTCACGTTTGAAGATCTCGTCACGGTGCCACCGGCGACGATCCGCGAGATTGTATCCGGCGTAGACAAGAAACAACTGGCCATGGCGCTGCGCGGGGCCAACGAGGAGCTGCGGGCTGCCATCTTCAAGGCCATGAGTGCGCGCGCCGTGGAGATGCTGAAGGAAGACATGGAAGTTCTCGGGCCGGTGCGCTCGCGCGAGGTCGCGCAGGCGCAACAGGAAATCCTGAACCTTGCGCGACGCCTGGAATCTGAGGGCAAGGTGATTCTCAAGCTCGAAACCGGCGACGAGATGCTTGCTTGATTGACAGGCGATGGAAGGGGATTGTGAGGCGTGCGCAGCGGAATCGCATCGCGAATTGAAGTTTTCGACTATCCGGCGAGCGCCAAGCCGCTTCCGGTGCTGTGGGACGAACTCGTCGAGGTCGGCGTCGAATCGCCAGAGAGCAAGATCGACGGCACGGCTGGATGCGCTGGCTCCGATACTCCGTCCGCGGAGTCATCGACCGTCGCCGCAGCCGAACAAGCAAGGCGAAGTTTCGAAGCTGGACGGGAGCAGGGGATTCGGGAAGGTCGCGCGACAGAGGCACAGGCGCAGCACGAGTTCTTGCGAGAGGCTAAGAACCAGGGAGCACAACAGGCGGCCCATCTTGCCAACCAGTTCGCAGTCGAGCGAGACCGGTTTTTGCATACCGTCGAACATGAGGTCGTTAAGCTCGCACTGGCCATCGCGGCGCGCATTCTCCGCCGCGAAGCCCAGACAGACCCTCTGTTTATGGTGGGGGCAGTGCGCGTGGCGCTCGGACAGCTTGCACAAACCGTCCAGGTGCGGTTGCGTGTGCCCGCTCCGGAAGCGAGCCTCTGGACCGAGACGCTGGCGCATTTGCCGAATCTCAAGGTGAAACCTGCGGTGGTGCCCGATGAATCCATGCACGCCGGAGACTGTGTAATCCAAACCGAAATGGGCTCCGTGGATCTTGGACTTCCTGCCCAGCTTCACCAGATGGAATGTTCGTTATTTGATGGATCGCCTGCGAAGGAGAGGGAGAACTGCGTTGGTTCCGAAGCGAATCGAAGGGAGGCGGAGGCATGAGTGGAGTTCTGGATCGCTACGCGTCTCGCGTGCAGTCGAGGCAACCCTGGCGTTGGCGCGGGCAGATCGTGGAATCCCTCGGCCAGACGATCGAGTCGATCGGACCGGTGGCATCGGTTGGAGAGTGCTGCGAGATTGAAGATCGCCTGGGCGCGAAACATCTCGCCGAAGTAATAGGGTTTCGAGGATCGAGCGTCCTCACGATGCCCCTGAAAACGGCCGAAGGCGTCCGATTTGGAGACGCCATCTACGCACTCGGCGGCGGTTCCGAAATCACGGTCGGGGATGGTGTGATCGGGCAGATCCTCGACGGCATGGGTGTTCCGATGGATGGGAGACAGATTCGCGGCAAGACAGAGAAGCGGGTGCTCGAAGGCCCGTTGCATTCGCCCCTTGATCGCGTGCCGATCCAAGAGCCGCTCGGGACAGGGATCCGAGCCGTAGATGGATTGCTCACCGTGGGCCGCGGACAGCGTGTCGGGATCTTTGGCGGATCGGGCGTGGGCAAGAGCACGCTGATCGGCATCATGGCGAGGAATACCGCAGCGGAAGTCACGGTGGTCGGCCTCGTCGGCGAGCGCGGGCGCGAGGTCCGCGAGTTCATCGAGAGCGCGCTCGGTACAGCCGGACTCTCCCGTTCCGTGCTTGTCGTTTCCACTTCTGACCAGTCACCGCTGATGCGCATGCGCGCCGCGATGACGGCCACTGCCATTGCCGAATATTTTGCCGGGAAGGGAAAAGCTGTTCTGCTGGTGCTGGATTCGCTGACGCGTTTTGCCATGGCGGCGAGAGAAATAGGATTGGCGGCCGGCGAACCTCCCACGGCAAAAGGCTACACTCCCTCTGTCTTCAGCAGGCTGGCCAAACTGGTCGAGAGGGCAGGAAACTTTGGCACCGGCTCGATAACTGCCTTCTACACGGTGCTGATGGAGGGAGACGATCAGCAGGACCCCCTGGTGGATGCAGTGCGTTCGCTGCTGGATGGCCATATCGTTCTCTCACGAAGGCTGGCCGCGGAAGGCTGGTATCCGCCGATCGATTTGCTTGATTCCATCAGCCGACTGATGCCCGCCGTCACCGAACCGGATCACCGCGAACACGCAGCTCTGTTTCGACGCATGATGTCGGCCTATGCGCGATCGGAGGACCTGGTGCGGATCGGCGCATATAAACCGGGTGCCGACCCGGATCTCGACAGAGCCCTTCGCGCCCGTGCGGCGATGCGCGATTTCATGATGCAGACTCCTACCGAGATTGTGGCCTATGCGGATTGTCTGCTTCAGCTCTCGACATTGGCCGGGGAGATCTAGCCCCATGGCCGCCTCCAAAAGCCTTGAGCGTTTGCTCGGCATTCGGCAGGCCGAAGAGGAGCGCAGCCAACAAGAATTGAAGGCGGCGATTCAAGAACTGCAACGCCTCGAATTGGCCCACGCCACGACGCACGAGCGGGGGAAGCGCGCCCGCACTCTGGTGGCCTCAAGCGCGCAGACCGGAGAGATCATGGATCGGATTGCCGGCTTGCAGGAGATGGCGACTGCCGATCGATTGAAGCAGATGCTCCTCAAGAAGATCGACGCGGCAAGGAAGGATGCGCAACACAACCGGCAGGAATTGCTGACCAGGCGACTTGCGCGACGCCAGGTTGAAACGCTGGTCGACTCGAAGTCGACCGAGGCCAGGGCGGAAGACAAATCGGAAGACCCAGTCCACGCTCGACGATTGGCATCGTTCGCAACGCAAGCCGGAGATGCGGAAAACCGACGCAGCGCGCTTCGAGTCTGACATTCCTCTAACCAAGTGACGGGCGGTTTGGCTCTTCATCTGCTCCAGCCGAAGCATGCACAGCGCGAGCAATCTGGGCGAAATTGGAATGCCGAAGCAGGAACCGGAATTCTATCGCAAGGTTGCCGCGTCCCCGATTCAAGGTGATTCCGCATCTTCGGCCATCCCTTCGAATGCAGGATTGGGAGACGAACCTGAGACTTTCCGTCAAAGGTGGCAGGCAATCGTCGGCGGATTGCATATTTCAGGCGAAACCACCGGAGACGACGCACCGGCAGCCGATTCATTGCGTTGAGACCGGCGCCGCCATTTCCGGCAAAGAGCCCGCCGCGATTGCTGCGAACAAAGGTCAAGTCATCAAGGATAAGGCAGCGAGCGCGACCGGCAAAGTCGCTCTTAAGCGCGCCTCGACGGCGAATTCCACTGCGCTGAGTCCCCCGATTGTGTTGCAATCCTCGCCGGTTCCAGATGCAGCCTGCGTGGATCCCAGTCACCCCCGGCAAAAGGGTGCACAGGTGATTTCACTTCTCATGCGAAGAGACCTTCGCGCAGAACCGATCAGTCCGTATGCCCAACAGATCGACGGGACCTCCAAGTGCGACCATGGCTGCGCCCGATTCGGAATCCATGATCCTACCGCCGAGCGCGCCGCATCCCGGAGTTCCGCTGGCCGCCGAGAAACACGCTCAACCGAGGTTCTCTGCACCCGAATTCCTGAATCGAAATGGAAGCCTGCCAGGCCATCGGGGCGTTGAGGTGTCGAGCTCAACAACCGGTGCGGTGCGATCTTCTGTCGTGGCCCAACGGCAAATGGCCGCAGAGAACATGCCCCAACCGCGGTTCTCCACACCGGCGTTCTCCAATCGAAATGAAAGCCTGTCAGGCCATCGGGTTGTTCAAGTGTCGCGACTCAACAATCGGTGCGGCGCCATCTTCTGTAATGGGCCGAGGTACAAACCGGCATGGAAGCGGCGGATGTCGGCGAAGAAATCGACTGCGCCGGCATCCCTTTCGTCTCAACTCTCGCCAGAGCGCGCAAACCAGGTGTCCGTCAATCCGGGCCAGCCGGTCTCCGCGCAGAAATCCACGGCTGGAGTTGAACAGGCCAGACCTGCAATGCCCGATGAGCCATCCCTTTGGCCCGCGTATGTCCGTGAGTCAGGTGCGGCCTCCGCGGCGAGAACTTCATAAAGTCGAGCGAGGCCACGGAATCGACTTCCGATCGAGGAGCGCAGATCAAGCAGCCGTCAACCGTCCCGTTGAGAAAGGAAACGGCACAGCATGATCGAGCCGCCATCGGCGAAGTACCGCTGTCCTCTCCCGCAAAACCCGCAACGGCTCCCTTCATCCTGAATCAGCCGGATTCGGAGCTACCACTTTCGGGCAAACGCACGCCGGTCCATTTCCGCCTTCCTCAGCAGCAGCATGGATGACATCATCGCCGAGTCTTGACGCGTCTGCTGTAAACACCGGGAAGACGGCCCCGTTACACGAACCATTTGCGGCCATGGACGCGGCAAGGAACGATGGCGCGGTCAGGTGGGTTCTCGCGGACAGTCACCGGGCTGAAGCCGGTTTTCAGGATCCGTCGCTGGGATGGGTAAGCGTACGCGCGCAGGCAGGTGCAGCAGGCATTCACGCCTCGGTCATGCCTGCGTCTGGAGCCGCCGCAGAAGTGCTGAGCGGCCATCTCGCCGGATTGAATGCGCACCTGGCCAGCCACTACGAGCATATGAACGCGGTCAACCTTTCGGCTCCCGGCAATCGGGTGGAACAGCCGCGACGCGGAGAGAGAACTGACGCAGGGAAACGGCAGGGGTCCGAGTCAGGGGGGACAGCAGCAGGCCCGAGAGCATTCCGAACCCACTCCGTCTCAGCCGGTTCGGCAATTCGCAAATGGCCTTCTGGAGGAGCGGACGAGCGCCGAACTACCGGTGTTCCCCGCAGGCATGAGTCCCCAGGATCGTCACATCTCTGTCGTGGTGTGACCCGGAAAAGGCAGGCGTGGGTTGGATTGAATCGACAAGCGAGAGGAAGGAAGGCAGGAAGCAATGGCCGCACAGATGAATCCGATCTGGAATCAGATTTTGACGGCGCACAACGCAGGCAACACATTACCGGTCAAAGGCCGGGACATGATCCAGGATACGAGCCAGGATACGGGCACGACCAGCAGTTCGGACGGCGACTCTGCAACCATCTCGGCAAATGATTTTCTTACTTTGCTGGTAACCGAGATGCAAAACCAGGATCCCACCGCAGACACCGATCCCAACGAGTACATCAATCAACTGGTCCAGGTAAACAGCCTGGAGCAACTCATCTCCATCAACCAGACCCTCACTACGGATTCGTCCGCGACTCCGTCAGGTGGCGCCGTCAAAGCAGTCGGCTCGCAGCAGCCGTTGACGAGCCCTGCATCGCCGCCGCTGGAAGGAGGCAATCTTTCTGTTCCGGAAAGCAAACCCGCAGCTCAGCGTGTCGCAGGGTCGCTAGGCGCGCAGACCAACAGAGTGTGAAACGCACAGGTCTTCGCCCCTTACCATTCACCGTCGGCAAACGAGGCCGGAGTCATCGCAGAGGAGAATCAAACATGGCAAGTTTTTACATTCCGCTTACAGGTTTGAACGCGGATTCGACCGCCCTGAATACCATCGCGAACAATCTATCGAACATGAATACGACCGGCTACAAATCGCAGTCGGTGAACTTTTCTGATTTGTTCTATCAGCAGGTCGGCGAAGCGGGTTCAGGCGATCCGATCCAGCGCGGTTCGGGGACGCAGGTGAGTTCCATTGAGACAGACTTCTCGAATGGCTCGCCTGACACAACCGAAGTAGACACAAACGTCGCCTTGCAGGGCAACGGCTTCTTTGTTGTCGGAGACGGCAACAACACGCTTCTGACCAGAGATGGCGACTTCTCGCTTGATCTCAATGGAAACCTGATCACGTCAGGCGGGCTGAGCGTGATGGGATTCCCGGCCGCAAATGGGATTGTAAACACCAACGCGCCGCTCGCTCCCGTACACATTCCGGTAGGTGAGGTTGAGCCTCCCAGCGCGACAACCACGTTTGGCATGACGGCAACCCTCGATTCTGCGGCCAAAGTTGGTGACAGCCTCTCCGGCAAGATCCAGGTCTACGACTCGCTGGGCAACGATTATCAGGCCCAGGTTACGTATACCAAGACCGCTACCAACACGTGGTCGTATAACGTGACGCTGCCCGATACGCTCGCTGCGAGCAACAGCAGCGTCGGGGGCCGTTAACACGCAGGTCTACAACTTCGGGTCGAGCGGCGGGAGCAATGGCGACCGTCGACCCGGCCACCAACCTGACAATTACAGGGCCGAACGCCGGCGGTGTTTCGACGACCATTAACGCGCCGACCGTCACCCCGGGCGAGTCTGTGGGCACTTATGCAACTGATCTGCAGAATGCGCTCAGCGCGGCGGGCATTACGGCAACGGTGACCTCAACGGCCGCGGGCCAGCTGTCGATCAGCGGGGCCAACATTACCACATCGGGAAGCGTCATTCAGGATCCGGTACCTTCCGCGAACAGCCACCGGCTCGTTGACTTTCGATTCGAATGGAAACCTGGTGAGCCCTTCCACGGACGTTACCGGCATCACCTTTTCAGGGCTCTCTGACGGCGCCACAAATATGAACATGACGTGGAACCTGTTCGGAGCCGATGGAGCGTCCACGTTGACGCAAGTGGTGGAACAGACGTCGGCTGTCTCCTCCTCAACGCAGAACGGTTTTGCCAGCGGAAACTATAACGGCTTTACGATAGGCTCGGATGGGACCGTTACGGCGACCTTCAACAATGGGCAGAAACTCAATGTCGGACAACTGGCGCTCGGGCAATGTTGTCAACCTTCAGGGATTGCAGGACCCGGGCGACGGCGACTACGCAACCACACTGGCCAGCGGCACCGCGACCATCGGAGTTTCGGGCACGTCGGGCCTTGGAACCATGCAGGGCGGCGCACTGGAAGCCTCGAATGTGAATATCTCCGCCGAGTTCTCTGATCTGATCATCGCCCAGCGAGCTTTCGAGGCGAATTCAAAGGCCGTGACGACCTTCGACACCGTTACGCAGGAAACCATCAACATGATTCACTGAGGCCTTCCACGGTTGGATGAAGGCAGCATACGGTGAAGACGCCGGGCAACAGAATCACCGTTCTCATGCCCGGCGTCTCTTGTCCCGCGCGTTGCGCATGGTTCTTGCAGTTCAACTTGTACACTGGCTGTACCGGTTGCTCTCCGGTTCATTCCAGTGTGGTTGCCGTGATTGGTGTGCGAGTCAGGACGCGCCAACCTGTGGACTGGAGGCATAAAGGCGGAGAGGAATTCGAATGCGTGCTCCATGTTTCACCCTCTTCGTTTCTTGCTTGTTCAGCCGCGGTCTCCGGACAGGCCGTTTCCTCCGCCATCTATACCGACCCGCCCGCGGACGCAAAGCATCCGGCTGCCATGACGGTGCTGCATATTCCCAGTCACGGCCTGCTGATCAATGGCGTCGTCTATTCACCGGCGGGTGCGGGACCGCATCCCACCATCGTTATCTGCCACGGCCTGCCGGGAAACGAAAAGAATCTCGATCTTGCGCAAGCGGTTCGTCGCGCCGGCTGGAATGCGGTGACGTTCAACTATCGCGGCTCGTGGGGCAGCCCCGGAGTCGTACAGGTTTGCGCAGAACCTTGAAGATGCCGATGCCGTCCTCGCTTATCTGCGCGAGCCGTCGAATGCGACCAGGCTGGGGATCGACACCAAACGTATTGTTCTCGCAGGCCACAGCATGGGCGGATGGGTAACGGTGATGACTGCCGGACACGATCACAGCCTGGCCGGCATCATCCTCATCAGCGCAGCGGATATGGGCCAACTCGGCAAAATGGAACACCAAAAGCTGGTCGCGGAGATGGCCGACAACATGGAGGGCCTTGCCGGTGTAACCGCAGAGTCGATGGCAAACGAAGATGCGCAGAATGCCAAAGCCTTCGGATTTGCCAATGCCACGCCTGCGCTCAAGGATGTGCCGATGCTTGTTCTTTCGGCCAATGATGGGCTGGCCTCGCAGACTGACGCCCTTGTCGAGGCCATTCAAGCTGAAGGCAACCACAATGTCAAGGCGATCCACGCAGCAACGGATCATAGCTGGTCTGATCACCGCATTTTTCTCGAGAGCACGATCATCGAATGGCTTTCGGCATTGCAGTGAAGGCTGCGCTGCGCCGGTTCAAACCGGCTTGGCGGGCCGCACTTCGACAAACAGCCCTTTCCCCTGCGCAAGCGCATGACCGTCGCTGCCGAAGATTGTAGCTTCAGCCCAATGCTTGCGACCGTCGTCGCTGACGACGAGGCCCTCCATGCGAAGCTGCACGCAGGACGGAACGGGCCGCTTGTAGTCGACTTCGAGATGGCGCGTCATGGCGGTGAGCCCGCGAGCGCGAACAGCCTTGCTCATGGTCTCGTCAAGCAACGTGGCGATGATCCCGCCATGAAGGAACCCTGGATGGCCTTCGAACTGCTCCGGGATGACGGCAAGGGAGACCACCGTGCCGTCCTCCGCCAGCAGGAACTCCAGTTGAAGACCTTGCGGATTGGCTTTGCCGCAGCCAAAGCAGCGATTGTGCGCGGCGTGCGCGAGAGGCGTCAGATTGTCGAAGTGCGGTTTCATCGTTGTACCGTCTGTTCCGTCAGCACCTGCGCAAAGACATCCGCATCGACATTGCCACCCGTCAGCACGATGCCGATGCGCATACCGCGATTCGCATCCTGTTCCTTCAGGGCTCCCGCCAGCGCCGCCGCCGCTGCGCCCTCCGCCACGTTGTGCGTATCTTGATAGACCGCTCGCATCGCCGCTTCAATTTCGGCATCGGAAACCTCGATGATGCGCGCCACATTCTCCCAGATGATTTCCATGGCCACGGGGTTCGGCGTGCGGCACGCCAGGCCGTCCGCAATTGCGGTTCGCGAAGGAGCCTCAACGACCTTTCGCTGCATGAAGCTGAGCGCGTAGGAGGGGGATTCCTGATGCCACCACTCCAACGATCTCTGTTGTTGATCCCAGCGCGTTGCGCGCAGCCGATACGCCACAAATGGAGGATCCGAGGCCGATCGGCACATACACCCGCGACAGCGCGGGAGCCGATTGCAGGAATTCGAGTGCATAGGTCGCCGTTCCCATCACCAGGCGCTCGTGAAAGGAGTCGACCATGACGAATCCGCGATCGCCGGCAAGCATGCGCGCATATTCGAGCGACTCCTGAAAATCCCGACCGTGCTCCACCAGCTCCGCGCCTTGCGCGATCATGGCGCGATTCTTCTCGACGCTGTTGCGGTGCGGCACCACGATAACGCATGCGACTCCGTGCAGCCGCGCCGCCATGGCAACACCTTGTCCATGATTGCCGCGCGTTGCAGCAATCACACCCCGCAGGTCCGGCTGGGTCCGGGTGAGCCATTCCATGTACAACATGGCGCCGCGAATTTTGAAGGCGCCCACAGGGGTATGGTTTTCATGCTTCACCCACACCTCCGCACCGAGCCGGCGATTGATCAACGGCCAACTATATTGCGGAGTAGGCGGCATAAAACGGTAGAGGATATTCTGAGCCTCGCGGATCTGCTCCAAAGAGGGAAGCGTCATGGCTCAAGCATACCGAACCTCGCGCCTTAAAATGAGAGGGGATGGTTCTTCGAACTTCGCTTTCAATTCTCTGGCTGACGGCCGGCACCGCTCTCACCTTCACAGCCTGTCGCAGCCCCCTGCGGCTCACGCCTCAGCAGGAAGAAGGGAAGCATCTCTACGAAGGACGCTGCGCACACTGCCACCGGGACAATGATCTGGCTCTTAAAAAAGTCCCGCCTGACTTGCGCGGCGTTTTCAGCAGCACGAAGCTTCCTAGCGGCGCGCCCGCCACTGACGCCGAGGTGCGGCGTGTTGTCTTTGCCGGAAAAGGGATGATGCCGTCCTTCACCGGTCGTTTCGACGAAGACCAGATGTCTGCGCTGCTCGCCTACCTGCACACCGGCCTCCGTTGAGCGCCGATTGGCCGTGGGGCATTCTATCGATTGGGGCCCTTGTCTTCATTGGCCAGTCGTTTTTTGATGCGATCCTGCAAAACGCGGAAGAATCTTTGGATATCAGCAAAGGAAGTTGCGGGATCGTTGTTGTAGCCCATAAGGCGGTGTTCGTACGTCTTGGCATTTGGGGCGACATCGTCAATTACGAACCGAGCCTCCTGCATGGCTGCGCCGCGATGCTTGAAGTTGCCGCTCACTTCGTCAGTGGCCCGTTCCAGCGCACAGTAAAGACTGAATGTCTTGGCTCCCGCGGGGCACTTGCGCGTGTCGGCGCGGTTCCATTTTGACGGCGTGTCCAGAATCTCTTGCGCTCGCTTGGCAATTCTCAGATCCGCCTCTGTAACCGGCGGCCGCGCGTTTGAGTCGTCACCTGTAGGATTTGCAGGCTGCTGCTGCCCGGCTTGAGCCAGGAGCACAAGGCAACCAACTGCAAAACCGACCGCAAGCACGATGATTCGCCAAACGCTCCTCATTTTGGTTGACTCCGAGTTGGTGTTATATCCTTCCTTACTCGTAGCGAATTGCTTTCATCGGGTCGATGCCCGCTGCGCGCCAGGCCGGGATCATGCAGGCGATGGTTGCCACCAGCGCAAGCACGCCAGTCGCCGCGAGCAGCAGAAGGGGATCGCGCGAACTCTCGGCCGCCCAGGCCGCCATCACCCGGTTGAGCGCCAGCGTAAGCGCCACGCCGGCCACCATTCCCGCTCCAACACTGACCACCGTCGATCGAAACACAATCCCGAGAACGTGGCCCTTCTTCGCTCCGAGTGCGATCCGGATGCCGAATTCGTTGGTGCGCTGCACCGCCGTGTATGCGACGACGCTATACAATCCCACCGAAGCCAGGGCCAGCGCCAGGGCGGCGAACGCGCCGAAGAGCCACGCTACAAGCTGACCACGAGCCCATTCCGGCTCGCGCGTTATCCAATGCTCAAGATCGCGCACGTCGTTGTTTGTCTGCTGGTCGGGGTCGATGGAATTTACCGCAGTGCGCACGGAATGGAGAAGGCTGAGGGGCGGCACATCCGATCGGACGAGAATTTGGGTATACATTCCCATGGCCAGCGTGTAGGGCAAAAACATCTCAGGCAAAATCGGCTTGGAAAGACCATCGTCCAGTTTGTCGGCCACTACGCCGACGATGAGCAATCCATTCTCAGCCCCGGGGGCAATGAGGAAATAAGGCGGCTGCGGCTTCATCTCCGTAATCTTGACTGTGTGTCCGATGGCATCGCCGGCAGGGAAGTATTTCTTCACGAAGGCCCGGTTAACCACGACGACCGCCGCACCACGCTGCGTCTCGGCTTGGTCCCAGATTCTTCCTTGCACCAGCGGGATGCGAAGCACCGGGAAATATTCCTTGCCGACCATGTTTACGCGAAAGGTCTGTTCTGCATTGGTAGGCTTGCCGACAATCTCAAGATGGGCGGTGAAGCCGTTTGACGGTGGTGTTGCGTTGCTTGAAATGGCTGCCAACTTCACACCGGGGACCTGGGCCACCTTCGCAAATAGCTGTTCGAAATAAGCCGAGCGCTCGGGCCAGGTTTTGTAGGTTCCGTCGTGGATTGGAATTCCGACCGACATGACGTTATGCGGGTCGTATCCGAGCGGCGTGCGCGCGACCTTCACAAAGCCCTCAATGGCCGCTCCCGCGCCAGCCATCATCAGGAGCGTCAGCGCAATTTGACCGCCGATGAGCACCGCATGCGTTCTGCGCCCTTTCACATCTCCGGTTGTTTTGCGTGTATTCGCCTGCATAACCTGGCTGACTTCAGGGCGCGAAAGCTGCCATGCCGGCCACAACCCGAAGAGGATACCGGTGCCGATTGCAACTGCTATGCAAAAAACAAGCACCGGCAGATTCATCCGGATAGCCGCTTCGTGCGGGAAGGAGTATTCGGGCAGGTTCGCTACAATCACCGCGATCGTCTTGTAGGCCAGCAGCAGCCCAAGTCCGGCGCCTGTCAAGCTGAGCATCACCGACTCGGTCAGAAGCTGGCGGACAATCCGTGACTGGGTTGCGCCAATGGCCGACCGAACTGCAAACTCATGTTGCCGAGCCGTTGCCCGCGCCAGCAGCAGAATAGAAACATTGCCACATCCGATCAGCAGCAGCAGTGCAACCGAGCCGAAGAGCAGATAAAGCGTTCCACCGAGCTGCTTAATAAAATCTTCGTTGAGCCCAACCACATGAAGATTCCGGAAGTCTTGAGGGAAGTTCTTCGGCGTCTCCTTCCAGAACTGGCGAATCAACGGCTCGAGAGCCGCATTCGCCTGCGCATGGGTGATGCCCGGCTTGAGGCGAACGCCCGCATAAAAGGATTTCACCTGGTCTCCGGTGATTTTCAGCGGCAGGTAGACATCGCCGTCGCCCCAGGTAAACCGCGAGCCTGCAACGCCAACAATGGTGTAGTTCTTGCGGTTTAGTTGTATGGTTTTGCCAACTACAGACGGCTCGCTGCTGTAATGCCTCTGCCAGAACTTGTAGCCGAGCACCGCAACCGGCTGCGGATCCTGGCCATCGATCGAATCGGAAGGCTGCAGGCCGCGGCCCAGCGCAGTCGGCACGCCAAGGAAGTTAAATCCATTGGAGCTCAGATAAACGCCTTGAACATCCTCCGGGAGATCACCGCCGGTGATGGAGGGATTCCAGTCATCTTCCAGAAATGTGTCTTCCACCACTGGCGATTTGCGCAACTCCTGCCATTGCGTTCCGGTCACACCAAAGCCGTTCAGGTCGCCGGTCGGCATCGTGAGGCGCATGTGGATCATCCGATCCGGCGCCTTGTATGGATATGGGTCCATCAATATCGCGTAGACCACGCTGAAGACCGCCGTTGTGGCGCCGATGCCCAGTGCCAGTGAGACGATCGCCGTGAGGGTGAATCCGGGCATCTTGATCAGCTGCCGGAATCCGAATCGAATATCCTGGTACACGGTTCCCATGAAGCTCCTTTAAGAAACAGCTCGGTCCACTTACTCGTATCGAATTGCCGTCATCGGATCAATCCGGGCCGCACGCCACGCCGGAATCATGCAGGCCAGCGTGGCCACCAGCGAAAGTGCGCCAGTGGCGCCGAGCACCAAAAGCGGATCGCGCGAGCTCTCCGCGGCCCAGGCAGCCATTACTCTGTTCAGTGCCAGCGTCAGAACCACGCCTACAGCCAGACCCGCGCCAACGCTTACCACCGTAGATCGGAACACGATGCCGAGCACATGCCCTCGCTTCGCACCCAACGCGATGCGAATGCCAAATTCATTCGTCCGCTGAACCACCGTATAGGCCACCACGCTGAACAGGCCCACCGCTGCCAGCGACAGCGCCAGAAACGCAAATGCACCAAATAACCACGCCACCAGTTGCCCGCGTGCAAACTGCGGGACCATCGAGATCCAATGTTCAAGGTCCTTCACGTCATTGTTTGTCTGCTGATCGGGATCGATCGAACTCACCGTCGTGCGAATTGAGTGAAGCAGCGAAAGTGGCGGGCCGTCCGATCGCACCAGCATCTGCGTATAACCTGGTCGCGACGGTCGTGAATGGAACATACGCCTCTGGCTGGATCGGGTTGGTAAGCCCATCGTCCAGCTTGTCGCCAACTACGCCAATGATCAGGAAGCCACTTTGTACACCGGGCGCAAGCAGTAGAAACGGCGGCGGGGATTTTAACTCCACAACGGTAAATGTGTGGCCAATGGCGTCCCCGGCAGGGAAGTAGCGCTTCGCAAAGGTCTGGTTGATCACCGCCAGCGCCGCGCCTCGATGCGTTTCGTCTGCATCCCAGATCCGTCCCTGAACGAGCGGAATTCGCAGTACCGGAAAATACTCCTTGCTCACCATGTTGAAGCGGAAGGTCTGATCTTGCCCCGACGGATTGCCCAGGATCTCGAACTTCAAATTTGCGCCATTCGAAGGGGGAGTCGCATTGCTCGAAACCGCCGCCATCCTCACGCCCGGAACCTGCTCAACCTTTGCGAAAATCTGCTCAAAGAATGCCTTGCGCTCAGCCCAGGTTTTGTATGCGCCCTCATGCACTGGAATTCCCACCGACATCACATTGTGCGGGTCATATCCCAGGGTCATATGCGAGAGTTTCAGGAACCCTTGAATGGCCGCTCCTGCTCCAGCCATCATCAGCAAGGTAAGCGCAATCTGGCCTCCGATCAGCACCGCGTGCGTCCTGCGTCCGCGCACATCGCCGGTCGTCTTGCGCGTATTGGCCTGCATTACCTGGCTCACCTCGGGCCGGGAAAGCTGCCATGCCGGCCATAGCCCGAACAGAACCCCTGTTCCCACCGCCACCACGATCGAGAAGATCAGCACCGGCACGTTGATCTGGATCGCCGCTTCGTGCGGAAAAGACATCTCCGGCAGGTTACCGGCAATCACTCCCACCGTGCGGTAGGCAATAAGGAGTCCGAGGCTCGCGCCGGTTATTGACAGCAAAAGCGCTTCTGTCAGCAGTTGCCGGATAATTCTCGCCCGGCTCGCGCCGATCGCCGCCCTCACTGCAAATTCATGCTGCCGCGCTGTTGCCCGGGCCAGCAGAAGTATCGAAACATTCCCACAACCGATCAGCAGCAGCAGCGCCACCGCCCCGAACAACAGGTAGAGCGTCCCTCCCAGTTCCTGAACAAACTGCTCATTGAGCCCGACCACGTGAATCTTCAATTTTCCAGGAGGAAAGATCTTTGGTGTCTCGCGGGCAAACTCATCCATCAGCGGCTGGATCGCCGCATCCGCCTGTGCATGGGTCACCCCTGCCTTCAGCCGCGTTCCGACGTAATAACTCTCGGTTTGATCTCCCGTGATTTTCAGTGGCAGGTACACATCGCCGTCGCCCCACGCAAAACGCGGACCCGCCACACCAACGATTGTGTAAGCCTGGTGATTGAGTTGAATGGTCTTTCCCAGCACGCTCGCATCCGCGTTGTAGTGCCTGACCCAGAATTTGTATCCCAGCACCGTTACCGGTTGCGGATCCTGACCATCGATCGCATCCGAGGGCTGCAGAGGGCGGCCCAGCAGCACCGGCACGCCTAGAAAATTGAAAGCATTTGAACTCATCTCGGCAGCCAGTACGTCTTCGGGCAAATCGCTGCCGCTCAATGTCATGTTGCGCCCGCCCTGCAGGAACGAGTCCTCCACCACTGGCGACTTCCTCAACTGCTGCCACTGCGGCCTCGTAATTCCCAGAAACCCCTGCAATCTCCCATCCGGCATGATCAGCCGCAAATGCACCATGCTGCCGGGGTCCTTGTAGGGATACGGGTCCAGAAGAATCGCGTAAACCACGCTGAACACCGCGGTCGTGGCTCCGATGCCGAGCGCGAGTGAGACAATCGCCGTGAGCGTGAATCCGGGCATCTTGATCAATTGGCGGATTGCGAAGCGGATATCCTGAAGCACGGTTCTCATCGTGGACCTCCGTTAGGGTCGAATCGTCTGCCGCATCACCCAGTTCACATCGTCCGGATCACACGTTTTTGGTCCGGACTTTCCCTTTACAGTGAAGCCAGGCACGTCGCGAGAGAACCGTTTGGATCGCGGCATATCGAAGACCTGCACGAGCGGTGCGACACCCTTCACCTCAATCGCCATTACGGAGAACCTCCGGGAACGCTGCACCCGTTGCGCAGCGCGGGGCTTCGCTTGCGGAAAAGCACGTTCAGGCCCACAGATGTCCCTACGTAAGTCATTGATTTAATGTTCCGAAGCATGGGCCCTAGCCGAAAGCACTGTGCGGTTCTGGGGTACCATGTTCAGAATTGGACGGTTTCCCGCCGGTACGGCTTCCGCCACTCCAGGGCGAAGATTCGGAACTTCGAAATGCTCTATACTCAAACTTGCCATGGCAACCGAAAAAACCTTCTATCTTGAGACCTTCGGCTGCCAGATGAATGCCCATGACTCCGAAAAGGTGATTGGCACATTGCTGCAGCAGGGCTACCGCCAGGTCGAGACCGAAGAAGACGCCGGCCTGATCCTCTACAACACCTGCTCCATCCGCGACAAGGCCGAGCAGAAGGTCTTCAACCGCCTCAACGACTACAAGAAGCTGCACAAGGCCGGCAAGCGCTTCGGCGTGCTCGGCTGCGTCGCCCAGCAGGAAGGCGAAAAGATCTTCGAGCGCGCGCCCTACGTCTCGCTGGTCTCGGGGTCGGCCTCCTATCGCAAGCTGCCCGAGATGCTCAGCGCGCCTGGAGGCAGGCGAGAACCGCATCACCGGGCCTCGACGACCGCCAGACCGACGAGACCTTCGAGACCGAGTTCACCGCGCGCCAGAATCCCTACCGCGGCTACATCACCATCATCGAAGGCTGCGACAAGTTCTGCGCCTACTGCGTCGTCCCGTACACGCGCGGCAAGGAGCGCAGCCGCGGTTCGTCCTCGGTGCTCGCCGAGGCGCGGCGCATCGCCGACCTGGGCTACACCGAGATTCAGCTGCTGGGCCAGAACGTGAACAGCTATCGCGACCCGGAAGGGAAGCTGAGCTTCGCCGAGTTGCTGGCTGCCGTTGGCCAGGTGGCCGGCATCCGGCGCGTGCGCTTCACCACCAGCCACCCGCGCGACTTCACCCGCGACATCGTCGAGGCCATCGACGCCGTACCCGACGCTCTGCGACCACGTGCATCTGCCGGTGCAGTCCGGCTCGGCGCGGGTGCTCAAGATGATGGCGCGCGAATACACGCCCGAGTGGTACCTGGAGCGGATCGCGCTGGATCAAGGCCGCGCGGCGGCCGATCTCGCTTTCGACCGACATCATCGTCGGCTTTCCGGGCGAGACCGCCGACGACTTCATCCAGACCATGGACCTGCTGGCACGAGGTCGCAGTACGATTGCGTCTTCGGTTTCAAGTACTCGGCGCGGCCCAACACGCCGGCGCTGACCATGATCGATTCCATTCCGGAAGCCGAAAAGGCACAGCGGCTTCAAGTGCTGCTCGACCGCCAGCGCGAGATTCAAAGAATCAATTATGCCAAGCATTTAGGGCGAAGTAATGGAAGTGATGGTTGAGGGGACGAATCCGGCGCGAGGGCAGGTTGCCGGCCGCAGCAGCCAGAACAAGCCGGTGAACTTTACGACTGTCGCAGCCCATTGCGCCCGCGCCGGGCAGCTACCTGCAGGTGAAGATCACGGACACGTTTCCCAACAGTCTCGTCGGCGAAGCCGTCTAAGCATGAAAGGCGTCGAAGGAGGGAAGCCAATGGATATCGAGGTGAGGATTCGCGGCCTGATGATGGACCCGGCCACCAACATGCCCATCGTGGTGCTGAAGGATGTTGCTTCCGACACGGTGATGCCCATCTGGGTAGGCATCTTCGAGGCCAACGCCATCGCCATTGAGATCGAGAAGATGGCGGCTGCCACGGCCCATGACCCACGACTTGACCAGAAATCTCATCCGTCACTTGAATGGTCAGCTGGAACGGTTGTAATTACAGAGCTTAAAGATGACACATTCTTCGCAGTTCTGTGGTTGCGCCAGGGAGACGAGCCGATTACGCATCGACGCGCGGCCTTCCGACGCGATCGCGCTGGCGCTGCGCGCGGATTGCCCGATCTACGTTTCCGAGCAGGTGATGCAGACGGCCAAGCTGAACACGTCCGGTCCGCCCGAAGGCCCGACCGCCGAGCAACTGCGCGGCTGGCTCGAAGGACTGAACGACGAGGATCTGGGCCGCTACAAGATGTAGGGAAGAGCACCAAACCCCAACCCCATAAGCTTCAATTCAAGAGCAAGTTCCTGCGTCTTATGTCATTTGTCACTTTCACTATACAGAATATCTGTTATCGGACATTCTGAGAATCCGCATGAGAATCTGCCGGAAACAGGTGTTCTTGCGAATGAACAGATAAGATTCTGGGAGTTTTGGCTCTCGTGATTGATGGTCAAACAGCAGCTTCCGGTCAGCCCACCATTCACCCAAACCAACAACTCATCCTCTCCAAGATTGTCATTCCGACCGGAGCAACGCGCAGTGGAGGAACCTGCAGTTGCTTTTCGTTAGTCCAGATCGAGATACTTCCGAATTCCCCCCAGTCCGAACGGAACCATGAAATCTCGCTACGTCAGCCACGCATAGATCGTGACGCAAAACGCGAGCAGATATTGGTAGAGAGCCTGGCCGCAATTGATTCTCTCCTTTTCAGCATTCACTATTTCCGCCATTCCGGCTGGATGACTGCCCAACCGAAAGTCACCCCGAACAGGTCCTGGCTGCCGCCTGGCGATCGTAAGCGAGGAACGGACGGAATCCGCTGGTTGTCAACCCTCTTCAACGGTTCGAAATCTGTAAATTCCTGCATTGATTGGCAAAATTCTCCTGCTCCTTTTGCAGGGTTTTTCCAGCCTTTGGCGCACAATGGACTTGGGTCGAAACGATGGCAAAAGCTTGAGCTCACCACACCCGGCAACGCAGCACATGTAAAACCATCCCCGACCGTCTGTGGTTCACTTGTTCCCGGCCTTAAGTCCTTTGCAGAGACGTCTCTGCCGCTAAGTCCAATTTCAAGAGGACTTTGCCGATGCGCCCACCGTCAACCATTTTAGAATGAACACTTTCCACCCCGAGTATGGGGGAGGGGGGATACCGGCGCAAACGCTACCGCGAGTAACGCAACGAGTTCGTTCGGAACTCTAGCGCTCGATCACCTTGCCGTAGACTTCCGTCTCGAACTCGTAGCCGTCCTCCACGTCTGGAGAATCGCTCGTGCCCGACTTCTCCCGGGCCCAGTGCGTCAGTTCGTGCAACAGGATGATAGTGATCAGATGCACCTGACCACGTGAGGTCGTATGCAGGTCCTTGTCAATTTGAAATCGGCCGACGTCTCCGATGGAAACATCGATGATGTTCGTGCCCAGTTTGTAGCCGCCAGTCGGATAGTATGTTTTTCCGTCGCGTTCCTGCGGTACGAGCATTGCCACATTGACAGTGGGACCGCTGCCCCACATCAAGCCCATCTTGACCGTCGCGTCATCGGCACCGGAGTGATTCTTGATCCCGTCCACAATTTTCTTTTGCCCAAACACCATGGGGATCGCGGTGCGGACGTGTTGAGCAAATTTAGTGTATTTGCTGACCTGGTCGGCATTCATTCGCATCGTTCGCCTCCGCCAGAAACTCGAGAGCCCAATTGATTGGGACAGTTATACCACGCATCCCAAAGTGCTACATATGCCGATGTTCGGTGGAAATGTCGCGTTTTTAAAGATTGGCAATCCGGCGTTATCTCGGCTTCTTCTGCCGGGAAAGCGCCAGAAAGTCCTCCACTCTCTGTGCTGCCGCTTCGCCGTGTTTCTCCTGCTCGATTGACCAGAGGAGGCGCTGGCCGACCTTCATCGTCATCGCATTTGCAGCGGGGGTTCCAGGCGCTCCCGACATCGCAACGGTCTGCGTTTCGAGAAAGCGGCTGAAACCTACCAGTGCGGTCTGATTCGCATTCATCTCCACGGTGTCTGGATTTGGGAGCGCTGTCGGTTCCGGGATATTGGCCGGCGTTCCCTGCCGCAATGCCGGGGCGACCTTCCAGGAAGCCGCGAACGACCTTGCGACGGGCGCTCGACTGGCCAGGGGTGCCAAGGCCCACTTGTCGCTCAAATAGCGCAAAAGGCTGGTGTGGTCGAAAACATCGGAAATCACCTGGCTCTCGAGCCATGGCGACACCAGCACCGCGGGCACCCGGACCCCATACTGCGCAAAGCTGAAGTTGCTCAAATTCGTGTCGGGAGGAATGCTCGCCGGCGGACAAAGATGGTCATAGAAGCCCCCATGCTCGTCATAGAGGACCACCAAAAGCGTCTTCTCCCACAGCGCCTCATTGCTGCGAATGGCGTTGTACACCTGGGCCAGCAATACTTCTCCGCGAAGGACATCGCTGGGGGGATGCTGATCGTTTTGATTCGCACCAAAATACGACGGTTCCAGGAAAACGTAGTTCGGAAAAGCTGCCTCCGGACCACTCGCGTCCTGGAAGAACTGCGGCATCTGGTGAAAATGCCACGGCTGATCCCAAAGATGCGTCATCGTCAGCGACTGGGGAAAGTCACCGTAATAGATGCCCCAGCTTTTTGAAGCGGCATTCAGCCGGTCATAGATCGTGTCCTGGTTATAGAGGTGCAGATCGGGATGAAAAATGCCGTCTGGCATATCGACATGTCCAAGCGATGTCCCGCTGTGAACAAAGAACCGGTTCGGCCAGGTCGGTCCGGGAAGCGAACTGAACCAGTGATCGCAAACCGCAAAAGTGGCGGCAAGTTGATGTAGAACCGGGAGCGAACCCTGGGCGTAATACTTCATCACTTCCGCCCAGGCATCGGGCTTGCATTGCGAGTAGTTTCTCGCAAAATTGCGCACAAATCCGAGATTCGGACCATCGATCTGCTCAAGCACATCCGGAAGGTCGTGCTCGGGGTCAACCTTGTTCGAATTTGGATCGGCAGGATCGCACAACATCACCCGCATCGTTGTGGGAGCCTGCGATACGCCATTGCCGCTCGGGTCGGGATTCGACCTTGGATTCGCGGGATTGATCCCTTCGACGCCCGGCAAACTGCCGAGCATGCGATCGAAGGAATTGTTTTCGAGCATGAGAACTACGACGTGCTCTATATCCATTGGCTCTCCTGCAGGTGCCCGCCAATCTTGCTCGCCTCAAAAGATCTGCGGGGAAATCGCAGAGGCGTCAGTCCCCTTCTGGTTATCTCTCACCGTCAAAAGCATGGAAAACTGCAATCTCCTGTGGGATTCCCGCCTCAGTTTCGGATCTGTTCCAGAAGGGACTCGACCTCGGAACGCTGATCCGCATTCAGGGGCAGCAGAGGCTGGCGTGGATATCCGCCATAGTATCCGTTGAAGTCGCATGCGTACTTCACCCCTGCGATTCCTATCTCCGCAACGATTCGCTGATTCGGCGCGGCGATACTTGCCTGTTTGTCCGCAGCCAATTTCGCGTCGCGATCCTTCCATGCAAAGTAGACCTCGTAGCAAGCCTCCGGCGCGCAGGCCGCAAATCCGAGAATGGCGCCCGATGCTCCCGCCTCGAGCGATGGCAGGATGATCGACGCTGAGCCGGTGAGCACCTGGAATCCAACTTCCCTGGTTCGCGTTTTCAGCGGCGCCGCCGGAGGAGCTACTGCAATCGCCGGACCACCGGCAAGATCGCTCGCCGGCACAAACGTCGCCGAAAGTGTTGCCACTGCATTCAGCATGCGGGCAGTCACGGCCTCAAAGATCGGGGTGACCGTAACGGTGCGCTTTGGCACTGCGCGCGTGGCTTCCACAATTCCCTTGATGCGATCCAGGCTTCCGCTCGAATCCTTGATGGCGATGATGTTTGGATGGTGCGCGAGTTCGGCCACCATCTCCACCGGTATCTGGTAAGGGACGCAACGCGGAATGTTGTAGAGCACGACCGGCAGCGGCGAGCGGTCCGCGACCGCCCGAAAATAATTGGCAACCACCGAGGGCGTCATCTGTGTTGAGTAGTAGGTCGGGGTCCGTACCAGCACAGCGTCGTACTGGAACTGGGCAGCTGTCTCTGCCAACTCGATAACGGCATGCAGGCTTTCGCGATTCACGCCGGCGATCAGCACCTTCTCCGGCGCAGCAGCTTCCGCCGCTGTGCGCAGCACGTCGCGCGTTTCCTCATCATTGAGCGCCGGCGCTTCGCCCGTCGATCCGAGCACCACCATCCCCGCAAGCTGGCTCCGCGAGTAGCGGGCCACATTGGCCTCAAGTTTGCGGTAGTAGACGCGCTCGTCAGGGTAAAACGGCGTGGTAACGGCGGCGAAAACACCTTCGATCAGCATGACTCTATTTTAGGGGAGGCGACTCAGTTCCCTTCTCGCCTTCCTCTCCAGATTCAGTCGATCTTCAAGGCGTGCAGGTTTTGCAGCGCATAGACCGTGATATTGTGCTGCTGCATCGCGGCGATGCCTTCTACCGCGGCCTGCGCAGCAGCGATGGTCGTAATCGTCGGCACACGCGCCAGCACCGCGGCGCGGCGGATGGCCTTCTCGTCGAAAAAGGTGTCCTGCCCGCGCGGCGTGTTAATGATCAGCTGGATGCGATCGCCTTTGATCAGGTCGACAACATTCGGCCGTCCTTCTTTCACCTTGAATACCCGCTCCATGCTCAATCCGGCACGCTCGAGCACGTTGGCCGTGCCCTCCGTGGCAACCATGTGGAAACCAAGATGCGCAAACCGGCGGGCAAGTTCGACCACCGCAGGCTTGTCGTGGTCGTTGACCGTGAAGAAGACCGTGCCGCGCGCCGGCAGAACCTGCCCGGCAGAGAGCTGCGCCTTCGCAAATGCTTCGCCGAAGGTCGCTGCCACGCCCATCACCTCGCCCGTCGACTTCATCTCCGGCCCAAGCACGGTGTCAACGCCCGCAAACTTCGACCATGGAAACACCGGCGACTTCACGTAATAGTGAGTTCCGGTTTCGAGGTCCTTGCCGGAAGCCAGTTGATCCGGCAGCAACTCGCGCAGCTTGCGCCCGGTCATGAGACGCGCGCCAATCTTGGCCAGCGGAATGCCCGTCGCCTTTGAAACATACGGCACCGTGCGCGAAGCCCGCGGATTCACCTCAATCACGTAGACATGATCATTTCCGTCGCCGTCGCGCTGAATGGCGAACTGCAGATTCACCAGTCCCACCACCTTGAGCGCGAGCGCGAGTTTGCGGGTGTACTTTCGAATTGTCTCCAGCGTCTCCTCGCGAATGCTTACCGCCGGAAGCACACACGACGAGTCACCGGAGTGAATGCCTGCCTCCTCGATGTGCTGCATGATCCCGGCGATGATCACATCTTCCGAGTCGCACAGCGCGTCGACATCCACCTCGACAGCATTCTCCAGGAAGTGATCCACAAGCACCGGCCGGTCCTGCGAGTACTCGACCGCCTGCTTCATGTATTCGGCGACCGCCTGGGCGTCGTAGGCAATCACCATCGCGCGGCCGCCGAGCACGTAGCTGGGCCGCACGAGCACCGGGTAGCCGATGCGTTCGCCAACGGCGAGCGCCTGTTCCACGCTGGTTGCCGTACCGCCGGCGGGCTGCGGAATCTCCAAGTCTTCCAGGAGCTTGCCGAAGCGCTTGCGGTCTTCCGCCAGATCGATGGAATCCGGCGACGTGCCGATGATCGGCACGCCGGCTGCAAGCAGGCGCTGTGCGAGATTCAGTGGAGTCTGGCCGCCAAACTGCACGATCATGCCGATCTTTGCGCCCGATTGCGCCTCGTGGTTGTAGACCGCGAGCACATCTTCGAGCACCAGCGGCTCGAAGTAGAGGCGGTCGCTGGTGTCGTAATCCGTCGAGACGGTCTCGGGATTGCAATTCACCATGATGGTTTCGTAGCCGTCGTCTTTCAGCGCGAATGCGGCATGGCAGCAGCAGTAGTCGAACTCGATGCCCTGGCCGATGCGATTCGGTCCCGATCCAAGGATGATGATCTTCGGCTTGTCGGTGGGCGGCGCCTCGTCTTCTTCGTCGTAGGTCGAGTAGAGATACGGCGTCATCGATTCGAATTCGGCGGCGCAGGTGTCTACCAGCTTGAAGACGGGGCGAATGCCCTTGCCTTCGCGCAGTTCCCTCACCTGCTTGATGCCCGTCGTGGCCCTCGAGCTTCCATTCAGTGGCAATGCGCTCGTCGCTCAGGCCGTAGCGCTTCAGCTTCAGCAGTTGCTCTGCGCTGATTTTGTCCGGCGTGATTTCCGTGAGCGAACCCTGCGCGAGCGTCACTTCGCGAATCTGATGCAGGAACCACGGATCCATCCCGGTAAGCCGCGCCACTTCGCGCACGCTCATGCCGCGTTCAAAGGCGAAGCGAATATAGCCGAGCCGCTCCGGCCGGGGCGTCACCAGCATCTGCGTCAGCCGCCGCGGCTCCAGTATTTCGGCGCCGGTTTTCTTTCCCGTCTCAAGCGCGCGCCACGCCTTCATCAGCGCTTCCTTGAAGGTGCGGCCCATGGCCATCACTTCGCCGACCGACTTCATCTGCGGTCCCAGCGTATCGTCGGCGCCGGGAAACTTCTCAAACTGCCACTTGGGAATTTTCACGACAACGTAGTCGATGGTCGGCTCGAAACAGGCCGGCGTTTTGCGTGTGATGTCGTTCGGAATCTCGTCGAGCGTGTAGCCAACCGCGAGTTTTGCCGCAATTTTCGCAATCGGAAAGCCGGTCGCCTTCGATGCCAGCGCCGAGGAACGCGAGACGCGCGGATTCATCTCAATCACCGTCATGCGCCCGTTGGCCGGATTCACCGCAAACTGCACATTGGAGCCGCCCGTTTCCACGCCAATCTCGCGCATGACGGCGATGGCCGCATCGCGCATCTTCTGATACTCGCGATCGGTGAGCGTCTGCGCGGGCGCCACGGTGATGGAGTCGCCCGTATGCACGCCCATCGGGTCGAAGTTTTCAATCGAGCAGATGATGATGACGTTGTCGGCGAGGTCGCGCATGACCTCGAGCTCATATTCCTTCCAGCCGAGCACGCTTTCTTCGATCAGGCACTCGTGCACGGGCGAAAGATCGAGCCCGCGCGCCAGAATCTCCATCAACTCTTCGCGGTTGTAGCCGATGCCGCCGCCTGATCCGCCAAGCGTGAAGCTTGGACGAATGAGGACCGGAAAACCGATCTTGCTTGCGAAATCCAGACCGTCGCGAAGATTATTCACCAGCGCCGATTTTGAAACATCGAGCCCGATGCGCAGCATCGCGTCTTTGAACAGCAGCCGATCTTCAGCCTTCTTGATGGCTTCAAGCTTGGCGCCGATCAGCTCGACGTTGTAGCGATCGAGAATGCCGGCGTCGGCCAGATCGACGGCCAGATTCAGCGCAGTCTGTCCGCCCACGGTGGGCAGCAGCGCAAATTTGCCGGAGCCGTTCGGCGCAGCATCTGCCGATTCAATGCGGATGATCTCTTCGACGTACTCGCGCGTCAGGGGCTCGATGTAAGTGCGATCGGCGAGCTCGGGATCGGTCATGATGGTGGCCGGGTTCGAATTCACCAGCACCACCTCGTAGCCCTCCTGCTTGAGAGCCTTGCAGGCCTGCGTGCCGGAGTAGTCGAACTCCGCCGACTGGCCAATCACAATCGGCCCCGAGCCGATCACGAGAATCTTCTGAATGTCATTTCTGCGTGGCATTCTTTTCTTCGCTTCCCTGACTTAATGTCTGTTTGTTTTATGAATTTCCCGGTCAAAGTCGTGCTTGTTTGTCAGGATCAATGAGCACTCATCCTGGCATGCGCCGGGGCCCAGAATCACGTAAAGCTTTTTTCGTTCCAAAGCTGTCACTACCTCATCTGTAACTACGATCTCCCGAACTGCGGCGCAAATTCTGTGCGCGCTACCTGAAACGTGTACTGCCCTTTTACATGCTCAAACCGGAACCATCCCGTCTTGTCGGTTCGCGTATTCAACGCGACTTTTCCGTCCCGCGACAGCGTGACTTCTACATTTACCGCTGGATGCCCCACAGGATTCACGACGTACCCTTCAACGTGAACCAGCCGCTCCGGCCCCGGAATATCGATCTGCGCACATGAGGTTCCGGTAACGGTTACGTACACGAGCAGCCAGAAAGCTGCGCTCAAAAAACAGCGGAGCCAAGGCCCCGCTGGTCTCGCCAAATTCTTCGACAGAGTCGCCCTTCGCTTCATCCCTTCCACTCCTCCATCATCTTGCGGAAGTCGCGGAACAGATAATGCGAATCGTGCGGGCCCGGCGCCGCTTCCGGGTGATACTGCACGCTGAAGAGCGGCAGCGTCTTGTGCCGCAGTCCTTCGAGCGTGTTGTCATTCAGATCCACGTGCGTCAATTCAACGTCATTGGCGTTGATCGAGTCGGGATCGACAGCAAAGTTGTGATTGTGCGCCGTGATCTCGACTTTGCCTGTTGTGTTGTTGCGCACCGGATGATTCCCGCCGTGATGCCCGAACTTCAGCTTGTAGGTCTTCCCGCCCAGGGCCAACCCGCAGAGCTGATGCCCGAGGCAGATGCCGAACACCGGCACGCGACCCATCATGTCGCGGATCGCCTGCACTGCGTAGTCCACCGGCTCCGGATCGCCCGGCCCATTCGACAGGAACACCCCATCCGGCTTCAGTCCCATCACTTCGGCAGCCGTTGTCTCCGCCGGAACCACCGTCACGCGGCAGCCTTCGCGCGCCAGCATGCGCAGGATGTTCTGCTTGATGCCGAAGTCATACGCCACGACGTGGAGCGCTCGGCTTGTCTACCGCGACAGGCAATAGCGGATCGTCACCCTGAAATCGCGGGTCGGTCGCGTCGAAGGTGTAAGACGCCTTCGTCGAAACCACCTTGGCGAGGTCCGTCCCATCCATCTTGCGAATGCTTCTGGCCCTTTGGACGAGAGCATCGGCATCCGAGACTGCGGTCGAAATCACGCCGCGCATCACGCCGTGGGTGCGCAGATGCCGCACCAGCGCGCGCGTATCGATCTCCGCCAGCACCGGAACGGAATACCGCTCCATGTACTCGTCGGTCACTTGCTCGGAGCGCCAGTTGGAGCTGATTGCGGAGAATTCGCGCACGATCAGGCCCTCGATGTAGGGCTTGGCCGCCTCGTTGTCTGCCTGGTTGGTGCCGTAGTTGCCGATCTGGGGATTGGTAAGAACGACGATTTGACCGGCATAGGAGGGATCGGTGGCGATTTCCTGATAGCCGGTAAGGGAAGTATTGAAGACCACTTCGCCCTGGCATTCGCCTGGGTGTCCATAGCCTTCGCCGCGGAAGATGCGCCCGTCTTCGAGCGCAAGGATCGCCTGCATCGCCTCTCCGAGGAGTGGATTCAATCGATTTTAGCAGGTTTCGCGGTGCAGCGCCGCGCGTGGAAAACGCGATTCTATTTCACTTCGCCCACATCGCGCGCAGGCCAGTAGACAAACACGGCTTTTCCGTAGATCAGATCCCGCTCCACGACTCCGAATTCCCTGCTGTCGGACGAGATCGACCGGTGATCGCCCATCACGAAATAGCAATCGTCGGGAATCACAGTGTCTGTGTACGAGCGCGTATCGCGGTACATTGGGGGTACGTATTTTTCAACGAGCGCCTTGCCATTCACCCATACCTGTCCGTGATCGATGCGGAGCTGGTCGCCGGGCAGCGCAATCACGCGCTTGATGTAGCTCTTTTCGGGGTCGCGCGGATAGTGAAACACCACCACATCGCCGCGTTCGATCGACGAAATGTGGTAGACGAACTTGTTGATGAAGAGCCGGTCGTGATCCTCGAGCCGCGGCAGCATGCTGGTGCCTTCCACGCGCACCGGCTGGTAGAGAAAGAGGATGATCAGAACCGAAACGCCCGCCGAGATCAGCAGGTCGCGAAGCCAAAGACCGAGGCCCAGCCCCGCGCTTTGAGGAGCCGGCAACCGATTGCACTGCCGCTCCCGGCGTTGCAGTTGGGGAAGAAAGTTCAGTTACAGCGGGTCCTTGAACGTTTGTCGACATCTCTATCTCGAATTATTAAATGCAATTGAGCTTAACTGCAACCGAGGCCTCCCGGCGGGCACAGGAGATGCGGATGCCCGGGCTTCTGCATCGGCTTTGGCTGGCTGGGAGAAGGAACCATCGCCGGCGCCGCCCCCGGTGCCGTTCCCTCGGCAAGATTTTCTTCTTCCAGGATCAGTGGCCTCTGCAACACCATCTCCACTTGCGTTCCGGCCTCGATATTGACGTCGGCTCCGCGGGTGAACAGCGAGACCAGGCCAACGGCCGCGAGTCCCGCGCCAAGGCCCCCAAAGCTGCCGGCAAGCGGATGCCCGCCACCCAGACCGGCAATCGAGCCAACCGTGGCGCCCGTCGGCAGCGCAATTTCGGCAGTCTTGGCGGCGTTGCGCGTCTTGTCCGTGTCCTGCTCGATCGTGCCTTCGCCGTCCTTTACCTTCTGCTTGCTGGCGCCGGGCAGGCCGCTGACCACTCCGGGAATTTCAACCACTGTGCCGTTGGGAAAGATGATGGAGGTGAAGTGCATGTCGAGCTGCGCTCTCCCCTTCACATGGCCGGCGCGTGTCACGCGGTCGACCACACCCTGCACAAAGACACCGGAGGGAATCATCACCGGTTTCCCACCACGACGGGAAACGCAGACGCCAGGTAAACACCATCTCCGGGTCTGGCGCTCTTCGTATTCAACGAGCTGCGCAACTGCAGCAGAACCTTCGTTCCCGCCGGAACCGTGTAGGTCTTCTTTGCGTACAGATGTCGTGTCGCGCGCTTCCAGGCGCTGCTGGCACAGGGTCGGCTGCTGCGGGTTGGGAAGCGGCAGCCTGTACACTGGCGGCCGGCGCTTGAGCCATCGATGTTCTCAACACGCCGAATTGCAGGGCCGCGGCCGATAAAAGCGTCGCTGTGAATCTCTTGCTTCCGAGACGCATTTATTCCTCCCCGAGTGCTCTTACAGAGATAGACGGACCGTTTCGCTGCAAAGATAGCTGCCCAAACTTTTTTCCATCAGCACTATTTCAGAGTACGCTAAATTCGTGAGCATTGGAGAGGCGAACCATGAATCCCGAGAGCACACATTCTCAGTCGAGCGTCGCCGATATGCCTGAGCAATCCGGGCGCTTTGCTGGCGTTTATAAGGTACTCCAGGATGCCATTGCCGTGCATGCCTTTCCGGGCTGCGCATTCGGGGTATTTGCCGGCGGAGAGACTGTTCTTGAAGACGCTCTGGGCCGCTTCACCTATGAATCCGACTCCCCATCCGTCGAGCCCAATACCGTTTTTGACGTGGCCAGCATCACCAAGGTGGTTTCGACGACTGCTGCTGCCATGCTGCTCTACCAGCGCGGGCTGCTCGACCTGGACACGCCCCTGGGTGATTTGCTTCCCGGTTTTGTCGTAGGACGCGACGATGGCAAGCTTGCGCGACAGGTCACAGTCCGCCACTTGCTGGCTCACAACTCCGGCCTGCCCGGCTACGTCGAGTTCTTCCGCACCGCAGCCACCCCCACAGAGCTTTATCGCGCATGCCTGGAGCTCCCTATCGAAGCGACGCCCGGCGAGCGGAGCGAATACTCCGATCCCGGCTTCATGCTGCTGGGCAAGGCTCTGGAAGTCCTGACGCGGGAGAATCTGGCGGTCTGGGCACAGAAGGAGGTCTTCGAGCCGCTCGGCCTTGCCGCAACAGGATTCTCTCCGCCGGTCGAGCAAAGAGCCTTGATTCCGCCAACCGAAGTCGACAGCGCCTTTCGGCACCGGCTCATTCAGGGCGAAGTGCAGGACGAAAACGCCTGGATTCTCAATGGGGCCGCCGGCCACGCTGGCCTCTTCTCCAATGTGGCTGACCTGCTTCGGTTCGCCGGTCGAGATTCTCTCGGCCTTCCACTCCGCCGACCTGCATGCCTGTTCTCCGCTATTCGATCGCAAGACGATCGAGTGCTTCGCCGAGCGGCAGGGTCCGGAGGGAAGTTCGCGGGCGCTGGGGTGGGACACGCCCTCGCGGGAGTCCTCGGCCGGGCATCATTTCTCCGCCCAATCCATCGGGCATCTTGGATTCAGCGGCTGTTCGCTCTGGATCGACCTCGATGCCGCGGTGGCTGCGGTGTTGCTGACCAACCGAACCTGGCCCGACCGGCAATCCCAGTTGATCAAGCAGGTCCGTCCCGCTTTTCACGACGCGATCCGGGAAGCGTTGTCTGACCGGCAAGCCCTCTGATTTGTGCGATCAAATGACATGAAAGTGACATTCCCTCGCACCATAATTCTCGGGCGCTTGCTCAGAATGCAGATACAATAGATTCTGGGGACAGACTTTGATGTTAACCAGTACGACGACGCATGAAGGCGCCGGCGCTCACGGGAAAGAGGAAACCAAGACGGACCCGGCTTCCCTCCTCCAGCACCTGACTACCGAAAGCCAAAATGAAGCATCCCAAGGCTTTGACACCAAGTCGGCGCTGGAGATAGCCCGCATCATCAATCACGAAGACTGCCAAGATCGCCGGAGCCGTCAAGAAGGCCCTTCCTGAAATCGCAGAGGTAATCGATCACGTGGCGCGCAGCCTCCGCGACGGTGGCCGTCTCATCTACATCGGTGCCGGCTCGAGCGGCCGCATTGCTGCTCTCGATGCCTCCGAGTGTCCCCCCACCTATTCCACGGCTCCCGGACAGGTGCAGTACATCATGGCCGGCGGCCCCAAGGCCCTGGCCTCCGCCGTCGAGGTCAACGAAGACTCCGAGGAACTCGGCCAGCGCGACATCGCCCGCCGCCGTCCCACCCGCAAGGATGTCGTGATCGGTCTCTCCGCTTCCGGCCGCACGCCCTATGTAGTCGCCGCCATGGCCTATGCCCGCGCGCGCGGCGCTTACACGGCCGCAGTTACCTGCAACCAGGGTACGCCGCTGGCTGAAGTCGCCGATATCGCCATCGTCGCGGAGGTTGGCGCCGAAGTCATCTCCGGTTCCACGCGCATGAAAGCCGGCATCCGCGCAGAAGATGATCCTCAACATGATCACCACCGGCGCCATGACGCGGCTTGGCTATGTGTACGAGAACCTGATGGTCAACGTGCACATGCAGAACTCGAAGCTGGTGGAGCGCGGCATCCGCATCCTCATGAGCGCCTGCAAAATCGACCGCGAAACCGCCGTGCAGACCATCAAGAGCGCCGGCCGCAGCGTCCCGGTTGCGCTGGTCATGCTGAAGGCCAAAGTCGACAAGCCTGAAGCCGTCCGCCGCCTTGCCAAATCCGACGGCAACGTCCGCCTCGCCATCGAAGACAACGTCCTCGAACTCTAGAGCCGTTTCTGCTGTACTCCGCGGCCGCCCAAACGACCTTTGAAAGGCCGCGGCCCCCACAGCCTTCTGAACCCATCCCCTCGGAGTCTTTTCCCTCATCCTTCAGAGTACCTAGGTTGTATTTGAGGCGCCGAAGTTGTATTTACGCTGGTTGTTGCATGGCGTGTACTGGTGCGATAGCAGAGGTTCCGTCAGCCGCGTGTTCTAAATCCGGATCGGTTCCCTCCTGCTACGACAGCCTCGAACGAAACGAACGCAAAGGGAGCATTTCGATGAAGGCACGCATCATCTTCCACGGCGTTGCGATTCTGGTGCTTCTGGCCACAGTTGCCGCAGCACAAACGCCCGGGAAACCTGCCTCGACAGCACCCACAGGCCAATCGGCCGATCGCCAATCGAGCTCACCATCGGTATCAGAAGTCACAATGGACAACGAGCAAGCGAGGGGCCGGGAAGCCGCCAGCGCAATGGCGACTGGGCGCAGCCCACATCTGCCTTTATCGAGTGCCGCGGACAAGTCGCTGGGTTCCGCGCACGCCCCAGAGACGCTTATCGCTTTTACGCAGGCAGACAAGGCCAGGGGCGGCCAGACGCAAGTTCTCGTGTACAAGGACTCCGAAGATATCACCAGCCGCTACCGCCCGGGCAACAACAGGAATTCGAAGAGCAAGCCCACCACGGGTTCCACGACCATCCCGCCGGGCCAATAGTAGCAGTCAGCTTAACTTCAAAAATGCGTGCCGGACCCCAAAGCAACGTGGTCCGGCGTTTGGCATTCTGTAGTCAAGATCCTCTCATCAAAACATTTATGAGCACTTGCACCTTTGTGGGATGAGGGTCAGCGCAGGTTGTATTTACGGTGCCCCGGCTCGTCGGGTGTACTAACACCCATAGCAGGGGCCGTATAGACAGTCAGCCTTTCATTACCTGCCCTGTTTCGCGGGTTTCTTTCTGGGGAGTTGTACATGAAATCACGCATTTGCTTTTACCTTGCCGCTGTAGTTGCCTTGGTTCTCTTCGTTGCCTCCCTATCTTCACACGCCACCGAACGCCGCGACCCGCTGATTGTGCCGGATGCGCAGCAGACGCAAGGCGCAAAGACCTCGCACTCCAGCCACGCGAAGGCCTCGCAGAAGAAACCAGCGACGGCCAGGAACGCGCAAAAACAGAAGGCCTCGACCGCGTCCGCTGAAAAGAGCAGCGATCAAGGCGTGAATGCCCCGTTTGAAGGCAAGGACCAAGCTGTTTCAGAGAGTTCGTCAGGCTCTGGCAAGAGCGCCCGTACAAGCGCGGGCAAGTAGCTACCGGACGATTCAGTCGACAGGTTGCTCGACGATGCGATCGATGAGATAGCAGCGCCCATGTTCGGTGGGACATCCCATTCCCAACCTGCGTGCCTTCCATATCGTTTGAAGAAGCTGTCGTTCTTCTCCATCAATTCGTGGAAGAGTGGATGGACAAGGTCTTCAAAGCAGTCATTGCAAAGAGCCGTAGCACTCCTATTTCGGCTGTTTGTCGAACGGCTGCTTGTCAGTGATGCGCGGCCGATTCTCGGCCTGCAGCTGTTTGCTCACTTCTTCCACTTCGCGAAAGACGCGGAGGAGATTGCCGCCCAGGATCTTGCGGCAGTCTTCCGGCGAGTAGCCACGCTCGATCAGCGCTGCTGTGATCTTGGGAATGTCGCCGGGCGAGTCGATGCCTTCGGGAAGCTGGCCGGTGACGCCGTCGAAGTCGGAGCCTAGCCCCACATGATCGACGCCGGCGATCTTGGCGATATGGTCGATGTGATCGATGAGATCGGAGAGTGGCGGGCGCGGAATGCGGTCGGCGTACTGTCGCTGCAGCTTCTCGATCTCGTCCGGCGGTGCTTCCTTACCATCCGCCCTGTACTTATCTTTGAGTGCCTGCACAGCCTTGTCGACTTCGGGCTGCTGCGCCTTTTGCGCGTCGCGATATTTCTGCGAGATGAAGGCTGAATAGAAATTGACCTGCACCACGCCGCCCTTGGAACCGGGACCGCCGGAGTTGGCGACAGCACGGAGCATGTCGTCGGTCATGTTTCGCGGTGCGTCACACAAAGCGCGAGCTGCCGAATGCGAAGCGATGACCGGGGCGCGCGTGATGATGAGGGTGCGGTAGAAGGTGCGATCAGAGACGTGAGAGATGTCGACCATCATGCCAAGGCGATTCATCTCATACACAACGTCCTTGCCGAATTCGCTGAGGCCCTCTTTGGTATGAGGGACCGAGGTGTCGTTGATGTCGCCCGAAGAGTCGGCCCAGCCATTGGAGTTGGACCAGGTGAGCGTCATGTAGCGCACGCCAAGCGCGTAGTACTGGCGCAGCAGTGCGAGCGAGTCTTCAATGGAGTGGCCGCCTTCAATGCCCATGAGCGTGGCGATCTTGTGCTCGCGGTGCGCGAGTTCGATTCCCTCCGGTGACGTCACGAACATCATCTTGTCCTGATGCTTTGCGACCTGCTGCCTGACGGCGTCAATCAGAATGAGCGTACGCCGCGCGAAGTGGCCCTGGTTCGCCACGGGATCAACCCATATGGAAAAAAACTCCGCGCCGAGGTTGCCCTTTTCAGCGGATTCAAGGTTCCAGTTGCCGCCTTTGAGAGGATCGCCGAGGTCGTAGTTCTCGTCTACGAAGCGCTGCGGCGTGTCGGCGTGCGTGTCGATGATGATGGCGGAGCGTTCGACTTGTTCGGGGGTAGGTTTTGTTGTCATCTTCGAGGAAGTTTTGGGTGCAGTTTGTGCGCACAACATGGCCGGAATTGCGACCACCAGAGAGGCAAGCAAAGCACGAGTTCGCATAGGCTTGGGATGAGTGTACAAGAACGGGGGCAGAGATCAGCGAACGGGGAACGCTGGTCACGGTTTGCGATCGGGCGCAGATGTATCGCGCGCGCGGCCGCCATGCGATTTGGCGGCCGTCGGGGCGTGGTCTGTCGATAGCTGTCCGGGCGACTAGCGACGGTTGTGGTTCGCGGCTTCTGCGGCGGCCTTCAATTCACGGTTGGCCTGATCGAGCAGGTCCTTGGCCTTCTGCGCGTGGCCGTCCATGTCCCACTCATTGGCCTGCTGAGCGGCAACGATCTTGTTGAAGGCCTGATCCGTGAGGCGCTGTGCGGCGGCGAGATTGGGATGGCGCGCACCGCTGACGTTACGCTCGGGTGGGCCCTGTGCGATGGTGATGCCTGCGGTGACGAGGCTCAGGCCGAGAAGGCTGCCTACCAGATGTCTGCGAGTGAATTTCATGGGAAAAACCTCCGCGCAGAAACCTATCAGAGTCACGTGAATGCAGCACAACAAAAACGCTACAGATGCGATGACTTTGGGAACGGCAAAACGGGGCGAGCCGTCCGGCGTGTAGAGCGTGAATAGGGTGACTGCGGAAAATCCAGCCCGCCCAGCGAGTCGCGCAGATTCAACAGCGGATTTGGCCGCAGCCTGGAGCGGACTTGCCACCACTTGGTAACCTGGGAGGCTCGCCGGGACGGCGATTTTTGTTTTTCCGGGAGATGGAGGGTGCTAGAATTCACCCCAAATCGCTGCTTATTGTACCGAAAGGGGTTAACGGGGATGCGTTCTCTTCGCCACCTGTCCGTATTGGCTGCTGTTGCCGCACTTGTGTTCGGTTCCTCACTGCGTTTGGGAGGCCAGAGCGCGGACTTGCCGGATACCGCTCCGATTGCCACCATCGGGGCTGGATCGACCGTTGCTGTGAATACCGAGGTGATTCTGCCTGCAAACCAGGGAACGATTTACTTCCAGAATGGCGCGATTACGACTTGGGAGCAGATCGACAAGAAATCTCCGAGCTGCCGGCTTTCGACCGTCGAGAGCCCCGTGGTGCGGCGCCTGGTATCGGGCCGGAAGATCATCATTACGGGAACGCGGCAGAACAACGCGAGCGTCAACTTCTATGGCGACGTGCTCGAGTTTCAGGAGGACGCCACGGTAGGCGAACTGCAATGCGCTCCCGGCCACAAGGGACCGATGTCCATCGGCGAACTGAAACAGGTGTTCGGAGGGATATTCTCGCTGCTTCAGGCGCCGCCGGTTGTGGGATGAGGGCAATTCTTAGTTAAGAGTTCGATTCATGCATCTGAGAAAGGCCCGGCTTTGAGCCGGGCCTTTTTGCGTCTGGGACAGCTTTTGGATTCAGAGAGAACCAGACTTCAACGCGTTACCGTTCTGATGTGAAGGGCGAGGCAGGCAGGCCTTCGCCGTTGAAGAGATTGCACTGCGGGCTGTTGGCCCAGCCATAGCGGATTCGGACTGGTATGGGCACGTCGGGACTGGAGGCGACAACGGTGGTGCCGTCGATCGTCGCGGTGGCGGAAACGTAGTGGCCGTCTCTGCCGGCGATTTCAATGCCGCTGGCCGCATCGCCCCTGGCCGTGAGGCCCGCAGCGTGGTCGAAATAGGCGCGAATCGATCCGCCCTCGGGCGTAGCCTCGCGGAACATGGGGCCGGAATACTCCACTGCTTCGCCGTAGGTAAGGGCGCGGGCTGCGCGGGCCAGGCGCAGGCCGACGTCGAGCTTGTCAGTGGGATGGACGTCGGTGGGATTGCCGATATCAATGGTGACAGCCATGGCGGTGTTGCGCATGGCCAGGGTGCGTACCTGCTGTTCGCGTAACTCAGCCCAGTCTTCGAGAGGCGTTGAGGTGAAGTTGGATATCTGCACGTAGAGAAACGAAAAGTCGCCCACGCCCCATTGGCGACGCCAGTCTTCAATCAGCGTGCGCATGATGCGGTCGTACGAGTGAACGCGCGCGAGGGCGCTGTTGCTTTCGCCCTGGTACCAGATGACTCCGCGAATCGGCAGCGGCGTGAGAGGTGCGATCATGCCGTTCCACAACAGGCCCGGCCCCCAGCTGTTGAGCGGCGGATGCCAGGGGAACTGCGGTATGGGTTTGCCGGCAGCCTTGGCTTCGGCAATTTGGCGCTGCTGATCCTTTTCATCTGCGACAGCATCGGCCGCGGTATCGGTCATTTTGCCGCGCGCGACGAAGATGGGCGCAAGCGATGCATCTTCTCCGAGAGCTGCCAGGCGCACCCAGGACTCGCCGACCGTGCCGCCCCAGGTTGTATCGATGACACCGACGGCAACATGCTCACGTGCGCTGATGTCGCGAGCAAAGTACCAGGCAATGGCGGAGAAATCTTTCGCGGTCTCGGGTGTTGAGAGCGTCCAGCCATCAGTGTCGGCGTCGGGCATGGCGTAGTCGGAGCTGCGCTTTCGGATCATCAGCAGACGAATCTGCGGATTTGTCGCGTTGGGCAAATCCTGCGCGGCAGTGGCAGCTCGACTCAGCGGAAACTCCATGTTGGACTGGCCGGATGCGACCCACACATCGCCGACCATGACGTCGTCGAGCGTGATAGGTTGTTCAGCAGCGGCATTGGCTCCGGCGCCTGGAATTCCCTTCACGGTGAGTTGAAACGGTCCGCCTGCCGGGCCTGGCTTGAGGTAGATGCTCCAATGTCCGAGCGGGTCTGTCTCGGTTCCGCGCGCCTCGCCGCGGAAGGAGACGGTGACGGGTTCGCCCGGGGTGGCATTACCCCATACGTGTACAGGCAGATCGCGCTGGATAACCATATGACTGGAGAGAACTCGGGGCAAACTCACTTGTGCTGAAACAGCTACGGACGAAAGAAAAAGAAAAACAGATATTACCGGGATGCGCACGGAAGCCTCACGATTTAACGATTGACCGAAATCCGGGAGCACCGCGATGCTCGCTTTTTTCGGAAAGAGAACGTTAACAGAGTGGGCCTGTGTTCGCCACCAGACATTGGTCGGCGCGACATTTATGCGCAACCGGTGTCTAAGGGATCACCCGTTGGTGCGTCTGCTTAATTCTTGTTGAAGTTGACTTCAATCTACCTGAAAGCAGGAGGATTGCGGATGATTGGGACAGAATCACAATCTGACACAAGCGTGTTCATTTTTTCGTGGAATTCGGCCATACTTGAAAGGAAGACAACTCGACCAGGAGTCAAAATGCCCTCGATGCGCGCCCCACGCACATTTGCATTTATCCTCGTGGCCCTTGCATTTCAGCTAATGTTGTCGGCCCGCTGTCCTGCACAGGCCGCATTGCTCATGGAAGAGCCGTACGGTTTCTTCGGGACTGTTAATCCAACCGGACATACCGCGGTCTATTTTGCGCATATCTGCGCTGAGACGCCGACCAAGCTGCGCCGGTGCCAACCCGGCGAGATGGGCGCAGTGATCTCTCGCTACAGCGATGTGAACGATTATGACTGGGTGGCGATTCCGCTGATTCCCTACCTCTATTCCACCGAAGACATCTCCAGGGTTCCAGCGCGCGTGGATCGCGCGACGGTGAATCGGTTGCGCGATGAGTATCACGAGGCGCATCTGCTCGGCCTGGGCGAGAAAGTGCCAAAGGGCGGTTTCTGGCACGGCGGCTGGACAGAACTGGTCGGCGTGTCCTACGAGAGGCGGATGTATGCGCTTCCGTTTCGATACGACAGAAGCGCAGGACGATGCATTTATCGCGCGAATGAACAACGCCAAAAACGATTCGGATTTTCAGCTGCTGTTTAATAACTGCTCCGACTTTTCGCGCGCGGTGCTGAACCAGTATTTTCCGCGGACGTTCCGGCGCAGCATCTTTCCCGATGCGGGGATGACCACGCCCAAACAGATCGCCTACAAGCTGGAGCGCTACGCGCGCAAGCATCCTGAGATTCACCTGGAGATCTTTGAAATCCCGCAGATTCCCGGGTATCGCCGGATGAGCCGGATCAAACAAGAGCATTTCGGAGTCGCTGATTACGACTGCGTATGCGGTGCCTATTGCGATCGTGAATCCCTATCTGGCCGGCGGGCTGTTTGTCGATTACGTTGTGCGCGGGCGGTATCATCTGATTCCGAAGGATCTGAAGAAGCTATCGCCGGACGATCTTGAAGCGTTGACATCATCCGGCTTGTCCACTGAGAATCCCCTCAGCGCCCGTGTCCAGGTCCACAGCGCGCTGCTGCCGGCGGCAGAGCGGAGATGCCCTCCGCAGCGACAGCCAACTCCGGCCTGAAAGAAATTGTGGCCACGCATGAGTAAGACACAGAGCCTCAAGAATCACGCTCGCCTCGACCCTTTCTTTCACATTTTCATCTTCGTGCTGTACCTGGCTAACCTGGTGTACGCTGGATTCCACTTGTACCGTCAAACCAGTCTTTCCTCGGGCTGGTACCTTGTGCTGTCTCTTGCAGCGATCGTGCCGATTCTAAAATTGCGCTTGTATCCGCTGAAGGTGCAGGACCGGTTGATCCGGCTGGAGGAACGCTTGCGTCTGCAGGCACTGGCTCCGGAGCAGTGGCACCCGCAGATTTACCGCCTTAACGAAGGCCAGTTGATCGCATTGCGGTTTGCGTCCGATGACGAGGTGGTGGAACTCGCCAAACAGGCGCTTGAACACAATCTCACTCGCAAGCAGATCAAGGAAAGGATCAAGAGCTGGCGCGCGGATGAATGGCGGGTGTGACGCCGTGCGATGGCGGGCATCGCTCCGGAGTGAGAAATTTAACCCGCAGCGCGGAAAGCGAATCGGGCATAGAATAGATGACCATGAGATACTAGGGCTGCAGTCGCCCTGGTGGCCGTAGCGCTGACGATGCCGTCCCATGCGCAGCATGGCGCAGCTCGGGGCGGATCCTCAGGACGCGGCGGATTCTCTGGTCACGGAGGCTTTGCCGGGCACTCTGGTTTCACGGGAGCGCGCAGAATATCGCCGACTTCCTCCGGACAAGTCGGATTTGCGAGACCAGCTCTTGGGCGATTGGGCGCTTCAGGCCTCGGGGGAGCGCGAGTTCCCTATCGCGGACCGGGGTTCGCGGCACGTCGACCCTTGTATCGCCCTGCTTATGGCGATCGCTCCAATTCCTGGAATCGCAACCGCAGGCGTGGTCCATGGACGGCCGGTTCTTATGGGTACGGCTATCCGGGATGGGCTGGGTACCCGTACCCCTTTGTGATCGATCCGGGATTTTACAACTGGGGGGATTCCGGCGACTCCGCCTACGGGCCGGATGGTCCGGCAACCGGTTACGCGGATGCAACTCCCAACACGGGCTACGATTCCGAGCCTGAACCGATGCAAGGGCCGAACTACGCCCAGGCACCGGCCGCTCGGATGCCCCGGTCTGCGTATGCTGGGTCGACTGATTCTTCTGCCTTTGCCGAGCAGCCCATCACCGTGATCTTCAAGAACGGCCGCACTCCCGAATCGATGCAGAACTACATGGTGAACAGCCAGGCTCTGACCGATCTCGATCAACAGCACTACGAGCAGATTCCGCTGGATCAGATCGATATTGCTGCCACCGAGCAGGCGAACCGCACCCGAGGCCTGGATTTCGAGGTTCCTCCCGCGTCCCGCTAAAAATCTGGGTTGTCTTCCCCTCACTTCGGCGCTGAGGAGCTGAAATTCGAAATTCATTAGAGCGAAACTCTCAGAGATTGAAGAGGGCGAAGGGATGCTCTTCTCCGCGCCGACGCAAGATGGGCAGCGAAACATTGCAGACACGGATTCCTGATTTGGTTTCAGCGGAGAATGTGCCCTTGTGCGCGTGTCCGTGAAGAGCCAGCACGGGCTTGTGTGTCTCAAGTGCGCGCTGGAGGCGTGAACTCCCCAGAAACGCAAAGATGGGTTCGGGCTCACCGGCAATGGTTTCCTTGATAGGCGCGTAGTGGGTGATGGCGACTTTCTTTTGCGCCTGTGTCTGCGCGAGGCCGTAGTCAAGCTTGATGGCTTCGCGTTCTGCAATTTCGACGAAGGTCTTGATTCCCTGCTCGCCAAACGGCATCAATTCGTATGGTGCGAAACCGCCGCAGAACCCCTTGGTGCCCGCAAAGCCGATGTCCGCGATCTCATGACAATGTCCGTCGAGCAGGTGGACACCGGCAACGCGCAGCATTCCGGCAAGTTCGTCCTGGTGACCGCTCTCGTGGTCATGATTGCCGAGGACAGCAACGATGGGAATGCGAATATGTTCGAGCACGCCAAGGACAGCGCGCATCTCTTCCGGCATGCCGTGGTTTGTAAAGTCGCCGGCGATGACCACGACGTCGGCCAGATCGTTGACCGGCGAGAACTGGTGGACATCCCGCTCGTAGTTTTCTCGAACGAGATGAATGTCGGCAACTGCTGCCAGCCTCATTCCTCGCTCCTGGTTGTGTTGATCTGCCGCAATCGATAGGGGTAGTTCTCGCAGAGTTCACGGTAAAGGTCGCGCTCGCCCCATTCGTTGACATCGATGGCGAACATCTTTGGATCGATGAGCGAACCACGAAAAGGTTGGTCATTCTGCTCTGGAACGATGGACTTCTGGAAGCGTTCAGTAAGGTCCCGCCATACGAATGCTGGAACGTCGCCCGTTCGCGCGGGGTAGATGTAGGCAAACAACACCAGATTCCAGTAGAGCATATGCCAATGCGACAACGGTAAGGCTGCGGAGCCGGTCCCAGTCGAGAGTGCGGGCGCAGGCTTTCAGCAAGTGCACGATGTCAGCGCCGTCAAAACGCTCACGGCGCGTGACGAAGAGCTTGGAGGCAATCATTTCTTCCACCGGAAGAATCTTGCAGCGGATGCCAAGGACTTCGTCTTCCTGCGCGCGATCGATCCATGACTGCTCGACGGTGAGAGTCGCGTTGCCGACGCCGGTGATAAGGTCGACAAAATATTCACCGCGTCGCGCCTTGGCGAGCCAGACGGGATCCTGGACGTAGGTCTCAAAGCCCTCTCGCACGAGAACCTCGAAGGCCCGGGGAACCGCGTCTGGCGGCGTCACGAGATCGAGGTCTTTGGTGGTGCGCCAGATTCCGGTGTGGTGGTGAAAGGAGAACCCTCCGCTGACCGCGAAGGGCACGCCGGCCTCGAGCAGCCCGCGAACGACGCCCCGATAGCATGTGGAGGCATCCGGGGCCCAGACAGGCTCCTCTGATGACGTGACCGGTAACTCTGCACCGTCTTCCGGCATAAGATAGTTCGATGCAGAGTGCGGCGATCAGCGAGGGGAAAATGATTTGCTGATGATGGGAGAGGCTTCGGAAGCAACTGGGTGACAGCGTTCGAGTCGACAATTCATTATGAAGGCCGGCCTTCCAGGCCCGATCGGCGATGAGCCGGCTTTCAGTGCTTCGAGGCTCCTGAATCACTTCCGTGCGATGAGTCGGATGAGTTTGCGCCGCGCAGGGATTCCGTATCCAGCGCATGCTCTTCGCGATAGTGCTCTACCGGCATCTTGCCGTCCCACCATGCCCAGTTCATCGGGTAAACATCGGGATCGAAGAAGACCTGGTAGAAGTGCCACACGAGAATCGCGAGCGTCGCGAGAATGGCCTCGTAGTAGTGCACGGCAGTGGCCACATCGACCCACCAGCGAGCCAGCAGGTTGCCAACCCACACCTTGGCCCACATCATGATGCCGGTGACGCCCATCAGCCCCGTGCCCCATACCAGCGCCCAGTATTCGGCTTTTTCGCCATAGTTGAAGCGGCCGAATTGCGGCTTCCGCTTGCTCAGGCCCAGGTAATAGAGCATGGCGCCAAGAGCATCCATGCCGTCCTTCGGGCGCGGCGCGATGTCCATAAGGAGCCGGCGGCCCTCCCGCGCGATCGCAAGATAGAAGACATGATAGATGCCGGCGGCGATGAGTACGACTCCCGCAATGCGATGGACGATGCTCCGCACGTGTTCGCCCATGCCCAGCATTTCCGCAAACCAGGAATCGGGGAACTTGAGCGCAAAGCCGGTAATGACCAGGATGATGAAGCTGGTGAGCAGAATCAGGTGCTGCCAGCGCTGGTTTGTGCTCATGCGCTGCATCATGGGGTTCTGCATGTGTCGCCGCGCCGCGGCCTTGCTGCGCCAGATGATGAAGTTGTGCAGGAACATGGCGCCAATAACAGCCAGGATGAGAACGATGTAGATGATGCGTACCCACCGCGTGATGATCGAGCCGATGTCTTTGGGGTGCACGCCGTCGGCCAGATGCACGGGTGTGAGGGTGAACTTCTGCGTGACACCCTTGTGGCACTTGCCGCAGGTGGCGTCGAGATTGGCCTTGTTGATGGTGGAGTGCGGATCACTCGAAGGCAGAATGTTGTGCACGCCGTGGCAACTCGAGCAGTTTGCGGCGACCACCGAGCCGCCTTCTGCCGCGAGGCCGTGATAGCTGTCCATGTAGGTGGAGACGCGATTGCCCGGAATGCCGAATTCGCCGATAGACGCACCCCTTCGTGGCATCGCGCGCAGGTATCGCGCGAGAGATTCTGCTCGGAGACGGGCGAATTGGGATCGTTATGCGCCTTGATGGAGTGGATGCCGTGGCAGTCGGTGCATACCGGCGAAAGCTTGTTGCCCCGCGCGATGGCCTGCCCGTGAATGCTGTGATTGAAGGTTTGCTTGATCTCAGCGTGGCACTTGCCGCACGTGGCCGGGACATTGAATTTGTAGATCGGCGATTTGGCGTCGTTGGCGGGGCAGATCTCGTGCGCGCCATGGCAGTCAGTGCAGACAGCAGCTTTGGTGGAACCCTTTTCCGTCGCGCGGCCGTGCACGCTGTCCTGGTAGGAGAGGAAGGGCTGTGCAGCTCTCGCCGTTGGATTCCATCAGGAATTTCTGCCCGTGGCAGCGTCCGCAGGTATAGGGAATGTTGGCGTGATTGACCGGCGAATTAGGGTCGCCTGCCGGCCAACACCTGGTGAGCGTTCGCCGTGGCAGTCCTGGCAATTGGCAGCGCTCTTGCCGGCGGCGGTGATCTTTGCGTGCGTGCTGTGCGCGTAGGCGTCCTTCGCGTCGGCATGGCAATCGGTGCACAGGACCTTTCGGGGCGGGGTCTCGTGCGACAGGCTCTTCACATCCTTGTGGCAGTCCACGCAGGCCAGCCATGGACTGTGGATCGAGTGCTTGAGCTTTTTCGCGTCGACGAACAGGCTGACTGACTTGCCGTTCACGTCGGTGGCGAGTGTCGGATCGCCGTGGCAGGTGAGGCAGTCTTCATCTTTGAGCTTGTGTTGGGCGCGTGTGGGGAGGGCCGAGCCCAGCAGAAAGAATGCGAGCGTACAGAGCAGAATTCTGCTGGAAACTTTCACGCTATCGAGGAGACGCTCAGTGCGACGTGCGTGCCGTGACACGAATCACACGTCGATGCGAAACGCATCACAGCAAATGTTTGCGATGCAATGGTGAGGGCATGACGAATGTCATGCCCTCATACAAACTCTGCGGAATGCTTCCCTGCTTAGTCGAAATACGCGGTCAGCGTCAGCACCAGCAGCGTGAGGCCGATACAGATGGCGGTGAATCCCACGATGCGGGAGAAGTTGACGAACCACGGAGCCGGCGCGGTGCCGAGGCGCTGTTCAAGTTTGCCTTCGCGCACCATGCGTGCGTATTCCAGCGGCCGCTTGTGCTTGAACTCCTCTTCGCTCTCGACGCCGGTAAAGATCACCATGTCCATCGGAAAGCTGTCGGGGCGCAGGTGCGTGTTGACGAAGTGAATCGAGAAGATGAACAGGATGGCCAGCAGGCCTTCTTCGCTGTGGATCACGAGCACGGCGTTCAGCGCCCAGCCGGGCAGGAAGTGCGCAAAGAACGGCGCGAACCACATGGCGTAGCCTGAGAAGCCGATGACGATCATGCCCCAGAACACCGCCCAGTAATCGAACTTCTCCCAGTAGGCGTAGCGCTCGAATTGCGGCTTGGGGCCGAGGCCCAGGAACCAGCGCATGTGGCCGAACAGGTCCTTCACATCCTTCCAGTTGGCGACCATCGAAGTCGAGCCCCAGAAGATTCCCTTTTCCGGCGAAAGAGGCCGCGGGTGAAGATATCTTTGACATGGATCAGAAATGCGACGCGTGAGCACCAGCGCGCAGAACTTGTGAAAGAAGAGGATCGCGCCGAATCCGCCCACACGCTGGCCAACCCGCGCGCCCAGAAGCTCTCGCTGAAGCGCAGCGGCAGGCCGGTGGCCGCCAGACCGAGAAACGTGCTGAAAGCACTCGCATGCAGGTAGCGCTGCTCGCGCGTAAAGCGCTTGAAGAACCGGCCCGTGGACGGTGTTCTGCGCCTGCACTTCAGCCGGCGCCAGTTCCAGATCAGGCATGTTTCCTCCATTTGCCGACTTTCTCTTGACCTGGTCGTATCGCGAACGGATCAGCCACAGAATGGTGTGAATCACGAAGAACGTAAGCAGTGCTGGCCAGCAGCAGGTTCATGAACAGGCGCACGAAATAGAGCGCCGGATTCAGTTTGCGGTCATGCGCGTTGGCATGTGGCTGGTACTGTACAAAACTGAGGTTGGCGCCGGCATGGCATCGGCCGCAGGTCTTTACCAGGTTGGCCTTGTTGACCGGCGAGCGCGGATCGGATGCGGGAAAGATCTCGTGTGCGCCGTGGCAATCCCAGCAGCGCGCCGTCTCCACGTAGCCGCCCAGCGATCCGAGCTGCGAGTGGAACGTGTCGCGGTAGGTGGAGAGCTTGTCCTTGTGGCAGGAGCCGCAGATCGGCGTGGACTGCATGCGGAATGCGGATTCTGTCGGCTGCAGAATCGCGTGCGCAGTATGGCAGTCGGTGCAGACAGGCGCTTTCATATTGCCTGACCGCAACAGCCTTGCCATGGGCGCCGCCCTGGTAGTCGTCGTTGATTTTGGCGTGGCAGGTGCCGCAGGTCTTGGGGATGTTGGCCTTGTAGGTCGGGCTTGCTGGGTCCTTGTGGCTCAGGATGTGATGTGATCCGTGGCAGCTCTGGCAGTTGGCCGCAACCAGCAGGCCTTCCTTGCTGAGCGCGAAGCCGTGAATCGAATCCATGTAATGCGGATAGACGCTGGCCAGACCCTGCTTGCTCGCCATCGCGCCGTCGCTGTGGCACTGCCCGCAGGTCTTGGGCACATTGAGCGGATAAACGGCCGAGCGGGAATCGGTCTTGGGAAAGATCTCATGCGCATTGCCGTGGCAGCTCGTGCAGGGATGCTCCTTTGAAGAGGCGTGCACGCTGCCTGTCAGCTTTGAGGCCTCGTCGGCGTGGCAGGTCTTGCAGTCGACCTTGGCGATCTGGTCGGGGTGCGGGTACTCCTTGATGTCGGCGTGGCAGTTGTTGCATTGCAGGCTGCCGTGAATGCTGGAACTGAACTTGTCGCCATCGACCGCGATGCTGTGGCCGGCTGCATCCTGCATCGTCTTGTCGCCGTGGCAAGCCAGGCAATCTGCTTGTGCGGCCAGGCGGTGGGGCACAACGAGCATAGCCATGGCCAGAAGGCTGAGTGCGACGGCCCTGCGCCGTCGGGCGGTCCGGAACAAGTCGAACAACCACTCGGCTGGAACGACAACGATAGCAATCAAGAACGAAACGATGCGTGCGGCTTTGGTCATGCGACCGTATCTTCCTCCATGGTGCGTGAGCAGTTGCATTTGCGCACATGGCTTCCCCGCAGCGGAAATCTCCACTGGTTCGGAAAACTCTGACGGGGATTGCACCTTCGAGAAGACTCTCTTTGCGTCCCCGGTGGCAGTGATAGTTGTCACAATTGAAGGACTTATACGATGCGTTGAAAGATTTCTCCGTGTGACGCGAACCACTTTACAATCGAATTCGAGATCGCGATCGACTGAACCGCTTATCCGCTGAGGATTCAGCGGCGGAAAATTGCCGCCGGAACGCTGATCGCCGCGCATGGAACCGGGGTACGATTGAGGAATGTCCGACCCCGAGACCGCTGCCGTCCCCGCCGAGGTCGCTGAAGCCGTCAAGACCGACCCAATTGCGTTCGCCCGCCAACGCCTGATTGTTGCGCTTGATGCGCCCGACACGCGGCAAGCGATGCGCATGGTTGCGGAACTCGAGGGGACCTGTACGTGGTTCAAGGTCGGGCTGGAGTTGTTTGTCGCGGCCGGTCCCGCGGTGCTGGAGCCAATCATCGCGCGCGGGCACAACGTTTTTCTCGATCTCAAGCTGCACGATATTCCGAACACGGTCGCTGGGGCGGTTCGCTCGGCGGCGGGGCTTGGTGTGCGCATGCTAACCGTACATGCGGGCGGCGGCCCAGCCATGCTGGCTGCGGCGAAGGCTGCGCTTGCCGGTATCGCGCATCCCCCGGAACTGCTTGCGGTAACGGTTCTAACCAGCATGGACACTGGGCAGTTGCAGGCAACGGGCGTCGATCGGCCGCCATCGCAGCAGGTTGAAGTGCTTGCGAAGATGGGAATCGGCGCAGGAATTCGCGGATTTGTCTGCTCGCCGCGAGAGGTCGCTGCGGTGCGATTGCTCACCGGGCCGGATGGGGTGCTGGTCATTCCGGGGATTCGACCGGCTGGGGCTGCGATCGGCGACCAGAAGCGCGTTGCCGGGCCTGCGGAGGCACTGCAGCAGGGCGCCAGCTATCTGGTTGTCGGACGGCCGATCACGCAGGCACCAAATCCGGCGGAAGCGGCGACGGCGATTTTGGAGGAGATGGCGGAGGCGCTGTAGTCTTCATCTCTGCGCAAGCGCGCACGCAGGGGCTAAGGCCGTGGTTTTTTGCTTGCTTCTGTGGCACGACTACAAGTCATGCCCCGATACAACCATCGTGGACAGGCCCAAGTCCCACACTTCTGAGGATTAATGAACGGTCTGTAATGAAAAGCCCGGCGGAGTGCCGGGCTTTCCCATCCACTGAGACTTGCTTTAAAACTTAAAGTTTTTCGTAGAAATCGCACGCTGAGCAGGAGATATAGACTCCGCCGGGTACGCCGCGCTCGCGGTCCTTCACGCGCTTGACGATGCGCGTCGGTTTGCTGCACTTGGGGCAGTCGGTGGACTTCGTCGTGTCCATTGATTTCTTGCGGTCGCCTGTTTTGGCAATTTTGGCCATAGGTCGGGTGTTTCTCCTTTGAAGATTGTCTCTGCACACACGCGCAAGATTCCTGCACGCGGCTTCAACGGCGCGGTCGAAAACTCACCCCTGCTTCCAATTTGTTTGCGGGAGGGCAGCCGGACTCGCTGCCTCCTAGTTTACATCAGGACTCAGTGCGGCTGGGCGGCATCGGTCTGCGGAGGTGCCGGCGCAGGAGACTGGGACGAGCTACCCGGCGTACCGGCAGGCGGCTGCGTGCTGCCGTCGGAAGGATTGGGCTTGGATGAATCCGGCTGCGTGTCCTGCTGTGTATCTTTCGCCTTGTCGGCTGCCTCGGCCTGCCTGGCCTGGTCGGCTCGCCGGGCGGCTTCGACGTCGGGATAGTCATCCGGCTTCTGCTTCGGAAACTCGACCGGCTTCATGGCGCCAGGTCCGTTCTGGCTCGGAGTGTCTGGTAGTTTTTCTCCCGGAGCCGTGAGCGTGGGCGGAGGCGCCGCAGACTGTGTATCAGGATCGCGCTGCACATCGCCCATCTTGACCGTGCGGGTAGCGGGCGCATCGGCAACCAGGGGCGAGCCGTCTGTACGCATCATGCCTTCGACTTCATCCTTGGTCGAAGATGACCGGGGCTTCGCCAACTTTGGCGATCTCAACCCGGATGACGCGATTCCCGTTGATCCGGACGAACTCGACGGGCTTGGGAGGCGCGCCGTAAATCCACTCTTCAAAGGGCATCTGTCCTTCGATTTCACGGACCTTGCGTTCGGGCTGGCCCATGGCAAAGAGCACCATGTCGGTGGTCATGCCGACCATTACGTTGTGATCCAGAATCGCGCTCTTGAGCTTGGTCGGGAGCGTGTCTGTGAATGCCTCGATGGGCGTCTTGACGCCAAAGGAAATAAGGGGTGCGAGAAGCGCCTCGACTTCGGCACCGGTCAGTTCGGGGATGTGGCCTTTGAACTCCAGCGTGAGACGGGCGCCAGTGGCCGCCTGGCCGTCGTCCTGCACCACGGGGTTCATCGCTCCCCCGCCGCCCAGCTGGACATGGCGCAGGAAGCGATGTTTCAGGTCAGGACCGCCGTTCAGATCGAAGATGATTTTGTTGTGGTCGAACTTGATGTCGGAGAGCACCACCCGGTCTCCCGGCTTGGCGCAGATTCCGTTTTCCGTGACCATGTCGAGGTAGGGCTCGCCGGCGGGGCTCAGCTTGCCGTTTGCCTCCAACTTCAGGCCCTTGTGCCCCATGGGAAAGGGACGCATGGCAAATCCCTGTTCCGACTGCAGCACACGAATGAGTTCGCTGCGGGTCTTGGCATCCAGCTCGGACTGTGTGAGGGGAACATTGGTGGGCTTGATCTGGGCATAGCGCCGGTCGACCGTGCCTGTTCCGTCTCCCTTGTTTGCGCCGCTATGCGTATCAATTGTGATGGCTTGTGCCGATGCCAGGACGCCGCCGAAGGCCAGCGTTAACGCACAGGCTCCTGCCAAGCCATAGCGGCAAGTCCTTGCAACAATGCGGGAAGAACCTGCCGAAGAGGGGAATGTGGACAATGGCGTGATCATGGGCATCCTCCCATGGCCGTGCGTGGCGTTGTGCCAACAGTAGTTCTAATCAACCACAAAGGTCAACTCGAAGATTTGAACCGGAGCACCGGGCCTATGAGCCGGGCGGGTTCAGCGAGGATCCTCGGGGCCGGCCGCTGCTGCAGTCTCTGAAGCCGTCGGGGCTGGCGCGGGTGGCCCGGCAACCGGAAGAATCTGGACCAGGGCGGGTGCCGCCGGCTCAGCGGCAGGGCCCATGGCCGTTTCATGCTGGCGACGGGCAGCCGCATCAAGATCGACGGGGATTCCACCGGGAACGATGACAGGCGCGTTGTAGCGAAAATCGAGATCGCGGGTTAGGCGATGAACTACGGGAAACGCAGCGAGTAGGACGAGGCAGGCGAACCAGCTCGCGTCCAGGCCGAATCCGCCGCCGGTAAGCCAGAACGGTCCCATGGGGTTTCCCTCAATGACCGGCGAGTGACTGCTGACGCCGCTTACCGTCAGGCCGAAGATGAGTGCCTGCGAGGCCTTCCAGGCAAAATTGAGACCCCAGCTCAACCAGAGGGCGCGCGTGCGCAGATAGGCCGTGGTGAGCAGAAAACTGAAGACGACCGAGATGGCGATGCTGGCATTCGTTGACCCGGGCTGAAAGGCATGGACGATTGCATAAAACAGGGCAAAGCCAAACGCCGCACCCGATGAACCCACCACGGCGGAGAAACGCTGAAACCCATAACCGCGGAAGGCGACTTCTTCTCCGAGCGCGAGGAGCGCGAAATAGGCTGCGTCCGCAATCAGCCATGGCCATGCGGAGGTCTGGGTGGTGACGACGACGGCAATGCCGCCGATGACGATCATGGCAAGGACGCAGACGATGACCGCGCCCCAGCCGACAGCCATGCCAACGCCGATCTCGCGGGTCCAGCCGGAACGGAGCGGCAAGCCCTGCGCTGCGATGGAGTTCGTCTGCCGGTCGAACAGGGAGCCGAAGGCCGCGTAACCGAGGATGAGAATCGCAGCCAGCAAAAACTGCTCCACCAGTGGCTCAAACGCATCGTGATGGATGCGCACAGCCGCGCCCCGGGCGAAGGACCGCGCCACGAAGAAATAAAGGACCGCGGCGACGAATTGGAGGTAGGCGCGCAACTTGCCGCCGCGAACAGACGCACTCATCGCCGACTCCATTGAACCAGCGCGAATGCGTCGACGGCGGACATTGGGGATCGGCAGATGTCGTGCTCAATGAGTTCTTGAAACGGCACGCGCACTAACTTTCTGTGTAGCACTGGGCGATATTGCGGAACTTCTGTTGCCGGCCGGCGATAAGCGCATCGAGGGGCATCCTTTTCAACTCGGCTAGATGCTTCTGGATCGCAGCGCCCACCAGTCCGGCCCCCACGGGATGATCGGTATGCGCGCCTCCGGGTGGCTCACTAATGATCTCGTCCACGCAGCCAAGCGCGGCAACTTCCGGCGCGGAGATGCGCATGGCTTCCGCCGCTTGTTGCTTGTGTGAGGCGTCGCGCCACATGATTGCCGCGCAGGACTCCGGTGTAATGACGAAGTAGAGCGCGTTTTCGAGAATAAGTACGCGATCGCTGACGGCAAGCGCCAGGGCGCCGCCCGATCCGCCTTCGCCGCTGATGATGGAGATGGTCGGTACGCGCAGCCGCGCCATCTCGCGGATGTTGCGCGCGATGGCTTCAGCCTGGCCGCGTTCCTCCGCGCCAAGGCCCGGATAAGCGCCGGGCAGGTCAATGAGGCTTATGACCGGCCGGCCGAATTTCTCCGCAATTTTCATACAGCGAAGCGCCTTGCGATAGCCCTCAGGATGCGGCATGCCGAAGTTGCGCTTGACGCGCTCCTTGGTCGAGCCGCCTTTGCGGTTGGCGATCACCATCACTTCGTCGTCGCCGAGGCGGGCCATGCCGCAGGCTACTGCGGCGTCGTCGCCAAAAGCGCGATCCCCGTGAATCTCGCTGAAATCCGTGAAGATTCGCTCGATAAAGTCCATGGGATAGGGCCGCTGGGGATGGCGTGCCGTCTCAATTCTCTTCCACGCAGGCGAAACCGGCTGCGGGTTGTTAGGTGTTCCTGATGGTTGCTCGCTCATCGTTGGTCGGCAGCGGCCGGGACACGAACGACTTCCTGCCCCGCATGCTGCTCATTAGTGATTCTACGGGGCGGCGCTGCGTTGGACAAATCATGGCTGGAATCAGAACCTTACATTGACCGGCTGAACACACATGCCCACTGTGGGAAGTGCAGCGTATATTGCTTTTCAGTATCGTGAGTCTGAAATTCTTCGCGAAATTCCGGTGTCATTCTGAGTGAACGGGGTCCCAAACGCAGTCCAGTTTGGGGGTGGTGAGGAAGAATCTGCTTTCAGGCTCTTCTCGCTGCCGTCAAGAATTCAGACTCGCAACACTTGTCCATGTCCATCCTCAATCCCGAATGCGTTCGAACAAAGGAAAAATGACTCAGACACGCAGAGATTTTCTCGCTGCCGGCGCCCTTGGAGCCTTAGGCGCAGCGCTTCCACTCAATGCGCAACTTGACGCGCAAAGTGGCGCACAAACTCCCGCCGTACCCGCCAACCAGCAGACCCCTGGAGCACCAACCGCATTCGGCACGGCGCCGCCCGTGGGGCCGGAGGTGAGCGCTGCAACTTTTGCCGAGGCAGAGAAGCTGGTGCAGATCGAAATGTCTCCGACCGATCGTGCGCAGGCTGCTGGCAACTGGCGCGAGGCGATGGCCCCGCTCTATGAACGCAGAACCGGCCCGCGCAAAATGATGCTCGAGGAAGGACTTGCGCCGGCGACGGTCTGGAATCCGATGCTGCCGGGCTTTGCGCCCGGCAAGTCGGGCCGCAGCGAGAGCTACTGCATCCGCAGTGCCAATCCACGCGCGCCGTTGCCCGCCAACGAAGCCGACATCGCGTTCTCTTCGGTTGCGCAGCTTTCGCGATGGATCCAGTCGCGGCAGATCACGTCGGAGCGACTGACCAGCATCTACCTCGATCGTCTGCAGCGGTTCGACCCGAAGCTGCATTGCGTCATTACGCTGACGCGCGATCATGCGCTCGAGCAGGCGCGCCAGGCCGACGCTGAGATTGCAGCCGGAAAATATCGCGGGCCGCTGCATGGGATTCCGTGGGGCGCGAAAGACCTGCTCGACACAGCCGGCATTCCGACGACATATGGCGCGGAACCGTACCGCGATCGCGTCCCGAAAAAAGACAGTGCGGTCGCAGCGCGGCTGAACGCGGCGGGCGCGGTGCTCGTCGCAAAACTGAGCCTTGGAGCGCTGGCCCTGAACGACATCTGGTTTGGCGGGCAGACCATGAATCCGTGGCTGCTGGAAGAAGGAGCATCCGGATCCAGCGCCGGTCCGGGAGCGGCATCAGCAGCAGGACTCGTTGGGTTCGCTATAGGAAGTGAAACCGGCGGAAGCATCGTGAGCCCTTCGATGCGCTGCGGTATTACGGGGCTGCGCCCGACCTATGGGCGTGTTGCACGCACAGGCGCAATGACTCTGTGCTGGTCGCTCGACAAGCTGGGGCCGATGGCGCGTTACGTCGAGGACACGATCCTCGTGCTAAGCGTGATCTCCGGGCCGGACGCGGGAGATATCGCCAGTGTCCCGAGTACCCTCGCCTTCGATGCGAATGCCAAGGTTGCGGGCCTGCGCGTCGGCTACTTCCCTGCCTGGATGAAGGAGACTCCTGCGACAGACGTTGATCGAGCAGCGCTTGACGTCGTGAAGAAGCTCGGGATGGAACTCGTCGAAGTCTCCCTCCCGGACTGGCCTTACGACTCGCTCAATCTCATTCTCTTTGCGGAAGGCGCGGCGGCTTTCGAAGAGCTGACGCTCGCACATAAGGAGGCCGAGTTAAAAGCGCAGGTTTCCGATGCGTGGCCGAACACCTTCCGCCAGTCACGCTTCCTTTCTGCGGTGGACTTTGTCCAGGCTGACCGCATGCGGCGCAAGGTGGCCGTGGAGATGGCGCGCGTATTTTCGCAAGTGGACCTGCTGCTGGTGCCGTCGCTGCGCGATGAGATTCTCGTCATCACCAACAACACGGGTCATCCCTCGCTCACCCTGCGCGCGGGGTTTGTGGAAGTCGCCGAGGCACGGAGCGACTGGGCTCCGGACCCTCAGCATCCTCTGCCGAAGTTCTCGCCGCCGCGCCGCGTTCCGCATGGCGTTACGCTGATCGGCAGACTCTTTGATGAGGGAACACTGTGCCAGGCCGGCATTGCACTCGAACGTGCGTTCGCGGTTGCTGCGGAGCGGCCGAAGGGATTTTGAGAAGCAGCCGGTAGCCGATAGCTTGTAGCCCGCCGCTTCTTGCTCTTAGCTACCGGCTACAAGCTACTGGCTACTAGCTCTTGACCGGCTTCCTTTTCGCTGCGAGAACTGCATTTGCAAATTCGATTTTTGTTACGTGCTCTTTGCGGTTCTGGCTGTGGGCGCGCCAGAAGGCCTGCGCGGTCACGGGACCGAGGTCAGGCGCGTTCGTAACCTGATCCTTGTGAAAGACGTGCGCGTAGAGCATGGGGCCGAGCAGCAGCGCCATGGCTGATTCAAGATCGAGATTAGCGGGCAGCAGGCCGCGGGAGATGCCGCGACGCAGAACTCGCTTGAGGCACTGGCGCGGCGGCTCCATTACGCGATGCCGCCAGGCTTTGCCAAATTCAGGGTGAATAGCCGAGTACGCAATAAGCGACGGCATCATGCGATTGCGTGCGGCTTCGAACTTGTCAGGAGGTTTGCGCGTGAGCACGGTGGCCAGATCGCGTTGCAGATCGCCGGTATCCACATCCTCAGGCTCGCGATCGAGGCCGTTGACCATCAGCATCACTTCGAGCAATAGCGCTTCCTTGTCATTCCAATGGTTGTAGATGGTGGCCTTGCTGACGCCGGAGGCCTGCGCAATGGAATCCATGCTGGTGGCTTCAATGCCGCGCTCGGCAAACAGTGCAAGCGCGGCATTGAGGACCTTTTCGTGTGCTTCGAGACTGCGAGGGCGAACCATGGTTAGATTTCGATCTTGGAGAAGCGGTATGCCCCAAACACGAGCAGGATGGAGCCGACAACGGCAAGCACGACAAAATCGAGACGCGGATCGAATGCGGCGTTGGGTGCGCCAAGCACATTCCGCATTCCGTCGATGCCATACGACAAAGGATCAGCGCGCGTAATGTACTTCAACACATTCCTTGTATCGCTGAGCGGAAACATCGCTCCGGACAGGAAGTAGATAGGCAGAACCAGGAAGTTCATGATGAGCTGAAAACCTTGCATGTCCTGAAGGCCCGATCCAATGGCCACACCCAGGGCTGCAAAGAGCATCGCGATCATCACCATGAATCCAAGAGCGAGAGGGACAGCGGACAGATGCGTGGGCCGGAAACCAGCGATCAGGCAGATGACCAATACCAACGTACCCTGGATGCATGCAACCGTAGCTCCGCCCAGCGTGCGACCAATCATGATCTGTAGGCGAGGCACAGGCGCGACCAGTGTTTCTTTGAGAAAGCCAAACTGGCGATCCCAGAGAAGACCAAGGCCTGAAAAGATCGACGAGAACAAGACGGACATACCGATCACGCCGGGCGCAATGAACTGAAAATAGTTGCCGTTGCCGGCACGTTTAAAGACAGGCCCGAGACCGAACCCGAGCACCAGCAGATACAGCATCGGCTGACCGAGCGAAGCGATGATCTGCGCGCGTGAACGGGTATATCGCTTCAACTCACGCAACCAGAGAATATAGATTGCACTCATCGGTTACCTCCTTTGCTGTTGCCACATTTTTGCGAATTGACGCATCTGATCGGCCGAGTTGGCACTTTCATCGCGAATGGTTGAGCCAGTCAGTTTCAGAAATGCGTCTTCGAGAGTTGCCGATCCGGTCTGTTCCTTGATTTCCTGCGGCGTGCCCTGGGTGATCAGTTTGCCGTGATCGATGACGCCGATGCGATGCGCCACGCGGTCGGCCTCGTCCATGTAGTGGGTGGTGAGGAAGACGGTGACGTTCTCCGCCTCGTTGACTTTCTTGACGTGATTCCAGAGTTGATTGCGGCTCTGCGGATCGAGGCCCAGCGTGGGCTCATCGAGAAAGAGAATTTTGGGGGTGTGTAAAAACCCGCGCGCGATTTCGAGTCGACGCTTCATGCCGCCGGAGAATTTCTTCACCTGATCTTTGCGGCGCTCCCAGAGTTCGAAGAGCTTCAATAACTCCTCGGTGCGCTGGCGGCGCGATCTTGTGCGGCACGTGATAGAGGACGCCATGAATTTCCATGTTCTCGGCCGCCGTGAGTTCGCCGTCGAGGCTGGGGTCCTGAAAGACAATTCCGAAGCTCTGGCGGACCGCGTTCTGATGCGTCTGCGGGTCGATGCCGTCGAGCGTGATGGCGCCGCTGGTGGGGCGCAGCAGCGTGGTGAGCATTTTGATGGTGGTGGTCTTCCCTGCTCCGTTGGGTCCAAGGAAGGCAAAGATTTCACCAGCCGCAACGTCGAACGAGACGTCATTGACGGCGGTGAACGTGCCAAATGTCTTAACGAGGTTTTGCACCCTGATCAATGCGAGCGACCTCCGCGGCGCGAGATTCAATACTGAACGGTTCAGTTCAGTTTGTCAAACGAGATTCAGTGGAAATGTTTGTAAAGAGGATGTAGGCAGTCAAAAATATCGTAATTTCCGTCAGGATAAATGCAATTCTCCCGTCAAAATAAATGCAACTCACACATAGACTGCCACTCCGGCAAGCACGAGTTAATGCTTCCTATCGTTCAATTTAGAGTTCACGCGGGCAAGCCGCTGTCTGACTGCCGATGGGGGAATGCAGTCATCGCCACTCGGCGTCAGAAATCCTGGGTCTTTCACCTGGGACCAGAGTTTCAAGCTCTGCGCATACCAGCCCTGAGCCCGCTTCAGTGCGGCAAGGCGGACAGATTCTTGCGAAGCTGAGCTCGCCATGGCTGCCTCAACGTCTCCCAATCCTGTATAGGACTCTGCAACGGTGTAGAGCGAGTTCACGCTTGGATGCACCGAATGGATAAGGGCCGCAGACGACGAGAGTGAGTCTTGAAACGCTTCGAGTGCTCTGTCGAAAGCGCCGTTCTGCAGAAGCGCTTTTCCGAAGTCGTTGTATTCGCCCGAAAGCTGAAGCTGATCTTCGACATTGTCAGGATCTGCCGACTTGATCTGCCGATAGATGCCAATTGCAGTTCGGAAGTATTCGAGCCATTTATCCTTGGATGATGAGCCGCTCAAAACGTCTCCTTCAGTCGTGTAGACAGCGGCACGGATCCCCGGAAGTTCTCCATCAGAAGGATTCAACCGGACGAGGTTGTCGATCGACCTGACAGCCGTGTTCGAAGCATCTAGCGCCGTGCGCATCTGATGCATAGAGAGGCACACTGCAGCCAGATTGGCGTAGTCAATCGTCAATGAGACATGCGCGCGAACGTCATTTGCATCGGCCGCGCTGAGCTTCTTGGAAATTTCCAATGCCCGGCGAGCCATTTCGAGACCGGCCTGCTCATTCCCGATCGCTCGTTGGGCGAAGTACAACCGCGTGTCGATGGAATGGACAGCGTCCAACGCCTTCCGGCTTGGCGCCGGTCCCGCGAGCTTTTCGAAGATGGCCTCTGCCCGTGTGAACTGGGCGAGTGCTGAATGCCATTCGCCAACAAGAACAAACTCATCGCCGGTCTTAGCGAGGCTCACGCCAAAGTTGCGCTGAATGGCGGCGTTACCGGGGTCCAGTTTCAGCAATTGTTCCTGTACCGATGCCTGTTTCTGCCGCACCGCAATGGCGTCAGACGTGTTTCCAAGGTTCGAAATGGTAAAGTTGCCGCCGAGGATATCTGCTTCGGCGGAGTAGTCCTGACCCAGTTCCACCAGAAGTTGCTTGTCATTCGGATGGCTTTGCTCAGCTTTTTCTGCTATCTCAGTCGATCGGTGCGCAGTCTTCCACGCTTCGATCGTCTTGCCGTTTAGCAACATCGCCTGCGCCGTTATCCGCAACGATTTCGACAGATTGATTGCGTCATCAAGGCGGTCGGGATCGGCCGAATGAAGAGCAGATCGGATAGAAACTGCCTTCTCATAACTGGCGAGGGCTCCGGCAGAGTCGCCGAGATTCGCATTTATAGAATTTCCCTGCACGTCGCCAACTCTTTCGTACGCGGATGCCAGTTCCCTCTCCAGGCCAGCATCGCCCTGGGATTCGCGCGACAGGTCATCGAGATAATGAAGAGCCTTTGCAACTATCAACTTTCGGGCAGAGGTTGATCCGGGCAGATCCTCGACCGAGTCGTACACGTCGAACACCAATGAATTCGCTAGAGCTCTGACGTCGTTGAATCGCGCCTCGGCCCGGGCCCGCTGGGCGCGGGCGAGCGCCGCCTCACGAAGCGCGATCAGCAGGCCCGCTGTCAGGCTGGCAAGTATGATTGCCGCGGCGATTACGCTACCGATGTGACGGCGCACAAATTTGTCCGCACGATAGCCGAGCGTATCCTTGCGCGCGAGCACAGGCAGACCTTCCAGATGACGGCAAATGTCATCGGACAACTGTTCGACAGAAGAATACCGACGATTTGGCTCCTGTCGCAGGGATTTCAGGAGGATCGTGTCGAGGTCGCCCTTGAGACGGCGGCGCAACCTTTCCGGAGAGCCTTCGCGAGTGACACTCGGGTCGTGGACAAACGGCTGCGGATCCGATCCGGCCATAAGGAAAGGTCCGCCGGTCGCAATGCTGGGCTTCAGTGGCTCGGTGGACTCAACTGCCCGATCGATTTCTTCCGGAGTTCGACCGGACGCAGCATAAGGTGATCTTCCCGTCAATAACTCGTACAGCACCACGCCAAGCGAATACACATCGCTCGCTGTCGAAATCGGCTCGCCCTTGCGCTGCTCGGGACTGGCGTATTCGGGGGTGAGCATACGAACCTGGGTCCTTGTCTGTCCGGGTGCGGAAGAGGCAGCTTCGGGAGCGAGGACCTTGGCGATGCCAAAGTCCAGAAGCTTGGGCACCCCCTCCGACGTTACGAGAATGTTACCGGGCTTGAGATCGCGGTGAATGACGAGCTTCTGATGGGCGTACTGGACAGCCGAGCACACGGTTAGGAAAAGCCGGAGCCGTTCCGTCACCGGGAGCTTGTGATCATCGCAATAGGTGTCGATACGAACGCCCTCGATGTACTCCATTACGAAGTAGGGCTGACCGTCGGCCGTGCTTCCACCTTCGAGCAGGCGCGCGATGTTTGGGTGCTCCAGGTCGGACAGGATCTGCCGTTCGATCAGAAATCGCTCACGGGCGAAGCGTGTCTCGAATCCTCCCCGCACAACCTTGATGGCGACAATCTTCCGGAATTCATCGTCGGTCCGCACCGCTCGGTAAACCGAACCCATTCCGCCATGACCAATCTCCTCTACAAGTTCATAGGCTCCCAGTCTTTTGCCCAGCCAGGTGTCAGGCCAGCCATTGACAAATTCTTGGGCCATGGCGGCCATGGCCGGCTCGTTGAGGAACTGGTCTGATTGCTCGAAAGAGACCACAAGGGATTCAACATACCGGCGCATCGACGGCTTCAAAGAAGCGTTGTCGAGAAAGTGCGCGCGCTCGCCGTCAGGTAGATCGAGCACCGCATCTACGATTTCGCGTACTTCCTGCCAGGGAATCGTAGGCATCTGTTTGTTCCTGTTTTCGCGGCGAGGGAAATACCTCCCGGCCTGCTTTTTCATGCTTTGATCAGGGCCCGCATCAAGTTCTATCGACCAATCTTCCCCCAGCCAAGGGCACTTTTCAAAGAAATTCTCGCGCCATGATCAATTCTTCCTCGGATCCGCGCGTTACCGGATGAAGCAAGAATTTGGGGTCACAAGGTGGTTGAAAATGAAATTCCTGGCGATTTTGGTTCTCGTGGTTTCTTGCCCGTGGGCTCTGGCGCAGGGCTACACCGGTCAAAATCAATTAGGCGGCGTATTTCGCGCCACCGTACAGCCCAATCAATATGTCTACTTCACTTTTTTCCTCGATGGCCACGTACGCCGCAGCTATCCGGAAATAGGCCTCGACGGGTACAACAACGCATATTGGATGAACCTTGACTTCCGCTCGGGGATTGCTTCGAAGATCGGGACGTGGGGCACCTATAGCATTTCCGGGCCGCAGGCGCAGGTGGTCTTTGGTGATCGCGATTCATGGACTCTCGATATCAGTCACTATCCCCAATACATCACCGCCCGCGATCTTGTTTTTGTGTTTTTAGATCCTGGTTATGGACTCCAATTGAATGGAACCTACCGCTCCGTCAACGGCGATGCGGCAATCCAATTCACCCCCGACGGCCAGGTCATGGAACAGGGCATCGTGTCCAATTGTGTGAGCGGCGGACCGCACTTCAGCTACGGGGGCGCAACACCGGGCATGTCCTCGGGGGCGCGACTCTGCTTGAATCAGCCTTTAGCTGGCCGATATGCGCTTGGTTTTTACACCATGCATTTTTCCTTCGCCGACGGCACGAGCCCGAGCTTTGCCTTCTGGGCGGAGTCCACTCCGAACCGCCAAAACATCCGCACGATCTTCATCAACAACGTCCGGTACGACCTGACGCAGTAACGGGGATCGGCGTGGCGGCCAGGTACCCATCGGGCCATTGAAAGGATGGATCGATTCTGTTATTGCATCGCGGCATATTGCTTACGCGCCGCAATCAGGATCGGAAGATTGGAGTCAGCATCCTTCCAGACGGCGAAAAACATCTCATAGGCCTTTTTCGATTTTGCACCTTCTCCTGTAATCAGATAGGCCTGTCCTTGTTTCAGGAGCGCCAAGGGTCCGGCGACATCATTGAAGACGATACCGGAGTGGTCGATAACCTTCTGAAACTCCAATACGGCTGCCGGTCCGTTGTGAGCTTCGAGATAAGCTTCGCCTCGAAGAAAGGCGGGATAGAGCGGACCAACCCACGAGAGTTCGTAATCAAGTGCCGGCTCAAGCGTCGCGATCGCATCGCTGGGTTGACCTTCTTTGATCTGGATAGCCGCTGTCGCAGCCGCTAGCCAATAACGATTCAGCAAGGTGTCGGAGGGATAGTTTGACTTGAGTTCATCCACAAGGCCCCGCGCGCGAGAAATGTCTCCAATCCGAGCAAATGCTAGTGCCGCTTGTGCCTTGACCATTCTGCCATTGCTCAGTTTAAGTGCCAACTCCGCTGCCGCGCGCGCCAGATTCGTTTCCCCGCAGTCGGCATAGGTGCGACCCAATCGAGTCAGCTTCAAAGCCGAGACTTCGGAATGGCCGGCGTCTTTCTGATTGGGAATCGCGCGTGAACTCACTTCTCCAGCCTTGGCGGCAAGGCCATGATACAAATCGGTGAATGCGTCGATCCAGAGTGCGTCGCCCCGGTCTTGCGTTCGGCCCAGGCCGACACCTAGTTGCCGCGCCATCTCTTCGGTGTTGCCTTCGAGAAAGGCAACTTGGTAGAAGCGCGGCCACGCCAACTGGGGACTGAACCCGGACGAAGCCAGCTTATTGAGAGCTGCTTGGGCAGCTTGCAATCGATTGAGATTGAGGTTCGCGAACGCGATGCTGATATCGCTATATACGAAGTCCGGCGCCAATTTTTGCGCCTCGGAGAATCCTTGGATAGCCTTTTCGTATTGACCGATCTTCATGTAGATATTTGCTCTGTTGTGAAGTGCAGAGGGGTCTCGCGGATACTCCTGTATCCACGAATCAAATGCCTGCTGCGTGGCACTCAGATCGCCCTTTACCTGATAGTTGTATTCGGCCGTGATGTCGAGTCGCTCAATCTCGCTAACCTGTCCAACCAGGTGATAGGCCTTTTCGGTATTCTCGACGGCCAGACTTGAGTCTCCCATGCTCGAGTACATCTTTCCCAGAGCCAGGTATGCTTTGGCGAATTTAGGATCAAGTTCGAGAGCGCGATGAAGAAAGGGAACGGCCGCCTCAGGACCGCTTGAGTGGAGAGTTCGAATTCCAAGACTGTAAGCTTTGAGCGCTTCCAGCGAGGATGTGGTCGTTTCGCCCTGATAATTGAATTTTTGAACTGTAGTGAGAGACTCGCCCAGCTTCGATCGCATTTTTGTTGCGATGGAGTCAAGTGTCTTCAAGACATCATCCTTGCTCCCGGCCTTTCGCTGATCTTGCGCCAGCCGCTCTCCCGCCACGCAACCTGTCGCTGCAATTTGCACAAGGTACCCGTGTCCGAAATTTGAGATGGACGTCTCGAGGTAGGCCTTGCTTCCGGCGCGGACGCAGACGTCCCTGGCAACAGCAGCGGACAGTTTCGTGCCTGGCGGCAGACTCATCCGCTGAAGCGCTTTGTTGACCTCCGAATCCGAAAGGATCTTCAGAAATGGCGACTGCTCCAACTGGATAATCAGAGCCTGATTCAGAGCACTGTCGAAGACGGCGTCGCCGGTTTTGTTGTCGAGGTCTGCGAGCACAATCGTGTCCCGCTCTGTGAGTTTCGGGTGGCGATGCAGATAGAAATAAACTGTTGCGACGGCAAGTGAAGTCAGCAGTAAAACCATCGCTGTGGCAATTGAATGTGCCAAACCAAACTGCCTGAGCCGTTGGAAGACTCCGACCTTCAGCCCCGGTTCGCGCAACGATTCCAATGCAAAGCCGAGATCTGAGGCAGATTGAAACCGTCGCGTCGAAGACTTTTCAAGACAGCGCTGCGCAATGCGCTCGAGTTCTGCAGGAACGGCCCTTCCTGATCGCGCCATCTCTGGCGGAGTTTCATTGAGGATGGCAGCGATTCCTTCTGCAGGTGTAGGCCTCTCGAAGGCTCCTGACCCCGTGAGGGCTTCATAAAGTATTGCTCCGAATGCGAATATGTCGGTCCGAGCGTCTACTGGTTGGCCGCGTAGTTGTTCGGGCGCCATATAGCCGATCGTTCCCAGGATCAATCCCGGAGCCGTTTGACCATCGACTTCTTTGGCAGGCGGCTGACTCGAAGTCATCTTCGCTAAGCCGAAGTCGAGGATCTTCACCCGGTCCTCATTCGTCACAAACACATTTTCGGGTTTCAGGTCTCGATGAATCACTCCTTTTTCGTGTGCAGCAGCCAGGCCGCGCGCAATCTCCACGCTGTATTCAAGCGTCTTCCCGATAGGAAGGGGGCTTTCACTAAGCTTCTGCCGAAGTGTTTCACCATTCAGCAATTCTGTTACCAGATATGGCCCTCGCTCGTGCTCCCCAAATTGATAAATTGCGAGGATATTGGGATGATTCAGGGACGCAATGGCATGCGCTTCTTGCTCAAACCGTCGCAGGCGATCGGGGTCGGTCGCCGCGACTGGCGGCAGTATCTTGATGGCAACATCACGGCGAAGCCTGAGGTCGCGGGCCCTATAAACTTCGCCCATGCCCCCGGCGCCAATCAAGTCCTGGATTTCGTATTCACCCAGCCGGAATCCTCGCGGCAGAATCGCCTTTGCAGGCGGGGTATTCATGAAGCTCTCTGGAATCTCGCTGTTTGCTGCCAACATCGAATCGACTTCCCGGCGCAGGCTGGAATCGAACGCGCACGCACGATCCAGAAATCCTGGCCGTTCTTCTGGCGCAAGTTCCATTGCCTGCTCAAAGATCTCAGCGATTCGCGACCATGGATTCGACGTCATAAAGTGCAAACCAGCCTGCAAACGCTCACTGAAATGGCATTTGGATTCCGATAGCCGGATAACTGGCCGGTCTGACGTCCTCTAATCGCGTCGAGGAGAAGACCCGCACACATCTCTAGTTTTGCTCATATTGCACTTTCTCTACTGATAAAGTCAATCTCTTGACTTTCAATCATTTAGACGCCAACATTGGGGCATATTTCTCGTAGCCTGAGAGGAGCGCATGAGCGAGTATGCTTCCAGCCACGTGACCGCACTTCTTGAAGGAGCGAGTCGCGGTGACCAGCAGGCATTGGGCGCGTTGATGCCCCTGGTCTACCAGGAACTGCACCGCCTGGCCCAGATCTACATGCGCAGGGAGCGCCCCGGCCACACCCTGCAAACCACCGGCCTCGTGCACGAAGCCTATCTTCGCATGGTTGGCCAGGACGCAGACTGGAGCAACCGGGCTCATTTCCTGGGAATTGCAGCCAAGATGATGCGGCGAATCCTGGTGGATCACGCGAGAGGAAACCACCGGGCCAAGCGTGGCGGCGCCGCAGAACGAGTGACGCTCGACGGCCCGGCAATGATTGCCAAGGGCCCCGACGCCGAGATGGTCGCGCTGGAAGATGCGCTAACGCAACTGGAGAAGATCGATCCCGAGCGTGCGCGGATTGTGGAGCTGCGGTTCTTCGGTGGTCTGTCGAACGAAGAAATCTCGAGCATCGTTGGAATATCAACCGCAACCGTTCAGCGACAATGGGCAAGCGCGCGGGCGTGGCTCTATCACGAGTTGAAAAGCGAATCCTAGAATCCGCCTTGTCTTTGAAAAACTCATCCCTCCTTCCCACCAAAAAATTCTTTTGACCTTTGATCAGATTCGCGGAATTGCGTCGCGTTTCTGAGTGTTGAGCCGGGAATGCCTGCTACCAAAACGCTTCCGGCGCTCAGGAGGTCAATGCCATGCTGAAGAGATACGCGTCGATTCTTGTTTGCCTGTTTGCCTTCCCTACATCTGTGTTTGCGCAGCAGAGCGAGTTAAAGCCCTTGTCGAATGCCGACGTGATCGCCATGTACAAGGGCGGTCTTGATTCGTCAACCATCGTCAATGCCATTCAATCCCAGGATACAAGCTTCGATATTTCCGCCATCGGCTTGCTCCAGCTGAAGAAGAGCGCCGTGCCGGCCAAAGTCCTCGACGCGGTGATCGCTGCCGCCGGCAAGAAGAAGACTGCAGCAGAAGGCGCCGCCATGGCTCCTGTGAAATCGGTGTCGCAACCCGAGGCCAGACCCAGGGAAGACCCAAAAGACGTTGCAGGCAAGCCGGGGCAACCTTTCGTTGTGTTGCTACAGGATGGCAAGCGGCAGCTTCTCCCTGAGACGCAAACACAACTGGTGCAGGCCAAGACCAAGCCCACCAATCTGGCGTCGATGGCCACTGACGGCAGTCTCACGCAGGCAATGAACGGCGTGACCCAGAGCGTTGCCGCGGCCGGATCGATGAAAGGTAGCTCAAAGATTGTAAGCACTGCAATGATGGCCAACCCGATGTTCAGCGGAGCCATGCTGGCGGGCAGCCTTTTTGCGCACCGGCGGCAGCAGACCACCACCGAGGTATGGGCATTGCCGGGTGCGAAATCGGAGACGGTACTCCACGATACACAGCCCAGTTTTGAGGTTCATTGCGACAACATTCCGGGCATCAATCCAGACGATTACAAGCCTGCCCTGCTGAAACTCGAGACCACCCCGAGCAACTTCCGCCTGGTTGGCGCCACTGAGGTGAAGCAGGACCAGATTCAAAGCCCGGCATCGGAATATCCCATCTATTCCTCATTTGTCGAGGAACTGGGTCCATCGCAGTTCACCAAGGTCGCAACCGGCAGCTATCAGCTGAAAGCAAGTTCGGCGCTGGCGCCCGGAGAATATGCGGTTGTCCTCCGTCCCGTGAGCAAAGACAAAAAGTACTCCGGCAACAGCATTCTGCAGAACACCGGTGACGGCCTGGTCTTCAATTCTGCCTGGTCATTCTCCGTCGCACAGTAGCCGCATTCCCGACGATCAACAAATCGATTTTAGGAGGTTCTTATGAAAACGAATGCATCCCTGATCCTGCTCGCCGCTTGCGCACTGTGTTTCGTCATCGGGCGCGCCCGCGCAGAGCAAGCCGCCCCTCATCGACAGCGATATCGTCCAGATGGTTTCAAGTGGTTTTCAGGAAGAAATGGTGATCGGTTCGATCTCAGCCAGTGAAGTGAATTTTGATGTGTCACCGAGCGCATTACTGGGATTAAAGAAAGCGAACGTAAGCGACAAGATCCTCCAGGCCATGCTCGAGGCCGAGAAGAAGTCACGCGATGGCGCCGCGCGGCTGGCAACTCCCCCGGCTGCCACCTACGCCAGCTCAGGCCGGATTGGGGTAATGGGTGTGCCGATCATGAGTTCCGGTGCGCAGGCTCCTGCACACTTGCCTAAAGTCACTCTCATCGTGGGCGGAAGAAGGATTCCCATGCAAGCCTCGACGACTGAGATCGCCAACAGCAAAGGAAAGGGTGGCTCAGCAGCTGGTGGCATTCTGAAGGGGCTGGGAAAGGGAATGATGATGGCCACTGGGGTCCCCGGGGCTAGCGGCGGGGGCCGTGGCCAACCGATGCCGCACCTGGCTTATACATGGGCGCTGCCGGGACGGAATTCGCAAGCAGTGCTGCCCGACCGGATGCCTGGTTTTGAGATCGAGTTTGCCGATATAGCGGGAATCGATCCAGACGGATATGAACCGGTCGTCGTCAGGTTGATTGAAACCAAGGACAACTGGCGGCTCGTTGAAACCTCCAAAGACAAGTTTGACAAGCATGGCAACGACACCCGCTCGACCAAGCCAGAAAACGAAATCGCGGTTAAGGTCACCCCGCTTTCTCGTGGTCATCTCCAGGTCTCTCCCGCATCGGAACTGGAACCCGGCGAGTACGGCCTGGTTCTGCATCCTCGAAAAGATCAGAAGCAATTTGCTGGAGTACCGCAGGCTAATGTGGAAGCGCTGTTCTATTCCGTTTGGGATTTCTCCGTGCCGGCGCAGGAGACAGCGACTTCCCTTCAAAATCAGGACAAGCCATAACCATTCTTCCCTGTTGTCGATGCGTTCGATGGAGTAACCAGATTTTGAGGAGGTCACTATGATCGCGGGACTGAGTTTTGTTGTCGTCGGATTAGTTTTGGTCGGCATTTGGAACGCCCTTCGCAGGCGCGCGAAGCAAACCCTCACCTGGACCCAGGCTCAGGGCAAAATCCTCGAATCGAAGGCTGTGACAAGCTCCGATGGCGAGTCAACGCTTCCAGAGATCCTTTACTCCTACGAGGTCGGCGGAACCCTCTTTCAGTCGAGCTCCATAGGTGCTTCAGGCATGATGACCGCCAACGACATCGTCGCGAAATACCCGCCGGGTAGAGCCGTTCAAGTTTTTTACGACCCGATGCGTCCGGAATTCGCCGTCTTGGAGCGGAATGCCTCTGCGCTCACTTTCATTCTGGTATTGGCGGCGGTTTCCGTGATGGCTGGCATTGCTTTCCTTTCCGGCATCGCGGGGTGAGCCGCCAGCGGCCTTCTTAACACCTAAATCTCGGCAAGGAGGAAATCATGTCAACGGCGATCCCACTGCGTCTCGCGTATCAGTTGTCCGCAGTAAACGCATCTACGCTGTTGGTCTCCACATTGGTCAGTGACGCACCCATGATCCTGACGTTCCTCGTCTTGGGAATCGTACTGCTCGCTATCTGGTACAACGGCAAAAACCGCGCAAAGCGAACCATGACATGGCCACACGTCCCCGGCAAGGTTATCGAATCCTCGGTTGTCGGCGACAAGAACTTCGATGGAGGAGACGAGAAAGCCCGTGTCCTCTATGAGTATGTGGTGAATGGAATTCCACTGCGGTCGAAGACTGTGGGGGCGGGCGTGCTGTCCAATCCGGCAAGCGTTGTGAAGCGGTACCCAATTGGGAAAGAAGTTCAGGTCTATTACGATCCTCGGAATCCCAAGTCCGCCCTCCTGGAGCGAAAGAGTTCAGGATCGATCATTCTTTTGCTTCTCTCCATCGTGAATCTCGCGGTTGCGTTCGGAACATTCCTCTCACGCTTGATTCATGGTCTGTGAAATATCTCTGACCTCGGGATGCGGCACTCAATCGCGAGAATGAAGTGGAAGATACCCACGACCGAGAGTCCCTTGTCCTCCTCATCATCTCGATTTTGCCGGTCGAAGGGCATCATCAAGCTCACACCAACGAACTCTGAGGTAGTAAACAATGAAAAACTCAAGATTGGCGATACTGATCGTCGCGCTCACCGGCGTCACGCTTGTAATCGCTTCGACTCTTGTTGTGCGTGGCTTCTGGAGGGCATTTGCGAAACCGCATTTCGCAAAATCTGCATCGTCGGTGAGCCAGCCATATTCAAGCTCAATCCACGCAATGGCATCCCTGCCGAACCTGGTGCCCGTGCCCAAGATCCTTCCGGTCCGGCCTGCGGCCATGGCCGAAGCATTCAAGACGCGCCGTCTGCCCCCGCCGATGATGCTGAATGGGAATCCAGACGATATCGCTCGCAGCCTCGCGATGCAGATTGCGGGCAATAACGATGCGTCGCTGCCGGCCCTGGTAACTGCGATACAGATGTCGGGCTTCAGCATCCGCGACACCGATGGAAAATTGAGCGTGGTTCCCAAAGGCCCGTCGCAGGGACTAGCGTTCGACACCTTCACAGTCGCATCTATGGCAAAGCTCTACAACGACGGCTGGTCGATGTCACTCGATGATCTGAGCACCGTGCTCAGCAAAGCTATTCCAAGGATTTCGAAAGATCAGTTCAATCGAATCCTGATTAGCGGAATCACGAAATCTGTCCAAGGCGATCAGCCAGTCCGTCTCTGGGCAAGAACGATCGTTGAACTTGGGCGCAACGCTCCTGTTCCTTATGACCTGACTGACCCGAAGCTCGATCCCGCAACCGCTGAGTTGAATTCCATTCAAGTCAACTTCATCCTCGAGCGAGTTGCCGCCGATCGAATCGCGCGCTCGCGACCGAACGCGGGCGTTCACAACCCGCGGCTAAGTGCCTGGTCACCCCGCAAGCATGTCCAGCTTGAGCCGGCGGCCTATCACCCATCCGCGTCAAGGCCTCTTTTCAGGCTTGCAAGCGAGGAAAGCAAAGGCTTCGGGTCTCCGTGCGGAGAAACCGCCGACACAGTGATCGATGGCGTAATGGTCTTGAAGTCGATTGTGTTCTCTGAGGTTGAAGAAGAGGCCCTCAATATGGGTCCACTGAATTCGATCATCGCCATCTTGCGATTCATCTCAATTTACGCTGCCATGGACGTGAAGATCACCATGGACAACGAGCCTCTTGTGCGCACTCCCGATGGCCCCAACCTACAGGACGCTGGAGAAACACGGGTCGTTACTGCATATGTCTGGTTCGATATTCACGACTGGCCGTGCATACTCTGGATCCTGACGCGAGGAATTGCCGCCACGAAGGACATCGATATTGAGAGCTTTCCCAAGAGCGGGCCTGCCAAAGGTGTTGGCGTGGAGTGGCACTTGATCAAGGGTGGGGTTCCTCTGGGCATCCCGTCGAGGGATCCCGGATACCTCGATGCCGTACACCGTGCGATAGTGATGTTCGACAACGGCCCAGGCAGCGACGGTGCAACCTGGAACAAGGAGACCGATAACAGCGGTCACACATCGATTAAGGTTTCAGGTCGTCCTCAACTCTGGGACATGACTTATGAAAAAAGGTTTCCCATCAGAAAGAAGATGTCGGTCCTGGTGAAGATCGCCTACAAACACAACGGGACAGCAGACAAACTGGCCGGCGAGTTTCTCGATGTGCTTGGTCCGGCGATCGGCCTCGCCAAAGGAGACCTACTTGCTCCTCTTACCACAGCCGTTGCTGAAACGTTATTCCGGATGCACTGGTACTCCTCGAAGGAATATGAATTCCCCGTGCAGGACTGGGTTGTTTGCAAAGAAGGATGGGGAGGCACAGTTCAGCTCAACACCTTCTTTCAGAGGTCGAGCTCAAATAATGGCGTCACGTCGAACCTTTCTTACAATCTAGGCGGCACTCTTGTTTTGTCGGGCGGAGAGATGACATCTCCCTTCGAGGGCGAAGCCGCGGCACATTGGGAAGGAGACATTGTCCGCGAAGATGACTCGGTGAACGACGTCCAGAAAAGCAATGAATGCGGGCCTGTTTCTATTCACAACGAAATCCGAGCCCAAATAACCGGCTGGGCAGACGGAGACACCAAAGTCGGCGTAATCTCTGAGCCCGCCGGCGAGACACGGCACTATCAGGTTGCACTTCGATCGGCCGAGCCCAGGTTCAAAACATCCGGCACTTGCAGCAACCGTGAGGAGTACGTCGGTTCCCAGTACGGCGGACCAGTCGAGCACGAATGCATTTCCAGAAGCCTGACGACAGCTGAGTCAAAATCTTGCGACTCCGACCAGGCGTTTCCCATCTCGTTCGTCCAGGGCAGCACAGATCCCAGGAAACCGGATGAAATTCACGACACTCAAGTCACAACTGACCCGCAAACGGGCATAACAACACAAGTCATCGTGAACCTGATGCGTTGCGGAAACTGAACAGTCCGACCGCAAAGACCGAACAATGCAGAAGGCTTGTCTACGAAGCCGGGATTCAACGGATAAGACGGATAGTCCATTGGTTCGTGCCGTATATTGCAAAAGAGCGCAGCCTTGAAATCCTCATCCGTGTGCGCTGCCCGGTCTGTCTCTGCGTCTCCTGGATTGAGGAGCAGGTGAACAGAAAATTGGAACAGCCCGAGGTCATTGGAGCAGATCCCCTACAAACATGCTCTTTAGCCGTTCGGCTTAACCGGCAGTTCTTCTGCACCCTTCAACGGGTCGGCGAGCGAATGGTTCTGCGCCGATTCCTCCTGCGCAGCTTCCCCGCCGGCGACTGCATCCTTCTCGATCGGATTCGTTTGCGTTACGGGTCTCTTAGCATCGACACCCAGCATCGTCCGCAGGCGATAACCGGCTTTATCCGCTGCGGCCGAGGCCTCATGCACCCTCGCGTTCAGTGCCCGAAGGTCGGACTTGCTCGGCGAGGGCTGGCCGGCGATGTTCAGCAATTCCGGCATCTGCAGCCACCACAACAGTTCTTCGTATGGCTCGCAGACCACATAGGTGCTGTCTCCGGCATCGTGAACTCTCGTCAGCCAGCGCACATCCGGGTCCGACCAGAGTTCTCGCGGAATGCCGCACACGACGGGCTCCGGAATTTCGGGTGCTGCCGAGGTCGCCGGACGTTCTGCCTCCTGCGCCACCTTAGGCTCCGTGATTGGTTTCGAATCGGTTTCCGTGGGAGCCGAAGGCAACTTCGCTTTCTCACTTCTCGTTCCCCTGGCAATTTCGGCCTGAGCCAGGAGCACTACCTTAATCCTCGCGGCGGCTCGCCAACCCGCTTCCCCTTCGAAGCCGAGAGCATTGAAAGATTCTCCCAGGGGTTGGCGCAGGCGCAGACGATCGAACGCCTTGAGCGCGATCTCTTCCGGCTTTTCGGCGTCGATCGATTCAGCCAGCGTCTCCAGCGCGCACCACGCGATGATGGGAGCCCACATGGCCGTCGCAGTTAACTGCGGACTGGGACTGGGCAGAACGCGCCGCGCCGCTGCCGTCCATGGCTGCGGGAACAGGGCTTCCACTACGGGAATGCGCATGGCGGCGGCGAGTCGTTCGCGGAACGCCGGACCGAGCAATCCCGGCATCGTCATCTCGCCTTGCGCACCGGTGCGCAAGCGCCACGCCTGCTGCGCGATGCGTACGAACGCCTCACAGCGCGTCCACGCGACATTGAAGAGTTCGCTGCGCTTGCGATTCGCCTTGCGATCGATGGCGGCGCTCACGCTGCCGTTCCCGGCAGTAGTGCGCGGATGTTCCGCCAGATCCGTCAACAGCCGAATCGTGTCCTGATCGAGGAGTGACCGCAGCGCCTGGTACACGGGCTGCAATTCCATATTGACGAGCGCATCTTCGAGGCTGGGCACGCCGCGGCCGTTGAGCTGATCGCACAGCCGGTCCCACGGATGCTCGGCCGTGGCCCAGTTCTCGTGCCAATCCATCAAGACATGGCACTGATAGGCATGCAGGTGAAACGTTAGACCGCGTTCGGCGAATTCGTTGGCGCGGCGCAGATATTCGAGGCCGGTAAGCGAGTCGCGGAAGGCCAGGATCGCGCCGGAATCTCCCGCGAGTCCCAGCCCCTCGCCAATCCGCCGCTGGCGCAGTTGCGCGTTGCCTTTGTCGGCATAGGCGGCCGAGAAATCGATGGTGCCGTGCGCTTCGCCGTAGCGATTGTTGTAGACCACCAGCGCGCGCTCGCTGCCGGTGCGATTCGAATAGGCAAAGACATTCTCATCCACCGAGCCGGATGCTTCGAAGAAGTCGTAGAGCAGAAAGTTGCCGCTCTCGGCAAAGAGCCAGCGGCGCTTGAGCAGCGGGGCAATCTCGCGCTCGTGGCGCTCCACCAGCCAGTGGTCCGGCGTCTCGTCGTAGCGCGGCCGCTGATACTCCATGCCGTACTTCTCGGTGAATCCCTCGATCTGCCCATGGCCGAACATCGGCAGCCCCGGCAGCGTGGCCATCATCGCCGCCACGCCGAAGCACTTGTCGCCCTTGCCGAACTGGTCAATTGCCGTGCGTTCATCGGGATTGCTCATGAAGTTCACGTAGCGCTTCATGATGTCGGGATCGAATTCCAGCGTGTTCTTGATGACCGAGCGGTACTTGGCGTTGTCCTCGTCGCGCAGCATGATCATGAACGCGCTGTTGTACACGCGATGCATGCCCAGCGTGCGGACGAAGTAGCCCTCCATCAGCCAGAAGGCCTCGGCCAGCAGCAGCGTGCCGGGCACTTCGGCAGCCACGCGATCCACCACCTCGCGCCAGAACTCGTGCGGCATGTGCCGGTCGAATTCCGCCTGGCTCATGCCGTATTCGGCGCGCGAAGGAATGGCCCCGCTCGAGCCCGGCCCCGGAAACCACAGCCGATGAAAATGCCGCTTGGCCAGCGTCATCGCCGCGTCGAAGCGAATCACCGGAAACAGCCGCGCCACATGCAGAATGGTCTGGATCACCTGCTCGCGCACCGCCGGATTCAGGTAGTCGAGCTGCGCCGTGTCGTTCCAGGGAAAGCTGGTGCCGTCGTTGCCGTGATAGATGTAGCGCGTCTCGCCGGTCCAGTTGTCGCGGCGGCGAAAGACCACGGCCGCATCGGTCTGCTCGAAGTAGTGGTCTTCAATCTTGATCTCCACGCGGCCGTCGTGCGAGAGATCGGGGCCGTTGAAGCTGTAGGCGGGATACGGCGAATCACTGCGCGAGATAAACCACTCGGGATGCTCGATCACCCACGGCGAATCGATGCCCATGTGGTTCGGCACCATGTCGCTGGCCAGCCGGATGCCGTGTCGATAGCAGCGGTCGCGCAGGTTGATGTACGCCGCTTCGCCGCCCAGGTCGTCGGCAATCGTGTAGTCGAAGAGCGAATAGGCCGAAGCCACGGCATCCTGGTTGCCGCAAAGCTGCTTGATGGTCTTCGACGCGCGGCTGCGCTCCCACACGCCGATCAGCCAGAGCGAATTGAGCCCGCGATGCGCCAGCGTCGCCAGTTCTTCGTCGGGAATCTCGATCGAGCCGTGCGATGTGCCGGCCGTACTGCCTGCTCAACTGCGCCAGCCACACGTAGGTGCTCTTGGCGATCAGCACCGTGCTGGGCATCCACGCCGTGTCCGGGCTGAAACTTCTCGTACTCGTGCGCCGGATCGCCGAAGGTCGGCACCTCGCGATTGGCTCACAATCGACGGCCACTGCTGCGTTCCCTGCTCGCGGCGGCGGCGTGCCGCCTCTTCCGCTGCCGCCCGTGCGCGGGCTGCGTCGGGATTGAACTGCATCCAGATGGCCAGTTCTTCTTCGTGCAGAATCTCGCCGGCCATCAGCAGAAAGCGCTCCAGGCTGTCGCCCAGCAGCGGCTTCCACAGCTTGCGAATCAGCGCCAGCTGCTCGCTGAGCGAAGCGGGCGCAGCCGCTCGCCGGCGCGCGCAGCAGATCGAGCAGGCTGATCGCGCTTCGCGCCCTCCAGCGGAATCAGCGGCCGCGTGGCAAAATACTCGCGGCAGATTGCTGCGTCACCTGGCGGTAGACCGTCTTCTCGGCCAGCGGCTTGTCTTCAAACAGCTCTTCAAATGGCTTGAACGCCTCGTTGCGATTGGCCGTCCACAGCAGCAGCAGCTCTTCAAGCGCCGCCGCGCGGTGCGGCATGCCGCCGGTCTTGCCGGCCAGCCATTGCGTCGGCGTCTCCTCGCCGCGCATCACGCTCTGGCCCGGGAAATGCTCCACAAACGTCAGCAGCATGGTGTCGAGTTCGCTCGATGCCCACGCGGCCCGCAAACCAGTCCAGCGCCGCGGTCATCACCTCGCGGGTCAAACTGCTCGCGATAGCGCGCCATCAGCACGTGGCTGGCCTCGTCGATCAGCCCCATCGCAAACAGCTGCCCGGCATGCACCGCCCGCTCGGGATACTTGTCCGCCTCGCGCACCTGGTTCATGCGGTGGGCGAAGGTCGCGGCAGGCCGCCATATTGGCAAAAACCACGTTGCCGTTATAGGAGAAAAGCGACTCCGCGAACTTGTAGCGTTCCCGCGCCTTCCGCGAAATGTGGAATTCCATCATCTGAATTTCAGCTCCCTGCAAACGCCGTGCAAGACGTGCCATTTGAATTCCCGCAGGCTATTCTTTCCGTGGCTTTTCGAGCCACGCTGCCGGGTCAAACGAGGCCAGAGAGTAAAGTAACACTTCGCCATGACCGATGGCTGCTTCCGACCGTGTAAACCTATCTCCCTCAATGCGCCAGGCGAGCGGCGCTCCCGCTTCGGCTGCCTGCGGCCGGGAAAAGGCTGCGGCCGGCCACTCCGGTTCCGCGCGGAATCGAATGCCGGCGAGTGCGGAATTGCCACCGCGGCATCGACACCGGTAAACTTAAGATGCGCAATCGCATCGCAGCCGCGAGTTTGCTGCTGGGAAGTCTCCCAGCCCGCGAAGTCCGGTCGCAAGAGTCCGCGATTGCTGCCGCTTCTCGCCATGGATCGCCGGCCGCCGGGCCCCAGCGCTTCCCCTCGAGATGTGCTCTATCCAATGCGGAGAGGTGGCAGAGCCCGGTTGAATGCACCTGACTCGAAATCAGGCATAGGGGTAACTCTATCGGGGGTTCGAATCCCTCCCTCTCCGCCAGAATC